>JARLHI010000049.1 GCA_031292355.1 Candidatus Obscuribacterales bacterium
CTGGCGATCGCGCTCGCCATATCGTTCTTTGTCCTTCATCCAGCCCACGAGCTTCTTGTACTCATCTACCGGGATGCGGTCGTCATAGTTGTCCCAGAGATGGGTGTTCAGCTCTCGCAACTCTTTGAGAGTATTTGCCTTACTCCACTCTTTTCCCGCCGCCTGAATAGTGTCCTGAAAGTATGGTTTTTCTGGGGCATCGAGATCCGGAGCGCTCGGTCTGTCCTTTTTTGCCCGCTCTTTTTCGAGCTGTCGTTCCTTCCATTTGTCATAAGGGTCCAATTGCTCACGGATGATCTTTTTGTGCATCCAGGGAAGCTCCAAACCGTCTCTAATGCGTTCCTGGAGGGCTAGATCTTTCTCTCTTTTGCGTTCGGCAACGCGTTTGCGCTCTTTTTCTTCTTTGGCGGATTTGTACCGCTCCATTTCCAGTGGGTGGACTCTCTCCAGATACTGGCGCCCGTACTCCTTTGCCTTGTCATAGTCCCGGACATCCAACCTGACGTCTTTACCGCTTTTATCCTTGCCTAAAACCATTAAGTGGATGTGGTGGTTGTCTGTGTTGCCGTGCCCTACTGCAATCCACCTCAAGTCTTGTCCTTTCTCAGAACTAAGTTTTGCCATAACATCGCGGGCAAGAGCTTTCCTGTCGCCGGGGTTTATCTCCGGAGCAAGCGTCAGCTTGTGTGTCAGCACGTTGGCGTTCTTCATCTCGCGCAAGGCCTTCCGGAATTCTTTCGGGTCCATGTTGTCGTTTTCGCTATCAAATAGCTCACGCCCGCCCTTTTCCCGGTCTTCGCCAGGACGGTGCTGGATGTATTTGAGGTGCGCCAGCGCCTTGCCCAGAGCAATTACATTGCCAGTTTTGCCAGCTATCCTCGGCTGCTTTTTCGCTGAAATGTAGCTGTGCCTGACGATCATGGGCTCGTTATTACCTTCTTGGTTCTTGTAGCCAGGTCGGCTTCATCGCGCTCAACGTGCTTGCGCATTTTTTGCTTGGCTGTATTTGCTGCTGCCTCAAATGCCGCCCGGGCGTTCTCGTCATCCGGCAATGCCATCCAGGAAAGCTCATAAAGGGTTCCGATGGCGGCACCCTGCCGGGCCAGCATTTTGCAGATTCGGTCGACACCCTGGTTAGTTGCCTTAATGTGCTGGTCAGTGGCGTACCGAATTGCCTGGGCAACTTCTGCCTCTCGGTCGTCGTGGGTCAACTTTTCCTGGTTGTCCAAATACCAGAGGAGAGCTTGCCGGGAAAAGTCAGCCCGGGTTTTTCCTGCTGCCTTCGCTGCATCATCCAGGCGTTTCATATCAGCAATTGCCAACCTGGTTTCGACCCTCGGGCTGAATCTCAGAGATTTCTTTATTTCTTCCATGTGCGCCTACCTCAACCTTTGCTACTAGTGTAATCTAAGGATAGTGCGGCGCCAAGGGTATAAACCCTAGAGTATGTGCGGCGGCTCTAAAGCCCATATAATGGGCTTTTTTATTAATGCGCGTGTGCGCTTTATCTTGCCTTACCGAATGGTAGGACCATCGGTTCGGGGGATGGTTGCGCGTCGTTGCCCACTCCGCGCGGCTGCTTCGCAGCCAAGTGAGCCTCAAAGCAACGAGGCAAAATACCATCCCAAACCACCAGAGCGAACAAAGTGAGCGAGCACCAAAGGTGCCAGTTCGAAGCGGTCCCCCGCGTTATTCTCAGCACCAAAGGTGCGGGTCCTGGTCCTTAGCGCATTCGAGAGCGCGTTATCCTCAGCGCCGCAGGTGCGCGTCCTAGAGCCCATTCGAGGAGGGCGATATTCTCAGCACCGCAGGTGCGCGTGCCTTAGTCTTTCCACCTGGTTGGGGGTGGACCGATTCTCTCGTCGGATTTTCCACCCTGCCCCTTTGGCAATTTCACAGAGCCACCGCCGATTCGAAACATTGTCCCAATGATCCCGACAATGCTACGCACGGCAAAACTCAGAAGGTGCTCAACCATCTGAAAGGCTGGACGCAAAAGCGAAGGCGCACGACCGCCAGCCATGACACCTAAGGCTACAAAAATCAAAAGCAACAAACCGAGCGCCGAAATAATCTCCATAAATCCATCCTACTGCGCGGCTTATTACTGTTTGGGATTAAAGAGTCAACCTTTTTGAATGGTTCGTGCTTTGCTATCGATGGGCAGTCCGTACATAAAGTCCCCCAGGCTTTGGGCCGCCGTCAACTTACATAATGAGCGCCTTGATGGAAGAAGATGGTATAAGCCGCATGGGTGGGGCAATCGGGTTGCCTGCGGACGATACTGGAGATGACGGGAATCGAACCCGCGTCCTAGAGGTCTGAAGTCTCGGAGCCAACCATGGCACATCCCCAGCGACGACCACATTCATCGCAAACAGCCTCCAAGCCTCGTTTGCGATACGATGCACCACGGGGATGTGCCGCCTGGCTCCGACAACCAGCCATGCTACGCGGGTTCGATTCCCCAACGTCTCAAACTCCGCAGGCAACCCCTACCACTGACCAGGGTGGGGGCGGCTTGGGTTCTCCGCTATAATGAAATATCCGAGAGGTCTGAATTCTCAAAGGGAGCCGCCAGCATAAGTTGGCGGCTTTCTTTTACTGGCGATGAACTCCGAGCCCATGAAAAAAGCCCCAGGCACGAAGGCCCGGGGCGGATCTCTAACCAACTCGATAAACTGTCGGGTCGCCGATTTCGGCGAGCATCCTGAGCCCCTTGCGCATAAACTCGCAACCGGCGCAGCTGCTCTCCGGCGAGTCGCAAGTATGAAACTCATCGCGGCGAGATTTTGCGATGTAGCTTTCTGCGAGTTCTTTCTTCTGTTCGTCTGTCATGTTCGTAACCTCTTGGTCCGGCGCCTTCACC
>JARLHI010000050.1 GCA_031292355.1 Candidatus Obscuribacterales bacterium
CGACGCGGCCAGGTGCTTACTTGAAAATGGCTCAACGCCAAAGCAAGTCGCTGCATCATGTGGTTTTGCCGATGCTGATACTTTACGTCGCGCATTTTTCAGACGCGTGAATGTCACGCCCACAGTTTATAGAAAAAACTTTTCTGAAAAAAGTTAAGGCGTTAGTCTTACTGTCTTGAGCGTCGTACGATGTGAATTTGCCGATTCGATTTCAGATTTCGAGCATAAGATTTCATGAATCGCTTCAGATGACTATTTCCAACGACGAGAGAAAGTAGACTTTCAGACATGTCGGAACACTCAAATTTTTCCGAAGGAGGAGTGCAGTGCTATCCAGCTTCATGGGTTCTGCATATGCAGGTTCTTAGTACATTGCGATTAGAGAAGCGCCGAGGATAAAATCTCAGCATAGCTCTCAATGCATAAGCACTCTAATTTCATACTTGCACAGATAAGGGAAATTAGATCAAATTCTCTGGCTCGTTCGATTTCTGCCCTGTATCTTAGTTCATAATTTAAGCTGTGCTGGCAAAACCTTTTGGGAACCACGAGATGCCATTCTTACTTCGCAAAATACGCAAGGCTAGATGGTACTCGAGTTCGCCATCTTGGTTGATATCAGGAGAACCTCAGGCTGACGCGCTTGTCGACCTATCCACAAAAAACAACCACTTGTCTGTATGGCTGATCGAGGACGATAAATCCAATTTGGAACGCATAATTGCGGCTCTAGCAGCATCATGCGAAGCATTATCTAACTTTGATTATGCCTTACTAAACCTGTCCGATGTTGAAGAGCTTAAACTACAATTTCAGGCGGTTTCGGGGGAAACTGCCGATGATATCGCCAATGACCAGTGGCATAGAGACTTAATCGAATTGTCTGCAAGAAAAATTTTAGAGTTAGCAGATTCGATGCAGACGAAGGCGCAATTTCAAAGGCTCAACGAGCAAAGCATTACCCGGATTGTCAAGGAGTCGATTGAGCGTAAAACTATCGATGATTCAAGAATCAATTTAAAGGGAAATTCTCGACAAAAAGTAGTCAAATAGACATTCCGAGTGCGAATACTATTGCTCTGTCGACCTCTAACATCTTTTCTCGTGACAATCTGGCAATCAAAGACCCTATTTTAGATTTATCAACAGAGTTGATATTATCCAGATTGACGACACAGTCTCTCTCCACGCCATCGAGGGGAAGAAGTAAAACTTCGGTTTCGATGTCACGAATTGTCGTGGTTAGTGAGGCAACAACTATCGAGTTCAACGAATCGATAATCCCGTCTCTAGTGAGAATTAGCACCGGACGTCTTTTGTCCGGGGCTTTAAACGTAAAGTTACGAATATCACCTCGCCTTAGTTCAGCCACACTTGTTCTTCCGCCCAATCATTCACTTCTTCCATTGAGACTGGTTTTCTTTCATAAGCCAGGCGATGCTTTTGTTCTAAAGCGTGCTCAAACTCTTGAATAAGATCTCCGATATCCACCTTTAGCTCATTGTTGCTTTCAAACCTAAATGCAGCTTTTAAAGCCGGTATTGCTTTGGGATCATTTAAAGATGATAGTCCGATTACTGCACCGTCTCTTATCCTGGCAATTCCAGATGCGAGGGAGCGCTCGAGTAACCACCTCCGGTACTCATGTGTTGGACTATCATCTACCCGGCCAATCCACCGAAGTGCTTCTGCCGCCGCCTCCGTATTAGACGCCTTCGTGTTTATCCAACGTTCCAACGCATTAACTGCGTCTCCGCCATGTGCTCTGACCAAATCGACTATGGCAAGCGAAAATGAGGTTTCCATGCCATCCTCAAAATCACTCTCGCATGCTAGTGTCCCCAACCTCTTTAGGCTCGGTTCAAGATCGCGATCATCCTCCATACAGGCTTCAAAAAATGTATTTTCGCAACCATTTAAGATTAGATGGCAAAGAGAAATGGGCTCATCTTTCTCCAATCTGAAATGATGAAGATCATCGAAGCCGTGCATATGTAATGCGGCTGACGCATAATTTCCGAAGTGTTCGTCCTCCTCCTCGCAAAAGAGATCAAACGCTTGCTTGGCAACCCTTTCTTCTGGAGACGCTTTTGAAATCATCCAAACATCCGCTTGCGGCGGAATTACTCCCCACATGTTCAAACTGTAGTTTTGATAATTCATCAGCGATCTCCCGTTTTGAGAGTTGTTACGGTTAATGCATTTATGGCCGAAAAGGCGGTCTCAATCATTGAACTGGTCGGATTCTGATCAAAGGTAGCTTTAACTCTTATTTGCAATATACAGCTGGCGAGTGTCGAACCATCATTAGAATCAAATCTCTTAACAACTTCATCGTCAGACAAACTCGCTGTCCACCTAGCTCCTCGCTTCAGCGCAAACCCATCATAAAAGTATTTTCTCTCGGCTTCGTAGGCTAACTCCATGCAATTCTCTTTCGAGCTTTCCAAGCCCGGAACGAAGCTATCAAAAAGTTTTAAAGCGTCTGAAGCGTTCTCAAAGTGACACATGGTCGAAATGCCGGTTCCGAACTCCTTCAGGTCCTTTATAGCTAAAAACCAAGCCTTCATTCTGTTATTGAATTGATCCATTACTCCGTCTTTAACAGTACCTAACGAGAGATTAGGTAGCTCATTTTCAGAAAAACTAAGATTTTCCCCACGTCGCACGTTGGTTTGGAGCCAATGTACGAATTCATCGTGAGAATGAACTGTATAACCCCCTCCCGACAATTCAGCACTCTTTTTCTTCTTTGAACTTTGCTCTGGTTCTGTACCAAACAAATCGCTCCACCACGACCTCATTTCCTGTTCGGTAACATTGTGTCCGAGTAGTGCGTGCCCGTGCAGACCTAATATTTCCCAGTTCAAGTCGTTTATAGAAGGGAGCGTTTTATGAATTTTCATACCGCTGTAAAGTCTAAGCCTCGTGTGAATGTTAAGAAAGAGTATAAACCAGACTTCATTGGCTTCGCCGAATCATTAAAGCCGATTCCAAATAGACCAGTTTTTTTACAAGAATTTCTTTCTTGGTCCTAACGAACTCTCGAACGCGAAGTGCGTAAGTCCCAAGTTCAGTTGAATCATTCTCCAGCTTTTGACTGAAATATAAAATGCGTTGATAAAAACTGAGTAATACCACACAAAGATGAATCACCGACTGATATTTCGTACCGAGGTTGGTATTACTCCAGCGGAGTGGATCGAGATAGTCCGCATCGACGCGGCCAGGTGCTTACTTGAAAATGGCTCAACGCCAAAGCAAGTCGCTGCATCATGTGGTTTTGCCGATGCTGATACTTTACGTCGCGCATTTTTCAGACGCGTGAATGTCACGCCCACAGTTTATAGAAAA
>JARLHI010000051.1 GCA_031292355.1 Candidatus Obscuribacterales bacterium
CTGATAGAAAAAGAAGCCAAGAGAAACCAAGCCCAAAAACCGGGCACCGTAAACTTCCAGCTTTAACCCGGTCAAGCCACCAGTCAGAAGTTCTCAACTTCCTCCGCCTTCAGGCTCATACCTGGATTGGAAAATACTGTGGGTGTACTTCTTCAGCATTTGCAATGTTTTGTGGCCTGAGATTGAGGCTAGCTCAAGAATAGAAAAATCGTTCTTTTCGCTCAATCTACTCATGGCCTCATGGCGCAAATCGTGCCAAGTGAAGTCTTGAATTTTTGCACGCTGGCATGCGTAGCGAAAGACGCTCAGCAAGCAAGCACGATCAATAGGGAAGGGCCGGTCTGTTGGGTTGACTTTGCCCGGTGGCGTGGGCTTGGGCAATGAATCCAACACGTCAATTGCCTTTGAAGACAACGGCGCGGCCCGTTCCTCGCCGTTTTTGGTCTCTTTCATAAGTGCGAACTTTCGATCTAGGTTCACATTCCCCCATGTGAGGGACAAAATTTCATTTTGGCGCGCTGCTGTTTCTAAGGCGAACTGGAAAGCGGGGTAGAGGAACTTATTTCGTGACTTCCTGATTTCGGTCTCAAGACGGGCGAATTCTTCCTTACTGAGTCGCCGCTCGCGTCCTTTCCCTTCAGACGGTTTGCGCACGTTGTCCACCGGGTTGCCACGAGGTAACAAAATGCCGCACTCGATTTGCGCGAACTTCATGAGCTTTGACAGCATGAAAATTTCTTTGCGCACGGTTGAGTCCCCAACCGCTGGCATTTGGCTGTTGCCAGCCAGTCTCAAATCTCGGTACACAGCAACAATTTTTTGGTCAATGGCGGCCAGAGAGTATTTACCAATCATGGAATCAAGTCTGGCCACCCGGGTTCGACACCAACTGACGTAAAGTGTTGATTCATATAGGACAGGCTTTAAATCTGCCACTACAGAAGGCTCAACTGGGCATCTTGGGATGGTTTTTTCAGATTCAGTGCGGCGTACAAACTGGACTGCTGGGTA
>JARLHI010000052.1 GCA_031292355.1 Candidatus Obscuribacterales bacterium
GCGATGCCTGAAATGACAGAAAGTAGGGGAAAACAGTCTTCAAACCCAAGTCTGAAATGACAAAGAGTCCTTGAAAACAAGCAGAGAACTCGATTTTCAAAAAAAACACTACCCGACAACTATATGCATGAATAGACCGGGCACTAAAAAAAAGGAGATTCGATGGCGTATCGGTAAGTTGCCGATCACGCCATCAATTCTCCGTTGCTCATCTATAGTCCATCGCCTAGGGGCTTGGGTTTATTGAGGTAAGCAACCAGCTCTTCAGCCAGATTTCGCTTCCAGATAACCTGAACCCAGTACACGACGAAGCAAACACTCGCGAAGATTATGGTGGTACAAAGCACCGCAGCCAGGACACCAAGAACGGTATCGGCTTCGAAGCACATTGCCAGTCCCTTAAAGGAGCAGTACAGCACCCCAAGCAGAATGACGGCATAAAAACAAAGGGAGAGGAAGATTAGAGTCATCATTTCTGCCTCCTAGTGCAGACACGCTTTCAAGCAAGACTTGCAGGCGCTACGCGGCGCCTGCAAGTGCTTGAACAAGGTTCGACGAGCCACCGGGCACGGCAGTAGAATCACCACCGCCACCCAGAATGCTCGCGATTTCTTCCGAAGCCGAAGCTTCGTTTTGTGTGGTCGATTTTCTGGTCGACACATGCTTGGCAAAACGAACAGTCCTTTCGAACTCTTCACCAGGCAGCGACTCACAGATGTCGTCCACACGCAAAATGGTCAGACCTTCAAACCAGCCGTTGGTATGGGGCAGTTTCAAAGCCGAACGCATCAGTTTCCAGGCTCGTTTCGAGTAGATGGTTCCCGCTAGAGCATTCTCGCCTTTGACGACGATGCCTTGATGAGCAGCCTCCTTACCGAACCATCTAACGAGGGTGCGGGCAAGAGATTGCGCTTCAACGCCATCGCGACCATCATCCATCTCCAAACAAGTGAAGTGGACAACGAGACGCGAAAGAGAGCTCTTCTGCTGGACTCGCTTGAACATCGACAAAAGCGGACGATAGCCGCGCCCGTCGCGATCAGCATCCCAGTCATTCTGGCTGGTCTGGATCAAACCCGCGCACAATTCTGCCTGGCGAGAACCAAGCACTACGGAATTGCCCACGCGATGCCCCATGCCCCAGTGAATGCCAGAAACCTTAGCGCCAATGTCGATGCCAGCAAAAGCCGAACCAGCACTGCCAAAAACTTCAATTGCCTTCGAGAGAATCTTCTCGCCGGAAGCCCACAACGAGCTTGTGTACCAGTCGATGAAGTCGCGTCCGTATTGCAGATTCTCACAGTGCCGCATCTTGAAAAAATAGTCGGCATCAGAAGGCGGTCGAATGGCATCGATGTCGGGCAGTGTATTTTCGTCCATGGACCATGCGCGGCGAACACCACTGAGGTCACCATACTTGCCGATCGCAAATCTGCGGAAGGAAGTAAGAGCGAGCGCCGAATAGCATTGCAGAGCACCTCTGGTCGGATAAGCGACGCGGCCGGTCTTGGTGGAAAAGTCGTGGATGTTGTAGGAGGGATGGCGAAGCTCGCCTGCCGGTCCCAAACTGACATTGACTTCCACGATGGTTTCTGTCTCGCCGGCGTAATGCTTCTGAAAGGCGCGCATCATACGTTCGTAGAGGGGCAAAGCCAAATCGGTCGCCCAGCACGAAACATACTCAACACTCTGGTTTCCGAATTCGCTCACGTATTTGACGTCAGATGTCTGACGAGAGGGGGTCTGGTTGGCCAGAATATCCCAAACATGGCGCGGAATCGGAACATCATTCAAGCCATCGCCCACGTTGCCACCGCACTGGTGCATCGAGAGAATGACTACCCACTTAAGACCGGCGCTCTTGATGGCTTGAAGCAAACGGTCTGGATATCTGAAATCGAAGACACCATCGCTGGGCTCAATCAATCCCCACCAGACATCGGTGGAAATTGCTGTTACACCTCGGCGTTTGGCTCTGGCGAATTGTTGCTCGACTTCATGCCACGCTTTGATGCTCTCAGGACTCGTCACATCGTAGGGGTTGCCAACGATAAGACGGGACATGGCAGCAAAAGTAGGCTGAGACGTCGAGGCGTTGGCAGTCCTGGAATTACCCATGACGTCATCCTCCTTATTTGTGCTGCTAGTTTCACCAAGACTGCGTCTCAGCGGATTGAATGTTGGTACGTGTATCTGGGCGCTAATGCGGTCAGAGTGAACAGGCGGATCCATACTCGGGTGCTCTGCAGATCGAACCAGGTGCATTTTTCACTCCGGAGTAGCGGCTAGCTCTATGAGTGCTCACGCAGGGATGGCTCACAACGCGCATCGAAGATGCAGGTGGGGTTGAGAGCTAAGTGCGGTGGCTTGTTGGGTGAAGAAAAGCTAGTCGCTAAATCAAGAAAAGTATGAAGGTACTTAGAAAATAGATAAATCTATGACCAAAGCTCAAGACGAAACTAAAAATCTTCAACTTGTCAAGAAGGAAATTACGTACGACTGCGCTGAATCGGCTCAAGCGCGAGTGAGAAAGCCGATTGGGACACAAGACAAAAATGGCGAATTTTCTAAAATGGCTCTGGGAGCCACTTTAGAAAATTCAGTTTAACCTGCACAGCCTCCACTTCATACTTGCGTGAACCTCGCGAAAGACCGCAAAGCCCTACCGGGTTAGGCATTAGCGCCCCTCACGCCGATTGTTAAGCACCCCAGAAAACTGGAATGAGTAAGGTAGTCTTTACGAAACAATAAAATTCGCAACATGTTTAACTGGCACCGCATACGATACCACAATAAGATGCCAGGACATTTCTCCAAACACTTAGTCTCTAGCACCCCTCGCGAGAACCACTTTATACACTTTTTTAGCTTAGCTAACTGTCACGAAAGCAGTCCAGCACAATAGAGAACCGAAAGGACAGCCTGACCGAGGTTTATTAATACGGTTTTCAACAGAATCGAATTGTCATGCTCTTGAATAATGAGAACTCTCTTTATAGCTTGAGTATATTGCTCTTTCCACTAACCCTTCTCGACTCAAATTATCTAAAATCCGCCCCTCCTAGCCACGCCTTTTACTCAGCTGATTCAGCTGTCGTTCGTTCACCCACTAGAATTGTCCACCCCCTAACTGAAGCCAACCTTCGAAAGGTCAACTCATGTCAAACGCAAACATTCCCAGCGCCACCGCAGTAGAGAATCAGGCTGCAGCGCCAATCGCCAAGAAGATACCGCACGTTATCGATCTGCACGGTGACACTCTCGTCGACAACTACCACTGGATGCGCAAGTCGACAGAGACCGGTTACGACGTCGATTTGATGCCCCATCTGATCGCCGAGAATGCCCATCACGACGCCTATATGTCCGATACCGTCGCCCTGCAGGACACGCTCTTCGCCGAAATGCGCGCGCGCATCAAGGAAGCCGACCAGAGCGTTCCCGCCAAACGCGGTCGTTACAGCTACTATTCACGCACCGAGGAAGGCAAGCAGTACAGCAAGCACTGCCGCCGTCTCAATCGGCCAGGCAGCGCCGAGGAAATCTTCCTCGACGTCGACCAACTCGCTGAAGGGCACAAGTTCTTCGAAATCGCAGCGATGGCTATCAGCCCGAGCGGCAATTTCCTGGCTTACACCTACGACACCAAGGGCTTCCGGCAGTACACGCTGGTCGTGAAGAATCTGCGCACCGGCGAAATCCTGCCCGACACAGCCGAGCGCGTCACTTCTATCGCCTGGGCAGCCGACAACAAGACGATTTTCTATACCACCGAAGATGAAGTCAGCAAGCGTGCCGACTCGCTCTTTGTGCATAAGTTGAGGCAAAAGAAACATCAACTTGTGTATCAAGAGCCCGATGAGTTATTCCGCCTCGCCGTGTCCAAGACGCGCCTAGGTGAAATGATTTATCTCTCTTCGGAAAGCCACACGACCTCGGAAACTTCCTACATCCGCGCCGACAGTCCCCGCGACAGCTTTAAGCTGATTCTGCCGCGCCAGGACGAAATTCGCTATTCGGTCGACGAGGACGGACGGGGCAATTTCTATATGGTCACCAATGACGGTGCCAAAAACTTCCGTCTGGTCAAGACGCCCGTCGCCGATCCGAACCCGCATAACTGGCAGGAGATCGTTCCGCATCGCGAGAATGTGTTGCTGGACGGTTGCGACCTCTTCGCCAACCACCTCGTGGTTTACGAAAAGGACAGCGGTCTCGACAAGGTGAGCATTCACGATCTCGCCAATGGTGGCGTTCACCAGGTATCGTTCCCGGAGCCGGCTTATGTGGTTTCGGCTTCGGCCAATCACGAATACGGCGCTTCCGACCTGCGCCTGAGCTACGCGTCGATGGTCAAACCGAGTTCGGTTCTCAGTTACGACATGAACACGCTCGCGATGACCGTACTCAAGACTCAGGAAGTACCGACCTACAACCCGGATCTCTACGAAAGCGAGCGCATTTTTGCAACCGCTTCCGACGGCACGCAGATCCCAATGTCGATCGTTTACCGCAAGGGAATGATCAAGAACGGCAATAATCCTCTGCTTCTGTATGCCTACGGCTCTTACGGCTATGGCATGCCGACCGGCTTCAGCGCCAACCGCGTTAGCTTGCTCGACCGCAGCTACATCTTCGTCATTGCCCACATTCGCGGCGGCAATGAAATGGGTGAGGAGTGGCACGAGCAGGGCAAGATGATGCAGAAGATGAACACGTTCACCGACTACATCAGCTGTGCTGAACATCTAATCGCCGAGAAGTACACAAACTCCTCGCTAATCAGTGGTCAGGGCGGCAGTGCAGGCGGTCTTCTTATGGGCGCAGTGGCCAATCTGCGCGGCACCCTGTTCAATTCGCTCATTGCCGAGGTGCCTTTTGTCGACGTCATCAATACGATGCTCGACGAGACGCTGCCTTTGACGGTGGGTGAATTCATCGAATGGGGCAATCCAAAAATCAAGGAAGAATATCTGTACATGAGGCAGTACTCGCCTTACGAGAACGTCGAAGCAAAGGATTATCCAGCGCTTCTGGTGCGCTCAGCCCTCTACGACAGCCAGGTCATGTACTGGGAGCCGGCCAAATTCGTCGCCAGGTTGCGGGAATTGAAGACGGATAATAATCCTCTTCTCTTCCACATCTTGCTCGAAGCGGGCGGTCACGGCGGTCTTTCAGGTCGTTTCGACTACCTGAAGGAAATCGCTGCGGTCCAGGCTTACCTGCTCAAGAGAGCGGGAATCGCAAACTGATTTCCAACTGTTGAAAAGCTAGAATTGAGACAGAGGAAGTGATAAATCTCACCTCCTCTGTCTTTTTCAGAATTTACTTTACCGAAGTAAGTCATAAATGGCAAGGCTAGGTAGCGCAAGCTTCGCGTTAACAATTCGCCTCTCCTAGCAATTTTCAAGAACAAAATGGGCGTTGTCAGAGATAATGAACTATCGACAGGGACCACGCATAATTGAAACCAAGCCCAAACATGCAGAAAACTCACCAGGCAGCGCTATCGAGCGTCGTTTCGCTCACCTCGATCGACAAGGGCCCCGAAGCAAAAAAAGTCCGGCACGTTACAGAACTACACGGTCAACAAATTAGCGACGACTATTTCTGGATGCGCAATCGCAAAGACCCAGATTTAATTCCGCATCTTGTCGCCGAAAACGCTCATCACGATGCATACATGAATGACACAGTAGAGCTGCAGAACCAACTTTACGCAGAAATGCGCGCTCGTATTAAAGAGTCTGATGAAACAGTGCCTGCTCAACGCGGCAATTATTTCTATTACACCCGTAGCGAAGAAGGCAAACAATATGTCAAATATTGTCGCAAGCTCAACGCACCAGAGGCGAAAGAAGAAGTTTATCTAGACGTAGATAAACTCGCCGAAGACCATATGTTTTTTGAGATTCGCTCAATGGCCGTCAGCATGGATGGGAAATATCTGGCCTACGCTTATGACACGAATGGATTCAGACAATACACGCTCGTCGTCAAAAATCTGCAAACTGGTGAGATTCTTCCGGATACAGCCGATCGTGTCACTTCTTTGGTCTGGGCAAACGACGATAAGACTTTGTTCTACACTGTTGAAGACGAGACCACCAAACGCTCCAACCGTTTGCTCAAGCACCGCTTAAATCAAAAAGAGCACACGCTAGTTTATGAAGAAAACGATGAACTTTTTCGCCTCGGTGTTTTCAAAACCCGATGCAATTCAATGCTTTACGTGACATCGCGCAGTCATACAACATCAGAAACTCGTTTCATCAATGCAGATCAACCGGATCAATCGTTTGCAGTAATTTTGCCCAGAGAAGACGAAATTCGCTATACGGTTCATGAGGACGGGCTCGGTTCATTTTACATAGTCACAAATGACAACGCATCAAATTTTCGCCTGATTAAAGCACCTGTCGATCAGCCTGCAGCCTCTAATTGGGTAGAAATAATTCCCAATCGTGAAAATGTACTGCTCGAAGGTATCGACCTCTTCAAGGACCATCTAGTTGCATTTGAAAAAGAGGCAGGGCTAGGACAGGTCGTCATTCACGATTTGCATTCAAAAGAAGTGCATAGAGTCTCTTTTCCCGAACCTTGCTATACCGTTTCTTCATCAGTTAATCATGAATTTTTTAGTCAAAATTTACGACTAAGCTACGCCTCACTGGTGAGTCCTAATTCTATTTTTGATTACGACATGAACGAGCGACAACTTAGCGTTCTCAAAACCACGGAAATACCAGGTTACAACGCCAACGATTACCGTAGCGAGCGCATTTTTGCCACTGCTGACGATGGCACGAAAATTCCTATCGCTCTGGTTTATAAAAAGGGATTGATAAAAGACTCTAAAAATCCCGTTTTGCTTTATGCCTACGGCTCTTATGGCGCCGGCATGCCCACTGCCTTCAGTGCTAACAGATTGAGCCTGCTCGATCGCGGCTTTGTCTTTGCTATAGCGCATGTTCGTGGTGGCAACGAAATGGGCGAGCACTGGCACGAACAAGGAAAAATGCGGCAAAAGATGAACACTTTTACTGATTTTATTGCATGTTCTGAACATCTAGTTGAAGAAAAATACACCCAAGCATCATTGCTAACTATTCAAGGCGGCAGCGCTGGTGGTCTGCTTATGGGCGCAGTCGTAAACTTACGTCCCGATCTTTTCAGGGCGTCTGTAATGGAGGTACCGTTTGTAGACGTTATCAATACAATGCTTGACGAAAATTTGCCGCTTACAGTTGGCGAATTCGTAGAATGGGGCAATCCCAAAATCAAAGAAGATTACGAGTACATGCGTACTTACTCACCATATGAAAATATCGAACGCAAGGCTTATCCAGCTATTCTCGTCAAGTCGGCGCTTTACGACAGTCAGGTCATGTACTGGGAACCTTCAAAATTTGTGGCTCGATTACGCGAATTAAAAACAGATCGCAATCCTTTGATATTTCACATTTTGCTTGAGGCTGGCGGCCACACCGGCTTGTCTGGACGTTTTGACTATTTAAGAGAGATAGCAGCCGTTCAAGCCTTTTTGCTCAAACAGGTCGGCCGCGCCGCTTGCTAACGCAGCTTATACGGGCATTCGCTTTGCCACCACAAATGGTGAGCAAGTTAGCGCAAACTGGCGATAGCCAAATGGTAATTGTCTTCTAATTTAATTAGGAGTATGTGGCATTTCTACGACTCCTCTCTTGCAATAACACCTGATAAACAGACAAAGTCAATTAACCATTGAAGACACTTACGCCCCCAATTTATTGAAATCCAGAACTGCCTAACAACCACTAACTTCGACCAAAGAGCCATTGACAATAGTCAAACAGTACAGGGCTTAGCTTGCAGGACCTAGCCGCCCTTGCTCTCGTCGCCATCTTCACCCGGTTTCACAAAATAGAAAGACGCCCCATGAAGTTGATCCGGTTTATCCTCGACACAGCTGCTAACGCTGCCGCCGCCGCCACAGCCGAATTTTCCAGCAGGCAACGCATTACCATTACGAAGCGCAATCCTTACGGCGATCAGCTTATATCAACCTTGAGCGGCTTCGGTAGCGACGTTTCGTCGCAGCGACTGACTTCATTCGAGGAAGAGATTTTGCAACGGGCCATGGAACTGAAACCGACCTCCGCATGCCCTCTGCAAGCTCTCGACCTGTTCAGCGGATACTGTGCATCCAACGCCAAACGTCTGGCTGAGATGGGCTACATCGCTTACGCTTTCGACTTCAGCCCACCTTCACCAGAATTGACCAACATCGGTCAATTACTACCAGGCGGCGGCATCTTGCATTACAAGCAGCAGGACGTGCGCCATCTGGACCTCACCTTCCTTGCGCAAAAGCTCGATTTGATCACCGCCCAGCGCAGTCTGCACTTTCTTCACTTTTTGGAAGCGCAGGAGCTGATCGGCAATTTGGCACGGCACTTGAAGTCTGGCGCTTCGATGTATTTCACAATCGGCGCTGTAGACTGCAAAGTAGGCAATGGTTACAAACACGCTGATTTGCCGGTAGAACTGCGTTGGCATCCGCTCGAGCCCGAACTCGGCGAACCAATTCATGTCACCGAACCGCTTTGTCTGTACAAAACCGAAGACGTCCATTCATTGTTCCAGGGCGTCGGCGGTTGTATCGTCCGATTGGAACGGGACGACTTCGGACTGTTCGTGGTCGAATTCCAGATGAACTAATCCACCCCTTTCAACTGGCCACCCAGGAGGCTCTGCCATGAAAAACCAAGACACTTCAGATTTGATGAAAGTTCAAGCTCTCATGGAGAGCTTCCTCAAGCGTCCGCACAAGGACCGACTCGACTCCGCTATCGAAAAGGCCATTGGCGCGCAAGAACTCGCAGCGTCTGTCCACGACGCGTTGCCTGCGCTCACGATCGCTCGCAGGCGCGCCGCCGAAGCCTATCTCATTGCTCGCGGCACGGTCGCTATCGTCGCGACCAAGTGGCTTTACGAGTTCGCCGACGAAGAGATTCGCCCCTTCACTGCGAACTCGGCGCTGTTGTGTGAATTTAGCGAGCGCATCATCGCTTGCAAGACACGCGATGAAGGCGCTCGCTGCGTCGAGCAGATCCTCAACAACTGCCGTCAGATCCTCGACGAACCCGACTTGCGCGTGGCAAATCGGCAAGACGCAGCCTGATGAACGAAAACCTCAGCCTTTCGACATTCGCGAAAATCGCGCTTGCGAAAGACTCGTAAGAAAGAGACCTCTGGATCTGTTTGTCCAGAGGTCTTTTTTTACACAACTTTGCCGAAAACAGTAGTTGCCCAAAATCAGCAAAGCCAGTCTTTGCGAACCAGTGGTAGATTCCAGGTTGAGTCAACTGAGCGCCTCAATAACATCTGATAGATGGAGTTGTAGTTTTGCTCAAAACATTGAGCGCAAAAATAGAGGTAAAACTGCCATATCAAAGCTCTTTCGCCAAGCATGGCTTTCGCTTCGTCAATTCTGGAATCTAGATTGTGAGCCCAGCCTCTCAAGGTTTTACCGTAATGCGGGCGCCAGCAGTCAACATCCACAATCTCAAAGCCGCCTTTGCGAGCAGAGTCCAGATATGTACTAACGTCAGGAACCGCCCCGTCTGGAAAGATATAGCGCAAGATAAAAAATGTCTGTGGCCAGAAATGGGAATTGATGGCAATACCATGATTCAAAAACAAGCCGCCGGGTTTCAGGGCTCTATGAATGTTACTGTAATACTGTGGATAATTCGCAGCTCCCACATGTTCAACCATTCCAATCGATGAAATCTTGTCGTAACTAGACTCGGCTGTCAAATCCCGGTAATCGAGAAGCTCAACTGTAACTCGCTCCTGAAGACCTTCTTCGGCGATCCACTTTTTATTGTGCAATAATTGCTCTTCGCTTAGAGTGATACCATGACAGGTGGCGCCAAATTTAGTTGCCGCTCGTTTGATTAAGGCACCCCAACCACAACCAATATCCAGCAGTTTTTCACCCGGCTTGAGCATCAACTTTTTGCAAATCAAATCAAGCTTAGCGCTCTGTGCATCAGCAAGACTGACATTGTCATTTTCAAAATAAGCGCATGAATAAGCCATGCTCGGGTCCAACCACAGCTTATAGAATTCATTCCCCACATCGTAGTGATATTTGATTACAGCCTTGTCTCGTTCCTTGCTGTTAAGGACAAGATCTTTCCAGGCAAAAGAAGGTAGCTCAACGGCATTCCCACCCAGTTCTTTGCACCATTTTTCGAAGCTTTGATCGTAATCAAACGTGACTGAATTCAAGATGCAGTACAAACGTACTAGGTCATTCATCTCGCCCTTGAACGTAATAATTCCGGCGACAAGATGTTCTAGCAAAATCAGAGGGTCCTTAGACTCGAACAGCTGACGCAAAACCCCAGAATTGTGGACTTTAATCGACAGACAGCGTTCGGCATCGGCATTACCCGCAACGATTTCTGTATTGTCCCAGAAAGACAAATCGAGTTTAAAATCCGGTCTGGCGTCTTCCATTGTTTTTCGGATCCAGCTTATCAGCTGGGGGTTTATGCCATCAATTGAAGGCTGTTCTTTCCGCAATTGATTTATGGATTCGGTGCTCATCTTTGCCCTCCCATCTGTCGTGACGATGATTATTTGATCTGTCTGATGTGATCGTACTAAACTTGACTCTTTTGCACTTCAACTTGAATTATATTTTAGCAGCCGTTGCTCAAGAGCAGTGCTAACTTTCAAGGATTTCAAATCCACTGAAAATTCTCGCACTCCAGCATTTTAACTTATCCTAAAATAGACAAAGGCGGATTTTTCACAAAAAAAATGTTTCTGACAAAGGGACTGAATACTCTCAGCCCCTTTGTCAGAAAAAAAACAGCAACACCTATCTAACGAAAGAAGTTTGCTCTGCGCGTTATCCAAACTGATCCGCGATGACGCCCCTCGCCACAATTATTGACCGTAAAATTAGCGCTAAAGCCACGAGCGAAAAGCATTTCGACAGCCAACAGAACAACGTCCTCAGCGGGAAAACTCTCGACGGTGATGCTCTGACGACGTGCCCGGCCTTCGGTACGCAGATGTTCTTGCTCCAACCAGTCAGCCAGCTTAACAGCTGCTGTTTCACGAGCGATGGTTTTAAAAACACTCTCTTCTTCAAGCGCGGAATTCACGATCAAACGCAACTTGCCTCGAGTTCTCTGCTTTTCATCGACATTTTGATTATCATCAGCCATTTTTGCCACCCACTAATGCAAGGCGCCAGAATGCACGCGACTCTGGCGCCTTGCAGTATGATTGAATAGTCGGAGCGACGGTTCATCTCCGACCTTTTGCACGAATGTTAACTGGCGACACAATCATATGTCGCAGGGCGATCATCACCAACGTACCGAAACCATTTCTGACGCCCCTGCCAGAAGTGTAGTCCCTGACCATGCACTATCGCCCATTGAGCAGAAGCGATTGATTCTGCCTGTCGACTGAGAGACTCCAGAGCATGATGCGCACCGGCAAATAACCACGAATTTTCTTCGAGCTTTTTTGCAAGTGCCTTGTCTCCGGCATCTTCGGCTGCCTTCACCTGGCTGTAACTGGCAGCCCGAGAAAGTAGCACGCGATTGCCGTCAAACCCCTCGACAGCCTTCTTGATCGCAGTTTCACCTTCGAGAAAGTCATAGGCGGCGGAACCACCTTTGTGGTCGGACAAGTCGATCAATGCCTTCGTCCGCTCTGCTTCGCTGACATTTGAACCGATCGCCGCGTTCAACGACATCAAAGTGGAGAAAGCCTCCTGCCTGGAGTTTACCGCAGCTACGAACTTCGTGAGCCCCTCGAGCACATCGTTCTGCTTGAGGTGACGTAAGTCCCGCTGCAGTTGACTTGCACTTCTTGCAAACGATGCAAGCTGCCGGTTCAAGTCAGCGCCAAAGCGCTTGGTTTGAGTGGATGACAGAATCATGATCAAGCTCCCGTTTCGCTGGAAGTAGCATCTGCTGGTTCACCGGTATAGTGTAAAACACCATCCCAGACCCACAGCTGCAACTGACACAAAGACAGGGCTCTCGCCTGGTCACTTTCCAGCGCTTCGCACTGGCGAAACAGCGACAATGCCATTTCGACGTGTGCGTCACACTTGGCAGATTCTGATGGCTCCCAGAGTTGCAGCTCATGCGTGATCGCCGCACGACTCGCGTCATAGGCGCGTGCCGCGTCGGCAAAATCGGGTTGCGCGAAGAGTGCCTGAATGTTGTCGTCGTCGAGCTTAAGCGGATGAGCGCGATCTACCAACAGCTGGAAAGCCGTTGCCGACGCTCGCACAAGATGCATGAGTCGATGCATCTTCAGTTGCAATTCGGGATGATGGATTCTCAGGGGTTCTTCCAGACTGACTGAAAGTCGATCGATCTGCGATTGCCGGGATTTGAGATCGGCAGACAACCGCAGCCAGACTGTTCGGCTACATAGCATCATTTGACTCCTCAGAAATTGAGCACAGAACAAAGCGATGAACATGAGCACGGATTGGAGCAGAAGTTTTCTGTGAAGCGATTTCTCTTTCAGTTGGAGAATTGTTAGAACACATAAAATTTAGAGGACGTGGTCACGTCCCAACAACCGGTCGAGCCATCAAGCGCGATAAACGTTACAAACTATCGCTCTAACAGCCTGACGAAGCTGCGCTAGACTTCTCAAGCTCAAATAAGAAAATAAGGACGCATTCATGTCACGAGGATGTCATGTACGAGACTATGCTTGAATCACAGAGAAGCGGCACAGCACTCGCCTCTGAAAATTTAGCGAAGACAAAACAGGTAGAGCGGAATTTTCCGATCTGCCTGTTTTGTTAGCACCATGGACAGTATCAGTGTGGCGGGCGTAATGCGATTGACCATGCAATTCGGGAAACTGACATTTTCATGCGTTTTTTAAGGCTCTTTTAGTAAATATGGCAGCGATTGTATTGCCTCAATTGGAACTCGTACAAGCTTGCATTAGTAAGTCAATTGAGGGCACGCTAGCCGCGCGAGGCTATGCCGCCGAGAATTAAGGTGTAAAGCCCCACAGAGCTTGATCCGCCCTGCGTTGTCATGCTACGGCTGGACTAAATCCTCCTATCCTAACCGAAAGCCTCATCCCAGAAGCACAACACTAAACACCATCGGCAATCAGACCTGAGTTAACGGCTTTTTTGTCGAACTGTTGATGCCCGCAAACTCTTGAAAGGCTCGAAAAATGGAAAATTCGCTTCTCACCCACGAAGGTGAACTGTCTTGTGGGCGCGATTTCTCAGTCTATGTCAAAGGCATGGATGCAGGTTTGGCTCTCAAAATCAAAGACATTGTTCCCCACATCCTACCTGGCAGAATCGCCGATAAAGGCTGCGCCAACGGCTCATTGCTCGTGCACCTGTCGGCGCTATTCCCCACTTCTTCGATAGTTGGCATCGATCTTTCCAGTGCGCTGCTCGGTCAGGCTCGCCAACGCCAGTATGTCAACAACAATGTCAGTTTCGTTCGAGGCAATATCATCAAGCGTACTTTCGACAGAGCCTCGGTCGACACCGAAATCTTTTCGTCGGACTTCCATGAAGTTTACAGCTACAACGGCTACGATCGGTCTTACGTGCGCGAAACTCTGGAAACTGCTCGTGAAGAGCTGGTGGACCGGGGACGGCTGATTTTACGTGACGGCGTTAGCCCCATTGACAATGGGACCGACGAGAACACAATGAATCATCGGCATACCTGGCTGCGCTGCGACCAGGAAACTGAGCGTCGTTTCCGTCGTTTCGCTGTCGATTTCAAAGGCAAGTCGAAAAACCCCGGCGTGCCATTCACCGAACGCAAATTTGACGGTGTGACCTACTTCAATCTGAGCTTGCATCACGCCGCCGAATTTCTGAGCAAGAAAGACTACCTGGAGAACTGGGCTATAGAGGTCAACGAAGAATTTGGCGTCTACGGCTTTACCTCCTGGCGTAAGGTATTCGCCGATGCCGGTTTCCGAATCATCGAAGAAGAATCGTACGTCAACCCATGGGTCAGGGCTAATCGCTATATCGGCAAAGCGGCCCTCTTTGCTATCGCAAAGGACGGTCGCCCTGGTTCGAGGTTGCGCTATCCCAAGACGACCATCAAGATCGCAGCCGAGGCAATCTAACCCCGGCTTGCAGAGCTTTCAATCTGTGCTCTTTAACAGGCATTCGTGCCTGTTAAAGAGCGCATTCTCGTTCGCAGACAACCAAACAGGAGAACGTTATGTCCAGAAAGAGCCAACCGGTACAGCAACAGCGCAAGAAAGACAAAAACTTCGTCGGCATCATCACCGTCGAACAACAGGTCACCATGCGCCGCGCAGCTCGCAGACAGAGTGCAATCGATAGCGGCATGGCCACGAAAAGCGGCGCCGGCTATCACAATAGCGACGTGAAGAAGCTCAATCGCCAAGAACGCCGTAAGGGCAAGCTGGCGGTCAAAGACATAGGAGGCGACCATGAATAACGCACATTGCAGTAGCGTTCGCATACCAAAGACCTCGAACACCGGTTACAGTTCGAGGTCTTTTTTTTATCCGAGACTTTGCCTAAAACAATTAACAGACCCGATGCGATCTGGTAGTCGCTCGCGATAGCTAGCAGAATCACCACAACAGTTTAGTCATGGAAACTCTGGAGAGAACTTGCTGGGCATTCAAGCAAAAGTGTATTCAGAAAAAAAATCCCAAGGAAGGCGTAAACACCATCTCCCCACGCTTTTTAATAAATTTTCCGCGGCTATATCAACGAACTTTTGAAAATGTGCGCTCAGGGAATTTTTTTACTGGAAACCAGTTCAAACAAGAGCGATTTACTAAGTACAAAAGCATATACGTCGGACCTAGACTCCTTCTTCTACCAAAAGGCGATGACGATAATCAATCGGCTAACAGCGCAAGCTTAACAACGCCGCGGCTTTCAAGCTGTTGTTACACCTGCGTCAATCCGCAGACCTTGGCAATAAGAAATAATCTCTTCTTACTTGTTTTCACTAGTAGTAAATAGCTAGAGATTTAAATACTACCCTCCAATTTCTTCTATCGCGCGAACAAGCAAAAACAATACCTCGACATCAGCCTCACTTTCCTTTCCACCAGAAGCCTCGCAAACAAGCGCTTCTGATGTTCGTTCGCCCACTGACTAAATCTCGCAAAGACGCTTTGTCAGTGCCCTTTAACCCCTCACCGAGCACCTCCAGGCTCGTGATTTTGCGCAGCTAAGAACAGTTTCTCCAACCGACATCAGCGCTTTAAGCCCAGGACAACTGCCGCTTAACACGATGCCAAACCAGCGCTCCCGAATCCTCGGAAGTGCTCAACCTCAAACACATCCGTACAAGGAGCTACACCATGACCAAGAAGACTCGCAAACCCCTCCAGTTCGCCAAGCCCAATCACATCGCAGAAGCGGCTCTTGTCGGACTTTCGGCCTACCACTTGGATCGCCTGATTGAGCTCGATGCCGCTCGTTCGCAAGAAGTGCGCGAAAACCAGGTCGTCTATCCCAGTCGCGAAGTAGTCGTCGACCTCTCGACGCCCGAAATCGTCAAGCTCGGTTTCATCGGTCGCGGCGCGGACGTCGAGGACGCCAAGGAATTCTTCCATCGTCACCGCCGAGGTCGCAATCGTCGCAACAAGGGCAACCAGAAGAACCGTGGCGGTCAGAACAACGACAACCGCGGTGGCTCGAACGACAAGGACGCCGGCGGCGTCTCAACCAACAAGCCCAAGGGCAAAGGCAAGAGCAAGGGCGGCAACTCCGGCGGTGGCAAGCGCCTCCCCGATCCGCTGGTCGCGCACAATATCTTCTCTACCATCCTGGGTGCGCACCTCAAGCCAGTCGATGGCACGGGCAACGTCAAGATCATCGAGTGGAACGCCGAATTCCTGAACGCCGACAAAGTCGCCTACTTCAAGGAGCTCTACACCAACGTGGCCACCTTCGCCGACTTCATCGCCGTCGAAGAGGCTACCCACGATGGACTTCGTGCCTGGGCTGCTGCCACTGGCTACGTGGCCCTTTGCTCCGAGGAAAACTCCCGCGGTCAGGCGGTCGGCGCCCTCATCAACCCCAAGCGTTTGAAGATCCGCAAAACGGCGGTCTACAATTCGCTCAAGGTGATGGGCATCAACGACCTGCGTCCTGGCTTCCACATTTTCCTCACCGACGTGGTCACCGGACTCAATTTCGCTCCCATCGTCCTGCATCTGAAATCGATGCGCGGCGGTGAAGTGACTTCGGGCAAGGTCCGCCAGCTCCAGTGCGAAAAACTGATCGAAGCCATCGGCGTCGGCAAGTTCGGCGGCAAGCCGGCTCTGGGCAATATGAAGGTCTTCCCGTTCTTCCGGAACACGGTGCTCGGTCGCGACGTTTCGGACCACGCCATCGTGTACTGGGAACTGCAGACGGCGAACCTGACCAAAGAAGAAGTAGCGCTCGCCAATGAAGACGAGCTCGACATCCCCATGGGCGACATGAACAGCAAACTCGACACGGCTACCGACGTGACGGGGACGCTGGAGGCTGCCAACTACCTGCTCGTCAACAAGAAGAGCAAGATCGGCACGCAGTCGATGGGACCCAGCCGCCTCGACGGGGCGTTTCGGAACCAGCCCAACGACACCGCAGTTGGTGGCGGCAACGGCGGCGATCCTCACGGCCCATTTTCGGACGACCCGTCGGAAAGCGGCGTTGAGATCGACGTCAACTAAGTCGAAGTAGATCGAAGTAAATCGAGAGGGTCAGGCGCAAGTCTGATCTTCTCGACACTTCGCATTTCTATCTCATGCAACTTCCAAAAGAGCGAGTACACAAATGGGAATTGGTGAAGTCGTGCTCTGGGTTGTCGTGATCGTTTTGGTACTCGATCGTTTTCCGAACTTGCTAGTCGTTCTCCTGATCGTTTGGTTGCTCTTACATCAGCAAGAGGTCATAACGTTCTTCAATCACCATCTCGAATATCACAACCACGATTACCGGTGGAGATGAACATGCCGATTATTTTGATATTGGTGATCGTCGTTTTGCTCGCTCGCCGCCCTGATCTACTTTTGCTCCTACTTATCTTCTGGCTGCTCTTCAGCAGTCACTAAATTTTCTCTCCGGAGTCACCATGTCTATCCTCACCCTCAAGAATTTCATCCGCGTGGTCAAACACGTCCTCGAAGTCGCATGCATCTCCGTTGCCGTGAGCCTCCTTGGGTTCTTCGCCTGGACCGGTGTGACATTGCATGGCGGCATGGCACCGCTGGCGGTAGGACTAACCTGCTGGTTGTTGTTCACCGTGAGAGCCGCGATTCAGCAGAAGATCCTCACCGGCAGCTTCTTCACATCGTCTTGTCCGACAAGCACAACTTTCCAAAAGCTGATGCTCGGCACCACCATAGTGACGCAGTTTGCCGCGATCGCTCTTGCAGCAGCGCTTTTCCCGGTGCTTTTTGCTGTAAGCGGCGTCGTTGGCTATCTCCTCGTCGCATTGTTTGCCTTCGGCGGTGCAGTGCTCTCCAACATTCCCAACAAGTGGCTGGCCGCAAAGGTTAGCTCCGCCTCAAACTGATGACGGCAACGAAAGTTCGACTACAGTGATCTTGTCTTTTCCAGCCTTCCTTCATCACGTCACAAAGCTCCCTTCTTCAACCGCAATGACGGCCAGAAAATGGAACACGACAATGACGGAATCAAAGACGGAATCTAGGAAAGTCTACTTCGCCGGCGCTCTCTTTAACGCCAAAGAGCTCCTCGGCAACATGCTCATCGGCAAAGCCATCGATGAGTTTTCGCAGGGGCGTTACGAGTGCGTGCTTCCCCAGAACCTGGAGGTGGCTGACGCTCGCTCGGTGGCCATCCGCAACGTCGATCTGCTGAACGTTATGCTCGCTGACATGTGCATCTTCAACTTCGATGGCAGCGAGCTCGATTCGGGCACGGTCGTCGAATTCATGGTCGCCAAGATGCTCGACATTCCTTGCGCGATTTTGCGCACGGACTTTCGCTCGTCTGGTGACCAGAAGGAAGGTGATCCCTGGAACCTCATGTGTTCTTTCTACCCGCGCACTGAGACCGTGCTGATCAACGGCATGTCGGCCTATCACGGCAACGTCCATGGCAAAGCGACGATGTTCCACGGCATCACTGACATGTGCCACCACATCGCCGAACAGGTCGTCGTCGCTCTCGACAAGGCTGCTGCCGCTGCCCCCATCTACACCGCGCTCGAAGCGCAAGCGGTGTACAAGGCGGCTCGTCGGTTCCCCGGAAGCGGATATTCCGACCTGATCAGTCTACAAAACATGAGTGGGCTCATCACCAATAAGCAGAGTCGAGGTCTCCTCAACTCGGCTGTGAGCCAGAAGTAAATAGCATCATCAGGTGCTTCAAAGACTGGCTGGGGTGGCGCGGGCACGCCCGTATTGCACCCCAGCCGGATTGAAGGTCTGATGTTGCTTGGGGCTGAGCTCATTTCAAGCGTCGAAATATTGAAGGAACAGTGCTTTTTCGACGCGCACACTTACTTCAATGTTTGTAATTAATTTTTCCGAAAATATTATTTTAGGCAAATAATGCTTCAAAAGAAACAAGCAAAATTAGGACAGGATGTGGTTTTGCCCAATACTTAGACCCGAGATTGATAGAGTCTGCGAGGAGCAGGACTTTGAACGTGTCTTGCTCCTCGCTTCTAAACAGTAGCTGGGCGCTTGTTACAGACGCGGCAGGCGATTGATGTAATTCATCGCCAGGGCGGCTGCCGTGATGCTGTGACAGTCACACATTTTGCCACCGAGCTCATCACGCAAGGTTGCTGGCTCCCAGAGCTTGACCGCCATGTTGCTTTCCGAGCCCTTCAATTTTGCGCTCAGTTTGTCGGGATTTACGGTCAGTTGCACAAGATAGAAAGAGGGCGTGACGGCGTGTGTGCCGGAATTCTCAGCCACATTGCCCAGATGGGTCACTGAGTTAACAACGGCATCAGCCATCACTTCCTCAGACAACTCGCGCGTAAGCGTACCCAACGGCAAATCACCGATCTTTAGCGTCCCAAGGGCGCCATTGATGCTTGCGTTATCCATCTTCTCGCCGAACCCTCTGGGAAATTCATAAGTCCAACGAGCGACGGGAAGCCTCCACTGCCTGACCACGGCGAACAGATTGTTGATCAAGACAACCATCACAGCGCCGTCAGACACGAGTCCGTTGGCATTGAAACGCACAGTGAAAGCACCTTCGTTACCATTGGGAAAGCGCACTGCAAATTTCACATCGGTAAAAAACCGAACCGAATGATCGTAAATTTCCGCCAGTGAGAGAACTTCGATTTCGCCCTTGCTGGAGTCTCCGAGCTTCGCAAGCGGCTTCAGATTGCGCTCGGTAAGAGTTGCGTTGATGGTCGCCAAACGAATGTCACGTTCACACATGATGTTGCTCCTTTTTTGCCTATGCAAAGTAGAGGTTTGGAAACAGCGCGATTCGCCTATGCTAGCCGTGCTGTCTGGATGATGAATCTCAGTGTTTCTACCGTTTCGTCGAGAAGAACACTCCACCTGGCCAATTCCGTCACAACTTCAGTTGATCAAGAAATGCTTTGACTAGTGTGCTGGCTGAGGTGTTTTGTTGCTGGCTCTAAGAGTGAGAGAAATAAGGAGAATCAACCAAACCCTACGTTTCCTCGTCGGTTCGCAACAACATTTGTGTTTGATTGTTTGCAATGGCAAAAGGTCTAGACCGCATCCGCTTGGCAACCTTAATGAGCATTAAGGTCCGCGCCCAGCTAGCGGGACTCGCGTGACCGGGACTTTATCATAAGCAAAGAAAAATTCTGACTTTAAGCTCGCGACCAGGACCAGCTGGTCCACTGTTTAATCATTGCCAGTGGTGAGGGCACTAATTTCCGCCGCATCATCTGCATTGCATCACTCAAGAGTGAGCTGTGGTCGGCAGCCAAAGAAGTTCGCATGGCGACATTGACCGGTGCTAGCAGTACGTCTGCTGCATCATCTTTGGCCAAAAGTGTTTTCAAAAGCGCCTCTTCTCTGGAGCGTTTGATCAAAGCACAATAACCATGGTCGATGACATGACCACGTCGGTCGCGATTAGGATTCGAGCGAACACTGACTAATCGAAAGTCACTCGGTTGCAACCTGAGCCCTGTCTCTTCAAAAAGCTCTCGAGCAGCACACGTCGGTAAATCTTCGAGCAATGGTCTCAAGAAACCACCGGGCAACGCCAGAGCGTCTTTAAATGGCTCGTATTTGCGCTTGATCAAAAGCACGCGCGCACTATGTTCGAACAGCACCACTATGGAAGCAGCAATGTCAGCTTTAGGATAGGCGTAAACAAATTGAGTCTGGCTATTAAGCAAATACACTACCGCTTCGGTCAACGAAAGCTGACAAAGTTCAAGCTCGAGTACTTCGTTAACAGACGACGGCAATCCGTCTCTTATTTCGAGACAGTCTAAAAGAACAATGACGTTGTGCCCTTGGGTTCGAAGATGTTGGCACACTTTGACGATTTCGGCTTTGCCTAACTCCCCACAAACAATAATGGTGGGCTGAATGAAGGCAAGCAATTGCATAGCTTGTTCGGGTGACGACAGAATATCCGCCAAGCTCTCGAACTGCTGAATACATACCGAGTTCTCGACACAAGTTGTTTTCAGATTCTCTAAACGAAAGTGATTAGCAGATTGCCTTAGCTGCTGTTTTTCTCCGACGACCAAAAGAAGGTGTTGATCTGACATACGAACGACTCCACAGCAAACCTGAGTTTCCAGATACTAGATTTCGACAGTGCGGTTGTCAAGCGTATTTACCGCTCCAGAAACTGCTGTCTTTCCCCAAAAGATGCAAAGCATTGAGTTTGGTTTTCGCTACGCGGTAGGTTCAAGTGTTATATCCAACCCCTCAATTATTAGAAGACCCCCAAGCTACTTCCAGTCAGAATTCTCCAACCATCTCACTCCAAGACCGTCACCTGAACGTGATGGGCATTTGTGACTACAAAAGCAGTGAAATCGGAGTTACTCCAATGCAAAAACTCAAGCGCTATCTATTGAACTTCGCTGGCGGCGCCATCGGCATTGCCACCTACCAACTTCTGACTGCTCCAATGGTCGGCGGCTTCCATCTCGTTTCCACGCTCATCATCAGTACTGTATTCGGTGCCATATTTGGCCTCATCGCGAGCATTTTCGCGACGCGCCTAGTCCACTTTGTTTACAGTGGATTTGCCACAAGCCTCATGATCGGCGCAGCAATACTGTCCATTGTGGGCACCGAACATCTGGATGCCAATCTGGCCAACAATGGCTGGGTCGAAGTTCTGATAGGGATTGTAGGAATGTCGTTTTTGTCAGGCTTCGGTGGACTTCTCGCTACTAATTTGAGCCCGCTCAAAAATCCTGCCTAACGATCGCATACTGCATGGCAGCAGCGCTTATACCAGCGCTGCTGCTGTGTCATTACCGGACTATGTTAAATTGCCATTCAACCGGAGTTGTGAAACAATCATTCGACCTTCCAGACGTTTTTAGTAATGAATTTCAAACTGATAATTGCCTTTGCTGTTGCTTTAGCCGGCTCCGCCATTTTCGGTTACCTAATGTCTTACCGCGGACATTTATCTGAACCGTGGATGCGCTCACTTGACTCCTGGCTAGCATTTGCCATTCTCGGTGGCGCTTTTATTATCGCTTACAGAATGAAAGACGGCGAAGGCTAAATCAAAACTTGTTTTTACAAACACTATTTTAGGCAGAATCACCACCAGGATTCCCCCAGGAAAGTCACCACTGTCGGTGCTCCCACTGCGACCGAAGAACGCCTGCTCACTTATCTCGGTCTAGGTTATTTACCTTCGCGCTTGAGGCGCTCCATTTCGTCATGGTGTTCAGCAAAATAGCCCGTATCCGAGAAGGACGTACCGGCCAGGACGCCGGCCACTTTTGGCGTCTTGTCAGTGCTCGGAGTGTCGCTGAAGCTCAAATTGGCATTGTCATTTCTGGTAGGAACAGTGCTGGTGATTGTAAGTCCTGTATCGCCTCCCGATGGCTTGAGTTCGCCGGGGGCAAAATCTGGTTTTGGTGAGTGACCAGGCATGAAACTCATGGCTTTGCCTGCGAGCGGTTCGCCGCTCAACATTGAAGTGGGTTGTACGTTCGGGATTTGCTTTAGCTTGGCGGCATAGGTAGCTGCGTCGAAACTGTTGCGATCGAATGGGACTTTATCACCGGCCCAGCCCTCACCCAGTTCGGTGATTGGACCACTTAGCAATTTGCCGTTTTGAAGATTGATTTGGTAGCTGCCCTTATCCTGATAGAGCGACGTTTTGCTAAAAGGATCAGCTGGACGTGTCGTCACTGGTAGGACTCCGTCGCCTCTGACTGTGAGGTTATGATCAGCGCTGAAGCTGTCCGGTTTACCATTTGGTTTGGTGGAGTTGAGCTCGGTGGCATTGAGAAAATGAGCGCTGTATTTGTCGGTACCTTCATTGCCGGCGGCGTGCAATACCGTGATGCCTCTGTCTTGCATATCTTTGATTGCGTCGTTGGATTTGATCACATCAGTGGTCACTGCCTTCATACCAGCATTGTTCGGGTCAGTGTCATTGCTCTTCGCTCTAATGCCGTCGAGAAGCTTGTCTTTGTTTTGAGCGAGGGTGTCGTTGGTCGATTGGGCGCCGAAAAAGCCAGTGGTGTCTTTGATTGAAAGATCGTTGGGCATCCCAAGGCTGACATTGACTGCATCCCCCTTACCGAGCGGTAGTTCGCCCGATTTGATTTTGGCGTTGATCGCCGCCATTTGCTCACCATAGCCAGCGGCGTCGTTAGTCTGTATGCGGTAGACATTAAAGCCATTTGCCTCGGCCGCCTTAGCGCTGACTTCACCGTGATTTTCAGTGGTAATACCACCTGCTCGCTCTTTCGGTTGCGTGAAGTCGTCCAAGACGGCTACTGTGGATTTGTGCGGGTCGAAATGGGCTGGTTTGCCGACGATTTTAATCGGCTGGCCATCGGTGGGATCGACGGGTCTTCCCGCTGCATCTTTTTCCCCAGGTTTGACCGCATCCTTGCCATCCTTGCCATCTTTACCATCTTTACCATCTTTGCCCTTGGGCGGCTTGGCGATGTCGTGGTCTTTGGGCTTCATGCCTCGTGTTTCACCGTTACCTTGCAGACCGGCAAAGGCGTCGGTCATGATCAAATGCTTTGGCTCTTTATTCGCCTTGCTTTCCTGCGTGCCGTCCTGGCCTTTGACAGCAGGTCCGTGTTTGGCTTTTTCTGAGCCTGCTGGTCGCTCTCCTGATCCAGTTGCAGTATCACCGTTGCGTCCTGGCTCCTTCCCACGGACGTGGCTCTGGTAATGGTTCCACAGCTCGGCTGAATTAAAATTCGCATTGGCGTGCTCATGCACTGGCGCGGGGCGGTGTATCTCAGTTCTGTCGTGATGGACTTGGTCAACAGCCATGAAAGAGAAACTCCAGTACGTTCGTGTCAATGGTGATCTCACCACTGACTGACAATACAATCACAATTCAACACCCACATGACATCTCGAGAATTCAATCGCTTCTCCGGAAATTTTTTTGGCGGGACGCCTCTTGGCTAGCCCGGGTCAGCAAGCTGTTTGCAACCAGATTTTGATTCTTGCAGAAATTCTTTCGCCGCACAGAGCCCCCGACATTGCATCGCTAATGATGTTTCTGATAGTTTCTTGGCATCCACAATTTCCATAAGAAAAGGCGCGAAAAAATCAAGCCAATAGTCTCTCCCTCCAACCAATCAAACTTAGACCTCGGAAAGCCTCTAAAGTGCTTCCCATATATAAAACCAAGGAATCCGTCATGACCACCAACGTTTCCGCCCTCAAGACAAAGAAAAAGTTGACCGCAGAGTCAGCCTCAATCAATGCTCTTCTGGCACCATGGACTGGCAAGCACGGCGGTCTGCCGCGTTTTGACCTGATCAAAACCGAGGACATCAAGTCGGCGATTTTGCAGGCGATCGACATGAAGCGCAAGGAAATCTGGGCGATCACGCATCAGAAGACCTTGCCCACCTACAAGAACACCTTCGAAGCCCTGGAAGACAGCGGTCGCCATCTCAGCCGAGCCGGCACCATCTTCTCCATCTACGCGTCAGTCCTGAGCAACAAAACGATTCAGCAGATTGAGCAGGAGTTGAGCCCGATTCTCTCTGCCGTCAGCGACGAGATCTTGCTCGACGAAGCTCTCTTTTTCCGCATCAAGGCAGTCTGGCTGAATCGTCACTCGTCGGGTCTCTCGGCTGAACAAGTTCGTTCGATCGAGAATCTCTACGAAGACTTCGTCCGCTACGGCGCCGAACTCGATGCAGACAAGAAGACACGCCTCAAAGCAATCAACGAGCAGCTGGCGAATTTGTACACCAACTTCAGCCAGAATCTCCTTGCCGACGAAGAGTCGCAATTCCTCGTTCTGGACAGCAAGGAGCAACTGGCCGGATTGCCCGAAGGCTTCTGCGATGCAGCAGCTGCTCAGGCCGAAGAGCGTGGACTGCACGGCAAGTGGATCGTCGCCAACAATCGTTCGTCGATGGACCCGTTCCTCACCTTTTCCACCAACCCCGAGTTGCGTGACAAGGCGTTGAAGATGTTCATCAGCCGTGGTGACAATCACGACGTCAACGACAACAACGAAGCGATTACGCAGATTCTCATGCTGCGGGCTGAGTTCGCTCAGCTCCTCGGTTTCGAGAGCTATGCCCACTGGAAACTTGCCGGCAACATGGCTCAGCATCCCGATGCCGCCATGAAACTCATGCTGGAACTCTGGAAAGCAGCTGTCGCTCGCGCCAAGGAAGAGGTGGCGGACATGCAGGCGCTCGCCGACTCCGAAGGCGCGAAGCTGACGATTCGCCCTTGCGACTATCGCTTCTACGCGGAAAAGGTTCGCAAGGCGAGATACGACATTGACCAGAATCTGGTCAAGGAGTATCTGCAGCTGGACAACATGCGCGACGCCATGTTCTGGGCGGCAAACAAAGTGCACGGCATCAAGATGGTCAAGCTGGAAGGCATTCCGGTCGTCCATCCCGATGTCACAGTGTACGAAGTGCGCAAGGGTCGCAAGCGGGTTGGCACGTTCTTCTTCGATCCGTACGCTCGTGAGGGCAAGCGGTCGGGCGCCTGGATGGAGCAGCATCGTACGCAGGAGCGTTTCCGCAAGCCTGTGACGCCGGTCATCTCAAACCAGTGCAACTTCGTCAAGGGCAAGCCCGGTGAGCCTGTTCTGATTTCGTGGGACGACGCAACCACGTTATTCCATGAGTTCGGACACGCTCTCCATGGTCTTCTGAGCGATGTCACCTATCCGTCTCTGGCCGGCACCAACGTCAAGCGTGACTGGGTGGAATTGCCCAGCCAGCTGAACGAGCGCTGGTTGGCGACGAAAGAACTGCTCAAGAAGTTCGCTTTGCACTACAAAACCGGCGAGCCGATTTCGGACGAACTGGTGGCGAAGATCGAGAAGGCGAGCACTTTCAACATGGGCTTCGACCGGGTCGAGTTTCTCGCCTCGGGGCTTTATGACATGATGGTGCATCTGGCGGCGACGCCCGACAAGCCGATTAACGCGGCTGAATTCGAACGGACGACCATGGCTCAACTTGGTTGCCCGCGCGAAATATACATGCGTCATCGTCCCACCCAGTTCGGTCACATCTTCTCTGGTGACGGCTACTCGGCGGGTTACTACTGCTATCTCTGGGCGGACGCCATTGTTGCTGATGCTGCCGAAGCGTTTGAGGAAGCCGGTTTCTATCACCGCGCGACCTGCAAGCGCCTGCGCGACACCATCATCTCCATCGGCAATTCGATTGCTCCGGAGCAAGCCTATCGAAACTTCCGCGGCCGCGATATCGACCCACATGCGTTGATGCGCAGTCTCGGATTTGCCGTAACGACCAGCTAACGCCTTCCTTTCTAGTATTTGAGGTCATCGCTTTGAATACTACAATCTGAGACGTTGACACTACTGGCGATGCCTCAAAACATCGCCAGTTTTTTTGCTTCATTATTTTAGGCAAAGATTTCAACAAGAAAACGTTTCTCGCATGAGCTGAGCAACTGCTGCTTTTGAACACTTGACTGAGAAATTCAACAATCCCGAGAGTACAAGCTCCCGCGCGACCAGCCCGAACCAATGCCCGGCGTATCATCAAAAACGTCCAAGCCGCCAAGAGATGAGGCACCATGAGCAGTGGCATTTTTTTGAATAAGAACTCTCGGCTTTGGCAAAATCGCGAAATCATTAAAGTGGCAATATTGAAAATGCAGGTCTGGTAAGTGCTCGCAGAGCTCGTATTGGACTGATAAAAAACGTACAACTTGGTCTGATCACGAAAAGAAAACCTCCCCCAAATGTCGTTGATGCGAGCGTAGCTAACGCAATTTTTGACAATTTTCATGGAAGCTATCAGCCACAAAATTCCACATTAAGCTGCGCATAAAAGCGCAAAACCCGCCTGCGCTTGACAATTTGAATTTTCCGCACAGCTCTTGTATCTACCAGACACAGTTCATAACAATTTTGATCTAACTCTTAGGTCAGATAGTGTCATGTCATAACTCATATTTTCTCCTCACCGGAATTTCTCTCCAAAAAGCCACCAGCCAATTCACCACAACTTTTCTTCCTGCAGCGTAGCTGTCTGGACGAAACGACGGTTCACCAAACTACAAACCCAGTCCCAACTCAAGAAGGAATTACCCATGTTCAAGTTCAAAAAGCCCACCCTCCGCACTGTCGCCTCAACAATCGTCGGTCTCTTTTGCGCCGTTGTTTCCGCCGGAATCGGAATCGCGATAGGCGCTCATGTGATCGTCGTCGCCATCCTCGCCGCAATTGGTTTTGCTGGCTACTACAGGTTCGCTCGCTTCGCCTTCGAGGGTGATACCACGGTCAAGGAACTGTTCGACTTCAGGCGCTGATTTCGCGCACTGGTTACCTGGTTTGGTGATAAATCAGGCAGCCATAACGTGCAAACGCACAACGACAAACCATCGAGGAAATCATGACAAAATTTGGCACCATTGTTCTGTTGCTTGCCGGCATAGTCTTTGCCAGCCTGGCGATTGGCACTATCTTCGTTTCGTGGCTGATAATACCACTGGGTATCTGCATCATCGTTTGCGACGTTTTCGTCGACGATTTACCTCCTTGGTTTATCCTCAACGACGTATGGGAAATCGCGAAGGCGTTCGCTGTTTCCTGTTTATTCATCAGCGTATTCACCACTCACTCCACCGTCACGCCACCGGCTGTGGTCTCGCTTGACCAGGTTTCTATGTTCGGCACTTTCTGGCATTTGTGCCTGCTGGCGCTGTGTCTATCGGTAACGTCCTTTGCGTATTCGTACTGGATGAAGCCCCGCATCCTGAATTGTTATGCGCTGCAAGCCTGGATGCACAAACGCATGATGAAACGAATTTCTATAGCGTTCGAGCGTTGCCAGATACCTGCAAAAGGAAACAGAACATGAACACGAACACCGACGACCTCGTGCGCAGCATCGAGGAGAGCAATGCTCGCCGCATCGCTGCGCCGCGCAAAGAGCCCACTTCGCAAGACCCGACACCGAACTGGCGCACACACGGCGAATTCCCCGACGATCGGCGTCATTGGCTGATGTGTCCATCCAGCGAGCGTTATACGTGCGCGAAGCTGACTGCGATGCGCCACGCATGTCGCTGCGGCGTCAATCATGATGCCGCAGTTTTCGAGGATGGCACCATGTTCTGCGAGCGAACGGATTCGTACCTCGTGGCGAACGCCGAAACAACTGATCTCCAGGCCATGCGGTTGGACTTCGAGGAACGATTCATCCAGTTGGTGCGTGCGACCGAGCTCAATTAGGCGTCAAGGAGGTAATTACAGAAGAGACCAAAACCGACAAGCACGAGGGTTATCCATCCGGACCCATCAACTCGGACGGAATCTCGCATCCCGCAAGGGAATGGAGAATGAAATGTTCGGAAATAGAATCCTATCGGTACCAATTGCCAGGATTGCTGAACTTCTGCCGAAGTCGCAAAATCCCACCAGCGAGCGACAGTCCTTGCTCGCCGGCGATGAGCGTGAAGCTTATAATACGATGTGTCGGAATCTCATGGAGCGCATCGTCGAGACAGCGATGTTGCTTGGTAAGGCTGAGCCCAAGGCATCAGACGACATGGGATTGCGATCGGCTCCCATTCTGCTGACGATGCAGGCGCAATGGCTCATGACGCAGAGCATGGCGCAATGCTTGTGGCCAGACAGAGGGTATGCTCTGAAGCGGGTCAATCAGACTATCGAGCACATCAACTCGGTGCGCACCAGGATCGGAGCGCGCCACATTCTGTACTACAGTTGCTTCTCAACTGCTTCGCTGAAGCGTAGAACGCCCAGTGACGAAGGCAAGTAGAAGCCGCGTAACGATCTGACAAAGTTAGACCAGGGTGCTTGATTCGGCGCACCGCAATCTTACGAAAATAAGTATCTGACTCGTTTGGTCCGATACTTATTTTTCTTGGAGTATTTAACCTAAAATAATATTTTCGGACAAGTTGCTCCCAAGCAGTAGGTATTCGGTTAAACCGCATGTGGTAAGAAAATCTAATTACGAAAGCGGTATTGAAGAATGATCAAATAGGTTAATAGGGATCGTACTTGAAATACCAAATAGCACGTAGTACCAGGCAAAAACACGTTTAATAAAA
>JARLHI010000053.1 GCA_031292355.1 Candidatus Obscuribacterales bacterium
GGGATGGTCTATGTCCTGGTGGAAATAAACTTATGGATCAAAAAGTTCTACGATGTTCTCCAAACTTTCGATAGGGCGAGGTTTATTCCGGAGATCCTGCGATTTTGCCTGCTGGCCTGCGCATATGTCGTTCAGGCTGTCTATTCGCTCTATCTCAGCCAGATGTTGCAAATCCGTTGGAGAAACTGGCTCACGAATAAATATCTGCAAGAATGGCTCTACCACAAATCATATTACCTCATGAATTTTGAGGGCGCGCCAATCGACAACCCCGATCAGAGAATCAGCGAAGACATCCATAAATATACCGAACAAACAATCCACCTCGGGACTAACCTGCTGAGTTCGGCTATGTCGCTTATTTTTTTTCTCGCCATTCTCTGGGTGCTCTCAGGATCGCTCGTCGTTCCTATCGGAGTTAACACAACCTTTAAGGTTCCCGGCTATATGGTTTGGGCCGCACTGATTTATTCTATTTTTGGCACCTGGTTGACCATCCGGGTCGGAAATCCACTTGTGCGCCTCAATTTCAGTCAACAAAGGTTTGAGGCCGATTTTCGCTTCAGCCTGGTCAGGGTCAGGGAGAACAGCGAGGCGATAGCGCTCTATGGGGGGGAGGAGCGGGAGCTAAGACATCTTCAGGATCGATTCAAGAGGCTGCTGGACAATTTCTGGAAAATCATGATTCGCCAAAAACGGCTCTCCTGGGTGGACAATTCCTATAGGCAGGCGGCAATCATTTTTCCCTTACTTATGGCAGCGCCTCGGTATTTTTCCGGTGGAATGCAGTTGGGGGGGCTCATGCAGACGGTAGATGCATTTGCAGCGGTTCAGGGTTCCCTTTCATTCCTGGTCAGCAGCTACACGACAATTGCCAAATGGCATGCCGTGATTAACCGACTGTTAGACTTGTCCGAAACGATTGACAGGCTCGAAGATTCCGAGTTTTCACCGGTCGCCCAACGTATTTCGACTTCCGGAAACGCGATAAAGATCGATTCGGTGAGCGTATATCTGCCCGATGGAAAACCCTTGATCCGCAACCTCAATCTCAACATTGAACATGGAACGCGCCTGCTTATCACCGGGCCCTCAGGTTGCGGCAAAAGTACTTTGATTAGAGCTCTCGCGGGTATTTGGCCCTTTTGCAAGGGCATAATAAGCTTGCCACAATCCTCTACGATAATGTTTTTGCCTCAAACCCCCTACCTCCCGTTAGGCACGCTAAGCAACGCGCTATCTTACCCTAATTCGAACGGCTATCGTCAGGAGGACTTCGAGCGGGTTTTGGAACAGTGCAGGCTTGCCCACCTTGTCACCTCTTTGGAAAGTGATGAAAACTGGTCTCATGCGCTTTCTCCCGGGGAACAGCAGCGCCTCGCATTTTCGAAGATTTTGCTCGTAAAACCCGACTTTCTATTCCTTGATGAGGCCACTGCATCGGTGGATGAAGAATCAGAGACCGCAATGTATGAACTACTTCTCAAGTATTTGCCAAACACGGCAGTCGTAAGCGTTGGGCACCGCAAGACGCTGCTCGCCTGGCATTCTGAGAGGTTGGTGTTTGACCGGCCCGGCAGGATAAAATCGAAGGAAACTTGAAGTTTCATAAGATTACTTTGTTGGGTTTCGCTGCACTCAACCCAACCTACATTTGCTCCCCGGCGGGCTTTTAGCCGGGGTCCATGGCCCTTTTCGATTTGAAGTTTCATATAAGCCCAGCCGCCGCGTCCTCGGACGCGGTTTGAACGAGATGAAACTTGACGGTTTCTATACGATTAATTTGTTGGGCTGCGCTGCGCTTAGCCCAACCTTGTATCTTAAAAGAGCAGAGCATGGGTCAACCGCAGTGCCAGTTACAGGGCATCGGTTGACCCGACAAGAACGGGCCTTTAGGTTTAATTTGTCCGGTGAAACAGAAGTGGGCAACGCCGGAGGGCGACCCACCGAGGGATAACCGGACGGGATGGCGACGGATATGCCGCCCGGGGGGCCGGAGCCCCCCACTTTCAGCTCCACATATCCCGAGCTTTCCCTCATGCCTTATAAACTCCGGGGGATTGGGGGCAGAGCCCCCAAAACGTGCGTGGTAGACCGTCCCAACCCGGGTCTGAAAAGACCGTGTTGTAGCATGGGTCGCCACGCATTGTCCGGAGTTTGATCCCGAACAGTTGCCAGGGCGAACAGAGCCCGAATCTATGCAAGGCAGGGAGTATAAGTCATGGAAACTCAATCCGTGTTTGTGGGAATCGATATCTCGAAGGACCGGCTTGATGCCTTCGTCAGGCCTCAAGGTGAGTCTTTTTCCATCCCCAATTCCGATCAGGGAGTCGGCCTGCTTACTGAACGTGTCGGAGCGTTTCATCCCCTGGTCATTCTCCTTGAAGCAACAGGGGGCTATGAGACCAGGATCGTTGCCGCCCTTGCTCACGCAAAGCTTCCCGTCGTTTTGATAAATCCACGCCAGGTGAGAGACTTTGCCAAGGCCACGGGAAGGCTCGCCAAAACGGACCGAATCGATGCCGAGATTATTGCCCACTTCGCCGAGGCGATCCATCCCGAGCCGCGTCTTCTCCCCGACGAGGAGCATAAGGAGCTTTCGGCGCTCATGTCTCGGCGATCTCAACTGATTGACATGATTGTCATGGAAAAGAATCGCTTGCACACAACGACCATAACCGTGAGAAGCCATATTAAAAGCCACCTCGATTGGCTCCAAATCCAAGTTCGAGATGTCAATAGCCAAATCGACCAATTTATAAAACAAAACCCGGTGCTTAAGAGAAAGGTTGAAATTGTGACAAGCGTTGCCGGAGTAGGCCCCACTATCTCCAGAACTCTCATGGCCCATCTTCCCGAACTCGGGCAAATATCCAATAAGAAGATCTCCGCCTTGGTTGGAGTGGCCCCGTTTAACTCTGATAGCGGAGGACACAGGGGAAAGAGGATCATTTGGGGTGGAAGAAACCAAGTTAGATCTATACTCTACATGGGCGCGCTTGTCGCCGTGCGGCACAATCCTGTCATACGCAAATTCTACCGAAGGCTTCTCGCGGCGGGAAAGGCTAAAAAGGTCGCTCTCACGGCCTGCATGAGAAAGCTCCTTACTATTCTCAATGCCATGGTGAGAGATGACTCGCTTTGGTGCGCAAAATAACATTATGACCTCTTGATTTTTAAGACAGTTGCTACAA
>JARLHI010000054.1 GCA_031292355.1 Candidatus Obscuribacterales bacterium
GGGTGATGCGCTATGGTCACCAAGCTACTTCGCCGGAAGTTGCGGCGGCGCGCCCATTGAAATTCTTCGGCAATACATCGAGCAGCAAAAAACTCCACACTGAACATCCAAAACAGGGCGGTTGTACCGCCCACGCTATCCTTCCCCGCCCTTAAGGACGAGGCTTGCCGCGCTCTTGGTCAATACTTCGGGATGTTTGTTATTGAATACGAAAAAGAATGCGGGCACAGCTTTAAGGTACTAAAGAAACATTTGGGTGCCATCAACAAAATCGCTTTTGCGCGGAAGCGACGCCCTGTATTGACCGTTCTTTAATAAACCAATTACGAAGACTAAGGCTACTACCATGAACATATAAATACAGAGACAGTGGATGTTCAGGGCGTTAGCGAGATTCCCAGCACCAAATGCGAAGTGGTTATAAAACCAATTTCTCTCATTCTCAGAACTGTTCGGAAAATACTTAAGAACGACACCACCTATAATGGCAAAGATGTCTTTTTTGCCATCAGGTGTGGAGAGCACAATTACTGGAGAGGCCCAGTAAATCGAAAGCCCGCTCAGTGTGAGCCCCGATAACAGTGATGTTAGTCCAATGTGCGACTCTCACCCAAAAATCAAGGACCAGCTGGCGATGACCGATAGGAGACATACAGCCATCGCCTTTTGGCCTTCAACGATTATTTACTCGTGGAGTCTTTGGACATTGAATCTTTAGACATTGAGTCACCCGCCATCGAGTTTGTTTTGCTTTTTTTCATCATTTTGTCCGACTTCTTCGACATTTTGTCAGCTTTCTTCATCGACTCATGCGACATATTATCCTTGCCCATTGTGTCTTTAGACATCGAATCGGATTTGCTCATGTCGTCTGCCAAAGCAGGCGTGACAAGGCACATAGCTGCAATCAATAACGCCGTATTTTTAAACATAGTATTTTTCTCCATGGTGTAAGTACTTCAGTAATGTTGGCTGATCAGATCAGCATTTTGGTGGAAAATTGTTTTTTAAGGGGGCATACAAACTACCTATTTTGGACATTGACCGCGGTTTAAGTGTCATTACCTGCGGTGCAAGTCGAGTCATATTTGCGAGGGGCGATCATTCGATCTTGATCTGACTTGCACCCCATATTCTCTTGGTTATCGGGTCTTGCAAAAACCCAACTACTCGCAGATCCTGCTTCTTCCATTGAGGATTTAGCGGTATTTCAGCAGTGTATCTAAGTCCTTTTTGGGGGTCGAAAGCAACAACCGGGCTCAGTTTCTTTAAGTATCGAACTACACCGGTATGTTCGAGCACAGCGCCTCCATTCTCGCCCGACTTTATCTGCGATTTTAAGTTGTCTTCAGTAACAACGACATAGATTTGCGCTTGCTTACCAGCAAGCGTTACTGGGCTTGTCGATGATATACTCACTTTCCTTTTAAGCGGATCATTATCGATCTGCTCTGCGGTTAGCGTTACGGAAGCTTTGGCACTGAAAAAGCATTTTTCTACAGCTTCCTGCAGCGCGTTACGATCACTTCCCACCATTCCGTATACACCATCTACAACAGCCTCTGGTGTGTACACCGAATTTTGTGCTAGGACCTTCGCATAATCTTGCTGTCGGTCAGTAAATTGGTGCGACGAATATTTGTCCTGCCAGCCTAAATGATTCCAATAGTCAACGTGCTCGCTAAGGATAATTACTTCATGGCCTGCCTTTGAAGCATCTTGCAAGTGGATCGCTAGGCGATCAGCAGGCGGACAACTAGAGCACCCTTCTGAAGTAAAAAGCTCGACTAGGACAGGCTGTTTCACTTTTCCTTCGAGCTGCTCATTTGCTAGGCCAGGTAATATGACACCGGCAAAAAATAGCGCAGTTACAACATGCGAAATTTGCGGTGCCAATTGTAGAATGTTGCTCATAAGTCTCATCCCTAATCCTGACCAGTTCTAGGTGTTTGCAAAGATCAATGCCAATAGCCGTTCCTTGCTCAATGTACTGGCGTAAATGTAATCCACTCCGTTCTTCGACAACACAATCACGTTGTGATTGCCAATATGCTCAAATTGTGCCCTTCCTCTCATTTTAGGATTTAATTCGGCTCCTTTGAAAGAAAGCAAGCCGGACGGCGCCTGATAACAGTCAATGCAGAAACTGTGATTGCGACTGTCTTGAAAGCAGGTGCGAAGAATCTTCCTGCCTTGCTGGTCTTGTAAGACATCAGTGGTCCCAACACTGAGACCTAGGATAGCGAGGGGAGCACCTGTTAAACCAATGGATTTAGCTGTCTCCGCCAGTTCTCTTGAATTCACGCCAGCAACTCGATGAAAGTTCGTTTTAGAAAGGATTTTCGATCCGTGTGCGGTTTCAAGAACTAGTATTTCAGCACTATCCTTAATGAGCGTCTTTGATGAAAATACAAAGAGAGAAATACACGCAGCTACTGCCAATACTGCTAGAAATACAACCCGGGCTGAAGAAGGAGAGCCGACCTTTCTTTTGCGTGCCGCATGGTTGATGGCTGTCAGCAGCCGCTCTTCAAGTGCTTCTGGCATAACGATAGTAGCTTGAAGCGCGCGAATGCTTTGATGCACTAACAGTAGTGCCTCCCATTCATTGCTACAGTTTGAGCAAGAGGTGAGGTGCTCTTGAAGCATCGCAGAACCAGTAACTGGCAATTCATCGTCAAGTTCAGGGCAAATGTATGCTCGTGCTTTAGCGCAGTCCATCGTCTTCACCTCCTTTTATAATCTTGGACATTCTTTTTTTATCCGTACCTGTCTTTGCGACAAGCATTTCAAACAAAGCTTTTCTCGCCCTGTATAGCCTCGACATAACAGTCCCGACTGGAATATCTAATGATTTCGAGATCTCGTCATATTTCATGTTTCCCACCTCGTGCATTAAGAGGGGCACTACAAATGGCTCAGGCAGTGAAGCCAGTGCTACAGAAAGTTCTTCCAGATCCATTTTTAAGGAAAGTTGCTGTTCGGGATTGGCTTTGATATCGCCCAGTTCGTCCACGGCGTCGCTATCTTGCAACGACATAGTCACCGGGCGCCTGGACAGCTTGGTCAAATGATCTCTAATCACATTTGTCAAAATGGTATACAGCCAGGCTTTTTCGTTTGTACCGGCCGCCAATTTGTCGAACGAAGAGTAAGCATTCAGAAAGGTTTGTTGCAGCAAATCTTCAGCCTCCTCACGACTGCTGACTCGCAGTACTGCGAAACGATAGAGCTCCTTCCCGTAGGTTTTAACCCACCGCTCAACTGCTTTCTTTTTTGGTTCATCGTGTAAAAAAAGTTTGAACAATTGCATCAAGGCTTCTCTTTTGATTCGATTACGCGACTTCGCATTGCTTGTTGCGATACGTGCTTCTAAATGCCATAACGGCAAAATCGGGCAATTATTCCCGATTACCTACTTCATTCGCCGTAACCTGATCTAAAGGATTTGTCACGTAAAATTGAGAATTTTCAAAATTTGGCTAAGGGTACGAATGATTCGCTCAAGCAAGCCTATGAGGAACACGCACCACCATTTCAATTTCGACCTTAATATCCGGCGTATATAGCGCCTGGACGCCAATTGTGGTCATGCTGGGCATCGACTCCCCGAGAAGCTCACGCAAAGCAGTGAGAACCTGCTGGAACGCTTCGGTGGTCGCATCTACGATATAGACGCGCATCATCACAATGTCATGTGAAGACGCCTTCATCTCGTTGAGGGCAGCCGCAAGGCTCGCAGTCACAAGCTTTGCTTGGCCAGCAAGGTCTTTAGGCATGTCATCACTGCTAGGCTTCGCTGCGACCTGCCCCGAAAGGAAAGCAAGGTGACCAGGTTCCGCGATACTAATCTGCGAGTACCCGCCCTTTGCCATATCCCACATGGTTGAAGGATTGCGGCGGCTCACCGACGCTGATTGGGACGGAATGCGTGCGACCACCTTGATCTCAAAGTCAAAACCGGCAAGCCAGTTGACGCCAAGCGCCGTCCAACTCGGATAAGGCGCACCTTTGAAGATTTCGCCCTTGACGGTCATCATCGTGTCGAGCTGTTTCTCGGGGTCTGTGTGAAACGTCGTGACATCGACGATATCGTCAAACCCACATCCTCCAGCAAGTAGCGTCGCTTCCAAATTGGCAAAGGCCAAGCGAACTTGAGCTTCGAAATCTGGCTCTGGCGAACCGTCTTCGCGACTGCCAACTTGACCTGACACAAACAACAGGTCGTCCGATCGCACTGCGGCAGAATATCCGTGCTGCTCATATAGTGCATGTCGATTAGGGGGAAACACTGGGTTACGCTGGGACATTATCAACTCCTTTACTAATTCCGTCTTTTTTTAAATGTTTTCAACCTTATGGCTCGCATTTTCTTTGAGCGCTTATGAATACTGATGCTCTCGACGACCGAATTCTTAATTGCAGTCGTGTGATTGCTCTCCAGCGCTGATTCTGTGTGGGGAGTCATCTTCTCTCTACGATGCGCGCCACATCAAGGGCCATCGCCCCGACCCTGGCACCGAGTCGGTATGCCGTTTCATTTACCGCGGAGATAATGCCCTGTGTCAGCGTTGACTCGCCATCACCGATACACGCTGAATCCGCGGCGACCGTGGCGGCGGCAATACCATCCGAATCGAGAAGAGGAAGGCAGGCAGCGCCCGCGCGATCGGCGCCGAAGCCGGCATCGTTGAAGAAAACAAGGCGTGGCTTGAAAGAACGCGTAAATGGAGCAGCCGATACGCCGCCATGACTACCGCTTGCCACGACCAAGCCTGCATCTTCTGGAGTAGCAAATGAGATGGAGCCTATGCAGAGGATGTCGCCAACAAAGGCGCGTTTCTCTACCGGTGCCTCCACGTCTGCGTGGGGCCAGGGGGCAGACTTCAATAGCTCCACTGCTTGTGCGACAGTCTGACCGGTCTCTACGCCACACGTGGCCGCAACTTTGTTGACGCGACTGATGATCCCCCGGTGGAGCATGTCTGCGGCGTCGCCGGCCCGGGCGCTGTCCGTCGCTACGGCAGCCATAGCCATGCCATGTTGTTCCGCCCAAGGCAGACCACTGACGCCCGCCTCATCTCGCCCGATACCGCAGTCATGGTGAATGGCAGCGCGAGCGCCAGCTTTGGCCGAGAAATACGCCGCGTAAATCGTGGCATTCGAACCGCCAATGATGATGGCACCGTTTGCTTCTGGAGGAAGCTTTACCACGCCATCAACCACTAAAACAGGAACATTTATTGGGACCACTTCCGACCTCCGAAAACGTAATCCACGAACAAAATCCTCTACGGCGGCTCCGATCTCAATCGGGCTATCTTCTTGAACGAAATGGATACCCTTTACCGTAGCTTCCGTTTGATTTGGCAAGCTGCGACAAAACTCCCGCTGCCTGCCTTGATCCAGGGCGCCGGGCTCGGTGTGTATATATAACTTTGGCAGCGGACTATTAGTAAGCCAACTTGCATTTTCGGCCAGCATGTTCGCAATTTCTACCGGTTCTCCCTCGATTGGAAGTTGCCGAATCGCGGAGAGCGTCGGCCGTCGATCTTCTCCCTCCATTAGATATGGTTTGAGGTACTGCGTTATTTCGGCAGCTGAAAGTTCTCGCATCACGAGCGTTTTTAAGAACTGCTCAACAAATGAATTGTCTTCCAATATCATTTTCTCTCCATCAGAAGATCGTAAGTATTGGAAGGTCTTTTGAGCTTCCGCTGGAACCTCACTCCAGGTCCTTGTGATCAAAATGCTTTCGACATAAGCGATTCCTTGCACGCGATCGCTATTATGTCTCGTCCACTCTAAAGCGAGCCAGGCTCCCCAATCGTGAACCACGAAGATGATTTTCTTTCCGAGATTGAGTTTGTCAAACAGTCCAAACATGTATTCTCGATGTTCGCTGTAAGAATAGCTATCCGTGCCAGAATTCAAAACTTTGTCAGAGTCACCCATTCCTATGTTGTCGCAGGCAATTAAACGGCCAAGACCACGACACGCCCGCATAACATTACGCCACAGATATGACGAAGTAGGAGTGCCGTGCAAAAAAACAATGGGGCTTCCCTCTCCTTCGTCGATATAGGCCATGCGACGGCCTTTGATTTCTAAGAACTTCTTTTCGGCAAAAGGCTGACTTTCATTACTCACTCGCTATATCTCCGTAACAGGAATTCCTGATGCAGTGCCAATTGAACCAGCGCCAGAGCGCTTAACAAGCAGATTGCAAATACGCCAAAGGCAATTTCTATGTTCAACCCACAATCAGGAATCCAAACAAGAACAAGACCCATCACAGCAACGCTTTGCTTAGTACCGAAACCTCGACCGGCACAAAGCTCCAGCCTTCTTTGTCACCAACAATGTGACCGGTGCTTGGAGTTGTGAAATGTGTTCCCAATACCAGCACGTCCCGGTCCGCGTAATTGTTTATAAAAGCTCTTCTCGTTTTTAATGCTAGCTTTTGATCAAAGTCGAAGTTGGCGCAGATCGCAGGATCGGTGAACTGAATTGGGCTATGAACCACGTCGCCTGTTATTACTGCTTCGTTTCCGCTCGAACGGATCGCGACGCTAACATGACCAGGAGTATGACCTGGTGTAGAGAAAAGCGACACCTCGTCTGTCAATCGGTGATCCGTTTCGACCAGATCATTTAGACCTGCGTTTACGATTGGCAAAACAGAGTCGACCATGACCGTGTTTTGCTCAGAAAGCTCTCTGACGAATTCCGGCATATCTCCTGTACTGTAGTTTTCGTTACTCCAATGGTCCCACTCAACACGGGCGAACAAATAACGTGCATTAGGGAATGTTGGTACCCAGCTCTTGCCCTCCAGGCGTGTATTCCAGCCAACATGGTCCAAGTGCATATGAGTGCACAAAACAAAATCAATAGATTCTGGAGAATATCCGGCCTCATTCAATCGCTCAAGGAATGGCAGTTTGAGCTGGTTCCAGGCTTCATTGGCACGGTGTTTGTCATTTCCTACGCAGGTATCGATAATGATGCGTCGTCCTTGAGACTCCACAATGTATGCATGCACTGAATATCGAATGCTGCCGTCTGGATCAGCGTAATTGGGGTGAAGCCAGCTAATTGACTTGACTCGATCTTCAGTCAAGCCGGAAAACATTGCTCCAGGCGGAAACCCGCCTGCCTCAAACTCAACCACTCGAGTGATTTTGACGTTGCCTATGTGCCAACAATTAATTGCATCTGTCATGAAGAATATCCTTATTGCGATTAGCTGCGAGAACGATAAAAAGAATCGAACAATTCTTGGTGGAACGGTTATGCCAGCTATGAAACGTTCCGTTCATCACAACAACGTCCCCGGTTTTAACCGTGAGTTCATGTACCTGCCCATCTTCGCCGGGGTATCCGACATTTGTTTCGCCATCGATTACAACGGCAATATCGATGGTGTCGGTACGATGCATTCCATCGCCTTCCTTGCCTGGAGTCATCCCACCTCCGGTGCCCATGTCTATCGTGGCCATTGCGTCTGCCCGTTCAGATTCTGAGGGTCCTTTTTCTGTTTCCGGCGCTAGCGTAAAAAGATCTAGGCGAAAGCTGCCAGGCGGGCCAAATATCCCCTTCTTTTGATATTCACCAAGAACTTCCTCCGGACTGAGGGGCAATTGGGGGATCTGATCGAATCCCCAAATATTTGTGATGAAGTCAATTGCGGCGGTATCTATGGTATCGACCCTGGTGGCAACACCGGATTTGCCCTCAGCAGTAATAATTCTCTGGACTTTCATTATGTTCTCCTCTTTTGGTGTGCTTTTCCTTGCTTAAACGGCACTCAGTCCGCCATCCACAAGTAAGTCAATTCCTGCTACGAAGCTGCTTTCGCTTGAGGCTAAGAAAAGTGCTGCAGATGCTATCTCTTCGGGACGGCCCATTCTGCCAAGCGGAGTAGCTGCGACGAACTGTTTCTTTCCAACCTCGGCAGCCTCTTTCGAACCAAACAAGCCGTCGATGATTGGTGTATCTGTGGCTCCTGGACTGAGGACATTCGATCGAATGTGCCGATCTTTCAATTCCATCGTCCACGTGCGAACGAAAGCACGCAGAGCCGCCTTGGTTCCACTGTACGTGCTTCGACCTGGGGTCGCTTTGTTCTTTCCCGCTGAAGCAACAAGAATGATTGAACCACCGTCATTCATGAGAGGCAATGCCTTCTGGACGGTAAAGAATGCACCTCGCGCGTTCGTATCGAAGACCTTATCGAAATGCTCAGGCGTAGCAGTCGTGATTGGGGCAATCTCGACAAAACCTGCGTTCGCAACAACAACATCCAATTTGCGGTTTTGTCCGGCAATCGTGGCATAGAGGCGATCAAGATCTTCCAACTTGGAAACGTCTCCTTGTACCGCAGTTGCGTTACTGCCGATTTCCGCCACGGCTTTGTCCAATTCGGCTTGTCGGCGGCTGGTAATGAAGACATAAGCTCCTTCAGAGGCGAAGCGTTTAGCGATCGCAAGTCCAATACCACTGCTACCGCCCGTGATGACGGCAACCTTTCCTTCTAGCGCTGACATATTTAAATCTCCTATCGTTTTGTGTAAGGCGTGTGCCTTAAAACATGAGTCCGTTGCCCAGGGACGCCACCGCGCGTGGCGGCGCATATCGCTTTTCGCGATTGCCATTTCTGACAAGTGACGCGGTATTTTTTTAATCCACGAGTGAATTTTGTTAGTTTGGACTTGAGCTGCTACGCTTCGACACGAGCAACTATCGCTCAGCCGATGAAGCGAGCTCAATGAATTCCTTTAGTGAATCCTGTCTTGGAAGTAATTGACCGCTACTTGCAGGCAGCCACATCGTGCGTGGCCGGCAAGAGTACTATAGCGAACGATACAGTATTGCACCTTCAGCCGTCAAGTTAGTATAATGATTGCTATAGAACTCTTAGAGAAAGAAAATATGGGACGACCACGCGAATTTGATATCGATGAAGCACTAGCGATCGCTGGTGATTTGTTTTGGAGTAACGGTTACGACAGAACATCTTTATCCGATCTGACCGGAGCGATGAAGATAACGCCGCCCAGTTTCTACTTTGCGTTTGGGAGCAAAGAAAAGCTGTTTCAAATGGTTATAGACCGTTATACTTCCGAGCAATTCAAGTTCTTCCAAGAAGCTCTTAGTGAGCCGACAACCCCAAAGGTTGTTAAACGATTGCTTTATGGTTTTGCCGACATCTACACCGAAACCAAACATCCTCCAGGATGTCTTGCTCTCAATTCGTCTTTGCCATGTTCGAATCATAACGATCCTATTCGACAAAAGCTTGCCGAAGCTCGTGAACAAAGTCGCGTGATGCTATGCAGCCGGTTCAAAGAAGCTAAATCGAGTGGCGATTTGCCCACAGATGCCGATCCATCAGCACTTGCACGGTACGTCTTGATGTTGGTCTGGGGCCTGGCCGTTGAAGCCCAATCAGGTGCAAGTCGCAATCAACTCCGCCGTGCAGCAGACGCGGCCCTTAGATCGTGGATTTGTTGATTCTGGCTCCTGATCCTATCTGCAAAAGGATTCGTTCTTAGTCTTATGGTCTTATGCTATTTGACGCATAAACGGCTAGCCCGGATCTAGCTCATTTCAGACTGTATTCTAATTTATGAAATGGTGAATTGCTTCGTTAGCATTATCTTGAAATGAAGTATTTTTCAAATCAGTAAAGAAAGTGCTCTGGTCCACCATGTCCCCGGATAACTTGCCTTCTTTACTGGCATAAAAAACGCCGCTTTTATACCGCTCATCTGAAATGGCATCTACAAAGCGTTTTGCACCTATTTCCAGCGTATGCACCATTTCTCCCATCAACGGGAATACAATGGGCATCATCACAAACTTCAACATAAACTGCATTGGCAGGGGAAGACTATCTGGCGCCTGAGTTCCTTTTGTATTTCCTGGGCTCACAACAACAAACTTGAGCTGAGGATATTTTCTTGCCATTGATAAAGCCCACATGGTTGCTGCATATTTGACATATGCGTAGGCTTGCAACGCATCGAATTTGCTACCAAAATATGATCCATTAAGAACAGCAGCAAACTCATCGACAGAAGAAGTCTTCATTGAAACTCGTTCTACTCCGAGCATCTTTACTCCTGGAACAGCTTCCGCACTTACTGTTAGAACTGCTCTCTTTAACTTGTCGCGTTTAATTAATTCCTCCACCAAAATTACATTGCCTAAAATATTCGTAGCCGCTTGTACATTCATACCGGAAGGCGTAAGTCTCGCAGCCGTTTTCCCAATTACTCCGCCTGCATTTAAAATTACTGCATCAACAGGTTCCTTCATTTCTTCTACTGCTTTTCTTACGGAGTTTGCATCCGTAACATCCCCAATAATAATTTCAAAAATTTTTTTCCCAGTTGTCTGCTCAAGGTCTTTCTTTGCGGTCTCTGCTCTAGTTCGATTTCTGCAAAAAAGAATTACCTTTTTTGTTTCTTTTTTCAATGCAAACTGTCGGGCAGTCTCTTTCCCAAGCCCAATATTTGCTCCGGTTATTAAAATACTTTCGTTCATATTTTCTATCCTTTAACCTGGCGGTAGCCCTTAATGCTGAGCAAGCTAGCTGCCGAAGGTGTGAACCTTGTTGTCTACTGTGTTTATCTGTCTTACAGAGTTACATACGCGAGAGTACGATAACTGCAACAGCAATGCAAGAAATTTCATACTCAGCGGTAACTAATATTACAAAGCGTGCCAGTACGCCCCAAAGCCGAACACGATGTTTCCTCTTGGGCGCAGTGGCGACGGCTCGGTTGTCGCCACTGCGTTCGCTATTGCATCAAGCGCGTATTGCGATACAAGTCATTGAAGAACCGCTCTCGATGCCAGTTTACTCTCACAGTCGGTCCACACCTTAGAATTGCGACCAACCTCCGTCCACCGGTAATTCGGCGCCGGTTGTGAAGGTCGCGTCGAACGCGAGGAAGAGGACGGCCTTCGCAATTTCCTCCGACTTGCCCCAGCGCTTCATTGGAACCATATCGATCATCTTTGCCCTAATCTGGGCGGCCTCGCCTTCGCCGGTAAACACTTTGTCAATGATCGGAGTGTCGATAGGACCGGGAGTCACCGCGTTGACGCGAATTTCGCGAGAAACCAACTCGGCGGCGAGTGTGCGAGCGAATGATCGCAGCGCGGCCTTGGCCGCTCCGTATGCGGCTTGGCCAGGCATTCCTTTGACGTTGGCGATCGAAGTTGTGAGGACGATAGAGCCTCCCCGGTTTATCAACGGCAGGAGCTTCTGCACAGCGAAAAGCGGGCCCTTGGCGTTAAGGTTGAACATCTCATCGTAATTAGCCTCGGTAATGCTCTCGATAGGGGCTTTGATGCTGAACCCGGCATTCACGAAGAGCAGGTCGATGGTGTCGAACTCGGACTTCACTTTAGAGGCCAAGGCGTCGAGGTCCTTCAACGACCGCGCATCGCTCGAAACCACGATGGCGTCATTCCCAAGCTCTTTCTTCGCCGAATCCAAGCCGGGCTTGGAGAGCCCCGTCACCAGAACGCGCGCACCCCCATCGAGGAGCATCTTGGCCGTCGCGAGCCCCATGCCGCTCGTACCGCCGATGATAATTGCTGTTTTCCCTTTGTACCTATCCATGTTATCTCCTGTCTCTATCTGCCTTGTAGAATTACATACGCAAGAGTACGATAATTGCAGCGCCAATGCAAGAAGTTTCGTACCCCGTGGTAACTAATGTTGCGAAGCACTCCCCGAGGCGTCCAAAAGGGTTTTATCCCGACAAAAACTCGACCGCGACCGGCGCTCTGTCAGGGTAGTTCAGTCAAGGGTGCTCTGTAAACAAGTCGACGCCGGAGACGTTGACGACAGCCTGCCATGCGCCTTCCTGATTGGCGGGGTCATGAAATTGCAGGTGGCGCATCGCCTCAATCGGGCCTGTGAATGTCCCTTGAGCCGAGGCGAAGAATTGCGCTGAGTCCTCGGTTCCAAACTCCGCCCCCTGGACATACCAGAGGGGCGCGGTCTCCGGCGTCTGATTCATGCTGGGAATGGGGCTCACGATTGGGATAAACAGATACTTCAAGGCCGGGCTGGCGTTTCGCACCACCTTGGTGTCCGTCGCCGTGCCAGCGGCGAACACAGCCATGCCGGAGGGTAGTCGACGCGCTAATGCCGCAGCCCACCAAGTAATAATTAGCTTCGATTCAATGTACGCCCGACTGGCTTCGTCCTTCACGCTCGGCGTGCTGCGTAAAAGAGCTTCCACCGCTGCGCTCCGATCGTTCCGGAAATGCTCGGTCACGAGGTCTGCCACGTCGACGAAGCTAAACGTGGGTACGTGTGCTCTGGTAGCTTCCGAGCCGGCGATGACAATACGCGCGTTTGGATCCAGCAGGTTGGCACGGAGTAACCCGGCAATCAGTTGATGATAGCCGAGTAGCGGGGCCTGGGCCGCCTCGACGCCCGCCGCCATCACGCGCTTATCTGGGACCATGTCTGCATTGAGCATTAGGAAATCGATCGACCGGCCTCGTTTGATCAGTTCGTCAAGGGTGGACTGAACGCTGACCGGCTTGTCCAGATCCAACTCCAGCGGCGTGAAGACCTTTATTCTGGTCTCAGCTGCGAGTTGAGCGGCCGTTTGCTGCGCGTGCTCCAGGCTGCGCTCTGTAACTATGATCTCCTGCCAGCCCTCAGCGGCAAGAGCACAGGCTGTCGCATAACCAACCCCGGAGGTGGTGCCGCTGATGAGAGCGATAGAATGTTCCATGTGCATCTCCGTCGTTAAGAGTAAAGGTCGTTTCTACTGTTTATTTGTCTTGCAGAATTACATACGCCAAAGTACGATACTTACAGCGGCGACACAAGGAGTTTCGTACTCAATGGTAACTAATATTACAAAGCGCGCTCCAGGACGCCCAAAAGGCTTTATCCTCGACGAAGCACTCGATCGGGCCGTTGAAATGTTTTGGGAGCATGGCTATGAAGGAGTCGATGTGGATCGGATCGCACGGGCCGTGAACGTCACCAAACCTGCGCTATACCGAGCTTTTGGAGACAAATCCTCTCTGCTTCTCAAAGCCGTTGAGCGCTATACCATAACTTATGGAGCTCCCATAATGGCATCATTTCAAGCGGAGCCGGACATCCATAAGGCCGTGACCGGCCTTTTGGAAGCTACTGTCAACCTAGCTTCGGGTGAGGCTCGCAACGGTTGCATGATGGTCGCTGCGGCCCTTGGACAGTCAGAGCGAGTAACCGAAATCCGTGCGTATCTCGCGACCGGTCTCACCACAGCCGCTGATACTTTCGCAAAACGTTTCGAAAAGGAGATGAAGGCAGGGCGCATGAGTCGCACACCCTCTGCCAAGGTGCGAGGACGTGCGCTCGTTGACTTGATGAAGGGTTTGCAGCTTCGAGCCAAGGCCGGTATTGAGCGCGACCAATTGCTGCAAGATGCCCGAAGCTATGTAGCCCTGATTGTTGGGGAGAAAATCTAAAGAGCTTTTCGGCGAGGATTTCTCAGCTTTCTCGCAAATAACTGCTTTAAAGGCTTGAAGGAAGATTCAGTTAGTCACCGGGGGCAGTGCTTGGTTCACGCGATCTTATTTAAGCTTCTGGTTCCACCATATAGTCTAAGTACACATAGCTAGACTGCAGTCATTACGTGTTCCGCGTCCATTCCGAATAAAGCCCTTGTTCTTGAAACTTCTTCTAGTGGGCTCATACCAAACATTCGTTTAAATTCGCGACTAAACTGCGAGAGGCTGTTATAGCCTACCTTTTCGGCAGCTTGCGAAGCATTGAGTCCATCCTGAACCATAAAGATTTTTGCTTTGTGCAAACGCAATATTTTCACGTACTGGATGGGCGATGACGAGGTAAGTTCTTTGAAGTGCTTGTGAAAAGCTGTGCTGCTCATGTTCAATGATTTAGCCATGTCCTCCACACAAAGTTCGGTCGCATATTTTTCGTGAATCAAATCGATGACACCACTCATGTCACTTAAATGCGTATGCCGTGTCACTAACTCGTATAAGGCTTTGCCATGAGGACCTTGAAGAACTCGATAGTAAATCTCTCTTAGTAAACTCGGTCCTAACATCTTTACGTCGAGACAACTCTGCTGATTGCCTTCACTGGCTGGCGCAAGCATGTTTAAAAGTCTATGCAAAGAATCCAGAATTTCCAGAGTGAGGGGGGTCGCGTAGTAAGCCTCAATTGTTTTATCACGTTGTGGCCTTCGATTTAACTCTAAAACCATCGCGCGGAGGATTAGCAGATCAATTGAAATTGCAACCGAAATTAAAGGGTCTCTTGAAGTGGCTAGTGTCTCAACCTCAAATTGCATCGGGATAGCTGTAACGAAGTAGTTGTCAGCGTCGTAGGTGCAAACTTTGTCGCCGATGTACCCTTTTTTGCTACCCTGCAAAACTATCACAATACTTGGATTATAGAGCACTGGGTGCCGGGCCGAGGGCGTTTCAACTTTTGCGATTTTGACTTGCGGTAAGGCAGTTGTGGCAAGACATGGTCGGGTAGCGATTCTCATCGCCAGCTCTCTTAGCAGTTGCAGTTTTTTCTTACTCATGAAGTCATCATATAAACAATTATCGCCAAAAGGAATCAATCATGGGAGCTTTAGGCAAAATTTGAACGCTTTTATGCATATCTAAAACCGCCCGGTGGAGTTTTAATAATGCAACACGCACAAGCAGCATCGGTGTGCCACCACTTTTAATACCAGCACTTGAAGAATCACAGGAGACTATTATGCAGAAAAGAGAATTGGGGGGTCTAGAAGTTTCGGCAATTGGGCTCGGCTGCATGGGGCTGAGCCACGGTTACGCTAATCAGCCGGACCGGAAGGAAGCCATTCGCGTCTTACGTGACGCCGTGGAACAAGGTATTACCTTCTTCGATACTGCCGAGGTTTATGGCCCCTACACCAACGAGGACATCGTGGGAGAGGCTCTGGAGCCGTTTAAAGACAAGGTGGTGATCGCCACTAAATTTGGATTCAAGAATGGATCGAACGCTGAACTCGACAGTCGCCCGGAGACTATCCGCAAAGTGGTAGACGCATCACTGAAGCGCCTGCGCATCGATACGATTGATCTCCTCTACCAACACCGGGTAGATCCGAGCGTTCCCATTGAGGATGTGGCTGGGACAGTGAAAGACCTCATTGCCTTAGGTAAAGTAAAGCGTTTCGGGCTATCAGAGGCTGGGGTTGTAAACATCCGCAAGGCCCACGCCGAGCAACCTGTGACGGTGCTGCAAAGCGAGTACTCCCTCTGGTGGCGTGAACCCGAAGAAAAAGTCTTTCCCGTGCTTGAGGAGCTAGGGATCGGCTTTGTACCCTTTAGCCCGCTCGGCAGAGGCTTTCTGACCGGTAAAATGAATGCCGATACGCTCTTTGAGAAAGAAGATGCCCGGAGTTATTTCCCACGTTTTCAGAAAGAGAACATGGAAGCTAATCAGGCCTTTGTGGACGTTCTCGAACGCGTTGCGACGGGGAAGGGAGCATCAATCGCGCAGGTGGCACTCGCCTGGATTTTAGCGCAGAAGCCATGGATTGTTCCGATTCCAGGTACTACAAAATCGGAACGCGTGAAAGAAAATATTAGCGCAGTGGCGCTGAAGCTTTCTCACTCGGAGCTAAGCATGATTACCCAGGGCGCAGATAGCATTGGAGCCAAGGGCGGCCGGTATCCGGAAAATATGGACAAGGTGATTGACCGGAAGGCTTAGACGAGCTGTAATCAAGGCTTTGCAGTTCAACGATCGGAGCAAAAACCTAACGGTTAACGGTACACCTGATTAGCCTATTGCCGCCTACGAAGAGATTGGGGGCCAATGCGCTTCGTGTTCCATTTTCAAACAACAGCGCGGCTCTAATTGAAAAGTCAGCTCGGTATTTGAGCCCCAATTGTCACTTTGCACGATTATGTTTCGGACGCAATCATAAGCGCCACTGCCAGCAGTGCGCATCTGACGGATAGGACTCGCCTTTGTCTCAAAAGTCTGCAAAGCTTTCTCGCGGCAGTGCTAAGTTCGCGCGATCTTATTTAAGCTTCTGGTTCCACCATATAGTCTAAGTTGTGCCGCTCAAGGCGCAACTGCATATTTAGTCATTAATTGATCAGCTTCCGGTTTTCGCCCGAGTCCTTCCAGTGCGACTGAGTAATTGTGGACGATATAACGACGCATTTCTTTCTGAGTATCAGGCACCACATCCAATGCTTTCTTGAAACAGGCTTCTGCTTCGGCTAGCTTGTTAGCTCGAATGAGGCTAGTGCCTTTCAACAATAAGCAGCGAGCAAGATTTTGCCTAGTTACATCAGATTGAGGATCCACACTCAGGGCTTGTTTATAGTAATCATATGCAGTATCAAATGAATTAGTCGCCATGGCAGCATGAGCCGCTTTGTTTAGCACCGCAACATAATTGGCTTTGCACACAGTCAGCGTCGGGTTGCTGGTGAATTGCCGTTCGGAGATTTCTAGTGCTACCTTGAAATCACCCCTGTTGGCTGCATCGAACATAGCATCGGTTTCTTTGTCTGAAACCATTTTCATTCCTTTGTCGCGCCCAGCCTTCATAGTTGCGTCTTTATCAAACGCTGACTTGACAGCATCTGAATAGAGCATGGCAATCGTTCGTTGATCGCGCTCCGATAACACAGGAACGATGTCTTTCATGGGGTCAGTGTATCTGGCAAACATTACGTCGCCCTGGCTCGGGCTATGCGACAAGCCTAGAGCATGACCTATTTCGTGCAGACAAATCCGGTGTATAAGATTGTCGCTGACCGCGCCACCTTTTTCTGGATCATTGGTCAGAACCATGATCTTTGCGCCGTCGATTCCGAACGTTGAAAAAGAGAACTGGCAAGTTCCCGATTTAAACACTTCATCATGCACGGGCAACTTGTTCTGGTCGGTTGTCCACGTCAGATCAATATTTGCTCGACCAGGCTCATCGACAAAATTGAACGCGTAACTGCCTTTGGACGCACTCGCCCATTCGTCAAATGCCTGCTTTGCGATTTTAGAGTAGTTTTCGTGATGGTCGGGAGCACCATTATCAGGCTGAATATAAACTACGATTGGCATACTCTTGGTGGGCCACTTACGAATCAGTTCCGGAGCGTCAAGGTAATCTTCACCACTGGATTGAGCCTTCAATAAAGGGCTTGCGCTCAGAACGAGAACAGCGATTACAACAGAACGCAGCATCCTATTCATCATATTGGTCACTTAACTCCAGATACATGTGTGCTTTGTACCAAGTCTACCTCCGACTTTAAACTGCTCGACAATAAAAGCCAAGCCCAATTGTTTCCCAACTGTTTTTTGAGCACAAATCCTCGCGAAAAGCTTTTTGTTTTGGACATACACCATATTCCTGCGAAAGTGGTTTCTAGTTGGCGAAAATGTTGCCGCCATAAAACGATATTTGATTTACGATTTATCCGCTTTCAAATTTCAATAGGCGCTTTCAAACCACTAATCACCATCAACATCGTCTCCTCCAGATGCTTATTTACCTCATACTCAGACAAAAGTTCAGTTCCATGAGGGAAGAGATGTTTCAAATTGCCACGCAGACAGAGGTAGTAGCCATGGACAATTAGCCAAAACAGCCAATGTAGCCAAACCAGCCAAACTGTGTTATGTTGTCTATAAAAGCTATCGATCGTTCCAAACCAGCGGGTGGGAAATGAAAACTGTTACTGCGACCGAAGTCAAAAATACTTTTGGCACTGTTATGGATTCAGCGCTGGTCGAGCCAGTCATGGTCAAAAAGTCCGGACGCTCTTCGGTTGTTATATTGTCGGTCGCCGAATACGAACGTCTCACGACCATTGAAGATAGCTACTGGGCAAACCGTGCCTTGAAAGCAGAAGCCTCCGGATATGCGTCAGCCAAAAACGTCCAACAACTGATGAAGGATGCCGAGGGTGCGTAACCTCAACCTGACTAAAGAGTCGCTGGAATTTATTCGTGGATTAGAGTCAAAGCACTTCAAACAAAGTATGAACAAGGTACTGGGTCTTTTAAACGGTCCAACACCTGCTGATTCGAGCGCTCTGAAAGGCTACACCGACTTGCTCCGGACAGATATCGGCGAATACCGAATCGTTTATCGTTTCGACGAAACATCTGTCTCGGTGCTGATTGTCGATAAGCGAAACGACGACGAAGTTTACAAAAAGCTGTCTCGAAAAAACATATAGAGTCAGTTAAATCAAAAGTACATCAGGAACACGCCTTAAACATTTTCAGTAAAGTTTTTGAGTTTGTGTACGACAGACTCTTCATCATTAAATTCACATGAGCAGAAGATGTGGATAGAGTAATCCCATTCAACAATAGTCTCGACTCTAGCATATCGATTCAGCTCCGGCAGTACGCCTTGGTTCATACTATGACGCTTTGGTTTATTCGGTTCAAATTGAATTAGTCAGCTCCATTTGATGTTACAACGCTATGCCATCACGGGCGGTAGCAATAAGGTCAACCGTATTAGTGACACACTCTTCAAAAACCAGACTGAATGTGCGACGGACATTCACAGATGCCCTTGGTCTCAGCTTACGCTAGCGAAGCCGCCTTACGAAATGAAGTTCAAGGCCAGATAACGGCGCGCCTACTTCATGCATTGCACCGCCTTTGCTGAGCGAGCCGAGATCGACAGCGACAAGTCCGGTGCTGTTAATTAACTCAATAACCTGCTGTTTAGCTTCGGCGTCGTCGCCAGAGGTGAAGATCACGGTTCGTGGCTTATTAGGCGTGAAGTCCTGTATCCAGTCCATCGGCATGTTACTAATGGATTTAACGAGCCTTGCGCCAACTGCTTTTTCAGCAACGATTTCGCTGGAAGTGCGGTCTTTCAATGCAGCGCGCGATTTGGTTACGCCAGCTAGACTGATGTCGGGTATAGGGTCAACATGTGCATTAGTAGCATCAACTAAAATACGGCCGTGCCAATCAATACCGCTGAGAGCATCTGCTACATTGACCCAGCGTGTGGCAAGGATGACGATGTCGCAATCGGCAGCTTCTTGTTTCGTTCCGGCAATTGCGTCCTTGCCGAGGTCAGCCACAAATTGCGACAGTGTTTCCGGACCTCGCGAATTAGACACCACTATAGTGTGACCAGCGCCTAGAAGGTGACGGCCAAACGTTCGTGTCACATTACCGGCGCCTATAAATCCTATTTTCATGAACAACTCTCTGCCTCAATTAAACTGTCTGCGATAGCATCATTTCATTACGGGTTCGCGGTCATCTCAGAGGCCAGCGCCAGTGCTTGCGTGTCGATATACTCTCTGATTCTCGTCAGTTTGCCATTTCGAACAGTAATGTCAAAGACCCAATCGTCCTCGAACGTCTTATTCGTGGCTTTGACTCTACCCTTAGCAAAGCCAATGACCATAACCCGGTCTCCCTGCGCTACATATTCGGGAGGAGTGGGGAATGAGGTTTCCAGTTCGGAAGACTTCTGAAGCAAGTCTTTTAATCCAGCTTGCCCGCGATGCGTACCTGCCAGTGCCCAGTCCTTGCCCGGAATGATCCACTCAATATCTTCAGCAACCAACGACAGCAGCCCCTCCTTATCGCTGCGGCCCATTGCTGCAAAAAAGTCCTTCACAACCTGGATATTCTCTTGTGCGCTCATAGAAATCTCTCTTTCCGTTACGTCGGGTAGTGTCCGATCTAATCGGACGTTTTGGTCAGACCTGTGCCATGCCCCCGTCAACCGCGAGATCCACGCCGGTGATATAGGTACTTTCATCGGAGGCGAGGAACGCGACTGCTGCCGCAATTTCCTCGGACGTGCCTCTGCGACCCATTGGAATCTGCGTGACGAATTGTTCGGCCGCTTGCTTGGCCTGTTCAGCGGTAAGACCAGTCGTCGTCGCTAATGCTGGTGTATCGATTGCTCCGGGGCTCATACAATTTACGCGGATCTTGCGGTCTTTCAACTCCATAGCCCAGCCGCGTGCAAAGTTGCGCACTGCCGCCTTACTCGCGGCGTAGGCGGTAAACCCTGGGAGTCCCTTTACGTTCGCGACTGAAGAGGTCAGTATAATCGAGCCGCCGTCTTTGAAGAGGGGAAGAGCCTTCTGCACCGTAAAGAACATACCTTTAACGTTCACGTCGAAGGTTTGGTCGAAATGTGCCTCGGTAGCCACTTCGAGCGGTGCGATTGTACCCGCGCCCGCGTTCGCGAAGAGTATGTCAATGTGCCCATGTTTCTCTTTCACTACGGCATAAAGCCGGTCGAGATCTTCTAAGCGCGACACGTCGCCGGTGACTGTTGTCACGTTTTTCTTGATGAAGGCTGCGGCCTCCTTGAGCTCTTTTTCTCGGCGCCCAGTGATCACGACGTGGGCACCTTCTTCAACGAAGCGCTTGGCTGTGGCCAATCCAATCCCACTGCTTCCGCCTGTGATAACCGCAATTTTTCCCGTCAATTTTTGTCCATTTTCATTGCTCATATATTTTCTCCTTTTTGTTTTTCGGTATTTTTTAAGTGAATTTACGCTACATGCCTCGAAAAGCGCATGGAGTGCCAAGCTGGGCGTTAGAGTTGCGCAGGCAGCCGATCGCTGCGCCCATACAACCTAAGCCGATAATACCGATAGTGCTCATATGAGCCTTCTCGTAAATAGCTCGCATACGATTGCATCGCATACGATTTAAATTAGCATGTTGTCGCGACGACGTCAATCCTTCCGATTTAATCGCATCCGAGCTATATTAGCCTTAGATCATCACAAACTCCGGAGGCCCCAGTGACCCGCTCCCCGAAAACCCAAAAGCCAGCCCCGGTCAAAGAAGGAAACCTCTCGAATTTTCTGTGTTTTGCCGTCTATTCGGCCAATTTGGCCTTCGGTCGCGCCTATAAACCGATCCTGGACGCTGCCGGACTGACCTACACTCAGTACATCGCGATGGTGGGGCTGTCGGATTCGAACGAGCAGACCGTCAGCGAACTCGGCGAAAAGCTATTTTTGGAATCCAATACGCTGACGCCGATCCTCAAGAAGTTGGAGCAGACTGGTTATATCAGCCGAACTCGCGATCCCGCCGACGAGCGGAAGGTGAAGGTGAGCCTGACGGCCGCCGGCCGACGCCTGCTCAAGAACGATCTCGGTCGGACACTGGTCGAGGCCTGCGGGCTGGGTGACGAGTTCTTCGTCGTGCAGAAGAACGTCGTCCGGCTGCGCGACAACCTACTGCGCAACACCAAGGGCAACGAGGATGAGAAGTTGTAACTTGGCCGAATTGTTTTGCCGATTTTTTGGCGCTCTATTTGGCAAAGTTTGGCGAATTCATTGAATGATTTTGAAACAGGCGATTTCTGGAGCGTTGAATTTGCAGAATGAAGAGCTGTTATCAGACCTAGGTATCAGCTAGCCGCATAATATAGTGCAAGCGAGAATAGTTCTCGCCCTCGCACGAACAAGATATCGAAAGTCACCTCTAGATATGACTACAGTCATTTCTAGAGAAATTTACGCCTGTGGCCAATAATGACAAATTAATGACCTGAACACCCCTTAACTTGATGCCATATTAATGCGTTGTAAAGCACTATGCAGTCAGAGTTCTCGTGAGCACAAAATATGGAGCCAGAGTCATTTACCTTGTGTCTGCTGTTACTAGCCGGTGCAATGGCAACTTTAAGAGGAATACAACGTGCTTGCAACATCATGGTTGATAAGCGCTTAAAAGCCCGCCAGCGTCCTGTGCCAGGGAGTAATTCATATCCTTAGATACCTTGAATGCCTAGTTTGGAGTTTGGGATGAAGCGATGGTGCTTGTAAGCAGATCAAGCTCTGAGTCCATGTCCAGCTCAAGCTCATGAAATACCTCCTGCGTCAGCAAGCCTCTCTTGACTAATTGCAAAAGACAGTCCTTTCTGTGTTCAATCAGCTCCAGACTCGCGTGCTTCAAATGTATCTGATCAATGGACAGATCAGTCATTTCTAGCTCCTCAAGCTGCTTTTGAACTTCATTCAGACTTTTTTGAACGCTTACGCCAAGATTATCGTGTATATGATTTGAGATGTGGCCAGAGGCAAGCATTTCTGTTAGTTTTTGCGATTCAGATTTGTAAGCAAAAAGAAGTGCTTTCAGTCGCTGGTACTTAATCAGTGCGTCTTGTTTAGGAGCCATGCCAAGCAAGCGAACTAGAGGCTCAATTGTCAATCCCGGTACGAGTAAGGTAAATAGAACTACTCCAAAAGTGAGATTGACTACGGCCTCACGATCCGGAAAATTCAGTGGCAAACTTAGGGCAAGCGCCATGACAAGGGCGCCACGCAGTCCACCCCAAAACAACAGGTGTCGCCACTTATCAGGAATCGGTAGGCGCTCCGTCGAAACAAACGGGCAAATACCGTAAACAACAAGCATGCGAGATATCATGACAGCCAAAACGCCGAAACCAATTAATTGGGCATGTTTGAGAAGAAGCGGCACTTGTACTTGCAACCCAATTAAAAGAAAGAGGATAGAGTTCACAAGGAATGCGGCATACTCCCAAAACGAGTTGACAGCCAGTCTTGTTGTCGCCGACATTCCAGTTCTGCTGCCGTAGTTGCCTACCACTATGCCGGCCACTACAACAGTAATAACAGGTGAAACCTTTAGATGTTCCGCTATCAAAAAGCCACCATATGCAGTAACCATTGTCAGCGTGATCTCTAACAAGTGATCGTCAAATGCGCTTGTTATCCGGGATGCAGCATAACCCAATGATGCGCCTAATAATGCGCCACCTACCATGACCATGGCGAAGCTGCCGACCGCCACAGGAATAGACGGCTGCGCTCCTGACACCAAGGCTGTAAGCACCATCTGAAACAGTACAACTGCTGTGCCGTCATTAAAGAGACTTTCTCCTTCGATGATCATCGTCAGCCGTGCATCCATGCCCATCTGACGAAATAGCGCAACTACGCTAACAGGATCGGTAGCAGAAACCATGGCACCAAATAGCAAAGCGTTCTGAATATTCATACCACCAGCTAAATGTAAAAGAGCCGCGACAGAAAACATGCATACAAGCACTCCAACCGTCGCCAACATTGTGATGGGAAGCCAATCTCGTTTGAGCGCTTTAATATCCAAATTCCACGATGCTTCAAACAGCAACGCTGGCAGAAAAATCACCAAAACGAGTTCTGGTGTCATTATCACAGGAGGTAACACATTTGATATGCCAATTATCAAGCCAGCAACTACTAGCGCAACTGGATACGGCACTCGCACCCATTTGACAATGACAGCCGTAGCAGAAGCCACAAGCAAGAGTGCCAGTAAGCTCTCAACAGGCAAGGTGGGATGAACAGGATTCATAATTGTGAGATTTCAAACGGAGCTATCAAACATACCACGTAAGTACAATGGCCCCAAACTACATAGAAGTTTCAAATGCCAGAATCTACAATGTCACGCATTTGTTAAACGTAATTCGAAACGAACTGCCACCGCGAAATCGATCAGACAGCTGGATCTGGGCATTTGATGTCGTGACAATTTCCTTCACAATCGCCAGCCCCAATCCTGAGCCGGCATCAGCCGCACCAGGCACTCTAAAGAATCGTTGGAAAACACTATCTCGATACTCTAGTGGAATTCCTGGTCCGGTGTCCTCGACAATAAGAGAAATCAGTCCATCAAAATCTTTGCTCACGAACACCCAAACTGAACCGTTTTCGGGAGTGTATTTGATCGCATTTTCGAGCAAATTCGATACTAATTGAACCAATTGAAATGGGTTGGACTGGACATAAGCCGAAGTAACTGGCATGTCGAAAATCAGTTCAATATGACGATCTTTCGCTCGCTGCAAAAGCCCGACACTCGCCTCAGCAACCGCAGTAGTCAAATCCGCTATTTCGGTTGCGCTACCTGGACTCGCTTCGATTTGAGCAAGAAGTAACAACCCATTGACCATAGCAGTCAACCTGTTAGACGCCAGAGACAAGCCGTCAACCACAGCCCGATGGCTAGCAGTTAACTCCAGCCGTGCCAGATGTTCAGTGTAAGTTTGCACCGCCGTCACAGGAGTACGCAATTGGTGCGCGGCGTTCGCAATAAATTCTTGCTGCAGTCGAAACTGATTGCCCAATGAATCGAACAGTTCGTTGAGAGCAGCAATTACAGCCACGAGCTCCGATGGCACCTCCGGAATTTCAATAGGCAAAAAGTTCGGCTTGACCCGTGATCGCAGAGTTACATTTAGGGATTGCAACGGTCTTAGTCCATTGCTCACGCCTGACCACAGGGATAGACAAGCCAGACAAACAAGTCCGACTTGTGGAATGAGAATACTTAGAAAAATGTGCCGTAGCAAGATAGTCCTATTGTTCAGCGTTTCGCCGACTTGAACGAAAACCGGTCCTGCAGAAGTTTCGACTAGCACGGTGCAAAAACGCACCAAACTCCTGTGCACATTTGTATAGCCAAATTTGTGCCACGTGCTCAAATTTGGCACCGGCAATTCAGGAATGTCATCTCCACTCAACCGGCGTCCTTGCTTGTCCAAAACTCGATAGAAAAATCTGTCTTGCCCACCGTGAGAGAAAAGAAAAGTGGATTCGGGAGAAAGACTAGCAACTGAAATACCGTCTTTGCCTGCACAAAATCGGGCAGCAATCGAATCGGCAGAATTTAGCAAGAACGAATCAAAAAAACTGTTTGCAAAAACCTGCACCATGTGATTTGCAATTACAGTTGACAGAGTTGTCAGCGCCACAAGCGGAATCAATAGCCACAACAGCAACGTTGTGCGCATCGATTTATTTTTAAGCTTACTGTTCGACAAGAAAACCAAGCCCCCTTACTGTTAGGAGTCTTAGTCCATACGGCTCCAACCGTTTACGCAGCCGATGAATAATAATATCGATTGCATTATGCGTGGCTAGGGCATCGCAATTTGCCAAAAGCGAAGCTAAACGCTGCCTGGTAACAAGTGCATTGCAATTCTGCATGAGCGCTTCTAGCACTGCGTGTTCCTTGGCGGAGAGCTCAATCAATTCATCTCCTCGCCTTAACACGCGTGTCTTAGTATCCCAGCTCAGCTGGCCCGCTTGCACTACCACTTCATTGCTGCGCACAAGTCTCAAAAGCGCTCGAATTCTGGCTTCCAGCTCCGCCAAATGAAACGGCTTGGCGACATAATCGTTAGCACCGGCGTCCAGTCCTTGGACGCGATGCTCTGGAGAGTCCCTGGCCGTGAGAATCAATATGGGAATTTTGATCATGCGCGAGCGCATAATCCGTAAGCATTCCAGGCCATCCATATCAGGTAATCCCAAGTCTAAAATAATCAAATCATATAGGTTTCTTCCGGCAACCGATTGGGCACCGAGCCCGTTTGCCACACGGTCAATTGCATAGCCAGAACACTGCAAAGCTACAACTACAGAGTTGGCTACCAAATTGTCATCTTCAACTAAAAGGAGTTTCATGATGCGATGTCAGTACGAGACGAAAGAAACATGAAAGAAGGCGGACTGTACTCTTTCATATTGAGTCACAAGAAGTTTGCGAATGCTTGAAATCAATATTGGTTAGACTTCCAGATTTCTGCAATCACAGGCCATCTATCTTATAAAGTCTGCAGTGCAAAGATTGAATAAACAACTTGGTGGTTTTCATCAAGATAGTATCAAGGTCGGGTTGTCCACCCCGACCAATCCGGGCGATCGAAGACTATTAGACATTCGATTTAACTCTGGACGAACATCTCAGTGTGATTACTCTTGCCATTATATCTAGTGGCTTAACTGCGGGTCCTTTAGGAACTCGCGTTCAGGAAACTAAGTTTCCAAACGTTCAAAGGTTCAGTTCAAAATCGCCTTCAAACAGTTTGCGGATTTTTGGAGATGGAAGTTGATCCTATATTTACGCCGCTTCATAGTCATACTTTTCACTATCTGGATTTTTCTTTATGGTTCGGCGACTCTCTCTGCTCCTTCAATCCATCCTCCAAAATTATCCACACTAGATGCCAGAGTCGATATTCCGACAGCATCATTTGATAAAGGATTGTATGAACGAGCCGTCAAAGAAGCATCCGAACTGATCGAATGCCAGTCTCTCGATCAGTCCAGCGTTGGTTATATATACTGCTTGAGAGGAAATGCCCGAGCCGTTCTCAATCAATACACCCAGGCAATTTCGGACATCGATATCGGTCTGAAAGAAAATCCAAATATTGAGGGCAAGGCAGAGCTTTACGGCATTCGCGCCAATTGTATGTCTGCATTAGGAAAATACTCTGATGCCATCAGCAGTATCAGTGAGTCCATAGCATCTGAACCATGTGGCTTGGCTTTTTACATAAGAGGGATTTTGAACTTCCGATTAAAAAAATATGCAGCTGCTGCAAAAGACTTAGAACAAGCGATGCAATACCAGGATTGCCCTGAAGAAACACATCAAATGAGAGAGCAGTCGATCTTAAAACTCAGTGCCGAGGACAAGGCAACCCACCGAAAACACAACAACCATCAATACAAAGATTAGTTTATGGCGGATGTCAGCAAAAGAAGAAAGAAATCTGAAAGGAGACGATCTGTATACTCGCGTGTCAGCTCGCATCAATTGAGCAAACCTCGCAGTTGGGCACCATAAAAGCCTGTACGGCGACAGTCAAGCCCGTTCAAGTGTTTTCAATAATATTCTTTGTGGAGTTCTAGTCATGAGATCTGCGCTTCCAATTTTTGCAACATCATTGGTGCTACAAAGCATGCTGCAATTTTGCCAGCCGGCCTATTCACAAGAAGAGGATATTGCTCCAAACACCGCTCCAGTAGCCCTACTTCAACTGCACAATCAAATAGAAGGGTCCGACTTCCGTAGAACAAAACGAGCGCAGGCGAAAACCGCAGAGAACTCGAAAGTAGAACCACTACTAGCGACCTCATTTCAACGAGCACCAAATACAACACCATATTCTAAAGCCATCGTTTCGGCTACACCAATCTTACAACCAGCTTCATGCCAGGTAGCAAGCTTACCAGCTTCGACTTTAGCATGCAGCTCACTAAACCCATCACCGTCGCAAGCTGAGCCGATGCAGATCAGTCAAGCAAATGATCAATCGGCTCCGTCAGAAGTATCAACACCCCAAACTTCTGCGCCGCTTACCAGCCCCGCCGCGCCCTCAACCACTACTGCCACAACGAAACCGCGCAGGTCAGCAATTACCGCGCTAAGTCAATACGCCACCGAGCTATTGGAGCGGGACTTCGGCATGCCTGGCTACAATCCACCCCCAAGCGCTCCTCTGCCTCGGCGCGCACCACCGCCTCCTCTGGATCCCGTGTTCCCGAGCACAGAGTTTATTGGCACGAATGCCCAAGCCCCAATGGGCGTTAATGATAACAACTACGCACAATATCCTCTCGAACAAGCGCTCTGGGCAAAATGCCCTGTACTTAGAAAGAATCGAATCAGAATTTATGGTTGGATAAATCCAGGCATGAATTATGGGACCTCTAAACATTCGAATTTTCCGATGTCATATATCGTGGCGTCTAGGTCCGTGCACATCGACCAGGCTGTACTGCGCTTTGAACGCGTCCCTGATACCGTTCAGCAAGAACACATGGACTGGGGATTTCGATTAACCAACCTATACGGCGAAGATTATCGATTCACTACGGCCAAAGGATGGTTCAGTACTCAGCTTCTCAAAGACAATAATTTGACTGGATACGATCCCTGCGAGGCCTTCACCGAGCTGTATATCCCAAAAATTGGCAACAAAAAGATATTCGATGGTTTACAGATAAGAGTTGGCAGATATATTTCGTGTCCTGATATCGAAGCGCAATTAGCTCCAGACAACTATCTCTTTACGCACTCAATCATGTTTACGGTCGACACATACACTCAGACCGGTATCCAGTCGTGGCTGCAATTAAATAAATACTGGAACCTCATGGCTGGCTTCCATTCTGGGGCTGACACAGCACCCTGGACAAATTCCACAGTTCCAACTGGTCAATTTCTTGTGCGCTGGACGTCAAAGAACAATAAGGATTCTGTGTACGCTGGTATCAACGATCTAAACGGATTGCCGTTTCAGAATACAACCAACTATAAGCCACCTGGAAGTCAGGGCAAAGATAATCTTCAACAGGTCAACCTCAACTATACACACATATTCAACCGGCGGTTTCACACGGTAACTGAAATGTATGGATTATGGTCCAGAAACGCGCTGAAAGGCGGAACTGTCAGTGATGGTCCTGTACGATCATTCGGTGGTGGCGGTGGACCGGGAGCAGTTATACCAGGCTATGCTCATGCCATTGGCTTAGTAAATTACAGCCTCTTCAAGGTCACCAATAAGGATTATATAACTCTGCGCCCCATCGATTTCCTCTTCGATCCTCAAGGTTGGCGAACTGGGTATGCCACCACTTATGCCAGCGGTACGATCGGTTGGTGTCATCGTTATTCCGACCTGCTTTGCATTCGTCCAGAAATTCGAGTAGAGCAATCGCTTAACAAGAATGTTACTCCGTACGACAATGGCACTCGCCGCGGTCAGTTTACCTTCGCCTGCGATCTTATCCAACGGTTTTAGTAAATACTTTCTGAGGTTTTCCGTTTGAGAACATTACGCATGTATCACAGATTTATTATATCTATTGCTGGCGTTGGTATCACTTATACCTCAACACATCCTGCATGGGCAGTTGATCCGCAAGCGAAAAATTCTCCAGCCAGTGGTACCGCATCGCATTTAGTGGCATTGCCAAAAGCCATTGCCGGCTTTTTGACTGGAGCCGTCATTGGCACACCCGTTTGTTTCGTACGCAAGCTGCCACAAGAGGTCAACGCGGGAGCGCACGGTTTTGTGGGCAGCATTAAAGACCACGATGATAACAAGCTCTTTCTTATTCCTGCAGGTATAGCCTGGTTGCCAGTGGCGGGCGTTATGACCGCCCTGGAGGCTCCAGCATACGCGGTAAAGGATGCTTACACAGCCAAAACCGCATTTAGCAAAGAACAATTCAGCCTGGGTGAGCTGGATCCTTAGAACAAGAGTTCCCGCTCAAGATAGAGGCAATCGTATGCTTACCAGTAAAATCCATTCAGTAATTGCAGCAACCATCATTGTGCTATCAATCAATAAGGTGATAGCCAGCTCGGACGCCCCCGAAATCCAGTCAGTCGCTGATTCCACCACCCCTCCTGATGCCGCCGCGATCCAACCTGCAAGCCCTGGCAAAACCATAACTTCTCCAAAGCACTCTTCAATTGCCACCAAACTTTTTGGTATTACAACCGGCATTATTGTTGGCACACCAATCTGTATGGTGCGCAAATCCATGGACGAGGATAAATACGCAGTTGCTGACTTGGCTGGCAACAGCCATAACGGCCGCGCAGTGGTTCCGACCGCCGCTCTCTGGGCTCCATTTGCAGCGGTACAAGGAATTCTGGAAGCGCCGTTTTGGGCCGTCAACAATAGCTTAGTGAACTACAATAAGCCTTTCAGCAAAAATCAATTCAGTCTCGTCAATCCCGATGTGTCCGTCAAGAAAGAAGAAGAAAAAGAGAAGCTCGATCCTATTCCCTACAATGTTCGCTAGCGTTAACTGAGACCCTAGTAATGGAAAAAAGGCGCTAAGGAACTTGGCCTATAAGTCGGATCCCATTTTCGCTCAGTGACACTCGAAGTCCGGTATACCGGCTAGCCTCGACTTGCCCAGCCACTAGGGTTGAACGAAGTGCAGGCGCCTGTGCCCAAGCCGGTCGAGCCACCGCCAGCAGTAGCATGCTCCCGATAAAGGGCACACCAGCAAGGTTGATAAACGGTCCAATTGAGTACGTCAGGGTAATGGAATGCCCAAACACATACTCTTCGAATAACGTCGCCACTTTTCGTTTGAAGTGGAGAGATTGATTGGACGATTACACGGTCCCCAAGACGGGGGCGTGCGCTGCCTAATAATGGCCACGCTGAACCGCAGAGAATATTATAAATTTCACGTCGACATAGCACTTTGTCGTGAAATTCTGGAGCCCGAAATTTTGACTCATAAAAGTCTGGCCGACGTTGACGAATATCAAATCTTGGCGCTCAAAAAGGAAGAACTATTCGCAAATAAAATGCAGCGTTGTGCATGTATTCACGAAATCTCGATGTACGTTTAATGCCCAGATATAGCTAGTATGGAGCATTTTTCAAGTGCCCAGCATATCTAAACCATCTTTGCATAGTCCTGTGGGAAAACATTGAAAGACACGCCAAACAAAAGAGCTGTTATCAGACCTAATTGGCGTTGCCTAAAGAAAGTCTTTCTAGGTAACGACGAAGTAGAGCCAGGTGCATTGAAATCGATTGAGAAATTTCCTAATCTAAAAGTGCTGTCGTTATACAAAACGATTCTAAAAGAACCAACTGAAACGCTTGATCATCATACGCGAATAAAAATAAAAACGCTTACCGACTAAAGGTCGTCGCTATTACGGTGCTAACAAGGCGTCAGAGGAAGTCGAGCATCGGATTAATTGTGCATTTGCAACGTTATCATTATCAGACGATTTTAGGAAATTTTGAACTGACGTGTTGAATTAATTACCCAAGAAAATCTATCATTGCACGCACCACCACCAGCGGTGCAGTCACTTTATTTTAATCGCCATCAGCATAGAAGACTGAGCCTATGACAGTTTCTCATCGTTAATTATTTTCAACACTCTTTCACATGCGTTATTAACATACAACACCAAACGGTCCAATTCATTGCCGTCAAAGCGGCTGCCTCTAATCAACTCTCGTTCGCTGGAGACTAAGGACGGTAGAGTGTTCGCTTGAGTTTTTAACATCTGTCTAATTGTCGGATAACTAAAACCAACCTGCTTCGCGAGAGTTTTCCAATCTTCGATGCTTACACTTGAAAATCGATAATTCTTACCAATTTTCATCGACATTTCAGCAGATAAGCCATCATAAACTCGCGTACATACTAAATCATAAAAAGGTGCAAGGCGGACGGAACCATCTTCACCATAAATCAAGGAGAAATTTTTTCCGTGAGCATCGGCATTGCCAATCAGAAAGTTATAGATCAAAGCACCCATCAACAGGTTGCGATCCAATACAGGGAACGTGGTTTGTTCCAGCAGTTGAAAGCAATTTTTGTGACCAGGGCCGCCATATTGTTCATACTTTTGGCTATTCGGTAACGCCTGACAAAAATCTTCTTGGTGAATGCGAGTTATAGTTGCGCTTTCAACCTTTCGATCATAGCGTTCAACCAATAGAAAATCTTTGCTTCCAGCAGAGTCCATACGAACAGCTGAAACAGGTAACCCTAAAAGCTGAGCGGCCTTCATGCATAAAAACTCGTTAGCAACTAAGTGAGGGAAATTAGTATTTTCAGGTTTTAGTATGTGAGTGGTTGATGTTCCGAAAGTTGGTAAATACACTTTGCCATCAGCTACAAACACCGCAGCTTTTTCTTGAACTCCAGCCAATGATAGCTTTAGTCCATCGACCCCCAAAAACAAAGGCTTTTCTGGTAATTCAATTATGTGCTGTTCTAATTCTTCAGAGGATAACAATCGCGTTTTGACAGGCTTTAAAGTTTCCTGTGGCTCATTCATATCAGTAAATGAAATCGCGCCTGCACAATCGCTCCCTATCGCTTTTAACAAACTAAATGTGCTATTTGGATTTGCATCAAATTGATGTGCAATAGCCTTTTTAGCGCGAGAACTTTCTGGAAGTAAACCAGCGAAATAAGCCTCACAAGCCTTATGAGAATAAGATTCTTCCTGAATTGGAAGACTATTAGAAATTGCCATTGTTGTTCCAGGTAAATACTTAAAACGCATTCGACCAGTAGTAGTTTGACTAAATATGCCGACAGGTTGCCCATTCAGTCGGACAGATAGCTGCTTAACAGAGTTTTTCATTTCCCACCAGCATGCACAGAAGACTCATATGTGATGTTCAATCCAAGCATACTGGCTACACGCAATGCTTTATCTAATGCACATGTGGGCTTGCCGTGTTCAAGATCGACGATAAATCGAACTCCAACGCCACTTGCTCCAGCTAGTTGAGGTTGCGTAAGTTTGAGAGCTTTTCGGGCTCGGCGAATCTCATTTCCAAAATCAATTGAAGACTTGATGAACTTTTTCGTCATAACTCGCCGCAAGACCAAAAAACTTTCCCAATCAGTAAATTACCACAAAAAAGAGATTTAAATCGTATAAATTACCCGCTCGGTAAATAATCAGTCAAAAACATCAAACATCTCGACAAATTTCCCGAACAGTAAATAATTCGCTATATTTGAAATTTGAAATACGAAATTTACCGATCGGGCAATTCTCAATAAAGCTGCAACAACAAAACATTAAAAGCGGCGCTTCATCCTCCCGTATGCCGACTCAGCATCGATTTGCCTGAGTAGCATAGGTTTCGCAGACACAACTGCCAAGATATCGAGAGTCACATTGTCGACATGACTGCAGTCATACGGCGCGCTAGATCCCGGTGGTTTGAGATTACCAGGGCGGTATCAATGCTTAAACATACAGTCGTCAGCATCTTGCCCGGAAATTGGCTTAATGTAGGCTAACGCACCAAAAGGCTTTCGGTCGACAACTTGCTCCGCGACGATTTTATATAGCGGCATATCAGGTGTTAGCCAACATCCGCATTGATAGCCACTAAGACCTGTCGTGATATTCGGTGGACCATCTCGGTCTGGCGCACTAACCGTTCTAGCTACCCAGCGGTGCCCACTAAATTTGTTGATCGTCGGCAATTTCGAGCTATCAAATCTAGCTCGCACTATATCTTCCGTCACTGCTAAATAAGGCGCCGCCTCAACATATTTAGCGACACCAGGATTCCAACACAAAGATTCGATCAGCAATTTTTTGATCGTAGCCACTTTTTCCTTGGCACCGGGCTTTGCGAGATCAATATGTCTACTTTGCCAGTGCCGTACCAAATATTTTGTCGCCTCTTCGTGCTTGCCCAGTTGATTTAGCCTTTCTGTTTCCTTAATCGTTTTGTCGAAATCAGAAGAAGCGAACTGTTCGACGCTTGCCGCCGAAAAAGAGCGCCCCACAGACAACAATTGCTCGGGCATATGTTCGTTAAAACATAAATTTAGTGAACCATTTTCCAATTGCACGCTTATCACGCATTCAAGATGATTTGAAACCACTGGAGTTCCCGGCAGTTGTACTGGTACCTTCCAGTTTGCAGCGTTTGAAAGTTGTGGCGAAATGTGTTCAGCAATCACACCAGCTTTCGTCACATAGCTTAGATCGGCATTGATGCCAAAACTAATTCCTTCAGGTGTCAACTCAAAATTACCCGTGGGAGAAGCCCAATCATCAGCTCGCCAATCGCATTGGCCACTATTGCCAACGAAATTAAGTTTGCGCTTCAGTACACGCTCCAAATCAGCAGCTGCACTTTGTTCTTCGACGGGCCCTTTTAAAGACGCCAAATATCTCAACAGTGCCAACACTTCGCTGTTGCCAGTTTTCACTTTGGGCACGCTGCTCGGAGGAATTTCGTTAAGTTCAGCCAGAGCATATTTTATGTCGTCAACGTCGCGCCCTTCACGAACACAATGGTAATAGCCTTCTTTCAGGCAGTTCACCGCCAGCTGACGCTTACCCATTTGCAGGTAAACTTTACTGCGCTGCAACCATGAAGTGCCCTCCGGCCAGGGCAGCTCCTTTTGAAAACTATCGCATCTTGCCAAAGCATCATCGAATAATTTTAGTTTGAGATCACATTCGACTAATAACCCAAATTCGTCGCCATATCCACGCTTCTCGAAAGTCGTCAAAAAAACTTTTCTGGCTTCGCTCCACATGCCCATGCGCATGTAGCATTTGCCTTCTTGGATTGCGACATCAGCCTCATCTTTAAAAGTCAAAGCCTGTTCAAAATAAACAGCTGCCTTGGCATAGTTTTTCGCAGACATAGCCTCGCGACCCGCGTTGGAAAATCGCTCGTACTCATGAGCCTTCCAATTCGTATCAGTTTCGGCAAGCTGCGGCATGGCAACAGTTGACGAAGTTATACTGCACAGAAGTACGCCAAACAAAAAAACTGATTTGACGCGCATTTTTTTTGCAGCGGCTGGCATGGTAACCTGTAATTCACACGGGAAGGGGCACGATTGAGAATAGCATTAATTCCGCAAACACTATTGTGTATTTTATGCTTTGCGGGCAGCGCCAGAGCAGAAAACAATTATGACGTGCTGGACACCACAGGGCAGAAAATTTTCTCCATTGAAAGCGACGGGCTCTCCTATATCGGCGGAGGAGTATACGAATCAAGTAACTCAGACGGCACCGTCAACTTTTTGAATAAAGATGGAAAGAAAATTACAGCCGTCATTCCTAGAGATTGCAAAGCATGCAATGCATATATCGAACCTTCAGAGCCCAGTGCGCCCGTAGAAAAATTGCTTCCCAGTGCTCTGGTTGAAATTTCCAGCGTTGGATTGCACGGAATAATCGATGGCGCAGGCAAAATTGTTTTGCCCTTACACTATGACAAAATCCGATATCTGGGTCCACATACAAGACTGGTAACAAAATTCAATCGCGCAAAAGACTCATCTGAAACCTATATCTTCAATACGCAAACGCAAAAATTTTCAGCTACGCCAGTTGACCCCGAGATGCAATTTCAGCCAGAGAGTGAAGGTCTCATTAGCTTCTCTAAGCTAGTGCGAAAGCGCCTTCAAAACATTTGGCAGAGCGGCTACGTCAATGAAAACAACGATGTGGTAATCTCGCTCGCTCAGCCTATGCCAGGTTCTTTTAGCAATGGCTTAGCCCTAGTACGTCCAGCCGAAAATAGACCTGGACTCATATTCATCAATCGCAAGGGTGAAAATCCCTGTCCGCAAATTCTGGGACATTCATCATTTATTGATGCTTTTGCAGTTGCATCAACAGTAGAATTACCGCTTGTCCTTGGCATAATCGATCGCAATTTCAAGTTTGTGGTGCCACCATCCTATTGCAAAATTGAGCCGGTCGCCAAAAATATCTTTGCTGCAAAAGAGCATGAAGAAGACCTCTTTGAAATCATAAACGCAAAAGGAGAAAAGCTGTTCACCATGCCTGGTGACGTCACTGAAGTCGGCTATCCAATAAAAGAAAACCAGGGACTAATCATCGGCAAAATCACACATGCAACAGCAGCCAATGACAGTTCTGACACCCAAACTACGATCGCGTTTGACATCAACGGCAAGAAAATATTTGAACATCCAGGTTGGAACGGCGAGCAGAAAGATGGGCGATGCGTTGTGACCACGTACGACCACCAAAATCGATTCAGCGGCGTCAGCGATATCAACGGAAAATGGCTTATTTCGCCAAGAGATTCGGATTTCGCCTTAGCCGAGCCAGACCGCCTTATCGAAAGGTTGCACATCAATGCATTCGACAGCCTTGCATTTAAAAGAGGACATTACGACCAGTTTGAAAAATTTCTCAAGGATTTTGATTTCATCGGTATGCAACGCAAGGAAGTTGAAAATCTCCTTGGAGAACAAGACAAAACCCAAAGCAGAGATCATTACAACATGCTGCATGTGATGTGTGGACTTTCTTTTAAAACACTAGAAATCGAATACGACCACGATAAGGTAAAAAGATGGCGCTTTAATACAAACGAGGGCAAGGGCGCTTATATTGATACCAACATGATTTTTGATCCAGACTCGCCAGCTGGGCAGCAAAAATTCATAAAGAAGCAGTCATCCCTCTGAAGTTAAAGCTTTTAAAAAGAGTCAGGTTGCCACTCTTGCGTATCTTGTAAACCTACAACAGACTACAAAGAGCAATTCAGCAGCTTTAGAATTTTGGAAGAGATTAGCTCGCCTGCTTTTTCTTGCCTGATGGGCGCTGTTTTGGAGAATCAATGTGAGCTGGGAATGCTTGAAGTTTCACTCCCAAAGCCTGCAGAAGCTTCAGCATGGTGTCATAACGCGGTTTGGCGCCTGGCGTTAAGGCTTTATAGAGGCTTTCTCTGCCTAGTCCAGTGTCCTTCGCCAATCGAGCCATTCCATGCGCCTGGGCAACATCGCGTACGGCGACCAAAAAAACATCAGGGTTTGGATCTTCAAGGGCGGCATTTAAATATTCGGCGATAACTTTTTCGTTATCGAGGTAGCCTGCTGCATCAAAGGGGGCAAATTGAGTCATGATTCAGTCCTTTTCAAACTTTTCTAGAATTGCTCTAGCGCGTTGAATATCTTGTTTTTGCGTTGCCTTATTGCCACCGCATAACAGCAAATACACAACTTTCCCTCGACGCACAAAATAAACTCGATAGCCTGGACCAACGTTGATTCGCATCTCGGAGATACCATCTCCAACGGGTTTACAATCACCAATGTTGGCTAATTCGGCAGACCTAATTCGCACCAATATGCGCGCTTTACCAACTTGATCTCGCAGGCTCCTTAGCCACTTGTCGAATTCATCCGACCTTAAAAAGGTGTACTAGCGATCAGTGTATCCGATCGGATACAAACGGTCAAGCGTTTGAACATACTCTCAAGCTAATTTCTGAACAACGAGCGTGATTTGCCGAACCTGAGCACTCCAAGCGAAAAAAGCCCTTTGCAGAGTCCTCTAAGGACAAATAGCCTCAAACTGCAACATAACGTTCCGTTATCAGCGTCCGTTAAGCACTCATACAAACCGCCCCCTGACTCAGCTTTTCTGAGCAAAAAGCTGATCGTTCAAGCGGCGGTATTTTTGCATGGCGCTGACAATTTCTTTTGGCGAGGACAGCAATCAAAATGAGCAAAAGAATGCACGTTTAGCTGTACATGAATCACTACAGTATCAGTGCGGTTGCAAACACTTTTCACTCCTCTTCCTCCAGCACTAACTCTTCCTTTTCCTCTTGTGTTAATGGTCTGACGCGCCCAGGGGGAACGCCTTTCTCACTCGTCTCAATCATCCTGAACGAAATGACTTGGCCTTCATAAATATCTGGAAGCTGCCAGTGCCAATTCCCTTGATCAGAGCCAGTTATCACTTGCACGGCACTTAAAATTGGAAAACAAGTCTCCAAATCTAATTGAGCGACAAAACAGCCGCGAAAATTTTTTTAGGGGCAAATAATTTACCTTATGTCCCACCAACTATGAATATAAAAAGTTCGCACGAGAATAGGTATTTGACTTTCGCAAAAAGTTGGGGAATAACCTAATTATGATTACTCGAAGCAAATTGGACACTTACAGAAGGATTTTTCTTTTTACGACCATTCCGTATGGTCTTATTACGGGAATCTTCGTCGGCTGTTTCTGGGGCATCTGGCATGGATTGATAGCGGGTGTGGGCGGCGGACTTTTCTATGGGCTAGGGATGGCATTGTGCCTTGGAGCACTGCAACAGTTTTCTACCAAGCAACTGAAAACAGACTACCGGGAGACACTCTTGGGAGTGCATCAGGTACAAGCGCTAAGCGTGGAGCGATGTTTTGATGAGGCGTTTGAGTTGTGCGCAAGCTCAGTCTTACTACTGCGCAATTGTCGGATAACCCAACAAGACAAGGAGTTAGGAATCATAAACGCGCAGACTGGTACAACATGGAAATCTTTTGGCGAGAAGATAATGCTTACAGTTTCATCTACCGATAAGGATTCTTGCACAGTGACCATATCCAGCAAGCCCGCGATAAGCACTACCCTGGTGGATTATGGAAAAAACGTAGAGAATCTGCGAGTCATCGAGGATGCTCTCAGCCGGCGAGCTGGAACCATTGCTTTACCGTCCGATTCCATGTCAGGCGAACATAACGCTCACTCTAAGACAGTTTTCAAGCCGCAATAATGACACCATATGCGGTATTACTATTTGTACAACAAAGCCTGGCGAGACTATAAACGTACCAAATAAGCCCATCAAAGACGATACTCCGAAATCGCCAGAAACAGAACTCACTTCAGGAGCGTGCTTGCTGCAAAGCTTTCCGTTGCCCAAGAGCGCCAGGAGATGGTATCGTGCAATTATAAAGAGCCTCAAGTTCGTGGATAACTGCCACCCTTGCGATTGAATTCGGTGGACCTTTGTAATTGGGCTCCTTCATCTGCTAGCACTAAAGACAAGTTGGGATATTTGCGCTCTCTGCAAGCGGACTCAGCAGTTTATGCTGCTGTGCAAAGCAGCATAAACTGAAAAAGAAGTCACTGAGTTTGCCAGAGTCGACAGGGGCTGGTGAAAACTGGCCAAGTAAGAGCGTGATGTTCAACAATTTAGTTCCACGCTCTCTAAGCTGGCTCTCTTCACTCACAGGAGTTTTTAATTACATGCATGCTGATGGTGTGATTCAAAACATGGTGCTGAAATATGGCAATTGCCAAACCTATCAAGACTCAGGAAGAGTTGAGGGTGGACAAGGCATCACAACATTCAAAACGTACTTTGTTAGACCCAACAAATTCCGTTTTGATTGGATCTACGAAGACTTAGGTTCAAAACGCAATAGCATTTGGTCCGATGGATTGAAAGTATTCTCCCGTCACTCTTTTAACAACGAGCTGGAGGAAGAATCCAATCTGAACGTGGCAATTGCTGGCGCAACTGGTGTTTCCCAGGGAACCGCTCATACCGTATCTACGTTGCTAATGCCTGACTTGGAAGTCTCGCTAAATAGTCGAACATTGCTCAAACTATGCCCCTATGAGTTTCGGGAAAGCGAAATTGAAAGCAACGATAGCTGTTTTAGAGTGCGTTCGACAGAGGCGAATAATCAAGCCGACCTTTGGATTCGGATGAGCGATTATGCCTTAGTTAAGTACTTAGAAGAAACGACTTTAACTCAGGAAGACGAGGAGAATACTCTGGCAGCCCTGAGCGAGATGAATCCAGCTCTTTGGGAAGACATGCGGCAGTATCTGTCAACGCGCTCGGACGAGGCATGCCATTCCGTGACAAACAGTCAATATCAGCATGTTTTATTCGATGCTTCTATAGACGAAAAGATCTTTGCTGGCTTGGACTGATTGGTAGCTGCATAGCGTCGTCGCCTCTATAAACCAGCTTCATCAGCCACTGGAATCACCCACAAAGAAATATGTCTGCTGGGTATTATAATCATTACAATCAACGTAAGGATTATATGCCTTCCCAACCAGCCTATTTCAAGAGTTTGTACCCGGTCGCAGAAAGTCAGGACGGCTTTTTCACGACTAAGCAGGCACTGGATGCTGGCTATTCAAACAGATTGCAAACCTACCACGTGCAAAATGGCGATTGGATACGGGAAGCTAGAGGCATTTTCAGGTTGGATTGCTTTCCGCCTTCAGCCAAACCTGACCTCATGGTTTGGTACCTGTGGTCCTGCAACAGACAGGGCAAAGCGCAAGGTGTTTTTTCCCATGAAACAGCGCTCTCAATTTACTCTCTCTCTTCCTGGAATTCGCCGAAGATACACGTGACAGTGCCAACTGCGTTTCAGCGAATGGTTATGCCAGAGGTAATCCAACTTCACCGTCAGCAGCTGCGCCCAGGCGATGTGACTTCTAAATATGGCGTTGCCGTCACCAAGCCGCTAAAAACCATTGCAGATTTGCTCGTTGAAGGAGTTGTTCCACGTAAGTACCTCATAGAGGCGGTGGCCGCAGCTTTGGAGCAAAAGCTGATTCTCCCTAGCGAAATAGCAAAATCCAAGCTGACCGCCAACGAGAAGAAGCTTGTAGAAGTTATCATCAGGGTAGCGCTGAAGCGATCGACTCCAAAAAGTATGCCGATGGCATGAAGCAAATTACTAACTCAGCTACATGATTCTAGATTCACAAAAAGGACCTCAGAACACCCTTACCCCAATGATGTCGGGAAGAGAATGTGGATTTACTGGGAATCTAACTTTTCCAGGCAGAGACTACCTCTCAGCATCTTGACAGTTTGCGAATGCGCGGGTTATACTTAACGCTAACGTTAAGCTTACCGGGGAGGGATTTTCTAATAGAATTGCAGTTTGACGATAGTGGTCGCTTACCACCAGGCGATTATCCAACGACCTTAGACGAATTGGAGAGATCGATTCTGGTGACCGGGGATGAAGAAAGAGATGACGCCTGGGATACAAAATGGAGACTATTACTCGTTCAAAATCTTCGGACAATGGTCAATCAGCTTTGGGATGAAGGGTTTGCTGATATTTATATCGATGGCTCTTTTGCAACAGATAAATTGCACCCTGGAGACATTGATGGTTACTTTGTTTGCCAGAACATAGATGGCTTAGTCGATTCTGATTTTGAAGAACAGCTTTGCAATCGTTTGAATAAGCGAGATGAAACTCGTGTTTGGAGCTGGAAGGACAAAGATCGAAAACGCCCAACAGAAGCTGAGAAGGGTCAACTGCCAATGTGGTTTAAATATCACGTTGAAATGTGGCCCGAATATGGGCAATGGAGCGGTCAGATTCATCCGCTTACCAATCAGAAATTGACTCACGCCGAGCTCTTTCGTATAACCAAACAGGGCGAGGCAAAGGGAATAATCAAGCTATTGAAAAAGTAGCTCTAGAGGGAAGAGCACCATGATGAAAACAGAAAGAGAGTTTGAATTAGCAAAACAACAGCTGTCAAAACTGACCGAACTATACGACACCCAAATGGGTGAACTGAAGGCCAAAGGCCTTTCAGAGGAAGCGGCCAAGAGTTCCTTGTCGTCTTCCTGGACATATGCCATGCAATGCAGAGAAGAAATAGAGCTGTATGAAAAGCTCAAACAAGGCAAGCTTCCTCCAATGAACCATTTTTCCACGAAAGGAAAGTATTTCGTGGCAGCAAGAATAGCAAGAGGCATGACGCAGCGCGAACTTGCTGAGAAATTAGGTGTCAAAGAGTCGGCGGTGTCTCGCGACGAAAGAAACGAATATCACGGCATGTCAGTCGAAAAAATGGATCGTCTGGCGCATGTGCTGAACCTTAAAGTGCTCATATCGGCATGAGGTTGAGTGAGACTTTGAGTGCTTCGAATAAAATCGTCAACGCTCGTGAACTGCTTTACTTTTTCGTCCTGCCACCACATCCAGTTGCAACGCCACCGGCTGTTTAGAATATAATCTTCGCTATCAGACTCGATGCGCATTAGCTTACTCTCCGGTTGCGCATAAAAAGACTCGCAAAATTTTGCTTCCAGGCACTGTGTTGTAGCAAGGTAGCATCGTTCGTGAACCGATCCAAGGGGTAATCCCAGTATCCGGAATTCACTTCACGATTTAGCATGATTGGCGCGACAAGAGATTCTCCCACTAAATTCTCATCAATGTTTGGAATCGGAAGCCTAACCCTGATGCCAGGGTGCGCCGAATAACCAAAGCTGTATTCTCCCTTGCCAGATCGTATTGAAAAGGCATGATCATCATAAAGCTCGGACAGATGAAAAGCAAATGCAGTCAGCCTCTTTGACACGTATCACGAATTTTTTCTCGACTTCACAGGCACGAGTAAACGCACCTATAATCTGCAAGCTGAAAGAGGTGACAATGGAAAGTCTATTTCCGAAACTTATGCAATTGCTCGAACAAAGAGATGACTGTCTCGATTTCATCGCCTTTAAAAATTTGATCGGAGAACCAACAGCGATTCACTCAATCGAAGACAACACGTATTATCGATTTGATCAATTTGGTTGCAGTGCTGTTTATGAAGAGAAGCGCAAAAAATTCTGGATGATTGGTATTGAGTATTCAACTGTTCCTGTAAAACTGGGTGCCGTTCAGGCTTTCAAAGGTACCTCATACGCAGGAATAAAGAACTCCGACACTTGCAAAACAGTGGAGGAAAAGCTGGGTGTGAAAGCTGCATCGAATGCATCTTTCAAAAACATGAGTCGAAGTAAGTACAACGTCGGTCCATATTTGTTTGATTGCATCTTTGAAGGAACAGATGGACCTCTTCAAGGCTTGACCGTATATCTACAAGACGCGCCTCCGCAGACGCGTGAGTGAGACATCTTTACTCGGTCACAAGAAATACGTGTTCAACTCATTACTGTAAATTATGGAATTGAACGGCAGAAAACTTCACAGCGCCTTAGCGACACTTTTCACTTCATTGTGGACAATTTAGGAACCGCGTTTACTCGTCAAGAGAAAAAGCGTTAACCATATAGTTACTGTCGCCTGCAGATTCAAATGGAGTATGCTGTGGAGTACTTTAGCCTACTCCGAGGTTAGTGCCACATGTTTGCAAAAACTCCCAAACCCCCGTATTTTGCGGTGATTTTCACGTCGAAAAGGACAGGATCATATCCAGCTGATTACGAGCATACTGCCGAAGCAATGGTAGCCGGCGCCAAATCGCAACCTGGCTTTCTTGGCCATGAAAACACGCGCAGCGAAGACGGGGTTGGGATTATGGTTTCGTACTGGTTGGATCTTGATTCAATTCGAAATTGGAAGGCAAATGAAGATCATCGAACGGCGCAAGCTAAAGGACGATCAATTTGGTACGAAGACTACCGGGTCCGCATTGCAAGAGTCGAGCGTGAGTACAGCCTCGCTGACTCGGAGTTCAAGAATAGTCGATGACAAAGTTTGCATCCAGGCCTATAGTTCGAACATTGTCGTTGCCTTGGTCCTAATTCATGAAACGAAGCATTTGCCAAACATGAGCAGCAGTTGCGGAGACCCTTTCAGTTTGATTTTTCCGGTGATCAGGGCCCAAACCAAGTAGGTCCTATTTGATAAAAACTTCAACCATGCGGCACTATCGGCGGTGACAACAAGATCGGCTTTGTTTGTGACACCATCTGTCACATTGACGCGTTGATTCTTTATTGTGACGATGGCCTTACGCTGTTCCTGTCCTGTAAATTTGAACTGGTACGTGACGTCGAGGCCCTTCGCCTGTCCAGGTTGGAAAATTCTGCGCATGCCCGTCAAAAAGCCATTAATGCTTTGAGGCCGTATGCCATTATGAACTCGCTTGACTGTCTTATGCGGAAATCGTTTCCGCACATATGTTTCAGCGTCCGAGCCAGGAACAACGTAGATAGTCTCTTCCTTATCTTGAAGTGGTTTGAGAACTTCTTTGACAAAGTCTTGTCGGTGCTCCAGAAAAGGACCAATCACATCTTCTCCTGCAGGGCACGTCGCCATGCAGTAAGCTGCCTTATAATTGGCTCCAAAGGACAAGCTTTGCCACATTGAGACATTTTCGCCCAGGGATACTTTCTGGCGGAAGTCTTCGGGATTTTTACTTTCAATTACGTTGTCGACCCAGTCTTGGAAGCCGCCCAAAAATTCTCGATAGTTGTGCGTCAGGCATGCTGAGCCGTTAAAATAACCGTCCGATCCGATTGCCCCAACAGGACATGCTGCAACACACAATTTGCAGCTTAAGCACGGATTGTAGTCGATAGGGCTTGTATACGTTGTTAGTGGCGCGTCTAGCAAAATAGTGCCCAGCAAAATGAAGTTGCCGAATTTGGGATGTATGACATTTCGATGGATTCCCATCTTGCCCGTTCCGGCTGCTTGAGCGACTATCTTGTGCGCAACAAGCCAGATCCGATCTGGAAATTTATGTATTTCCATAGGGAATCCCATCGTGATGTTGATGGCTCTGATGCCCTTATCCTCTAATGTTCGGACTACTCGTCTTGCAACGTCATCAACATCGTGCCCGGCGTGATGAAACTCAGTGTTAGCTACGGAACGTGCGGGATTTCTAACATCATCCCGATTCATCCTGCACACAATGCTGACGACTGACTTTGTGAGCGGCCAACATTCCAGAATTTTGCTTTTTTCGTCACCCAGGTCTTGACTTTCAATCGGAACAAATCCTACGTCGTCGGCACCAAGTTCGAGGCATAATTTACGAAGCCACGCCGCGTCCAAGGGTTCTGACTTGTCGTTATTTGCGGATCCATCAGACAAATAGCGCTTTACCGTCGGGTGCTCGGCAAATTGCTTGACCGCCTGATTGAATTGTTTCGCTTCTTCACTTCGACTCATAGAATAGCCTCTGAAACGTGCATATGCACCTATTTTTCAAAAAAAATATTTACTGGATTGATGCTAAAGTCGTGACCACCGCGAGTTTCTTAGATAGCTCTGACCAATTATGCTTCCCTAGCCTCGTCAGCAATGAGCTTTGAGCTTCCTCCCACAAAGGAAACGCCTTGCGCAGGATTTCTCGACCTGCCTGAGTGATTTTCAAGAGCTTGACTCTTTTGTCTTTTCCAGGTTCGACTTCAGCTAAGCCACCCTTAACAAGAACATCAACATTGCGGGTAAGAGTTGTCCTGTCCATGACGAGCTCTTCGGCCAACAAACTTACAGAAATCGGTCCAGCAATTGATAATGACGTAAGAAGCGTTAATTGGGTGACTTTGAGCCCGCACTCCTCTAGTGCGCTGTCATAGTACTGTGTAACCGCTCGCGACGCTTTTCTCAATTTGAAGCAAGCGCAACTTAAGGCGATCTGCCGCGCCTGGATATCCAAGGTACTATCTCGCAAGTCATTCATAATAGGAGTATATGCACCCAATCTTTATTTGTCAATGGCCCGGTGTTTGTGTCGGTTTGCCGATGCCATGTGAGATGGGTTCCGTGGTCACGGCTTTCCAGAGCCGGTCTTGATGGCAAGGCCAAAATCATCCATTCAGTCACCGTCCAATGGAAACTCCCGATAGTGAGCATCGAAGTCAATTCCCAAATTGGCTATTTGCCCAGATTAACCAATTAGGTTAATACTGAACAATGGAAAAGAAAATTGCACATTATCCGGCAGAGAACGAGGACATTTACCTCAAGATACAAATCACTGATGGTGCCGTCATTGTGTCGTTCAAGGAGCTGTGACAATGAAGTGTGTAGCCTGCGGCAAAGCCGAACTAGTTCGCGACAATCAAGATATTTCATACACATACAAAGGGCAGACCATTGTTATTCCAAACGTGGGTGGTGAGTATTGCCCCGCCTGCAATGAATCTCTTCACACTGTTGAAGAATCCGAATATCTAAATTCTGAGATGTTGGCGTTTGCAAAAGAAGTGAACAGAGAGAGTGTCAAACCTGAGTTCATAAGCCAGACGCGCAAACTATTGAAATTAGATCAACGTCAGGCGGCAGAATTATTTGGTGGTGGCACGAATGCCTTTTCGCGCTATGAAAGCGGCAAAACGCGACCGCCACTAGCCTTGGTGCAACTTTTTAAATTACTGACAAAACATCCTGAACTTCTCAAAGAATTGAAAATTGCAGATGAAGAGCACGGCGATGGCTTACCCAATAAAAAAAGGCTGCTCAGACGAAAGAAAGTTTTGGTCTGAAACCGTCAAGCCCTGCCTTTAGTTGCTTGAGTGAAGCAAAACGTGCTTTATCGGACTGTACTTTCAGACGTCCTCGATGAGACATGAGGCACCGCTTACACATACTCACGAAGCTGCCAACAATCCGCCAAGCAATTCATCACAGCACAGACTATCTTATGATAGTTTTTTAGTGTCAATCCAGCGTCACAAAAAAGTTCAGAAACCCAAACAAATACACCGAGTAGAGAATACAATTCAGAGGTTCCCCCGCCTTGATAGGTGATTAAATATGACCGGACCTTACGCTGTTATGTATGCCGGAGACCCGCTCAATCCCGCTTCCTTTGAAAGTAATTTCCAAGCAGTCGCGGATGCTAATTGGCACACAATCTACCTTAAGTTTGTGCACGTAGCTAATGCTGACTCGAAACCACGTTTACCCATTGGTGGTTTGACCTTCAACGGAGACGCGTTCTTTTCGGGCGGGAAAATTCATGACTACAACGGGCAGCCCAATTTCGCAGATTGGAGCAACACGCTTCTGAAGCTAAAGAAGGATGGTTCCGTCAAAGAAATCTACCTGAGTGTCGGCGGTGGCAGTGGTACTAAGCCTAATGAACAAGTCATAGACTTTACAACCATACACGGCATTTACACAGCTCACGGCAACTCTTTCAAGAATACTGAGCTGGAAACAAATTTCAAGGCTCTTCGAGACTCATTTCAATCGATCGGAGGCACGCCACTTATCGACGGAATCGACATGGACTGCGAAGATGGCTATACGTACAAGGACTCGTTCATAGCCTTTTGTGAACTGATATCAGAACTGAACTGGAAAATCAGCGTTGCTCCTTATATGGAAATGGAAGATTTTTGGATACCTGTGTTACAGGCATTGAAGGGTAAGGTTCAAAGAATCAATCTACAATCTGGTGCTTTGGATGCAGCGAACTGGGTGGCGCAATTCCAAAAAGCGGGTATTAATATCGACGACTATGTTCTGGGCGACTTGGCCAGATTTTGGGGAAACAACAGTTGGTTCGGTGAGTGTCCAGACGACGTTAAAGCCTATTTGCAGGGCCGAAGCAAAGGCATTACGAGCGTTGTAACTGGCGGATTTATCTACGACATGGATTGGATCGTGAGCCCTGATCGCAATCACCAACCTCCCTGTTCTGTCGGTGACGGTTATCCGACAATGAAACAGTATGCTGATGCCATACGTGCTGGATTGGCTCAAGAGGTGCTCACAAGTAGATAGCTCTCTACTAAATGCGCTGACTGGTTGCGAGACAGACGTCGTAAACCTTCGAGAAGGACGCCCAGTCTGGGCGTCCTTCTTTTGCACATAATTCGGCTCTGCTTTTGTCACTCACTTTGCGGGACAAACGGGTCGTGGTGGCCACTGCTGACACCACTTCTGACCAGTGGCTCAAAACAAACAACCAGACTTTTCCAATAACCAGGCCGTCTTTTTTGACACCCTCTCATTCATACACTCTTATGCGGTACACTGAAGCGCATGACTATAAGCCCGCCGAGGTGGTTTTGCGTAATCCCTACGGACTTATCTGCTTATACGACGACAAAATCAGGTGCGCATTTTGGTGACTGCAAGACAATCTGCAATTTCGAGGTTACGCTCGATGATTTTTCTAGGCAATTCGACAGCGTGTCTGTAGGTGGTAAGCAGGAATTCCATGCGTCCTCAGCGAGACGAGCCTTCTGAATTGCGAAATTTCTTGTAAATGGAGGCACGATAAAATTTGCGAACATGGCGTTCCTACTTCAAGTGGCAGTGACAACAACGTTTGAGAAGCAATAATCTTCTCATTTCACATGCGCCGGAATCTTTTGGTTTGCAACGATTGGCGGTTTCGAAAATAACACAGTCAATCCTTCGGTCATAGTCGGATGAGTAAAAATGGCATCACTCAAAACCGTGTAAGGCAAACCTGCCAGCATCGCAATCTGAACGGTGGCCATCACCTCCCCAGCGTTCATGCCTAATGCTGTAAAACCGAGAATGTGATCGCTATCAGTTGCAATTAGTGCCTTCATGAATCCTTGCGTCTCAGACACCGTGCGCGTGCGCAACACGGAGACAATGGGAATTTTCAGTAAGCGATACGCGGTTCCCTGCCTTTTGGCTTCTGTTTCGCTCAAACCGACACGAGCCAACTCAGGGTCGGTGAACATACAAAAAGGTACTTGTCGTGAAGTTGTGACTCGATTGCCACCACTAATGTTGTCACGAACAATTCTGTAATCGTCATATGCAATATGGGTAAAATGCGGACTGCCGGCGCAATCACCAACAGCCCAAACATCTGCTGCTGTCGTTTCCAACCGCTCATTGACCTTCACATGTCCTCGATCGGTTACTTCGACGCCCGTCAACTCTAGACCGATATCGTTTGTGTTAGGTGTTCGACCCGTTGCAGCTAATATATGCGATGCCTCAAACATCATCTCAGCACCACAATGCAATAAGTGCAACTTGACCGATTTACCAGAAGTTCCTTCAACTGAAACAAGGCGCGCGTCCGTCAAGATATCGATGCCTTCTTGCCTGCACCTATCGTGCAATAGTTCAGAAACATCTTCATCTTCGTTGTGAGCAAGACGCGCATTACGTTCTACGATCGTTACACGGCTGCCAAACCGACGGATCGCTTGCGCCAGTTCTAGCCCAACATAACCACCGCCAATTACAACAAGATGTTCTGGCACATGATCCAATTCTAGCGCTTCTATGTGCGTGAGTGGTTTAGCCTCACAAAGTCCAGGGGTTGAATCAATAGTTGCGCGGCTGCCTGTCGAAATTACAACTTTCTTCCCACAAACAACGCGCTTACCTCCGTCGGCCAGTTCGACTTCAATTGTTCGCGGCGCAATGAAGCGGCCGTCGCCCACCAATAATTCGGCACCACTGTCGTTAAACTGTGCAAGATGCATGTCGATCAGTTCATCGACCATTCTCCGTTTGCGCAAGCGAACTTTTGACATATCGATCCTGTGGTCGTGGTTTTCCTGCTGCATTCCAAATTCTTCGCTTCTACCAAAATAAGAAGCAACTTTTGCGCTGTGAATAATGTTCTTACTAGGCAGACAAGCAATGTTAGGACAAGAGCCGCCGATGTAAAGGCGTTCGATGACAATAACGCGCATCCCTTTTCGCGCCATCGCCCAAGCGAGATACTTGCCCGCTTCGCCGCTACCAAGAACCAGGAAATCGACTTCTTCAATTTGCATATTCACTCCGTGAATTTGTCTCTGTCATTCTCAGATATCGCAGACAACACCTGTCCACTCGCTCACTATCACTTTCAATATTTATCTTGCAGCGACCGGTGTGGGCACCACTTTGCTGAGGAATAAACTGATTAGATGACCTATCTCTGCGCCGTCCTCTTCTAAAGCGAAGTGTCCGGTATCAAACAAGTGAAACTCTAAATTTTTTAGATCGCGCTTATAAGGCTCAGCTCCTGCAGCTGGGAAAATCTGGTCATCTTTACCCCAGACAATGAGCATGGGAGGCTGGTGTGTGCGGAAATATTCTTGCCACTCGGGATAGAGAGGTGGGTTTGAACCATAACTGTAAAAGAGCTCCAATTGGATTTCTTTATTGCCGGGTCGATCCATACCGGCTTGATCGTGCACCCAGCCATCTGGACTAATTGCTTCTACGTTGCGTACACCTGTATGGTATTGCCATTTGGTGGCGTCCAATTCAAACAAAGGCTTTAATGGAGCAGCATTGCTCTCTGATTTATCCTTCCAGAAGGGTCTGAAAGGCTTCCAGAAGTCATTGTCCAGACCTTCTTCGTATGCGTTACCATTTTGCACAACCAGAGCTTGAATACGCTCAGGGTGTTTGGTTGCGATCCGGAAACCGATCGGTGCGCCATAGTCCATCACATAAAGGGAGAACTGATTCAGTTTCAAGCCTTCAGTGAATTTGTCCATAATCCGAGCTAGATTATCGAAACTATATTCAAAGTCTTTGACGCCTGGAGTCGAGCTACGACCGTAGCCAGGATAATCTGGAGCAATTACATGAAAATTCTGCGCAAGCGTCGGAATGAGATTGCGGAACATATGAGAATCGGTTGGAAAACCATGCATGAGGATGATGGTTGGAGAACTTTTATCACCGGCTTCCCGATAGAAAATCTCGACATTTTCGATTTTGACTGTGCGATAGAAGACTTGACTAGAAGAGACACCTGGTTGGTTATAAGACATTTGAATTCACCTGAATCGTAGGTAATAAGGATTCCATTAGAAGCCAAACATTCCTTGATCTAATTTTTCTATGTTATTCGTTATTATAAATGAGGGTCCTGTTCAGCTTGTCGCTTTTCAACTACAAATTGCTCACAATCCTTCGAATTAAATTTGCAGCATCCCAGTCTCTAAGACTAGTTTTCCCAAGGTAATCGTTGTCGACTCTTTTATTACTCATATTAATTTATTAGGTAAATAACCTTGGTCCGACTTCCAACCCTTCTCCAAATTTCTGTAAGCAAATCTAAAATTATTAATTGGAATGGAAACAAGCTTGCGACCGGCATTTTTAAATTGCCCGTTGCTGGAAAGGTTAAAGCCCGCACGCTGAATTTGGATGGCGATGAACAAGCGGATTTGACAGTACATGGTGGAGAAGATAAAGCTGTCTATGCCTATCCTGATGAACAGTATGATTATTGGAAGAAAGAGTTACCACAGCGCAATTTCGAGTGGGGCAGCTTTGGTGAGAATTTAACGACGTCGGGTTTTGAAGAGACGTCCTTATGCATTGGTGACAGGCTAAAAATAGGTACAGCTCGTTTTATCGTCACACAGCCACGTATGCCCTGTTTTAACTCGGAATTCGACTGGAAGATCCTGCTATGGTAAAGCGCTTTTATAGCAGCGGTAAATGGGGATTTTACCTGCGTGTTATTGAAGAAGGCGAAATCGAAACAGGTGAACAAATAGTGCTCGAGGCTCACGACGGCAACGCTGTCACATTAGCCGATGTCTTTCAATGCATGACTAATCCAGGGCTCGATCCTGAGTTGGTTTCCAAAGTATTGCAGTCTAATTTGGCCAGCCAGATGAAGCAACAACTGGCCTACAAAATAGCTAAGAATAAAAAGTGATGTGCGCTTGCTCGAAGCTATTTCTCTTGCAACGTCATACTCTGTCCTAGACCTAGCGAGTCGCAGGTGATGAATCAAATCCAACAAGCAGCAATGGCTCTGTGTACACAAAAGTCAGTTGTCACTGCCTTGGGCATCATCTTTCTGTCGATGCCTGAAGAGCAACTGCCAGCCTTTGCGAACAAATCAGCAGAATTAATATCGCCGTGATCGAAAACACTTCTTGCCTCATCAGCAAATCCGAAGGGAACTTTATCAAAAGATTTCCTACTGGACGAATCCGTTATTGCCAATGAAAAAAACGTCGGAGCACTTTCGGATGGCGCTTTAAGTCTGGCAAAAGATCTGCAAATATCGGATGCTCTGACAGAGCTGGAAACTCTGCGGCACGATCCCGAAAAATTCGATACTTTTCACGGACTGCATGTAAATAACGAAATTATTTGTCGCACTTTTAGCTGAGTAGGCAAGGGCGTGTCGCCACACCCAAGCCCCTCCAAGAACCGTACGTGACAGTTTCCCATCATACGGCTCGTGCCTCCGACCCTGTTGATTGCAGGGCTTTTGTTACCTCCGGTCGCCGCCTGAATGTATTGCGTTTCTGTCGACGTTTATCCCAGTAATCCAGAAGAGTCGGGTCGTCTGGGCTGGCGGTGCCCTTTACTTTAATGTGGCGTTCGATGCTCAGCGAACATGAAGCGGGAGCAAAATTCTCATCGATACCTGAGCATAAGGTAAATTCATCAGCCAAGTAGCTGATCCGTTGCACTAGAAAATGGATCTTACCAGCTACTCGCTCTGACACGACGAACTAATACGGTCAAGAGCTGCACATATAATGCAGCAAGAGCGGTAAGCTAGTGATCTCAGCTTTCCTGGTGTACCAAAGATGGAACTTCATAGGGCAGCCCTCCGAGGGGATACACGCGGGGTCAAGAGACAGCTTGCTACAGGGACGCCTGTGGACACCAAAGCTCCTGACCTCTGGGGCAGGACCGCGCTAATGCTCGCGGCTGGCAGTGAGCATGCCGATTTAGCGCTCCTCAAGCTGCTGGTATCGCACGGAGCCGATGTGAATGCCATAGCAGATGTAGATATCATAGGTATTGAGAGTGGTGAAACGCCATTTTCATGCGCTAGCGGCAGCGTCGAGAAAATGCGCTACTTACTAACTGTGGGCGCGAATCCTTTTACCGGTAGAGGCGCCTCAAAAAGACTTGGATGGACGACCTCGATTCAGGCTCTTAAATTTCAACTTGAGCTGGGGTTCGATCCCACAATCTGGGAGGATCACGGCCCATCTATGTTAGTTAGTGCATCTCGCGATTGTGACTGGGAAAAATTGAAACTATTCGAAGAATTTGATTTTTGCTTGGATAGCCTATATTGGACAGAGTTGATGCACGACATCATTTTCGGAAGTGCGCAAAGAGTTGCTGAACATCTGAGTAACGGAGGTGACGATCATCGTGTCGATTTCTGGGAACGCTCCCCGCTTCTGTTAAGTATTTGCTCAGGCAGTATACAGAAAGCACAGCTCGTTTTAGACGCTGGCGGCAGCCTTGATGATCGAGGACGTGCCAATGAGAGCGCCATCGACTGTGCGATTTTGAGTAAGTCCAGTGAAATGCTTTCATGGCTCCTTTTATTGGGGCTAAACGCTAACATGCGAGGAATTAGCGGCTACTCTCCATTAATGTCGGCGGCTGAAAAAAAGAATCCAAACGCCATCAAAATACTTCTTGAACATGGTGCCGTTGTGAACGCCACCGCAGAATTTGACATGCAAGCAATTAACTTCGTAGAGGATGCTGCCACCATGAAGCTACTCGCAGCTGCGGGCGCAGATATAAATCATATGGATAAAACGGGCAGTTTTCCATTATTGGCTGCTGTAGAAGCCTGCTCTATAGAGCTTATGAGATGTCTTCTTGAGCTAGGTGCGCACGTCGACAATCGTTCTTATGGCATGGCAGCTCTCCATCAGGCTACTAATTACGACGAGCTCGAAATTATGAAACTACTTCTTTCTGCAGGCGCCGACCCAAACTTGCCAGGCGAGGACGGATTGAGGCCGCTATGGTATGCAAAAAGCCACGACGCGGCGAAGATTCTCGTAGATGCTGGTGCAAGCTCTACCAGATAGATTTGAATGTTATTGAACAAACGCAAATCACAAAAAGCATTGCCTACTATCAGACACAACTCGAGCAAACGCGCATAGATAGCGGTAAAAAGATGCAGAACGTGGTCTACAACAAAATAGAGGTACGGATCACAACCGATGAGAATGAAGGCGTATATTACAGGCCAGGCGTTGGCATCCAAATTCTGATTGATGAGACGGTCTATATAGACGGCGATGACTACTACGTAAACGTAGACTCGTTTTTCGAAGCACTAGGACAACAAAACGCTGAGATCGAATTTGTCGGTGGGTGCCACCATCCACCATGTTGTGCCAATGGAGCATTGACCGCAACATCTCCTGAAGCCTGGATTTGGAATACTTCTAACTTTCGGCTGCGCTGGACTAACGTACATCAGGCAGCGGCATTGATGCTCAAAATCATCGACGAGCACACTGAGCGCAATCACGAAGTTTGGTGCGCTTCCGTAGAGCGCATGCCGTTCTACCGAAGTCAATTGACACTTCTGGACACACGCATACAGGAGTCCAGGGAGCAATAAACGAAAAGTGGCGCAAGCTCCCTGGCGCCGTGCTGACGGGTCCCCAAATGTACTTTTACAAGAAACTATGGGGCGACAGAACTTGCACGCGTGTGGCTATAAGATGGGAGCATGAATCAAAAACATACATTATCAATCAAGCGCGGACCAATCTTGAGTTTCCTAGAAAAGCCGCCTCGTTGGTTCGCCGTATTATTTTGGCTCTATCCAGCAGGCTGGTACGGCGTTATTGTGCTTACAGCTTTCATTGCGGGCGAATCACCAGTTAAAGACAGATTGTGTGGTCTTCTTCTCCTCAGCTTCCCTTTGCCTCTTTTGGTTCTGGTACTAAGCAGTCGTTGGTTTCAAATTCAAACTGTGGCAATGATCACGTTTTGGTGCATTTTATTGGGACTCTTTTTTGATCTACACTGGGCAGCTGTTAAATCGGCCGTCACAGTGTCCATCAACGCAGTAATGGGCAAAACCTCGCGGTGACACGAAAAATTGATACGGTCAAAAGCTGCACGTCTCATGCAGAAGAGCGGTAAGCTAGTGATCAAAGTGCTCTGGGTGTAACACCAACAGAAACCGTTACCACAGCCAAACGAGGTAACGCTCTCGTAAACCCTGAATTTATGGGTGTCAGATTTACAACGATTGTAAACACGATTTCGAAACCTCTCTATCGAGTATTTTGTAATCCGCTTGTTTTACTGACAAAAGGAAAAGCGTCGGACAATCACTCACATGATTACCCGACGCCCACCAACCGACAGCGAAGCTTACATCAAACTTTTGATCAGCTCATTGTTCATTCTTTCGAAAGCATAGTCATTGCCCTTGGTGGCAAGTTCCAGTGAGTGTTTAGCAGCTGCTAAAGCACCTGCCTTGTCGCCCATCTTTGCAAGAATTTTGGCTTGCGTGTGGACGATGTAATACAAGTCTTTTTCTTTAACGGCTGCATCAATCCAAGCCTTGGCTTTCTTCATATCTAAATCGTTTTCGTAATAGAAAGCAGCAGCCTGGAAATACGGCTTGTCTTTATCATCTGACGCCATTTCGGCTTCAATTTGCGAAACCAATTTGTCTTTGTAGCTCACTTCGATTTTGACTGGAACTTTTGTTTTATCCCAAACGATATCAAGCTCAGATGAAGTTGGCTGGATGTCGTCGATGTTAATCACAAACGTTTCTACAGAACGACCGATTTCGATTGGCTTAACTTTGACGCGAAGAGCATCTTGTTTTTCGTCGTACTTATAGGCACCACTCTGGTCAGATACTTTGTTCAAAATAACTGTCCATTCATCTTTACCAGGAATAGTGAAAAGAGCATAAGAACCAGCTGGAACATCCGAACCAGCAAATTTTACTGGTGTGCTGAAAACAATTTTTGTCGCTTTGTTAGCACCTGTACGCCAGACTTTATCGAATGGAACAACATCACCAAAGATTGTGCGGCCCTTAACGTCTGGTCTTGAATAGTTGATTTCAATGTCGGTGAGACCAACGCGTTGCTTCAATGTGCAAGCAGGACTCGGAGCAGGGAATTCGATTTTTGGGGTTTCTGCTAAAGCTGCTGAAGCGGCCATTAGACTGAGCCCGCTTGCCAGAATCAAAGAGAAATTTTTGAAGTTCATTTTATTGTCCGTTAGTAGTTTTTTCCCAACCAATTCGGCGCATGCGTCGTCATTCACGTCGCGGATACGCCCGTCAGCATTTCCAAAAGAAAATGGACAGGGCATAAGAATACCATAGACGGTCGTCTAGTAGCGATGTCAGGCGCACTTTCACCCAACAGCACGGGCGACTGAACTTAAATATGGGTCAATGACAACTCATAGACACCCATGCCGGATACCAGTATCATCGAATTCCCATCGACTCCTCAACGACTCGAAGTACATCCCATGATCGCCCCAAATTCAAGTCACCAATTGTCTATGAAAGTCTTCAAGGAAAAGTTTATCCGCTTGGCACTGAATATAGTGGCGCTGCAAATATTGGTGCCACTCTACGCTGAAGCAGCCAGTAACAGCAATGAGTTTATGTATTTGAACCAGAGCGAATTGCAGTGGCAGAAATCGCCAAATGGTTATGATGTGGCATCTGGAAGATTACTGATTTTAAGAGGAAACGGAGCAGCTGCACTCATGGCTTGCAGCTTCTACCGCGACTATCACGACAGTAAGCTTACCTATGGAGACGTGGGTGGGTTTCGACTTGAAGCTGGTAGCTGGGTGAAAGAGAACGCTAATCCGGGCGTACTTACACTTAAACTGCGACTGATCGACCAAGATAAGGGGGCGAAATCTACCTATGACCGAGAGCGACCTGAGACCGCGGTCCAAAAGTTCGCGCTCGAAAAAGCAGGTAGCTTAAAAAACACAATGTCGATTAAAGACGACCATGGAATTATTTTGACCCGTATTGCTGATCTGAAAAATCAGAAGGAACTAGACAGGATGCTTGATGGTATCGGGCCAATTTAATCGAGAGATTGAATGCTCTTGCTAGGCAGCGAGCAAAGCAAGCAAACCGAACAGTCTAATAGTCCGCGAATAGTGCGAAAAAAAGTTTTTCAATATGTATAAAGTTGTGTATATTGGGTAGGACATAAAAGAGCACCTTCTTCAGGCGACTTATGCACAAAAAGCATCCAAGCAGGTTATATAAACCGTCGTCACCGCGTAATGCGAAGGGCACTGCGGCCATCAGTGAATTTGCCCTGGTACTCTACGTGCTGTTTTTTATAATCCTTGTGCCGGTCGTTGATCTCGGATGTTTATTAATTGCAGCCGCAACTCAGTATCTAGCCACTAACGATTTTGTGGCCAAAGCCGCTTCTCAACCAGATTATATGAATGCTTTGAACGCGATGTTTGCCGAGTCGCAAAAGTTTGAAACACTAGGCATGTCGAAATTCATGAACATGACGCCTCAGGGTGGTTACGTTGGCAGTGGTGACGACCTCTATGTTGTTGCCACAAACATTGGTTCAGGCGGCGTCACAAAATCGAGCGCGAACAACTCATTGCCTCCCCCCATTAATACCGCGACCAATTTCTACGAATTATCGGTGCAGAGCACCTACAGTTTCAAACCTGTCCTCAGTCTTGCCGGAGTGCCGCTACTGGGTCAAGTACCTGGTTTGGGTCAGCCCGTAACCTTCACCTTTGTCGCCAACCGTCCTGTCGAACATCCCGGCGGTCTGACGTTCAACGGCACTAACTCAACGCAAGGTAGCGTGGCCTTTTTGCCAAGAAATTCTGCCCAAAACGGATTACCAAGTTCGGGTTCATCTACACAGTGGCGCACTCCCAATATTTACCAGCAGATCTTGCAAGCGGGACAAACAGTGATTTCCACTAATGTCGTCGTCGTGCAAGCTAATAATTCGAGCTGGACACCAGGAAATGTGACTGTAACGCCATCAGAAAAGATGTGGATCGATACTCAGGCTGTTGGTATGTGGAGCGAAGGTGGAGTTAATGTCGCTGCAACAGACGCAAACGGACTGAACACATTAGAGCCCTACTCGACGGCGCCACAGGTTACCTTCGGGGCACTAGCTGGAAAAATTGGAAGCGGCACGCCTTTTATGCTGGGCAATAATCAAACCAATCTCGCCATTCCAGGTAGCGGCGAACTGGCGCTCATTAATAATGACGGACCAGGCCAATTTGCTAACGATACAGGCGCCCAGGTCGTTCGAATTATTGTTACGCAATAAGATGAATTTGAGACCCTGTGCCTGTCTTAAAAAAGTCCGTGGCAAAAGTGGCGCCTCATTAGCACTTGTAATTACAGTGCTTGGTGGGCTAGGACTTTTAATTGCCGCCTGTTGCCTGACTTTTACAGGCATGTTAGGTAGCTATCAAGAACAACGTTCGGCCATTGAGGCCGCTTCATTGGCGGCCGCAAAAGATTTGTCTGCCATCGTCATCGAAGATCCAAACTTTGGCTTCATCGGTCTCTCTGATTCCAGCCCGACGGGCACTGCCACCACTGCTGGTGACGGATTTTACACATCGGTTACTGGTATCAATACACTCTTTGGCACAATCCGTCTGGACATGATCATCGCTGACTATCTGCAAGACCCTGTCATGTCGCAGCTTGTAGCGACTGATTATGCAAATGCACTGATTGCTCAAAAAAACCTGGTTGATGCTTTAAACAAAGCGAGTGCTCCATACGGAACTGGAGTAGACAAAAATGGTGTGATTCTTAATCCAACACAAGACGCATTGACAGCTTATATTTCAAACAGCGTTCATTTGACAGCTGGTCAATCATGCTCTCTAGTAACTGGATCGCTGCACCTTACCCTGGGATTTGTCGATGGTCTTGCCTCGCGTACTGCCATTCCGCAACCGCCAAGCGTTGCAGCATTGCAGTCATCGAGCTTGCAGTCGCAAGGTTTTTATGTGGCAAATGAAGCGATCAACTACACGAGTCTAAATACAAAGAAATCATCGCCTTTTAGCTTCGCTTCCTTGGATAGCAACACATCTTTAGTAGATTACAGAAAGTTTTTAACGAACCATGACGATCTGCCATTTGCGACACCAAGCGTGGTGAAAGTGGACGCTGACGAATTATTCACCAATGACCACGGACTAAACAATCAAATGCACGCAGTGTCTGCTGCTCAGTGTGGAACAGTAACGGATCAACGCCCTTATCCTGGTGCATTCACCCTAACATTCGTGAACGGCACGTTTCCGGAAGTTACTCAGTTCCTGGATCTAATCAACAGTGGGCAGATTCAAACCGATCCTGCCGATCTTGTACAAACACCGCCAAACGGTGACTATCCACAAACAGCACTATCCCCGTCTTCTTTGCCAATGCTTACGGCTGGCGACCCAGCGCATCCTTCCTTTGAAGACGTACTCAGCCTTGCTACATACGAGTGGATTAAACGTGGTGGCACAATGGTTAACGTGCAATCTTTGATTACCGCGTTTCAAACTCCCCTGAATTTTGTGGGCAGTGGGCCGCAGCAACAAAGATTTCACCTCACTTCAACAGGAGCCGTAACAATTGACTCCGCACCGTGGGGACAGCAGAACTTTTGTGTTAGCCAAAATCAATTTCGCGCGTTAAGTGGGGCCGGAATCGTCAGCAGCAATGGTTCAAAATATGATCTGCAGATCACAGATTTCGTTCACATCAAGGGGCGTGTTTATGGCGGCAAACACGCAGGTGAACCGCTGGATATGCCAGGAACAACAGTTTCAAATCCAAATCCCTCGAGCACCAACGTTAATATCATTTACGAAAATGGAAATTGGCCCTACTGTGCTTACTTAAATGGTGGTGGCGGCTCTGTCCGCCCGAGTTACAACCAAGAAGGCATAGCTTGTGACTTCACGTTCAGGCTGCATAATTGATGATCTAAAATCATCATGAACGATTCGACCTGCAATATAGTTCGATGACAACTCGTGAACATCGTTTACTCCTTCGTTCCGTGAACTATTCGGTCGCCGCGTTTTACCTGCGACTCAGAAGGGAACCCACGTCTTCTCTTGCTTATGTTCTCAAAAGGAGTGGAATTCAGGGTTTGTATTTTGCATGACGCTACCCTCCAGAAGGATGTGATTTTGTCTATTATAGAGCACATCGACTGACTCAGGATTGAACAATGGGGCCCGACTGAAAAAAAATAGATCAGGAGCTGCTTTCCCACAAGCAGCACGCAGTGGTGGCAGAATTTCTGAGACGCACTCTAAAACTGAGTACGTTAGACGATAAAGAAATCAAATACTGGCGCTACTGGCTTGAACAGGTTGAGAAGGGAGCATCGCCTCTGATTGGTAATTTTCGTGTCAAGCCAAAACCGAACAAACGGAGTCGAAGAAAATAGAATTCTCAAGGGAAACCTACTTCTTAAATCCTTGCAGAACGTGGGCCACTGCACTCAAATATTCGTTTTGCGACATCCCATGCGCTTTTGCCAAATGCTCCACCATTTGCGTGGTGAGCGAATGTCCTTGCCTTTCAACTCTTCGCAACTGCCTATCCGTGACACCAGTCATACGCATAATTTCCTGTTGCGAAATCCCACGCTGTTTGCGCAAGTATGCAACAGCCTTTCCATAAAGCTCATTTTTTGTTAGCGCTTCGATATCTCGTCGTCGCCGAAAATTTCCATCAACGGCGCAGCGAATTGCGTCCACATTTAAATGCACATCCGATTTTGTCCAATGAACATGATTACCAAAACGCTCAATCGAAAACTCACTTCTTTCTTCTATTGGGATTTGCGCAAGCCATGGCAGTTGATCAAATGCGATCGTTAGTCTTTCCAAAGCACATGTTTTAAGGACAAGGCTATCACCATCGATCCATGCTTCAGCGATGGTATCGTTTTGCACTCCATCACGCCAGGCGTACAAAATTCTATTAACGTCTTCGAATTTTCCTGTTACGAACAGCTTAGGCAAGACTTTTTGAGCATGAGCCTGCACGATCTTATCCAGTAACGCGTCAATCTTCTGCAAGCCATCGTGCCTCTTATCCAGCACAAAAATTACGCGAAGCATGCTGTAAGACGTTAGTATCTTCGGCGCATGCTTTGCAAAAGTCTCAATAGGCACAAGAAGAAATGAATTTTCGTGTTTATTGGCCAGGTCTTTGAATTTTACTTTAATAACAAAACATGCAAGGTCAGAAGCAACTGTATTAGCTTGCCTTTCTGGATCAATCAGGATAGTTTTTGTTTTTGTTTTTGTTGATGCAGCAGACGTCATTACTCTAAACCTATGTGTGCCTTATTCCATTCAGCCAGTAGTTTTGCTCGATTCTTTATTACGTCCTTCCGAAAACTCTGCAAAATTCTTCCTTTAAGTGGATGCTGATTTTCTTTCCAGCTGGCTGGTCGAACAGGTCTTGTTTGGAGATGCGTGACTGTACAAGATAAGAATTCAACAGCAACTTCCCAACGCTCGTCTGTCTTTGAAAGATGAAAGTGAGGTGGTGCGTGGTCTCCAGGTATAAATAACAATTGGTAGCCCGGCAATTCCATGCACTTAACACGACTCATCCCAAAGGCTCCTAAATAGCTCAACGCAGAAAGGAAGCCCAATGCCTTCTCAATGGAGGCAATCCTAAACATTATATACCACAATCGGACATTTCGGCAATCCTAAAGCAAGGCACAATGTCCGATGCCGGTATCAATTAAAGCGTTGACCTGCAGTGTAGATATAAAAGCTCGGTCTGCTCCTTACCTTTTCAATACATCGATATACTTGATACGATCACCTATCACAAGCAAGTTAGTTGGTACGGGCTACAACCTGTGACTCTCTTCACTCCGCTTTAACCAAACACCATAGCGCGTCTGATATCATCGTTGTCTAATATATAGTTCCACAATAAGTGCCAAATAGATGAAAAATTGCAATCATGTATTTCGTGCAGCGGTCATCGTCACGGCGATCGCAATTTCCGTTTTCCTCAACGGTGCCGTAGCTTGGTCGTCAGATGTCGACAAGCGATCTGCTACATCTCATTCCGATACAAACTCTGATTCTTATGTCTCCGACTTACAAAAACGCTTATACCGAGCATGGTCCACGCCACCAGACTACCCCCTGAAAAAAGTCGTAGTCATTTTCAAAATCGCGAAAGACGGACAAATCGGACATCTTAGAATAGGAACATCTTGTGGTCGCGCGATATTAGACAATGCGGCACTGAAAGCGGTCGAAAACTCGACACCATTTGCGACGCTCCCAGCTCAATATGGCGATGGCACCGACATACATGCGACCTTCGATCTTAGCGAGGAGACTGGCGAAAAAGCAGTTACTATAAAACGGTTCCCACAACTTGGTGCGCAATGAGTGGCACATTCACTCAAATTTGGCGTCACGTGTTTTGCATGTCGGTTTTAGCTGTAACAGTTTTTGCCGTTAGCACACCAGCTTTCTGCGCACACAAGTCGGGGGAGACTACGATGCCACCATCGACCGCAGACTCTAAATTCGATTGGTCGCCTTACATGATTGACATGCAACGACGGATCAAGCGAGCGTGGTTTCCACCGAAAGAGCAGGAGCCAAGAGAGGCAATTATGGCAGTAGTTTTCAGACTGCACAAAGATGGATCTATAAGTGATTTACGTCTTCCAAGCCCATCCAGCTTCGAGATTGCAAACGAAGAAGCCCAGAAAGCAGTTACCAATGCCGCTCCCTACCGCCCATTACCGGACGGGGAACAAAGTTTCGAAGTCGAATGCACATTCAATTTAGACTTCTTTAGGGGAACTGGCTTGAACGACGGAAGCAGAATGTATCTAAAGAGAATCTAGCGTCAACTATTCGGTAATCTCCAACCAAATTTTGGAATGACTAACTTAAGGCATGCCTATATTCAGTCGCAAGTACGTGAGCTTGCTCGAACTGATTGAACAGTTTCGACAAGCTAAAAGCGATGAGAGCTAAGTCTTCAACACATCGATATACTTAATGCGATCAGCAATGGTAATTAAGTTGATGCCTTGCAATAAATCAGAGGAATCGTCCAATCTGTTTGCAATCAAAGAAGCGGCATAAGATTCGCGCTCAACGTACAACTCGAAAATTTGCTTGCTCTTTGTCATTGCGACTACAGCTGAGAGACTCTCTCCAGCATCCGCGAGCATAACCGCATAATCACGATAATGATTAGCAAGAGTCAGGTAGTCGGGATTATCCGCAGCTTCAAGAATATCCAGAGCATTTGCATAATGCAATTTCGACTCTTCAAACCTTCGTTGTCTAGCGCGAATTGCCGCGAGAATAGCCTCGCAAGCGGCGCTCATTTCGGCTGGTTCCTTTAACAGTTTGACTAAGTCGGCGGTGCGTGTTGTAAATGTCTCGGCCTCAGCGAACTTTCCCATCTCCAAAGCGTTCATCGCAGCAACCATTAGCAGGTGAAGCGCCATTTGTGATTGTCGTTTGCATTCATCGAGAATCAAACGATCCCCAAGAATGACACCGGCTTCATTAGTCTTTTTGTTCTGCACCAGACAAAATGCATAGTTGTTTAGAATAACCAATCTCGCGCGTCCATTTGTTTTACGAGAAGCTAGATCGGCGAAAATACGCTCGGCCTCAACAAACTTTTTCTGATTTATATATGCGACACCAAGATTATTGGCGACAGAAAATTCTTGTGGAACTCCTCCTAGAGATTGCATTCCTCGCGACATACCCCACTGATAAATAGAAAACGCTTCAAGTTCGACCATCCGCCCTTCAAGCATCATAATATTCACAACGCGCAGTAGCAGACCATAAATTTGCATAAGTGTCAGTGGATAAAAGCGCAAAATTTGACGCGCGGCATCAGGTAAAAGTTTTGCCACTTGATCAAACTTTCCTCGCCTAAAAGCCTTCTCTATTGGACTTAACTTTATTGTTGCTGTAACTTGCACAACTAAAAAGGCTACCGCAATAATGATCAGGAATAGTTCGACCGGTATGCGCAAAAGGGAAATGACAAATGTAATTGCAATCATTGGAACCCAAAGGCGCCAGACCAAGTTCTTTCCCATACGGGCAAGTACTAAACTGCGCTCTTCTCTTCCACGATCAAAAAGCTTTTGAGCTAATTCCGCACTTATAAATTCAGGATGAGAAAACTGATTTGCGTTCTCTGAAAAACTGATTCGTTTGTTGTCTTCTTGATTATTGCCCTGGTTCAAAGTAAAGCCTATAAACTACATCCAACCTAAAGATACCATTTGGAGCCTGATTTCAAGGTATCATGACGCAGAAAACTCCCTTAAGGCGTTCCATGCACAGAGCCGCTCCTGAAAATCGTTCATTTACTCAAGGAATTGCCATCGCTGCTCCTTGCAGCATCATATGGGAATCTATGATTGGCGACGAGAAAACACGCCTCTGCGAAGGATGCTCTAAAAATGTCTACAATCTTTCGGCGATGTCACAATCGGAAGCTGAATCATTTCTGCAGAACGCAACTGAGTTGCCGTGTTTGAAATTTTATCGACGACATGATGGCACAATCATGTTTGAGAACTGCCCTAAAGGTCTTCGCAAGCTGCGTGACGCCGCGAAGTTCTCCTGGAAGATTGCATCATTCGTGCTCGCTTTTTGTATGTCAACCTTAAATGCTTTTGCACAACTGAAATCAGACGAAGCACCACCATCAAACTTCAATCTCCTCTGGACTCTTTCTGAAGGGGGCCCAACCGAGCGCGCGCCCATGAAAATAACAAAACCGGATCCTGGTCCTCCGCTAGCCCAACTTGGTGTTCCAGATAGATACGCTTTCTTCGAAAACATGCTACCAGGCGCTCAAACCAAAAGTATTGGCGCGAATTGGTCCGGCACTGAAGCTTTTAGTGAGGCATTGGAGCTGACCAAGCAAAAGAAATTCCGCGCGGCACAGGCGGCCTTCGATAGTGCTCTAGCTGCGACCTCTAAACCTGGATTCGATCCTATGTATCGAGAATTCGTCGGTAGTGAATATGCAAAACTTTTGACACGGATCGGCAAAAAGCAGAAAGCCAAAGAAGTAGTTTCAGAGACAAAATCAAGCATGACGGTTGCTCTGAAGCGCTCTCAACGTTAAGAAGAACATGTCACGTGCCACAAGCGCCTGACAATTCTTGTCATGCTAAGGCTGCTTGCCAGGAGACACTTCCTTCCGCCAGAGCGATGCCATCGAATACGGTGCCAAGCCTGGCAAAGATGGATTTCTGCACTGCAATTAGCGGCCGCTTTGCAAGCAGCATGAAGTTAAAGGATCACTAGCATTCCAGCAAATTTAATGCGTCAGTTTTACGTCCGCATTTTGGTATGCTGTAGACTCGGTTCCTATAATTGCATTTTTTTGAAAGGAGTTTTCTCGATAATGACTCGCGCCAATTTATTGAAAAAGGCTTGCGCAGTCGCTCTCACATTCATGGCTTGTAGCTTAAACACTACAACTTCTGTGAAAGCGGCAGACGCGGGCACCATCGGTGTACGAAGCGGAATTCTCGACTTTGTCGATGACCCATGGAGCAAACCTCAAGGTCACGGTGACGAAGCCGCTCGCTTCTTACCAGACGGTCTCTTAGTTATCAAAGACGGAATCGTCAAAGAATGCGGTCCTTATGACGCAACCATCAGCAAATACCCTGGTCTTGATGTCACCACTCTCAAGAACAGAATTGTTGTTCCAGGCTTTGTCGACGGTCACATTCACTTCCCTCAAACTCGCGTTCTAGGCGCTTATGGCGAACAGCTTTTGCCTTGGTTGCTAGAGTGGGTATTTCCTGAAGAAATGAAATACAAAGATCCAGCCTATGCGAAAGTAGGAATCAACAACTTTTTTGACAACCTTCTCGCCAACGGAACAACCACCGTTCAAGATTATGGAACATCATTCGAATCAGCTATTGGCGAATATTTCGATGAAGCTGACAGACGTCACATGCGTGTCATCTGTGGACTTTCTGGTCTAGACCGCAATGCACCAGAAGGCATGTGCCTCACTCCGCAAGCTTTCTATGACGGCAGCAAGCGTTTGATTGAAAAATATCATGGCAAAGGTCGCAACCTTTATTGCATCGTTCCGCGATTTGCATATGGCGACTCTGATGAAATGCTATCGGCATGTGGAAAACTGCACAAAGAATTTCCAGATTGCTGGATCAACACCCACGTTTCGGAAAACCCGACCGAGACTCGTAACGCAGCCGCTGAACATCATTGCAAAGACTATCTCGGCTGCTACGAAAAATACGGTATGGTCGGACCTAAGTTCACCGCCGGACACGGCGTCTGGCTCTCGAATGATGAATTCGAACGCCTACACAAAGCCGGAGCTGCAATCTCGTTCTGCCCTAACTCCAACACATTCCTTGGCAGCGGTTATTTCCGTCTCGGCAAAGCAACCGATCCAGCGGCGCCAGTACGCCTAACCTTCGGCACCGATATGGGCGGTGGCAACAGCTTCTCCATGATCAACGTTTTGAATCAAGCCTACAAAATCGGCATGTGCAACAACACACTCATGGATGGCAGCGTAGACCCAAGTAAGAAGAATGACGCCGAAGGCGAACGCAACAAGCTCAATGCGATGCGCGCGTTCTACTCAGCCACTCTTGGTGGTGCACGCGGTCTTTATCTCGAAGACAAGATTGGCAACTTCAATCCTGGCAAAGAAGCTGACTTTGTTGTGCTCGATTGGAACGGCGGACCAATGGCTACAAAATGGCACCAAACCCTGATCGTTAAAGAAGGCGACTCACCAAAGAATATCGACCAGGCAGCTAAACTTCTCTTTGGAGTTATGGCTGTAGGCGATGATCGCGCTGTCGACGAAACATGGGTCTACGGCAAACGCTTGTACAAGCGCGGTGCTGCTACCCCAGTAGCGGCTGTAGAAACCAAGCACGAAAACAACTAGTGCCTGGACCGAGCTTCGCTCAAACAGTGATCAAATAACACGAGAAAGAGTCTGGGCAACCAGGCTCTTTCTTTTGCGATCATTTACTGATTTGACTTTAGCAATCGATGAAGCGTGTGAATTTTACGTCCTTGAGTTCCCGATATTGTTCTTTGCCATCCCTTTTCAGCAATTTGGCTTCGCGAACACCATCGACATTGCAACCAATAAAAGTGGCATAACCATTGAATAATTGCGGTCGTCCTATTACTCGTTTTCGCTCATCGTCTGTAGATTTTGCAACTTTATCCAACACCAGAAAACTTGTCGGCAAACTGCGCAAATCAATTTTCATTGTCTTACCAAATTTCGTCCAGTTCGAATCAGAAAACACCTCTGGCGGTGGTGGCGCAAAAAAATGACACCAGTTATTAGCATTTTTACCGCTCAACATACCGCACTGCATTTGGTGCCTACAAGGAGCGACAACATTGAACGTTTCTCGCCATCTCTCTCTCTGGGCAACTATCTTTGCACTCAAAGCAGGTGTTCCAGGTTCAACCCATATAACAGTTTGTGACTTTTCTATCCATGAATTGAGTTCGGCAAGATCAACTGCATTCAATTCACCAAGCACATGACTTAAAAGAAGAACGTAGCCGGAATCTGGAATTTGACCAGCCTCCAGCAACCTCACCGGCAATTGACAGACTTCGTTTAAACGATTCATGGCAAAAGTTTGCGCGAGTTTAGATCGATCAAATAGAGAAATCTTCGATATGGATTCCGAACCAAAACTTTCAACAAATAATCGCGATGCAATGCCACTACCACAGCCCCAGTCAACGAGGTGCGAAGCTGGTTCTAGCTCGAAGCCGCGTTCATGCAGTTCAGCCAGAACCGCATTCCACTTCCAGCCGATGCGCTGTGCAAATGTCAAATCATAATGCTCTAAGTCACTAACACTGCGCCAGTAATCTTTGGTCTTATTGCCTTCAAGAAATGGTGCGCGAAGCTCTTCGAGGGTTTGCCAGTTGATATCTTTCCAATTCATAGACACATCTTAGCAAATTCCCTTAGAGAGTTTGTTTGACAAAGTGTAGATTTGAGAGAAGGTGTCACTGCGACCGGCCCAATCAACTTGAAGAACCTTTAGAAACTGCAAGACATTCATCGACTGCGGTCCTTATTTCTTCAACAATCTTTGGATCGTCTTCAAGTTCTAAAAGGTATTGCCGATTACAAAGCAATGCTCAAAAAGGTTGCCCCCAGCAGCCTTATCTCTGACCTTCTTCCCAAGCAAGCACACACACACGTTGCCCAGACTTGAAAAAATCGCTGACGTAGCCTTGTGATGCCACCACTTTAGAATCGCACTCGCTGCATCTTGCTGTATTGGCCGAAATAGGTAAGGCAGTGAGTCGACCATGCCTTGGCATCTGCAGCCTGTTTCGCAAGCTTGGCAGCGACTTCTGCGTGTCGTTGGGCATCGATTTCTAGCTTCAATTCATCCCAGCTTTTTTCCATCGCTCTCGCGGTTTTTATGCCGCTATCGTATTTGAAGCAAAGCTCTTCCCACAATATTCTACCCGACGGCATTTTATAATCCCAGGGCAGATGATGAAACCAGAGCAAGAATTTTTCCGAACAAGTCTTAGGATCATTGAATTGATCGTTGAGTGGCGGATTATATTGATCGACGGCATCACTACCCTTGCGAGTACGGTCATAACCGATGCCATAGGCATCCGCATGATGAAAAATACCGCGCGGGTCACCTTCACCTTCTGGCAACGGCGCGTAATGATCGCCACCAACCATGTGATGAAGTCCCAGCGGCATCGTGTAACTAACGTAAGCTTCATATGATTTCAACATAATGTCGCGGATCTTTTCGACAACTTCGGGCTTTCTCGACCACGTTTGCTTGATCCATTCGGTTGCGATATCTGATGCCGTCAAATTGGAATTCCAGGCGAGCCTTCCAAAAGCGTACCAATTTGCCTGAGCGAAGTGGTGCCCACACCAGTTGCGGTCGCTGCCAGTATTGGCGCCGCCAGCCAAGCCCCCAGCACCAGCTTGAGGAGTTGCCTCGATTATTTGTGCCACCATAGATTGATCGCCATTGCCAAATGTATTCGACCTCAGCACTTCCTCCCACAAACTAGCAAGATAAACCAGGTGCGTCGACTGCCCCATGTACTCTTGAGTGATTTGCAGTTCTGCCAATTTACGCGATTTAGGTAATGCTCCAAAAAGCGGATGAAAAGGCTCTCTGGGTTGAAAATCTAATGGTCCGGTTTTGATTTGGATCAAGACATTGTCTTCAAACTTGCCATCGAGTGGTTTGAATTCCAGATACGAACGTTTCACACGATCTGGATCCTGATTACCCATGGTGTAGACGAACGTTCGCCACATAACGATGCCACCATGCGGCTTCAATGCTGCAGCCAACATGTTTGCGCCGTCTGCATGCGTGCGTCCATAGTCTTGCGGACCAGGCACTCCCTCGCTATTTGCTTTAACTAAGAAGCCACCAAAATCGGGAATCGTCTCATAAATCTCCTTCGCTTTTTTCTGCCACCACTCAATTACTTTTTGATCGAGCGGATCAGCCGAAAGCAAATTATCTAATTTGCAAGGCGATGCAAAATTGATTGAACAATAGACTTTGATACCATAAGGACGAAAAACTTTGGCTAAAGCTGCCGTCTTCAAAATGCTCTCGCGACTAAGAACAGACGGCGAAGCATTGACATTATTGATGACGATTCCATTGATGCCGATTGACGCATTTAAACGCGCGTAATCAGCTAATCGAGGATCGACTGTATCTGGCAACTCGTCCCATTTCCACAATGATTTGCCTGCATAACCTCGTTCCACACCACTATCTGCATTATCCCAGTGAGCGATTATGCGCAGAGGATTAGTCGGCACTTCCAAAACATTATGCACTGCATCTGCCTTCTGCAACCGTCGCAAAAATGCATATGTGCCGCGCAAAGCTGCAAATTCATCAGCACCTGCGATCACCGTCAACAGCCCATCTTTAATCTGTTTTGACTCAATAAAATATCCCTCAGAACCCAGGTCATCAAACTCTTTTTCTGTCAACAAATGAGCATTCTGAGACGTTCTGCCACTGATGACCACAATTGAACTAGGCTCTAAATTCTTGCTTGTGCCAAATTTGACATCAGCTAATTTAGATAAGCCACGACTCAATTCCTCGTGGATTATCTTTGTAGTTTCAGCGATATTGTCATTTGAATCAACAATCAAACCGCTCAGCCTTGAAAGCGATTCTCTCTCCGGCGGTAGAAGCACAGCATAGCGAAGCCAGGCCTCATAACCATCTTCGTCGACAAATGTAATTTCCTTCGACGAAGTTGCGCTAGCATTTTCAAATTGCCAGGGAGAAAACAACAAACCAGCAAGACTTCCAGCTGTCAAAAAAATACGACGGCTGATTTTCTTGTCTAATTCAAAATCCATCTTAGTATTCATCCTCGACTATGATACTGGCCACGAGATCATGTTAATCGGCTTCGGTGACAGACTTGTGATAGGAAACTTCGAGCCATTCTAGGAACTGCGAAATATAGACTATCCCAAAGCCAGTAAGATATTCTATGCTCTCCATCCCGTTTGCTCTGCGCAGTCGTTTTTTATCGGAGACAAAATGTCGCTAATGCACGCCATACTAGGTTTTCTCCATCGCCATCCACAAACCGGCTATGCGCTGAAAAACGAACAATTCGATCAAAGCGTGGCTTATTTTTGGCCAGCAGACCAAACGCAAATCTACAAAACGCTCGACAAACTTGTCGACCAGGAATTTGCCACAGCAGCAATTGAAGTCCAGACCGACCGCCCCAATCGCAAGGTCTATTCAATCACTAAAAAAGGAAAACAAGAGCTGAAGCGTTGGGTCAGTGATGAGCACGAGCCTCTGGCTTACAGAGACCCTTTACTGGTCCAGCTTTTCTTTGGTGATTGCGTCGAGCCAGCTGCGATGATCAAGGTTTTAGAGGCGGCGAAAGTAAAGCACGAAGAACATCTTGCCACGCTGCGCTCCCTCGACGTACCATCGCTTGCAAAATGCGCTGACAGAGAAACGCTGCACGGTCGACTGACACTCGAATTAGGTCTGCACTCGAAACAAGCATATATAGATTGGCTGGACCAATCTATTGCGACAATCAAAAAACACGAAGCAAAATCAAACTCATCTAAAAAGGGCAAATCTTAATATAGGGTGCTTCCACTATTGCAATTCCAGCATATAGGAGTAGTCTTATATAAGTGCTATCCGCTATGGTGATTTATGCCAACTACAGCCACAAGATCTGAAAAAACGAGTACTAACCCTTTTCTCAACCTGAACTTTGCACCGGTTCAATCAGAACAACTAATCACTGAATTATCGGTGAGCGGACAAATACCCCTAGAACTGGAAGGACGCTTTCTCCGCATCGGTCCAAATCCGCTTAAAGCGCCAAATCCAAAGTCTTATCACTGGTTTATGGGTTCGGGAATGGTGCACGGCTTGCGCTTAAAAGATGGAAAAGCGCAGTGGTACAAAAACAACTATGTGCTCAGCGAAAACGTCACCGCAGCGCTTCATAAAAAAGCCCTGCCCACGCCAAGAAAAACGCACGGCGGCAATGTCAACACCAATGTGCTAAGCATCGGCGGCGAATTATTTGCCCTCGTTGAAGCTGGTAGTTTACCAATCAAGCTCGATGCCGACTTGCAGAGTGTTGCATACAGCGATTTCAAAGGTACTCTCAAACACGGATTCACGGCTCATCCTCACAAGGATCATGCAACTGGTGAAATCCACGCAATTGCCTACGCTTTCGACAAAAAGACAGTCGACTATCTTGTTATAGACAAAGAGGGCAGATCGCGCACAGCTGCACAAATCGCTGTTCCTCACCAGCCAATGATCCATGACATGGCTTTTACAAAATCATTCGCCATTCTCCTTGATCTGCCAGTCACTTTCAGCATGACGACGGCAATTTCCGGCAAATTTCCTTATGTCTGGAATCGCAAACAGCAGCCACGAATAGGCTTCATTCCTAGAAAAATCGAAGATGCCGGAAAAGTTATCTGGATCGAAGCACCATCATGCGGCGTTTATCACGTCATGAATGCCTACGAAACGACCGACAGAATTATCCTTGATGTCGTCAAAAATTCTATGAATTTCGACTCGGAAATTTTAAAGCGAGAGCCAAAACAAAATACCCTCGTACGCTGGACGATTAATCTCACTGATGGAAAGCTTGTTGAAACTCAACTCAGCGACTACTCTGTAGAATTTCCAAGAATAAATGAGCGTTTGTTCGGGCAAGAATATAACTTTGGCTATACCGCTTGCCTCACCAAAGACGTGAAATTCGGACCTTTGTATAAACACGATTTATCGAAAGGGACCACGATCGTCCGTGACCTCGGCAAAGGTCGCTCAGCGATGGAACCAGTTTTCGTGCCACGCAATAATGCGAATACCGAAGACGATGGTTGGCTAATGTCGTATGTCTTTGACGAAAACACAAACAACACCGACGTCATCATTCTCGATGCGCAGAAATTCCAATGTGACCCTGTGGCCGTCATTCATTTGCCGGTGCGCGTCCCCTATGGCTTTCACGGCAACTGGATCGCAGACAGCGATTTGCAAACGGTCTAGTGCAAACGCCTCAGTCTCAATTTCGAGATGGGCCTTTCGCTTCTTCCATAAAACTCTGGCAAAGCAAATGCCTCCAAGCACCCAGAAATTCGGCGACTTCAAGAATTCCGTTTTGGCACTCAGGTGCGATCCGGCAGAAGGGACTGTATGGAACTCAAAACTGCACCAGAACAGCCTCTGCCGTCACATGTGTTCTCGGGTGAACGGCATACGTTTTACGGCAGACATTTCAAACGAGAATTCGTCTTCCGCAAGTCGTGCCTATGACTGGCCGATTCAAAGCAAGCATGACGCGCTTTACTTCCCCAAGAACGCCGACCTCCGATACGAGAAAGTTCTTCCGGAAGAAGAAGAAGAAGAAGAAGAAGAATTATTTACCTCGTATTTGCAGATTAGAATCTGTTTTTAGTAGGTAGCTTATATCTGAATTTCGGGCGACAAAATGGAACTGTATGGAACTCAGAAGTACACGAGAATAACCTCTACCTTCACATTTGTTTCCGTTTTACAGTAGACGTTTTACGGCGGATGTTTCAACCGCAGACTGTTTCACGGCAAATTGGTCTTCCGCAAGTCGTGCCAACGGCTCGCCGGTTCACATCAAGCATGACGGGCGCTTTGCTTCCCAATGAGCGTCTACCACTGATACAAGAAAGTTTTTCCGGAAGAAGTCAGCAACTATTGTGAGCTTTCTTAAAGTGCTATCTCAAGTTTAAGGCTTTTTGACAGGAGACTTAGCAGTAGCTGCTGCTGGCACAGACTTCTTCACAGCGCTCTTAGCAGGCACCACGATGCCCTTCGACGCCACATTCGCTATCGGTTTAACAACTGGTGCTTTGACCGTGAATTCATCATCGGCTAATCCCGGTCCAGGCTTGGCCGGTTTCACAGCAAGCATAACGCCTTCTCCTTCCCAATGAGCGCCGACTACTGGTGTCTGCATTTCCCCTCTGTCGTTGAGCACTTCGCGCTGAACTTTGTCTTGCATGTATGTGCAAGCATCACCAAGTTTGGTTTTGTCGCCATCCTTACGTAAGCCTTCAAGCAAACAATGTGTAAAAACGCCGTTTGGATACTTTTTAGACTCCCATGAAACCTGGCTTGGCTGGCTGGAGCAAACAACATATTGACCTGAACCCTGAGCGATTTCATCAACACTAAAATTATTCACTCTAAAAATGCCTTTCGCACCAGGTTCAGCTGCACCACTGTGGCAGGCGTCCATCGCTAAGATCATGCGATCAGAATGCACTCGCTGTTTAATCATGTCGGTGAATTCTTGAACTTTTATGCCCGTGGCGAACAAACTGTTTTTATCAGTGTCGTGAGCAATCAAATAATTGGCTCCTGCCGAATCAGCAGCAGAGGGGCTACCATGCCCAGAGAAATAGAACACCACAAGGTCATTAGGACCAGCTGCGTGTGGCAAAAACTTATCACCCAGAGAACTGAGAATATTTACTCGTGTAGCTTTCTCATCAAGCAACAGACGAATATGGTCTGGTTGAAAATGTGCTTCATTGACCAGATAGTCATAAAAATCTTTTGCGTCTTTAGCAGCATACTTAAGATTGATACTGGAGTCCTGATATTTGCTGATACCAACAACAAGAGCCCATTTGTCCTGAACAGCGCGATTGGCTTTCGCTTTTTGGTCGACTTCAACTGCTTTTAAAAGTTTAGGATCAGTGCTGCCTTGAATTTCTTTGACACTGGCTTCCATGCGGTCTTTGTCGCTGACGAAACTCAACAAACGAGTCTGTGCTTCGTAATTAGCAGGCAACGAAGCTATTAGCGATGTGTTGTCACCGAGGACTTTCTTTCGCATAGCCGTTGCCGTAGTGATGCAGGTTTGTGCTTCGGCATCTTTGTGTTGGGCTTTATACGCTTGAGACAAGACATCGAGTATGGTGGCAAGAAACGGATTATCTGCGCCCAATGCCTTTTGGTCTATGCTCAAAGCGCGCATAGATAATTTTTCAGCTTGAGCATATTTTCCGGTCTGACAATAAAGACTAGCCAGATTAGTATTGACTGCAGCCACTTCAGGCGAGTCACCACCTTTTGCCTTATATCTTATGGCCAGTGCATTTTTCAGTACTGATTCAGCTTCATCAAATTTCTTTTCACCGATGAACACACCACCAAGTTCGTTCAAAGTATCGGCAACTTCTATATGGTCGGCGCCAAGTTTCTTCTGACGAATAGCAAGCGCTTGTTTGAAATTTTGTTCGGCAGTAGCAAGGTCGTTTTTCACACTAAAAAGAGTCGCTAAATTCTCTAGAACATCTGCACCTTCAACCGAGTCGTCACCATTTATAGCAGTAAAAAGTACCAGCGCCCGCTTCAGTTTCGGCTCGGCATCAGCCGTCAAACCTTCTTCCAGAAGACAACGGCCAAGATTGTTCAAACTGTTTGCCAGTCGCGCATCTTTGCCTGGGAATTTTTCAGCCTCAGTTTCTGCTGCTTCTAATAATTCTTGTGCTTCGACATAATCGCCTTTGCCGAAAGCTCGCAAGCCTACTTGGTTTAAGTTGCTCCAGTTCGAGTCATCAGGCAAACCACAAATACCTGGAAGGTTCGCCTCTTCACTGCGTCTGCAGGTTAAGTCAGTGGCATTAAAAATCGCTTCTACCCGAGCATCCAGACCTGCCTTCTGCTTTTTATCAAGAACGATATCGCCGCCTGCACCCAGTTGATGATGTTCTTCGAGATCCTGGCGAATGCGCGGATTATTCTTTACTTGCTCAGATAATTCCTTGAGGAAATCAGACTGAATCGATTCTTTGGTCAGCTGATCGTTTGGTCCTCCACTTTGTCGACCCAAAGTCATCCAGACTGCATACTGCGCAATGGTATGTTGCCGTCTTTTCTTATCCAGCGCAATGCTATCGAAGCCACCGCTTTTGTCGAGATCGGCTGCTGCAGCCATTATTTTAGATAGTTTCAACCACGTCCCTTTATCAGGATAATCACCAATAACAAAAGAAACGCCGTCAGCTGGCGGTGGCTTCATCGTTTTCAACGATGCGCAAATCGTGTCTAAGGCTACCTGTATCTGGGCATTTGCGCCCACCGAAACAATGGTGTCTTTTGTGACCATCATTGTTTGAACGTTGCCAGAATTCGAACGAAAGCTCTCGTTTACAGGTACAACCAATCGCAACGGATTGCCCGTTTTGTTGTTGATAGTGAGCTGCACTGAACTGGTCGTCACACCATCGCCGTGGATAGAAAAAGCAACCTCACCTTTTTTCACAGCTTCGCGCAAGGTGACGAAGGCACCTTTTGCATTATTGGATTGACCGATTTGCGCGCCGACTGCGCTCAATGGACCGGCAGCCCAGGCACTTAGACTAAAAAATGTATTTGCAAGCAGCAAAAGCGCCAGAAAAACGGGACTGAGTTCACGACGAAAATGCATTATCTCTACCTAATTGAATCTGTCCGATCGAAAAACCAGGGTCATTGTTATGCTAACTGCACTCAAACGTATTTTAGGCGTATTTTAAGCCGGATACATCCTAATGTGAAATTTCTGAAGGTGCGGCAAGCCCCATGAGCGAACAAATTGCAAAGCGCATTGAAAAAGAATTGAATGTACCGGATCTCGTGACGCTGCTAGCAGACAATCTTTCCGGTTCGGACTTATATTCGCTTTTGCTTGCGACATTAAAACGCCGCGTGAAAAAAGTAGACCCTGGTCATCTCTCCATTTTTAGCCCCGTGACAAAACCCTGTGATATCGATGCCCGGTTACTGAATAAAGTTGAAAGCGTCGCCTATGAGATTGCAGCCAATTACAAGGCGATCGAACTGGCTCCCCTTTGTCCATTAGGCAGTGTCGCAAAGCTTTCTAGTCTGGAACAAAGCAACGTTCTAAGCACAATTAAACCTTTCGAATGCGCGTCAGACCCGACCATAGGGATGGCGTTGGAGAGTGCCAAACTGCGCAAAAATTCAGCAGACCGAAAGGACACCACTCGATTATGTACAAGCCAGCGGGTAATCAGGCTTCCAATACCTGCTAATCCAGCTTTCACGGCTCATTTTAAATTATTCAGTCTCGTCAACGCAGGTCGTGACACAGGCTCGTTTGAATTTGAGAGTTCGGCTTTAAATGAGCACATAGTTTTCTATCTAGACTTTCTCAATGCCTTGAGCACATCTGGAAATTTCTCTTTTGCAGATATCACTGTGGAAATCAGCGACACGCGCGTCGTTGGCTATCTTTGCTCAAAGTTTGCCATAGACAAAGAAGAGATCCGCTCTACTGTTCGAGCCAGAGACTCAAACACTTCCCAGCAGATCTTGTCGAAGCACGCAGTGTCCTGGCCAAAAACAATTAACGAGCCCTCGACAGACTTATTGTCATTTGATTTGCCTGAACACATGATTAAACAGTTGCAGATACTCAACCAGGTTGTCTGCTCGCAATTAAGCTCTCGTTACTCTCATGTTGGGTTTAGTTTCAATTTGCACCGCCTGACAGGACTTGGATATTACGCAGGTCCTTGTTTTCACATCAAGTTGAAGAACTCTCAAGGCGAACTGTTCAATCTTGCCGATGGTGGCTTTGTCGACTGGACGCAACTACTTCTAAGTGACACCAAAGAAAGGTTGATGACTAGTGCCATCGGCACTGAACTTCTTTGCCGAATGTTCAGAGAAGATCAAGGGGTCAATCAAACGAAATGACTGAAACTGTAGTTCGCCTTTTATCCGAAGCAGACGTCGACACATACTGGACTTTGCGTCTTGAAGCCCTAAAAAACGAGCCTGAATCCTTTGGTGCAACATTTGAAGAATCGGTCAACACACCATTAGCGGATGTTGTCAATCAGTTAAACCCCTCTGAAGATTCTTTTGTCATGGGTGCCTTCGCGCCGCACCTTGTAGGCATGGTTGGCCTTTATCGCAGAAATGGTCTGAAACTCAGACACAAAGGGACGATCTGGGGCATGTATGTGGCTGCCGATGGTCGCGGCAAAGGCATTGGCCGCGCTCTAATGCGCGCGCTCATTGCACACGCGGTTTCGCTTTCCAGTTACGAACAATTAGTACTAACGGTTGTCACCACCAACGACGCTGCTCATAGTCTCTATCTATCGCTGGGTTTTAAAACATATGGCACCGAAATTGCGGCTTTAAAGCTAGGAAATCTTTATCTCGACGAAGAGCTGATGGCGCTTCAGCTTATTCTTTCGACTGTAGTCTAAAGACATCACTATTATTGGATTAGTGATGACAAGCGCGCGAGTTTTCCACCCATCCTCTACAATCATCAAATTCAGTTGAATGCACTATCGGCAAGTTTTTCATTGAAGTGAAAGTACGTCGTATCGAGGAAGAAATTTGAAACGCAGCGTTCTATTGTTGTCGACTATTCTTTTCTTGCAGTTCAATTTGCAACTGTCAGCTCAAGCAAGTCCGATTAGCTACTCGCCACCAAGCGATCACGCGACTGCAACCATGCAGGGTCAACTTCCCGTCAATAAAGTGGGCGCACTGCTCGCAGCTGACTGTCTCGCAATTTTGAACGGCAACGAAATCAAAATTCAACAAAATCAAGAGCATGATCCAAAATTCAAAAAGGGTAAAGCGCCAGATCCCAACAAACCAGATTTGTTTAAAGGCGAAATACTCAAATCAAAAATTGAAAATGTCGGCGACAACAAAACAGTCAGTGGCATCGCTTATTTTAGTGGTGGCACCAGGTTCGATCGACTTACCCGTGTCAAATGCGACGATACAGTAACACTGACTGATGGTCAAAGTCTCAGTGGAATTATTCAATCAGCCGATCCGATTCAGCTCACTTTAAAGATCGCAAGCGGAGCGACTGCAATCAAAATGAGTGACGTGGCTGCTATCCACTCCGCTCGCGCCTTTAATTTCTCAATGCCAGTGCCACCAAATACTGACGTCAAAAACCCTTCTGGCTTCACCGCCGAACTCAATCGCTTAACTCTCGTTCCCACCTGTCACACCATAGCAGCCGGTATCACGAAAAGCAGCAGAAACAAGAGAATCCTCATTGTCGCCACGACGCTTACGCTTTTAGCAACATCAATTGCGGTACCAGTTGCCCTAAGCTGCGCCACTCACCATCACCACACAACGCCTTTTCATCCAATTTCCCAGCAACCTCAAACGACACTGCAAGTGACACCACTAACACCTGTAACCAAAGTGGTCCGACCGATTACTGTCCTTGGCACCAAAACCGCGACAGCAGCCGTTCCGCCCACGTACAGCAACACTTTCACTCAGATCTATGTACCGCCGGTATTTGGTGTAAGAGGCCGTCTTATCCGACCTGGCTACTCCTATTATGTCCTTGTACAAAAGTATCTTGGCCGTTTCTAAATCGAAAGCGAAATCGCAGTTACTTTGTCTGCGTTTTCAACTTAGCCATATCAGCTTCAACATCGGCTGGTAAAGGTTGTTTTGCTTTATCGGCAATCGCAGCTGCACGTTCGTAATATGTTTTCGCTTCAGCATCCTTTTTCTCGCTCTGGCACACGCGCGCCAGCCCAACAAGATCTTTGATCAAATCTACGTGCTCTAGACCGTTCGCTTTCTCGTGAATTGCCAGAGCCTGCTTATACAAATCATTGGCTTGAGCGCCATCGCCCTGAACATAATAGAAATTAGCTAAATTAGCCATGCTCTCTGCTTGAGAAGGATTATCAGCACCCAGTTGCAAGGCAGCTTGCATTGCTTCTTTGTAATAACGCTCGGCGGCAGCTTTGTCGCCCTTCTTCGCCGCCGCATCAGCAGTGTTTGTCAGCTCTTGCCAGTTTGTCTGTTCGGCCACAACTGGTTTGTCGGTTGGAATGCCTGCTGTTTCAGACTGACTACAGGCAGTCAAGCAGAGCAAACCCGCCAAGAAAGTTGTTGTAGAGAGTAATTTGCTGATTTTCATTTGCTGATTGGGTATCTTAAGGTTTCTGACGCTTGCAAGATTAACATGACTGCCTATCTGGCGCATTCGCTTCCTATAGACGAGCTCTTAACCGGAAATTTGCCCAACGTTGACATACATCATTGTAAACTCGAACCCGGAGAACTCGTGATAATCACAGGAGCTGTTGGAATCGCATGAACAAGAAGATCAAAGTCGGCGTCTTGTTTGGCGGTAAATCAGCAGAACACGAGGTTTCACTGCAATCGGCTTTGAGCGTGATCGAAGCACTCGATCCCCAAAAATATGATGTTGTTCTCATCGGCATTAATAAGCAAGGGCAGTGGTTTCTTAACGACTCCTCTAAATTCTTGCTGGAAACTAATAATCCAAAACTAATCAAACTCGACACAAACGGCTCCAGTACCTCGGTTGCGCTGATTCCGGGTAAGAAAAGCGAAAATTTGATGCGTTTGAACGGCTCTGAAGAAGCCAGTCAAATCGACGTTGTTTTCCCCGTCTTGCATGGCACCTACGGCGAAGACGGCACTGTTCAGGGCTTGCTCAAATTAGCAAATGTGCCGTTTGTAGGCGCTGGTGTGCTTGGATCGGCTGTGGGCATGGACAAAGACGTAATGAAGCGTTTGCTGCGCGATGCCGGCTTACCAATCGCCAAATTTATTGTGCTCAATCGTACGACCGTTAGAAACATCGGTTACGACTCTGTTGTTGCGCAGCTCGGCTTGCCACTTTTCGTCAAACCAGCAAACCTTGGCTCCTCAGTTGGTGTACGCAAAGTCAAAACTCAAAAAGAGTATCGCGAAGCAATCGAACATGCTTTTCTCTTTGACCACAAAATCCTCATCGAAGAGTTTATTGATGGCCGCGAAGTAGAGTGTTCAGTTCTCGGCAATGATTATCCAATTGCTTCAGTACCTGGAGAAATCGTGCCGCAGCATGAATTCTATTCATATGAGGCAAAATACCTGGATGAAAAAGGCGCCGTTTTAAAAATTCCCGCAGACTTGCCCCTAGACATCGTCACCAAATTGCAAAAAACCGCTGTGGATACTTTTCAAACTTTGTGCTGCGAAGGAATGGCTCGAGTCGACATGTTCTTGACCAAGGACAACAAAATTTTCGTCAACGAAATCAACACCATTCCTGGTTTTACCAAAATCAGCATGTATCCCAAGCTCTGGGAAGCTACCGGCATTCCGTATAGGGAATTGGTCGACCGACTAATAAAATTAGCCATGGAAAGATTCCAACTCGATCAGCAATTGCAGACGTCGCAAGATTTCGAATAGAAGTCAGAGGCGCCCATCACTTTAATGACAGGCGCCTCTGTCTTTTTGCTTGTTGCAATTCTATTTTTTGCTTGATGCAGCCATATTTTCGAGCAAAGCCATCAATGCGTCTCTTGTTCTTTCTTGCGCGGGCAAAAAGTCTGATTCAACAACTTTTAAATTGACGTCGTCTAAATTTTTCAAAGCGGCTTTATAAGAATCGAGTCCCTGGTCTTCGCCTTCTTTAAGACTACCAAGCGCTGGACTGGTACCAAGTACGGTGGCGCCGGCTTCGACCAATTTAGCAAAAGCTCCCCAAGCGCCTGAACTTTTAGCTGGGGTGCCACCAGCTGCACTGACCATGCTTTCGAGTTTCGTGGCGCGGTCAGAGTGGCAATCACGGTTTTTCAAAAGAACAGCATTAACAGCTGGTTCTGTGATTTTCTCTAGAGCCATATTGTAGGTTTCCACAGCAGACAATTCACCTTGCAGCAGTGAATTCAATTGTTCTTCAGTCTTCGGCATCGTTTAATTCCTCAGTTAGTTTGTTATTTCTACTTTCTGTTGAGCAGCAGGTTCAAGAGCACAGTCAAGCCAATACTCAAGCCAACGCTTAGCAAAATGCTGGGGAGCCAGAGAATAATCATGTACCGAACCTCTTTTCAATAATCTGTAGCAGTATCGTGGGCGGTACAAGACTCAGACTGATCGCAAACGATTAAGTTCCGTGTTTCAAGGTATCGACGGGCATATAACCGATCAAGCGACTTCTCGGTCGATAAATATCCCAGACCATATCATCATTATTAGACATGCCATTGATGAGATGAAATGACGAATCTCAGGGCATCTTATCGAAACAATTGAAGTTTCGTTTTAGACACTAAAATCAGGATCGCGTTCCAATTCCCTTTACGAGCCGGAATCGATTTTCCATTGCTGACTATGTCATTGGTTTGGCTTGAAACTTCATATTTCAAATAAAACTAAATATCCGTAGCGCTCGCCTCACGCGGCCTCTAGAGAGGTTGCCGCTTGAACTCCCCGTAATCATATGTTTTGAATCTCACATATGGGCTATGATGTAAGAAAGTTGAATTTGCGAATTGAGACTAGACAAAAGCACTTTTTCAAGAGTGATCTTTTATTGAGTCCTTCGGATTATTGATAGAATTTTTTCGCGCGCTACTGCATGTGGTGGCGCGAGATTGTATTTTTTGTCGACTTTAAGAGTCCGCTCAAATATTGAATCGAATATATCAGGCCAACGGATGATGAATTAGAAACTTCAGTCATCTAATCTGAGATCAACAGAAGCAATAGCAAGCGACCTTCGGGCTTGCTACCCTTCGATACAGATTTGGAGCAAAAAAATCATGGGAAAGTCAGTTGGTATAGATTTAGGCACAACAAATTCGGTTGTCGCTGTTATGGAAGGCGGAAGTCCAGTTGTTATCGCGAATAGCGATGGAAACCGCACCACTCCCTCTGTCGTTGCGATTTCAAAAGCTGGTGATCGGCTTGTAGGACAACTAGCTCGCAGACAAGCTGTTTTGAATCCTTTGAATACAGTCGCTTCTATTAAAAGGTTCATCGGTCGAAGATTCGACGAAGTCGACAAAGAAAGGACTATGGTCCCTTATAGAATTAAAGCTGGAGAAGATGGTGGCTGTATGGTCACTATAGATAAGAAAGACTATACGCCCGAAGAAATTTCAGCGATGGTTCTGCGCAAACTCAAAGAAGATGCTGAAAAATACCTAGGCGAAAAAGTCACAAGTGCAGTCATAACCGTACCCGCTTATTTTAATGATGCTCAGCGGCAGTCGACTAAGAACGCTGGCACGATAGCTGGTCTTGATGTTTTGAGAATCATCAATGAACCGACTGCAGCCGCTCTGGCTTACGGTATCGACAAGAAAAAAGACGAGATGGTTATGGTTTTTGATCTTGGTGGTGGCACATTCGACGTTTCAATTCTAGAGGTAGGCGAGGGACTGTTCGAAGTCAAAGCGACGTCGGGCGACACTCATTTAGGCGGAGACGACTTCGACCACAGCCTGGTCAATTATCTTGCCGATGAATACAACAAACAAGATGGCGTCGATTTACGCAAAGATCCTCAAGCCTTGCAGCGTCTTTCTGAGGCAGCCGAGCGAGCCAAAATAGAACTATCTTCATTGCCTGAAACAACAATTTCATTGCCTTTCATCACTGCCACAGCGTCGGGGCCAAAGCATTTCGAGATGAAAGTCACTCGGGCGAAATTCAATGAATTGACACATCATCTAATTGAGCGTTGTCGCAAGCCTGTCGAACAGGCACTGAAGGATGCAGGCTTAGATCGAGGACAGATAGACGAAGTTGTTCTGGTTGGTGGCTCAACTAGAATTCCAGCTGTACAAAGTCTAGTCAAGACTTTGACCGGTGGCAAAGAGCCTAATCAAAGCGTCAATCCAGATGAAGTTGTCGCAGTTGGAGCGGCAATACAAGCTGGCATTATTGGCGGCGATGTTGCCAATGTTGTCCTACTGGATGTTACGCCGTTGTCTCTTGGTATTGAAACCATGGGCGGTGTCTTCACCAAATTAGTGGAACGAAACACTACTATTCCAACCCATAAATCGCAAACCTTCTCAACTGCTGAAGACAATCAACCTGGAGTTGATGTCGTAGTATTTCAGGGCGAAAGACCAATGGCTAGAGACAACAAAACTATCGGTAACTTCAGGCTTGATGGAATTAAAGCAGCGCCAAGGGGAACCGCGAAAATAGAAGTATCCTTCGACATTGACGCAAATGGCATCGTTCATGTGGGCGCCAGAGATGAAGCAACTGGTGTCGAACAGAAGATAACTATTTCTTCGAGCACCAATTTATCGAAAGAGGATATTGCCAGACTGCTCAAAGAATCAACAGAAAATGCCGAGGCTGACCGCAAAGTCAAAGAAGAAGCAGATGCTAGAAATGAAGCGGACCAAGCCTGTTATCTTGTCGAACATCAGCTTGCTGAAAATGATGGAAAAGTGCGTGCGACCAATCGTTCGAGAGCCGAGCAACTGATCGCCGAAACCAGACAAAAAATCGAGCGTCGCCAGGGTATCGACGTGCTCAAACAAAGCACAGCCGACCTGCGCACTCTGCTAGGAGTGATTCAACAAGATATTCAGAATGCAGAATCCGGCGCTAGCACTGATTCACACGAGCACCCCCAACCGGGTTCTGCTCAGCGTTCAAAATCGGAAACCAGGCAGGCAAAACCTGCAGAAGAAGACATTGTTGACGCGGAAGTGACACCAGTCTAAACCAACTAAGTCAACGAACAAATTATGACCAACAAATTTATTACAAACAATATTACAAACAATAAGGTGGAAATGATGAGTGATAACAACAATTCCGTTGTCGCTGTTTTCAGTGGACACGATCAAGCAGAAGCTGCAATTAAAGAATTGCAAAAATCTGGTTTTGATATGAAGCAGCTGAGCATTGTCGGCAAGGGCTATCACGTCGAAGAGCAAGTGGTAGGTTACTACAACCTTGGCGACAGAGTGGCCAACTGGGGTAAGACCGGCGCCTTCTGGGGATGGATCTGGGGATTGGTTTTCGGTTCGGCCTTTTTCTTCATTCCTGGCGTGGGTCCAGTAATGATTGGCGGCCCCATTGTTCTTTGGTTAGTTGGCGCATTGGAAACAGCCGTGGTGTTCGGCGGTGTGTCTGCTCTGGGCTCTGCTCTGATTGGAGTAGGCATTCCCAAAGATAGTGTCCTCAGGTACGAAACTGCCTTGAAGGTCGATAAATTTCTCGTCATAGCCCACGGCACCCAAGCTGACGTTGAACGCGCCAGATCGATTCTGGATACAAACGCAGCTGAATCGACCGACATCCATAGCAACTTGAAGCAATTCAATGCCACTACTGTTGCCTCCAACAAGATTGCTGTGTAGGCTCAGTCGAGCGCTTTTCAAGATTCACGCAAAAGGAGGTAACTATCATGAAAATAATCGTTGCTATCGACGAATCACCCTGCTCTGAGGCAGCCCTAGATGCTTTGCTGGCGCGGAACTGGGATAGTGAAACCGAAGTTCTTCTGCTGACTGTGTTGCAGCCAATTGCATCTTCAATGGATTTTGCGCCCGGCTATATGATCACCCCATTGCTGGAGCCCGATCCTGCTCAGTTTACGCAAATGCAAACATTTATGGACGAAAAGGTTCATCAACTGCAGTCCGTATTCACTAAAGACAGGGTCTTTGGCAAAACAATTCAAGGTGATCCTGCAGACATCATCATTGATTATGCAAAATCCTGGGATGCCGATTTGGTTCTGGTAGGTTCACACGGGCGCAAAGGCTTTGAAAAATTCTTGCTAGGAAGCGTAGCGGAAAAAGTAGCCAAAAACGCTCCATGCTCAGTGGAAATAGTCAGGCAAAAGTTGCCTCGGGCACTTGATGCTAGTGAAACTGAAACTGGCGCGGGTGTAAGAAAATGAAGATCTTAATTGCTATCGACAGTTCAAATCATGGCGAAGAAATTCTGAACGAAGTTGCAAGATACGGTTGACCGCAATCGACGGAATTTAAACTACTGAAAATGTTATGACGCAAGCTATGCCCTGCGATTGTGGCTATAGCCACGACTAAGTTCCACGTTTCAATCCATCAACGGGTACATAGCCGAGCAATTTTTCGGCAAACAAAATATCCCATACCATGTCTTCATTATTAGACGTGCCATTGATGAGATAAAATGCAGGGGACATATCTGCTGTGACAGACTTTTCAAAAAGCTGTCCTAAATCTCTATCAGATAACCACATCTGCTTGAACCAAATGTCTGCTTGTTCTGGCAAATCTTGGGGCCGATTCTGCCCAATGGGAACAACCCAACCAATACGAATGGCTATACAAGTTGCTCTTGCGGCCATGACGTATGTTGCGCCCATACGCTCTGCTGCAAGCTTCATCGCCGCATAGGCGGTGCTATCAGTGATGGTGCCATCAACATTGACCAGTTTTGTGCCAGGTTTTGGCGGTAGGTTCGTGGTCAACCATCTACCTACTCCTCTTTCTGTGCGATAGCCACCCATGACGTGGTTCGAGCTCGCAAGCACCACTCTTGGCACTTTAGCCAGAGTTGCCGCCGTAAATAGGTTGAAGGTGGCGTCAAGATTTGATTCCAGCAATTCATCCCATGATTTATTTTCGTTGGGATCAGCAGCTAGATGAATAACCGCATCCACACCTTGCATCAATTGAATAAGATCGTCTGACCAGTGACTCAAATCTAGCTGATGATAATTTTTGCTGAACTGAGCCCCTTTTTCTGGTTCTGCTCTATCAACACAAGTAATAGAAAAGTCGCTGCCTGACTTAGAAAAATGCTGTTGCAATTTTTTGCCGATATTACCATTTGCCCCGGTAATCAAAATGTTCATTTATTTTCCTGTTCTGTAACTGTGGTGCGAATTAATTCCGCAACTTTTTCGGGCACTTCCATAGGAATGAAGTGAGTTTGCTCCGGCATCAATGTTTCGCGTCCATTCGCAAAATATTTCAATAATTCAGGTTGCACCAAATTTGGTTTCTTGGGATCACCAAGAACTGACGGCCGCAAAATATGAACCGGTACTTCGACTTTTTTCAATTCAGAATAAATGTTAGCCGAGGACGCGACGGCGTGATTATAAATCGAAGCTTCCACATCAGGCGGGCAAGCAAGAATATAACCTTCACCGGTACCATCTGCCACCAAACCATATTCACAATAATCTCTAAGCGCCTGTGACTGCCATGTCGCAAAGGGCTTTCGACCCTTGAAACTGTCGAACATCTTCTCCTTACTGACCCAATTGTTGCGACGTTTGAGAATTTCATGCGGCTCAGTTTTTGGAGCACCATAGAATTCTTCTTTAAAAATTATGGGATCTATTAGGAGCAACGATTTAAATCGATGCGGCGCCAACGCACTTGCTAGCGCCAGAGAATGTCCCCCCATAGAGTGCCCGACACCAATGTCAGCTGTAATATCGAGAGCATGCAAAATTGCTTTTACATCAAGACCAAAATCAGTCCACTCATATGGTGGTTCTGGCTTATCACTTGCACCGTGTCCGCGCATATCAATGGCAATGCAGTCATAGCCAGGTAAATGCTCAATGACCGAGTCCCACAGCCTGCCATGGAAACCAGTGCCATGAATAAAAACGACGCAGGCGTCTTGCCCAGCGCGCCGCCAGACTGCAAAATTATGGCCACACACTGGTACGACGATTTTTTCCATTTCCATCTTTTTGAGAAACCCGATACAAAATCAACCGATAACCGATTTATTATATGGAAAGCAAAGGGAGTCCATCGTGACTAAACAAAAAATTCTAGTAATTGGAGCTGGCGGCGTCGGCGGTTATTTTGGCGCAGTGCTTGCTCAAGCCGGCAATGACGTCACTTTTCTCGCTCGTGGCAAGCAGTTAGAAGCTTTACGTGAGCACGGACTAACGGTGAGCAGCTCAATCAATGGCAGTTTCACACTCGACAAAGTTAACGCCGTCAGCGATATCAGCGACCTGACCGGTATCCAATTAGTTATTCTGGGAGTAAAAGCCTGGCAGGTCAAAGATGTCGCCCGCTCACTTAAATCGCTGCCAAATCAAGATTTTGTCGTGTTGCCATTGCAAAATGGTGTGGATGCCTATCAAGACTTGATTTCCGAACTGCCCGCGCAAAACATTCTGGGCGGCTCATGCCAAATTATCAGCTATGTCGAAAAGCCCGGACACATCGTTCATATTGGCATTGAACCAAAAATTGTTCTTGGTGAATGGAACAACGAGAAAAGCGCACGGATAAAGGATTTAGCGCAGTTGCTCGAGAACGCAAACATTGTTGTTGAGAATCCTGATTCCATTCAAGTCGCCCTCTGGGAAAAGTTTTTGTTTATTGCTTCAGTGGGCGGAGTAGGCGCAGTCACGCGCGTTTCTTATGGTCACGTGAGAGACAATCCGCGCACCAGGGCGATGCTTGAAGCGGCAATGCACGAGGTGCTTATGCTCGCTCAAAAAAGTGGCGTCAATTTATCGCCAACGATTGTTGAAAAAACAATGGCCTGGGTGGCTAAAGTTCCAGCGGAAGGTACTCCCTCAATGCAGCGCGATGTGATGGACGGTAAACCTTCGGAACTGGAAAACATGAGCGGTAGCATTGTCAGACGCGGCGAAGTGCTTGGCGTGCCCACTCCCGTACATTTGTTCTTGTATTCGTCTTTACTTCCAGCTGAAACAATCGCCCGCAATCATTAAGCATGGCGCCACCGTCAGCGGTGCAAACAATTCTTCCAGATGCGTCCATAATAGCTGTCACTTTACGCGATCAATGTGACAGACCACGGTTAGCTAGGAATTATCAGTCACGAAGGCGGTTGTTAAAGAGATTCCCTGATTCCTTTGAATAAATTCCAGATACCTGCATGCGCACAGGTACGGGCTTAAAATGCTCGAAAAGTTGCGCAGGTCATTATTTCAGGCGCAAAAATCGCTTGGTCGATTTAACCGAATTTGTCGAATTTAGCGTTTTAGACGAATTTATGCTAACATACAAAATAGTTTCACAGGAGTTACAGCTATGTCGGCAACGATGACATTTGTACCGAAAGAAGAGCAGTCGGCCCCAATACTGGGCATTGCTCAATCGATGCAAGACCAGCCTGAAACGGGCTTCTCTCTCTTGTGCCCAAATGGCGCGAAACTACCACTTCCGGAGCCTCTGGTTAAGATGCTGCTTGCAGCAGCTCGAGCGCTTAACAGTAAACATGCAGTAACTATTGTTGTCAGAAGTGCCTGGCTCACCACTCAAGAAGCAGCCGACATGATGGGCTACTCGCGACAAGTCGTCGTCGATTTGATCAAAAAAGAAAAATTGAAAGCGACTAAGCTTGACGGCACCACGCACAGGCGGATCAAACTGTCAGACCTGATGGCATTCATTGACCAAGAAGATAAACAACGCGAAGAAGCCATGGCACGCCTGGTAGAACATACTGAAGAATTTGGCGGCTACGAGCTGCCCGCACAAACTATGAAAGTGATCGCAAAAGAATGCAAGGATAAGTAAGGTTGGCGTTTTCAGTAATCTATGACGCCTGCGTTCTTTTTCCGTTTGAGATTCGCGACGTGTTGATGATAGCTGCTACTACGCGCCACTTCACTTTGTACTGGACTGATGCCATTCTTGCTGAGTGTACGGGCAATTTAATCGAGGACGGCCGCGCAACGAAGGAAAACATGAACCGGATGGTAGCGGATATGAAAGCGCTCTATCCATATGCCACCATTCCTTTAGCCGACTACGAAAACCTGATTGCTTCGATGACTAATCAAGCAAAAGACAGGCATGTTCTAGCGGCGGCTGTAGCGCGCGGAGTCGACGTGATTGTCACAACTAACCTCGCTGATTTCCAACCTGCTGCACTGGATCCATACAACATTGAAGCTCAGCACCCCGACGAATTTGTTCGACACGTGCTAGATGAACTACCAGAGGCTTTCGTTAAACAGTTCAGAAAACGCAACGATACTCGAAGAACGTACGCTCTGAAGAACAACAAGCCACAATACACCGACGAAGAAGTGGCGGAACATTTAGCAAAAGCCGAACCGAAAATGCCTATGACGAGTGCCTATCTGCTTGAATGCTTGACCAAATATTCAAAGTAAATCCTTCATGAGTGGCAGCACCGTCAGATGCGGCGAAGAGCTTGGCGTGCCCATTCTCGTGCATTTTCCTATATTCGTATTTGCTACCGGCAGAAACTATTGCGCGCCAAAATAGAACCGCGTAGCCTCATCCAATTTGACATCATCAATACCCACAGATCCATTTCATGCCACCACTACCCACACTTTTGAAACTGATATTTTGGTTAGCGGAGTCTTCTCAATAATCAGAAAATAGAATAAGTGCTGGAGAGGGTCCATGGAATTTAATCGAATCCTTAATGCCTCTGTTTTCAAGCGCGCTCTTTACAAGGCCGAAAAGCGCTCTTCTTTTTCGCCCACGCAAAACCTTTCCAGATTCATTCACGCCAATCTGGAAATCCATCTGATTCAGCCTTGACAAGAAGATAGAATCGATATCGTCTACTTATAGAAGATTGCCTCAAAGCAATCGAAGTCAAGTTGAAAGCAAGGCCCGCATGACAGAAGTCGCTAAATTAGCCGTTCTAGGAGCTGGAAGCTGGGGAGCGACCCTTGCTCGCACTTTCGCCAGCGCCGGGCGCAACGTTCACCTATACACGCGCGACGACGACAAGGCTGAGTTCATCAACAGCCACCATTTGATCACTAAACCAATCACAGTCGACATCCCCGAAAACGTGCTTGCCTCAAGCGATCTCGCTTCAGTCGTCGAAGGGGCACGCATTCTCGTTTTTTGCTGCACATCGCAATCGGTCAGAGAGCTCGCCACGAAAGTGCAAGAAATCCTCAGCGGGCTCGAGCAAAAATTTAAACCGATCATTGTCAGCGCCGTTAAGGGGCTGGAATTATCCACTTTGTATCGAATGTCTGAAGTAATTCTCGATGTCATTCCAGATATTGATGTGTGTTGCCTGTCGGGACCGAATCTTGCAAGCGAAATTCTGCGTGGGCTGCCGGCAGCAGCTGTAATTGCCAGCTCAAATCAAGCCACAGCGTCGATTATTCAAAAAGAACTGAGCATTTCCAAATTTCGCCTGTATACCAATGCAGACATGATTGGCGTCGAATTTGGTGGAACCACCAAAAACGTAATAGCCATTGCGGCTGGAGCATCCGATGGACTCAATCTAGGCGCAAACGCTAAAGCGGCACTGCTGACTAGAGGCCTTGCTGAAATGACCAGATTGTCCGTTGCCATGGGCGCAAAACCCCTGACTCTTGCTGGATTAGCAGGCATTGGCGATTTGCTTGCTACCTGCGATGGCGCGGCCTCGCGTAATTACAGGCTCGGCAATTTATTCGTCAAAGGCAAAGCGCTTGAAGACATATTTGCTGAAATCGGCGCCGCTATCGAAGGAGTGCCGACCGCAAAAGCGATATGTGAACTTTCACAACGTCTCAATATCGACCTGCCCATAGCTACACAGGTCCAGGCCGCATTAAGCGGCAAAACTTCGCCTGAAGGCGCCATAATGACTTTGATGAGTCGACCGCTTGCTAGCGAGCAATAATTCATCCCCGAATCACCTGAATCAATGGAATCTAGAAAAGAAAGCTGCAAAGCGAGGTAAATGTGTCGAAACGGTTGTTAATGCTCTCCTGGGAATACCCACCTCGTGTCATCGGTGGTTTAGCGCGCGTAGTCTCTGCTTTATCAAAAGAAATTGCGGCCAGTGGCTGGGAAGTGCATGTCGTCACCGCCGATCATCCTGGCGAACCAGAACACAGTATGGATGGGCTGGTGCATGTGCACCGAGTCAAGACGCAAACTGACATGACGCCCGACTTTTTGACATGGGTCAGTCGTTTTAATTTTGGTCTTTTGCAGTATGCCATCGAAATCCATCGCAAAACCCCTTTTGATATCGTCCACGCCCATGACTGGATGGTTACGGATGCTGCCTGGGTTCTTAAATCTGGTTTTGGCATTCCTGTCGTTGCCACCATCCACGCCACCGAAGCTGGTCGCATGCATGGCATCCATACTGACTTACAAAGATACATTCATCAAATGGAGTGGCGCCTCACATTCGAATCATGGGAAGTCATAGTCAACAGCCATTCGATGCACGCTGAATTGCAAAGCTCATTCAAATTGCCAGCGAACAAACTGGCGATTATTCCAAATGGCACCGATCCCACTGAATTTGATTTCAAATTCGATCCCTCTAGTATCCGCGGTAATTTTGCCGCAGCCGGGGAACAAATAGTTTTATACGTGGGTCGTTTAGTTCGAGAAAAAGGCGTACAGGTCATGCTTGACTCCGCTCCAGCAGTGCTTAGTGCCTGTCCTGGCGCTCAATTTCTGGTTGTGGGCACGGGCTATTATCTCGATGAAATGCGCCGTCAGGCAGACCAAATGGGTATTTCGCACCGCGTTCGCTTCCTGGGTTACGTCTCCGATCAAAGTTTGAAAGAGCTTTATAAAATCGCCGACGTCATCTGCATCCCCAGTTTATATGAGCCTTTTGGCATCGTAGCTCTCGAAGGAATGGCTGCTGGCGTGCCAGTCGTCACATCCGACGCTGGTGGATTGCGCGACTTCGTCGAACACGGAGTAAACGGAATCTTGACCTACGCCGGCGATTCAAACAGCCTCGCCTGGGGCTTGCTGGAAGTTTTACGCAATCCAGAGCTTGGCAAACGCCTGGCTAAAGATGCTGTCGACAAGGTGAAACATATATACAATTGGAAAATCATCGCCCAGCGTACAGAAGAGGTTTATGACAGAGTCTTGAGCGACTCGACTCAACTCGGTCAAGACGTGGTGGCATCGCATCCAAAAGAACCAGTGACCGTCGCCAAAGGCACGACGCCACCAGCGAAGGGATAGTCAAAGTCAAAGTTCAAGTTAAGCATAGTCGGGAAGTCAACTGAAAAAGAGGTGCGTTCGATGAAAGCGGTAATTATGGCAGGCGGCTCCGGCACGCGGTTACGTCCTTTAACCAGCAGTTTGCCCAAGCCGATGGTGCCTGTCGTTAATAAACCGATGGCTGAGCATATCGTCAATTTGCTCAAAGAGCATGGATTGAACGACATCATTTTCACTCTCCACTATTTGCCCGATGCCATCCGTAATTATTTTGGTGATGGCAGCGAGTTCGGCTGCAAGATTGGCTATTCAACCGAAGAGGGACGACCGCTCGGCACCGCCGGTTGTGTCAAAGCTATCCAGGACGAACTTGATACCACCTTTGTCGTTATTTCAGGCGACAGCTTGACCGATATCGATTTAACCGATGCTATTCGCTTTCACAAAGAGAAAAAATCCAAAGCAACTATTGTTTTGAAGCGCGTAGAAAGTCCGCTCGATTACGGTGTCGTTATCCTTGACGGTGAAAATCGCATTCAGCGCTTTGTCGAAAAGCCAGGCGCCAGCGAGATTTTCTCGGACACAGTCAATACCGGCATCTATATTCTCGAACCCGAAGTAATGCTCTATGTTGTGATGGGTCGCGAACAAGATTTCTCCAACGACTTATTTCCACTGCTGCTCTTGCGCAACGAGCCCATGTACGGATACGTCGCCGACGGCTATTGGTGTGACATAGGCAACCTTGCTGTCTATCGCCAGGCGCATCAAGATTTGCTCGACGGCAAAATGAAGATCAATTTTGGCTTGCCACAAATTCAAGATCGCGTTTGGGTCGGTGAAGGCACTCAAATTGATGCCACAGTCAAACTCGAGCCACCAATTGTCATTGGCAAGAATTGTCGCATAGGCCAAGAAACGGTTATCGACGCTTACACAGTCATTGGCGACAATGTGCTCGTGCAAGACAAAGTCAACATGAAACGACCGGTTATATGGTCAAATAGTTATATTGGTCACCAAGCGCAACTGCGTGCCTGCGTCATTTGCGAAAAAGTGACCGTCCACAGCTCTGCCGAAATTTTAGAAGGCGCAATCATCGGTGCGGGCTCTTCTGTCGGACAGGAAGCCGTTGTTAGCCCTGATGTTCGCATCTGGCCGGACAAAACCATCGATTCTGGCGCAAAGGTAATTTCATCGGTTATCTGGGGAACCCGAGCACCACGCACCTTATTTGGTGCCCACGGTGTACGCGGTATAGCCAACGTTGAAATCACACCAGAATTTGCAGTCAATCTAGCTGCTGCCTACGGTGCAACAGTCAAAGCCGGTCCGGTTCTCGTTAGTCGCGATTATTGGCGGGTCAGCCATATGTTCAGCCGGGTCATAACATCCGGGTTGATTTCAGTCGGCGTCGAAGTGCAAAACCTAGAAGCAACTTCATTGCCCATCTCGCGGTACCACGTTAAAACGCAGCGCGCAAGCGGCCTCGTTCACGTTCGAGTTTCACAACGCGAACCAGAAAAAGTATCAATTGAATTCTTCGACAGTGAAGGTATTGCCATCACTAAAGCGATGGAACGCAAAATCGAAAACACCTTCTTTAAAGAAGACTTCCCTCGTGTGCAACCAGCAGACGTCGGCAACATCAGCTTCCCAAGCCGTGTACGCGAATATTATATGGATGAATTCCTCAAACACGTCAAAGGACAAGTTTTTGAAGAAGACAAAATTCCATTTTGTATCGTACCTGGTTCGAACTACACCCGCGTCACCAAAACCGGTGGCATCGCTACGCAGGCTCCTAAAGTAGTGCTCGACTACGCCATGGCCGAAACAGGTGTAATCCTGCCAGACTTGCTCGGACAAGTCGGTATTGAAACAGTTGTGCTCAATTCATCAATTAGAAATACACCGCCTAAGCAAGAAGAGCGCATCGCCATGCGCAAACAGCTTGCTGACGTAGTTCGAGCTTTAAACGCCGAAATGGGCGCGCAAATCGGACGCAACGGCGAACAAATGACCCTGGTCGATGAATTAGGACAGATCATTCGCGGAGAATTGTTGCTTGCTGTAGTGGCAGACATCATTCTGCGAGATAAGCCCAATCGCTCGATTGTGGTACCAGTCAATTCCAGCTCAATCGTTGAAAGAATTGCCGCACGATACAACTGCAAAGTCGTTCGCTGCAAAGCATCTGAAACCGAAATCGGCAGCACCACAGCTAAACTAGAAGGCGCCGTGCTTGGTGGCAGCGCAAATGGTTGCTTCATCTTCCCAGAATTCCAGTACGGCTACGACGCCATGTTCGCGGTTGGACAAGTGCTCGAGCATCTCACCTATCAAGGTCGTTCGCTGCATCAGGCTGTCGCCGAGTTGCCACAACTCATATACCAAGTCGACTCAGTGCATTGCCCCTGGGAACGCAAAGGTCGCGTTATGCGCTTGATGGTCGAAAAACATCATGACCGCCCAATGGAATTGCTCGATGGTGTTAAGATTCAGACTCGACCAGACCACTGGATTCTCGTTCTGCCAGACGCCACAGAACCACTCGTGCACGTATACGCAGACGGTCTCGATTTGCAAAACACATCAGCCGATTTAAATGAATACACGCAGATGGTGCGTTACCTACAAAACGCCTGAGCTTTCACATTTAAATAGCGAACAAAAGTACGATTGAAGACGTGATTTAAACATCACGGACAACGTCACACTGAAATTCTCTTTCTTCTGATCGATTGGTCTTTCGCAGCAGAAGTTGTCTCGCCGTTTAGCAACAGATGCAATACCGTTCTGATTACGGAAGACGTACCAATGAGTGCAATACCTTTCCAATTACGGAAGACGTACCAATGAGTGCGTTGAAATTGCCAATCGTCTTTGCTTTTAAATTCTTCATTACATTCATCTTTTCAGGAGCCCAATTATCAAAGGTATTTTTGAGTGGGTTCGACAGCACTCCGCAGATGTTGCTCTGCTTCATCAAAACGTCAAAGCTGAATAAGCGTACAGCTTGAGGCAGCTAGCCATTAACGTAAGCCAAAGAATCACTGTGCTAATAGGAATACCAAAACAGGCTCTCGCAACGAGCATGAAAGCCCCCGCTAGAACACCCCAAATCATGGCTGCAAAATTGCGTCTCTTTTGGGCTGATAAGGTCAATTGCTTTGCCTTGTCATCAATTAGTCGGGCTATTTCAGACTTCATCTCGTGCAGCATCACCTGGTTCTGAAACCTCAATGATACCCCAACGCCTGTGATTAAACGACTCTCACCCTCAGCTCCTAGTGGTGCTTTTACGATTGCCGCAGTATAAACGTCGACGTAAAATTCCATCTCTGTTTAACATTGAGGTTGATTGGATATGGGCGATATAAACGCGAATTCCGGTTTTGACGCAAGGCAGTGTATTGCCAAAAACCTGGACCAGGTTCTCGCAGACCAGATTCAAGCCGGACACATTGGCGCCGCCCAGAAGTTATTTTCTGACTGCATTAACACACGTGCTCTCAATGAGTCCGTACAGCAACAAAGAGCCGATTCAAAGGCCGGCGAGGAAGCTAGAGATTGGAAAAGAAAGGCACTCGATGGCGGTGCAGCTGACGCGCAAGAGCCGCCCAAAGATCAACCCAAAGAACAAGAAAAAGGCGGCGGGCTAGCGGCAGTCATTGGTATGTGGCAGGCACCACAGCTAGTGTCACAAGCGATAGACACATTGAAAAGTGAAGTGCGCATGGATCTAAAAGAAGCTCATTATGCACATCCTGAATACGCCGATATGTTAGACGGCGTCAGCGTCGACGACAAGTAGCCAACAGTAAGCATTCTCCGAGAGAAATGATTCACTGAATCACTGAATCACTAAATCACTGAATCACTAAATCACTAAATCACTGAATCACTAAATCACTAAATCACTGAATCACTAAATCACTAAATGACTTACTCACTTGGATAGACGATCACCTGGTCGAATCTATCCATTTGCATGTACTGATTATTCAAGATCGTCTTTAACCGACTGGTTTGTTCAGGCTTCACAGCTACAGGTTCTTTGAGCAACTGGCTGATTGGCCCCGGCGAGAACTTATCGAAGTCTTGCGAAAAATCGGCAATCGCGGTGGTAGCAATTCCATCATTGTTCAACGTGTGACTGATGCTAACTTCAGATTGCCCCGGGAAAAATTTAGCGACAAAGAGTTCTTGGCTCCACAATAAAGTTTTGCCGCCTTCGTTATTCTGCGAGATAATTTCCAGGTTCTTAGCCAGTCCATCAATAACCAGCTTGAGCTGTGTCGATGCGGTGATCTCCTGACCGACTGCGTGCAATTTAAGTCCACTCTTAATGGCTGCTTCTAGTACTGACTTGAAATTTTCGTTATGGTTACCACCGAGCGGCTCAGGCAAGTCCAGAGGCCCAGCCGGCAATCCATTTTGCACATAGTGATCGAGTTGTCCTTGATAGCTTGCCGGAATGTTCAAGGCCAAATCAGTCAAACCGGATTTTTGTAGCTCGGGTATTAACTGGCTGAACAATTTTCGATGCTCACTTTCTGGATTTTCCGGATCAGTTCGTTGCATTTCACCGAGCAAAATGACACGATTATTCTCTACGGTTGATTTTAGGGCGGCAGATGGTGCGTCCCCAAACTGTTTAAGTTCGCTTTCGCAACCATCCATCTTGTAATGCAAAGGATAAAAAATAACGTTGTCGAAATTTCCATACGGAGGCTGCCCGAAGCCTGTCGTTCTAACAGACCCAAGCAAATCGGTCTCTTTTGTGCCAACGCTTACAGGGCGCGTCAGGTCTCTCGTCGATTTGACCATGCCGTCTGGCAAAGACGGAATTTGCTGGTAGAAGGTATCGACCGATACATTGTCGTCATGCAGTCTTTGAGCGGTAGTAGGCGTCACAGTGTTACGACGAAAGCCATTAGCTAAATGCTCAGCGCCGACGAAATATAGAACTTTTTTGTTTGGGTCTTGCAAAATTTGTTCGACGTTGTCGGCCATTGTTCTGTCGCGACTAAAAATATTGTCGCCTGGTCCTGTGTAATATTCATCAACCGCCGAAACTGTCAGTCCAGCTTTTTTGGCCGCATCGACTACATCAAGAAGTGACTGACCATCCGTCAGGCGACTGCCCATTTCCCTTCGACTTTCAGGTGTCAAATTTTCAATATCACGCTGCCACGTTTGGGGAATTTCGAGCGCGATGTCAGTGACACCAGCCGCTTTCAATTTAGGCAATTCATCAATTAGAAATTGAAAATATGGTCCTTGCCTGACGTGCATATCGGCAAAACCGACGACCCGATTATCATGCACGGCCTTGAGCAACGCTGCTTCCGGGTCGGAGGCGGTGCGCGCAATCTGCGCCTTAATGCTATCTGCTTGCTGTGAATCGCTGACACCACCGCGTTCTGTCATGAACTTTACTTCGGCTGGTGTAGCCTTATCATGTTTCCAAATATGTTGAGCGGCGGTCTCAGTCCAGTCTTTATTACCAGAACGTGCGTCGACGCCATCTGTCTCCAGATTCATGGGTTTTACTGGCGTTCTTTCTTGGTCCAATCAGCACTTCCTTCAGGGGCGCTGCGTGAGCCTTACCAGCTTAATTTGACTCGCTCAAAATGCCAGCGTAACAATACGAATCGCGGCAACAAAAGGCGAAAATCTTTGCATTCTTTAAAAACGTTAGATGTTAGTGTCTGGCAGATTTGACAAGGAATTTGGTAAATTCAATCATATTGACGTTGTTCTGCGCATACACGGCAGTATTTTCGTGCGTTCCGCAACTAATTCACCTCCAAAGAATCAAGGAAACTGGCTACGTTGGGACCATAAACCTCCTTAGAAAATCCAATTATCCCTATGCAATACATTTTTTTTCTCGATACATCAAAGTAAATGCGAATGCGAAATTGTCCATCTTCTCCAAAGGGGGTTGGCAGCGTACCTTCAGCTTCTCGGCCTGGATAACGATCTCCCGCAAGAGACACGGCAGCGATCTTATTAGGGGCTCCATGCATCGCTGATATTGCCTGGTTTACAGACCGATCTAGACTGGCTTGCAAGTGCTTCTGGTCGTGTAAATCGTAAGAGTCGATGTTCTGCTCCGCAACGCTAAAACACGCATCGTCGTCTTCACAAGAAAACTTTCTCGAGTCCGCGGAATTATCTTTCATTTCCGAAGGAGAACCTGGCATGAGCACCGACATGTGAGTCATGTTGGGATGAAATTTCTTTAGCGGAGCATGAAGCAACGAAGGTTTTTGAGCAATCGACTTTTCTGCCTGAACCGCGCAACTTGAAAGCAACAACAAGCATGCGATCATCAGGCAATTACCAACTAGCAACTTGTGCCCTACACTTAACATTTTGAGGAGGGATTGATCTTTCACAATAATCACCATAGCTTGCAATAATGCAAGAAGACCGCGCCTACGAGCACAACGACTGCCCCAAGAAAAAACATAAATCTGCATCCATTGGAGTGTAAAATACCTGGAAGTTCCTTCCTCTGCGAAGCTGGTTTCACACCAACTTCCTGTGAAGGGCACCTGTCCAAGAAAATATCACTTTTTACTTCCGTCCACAACTTTTTAGATTACCTCCATGACAAACAAAGATATTGAGACCCACTTTAACGAGTCCTGCGCGCGGCGGAACGAATTTTGGACCAGCGTCGGCAAAGTGGATCCAGATGTGCTGGGACATGTGATAAACCCTACATTTATGGACGGTCCTCGGTGGCCCAGCCTGCGACAGTCCTTCATTATTGTTCGAAAGAACACATCTACGATTATCGCCAGCGATGGACTTAGTGATCCGTTTGATGATATCGACGAAAGTCCCAATGGCGAAGCGTGCAATGGGTTTGGCTTGGAGTTTTATGTAGAAACACCTGGCAATCTTGAGCCAGTTATTGGTAGTTGGCAATTTGAACTGGTATGGCAGATGAGTCAAAATGCGGCGCACGCAGGAAACATTCAATCACTGCTGAGGAAATTAAAGTACATGACGACAGAGCTGTACGATGTGAGCGTTCCTAAGGAGTTTCACGGTGATGAAGAACGCACCGGAGTTTTGGTGGGTCTGCACAGCAATACTGTTCCCAGCCAGGTCGAACTTTCTTTGGAAACCGTCGATATTGTGAACGTGAAGCTTCTTACGCTAAAGGAACTGCAATATGTTATTAAGCATGGCAAGGAAGGTCGCGAACAATTGGCAAATCTCCTATTGCAACAAGACAATCCCACGTATTCAGATCTGAGTCGCAAGTCGGTGGTGCCTAGTAAGGCCTGGTGGAAGATCTGATCAGTGCAGAATCGATCTAAATAGGGCACCTGCGCTCAACTCGCCACGTGGAGTTTGGCTTATACGGGCAGTAAGTTATCAAAGTACATCTCCTTGTGACCTCGTTTGATGCCTTCACAAAGTCATTCTGCTTTCTCCGGCTTCCATGCGTGCTCTTTCAAATCTTTCAAAGACGTGTACTCCAAAGTGTATTCATGCGTGGCCTCCAGCACCACCGGCGGCGCACAACCAGCCTCCAATGCCTGTTGCCAGCGCGATGCGCACAAACACCATTGATCGCCTGGTTTCAATCCAGGAAATCCGTATTCGGCATTGGCTGTCGAAAGATCATTGCCTTGCGCACGCGAATATTCCAGAAACTCCTTGGTCACGCGAGCGCACAAAATATGCGCACCAACATCGCTGCCTTCCATTTCACAATATCCATTGCGATGAAATCCGGTGATGGGATCTAAACAGCAAACTTGCAATTCTGTTCCCAGTACGTTCTTTTTCGATGCCATAATTGCCTCATAAATTTTCCAATTCTACCGAAATCCCAACCAGGTGATAACTCAGTAACTATGTTTATTAAGTTGAGTCTTGCCGCGAAATACCCAGTAAACAATAAACGTATAACAGCACACAAAGGGCATCCCCAGAGCCGCTACAATGAGCATTATGCCAAGGGTTTTGTTAGATGAAGCACCATTATAAACATCAATATTGAAGGCTGGATTGTCACGCGCCACGATTAAATTCGGATACATCGCCGCTCCAAATAAAAATGTCAGGGCAGCAATGGTGCAAATCGATGAGAAAAAAGCATATTGCGGTCGATTCAAAAAAATCGCCCGTGGAATATTTGCAATCGCCAGAACATTGAGCAATACAACCAGCCACGCTAGCGGGAATTTGAGGAAATTAGCTGTAGCCAGTGGAAATTGCACGAGAGTGACTATAGTCGTGAACATATAAAAGACAATAAAGACACCAAATGTCGTCCACATCCAGCCGTGAATTTGCTTTTGCAAGGCGCCTTCAGTTTTGAGATACAAATAAATCGAGCCATGCATGGCGCAAGTGGCAACAGCAAACAGCCCAACTAGACATGGATAAGGTCCGAATAATTCGCTTACACTGCCATTAAACATCATGTCTGCACCAAGCGGTAAACCAATAAATGAATTACCCGCAAGAACACCAAAGATAAATGGTGCCGAAGTGCTCGCTACAGTAAAAGCGATGTCCCACCCCTGACGCCATCCCTTTGATTCATGCTTGCTTCTGAATTCAATGGAGACCGCGCGAAAAATCAACGCATTGAGGAGCAGCATAAACGCAATGTAAAAGCCAGAAAAAGCCGTCGCATAAGCATTTGGAAAAGCGGCAAAAAGCGCCCCACCAAAAGTGACCAGCCACACTTCGTTGCCGTCCCAGATAGGACCAATTGAGTTGAGACAAAGTCTGCGATCTTCATCCGTTTTGGTGAACAAATGCAATATGCCGACACCGAAATCCAGGCCATCAAGAATGGCATATCCTGTTAACAAGACTCCCAGCAAGATGAACCAGATTTCGTTGTAATTAAGGTGCATTGGCGCTTTCCTTATGCTGACGCCGAGTCAGTCGGTGGCTCGGGCAATACACTTTTTGTCGCAGTCAGAGAATACTCTCCATGTTTGAACATGCGCGATGCTACTTCTATCAAGCGGTCACCGCCCTTGGTTTCTTTGCCATCTTTATCAATCGACTTATATTCAAGCGCCTGCACCTGCGCGGCAAGTCCTTCTGGTCCATGTTGAATTTTATTATTGATGACATAGACCCAGACCGCAAACAAAAAAGCGTAAGTGGTGCCAAACATAAGAATCGATGCCCAGACCTCTTCTTCTTTGAGATTACTGGAAACAGCATTTTTAGTCTTGAGCAAACCATAAACAATCCATGGTTGTCGTCCCACTTCTGCTGACACCCAGCCTGTTTCGTTTGCTGCAAAGCCAGCCAGAACCAAAAATACAAAGCACCACAAAAGCCATTTTTGCTTGAATAAAGTGCCACGCCAGTATAGAAATAGCCCCAGTAAACTGCTGCCGATGAACATCATTCCGCATGCCACCATAATGTGGTAGCTAATAAATGGAATCACAACCGGTGGGCGTTCATCAACGGGAATACGATCCAGTCCAGTTACCGGTTTATTTGGGTCGTTATGCACCAGGATGCTCAACATATTGGGCAGAGCAATGCCGTAGTCAACTTTTTCAGTCTTTTTGTTTGGCCAACCGACAATATACATTTCGGTTCCGCCTGTTCCGGTTTTATAGTGACCTTCAAAAGCCGCGAGTTTAGCCGGCTGATTGACTGCCACACCGTCAGCTTGAAAGTGTCCCGAACCAAGCTCAGAGCAAGAAGCGATAGCTGCATAAATCAAACCAAGCAGAATCGTTCTTTTAGCAAATTCTTCGTGTCTTTTTTTGAGCAAATAAAATGAGGCGATGCTGAGCACAAAAAATGCGCCTAAAATCGCGGCTGCAATCCAGACGTGCACCAGTCGATTTACACTCGATGGATTAAAAACCAATTGCCAGAAGTCAGTGATTTCGGCTCTGACAAAGCCATTGCTCTGCTTAACCAGGTGATATCCAGCCGGTGTCTGCATCCAGGAATTGGCGATGGTAATCCAAATTGATGAAAATATCGAGCCCAGCGACACCATGCAAGTAGAAAAGAAGTGCATGCGTGGCGACACTTTGTCCCAGCCAAAAACTAAAACCGCTAGAAATCCAGACTCAAGAAAAAAAGCAAAGATGCCTTCAGCAGCCAGTGCCGAGCCAAAGACGTCGCCGACATAACGGGAATATGTAGCCCAATTGGTGCCGAATTCAAATTCCATGACGATGCCAGTGGCTACACCAACAGCGAAATTCGCAGCAAAAATCTTAGTCCAGAATAACGCCATATCTTTGTAGAGTTGGTCTTTCGTTGTTACGTAAAGACACTCCACGACAACCATGAACAGCCCGAGTCCAATCGTCAACGGCGGAAAAATGTAGTGAAACATAATCGTCAAGCCGAAGAAGATACGCGAAAGTGTCACGATATCGACATGCATATAAACCTCGGCGTTAACGGCGAAAATTTTGCGCCTATCGAACTCCATTTTTGATGGGGTTCCGATAGTCGTAGGCACAAGCTCGCAAAGAGCTTTCTATATAAATCAACTGTGAAACTTTAACACAAATCTACTGGCGAAAGGCAGCAAGCAATCAGTCCGCTTAATTGAACCGTAACATCGAAACCGAAGCTGAATTGTCGATTATGCTTGACTGCTGCCGGGTACTAACTCAAAGGAACTGTAAATAACGGCGGTGACGTTGGACGCTGACAATGCCAATGGTGCTATCAAAATATTGATCGTCGAAGATCATCATGTCACGCTTGACGGCTTGCATTCAGGTCTTTCGCGCGAACACGACCTGCATGTGATTGGCACGGCCACAACCTCTGATGAAGGTCTTGAACTGGCGCGCAAGCTCCATCCCGACATCATTTTGCTAGATCTGCATTTACCGGGTACGACAGGGCCAAAAACCACTGTCAAAGAGTTTTGCAGCATATCAAGCTCACAAGTAATTGTGTTTTCAGGCGAAAATCGAATGGCATTTATTCAGACTGTTTTGAGTCTGGGCGTAGCTGGTTATTTGTTGAAATCAGAAAGTGTCACCAAGGTGGCCGAAGCAATCAGGCAAGTGATGGCAGGGAAAAAACCAGTACTGTCGCCAGAGCTTGTTTCGGGTGAAACCAAAGTGACCAAATCCGAGCAAGAAGTGTTGAAAATGCTTGCACGGGGCATGAAGTATAACGATATCGCCGACCGCAGGCAGGCGTCACCAGCCACCGTGCGTAAACAATGTGAACTGTTGTTGCTGAAGCTGGGACTGGATAGCCGTGAACAATTAATAGCCTGGGCAGTGCAAAGTGGCTACGGCAATCTAGAGCTTGAGGTATGAGACGCTATTTCACGTTGACATTTTCGGCCCTTAGCAGAGGTCTCGATCGACTCAAGACTCAATTGAGGAGTCCAGCTTCGTCCGAGCTTGTGCACGAAAAAAGCGCGCAAAATGCATCCCATCCTCCAAGGCCCACCCTCAACAATCAATCCGCGCCAGGCGCTATTCAGGCGGATTCCGAGCCTGATGTTATATCTGGCACCGAGGCTGTTTCAGATAATGAAGACCTGGTCCGCGGTGTGCGTTATCTGCAAAATTATTCTGCGGTGAAATTGCAGGAGATTGTCAGTCGTGTCATGGCTGAAGTTAGCTCCGGACAGACCGAGCACTTCACTAATACCGACCCCAATATGCTTGAAGCAGCCAAACAGCAAGCAAAAGACTATCAAACCTGGTGGCTTCAGGACCTTATTGCAAAAGTGGCTGTCAGCGAAAGTTTAAGAGCCGATGCCACAAGCGGAACAACAAATTCCGGGTCGTCATTCATGACGTCAGTCCTGACATCCAGCTCCTCCTCACTTTCAACTCTTGGCTCTAGCCTTGGTTCTAGTCACAACATTGGTGTCAGCTCTGGCGTTGGCATCAGCAGCATGTCCAATTTCTCCACTGAACGAATGCTGGATGCAGATGAGGTCCACACTCTTGAAGCTGCACGAAAGCTAATGCTCGAGTTGTTCACCAATTTCAAGAGTCTAACCAGCGAATTCAATGCCATCATCGCCAAGAAACCAGAGCTGTCCAAGCTGCGAATCAGCACCACTGAAATCTCCTCCGTCAAAGAAAAAGACGCCGCTTCCTTCTGGCGTTGCCGCACGTCGTCGGCGTCCTGGAGTTTAAATGTGCGTGGCAGTGCCGGCATGGTAGAGATTTTTCTAGTGCCGGCAGCAGAGATATTTTTGTTGTCGCAAGCAGAGACCGCAATGCGTTTAAAGAACGTACTGCGCCTTAATCGCCCCATAGAGCAGAGGGAAAATGAAGTCTGGTCGATAGATGGTCTTACCGCCGACTCTGATGAATTGTTTTATCTAGTGCGCAATTTGTTCAAACAGCTATTGCTTGCAACAGTGCAAGAAGCGCAAGACGAGATGCCCGGCGCAAGCATTTTGCAAAATCTCGAAGGCGAAGAACTCAGAGATGCAGTCAATCAAATTATCTTGGCTGAGCAAAATATGGCGCAAAAAATCGTCAGTCAGCAAGAAGAAATTCAAAATCGCATTGCCCGCGATCTTCACGACGCCGTCATCGCCGACATCATGTCTTTGAAGAGACTATTGTCAGGCGACAAGCGCCTGAACAACGACGAGGTTGTCGAAAACCTCGATCAGATCTGTACACGACTGCGAGAAATCTGTCACGACCTCGCTCCTCGAGATCTCAGAGACTGGGGCTTGCAGACTGTCATTGAAGATCTCGTCGAAAGATTGGCGCATCGCACGGGCGCCGATTGTTCGTTTACTTGCGATGGCGAGCTGCCTGAGCTGCCCTATCCGGTGCAATTGCATATCTATCGTATTGTCCAGGAATCGCTTAACAATATGGAGAAATACGCCCAGGCCAGCAAAATTATCGTCAAATTTGAAATCGACGGCAAAGATATACGCATCACTATGCGTGACAACGGACAGGGTTTTTCGATGACGCCAGAAGGCGAATTGCGCAGCAAAAAAGAAGGCGGCACTGGTCTTAGTGGTATCAAAGAGCGCACCGAGATGATTCGCTGCTTCTTCAAAACGCAATTGAGTGTGTCTTCAGTGCCAGGGGAAGGCTCAGAAACTGTTCTGGAAGTAAAAACATAAGCACCGGACCATATTATCTGCCGGTCACTGCTCTCAAACCAAAAAAGTTCAATCTATACACGTTTTAGTGCATTTACATGAGGGATTGACTCTCCCATAATATGAAGTGACTTTTCGGCAAGATTGTTGGTCTGATTTTTAAATTAAATGGGCGACAAGATCGTAACCCAGATAGTCGGATGCGGATTTAAATGCAGGCGCAGCGGGCATAGAACTTTAGCGGGCAGGGGAGGCTTGGAATATGATCCAGAATGGTGGCGGCAGTAATGGAGCTTCGGGTAATGCACCCAAGCGCAACAGCCGTTATGCAGGATTCAATCCGAGTCCGGCTCCAAAGGATGCGTCGCGTCGCCCCGATCCCAACGAGAGCGAAGAGAAAGCAAAGAAGTATTTGCAAACTCATCCATCTAGCATTGCTCAAAATGCCGCAAAAACCAAGCCGGGCGCTCTCGACCCCGGCATAGCTGCTGTCGGTGTTTCAGCCCTTGCACAGCAAATTCTCGTTTATCATGAATCCGAGCCTGCCCAGGCTGGCAACGACTGGATGTATAAGCTCAAAGAAGAGTCCATGCAATTTCTCGCTGATCAAAAAGGCGTCGAACTGCAAAAGGGACAACGCGAGCAAGTCTACAAAAAAGGCATAGAAACGCTCATCGACAAAATATTCGGACTGTTGCAAAGATTCACCTTTGAGTTCAACCAAATCGCAGCCGGTACCGACTTACACGTCTCTGGCACTATATCTGGTGACGTAACCGAAGTCACTCAATACAACAAATTACGCGAAGCAATCGAATCCGAGACCTATTTCAGAGCCCGAGTTTCGACCCGCCTATTCAGTCTGGTTTTGCGCGGCAGAAACGAATCTGTTGAATTTTATTTGCTACCGGTCAACAAGGTCATGGCTCTTAGCAAGTCCGAAAAACAATATCGGCCACTCGCCAGAATTCAAGTGAGAATAACTGAAGAAGGCATGATGTGGCGTATGGAAAACGGCGTTCCCGCCGTGGATTCAATGGATGAACTGTGCATGTGGCTGTTCAGTAATTTGATTAACGAAACCAAACACGCGACAGCAGCTGCAGAAGCTGCGGCGGCACTTGCGGCATCGCAGACAGAGCAGGCACAGTAAGCTCGATCACATTAATATTCGCTACCGACCGCTCAGGCGCAATGGCGAGACGGCGAGATTTATTCTATGATGCATGGTAATACTCTGTTAGAGGGGTTTTTTCCTCTCTTTTGGATGACTTCCCAAAAAGGAGCTTGACCGGTATGGCCAGTCTGGAGATGTTAAAAAAGCTACTGGATGAATTCGCGGAGAAAGAAGCTCATACGCGCGAAGAAATCAACGTAGTCACTCAGCAGATTGCCGAGCTGGAACAACGCGCCGAATCTGCCCGCACACGTCAGCAGGGCATTGCCGGTGACCGCGACAAATTGAACGAAATGAAAGCTCACTACGCTGGGGGCGCAATCGCTCGCAGAGCAGCCGCAGGTGGCGGTGTGCCATTGCCTGTCCAGACACCACAAGCTATTCCAGCTGCTACGATGCCGCCAGCTCCTCCACAACCTGTTGCCCCTCCGCCTCCACCGCCGGCACCTGCCCAAGCTGTTGTCGAAGCACCACCCAAGCCAAATCGCTTCGATTTGCTCGATTTATTCTCCCCTAACGAGGGAGCTCCAGAGCCAGTCGTTGAGCAACAACCAGCCGCGCAGCCAGCTCCACAACCGGCACCGACTCCTACTCCGGCTCCCCAACCAGCTCCAGCGCCAGCTGCAGCCGCCGCGCCCGAATCGCCCAAAGAAGAAGAGGACGACACAGTCAAGAGCATTAACGACGCTCTGCGTGGACTGTTCCGCTAAATTCCTTTTATCAAACGAATCACTGAATCGACGCTGAGCTTAGGTCTTTCCTCTTAATCTTGAGGAGCGGCAGTGTTAAACTATGCCTCTATTTATAAAGAGGCACTGATGAAACAAATTTCTTCGATGATGGCTGGAATGGTAATTGAAATTCTGGTCAAAGCAGGCGATGAGATCAATGATGGAATGGACGTTGTCATTTTGGAATCAATGAAAATGCAATTGCCAGTAGCGGCCGATCAATCTGGCAAAGTAAAAACAGTCAAAGTGGCGACTGGCGATTTCGTCAACGAAGGCGACGCTCTACTAGAACTTGAATAAGCCTCGAATAAAATTCAGCCAAAGCCGATGACGGAGATATGTCATGAATTTTCCCAATGAGGTTACTGTTGTCGAGGTTGGACCTCGCGATGGTTTGCAGAATGAATCCAAACATGTGGAGACGGCTGACAAGATCCGCATGATTGAGGCCCTTGGCAAAACCGGGCTGAAAAGAATTGAAGTAACATCTTTTGTCAGTCCCAAGTGGATTCCGCAACTGGCTGACGGGCTGGACGTAATCAATGGGTTACATCTGCCAGATGATGTGCGAATGCTCGCGCTGGTGCCCAACCTCAAAGGGCTCGAATCCGCTCAAAAAGGGCATTTGAAAGAGGTTGCTTTTTTTCTATCGGCAACCGAATCACACAGCAAAAAAAACATCAATAAATCAGTCGACGAAGCAGTCACTACTTTAAAAGAAGTGGCAACAGTAGCCAAATCTGCCGGATTGAAACTAAGATGCTATGTCTCTGTCGTCTTCGTTTGTCCCTATGAAGGCAAAGTCGCGCCTGCCCAGGTAGCAAAAGTGGTATCACAGCTGCTCGCAATTGGCGTTGATGAAATTTCTTTAGGCGATACGATTGGCGCTGCCACTCCGCTTGACGTCAAAAATGTAGTCTCACTCTTATCGAAAGAAGTGGGCGTCAACAATCTTGCCCTCCATTTTCACGACACACGCGGAACGGCTCTCGCTAACGTCCTTGCCGGCCTCGATCTTGGGGTTTCCACTTTCGATTCAAGCATAGGCGGCCTCGGTGGCTGTCCTTACGCGCCAGGAGCCGCCGGCAATCTTGCCACTGAAGATCTTGTTTATATGCTCAACGGTATGGGCATCAAAACCGGTATCGATTTGGAAAAATTGGTTGACGCAGGCGAACTAGTGCAAAATCTGCTCGGTAAAAAATTGCCCGGTCGCTATCTGCAAGCGGCTCTGGCAGCTAGAAGCAAAGTCTAAACAAATCACTGGAGAATCCACATTGTCGCAAGTTGTGTCAGATCAAACCCCGGTTGAACAAATCGAACAAGTCCTCAAAATTGAAAAAGAAGCGCACATTACCTGGCTAAAAATCAATCGACCGAAGGTGATGAACTGCCTCAATCGTCCTGTTCTTCACGCTATTATCGAAGCTTGCAAACAACTGAACGAAGACAAAGAAACGCGTGTCGTCGGCTTGATTGGCTCTGGGCTGAAAACATTTTGCGCTGGTGCCGATTTAACTGAGCGCAAAGGAATGTCGCAGGCAGAAGCTATCGACTATATCTCTTTGATTCAACGTGCCATGCGCGCAATCGAGACTCTTCCTCAAGTTGTTATTGGCGCTATCAACGGCTCGGCTTTTGGTGGTGGAACAGAACTCGTTTTATGCTGCGATCTACGAGTAATGGTCCAAGACGCTTCTTTGCGTTTAACTGAAGTCAAACTTGGTATCATCCCTGGTGCCGGTGGCACTCAAAGACTCCCCCGCCTGATTGGTCTATCTAAAGCCAAAGAGCTGATTTTGACCGCGGCCCCGCTAACTGCTCAGAAAGGCTTAGAATTAGGCCTAATTCATCGAGTGGTCGAGGAAATGCCTTCTGAAGGCTCAGATTTTCATGAACCTTTGCTCACCGAAGTTAGCAATTGGGCCAAGGAAATCTCAACAGCGGCCCCCCTTTCTCTAAAACAGGCCAAGTTCGCCATCGATCAAGGGTACGATCGAGACATAGAGGCCGGACTCGCTCTTGAAACAAAAGCTTATTTGCAACTTTTGAACACGAAGGATAGGCTAGAAGGGTTAGCCGCCTTCGCCGAAAAAAGGTCACCTATCTATCGTGGTGAGTAGTCACAGCCATATCATCGAAACAGAAACCAGAGAGACTCTGCCTTTACCGGTAACGTGTCTGGTTTTGTGCGGTGGAAAAAGCCGACGCATGGGCAGAGCCAAGGCTTTCCTACCCTTTAAGGGCGGCTCGATGGTTGAACATGTCCTTTCCACGGTCAAAGACCTGTTCAGCGAAGTTCTAATCGTCGCAAACGAACCCGAAGCCTACGAAAATCTCGACGTCGATGTCGTCAAAGACATTTTGCCCTACCGCGGACCATTGGGCGGCATACTCTCAGGACTGCTCGTTGCAAGCAATCCTCACGTTTTCGTCATCGCCTGCGACATGCCGCTCGTACAAAAAAAACTAGTGCGCGAAATCGCCTCCAAGCGCCACGGCAACGACGTCGTCGTGCTTTCTCACAGACAAGGCGTCGAACCACTGCTTGGCGTTTATTCTAAAAATTGCATCAAGCCTCTCGAAGAAACTTTGTTCTCAGACAATTTGAGCGTGCAAGACTTTATTGGTGGGCTGAAAGCACAAACCTATTTCTACAACCCCGAAAGTCCAGACGAAAATTCACTGCCGCAATTCTTCAACGTCAATACCCCGCAGGATTACTCGCGCGTGATCACAGGCGTGCAGCCAGACGTTCGACAATTTGTGCAACGCAATCCAATTAGCCCCTTTGCATAGTTCGACAACGATTACCTAAGCACACGTTGTCCTTAGTCAATTGCATTTTTGCCTTCCGCTAAGGAATGTGATCAAAGCTGACTTATACTCTGATGTTGGCGGGTAATAAAGCAGATGTCCGCGACCCGGAATCTCAACAAGGCTGCATGTGTGGCAAAGTCTAGATAGCTCAATTGCCTCCGATGGCGGAATGGTTAAATCCTGAGGTCCATAAAGAATCAAAACAGGGTTTTGAAAATCCTTCAGCGCCGTGCGATTATCTATATCCACGTATGGAAACCAGCTTGCCGGATAGAGATTCAACCAGGGCAGTTTGGACTTTGCCAATCTCATCAACGAGCAAAATGGCGATAACAAAATGACAGAATTGCATCCGCGATGAGAGGCAATGTGACACGCAACGCCAGACCCGATAGACTCGCCAACAACCACAATCGACTTAGGATCCACCTTCAGGTCGTTCACTAGGTAGTCGTACACCGAGTCTCCATCCTGCAAAATTTGATCGAGCGAGGTCTTACCAGTGCTCGTTCCGTAGCCAGCATAATCGTACTCCAACAAAGATACGTGATAAGGCAAAAAGCTCTCAATGAGCAGCTTTCGATCAGCCATCGCCCCTCCGTTTCCTTGAGAGACCAACAGCGTCTTTTTGGCCTCGGCAACCCGGAAATACCAGGCATTTAGCCGAGCCCCCGATTTCGTCGTGATCGTCAAGTTTTGCTTTGGCACTCCGGCAATCGAAGTAATTGTCGGGTCTCCGCCTGTCATCCACGGCTTAAATAGCAGCGAGTCATACCAGGGCTTAGCAATTGGTGGCGACGCTAGCGCCCACAGAACCAGCATTTGGATTGAAAGCCAAAGGGCATTATGCTGGTTTAAATACCGGTGTTTCATTAACCGATTATGGTGCAACATCCAACTTCCGTCTAGGGACAGGGCAGTAATGCGTCCGAATGTCGACATCCGCATCCACCCAGCTCGACCAATGCCACCGCATGCAATACCAGTATCCATGCGCATGTGCTGCAGATACCACGAGCCGGTCGGACATATTTGGTGACCTATAGGAACCTGCTTAAATTATTACATTCAGCAAAAAATCCACTGCGCGATTATCCCTAAGAACTCCTACTTAATGAAGCCGATCATATACTCTGCTACAGTTCTACATCCTGTTTCAGAGGAGAGCGAATATGAGCACCAAAGTCGAAGTGAAGAACACCTTCTGTTGGATCGATGTTCCGGTCACTGACTTAGAAAGGGCAATCAAATTTTATACGGCCATATTGGGTCAAACAGTCCAAAAAATTGCCGAACATGGTTTTGAATTCGGTCTTTTGCCCCACGAAGAGAACAACGTTTCTGGATGCTTAACTGTTATGCCTGACAGAAAGCCATCAAAAGACGGTCCGCTTGTCTATCTAAACGTTGATGGTCGCCTCGATAAAGCAATCGCCGAAGTGAAAGAGCACGGCGGAGAAGTCATCAAGGCCAAAGAACCAATCGGCCCCTACGGATTCAGAGCCGTAATTGTTGATACCGAAGGCAACGCCATCGCGCTACATGCAAAGAATGCCTAAGCTCAACTGATTTCCGTTTTAAGCGTTATAACAGTGTCCGTTCTGATGACCAAGTCATCATGAACGGATACTGTTTTACTTTCATCGTGATTTCAATGTAGTTGAAAATTTACCTGGCAGAAAAGGCTTTAGTTTTGCAGCCACATGCCTGTCCAGCGCAAAGCATGATTGTCCAACAATAAATAAACCAAGCAAACTCATTAGACGAGTTAGAAATCGCATATTATATTCATAGCGCACTAACTGGTTTTTGACGAAATTAAAGCATGATCTCCTCAATCTATCATCTAAGGCAATTCAAATGGCTTTGCTCACTCCTTGTAAGTCTGACTATTGGGCTGAGTCATGCGCAAGCGGGGCTTAGTGCAACCTTTCCCCAACTCCGAGACGTCATCATCGATTCGCATGGGCACGAAGTGGTGCACGGTGACTTTTCTGCCATTCGATACAAGGGTGCTGGACTGTTCCTTGCTGCCGAGTTCTATTACTCTTGTGACTGGCATCGTGAGAAAAGTCATCTGCTCACTAGAGACGGAAAAGAAATTCGCCCCAAGGTGCCTCAAGGAACTGTTTTCACTGACATTTACTTTCCGTCAGGTGCACCCGAAAAGGACATTGACAGTGCCGAAGCACTCCCTCCAAATTCCGTCATAGAGATTCATACAGAAAAGGGGGTTGGACTAGCGAATATGGCTGGCGATATTATCTTGGAACCAAAATACAGGCAAATCGGTGGCTGTTGGGATGGGATTTTTACCTTTTACGATGATAAAAAATGGGATGCCTTTGACCCACAAGGAAAGAGCAATCAAGCAGATTCGATCTACGTTAAGATGTTTCGCGCCAATGTTTCACACGGAAAGCTCTGTGCAGGTAGGATCGCTTTTTCCGAAGGCGCAGATGGTCCTAAGAAGCTGTGGGGATACTATGATAGCGAAGGAAAAGTCTGCATTGCTCCGAGTTTTTCCAAAGCTTCGGATTTTACGGAAGATGGTTTTGCACGCGTTTGGTTGCCGTATAACGATGGACGTACACGGCGATGCGTCTTAATCGATCGGTCTGGAAAAACTATATCTGCGAATGAATATGAGGACATTTCTGAATATCGCGGCGGTTGCGCCGTCGTCGCAATTAGGTCTAAAGATGATGCGGTGCGCAAGGGACTTATCGACAAGAAACAACACTATGTTCTCCAGCCTGAATGGGAGAAGCTCGACTATCTATCAGATAACAAATACGCAGCGCAATCTAGAGCGGGCAAAGCATTAAACGTGATCGATACCAATGGCAAAGTTTTATTCGAAATTCCACATAGCACAACGATTGCAACAGAAACGGAAGGTCTGGTTGCGTGTCTATATTCAGCGTATCTAAATGACGAAAAAGTCTCTCGAGCGCACAGTTTCATGAAAGTATTCGACTCACAGGGAAAGGTCGTTTCCAACCAGTCGCAAACGGAAGAGCTTGCAGTCAGTGACGGGATGATTCTTTGTACTCCCGACCCTAACATCTTCCTTAAAGAAAGGCGTTGGACTATCATCTCGAAATCCGGAGTCACCGCTGACGGTATCATTGCGTGTCGTATTCAACCTACTACCAATGATAGATTGATTAAGACATATATTTACAAGAAATTTTCTCCCGAGATCTGGAAAAATATTGAGCATGATCGCCCCGCTGAATTTGCGAATTTTCTTCGCGAATTTGATTTTATCGGCATGCCGCGACCACGAGTCGAGCAGCTGTTAGGACCTCCAGATTTTAAAACCTGCTATCGAACCGCTAGCGACTGTACAAGTATGAATTGGATTGAAGTGCAATATAAAGACGGTCTGGTGACTGGCTGGCGTCGAGTCTACAGGGACTTTACTCGGACGGAATTTAATAAACCCTGGGTCACTGTGAATGTTACTTATGACTTTTCGTGGGCGGAGGTATACTCTTTTTCCGCCCGCAACGAGCCAAGGTTTGTGCTCAAAGAATAAAGCTATGAACCACCGAATGAACGTCTGGCACTCGCCTATAGCGAAGGTAAACGATGCGAGATCCAAAGGTCCTCGTCTCAACCAACTCAACGTTGATTTTTCCATCGAGTGGCGGAAAGTAGGGCGTGCCGCCGCCAAGGACCACCGGGCTTACGAACAGTCGCCACTCGTCTATCAGCTCCATACATGACCGAGCGAGGCCGGCGCCGCCGACGGCAATGTCTTTTCCGGGCAATTTCTTGAGCCTGGAGATCTCATCGGCTACGCCATCTCTGACCAGTTTAGTGTTGCCTACCACATTATCCAGGGTCGTAGAGAACACCAACTTAGGCAGGGACTTCCAGGTCTGGGCGAACTTGAGGTGGTCTGCGGTAAGAGAACTTTCTTCGACGGTTTCCCAGTAGAGCATCGTTTCGTAGAGCCGACGTCCGCAGAGTTGCACATCAGTCTCCTCGACCCTCTGGGTGTGGAAGCGAAAGAGTTCATCGTCCGGACCGCTCCAGTCGATCGCGCCATCCCGGTCAGCGATATAGCCGTCTATCGACACAGTCATCGCGTAGATTACTTGTCGCATCACGATTCTCCTTTTGATATGAGATTAGGACCGCATCGGGGAAATAGCCTGACGCTCAAAGCAGACAAAGCCTCACTGCGGTCCATGCGGAATTTCTTTGATCGGAGGTCGGAAATCAGCGAAACCGATTTCAACAACTTCAACCGGTGCCATTTGCTGCATACACATCCACTCGGAACCGCCTCGTAATTTGAAGTCTTTTCGAGCGAACACATGCACAAAACCTTTCGTCGAATCATTGAGTTGCGCGAGCGTCTCCTTGGAAGCGCCGAAGACGACCTGCTCGTTTTCGTAACGACAGCTTGAGCTATGCCCAAGTGGACAACTCTGACGGTTGATTAGAGCCATAAAAATGGCGTAGTCAATCGATTGGCTTGCAAATATAGCTGGCTCACCATCAGCTACACCGACGCCATTGACAAAGTTGTAAGCCTGTCGCGGTTCCAGTTACTCGAGTCGCAGCCCAGAACCATGAAACACATATTGGTCTTCTTTTTCCAGTTCGATTAATCTACTCATCGTATTCCGTTAATCTTATTCCGTTAAATGACGTGGCAATATATCTTAGCGCCCATCCACTAAAACCAATAGCCCTCACGATCCTTCCCATTCCCGCTCCCAACCCCCTGTGGTTATTGGTCTTAGATATAAAGAATGCCGAAAATCGGAAGACAGAATAACGGAAGACAGAATAACGGAAGACAGATTGACAGAAGACAGATTGACGGAAGACGGAATAGCGGAATAAGTTGCGCTCTGCGTTGTCTCCACTTTCGACCACCAGACCAATTCCACCATCACGAAAAAAGCAGCCGAGCAAACTATGGAAATTCGCCCGACTGCATTTATATTCAGTTTTTAGAGTCTCAGAATCAGCGAAGCTATTACAGCCCAGCTCCTAAACCTCCGAAGTTGTTAATCATAAATGTCCCCAACAAATGAACAGCTGTCGGCACTGCGAACAAGATGAGCACCGCCTTAATCATCATGCCTCGCGTTCGCGTTTTCTGACGCCGAAGAAAGAGCGCCGCGATAACTATTGAGAAAACAATCGACGCGAGGGTCGCTAAACGAGCGGTATCACGGACAGCATCGTAACCATAGTCAGACAGCATTCCAACCTCGTTGGCTTGTCCAAACGCAGGATCTACCGCAGCCCCAACCAGTCCCCCGTGCCTTGCGGGTGGATTCACTAAAACTGCAAATTCGGGCAATTTGAGTCCGCTGTTATCGTACGCTTTGACATTCTCCAAAACCACAGCTCCAGATATCTGGCTGATGATTCGATAGTTCGACCCAAGCGCGAGTGCTTCATGCGCTTGCCCACTGGCTAAAAGTCTTGCCACTTCCTCCTTAGCCCACAGACAAGATACCTGAGCTGAAACAGCTTTGTCTGCAACCAGACTTCCCGGAGGTCTTACGGTGGTGGAAGTCATTTGCACGGCTAAGCCTTTCTTTGGCTTCTCCCAATTCGTAACAAGTGATTTGATATCAGCGACTGTGGACTTGTGATTGACCTTTTCTGACGCAATAATTCCCGCAACATCGGCAGTTTGAAGTGCTGGCAATATTGCATTTGGACCGTCTTCGACTTGCATATCATAAACAGAAACGTGATGCACTAAATCAAGTGCCACAGGAACTGGCGCTGCAATCGGTTGTGGTCCATGGATCCAGAGAACGGCACCATTTGAAAGTTCGGCGGTATTTTCAAGCGCATCACGAAGCGTAGCCCAATTATTGTGTCCACCAACAAATGACTCCGTTTCTATTCTCTCTTTTGCTTGTTCTATCGTATTCGAAGGCGACTCGCTAATTGACTCCTTATCAGCATCCTGCTCACCTGTAAAGTACACCGTTGTATTGATGCCAGCTGGAATTACCGCAAGCGCATTCTTAATATCTTCCACATCACGCTTAAGAGAAGCCGACGTGTCGATAACTATAGCGAGGCGCTTCAGTGAAGGAGTGGTTACTTCTTTGAGTTGCTCGACGATATATCGCGGTTCGTGCGAATACGAATCTGGTATAACCAGGTTCGCATGCGGAGCTGTTCTGAGCACCGTCAATGAGTTCGCGTTCGCTGTGTCCTGCTGATTTTTTATCACCCCACTTAACGAATAGCCATCAACCGTTCTTACAACCTCAATACCAGAAATACTGTGCGCGACCGTATCATGAGAGAAGAAATTAGCTCGTTGTCTTTTTGGCAAGTCAAAGTTACAGCTTAGAAGTTTGGGTAACTCTAGCGAACAGCTTTCGCCATTGACAGTTTCAAGAGGCACCTTAAAACCAATGCGTATTTTCATTTCGCCGGTGTTTGCCGAAATAGGAAAGCATTGAACAAGAACATGGTCCGCTGTAGGCATAGTCACAAGCAGCGGATCCCTTTGTTGGCGCACCACAGCTTGATACGCATCTTTAACGCTTGTGGTCGAAGCAAAAGCTGCCTCGCGAGGTTCACCGTTAATCCATAGTGTCGCACGCGATACCACAGCATTCTTAGGCAGCCCGATTTCACAACGAGCTTCGTCTGCCGAGGAATTCGCGCTTTTGAAAGTCATTGTCCAATCAACAGAACTTGAATATGACGCAGCATCTATATTGCCCGACAGTTGAGACGTGACGAGCGCAAGACCAGGAATTTTCGCTACTGCCTCGGCACTCGCGCCGCTCTGATCCTGCTTGGAATTCTTTCCACCGCCGTCAGAAAGAATAGACTCACCAGTTGTTTCAAAATAGAGATGTTTATCATCGTCGGAAGCACTGACCAGTCCTCGATTAGGAATCAACAATTCTGCCAGAGAAAAACCGCTAACCGGATACTTCGACGGACGCAAATCTTGATCGCTTGCTGCCTCTCGCAAAGCGGAAATAGCCTTGCCTCTATCCTCCTTAGTGGCCACCTTCGCATCATTTATCAGCGACTGCACCCACATTGCGCGAGCCATTGGAGTGAAAACAAACACTGCTGACAGTAAAATTCCAAGAATCGAAAAAATTGTTGTTATTCGTCGAATAGTCGCATCGGTTTTGTTCCACAAGTCCAAACTCAGACAAACAGCCGCAAACAACAAAAACGGAGAAGTACAAAGTAACAACATCCAACCGAATTTGCATGCCGAATCACTGTGTCCAGCCAAGATAGTCCTCAAAAAGATGGCGGTCCATGACGCCGACAGACCTAGCGCAAATCCCGTCATCAGCCCAGTTACACGAGGACGAGCCAGATAACCCTTTCTGATTGCCGACCAACAGAAAAAATTAAAAAGTGGTACCACAAGGAGAAGTGCTAACTTCCCAATTTCCTCGGCAATGCTTAGGTCGTGCACAGTCGCTATAGCAAATGCACCATAGGCAAGTAGCGCTAGCCCAGGAAGAATTGCACCGAATGTGATGACGAAAACACCTTCAAATGGGGCGGTGAACACTCGGTGTTCTGGGTTGCGTTTAAAAAGAAAGCGCTCGGCCATAACATGAATGCCCACTACTACCGCAGTCATAGCCGCGAACGTCGACCAAAACATGATTGGTGTCTTACCGAAACAAACAAACGCAGCAATAAAAACGATGGCGCAAGAAAGATACAGTGATGGTTCCTTAAGAATCGGTCTGGTACCACCGTCGAAACCACTTATTTTTGGATGGAAATTATTTTCACCCTCATAGACTTCTGAAAGCAAGGACTGGTCAGGCAATTCATCGACTGGGGGTTTATCTATAGTGTTCATGGGGTGACCTCGTCTCTGGAACTAGAAGCGATAATTTTAGGAACGCGAAATTACGCCGTCGCAAATCGCGACGACAAACTTCAGATGGCAATACAAGACAACACAAAGCCGCTCAAATGAGGTAACTAAGCACCTCTGAGCAATGGCATGTAAATTTTTGTTCATGCATTATTGCCTTAGCCAAAACTTATGACAAGTATGCATTTTTGCAATGGGTGGGAAATGCCCCCATCACATTCTGCCAGATATTCAAAAACTCAAAGACATGGTGGCACATGCCGCCATGTGTAGTACCAATAGGTGCACGAAGTCTGCCGCCACATCACATTTTAATTTAGCGGCTTGACGAATCGACTGGAAAAATTCGGTAGTTTCTCGCGCGAGCTCGTGTCAAGCTGGTGTCATTCTGCAAATCGGTGAATCAGTGCGAATCCCTGATCCGCACATTTTCGTACATAAGGCTGCAAACTAAATCTGTGATAGCCGTGTCGATTCTTCACGGCGCCGTCAACGCCAGCCAAGCCTTTTTCATCATTGGGGTGAGCGGAGGAAACGATTTGCTAACTCAGGGATGCGGACTAACAGTCGCGATTACTTATGCTCGGGTCAGCATACCAATTGCAATTTTGCAAAGAAGAGAAACAACAACAACAACAACAACAACTAAGTAGTAAATCTAGAAAAAACAACTCTGCACGAGTTTTGAATGCCACCAGATACAACACTGAGAAAACAATGTTGCTCTGTGCAGATTGTCACCTGGCGTTGAGCGGAAATAGGATAGTGACTCTCCCTGCGTTCCGGAAAACAACATTCCGGATGACAGCATGACGGATGACAGTAGACAAACCCAGGAAGCTAACGCAATAATCGCGGCAAAAGATGCTGAAGTACAGCGAATTCTTTACGCTTCAATTCCGGAAGAACCTGACTAGATTGAAAAAATTTCCATCGTAACTGAGCCGAACGAGCACATCGCCTGTCGTCTGCCGTTAGCGTTCTAAATCTTCTGCCGTCATTTTCAACCCGAAAAGCCGAGAAGGCTTCAAACGTCTTCCGTCAATCTGCACGCAGTGTCCCCATTCCGCTGAGAAATAGCAGCCGAACCTTGAGGTGCCAATAAAAAGTGTCTTGAGTACAACTTGAGAAAGAAGCTTGTCAAGGCAGTCGGTTTCACCACGCTACGAAATTCCTCTTGAGGTTTTGAAAATATATGTCATCGATAACCAAATGCCTATTCGCATGGATTTGTTGGCACATTGCACTGCAATTTGGCTAGTCCTCTGTGCCGATAAAGAGTCGGACCGAGTAGACTTACTATAGAGGCAACCCACTTGAACAGATTCGAGTCAATTCGAGTTGAATAAATGAGCACGAACCAAATAATTTCACTGCTTTTCTACACGGCAGCCTTCTACAATCTGCTTGGTGGAGCCATCTTTGCCTTTGCCGCGCCCGCGATTTTTGATCTCGCAAAAGTAGCCCCACCCAGTCACTGGGGCTATGTAGAATATCCGGCCTGGATATTGATGATTTTTGGCGCTCTTTGCGTGCAGATAGCAAAAAAACCGGCACTCAATCGCAATTTAATTCCGTACGGCGCCGCTCAGAAATTAGCTTTTGCAGGCGTCGTCATTTACTACTGGATTGCCAATCAAATGCCATCAGTGTGGTATCCATTTGCCATCATAGATCTGCTGTTTTTGGCCGGCTATCTCTGGGCGATGTATTCACTCGCCCAGACGACAAAGCAACTTACGACTTACTAAAGCCACGAGAAGGCTTCCACTATTGTGTTGCTGAATCCGAGGTATTTGGCAGAGAGTCATTGATCTCAGACGCTTGTGATTCGAGTTTTTTCGCATCCTCGGATTTTCCTTCCAGAACTTCTACCTGAGCGAGTTTTGTGATCGCCGCAGCGTATTGTTTGGAATGATCGCCAAAGCCCGTTTTGAGGATGGTCACTGCTTGTTGCAAGAGCGAATCAGCCTCAGCAAGTTGTTTTTCAGCTGCAAGTACTCCAGAGAGGCTTACCATTGCTTGCGCTGTCAAAGGCCTATCTGCTCCGTAGCAGTGTTGTCTGATTTTCAAAGCTTGTCGAGCTAATGACTCTGCTTCTTTCAGTTTGGATTCCTTCAACAGTACGGTGCTCAAATTCATGAGCACCGTTGCGGCAATTGGCGTTTCAGGCCCCGTGAGTTGATCGGGATTCAAGCTCAATGCTGTTGCAGTCAGTGCCACCACATCGTCTCCACCGCCAAATGCTTCATTGGCAGAAAGCTGCGATGCAGCATCATCGAGCACCGCATTTGGGTCCACCTTTTGTTTTTGCACCTTCATTGTATTGCACATTGTCAGCGCGTCTCTGAGATCTTGTTCGGCTTTTGCCAACTGCGCCATCTGCGCATGAAGGTTGCTGAGACTAATCAGCGTCATGATCACTTGCGCATTTTGATCGCCTTCCAGCTTTCGATAAATGCCCAATGACTGCTGATAAAGTTGCTCTGCCTGATCGTACTTCTTTTCCTTCACGTCCAAAACTGCCAAACTTTGCAACGATGATGCAGTTTGGCGATGATTAAGACCAAAAGCGGCTTTGCGAATGTCCAACGCCTGCTGGAAATATGACTGAGCGTCGCCATATTTTTTCTCCATCAAACAAACCCAGCCAAGATTAGCCAATGCATTGCCAACTTCAGGATGCACTTGTCCAAGACTTTTTTTCGAACGTTCCAGCGCTTCAGTCAGTACAGATGTGTCTTTACTGTCAGGAGAACTCGCGTCGACTTTTGCCGTAGCAGCAAGTCCAAGTTGAAATGGTCCAGATTTAGGCTGTTTGCCTGAAGCAGAATTTGCCTGGGAGTACGACAATATTTGTTTGTAGATTTGCTCCGCCTCTGCATATTTCCCCTCCTGCAAATAGGTAGATGCAAGCCTATTGAGGATGATTGCATTGATATAGTGGTCCGCAGAAAACGACAATTTGCTGAGGTCCTGAGCTATCGTTAGCTGCGTTTCCGCTTGCTCATGTTTGTTTTCGCGATTGTAGAGGTCTGCTAACTCGATCAAAAACCAGACCACTTGACGATGCTGTGCCACTGATGGATTTTGCGTTTTCTTGTCCGTGCTAATGGCCTTGTTGAGCATTGACTCTGCGCTGTCCAACCGGCTCGTTTCCATGTATGTTCTAGCTAAACGGCCCATCGCTAATGCCAAACCACCATAGTCAAGATTCTGCTCTCCTTCATACAAACCGAGTGCCCGTTTGAGAGGGGGCTCTGCCTCATCGAATTTCCCTTGCTGATTGTAGATTTCACCTAGCAACATATTGGCTCTTGCCGCTTGGTGTGGATGGTTGTTGCCAAGGAAAGTCAACGCCTGCTTCACTTTCTGCTCGGCATCTGTCAGCTTATCCTGGGCAGTCAGACACCCTGCAATCGACATAATGGGATCGGCGAGATTAGAACTGCTGGCACCATATTGTTGTTGCAGAACATTTAATGCCTCGTTGTTCTGACTTATAGCCCCATCAAGATCTCCCAAAGCTTGGTTAATATTGGCGCACGTCGAATGTGCACGCGCCACCAAATCTGGTGCCGGCGACTGCACCTGTTTCAACAGTGCTAACGCTTGTTGACAAGCCACTAGCGCCGCCTTATCGTTGCCTGCTTGTTCGCACGCATTGGCGTGAGACAGCAAGTCTCCAATGAGTCTGGCATTGATTACTCCGGTCGCTTTCAAAGCGTCGACAGCTTGGGAAAAGAATTGCTCTGCGCGATCGTATTGACCACCCTCCATAGCCTGTCGTCCCTGTTGTTCTGCCTGAGTCGCTACTGATTGCGGAGGCGACTGGGCAAACACAACATATGGCTGCGAGAGCCACAAACACAAAACGATGGCGCTTCTCAACTTTTTCGTCAAATGCATGATTGTCTTCTTTGAGCTAGTAGTAACAAATAGTACCGTCCGACAGAATTTTGAAGACTATTATATGTGGACTTACAATACAGATAGTGTTCTGTTAAGCATTGATTTTTCTGCTCCGCATCCATAGAATCATGTCCGCACAAAGAGAGCGAAATGAGCCGCGATAAAAGTCTGGAAGAAATACTGAACCACGATCTGAGCTCCCAGCCCGGGGTCACTGAGAAGGCGATGTTCGGCGGGTGGGCGTGGTTCCTGAATGGCAACCTTCTGTGTGGCGCCCGTGATGACGGAATGTTGGTGCGCCTGGGCAAGGACAATGACCATTGGGCCCTGCAGATGCCAGGCGCGGTTCCTATGGTTTCGCGCGGTCGGCGTATGCACGGCTGGGTGCGAGTCGCGCCGGCAGTCTATGGCGATGACGCACTCCGCCGCAAGCTAATTGATTCGGCTCTGTCATTCGTCCAGTCACTACAAAAGAAATAAGAAAAATAATTTCGAATAAATAGAATTTTTTCGCTCTCTCTTCGGTTAACCCCTTTGGAAGTTAAAGCGAGGACCAACCATGACCAGCGAAATTGACCGCAGAGAATTTTTAAAATTAGCCGGAATCGGCGGCGTAGTGTTCATGTCTGGAATTCATGGATTGCCTGGCATTGCCATGCCGGGTAACAAAGACTTTTATTTTGTCCAGCTTTCAGATAGCCACTGGGGCTTTGAGGGAGCAAAGATAAATCCCGACGCAAAGGGAACCCTGATAAAGGCCGTAAAAGAAGTAAATGCATTGAATCAAAAGCCAGATTTCGTTGTTTTTACAGGCGATTTGACGCAGACGACCGATGACACGAATATTCGCAAAGCGCGAATGAAAGAATTCAAGGAAATAGTTGGAGAATTAAATACCAAAGTGGTGCACTTCATGCCTGGGGAGCACGACGCCTCTATTGACAAGGGCGAAACGTATAAAGAATTCTTTGGAGATACTCATTACACCTTCGAGCATAAGGGTGTGCACTTCATTGCCATAGATAATGTATCGGACCCTACAGGAAGCATTGGCACAGAACAACTTGAGTGGCTAAAAAATTCTCTAGCAACAATAAAGCCTGACGCCGATATCGTTGTTTTGACACACAGACCTCTGTTTGACCTCTATCCGCAGTGGGACTGGGCGACACGCGATGGTGCCAAAGCGATCGAATTATTGATGCCTTTTAAAAACGTAAGTGTGTTCTACGGCCATATCCACCAAGAACATCATCACATGACTGGACATATCGCTCATCATTCAGCCACTTCGCTCATGCTGCCGATGCCGGTTGCAGGCTCGACACCCAAGCGCATGCCAATACCGTGGAACAGTGATGAACCATATAAAGGCATGGGCTTTCGCAACGTACTCAGCGAAACAAAAATCAAAAAATTTGAGCTAAATCAATATCCAATCAATGAGGCAGCAAAGGTATGAAAATTTGTACTGGTATCAGGAGCAAATTGATATCTGCACTGATGTTGTTTTGTCTATTAGCACTCACAGCGCAGGCTGCAGAAACTGCAAAAACAATACAGATAAATGCCAAAAGGTATGAATTTACTCCCTCCGAAATTGTCGTTAAAAGAGGCGTCCCCGTGGTGCTTCAACTATCCACGGAGGACCGCTCACACGGCTTTTCTGCGCCTGATTTCGACATAAGAACCGACATATTGCCAGGCAAACCTACTGAAGTAAAGTTGTTGCCTACAAAGATTGGCAAGTTCGATTTCTTCTGCGATATCTTCTGCGGAAGCGGACACGAAAGCATGCTAGGAAAAATAATTGTCATAGAGTAATAAATAAAAAGTGAGATTCATTCAGGCCCGCACGAAAGTTCTAGTCATGCTGCTTGCTTCGACAATGCTCATGCAAAGCAATGCCGTTGTCTTTGCTGCTTCTAACGCTCTTCGCCCCTCATCAACCAATGCTCAGGAAAATGAGATGCCGAACTCGAGTAAACGCACTGTGTCGAGCAAGGTGAGATTGAAAGGTTCTCGTTGAAACTTTAAGGGCTAATGCCCCGACAATATCTGCACGGCTCAAACCCTCTGGGTGACCTTTTAAAAGAGTCTCTATCGCTTGAAATTCATTGTTCGGTAAATGTTTTGACATATCAACGTTCGCGCAACCTATTGTGCTGTTCGCGCAATTACGCCATAAGTTCGCGCAATTAACGGGTTTTCGCGCAGTTAAAGCTTACCGAATTCTCTCGAGACGCTTGTCTACACGCTCGCCGTTTTCTTCAATAACGGCCCTATCGGCATCCACCGAAATGACCGAAATACTTTCGAAGTGGTCGCCTGCTCCTAGCGAGAGCGCTTTTGGCCAGTTGTTTCTCAAACGCGCACTTAAATCAGTAACCGAAAATATCGCTTTATTGCCGACGATACCAGTCAGTTTGATTGAATTAACAAGAGTGGGACGCTCAGGTGGAGCAGGCAGATCAGAAACTGGCAACTCATTTGTAGAACCAGGATACGACGGCGTTGACGGAGGCGGCGGCGGAATTTTTAAATAAGGATTGCTTGCGGACAATCCGCCTCGCGCCTCCTCTTTTTTGACGACAGCCGACTTGCTTGCAGGTGACAGCTTATCTGGTGCCAGCAAGGATGCGTCATGTGACGGGAAGTGTTTGAACCCGGTCACAGGAGCCAGTGGATCGCTGCGCCCAGAATCGCTCTTAGCCTGTTCCTGGGCCTGAGTACGCGTAGTTGCAGGCATTGTCACAGCAGTTTCGCTAGCAGTCGACTGAGCTGCCGCAGGCGCTTGAGGAGATGATTGTGCCTGCACACTCGCCGCCAATAAAAAAACGACGACACTCAAACTACTACTGTGAAATAAATGTCTCATCATCGCCTCAAGGTAAGTAGTAGACGATCATCAAAAACGACATCATCGGCTGTGTCACTTTCAGTTTATTCGCTTTATCAAAAGCTGGAGCTTTGATATCAGTGGTTTGACCGGCCATGGCAATAGAAACATTTTTTATACCGATGACGCGCTGGTAATTTTCCAGTTTACGCATTAATTTGACAAAGTTATCGTAAGACCCCGTGACGAAAACTGTTTTGGGCAATTGTTTGAGAGTTGGCTGCTTATCGATGTCATCAGTCTTTTTGACAGCTGTGTTTTTGTTGTCTGGCCTGACCGCAGGATGAGAACCTAAAGTCAGCTTGTTACCATTTTCTTTAATTAGCGTTTGCATTTGCTCTTCCGAGGCATGCAGTTGTTTCAAAACCTCAGCTTCTGGATTTTCCACACCCACTAAATCGAGATCGCAACTATTACAAATTTTTTCCAAGTCAAGAACAAGAAGGTCTAATTCAGGCGTTTTTGGCACAGCTCCATGGAGCAATTGAATGTCAGATTCAAGTCTTGCCTTCTCCGTTTCAGCCAGATGTTTCTTTTGCAATTGTTTGACTAAAACATCGTTGCTTGCCTGACGTTGCTTCAAATCTTCTGCTTTTGCTTGAGACTCTACAAACGTTGGATACACATCAAAGTAAGCAAGCATGAGAGCGCCAACAAAAAGACCGATACAAAGTAGTAATTTATAATTACGGCCCATGATTAGCCTCAGACAACTGTGGTAGAGCCTCGCTCAATGAATTCTTTAAATCACCAACGACAGCAAAAGCAATGCTGTCAGGGTCTTTTTCATTGCGTGTTTCTGATTCAACAATGCATTGCTGAAAATTTGGCGAATCAGATAAATTCACTGTCAGTTCTGAAATACTTTTGAAGTCTGTTGCATGTCCTTGAATTCTCAATTTCTCGCCATCGAAAACAATCGCTTCCATCTGCACAGTATTTGGTGTCTTAGTGCGAATTTCGTCGAGAACACTTGACCAATGCTGCGATTTTTTGACGATAGCATCAAGCAATTTTTTCTTGGAAGTCAGAATGCTGTTGCTTTGCTTCAAATTATTCAAAGCGCCTAATTCTTTGCGATTTTCAGTTTCTTCAAGAGTTAACTTAGCAATCGAGCGATCTTTGGCAGGCAGATCAAAATGCACCAAATAAGCCCAGTAAGCTAGTGTCAGAACAAGAACAGCGATGCTTGCAGTGAGGGCCGGCTTAAACCAGGGAAGAGGACGCATTTCAGGTGAAATGACCATCGTCTTGCGCTCATCAAATAAAAGCGGCAAACGGCCTTCCTTATTTAAATCCAGATTGACAGTGAACGAAGGATTCCAACCAGGTTCAATCGAAGAGCCAACGAGCGCCGAAAGTATGGGGCGCATGCTGTCTAAAATCAGGTCGGGCTCGAAAACAAGATCGCGCATGGGATCAGCAACGATTGTGCGAATATTCATGCGGTTAGAGATGTATTGATCGAGATTTTGAATCAAACAACCAGGACCAGTAAGCAAAATTTGGTCGACCTTGACGTCACCCACTTGAGATTTATAGAAATCCAGCGAGCGCAACAGTTCGTCGGCGATGTCACTGAATATGGTGCGAGCCACCTGCGCGGCCTGTCCCATGCGCACATCTGTTGGTGGCAAACCAAAGAGCACTATTTCCGGCAAAAGATCGAGCGCCTCATCGTAGTGGATGCCCAGGCTGCGCGAAACAGCCTCAGTCAGTGTGTCCATGCCGAGCATCACGGAACGTCCAAACAGAGGCATCGCACTTCTGACGATATTAATATCGGTAGCGTCGTGCCGAATATTGGCAATCAAAGAAAGATGGCCGCTTGAGCCAAGATAACCAGCAAGTGCCAGGCTGCGCACAACCGATAGCGATGAGATATCGACACGGCCCAGTTTTACACCAGCGGCATCGGCCATGCGCCAGTAAGACTCAATAATAGAGCGCTGAACAGCTGCAAGGATGATATCTATACGCCTAACGCCATCGCTGTCGGTGCGCTCGGTAGCAGGCATGGCCGACCAGTCAATATTGGCGTCTTCTATCGGAAAGGGGACATGATTGGTTGCTTCTTGCGTCACCACATCCGCTAATTCTTCAGGTGGCATGCCAACTGGCACAGGCATCAAACGAATAACCACAGCCTGCGCAGGTATTGCCACATTGATAATTGGTGTAGGACCACCTGGTGGCACATGCGCATTCGCCAGCAAATCAAGGACGATGGTGCCAACAACTTCAGGATCAGCGATGATTCCTTCACGAGTGGAATTACCAGGAGTAGGCGAGCAGGCAAAGCGAGCAACTTCTATACCAGCCCTGGTTTTCTCCATCTGGATGAGCGTGATACTGTCGCTGTTTATATCAACGGCAAGAACCGGTCCCTTTTTTTTGCCAAAGCTAAACACGGTCATATCCCTTCAATAGCTTTTGATGATTACCTGGTCCTAGCCTTGATGTCCTTAATTCTACAAGCTTAACGATGTAATATCGGCGAATTCCGCACTTGTTCCATTAAAGCGCCCGGAGCATCCTGAATGTCAAATGGATTGAAGAATATGCAAACGAAGGCAGCAACAGCAAGAGCGGGACCAAAAGGAAACGGCTTAGAGTATTTGGAGCCCTTTAATACAGTGCCCAGAATCACGCCACCAATAATGGCACCCACCCCCAGCGCCAACCAGGGCATTCTTTGAAAGAAGTAGTTGACGTTAGGACCGTTTGGATTATAAGGGTACTGAAGCGAATAAAGAAAATAGAGAAAGCCTTCAACGATGCTAAGCAATATGGCACTGCAAATCAGAATGGCTTTGTAGGCTTTATGCATCGCCTTTTGCTTGACCATCTCGATAATCAAATAAGTGGCACCCATAAAAGTACCAATCATAAAGCCAGTCAATAAGACAAATCCCAGAGCTCTCAGCCCCAACCAAACTGCAATTACCGCGGATAAAACAGCATCGCCTCCACCCATGACCTCAAAGTCTTCGTCGACTTCGTCAGGGCTTCCAGCTCTTGCAGTTTCAAGAGTGGAGCTTGCGGCAACATGTTCTGGCGTAATCGCATCTATTTCGGAATGAATTTCACCTTGAATAGAGTGATGTTTCTCGGCGGCAATTATAGACTCAGCCGGAGCATAATCCGGCGGGTCAATCAACCAGACTACATCAAACGATTCGCTGGATGCACTTGCCAGAAGCGGTACGTTTTCTTGAATCGGCGCATCTAGCTTAACTCTCTCATCTTGTTCATGTCCCGACTCTTTTTCTTCTTCAGCGCGTTCTGCATCAATTCGATGACCGCGCTCATAGAGTTTTAGTCCATAGAAAGCAAGAAAATCAAACAGAATATAGCTGATGCCAGCACCAGCAAGCGAATTGAGAATGCCAACGTTGGGATTATTAGCACTATATATGATGCCAACCAGCATTGATGGATAAGTAATATCGTGTGGTATCAGCTTCTCTTTAAAATCAGTGATTGAAATAGTGATAAGCATGCAGGCAAAGTAAGCCATCGCCCAACCAGTACAATTGAAGACGGAAGCGTCATTGAAGTGATTCGTTGGCACCGCGCCCCAATTCCAACCAAAATTCATACCGATGAGTATAAAAGTGATGCCTGTGAAAATTTCCACGAATGGGTAATACCAGGCAATGGTCTCATGACAGTACCGACAACGCCCTCTTAAAAATAGCCACGATAGAACAGGCACCAGATCTAAAATCGCCAGAGGGTGCTTGCACTTGGGACAGTGCGAACGTGGCGTGAGAATGGATTCTTCGGCAAGAGTGCGCGTTGCAAGCACATTCAAAAAGCTGCCGACACACACACCACCTAAAAATTCAGACAGCATGAGCATGCCGTCAATTGTTTTAACTGGTTCAGTCCAGGCGCACATTCAGGAAAACTCTCTGTGTTCGGTGATGATCGATGCCATTACTAGCAGTATTAGAACATAAGAAATTATGTAGCAGGTGATTAATGTAATCACCTCATTATTCCCTTGATTACCGTACATGAGCAGGTTACGAGCCCGGGTCAAATTCGCCAGATCTGGCAGAGCCCAGTAAATGGCGTTCGTCAGCGTTTGTAGCGCATGATTGTTAGAGAGTTTGCCCAACGAATTGAGCGATTCGCCAAGATGCGCAATGAGCCACATAGCCAGCGTGAAAAGGACACTCATCACTGGTGTGGCGAAGGTGGAAAAAAATGTAGCAATGGCAATGACCAACAATAGCTCCAGCTGCACCAGTACCACCGGCAATAGCAGACTGACAATCTGATTGCCGAAAGAATGAGGACTAAACGCCGCTAGAACACCACTCATAAATAGTCCCATCAATGCGACCATAAGCAGCACAGCAGCCGATAGCCCGAGATATTTTCCGGCGATGAACTGCCATCCAGTGACTGGCTTAGTAAAAATGACAAAAATGGTTTTCTTATCGATTTCTTTAGAGACCAGATTGCAGCCAGCAAAAATAGCGATGATACCGCCGATGAGACCAATAGCAGCGAGTCCAAAATCGCGCAATATTCTCTCATCCTGCCCTACAGAGAGGCTGCCAAGAACGACCGCCAGCAAAATGATGAAGACAACAAATACCAAAAAGGAATAAAAAATTCGATCGCGAACTATTTCACGATAGGTATTGAGGGCGATGGCTAATATTTTTTGAATTTCGCTAACATATGCAGTCATCGGGGCAGCCTCTTAGTGCTGTCCTCTGGCTCAGGAACATCGCTTTCACCAATAGAGTGGAGAAAGTAAGTCTCTAGATCTTTATAGTTGCCCTGAGTCGATATCGTTGCGATTTTTTCCTGCGAAATCAGCTTGCCTTTATGCAAAATGCCGACTGTGTCGCAGATTTCGCTCACATCAGGCAGTAGATGCGAATTGAAAAAAATAGTGCATCCCTTTTCTTTGAGATTGTGCAAAATTTGCCTGACGTCGCGCCGACCGACGATATCCAGACCAGACATAGGCTCGTCCCAGAAAATCACCTGTGGCTCATTAATCAGTGATTGAGCGATGCCGATACGCTGCAACATCCCCTTGGAATATTTGTTCATCGGTTGATTAGCACTGGCGGTCATCTTGACCAGAGCAAGAAGTTTCTCGGTGCGCTCTCTGGCAACTTCACCCGTCACGCCAAAAAGCGAAGCCATAAATAGCAGGCATTCTCTCGCCGTCAGTTGCGAGTAGAAATAAGGATTTTCTGGCAAAAAACCAATGTTTTGCAGAGCATCCCGAGAGCCTGCCGTCTTACCCAGAACGGTCGCAGTGCCCGCTGTAGGCTTAAGCAGTCCCAACAAAAGCTTGATTGTGGTCGTTTTACCGGCGCCATTGAGCCCGAGCAAACCAAAGGTCTGTCCCTGCTCCACTTTAATATCGACACCATCGAGTATACGCGTCCGTTTGCGCAAGAACTGACTAACTACTTCTTTAGTCAGACCTTTCGTCTCGATTGGGCAGCCCGTCATTGGCTTTTAGCTACCCTTTGCGGCGCCGCCAGCTTTCTTGTTCGACGTGATGATTTTATGGAGTTCAGTGGTTGCAGCGCGTAGACGTCTGGAAACTTGCATCTGAGAGATGCCCAGCTGTCTTGCCACTTCGGTCTGACTCAAATCTTCGTAGAAAGTTAGTTGCACGACTTCGCGCAGCCCATCACGCAATTGCTTAATCGCTTCAGCGAGCATGAATCGGTCTTCTTTGGCTAACTGATTGGCATGATATTTGCCATCAACCAGCGTGTCGATGAGCGATTGCTCGGAACCGGCATCGTTCGACAATGCCTGGTCTAAAGAAATCAGAGTGCGGCGACGGTCTACTTCGTAAGCTTCGCTGACGCGACCGACCGGGATTTCCAATTCATGAGCGATTTCAGAATCTGAAGGCTCGCGTCCCAGCCTGGAAGTCAGCCCCTGAACAAGACGGTTGATACGGAAAGAAAGCTCTTGCAACTCGCGCGGGGCACGAATCATCGCTGTTTTGTCACGCAAATAGTGACGAATTTCACCGGTGATTAAGTGGGTTGCATAAGTCTGAAACTTGGCGCCAGCATCGGGCTTGAACTGGTCTACAGCCTTTATTAGCCCAATCGAGCCGACCTGGATCAAATCTTCGACAGGGTCGGTAGATCTTCTGGCTAGACCATAAGCGATGCGCTTGACCAGCGGCAACGACGCCTGAATGATGGCGTCCCGCAAAGACGGCTCACGCGTATCGGAGTATACGGACAGCCAGTGGTGAATCTGGTCTTGCCCTTTGCTCATATCTGTCTTCGGACCATTAATGCCGGGTCCGATAGCGGTCTGTTTTGCTTGCAAAGTCTTGCTTACTACCCAGATTTAAAGAGTATTAACCATATTATTGTAGAACCTTAATGCAGATTGTAGACGAAAAATTATCTTCGTGGGTATCTCAAACGCGATTTAACCAATAAATTCTCAAATTTATTGGGGAGACCACGAAGAAATAACCATGAAAAACAATGAAAAAACGATGAGTTATGAGCTAAATCAATGCAATTCGTTGATCACCGTGAAAATCGGCAAATACATGCCAACGACCACTGACCCGACGATTCCACCAATGCCGACGACCATAATGGGCTCAAGCAAGGACGTCATCTGCTCGACCTGATGCTCAACTTCCATGTCGTAAAAATCCGCAACTTTTGAAAGCATATCGTCCAATTTGCCCGTTTCTTCGCCAACTGCGACCATCTGAGTGACCATTGGTGGAAAAATATTGTTCTTGGCCATTGGCTTAGAAATCGTCCCGCCCTGGCGCACTTCGTTGTAAACGGTGGCAACAGCCTTGGCTACGACTGCATTGCCGGAAGTATCTTTGACCACATCAAGGGCTGAAAGCATCGGTACACCAGCTCGAATCAAGGTGCCAAACGTGCGACTGAAACGAGCAATCGCCACTTTGCGAATCAACTCGCCCACCAGTGGCAAACTCAGTAAAATCCCGTCGATGTAGTATTTGCCTTGCTCTGTTTTGTGGAAACGCCTGAGAAAGAAAACACCCACACCGACCGAGATCACAAAAAGAGCCATCCAGGGCGAGCGCATATATTCGGAAAGATTGATCAAAAACTGAGTATAGGCTGGCAGCTCGCCGCCGATTTGTTTGAACAACCCTTGAAATATCGGTAATACAAAGGTCAACATAGCCCAGAACACAAGCACGGCGATAGCCAGCACCACTGATGGATAAACCATAGCCGAGCGCACTTTAGCGTTTAGCTTCTGCCTGGTTTCCAGAAATTCAGCCAGCCGCATTAAAACCTCGGGCAAAATACCACCGGTCTCGCCTGCTTTGACCATAGAAATATAAAGCCTGTCAAAAACAATGGGATGTCGACTGAGCGCGTCAGACAAAGAGAGCCCAGATTCAACGGAAGTTCGCACCTCATCGAGCTCTTTTTTCATCCGTCTGTTTTTGCACTGGTCGACAATGATGGTAAGAGTACGCAGCATTGCCACTCCTGACGATACCATCGCTGCAAATTGTCTTGAAAAAACAACCATGTCTTTAAGAGTGATAGTTTCAAACAAATACGTGAATGAATTCCAAGACTCAGAGAAATTCAGAGGCTGACGCGTGCTTTGAATGTTAATGACATCGAGCCCGCGAGACGTCAGCCGCGCGCGCAATATTGAAGGCGAATCAGCCTCAGCGGTGGCCTCCTGAATCCGTCCTTGTCCGTCTCTGATTTTGTAGAGAAATTCTGCCATCTCTAGAATCTACCGAAGCCTTTGCCTGGATCACGAGGAGTGGTGCCTGCATACGACGCGCCCAACAAACGCTGCAAATCTTCAGGACGGCTGCTTTTGGCCAGAGCCTCGGATGTGCTGATGATACCTTGCTTAACAAGATTAGACAGAGCTGTTTCCAGAGTCTGCATACCAAGTGCACCGCCCATCTGTATAGCCGAATAGATTTGAGCAGTTTTGCCTTCACGGATAAGATTGGCTATTGCAGGCGTATTGATCAAAATCTCGAGCGCCAGGATTCGTCCTTTTGTAATAGCTGACCCACCGGCCGACTCTTGCATGCGCGGCAATAAGGTTTGAGAAATTATGGCAACCAGACTGTTCGAGAGCATGATGCGCACTTGCTGCTGTTGCTCTGGCGGAAAAACATCAATCAGGCGGTCAATACTTTGCGCAGCCGAACTAGTGTGAACTGTGCCAAAAACCAAATGTCCGGTTTCGGCGGCCGTCAAAGCCAGCTTAATGGTGTCAAGATCGCGCAACTCACCGACGAGGATGACGTTTGGATCTTCACGTAATGCCGCTCTTAAGGCATTGGCAAAGCTTTTGGTATCATTGCCAAGTTCTCGTTGCGAAACAATCGAGCGTTTGCTGTGGTGCACATACTCAATTGGATCTTCAATGGTCAAAATATGATCAGCGCGATTGTCGTTGATCCAGTCAATCATTGAAGCAAGAGTGGTTGATTTACCGTGCCCGGTAGGTCCTGTTATAAGCACCAACCCACGAGGGCTCTGGGCAATTTCTTTGCAAATTTCGGGCAAGCCAAGCTCTTGCAAATTGGGAATTCGAGGAGCCACCGCTCGCAGTGCAGCAGCAAAATTGCCTTTATCTTTATATACATTGACGCGAAAGCGCCCGAGTCCCTCAATGCCATAACTGCAGTCCAATTCGTAATTGTGCTGCAAGGCTTCCATTTGCTCGGGCGTAAGCATCGAAGCAATCAACTGCAGAACATCGTTTGCTGAAAGCTCAGGCAAACTCGAGCGAATCAACCTTCCAGCAATTCGCAAAATGGGCGGCTGATCGGTTTTTAAGTGCAAATCAGAGGCGCCTCGATCTGCCACCATTTGAAGGAGTTCCTGCATCTCTATTGACATACTGAAAGCTCCATTTTTGCCCTGCTGATTCGACTAATTCGACCTAATTGGACAAAGTCCCTTCAGGCTTTGGATGTCGCATGCGCGCAGCGTAGCTGTCATCGACATGCCCCTGGCTGTTTATAGTGGTGTCTTGGGTTGTGGTGTGACTGACATCGTGACTGATAAATACTCGTGGTGTCATGCAATACGGACAATGCCCCCAATCACCATGAACCTCAGCTTCGCATCCACTGCATTGCGATTCTTGATTGGCCTGTTCTTTAGTTAAACCGCATTTGGGGCAGCTCGTCCAGCCCTCTTGTTGCAAAGTACCACAACGTCCACATGAAGTCTTCAATGCATGCTGACAGAAAGGACAGGTGACGAAATCCTCGCCAATGGGATTGCGACAATGGCCACAAAGTTTGTCTTCGCCGGCAGTATCAGCCAAGGTCACGCGCACCACTTCATCGGCCGAGGACAGTCCCTGGGCCACCAGTCGAATACTGTAATCTTTCAGGGGCACCATGCCCGATTGTTTGGCAGCAAAACGAATCATAGAGGTCGTCGATCCCTTAGCGGCGAGCTCACGAATTTCGTCGTTCAAGCGCATCACTTCATAAACGCCAATGCGGTTTTTATAGCCAGTGTTGTTACAGGCTTCGCATCCCCTACCTTTATAGAAGATTGGCCAACCTTCTTCGTTTAAGCGCAAGCGATAATATTGCACTGTCGAATCGGCGATGTATTCTTGCTCTTTGTCCATTAGTCCCAAATACTCAAGAGCCGTACGTTCAGGCAAATACTCTTCTTTGCATTCCATACAGATACGTCGCAACAGCCGTTGAGCGATCACACCAATGGTTGCCGATGCCACCAGATATGGGTCCACTTCCATTTCTGCAAGCCTGGTAATACATCCTGGTGCGTCGTTTGTGTGCAAAGTAGTAAAAACCAGGTGACCTGTCAAAGCCGCTTCCACAGCGATTTTGGCTGTTTCTCTGTCTCTGGTTTCACCAACGAGCATGATGTCTGGGTCTTGTCTTAAAAATGAACGCAATATTCGCGCAAAATCGAGCCCCTTCTCGCGCAAGACCTGAACTTGCGTTACTCCAGGCATTTCATATTCAATTGGATCTTCAGCGGTAACAATATTGACTTCAGGCGTATTCCTTTCGGCAAGCGCAGAATACAGTGACGTCGTTTTTCCAGAACCAGTTGGTCCAGTGACGAAAATAATACCGTACGGTTTTGACACCATATCGCGCACCACAGCAAGTGTATCGGCGTCTGTGATGAGCTTATCTAAACCAAGAGCAGTTGTGCTTTTGTCGAGGATTCTCATGACGATTTTTTCGCCATGTTTGCTTGGAATAGTCGATACACGAAAATCGATATCTTTACCGGAAAAACGCACGCGTATGCGTCCATCTTGCGGCAATCTGCGTTCGGCGATATCTAAATCAGCCATAATTTTATAGCGCGATACAAGGGCTGCAAGCACCGCCTTTGGTAGTTTGCGATCGACAAATAACACGCCGTCCAGTCTATATCTAACTGTTACATGCTTGTCTTGAGGCTCGACGTGAACGTCTGAACAGCGTTTCTTAATCGCTTTAGCGAGAATTTGATTAGCTAGATGCACAATTGGCGCATCCTGGGCTTGTTTTGCGAGGTCGAGATCGTTAATCTCTTCATCGTTTTCAGCCATGATGTCCAGAGTGCTTAAATCAACTTCTGATTCGATAAAAGTCATGTCTGCGAGCGCGTCGCCTGCGGCATTCAATTCATCTTGCTTATTGGAGTAGATAGTCTCCATGAAATGCTGAAAATCATCTTCAGTACAAACCATCGGTTTGACACGAATGCCACGCAGTCGATACTTGATGTCATCGAGTGCAAGCAAATTGTTAGGATTGACCATAGCCACAATCAGTGTGTTGTCTTCCTGACTGATTGGCACAACCTGATGCTGCCGAATCAATTTCTCAGGCAACAACTGCAAAGCCTCGATTTGCACAATCGATTTTGCCAGACTGACATAACTTACGCCGAATTGCACTTCCAGCGCATTCTTGAGATGAGTTTCGTTCGCCAGGCCCAGTCGAGATAGAATCAAACTGATGGGTTCACCAGTCTTCATGCGCTCTTGTTGAACGATCTTCAGCTCTTCGGCAGTAATAAGACCGTTATCAACGAGAAGTTCGCCAATCTCTTTTTTAATCAGAGCCATAAAAAAGACGCCTTGTTAGAACTCAAAGTATCAACTACTTCCAGCTTTCCCATCATCGTCCCTTAAGTATCGACAGTATCGAATGTACCAAAAGTATCGACAGTATCAAAACGGACCGAATTGGAGTGGACCCTCATCTGACTTGCCCGATTCAGTCACAATCTAAGCAGCGGCTAGACGATCCAGATGCTCACGTGTTCGCCGTATTGGGTGGGAATCACAGAAACCAGACAGACTATTTCTTTAGCCGATGATTTGACCTTGATATGTCCGTCCTGACATATATTGCGCTCAGCCAGATTCATTCTAGCCATCATTTTGTATCTCGCCACAATGGGCGCCAAAATGGCTTTCGGCAATTTTCGGTCAACATAAAGAGCACCATCGAGACGGTAGTTGACAGAGCCTTCACGTTCGCCCGGGCTGATGTGGATATTCGAACAACGACGCTTGATGGCACTGCTTAAAATTTGGTTGGCGAGCAGAACGATTGCTTCTTCTTGCGCTTTTTTCGCTAATTCGGTTTCGCTGTCATCAATGACCATGGCAGCCATACCCATGACGGTTGGCGATTTGGACGCTTGATGGTGAGCCTGCATTATACGCTGACTTTCGGTCAAAACTGCTGGTGTCACTGGCTGCGGCGCTGACTGCGGCGGTGCGACCGCTTCTACAACCGGCTCAGGCGTTGGAGTGGCTACAACACTTTCAACAGCAGCCGCTGGCTCTACAACTGTTTGAGTCACTGGCTCTGGTTGAGCTTTTTCAGCAATTTCAGCACTGACTTCGGCTACCTTTTCTGGGACAGCTTCGGCCTTTTCTTCCACTGCCACTTCGACTGACACCGCAGGAGCTTCAATGGAGGGTGTATTGGCGGCAGCAAAGTTTTCGGCAGCCTGCGCGAGCACCGATTGACTGCTCTCCGCCGCAACCGCTGGTTGCGGAGCAAGGCGAGGCGTTTCAGCGGTCTCATTAAGAGCACTTTTTCGCTGCGAAGCGGTTATTCTCTCAAGCAAAGACATTGGTCGTTCCACAGGTTTCGTTTCCACAGGTTTCGTTTCGGCAGGTTTCGCTTCTGCAGGCTCCGCCACTTTTGGTTCAGCCGACACCTGGCCATTCTCTTTTTTTCCAGCTGCTGCAACTAAGGCTTTATCTTTGGCGAAAAAAGCGTTCAAAAATTCTTCTAATTCATCTTCCAGGCAAACCACCATTTTGAATTGCATGCCAGGCAATCGACTTTTTAGATCATCGCAAGCACTTACATCACTTGGATCGACCATCGCTACGGTAATTCGGCTATCTTGCTGATGAATGCATACCAATTGGTGAAGACGCATCACTTCTTCAGACAAAAGAGCGACTGCATCTGGTTCTGGTGGAGTTTTGCTTTTGACCAAAGCCACGAAGTTGACGCCGTATTGCAATTCCAGCGCGTTTTTGAGGTGGCTCTCGTTGGCTAACCCTTGCCTGGACAGAATTCCAACTATCGACTCACCGGTTCTTTGTCGTTCCAGCCTTGCTGATTCGAGCTCATCATCCGTAATCACCCCGTTATCTACGAGGAGATCACCAATTTCCTTCCTGAGCACAGCCATCTAAGTCACCTTCCATTGTTTCCGCGCGCATTATCAAAACAGCATTTTCAAAGTCTATACTCTACCAGAGGTCTGATAATACGACTTTGCGTACCGGCCAGGGTGATTCGCCGCAATCAATGTGCCCGCGTTGGTGCTCCATCAAACGCTAAAGAGGTGTCGAACTAACGATGTATGCTGGTTCGTGCGCCTCCTCAGTCACCATCATAGATCAAGTTCTGACCCCCTGAATTTTATTTTTTCGAGTAGACTGACGCTCTCTACTTCAATTTCGCAATTAGAAATCAGAATTATTAAATGGATAAGCCCGGAAAACAGTTTTACACAAATTTGAGCCACCAGTTATTTGTGCTCATCAGTTTTGCATTTATAATTTTCGAGTTTTTATTTCTGATTTTATACAGCAGTAATTTCTGGTTCGCCGTTGATTTATTACCCTGGGGCATTCCAGCCGCCTTGTTTGCGCTAGTAACTGCTCATTTCTCTTTGATGTGGGCTGAAAGCCGCTTCGGCTGTGAGTTTTTCAGACCATTTTATAAAGGAGAGCCGCCCATATCCTATCGAAAATGGATATTCGTTTCGGCAGAAGATGAAGCCGCTGCAGTCGCCCAAGACGTCTCAAATTATGCGTCCACCGGCTTTTTCCGCTATGGTACTAAACAGGTTTTGTGGCAAGCCGTCGATCAACTTGATTTGACGTTCTGGGGCAATCTGCTCGTGAAAACCCGGAGCATTTCGGGACCTTCTCAAATTGAGCAAAAAGGTAAGGAAACAATTGATAGCAACCCGCCCTATCTGGTTGGACGCATACCACTTGGCGTCGCATCATTGGCGGACCAAAAAGAATTTATCGCTGCTTTGCAAGAGCAAAACCCTTATTGCACTCTTAATGCTCGATTGCTCAAACAAATCGATAAAAAAGATGTGCCTGGCACAAAAGCGGTGCTGTTGTCCGTAACCATCTTTTTTGTCTTCTTTTTTCTCGACGTCGGTTTCTCGACGTTCTCCTATCTCGAAATACTCAAGCATTTTTATCTAGCGGAACAGTCAGCCCGTAGTGGCAACCAAACTGAGGCAGCAAAGGAGTTCGCCATAGCCGAGCACCTTTTCAAAGAACCCTTCATTTTGTCTTGGGTGTCAAGGAAATTGATTCAGTCAGATGGCACCAAATCCAGTATCATGCAAATGCGAGCCGATACTCTCTGGCAAATGGGCAAAAAGGACGAAGCTTTAGCGAGCATGGAAGAAGCTCTTAAATTGAGCCCCAAGAATTTTCGCGTCGATCTAAAATATGCTCGCATGCTGGCCGAAGATGGCAAAGAAAAAGAAGCCCTCGACGCCATCACAAACGCCGTCTCTAAAAATCGCGAAGCCCTTGTACCACGGCTATACAATGTAGCCATGCTGGACACTAAAAGCAAACCCAGCGTTGCAATGGCGGCAAAATATCTCGACCTTTCGCTGCAAGAATTCGACGACAATGTTTTCGGACCGGAGCCAAACTGGCCACCAGATGTCTCGCCGTTCTTGTCTGACGTCTGGCATCGCGACGATGTCACCTTCGTCTTCGATCGTCTTGTCAAAGCACGCCTAAATTCAGAGACTGATGCTGACTCTCAATCTGAAGATAGGAAGGAGACAGGCAAAAAAGACGCTGGCACAAAAAAAAGTGGTACCAAGAAAAATCAGAAGTTTAAGTCAAAGAAGTAGTCTACAAATTCATCGAACGTTAAAGGCAAGCAGATGAAAAGGTATTCTTCAGAGGATGTGGCCCTTCTAAAAGTGGAGTACGCTAACTTTGCCTCCGCTCTAAACGATGTGAAATTAGAAGACAATATCGCAAATTTTTTGCTCGCCACCAAGACCATCGATATTAAAGAGAACATGATGCTAATTGGACTGGCTTCGGCGTTGAAACATGAAATCGGATGGCGTCAAGTCTGCGAAATATACAGATATAGTTTGCGTTTCGGAGATCCAACAGAGGGAATCTACACGACCTGGCTTGTGTGCGCGCTGGAAATTTTGAAAAAAGAGGAACAAGAATCCAGGTGCGAAAACGGTCTGCAAGTCATTGCAGATACGCTTCGAATCTCAAATGACGCTCTCCAACACTATCCAAGACATAGCGGATTCGCTTTTTTGTCTGGTTATTTCAGCTATTGGTGCGCAAAATATTATGATCCGTCGCCAGCTCAATTCGAAAACGCGCTGTCCTGGTTTCGACAATCGGCACAGTGGCAGCAAGAAGACAAAGGTGAGGTTGATGACGATATCAAATTCTACCTCGGACAATCTTACCTTGCTCTCCACGACTGGAAAACTGCTCTCGCGTACTACAAATCAGTCGATCAAAAGTTCCTAGTCAGCGAACATGGCGAAGAGGGTCAAGAGATGTTGAAAGAATTGCAAGCCGGAATTCTGCTCGCAGAAACCAAACTCTAGCGACCTGATACGCAGCCTGTCGAGACACCATCTTTCTAAGCGTAACGCTCCAAAAGAGTCTTCAATGACTGTGGTTTGTAGGACTCTTTTAGCATGGTTCCTACAAACGGTTCAAACGATTCGTGTCTTTAACGGTCACATCGGAGATTGATCTAATATAAAAGCAGCGTGTCCCTTTAGAGTCGCCTTTCGCTTGCGCTATGCATTGGACAATCTGACCATGAGTGTCTCCAGACACGCGATAGAGGAGCCTCGGTCGTGCAACAACCTTTACGTTGCTATACGAGAATTCTAGAACGTCTCCATGATCAATAGCGTGTTGAATCACTTGCGCTGTTGCTGAATCTGACGAATGTTTCTGCAAATCGAGCAATACGGATTCATTTCCGCATCGTACACAAACCTCTTCGACATCGACAGGAACAGTTACATCAATCGTGGAACTCGGCCAACCGACAGTGCGTCCAAAATAATGCGGATTGTTCGTGACGACGAGCTGAAAATCCATAGTTTGATGTGTTTCACTGACCTCCTGTAATTGAGCAGTAGTACCAAGGTTGCCTGACGTCCACGCATGAACCCGATAGTGGTTGCCATCCAAATGGTCGATCTGCGCTCCCAATGCGCACGCCCCGATTGGCATTAACAGCCACAGCGCAGAAACAGCACCCGTAAATTTCGCTATCATGTACCGCCTTGAATCCATATCAAAACCTGAGTGCGGAAGTGCAACGACTCAACATTACGCAGCAGAGTAATGCCCGGACGGGAAATAAACCATGGCAGTTCAACCATGACGCAACTAGTGAAAACCCGGTATAGAGTCAACTACTTCATGTAAATACAACGAAAATCGATCAGTCGCCTGCCACGTCGTGAAGCGCAATCAAAACGGTTCAAATCCAGTAACCAATTGAGGGCAGACGAGTGACGGCAGACGCCATAACGATTACGGCAGACACCACAACAATTACGGCAGACGCTAGGTGATAAGGACAAGGGAAGCCAAGAAAAATTACCAAAGCGAAAAGTCAAAATAGAAGAGGTACAGTAGCAAATTTCAACAAGTTCAGATCGCTCAAAAGTCGTATTACGCGCATTTTTATCTCGTCCCGGATCTCGCATACTTCGTCATCAGATTTCCCCTTCGGGTCTGGTAGCGGCCAATCGTCACGCTTCAGACCGGGCACAAATGGGCAAGCCTCACCACACCCCATGGTGATCAGCAACGACGCACCCTCAACCAGGTCATCGCTCAAGAGCTGAGGTTTAACAGCTGAAAGATCGATATCCACATGGTGCATAGCGGTCAAAACACATTCGTGAATTTTCTCTGCGGGCTGCGTTCCTGCTGAAACAGCATGTGCCCTTGAGCCTTCAACGAAGTAATTGAAGAAAGCGGCCGCCATTTGGGATCGCCCGGCATTATGGACGCAAGCAAATATCACTTTCATCAGCTACATTCTCTTTTGCCCAAACTAATACTGACCGGCACAGATTCTGGCATTGGGGCGCAGCATGCGGAATTAGTTTGCGTATTGAAATCAGAATCTTCACCGTAAGTAGTGGCAACATCGGTGGTGAAAAAACTTTCCCAGGCAATACCTTGAGGATCGTGCACCCACGCCTTATCGGCTTTTGCATAACAACACGTAGTTTGCTCTTGTTCAAGAATAGGCTGCTCAGCGGTTTTCAAACGCGTTGAGATCAACTTTAACGCTTCGCTATCATCTACTTGAATACCCAAATGATCAAGTCCCGGTGCTTTTCCACGAGTGGAAATCGCAAAGTTTATACGTGGATCATCGAGCATCCATTTCGCATAATCGTCCTTTGTAACTGATGGTGGCACATCGAAAAAAGTCGAGTAAAACTTAATTGACTGCTCTAAATCAGCCACTGCTACGTGCACATGGAACCTTTTCATTCACACTTACCTCCATTATCGGCGCAACAGTTCTCCATCAAGAAGCCTAATAGCTCTTGCATTTGACCGTAGTTGGCCGCGTAAATTATTGACCTACCTTCCCGCCTTGAAGCAATCAAACCGGCATTGCTAAGTTCTTTTAGATGAAATGACATAGTTGGTGCCGGCATAGAGAACTGTCCCGCTAGTTCTCCAGCAGCCATACCTGCTTCCCCTTTGCGAACTAAAAGTCTAAAAATGTCTAAGCGTGATTCCTGTGCTAGCGCCGAGAGAGCGCTAACAGCATTTTTTGTTTTCATATTTCCAATATTATCAAAATGAGAAGCAAAAGTCAAGCTTGACGTGAGTGACGGGCGGAATTACTTCGAGTGTGAGTTACGCTGGTTATCATGCCCACGCGCCTAGCAACCTAGAGTTAAGATGTCGCCTGGTGGCTTGGTTTCTTGATTTACTTGGCCTCAATCGAATTCTTTGGAGTAGCGGGTGCATATGCCGGGTATGCCTTTGGAAGGCCATTCGGAGGACTTATTGGGGGACCTCTCGGACTTGCTTTTGGCGATTTTTTTGGTAGATGGGCTGGAGGCTTTTTTGGCTTTGGGAGGTAATTCATGACAAGAATCAATCGTGATACAGCTCACAAACTTGAATTTAACGGTCTACTAACTGTCCAGCGCACGGCCCAGTACCTTCTCTATTCCAGACGAATAGGTATCTATATAGACAATAAAAAAGCCGGTGCAATCCGCCGTGGTGAAACGAAATCCTTTCCGTTGGAGGCGGGGCAACATCACATTTTTGCTCAAATTGATTGGCTATCCACTCCGCCAATCTCTCTGGTACTTGCACCTGGAGAAAACAAAATGCTCTATCTTGGCATCGGTTATACCGGTTGGAAATTTTTCTCAACTCTCTTATATCTTTTTCGAAACCCTACCGACCTAATTTATCTCAGTGATAAAGAGAGCCCAAACGATGTTAGCGGTCATGACTAAAGCAAGCACGACGCCAAATCAGCAATAAGCGCGCGACCCTCTACTCTAAGAGGTAAAATGGTTTGTCAGCATCCAACCGAATAACCAAAATTTCAAGACAGTCGCTGCTCACTTCGTCAGCAAATAACGCAGCCCAATCAACATCATCAGCACGCCAAAACCGCGTTTTATATAAAGCTCTGGCGCAACCATCGTAATTCTGGCGCCAAAATAACTGCCCAGAAACATACCCAGCAAAAGCAGTATGGCGGCGCCCACATTGACGTCGCCTTTCTTGTAGTACTCAATTACTCCCATGATGCCAAAAGGAAGTAACAGTGCCGCAAGTGACGTGCCAATCGATTCTCTCATAGAAAATCCAACGGCATAAGTCATCGCCGGTACGATGATAGTACCGCCGCCGATGCCAAACATGCCAGACATTATGCCGGCCATTAACCCGAGAATCAGAAGTTTGACGAACTGAACGCTGGTCAAGGCCGAGAACAAATTCAAAAAGGCAGCCAAGTTCATATCAACGCCAGACGCCAGAAGGAGCGCTTGCCTGAGCGTTATTATTGTCGGCGTCTGGAACTTCCTTACGCGCGATTTGGGTGCCCTCTCGTGCGGGCTTGAGAGCCGCCACTATCTGCGGTGAAGCGGCAATTTTATCGGCAATGGTGGCAAAAAGTTTGTCTCCACCATAGCCATTCAAGTGCACCGTATCAAGAAAGTCATGTCTGACGAATTTATCAGAGGCGGTTAGATCTTCAAAAGTTGCGCCGTATTGAGTGCAATTTGCTGATATAAATCCACGGAACTGACTCCAGAAGGTTTCTGGCAACAAAGCTCTATTGCTGTCCTGACTGGGCATACCAACCACCAGAACAGCTATGTGTTTCTCTTGCATGTCCTTAAGAAAAGCTGTAAAAAATGCTTTCTCAGTCGCATAAAGAGCTGGGTTAGAGTTGTGATAACGATGCAAATATTCTTTGGTATTGTCGATATACGCGTCACAAATAAAGTGCGGTACAACCCATTCTTTAGGTTTAACATCACCAATAGAACCAGATATTGTCTGCAAGAATTTCTTTTCGTTTCTTCCATTAAGCGGTGCATCGCTCAAGTTGCTTGCAATTGCTTGATTCTCCGGCGGCAGGAACGCAGTCATTTCACTAGCCAGATCTTTTTGCATCTGCAGCCGTATGCGCTTCAAAGGCAAATACTGATCTAATTCCCAGTCCATATGGGCGAAGAAATCAGGATAGGCGGCTTTGTGCACATCGCTCAAACTGACATAAGGCGTGAAGAATTTGAACGAATCAGTAGCGCTTGCCGCTGGCAAATCATTGTCGATAAAGTCGCGTGGATTGACACCAAGCACAACCAATTTGGGCTTTTTACCTTCAGTCAAAAGCGCCCGAGACATCATCAAAGCGTCAGACACCATACCGCCGCCCATGGCTAGATTGAATGTCTCTGGATGATTGCCTGTGCGCGCTTCAATTTCTTTTTCGAGCGTAGAATTATGGCGATAAAGCACACAATCCAGGTCCGTTTTTGATTTATAAGAGTCTGCACTAAAAGTAGCAGATGCCATTTGCGAACTACCAAATAAAACTACATCTGGTGCCTTTTCTCGCCGCAAATAAGATCGCGATAGCCACCAGGGCCATGGCCCCTGCTGACGTTTTTCATATTCGCTGGATTCAATGCTCGCCTGGCTGATTGCCTTCTTTTCAAAATGAGCATTGTATGCCACCAGTCCATTAATAGCTAAGAAAGCAAGCAAGGCTACGGCAAAACTAAATTTGCTATTCAAGTTCTTTGTGTTGGTGCTATTGTCTGCTGCCATTATTTGCTACCACCAGCAGCCGAAGCCGATGCACTAATATTTTTGCGCCTGTCTAGCTCCAAACCAGCCATTTTCAGAGCTCCAGACGTCCCTTGAATCTTGCCCAGTTTTGTCACTAGCTGATCGAAAAACTTGGTGCCACCAAAGGCGTTAAGATGTACTGAGTCATGAAAGTCTTTCAAATTGAATAGCGACAAATCGCACAAATTGATTTCAGCAAGCCCCTGTTCAAAGGCGAATTTTTCCAATTCACGAACGTAATTGGCATGATTTTCAGCTTTGAGAATATCAAGATTGATCTGGGTCAAAGGCATATTGATGAGAATCAAATCAATTTTTTCTCTTCTGCAATAAGCCGTCAGTTTACGCAAAAAATAAAACTGTGTTTTAAAAACCGCTGTCTCAGGGTGTTTGTATCGGTCCTTATAATTTTGAGTGTCGTCATCGAATTGCCTGTCGGCTTGATCGCGCGTCACAGGCACAGACATCATTGAGCCCGGAAATATCTCCGCGCCCAGGTAAGACGGCAATATTCTACGTCTATCCCACCATGTAAAAGGTGTACTCGACCATGGTCTGGGCACCAATCGATCAACAACAACCTGAACAACGTCTGAAATCATCATCTGCAAATCGAGGGCCGAGCCATACAAGAACAAATGCTTCTGCAAATACCAGTCGAAACGCGGCAATGGTGAACGATACAAGCCGCTTGCAATTTCATCTGTATTGACCAGACGTTTCAAATACCGATAGCTTTCGGTATCGGTTGGACTGCCCAATGTGCTGTCAATAAAATCGCGCGGTGCCACGCCATAAATCACGACATCTGGTCGCTGGGATGTATTGACCATTGCCTGCAACATCAAATAGGCATCAGATGGCATTTGCCCAGGAGCCGACAAATTGAAGGTGTCGAATTTGCCACCAAATGCGGTGCTCAGCACATGGTCAAGGTATGAGGCTTTGTGATACTGAGTCAAATCCAAAGGGTGATTTAAATAATTAGCATCGGCAGTAGCTACTGCACTAACCATCAAAGAAGAGCCAAGCAAGGCGACATTGTGCAAGTCCTTATCGCTGCGCAAGTCTTGCATAGTCCACCAGGACCAGCCATGCAAAAGAAAACGATAGGGATCGAAATCGAATGGCTCAGCAAACGAGAGTAAAAAATTGATGGCGATAAAAGCGACCGCAGAGACCATGAACACACTACGTTTACCCAGGCGCGGCGGCTTTACAGACGAAGCCGAAGTTGCAGCAACTTCAGCCTCCTCTTTAACAAATTCTCGCGACGCCAATATTGTCATAGAAGGGATTCCTTGCGCGAAGCCAGGTGCAAGCGCCCGACCGGAGAACCTTCATCAGCACCACCTGGCAATTTCTTAAAACTCAAGGCTTGGCTCACTCTGCTATCGCGCGCTAATTCCTGCACAAGCGCGGTGAGCATTTTGCGTCCACCCACTGAATTAAGATGGACTGTGTCATTGAAATCAGCTATTTCATAACCACCAGAGTTAAATAAATCGACCAGTTTGACGCCTTTGCTCGACGCCAGCACATGGACGGCTTTGTTATAAACATCCGTGGCATATGGTCCAAGCAATCGACGATTGATATCGGTAATCGGCATAGAAACTAGCACTACAGTGGTGCCGCGTGACTTAGCGATATCTATGGTCTCGGAAAGAAATTTCATTTGAGTGAGGAAAGTATCCCACTTCAACTCTTTATAGCGATTTTTGTATTCAGCCACATTATCGACAAAAGCCGGCTGCGGTCTGTCTACATAAGGACGGAACATGGCGTCATTGACACCACATTCGAAAGGATGATATTCGGGCATGATCTGACGTCTGTCAGCAATTGAAATTGGTTTGGTGGCAGGGGCGATTTTATCAAGCACCAAAGCCGCTAAACGCTGACCAGTAGTTGCTAAGTCGATGCGATGCCCATATGTGTAAAAGGCTCTTCCCAACTCATAAGTCAAGCGTGTTTGCCAGTCTGGTGCAATTGCTGCAATATGATCGTTGTAGTCACCAAAACGAGAAAGCCATAAGAATGGATCTGTCGCCTGCGGACAAGGCAGCAAATTGTCCATGAAGTCGCGCGGACCAACTCCATAAACAAGGACATTTGGACTCTTTTCACCTTTGAACAAAAACTTCTCAATCAAGTATGCGTCAGAGGGCATTTCACCGGGCAGCGAAAAATTGAACGAAGTAATTTCACGACCGGTTGCCTTTTTGAAACCTTTTTCAAAAAACCAGCTGCGATTGTGACGTGGAGCATCGATTTCACCGTTAATGAGGTCAGAGTCGGTGTTGCCAACTGGATATAAAACCAATGACGAACCAACAAAAGCCACGCTCGGTGTGCCGACATCCTTTTTGAATAAATGTTCGACAGCAAGACCCGTCCACGTGTAAAACGGAAAATCTTCCGGCTTCAGTGCCCCGATTTTAGTTTGAGCCCAGACAGCGTTGAGAACAAAGAAAATTGCCAGAGCAGCAAATGTCCGGTTAACCCGAACAGAGCTGCCGGTCAATTTTCCCTCCGCACGCCCCTCTGACGAGGAGCTAAGTGGTGGCTTCGACATAGTTTCCACTGATTAGAATTGGAACCTAGAATTGGAAATAAATGAACTTAGGACTGCTGTCGGGACTGAAGATGGTGAGGATACACATCAATGCCACCATTACGCCTACTTGCAGTGCCCATGGTGGGCTCAAGTAGAATTTCTTGTCGTTCATCCAGGCAATGATTGGCTGTGAAAGCATCATCAATGGAAGGATCAACACAAGCGATGGGAAGATGATGGGATCGCGAATCTGCAAAATCGCCAGTTGGCTAGCAGAGAAATGCATCAGTTCGGCCGGCACAGCAACGAGCTTCTGAATAATTTGCATGGCGATAGGCACAGAATCAGCTCTGAAAAATACCCAGCCGATGCAAACGATGTGGAAAGTAGCAACGATCGATGCCCAGTGATAGACCTTCGATTCGATGATTTCTTTGCCCACACCAATCTTAGCGAGAGCTTCTGAGTACAACTTGTGAGCAATCAACAACGCGCCCTGATATGCACCCCAGACTAAAAAGTGCATTGCAGCTCCGTGCCACAAGCCACCAAGAGCCATGGTGATAAACAGATTGCGATAGTTGAGAATCTTCGAGCAACGCGAACCGCCCAATGGAATGAAGAGATAATCTCTCAACCAGGACGAAAGGCTGATGTGCCAGCGATTCCAGAAATCAGCTACGTTGGCTGCAAGGTATGGCAGATTGAAGTTGATTGGCACTTTGTAGCCAAACAACATGGCAGAGCCGCGAGCAATGTCGGTGTAGCCGGCAAAGTCAAAGAAGATTTGAAAGGCAAAAGCGTAAGTAATTAGCCACATATCGCAGGAGGAGAAATTGCCTGGATGACCAAAACCAGCTGCCACAACGTTCGATAGATTGTCGGCGATGATCACTTTCTTGAAGAGCCCCATGAGGATCATCTGCATGCCTTCGTCAACGTATTCCCATTTGAATTTGGCAGGAATACTCAATTGCGGAATAAAGTCCTGATAGCGCTTGATTGGTCCGGCAATTTGAGTCGGGAAGAACGAAGCGAACAACGCGAATTCAGTGAATTTTTTGACTGGCTCGCGTCCTCTATACACTTCGACGGCGTAGTGAATAAATTCGAAAACGAAGAACGAAATACCCAGCGGCAATATGATGTGCAGATGCGGCTCTCTCCAGCTTACGTGGAAAAGACCGAGCGCGTCTTTAACCGAGCCCAGGGCAAACGTCAGATATTTAAATATGGCCAGAGTAACAAGGTTCACGGCGACGATCACGCCAATGATGAACTTCTTGTTCTCGGTCTTCTGAAGCAGTGGCACCAAATAGAAATTGGCAGCCGTCAGACCAAGTATGAGGAGACCATAAATTGGCTTCCACGACATGTAGAAGACATAGCTTGCCACTAGAAGTAGTGGCACTCTTGCTTTATGTGGAAGTATCCAGTAAAGCAGGAATACCGTTGGCAAAAACACCAGGTATTGCAAACTGTTGAATAACAAGTGAGTTCTCCTTCCTCGCTCTGAGCCCGACAAGCCAAATTCACTTTATGACAACCGCCAAACACGGTATTCGCCAAGTTCCAGTGGCTCGCATCACATAATAGAGGGTAGATATCAAGAATGTACGGACTGGTGATTCTCTTAATCTAAAAAGTCTATAGTGTCAGGTCGCTGTAAGACCTAAAAAGCCCACCAGGCTAGAATTTCGTCTTCCAGACAAGGTGGGTCAGTTAAAAAGGTTGTAAGTAGTTTGTGAACTATTCCCCGGCAGTGCGCGAGAAGCCTTCCGGAATAAGCTGGTAACCGCCGCCATACACCGTTCGTATATATTTATGCTCGGTTGTTTCCAGTCTAGTGCGTAAATGTCTGATGTGAACGCGGATTGTATCGACGTCATCATCTGGCGCATAGCCCCACACTTCTTCCAGAAGCTTGCCTGTCGACACTGTCTGACCATGATGTTGCATCAGACAATGCAGTATTTCAAACTCCGTAGGTGTCAGTTTCACTACCTTATCCCGAACTTTTGCTTGCAAATTTTCCGGAATAAGAGTGATTTCACCTGCATGCAAAATTTCCGGCAGAGTTGCCGAGTGCGGAACAGATCCCGAACGTCTCAAAAGCGCCCGAATGCGCACCTGCAATTCCGGAATCTCAAATGGTTTAACCAGATAATCATCAGCGCCTGAATCAAAGCCTGTCACTTTGTCCTTGGTCATACCGAGCGCCGTCAGCATCAAAATAGGAATGCCATTTGTGACCGGGTTCTGACGCAGACGTTGAGCGACTGTGTAGCCGTCGAGGTCAGGCATCATGACGTCGAGAACGACCAAATCTGGGCGTTGTTGCTGTGATAAGGCCAACCCTTTAATGCCGTCATTGGCTGTTGTGACAATGTGTCCAAGCAGCTCCAGATTGATTTTCACCAATTCGGCAATGGCCTGGTCGTCATCTATTACGAGAATCCTTGACACTATTTCTCTCCGTCTTCCAAACTTTTTTTTACGCTGTTTACGCAGGGCTAGCAGCTGTTAATTTTACTGGAATTTTAACAACCTTCTTGTTCCGGAGCACTGTCAATGTTACTACTTGACCTGCTTTCTTTTGTTCTATGTACGAAAGAAGGTCGTCATTGCTTTTGACAGTCACATTATCCACTGCCGTAATAATGTCTGCCAGAGAATTGTCCACCATCTGAATCACTCCAGCTGGCAACTTATAAAGGACAACCTTAGGTCCGGTTAATCCAGCTTTACCAGCCGCTCCCTCTGGGTCAACATAAGCAACACGCAAAGCGCCATCTGTTTCAATGCATTGCAAGCCGATTTCGGGACGAGAAACAAAGTGGTGGGCAATCAATTCCGGAATAATGCGTTTAGCAATATTTGCAGGAATGGCCAAGCCTATCCCCGCAGACTGGCCCGATTTACTGAGAATTGCAGTGTTGATGCCAATCAATCTTGCCGAAGAATCCAGCAAGGGACCTCCAGAATTGCCTGGATTGATAGCCGCATCGGTTTGAATCACACCTTTAATGATGCGATTGTTTTCTGATTTAAGTGTTCTCCCCAAACTGGACACAATACCTGTAGTCATCGTTCGATCGAAACCGAAAGGATTGCCGATGGCAAAAACGCGGCGCCCTACTTCCAGTTTGGACGAATCGCCAAAGGGTGTAATCGTCAATCGCATTCCTTTAGGCACTTCGATTTTTATAACAGCAAGATCATTCGATGGATCCTGACCAACGAGCGCGCCACGCAAGGTGGTGCCATCCCAAAGCGTTACTTTGATGGCATTGGCGTTTTCAATGACGTGAAAATTCGTAAGAATATAGCCTTCTTCCGAAATAATCACGCCAGAACCTATTCCCTGTTCCGGTACCACATTGAAGAAAAGGTCATTATCAGTGGTGCGCGATATATTGACGACAGCGCGGTTAGCCATTTTGTAGACACGCACATTGACTGCTTCATCTGGCGTCAGCACGTCACCTTTGACTGACGTCGCCACGATTTCTTTAACAGGCACCATTTTTACAATGGTTTTGCTGGCGGTACTTGTTTGCTTGGCGCTATCAGCTGCAAAAGCCGCTTTTACCCCTACTGCTAAAACAAACGCAGACGACATCATCAGAATAAAAATACGCTTTTTCATTTAATTACTTAGCCTCAGCACTTTCAGTCGCGGCTTTCTTCTGCCCGATTTTTGGCTCGGTGCCTTTGAGCAAACGCTGAATATTTGACTTATGCCTGTAGGTGACATAGACGAAACCAAAGAAACAATAGAGCACATCAGCCGGCGGCGATTTCAACAGCCAAAAATAAATGCCACACAATGCTACAGCACCAATGGACGCCACTGAAACATACTTGGTGACAAACATGATAGTTAGCCATGTAACAAAGGTGCACAAGCCGCCCATAGGATTAAGCGCAAAGAGTGTACCAAGCCCAGTTGCCGCACTCTTGCCGCCCTGCCAGTTGAGAAAAATTGATTTGCTGTGAGCAATCAGACAAACCACAGAAACAATGGCAGGCATTATTTCTGGTGGCACCATGGTCAAGTCGGTAAAGCAACCGTGCGATTCCATGTACTTAGCAATAAGAACTGGTATGACGCCTTTAAAAACATCGGTAAAAAAGACAAACACACCGGCTGGTTTACCGACCGTGCGAAATACATTGGTCGCACCAGTTGAGCCCGAACCGTGCTCGCGCACGTCGATGCCTTTAGCCACTTTGCCTGTCCAATAGCCAAACGGCATTGCGGCAATAAAATAAGAACCAATCATCAAAAGTAGTGCATTCAGCATTTTCTTAGACTTCTAGACTTCGTTATTTAGTGTCTTTTTTGGAACGCGTGATAATTCGCACAGGAGTACCAACATAACCGAATGAATCGCGAATTTTTCGTTCTAGATAGACTTCATATTGACGCGTCATCAGTTTATTGTCATTAGCAAAAACAACAAATGTAGGTGGTGCAACGGATACCTGGGTTGTGTAATAGACCTTGAGTCGTTTACCACGCTTGGAGGCGGGCGGTGGTACCAAAGCCACTGATTCATTGACGATTTGATTCAAGGTGCCAGTGCTTATACGCTTGCGTGTGGCTTCCTGAGCTCTATCGACTGCTTCGATAATCTTTGGAATGCGCTGTTTGCTCACTGCGCTCGTAAAAACGACCTCAGCGTACGAAATAGCGCGCAACTCAGTTTTCATGCGCTCGGTAAATTCGTTCATCAAACGCGACGTCTTGTCTTCAATCAAATCCCACTTATTCAAAACGATGACGGCAGCTTTTCCTGCCTCTTCAATTTTGCTTGCAATTTTTTGATCTTGATCGGTAATTTCCTGCGAAGCATCAAGTACCATAACGCAGACATTAGCGCGTTCCAGCGCACGCAACGATCGCACGACGGCGAAAGCTTCGATACCATAATCGACTTTATTGCGGCGACGAATGCCGGCTGTATCAACGACGACGTAATCTTTGCCATTGACCTTGATTGGCGTATCAATGGCGTCTCTTGTGGTACCGGGTTCGGCACCGACAATGGTGCGCGACTTGCCACACAACAAATTAGTGATTGAAGATTTACCAACATTCGGTTTGCCTACAATGGCTATAGAAGTGGGTCCGAGCTCATCGTCCTCTTCTTCTTCCGGCAAATCATCAATGTATTCTTTTTTCTTGCGCTTCTTCTTGACCGGTTGATCCAGACCAAGTATTTCGAGCACTCTATCGAGCACATCGCCTACGCCGCCAGAGCCGCGCATAGCAGACAGAGTGACAGGATCACCAAGTCCCAGACCATAGAATTCCATTGCTTTGGGTTCATCGGGCGGATCATCGATTTTATTTACAGCGAGAATAATTGGCTTTTTCGAACGACGCAAAAGGTTGGCCACTTCTTCATCAGCGCCACACATGCCATTTTTGCCATCAACGATAAAGACGATGACATCAGCTTCTTCAATAGCCAGAGCCACTTGATCGTAAATCTGCCCCGACATCTCGTCTTTGCTATTAGCAATGACACCACCGGTATCAATCAAAATCAAATCATGACCAGACCAATCAGTTTCACGATAAATGCGGTCGCGAGTAACACCTGCTGTGTCTTCGACTATGGCATGGCGCGCGCCCACGCAGCGATTGAAAAATGTACTCTTGCCGACGTTGGGACGACCAACAATGGCAACTACTGACTTGGCCATGACTAAAAGGCTCCTTCAAACAACAGGCAATCGGCGACGAACGGCTATCTAAAAACCGTATTTTTCGCGAGCCTCGCCCAATTATGACCGATCTGAAGGCGGTTCTGGTCTGATTGGCGGCTTTGTAACTTCTGACGGCTGCCCGAACTTCTTGCCAAGCTTCGGCGCTTGCTGGTCCAGCCAGCGAACGAGGGTGTCCTTAGCTATATTTAAAAATACTGCAGAATCGTTGTCGCCACCCAAGTCAGGATGAACACCCGGAGATGCAATGAGGGTCTTCCAGGCGGATATAACCTGAACCTGAGTCAATTCCTCTGGACGCAATCCAAGGATGTGACTGGCTTTGCGTATTTCTGGTGGAATTTGTTTAACGACAAAACTAGGTTTGCGCGGCTCGTTGGCTCCTGCGGGTCCTTTAGAACCGCCAATGAATTTGGAGCGACTGCTAGCCATGCCTCCGGCTTCTTCTGCCGCAGTACTTACATCTGCCGCAGAAGCTTTGGGCGGGACCTTCGACTGAATTGGTTCGTAAGGCAATTCGGCAGCCGACTGAATGCGTCCTTTAATCAGTTCCCGCAGCTCGTCGCCGGCTGTGGCCATGCCGGCAGCGCTGTCTTGAGCTGCTTTTTTGGCGTGTCCACTTAAAGTCTCAATATTGTAATCGTCGATATCGTCGAAGATGTCCAGGCTATCTAGATCGACTACGTGGTCGCCATCAGCCAGACGCGGATCAGGCAGGGCTTCCAGCCGATCACCAGTTTCGTCAGGATGCCGACGTGACGCGGGTTCCGGCTGCGCATAATATTCGTAAGGCGGGTCTTGTGGCACAAGTCCTAGATCTGGTTGATAAGGCGGAGCATAAAGAGGGGCGGCATTTTGCGCCAGATCGGCCTGCTCTGCCGAGTGAGACGGCATAGGTTCGTCTGATTGCTTAGCGTTTCGCATATGTCCGTTGTCGTCATCCTGGCTCATATAAACTCGTGCTTCGAGATTCTGTAAGCTCGCTATATCTTCGTCGCTTGGCAGCATCTGCAAAATTTCTGGATCTATATAGTCAGCAATGATTGGCTTGTTCGCCCCGTTGCCCCGTTCATTAATAGCCGGTGGCTGAGCAGGTGAGCTAGCGCTCGGGATATTTCGACTATAGTCCATCAACGACTCAACCCGAAAATTATAAACGGTCTCAAGATCCTTCCATGACAGCTCAACAAGGGGATTGGCGTTGCTGCCTGCGTAAGGACCTGATCGTGTGGCATTGTAGATATCGTCCTTAACGGCACTGGCTTGCGGCTGCGCGCGGCTGGTCGCAGGGGCAGGAGCTGAAGGAGCCGACAGAGGTTGAACGGAGTCGCTCGACTGAGTCGGTTGAAAATCTCGAGAAGCAGCCTGATGCTGTGGCGCTGGTTGTGGCACAGGTTTTGGCGCGGCTTGAAGCGCTGGCTGTGGCGCTGGCTGTGGCGCTGGCTGAGGTGCGGCTTGAGGCGCGGTCTGAGTCGGCTGCGCTACAGGAGCCGCTGGCTCTATTGGAGTATGCCCGCCCGAGATAGTGAGTTCAATTGCAAGGTCTTCGCCATCTCCGTCGATCTGATAAAACGATTCGTCGGTTATCCCCTTATCTGGATTATAAGCCTGATGGTCACCTGTGATTTCGCCACCGGCAGCCATTTCAGCGGTCGTGGCTTTTGATTTAATAGCCGCATGATTGCCCGTTGAACGGAAAAGTGCGTGCTCGCCCGTGACCTTAATAAGAGCTGATTGAGCCGTTAATGGCTCGGATTCCGGTTCGTTGTGACGACGTGTAGCCTCGGCCAATCCAGCCTGAAAGCCCATCGTCCACGCATTTTCCACTTCCGAATGCAGGTCTTCATTTTCTTTCTCAAGATCCCAGATATGCTGATCTTGCTCTTGGATATGGGCTTGCAGCTCAGCGACGCGTTCTTCGGCACTGGCCTGAAACGGACTTTCGCTCTCGATGCCCACTCCGCCTTCTTTATTGATCAGCTCCATCAGTTCGGCATTGCGATAGATGGTCGAGCGCGGAATATTCGCTTCCACAGCAACTGTGTGCGGGCTGATTTCCAGGCCTGAGTGGCGCAACTTTATAATTGCCGCTCTGACAAGCTCTCGTTGAATATTTGGTTGTTTTGGGCGGTCCTGAGCCATCTGATACCGTGAATCTGTTTGCTTGCAGACAGCGAACGACAGAAGATCTAAAGTCCTCCCCAAGTCTCAAAAAATCTTACTTAGGATCTTGCTTAGGATCTTAGTTAGAATTTTACTAGAATCTTGAAAGATAGAACTGTTTTCATATCTTACCCGTTTCAATACTGGATGAACTCTTTTTTTAGAGTTAAGTTGCCACAAACAACTGGCACAAACGAAACATGGGAATTGTCGACCCAAGCGCCAGTGTCTGCGTCTTGATATAAACTTTACGGCTGATATCACTGCGTTCTCAAGGTTGAAAATGTTCAGAGCCAAGCTACTGATAACAGGCAAAGTTCAAGGAGTTTTTTATCGGCAATCGATGAAAGCCGAAGCTGCCGCCCTGGGACTTTTCGGCTGGGTGCAAAATTTGAGCAACGGCGCAGTAGAAGCCGAAGTCTTCGGTGACGAGGATAAAATCAAAGCCTTAGTAAAATGGTGCAATCAAGGACCAGAAAGGGCCATAGTCGAAGCAGTGCAAAGTGTGGAATATCACAAATTAGCGTCTGACTTTATTGTTGACGTCAAAACCTTCAGCGTCCGTTGACGACAGAAATCATCCAATCAGGCGCGAACCAGGACCTTCAAATAGTTTGTAGGCTTCTTTGAGTAAGTTCCCTTCTGGTGGCAGCTCGTCGTTTCTCGTCGTGACACGAGAAGGGGCATTTGCATCTGGCGGTCGTTTTTCTCCAGAAGGAGCCGGCGCTCCTGGGCGGGCAGAATTTAGAGCCGATGCCGGTTGAGCAGGGGTCCTTGGTCGCTCGTCTTGGGCGGCTGGGTTACGGTTTGAATTGTCACTGTCGAAGGAAGATTGATTGGCTTTCGCCCTCTCCGGGTCTTCCGAAGAACCAGGCGACGATTGATGCTCGCGTGCATTTGCCGGTCTAGGACTAGATGGTGCCGGCGCTCTGCTTCCTGCTCCTGAAGCAGGTCCAGCTCCTGGTCCAGGGTCAGCTACGACTTTGATGCGCGTCGTCACTGTACGTCCAAGTAATGCTTTACCAGCAGTCTTAATATGTTCGGCCTTGGCTTCGAGCATTTTTTGAAAATTCTCTTTGCGCACGCCAATAACGATGTCCGATTTTTCAAAAGCAAGAATGAAAGCATGCGTTTGCACGATGGCGAATGTCGGCATATGTCGCTTCTGCAATTCGTCTTTCAAGTCTTGCCAGAACTCATCGAGCGAGACACCAAGCTCATTTGCGCCAACAGGTGGACCGTCTTCAGTGGCAACCGAAGTCGGCATGGGTGGTGCATGATGGGCACTGCTGGCGGTAGCAACAGCTCTGGCTGGTTCGGGCTCTATGTCATCATCATCGCCCATGGACAAGTCAGATGGTGGCTCCCTGGTGCTGATTGGCAAGTTGACAGGCTCTTGCTCTTCATCGTCTTCGTCATCACCCATGACGATATTAGAAGATGATGCCTGAACAACGGGATCAACCGCAACGGAAGCAGCTGGAGCAGAAGTTGCTGGAGCAGAAGTTGCTGGAGCCGGTGCCACTGCCTGCGGTACCGGTTGCGGTCTTGCCGGGGGCGCATCGTGCGCGCCATTGCTATACGCTGGGGCTTGCACAGGCGCTGTATAAGCTGGTGGCTGCACACTTACAGATGGAGCAGGACTGCCTGTTTTTGCGTATTTGTCCGGGCTTGCTTTAGCACTTGCAGGGGGAACGAAATCATTTCCAGCAACGGCTGCTTCGACATTTGCCAATCGTTCGCTTACTTCTTTGAAAAGCAAAATATCGTGCCGATGACAGATGCTGAGCAATCCCATCTCTAGATTAAGACTACCCTGACTGGATCGCCTCACAGTCTGCTCAAGCTTATCTAGCAGTTCAACAATCTGAGCAATTTCAGCTGGAGCAAAGTCTTTGGACTGCTTTGCTAATCCGTCTAAATACAGTGCCGAGCCAAGAATGGCATGATCAGCGCCAGAATCAGAATTTTTCGCCTCAGTGTTGTAGCAAGCTTTAGCCAGATTCAAAAAGTGTTTGGCCAGTTCTTGTACCACTACCGCCGGCTCGCGTCCATCTAGAAGCAGAGCCTGCACCGATTTTAATACGGTATTACCATCATTTTCTTTGATGCTGGCACTAATTTGCAGCAGCACATCTTCTTGAACAGCTCCCATCAGTGCGAGCAAATCACTCACACTAACAGCCTGAGACTGCGTCGACAACAAACTTGCTTGATCGAGTAAACCAAGAGCATCGCGCAAGCCGCCAGCCGAGCGTCTGGCCACCAGTTCGAGGGCCTCTTCTTCTATATTGATATTTTCTTTCTTGGCTACGTTGCGCAAATGCTCTTTCAATTCACCCTGATTAACCAGGCGGAACATCAAACGCTGACAACGACTGATGATCGTTGGTGGCACTTTGTGCTCTTCGGTTGTGGCAAGAATGAAAATAACTTTGTCCGGCGGCTCTTCAATTGTCTTCAAAAGGGCATTGAATGCTTCTTTGGTGAGCATGTGACATTCGTCGATAATATAGAGTTTAAAGCGCCCGCCCTGAGCAACCAGCGGGGCTCTTTCTATAAGACTGCGCGCGTCATCGACGCTATTGTTCGATGCGGCGTCGAGTTCAAAAACAGCTGGCGAATTACCTTCGCGAATTTCAATACAAGCGGTACAAACCTGACAGGGAGTCGCGGTTGGTCCTTTTTCACAGTTGAGAGATTTAGCGAGAATGCGCGCCGACGAAGTCTTTCCCGTGCCGCGAGGACCAGTGAACAAATAAGCATGACAGATGCGATCGTGGTCGATGGCGTTTGTCAGTGTCTGTGCCACGGCCTTCTGACCCACTAAATCGGCGAGCGACTGTGGACGATATTTCAGATAAAGTGGCTGATACTTTTCGACCAAGGAAATTCCTGAGCTTTTTCAAGCAGGTGTCAGAGCGACAGCATCGATCCTAACCTATCTGCAGCTTAAGGCGAGCAATATAATCGCTTAAGTTAATTAGATATGTGCCTAATAATTTCTGTAGAGCCGCCTCTGGTCAGCGCGCATTTTGATAAATTCGCATTCGGTCTGGATCGTCTGCATGCCATGGCCGACGTGATGCCTTCCCTGCAGATTGCGAAAGGGAGTGGTTCATCATTTGTAGACGCACTAAATCAACCAATTTCTTATCGAAAGATTCTGCCGCCCTGGTTTTTCTGTATTCAGCTTTGGCTTCGACGATATTTTCGTTGAATTGTCTACTCATCTTCGAGCTTCCTCTTCCACTTCACTAGCAAATCATATTTGCTCAAAATAGCATATAGCTTTTCTTTGTCAGGCTCTGTTGCCTCCAGTGCCACCGATATGTGCAGCCAGTCTTTAGAACGACCGGCATCGGCTTTCACTGCCAGTGCGTACTCATATTCAAACACATGGAACGGAACACCTTCAATGATTGTTGAGGCTGCATGTTCCAGAGCCTCAGTGACCACACCACTTCCAGGTCTCAAGAATTGAACCTCAATACCCTCGATCCTAGCTCCTAAAGTTGTAGTTTCATAGCTCAATTCCCTGAGTCTATCCAACACAGGAGCAACACCGACAATGAAGTTTTGCCCTGGTAAGTAGCAGAAAACATCTAAGTCGTCCGTCAGCATCGGCGTTGCGTAGTACATAACTGCAATGGAACCGCCAATGGTCGGCTTTTCAATAATGCCTTCAGATTCCAGCTGGTTGATGATGGTTAAAGCAGGAGCCAAAACAGGTAAATCTGCTGCTTCGCTTTCCACTAGTTTCACTACCTTTTTTTGCTCATAGAGCTCAGTTCCCAACTCTCAGGACTATTTCACGTTAAAAATCAATATGCTGACTACTTGCGGCGCAGGCTTTGCTCTGTCTCGAGACCGTGCTAGCGCAAAGCTAATTTGAGAGATCGGATAGATGTAATTTTTTCCTGCTTCGACTCCACGAGCGGCAGCTGGTTCAGGCAAAATGAAAGCCGGTTCGCCAAATTTCTCTTTGATTGTCTGCAAGTCATTGCCCAGCTTAATGCCTAAATCCGGTCCCAGATAACTGGCATCAAAAACGCGAATAGCTTCGACAACGCCATGTTTGAAATAAAGCTGCAAAGCGCATTCGCTTCGATTTCGCCCCGTCACCGACCAGACAGTCCAATCATCAATTATTTGTTTGTCGATCTTGACCTTAGTTCCAAACGATTCTTTTATTTGCAAAGCGCTCGCGCCAAGATGCACCAATGGCACACCGCTGACGATGCTTGGCGGCAACATCGCGATTTGCTTTTTGTCAGAGCTATCTGCTTTATCTAATTTACATTCATCGAACATCTCTTTGATGCCAGAACCATTGGAAAATTTTTCCTGCTTGCCGATTTCACGGATATTTCTAAATAGACCAGGACTGGCCGGAGCCATCGTCGCCACAGCAGAACCTGCTGCAGCACTAACATCCTCATTCAATCGCCCAGAGCTTGATGGTGCATTCCCAGGAACAGCTACTGGTGGCGGCGGTGGCACCATTGACGCTTTCGCGCGGGCACTGGTCACGCTCGTTTTTTTGGCAAACGATGTGGAATATTGTGAGCCATCCGTAGGAACACGCCTTTCGTCTTCAACGCTCATCGAATTTTTAAATTCAGTAATCAACGGAGCGCTCGCGACGAGCTGACCGCGCTCATTCGTAAAGGCTCTGTCATCTGCAATTTGCAGCTGCCGTGGGCTGCGCATGTGATTGGCGTTACCGTAAGCACCATAACTTTTAACGCTTGCAGGCTCGTTATTCTGCGTTAAATCCTGCAAAGCTCCAGCTGCCCCTGCCAGATTTTGAACGCTTTGAGCAAGCGGCTTGACCTGCACGTGCGAGGCAATCAAGCTTTTACTTGATGAGGCAGAAGCACCTCCTCCACGACGTCCGCTTGGACTAGCCATGGCATACTCATTAGGAGCGTACTCAAAACGCCCCCCTCGCCCGGCGCGCTCTGCTGGACGAATGGCTAAAAGCTGGTCGGTGGCGCTGGAGACGCTGGAGAGATCCTTTGCACCAATACTGGGATTTATTGCCGCCTGCAAAAGATTTTGCGCTCTGCTGTTACCAAAGGCCAGTTGCGGTTGATTACGCAATTTGAGAAATATTCCTTCTAAAAGTTTTACTCCCGACGTAACCGGTTGAACATTCGACGGCACGATATTGGCCGTCGATATAAAAAAGGAAGTTTTTGCTTCAGCCGTTTTCTTTTCAGCATTTTTTTCTGCGTCTGCTGCAAAAATTTGCTCACAACCAAATGAGAGAGCAAACACCATAAGCGGTGTCAAATAGACAAGCAATAATTTTGGTTTATGGTGCTGGGTAGAAGTTGACTTGAACATATCGATATTCCGTTTTTCTGCTAAATACGTGTCAAACGCCTCTGACTGGCTCCATTAGTTTTGCTTCCCAGTCTTGCAACTCAGATTGATTAATCAAGCCTCTGATATTAGCTACATAACAGGCTCTGCATCGTTGGTTGAATTCCGTTTCATGCCCTTCGCTTCTACCTGGTATGCCAAGCTTTGCATATAGAGACTTCAATCTCGATTGCACTGCTTTCTCTGTTAGATAAAGCTTTTTCGCAATCGAGTGATCCGTCAACCCCAAAGCAATACAAATTAGTGCTTCGTATTCAGCGGGCGTCAAACTGGTTGCTCGATTTTGAGTACGCTGAATCACTCGAGCAATACCTGGATGAATCCAGCAATCACCAGACAAAACAGCTTTAGCAGCTTCTACGACTTGCTCGTTGGAAGCATTTTTAAGAACGTAACCAAAGGCACCATTTGGTGGCACAATTTTCCAGAGCTGACGCACATAGACTTCGTCTGAAAAATTGGAGAGCATAATTACCCCAGTTTCCGGCAAATTTTGCAAAATCAATTCAGCAGCTTTGATGCCCGAGAGTTTAGGCATTTTGATATCAAGAAAGACCAGCTCGGGTTTAATTTTCAAAGCGACATCAACTGCCTCTTGCCCATCATGGGCTTCCTGAATTTGATGCGCATCGCCAATGCCTTCTACAAGCAAACTCTTCAGCCACATACGATCGCGTTGTTCGTCGTCCACTATCAAAATTGTCATATCTTTTTATCCTGCTTGCCTATTTGCTGGTCTTGCGCTTCGTCTACTATTGGCATTTTGATATTCATCTGACAGCCGCTTGAATATTTCACCGGCTTCTTCCACTCTACCTGAGCGCCGATTAATTGCGCTCTCTGTCTTATGTTAAGCAGTCCGTGGGCATCTTTGCGAATCAGCTTGGTGTCGATACCTCGCCCGTTATCTATGACAGATATATACAAATAACCGGTTCTTTCACCAATGCGCAATTCAACTTGATTGGCATGTGAATGCTTTTGTACATTATTGAAAGCTTCTTGCACAATGCGATAAAGCTGCAATTTGGTGAAATTAGTCAAACTATAATCAGATTTTTGATCTTCATCGATATATTCATTGGCAATATTCATCTCTCGAATGAGCATGCTGAGCAAGTTTTCGAGAGCAGGCTTGAATCCCATCGTCTCCAGTACAGATGGATGCAAGTCGTTTATAACCCTGCGCATCTCAACTACTGCTAGATCCAGTTTATTGCGCATTTCCGATGGTACAGGATTGTCAACCAGTTCTTGCGACAGCTTGTCAGCCATCCGCGCCACAGAAGATAAAGCCGGCAGCGTTTCGTCGTGCAAATCCTCGGCAATGCGTTGTCTTTCTTCTTCGGCTCTTACCTGCATCGATTCACGCGCAAGAGCGAGCTCCCGGTTGCGCAGGCGCAAGTCGGTATCCAGAAAAATCAAGGTGCCCAGAATAAAGCCTATAGTCAAGACAGCCAGCGGCGAAATCAACGCCACAGAAAGATGCATCAAGCTAAAGAATAACTGAGCCCCTACGACAATTATGAGCATCGCCCCTAGATACGAACCAAACCTGATGCCCAGAGGTAGGACCGAATATAAGGCACCAAATACAGCACCAAGTAGCAATAACAAATGGTGGGTAATTTTTTGCGGAAAACTATAAATTATCGAATTGTTCAACAAACAGTTAATGGCATCAGCGTGCACTTTCACGTCTGCCACTGAATTTGTCAACGGAGTGCGATTGCGCTCGTTGCGACGTTGCGTGAATGTACTGCCGATTAACACTATGCGATTTTTAAATTGCTTTGTTGAAAAATCTGGATAGAGCGCATCCCGCAATGAAACACAGGGATATTGAACACGGTCGAAACCAATATAAAGAGGCTGGTCTGCTCTTGCCGAAAAGAATTGACTATTTGGACCAACGCCCGTCAGGCGCCTGTGCAAATCAATACTTGCTTCAGTTAGTGAAGGCACAGAAGCAAGACCAAACTGCTCTAAACCATTCTGGCGAGCAGTTGTGCCTTGATAGTTGATGGGAAGACGACAGATCAAGCCACTCTGTTCTTTAATCAACTCGTCATATCCGTAGGCCGCTGCGTGCGTCAAAAAATCGGCGCCCGGCAAATCAGTACTGCCATCCAGCGAACCAAAAAGAGCAATGACGATGTTGCGATTGCGCTTCATCACCTCCACAAGCGCTGGCTCCGTACAACCTCTTAAGTCGACATCCAGAATAATCAAAGTGGGCTCGCCCGTCTCTATTGCAGTCAGCGCCTGAGCAAGCAGTTGTTGTGAGTGCGAATCATTGAAACGGGCAACACCTAGATCGAATTGCGACGAATCATCGAATTCGACAATGCTGATATCTTTCGACGTTTTGATCGGATTCTTGAAACCAGCCATATAATCCGCCACTTTATAACGCAACTCCAAGGTGCTTAGCTCCATACTTTCCAGTATGGGAGACTCGGCCAGCAAAAATGTTGCTAAGCAACCTGCCATAGCACCCCAGAACAATCTTTGGAATAGAAGCCCGTCTCTATTTTTCGCTTTGAACTTGCCAGAGACGAATTGGTAAGTGGTATCGAAGGCTGACCTCATGTGAGGCTCCTTCGAGGATTTACTGCTTTCGGCGACCGACGCTTAATAGGCTTCGTAAAATGCAGTTTAATGCCATCCACGCTTAATTGTGATGGGGTAAACCCGGAGTTCAATATGGTCAAATCGCTCAAAGACTCACACAAGTCCACATCTATTCGCATCTAATTATAGCGAGGTCTAGCTGATGCGTTCCCCTGAGACTACAATGGCGCTATATTTCAAGCCAACGCAATGATTAAAACTGCGCTTGACAGCTGCTGATATATGGAACTACATGGAACATGCCCCCTTGGCGGGCGTCGTTCTCTGTTAAAGAAGCAAAATGACTACAGCAAAAGTGATGACATTTTCTAAAATTACAAAAAAATCGATGACGATGCTTGCGGTAGTTTGCTGCTCTGTCAATGTTGTCATTGCCGCCCCTGTCAAAATCGGTCCAAAGGCCGCGTTCGACGTCACCCTTGGAGCCGGCAAAATGACAGCCGCGCAAAGAGCGCAGGCAATTCAAAAAAACGTTGACAACGCGCTCGTCGCCGCGACCGACCGTTCACCAAATACGGTGGCAGTCACTTTAGTCAATAAACAACCAGTCATCACACTTGGTGGATTCTATATAGCAAGCATTGATGTCGCGTCCGCTCAGAAATTAGGAGTCACCTCAACGGTTCTCGCTCAACGATGGTCAAATGGTTTAAAAGGAGCATTATCTAATGAAGCAGCTGTGGGCAATTATGTGGCACAACTTGTCGGCTCTGGTCAACAGCCTCAAACCGGTATTTCCCAAAACGAATCTGGTTCCTATCCCTATTACCGTAAAGGCGGAGTCATCTACATCCCGGCGGGGATGACCCTGCCAATCGTTCTCAACACAGCGCTTTCCAGCCAAACATGTCGAGCTGGCGATCCTGTTCAGGCAACGCTTGAACGACCAATCGTTCTGGGTAACGACTCAATTCCTGCCAATTCTTTGATCCTGGGGCAAATTGCTGACGCTGCGCCAGGCACGGAGATGTCGCACTCAGGGCAAATGGTCTTGCACTTCAATACATTGCAAACCCCTGCTGGAGTCAATGTACCAATCAGCGCCCATATAATTGGACGACTGGGCAAATATGAGGCTACTAATGACGGTCGCACTGACTCTTTTCACGGAGAATCAACCGAGCATAAAATCGAGGATGCGGCAATTAGAGGTGCCATCGGCGTTGGCAGCGGCGCGATTTTAGGTACTGTGGTTGGCGCCATTGCCAGTCACGGTTATGGCACAGGAAGAGGTGCAGTAGCAGGGCTCACCATCGGTGGTGCACTTGGCATTGCCGATAGTTTGATGCTCAGACGCGGCTCCGATATTAATGTTCAGTCCGGTCAAGCGCTAACACTGCAGCTTGACGCGCCTGCTCAGCTCAATGCCAGCGACGTTCGAGACTAGTAGAATTAGGAACTTTTGTGAAGCAAATCTCGACTACGTAAGTGGTCAGGGAGACTCTCACATGCTTCAAATTTTCTCTAGTAAATACGTTAGTGATTACCGAGGTACCGATCCAATGATGAATGCAAAAACTGCTCAACGCCTGGATGGTGCTCGCCAAGGCGATTATTTATGTCAGCGCTGCCAGAGCAAATTTCATTACGATACTGGCAAACTAAGATGTCCCGTCTGCTCCACTCAAGCGGCAGAAAATCTGGTGTCCATGTATACCGAGAACGATCCAGAAAGAGACGAAATGTTGAGCCGAGACGAATTCGGCGCTGGTGACTAAGTCACACAGCCACCTGCTTTTTGAAATAAATTAGAAATACGGAAAAAGCGATCTAGGGATTACCCTAAGATCGCTTTGCTGTTGCTCCGGGCGTTATCCAATTGACGCCCCTGTACTGTTGAAACAGACGCGATTGCGTTCTTATTTCCAGCGCAGCAAAAGAAAGGGAGTGCACCGATGTTCAGAAGCAGATACAGCGTTAAATCGCGCAGTTTGGTTTTCTCGGCGATTTCGGTAGCAGCCACATTGCTCATTACACCGGGCGCTCGAGCCACTGGTTTCATTGTCATCGATGGGGGTGCCGGCGTGCCGACTTTGATGCCGCGCATACCAATTTTCCACAATCCACCACCGACCACAAAACCACCAGCCGTCCTCAAGGGCAACGTCTCATTTGGCTTGCATTTGCAGTCAGAAGAAATAAAGGTCGACATTAATGACCAGGTGGCAAAAACATATATCACTCAGACTTTTGCCAACGACACCGACCGAAATTTAGCTGGCACCTATCTCTTCCCGCTTCCAGACGACACCACGTTCAGTTCCTTTTCATTGCATATAGACGGCAAGCCAGTTGAAGGCAAAATATTAGAAGCGCAAGAAGCAAGGCAACAATACGAAGCTATCGTCAGAACCCTTGTCGATCCAGGCTTGCTCGAATACGCCGACTATAAAACAGTGCGAGCAAGAATTTTTCCAATACCTGCTCACGGCACGAAAAAAGTGGAGCTGGAATATACGCAGGTGTTGAAAGCAGATAACGGTATGCTGCAATACCATTTTCCTCTAAAGGCCCAGGGAGAAACGCCTGCCGTCGAAGAGGTCAAGCTCGATGTCAAACTGAACAGCAAACAAGGGTTGCGCACAATCTGGTCTCCCAGTCATGAAATCAATGTTGAGAAGTCCTCAGATAACAAAGCAAAAGTTGCTTATCTCGCCAAAAACACAGTCCCCGAAAAAGACTTCGTCCTGTACTACAGCGTCTCAGATAAAGAGATGTCTGCCAATCTCGTTTCCCACAAACTACCGGGCGAAGATGGCTTTTTCCTTTTGACCGTGACACCACCTGTAACGGCACCTAAAGTGATCGGCAAAGATATCGTTTTGATCGTGGACACATCCGGTTCAATGCAGGGCGACAAAATTCAACAATCCAAAAAAGCTCTACGCTACATGATTGGCGCATTGCATCCAGAAGATAATTTTGCCATTTTACAATTCAATACTGATGTTGACGCCTTCAAAAGCAAAGTTCTGCCAGCCACAGCTGAAAATAAAAAAGCGGCTATGGCTTTCATCGATGATTTAGAAGCACGTGGTGGCACGAACATTGGTGACGCTCTGCACATGGGCGCATCCATGCTAGCAGAAGAAAGCACACGTCCGGCCTACATCCTTCTAATGACAGACGGTGAACCAACCGTCGGCGAACAAGACGTCAATAAACTAGTGGCAAGTGCTAATTCAAAAAGAGACATTCGAGTCTTTGATGTTGGTGTCGGCTTTGACGTCAATACTAGATTGCTCAATAAATTGGCAGACAGCCATCACGGCACATCTCAATATGTGAGCCCCGAAGAGAATCTCGAGACAGCAATGTCCAGCCTTTATAAGAAAATCCAGAGCCCTGTTCTGAGCAACGTCAAATTGACTTTTGACAATGTGGTTGTAAAAGATCTTTATCCCCGCGAAGTAAAAGACATTTTTGCAGGCTCGCAGGTTTTGCTTTTAGGTAAATATAAAGAAGGCGCAAAAGGTACGGTGCACCTGACTGGTAGCGTCAATGGTGTAAGCAAGTCCTTTAACTTCCCTCTCAAATTTGAAGCCGATGAAACTGGCAATACGTATCTGCCGCGTCTCTGGGCGATGCGAAGAATCGGACATCTAACTGAGGTAGCACAGGAAAATCACGAGAATCGTGAAGTGATTGACGAAATTGTCAGTCTTTCCAAAAAATACGGCATTATCTCAGCCTACACATCTTTTCTCGTCACAGATCCCAGCGAAAATCACCGACTGGCGAATAATATTCCACCAGCGGCTATGCCAATGGGAATGCCTACGAGCGTTAGGGGCACGATGATGCACGCCCCACGTCAGGTCCAGCTCAGGGAAGATCGGTCGTCGACAGTTAGCGATCTCAGACGTGCGCAATCATCTGGTATGCGCTTTGATTATGCGCCCAATGAATTTGCGCTACAAAGCGCTGCCCTACACAAAGGGAAAGCAGCAGGAGGCGGGGGAGCCGCAATGGTACCGCCTGCACCACTAATGTCCTCATCTTACGCAAGTGCGGGGGCCAAATCTCTTGGTTCTCGTGGCAGCGATGACGAGATGAAAGCGATGGCCTACCAGAACTTCAAAAAGACATCATCTAGCAGCAACGGGCAAGACGCCTTTGTTCGAGCACGGGAAAACAACACTTTGAAAGACTCTATTGTCGCCAATCAACTCGATAGCAATTCGAACAAATCAATGAAAACTGTCGAAGATAAAACATTCTATTTGCAAAATGGCATCTGGACCGATAGCACTTTTGTCGATAAAGATCTGGCCAAAGCGCATACGGTTGCCTTCGGTAGTGATGCCTACTTCAAGCTGCTCCACGAAGTACCAGCTCTTGCAAAATACTTAGCTATCGGCAAACAGGTAATCGTGATTTTCAAAGGACAGTGCTATCAGATCACTGCCTCATTTGCCTGAAATTGCTGGCTCTCGCTTGATCTACCTAATGAGTAATTGCAGCCGAAGTACCAGCCGTTTGAACAGGACTTTGAACTGGTGCCTTGGCTGCAAATTGCTGACCATATTGTTGATCAAATTGCCAGTAACCAAGCATCACAACGGCAACGGCGATGAGCATCATCAAACCACGCAGCAGAGGACGAGAAAATGTTTTGCGACCTGTCAACTGACTGATGCGCTTTTGTAATTCGACTGAATGGGGATCGTTGTAGGTTTCGAGATTCGTGCGAGTGCAACGCACACACTGCGTCGTGTATCGGCTCATTAGCTTGCCGCAGTCGGAGCACAGAATGATGTTCATCGATACTCCTGAAACAAAAGCCACTCTGCCGTTCGCCAAAACGGGCTGAATGCGCCAAGTTTAGCGAATTTCAGAGGGCAAAGTCAAGCTGAAACACTCAGTTTAATGCTCGGGTTTAATGCTTGAGATTGTGGCCATCTTTGTTGTTGTTGTTATCGTTGCTGTTGTTGTTGCTGTCGTTGTTGCTGTCGTTGGATTTGTCTTTCGCTGAAAGGAATTCAAAATCATTGCGTTTGATTGTTTCGGCCAAAGTGGCAACCGAAATTTGTGCGGGGTCATAACCCACAAAAGCGTGTGCAACTTTGGGAGGATGGCCACTCTTGGGATTGATTTTATCAACACTAATCTCAACGCTTTTCACGCCAGGCAGGTTTGACAGACGAATCTTGAAAGCATTGAGACAGACCGCACAAAGCGAACCACCAAACTGCAAATCAACCTGTCGATTCGCACTGTCGCTCACGCTTGCATTGTTTGTAGTGGCAGTAACTTCACTTTGCTCGCCAGTTGCAGCTTTTGCCGACTGAGCGAGCGAATTCGGCACAAAAAAGTGTATGTTCACTAGGCAACACAAAACCGTCGTTATTCTTATGTGCTTTTGCGACCAATTGGTGGCCTTTTTATGGCTGGTTTTCATTACTCTTGATTACTTTCGTTCTCATTTGGTCACAATCCTTAATTCACCGGGCGCACCCCGAGCGGCTCAAACGCTCTGAGATTGAGGCAAAGCAGCTTCGTTGCGAGGCACCCAAAATGATCAGCTTATTACCCGACAATATATTAAGCTCGAGTGAATGTCAGATTGATTATGATAGTCCGTAATTGCTGCATCAGGGCGACATTGCTCGCAGTTTAGCCCGAAATTAAGCCCAACAGAAGGATTCCCGGCACGCATGTATACCCTTTCCAAACCGACCACTTGCTTTCTGGACGCCATTACCAGTCCACAGGAATTGAAGCGGTTGTCAGGAAGAGAATTGCAAGATCTAGCTGCTGAAGTGCGTCAGGAGATAGTCGCCAATCTTTCTAAAACTGGTGGGCACCTTTCTTCGAATCTCGGCATCGTCGAAATAACTCTTGCCTTGCATAAAGTCTTCGAGTCGCCCAAAGACACCCTCTTGTGGGACGTCGGTCACCAGGGCTATGTTCACAAAATGCTTACCGGTAGACGTTCGCATTTTAAAACCTTGCGTCAATACAAGGGATTGAGCGGCTTCGTCACGCCGGTTGAAAGTGATCATGATGCTTTCATTGCTGGTCACAGTTCAACCTCTATTTCCCTTGCAGTCGGCATGGCCATCGCCCGCGATCACCTCAAAAAAACGAATAAAGTGGTCGCTGTTATTGGTGATGGTGGCTTGACTGGTGGCATGGCTTTAGAAGCCATCAATCATCTCGGTCATATTCAAAGAGACGTAATTATCGTTCTTAACGACAACGAGATGTCCATTAGCGAAAATTTGGGCGGCATCGCTCAATATATGAAGCGTATCAAGGAAACCTTTTTCTACAAAGACATCAAATCAAAGCTCGATCTTATCGAAGACCGTCTCGATCAGGTGCAGCTGACACCGGCAGTCTGGGAAATGATTCTTTCTGTCAAAAAACAGGCTAAAGAAAAATTCGATACGCCAGGAATTGTTTTCGAAAAGCTGGGCATCAATTATTCTGGTCCAATCGACGGACATGATGTGGCTGCTGTCATTGCCGCTTTCAACGCCGTGAAAGATAAATCGACACCACAACTGGTGCACATAATTACCCGAAAGGGCAAAGGCTATGAGCCAGCCGAAAGAGACTCCATCAAATATCACGGTGTATCGGCTTTCAGCCTGGAGCCACCACTAACTGAAAAGTTTGAACCTGTACAACCAGTACAACCAATTAAAGCCAAAGCAAAAACCTATTCCGATATTTTCAGCGAAGCTCTAATTGAATTGGCTGAACTTGAACCGAATATGGTGGCAATTACGCCAGCCACAGCTGAAGGAAGTGGGCTTGTACGTTTCGGCAAAATTTATCCCGAGCGCTTTTTCGATGTAGCTATCTGTGAGCAGCATGCAGTGACAATGGCCGCTGGAATGGCTAAAGCGGGTTTGAAGCCAGTGGTTTCGATTTACTCAACCTTTTTGCAACGAGCTCTCGATCAAGTTATACATGACGTCGCTATTTTGAAGATGCCCGTTGTCTTTGGCATAGACCGTGGTGGTCTGGTCGAAGACGGCGAAACCCATCAGGGCGTTTTCGACATCGCCATGTTGCGAGCGATTCCCAATTTCATGCTGCTTGCTCCACGCAACGCCACAGAATTGCGAAACATGCTTTATTCAGCTTTGAAGAAAAACGAAGGTCCAGTGGCTATCCGCTTTCCTCGCGAAAAAGCAGTTGAAGCCGAAAACCTTGAACCATTTGCTCTGGTTGACTACACTAAATGGCAAACCGTTCAGACTATCAACGCTCACAATGCAGATAAACCGCCTGTGGTGCTGCTTGCTTATGGCGCAATGGTGGCAACCGCTCAATCGGCGATGCCAGCTCTTGAGAAAGTTGCAGGCCAAGTAACATTGATCAACGCTAGTTCGGCTAAACCTTTAGATGCAGCATTACTACGAGATCTGCTAGCCGACTCGCACGCAAAAATAATTACTTTGGAAGAAGGTTGTTTGTCTGGCGGCTTCGGTGCAGCTGTTCTTGAATTCGCCTCTGCCGAGAAAATGAGACATCCTCAAAACAAACAGGCTGATGTATTTTGCATGGGTATCGCCGATCACTTCGTCGAACATGGAGCGCGCTCAATTTTACTCAACGAGAACGCTCTCAGTGCTGAAAAAATCGTTGAATTCGTGAAAAAAGTCGGCGCTTAGTCCAGACCAATCAGAAATTAGATTTCGCGTCGCCCTTCCATCGCTCGAGCGAGCGTCACATCATCTGCGTATTCTAAATCTGCGCCAACTGGCAAACCAAAGGCGATGCGCGAAATTTTGCAACCAAGCGGCTTGATGATTCGAGTGAGATAAAGCACAGTAACATCGCCCTCAATTGTCGGGTTGATGGCCAGAATTGCTTCGGTGACACCATCGGCGACGATGCGATTGAGCAGTTCACGGATACTCAACTGATCTGGACCTTTGCCGTCAAGAGGGGAGATCAAGCCAGTCAGCACATGGTAACTGCCTTTGTATTCGCGACTGCGTTCAAGCGCAATCACATCGCGAGACTCAGCAACAACACACATAATCGTCTTGTCACGTCGGTCATTTGTGCAAATTTCGCAGGGATTTTCAGCCGAGAGATGAAAGCAGATACTGCAATTCTTGACCCGCTCCTTTGCGTCAAGAAGGGCATGAGCAAAGCCTTTGACAGACTCTGAACTCATGCCCAGCACATAAAATGCCATGCGTTGTGCGGACTTGGGACCGACGCCAGGAAATCTTTGAAACTCTTCGATTAATTTAGCGAGCGGTGGTGTGAAATACATGCTGACCGGGTTTGCAGCATTGCTGCTGGGTATTTTTAGAAGCCAAGTCCTGGTGGAAGACCAAGTCCACTCGTCATGCTTTGAGCCTTTTCATGAGCTTTCTTAGTGGCATCCTGAATGGCTGTCAAAACGAGATCTTCGAGAGTGTCGATGTCAGATGGATCAACAGCTTCAGGCTTGATTTTAATCGCTGTGAATTCCATAGCACCTGTGCAAGTGACAGTGACGGCTCCGCCGCCTGCTGAGCCCTCAACCGGAGTCTTTGCAAGATCTTCTTGCATTTTCAAGATTTGCTGTTGCATCTTCTTTGCTTGCTGCATCATTTGGTTCATGTCGGGCTGCATAACTTACTCCTAATCCTGTCGAGAGCTCACAATTATCGCACTGGAGGGGACTTTAATGCGTTATAGTGGAATCCTGGTAAATCTTTCTTAAGGGCATTTGATTTAACGCAAATGAACTCTTCCCTTTATTTATACTGAATTTGCTTACTAAACCTCAAATTTTCAAAAGGACGTAAAGCATGAGCGACTTCGATACCCAAACCAATGAGGTAGATGACGAAGATCTATTAGACGAGCGCTCCGATCGACGTGAACGCGTTTTCGGCGTATTGCGCGTCTTGGCCAGGCGTTTCGTCATGTTTTTATCCTTTGGACCTGGTGTGATAGGTTTTCTGTGGCTAATTGGGCGAATCTTAAGACGCTAGGGTTTTTCGACCCAGTTAAAGCACTCGAAAAGCGTGTGCCTGGCTTTATCAGTAAATACTCTGATAAAGAGGACGAATTCGGCTTTAAGTTAGAGACTTTCGCCCGCTGGGAGCCATTTTTCCGATTCTGCTACGAAGACTATTTCAAAGTCGACATTCGCGGACTCGAAAACGTCCCTAACGCCGGTCCCGCTTTATTCGTCGGCAATCACTCAGGCTTGCTGCCAGTCGATGCTGGCATGCTGTCGGTCGCTTTGCTCAATCACCACAAATCGCCGCTGATGGTGCGCTATCTGGTCACCGACTGGTTTTTCACTGTGCCCGGTATGAAAGACTGGATTACCGAAACCGGTCAGGTGCGAGCTACGCTCGACAATGCCACCAAATTGCTCGCAAAAAACGAATTTGTAGGAATCTATCCAGAAGGCTTGCGTGGCGTCGGCAAGACCTGGAAAGAGCGCTATCGCATGATCGATTTTCATCCAGGCTTTGTCCAACTGGCCATTGCCACCGGAACACCAATTATTAAAGTTGCCACCGTCGGTGGTGACGAGATTTTCCCCAATTTCGTCAACATCAAAGAGCTTGGTCGCTTGATCAAATTCCCATTCTATCCCATTACTCCAGGCTTTCCGTGGCTACCATTTCCGCTTTATATGTTTCCACTGCCTGTGCGCTGGATGATCAATATACACGCACCAATAAAACTAGATTATCCGCCCGAAAAAGCAAATGATCGTAGATTAGTTTTGCAAATAGCGCGTGAAATTCAATACGATATTCAACGTGATCTGAATAAATTGCTCAGAGAAAGAAAGTCTTTGTTTACAGGTTGGGATGAGGCCGATGACGCTTAGCCGTTTGCCCGAGCTACTAAAACTTTCGCTGCGCTACAGGCGGTATATTAAAAACGCCACTAAAATTGAGCAGCCTTTTGGCTTTAACGTCAGACGTTTGCTTGCTGCTCAACCACTGCTTGGTTTTCTCTACGAAGACTGGTGGAAAGTGCAGTTGAAAGGACTGGATCGATTGCCTGCCGATCAGCCGGCCTTGATTGTCGGCAACAGTTGCGGTGTGGTGCCATGGCCAGCATTGATGCTGATTTACGCTGCGATGTCGCATAAGAAAAATCCGCGACGCATCAATATCGTCGCCGAGATGGACTGGATCGAAGAAGAGCACATTCGCAGCGCGTTGCTGGAGCTCGGTGTTGTGCCTTATTCATCCGCTAACCTCAAACAACTTTTTGCGGCAAACGAATTGGTGGCAATTTTTCCAGAAGGATTATCGGCAGTTAGCAAGCCATTTGCCGAGCGTTATCGCGTGCGTGAATTTGATTGGACCAGACTTCTGCCAGCCGTAGAAGAGGGAATCAAGATCTTTCCAATGGCCACAATTGGCTGCGACGAAGCGATTCCCAATCTTCTCAGTTTCGACAATCTCAAAAAATGGCTTGGCTCGCCCATCTTTGCAGGCACTCCATTTTTTCCATGGTTACCCTTTCCAATTAACTTCGCGTCATTGCCAGTGCGCTGGTACATCACCATAGCCAAACCCACAAACTATGAAGTTAAGTCAGAAAGAGATCAGATCGAAAACACAGCCAAACAGCAATGCCGCTTTGTCGAAGGCGAAATTCAAGCTGAAATCAATCGCTTACTTCGAGCTCGCAGCAAAAATATTGGCTGAGTTTCAGGTCAGGCGCTTCGGCTCGAATTTACTTGCTCCAGCAATTTTTGAATTGTTTTGGCCGCTCTATGAGCAACGTACGGATTTTCGTCCTCGCACAGCACTCGCAGGACCGCAAGCGGCACAGTGTAGCTTTCAGCCATGCGCAATCTCACATCTGCACTGTTGTCTCTAGCCAGCCGCCAGATTGTCTTAATCGATAAATTGTTATTTTCCGTGCAAGCGGCTCTCACTTGCGCATCTTCGTGTGCCGAAAGACGCAGCAGGGTAGTCACATGCGTGCGGGGATGCTCTGCAATTCTTTCTAAAAGCCCAATGTGCTGATCTTTAGCCAGGTGCTCAAGAATTGGCGCAGGTGTATTGGGATTGATAGCAAGCAACCAACGAATTTTCGCCGCCTCTTCAGCGACTGAGGCTCGCTTTTCTTTGTCGATTGACTCGTCTGATGTCTTGCCGGAATTCTTCAACCCTGTTTTGGCAAAAACCTTCCGCCCTTCTTTGGTTTCCAGAGCCACTTCAGTCTCAACCAATTCATCAATTGCCAATTCTTTCAAAGCCTCCCGCAATGCCGCCTGCAATTTATTTCTGGTCAAGCCCCATTGAAAGCGATAGACGAATGAAAGGTCGATTTTCTCATTGCTATCTTCTATCAAGTTACCGCATTCAGTGTCTCCATAAGCTTCATTGCCCATGTTTTTACTGCCTGTGTGGCTGAGGAGCCGACCGGCGCTCGCATAGCGCTTAACACAATTAAAGCGGAAGTAAAAGTCCAGGCCTGCTAGCCCAGCCTATAAAACAGTATAGGAAATCCCGGAAAGTGCATTAACTCTTGGTTTTAGCCCTTTCGGTCTACTTTTCTAGAGCCCGAGCGAGCTTAGCTGCAGTGTCAGTGGAAGAATCAGGCGAGAAGACGCATAAAGTGAAGTTCGGATAGCCAAATATAGACAGAAGAACATACTGTCCTTCAAGCCTGCCCAGTCGCGGATGATTGATAACTATCGGCGTCGAAAGCATAGAAGAATCGAAAACTTCGTGCTCGCTCCAGTCGGCGACAAATTCATCACTGCTGTTTTTTAAAGCCTGGATTAACTCGCTCAGTTTGTCATCGCCGACGTTGTTGGTGTATGTCAGACGAAAATAGGCAAGAACGCAACGTTTATAGTCGTCATAGTTTTCGTAGAATTGTTTGCGTGTCTCCACGTTGAACAGCCGCCAGAGCAAGTTTTGTTCAAGCTCAGAGCCGCTTGCCGGAAAGTTGAACACGCGCGCGGTCAATTCGTTGCACGCGATGACGTCAAATTTGTAATTGAGTATAAAAGCCGGGCAAGCGCCCATGTTTTGCAACATGGTTAGAAGCGCTGGGTCAGGTTCCTCGGCAACTGCTTTAACGCTAGGCAAATCGCCTACAGCTAGCTTAAACAGGTGGCGTTTTTCTTCTTCTGACAGTCTCAAGACATCGGAAACTTTATCAAGCACATTGGTCGAAACGTTGATGTCGCGTCCTTGCTCGAGAAAGGTGTAAGTGGTTGTGCCAATATTTGCCAGTTGAGCGACTTCGTCGCGTCTAAGGCCTGGGGTGCGCCGTCTCGTCGTATCCCTGAAACCAAAATCACTGGGCGAAAGGCGCTCGCGCCTGGTTCGCAGAAAGTCTTTTAATTCATCACGTCTGGCATGCTCGTTCACAGCATTTGAGCTCCATCTTTGCATCGAATTGAGTACAAGGCTAACACGGCTATGCGACTTTGATTACATATGTTGCAAAGCCTATGCTGGTAAGTTTTATACCAGGCTAAAACTAGCCCCAAAAAGCGCCGAAAAAAACGGACGCTTTTAAGGCGTCCGCTTTGATGTTTTGTATAACCCATCCGGCAAAGACTATGGTGTCCGAGCCGTACCTGGCGCAATTACGTTCTGAGCCTGGTCAAGGCGCTCGAGACGAGCCTTGTAGATCTGACCGGGCAATTCGTTCTTCGCTCTCAAGTTCTTTTCTTTTTTGTCGATTTTGAACGTTGTGTGAGCTTTGTCGTAAACGGACAGATCGAGAGCGGCCTCGTAAGGAATGGTACCCATCAAAATGAGCTCCATGATGTTACGTGGATTTGTCTGACGACCGTCTCCCAGCAAGACACCGGAGATACCGTATGTAGTCTTAGCAGCACAAGCTACTGTTCTTACTTTCATGTTGTCCCAGAAAGCCTTATTGGTTTCTCTGGTCTCACGATTTCTCATTGCTTGCAGAGCGTAGAAGGTTTCGCCCTCTGTCTTATAGATAGCGTCTCTAGCCATTAAGTTATTCAATAACGATTGGCCACGACCAGAGCCAGCATTAAGATAAAGGTCTTGCAGGTGCTTACGATCAGCATCAAATGCCTCTGCATTAATCGATGGCGAATTGGCCATGTACTTATCGATGAATTTCTTTGAGATGTGACCGCGCCAGTTGCTGTAGTACTTAGCCATGAACGGTGTCAGCTCCACAAGAGCGGCTGAACAAAGTTGCAAGACGCCGAAATTCTGCTGACCTTTAAGACGTCCAGCGATTTCCTGACGACGAACTCCTTCCAGACCGGCTTGTAGGGACAGAACACCAGTGACCTTCTCAGCAAGGTCGGCCATGTAGAACATATTCTGGAAACAACGCTGTCTACGAGCACCGACGTAATAGTTGATGTATTCCTGCACAACGGTATCGCGCAAATCTTGGAGAACTTTTTGTTCACCCATTTCGATATCTTTTTCAGATTGCGAAACACCCGAAGAGCTGATTAAACGTGAACGCTCAGACAACATGCCATCAATTTGGTCTTGCAATTGTTTGGCTTTAATACGAGTTGTCTTGGGGTCGAAGCCTTTCTTTCTGATGTTCCAGTCGCTCAAATAGTTCTGTCCAAGTTCAAACAACTGCTGACCGACAGCGAACCAGACACCAGGCAAAGCAGTTATATATGCGTGTTCGAGAACGAGTTTGCCAGGCAGACGCAAATAAGTTGTTAACTGTGTTTGACCTTTATATGTGATGGCATGCAGCTTATATCCTGTGTGCAAAGCCCGTCCGGTTTGCTCGATAGCTATTAGGGTACCAGCGGCTACGCCGATTGCTGCTGCTTCTTCAGCAATCAGTGTGCGCCATTTTCGCCATTTGCTTTGCTTGGTGGATTCAATGCGGAAGTATGTATTAAGGCGTTCGAATTCAAATATTTTGAGAATCAAATCTCTGGTGTTTCTTTCAACTGGGTCGTTGGTTTCGGTTACGACCTGACCGTTGAGCAAAGGTGAAGGATAACTGATGGAGGTGTTACCGCTCACAGGAGCAGTTGTGCTGGTTGTAGTTGTAGTTGTAGTCACCGGTGCACCTGCAGCCGCCAGTGCTACACCGTCGTTGTCTTTAGCACCAGTGCCATTCAAGTTTCCGGTCGCCTGGGGAAAGCGCAGTGTCGGCTGAGAGGCATCCGTCGTTGCTGGGTCAATGCTAGCGATAACGCTGCTATTGGATTGCTCGTCGGTATTAAGTGGGTTCGCATTGGCAATTGCATAGCAACTTGTCATTTGCAGAACGATACTAAATGCAGTACCAAGCGCTAAGGCCCGGGTTAGACCTGCTTTTTGCCAAAGTTTTAATTCTTGCATTAGTTTTTCTCTGCGTTGTTTCAGGAATTCAAGAGACGTTCGATTGAAGACTGGATGCCAATAGTTCTAGAGCGGCAATTCGGTCAAGAAGAAAATCAAGAAGAAAATTTCTATCGCTGGCTGCCAACTTGCGGTTCCCGAAGAGTTTAAACACTTATCGGTTCTTCACAGATTCTACACTTTTATTCTATCTAGCAATATCCATCTCAGATGACGAAATTGCTCGTGTCATGGCTAGATCACCTGTCCATCAAGGTTTTGAGCAGATCAGCTCTTCAGGTAAAAAGCTGGTTAACCGTCTCTCCTTACAACTACTTGTGAAGTGTTATCAGACCTCATGGTATCAAGAGCAGTGGCTGAGGTTCGAGCCTTACTTGACAAGTATCATCTTGAAAACGACTCCGATACTGACAGAAACGTCCGATTAGAACTAAACTGTATCTTTGTCAGACCGATGTCAGACCGAGGTTTTAGGAATGAAGAAAATCTACTTAATCGCTCTTGGAATGGCATCATCTCTTAGCTGCGCCTTTATGCCTTTGCAGGCACAGGCAGAGACATTCGATGCGAAAGTCGTCTCTGTAATAGATGGCGACACACTGAGCGTTCTTCATAATGGTGGCAAAGAGCGAGTAATTTTGTACGGTATTGATTGTCCTGAACCGGCTCAAGAATTTGGACTAGAGGCCAAAAAATTCACTGACGACAACTGTTACGGCAAGATTGTGACAATTGAAACCAAGGGCACCGATCCCAAAGGCAGAACAATTGCTGTAGTCACACTTCCTGATGGAAACAATTTAAACAAAGAGTTGCTGGAGAGAGGGCTTGCCTGGTGGAGTGACAAATTTGCTCCCGGCGAAACTCGCTTTCAAGTTCTGCAAGCAAGTGCTCGCTCAAAACAAATTGGCTTGTGGAGTGGCTCAAATCCGATACCACCATGGTTATTCCGCAACGGCGACAAAGGCGTCCAGGGAACAATCATGTCGAAGTAAGATCAAGCAGAACCAATTAAGTTCTGTTCGCTCTTCCTCAATTCATATGGGTGTGCATTCAAGTCGTTGACTTTGTTAAGCGAAACCAGCACTCGCAACCCACCAAGTGGTGAGTCTTGCAATTCGATTTTACCCCGATGCGCTTCAACTATTTCGCGCACAATCGATAATCCCAGCCCACTGCCTTCAACATTTGTGCCAAGCACTCTATAAAATCGCTCAAAAACTTTCTCTCGCGATTCCTCTGGAATGCCCGGTCCAGAGTCATCAACTATAAGCTCGATAAAATTTGAACTCTGAATAAGAACAGCGATTTGTCCATTTTCTGGAGTGTAGCAAATAGCGTTATGAACAAGATTAGCCACCAGATCACGCAAACTGGCGGCGTCACCGGAAATATAAGCAGGTTCGTCGCTGGGGAAATAGTCTATCTGAATTTCGCGATTCATCGAGTACGAAACAAGTTCGGTAATGGCGTCTGACGCGATCATATTTAAATCAAGAATGATATTAGTGCCTGGTTGAGAAATTGTCCTTTCGATACGAGCCAGGGTAAGCAATCTATTGACCAGATGAGTCATTCGATCAATGCCACCATTGACCTTTTCAAATATTTCGACGACCTTTGGCTCTTTGGAAATTTTGGCACCCAGCTCAGAATACGTTTTGATACCAGCCAAGGGAGTGCGAAGCTGGTGAGCGGCGTTTGAGGAAAAACGCGCCTGCGCATCAATGTGACTACGAAGCTGACTAAGCACCAGATTGATGGCGTCCATCAGCGGCATAATTTCTTCAGGAGCATGGTCGATTGCAAGTGGTTGCAGATCGTACGGATTACGATTGGCGATGGCTTCGCGCATCGCCTGTAATGACGCCGTGCCGCGCCCGATACCAAACCAAATGGCAATGGCTCCGCAAATCATAAACAGCGATTGCAAGACAATTACAGATAACAAAATTTGATGAGCCATACCATTGCGTGAATTATATGTTTCAGCTACTTCAACAACGAGATAGCGTCCGTTCAATTCAGGCATAGGAAAGTCTACAGCGGCGATGCGAACACGCTCACCTCTAATTATATCGTCGCGACAAATTGGTGCCATTGTTCCTGGCGTGCCTGAAACGTTTGGAAAAAGGTTTTCGCCGAAGACGCAGGTACCATCAGCTTTTGAAATTTCATAATAGAATTTGTCTTTGTCGTGATGTTTGAGCAGCGCTTGCGCCGCCTCTGGCAAATCGACAACGATCTTGTTGTTGACCAGATTGATTCTCGCTAGCACCGAATCTGCGGCACTGAGCAAAAGCTCATCGTGGATGCCCTGACTCATATTGATCGCTAGCCAGTAAATTACGGCTGCGCTAAGCAGGCTAAGGCAAAATAAGGGAATGAGGAGCGATGAAAGCAGCTGTGTTTTGATCGAATATCTATTTCGATTTTTCATGCTTTGCCAAATACATAACCCAGACCTCGCAAAGTACGGATGGACAATTGAGAGCGTTCAAGTTTTTTACGTAGACGATGCATCACAATTTCCAGAGCATTATAAGTTAGTTCGAATTCCTGGCTGGCTAATTCGTCCAGCAACTGATCTTTATTGACGACGCGACCGGCGCGCCTCAACAACAATTCTAATACAGTAATTTCCCGAACGGATAAATCCACGCTTTCCTCATCGACGTAAACACGCCTGCCGCCAGGATCAAAGCGAAGATTTCCGTGCACGATTTCGGTTTGATTGCCCCAATGTTCTTTTCTCAACAAAGCGCGAATACGGGCTTCTAATTCGGCCAGCTCAAAAGGTTTGGTCAAATAATCGTTAGCGCCGAGATCTAGCCCTTGAACTCGATTTTTAACACCTTCGCGAGCCGTCAAAATGAGTACTGGCGTGGAATGCCCACGTTTACGCAAGCGTTGCAAAACCTCAAGCCCATCCATATGCGGCAATTCTAAATCGAGAACTACCAGGTCATATGTCGAAGCGGCCAAAAGCAAGTCAGCCTCTGCTCCGTCTTTTGAAAGTTCGACAGCGTGGCCAGTCTCTTGCAACGCCATTTGCAAGCCGTGAGAGAGAAAATTGTCGTCTTCGACAAGAAGTATTTTCATTTGCCTAGCTCAGTTACCCATACGAGCATACTAACAAGAAAACACGACCCTGACGATTCTGAAAGAGAACTGAAAGATTGGCTGTTAATGCACTTTACCCATTAGTTTGCGAATAGTGGGAGTGAGAAAGAACAAGATAAGAGTAGCCACCAGACCCGCTCCCGCCATTGAACCAAATAACCAAACCAGGGTACTTGTAGCCTTGGCATCGAAAAAGCCGCTCAACTGACCACCAATCCAGCTGGCAACGGCAGTGGCTAAAAACCAGATGCCCATCGTGCTGCTGGCAAAACGCACCGGTGCCAATTTGGTTACCGTACTCAACCCCACTGGACTGAGGCACATTTCACCGACAACCTGGAAGAAGTACGAAGAGCAGAGCCACAATGGGCTCACGCGACCATCTGCCGATAGCATGGAGGCTGGAACCATCAGGCCAATACCCAGTGATAAAAACAACAAGCCGTAACAGAATTTAGCAGGACTGGAAGGCTGCTTGTTGCCCAATTTGATCCAGAAGGCGGCAAACAGAGGCGCCATGGCGATGCAGAATATAGCTGGCACTGATTGGAGCCAGCTTGATGGAAATTGCATACCGAAGATTTCATTGCGAGTGAGAAGATCGGCGAACAAATTGAGGCTGGTACCCCCTTGTTCGTAAACAGTCCAGAAAAGCACTTCGAAGAAAAACAACAAGCCAATCGCGCCCAGACGCTTCCATTCATCTGTTGAAAGCGGCTCAACGACCTGCGCCTTTTCTTCTTTTGAACGGGCTTGCGGTTTAGCGCCAACATCACCCAGACGCTTGCCATGCATAACAAATTGCACTAGACCAAGCAACATTCCTACACCAGCTGCTGCAAAACCGAAGTGCCAACTTGCATTTGGATCAATGCCAATGCTTTGCAAATAGCCTTTGAATTGCACACTCTGTGCCAAAAATCCACAAACTAGCGGCGAAATTGCCGCACCAATATTGATGCCCATATAGAAAATAGAAAAGCCAGCGTCGCGCCTGGTATCGTTTGCATCATATAATCCGCCTAACATCGTGCTGATATTGGGTTTAAGTAAACCTGTCCCCACGACGATTAAGACCAAGCCAGCGTAGAAAAATGGTAATTCTTTTACGGCCAGAGAAAAGTGTCCGGCCGCAATAATGATGCCACCGATTAAAACAGACAGTCGCGCTCCGAGGATTTTATCGGCAATCATGCCTCCTGGAATCGAGCCCATGTAGACCATCATCGTGTAGACTCCATAGAGTCCGGTCGCATCTTTCATACTGAAACCGAGACCGCCTTGACCTGGCGTCGCCACCATATACAGTACTAACAGCGCACGCATCCCGTAGTAACTGAAACGTTCCCACATTTCGGTGAAGAATAGAGTGGTCATGCCTTTGGGGTGACCGGCAAGACCGCCTGTATCGTGATGGGAGCTGTTAGTCATAATTTGTGGCGCACTGCAATCTACGGTAGCCAAAGGTCGCCTCCGTCTGGGTAAACTGTGTTTGATTTTGCATCACTCGCAAAGCGTTTTATTCTACAACTGAAGACCGTTTAATAAACCATTTTCCGCAACTTTATAGAAGAATTCGTCTTTTGAGTATTCAAGCAGCACTTTTTCATCTTTAAATGCATTGTTGAATGCATCGCTGAATGTATTGTTGAATGTATTGTTAGAGGCAACGATGAACATCGCGAGCCAGGAGCTTGAATTAAAAGTGGTCAGCAAACGAGCCAAAGTCTGCTCAATGTTCAAAAAGACGGCTGTCGTGCTCTGCACGCTTACATGCGGGCAGTTGCCAGGAGAGGCTCCGGCACTCGCCGACAGTGGGAACCAACGCGCAGACTATACCGCCTGGCTCAAAGACCACACCTACTGGCGTAAACTTCATCCCGAATATGTCGGACAAATGATTTACGACGTGCCTATTGGCAAATCGCCATCGATTGGACCTGTCGATGCCAAGGTAACGATTGTCGAATTCGTCGATTTCAGCGACTCCTATTCGCGCCAGTTGGCCGTTGGTTGTCACTCTTTGATGATGCGCTATCCAGGCAGAGTTCGCATCGTTTTTAAAAACTATCCAAACTCTGGTGGCTCAAATTCCTTGACTGAGCATAAAGTGGCGATGGCTGCTTTATTGCAGGGGAAATTCTGGCCGATATACTCGCGTTTGTTCTTGCTACCTAGAGAAAAAACCAGAGACGAATCGACTTATTTGCGCTGGGCTAAAGAACTCAATTTGGATATTGATAAATTTCAGCACGACCGCAACTCCGTGGAAGTGACACGATTAATCGAAAGCGATATAGCTGACGCCCGAAGCTGCCAAATGACACTCGGTGCCCCCAAATTCTTTCTCAATGGACGCCGGGTGATGACACCAAAATCTATGGATGAATTGGCAAGCGGCGTCGAATTCGAATTGATGGAGTGAAACGACATCGCACCGCAGGCAATGGCAGCCGTCCTTTACTATTGGGCGCCGCTTTGTATCGTGTAGCCCTCAGTGGGCACTATAAATAGTGACGGATCGGGAGGGGTAGTTTTATAGCTTTTCAGTTCGGTCACAGTCTGAATGCCGTTACGCTTCGAAACCGATTTGACCGTGTAATTGTCGACGTCCTGACCACGCCAGGTGACAAAATTAGTGTTAGCAAAGTGATAAGACTCACCTGTGCAGGGATGGCCGTTGACGACCCTTGTTCCAAGTTGCTGTAAATCCTGCTTAGGGATTGCATCGGGCTCCATCAAATAGGGCTTAATTTTGTTTTTCATAATCACTTTGTCCTTTTCTCTGATTGTGCAAAGAGTGGACGAATCATGATCGAAGATAGAAATCAATGTTGCAGACGGTGAAACAGTCTCGGTGCGAATGTGTCCTTTTCCGTCAGACACCGTATGAGTCGTACTCATATTGCCATTTGCATCTTGCGAAACCGAAACCGCATCAAAGGGATGGTCGAAAAATTTGCTCAAGGGCGCTGCGCTAGACGGCTGAGAACAACAAGTCGATGCAATCAATCCAGCGACGATCAAAGGGAATTCAAGTCGAGCAATCTTCATGTGCTAATGACACTCTCAAAAAAGAAGAACAAAGGGCAATATACCACCCTCATTGGTCAACCGCCATACGGAAGTGTTGTTTACAGGACCGGAACAATTTGCCCCCCTGCAGCTTCTCTAGGGATGCTAACTGATGAGGGAGAAGAAATGAGTAACGAATTTATCGAAGAATACAACGCTTACCTGGCAGGCGAAATAAGTGCGGTTGAAACGTACGACCTTGCCTTGAAGAATGTGAGCACTCCCAATTATCAACGCGCTTTGCAGGAAGGCCGTATGTCACACGAAGCACGCGTAAACAAACTTAGAGCGCACGTTCTCGAGCTGGGCGGCGAACCGAGCCCGAGCTCTGGAATGTGGGGACCGTTTGCCAAATTTAGCCAGGGTACCGCTGGTTCTGAGCGTGACACAGTCGCTTTGCTCGAAGAGTCTGAAGCCGAACGTCTCGTCAACTATGAGTCGCAAAGAAAATTGCTCGTCGGTGAAGTTTTGACGTTCCTTGAAGCGGAACTTTTGCCTGCACAGCATATTAGCCATCTGACATTGAGTACGTGCCTCAAGCAGCTGGATCCAATTCCGAAAGCATAATCATCTACTTGAAATTGATTCTAAAAAGATAAGTCCGTCTGGAAGAAATCGCCTGACGGATTTGTCTTTTTGCACAAACTAGCGCTTACTGCCCCTTTCGATGGACCCAAGTTTGCCACTTTGATAATCTCGCATCGCTTGCTTGATTTCTTCTTCAGTGTTCATCACAAACGGTCCATAGCGTGCCACTGGCTCACCGAGCGGAGCGCCGGCAAGAAGCAACAAACTGAGCGTGCCGCCTTCACTTTCGGCAAACCGCACATTTTTACCACCTTTCCGGAAGACAACTAACTGGTCTGCCGATGCTTCAACAGTTTCCGCTTTAGGGTCACCGAATGTACCGCTTCCAGAAATTATGTATGCCATAACGTTGTAATTTTCCGGAAGAGATTGCAAGAAATTCGCGCGCGACTTAATGTCCACATGCAGAAAGGTAATCGGCGTGCGCGTATCAATCACAGCGGATGCACCCATACTTTCGCCGGCAATGACCTTGACGCGAATTGTTCCCTCATCATTTTGCACAACCGGTATCATTCGACTCGGAATGTCCTGATAGCGCGGCGGCATCATTTTATCGACAGCCGGAAGATTGACCCAGATTTGAAAACCGTGCAATACACCGCCATCTTTAAAATACTCGACATCTGGCATCTCTGAATGAATTACGCCAGCGCCTGCCGTCATCCACTGCACATCACCAGCTTCAAGATGTCCAGAATTGCCTGCTGAATCTTCATGGTGCATTTTGCCTTCCAGCAAATACGTCACGGTTTCAAATCCACGGTGCGGGTGATCCGGCGCGCCTTTGGCTTGACCAGGCACAAGCTTGAGCGGTTCCATATGGTCTAGCAGCAAAAACGGATCAATAAAGCTCAATGATTGCGTTGGAAATGGGCGGCGGATAGAAAATCCAGCGCCTTCTTTAGCTTGAATAGAAGTTACCACTTTATCGATCGAGCGGACCGACTGCCCGTTCGAAGACGGTGATACAGCATCAATAAAAGTAGTATCCATTTTTCACTCCCTCTTCTTATTCCTTCAATAACCTAATTTTTCGACACCTTCGCCGAGTTTCTTCAATAGTTCGATCAGTGTCTTTTGCTCTCTTTGCGACAAGATTTCTGCCGCTTTATTGAGATGCTTCTGATGTTGCCCAAACACCGATTTGATCAATTTGTGTCCTTCTTTGGTCAGGCGTACCAGACGCACTCGCCTGTCGTCTGGGGCGTAGAGTCTTTCGACGAGACCACGTTGTTCAAGACGATCAACAGCAGTTGTAATTGAACCGCTTGTCACAAGAACTTTTTTGCCAATGGTATTAACTGGCAAAGGGCCTTTATTCAACAGTGCTTCCATGACCGCAAAATCCGTGCCACACATATGCAATGTGGAAATGCTCGCTTGGGCATAAGCCATCGTCGATCGCGAGGCTTTAGACAACACGACAAGAATCTTGCCGCCATTGCCGGCAGCATCACTTAAAGGTGGTTCGTCTGTCGAATTCATTTTGCACTTAGCCTCAATTCAGATACCTTGATTTAAAGTATCTTGATCTCAAGATATCCAATTTCGGCATATTCGTCAAGGTCAGGTAGAATAGAGCCCAACTGATCAAGGGCTTGCAGAAATTGACAGGGCGAAAAGAGGAAACGGATGAATATCTGGGTGGACGCCGACGCGTGTCCGGTTTCAATCAAAGAAGTAATCATCAAGGCTGCGGTCCGCCGCAAGGTACCTGCAGTATTCGTCGCCAACAAAGACACGGCTCTGCCTCAGTCTCCCCTCCTTACGGCAGTCAAAGTTGCAGCAGGTGCCGACGAAGCGGACCGTTACATAGATGAGCAGGCTCAGCCCGAAGACCTTGTCGTGACGCAAGATATATTGCTAGCTCAACTGTTGGTTGCTCGCAGTGTTACCGCGATAGATCCACGAGGCGTCGTTTTTTGTGAAGACAATATCAACGAGCGTGTGTCGTTTCGCGCATTAATGGTCGACCTACGCTCGACCGGTGATGTCACAGGCGGCCAGAAACCGTTCAATGAAGTCGATAAACGCAATTTTTCGAATAGCTTCGACAAGCAATTGACACGATTGATCAGGCTGAGCGGGCACGACCAGCAGCATCCTCTGTGAGCGCAAATCCTTAAGTGAGCTTATTGTGCAGCACCGCTCAATCGCCTGAGCTGCCCTACGATTATTTTTGATATGTCAGACCAAGCTAATTTTATTGATTCGATAATCGACACGACTATCGGCTCACGCATTTTGTGGCAGACAGAAGTATCTTTCTTCTGGTTGCGATTACGCTTCATCCGTAGCGATTCTTCTACTTTTCTTGCTTTGATATAGCAGTCGCCATCGAGCCTTGTTACCAATCCTTGAAGCTCTAAAAACACTAACGTCGCTGACAGCCATGACACCTTGCAACCAAGTTTGTTTATCAGTGTGTCAAAACCTTGTGGTGTATCACTGAGTGCGTCCAACAGCCTGACCTCTTCTGCCTGCATTTTTGCCGACTTTGTTCCGGCAGACGACTGAACCAAATCGCTATTTTGTTCCGGACATTGATCTTTCTGTGAATACTGCTCCTTCTCTAAATTCTGTTCCTTCTGTAAAATCTGCTCTTGCTCTAAAATCTGCTCTTGCTCTAAATGTTGCTCGTGAACTTGCTGTCTATATTGAATTATCCCTTTTATTTGTATTTCCCTTCCTCGCTCAACTTTTAGATGGTCTTGAAGACGTTTATGTTCTCTCAATTTGATCAGGATACCCGGATTAGGACTAGCTAAAAATTTCTCACCACTTATTTCTTCCGTTATTCCGGCAGACAAAGTTCCGATCTTTTTCATAATGAAATAACCGGTCGACTTAGAAACCTTCATCAAATCAGCGAACTGAGAGCCATTCAATTTAATCCCCTTTTCTAGCAGACACTGGGCGAAAAGCCACGGTCTTACTTTTTTAAATTTGAAGAAAGGAGTGTCTGCTGTAAACCAACATCGTTTATGGCAGGTCAAACAAAGAAAACTTCTCTCATCAATTTCTTTTGTTTTTTTGCCGCCACATTTATGGCAGACAGTTTCAAAACTGCCTGTGAGTCGTCGGTATACCTCCCTGATGCAAGAAGCTTCATCTGGACGAATACAACTGAATCTGTGCAATTCCATTTTAGCCATTAGAAGTTCACGATTTTTTTCTGCAACGCTGTTTTCGCGGTTCACTGTATTTTTAACCATGTTCATTTCCCCGTACATTTCCCTCGTACATAGAAAACGTTGCCACTGACAATTTAGTTCAAAGAAAGTGATGAGATCGCAAAAACAGGCAAAAAAAGCAGTCGGACTTCTTACATCAAGCGAATACCTTTTTCTGGATTACGGAAGACGATTGATAAATGCGCCAGCAAAACTTTTATACCGGTCATAACTCCCAGAAGCGCAGAAGAATAGGAAAATCGCAAATCTACAGCATGCTAGGATAAAACCAAAAAAGACTTTCTAACGGACGTAGCGGCCTAATGCAGTGGTCAAAATTAAAGAAGAACGTCGAAGACCGCTTTGCCAGATCAGTCAAAGGGAAGGTTCATCTATATTCGACAGCCTACAACTCTGGAGGAAATCGATGCAGGTACGGCAGCGTATGGATTACGTTTGACGGCATACTCTCTTGTTTTGGCACCGCATTAGTCACAATCATCTTATGCACACATGGCGGCAGCGCTCACGAGACAATCCAATTGAACGGACAACGAGACAAGCTCCATCCGAACAGGACGTCACGTCAGTCAGCTCATGAATCAAAGTTCACACCTCACAAAAAGGCAAGGAAGATCGTTCAAAAAAACCAGTCGCCGAAAACAAGCTTGGAAGTAGAAACTCCTAGCAGGCATGAGTTGAATAACTTTTTGAAAGGGAAAACAAAATCTTATAAAGGGTTTGATTCGCGTTCGGATTAGCGTTCTCGGAACCAATCAGTCGACTGCTGTGAGACTCACTTGTGAACCAGGAACAACAAATTAAAGAACATCTGAAGCTTGCTCGAAATGTGTGGCTCTCAACGACTGCGGTCTGTCTAATCTACATAGCGCAATGGAATTTGAATGTGCATTCAAGCATATCCACAGAACTTCCCGCACATGCAGACAAGCACGCAACAATCCATGGTACTGCCAACACGCAATCCGTGACGATGGAGATTGCAGATGTCGTTCCGCGAACTGACAGAAAAAGGAGCTCAGAGGACGTAACGTTAGAACTCACTTTTCGAAATAAATCCCCTCACCTCGTCTCCATTCCGTTCTATTCAACTGTCGGCAAGGGCTCTTATGAGGAAAATCCGAGAGGCTTTAAGATTTTGAGCAATTCGAAGTGGACTGGAAGCTTCGGTGGCTGCTACGCCAGTTTCAAATACAAATGGTCAAATGCTCATGGTCAGCCTCTGGAGGGTTCTTATGAAACCAGCGCTTTCATCTCAATACCGGCAGGCGGAGAAGAACAATTTCAAATCCCTCTCAAGGCACCGACAGCCCCAGGACGATACATTCTGGAAGTCCATTTCAACAATCAACCACTACGGGCAGCACAGAGCACGTTCAATACCAAACAAAATAATGGCAATGCGCAATACGTCGCGTTGGACAACGAGGCATTGATTGACCTGAGTCCGTAAAATTATCGACAGTGACCGGCTGTCCTTTCAACCCCAAAACTTCCTTATCACAAGTCTGACACTTTTAAGACTTAGTTTAGGGCAGATGGTTGTGACGAGCACTTACATTGCCGGGAGCAAATGAGCATGACAGAAAAAGAAATACTGGCCACGAAAACTGAACAACACATTGTTGAAAAAGACAGCGCCGCTGACCACGGTATTAGATGTGCAGCTGCTGACTGCTGGAAACCAGGCACTACCGATGCCAAGTCGAGTCAATCCGCGTCAGGAATCAAAGGCCATGAAGCGCTAAACGCCGGTTCCTCTGAAAAACTTTCTGCTCTCGGCTTTCCTAAAGCTGACATAACCGCCGACCATAAAAATCCGACACCCGACACACGGGAGGCTCATGATCAAAAATCGACGCGGCAAGGCGTTGATGAAAAACTGCATAAACCCGACCCTCAAACAAGGCATCATGACACTAAAGAACATGTAAAAGCGGCTGAACATACGGTAAAAGTGGGTCACCACAACCACCAAATAGATCATTCAACTGAAGCCACTATTGGCGGTGACAACACCAAACCTCGAGGCAGCGACGCCCTTGAGAAATTTACTGGTACTGACGGAAAATTGCACACATATACAGCTTATAACCTGAGCCAGTTCATGCCAAACACCCAAAATCACGACGGAGCCTTCAAATCATGACGACACGTTTTTCAAAAGATCATCGGTAACCATCAACTTAAATACGACCCTCACCTCCGCTTCCAAGCACTGTGCCTGCTTCGCGCGAGCTAAGTCGACACCGACTGTCTTATCCACGTCCGACCAGCTTTTCTCATCAGGCCACTGTGCATAAGCAACCCAGGTGCCATCGTCTGCTTTATGTAAACGTGAGCCTAATGAGCCATGCTGTGCGAAAATAGCTTCGGTAATATCTCTCCAGGTTTGTCTGAACAAATCTTCATTACCGGGCTTAACCTTCCATTGATAAACAACACAAAACACGACAGCCCTCCAGGACCCTATTCGACACCTATATTGTCGCATCGGAACGGACGTTGATGCCAAAATTCAGCGTTTCCACCATTATTTTGCTTTGCGCTCTATCGTGCCAGTGTTCTGCAGCTAAGCCAGGCCTACGCGAATTTGTCGCCCGAGACGATGGCACCCTCAATGCATCATTCGCTTCTTTTCGCGAAAGCCTACTTGCATCTATTGACAAACGCGATAAAGGTGGCATTGAGCAAATGCTATCAGCGAAAATTGACACCACTATTGGCGGTGCCAGAGGAGTCGAAGCTTTTGAAAAGTTGTGGCAAGGTCTTGGCGAAGAAAGCGCTTTTTGGCCAATGGCCAGAAAAATTCTAGAACACGGCGCTCAATTCGACCGCGAGTCAAACGAATTTCATGCGCCCGCTGTTTCTTTCGAAGACAACCATAGTGATTTTCCTCAAGGCATTGTCTGGTCGAAAAACGCTTTGCTTTATTCCCGGCCAGACTCGGCTTCTCCCTCAAAGAAAGCAATCTACAACGAGCAACTGACAATAATTGAACCCAAAGATCACAAGCCACTGTCGGTCAAATGGTTAAAGATAAAGACACGCCTGGGAAATACTGGCTATATGAAAGCCGATGATGTTTATAGTTCTTTCGACGATTTCGCTGTATTCAAAAAGGAAAATGGTAAGTGGCAAATGAGCTGGTTCGGCTATGCGGAACTATGATGCGACGCAAACTTTTTCTTCATCTATATTTTCTTGAACGTCCGCCTCGTATTCACTTTCAAATTCAGCAATTATCTCTGATTTGAGTCTACAACGCGTTGCATGCTCATCTGTCTCTGCGTAATAAACCGCCAGTGAAAGCGCACCTTCGACCGTGCAATCGGCAAAGGCTCTTGCAGCAGAATGTCTGCAGGAAGCCGTTTCTACCAATTCCAGCAATTCAAACTCTTCCTGACAGTTCACTGTTGTTTGAACAAGAACCGCAATCAAACCTGGTTTGTCTAGGATTTCAGTTTGAGCTACGTAAGGACCACAAAAATCGTAATTACCAAGTAATATCGACATAGACTTTCTCCTGTCTTTTGCTTGCTGAAAATTCTGCCCTGTTGCCGGGCATTGTCTAACTGCTTGGATTAAGGTCAAGTTAAGCGATGAGATTTTGACATCGTTGCACAGGCGCCAGTCAATCGTAAGATCTTCAACCTATTGGCATCAAATACATGCGCTAGACCGGGTCCACCAAACGCTTGGCGCGTGCCGTCGATCATGCGACAATATTGAAAAGCCTGTTAAGTATCTTCAAAAATGCCGTTGTCTCGCGCTCAATTGCGAATAGCTCTTCCTGTCATCATCTTACTTTGTCAAATTTTCGCCTGCCCAGCTGATGCGTCTTCAGACGATGAGCCCTTAAAATCGCTAATTGAAAGTGTCACTACGGACGCAGTCGCTCTCGACTCAATTACGCGACAAATTTTAAAGAAAGAAATCGAGCTCGACTCTTTAAATCAAAAATTTAGATTACACACAGCCCTGACGACAAAATGGCGGCAGAGACGTGTCTTCCTTTACAGCGAGACAAATTCTTGTCTGACACTATCGAGTTTGATCGAAGCGGTCCCGCAGCGATACAAAATAATCAACGCTAAAAATGACGCTACAAGCGCCAAAATCAGAAAGAAAGCTCGTGGAAAATTTGCTTGCGCCACCGAACTGCAACTGACCGGACAATGCCTCAGCCTCGGCGGCGATGTCTTTGAAATGGGACTCAATTACTATAACTATCGCAAATTAAAAGGCGCGGGCTTCGATCCAAAAAGTTATCGCGTCGAAGCGGAAATTCTCGAAAGTGAAATCGACAGTCTAATTTCAGAGCGAAAAAAAATGCTCACAGAAACTGCGAATTTGACCGGAGCAGATTTGAAAGCCGCTCAGCTTGAAGGGCAGCTTATCGATGATTATCGCAACATCGTTTTAACAACCTACGCAGACTATCATTCAGCCACTAATCGTTTTTGGGTTTTGCAAAATACATCTTTTTTAGTTGATATGGCTAAAAACGGCAGTGGTGCTGCAGGCAATATCATTGGTCTAACAGGTAATCACCTAAAGCATCCAAGAATGCAAGGCGGAAGCGGAGTAATGTCCCTAATCTCAGGCGTCATTGTCCTCGCCACGCCTGCAGTAGGTCGAATTACAAGTAATGTGTCTGCCGTTGCAGCGCGTCGATTGGTGTCGAAAAAAATGCAAAACGTAGAGACTATTGATGCGGCGGCACTCGAAAAGCACCGTCGCGATTTTCTGTCCCTTGTGGCAGAGAGTAGCGGCAGTAAAAGAAAAGAAACCACTACCGCAAACCCTCGCGGTTACTTAGAAATCGCCAGTGCTCGTATCAACGTTTTTGCTAGAGAAGAAAAGATGTTGTACGACATCGAAAAAGGTGTTGCTAGAGATAGAAAACTGGCGCACGACAACCTGGTTGAAAATATTGTATTTGCAGGAGTCGTTGCACCACCTCGTATGACGAATGGTATCACTCAAATAATCGGCGGTTGGAGATATTATTCCGATCATACAAACGCTAATCGTTTGTACCTCGCTGGCAACACCGCATACATGGCAGCAACAGGCTTCAATATTTTTGAAACGGCGCGCATTGAATTAAATGCCGAAATTCGCTTCCACGACCAAGCTAAGAACCACAATTCAACACGCGACAGAATTGGTGCACGCCTGAAAACGCTCGATGAAATGAAAAGCGCTATTTGACTCGGCTCCAGGCTATGTTGCAACCGGCCAACAGCAGCATAAAAATGGCGAGGACACCTGCTGTACGCAGCAACCCCTCTGTGCCGTAACCGTTAGTGGAGCTTTTAGCCGCGGTCGTCAGCTTGCTATGTTCTAAATCTTTGCTCTCCATCTCGTCAATCAATGTTCTGATTTCGTCCATCATAATTCTGCCCTTGCCGGTTTTAATGCGTTCGGCGGCGGCAGCGAAACCATCCTTGCGACGGGTGACGATATTCGCTTCCAATCGTTCTAATTTGTCGGCGATAATGGGCTCGAGTTTAGCCATGTCACCGGCCATTTCCGGATCATCACGAACAAGATCGTGCAACGCTCTCAAGTGTGTCTCAATTTTCGCGATTGCCTTGATGTACGGCTCAAGATAGTCTTCTTTACCAGTGATTACGTAACCACGTGTTCCTGTTTCGGCATCGCGCACCAGTCCTAGCACTTCTTTCAATTCACTCTTAACAGTAAATTCCTGCTCGCCCCGCGCTTTCGAATCAAGCGCTGTTGCAGTTTGCTCATAGCTGATAAAACCTACAGTAATAATCGGCACAATTGAACTGACCACCCAGAGCACAAGTTTTTTATCCATTTGCTCTTCTCGCAATCAATTTATTTACTTTGGCAAAGTTGAGTCCACAAAACAGCATGTTGTAGCCGATAAAAAACAAAATTAGAAAAGGCAAGTAGCCAATAAAATTGTTGGTGGCGAAATCGACTGGATTTAAATAAAACAGACAAATAGCCATGACAAAAGCACCACCATTTGTCAACGCAAGAGCAAGCGAGTTCGACTCCTTCTGATATTTGATGTCTGTGATGCCCTCAATATGACTATCAATTTCGACATCGCCACCATCTTTGACTAATATTTTCACAATGAGGAAATCCTTTCCGTTAAGCAAGACCGGTCTCAACAATAATTTTCCTTCTTCGACTTTGCTGATCAAAGAAATTGGTGCGTTGTCTCCAGAACCGCGCTCTTGCAAATTAGTCGGATAAGTTTCGCTAATTGCTGCTGATAAAATTTTTGCTGAAGGACCAAGCTTGACGCGAATTGAACCATCGAAGTCTGCAGGTCGAATCGGAATGTGTCCACTATTGGCAATTTTAAGCGTCAAATGTCTGACGTTTTTCACAGATTCACCATGCACGAGAATCTCTAAATCAGCGTCCGGGTTGTTAATTGCCCTTAAATTGCCAGCATCCTGCAGTCCAACAATGACATCGTCAGACACAATTTCATAGGAAAGTTCTTTACGTCGAACATTAAGCGTCCACAATGTCACAGAAACGCAAATGCCAATACTGGTGGCAATTGGACCTAAGAATTTGGGATCGAAATTGAACATAATCCTTCAATACTGAGAAGCTTCTTTCTGCTTTCTTCCACGAACCTTTCACGGTGTCACATACAATCCTACAATGTCAGCTCATCCGGAAAACTTCTCAAAACAAAAACGACAGAGCAATTGCTCCATCGTCTTTGCGAAATTCATATGTTGTCCGAAACTAAGCTGACGCTTGTTTCTTCACTTTTTCTGGTTTTTCAGGCTTTTCCATGGCTACGAAAGGCACTGTTTTGAATTTAACGCTAAATACCTTTTCGGCACCATCAGAGGCTCTGACAGCAAGATTGCCCGGGCTTTTCACTGTTTCTAGTTCGACATTCTGGAATGTGAATTCGTAATGTGTTTCGCCATTGAAGTTGATTGAAATGGGGCTGACAGACAGCTGTGTCTCATCGAGAAAAACATTCAAACGCATTTTTGTGCTTTCGGTGCTTTCGGTTCTGCATTTCAAGCGGAAGCACTGAAGACGAAACTTGCCATTCTTTTGCTCATGAGCCAGCAAAGTGTCTGTTGGATGCTCCGCCCGCGTTGGCTTTTCGGCATCGTTTGGCACGACCAGCTCGATGTCTAGTAATGTTTTCTCCATGTTTCCTCCCAGTGGATCGGCTTTAACTGCGCCGATTCGTGATCAATATCGCCAACAAAGTTTTGACAAAAGCTGCGTATATGTACAGTTTACACGCATTACAACCTCATTGCTTGCGCTCAATCTCTTGGCATTGTCGCGATTTAACTGAAAATGCCTGCTCTGAAATAGTTTCGAGGTAAAACAGCCTAACAGAGCGAACTCGACATCTTGAGATATAAATCAGACCAGCCACCCTTTTTCTTAATGATGTCTAAGATTTGCTGCTGCCAGCTAAGCTAGCCCGTTCCCAGTTGCTGTTCCAATTCTTCGAGAGAAACGCCCTTAGTTTCTGGATACCAGCGGATCACAATAAAAAACTGAACAAGCATCATCAAACCGAAAAAGATAAAAGGCTTGGCACCAGATGCTTTAGCGACGACTGGAAAAACGCCAGAAATAATCGCGTTCATGATCCAGTGACTGGCAGAGCCAAGACTTTGCCCACGTGCACGCACGAGTGTGGGAAAAATCTCGCTCATATAAACCCATATGACCGCACCTTGTGATGCAGCAAAAAAGCCTATGAATAGAACCAAAAATACTAGCAAATTTTGTCGCTCTAACAATCCTGACATCACTGCAGCAATTCCAAATAACGAGGTAGCCATGCCAATTCCACCAATCAAAAGCAAGGGCTTGCGACCAAAACGATCGATGAACGCCATTGCCACTAAGGTGAAGGTCAAATTGGTGGCACCAATTATGACTGATTGCATATCGCCTGATAATTTATCGAAACCGGCTTGAGCGAAAATGTCGTTGAGGTAATACAAAATGGCATTAATGCCGGAAAGTTGACTGAACGCCCCCATTGATGCTGCAAGCAAAATTGGTCGTAAATATTTTTTCTGAAAAAGCGGTTCTATCTTTTCTTTGTGTTCCTGGCCAATTGATTCTTCTATCAATTGCAGTTCGGCTTCAGGAGTTGGATCTCCAGTCATTTGCAAAACAGCTAGAGCCTCTTCGGTGAAGCCTTTGGCGACCAGCCAGCGAGGACTGCGGGGAATACCAAACAGCATGCAAAAAAATAAAATAGCTGGCAGCGCTGAAACACCCAGCTCATAGCGCCATTCGTTGATGCCGAAATGCTGCAGACCAATGATGTAATTCGAGAAATAAGCAACGAGTATGCCAACTACTATGTTGATTTGAAATAAACCAACTAGACGGCCACGCCACTTTGGTGGTGCAAGTTCCGCGATATAAACCGGTCCAAGCACCGACGACGCACCGATGCCCAGACCGCCAAGAAAACGAAACCCCAGAAGAATCCACCAGTTAGGCGAAAACGCGCAACCAAGAGCAGATATTATGTACAAAACGGCAGTGATTCGAAGAGCATCACGCGCCCCCAGTTTTTCTCCAGGAATGCCTGCAGTCATTGAGCTTATAACTGTGCCCCAGAGCGCGATCGACACAGTTATGCCAAGCAATTCTGGAGTCAGGCTATAAGTTGACATCAGCGAATGAGTTGTTCCGGCGATAACAGCCGTATCGAAACCGAACAACAGACCGCCGAGAGCTCCTACTGCGGTGCTGCGAAACAAATAGGCCTTGCATTTGTTGTCCACTTTACGTCGCCACCTGAGTGTCTTTAGGAGCCTTACAAATTGTCTCGCTATATTACAATGCCAGGTGCCAACAGGATATGATTGTCCGACTCAAACGCGTGCAAATGGAGGCGTGATGGATATTGGTGTAATTGGTCTGGGCAATATGGGTGCACCTATTGCGGCGAACCTAATCGCAGCAGGCTTTGAAGTGACCGTATTCAATCGCAATCCCGAGAAAGCTGAGCCATTGATCGCCCAGGGAGCCACTCTTGCTCATGACGCGGCTGGAGCGGCGCAAGGAGATATCGTCATCACGATGCTTGCCGATGACCATGCTCTTGAATCAGTTCTTTTCGGCGAAAAATCAAATAGTAAAGATGACGAGCAGGACGGTATGCTCATTCATCAGGGCGAACGCACGATTCATGTTTCAATGAGCACAGTCAGCGTCCAATTAGCCACGCGCGTTGCTGAAGCCTCCAGTTCCTTAAATCGCGGATTTATATCGGCACCCGTGATGGGTCGCCCCGACGTCGCCGAGCGCGGCGAGCTTATAATCATGCCTGCAGGCAAACACAAACTGATCGAAAAATGTATGCCTGTGTTTGAGGCAATTGGTAAAGGCGTGCACACCGTCGGTGATGCTCCCGAGCAAGCCAACGTTTTTAAATTGTCAGCCAATTTCATGATCAGCTCCATGATCGAAACCTTCGCTGAAGCATTTGCTCTGCTGCGCAAAAACGAGGTTGACCATCATCTTTTCTACGAGATTATGGCGAAAGAATTTTTTAAATCACCAATCTACGAGAAATATGGCAAAATCATCGCTGACGGAAAGTTTGACACTGGTGCATTCACTATCAAAGCACAGGAAAAAGACACGCGCTTAGCCCTGTCTGCGGCAATAGAATCGCAAGTGCCAATGCCATTTTGCACCGCTCTGGAAACCGCATTTCTCAGTGCAATCGGTCGAGGCAAAGGTGAACTTGATCCTTGCGCTCTGGCTGAGTTAGCGGCTGAAAACGCGGGTTTAAGTGGACGTAAACGCAAATAACTGAATTAAATCAGGAGATTCAGGATGAATTATCTGCTTGGACAATTTAAAGTCGATCTCAAATTGTGGAAGCAAGTTGTGACCTCGGACACGGCTTTGCATCGCGAAGCTGGCATGCATTTTCAAAGAGTCTGGCGCAATATCGACAATCCAGGCGAGATATTTTTCTTGTTCAGACTAGAGGATGTAGCAGTTGCTAAAGCTTTCCTCGAGAAAACAGGAGCTCTCGATAAAGAAAAAATGAAACGCGGCGAAATTCCACATCTTACTTTTTTGCAAGAGAGCGTCTAAGCATTGTTCCCCGTTTTGTTGTTGACTTCTCTGTAGTCGAATCGACTCAACTATTCGGAAACTAAATTGCTCTGCATACGTCCGCACCTTCACGTCAGCATTGACGGGGATCTTTTCAAGTGACTCGTTTTCTCTGAATGGGTCTTATGCGGAAAATACAATATCTCGTGCTCATTCCAGGCACGGATCAGGAGGATTGAAATGAAGTTAGTAGATTGCGCTAAATCGGCGCTTTTGTCATTGGTGGTTATGTCTGCAGTGACAAACCCAGGTATCGCTAAAGATGAAACAACTGGTGGCAAAATGTCGACTGCTTCAAAGCAAGACATCATCAACACTTTACGCGAAAGAGGCGCTTTCCATAAAATGTTAGATGGTCTGGATGATGCCTATGACCTCGATAACAAATTAAAAGGTAAAGGTCCCTACACAGTCTTTGCCGCAACCGACAAAGCCTGGGGAAAACTAAACCAAGCCGACCAGGATACATTGTTCGGAAACAAGAAAAAACTCGCAGAGATTTTCTCTTATGAAGTGATTGATGGCAATTTAGATTGCGATGCTCTGAAGAACATGAGTTCAGTTAAGACCATGTACGGCGGCAAGGAAGTCAAAATCTCCTACAAGAAGGGCGACGATAAGAAGAAAGACGGTCTGTACATCAATAATTCGCGTGTGCAAGAAGCTGACGTTCGCTGCTCCAACGGTATCATCCATATTGTTGACGCACCAGTCATGCCAACTCTCGTTGAATAGTCAAATCTATTCAAATTGATATGAGAAAGCACCGCCCATTAACGTTGGTGGTGCTTTTTTGTAATTCACTCCATTCAACGCTGAAGAAATTGCTTCATCCTATCCACTTCTTTCTCTACTTCAATTTTAAATTGAGCAGGTTGTTTAATCTTTTTGGCAAAACCAAACTCAAAATCGTAACTGCCATCGTCTGTCTTAGTAATGTTTACCCAACCGACAACATCGTCACGCCATAAGACAGGAAGGGCATAGTACCCACGCACTCGCTTGGCCACTGGAGTGTATGCCTCAAAACGGTATTGCCATCCCCACAAACGTTCAAAGCGCTCTCGATCCCAAATCAGCGGATCAAAAGGTGCGAGAAATCGCACGGATGATGCACCGTCGGCAGTACCACCAAGACTCAGCGAGGCAGGGAAAAGATACGCGTCGCCATCGATTACATGCCTTTCAATCAGCCCATCTGCCAGAAGCGCTGCCAGTATCAATTTAGTATCACAACCTTCTGGTTTCGAAAACGGCAGTTTGCGCAAATTCTTTTCAAGGCAAGGTGCAAATATGCGACAAAGCAAAAATACAAGCTCTCTAGACCTTTCATCAGTGCTCATGTGCTGCTGTGATTGTTCCGTGATCTGATAAATACGAATGCCTTTTTTTCGACCAGCGATGCGCAAAAGCCCTCGGTGATGTAAGCCATCGAGCACTCGAGTAGTGGCTTTTGAGTAGCCACCCCAGGCATTTATCACCTTTTCTTTGCCAAATTGTTCTTCTAAATCTTTCGGGTGAAATGGCTCACCACTTTGTAGGGTCTGCAAAACCTGGAGTTCAAGACTACTTAGGTCATCGGTATTACGAGGATGCAGCAGTCGCCAGTGGGATCTCTGCATGAATCCATAGGCGTAGAAATAATCTTCTTCGATGTCCAAGCTCGCATAGCGTCGGTCCAAATCTCCAACACTGTAATTTTTGACTCTCAGACGCAGAATCAAATCTTGCGCAGGAGCCGGAGCTTGAATCGGATCAGCCTGTACGAAGCCAAGCTTTTTTAACGCAGCAGGCAAAGTGGTCGGCGCAAATAGCGTGTTATTAATTGCTGCTACACGTAAATCGGTTGTATTGATGCGCTTATTCATCATCTGCTGACTTGCTTGTGACGAGTGCTTTTGCGCCCATAGCAAAAAACTGCTTCAATCGATACGAAAGCGCTGTCACCCGCCCGGATGACTTCTTGTTTTTGACGGCAAGAGCAAGAGCCTTAGCTTGCCCGACAATAACCACCAACTTTTTACCGCGCGTTACTCCTGTATAAAGCAAATTGCGCTCCAGCATCATGTAATGTTGCATAGCCAGTGGTATCACTACTGCCGAATACTCAGAGCCCTGTGCTTTATGAATTGACGCAGCATAAGCAAGTGAAATTTCATCGAGTTCATTGAAATCATATTGCACTTCGCGTCCGTCAAAATCAATTAACAATTCCGACTCTTCCATGTCGATACTACTAATGGTGCCGATGTCACCATTGAAAACTTCTTTATCGTAGTTATTGATAATTTGCAGAACCTTGTCGCCCTTTCCGTAACTCCAGCCATATTTTGTTGTTTGTGGGCCAGAATCTTTGTTGAGTCGTTTTTGCAATTCGATATTGAGAGAACGGCTACCGAGCCCGCCGCGATTCATCGGTGTGAGCACCTGCACGTCTTTAATTGGATCTAAGCCAAACCTTTTCGGAATCCTTTCGCAGACGATTTGCATGACTTTATCGCTGATGTCTTCAGGCGTTTCCGCTTGAACAAAATAAAAGTCCGTCAGCTCTTCTTGCTTTTCTGAACGCAATGGCATTTCGCCTTTGTTGATGCGGTGAGCGTTCACAATAATTTTTGAAGTGGCGGCCTGACGGAAAATCTCAGTCAATCGCACAACCGGAATGGTCTCAGATTTGATGATGTCTGCGAGCACTGAGCCTGGTCCCACTGATGGCAATTGATCGACATCGCCTACGAGCAATAAAGCAGCTGTGTCTGGAATAGCTGCAAGAAGTTGATTCATGAGCACTATATCAATCATCGAAGCCTCATCCACAACAACCAAATCAGTCTGCAACGGATTTTCGCGATTACGTTTAAAGCCAAAAGCCTTTGGATCAAACTCAAGCAGTCTGTGAATTGTTTTGGCTTCCATTCCCGTTGATTCAGAAAGTCTTTTTGCGGCGCGGCCAGTTGGTGCACACAGCATAATTTGTGCTTCTTTGGAGCCAATGATTTTCAAAATGCTGTTCACAAGCGTAGTTTTGCCAACACCAGGTCCGCCAGTTATCACCAGCAATTTGCTAGACAGAGCTAATTCAACAGCGTTTTTCTGAGACTGTGAAAGTTGAATTCCAGCTTTTTCCTCCACCCACGGCACCGCTTTTACGAAATCTATCTCGGGACGACTCATTTTTCCTAGAGTCAGTCGCACTAGATTTGTCTTCACTCCGACTTCAGCGCGATATAAACTGGTCAGGTAGAAAAGTTGTTGACCTTCAATCAGTTCTTCGATGATATTGCCTTCTTTGCTTTCGGCACCAATTGCAGTGTCAGCAAGTTCAGTCGAAATTTCAAGCAAGGTTGACGACGCTTCAATTAGATTTTTACGTTCGCTCGCGCAGTGCCCTTGTCCTGATAGTTCCTGCAAAACGTGACGAACACCAGCTTGAGCACGCATCAGCGAATTTTTTGGAATACCCAACTTCTGAGCGATTGTGTCGGCAGTTTTAAAGCCGATGCCATGAATATCAAGAGCCAGACGATAGGGATTTTCTGAAACTTTAGCAATGGAATCTGCACCATAAGTCTTGTAAATCCGAACAGCACGTGATGTTCCCACACCATAAGACTGCAAAAAAACCATTATTTCTCTGATAATTTTCTGTTCGCCCCATGAGTTCACAACCAGCTCTTTGCGCTTAGCGCCAATACCTGGCAACTCACACATACGCTCTGGTGTGGTTTCGATGATTTCAAATACATCGACACCAAAAGCTTTCACCAGCTTCTTTGCAAAATGTGGACCGATGCCTTTAATCATGCCCGAGCCCAAATACTTTTCGATGCCTTCGATGGTGCTTGGTTGCACTACAGCAAGGCGATTGGATTTAAATTGCAGTCCATAAGACTTATCGTTGAACCAATCGCCATGACAGTCTATGTATTCGCCAGGCGATATCGACGCTGCAGTACCTGTGATTGTAACCAGGTCCTTATGACCACGAACATTGACCTTTAAAACACAAAAGCCACTTTCGGGACTGTGAAAAGTGACGCGCTCAACGGTGCCGCTGATTGTTTCACCAGTCGGGGCAGATGGAGGAGACTGCGGGCGATTAAAGCTCATGCCTTGTTTTGTCTGAACATTTTAAACATTCATCTATTTTGAACGTATTCTTGAAGCCTTGCGGCCTCGTAACATGATAGCTTAAGCTCAGCGTCAGGTTATGAGAGTCTTTTAGAGCGCGCGCAGGGGGCCAAATGTCTTCGATTCACAGAGGGGACGTCGTTCTGGTGGGCTTTCATAACGCCCAAGAGAAAATGACGATCAGGCGCCCGGCGGTCATCGTCAGCGTGGACATGATAAAAAACGAAGTGGCAGTATTGCCTATGAGTGGTCGAGATGATGCCGGAGAAAAGGGTCTACGCATAGTTGCCAAAAGTCCCGAGGGCAAAGTAGCCGGTTTGCGGATCGATGCCACAATCGACTGCCGTTTTCTTGGCAGAGTACCGTCCTCTCTGGTACTCAGTCGAATCGGCCATTTCGATGAAAATATTATGCAAAAACTTGATAAGCTAGTAAAGGGTTGATTAGGTTCTTAGGAACTTATTTACTGACACAACCTACTATGTCGATCTAATCCTCAAACCTGGAATACGCTTGCGCCAGCGCGGACGCTCATTGAAAGGATACGCAATTGATACCTGAAGTGCCCGTGATGAAGGCAATGCTTTTTGAGTGCAAGGGCAAGCCGCTTGCTCTGGTCGACCGCGGTGAGCCGCAACCGGCGGCTGGACAATTACTTTTACAAGTCAAAGCGTGCGGAGTTTGCAGAACAGACCTGCACATCATTGATGGGGAACTGAAAAAGCCCAAACTTCCACTTGTGATTGGTCATGAAATAGTTGGCAAAATTCTCCAGATAGGCGAAGGCGTAGATGGCTTTTCTGTCGGTCAAAGGGTTGGAGTGCCATGGCTTGGGCGAACGTGCGGACAATGCAAATTTTGTTTGAGCGATAGAGAAAATCTCTGCAGCAGCGCAAAATTCACTGGATACAGTATCGACGGCGGTTATGCAACGCGAGCTGTCGCCGATTCAGAGTTTTGCTTTTTACTGCCGGATGGTCTGTCTGATGCAGAAGCCGCTCCCTTGTTGTGCGCTGGTCTCATTGGTTGGCGCACTTTGAAATTCGCCGGCGACGCAAAGCGCATCGGTGTCTACGGCTTTGGTGCCGCAGCTTCAATTGTTATTCAGGTAGCTATCAGCCAGGAACGAGAAGTTTATGGCTTCACCAGAGAAGGTGATAGCGCTGGCCAAGAATTCGCGCGTAAGATGGGCGCGGCCTGGGCAGGTGGCTCAAGTGAAATGCCACCAGAGCTACTTGACGCAGCGCTAATTTTTGCACCCGTTGGTGCGCTGGTACCGCTTGCCCTAAAAGCATCGGACAAAGGCGCTACCATCGTCTGTGGTGGCATCCACATGTCCGACATTCCGTCATTCCCTTACAAAGATCTATGGGAAGAACGTTCCATCAAATCGGTAGCCAATTTAACAAGACAGGACGCGCTCGATTTCCTTGATGTAGCTTTTAAATTGCCCGTTCGCACCAGCATCAAAACCTACCCGCTTGCTGACGCAAATGAGGCACTGGACGATCTGCGACACGGTCGCTTTCACGGCGCAGCAGTATTGACGATGCCTGAATAGAACAATTTCTATTTGAATCGCCAGAACAAAATGTTTTCCACGAAATACAAAAACAAAATTATGGCGATTCCAATCAAATCACTTTTGCGCTTGTTCATGTGAGGCTTTGGCAGCAACCAGTCTTGAAAGACTCTGGTCAAAACAGGCATCTCGACATAGGTAATGATGAGAACACCTATGATATTACTGAAGAAATTACCCAGAGACGGCTGCCAGCCCGTAAGCAGCGGTGAGAGAAAATGTATCTGTAATTCGACGACCGGAAACAAGCCTAGAATTACAAGCATGGCGCCTTTCCAGTCTTCTGGCGACTGCCCCTCTGAATCGGTCGGCAGCCAACCAGGAAAAGCTGAATGCATGCGCTTGATATTTTCGGAAGCAATCAGTCCTTTTGATTTCTCAATTAGTGCGAGACGCTCCTTTGAACGAAACCATTCATCTAGCGCTTCAGGACTGTTGAATTTCAGCACAATTGTCCAGAGGCCTTCACTGCCAGGCGGTGGCATTTGCAAATACGTGCCTTGATAGCCAGGAAACAGGGCCTGGGCAGTTTGAATCTCGCTCAACCAATCTCTATATTCTTTTTCCATGCCAGGGCGAATGGCGCTTGTGATACAAGCAGCGACAGTGGCCAGGCAGTCATCCTGAGAAGTCTCTTCGCGATGACCAGCTTGCGATGAAAAAGCACTAAGCTGCGAAATCAAATCCTGTCTGCCAGAAGAGGCACGCCAGGTCTCTGCATGTTTTTCATTTTGAAAGCGCTGAATGACCGTCCATTCCCCTTTAGTCCTGTCGGAAGACGGCGTAATCTCGGCGTTTAACAAGCCTTCAAACTGAGCAGTATCCATTGCCAATTTCGTCAACAGGTCGATAGCCACAGGATCACTGGCATTCGTCAGAACAACCCTGGTCGTTACGGCGGTAGCAGTTAGTGATTGTGCGGCGTCCATCGAGTATGATTTCTCACTGAGCTAAAGGGAGTTTTTGCATGAACCATTCGCATCGTTATTTTGCCGCTATGTTAGCAGCCTTTCTGATTTCACAATCAATGACGGTGCAGTCAGCGTCAGCCACCAAAACAGTCAAGCCCAAGGGGCAGGGGCACAAGTTTGGCTTTGGCTGGTTCAAGAAGTCAAATGGCGTCCACAAGAATGGCTACGGCAAAAACTATCACAACCCCAACTGGGTTCACGGTCACAATGACAATCATGGACAGGGCAGCCCTAAGCACGACTAGGATATTTAGCGCCTTTCGGTCATAGCCACCCGTATTCGAGTGTCCAGTCGTAAGCCCAGGTCAACGAATAACGAGCGCAAAAGATACACGTGAAGCCATCTTCATTGGCTTTGAGCACGTGCCCTTTCAGGCAGACGTAGGGCAACAAATCGCTAAGTTGGTACTCATTTAACGATTTGACTTCCTTTTTTGACCAGGGAGCCGAACGCTTATTGCTGACAGATTCCTCGGCAATGCGAGCGCCTGGATTTAATCGGGCACAATCTTTGCAGATTGAGGCATTCAGATGTGGATAGACTGGGTCCGGGCTAGTCAGCAACTGACTGCAAAAGCAACAACAAAATCTTGCCTCTGGACTATTCAGGCGCATATGGAAATTCGGCGGTGGCTTGTAGCCCCCCTTTCGCTGGCAGTCTGTTGTCGCGGCTGCGTAGAATTATTCTCGTCTTGCATGACTTCACTATTCCGCCTACCGCCTAGGTGCAAACCTCCGGCCCATGGGCGATAGAGTTGCTGAGAAGGAACACAAAGACTAAATGATCGGTCGTATCTCTTGCAAATCAAATTTATGAAGGGGTGTCACATGAACCGTTTAACCAAAGTAGGTCTTCTTGCCTTGCTGGCTGTATTTTGCCTGCAATTAGTACCTCAGCCGGCTGATGCTTATCATCGCCACCATCATCGTCATTACGGACGTCACTGGTAATCAGAGCGTAACCTAGTCGAAGCCCACACGATTGCAATAATCATGTGGGCTTTGTATTTTTTACTTAAAGGGCTCAATCAGGCAACCTGACGCGTGGTACCAAATATGCCTCTTAAGCGTTGTGTTAAAGGAGTAACTTGCAGAGCCTTCAATTCATCAAGTAAATCTCGAAGGTGAGCTGTATTTTCGGCTGCCGATTCGGTCAGTCGTTGAGAGATTTCCAGGCGAACAGCTTCAGAGCGATTAAACTGCTTATGCTTTATATAGACTCGCGCAAGCGCGACTAATTCGTATTCCGACCAATTCGATAACTGCATAACTTCGTCCCCCGGCTGCCCACGTTGAAATAGTAATAGTTTAAAAGATTCGATAAATCCAGCAATCGAGGTATCACGCGAGTGATCTTTGCAAGATTGCCAGCATAGCTACCGTTGCTTGCACGACTCCCTGTTTCAGTCCCGGTCGAGTAGACAAGGTACAATCGAAAAGGAATGTGTTCTAGCGACTGAGTTATTTCGGGATAAGCAAAGCACATGGTGCAGGCTCGTGGCGGCGTCAAAATCAAACTTCGCGAGATTCCGTTGTACGGAGTCGTCGTTGTCGATCCCTGGGGACAGTTGCCCGCCGACGCTGGCATTGAACCATTTTTGCTTTCGATAAATGGTCAGAGCATTGAAAATCAGACACTACCGCAATTACGGACTCTTTTATGCGGCCAACCAGGAACGCCAGTCACACTAGACATTCTTTCAGCCGATTTAAACTTTCATCAGTTCGTCACCTTGATGAGAAACGAGATTGAAAACAGACCGGCCGATGACAAAATTTGGTTCACACTGGAAAAAAGTTTTGACGCACTTGATTCTACGGATAGTAACGACTGGCCCGGGTCAACCTTGGATCTAGTTGAACGTCCATCTAACACTCTGCTCGAACCATTATCGTCGGCTCTCTACAACATCTCCATTCAACTTGCCCAAAATTGGCTGAACCGAAATTCTTTTGTGCATCTTTTTACCCAAATTTCTGCAGCCAATTATTTCGACAGAGTCTACAAAATCAAAGATGCCGATCTAGCTGTCGAATCTGCGTTGAAATATCTTCCAGACTTCGACAGTCTTGATTTTGACGAATCATCTCATTTATTTGATTTTGCCGATCATTTGATAGAAACAGGCAGACACACCCAAGCCAAACTATTATTAAATAAGTTGCTAGAAGCAGCGAAGAACAGCGTTGACGGTGATACCAAAACCATTCTGTGTCTACGACGCCTAATTGCGCTGTCGGATACAAACTTCGATTGTATGCTGTCCGCGATTTTCGAAAGAAGTCAGCTCTCCCTCACGCAAGACGACTTGCATTTGATCGGCAATGCCTATCTGCGCCAGGGAGACTACAAAAATGCCATTATCAGTTATAGCTGCGTAATCGCCAGGCATAAATCACCAAAGTCACAAAATACTGTTCTTCGAGATTTTTCACAACCCTGCGTGTACAGCAAATACAAGCAAGTCGTTGTCTACGAAGCAGCGCGTGAAGACAATTTCGCACAACACGCATTGAAAGAAGCAATCGAGATTTTTCATCACAATCACTCGGCTGAAGAAATTGCTCTAATTGACCAAATACCGGGATTCTTTCCAAAGCCAAAAGATTTGGCAGCAAAACTTGCCGGACTCGAAGTTACAGCCCCAGATAGCGCCGCAAGCGATGTCCTATTGCCATTTTATTTACGAGCGCGTCATGCATTCGATGCCCTCTCGATGCAACCAGAAATGCATACTGACGAAGTGATTGAAGATTTGCATTCGATAGCTGTTACTGAAGAAAATGTCAACAATTGCGAGACTCTAATCTGGACTGGCCTGCTCAATTTGGCACGCCGGTTGATCGAGGAAAAACGGTTCGAGCCGGCTCAAACCTTATTGAATCGCATCGCAAAGCAGGCCAAAGACGCTGATTTTGCGCCGCTCTATCTCGTCGCTTGTTTTACAGAACAAGCGATACTTGCAGATGCTCTTGGATTGAATTCCGATCACTACTGGTCAAATCTACAAGCGCTCTTACTAAATTACTTTGTAGCAAACCAGTTATGGGAGCACGAGCTGAAAAGCCTCCAGGTCGATTTTGAAGAGAAAGAAAAGACTGAGTTACGACAGCAGACCATCAGAGCCAAAGTCTTGAGATTCTGGTCACTTGTTTATTTGCGCAATGACGACTGTGAACGCGCTGAAAAAATTCTGAAGAGGGCTCTTTCCTGCGCCGAATCAGCTGCTCAAATTGTCAGTTCACCAGGACTATCAGAGCTTATCAGTCTAATTCACGGAGATCTTGCAGTAGCGCAAATTGCACGGTCACGCCTCGTTGACGCGGAAATTTCAGTCGATAAAATGTTTGAGAGTACGACTTCATTTTTCCACAAAATCTATCAAATTACCGAAGCCTACAAGAAAGGTGGATATTTCGAATTCGCATCAGAACTGTTGTCTCGCTCCATTAAATTACCCGAGCGGAAAAGCGTCTTTTGTAGAAGAAAGAATTTTTCAGAGGGCGGATTTCACATCTGGAAATTGGCAACACTAAATAGGGAACACAATAATTTTCTTGAACAAGCTGTTGGGCAATTTTCTAAACATTCTTTGCCGCCGCTGCTTGCGTGTATGGCAGGCGACTATGCCGCATCCTTATATCAATTCGAGGTGGCACAAAATTACTTTCAAGAAGCGGCGCACTGGCCAAAGAAGAACAGCACCAGCGTATCAATCATTCACTTGAAGCGTACGATACTGCTAAAAGCCGTTAGCGCCGCAGAACAAAACACCAAACTTACATACAGTGCCGAATGTGACTTAGTGACCGACCTGGCGAACGTATCACAAACGACCAATCGACTCTGTGCAGTCGTTAATTATCGAAGAGCTTTAGCGATATTGTACGCATCATCCAGAGAGCCAACTAGATTACTAGACCGACTGAGCAAATTGACCGCAGGTAAAACCCAGGTCGAACAGTTTGCAGAAGAAAGAATGCTCGGCGCTCAAGCGAATAAAAATTTCGAAGTTCGAACCGAACACTACTGGATTGATGTGGCAACGGATCACTTTCGTAGAAATCGGCTCACGCAAACCATCGAATGTGTAGCTCACGCGCTCGAGATTTACAAGCTATCCGCAAAGCGAGCTAGTAATTTTCAGCCACTATTCATTTGTCAACAAGATTCGCTACCCGAACTATTACGTATTAAAGGGTTTATCGAAGACGCAGAGTCATACATGCTTGAAGCAATGAAGGCGACAAGTATTAAATACGGTGCAGGTAGCGAACAAGAAGCATTGTGCATGGCCGAACTTGCCCACTTCTATCACAATTCAAATGCTCTCGACAAAACAATGTCGCTCATTAGCTTGATCTTGAGCGCATATATCACATCCCTACGTGCGTCTGGCAGAGACGAGGGGTCGAAAAGCAGCGCGCTCATTCATCGCCTGCATCAATTAGCATTGCAAATTACCGCAGGCGGAGCAATTGATAAAGCTATCGAGCTTTTAGAAGCTATTCAAAAAGAAGAACAAAAAGTGTTACCACCGGAACATCTAGACGTCATCGGCACAACGCTTTTGTTAGGGAGATTTCGGCGAGAAAATAATCAGACTGAAGTTTCGGAAGTAATTTTCGAACACGTTTTCCAAACTCCATTACGCCGTGATATTTTCCCCTTACTAGTGCGCTTTGCGCCAGACTACTGCGATGTTCTACGAAAACTTGGCAAAGCCGACGCTGCTCAAAAAATTACTTACCTCTTCTCAAAAGCCGCAGATGAAGCTCTTGCAGAGCAAGATTCTACAAAGTATGTCTCCCAAAGTTCGGGAGGTACGTGGCAAGTCCCATGGTCAAACAATCGGGGCACAGACGATTGGGAAAAGATCGGTCGCACAAAACAAGCTCAAGACCGTTACATCAAATCAGTCGAGCTGGTCAGAGAGCACCATTCCGACCAAGATCTTGCAACCGAAGCACTAAATACATTAGCTGCATCCTTTGTAGAAAGGAACTGCCTAGGTCAAGCAGCTGAGATTTATCTACAACTTGCAGACAGACTTAAGAGCAAAGGCCCGGATTACTCGTTTCGCAGGGTACATTGCTTTCTGTCGCTGGCGCGGTGCTACACCAGGCTATGCATGTATGAAGAAGTGCCTGATTTAATCCTGCAAGCTAAACAAGCCAACCCTGAGATCCACCAGAATATTCATACTCTCCACACCACTTTAAATTATGTTGACATCGAAGTCGAAGCACACCTTTTTGACTCAGCACGAGAAGACTTGCAAACAGCCGAATCAATCATCGATGAACAATCCGCACACGATGATTCTCAAAAACGAGAATACTTAGAGCGCATTTGGCAACTCTGGCTAAGTATTGGTGACCAACAATCGGCAGCAGTGACGAAGGCAAAGTTAGACCAAATACCCTTGCCTGAAATTGCCGCTGAAACTACTGAAGAAGTCAAAGAAGAAACGCAAACGCCTGTCGTAAAAGAAGTAGAAAAGCCCGTCTCTAAAGAACCACTTCCATTTGCTTTTCTTGAATGCGTTGGGCACAATTTTATCAATTTCGAGCCCTCAGTTCTGGACAATCCTGCCTACATCTATTTAAAGAACCTCGCCGACAAAATCTCACAAAACTGGTTCCCGCCCGTTGAAAAAAAACCGACACATCTACAGATACAATTTTCCATTACCAGAGACGGAGATTGGAAATCGATAAAGATGCTGCGCCCCTCAAACAACAAATACGCAAACATCGCCGCAGAAGAAGCCATTCAAACTTCTGCCCCCTTTGACCCACTGCCCGAAGAATTTGGTGAGCAAGCTCTTCTCCAACTCACATTCAACGACGCAAAATATCCTCTCGACAAATTTGGTATCACTTTTGAATCTGTCGAATAGACAAACAAATCCAATCTGAAGTCACTCAAAAACGGCTTCTCAGAGGAAAATAATGTTTCATTTGTGCCGTTCTTCGCGGCCTGCAGCTAGCCACTGTGGTATTTACGAGATAACTACTTTAAATTTGAAACTTAAGAGGACATAAGGCAATGCTCAGGGCTGGAATCGTTGGACTTCCCAATGTTGGTAAATCAACATTATTCAATGCCTTGACGGGCTCTTATAAAGCCGAAAGCGCAAACTATCCCTTCTGCACAATCGATCCGAACGTCGGCATCGTGCAGGTGCCAGACGAACGCTTGATAAAGCTGCAATCGATGGTAAAACCGCAAAATCTTATTCCAGCGGCCTTTGAATTCGTAGATATTGCGGGCCTGGTTAGAGGCGCAAGCAAAGGCGAAGGACTGGGCAATCAATTCCTCGCTCACATCCGCGAAGTCGATGCAGTCATGCACGTTGTGCGTTGCTTTGACGATGAAAATGTTATTCACGTCGACGGCGCTGTCGATCCTATTCGCGATTTAGAAACAATCCACATCGAACTCGCTATGTCGGATGTCACTTCAATCGAAAAAAGATTGGAACGCCTGGGCAAGCAAAAGAAGAGTGGCGATAAGCGCATTGTGCTTGAATTTGAATTGCTCACAAAAATCCTACCGTTCATTCAAAGCGTTGAGCCAGTCAAGCTAGATATTCTCACTGACGAAGAAAAAGTGATCCTGCCTTCGATGCAATTACTTTCCACGAAGCCACTGATTTACGTCGCCAACGTTGCCGAATCTGATTTAGCAAATGCCGATGCTAACAAGCACGTTCAAAGTTTGAAAAAACATGCGGCTGAAGAAGGTCGTCCTGTTGCCATAATTTCGGCAGCTATTGAAGCTGAATTAGCCACACTCAGTCCGGAAGACCGCAAAGAATATCTAGACAGTCTGGGCGTCAGTGGCTCTGGTGTTAACGATTTGATCAAAAGCGCCTTTGATTTACTTGGTCTCAAAACCTATTTCACGGCTGGCGAAAAAGAAGTACGTGCATGGCCTTTCGAACAAGGTTATTCAGCGCCAAAATGCGCTGGCATCATTCACACAGATTTTGAACGGGGCTTCATCCGCGCAGAAATCATCGGCTATGACGACTACGTCACATCTGGTTCCGAAAAGCAGGCCAAAGAAAAAGGCTTGATGCGCCTTGAAGGCAAAGAATACGTGATGGCAGACGGCGACATCGTCCACTTCCGCTTCAACGTATAAGCAAAAGCAATCTACGAGAATTTCCAAAATTGACGCCTGTCCGTTCGTTCGAATGACGGCAGACGTTTAACTCGCTGCACTGAAACAACAGAATGACGGCAGACGTTTTAACTCTCTGCCAGAATTTATCGAGCTTGGCTTGCGCTTCTACTTCTTGCTCAAATACTCTTCAAGTTGATCGAACGTTCCTGTGAATCCAGTTTTCATGGAGTCATAGCCGTCTGAGAATGTCTTCAATTCCACTTCAGAAGCTTTGATTGGCACGCCTTTCAAGGTCACCTTAGTCTTCTTACCTTCAACTTCTTCAAATATGACAGTGCTCATAACTTCGAGCGGCCACGTCTGACTGGCAGGATGTCTGGTTTTACCGGCCTCTGCATTTGAGAAAGAACTGATGAAACACAGACGCTCAGGTGGTGTGATTTCGCGATAGACGAACTTGCCCCACATCTCTTTGCCATCAGGCGTCGTCATGGAGTAATGAAACAGTCCCATTGGCTTGAGGTCAAGGGTGCTGACCTTCATGGTCATTCCTTTGGGCCCCCACCATTGTGTCAGTTTATCTATTTCTGTCCATGCTTTAAATACCACTGCCCGTGGTGCATCGAATACACGAGTTAAGATAAATTCGCTCGAGGCGGTTTTGGAAACTCTCTGACCTGGTGCTATTGACATTACAGTATGCTCTCATCCTGATTTGTAACTGGGTTTTTCTATTTTTTGCCTGAGAAGTCTATGACTAAAGCATCAGACACAAACGGCAGGGCAAATTTCTTGAACTTTTCATGCTCGGGATGAGTGAGATAGGTATCTCTGTCCTTCTCGCTGGCAAAAGTGACCAGAAAAGCATGAGTTAGCCCTTTGTTTAAGTGTTCAGGGCTGTTATTTGGACCTGCTTCTATTGATTGTACTTCAGGGACGGTCTTTCGTAGCTCAAGGAAAGCTTTTACGACGGAATCTCTTTGCTCTGGTGAAGCCGAGTCCTTAAAGGCAAACGCCACAAAATGGCGTATTTTCGGCTCAGCGCCAGCCTGGCTTGCTTTCACACAAAAGGTCAGAATGCACACGAGGGCCATTGCCAGAATAGTTAGCGACCGGCGCGAAGTTTTCATTAGTTACATCCATAGTAGTTAGGTCAGTGTTTTGGCTTTGCCGCTTGGTCGAAATCGCTTGTAAAGCCCAAACTGTCGACAAGATCGTTGAGCGTCGCTTTGCTGGACTTAGACAACGATATATCGTTGACGCTGTTGACAATTGTGTAGTTTTGTGGAATTTCGAAGTCGACTGAGCGATAGGGGACCTTCTTTGCCTCTAATGTCTCAAGCACCACCCTCGGGTCTTTACGCAAATCAGCGCTGACATCCGAAGTCAACCAATTATGGTTCAGCTTGCGGTTGTTCACGACATGTTCGATGTTCTTAAAGAGAGGCACTCGACCGGAATTCTGCAGATAGTAGTAGCGATTGATAAATTCACAAATTTTCGGATTGGTTGAAATCTCGTCGGTCGCGAAAATAACAAACAGCTTGGCAGTGAGCGGTCGAAATTGCTGGCACTTCAAGCCCGCATAAGTGACAGCTCCCGCAGTGTTTAACGTGCCCGGAGTGTATTTTGATATGGCGAAGGGGTTTATCAGCAGAATTCCACTAAAATCATTGAGCGGAGTTACCCACATCTTTTTCTCGCCAGGACGATAGCAATACACTCGCCAGTCAGGTGCCTTAGCCAGGACGTGATAACCATATCTGACGGATTCAATTTTTACGGCGTCTTCGCAAACGTAGACATTCTGCTGCCCAAGGTCCGAAGAGCCTTGCTTAAGCACCCACTCACTACCAGATGTTTTGGCTATAACAGCTTGATTCGCCAGAAAAAGCGTCGCCAATAAGACTGAAATCAAAAACTTAGCCAAGCTGTGGTCATTCCTATTGAAAGTTTAAAAGCTCAATTGCCAGGCAAGTGGTGCTGCTAATATCTTAGCAAGGGCACAATTCTATCTGTTGTTCTTGTGCCCTGGTCTCCTTTACTATCTCAACGTCATCTCGACCACATACCGGTGAAAACCTTGCTATGACTGAAGACCCAGTCGCCAACGATAATAGAAAAAAGCACCAAAGCAACCAACCAAGTGCTGGCAGCAGCCGTGACGGGTCGTTTAAGCCAGATGTGCCCGCAGTTGAAAGTTTCAATTTGTACCTCAAGGACGAAAATTCGGGATTGATTTCACTTGTAAATCGCGACTCGAATTTGACTGAGCAGGAAATTGCCCTGCGCCAGCGAGAAAGCATTTCTTTAAGCGAGCTTGTACAGAGACAGGAAAACGGCGACCTCATCGCGAAATCTTTCGTTTCTGCCTTTCAGGATGCTTTAAAGATGACACGGGGAATGGCTCGAGACAATGAGTTAAGACGCTTGCAGGAAGTGGCTGACGAAACTTTTCACAGAGGCAAACATGCACCATATGTGTATCAAAAGTTTGAATACAAAGAATCGCCCAAGGCAAGCAGTTCATCGATATTCTCGCAAACGGACAACGACAACCTTTTTCCGGGAGAAAAGCTCACTAAGCTGTTTGATTACGCAGATAAGCAGGACATCTCTGAGTCTGAGCGACAAACATTACTGAGAAGCGAACTGACGAAAATTATCTCTGGGCAAACGATTCAAGCCGACGCCATCGAGAATATAAGAGCCAATGGTGGCATCGCCTGGTTTGGTTTAAATAGCCTGATAAATGGCACCGTCATCAATCTTCTCGCCGAACCAGGCGCAAGGCACAGCCCTTTGTTTCACACGCTGGTAAAGACCCTTGACGCCATTCATCGTGACCCACAAGCCGTCAGCAAAGCGCTGTCCATTCTGGGCAATCAAATCGATATTTCTCAAAAGTGATCGAACTATTTGTCTTTTTTCTCGTTGCGAACGTAATCGCTGCTAAAACCAAGTTCGTCTAATGCCGCTCCAATCTGACTGCGCTGCGCGCCTGTGACGCCAATATCGCCGGCATCTTTGGCGAGGCGATAATCTTTGGGCAATTCAAAATCAGACGATTTATAGCCGATTTTCTTTATGGAAGATGTACTGAGGACGATCCGAGTTTTGCTCGGTTGCTCTTTAATGGCAGTATCGCCAAGCCACGCTTTATCAGCACCAGCTTTGGGGACAACCTTTCTGCTCGATGGTTCGATCCGGCGAAACAGAGGTACTTCATGCATTTTTGGAATATTAAAATAACGGCAGAGGAACTCGCAGGTCATCGGCGCGACTGCCATTGTTTTGCTACCGTATACGACACTGCCTTCTTTATCCGAAAGATAAGTTGAGCAATCAATTCCGTCATATTTGACTTCTTTATCTGGTCTGAGCGGTTCAAAGCTGTATTTAGGCACAGCAAATGGATTTAGTAATAAATCGCCGGTAAAAGTATTGAATTTACCAACCCATAGTTTTTTATTGTCATTCCTAAAGCAGTAGGCGTCCCAGTTTGGTGCTTTTGCGATGACCGAAAATCCTTGCTTGGGACAGACAATTCGGACAGCATCAGGGCTAACGTAAATCTTATGCTCGCCTATCTCGCTGTAGCTTTGCTCAAGCAGCCACTCATTCTTAGTGGTGGCAGCAAAAGTTGAACTGCTGAGATTTAAAAGTAAAAGCGCTATGAGGATACTGAATTTTTTCATATTAACCCTGCGTGCTCTACCTTGAACTTATCACGAGAATAGGATCTATAGTAGTCCTCTGACAATTTTTTCTGTTATTCGGCCTAATATTGTCAATTTTCAAGGAGTCGCAATGTCGCTTATAACCTACAACGGATATGCCGTGCCACCGATTATGTACGGCACGGCCTGGAAGAAGGATAAAACCAGAAAACTGGTCGAACTAGCCGTCAATTCTGGTTTTCGCGCCATTGATACCGCCAATCAAATGATTCACTATAACGAAGTCGGCGTGGGAGAAGCCTTGCTGGACCTATATAAAACCGATATAAAACGTTCCAACCTCTTCCTGCAAACAAAATTCACTTCCATAAATGGGCAGGGCAATCAAACACCACCTTACGATCCATCAGCTGATTTACCGACACAGGTCAGACAATCGATAACAAGTTCGCTCAAGCATTTGCACACGGATTATCTAGATTCCTATGTTTTGCATGGTCCTTACTCCCGTCGCGGGCTAGTTATGCAAGACTGGCAAGTCTGGTCAACGATGGAAGAGTTATTTGAAAAACAGATAGTACGCACAATCGGCGTGAGCAATGTGGACGCTGTTCAGTTGAATGAGTTTTGCGCTGGTGCCCGTATCAAACCGATGTTCGTGCAAAATCGATGTTACGCGATCACCAGATGGGACAAGGATGTGCGCGATATTTGCAATTCAAATAAAATCGTTTACCAGGGATTTTCCCTTCTGACCGCCAACCCAAATGTAATGAATTCGCAAAGCGTTCATGGCATTGCAGGACGACTGAACGCGACTCCAGCTCAGGTTATTTTCCGTTTCGCTTTGGACGTGGGCATGCTTGCCCTGACTGGCACTACGAACACTAACCACATGAAAGAAGATTTGCTGTCACCTGAATTCAAGCTCACTGCTGCTGAAATCGAGCTGATAGAAAATATTCTCTAGGAACTTCATCTCAAACATTGCGTCCAAACCAACGTGCATGAGACCTGGATTTGATCGAAGTTCGTTGAGGTAGATTTCAATGGTAGTAGAGCGTCTTTCCAATCTATCTTTAGGTCTAGCGGTGCTTCTCAGTTTTCTAGTCGTAACTATTTTTGTCAGCTTTTTTGCCACGACGAACAGCAATCAAGCAGATGTTTCTGCAAAACGTGATCTCTCAGTCAAAAAGGCCCTCGATGGCACCCCACTGCTCAATGGTAGTTAGCGACTCAGCCCATGCAATGCAAGTGGAGGATACGACAATGTCAGTAGCTCAATTTTCAAAAGATTTGACCAAACCGGGAGAGAAAGACGAACCAAAAGAATCGTCTAATGCCGGCATGAATGCCGCCTTGATACTGGCTGTACTGCTCAGTATATTTACTGTTTTTGTAGGCATTTATGGTCCGGCGGTTCATCATCAGCTGATGCAGTCTTTTCCGAGCACGCAGAGCGTCGGCTATTAGTCGATGCAAAGCGCTTAAAATTCGTGGCAAAAGGTGTCTGAGCACTTGAGCATCAGACAGCTTGTCGTATACTAGCTATTGCACATTGGGGTGTCGCCAAGTGGTAAGGCGCCTGATTCTGGTTCAGGCATTCCGAGGTTCGAATCCTTGCACCCCAGTTCTTTTTTCATTTAATCGCAAAAAAAATTCTAGAGGCTTTTAACTCTCGGAATTTCGCTCCAATTCGACGTATAAGCCGGGCTTTTGTGTTCCGACTTCATTTTCCAGTCCTGGCCAATCCCTTCACTGGCCAAAAAGATCGTTCCTCGGCCCCACTTGCCGTTGGTAGCGTCCATTGCCTGCATCATTTTTGTCGACTTTTCGCTGGCATTGACCGGGTCGAAAATAGATATTTGCCTGCCCTCACGTGAGCAGATTTTTCCCAGCATCACACCTGCTTTCTGATAAGTGTGCCCGGTTTGATAAATTTGGCGCAACGCCAGAAGAGCATGTTTAACAATGATCATCGAATCGTCAGTTGGACACTGCAACGCAACTGAGCCGGCGTTCGAAAAAGAATCGTCGGAGTATGCGCTGGTGCGCACCATCACCTGAACTTCGGCTGCAACAGAATTATCCCGTCGCAATTTCTCGCAGGCTTTAAGAGCATAAGAAGTAACTGCCTCTTCGAGGTCTTCAAGGCTTGTCACAGCGCGCCCGAACGACCGAGATGAGCCAATGCTTTTGCGCGCTTCATCGCTACTTTCCATATCGATGCAGGCGGTGCCACGCAATTCTAGGATGGTTCTTTTGACGACGACACTAAATAATTTGCCCATTTGCTCTGCGTTGCTTTCGCGCAAATCATAGGCGGTTTCGATGCCGATGTTACTAAATTTCTCCGCCAGCTTTCCCCCTACGCCCCAGACGTTTTTGGCTGGCAACGCCTTGAGTAAGCGATTTTGCTTGAGTTCACCGATAACCGAATAATCAAGGACGCCATTTAAAATGCTCGTCGATTTAGAGACACCATTACTTAATTTGGCGAGCGTCTTTGTCGGCGCAATACCTACGCAAATCGGCAGCCCCAGACACTTCTGCACAGTCTCTTTGAGCACTTTGGCCGTCGTGGCAAATTCAGGCATTCCACCTACTAACAAAAAACTTTCATCAATAGAATAGACTTCCTGCCGAGGCGCATATTCGCCGAGAAGCTTCATCACACGGGCAGACATATCACCATAGAGGGCGTAGTTTGAACTTTGAGCGATGAGACCTTTCTCTTTGATCAAATGACTGACTTTAAAAAGAGGAGCGCCCATGGCCACGCCAATTTCTTTTGCTTCATTTGAGCGTGAAACGACGCAGCCATCATTGTTTGACAGCACGACCACAGGCTTGCCTACGAGCTTGGGATTGAAGACGCGCTCGCACGAAACATAAAAATTATTGCAATCTACCAGAGCGTATTTTTCAATAATCTTTTCCATAATTATGATACTAAAGCTGGTGCACGCTAGCGGTGACTACGCCCCAGATTTGGGTCTCAGAAGATAATGCCAACGGCTGCAAATCATCCGCAACAAGCATCAAGCAAGAGTCTATTTTTTCAATTTTGCGCAAAACCAGTTCTCCATCCAAAATGGCCACGACGACTTTGCCTGCCGCAGCTGCAGCCGAGCGATCCACTATGAGCAAATCGTTGTTCTTGATACCACTGGTTTGCAAGCCGTCACCTTCGACTTGCATAAAAAAGGTCGCCACTTTGTTTTTGATGAGCAAATCATTTAAGTCGAGCGATTTCTCGAGATAATCATCCGCCGGAGACGGAAAGCCAGCTGAAGAACGGCTACCAAGCAAAAACATAATCAGGCCCCTGCACGCACGCTGCCATATTTATATATGGTATGCCATTTGAGCCAACAAAGCGAGTCTTCGCCACAAATTTAAGGGGGGAACCCAGGTAAAAGCTCAGGTTTGAGATTGGGGTCGAGTTTTAGCTCGATATTATTGAAGTTAACGGCTGGCGGCGGCACGGTCTGCGCATGATAAACAGGCAGTGGCATCCGGAATGTTGGATTGCCTGGATCAGCGCCCCATTGTGGATGAACTCGATCCAGGAAATGCGTTACTTTATCCCTGCCCACGGGATTATCGACCACATCGTGCATTCGAAGCAAAGTAAGCTTGGAGTAATAATTGGAGGGGTCCAGAGGCGTTTTCATCAGCCCAGTCATCGAGTCCCAGCTCGAACCAGAATAAAGTGTGCCAGACAACGCATTTTCGGCGTCCACTTCCAGTCCCCAGGTTTTAGCCGCCTGACCAAATCTAAGTGCAGCAGTATGCGGCAAGCTTTGAGCGTTCGGGCCATCCTGACCGTCGGAAAGCTCAAGACAGGTATAAGAAGGAATGACAGGCGAGCTCGTCCCTGGTTTTGCCGGTTGAAGCTGCTTAAACATATTGAGAATATTTTGATAGCCCCAGGCATTGTTAGGGCCCCATGGCACCGATGTCTGAATTAAGCCAGCATTGGCTTCAGCTGATCGATCGGATAAATGCACCTGACCGCCATCAATCCAGCCCATGCGCCAGTGCACGCCAGGCACTTTGGCACCAATGGGAGTACCAAGAAATGGTGAGTCAGCCGCTCCCAAAATAGATTGCGCTGTGCCCAGAACTAATTTCCCGTGATTAACCAGACTCTCGTTGTACCAGTCCATAAAATCTCGACCGTACTGCGTATTGATGTGATCGTTTCGATCGTAGAAGAGTTTTGGATCGCTTGGAGGACGAATATTGTCTACGGTCAAATCAGGAATATTCCAGGCTTTAGCAACACCATTAATATCACCATACCTTTGCACAGCCCACCTTCTCAAATCAGCTTGAGCCAGGTCAGACGACGCCTGCATCGCGCCGCGAGTGGGATAACCTACCCCCATATCATGAGAGTTATAGGAGGGATAACGCATCTCGCCAGATGGTCCCAGGCTGACGTTGACTTCGCTAATGAATGGCGCTTTACTCGCAAAACTCTGGCGAAAAGCGATCATCAGATCTGAATAGTAAGCCTTTGCATGTGCGTCAGCCCAAGGCTGAATATACTCAGGACTATAATTGCCTTGCTCGCTCTTATACATGCCAGCACGCCAATCGGTCACGCCGATCTTTTTGGCCAGATCACCCCACATCCACTTGGGCAACGGAATATTTTCGGTATCACCAACATTGCCACCACATTGATGAAACGATAAAACGGTGGTTACGTCCAGTCCAGCTTTTATGACTTCATCGGTGAGTTTGTGGAAATAGCTGAAATCATATTTGCCTTGTTCTTTTTCAATCAATCCCCACCAGAAGTCCATAGATACGCCATCCATGCGGAGCTTCTTCGTCTCAACAAGCTGTCTGCGGAAATCAGCAAGAGCCGCTTTGGACTTATCGCTATCCATGTTAGTGGGGTCGCCAATCAGCAGATCAGACATCACATTGACGGTCGTTTCGCCGCGATTAAGTTTGAAAGGCTGTTTATAGCCGTTGACGTTAGTGACATCAACCGGAACATCGCTTGCAGTTAGAAGCAATCTGTTGTTTTTGCCGGTGTAGAGCCAGACATTTCCCTCAGCCTTGCCAAAAACGTGTTTAGCTTGATTTGCTTCGCTTAAATTTTCCGGATTGCATGAGGCCAGCAAATCGGCAGTCTTAGCCGCTGGAAGCAGTCTGCCATCGCCTTCTCTTGCGCTCAAATGCTGAACCAGCATACTCTTGCGGTCACCAAGATTCACCTTACCGTTTTCATCAGTAAGCAGTTCTCTTACCTGCACTGAAAGACCACGATCGCGACTGCGTTTAAAATCTTCGAGCGCTTCTTTGCCTGAAGTGATGACGAATTCTCGACTGGCTCCAGCTTCAGGCTTCAACGCCGTTGGTTCTAACTTTCCAGCACGACTGAGTACTTCTGGCATCAACTCGGAAGAAAGTCGGCCGAGACCTTTGCCACCAGCATGAAAAGCAGCACCAGTTGCCGCCCAACCAAGCATGCTTTCGCCAGTGGTGCTGGCGTCTGCAAAGTGATGGGTCTTGAGCAAACTGTTTCCTTGAGCAGAAATGGCTCCAGCAAACGCGCCAGCAGAAGCCTCCCTGATCACTCCTTTTGCGAGAGTGCCCCGCAGCCCAAAACTTTTCAAGGCACTGCCGGCGCCACCATAGGCCGCCATAGCACCTGCACCAACAGTAAAGTTTTCAGTACGCTCTTTTAAATCAAGCCCACCTGCTTCAGTCGGTGCTAGAGCGGCAAGTGTCCCACTGGTGAAAATAGTTGCCGCTCTAACGCCCAGTCCCAGTTTTTTGGTAACCACCTGCGCCACTAGAAAATCGAGAGCTTGCCCAGCCATGGCACCAGCGATATAGCCTGACTTATGTTGTTCGGCAGATGGCGGATCAATTTCTGCTGCCGGTTTACCAGAGATAATTTGCTTGATACCAGTTACTGGTTTGATTACATCATGAGCGAAACCTTTGATTGCAGAGCTCGCAAAATCAAAGACTTCGGCGCGCAGCGAGCTGCTCCCCGAAGTTTCCTTTTCGATGGCGCCGTGCTTTACGGCTAGGTTTTCAGATGTGTCTGCTGAATTTGCGACCATTCTACCTGAGCCGTTAGCCTCAACCCGCGCCCTTATCAATGCGTTCAAGCATTATGTTCTTAACAGAACGTAATGACAATAAAGGGACTGCGGGGATTACTAAGCTTTGTAAGAAAATGTCAGCTGCAATACATTTTTCGCTTTCACCTGTTGCGCGCATCCTGCACAGGAGCTACGTCAAAGATTGATTCTTGCCAGTTTTGTGCGCGTCTTCGATCTTGCACAGCAAGGGCAGTTCGCCCCAGTTTGTCATAACAGTCAGCGCGGCGTTGATAGAGACGAAAATTGCCAGAAATGTCTTGAGCGTGCTCGGCAATAACTAGTTCGATGGCCCGACTAAATTCCTGAGCGCTATTTGCATAGTCACCGAGTGTCGAGAAATACTCGCCATACTGCCGATGCAGATCAATTTGAGCAGGATTTTTTTTAATTGCGTTCTGATACGAAATAGACGCTTCTTTGACCAATTTATTTTGCATTTGACACTCAGCCAGAGCAGCCCAGTCATTGGCGCTCCCTGTGCGCTTCACGAGTTCTTTTCGGATTGGCAATTCCAAACTGAATTGTTTTAAAGTCTTGTAGCACTTAGCCACGGCTAATTGCACATCGAAATATCCCATTACTTCCGGCTTTCCTTTGAGAATTGCCTGGGCTTTAGCATAGTCGTGAAGCGCCTCTGCTGTCTTTTCGAAAGTCAGATAGGCATCGCCGCGACAAATATAAGCACGGAACAGGCCAGGGTCCAGTTGAATCGCCTTGGTGAAGCAATCTATTGCGTCCTTATCTTCAAAAGTTTTTGCGAGAATCCGTCCCTTCATGAGCCATAAATTGGCGTCATTTGGTCTTTCAGCCATCTCTTTATTGAGTTGCGGCCAGCTCATTAGTTTTTGGGCATAGGCTCGCCCGACGGTGCTTGAGACAAGCAGCAAGAGGCATGTTGCTAGAAGTGCACAAACAGCAGAATTTCGATTGAACACTAAAATCGTCCCAGCCCGTAGCTGTTGTTATAGCCACCATACCCAGAACCATAGCCCCCATAATTGCTATAACCACTGCCATAACCGCCGTTATAGCCACCCATACTGTAAGGACTCATACCGTAACCGCCCATGCCGTAACGACTCATGCCGTAACCGCCCATGCCACCCATTCCACTCATACCCATGCCACCCATCATCATTCCAGCAGACCCTGCAGTCACCGCTGCAGCGCCAAGCACTTTGCCAACGGAGTGGAGCAAAGAGTGGTGAGGTTTGTTGCTGTTGTTACCTTGTTGGTTATTCGAAGAATAATAGTCATTGGCTTTGCCGGCGCTACTTGCAATTGGGGAATTGCCAATACTGTTTGAGACGCTCACGACCGCCCAGAGTTGGTCCACGCGCGCTGGTAAAGATTGCGCTTCCTGACCTTTTTTGCCCGGGTCAATCTTTTTTTCGAGGCGTTGCACTCGATCTTTCAAAGAATGAGTCGGATAGTCTCGACCGAATTCGGTTTTCTCCATCGAAGCCAGACGGTCGTTTGTGCTGGTTACATTGGCCTGCAAATAAGGATTATTCACAGGTGGTGCAGACGCCTGACCGTAAGAAGAATTAGATCCTGTGCCATATGGAGACTGATAGGGTGTGCCTTGATAAGCAGAAGAAGGAGCTGAAGAATAAGACGGAGCGGCTGGATTTGCAGGCGGATAAGCGGCCGAGTATGGCGTAAAAGGCACTGTCTGCCCGACGTTAGAGTTGCCCTGTCCACCGTAGATATCATGACGGGCAACGTAGGCGTCGAGTGCATCCACTCGATCGGCTGGATCTGTTGAAGCCGACGGCTTACCGAAGGCCTTTGCTTCTAACCGTGACAGACGTCCTGATAAAATTTCATGGCTGTGCTGTTGTCCGAGAATCTGCCGCTCCAGCTGATCCACGCGCGGATAATCGGCTTCGTCGAATGTCGGCTTGGCTGCAGCAGTTGGTTCTGAGCCTTTTTGAGAGCCGCCAGAATCTTCTGCTGTTGGGCTCGAGCTAGAAGCAGACGAGGCCGTCACAGACTCTTGCAATTTGCTCAGCCGGCTTTGAGTATCGCCTGTCTGAGCGGCACCAAAAACAAAGTTTTCAAGCCTCTTGATGCGGGCTTCTTGAGAATCGGCTTTATAAGTATGGTCAAAAATGCGCAACTCTAATTTGGCGATTGGGTCGGTCGCCTGCGAAGGGTCAGTAATATTGAATGAATTGGTCGTGTCTGTGTCGCTTTGTCCATGAACCGACAAAGGCAGAGACAGAGCGAGTACTAGGCAAATTGTCTGAACGTATAGACGCATAAAATTCGCAGTTTACCGGTAAGAGCATTGTAGAGCAGAAATAGCCGCTTTAGCAGGTACAAATCTCTAATTTGCTTCTATCACTCAAGCAAGGTCAAAATTAGTCGGAATGGCAGCTGCACCCATTTGTTCTGCCGCGCCACCGCGGGTAGCGCCAAGTAGTTCACAAATACGCAATTGATTAGGAATAAGCTGATGCTGAATCAGATTCAACAAATCGCCCTCAAAAGAAGCAATTTTAGTTTCATATTCGTCAAATAAATGCAGCTCACTTTTGCGAAGAGAGGCTAACAGCGCCTCATCACTAATCAAGGCAGCGGTAACATTAACGAGCCCCACCAGCGAATTCAAGAAACCAGGCGTGGTCTCAGGTGTTTCACCTTCATCCAACAGGGCTCGTTGTAAAAGAGAAACATTAACTGCCTGAACGTCTCGACACAGGGCACACACATCGTGAAGGCTGGCTGCAGCTGGGTTTGCGATAGCATTTTCAAAATTATTTAAAGATGCGCAAGCAAGCGACAATTGGTTCTTGAGATCGCCTGTAGGATCACAGCCACCTTTCTCATCGTCAAAAGTGAACCCTCTGGTGCTTACGCGCAGCATATGTTTGTGCTCCCACTACTTGGTTTGCAGTTGTGACGGCTTAGCTGACAAAATAGTTGCGAGCGCGTGATTTTGCTTTATTATTGCTACCTACCTGAGCTTAAATAGAATTCGATGTGGAGTGGTCATGGCTAAAATTTTGCAGATCGTAGGCGACTTCGTTGAAGACTACGAAGCGATGGTTCCCTATCAAATGCTTTTGATGGTTGGACATCATGTCGACACGGTGTGCCCAAACAAAAAGCCTGGTCAATCAGTAAAAACGGCCATTCATGATTTTGAAGGCGATCAAACCTACACCGAAAAACCAGGACATAATTTTAAAGTTACAGCTGATTTCGATCGATTAGACTTCAACGATTATGACGCTCTAGTGATTTCAGGTGGGCGGGCACCCGAATATTTGCGCCTGAATCCACGGATTCTCGACTGTGTTAGACACTTCTTTGAAGCAAATAAACCAATCGCTTCGATTTGTCACGGGGCTCAAATCCTGGCTGCAGCTGGCGTCCTAAAAAACAAAGCTTGCATGGCTTATCCTGCAGTATCGCCCGAGGTCACTGCCTGTGGTGGCAAATATATCGACCATAACGCTGACGTCAGCAATGCTCACACTGACGGAAATTTAGTGACAGCAGCAGCATGGCCAGCACACCCGCAGTGGATAAAGCAATTTTTGGACCTGTTAGGCACCAAAATTACGCTGTAGCTATTGCACTTCTTCTACAATTTGCCAATAAACAATATACGGCATGGTGGTGATTTGCAAAAGTAGCTGACGATGCCTGGGAAAGCTGTCGATTTTCAAAGACGTCAATGCCACTCCTAGGGCAGCCGATTTTAAATTAGCAATTTCCATTACTCTCGTTTCAATGACAGCTTTCTCAGTCAGACATTGCTCGATCGTCGCGTCTTCGAAAACTCTTTGCAGAGCGAGCATAACAATGCCTTCGATCTTTTTTCTCAAATTGTCAACACCGACAGCCTTAAGCGGCTCACAAACGTAGTATTCAAAAGTACCTAATACAAGCGCTGTTTGCGTTCTGGAGGCATCATAAAACGTGGGTATCGCCTGAGATATTCTGCTTGTGTCGACTAATTTCGAGGTTTGAATAAACGGCAATAACCAAGTCACACTATCGACGACTTTGATTGCCTGTCCATTTTGAAAAATGACCAGACGCTGACTCGGGCCAACCACCCTCAACGAAAATCTGGTAAACAAGCCTACCGTAAAAAATAATAACAAAAGCGCTTCAATGTTCATTCCACGGCCGCTTACAAGAAAGTTTCGCCTGCGTCACTATACCCGACAACATTTACCGGGTGTTATCGGTTTTGAACATTAGCCGTACGGCGACTCCTATCTGATGGTGTTAACGCGATCTCTTTAATGTCTCCAGCACTTAATTCGAAAATCTGTTCTTTATACGAAATTTTTATCGCTTGTGCGCTTGAATGTTTCACTGCAATGCGCAGCAAGTTGTGTTTGATGTCGAATGTCAGAGACTGCCCACGGTAACGCATATTGAAAATTAGTCTCGTTATTTCTCTAGGCAATTCGGGATCGATAGCCAGCACGTCATGCAGCGTGCAAATGCCAGTGTAACAGCGCTGGACTATATCAATGGTGCCAGCCATGGCGCCCATATGAATGCCATATCGCGTTGTGCCGCGCGAAGCGATATTGAAATAATCACTACCGAGGGCCTCATAGAAAACTCCATCATCTGAGGTGTCCAATTTCATTTCATCTTCAACTTCAGGTGACGTCGATTTTTGTAATTCCATCAAATCATCAGCAGAGGTACGGTCTAAATGCGAAAGCACCCAGGAAACAGCAACACGGCTAAGCGTCGACTCGTTTGACGTCTTGGGAATATAATAATTGGCTAGACGTCGCAAATCCAGACAAGAAGTAGGATAGCCAAGACTCTCTGTCACTTCGTTGATAATTTTTTGAGTGAATAAATAACCAAGCATCAAAGTATCTGCTTGTTTGGATATTTTATATTGATTGAGATAACCAAAATTATCCTTAAAAGCCTGAAGCATCGCTTCGTGATCGACACGACCATCTTTGTAGCTCGGGAAATCTTGCAGATTTTCATAGCCCTCAAATTGAGCAGCAATGCCGTTTTGCATAACTGGAATAAACATCTTGGTGGAGACTTCTGTCCACAAAGTAATTTCTTCATCAGTTACTTCCAGACGTCTGCGAATATGATCGCCATGGTCAGATGGAATTGTGTCGAGTAATTGCAGTGCTCGCTGAATCGTCCAAACGGCAAGAAAATTCGTGTAAGTGTTGTTGTTGACACCAGGCTCCTTGAAGCCTGGATAGCCGTTATGAAATTCATCCGGTCCGATCACATTATTGATTTCATAACGTTCTTTTTGCGGATTGTATCTGGCGAGCGTGGCGAAGAATCTTGCCACTTCTAAAATAATTTCAGTGCCGTAGGAATACATAAAACTAGTGTCGCGCGTGACCTGAAAATATTGCCAGACGTTATAGACAATAGCCCCATTTACATGTAATTCCAGATGCGTATAGTCTTTAATCCACTTTTGCTGAGAATCCATCCACCAGAAGTCGGCTGTTCTTTCACGACCATCGCTTGCGCTCTGCCACGGGAAGCACGCACCTTTAGCACCATATTTGCGGGCAATCAAACGCGCCTGATTGAGACGCCTATACCGGTACTTCAAAAGCGCGGCGCTAATATTAGGCATACGCAAATTGATAAAGGGAAAAACAAAAAGATCGTCCCAGAAGACATGCCCCTGATATCCCTCGCCAGTCCATGAACGGGCAGGCACACCGCAATCGAGGTCAACTGTGTGAGTTGAGGCTACTTGCAGACAATGAAAACTATTGAGATGCAACAGCAAGGAGGGCAATGATTTTGCATATTCCTCTGTTGTCTCAATAGAAACATCATATTGTTGCCAGAGACTTTTCCATGCCTCTATTTGTCGTTTTATCAAAATATCAACTGAGGGTGCAAGGGACACTATTTCCAGGGCAGTCGTCCTTGGCTCGTAGACACCTTTATCGCGTGAAGTGTAAAGAGTCACAATTTTTTGAAACGCAATCGTTTCGTTGACAGAGGCTATAATTTCGAAATCTTGAGCAATGAAGTTTTCTTCTTCAAACCTTGTTCTCTCAAGTTTCTGCTCTTGTCCATTCTTTAGAACGGTCGTCCGGCTCGCCTGCGAAACAACGAATTTCGTCGTGTCAGTAATGACCGTCATCGAAACGATGTCATCTTGGGCGGTGCAATTTTGGACAGTGAAGTGTTTGATTGAACCAATTTCGGGGTCGATAATTGCATCCGTGGTGTTTTTGATTCTGCCATCAATACCAGAGCGCACCAATAGTTTGCCCGACCAGTCCAGTGGTGTAATTGAAAAGTCAAAACCACCCAAATGCGAATATTGCATGTGCACAAAACGCTTTTCGTTGATTCTAGTTTGCCTTCCCTTCTGGTCTTTAAAAATCACGTCCTTATAGAGAATCCCTTCGCGTAGATCCAAGCGTTTTGAATAGGAAATAATTTCAACAGAGTCCATCGAGAACCAGTCGGCATCATCATCGATTCTAAAGGAAAGAAAAAGCCAGTTCGGAAAATTCACTACTTGTTCGGATTCAAACGTCAGTCCCTTCGATTGCAATTCAACCGAGTTGTAACCGCCGGTCACATATGTACCAGGATAATGAAATTCGCCAGGCGTTGAAGAGACGTCGGCCGCGCGAGTAAAAAATTTGCCGTTACCCAGAGCGCATAGCGATTCTCGCTGTTGCTCGGAAGCTGCGTCGTAGTGGTCGTAGACAATTACCCAGTTTTCGTCGCCATCGTTTATCGTTTCAGGGATGGTTTCGGGTGAGGTTTGCGCATTGTCTTGCTTACCGCCCCTTTCATCGATGGAGGTCACCGAAACCTGAGCCAAATCAGTCACCACTTGTGATGCACCATGCTCTTTCAGCGATTCCACATTATTCTTGCGCGCAACACCAATGACCATGCCAAAGTGCCCCGCTTTACCTGATGCCACTCCGGCTTCGGCATCTTCAACGACTACAGCAAATTTGGGTTGCACTAACAAACGTTTAGCCGCTTCCAGAAAAACATCTGGAGCAGGCTTTCCCTTTAAGTGCAAATTGGCGGCATCAACACCAGTAACAGTAGCATCAAACATTCCATCTAGTTGCGCAGTTTTGAGCACCTCGGCACCATTTTTACTGGCCGTAACCAATGCGATTTTGATGCCGGCCGCTTTTAGCTGCTGAATGAGTGCTAAAGTCGAATCATAAGCCTTGACACCTTGCGTATGGATAAGGCGCATAAATTCAGCGTCTTTGGCTTTAGCCAGGCTGTCTTCGGTCACATCGTCATTTCCGTCCAGGGTTATTTTCCTAGACTCTAAAAAGCAATGCACGCCATCTTCTCGAGGCTTCCCATCAACATAATCCAGGTAGTCTTGCTCCGTGAAGTCCTGAAATTTGTCGCCATCACGACTTTGCAAAAAAGCATCGAATGTTGATTTCCATGCCTGAAAATGTACGGATGCAGTCTGAGTGACGACGCCGTCCATATCAAAAAGGACCGCCTTGATGTGCTCCGGGGAAATCTGCACTAAGTCTTGCCCCTGGGGGCCGAGCTGGGATGCGACCATTTGAACCTCTCGTACTGCCACAATCGTGGTTCACCACGCATGAGTCTGGACGTTAATCGACAGCTTTAAGTGCCAATTGTTGAGTACGAAATAGCCCTAAAACCTTTTCCTGCCGTATTTTCAACATTGCCGTCCAATCTTGACTAGCTTAATCTGACCACACTTCGCACTGGAATAATCTTTGGAAAGCTTCGATAAATTATCGACAGCGGCGGCCCCTGCGCCAAACAGACTCAGCACATTTGACTGGGTGAAGGAAAAGGCGACTGAATTAAGGGCAGACGCCCGCAATTATTTAGCCGACAAAAGCAATCGGCAGCTAGCAGTCGAAGGCGTCACACTCGCCACCGGTCTTGCCGCCTCTGCTCTTTTGCACGTCAATCTGAGCAAATCGGGAAAGCTCATTGCGGGAAAGCTCCTTGAAGGATTGATCGTCGATCAGACTGACACAGTCGCGGTTGGCGGACAATTCAGGGCTCTTGCAGGAGTGACAAAAGGTGTCAGTCACGGCACTCCATTCGAGAAGCTCCTTTTGCCAGCGCGAAATGAATCTCTCACCTTCGAACAGGCACCGTTTAGAGTCGACACATCGAATCGATTCAAACCTGCCTCGCTCTCCTCCAAAGAGAGTCTATTCGAAGACGGTTTCACTTTGCCGAAGGGCGTAAATTTTCGCAGTGCAACCAGAAAACCGCCAAACATAATAATCACCGATGACCTGCCACGCATTGATAATCCTGCTTACGATCGAATTGTGGCTAAGCGTTTCAACTTGAGACTGGATTTGGCTGACGAAAATTCTATTGGCATAATGCACCCGCGGTTTCGCAACGGTGCCAAGCAGCTGACAATGATGAAGAGCCTTGATCGCAATTTATCGCTTTACGGAAACAAAGAAAGCGGAGTGGGTGTCCTAGAGTACGAACATCTGCCCAGTGTTAGACCATATTTTAAACACGCAGATTCAGTAGTGCAGATCAAATTCACAGGCAAAAGCAGCGGCGTTGGAACTGGAACCTTAATATCAGACCGCGGATTGATCGCAACTGCAGCCCACGTCGTTCCACCTGGTCGCGATATTATGGTCGACACAATCAATGGGCAGTTTAAAGCAAAGATAGTCGCCAGAAGTTACGACGAAGAAACCGATATGGCAGCTATACAGCTAATTGGAGTGCCCAAAGGTCTGAAATTCCCAGTGCCAACAATAACCAGCGCCGGACTAACAGAACGCATGAGAGCGGCTACTATCGGACATCCCCAGGGACTTTCAGGGAAATTCGCTTCAGTAGGCATGTATTTGAAAGATCTCGATTTCGACACCGCTCTAAAGGGAGAACACCCCACATTTTTGCTGGATTCTGTCATGCCTGGCAATTCCGGTGGACCAATTTTTGATGCCGATGGCAATTTTGCAGTCATTTTGACGAAGCTGTTTACCCCAGAAAAAGGCAGTGAGTATGCAAAACTCAATAGAGCCATGGTCACAGGAGAGCGCGTCGAAGATCTGCTCGCTCTGCTAAAACAAGAAGGACAGAAATGAGTCAGCCACTAAATTCCTAGCAACACAAATAGTGATGGAATTGACTGAATGACAAATCCAATCATAAACATGAGAGCACCAATGTAGCCCATACTTCGAGGGGGCAAATTATCGGCATACCATTCCACAAACGGGCTGACGGTGGCAATCATGGCAGTACCAATACCAACTGTGAGACCAAGATGCATCGCATTCATCAAACTGTTCTTGACACCACATACAGTTTCACCAAGATAAACCAACGCAGTCATACTGACCCCGAGAAGCACCCCAACTCCCAGGCGTCGTATATTAAACGTTGGCTTGCGTGAAGCTTCATACCAGTATTCCGGCGACACTTTCAGACGCCTCGAGGCAAGTGAACCAAGGAGCGCACCTGCACCGACTATGCATGCAGCTCCAAGAGGCAAGAGAAAGCTAAAACCGAAGGTAATGATCGCCATACGAGCGATGGCAAGAATAACAGTCATCTTACGATTTACAGTTTTCCCAGCACCAATCCAGTCGAGCTGCAAACCAAAAAGTGCGCCCATACCAATGCCCGAAATCAGGGCGAACTTTAGATTCGCAGCAAAAGCATAGACAATTACAGTCATCAAACTGTACGTCACAATTCTCGTAATTTTACTAAGCGGGCCGCGCTCTCCGCCAAGCAAATCGTAAGCCAGATAAAGACCACCGATAGAATCGAAGGTCATTCCAGTCATGCTAATTACTGCGGACGTGTATGAGGAAAGCGTCATCGCGTTATTCTAGAACAAGTGAGGGGCAACTTGCGATAGTTACATCGTCAATCCAGCCAGGAGTTAGATCTAACAACTCCAAATAGAGTCTATAGTATTGCCCGCACAGCAATTTTGAGGATAATGAACATATAGCGGAGCAATTGAGCCAGATGAATTTTGTCTACCTTCTTAATCCCCTTCCGGCACTAACCATATGTAGCATTCTGGCTTTGCAGATCCTATTAACAACCGTCACGTACTCTAGGTTACGGGAAAAAGACAATCCTAGGCTTCATGTATGTCCAAGTCTTTTCCCAGGTGCTACCTGGTCAGTAGTAGCTACTAACTTTTCGCTTGTCCGTCCGAAACCGGGATCAAACATCCTAGAACGCAGCCTGATTTGTTTGCTTAGTGCCACCATATCTGGCATCATCTTATTTAGCTTATGGCAACACACCGAATTCTTCAGCTATCTGATTCACGTCTCCAAAGACGGCTATCTCAATAGAAGTCTGGCCGATATAATTTTAAGCGTCGCCTTTACTCTGCCAATTATTCTGACTCTAGAAATCTATTTTTACCAGCGACAACGAAAATGCCGATGGCAAAGTCTTCTCTTCGATAAAAACGTTTTGACTGATACCTTTATGGTCAGTTCGTTCTTATTCTGGTATTTGCCAATCCTGCTGCTCACTTTAGCCAATGCAATCGACGCGAACGCAGTAGTTTCCATTTCGCGCTGCTTGTTAATGTGCTCAGTGCCCTCACTTATGGCGATGGCGCTGGCGGGGTGCATCTCGACCTCCAGTCGATACAAACACATCCCCGGTATCGATGCTTTAAGCCTGAAAAAATACTGTCATTTTCTGGAAGACGATAATTTTTCGTATGCCGGTCTGGATGACATGACAGCAGCTCAATTGCTCGATTTAACCAACATTGCCGTCAAAATCGGGGACCTGGAAAAAGCTGACATCATTTCGAGCTATCACCTTGCCACTGTCAGTCCAGATTTAGCTTTTGACTAACAGCTCAGCAAGAAATTTCTACTGATTTTACGGAAGACGCAGAAATTCTGTCTCCCGGAAGTAATGTACCAATTAGATTTAAAGGATCAGCTGGGGACGCCGAAATAGTCACAGGAGTTGCGTCTTTACCCTTAGCAGCGCGCAGTGAATCAACAGCTTCCGGCAGAGCGAATTGTTCACCAATGAAACCAAGCACGAAACGTCCACCGCGCACTTCTCCTTTGTCTTCCATCTGCCGGAAAGCGGCGAGCAATTCACGCCAGGGTGGAAGATTCGATTCACGCTGCACAACATCGCGAAACACAACGCCATAACGAGATAGTAAAACCCGGCACATCGACTCAAGACCTTTGCACTTCTCGACAGTGTTGTGTGCGTGCAGCAAAGTCCAGCGTCCATAATTGAAGTCTCTAAATCTTTTGGATTTACCTGGTCGATGCCCATTGCGTGCTTGTGGATCAATGAGAGAACGCAGATTCTCAAAACCATCAGCGCTCACGACGCCAGCCGTTACAAGCTCCCAGAGCCCGATTTCAGCGCGAGATTGAGTAAGAGCTGTGCCTCTGACGATGTCGGCAAAGAAACTCGCACCGCGTTGTCTCAAAAATTGTTCAATTGCTTGCGCTGGCGTGCTCAGTCCAGACAGGTCAATTTTGTCTGGCGTTTTTGCAAGAGTCGTCATCCAGTCAGCATCATCTCGAATGTAGAATGCAATGGGCGCAACGCTGCTTGGCACAACTCGCTTGATCAAACCGGCTTCAGCTAGATTTATCACTTGCGCGCTGTTTTGAAAGTCCGCATTTTCTTCAGCGACAACGGCTTCTTTCTCTTTACTCTTTTTTCTAAACGCAGTCACTTTATTGGCTTGTGGAAGCTTGAAGTTTTCTGGCGAATATTTATTTTCGCCTTCTGCATGGCTAAGAAAAGCCGACTTTAGATCGGTCTCCTCACGGGATACGAATTCTGGCGAAAGTGCAAGAGCTGGATGAATGCTCAATCTTCCCCAACCAATCGTTCCCTTCATACAAAGATTATCGAGCAAATCTGGCGAATAGTTTTTTACTCTTTGAGCAAGCACCTGAGATTCCCAGGCGTTAGCTGGTATTTCAAATCCTTGCAATTGTTTTAAAATCTGCAGCAAACCGCGCTCGCCGGCTAGCTGAGAGCCTGGCGCTAAATGCTGCCAATGCGTCAACCAACGTGCATAGATTCCAGCTGTGACTGGCTCCACGCCCTTACGCAAAGTTGCGAGTGTAAGTTTGTGGATGCGCGCAAGCAATCTCCTTTCGCACCACTCATATTCAGAAAGTGGCAACGAAGCAACGCCAGTAATCTGGTTTGAAAGTTTCTTTCTGCCAGTAAATTCACCTCGCAAAATAGCACCATCGCTTTCCATTTGGGCGAAGGCAATTTCTACATCGCGCTCATCTATTGAAAGCATCTGGGCCAGGTCTTGCACAAGAGTCGGACCAACTATGCTAACCCAGCCACGCATGCAATTTAAGACCGCCAGTTGCCTGTCGCTCGGTTCGGCACCTGGCGCTGTGAGCTGCTCGGCAAAGGTTGCTTCAGGCCAGATTAGTTTCGCAAATAGAATTTTCTCAGCGTTGACCCAGAATTTGTTATCGCCAACGGTCATCACAGTTGCTCTTTTTTGCCCGCGCAAGCTTTCAAAAAACGCTAACCAATGATGGGTTGGCTGCTCACTCAAGAAGGCATGATGCTCGGGCATGACAAACGTAGTCTGCATCAAGTCATGCAATTCATCAGCGTTTTGAATATCTGGCCACGCTTGCTCAACAACTTTCTCAATTGCAGCTGGGTCTAATTGCCCTAATTCTCCTGTCACAGAGCCGGGCATGATGCGCCGCATTTGCACGGCCCTTGTGCGTCTTTCTTCAATGCCAGCATCATCAAGATAAGCATAAACATTAGCATTAATGATTTCTGCAGCAAATTGCGACGGCGTCGGCGTGTCGACGGCGATACATTTAATGGCACCACATTTGATATCGTTGATAATTGACTCGAGACCTTCAAGATCCATTGCTTCAGTCAAGACATCCTTCATTACTTCTTCAATGAGCGGATGATCGGGCAACTCAACATCGCCTGGATTGTTATCCTGGCAGGCGGCAGCGCCTGGAAAAACAGCTGCCAGCAAATCATCAGAACGCAACCTCTGCAAATAAGGCTGCACTTTTTTGCCACCCTGAAATCTCAATAAGGCAAGCGATCGCATAGCATCCCAACGCCATCTCGTAGCAAAAATTGGCGATTGCAGCGATGCTTGCTCGAGTGTATGCCGAACCGTTTCACTGGCTAAAAAATAGAACACATCACCTAAGGGAAAGCTGTGTTGTTCAGCGAGCGCGATGCTGATGCCATCTTCAGTAGCTGCCGCCTGCAATTCCAGATTGAAACTGCGACAAAACTTCTTTCGCAGCGCTAGTCCCCAAGCCCGGTTGATCCGACCACCAAATGGCGCATGCAAAATCAACTGCATGCCACCGCCTTCATCAAAAAAGCGCTCGGCAATAACTTGTTTGACTGTTGGCACTGCGGTCAATATTGCTCTGCCCTGAACAACATATTCAATCAGCTGCTCGGCGCCCGAGTCGTCCACACCACATTCGCTTTTCAGCCAGTCCACAGCCGTTTGGACCTCGGCAGTGCGCTTTACCTGAGCATTAAATTCTAAACCAATGTTCTGCGTCAGTCGATCGATATTTTCACGCAATTCAGATACTTGACGCGACAATTCGTCAGAGCGAGCTGGTGCTTCACCAAACCAGAATGGCACGCTTGGCGGTGCGCCGTGAGCGTCTTCAACATAGACCTTGCCGCCGACATTGTCGATACGTCGAATGCGCCATGATGTGCTGCCGAGGGTAAAGACATCACCGCGATGACTATCAATAGCAAAGTGTTCGTCAAGTGTTCCGACGTTTTTGCCATCAGGCTCTTCAACGACACCATAAATTGCTGTTTCAGGAATTGCGCCGCCGCTTGTGATGGCAGCGAGACGCGCACCTCTTCGAGCCTTCAAAACACCATTGACCTGGTCTCGTAATAAGTAGGCACCATAGCGACCACGCTTAGATGAAATACCATCAGCGAGCATTTCAATTACTTGCGTAAATTTTTCGCGAGTGAGATTTCGATACGGGTAGGCACGCTTTACTTCGTCAAAGAGCAACTCTTCATCGAGATCTTCGACCGCTGCCATGGCCACGATTTGTTGGGCGAGAATGTCTATTGGACACTCCGGAATCTCTAATTTATCTAAATCACCATGATTGATTGCCCTGACCAGTGCTGCAGTTTGGACTAGTTCATCTCGCGTATAAGGGAATAAACGACCTTTAGGAATCGCACCACGCCAGTGTCCGGCCCGACCAATGCGTTGTAGCGCTGTGGCAATAGTCTTGACACTATTGACCTGACAAACGAGATCAATAAAACCAATATCGATTCCCAGCTCCAAGGAAGCTGTGGCAATGAGCACTTGAATATCGCCATCTTTTAATCGCTGTTCAGCAGCCAGACGCACATGTCTCGATAAACTGCCATGGTGGCACGCAACAGCATCTTCTCCAAGGCGCGCGCCAAGCTGTAAGGCAAAACGTTCGGCTTGTTTTCTCGTATTAACAAAAACAAGAGTGGAGCGATGCTCTTTCACTAATTGAGCAATGCGGTCGAAATTCTCAGCCGACAATTCTTGCGAGGCAACAGGCGCAAGGGGCATTTTGGGCAATTCAATGGCAATATCCATCTGACGCCTGTGACCAATATTGACGATCACAGGTGTTTGCCCACCAGCTCCTGTCAAAAACTGGGCAACCAGTTCAATTGGTTTTTGTGTTGCCGATAGACCAATGCGATTAGGTGCTTTGCGCGCCAGCCTGGTTAAGCGCTCGAGTGTAAGACTGAGATGAGCGCCGCGCTTATCGTCGGCGACTGCGTGAATTTCATCGACAATAATTGTTTCGACAGTGGCGAGCATCTGCCGACTCTTATCGGCTGTGAGCAAAATATATAGAGATTCTGGCGTCGTGACAAGAATATGGGGACAATTTTTCAACATGGCTTGGCGGTCTTTAATCGGTGTGTCACCGGAGCGCACCGCCGTGCGAATTTCGGCCATGGCAATGCCGCGCGATTCGGCAAGCTCTTTAATTTCAGCAAGCGGACCATCAAGATTTTTTTGAATGTCGTTACTCAGCGCCTTGAGCGGTGAGACATAGACGACGGACGTTTCGTTTTTTAGTTCATTAGCGACAGCCTTGCAAACTAATTTGTCCACACAGGCAAGAAATGCCGCAAGTGTCTTGCCCGAGCCTGTTGGCGCCGAGATGAGCGTTGTTTTCCCAGCAAGGATTGCCGGCCAGCCTTGTTCTTGAGGCTCGGTAGGCGAGCCAAATTTTGCAAGAAACCAATCCCTGGTCAAAGGATGGGCCCAGGAAAGCGCTGCTGGACTTAAAGCTGCCAAATTCATACCCTTCATTGTATGGAATAAGTGCGCATTTTTGTCAGTTTTAAGCGAAAAGTTAAAGACCGCCCCCCCACGCCAAGGAGGAACCTATTTAACGCTCATCTCGTCCGTTTGATGGGTCATTCTGGGCCTGCCTGTTAAATAACGGCATTTTGAAACGGGGAATTTATGTCCGAAAAGTTTCAAATCAAACAGATGAGCGATGTAACAGGAAAAAGCGCAACAGAATTCATCATAAATATTGAAGCTTATCAATACAAAATCTTCTGGACGTATGCCGCAAATTGCAGTCTGGGCGCATGGCTCATCCTCAATCATTTTCTCTTTGACTACAAAAGTCAGTCACTCGTTTTAAGCGATACTATATCTGGTGCCTTAATTATCACCTTCGAGATTCTTGCCTTTTCGCCTCGTCGAGCAGTTTTACGCTGGTGCACACCACTTGTAGCAGTCTGGCTGTTACTCGCTCCCTTTATTTTCTGGTCACCAACTCCGGCAGTCTTTCTGCTGGACACACTAATCGCTGTGTTTGTCATCACCTTTTCCTTTCTAATTCCGGGACTTCCCGGCAAAGCAGGCTTCGTCTTGCCCGGACCCGATAGGCCACCAGGCTGGACCTACAATCCATCATCCTGGATTCGACGCTGGTTTGGCATAGCGCTTGCCCTTCTTGGTTTTTTCATTTCGCGCTATCTTGCCGCCCACCAGCTGGGATATATCGATCACGCCTACGACCCGTTTTTTGGCGATGGTTCAGACCGTGTAACAGGCTCTGCACTATCTAAGTCATTTCCCATTTCAGACGCCGGGCTTGGTTCAGTTGCTTATATGCTCGAGACTCTTGCAGGCTTTATGGGCGACCGTGCTCGCTGGCGAACAGCGCCCTGGATTGCTGTGATGTCAGCCATGCTCGTTTTACCCCTGGGAGCAACCAGCGTCATTCTCGTTATCATGCAGCCAGTTGTTGTGGGCGCCTGGTGTGGATTGTGTCTTATATCGGCTGCAGCATTGCTCACTTCAGTACCGCTTGCGGTGCACGAAGCTATCGCAGTCGGGCAGTTTTTGCTTGAAGCGCGGACGCAAAAAAAGGACCTATGGCAAGTCTTCTGGATGGGAGGTAGCATCGTAGATGGTGGCAATGATGACCCAGATAGAACGAAGTACAATCTGTCGCAACGCTGGATTGCGAGCATTCAGGGCGTAACCGTACCGTGGACACTGGTTGCACAGCTGGTCATTGGTATGTGGTTGATGGCTCGCCCAGACATCATTGCCGATACAATCGAAACCGCTAATTGCGATCATTTGGCTGGAGCAATGATTGTCACCATAGCGGCTGTAGCAACAGCAGAGGTAACACGCATCGTGCGTTATTTAAACGTCCCTATTGGTGTCATCTTGGTTGGCGTAGCACTTGCGTTTTCACTGCACAATCCCGTGGTGCTCGTGTCCGAAATATTCTGCGGCATTCTTTTGGTCCTCGTCTCGTTGCCGCGAGGCGAGATTATCGAGAGCTATGCTAGCTGGAACAAATTTGTTCGCTGACAAAGATTCACTAATAGAGAGCCGCTTTTTGACCTAACTCTGTACTTGTGACACAACAGGCTCGGGATGCTCATCTTTGAGCCAGCCTGGAGCTTTCAAAGCATTGATTTTATAAAAACCAAGTGGATCGGCTTTGAGCTTAGCGATCATTTTAGGAATGGTATCAACCATACGACGCCTAGGGCTCCAGCCAAGAACAGCCTTAGCCTTGTCGATGCTGATATCGTAATTATCGTCTGCATGATCGACCATCCATGGTTTAACAAATGGCTTTTCAACGAATGGAATTTCCATTTCAACCATCGCGCCCAGTTTAGCAATGGGCTTGGGCACTGAGAAAGTTTTCCAGTCGGTGCCATGAATGAGCATGCCCATCTCTTTTTGCATCTCTTCATAGCTCATGGCGTCTGGCTCACCAATTTCAAATACCGAGAGCTCCGGCAAAACATCTTTGTGGTCAACTACGGCTTGAAATGCCGCAACTAGATCATCAACATGCATAAAAGATTGTCTGACGTCGGTATCTCCCGAGTATAAGTGTCCCTCGAGCTGACCTTCATATATACGCTGAATCTGATGCGCAATCGGAATTGAATTGCAGTTATCGCCATAAACTCCAGCGATGCGCAAAATCACGCTGGGTATTTTGCCGCGCTTTTCAGTAATCACTTTTTCAGTTTCGACTTTCGAAAGCGGATATTGCCAAGTTGGCTCAATTGGTGAATCTTCGGTTATTTTCTCTCCTGGCTGATTGGGTTTGTGTACAAGCATTGAAGAAGAAAATATGAATTGTCCGACTTCAAAACTTTGCAACTCACGCAAAAGACGCTCTGTTCCTTGCACGGTGACTTTTTTGTACATTGGACTGTCTTCGCCACTGAAGCTGTAATATGCTGCAAGGTGAAGGACTGCGTCTATTTTGCTGCCATTTCGTGTTTTTAGTAACTGAAAAGTTTTCTGCACGCTCTCATCGGATGACATATCGCAGAACAAGCACTCTTCTTTAGGAGTTGGATGCGGTGATTCAAATCGGTCAAATCCAACCACAAGAGTGTTTGGTTGGGCGCCAAAATGTTGAGACAGGGCTTGTCCAAGAAAGCCGCTGCTACCGGTTATCAGAATGATGCGTGGTTCACTTTCCATAGTCTAATTGCCCTCGTCGTTGTAGTTGCGACGGGGCGAATTTAAATTTGGTTCCTTATATGGCAATCACATTTGTGAAAGTGAGCATACAATAAAGAGGCAATATCAAAAATCGTCAATAAACGTCAATAAGCGTCAATATAGGTTAACTCTTGTCCTCTAACGCTCCGACTGCATCGATTAAAGAACGATGCGCTCAAAAAAAATACGACGCTGTCGTTATCGGTAGCGGTCCCAATGGCATTTCGGCGGCGATTGTCCTAGTCCAAAAAGGCATGTCGGTCTTGCTCGTTGAAGGACAGCGCACTCAAGGCGGTGGTTGCCGCTCAGACGAATTAACTCTGCCTGGTTTCACGCATGATATTTGTTCATCGATTTATCCACTTGGTATGGGCTCACCCTTTTTTCGTACTCTGCCTCTTGAAGAGCACGGACTTTCATGGATCAACCCTGAAGGAACATACGCCCACCCTTTTGACGGCGGGCAGGCAGTCGTTGTGGGGCGCTCTGTTGAAGCTTCAGCAAAAACGATGGGACTAGACGCGCTTGCTTACGAAAAGCTGGTTGGTGCGCTCAATATCAACTGGGACACACTATGCGAATCTTTGTTGCAGCCGCAAAAAATGTTGCTCCATCCACTCTCGATGGTGAACTTCGGCGTAAGAGCGCTAATGTCTGCCAAACTGTTTGCACAGACCACATTTAAAGGGCCACTTGCGCGTGGGGCATTTGCAGGTGTTGCAGCACACTCGACCCTACCGCTGACAGCAGCCACTAGTGCCGCTTTTGGACTCGTTCTTGGCGTCACATCGCATCCAGTTGGCTGGCCTATGCCAAAAGGCGGAGCGCAAAAGTTGAGCGACGCATTAGCCAGTTATTTCACCGCATCTGGTGGCGAGATTCTGCTCGGTGCTCCTGTTTCATCGCTTGATCAATTGCCACCATCAAAGCTTGTGCTAGCCGATGTTACGCCATGGCAGCTGGTCTCTATAGCTGGCTCTCGATTACCTGGTGGTTATAAAAAGCAGCTCGAAAATTATAAATATGGGCCAGCAGTTTTTAAAATCGACTATGCGCTCGATGCTCCCATTCCCTGGCAGGCACCAGGAGTCGACAGAGCAGCGACCGTGCATCTCGGTGGCACAATCGAAGAAATTGACCAGTCCGAATCCGGTGTCTGGCGCGGACAACACTCAGAACGTCCGTATGTTCTACTGGCACAGCATTCGCTATTTGACCCAACCAGAGCACCCGAAGGAAAGCACACACTCTGGGCTTATTGCCACGTTCCAAATGGTTCAACTCAAGATATGTCTGCGCCAATCGAAAATCAAATCGAACGCTTCGCCCCTGGCTTCAAGAAAACGATTATTGCCAAATCTTCAATATCTGCGCGCGGCATGGAAAAACACAACGCCAATTATATTGGCGGCGACATCAATGGCGGTGCTCTCATTCCAAGCCAGTTGTTCACTCGACCTGTTTTTAGGTTGATACCATATTCAACACCAGTTGAGGGGCTGTATTTATGCTCAGCATCTACCCCCCCTGGCGGAGGCGTGCATGGCATGGGCGGCTATTACGCGGCCAACGCAGCTTTTAGAAACTGGCGCGCTTAGTGGGTTTTCAATTTACGATAGCGACGAATCAAAGCATTGGTCGAACTATCGTGCTTGAGGTCTGGTTCTGATTTACTTTCTAATTCAGGCACTATTCTTTGAGCGAGAACCTTGCCCAGCTCAACGCCCCACTGGTCGAAAGAATCGATGTTCCAGATGGCGCCTTGCGTGAAGACACTGTGCTCATAAAGCGCAACCAGTTTTCCTAAAGCTGATGGCGTCAGTTTCTCGAGCAAAAGAGTATTCGAAGGACGATTACCTTCGAAAGTGCGATGGGGAACTAACCAGTCAGCTGTACCTTCAGCTTTCACTTGTTCGGCAGTTTTGCCAAAAGCAAGGGCCTCTGTTTGCGCAAAAACATTAGCCATCAATAGGTCATGGTGGCGGCCAAGTGGATTCAATGCTTCAACAAAAGCGATAAAGTCGCAGGGAATAAGTTTGGTGCCTTGATGAATCAATTGATAAAAAGAATGCTGACCATTGGTGCCAGGTTCGCCCCAGAAAATAGGACCAGTTGAGTAATCAACCACCGCTCCATCGAGAGTGACATGCTTGCCATTGCTCTCCATTGTCAGCTGTTGTAAATAAGCTGGAAAACGCTTCAAATACTGCTCGTAAGGCAAGACAGCAACAGTCTGAGCTTGAAAGAAGTTGTTGTACCAGATGGTCAGCAACCCCATTAACACAGGCAGATTTTTTTCAAATGGTGCCTGACGAAAATGTTCATCCATTTCATGGAAGCCATTGAGCATCTCGCGGAAATTGTCGGGACCAACGGCGAGCATAGTCGACAAACCAATTGCTGATTCCATCGAATAGCGACCACCAACCCAGTCCCAGAATTCAAACATATTGGCTGTATCGATACCAAATTTAGTTACTTCTTCGGCGTTGGTAGAAACTGCCACAAAGTGTCTAGCGATTGCTTTTTCGTCGCTGAACGTTTTAAGCAGCCAGTCTCTGGCCGAGTGAGCATTTGTCATCGTCTCGAGCGTAATAAATGTCTTGGACGAAATCACGAAAAGCGTTTCCGCTGCGTCCAGGTCGCGCGTGGCTTCGGCAAAATCCGTGCCATCAACGTTTGAAACAAAACGAAAATTGAGATTGCGATCACTATAAGAACGCAATGCCTCATATGCCATCACTGGACCCAGGTCAGAGCCGCCGATACCAACATTGACGATATTGCGAATGCGCTTGCCAGAAAACCCTTTCCACTCTCCACTGCGCACGCGCTCGCAGAAATCGCTCATCTTATCGAGAACAGCATGCACAGCTGTCACGACATTTTCACCATCGACCATGATTGAGGCGGTTTGTGGCGCTCGCAGTGCTGTATGCAGTACCGCACGCTTTTCAGTGATATTGATTTTTTCACCGGCAAACATGGCATCGATATGCTTTTTCAAGCCACAATCTTTCGCCAGTTGCAAAAGTAGATTAAGCGTTTCGTCGGTGACAACATGTTTGGAGTAATCAAGGTAAATGCCGACTGCATCCAGCACCATTTTTTCACCACGCTCGCCATCTTGAGCAAAAAGGTCACGCATTTGCAGACCTTTAACCTTTTCATAATGGGCTTGCAGATTTGTCCAAGCTGTTGAGTTGGCGACTGATTTGAGTTTCGTTTCCACTTGAATATCCCTTCAATGCTTAATGTGTCAGCTGTCTGGATCACTTGCTTGGATCAGATAGTGGACCATTGTCCCACCATCTGCCTCAAGTTAAATGAAAAGCAAGACCGCTCACAAAACATTCGCTATTTCTTCAAAAGAATCTCAACAAAGCCGAGCAGAGCAATGGGCTTTTGAAAAAAGATAAAATTGGCTTTGGGCGACTCTTTTGAGGAAGACTTCAAGCTGTACCAAATAAGGATAGTCTGCAAAGTGCCAACCAGCATGGCTACTCTCAAGGTCAAAGCACTGGGGCCGGCAACAGACTCCAGACGTAATGCCTGCCACGTCAAAAGACAAATCAATTCAAGATAAATGAGAGCGACGTTTTTAATGATTATGTGTTTATGCAGCGATGAAAGCCTTTTGCCCAAGCTTTCGACGAGCAATCCGGTAAAAGGCAAAACCTGCAAAGCATGTATTCCTAAAAAATGCGCCACGCGCAAATCTCCACTGCTTGCACTCCAACCAAGATATGGCAATTTAATCGATGCCACCGGATGAATGTTGAGCATTAAAAAGCCAGGAATCAATCCAATTATCGTGAGAAACACACCCCACTGGAGCGACAGACCAATCGTTCGAGGCAAGTTTTTCTCGCGCAAAAGCATGACGAATAAAGCAATCAAGCTAAAAGCCACAGGCATGATAGCCAAAACGATAGTGATGAAAATTGCGTGGTCGAAAGCTGTGGAGGTGTTAAAGTGACTGCTCGTTCCGCGAATTACTTGAGTGATGATCGCACCCAATTCGACGATTGTGCCAAGCAATGAAGCCATTGAAATTCTTTTGAAAAACTTCTTGTGCGTAGTCAGATATCGGCCGAACCAGATTAATGTGGCGCCGTAAATTGCAAGCGAAGTACTAAATTTGCATGGCTTCGCCCAGACCAACTCTCCATTAAGGCTTCTATGATCGACAAACAGACCGACTAGAGAAATCAACAAAACACTTAGGCTAAAAGTGACAAGAGCCACAAGCGCAGGATTTTCCGCAAGCGCATTTTTAATCACGAAAATAAGCCGGTCTATTGCTTTATGCACGTTGATATTCCTGTGCCGTCTTATTTTGCGCCCCAGCTAATTCAACTTAGCGAGGTCGTACCCACTTCGACCAGGTTATCAATCTTATGGGGAGGATTTGTGGAGAATATTGGTCCAGGCCGAACCCGGTTTTACAGGACTAGAAATGCCACAGGCAGGAGGACGCCAGAAATAATTGCCAGAGCAATCAATTTTCTATCGCGCTTAAATTTGAAAGCCATATAGATGCCGGTGAGCGCGCTTAAAATCAGACCAATAGACATCAGTGCAACGAAAATCTGCAACAGTAATGATTTAGGTCGCTTGTTCCGTTTTTTCATGGGTGACGAAGCCGCTTTTTGCTGCTTTTCAGACGTCACTTCCTTTACCTCAGTTGGCTGGGGCTTGTCCGGCTGAACGTTATGTAAACGTTGATTCTTGTGCACTTCTGCAATAGCGGCGATCCATTCTGGAGCGGTATAGACACCTTCTTTATTTTCGTGCAAATCAAATGTTTGCAGAGCGCCCGAAACAGCAAAAAATACAATCGCTGGCGTGAAGAACAATCCGGAATAGAGATGAAAATTTCTAATAAACTTGAGCATCGATAAAAAACCTGCAGCCAGAGATTTAAGGTTGAGGAAACGAAATAAAACGCCCGAACTGGCACACTTCTTTCAATGGCACCGGAGCCAGGTCTTTGTTTTCTCCTTCTTCGTGGTCGTTTGATGTTTGCGCTGTCTTCAAAAGTTCGCTCCGGGGCACTATGACCAAATTTTTGTCGACATCACAAGACAGAACAGGATACGCGGTACTCTGCTTCAAGATGGTTGAAAAGTCGATTAGTTCACCGACTCCTTTTGTGGAAAAAAGGACAGGCTGGTGCTGTCGCATTTCCTCTTGCAGAGTTTTCGCAAGGTCAGTTTCTGTCATTTCGCCTATCCGCATAGTTTTTATTTTCTTTCCAGTTAAGGTCTCAAGAATCGTCTGAATCGCTGGTTGCCACGCATCTTCTGTTCCATAGACACCCTGCCCTTTGGGGAATTTCTTACTGATAGCACAGCCGAGAATCTTCCGCCACAAAGGATGTTTGGCTTGTTTGTAACGAGCGAGATCTTCATCGTCAACTACATATTCTTGTTCATCATCTGGAAAAATGACAGTATAAGGTGTCTGTCCCTCACTTTTCTTGATCATCGATGCAATTTGTTTTGCTCCAGATGCGGTGCTAGCTAGAGCAATAATGCCGCTTGGCGCCCATCCATTTGCACCAACTACCAGCAACTGGGATTTAACACTATTCAAAATTTCATCGGCTTTGAATAATGATTCTTCTGTGGTGGCAGTAGCTGGCTTTAGTGCTGCTTTCTGGCGTTCTTTGAGAGCAGAAGCAGGCATGTATTTGTTGAGCACCAAAGCTGCGCCCGTGCTAAGCATGATCAGCACCAAGAACGCTGCCACAATCAATGAAATTACTTTCTGCCTACTGTTCAAAATATCTCAAAAAAAGACTGCCAACACGTTTAGTTTATCAGGCCGCGCAAATTATTTTATTATCGTCTATCCAGGGAAACGTTCAGTCTTTAGAAGCGACCTTGTTCTTGAAAAAATATTGCTGACCTCGTTCTTGCCAAATTGCAATTCCTGCATAAATTCTCGGCCTGGTTTCGAGGTAAATTTTGTCAGGAAATGGTCGAGCTTCCCAAGCGTTGGATCCGATATTGGTTCGCCGCTGAATTGTTCAATGGCTGGTCTTGAAGGATAGTCATTTTGGAAGGCGCGATGATCTAGATCTATGTTAGCGATCCGCAATTCGCCCGGTTTTGCCTTCACTGCAACATTGCGGGGATAACCATCGTGATCACCAAAGACTGTAATTCGCTCGGCCACTGTTTGCTCGAGCAAGTCTCTTACATGATCCTGATAGCCAAAGGTATTGTTAAAAGTATGCGACCTGAATAAGTCACCATATCCAGTATCAGCTTCGCTTTGACCGTATGTGCGCCAGTCGCGAACACGCAGTTGAGCCGAGAGGCTGCGACCAAAACGCTCCTGAACAAGTGATTTACCAATACCAGAAGCTGCATCGGGTCGCACCACAGTTACAGGAAAGTCGTTAGTAAAAGCCGACGCATAGTGCAAATTATAGGCGCCTACTTCATTTCTAAAGCGATCTGGCACGAAATCGCCGGCCGACCTTACCAAAGCAAACTTTACAGCTCCCGTTGGCTCAGCTTCAAAATAGCCAGACTTAATTGTTTTGCGTGCTTCCTTGACGGCAAACGGTGCACTATCGGCGTTTGGCAGGACGTTGTGAATTTCCAGATCGCGCACACCAAAGCTCGGGTGAAAAGTACCTTGAGAAAGGAGATGTTCGAGTCCTTTGCGCTCATTATCGCGGCTGGCTCGAAGTCCCAAGTCGCGTTCACTCATTTTGGGCAAATCAGCAACAAACTCTGCCCATTTCGATGAGCGTATCAAAGGCAGCTCGGCAACCCGTCCTAGCACGGACGGTGCTTCTTCCAGGGCTATTTTTGCTACTTCAAAGACTAGTGGCATAATGTGAGGATAGTGCCGTTCAACCAGCCCTACAAGTGGGGAAAATACGCAAATGTGGGTCATAGAGATAGATCACTTTGGCCCACCATCGACGATGGTAAAGCGGCTTGTCGACACCCCTAAACCGGCCGCCCATCAAGTCCTTGTAGAAGTGAGGGCTAGTGGTGTTAATCCCAAAGACACTTACATTCGCAAAGGTCGACTGGCGCTACTAAGCGGCAAAAAATTTCCCATGCGCCTGGGGTACGACCTGGCCGGTATTGTGCAAGAGTGCGGGCACGAACAAAGCCAATTTAAAGAAGGCGACCGAGTTTTCGGCTCGATTAGCGCCTGGACAGGGGGCGCCTATGCCGAATTTGCGGCAGTAGATGTCAGCGAACTGGCGATATTACCTGATTCATTGACTTTTGAGCAGGGCGCTTCGTTACCCATTGCAGCGCTTACCTCTTATCAGGCTCTGACAAAACTTGTCCGCATCAAAAGCGGTGAGCAAATTTTGATTAATGGCGCATCTGGTGGAGTGGGAATTTTCGCTATACAATTAGCAAAGTATTTTGGCGCGGACGTGACCACTCTCTCAAGCGCAGCAAATTTGGATTTCTGCCGCGAACTTGGCGCTAACACTGCCCTCGACTATCGGACTACATCTACAAAAAGCTTGAGCAAAAGATTCGAAGTCGTATTTGACGTCTTCGGCAATCATTCCTTTGCCGACGTCAAAGATATTTTGTCCGCACGGGGTATTTACATAACAACAGTGCCGCGTTTTGAGATCTTCAAAGACACCGTTTTGACACCAATCGGTAAGCGAGCAAGGCTGATCATTGTCAAATCGAATTCTTCGGATTTAGACACTATTGCCGGACTGACGGCGACAGGAGTGATTCAGACAATTGTCGACAAGTTCTTTTCTTTCGATGAAGTAACAGACGCACATAAATACAGCGAAACGCATCGAGCGCGCGGAAAGATAGTACTAGTGAGGTGAAAAGGCTGTGGCTCTAAAAAACTTGTGTCAATGTGTTTTACAAACGATGATCCTCTTTTTGCTTACTTGTAGCTGCAATATGGCAGTTTGCGATCAAGCCCGGTCTGCGGAAACAGCAAAAACAAATAGTTTAAGCAAACAAGCGATTCGCAATAGTGATTGCGTTGTCTTCAATTTGGGCGAAGGACCAAATCATGTCGTTAGTGTCCACCAGGGGACATTCAAAAACGACGACGAAAAAGGGGCTGTCAGTGATGAATTATTTGCTCAGGGCAAGCTTGACGGTGAAGCGTCAGCAGTGGTTTTTGTCGACTGGAACACCGGCGGTTCAGGCTGGTTTGAAGAACTGGCTCTTTTTCGTTTGCGTAAAGGTAAGGTCTGTTGCACCGGCATTTACTCTTTAGAAGATAGAGCCAGTGTGAAGAAACTAAGTATTCAAAACAACGAAGTTGTTCTCGATTGGCTCAGACACTCAGACACAGACGCAGCACCATTGCCTTCAAAACACGAAGTGTTACGGTTAAAGAGCAGCCAATTTGAAAAGTGCGGTCCTTGAATTCCAGTTTTTGAATTCCAGTTTTTGAAAATCAGTCAAGACCGGCGTCTCGCCTCTTTCGATCTTTGGCAGCAAGTTCTGTTTTCCCTAATTTGTCATAGCAATTAGCGCGCATATCATAGTAATCACGCCTGTCTGATGCCTGCCTGATTGCTTCGTTCCAATCCTCAAGCGCCTTTTGATAATTGCCCATCGCCACGTATATTCTGGCGCGCAGGGCGTGCCTATAATTATCAGGTTTGAGACTGACCATGACATTCGCGTCAGCCAGAGCTTTATCATAGTGCTTGGTCACTGTGTAGAGTTGGGTTCGATCAAACCAGTAATCCCAAACCTTTGGTTCTCTTTTTATGTCTATATTAAATTGCTCGAGCGCTTGTGGAAACTTCTCAAACTGACATAGAGCTAGTCCATACAAGCGGTGGTAAACGAGCGGCACAGGCTCCTTTGCGGTTTTGAAATACTCCTGAAAGTCCCTCAACGCGCGCTCAAATTCTTCTTGACGAAAATAGCAGACTCCCCGCAATGCATAAGCCTCCGTCGCATCAGGGTTTCTGCCAATCAATCCACTTAGAATTGGCAGCGCCTCTGCGAACTGTTGATGATCAATCAATTCTCGAATCGACGTTAAAGCAGGCTCTGTACTACTTTTACCAGCAGCAAAAGAGTCCGACCCAGAACCAAAGCAGGCACTAAATACAGTGCCTATGACAGCAACAAGGTGGACCATAATTTTCTTGTCTAATTTGACGTGCAAAGACTTGCTCTGATTCATCGTTGTATTGTCGCACAAAATTTTGGGCACCGACCTTATGCAGCGGTCCACTAACCGGTCTGCTATCCTCGCAGTGAATCAGCTTCTTCAATCCTAACTGCCAAAAATTATCTTATAAAACAAATAACTTATCGAAGCCTTAAACCTCCTCGAACATGCTTATGCGAGCAATCGCGTGAATTTTCAAAATCAACAAGCTGCCAAAGCGGTTAATCACGAAAACGAAATGCTCTACATTAGGAATCAGCACCTGGAATACTATCGCCCGACAGGCACTGTCTACGCAGTACCAAATTACTGATTGCCCACAGATGTCAAAATGATCTGACGCGAACGCGATTAAATTCGCCGAAGAAGCTCCATCGAGAAGACATTTATACTTTTAGTGGGTTATCCTAAGTCGTAACGCGATTACACAGCGCGCCATTAGACGATCGATTGTTGAGATCGACTGGAAAGGAGCCCATGCCATATTCGCCGTCGGAGTCGAGTTTGGAACTACAAACTTCGCCCACCTACTCGCCTGCTTACTACTCTTTCGTCAAATGTGCCAACACGGTCGGCTATTTTTCTCTCCTTTATTTGACATGGCGATTTTTCACACATCATCACGACTGGCTTTTATCAACCGGTTGTGTTGTCTTAAGCGGCTGCTGGCTGGCTATGACAAGAATCAAAGTCGATCATCTTTTGCAGACCTATTTTGATATATTGTCACGCATCGAGTTGCAATTACCGGTTGTACTTGGCTTGATACTGAGTGCGGTGGCAATTGAAGCGAAGGCATACCATCCTATTTTTCATGTCGCGGCGCTCGGCGAGATGGCTGGTTGGATCTACATTTACGTTCTCTATAGACGCAATCAAAAGAAATTTAAAAAGCAAGGCTATGGCCCGGTGCCCTTTAACACCTGGGTAAATCCACCAGCCTCAGTTCTTAAAGCTGGTGATTTGATTTTGACGAGCGGTAATATTGCCAAAGAATTGCACGAAAGTGTAGGACATGCCGAGATGGTTTTAAAAATGCCAGACGGTGGACTCGGACTATTTAGTTCATACATGGCCAAAGGCACAATTATTCATCCAATCGAGGAGCTAACCGGTCCGTCCTACAAAGGACATTATGTAGCATTGCATTTGCGTCAACCATGGTCGAGCACGCAAGAAAGTGAGGCGACAAAAATGGCAGAACAAATGATTCTCACCAACAAACAATGGGCTGCCGCAGAGAACATCCGCGTGACCAAGCGTATTGACTTCCTGCCGTTACCGGAGTCGCTAAAAGCGCCCCTGCGCAAAATATTCTACGCCAGTGGCTATGACTGGTTCGGCACCTTTATGGGTCGAGTAACAGACAATCGCTGGACTTGCATTGGCGCCGCCCTGGAACTCTACAGAAGAATGGGTGTCAAGACAAATAAATACGGCACCGGATTACTCGGCGTGGGCACCACCTTGCTGGATCCCATACTACCTGTGCGATTTCTCGCCGATCCAGCTTTCGAACTGATCACGATCAACGAATTAGAACTGGCAATTGCGCCCAAAGACAAACTCAATCGCCAATGAAGTAGCCGTTTCACTACTGGCTAGCTGCTGAGAAAGGACAGGACACAGGTATAGGCATCCCAGAAAAACAAATTGAAAAACTGTTTACACCATTCACTCAGGCAAGCGAATCGACGTCTAGACTTTTTGGTGGCACGGGACTTGGGCTTTCAATAGCGCACCAGTACATCCAGCTGATGGGTGGCAAAACAGGCTTGAACAGCGAGTTCGGCAAGGGCACAACCGTCTGGTTTACTTAGCCTGCGTCCAATCCTGAGTAAGCGATTTTTTTTGCCCTCATTACAAACTTACCGATTGTCAATGAGAACCAGAAGGCAACGGTTTCTTAAAGGAAAAGGTAAATTCCAGCGGCACGGACTGCCCCAGATTCTCCGGCAGAGGATTAAATTGAGCAGATCGAAGAGATGACTTGGCGTGGTCATCAAATGAGGTGTCGCCTGATGACCTCATAACTCTGATATTAACGGCTTTTCCGCTGCGGACGACGTCAAATCTCAGAACTGCATCGCGGTCTTGATCGCTTAGTGGTGGTCTCCACTGACTTTCGATCACGGCGGCGACACTGCGCACATACTGCTCTCGATCAGAACCTGCCATTTTGATAACTGCTGGTTGATTAGCCAGCTGAATCTTATAGATATTCATGCACAGCGGAAATCCGAAACCGAGCCACGCTAAAAAAGCGACCACTAGCAAACAAAGTAAAGCTGTCGCAGAGACGTCAGAAGGCGACCTTTCTCTGATTTCCTTTTTCAATTTCTTCGCTTTGGCCAAAAGCGATGCCTGAGTGACATTAGCCAGCAGAACGTCCAGGAACTTGACGTCACAAACGAGTCGCTGACCTCTAGATAAGTCTTCAAGAATCAAATGATCGTCATCGACGCCATCAAGTTTTAAATCCCAATCTTCAGCATGAAGCACATCGAGGACAATGCCTTGCTTATCAGCAAGTAAGATCTCTCCTCTGTCTGCGCCCACGGTATATGGACGGGCTCGCGACTGTCCCGTCTGATAAAGCATCGCTTTGAACTTAACTGTTAGACTACGTTTGCTCACTAAATAATTCTAAATGCCCGGCCAGTAATGTTCCAAAAAGGGTATTACTTTCAGTAACTACCAGATCAGTCTGTTTGTCAAACGGTTAAGGCATGTCAGTCGTCTCAAAACTATTCGCAAGAAGTGTCCCAATAATTGAATTTGTGATTCCGCTGGCGTGCTTTTTAATTGCTGCCTGTTTTCTGCCTGACTATTTTCAAACGGCATTCGGAGACCCATTTGGAGTGTGGCTCCTGGGGGCGATGTTCCTATGGAATTGTATCGGGTTGGTGTTGAGTTTTGCCTTTCCCCAGAACTTTGTCAAAATCATAGTCGGTTTTGTTTTCTGCCTGCCTCTTTGCGCCTTCACATTTTTTGTTCCTGCGACTGTAGCGATACTGCATTCCTGCGTCAACGTTAGCGGATAGCGGTTAGTCCAATTTAAATTGGGCTGGACGCCATTGATCCAGGCAGTCAATTGTGCAAACATTCTTTGCACCTCTATATGGTTTTTTTCTAAACATGAAGTATTTCATTGGCACGTCGTTGCTCGCGCTGCAACTTACAGCAAGTCTTTTTTCTGCCTGCTGGGCTGCAAAGAGTGAATCAGTAATTGCCCCTCGTGCATCAACAGCACATTCACAACCACTTATTGCCAGCAACTCTTCTGGAGAGCAAAAAATGGACACCTTTGTATCCGAGCTGATGGCGAAGATGACACTAAAAGAAAAAATCGGGCAAATGAATTTGCTCTCTGTAGGAGCTGATGTCACCGGTCCCGTGCTCAGCGAAGGCGTGGAAGAAAAAATCGACAACGGTCAAGTTGGTGGATTGTTCAATATGTATGGTCCTTCAGCTGTGCGGCAATTGCAACAGCGAGTGATGGAGAAATCGCGTTTGAAAATCCCTATGATTTTCGGCTACGACGTGATTCACGGTCACCGGACGATATTTCCCATCCCTCTTGCTCTCTCTTCTTCGTGGGATCTCAATTTGATTCAAAGAACGGCTATTGCCGCAGCCTCCGAAGCCAGCGCCGACGGCTTAAACTGGGTATTTTCGCCGATGGTCGATATCACTCGCGATCCACGCTGGGGACGCGTCATGGAAGGGGCAGGCGAAGATACATATCTTGGCAGTCAAATTGCTCGCGCGATGGTCGTAGGCTACCAGGGCAAAGAAAAAATGTTGGGTACAGACAATGTTCTTGCTTGCGTCAAACACTTCGCTTTGTATGGCGCAGCTGAAGCCGGTCGCGATTACAATACAGTCGACATGAGCAGACAGCGCATGTACAACGAATATCTTGCTCCCTACAAAGCCGCAGTAGACGCCAATGTCGGCTCGGTCATGACTTCATTTAACGAAGTTGACGGCATCCCTGCCAGTGGCAACAAATGGTTGTTGACCGATCTCTTGCGTAAGCAGTGGGGCTTCAAGGGTTTTGTCGCCACCGATTACACTGCTATCAACGAAATGGTCGCCCACGGAGTAGGTGATGAAAAGCAAGTCACAGCGCTTGCTTTAAATGCTGGTTCCGAAATGGATATGGTCGGCGAGCTGTTTTCCAATCATGCAGAAGAATTAGTGAAGTCCGGACAAGTGCCGATAAAAAAAATAGATGAGGCTTGCAGACGCATTCTTGAAGCGAAGCACAAGCTTGGCTTATTTGCAGATCCGTTTAGATATTGCAACGAAGAACGGGCCATAACTCAAATACTGAGTAGCGACAAAATCGCCTTGAGCAAAGAAGCAGCGGTCAAGAGCATGGTGCTATTGAAGAACGAAAATAATGTTTTGCCGCTAAAGGCCAGTCAAAAAGTTGCTTTCATTGGCCCTTTCATTAAGGACCAGGGCAACCAACTCGGCAGCTGGAGCGGTGCCGGTCGCAGCCAAGACTGTGTGAGCTTATGGCAGGCGCTTGAAACGGCGGGTTTGGCCAAGCAATGCACTTACGCAAAAGGCTGCAACATTCTCGATGACCAGGCTCTGATAGCCAGATTGAACAGAGATGGTGCCTCTCTTGCTTTGGATGCAAAATCGCCGCAAGAGATGATTGATCAAGCTGTTGAAACTGTCAAAAATGCGGATATAGCTGTTGTTGTTTTGGGTGAACCCGCGGCAATGAGTGGGGAGGCATCCTCTCGTACAGCGATTGGACTTTTCGATCATCAAATTGCCCTGTTGCAAGCTTTGAAAAAAACTGGCAAGCCAATCGTTCTAGTATTGATGAATGGACGTCCGCTCACTCTAACGTGGGAAGACCAAAACATGGATGCCATTCTCGAGACCTGGTTTGGTGGATTGCAAGCTGGTCCAGCTACCGTTGACGTCCTTTTTGGTCACGCCAATCCATCGGCAAAACTGTCGATGACTTTTCCACGCAACGTTGGACAAATACCTATTCACTACAATTCAAAAAATACCGGTCGACCGTTTGTCGAAAACAGCAAATACAAAACTCAGTACCTAGACGCTTCCAACACACCGCTTTATCCCTTTGGCTTTGGATTGTCGTACGCTCAGTTCGATTATTCGAATCTCGCACTAAGCAGTCCGACTATCAAGGCGAACCAGTCGCTCAATGTCAGTGCCACTGTCAGCAATACCAGCAAAACAGATGGCATCGAAACAGTCCAGTTATACATCCGCGACATGGTCGCCAGTGTGACCAGACCCGTCAAAGAACTGAAGGGATTTCAAAAAATACTTCTCAAAGCCGGCGAGTCCAAGACTGTTTCGTTTACCCTCTCGCCTGATGACTTGCGTTTCTATGACAGCGACCTCAATTTTGTTGCTGAACCAGGTGACTTCCAGGTCTTTGTTGGCGGTAACAGTCGTGATACCAAAGAGGCGACCTTCAAATTGCTCGCCCCTTAGAATTAGAATAATATTGATTTTTTGAGTGAAAGTACAAACTGGCTTTGTCTGTCGCGAATATTGACTATTTCAAAACCAGAACAATAATCAAGAGGATCTATCAAGCTAAAATATGCTCTATGAAATCGACGAAGAGCGCAACTTCAACCCGCACACGGTTGATCACAACTAGCCTTTTGCTGAAAAGGCACTACCTTAAGTCAGTGCTTTTTGTCCTTGTTATGAATAGCAGTTTTGCGGTCGCTCAGGATTTCGACATCAAATTTCCTGCTGACTTAAGTACTCATGATGGCAGCACTACTGGCGGTGCCGAAGCCACTGCCGGAACGCGTACCAACTCGACTGCGCCAAATGAACTGCTCACGCCATCCGACCCTATTTCTACTCCGGTAGTAGATCCATTAATGCAAGAGGGCTCGCCCATTCCTGACGTCCTCATTCCAGCTACGCTTGAGAGAAAGAACGCCAGCGCCGGCGCTGCCAAAGCAGCAGTCGTCCTAAGCGCCACTGAATTATTCGATGCCGCGAAAAAGTACGAGGCGAATCAAGAATTAGGCAGGGCCTTGTCCTCTTATGAAGATGCGATCAAGTTATTTCGCTCATCAAAAAATGCAACTGACGCATCATTGCAGAGCCAGGTCGCACTAAAATATGCAGCCCTGCTGAAAAAACTGAATAACCCACAAAAGGCCGCTCTCATAGAAAAAGAATTCGGCGTTCCCCAATCGTGACCGCCCAATCGAGCTCGTTAGCGATCAGGTTGGTCAAGCGCATCCGGTCTGCGTTTAAGTCCAGTAGTTGAATCCACACTCGTGCCGTCAGGCTTGAGCTTAAAAGTCTTCGACTTACCATCAGGTCTTGTGTCGGTCTCGTCAGTCGTGTCACCCGTGGTTACATCATGGATACTTGAGCGATCGGCAAAGTTTATCAAGTTGTCTTCATGATAGACACCATCTTTATCTTTCCAGTGACTGTCGTCAGACATCACACCACCGAGGTGATCGTATCTTTTGTTCAGGTGATAGTCAGTTCTGCCATCGGCCGTCTGGGCGGCATCTATGTGTTCGAAACGCAGAAGTCCTGTGGAATCTCTGGTCTTCAGGTCTTTGTAGCCCGCCCTTGTGTCAACCACATTGTCTTCGGTAAATCCATTGGCATGAGTAACCGTTTCATGGCTTTTGCCCGCCAACAGGTTCTTATCGGTGAGAGATACTGAGTGGTCTTTGCCGACTTTGGTGATAGTTTCTTTGCCACGAATTATAGTGTCATGCTCCCAACTACCATCAGCGCGCGTAATCAACTTCTCGGTGCTGACACCGTCCTTGATGGTATTAGTTGAGACGCCATTTTGATCAATAACATCATGCTTTTTACCATGAGCGTCTTTCCAGCTGGTTTCTCGCTCAGTAATGCCTCCTGACTGGTCATATTGTGTGACCTGCCTGAGATCTTTCGAACCGCTAGGAGCGCTTGCGAGCGTCACTGTGTCCGAAAGAAGCCGTTGGTTGGCGTCTAGCGTTTTTATTGATTCTACGTTGTTCAAACTTTCCGGTCTAGGAAAATCAGGCAGAGGCGGTAGCACATTGGCTTTCACCATTTTGTCATCACTTTTCGCCAGGTCTTTAGCCGCTTGCGCCTTACCCGCCGGCGTCTGTGGATGAAGCTCCAGCGGCGGCCCAACTACTGTAGCAGCGGGCTGATCGCTATTTCTTTCGAGGCCTTTGTTTGTTTCAACCATGCGCAAATCACTCCGAAAAACGAACTCTAGAACCAGCTCAACGCTACCCTACTATACTGCCACACTCATATAACCTTCCCTTAAATCGCCGCCGCAAGCGAAAATGTCGCGTATGTAACTAATTTTGCGCGCAATTCACTGAGGCGCAACCGTTTTTTCTGGCTTTGGCGAACTTGTGTAGTCATTGGTCATAGTCTTGTAATGCCTGCCGGTTGCCGGATCAATTTGCTCGACATCTCTGGTCTGGACGTCTTGTGTCCAGCTGCCATCAGCGTTTACCATTTTTTTGGTAGTCACATTTCCGTCCATAACTACGTGATAAGAGCCGCCATCGCTCATTTTCATGAAATTATCTTCGTGCCAGGTACCGGCTGCGTCTCGCCAGCGGCTATTGTTTTCCTCAACATTACCGTGCTCATCATACTTTGCAGTTACCGACAGGTCGAATTTATCTTCTTTGCCTTCTTTGAATTTATCGGCATTGATAGTGTCTGAGCGAAGTCCACCGTTTGCATCAAACGACTTGCTTTCGCGAAATCCTTTGGAAGACTTGATTAGCTCAGTTGTCTGGTCGGGATGAGCAACATCCTCGATGCGAGTATCCTTGTTCAGGTCTCTAACTACGCGCCTTTGAGTGCCGTCCGCGTCTTCGGTCCTTGCATAGATCACATTATTTATGTCGCGCTGCTGATTTGGTCCTAGACCGTCAAAAAGTTTTGCTGGCGGTCCTTCAGGCGAAAGGGCACCTTGAGGATGCAGGTCTTTTGTGGAGTCGACAAACTGCAGGTTGCCAAAGACTGGCAATGTGTCCTTCGGGCGGTTGTTTATCAGATTGTGATTGTCAGCTTGATTGAAAGGTGGTGCTGCCGCCGAGTCGCCGTTAGAGTGAGCGGCGCCCTGATCACCTTTATTTAGAGCTGCTTCGAACTTAGTCATTCATCCAACCCCGTATCGTCTCCTGCCTGCACTATACTGACTTTAATAATTGACATCTTCGTGACACCGTGGCGACTGCTCACAATCCATGACTGATAGACTGAGTCCCCAAGAACCCCACATCCTCGAAGCCACTTTGGACTCCAAGCTAATGCCTAGCGTCCCGGACTTGGTCGACGATGAACTGGCAGCTCGACTATCAAAACGTGGACAAATCGAATTCTCAGCATTTCGCAAAAGACGTTTCATTATAGTTTTTGCTCTCTCAGTTCTCGTCGGCATGAGCCTTACTCCGGTCTTCGCATCCTTATTTCAAATCCCACTACTTTTAGCGGCATTGATTATGGTATCGATTGCTGGCAGCAAAACATTGACCGTGGCGCGCGCCTTCTCCAGTCGCAGATATGACCAGGTAGCGGTTTTGTTACCGAATACTATGCGGATCAATACGATGTGGTATCCGCTCACATATTTTCAATATCGAAAGACTTTGGTGATCCAACTGCAACTGCTATTGATGGAAGGACGTTTCGCAGAACTAGAAGCGTTGATTCGCTACTACTGGGGGGCAACTGAGAGACAACGAAAAGAATTCAGTGGCACTCCATCCAACTTTTTTGTGGCGAATGCGCTCGCTGTAGCTTATTTGCAGCAAAACAAATTCGCCGAAGCGGAAAAGATCTTTTTTGACTTACTTGAAGGCACCCGTGCAAGAAATGCCCGAGTACTCTTACTAAATAACTACGCTTATTGTCTGATTCGCGGTAAACGTTTTGCCGAGTCAGAAAAAATTCTGACCGAAGCACTCAAACTCAATCGTCACGACACTAAATCATCGGCAGCGCTTCGCCTACAAATGCTCAAGACCAGAATATTGCTTTCAAAAAATGAATTTCAAGCAGCCGAAGACTCAATTGAAATAGTGATGGAACTTGCCACTAGATTGAAAGAAGTTGCTGAAGCAACAGCGTTCTGTCAATACATATTGGGTGAAATACGTACGCAACAGCACTCTTATGAAGAAGCCAAATTATATTTTCAAAACGCAATTGAAATTATGCAATCAGCAGACAATCCAAACTATGTCGTTTTGCTCGAATGTACGAACAGCTTGGGCGACATGTTGATGCAGTCTGGTCAAGTGGAACTGGCGCAGAAACAATATCTAAGAGGAAGGCAAATATTTGCTCTATACCTCGAACGAGAAAATTACGCTCTGGATTTGATGCGCAATCGGCTAGATGATCCAACCCACACGTCATTTGGCGTGGATTTGATCAAGCTAGCCGACCGCATCAAATATCTTGACACCATTGCCCCTTAGCGACCGCTACTTAATAGCGAATTACAGATTGCGATCAAACTCTTTATCGCCAACAGCTTTGCGTACAAAATTACGTGCCACAGCCAGATGTCTGAGTGCCTGATTTCTTAGACTACGAGCGTTCCTATCATCTTCTTCCTGACTAAGATCTTGCTGCGCTTTGTTTAAAACATTGATGGCTTCATGCAATCGACCTGGACGATCTAAATTAGCGTCAACTGGAGGATGATCGTTAATTGGCTTCCAGTCTTCGCGAGCTGCAGTCGATATATCATTAATCGCTGCGTTCAATTCTTCGACTGCTCGACGCTCATCAGCCATGACATTTGGGTCGTCTGGACGCTGAATCAAATTGCGTGCATATTTCATATCCGAAAGAGCATGCAGATAATGCGGGTGGTCGCCGAAAAATCCAGCATAAGAAGCAAGTGGTGTCATCGCAGCAAACAATACTAGTATTGCTGAGGATTCAATCAAACGTTTATTCATATAACGCTCTCCAGTGCGAGTTGATGTTGTGAATTGTGGCAATTAAATGTGGAGAAAGTGAGCAGCTTTGTTAGCTCACTGTTAATTGATAACATTCGAAATAAGACGCAAGAATAGCGACCGAACAGCAGGTCATTTCCAATGTCTAAACCGATCCTCTACCAAATCCGAGTTGTCAAATTGTTTTCTAAAAAACGCTCGTGTCTGTTCTGCCGTCGCTGGCGGATACATCACAACATGATCGTAATCGCCTAGCTTGACGTTCATTCCAGTTGTTCTGGCTTCGCCCGGCGGAAGAATGCCCACGCTTGCAAACGGTTGTTCTGCCTCGGGCTTAGAACGAAAGGTTGGAAAAGCGAGCGGTTCATTTAGCCTATTTGCCACCGCATACAGTGGCTGTGATTTTGTTTCGCTTTCTGCGATCTGAGAGTATATTGTCGACAATTTACTGCGACCACTAGCAAATTCCGGAGCCTGAGCCAATTGCTTAGCGAAACTTTCAAAATCGCGCAAGTTTGCTCGAGCACCGTGAAAATTTCCTGACCAGGCGACCACCGGTTTACTTACGTCTTCGCGGTGAAGCGCGATTAGCTGCTCAGAAAGTGTGCGCTCGCGAGTGCTCGATGCATAATGCCCACCATAAGTATCAAAATCAGCATCAATCGGTACTACGCGCGAGCCTCTATCTCGCACCGACTTCCACAAATCCAGTATTTCCGGATTGTCGTGCGGCAGTACCTGCAAAAATTTAAGCGCTCTTTGCTGGCTCAATGATTTCACCAGCGGCGAGGAAAGATTAAAATCGGTGCCGGGCTCGGCAGCATTAAATTCGTCAAAAATTGGTTTAAACGAAGCCGGAAATTCAACGGCTAAAGTCGACCCAGGTGGCAGTTCGCTCAGGGCTTCCACGCCTAGTAGTCGGTGGGGACTTGGACCTCTCCTGTTGTGAAATTCACCAATCATCGTCACATCATTTTCGCTGATTACGCGAGCGATGTATTTCGCGGCAGGCCGTGCCTCGTTAGCAATATGCCTTTGAATTCGAGCAAGAGAAGTACCTTGAACCGCAAACGGATCGCCCATTTTTTCAGCGGGCGCTTCGCCTGCCAGTGCTTCCGAATCTTTAGCTAAAAGTGAAAGGGAGTGGTTTGAAGAAAGAGACTCAGATAGCAATGAGGGAGAAAATGATTTCTGCCCGCCATAACGAAAATGGGCAACAGCCTCGGTAGCCGCTCCACGAAAAAACAGAGCATGCACTTTCGACAAAATAACAGCGTCTGCGGCAAGGCCTGCAGCGGCCCCTAAAGTCTGCGCCATCGCCTCGGCAGGGCTGGTTCGTGCACTTTCGCTGTCGACAATTGAAACCTTTGGTAAATGCCCAAAAACAATTGCCCCTGCGGCACCATTCCACAAGGGTGAAATTAAACCAGTCTGAACAGCCGATTTAGCAAAGTCAACAATGAGGTGAGCAGAACTAAGACGCTGAACATTTTTATCAACGTTTGCTGATTGCTCGATCGCTGCTGGTTTTATCTGCTCGGTTTGGCTCATGCAGATTTGTTATCGGTGACTCATGACCATTTGCAAACTAATACAGGCGCAGACTGCAGTCACTGGGGAATTTACGGGTTTCGCACGCGAAATTAATGATCCATCACTTTCGCTCAGGAGCCAGACAGCATTCTTTTTATGAGCAAAAACACTATTAAGACGTGCCCTGAGCTATGCTCCAGGGCTTTATCAGTTGTGGAATGCATCGTAAGATCAACTTCGCGCTTTCAGGCAATGTCTCAAAGGAGTGCCAGGTACGCCCGGCTGGTAAAAAACCTTGCTCACGAAAAAGCATTCCACAAATGTCGCACTAGATTCGAAGACAGAAATGTCCAGAATTGAGAATTTAGTCGTTACTAACCTTTTTCTTGCCACCATTTTCGTCGTGGCGTTAATTGGTTTGAGCATTTCTTTCCATCCGGTTCCTCAATATTCACAGCAAGAGAAGAGGAAACTGGCGCAGTTTCCAGTAGTTGATCAAAACGCCGAGCACATTTATAGGTTTGCTCCACAATTCGAGAGCTTCTACAACGATCACTTCCCGATCAGACTGCCATTAACCTCCTTTGAGAACATGCTCGATTATCGAATTTTTCATGCTTCTGGTCGGCACTTCTGCGCTTTCGGTAACAAAGACTGGCTTATTTACACAAACGGAATGCTGCCGAGCGCTCAACAAAATCTCAATAGATTTGAAGATGACCAGTTAGCCAGCTGGCAAGCGATGTATCAAGCCCGCCGCGATATTTTAGCCAGCAAGAACATCAAATATGTGATGATTATCGCGCCTGAAAAAGGAACTATTTATCCAGAGTTTATGCCCCAAGGTTGGAGTCGCCGCCCGGGCTACAGCAGGCTCGAACAGCTTCAATCAGCGCTTCGTACAGGCCATGTGGATTTTGTCAACGCAGCCGGGCTTTTAAGCGAAAGCAAACGAGTAGGCAAATGGTTGTACTTCTCTAACGACAGTCACTGGAATTTCTATGGTGCATTTCAAATCGCCCAGGCTCTTTTTTCATTAATCGAGAAAGACTTTGATCAGGTCAAACCACTTTCTCTATCCGAATTTTATTTAGAGAATGCAGAGCACGTAGGCGATCTGGCCATCGCCTTGACTCTGCAGAACATTCTACTAGACAAAAAAAGTCCGACTGTGCAAATTAAAAAAGGTATCGCTGGCAGTGGCAATGTCCAAGAATTAAAAATTGACCTTCCGGCAGTACACGAATCGGATTCAGAGGTGATTGAGACACCGCGCGCCTTTTCTTCAGCGCAATACCTCCCTCGCGCCTTTGTCCAACATGATTCATTCATGGCCTATCTACAGCCATACCTGGCGGAGAAATTTTCTTTCTCCGAATATCATCCCGTCCACACGCTTTCGCCTAAAGTCATATTTGACCGAAAGCCCGATATTGTGATTGACGAAATCGCTGAGCGCCACCTCTATGACAGACAACCCGAGAGTGTGCCCTTATTTGTATCGGGTAATGTGGACAATGAATTGAATATTGATTTTGGCGATCGATTAAAGCTGAAATCGCTGTGGTCAAGGTGGACCAACAACGGTCTGTTAATTCAAATGTTGTGGGTCACAAAGAAAGAACAAATTCTCGATAGCACCGTCTCCGTCAGTGCCTCGTCCAGCAAAGTCTCCCTTGCCCATGAGCAAGACTTTTATCGTCGCAAACTTCCTCCTCAGGCTCAATTCGTAGATTCGTTCACACTGCCCCTAACGGATAATTCGCTCGAGCAGACAATACAGATTTCCCTCAAAACACCAACAAAAAACGGAGACATGCTTCAAGGAAATTATCAATTCGCGTTGATAAAATCACAAAATAAGCAATCACCGATAGCCAACTTGAAAGGCAGTTACTCGTTCCCTGGCGAAGTCTTTCGCTAGATCGCTGCAAATAGCCAGTTCAATAAAAGTGAGCGATTCGCCCATTTTGATTTAGATTCATTTTGAATACCGCAGGCGTTTTGGAAAGCCCCGGCATAGTCAAGATCTCGCCACTGATAGCTATAATAAAACCAGCGCCACCAGATATTTTCAATTGGCGAATATGAATTTTAAAGCCAGTCGGAGCACCTTGCAATTCGCCTAGCATGAACTAATGATCTTTTGAAGTTTTCAATGTTCAGGAAAATTCTGGGCATTTCGAATAAATTCAGCGAAAAGCGCTTTATTGTTGTTAAAGTCGCGCTCTGGATGCCACTGCACGCCAACAATAAATCTTGCTCCGTCCTTTTCAATTGCCTCTGGTAATCCATCATTGGTTCGAGCCACAACTTTCATACCAGAACCTACGTTGTCCAGACATTGATGATGAGATGTTGGCACCGAAAGTGCTTTCTTGCTATAAAGCTTGTCCAGCAGCGAATCTTTAGAAAATGACACCTCATGCATACGAGGGCCAGTTGAAGCATCGTAGGGACCACCGTGAATCACTTTTGATTGCGGAAACTTCGATGGAATATCTTGCACCAGACTGCCTCCTTCTGTAATGTTGAGGAGCTGACAACCAGCGCAAATTCCTAGTATTGGCAGGTCTGGAACTTTTAAAGCGGCTTTGACTAAATTTAAATCAAAGTTAGAGCGCGAAGACGACATAATTTTTGTCTTGCCCTCAGTTTTGGCACCATAGCTTTCGGGCGGATAATCAGCGCCTCCTATCAAAAGCAAGCCATCCAATCTTTTGAGTACCAGGTCCAGTGTGCTCGCTTTCATAGGCGGTAATAAAACAGGAATGCCCCCGCTTTTCTCGATTGCTTCGAAATAATAAATGGGCACTGTGGCTTCTTTAGGAGTTTCATTGACGTCCACATTAATGCCTATCAATGGTCTTTTTTGCGACTTATCTGCGTCTGCAAAAGCAGCCTTTTGCATAAAGAAACAGGCAAACAACGTAATGAGCAACACTATCGCTAATTTTTCAACTACTGATTTTGAGCGCATTATTTCTACCTTTTCTACTTTTTCTACTTTTTCTACTTTTTCTACTTTTTCAAACATTGCTGCAAACATTCACTTGAATGATACGTCTTCTTTTTCGAACAAAGTGTAATTCGTCGTCAGTTCTTCACCAATTTGAATATCGCAGGCGGCAATGTCCAGACCAAACGGGTCTTGCTCGTAGTCCGGTCGCACATTAGGATTGTTACTGTGATTCATAAATCGAGCATCATCAGCACAAAGCACAAAGACATTGACATGAAAGTCAAGGTAAGCATATTGCTTGAACCACTCTCGCGCTGGCAAAGACAACACTTCAATTTCTGTCGCGTTTTTTTGAATGTCGAAGCCTGGAATAAAACGCCAGGTTGCAGTTCCGGCGGCGATAAACTGATCGGCAAACAAACCGATGCCGTGAATAGAGCTTGGACCAAGTTTTGTTTTAACAAGCATCATAGCGTTTTCGATGCGATTAACTCATTTGCAAGTTAACTCGGCTACTCCTTGTCGTTTGTCGTCAAGACTAATACTTTTGTCGCCTTTTAGATATTTATCGAGGAAAGCTATTGAGTAAAAATCAATTAGATCTTGTTGGTTGGCATTTTGATTGAACCCAGTCCAGCCCAGATGCCCCATCTTCTCAAATTCAACAAAATAAGATGGTGAACCCGTTTTGGCAAAAGCACCATCGCGTCGCTTTACGGATGGAGTAATACCAAAATCACGTGTGCCACCTTGATACATCACAGGAATTTTGATACCACCGAAAGTGTCATGAGCAATAAATGGCTCGCAGTACGGAGAAAGTGCAAGTACTGCTTTAACTTCTGGAATTTTCCAGGATGACCACGCGCCAGCTAGCCCTAACACCGTGTAACCACCCAGAGAATGTCCACACAGAGCGACTTTAGGCCAGTCGATACGCTTGCTCCAGTTCGGGTCTTTATGCAACGCAGCAAGAAGATTCTCAATATCTTGACCGCGTTTCTTGTATGTCGTTTCGCTCCAGCAGTCAGCTTGTTTAAAAGCAACTTCCGAGCGCATCGCTGCTGGCTTGCCTAGAGTGTTTGCGTCGTCGTGATCTGGTGCCATGACTAGATAACCAGCTTTTGCCATTGCCGTCATCAAAAAGCTCGATTGCGTGTTGCGTCCATGAAAGCCGTGCGAAAAAATGACCAGCGGCGCCGGTTGCTTGAGAGCCTGTGGTTGCCAGACCGCCACTTTAAGCCCGGCGATAGAAATGAAGTCTTGCTGTGCATCTCGTTGAAACAGTAGACTACGTTTCTGTGGCTCTCCTACTTGTGCCCCAACTGATTCAGGCAACTGAGAAAATACGGCTAGAACAAGAGCAACTGCTATCCCTCGCGAATTGGTCTTGCGAATTCGACTCGGAGAATTCTTGCACATTTATAAATTTTTCCCTTCAGCTTTGCTCTGCGCGGGCACCAGCTGCTGAGAGTTAATAGAAGGTGTAAGACCAGGAATTGCAAGAACAATGGTTTGACCATTGCCAGAGCGACCGCCAGTTTCTCCTAATTGTTGAAGCGTTCGCAAAGCAAGCAGTGACGGATGATCGTCCAGCAAACGTGAGGCATTCGCCAACGAGCGCAATGCGGCCATCTCGCCGCGCGCTTTAGCCAGAGACGCCTGCCCCTCTTTTTCAGCTTGAGCGACCAATGAATAGATTCGCTTGATCTCGGGCGGAAAAACGATATCGCGTATGGTGCCTTTCTCGACGACAATTCCCAATCTCTCGGCTTCCTTTTGCATCTTGGTAGTGAATTCGCTAGTCAGCTCATTGCGCTTACGCAAGACTTCTTCAAGCTTAAGTGGAGTGATCAGGTCTCGTAAAATCATTTGAATATCAAGATGTAGCAGGTCAATATAGTTGCTACTAGAATTTGTCACAAGACTTGCATTATCGATTCTATAAACGATTGTCGCTGAAAGTTTCAGCGATAAATTATCAATGCAAAGAATCTCCTGATTGCTCACAGAAAGAGTCAACTTTCGCGTGTCAAATAAGCGCAAATTCTGACGAGGCGGGAAAATCAAATGACGTCCAGCTGTCAATGTTTTGACCAACTTACCATCTTTGTATAGAAGGCCAACTTGATACTCATAAACAGTTTCTAGCCTGATCAACTTTTTCCATAACCTGTTCAATCCAAAAATAATCAGGGCGATCAACAACAGCAGTATTAAAGCTTGCATCGAAACATCCTCGATTAAAAGGAAATTCGCAGTCGCTCAAACTGTTTGCGGGAGATCTGCTGGAAACTTTCGTTTCGTTTTCAGATTCGCAAAGCAAACAACCTGCTGGGTTGCCCCTGCGACTGCGAAAATCCGTGGAACTTGAACCAATAAGTAAGCGAAGTTGCTTATCGTGAGACTTTCCGCCCTACGGTTAGAAATTCACAAGCTGTCCGCCAACGAGGAGTCGAACCTCGTCTTGATTTTACGACAAAAAGCGGGATTTAAGCAATGCAGGCTTTCAATAGCCCTAGGCCGTTGGTACGCTAGAAGGGCTCGAGTTATGCAGTTGCGCGTATACATGATCTGCATTGACTGCACGACCACCCAGCGATGCGCTTCTTTCATATTGCGATTGGAATACACGAGCAGCTTCTTGTGGAGTCTCTGCCTGTTTGAGAGCGACCATAGCGCCGTGCTCTTTGCCATTCAATTCGTGCATAACAAAATCAGCTTGCACATGCCAATCCGTAACCGGCTTGCCTTCTGCGCGCGCGAAGTTTTCTAGATCGGTTCGACGGCTTCCTTCCCACTGACAGAAACCAATTGCGCCTTCGGCACGATTATGAGCGTCGGTGCGGAATGATGACTCTGTCTGGATATTGCCAAGAATACCTGATGCTTGGGCTTCAGTGAATCCATGGTCTTTGAAATAGTCGAACAGCTGTTTGGCCTGGACTTGTTCGCCAGGTTGAATTGGACCATCGCCTCGACCGGTTGAAATCATGCCATCGCCTGAGCCACCATTACCTCTAAAGTGTCCGCCACCGTCGAAGCCACCATTACCCTCAAAACCACCACCAGCGCCATGACCATGACTGCTCACACCGCGATCAACGAAACCGTTTTCTGGAGCAGGAGCAACAGGAGCATTAGGAGCTGGCTGGAAGGGTACAAAATCTGGCAGATTAGGTTTGGCGTTCGCGAGGTCGGTCATCCACGAAGGTGCTGGTTTTCCAGGATGAGCCTTCTGGTAAAGACGAATCATTTCTTGAGCCGCTTGTTTTTGATTATCTGATTCATGTTGAATAGCGTCGCGCAAACTCTTGTTGCCTTGTGGATCCTGGCTTTGAATTTGAACATTGATGCTGCCATCACTGCTTGGCGTCGCATTAGGATTAGCCACCATTTGACCGTCGGTGTTCAAGAAAAAATCTGGCTGCCGACTGGCTGCAGCGTTTTCGTCAGCAGAGCTAAAGCGAACTGGCGCACCGTTATCGACGGCCTGAGCAAATGGATTCGGAATGGAATTCGCTTCGCTACTCGAGCCAATGGTCACGGGAGGCAAAATGTCCGCCATCTGTGAATCAGCAGCAGAGGCGCTGGCCATAACTGGAGCATCATTAGCTCTGCCAATTGGCGCTAGCGGGTGCGATGTACCGCTCCAGGCTGGAGCAACTACATCGCTAGTCTGAGCAATTGGTTTGAGCGCTGCGGCGTCGCCAGTAATCGGAGACGAAAACGGATGATTAGCGGCAGAAAATGGCGACTGAGCAGTTGATGTTAACGCTGCCGGTTTGGCTAAGGCCTCGAATTGTGGTTGGTCGCTCATTGAAGACACTCTATCAGACTAGGATTCTATAGTTTTGAAGTTAACAAAAGAGCGTGACACGTTTGTGACTATCTACTCTTTATACAACCCAAAACGCCTTCAAATCCAGCTCTTCTTCGTATTCCTCCCACGAAAAGCGAAACGAATTAACCCAATTTAAAAGAAACGCCGCAAATCAGACTATTTTTTAGTCGTCAAAACCCTTTGCAGTTCACCCCTAAGAACGTGAAGATTTTTAGCGGTCTCCTGCTGGTAAACTCTCTTTTCGCTCTCAAAGTCATCGAGCATTTTTGCTTCTGTCGAATTTTGAGCTATGACTTCCGCTTTTTCTTCTTCAGTTATGACCGGATTGGAAAATGGGCTCACTGGATAGGTGGCGTCCGCCAAAAACATGTACTTGTCGGCTAAAGCCTGATCTACCTGTCTAATTACAATTTCAGCATCTTTCCACCACTCACGTACTGCAATTGAATCTTGAGTGGAGTCAATTCTAACTGGCATGGAACTGATTATTTGTCGAAGCGATTCCATTTTTATCTCGATTGACTGAATGTGCTATGGCGTAAGCGAATAACGTATACAGATGCTCGATACTATTGCTAGTACCACCAGTGTCAGTATCAGAATACCGATATTCTTGCTGGTGCTCCAGGAAGTAAGACGTCCGCCTTCATCTGACGCCTCCAGAACCGGCAACTCGAGTTCTCTTGTTGCAGCCATTTTCCTACCTCACAATTTCACCACAATTTCACGATAATCTGACGGCCATCTCAGCTTTCGGACAGACTGTAGGTGACAATTGTTCCTTTTGTTTCAGACTGTTCCACTAATAATTCAATCTGCAAGCCCTGACTGGGGGCAGACCAGCTTCGATTTTCCAATTTGTAGCCAAGCAATTTATGTCTGCCCAGCTGCATCACGTCGTAATTCGCTTTGTTCAATTCATCGCGACACAAATTGATAGTCTGATCGATAGTGCCTTGAATATGAAAGGTGCCCGCGGCAATCTCAGCCGGATCATTGAACACTTCAAAAAGATCTGCTGGAGCTGTGTGAATTCGATAGAGAATTTGAGAGAGTGGCATCGGCGCCGGAGAGTCGAACTCTGGCTGAGCTGGAAAGAGAGTCTCGGGCGAAGCCTGTGACACAAATGTCAGTGGATTCGTGAGAAATGCGCGATGTTTCATTGTTGAGATGCTCCATTGTCGTCTGTTGCTTCGGCAGCTCCGACTCGACTGGAACATCGTAATTGTTTTATTTGGGCAATAAAATCCAGCTACTGAGGTAATTTACGCCGGCGATTTCAAACTCAGGTAGTGAGGCAAAACATACCTCTTCCGGTTGAACGCGCACAATTGTCGAGCACCGACTTAGCGAATACTTGAACAATTAGTCTTCTGACTGATTCGCTGATAGAGTTCTTCGTATTGATGCACAATTGCGTCAGCCGAAAATCTCTTCTCGGCTTGTAATTTTGCCTCGACTCCCAGTCGTGCTCGCAAATCCTTGTCTTCGATCAATCTCTCGACAGCTCTAGCTAGAGCATCGGCGCTGCCAAACGGCACGAGTAATCCAGATTTTTCGTTGTCGACAACTTCAGGTATGCCACCAACGGCGGTGGCGACGCTTGGACAGGCAAAAGACATTGCTTCGAGAATGCTTAGGCAGAAGCTCTCACTCTCTGAAGTAATTAGCCCGATATCGGCAGCTCCAAGATAATTTTCTATCTCCAGAATATTTTCACGCACAATGACTGTATCTTCAAGCCCCAGCCTGCGGACATCATCCATGAACGGCGCAAAATTTCCACCTGCAAGAATAACTAATTTGAACGCTTGACGCGTCCTAATGCGGGCAGCAGTTTCGAGAAGCAAATCGATACGTTTCATCGGGCGCAAATTTGATGAATGCAAAAGCATTATTTCGTCGCCCATACCGAGTTCATTGCGAACTTCCTCGCGACTTTGTTGAACAGGATGAGGTTCAAAGAAATTATGAATGACTGAAATTGGTCCCTTAAACCCAAGCACCTTGCGACTCTCGATTTTTAGATATTCAGAAACCGTTGTCACGGCATCAGACTGAGTCAGGGCGTGGACGATTGCCGGTCCGTATCCAGGATCTTTGCCAAGCAGTGTTGTGTCTGTACCATGCAAGGTCGTGATAATTTTCGGTTGCTTGTGCGGAGGCAGCATGCAGCGCGAAAGAATAGCAGCTGTGGCATGGGGCACGGCATAGTGCACATGCAAAACATCAAGCTCGTACTGGCAGCTGATCTCTGCCATTTTTACCGATAAAGGTAAAGTGTAATCTGGATACTTGAACAGACCATAATCATTGATAGTGACAGGGTGAAAGAAAATCCGTTCCTGGTCAGCTGGAAGCCGAAAAGGACGTTCATAACTGATGAAGTGAACCTGGTGCCCGCGCTTAGCTAACTCCACGCCAAGCGTTGTCGCGATGATGCCACTGCCGCCAACGGACGGATAGCAGGTGATGCCAATTTTGAGCGGTCTCTGATTTGTTGTATCCATTTTCAGTCTCTCATTGAAAGTCGTCTATTTAGAAATTTCGAGCCCCGCGTCCTAGTTGCGATAGAGAATCGAAAAGTAATGCTTCGTTGGAATACAAGGCCATCGCATACTCCACACCGACGCGCGCTCCAAGCAAACGTGCCCGAGTCAATTGCAATTCAGCATAATTACGGGTGGCGGCCTGCGATTTGTGAGCGTGCATTGCGCCGCTCCAGAGAGCCATCACTTCAGGATGTGAAACATCTATGAGAAAAGGAGGGATATCCGACGGCTCACCATCAGGGGTGACGGCATAGAAAAACAATTGCTCAATAGCGTGTGGTTTAGTCTTTTGCAAGTCAGAAAGACCACCATAGCGAGCCAATCTCGCAGCATCACGCACAAGTTGTCCAAGTCGTGAGTGATCCGGATGTTGATTGGCGACAACGCTTGTAGTCAACACAGTAGCTGGTCGCATTCGTCGGATGATTTGCGCTAATTTCAAAGCATGAGAAACACGAATCTCCAGATGCGAATCACCATCCAATTCGATAAATTCTATTGTCGCTCCAAGAATTTCGGCAGCCGCTTTCGCCTCAGCAATACGCTCTCGAGCCGTGCCACTGCTTGCGGCTTCTCCAGCGGATGTGACAACGAAATGGGTTTTACGTCCAGCCCGAGTCTCGCGGGCAATGATTGCGCCTGCGCCAAATTCAATATCATCCGGGTGCGCGCCAAACACCAGGAGGGGCTCTACTTTAGGTAATTTCTGCATACACCTCTGTAAATGCCTCATCCGAAAGCTCAACTACGTCACGTGTAACAAATTCAATTTCTGGTGCCTGCGTTTTATCTAAATAGTCCTGTTCACCAGCACCACTAACGTAATGCGTGCAATGGATCACTGATTGCATCCAGAGCAAGCGTGTGTCCCTAGTGGGGCTAATTTGTGCTGCAGTAAACTCTGTCAGGGGCAGATTTATATATTCTGAACCGCCTTCATGCAATTTGAAAGATTCAGCATCATGGCGAGCGCGCACAATTTCATTTTCGTAAAGGATGTCGACAAAATAGTCGTCGATAGCGCATGCCCTGTTGCGAAAATCAGGACTGCTCGAACGCATCACTGTCACACCTTCAAGCAATCCCATCTTGTCGTACATCTCCAGACAAAAATCAGCGATAAGCTTAGAGTTTGCATTCTTAAAAAGATTGATTAATGAATGATCTAAATAATTCGGCAGCTGTCCGGTTGTTTTAGCCTGCCACCCTTCGGCTACACGTTTTTTATAAAGTGGTGAAAATTTGCGCTGGATTTTATTTTCAAAAGTGAAATTTAAAGAAGCTGGTTCATTTGTAGTCCGATGACGAAGAATCGTTTTCGTTTCGCGTGGATCATGATCACTATCATGATAGAAAAACACAATCTCTCCGCCAATTTCCTTTTGTAAACGTCTAGCGGTTTGAATTTTAGCCACAAGAAAACGCTTCGGAAAAAATCCGCATGGTTGCTGCCCGAAACAGATAATTGGTTTACTCACGATGTCACTTCTTTGATTGAGTCTCGATTTTTGGATAACGCTGCTTGCAGAATCAAGCTAAAAAGAACGCATGCCGCACAACCGATTAGAGGATACCAGAGATAGGATATGGTCAAATTGAAATAGAGAAAAAAGACGAGGGTCTGAGCCGTCAGTGCCGCCCAGAAAATAGCCGTACCACCAACTCTTTTGATGAAGAAGGCGACCAGAAACAGTGCAAGCATCACACCATAAAAAATAGAGCCTAGAATATTTACAGCCTGAATTAGGTTCTCGGCCAGATGCGCGCAAAGGGCAAAACCAATGGCCACAAAACCCCATAAGGCCGTGAAAGCTTTGGTGATGTTTAGAGTGTCATGATCGCTGGTACCACGTCTAATCAGACGATAAATATCCATGCTGGTGCTGGTGCCCAGAGCATTTAACTCCGCTGCTTTGGAAGACAAAGCTGCTGCAAAAAATGCCGCCATCAACAAACCAATGACACCGTGCGGTAGTTCGTGCAAAATGAAAGTAATGAATACATAATCAGCGTCGTTGGCCTTAATTTCAGGGGCCTTGCGCCCCAATTCTTGAGCAGCCAAAACACGAAGTTTTTCGCCTTCGCCTTGACTGACAAGAGCAGACGAAAAGGCAGATTTCGCTGCCGCATCATCGCCCTTATGGCGTGCAGCCAGCCAGTTTTGCAATTGCTGCTTGGTATTAGCGTGCGTGACATTAAAGTCTCTCTGATAGGCAGCAAGCTGGGGATTGTCTTTATGCTGTTCAATATAATCGCTTGACGCTGAATTAAAAAATAATGGTGGTTGCTCGAACTGGTAAAAAACAAACATCAAAACACCAAGTAGCAAAATGGCAAATTGCATCGGAATTTTACAGACAGCGTTGAACATCAGCCCCAGACGACTTTCCCGCAATGAATGACCGGATATATAACGCTGCACCTGCGATTGATCCGTTCCAAAGTACGACAGCATCAAAAAAGTGCCACCAATCAAGCCAGACCAGAAGGTATAACGCTCATGCACACTGGTTGAAAAATTAACGGCATTGAGCTTATGAAAACCGCCAGCCAGTTTGAAGGTGTCGAACAAATTGAGGTCGGTGGGCAATTTCGCAATCAACAGATAGCCAGCAGAAACCATGCCGGCGAAAATAATTGCCATCTGATATTTCTGAGTAACGGTGACTGCGTCACTACCACCAAGCACTGTATAGAGAATTACCAGCAGACCGCAACTGATAATGGTGACATTGAGTGGCCAGCCTATTACTGTAGTCAAAACAATGGCTGGAGCATAAATGGTCAAACCGGCACCCAGTCCCCTTTGCAATAAAAAGAGAGCGGCTCCAAGCAGTCGCGTTTTGCTATCAAAGCGCTTTTCCAAATATTCATAAGCCGTATAGACATTTAACTTTGAAAAAATTGGTAGAAAGAAAACAGCGATAATGATCAATGCAATCGGTACACCAAAATAAATCTGCACAAAGCTCAAACCGCCAAGATAACCTTGCCCCGGCGTCGATAAAAATGTGATGGCGCTGGCTTGTGTAGCCATCACTGATAAACCAATGGCAAACCAGGGTGTCTGTCCTTTTCCTCTTAAATAAGTATCGAGATCGTCACGGTTGCGCGTCTGCCAGATGCCATAAACCGAGATACCGATCATGGTCCCTATCAAAATGAAAAGGTCCAGGGAATTCACGAAAAGAACTCCGTCAAAGCAAACAAGAGGACGATCCAGAGAATGAAGCTAGCCATGGTGAACACATACGTTGACTGCCAAGTCGACAGATATGGCAAACCCGTAGTGTCTTCATGCTCCAAGTGAACGACTTCATTCTCAATAGTCAAAGAGTTATTCAAGTATTTTCTCCTCTCTATTTCTCGATTGAAAGTAAATTTGCCATCAAGCGAAATGCCCCTGGCACGCCCGCTGGCAGTTGGCGGAAGAAGGAAAGACCGGTATAGATCCAGTGCCCCTTTCCGTATTTGGCCACTAACAATGAGCTTTTGCTTGCTGGTTCATCTGGATCGTTTATGGAAATAATAGGTTGAAAATGCTCGTCCCACTTATCTGGAAAATACAAGCCGCGCTCTTGCACCCAACCTTCAAAATCGGATTGTGTGATTTTGTTTGGTGTATTTAAGACCGGGCTATCGGGCGCAAGAAAGGTCACAGCTGATTTTTCATCGGTAACCCGGTCGGCCGAAATATGTAGATCATACGGAGCAATTTTTTCCGTTTTTAACTGATTCAGGCGGTTGTTGCCGATGTTATATTGAGAAATGACCGTGCCACCATTTTGCACATAATCAAACAATACCGGCATCGCATTGCCAATATCTTTGCGCACATTGAAAATGCGCACCCCGAGAACTACTGCATCAAGCCCGCGCAACTGATTGGCGTCCAGATTTTTATCGTCGAGAATCTTAACTGCATAACCCATTTGTTCGAGATTTTCGGGCAAACTATCACCGGCCCCTGGCAAGTATCCAATAGTGTGTCCGCGTGTAATTAACTCGAAAGACACCGCTTTAATCGCAGCCGGTGTCTGCAACAACTGTGGTGGCAAATGAGCATAACTGACGCTATGATTTTGGCTGTGATAAACACGCTCTCCCACTTTTGCGCTCGCGAGAATTCTTGCAGTTTCGGGTTTGGAAGGCGCCGTCACAGTAAATTTGAGAAGCTGATGCTGTCCGGTTTTTGCCAGATCGAAATTATGCTCGGTGGGAATAATTTTCCAATCAGGTGGCGCTTCTAATTTCAGAATGCCCTTTTGCGCAGGGCGTGTAGCTGCAATTTCTACTTCCACAGTGTGTGTCGTTTTTGGCGTAAGTAGCACAACATCGGCTGTAAAACGCATGGACACAGGCGGAATTATATCCAGCGTGTGGGGAAACAGAACATCTTTTGCACCTTTTGATATTTGCACCGGTTGATCGCTGATCACCAATTTTTGACCACCAATTTCAAATACATCTTCTACAGGAAATGCTGGCGCGTTTTCCGCGGTGCCAATCAAATCGGCATTGTCAACGGTAAACATGCCAGCCGAGCCTGACTTCTCCAACCAGTAGGGCTGGGTCAGTACAGCAGTCGCAGGCACCGTCTCGACAGAGTCGAATTTAACTGGACTTCCGCTTTTGAGTTGCACATCTCTTTTTATCTCTTTGGAGATACTCGGATAGCGCACGGCTACCCATGACACAGTGGTCTGAGGCGGAAGATCGGCACTCACGACAACACTATGATGCATTTGCAAAGTCTCGCCAGGCACAACATCTGCCTGTGCGATATTCGTCTCTACCTGCAGACCCAGGCAGGATTGCAGAATGCGGTCGAGAGATTTTTGCTTTTCGGCAACAATTATTGAGTCTGCTGTGCCATTTACTTGGGTAGCAAGTGAACCGAGGGTACTTCGAAGTTTCAGCAACGCTTCCACACTTTTGGCTGGATGCTGTTTATCGAATTTCGCAATTATCTCATCTACAGACTTTGCAATGGAATCGCCACCTGGCACGCGATTCCAGCTAGTGTCAACACCATCCATGATGTCTTTGCCGGCAGGCTCTCCATCAAGCAGTTGGAATTTCTCAATGCGCTCCGGGTTTGCACTGCCAGGAAACTTAAAAGTATCGAATCCCTGCGTTTTATGCATGGCTCGACTCTTTTGCGCTATCTCGGTAAATGTTTCACCAGAGACAACGTCTTTACCACCAGCATCAATGCTTAAAGCTTGGACGTCCTTGGCTTTATCAGCCTGGAATGTGGAGATATTCCAGAATATTCGTTTAGCTTGCCATGGCTGCAACTGTTGTTCGGGAAAGGCTTTTGGATCAGCAGCTAATTTAAAAGCTTCGACAGCAAGGACAGCCGAGGCAGTGTGATGTCCGTGCGTGCCACCAGGACTGGGTGAAAAACGAGTGACGATTATGTCTGGATGAAACTTTCGAATCACTCGCACTATGTCTGAAAGAACTTCTTGTTTATCCCAATTTTTTAGAGTCTCGAGATAATTTTTTGAGAAACCAAAATCGATGGCGCGCGAGAAGAATTGCTGCGCGCCGTCTAGTTGCCGAGCGGCGAGCAATTCTTGAGTGCGCGCGACACCGAGTTTTTCACCAAGGTCTGAACCAAGAACATTTTGTCCACCATCACCACGTGTGAGTGACATATATGCGGTGCGATAACTTCGTCCACGAGCAAGGTAAGCAAGCAGTTCGGTATTTTCATCATCTGGATGGGCAGCGATGTAGAGCACACTGCCCATCTGGCGAAATCCCTCTAATTCGTGCAGAACTTCGGCTGGTGCAACAGATTTCATTTGAACTCCCGGAGCGGTATCAGAAAAGGCAGGCGTCGATACAATAGCCACCGCCGACAGTGCACAAACACCGCACAGCGCTGACAAAATTGTCCGACGCCAGCTTTTCAAAAGCGGCATCTTCAAAAAGATGACGTTTCTCATTTTTACTTCAAACTACTGATCAGATCGTCATTCATTTTCACGTAACCAGGTTCGTTTGCTTTTACAGCAAGCTCGCTAGAGTGTTTAGCGGCAGCAATAGCGCCTTCTTTATCGCCCAACTTTTTGAGAATTTCAGCTTTGAGATAAACAATGTAATGGGCATCACGTTCAGCGATAGCCGCATCTACCCATTTTTTTGCTTTCTGTAAATCCAGACCATTATTGTAGTAGAACATCGCCGCTTGAAAATAAGGTTTTTTAGCATTGTCCGAATCCATTACTGCATCAATTTGCGAACGTAATTTGTCGGCGAAATTCACTTCAATTTTGACTGGTACTTTGGTTTTATCCCAGACCATCACGAGCTCAGAAGAGTTGTCTTTGATGTCATCTATGTTGATAGCAAAGGTTTCTACAGAACGGCTAATTTCCACAGGCTTTGCTTTAATGCGAGCCACATCATCTTTTTCGTCGTACTTATAGGCGCCCCATTGTTCTGCACCTTTGTTGATGATTACGGTCCATTCATCTTTACCGGGTATCGCAAAAAGAGCATAGGTGCCTGCGGCAACATCGGTACCATTGAGTTTGACTGGAGTGCTGAAAATAATCTTGGTGGCTTGATTAGCACCGGCACGCCACACTTTGTCATAAGGCACGAGACCACCGAAAACTTCGCGACCTCTAATGCTTGGCCTTGAGTAATCAATTTCGATGTCGGTCAAACCGACTCGTTGCTTCAATGTGCAGGCTGGACTGGGTGCCGGAAACTCAACCTTGGGAGCTTCAGCAAACACAGCTGAAGTCGCAGCCAAACTCAGACCGGTTGCCAGAATCAAAGAAAAAGTTTTGAATTTCATTGTTATGTCCATTAGTATTTGCCAGCCTGTTTAACGCTTCAGGCGCGCGTTTGATCACTTTCGTCCGCAAAAGGATCGAGCATTAGACTATCATAGACGGTCGTCTAGTAGTCAAATATGTTTGTATAAATCTAATCGCTTTCGTACTGCACCGGACCACCATTTGTGGCAACAAGCATATTGAGGAATGCTTTTGCCACTCGATTGGACGGCTTACCATCGCGCCCTTTGTAAGCGACGATAAGCTCCCAGCAAGGCGCTTGGCCGTCAGCCAGCTCGACAACAGCAATTGGACTGGCCGAAACATCATTGAACCTGGCCATGGCCACCGATTCAGGAATCAAAGCCACGCCCAGCCCCACTGCAACTAGCTCTAATAGCATCGAAATATCATTGACTTCAAAGGCGATCGTACGCGCAAGCCCCTTTGTGGCGAAGCTGCGGTCAATCAAACGACGCATACCCCAGTCTGCTTTGAGATCAATGAATGTTTCAGCGCACAAATCTGCCATCACCGGCGGTGCTGCGCCAGCAAGCGGATTATTAGGAGCGCAAACCAGAACCAAGTCTTCGCAGGCAAGCATTCGGGCAGTCATACCGCTGCCCACATCTTCTGGCTGAGTAAAAACGAGGTCAAGTCGACCTTCATGCGTCTCACTGAGCAGCGAAAGGGCTCCATCAAGTAAAAGTTGCACATCGATGCCTGGATGTTTCTGGCGGAAGCGACTGAGGGACGCCGGCAAATCCACAAATGGAGCGAGACTTTGAATCGAGCCGATGCGCAACTGCCCCCGAGCCAGACCATGCACTTGCGTGACAGCCAGGCGCGCCTGCCGCATCGCTGAAACAACGCGATATGCTTCTTGCAATAGAACTACACCTGCCGGAGTAAGGTCGACATGGCGGGTCGTCCGGATAAAAAGCGGTCCTCCCAGTTCTAGCTCTAGGGAGCGGATTGTCTGCGATAGACCAGATTGGACCAGATTAAGACGCTGAGCGGCCTTAGTAAAATGGCGCTCTTCGGCAACGGCGATAAAGCAATCCAGTTGCTTCAAATCCATAATTTTAGGTACTCTTATTAAGCACTTTTACTACTTACTATCATCAGATCTTTCCATTGGACTAATAAATAGTCAATGGTCCATACTGTTTAAATAAGTTGGTTTTTCAAGCATTTGCTGACACTGTCACATTTGCGCTAAAAACCTGCGCACGGCAAAGGGAGATTGGACAAATGGAATATAGACAGCTTGGCGCGAGTTCGGTCAAAGCCTCAGTCATTACTTATGGCGCATGGGCCATCGGCGGCACCATGTGGGGTGGCTCCGATGAAAAAGAAGCAATCGAAGCAATACACGCCTCAATCGACGCTGGAGTCACATCAATCGATACAGCGCCTATCTATGGTTATGGCAAAAGCGAAGAGCTGGTTGCTAAAGCCACAGCTGGTAAGCGCGACAAAGTGCAAATCTTCACAAAATTCGGTCTAGTCTGGGATTCAACAGAAGGTGAACACTTCTTTGATCTGACCGAAAATGGCAAGACAGAAAATATCTACAGAAACGCTCACAAGAAAAGCGTCATCGCCGAGTGCGAAAGAAGCCTCAAAAGATTGAACACAGATCATATCGATTTATATCAATGCCACTGGAGAGACCACACTGCCTCTCTCGAAGAAACTATGGAAGCGCTGCAGCAGTTGCTGAAGGAAGGCAAAATTCTCGCCGCCGGTGTAAGCAATTTCACAGCTGACGAAATCAAAGAAGCAAACACATTCGTGCCAATTGCTTCCAATCAACCTCCATATAGTATGGTACTCAGGGACATTGAAAAAGACGTGCTGCCATTTTGCCGCGACAACAACATTGGCACCATCGTTTACAGTCCCCTTCAACGCGGCTTGCTCACAGGCAAATTCAAACCCGATCATAAATTTGCCCCAGGCGATCACCGCGCCAGTCAGCCTCAATTCCAACCAGAGTTCATCAAAAAAACAAATGCGTTCCTGGAAGAATTGAAACCGCTTGCAGCCAAATATCACACCACGGTTGGCAACGTTGTTCTTAACTGGACGATTCATCAACCAGGCGTAACTGTTGCCCTCGTTGGCGCTCGTGACGCAGCTCAGGCTGTGGAAAACGCCAAAGCGGCGTCCTTTAAACTGGATGCAGCCGATCTCGAAGCAATCAATAATTCATTGAAGAAACTCAATGAAAGTGGAGTGCTTGCGCACTCTTGATTGATTCCTAAATCAAAACAATCGCAGTAACTAATGAAGCGACAGTCATGTGCCATTGCTGGGCATAGACTGTCGCTTCAAACTGCTGCACAACGCGGCCCGTTTTTGCTAGTGCGACATCGGTATGCGTTGCTATGGCTGAATCTATGCATTCCGGAAGAGAAATTCCGGAAGAAAGCATTCCGGAATAGAGATTCCGGAATAGCTCTGCTATATAGCGAAAAAGAAATAAGCTCCGATAACGAAAGCCCTTCGCTGAGTGGCTTTAAATTTAAGTTTTGTCCTATCGTTATTTTTAATTATTGACTCAAAACCATTTTTGGTCAATAATGAAGATCGAATGCGAGGTAAATATGGCCAGACCGAAAGTCGATGTAAATCGCGCGCAAAACATTATCGAAGCAGCTGACGAATTGTTCGCCAGATATGGTTTCGAGCGCACAAGCATGGACGATATCGCCAAGCATTCTGGTATCGGCAAAGGTTCTATATATCTAGAGTTTCGTACGAAAGAAGAAATTCTTTTTCGTATTCTTGAACGTTATGCAGTATGCATTGAAGAAAGCTTTAAAGCTAAATTAAATGATCAAAAACGATCGCCTTTAGCCGTTTTGCGAGAAGCTTACATAGAAGAGAGTATTAATTGTTACGACCGAGTGACTAGAGATATTCACACTCCGGAGACTTTGCTGCACACGTCGATTGCTATGAAAAAGCATTTTGCCGCATTCTACGTAAGACGTCGAAAACTTCTTCATGAGTTATTGATCAAAGCGGCAAAAGCAGGCGAAATAAAAAAGAGCCGAGCCACGGATGAAACCGCACTCGCGTTGATGATGGCTGTTTCAACCTTGTTTCCACCGTACTTTGACAATTTTTCCGAGTCTGCTGTAATCAAAAATCGGCAGGACTTAATAGATAGAGGTCCGGCACTTGTTGATCTTTTAATCGCAGGATTAAAGAGCTAGACTCTTCAACTTCAAAATCAAATTCTTTTTTACACAAAGAAGTCTCTTGTGAAAGACTATTCAGTCGAAGCGACTTTTATTTCAGCGTGATCGAAAATGGCAACCTTTTTTCAGGAAGAACTGCAGCGGCAGGTCGATGAGCGTGGCGAAATCGTTCGTTGGATGATGCTCATTGGAGTGTCAGTTGCAGCACTAATGGAAGTCATCGATAGCAGTATCACAAATGTAGCTTTGCCACACATTCAGGGGAACCTCGGCGCAACAACAAGCGAAGCAGCCTGGGTAGTGACTGCGTATTCCATTGCCAACGTCATCACGATGCCACTGGCGGTGATGCTCGGACATATGTTCGGCAAAAAAAGCTATTTCATTTTTTCAATTATTGGATTTACTATCGCTTCTATCGGTTGCGGTATGGCCTCATCGCTTCTCTTTCTGGTTCTTGCTCGAGTCGTGCAAGGATTGTTTGGCGGCGGGCTGCTAGCGAAGGCGCAGGCATTTCTATTTGAAGGTTTTCCACCTGCTCAACAAGGAGCTGTACAAGGGATTTTTGGGATTTGTGTTCTTGTTGGTCCAGTGCTTGGTCCGACTCTCGGTGGCTGGATTACAGACAACTACGATTGGCGCTGGATTTTCTTCATCAACGTGCCAGTTGGTATCGTCTCAACCCTCTTATGTCAGGCCTACGTGCCTAAGGATGCTCCACGTAACGCTAAACCAGACAAAGATGCAGTAGATTGGTTGGGCATAAGTTCTCTTAGCGTCTGGCTCGGCTGTCTTCAATACGTTCTGGAAAAAGGACAGGATGACGATTGGTTTTCATCAAAGACGATTATCTTTTGCTCGGTTGCAGCGGTACTGGGCTTCATCGTCTTCCTTACTCATTCGCTTCGTACAAAGCGTCCGGCAGTAGATTTGCGCATCATGCGTTATCGCTCCGTAACAGTAGGTTTGTTCTTCCAAACTATCGTCGGCTTTGTTCTCTTTGGATTGAACTACATCATTCCAAGCTTTGCTCAGCTCATGCTTGGCTACACAGCTTTCCAAGCCGGTCTGCTGCAAGTTCCAAGTTCAATTATTACTGGCATTATGTTTCCTGTCGTAGGAGCGTTTGCCGGAAAAATTGATGCACGTATTCCGGTAGTAACCGGCTTATGTTTGATGGCAGCATCTTGTTATTTTCTAGAACCAATTACGCTAAATTGGGGATGGAATGATTTCCTGATACCCAGCTTGTTTCGAGGCTTTGGTGTAGTGCTCGTCTTTTTGCCGCTGACCATGGCCGCCGTTGGCGACTGTCCGGCAGAAGATATTCAAACAGCATCATCTTTACTCAGTCTCGTTCGGACGCTTGGTGGAAGCATTGGTATTGCGATGCTTGCGACGCTTGTCGTTCGTCGCGAAGACTTCCATCGCAACGTTCTTGTCGAAAAAGTCACACCTTATTCAGCAGAAGCAGTGACACGCCTTAATCAATTCACACAAAACTTTCAGCATCAAGGCTGGTCCCTTGCCGATGCGAAAGTAAAGGCTCTCCATGCCCTTGCGCAGCAAGTCGAGGCTCAAGCGGCAGCACTTTCCTATGCCGATCTGGCTTCAATATTGACGATATTTATTTTGTGCACTTTGCCATTTTGTCTTATGCTCACTTCCGGAAGAAGAAACGCCAAAATTGAGATGCACTAAATTGAGATGCACTAAGAAGATCTACTTTGTAAAAATGGGGCATTGAATTATTGACCTGATTTGAAAATTGGTCAATAATAAAAATACGGAAACATCAGCTGCGCTCACAGCAGCAATTTGATTAAGAGGACGACGACGATGGCTGCAACGATGGAAGATCTCGAAAAGCTTCAGGACGTCAAAGCGGGCACTGACACAGCACGTCCTGCTCAAATCAAAGAATCTGCGGAAACCGGTAATAAGCCACAACCTCCCAACAAGAGTTCTAACAAAATTGTGCCCAAGTTACTTGTCGGTGCCGTAGCTGTCTCAGCTCTTGTTGGCAGTTATTTCTGGTTCCAACATGCCATGTCGATAGAAGGCACCGACGACGCCTATATCACTGGGCATGTGCACCAACTGAGCGCTCGAGTGTCAGGCTATGTGACGCAGGTTGCAGTCGATGATAACGACCACGTCAAAACCGGTCAGACGTTGGTGACAATCGACCCCAAAGACTATCAACTGGCTGCCGAAAGCGCCAAAGCTGCAGCTTTAAAGGCGCAGTGGCAAACAGTGCAAGCTAAATCAGATATCCTGACGAATACTAAGCAAGCTGATTCGCAAAGCCTGCAAGCCGTGTCAGCAATCGGTTCAGCTCAAGCACAAATTCATCGCGCTCAAGAATCTTTGAACGACACGAAGCTTGGAGTGATTCTCTGCAAGACAGCGATCACACAGCGTCAATCAGAATTGACCAGAGCAATTGCAGACTATGAGCGCTACAAATCTCTCGTTGACGACCGTGCAGTGACGACTCAAGCTTATGACAAAGCTAAGCAAGACAAGGAAGTCGCTCAAGCCAATTTAGATGGAGCGCAGGCAACGTACAATCAGATGCTCGTCAAAGTAAAAGAAGCCGAGCAATCTCTTCTCGATACAAAAACAAACGCTGTTAAAGCTCGCGGTATGCAAGCAAGCGCCGCAGCCGCGATAGCTGCCACAACATCCAGCGAAAAGAATGTTTCAGTGCAGCAAGCTGCCGCTGAGCAAGCAGAAGTTGAGTATAAAAATGCCCTCACTCAACTTTCGTACACCAAGGTGCTTGCACCAATTGAAGGTACCGTCGGACACAAGACAGTTGAAGTCGGTCAGCAAATTGAAAAAGGTCAAGCTCTAATGAGCATCGTCTCCGACGAAAAATGGGTCGTTGCCAATTTTAAAGAGACTCAGCTTGGTCGCATGCATGTTGGTCAAGAAGTCGAAATAAAAGTGGATCGCATTCCAAACAAAGTCTTCATCGGTCACGTGCAATCGCTTTCTCCTGCGTCAGGCGCTCAGTTCAGTATGCTCCCACCCGACAATGCCAGTGGTAATTTCACAAAAGTGGTGCAGCGCATTCCTGTGAAATGTGTTTTCGACAAAGAAAGCATCAAGGGATTTGAATCAATGCTTGCGCCTGGAATGTCCGTTGTCGCTGAAGTGCATTTAAAGGACTAAGACTAAGAAAGCAACAGATCAGCCAGATCAAGCAAGATAAAAAGGGACCGGAAGGATCGATAATGAGAGAACGAGTGTGGTCGTCGCCTGGACATTTGTCCTTGAGACATCTTCTAATTGCCACCATATGCAGTACTAGCATCACCCCCGCACTAGCAGTAAGCGAAGTCAGAGATCAAACTGTCACAGTTGATCAGGCGACGGCTCTGCTCAAGACGAAGATGCCCAATATGAGCGATAAGAAGCCTCCCCAGTACTTTGTGGAAGTTAACCGTTCTCAGGAATTGCGCCCGATCGGGCTTGAGCCAGTCAAGCCTGTGGAGCACATCGCCGGAACAGAAAACAATTCAGCTGGAATTCCTGTCACCAACGATGAAGCTTTTGTGCCTCTGACACGTCCGCCGCTCCAGGCTTTGATTTCAGTGCAGGCGAATCTCAATCCTTTTTCAATGGATGCCACGCACAGTGAACGTGTGAATCTCAAAGATGCACTGATCTACGCCACTGCGCAAAACCTGGCCATTGAAAATTCCTTTGACAGCTTCAAGAGTCAAAGATTTAAATATCTCTCTGCCACATCTAAATTCCTGCCTGATATAAAAACCGGCTACAGTTTGGTTGGCTTGACGGGCAGTTTACCTGGGACACTCCTTGGCGGGACCACGGCAAGCGCAGGTGGCACTCCTACAAGCATTCAACTGCCATCTCACGCCCAGGTTCTCAATGCCGGATTTGTCTATCACGCTTATCAGGGCGGCAAAGTACTTTTTGGCTCGCTTGAAGAAAAGCATCGATTACGGGCCTCGCGTGCGGCTTTGAAAGGCAGTGTCAATGATGTGCTCCTCGATGGCACCAAACGCTATTACAACCTGGTTTTAAATGAAGCATTGCTCGAGATTCGTAATCGAGCAGTAGAAATTTCATTAGAGCAAGTACGTATGAACTCGTCGCAAGAACACGCCGGCACAGCAACTGGGTTGGACGTCTTACAATCGCAGGCACAACTAGCAAGTGATCAACAAAATCTTGTTGATCAACAAAGCACACGCAGACAGTCGGCAATTCAATTATCTGCTGTACTTAATGCCAGCTTCGCACAAGATTTGGTGTCACAAGAAGAGACTCTCCGCAAAAAGCGGGTGATACCGCAAATAGTGCCTATCGACAAACTACTACTAATCGCCATCGACAACAGACCAGAGTTAAAACAATACGAAGAATTACGACTTGCTGCCAAAAGAGCAATCATCGTAGCATCAGCGCCCCTTCAACCAAATATCAATCTAGCTGGGACTTATTATGGAATCGGAGCATCTCACTCGGGCACTCAAGCGATTGGCGTCTTAAATTTTTCCATCGCCTGGACGCTTGGCGCCCTTGGCACAACTGATTTAGCCAATATTCAACAAGCCCGCTGGCAAGCCAGACAAGCAGCAGTGCAAGCAAAACAAACGTTTCAAGATGTTTTCGAGCAGGTACGGATTGCTTATGACCAGAGCCTCGCTGCCGATAAACGGATTGAGTCGGCAAGCGCTCAGATTATCGCCGCCGACGAAGAATTACGCATCGCGAAAAAGCGTATGTCTGCTGGACTGGGCTTAAACTTAGACGTCTTGAACGCCCAGAGAGACCGCACGCAGGCCAGTATAAATAAGGCGCAAGCCATCGTCGACTTCAATATTGCTCAAGCTCAGCTCTTGCACGATGTTGGTCTGATCTCGGTTGAGACGGTCACTAGCGGCGCGAAAATTTAAAACCAACGGGGTATGTTGGTGATGAGGACTTATTGACTTTTATTGAAGGTCCACGAATTGTCCACAATCCTTTGATACTTTAGCTGTACAGCAAGCTTTAAGTGCTGACCGCCAGGTAATTCAATTGCCACCTTCATCTCACCATAAAAATTCATTTTTCTTGACGGCGCTCGTTCTTTTGACGCAGATTTCCACCGCTTCCGCCGCTGAAATTAGCGAACATATGAAAGCGGGGCAGCAACTATTTCAGTCAAAAATGTATCGTGCGGCAATCTCCGAGTTCGAACAGGCAACAAAAGAACAACCAAACGACGCCACGGCGCATTATTACCTCGCCGTTTCGCATGTGCGCGCAGGCAATGTCTCTCAAGCCTACCCCCATTTTCAACAAGCCAGCGGACTTAGCACCAACAACAGTCAAATTCATCAGATGGCCTCTTCGGCTCTCAATGCCTATCGTAGTGAGCCCACTCTCGTTCAAAATACGGCAACCGCAGCGCCTGCAAATATTGGTCCGCTCATGCCAAGCAAATCCTATAACGGAGGTGCATCGGCTGAACTGGATAAACAGTCTTCATTCGGGAGTTCATCGCCCTTATGCAATCAACCAACGCAATCGACCTACACGCCCGCTCGCAATTTCTCCCCTGCCAATTTTTCACAATCGCCCCAAGCTCTCTATCCGCAAAACTTCAATCACATACCTGGATATCAAAGCAATAAGGCATGGGGAGCGACGAACAAGAATCGCTCAGGCATGTGGGGTACAGGCGGCGGTCACTCCGGATATAACGCCGGTGGCGCCGGAATTTCTAGTTATAGTGGCGGAACAGTTCCTGTAACACCTACTCTTGCAATTTGGAACGCCAATTCCTCTGTGCCAATTACCAAAGATATGACGGCTGCCGATCAATCTCTAACCATGATCAAACGGCAATCAGACACCCAGGTACATAATGCCGCAAACGGCGTGCACATGGAATATTACGGCTCAAGTCTCAATTATCAGCAGGACCAAATTCGACGAAACGCACAAGCACAAATCGACAAAATGCTCACGCCAACTTATCACGGCAGACGTCGTGGCTATTACAGCACGGCCTCGCAAGCGCAAATCGATCTCGTAAATTATCAAGCCGGCGCGCAGATATTCAATATGCGCCGAGAAACCGACAGAGCCGAAAACGCTCGACAGATCCAACAGGCAACAAGTGAAGCAGCTGCTAATTTAAGTGACCAAATTAGAGACCAGAGGTTGACCGGAAGTGGTGTAATGCTTCGCGCCGAAGGCACTAATTTGAATGTTCGCAACTATGAAACCTTTCACTCTGATAAAGACGACAGAGACGCAATTTTACCAATGGTTGCACATCCTATGACTCTAAAAGAAGCAGAAAAATCTTTGCCAGTAACCCCGTTAACAGTGCCTACGAAGCATTACTCAATTGATCAATAAACCATTTAAAAGTCGCAGTTTCATTTTCGCTGCTCTGGCATTGATTGTATGCAGTTCGACGTTAGCACCATATTCTTCCGGAGCTGCTGAAGCTGCCGAATCAGCGAACAAACCACAAAACACATTTCTAAACGGAGGTGTCACCACATTTGGTGTTTTGACAGAGCAGCTACAATCTGATATCGGCTTGAATTGCAAACGTGACAGCGCAGGCGCCGTGGAAATAAGTAAAGTGCAAGCTGGACGAGAAGCCTACTATGCGGGCATCCAGGAAGGTGACAAAATCCTCTCAGCAAGAATTGAAGGCAAAGAATTACAAATTGGACTGCAACGGAACGGGCAGGTCTTTCTTGCCAAATTGAGAGTGCTTGGCGCCGGACAAACTATTGCAGCCAAGGTAACTCAAGCAGCTCCGGCACCAATTCGGCCGTTACTTGCAGCGAACGCTCCAACCAATATGTTTCAGTTAACCGAAGAGCAAAATCATTTGATACAGTCTTACGCAGTAGAGCCAAAGCGCATGCAGCAACTTGCTCACTATAATTTCCAAATTATCATGGATCGCTCTCTGTCCATGCAAGCAAGAGACTGTCCATTGCAACTTTCTCGCTGGGACTGGTGCGGAGCTCAGGCCGCTCAAATTGCTAAAGGTTTAGAGCCCTTTGTCACCAATGGCCTGACTCTAATACCATTTAATCACGGTTTCGATGTCTACGAAAATGCCACTCCCCACAATATCATCGATGTATTCAATGATCATGGATTTAAACTGGGGACCTATTTATACGAGCCTCTCGCCAATCGCTTTGACGAATTTTTCAAAAACACAGATCCGAAAAAGAAGCCACTGTTACTCGTTGTCATCACAGACGGTGAACCCTGGCCCAATCCCCAACCGGAGATGGTAAAAGCTGAACTTGTAAATGCCAGTCAGCACATGACAAACCCTGATGAATTAATTGTCGTATTTTTGCAAATCGGCGACGACGACAAACACGGACGCGATTATCTGGTGGATTTAGGCGCCAATTTAACCGGTCTGGGCGCCAGATATCAGTACATTCACACACGCACTTTTGACGAACTAAAGCAGACAGGTCTTGCCAACGCAATCGTATCGACCGTCGAACAATATGCGCCAAGAGATCTTATCGCTCCCAAAGAATCTAAGCCGACAGCGAAAACCTCTAAAGTGAACGCGAAAATTGCGCCCCAATAGAGTTAAAATCATTGCTTGTATCTTTAACTGGGTCATGAGTAGTGCTCTGGCGGAGAAAAGTCACTGTGTTTAAATTTGGTAAGCTCAAATGGATAGCGGTTCCACTTTTGACTTTGGTAATTTCAAATATCAGCTTTTGTTGCCCATCGGCCAACGCCGGTGACGCAGCTACCGATCAAGCCATTGTAGACTTGATCAGACACGCCAAAATTATCAACCCTGCTTACAAACTGACAGCTTCAGTATCAGGCGAAGAAGCGCTTGTTACAACACAAAGAAAGCCCAAGGCCACAGATGCCGAATGCAAGATTCAATCCGTATTGATTGCTAAAACGGCGTTTGAGGCGCTACCAGAAAGCGTTCAAAGAGTGACAGTTATATTTCTGGATTATGACGCCGATGCAAGCAGCTCAGTCATAGTAAAGCGAGCAGAAGTGAAGCTATTTGGTAGTGGTGGCTTAACCGAAAAAGATTTGCTATCATCTCTTGTCATTGCAACTACTGGTGCGACTTCAGCAACATCATCGGGCAGTACTTCTGTACAAGCGGGTCCCGCTCAAGCCGATCGTTTGTTGCTATTAGGAAGAATCGAGAATTTAAAAAAACAAGGCACCAACGTCAACGCATATATGGCATATTTCAATCAAATAGAAGAAGCCGCCAAAGCTGGTGACGAAAAATCTCTAACGACAAAAATTGCTTATTTACGTGAACACCTAACTGACCAGGAAAAAATGGTCAAGCAAGCGCATGCGATTTCCAAGGGAGTTCACTCTGGCATGGGCACTGGAACGGGCACAGGCTCAAGCGCGTTCGAGCAGATGGCTCGCCAGTTTAGCGCCGGGAATCTCCCCAAAGAGCAGGTGGATATGGCGATGCGCGAAGCCGCTCTCAGTAGTACTGCCACTGCCCACAACAAGGACATACGTCTGGCGCAGCCAAGACTGAATCAACTTCACGAATTGATGAACGCAAAACGATTTTCCGAAGCGAACAAAATCATGACCGAGCTTGAGGCTGAATACAGTCATTAAAGGTTGTTTTCGCGCGGATCGGGAACTCTTGGCACGGATTTTACCGTCATTTATATCATTAACCAATTACTCGCAAAAATATTCGAGTATCGACACAGGAAATTTATGAAAAATCACCTCGTCCTTTTAGTAGCTTGCGGCCTCGCTTGCGTCGTTTCTCCGGCTCTGGCCAAAGACGCAAATATGCCCGTAAAACCCTTGACCATGTCCGAGACATTTGCTGAAAAACACCCATCGCCTGGTTTTTCAGATGAACAGCTCGAAAGAGTGCACGCCATCAAAGTCAAATACGACGACATCACTGACGCTCGTGATTTGGAATTGCAAAGACTCTATCGCCAGATATTTGAAGGTCTCAATCAACAGAATCTCGATAAAGCAAATTTGACTTCTTTGCAAAATAAAATAAATTCTCTGGAAGCCACAGCAGCCAACGATGACTTGCAAATGATGATTGATTTGCACGACGTCTTGACGCCAGAGCAGCGCACAAATTTGAGACGCGAAACGCTTCAGCAAGAAGCAATTGAAGGCGGCGTTGGACCTGCGCCAATGGGCAGAACCATGATGCAAATGTGTGCACCGCAGCCAATGGCACATTAAAAAGCACCAAGCCCCCGTTTCAAAAAGCCCCAGTCTCAGCCAGACCGGGGCTTTTTATCACGAGCCAAAAGAGAATACAATTTGACTATGAAATATCGAGCCAAAAGTACTAGCGTCAAGTGTCAGCACGGCATGATAGCCGGGCTTCGTAGTGCTTTGACAGAGCTGAGTGGCTGGCAGGAAGTGCGCAGCATTATCCCGGGCGTTATTAGACCATCAAAGGGACCGGGACAAACTGTGTTGCTCAAGGTGCAATACCCGACCGCCACAGGGCTCAAATTACTGGCAAAAACCGGCACTGCTGTTCAGGAAGTGTTCATCGTCACCGACCAGCCAGCTATAGTTCAAGAACGCATCGAAAAACACAAAACTTACGGAACTGCCCACCAGGCTTAATCAATCTGCATTTTTAGCAAAAATGACAAAAAACTTTATTTGTCATTTGTCAAAAACTGCGATAAATTGGTAAGCAGGCAATCTGGAGAAGTAAAATGAAAATCAGCGGCAACACCATCTTAATTACAGGCGGCGGAACTGGGATCGGTCGCGGTCTGGCCGAGGCCCTTTTAAAAGAAGGCAACAAGGTAATCATTACTGGGCGCAGAAAAGCAAAGCTGGATGAAACGATCAAAGCCAATCCAGGCATAATCGGCATTGCTCTCGACGTTGACGACCCGGGCTTGGTCGACGATATCGCGCAACAGATAGCACGCGAATACCCCGAGCTAAACGTCCTTATCAATAACGCCGGCATCGCTGGTCTAGAAAATCTCTCAGAAGGAAAACTGGACACGGCAGAGTCCATAGTTACGACTAACATTCTTGGACCGATTCGCTTGACCGCAGCACTTCTACCACTACTGCTCAAACAAAAGCATGCAGCCGTGGTGAACGTGACTTCTGGTCTTGGTTTTCTGCCGCTTACGATGATGCCAACTTACAGCGCCTCGAAAGCATTCATGCACTCGTACTCAGAATCTTTGCGCTATCAGCTGCAAGATTCAAAAGTAGAAGTGAAAGAATTGATACCACCATATGTGCAAACTGAATTGGGCGGCGAGCGTCAAAAGAACGATCCTAATGCCATGCCTCTCGATGAATTCATCGCTGAAGTTTTGAGCATCTTAAAGAGTGACCCTGATGCCAAAGAGATTTGCGTCCAAAGAGCCAAGAGCTTGCGTGGCGCTGAAAGCAGCGGCAACTACGACGCAATCTTCAAAGGATTCAACGACGCAATGAAGACTGGATCATTTGCAACTGCAGGCATCGAAGTCTAAAAAATGCAGTCACTAAGGGTTCAACTTTATTGTTAATTTGAACGATAGGTGCAGCATACGCCAAGCACACCCCAGATAGGGCCAAACAAACAAACCCAATAGCTTTCGCAAGAAGGCTCACGCAAAACGGTGACACTACAAATAGTGCCACCTCCTTCTCTGCGGAAGTTTAGTTTGGAGTAAATCCGCTGCAACAAACTATTTCTTGCAAAGAAAAATATGCGGTGGCGATGCACTGATCTTTTTTCCAGATTTCAAATGTTCATCCAAAAACTTTTTTGATTCGACAAATGCTGTGTCACTTTCATAACCGAGCCTAAAGCCATGGCCGGCTTTAGCGATTTCCATCAAATGTACGTCTTCATTGAAGCGTCTAAGCCTGCTTATGAATTTTTCACTGTGTTGGACAGGCACTATATTGTCATTCGTGCCATGTATAAGGAGTGTTGGCACAGAAGTAGCTGCGTATGTAATCGGTTCTGCTGTTTTATAAAGCTGCGGCGAATGGACTTCAGTGTCGTCCATATATTGGGTAATAAAACCCTTATCCAAGTTTGCCAGGTCCGTCACAGGATAATAACAAATAGCACATCTCACTCGGTTAGTTGAATCGCTCCGCCTGTCTTTAAAGATCTTTTTGTCTGCGGAGAAAGCGAGCATGAGCGCTAAGTAACCTCCGGCAGAGTCACCCATAACAGCAATATTGTCTTGGTCCAAATTGTATTTCTGAGAATTCGCATAAATGAAATCTACCGCATCTCTAACATCACTGATATTCGCCGGAAAAGTTCCACCATCTTGAACGAGACGATAATTCACATCAAACACAGCATAGCCAGACGCGGCAAGACGTGTGCTTAAAAATCTAATTTCAGGAGCAGATTTATCACCGGCAGTCCAACCTCCACCATGGATTAGAACAACCACAGGTGCAGGGCCGCTCCCATGAGGAAGATAAAGGTCACCGGAACAGCAGGATGAATGCTTATTGTTGTAAAACAGATCGCGAACGAAGAACTCTTTCTCATGGCCAGCAACGGATTTTTGAAACAGCAATGTGAAAACGATAAGTACAAGAAAGCCTCGTAAAACTATTCCATAGGTTATGTTTGTGGCTGGGACCATCAATGGAAACGTTTTCAATTTCAACAACAACAACAACAACAACCACAGTTGAAAAACAAATGTCATTACTTCCTCCAACTAGAGGACCAGATCGCAAAGAGGTAAACCTTGACACCGTTAATCTTCGGCGGCTCGGCACGCAAGTGATTTGTGGCACTAATAGAGGTGCCATACAAAAGTTGCTACGACTGCTTACATAAAAGCTGCCTTTTGGTCCAAAACCTTATTTGATTCGTTCACTCAATCCAGGTTTTGTAACTTGTCCCAACTGCATTCTTACCATCTGCAAGCGGGCTTCTTGTCGCTGATTTGGTGTCAAAACGCTATGCACCTCGATCATGTACTGGTTTAGAAGATCATCCAGTGCTCGTTTCTGGTCGGAAATCTCAGAATGCACTTTATTCAATTCATTCGTGTTTAATTGAGAATTCAATAGTGACTGACGATAATTGCGCACAAGGATTCGCAATCTGGCTGCAACGGAATCAGACTTGTCCATAAAAGTCGATTTCAGTCGAGCGATTTTTTCAATTTGATCATCTCGGAGTTCTACCCCTGGAGGAAACGGCAAAATCATCTGCGGTCCTTCGGGTCCTCTCCAAGGTAAAGGCGGTGGTGGACCTACTGGCGCTCCAATGCCCATAGCACAAAGCGGAAGAGCTCCTAGCGCTTTCATTCGCATGAGTCCAGGTGGTGCACCACCGATTAGATCCATAACTGGGCACATCGGCGGGGGCGGCGGCGGCATTCCTTCTCCTAGTGCTACTAGACCTATTTGACCAACAAAGTCTATGGCTTCAAAACCAGTGGAGATGCCAGAAGCAATAACGTTATTGTCCGCGTTGACTTCGGCTAGCTTTCCTGCCTCGGCTGCACACGCCATCCGAGAATTTCCTCCAAGTGCGCAAAAGAATGTCAGTGATGCAAACACTAAAAGCTGTCTCCGTCTTCCTCTCTCTTTCTTCTCCGTGAACATCTAAACCTCCATGCAAAAACTGCTGACCGAATTTTCTAATATTGACCAAATGGTGAATACTAGGTGCTCACATTTGTATTCAAACTCAATTTTGTAAGGCTATGATTTCTAGTAGATTAAGCATGGCTATCAGTGTGCTGCAACGGTCTGCAAATTAGACTCAACTGCCAATCTTTGCGGACCTGTTAGAATTTTAGCCATATCGACTCTATGCTCTATGATCAATCCATTGAGAATGTGCTGTTGCATCGTGATTGCACTCCCTAGGGAACTGACTTCATTTATGTTGAGTTCTGGAGTATTTAATTGTTGCTGAAACCTTGTCTGAGTAATGCGCAACTGCGCTTCTATTGGTGCAGTTCTCGCAACAAAATCAGACTTTAATTGAGCAAGTTTTTGCACTTGCGACTCGGAAAGAGATAATGCTCCAAAGTCTGGAATTTTCTCCAAAGCAGCTTCGGTATAATAGTTACCACTGACATTGGTCAGTTCATTCGGCATTTCTTTGTCCTCACTACTAGATTTGTGCGGTTTCCTGTGCGACTTTTTTCTAACTTTAAGGTCAGATTTCTCATCCATTGAACCGTCATGTATTGCACGAACTGCATCTTCGCGGGCTGCTCCCCGAACTTCCAATAACAATAAATTGCTGAAACTAATAGCAAGTGTCCAAGCGGTCATAAAAATTTTTCTTGAATGGTGAATTTTTAGCATATTCCCTCCCGAGGCTCTAAACGTTACCGCCTATCTCAGTTAAGCCGAAAAGAGTAAAGCAAGAGTGTGCACAAACTGCACAATCCAAAGGTTCGTAAAGAGAGTAGTAATAGCTGCTTCAACTGACTTCGCGTGATGAGGCAATGCGATGACAAGTTTTTACTAGATGATCTGCCGGTGGCTATCTAGCGAGTGGGCTCCGCGCAAGAAAACTCAACGGTAAGGGTGTCGATGCTCTTAAGCGGCGCGAACGTGACAGATGATAGGCACAAATAGGCGCAGACTAATTGCCACAAACGGCCCTCAGCAATTCTTCTGCATAGATTTGATGACCATAATCATTAGGATGATTAGCACGATCCGCCAGTAACCATAATGGTTGCAGTCCTTCCTCGTTCGCATGCAGCCAGCGATAACGAATATCGGCAATTGCAAATTTTTCCTCAAACGCGAGCCTTGAAATCGTTTTAAAAAATGGTTTTTCCGCGATTACTTTCCAGTTTTGTCCATAGAACATTGGAGATGGCAAATGTGGTAGGCACACGACAACATCACACGAAACATCTCGCGCAGTTTGGAAAATATATTTGTAGTTTCGCTCCACGGCCGGCTCAGGAAGCGACAGATCATTGACAAACTCTAAAACTAACAAATTCGGTTTCTCGCTCAACAGTCGTTGCTTTAACTGCACAAGCATGTCGGAGGAGTTTTTTCCGCCTGCGCATAATATGGAGGTTTCTATTTTCGCTCGCGACTTTGCTTGCAGGGCCTTGAAAAAAACTTCCGGATAAGCTCTGTGAAGATTGCTGGCATATGCACCACAACAGACGCTATCGCCACAGATCAGCAATTTCAAGTGATTCCTTTCGTTCAGTCTCCGCCGAAATAATTTTAGAACTTTCTCGTTTTGCTCTCGTATGATCGTCGAATGATTTCCGGGAGCTAGCTCGCTAATTGCAAGAAGAGACTCAGGCTTTATCGGTTCATTTTCTCCTTCTGCCAAAACGTTTGCTAATTTCAAATATCCTTGTTCGATCAACGCCGGCGATGGAGCAAATGGTGTCAAGTTACCCATAATCAAGCTGAGCTTACCATCCCTGTTTAAGCAAATAGTGTCGAGTCGCTTCTGTTTAATTTGATACGCGAGCGTTACCTCTTCTCCGTCGCCTCCTTGTCCATCGTTGACCCTCTCTATCGAATCAAAGAGTGGATTGAGACGATAGTCACGATTCTCTTGCAAAAGAGAACCATCTTTACGTTGAACCTTTAGTGTTTTTTGAAGTATAACGGCCCCTACTGGAGCGCTTCCTGCCGAACATCTAATAAATGCTCCTCGAGGAATCAACGACATGCATGGTTGATGCTCCTTATCTCCAAAAACGAAGCGTTCTTGTGTGAATGTTAAGGAGGGGCATGGTGGTATATTTAGTGCCTGCGCGCGTATTCGCGTTTTTACGCCATTCCAAATTAGACTCGATTCTTCTACTCGCACTTGCCGTCCTATTACAGTGATCAAGAGAGAAGAGACATGACCGTTTTGGGAAAGAACAATTGTTTGTCTTGGTTGATGTTCTTCAGTCAACAGAAATATGACAGAAACGGCAAAAACGAAGAATAGTAGAATTCTAATGCTTTGATTCAGTTCAAAAACAAGCGCGAGCTTGATTGCACTTTGGACCAAGTGAACTATGTTGAATTGATGCTTCATGCACTCTATCAAATAGCTAGAACGTAAATTTTCCGTGAGCGATTGTCTAACAACGAAAGACATATGAGTGCCCTAATTGATGCACAATATGGGCAATCTCCACTTCCCTTCTGGAGACTGCCCATATCGTATGTAGAAGTAAGTGGAGGACCGTCCTTACTCGTTATCAGGGATTGGTGAACCTTCTGGCAGCGTTGGAGAATTCTTTTGATGGCGCTCAGCTCGTCCTGAAGTGTAATGCCTCTCATCAATCACCGTAGGCTCAACTTGAAAAAGATTTGTATCGCGTGGCCCTTCTGCGCGACCAATTTCTTCAGGCAGTTTTAGCTGTCCTGGTGTACCCGGCAATATAATTTCCGGGCGAACAGCAACTACAAGTTCACTCTCATTTTTTGAGAATGCTTTCGAGCGATAGAGGGCTCCTAAGATTGGAACTTCACCTATTACAGGTATTTTGGTGATTTCACGTCCCGAATTAGCCGTGATCAAACCAGATATGAACAACTCTTGCCCCGGAGCCAGTTCCACGATAGTTTGGCTCTTTCTGGTTGTGAATCCCGGAATAGTTGTGGTGCTTCCTGCTAAGTTGAGGCCATATTGCGTTGAGACAATGCGTTCTTCAGGTGCTACTTCTAGGTTAATACGGCCATTTTCCATAAGGACTGGAATCATGTTCAGTCTTAAACCGAAGGGCTCAAAAGTAACTGATTGTTGGGATGTACCGGCCGTGGCTATAGATTGCAGAATTGGTATCTCTCCACCGGCGAGAAAGGCAGCGCGTTCACCAGATATGGTGACCAATGAAGGCTCAGCCAAAACGCGTGCTCTTTGCTGAGAAATCAATCCTTGAATTGTGGGATTCAAAGAAGCCGAAACAGATCCGTTCGTCCAATGACTTGTTGATGTAAAAAGATTTCCCAAACCGCTTGTTGAAAACGATGCTCCACCAGGCGAACCAAATAAGTTTGATTGAGAAAGCAACGACGTTGCTGTATTCAGCACGCCTTGACCAATACCGGAAACCGTATTGCTATTTATAGACGATACCGAGGTAAAAGCAACAGGTGTAATACCAGAAGAGGATGTTGAACCATTAGTCCCAACAAGCACACCTCCGTTACTCAAACCAGTGCCAGTGTTGTTGTTACCTCCAACGCCAAACTGCCAATTTCTTCCCTGCAACCCAAATCCTAATTGAACTCCAAGTGAACGAGCGGCACTAGTGTTCATTTCCATGAAACTTACATGGAGAACAATTAAAGGCACTTTTCTAACTTTAACTAAACTTGTTACTCTGCCACCATCGCTGGTTATAATCTGTGCCTTACTCAAATTATTGGTTGTATTTGGAAAAAATGTATATCTGTCAACAGAAGAAAGCTGTGCTAATTGACCGGCCTGTCCGCCAGCACCACCTGCAGCGCCTCCCTGCTCACCGATACGAGCATTGACGAGACGATTATTAGCTACCTGGATGTTCATTCCGCGATCATCCATAAAAACAGTCGCTGCAGCAAATGCTTTTAAAGCACTTTCTGGGTGATCTACGTCACCAAGCAGAATTACGCGGTCACTGCCGCCCACCGAAAACGCTTTTACTATAATCCGCGGGTCAATTTCCCTTAAAGTGGTTTGAAGCTGCGAGTAATCACGAGCCACGCGCAGATCGATTGCTACGGAATTGCCTGCATCATCCCACAGCACCAGCGTCGCATTTCCAGGTGTCTTTCCCAAAAGAACTAACTGGTTTTCCGATACCACTACCGGTTCAGCGATTGAAGGGTCGCTAATTGAGGTCCTAACAATCTTATTTCGCAGCTTAAACGTACGCGACTGTCCAACTCTTAAATCAAGAATATTTGTTGTCTTAAACTCTTCTAGATCTACGGTTCCCGTGACTACAGGCGGTATCGGCGATGCTGTTGGTCCGCCGACATCCGCTGACTGAGCAACTATTTGATCTGGTGCAAGTTGGGCTAGTAAATCTGATTTGACTTCTTTGCTATGCTGAACTTCACTTAAATGTTCGATCTTTTTTGTAACAGCATTGCTCAGTAGGGCTTCTTCACTATCTATGTGACTAACCTGATTAACCTCGCCAACGCTGGCAGGATCCAACCTGGGATGAATGGTTAGCGCCGCAGATGGGACGGAATCCGCTGACGTGTTTGCCATTGCGCTCGCTTGAAAGAGCGAAAGCGATACGCCAATAGCTAAGCAAAACTTGGGCTTACTCATTTTGTTCTCCTAATAATGACCAGACAATGTGGCTCGGCCTGCAAGAGCACCTCTACCATTCATCGCTGTACAACTTGCTATCGACATTTATCGAATACAGATGTGTCCACACAGACCTAAAGGTTCAACGCCAGTTGTTCCACAGTTATGTAACAGGGTGAGGGTTAATCTTTGATGTCGCTAGTCTCAGCATTGAAAAGATTTGAAAAGCAATCTTCACGCGCGTTGTATCAAAATTGATTTGATTGGTTTTACAAAACTAACAATTCTTTTGACGTGGTGATTGCCGACAAATCGACATTCTTCGAGTGCAAAGCAAAGAAACTATTTGCGAAATCCACGTTCTGTGAGGGTTTAATAAATTCGCTTAAAACGACTCGTATAACATCGTGCCAACTGACTAGAGGTGGAATTGTGTTTGAGATACAAAATGGGACGAATAATCCAAGCCTTCTGAGCCGGGTTGAGCACCATAGAGAAAAGTTACTGATAGTAGACAAAGACTCTAACTTTGCAAACTTCTTGATTGATTACTTCAGTAGGTATGGATATGAAGTGACTACTGCTGACGACGCAAACAGAGCAATCAGACTTGTCGGGCAATCAACTTTTGACACGGTACTCGTTGATATGGTCACACCTGGAATGGACAGCTTTCAAATCCTCAGAAAGATCAGAGATTTTTCAGAAGTACCGGTGATTCTTCTTTCGGAATTTCAGGACGAGACAGACACCATACTAGGACTGGAGATGGGTGCAGACGACATTTTAAAAAAGAATCTATCGCCAAGAGAATTGCTTGCGAGGTTGAGAGCTATCATCCGCCGGTCAGCAAAGCATTCCGTATCTTCTGTCGCGGAGATAAAGGTTGGATACTTAGTGATCAATTTGGTTAATCGAACCGCCAGGGAGTCCGGAAGAGAATTGAAATTAACCACTGTTGAATTTGACCTCCTTGCGACACTCGCTCATAACAAAGGGCAACTCCGGACCAGACAGCAACTGCTATCAGGTATCAGTGACAGAGATTATAAGGTGACCGATAGATCCATAGATGTGCATATTTCCTCAATACGGAGAAAACTCAACGATTCCCCCTCAAACCCAAGATTTATAAGAACAGTTCGCGCAATTGGATACATATTGCTAGATCCAGAACCACGAGCATGGTCATCATGATGACTAACGTCCTTGCCGACCGAATTAAAATCTAGCGACTGAGCACAATAAGCCTTTTGATTACAACCTCGCCTGTAAATTTGTTCCCTAATCAAAACTTTACGGCAGCATGATTGTATATGCCTGATAGTTACCAAAAAACTAGGCAACAACGTGGACTTGGAGCTGCGACAAGCAGCTGGAGGATGAAATATGGATGATACTGAGGCAACTCTGGAGCGGGATCTACTCCAACCAAAAATACTAATAATCGATGACGACATCAAATTTTGCAAATTGATTTCTGACTATTTGATGAAATATGGCATTGAAACAACGCTCATTCATGACCCCAATGAAGCTTTACAGCTGCCAAATTTTACGGCGTTCCACGCTATCATTTTGGACTTGATGATGCCAAAAATAAATGGCTATCAGGTATTAAAGAAAATAAGAGAAACGTCCGACATTCCTGTGTTGATGCTGACAGCGCTAGCTGATGAACAAGATAGAATTAACGGACTAGAAACTGGAGTCGACGATTACCTACCTAAGACTTTTTCACCGAGAGAATTGCTTGCACGCATACGGGCAGTTTTAAGACGAAGCATTCGCCCCGCTAGAAGCAGCTCAGAGATGAAAATTCAGGTAGGTGATATTCACATAAATCGTTTAAATCGCTCTGTGACACACCGTGGCGACCTATTAATTCTCACACCGGTTGAATTTGATTTGCTCTCTGCTCTGGCTCTGGCTAAAGGGAGGATCAAAAGTCGTGAGGAATTGCTAGATGAGATAAAAATTCGCAATTTCGAAAACAACGACCGATCCATCGACGTACACATCTCGGCTTTGAGACGCAAACTACAGGACGACTCAAAAACGGCCGAATATATTCGCACTGTGCGATGTGCTGGCTACATGTTGATTGATCCCAGCAAGCAAAGATAATGCGAGTTAACAAATAGTCGTCAGATAGTTTTGTAAGGGTGCCGCTCACAAATCAGATGTTTTGGTCAAAAAATCATATATCCCACACCATACGCAGACAGCCTTTACTAAACAATGCGCTCGTCCCCTGGGTTTATCTTTTTCGTCAAACAAGTCGTCACTTAATGCTGCAAGTGCAGCTAAATGTGCGCCAGATGAAATTCCGAATATACCAATTCGGTTTGGATCTCTGTTGTATTCACGCGCGTGGCTCTGCAAGTATTTGAGAGCATAAATACAGTCATCCAACTGGGCGGGAAATTTCGCCATTGGCGCAAGACGGTAATTGATGCTAGCGACAGCAGATCCACGCTTCCATATCCACACCGCCGGATTCATAGTCTTGTCACCGACTACCCAGCCTCCACCATGTATGTAAACAATAAGTGGAACTGCTCGAGTTGACTGTGGAACAGGGAGATCAAAACATTGCTGCTCGCGGCTTGCAGATTTTTCAGCATAAATAATGTCCCGGTATACCATCGGAGGTTTTGATGGTTGTTTCTTAGTAGAGAAGAAACAACATAATGCTAAGACGCAAATGATAAATGCAATGTAGCTGATGTACATATTTGCCGTCCCCAAGGCCAAATAATCTTACCGACAAAATTTATAGACGAAGTGTGTAAAAGAAGAACTACTTCAGCTATTTGATTAGCACGTCAACGTAGTTCGCGGACTTCGGTGTATAGAACGTTTCTATAGGGCAGCGCAAATATGTATTTTTATCGACCAAACCCCTCGAAAAATAGATGGAGCCACTACTACTGGTACCAGGGGCGATCAGAGTCTTTCCAAACATAGCCTCCTCAATCTCACGCTTTTGCTCATCGCCTTCGTAACGTTTTAAAACGTTGCCCTTTTGTTCTTTTATTTCCTGTAGGGTTTGCACCGTGCCAACAGAAACAGCCGCGGTCAAAAAGGAGCTCAAAGAGGCTTTTCCCTTTCTTGACACCATCTGCTCGCTCGTTTTTGCCTGTGCCACTGTGCCATGATCATTCCTCAGCTCTGCCTTTGTCGCATCAACTGTAAGTGGAATGTCACTGTCATTGGTTACTGAAAGTTTAATCCGGCAAAAAGGCGCTCCTTGTGAGCAGTCGACAGCATCCCAATGAAGCTTTTTCTCGACTTCTGTTAGCTGCGCGGAGTCTTCCGGCTGTTGGGAAGCAGTCACAATGTTTGATATGCTCTGTTCTGGACTTGTCACCACCGTTTGCTCAATCATAGATTCTCCTACAGCGTTGTTGGATTTCTGCGTCTGCTCGTTCGCTTGCGCTGCTAAAACTCCAGAAAGTAAAAAGCTCGATATGCCGACCGTCAACGCGACAGCCGCTCTGAAACGCCTAGCTTCAATCAACCTACAAGTCACAGTTAACTTCAAAATTCCTGTCGATAACATCAATGTTTGTTTCCATGGCGCAGTAATTCTTCGATTGAGACTCCCTTGGTCAGCGAGTCGACAGAAATGATGCCCAAGTCGTGTTGCAATTGAGCTTCCGATTGTTTGAGTGTAATAATCGATTGAGCGTCTGTTGAAAGTCCGCTAATGTAATTGGACTTCGCCCGTTCAAAATCTAGCACCGTAACGTTTCCAGTTTTTAAGCTCACCTGCGAAAGGCGCAGTTCTTCCTCGTTTGTGTCCAATGCCGAAGCGGAGCTTTCTATGTGAGCAAGACTCGAAAGACAGCTCGAGTAATCGGTTCTGATTGCTTCGGAAACGCTCATCAACTTTTGATTTGACTGTAAAAGGGCTTGCCTGGCCAGTCCTCTCAAAGCCACGATATTAGCAGCCGTAGTCAAGCCGCTATTACCGAGGCTCCAGTTTAAAGATAAGCCAGCCTGAAAGGTATTGTATGAGCCTGGAGACGTACCAGAGCTTGCCGTATTCGAGCCGTTTATATTAGACGTTGACGCACCTGAAACTGACAAAGGGCTGATGATTGAAGGCGCTACCGAACCTGAGGTCACAAGTGTTCCTGATTGAATGTTTGCCATCGGCGTGCCTCCGCTAGAGGCAACCAATGAGGACGAAGTCGTATTGGCGCCGCTGGTCGCGTCCGAATCACTGCCTGGACTCAAACTGGCAGTCTGTCCGAGAGCAGTATTGGAAGTTGAGCTATTGTTTGAGTATGATGAGGAGGCGATAGACGAAACCGCCGCTCCGGCAAGACCGTTCGACGAGCCAGTATAAGAAAGATATGACCGCGTATAAGCGAGAAACGCCGCCACTGTGGGATAGTACGATGCCATCCCAATCTGAATGTCTCTTGCCGCGGCCATGCGAAAATATTCGTACTCGCGCAATTCCGGATTATTGTGATAGGCGACCCAGAGAAGCTGATCTATTTTCGGAAAGCCTCTAATCAAAGGAGCAAACGGCAGATCTACCTCTGTCGGAACCAAATTGACAGACAAGGGCAAGTCGAGTGAATAGGACAACTGTGTCGCCGCCTTACGAGTTGCAACCTGCTGGTCTTGCAATTCCTGCTCACTGGTCTTCAATTGCGATTCAGCTGAAACAACTGCATATCTGGTGCTGGTACCTGCTTTAAGGGCCAGCTGTTGTTGCTTCAACGATGTTTGAGATAGCTCTACGCTCTTCAATTTTATGCGCAAAAGTTGATATTGCAGGGCGAGATTTGTGTAGCGTTTGAAAGCTTCAAGCAATGCATCATTCTTCGATGCGACCGTTGCTTTGTGCCATCCCTTCGCACGAAAGCCCTGCGCAACGATAAATTGAGAATAATTGCCGCCAGTGAATAGTGGGAAGATTAACCGATTTGACCAGACGTTTGAAAATGTATTGGTCTCATTACTATTGATATTAGATGAAGTGAGGCTCAGACTGCTGCTTAAGGACGGTAGCCAGTTTGACAGGTAGCTGAAGAATACGGTTTTTTGGTAATACTCGCTTTCGCGAGAAATTCGCAAAGAGAGATTGTTGGAGGAGCTAATTTCCAGCGCTTCTTTCAAGGTAATCGGCTGGTTGCGTTCTGCGTCCAACAGCAAAGGGCGCATTGACGCAACTTGAATCAATGCGCCCAATTTAAGAGGTTGAGAGCGAAGCAAGGTCCTCTCATATTGCTGCATATCGCCCCCTAGAGGTTGCCGACTTCCTTCCACAGAGGGCAGAATTGGTTGCATCTTGGGCAGTTCCGTCATGCCGGCGGGATTCTGTCGCGGAATATCATCAACTGCTGCAAGCGCGGGCTGCATTGCCGCAATCAGAACTGTAAAAATGTAAGAGAACGATATTTTTGCTTGCCTATTCATCAGTTCGTCGCTCCAACCAATCGATGGCAATCAATCGTTCCCATGTCATATAACAATTGGGCCTGAGCTTGATTAGATGTCACGATCGCTTGGGCCTGCGAATATAAATCTGAAATGTACTTATTCTCAGCCTGTAACACTTCCACGTTCGTGCCGTTTCCAACCCCTAAACGTAAATCAGCTAGCCGCAAAGCCTCTGCCGATGCTGCTGCTGCCGCTGCCGCCGTGTCAATCTGCTGCCTTGCAGATTTGAAAGTAATGTAATCAATGCGAACTTGTTCACGCACCAATTCCAATTCTTGATTTGCCTGCAATAACGCCTGTCGCGCAAGAGCTCGTGCCCCCAGTATATTTGCCGCCGTGCTTACTCCCATATTTGCAAGGCTCCAGCTTAAAGACATTGAGCGCTGCACCGTGTTATAAGTGCCGCCATAAATACCGGCTCCAGCAGTGTTGGACGATGACGAACTACTGCTATTGCTCGTGGATGAAGAACTAGTAGTGCTACTCGAGCTAGATGAGTTGACCGTCGTATTGGAATTGTTTGCCGATGTCGAAAGACTCACAGATGGATAGAGTCCTGCTGCCGTCAACTGCACATTGCGTCTGGCTGCGTATTTGAACATTTCATACTCTCTGAGGTCTGGACGGCTCTGTACCGCAGTTTCCAGGCACTCTTGAACGCTCAAGGAATCCGAGATGATGCTTACCTCTTTTAATTCTTGTTCGACAGGCACGAGGTTAATCGCTAGCGGCATGTGCAAATTGTAGGCAAGCGTGATCGATGCCTGGCGCGTAGCGATTTGCTGGGCAAGCAATGCCTGCTCGTCTGATGCTAACTGACTTTTAGATTGAACGATATTGTATCTGGTGCCTGTCCCGCTCTTCAATTTATCTTCGTTGAGTTTCAGCTCGCTCTTTGATACCTCGACGGCTTTCAATCGTATGCGCAAAAGTGCATGTGCAAGACTGAGGTAGGTGTAATCTTTGTAAATGGTCAAAAGAGCGCTATTTATGTTGGTTTGATGTGTATATTTCCAGCCCTTCGTACGATAAGCCTGGACGAGCACCCCTTGCAAAACCGAGCCGCCCTGAAAAACCGGATACGTCACTCGCGGTGCAAACACAGTAGAAGTCGAATGCGTTTCTGGATCTAAAACGTGCGACTTGGTCACTACATAAGACAAACTGAACGAAGGTATAAAGCCTGCCAATTGACCAGCTAGTGCTGCTTGTTGATACATGTAGCTTTCTTTAGAAATTCTTATCGATAGACTATTTTCCCAACCATAATCGAGACACTCTTTCAACGAAATAGGCATATCTCGCTCGCCGTCGAGTAAAATCGGTCGCATGCCTGCCACTTGAATCAAGGCGCCCAGTTTGATGGGGTTCATTTTCAGTAATTTATTTTGCTCATGATCGCTAGCAATTAGCTGTTGCTTATTGCTAGAAGAATTTTGCTTCGGCACGATCGTAGAAAGCTGATTGTTCAAAGAGTTCTGCTCTGGGGGCGTAGCATCCGTCTCAGCGGCGATACTCATCGGCTGGCAACCGAGCATTGCTGCAAGGAACAGCAGGGAATTTTTTTTTCTCACGCCCGCCCCCAAATCTTTTTTACTCGTGCGCGCAGCATTTTTGAATATTTCGCCATCGCTTCCTTTTCGGCGACGAAAATGGTCGGAATCACCACGAGTGTGAGTATCGACGAAGTAGTCAAGCCACCAATAACAGCCACCGCCATCGGTGCTCTCTGCTCAGCGCCGACATCACTACCCATTGCTATAGGCACCATTCCTGCCACCATGGCAAATGTAGTCATCAGTATTGGTCTCATGCGCTCTGTTCCTGCTTGCATTACAGCTTCAGTAGGACTCAGTCCCTGATGCTCGATTGCCATCAGTGCGTATTCCACTAGTAAAATCGCGTTCTTAGCTACCAATCCCATAAGCATTACGATGCCGATCAATGCATATAATCCAAGAGGCTGCCTCGCTATCAACAAAGCAGTCATTGCTCCACCTAAAGAAAGCGGCAAGGCAACCATGATCGTGAGAGGGTCGATGAAATTATTGAAAAGCAGAACCAGCACGCAATACATAAGAACAATTGCAGTGGCAATCGCTATTCCAAAGCTGCTGAACGTTTCCTGCTGAATCTGGACATCTCCAGTCATCAGTTCCTGAATTGCTGCAGGGCGATTCCGATTGATTGGCAAATCTCGCACTTGCTGAAGTGCTTTGCCCAGAGGAGTTTTGTTAACCAGCTGGGCAGAAATAGTCACTTCGCGCAATTTGTTGTACCGCGACAGTTGGGAAGGTCCAGTCACCCGTTCAATTTTCGCGACGGAATTGAGGGGAACAAGTGTGCCGTTGCCTGATGACACTTTCAGCGAACGCAGATAATCAAAACGGTCTCGTGCAGTTTTATTGAGCGTAACGCGCACGTCAAGTTGTCGGTCGGCAAGGTCGAATTTACCCAAATTGGCGTCGGCGTCACCGAGCGTTGATACCATCGCTGTTCGGGCAATCGATTGAACGGTAATTCCCTGCTGTGCTACCAGGTCTCGATTGGGAGTGATAATGATTTGCGGAGAGCGCAAGGCTGCGTCGGTGTCGACATCAGCTAGACCTGGAATTTGCTTCATTTCTGCGACAAGCTTCGGCACAAATTCGACGAGTGCTTTTGGGTCGCTGGAAACCAGGCAGTATTGCAAGCGTCCGCCCACGCCCTGCGACGCCGAGAAGGTTAACTTCACCCCTGGAATATGGCCAAGCTCGTTTCTCAGTTTTTGCTCGAAAGCACTTTGACTCAATTTTCGCTGTGATTTCGGTTGCAAATCAATGTATAGCTCTGCCTTGTTGACTGCCGCCGCTGTGGAAGCATGCGCGATACCGTTGTTCTCTGCCGGTGTACCGATGCTGGCGAAAATATGCTGTACTTCCGGATGCGTCATTATTTTTCTAGTCAGATAGTCGGCCACCTTGATTGATTTAGAAAGTTTCGCACCAGGTTCTAACTGCACCGTCAATAGTGATTCGCTGCGGTCGGTAGATTCCATGAAGTTTGTTGGCGTCGCCGCTGTCAGCGCCAAACTCATCGCAAAGAATGAAACCGACAATCCTATTGTTGCCTTTCTGTGCGCCAAGGCCCACTTCAACCATTTTTCGTACAATAACAAAAACCGCTGATTTGCAGCAGATTCGTGAGTTTTATTCACCAACCAATTTGCCGCCATCATTGGTGTAATCAGACGAGCGACTACCAGCGAAAAGAAGACAGCCACTGCAACGGTAATGCCGAACTGTTTGAAGAACTGACCTGGTATACCGCTCATAAAGGCGACAGGCAAAAATACTGCAATGATGGACATGGTTGTTGCCACCACTGCCAACCCAATTTCGTCAGCGGCTTCTAACGCTGCTTGCATGGGCGATTTACCCATTTGAATATGGCGCACAATATTTTCGATTTCGACAATAGCGTCGTCGACCAAAATCCCGACCACTAACGCTAGACCAAGAAGCGAGATGTTGTTCAGTGTGAAGTTGAGCATCTTCATGACGGCGAACGTCGGCACTACACTCAGTGGCATAGCCATGGCTGATATTGCAGCTGACCGCCAATCTTTCAAGAAAAACCAGATTGTCAGCACCGCCAGCAATCCGCCGAAAAGCATGGCTTCGATGGTGGCGTCGAAAGAGTTCTTGACGTATGTAGCGTTTGTTCTTACCTTGTAAATACTCATGTCCTTTGGCAGCATGGGCTTGATTTCGTCGAGCTTTTTATCAACTAACTCTGCAACTTGGGCAAGACCTGAGCCTGGCGTTCTCCTCACAGCAAAAGCAATTACGGGTTTGTCATCGTATAACGCGTACTGTCTAGGCTCTGAATATCTATCGCTTACCACACCAAGAGAATCCAGATTCGTCCAAGTATTTGAACGAAGGGCGATTTTAAGCGCTTTGAATTCGTCCAGAGTGCGAGAGCTACCAACTGTACGAATTGTCTCTTCTGTTTGATCGAGTTCTCCGCGACCGCCTGGCTGATTGACATTGCGATAGCGAATTTGATCGTTCACATCCTGCGCTGTCAGTCCAACCGCTTCTAGTCGAGTCGGATTGAGTTCAATTTCAACTTCACGACTGACACCGCCTGCTCGTTGGATCTGTCCGACACCTGGAACACTCAAGAGAGCCCTGTTCAGGTCATTGTCGACGTACCAGCTCAACTGAGCTGTGTTTAGGGTGGGTGCCGAAACCACATAAGTGGCAAAAGCATTGCCGGTAACGTCTTGTCTTTGAATATTCGGCTCTTCGATTTCAGATGGAAGCTCGTTTTTGATTCGGTCAACCCTGTCTCTCACATCGTTGACTGCCCGGTCAGTGTTGGTGCCAAGTTCAAATTCAATAACAGTCGAAGATGAGCCTTCAGATACTGTGGATTGTATGTCTCGAATTCCAATCAGCCCAGATATTGCATCCTCAATCTTCTTTGTTACTTGAATCTCTAATTCGGACGGTGCGGCGCCATTTTCATTGATGGTGACGGTAATAGTGGGCAAGTCGATGTTCGGATTTTCGTCTCTTGCCATTTGCAGAAAAGAAACCAGTCCTGCACATACCAGGATCAAGAACAAAACAATTGGTGGGACTGGATTTTTGATCGACCAGGCAGAAATGTTTTTCACTTCAAGACCTCTTCCAGTGCTTCAGTGATGCGCACTTTATCATTGTCATTAACCAGAGAGACCCCATCGGTGACGACCTGATCGCCGGCCTTTAATCCTGAAACAATCTCCACCATCCCGTTCGAATGGTCTCCTGCTTTAATCCACGTCTTATGACACACACCATCAACGACACGATAAATGAACAGTTGGTCGGAATCGCTCTGTATCGCATTCTCCGGGATCGTTAACGCACGCTTCAAATCACCTTGCATACTTGCAGAAACAAACATTCCTTGCAAAAATCCTTTGCCGGGTGGAATTTTGATATGGACCTTGCCCTGTCGAGACTGCGAATCGACTGTTGGTGAAACCAGCCAGACGTAACCTATCACGCAGTTATTGCCGTTTGTTATCTGTGCTTGCTGCCCGACATGAACTAAAGACAAATCCTCCTGTGACAAATTGCCAGTCACTTCGAGCTCACTAGAGCGTGTAATTTTGAAAAGAACTTTAGTCGCCGAGCTGATGTCCCCAATATGAGCACTTCTCTCAGTTATGAGCCCGTCGGCGGGCGAGCGTACAAAAGTTTGCTCGAGGTCGGCTCTCAACTCTTGAATGTGCGCAGCGTGTTGAGCAACTGATGCTTTGGCGATGCGAATATCTTCGTCTCTTCCTCCCCGACGATATTGATGAAGTTTTTCCTGGGCTTGCCTAGCTGCCTGAGTCGTTTCGTCTAGACTTCGCTTTGTCGAATTCAAAGAGGCAAGTGCTGTTTCCGCATTTGTTGATTTCTGCTCAGATTCTTCGTCGCTCGAACCGCCTTCTCTATGCAAATCTAAATATCTTTTGGCAATGGCAGCTGCATTACGATATTCGCTTTCTGCTTTTTTGACGTCGAAATTGCTGCGCTCTACAGCGGATTGAGCTGAACGGACTGCGGCCTCTTGTTGAGCTATTTCTTCTGAGGTATTAGGTTGAAGCGACTTCTGATAACTTGCCTGAGCGCCTGCCAATTGAGCTTCCTCTTGGCCGAGCTGCGCCTTCAATACTTCATTGTCGAGGATCGCCAGCACTTGATTCTTTTGAACCGAGTCGCCCTCTTCTACTAATACGCGCATTATTTGCAGCCCGTTCGCCTGCGCGCCTATTGAAAGGGCGTCGCGTGCCGAAATGCTTCCGGTTAACGATATCTTGCGACGCATCGAGTGCATAGCGACTGGGCTCGTCGCTATTGCTAGAACTGGGTCAGAGTTCGAATGGTTTATGTTAATTCGCTTAGTCCGGATGCTATTAGGAGCACTTTTGGCACCCGACAAGAAAGACGAGCCGGTCAAAATATAAATTCCTATTAGAACGATAGCGCCCATAAGCACAGTGACTTTTGCGGATATCGTTGGTTTTTGAAAAATGGACATGTTATTCTGGCGTTCAATAGGCGCTAAAAGTAAATGATTGCGTAACGCAACTATTGCATCGTACCATAATTTTGTATTCTGGATTTTGCTGTGTAAAATATATTCATGGTCAAAAAAATACTTCTAAAACAAACGAATAAATCGGCAATAGATGATCGAGCCTGGCGTCTCTTTGGAAGCCTGCTCTCATTTATTAGCGCCGACATCGGCATGTTTAAGTCGAAAGAAAAGCCAAAGTTTGCGCCACATGTCGTTCGGAGTCTTCTCAGTTTGGCTCATCGCACTGACGCCACATCATTAAGCGCTCTTGCTCAAATTCTTGGAGTTTCGCTTCCTCGTGCCAGCCGCATTTGTGAAGACCTGGTCAAGGAGGGCTTCGTCACCAGAGACCGCAGCGAACACGACAGGCGAGAAGTCATGCTTCATTTAACCAATGAAGCGAATAAATTCAATGCCTCGCTATGGAAAGAACGCAAACCACCTCTGGCAGCCACAATGGAGGAGTTCTCCGAGGAAGAGATCCAAATCATTGAACGATTTTTGCAGTCGCTAGCGCAGAACTATCGAGAATCGATCCAGGAATCGGAGAATCCCCAGCCGTAATCTTGTTAGACAGCCGTTTCTTATCTTACTCAAATTGATTAGAATCGTTAAAAAAAATAGCACTACATACGGTATCGTTACCAAAAACTGCTATCCGCGCTTCCAGACGGTCCTAAGCCGCTAAAAAGGCTGATGTCACTCCTTGCATCATCTTGTAGTTGGATTTGTCAATTTCCAAATCTCGGAATTAGCTAATAAAATGCAACAAGGGTGATGTTTTGTCGAGCAGATGCCGAACCTCAAAATTTGTCTAATGCGCCCAGGCATCGGCTCTAAAAGGAGGAAGTGGCAAGTCTCCTAGCTTGACATTACAATCCGGACTATCAGCCCAAGCATATCGTACCGAGACTGGATGAAGGACCCTAGCACTTTTTACAAGGGCCGAATGATCACTAAGTTCTGCGGAGGCTTGGTAGAAAACATGATTCACACCTGCTATCTGAAAGCCGCGTGGGTCTTCCTGATTGTCCGTATGAACATTTTGCGCTCTTTCACCAAACTCTACTAAAATTGCGTCATCACGCACGCTATAAATGTTTTTTTGCGGCGCACTCCACTTCAGACCTATATTGTCTGCCAATCTCGAGGCCAGAATACGTTTTTCACGCGGGTGAAGGGTAGCGTCTTCAGCGGTGTCTAAAGAAACAGTCATGAACACATTAGGCAATAATGTAGCGACACTTTGGCTCTCTCTAAATTCAGCCCATTGAGAGCTCTGGGGATTGCTTACGTACGGGCCAAAGCCCGGTAATTGAACGAAATAAAAGGGCAATTTGGGCGCCGACATTCGTTTTCTAAGATCCGTAATGAAAGCGGGAAACATCGTGCGGTAAGCAGCAGCTTGCCTAATATTTGATTCTCCCTGGTACCACACAAAGGCACAAACACTATAGCCCAAATTAGGTTCAAGCAGAGTCTTGAAATTTCTGCCAACTGGAAATCGACTTGCTGGATTAGGAGCCAGACACGGTGTTCTAGCAATTGTTTCAGGCGGTAGGAAGCTTTCAATACCGGCACCACTTGCAGCAGCGCAGATTACGCCCGTAGGCACAAGTGTCTTCTTTGCAAGTTTTCTGGCAAGCATGAACGGTATAGCAGGCATGGAGTCTAAATTGCTCTCAACAGGAACTGTCCACATTCCTGCATATGGGCCGCTGTCTTTGTCCCTGACTCGAAAAATGCTCACTCCAGATTTGGCAGGCTCTTGTCGTTCCTCCTCGGTGCAGTCTGAATCGATCATGGAAAGATTCATATTAGACTGTCCTGAACACAGGATTACATCACCTACGACTACATGTCTCACTAACGCATTTGCGCTAGACGAAACCGTAAGTAACCGCTTGTCACCGACAGACAAGGGGTCAAGCACAACAGACCACAGCCCCTTGTCGTTGGCGACAGTCGATTTGGACTGCTTATCGATTTTGACGCACACTTTTTCATGGATTGCCGCAGTACCCCAAATAGAGACTTTCGCGTTTCTCTGCAGGACAGCGCCATCCCCGAAAATTGGCGCAAGCGAAACTACTGCCCAAGCAGGCGAAAACACATTCAATAGTATGCCGAGAAAAAAACAAGCAAACAAACGTTCAAGCATGATCAGCACTTCGAAAATGCTTTCAGTAAAACCTACATATGTAAAGGGATTGTTTGGGGATTCTTGTGGATTGTAAAGGTAGAGACTTCAGAACTCTGCCGCAAAAAAAAGCGGACAATAAACTCAGAGTGAAAGAATTGATACCACCTTATGGGCCTTTCCACCGGATGTTCCTGTGGTCCCTGAGCGGAGTCGAGTCAAATTCCGTCGTAATACGAATAACCATCCCTATTCCAATAATCGTCAGGTTCGATCGGCGTATAGGCGATCGAGGTAATGGCCTTTATATTTTTCAGACCGAGTTTCATCGGTGCCATCAAGCGTAAGGGTGCGCCATGCTCAACTTCGAGAAGAGCACCATTGTGGTGAGTAGCAAGCAATGTTTGAGAGTGCAGCGCTGAAGGCAAGTCGATTGAAACGAAGTAGGGGTCTGAATTTCCATCAGCGTCTAAATTTACGGATGAAGTCAGCTGAATCCACTTCGTATCTGGACGAGGTGGATATTTTCTCAATAAATCGGCAAATTTCAATCCACCCCACCAGGCTATTGCACTCCATCCTTCCACACACACCAATCGATTGATAATTTCATGATGCGAAAAGTCATTGCGCAACTGGTCGACGGTCAGACTTAAATCGTGTCCTGATGCAAGCCCTGTCAAATTGAGTTTCCATTTGTCTAAATAAGCTCCATCTGGAGTCTGGCCGGCATAGTTGTTCGGCAGCTCCGTGATTTGGGACTTGCTGTATGTTGGCACCATTTTATTTTGAGAAAACAATGATTGAGCAACGGCATCATCGAAATCATTAACAGAATGCAAAAACTTCTTTTTGTACAACCCAAAGCCCTTATCACCGTCACTATCATCAGGCAAAAGCCACTTGAAGCCCGCAGCAACGGCTGCCATGCCAACACCGTAAACTAGAAAATCACGTCGACTTGCCCGCCTGATTCTCTTCCTTGGTATCAAAACAATTTCGGGAGATTTCTCTACCAATCTGTCTTTTATCATCACAAATATCTTTTTTTGAATGTGCTCGGGCGGCACCAATTTTTCTTCCACAGCTTGAACTGCATTTGCCTCCGGCTCCGCTGCGGAACATTGATCTTTAGTAATTTGACCGTCAGTAATTTGCTCGTCAGCCATTTCCTCTTCAGTCATCGTGATTAATCCTCACTTTGTCAGACCAGCCCACAATCATCGACCGGAAGCAGTCCCAACCATCTGCAAGTACAAGTATCACATGTGGTATCACAAACAAAATTACCGACACCATTAGTAAAAAATGCCACGCACGCGCTGAATCATACCCACCAAAAAAAGCCTGCAGCCAGCTCAGTGCAATTGGTTTATGAATAGCCCACCCGCTTAAGATTAAGAGCAAACCCATAATAGAGACAGAAAAATATGCCGTTCTTTGAAGAGCATTGTATTTCGAGGTGATCGTAGGATGTAAATTCGGCTTTCTCAAAACAAACGACGGCACAACGTTTAAGTAGTATTTGATCATCTCCAGACTTTCTTTGAAATCACTTGCTCGCGGTAGCAAAGCTCTATAGCCTCCGCCAAGCAAAAGTCCGCTGACATAAACTACGGCGATCACCATAAAAAGGTAAGCGCAAAACCAGTGAATGTTTAAAGCTTTAGCTAGATTGCCAGAACCGAGCGCAAAGTGGTCGTAAAACCAATTGCGTCCCTCGCCAGTTTGGCCCGGCACATGCTGGATTACCCAGTCACCCAAAATGGCAAATAGATCTTGAGGACCATTTGGACTGTCTTTCACTGCAATTTTAAAAACTGGCGATGCCCAATATATCGAAAGTCCGCTCAACATTAGCAGTGCAATCGTAGGAACATTAATCCAGTGAGCGATGCGCACCATTAAATGGTGCTTGCGTATAACTTTTACCTGCTCATCATCGGCAGCCCTGGCTAACGTGCTTACATTCGACATCAGTATCGCCTCCAGTTGCGCGGAACTTCAGACCAAGTATGATAGTCAACTCTCAGTATGCCATACTCAACTACTGACGAGCCTCTTCTCAGGTAGATGACGTGAAACAATATTCTCTTCAACTAATGTGCCTCCAAATTATCACTTTGTTCGGCATGGCGTCTACTCTGGCAACGTCAACGCAAGTGGCGTTTACAAAAAGTTGAGCAATCATCCGAAATTTCAATGAAAAATTGCACTGCTTGTAGTGCCTAATTTCCAGCGTTTAAAAATGAACAGCGCATGCCGAACCACCATGTTTAGCAACGTAGTCCTGGTGATATTCTTCGGCTCTATAAAAAGGGCCGGCAGGCACCAATTGCGTGACTATTTGTCCTTTTACCTTGCCGCTTGCCAGCAGCTTCTTCTCGGAGGCTAGCGCTGCCGCCTTTTGCTCAGGAGAATGATAAAAAATCGCGGATCTATATTGCTCACCATGATCTGGGCCCTGAGCATTCAACATAGTCGGGTCATGATTTGCCCAAAAAACGTTTAAGAGCTCGCCATATGTTACTTTTGTCGGATCATAAACTACCTCCACAGCTTCAGCATGATGTGTCTTTCCCGAGCAAACCTGTTCATACGACGGGTTTGCGCCTATACCTCCTGTATAACCGCTCGTGGCGCTCTTTACTCCTGGCACATGTTCAAACGCATCCTCTACATGCCAGAAACAACCAGCAGCAAATGTTGCAGTCTCCAGTTTTGGCTTTGAGTAAACTTCAGCAGCCTGGGAAAACAGCCCGCTTGCACTCAAAGTCATAGCAATGGCGAAGGATAAAAATTTTGATTTTGGTATCAGACTTGATTTCAATTTCATTGGCATCTACCTCGATTTCCTCACGATTTGATTTCTATTTCGCCTACAGTAACTCATTCACGACTCGATCTATCTCTTCGTAAAACCCCTCACCGGCGTGCTCGTACACCAATTTGCCTTCTTTATCAAATATCAAAAGATTAGGCCAGAATTGATTGTGATAGGAGTACCAGACTGCATGCTCATTGTCGACGGCAATAGGATACGTTATGCCGAGGTGTTGAGCAGTCGATTGCACAGTAGTTAGCTCTTTTTCGTAAGTCGATTCGGGAGTGTGCACACCAACCACGACCAATCCCCTGTTATGATATTTGTTGTACAGTTGAACCACGTGTGGCACCGCTGCTTGACAGTTACCGCAACCAGATGTGTAGAAGTCAATCACCACTACTTTGCCATGCAGATCTTTGAGGGTAAGAGGCTTGCTATTAAGCCATTGAGTAACGCCCGCAAAATCTCTGATGTTTGTACCGAGGGCCAGTTCTTGTGCCTCAGTTGGTAAAGCTCGAATCAATTGAGAAAACGTAAAGAGTCCCAGCATTACTGCCAATAATCCTACTGTTTTATCTTTTATGTTTCGCATCAGCGCTCCATTAGGTTACGAGATAAGATCGGTCTGCCAAGGTTTGGCTCTCCATTGAAAACGTTTGGGGAAGGCCATTTATTCCCGGAATCTTTTTTAACACGACAGGAATAAAATCGACTGACGATTCGTTCCAACAATAGGAACAAAAATATGAGGACGCAAACGTGATAAATAAGATGAAAGTTTTCAGTACAATCACAAAGCAATCTTTGAAGAAATCCTTTAATTCGATCTTAAGCGCGACTTTATTGATACTTGTGAGTAGCAATAGCATTGTCGCCGTAGCTGACGGGCTTAAAACTGATAACGCCAAACCAGCTACTTCTACCATTAAATTGTCCGACCTCGATTGGAAAAAAAAATTGACACCAGCACAATACCAAGTGTTGCGCGGAAAAGGAACTGAGACACCATACAGTGGCAAGTACAATGACTTTTATGCAAAAGGCACATATAAATGTGCGGCATGCGGGAACACGCTATTCAGTTCTGTCACCAAATATGACGCGCATGAAGGGTGGCCAAGTTTTTATGCTCCAGTGGCACCGTCAGCAGTATTAAAGTTATCCGACAACAGCCTGATGATGATGCCCAGAACCGAAGTTGAGTGCTCCAAATGTGGCTCACATCTGGGTCACGTATTCGACGATGGTCCAAAACCGACTGGATTACGCTACTGCATCAACTCTGTCTGTCTCAATTTCGACGCGGCACCAGCAAAATAAATGAGCGATCTGAACCGCTTAAAGTCAGAATTCGAAGCGCAGGCATTGCCTCATTTGCCGAAGTTATACAGACTCGCCTATGTTCGGCTTGGTTCAAAGGAAGATGCAGAAGATATTGTACAGGAGACATATTTAAAAGCTTTTAGAGCTTACGCGAAAAAACGCGAAGGCAATTTGCTAGCCTGGCTCACAAGCATTCTTATCAACACAATTCGCGACGCAAAGCGTAAATCGGCAATCACTCCAACCAGTCAACTGGATGAAAATGACACTGCTGACCACTTGATGGCATTAGCCGATTCAAGGTTGAATCCCTTAGAGCAGATGGAATCTAACGAGATCGACGACACTCTCGAAAATGCTTTAAAGACGACACCCGAATGGCTTCTAACGCCATTCCTGCTACGAGAACTACAGCAAATGACTTACAAAGAAATAGCACAATCCCTAGCAATTCCTATAGGCACCGTTATGTCCAGACTATCTAGGGCTAGGCAACACCTCTGCACCAAGCTAGGTGGCGGAGTAGATGGTCGAGATGATTCCCAGAAACCACCACAAGCCACAAAAAGAATAAAAGAAGAAGAGCAACTATGAATTGCGATGAATTTCTTAGCTTGATTGACTCGATGCTTGATGGAGAAATCTCTATTGAGTCGACGGCGCTTGCAAATACTCACGCTGATACCTGCAATAGTTGCGGTCTTCAAAGGGATCGTCTCACTATGTTGCACGAGCGCATGGCTGTTCTTTCCGATAATATCGAAGTGCCAGATTCACTGGAAAATCGCGTCAAGAACGTTCTCTCAGACGAAGTAAAACGGAATCGCAAGACGAATGTTTTCAATTTCTCGGACTATTTTAAAGCACCTAAATTGGCATTAGCAGCGGGAATTTTGAGTTTAATTCTGGTGGGTCTTTATGTTTATCTTTTGAATCAGTCGCAAGTACGGGTAGCGCAGGGGCCAGCGCAGAAAATACAAACCGGGAACTTCTCACCATCATCAGTATCGGCAGCAGATCTCGTTGAGCATACGCATGACCATTTGATTGCACAGTTTCACTACGCACCATCGGAATTGCCTGCTCTGGTTAAACAATCTGGCTTTAATATTCGACCTCCCCAGATTACTGGCTGGCGCCTTGGTGATGTTTGTGTTTGTAGCATTGGCAAAAATGGCCAACCGGTTGTGCATATGACTTACATAAGCACAAAATTGTCTGCGACCACCGCAAAAAGAAAACGGAATCAGCTCAAGCCACCAACTCTCACTTGCTATCAAGTATTGAATGGACATTTTGATAGCATTGGCATGAAAGGCTATGAGACTTCGGAAGATTCACACAATCCGGTATGGTTTTCGGAAGTAAATAACCTGACCGTCGCTTTTGTAAAAAAGCAAGAATCTGAATACATCTTCGTTGGAGCAATGCCACTGAGAGAAATCGCCAACATAGCCAATAATTCTTGATGTGTGTATGTGTGGCGAAATTGAAGATGTCGATTGATAGCTGTAGTCAGTTCTTCAACGGAAGCACGGGCGTGACTTCAGTTTGAACCGGCACTCCCTGCACTACCGGCGATGGCAAAAACAATTTTCGAGCATTGAGAGCGGTGTTATACACTCCCCAGCCCGCAGGAATACCAACGATCAGCCAGGCGACAGCGACAGCCAGTGTCGATGTTTTCTTTTGTTCGCTCATAAGACCACGCCTCCTGATTTAAATTATTCTCTCTTTCAACCAATGTTTTTCGTGAACCGGTTTAACGAGAACGTTGGCAATAAAACCAACCACCAGCAAGCCTGACATGATGTGCAAAATAATTGGATAGGCCTGCTCTTTGGGCACGCCAATAGCAACGTAATGGTCGAGAATGCCATTGACTATTAACGGACCAACAATGCCGGCTGTCGACCAGGCCGTAAGCAAACGACCGTGAATAGCGCTGACATGATGGCCACCAAACAAATCTTTCAAATAAGCAGGTATGGTGGCAAAACCACCGCCGTACATTGAGAGCATTACGCAAGCGACACCGACAAAAGCAGCAACCGAGTGCACCATCGGCAAAACTGAGTAGAGCACTGCTCCAACGACAAAAAAACAAGTGTAAGTGTTTTTGCGTCCAATGTGATCCGAAACAGATGCCCAGAAAAATCGTCCGGCCATATTGAAAAGACTGAGTAAACCAACAAATCCGACTGCCGCAGCTGGTCCGATTGTTCCCTTAAAAAAGTCTTGAATCATCGGCGAAGCTTGTTCGAGGATGCCAATTCCGGCTGTCACATTTGTGCCGAGCACAATCCACAACAACCAAAATTGAGGTGTCTTCCAGGCTGCAGAGACGTCAACATTAGAAGTCGCTATCAGCGCTGATTTTTTTCGCGTGGGCACATAACCATCAGGCTTCCAGCCAGGCATGGGAACGCGGATGGTGAATACGCCGTACATCATGAAGACGAAATACAGGGCGCCCATAACCATGAACGTTTCGGGGATAGCGTTCTCTCCCCTGGTCTGGAAAAAGGTCATCAAGTTATTAGCTAACGGGCCACCGATCATGGCGCCTCCACCAAATCCCATGATAGCAAGACCAGTCGACAAACCCGGACGATCTGGAAACCATTTGATCAATGTAGAAACAGGCGAGATATAGCCAAGGCCGAGGCCTATCCCGCCAATCACTCCATAGCCGAGATAAATCAGCCATAGACTGTGCAGATACGCTCCCAGTGCAGAAACAAAGAAGCCCGTGCTGAAACAAACAGCGGCATAAAACATAGCCCTGCGTGGTCCAGCATTTTCCAGCCAGTGACCGAATAACGCTGCCGATAAGCCAAGAACAGCAATAGCAATCGAAAAGATATAACCAATTTCTTTTAAATTCCACACAACTCCGTCGGCTGCAGCCATCGCCAGTAGCGGATTTTTAAACACTGAAAAAGCGTAGGCTTGCCCGATAGAAAGATGAATAGCCAGTGCCGCTGGCGGTACCAGCCATCGACTGTAGCCTGGACCGGCAACGGAATGCTCACGATCGAGAAATGAAAAGACCAAAATCAGGTACCTATAAGTCTTCGCATTATATCGCAGTATGTGATCAGTCCTTTCTCAACGCCGAATTTTCGATTTCTCGACGGTGTTTCTGAATGAATAATTACGTTCCGGTGGGTTGGGCGGGAAAGCGTCATGATGGTTTCATGTCCGGTGAAGAGCAAATAGGATCAAATGATTTTCGATTCACACTTCTGGCCAATCTGCATTTTCTTCGCCTCTATTTCTGTTGCTTTGACCTACTGGTTGTCATTTTCATTTGCACCTGGCAAAAAATTATCTCTCGTAAGAGACAGCAGAAGATGGCGCTTCGATTCGCAAAAACAGAAAGTGATCTTATTGATTTGCGTGTTCGTCATTGATTTGCTGATGCAACGCTACAACATCTATTACCAGATGCCCGTTCTTGTCGGAAGTTTTTTTGGTTACTGGAGTCAAGTCTTTCTCGCCCTTCTTCCAGCTATTCTAATCATGGTGTCATCGGCGTACTCGTTTTTGAAACCAACCGCAACAAAGCGACCTTCTATCCTGGCTTGCGCGGTTTCAATCATGGCGGCAGTGTCGCTCAAACAATGTTTGCAGCGAAAGACAATGGTTTTCAGAAATATCAAATCGAAAATCTGGAACTATATAACATCTATGGACATTTGACCTGGGTAGCTATTTACACGAGGTCGCAGTCTCTAGGCTCCACATTTGGTGCCATCGGTTTTATGGACGCTCATTCGCAGGAAGCTTCTGATGTTGCATACGGTAATTCTCTACAAGCGGCACTTGCAGACTACGACAGTAAACTCGCAAATAGCTCAAACAATGGCAACGGACTCTTTGCCACTCAAGCCAATTCTACAGCCGCTTTTGACAGCACAATCTGGCGCATCGCTCCAAATGGTGCCAACTGGCGTTTTCAGTTGAATGGCGACACCAGACATTATTTCGATGTCACAACACAAGCCTTCACGGGAGCACCACTTTTACGTGATGGCGATCATGTCAACGGTACTTTCATGGACACACACCAGGCTCAAGTAGCCGTGCGGCAAATGCGACTCGTCGATGCCGGCCCAGCACAAAAACAGGTTACTGAAGGCGCGGTTTCGCCGAAGAAGTAACCTGTTCTTATAATTGAAAATTCGAAGGACTTAAGGTGTGCTGTGTGCCATCGTTGCCACTTTCTTGGATGAACGTCCCCAGTGATAAGTCACAGTTTTTGATTTGGGTGCCTTAACATTGGCCGCGCGAGGCGCAGCCGATTTTGGTGGAGCTTCTGTGACCTTCGGCATTGCATCATTCTGCCTTGAGAGGTTCTTGCTTTCTTGACCGACAGCAAATGGGGCTATGCTCTGGCGCGCATTCTGGACGCTATTTGCAGGGCCATTGGGTGGTCGACCGGCTTCAACACTGGCCTGAGATTGATTTTGAGTGACTGAAGAGGTGGAGGGTTCATTAGACGCCTCCGCCGAATTCTGTGTCGTAGCAGTTGAAGTGCTGCTGTGCTGGGCTTGGTCACTGTTCTGGGTAGACGCCTGGGAACCAGCTTGCAAACCAGCTTCACTGTCGGCCAGGGCGAGATTGTTGACAGTCAGCACAGATGCGTATGTCAGAATCAACGCGAACGCGCTACTTTTTAATTCCATCCACTTAGTTGATGTAGTCATTTCTCGACACCTTTGAGCTATACGCGGTAAGTGAAGAAAAACTGCCAAAAATGTTCCAGCTCGCTAGAAACAAAGACCAAAAGCGTGACAAAACAAGTCCAGATTTATTTTTCATACGCCGTCGTCAAGCGGCTAAAATCTTGCCGATTTCGGTTGCTAAAGCCAGATTGCAACTATTCTCATTAAAACTGTCAGGGTAGGCCACTGTATGCGGTGCACACAGGTAAATATTTTTGTTAGGCAACTCTTGTAAATAGTTTGAACAAATTAGCAACTGGACTATCACCACTGCGCATTTCGTTCAGGGTGCGGCGAGCACACCTTGCCACTCGTCTATCAGCGTCTTTGGTAAGAACCTGGTGCACATGTTCTGGTAAATCACGATTAGCCGCAAGCGTCATACGCACAGCCGAACTATCATCTTTCAAAAGCAACCAGACGCGCTCAATGGCTCGTGAACTCCCAGCAAGAGCCACTTTAACGCTCGTACAGTCGTGCATCAAAGCATCAAGAATTACATCTGGAGTGTTTTCGTTTTCGGCAACCTTGCTGCGTACATAGGCGGATTCCGAAGAAGCAAGAGCCTCCAGCATCGGCGCGCTCGCTAATGGATTGCTCGCAGCAAGAGCGAGAACATGCTCGGCATCTACCGCTTCGGTATTGACCGTTTCGTTTAAGACTTGATTGTTCGTATGCATAATTGGCCTTCCTCGCTCGACCAGACAATGTTATTGCTTCGACCAACCGATGTAATCCAGCGATGAGGGTATACCTCTGAAGTTTTTGCACTTTGGCGGTTCCTTTTAAGATAAAAAGCAGCACCTCCCTTGAAAACCATAATTATCAGCAGCCGAATTCGCAAAAGCAAAAATAATTACCATCTTGAGGAATTTACTGGTGCAAATTTTCTGATTTTGGTTTAATATAGTTAAGGATTCGTTTATATTTACCTACACGGAAGACATTCGTTCGATATGCAGCCTCCTGAAGAATTTGACAGTTTCATTTCAGAAGACGCTTCCGCCCATCTGCCAGCTGGCTCGATCGAACCCTTTCAATCTATAGATAACGCGCAAGGCGAAAAAATCCGCTTCCCGCGCTTTTTCAAGGCCATTCATACTCTTGACCGGCGACGCCAGAGTATGTCTCTGGACGCCGCCTATTACTATTTGCGACACCTGGAGCTGAAGCTGCAGACCCCCGACCTCTACAAAGTCTGCAACAGCATCAAAACAATTGACGCCGTGCTTGCCGATAAACAGGGGCGTGGCGACATTATGCGCAATTTTACCGATACCGCCTGGCAAAAAGTCAAAGAACGGCTCTTCCAGATATTACTTACGAACTATTGCGGACGTTTTATTGTTTACTCAGTAACGGCCAAATCGCCCATCACACCCGGAATGGAGTGGGCTGAGAACGGTTTTATCGATTTTTATCCAGAAAAACAGACACGTCCCGATGAATTCTATTCTCTACCGCTTAGCAGTCTCACTCAAGCGAATCGTGCAATCTTGAAAAAGGCGTTTTTGGAAGCGAAGTTAAGCGTCAAGCCAGAAGATTTTGCAGGCACTGAAGCCAACAACGAACGGAGCGCCGCTTCCAATCTGATGCGAATCTATGACATTTGCGAACAGGAAGCCGAGACCGGAAAGCTGAAGGCCAATTCGGTGAAAAACGGTCTTGAAGCTGAACTGCGGCGATGCACAGATAGACAGCGACGCAAAGAAATTCGCCGACATCTGCTCAAATTGCAATCGGTTTGGGGTGGCGTCACGGTCTGATGTTTTTGCTGCCACCATTTACGGTGCCATAAGTGCTATGCTGAACATAGCGAATGCTATATAAAAAATAAGAGGTGCACAATGGTTATCTGTCCCATAGCCAGAGCCGTACACTGCACTGGATGCGTTCTGGTTAAATTCTGTCCTGCAAAGACTATTCTCGGTGACTTCGGCAAGACTGACGAAGTCAAACCCACTAATGCTGAACGAAAAGCTGAAGAAAAGCCTGTAGAAAAAACCATAGAAAAGAACTGAAGAATAGTCAATTCATAAATGTCCGGTCTTTTTATAGTCTTCAAATTTCTGTTTCATTTCAGGATGTGAGTCGATCATTTTCTGAATCATGTCCGGTGTAACACCTTTAGGTATCTGCGGCATTACTTGCGCGGCCGCACTTCCGCCGCCACCACCAGCACCACCACTTGATGAAATAGGACTCGAGTGCGTAGGCGACGGCGAACCGTGCACGTGATAATAGGTGTTCGAACTAATAGCGGCTTTGCTTTGCATTTGGTGATCGAGCGCCGAATTTAGCCGTTCGACACTCTTTTGAATTTGCTCGTCTGGCTCTTTGGCAACGACGCTTTCTTCAATTGAACCCAAAGCGTCCTGATAAGGTTTGATGCCGACGCCGTCCTCTTTTAGTTTTTCGATTCGAGCCTTTAACTTCAAACGCTCAGTCATATACGGACCTGGCGTCAATTCCTCTGCGGCACATACGCTCAATGCCCAAAAAGTTGATGTAAGCAGACCGATAATGGTCAAAGCCACAAGGTCCAGCCTCAAAGTTTTCCTGGTTGGTTGTGACAAATTTCCAGCTCCTGAAATATGGCGACAATATTTCTTACCCAGATCATCAGATTTAATCTTCTATGAACCCTGGCGCCTATAATACGAATCTTAAAACGCTTATGGACTGACAATGCTTTTTGACTTCACTCTGCCAAACAGAGTCTTTGGAAAATTCAGACGAAAAGGTCTGTCGCTTCAAATTCTCGCGCGGATGCTCATCAATGAAATTGATCAGAATGAAATTCTGATGCGCTCAGCTGCTGTCGCATTTTATGCCCTTTTAGCCTTCGTCCCATTCATTGCAGTAGTTCTTACTTTATCTGTCCAGATTTTACCCGGACTGGAGCTGCTTTCAAGCGGACCAAATGACATAGAACACCAAACCATAAAAGAGGTAGAAAGCTGGCTTTTAGCAGTCAGTCCTCAGGCTGCATATGACATTCTTGATGCTCAAATTTCACGACTGGAAGCAGCCCGAACTGGTACCTTGCTCTCATTAGGTTTGCTTGCTTCGCTGTGGGTAGCCTCATCTCTGTTCATGTCGTTAATGAGCGCTCTCAATCGTATTTATGGCGTGCCAGAGACCAGGGGATACTGGAAACGCCGTATTATTGCCGTCTTTATGACGATTTTCCAGTCAGTCCTTTTGCTCGGCGCGCTACTGACGATAGTTGCCTGGCCGCAAATCATGAAGCTACTTGGGCTCGAAACATTTGCCGAACTGGCAATTACGATCATTCATACAGTCGGTGCTTTTTTGATTGTCCTTTTTAGTTTCGCCATGATCTATCAAATTGAACCACGTCAAGGGCAAGTCAGAGCCTGGATAACGCCAGGCAGCGTCACCGGCTCGTTTGCATTTTTAGCTATCACTTTTTTGTTCAGGATTTATGTGCAGAATTTTGGCTCATACGATAAGGTCTATGGCTCACTTGGTGGCATAGTGGTGCTAATTCTTTGGTTCTGGTTATGTGCTGTTGTCTTGCTCGGATCTGCAGCAATTGACAAAATTATCGCTATGGATGAATGAATAGTTTTCAGCTCAACCATGATGCTCACTGCTCTACAACTGCTATCAAAAAGCGAAAAATGATTAGTTTGGGCAGAACGTGGCAGATCAATAAATAGTGGGATTCATATTTTGAAATCTCTAGACTTTCAGATCGGAGCGTTTTATTAAAATGGTTGGTGCGCGCTCTGTCATCAAATTATTTGCATCTCTTCTTGTGATAGCGACGAGCATGTTTGCCTCAGCCGAAGCACGCCGAGCTTACCAGACCATTGAAGATCAAGACGTCGCGCCAATCACTGCCGCCGCCGAAACCCGGGTCGACGTCGTCGTTCAGACTAAGCGCCAGGCGCAAACGAAACAAGACAAGCTGGTGCACCCAGCACTTATGAAAATTGTTCCTGAAAAAAAAGAACAGGCGATACAACCAGAGCAAATATTGTCATCTCCGCTAGATTGCATGATTCAATTCGAAAAGGAAAATCCTGCTGGGCTGAAAAACCAAACTGTGTCCGCCAGTGAGCAGGCTACAGCAGAGGTGGTAACCCCATCGAAAGTACAAGACAAAACATTGAGCGTTACTGCTCGCTCGAGCAATCAATCTTCTGGTTTACCTATTGATATTGCCATTACGGCAATTGCAATCGGTGTCTGTTGTTATGCGTTTTCCAGAAAGTTTTTATTCCGCGAGCGAAAAACGACAATTAGCAAGGGGCGCGAAGCCCCTAATCATGAGCTAAATCTGAAAGCATAGTCAAAGATAAAAGCACAAAAAAGCAGGCGATTGAATGCCTGCTTCTTGCGAAAATATATCATGCAAATAGATTTCAGAGATATTGTAGTGTAGATTTTCGGTTTCGTATCGCATTCGCTTCCATCAGAATTTCGAGCGGGAACGCCCCAACGTCGCTAATTGCCTGTCAGTTAATCGGCAACTTGCTTCGAGTTTACCCGCAAATAACAATCACCACAAATTTCTACAACATCTCAGCTGTGCATGGTATTTTGCTCTTCTATCGTAGTTCGCTTTTGGAGATTATCGTGAACAAAGTATTAATCAGCCTTTCCGTATTGGTAGCTTGCATGTCAGTATCTAGCGCTTTTGCCGCTGACACAAAAGTTGAAGAAAAAACCACAACTGAAAAGACCCCAGCACACATGAAGCACGTCAAAAAAGAAAAAGTCACCAAGACTGACGCTGCTGGCGACGTAAAAACAGAAGAAAAGAAGACCAAAACTGAAACCAAGTAAATAGTTTCTGTTTACACAAGGAAGAATCTGTTCAACCGAACAGGTTCTTTTTTTTGTGTGAAAATTTCCAGTTCTACCTCCATTTTGCTTACTGAGCCTGGAACTAAGCATCAGCGAGCGAGTCACTGGGTTGCGAAAGGCGATGAAGCCGAGCACTTATTGCACAATGGAGATGACATAAATATGACTGCAGCTATAACAAAAGAACCAATCACACGACCATCGATAGACAGCAATATTTTGCAGCTGCTGCACAAAGACCATCAAAAGGTAGCAGAGCTATTTTTTCAATACACTAATTTAGAAAGCGACAAAGACAAGCAAGAATGCGTGGCTGAAATAATCAAAGAACTCACTATCCATGCGCAGGTCGAAGAAGAAATTGTTTATCCCGCCGTCCGCGATGATGTCGAAGATTCGGAAGACATGATGGACGAAGCCGACACTGAGCACCACATGGTCAAACTCTTGATGGCAGAACTTGCAGAAATGAAACCATCAGACGATCACTTCGATTCGAAAGTCACCGTATTATGTGAGCTGGTGAAACATCATGTTCAAGAAGAAGAAAAAGAAATGTTCGAAGAAATTCGAGACAGTAACGCGGACCTCAAAGAATTAGCCGTCGAGGTTCTGGCTCGTAAAGCGGAATTGATGGAGGCTCTCCCTACAGCGAGAAAGGCTCCAATTAAAACAAGCAGCCGGGGACGCGGCCGTAAATCAAAATAAATGGCAATTGGCTGACTGCGCATTTTGACTAAAGCTCTTTGCTTAGGCAAAGGGCTTTTTTCTCAAAATTGTGGGAACCACTTTAGTCGCATTCCGTCTGCGAGCGAGGACATAATGTACAGTTCGAACGCTTGAACACCGTTTAGCAGGTGTTTAGCTTCACGTTGGATAGAGGAAATCACATGGAAACAATCGCGGTCGAAGACATGGTTCTTACTGCCGGAAAACCGGCTCCACTAGGGGCTACATGGGACGGAGTGGGGACAAATTTTGCGTTATTTTCAGAGCATGCCACAAAGGTGGAACTGTGTTTATTCGACTCGCCTGATGCCACCCAGGAGAGCAGAAAAATAGAGCTAACGAATAATACAGCCTTCGTCTGGCATGGTTATTTGACAGGAATCGAACCAGGTCAAGTGTATGGCTATCGCGTTCACGGACCGTACGAGCCAGAAAACGGACACAGATTCAACCCGAACAAAGTGCTATTGGACCCGTACGCAAAATCAGTTGTACGCGCCGTAACTTGGGATAACAGTCTTTTCGGTTACACAATCGGCGATGAGAAAGAAGACCTTTCTTTCGACGAGCGCGATTCCGCCGCTTATGCGCCTCTGGGAGCCGTTATTGACCCATCGTTTGAATGGGGCGATGACAAATTACTGGAAACTCCTTGGAACAAAACCATCATTTACGAAGCGCATGTCAAAGGTTTCACAAAATTGAATCCGCATGTACCCGAGCATTTGCGCGGCACATATGCAGGTATTGCTAGCCCGGCCGTTATTTCTCACCTTTCAAAACTGGGCGTAACAGCAATTGAGTTGATGCCCATTCATCATCGTGTCAATGAGCGCTCATATATTGACAGAGGATTGAATGATTACTGGGGCTATAACACCTTGGGATTTTTCGCTCCAGATAGTCGTTTTTCATCAAAGCCAAATTCTATTGATCATGTTCGAGAATTCAAAACGATGGTCAAAGCTTTGCATGCAGCAGGTATCGAAGTGATTCTTGACGTTGTATACAATCATACGATTGAAGGCAATCACATGGGGCCAACCTTCTGTTTCAGAGGCATCGACAACTTATCTTATTATCGCACCATGGCCGATAACCGACGTTATTACATGGATTACACAGGCTGCGGCAATTCACTGAATATGGTGCACCCTACAGTAATTCAGACAATTATGGATAGTCTGCGCTACTGGATCACAGAAATGCACGTCGATGGATTCAGATTCGATCTGGCAAGTACACTGGCCAGAGAACTCTACGATGTAGACCATCTCTCCGCGTTCTTTGATGTTATTCACCAGGATCCAGTTATCTCCCAGGTGAAATTGATTGCCGAACCATGGGATCTCGGAGAAGGCGGTTATCAGGTTGGCAATTTTCCCATTCTCTGGACTGAATGGAATGGCAAATATCGCGACAAAATGCGTGAGTTCGTCAAAGGCGACTCGGGATTGCTCGGCGAATTTGGTATGCGCTTAACCGGCAGCAGCGACTTGTATGAACACAGCGGCAGACGCCCCTTTGCCAGCATCAATTTCATCACCTGCCACGACGGATTCACCCTCGAAGATCTTGTTTCGTACAACGATAAACACAACGAAGCTAATAAAGAAGACAATCGCGATGGCGAGTCACACAACAACAGCTGGAATTGTGGTGCTGAAGGCGAAACGGATGATCCCAAAATCAAAGCCTTGCGGTATCAACAAAAACGAAACTTCATGGCCCTCTTGATGTTCTCCATCGGCGTACCAATGATAAGCGGCGGAGATGAGCTAGGTCGCACTCAAGGCGGCAACAACAACAGCTACTGCCAAGATAATGAGATCTCGTGGTATCAATGGGACTTAGATGATGAGGACAAGAAGTTTCTCGCATTTGTCGAGAAAGTAATTGCTATCAGAAAAAGTCAACTAGTGATCGAACGTAAGGATTTCTTCAAGGGTGAAATCGAAGAAGACGGCAAACCCGTTAAAGACGTCGCCTGGTTCGGCGCTAATGGAAAACCTATGTCTGATAGCGACTGGAACGACGGGAATAATAAGTGCCTCGGGGTACTCTTCGATGGTCGCATTCTTACCGAAGTGGATCAGGACACCTCTGTCATTGAGCAGGGAAAAAGCTTGTTCTTAATCGCTAATGCTTCTCACACTGATGTGCCATTCAAATTGCCTAATTACAAATATCTAGAAAACTGGACGGTGATCTTAGATACAGCGCAACCAGAACGCAGCGAAGAAACTTGGAATGGCGGCGTTGTCCCAGCAAGAAGTGTGATGCTTTTAGAAAGACGATAAATGGTTGACAGCAATCGCTTGGTCCAGCTTAGAGTAGAATTATTGAACTGAGCTGGACCCGCCTTTGGCTGAATTCGAACTGCAGATGAAATACTCAACCCGCCCGAAGTGTTATCCCTCGATTGCTGGATGTTCAGGTCGAAAACATCGAGCTATATTGATTCCATAAGGCAAATGCGCCAGTGAAACAAAGTCCAACCGCATAATTGATTTAAACTTTATAGCTGAATCAGAAGTGCAAAAAACTATAAAAAATCGGAGCACCGACAGGTGCTCTTTTTTTGCCAATATTCGGTTAGTTTCTCCTTTTCTTGAACTGCAGAATGTCCTCGGTAGCTCCGCGCCCGATCACATTGATACTTTATTGAGGTTTAAAGCTTCAAACTTGATGCGTTCTTGAACTAGTCTTGGCTATGCTCAGCTAGCGGTTTTATTCACATATTCAAAGCACTGCATTTTTCAGTTGACTAGCCTGGCTGGTCAGCTTCTTTGTTACTAGCCCTTTTTAAGATCGGAAGTCAAACATGAGAACTCTAGGGGCAAAGCTCCTTCTTTGGTCAGTAGCCGTGACCGCCATTTCCACGCAGCCTGCCAAAAGTGAGAACGTCACTGCCGCGCCCAGCGAAAGTGATGAACTCAATCATGTTTTGATTTCATTGCATGGCTATCAAAAGGCTGCAACTCAAAACGCACTCTCAACCAATCTAATTAATCCAATTCTTTCTAAACCTCTGCCAACACACATCTCAAATCAGGTCACAACAAATGATGACAGTCGATTGTTGCTAGCCGGAGGAAGTGATCCTAGTGACACCGGCGGCGGTAGAGTTAATAATCCGCCGACAGAACATCAAATACCAGTTGAACTCGGAGCTCCACCAGTTGCAGTACCACCTGATTTAAATTTGAGAGACCCTCTAACCAACGCGCCAGAAAAGGTAGTGGATCCAAACAATATTCCTGCTGCTAAAGGACCGCCACCGGCAGCGACACCATTTGCGCCTGAAGGTGAGTTGCGTCGAGCTCTGCCAGCGCCATTAGACCCAGTTTTTCCGAGCACAGAATTTGTCGGTCAGCCAGTGATTGGTGTACCAGATACAGGTCGCACCTATGCACTAGAAGAAGCTATTTACAAGAAGTGTCCGGCTTTAAAGAAAGCGCGAATTCAAATATATGGATGGGCGAATCCAGGTTGGGGCTACAACACATCTCACCATTCCGCCATTCCTCTCTCCTATGCAATTGTGCCCCGACATTTAGAAATGGAGCAAACTGTTCTGCGTATAGAACGCACTCTCGACACAGTGCAGACTGAGCACATAGACTGGGGTTTTCGGGTAAGCAACGTTTACGGTACTGACTATCGCTATACGACTGCTCAAAGCTGGTATCCGGCCAGCAATGAGCTGCTTAAATCAAATAGTTTGTACGGTTATGACCCTGTTGAGTGCTACGGCCAACTCTATTTCCCCAAAATTTTAAAAGGCATGGTGTTGAGAGTTGGTCGATATATTTCTCCACCAGACATCGAAGCGCAGCTAGCTCCAGACAATTATCTCTGGACCCACTCGGTGATGTTCACTTACGACGCATATACACACACTGGCGCGCAGGCGAGTTTCAAATTATCCGACCGTCTTATGTATCAAATTGGTCTTCATGCCGGCAGCGATATGGCCGCCTGGGCTCCCACAGCCATTCCCACATTAGAAAGCTTCCTCCGTTATACTACAAAGAACAATAAAGATTCGTTTTATGGTGGCGTCGACGGTATCAACAATGGTCGTTTCCGCGGGGCGCGAGAAGTTTTAGCTACAGAAAATATAGCTAAGGCCATGAGCGCTATATCGGGCACCACTATTGCACCTGGGCAACCACTTGCGCACGACAATATACAACAATTCAACCTTACCTGGGGACACAAATTCAACGACCGTCTGCATACGATGACCGAAGGGTATCTACTTTATTCCATCGACGCACTGCAAGGAGGAACAGTCAATTACGGCGCTCCTCGCTCGTACAATGCATCCACTGGACCTGGCGCCTATCTTCATGGAACGTCTTATGCGGCTGGTTTCGTCAACTACACCGCGCTCAAGCTTACGCCCAAAACCTATCTTTGCATTCGTCCTATTGATTATTTGCTCGACCCGCGAGGGTGGCGAACGGGCTTCGCAACAACATATGGTAGTTGGACAATTGGACTGATTCACCGTTTCAATGACTATCTGACGATTCGTCCAGAAATAAGATACGAAAGCGCCTTAACCAGCGTCAATGGTGTGAAAGTAACGCCTTACGATAATGGAACGAAGCGCAGCCAATTTACCATTGGCATGGACTTGATTCAGCGATTTTAACCAGTCTTTACGCCAACGAATCGATAACCGATTTTTCGCTCGGTATGAATGAGTTTGTGACCTTGAGAATTGACGTCTATTTTGCTGCGCAGATTGGCCATGTGAACGAACAATGTGTGAGTATCATTGATGTAATCAGGTCCCCAGACCTGTGCCAGCAGCATTCTGTGCGTTAATACTCGATTAACGTTGCGTGACATATATTCTAGCAATTCGTATTCTTTCGGCGTCAAGCGCACAAATTTACCATCTACTTTGACGGCTCGTTTATGAAAGTCGATAAAAATATTCTGGTAGTCAAACACCTTTCGCTCTTGCGTTCGTTCATTCCTGCGACAGCGGCGCACGATAGCTCTCATGCGAGCTAATAATTCACCCATGCCAAATGGCTTAGTTACATAATCGTCGGCACCAAGTTCAAGCGCTCTGATTTTGTATTCTTCCAGTTCGACTTCTGATAAAACGATAAGGGGAATGCTCGTCCAGTTCCGCAACTCACGGCAGAATTCGAAACCAATAGAATCTTTCGCCCCCATACCCAGCAAAATAATTTCTGGCGAAACCGAAGCAGCAAGGTCGAGCCCCTCTTCGTAATACTCAGTCATCAATACATGATAATCATTGCGCTCGAGAGTAAAACGCAAAGCCCGCTGTATCTGGGGATTGCGTTCAATAACCAGTACCTTTACTTGGCCAATCGCGAGTTTTTTTGCAAGTTCAATTGTCACTTTGCTCAGTTCCGAAAATCATTTTGCAACGGTACTTTCTGAGTTTGGAACGACGCTTTCTGAGCTTGAAACGGTGTTTTCTGAAGTGGATAAATCTTTTTGTTTTTTCTCAATTTTCTTTTTCGAGGAATTCCAATGATGTTTGTAGGAGACACCAGGTCGGCTGGTAGGCGAATAAACCATAGTGGGACACGCCAGCAGAAGCCCCGCATTGCCTGACAGGCACACAGCGAAGACAAAGCTATAACAATTTTTTTTTATCGCGACCATGGCTCGCTCCTTCCGGATGTACCCGGAATTGCATTTGAAGCAAATATCAATAAATGAGAATGTTATCTCTACAATATAACAATATTAGATTCACGAACTTATCAAATTCGCTACCGAAAAAATCAAGTTTTTGACAAGACGACTTGTCAATCGCGATGTGCGCTGCGTCTCGATTTCCGCTAGACGCAATCGAGCCAAAATCGAACCAGCACAACCTACTTTTCGTGAGGCGTATGAGAAAGCTTATCCACTGTCACACCAGTCGATATTCTTGAAAAGGTAATAACTGGTAGATCTTCTTCTTCGCCTATCGACGTGGGATGCTCCTGATAAACACCCCAAATATCATTCGAAACTTTGAATTTATCTGAGTTTCTATGCAAGATCCACAATAGCGCAGCGGTGAAAAAAACGATCTCAAAGACAAGCACTACATAAGCGAACATAACAGACTCCCCTTCTCATCACCACACGGATCCGAGTAATGATCTAATTCTACAAGAATCGCGCATTTGTCTCAATTTCAACGAGGCCCAAAAGCCTTGCCCCACAAGCATTACGAGCTTGACCAATAATTGATTCTGCTTTGACGGTATATTAGTGAGCCCGAACGCTCTCGGTGTTCCAACTAAAATCCCGCGCACGCGCGTATCATTACTACCGTATAAAACCTTTATCCAAACTACCTGGTAATCGATGTTACAACTACTGCAGCGCATTTCTGGCTTTCTGTTTGCAATTTTTTTCCTGACAGGATGTGACGACCTAGTCAAAGTTAACTGGTCGCCCAACGGCAGACATTGCGCAGTGTTATCCGAAGACTCTTTGCAAATTGGCGACGATACAGGTGTTCTTCATGCCGAACCCACTCTTGGCAGCGCAATATTCGAGTGGTTGCCTGATTCTAAATCCGGTGTGGTCGTGACGGCAAGGACAGCATCTTGGCCCGAACTAACAAAACTCATTTCTGCAAATGATCTCAAGAAAATCTCAACGGATGCAAACTACATCTTTTTGCATCGCAATGACGTTAAGCAACTAGACAAATACACACCCAGCGCTGATTACGACTGGAATGTATACAATCTCTATCTAAAAAATCGGTATGGAAAACCATATCTGTCCTCGGCTATCTACAAAGCGTATAAAGATACTCCGATGAATACTCCGCCTTGCCTCTACACTGCACAAATCTACGACTTTAGTGTCAGCCCGGCCGTTGCTCTAACAGTTCTTTTACCAACGGCAAAGCAAATCACAGCCATCAACATCTCACCCAGTGGAAAGTTGGTGGCCATATCCGAGAAAGAGAATATCGGCTGCAAACTGTCTGTCGTCTCGGTCAATGGCTTGGAGCGAAGAGTCGTTTCCAGGGGAGTATCGCCAAGTATTTGCTGGTCAACCGATAGTAGAGCAGTGTTCTTTGTCAGCGAAGACAACGCCTCATCAAATGAACCTTTAAAGAAGGGGACTTTGAAAAAGATGATGGTCGCTGGACAAAATGGACCGTTGTTGCCAAAGCCTGACAAAGCTGAATCTTTAGCCTGTATAGAGTATGACCAAGACAACGTCCTTTATTGCCTGCCAGACGGAAGCATTCTCTTCAAAAGTCAGGAGTCTAAATTTCCGCGTTTGCAAAATGACGGCAGCCTCAATCGCAGTATTTTTGCTTTACGAGCAGACGACAAGGCAATTGAAAAACTTAAACTGTCGACAGATATACCTGAGTGCGACGTACGAGCCTACGCTGTAAACCACGGCGGTACTAAGCTGGTAGCGTCCGGCTACAAAGGCCAAGTCTGGCTAATGGACCTGCAAACTCACACAAGCACCACAGTGCAAAGTGATGTTGGCGACACCAAGCTAGCACCAACCTGGCGAACCGACGATCAGTTTACTTATGCAATACGCAATAAGGTCCGATCTACAAATGGTCACGACATTGAAGTAGTTTTGAGAAGCGCAAACGACTCCAGCGAACAAATCATTAGCAAAGACTGGTCGACAAAAGACGTGAGCTTTTTGCACGATGATGACAAAGACGCGCATAAGCCCAAAACCACTAAAAAGCCTTCGTCGGTCACGCAGTAGGGTCCTCTCACCTGGCTCGTATAATCACGGTAGACCTGTCGGGTCATCGACCTATAATCGACACAGCACCCAGATAATGATCGATATAGAAAGAGGCTCGATGAACTGATGGATTTTTGGTGGTCTAAAACAGGTGAGAGCAAGGTTGGCATAACCGACGCTGAAAATTTCCGCTCTGAAATCTGCAAGCTCGCTCCCTCCGAACAAGTGAAGCTGCTTCAAAACATTAACGGCGCTGATAAAAACGCCAGCGTGAAACTAGATCCTCAAGGCAATATTCAATTTCCTGGTCAATTTACAATTGGTTCTGTCGGCGGCACCGCAAGCGACAATCATTACAATCTAGGATCTGCAGATGCCAGCAAGAAAATCAGCATTCTTGATTCGCACAACAACCGCACGAACGTTTACTGTGGCGATCCTATTGTGCCCGCCCCGAATGAAAGCGCCAACCATCAAAGCGATTCAACCTTCTCCGACGAACAGATGGATGCTGCTTTGAAAAAAGCTGGAATTGATCCAAAAACATTTCAACCAATCAGTCGCGCAACTGAAAGTACTCAAACAACATCGGCACCATCAATGGAAACGAAAATTGATCTCGAATTGCCCAATCATTCTCATGTCATCATCAATCAGCAAAACGGCAAGCCTCCGCGAGTTTCCTCTCCTGAAGGTGTTGCTGTCACAAACGCTAACGATGGCGGTCTCGACATCAAATTTGGTGGCGGCACAATTCATGAAAAGAATGGCAGCGTGACGTCGAATGGAACTATCGATGGTATTAAGATCATTGTATCGAACGTTCCAGACAGCGATAAGCCCTGATCGTAGGTAGTCATGGCGGACTTGAATATCGCAGAAATTCCATACGAGACAGGCGAGATTCATTTTCGCTATAGCCGACGGCTGTCGGAAGACGAGTCCCGCTGGATCCGTCATGGTCTTTTCGTTGAGTACCACTTGAATGGCAAAGTAGCTTCAGAAGGTACTTATGTCGACGGAGCCGAACACGGAAATTGGCGTGAATATTATGAAACCGGTAACTTGGCCGCTGAGGGCCGTTACGAGAACGGACAGGAAACGGGCAACTGGAAATATTGGAATGAAGATGGCACGCCTTGCGACGATTGATCAATTCAACTACTTCGATGAATCTTTGGCGTGCGGATGTTTACCTAATTGATGCCAACTTTCTTCCTGCATTTCAATCTCGAAATGTTTGGCCGCTTTCTTGATGTTAGAGAACGCAAGGGCGCGATCTTCATCCGAAACACCTTTGACTTGATCGAATCGCGCAATTGCATTACGCACATGGCTGGCATCAGTGAGCGGTTCTTTGCGATGCTTGGGAAAAGCAAAGACGCTGTCAGGCAACGCCTCATGGTCTGCCGCGTCTAGCTTACCGTGTGGAGCTGAATGAAACTTCCACGTCGCCTTATCTGTCATCTCAATTTCTCCTTATAAATCATCCTCGCAAAACATTGACGCAACTTTGCGCATACAGTTGCAACTGATGTGGATGTTTTTAAGATTGAAAGAGCTTCAGCGCCTTTTGCCAGTAAAGATGAGAACGCAAGCATCCATCATGACGACGCCATCTATTTCATGCTTAGAGAAACGAGCCGTCAAGTCTTTTTGAGCATCATTGAAAGCTGTGCCACCCGCTTCAGTCAGCCATTCGGCAAATGATGAAAATGAGGTAATAGCAAAACTCGCGGCTTCAGAGGCACTTCGCGCACCACCCATTGTTAGTTTTCCATGCCAATCGACAATTTCGACCTCAGTAAAACCGGATTGCTCAAGCAAGCCTAGCAAAGTCGTTCTATCGCCATAGCGAAACGCGCCAGGACCTTCCGGAGCCGCCAAAGGTATGTCCACGACAGTTGACACTGCCTGGTTGATATTCGTCATCCAAGGATTTTCTGTCGCCCGCCCCCACACAGCAAAAGCAAATCGACCGCCAGGCACAAGCCACTTTGACAAATTCGCAAAAGCTGCTGGAGGATTATCAAAAAACATGGTGCCAAAGCGCGAAACAAGCCGTTGAAAAGGTTGCTCTGGAGCGACAGCTGTACCAATATCAACGACATCAAATGCGATATCGCAATGAGCATGGGTGGCGCGATGGCGAGAGGCTTCGACCAGCGCTTGTGAAATATCAAAACCAGCCACTACGCTTCCTTCAGGCGCGTTGCGGTAAATCTCCAAGGTGGTGCCACCACCTCCGCACGCAACATCCGCAATGTGGTAAGGCGCATCAAGACGCAATGCTTGAATAAGTGGTGCGTCAATCGGATGGAGCATCTTTTCCATACCGGCTATGTTATCGCGCCACTTTTCGCCCCGCGAAGTTGCCCAGTCTGATATAGCAGGATGATTGCTCATGAAAACAAATACCTCAAAAATCATTTGATTATCGCATAGTGAACTGAACAAGATAGCGTTAGAATCCCGCAGTTGTGCGCATATGATTTAATTGATAGACTTTGGAGTTTCGCGTCAGTGATGGTTCGATAAATGCCGATTCAAAGCAACAACAATACTGATTTGAAAATTCGTACGGCGGTCAACGACATTTATAAAAAAGATTCTCGCCGGATCTTTGCGACATTAGTGCGATTAATCTCAGATTTCGATCTAGCCGAAGAAGTTTTGCAAGAAGCTTTCACTGTTGCCGTTGAACAATGGCAAGTCAATGGAATTCCCTCCAATCCTTGCGCTTGGCTCGTATCCACGGCGAGATTTAAAGCGCTCGATACAATGCGCAGGCAAAGCCGCTTCGATAAAACTATTGCCCAACACGGTGAACTGTTAGCACCGGGAAGTATTGAAATTGAAGACCTAGACGAGAAAACTTTCAACGATGACCACTTGAGGTTAATCTTCACCTGCTGCCATCCCGCACTATCACCTTTTGCGCAAATTGCTCTCACTCTGCGCGAAATATGCGGATTGACGACTGAAGAAATCGCCAGCGCTTTCCTGAGCTCGCCAGTTACAGTAGCTCAAAGAATAGTGCGCGCCAAAGCCAAAATTCGCGATGCAAAAATTCCCTACGAAGTACCATCACGCGAGGAGTTGTCTGAGCGCTTGGAGTCTGTGCTTGCAGTAATATATTTGATGTTCAATGAAGGGTATTCGGCATCGTCGGGGTCACAAGCACTTCGAGCAGATCTATCTCGACTGGCAATACATCTTGGTCAAGTTTTGCTTGAATTATTGCCGGACGCTGAAATCATGGGCTTGCTTGCTTTGATGCTTCTCCACGAATCACGGCGTGAAGCGCGACTGGATGCGCATGGTGATTTGATCCTGTTGGAAGAGCAAGATCGAACTATATGGAATCAAGATTTGATTGCGGCAGGCACGCAGCTCGTTGAACGGGCAGTAGCTACATCGGAGTTTGGAACATACACTATTCAAGCAGCGATTTCTGCTGAACATGCGAGGTCTTCCACTGCTGCTGATACAAATTGGTCGCAAATAGTTTCGTTCTACGATCTCTTGCAACGCGCGGAGCCATCACCAGTAGTTGAGTTGAATCGAGCCGTTGCGGTCGCCATGAGCGATGGCCCGCAAGCGGGGCTGATACTAATCGATTCTATTTTAGAGCGCGGCGATTTAGTTGATTATCATCTCGCGCACGCAGCAAGAGCCGACCTCAACCGTAGAATGGGTAACATAACGGCCGCTAGATCTGCCTACACACAGGCGATTTCGCTAGTAAAACAAGAACCAGAGCGACGATTTTTAGAAAAACGGCTGCACGAATTAGCTGAGTAACTTCTCATTTTCAAAAATGTCGATCGAACTCAGGCTCGTTCGACTAATCAATGAGAGAGTAAAATAACGCAATTTCGCAAAGGAGGAATTCGTGAGATTCATATGTTTAGGTTACATAGACCAATCAAAACTGGAATCAATAACACCGGAAACATTCGAGAAATGCATGGCCTATGACGATGAGTTACGCCAGGGCGCACATTTCATTGGCGGACAAGCATTACAGGATTCCAAAAACGCCGTCACCATTCGCAGTCGCAATGGCAAAACTGAAGTTACAGACGGTCCTTTCGTGGAAACCAAAGAGCAAATTGGTGGCATTTTATTTTTAGAAGCAAAAGATTTGACTCAAGCTATTGCGCTCATATCAAAGCATCCAGGCGTTCAAATGGGTCCTTTCGAGATTCGTCCTATCGACGAGGACGTTATGAAAATGCTAGAAGCCCGCAGTAAAGCGTTCGCCTCCAAAAAATAAAAAAGGGTATCGCCATGAAGTACATGCTGCTAATTTACGGCAAAGAACAAGATATCACGGAGACTGAACACGCACAATGCAGAGAGGATTCCGCTCAGCTTTGCCATGAATTGCAAAAGCAAGGGAAATTCATCGCCGCTTCGCCACTGCATTCGGTGACAACAGCGACCAGCCTACGCATTCGCAACGGCAAGCGAATAATCACGGACGGACCGTTTGCCGAAACAACAGAACAGCTTGGAGGTTATTACATTATCGATGTAAATGATCTCGACGAAGCCCTTTCTGTTGCCAGTCGATTGCCACCAGTCACTAAGGGCACAGTTGAAATTCGCCCCATTTTTGAAATGGACAATCTACCCGCATCAAATAAACTAATCTCACAAGGAGAGAAAAGATGACCAAATCAACACAACCGATTCCACTAGGCTTCGGCACCCTTACGCCGCACATTGTCTCGAAAGACGCGGCCAAAGCAATTGAGTTTTACAAAAAAGCCTTTGGCGCCGAAGAAATATCACGGATGCCTGGTCCCGATGGAAAGTTGATGCATGCCAGTCTGAAAATTGGCAATTCAATGCTGATGCTTTGCGATGAGTTTCCTGGATTTTGTGACACCATGGCCAGTGCTCAGACGCTCGGCAAAGCTCATGCCGTCATGCACCTGTACGTCGAAGATACCGATAAGGCTTATCAACGGGCCATAGAAGCCGGTGCAACAGCAGAAATGCCACCGCAGGACATGTTTTGGGGCGATCGCTACGGCAAGATCGTAGATCCATTCGGTCAACCCTGGAGCATCGCCACTCACAAAGAAGACCTTACACCAGACGAAATGAAAAAGCGCATGCAAACTGGTTGTGAGCCAGCCAAAGCGGCGGCGAAAGCTTAACGCCGAAATAAGTCTTCGCAAAGAGCTGGCTCAGCAACATTGCTGGGTCTGCTCTTTGCTTTGCACAGTCTCAGGTCAAGATCATGTAGTCGCTTAAAAAGTCATTCTTTCGACGGTGAGACTGATTGCAATTCTATCTGTTCCACTTGAGCATGCAGCAATAATGGTGTTGTCAACGAATATTAGCTGCGTCGGGCGAGTTGATGAGCTACGGAGGAACACTTTTCTCTGCCAACCAGTCGAGGCGAACACCAAACGTTACTGGGCACTCCTATACAAAACTACAATCGGAGAATATATGAAAAATTTCGCCATGCTCGCAGCCACACTCTCGCTCGTAGCTCTGAATACTGCAGCCCTCGCTGCCGCACCAAAGGCCGACAACTCGGCACAAAACAAGGGTGCGACAGAAAAAAATGCTGTAACAGCAGAAAAACAAAAAAGCCCGAAAGATCAGGTCACAGTTTTGGCTGAAATCCGCAAAAACATAGTCGATGACTCAACACTGTCGATGAATGCCAAGAACGTCAAAATTCTTTATGCCAAAGGCATCGTCACGCTTCGTGGACCGGTTGAAAGCGACGCAGAAAAAACAGCCATAGAAGCTGACGTCAAAAAATGCGACGCTGTTGGCTCAATTAAAAATCTTTTGACAGTCGCACTAAAGAAGTAATTCGACTGAAAATTTAATAGCTAAAATTCGATGCACTGGCATGTACTCTCTACATACTGGTGCATTGAGCATTTTACACGAACTATTAGACCCTACATAGCCAGCAATAGTTGACTTTTAGTCGAGAGAGAAAACCCGCATGGACTGAACTCTCATACAATGATTCTCTGGATGTTCAGGAATTTTTCCGGCGAAGTCCGTTACGGCTGTTGAAAAGCGAATATCCGCCGCGCCCTGGATTGATCCATTTGTATCAATCGCAGCGATTGGCTCGCCATCAACTTCGAAAACTATATCCTTTTCTGTCCATAGAACGCCGTAATCATGATAGTCCTTGGAAAGATTTTCGACGAAAGGAGTTGAAAAGCCAGCAGACTTAGATGGCTTTAGCTGGTTGTTATGAAGAGTTGAACGGACCGTGCTTGGATAGTGAGTTTCACAGATATCGATCTCAAAGGGGTCGGTAGTCGTCAGCCAAAAAGCGTTATTGAGACCTGGGCAATCAGCAATTTTAATAGTCGCCTCGAAAAATCCGCATTTTTGCCGCCAGTTACTCCACATCGAACCAGTAGACCACTTGCAGCGACAATCAGTCGCTGCTCTTGTCCATATTTGCAGTCCGTGATCAGAAGTGGAAAAATTTTCCGGGCGCCGACAAGACTGTAACCGCCAAGGTTCATCGTCACTCTTTAGGATCCACTTTTCGTCCAGGTCAGTTGGTTTCAAAAACTTCGTTGAATAGACCGGCGTCTTGCTACCACTTCTAAAACTTGCAATTCTTTGGCGATCGCTTTTGGTAACCGCGCGTTTTATTCCCCATGGCGCAAACCCAGGGTAATTTTTATCGAAGGTGAGAGGTCCATCGGGCGTAGCTGCTTGAGTAGACAAGCAGGTGTACATAAGCAACATGATGAGCAATGTTTCGATTTTGATCATGCCTATCGACCTTCAAATTCTGACTCGAAGACAAAACTGAACATTGTGGCGATTAATAACAGAGTTATGACAGCGACTAGACTACTTTATTGCTACTCGAATTTTGATCGAGAGCGGTCAGTTGGCCATCTTTGATAGCAATTGCGCAATTGCGTCCGGCTTGCTTCGCTTCATGCAAAGCCTTGTGCGCAGCGGCCATCCACTGTTCGAGGTCCATCGTCTTCGAGTCCAAAATGGCTATACCAGCACTTGCTGTAGCATAAAAACCAGCGTGCAATTGCGTGCTGTGAGCGGTCGCTGCAAAATCAGCAAGCAAACGCGATGCTAGGGTCAGCGCTTCTTGCTCGTCCAATCCTTCGGCGATGATGCCAAATTCGTCGCCACCGTAGCGTCCGATGATGTCTGACTGACGCAAACGCTTTCGTAACAACAAAGACATCGCCACGAGGACCTTGTCACCACCAGGATAACCATGGCGCTCGTTAATCGAGCGGAAATAATCAAGGTCAACCAGAATCATCGCCGTGTAGCCCGCATGACGTTTGTGTTGCGCAATCATGAGCTGTGCTTGTTCCATGAACGACGCATGATTGAGCGTATATGTCAGACCATCGCGATGTAATAACGTCTTTAAAAAGCGAGACCGCTCGAGACGTGCCGCAACGCTGGACAGTAAGAGTGCCGGCGGCACTGGCTTGACCAGATGGTCATCTCCTCCGGCTCTGGCTGCTTCGATTCTCGCTTCGATATTTCCTTGAGTAGTCAGGAAAATGACAGGCAAGGTGGCATGTCGTTCGTCCTGCCTGAGATAACGTGAAAGTTCATAACCAGTCATTCCAGGTAGCATGACGTCGAGCAAAACCAAATCTGGATTAAAAGCAGATAGATACGAATCAAAATTCTTGGGGTCAGTGCATGTTCGAACTTGATAGCCAGCTGATTCCAAAAAAGCACGAATGAAAGCGGCTTGATCAGGATCGTCTTCGACTGACAAGATTCTTGCCGGCGCTTGTTTTTGCTTGTCTAACAAATAACGCAGTCGACGAATCATCGCCTTCATATCGACGGGTTTTTCAAAGTGAGCATCAGCACCACAATGAACAGAACGTACGCGATCTAGAAACCCTGTTTGTTTGCTCACGATCACAATAGCCAGACTATCGCCACCATCCATCTGACGCACTTGTTCGACTAAATCGTAAGCGTCGCCATCTGGCAATGGAATTTCAATGACTATTCCATGCGGCATTCTTTGCTTTAATTCCGCAAGGGCACCAGCCATGGTGCGAGATGATCTGACCTCCAATCCTTCATCACCAAGAAGACGTGTCAATGAAGCTAGATCATTGATATCCTCATCGATAATCAACACATCTGGATGATCGGCCCGATTTTTATCATTCTTATTTTGCGGCAAGTTAACAGTTTCAGGACCGGCTTCACCGGCGGTGCGAAACTGAGCGGACAATTTATTCAAGAGAGTTTTGATTCGTTCGACATCGGCTTTTGGATTGCTACTTTTATCTCGAATGAGCGCATTGCAATAATCTTCGCCCTCGATCCCCATCGCTGAGACTTCCGGATAGCCATACATGCTGCCAGAGCCTGCCAACCAGTGAAATTGGCGCGAAAGCTGCGTTACCAGGTCCATATCACTTGGACGCTGGTTCAGCAAACTCACCATTTCGAATATTTTGCCAAGGCGCTCAGAAGAGCGGCGAACATATTGATCCTTCAATTCGCCGAAAGTCTGTTGCCATGCCTGCATGTTAATGGCTCACCCCTCCAGAATCTGACGCACCTGATTGGCCAGCATGGTTGGATCGAACGGCTTTGTCAAAACTCCAACTGCACCCATTCGCTTCAAGCGCTCAATCTCAGAACTCATTGCTTTTGCCGTCAAAAAGATGACTGGAATTCTTTGCGTGCCGGCATTGCTTTGCAACGCCACCAGCGTTTCTGATCCATCCATCACAGGCATCATCATATCGAGCAAAATGACATCAGGTTGTTCGACCTCGGCCATTTTTATGCCATCGGCACCACTTTCAGCTTCCAACACTTCTAACCCGCCAATGATACTTAAACTCATACTGGCAATCGAACGGGTATCTTCTTCATCATCGATGATGAGAACTCTCATTCACTGTCCCCTTTTTACGCAATTCAACGGTTATGCTACGCCATTTTGTTTCTAATCGGAATATACCCGCTCATGTGTCCGCCAAGCACGCTGAGCTTTCTACGAAGTACTTGTATATCGGGCCTCCAAAATATCTGTTATCTGAGAAGTCAAAAGCACAGGGTCGAAAGGCTTCGTCATAACAGCCAGAGCCCCCATACTTTTGAGCGCGTCGAAGCCATCAAACATACCTTTGACGGTCAAGAAAATGACTGGAATATTTTCTGTTTCCGGGTTGTCCTTGAGACCACGAAACGTCTCTTTTCCATCCATTCCAGGCATCAATAAATCCAGAATTATGACATCAGGTTGTTCTGTTGCCGCCATTTCAATACCAGCTTGACCATCAGCAGCTTCAACGACTTCAGCGCCTCCTAATAGCCCCAGACTCATGCTAGCAATGCTACGAGTATCTTCCTCGTCATCAATTATCAATACTTTCACTTTAGTCCTTTTGCGATAGAAATGGTCTGTTCTAATTTCTTTGAGTTATTTGAGTTATTTGGAAAATATTCTGCACTATGGTGCTGGGGCTTCTTTCGAACGATCCGGCGGAATTGGCTGGTTTTTTGGTACCGGCGGCACATTTGAAACATTGGGTGGCAATCCATATTGATAGGGAGCATCCGCCGTTGGTTGTGGTGGCGGATATTGTTGTGCCGCAGAGGGCATTGATTGTTGGGGTTGTTGCCAACCTGGATAACCAGTTGGCGCAGGCGGAGTAGTTTGCTGGCTCGAGCCCGGCTGTTGAGAAGACGGCGCATAAGGCTGCGTTTGAGCACTCTGAGGATTGCCGTAATTGTTATTGGTTGTTTGCTGAGGCGGTTGTTGAAAATATTGATTCGGAGGCGCCGTTTGTTGAGGCTGTCCATACTGCTGTTGCTGTTGCTGTTGCTGCGGCATTTGCATTTGCTGAGCAGGCGGTTGCACCGGCTGCGATACCGGCATCGGCACAGGCATATGGGCTGGATTTGGTGGCAGTTTAAGAGGCTGCGTCACAACAGTGCGATTATTTTCCGCAAACGCTTGCTGCGACAGCTGTTGCTGCAATTGCGATTGTTGAGGTTGGGTAGGAAGTGGTCCCTGAGTCACTTGTGGCGGTGGCAATGCTGGAGTGGCACTTTGTCCGCCCATTGGATTGGGCGCGCGTTGTATTGGTGGAATGCGGAACCAGAAGACGCTTCCTTGCCCTTCTTCACTTTCGACACCAATTTGACCGCCATGCGCCTCGATGATGCCCTTACAGATAGCCAGACCAAGTCCCGTTCCGCCCTTTTTCTTAGCGTCGGATGCTTCGACCTGCTGGAATCGTTGAAAGAGTAAATTCTTGAACTTGGCAGGGATACCTCGACCTCTGTCTATTACCTGCACTTCAATCCAGTTTGGTATCTCATTGACCTGAATGGTGACAGCTGCACCTTTAGGCGAGAATTTGACGGCATTGGAGCACAAATTGACAAGAACCTGCACGAGTCTGTCACCATCGGCATAGACCTGTGCGTTGCTTGGAACAATTTCCAGTCGCACGTCAGCCTGCTCGGCAAAAGCCTTGACAGATTCACTCGACCTTTCAAGGACTGTAGCCATTGAAATCGTGTCGAAAACCATATCCAGTTTTCCGGATTCCAATTTTTCAATATCGAGAATGTCGTTGATCAAAGTAATCAAACGAATGGTATTACGTTCAGCAATGGCGACGACTTTCTTCGCCTGTTCTGGTAGAGAGCCCAAAGCACCAACGCTCAACAAAGTAAGCGAGCCTCGGATGGAGGTAAGTGGTGTGCGCAATTCGTGGCTGACAGTCGACACGAATTCTTTCTTCAATCGCTCTACTTCACGACGCTCTGATACGTCAAGAACATTGGCTAAAATGCGCGTACCTTCAGTAGTTTCCAGTTCACTCAAAGATATTTCAATCGGGAATGTGTCGCCCAATTTTTTCAAAGCATCGAATTCGCCGATACGCTTGAATGAGCGTTGCCATAACCCATCGAGAAAATTCTGTCGATCAATTCTATCGTTGACGGAAAATAGCGTTGAATCATGAAAGAGCTTCATCACATGCTGACCGACAATCTCGGCTGATTGATAGCCAAACATGCGTTCACTCGCTGGATTAATTGACTCGATGATACCATCCTTGGTGATGATAATCAGGCCCACCAGCATGTTTTCAATAATAGTTCTGATCCTACTTTCACTGGCTTTGGTGGCTTCTTCCGCCAACTTTCTTTCTGTAATATCGTGAGCAACACAAAACATGGAGCGCTCAGCTTCTGACCAGTAAGTCGACCACAAAGCAGTAACGATCGTACCGTCCTTACGTTTGGTACGATTTTCAAATTCAATTTTGCCTTTTTCAGCACGCACCGTTCGCACAGCGCGAATCGTCTCAGCCTGGTCATCTGGCAGAATCAATTCAATGAATCGACGCCCCATCAATTCATCAGGCAAGTAGCCCCAGGTCGTATAAGACGAAGGGCTGACGGCGACGAATTTGCCGTCTACGTCAATTGAGCAAATTACGTCCGCTGCGTTTTCAATAATGGCACGCTCTTTTCTTGTCGCTTCATCAAGCGCTTCAGCCATATCGTGGAATGTGCCATCAAGTGCTGACAATTCGTCCGAGCCGCCGACTAATCGGTGAAGAGGATCGCCGCGAGCCAGACGCAAGGAGTTATCAGTCATGATGTTCAGACGTCTAGTGATGTCTCTATTGAAAAATAGCGACAGCCCAACAGCCAGCAAAACGTTGACGATTACGCCGATTACCAGCCACACCTTAACCAAGTGTTGATGCCAGTTCGAAATATCGGGATTTTGATTGGCGATTTTTTCTTCGTCTTCAGTCAAGCCATGCAACTCAGTCTGCAATTTATCAGCCAGCTGACGAATCTCTTTGTACATATGCCTGGCACGAAATTGAGCGACGTCAACTTGACTGTCGTCGATGGCATGCTTGGCTTCATTGAGCAGTTGCAAACCAGTTTCGGTAATTTTTTGCAGATTCTGCAAAATCACTTGCTGTCTGGCGTTGTCGCCGACTAGTGTTTTCAACTCATCGAGGTCTTTCGGAATTTGAGCGACAATCTTGGTATAACGATCGCTGAATAGCGGGCTCTTTGTAATACTGTAGCCACCCATGGCGACGCCGGCGTCGTAGAACATCTTCGACAGCGTATTTGCCTGAGCAATAATTGCTTTAGAACGGATCTGCCTTTGCACTTCCATTTCAGCTTGATTGAGAAAAAAACCAAGCACGATCACAAAAACCATTTCCACAGCCAACGGCGCGAGAACAATGAATGATCCCTTTGTCGCAAGGCTGAGATTTAGGCGAATCCTTGGTCGCATCAGTGCCCCTGGTTTCTCTTATAGGCTTCAATTGCCGATTTAATTTCATCAGGCGTTGGACCCGCCCCACCCTTTGTATATTTGGCGGCGGCTTTTGCAAGCGCATCACTGTCGGTCGAACTATTGCCCAGACTATGGGCCATGTCTTGAATCATCTTGTCGTCTTCGGAACTCAACATCACTTCAGCGTCAGTTGCAACCTTTCTGTAACCGAGCGGCTTGGCAAAATAGGCAGCAGTCAGGGGCGTGCGATCGCAGCGATAAGTATCTAATACAGAGCGAATGCCCCCATTTTCATTGAGGGCTAATCTGACCGGCACTCCGGGCATATTTGGTACGCCAAGAGCAGCGCTAAGTAGCTCACTCAATTTGGCAGGCACTCGGATGCCCTGCGCCAAACAGTACGACGCACCTTTCGTATCACTGACAACAACACCTCCGTTAGCACGTCGTTTGACCCAGGTACCATCAAGGGTGTAGATAATGGTGGGCAAGCCTGCGATGGTCGCGCGTCCTGTCGGGTGCCAGCCGGTGGTCCCTGAAAAATCGGTACTGCCTTGTCTGGCAATACTCTGGTGTTTCCAGACTTCGGCGGTCGTCTCATAATAGTTATGAGTCGAGTCATTGCAAACATAAAGCTCCATACCAGGCGAACGGCAGATAATTACCAAGCCCAGCTTGGGATTGACCAACTTAACGCCGTGTTCGCTGATATAAAGATACTGATCGCCAAGGCGTGCACTGCGCTGAGTCAGGACCCAGCCAGCATCTTCAGCCAGAGCAGGTAACGCTGCAGCGAACAAACACAGGGCAAAACTCAATATGGCAATTAAATTCTTGCGATGTCTCATGCTAAAAGCTGAACGCAAGCCAAGTTTCAAACGCACTCTAGTCTCTCCAACGAAACTCCTGAATCTCACTCATTATTTTTGTACCCGAAAGGAACCAGCCTTTAGCGATTTATACCGGGCATCCGTTATTTTCACACTAAAGGGTTATGATTTTATCCTTGAGCTTGCAGTTGCAGATTGCGGGTTTAGATAAATCTAGAGTCAGACTCAAGAATATGGAAACCGATAGAATGCAGCGCTGTCCAGCCGTTTTAATTGTCGATGATGATCCAACACATCGCAGGCTGATGGAGATGATTGCCGAATTAATAGAGATCAAACCAGTCATCGTCGAAAACGCGGAAGAGGCACTGGGAGCTTTTCGCACCCACACCTTCGACATCATTTTGATGGACTGGCGCCTGCCAGATATGGACGGTTGCGAGTGCACGCAGGAGATGCGTCGACTGGAAACTGTGGAGAACCGAACTGTTAAAACACCAATCATCGCAGTCACGGCTAAAGTCATGCCCGGCGACCGAGAAATCTGTCTTGCTTCAGGAATGAATGATTATCTGCCAAAACCGTTCACACTCGAACAGATGGACGCCATGATTAAAAAGTGGAGTTCTTAGTTTGGTCAACCAACCAAAAAAAGCACCGGCTCACCCTCTAAACGGCGACGGCTTCCTCATCCTGGTCTCCACCTTCGGCAGCGCCTGTAAGCTTCTCAATTTCTGCTTCGTCTGCCTTTGTTCTGGCCTTTAAAAGAGGCAAGCGAGTTCGTGGATCCAGAGCATCGCGAATACCATCACCGACAAAATTGAAAGCAAGCACAGTCAAAAAGATGAAAAGGCTCGGAAACAAAATCAAATGCGGATGGCCGCGCAAAGAACGCCAACCGTCGCTGGCTAGTGTTCCCCAACTGCAAGCTGGTGGAGATAAACCCAAGCCGATGAAACTAAGAGTCGACTCAGACAATATCGCCGAAGGGACAGTAAAAGTAACGGCGACAATGATTGGACCAAGCGAATTGGGCAGCAAATGCTTGAGAATAATTTTGAGGTCTGTTTGACCGGATGCGCGTGCGGCCTCAACAAATTCTTCATTCTGCAATTGCAGAAATTGAGCACGGACGAGTCTTGCCGTTCCCATCCAACTAACGAGGCCAAGGGCAATAAGAATGCCCGAAGTACCACGACCGACAAGCACTCCAATGAGAATCATAACGAGCAAGTCTGGTAAGGCATAAGCGACATCAACGCCACGCATCATCAAATTATCGAGTTTGCCGCCAGCAAATCCCGATATAGAACCATATGTAGTGCCAATCACAAGCGCCATAAAGGCCGTAGTAAAACCGATGCTAATAGATAATTTCGAGCCAAAGACAACGCGACTGAAAAGGTCGCGTCCAAGCTCGTCGGTGCCCATGGGATGCTGCAGACACGGACCAAACAGCAAATCGGTGCTGGTCTGATCATAGGAATACGGCGACAAGGGTACATGCAAAGCAGCAAGAACTGCGACAAGACAAATCAAGCTAATCACAATTAGCGCCGCAAACGCTGCCGGAATGCGCTTTAAACGAGCAAAAATTTGACGTAAGCCAGCTGATTGCATCGCTAACCTCCAGTTTGCATACGTGGATCGAGCATATGATAAACGATGTCGACGACGGCGTTAGCCACAATCAACAAAACGGCAAAAATCAATGTGGTGCCGATGATCAAATCGTAATCACGATTGGATACGGCAGTAATAAAAAATCTCCCCATGCCTGGCACGGCGTAAATATATTCAACCACAAATGATCCGGTAATCAAGATCGCTGTCAATGGTCCTAATACTGTAGCCACGGGCACAAGTGCGTTACGCAAAACGTGTTTGACAATAGTCGCTGAATTGCTCAATCCTTTAGAACGAGCCGTTCTCACCCAATCTTTTTCTAATACCTCAAGCACGCTTGCTCGAGTCAGTCGTGAGATGTAGGCGGCCGGACCAAGTGCCAGTGTCAGCGATGGCAAAATCATATGCCTTGCAGATTCCCACAACGCCACGGGCAGTATTTTTAAATAAAGACCAAAAACCAAAATAAGCAATGCGCCAACAACAAAACCTGGCAGAGAAACACCCACTGTCGTCAAAAACATAGCAATCGAATCAGGCCACCGCCCGCGATTAACAGCAGCCACTGTCCCCAGTGGCACACCAATCGCTACTGCCAACAACAAACCAAACACGCCAAGCTGCAGCGAAACAGGAAATGCGTCGAGCAAGATATCGTTGACCGTGCGATTGACATACTTATAAGAAACACCTAGATCACCATGGGCGAGCCTTTCCATATACAGAAAATACTGCTCGTGCACTGGTTTATCGAGATGATATTTGGCTTTGATGTTAGCGATGATTTGTGGTGGCAAATTTTTCTCGGCATCAAATGGACCACCTGGCACCACTCGCACCAGCAAGAAGGTAAAGGTAGCTATGATCCACAAAACCGGTATTGCCACCAGAAATCGTTTGAGCACATAGCTGAACATCAGTGTGTCACTCCCTTATCGCCTGCGTGCACACCATGTAAAAGATTCTCGTCAATGCTGACACTGCGAAAAAATTGAATATCCAGCTTATTTAACTCCACACCTTTAACCCAGGGTTTGACCATCACGTTTTGTGTTTCTAGAAAAACCGGAGCTATCGGTACTTGTTCACGGCACAAATAGCGATCTGCTTGCTGATAGAGTTTTTCCCGTGTTTGCACATTTTGTTCAGCACTGGCTCTAGAGACAAGATCGTCGTAGTGAGCATTTTTCCAGCGCGTGGAATTGTTTCCATTATGCGATGTAAAGACATTCATAAATGTCTCAGGGTCGGGGAAATCGGCACCCCATGAGCTTCTATAGATAGGCGGAGAATCTCGGTGCAGAGTTTCCAGATAAACTTTCCATTCCTGATTTTGCAATGAAATATGAATTTTCAGATTACGCTTGAGTTGATCTTGCACTGCTTCAACCACAAGACGAACGTCATTGAGACTGGGATAGAGCAATTCTACATGGGGAAAGTTCTTACCGCCTGGATAACCAGCCTCGGCTAATAAGGCTCGCGCTTTCTCAGGATTGTATTCAAGCCCGGACTTTGCATCATAACCAAGCAAGCCGGGTGGAATCCAGGATGTGGCCGGTATCTCGCCTCGACCTCTAATTTTCGGAAAGACTGAGCGATCAATGGACATTGAGACAGCTTGTCTTACTTTCACATTGTCAAAAGGAGGCTTGGTGACATTAAAACCAATGTAGTTATTGCGTAAGAGCAGTGTTGTTCTGTATTCAGGAGAATGCCTGTAGCGTTCGAGATCGGGAGTAGAAAAGCTACGGTTATCGACATAATCCAATTCGTTATTCTCATAGAGCGCAAAAGCAGTGGCTTGCTCGGGAATCATGAACATCTTGATGCGCTTGAGAGCTGGCGCCCCTTGAAAATAGTGTTCATTGCAAGCAAGCTCGATTTTGTATTCATGTCGCCACTGATCTAAAAGAAAAGGACCATTAGTGACAATATGATCGGCTTGAGTCCAACGGTCGCCCCACTTTTCAATGACATCTTTGCGTTGCGGAAAAGTAGGACAAAATGCTGTCAAATATATGAAGTAAGCAGCCGGCTTCTTCAGTTTTACTTCGAGCGTTGTGTCATCAAGAGCTTTCACGCCGACGAGCCTGGCATCAGTAATTTTGCCCGAGTTGAACTCGAAGGCGTTTTCCACATCATATAAAAAGAATGCGTACTGACCGCCAGTTTTTGGATCGAGAAGCCTGCGCCAGGCATATTCAAAATCCGATGCCTTCACACTTTGACCATCGCTCCAGCGCGCTTTCGCGTCAAGATGAAATACGTAGCGTTTGCCTGAATCGAGAATTTCCCAGCGCATCGCACAACAGGGTGCACAGCTTAAATCGGCGCGATATTGAGTCAGGCCAACCATAATGTTGGAGACGACATCAAAAGATGTGGAATCCGTTGTGACGTGCCAATCAAGGCCAGGGGGTTCTGCGCCAATATTGATGCGCAGTGTGTTTGGCTCAACTGGAGTGGATTTGAACCCGCAAGATGAAAGAGTTATAAGCGCCAGCAAAAATGTAATAAAGATTTTGCTATCTGCTAGTTGACACCAAAAACGACTGCCGCTTGGTCTGATACTTGATCTGACAATACAGTCGCTTTGCCTGTGCTGTCGGTTGAATAAGGTGAATAAACGGGACACTTGGAAAGTCAAAGAATGGCACCAGTGATCTTATATGGGCTGAGTCGAAGCAGAGAAAACGCCTGCTGAAATTGGCAAAGAATGTTGATGCCTCATTCTATTATTGTTGACAGGTTTTCTGAGCGTTGGATATACTTTGACTTGACGCCTCCCCGGAGGTCATTTTTTTCTGCCTTGTTTTTTCGAGCAAGGCAGGACTTTCGCTCCGATCCTCTTATAACGTTCTTAGTAACGCCTTATTCAAAGATCGGTCCGAAATTGAAACAAAGCCAGTTAGGAGTTATGAATCGTGGCTAAGAAAGACGACCGAGTCATCATCACATTAGCCTGTGGCAATTGCAAAAGACGCAATTACACGACAATGAAGAATAAGAAGAATGACCCGGATAGATTGAGTGTCCAAAAATACTGCAAACACTGCCGTTGCCATTTGGAACATAAAGAAACCAAGAAATAAAATGCGGGCTTGTGGCAAGGTCAACTTGCTTCAGGCTGGCACTCGTTTCTGACCTCTTGAAAATTTTAAATTCAAAAGAGTGAGGAAATCAGAGCGCCCTTAGTTTAATGGTAAAACGAAGGTCTCCAAAACCTTTGTTGAGGGTTCGACTCCTTCAGGGCGCGAGTTTATCGGAACCGTCAAAGCAGTCAGACGTAAGCTTAACGGCTCTATTCGTAAGTGAAACAGGCATATGGCGACAAACCAAGGCGATTCAGGGACCGGAGACAGCACAGTGCAGTCAGCGCCAAACAAGCCCAAATTGGTCGTCGCCGACGCGAAAGGATCTAAAGGATCTAAAGATTCTGGGGGTTCCAAACCAATGCCTGCGGACAAAGACAAGAAGGGTCTGAGCGAACAGATCAAGACCTTCCAGCAATATCTCAAAGATGTTGTTGTGGAGTTCAAAAAAATCAGTTGGCCTGACCGCGCCGAAATCGGCAGAGCGACTTTGAGCGTGCTAGTTCTCGTAGCCATCATCACACTGCTGGTACTTGGTTTCGACTTCATTTTGGGCAGGGCCATATTTGGACCGCTAGATCACTGGGTCCGCCTGCACGGCGGTTTAGTAGGGCGCTAATAAGGCGTGAGTTGAGATAGGAAAAAGATACGCAATGGCTTTCATAAAGACCGATGGACTTCGTAAATGGTATGCAGTGCAGACTGCTTCCGGTCACGAAAATAAAGTGAAAGAACACATCGAAAAGCGCATTGTCACAATGGGCGCAGGAGATCGAATCTTCGGCGTGATCGTTCCTGAGAAAATCGTCACTAAGGTTAAGGATGGCAAGCGTCTCGAAAAGAAAGAGCGCGAATATCCTGGCTACGTCTTTGTTGAAATGATTTTGGATGATGACTCATGGCGCGTCGTTCGCGAGGCTCCAGGTGTCACCAAATACGTAGGAGCGGGCAAAAAGCCAATTCCTGTACAAGACGCTGAAATCCGCAAGATTCTACGCCGTCAGATGACCGTCAGCGGCATCAAAGGTAAGAAAGCAGCAGTTATCGACGTCAAGGTGGGAGACTACGTCAGAATTACCGGCGGACCGTTCGCCGATTTTACCGGCGAAGTTACAGAAGTAAACATGGAGCGCGAACGCATCAAGGCGTCTGTGATTATCTTTGGACGCGCAACGCCAGTTGAACTGGAATTCAACCAGGTTATAAAAGTGTAAATGTGGTGGACTCCACCTCGGAAACCTCATAAGATCGCATATCCGCATATCAGACATAAAGTTGGACGTCGTAAGACGAGTAGTTAGATAGACATCAGTAGGACTCGAGTAACGTGAAAAAGGTTGTTGGCAAAGTTAAATTGCAAATTCAAGCTGGCAAGGCAAACCCGGCACCGCCGATTGGTCCTGCTCTCGGTCAGCACGGCGTCAATATCATGCAATTCTGCAAAGAATACAACGCCAAGACTTCTGACAAAGCTGGAACGATCATTCCAGTAGAAATCACTGTCTATGAAGATCGTTCATTCGATTTCATTCTCAAGACACCTCCTGCTGCTGAACTTCTCAAAAAGTCAGCTGGCGTTGAGAAGGGCTCAGCCACTCCCAACAAAACCAAAGTCGGCACAATCACCAAAGCGAAAATCACTGAAATCGCCAAGGTCAAAATGCCTGACTTGAATGCAACCACTTTAGAAGCCGCCGAAAAAATGATTATGGGCACCGCTCGTAACATGGGCTTGACCGTACAAGACTAATTTCAGGACTAATTTCAAGACTAGTTTTTGATCAGCGATTAACGCAAAGTGAAAGGCACAATAAAAGCCTTTGAACAAAGTAAAAAGGGAATAGGACGATGGCTAAGTACAATAAGCGCCAAAAAGCACTGCAAAAAGTGTATGCCGAAAACAGAACACCGCTTTCTGCTGAAGATGCTTTGAAAGCTTTGAAAGAAGCACCAAAAGTCAAATTTGACCAGACTGTGGAAATTCACTTCCGTCTCGGAGTGAACCCCAAAATGAACGACCAACAAATTCGTTCGACAGTCAATTTGCCAGGTGGTACCGGTAAAGAAGTACGCGTAGCCGTTGTTGCCAAAGGCGATAAAGTCAAAGAAGCACAAGATGCTGGCGCTGACATTTTCGGAGCCGAAGAACTGGTTGCCAAAATCGGCGAAGGCTTCCTCGAATTCGACAAATTGGTCGCCACTCCTGACGCCATGTTGATGCTCTCTAAATTGGGTAAGGTTCTCGGTCCTAAAGGCTTGATGCCCAACCCTAAAGACGGCACAGTAACTTTCGATGTTGCCAAAATCGTCAACGAATTGAAAGCTGGTAAAGTGGCTTTCCGTGCTGAAAAAGACGGCGGTCTGGTACAAATGGCTGTTGGCAAGCTTTCATTCGATGATTCACGCTTGCTCAAGAACATCGCCGCTGTTGTCGACCAAATCAACAAGGTCAAACCGGCAACCGTAAAAGGTGTCTACATCAAATCCGTTTACCTGAGCTCCACAATGGGCCCTGGCGTAAAACTGGACATCGGCAAATTGCAAGATTTGCATAAGAACGCCGCAGCTTAAAAGCCCGGCTGACTGAGACAAAATCATTAGAGGCATCGTGTAATTCGCACGGTGCCTTTTGTTTATCTCGTCGCTTTTAGGTAATCGGCAAGCTCTTGCCAGAAAGAGAGCGGAGCAGTCTTTCGAAAAAAACCAAAATGACCAATGCCCTTTGTTTGCCATTCGGCTGGGCGTATTGTCTTGAATTCAAGTTTCGCATTTTTAAAAAGAGCGGCAAGTGCTTTCACCGCATCTGGTGGCGCAAAAATATCGTCAGTGGTGGCATAAAAAAGATAGGGTCCAATGTATCGCGCAAAACCTTCATGCAGCGCCTTGCCTTCCCTATCGACGACAAAATCCTCATGTTTGCACCATCTCGCCCACTCCAGAGCAACACCTTTGGGAAGCTCAGTGCCAACATAGCGAGAAGGAAGCTTACCTGCTACTGCCACCACCAGCGGTACGAATATGGTATAGGCAAAATATGAAAATAGCCTTTCAGGGAATGGCCAATGCCGCCAGTGCCCTGACGGAGTGGCGATAGCAATCGCTGCTTTTACTAGGTTATTAGATTGAGCAAGCCCCAGTAATGTGCCACCAATTGAGTGCCCAACAAAAGTAAGTTTAGCCTCTGGGTTTTTATCGAGCAGAAATTTCAAGGCCGCTTCAGTATCCAGTTCGCCCCAATCGCGCATGGAAGCGACCGCATCCAGTTCAGGAGTCTGACTGGAGTCGAAGAGACCACGGTAGTCGTAAGTCAAAACCATAAAACCCTGCTCTGCAAGAAACGAAGCAAATCGCTCGTAATAAAAGCGAGGAGCACCAGTTGCCGAATTAATGAGGACGCTAATTTCTTGTCCGCCGGAAGCTTTCGAGCCCCTTGCGTCAGGTTTAAACAATGATGCTTTTAGCTCGACGCCATCAGCCGTCAAAAAACTGAGATATTTGACCTCGACCACAATTGCAGCACCAGCTCAGAACATACCTAATTTTCGATCGCGTGTTCATCGTCACCAACATCTTCGGCTTCTTCGTCATCGTCATCTTCTTCGTCATCATCATCCTGGGCATCCTCATCGCATCGAGCATGACCACAGCGACAATTTTCCGAAGGACGTTCAGAACGATCTGAAGTCTTGCATTTACCACAGCAATACTCGTCTTCAGCGTCAACCTTGCAAAAGCAATAACGAAAACTACACTTCATAATTCTATTTCCAACTCAAATAATGGCTTGAGAAACTAAAAGAATGTCCGTAAGAAGTACCCGGCGGCACTATATATGTAATTGGAAAGGTCTGTTTTGCGTGAAAGATCATCGGTGATTTGCCGCCGTAAAACATATGCACCATGTTAGTCTGAATGCCAACTTCAGTCTCAACTGTCATCGTACCGCTGACAGGGCCGCCAACGGGTTGCAGCGCCTTAATGTCACGTTCACCAATGGTACTCTGCACAGCGAGCACTTTGAATGTTGAACGATATGGCGCGCGTAAATTGGCCTGATCGACAATGGAGCCAACGAGAGTTTGTGCGTCGCGCGGATCGGCTTTGCCGGCTACGCGAGCTGATTCGCGGCAAACAGCATCATTTGTTTGCACACCCACAATCATCACGCAAAGGTCGATAAGAGCAATAGCAATCGGCACCAAGGCACTCATGCCAATTGCCAGTTCGACAAAAGACGAACCGCTGCCGCGTCGATGGAGGGCTGCATTTTTCTGTCTCCTGGAAGAGACCGCGTATTGCATACTAGATTATGACCTCGAACTTGCCCATGACCAAATATAACCTCGACTAGTATCATAGCTGCTGGGAATGAAGATAGATGAGACTAGTAGAGAGACTTAATCGTGGACCAGGCTGAAACCAACACGCCTGAAGGCATAGACGACAAACCCATTAAAACCGAGAAAGTGCAGGCAAGAACTTCTGATTTGTGCCTATTGTGCGGCGCTGTGCGCCCAGCTGAAGGGCACGTTTGCGGGTCAAACGCAACAGCCGACAGTTCTGCCCCAATTTCGACGGCCAACTGGATTGGCGTCATTGTAGGCACTCATTACCAAATTCTTTCATTGATTGGTCGAGGCGGTATGAGCACGGTTTTCAAAGCCCGGCACCAATTGCTCAAAAAGATGGTCGCCCTGAAAATCCTTACGCCACAGTTTCGGGTCGATCAGCAGAAGCTCTTGAGATTTCAACAAGAAGCGATATCGGTAGGTCGTCTGGATCACCCAAATATCATTAAAATCTACGAATTTGCCGTGCCTGAAGATCGCGAGCCATACCTGGTTATGGACTATGTGGAAGGGACCACTCTCGCTGATGAAATCACGCGCAGCCCTCTGCCTCTTGCGCGAGCACTGAATATTTTCAAACAAATCTGTCGGGGGCTCAGCCACGCTCACAAAATGGGCGTCATCCACCGCGACCTGAAGCCAAGCAATATCATGATTGCCAGTGACGATTCGGCTGGCAAAATTAAACCGATAACGGAAAACATAAAAATTGTTGACTTCGGTATCGCTAAAGTTCTTACTCCTGAGCTGTCAGCAGTGAAGCTGACGCAAACCGGAGAGATCTTCGGCTCACCGCTCTACATGAGCCCAGAGCAGTGTATGGGCAAGTCGCCTGACGCGCGTTCTGACATATATTCGCTCGGGTGCTTGATCTTTGAAACTTTAACTGGAAAGCCTCCTTTTGAAGGACCTAGCGTTTTAGAAACAATCCATTTGCATCTCTATGGCGTGCCACCACTAACCACGTCATACACTCCATCCCTTGAACACAGTGAAGCTATCAATACGATTATCTTGCGCTGTCTGGCTAAAAATCCAGATGATCGCTATCAAAGCATGGATGCGGTTTTATCCGAATTGGAACGCCTTGATGGTTCAGCAAAAGAAAATTTTCTGCAACGGATATTCTTATCGTGGAAAATGCGCAATCTACTTCGCAATGCCGAGCATCACGGCAACTGGCCAGCGCAAATCGGCATCTCGATCATTGCTGTTGCCGTTCTAACGACTGCCTTTGCGATCTGGGAAAAGTCCAGCGTCACTGTGACGACCAACTCGCCGCCGCACAAACCTTTGGTCGATTCATCAATGCAAAGCACCGATACAGAAACACAAAAGTTGTTTCTATCAACAATGATTTTAGGGCAAAAAGAATTTGATGATGGGCGACTAGACGCGGCGCGAAAACTTTTTTTGGATTTCGTTTCTCAATCAATGTCACCAGAAGAAGCGAATCTTCTCAAAGCGCAAGTTTATGCGCAACTGACCGATTTAGAATATGTTGCTGGACAAGTCGAGCAATCAAATCAATACCTTGAAAAAGCGCGAGCCTTTCAAGGAGCAGCAGTGCTTGCGCCTTTAACCTCCGCTCTTGCTCAATTGAAAGAACTAGAAGTCGATCAGCCGAAAAACATCGACGACGATATTTTCGATAATTTAAACGATGAAGCTCGAATCTGCGAAGAGTTGCAGGCAGCATCTAAAGCGAAAATGATTCTGGAGCGAACCTTAGTTCCCGCGAAGAAATTTCTGCCACCAGATTCGGCGCATATCGCTCGCACAGAAAAAAATCTCGCGCACATCTATTTTGTACTCGGTGATTTTAAACGGGCTCATGAATACTATGAAAAAGCACTGCAGATTCGCTTGCAAAAACCAGGCTTTTATCAGCTCGATGCGATCATGACTTTAAAAGACGCGGCAGAGCTGGATATCGCCATGAAAAATTTCGACGAGGCTCACAAATTCCTCGACCAGGGAATTCAATTGATGCACAGCAACGCCAATTTAAATAACTGGATCATGGCCGATTTGCATGTTTTGCGGGCCAAGGTCTTCGAACATGCAGGCTCACGAGACAACGTCATCAGCGAATTGCGTGAGGCCCAGAGTATATACTCGATGATTCCTCTGCAAAACGACGTCTTTCAAGAAAAAGCAGACTTTCTGGTGCAGTGGGCAAACAGCCTGCTACAAAACGACAGCAAAGACAAACGGGCCGTGGTGGCACTAGAAGATGCCGTGCACTTGTACGAACAGGCACCGTTGAAGAGAAATATTGAATTCGTTGAAGCGCTCAAACGCCTGGCGCAGGTTTATCGAGACCAAAGCCATCTGTTACCCGCCGATCGACAGGCGTGGGCGAATTCGCTCGACAAACGAGCGCAAGCTATTAAAAGAAGAATTGACTCGCAAGCCTGGGCACACTAATCTTTCTATAGTTTCTTTCTATAATGAAGAAAAGCAGCAGGGGTAACTTTAATTGGTTAAATTCAAGGATTACTACGATACGCTCGGCGTACCGCGAACAGCCACCGATAAAGAGATTAAAGCTGCTTATCGAAAACTGGCCAGGCAGCATCATCCAGATGCCAACAAGGGCAATAAAGCTTCCGAAGAAAAATTCAAAGAGCTTGGCGAAGCCTACGAAGTTCTCAAAGATCCCCAGAAGCGCTCACGTTATGACGCTCTCGGTGCTAGTTACAAAAACGGCTCGGACTTTAGACCACCACCGGACTTCTCGCATGGGGCTGGCCCTGGGGGCTTTTCCTTCGACTTTGGCTCGATGGGCGGCAATGGGATGGGTGGCATGGGCGGCGGCGCTCACTTTTCAGACTTTTTCGAGATGTTATTCGGACAGAACTTTGCTGGAGCCACCTCTGCCCAAGGTAGCATGCCAGGCGGCTCACCTTTAGGTCAGGCCCAAAAACGACGCTTTGACCAGGAAGCTGAAATCGAATTGACCATCGAGGAGCTGGCCAGAGGCACAGTCCGGACTTTGCAGATTACAGAGCCAGGAGCGAAAATTCGCACTCTTGAAGTAAAAATTCCAGCCGGAGTTCGCGCTGGTTCCAAAGTGCGAGTGTCTGGAGAAGGCGGTAAATCTATGGGTGGTGGTCCGGGTGACCTTTATTTGAAGGTAAAAGTCAAACCACATGCCTATTTCACACTTGAAGGCGACAACTTGATTTGCGAAGTCAATGTCACTCCAGCGCAGGCTGTTATTGGTGGCACAGCCTCCGTGACGACGCTCGATGGCCCAATTGGTATTCGCATCCCGGCGGGAACGCAAAACGGTCGTTTGCTGCGTTTACGGGGGCGTGGTCTACCTAAACTGAAAGGCGACGTCAAAGGCGATCAGCTGGTGCGCACCAAAATCGTCATCCCAAATACCGTTTCGCCCGCTGAAAAAGAGCTTTACGAGCAACTGGCGAAACTGGAGAAAGAAAGGTCCCAACCTCAGTCGCAAGGTCAAACCGACGGTCCCAAGGACAATCGATCTGATTCGCAGGCAGCAAGCTCTGGTACCTGACCTTACTCGACGCCTGTGATGATCTTGGCGCCGCGCCGGAATTCCATCAATGCTTGTTCTGTGTCGCCTGATTGATTGGCGATATCAGCTTGCAAGAAATGCGCTTCGGGAATTTTATAGAGCGCGCTTTGTGGATTCTGCAAAGGCGCATAAATGATGCCCCGGGCTTCTTTCAAACGATCGGCATTAACCAGAAGTTCGGCCAGCAAAATGACATTGGTGGTATCGCCTGGATTGTTCGCAATGGCTCGTTTGAGCTCTTCTTCTGCTTTATTATGATTGCCGATTTTGTCGATAAATGCTTGCAAATCAGGTGGGGGTCCCTGTTCTGATTCAAGAGCACAGCCTTTGATGAATTCTTCGAAGCCTTGTTTTGAGTCACCAACTGCAGCCATCGCCAGCCCCAACTTGCGTCGGGCATAGCCATTTTTGCCATCCGCTGCCACCACTTCTTTCAGGCGCTCAACAGCGAGGGCAGGCTGCTTATCTTGCAACAATAAATCGGCTAACTCCAGACGCGGTGCCGCCCACTCATTCGGAAAAGTTTGAGCAAGCGTCCAATATTTGTCGACAGCATCAGGGATATTACCGGTACTAGCCAGCCCCCGAGCGTAGTTCAAACCAACGTAGCGACTTTGCGGACACAAGAAGGTGCTTTTGCGTAACAGCGCCAACCCTTCGTCCTTTTTGCCAGCGGCGCAATCAACATTACCTGCGACAATCACTGTCATTACATCGTAAGGGTGCTTGGTGAGCGCTTCTTTGGCAGCGGCTACAGCCTGATCATTTTGCCCCTTGTGCAGCAATTGAATGGGCTTCGACTGTTTGATTTTTTCGAGCAAATCGACAGAACATAAACCGAGGCTCGCAGCGTCGCTGCGGTCACCGAGCATAGCAACGCTATCAGGACGAATGATAGAAAACCAGAAGAGAACGGCTCCAACCAGAGCCACAGCAACTTGCCAGGAAAATATTCCAGAGAAAATTGAATCTGTGTTTCGAGTCATTGGTGCGTGCACGACAACCTCACTTGCATTGACGAAGAATATATTCCCAACTTAGGGGCTTGAATTCACCAGTAACCGAATTCATTTTTCAACTGGTACCAGGACAGACAAAAAGACTCAATTGCTGCTTTGGGTGACACATAATGTTCTATTTGCAATTTCGTCTCCTCTTCTAGCTTTATAAGCTTTTCGAGATATTTTGAAACCTTAAAATTACTAATTGCTCGAAAAGACAAACGTCCGGTTTCTTCTTCAATCAAAGCATCCAGCATCCATTCATAGGGGGCGTCGTTTGCACCGAGTGTTTGCAGCTCTTTCGTGATTTCAAGAAAGGTCACAGCAGCTTGACGTTTATGCAAATCGGCGAGCTTAGAGGCGATGGATTTTATGGCGATAATGTTTTCCTGATCATCTTGAGATTCCATCCCTCTCTGCCATTTCTTAGCTGATGGCTTGGCACTCAAATTTGGAGAAGACGATGGGGCGGTCAATGAAAAAGCAACGGTGTCGGCATTTTCGCTTCTCGTTGGAATTACCTGACAGCGACTGACTATTGTGGGCAAAACCTCTTCAGCACGCACGGCAAACAGCATAAAAACAACAGCCGATCGCGGATCTTCGATGGTCTTTAAAATAGCGTTTGCCGCCGGTCGGTGCAGCACTTCTTGATGCGCATCAGGCACATAAATGACTCGTATAAATTGAGATTCTTTGCCCAGTTCATCTGTTAGAAGGCGTGTCTTTTCAACTGCAATTTTGCCGCTTTTCGAGCCCTCGCTATCCAGTTTGATCAGCGCCTGAGGATGAGTGTCTGTGAGAATCCAGCGACAGTTTTGACAAAAAAGCGGCAAAACGCTCGCAAGCTCTTTGCCACCATGGCGAAGTGCACAGCTCAACTGCCCTTCGACCAGTTCTTCTTGATCAAGCGATATCGGTTGTCTTTCAGTGCAATTAAGATATGCAGCCAATTGCACCGTCAATTCCAGATTCGCCGCAGGTGAGCGCCCGGAAAAGAGATAAGCGTGAGCCAGCCGCCTCTTCAAAATGGCGCTTGTGAGAAATTTCGTCGCCAGGGGCTGTTTTTGCGCCAGAATCGGGTCGAAAATAGAATTTGTTAAGGAAGGTGCTGATGAAGTCGCGGACAATTCCCTGCTCCAGTCGCTAGTGAGGTCCTATCTGTGCCTTTATTATTTACTGATAGTGTACCGATTAGTAATAAATTACGCCCTGTCGATATTTCAGATTTGACAGCACTTGGCGTGTAGCTTAGACTATCCAGGGCCCATTGCGGGTCCGATATTGTGCTCAATTAGAGCAGACCGCTGCGCCTTGCAGTTTCTGACAAGGTAGCAAGTCCATTTTTGATTGGGAATTACTCTTTTCTAAAAGAGGCGAAAAGCTTGGCTAACGTAGTAGTAGTAGGGGCCCAGTTCGGCGATGAAGGCAAAGCCAAAGTCACCGATTTGCTGGCAAAAAACGCAGATGTTGTCGTGCGCTATCAAGGCGGATGCAATGCCGGACACACAGTCGTCGTCGACGGCGACACTTATAAATTCCATTTGATTCCATCAGGCATACTCTACAAAAAGTTATGCGTTCTGGGACCGGGCATGGTCATTGACCCCAAAGCATTGCTCAAAGAGCTTGATGCCCTGTTAGAGCGTGGTCTAGACGCTGCCAATTTGCGTATATCGAACACCGCTCACGTGACAATGCCGTACCACCTGGCCCTTGACGCAGCCGAAGAAGATTCTCGCGGCGATCAAAAAATCGGGACGACGAAACGCGGCATCGGACCAACTTATGCAGACAAATGTGCGCGCTCGGGCATCAGAATTGAAGATTTGCTCGATAAGAAGGTGCTCAGAGCCAAATTAGAATGGCTGGTTCCTCGCAAAAATGTCCAGCTAGAGAAGCTTTACAACATCGCGCCATTTGAAATCGATGCCATCCTCGATGAATATGTGGGCTATGGCGAAAAATTGAGCAAATATGTTTGCGACACAGCTGAATTGATTTTCCAATCAATCGGCAATCGCAAAAACATACTGTTCGAAGGTGCGCAAGGCACACTGCTTGATCTTGATCATGGCAGCTATCCGTTCGTCACTAGCTCCAGCCCAACCGCTGGTGGTGCCTGCATCGGTGCTGGGATCGGACCGACTTCGATTGACCGCGTCATTGGTGTTTCCAAGGCATTCATGACCCGCGTTGGCGAAGGTCCATTTCCCACGGAAAAAGAAGGCGAAGTAGGCGAGATGCTCAGACAGACAGGCAAAGCCTGGGCTGAAGTGGGTGTCACAACTGGACGTCCAAGACGTTGCGGCTGGTTTGACGCAGTGCTCGGTCGTTATTCAGTGCGCATCAACGGCATGGATTGCTTGGCTATCACCAAATTGGACGTGCTCGATGAATTCGACGAAATCCAAGTTTGCACCGCTTACAAAGATCGCGAATCAGGTAAAACCTACAAAGATTTGCCATCAATCGGCAGCCGTTTCCAGCATATGGAGCCTATTTACGAAACGTTCCCTGGCTGGAAAAAATCAACAGTTGATTGCCGCAGCTTTGAAGATTTGCCAAGTAATGCCAGAAAATATCTGGACTTCCTGGCAGAACAATTAGATGTGCAAATCGCCATTGTTTCAGTCGGTCCAAAGCGCGACCAAACAATAGTGATTGAAGATCCAATTCACGGTCCCAAACGTGTTCTCAGCAAAGTGGCAGCTGTCTGAACAAAATCAGAAATGAAAACTGTCGCGCCCATCAGAAACGGTGGGCGTGACTGTATCTAAGGTGTCAAAGACAACTATATGCCTGGCAAACCTTTGAAACGCATCTTTTGCTAAACCAGCAAGATCATTTTCTTTAAGCCGGCAGCGATCGATACCAGCCATTGCCGTGACCGAAGTGCTGTCGATATTCAAAACCTTTTGATATTGAGCAATCGCTTCTTTGTAATCATGAAAATTGAATTCATAGAGCACAGCCAGTTTGATCAAAGCATCAATGGAGGCTGGATCGGCCGAGAGAATACGCTGCAAATTATGTTTTGCCCCTTCATAGTCACGCATTGATTTGCAAAGGTCAGACAACTCAAGGATACGGCGTGGTTCTGACGGTGCGAGTTTGATTGAATTTTCCAGCGCAGCCCGCGCCTCAATATAGTGATCGCGCTTGATCGCCATTTTATAAAGCAAGTATTGCACTTCGGCATTACCGACATTGCGCTTGCTCAGCGAATCGAGTCGGTCAGACGCCTCTTGATAGTGACTGGTGGCAATCAAAGCAGAAGCGAGTGACAACTGTGCGCTCAACGAAGCTGGTGCTACGGCTTCGGCTTTGCGCGCCAGATCGAGAGCAAGCCTAGCATTGAGGCTTTCAAAAGCCATCTCAGACAGAGCAATCAAAGGTTCTGGTGCCTGTGGGTCGCTCAATTTGAGTTTCTCGTAAGCAGCCTTTGAACGAGCAGTCAGTCCCATATTCTTGAGTAGTCGAGCCTGAGCCAGACGCACATGAAAATCATCTGGAAAGCGCGCCAGTAAGGCATTGATTATTGTCTGCGCTTCGACAAACGAACGTCTGGCTATATACTGATTGGCTTTTGCAAGTTGAGAGTCTGATTCATTTCGGGCGCCATTGCGCGGGTCAATTGGGGGCACAGCTGCAGGCACCGCGGCTAGACAAGAAGCAGTTGTCAGCCACAAAATGCCGGTGATCAATAAAGTAGATGCTGGTGAGAATTTAAGCGACAATGTTTCTGCTCCCCACATGATGTTAGCAAATACGAGTGAATGAAAATGCCATCTCAGCGTAAAATGCTGAAGAGTTCTGGACACAAAATATCGTGAACGAAACGTCTGAGCCTAAAAACAATGTCGAAAACAGCCCCAAGCAAAATCCCAGTTTTGCTCGGACGGCTGCGGACAAAGTCGGTATCGGCAAGTCACAATCCCTTTTTACTCTGGTTCTGGTATCAACACTGGCCAGTAGTTTTATAGCGGCATATGTACTGATAGTCGGATTGTTCACGATTCATCGCCTGGAAGTCGACACTATCGGTGATGCAGCCGTGCAAGCAGCTCGCGAGATATCCGACATACAGATTGAAGATCCTTCCACAGGCACGATCAACTTGTGCGACTGGCGTGATCGAATTTCAATGTACCGAGCCGAAAAATCTTCAGCCCGCAGCATTTTTTCGCTGCGCAAAACTTTTGAGAAATTGGAAGAATTGGGACGACTCTCCAAAATCGACCTATTCGTCAAAATGGCTCAAAGAGATAAAAAGAAAGTCGAAATTCTTGAAAGCAAACTCGCGGACGCAGTTCAAGCAGCCGTTAGAGGGCAGTCGTCAGCACGCGATGGCCAAATTTTGAGCGAAGGGCAGGGCAGAGTATATGAACACATCAAATCACTGCTCATGTCGAACCGCTCGCCGCAAGAAGGTGGGCTCAGTCGGTTACAAATCAAATTAGGATATGTAGACGCCAATGAGTTCAACACGCAAGGATTGCCGGTCACAATTGTAGACAGCAAATCCTTTGCCGAAGTCGCACCACATAAGGCACCAAATTTAGTTTTAGTAACAGCTGAATTTCGCACCAAGCAAAAGGACGGGCAATCAGCGCCCGAAGTCATCACAAAGACTGCTTGTGCCTTCATCAAGCCGCAATCTGACAACAGTTATCGCTGCCTTTTTGCTCTGACGTTTCCACAGGGCATGCCACCAAACGCACGCAATGTTTTTTCTTTGATCAAAACTATTAGCTGGAAAAGCAAAGGCACCTGGCGTCAGGTAATTGGCAATGAGGTGCCTGGCAACGGTAGCCTGGCACCGCCCTTAGAACCATCATTGCCAGAGATGAGTCCAGCGGACGCACTTTGTGTGGCGTTATACGACTGGCTCAAGTATGTGGGTCCAGACTTTCAACCAGAAACCGTCGTGGCCTGCTTTAAACAGAACTGGGAGACGGGCGCTCAAATTAATTCTTCCAACCTCGAGGGCAAAGCTTCTTCATTTGGTGTCACCGATGACCAAATTAACAGTTGCGTAGCCAGAGACACGGGCGCCAGGGACTATGCCTTTCTATATCAAAGCAATCCCAATGGAGTGGGACAAATAGCTCTGAGCAAAGCATTTCAAATCACTCAGCTAAATGAGCTGCCGCAAGCGAACCATAACTTTCCGGCTAATTCATTTCCTTTATTTATAGACAGCACGGGGAATTGCACTATTGTTGGTACTAAAAATTTCGACAAAGTGCTGTTGCACAATTTCTTCAAAGACCTCAAAGCCACCAATCTTGCCGCTCTGGAATCATTTTCGGCGGCGAAATCTTTGCATGAACAAAGCATTAATGCGCTCTATCAGCTGTCGCAAAGACAAATGATCGAGCAGCAAGAACTCGCCTCGCTCAAGCATAGGCTGGTTAATATTTCACGTGCAGTATTTGTTTCCATCGATAGTAGATCCGAAGTCAAGGCGATGCAAGAATCTGCAGACGAAAAAAAGAGAGCGCTCGAAAAAGAACTAATTGAAAAGCGCATGGTCGAACTCAAAGAAATAATAGATGAAGACGAAAAAGAGCGACTTTACAATGTCAGTCTGCAACACAGGACAAGTGTCGTTGCTCAAAACGCCAATCGTATTCAAACGAGCACATACGAGCTGTGTGCCAATCTTTCTAAGTTTTGTCGCGATGGCCTTTTTGCCATCACTCCTGGTGGCTATCTGGTCGGACAAAACACAATTTTTATTCCTTTGACCAAACCGATTCTAGAAGCTGATTTACTTGAATCTATTGATAGCGACAAGGGTAAACATGTTGAATCTGAAGAAAAACCATTGCGCCCGCAAATAATACAAGAAGCGAATAACCCGGTCGTGCCACCTTACGATCCGTCAGTGGAAAATCCTTTGCAGTCGGGTGAAGATTCAAACAAGCTGATTATGTCCTGGTTGAAACCTGATTTACAAGTTTTCCTGACTGCCGAAAAAGCCTTTTCGAAACTGCAAAACGTGCGGGTTGGCAACGAAAGTCTGCAAGCAAAAATCACTGCCGGTAGTGTTCTGCCGAAAGTGACAAGTTGTATGCTGCTCTTTGATTCTCTCAATCTCAATAAAGACGATCCAAGCAAAGTCACTCCGCCCAGGTTAACGGGCAGTTACCCATTCTCTAATCTGGCTGTGCCTGTCAATCAAATGATTTATTACTGTGGCAAAGCAATGGCAACCGGTCAGCCACCTTCAGTGAACTGGTCGGTGTTGGCTCGGGATTTCGTTGCCTGCCAAGGCAATGTGGTCAAGAATAATTCGGCCACTGAATATGTAGGCGCTCCAGTTTCTGCCAATAATACGCAGTTCGCGCGTAGCTGGACAGCAGACGCCAATAGCGAAAATCCGCCACTGGCAGGCGAATTTCAAATTCGCACACCACTGCCGGATCTCGCCAATGAATTCGAAGAGACTTATTTGACTAATCCACTGAACGATTCTCAGACCGCTGAAATACCGCCAGTGCCGCCAGATATGCTCTAACTGTGATTTTCTTGAGATTTTTTCTTGGAACGCTTCTTTGATTGATGATCATCCGAAGATTCATCTTCGTTGGATTCAGCATGCTCGCTTGGTCCGTGCACTGCTTCTTCTAAAGCGGCAATACGCTCGTGCAATTCTTCAATTTCTTCGCGCGTAGCCAGACCAAATTCCTTAACGGCTTTCTTTGTGCTGTCCTGGAATTTGTGTGAAGCCTTTTTCTCAACATCGACAGTGCGCTTGGTCGCTTCATCTTGCAAGCTTTTGAGATACTGCTGGAACGATTCGGTTTTGTCTTTGCCCTTGCCTTCGAGGTCAGTAAGAAGGTCTTGACCGACTTTGACAAGGTCATTCATGGCATCGTTTAGAGCCGATTTGACTCGCTCAACGTTGGTGGAAGCTCCGACGCCGGCTAAAACTGCCTTCTTCAAAAGTTTTGTACGCTCGCTCATTATTCTTCTCCGTTATCGCTCGAATTTTGTGGATTGAGCGCCATAGTCGCTAAAAGGGGGTTGCCATGACTCAATTAAGAGTCTAATTCTAAATCTTTATAAATGATTGTAGCTGCGCCAGATTTAGAACGGCAAAAATTTCACAAAGAGATCAAATACATAACTCGAAAGTATTCTTCTAAATGCTGGTCAAGCCGGGATAAAATGGAAAGTTAGGCAGCTGAAAAAAGTCTGTCGCAAAAGTTCATTTGCCAACCAGAGCTTGTCATGAGCACGTGGATGGCATCTTGGCGGTTAGCGACTGGCAAAAGTCAGAGCCAGTGAGATCGTTGCAGTCAAAGATTCGAGGAGAAGTATATGCAAGCAGGCGAAAATTTAGTGCTTGTAGACGGAAGCTCACTGGCTTTTAGAAGTTTTTTCGCCCTGTTTAAATCGGGCTTGCGCCGCCAGGATGGCGTTCCAACCTGGGCGGTTTACGGCTTTTTTAATTCGTTTTTTGACTTTATCGAGCGCAAAAAACCAGATGGCGTAGCCATGTGCTTTGACCTTGCCGAACCCACCTTTCGCCATGAAGCATCTGCCGACTACAAAGCCAATCGCTCCGCTATGCCAGACGATCTGGCCGTGCAATGGCCAATCATCCGACAGGGCGTCGAGCTACTAGGCATTCCTTTATACGAAATGGCGGGATTCGAGGCAGACGACGTCATTGGCACAGTGGCAAAATTAGCTGAAGCTCGCGGCATTCAAGTACAAATTTTAACCGGCGACAAAGATGCATTTCAGCTTGTAGACAATGAGTCACGCTCAATTAAAGTTCTGATGCCGGGTCGCCCCGGCAAGGGCGAAATACTAGAATTTGGTCGAGCCGAAGTTTTTGAAAAACTAGGCGTTTGGCCAGAACAAGTTATTGATTACAAAGGCTTATGCGGTGACGCTTCAGACAATATTCCGGGCGTCAAAGGTATTGGTCCAGTCACTGCCGTAGGACTCCTCAAAGAGTATGGCAATATCGAAGGCATCTACGAAAATCTGGAGAAAATCAAATCCAAATCAGTCAAACAGAAATTGATTGACGGCAAGGAGAGCGCTTTCCATAGCAAGATGCTGGCGACGATTGTGCTCGATGTACCATTAGAGTTTGATTTTGACCACTGCCAGTTAAATCTGCCATCTGTCAGCGCTGTCACTAAGTTTTTTACGGACCTCGAATTTAAAAATCTGGTCGGTCGTCTCAATAAAATATTACCGCGCTTCAATCCATCAGAAGAAGTTTCGGCAGAACCTGCAACTAGTCTGATTTCCGAAAGGAGTCCTGAAAGCAAGCGCGCTGAAATTGGCTTTGAGACAGCCTCCGATTCTGAACTAAGCGGTGAATTCAATGCCGCAGTAACTGGGCATGATTTGGCGCTACCTTTGGAGTTAGCAGCTCTTAAAGCGACAGCAACATTGGCACCACTAACAACAGCAATCCCCAAAGAACCGCTGATCAAAATATCTGCTTTTCACGAACCAACTATTGTCACGACAACCGAACAACTCAAGAATTTGATCGCTAAGATCAAAGAACAGAGTGCTTTCTCTATCGAGCTGGAAACAGCCACTGGCTATGCCTTTGATACCGAGATTGTGGGCTTTTCGCTAGCCTATTCCAATGGCCTACATTTTGTGGCAGGACAAGATGGGCAAGCTGGCGATTTGCAGATGTCTGAATCCTACACACCAGAAAACTGGCAAATTGATACAGCCTACATTCCAATCAAACAAGAAGGTGGTCTCAACACTGATGGTTTGAGCCAGACAGAAGCTTTGGCTTTATTGAAACCCTTATTTGAAGACTCTGGGATTGGCAAAATCGTACAGGAATGCAAATTCAAAATGAATGTGTTTGCAGCAAGCGGTATTGAATTAAAGCCAGTTGTCTTCGATCCAGTTCTTGCAAGCTACTTGGTTAACCCAGCCGACAAGCACAGTCTTAAGGATCAAGCGGAAAAGCTGCTTGGCTATTCAACGGTAAGAGCAACAGAATCTGTCGGTGTCTCAAAAAAACAATTGACCATAAATTTCGCCCAGGTCGATAAAGTGGCATCATGTGCAGCCGATGACGCGCGCATCACCCTGGAGTTGACTCGCTATTATTTAGAAACACTCGATTTCGATCAAAAATATTTGCTCAACGAAATGGAGCTACCACTGGCAGCGGTGCTCGCAAAAATGGAGCAAACCGGTGTCAGCCTGGATTTGAACTACTTAGCCGAGCTATCGACCGAATTGACGCGCGAATTGACCAGACTGGAGCTCGAAATCTTTGGACTGGCAAATCACTCTTTCAACATCAATTCCACGCAACAACTGCAAAAAGTGCTCTTTGAAGAACTTGGCTTAAAATCCAAAGGCAAGACTAAAACTGGCTTCTCTACTGATTCTTCCGTACTGGAGGCGCTTTCATCCGAGCACGAAATAGTTCCCAAAATTCTTGAATACAGACAATTATCCAAACTGCGCTCGACATATGTTGATGCATTGCCACCACAAGTTTTGAAAAGCTCTGGTCGTTTGCATGGCGAATTCAATCAAACGACAACCAGCACTGGACGTCTATCAAGCTCCAACCCAAATTTGCAAAACATTCCCATAAAAACCGAGTGGGGCCGGCGTATTCGTCGCGCCTTCGTACCGGCTAAAGAAGATTTTGTCTTACTTTCAGCCGACTATTCACAAATTGAATTACGCATGCTCGCTCATATGTCAGCCGACGAAATTCTCATTGATGCTTTCGAAAAAAATCAAGACATTCATGCCCGCACATCAGGTGAAATCTTCGACACCCCAGTCGAGCAAGTAACGTCCGACATGCGACGCATCGGCAAGACCCTCAATTTTGCTCTCGTCTATCAACAGGGCGCCTTTGCCACAGCCAGAGGGCTTGGCATCACAAACAAAGAAGCTCAAGCTTTCATCGATAAGTATTTCACTCGCTACCCCAAGGTCAAAGGCTTTATGACTAAAACAGTCGATGAAGCCAGAGAAAGTGGTTATGTCAGCACCCTCTGGGGGCGCAAACGTCACTTCCGTTTTCTCAACGATCGCTCCGAAGCCGTCCGCAAAGCCGACGAAAGAGCGGCCTGCAATGCCCCCATTCAAGGCAGCGCGGCCGACTTGATGAAGCTCGCCATGATTCGCCTCGATCAGGAATTGACGAAGGCGAATGTAAAAGCCAAATTGATTTTGCAAGTGCATGACGAACTGGTGCTCGAAGTGCCCAAAGACGAAATTGAAATCGTCACCGAACTCGTCAAAAAATCAATGCAATACGACCAGCCGCTCATTGTGCCGCTGAGAGTCGATATTGGTACTGGTCCTAACTGGATGGACGCAAAATAAACTGGCGTCCTTTCACGAATAGCTCTTATGCTTCGACTTTCTCTTCGGCTTTGGTCTCGGGAAGCACTGCATTTTTGACTGCTTGTCCTAATTTGCTGTGGCGGAAACCATATGAGAAATAAATGAGCAATCCCAATGGCAAAGTCACAGAATAAAGCTTGAGCACCATCGGCTCCAGGTGCGTCGTCAACACAGAGCAGCCAATTATGGCAATCAAAGAAACAATTGGATTAACCAGTTTCAATCGCAGAGCGCCAATACCAACAAAAATAAACGCCACAAGTGTTCCTAAAACCATCATGTGGGCGATTTCACCAAAAGGGACAAAGCCCGCAGTCAACGCAACAATTGTGCCATTAAGTGCGATGCCAACCGTGGGATTACCTTTGTTGACCTTGGCAAATATAGGCGGAAGTAGCCCATCTTCAGCCATATTGCGGAAGATTCTTGGTCCCCCCATGCACAACACGAGAAGCACATTGAATATGCCAAGGACGGCACCAAATGAAATGAACTTAGCGCACCAACCTTCACCAGCTGCTGAAAGCAATTGAGCAAGTGGTGCAGCGGCCTCAGAGCCAACGAAAAGTGTGTTCTCATGCCCATTGATAAAGCACGGAGCAAGACCAGTTGCTACTGCCATAACGAGAACATAGAGCAAGGCAACGAGGATAACGCACGTATAGGTGGCTGCTTTAGTGTCTTTTACCGATTTTGATTCTCTAGCAAAAGTGAAAAGGGCATCAAAGCCAACATAAGGAAAAACAGCAAGTGCTGCCCCGCTCAAAACGCCATCCCAGCCCTTCGGCATGAAAGGTGTCCAATTGGCAGGATTGACATGTTTGAAGCCGACGGCAAGAAATGTCGCAAGCAAAGTCAATTTCAGAATTACCAGGAACAAATTGAGCTTGGCTGATTTAGCCACTCCGCCTAGAATCAAAATTAGTGTGACTACGCCGATGACAGACATAGAGACAACATTGCAGCCCAAATGGAAAGCGCCATCGACTATTTTCGAGCCACAAAAGAATTCGGGCAAAGTGTAGCCGACAGCGTTTTTGAGATATTCGCCCCAGGCCACTGCCACGGCTGACGAACCCAGAGAATATTCTAGAAACAAGCCAAAAGCGACAATCCAGGCGAACAATTCACCCAATGAATGATAGACATAGCTGTAGGCAGAAACGCCATTAGTGACGCGTGACGAGAATTTTTCGTAGCACATTGCCACGGCAACGATAACGAGTCCAGTAATTAAAAAAGAAAGAATACCTGCTGGACCAGCTTTGCTGGCAATGATGCCAGGCATGGCAAAAATTCCTGCGCCAATTGTGGCGCCGATGCCGAGGGCCGTGAGCATTACCCAGTTCAAATGTTTGGGTGTTGAACCATGGTCGTCATCGGACGTAGCCGGGCTGCGACGCATCAAAGAAGCCACTAAAGACATTTTCGCCACCTGAAACTAAAGCTGAAAGCATGAATCCTGAGAAATGCTAGCATGGCAAGCTTAGAATCTTTACTTAGTGCGAGGGTTTTCATATGCCAGTCGAAAAAGCAGCGGTCATCGGAGCTGGAGCAATGGGCTCAGGAATCGCTATGGTACTCAGCCAGGCGGGCATTAAGGTAGTTTTGAAAGACGTCGAACAATCTTTTGTCGACCGCGGGCTTGCCAATATCAAACGAATGTATGACTCCCGCGTCAAGAAAGAAGTCATGACCCAGGCTGAAGCTGACAAGCACTTTGCCTTGGTCTCGGGCACAACGACTTACGATGAATTTAAAGATGTAGATTTAGTGATTGAGGCTGCTCTCGAACTGATCAACGTAAAAGTGGAGATTTTTCAGGAGCTGGACAAAATCTGCAAGCCGCAGGCAATTCTTGCCAGCAACACATCTGCACTTTCGATTTCTGAAATTGGCTCTGCCACAAAACGTCCCGACAAAGTTGTGGGCATGCACTTTTTCAATCCAGCTCAGTTCATGAAACTGGTTGAGGTCATTCCTGGCGTCAAGACATCGAATGAAACAGTGGCAGCAGCCCAGCAGTTGTGCAAGAAGATGGGAAAAACTGCTGTGCGCGTAGAGGAGTGCCCGGGCTTTCTCGTCAATCGCGTTCTCTTTCCTTATTTAAATGAAGCACTATGGGCGCTGCAGGAAGGCTACAAGCCCGAAGTCATAGATGAGGCGGTGGTCGCCTTTGGACTGCCTATGGGACCTTTGACATTGCTCGATATGACCGGCATTGACGTCTGTGCTCACGTCAACGAATTCTTATATGGCGAATATGGTCCTCGATTTGAAACAGCCCCTGTTTTGAAAGCACTGATGCAGGCAGGACACCTCGGTCAAAAGACTGGCGCCGGTATTTATCTACACGTCAAAGGACAAGTGCCCAATAAGGATGAGCCCAAGCAACTGAATCCGGCGCTAGCTGGCATTCTGGAGTCTGTGGGCAAGGGGCATTCCTTGAAAAATGGAGCGGCAACCAAATTCGACGCTTTGCGAGTTGTGTTACCGATGTTCAACGAAGCTGTATATGCAATTGGTGAAAATGTGGTACATCACTCTGATGTAGATGTAGCGATGGAGTGTGGAACTGGTTTAAAGCGCGGACTGCTCAGCCTGGCTAAAGAAAAGGGGCTTGCTGCCTGTCTCAACGATCTCAGCGCCTACCAGGAAAAACATGGTGAGAGATTTCGACCAGCCTGGTTGCTGAGAAAGTTAGTCAGAGCGAATATTCATGATTTTTCGGATTTTTCAAATTTTTCAAAGACGACAGAAGCAACACCACAGACGGTGCACTGATAATTTCAGAAAGGCAAAATAAATGTTTAAATGGATAGCTGTCGTTCTGATCTTACTGTTCGTTTATCACGTCCGTGAGGTCTTTCCACCATTCATTGTGGGAGGCATCCTTGCCTACTTGCTTTTCCCTCTCGTAAACATAGTCAACAAACTGAATCGCTATCCATTATTGCGTTGGATGTCGCCGAAGTGGGCCATTCTGTTTATTTATTGTGGCGTGGCTGTCAGTTTGGGTTGGTTGATATTTAGGTTCGGACCGGTCCTTGGCTCTGAAGTACATAACCTAGTCGACCAACGCCATGAAATAGTCACCAATCTGGTCACGCAAATTGCCACTGGTTTTAAGATGAACCTAGACGTAGAACGGACATCCGAGACGCTTCTGCAAGCCATTGAATCATCCGTAGGCAAACCCGAAGAGCTGGTGCATATTGGCGGCTTACTCTCTCACGGTCTCCTTTCACTGTTGATTTGCGTCGTCTCATCGATTTATCTTATCGTCGACAGTAAACGTGTGGGGCGATTCTTCCTTCGCTTTGTGCCAGATCATAATCGAGTGACGATGATCAATATCGTCGGTCAACTCAATAAAATGCTGAGCAAATATGTAGTCGGACAGCTGATCTTAATCATAATAATGTCGGTTGTCGCCTTTGTCTTTTTGAGCATATTTAAGATCAAATACGCTCTAGTCATCGCAATTATGAGCGGTATTCTAGAAATCATTCCGGTCCTTGGACCATTTCTTGCCATTGCTATCGCAGTCATAGTCAGCGTTTCACAATTCGGCATTGGCATTGCTCCTTGGATTATCGGTTGTTACTGGATTGCCCGTCAGCTCGAAGACTATTACGTCGTACCAGCTGTCATCGGTCACGCAGTCGAACTGCATCCTTTAGGCATTATCTTTGCGGTAATCGTCGGCGAAACAATGGCTGGAGCACTCGGTATGCTAATTGCTATTCCTGTGGCGGCGTCACTGAAAGTTGTAATAGACACTTACTATCCGCCTGAAGAATCAATGCTTCATCAGCATGTGGAAGAGCCTAATGTCATGGCTCGTGTTCTAAAATTCATTTTTCAATCGCATAAATCTCCGACCGCAAATGAGCCTATGGAAATAAATCTAGCCGAAGGTTGCGGCGAAGGTCCAGCAGCTGAAGCGGCGGCTAAGTCGACACCTGAAGCCGAGTATCAGGAAAAAGTGAAGGATTGGGCTAAACACAAAAATGCAAGCGAAGGCAATATTGTACAAATTGATGCCCAAGCCGAAGCAGAAAAAATCGAACAGGCTGAACTAAAGACAAAAGCAGAAGAATCCTTAGAAAGGTTAGAAAAGCAAGAGCGTAAAACTAAGAAAATGAAAACTGACACAGCCGAAAAACACACGAACAACGGCGGCGAAGACAAAAACTGAGCTTAGATTTATGAGCACAGATTCACCAATGTTTGCATCTGCGTTGTTCAAGTTGTGGCACGTCTGTCCATAGAGTAAACTGACAAACATGATTACCATCAAGACCGTCGAACATATTGCTAAACTAGCTCGCTTGCAGCTTTCTGAAGAAGAGAAGAAGACGTATTGCGAACACATGACCAAGATCATGGGATATTTCGACGAACTGGCAGCGATAGATACGACAGACATCGAGCCGATGTCCCATCCCCTGCCGATAGTCAATGTATTGCGTGAAGATATAGTGGTCGCTGCTCCCCCTCATGACGTTTTACTTAAAACTGCCCCAGATCGCGAAGATGCATTTTTTCGTGTACCCAAGATACGCGAATAGCTGAACTGTGGCGGTTTAAGCCCAATATATCTAGTCGGCAATTATTGCTAAAGTTTTTAATCTCCACAAAATTTCCTAGAAACGTTACCGTCAGCAGCTTTCGCTCGCTTTGATGATCGCTTATAGTATTGATTGATCAATGAAATGATCGGCGGGTGACAAAAAAGGAGGCGAGATGAACACCAGGTATGTCTTTGTTACTGGTGGAGTTGTCTCCTCACTGGGGAAAGGGATTATCGCCGCGTCGCTTGGCCGATTGCTGAGAGCGCGCGGTATTTCAGTCTCGATTGTTAAACTAGACCCTTATTTAAATGTCGATCCTGGCACGATGAGCCCTTACCAGCATGGGGAAGTGTTCGTTACTGAAGACGGGGCGGAAACCGATCTGGACCTGGGTCATTATGAACGTTTCATAAATGTCGACCTCAGTCGTATGAACAATGTCACAGCTGGTTGGATATATAAGAGTGTTTTAGAAAAAGAACGCAAAGGCGATTATCTAGGTGGCACAGTGCAGATGATTCCGCACGTCACCAATGAAATCAAGAATTTTTTACGCAAAGGCGCTCAACACTCACAAGCCGAAGTAGTAATTGTCGAAGTCGGTGGCACCGCGGGCGATATCGAGAGTTTGATCTTCCTGGAAGCAATTCGCCAGATGCGCAAGGACGTTGGTCGTGACAATTGTTGCTACATTCACGCCACGCTGGTGCCCAACCTGCGCACCACAAATGAGCTTAAAACCAAGCCCACACAGCATTCTGTCGAAATATTGCGAAGCAAAGGGATTCAACCAGATATTTTGGTGTGCCGCTCAGACAGACTTCTTTCTTCGACAATTCGCGAAAAACTGTCTCTATTTACTGACGTAGATATTGATGCTGTTATTCAATGTCGCGACGTGCAATATCTCTATGAAGTGCCAATTTTCCTCGAGGAAGAAGGGCTTGCAGACAGAGTCTTAGAACGTTTACATATGCCAAACAATCCACCGGATTTAACCGAGTGGAAAGAATTGATCGAGCGCATTAAGCGTCCAACCAAAGAAGTAACAGTTGCCATCGTTGGCAAATACGTAATGCTGTCTGATGCCTATATCTCGGTTGTTGAATCGTTAAAGCACGCCGGCGCAAAACTTGGTGCGGCCATTAACATCAAATGGGTATTGTCTGAAGATGTTGAGCGCAATGGTGCAGCGGAGTATCTAACTGATGTCGACGGCATTCTTGTTCCTGGTGGCTTCGGCGACCGGGGAATCGAAGGCAAAGTGCAGGCAAGCGCTTATGCTCGCACGAACAAAATTCCGTATTTAGGATTGTGCCTGGGCATGCAAATCGCCGTCATCGATTTTGCTCGCAATGTTGCAAAAATGCCCGACGCGCATTCGACCGAATTCAACAAAGACACAAAATATCCAGTCATCGATTTGATGCCAGACCAGCATAACGTCACTCAAAAAGGTGGCACCATGCGACTCGGACGATATCCTTGCAATCTGAAAGCCGGCTCTAAAGCAGCTCAAGTTTATGGGGAAGATGTTATTTGGGAACGCCACCGCCACCGCTATGAAGTTAACAACGCCTTGCGCGATGATTTAGCTAAAGCCGGTCTCGTTATCAGTGGCCTATCACCAGATGGTCGCCTGGTCGAGATGATTGAATTGAACGATCATCCTTTCTTTCTTGCTTCTCAATTCCATCCCGAATTGAAGTCCCGTCCAGACAATCCACATCCACTTTTTATCGGACTGGTGGAAGCGATGATCAACGAACATGCAAGACGCTCTGAGAATAAGAACGAGAAAGCTGACGGCGATGCGACAGTGATCGTAGCCAAGAAATCCTCGGCGGCGCCGCGCCTTTAAGCTAAGCGTTCTTTCCACCCAAAAAGCCACGCCAGCGCAGAAAAAGCACGGTCATTGTAGCCGTAAATAGCATCAATCCAAGAGCAAACGGATAGCCGTAGTACCATGTCAATTCGGGCATGTCATAAGGCGAAATTTCCGTATGAAAATTCATACCGTAGATGCTAGCGATCAAACCGGCAGGCACAAAAATCGTTGTGATTATAGTGAGCACTTTCATCACTTCGTTCATCTTATTGCTGACCGTACTCAAATATACATCCATCATATCTGAACCCAGTTCGCGATACGTTTCGACGAAATCAATAACCTGAACCGTATGGTCATAACAATCGCGCATATGCACTCTCGTTTCCTCAGAAAACAATGCCGATCCATCTCGGATTAATTCGTTAATCGCCTCACGCAAGGGCCAGACAGCTCTGCGCATGGCCAGCAATTCACGCTTCACCTGATGGATTTCGCCCACATTTTTGCGCGACGAATTATCGAGAATGTCGTCTTCCAATTTCTCCAGACGCTCACCATAGATTTCCAGCGCTGGGAAATACGTGTCAATGACCGTGTCTAAAATCATGTACGAAAGGTAGTCGGAACCCGCTTTTCTGGCTCGGCTATTGACGCGGTGCAGCCTGTCTCTAACGGCCATGAGATCATCGTCTTGACCTTCTTGCCAGGAAACGACGAAGTCTTTGGCGATAAACATACTGACTTGAGAAGTCTCCAGCGTTTGATTCATTTTTATCAAATGAGAGACGACGAAATACTGCTCGCCATATTGCTCCACTTTGGCTCGATGCTGAACATTCGCCACATCTTCTAGAGCGAGCTCGTGCAAACCAAAAATCTCGCCAATTTTATTGGTCAGCGCCACGTCTTTGAGGCCAATTATATGCAGCCAGAGAGTCCGATATTTACCTCTGACCTGACTGAGTTCAGAAACGTCCGATATTTCTTTTTCGAAGATGTTAGCGCCGTCATAGGCGGTAAGCAACATGCGAGCACTGCCTGGTTTGTTGACATCTCGAGGCGTTGCCACATAGCGATTGAGGTTGCGTCGACGAGTGTTTTTCTTGGACACAAAGCTACCCCCAGGCTGTAAAGACCAGACAAACATGACCCTGGCTGAGAATAACAGTTTTTTGGCTCTTCTAAAATTTTTTCAGAGATTTTGCTGGCAACCTCTATGCAGATGGACATCTAGGGCATATCTTATGGAGGATGACACTATTTGATAGGTACTTTGATGCAAAACGACCTGATGACAGCTTTGCTGTCGATTAAGGCGTTGGACTATATTTTAGAAATAGTGGAGGCTTTGCGCACCGAAATTGAAGCGGTAGCCTCAGTTCATCGTGCGCCTTTCTTACTGAAGCTCAGTCAGTGCAAATTCAGCCATGCCATGGCGGGCTGGAGAGTCTATCAGTGCACCACCGATTCTTACTATGCCATCAAAGATAACTCCTCAGCAGTAATTTTCGTGCCGCCAGCGCTGGAGAATTCTGATTCGCAAGTTGATGTCCCCACACCCAAAGGGCATGTAGCAAAAATCATTACCTGCCTGGGTAATCAGGTTTATCTCGCAATTAAAGACAATCTGCGTGATCTGATTTTAGATGCCACCCTCATAGTCAATTCAGGAGACGACCTGACCCATTTGCTCAAAAGCATGGAAAACGTTATCGCAGAAAAACAAACGAGCAGATTCGAATTTGCAGCGTCCATTTTTGATGGGCAATCACAGGAGCAAAATTTTGGTCCTGCTGAATATAATTTTGAATCGGGCAAAAACATAAACCGCTCGCAGAAGCTCGCTATGCAGCAAGCATTCAGCCGTAATTTGTCTTTGATTTGGGGTGGACCAGGTACCGGCAAAACAAATATTCTTGCCTGCAGTGCCGAAGCACATCTAAGAGCAGGCAGACGCGTTTTGTACTTAGGTCAAAATAATGAAGCGACCGACCATTTGATGGCCACCGTTTGTGACCGTCTGCAAGACACTCTTTATCGAGACGGCTCAATTTTGCGACTAGGCGTCAGTGCAAATAGAGAATTAGTACAAAAATTTCCCAAAGCCGCGCTCGATTTTCACCTGGCACCATTTAGCGATAAAGCACAAGAGATGGTCAAAATCGAGATGGAGCAAGCACAGTTGGAGTATGAACCGAGCGAAGAATCGCTTGATGCTCCAACAATAGATAAAATGCGTGAGCGCCTCACAGAAGTGCAAAGCGAAGAAGCAGAAAAAGCCGTAAATCTGGACACACTATGGTCGAACGCCGTCTTAAATAAATTTGTCATCAATCAAGCGTTGTTTGTTTGCGGCACATTCTCGGAAGCTTGCGATCAAGGAGCAATGGAGAATTTTGATGTCATTTTGCTCGATGACTGCAACTTGATTCCTCTGCCCCAATTATTTTGGGCATTGGGACAAGCGCAGACGGTTGCCACTATATGCGGTGACTTCAAACAATTGAAAGACAGAGCCCAAAGTACAGACGCAAAAGCGCAAAAGTGGTTGAGTCGCAACGTTTTTGATCTATTCAACATTTCATCAGCGTCCGAAGCAGAATCGGACGAACGCCTCTCCATTCTCGACGAGCAATACCGCATGCACGAGGCGATTGCCGCTGTTTCTGATGAACTATTTTATGAAGGATATCTCTCAAGTGGCAAGAAAGCGCCCGACGATTCAATTGACGGACAGTCCAGTTCATCGGCTATCGTGTTGGCTGATATTTCTGTACTCAATCCAGAAGCTGCCCAAACCAGCACCAATGGCAGTGCCAACTTAATAAGTGCGATGATTAGCGCAGCGATCGTCAAACAAATTCTGGAGAACGCCAGTCGAGCCGATGTCGGCGTGCTGACGACACACAGAGCTCAAAGCGATTTAATCAACAAGATGCTCGCGAAATGGGAATTACCTGTGCCCGTTGCAACAACTATTGAAGAGATGGCCAACTTAAAACGCGACGTAGTTATCCTGGACATCGTCGATGCGCCAGGTGCCGGTTCTCTTTTCATGAATGAAGATTCCAATCAAATCAGATCAGACGCTTTACTCAATACAGCAATTACAAGAGCCAACAAGAAATTGTATATAGTCGCTCATTGCGATTATCTGAAGAAATCCGCCACCAGCAAAACTTTAAAAAAACTGCTGACTATTTTTGAACAGACTCCCGGACGGCTAGACACTACAGACCTTTTAGCAACGTTTGCCATACCCAAACAAAAATTGACTTAATGCAAATGCCACTCCTAGACCTCTTGAAAATCAGGGCTCTTTTTACAGCTTTTCTGCTTACTTTTGCCAGAGAGGGTTTCCAAGCACGACCTATTTGACATACAGGGCGTGGGACATCAAGATTGCAGCGGAGATACACTAGAAAAAGTTCTGAACTATTTAGACACTGGTCGTTGAATCTGAGAGAATTGGGTCGGTTAAACGAGGACGGAAAATGAGCGAGATCGGCGACGAAGCTGTCAATGCAGAAAGCGGAACACCTGCTGTGAAGGATATAAGTGCTATTCAAACAGAAAGGCGTTCGCGTTTTGTCAGCAGCTGGGCAGCACTCGGTTACGTAATGTCTCTCTCTCGAGAAAACGAAATTAAATTACGCGATTCAGATCGCGCAACCACAATCATGCTGGCTTTTGTCTGCCTGGTGACGATCATCTCTTTCTTTATCAAATCAATGGTGCCGCAAAGACTAAATCTTTTGCTTCTTTGTGATGTCCTCTTTGGTGCCACACTCTTTTTCTATCTCACAAATCGTTTCGGTATTGTCTCGACACTGCCATCAAGGCAAGCTCTTTTGACGTGGCAGTTAATGCTCTGCGCTTTTCTGCTTGGCACTTTTGTGACAGTCAATCTCTTGATGTTCCTTGGATTCGCTATGCCTAATCCACCTGATCTAGCCGGTCTACATTAATCGGGACGGCCGCCATCTATACAATCAGACTGGCTACAAAATCTGATCTCGAGCGTCTTTCATTGATTGAGCTTGATGCGTCCAAACGTTTCAAGACTCTGGAGAATTTTCCTCCAGTCAATGCCGACGCTTCCTTTTTAGACCAGACCTTTGACACCAATACCTTACTCGCATTGATTGAGAAAGAGCAAGTTTTTGTGGCTGTAGACAACACCAAAACTGCCGTTGGCTTTATCATCGTCAGCGAAAAATCAGGTTGCGCGTATATCGAAGAAGTCGACGTATTGATAGAGCACGGGCAAAAGGGGTTGGGCAAAGCACTACTTGATCGTGCTTTTTCCTGGGCACGAGAGCGCAGTTTCAAAAGAGTATTACTCAGCACTGCCACAAACGTTCCTTGGAATGGCCCAATGTACGCACGCCTTGGCTTTACACCAATTGCTGAAGCCAATTGGTGCGATGAGATGCGCAGCATTTACGCCGACGAAAAGGCCAAGGGTCTGCCGGTTGGTGACCGGGTCTTTATGGAATTGCTACTCTAAGTTAATTAGCAGTTTTCTTCTTGTCGTCTTGAATTTCTGGATTGGCCAGGGCAGGGCTTCTCAAAACGGATTGTTGACCACTGTCAGTTAGCCCGTTGAGCCAATCAAAACGATTGACCGGTGCGAATCTGGTTGTTGCAGCACCAACATAACTATCGGCAGCGCCATAATAAACGATATAACCACCGTGACCATCTGGCACAATTCCTTGAGGGAAAACGACATTTGGTACCTGGTGCACCGTGGTTGAAGAATTCTCTTTTTCCCAGGAAGTCTCTGGCGAAAAGATGGGTTTATCGGAGCGGTACAGTAAATTGGTCGGATCATTTTTATCGAAAACAGCAACACCAGCTTGATACTTAAACATGCCTTTACCGCCTTCGTAAGGCATGCCACCACTATAAATCAAATTGATACCATTATCTGTTAGGATCGCTGTCGGCCCTGGTTCTACAACATTGGAGTCAAACTGACCTGGTCGCGCTGGCAGTATCGGCTCATTGGTGGCGTCACTCCAATTTCTACCATCGACAGAAGAAGCCAATCCCATTTCGTCTACGCCGGCTCGGCTACCCATGTAGAACATCCAGAATTTACCATCGATTTTTTCAGGAACAAATTTGCCGTCTACTTCCCGCGAGACAATCGAACCAGACTTTGTCCACTGTGTGTTCCAGGTGCCCTCATTAGCTGGCATCATGATGCCGCGCTCGTGCCATTCCCGCAAATCGGTGGACGTCCAGTCTGACAATTGGGCGTTGTGTCCATCCCACTTGGTGGCAGTCAAATCCCATTGTGCTGGATTTACAGGATCGGCGGTCATGCGCGGATCTTCTATACCTAATCGCTCATTGTCGACTCTTGGAGCAAGAACAGGCTCGTCGCTCCGCTCAAGTACAGTCACGCCATCTGGAGCGGTGCGCGCCAGACCAACAGTGGAGACACCTTTGGCGTCTTGCGCTCGATATAGAATAGCCACATCACCATCTGGCAAACGAGTAGCTGTTGGATTGAACGCTCCCGCCGAATCAAACTTGCCCTCACGTGGTCCAAGAATGGGTTCATTCGAAAGACGTTTAAACGGAGTGAGCATTTCTTTTATCTGTGACGGATACTCTTCTTTGACAGGGCCAGCTTCAGGCACCCGAAGAGCTTTTCCCACAGCAAAATGTATGCCGGTAAAAGCAGCTCCAAAAGCGGCATAGGTTGCAGCGTCACTGGCAACCTGGTCGGCAGAAGCTAAGCGATGATGCATCAAACCTTCAGTTAGCAAAGCATGTGTTGCACCGCCGACTGCGCCGCCAGCAGCATTGACAGACATTCGCTTAACGAGCGCGCCGTCAAAACCACCGCCAAGAGCCGCGGAGGCGATACTCATTGAGGCAAAAGTGCCCCCCTGAATTGCCCCTTGTTTGATTCTTGAGGTAAGTAGATGATCGTGATCTTCTGATGGAGTGAACATTCCGCCATTAATGGCGCCAGCAAGACCAAATGTAGAGGTCTGCACGACTGCGCGCTTTTCGGCAGCAGCGCCTAATTTGAAGACGGACTTTGCACCGTATTTCGTCGCAAGCGTTACCGCGATGAGTTCACCGATTGAGCCAGCTTTGGCACCGAGTTCCTCGGCAAAACTTACCTTACCGGAGGGTGTGGCCGAATGCAGCTCTTTTACTTTTACGCCTGGAATTTCATTAAGCAGCTGAGCAACGCCATTCCACGGGTTTTCAACGGCTGTTTGAACAAAACCTTTGCCAAAATCCGTAGCAGTATCTTTAACTGCTTGCAGTTGCGATCGTTCCATAGCGAAATGCCTCGGAAGCCAATTTTGTATTGCGCGAAGTATGGTTGCACTGTACGCGTGCCCCTATCCTTTGGGAATGGGGGAAATACCCTGAATGCGCAACAACGCCAGCCCGTGGTAATTGTTGGAAGTACCTCTTTGGTTGAGGCAGAACAGCTTTGCGCAATTGCACATTATTTCGCAGCAATAAATACTGTTTATTAGAGGCATGACCAAAATCGTTGTTGAGGTGCACTCCAGTGGCTGTAATCAAAACCATTCGTCAACACATCAATTTCTTGCAGGCTGACACCATCATTTTTACAAGAGATCTTCTTCAGCATGGCACCCGTGTATCTGTAGACATGTGTCTACATCGACTAATGGCGGCAGGTTTCGTCAAACGGCTTTCTTACGGCATGTACGTACGACATGATTGCAGTCGAAGTTACACGTCAGCAGAATTGTCCGATGCAAAAAAAATATGGCTTATTCAGAAAAAACTAAATAGGCTTTCAATTAATAGTCCTGGCTTGATACTCTCTTGTTCTCAGCAGTATCAAGTTGAGGTGACGAACTTTGCTCCTCCAGCGACAACGGTCCAAGGCGTTAAAGCTAATGAACCAGCAGTTTTCGCAGAGCACACAAATCAGCCCGTTTCATGGGCTTCCCGGTAACAGAGGAAATGGGCACGATATGTCTTGAACTCCAGGGATAGATTGTTATTTCCACAGGAAAATCTTCTTCGCGCCAGCGCAAATGCACGAAAGTGCCTTTGTTATTTTCGACAGACTCTGCCTCCACTGCCTCGTAACCATAGTCTGCCAGACGTTCAGTGAGCATGGAGTAATCGTCGCAATAAGCATGCAAATCAATATCTGAGCCTTCTCTAATTTCGCCAGACAGAGTGCTGCCAATCAAATATGGATCGCAATCTTCAATCAACAACATCAAATGTGCGGCAATCTTCCGCATGGAATTTATGCGCCGATGTACTTCGGATGCGCCTAATTGTTCTTTTGTAATTTGACCGATCCCGGCTCTAATTTTAGCGTTAGATGGCAATCGAGTCTGACTGGACAAACCCAGCATCGACGCCGCTCTCTGTTTGGCGTATAAATATTCATTCTCGACACCTTCGGCCATTAGACGAGCGGCCTCCTCGGCAACTCTGCGTTGATTAGATTTAGGCATTTGCAATCAAGTCGTAAACTTGCTTTTAGTAATGATAATCACGTGTGTTGATCTGTGTATTGAGAAAGTTCAGCGTCAATCTTTGTCGCTAATTCTCGAATTTGCTCTTCTGAAACTGGCGCGTAATCCCAGACATCGACGCCGACATTGATCTGACGACCATTTGTCAGCCAGCGTTGATGCACATGTCCATGCAAGAGGATTTTACCCTCGTTGAGGGGGCGAAACTCTGGGAAGCGCTCATCCTCATCGTCGTAGTATGGGATGTGGTGCAACAAAAAGTCAGACCATTGCAGCTCGTCCACGACTTCCTCAAAATACTTTTTATAAAGTCCCACATTTTTGAATGTGCCACCATGATTACTTGGATGGCAGCTATCATGATTTCCAGCGACTAGTATTTTTCTTCCGTTCAAACGCGGCGCAAACTGCTCCATCAAAGCGGGTTTGAGGGAAAAATCGCCTAAATAATAAACAACATCGGTTGATGCTACACAATCATTCCAGGCGCAAACCAGCGCCTCGTTCATCTCAGCAACATCGGCAAAGGGACGACTGCAGTATTCAATAATATTCTTGTGCCCGAAGTGATGGTCGGACGTAAACCATGTGGTCATATTCAAGTCACTTAAGTGACTGACATAAAGACAGGACTTCTTTTTTATTATACCTTACAACTGACGGGCAGTTGATTAATGCGATAGACAACACTTTCAACGCCCCCACGCATTCTTGAACCAATATGAACAGCACCAATTTTCTCCACAGCTTTACGCGAGCGCAGATTGCTCGGTCCGATCATAAATACGACATTTTTCACATATTTAAAAGCGTGCTCTAACATCAGCCTTTTCATTTCAGCATTGGTTGGCCCGCCCCAGTGGCTGCGAGATAGGAAAGTCCAGCCGATTTCGATTTCGCTATTTTTCTCATCGAGTCCAAAAAATCGAGACGAGCCAATCACCTGATCGTTCTTGCGATCAATCGCAATAAAGGCGCCACCGGAAGCAAGAGCATCGCTAAAGAATTTCTCGAAGACATCACGCTTGTAACGATCTGAATTAGGATGTTGTTCCCAAATGAGCGGATCACTGGCCACTTTATACATGGCATCGAAATCGTCAACGGTTAAAGGACGCAGGAGAAGTTGCTCACTTTGCAAAACAGGTTGCAGATCGAAGGTCAAAACGAAACAACCTCGGCACAGGGAAAGGTAAACTATACCTGGCTACACTATAGCAACGGAGCAAAATGAAATATCTTTCCGCTTTGCCTTTACGCATCGCCCTGGTGATAGTTTCTATGTCTGTCACGTCCGGTGCAGCCAATTCAGGAACTGAGTCAGGTAAACCTCCCATTACGACGACGGCATACAAAACCTATGCCAATGCTCGATTCGGCTATCAAATTAACTACCCGGCAGAGGTGCTGACTGCTCAAGGCGAGCCGGACAATAGCGACGGGCAAAAATTCGTGGCAAAAAAAGGCGACGCGCAAATGAGCGTTTGGGGCAACTACAAAGTTGACGGTGGGCTCGATGACGAATTAAAAATGGCGAAAGAATCAAACTCAAAGGACGCGCCACAGAAAAAGGTCAGCTACTACGCCGGCGGCAAAAACTGGTTTGCCATCTCTGGAACTAGTGGTGACAGAATTTTCTACCAGAAAACCTGCTTACGCAATGATACTTTTAGAACTTTGACGTTCAGCTATCCACAGTCCTCCAAAGCGCAATTTGCCCCGATAGTCGACAAAGTGGTGGCATCTTTCAAATGGTGCCCCAAATAACTGTCTAAATTTGAGCCACCAGCTAGTGACTGTTCAACTTCAGACGCTTCGTTACCAGATAAGCAAGGACGTTAGTCTCTGTTGCGACATCGGCTGCATTATTGCGATCGCTATTTTCAGCCTCGACGTTAGCATGGCCTACTTCGACTAATAAGCGCACCATGTCTAAATTGTTGTTTTGCGCAGCAATTAGCAATGGAGTCAAATGATGATCGACATTAGTGACAGAGAATTTTCCAGGATCAACATCGGCGCAGACAGCTTCGACATTGGCTTTATGAGCAAGTAAAATGCCCGCAGTCTTGACTGCGTTGTATTTGGCCGCAAGATGCAATGGTGTAGCACCTTTGAAATCTGCTTCATTTACATCGGCACCATTATTCAGTAGAAACTCCACGATGTCTGGTTTGTCTCCAGCCATAATTGTGTTCATAAGCGGGGAATAAGAACTGAGATGGCGCGGTCGCGACTCACCGAAGCCCTTCGCACTGATACCACTTTTGACAAGCTTCTCAACTTGAGCCAGATTGCCTGCCTGGCAAGCCGATATTAGCTGCTCTACGCCATTAGCTGTATCAAGTGTGTTCTGGGCCTCGCCGCGTACTTTACCGGCTTCGGTAACCTTGCCCATTTTTTCAAGCATTCTTGCCTGAGCGACGCGCGCATGAGCTTTGGTGGCAACAGAACCTGCACTTTTTTCAATACTTTTGAAATCGCTCAGGGCGCGTTCAAACTGACCTGCTTTAGCGGCACAATGAGCATCAATGATGAAGCTCTTTTCGTAAGATGCAGGTCCGGGCAGTGTAGCGGCGAAAGTTTCAGCATCTGTCAGGAGTTTGAGCCCTTTGGAGGGCTGACCAAATTTGCTGCAATCGAGAGCGCCATATTGAAGCATAGCAATATGCAACTCTATGATTGGATTATTGCCTCGATTTATATTTTCACGCTTGAGGGCAGGTAGGGCAGCAACGGCCTTAGAATAGCCATCGACAGCTTTATCGAATGCGCCGGACTTGCAGTCCTCGTGCGCCTGTTCAAATATCTTTTGTGCTGCTTTATCTGGAATGGCACCAAACATTTTTTGAATATCTGCATTCAAACCTTGAATTTCGCGCTCAGGAATAATTGAAAAGGCTGCCGCCTCAAAAGGGTTATCCAAATGTGCTGCTGCAATCGTTCGCACCGGATTGCGCGTCGCCATTGGCTGCGGAGCAGTCGATGAGGATGTAACGGTGTCAGCAGTTATTGATGTTGTCGTCGTCGTAGTTGAAGTTTTTGAATGCGGCGTCCCACACCCAGATAAAATCGTTGATACCAGAAGCGTTATCGCTGTTAAATGCAAATGGCGAATCTTAGACAACTGAAATCTCCCTCTGAGCGTGCTTCCTACAAAGACGTTGGTTTTCACAAACAATTCAAGCGACTTTGTACAACATAGTACCCATTGTTACTGCCAAAATCCAATCGATGTCAAGCTTCTGCCCACTGCACGCCCGCAGGGAGCTCAGCTGCGGCATACTCAACATGCAGGACGCGGCGGTGCTCAGGGGATTCGGCGGTCGATGAACTGTGCAAAATAAGAGGACGCATGACTATAACATCACCGCGTTCTGCGGAACAAACTACGGCAGGACGTTTATCTCTCCAGTCTTCAATCTCAATTGGCTGAAGAATCCCAGAGCGATGAGAACCAGGAATAAACTTTATCGGTCCGTTCTTCTCTGAGCATGGGTCTAAATGAATTCTCAAAGAAACCATTTTTTCGAGAATCGCAGCGGGAGGTTGCACATGCACAACATTGTCCTTGACTGACCACGGTCCGTAGCCTTCACACTCTACGCGCTTCAAAACAGGGATGCTCAAATCCTGATGCCAGGTGACGTACCAATTGGTGGCGGGAGTTTTATCAAAGAGGATTGCGCGCACTGGAATTAGTGTACTACCAAGAAGCTGCTGCGCCATTTTAAATACTGGACCAGACTGCGCGAAGCTTTTAATCTCAGGTGAACGAACCAGCAAATTTCGCAAACCAGCGGCGGCTTTATCCATGCGTGCTTTTTCAACAAAATATGTTAGTTGATCAATTTGCGCAGGGGCTATAGGGGTCTTCAGCAGGGTGAAACCATCGTGCTTGAAATTTTCAAATTGCAGATAGTCGACCTGAGTCATACAAATGTTTTCCTACTTTTAATCCTTGAATTATTATTTAAACTCTACAAAGGAATTTACGCAATCAGTCCACGCCCAAATCTTTTGACATTGATGCTTCTGGTTTTATATCGTCTGCTTCGACATTAAGTTGGCGACAAAAAACTTGCACCAGGCGCTGCCAAATTTCGTCATCAGAATCGCGACCACTATTCAACAATTTACCGTTGACGACTATCAAAGCGTCTACCAATTGACGGATTGTTAGAGGTTCTTTGCTCAATCTAAACCCAACGATCTTATTTGCAATTGCAAAGGGCGGCGGATGTACTTCTATAAACATCTGCAAAAATGGCCAACCGTCTTCAATGTCGCGAACAGAGAGAAAGTCGGTCAATCTAGTTTCTGGTATAATCGCGTGCCGTTCCAAACGATAATTTTCCACCAGTGCTCGACGAAGCTTATAAAAGACACTCTGGGTCAAGCACATGCTTGGATCAATGCCCGCGATACACCTCTTTAGCCATTCGTAGACATCTCCGACAGTCCTCATTTTCTCTGCATCACGATCAGGAATTGCCACGCCGAATTCCTCTTCGATTTCGAGTAAAAGCTCAACTGAACCCAGTCCCACCGGTTGGCCTCGTCAGTGTTATCAAAGTTTCGCTAAGAGAAGGGCGCAATTCATTTTGTAAATTTCGCGCATCATATCTAGTTGAGCAAAGTTCATTTCGACTTATTTCCATAACATTTGTCGCGCCGCTTTGAGCCTGGCATCGTCATTGCGGTCTCGATTGGCCAAATTAGTGAGTCCGTCAACCGAAAAGCGCAGAGCTTCTTTTTTTGATGACAAACTTGGTCCTTCGATGTTACAGCCAGCACCATCGATCAACAAACGTCGCACACGCACCACTTTACCTTTGTCGAAAGTGAGTTCAAATTGTGGCTGTCCAAATCCCGAGCTATGGTGGCCTACAAAAAACGCCTTGGTGTAGTCTCTTTCGAACTCCAATTTTCCTTTGAAATCTTTTGCCAACTCGGGAGCAGTGAGTCCGAAAAACTCATATTCGTCTACGCCCCAGGGAACGTACGTTGCCTCAAGCGAATGGGCACCGACCGGAGCTTGAATAACTGTTGCAATTGCTAAACAGAGCGCGATTCGAATGGCTAGAGAGCGTGGTCTAGGCATCATCTTAATTCCTTATCGAATGGGCTAATCAGCGGCCCAGATGGAAGGTTTGCTAGTCATCTACAAAGGCTATTATATGTCCTCGCTCATAAACGCGGTTACTTCACTAGTTAAAGGGCTAAAAATGACTTTTAATCAACTGAAATTGCTTGAAAAGATCGTCAGTTGATGGTTTGGAGACATTATTTGCCTGCAAAAGTGGCGAATGCGGGTCGCTGCTAACTCGACTGAGAATAGTCTCGTGGATTTCATCCTGCATGGGCATACCATTTTCTTGATAAGAGCGAGACAATTCAACGACTAATATTTGATTGTTTGGTAAAAGCTTGAATTCGCGGAAAGAAAGATCGCGATTTGATGATAAAACTTTTTGGCTCTTAATTCCGATCCATGTTGTATAGATCCGCTGTTTGACGGCAAAATCTGCACCTAATGTTTCAACAGGTTTATTTTCGATCAGGCAATTGTAAGCTTTGATACCTGGATCAAAATCTATAACTTTTATCAGCGGCACACCAACAAAAAGCCAGGTCTGCCCTGCTCGATCTTGCTGTCCTGTAAATTCGAACGTTTGCTCAAGAGAATTGTTTCCGAGTAAAGGCGTTTGTGATGAATAAATGAGCGTGCGACTGGTATCAACTTGTCCAGTTTTGAAATCTTTTTTATAGATACGATACTGTGTGCCACGCGCCCATTTGCCAATAATCCCAGTCGGCAAATTTTTCCATTCATTGCTTGGTGGCTTAAGAGGAATTGCAGATTGAGAGAACAGCGCATTTTTAGCAAGTGCAGCTTCAATCGGAGGCAGGGACGAAGGGAATGTGTTAAAAGTATTTTGCCCAGCCGCACTGCAAGCTGTCACCGAAGCAAACAGGAATGTGGACAAGAAGCAAAGTATGGAAATAAACTGCACCGGTGTTTGCGCGTGCTTCTTTGCTTCAATAATGTCGAAAGCCTCTAACATCAGGTCTTTTATTATGCTCTCCAAAAACGCTGCTCGCTGTATATTCTATAAGACTTTAGTCAACGAACGTTAGCAAGAGATTCGGTCAGTAAGCATGATTTGCCTCCACAAACTAAATATTTCATATCGGGCAATATTTTTTAGCGTTTTAGCATTTTTTCTAATAACTGTCACTTATTCCTATGTGCCCGCCCAAGCACAGAACAACGAGTTACAAGAGCCGACAGACCCTAATGAACGGGAGAGCTGGCTTGAATGGAGGCTTCTCTCTACGCTGAGGAATGTCCTCTTGCCGGGCTGGATACCTCCTGAATCGGAAGCCAACGTGCAGAAGTGGCTGGGGGAAGTTAAACAATATCAGGGAGAATTTGCTGAAGCGAATCAACACGTTGTTCTAATGGATAGAGCAACTCGCGTTCGCGACGTACAAACGGAAAATGCTGAATGTAAAGCTGCCGCCGAAATTCTAAATGGCATCAAGTGGAAACCCTATATACCAGGTCAAGGTCAGTCGACCGATACCGGCAATATGTTGCAAGCTTCCGCATCTGTCACAGATAACTCAATAGTTGCAGCGGTACGCGATGCACTCGCGAACGTGGACTTACAGAATCTTGCAACTCAAATTGGATCTCAAATAGGGCCAATCGCATCAGCGTTAGATCTTGCGAATACCTTTAACGAGGTCGCGCAGTTCACAAAAGCGTATACCACCAATCCCGCTGCGCAACAGCGAATGACCCAATTTTTCGGACAACCCTCTAATCAAGTTTTATCCCAACTAGCAAGTGCTGAAGCCAATCATCTTATCAACGAGCGTCCAGACATTCTTGCGGCCGGCCTTCAGCACGGACTGAAAACCATTCGCAAGGGCGGAATTCCATCTTCTGGTGGCACTGAACCCGGTGGCAATCACGCTGTTAGCTCAAGCAAAACTCCCACCGGTGGTGGAGGCAACGAACCGCCGGAACGAGGTGGCGGAAACAAAACTCCCACCAATAGTAGCGGCACCGAGCCTCCATCAGGCGGCGGCGGGGCACAACCACCCCCGGGCGGCGGCTCCAAACCTCCATCAAATGGTGGCGATGGTAGCAATAGTGGTGGCGGTGGCGGGGGCGGCAAAAAGCCTCCCGCAAATAACGACGGTGGCGATGGCGAAGATCCACACAATCTAGCCCGGCTTGGCAAAACGACTCAGGAAAGTGTGCAGATTAAGCTTGAGACTTACCTTTTGAATCCTGACCACCGCTCAAAAGAAGGAAACTTAACGGGCAAAGCAGCCTTTTTCAAAGATGCACTTGGATTTACTAAAGACAATATGTCACAACTGGCAAAACAGATAGAATTCGATCCTCAAACTGCTGTTCCCACAGAAACGACAATCTATGGAAATAGGTTCAGACAGGTTATAACTATTCAGGGAGCCAATGGACAAGCACGCGATGTTCCGTTTATTTTTCAAAGGGGCTTAGACGGAGTCGTTAGATTAATTACGGCAACTGACTTACCCGAAAAGCCTAAAGAGTGATTTTCATGTTTCAAGAATTGGATATCGTCAAACTTAAGCGAGACCTAGTCGATATCAAAGATTCGACAGACGAAATTGTCACCATTCCAGCAGGCACCTATGGAACTGTACTGATTGTGTACAATGAGACTTTTGGCTTCAAAGCCCGCGATCCTCTTGATTATGAAGTTGAATTCTTGGATGAAGAGGGGCACACACTTGGGCTACTGCCTGTAAGTGAGCCTGATTTGGAATTTGATTCGAGTTATGAGCAACGAAAGGCAGCTGCAAGCGCCAGATCCGATTCACCCCCTTCAAGTCCAAATTGAATCTGACGCATAGGGGCTTCAACGCATCTGGCGAAAACTGGAAACATTTCTGCCCACAAAAAATCCGAGATGGGCGATAAAAAATCGCCCGTCCCGGAAGTAGATTGCTCACAGTTTCGGTCACAAGCTTCAGGTGCTCAAGCCGAAAAATGAATTTACGAGCACTTCAACAATAAAAATGGTGGAGGCGGCGAGAATCGCACTCGCGTCCAAAGAAGCGGAGCCCAAGGCATCTACACGTTTAGTTCGACATTTCCACAGAACCGCTGCGATAGGTTCGAACGACCACCCGGGATTGCAATTATGTCTTTAGGTCGGGCTAACAACTGCTAATTTCGCCCAACAGCAACCACCTTGATTGACCTAGCGACGGCGGGTAGTCAAGCTACCGCTAAGTTTCCTACTACTTGGTCTTAAAGACTAAGCAGCCAAGCGCAAAGCGCCTGGTTTGCGGAATGCTACAACGTTGTTGTTTGCATTTGTTTTTTTGCTCAGTGTTTAAAGAGGTGCCAAGCGACCTCTACATGCAGCCTCAAACCCTACGACCCTGTCGAATCTAAACGCCCCCATAAGGGTACTGAAAGAACGCAAACGCTCTTCAGTCCAGAGTTGTTGAAGTTGAAATCAATGCTCTTTTGTATTCTATTTTCAGGGTGCGATATGAGCATAATTGCGCCCACTCAGATGATCAGAACTTGTTCGATTAGAACTGCTCTCTTCAATTTCAGTATAACAAATAGACTTTGAGATAGCCTGGACCTTCAGAATTAACGCTGAATTGTTAAACCGACCCAGCCATTCTTCAATTCCGAATGCACTGTTTTCCAGTGACGATTGGAAAGGGCGGCCTGGATGAGCGGCAATCTTTCTTCTAAGATGCCTGCGCAAAAAACTTGTCCACCTTCATCGAGAAGGCGCTCATACTCTGGCAGCAGAGCAATGATGTCTTCGCAGGTTAAATTGGAAAAAATGAATTTGAAGCGCTCGTCTTTCAAAGCGTTGGTAGTGCCGGTAAATAGCTTGATCCGATCGGCGACGCCGTTCGTGTCAAAGTTTTCGGCAGCCGTCTTTTGCACTTGCGGGTCGATATCGAATGCGGTTATTTGTGCCTGTTCATGCAGCAATGCGCAGGCGATAGCCAGAATGCCGCTGCCGGAACCCACATCAAGCGCTGTCGTGATGTCGTTGTGGGCTTCAATCATGCGAACGCAATATTGAGTCGTGGTGTGCAAGCCGGTGCCAAAAGCCATGCCTGGCTCGATGTAAATTATGTGCCTGTCTGCCTTCTGGTAGATGTTGAGCTCATCATGCGACCATGGCGGGCAAATCGTGATGCGATCGCCAATCGTAAATGGCTTAAAACCCTCTTTCCACTTTTCCAGCCAGTCTTCTTCTTCGACAACCGAAACTTTGAGCGAGCGCAAACTATCGGAAAGTCCGTACTCTTCAAGAGCCGCTTGCAAAGCCGTCAGTTCGCCATCGGCAAGCTTTGGTCGGTCAAATGTTGCCTCTAGCAAAATTCGCGATTCATCGGCCGTTGTTTTGATTTCACAGCCAGAAGACCCATTGTGCATCATCAGCCAGGAAGCCATCTCTTCGTGCTCGGGCGCCAGTTCGAATTTGACGACTGTCCAGGTGCGCTTTTGTTCGGTGGTTTCATTCATTGAGAGACATGCCTGCGTAATTAGATTTGCAACTGCTGGGGACTAAAAAAAAAGCACCACATACGATGGTAATTTTGATGTCAAAAAGATGGTTTATTTCCATCCTCAGATAGTAAGATGGAAAATGAAAGCGTCAAATTCGCTTATATGTACAATCACACGCAAATACCGCACGGGAGAGCCCTCCCAAACATTTTGTGGCAGTGATCGTATAAAAAAATTTGCCGAAGGTCGGAGTCGAACCGACACGGGGTGTTCGCCCCGGCTGATTTTGAGTCAGCTGCGTCTGCCATTTCGCCACTTCGGCAAGAGGCGTTATTTTACACCATGGTGATTATGTCTAGTCGAATGAAATTAAACGAAGCCGAAAAAATCGAGAAAGAAAGTTCACAACTTGAATTCCGGTGCGTCGTCACCGGCTTCAATGGATTCGGTCCAAACACCGAAAATCCAAGCCAGTTGGTAGCTCAAAATTTACCGATCTCGGTTTCTTTTCCCAAGACCGGCGAAGTCAAGATAACTTCACTTGTCTTACCAACTTGCTGTAGTCAAGCGTGGGATAAATTAAAAACTCACTTAAAACGCAAAAGCAAAGTTCAAAATATCGTTATCTTGACAGGATTAGCCGCAAAACGTGACCGAATAAATCTGGAAAGGCTAGCCGTCAACGTTCGCGACTACGCGATTAAAGACAATGGCGGACACAAATACGACGGCGAATCTATAGATGATGGCCCGTTGGCTTTGAAGACGGAGGCGCCTCTGATCGACTTCCGCCGCAAACTACAAGCAGCCGGATTTCCAGCGGTCATATCCAATCACGCAGGCACTTTCGTCTGCAATGACGTCTACTACCGTAGTTTATTTTTTCAACTGAAAAATGGCTCGCCAGACCTCGTCCTGTTCGTGCACGTTCCAAGACTAATGAAATTTCGCAAGACTGTGCAGATTGAAGGCAACCAGAAGACGAGGGCGCTCGCCGAGGCTGCGCGAACTAGAACCAAACAAATTGAGCTCATGCAAGCAGCGATTATCGAAGTAATTAGAGCCTCGGTGGCGTACCTAATTGAAGTTGAGGCTTCCGAACAACGCGGTCGCCCGAAATCGGCACTCACGACTTCGGCTCGATCGGTCGCAAAGCGTGCAAGAAAGGCGACCTAAGGCAGTCGAAATCCAAATAGCTACATTGGCAGGCCAGGTATTTTGCACCATGATTTGCTGCCAGTAGTGCATTGAACGCATCGCTTCCTGGAGCGACTGTAGCATTTGCTGCACACGCTGCGTTTGCACTGCTCGCACTCAAATTCGCCACTGCTCTTTCCACCAAATTGAACGAGCAAATCTGATATAGGCTTGCCACAAATCTGGCACGTCCCTGGAAGCTTATGATCCGACACGAAACCATTGGTCATGTAATTCCATCCGCCTGACTAAAACAGGGATGCTCATGCGTTGAAAGCTCGATTTATGACAAACTATCGTTTCATATACACTTTTGGGGTTCGCCAAAAATTCAGTTTCAAGAGTAGGAAAAGTGAAAGAAACGCACGAACGGTACATACTTAGTATTGACCAGGGCACAACGAGTTGTCGAGCGATTATTTTCGACACCGCCGGCAAGCCCTGTGGCATCGGTCAACGAGAATTTACTCAGTTTTTTCCAAAACCAGGCTGGGTCGAGCACGACGCTTCGGAAATCCTGCGCGAACAAATTGCCTGTATCAAAGAAGCCGTTAAAAACGCTGACGTATCGGCCGAACAAATTGCCTGTGTGGGCATCACCAACCAACGCGAAACGACGGTCGTCTGGAACAAAAAAACTGGCGAGCCGATTCATCACGCCATCGTCTGGCAATGTAGAAGAACTGCCGATATCGCCTTATCTTTTAAAGGCGATACAGACTGGTTCCGTGAAAAAACCGGATTGATGCCAGACGCTTATTTCTCTGGTCCAAAAATTGCCTGGATTCTCGATAACGTAAAAGGTGCGCGTGACCTTGCTGCGCAAGGGACACTTGCCTTCGGCACGATTGATTCGTGGCTGATCTGGAATCTAACTGAAGAGTCTCAACATCTAACTGAACCGAGTAATGCTTCGCGCACCATGTTGTTTAACATCAAAAGCCTGCAGTGGGACAACGACCTGCTGAAAAAACTGAACGTACCTGCGAACATAATGCCCCAAATAGTCTCTTCGAATGCCAATTTCGGTAACACAAAAAAAGAACTGGTCGGCTTTAGAGCCCCTATCCTTGCGGTTATGGGCGACCAGCAGGCGGCACTCTTCGGGCAGGGCTGCTTCGAACCCGGCATGGCAAAATGCACCTACGGAACTGGCAGTTTCTTGCTAGCAAATATTGGTACAAAGTTGACGCTGACACCGGGTTTGCTGACTACGATTGCGTGGAAGCTAGAAAACGCACCTGTCGTGTATGCTCTAGAGGGAGCGATTTTCGTCTCTGGAGCAGCAATCCAATGGCTGCGTGATGGACTTAACATCATTGAGTCGAGTGATGAAACAGAAGCCATTGCGCGCTCAGTAGAAAGTAGCGACGGCGTATACTTCGTCCCTGCATTTGTCGGATTAGGTTCTCCCTGGTGGAATCCAGATGTACGCGGCACTATAACGGGTCTGACGCGCGGCACTAAACGTGCCCACATCGTGCGCGCCGCATTAGAAGCCATGGCCTTTCAGGTTACTGATGTAGTCCAAGACATGACCAATCATGGAGAATCTCTCAAACAGCTAAAAATTGACGGCGGAGCAACTCGCAATCAGTTTCTTGTGGATTTTCAGGCAGATTTGCTTGAACTGCCAGTTGTACGCTCCAGCCAACCTGAAGCGACAGCCTGGGGTACAGCGGCGCTAGCTGGTATCACCTGCGGTATTATCAAAAACAAGGAAGAACTGCTTCCGCTAGATGCCAAAAACGACGTCACAATGCCTCAAAATAACCGAGAAAGAGAATATAAAGTCTGGCAACAATCATTAAAAGCTGCAATTGTTGCAGCAGAATAGCCGACAGTAGCACTCTGCGACACCTTTGACGACTAACGGCGACGCTCTTGAGACAGAAATCAAGCGCAATCAACCAGGCTATGATATAAAATCAACTGCTTCTTAGAAAGGGATTGAAAAATGAACCGAAAAGATCGACTTTGCATAACAGCGCTCTCAGCCATGTTGATGGGTTGTGGCACGTTTTTAGCCGCTCACGCTGATTCAGCCAGTCCGCAGACTCCTGGAACAGTCGATGGCAGCAGCGTCAATTCTTTTTTCGGTTCCGGCGCAACGGTCGACCCGATGGCAATGGAGCAGGCCAGCAAAGAAGCAGACAGAGACGTTAACCTCGGACCTGACCACAAAGTGAAAGTTTTGACCGAAAAACAAGCAGAAAAAGAAGCTCATGGCGGCGGCTTGGTTGGTGGATTGGGTCGTGCAATTGAGCACACGGGCAACTTCATCGGCATGCCCCTCGGCGACTCTTCAATCGACCACGGAGTTGACGCCAGCCTCAGTGCTGATATGCAGAACGAAAAAAACCGTGCAAGCAATACCAAATTGAAAAACCAATTATTGGCTGAAGAAAAGCACGAAAAAATGCAAGATAAACAGGCGAAGAAAGAAGCCAAAGAAAAAGACAGCGCGAAAGAGAACAAATTAGAAAAAACGATATCGGGACAATCTTCAAAATCACCAGGAAGCGAATCGAAAAAATCGACACCGAAGATGGAAACAGTGCCCAACGCCACTCCCGGAATTTAAATCGAGAATTTTATGAAAAAACGCAGACTAGGTAGTCAGGGATTGGAAGTCTCAGCTATCGGTCTTGGTTGTATGGGCATGAGCCAATCCTACGGCGCAGCCGACCAAGCTGAAGCTGTAAAAGTTCTGCATCAAGCCGTTGAACTTGGCTGCACATTTTTTGATACGGCCGAAGTTTACGGACCTTATAAAAATGAAGAGTTGATTGGCAGAGCCTTACGCGAGAGACGGAAGGATGTTGTCATAGCTACAAAATTCGGATTTGCATTGGAAGGTCCACATCCAATGGCTTCCAACAGCCATCCCAAGCACATCAAAAAAGTCGTTGACGAATCACTGAAACGTCTCCAGGTTGAACACATCGATCTGCTCTACCAGCATCGCATCGATCCAGCAGTGCCCATTGAAGAAGTGGTGGGCACCATGGGCGAACTTATCGACCAAGGGAAAGTACTTTACCTTGGTCTCTCAGAGGCTGGTCCAGAGACTATTCGCAGGGCTCATGCCGAAAGAAAGCTAAGTGCTCTGCAGTCCGAGTATTCATTGTGGGAGCGAGGACTGGAAGAAAAAATCATTCCACTACTCAAGGAATTGGGAATTGGTTTAGTGCCATTCTCGCCCGTAGGGCGCGGTTTTCTCACCGGACAAATCAAAAGTTTCGAAGACATCGGTGAAGGCGATTATCGCAAACGTGATCCTCGATATCAGGGTGCGAACTTTGACAAGAATCTCAAATTAGTGAAGGTTATCGAACACATTGCCAAGCGCCATGGAGCCACCGCTGCACAAATTGCCATCGCTTGGGTCTTGCACCAAGGTGAACAGTTCGTGCCAATACCTGGAACAAAGCGACTTAAATACATCAGCGAAAATTGTGACGCATTAAAAATCAATTTGAGCGAAGAAGACCTTGCGGAACTAGACGAACTTGGACAAAAGACATCTGGAGCTCGCTACGAGCCAGAGATGCTTGCTCGAGTCGAAAGATAGAATCACAACAAAATTTGCACCAAGGGAGGTGCAAGTCTAGAGCCTGTCTGCAAATGACTTGATGAAATCAGCAGTCAACTCAGCTTGTGTCACAGGCAACATATGCCCGCCATCTACGAGAGTCAAATTGGCTGTTGATACTTTCTCTGTGAAAATTTTTCCATTGCTGACTGGATTCAATATTTGATCGCCGCGACCGAACAAGATTTCTACGGGGATTTCTATTTCGGTGTATCTATTTTCCAGCGTGGACAAATTTGCCGGGATTGCATATAAATCTGCAGACGAAGCTATGAACTGACTGGGGCGCAGATTTAAAAGTGCACCACCTTTTGTGGTGTATTCGCGCGTAACTTTTTCTGGACCGAAAAGAAGTCCTAATGTTTCTTGACGCCTTACTATCATTGCTGGCACGGCGAATGTCCATGCTATTGCCGCTCTCATATGCGGACTAGCAATCATCAAAGCCTTAAATGCTGGTGGCACGACTTCTGGCATGTGCGTAAGTGGTGCTATTAAACACAGTCCAGAAACTTTGTCGGGATGACGAATAGCCAAAGCTAGAGCGACAGCTCCTCCTAAAGAATGCCCTACGACCATGGTTTTTTCAAGATTCAGTTTGCCAATTAATTCTGCCAGAGCATCTGCTTGCGCATCCAAAGTAGCAAGTGCTTTCGGGTGTCGCGCAGAATATCCAGAGCCTGGTCTATCAACAGCAATAACGCGAAACTTCTCTGCAAGGCGATCTATCACACCGCAATTGAAAGAGCCAAGTTGTGAACTCAAACCATGTATCAACAGTATGGGAGAGCCGCTGCCTGCGTCCAGCGAATGCAAACGAACGTCGGTCAAATCGACAAAAGTTCCTTTTGCTGGCGAGGCCATCTCCGCACGTCGAACGGTATTATGCGTAAAGAGGAAAAGGCCTGTCACCAAAACTAACAGTGACACAGCGAGAATAAGAATCAAACCAATTACTATTCCCAATTCCTCTTAATCCTCGCCGCTTCGCAGTCGACACTACCAGCTTTATCAAACCGCATAACTCCGTCTGCGACTTGACCATGCCTTATATTAAACAGATCTTGCAAATAGTTTTGGTAGACCTGCCAGGGACGACGAATTCCTTGTTTGGGCAATAACTCAGCCGCGCGTTCGACATAGCCTGAAGTGAAATTTAAAAAGGGCAAAGTTTCAATAGTTTTATCACGCTGCGGCATGGCTTTTGAAAACTGATGTTTATCCATGTATTTTAAAAGGCGACAAACATATCCAGCCGTCAAATCGGTTTTAAGAGTCCAGGATGCGTTCGTATAGCCAAAAGCCATGACAAAATTTGGTACATCACTGAGCATCATGCCCTTGTATACCATCGACTCACTTAAAGCTAATGGTTTCCCGTCAACCTCCAAACTGGCACCACCCATCAATTTTAGTTTCAAGCCAGTAGCCACCACTATAATGTCAGCTTCTAATTCACGCCCCGATTGAAGTTTAATTCCGTTAGAAGCAAAACGATCGATAATATCTGTTTCTATAGATGCTCGCCCTGAGCGAATTTCATCGAACAGATCTCCGTCAGGAACAATGCAAACTCTTTGATCCCATGGTTTGTATTTGGGAGAAAAGTGCTTTGAAGCATCTACATCAGGTCCCAACTTTTCGGCAGCCATGGCAATAATGCGTCGTTTAGTTTGTTCTGGACGACGCCTGGCGATTTGAAAAAGAAACATACTTTCGAGAATGAATTTCCATCGAGTCAGACGGTAAGCGATTTTGGCTGGCAAATATTTTTGTAGCCACAAAGCTCGCTTATCGCGAGCAGGTCGCTGCACCACGTATGTTGGAGAGCGCTGCAGCATCGTTACATGCGCCGCTTCTTTTGAAAGTGATGGCACAAGAGTTACAGCCGTGGCACCGCTACCGATGACGACAATGCGCTTGCCTGCAACGTCAAGATTTTCTGGCCAGAACTGTGGGTGGATGATCTGTCCTGCAAAATCTGTTTCGCCAACAAATTCGGGACGGTGCCCCTGAGAGTAATCATAATATCCACTGCACATATAAAGAAAACGGGTGCGCATCAGGACAGATTTTTTTTCTTCTGCTTCACGGCTAACAATTTCCAGGCGCAGCGTCCAGCAACAATCGACACTGGACCAGGACGCACTTAGAACCGTGTGACCGAAACGAATATGTTTTGTAATGCCTGATTCATCAGCGGTTTCCTGTATATAATTTAGAATTGCCGCACCACCAGCAATGGCATTCGGATTTTTCCAAGGTTTGAACTTATAACCAAGCGTATACATGTCCGAATCTGAACGAATTCCTGGATATCGAAATAAGTCCCAGGTACCGCCCAATGTGCCCCGGGACTCGAGAATCGCGTAGCTTTTCTCTGGGCAGTGTTCTTGCAGGTAGTGAGCCGCCCCAATCCCTGATAATCCAGCCCCGACTATTAAAACATCGAAGATTTGAAACGCTGTCAATTTAGCGGCTCTCCATGAGATCAACCGTGTGAGTCAAAAGAGCTTTCTTATCGATACCGAGCTGCGCCAACACATTATTTGGATGATTACTGATAGCAATCAAAGCAAGTAAAACATGCCCCGAATCGACGAACAAATCATCTCTGTCTTGCGTCATTTTCATCGCTTGAGACATCAAATTTTCAGCTTCGCTAGTAAACGGTCGTTGACGAAAAAGCACCAGAATGGTGTCCAACAATTTTGACAACACAGGCTTGATTTTTGGCTCAGAGACTTGATTTTGATGCATTTGACGCACCACTCCCACAGCTTTCTCATAATCGACACCAGATTTTTCCAGTGCTTGTTTGGCCAATCCATTCTGCAAAATCAATCCGCAAAGAACGTGCTCCACACCAGTGCGTTTATGATTGAGTTTACGAGCTTCTTCATTTGCAAACACTAAAGTCGCCAGAACATCCTCTGTTAGAGTTGGCTCTGCTCTCTTTAATACAGCCTGCTCAGACGATGTCTTTTTCAGAGCCGCTTCGAGCCTTTTCGTCAGCACGTCTAAATCAATTTCTAAATCTCGCAAAACTGCCATCGCCGCCGTATCTTGTTGCTTCAGCAAGGCAGACAGCAAATGCTCGGCAGCGACATAATTAGAGAATCGATTTTGCGCTTCACTCCAAGCATTTTCCAAGGCCGCCTTTGCAGGAGCCGAATATTCGGACTTAGAAATTGCAGACTCGCTCTCGGATCGCTTTAGCAAAGACTCTCTTACACCAGTCAAAGAAACGCCCGCTTCAACCAGCAATTTCTTCGCCACCGACTGCCTGTCAGAGCATAAGCCAGACAATATGTTAGCAGTATCAATTGATTCAGCCTTCAGTTGACGAGATTCTGACTTGGCTCTCTTCAAAGCGCGCATAGCACTTTGCGTAAAATTATCAGAGTGAGCGAAAGGTTCCAAACCATCATTGTTGAGAATTTCAGAGTTAGAGGCGATTTCATCGAGCAATCGGTTTTCAATAAAATTGAGTTCGAGATTCATCCCTGACAGAACGGCAACAACATCAGCGTCATTTTGCCTGAGCAAACCAAGCAAAAGATGCTCAGTGTCAACAGTTTTTGAATGTAATTCTTTGGCCGCCAGCCAGGCCAGCTCCAAAACGTGCTGTGCCTGAGCCGTAAATGGAATCTCAATACGAGGCGGACACTGGCCAAAACCGACGATCCTTTCCACTTCATTACGAGCAACCGATATCGTTACGCCTACGGCATCTAATACCTCGACAGCCAGACCCGTTTGCTCACCAATCAACCCCAGCAAAAGCTCCGCCGTGCCCACACGGTCGTGGCCAAGGCGCACGGTCTCGTGCTGAGCGAGCATTATTACTTTGATTGCCGAACTAGAGTATTTTTCAAACATTACTAGCAGTATAAGAGAAAAGAGAGACCGGACTCACCGGTCTCTCCAATATATCTCCAAACTCTCAATCCACCCGGCCGGTTTTAGTCCCAGGACAAAGCGCCGCCAGTTTGATAGTCAATTACTCTCGTTTCAAAGAAGTTTTTCTCTTTCTTTAAATCAATCATTTCGCTCATCCATGGGAATGGATTTTTAACGCCAGCATATTCTTCTGGCAAACCAATCTGACGCATCCGACGATTAGCAACAAAGCGCAAATATTCATGGAACATCTGGACGTTCAAACCAAGCACACCGCGCGGCATGGTGTCTGCAGCATAACGATATTCGAGCTCAACACCCTGCTTGATCAAATCGGTGATTTCTTGCTGGAATTCAGGCGTCCACAAATGTGGATTTTCGTTTTTGATCTGATTGATCATATCGATACCGAAATTCAAGTGCATGGATTCATCGCGCAAAATGTACTGGAATTGCTCGGATGCACCGGTCATTTTATTTTGACGACCAAAACTGAGCATCTGCACGAAACCAACATAAAAGAACAAGCCTTCCATGATCACGTAATAGCCAATCAAGTTACGCAAGAAACGTTTGTCAGTTTCCGGGGTGCCAGTATTGAAATTAGGGTCGGCTAATTCTTGAGTGAACTGCAATTGGAATGCGTCTTTGTCGTGAATGCAATCGACTTCGCGGTACATATTGAAGATTTCGCCTTCATCCAATCCAAGGCTTTCTACAACATACTGATAAGCATGGGTATGCACAGCTTCTTCAAAAGCCTGGCGCAGCAGATATTGCCGACATTCTGGGTTAGTGATGTGGCGATAAATAGCAAGAACCAGATTGTTCGCGACAAGCGAATCAGCAGTAGAGAAGAATCCAAGGTTGCGCTTGATGATTGTTCTTTCGTCTTCAGTTAGACCTTTTGGATCCTTCCACAAAGCAATGTCGCGATTCATGCTGATTTCTTGCGGCATCCAGTGATTGGCGCAACCATCGAGATATTTCTGCCAGGCCCATTCGTATTTGAATGGGACAAGTTGATTTAAATCGGCGTGGCAATTAATGATGCGCTTATCGTCAACGCGAATACGACCGGCAGCAAAAGCAATTTCTTCAACTCCAGTCAAATTGACCACTCCTTCGCTCGCTAAGCTAGCTTGCGGCGCAACAGGCGAAGCAGCAACTGCAGCAGCTGGAAACAAAGATGGCGTCGTGGCTGGCGCTGGCGGTGCCGATGCCACTATCGGCGAAGGCGCAGCGCCTTGCATCTTCTTAGCAGGTTCTGCTGCCGTTTCGGGACTAAAATCATCAAAAGTCAGCATTAATAGCTCTCCATTCTAAATTATTGGGTTTGAAAAATTGACGATCTCAGCGCCTTACTGGCAGGACTCACATTCAGGATCGGTAATCAAACAAGCTTTACCGGTAAGTTCCAGTCCAGCTTCAGCATCGACAGTTTTATTGCTGCCGTAGCTAGCGCTGTGACTCGATGTTTGACCGATACCACTACCTGCTGTTTGGGCACTGCTGGTGACGGCATTCAAAACACCAGTATTAGTGGTTGATTTTTCCGCTGACGTAGCACTTGCTGTGCGCAGGTAATAGGTTGTTTTCAAACCTTTGGTCCAGGCGCGCTTGTACATTTCGTCAAGCTTCTTGCCACTTGGTTCAGCCATATAGAGGTTCAAACTTTGCGCCTGGTCAATCCATTTTTGACGACGAGCAGCAGCTTCGATGAGCCAGCTGGAATCGACTTCAAAAGCAGTTGCATAGAGCTCTTTGAGATCAGCTGGAATGCGCTCGATTGGCAACACAGAACCTTCAAAGTATTTGAGGTCGTGCACCATCACTTCATCCCAGAGACCACGTTCTTTCAAATCTCTAACAAGATAATCGTTCAATACGGTGAAGTCACCAGAGAGATTCGACTTGACGAAAAGATTCTGGAAAGTTGGTTCAATCGATTGACTAACGCCAACGATGTTTGAAATGGTGGCAGTTGGAGCAATAGCCAGGCAATTGGAATTACGCATGCCATTTACTTTGATGCTTTCACGCACCTTGGTCCAGTCCAGACGGCCGCCGCGTTTGATGTTGATTGGCAAACCGCGTTCTTCAACAAGAAGCTCGAGACTGTCTTGCGGCAAGATGCCCTTGTCCCACAATGAGCCTTTGAAGCTCTTATAAGCACCGCGCTCTTGCGCCAGTTCAGAACTACCCAGAATAGCAAAGAAGCTGATTGCTTCTTGACTGTAGTCAGCGAAATCGACGGCAGCAACGGAGGCATAAGGAATCTTCAAGGTAAGCAATGCGTCCTGGAAGCCCATTAAACCAAGACCCACAGGGCGATGTTGCAAATTACTGACTCTTGCTTTGGCGACGCTGTAATAGTTGATATCAATTACGTTGTCGAGCATGCGCATGGCTGTTTTGCAGGTGCGAGCCAGTTTCTCAAGATCCAAATCACCATCTTTGATATGAGCAACTAGATTAATTGAACCCAGATTGCAGACTGCGGTTTCTTTGTCTGATGTGTTCAGTGTGATTTCAGTACAGAGATTCGATGAATGAACGACACCAACATGTTGTTGAGGACTGCGTAGATTGCATGGATCTTTGAAGGTCATCCAAGGATGTCCCGTTTCAAAGAGCATCGAAAGCATTTTGCGCCAGATTGAAACGGCAGGTACGGTTTTGGTCAGTTTCAATTCGCCAGAGCGAGCTTTTGCTTCATAAGCTTCATAAGCAGCTTTGAATTTCTTGCCGAACAAATCATGCAAATCAGGCACTTCATCAGGACTGAACAATGTCCAGTCACCGTTGCCCAATACTCTTTCCATGAACAAATCTGGAATCCAGTTGGCTGAATTCATATCGTGGCAACGTCTTCTATCGTCGCCCGTATTTTTGCGCAATTCTAGGAATTCTTCGATATCGATGTGCCAGGTTTCCAGATAACTGCAAACGGCACCTTGTCGCTTGCCACCTTGATTAACAGCAACAGCCGTATCATTGACCACTTTCAAGAAAGGCACAACGCCCTGACTCTTGCCATTGGTGCCTTTAATGTGCGCACCAAGTCCACGCACTGGAGTCCAGTCGTTGCCCAGCCCACCGCTGTACTTAGACAACAAAGCGTTTTCTTTAATGGCATCATAGATACCGTTCAAATCGTCGCCCACAGTTGTGAGGAAGCAAGATGAAAGTTGTGGTCTTTGCGTTCCAGAATTAAACAGTGTTGGAGTGGAAGAGACGAAATCGAAACTAGACAGCAAATTATAGAATTCGATAGCCCGGTCTTCGCGATGCACTTCGTTGATAGACAATCCCATGGCCACCCGCATCCAGAATGCCTGAGTGAGCTCAATTCGATGCCCATCAACATGAAGCAAATAACGATCGAATAAAGTTTGCAAGCCTAAATATTGAAACTGGAGATCGCGGTCGGCGTTAATAGCCTTGCCGATTTTGACCAAATCGAATTCGAGTAATCGTGAGTCAATAAGACCGGCTTTGGCACCTTTGCGCAAATACTCCGGGAAGTATTCTTTATAGGCTTCACGCATTTCAGCGTGCGTTGTTGGTTTGCCGAGAACTTCCATACGCATTTGATCTAGGAGCAAACGAGCAGTGGCAAAAGAATAACCAGGGTCGTGTTCGATCAAAGCACGAGCACTAAATATCGTTGCTTTAAAAACTTCAGCAAGTGCCACGCCTTCATATAAATTGGCGACAGCGCCATCAAAGATCTTATCGACCGAAACGGCATCACCAAGACCGGCGCAAGCTTCTTCGATGACATAACGCAAACGCGCATAATCAAGCGGCATCACCGAACCATCGGGATTAGTAACGTTGAGACTAGGCACGACTGGCGAATCGGCAGAACCAGCGGCTCTTTCCTTGGTGCGCTTTTCGCGATACAACACATAGCAACGCGCAACTTCATATTCGCCAGCGCGCATTAAAGCAATTTCCACTTGATCCTGAATGTGCTCGATGTGAAGAATGCCACCATCAGGCAAACGCTTTTGGAAAGTTTCAAAAATCTGAGGAGTCAATCGCTGAACAATGTCGCGTACGCGCGAGCTTTCTGTGCCCGTTTCGCCTTCAATGGCGAGAAACGCCTTGGTCATGGCGACAGCAATTCTGTTCTGATCGAAGTCCATGACGGCGCCATCACGACGCAGTACTTTCCATGGAGAACTGCTATCAGTTATTGCTTGAACATCTGATGTTTTTGTAGCGATTGCTTGGCTCATTTGTGCTCCAGTTACGGTCAAGGTGTCTTTATATATGTTGAATAAACGGTTAGATCAGAATTAGCCAGAGGCTCCTGCAGCGGGACGAAAAAGCCCCTTGGTAAAGACCAAGAGGAAATTATCTGGCCGCAAGGCTGAAAGCTTTGCTTGAAGATTTATCCTCTTTGCCTCGAAGAGGTGGACATCGAATGCACTCAGGTGGGTAGTCTGGCTCTCAAATTTCTGAATCTTCAAAAATCTGATTACAGTTGCGGGACAGCGGTGGTCTTTCACCACACTTCCCCCACCGAATCGACAAGCTAATTGCCAGTCATTACTTCTTCTTATTTTCTTTCTGCTATATATGATTATTCGATTGAAATAAAAGCGAATAACATATCCAAAATTGACAGAAAGAATATACAGACGCAAGTAAACTCGCTCGCTTTGCCGATCCCTGTCTTTGCTGAATGCTCAGCTAACTTTGCAGCAACTCCTTATCGCGTTTTGATGTAAACGAAGTTAACACTTGCGTTCGATCAACACAAGAGCGATCTGATGCGAATTAATCAAGCAAAAAATTTATCGCCAGAAGTGCACGGTTTGAGCCAGGTTAGAAAAGCAATAACCAATCCAGCACTTGATTCCGAGATACGCAAAAAGTATATCTTCGCTATAGAATCAGCACCGCATATACAACCATGTTGTAGTAGATGACGAAGCAAATCTGACTCTGCACAGCTCGTTTTATTACAAGCTTCTATTCTAAAAAAGATTAGCAATAGTGAATGTTTGCGCGATCTAAACAACTTAGCCTTTAAGAGGTTGTTAGACTAAATAGCAGTTAACTGAAAGAGTAATTACGCAGCCCCAGGTCATCGTTTGGGGATGGAGGAAAGTCAGAAATGTCACAGGTACTGGTTCAAAATAACGACACGGCGCATTACAAGCAAGCAATCAAAGCTGCCAGCCATTCATTTACAGCTGACGTGCCCAAAGATAAAGGTGGAGAAGAAACTGGTCCAAACCCTCATGAGCTTCTGCTGGGAGCGCTTGGAGCGTGCACATCCATCACATTGCAGATGTATGCCAAAAAGAAAGAATGGGATTTGAAAAACGTTTCAGTGGCGCTTAGCGAAGAAGAAGTAGAAGATCCAGCGAATGCCGGTAAAAAAATGACCAAAATTACTCGCGACATCACAGTTGCAGGCAATCTCACCGACGAGCAGGTGGAATCGCTGAAAGCTATTGCCGACAAATGTCCGATTCACAAAATTTTGCAGGGCGCCAAGACCATCGAAACCGCTATCAGCAAAAACTAGCGATATCGGTAGTTTTAGCAATAAGCGCCATCATGCCGGCGAATTTGAACCTCACCGGCATTGACTGCTTCTTCGTGTCCGTCATCACATTGAATAATCAAGGCGCCAGAACTGTTGACGTCGTATGCGACACCTGAAATATTTCGCGCACCGGAAGTAGCAATGACGCGCTGTCCAAGCGTCACTGTACGTTTGCGCCACTGATTTAAAATCACTTCGTCCTGACTTTGCAAAAGCGACTTGTAATGCTGTTCGAGCTTTTCGGCAATCGCACAAACCAGTTGATTGCTGTCTATTTCCGCTCCAGCAATACGGTCTAGCGAATCCACACGCTCTTTTAAATCATCTTCAACTGTGCTCAAATCGAGAGCCACATTCAATCCTATGCCGATTATCACATAAGCCGGTGCGCGGCCAGTCGTTTCAGCCAGAATGCCACCAATTTTGCGGCCGTCAAAAATAAGGTCGTTAACCCACTTCAAACCAATTGAAACTCCAGCCACAGCATCGATTGCCTCGGCTACAGCCACTCCACAGGCCATTGTCAGCAAAGAAAGCTCATTGAGCGGACGCGTTTGCGGGCGCAAAATGATGCTCATATAAACGCCGGTATCTGGACGCGAAATCCACGTCCGGCCCAGGCGTCCCCGGCCTGCAGTTTGCTCGCGCGCCATGACGATTGCGCCTTCAGCTGGCATTGTTGCAGCAAGTTGCGCGGCTCGAGTATTGGTCGAGTCGATGCTATCCCAGAGCTCGTTGGGACAGCCTGAAACTCGACCAATAAAGGACGTTTCAAGATGCCTTTCAATCTGCTCGAGATTTAAAACAGCCATCTAATTTTCAGTAATTGAGCAAGGCGAAAATGTCAGCGTCTTTAGGTAATTTGTTGCGACCGTGCAAGAACGACAACTCAATTAAAAAGCCAATACCGACGACATTGCCGCCAAGCTTTTTAAGCAGACTGTCAGCTGCACCAGCGGTACCACCAGTAGCGAGCAAATCATCGATGATAACCACTCGATCGCCTTTTTCAACGGCGTCAGCATGCACTTCCACGCAGTCGGTACCGTACTCAAGGGTGTATTCAAAACGTTCTACGGTATAAGGTAATTTGCCAGGTTTACGCACCGGCACAAAACCAACACCGATCTTATTAGCAATCGCTGGTCCCAGAATGAAGCCACGAGCCTCGATTCCGGCAATATATTTTGGTTTCAATTCGCTGCATTTTTGAGCCAGCGCATCGAGGGCATAAGCAAAACTTGCTGGCTCTTTAAAGAGTGGCGTCAGATCCTTGAAAATAATTCCTGGTTTGGGAAAATCGACGATATCTCGAATGCTTTCTTTGAGCCAGTTTTCTTTTTCGGGCGAAAGTGGCAGTGTGATTTGAGCCGTGGTTTGTGTATTCATCGATTTAGCCTGCTCTCATTTTAAATCAGTCTGTTGACGCACTATCGTTGAGCATCAGCCCTAATTGTATATCCTTGAGCCCACTCTTCTGGCACCAGCTTCTAAATTCGCGCGCTGCGTTAAGAGATGCTGCGAGTTGCTTGAATTCAGGCAATTCTTCGACAGAGCCCTGCGCTTCGCCCAGCCAATCGAGAAATATATTGCCATCTTCAGCAAACCAATCGATTAAATGAACTTTTCTTAGCACCGTCAGGCCAAGAGCTAAAGACATCTTTGTGGCACCCATCAGAGCTGCGAGTTTTTCACCTTCGACCTGCCCTTCTTTTTGATTGATGGCAAATTTAACCAGACCAATCAAACGTTTAAGATAAGCTGCGGTCTCATCAAGCTCCATCTTTTCTTCGCCTATACCAAGCAAATAAATGTGGCTTGGCTTAGCTTGCGACACGATCTCTTGAAAAACCTTCTGCGAAGGTGGAAATTGAGCAAAGACCAGATGTGCAACTGGGCTGACACCAGTCCGATCGCTAAAGTTCACGCCCGGCAAGCGTTTAATAGTCTCACCATAAATACAGGCATCTGCTGAGAATTTTTGCGCCGCGCGAATCAAGATTTCGTCAGGTTGCGAGTGACCTCTTAAATCCTTCCAGATTATTTTGTTGACTGCAGAAGCTGTTACAGCCTCTTCTTTCGGCAATACCGATTCAGGACTCATAGCTGGCGGGGGCGTAAAATCAACCACGCCAGAGGCCGTGCTGTCGTCATTTGCAGTGCTTGCAAAACTAAGTGTCGGTGTCTTCTCTAAAACTTTGTGTTGAGCCAGACTCTGTGCAGCATATGACGCGGCTTCTTCGCTGCGCCAGTCAGCAAGAATCAACTGGAGACGATCGCGTCCATTATATGAATTGATTTCAGGCGTAAAAACAATATCTATTTGTTCGTTGTCTTTTGGCACGCGCCCGCGACTGTTCCAGAACACGGCCTCGAGCAAAACTTCTGAGCCGACAGCTTCCAGCATCAGGCGATGATGTTTGCCTTCTTTACCCAGTGTGCGTGTGCTCTGACAATTCAATCTGGTAGCGTAAATCAATGGCTTTTTATTAGCCATACCAAACGGAGCAAGCTGCGTCATATCGCGCACAAGCGAATGATTAATAGCTTGAGCATCGATAGTCATATCAATCTCAATTGTCGATTTGAGTGGATCTTTAGAGAGCAATCTATTGCAGGTTTGCACCATTGCCGCCACAAAAGCTGGTCCCTGAGCTACTTCCAAAGAAAATCCAGCCGCCATTTTGTGACCACCCCAGCGCGAGAGCAAGTGCTCATTGACTTTGAGTGCCTCATACAAATCCATACCGTCAACACCACGGGCAGAACCACGAATGGAATTGTCGGCAATATCCAGTTCACCTATAAACACTGGGCGATGGTACCGTTCAACCAGCCTGGATGCAACAATGCCGACGACTCCATGGTGCCAGCCCTCATTGTAAACGACGATTGCTTTATCTTTATTGAGGTCGACTTTTTGCTGCACCATTTGATCGGCTTCAGCAAAAATCTGCTCGCACAACTCCTGCCTTTTAGCATTTTCAAACTGCAACTGTTTGGCCAGATTGTCAGCTGTTTGAGCATCGTCAGTAGTCATCAGCTCCACAGCCGCTCGCGCATCAGCCAGACGTCCGACAGCGTTTATGCGAGGGGCAAGTCCAAACCCAACGATATCTGTGTCTTGAGATTTTTGCACCTGTCCAAGCAGAGCCTGAATGCCCGGTCGAGGAGAATTGATCAAACGAGGCAAACCAATCTGGACGAGATAGCGATTTTCGCGAATCAAAGGCACCAGATCGGCAATCATTCCAAGCGTGACAAAGTCCAGCAAATGCTCGACCTCTTCAGGCATGCCACGATTGATCAAAAGCGCTTCGCAAACTTTATAAGCGACGCCAACACCGGGCAAGTCAAAGAGCGGATGATCGGCAGGCAAACGTTTGGGATGAACAATTGCCACCGCAGGCGGTAGCATCTCCGGCATCGAATGGTGGTCTAATACCAACGTATCAACACCCAATGATTTAGCGAAATTGATCTCGGCAAAATTCGAAACACCGCAATCGCAAGTAATCAGCAACTTAGTGCGATGCTTGCTCGCAAGTACGCTTACTGCTTTGAGATTAAGACCGTAGCCCTCGCTGGCCCGATTGGGAATATAAAAATCAACAGAGGCACCGAGCTTGCGCAAGACTGTGTACAAAACGGAAGTGCCAGTCACGCCGTCGACGTCGTAGTCACCATATACGGTTATATGTTGCTTGTCGGCAATAGCTTGGTTTATGCGCACACAGGCCTTGTCGACGTCTGGCAAGGCAGTCGGCAATGACGGCACATAATGTTCTGAATTGAGAAAAGCCCGCGCGGTTTCAATTTCGATTATCCCCCGGCGCCACAAAATCGAGGCAGCCAGATGCGAACCAGAACACACCGCTCGCAATTGCTCATAGGCTTGCTGTTGTGAAGGCAATAATTCATCGAGATTGCTTGGAAATCGCCATATTTTGCCAAGAGCAGAGCTCACCTCAGCTAAGGGAGAAAGCGGCACCTGGGCCGTGAGCGCATCAACAATTGGAGATACAAAACCATCGGCAGATGTCGACAAAAGCCCCTCGCATATTCAAAGTATATGTTTCCAACAATTGTTGTATCGGCTTTAAATCAGCAATGCCACAGGCACTTGGTTGACTACCAGTACAACAGTTTTACCTGGCTAGCATACTGCAATCGTCATCACAAAGACCACTAATTTGTTTCTTAATCGCATACACAAACAGGCGCCAAAACGGAGCTTCCGCATATCTTCGAAATATCCAGCCAGGAATTTTATCTACCATCTGAATGAGGAAGGCGAAATTTCAGTCACCTTTTTCGACAACTTAGATCACTGATTGAGAGCAGGATCGCGATATTCGAAAACCCTTTTAGGTTTGCCGTTTTTCAACCAGGCCTGCAAATCGTATTCAATTACAGTTGTCACCACCGGTGGTTTGGGCCATGGCAGCGCCCAGCCAATAAACCACATTACCGGAAACATAATTATGTGAATGCTAACAGCCACCCAGAATGCCTCAAACAACGTGCGTTGTTCCAGAATGAAAAACCAGGCTCGCTCCAGCCAGAGCTTATAAAGAGTTTTTTCTGCTTGAAAAGACGGATGAGACTCAGGCACGATTTGATTGAACCTCTTTCAAGCACCTATTAATTGTTAAAAGGGAGGTAGGCAAACTATCCCAAATGATGAATTACAGGCGCTTGATGGTAGTATGAAAAGTCCATTCTAAGCATATGCCTACCCAATTTGTCCAACTCCCCGGGAATGTATTCATGCCTAACCTTTATTTGCCAAACACAGTCAAAGCAGCGGCATTTTCACTTACAGCCTTGCTCCTGGGTCTCGGCTGCTCCTCGATACCTGCTTACAGCGACCAAATAGGCCCCATAGATTTACTTAAAACGATGCCTACTCCGTTTGGTTCAGCTAACACCAAAGAGAAGAAGGCACAGGTAGTCGACCAAAACGAACCAATCGGCATCAATCACAGTGAAAATTCACTCAGCCGTAGATTGTCAGACCGGGTTATGGGACCGCGCCTCTATCTGCCCGGGTCGATGGTCTTGGGTTCGGTCGCTGAATTCACAATCAAAGGCAAGCCGGGCAAATGGGTAGCTCTTGCAATGGCTGACAAGAACTCCGGCGCCAAGCCAGTGATGGGGCACACGCTGAGGTTAGGCCCCGACCGACGTCTGGTCGCTATCACCCAGATTCCAGACAGCGGAGTCGGGCAGCTTCTAGTTGAAACTCCAATTGAAGGCGATCTTGTTGGCGGCAAATTATATTTTGAAGCGGCAATCTGGTCGGAAAAAGATATGAGTGATATGGAATTGGCTCAAACAATTGCCTGCGATAACGCAAAGGACAATGCAGTGCCGATAGCCGGACAAACAGATCCGCGCCGCGGCATCAGAATCGTTCCCGATACTCGTCCTATGATGATTAACAGAAATGCTGGTCTCAGCTCTGGCAAACCAAGCGACTAAAAAGCCTCCGTGTTCACACGCTTATGCTTAAAGGATAGCGAATGAAAGTTTTAATGGTGCCCCTCGATGATCGTCCGGTGACATATTTGTTGCCGCAATTGATTGCTCGAATAGCTGGCTGTGAAGCGATGATGCCACCAAGAAATTTGATGGGATCGCTCAAACAATCGGCAAGCCTAGATGCAATTTTCAACTGGATTGACACGGCTCTCAGCACCAACAAAATCGAAGCTGTCTTCATTTGCGCCGACACTCTTATTCACGGCGGTCTAATTAATTCGCGCCGTAGCAGCGAAACTTATAAAGAACTGCAAGCCCGCCTCAATCAAATTGCTTCCTGGAAAAAGAAGGCACCCCAGACTCCCGTGTTCGTTCAATCTTCAATTATGCGAATCTCGGACAATCACGACAATGTCGAAGAAAAAGAATACTGGGCTCGTTATGGCCGCGAAATTTTCAGCTGGTCAACAAATTTGCACCGCCTGGCCAACGATCGCACAATGACGCAAGGTGTGGTCAAAGAAAGTGAAATGCGCATACCGGATGCTATTCGGCAAGATTATTTGGCGACCAGATTTCGCAATTTTCAAATCAATCAGAATCTCATTGACATGCTTAAATCTGGTCACTTTTCTCGATTGATTTTCAGCCTCGATGATTCTGGTGAATTCGGGCTCAATGTTTTAGAACAAGAAAAGTTGAACAGTCGCCTCAAATACAGCAATTTGACTGAGCGCGCATTCTCGTACGCCGGCGCTGACGAAGTGCTGTGTTCGATGTTTGCACACTGGCTGGCGCAGACAAAAATTTCGGCACCACCTGCAGCGCAAGTATTTTATGCATTGCCTGCGACCGAGTTTTGTCTCAGTCGCTACGAAGGACAGAGTGTGGGCAATTCAGTTCGAGCCCAAATGAAAGCCTGTGGTATCAAAACAGTTGATGCTGATTCTGGGAGCAACCTTTCGGCAAGCTTTAATGTCGTCATCCATGGTGGTGAAAACGGTCAAGGCGATCATATGCTTTTGCCTGGACATCAAGATCTTCGCGCAATTGATACCAGAGAAGCGGTAACCGCAACACTGGCTATTCTTGAACAATCGACAATGCCTTGTGTGCTTTGCGATGTAGCATATGCAAATGGTGCAGACCCCTTATTGATAGAAAAATTGCTCGAGCGCCCTAAATTACTGGCCAAACTGTGCGGTTATGCCGGTTGGAACACAACTGGCAATACCCTTGGATCAGCGCTTGCGATGGCGGTTGCCTGCTGGTTCAAAGAATTCGGTCAAGCACAAGGAAGCGATTCCAGAAGTGATACAACTCAAGCTCTTAAAGAAGCTATTTGCATTCGCCTGGGAGATGATTGGGCTTATCAAACTCAGGTGCGCAAAAACCTATCGGCAATTTCAGTGCCTCATTTGCAAGAACAAATGCGTCCTTACCTGCGGCGTATAGAAGAAGCCATGGGTTCTCAATTTTCGTACGACAACGTCTCATTTCCCTGGCAGCGAGCCTTTGAAGTGGAGATTTCTAAATCAGGTTCGAGAGAAACTCAATTATCTGTAAACTAACAGCAAAATGCTAATCCCTCGATACCTTCGCATTCCTCATTTAGCCACTGCCGCCGTACTCTTGCTTAGCACCACCGGTAATGCGCTTGCGCTCGAAAGCTGGGAAAAGCTGGATAAACGACTCAAGACGCAGGTCTTTCATCTCAACGTCGGGCTGAAAATGCAATTGAGGAATGGCTTGTTTGTGCAACTGACAGACCTTTCACCGAAATATCGCTATCCAGTTTTTGGCACCACGCCTGATGACCGTGGCTTTCGAGTAACAGGAACAGGAACTGCATTTCCAATTAAAACAACAGTGCACGACAAAACCTTTTTCATCACCAATCGACATGTGGTTGAGCCAGAACAACTAGTTCAGCTAGCCAAAGAAAGTGAACGTTTTTATGCGGCTATGCGTCTGGCTGCTGAGCGCACTGCTAACGGTAAAGACGTAGACACTCGCTTCAAAGAGATATTGGCTACTGTCAATTTATCAATGAAAAAAAACATGACAGCAGATGAGAAGAAAGCTTATCTCACTACTGTAGATGGCATCTGGGATTTTTATGAAACGTATCTATCGTTAAAGGCTGATCCAGGGCGTTTGCTCTTTCAGAATTATCTCAATCAAGTAGGCGTCACCGCGCGCATGGGCTATTTTCTGCACAAAGCCGGTCCAATCGACGAAATTCCTTTTGAGGCAAGCGTCTACAAATCGGCAAAAACCGATAATGACCCTGATATAGCTCTTTTAAAAGTATCGACGACAGCAGTCGTACCGCTGGAATTCGACACCATCGAACCATCTGAAGGCCAGGAAATTCAAGTTATTGGGTATCCGACGGCATCAGATCAAATTGATGCAGATTCAGGCAAATATTATGCGCCGACTTTTAGCACGGGAAGAATCAGCCGTGTAGCACCAAGAATTTTGCAAGTGGATGCCCCCATCACCAACGGCAATTCAGGCGGACCAGTTGTCAGTCTGCGTGGCAAAGTTGTGGGCGTGGTCGCTGTCAGAGCGCGCACAGACAAAGGTGTCGAGTTGAACAATTTCGGCGGTGCCGTGACAATGCAATCGGTCCAGAATTTTGCACCGGAATTATTTCACGCCGTTCGCTGATTTCACTAATGCGCTTTTTTATCGGGCTCAGGACCTAGCATGGCTGCGCCCATTTCATCGTTATCATCAAGCATAAGGGCCATTTCATCTTTGACTTTTTTATAACCTGTCAAAGGCTTAAATTCATCGCCGCTAAAGGTTTTAGGCTGTAACTTATAGACTTCAATTGCAGGTACCTGCCTGCCGTTAGCTGGAATTTCCACGCGCATAGGCATGCCTTTAATGTTTTCAGGCGCCTGAAAAAGAATGTGCAAAATGCCAGCAAAATGAGGCGGTACCTGCACTTCATTAGCCACCCAGCATTCAGTTTTAGAAGATTGATGTGTCTTTTGACTGACTTTTCTAAGGGTATATTTATCTGTCGCAAAGCCCAGAATTTTTTCTGAGTGTTTCGAAATTTCCACAGGCAATTCAGTATACGTGGCGCCGGCCGTGTGACGATTGACGGTCGATTTAAAACGCTGCTGCCACTTCGTATAGGTCATGGTCAAGCAGTTTTTGTTGACTTCATTGTACAAAATAACGTCCCACGACGGTGCCTTCGTAATCATTGTCAGACCCATTTTATCCAGATGGAATCTAGCCGCTTCTTCGTCGAATTGAAAACTGACAGTGCCTGCAAAATTGCTATTTGCGTCAAGCACCCAACCACTGTTTTTGGTCGTTTTTCCTTTGGGCGCTTTAGCCTGGGTCAAGTCAACGTTCGCTAGCGAGAGAAACGTCAATAGAACCAAGAAACGAACGACTAGTCCTGCCTTTGGCACTTTTGGATAGATAGCTGACAGGCTCATTAAAGTCCCCAGAGGAAAATGATTACTTCTCGACAACCAGACGGTCCACGATCGACACCCGCCTGACTCAGTTTAATGCATGAAAGGCAACGGTATACGCAATAACTGAGGATTTAAGGTACAGTGAGCAGTGAACTTTAAAGTAATCGAGTCGAGGCGGTTCTGATTGCCAATTAACCCTCAGAATAACTCAAATGACAATACTAAAAAGCCCGATGGTCAGGGCTTCGAGCAGACAGTGTCGAGCCAAAGCAATTACGAACACGGCAAAAACTCATCAGGTATGCCAGGCAACGACCGCCTGATCGGCACCACCATTGCCGAACGCTACAAAGTTTCGAGTTTTCTTGGCCGCGGTGGCATGAGCACCGTTTATCGCGCCGAACATTTGTCGACAAAAAAAATTGTCGCTTTAAAAATAATGCATTCACATTTGCTCGCTGACTCGAACGCCGTTAGACGATTTCAGCAAGAGGCAACGGCCGCCAGCCGGTTGACACATCCTAATGCCATACAAGTGCATGATCTTGGCGTGACCGAAAACGGCATGCCATTTTTGACGATGGATTATTTAGAAGGTCTGTCACTGTCTGAACTAATCGAAAATTCAGACAGACGCCCTAGCGTCGATCAATCTCTAGACATTTTTATTCAAGCCTGCGATGCCATTCAGGAAGCGCATGAGCGTGGCATTATTCATCGAGACATAAAGCCGAGCAATGTCATGCTCGTTCGCAGTCATAAAAGTAAAGATCGAGAGGACATGGTCAAAGTTCTAGACTTTGGCATCGCCAAAATATCACAGGAAAATAGCGAGGGACCAAAATTAACCGGCACCGGTGAAGTCTTTGGCAGCCCCGTTTATATGAGTCCTGAACAGTGTCTCGGCAAAGAATTAGATACTCGTTCGGACATCTATTCCATGGGCTGTTTGATGTATGAAGTACTTACCGGCCATCCACCATTGCTTGGTGCGAACGTTCTTGCAACCATGTACTTACAAATGAATACCATGCCAAAAGGTCTCTCCAAAGTCGACGCCGATCCACGTTTGGTCAAAGACTTAGAGCGCATCGTCTTCAAGGCTCTGGAAAAAGATCCAGACAAACGCTATGCCAGTATGGCCGATCTAAGAGACGCTCTCGATACTCTGCGCCATAAAACTCATTCGGGTTTTCCAATGCTCGCTAACGCCGCCATGTCAACATCGGATTTAATTAGACGTACGTCAAACAAACTTGGTCCTTCCAAACGCGCGATACTAAGCATGATGGCACTTCTAGTCATTTCGTCTGGCGTAACATTTCCCATTCTCGCCGCTGGTCTCTGGCAAAAAGCACCACCGGTGAGCGAAAGGTATATTAACTATATCAACGAAAATCACAGCGCGCCTCATATCAATAATATGCAGAAAGTAGCCCAGAACGAAATGATCATTGACGAGTCACGCAGGTTCTCGGAGAACCTCTTCAATGACGAGCGGCCAGAGGGACAATTTTATACAGAAAAATTATTCGGTGAAAAACTGGTGCTCAAACACGATTACTCAAAAGCTTGCGAGTGTTTTCAACATGCTCTAATAGTTTCAAATAAGTCGCGCAAGAGCCCTCTTCTAGACGTCGCTCAGATTTTTGCGGAACTGGCTTACTGTCGATTTCAACTCGGTCAAGATAAAGTTGCATTGCCTCTTGCCCTTCACTCAGCCAAAATTTTTAACTATATTGACGTCTGTGGTGAGATTGAATGTGTGAATGCTTTTGCCACCATTGGCGCCTGCCTCGAAAATTTGCAAGACCACGAACAAGCAATGGGAGCATATTTATTCTTTGCTAGTTACTGGGATGTTTTTCACGATAAGTTCAAAGAACGTGATCCAAATCGTTGCGCTACAGCAGCCCTGCATGCGGCCGATTTTTTAGCGAGATCAGAATTGGACTTCAGAACAAGGATTGAATCAATAAAAAGCATTCAAGCATTGATTTCGAAAGCTCCGAGCATTGAATTACCAGCCGATGTTATTTTTTCGCTCGCAGGCAAAGTCCAACCAGCACTGCAAGCAGCGGCAAATAATCCAGAACGTTTAGCTGAAGATCTTTATTCATACGCCATTTCTATTTACGATGGTCAGGGCAGCAAAGGCGCCTTTAACGCAGGCGCTGCCTATAACAATCTGGGATTGCTCAAGCTAAGGCAGAACCACTATCCCGAGGCTCTTGGCTGTTTCAAAAAAGCAGAACGTTTTTTGAAACTGACAGATGAATCCGAAGACAAATCGCTTGCGCTCGTAAAGTTCAGCGAAGCGGATTGCCAGTGGCGCCTCAGTCACTATCAAGAAGCAATGGAAAACGCCTGGACAGCTCGCACTCAATGGTCGTCAAGCAAAAAAACTGACACTCAAACCGCTCGCTAATTTACTTAGAGAGACTGCTTCGGCAAAGCTGCAGTCATGCGACCATCAGCGTTTGCTCTCAAAACCTTTTGCAATTGCGCTTGAAATAATTTAGCGCCGCTCTCGTTGAGGTGCACTGTGTCGTAGAAACACTGATCCGGAAATTGTTCTTTGGACAAATCCAGCAATGGCACTGCATTATTTACAGCTACAGTTTGCAGATTGTCCAGATAATTCTTATACAAGCCGGGCGGCATCAGTTTGCGATTTTCTTCAGTCAAAGGCATGTTGACGAGAAGAACCTGAATTTGGCGGTCATGGCAGGTAGTCAACAAATCTTGCAAAAAACGCTGCTGCGTCGCGTATTGAGCCGCATTGAATTTCTGATAACGCATACGATATTCATCGACGCTATGTTGCCAGAGTATTTTACGATCCTGAAAAAGAGGAAAGACATCAGCAGTGGTGGCAAACGGATCGACACCACCTTTTTCAACAGTTGCTTTCATTGCTACTTTGCGCACGAAAGAATCAGCCTTGGTCTGATAGCGCACGCGTTTGCCATACAAATAGATACCGCGATCGAGCAGCAATTCGAATTTTTCATCGAAAGTGGCGTTGGCGTAATTTGATCGATTGAGATCGGAGACATCGCCCAGTCGTGAAAAGACTGCAGTCTTGGTTTCACCAGAGGCTAAGTCGTCCATAAAGTCGCGGGGGGCGAGGCCGTAAACGACAACAGGTGGAGCTTTATCGCCCTTCAAAAGTTTATCAACGACCAGATACATGTCTGACACCATCGCGCCAGGAACAGCAAAGGAGAAGACCTGCTTGGTCGCCTCGCCTTGAGCGGTGAGTGCCTGCTCCAGCATTTTGTAGTGATGATGCCTATAAAAATCAGCGACGGTGGGAAAGCCAAACTTATGAAAGTCAGCCGTCCAGACGGGAGACATGATCAATGAAGAACCGAGCAAGACAACGTCAGGACGCGCACTTTGCGAATACTGCTGCATAGCCGTGTCGATGGTGCGCAGAACACCGTTTTGATCTTGATTTTTAGTTGACGCGCGAGCCATCAGTGCAGACAAGCTGATGCATCCATTGATCGTCAAAAACAAAGCAATGGCTACAGAAGCAGTAGACTGAAACGGGCGCAAAAACTTGGATAGCAAGGTGATTCTCGATAAGTCCGCCCCTTAAGGTACATCGTGCTCCTGACATTTAGACGTCGCCAACCTTAAGCTTTGTTCACGCTAGTAATTCGAAACCGCTAAAAGAGCACGAACAGTTGGTCGAGCCATACTTTAGAATTACTTAGAACAAAGCAAAAAATAAAATATCCGATTCAACTCAAAGACTGCCGTGAAATCAGCTCCGCCCCAACAACTATTAGCACTAAAAGTGCTTTCGCTTTGCCTACTCCAGCTTTTCTTGCTTTGCGCCTGCAGCACGCCTTATCCTCAAAAGTCACGATTAGACAAAAAGTCCCAAGCTGCCGAATCAGCCAGCAAACCATCCATCCAGAAGATTTTTGTCGCCGAACAAACTACGGCGCAGCAATTAAAACCAGCAACAGCAGAAGATATTGCCAGCGGCAAGGTGGCTGAATTCTTCGAAAATCGAGGAAAAACTGGTAACTTCGGCGGTTCTTTGACAGTGGCCACTTTTGGCTCAGGACCTAAAACTTTCAATCCATGGGCAGCCACCGAAGTAGAAAGTCACGGCATCGGACAGCTCTTATTTGAATCATTAATCGATGTCGATCCCTGGACTGGCGAGCACCTCTGTCGCCTCGCTCGCTCGTTTGAGGTTTCTGCTGACAAACGCGACTATATTTTTCATCTTCGCAAAGGATTACAGTGGTCCGATGGAGTCCCGCTCACCGCCGATGATGTGATTTTCACTTTCGGCACTCTAATTAAAGAAGGATTCGGCAATCAAAGTTTGCGCGACACATTATCTATTGACGGTGAATATCCAAGCATCGAAAAAATAGACGATTACACCGTAAAATTTCACACGAAAAAACCCTTTGCGCCATTTCTAGCCGGTCTTCATGGTCTTGGCGTAGCACCCAAACACGCACTCGAAAAATACACTAAAAGACCGCATGATGAATTTTTTGCTGTCTGGGATGTGAACTGCAAGCCAGCCGATATGGTCACAAGTGGTCCATTTCGCGTCGAGCGCTACGTACCAAGCCAGCGCGTGGAGCTGATTCGCAATCCACTTTACGGCATGTGCGACGCTTCGCATCGTCGCCTGCCATATCTCGATCGATTTACTGAAGCGATTGTGCCAGACCAAAATTCAATGCTGGTCAAATTCTATGGCAATGAATTGGATTTTCTCGACATCCGCAGCATTCGTGGACCTGATGCCAGATTAATGAAACAACGAGAAGGCTCTGGCAATTTCAAAATGTATAACTTGGGGTCAGATGATGGCACCATGTTTCTCATGTTCAATTTAAACCAGCGCAAAGACCCCCAAACTGGTAAGTATTATGTCGAGCCGATGAAACAAAAATGGTTCAACAATCTTGCCTTCAGACAGGCTGTCAGCCACGCCATCGATCGCACCAGTATCCTCAATAACGTCTTGCGTGGGGTTGGTTCTGCGTTATACACCGCTGAGTCACCGACAGCCATTTATCTCGATAAAAAGCTCAAACCTTATGCTCAAGACCTCGAATATTCAAAGAAGCGGCTAGCCGACGCTGGATTCAAATTCTCACACGGCTGGCTGCTAGATCCTGAAGGAAACAAAATCGAATTCACCCTCAACACAAATGCGGGGAATTCTATTCGTGACGGCACTTGCGTAATCATTCAAAATGATCTAAAAAAGCTCGGCATCAAAGTCAATTATCAACCAATAGACTTTAACATTCTCGTCGACAAAACCAATCATAGCCTTGACTGGGAAGCAGTCGTAATGGGGCTGACGGGCGACAAAGTCGAGCCATACAATGGAGCCAATATATGGAAAACTGAAGGACGCCTGCATATGTTCGACCAGCGTCTGCCAGATCCAACCGGCAAAACTTCGGTCACCGACGAAAGATCTTGGGAAAAAGAGATTTCTCATTGTTTCAACGCCGCTGCAGCTACTTTTGATCAAGCTGAACGACACAAATATTTCGACCGCTATCAAGAAATAGCTTACGAACAGCTGCCATTCATTTATCTGTATTCAGCTTTAGACCTCACAGCCATGCGCAACACACACGGCAACTACAACCCAACACCACTGGGAATCTACTACACGCCCAAAGGCAGCCTTCACAATATAGAAGAAATTTTTGACACAAGGGCGAAATCACAGAGTAAAAATCACTGATGTCGATTGCTGCATATATTCTTAAAAGATTACTCCAGGCTCTGCCGTTGCTTTTCATCATCTCAGTAATGAGCTTCACCATGCTCAAACTGGCGCCAGTAGATCCTCTGGCCACATTAAAAGGCAATCCAGCCATCTCTCAAGCCATGATTAAAGCCGAGGAAGAACGCCTTGGTCTGAACAAACCGCCAGTGGTGCAATATGGATTATGGCTATCACGCACATTAACCGGAGATTTAGGCATATCCACAGCTGGTGGATCCGTTTCCACGCTGCTCCTACAAAGAGCGTTCAATACTCTATTGCTGAGCGTCTTGAGCATCCTCTTTACCTGGCTCATTGCCATTCCAGCAGGAACTTATGCAGCTGTTTATCGTGGCTCTTATATAGATAAATTTTTTGGACTGCTGACCGCCGTCGGTATGTCTATGCCGACATTTTTACTGGCCATGTTGCTTTTGATGTTCGCGCTAAGCTCAGGCTTACTACCAATCGGTGGTCTTACCAGCGCTTATTATTTCGAGCTCAGCCCTCTAGCTCAAGTGTGCGACATTGCCTGGCACCTAATTATTCCCGTTACCGTTTTGACATTTGTTGGGTTAGCTGGAATCCAAAGACAAATGCGAGGCAATTTGCTTGATGTATTGCGCAAAGAGTATGTGCGCACGGCTCGCGCCAAGGGACTGCCTGAGCATATAGTGATTTACAGACATGCCCTGCGCAACGCCATCAACCCTTTGATTACGCTGCTTGGTTTTGAATTAGGCTCGATTCTAAGCGGCGCCGCATTGACTGAAACTGTCTTGAGTTACCCAGGGCTCGGTCGATTAACCCTGGAAGCCGTTTTGACGAAGGATCTCAATCTGGTTATGGCTTCTTTGATGCTTGGCGCATTGATGCTGATTCTCGGTAATCTGGTGGCAGATATACTGCTCAAATTTGCCGACCCACGGATTTCTCTGGAGTAAATATGGCAACTTTAGAAGCAATCACTCAACCCACAACAACAAACGCACCAAGACCCTCAGCCTGGAGTAAAATTTGGCGCGATCCTGTAGCTAGAATCTCTATTATCGTCCTTTTTATCCTTTATATGTCTGCGGCTCTCGCCAGTCCGCTAGCACCATACAGCATCGATTTCAACGATCCAGAGCTTGGCAATTCGCCACCAACACCGGTGCACTATGTAGATGAAAGGGGAGCACCCTGCTTCCCGTTCGTATATAGAGCAAAGCGAACGAATGATGCCGAAACCTTTTCGCAAATTTTCCAGGAAGACGAAACACAGAAATTTCCCATTCACTTTTTTGTCAAAGCCGAACCCTATAAACTGCTCGGTTTTATTCCAGCCGACCTACATTTGTTTGGCGTTGGCGACGGAGCGCGGCTTTATATCATAGGCTCAGATATCAATGGACGTGACAATTATTCACGCTTGTTCTTCGGCGCTCAAAAAAGTCTCACCATTGGTTTTCTCGGTTTATTTATTGCTTTCCCCATCGGCATCATCTATGGTGGCTTAGCCGGATTTTTTGGCGGCGCGGCGGACAACGTCATGATGCGTTTTGCCGAGGCCGTTATGTCCATTCCAAGCTTTTATTTGCTGATTGGGTTAGCGGCCATACTGCCGCCTGGAATGTCCGGAGCCGATCGTTTTGCTCTGATTACAGTAATACTCTCCTTTATTGGCTGGGCAGGGATTGCCCGTGTAATTAGAGGCATGGTTTTTTCGATTGCTGACGAAGAATTTGTGCAAGCGGCAAGAGCTTCAGGAATGCCAGAATTTTTCAATATGCTCAAACATGTGATTCCACAGACGGCCAGTTTCATTATTGTGGCGGCGACCATGCAGGTGCCCAATTTCATTTTGTCCGAAAGCGGCTTGAGCTTCATTGGTCTGGGCATTCAACAGCCAGACGCAAGCTGGGGCAATATGTTGAAATTCGCTCTGGACAACATCAATGAATTATTAGAAAAACCGGTGCTGCTCGCGCCCGGATTTCTCATCTTTTTGACGATATTGTGCTTCAATCAACTAGGCGACACAATGCGCGATGTGCTCGATCCTAAAATGCAAGGGCAGTAAACGACATGGGTCAAATTCTAATGGGTCAAACTCTAATGAACCAATCTTTTACGTACTGGGCAATAACGGCGACAGCAGTCATTTTTTTATCATGGATGACAATGTTGTCGGCGCGAAAATTTCGCGGCGCCGAGAAATATCTCTGTACAGATTGTCGCTTTAACGATCCAATCTCCTGCCAGAAAATTGACAGACCCTACGCGCTTTTATGCACCAGTTATCGTACCGTTAAAAAGACAACAGAAGCGGCAACTAAACAGAAATGATCAAGCCCCTCTGCCGGTTCACCCACCGGGCACAGAGGGGCTTGCTCCCATGACTGCTCACTTGGAGAGGTCCTGACGTTCTTCAGATCGCAACCGAGTGACAAAGCAACCAAATTTGTGAGAATAATAGGCTCCATATATGGTGCCTGATTTAGAGGTAAGCTTTGATTTCCGGAGGAACTGAATTCATTATAGGACCGATCTCAAGCGAGCACAATAGTCGATGCTTCCGATTTCCCCCTAACTTTATTGGGGTTTACTTGTCTTCTTTGGCAAGCAAAGCCATAAATATTTTCACCAGACGAGGATCATAGCGCTTGCCCGAACTTTGCTGGAGTTGCCGAATGGCTTCCTCGCGACTCAAGCTCTTGCGATAGGGGCGGTCGCTGGTCATGGCCGTATAGCCGTCCACAAGAGCAATGATTCGCGACTCAAGTGGGATATCGTCACCCTTAAGCCCCTTTGGATAGCCGCTGCCGTCCCAATTCTCGCGATACGATTCGATCACATTCGCCACACGATAGAGAAGCTTAGCCGGCTCGAGCAATTTAGCGCCGATCGCAGGCACCTGTTTAACCTGCTCTAATTCTTCGTCCGATAGCTGTCCTTCCTTTTGCAGAATTTCTTGAGTGACAGCAATTTTGCCTAGATTACTCATCACTGCAGCCAGCGAAATAATCTCAGCGTGTTCTTTGGACAAATGTAGCGATTGCGCAACGCCATTAGCGTAACTATAGGCACGAGGCGAACGCTCGCTACCATACGAATCTCTTTCTTCAATTGCTTTCATGATTTTGCCAAAGACACCAAGAATGCCTTCTTCAGCCACAATTGCCAGATCAATGACGCCCTCTAGTTGAGCCAGTTTCAAAGGCGCAACAGGGGGCTTTTCTTTGGCAGGGTTAGGGTCCAAGCCGTCGCGAATGCTGGGCAGTAAGTCCTCGGCAACCGTACAGACTTGATTACGACCACGGTGCTTAGCCAGATACAGAGCCTGGTCGGCTAATTCTTGCAGCTTGTCGCGATCTTGGGCGTCATAAGGGAATGTCGCCACACCCAGTGACGCCGTAATGACACCGATGTCATCAATTGGTTTTTCCCGAATAGCCATACAGATGCGCTCTGCCACCATGCGAGCATGTTGCAAATCAGTTTCTGGCAAAAGAATAACGAATTCTTCTCCACCGAATCGCCCGACAGTATCAACGTCACGCACACTCTTTTTCATCACATTAGCGATATGCTTAATGGCCATGTCGCCAAAGTGGTGCCCCAGTCCGTCATTTATTTTCTTGAGATAATCAAGGTCAACAATGATGAATGAAAAGGCGTGACCGAATCGTTGAAAACGGTCGATTTCTTTGATGAACTGTTCCTGAAAATAACGTCTATTGAACAAGCCAGTCATCGGGTCAGTGACTGCTTGTTGTTCTACCTGAGCAAATAACTCAGCGTGTGAAACAACAATGGCAACTCGGTCTGCGAGATCCGCCACCATTTTCATATCTTTATCTGGCAATGGTGTGACGCGTGTGCTCGAAATCATGCACAACGCCGCTTTCAATTCGCCACCATGAATCAAAGGCACAAGAGTGGCTTGTTTGTAGTGTGTTGGCACATCAATGTTTGCGCCTTCGAGGCGTTTCTTCAAATCATCATAAGGAAGATACAGAGTCTGCCCATCTTTCAATTCAGTCATCGTGGCCTGGAAAATCTTCTCGCCGAAATTAGGCAATTCAGCAGCGTCATCAGCAGCTGCAAGGGTAGCAGCGTAGGCACCGTCTCCAGCCGTTTTAAATTTGGTGAAATCTTCTTTTTGCACATCGTAAACAGCAGTCGCGCACAACGCCAGACCGAAGTGCTCTTGCAGAGCTGTGCCCAGAGTCTGCATGAACTGGTCGACGTCTTTAAGCGACTGTCTGATTTCGCTGGATACACGATTAATAAGCGCTGCTCTCGATCTATCAGCACGGATTTGACTGATCGCTTGATCAGCACGAATAACGTTTGAAAGGTGACCGGCAATTGTTAATCCGAGGTCTCGGTCAGCTGGTCTGAATTCCGGTCGATTAGGCAATCTCTGCCACAAACCAATGACGCCCAGACGTTCGCCTTCTGATACCAGTGGCAACACCAGAGCGACATCATGACCGAAGAACGAATCGCCTTTGCGACTATACTGAACGTTGACGATTTTGCCGCGTCCAGATTCAAATACAGAAACGAATGGATTTTCTTTATTCGTTAAATCAACCTGTGAATTATTACCGTCTTGAATTTGCGGTACCAAAACACCTTCTTCTGAATTGTATAGATAGATCTGAGAATGAGTAAAACTCATGTGCTCAGCCACCATCATAACCGACTTAACGAGCGATTCCTGGCTGGTTTGACCACGCGATTCACGAAATAGCGTGGCTATTTCGTTAATCAACTTCATTTCGCGTGCGTCCATCTCGATTTTATTTCTGTCGAGAGATTGCTGCACTACCACCGATAACATTTCAGCGACATGCTGCAAAATCACAGCATCGGTATTTTCGCTCCAGTCTCGCGGCTTACCGCATTGCTGCAATTCCAGGAATCCTGAAAACAACCCTCGGGTACGCAACTGAACAAGCAGTCGAGCTCGGACATCACCAAGTTCCATCAACGACGATAATGTCGGTGACGACTTATGCAGGTTGGTACCTTTGGTGGTATCAGAAATTGGAATGACACCAGCCCCAGAATCGTCTTTGAACACTTTTAAAAATTCAAAAACGATCGCCACAGTTTCGTCAGAACCCAGTTGATTACCGGCAAAACAAGTATGGCCGCTGACAGCGTATTCATTAGTAACCTGCAGTTGATCACCAACGACCTGCCAGATAAGACCGCGATCGGCCTTTGTGGCTTTGGTCAGCGCTTCAATAGCAAATTGCAAAATTGAAGCAAGGTCATTGCTGTGACGCAACTGACCGATAATTTCGCGAATAATCAGCTGCGCTGCCGGTGGAAATACAGAAGAAACGACTTCCAGCTCGTTAGCTATTGACGCTCCATCAATTAATTCGCGACTAGATGCTGTCCGACCAATGCCCAGGGCAACAGCTTCGGCGGCGCTATCGTAAGCGACATTTTCAGAAGTGGCATCCAGTCGCGATGGCATTTGCGCAATTGCTGGCGCAAGCGTTGCCGATTCCTGACTGGCAAGAATTGGATTAGCGTGAAAATTAGGTGTGGGAACAGGTACATATGCGCTACCAGAGCCGCCTGAAGAAGAACCAATTGAGCCAGAAGTGGCAATGGCGCCTGCTGAAGAGTTACTTCCAGCAGCTGCTCCTGAATATTTGCCAAAATCCGCTGATGTTGGGTCTACTGCTATTGGTGAAACTTTGCCATGCTCATGAATCGCAAATAACTGCGCTACTTCGCGCTCGTAAGCCTCATCGCCATAAGTGCTTGTGGGCTGATAAATTGGAGTCTGCGGAGATGGGGCTTTGACGATTGGCCAGGCCTGTTTTATTTGTTGAATGTATTGCGGAAAACTGCCAGCTGCACCCATATTGGCGCGAGCGTCTTCCAGCAGGTTGGCTTCTTGCTGATTGACCTGCTGCCATATTCCTAATAATTGATTGAATGCTTCGGAAACTATGCGCGGGTCCATAGAGCCTGCGCATTGATATTTATCCGGCTCAGCCGAATCGCCTGATTTCTGTCCATAAATTATTAACGATAGCCCTCGGCTTTCAATGAGAAAGCACCAGTCATCAGAGCCATCAGAAACGTCTTCGGAGAAAATAGAAACTCTAAAGGCATCGCGCATCAATTCACGATAACGCTGACCGCCAGGAAGCAAACGCGCTGCCGATTGGCTGGACCAATAAACGACAACGGGCGCCAGACGCTCATCGACGCACAATTGTTCGACCGTACGCAAAAACGGCAAGAAACCATTCTCGCCATCTGGAACGAGCCCGCTTAGCGGTAGGGCCTCGCGACCCGACTGCTTGACCAGCATCATCTGTAATTGTGTGCGCCCTGGCTCAGCCATTAGCGTACCTGAACAGCTACTAACGTTTTGATTGTGATTCCCGCCAATTCCTTAGTACCCCACCCATGGGCTAATTAATCGAATACTAGATTAGGCAAATATCATTCTGTCTCTGCCTTTTCGATCATTTCCGTTCAAACTGCTTGGCACCGTCACGAACTCCGCAATGGTCCGCAATGCGGAGCATTGGATGAAATTTCATCTGCTACCATGGAAACCCTTTGGGGCGCCAGTTGTGCAGCTGATTGAGAACATGGACAAAAAAGAACCGATATCGGTAGTTTTTTCAAGGCTGCAAAGTCTACTCAAGTCTGACGTTTATCAGCAGAACCTGGCGTTTTGGCACAAGGCCTGGAACGGCGTCAAACAACCATACACCCAGATGCCGGATTTGAGTTACTTGCCATCTATTCCGGCATTGCTTAAACGCGACGCTGCCGTTAATGTCCTTGACCTCGGTTGCGGCTCTGGCTGGCTTTCAATTTATCTTGCGCGCGAAGGCTTTCAAGTTACAGGCGTCGATATCGCAAGTCACGCCCTAGAACTCGCTCAAATGTGGGCCAAAACCGAAAATCTCTCAATTAAATTCGATATTGGCGACTTAGCTGATATGAAATATGAGGAAAATTCTTTTGACGCCATTGTCGCCAATTCCATCTTTGAACACCTGACCTATGACTTAGCCCTTGGCACGATGCTCACTTTGCAAAACATCCTTAAACCAGGCGGCATTTTTATCGGCTGCTTCGACAAAGTCGGCACTGGTCCCGGCGAATATTTCAAACTGGAAGATGGTACTCAAGTCTACACAGATAAAGGTCGCTCTGGCATGATGCTACGCTGCTTTTCTGACGACGAGCTCAGAGAATTTTTCAGCGCCTGGACAATCGAACAATTCGAAACTCTCGAAAGTGGCAGTCGCTTTGTCGTTGCCAAATTGCCGAGTGCAGCCTGAACTTCACGAACACTTCAACTCAGTCCACATACGGTCGTAGACAAATATCACTTTTTCGATGTCGACTAATTGTTCGCACACAGAGAGAACAGACTGACTGGGGTATCGTCCAGCATTGAGGCGGTCGACCTCTGGCAAAAGGGGCAAGGCGCGAGCATTTGCCGTAGCATAGCGATTAAAAGTAGCATTCGCCGCAGCAACTTCTGGCTGCAACATATAATTCAGCCATTTGTAGGCATTATCGAGATGTGGTGCAGAAACTGGAATACAGAAAGAATCAAGCCACAAAGAGGCGCCACTTCTGGGAATTACGTATTGCACGTTGGCATTTGTTTTCATCGCCTGAAAAGCGTCACCACTATACGCCATCGCTAAAAGACTGTCTCCGCCAGCCAGTTGCACAATAACTTGATCGGACGTATAACACATCACAAGCGGTTTTTGCTTAATCAAATCGTGGTTTGCGCTTTCAATTTCGGTCGTGACCCGAGTGTTATAAGAGTGCCCCTGATGCTTTAAAGACATGCCTATTGTTTCTCTGGCATCGTCGAGCAAAGTCATGCGATTGGCGAAGCGCTCATCGAAAAACACCTCCCAATCATCAGGAATCGGCATATTCTTGCCCAGAGAGGCGGCATTATAGGCGATACCAGAAGTTCCCCAGAATTGCGGCACAGAATGGGCAAGCCCGCGGTCATAGGCTGGATCTGCAAAATTCTGCATGACGTCTTTGAGGCCAGGCAATCGTTCATGATCGACCGGTGCAATTATTTTCATCCGCACTAGTTCTTGCACCATATAGTTAGTCGGCATAATGATATCGTATTCGGTGGCGCCAGCCTGCAGCTTCGCAAGTAGTTGCTCGTTTGAAGCAAAAGTGTCATATACAACTTTTATGCCGTACTGTTTTTCAAATTCGGGCACTGTATTTGGGTCTAAATAGTCAGCCCAGCTATAAATATTGAGGCGATTGCTGGGGCCAGCTGGACGGTTAGTTTGATTGCTGCAAGCACCAAGACTGGCTGCGGTCAGCAAGGCATTGAAAGAAACCTGACAAAAACTGCGTCGCGAATATCTCATCGCTTTAGACCTTTGCGTACGCTAAAGCAACGGGCTCTTTCTCAGATGCCGCCTTTAAAAACGAACAATCGAGTATATCAAAAGCCGCCTGGACTGTATCGCCTTCACTCTTGCACTCAAGACCTGCAGCGACAACCTTCAAGCGACAATCATTTTTCATCTTCAAAACGTATTCAGTGGTGTGCCCCTGATAACTGGCACTTTCAACGACAGCATCAAAAGCATTGATACCATCCCCGCCACTACCAGAAGATGGGGATTTTGTTCCTACGAAACGGATCGCCTGCGGTTTGACATAGAGAAAAACAGAATCATTCAACTGAATTTTTGCATCAGTTTTTGTATCGTCACATGGAATGCGAAATAAATTTTCCTGTCCACAATCAACAAGAATAAAATCGCGACCGATTTCTTTGACGGTTGCTTCGAGCAAATTAGTCTGCCCGATAAATCGAGCAACAAAAACACTTGCCGGCTTTTCGTAAACATCGCGCGGTTGACCAATCTGCTCGATTCGTCCAGCTGAAAAGACGGCCAGCCGATGCGACATAGCCAGAGCCTCACTTTGATCGTGCGTGACCATGATGAAAGTCAAATTAAGAGCGCGCTGCAAGCTTTTTAGCTCTTCTTGCATTTGTTCGCGAATTTGCGGGTCAAGCGCCGAGAGTGGCTCATCTAGCAACAAAACGCGTGGACGATTAATGACTGCGCGAGCAAGCGCAACGCGTTGCTGTTGTCCACCCGATAGCTGTTGAGGATAACGCGAAGCAAATTGCTCGAGACGCACCAGCTGCAGTGCTTCTGTTACCTTTGTACGAATGTCATTTTTGTCTTTATTACCCCGCGCGACCAGACCAAAAGCCACGTTGTCGGCAATAGTAAGATGGGGAAAGAGTGCGTAGTTTTGAAAGACCATATTGACTGGACGTTTGTGTGCCGGGATTTTAGACACATCCTGTCCGTCAATTAAAAGCGAACCTGAAGTGAGCGATTCAAAGCCAGCGATAATACGCAAAAGAGTTGTTTTACCACAACCAGACGGTCCCAAAAAACTAAAAAACTCACCTTCTTCAATGCTCAAATTGATATTCGAAAGGGCGACGTTCTCGCCGAACTTCTTGGTGACATCTTTAGTTTGTATGCACAAAGCGCTCAAGACTCAGTATTCTCCCGGCTCAGCCCCTTCATCTCCTGGATAAGGAAAGCAATTTGCAAATTGAGCAGAACTTCTTGCGAGTCAATATCAACTTTTAGAATATCGGCAATTTGTTCGAGACGATAACGCAGGGTGTGACGGTGAATGAATAGCGCGCGTGCCGCTGAATTCAAATTGACGCCTTCCTGCAAATAAATCTTCAAGCTTGGCACAAGTTCGCTTTCCCATTCTTCATCATAAGCTTGCAGAGGAGCGAGATTATCTTCATAGAAACGAATCAATTCAGGATGATCGATCATCAAATAAAGAAGCCGGCGGACGCCTAAATCTCCATAAGCCTGAATGAAGCCCTGTTCGCCATGCACCATAGAGGCAATGACCAGGGCTTGTCTGGCCTCGCGGTACGCTTCCGGTAAATCAAGAATGGTTTCAGCAAGACGCGAAGCGCCAATTTGCACGCGAGCCGTTTCTGCATCTGTTCCCAGAAATTGTTGAATTTTGTGGAGCAGGCTTTCAGCTTCGGCTGAGAGCGGTCGATTGTCTTTGACATAATGAGGCACCACGAATATTCTCGTGCCTTCCACTTCAGTGGTAATAAAAGTATCGTCTGGCCAGTTCAAAAGGGATGGAACGACTACAGGGACTGCAGCACCGGATACGGTTGCAGGCGTTGATATTGATCGCCTGATAATTTCAACAGCAAAAACAAGCAAACCGTCAGCCAAATCAAAGCCGAAGTGCCGTTCCAGTCGTTCTTGATCGGAAGCTGAGAGGCTGCGACCAGAAAGCAGATCTTTCAAAAGACTCTTTTGGGTAACCGTAAAAACAGAACCATCTTTACGTCTTTGACTGAACTCCACCATCACAGCCAGAGCAGCTGCTTGCAAGTATTCCGAGATAGCGTCGATATCATCATTCTGGCGATACATCGCCGAGATAAAACCACAAACGACATCGCCTATCACCACCGGTAGCATCAAGCGACGTCCAGCTCGAATAGCAGTCATCGTGTACTCAACCGAGTGCTTACTGCTTTGCAAGCGTTTGCGTCTTAAAGTTTCAGCGGCCTCGATACTGACCGAGTGTTGTTGGCTTTGCGGTGTTGCACCCATATTGCAGGAGGCAAGCACCTTAAAGTCGGCTCCTTCGACTGCAACGGGCCTACCAAGAGCGATACTGACTTCTTCGACTAGACTTTCCAGTCCTTCATCAAGACAAATTGCCATCAAACTGGCATGCAGTCGCGCGTTGGCAAGCTTGAGCTCTTTCAAAAATGCCATTCTAATGTCGTCGGCAATTTGACCAACTTCGCCAAATCCAGGCACCACAATCAAAGGCAATTCAACTGCAGCACAACTTTCGACCAATCGCCCGAGCCAAATATCAACGGCAAGAGCAACATCATTGGGCACTCCCGGTGAGAATGCAGCAAGCGAGGATTTTTGGTCCGCCAAGGGCGAAGACGAAGCATCCAGCGGAGCCTTCGACCTGGAGGCGCGCCCCTTGCCAAGACCCGCTTTGACAGAAAGCTCGACTGATTGTACTGGTGGCACAGGGCTATCATGGGCAATTTTATTTGCAGAAGATTCACCAGACGTATAACCACTGTCATCGGCAGCGTTGCGAATGACAATCAAACCAGCCATATCTTTGAGGGCAGCCACATCTTCGTGGCTCAAATTTTCGATGTGGGCAACAATCAAACTTCCAGAACGCGGCACCGGCTTGAGAGTACCCACGACCTGCACCACGGCTCTGTCTAAAAATTCTTCGCCATAAGCAATGCGCGCCTCGGCCATCGTCTCTGAATTGAGCAATTGCCGCAAAGTAGGGTGATGAGCGATACGTGATTGAGTCATCGTCTCTCCATTATATAAGCCTTCCCTCCATCCCATATGCATTCCTCACTTTCGAGCCGTTGAGAGAATTCAAGCCCTTCTGCCCTATAAAGTTGAAGAAAATTGGAATTGCTCAGGCGAAAAATAATTTGCAGATTTCAAGCAAATTCAGTCAAATCCGGCTGATTAAGCACCTGATGCAAATACATCGCATGTCTATTCGATCCGTTTATTCTATCTATTTCTCAAGATCATAAAGGCGGAGATGCGCCTGTTGAGCCAGTCTCCATCTTGTACAAAAAAGAGGGCGGTGCTAACATCCCGCTGTGGAATTGGTAATTGCCTTATAACTAGGAGGAAACACGATGAATAGAGCTGAATTGATCGCTGAGATCGCTCAAATGACCGGATTGCCTAAGACCGAAGTAGGAAGCACCTTGCAATGCATCATTCATACCGTCACTGGTGCTTTGAGCAAAGGCGACAAAGTCACATTGGTTGGTTTCGGAACGTTCGAAAGACGCACACGCCAGGCTAGAACTGGTCGCAACCCAAGAACTCTGGCTCCTTTGAAAATCGCTGCCAGCAAAGTACCAGCTTTCCGCGCCGGTCAGGAATTGAAGGACGTAGTTGATGGTCGCGCCAAGCAAAAAAGCTTCGCAGGCGTCGCTAAAGTAGCAAAAGCCACCAAATCAGCAGCTAAACCAGCAGCTAAGAAAGCCGCTAAACCAGTTGCTAAAAAGGCCGCCAAAGCAAAAAGCAAAAAGCGCTAAATCTTAGTGTTCGAGTTAACGCTCGAGCGCTGAATCTATCAGCACTAAAGAAGGACGCGGTTCGGCCGTGTCCTTTTTTTGCCGATAAATTATCTGTTGGCCACCTGATCGGATTAATACCAGAGTGATATCAGATTGATAGATCAAGCCCAAATACATCCTAAGAGATATATAAAAACTCAAGAAAATTGAAGAAAATGTGAAAATTCGACCTTTCGCCTATTGAGCTTATCGAGCATTTGAGACAGAATTAACGAACGCGAAAACAGCAAGTCCTGTCCTGCTCGAGCAAGCGATTAAAACTACCCAGCAACTAGAAAGAATTCTCATGAACGACTACATTCATAATTTCAACTCCAGACTCCAAGGCATTTTCGAAACCAAGGCCCAAGAATTCACAAAATACTCGGAGGAAAATCCTTCGACAGCGGTAGTTGCCTCACAACTGGCAGGTCTTTATTTAGACCTGGCTGCTCTGATGAAGGTCTAAGCTCCCAGAAGCAAGACATTAGTCGTCTTTTCGTTCCCATTTTCAAGGTGCCTTCGCGGGCACCTTTTTTGTCGTCTAACTCAGGCTCTAGCACTCAATTAGGCGAGCAAATAACTCATTGTGTTTCAGTATGAGGAAAATACCATAGACATCACTTGAAAACAGATCTACCTTATACACCCTAGTCATGCCTGCAGCATAAAGCACTAAAAAGAGCAGAACGGCAGGTAGGTCACAGGTCGAAGTCAGACTCCTTGATTAGGGGCTCTAAAAGCCCAGGCAATCCAGGCACCCGATGAAGAGATTGAAAAAATTATGGACATCGCCTTTTATGTAGTTGGCGCCATTTGCGGAATCGGCATCTTGCTTTTAGTAGCTGAACCTTATAGATTCTTGCCCGAGGAGAAAGGCAAGAAAAAACTTGTCGGTTCGACCTACTGGGGAATCTATGAGGGAACACCATCCAATGAACCGGAAGCAATGCGCACCATTGAAGCTCGCAAATCCACTCGCAAAGAGCGGTGCATCGCTGGAAGCGCCACTTACGCAGCCGGTCGCGGCGTCAATATGTCAGGCAAATAAAAAGTTCAAGGCAGCCTTTCTCGCTCTCACAGCCATTTTGGTTGGCGCCCAGTCAGTCCTTGCTTCTTGCAATTGCGACACTGTCAAAGTGCCGAGTCCAGCTCCAGAGGGAATGGGACGAAACACTGGCGAACAGTTTTATCATTCGCCCGAATACGCCCGGGAATTCGACAAAGCGATAGCGGACGCCAAGAAGTTCTGCATCAAATTCAAGCAAGAACATCCCAAAGCGAGACTGGCAGTCGTCTCAGACATAGACGAAACTCTTTTGAATAACGAGCCAATGCTCAAAGACCACGACAAAATCGACTCCGAAGCTTTCTGGGAGTGGGTTAACACGTCAAAGGCACCAAAACTAAGACGCACAAGCGATTTCGTCGCCTGGGCACGAAAAAATGGTTTCAGCATTTTTCTCATCACCGGACGCTATGAGAAAAACCGTTTGCATACAATAGTCAATTTGACCGAACAGGGCATCGCTTACGACGGTCTCTATCTACGAGCTAACGGTCAAAGTATTCCTGCCGAAGACTATAAAACCGAAGTTAGAAAATCGATTGAAGCAATGGGATTTACCATCGCCGAAAATATTGGCGATCAATTTTCGGATCTCGCAGGCGGACACTCAGCCCACTGCACGAAGTTGCCTAACAAATTCTATTTTATTCCCTAATGGCTCTACGGCTTGCTTTAAAGGGTCTTTAAGGCTTGACCAGGCGACCGGAAGTGAGCGTGTCTACGGTAATCAAACCGGTATCATGTAGCAGTTGCGCCTGGGCAATATTGAATTGAATAATCGCCTGCGCTTTATTGACGAGAGCAGTCGTGAAATCTCGCTGTGAATTAATAACGTCGATATTTGTACCAACACCGTTGGCCAGACGTACTCGAGACAAGCGCAATTCTTCCTGAGCCGAAATTACTGCTTTTGTTGTTACTTCAATTTCGCGCTCTGCCGTTTGACTGAGCAAATATGATTCACGCACTTGCTGCAGAACATTGAGCAATTGTTGGTTGGAGTTGAGCAATGCTTGCCTGGCAAGAGCCTTTGCCGCCCAAACGTTAGCAGCTGTTGGTACGCCAAGTCCTGGATAGTTCCAGTCTACGCGCAAGCCAATTATATAAGAGGTCTTCATTTGACGATTTGTCAAAGTGGGCTGATTGAGTTTCTCTGCAGCCGCAACTAATGGAGTGTTGTTACTGCCATAACCAGCTGGCGTGAGCGTAGTCGCTGCATTTGTGTATTTAGTCGTTGGATTAACAATCGTCGAAGAAGCAGATGGCGCATCAACAGCTACGGTTGTAAAACTGGGAGCTGATTCAACCAGGTCTTTGGAAAGAGTCGCACCGTTACCGTTAACACTGCCATAAAACTGCATTTGCGGATACAAAGGAGCTGCAGCAATTTGAATGCTGCGTCGAGCAGCTGTGCGCAAATGCTCATACTGCTTCAATTCAGGGCGATTGATGATAGCCATCGAAATAAGCATATTGATGTCGAGATTGGGATCGAGCAATCTCACTTTGCGAATTTCTTTTTCCACTGATAAAAAGTTGACAGCCTGATTCAAGTTCAAAGTGGTGGCAAGATCAATTGCTGAATTTCTCAAGGCCACTTCTTGCCCGAGCAAATTCTGCTCATCTCGAGCAAGCTGAGTATCCGATTGCAAAACTTGGAATTTGGTGCCAGTTCCTGCTGATTCTAATTGCTGGTTGAGGACCACTTGAGCTCTTGAAACTTCCACGGCACGAGTTTGAATTTGCAACAGAGCCTGGTTCTGCACGAGATTGTAATAGGCTCTCGTGATAGCGAGCAAAGTATCATTAATGGTGCCATGCAGCTGCTCACGCGCCGCGCGGAATTGATGCAATTGCGACAGAGATCCAAATAGAACCGAGCCACCCTGAAAGCCAAACCACTGAAAACCGGCTTGAGCAGAGGTGTTGGGTGTATGGAAAGATGTCGGAATGATACCGCCAATAACGGTAGCTCCTGACAGCAACTGATGCTGAAAGTTCATAATTGCGTTTGGCAGAAATCCACCAAATTGCCCAATCGCCAAGGATTTTTGCACCGATTTATTAGCGTTTGCAATCCGAATGGACAAATTGTTATCGAGCGAATAAAGAAGCGAATCTTTAAGCGATATCGGTTGAGTGTAATTAGCTTCTAACCGAATCGGGGGCAGGGTGCCGCCCAGCGACATCAATTGATTAGGACGTGGCAAAGACAGTTGGATGGCTTCGCCCTGCAAATATTGTTCTTCTGATTCTTGCGACTGCTGGTCGATGACCTTTTTATCTCGCTGGGCGGTGGTCGGCGACAAATTTGGCGGGGTAAAAATCTGACCGGAACTTGGTTTGTTAGGATCTGGCAATGCATCGATATCTGCGGGCAGTCCTCCAGCTGTAGGAGGCGTAGCGAAAGGACGATCGGCTGAATTGATTGCAGGAGCAGAGTTTAATGGTTGATTCGTGGCGTCGGGCGCAGACTGTACTACAGCTTGGGATTCACCATAATAATTAGTTGGCGCGTCCGCTGGACTTGCGGTGGTGGCATTTTGGGCAGGACTTGTACCTATCGGAACAGGAGCGCCACTAGTTTGAGCGATGGTTCTGGTTTTGCCACTGACGACGTTTGCGGCTGCCACTTTGACTTTATTGGCGGCTGCCTTTGCAGTCGTCGGCCTTTTTGAACCGCCAGAATTCGTTGAGCCCAATGCATAGTCCCAAGAGGAATTGGGATCTAAATGATTGGTCGGATCAACCATAGATGGTTTGTAAATAGGACCAGCGGAATCCTCCAGCGACAATGCGGCAGGCGCCTCATTACCCGACGTTGAGCTGGAGTCAGCGGCGAAAATCGGCTGCAATGTTGTCAGGGAAACGGTCAACGCCAGCAGCAGTGCAACAGGGTTCCCTTTTGCGCAGGGAACTGCCTTAAGCTGCAAGAGGAGCTGGTTGGACTTGATGTTGTTCACTAACTTATTCACGTGGGGCACGAACATTGTTTCCGGATTGCTTGACTACAGAGCGCCTGCGCGCTCGAACTGAAAATCATGGTTTAAGCATACAGCAGTCATTTAAAACGATAATTACCGAAAAGCAATTGTGACATTTGGAGCAAAACCTAAAAAGGGCAGATGCAGACAGAGTCATTGATTGCGCCCAGATAAAAAGACAATAAGTGTGACCACAAGTGCACCATACCTGGTATCAAGCTCCATCCCGGTTAGACAAAACTAGCCAGAGCGGAGATTAACCAATAATAACTAACCAAACGGTTAGTATAGTCATCTTCTCTAAAGATTGTCAATTGGAGCCCAATATTCGTTGACTATCCTCCTGAAAGATTGCTATACCTGTATCAGTCAGCCGCGCAAAGGCAATTTCAGTGGTAGCAAAAACGACACCTGGTTCTACAAAAGTTACAACTCGTCAGTCTCAAACAAGGGACGCCGAACTCACCAGAACGGCCATTCTCGATGCCGCCGAAGAAGAATTCGCCAAATTCGGACTATCCGGTGCTCGCACTGATGCCATTGCTGCCCGCACAGGCGTTACGAAAGCGATGATTTACTACTACTTCACCAGTAAAGAAGCGCTTTATCAAGCTGTGCTCGAGCGTGCATTTTCAGATCGGATTAAAGAAGTCGAACAGGTTGTGCAAGAGTGCAAATGTCCTGCCGATGCGCTTGCTGCTTATTTCGAGCATTTTCTCTCGAATGCTCAGCACAATCCTAATATTTCAGGCATCATGTTCCACGAAGCGATGCAGAATAAAGGTAAATATTACAAGCAGATCGGCATTATCAGTATGTATCAGGCGCTTGCGAGCATACTCGAGAGTGGTATCAAGTCTGGTGTTTTCCGACAGCTGGATCCTTTGCACACTGCCGTTAATTTGATTGGACTATCGGCATTCTATTTTTGCTCGCATGAAAATCTCAAACACCTCTGGCCAGGCAGTCAGATGCTAAGTCCAGAGATGGTCGAGCAGCATAAAAGTGAAGCAGTAGCATTGATTATGGCTGGCGTCCTGGCTAAATAAAAAGAGACCGCTTCAGTATCAAAGCAGTCCCTTGGCGATATTCTGGATATCTACGAACTAGGCAGCGTGCCGTTCTCTATCAGAGAATTGAAGTTGCGAAGCCTGTGCTCGCAACAATGTATCGGCTTTGCCATAGTTTTCGAACCATTCTTTCAATTCATCAAGATTGTGCTTAAGGGTTTCCACATCAGCTTTGAGAGCGTTTTCAAATTCGTCTGGATCAAGCGGTTTGACAATCATTGGTGTAAAAGGCTGCATGTCATTCATCGGTTCAGGTATCTCTCTAAAAGAGTTTGAGGGCGATTCGAGCAGTGCCTGAGCGCTTTGAGCGCCTTTTGCCCGTCGACCGAAATTAATATTCTTGTGAAAGCTCAACAGATCATCGTGACTGACAGACGCTGATGGAGACTCAGTTTCAGTTGCAACAGGCATTGCCAGCAAATTCTTCATTTTGATCGCGGCACTTTTGACTTTGACACCACATTCGAGAAGATCGCGACCATAGTCGGCGACGGCTGAACCGATACGTGTACCCAAAGCGCCGAGTTGAACCTGTACATCAGTTGACACTGTCTTGGATGAAGCAGCTATTGCCGCGATCTTTTGATCAATGTTGGTGTGTCCAGCTACAGTGCTGATGTCGCTAAAAGACTTGCTTCCGCACACATTGCAAAGTGCATTTTTTGCTGGCACATGAAAATGACAACGTTCGCATAGTTTGTACATACGCACCTCTGCTTGCGATTGGAAACGACACAGATATAAATTGCAGCAGCGATTCACAACCTGTGTAGATTAAGACCGCTCCGTGATTACTTTGTTCCACGAGTTAAACTGCGCGAAACCGCTTGACTACGCCATTTTTAGACATATGCGTTAGCGCTCAACTCTGGTCATTGCGCACAAACAACCGATATCGTTTTGTTATTGGACGCCGGCAAAATCAGGTGAGCGAGAGTTTATTTAATCAGACGCTGAACGCCCTTAAAAACTGGCTTTGCTGAATCTCCTACAAGTTCCAGAAGCGACATTTCCACAGTCGTCATCAAAGCGCCGGCAGTCTGCATTTTCTGCAATCCTCTATTTTTATTTTCCAGACTACGACTGGACACCGCATCGACGACAACATGCACGCGATAGCCCATGTGCAGCAAATCCAAAACTGTTTGACTGACACAAACATGAGCTTCGATGCCGCAAACGACAATTTGTTGTTTGCTTGCCTTTTTCAAGGCTTCATTGAAATTAGAATCCTGACAACAACTAAAGGCAGTTTTTTCAAACTCTTGGGCAAGCTCCACAACCTCAGCTATTTCTTTAACCGTCTTGCCGAGTCCGTGGGGGTACTGTTCAGTCACAAATACCGGCACATCCAGCAGTTTTGCCCCCTTCGCCATCACAACAATGTTATGCATTGTCTCTTGAAAATTGTGAATATGCTCGCGAAACTTCTCTTGCACATCAATAATGAGCAGCAGTGAGTTTTCGGCTGTTAACAAATCTGGATGTCGCATAAACGTTGACACGCTAATCTCAAGGGGAAGTTATACATCTATACTGTAGCGGGTTCGGCAGTTTCTCAGCTGTGCAATTCGTTTCTCAAGTCTCACGAAAAGGAGATAACCGTTGCCTCCAGTAATGGCCAATTACTACCTGACTTATAAATGCAACTCACGTTGCACTTACTGCGACATTCCGATTAAGCCGGAAAATATTCGCATTAAAGAAACGTCGCCAGAAACAATTATCGAGAATCTCGCCGCTTTAAAAAGATTGGGCGTCAAAGTCGTCGACTTTACGGGCGGCGAACCGCTCATTTACAAGCATTTGCCGCAAGTACTGAAAGCAGCAAAAGAGATGGGATTCTTCACCAGTATTGCTAATACTGGCACTTTATATCCGCGCATGGCTAAAGAAATCGCTGGTCTGGTAGATGATCTGAAATTCTCGCTGTCCACCACAGATTCGTCCGAATACGCCAAAGAACGCGGCATCGACGGCTACGAAAAAGTAATTGCCGCAATCAAACTGGCGAAAAGCCTCGGCGAACAACCATCGATAATTGCCACTGCCACACCAGAATCAATCGGTGGCATGGAAAAAGTAATCCGCCTGGCCCAAGAGCTTGGCGTCGTCGTGTTACTTGGACCAGTATTCGATTTTTGCGAAAACGAGCTGCTTGCAGCCGAGGGTATCAAAGAGATCAAACGTTTGGCTGAATACGACAACGTTTGCGTTAACTGGGCTTTCTTGCAGTTTTATTTAGATGGTGGCAATCAAATATCCAAACCACGATGCCGAGCAATCAGCTCTGTGGTTGTGGTCTCGCCTGATGACCATCTGCTCCTTCCCTGCTATCACATGCATGACGAACAGTTGAAAATTCAACACGAAAACGGTCGCTCCAATCTCGACGAGATGTGGCACAGCATGCACGTTCAGGATAAACGTAAAAAAGAAGGCTCTTGGGCTTTTTGTCAGAACTGCACAATCTGGTGTTATTTTGAAACGTCATTTTTATGGCCGCCAGACAAGTACTTCTTCCTTAACCTGAAAAGCAAGGGACAGTGGGCGAAAGAGAAAATCAAGCAACTGGTCGAAAGCAAGACAGGTCTGAATTTCACTCGCAAACTTCCAGGCTCTGACAGCAAAACAATGGTTGAAGTGTCGGCTAATCCGCTCAATCACTTCAGAGACGACGAAAACATCGTGGCCACCACGCCCGTCGCTCTACCGACTCGCGAAATTGGCACTGTTTCAAGCAATCTGCCCGCTGAAAGCGATCCCAACGTTCTCAGCATGGACGAAGCAACAGCCGTGGTTATTACGCCGTCCAAGAGCAATGCTCAGATTCATTAAGTAATATCGAGAAGTCATATCGAGTAGCAACATCGAGCGGTCCTAGCACCCCTTGGCTTTCAAATTTCGATTATATAAACCGAGTAAGGCAGCCATCAGGCCGACAGCCTGTGAGATTTATGGTATAAAAACTAGACACGGGTAAGGGGCGTTAGCGCAGTTGGTAGCGCGCTTCAATGGCATTGAAGAGGTCACCGGTTCGAATCCGGTACGCTCCACCATTTTTTTCACAGTTCGGTCTGGTCGACAAGCTTTATTGTCAGTTACCGGAAATCAAGCAGCCCCAAGTGCCCAAATCGGCAGCGGGGCCTTTTTTTGCTTTCGGCAGAACAGCTGCCGGGGCACGTTAATTTAAATCTGTCGCCCAGTCTCTTGGCATGACATTAAATCGAAGTTCTTGGATTGATCCAGCTTTCTCTTAGCACTCCACGCAAATTGAAGTTAGAATGAGCGTAAAATCGCTTAAACTGCCGCCACTTCGGGCTATCAATGTCTTGCCAGAAATGAAACAAATAAAAACGCTTAACTCAATGATACCGCTCGTGGTGCTCACTTTCGGCTTCTTGATGATTTTATTCAATCTCGTCAGCCACTCTGGTGACATTGTGCGGTCCCTATTTTTGAAGGTCGAACATCCTCTGGTTTACCACTTTACTGGCTACAACGACATCCTCAAGAAGGTCGTGTCCGAACATGCAGTTAACTATGAAGCTCTTAAAGCCGACCCGGAATTAAACAAAGAGCTGAACGCCGCAGTCAATGAATTAAGCAAGATCAGCCCAGATCAGCTGGAATCAGCACAAGAACAAACCTGTTTCTGGATCAACACATACAATCTGCTTGTGCTCAAGGCAGTCACAGACTTGTATCCCACCGATTCGATCATGAGCCGCAAGAGCCCGCGAGCTTTTAACACGACCAAGTTTCTAATTGGTGCGACAGAGCTGTCTTTGCAAGATATTTTCAAAGGGCATTTGATTCCAGCGATCGCTGGAAAACCTGAAGATCTTTTCCTCACCAATGGCGGAGCGCAGGGCTTCCCACCGCTACTTGATCATGCCATCGTGCCAAAAACTCTTGAAGCGGACGCAGCTCAGGCTGCGAGCAATTTTGTTAACAACCCTGAAAATGCTCAGTATAAAAGAGACAGAAAAACTTTGATTCTCACTCCATTTTTCAAATGGCACGAAGGACTTTTCGATTCAGCCGGTGGGCCGCACGAATGGGCAAACAAGTTCTTGCCTTCCAGCAAAGCGGCCGTTTTGACAGACATTCAGGCGCTTTCAACTTATGCACCAGATTTCAACTGGCGTCTCAATGACACCAAGTTGGTGGCACCGAAAGAGGGCACCACAGTTGCTCACTAATCGACTTTTGCTGGCAACATCGCTGTTTTTTCTAACTGCATCTTGCAGTTCGTCCTATGAAACACAGAATTATCACACCGCTAGTGATAATCAGCTTCTTGCTCAAACAAACACTCCCAACCAAAATCCATTTGGCCGTGCTAGCGAACCTACTGCCGTCGTCGACACCAACCCAATAAAAGTTGTCTATCCCGGCCCTAACAATCGCATTCCAGCTGCAACCACTTTTATTGTCGGCGCCTGCCATACTAGTGATTTACTTTTTATCAATGGGAATCCAGTGAAACTCAATGCTCAAGGCTTTTTCGCTCATGTAGTCGCTCTTAAACCTGGTGAAAACAATTTTGACCTTGAAGCCAAAAATGATCAAGGCGAAGCTAGCGCCACACGTAAGATGAAAATATTCCGAGAAGTGGATGCGCCAGTCATTGCCGATTCAGATATTCGCATCAAAACCGAAAGTTTCACACCAGCTGAAAACAGAGGCGTGCGCATCGGTGAAATCGTTGAATTCTCAGTGTCGGCTACGCCTGATTCTCAGGTATCGGTTTTAATTGGCAAACGCAAAATCATTCTACGGACATTACAGGCAGCAAAAATCATCAAAGCTGCTGCAAGTGCTGCCTCAACACAACACGGCAAAAGCGATTTAAAAGTCAATACTGGCATGGACGCCGCTTACGGTCAGGTCTTTCAAAGACATCCTCATGCAAGGCGCGACCAATATTTCGGTTACTACAAAATCACCGCAGAAGATCTCTGGAGCGAGCAGAAACCAAAAATTGTTTTAACACACGGCGATAAAACGATCGAAAAGGAACTGCCCCAAAGTGTAACCACTGTCGAACAGCCAATGATCGCCGAAACCGCGCATGACGCCACGATCGTCAGGCTCGGTCCCAATGCGTCGCGCACAACTCCATTGGTCTCAGATATAAGATTACTCGTCGATGGCTGGATAGGCGATCAAATCAGCTGCTTATACGCCAACAACAAACACGTCTGGATCGATCGCAAAGATTTGAATTTTGAAACCGACGCTCAATCTCAAAAAGCTCAAGCAGGCTCAGGGCCTCCACCATTTGCTCAGGCGCGCACTATAAATATTAAAAGCGAGGGCAATGGCGAATATATTTCGGTTCCTTTGAATCAACGCCTGGCCTATCAAGTTGAACAAAACCTCACGCCCAATCAACTCAAGCTGCACATTTTCGGCGTCACAGCCAACACCGATTGGGTCAGCGACACTCCTGAAGACACCAAGCTTATTGACGGCGTCTCCTTTGCGCAAAAAGGCGACAACAATTACGAAATTACAGTCGCACTCAAAGGGCAAAGACAGTGGGGATATAAGGTCGATTATGACGGCGATGAATTACGGCTGCATATCAGAAAGGCGCCAGATGTTGCCCTCACCGGCACAAAACCACTGCAGGGATTGAAAATTTGCGTTGACCCAGGGCACGGCGGCGCAAAAGAGAAAGGGGCCGTTGGCTGCTCTGGCATCTACGAGGCGCCAATTAATCTGGCGATATCGCTTAAATTTCGGGACTTGCTCGAAGCGCAGGGCGCCCAAGTGATCATGACCAGAACTACAGATACTGAGGTCTCCCTAGATGATCGCGTGAAAATAGCCGATCAAAATAATGTTGACTTGCTCCTGTCTATTCACAACAACTCGCTGCCAGATGGCAGAGATCCTCTTAAAGAACATGGTTCATCAACCTATTGGTACCATCCACAATCAACTGAATTAGGAAAAGCTCTCAAAAATGGACTCGTGCAGAAGCTGCACTTTCCAGACATCGGCAGTCGCTTCCAAAATCTTGCCCTAACCAGACCGTCCGGTATGCAAGCGGTGCTCTCAGAGGTCGGTTTCATGATCAACCCCGACGAATACGCCGTCTTGATTTCCGAGAAGGGTCAACAAGATGCGGCGCAGGCCTTGCTCAACGGGCTCAAAAGCTTCCTAGCCAAAGAGAAAGGCAATAGTGCACTATAATTTGATTTTTCGGGGCGCCCTATGACAACCAGAGTCGCAGTCAACATCGGTAACTCCCGCATCACCTGCGGCATTTTCGTTGATAGTCAGCTGATTGATCTGACGCACCATATTTCATCGAACGCCGACAAAGCAGCCGCTGATATTGTGCAGCGAGCATCAGCTATGCGCGCTCAAGAAATTGCTATCTGCTCGGTGGTGCCTATCGCCACGCGCCACATGCTTGAATATTTCAAAAATCACAAAGTGCAGGCGCGTCAAATAAAAACCGACAACCAAAATATCATCACCGGAGTTTATGACACTCTGGGCGTCGATCGCATCGCCAATGTGGTCGCCGCCTTAAAGATACATGTGCCGTCTGAGGCAGCAATCGTGCTGGACCTCGGAACTGCCACCACTTTAACGGCCGTAGCCCAATCAGGTGAATTTCTCGGAGGTCTCATTACGCTGGGGCTTGGCAGAACTTATGCCGCATTGCACGAGACGACAGCGCAACTGCCTAATTTGCAGTTCGACACAACAGATCATGAGATTACACCACTGGCCAATAACACAGCTGGTGCCATCGCCAGTGGGTGCTTTCTGGGTCATGTAGGCATTATTGAAAACTGGGTCAAAGCAGTACGCCAAAAGTTAAACAGTGACTGTACAGTCATTGCAACAGGCGGATATGCCAATTTAATTGCACCGTACACCGATATTTTCGATCACGTCGATAGCAATCTGACGATGTACGGAATCAATCTTATTGCCGAGGAGGCAATGGACCTAGTGGATCAAGACTGAACATACTTTCCAACTTCTCACGATAGGTTTTATTGGTGAGAGCTTCAGTTGAGTAAAGTTCGTCCTCCAAATAGCTCTGCTCACGGGTGCGAAGCTCCTCAATTCTCTTGAGCAAATTCGCTGGCAGATTTTCCTCGTGCATTCGGTCCTCGATTTCTAGTTTTTTGAAGTGAATAAATGCAGACAATTACACATATGTATGGACTGAAGGACACCGCTTAGATCCGTTTAGTTTCACGACAGGGCATAATCTCTATATCCCTGCTATATCAATGGTTTCAGACAGATGGCAGCGGAGAATCTATCTGCAAGCCAGTCTATAACTACTGCAGAAAAGCGCAATACTTGATTACTTAGCTAAAGCGCCAAAGATAACCAAATATGAAAGGTTATGGAAAACTCAAAGCCTGATAGATCACCATTGGGTAATATCAAGACATGCATCTTGATAATACCCGAGCAATGCTAAGATGGGTCTTATAAAGGTCATTCCAAGATTTAAGAGATTCAGATTATGAATTTGAAACTACGCTTAGAAAGACTCTGCGACACCCGTTCCTGGGTGCGTTTACATTTTGCCGACGCCACTACCATTACCGGTCGCGTTTTAAGAATCGGGCACGACTATTTAGAGATGGAGTCTTTTGGCGAAGTGGAAAAGCCCAGTTCGCGCGGCTACTCCAAACACCTGATTCCTTTGAACCTGGTCAAATACATAACAATTGAATCGTCGAGTTTCGCTGAAGCCGAGCGAAATCGCCTGGATTACGTCTCCAAGCTCGACCCCAATCACGACATCATGCCTGAATTCGACTAACTTAAAGCTCTGAGCTTAAGTAAGGCTGGTCGATTTCTGTTTGCGTTTATTATCAGCCCAATTATCCAGATTAACTTGTTTGGCTCGTCCTACAGCTAGGGCTCCGGCAGGCACATCCTTGGTGGCGGCGGTGCTTGCAGCAACAACAGCACCATCACCAATAACAATTGGTGCGATTAACACCGAATTACTACCGGTAGCCACATTGTCACCAATTGTGGTGCGGGACTTTTTCTTGGTCAAATGATCGTAATTGGCAATTATGGTTCCAGCTCCTAAATTTGAGCCAGAGCCCAAATCAGCATCGCCCACGTAGCTTAGATGCGAAACATTGGTTTTGTTTGCAATTGTCGAGTTTTTGATTTCGACAAAATTGCCCAGGCGAACCCCATCGCCAACGACATTGCCGTCGCGCAAATGAGCAAAAGGACCGACTTTGCAATGACTGCCAATTTGAGAATTAGCAACATAAGAATTAATCACAGATGTGCCATCGCCAATTACAACCGGACCATGAGTGACGGTATTGGGTCCGATAAAACAATTGGCACCAATTGTAATATCACCAAACAAAATACAGCCAGGCATTATTGTCGTGTCTTGACCGATGGACACTTCGGGTCCGACCCAGGTGGTTGCTGGGTCTACAATAGTCACGCCAGATTCAAGCGCAAGCCTCTTGACGTTGATGTCGCGCATCAAACGATTTGCTTCAGCTAATTCCAGGCGCGAATTGATACCAGCCACTTCACGCCAGTCATCGGCAACTACTGCTGCCGTCTTCAAACCGCCCTGATAAGCCCAGGATAAAACGTCCGTCAAATAATATTCGTTTTGATTGTTGTTATTGGTCAAAGACGTTAGACCATCTCGAATTTCTGGCCACGCAAAACAATAAATCGCCGTGTTTATCTCTCGCAGTAATTTTTGTTCGGGGCTTGCGTCTTTGTCTTCCACGATGCCTGCAACGTTGCCCTCGTCATCACGATAAACCCGCCCATAACTTTTAGCGTCGTCAACGACAGCACTCAACAATGTCACCGCGGCACCTTGCTCGCGGTGGGTATTGAGCAAGCTGCCTAGAGTTTCGCCAGTTAAGAGCGGAGTGTCTGCAACCGTCACAAGCAAAGTTCCGGAAAAACCTTCAAGCGCTGGCAACAGTTGCTGCAGAGCGTGTCCGGTTCCCAGTTGGGGCTCTTGCAGGTGCACCGAATAAGGTGTCTTTGGTCGATTGAGTTCAAGAAAGTCTCGCACTTGATCAGAGCCATGACCGATGATCACGTGCACGTGCTCGACATCCAGGGCATCAACGGCGGTTAAGACACGTGACAAAATGCTGCGGCCTAAAACCTCGTGCAGGACTTTCGGCTTCGCCGACTTCATCCGCTTGCCTTGGCCAGCAGCTAAAAGTACTGCTCTTGCTTTTGTTTTTGTGCTCATTAAAATCCCGCCTCACTCGCTTGTTTGCCCTTTGGCACATCACAGATCATCTAGAAGACAATGTTACAACGGCAAATAACCTTGAAGACAACGACAAATGCTGTCAAGAGAAGGTCGCCACCAAAGCAAAAAGCCCGACCAGCAGGCCGGGCTTTTGATATTGTTCGCAGAGTTGGTGCTGCCCCAACGGGCTCAATCCCTTGTGCCCCTCAGTACTGGAGATCCTGCGATCTAGTTGCATCGCTGCGCAGTAAATGCGTAATCGATTCAACAACATATTTGTACCCCAAGTTCAGCCATGAAGAGCCGGTCTTAATCTTTCATTTTGTTTGCTAAGTCAGAGCTTACAAGCCCTTAACTTCGCAAACGATTCAAGAACCTCATGGAATGACAATTTCCATCAGTTCGCCTGAGAATAGCGCGTTACGAGTCTTAACAAAAAAGTTCGGCAAAACTTTTGCACCGGTATCGGTGCAGCGCAAAATTTGCCCGAGAAATCCCAGTAAGCTATCTATTACAGAAAGTGAGTAAGTCACCCAGACAGTCATCGGCTCTGGATGCACAAAGACCAGAATGGAGCGCTTAGATGAAACAACCAACACCAAGAGCGCGCAAAATAATTGAAGCACTGCAAGATTTACTGGTGGCAAAAAATGGCACCATCAATGATTTGCAGCCAGAACAACTTGCCTCATCTCTTGAATTGTTGCAATCACTAGCTGCAGAACATCCGTTTGCAAGCATCCCTTACCTTTTACCATTTACTCTTTCACCTCAGAAAATTATCGCCGAGACCGCGGCCTCAATTGTAGAAGGACAGGCGCAAGCAATTTCTTCAGTGCACTTATTGCAGTTGCAAGACAGACTTCGTGGCGGGGAGTGGAACTTTTCAGCGCATCTTAGTCAGTGGAATGCCATGAAATTCGATCGTCTCGCCCATTTCTTCGACAGCCACCCGCGCCTTGTCGCGATGAGTTCGTTTCATCACAATGGTTTTGTGCGCGAAGCGGCAGTCAAATATCTCAATGCACAACAAAGTGGAGTTGAATTTCCATTTTTGCTAATCCGCCTGACTGATTGGGTAGCTCCTATTGCAGCGCGCGTCAAAACGGCTCTAGAGGCACGCTTTAACAAAGACTACCTGCATCACTTTATTGATAATCTTTTGTTGATTGAGTTACTGTCCAAGAAAAAAAGAGGCAGCGCACCAGAGGCCATCGCTGCAAATGTTTTTGAACAAATTCACGCAACGCTCAAAGCACCAGAAAATGGACCCTTATTGCTAAAAGGACTGACGGCGTCAAGCTGGGAAACGAGACGCATGTGCCTGAAATTGTTAAAGGTGATTCGCGCTGAGCTTCTTGCATCAGATGCAAACGCCGAAGACAAACTCGAAAGAACGCGCGAAAACTCAAGACAGGTTATCGAAGCAGTTTTGGGAGAAACAGACGTAAGCAACAGACTGCTGATTTTCGATTTCGCACAAGATCTTTCTAAGGCTGAACATATTGAGTTGATGCTGCGTTTAGGGAGAGACACAGCACCTTCAATTAGACGGAACGCACTCGAGACGTTGTGCCGAATTGATAGCCCGTCAGATCAAAAAAATCTCGAAAAAGGTCTGCTTGACCGCAGCCCATTGGTAAGAGAGTTCGCGCGCTATAAGCTAATTAAAGGCGGCGGCACTTTTGATGTTCGCCAGTTTTATCTCGACAAATTACAGAGCAAACCCAGTGTCAAAATCATTTCGAGCATTTTAGCTGGGCTTGGCGAGGTAGGCAGCGAAGAAGATGTGCCTATTTTGCTGGAATACATCAAACACCCTCAAAGTGGCGTGCGGCGATTTGCCATGATGTCTTTGGGGAAACTCGAACCCTCGGGGCACGACGATATTTTTCTAGATATGCTCAATCAGCCATCCATTGGACTTTCGCGAGCGGCCTCAATCATTATTAGCGAGCTACCTGAGCCGGTAGATGGCGCCACCCTCTTTGAAATTTTCGAACAGACCGAAATAAAGCACGTCAAATTACATGCGGTGCGACTATTCAACAGCCTGCCTAAATGGCAAAGAATCTCTCATTTGCTGCAAGCGGCGACCTCAAATCAATCTGAAGTCAAAAAAATGGCTATTACTTATGTTGAATCCTGGGAGCAGCAATACCGGACCACTTTTCAGTACAGCCTTCCCTCAAAGGAAGAGGCAAGCATGTTCCGCCAGTCAGTCACAGGCTGTGATCACAATTTCATCCCCCAGGTTAAGGAAACCCTAAAAGCCTGCCTGACGCTGTGTGCCTCAACTAACTGAGAGCAATTGCCAATCTTAAAATTGATAAAGGGAATGCGCGTTACCGGCTACAAACGGTTGGGCATTACCTTCATGAGTTGCTCTCCCGAGCAATTCCCACGGTTTGCACTATCAGTCCATTTTTAATTAGACACGGTCTCCTTTTACTACTAGAATCCTTTGCACCCGCCGCAGAAAATACAATGCAAGAATTAATTGCCGACCTCGAGCGAGTAAAACAGCAATTGACCGACAACTCGGTCAATACTTCAGACGCGATTTTGCGTATTCTTAACTGCTTGCGGCCGATTGAAGGCTTTGAATACGTTGGATTTTTGAATCGCGAATTGCTCGGCTATTCAAATGAAGACATCGACAGAATAGCTGAGAAAAAAGAGCACAGCGCCACCGCAGATCTTGTTATATCCGGCAGCTACAGCACATTCTCTCAAGGTGATGAACTGACTATCGACAGAGTTCTGCCCGGACTAAAGGTGGAAATTGAAATTGCAGAAGACGGCACCATCACAGTCGCCGATGAAAGTCGAGTAAGCACCATTTTCTGCAGTTGCGGCATTATTGAAATTGAACAACTCCTTTCTAAGCATCCAGAGCTTTACGCAGCCGTCGACTATGACGAATCTACAAATTGCGTGTTTATGTGTAAGACCAAGCATTTGAAGCGCCTGAACGACTCACTACGCAAAAAGATTTGCCGTTTTCTTGACGATACGATCGCCGAAATTAGAATCGACAGCACGTGCTTCCTGGACAAAATCACTGAATAAATAGCAACAGGTCACGACACAGCACACCACTGGCAGTATCACCACCTCATCTTGCGCCAGGACATAAGGGCGGCCTCAATTGCCTGCTCACATCCGCTAAAGGGATGTCGAGTGCCCTTGTTTGGCCCGACCTTTCAACCATCCTTCGTTGAAATTGCTTAGCTGAAACTCTAAAGGTTACAATAGCTAGACCCCGGAGAGAAGCTAAATGCGAACTGAGAGAGCCCAATATTTTCCGCTTTGTCTCGTTATCCTCAGCCTGTTTTCTGCCCCAACAGCGGCTCTTGCCCAGTTTCGTACGAGTTATGGCACACCAGCAGTCAGACGTTCGGCTCCTGCTCAGCGCTCCAATCAGCCAGCCCAACTGAAAGCAGGCGTTTATCCAGAATTTCGCACTCAGTATGGGGTAATTCGCTGGCTGAACGAACAAATGCCGTTAAAGGTCTATATCGCCGATGGCACTAGTCTCGATAGTATTATCGACGAACAGCTGGGCGCCTCGGCCATGAATGTAGACAATCGCGACCACTGGCCAGACGTCGTTGCCCAGGTCATCGGACAACCTGAACGCTTGCAAAGCCTGCCCCAAGCTATTGGTTTTACCCCTGATTTGAAGCAAGCAGCTATCACCGGGATCAATTCATGGAAACCTTTTGAAAAAGAAGGAATTTTTTCGTTCGTATTGACCAACGATCCGGGTGACGCCGACATTTACGTTTTTTGGACAAACCACTTCGTTAACAAGCTGGGCATGGGTTTATTCGCGAAGGACATCAGAGGTTACACCGCCAAGCGCAGCTTTCCTCTAGCTGCCATCAGAGCCAATCAACCAATACAGTTTCGACCGGTAGTGACGATTTTGCGAACAGTCGATGGTCAGGGTAATCCAATGCCGCCCGACAAAATGCGGGCCTCTGCCGCCCACGAATTTGGGCATGCCCTGGGGATTGAAGGACACAGCAGCAACCCGAATGACCTGATGAGTGTATTCTATGGGCATGGAGCGATTTCTGCCTCAGATGCGGCGACCATTCGACAGCTCTATCACATGACACCAGATTTAGTACCATGACTCGAAGGCGATTATGACTGGATCTCGCAAAGCTCCTGGAAAATCACGCGAAAACGTCTCCAGTCTAGAACAAGGACTGGATCGCTCGCGGAAACACAAACTCTGGCTTAGTTCAAATACGATTGGCTTGCTTGCGATTTCTGGCTTCATCGCCCTTTCAATCAGTCGCATCGTCAATGACATTCGCGGTGAGTACACGGGCAGAGTCGGCCGTCTTGGAGTGGTTAGGCTTTCAATTGAACATCGTGACGGGCAAATATTCGCCGACCTAACCATTCCTCACACGCATCCAATGCACTGCGTCACTGCTGAAAAAAATGTCGGCGAAAATGTTGATTGGTCTTTCACAGATGCTTATAGACCTGCAGGCGCTTCTGTCGTAAGCTTCCACGGACAAGCCGAATCGGGCTCAATCACTGGAGTTTTACAAGACAATCTCAATGTTCTTAATTGCTTTCCCATCAAATTGCAACGAGACGATCTGGCCTCCGTTTTTCGCCAAATCAGAACGGCGATTCCGGGATCCCAGGAATCTTATGAGCCCAAAGAACCGACCACATTTAATAAGTCAACTCGATGACGGTCGCAGCAGGCGGACAAAAAAGCCTAATGTTTGAGCGCGGATCGGCTCCTAGACCTCTCGATATGTGAAAGAGAGTATCGTCACGACGCACGAGTCCTGAAGCTTCGCTGCGCTTCAACTCAGAATCGGTGACGAGAGCACCAAAACCTGGCACTCGAATTTGACCACCATGGGTATGCCCACCAAAAGCCATATGGATACCAGCGTCTTTGATATCGTCCAAACGACGCGGCATGTGAAATAGGGCGAGAATAAGATGCTCGGCTGGCACAGAACGGGCAATGTCCTTCAATCGACCTGGCGATATGCCCGGATAATCAATACCGATAATGGAAAGGGCTTGAGGCAGAAATGATGCTTTCGCATTGCGCAAAACCTGAATATCAAACTTCTCTAGTGCCTCTACCATTGGTGTCACATCTCTGAATTTCGCTGGATGACGATGACGACGCCACAGTTTGCCAATTGTCTTATGAAACCAAGTGTAGTCGTAATAGTCGTGGTTACCGAGCACCGCATAAGTACCCAGGCGCGGCGCGCGGGCGATCAGTCGATTGGCATATTGAATGCCAGAATAGTTTTCGAAGATGTCACCAGTAAAAAAGATGAGATCGTACTCTTCACTTGTAACTTGTTGTAGAAAATCGAGCTTATGCGACTCGGGATCGCACAAATGCAAATCAGACAAATGCAAAATTCGCAATTTGTTACCGGATGACGATGCGCCTCGCAATGTGACAGGGATTGTCTCAAGAGAAAAGCGACGCGGCTCGACTTTATTCGCATATAGAAAAACACCAAGGGCTGTCAACGCGAATCCGCCGAGTAAAAAAGGCCAGGTCGGAATTCGCTTTTCGTCTTCGCCATGCACCAGATTTTTGACGAGATCTAGAGAATGATCGAGATGACCAGCATCGTCGGCACGGTTTTTAAACATTTGTCCCTTCTACTGTTTAACCGGTTTCAAGCGCGTGTGCACCTGCGCACTCAGTTCAACAGCTCTTCCATATGCTGCTGAACGATTTTGTCGCTTCTCGATTTTAGCGCGAGGTCGGGCGCCGTCAGCATATTTACAAGGTACCTGAAAGGAAAACCGATACCAATAAGAACAAATCCCAAAATACTGTCGTAGGCAATCTGAAACCAGGTAAGATTTCTCGCCTCTTCAAAGACCCAGGGCAGCCACAACGGACCGTTTTTAACGCCTTCAATCAAGGAGAACATCAGACATGAACTAATCATATAAACCAGCCCGATTATATGAACTGTGACGACGCCTGCAACAAGAGCCAGAACTTGAGAAATACTGGAACGGCGATCCTCTGTAACCAAACCGACGATGTAAGCGCAAGCAATCATGCCGAGGAGATAGCCAAAACCGGGCTGACTGTAATAATCAAAACCGCCGCCTCCAGCCAGTGGATTTATGCCCATCGATGGCCCAATGAGACCAAGTAGCAAGAAAAGGCCAATGGATATGGCGGCAGTCTGGGCCCCCAAAACGTATCCAAGAAAAACAGCAACAGGCACTTGCGGCACGTAAAGAACGTGGCGGATAGGCTTGGTCTCCTGTAACAGAGTGGGCGCTAAATGATTGATTTTGTCTTGCCACAATGGCGGCAACTTCTCAATGACCGTAACAATCGAGTGCCGGCCAGCATTCAGCAGGTTGTGCCCAGTACCAGCAGGTACATCAACAGCCATGAAAGAGGCGAGAAACATCAAAAGCAAGCCGAGCAACACAAGCACGGCTTGCCCAGCGAATGATTTCCGCTTCACCCGTGAAATATTAGCGGCTACAACTAAGCGCATTTTGAACCCTGAGACCAATGCCAAGCGACGCCCGATAAAGCATCGACTGTATTGTCGGTCTCTTATGATCCTCTCGTCAAGACCTTAGCACTCATTAGAATCGCAGTTAACCCCGCTGCAGTACGGAATATACGACACTGGATATGCAATCTTTAATCAGGCTATATACAGACCTAGGATTGAGCCGAATCCGAGTTTTCGGCATTCGAATGCTGTTCATCGAGAAGCGGAGTATGAGAAGCAACGGGTTTTTCCGAATTTTCGAAATCTGACTGATTGGCCCCCAACAATTGTTGCAAAGCATCCACTCGTTCTTGAAACTGCTTTTTGAACTCAGGCGTGCGAATATTTTCGGTCCACAGAACATAGGCGTCTTCGTCGTTGTCCTGGTAATAATTCCGTCTCACACCAAGGCTTTTGAAACCGTATTTAAAATAAAGCATTTGCGCTTTCTCATTCGACGCTCTCACTTCCAGCGTTAGCCAGTTGGCGCCGACTTTGTAAGCCTGATTAATATCGTGTATTAGCAGGCGTTCGCCAATATTCAATCTGCGCCATTCGGGATGTACTGCAAGCGTCGTAATATGAGCCTCTTCGCCAATCAGCCAAAAACCAGAGTAGCCAATCAACCTCTGCGTGCCTCTTTCGTACGCAACGAAATAACAGCCAAGCGAATTATTCAATTCGTTGACAAAAGACTGATGCGACCAATGATGGCTGCCAAATGCAACGGGCTCGATTTCCATCACTTCAGCCAAATGTTCGAGTCGCATCGGTCGAATTTCGACAAATGGAAGCGCGTGAGGTAGCTCGTGAGACTCGTTGTTTTGGATCATTTCAGGCAGTAACTTTCTTGACTGTCACCGAGGGGTTGCGCAAATATGTAGGCACCACTTTTTCATAACTGAATTGCTCATACAAAATTGAGCGTATCGCAGAGTCATCACAGTCGGCTAGCTTATTTTGCAATTGCTTTACGCCGATCAACCCCTGGGCAACAGCCACGTTCTCCAGCTGAGGCAACGAAAGCAGGTTAACGCCTGCTTTCTGCAATGCAGCTACCGCCTCGGCATTGCCGTAGTGAAAAGCATGGGGATGAGACAAAAGGAAATCTTTCAATTCTTGCTCATTAAAATAGAAGTGCGAAGTGGTCGATTCAGGGTCTGAATCCAGGCTGTGGGCGACGAAATAAAAGCCGACTGCGGCCTGAAGAACGACAACAGCTTCACCTTCCAGTTGAGCAAAATAGCATTGAAGCAAAGATACCGGCAGAAGTGGCACAAGCAAAGCTTGAGCAAGCGCTCGAGCAGTGACAATACTGGTACGAATACCTGTGAAACTACCGGGACCACTACCGACAACGATGCCGTCAATGTCCTTCTTTTGCCACTGTTGTTCGCGCACAAGACGGTCAATAGAAGGAATCAATAAATTGGCAGCTTCCTGGCGGGACGTGCCAGATGCGATCAAATTAGTCTCTTGAATTTCACTGGCAACCACTTGCTCGCCTCTGAGCAAAGCAAGATGAACAGAAGAGGAGCTGGTATCGAAGGACACCAGATTGAGCTTTAAGCTTGAGCCAGTCCCCTTCAATGCGATCACCAGTATTTCAACAGTCCAGATTCCTCAGATCTTCGACTATTTGTCGACACGGCCGAGGTTATCTATATATTTTTGCGTAGCTTCTGCAGGAGTTTCACTTGGCTCTCCAGTTTGAGCAACCACTTCATCAGTTGTGGGCTCAACTGACGCGCCGCCGTTACCATGTCCATTCGTGCCATTTGCACCTGGAGCAACTTCAGCCTCGCCATTGAACAATTCAGTGATTTCTGCAGGGTCCAAAGAATCAATGACTTGCATACCTGATTCGTCCTGGAAGAGCATTTGCAGTTCTGCGGGCAGATCTTTAAAATCTACTGGCATCATCATCTCGTCTCCTTCGCCTTGTCCCATTATCTGCACTTGCGCATGGAACAAGAGTTGAATGGCTTCTTCTTGTACGCTGCGCAAAAGCTGATTGAACATATCGAATGCTTCGCGTTTGTACTCTTGCAGCGGATCGCGTTGACCGTAGCCACGCAAGTGGATGCCTTCACGCAAAATATCGATGTTGTGCAAATAATCGATCCATTTACTGTCGATTGTGCGTAACAACACTTCGCGCTCGAAAGCACGCATCGTTTCGGTACCTACATGCTGTTCACGCACTTCGTAGGCGAGTTTCACAGCAGCGAGTAGTTTCTCATGGAGATCTTCATAAGAGAGCCCCTTCAGCTCGTCAGCCTTGATGTCGGCGAGCAAGGGAATATCGTTTTGCAAAGTCGTGAGCACCAGAGGCAACTCTGTTTCTTCCCAAGCTTCTGGTGGACTTGATGGATCGATGTGTGTGCCAAGGATGATATCGAGATGCTCTTCGAGCAAATCACCCATATTTGCCTTCAAGTCTGCACGCTCGAGAATACGTCGTCTTTCGCGATAAATCACTTCTCGTTGAGTATTGAGAACGTCATCATATTCAAGAACATGCTTACGCATATCGAAGTGGTGCGCTTCTACTTTGCGTTGCGCATTTTCAATAGACTTAGAAACCATGCCAGATTCAATTGGCATTTCTTCATCGGCATTGATGAAATCCATCAGCTTGGAAATTTTCTCGCCACCGAAAATACGCATCAACGTATCTTCTAGCGAAAGAAAGAATCGAGTGGTACCAGGGTCGCCCTGACGAGCAGCACGTCCTCGAAGCTGGTTGTCGATACGTCTTGCTTCGTGACGCTCGGTACCGATGATATGCAAACCGCCGAGCTTCTGCACTTCATCGCGCTCAGCTTCTGTTTGAACTTTAAACTCTTTGGTGAGAGTTTTGACCTGCTCTTCGTAAGTTGGATCTTCGAGATCAACACCAGCTTGAAGCAGCTTATCTTTTGCAAGATATTCAGCGTTACCACCAAGCAAAATGTCGGTTCCACGACCAGCCATGTTAGTAGCGACTGTGATTGCACCTTTTCGTCCAGCCTGAGCGACGATCATCGCTTCTCTTTCGTGATGTTTGGCGTTGAGGACTTCGTGTCCTAAACCTTTACGAATTTCGGCCACGACTTTAGCGGTGCGTAAAATGGAGTAACAACGTTCAATCAGCTCTTCTTGTTTTTTGTAATCGTTTTCTATGCGCTTACAAACGTCTTCCAATGCCGACACATCAAGCATGCCAGGGCGCTCGAAAATCTTTTTCAAGGCGTCAATTGGTTCACCGCTGACATTTTTAGCAGTGATCAAAGCAATCGCCTTGTTCATTTTGCCCATCATGTATTCAGTCATGAATTGCGGCTTGCTCAAAAGAGTGTCAATCACTTCAGACTTATCAATGCTGGTTGTACCAACAAGGACCGGTCGACCAGACTCATGCATCTCGACGATTTCTTCAGCGACAGAAAAGAACTTTTGCTTTTCGGTTTTGTAGATAACGTCCGACTCGTCTTTTCTGATACCTGGACGATTGGTTGGAATAGCGACCACATCCAGGTTGTAAATCTTCTGGAATTCAGCCGCTTCAGTCATAGCCGTACCGGTCATACCACCCAGTTTTGGATAAAGACGGAACAAGTTTTGATAGGTAATTGAAGCGTAAGTGAGAGTTTCTTCTTGAATCGGTACGCCTTCTTTAGCTTCGATCGCCTGGTGTAAACCGTCGCTCCAGCGTCTGCCAACCATCATACGACCAGTGAATTCATCAACGATGGTGACTTCTGGCTTACCTTCTTCGGTGGGTCGAATGACATAGTCTGTATCGTTTTTATACAGCTCTTTAGCGCGCAAGGCTTGCACCAGATGATGCGCATAGTTGTAAGTGACATCATACAAATCAGGCTGATTGAGTAGCTTCTCGCCCTTCATGATGCCGCGTTCGGTGAGCAAGACGTTTTTGCCTTTTTCATCGACCCAGTAATCGCAATCTTCGTCGTCTTTATCTTTGCCCTTTTCGAGCAATGGAGCAATTTGCGCCATACGCACGTAGAGTTCAGTAAACGATTCAGTGGGAAAACCGGAAATAATTAGCGGAGTACGAGCTTCGTCGATCAAAATATTGTCGACTTCGTCCACGATTGAAAACCAGTAAGGACGCTGTACGAGCTCATCTAACGACTTGCGCATATTATCGCGCAGATAATCGAAGCCAAATTCGTGGTTGGTACCATAGGAGATATCAGCGCGATAAGCTTCGTATTTTTCGTATTCTGGTTGATGCGAATAAACGAGTCCTGTAGTCAATCCCAGGAAGCGATAAAGCTGTCCCATCCACTCAGAGTCTCTGCGAGCCAGATAATCGTTAACCGTGACTACATGCACACCGCGTCCAGCAAGTGCATTAAGGTAGGCCGGCAAAGTGGCAACAAGGGTTTTACCCTCACCTGTGCGCATTTCAGCAATCTTGTTAAAGTGCAAAGCAGCACCGCCGACAAACTGTACATCGAAGTGGCGCATACCAAGCGCACGCTTACCGCCTTCTCGAACAATCGCAAAAGCTTCCGGCAAAAGTTGATCGAGCAATTCATTGGTGATGCGATCATGAGTGGTTCGCACTTGACCGGGCATTTTGGGCACATCATCAGCTATTAGCTTGATATTGGGTTCGCTTTTAACAGCGTTTTCAATCATCTGCTTGAAATTTGCCGTCTTAGCGCGCAAATCGTCATCTGATAATTTCTCTATCTCAGACTCGAAAGAATTAGCGCGTATGACATATTCGTCGAGGAACTTGAGTCGTTTCTCATTCGTATCACCGAATAAAGTCTTAATGAAGTTGCGAAGCCGATCTGACATCTAATTCTAATTCTCCTGATGATCGCCACTGCTGTGCGGGTCCGCTGTTGCCCACGCACACAGAATTGGACGATAGCCCCTCATTTTATCATGCAAATAGCTGACAGCCCCGATAGGATGAGGCTTGAGCCCAAACGCCCTAATGGTTTCTTAACAAGACTTTTCAGAAAACCCGCAAACTTGGCGGGGAGGGCGTTAATTTGAGTCGCCTCAATCTGCAACACTTGAGGCGAAGGTTGACAGTAAGTCAGCCAACGTTGCTATCATTTAATTCCTAGCGTTAATTCTGCGTGATTTAGCGCCCAAGACTTACCTCATTGAGACTGCTGGGAAATCAGTCCCCATCAATAACAGGCAGTCAAAAATTGATAAATGAGTGATAGCGAAGATGAAAACAGTCGAAGAAACGCCCTCGGACACGAATGCTGCAAAGCCGTTGCAGGCCCTATCGGGACTGACTTTTCCAGAATTGGAAAAATTCGTCGTGGAGATGGGTTTACCGAAATTCCGCGCCAAGCAGATTCACAGCTGGATCTATGCCAAATACGCTGAAACTTTTGATGAGATGTCTGATCTCTCATTTGAACTTAGAGAAAAACTGAAAAGCGTAGCTAAAATTCCCTTATTGGAAATTGCTCATCTTCAAGTCAGTCGAGACGGAACACGAAAGTATCTATTTAAACTACCCGACGGAAAAATTGTCGAAAGCGTCCTCATGGTCTTTCAAGACCGCGATTCCCTTTCTGCCTGTGTGTCCAGTCAAGTGGGATGTGCGGTGGGTTGTACGTTTTGCGCGACTGGTTACCTGGGATTCAAACGTAATCTAACCAGCCAGGAAATCATCGACCAAGTGATGTGCATTCAGCGCGAATCGGGCAAACGCATCTCAAACGTCGTTTACATGGGACAGGGAGAGCCGCTGCTCAACGTCGAAAACGTAATTGAATCGATTTATACAATGAACGAATCAGTCGGAATAGGCGCTCGCCACTTAACCGTTTCGACATCAGGGGTGGTGCCTGGTATCAAACGTCTGGCGCAAGAAAATTTGCCCGTCACGCTTGCACTTTCGTTGCACGCACCAGACACTCAAACACGCGAAGAGATTGTGCCAATCACAACAAAGTGGCCTATTTCCGAGTTGATGGATGCACTACACGATTACTACGATGCCACCAATCGGCGAATAACAATTGAATACGTGCTGCTTGCAGGCGTCACCGATTTTCCCGAACAAGCAAAGGCCCTGGCCGATATGCTCAAGGATTTGCACTGCAACATCAATTTAATACCATTCAATCCTGTAGAAAATCTAGAAGGTGTCGTTCAATATCAACGTCCTTCGCGCGATGCGCAGAACAAATTCAAACTGATTGCCGAGCGTTCAGGAAAGACAGTAACTATTCGCCTCGAGCGCGGCACCGATATCGATGCTGCTTGCGGACAGCTGCATAACGTGTTTGCAAAAACTCAGGAATAAGCCCACCAAATTTTTATCGGTTGACGCATAACGTTAAGCGTTATAGCATAGCAAATGATTACGTCTTTTGCTGATGCTAACACTGAGGCGCTGTTTAACGACAGCTATGTCAAAGCTATTGACCAAATCATATCCGCCGGTCGAATGAAATTGGGCATTATTGACACCGCCGAAAAGCTGAGCGATTTGCGAAACACTCCAGGCAATAGATTGGAAGAGTTAAAGGGTGACAGGTCCGGTCAACATTCAATTTGAATCAATATTCAGTGGAGAGTCTGCTTTGTATGGAATGGTGATGGCATGGGCGCGAGCCAGGTTGAGGTGACTAAGCATTATGGTTAAACAGTACCGAGAAGGCGATGAACTTCCATTGATAACGCCAGGAGACTTGCTTTTACACGAGTATATGGAGCCCTGCGGACTGAGCATGAATGCTCTCGCGAGAGCGCTCCATGTAAGCCCAACGGCAGTGTCTGAAATCGTGCGAGGACAGAGAGCAATTAGCACAGTGATGGCTAAACGGCTAAGCCTGTTTTTTGGGAATTCAATTCAAATGTGGTTGAACATGCAGCAGCATTATGAAGTTAAATTAGTAGAGCGACAAATTGGTAAAACGCTAGAAAATGAAATAACACCATTTGATTACTCCACCCTCGTAAAAGACTCTTCTATACTGGTATGCGAGTCGCTTGAATCCGTTCCCCCAAAATACAGAACCTCCGAAAGCACTTACAGCGTTAGTCAAAAAAAAACTGCTACAACATCGAACAAGGCGAACTTAGGCACCAAGAGCAGTGCCAGAAAGAAAAAACGATAATAGAGAAATAAATAGACAGACATTAACAACCAAACTTCGCAATAGTGAGGTTTCTAGGAGGAGTTGAAAGCAAGGTAATTGCTATGATTGTTGATTCTGGGTGAGAAAGCACCAGCACATAAAAGGAGCCACAGATGAAAGTCCACGCCTATGCCGCAAACGAAGCCAAAGGGCAACTATCCAAGCTGGAATACGATTTGAAAGATGTTGGTTCGAATGACATCGAAATCAAAATCAGTCATTGCGGTATCTGTCATAGCGACATTCATTTGGTCGACAATGCGCTTGGTATTACTAAGTATCCCTTTGTACCAGGTCACGAAATTGTTGGCACTGTAACTAAAGTTGGCGCGTCGGCAAAGCGTTTCAAGGTTGGCGATAGAGTTGGTGTGGGCTGGCAATCGGGTTCTTGCGGTGTGTGCGAATTTTGTTCAGTCGGCGATGAAAATCTTTGCGCAAAAATGGAATCGACATGTGTCACCCAATATGGTGGCTATGGTGATTCATTTGTTGTCAACGAACATTTTGCGATTGCAATTCCAGAAGGGATGTCCTCAGAGCAAGCAGCACCCTTAATGTGCGGTGGAGTTACTGTCTATCAACCGCTACGTTACTACGGCATCAAGCCAAACATGAGAACAGCAGTTGTTGGGATCGGCGGACTTGGCCATATCGCTATCCAATTTTTAGCTGCGATGGGTTGTGAAGTAACTGCAATTTCTTCTTCCGACAACAAAGCTAAAGAAGCAGCAGCTCTTGGAGCATCGCACTTCATCTCACTTTCAAAAGAACCTAAACTCGATAAGCACACGAACTATTTCGACTTCATCATGTCGACAGCATCCGTTGATTTAGATTGGAACGCATTCTTCCAGGCACTCAAACCAAAAGGACAATTGTGCCTGATTGGCTTGAACTCCAAAGAAATCACTGTTCCAGCAGCTCCACTGGTATTTGGTCAGCGCACCGTTTGCGGCAGCTGGATTGGCAGTCCATCAATGATTCGAGAAACAGTCGAATTTGCTCATCGCAACAAAATCAATGTCATGACCGAACAAATGAAGATGGATACAGTCAATGCCGCAATCAAAAAAGTACGTGCCAACGAAGTTAGATATCGCGCTGTTTTAACAAATTAGGCTCAACACTTCAAAATTCATTTTTATACGCCTGCAGACGCCGCCTGAATCTAGAGTTCAGTCAGTGTCGCTGTAGTTAGAGCAATGCCTTTTGCTTATGCAACAAACTATCTTCTGGCAATGGAATAAAGTCGAACTTGCCTTTATCTGTTGTTGTAATGTGCCCCCAGGGAACGCCTGCTTCGTGGTCAAACACGACCAACCATTGCTCGGCCGAAGCCACCGCTAACCACTCAGATTTCACATCGCAACTGGCCAGCGGAAAGTGGTCATAGCCCATCACCCAGGGTGGTGTGACATGACACTTTGTCGGCATCAAGTCGGCAAAGAAAACACCTTTTTCGCCAGCCGATTCAAAATAGACAATTTGATGGTGGCTGGTGTGTCCGCCAGTCAGCTTGGCAAAGACGCCTGGTACAACTTCAGTATCGCCATCTAGCAAAATCATCTGACCATTTGCAATCAACGGCTCGTAGTCATCAGGACGATAACTGGCGCGTGCACGGGCATTAGCCTTTTGCGAAAACTCATACTCGCCCTTTTGCGCGTAATAACGAGCATTCGCAAAGGTAGGCACAAGCTTCCCATCAACAAAACGAGTAGCGCCGCCAGCATGATCAAAATGCAGATGCGAAATAATGACGACATCAATTTGAGCGTTGGTTAACCCAACTTCAGCCAGCGCACGAGAAAAATCCACATGAGTGTCTAGACCATAGCGCTCTCTCTCTTTGTCGGTCCAGCGGTCTCCCATGCCGGTTTCGACGAGCACTTTCTCCCGCCCGGTGTCGATTAGAAGCAAGTTGCAGCTGAGAAAAACGCGGTTTTGCTCGTCAGCGGGCGAAACTTTTGACCACAAAGTTTTGGGCACCACACCAAACATGGCGCCACCGTCAAGCCTAAAGCTACTTTCACGAATTAGTTCTATTTCGAAATTGCCGAATTTCATCGCCCTTAGCCCCGGAAAAAAAGACAAACCTTAAAAAGCGTATTTATCAGCAGATCATAGCAGGTACAATTTTACTGATGACTTCAGTCATCTTCGTATAGAAGTGCTGCAAGTTACCAACTAGTGAGCACTGCCATGCAATTGCGGGTATATACAGTTGGCGCCCCCACTTTCCCAGCAGCCTAGTTGCCATCCCGGCAGAGAGGCCGGCTCCAGTGAGAAATCCCGGAGACCCAGTATCTGACACATTTTCGTAACAGGTAACTACGGTTGGTCCTGCGTGATTCACAAAACAATCTGTCCGCCGAGACTCAAGCAGAAATGCTTAAGCTCCGTGCCGAAATTACAAAGCTTAAGGAAGAGCTGAGCGAAGCCCAAAAGACAATCAAGAAGCAAAACTTCCGTCAACCGGACTGGAGTTTCAACATCCAGCAACTCATTCGCGACCTGCCCATCTTTTTGTGGGTCAAAGATCGCCAGAACAACGTCGTCTTTGTCAGCAAGAAAGGGTCTGAGATTTTCGGCGTAACACCCGAAGAGATGGAAGGACGCTCTTCCTATGAACTCTATCCTGATGAGGCAGTGGGCTACTTCAAGCACGATCTCGAAGTAATGGAAACGGGGCAACCCAAACTTGGCATCATCGAAGTACTCTCGACCAAATCGGAAGGCAAAATCTGGGTTTCTACCGATAAATACCCCTGGCGTGATAGCAACGAAGACATTATCGGCGTCATTGTAATCTCTCATGATGTCACCGAGCGCATTGAAAGGCTGGGGCAAGCTCCTCACAAGTTGATCAACATGGATCTTTCGCTGATGGAGGCAGAAGAGCGCTTCTATCTTGCCTATCAGGGTTCCAAGGACGGTCTGTGGGATCTGCACATGGATGGCAAAAAACCGTTTGTTTCAGCGCGATGCAAAGAAATCGTCGGCTTCAAGGATGATGAAATAGGCGATGACTTTTTTCAATGGATGGAGCGCATTCATCCCGAAGACAGAGAAATGAATCGCACAGCGCTCATCAACCATTTCAAAGATAAAACACCCTATAACGTAGAGTTTCGCTTCAAAAACCAGAGCGGGCATTACCGCTGGATAAGTTGTCTTGGTCAGGCTCAATGGAACGCAGACGGACATGTCGTACGAATGTGCGGCTCTATTCGCGATGTCACTGACAGAAAAATCACAGAACAGATTTTACGCACGCAATACGATCTTTCAACGGCTCTAAATGGCGTGCATGATTTCGCGTCGTTCAAGACTGTATGTCAGGCCATCGCCAGTAGTATCGACTGGACAGATGGTGGTCTCTGGTTGGTTGCACCAAATGGCGAACTGCAGTTAAAGTTTCATTTTGGCGAACAAGTCGAACTGTATAAAATGAAGATCGACACCGAGTCAAAAAATCTGCTCGAAAGTTGCATCGCCAAAGACGAGATTTTCGCCGACCATACTGATCGCGAATACAGTTCGGGTGAACGATTGAGATTCGCTGCACGACTGGGACTTGGGCATCAACTGATTGTGCCTATGCGGAGCGGTCATCGAATGTTTGGAGCATTCGAGCTATTCCATAAAGACCCTCGTGAGTATCGCGATGATTTGCGACAATGGACAAAAATGCTAGGTAATCATCTAGGCGGAGTAATAGGCCGACTTCTCGCTCAACAAGAATTAGCGGAACGCGACCTACGTTTAAGCTCCATCGTTGATGGTGCACCAGATGGCATCGTCACTTTAACCGAAGGCTCTATCAGCTCAGCGAATCACGCCGCACACGAAATATTCGGCTTTGAACACGACGAGCTGATTGGGCTTGGCGCAGAAGATGTCATGCCAGGCATGCTATTGCGCGCGGCTGAAAATGCTATGACTGAGAACGCGCAGGAAGAAGAAAATTCAAGCAATCGCTTTGAGATTCAGGCGCGAAAAAAGAACGGCGATAGTTTACCAATAGAAGCATCCATAAGTGTTTTCACCATCAACGATGTCCCTCACCTGACAGTGATCATTCGCGATATTAGCGAACGCAAAGAAGTGGAAAAACGTGTGAGCGAATTTTATTCAATGGTCTCGCACGAATTACGCACACCATTGACTTCGATCAGAGGTTCTTTCGGTCTGATGGAAGGAGGGCTAGCCGGTGAGCTTTCACCTATGGCCAAGAAACTTGTTTCAGTTGGGCGAACTGAAGTCGAGCGATTGATTAGACTAATTAACGACATTCTCGATATTCGAAAAATTCAAGCTGGACGCATCGATTTAAAAATGACTTTACTTAACGCTGCACAATTGCTAGCAGATGCAGTTGAAGTGATAACACCAATCGCGGCGTCCTCAAAAATCAACATAGTCGCGGAATGCGATGAAAAAACGACTTTCTTTGGCGATCGCGATCGCATTTTGCAAGTAATGACAAACATGCTCTCCAACGCCATCAAATACTCGAGCGCGGGTGACTCAGTTTTGATTGCCGTTGAAGGCTTTGAGGAAAAAACGCGCTGTGCTGTAACAGACAACGGTCCTGGCATTCCGCTAGACAAGCATAGCGAATTATTTGTGCCATTTCATCAGCTTGAATCGGTCGACACTCGCCCACACGGCGGCACCGGACTTGGATTAGCCATATCCAAGGCAATTGTTACCAATCATGGTGGCACCATTGGTGTTGATAGTCAGGAAGGACACGGCTCGACCTTCTGGTTTGAGATACCAACCCGATCTCACTCACTATGACATTTTCCAAGGACTGGCGACTCGGATTAATGGCGATAGTCATCGCAGCCGGATCTACCTCAGCAATCGGCGCTGAAGAGCCGAACGATCTGGTCCGATTCCTTGCCGGAGAATGGGAAAATGTCAGTTTTGAAATCTCAGACGGAAAGCCTGTGAAGGCATCACGCCACGCTTAGCCAGGGGACGTTCACGGCAAAGGGCAATAGACATGGAAACGTCTACTGCTTTGAAGGCAACGAGTCTGGTAAAAAATATAGACGCCGACTGTATACCATGGGTGACAAATACGTTTTCCATCGAGAGATTTCGACCAATGGTGAAGTTCAGCAGATGGATATGTCTTACTTATGCAGCAAGTAACAGAGTAGTATCACTGCTCCAGTAGCATTTTTGAGACAAAGTTGTCCGCGCCGGGATAGTGTAGGATAATTTCGCCCGATATGCTGTGAATGATGAAAAGCAAAGAAGTAATCACGTATCTCGTCTTGATGGTTGCCGCATCAAGCTGTTTTTATGCTCCGATGCTTAAGCAGCATTCAATCTACGCAGGTGGCGGCACACTCTGGCTGATGTGGTGCCCGGGATTTGCGGGCATAGTTACAGCTTTAATTTTTCGCCGCAATCTCAAAGGCTTCGGTTGGCTGCCTGGAAATTTAAAATGGCTTCTACTGGCCTACTTCATTCCAATTGCTTATTCGCTCGTCACCTATTCTGTGATCTGGACAAGCGGGCTAGGTGGATTTCCAAATCCAGCCTATCTAAAGGATGTGCTGAGCCGGTTTCCACAGGCAACTGTTGCACTCTCAGTGGCACGACATTTACTCGACCTGATGGTTATTTCATTCATCCCGGGTCTGCTTAAACCACTGGGAGAAGAAATTGGCTGGCGTGGTTTTCTCGTACCGCAACTATCAAAGACATTTTCGTATGCTAAAGTCTCCATCATAGTGGGCATTATCTGGGCAGTCTGGCATTACCCGGCAATTCTCTGCACAGACTACAACATCGGCACTCCTGCATGGTGCGCTATTCCGTGTTTCACAATCCTCGTTATTGAAGTTAGCTTCGTTTCCGCCTGGCTCAGGTTACGCTCGAAAAGCTTGTGGCCATGCGTACTCTTGCACAGCAGCCACAACGCCATCGTTCAAGAATTCTTCACACCAATTACAATTGATAAAGGCTATACGAAATTTTTCATAGATGAATTCGGCGTGGGTCTAGTCATTGCAGCAGGGGTAGTAGCCTGGCTTTTCTGGAAACATCGGGACTCAATCGGCAACCAATGTTTTCAATCCCACTCATTACAAAAATGAACGAAGTGATCGGCAAAGTGATCAACGAGTCTGAAGACGAGCTCCTGTTCTTTTAAACTTTTCTTCTAACGCTTTAGCTGTTTCAACATCGATACTTGGAGCTTCTTCAAGTATCATTTCGGCCGTTATGCGGCTTAACGAAAGCAGTGCATTGTCTCACAACTGAGACCCAACGAAGACAGATATCCCGACCGAGCGATGATACGATAAAAGAGCTTTTCCTGAAGACTTAATTTAGTTGCGTGAAGCAAAAATTGAAAGTAGGTAGATCAAATCTCATAAGGCTCGTGCTCTTCGTAGGAGTGAGTGCGCTCGTCATAGGCATATTCTTTGCTACCCAAAGCTCCCTCCTGTCTCATACGCTTAAATCTCTAGCACTGTTTATGGAAATCAACGGTGCCAACAAACAGACGGCGGACATTTTCAAAGGACAACTTGGAAAGAATGAACAAGTCGTGGTGCCATTTCACTATGGTCGCGACGGAACAATTCTAGTTCCAGTCCGCTTAGGAGATACAAATGTTCAGTTCAATTTGATCACAGGTGTACCATTTTGCTTGGTCTGGACCGATTCAGTTCCCGATCATTTACCAATTATCGATTTGAGTCCGCTCAATGATTATCGCGTGTGCCGACTCCCTGAAGTGCGAATAGGGAAAATATGCCTGGACAGCACCCTCGTAAAGGTGTCGCGCTATCACTCTCGAGACCTGGATGGATCCGTAGGAGCGTTAGGCGGACGGCTTCTCGAAAATTTTGATTTAACGATTGACTACGAAACCAAGCAACTGATTTTTTCCGAGCCTGGTTCACAATTCAAGAAGTTGCCTATGTCAAAAATCGTTCCGCTGACTTTTTTTTGTAATGCTCCGCGAGCCGCTATCACCTTAAACGGAATGGTTATGAATGCCAGCATTGATACTCGTACTAACTTCAATCACGTCTGCCCGAACGTGCTCAAATTGACACGTGACAAAATAGATCCAGACGTAAATTTTGCTCGACTAAAGTCTCTAGGAATTGCGGGCACCATTATTCCTACTCCCATATTACAAGCCAATGATGATATTTTCCAGGGGGTTCAGACAGAGCTTGGATCAGCGTTTCTCTCTAAATTTCGCCCTACATTTGACTATCGAAACAAACGATTGATCCTAGAGTCCATTACAGCGACAAAAACCAGGCCTCTGCAACTTCTAAGCGAAGCATTTCTACACATAAGCGATGGTCACCTTGACGAAGCGATTAAAGACTTTACCCAGGTTATCGAAGCAGATCCCGAATTAGCAATTAAGGCTCATTGCGGTCGCGGACTGGCTTTTGAGAAGTTAAAGAATTACAGCAAAGCTGTGGAAGAATACCAGCAAGCAATCACTGCTTATCCAACTTCGATGCATATTCGCATAGGGCTGATGCACCAAGAACTGCGTTTGTTTGCGAAGGCAATCATTGACTTTGGTAACGCTATCGATTTGACTCTTGAGGAGAGCAGAAAAGCGCGAGCAGATAGGGGCCAAAACGAGTTTGAAATAAAGGACCGTGCTGCGCTACTGGCAGACCTGTACCAGTCTCGAGCATGGAACTATGCTAATTTTAATAAATTGTCGCTGGCAATTGATGATTGGTCGCGCGCCCTTCAACTCGACTCTACCGACGCCAATGCATATGCGGATCGGGCGTGGAGCTACGAACAACTGGCACAGTATGAACGGTCTATTTCGGATTTAGAACAGTCGATCCGTCTTGCCCCAAAAAACATCGGCACTCTCCAGCGCCTTAACTCGCTAAAAAAGTATCAGAAAAGCCTCATAGCAAATCCCATAAAAACTGCTTCTGACGCTGAATACAACGAGCTACGTCGCGATCCAAAATTTCGTTTCGGTGAAAGTCAGTTGGAAGCGATGATAAAAGATCGTCCGAACATGCTGCAGCTCGTAAAAAAAAGGGACGCAGTATGGAATTGGGCTGCTCAACACTTTATCACTGCTGCAGGGAGTAAAAAAATATTCTGGGATAAGAATCTTCCAGACAAACCTCCTGAATATAATGCGGAGACGACTTTGCCTTACGGCGACACCCCCGGTTACGTCAGGGTTAGAATGATTGATAATTACGGACGCTATCTCTCATGCGAGCAGTTATGGAGTTGTCTTGTCTTCGAGCTGGGCAACGCCAGTAGATATCCGCAATTTACCGCCGTCAACAACAAGTGGTTAAAACTGAGCCGAAGCCAATATATTACCGAAAACGTTCAAATTGAATACGAAACGGCAAAACAGACAGCTAATTTCTATCGAAAAATTTGGCTTGACTCTGGACATTATACTGACACTATTAATGGCAGCATGTATTGGTACTCCGAGGTACCCGCGAGCTATTCAAAGTTTATTGCACAATACAGGAACCTAAAAAATTATCCGTGGAATTTTTGGGGTGCATATTTTGATCGCGAAATTGCTGATAAGCAACACATGATGCAGAAACAGCCATCATTGTAGCTCTCTCAGCATTAGCTGACCCATTTAGAATTGCGTATTACCTCACAAAAGTTTCCACGCCTAAATGATGGATCTTTGTCAGCGAGCACATCAGCTTTGACATTACCAAAAGTGGTATCAGGTTTGTGCCTTATTCCTTGATAAAACGCTTCAATAATTTCTTCCTTAAAGCTCGTTGGTCGCGGATACGCCTTCACCACCCGCTCGCGGTCTAGCGTGCTGAACTGGTCATAGGCCAAACCAAGAACATCCATCTCAACGCCAGCCGTCACAAGTGCAATGACAGGGTGCATAAATTCCGGCACACCTGGTGTCGTATGCAGTGCAATTGAAGTCCAAACAATTTCCACTTCTTCTGGCGCAATGTGATGACTAAGCAGAAAATCACGCGCAACATTTGCACCATCAACTTCAAAGCGTTTGTCTGCACTGGTGTATTTAGCAGTTAATCCCATATCGTGAAACATGGCTCCTGCATACAGCAATTCACGATCGAACTTAAGCCCACGTTGCGCGCCCGCAATCAGACCGAATTGATAGACGCGGCTCGAATGATTAAACAATAATTCCGATTCCGTTTCACGCACCAAATCCGTTATTTCACGAGCAAGTTTACTGTCTGGGACATTGTCTACAATTTGCATCTTCGAGCCCTCGTCATCTACTGAACTCATGATATAAGTAAGACAGCTTGTCTGCAATCGCCCGAGACAGGCAAATTCGGACACAATACTGAGAATCAAGACATGGGCTCTGCAAAGGTCAAAACTGTAGCAATCTTGGCACTTCCAGGTATTCAGCTTCTTGACGTTTGCGGCGCCATGGATGTGTTTGCTGAAGCAAATTCTCAAGCCGGCGAAAAAGTTTATGATCTAAAAGTAATTAGCACACAAAAAGGCCCCATTGTCAGTTCATCTGGCGTGCGCCTTGTGTACGACAGATTATTCGACGAGATGCCTGTCGGCATTATTGATACGTTGCTGGTGGCAGGATGCCCTCACGTTGATTTTGAATCTTTAAGTGAGCCGCTGATTGCCTGGCTGCGGTCATCAGCGTCAAAGTCCCGACGATTTGGTTCTATCTGCAGCGGCGCCCTTGTTCTGGCTAAAGCTAAATTGATTGACGGCAAGCGCGTCACAACTCACTGGGCTGTGGCGGATAAGCTGCAAGCGACGTTTCCGAAAGTTATTGTGGAACCGGATGCTATTCACGTGCGCGACGGTAAAGTTCGCACCTCTGGTGGTGTCACTGCCGGGATGGATTTAGCAATTGCTCTAGTCGAAGAGGATTTAGGCAAAGACATTGCTAAATCCGTGGCAAACCAACTGGTGATGTTCTTCAAGCGTTCAGGAGGACAGCTGCAATTTAGCCAGCGCGGCGATATGAAAGCGGTAGGACGTTCTGCTTTACAGGAGTTGCAGAGATATGCTACGGCAAATCTTTCGCAAGACCTTAGCGTCTCAAGTCTTGCTAGCAGAATGGAGCTGAGTGAACGACATTTTTCTCGATTGTTTCGTACTGAGGTTGGTATTACTCCAGCGGAGTGGATCGAGATAGTTCGCATCGACGCGGCCAGGTGCTTACTTGAAAATGGCTCAACGCCAAAGCAAGTCGCTGCATCATGTGGTTTTGCCGATGCTGATACTTTACGTCGCGCATTTTTCAGACGCGTGAATGTCACGCCCACAGTTTATAGAAAA
>JARLHI010000055.1 GCA_031292355.1 Candidatus Obscuribacterales bacterium
GATGCCGTAGCGTCAGCTGTTGAAACAGCACCCCCTATAATCAAAACACAGTCGAACTCGGTCCCAGCAGCGGACCTTGCAAGTATTTCAACGCCAACCGCCAAACTGGTCGCCGACAACAGCTCGACCATCACTTCTTCGCGCATCGCTGATAGCGCTGCAATTGCAAAAGTCACTGCTGATAGCATCGGCGCAGATTCAAAAACTGCGCCAACATTTACCTCGTTTGCATCAGCCCCCATAATTCAATTGGATGCCGTAGCGTCAGCTGTTGAAACAGCACCCCCTATAATCAAAACACAGTCGAACTCGGTCCCAGCAGCGGACCTTGCAAGTATTTCAACGCCAACCGCCAAACTGGTCGCCGATAACACCCCAACCATCACTTCTTCACGCATCGCTGATAGCGCTGCAGTTGCAAAAGTCACTACTGATAGCATCGGCGCAGATTCAAAAACTGCGCCAACATTTACCTCGTTTGCGTCAGCCCCCACAATTCACTTTGATTCCGTAGCATTAGCCTCTGACCAGTCAGCACTAGCAAATGCACGACCATATACTGGGTTATCTTCAGCAGAACTCGCAAGTCTTGTTAAACCATTAAGTACAGTCCCGACCGACTTACAGACCACTGCTCAAGCGTCTGACAAAACAGAAACAAAACAGCAACCTCAAGTAATTGCTTCCCTCGGTCCGACGGAACAACAAAATTTATCTAAAGCCGCCGCAAACAGCATCGACGCATCACAGTTCAACGGAAGATACGTCGGTCCCGGAGTCATTGCTGCTACTAGTGAACAATCCTCCCAGCCCATTTCTACTGTTAGACGTCCAGGCTCCGGATTAGCACGAGAGGCTGCCAATCCTGGGACAAACGCAACTTCCGACACCGCCAACAATGGCAAGCAATTCTTCGCTCTGCCGGGTGCTAGTGGACAAAGCCAGCTCTCTGCTGCTGATAGCCAACTAAGTAAGAACATAGCCACTATGGCAAAAGATGGCTTAACCGGAAAGAATAGCGACACTCCTATCGCTGCGTTAGCAGTAGAAGGCCTCAAGCAATTGTTAGGTCGCCAAATCCAGGGCGAACAGACGGCATCTGGACTCGCTGCAGATGCTCTCAAAACAATGATCGCAAGGCAGCTCGGCACCGAAACGAGCGTAGAGGCTCAGACGAACAGAGCCGCTATTAATGCCATCGAATACAAAATCACGACGACCAATCAAATCTCAGTAGGCACGAGCCAGATAGTCTCAAATGGGAGCTTAGTTGATAGTCGCCTCAATGACTCCAAACCGATTTCAACGCAAGACCTAATTTCCATTCGTTCGACCAGTCTCACAGCCATCTCTGAAACAAAACACACGGGCAACGCAGCTCAAATTGGGACAAGATTAGGCACCACCAGTGATGCGCAGATAGCGCAATCTATAAACGTTATTGTGGGCATTGGAACGGGAGCAACAAGCAGCTCTGATGGCAAAATTGTTTCAATTGACGGCAAGCCTAATCTCATAGACTCACGTCTCACAGGAATATCAATTCCACTACCTGCCGAAATCACAGATACAAAGAAGACCGGCGAAACAACTCTGGTAATTACTGGCAAAGATGTTAAATCGACCGATTTAATCGAACCAGTCGGAACGAAAAAAGGTGAAGCTGTAAAAATCGGTGATCTCATTGCAGGCGAACCGGTGATCAAGATTACAACAGCCAAGACTGGTGATAAAAAAGATCCTGCAGAAGAAGACGAAGAAACCATAAAAAATTCTGGCACCATTATTGGTGCAGGCGGATTTGGCGGAGGCGCCGCAGGCCCAACTAACGACCCGAATTCTCAAACGACGCAATCTACTGTGACGGGCACAGCAGTGGATCCAGATCAGAAAATGCCCCTACCAGATCTGGAAATAGTAGATGGAAGTATACTGCCAACAGGTCAAAAGAATACCGATGATGACGGCACCGCCAACGCTTATGTTGTTGCATCGTCGCGTGTTGAAACCGAAAATAACATCGACACTGATAAACCGCACACACATATAGACGAAATCATCAGTGTGAGCAATACCGCCGACACTAACACTCCGACTAACATCAGCGAACTGTCAGAGGTTGACCGTCTCTTCGGCAAGACAAAAAATCAATTAAGCGACGAAGATGCCGCATGGCAAGCTGGCAAACGACAGGCTGAGCTATTATCAATTGAACACAGGCGTGTTTACAAAATCAAACGAGGCGATTCCTTAGCTGACATCGCCAGACGAGAACTGGGTGATGTTGTCTATGTACAACTTCTAGTTGAAATCAACATTGACACCCTAACATTCGACCGATACGGCCAAATTATTCTCACGCCTGGACGTGAAATATACTTGCCCAGTCGTGCCGATATGATGCGATTTCTTGCTTATCAGGAGCAAGAGAATAAGATGTTGCTGGCGTTTGTTGATGGAAAAGATATCGATACAAACCAGCAGGTTATTTACGCTTGCCGTCTTGGAGATACGCTAGTAACCGTAGCGAAACGTCACCCTGCAATTAGAGATGCACGTCTATGGAAACTCGTCGCTGAACTCAATAATTTGAGCACCAAGAAAGACAAAAATGGAGCGCCCGTAGCCAGGTTGCAGCGCGGTCAGCACTTGCTCTTACCCACAGCTGAACAAAAGAGCGATTACTTACATGAGCTTGCTTTTGGCACCAAATCAAGAGATCTCTCCAGCGATTTCGTACACCACATCACCAATGATAAAGTCCAAGAACCAAAAGCGAAATCAACGCTGGGCGACAAAGCAATTACGGCTGAGCCTGATACATCTTTTAAGAGTCGACTTGTCTCTCAATCGGATCTGGGCGACACAGGCGATAGCCTTGTACTGCGCCTTGAATTACTGGTCGATGGAAAGTTTGTGCCAGTCGTGGAATACGCAATTGGTTTTGGTTCAGCAACTCTTTGTGTGCACACAAAAAATGGCGATAGCAAAGTAACAAACATAGACCTTCCCAATCGCAGCGCTCGCGAACTGGCCGAAAGCGATCTAGCGGCCAATACAAATCTATATTGCCAAAATTTCGAAAATAACGTCTTGCCGCTTTAAAGCTCAGCCTGATGCAGACTCTATCCGCCTTAAGCGCTCTTCGAATTCGACTGCATCTTCTTCGCGGTGCATACGACGCAAAAGCAAAACATAATTCTGTAAAACTGGTACTAAATCGGCGTGCATTTCGCCAAGCAATTCTTCGCGAATAGAGATGGATTCTTTGTAGAGTGGCTCAGCCTGATCGAATCTACGTCTTGCACTGTGCAATGCGGCAAGGTTATGCAAATTGATTGCTACTTCCATATGCCTGTCACCATGCAGCTCACGCTTCAATTCCAGACATCGCTGCAGTAAATCCTCAGCCATGCTGTACTTACCTTGAGTATGATAAAGCGCGGCCATGTTGTTGAGACTCTTAGCCAGGCAAACCTTCAGTTCATGCTGCTTTTCGTCAGTCTCGCCAGCCAATGCTTCAGCGCTAGAAAATTTTTCGGCCACTCTGAGCGCGGCTACGTATTGCATCTCAGCTTGGGCAGAGCGATTCTCCGCATAAAAGGCGTTAGCAGCCTTCATCAACTCTCTCCATTCGCTAACCGATTTATCCGAGTCGAGTTGCATGCTCATCGCCTCTCAGCACCTGCTGTAACTGTGTCTAAGCCTAAAGAATAGCAGAGGTGAGTGTCACAACGGTCAAGCGATGCCGGTATATACAAAACGATAATTATCGATTACCATATTTACGTATGGCTTCATGCAATCGAAACATGGTCAGTTTAAGAGAAACATTTGCGACCTCAATCCTCACTCCTCAAAACTTCGGAGCACTTTCTGCCTCCTACGATTTCACCATCAATCCTTACGCCGGCTGCGCTTTTGGCTGCTCTTACTGCTATGTGCCAAAATTTCCGAACGCTAGACATCTACCAAGCGAATGGGGAAAATGGGTGGAGGTCAAGGTCAATGCTCCTGAATTACTGCATCGCGACCGCCAAAAAGCTTTTGGTAGTCGCATCTTTTTTAGCTCGGCAACAGACCCCTATCAGTATCTAGAACTGAAATATCGTTTGAGCCGTCGATGCTTGCAGCAATTGATCGAATATCCGCCAGCGAAATTGACGATGCATACGAGATCGCACCTAATGTTGCAAGATATCGATTTACTCAAAGCCTTTGGCAACAAACTGAGTGTGGGAGTAAGTTTTACGACTGACGATGAAAGCGTCAGAAAAGAATTCGAACCAGACGCCCCCAGTTTGAAAAGACGACTGGAGTTGATTCGCAAATTACGCGAACATAATATCGCAGTCTATGCCTCAATCGCGCCGCTGCTTCCTTGCGATCCAGAACGGCTCTATCGCTTACTTTCGCCATTCATTGACAAGGCTTGGGTTGATACGATGCACTGGACTGAGGCAAACACCAACCCCTGGTTGTTGAAAAAGTATGAGCAATTTTTTGCTCCTAGCCAATACCAGCAAATCACCAAAGACTTGAGGAGCAAATTTTCACTGGATGCCAAACGGCAAGCGAGCGAAGCCACGTTCGCCAACAAAAAGCAAAGTGCCGATGTCACTGATATTCAGCTTTGTAGACAGCTCAAAATACTGTAAGAATTTGCCAAAATTCGCGATTAAATGCGGAATGGCAAGGGTATAGGTTATATACCGAGCAAAAACCCACTATAGTAACTATATAAAGCGAAAACGTCACCGTTGGTGACGCAGTAGGGGGGTGGATATGCACTTAGTAAGGTCACTTCGCGCGAAATTGCGCAAGAAAAACAGAAAGCGAAGTAAACGTGGTCAAGGGATCACCGAATATGGAGCCATGCTCGCGTTCGTAGCCATTATTGTCGCATGCGTTTTTGGGCTTACCCAAAGCTCATTAAAAAAAGGCGTCAGCGGCGCTTATTCCTCTATGGCTACTCAGTTGAACAATCTGTCGTCTGCTTCAGGCGCTTCTTCCTAAGATTTTTGTCGTCTGAGTTAAACGCAAAACACTCTATCTCCACCACGACTGCTAGCGTGCTCCAGAGCTTCTATGGAGCGCGCTATTAATTCGTCATGGGTGCTTGCATGAGCGGGCAAAGATGCAACACCAACACTGGCTGTGACTGAAAAATTTTGACCGTTATGCGTTATGAACTGATTGCCGATTCGTTGTCGAATACGCTCCGAAACCATGGCTGCTGAAGCTGCATGAGCACTTGGCAAAACAACACAGAAAGTTTCTTCACTATATTTTGCGGCCGAATCTTCTTCGCGCACCGCCCCACGCAAAACGTTTCCAACCACACGCAAAACAGACTCAGCGGTCAGTTGTCCGAATTTGTCTTTGATCGATTCGTAGTTATCGATAGTAAACATGCACAGTGAAACGGAGTGTTTATAGCGTCTGGCACGATTGACCTCCAACTTCAATTCTTTGAGAAAAGTTTTGTAGTTATATAGTTCTGTCAAATGATCGAGCAAAGCAAGACGCTCGATATCCTCAGAACGGGCGGCGGCAATTGCTGCACGGACAGGCACAGCGGTACTGGCGGATTCCAGATCGCGCACAGCCTGAAGTATTTCGGCGTCGCCAGTGAAATCACGCCCACCTGTTTGACGTCTTTTTAAGTCGTCAAAAACCTGTTGCACAAATTCAGTATGCTGACCGCTCATAATCTCTCCCGGAAGCCAAATCAATTGTTCCACACTGAAGACTTTTGAGCTATTCGCAAGTCAAGAGACAGCAATCATTTTTTCTTAGAACGATTAATAACAATCTCACCGATTGGCTCAGAAGAAACCATGTGCCTGCTCAAAATCTCTTGAATATGTTCAATGCCTACACGACCGTAAGCGACTTTCTCTGGCTTTATGACAACTGCCGGGCACTGCTCACAAAGGCCCAGACAATCAGCCTCTTTCACCTTAAAATAATCCTTTAAATCATACCTTTTAACTGACTTCTTAAAAGCCGCGTAAAGCTCCTCCCCGCCGTTTCGACGACAAGACTTACCTTCAGTGCAAACTAGTAATCTCTTTCTGCTATCCATCTGCTCTAATAGCTGTACACAAAACAATTTTAAGTATGCCAAGAAAAGACGAGACAAACGGGCAAATCGGCAAAATTTATCGATAAACTCAACAGTCCAACGTCAACGAGCATGCGCCAATCCGTCGAGCACCGCATTCAGTACCAAATACGCAGCTCCCACACCAAAACAAGCACGCTAAAAGGAGTTTTCATGCCAGTTCCAATCGTCTATATCGGCGATCCGATTCTGCGACAAAAAGCAAAACCAGTGACTGACTTCATAGCCGTACAAGAACTTGTCGATAGACTGATTGCTGATCTGCGTGAAATAAAGGGAGCAGGACTTGCGGCCAATCAGATTGGTCTCGACCTGAACATTTTTGTCGCTGAAGTGAAAAAAACAGACCTTTTCCCCGACCGGGAAGAATCGCCACTGACGATCATGCTTAACGCGGAAATAATCGGCCGTTCAGAGGAAATGGTCACATTTTGGGAGGGTTGCTTCAGCATCCCGGGCTTTTTGGGCGAAGTACCGCGTCATCAGTGGATCGACATAAAATATCAAACGCGAGATGGCGGACACCGCCAGGAAAGAATTAGCGGTTATTTAGCACGCGTGATTCAGCACGAAACCGACCATTTGCTAGGGAAATTCTACCTGGACCGCATGCCAGACATGAGTTCGTTTATGACGCGCGAACACTTCGTCCGCACGGTCACTGAAGCCAAGCAGTTGGAAAAGACCGAATAAGGGTTGACGAGATGTGCGAAAATACGAGCAAAAACCAATTGCAACGTATCTTATGGACGCGCCAGTTAAACAAATCCACATTCACTACTTTGCTTTAATGCGGGAGGAACGCGGTCTTGCCAATGAGACCGTGACGACTGCCGCCAAAAATGTCGGCGAACTCTTTAGCGAATTGAATGCCAAACATCGTTTCAGTCTTCCCACAAAGCGACTGAACGTGGCTATCAATGAGGATTTTGCCGACTGGGATAGCGAACTGAAAGAACAGGATAAAGTCGTTTTCATTCCACCAGTGGCAGGTGGTTGATGTTTAAAATCAATAAAACAAAAATCAATCCGCAAACTCTCGAAGAACAGCTGACAAACGGAGCGGCAGGCGCTCTTGCCACGTTCAGTGGATGGGTTCGCAATCACAACGAAGGCCAGTCCGTTCTTAGTTTAGAGTACGAAGCCTACGAAGCACTGGCAGAAAAAGAAGCTGCCAAAATCATTGCCGAAGCAAAAGCGCAATTCGCCATTATCGAGGCGGTTTGCGAACACCGCGTGGGCGTGCTTACCATAGGCGACATGGCCGTGTTTGTAGGAGTAACTGCAGCCCATCGAGGAGCAGCCTTTGACGCATGTCGCTTCATCATCGACGAAATTAAATTGAGATTACCGATCTGGAAGAAAGAAACCTACCAAACAGGCGAATCCGGCTGGGTGAATTGTGGGGCGCACGAGGCACATCGGCATACTACACCTGCCATCAGCGAACGCGAATTTTATGCAAAACAGAGTCAGTTACCTGAATTCAGCGGTGGTCGTCAAAAATTGCTGACCCAGGCACGTGTTCTGGTCGTTGGCGCAGGTGGTTTGGGTTGTCCTGTCCTTCAGCATTTGGCTGGGGCTGGCGTCGGACATATAACTGTTTGCGACGATGACCTGATTTCAATCGACAATTTACACCGCCAAAATTTGTTCAACATCAAAGACATCGGTCATAACAAAGCGAAAACCGCATGCGATAAGCTCTCACTCATCAACCCATTCGTTAAAGTAAAGCAGCTTGTCGAACGTCTCACAGCAAGCAATGCGATTGAAATTTTGGAAAACCACGATGTCGTTCTAGATTGCACCGACAATTTAAAAACCAAATTCATTCTGGCTGACGCCTGCCGGGCATTACCAATTGCTTTGTTACAGGCAAGTATCTATCAATACGAAGGCCAGTTACTGCTTTCGCAAAATGGCGAGTTTTCAACCGGACAATGTTTCCGCTGTCTCTGGCCAGCAACTGCAGGGCTGGAATTCGACGAGCAAGATTGCGTCCAAAACTGTGCAGAAGCTGGAATTGTGGGCGCTGTCGCCGGAATTATGGGCTCTATACAAGCATTTGAGTGCATCAAATTATTGATGGGAATGCAAAGCATTCTTCACACCCACGTTTTGCTTTTCGACCTGCTCAGCCTACAAACCACGCAACTTAAAGTGAAGCAAGACCCTGACTGCACACTATGCTCAAACAAATCACACACGAGTGAATTTGTAAAAGCAAATCAAACGATTTCTACAAAACTCGGTCAATTGCCGCAAAACCCAGCAACTACAACCGATTTGCCGCTCGAATTAGTGACTGAAGATTTTAGCCAATTGATTCAAGCAACCAGAATCATTACTGTTGATATCCGCGAAGAAAACGAGAAGGATGCACATTCCGAGAGACAAATTGAAGAACTGTGTGCATTGATTAAAGATAGAATTAAATTACAAAGTGGAAGCACTTTAACCAAACAGTCAATGCCTATAAGCACTATTGACCTGGCGACGATACAACTGGATAAAACAGCGCATTATCTCCTCTTCTGTCAAAGTGGAGCGCGCAGTTTGAAAATCGTGCGGCACTTAAGACAGCAAGGTTTTGATAAGGTATCTTCGCTAAATGGTGGGTTGAACAATCTCGCAAGAAATGTCGGTCTAAAAGTATGAGTAAGGAAAATCGGCTAGTCGACACTTTCGGTAGAAAGCACCAGTATCTGCGCATTTCAGTCACAGATCGATGCAACCTGCGCTGCACTTACTGTATGCCTCACGACGGTATTGTCTGGAAGAAAAAGAATGAATTATTGACCTTCGAAGAAATAATCCAGCTAGCTGAGATTTTCGTTGATATGGGCGTAGACAAAATCCGCCTGACCGGTGGAGAGCCCATGCTCCGCCAGAATCTCATTGAATTAGTAAAACGACTGGCTGCAATTGACGGGCTAAACACGCTTGCCATGACGACGAACGCTACTTTGCTCGCAGATAATGCCCAAGCTTTGCATGATGCAGGTTTGACCGCATTGAACATTAGCCTGGATAGCTTTCAAAAGGATAAATTCAACGCCATCACAAGACGCAACGACTTCGACAATGTCATTGCTGGTCTCAACGCCGCTCTAGCTCTGGATTTTCGGGCCCTAAAATTGAACGTTGTCGTGATGGCCGGTACCAATGACGATGAAATTCTAGACTTTGCCGATTTTGCTTTCAATCAACGCATCAACGTTCGTTTCATCGAATACATGCCATTTAAAGACAATCAATGGGATGCAAAAACTGTCGTCACTTATCAACAAATGAAAGAGCTAATTGAGCAAAAATATCAATTGACAGCACTTTCTAACGAGCCGTCGGCAGTAGCGAAGGATTTCGGACTAAGTCGACTAGACTGGGCATCTGGTGAGCATTTAATTCGGCAAAGTGCAGGCAGTGTCAGCTTCATCAGTTCTATGTCAGACAGCTTCTGTTCCTCGTGCAACAGACTGCGTCTGACATCAGATGGCTCAATTAAGTCCTGCCTTTTTTATCCAGCTGAATTGAGCTTACGGGACGCAATGCGTGCAAGCAGCAGTCGCCAGGAAATAGAAGAGCTGATAGGACGCGCTCTTTATTTAAAGCCTGAAGCGCATCCGCCAGCTGAAGCAATTATGGTAAGCGACAATCGTACGATGATTGAAATCGGTGGCTAGGAGTTAAGATGGCTGAAGCGATAGAAACAGAGCCCAACAACGAAACAGAAGATGCGACGGTGACGTCTGCCTCATCAGCGTCTAACGGACAAGCGATGGTTGGCATGCGTGACATATCGCGCAAAATCTCAACTTTTAGAACTGCTACTGCTAAAGCAGTAATCAAAGTCTCACCAAACACTATCGTTTTAATTCGCCAGAATAAAACACCAAAGATTGACGTATTGCCAATCGCCCGCGTTGCTGCCGTTCAAGCGGCAAAAAAAACCAGTGACATTATTCCATATTGTCATCCGCTGCCAGTCTCATATGTTGGAGTGAATTTTCATCTCGACGAGGATTTTATTGAAGTCGAAGTTCTCGTCAAAGCCCTTTATCGTACTGGTGTGGAAATGGAAGCTCTTACTGCGGCCTCGGTCGCGGCACTAACCATTTACGATATGGCTAAAATGATCGACGATTCAATGCAAATCGAATCCATTCGCCTTGTGGAAAAAACGGGCGGCAAGTCTTCTTTCAAGCACAAACACGGCGAGAACAAACAGCGTCGCGCTGCTGTTTTTGTCATGTCTGATTCAATTGCAAAAGGAAAAGGCGAAGACAAATCTGGGAAATTGATTGTTGAAAGACTAGAAAAAGAAGGACTTAAAGTAGTCGAATATCAAATCCTGCCAGATGATGAATCACTGATTATTCCTGCGATTAGACGCTGCACAGACGATCTTAAGGTTGATCTGGTCATCACCACTGGTGGCACAGGCGTCAGTCCACGCGATGTGACGCCAGAAGCTCTAAGTCGACTAATCGAACGGCCGCTTCCTGGAATCACTGAAGCCATTCGCTCATACGGACAAGAACGAAATCCTTATGCGATGCTCTCACGAAGCACTGCTGGTGTCCGCAACCGCTCGATAATTGTGAGTATGCCTGGGTCATCTGGTGGTGTCAAAGATTCAATTGACGCTATTTTTCCAGCGCTCTTGCACACTTTCAACATTTTAGAAGGCGAATCGCACAAGTAATGTTGCCTTTTTCCGAAGCACTGAAAAAAATCCTGGAGCATTGCCATGCTCTTGCCGTCACGTCCTTGCCACTGAATAAACTAAACGGCTCTGTTACAGCCGAAGCGACCAGAACATTGTTTCCATTGCCGCGCTTTGATAATTCAGCAGTCGACGGCTATGGTGTCAAAACTGCAGATTTAACTAAAGCCTCTGAAACAGCACCCATTACACTGAAAGTTATTGGTGAAATTGCAGCCGGTCAGTCCGCCGATTTAGAGCTCGCGCAGAGTGGCGAGGCAATCCGCATTTTTACTGGTGCGAGCGTGCCTAAGAGTGTAGACGCAGTTGTGATGCGCGAATTTTGCCGTGAAAGCGACGGCTCTGTGAGCGTCGAATCGGCAATCGTCCATGGCGCAAATATTCGTTGCCGTGGCGCCGAATTTGCTCAAGGTGTAGAAGTAATCAAAGCTCACACCAGAATTACGCCACCTATAGTTGGTCTTTTAGCGACATTAGGTCATGCCGAATTTTTAGTACACAAAAAGCCGCGAGTCAGTCTGGTGATCACTGGCGATGAGCTGATAGCACCTGGCTTACCACTTGCGAACAGCGAGATTTACGACTCTAATTCATTTGCTCTCGAGGCCGCTTTAAACGACCTCGGCATTGACGAATGTAAAAAGTTCTATGCACGTGATAGTCGCGAACAAACCAGAGAGGCTTTTGCCCAGGCGCTTTCAGAAAGCGATGTGGTCATTTCTTCTGGCGGTGTGTCAGTTGGCGATAAAGACTACGTCAAAGAGATTCTTGAAGAATTGGATGTTGAAACGATCTTCTGGCGCATTGCAATGAAGCCTGGTAAACCAGTTTTCTTCGGCACCTTCAAAAAAGCAGGAAGTAATCACAAGGGTCTTGCCTTTGGTTTACCAGGCAATCCAGTCTCGGTTTTGGTCACTTATCATCAACTGGTTAAACCAGCTCTGTTGCGCCTCATGGGTCTAGAGGAGATGACAAACAAGGACCAGATTATGGTACTAAAAGGAATGCTACGAAAAAAAGTAGGACGACTGGATTTCGTCAGAGCAAAAACCCAAGTAAATTCCAATGGCGTAATTTCAGCAATTCCATCGAGCAAACAGGATTCGCATATGATGACTGGTTTAGCAAACGCTGACTGTCTCGTTCACTTTGAGCAAGAGGCAGAAGAACTGCAAGATGGAGCAAAAATAACATCCACACCAATTAACTGGCATGGATGAATTTAGAACATTTCGATTTTCTATTTGGCGCCTTTAGCACGGCTTGCGCGATTTGCTGTGACGCGACGCACCTGTCGTTCGACAGTTGCTGGATTGCGTGCAGCATAAGAGGTTGCCGTGGCAGTCTGATCTACGCCAGAGTTTCGATTTTCTACAATCTTTTGCGCTTGCGGTTTGCGCTTGCTGATATTAGCCATTGCCGATTCCTTTCAGTAAGATCTCTTTCGAACAGATCTGAACTCTTTGTAGCACAAATCGTTCACTTCTATTGATTCTTCCATGCCCGCTTGACAGTTTCTCTAAGCGGCAGCGGAATTGGTCAAACTTAATGAGCCTGTATGACGCTGCACGCGAAGCCCTTGTTAATTTAGCAAACGAGCAGCACGTGCAATCAGAAATGGCACGTTATAATCATCAACAGCTGGGCTCCGTTGACGCCTTTTATAATCCTCGCCGGCGCAAATCTGGGAAAACGCCCTCCGCATGCCGAAATTTTTGTCTCTACTTTTTGCCAGCTTGCTCAGTACAAGCATCGCCACTTCCTTTCATGGCGCAGCTGCTGCTGATGAAGTCGTCTGCGACCGCGACACTGACCTCGGACATAGCCTTAATCTGCCCATTTATTGTTGGAAAGACAGCACCCAACCTATGAAAGCGATCATTCTCGCCATTCATGGAGCAACATTACACGCAGGCACTTTTGACGAAACGGCTAAACACCTGGCTGGTGAGGGCTACGTCGTATATGCAATCGATATGCGCGGATTCGGCCGCTGGCGAACAGAAAGTAACAGTTTTAACGCCGATAGCGGCATCCATTATTCGCAGAGCAAAGAAGATCTCTTACTGATTCTAAATCAGCTTCGACAGGATTATCCACGCACCAAGATTTTTCCCATGGGAGAGAGCGTGGGCGCCAATTTAGCGATCTGGATAGCCTCTAACGAACCTAAATTTATTGATGGCGCCATAATCTCCAGCCCTTGCATCAAATCGATCTTGCACAAGACACCAAAAACGGCGATAGGCATCGTCAAAATGTTTATAAATCCCAATAAAAAGTTGGCGCTTAAGCCACACATTCAACCGTATCTGTCTGATGATGAGCGTGTCACCGACGGTTATATAAACGATCCAAACATCATGAAAGATCTAAGTACGGTGGAATTGCTCAAAAGCATGAAAACCAACAAGCAGGCACTAGCTGGAGTTAAAGATATCCCGGCTCAACTGCCCCTTTTAATTATGGCCGGACAAAAAGACGAAATTTATAGCTCAAAAGCCGTGCCCGATTTCGCAAACTCGATGGGTTCCCTGTTCAAAACTGTTGTGATTGAACCATCCAAGGGTCATCTGCTGCTAGAAACAAAATTTGTCGAGCCAGCAGTGCTCACGTTAATAGACGGTTGGCTCGCAAAGGCAACAGGTATCTCACCGGAAGCAGTTACGCAAACATCTCAGGCTGCACCAGAGACGGTACCAGCACTTTAGTTATAGTTTATTACCTTTTTAGAAATTGAATGATCTTATGATCGTAATCGACGGTGTATTGATAATCGTCGAAAAAGGTTTGACCAATTAATGGCTCTTCGACGGCAGTTTCTTCAACGAACGAGACTTCAATGTCTTTTTTGACAATTGGTCCAAGCGAAATTGAAGCGACAGTGAATCGCCAGTCGGTAGTCGTGCCGCCAATACCTGCGCTACGCCCCATCGTTGCGTCAGTCGGCACACTTATATTTAAGTCTTGGAGCGCTTTCTTGGAAAAACAAATTCCATGCGCACCAGTATCGAAAATACACGGATAAGGTTTGCCATTGATTTTTGCATCAACGATCATGTGGCGCATTTTCCAGTGAAATGGCACGCTCAAACTGCTGCCACCCATCGAAGCGCTCGCTTTGCCTGTGCCATTTTTAGTAAAAGAAATAGTACTGCTGGCGTCGTCGATTGTGAATTGAAACGGACTGAAAAAATCTTGACCGAGCAATGAGGGAGCATCAGTGCTTTGCGAAACGACTAGAGGAAAATTGACGCGAGTAATCGAACCAACTTTGATTGTCACAGGGATACGCCATGCACTAAAAGATCCAGCACCCACACCACCAATCTGGCCATCGGCCTGCTTGGTTGGCATGACTCCGCCAATTCCCTCAAAAGCGGCGACATTCATTGTTGTAATAGGCGCGCCGGTGTCAAAAATCATAGAAACCGAGTGACCATTAACGTCAGCGGCAACTTGCACATGTCTTCCCCAGCGCTCGAAGGGAAATCGTCCCTGACTAGGTAATGAGGCAAAATCCTTGGCTACAGCGGGCGCTTGTCTTTTGATTGTTGCCTCTTTGGCACTGGCTTGCTTGGCGCTTGCAGATTCACCTTCGGAAGCGGCACCGCCTGCCGACTTAGTTGGCGATGGCGAATTTGAATCAGAAACATCTTTTGCACCAGCTTTTGTTGCCGAACCAGAAACGCCTGTCGGCTCCGCATGGGCCGCATCAGACTCCTTAGCTTTAGGCGCGGTTATGTCGCCCGACAGCTGCAACAAAGCGGTTTGAGACAGCACTGCTGGCTGCGACTGGGGAAAGGCAGTGATGGCGTACTGATAGAGTTGTTTCGCTCGAACGAAATTGCGATTTTGCTGGTTAGCGAGTGCACAATAATAAACAGCGTTACCATCGCGCGGATTTTGAGCGATGCTTTGCTCAAACAGGCTTGCCGCGGCAGCGTAGTTTTGCTGACCGTAAAGTGACAGACCTTGCGTGTAGGCAGCAGAGGCCGAGAGAGGCTTAGACGGCGTTCCAGGGGCATTGCTAGCAAAAGCAGGCTGCACCCCTGTAGCAGCAATCAATAGAACCGCGAGATAGACGGAATTAGCTTTGGCAAATCCCCGGAGCAGACCGGTGACGATTTGTGGTGACATCGATAATTTCGGCATCTTGACCCTGACAGCGCTTATCGAATGATATCAGAGGCAAAGCCGACAAAACAATTAAGCTGTCTCGGACTTAGCAAGTGTAGGAGCAGAATTGTTGCGTCGTATTTCGTGATAGTCGATCCGCTTTACCTTGACGAGGAATTTAGAGTCGCCGCGGCGAACCATTAAAGTGACATAGGTTTCAGGCGTGCCGTGAATATGAAAGACGTCTTTCACCTTGCCATTAACGCTTTCGACTATGTCACCGGGGGCAAGCCCTGCTGCTTCGGCCGGAGAATCTGGATGTACCAGACGGATCAAACCTTTTTTATTGACACTAACTCCAATACGTCCAGTGGTGTTCTTGTATTGCACTCCACCGTAGAGTACATCAGCTTGAGCCGGCATCAAGAAGGTCGCCAAAGTCGTTATCGTCAATAAAGACATCGTAAAAAGTTTGCCCATACTACCACACTCCCAACTCGAAATTTCTGCAGTGAAAGTGATGACGCAAAAGCCACTTGGAATGTTCGAACAAATCCAAAAAAAATAGACCTGCCTTGATTAAATCTCGCAAGTCCGCAAAAACAATTCTAATACACGACTGATTCGCGGCTCTGAGCACCGCATTCAGTGCAAGGTTTTTAGGTCTGACCAACCCAATCAGCTTCCACTTTGTCCGCCCAGCGGGCACGAATTTCAGCAAATTCTTTTTCGCTTAATTTTCCGCTAGCGATAAAATCAGCATTTTCGCGCCAGCGCCCTGGTTTTGTCGTGCCGACGATAGCAACGTCAACACCTGGAACGCTGAGAGTAAATCTAAGAGCCGTAGAAACGGCCTCACTTGCTTCCTTACCGATGAAATCGAAATTCAATTTCTGCAGGCGCTCCCAGTAAGGAACATGATACGAATTGCTTGGCTTAGACTTGCTTTTCCAGGCGGCATTAGCAATTGGACGCTTGGCTATCACACCCATACCCTGCTTGCGAGCATCTTCAAGAACCGTGTCGATAGGCTCTTGATCGGCAATATTGACCGAGATTTGTAATGCATCGAAGAGCTTCGAATCAACAGCGAATTGCGCATCGGCTCCGTCGCCACTGTAACCAATGTAGCGAGTCTTGCCAGCCTTCCTCGCTTCTTGCAGGGCTTCTATGCATTCGCCTTTCTTGAGAATATCCAGTCCACAACTGTGCAACTGAACGAGATCGAGATAGTCGGTTTTAAGTCGCATCAAGCTGCGATCAATACAGGCCGTAATCTGGGCCTTGCTCCATTCACCTTTGGTATTCTGTCCATGACCGCACTTTGAGAATAAATAAAACTCTTTACGTCGGTTCGATACCGCGTTGCCTATCAATTCTTCACTACCGACATAACATTCGGCCGTGTCTATGACGTTTAATCCCTGATCGATGGCAGCAGTTAGCAGTTCCTTAACGATATGCGGTGAAGCGTTTTCGAAACCGATTTCGGCACCGCCAAAACCCAAGACGCTGACTTGCATATCAGTCTTGCCAAAAGCGCGCTTCTCCATTTCACCCTCCAAAGAACTCAGATCGAAAGGGCAGTATACTACTTTCAAATCAGAATCTGAGCGCGTCTTTTGATCACAACAAGCCCCGCTACTCAGCAATGGCGGGGCAAACGAGATAAAGACGGTATCCAAAATTATATCCAGCGACAAAGCTATCCCAATGACAATACTTGAGCCTCATCACTTCAAAATACTGGTAGCCTCGAAAGACAAAGAGGAAATAGCCCAGATCAAAAAAGCCTTTGACCACTGCGATTGTCAAATCATTCCAGCCAGCTCAATGTCGCTGGCACTCTTTTTAACTCAAAAGAATTTACCGGATTTGATTTTCTCGGAACTAGAACTAACTGACGGAGACGGTTTCAATTTCCTCGGCGAAATTCGCCAGGAACCTGACTTAGCCAAAATTCCTTTTATATTCTTGGTCGACAGGTCACATAACGCTTTGACCTTAGAACAGGCCATCGATCAAGGCGCTACGTCACTTTTTGATTGTCGATTAAAAGGCTCAGATCTGGTCGATTTGGCCATGCCAATACTGAAGGAACATCAGCTCGTCAAAACAAAGCGCGCTGAAGAAACACCAGAATAAGTTCTAGTTTTAGCAGACAGTAATCATAGGTTTACCCCAACCTTAGCCTTTGACGACAATTTGATAATCTCACGACAGAAACTGGGCAAATCAGCCGGTTTACGCGAGGTAACCAGATTTTTATCGACCACAACTTCTTGATCGACCCATTTTGCGCCCGCATGAATTAGGTCGTCTTTAATGTTTTGAAAGCTGGTGACGGTACGACCTCTGACAATATCTGCCGAGGTCAATACCCAACCTGCGTGACAGATAGCAGCGACAATGCGACCTTCCTTATCGGTTTGACGCACAATTTGCAAAGCCGCTTCATTGGCACGAATTTTATCCGGCGCCCAACCACCAGGAATGACAACAATATCGAACTTTTGAGCTTGAAAATCTTCGCATTGACCATCGACATCAAGCGGAATTCCATACTTGCCTTTATAGCTGCGCTCACCTATGCCAGCCAGCTTGACGCTTGCGCCGGCTTCAAGAAATCGATAATAAGGATAGACAACTTCGCGATCTTCAAAATCCGGTCCAAGAATTATCAAAACATTCAAACCCGAAAGTTCCATAAACACCTCCCATGCAATGAACAATCATTCTAAATCACTCACAGAATTTTCATACGTCAACAATACGATTCAAGAGTAACCCTACTAAGTTCGCGTGCTATCAAAGGCGACTAAAAATGTACGACACGGTAAACTACTCGATTTTGCAGGGATTTCTCTCAGCCGGAGACGGCGCCCAGAAATTGAACAAACCTTCGAGCGCCGAATACTTTTACACAGAGGCTTTACGATTTGCCACTGTTAATACTGGTACGGAATCACTAGAAGCGGCCCTTGCATACTATTGTCTGTCTGTCTTTTATCTCGAACAAAAGCGACTATCTGAGGCAGCATACAATGCACATGCAGCTGTCAACATTTGCTCCTCCAGCCTGGGGAAAGACCATCCGAGCACGGGATTAGTTCTGCATCAACTGGCTGAAATTTGCACGGCTCAAAAACTGCACTCAGTCGCTCAGCCAATTCGAAAAAGAGCGGCAGAAATAATGGAGGAACATCTCGTCACTCTGGATTTCAGTGTTCCGACACGCAGCATTTCAGCCCAGATGATGAAGGGAGTATTGAGCACGGATGGCACATGGGTCACTGAGTTCGCCGACGACCAAAAACCAATTACTGGAGAAAACTAAGCAAAGGGAATTAATCAATCACTGGCTGGCGCCGGACATTCTAGGCAGTAGCCTACACCATGGACGGTTCGAATGAGCGACGCTACATTCGGACTGTCTATTTTTTTGCGCAAGGTTTTGATGTAGGTGCGCACAGTATCGAAAGATGCTGATGAATCGGCCGACCAAACTCGCTCCAGAAGAGCTTCCGAGCTAAAAATTTGATTGGGATAGCGCATAAAAAGCTCAAGAAGACTGAATTCCTTCGGCAATAATTTGATTTCGGCACCATCTTTAAAAACTTTGGCCGAACGGGGGTCAAGGGCTAGATTGCCGACTTGCATTTCTTTAGCTGAAACCGCCTGGGGGCGTCGCAACAAAGCTCTGATTCGAGCCAAGAGTTCGCGCGCATCAAACGGCTTTGTCAAATAATCGTCGGCTCCAGCATCGAGACCAATTTCCTTTTCTTCGATGGTCGATTTGGCGGTCAGCATCAAAATAGGCAGGGCCCCGCCTTTGGCTCTGTATTCTGCGCACACCTCAGTGCCGGTCAGACCGGGCAGCATCCAATCAAGAACTATCAGGTCATATTTGTGCATTTTCAACATCTGCACAGCATCAATGCCGTTGTTGACCGCCTCGACAGAATGTCGTTCGGCTGTCAGCAGCCCCTTCATCAGGTTCTGCAAGTCTTCATCGTCCTCGACTACCAAAATTTTAGCCATGGTAAGCTGGCTCAACCCCATTTTTGACTGTAGTTCGTTCTTTTTTCATTCTGGTCGTTCTTTTCGGCAAAATGTGCCGGTTGCATCCACGCCACCTATAATAGCCAATTATTCCGCGGATTTTGAGATATCGAGAATATGAGTAGATTGACAACCCTAAACTTCAAGCGCTGGATTGATGAAAATCGGCACCTTCTCAAGCCGCCCGTAGGAAACAAATGTATATGGGAAGATCGAGAATTTATCGTTATGGTCGTGGGCGGTCCGAATCAGCGCACTGATTATCATGTCAACCAAGGTGAAGAATTCTTTTATCAGGTCGAAGGGTCCATCAAGCTAAAGGTGATCGATGAGGGCAAACCGTTGACCATCGACATCAACGAAGGCGATATCTTTTTGCTGCCGGGCAATGTCCCTCATTCGCCGCAACGACCGGCAGGCAGCGTTGGCCTGGTAATCGAGAAAAAACGCTCACCAGGTGAACTGGACGCGTTCGAATGGTATTGCGAAAAGTGTGGTACACAGCTGTACAGAGAAGCGTTTGTCCTGGAAAACATTGGTCATCAGTTTCCGCCAATTTTTGAGCGCTTTTACGGAAATACGGCAAACACAACTTGCAGAAATTGCGCGCACGTTTTAAAAAAACCGTAATCAAAATGAGAAAAATCGACGTCCATACGCATATTTTGCCCAAGCAGTGGGAATCGCGCAAAGACAAATATGGCTATGGCGGTTTCATTCACCTTGAACATCATCAGCCGTGTAAAGCAAAAATGCTCCGCGATGACGGTAAGTTTTTTCGCGAAATCGAGAGTAATTGCTGGGACGCTGGCGCGCGCATAGTCGATCTAGAAAAACAAACAGTTGATATGCAGGTCTTATCGACTGTACCGGTGATGTTTAGCTACTGGGCTAAAGCCGCTGATTGTCTGGACTTTTCCAAATTTCTCAATGAGCATATAGCGCAAATTGTTTCCGAGCATCCACAGCATTTTTTGGGACTGGGCACAGTTCCTTTACAAAACCCTGATATGGCAATAAAAGAACTCGAGCGATGCGTAAAGGATCTTGGTTTAAGTGGCGTGCAAATTGGCTCGCACGTAAATGATTGGAATCTGGACGCACCTGAGCTTTTTCCATTTTTCGAAGCGGCGGCGAAACTAGGCGCTGCGGTTTTTGTGCACCCCTGGGAGATGATGGGCGAAACAAAAATGCCTAAATACTGGTTGCCCTGGCTTGTAGGGATGCCAGCCGAAACTAGCTTAGCTATCGCCTCTATGATCTTTGGCGGAGTGCTTGAACGTCTTCCTGATTTGCGCGTCAACTTCGCTCACGGCGGCGGCTCATTTAGTGCAATCATTGGCCGGCTGGACCATGGTTTTCAGGCTCGTCCGGATCTCTGTGCGGTAGACAACAACGTCTTGCCGTCTTCGTATCTAGGCAAATTCTATGTCGATTCACTTGTCCACAATCCTCGTGTTTTGCAATTGATTCTTGAAACTTTTGGCGAAAACAAAATCACCATGGGCACGGACTATCCCTTTCCTTTGGGCGAAGATGTGCCTGGCGAATTAATTCTTTCAATGTCGGATTGGTCTGCAGAAACGAAGCAAAAATTGCTCTGGGACAACGCCATGAACTGGCTTGGCAAAGGTGGAAAGCTTGATTGAATTTGCAAACAATCTAGAATTTGCTAAGCAAATGGACGCGCAGGATTCGCTGCGTAAATACCGGTTCGAGTTTTATTTTCCCCGCAGCGGCGAACGCACCCAAGCCCTTTATTTTGCAGGCAATTCGCTAGGGCTCGCGCCAGTTAATGCGCGCAAATACATCAATGAAGAGCTGGATGACTGGGCGCACTTCGGCGTCGAAGGACATTTTGAAGCGCGTCATCCCTGGCTTTCATATCACGAACTGGTGACGGCCATGTCGGCGAGACTGGTCGGCGCGCTGCCCGAAGAAGTGGTGGCAATGAATTCACTGACAGTCAATTTGCATCTGATGCTGGTTACATTTTATAAGCCTACAAAAGAACGCTTTAAAATCGCTATCGAATCGGATACCTTTCCCTCAGACCGCTATGCGGTGCAATCGCAAGCTCGCTTTCATGGTTTTGACGCAGCCGAAGCGATCCTTTCAATCACTCCAAGACCTGGAGAAGATTTGCTGCAAGAGAAAGACATTCTCGATATCATTGAAAAACACGGAAAAGAACTAAATATACTGCTTATCGGCGACGTCAATTATCTCACCGGACAGGCCTTTGATCTCGCAAAAATAGCAGCTGCCTGTCACGCACAAGGAATTATATTTGGTGTAAATCTGGCGCACGGTGCCGGTAATTTGGTCTTAAATCTGCATGACGACGACGTCGACTTTGCTGTCTGGTGTAGCTATAAGTATCTCAACTCAGGACCAGGCGGAATTGCCGGTTGCTTTATTCATCAAAGGCACGGACAAAATCTCGAACGTCAACGTTTTGCTGGCTGGTGGGGCCACAATAAAGAAACACGCTTCAAAATGGGTCCAGAATTCGATCCACTTCCCGGTGCTGAAGGCTTTCAATTGAGCAATCCGCCCATTTTTCAACTGGCAGCATTACGCGCATCGCTCGAATACTTTGATACCATCGGCATGGTCAATCTCAGAGCAAAAAGCAAACTGCTCACTGCTTATTTAGAGTTTGTATTACTGGCTATTCCAGGAGATCTCTTTTCTATCATTACTCCTTCCGACATTGCCCAACGAGGCGCTCAGCTGTCGGTGAGAGTTAAAAATTCACCTCAGAACCTACTTAAGCAGCTTCAGGCGAAAGGAGCGATTTGTGATTTTCGACAACCTGATGTCATTCGAGTATCTCCTGCTCCCTTGTATTGTGGTTTCGAAGATGTTTTTGAATTTGGGCAGATTCTCGAGAAATTAGTAAAAGGATAGGGACAAACGTGACGGAGCCAATCATCAGCCTCAACAGAGAAACCGAAATTGCCCTCGTAGGAGGCGGTCTCGTAGGCTCGCTGCTTGCCCTGTCACTAGCACGCCGCGGCTTCGATGTAGACGTTTACGAAAGACGTCCCGATATGCGCACATCAAAGATTAGCGCAGGCAGGTCTATAAATCTTGCTCTTTCCACGCGCGGAATTAAAGCGCTAAATACTGTAGGTCTGGAAGGAAAAGTGCTGGAAATCGCGATACCAATGCGCGGTCGCATGATCCATCCAGTTAAAGGTGATCTTGCTTTTCAGCAATATGGTAAAGACGACACAGAGTATATCAATTCAATTTCTCGCGGCGACTTGAACAAACTTTTATTGAGCGAAGCAGAATCGACGAAACACGCCAACTTCCATTTTCAACAAAAAGCCATTGGCATCGATCTTTTTCGCAATGCGCTCGAATTAGAAAACGAAAACAAGAACGAAATAACGACTCTTGCTGCTCAAATAATCATCGGTACAGATGGCTCAGCATCAGCGATTCGCAACGACATGAAAACATTGCCGGGCTTTTCGAATTCAGAAGAGCAACTCGATTATGGCTACAAAGAATTAGCCATTCCGGCTGGCAAAAAAAATACCTGGCAAATTGAAAAACATGCGCTGCACATCTGGCCGCGTGGAACATTCATGCTCATCGCCCTGCCAAATCTCGATGGCAGCTTTACTTGCACATTGTTCCTGCCATTTGAAGGAGAAAAGAGTTTCGAAAAACTCCAAACGCGAGAATCAGTTGTAGATTTTTTCAAGACTGAATTCCCCGATGCCTTCGCTTTAATGCCGGATATAGCCGAGGATTTTTTCGAAAACCCAACTGGCAGCATGGTCACTGTAAAATGCGGTCCATGGAATGTCGAAGGACGCTCGTTGCTACTGGGAGACGCGGCCCACGCAATCGTTCCTTTTTTCGGACAGGGCATGAATTGTGGCTTTGAAGACATTACAGTGCTCGAACAGTGCATTGACAATCACACCGCTAGCGGTGGCTCTCTTTATCTAGAGCGCAGACAAAAGCGAGATCACGAGGGTGCTCCACGCCGATTCAAAGAAGGAAGCTCTGGCTGGCGCTGGGTCTTCGACGACTTCTATAGAGCAAGAAAAGTAAACAGCGATGCTATCGCCGATCTAGCCGTGGAAAATTTTACAGAGATGAGAGATAAAGTCGGCAATCCCAGATTTCTACTTGAAAAAGCTGTTGAGAAAAAACTGCAAAACGAATTCCCCGGCGAGTACGTTTCTCGCTATGGGCTCGTCACCTTCACAAACAGACCATACAGCCTGGCTATGGAGGCTGGTCATATCACCGACGAGATACTCAGCGAATTATGTACCGGTATCAGCACGCCAGAAGAAATTGATTTAAAGCTCGCAAAAAAATTGATTCAGACAAAATTAAGTCCGCTTCTGGCAACGAAGTAGAATTTGCTATCTCAAGCTATGTCTAGCTCGCTAAAGCTCGCGTCCCTTCATCTCTTTGTACGCGACAACCGGTTGTTTTTGCTGTCTTGCTCTATTCATTGCGGCGTCTGCGGCGCCAAGCAACAAACTGAGATCCAAAAAGTCTTCCGGAATGGAAGCCGTGCCGAAAGCCAAACATAGGCGACTAGCGTCAATTTGTCCGCCGAGCGGTTGCGCAGTCAATGATTTGACGACTCTTTGGGCGAACGTCTGGGCGCCTGCAGCTTTAGTGTTAGGCAACAACAGCGCGTAGTCGAAAGCATCGTAATGCGCAAGCACATCGACATGGCGTTTTAAGTGACTAATGCGACCGACGGCATCAAGAAGAGCTGGATTCGGTAACACTTGTCGCACCTGTTCATTACCAACATGACTAATAGTGCGCATTTCGAACACGACAACCGAAAGCGGGCTACCAGATCTATAACTACGAAAATATTCTTGCTCCAGGAAATAAAGAAAAGCCGGATAGATAAACATACCGGTCTCAGCACGCCGAAGACTCATCATTACGCCTTGAATGGCGGCGGTATCAATTTGACGGGGTTCTACGGGCGAAGTCTGGGATGGTTTCGCGTCATTCGTCAATTTGATTAGCTCATTTACCAAAAGATGGTAAATCATATGAACCAATTGATTGCGCGACAAGCCCATTTCGCTGACCATTTCGTCAACTGTTAAACGGCCATTGAGGCTGCGATAGAATTTGCCGAGCATACCGACATCAGTTGGGGCCCCGCGCGCCACACGCTGGACGAAATCCAAATCGGACATCGCTGGATTCTTGGCAAGCAATCGAGAAGTAGTACGCAAGCCTGCATTTCTTAAAAAGCTAATTCGATCAGAGAGCTGAATGCCCTGCGACAATAGTGATTCCATGGTCTGGTGGACAGTCTGAACGTCAGTTCGAACGCGTGGCTCGAAAGCAAATTGCCCGTCCTTCCACGTCATCAATTCAATAATGGCATCATCACCGACGGCATCACCAGCAGTGGCATGCACAGGATGTCCTTCATGCAAATACAGATGGGCGGTGCCCTGTGTACTTCTTACTTCCAATTTGCCAGTGCTTTTTCCAGAGACAAATGATTGCAGTAATTGCGGCACTGCCACATGTGCAATATCGCCGCTGACAGGAACGCTTGCGCGCGACCAAGCGTTGTCCTTGGCTGAACTGCCCTGCTGATATTCCTTGTGGGACTGGTCGATAGACATCATGTAGAATTTCTCGGACTTGCGCGAACTCTCTCGTTGAAATTCAGAAACGTTCAATTGCCCGTCAGCCTGAACGGCTTCATGAACCTGTCCGCACGACGAAACGACAAGATTGTAAACCAGCAAAACGTCGCAACTTGTATAGTCAAAAACTAGTTCGCGCTTCTTGCCGTGTTGACTTTGCAATCGCCAATTGGGATCGCCACCTTTGATCGGACTGATGATGTCCAGAATAAATTCAATCTGTTTATCAGCAGTAAACCAAGTGATCTGAACATGCTTGCCTCTCTTCTCGAGTGCCAGCGACAGATAATGATGGATTTCTGGCAAGCCCGGGCTCGCCGGAAGTTTTTGAAGCGAGACTGGTAAGCCTGATTTTTTGAGCATAAAGACTTCAATTCTAGAGCGAGAAACCTATTAAGAGCGACCGGTACTGATCGTTGGTTGTCTGTACGGATCTGCCCAATCACTATATGCCCTTCATCGCAGAAGTTTAAAAAGGAGGGCGCTTTAGTAGCCTAATTGTTAGCCTAGATAGATCACGCCAAGTGGTCCGTTACAACTGCTTTACGTTTTTTACAATTGTCTTGATGCCACAGAATACCAACCTGTGGCGTTTATGAATGAATTCGTTCATTTTTTACTAACTAGATAGTTAATTCGCAGTTAATAACGCCCCGCAGCGACTTCGGCAGTACTAGTATTTCAGTATCAACTTTGAGCGATTCAGTCCAAATGGATTTGCAGTATCAAGTCAGGTACCTCCACTTCCAAGATAACGCCAGAACCGAATCCACTCCCAACCGCAAGACGCGAAGAAGGTGACAGTGAATACGAACTTAGTCAACCCCAGATTAGATAGCCCGATTATGTCGACAATAGCCATGGTTTCAGATAAGTGGAAGGTTTTAATCATCTGCAAACTCCGCGAAAACACTTTGCGTTTCAACGAATTGAGACGCGAATTGCAAGGAGTTACTCAACGTGTGCTGACCCACCAGTTGCGCGAGTTAGAAGCTGATGGTCTGGTTACTCGCAAAGTCTTTGCCGAAGTGCCACCACGTGTTGAATATTCGCTGACTGAACTTGGCAGAACACTCATTCCAGTTCTTCAACAACTCGAAGAATGGGCGCATGAACATTCTGAAGAACTAGCAAGCGCTCGTTCAAAGAAAGAAAGTGCCAGACTGTTGCAAGCAAGAGCTATCGAAGCCAAAATTTCGCTGACCGAAAGCATGCCTCAAGCGCAGGCTGTTGGACTTTAATCAGATCGACAGTTAGTGTTTTTTTTCCAAAGCTACCGCTTTGTCAAAATCCGCGTCACCAAGTTGTCGCTGATGGAGCAAAGAATAAGCCTTCGCTCGCATGTAATAAGCGTCTGCATTTGTGGGCGCAAGCTTGAGCCCAGCTGATGCATTCTCGATCACGAGCTTCGGCTCACCCATAGACGAATAGCAATTGGCTTTGAGAAAATAGTCGTTTGCTGAAAGCGCACCACTTTTTGCAACTAAGTCTAGATCTTCAAGACAATGCGGATAGTCATGCAGCATGGAATAGACGCTTGCTCTTTGACGATACAGCACCATATTCGGTGATGTCATCGAAATCGCATGGGTCAAATCTTGCAAAGCCTGGTATGTCTGGCGGATTTCCTGGTAACAATGAGCGCGTAGAGCAAACAAATGGTAATCGGCTGAATTGCTTTTAATAGCGGCGCTGAGAATATTTATCGCTTCATCGACTTTATTTGCCTTAAGAGAAGCTTGCGCCTGAGCGATAGGATCAGAAGAAACTGGCGCCGGAGTAGTTTTGCTGTCTTTATCCGGTGATGCTGATTTTGCAGCAGCACCAGCAGCAGGCGATGCCGAGGCCGGAGGCGACGAGTTTTTCTTTAAAAAGCCGCTATCTAAACGCAAATGATGCCACGTCCCACCACCTTGTGCACTCACTGTCAATTGAGGGCAACAGCAGGTAGAAAAAACTGCAGAGAGCAACAAAAAAGCGCGTCTCATACTCATCAGTCTCTGAAAATGAACTGGGAACGCCTCAGTATATCGCTTCTAAACAATGCATGACACGGGTTGACAAGACTCGGCTGTCAAACGAACATATGACCGCAGCGCAAGCAAAATGAAAAGTCTGGCGACTTTTCCGATTGGCATTGCGGACAAACTCCGGGCGTAGCCCCTTCTTTACCACTTGCAGAAGACGCATCGACCGGGGTCGAAGTCATGAAGCCTGATTGCTGAAGGGAAGCGTAAGTCGAACTACTACGATTAAGGACATCGGTAAAGTCACTATTCATACTGGCTGCAAACTGACTGATGGGCATAGCTGGCGTACCAGGCAAAACTGGAGTGGGTGGCATTGTATAGGAAGCCGGTTGCCATGTAGGTATTTCAGTTCCTTGCTCTGGCTCGTTACTCATGGCCTGGGCATATTGATCGAACTTAAGTACGCTCTCTGTTGTTTGTGCAGCGTCTTCAGAACTTACTGCAGCAACTGACGGCCCAATAGGAACAACATTTGTGCTCAGGGCAGAAGTTGGCACAGGCACGTCGGCTGCAGGCGCAAGAGAACTCACGGACGGCACTATAGTTTCGTCTTCTGGAAATTCATAAGGTTTAAAGACTGGAATCTCGAAATTAGCTGCAGACTCTGGTGCTACCGGAGGATCGACGAAAACTGCAGGTGTTTGCGCCGCAGATTTCTCGTCTGAGGCGTGACCACCCTCAAAAATCAATTTGAGAGGCGCGTGTCCAGCACTACCTCCATTTTTGACTCTACTCTCGGCAGCGAGGATTTTCTTTTCGACGACTGCATCTTGAGCCATCATTTGGTTGCCATAATTACCCACTTGAGCAGATGCTTGTGCGTCGTGGTTAACGTGAGCAACAGGCGTGGGCAAGGCATCGAGAGAATTTTGTGTGCTGCGACTTAAATTTGCCCGCTGCACAAATTCTTTCATTGGCACTTGTTTTACGGCAGGCGCACCGCCCAGCACCTGATGGATTTTCTCTAAATCAGCTGCTAAATCGGCCTCACCTTGGTACCCCTGTCCTCCCAGCTGCATTCGACGCGGTCTGGTTGAAACCGACGCTTTTCCCATAATGCCAGCCATAATCACAAAAAAGAAAAAGATGGAAATGAACGTCAAACCAATTGGCCACTGTGTGTAATTTTGATGTTGCGGGTACGTCGCTTTCTGTCCGTGCAAAGCGACAAGATTCAACTTGTGCTCGACACCAGCCATGGTTGAGCGAATAGCGCCTGTGAGGTTGCCTTGAGCGTACTCTTTCTCGAAGCGAATGGGCATCAAACGTTCGTTGATGAATTTAGTGTTTATGCCTCTGTTCTGCAGATTAGTACCAGCCACCATAGCTGCAGTGTTGTTACTAGTGTTCACGACCAGCAAAAAACCATTTGGCTCAAGGTTCCATGTCTGAGCAATATGCAAAGCTAAATCCTGAGTATTTTCAGAAGTGATTGCCGAAGAGAGCACCACCACATGAGGACAGTAGTGAGTGCGTGCTGCGTAGGAATCCAGTGCACCCAATTCAGGTTGAGAAATTCGGCCGCTGTAATCGACGACCACAGTCAGCGGCATTGTCTTAGGCAATGTGGCAGGTAAAGTGTGACTCAAAACTCCGCTCCTTGCGCGACTCGCAATACTTCTTCCTGGTCCTCATCGATATTCTCTTCAACGAGAACCTGCTCTTTCAGTTTATCTCTCACCTGCAACAGCTGAGCGGCAATACTAATGGCAATTTCTTGCGGATCGTTACTGCCTACAGGCAATCCCATTGGGCAGTTGAAAGCATTTGTCAATGAATCCGGCAGTCCGGCTTCTTTTATGTCGCGACGCAGACGGGCCGCCTTTGCCGCACTGCCAATGACACCGACGTAGGGAAATTTTTTACTTTCAATTTGTTTTAAGACTTGGAGCAAAATCGGCATATCGGTCGTGTGACCCATGGTCATCAAAATAACAAATTGGCGTCCATCAAGATTTTCGATTTCGACGGGCAAATCGCTGGATACAACCGTCGTCAGCTTATCCGAGCGCGGCATACGCTCGAGCCATTCACTGCGAGTGTCATAACAAGTAATTCGGCAGTCTAGATTAAGCAAAACACCAATCAATGCCTGAGCACAGTGTCCTGCACCAAATAAAGCAATTTGCCACTGACAACGATTGAACACTTCCAGAAACATTTTTACAGAGCCACCGCAAGTCATACCGATGTCTTTAGCCAGACTCCAGTTGACGAATCTAGTGTTCTTAGATTGAGCATTACCAAGCATTTCCCGAGCTTCAGAAATTGCTCTGGCCTCAACCTTGCCACCACCAACAGTACCAAACTCTAGTCCTTGACTGGTGACAACAATTTTATTTCCCTGATCCTGCGGAACGCTGCCGGCCGTGTCGACGACAGTGACGACAACAAAAGGCACGCCAGAAGCGAACATTTCGTTTACCTGATCGTTGAACGTAAGCACTTTTAAAGCCGTTTTTTTTTAGTCAATTCAGAGCGGGCGCATTCTATTCATGCACAATCTAGCAGAAATTAAACGCCCACCCGAAAGATTACTGAAGGTTTTGTTTGCTACCTTGCCATTATCAGGCCTATTACTAACCAAAATCTCTACTCAAGGCAGGCGACGACTTTGGCAAGCGGCAAAGAGAAAGAAAAGCAGCTGTATGCTCTGGCAGAGACTCAAGCCGGATTGTTTACAGCCAAGCAGGCACAAGATTTAGGCTACCACCGCTCGGTCCTTGGCTACCATGTAAAAAATGGCGACTGGGTGAGAATTTGGCGCGGCATCTACAGACTGACAACTTATCCGGCTTCAGCCAACAATAATTTTTCCACCTGGTATTTGTGGTCTATGGACCGCACAGGTAAACCAAAAGGCGTCTACGCCTATGATACTGCGCTTGAGTTGCACGGTTTGACCGCTTGCACCAGCAATAAACTGCATATGATTGTGCCAAAATACTTCCAGAGACTGGCTGCACCGCCCAAAATGCTCAAGTTGCACAAGCGCTTTCTCAAAGCCAGCGATTACACGATGATTAACGGCGTGGCAGTGACCAAGCCAATGCGCACGCTTCTTGATTTGTGCGAATCTGACTACTTACACCGCCATCAATTACGCGAAGTCTTCAACCGGGCCCAACAGCAAGGATTGATAGATGCCGAAGACCTCGACGGAACACGCCTGACCACAGCCGAAAGACACTTTCTCAAAGAATTGACTAGAGACGCGCAATTTTCCACGGTTGAATATCATCAGTCACAGTCGCTAAAAGAATGCCCGGAGTCTGGGGTGCGCCTTTAGTTCTGACAGTGCTTCAAATTCGGGCTTGCGCCTTCCGCAACCTTTGCGGCGCAGCGGCACGCTCGCATATTGCCTCGTAAGCAGTCAATCTTGAGAGTATCTGCTCGTTTGTAGCGGGTAAATCGAGGACGGGAATTTCGTCGCTGCTAACGAAAGAAAGAGCATGTTTAGCAGCAGTCCAGACTGAAATCCCGAGCAATAGCGGCGGTTCTCCGACTGCTTTAGTGGAGCGTACGTTGGCTGTGTTAGCGCCGTTGTCGATGAAATTAACGTTGAACACAGCAGGAATATCATGAATGTTGGGAATTTTATAAGTGGTCGGAGAATGAGACAACAGATTTCCCGCTGCCCCGTATCGCAATTCCTCGGTTGTCACCCAGCCGATTCCCTGCACCATTGCCCCAATAACCTGTCCTCTGTTAATACCGGGGTTGATTTGTTTGCCGGCATCGAACAAAACATCCAGTCTCTCAATTTTCAACTGACCAGTGAAGCGGTCAATCAGCACTTCGGCGCAGGCACAGCCGTTCGTAAAATACAAAAATGGATGACCTTTGCCCGAAAGCCAATCGAAATCAATCCCTTTGGTGGCATAATAACCGCGCTCGCCGAGACTCTGGCGGTCTCTGTAAGCCACACCAACAGCCTCTCTGAAACTCATTTCAAAACTGGCAAAGCGAGGATCAAAAAGCATGCCATCCTTGAACACTACATTTTCAGCAGCTGCTTTTGAGAAACCCTTCTCGCGCGACAGATAGGCGGCAAAACTGCTCGCCATATTGGCCTTGATTTTCATACAGGCATCAACGGCTGCACTGCCATTTAAATCCGTAGCCGCAGAAGCAGCTGTCGGAGATGTGTTATTGCTTTTTTCGGTCGACGTGGCCATGACAATAACCTGTCTGGGGTCAATTTGAAATTCATCGGCCACAAGCTGTTTGATATTTGTATTTACACCCTGTCCCATTTCGCAAGCGCCGGTTGAAACCTGCACGGTGCCATCAAGATAGACATTGACCAGGGCATTGGCCTGATTGAGAAATTTATTTGTGAAAGAAATTCCGAATTTAACCGGCTGTAGAGAAATTCCTCTGAGATGTGTTTTGGACTTCGCATTGAAGTCAGCCACAGCACGCGCTCGCTCGCGATAATCAGAGGATTCACAAAGCTCGTCGAAAAGTCTGGGCAAAGTGTTATTTGTAATCAATTGACCATAATGAGTGACATTACGTTCAGTCAATCCGTAGCAATTGCGACGACGGACATCAAAAGCATCGATATTCAAAAAGGCAGCAATTTCTTCAATAATGTTCTCCATAGTGACCACGCCTTGTGGTCCACCAAATCCACGAAAAGCTGTAGTGGGCGGGAAATTTGTCCGGCAAATCTGTCCTTTCACATCGACATTTTCAATAAAATAAGCATTGTCGATATGTGTCAACGCCCGTCCAAGAACAGCTGTCGACAAGTCATTAGCCGCACCACCATCGGCAAAGAGCCTGGCCGACAAAGCAGTAATAACTCCATCGTCATTGAAAGCCACTTTATAATCATTTTGAAAGGGATGGCGCTTTCCGGTAAACATCATGTCATCATCTTTAGAGTAGACGATGCGTGCTGGTCTTTTGGTTTTTAAGGCGACAAGAGCAGCCATTGCTGCTGGGTGAGTTGCTTGACACTCTTTTCCGCCAAAGCCGCCACCCAGTCGCTTAACGATCACAGTGACTTGATTCTGCTGAAGACCAAGCACCAGCGCAAGCACCTGCTGAACCTCCGAAGGGTTCTGACTGCTCGAATAAACAGTCAATTGATTTTGTTCACCTGGATAAACAATTGCCGCCTGCGATTCTAGATAAAAGTGGTCCTGACCATTGATCTTCAAAGTTCCTTCAATGACGTTCGCGGCTTCAGCAAATGCTTTTGCACAATCGCCACGGCCAATGGAGTAAGTTCGATCAATAAATTGATTTGCTTGCTTTGCGTCATCTATGGTTAAAATCGGCTGCAATTCTTTCACTTCGAGTTTGATTGCTTTCTTCGCCTGAGCAAGAGCCAATCTACTCTCTGCGGCAATGACGACAATTGGCTCACCGATAAAACTGCAGTGGTCTTCACAGAGCAGAACTTCATCTTGAAGAATCGGGCCAAATTTATTGATACCGTCCAAATCTTTGTAAGTGTACAATGCCACTATCCCTGGTACCACTAGTGCATCATCTAGATTTAAAGATAGTATCTGACAATTAGCAAAAGGACTGCCCAAGAAGTCGACCACCAGCTCATTGCTTTGAAATGGCATATCATCGATATAAACTGACTCACCAGTAACGTGAGTGCAGGCAGAATCGTGAGGGATGTTTTTGTTTATTTCAGGCATAGCTTTTGTCGGTTTCCAATTCCAGTTCGGCAAGACTTTCGTAGAAAAATTTGACGAAGAGATTTCTCGTCAATTGCTCTCTAAATTCTTTGCTACCACGCACGTCTGAAAGCGGCTGCAAGTCAGCAGCCGCGATGCGACCAGCTTCTACAAATACATCTAGAGTAAATGATTTATCTTGCAAAAAAATTTCAGCGACAGTTGAGCGAATGCAAGTGGCAGCCACTCCACCCAGAGCTACTTTGGCTAAAGCAATTCTTTGCCTGCCAGTTTCCGCTCGCGTGACCGTAACGTAAAAGGCCGCAGCAACAGACGAAATATCCAGATGCTCTCTCTTCGAAACTTTATACAATCGCAGCAAAGTTCGAGTAGTTTCACTTTTAAGCGCACGCTCTGTTTCATGACCTGGCAAAGGAATCGTTACCAATGAGATTATTTCATCGCTCGACAAATCCATTTTTTTATAACCAGTGTAAAAACGCCCGATTGGAATTCTGCGCGCTCCGTTTTTTCCAGTCACTTCAATTTGAGCTTCCATGACAGTCAAAAAAGGAAGAGTGTCGGCAATCGGGGAAGCATTAGCGATGTTACCAGCAAGTGTGCCTGCCTGCCTAATTTGCGGAGAGCCAAAGGTCCAAAGAATTTTATAGAATTCAGGTATTTTATCTTCGACAAACTGTTCAAGTTCGCGCAAAGTGACCTTGGCCCCAACGATTAATTGCCCGTCCGCGATCGTTAGTTGATTTAGATCATCAATACCAGACAGACTGATTATGCACGAAGGTGTTAAACCTCGCTTATTCATATTGACGCATATGTCAGTGCCACCGGAAATAATGGCGGCACCCTGATGGTCGGATTTGAGCCGCGCCGCCGCAGATAAAGTAAGCGGCTTATAGAACACCGACTGCGTACCAGTGAGTCTGCCCGAAATGGCCACCGGAATACTTCTTACTGTCGACATTGCAGAAAGCATCGGCGCAGAGGGAAATTTGTCTGAGAAAGATTGCATCTTCTGAGATGACGCCGCAATTGCCGCCGCCATTATCGACTCGTAGCCGGTACACCGACAAAGATTGCCTGTCAGTGCCTCTTTAACCTGGTCACAACCAACGCTTTGACTACTTGCCTGGCATTCAACAACCAGCGATGACAGAGCCACGACAAAGCCGGGAGTGCAATAGCCGCATTGCGCTCCATGACATTCAACCATGGCCTCTTGCACTGCGTTCAATTTGCCGTCTTCAAGCATGCCTTCGACCGTAATTACACTGGTGCAATCCAACTGAAAAAGGTATTGAATGCAGGAATTGACAGTTTTATATTCAAAATCATCGGCACGGCCATCAAGCGGTCTGCCAAGCATGACCGTACAGGCGCCGCAATCTCCTTCGGCGCAGACCACCTTTGTGCCACAAGCATTGAGATGGCCACGCAAGTAATCGGACAGTGGCAAGAATGCCGCATCACCGGCAACACGCTGCATTTTGCCGTTTACAAAAAAGACTATGTAGTCGCGACTTTCGACCTTTACTGAACCAGCAATGACAGTCATTAGTTACGCCCAGTCAAAGAAAACAAAAACCAACCTCCTAATAATACAACTACCAACCGTAGATTAAGCATGGAGTGAGTGCAAACAGCGCGAGCAAATTTGCTCCAATCATTGCTAAACTGTCAGTCTAGACCGTAAATTTCAGCTCTCAAATTTCCAAACGCACATTTTCAAAGGTACCTTGTGACCAGACCTTCTTCCAGACGCAATTCTTCCACCAATCAACTGAAAGCGATCCTGGTTCTGCCAATTTTGCTCGGCCTCACCGTGCCTGCGTCGGCAAATGTTTCCCGCTGGACTGAACTAAGCGATGAGGGACAGGCCGCATTCGACGAACAAAAATATAAGCGCGCTTCTCATTTTTTTAAAATTGCCGTACGTGAAGCCACTCGAACAGAAGTTGGCGATGCCAATCTCGCAGTCAGTCTCAAGAAACTAGCCGAATCAGACATTGCCATTCATAAATATCGAGAGGCTGAACAAAAGCTACAGCAGGCAATTAAAATCAATAAAGAACTTGGCGCTGAAGATCCTGAAGCGATCAGAGATTTGCTCGAACTGGCAAAAACCTATCGCTCAGTTAATCTGGAACAATTCGGTAAGACGATTTCTGTTTTGCTAAAACAGTCAGGGCTCAATAAAATTGAAATCTTTAAAACAGCAGAAGGCGACAGTCGAATCGAAATACGCTTTGATGATAAATTCACAAAGCGCATCACAAGCACTGATGTTGACCGAATCAATATGAATAAAACAGTCACCTTTGATGTGCATGAGGGTCCAGATGGCTTGATTACTTTAAGCAACATCAAAGGGCTCAAGATGCATTCGAAAATGTGGGTCAATTTGACAGACACTTCTTTCGATCCAAACGGCGACCATGACAAAGCGATAGCTTCAGTAACAGCAAGAAAGCTTGGCGTTTCGAGAACGATTCAGACCGTTTTGCCCAAGCCAATTTACGATCGCATCCTTGCTGCTGTAGAAAGAGTAAAACATCCAGAGTTGCACAGTCCGTGGCACAAACAACTGCAAGAACGAGTCAAAAGTCTAGTCAACGGTACAACGGTGCCGCAGACAGCGCCAGAGTTATCTGTTAAAAGTAAAATAGATGGAGAATCAAACTCAAGCCAAGATCCAGCGCAGGTGCGCCAATGAAGTCCAACACAAAATTGCTATTGGCGCTTATCAGTACCTCGCAATTGGGACTTTTGCCCCCGACTGCCGTTAAGGCACAATCGGCAGATCAGTATAGAAAACCACCTCAGCAAATCAGTGGTGAAGGCGGCGGGCTCTTCATGGAAGAAGAAACGGCACCACCGCCCCGAAATGCGTACGCTCGCCCGCGAGTAAACGTCATTAATGACAAAGCGGTTCCCAGGCAGCAAATTCACAACAATCTCGGAAACGACTTCATGGAAGAAGTCACTGAGTCTGCGCCGCATCATGATGCAAGCGTACCAATCGACCTACGCAACACTAACGTTCAGGTAGATCAAAAAGGGCACATCGTGCCAATGCTCAATCGAAACGCCGGACCGGTGCAATATCAATACAATTCAGGCATTCAGGCTTATCGAGAAATGCCAGTGCCAACAATTGCACCGACATACAACAATCCGCTTGCGCTGCCTTTCGACTCATACGGAAGGCCAGTGGCAGTGGGAACAACCTTTGTGCCAGTAGCACCAGGAACGATACCAGGTATTCGCTCGATGAATTTCCCGCCGGGATATTACTATGGTAATAACTTCGGTTACGGTCCTCTCAGACAAACACAATACTCAGGCACATACTCTGAAACCTCACTGACAGGCGACAGCGCCGGGCTGATTATGCCCATGTTCAGAAATTCCGATCGCTAACAGTTTTATTTGGCTTTATCTGCCGGCGCTTCTTTTTGCATCTGCTCTGCTACTTCTTTAATGTGCTTAAGCCGTTTTTTGGCATTGTCCATAGATTGACTCTTGGTGAATTCGCCAGCAAAAGGAATCATCAATCCAGCATCCGTATAAGAATCAAATTCAAGCGTAGTGGATTTGCCATCGGCTGAAGGAGTGAGAATCCAGCTGCCGAAACCCGCTTTAAATTTACTCGATTGAGTCATTTTATAATCTATGCGCGTGTATGGATGTTCGGTCTCTTCAAAGGTGCAGTCAACTTTGCCACACAAGGGAACGTTTTCCATATGCTCTTTAATAATGGCCACTTTGCCGTCAAAAGATTCCAGGTGCCTGTGACTCTCAGCGTTATTACGCTGTTTGCGAATTGCCTCAAACACCACTTCTGGTTTAGCATCAATGACTATATTTGTTCCCGTCGCCACATGCTCTTTTGACTGAGCACTCAGACCAGAGCTGATTACGCAGGAAATGGATAAAGCAGCTCCTAGAGAAAATATTCTTCGAAGATTCATCGCTCGCTTGCCCTTTTTGTAGACGATACCCAACTCACCCAGTATATCGCCGAGTGATGAGAAAGGTACGGTCTGACATCCATCTAAGAGAGCGATCAGGAAGCTTTAAGGCGACTGGAGAGAGGTTGCTTACGTGTTCGCATGCGCACCGCGCGCGATAAAGGAGCCATATTTATGGCAGGAGCAGGGGACTTGCGAACACTGGCTCTAATTTGATCGTCGAACGAACGCATAGATCTAAATGGGTTAAAACGTTGCCAGTTATGCAGCAGCCCCTGACAGGCCATCATCACATCTTGAAACCACAAACGTTTTTTTTCGAGCCGCCGCAATTTCCAAACTTGAAGATTACGACTTTCGACTTTGTGGGCGGCGCTCTTTTCGGAGCGTAAAAAACCTGATGGAGTCACACTTTCAGGACTTTCCCAGGCAAGTTTGCGACGAAAATCTTTGAATCGGCTTTGCTCGCCAAAATTAGTGAGCATTTGTTTGTTTGATTTAGCAGCCTGAGCTAAAGACTCATGTTCACGCGCTGCATAATCAGTAAATTGTTGTCTCATGCGCACCGTCGAATTTTCTGACATGCACGAATTCCTATCAATCACAGACTCATAATCAAATATGTGATGGCACTCATCTAAGATAATAGAACTTAAAGTACGACAAGTCACATCCCATACTGTCAACAGTCTGCATGATTAGAAGGCGGTCGTCAAATTAAGAGCCGCACCAGAACCACTCCCATCCTTAAGATCCGATCATCAAACGGGCAAAGTGCCAATGGCAACGCACTACCAGCGATGCTATTTAAAGAGACAGTTTCCTAGTGGCTATATAAACGAAATAGAACTGGCTATCCGTATATATCGGCGACAGTTATAAGAAACATCGAAAGTTTTCAATTTATAAAGCACGAAGAGTCCAGATAAACGCCAAGGACCCAGCACTGTTCAACGATGACGAGACAATAAGAAGCGGAGTTAAATGATTGGCTGGCTAGTAAAGTGATAATTTTCGGAGTATAGTTTCTTTCGCCGTTTGAGGTTCAGACTAAACAATTTTCATCTTTGCCACCAGCAGGTGTTGAGGTGCAGTTCAAGTTTTTCGGCGGCGGCATGAGGCAACCCAGAATGCAAATTTTGTCCAAAAACAAACGTCAGTGTTTTGTGGTTTTGCTCGCTGCAACAATCAGCCTGACCCAACCCGTCTTAGCATCTGCTAACAATTCAATCAATGATCTGGGCGAACGCGACTCAATCATCGCTGGTATTTCTTCGCCAAATTTAAAAGACGATGTTTTATATCGACCACGCTGGTCATTGCCATCAAATGGCAGCCTGCAAAAACTTCCAGTAGGTGACGAAACCTCTGATGACGACTCTGTTGAAGCGCCTGATAAAAAAAGTGCACCACCTCAAGCCGATGCACCAGTCAAGGCAATCCCTCCAAAAAAACCAGCAATATCTCGCTCTGAACGACTGAACCTTGGTCAAAGTGCTCAGACGAAGGCGCCTGCCGAAAGCGATATTTCGAGCGAGCCAAAAGCTATTACGCCAGTCAAGACCAGGGCTTTTTCCGCTGACGCCGAGCCAACACCACTGCCGCCAGACACCTCGACACCGGCAAAACGGCAAGCACCAGCTGCAATTCCTCAGGCAACCCCTGCCCTTCAAACACCCACTCGGACACCAACTCGGACACCAACTCAAGCACCAACTCAAGCACCAACAATGAGCGCGCCAATTCCCGGTGCCTTCATCATCAATCATGCGCCTAGTTCCATCTTGCCAAGCCTAAGCGCCGAGACAGCAGAAGAAGCTCAACCTCTAGCTACCAGCCCCAAAGAAGAAAGCAACGCCGGTCCACCCAAAGTGATTGAAGCCGGTGTTTCGATGTGGGACGCGGCCAATGTCTCCAAGATCGTAGACAGCCTGGTTGATTCGCATTTTGCTTCATCGAAGACAGCTCAGGACCTCGACAAAAACGTCCAACATTTTAAATCACCCACTCAACGTGCGATTGCATCGACCAAAGACAGCCTCAATCGCAGTCTTGGCACAAGCGGCAACGACCCTTCTGCACGCGCTGCAAAGATCGCTTTAGAGGAAAATATCAAAGCAAGAGACAAATCGTCGGCTGAATATCAAAGACAAAAATATGTAGACACAGTGCACAGTCAGGTCGTAGCGAGCATGGCTCAAATCGCGATGGGACTTGGCACTGAGGACTCAGTAAGGCGCGATCAGATTCTCAAAAGCGGTTTGAAATCACTCACTACTCTCGTCGGCGACGACCAAGCACAGCAGACGATGAGCAGTCTCAGGACCTGGTTAGCGAATGTAAAACTACCCGCTGGTACTTTCGAAAAACCAGTCTGGGACACAATGGAGCGAGAAGTTAAGCTGGAGGCTGTAATTAAAGCAGCTCTTGCCAAAGATGAAGTTGTGGCTGAAATTCGCAAGCGTCTCTATAAATACGCCCATCCGAGCAAAGTCTCATCAGTTTCTTCTAAAGTCGTCGCCACGTCTTTAAATACAGTCGCGATTATCAGCCCTGGTTTTGCCATTCCAATCGGCGCCGAAGCCGCCTTGGATGCTTACATAGCGGCTACCGGCGGCTCTGAAGAAGCAAAATTAGAGAAAGAGTTGATCTATGACAAACGTATTCAAAGTCGTCTTAAAGTTCTCGACCAAGAAGCCACGCTTGCCCTGGATAATTACCGTTTTGCCCTGGTGACAAAGAATCCTTCTCTGCTCATTTTTTCCGAAGCCGTCATTTCTGATATGACGAGCGAACCTGTCGCTAATCAGATTTTGATCGGTCAGGTGGCGCCAGGTCAAAGCAAAGCAATCGCTGAAAACCTGCCAGGAATATCTGAATCACAGCAGCCCAAGGAAAAGTCGGGCGTTTTCAATACAATCAAGAGTTCTGTGCTGCGCTAAAAGGTGCGGAAATAAGCACCACCGCCGATACCGGAAGTCAGTCCAGAATACTTTCAACATCAGAAGCCTGAATCCTCAATCGAGCGGCCGGGGCTCGTACTTTTTCAAAAAAGTTGAGCGATTTCAGGCTAGATTAGCTTCCGCCCAGAGCAAACATTGCGCAACGTTTCTACTGGCATCCCCGCACCAGCAGCCATTTTTGACGGAAAAGTCGCTCCTTAACGGACTTTCACACAGCCGAGATCGTGGTCGCTGTGGGACAATGTAAGTTCTACCTGCTGTACGCGGCATCCCCGGCGCCTGGATTTATCATGATTCGTCTCAATCAAATTAGCAAGATTTACCCGCAAGGCGAAATTCTTCGCGACGTCACCTGGGAAATTAAGCCGGGCGAAAAAATCGGTTTGGTTGGTGCAAATGGTGCTGGCAAGACGACTCAATTTCGCATCATCTCAGGTGAAGTAGAACCGACCACAGGCAATGTTATTAGATCTGCTGGTTGCAAAATCGCCTATTTAAACCAAGAATTCGAGCTACATCAAGCAATGACCGTCAGAGACGAGCTATCCAGAGCCTTTCCAGAATGCCACGCCATTACCGAGGCACTGCATCTGGTGCACAAAGAACTAGAAAAGGCAAAAGAAGACGACCTCAATAAATTGATCAACAAGATGGATCGATTGCAACAAGAATTCGAGCACAAAGGCGGTTATGCCATTGATGTGAAAATCGATAAGTTGCTTCCCGAAATCGGCTTCTCACAGGCCGACGCCGATCGGCTGGTAAGCGAGTTCTCGGGCGGTTGGCAGATGCGCATCGGCCTTGGCAAAGTGATGCTACAAAATCCAGATATCCTTTTGCTGGACGAACCGACAAACCATCTCGACCTCGAAACAATAGAATGGCTGGAAGGCTATTTGAAGCAGCAAGCAGCTGGCATCGTCATAATTTCACACGATCGAGCATTCCTCGACGCTCTCTGCACCAAAATCGTCGAAACAGAAAGAGGAGAGTCGACCGTCTATCTCGGTAACTATTCGACCTATCTTGAAACTCGTGAACAGTTGCGAGCAGCTCAACAAGCAGCGTACGAGCGCCAGCAAGAAGAAATTCAAAGACAAGAAGTCTTTATTAATCGCTTTAGAGCAAGTGCCACTCGTTCTACTCAAGCTAAGAGCCGCGAGAAGCAACTGGATAAAGTTGAACGAATAGAAGAAGTTGAAAGTGACATCCGAACCCTGGAATTCCGCTTTCCACCTTGCATTAAAAGCGGTCGGGAAGTAGTCAAAATCAAAGATCTCGTTCACTCATACGGCGATAACGTTTTATTTCTCGGCGCGAATTTATACATTGAGCGCGGCGATAAGATTGCCTTCCTGGGCGCTAATGGCTGCGGTAAGTCGACCTTACTACGATTGATCATGGGCACCGAAAAGCCAATCGACGGCATCGTCGCCTTTGGAGAGCACAACATTAAACCAGCCTACTTCGAACAAAACCAGGCAGAAGCTCTGGACCTCGAAAAAACTCTCATCGACACAATCGGCGATGAAGTGCCATTGTGGAAAACAGAAGAAGTACGCAGTTTACTTGGTCGTTTCCTGTTTACAGGCGATGCCGTTTTCAAAAAGGTCGGCTCATTAAGTGGTGGCGAAAAGGCGAGACTGGCTCTTGCCAAGCTTCTTCTGGGAGCCGCAAATGTTCTGCTCCTCGACGAGCCTACTAACCATCTAGATATTCCAGCCAAAGAAACAGTGGAATCAGCACTCAAACAGTTCGAAGGAACGGTGTTGGTAGTATCACACGATCGCTATATGATCTCAAAGGTCGCCAACAAAATTGTCGAAGTACGAGACGGCGGTCTCGTTATGTACGACGGCACCTATGATTATTATTTAGAGTGCAAAGAAAAAGAAAAAGCAAAAGCCGAAGCACTAAGACAAGAAGCTCTCGAACAAGCGGCACTCGCTGCCAAACGTGCCAAAGAGAAAGCAAAGCAAAAGCAAAAAGAAGACGCGCGCAAAGTCTAATTTGAACCGCCGTTCCTCCTAAATTCAAGTCACGGATTGTCCACAACTATGTTGGATGCTGTAGAGATACACCCGAACATACAAGAGGGAATATCGCCGTGACTGAACGTAGAGAAATGTGGAAGCCATTGTTCTTCGCAATATCACTCTGCTTTACTTTGAGTCTTAACGCGCCTTCAACAATGGCTCATGGCGGAGGCGGTGGTGGCGGTGGCGGTGGGCACGGCGGCGGTGGACATTGTGGTGGCGGTGGGCACTTTGGTGGCGGCGGGCACTTTGGCGGCAGCCACATAAGCACAGGGCATTCGTTCAGCAGTTGTGGAACACATGCTAGTAGTTACAGCGGACACGCCTTTTCTCTTTTTGATGGTCACCGCACCCATATGACACCGGTCGACCATGTGGCTGGAGTGCGCACCCTCGAACAACGCTGTGATAACTTGCGTTTACAAGAAGTAGTAGCACAGCCAGGTCCATCTTCACCTTACTGTTCATCGATAGTAAGATGCGAACCACACGCAGGGCTTTTCGGACATATTCATAGACTCTTTGCAGACAAGCCATGCGATCTGCAGAACATTCATACTGAGATTATGCCAATAATGATTTCAGAAGTTACTTGCGAGCCAATGCGGGTTGCAAGCAGCACTCATCAAATATTCAGCAGAGAGAGTTTAGCCCTGAATGAACTTGCCGCAAAAACGTCGTACCTGCGCGCGAATGCTTTGAAATACCGCTATCTCGATCAGACAAACAGAACCTTTGTCACGAGCCAACCTTGCGACAGTTATTTCAGCGTCAATATCGACAACAGAACTTATCCGGCAGGTGACCTGGACATGGTTCTCGAAAACGAGAACACCAATTGTCTGGCCACGGAAACAATAGAAACGGACGTGCCTCCAACATTTTCCGGATTGAGTTATATGCTCCCCAATCCAGGCGGAATACTGAGCATCTATTTCTCGTACGAAAGCACAATCAACAATTTTCTACTTTTACACAAGGGGAGTTTCCTTGCAGCAGCACTGAATCAAACACTGTAGACGGCGTCGATTACATCAGTACGGAAATTTCCATCAACGCCTTCAAGCGTCGTGTTGGTAAGAGCCACCACAGACAATTCGGCCAGTGGATCAACCCAGTAGGTCGTACCATAAATACCACCCCAACCAAATGAGCCGATATTTTTCGGAGTAGCTGCGGCAACCGGATCACGCACCACACCAAAACCAAGGCCAAACCCAAGCCCTGGCTCTCCCACGAGTAGATGAGGAATCTGGTCTTCAGTCATTAATTTTACAGAGTCATTAGACAAAATAGGCGCGCCACCTTGGCGAATAGCCTCCAGAAATTTCAAATAGTCGGGAGCTGTACCGACCATACCAGCACCGCCAGAGTGATAAGCGTTTTGATCAAAGGCACGGGCTGGAGCATAATGCACAATTCCTGCGTCAGCTTTTCGCAAAGTCAAATAATCGGGCATCAAGCGAGCCGCTTCGCCTGGCACCAAAGAATCTGCATAGGCACAAGCAAATCGAGACCGGTCTTTAATCACGAAATCAGTATCGACCATGCACAAAGGCTCTGTAACCTGTGATTTTACAATACTAGCGAGAGGCTGGTCGCATGCAATCTCCAGAACCGCCCCAAGTACGTCCGTAGCCAGCGAATACAAAAAAGCAGACCCTGGCGCGAACAACAATTCAGCATCAGCAAGTCGACGCAGATTTTCGACAAGCGAAATGCCAGGATTATCAATGCCATCAGAAATTTGCAAACTGGCATAGGGTTCATTGTCGGGTGGCAAGACAAAACCATAGGCTAGCCCCGCGGTATGGGTCAATAATTGTCGCAGAGTGATGCGGCAAGTTGCGTCTGACCGATGCTTGGGTTGAAACGACGGTAAGTAATTCGTCACTACGTCATCAAGTTCAATCACTCCTTTTTCACAAAGAATCAATGCAGAAGCTGACACCAGGGCTTTGGTCATGCTGGCAAAACGGAAAATTGTATCTAAGGTCACCGGTTTGCCGTTTTCACGATCGGCAAAACCACTAGTTGATTGATAAATTATCGTCCCTCGATGCGCGACTAGAATCACGCAGCCTACAATTTTGCCACTGGAAATTGCCGTCTCGACAACAACACCCAGCCTTCTTTCAAGAGCAGACTGATTGATAGAGTTGTAGGCATTAGGAGGTAGGGGCATGTTTGTCTCTTCCTATGAACTAGATAGGACCTGGCAAATTATAAGAGCGAATTGCTTAAACAATGAAACTTTGCGGCGGAAGTCAGTTAACAAAATTAGTTCATCTGTTGACGAACAGAATAAACACTCATATTATAGGTAAGCACTTACGTAAATACTTTCCTATTAGAGAGCAACCATGACCGACTATTTGCAAGACCTAGGCTATTTGGCGCTCGCTAGTCGTTTAAAACGCCTATCTGAAAAACTAGCCATCTGTGTTGCCGAAGTTTATGCAGCCGAAGGAATCAAATTTGAACCACGTTGGTTTCCTGTCTTTCGACTGCTCGCCGACCAAGGAGTTATGTCAGTAACAGACATCGCTCAGGCCATAGGCATCACGCACCCAGCGGTCAATCAAATCGCCGCTGAGCTGGAAAAGGCCGGATTGCTTAAAGCCACTGCTGACGCAACCGACCGTCGCAAAAGAATGCTCAAACTGACCAAGAAAGGAAACGATCTCTGTCTGCAACTACAGAAAATTTGGAAGGGTCTGCATGCCTCAATTTCGGATTCAGTTGCCGAATCAGGAGCCGATCTTGTCAATGCAGCGGCGGCAATGGAAAAAGCACTCAACAGACAGTCTTTACTTTCTAGATATGAGCAATATCACGAGCAAACTAAGAGTACCAAGATCGAAGTAATCGATCTGACACCTGAATATTCACATCACTTCGCCAGACTCAACCGCGCCTGGATCGAAAAATATTTCTCTATAGAAGCCAGCGATTTAGCCCAACTCGCCAATCCCGAAAGAATTATCGAAAACGGTGGTGCCGTTTTGTTTGCTCGAATCGACGAAAAAATTGTCGGCACCTGCGCACTCAAGAAACTCGATGAAGACACAATTGAATTAATTAAAATGGCTGTCGATGAAGCTTACAGAGGACTGGGAATAGGGCGATTGCTCATGGAAGCGGCGATAACACGAGCGCAGAAAATGAATGTCAAACAACTGCGACTGGAAACAAATAGCAAACTAAAAGAGGCAGTTGGATTGTACAAAGCGTTCGGTTTCAAGGAAGTAAGTCCAGAAACTCATCTAAAGTCAAAATACGAAAGAGTTGATCTCGTGATGGAGCTGCAATTAGGCTGCGCAGCCGCACCGTCTCAAGGGTAACAAACAAACCTCATTGCCGACAGTCGTTTTGACTGATGTCTTTACAAGACTATCGACAACAAGCTGAACTTTACGATAGCCTATGCTTCACTCACTAAATACGCAACAAAAATTAAATAGGAGACTCTCGATGGTTAATATGGCTCAAAGCAAACGGTTTACAGCAGCAATCATTCTCGCATCGGTTCTACCGTTGATGGCTCCTTTTGCTATATTTGCACAGTCACTAAAAGTAGAAAACCCGGCACCACTTAAAGCTGGTGTAAACCGAGCAGTCATCGATAGTTTTGGTAGCGATCAATTTTGGTCATTCACCGCCACCGGTCATTTTCAATTGTCTTTCTCTCGCTCTGGAGCTCAAGAAGGCTTTAACATAGCTAAATGCGGAGCAGGCGCTGTATTTGCTCCAAAGACCCCGGGCAGCAAAATGACTTTTGTTGAATCGCAATCAGGAACTGTTTTCACAGGCGATGTGACGCAACCTACCAGAGTCATAGTGATGATCGAACCAGCCAAAAGCGCTCTTGTCAGACAGACAAATGAATACACATTGGAAGCTTCGGGAGCTGTCAATTATTCGGCAGCTGCAGGTACAAGCACTCCATCTGTGATTGGAACATACAGCGTCGGCATGAATGATTGGGGTGCAGCAAAATTTAGTGCCGATGGTCAAATAGTCACTACTAGCGGTGCCAACGGAACATGGCAATTGTTCGATGCCGATACTAGAACTTACATCGTAATTGTTGCTGGCAATCGCATGACATTGACCTTCGAGCCAGGTCGTGGATTCGTCGACAACAACGGCAATCTTGTTTTTACGGCCAAGCGTTCAGCTAATTAAGAATGTGCTTATAGAAGCACGCCCATCGGCTAGGAAAAATTTTATAGCGTCAACTGAGCCCGTGTAGCCATTCTTTATATCGTTTTTAGCACCTTCAGAGTTCACACTAAAATTTGGCAACAAGTGTGATACCTGCAACCATAAGAACGGCACCCACTACTCGCAAGGCGCTGAGCGGATGGGGTGGCATATTGAGGAATCCATAGTGATCGATTGCAATTGACGCCAAGATATTTGCCGTAATGATCAAGCCATTGAACGGACCAGCACCAATTTTGTCTACCATTGTCAGTCCCAAATAAACGGCGACCGCCCCAGCTAGTCCCCCGATTGGCGCCCACCAGGGCATCGTGGTTATCCCCTCAATGGTTGGCAAGGGGCGCGGGCTGATGCAGAAAGCACAAATAAAGAAAGCCAAAATCAACCCAAACGAGACGATACTCGCAAGCCAAGGATTCGTCAGTGAATTCCTGAGCTGCGCATTCATCGAATTACCCATGGCTTGCAGTGCACCAGCCACAATAATCAAAGGATAAAACCACATCGAATTCATAAATTATCTCCTGCCTAATCGATATGCAAACATCCGACGCAGTACGCCGCTATTGAAGCGCCTATGACAAGGACTGGCGTTGCCACCAAACCGATCCGAAGAAAATCCATGGCGCTAATATTTTCTCCTCGCTTTCTCGCGCTTGTTATGACAAGCATTGTGGCAAGTGAGCCAGCGATGGTCAAATTAGGACCCAAATTGCATCCAAGCAACGCTGAATATTGATCTAACAGATTACTATGAGCATGTTTCAGTGCAGATATTGCGAGCAAAGCCATTGGAATGTTATTTATCAAATTGCTTCCCAATGCAGTTGCACAGGCAATCACAGGCACCTGTATAAGCGGCTGTTTATCTGCCATAACAAACATATTGGCTGCGATATTCGACAATCCAATATTTTCAACACCTCGAATAACAATAAACAGTCCAATCACGAAAGGAAACAACGACCAGCTAATATCCTTCCAAATGCGATGGTCTAGCTGACGACGCCAAGCTCCCCACACCAAAAGAAAACCGGCACCAATTGATGCCACGAAGACCGGATGTATGCGATACAAAGAGGCAACGAAATAACCGACGATGACAACAGCCACAATAAGCACAGCGCCATTGAAGAAGAGGCGATCTGGCACTGCCGACAGGGCGTCTGGTAAAAGACTTTTGTCAAAAGTCTTTGGTATTGAGGACCTAAACAAAAACTTGAAAAGCCAGTAATTCAAAGCCAGCGCAACTAATTGCGGCACCAGCATAAATAGCGTGAATGAAAAAAATGAATAGTGAAACGCTTCCTGAAACAGGAGGTTAGTCAAATTACTCACCGGAAACAAGAGCGAACCCGTGTTAGCAACGAAGGCGCAGGCGATCAGAAAAGGATATGCTTTTAAGTTGAGACGCTGAACAAATGCCACTACAATCGGTGTCAGAATAATTGCCGTTGTATCTAGGGATAACACCGCCGTGGTGACGGCACCGAGCAAAAAAACGTTTCTGTAGAGTTTTTGCCCGTTGCCGTCACAGGCGCGCGCCGCAAGAATAGCCGCCCATTCAAAAAAACCAGCAAGGTCTAAAAGTGCAGACAGAACCATCAATGCCAGTAGAAAAAGGAGCACACTTGCGCCTTCAAGCACTGTTTGACAAGACTGAGAAAAAGAGACAAGCCCGAAGACCAACATCAACACGGAGCCTATCACCGTCCCCCAAGCCTCATGTAAACCGAAGGGTTTACGCAAAATCAGAAAAAGGGTCAAAGAAAATATTCCGAGCGTCTCTAGTACTTGAATTGTCAAATCACTCACCTAACTAAATACGAAGCGCAGAAACCATCTCCAGAATTAGGGCTGAGACCCGAACATCGAAAGAGATTTTCCATTCACAGTCATTGCTGCAAGATCAAGGCTTGTACCAAAGTCCGTACGCGTGCCATAGCCTTGCGCTGCAACAGCATCACCAACTTTTACTTGTTGATTTAATGCAAATCCAAGATGAGGAGGAAAGTGGACTTGCGTGCCATCGGAAAGCAAAAATCCATTTACTTCGCCCATGTGCCCAACTAACCACCGAGCAATCGTCCCCTTTGCAGTAACCGCTTGCCCTGGAACTGGAGGGGACGGCGGACTTAGTGGAGGCTGATCAACCACTGTAGCACCAGTCTTTGGATTTGTCAGACTTATAGTGCGACATTCTCGTCCGTATACAGATTGGTTTCCCATCTCTACAGTCGCTTGAATCGAATCCCCTGGTCTTGCAGCTTGTCGAAGTGCAGCCCCCATGTGGGGTGGAAAATGAAGTTGCTTACCATCAGCGAGCAGCAACCCATCAACTTGACCGCCTGGGTTAAGAAGATACGATTTAACCGTTCCATTCACTGTGGTAGGAACAAAGGCTCCGGCAACCAGTCCGGGGCGACCAGGCAATGCTGGTGGTGCGCCAGGGATTGGTGGCGGTGGTGGACCTTCCGGTGCCTGCGCAACAGCAGCACAAGCAGTCGTTGCCGCCGAAATAAAAACTAGCAAGCATGTTCTTTTAAACATAATAGATCTCCTAACGCAAACTAATTGAATAAAAAGGAAACAGTGAATCAGCAGATTTGGCATCGCGAACAAACAGTGCAGTGCGCCTCGTGATAGTTCCTTCTGACGCGCATTCTATGAAATCTGGGCAAGCGAAAGTTGGATGAAGAACTTACATGCACTGTCGCAAAGACTGACAGCATGCGACATCTAACAACTAGGGACGCCTTGGCGGCGAACTTCTCGCGAAGTCAGTGTCGTATATAGAAATCATTGGTTGGTCGTCAGTTCCAATACTGGTAGCTTCAATACAGCGCCCCAACGAGCTCTCACTGCCATTGCCTCTAACCGACATGATTTGGCCTGGTTGAAAGACATTGGAAAAACTAAACGCGGTTTCTGGAGGCATTCGTACAATAGTTTGATCCAAAAGCAAGAAGCCGTTCACATCGCCTTTTGGTCCATAGAGAAAAGCTTTAACACGAGCTTGGGCCTGCATAGCCTTCAAAACAATTACTGGTGGTGGAGGTCCTGCTGGGTGAGATGGACCGGCATCCACGACAGCATTTTTGTTCTTATCTCCAATAATTTGCCATGCAGTGAACACTTTCGAATTTTGACGAATGCCCATAGCAGTTACTCGATCACCTGCTTTGATTACTCTCACCAATTCCGAACTCATATGTGGCGGAAAATGTATTTGAGTGCCGTCTATTAGAAACAGACCATCGGCCTCGCCTCTGGGATTGAGCAAATATTGCGCGACGATTCCCTTGCATGCATCACTTCCACGATCTAGACGCATTAGCTCTCGTCCAGGACTTGACGGCGTTGGTTGGGCAGCGCCCAAGCTCATCGAGCTCAGAGTCAAACTAATAACTATGTACATGCAAGCATGTCTTGCGGTTGGTTCGTGCACCTTAAGTGGTCCTATAAAACAAATCAAATTCCATCCTCTATTTTGCACCCATGCAAATAGAACTGACTGCATGAAATTCTTACAGTACAGTCAGACGGCAAATAAACTCATTCAATCCCGTGCTCTTTCAATTTGGAGTATAGAAGCTGACGATTGATCCCGAGGGTTCTAGCCGCTTCCGTACGATTACCTACAGCTTTTTTGAGCGCTTTTTCCAAGAGCATCTTTTCGACTCTAGCGATCGCTCCATAATAATCTAGCTGCAAAATGTCGTTCAAACTGACTTCTGGAATTGCAATCTGTTGAGCGAAAGACAGGTCTTCAAAATCAACTACGAGGCCTCTAGCAACTACTGCGGCTCTCGAAATTGTGTTCATCAATTCACGCACATTGCCAGGCCAACTATATTCTAGTAATGCCTTTGCTGCTGCCGGCGTAAGCCTTCTAGCGTTATCAGTTCGGTCACGGTTCAAAAATGCCTCAGCCAAAACAAGAATGTCTGACGCCCGATCTCGCAACGGTGGCACTTTTATAGGAAAAACCGACAGTCGGTAAAAAAGATCTTCCCTCAGATTTCCTTGTCTTACCAAAACATCAAGGTCACAACTAGAGCTTGAAATAACTCGTGGATTGCTGTTGTCGTCGCGCAACAAAGTTAAAAGTTGTGCTTGTGCGCTGGGCTCTAGATCTGCCAACTCTTCTAAGTAAACCATCCCCTGCTCACTCCAGCATGTGAAGCCGACCTCTGGCGAAGAGCATGGAATGGTCAAAAAAGGTTCTTCAAGGTCACTATGTTCGTATAAGGTTCTTGCAATTTTCTCCTTACCGGTGCCCGCTTCGCCGAATATCAACACAGGTGTTGAGGTGGATAATGCCAACCCCATCAATTTTTCCACTTCTCGAAAAGCAGGGCTCTCTCCAATCAATCTCTCCAGATCAGCGACAGCCGTGACAGACTCTTTTATTTCATTTTGTCCCGAGCCATCTAGCGCTCTGACAATTATTCGCCTTACATCATCTCTATTTATTGGCTTTGTTAGATGGTCGAAAGCGCCCAGCTTCATGGCTTCAATTGTATTTGCACTATCGGCATAAGCAGTCAAAATAACAACCGGCAAATTTTTCAGCTTCAAACTGTCACGAATTGCTTTTAGAACTTCGAGTCCACTCATGTCGGGCATACGCAAATCCAAAAACACCACATCTGGTGTCACCGACTTCAGTATGTCTAGCGCCTCGGCACCACTGCCAGCCTCTAAAACATCATGCTTCAAAGCAGTAACAGTCTCCCCCAATACCGCTCTGAAAGGAACGTGATCATCGACAATTAGGATTTTTGCCATGGAATCTCCATTTCAAATCGAGCGCCAACCGCACCCTGTATACACCGAACTCTGCCCCCGTGGGCCTCGGTCACCTCACGTACAATCGTCAGTCCGATGCCGATACCATTTGGTCGGCCACTGACCAACGGCTCAAAAATCATTTCTCTTTGATCGAGCGGTACGCCAGGTCCCGAGTCTTCTACCCCAAATACACACTTGTCGGTCTGCACCTTTACATCGGCGACCACCCATCCACCCGAAGGTGTGTTTTGCATTGCATTCAATAGCAAGTTGTTAAATGCTCGCCCAATACTTTCTTCGTCGAAAAACCATATTCGCTCTGGTGCCTCTCCGCTAAGGCTAAGACCCAAGGCGTCAGCCCTTAATCGCTGAGAGTTGAGACGTTCTTCCAACCAGCTTTTCAGTTGAATTTCCTGGGGCTTCAATTCACTCAATTTTGCAACGGCGAGAAGTTTTTGTAATAGTCCCTCCAACTCTTGTCCCTCATTCAAGATAGCTTTCAGCAGACGTTCCTGTTTGCCGGTTGCGCCCTCCAAAGCATTCTCTGCGCTCAGGCAGATTGTTGCCAATGGATTGCGAATCTCATGGGCAAAACCCGCCACCATTCGACCTAAAGCACTCAACTTATCAGCTCTTGCAAGTTCCCGGCTCAATTGTGCTGATGCAGCCTGTGACTCCTTGAGCTGCTTATTGACCTGATTCAAAGCAGAGACAACACGATCGAGTTCAACTTGCCCCGTCATAGGAAGCACTGATAGTTGCTCGATTGCGACATGGCAAACAGCCTGTTCAAGCTGCGTTACCCTCTTCGACCATTGGTAGAGAAATGCGAAAAGCCAAATACCGGACAGCAATGAGCAAAAAAACAAGCAGGACAGAATGCCGATGACTGAGCCGAAAAGATCTGAATCCTTAACGGTCGCCCATCCCATTGTCCAAAGTACCGCATTGCCGCCTAATGCGCGAACAGGAGTAGCCTGTACGACCAGAGCGCGATGTTCTCGAGTAAAGTAATTGAGTCGCGGCTTGGTGGATTGCAGCGCGTCTCGGCACACCTGGCTGATCGTCTTCAGTTCGGTCTGTGGCAAGTCCTTTTTAACGTCTGCCCCTCCATACGTGGGGAACGCATATGCAACAAATCCTTCATTGGGGGTCCAAAAACCGCCCTCTACCCCATCGAATTGAGCCAGCACCAGCGACAAAAGCAGATTCAGCTCTCGTATCTCTGCGGCTCTGTTGCCAGGACCTCCATCGCCACCAACATTTGCCAAATAATTCGCGTAGCGGTTTTGAATTGATTGACTGGCACGCTCAACGACGGCCTCTTCTTGCTTAAGCTGATTATCGCCAGAGCGTTGATACAGCTCTACCAAAAAAAAGCCAAGCCCAAAGCAAATTGCAAATAGGAGAAACCAGAGTCCAATCAAAGCACTCCGAACAGATTGGTTCATGGTCACTCCTGCCAAAAATCCTGAGTTACCAGCGTCTCCACTATCTTTGCAATTTTGCCTGACTAATAGAGCAATAACTGTATGAAAAGATGACGGCATTTGTCAGATTTTATTACGCCACCGCCTCAAGCCAGCGTAATCGATTAATGATTAGATGCCCCATCATAATTAAGACTTCGCATGGGTAGCGTAGGCGCTGCACCTAAGTCATAGACGTTTTAGTGCATTGGCAAAGAGTAGAGTTTTCGCTTACAGCTCTGCTCTTTCGTTCTTTCTACACTAAAAGTATTGACCTCAAAATCTCTGAAACTGGACTCACAGATTCAGGCTTTTCTCGTGACGCGAATAGGCAACAACAACAGCTTTATACAACTGTTAAAACTCTGCATACAGACTGAAGGTTGGAGAATGCAGGCACTTTATTAAATTCAACATATTTAAAAAAACACGGGAACTAATTCCTAAAGGTTTTGTCTCAGATCAAACAGATGACACATACTAAAGTCGCGCTATAAAACTGCACACCAAGCAGTTCGTAGAAATTTACTTCGATTAGATGACGCATTTACCGGACGCTTACTGGGAATGTCGGAGAGCATTAAAGTAATCATGGGAACTGAATTGCCTGTAACCCTGGACGAGCGAAAAGCCGAGTGCAAACCGTTGGTTCTCATTGTGGATGATGATCCCATACACCATAAGCTCATGGAGCTATTGGCAGACCGACTCGGAATAACTGTGCACATGGTCTCTTCCTGTGGTCAGGCTTTGGAAGCTCTGAGCATGTTCTCTTTTGATTTGATCCTCATGGACTACAGAATGCCTGTAGTAGACGGGTGCATGTGCGCCCAACAAATTCGAGCAATGAAGGAGATTCAAGATGAGATCCCAATCGTTGCAGTTACCGCCCACGTTGTGCAGGGGAGCCGCGAGGAGTGCTTATAAGCGGGCATGAATGATTTCCTAAAAAAACCGTTTACTCTTGAGGAACTTCACGAAAAAGTTTGTTTTTGGCTGCAGCGTAAAACTGAAAACGGCCCCAATCAAGCTCCCTGACTGCTAGCTACCAGCCTTCTTTGTTAATAACAAATTGACAAGTTTAGACGACCGGTCTGCTACACAAGCAGTGAGACTCCGACGTTTGTTAAACCGTCCTAGTCATCAGAAAATACTGGACACCACATGGTGCTCAAAACCCAGTAGATTGATAAATGTCTACAGCTGGGAGTCGATTTCTCAATTTCGAAAAAGGAGTTGCTAACTTTAGCGACTCCTCTTTTAGGCCGCAGCTAGATCAGGGGCAGCCTGGCAATCATCTCACCACTTGGCCAATGGTTTGACCGATGTTGGCATTTTCTCGTCAACCGAAAATACTACAACAAGTCGAGTCAACGCTGTTCTATCAGGCAGATTGATGCTGATTATCAGATCAGAAACATCCGGTTGTTGAGCCTCTTCTCTAGGAGTTTGAACTGGAGCGACAGTAAATATCGCACCGGGACATGAAAGAATTTGGGCCTTAAGCCGAGTCGATTTTGTCCCTTCGCCCTGGACCAACATGGCTCTTTTGCCACCATCAAGAACAGTCACTCTTGCTTTAGTGTGAAAATGCCAGATCAGTGGCGCGATAGCTTTTCTCGACTCGAACTCGTCTTGCACAATCAGTTGCTTTCCGTTTTCCACTGCGATTCCACGCATGATGCTATCGAACTGATTCGGATAAGCAGACTTCAAATCTACTATAGAGAAAGGGCGAACTTCATCTGTCGATGAGCGAATTATCTGGGCATGAGCATCTTGTGGTTGGTTGGCTGATGCAATCGTCAATGTGTTATGAGCTTGCGTCTGTAAGCGGTAATAAGAAAAGCGCAAATTCTTGAAATAGCCTGGCAATTCATAATCGTCAGGGCCTAAGTCTTCTGCCCATCTATAACCAGCCGCATCAAATACGAAAGACCCTAGATCTGCATGTGAATGCGACCAGTGATTGTCGCCTCCTTTAAAGCCCACGTACAGCGCCTGCGGATCATTCCAGCGAGAGCGAAAAAATGCCACATTGATGCCCGAAAAAATTTTGTTCAGGGGAAGATGCGCCTCAGCTGGACTCGGATGATCTAAACAATAAAACAACAGGTGAAACATCTCTGGAAACAATTCGGTGATGTGTACTTCTGCTCCAGCAAAAACAGGTTGATTGAAACGGCGACTGAGCCAGAACATCTGCGCACCGCGTGGTACCTCAGTTTCACTATCTGCAAAATTGAACGATTGGCCAAGCGGGCCTTCACTATAAATTCGAAAGAAGGCGGTGTCGGCAATGCCTGGCTTATTAGAAAAATCAAAATCACATCCAATCGACGTTTGCAAACTTGCAAGCAGGTAAGTTAGATAGCGAGTCCCATAAGCCCAGTAACCGGGACCTTCTGGCCAACCTCCATCAGGGGCGAATGTTTTCAGAGCAATCGGCAGCGACAGCACTGTGCATTCAACAATCTTTTCGGAAAGGTCCGGCTCGTCCGTAGCAACAGCAAGCGCTCCAAGGGACAAACCGCTGTTACAGACGAGATTCCAGTTGATAGCAGAAGTTGTCCACCAGGCGTTATTCTTATACTGTGCAAGCCCAGGCAACAAGCCGTTTTTAACGATTCCACCGCAAATGGTCAGCCGCTCTTCTGGCGACAGTTGGTCATAGAGCCAATCGTAGCCAATAGCCATTGCTGCTGTCATCTCGGCGACACAGAGAAAATTAGTTGGTGCCCAATCAGAAAAACGAGCGATGTCGAGCATTTCGTCTCGTGCCCGGCTGAAATACTTGTGATCACCAGTTAGGCGGAACATACCGGCGAGAGTCGTGACGTGCTTCAAAGCTAAACGGCTGGCGGCAAGCGACTGCCCGCTATTATCAAAGTGCTCTGGCGCTTGCGCTGTCAGCATTTCATCGGCACGCTGTTTCAAAACATCAAACAGCTTTTTTGCAAGCGGATCTTTTGCAATCGTCTGATTTAGCTGCACGACATCGTCAGGCAATATGATCAAGCGCGGATGCTTCGAGCGCAGCGCTGATAACATCAGCTGCGGTCCATCGGAAATTGGTTTCCTTTGAGCGACGGCGGCAATCATCTGACCGATCTGGGCAGGAGTTCTTTCATCAATCGCTAAAACGTAGTTAGCGATTGCAAAATTAGTAATCAAAGCGCAAAACGCTGCTATGAATATTTTTTGCATTGAGGACATTGCCTCTTCATTACATACGTTCTACAGTATCGATACCGAGAAGTCCCAAGCCGATTTTGATAGTGCGCGCCACCAGATCGCATAACAACAGTCGTGACGAGCGTACTGGTTCTTCAGCGCCAAGGACCGGGCAAGCCTCATAGAACTGATTAAACTTTTGACTGAGTTCGAACAAATATTCGCAGACACGATTAGGCAAGAAATCACGCACCACCGCATCAAGCGTTTCGTCGAGTTTCAAAAGTTGCTTGGCGAGTTCAATTTCAGCTGGCTCATTGAGAATAATTTTCGCACTCTGTTCGAGAGTATCTAAATCAATGCCGCCTTCGCGTCCGATTCCTTTCACTCGCACATATGCGTACATCATGTAAGGCGCGGTATTGCCTTGAAGGCTGAGCATTTTGTCGTAACTGAAAACATAATTAGTCATTCGATTGAGGCTGAGATCGGCATACTTAACAGCAGCGATACCAACTTTTCGACTGACGTCATCTTTCCAAGCGTCAGACTCTGTACGATTGCGCTCACTCAGTCGACTGTCCAAATCTTTTCGAGCATGCACCACTGCTTCTTCAAGTAGATCTTTCAAGCGAACGGTTTCACCAGAACGCGTTTTTAATTTCTTTCCATCTTCTCCGAGTACGACGCCAAAAGGCACATGTTTCGCACGCAGATAATCGGGAATCCAGCCTGCTTTTTCAGCAACCTTGAGCATCATTTCAAAATGCAATGCTTGTCCAGCATCGACAACGTAGATAATTTCTTCTGCGTGGTCCTGCTTAACCCTGTGTTGCACAGTCGCTAAATCAGTGGCTGAATAATTGTAGCCGCCATCTTTTTTCTGTACTATCACAGGCATCGGCTTGCCATCTTCAGTCAGATAGCCATCTAGGAAGACGCATTTTGCGCCCTCGCTATCCACAGCAAGGCCTTTGTCGACCAGCGCTGCAACCGTGTCTGCAAGCATATCGTTGTAATACGATTCGCCTCTTTCTTGCAGATTCTCCACACCAAGGATTGCATAGATTTCTTCAAAAGACTTTCGCGACTGAGCGCACAATAATTTCCACGCCTTGATCGTATCAACATCGCCCGCTTGTAACGCAACAACTGTCTGCCGCGCTCTGCTTTTAAAGTCCTCATCTTCATCGAAGTGCTTCTTAGCCTGCTTATAAAACGCTACGAGATCTCCGAGATCTAGAGCATCCGATTGCGTGAGCGCAGTGGGAAATTTTTCTTTCAGTTCGCATATGAGCATGCCGAATTGAGTGCCCCAATCACCGACGTGATTGATTTTCAAAACATCATGACCGAGAAATTTATACGTTCTTGCTATTGACTCTCCAATAATCGTGGAACGCAAATGACCGACATGCATCTCTTTAGCAATATTAGGCGATGACATATCGACAATCACTTTCTTTGCATGAGGCGGACGAGCGATTCCTGCATAAGGATCACTCTTCATTTCGTTTAGTTGCGCCTCAAGAAATGACTTTTGCAGGCGGAAATTGATGAAACCTGGTCCGGCGATGCTTGGCTTCTCGAACGATTCATTTTCATCCAGGTTTTTAACAATCTGCTCGGCGATCAAGCGCGGTTGCTGTTTTAGCTGTTTAGATAGAGTCATCGCCAGATTTGACTGAAAATCACCGAACTGGCTGTTAGTCGCTTGATCGACTCCGGGCTCTACGCCTGCCAGTGCAGCACCGAAAGCCTTTACTGCAGAGTCTTTCAGACTCGCTTTAATTGTGTTGATTGCGTTATTCATGCCAGATATTATAGAACGGGCGATTCAGCATTTCGCACAGTAGCCGAGATACGCAACAATTACAATTATATTCGAGTCTTGTACACTGAAACTGGCAAGCGCTAAATATGGACAGCTTGACAAAGTCCGCAATGAAAAATAGATGATCCCCGATGCCACAAATTATTAAACCAGACATGAACAAAGGTCCGTCCCAAACCTACCGCATAATGGTCCTGGACACAAAAGAAAACATTGGCCTACTCACTGAAGCTTGTCTTAGAGACGGCCATCAGGTTGTGCCTGTTTTGACAATCAGTGAGGGAATGCATTTCCTCAACACCAAAGACCACATCGATGTTGTCATTTCAAGAGTTCATATTGAAAACGAAAGCGTGTTCGACTTCCTCAAAGAAATCAAATCACGAGACCAACACAAAGACGTAAGATTCATAATGATTTGTTCTGAGCCAAGCGAGTTTGCAAAGGCTGTCGACGCAACAGTGCGAACCGCTGCTGAAATAATGGGCGTCGACAAATACTTGACGATGGCCACGCATGACGTGGAGAGACTAATGAAAGAAATCGAAGCGATTATACCCAACACCTTGCCCAAGAAAGAGCAAGATAAAAGCTAGCTGCTCGATGGGCTTAGCGATTCTTATTCGAACGGTAAGTGCGCATATGAACAGGTTGCACCGTAATTAAACCTTCATCGATAACCGAATCCAGCTGATTGACAAAATTTTCGATTTTTTCTGCAGTATCGACAATGTGGACGATAATCGGCAAATTGAAAGACAGATCAAGCATCTTAGAGCTATGAATTTCTTTGTGCGAGCCGAAACCTTCCATGCCGCGAATAATCGTAACACCGGCTAAACCCTGTTGTTGCGCCTGTCTTGCGATCCACTCGTATAGCGATTTTCCTTCGCAACGACTATTTTCACTAATAAAAATCCGTAGTAACGAACCATTTTCAGCAAGCATCATTCACCTCTTTATATACTTCGCTCAGGAGATCAACCTACCGACCAGCCACCCTAGCCAAACACAAAGCACGCCGAGAGCAGTCTGACCGACAGCATTGGCCACGGCAAAAGTAATCTGACCATCTCGAATCAATTGAAATGTCTCATAACCAAAACTAGAAAAAGTAGTAAACCCACCGAGTACGCCCACAAATAAGAAGAGTCGGGTGTCTCCCTGAAACATACTTCTCGATTCAGACAACTGGGCGAGCAAACCAATAACGAGACAGCCCAGCATGTTCACGCTAAAAGTACCAATAGGAAAAGTCGAGCCGTTGCTCAAACGCTGAACAAAAGGCCCCATCAAAAATCGGCAACAGCCGCCGATTCCAGCTCCGATAAATACGAGCAAATACTGCATCAACACAAAACAAACCTGCAAAAATTTTGCAACTATCCAGGATAGATTATATCGCGCAATTACAGATTAGTTCGCCTTAAGCCGAATCTCGAGACTTCTTTTCAATTAGAACTTTCGCCACTATATTTGATGCCGCGATTAAAGCAGCCGCCACCACGATTGCCAGAGAAATGATGACAATACTGCTAGCAAGAGTTGTGCGAAATGCCTTTAATTCTTGCTGTAGACCTGTTACATTCTCCGAAAGATTGTCCATGTGCGAATTTATAGATTCGAGTGGCCGGCGCAGATTCCTTAAGTCTGAACTGACTTCAGCAATAGGCGCACCAATTTTTCCAGTCGATACAGCGAGCGCGCTAAGCGGCTCATTCATCGACTGTAAAGGCTGACGCAGCTGTACCATCTCGCGATCTAAGTTGCGCAATGGCGCATGCAAGCCAGACATATCACGATCAATGTTCCGCAATGGTTCGTGCAATCCAGACATACCATGATCTAAATTTTGCAACGAAGGTGCAAAGCTTCGCAACGGCCCCTGAAATCCGTGCAATTGAGTTTCGATCCCACTGAGTGTAGGTTGCATTTTTGCAATAGGATAGCCTAACTCAGAAACGGAATTACTCAATCCGCCGATATTGATTTTAAGCCGGTCAATAGGTGCTCCAAGTCCAGTTAAAGGAACAGGCAAGGCATTGAGAGCGCCATTGAGATCATCAATGTCATTGTGAAATCCATGCAATTCATCGATTGCACCATAGAACAAAGGTCGAACCATTTTGATTGGATGAAAAAGACTAGGTCGTATCGTAGGCGATGCAACAATTTGACTGGGTTGTCTTGCGTCCTTTTTTGAGACCGGCGCCTCTGCGGCAATGGCAGCGATGGCGACGGGAACAGCTGACTGACTTGCTGAAGTCGTGGCATCAGTTTGAGGAGCAGCAAAAGATGCACCGGCCCCTGCGAACACCGCAAGTGCGGACACAGCCAGAGTTTTAGGAGACAACATTCCCAATGGAACAGGGCGCATGGGTAACCTTTGAGGAACTCGCAAATCATACGACACTAGCGCCATGACGCGCGTTTTGTTGTCCAGTTCCAAGCTTAACTATATCTCCAGACTTTTACAGCGTTACTGGCTCAGTGTTTTTTGGCTGGCAAAAGCTTCGCTGGCGCAGCCACTACCGGTACATCGTTTCCGCTCGGTTCGTCTGCTGTCTGATAGTTGCGAATATTCATATTGGTTCCGACGGGACTAAGGATAATTTTTCCGGCCTGATTTTTCGACTCATACGATTTATGCATTGCATACGCAGAATCCTCTAACGCTGTTTGCTTCAATCTGTAATGCGCTTTGATTTCAGCTTCTTTCCTCGCCGCTTCATCTCTAACGTACTTCACCGCTTGTTGATATTCTGCTTTGATAGCTTGATCCTGGTAGGCACTGCCTGAGTATCGATAATGAGGGACTTCGGCCAAACTTCTTTCCGCCCTTGCAGTGAGACCCTGAATTTTTTGATTGGCATCTTTATTGATTCTTTCGACCTCCTTGTCACATTCCGCTTCCAAGGCAGCACTGGCCGAAGTCGTAGCTTTACCAATGTGTTCTGCAGCGTGCGTGGTGCCGTCCTTTTTTGAAGAAGCATCACCAGAGTCTTCTAACACCGGGGATGAATTTTTCGGCGAATCGGGCGGCGAAACACTTTTTGAACTGCGTGTATTTGGACGCATCATCGATTGGATATATTGATCGCTATAGCCGCTGATTGTACCGGTTTTATCATACTCTTTCGCTAACTTGAATTCTTGAATAGCTTCCGATTGTCGATTTAGTTTTGACAAAGCCACACCGAGCATATAATGTGCAGTGCTGTTTTTGGGATTTTTTGTCAACTCAGTTTTATACCAGTTTGCCGCATCATCAAACTTTGAGGCATTAAACAGCTGCTCTGCATGTTTCATTGCATCAAGAGTGCCTGCTGGCGCGCAACTCGCACTCTCTGTTAGCACGCTCAACGACAACACAATCTGCAGAAAAATAATTCCGCTTTTCATTATCAATTTGCGCCTGCCCAGATCAAACCGCTGAATTTATGAACAACAGTATCAAGAGTTACCTGCAAATATCCGTCACCGACTTGCCTGACCCCATCTTCGTCTGTGATTGGTTCTGCAACACTAAAATTTTGCTTGCCAACACTCAATGGATCACCAGACCATGGATTTCTAAGCGTTACTACTTTGCTTTTTTTATCGAAGGCGACGACCGTGAAAGCATGATTCTCTGGCAGTTTTGGAGTGCCGGTTTGAGGATAGGTGCCCATTATTGCTGGCTCGTGACCAATGCAGATTTTCTCAAGCGCTTCAGCCACGTGTGACGCGCCGCTATTGTATGGTCGTATTTCGTGCGTCGGCAAACCTGACAGCATTTTCAGTCCCGATTTATTTTCTACGCGATCGTCGCCCTGGATCCTCTTAGCGCAAGCGCAGTCCAAGGCTCGCGCCCACAAAGTCGTATCTTTTACTCCGGAAGCTTCAATCTCCCAGATAGCGACATCAACGTACTTAGCCGCTCCATAAAAAGCTTGGTCAGGAAAGGTGACCCGATAGTTGTTTTCGTCTACTTTCTTGATCATCTCAGCGACTTTTTTGTGTCCGTCAGGTTCATCGACCACGGCAGCTAACGCGGCTTCAAACCAGCAGTTTGGAATATTAGTTTGTTTAATAGCCTTGCTTCGGCTGAAGCCAATTTCTTCAGCCGACACAGCGTTCTCACCTGCTTTAGCTGCCGATTTATTACTGAGGTTTTGTTTGTCAATTTGCTCTTTGTACTTAGGAGCGTCCTTCTCTAGTTGAGCGACGTGATTTCGTTTTTCTTGCGTGTCTGCAATTTGTTTTTCCATTGTTTGCAAAAATTTGTCTGCTTCGGAATCGTCTTTAAAATGTGATGGGGGAGCTAGTTGGGAACGTAAAAAGACTCTGTACTGGTTGCCGGCTCTAGAGAAATCCAAATTGAAACCATCTTTGGCAGGTGTTACTGCTGCGACGATATCGCCCTCGCTAACGCCTTTGTAAGAAGCCGCACTACCCATACGCACTTTATCGATTACTAATTTGTTCGGCTGCCCCTCATGCAAAACACATTTAATGCCAACGCTTTCAAGTTGATCGATTGTTTGGTTTGCAGAAGTTTTACCCTGAAGCATTTTTTTAGCGGCGGGTTTCTCAACCGCTTGTGCTGGCAGCAGCCTGACGGAGCTCGTCGACGTTAGAACGACAATCGCAGCTATGCCAGTCAGAAGCGTTTTGTTCAAGATTAAAAGGCTCCGAAACCTGGTTTACAGTCAAATAAATCATACCGCGCGTTGCATACCAATAGATGCATTCAATCTAATTATTGCGACCGTAAGTTTGAACCGACTGAGCAAGTGACCTGGCCAGTCCGTCTCTCATCAAAGCCTCAAAAGGAACAGTGTGAACCAGGTGATAACGTGCACCCTCACGATACAAATTTTGATCGAGGTATTGCAGAAAATTTTGACCAAAACGAGTTTTTCCACCAACCTGGAAAAACACAACTGTCACTTCAGTCGCGTTGTGCATCTGCCCGCTTGCACGTACCAACTCTTGAATTACCATTGCCGGCTCTACTTGCTTTGGCACAGGCACACCATCAGTGATGACCGCTATTAGCAGCGGCTTAGAATAGGCATTTCGACTGGAAAAATACTCATTGAGGCGATCATGCAAGGGTTCAGCCAAACGCGTTCCGAAATGAAAGTTTGGATAGGCAAAAAGGCTGACAAGATCTTGAGCCGCCGCGTGCCTGTGCACTTGAAATAAATTATTGAATGTCGTAATTGTCAGTCCGCCCACCTCAAACGGAGCGACCGCGCGAGCCAGTTCTGTCGCTTGCACACCACACCAGTTCCACCGTGTATAACCGCCAGGGCAATCATTATTCTGGGCCATCGACATAGACTGATCGACTATGAGCTCCAGTTGAAACTTGGCGAGCATTCTCGCTGGGTCGTTAACGTCAAGAACGGGCACCTTTTCTGACGGTTGATTTACATCAAGAACAGGTAGTGGACTGGAGCGAAAGACAGATGCATCAACCAGATGATCGGTCTTTGCCGCACCATTTAAGGCACCATTGCCGGTATTGTCGCGCCCCACTTTAGCTGATTGCCGCGACAGGCGCGTCCCACTGCCCCCAGAAATAACGCCGCCCATCGCCGTCTGCGAAAGTTGAAGTGCGAACGGATGTACGTCAAAAACTTTGCGCGAGGCCTCCGTCAATCTCACTGATAAGGTCATAGGAAGACCGTGCCGAGTCACCGTCAATTTTAGGTCGTCGAGCAGAAGCTGCGTCGAAATTATTTCATCACCATCGTTCAAACCAGCTTCAGCACCAGGGCTGTCGGGACTGACATAGACAATTTTTTGACGATTTTCAGGCAAGGTCTTATCATTTTCACAGATGATGCCGATCACCTTTTGGGCAGCATCTGAGAAGCGAATGCTTTTATCCGTAGGTGCAAAACTCGTCTTGGCACTCGCTACTGTCGTCGCGGTTTGTGCATGAACCGGATGATCGGCTGCGACAGCCTGCTTGCTGCAAGCTGCACAGCATAACGTCAGAACTAGTGAGTGCCAGTCGGCTCTGCGCAAAATACCACCCGAGAGATATCAACGATGACAACTGCGATGATCTAATGATTCCACAAATGACCAAAAAAATACGGTTGCGCAAAAACTACTCGAGGCCACTTGTGGCTCACTCGAGTAGTTCTGGTTACAGCGACGACTGTGGTGTCAATCGCAATTGATTAAGCTTTGCGGTCTAAGCGACTGTGAAAGGCAATAAGCCAATTGCGCGTGATCTCTTGATCGCAGCGGCAATCATGCGCTGGTTCATACGACTGCAGCCAGTGATACGAGCTGGAAGGATTTTGCCAGTGTCTGACAGGAATTTGCGCAACAGATTGACGTCTTTGTAATCGACGAATTCAATCTTATTAGCGGCGATGGGATCCACTTTCTTTCTTCTTGGATCGCCATATGGGTCACTGCGTCTGGCCATTGCGAGTACATCTCCTTCGTATCTATCTAATTTTCAATTTTTCAGCTAGTGCAATTAATAATAGCGACTGCGACCCTGAAAAGATCCATTTGCAAGCCTTTATGTAGGCATCAGCAATATCTCTTTGACCAGCAAAAAGTCAAAATAGTCGCAAAAGCACGACTTTTGCAAGAGATTGTCAGTCTACAGCATCGTCATTTGCTTTGAATGTGGCTTATTCCGCCCTCTTGTTAACCATCAGACCATCCGCTAGTTGTTCACGGAGGGAGCTTTAAAAGTCTAAAACCTAGACACCGTCCTTGCTCCAGGCGCCTCGCAGGTCCAATATTACTAATGCTTTAAACGATCCATGCCGCCTGACAAGCACCTTGGCGATTTAGAGCAACAAATCCAGGTCTGCTCGATCGTCCAAAAGATTTTATAGTTGGAACGTGATCACAATCGCTGCGAGAAGTGAAATAACACCTATCTCATATTAAGAGCGTTGCACGATTCAGCCTCATAAAATTTGCTGCAGTACCAAAACGACCGATTCATTTTGCCATGCTCCACCAGCTCAAGGAGAGCACCTTCGCGATGAAACTCACACTAAAGGGACTTGGAGCCATGTTGGGTGTTTGTAGTACGTTAATCTGCACTCTTCCGCTTTTCGCAGATGGAATTCGAAAACCAAAGCAGCTCACAAATGGGCCGGCTCAACTGACGAACGGTCCAGGCTACTTTGACGAAACTGGGTGCGCTTATCAAAAAATATGGCACTCACCCGGCTACAGTTGAAGGTCACACTGACGGCACCTGCCACTAAAATACGACATTGGAAAATGATTTGGCTCAAAATAGTGCTCGGGAACACTAAGGCTCTTCCTACGTCAGGCTAAGAACCGCAACCAAACCAGGATGACCGTTGCGCCAGAAGAGAGCGCAGGGTGACGTCTTGACCACTTACGACTCCTACGATACAGCTGCATCGAAATCGGCGAATAGCCGAAGTTCTGGCGCAGAATCTGGATCTAACGGGAAAGGTCGATTGTCCCTGGAAATAGTGAACCCCAAAGATCTTCTAGAGTCCATTCTAGAAAGCATCGGACTGGGCGTAATTGTGGCTGATCCAAACGGCAAAATTGTTCTCTTTAACGGCACTGCAGCAGAATTATTATCGCTGGACACGACAGAGGCAGTTTCAACTGAATGGGCCGCCATTTCTGGACTCTACCACGTGGATCAGATTACCCCGCTTACAGAAACAGAAAATCCGCTGGTAAGAGCAATCCATGGCGAATCAGTGGATGACCTCGAAATGTACGTACACAGTGAGCAAGGCACGGGACGTTATGTTAGCGCACGCTGTCGACCAGTCATCAACAAAGGCGGCTTGAACAAAGGCGGAGTCATTGTTCTACAAGACATCACAGAACAAAAAAGGCTAGCTGATGAAGTGATGCGCTCAAATAAAGAGCTGCAGCAATTCGCATATGTGGCAGCACATGATTTACAAGAACCACTTAGATCGATCATTGGCTTCGGAGAACTGCTACAGCAAGCCACTAAAGACAGTCTGGAGCCAAAACAACAAGATCAATTACGGCGAGTAATGGATGCGTCCAAGCGTATGCAATGTTTAATTTCTGGACTACTAGCTTATGCACGCATCGAAACTCGTTCGAAACAGTTCGCGATCTGCGATCTTAATGAGATTGTCGAAAACACACTGCAGGACCTTTCCTCGGCCATTGCCGCCAAACACGCCACGGTTGATGTCGGTCCTTTACCCAAAGTTCTCGGCGATCGGTCGCAATTGATTCAGTTATTCCAAAATCTGCTCTCGAATGCACTCAAATACAGCGTCGAAAAGCCGATGATAGCGATCACCTGTAGCAGCGATAAAAAATTTCACCGCTTTTGTATTGCAGATAACGGCATCGGCATTGATATGCAATTCGCCGACCGAATATTTGTTATCTTTCAGAGATTGCATACTAAATCGCAATACGAAGGTGTTGGCATCGGTCTTTCGCTTTGCAAAAAGATCGCGGAAAAGCATGGTGGAAGAATCTGGATTGAATCAAAAAGTGGTGAAGGGACAAATGTCTACTTCACTCTACCTAAAAAATTTGAGGGCAAATAAGTGGCAAAAAACATAGACATTTTGCTGGTTGATGATAACGAAGATGACGTCGATTTGACGATTGAAGCGCTGACTGCAAGCAAGATTCACGTGAATAGCCTCAATGTTGTTGCAGACGGAGTCGAAGCAATGGCCTATTTAAAGCACGAAGGAAAATACAAGGATGCGGTGAAGCCGTCGCTCATCTTTCTTGATTTAAATATGCCTCGCAAAAACGGACGTGAAGTTTTGCAAGAGATCAAAGCCGATGAGAACCTCAAAACCATCCCCGTCGTTATTTTGACGACGTCCGACGATGAAGTCGATGTAATTCAATCCTATAATCTGCATGCCAATTGCTATGTTCGCAAGCCCGTTGACCTAAACGAACTAATCAAAGTAGTCAAAGCGATAGATACATTCTGGTTCACAGTTGTTGAGCTACCACCAAGAAACTAGGTTTAATATGCCGGTACCATTGACCATCCTTCTTATTGAAGATGATGAAAACGACTACGAACTGACGAAAGGCCTTTTACCCAATGGCAAAACGCAGATTGTCTGGGCTCAAACACTTAAAATAGCGCTACAAGAAATTAGTAAACAACTTTTTGACGTAGTCCTGGTTGACCTTGGCGTTCCCGATAGTCAGGGACTATGTACTTTGGACCGAATTGCCGAAGCTTTTCAACAAATGCCAGTGCTAATTGTTTTGACGGGCAATGATGACGATGAAATTGCACAAAATGCCTTGAAACGAGGGGCTCAGGATTATCTGGTCAAAGGTCAAGTCAACTCAGAACTGCTACAACGTTCGTTGCGCTATGCCATTGAGCGGCACAAAATTGAGACACAATTGAGAAAAAGCAACGATGAATTGATCATCGTAAATCATGCGCTGATTGTGGCACGTGATACCGCCATTGATGCCAGCAGAACTAAATCCGAATTCCTGGCGAATATCAGTCACGAGATTCGTACACCTTTAAGTGGAATGGTAAGCATTGCCGAACTATTGACACTCGAGGACTGCTCGCCCGACGTTAACGAACTACATCAGGTTTTGCTGCAATCATCCAAGCATCTGGTCACTACTTTAAATGACCTGCTCGACCTCTCAAAATTAGAAGCTGGACGGATGGTCATAAACATCACAGATGTTGATATTCGTGCAATCGTCAAAGAAGTTTTGATGATTATCGAACCCACAGCCAAGCGTAAGCAGTTGCTAGTCGACTCAGTCATCTCTGAAGCTGTGCCAATTTTGATCTCCAGTGATTCGCTGCGCTTGAAACAAATTCTTCTGAATTTTGTTCACAATGCTGTCAAATTCACACACGAAGGCTCTGTGCAAATTTGTTCCGACGTGGAATTAAGAGGCGACAATCACCTGATCTGCGTATCTGTTAAAGACACCGGAATCGGCATCGCCGAAGACTCTAAGACAAGAATTTTCGAACCGTTCATACAAGCAGACGCTGCTCTCAATCGCAAATATGGCGGCACCGGTCTCGGTCTGGCTATTTCCAAAAAATCAGCGGAATTGCTGGGTGCCGAAATTGGTTTCGATAGCGAATTCGGTAAAGGTTCAAATTTCTGGCTAAAAATTCCTACGGTAGTTTAAGTCCACTCCTTTTAAATTGTTAAACTTGCTTAGATTGCAATAAGCGTGTAAGTTCAGACTTTCACGAACAGAATTCTTAAAATTGATGCGAGAAGTTTCTCATACATTCAGCAAGTGCTTATTTGCGGCAGTGATTCTTTCTCTGTCTGCGATCACCGATTGCAGTGCTCAAGCAATCGATAAGAAAAAGGCATTGAAAAATTTTGAACTGGCGCAGATGCTCCAGTTCAATGCAAATTTGCAAGGTGCTGCTTCTGCTTTGCGTCAGGCCATCTTTTACAACCACGACTATTACGAAGCTCATTTACAGCTGGCGAATTTAGAGTTAAAGCTCCGAGAAAAAGATCAAGCAGTCAAAGAATTTCAGGAATTAGTGCGCTTAAAGCCAACTGATGTGCCTGTTAGATTGGCGCTAGGATCAGCCCTTCGCAGCGGCAATCGCAATCAAGAAGCGGTCGCAACTTTTAAGGCGGCAAGCGCCCTGCCACATACCGGATCTGAGCCAGAGACTCAATTGGCATTCACGTATCTTGAAGCTGACGAGCTTGAAAATGCCATCAATGAATTCTAAAAACTAACCAAAATCGACCCGACCTCAATAGCCAATATGTTGGGGCTTTCGATAGCGCAGTTTCGCCAAGGTGATGCTGAACAAGCCAAGCAATCTCTAGAAAGAGTGCTCCAGCTCAATCCACGCGAGGCGACTGCAATTAGCTTGCTTGGCGACCTGGAGGTTGCGGCAGGAAATGAAGAGGCGGGCATAGTCGATTATCGCAAAGCAATCAGCATGGACAATCGATTCGCACAGCCGTACATTGCCTTGGGAAATTTGTATCTAAAAAAGAAGGACTTCGCTGAAAGCGAAACCATTTTCAAACAAGCCTTTGAAAATTGTCCGGTTAATTTTGAAGTCACCTATGGACTAGCTGTGACTGAAGAAAATTTGTCACATACAGAAAAAGCGATTTCTCTATACGAGCAAGCTCTGCATATGCCAGAAAGCTCCGACAGACTACGGCAGGTAAAAATTCATGTGCAGCAACTCCTTAATCAGCGCGGGCATTAAATATCGAACAAAAGCCGTTGCCCCTTAGCACTTGCATGAGACAAAAAATGTTGGCGGAAACTGATGGCAATTGTCGTCAATTTGGCATATATTATAAAGCTTATATGTCCCGATTGATACACAATGGTTCCCTTTTAGTACCCTGCGAGAACTTCATTTTGCCTATTAAGCGTCTATATTCCAAACGGTTGAAAGCATCGTTAGGCCTGTTCTTCCTTTTAGGGCAGCCTTTGTCTGTAGCGGTCGCGCATGACCTAAGCAGTTCAAGTCTCACACCTTTACATGCTAGTCATATCGCCACAAGCGCGACACTGCCAAACATACACACGCATCAAGCATTAAATACGGTCCCGCCGACTCCTGCCGGTCACACTGGCAGACACGGTGCGATGCTGGGCAATCCGACCCAAACAATGACACCAAACATGGGTGTGTATGTGCATCCGGCTTCGTCGCTGCCTATCGCACCATCGATGTTCAAGTCGCAGCCGATGCACTTCATCGTTAATAGCAATCCCAACGGAACTGGCTCTCATAGCGCTGGCAGCAATACCCCATCATTGAACTTGCACGCTGCCGGATTGCACAATGCAATCACTATGTCCACTACCAGCGGCAACTCCAGTTCTGGTAACAGTTCTCATAGCAGTTCCAGCACGAATAGCAACCCTGGAACAAATAGCGGTTCAAGCACGAATGGCGGCAGCACAAATTCCTCGAATACTTCAAACTCGGGCACCACCAATAGTGCCACAACATCAACTGGAAACGTTAACCCTGGTTCGTCTGTGCAGCATGTGCACAATCAGACTAGTACTTTAGCTAATCAAACCAATTCGGGCAGTTCATCCAGTAACGGCTCAAACTCAGGCAGCGGTACTCAAACGGGAAGTCATTCCCAGACAGGAAGTCAAACCGGTACTCCAACGTCAAGTACGTCATCGACTTCCAGCAGCACCACGTCTAGCACATCAAGCTCTTCGAGTACGACAACTTCTGTCACCGCATCAACAACACCCACAAAATCAAGTGGACTAGTTGGATCATTTACAGATTCTAGCAACGCGCAATTAAATCTGGCTTCGCAGCACGATTCTATTATTGCTTCTAATACTGCACCGATAAGAATTATGGTCGGTGGCACACTGAACGGTAGTGGCACCGTAACTGGTGGCACCATGGTCACCATTAATCCAGGCCAGCACATCACGCCAGCACAAGCAGTGGCGCTCGACCAAATCATGTCTAACGGCAGTCAGAGCCTAATCGTCAACGGACAAGGAGCTGCCACTGGCGGTCTGGTAACTTTGCAAGAAGGCTCTGTCGCAGGCGTTTCAGCGCTAATTGTGCCAACTGGTGTCACGGTTGATGCAGTCGGTTACACTGCCTCGAACCCATTAAACGTCACAGGCCCGATTCATATCAATGGAACGCTGCTCAATCTAGAGCAATCATCCAGCGCGACTGCTGTTTTGAACGCCAGCAATATCTCGGTATCGCACAGCGGTAGCATCACTGATATTCTTCCATCAAATCTCAGCTATTTAAATGCGATGTCGGCAAGCGGACTGACGATAAACGCAATCAATAATGTTTTGAATCAAGGTTCGATCACGTCTGGTGGTGTGCTGAACATCAATGCCGGCGGTAGTATCTCTAACGTTTCAACAGGCTCAACAGTTGCAACTATATCGGCACCGACTGTCAATTTGACCAGTCAAACTGGATCATTTACTAATAGTGGCACCATTGCAGCCACGGTATCGCACTTAACTATCAACTCTCCAAACACGATTACATTCCAGAATACAGGCGGTAATCTCTCCGCTAACGCGGGCAATATCAATTTTAGAGATTCCAGTTACGCAGGTTCAGGCGGATTAACTCTGACCGGCGGCAATCTGAATGCTCAAAACGTCAACATCAACTCAGGAACTGGTGCAGTTGAAGCTAATGTAAATGGGCTTGGTGGGCTCGTCAACATAAACGCCGATAGCGCTCACGTAACTGCCGCGACAGCAAATTTAGATCTTGGGAAAATGAATTTGACCGGTGACCCGTCGTTTTACAATACGACCGGCAACGTCACTATCAATACCAATCTTACGTATTCAGGTCAAGCTCTGGCCGTTGTCGCGCATGGCGACGTTGACTTCGCAAGCAATGTCACCACAATTAGCACTGCAGGAGCTACCGGCGGCAATATCACGATATTAGCAGGCGCAAACTTCACTTCGAGTGGCTTTCCGCAAGGCAATAATGACACGAGTAGCACTCTCACCGTCCTTGGTGGAGTACCCGGTGGTGGAGCGATCAATGGTGCATCACTGACCTCTATCAACTCTAGCGCAACAGCGGGCGCAGGTGGCAACGTTAATATCGTTGCTTACGGCGGTATCAACCCCACAGCCGGTACCGTAAATTTAGGAAATGCGGCAATCAATACTGTCGGCTCAACCGGGTCGGGAAACGTCACTATTATTGATGGCACACAAACTGCTGGAAATAACTTGACTGTCGGGTCAATCACGACGGCTGGGGCTGTTGGCGGAACTGGAAATATCACAGTTGGCTCTGCCACTCCAACACTCGGTGGTCCAGTAACCGTGGCAGCTGGCGGTAATGTCGTGGGCACACCGTGGACAATGGGCTCAGGACTAGCTGGCAATGTTTCAACCGGGGCTATATCAGCTAACGGTGCCAATATCACCTTAGAAGCTGGAAGTGCTTCAACCAACGGCAACATTCACGTTGCTGGAAATATTACGGATACGCGCTCTACGGCTGGCAACGGCGGAGTGGTCACCATAGACAGTGGCAGCTCGACCGCATTTTCTGTGGGAGCTTCAACTGCCAATTCAGTTACCAATAACATCTTGGCAAATAACACTGCTGGTGGCACCGGCGGTCAGGTGATAATCAATCAACTCGGTACAGGCGGCGTCACTATCGCCAATACCGGAACAATCAATGTTGGAACAACCAGCGGTACGGGCGGCACTGTCGATATCACAGCAGGAACAGGAGCCTTTACTGCAACTAACGCCACTGGCACAATCTCCGCCGCAGGCGCGGGCAGTGTTGGCAGTGGTGGTGCGATAGACATTTCTGCAGGTAGTTTTGCCCTAACCGGCGGGCCTTTAGTATTGAATGCGAACGGAACGGCTGCCGGTTCAGGAGCGGGCGGTCAGATAAACCTGTCAGCAACTGGAACTGGTAGCACGATCACTGTAGGCAATGCCGCAGGCAACATTGAATTAAATGTTAATTCTGGGAGCACCGGCGGCAATGCCGGCTCAGTATCGGTTTCTACGGGTGGCAATCTAACAGTCAACTCGACCACTGGCATTTTAGCTAATGTTCTCGGCGCAGGCGCGGCAGGCAACGGAGCGACGATTGACCTGCAAGCGGGGAAGGCAGGCGCGGGTAGCCTGGCGATCACAGGCTCATTGAACGGCAGCGCTGGCAGTGGTGGTGGCTCGGGAGGCACCGTTTCACTCATAAGCAATAGTGCAACCGCATTCAATATTGATGGCGGCGGCGCAAACGGCATTAGTGGCACCATTACAGCAAACGCTGGTGGAGTGGCTGGCAATGCAGCGGGTACTGTGTTCGTGCAGAACAAAGGCACAGGTGGAATCAATCTTTCTGTACCTGCAGCGATCGCTGTTAATGCCTCTGCTGCTGGCGGAAACGGCGGCAATGTCACACTCGACGCCGGGCCAGGTACGTTAACTCTTGCAGCTGGCACGTTGAACGCTAATGCGACCGGTCCAGGAAGTTTCAATGGCGGGACCATCACACTCAATGGCAATGCCATCGCAATACCGGGTGGAGCATTTACAACATCGGCCAATGGAGCTGGCGGTGGTAATGGTGGTGTCGTTACTGTCACGGCAGCAACAGGCAACATTGGTGTTGGCACAACCGCCGGTAATTTAATTGTTTCCACAACCGGCGGCAGCGCTGGCTCTGCCACCGGCAATGGTGGCACCGTCAACCTAACTGCCTCGACTGGCAATGTGACAGTTTCTAATCCTGCCGCCTTCGAAGTTGGTCCACTCGGCTTAAATGGTAATGGCTCAAACATCACCTTGTCCGCTGGAAGTACATCAGCTGCAGGAAATTTGCTAGTAACCGGATCGCTCAGCGCAAATGGCATAGGTACTGGAGCGGCCGGTGACATAACTTTGTTCAGCAACAGCACCACCGCTTTCACAATCGGCAGTGCCCCTGGCTTAAACGGAGTAAGCGGAACAGTTTCGGCTTCTTCTGGAGCGACTGCAACAGGAGCTAGCGCTGGAAACGTTTCGATCACCAACGCAGGTACTGGTGGTATCACCCTAGCCTCAGATACTGCCGTAGCTGCCAATGCTCCGATAGCCGGAGGGAATGGCGGCAACATTTCGCTTTTAGCTCCCAACGGACCAGTCACTTTACCTAACGGAACACTAAGTGTTAATGGAACTGGAGCAACTGGAAACGGTGGCACGATAACGATTACCGACAACACCTTAACCGCGGGCACGGTCGCATTTAGCGCAAACGCATCTGGTACGGGTAATGGTGGAATTATCTCTATCACTAGTGCCGATCCCGCTGCGAAAAATATCGATGCTGCTGATTTAAGTTTTTCAGCAACTGGCGGTTCGGCTGGCTCAGCATTCGGTAGTGGTGGTTCAGTTACTTTCATAAACGCGGGAAGTGTCACGGTTGATCCGACAGCCATTACAGACAATCCAATTGGAACTAGCGGCAACGGTGGGACCATTAAACTTGCATCGACGAGCGGCGATCTGCTTGTTACGAATTCCATTCAAGTAAATGGTGTTGGCGGTGGTGCAGGCGGAACTGTTAGTTTGAGCAGCAACAGTGCTTCTCCTTTTACAGTGACGAACGTAACTCCTGGCCCGAATGGTGTTGACGGTACTGTTTCAGCAACTGGTAGCTCGGGCGGAAACATTTCGCTGAATAACACTGGCAGCGGCGGCGTCACTTTGACATCGACTAGTGTTCTAAATAATGCTGCTACTGCCGGTAATGGTGGAAATCTCTCTATCACTTCATCTGGCGGGCCGATCAATATTCCGCCTGGCACCTTCAATGTCAGCGCTGTCGGCGTCACTAATGGTAACGGCGGCAACGTCACCATAATTGGCACCGACGTCAACGTCACCCCGCCATCCGCTCCACTCAACATAATGTCAAACGGGCTTGGTACAGGTAATGCTGGCGCCGTGAATGTAGTAGCGACAGCGGCGGGTAGCACTTTAAGTATTGGCCCAGGCAATGGTGACATTAATATCACTGGCAATGCTGGAGCCACGAACACGGGGCTAGCTTCCCCCGTTATTATCACGAGCGGTGGAAACCTGACTGTCGACCCTGCAGGCCTCAATTTGCTTCCAGCGGCTAACGGCGATGGCACGACAGTTGTTCTTACTGCTGGCACAAGCGGCACCGGCAATCTGTTAGTCACTGGCAACATTGATGTCAGTGGCGCAGGTACAGGTAATGGCGGCTCAGTTACCCTGACGTCAGCTTCAGCAACACCATTTACCGTTAATCAAAACGCTACAGTAAACGGTATCGACGGAACGATCTCAGCTAATGGCGGACCACAAGGTGGAAACGCAGGTTCGATCACTATAAATGCTCTCGGTGTTACCGGTGGTGCCAATGGTGGAATTAATTTAGGTCCAACCACCAACGTATCTTTCAACCCACTATCATCCGGTGCTGGTGGCAATGGCGGCAACCTAACGTTAAACGCCACAAACCCGGCCGGTTCAGATGGACCAATCACAACAAACGGTGGGACCTTAAACGCTAGCGCACTGGGCACAGGAACCCAAAGTGGGGGCACGATCACATTCAGCTCTAGCGTTTTGAATGTTAATCCGGCAACCGGCCCTTTGATCCTCACAGCAAATGGTGCCCCTGGTTCTTCCGGAAATCCTGGCGGCAATGGTGGCACCATAAATGTCACAACTACAAGTGCTACTGGTGACATAACAGTTGGCAACACCACTGGTCAGATAGAAACATCTGCTACTGGTGGCGGGTCCGGCTCGACATCAGGAAACGGCGGCACCATTGCACTTAGCGCCGGCGGTAATCTAACTGTCACCGATACAACGTATGTCAATGTTGCGGTATTAGGTACAAACGGTAATGGTGGCAACATTAGCCTCGCATCCTCCACCAAAGCCACAAACGACAACATGCAAGTGACGGGCAACTTGAGTGCTAACGGAGCTGGCACGGGCAATGGTGGAACTGTTAACCTATCCTATAGTTCTACCGCAGGCGCCTTAACAGTTGGCAGCGCGACTGCAGGGAATTTTGTCACCGGCAATATCAATGCTGATGCCCCAGGAACAGGTAACGGCGGCACAGTCACTATTGCTAACGCAGCAACCGGCTCCAATCTAGATATCAATCTCACTAACAACGCGGTAATCAGCGCTAATGCCGCGACTGCCTCGTATCCAAGCAATACGACACCGCTCGGTAATCTGATTCTCAACTCTGCTACTGGTAATGTCGACGTCGCCGGAGCAGGTAAACTCACTGGATTTATAAACAGCCAGGGTACCTCTGTCACAGTGGACCCAACAGCCACCGGAGCTGTCACAACAGTAGGTGCAATATCTGCAACCAATGGTAACGCAGTCATCAATGCCAGTAATGGTACCGTAGCTGTTCCGCTGGGACACATAGCATCTGCTACCGGCAATATCAACATCAATACACAAACCTTCTATATTGATGGAACTGTCACTACAAGCGGGGCCGCCGCCAGTATTAACGTCAATAGCCCGGGCAATTTGTATGTTGGCGGTAACGGATTGATGCAGGTGACTGGAGGCGGGGCAGCCAGTATCAATGTCGTCGCCAATACTGGCGATATGTTAACTCTAGACAAAGCACCGGTTTATGCACCCGGCGCTGCAGGCACTGTGCTATTCAGCGCAATTGGCACAGGCGGACAGATCGTCCTGGATGCCGGAACCAACCAGAACATGAGAGATGGCAATCCAGCAACGATTCAAAGTCCGAGCCTGATATTCAACAATGATGCAGCCTTCACCGCGCGCGGAGCGACTGTTTATACAGTTGATTCAGGTCCAGCTGGCTCCAACCAACCACTGACGATCACTACGGCTCAAAATGGTAGTGGACAAATCCAAACCAGTGGCGGCAGCATCAACATAACGAATAACGACAGCGGTCAGCCAATCACCTTCGCAAGCTCATCCACCACTCCCCCTCCTCCTTCTACTACTCTTAACCTCGATGGCGGACCGGTTACCGTAACTCAAAATAATTCATCTACTACGGTTAATTCCGGCGTCAACGTTCTCAGTGATAACAACATTACAATGAACGCGAACGAAGGGTCGGTCATCAACAATGGTCTAATCTCCACAAGCAAAGCGTCTGGATTTGTCGATATTCTTAGCAATGCAGATTTAACCGTAGGTGGAACAGGAACTATCTCTGTCACCGGTGGTGGTGCAGGCGCTATCAACGTTGATGCTTCAAACGGCGTGACCACAGGTCACTTCTTAGACTTTACCGGCTCACAAACTTTCAACGCCGGAACCGGCGGATCGGTCACCTGGAGTTCACCATATTGCCCTCCTGCAGGGACTATGGGTTCGGTCAATATCTCAGCCGGTCAAACTGAGTTAGTGCAATCAGGCGTACCTCTAACGATCATCACCCCAATCCTCACATTTGGCGCTGCCTCTGGTATCACCGACACGGCTACGAGTGGAACAGGAATAAATGTTGTATCCGGTGGCGATTGCTGGTTGACCGTAACGACGCCGACTGGCTCAACGGCTGCAATGACTACGTCAGGAGCTAACTTCAATTTCTCGACTGGTCCGGTGGGTGGACCTGCTGCCGTCGGTGATCCAGTTATTTTCAATCAGTCCGGTACTGGCAATTCCCAGTTGACGTTGAACGGTGGAACCGTCACAACAACATCTTCTGGAGCTAATACCACCGTCACCTCTGGCACGACCATTCTCGCTAATAACAGTATTACGATGAATGTTAATAACGGTACCTTGCAAGCTGATGGCACCATTCATTCAACAACAGCCACAGGAGCTGCAGGCACAATCAATGTACTCAGTACAGGTACACTCGGTCTCAATAGTACAGGTAATATCACCGTTGACCCAACCGCGGCTAATGGTGGCGCTGGTGGTACTATCAATGTCAATGCTGCCGGCGCCTTAACGGTTCAGGCTGGCAATCTTGATGCCAGTGCGGTTCTGGCAGGAACAGGAACTGGGGGCGCTGGTGGCACGATTTCAGTCACATCCTCGACCCTAGCAATAACCGGTGGCGCACCACTTAGCCTGACAGCCAATGCTGCAGGGGCGGGCAATGGTGGCTCAATCTCAGTCAAGACAACTTCAGCGACAGGAGATATCACAGTCAGTCCAGGAGCTGGAGGCGTTTCGTTCCAGGCTCAGGGCGGTGCGACTTCTGGAAATGGTGGAACGGTCAACGTCACGGCAGGCAACAATCTAACCCTGGCATCTGCAACAAACACCATTGACGTCACACCTTTGAGTACTACCGGAAACGGTGGCACCGTTAATCTGACGGGCAGTAATGCCTCGGGAGGAGGGACACTGACACTTGGTCAGAGCGTCAATACAAATGCCCTCGCCGGCGGCACCGGAAGTGGTGGCGCGATTTCGGTGGTTAATAACAGCACAGCTCTGTTGTCCATACCGTCTGGCACTCTCAGCGCAGATTCCGGTAGCCTGGGTGGTATAGGCGGTAAGGTCACAGTCACGAATAACTTGTTTGGCGTACAACTTCAAGGAGACATCACAGCCACAGGCGCAAGCAATACATCACCGACTGCAGGCAACTCAGGTCAGATTGCTATTTCATCAACAGGAGGCAAAGTTGAGTTTGATGGTGGCACGCTGAATGCCAGCGGCACAACAGGCGCTGCTAATAGCTCCGGCGGTGCAGTCACTGTTACAGCATCTAGCATTACTCAACCATCCGGCACCGAAATATTCCAAGCCAATGGCAGTGGCATTGGTGCTGGAGGAAAACTGAGTTTAACGACGACTGGAGCAACCGGTGACATCACACTTGGCGCTGGTTTCCAATTAAATGCAACAGGTGGATCGGCGGGCTCCGCCTCAGGCAATGGCGGCAGTGTCACTGTATCCGCCGGACGCGCCCTCGACCTCGGAACTGGTTCTATTGATGTAACGCCTAAAGGCACTAGCGGCAATGGCGGGTCTGTTGCTCTCACAGCGAGCACGAGTGCCCCCGGCGCCATGTCTCTAAGTGAAACAATCAACGCCAATGGAGTAGGAACCGGAAATGGTGGCACAGTCGCCATCACCGACAACAGCAATAATGCAATTGTCATTCCAACGTCAGGTATATCCGCTAATTCCGGTACCACTGGATACGGCGGCAGTGTCTCTATCACTAATACAGGCAATGCCGGGGGCAATGGCGGTATTGAAATTCAAAGTGGTACTATTTCTGCCACTGGTTCGGCTAATACCGCTCTCAATCACGGTTCCATCACAGTAAACGCTGTTGGAGGAACAAATTCTGGGCTAGTGCAATTGGATGGCGGTAGTCTTACTGCCGATGCCACAGGTGCAGGCAATAGCAATGGTGGTGCTGTATCTGTAGCCGGTGGAACTGTCAGTTTAACTGGCGTCAGTGAAAATCTTACAGCCAATGCTAGCGGCACCGGAAATGGCGGAAGTGTCTCTATATCCACAGTTGGTGTAGGTGGTAACATCACAGTAGGTACAAGCGGAAGCGGTCTTAACCTGTCGGCTACCGGTGGTTCAGCCGGTTCTACTTCGGGTAACGGCGGCGCGGTAACCGTCTCGGCTAGCGGCAATTTGTCGTTACCCAACGGAGCCGCAATCGCAGTTAATCCTTTAGGCAATAACGGCAACGGCGGCACCATCAACCTCACGGGCGGTGCCGGAACAGCTAACGCAAGCGGTTATGTTGCTGTTAACCAAGGGCTCACTGCTGACGGGGCAGGAACGGGTACCGGCGGGACAATTCTGGTTTCATATAAAGATCCGACAGCAGCTGATGTCTTGTCTGTAGGCTCAGCCACTGGCAACAACTACGTTGACGGCGCAATACATGCCGATGGCGGCGCGACAGGCAATGGTGGTGCAGTTACCATCACTAATACATCCACCACTGCTGGCGCAACGTTAACAGTACAACAGACAGCCGACATAACCGCTGCTGGTGGCACCACCAGTGGAGCACTCGGTAATATCAATTTCCCCACTGCGGTGGCTAATCCATTACCGGTTAGCGTTACTGGCGATGCGAATTTGACTGGTCTGGTCAACTCTAATGGCACATCCGTTTATATCTATCCGCATCCAGCAACTGCAACCACATTGACTGTCGGTACTATTACCGCAACAACTGGTGACGCTTCAGCTTTCACTGATTGTTCGAACGGTTCACTCACAATTATTCCTGTTGGTTCGTCAATAACCACTACAGGTGCTATTGGTGATGTCCAGTTGATGGGCACCACAGTAACAAACAACGGCAACATCTCGTCCAGTCGCGACGTGTATGTCCAAACGCCAACTTACACTCAGGCTTCTGGCACGATGAACATTACTCGTGACCTCAACTTCTCAACTTGCACGACAGGCACTGCTTTAACTGTGAATGCTTCAACGGCGCTCACAGCTGGTCGCAACATCACATTTGATGTGAGCGACTTCACGAATTCTCCCACTCCAGGTCAAATCACTGTCAATGCGCCTTCTATTCTCGCTGGCAGTAACGCCGACACGATTGAAATCAATCCCGGTACAAGCACAGCATCAATCACTTCAACAGGAGCTATACGTGGTGAGGTAGTCGATCCGCTGGCTGTTCCTGGCAGTACGTCAGATACTGTCACCGTCACAGCTAATTCTGCGACGACGCCTCTGGAAGTTGGTCAAATTGACGCTCAGCAACTTCCCGGCAGCACCTTTACAGCAACGAACCTGGCTGTTGGTGGCAACATCACCACCGTTGGCAATATCATCGCCAATGGCTCCGCCGGCACTCCTGTCACTTTAAAAGCAGACAATATCATCAATGATTTTAGCGTCACCGCCGCCAGCTCCGATTTGACCTTAACAAGCACTGGTGCAGGACATGCACTGACAGTGTCTCAAAACGCCAATGGTTTACTGTCGTCAACTAATGGTAACGTCAATTTCAATCTGCCAGGCGCGACTGCTCAAGTGACTGTCACCGGCACTGGTGACATCACAGCCCCGTCGGCAACTAACGGTTATGTAAACTTGAACATCGGCAATTCAACTGCCACGGTGGCTGCTAACGCAATTTTAGGTTGCGTTGAAGATCCCGGTTACGCCACAACTCCGTCAGGCAATGTCTCAATTAGCGTTGCCCAGAATTATTCAGCCGGTAATCCTTTGACAGTCGGTAATTTTGCCGCTACACAAACTGGAGCGACATTCTTAGCATCGAATGCTGAAGCTGGCGGAGCCATCACGACTTGCGGCCCGATCACGACGGCCAGCACTTTAACGCTCAAGGCCGACAACGTGACGAACAACGCCGGCGGCACCGGTTTCGCGCTGACATCTAACTCAGGCGATGTTGTTGTTGAAAGTAGCGCCAATGGTCGAACACTTGCTCTGGACAACGCCAATTTGATCACGGCCACCAACGGCAACGTCGATCTAAATGGCACGAGCACCACTACAACAGGTGCCGTTACTGTAACTGGCACGGGTTCACTCATCGCAAACGCTGGTGATTTCATCAATGTCAACTTAGGGGCTGGTGCTGCAAATATCTCCCAAACTACTCTGCAAGGAATCGTGAGGGACCCCAACGCCAGTGCGACAGCAGGCAGTTCTGGTTCTGTTTTGATCACTGATGCAAGCTCCACAACCCTACAATTAGGTACTTTTGGCTCGACATCGACGATTAGCGTGACCAATTCCGGAGGTTCGACTGGAACCGGCGATGTGAGCATCGCTACGGGAAGTTTCGCGACCACATCGATTACGCTTTCTGCAAGCGGCGCACACGCTAGCATCAATGATTTCACTGGCTCTTATCTCACAACGGGAGCCACAGGCAGTGTCATATTGAGCGCCAATGGCGGTCTCGGTGACGGTACTGGTGGATTTCCTGGTGGTGTCGGCAATTGCGACTTCCCTGTCTTTACGAACACTCCTTTCCTCACTCTAAATGCGCCAAATGGTTCTGTCAGAGTCACAGACAGTGCAGCGGCGCAATTCGTCAGTGCAAACTCAGCGAATGGCTCAAGCGCTCTCACTTCATTCCATGTTGAAGACGATGCCACCAGCGCGGGCGCATTGGGTTTCCAGAGTGGTTCTTCGATCACCTCTTTCAACACTGTCTTAAACACCACTGCTGGAGGCATCGATTTAACCAACGCCAATATCCAGGCAACCGCTGGAGCTGGAGTAGGCAATGTTGAAATTGTCTCCTACTTAAATATCTCAGGGACGCCGACGACACTTAACCCAGGTGCGTTGATTCTCGATTCAACTAATGGAGACATTGGTACTAACGCCACTCCATTTGTTGTCACTACTCCAACTTTCTCGGCGAGCGCCCCTTTAGGCTCGGTCTATATTAACGATACAAGTGCTGGTGTTGCCGGAGTGGTGACGATTGTCAATCCTGACACCACAAATATTGCCTGCGGTATTACAATCACTAGTGCCAATACAGCCCTCAATAACTATTATGTCGAAGCCACAAATGCTAATGCCACTAATCTAGTTACAGGCTCAGGTGTCACCGTTACGACCACCGGAGCAAGCGGTCATGTGGCCGCAGTTGCACCTCATGGAGCAGTCGGCAATGGCACCACGCCATTTGCTACCGCGACCAACAATGTCACCGCAAACGCTGGCAATGGTCTCGTTAACGTCTCCAACAACAATGGGACGAACCCAGTAACGCTCGTTGGCGGCAACATTCTCGGAACGACTCTCGATAATTCAGCAAGCACCACATACACCTTCACTCAAGCTGGCGCTGGTGCCCTCAACAATAATGACCAGGTCACGGGCGGCACAGGCGTCACACTAAATACGCCTGGTACTATCAACAATCAGGCTAGTGCTCATATCACCGCCACAACCGGTAATGTCACTTTAGCCAGTATTAGTCCGACAACATCGCCCCTAACCGTTAATACATCCACCGGCTCACTGATCACTGCCACTACCGGCAATATCAACTTCAACACTACCAGCGCTCCTGGACAGGTGAGCATTACTGGCACTGGTGATATCACGGCGCCATCTGCTGTGAATGGTTTTGTCAATCTCAATATAGGAAGTTCAACGGCCACCGTTGCCGCAAATGCAATAGTTGGTTGCGTTGAAGACCCCGAATCTTCGACAACTCCATCAGGCACCGTTTCAATTACAGTCGCGCAAGATTATTCAGCAGGCAATCCTTTGACGGTCGGTAATTTTGCCGCCACGCAACCCGGCGCTACATTCACGGCGACAAATTCGAGTCTTACCGGTGGTGTCAGTACTTGCGGAAACATCACGGCAGACGGCAACACCACATTGAGCGCTAGCAATGTCACCAACACCAGTTACACTGTCACTTCCAATAATGGCAATGTCATCGTTTCAGGCACCGGTTCTGGTGCACTACTTACCCTTGCCAATTCTGGCTCATTAGTTTCAGACACAGGCACCGTTGATTTGAACGCAGCAGGGGCTGAAGGTCCTGTGCTGGTTACAGGCACCGGCACCATAAGCGCTGCGACAAGTGTAAATACGAACATAGGTTCAGGGACTGCAAATATCACTCAGGGAACGATTTCCGGTCTAATCCAAGATCCACTGGCAGGAACCACCCAGTCAGGTACGGTCGCTATCACGGTGAGCAGTGCAACCGCACTGAGCTTAGGAGCTTTCAATTCAAGCAACACAGTCACTGCCATCAATAATGGTAACGCCATAAGTGGCATCGGCGACGTGACTATCTCGGCCAACACATCTGGAACTAATGGCGTCATTATTAAGGCGCTAGGTAGCAATGGTAATATCACCGACGTCGGTGGCTTCACCTTGACCAGTCCCACATCTGTCACATTGCTGGCTAATGGCGGACCCACGAGCGGAGTAGGCGGGATATCCGGAGGAGTCGGCGATTGTGCCAGTCCTGTCCTGGTCAACACACCTGTCCTTACGGCCAACGCGCAAAACGGTTCAGTAAGAGTAACTGACAGCGCTGCTGTCGTCGTTACTGGTACCAACACCGCCAACGGAACTAACTCTGGCACCTCATATCATTTAGAGGATGATGCCGCGGTTGCTAATGCTATTTCATTCGCCGGTGGTTCCACGCTAACAGCGTTTACAACCATTTTGAACACGCCAAATGGTGGCATCAACCTGACCAACGCAAATATCGCAGCAGGCGGCGGGGCAGGCACCGGCAACATCGAAATCGTCACCAAAGACGATATCGCCGGTGTACCAACCACCAACTTCGCACCAGGTACTTTGATTCTAGCTTCAACTAACGGTTCAATCGGCGCAGCGAATGCTCCACTCATAACTGGCGCTACGAACATCTCAGCGAGCGCACCTACTGGCGGAGTTTATATCGACGACACCAACACGGGCACCGTGAATGTCGTCAATCCTAATACAGCTGGACTACATTGCGGTTTGACCATCACTGGTCCAAACACCGCTGCCACTCGGTACTTCATTGAAGGTAGTGGCTCGCTTGTTACTGGAACAGGAGTTACTGTCACCGCTCCGTCTGTTGTTGTCAGTGCGACCAACAACATTGGTACGGGTCTCAGCGCTTTCTCGACAGCCACACAAACATTGAGCGCCGAAGGCGGCGGGAACGTCAGTATTGCAAATGGTAGCGCCACAACTACGACTTTACAGAATCAGACTGTTGGCACCAACACCTACAACAATTCAGCAGGCGGCACGTACACCATCAGTCAAACTGGCGGCGGTGACCTAAGTGTTGCCAACAATAACAATGTGACTGGTACAAGTGGAGTATCGATCACAACTGCTGTATTGAATCTTGGATTGAACAGCGACGTCACTTCTACAGGCGGTAACGTCAACATCGCAAATACAGGCGGCGCACCTCTGACTGTCAACCTGGGCGCGGGCTCGAACATACAAGCAGCACCGAGCGGTTCCGTTAATTTCGACACACCAGGATCTCCTGGACAAATCACTGTCACTGGTACTAGCGGTACTATTTCCGGTGGCATCACGAATTTCAATGGTGGCGTTTGTCTAAATCCTGTCACCGTTAATGTCGGTTTAATCGCTTCACCAATTACAGTAACTGGGGACATTGTAAACATCACCACTCAAACTGGTAATGTCGATGTTGTAAATAATATCGATGCCTGCGGAAATGTCAGTTTGATTGCAAATACTGGTGCTGTCACTGCTCAAAATATAACGACTAATTACACTTCTGGAAGCGCTGGCAATATCACCATTACCAGCCAAAATCCAACGACTTTCGGCAATCTCAACGCTGATGGTACTGGCGGTGCTAGCGCCGGCAACATCACCATCACAGCGCCCACAGTAACAGGCGGTTATATTGACGCGACAACATCCGGCTCAACACTTCCTGGTGGCAATCTCAATATATCGACAACGACTCTAGCTTTGAGTGGCAGAGATGGAGCAGGAGCCAGCATCAATGTCAGCAACACGTCTAATACCGGCGATGGTGGCACTGTCAATCTCAATACGACTAGCACGACGGTCTTCACAGTAGGACCAGGCGGCGCAGCCACCGGTAACGGCACCAACGGAGCAATCCTTGCAAATGGCGTCGACGGTGGCTTCCTCACCCTGACCAATGCCGGCAACTTAACGGTCAACCCCGGTGGCTTGATTGAAGCAAATGGAACGACTGGTACTGGCGGACATGTGTTGATTCAAAACAGCACGACACCAGGTACAAATCCGCTGGTTGTAACCAACAACGGCACGATTGAAGCTATCAGTAATTCGGCAACCACCGGTTTGATTGGTTTGAACGGCGGGCCGGGTGCTCCCATTACCGTGCTCGGTAACGGTGACTTTATTGCCGGTGAATGTACTCACATCGGCAACTTAAATCAAACAACGCTCGACTTTTTGACGACGCCGTCAGGCACCATCACAGTCAGCGCCACTTTGACGTTTATTCCTCACTATTGCACCCGCAGCGAAGTCGTCATCATCAATATTCCGAAGCCTGTGATCGTGCACAGTCACCCCAACACCACCGGTCGCCACCTCGGCTCGGGACTGCCCGCAGTAGCACCAGTGCCCCTAATTGCTGGTGCTGGAGCTAATACTGCTTCCACACCTGCAGCCAATCCACTCTTGGGTGAAATCGCATTCTTTGGACAGCAACAGGAGCAACAGCAGCAACAGCAGTTCCCACTAGATTCGAAGACTCCTACTGATACAACCCAAGTCACTAATTTCGCCAATATCGATCAGATGGTTAATCCAGTAGCTGAAGAAAAGGACAAGAGTCTGACTTCTGATTTGATTGAAGGTTCGAAGACGTTCAGAGATGAATTCGCCGACGATGAAAAAGCTCGCTTGAATCAAGAACATGTTCTTATTGGTAGCAATACACAAAAGAACTTCTTCAATCTAGATAAAGGTAACGTGGTCTTCAATCCAAGCAAAGATATCGTCGTTCAGACTCACGAAGGCGAAATCTATATCGCGGCTGGCTCTAACGTATTCGTCATGGAAAATGGACATGACGTAGTCATCTACAATCTCCATGATGGCAAACGCAATGCCGTATCGATTATCAGTGCCAAGAAGAAAATGACTCTAGAACCTGGACGCATGCTGGTCCTTTCCAGACAAGATACGCGTGATTTCGAAAAAATCACCGCTGGCTTCCACGGCATAGGCTATCGCAACATCAAGGAAGTTGACCTCGATTCTTCGATCAAAGCCTTCTATGGTGACTTCTCCATTCCTTCGGCTTTGACTCTGGTCGTTCCCTTAAAGAAGATGTTTGCTTCAAGCGAACCGGCAGATCGTGCGGCAGTAGACCGAATTCTCAAGACATCCGTTATCTTGAGCAACTTCATTCCATCCAATTCGCCATTCAACGGTGGCATGCCTGCTCGCTAAATGCGTGAGAAGCTCTTACATTGAAGAATGAACGCAAGTTGAGTAAGCTCTTAGCCGGCTCGGTTACAGAGAACCCAGGATGCGTCTGAATATCTGGCTGAAAGGCACCATCTTGACGACATTTATGTTTGCCTTGCCGCAGACGGTATTTTGTGGCGCGGACACCGCCATTGCTAGTGTGCTGAAGCTAGGAAAGAAGAGAACGCCTGCCAGCCCAATTTTTTCGAGTCACAGCAATCCTCTCGACAAAGAAATTTCGACCGACGCTATTCAATTGATCGAAATTCTCGGTTTGCATGACAAACTGCAGCGCCTGCTCGAGCTCAATGCCCTGGCGGGAGACAAACCTTCGCGACTGTCAGCCGAACTGCGGGATGAAAGAACGGATTTGCATTTAGAAATTCTTGGCACTGTCGAAGAAACGCGTTTGCAAATCGACTTTGTTACGGCTGAAATCGACGAAGAGCAGGTCATACTCGAAGAAGGTATGCGCATCTTCGCAGAAGAAAGAGATGAGCGTGTCAATCGGGCCAATTTGTGGGCCTTTAGAACGAATGGAGCGCTCTGGGCAGTTGCTGAAGCGTTAACCATTCCCAGCTACAAATCACCCAAACTATCGGTGCCATCGGGGGCTGTGGGAATCATCGCCGGCATCGTGCCATCGCTGTTCTCAGGCTATGCTACGCGCGCATCTGATGGTGGCAGTTTTAAGCGGCAAATCTATCCCAATATGATGACTGGTTTGTACAACCTTCCGACCATTCCTCGTGTGGAATTCCCGGATGTAGTCTGGCGCTGGCTCAATTCTTGCCCTGATGATGATAAGCGGAGCCGACGACAAGTGATGGTAGACCATTGGCGAGACGACAAGAACATCCACATCTTCAACAATGGCATCAACCACGAGAAACTTATGCTTTTGACGGGAAACGAACCTTATTGCACAGATATGAAACTGATTTCAGACAAACTGATCATGATGGGTCAACTGAAAGCGGTAACACTGCAGATGAGCCGCCCCCTTCTAGAAATTTGCATGGCCGCCCGCGGCAAAAAGCACTTTCAGCCTCTTACTCTTGACAAGGAGAGCCACTAGAAGCTCAACTGATTGATACCCCAAATGCTGGATTACACTCAGCAGAATCAGGCGTAGTCTATGAACATATGGAAATTTGAGGTAACAAGCCGTGGACGACGTAAACGAATGGAGTGAACTCGAGCAAAAGCTTGATACAGCGCTTGAGCATAACACCAGCGAATTACACCAGATAGCTGAAATTTATAAACGCCTGGGTATGACTGATCAGGCCAAAGAAATTGAAACTCTAATTACTCACCAGAAGAAGATTGTACCTATAGTGAGTACCTGCCGTACGACCAAACAGAGCAGACGAGCTTGCTAGGAGTCAAACTATCTCACTGCCACTTTTGGCTTGATATCTCGACGCAATCCACCAACGCTTAATGACGCGAAGGGATCTAGTTGAGAGGAAAAAACCACATGGTGGAACTAACGCATGTAGCCAGAACCGCTGTGCGCCCATTACATAGAGAAACGCACAAGCGACCAGGTACGTGATCAGACATATTGCTCCAACTCGGACGCCGCTGGCTTCCCAAGCCTTATCAGCCTCGACTCTGGCATTGCGTTGCTTGATTATTTCCAGCTGTCGCTCAATTTCTTCCAATCGTTCGTCTGTCACAGCGCCTCCAGCCTTGTTTTTGGTCGTTACTATTTGGGCTCCGTTGTGATCTCACTTAAATGCTTTGCCCTGAAGTTTTCAAAAGGCAAACTCGAGACATGGACATCGCCCGAGAAGGGATAGCCATACATTGCGACAATTGCTAGATTGAGAGCGAGAATCAAGGTGATGAGGGTAGTCGTTAGCAGTTGTACGATAAACTTTTGAGCCGAGAAAAGGTACGTAAATAGTACGAGAACAGCGCCCCCAAAGACAAGCACTGCCCAGATGATTGCGTCTCCGGAGCGAGAGATAGCGTTCAATCTCGTTTCACGATTGTCACCTAAAGTGTTGACCTCAGTCAGCAGCGCCGCATGCAAATCAGCGTCTCTGGTTTGGGTAGGTTTGAAATCGACCACCTCATTCCACAGCTCGCTGACAATGTCGTGAGCTTTTTCACTGTGCTTACCGCTATTCATCAGCGGCCATTCATTCGTAATGACGATCTGGGCGTACTCTAAACAGAGCTTCCGGAGCGATATTTTTTGTTCAGGGGGTAGACCGTGAGCAAGATGATAGATGTCATGCAAACTGTTCGCTTCTTGTGCGACCGTTAATCGCGCCTGGTCGAAAGTATTTAATGAGCCAACAACCACAAGTCCCAGAATTACTGAATAGAGAGTGCCGATTGTGGAAAACATATATCCAGAAACTTCGTGATTGAGCCGCAACAATTCGTGCGGAGCGTATCGGCGCACCACTAACAAACCCGAAATTGCAGCAGCGACGCTGGAAAGACAAAGGAGACTCAAAAACCAATACGTGCCAAACATTAAATAAACTCTTTAAAAACTATAGAGAACTAAATGCACTTAAAACCAAGTATTCGTTTTAGCACATACATCATCATTGTGTCTGCAATGTGCGTCTCTTTCTGCGGTTCAAAATGAGACAAGCGAAACAGTTGGCACCAATGGTGGTGCGACAATCCAACTGCTGACATTTACAACATTTATAGCAGAGTATTTTGAAACAGCTGGCATATAATAAAACGCACCTACATCTCTTGCAAGACGCAACTAGCTTCACCGTGTTAATGGAGTCATCAGTCAGATTTTTATGTTGCCCGAAAGCAAAGTTTCAACGAAGCAAATAATCGCAGCAACATCAATGTGGCTCTCGGCCCAGTTTTCAGGGGCATGTCCCGCGTTTGCGCAAGGGGCTCCACCCGGTCCGTTGCCAACAGATCTGACTCCTATACGTGTCAACCAGGAACGCGAACTTTTTAGTCCTGGTAAAAGTTACTACGTGTTTCAGAAGCTGCCGCCCAGACTCTGGTTCAATATGACCACAGAGATCAATCAGCGTCTGGAAACCAACGTATATTTGAAAGACGCAGCCAGCGCAAAGAAAACGGACTACGCCTTCCGTGCCTTTCCATCACTGACAGTCGGCTATTACCTTGGTAAAGGTACTAGTATCTACTCAAATTATTTTGTTATCAAAGATGTTTACGCCCAGTCTGGCTCATTGAGCAGACCTACAACCCAATCATTGTCTATGGGAGTAAGAAAGGAAGTGCCTTTAGGCGACCATTCTAGTCTGCAATTCGATTTTCAATCTCGAGAATTGTGGCAGTCAGCTGGATTGCATCAAGCCGACTTGATTCCTGGAGTTCTGTATACACGCATTCTGAAGGGAAATGCGGTTGGTTTCGCGAATGTTCAGTTGCAAATGCGCGGTCGCGACTACTTTGTCGCACCGACCCGCGAAATAGATCCCTTTTATACGCTTGGTCTGGTCAAAACAGTTAATGGCTTCATTTTGACAGCCACCAGCACTCTTATTACTAATTATAGGAATCCGCCATTTACAGGTTCAATTCCCCAGCACGGTAATGAGGTCATCATTTCCGACTATGAAGTGGCGCACCCTGTAAGCAAAAAAATGCCGGGACTGGTCGCCTTTGTGCGGGCCGAACCTATTTGGAATTGGAATGGAGGTCACACTCCGGGCATCAGTGGGTTCGATTTCAGGTTGTACAGCGGCTTCCGCTACAATCTGGCTAAAACAGCCGAACGCGGCACGATGGATGCCTTGAGGCGAGAAATTCAAAAGCAAGAATCCAGTCCACCGAACAATACAAATGCGCCTGCCGCACCGTCTTCCGTGGTTCCCGATGCATTGGTTCCGCAACCAGTATCTTGTGCTGCGCCCAGTGATGTTGGCGCAATCAGTCGCAATGCGGTCTCCAACATTGTCACTCGAATCAGCACCCCATCTTTTTGAGCTTTGGATTTAAATAATTGGATGTTAAATGTCCTCAATTTAATGCATTTACCGTTGCAGTTTGTAGCACAAAAGACAGCTGTAAAGAGACAGAGCAAATACAATAACTTGACACTACCCGGAACAGAGCAATGAAAGAGAAATCAAAACGCTACTATCAGGCTTCCATTTTGCTGCTCGAAATGATGTCTGCTCAGTCAGCCTATGCTCACAACGTCATGCCGACGACTCCGTTTGTCAATCACAATACGACTAATAGTCACCTATTGCATGGTCAAATAAGTTATCCGGGACACGGTCACTTTCATAGCGGTCAAAGCAGTCCTGGTGCACACACGCTTTCAAATCGCGCTGTCAGTGCCGGAAATACGAGCTCTCATTTCAAGCATTGGCAAGCCAACACTCTTTTAGTTCAAGCTCCCGACGCAGGCGTCGTCAATCAGCTCACCCACGCATTCACCTATGTGCCGCAGCATGGAAGTGCGAACACCAATAATCAAGTTCAAGGGGTTGTTTTGGGTAATGGTGGCTCTAATTATGCTCACAACGGCAATAGCGCAAGCAGTGGACCTTCTCAGAGCAGCAACAATAATTCGAACAATAATCAGCAAAATTCTAATAATTCCAACACTACTACTTCATCCGGCAACTCTCCATCAGTGGCAACCACCTCAACGCAGGCGGCCTTAGTAACGACTCAACCTGTAGCTCACTCAATCAATCTGGATCTTGGTTCAAGCGCACAGCTGGTTCTAGCTTCTCAACTCTCGCATTTTTCACCAGTGAACATTACAGTCGGCGGCCAAACTTTTGCAGTGACGGCGAATAGCAAATTGACTAGCGCCGAGGCTGTAGCTGTTTCCCAAGTCCTTCACGGCGGCACCCAGCAATTACAGATCAATAGCTCGGGCATCGCGTCAGGTGGCACTGCAACAATCAATGCTCACCAAAATCAATTAATAGCTTCTCTTGAAATTCCAACCGGCGTTACCGTTATAGACAAAGCCGGACATAGTGGCATTGACTTCACTCAAGGATTGACTAATTCCGGTAATTTCTACGTGCTTGCTGGTCACCAGTTGACACAAAACGGACAGACACCCACTCTTGCTGCAAGCTTCTTGTCGAATCTAAGTGGCGGTGTTATTTCAACAATTCTTGGAGCCACCGCTAATACGGCGGCAATTGGAACTAACGGTTTAAACATAGTCACGACTGGCGGCTTTCTTAATCTCGGCTCGATAATTGTCGGCGGGCCGCTTTCCGTAACTGCCAGCACAACTTTGACTAATGGCTCAACTACTTCACAAAGTGCGGGCAATATAGTTTCATCGGGGGCGCTTCATTTGCAGGCGCCCGTCATCAACAACTACGGTTCAACGCACTCTCTCAACAGTAATGTAAACCTGCTTGCGAACACGGTAGTAAATTCGGGCAAAGTAACTGCCACTACAGGCAATATCAATATCGGCAACGTCTCCAGTCATGCGCTAGATGTTAATAACACCGTCGGCGTCATCGCGGGTAACAACGTCAACTTCAATGTAACCAACTTCGACGCTGCAAATATCGCGGCAAATGCCCCTGTCCAGTATTCCACCTTAAACGTGACTGGTGGCACGATAACTGGCAGTTCAATCAATTTTAGCGGAGACAACGCAAAAATCGACGTTGATGCCAATCACTTGAATGGTGCTGTCAATGTTACGGGGGCTACGGCCACAGTCGGAGCAAATCTGGGCTCTGTGAATATCAACAGTCTCAAGGTCACAGGCGATCCTACGGTGTTTAGTGGAAATGGACCGCTCACTCTTCAGGCAGCCGATATCGCGCCGACCAATGGTGCAAACTTTTATGCCTTTAGCGGAGGCGACATTGTCCTCGCTTCGGGATTGACGAATAACGGTTTTGTCACACTTGATGCCAGCAATCCAACCGGCGCCGGTGGCAACATAGAATTGGCAAGCGGTGTTACCTTCAACTCAGGTACCAATACTGTTCTGGGCAAAAGCATCAACGGTGGAAGTCTGTTGTTGCAAGGACTGATGCTCAACACTAATGGAGGCAATGTCACATTGATTGCCAATGCAGGCACTGAAACAGGTAGTGGTGCAGTTAAACTTCAAGGTATCACCGCATCAGGAAACGTCCTTCAAGCCAACGGGGGCAATGTTAATGTCACTGCAGATGGTGCAGTACAGATAAACAATATCGCTACGAACGGCTCTAGCGGAGTGGGCAATGGCGGTAACGGTGGCAACGTGACAGTCACCGTTTCGACAGCGTCCAATGTGACCCTGGGCAGCGTCAGTATGAATGGTGGCAACGGTCTAATGGGTCAACCTGGCTCTCCTGGCAATGGCGGCAACGGTGGTAATGGTGGCTACGGCAATTACAATAATTCGTTTTATCTAGGTGGCAATGGCGGCAACGGTGGCGCCGGCGGCGCAATTTTAGAAGTTGCAAATGGTGGCTCAGGAGGCGGTGCTGGTGGCACGGGCGGAAATGGCGCCAAACAGGGCACTGCCATTAACACCATCATTGCCCAAACTGCAGGCACGCCTGGAACAACAGATGCGGCACCACCAGACAATCCCAACGGCCCCAAATACAATGGAACCGACCCCACACCATCGACCGGTGGAAGTGGCGGAAATGGCGGTAGTGCATCTGGCACCGAGACCGTCAATCCAAATCCAAATTTAGCACCGACCTATTCGAATACTGGTCCCGGTGGTAAGGGCGGTGATGGACAATCAGGATACACCGGTGGCAATAGTTTCGCTGGCACTAATGGTGGCAACGGGGGCACCCTGACGGTGAGCACCAAAGGCAATGTCGTCGTTACTGGAGTCAGCGCTACCGGAGGAGATGCTGGCGACTCAGGTGGTGGCGGTAACGCTGGTTCTGGTGGTAACGGCGGAGAAGGTGGAACAGGAAGTTTTGGAGTCAACGGCGGCCCTAGCCCGAATGATCAAGGAATTACTGGCGGGAACGGCTTCAATGGAGCATTCTCGGGCACTGGTGGAGCTGGTGGAGCTGGTGGTGCTGGTGGTGCTGGACCAGTTGGAGCACTCGGAGGCAACGGCGGCCATGTTAGCATCACGGCCGGCGGCACTATCACAATATATACTCCGATCACTTTAACCGGCGGCAAGGGCGGTGCTGGCGCAAGTGGTGGCGGCGGCGGTGATGGTGGAGATGGCGGCGGCTACGTTAATGGTATGGGCAACCCCACCGGAAGTCAGGGAGGGTTCGCCGGAGGTGGTTCCGTATACTATCTTTATTCTGGTAGCAACACACAAAATGGAACCCCCATCTACAACGCTTACTTCACGCCAGCAGGAGCACCCGGAACAGGTGGAGCTGGAAGCAACGGCGGAGCCGGTGGGGCGGGCGGTGGTGGCGCGGATGGTGCCAAGGGTGGGACAGGTGGCACGGGTGGCTCAGTTCTTCTGAGCGCCGGTTCGACAATAACGGCTGCTGGAATCAACACGCAAGGTGGTACCGGCGGAGACGGTGGAGATGGAGGAGATGGCGGAAAAGGCGGCGCCGGTGGAAGTGGTTCACAGGGCGGTCAAGGCGGCATCGGTTACTGGATGGGAACATCACAAAATTTTCTGGGTCTACCGGCAGTACCAATTGGCTCAGTTATCGCCTATCCAAATGGACAGCAATTCCCTCAAACTATTTCAACGCACGCTCTAGGCGGAGCCGGTGGCAACGGCGGCACAGGCGGAGCCGGTGGTAACGGCGGCAATGGCGGTAACGGCGGCAATGGTGGCGCTGGTGGAAATATCACAATCCAAACTACTGCGCAGTACACCCTTGGAACCGTTGTGCAGACGGCCGGAAATACAGGCAAAGGCGGCAAGCCGGGCACCGATGGTGCCGCAGGCGCAGGTGGAATTGGCGGCAATAACGGCGTCGGTGTCTTGCTTGGACCCAATGGCAGAAACGGACAAGGCGGCGCTGCTGGAGATCCAGGTGTTCAAGGTCAGTCATTTGGTGGCAGCGGATCGAGCGGCACGTTCACGTACAACAATACACCTGGGGGCCCAGGAACTAGTGGTGGTTCTGGTGGTTCTGGTGGTTCTGGTGGCTCTGGTGGCACCAGCGGTTCTGGCGGTTCCGGTGGCTCTGGTGGCTCTGGTGGCTCTGGTGGCTCTGGTGGCTCTGGTGGCTCTGGTGGCACAATTTCTAACTACGGCACAGGAGCTGGTCCTGCACCCTCCACACGCACCGATTCAGCCTTCATCAATTCGATTGTTTCAGCAATCAATGAAACATCTAGCGGCAGTGTCTCGAATTTCAACACCAATGAACTTCAATCAACTACGGGAAGCAGCGGGCTGCTCAGACCTGAGTCGTTCAATACGGTTGCCGCTCTACCTGTCAACAGCAATCCTACTCCAGGAGTGCTGCCCACAGATGCTTTACCAGTCAAGCCAAAAACTCATCTCTACACCCAAGGACCAAATCTCAATAACGATGGCAAAGTAATCGCTGCCATCATCGCCGGTGACCCAAATTCACCCCTGGCTGCTGTATCAAACGTATCGCTGTCCAGCTTAACTAGTCAGCAACTGGAAAACGGTAATTATGTGATTAGCCCCCAAAGCAACACGACAATCAGCACTCAGATGGGCACAATTCAAATCGATAAGGGAACAATAGCCTTTGTTTCCTCCGTCAACGGCAATTTACAGGTTTATGACCTGTCTGAAAATCACAACGGCGGAGTTGTGGTAACCAGCAACGGCGTAACAACCAAACTTACTGTCGGACAGGAAGTGCTGGTCACGAATAAAAACAATAGTGACTTCAGCGCTGTTAATTCGCAAGGCGCTATTGCCTGGCGTAATGCTACAGAAAAAACAGCAACTGATGGCAACAGAATATTCAAAGCCGAGTTCTCTATCGTCTCTGCTCTACGAAATATTGCACCACTGAAGCAATTATTGTCGTCAAACAACCCGCAAGCGAAGAAGTTAGTCGATAACTTACTTAGAGCTGCAGTGTTTATCGCAAAAGCTTCACCGGACACTGGCGAGTATGGAACTTCAACACCAGGCAACCAAGCAGGTCAATGAGCTGCCAAAGATTTACATCGGCAGCTTCTGCACATGAAAGTGGTCCGCTGTTTGCGCTGCGTCATGCAACCAGCTGGCTGGACTACCATAAATAACTACAAGCGATGTCACCACCCACGCCACCAGCGCTACTTGAGTGGGGCGGTCATACCAGAACACGTCTTCAGGCGTGCCTGTATGTTTATTGCTCTCAGACAGATACTGGTAGCGCATAATGCCAAACAAAACAATTGGCACCGTCAACATCAGAAATTTGCCATGAAAAGACAGAAAGGAATAAAATGCATACGAGGTCACCAAGCTCGGCAAAATAACATTTTCCATACGCTGCAGCAGTAGAGGCGTATATTGGGAAAGAGAAGATCTGTGTTTGGAAGAACTCTCAGCGAGCAAATTTAATTCCTGTCGACGTTTCTCCAGGGCAAGAAACATTGCGCCTAAAGTCGTGCATAACAAAAACCATTCAGACGGTTGCACATGAATAGCTGCCGCACCGGCAACCGCTCGTAAAACAAAACCAGCCGAAATACATAAAATGTCAATGATGGCAAAATTCTTTAAGGTGCATATATAACCCAAATTGAGCACCAGATAAGCAACAAAAATCAACGCCAGAAAGGGTCTTTCGTAAAACCCAAGGCTCAGTCCGAGAATAAGACAAGAGGCGGCTAACAATTGCCCCTGAAAAGCAGTGATCTGTCCCGAGGCTATCGGTCGAAATTTTTTGACGGGATGTTCTTTATCGCTTGCGACATCAACAAAATCATTCAAGATATAAATGAAACTAGAAATTGCACAGAGTCCGAGAAAACAGATCAAGGTAGAAACAATAGAATCGTGATCGCCGAATCGACCCGAAAAAAGCAAAGGTATAAAGCAGATTAAATTCTTCGCCCATTGCTTTGGTCTTAAAGTTTTGAAGATCGCAGATTTCATCGCACATCCACCAGCGTCCACCCACCATTTGAACAAATTACTTTTGGCGCAGACTTGAGCCATAGAAGAGATGATATCCGATTATCTGGTACGAGAATCAGATGTTCGTTGCCCGGCGACTGGAGATAGTCACTGAGATCAGCAGGCGTTTTTATCACGGCAACATGCTTATGCAGCTCGAAACAGGCTGATGGCTGAAATGCCTCGATAGTTGCCACTGGCTTGTCAATCACTTTAGCCAGTCTGACCAGCCTGGCAAAACCAGCTTGTCTGAGGTCATAAAAATGATGAATCACAAGTGGTAAAAAGCAGACAGAAATAGCAATCATTGCTCCTAAGAAAAATTGCACAGCCTGCTTTGATAAACGCAGAAATAGCAGCCCTGTGAATACAAGAGCGGCGACCGCCAGAGCTACAGCCCACAGTTCAAGCGAAAAATATGAGCCAGTAAATATAGCTGACATTTTCGATGCCACAAAATCCTTCGCTGAGAATAACGTTTTCAAACTAATTGCGCCGGTAACAAATGGTGGCAGACAAACAACCAAAAGTACCGAAATTAAACTGAGTACGACAGCACTAATTTTCAACTCATTGTCGCGCTTTTGCTTAAGCACGTCGTCGATGAACGTGCCCAGCAACAATGCGCACGCAGGGTACATCGGCAGAATGTAGGTTGGCAGCTTCGTTGGCACGAACGAATAAAAAACAAAGACAAAACTGGCCCAACAAACGCAGAACAAAACAAATTGACGGCGTGGGGTGTTAAGCCTGAATTTACCGAGTTTAATTACTCGCACGCAAGCGGAGAAAAGCAAAATTGACCAGGGAAAAAATGACCCCCAGAACAAGATCAGATAGTAGAACCAGGGCGCCGTATGATTCACTTTCCCCAGGGCACGCCCCATATTTTGCCCGATAAAAAAGGTATTTGTGAATTGACCGGCAGTCGCTATGTGCACGGCTACATACCAGGGCAGCGAAATGAGAGCCGCAAGAAACAGACCAGAAACGAGCCTAAATCTCCTTATTCTCTTCCAGAGTTTATCGCCGCTGCGCGTCGTTAGTAGCAGGAAAGAAAACAATGCTCCAAAAATCAAAAGTAATGCCACAGGGCCTTTAGTCAACACAGCCAGTGCAACTGCAATGTAGCCATAATAAAGGACCTTCGATTTACTTTGAAAAACTCCATCAAAAATCAGAAAAATCGCCGCACTGACAAACAAACACAAGGGCATATCAGTGAGCGAAAATCTGCCCACAATCAGAACGATAGGACTGGTCAAAAAAATGAGCGCAGACATGACGGCTGCTCGACAGCCAACTGCCGACAAAGAGCGATAATAAATTAGAAGTCCAAGAATTACAGTTGAAATTGCAGCCGGCAAGCGCGCCGCAAAAGTTGATACACCGAACATTTTATAACAGGCAGCAATCAACCAATAATTGAGAATGGGTTTCTCAAAATAATTGGCATAGTTCAAAATAGGCGTTAGCAAATCGCCACGCTCGATCATTTCGCGTGCGCCTTCTGAATAATAGCCATCGCTTGAATCAAAAATTCCCACTGCCCCAAGGGTCGGCAAAAACAAAAGAACAGCGACGAACAAAATTAGCAAAGCGTAAAAGTGTTTGTGCTTAGTCAATCGAGTTGACGCAGAATAGTCATTTGAAAGTAGGGGGAGCGTTAAATCCTGGAGCATAACTTATGAAAAAAGCGAAGCTCATTTCGCGAGCAAATAATACTCGGTAAATAGACAGACTCACAAATTCAGAGCCTGTTCTGCCAAGGGTTTAAGTCTAGTCTTATCCAGTGAATTTTCCGGGAAGCTTCGCCGAAGACCGGCTATTATGCGGCTGCGTCGCCTCCGCAATAGAACATTAAACTTTACGTAGAGTTTAGATCGATGCTGAAACGACCGACCTCATTACGAAAGCGGCATTGAAGAATGATCAAACAGGTTAATAGAGATCGTACTTACGTACCAAATAGCACGTAGTACTAGGCCAAAAATGCGTTTAATAAAAGTGCCCTCGCAAAGCCACTAAAAAGCCGGCGTTACCACAGGAAAGCGTGGTAACGCGCTCGCCGACGCCGAACTGGTGATGGTTTCAAAAAGAGGTTGAGAAGGCATTTATGAGACGAGTTTAGCGCTACTAGCCGAGTCTTTGCGGCACCTCTAAATGACAGACTCTTGCCATGTTTGCGATCGGCATCGGTTCGCCGGATACCTCCGCGAAAAATCAAACTTTACCGTCTCCAGAAATGAATCTATGAGCACCATTAGCAGTACTATTTATGTCGAGAGTTTCATTCACCGAGCCAATTCAACCTCGGGTCATCACCAGAAGTCCAGACACGATCAAGGCAGTGCCAGCCAGTTTTACGACTGTAACACTCTCATGCAAAAAGAAATAAGCAAGCAAAACAGCAACGACAACACTGCCTTTATCAATCAGTGCAACAGTTGAGACTTCACCCGCTTCTATTGCTCGATAATAGAAGATCCACGATGCTGTAGTTGTAACAGCAGAGCCAGCAAGCCATAACCAATTGGATAGCTTCAATTGACTCCATTCCTTGTGAGGAACGACGAAATAAGAAAATGCTAGAACGAATAGAAAGACAAAGCACGTTCTGATTGTCAGGCCGAGGTCGCCCGAGATGCCAGTCAGCCCCTTCTTCGCAATAACCGAAGTGAAACCAGCAAAGAGCATCGATACAAATGCGTATAGAATCCAGCTTTTCAACTATGTCGCCCCTGTCATGAATTTTTGTCTATAGTGTAGCTGACGCAAACATTTCAGCATACAATGACCACATTTGCCGGTGAATTCGAGTGTCTAAGATTCTCATTATAGAAGACGATGAGCGCATCAGCCGGCCTTTGGCTGAGGATCTGACGCATCAAAAGTATCTGGTCGAAGCGGCTTATGACGGCGAAACCGGCTGGAAGATGGCGACTGAGACAACTTTCGATCTGATCGTTTTAGACTGGATGTTACCGAAAATGGATGGCATCACAGTGTGCGAGAAATTGCGTGAGTACGGTTATGCTGGTTCAATTTTGATGCTCACAGCTAAAGACACAAAGCGAGACAAAATTCGCGGACTGGATTGCGGAGCTGATGATTACATCATCAAGCCTTTTGAATTAGAAGAGTTTTCTGCCCGAGTCCGGGCGATGCTCAGGCGCAATTCAGAGAGCAAAAGAGCCACTCTCGCCATTGGCAATTTAATGCTCGATCCAAGCTTGTGCCTTGTTACCTACGCTGGAGAAAAAGTTTCCCTTACCCCTACCGAATATCGCCTGCTCAACTTATTCTTGCGCAACCCCAAGCGTGTATTTTCTAAAGATGATTTGCTCGAGCGCTTGTGGACATCACAAGACAGAGATGCCAATGAACTTGTCAAAGCCCATATAAAGGGACTGAGAAACAATCTCAAAGCAAGCGGAATAACCACCGAGATTATCGAGACTGTGCATGGATTAGGCTACAGGCTAAGCCAGAGTCACAACTAAGCGGTATCTAAATTGGAAGACATCAAAACAATCAGCCATCGCCTGGTCTTGAGCAACATCTTTGTGTTCATCGTTGTTCTGGGAATTTTCAGCAGCTCTGTCTTTTATTTCTGGAGCAGTCAAATAGCCGAGCAAGAACGGGTCGAAATCTCTCGTTTGACCGATTCTGTAATTGCTTCAATTGATTTCGAGAAAGACAAGGATATCGTGCCAGATCTCCTCGCCACAGAGATGTCGGAAAGTGAATCTCACTCGCTCACCTCTCTGCGCTTGCAATATTTCGATGCCAATGGGAAGTTGCTCATTGAACGCGGCAATTTAAAAATTGAGGCACCACTGCACTTAGAAAACTCCCTCTATGTACAGAGCCTGCCGCATGCATTGGTGCAAACGAAATCAGCTTCTCACGAGGGCAAACTACTGGGCTATGTGCGTGTTGCCACACCCTTGAACGACAGCGACGAGATGAAGCAAACTCTTTTAACGGGACTATCACTTGGTTTAGTAGTTGCTCTTTCAGCAGCCGCCCTTGGCACGGTCTGGCTTGTTAAACTCTCTCTTTTTCCGATTCAACAATACATACATCGGCTAGAAAAATTCACTGCCGACGCTTCACACGAATTACGCAGTCCGATTGCCGTTGTGCGCACGAACAGCGAAGTAGCATTGAAATACCGAGAGAACACAAGTAAAACAGATATTGAAAAATTTGAAGTCATTCTCGACGCTGCCATGCAGATGCAGAAATTAACAGAAGATTTGCTGACTCTAGCCAGAGGTCAACAAAAAGAGGCGCTAAGCGAATGTAAGACGCACTCGATTGTCGAAGTTATCAACGAGGCTGTCGCTCCCGTTTTAGCCATGCAAAATAACTCTCGAGTGAAAGTTGACATCAAACTTCCTGAGCCCGGCACAATCGCAGAAAGCGCGCTGCAGGTCACGGGCAAACGTGATGACATCACAAGAATTATTAGAAACATTGTAGAAAACGGCGTCCGCTACAGTAAAGAAAATGGCACAGTCAACATCAAAGTCGAAACTCAACCAGAAGCAGTGATTGTGAACATCATCGATGATGGCATCGGTATTGCTGCCGACGACCTGCCTTATCTTTTTGAGCGCTTCTGGCGAGCCGATAAGGCTCGCAATCACCACATGGGTGGTAATGGTCTCGGTCTTTCAATTGCCAGCGCTCTTGCCCAAGAGAACCATGGCTCCATTGTCGTCACAAGCGAACTAAACAAAGGCAGCACATTCACTATCAAACTCAGCAGAACGACATGAACGACATGAACGACACAACCGCCACCCCTTCCCTATTTCTTCACCGGCTTACACTAGGCTGAGGCACTTGATAAAATACTTTGCTGTTATGTCGCCTCTTAAAAAAAGCGCTTCTTTTATCGCCACCATATTATTGGCTCTAAGTATGCCAACAACTGTGCAAGCTCAAAGCACAGGTGCTACTTCCGCGCCGCCATCAGCCAGTCAGTTCATACCATTTTCGGTGCCAACGACCAAAATGCAACCTGTCAGCGCCGGCGTTTCAACAGATGATGCTGCAATTAATTTGAATCAATCACTGGATAAATCGCTCACTCAAAGTCCACGCATGGCCGGAGTGCGGGCAAGTCTTGGCATTGCACGCTCAGCCTATGCCCAAGCCACTGTGATGCCTAATCCGGGCTTTTACATTTCCAACACTTATCACAATTCATATTTCTTTGGCGCGTCGATTCCAGTTGAACCGCCGTGGAAATTATGTTTTCGTCTGCTCGTTGCAAAACGCCAGGTAGAGCAAGTTCGCCTCGACATCTTGAGAAACATGTGGCTTTTTCGAGGCGAAGTGCGCAGACGTTATGCAGAACTCGTAATTGCTGAAGAGCTCGTGCGAGAAAGAGCAAAATTGCGCGATCTAGCTGATCGAATCGTTAGTTCAAGCGCAGTTGCTTTCGATTCCGGAAACGTCCCGAACTTGGATGTCAGACGGGCTAAACTAGCTTTCATTCAGGCAAAAATGGATTTTCGACAGGCGGAAATACAGGCCAGTCAGGCGCGTGAACAACTGAATATTTTGATGGGCGAAGAGGCTGGAGCAACTCTTTCTGTCAAAGGATTACCAGACATAAACGACGCCAAAGCGACATCAGAATTACTACCTAACTTTAAAAAGCAATATCCAAGCCGACTAAAATTGACCGAAACAGCACTAACTAACCGACTGGAATTAAAAATTGCAAGACAAGCTATCGCAGTAAACAAGGCGAACAAGCTCAATACAGTTGGCAATATTCTTCCCACTCCTAGATTTGTGGTTGGGAAAGCACTGGAGGTGAACCCGCCTTATCCAGGTCCATCGCAGCATATCGGATTTTTTCAAGCATACATTGATGCTCCCGTATTCAATTTTCAACAAGGCGATCTGGCCAAATTCAAAGCCACTGGGCAACAGCTGGAACTAGATCTAAAATCGCAAGAAAATCAAATCGCCGCTCAAGTTTCGCTCGCATACCATAAAATGGTCGCTGCTCGCGAGCGCATTCACGATTTTATCTCGGAAGCATTACCTGAATCGGAAGCAGTTACTCTAATCTCCAAACACGGTTATGATCTCGGGCAAATAGATTTGAATACTTTGCTCGATACTCAACGCGCTAATATTCAAATGAAGACACAGTATTACGATGCCGTTTTAAATTACCAACTGGCAGTCAACGACCTCGAACAATCGATTGGTATCATTCTCGATTAATCTCCACTCCGACACAGCAAACACATTGATGACATCCGAATGAAGAAGCAAAAATGAGATTGAGATTAAAGTCGACACAGTTTCCTTGCCCGGCAGCTGAGCCTTTTCGCCGATGTTGGCTGCTTGGATTCAGCCTCTTCATGCTGGTCTCTTGTAGTGAAGCAGTAAAGGAAGAAGCGCCAGAAAATAAAAAAGAAGAATCGAAAACAACTTTCAAACTACCAGTAGTGATTGCCAAAGCAACTCAAATATCGGACCGGATCGACATCCCTGGAGTAGTCGCTGCACTGCCTGACCACTCAGTCAAAATCAGCCCGGCCATTGCAGGCAAAATTGTTTCGATATCTGTGGTACCTGGTTCACACACCTTAAAAGGCGAAGTGATTGCGATACTTGATGATACTCATTTGCGAGATCAATTGAATCAGTCAAAAACTGCCGTTGATACAGCCAACGTCGCCATCAAACAAGCCAAAAGTAACCTTGACTTTGCCAAAGAAAATGTAGAGCGGCAGAAGCGTTTGTTTGACGCTGAAGTTTCAGCCAAAAAAGACATAATCGCCGCCGAAAGCCAAGTAGCGACTGCCCAATCGCAGGTCGAAACAGCTCAATCACAATTGCATTCAGCGCAGGCAGTGATTAAGCAAAACAGCACCGAAATTGCTTTTACCAAAGTGCACAGCTCAATTGATGGAGTTGTTGCCAATCGCTTTTTAAACGTGGGCGATTCAGTTGATCCAAATACACCAATTTTGCAAATTGTTGATCTCAAAAAAGTTATTGTCAATGCTCAAATTGCAGTCGAATTAGTCGGTGCTGTTAAGACGGGAGATTCAGCAACGATCACTGTAAGTACCACAAAAGACGACAACCAGAATCGAACTGCAGATCAAATCGAAGCAACAATCACGTCAATTAGCCCGCTTGTGGATGCTCAAACCAACACGGTACGAGTGCAATTACAGTGTGCCAACACGGCGCAAACTCTAAAAGAAGGTGAACAGGTCACTGTTGCAGTTAAAAGCAAAAAAGCTCATAGTGTCATTTTGCTTCCCCAGACTGCACTTGTTCCAGATCCAGATGATCCAAAAAAACAAATGGTATACGTCGTAGAAAATGGAAAAGCCCATCGCGTCACCGTGGAAAAACGAGCGTTTTCTGGCGACAAGGTAGAAATCATCAAAGGTCTAAAACCCGGTCAAAAAGTGATTGCAAAGGATGCTTACGGTCTACCGGATCAATCGGCAATCGAAGAAGTCAGGTTAAGTAATTGAGGTATCTGTGAACCAGCTACTCATCAGTATTCTCGAACACAGTCGAGCTGTTTTACTTTTTTATTTAGCTGTTGCGATCGCTGGTTGTTTAGCTTTCACAGTTTTACCAAGTGATGTTTATCCAGAGCTTTCCTTTCCCAAGATTGCCATCATCGCCCATGCTGGTGACACCTCTGCCGAACGTGTTTTAGTCACAGTTACTCGCACACTAGAAGAAGCAGCCGGGCAAGTTTATGGCGTGCGCTATGTGCGCTCTAAAACCATTCGCGGCGCAACAGAATTGTCCGTTGATTTTCAATCTGGTACCGATATGGTTTTTGCTTTGCACCAGCTGCAGGGTCGCCTCAGTGAAGTACAAAGTCGGTTGCCGGCAGGAGTAGGCCTGACTGTGGAGCTGGTTACGCCAGCGATTTTCCCGGTGATGAGCTATAACGTTACGACCAGTACTCTTACACAAGCCGATCTATACTCGATTTGTCGCTATCAGCTACAACCACTTCTAAGCAAAGTACCAGGCGTGGCCAGAGTACAATTGCAAGGCGGCGATCTCGCGCAGGTCCTAATTAACATAAATAGCGCGAAACTGAAAGATTTTGGTATCAGTCTTGAAGAAATTGCAAATGCTCTGCGCCGCTCCAATCAAATTCAAGTTGTTGGCAGAGTTGACGAAAATCACGAACAAAATTTGGTCGTTGCAACTTCAGAAGTCGTCGATGCAAATGCTATTGACAATATTGTAATTTCAACCAGAGGAACCACAGGTACACCCATTTATGTCAAAGATCTAGGCAGCGTGACAATGGGCTATGCCGACAGGCAAAGCATTGTTAGCATCCGCAACAAGCGCGGAGTCGTAGTAAATATTTTTCGCCAACCAAATAGCAGCGTAGTCAATCTCAGTGACGCTATTCAGAAAACTCTGGCGTCCCCCTATACTCAGATACCGAAAGGTATTGTCCTGGAAAAGGCTTATGACGAAGCCGCTCTTGTTAAAGCATCGATGCTCAACGTTCGGGACGCGATCCTCATTGGTGTGGCCTTAATTGTTCTCGTCTTATTCGTTTTCCTACGCTCCCTAACAAGCACCTTAATTGCCTCGCTGACAATTCCTCTTTCAGTTCTTGCAGCTTTTTGTGTCTTGTTTTTGACACGACAAAATCTCAACCTCATGTCTCTTGGTGGAATCGCGGTAGCTGTTGGACTGGTCATTGATGATGCAATTGTTGTGATCGAAAATATTCATCGCCAGATGCTGCTGGAATCTAATAAAACTGATGCCGTCAAAAAAGCCGTGAGCGAATTGATTGGTCCTATCACCAGCTCCACAGCAACAACGGTTGTTGTCTTTTTGCCGCTGGGGCTATTGTCTGGTGTCGCCGGGCAATTTTTTACCAGTTTGACCATCACTTTAACTGCAGCAGTCTGCTTCTCCTGGCTAATTTCTTTAACCTTGACTCCGCTGCTTACAGCAAAATTGACCGGGTACAAAAAAGCATCCACTATTGAAACAGAAATACGCTTAACTGCCTGGCAAAGAGTCTACCAAGCCTACGCAGTAATCCTGGAAAAGTCTTTGCGATTCAGTTTCCTCGTCGCCATATTAGCCATTGGCTTGATTGCCTTTTCTATAATGCAATACCAGAAGCTCGGTTCTGACTTTTTGCCGGCAGTTGATGAAGGTAGTTACGTTCTCGATTATCTCGCTCCAGCTGGAGCATCTCTAAGCGACGTAGACGCCTTTGCTAACAAATTAGAGACAATCGTCGCAAAAACACCAGAAGTTGCCACATGGACACGTCGAACAGGCGCTGAACTCGGAATCTTCGCCACTCAGACCAATAAAGGCGACATTCTGGTTGTACTCAAACCAGCCAATCAACGCAAGCGCAAAATTGAAGCAATCATGGATGAACAACGAGATGCGATCAAAAGTGCAGTGCCACAACTGGATGTCGATTTTCACCAGATTTTGCAAGACCAATTGAACGATTTATCTGGAGCGCCAAAGCCTATAGAGGTAAGAGTCTTCGGCGAAAACCCCGCTCACCTGAGAGTCATTACAGACAAACTTTCAAGTCTGATTGCAGCGATACCAGGCATTGTCGATCCCTCTATAACTTCGCATCAGCAAGCACCAAAGATCAATTTACATATTGACTCGGTTAAAGCCGGACGCTTTGGTCTGACGCCGGCTGATGTCTCCACCCAGGTTCAAGATGCACTCTTTGGCACCATCGTTTCTCAGATACGTCAGGGCGATAGGCTAATCGACGTCAGATTGAAGTTGGCTGACACAGACAAAGATACGTCCCAGGAACTTGCACTGCTGCCAATAATCGGCACTGCTTCGCGAGTATTGCACCTCGACCAAGTAGCAACGACAGAAAAAAGCAATGAAGAACGCGAAATCTATTGTGAAAATCAACTGCGTTATGCATCTGTTGAAGCGGAGTTAGAAAACCGCGATTTAGGCTCGGTTGTGCACGATGTGCAAAAACAAATTTCATCAGTCAAAACTGAAGACGGCTATTCGATTCAAGTAACAGGCTTATATGCTACACAGCAACAAAGCTTCCATGAATTACTGCTGGTCTCTCTCTTGGCGGCTGCTCTGGTATATCTTCTACTGGTCATACAATTCAAATCATTTCTACAACCGCTCGCTATTTTCACAGCACTTCCTCTGGCTATGACAGGCGTTATATGTGCACTCTACTACACAAGAACGCCACTCAATGTTTCATCATTTATGGGGGTGATTTTATTGATTGGACTCGTGGTCAAAAATGGCATCATTTTACTCGAGTATACAAATCGATTGCGAGACGGCGGGCTGCCGTTAGAAAAAGCATTGGTAGAAGCAGGAAAAATTCGCTTGCGCCCGATCGTCATGACCACCCTCTGTACACTGCTTGGGCTGCTGCCACTGGCAATTGGGCTAGGAGCTGGAGCAGAGTTGCAAAAGCCACTGGCAATTGCAGTAATCGGGGGTTTGTCACTTTCCACACTCCTCACGCTCATTGTGGTGCCTGTAGCTTTTCTCTGGTTGGAGAGGCTTGCATCACTCGCTAGAAGGGGCAAACCCAGATAAACTCAAGGCAGTCGCAACGAATAATATGCGACCATCAGAACCAATCGCCAAGACACAAATATTGGTTTACTGCATCCCGCGCTCCAGCTTAATCCTACGAGTCTTACGATCGAGCAAGAGTTCGACCGACAGTCCACCCCCCGGCTGCAGACCAGTCTCGTCGAAACGATGCACGACCCGCAGCACGTCGCAGTAGCCATCGGTACTGACCCCGGCGGGTTCCAGCCGATAATCTCCATCTACCCAGCCCTTGGTGCGGCGAAGATAGTGCTCGACGCTTTCGACCAAGCCATCCGCCGATCCGACAATGGCGATATCGATGAGTCCTGTGCTGCCAAGGCGCGAGGCCAGGGTCCAGCCCTGCTCCCGAAAGAGGACCTCCTCTAAGCGCCAGACTAGGGCGAGCGACTCGCCAGATTTTTTGTGCCAGCGGAGCCGGTAATAGAGGTTGCGTCGCCAACTCGGCGAAGAGCCAGTCATCCAGTTCATCTCGAACGGAGTCGGCCAGGCCAGCAGGCTGTGATCCCGGATGAAACTCACAACATCGCCGTCATCAGCGGCAAAAGGGAATTCGGACAGGCCATCGGTGCGCGGTGGGCCGATGCGAGTGCCGAGTGGAAACGCCTTGCCCTGGGTGTGCAGGGTCAACCGCCCGTCAGCATTGATATCGTAGCGAATGTCGACGGGGATTTCATTGGTGTCGAAGAGCTCCATTTTGGCACCGTCGATGGTTAACCCGGTCACGCTATAGTGGTAGCGGCCGACCGGCAGGGTCTCGGCCGGACTGGTGGCAATCTGGTCGATTAGAAGTACCACTTGTCGCCCGGCAAGCAGCCAGACGGCTCCCAGACCGAGTAGAGCCAGACTCCCCAGCGTCACGGCGAAACGCATGGAGACTCTCCTTCGCGTAGGAGCACACGCTCTGAAAGTTTGGCAATTCTCGGCAATTTCAAACTCAGAGCAAAGGCTAACAGCATGCAACTTGCACCAAGCCAATAAGGGCTGCTAGCGCCCATCGCATCGAATAAAAATCCGCCAGCAACTGGTCCCAAAATCCGTCCAAGCGTTGTCATCGATTGACCAATTCCCATGACGACACCAGTTTCATCAGGCGGTGAAAGTTTAGATAGCAGACTGCTATTCGATGGATTATTGATGCCTGAACCTGTTGCCAGAATCAATAACGCCACGCACAATACAGGAAAACTATGCGTTGCCGGAGTCAGCACCAAACCTATTCCAATTAGAGCAGTACCAACTGAGATAAACGAAGCATCAGAATACTTTTTGCCAATGCGCCGGATCAATCCACCTTGAATCAAAACCATCACAAGACCAAGTCCTGCAAATAGATAACTATTCTGCATCATGTTGAATTTGTAATACTGGTTGGTCAACAAAACAAGTGTGGTCTCCATGTTAGCGAAAGCAAAAGTAGACACAAACATAATGAACAAACATAAACCAAATTCTTTGCTTTGCAGCGTGCGCAGATAATAATCCGCACCCACCGCAAATCGATTATGAGTCTTGCCGGCGCGTTTCTCAGGCTCTTTTAAATACAACGCGGTAAAAATCAAATCAATGATGCTGAAAGCAGCGGCTATATAACCAAGCATTGCGGGCGCGACACCAAAGTGACTGGAGATGCCTGCAATCGCTGGACCAAGTACGAAACCGAGGCCGAATGCGGCGCCAATCATCCCCATACCTTGAGAACGATATTCCTCGGGAGTGACATCAGCAATGTAAGCCTGAGCCACAGCCAGGTTCGCATTTCCAAAACCGGCCACAATGCGAGAGACAAAAAGCATCAGCAATGAAGTCGCCGAACCCCAGAGCAAATAGCCGACAGCGGATGCGGTAAGAGAAATGAGCAATACAGGTTTTCGTCCAATACGATCAGACAGACTGCCCCACATCGGCGCGAAAAAAAACTGCATCAAAGAATATGACATGAGCAATAAGCCGACAGTTAAACCATTAGCACCAAATTGCTCGGCATAGAGCGGCAAAAGCGGAATGATAATGCCAAAGCCAATCAAATCAATGAAAACGGTGAGGAACATTAGTCCCAGAGCCATGTTCATTTTGCGCTTGTCAATTTTCAAATCGGCGATGACTGGCGTCGTGTCAGAATTGAGCATCATCTTTAAATCCTAGAGAAATGCGCTGCAGCAGAAATTACTTTCAATGCCTCTGCACAAGAATACTGGATGCGGCGCGCGCCGCTTGCCAAGCAGGCCTTTTCGACTTCTGACTTCTTCATGAAGCGAGCTTTCGCGTTTCTATCCTCACGCTCGCACTATATACTAACCGGCGGAAGTGACCGCGCATCTCTGCCTTCGGAGCCGATTCGGGGTATCTCTTTTTCTATGAGCAAAAACAAACGAGCTGCAAATATTATTTCGGCGTACATTGACCTGATGAGAATGCGAATTCTTGTCCTGGTGATGGTTTCTTGCGCATTGGGATACATTCTGTCTTACCATGACAATTTTCATATTGCGCGATTTGTCTGGACGCTTATAGGAACTGGATTATTGAGCGGCGGTTCCTGCGCTCTCAACTGTTACCTCGAGCGTGACTTCGATGCTCTCATGCCTAGAACGAGCGAAAGACCGATTCCGGCAGGGATAATATCGCCTCGAAAGGCACTTGCATTCGGCATAGTCTTACTAGTTGCAGGGAGCCTCCTCCTTTTGCAGTGCAATATTTTGACCGCCTCACTTGGATTGACGGCGCCTCTGGTTTACCTTGCGCTTTATACTCCAGCGAAACGTCTAACCTGGTTGAATACATCCATAGGCGCAATACCAGGAGCACTCCCTCCTTTGATTGGTTGGGCATCAGCAAGAAATGAAGTGACACTAGGCGCCTGGATTTTGTTTGCCATGCTGTTTCTCTGGCAGCACACTCACTTTTTTCCAATAGCCTGGCTATATAAAGATGATTATCAAAAGGGTGGCTTTAAGATGCTTCCTGTTTTGGAATTGGACGGAAGAAAAACTTTTTTACTAACCGTACTTTCCGCAGTCGCCCTATTACCAGTCTCTATGCTGCTTTGTGGAATCGGACTGACTGGAACTGCGTATTGTGTCGGTGCAGCAGTTAGCGGGCTTGTTTTGATTGCAGCCGGGTTCAAGCTTGCTCAGCAACCGTCGCGCCAAGCAGCACGAAATGTTTTACTCCTTAGCGTGATTTATCTTCCCATCATTACACTCGCGGTTATATTAGACCGTTACGGCAGCGGTGTTGGCCACAATCTTCTTTCCTGGCTGGAAACAGTCTGGCGCTGGACATAAGGACGTACGTGAATGGAAATAAGCAACGCTGATTTGACTTCCATATTCAATGTGGTGACATCCCAGAACAAATGGATGGTCGACCTGCATATGTTCACCGCCGCCATCTGCACAATCATCTTTATTGTGGTCGCTGGTCTTCTAGTTGCGATCATCGGCAAATTTAAAACACCGGAAAATGATGATGGTAGCGAGCCCAGGCAAGTACGTGGCAACGTTCGCTTAGAAATCGTCTGGACAGCAATTCCGCTGCTTATTGTCATAGTTCTTGGCGTGCTCACCGCAATTGTGATGCTCGTTGTCAATCCGGCAGTAGGCTCAAAAAAACCCGACCTGATCGTAGTCGGGCACCAGTGGTGGTGGGAATACCAGTACCCTAAGTATGGCGTAACAACTGCTAACGAATTCTATTTGCCATTAGGTAAGAATTCTCTGGTTGAAGTTCGCTCAGCCGATGTGGTGCATTCATTCTGGGTTATCGCCTTCGGACAGAAGATGGACGCTATTCCGGGCCATCCAACCAATATGTGGATTCATCCAACAAAGAAGGGATTGTTTTTGGGCACTTGCTCTGAATATTGTGGCGCGCAGCATGGTCTGATGCGAATCATCGCGAACGTAGTATCGCCGGAAGATTTTGAAACCTGGATCAAAGCACAAGCAGTAATTCCAGCTGTATCAGAGGATGCCACTGTGCTAAAAGGCAAAGAGCTCTTCAATGCTGCAACATGCGTTCAGTGCCATCGTGTCGCCGGTAATCCAGACGCCCAAGCATTAATTGGTCCAGACCTTACTCATCTAGCTCAGCGCAAAACGCTTGGTGCTGGTGTTCTCGAGAATACCCCGGAGAACCTCGCTAAATGGATGCAGAACCCACAAACTTTTAAGCCGGGAATCAATATGCCTAATATGCGTTTAACTGATGCAGATGCACACAGCATCGCAGTCTATCTGGAGAGCCTAAAATGACACAAGGCACATTTCACGAACCGCATAAACCAGTAAATTGGGTGGCAGACGTACCTGAGTACAAAGGCATTCTTAGTTGGCTGACTTCAATCGACCACAAACAACTCGGTATTTTATACGTCATGTCTGCGCTCGGTTTTCTTGTTGTAGGCGCATTGCTGGGGCTGACTATCCGCTTGCAGTTAATGTTTCCAATGGGACACATTGTTTCTCAGGACTCATACAATCAGATTTTCACCATGCACGGTACCACGATGGTTTTCTTTGTGGGCATGCCTTTACTTTTCGGCTTCGCTGTGTACCTGACGCCGCTCATGATAGGCGCTCGCGATATGGCGTTTCCCAGGTTGAACGCATTCGGTTACTGGGTCTATATATTCGGGGCTATTATGCTCTACTTCAGCTTCCTGGCGGGCGGCGGTCCGGCCGCGGGTTGGTTTGCCTATCCACCATTAAGTGAAAAAGGATATTTGTTCAACAGTGGACAAAACTACTGGGCGCTCAGTTTATTTGTTACTGGCATTGGTTCGGTTGCTACAGGCATTAATCTAATTGTCACCATACTGACCATGCGCGCTCCAGGGATGACATTAAAGCGTGTGCCCTTGTTTGTCTGGATGATTTTAATGGATGCGTTTCTGGTTGTGTTCTCACTGCCAGCCTTGAACGCCGCGCTCGTAATGATTTTGTTTGACCGCATCTTAAACACAAAATTCTTTATAGCCACTATGGGCGGTTCGCCACTTTTATGGCAGCACTTTTTTTGGTTTTTCGGCCATCCGGAAGTTTATATTCTGATTCTTCCTGGCTGGGGAGCCGTATCTGAAGTAATACCAGTTTTCTCTCGTAAAGTAATCTTTGGCGCAGGCGTTATGGCTGCATCCACTGTTGCAATCACCTTTTTGAGCTTTGGCGTCTGGGTGCACCATATGTTCACTACAGGACTTGGATTTGCGCCGCTATATATATTTGCCGTTACCAGTTTGCTGATTGCAGTCCCCACAGGTATCAAAGTCTGGACGTGGCTCGCAACAATGTGGGGCGGCAAATTGCGATTCACCGTAGCAATGCTGCACGCGATGGCATTTATTATTCAATTCACAATCGGTGGCTTGAGCGGCGTGGGCTTTGCTGTCATCCCAATTGATTGGCAACTCACTGACAGCTATTTCGTGGTAGCACACTTCCATTATGTGCTCGTTGGCGGCATGCTCTTCTCGCTGATATCTGGAATTTATTATTGGTATCCCAAAGTGACCGGACGAATGATGTCGGAGACACTGGGATTGTGGCAATTCTGGTCATTCGTCATTGGTTTCAATGGCACATTCTTTGTTATGCACATTCTGGGCATACTCGGGATGCCGCGTAGGGTTTGGACTTATCCGCTCGGCATGCCCGGTTGGGCAGAACTGAACTTTTTCTCGTCCTGCTGCTCGTTCATTCTGGTGGGCTCTATCTTCCTTTTCGTATACAACCTTGTTTGGAGCTTCTATCACGGCAAAATCGCTGGGGCAAATCCATGGGACGCCTGGACTCTGGAGTGGCTAGCCGATTCACCGCCAATAGCCGAGAACTTCGAGCGCGTTCCGGTCATTCGCAGTAGGCGTCCATTGTGGGATTTAAAGTACGGCAGCGGCGGTGACGGAGAAGATCATCATGCATAATCCAGCGAGCGCAAAGGCACCTGTGCATCCGCTTGACACCAATCTCAAAATCGATCGCAATATCCTCGGGATGGCATTGTTCATTGCCTCTGAGTCCATTTTCTTTTTATTGCTGATTCTCGCTTACGTCAATTTTCATAATCAATATGGAACTGGCGCAATGGCAGCCTGGCATCTCGATGTATTCAAAACAGGAATGTTTTCCATTGCTCTGTTTGCAAGCAGCTTTACTTTGTGGCTCGCCGAAAAAGCGCACGCCAGACAAAGTGGTCTCGCAATTTTCTGGATGCTCGTGACGATAGCGCTTGGCACAATCTTCATCGCCGGACAAGCCATAGAATACGCAGGCTTGATTCAAGAAAATTTGACAATCAGCCGAGACATGTTTGGCAGCACTTTCTTCACACTGACAGGCTTCCATGGTTTTCACGTAATCGTTGGATTAATATTGCTTTCCATCGCTCTTTTTATCATGACGCGTGGCAAGCACCAGCATGAAATCACAGATGTAGGTCTGACCTGCGTTTCAATGTATTGGCACTTTGTAGACGTGGTCTGGGTTGCTGTCTTCTCGGTTGTGTATCTGTGGAGATTCGTGCAATGACACCAGAATTGATGCATATGCTTCAATCGCACTGGGAGCCAGTGCCATCCATTGCAATCGGCTTGATTGCATTGACGATTGCCTATCTATGGAGCACGAAGTTCAAGCGCACGTTTAAAGCGCTAATTTTCATTTCCGGTATTGCTATTTTGTGGATTGGGTTGATGTCTCCTCTGGATGAGCTGGGCGACGAATACTTGTTTAGCGCGCATATGATGCAGCACATGATTCTGGAATTTATTGGGCCAGCCATGCTCATTGCTGCTTTGCCTGAGTCGATGGTCGAAAGCTGGATGAAATTCTCCCCTATAAGAACCTGCGAGCGAATTCTGGGCAATCCGTATTTGGCTCTAACCGTAGCTACTGTTGTAATGTTGGTCTGGCACGTTCCGCCGATCTATGACATTACACTTGAAAATGAAACGGTTCATATCATTGAGCACATCACTTTTATGATATCTGGCACAATGCTCTGGTGGCCTGTATTCAAGCCGATTCCTGAAGGACGTCTAAAACCACTACCAGCTGTTGTTTATCTTACCGTCGCAGGTTTTTTAGCCTCGATTCTCGGCATGATTTACACAATGTCCGATGTGCCATTCTATGCGGCTTACGCTAATCCAGATGACCACCACAACTTATTACCGCTCATTCGCGAGCAATGGGGGTTGACGCAACTGGAAGACCAGAAGCTTGGTGGCGCAATCATGTGGGTTATTTGTACGCTCAACTTTTTCTGGGCTTTGATGGCAGTGATGATCGAATGGTTGAAAGAAGGGGAGGGCAATGATGTCAGAACAGCAACCTGAACCAGATGCACCAATGGCGGTGCCGGTTCCGCCTTCGACAGAACACGTCGAAACCGAGTGGGTTCCAGGCGAACAGCTTCCGTTGGTTCGCATCCCACCACCAACGATATGGCCAGCGACGCTCGCTCTAGGAATCACTGGCATGGCATTTGGTGTAGTCACACAGTGGATATTGTCGGCTGCTGGTTTATTTCTTTTTCTGTTGGGCGCCCATGGCTGGATTGAGGATTTGAAAAAAGATGTGTAGTTGTGATCCACCACCAGAAGAACCAAAAGTTTCCATAGACTGGAAGCACGTTCTAGTCAAACGTTCTGAGTTCTTGAAATTAGTGACAACAGTGTGCGCTGGCTTCATTGGTTTCGTTATCGCAATTCCTTGTATTGGCTTTGCATTCGAATATTTTCTGGTACCACGTCGAGAAGACTGGATCAAAGTTGGACCGCTTGCTGATTACGAAGTCGGCAAGACCGTCGACGTCGTCTTCACTGATACGACCGGGACGCCGTGGGACGGAGTTAGCGCGAAACGATCGGCCTGGCTAAGACGCGTCAATGAATCCCGGTTCGAGGCGTTCGCTGTCAACTGCACGCATTTGGGATGTCCTGTGCGCTGGGAAGCTGGCGCTGAGCTTTTCCTTTGTCCTTGCCATGGCGGTGTCTATTATGGCGACGGCAAAGTAGCTGGTGGTCCGCCGCCGCGACCTCTGCATCAGTACCCAACCCGCATTGCTAATGGTCAGGTGGAAATTAAAGTTGGCCCTGTGCTGGCAGAAGGTTAAAGAGTAGGCGAGTCAGAGGAATAGATGGGTCCACAATGGCAAAAGTGTTAGACAAAGCTCTCGATTGGCTTCAAGACAGGACAGGCTTAGTGCAGCCATTCCTGCACATGATGCTGCATCCGGTGCCTGGTAAGTCGACGTGGGCTTATGTTTTTGGCACCGCAATCATGTCTTCGTTTATTGTGCAGCTGCTTACCGGCGTTGCTCTATCTACGATGTATGTGCCAAGCGGCGGCGAGGCCTGGGAGAGCGTTAAATGGATCACTGAAAAAGTTCCCTTTGGAGCCTGGCTTCGAGCCATGCACTACTTTGGTGCCTCTTCAATGATCTTATTTGTCGGCGCCCATGCGATTCGAACGTATTTGTTTGGTTCGTTTAAATTCCCGCGCGAACTAAACTGGATTAGTGGCGTGTTCTTGCTGTTTCTCACTGTGGCAATTGGTTTCACCGGACAAATTTTGCGCTGGGATCAGACAGCTGTTTGGACGGTCGCTGTAGGAGCCGAGCAAGCATTACGCGCCCCTTTTATCGGCAAAACACTCGTGCGAGTTTTCCTCTCTGGTGACAACGTCAATGCATCGTCATTGAGCCATTTCTTCGCTTTGCACGTATTTATTTTTCCAGCAATTTTAATTGGTCTGATTGCCTTTCACGTCTGGCTTGTTTTGCATCACGGTATTTCAGAGCCACCAACACCTGGTAAGCCCGTCAATCCTGAAACTTATCGCGATGAATACAAAGAGCTGCTGAAAAAAGAAGGCGAACCATTCTGGCCAAATGCTGCCTGGCGCGATGCCCTTTTCAGCACAATTGTGGTGCTGGGCATTTGTGCTTGCGCCCTGCACTTTGGACCACCAGCAATTGAAAATCCACCAGACCCATCACTTATTAATGCCGAACCCAAACCGGATTGGTATCTGACCTGGTATTTCGCTTTGCTGGCACTAGTTCCAGCACCGATTGAAGATTGGTTCATTCTTCTATTTCCAGTAATTCTCGTCGTTGGCATGTTGTTACCTCCCTTTATTTCGAACACGGGAGAACGAAGCGCCAGACGGCGGCCATGGGCAGTGGCAATTGTTGTAGTCATCGTTGGATCAATTGGTGCACTCTGGCAAGAAGGTATCAATGAATACTGGACTCCAAAATTCGAAGCAAAGCCTGTTCCAGAACAAATAGTTGGAACAGCGTCTGGACCTATCTTTGACGGAGCAAAAGTATTCAATGATCGAGGATGTTTGTATTGCCACATGATCTCCGGTCACGGCGGCAAAAGAGGACCAGATTTGACAGATGTCGGTGAGCGACTTACTCATGATCAGCTCACTATTAGAATCGTCAACGGTGGTGTAAACATGCCGGCTTACGCAGGCAACATTACTCCGAAAGAATTGGCAGACGTAACCAAATTCCTGGAATCGCGTAAACCGCATGCCCCGCTGCTCAAATCGTATAATGCCGGTTCAAAGTAATTTTTGAATAACGTCCTAATTTGCCTTCGGTCTGTCCAGAAATTGAGAGTTCTGGATAGTACATAACAGCGAGGCGGGAAAATTACCTTGCGACCGGAGCTACCACAATGGGACAAACTTCATTCGACGCACCAAAAAATTCTGAATCAATCGCGGAACGAGCAGCCAAAACCCTTGACACCAATGACTCAATTAAAAAATCTATTCTTGACGAATATAGACTTTTTACAAATGGCAAATTGAGTACAGCTGAAAAAACAAACGCAGCAGCGCAAGTAGCAGAGAAAACTCCAACCGTCGTTGACCTAAATAAGCTGCTTGAAAGAAATCCTATTTATTCTGGAACAGACACCGGATATGTTGAAAAACAATGGAAAAACAACCCTGTTGATTCACCAACCGATCAAGACCTAAGTAGAGCCAGCACTAGACTCAAGGATAATATCAATCCGTTGCTGAAAGATAGCGATAAGGCAGCGATAAGCAAGGCTCAAGAGGCAATACTGAAAGGCGAGCCCCAAGCCCTTCTCGACGTGTTTAAGCAATACAAAAACGATCCGGCAAAATTGATGGCTATCGTTGGAGAGTTGAACACTACTTTACAGAAAAGCAACGCTCATATTGGTCTGAAAATGGATGGACCCAATGTAACACTCTCTGGCTTTACTGGTGGTGGCATGTCAGACGTTACGTTCCATATGGAAAGAGGCAAGGTATCAGCCACCTTCGGCACTTTAGGCAGAGCGTCCTTTGACGGCACAATCTCAAAAGATCCTGAAACAGTGATGAAGCGCATGGGTAACATGGTAGTCGAAGATGCAAACAAACATGAGTAAGCTTGCACACTCTAACCATATCTATTTACATTTTATTTTCTTTGAATGTCGTAATTTGAAATCCGACTTGTTCAATACTGTTCCACGGAATTGTCTGATGATCATCACTTCATCACCTGTGTGTACCATGCCGTAAAGTCGGGAAATATCAGCGTTTGAGTGCCTCACACAACCGTGACTGGCGCTCCGCCTGATCTCGCCCGGATCATTAGTGCCATGCAAAGCCAGTTCATCTCGATCGAGATAAATAGCAGCTACACCCAGTGGATTTTTGTGAGTTTCGTTATAGGGTGGAACAGGCTTCTGCTCTTTGTCGATCGTTTTTGGAGGTATCCACGTCGGGAACTGCTTTTTTATGGCGACGAAATATCTTCCAGGAGGTGTCGGTTTTTCTTCTGAGCCTATGGCGTTTGAGATCGTCAAAACACGCGTCACTTCACCGTTTTGTAACTGCAGAACATAAGTTGAATGACTGCCTTTATCAACGATTACGAGGGTTGGATCATTTGGATGATATCCATTTACTTTGAGCGAGCCGGTCAAAACATAATGATTATGTACAAAGGGCGTGCCACTTACAGCTTTTGCTTTCGTGGATGGCGCGCTGGGTTTTGCCGGTACGGCGGCTAAACTTTGGTCGTTCACAGTAATCTGCAAAAAGAGAGCAGCGACTAAACAGATAGATTCCTTTGACATTTATGAGCCTCTCTGAGATTAGTACTTTTTGAAAACGAGATAGGGATTAATTGGCGCAGTTTGCCACCATCTTTTGTCGGCATCGACAAGCGAGATTGAAAAATGCAAATGAGGTGTATTTTTTGGTGCATTCCCGGAGGTGCCAACATAGCCAAGCACCTCTCCCCGCTTAACTTTCTGACCATCTTTGAGGTTATCTGCGTATTTTTCTAGGTGCGCGTAGTAATAGACGTAGCGATGCGTGGGATCGTATTGATAAATCGTCGCGCCACCAAGTTTGCTTTCGAAAAGCTTGGCAATGTCTCCATCTTCGACAGCAAGAACTGGCGTATTGCGCGGCGCGAGCATGTCGAGAGCTTCATGGCTCTGACCATTGCGAAGTTCACTATATGAGTCTTTCGCGCGCTCAATATCGAAACTTGCAAGCGGCAGGGCTAAGTTTCTGTGTCTTAATTCGGCGACAGCGCTGGCGGCTTGTTGCGACGAAAGCGGAGCAGCCGCCTTTTTGACATGCGTCGCGTTGAGCTGGCTGGCTTGTGATGGCGACGAGCAAATAACCGCGCAAACTATTAGATTGGGTACAGCCCAGTTTTTCAGGTCTATGTGTTTCAACTCGCACATCGCTTATTCCTCAGTCATCACTGTGACGTGCGTCTCAGCGAACGGTTCCAGTCGCAAGGAGTGCTTTTTTTGTGTTTTTCAGTCAATAAACATCGACCCGCTCCGGTGCCCAAACTCGCATCGCGTTACCACAAGGCGGCGTGGTAACGCTTCCGTAGAACCGGCTATAGCCAGAACACAAAAACAGCAAATGTTAAGCAGCTTCTCTGCATCCTAAGAGCTCAGACATTTTTACCACGCCCTAAAATCTCTTCGGGCGTTTTTGCATTCTCACAATGCTTGAATCCCCACGTCGACATCGCCTTCAAAACTGGCTTCAAATCTTGACCTTTTTCAGTCGCTGTATACGAAAATCGATAACGATGATTGCTGTACGGCACTTTTTCAATCAATCCTGATTTTTCCATTTGATGCAGACGATTCGTCAAAACATTCGATGAAATTCCCTCGGGCGAATTGAGGAATTCATCGTAGCGATGCTTGTCAAGAAACAATATGTCGCGCATCAGCAATAACGTCCACGTATCGCCTACAACTTCAAGGATGCAAGAAACTGGACAATCAGAACGTCTGTTCATGTGATTTTCTCTCAAACGGTGGAGAAGGCTTCAAATGCTAAAGAGGTATTATGCCCGCCAAATCCAAAACTATTTGAGAGTGCTCGCACTACATTTTTCTTAACTGCCTTCAGTGCGTGATTCAGCTCACACAAAGAATCTACATTGACCAGATTAATTGTCGGCGGAACAATTTTCCTTGTAATTGAAAGGCAGCATATCGCCGCTTCGATAGCACCAGCAGAACCGAGCATGTGCCCTGTCATAGATTTGGTGGCACTGACAAGAACTTTTTCCTTACAAGTTTTGAACAGAGTCGAAATTGCACTGGCTTCAGATCGATCGCCAACAAGTGTTGACGTAGCGTGCGCGTTGACATAATCAACTTCATCCAGGGACCATCCAGACTGCGATATAGCACCGCTCATCGCTCGCTTGGCACCGTCGCCATCTTCTCGCGGAGAGACAAAATCGTAAGCGTCTGATACGCAGCCAAAGCCTTTTAGTTCCGCATAAATTCGAGCTTTGCGCTTAAGCGCATGCTCAAGCTCCTCGATTACCAATATGCAGGCTCCTTCCGACATCACGAAACCATCTCGTTCGCTGTCAAATGGTCGAGAAGCCTTGGCAGGATCTGAGTTCCGGGCAGACAAGACCCTGGATGAAGCAAAAGCTGCCATACACAAAGGTGTTATCGGCGCTTCACTTCCACCGGCAAACATAACGTCGGCAAGGCCAAGTTGTATTGTTCGCATGGCATCACCAATAGCCGAAGCACCAGTCGCACATGCAGTACTGGGGCATGACGAATATCCTTTCGCACCCTGCAAAATGGAAATCCAACCCGACGCCATATTGACGATGAGCATCGGTACCGTAAATGGTGAGCACCTATTTGGACCACGCTCGAGCATGCGATAGAAATTGTCTTCAATTGTAGCGAAACCGCCGGCAGACGATCCGACACTTACACCAACACGGTTGGGGTCATCAAAAACATCCGGTAGCGCGGCATCCTGTCTCGCAGTAATGCTCGCCGCTGCAGCCATCTGAATGAACCGATCCATGCGGTTTGCGGTTTTAAGTGGAAAAAAATTCTCTGGCTTAAAATCATGAACTTGCCCAGCAATACTGCAATAGCTATGCGATTTCTCTGGAAAAGCCGTCAGAGAGGTGACCGCAGAATGCCCTGCCACCATGTTTTCAAAAAAATCTTCGTTCTGACCATACGGCGTAATTGCGCCGATACCGGTAATGACAACACGTTTCATTATTTAATCACTTCGTCAAATAGGTAACTGCTTCTCTAATTACTGTCGGATCTTTAAGAAGGCCTCTATGCTTCAATCCGTCTACTTCTAAAATGCTGCTGTCCCTCCAGTATCGGCACAGGTTTTGTGCAATCGAAAACGGCACAACAGAATCGTCTTTCGAATGCACGATCAAGGCAGGCACTTTTATTTCTGGTACCAAATCAGCGCTTCGTATTTGCAATCTAACGTTCATTTCTTTGAGCACTTCAATCATTAGCGCAGTCTCCTGCTGACTGAAACCTTTAAGTTCTCCAAATTGACGAACACCCAGTTCATAATCCTCTGGAGACGCTAGCATGACTGCCCTTTCTACATCTAACCCGTTAACAATTGCAAGCTGCGTTGCCGCTCCTCCAACTGAATGCGCAATCACACCCTTTAAGTGCCCCAATTTCTCGCCTATGGCAAGGACCCCCTGCCCGAGTTCTTCAAGACCAGCTATCTCTCCGGTCGATTCTCCGTGTGCCGGTAAATCGATCGCAACTGCACGAAGACCGCGTGATGTTATTTCTGGCACAAAGCTAAACATGTCTGTTTGGTTTGCAGCCCAGCCATGAACCAGCAAAATTGTTTCGCCCTCGCCCCATAGCCGAGCAGCCAGATTGCCGCCTTTAAACGGCACAAGCAGCTCTTGAGCTTCTAAGTCCACCTTCGGCCGGCGAACCACTTTGCGCATACTATTTGGCGTCAAGTATTCGATTGCCGCAGTGCGAATGTGTGCCCCGATTTGTGATGCCTGCTCCACTGATTTGCTCCAGATTGTGCCACAAAACGATTATAACACCTCGCTAGCAAGTTACCAGCGAACACACACCTATGGCTCTAAAAACTGTTTACATCCTTAAAATCCACAAGTTTGAAGCCAACAGCTGGGCTTTAGACTCACTGCAAACGCCAAGCAAATTACGCCTGTATTGAACTTTTTAAGCCAAGTGCAATTACACTTTCAAGACTTCAGTCTTCCCACATTTTTCACTCGGGGCAAGTAAGCTGGAGTGGAAGAATCGATAACATATTGGGCAAATAAGAGCTGTCAAAGCATAAATACCTCGCGCAAGACTAAATATGAGGACCAACAAATGACTTCCCTAAAAGGAATTCTTCTCAGTGGTACCAGCGATGCCATCACAACAACTCGCGAGAAAATCATTCGAACTCTCAATGGAACATCGAAGTTCCAACACATCCGAGAAGGTCAAGGCACCACTTTCATTCAATGCTCAGACGCCCAAGAAATTATGATTAAAATCGAAGCTGGATTCAATATTCCGGCAACTCTCCCTTAACGGGCTCAGACGTGGGTTTGCCCACGATTCCAGCGTAAGTGATAATTAAAACCGTAGGCTCTTTGCCTGTTTCTCCACGATGCACTCTATCGACGGATTCAGCAAAAGCTTGCCCTTCGTGATAGGTTATAGACTTACCACTCTCTTTGTCGTGCACTGTCAATTCGCCGGACAGCACGTAGCAGGTGTTAGGAAAAGGATGCGTGTGCCAGGGCAGGGCCGAGTTCGGAGCAATCGTTAGCTTTAAAACGGTTAGTTGTGGTGCGCCCGATGGGTATTGAGTGTATGTGGTTCCATTCCACGAATGATCAGATTCTACTAGCACTTCACGCTTTGCTGTACTGACATTCTTGGTTTGTCCTGCTGGGACAGTCAGCGACACAAAGAACAAAATCACTGGAATCAAGCCTTTTACAGTTACATTCATCATTGGTTCCTTCATAGAACGATAGTAAAAACAGTCGTGCAAGATCAACTTTTGCTAGTCTTCTTTTTACCAGAAGCATTCAACGCGATGGCGTCACAAATTAGGTTCTTGAACGCCTTCTCATTGACTTTTCCACCCTCGCAGATGTCGATAGCGCGTCTGACGTTTCCGTCGAGACTAGAATTGAAAAGCTTGGCTGGATCTTGTAACGCCGCACCTTTATAAAAGGTCAGCTTAACGACAGCCTTGTATGATTCGCCGGTACAGATGCCACCACCATGCGACCAAACCGGGACGCCACGCCACTTCCACTCTTCCACCACATCAGGAGCAGCCTCTTTGATGAGTGCACGAATCTTTGCAAGGGTTTGTCCCCTCCAATCTCCAAGTTCGGCGATCCGCTCACTGATTAGCTCGGAAGCCGATTGCGCAGTTTTTTCATCATCAGACAACTTAGATTTCTCCACGGTGTTCAATCCCTAGTATTACTTCGTCAGTTGTTTTTCTGACAGTTTCGCTTCATTTTGCCGAGATACCACAGGCCCTCGAAAATGTGATGCCGACACCATATACATGATAATGCGCACCAGGACAGCGGTAAGCAGTGGCACAAGCCAGAGAAAGTTACCTGCATTAATAATGGCAAGAACAGCAAAGCATCCCAGTACGCACATCCAAAGAATCTGATTGCCGACGGTACCGGAGGTGGAAACTTTGCGAATGCCGGTTCCTGCGGAGCTGATTAAATTCCATTGCCCGCTGACGTGGCCAGGAAGTGGACTTTTAAAGTCACGGTGCACTCTTCTTGGTCTCACCCAAACTGCAGGCGTATCAACAACTTCAATTGTTTTCAACGCATGCTGCATTTCCAGAATCGTGCTGTAACGTTCAGAAGATTCTTTATGCAGCGCCTTGCTCAAAATTTCTTGCAACGGCGCCGGAAAGCGAAGATCAGGTCGAACATCTTCTAAAAGTAAGGCCGTTTCCTTCAAGTGCCTATTTCCAGTCTCAAGAGCTGTTGGCCCCAAAAACGGCACGCTACCAGTGAGCAGTTCATACAACAAACAGCCAATTGAGTACACAGTCGCTCGTTCGTCAAGATCTCTTCCCAAACATGCTTCAGGACTTTTGTAAACGATAGAATCATTCTGAACAAGGTTCTGCGTGCCATGCATGAAGGTGTCACCAAGAGCCGGTGGAGTTTCAACAAAGCCCACACCAGGCATTCTGACCACCTCTAAACCATTGTGAACCTTGGATAGGTAAATATTTCGCGGGCTGAGATTATGTTCGACAATACCAAGCCTGTGCGCACCAGTGAGTGCAGCACAAATCTGACAAGCAATATTGATCGCTCGCTCAATTCTCAAAGAAGACTCTTCGTTGAGAATTTGCCTCAAGTTATAGCCCCGAAAGTAAGCCAGCACTGCATACGGTTGTCCACTCTCAGTGATTGCCACCTGTGTGCAACGAGGCACGTTATGGTGAACCAGCAACTGAAGTTTGTTCGCCTCGCTTTTGAAGCGCTCGGAAATTACTTTGTGAGCCGCGGCAGCCGGCTTTAGCAGTCGAACAATGACAGCGCGCTCGTCGGACACCCTAAGCGCCTCCAGAGTAAAACTATCGACATCAGCTTCTAAAATCGTCAGCACCTTAAACTTGCCATCCAGCATCTCACCAAGGTTTACCATGGCGTCAGCTCCGGATGGTTCTACTGCAATATTGTCGACGGGTGATGACTGGTCAGTGCTCACAATACTCGGCTCAAACGCTCTGGTGATATCCTCACTTATACCCTGCTGCCACCGCATTTCTATTGTCAACTGGCACCGGCGTGTGCCGTCGGTGCATACTTATTTAGCAATTCAGACAAGCTGCCGCTCAATGAACGAAGATCACCACTCATTGATTTAAGTTGATTCAATTCAATTTGCTGGCCAGAATCATTCGCCACGTGCTCTTTTTCTGCAAGCGTCGCGAGTTCTTTATCAATCAATTGAACCAGATCGCGGCAGGCGCTCCATGTGGCTGAATCAACGTCGACAACTGGAGCAAGGTTTGGTTCAACGATCGCTTGTTCTGGCGGAGGAGCATAGCCCATCGCAACGGTCTCGCCCAATTTCATCTCTCCGGAATACGAAGCGAACAATTCTGATTCCTGCATTTGACCACTGGTCACGCGAATTAAATCACAAAACAACTCTTTCGCCAGAATTGGCAGCTTGGCGAGAGAGATGATCTCATTTTCGATATGCCATTCCAGTTGGTTGTTCACATACTCTGAGTTAATAACCATGAACGGTATAAAACCCCGACCATGAATGTCATTGATCGTGAAGGTCAAAAGGCGATCGGCAGGAATTATAAAAATCTCGATTGTGTCAGCATGACCTTGAACGAGCAGTCCCCAAGCGGAAGTGCTGATATGACCTTTAAAAAGCGTGGCCTTGGTTTCTGGAAGGTAAGTCTCGTACATTGATTTCTCTTGCGAGTATTCAGGACGATGAACGCTTACCGAAAGATTCTGCACCGTGTGCGTACTGTTGAAATTGCGCGCGCATTGAGCAAATTGATCAAACATTCTCTCTATCCAATCAACCTGCGCATTGTTGGCTGATGGAAGTTGCCTTGGCGAATTATCCGCGGCAGGATTCAACGAGTACAGAGCCTCGATAGGAGGTTGGTACGTCGGAGAATCATCGACTTCATACTTGTCGACATCCTCGACTTTGAGAGGAGCTGGTGGTGGCAATACGCCACCATGATTCATAACGAAATTTATCGCCGATTGCTCATCCTGTTCATTCAACCAGCGCGCGGTTTCTTTTCCTCTGTACTGTTTGAGGTGGTCCAAAATCTTTTGGGAATTTTTTTCCTGTTCCGAAGGTTGAAACTTGAACAAATTTGCAATCAGGCCCATATAAACCTCTCACTGGACGTTCCAAGTTGACAACTAAAATCGCGTTGACATCTTGATAATACACGATCATTTGGCGCTAGCTAGCCACCATTTAGGAAGGTAAAAGACACTGATTAGCGCAACTCAACAATCGGCTTGTCGAAGTGTCGACGTTGTGACGGCAAAACTGGGATCAAGCTGCACTTTGCGACGAGCAAACTTCCAGCCCCCATCTATCTTTTTGAGCGAGTCGAAATAGACGCCGGTAGCCACAATTGCTGTCGAAACCTCTCGCTCAACCACGACCATATAGCACTGCGACATTGCCTGGTCACCGCTTTCGAAAATGGCAAAATTGGACATCAAATGGCGTTTACCTTGAATACGCGCACCGAGGTCACCCGGCAATTTCGCAAGCGCCGTTTTGCCGGCATAGACACCTAGACCGCCTTCCCAGACACCATCGTCAGCCCAAGTTTCTAACCATTCATCAAACTTTCCACTGTCCATGGCGTTTGCATATCGAACTATCAGGTCTTGAATCTCCATTTTATCTTGAAAATTAAGTGGCATTTTATTCCTTTGTCCGTCCGCGACTAACGTTTTGATAGATAGCCCAGTCATTCTATCGAAACCAACAATTTCTGGCGACAACTACTTATCAAAACAGGGTATGAGACAATCAAATCAATTCGCTAAGGCCAGGAAAAGATGTTGAGCATCCGACAGTTGATACTAGTATCGTATATGGTTCCACTGTCGCTAGCAATCCACCCTCGTTGCTTTGCCCAAGCTATTGAAGTAAAGCCTGAAGAGAATCCAAATTCAGCGTCCGCTGCCCCTGACAAAAGCGAGCCGGCATCAGCAGAACCGATAAAATCATCATCTGCGATCGACTACTCTAAAATCGAAAAAGCGCTCAACGAAAAGTATGACGGGCGAATCAACAGTTCACCCAAACCCGCGAGAATATACTTGAGTATATTGCATAGCGGACTCGTACAATGGCTCTACGTCTACAATTCGTGTGGCTTGCCAGAAATCGACGAAGCCGTTAAACAATCGGTTTCATCAATTGAAAAATTTCAACCGAACGAAAAATTTCTAACTGCTCTGGCAGTTTTACCACCCCGGTCAAAAGTCATAAAAATCATTGCTGTACCGGATATAAACTGGAATGACTTTATGACCAAAATTCAGGCTGATATCAAACAGAACTGGAATCCACCAGAAGGAACACGCACAAAAATTGCAACAGCACGATTTAGAATTAATACTACCGGTGAGATCACAGAGTTTCGTTTTGAAACTCCGACAGAGGAACCATTGTTCGACCGTGCCGCAAAGAAGGCAGTCGACAAATTAGGACCGCGCACTTTTCCAACAGAAGCACCGGACAACGTCGAAATACGATTTACTTTCACCTACCACGTAGACAGGACAAATAAGTCACTCTCGAAAATCCTGCTACCAAGGTCCGACAAGCTCATTGCCAGAGCAATTATCGCTGATAAGGCTGATCCCCCAGCGCATACCGGCACTGTACCCAATCCAAAGACTTTAAATAATGAGGGCGTAGATGCGACAAATGCAAAGAAGTTCGACCTCGCCATAAGCAAATTGAAGGCAGCAGTGCTGGCAGACTCCAGGTATCATCTGGCGCAGCAGAATCTGGCGGTTGCCTATAACAATCGCGGATTGGCAAAAAAAGGCGATCCGCAACAGGCATTGACTCAATTCCATCGCGCGTATTTCTTTGAACCTGAAAGCACCACTACGTTTCAGAATGTTGAAGGCACAGTCAAATTGATTGGGAAATCACCGAACTCATTTGATGACCGCAAACTGCTGGGAACGCAAGCTGAAGCGAAAAGCGATTACATCGGCGCCCTTGTTGAATATGCAGCAGCCAACACAATATTACAAGACCCAGACGTATGTATTCGAATGGGAGACATTTATGCTAGATATGGTGCTAAAGATTTGGCGCTGACGCAATACTTGCTCGCAAAAAAGTTAGATGATACTAGAGCTGACGCAAGAATCGCTAAATTGAAACCCACAAGCACCGCTCACTGAGCCAGCGCAAACGTTTGGACCTAGTGGTAATGCGTCTTTGCGAATTTTCTGCAGAGACGCATTGTCTTCTGCGGCACGAGCGTCACTCCGAGTCGCCAACTCCAATTAAATTTCAGAGCAAAGCCACCCCCGTAAACTTACGTTTCTACACAAGATGCTGTTCCTGCGAACGAGAGCAGTACCTGTAATACAATATCGGCACCCCGCCAGAAATCAAGAGGCTACGTGGTGCAAAATAATGCTGAGTAAGCCAATAGTGGTTTTAGGCGGCGGATTCGCCGGAGTAATGGCCGCCAAGACGCTGCGTAAGCTGCTGCCCGTCGACCAGTACAAAATCGTGCTTTTTGCTCAAGAAAATCACATGGTTTTTTACCCGCTCCTGGCAGAAGTGGCGGCGGCTGCTATCAATCCCAAAGATATGGCTGCTCCACTAAGAGAACTTCTACCTGATGTCGAGTGTCGTACCGAATCAGTCGTAGCAATAGATCCGGCCAAGAACTTAGTGACGATTAAAGACCCGGATGAAATTCGCAAGACGTACGAATTCGCACATTTGATCATCGCGTGCGGCAACATGACAAACCTGGCTTTTATTCCGGGTATGGCCGACCATGCATTTTCTCTTAAAAGCGTATCTGATGCGTTACGAATCCAGGCGCACATCATTGGTCAGCTAGAGCGAGCTGAAATTGAAGAGAATGATGAAAAGCGCCGCTGGCTTCTCAGCTTTGTTATCGTCGGCGGAGGCTTCAGCGGCGTAGAAGTTGCAGGCGAAATAAACGAGTTGCTGCGGCTAGCCTGCAGGTTTTATCGCAACTTCAAGGAGAGCGATATCAAAGTCACGCTCGTTCACTCTCACGATCAAATCTTGCCAGAAGTCGGCTCTAATCTGCGCGAATTTGCAAGAAAAAAGATGGAGTCAAATGGAGTAATTTTCCGACTAAATGCAAGCGCATCCATGTGCTCAAAAGAGGGCGTAAAACTGAAGGATGGCGGATTCATCCGCGCAGGAACTGTTGTTTGTACTATCGGTTCGCGCCCGCTACCAATGATTGAACAACTCGATGTACCTAAAGACAAAGGCAGGATCGCTGTCAATGAAGACATGTCTGTTTCTGACTACAAAAACATCTGGGCCATTGGTGATTGCGCAGCAGTCATGAACAAGCAAGACGGAAAACTTTCACCGACAACCGGACAATTTGGAGAAAGACAGGGAGCACAGGTAGCACATAATGTAGAGCTGCGATTGAAAAATCTTCCCACCAAACCGTTCTACCATCAATCTCTTGGTACTCTTTGCTCAATCGGCGGTAAAAGCGCTGTAGCAGAAATGTTCGACATCCGAATTTCTGGATTCATCGCCTGGTTCGCATGGCGAGCTGTTTATCTGATCAAGCTACCTTCTTTGATGCAGAAAATAAAAGTTGGCATCTCCTGGTTTTTAGAACTTTTCATGCCACCAGCACTAACATCAATCACCACCGACGCCTTTGACAAAATCGGCTCCGCACATTATGGCGCAGGTGACACAATTTTCAAAACAGGCGACCCGGCCACTGAATTCTACATGATCGAAACTGGCTCTGTGGAGGTTTTGGACCGGTCTCCAGAAGAAAACATTGTCGCAGTATATGGTCCTGGAGATTTTTTTGGCGAGCGCTCTTTAATCGAAAACAAATTGCATCATCACGAGTGCAGAGCACGAGAAGACAGCGAAATTCTTGTGATGGGACGAACGGTCTTCGACCAATTATCTCAGCGCTTCAAACCATTTAAAGAAGCTCTCGTAAACGCGACCAGACGACGCACTAACAACATCTCCAACTTTCCAAAATTACAGGAAGTGATAGATCGAATTTCTCTCGACTCGCTGATTGAGCCCCTCCCCTATGAGCCAATCAGGGTCTCAGAGCCTGTTTCCGAAGTAATTAACATGCTCAATAGACATCAACTGGATTGCATTTTCATCACCAATGACGAGCAAAAACTAATCGGAGCCATCAGACGGCATGACTTAATGAACTGGATTGAGGCTCTAGCTGCGGATTTAGAACGTGGGAACACAGAACTAACAGCCGGAAACTGGGCTCTCGACAAACCAATTTGTGTTTCCAGTACTGCTGTTTCGTCTGCTGAAGCAATACATTTGATGCGCAAAAACGCAATTGATCGCTTACCAGTAGTTGACCACAATGACCAGCTTCTAGGCGTTTTACGTCTAGAAAACGTCATGGAGCATGTGCTTCGCGAAATATCAAAGGTAATGGCGTAAGCCTTTCAATTTTTACCAACGCGCATGGTCAAGAAGACACAAGAAACAGCCGCCACCACGCATACTACAAAAATATAGGGCATAAGCGGCATTATAAAATTAGTCTGTGCAGCCGATTCTTCCAATAAACAATCATCTACGTTCTGAGGATCGTATCTAACTGGAACCTTGGTTCCTACAAGGTTTGTCGCAGCAACGTCAGCATCGTAATTGGACATATGCGATTTAACGATTCGTTCGACGAAATGATCGCCGCTTGTGGGTGTCGTATATTTCAGGCGAGCTGAAATGGAATAATCTGGTGGCAAATTGTTGACTAAAACCGAGTCAAGCTTAACAACCCGCGTCGAAACCACCTCTGCTTGTTTCTCAATCCATTGCGATAAATTATGGCAACGAAACTCCAAATAACCACTAACAATAGCAAAAAACACAGCGATCACTGCTGCAATTCTATAGGGCGAATCTCGTCTTGAAACTGACTGAAGAGGTTCGCTTTTAGAGTACATTTTTACCTCAAGAATATGAATTCTACTTCTCCACCACCATAATTATATGATGAGCAAGCGTCCGACTTGCATTGACATTGACTTGACTTAGAGTTAGTCTAAATGTATTCTTATTCAAAGAGACTGCGAAACTTATTACCAGTTAAGCGCCTGCAATCTTGAGCTCGTCCACTTAGCTTCAGCGCAATGATCACATTGTCAAAGAAAGCCAAGGCAACCCGAAGGATCCAAATTAATGACTAAACGAAAGACCAGTCACTTTGTTATTCAAACCATTCTGATATCGATGGCAGCACAAGCAATGCCTGCCATTGCTGACGACGAGACTCCGCGCTCCAACCAGTTCTGGTGGCCAGACAGACTTGATCTTTCGCCGTTACGCAGACACGACGCGGAGTCAAATCCACTGGGCAAAGATTTCAATTACGCAAAAGAATTTCAAACTTTAGATTTGAATGCAGTAAAACAAGACATTGCCAACGAGATGAAAACGTCGCAAGATTGGTGGCCGGCTGATTACGGCACCTACGCTCCTTTTTTCATTCGCATGGCGTGGCACGGCGCTGGTACTTATAGAATTGCCGATGGTCGTGGTGGCGTTGGTGGTGCCCAACAAAGATTCGAGCCTTTGAACAGCTGGCCAGATAACGTCAGTCTCGACAAAGCGCGCAGATTGCTCTGGCCCGTCAAAAAGAAATACGGTCAGAAGATTTCGTGGGGCGATTTGATGGTCCTCACTGGCAATGTGGCTCTTGAATCCATGGGATTCAAAACCTTTGGTTACGCTGGCGGACGCTCAGATGCCTGGGAACCAGATTTGATTTACTGGGGTTCTGGAACAAAGCTCATGTCGGACAATCGTGACAAAAGCGGCAAGCTCGGCAAGCCACTTGCGGCAACGCAAATGGGCCTGATTTATGTGAACCCAGAAGGTCCAAACGGCAATCCAGATCCTATCGCTGCAGCCCACGACACTCGTGAAGCATTCGGTCGCATGGCCATGAACGATGAAGAGACGGTTGCTTTAATTGCCGGTGGACACACATTTGGCAAAGCTCACGGTGCTGGTCCAGCTAAAGATGTCGGTCCTGCACCAGCGGCTGCTGCAATTGAGCAGCAGGGTCTTGGCTGGGAAAATAAATTTGGTACTGGCAAAGGAAAAGACGCAACGAGCAGTGGCTTAGAAGGTGCGTGGTCCCAACATCCTGTGAATTTCACGATGCAGTATTTGAACAATTTGTTTGATTTCGACTGGGTGCAAACAAAAAGTCCTGCCGGAGCAATTCAGTGGGAGCCAAAGGACAAAGCCGCCATTACCCTCGTTCCAGACGCTTTCGATCCAACAAAAAAGCATCCTCCGATGATGTTCACGACAGACCTGGCCATCAAGTTCGATCCTGCTTACAGCGTCATTGCCAAACGCTTTAAAGAAAATCCGGAAGAGTTTAAACTGGCATTTGCAAAAGCATGGTTCAAGCTTACACACAGAGACATGGGGCCTCGCTCGCGATATCTTGGCTCAGAAGTGCCAAAAGAAGTACTTCTCTGGCAAGATCCAGTGCCTACTGCCGACTATAAGTTGATCGACGAAACTGACGTTGCAAAATTGAAAGGCAAGATTCTCGCATCTGGATTGTCAGAACAAGAGCTAGTTAAAACTGCCTGGGCGTCAGCTGCCTCATTCCGCGGCACCGATAAACGTGGTGGCGCAAATGGTGCACGCATAAATCTGGCACCCGAAAAGAACTGGGCGGTAAATGACCCAGATGTACTCGTAAAAACACTGAAGACACTTTCTAACGTGCAGAATGATTTCAACAAAGAGCTGTCTGATGGCAAGAAAGTATCGCTTGCAGACGTCATCGTTCTTGGTGGTGGCGCTGCCATCGAGCAAGCGGCAAAGAAAGCCGGCTGTGAAGTCAAAGTACCATTTTCGCCTGGACGCACCGACGCCTCGCAAGACGAAACTGATACCAGTTCCTTCGCTGTACTCGAACCGACCGCCGACGGCTTCCGCAACTATTACGCTAAAGGAAATTCGAAATCCCCGGCCGAGATGCTCGTTGACCGTGCTTCTTTCTTGACGCTCACGGTCCCCGAAATGACTGTTCTTGTTGGTGGCATGCGCGCACTCGACGCCAATGATGGACATTCCCAATTAGGAGTTCTCACAAATCGGCCTGGGACATTGAGCAATGACTTCTTCGTCAATCTGCTCGACATGTCCACCAAATGGTCTAAATCATCCGAAGACGGTGTCTATGAAGGACACGATCGAAAGACAGATAAGCTCAAATGGAAATCGACACCTGTCGACTTGATATTTGGCTCAAGCTCCGAGCTTCGTGCTGTCGCTGAAGTCTACGCTTCTGATGATGCGAAAGAAAAGTTTGTGCATGACTTCGTCACTGCCTGGGCAAAGGTAATGAACAACGACCGATACGATTTGAAATAAAACAGTAGGGGTTTTCGATGTATCGTCTCATGCATTAATTTGCGTGAGACGATTTCCGTGGGGAAAATCGTAGCGACTAGTATTCAATGACGGCACAATCACTAGCTAGCCCCCTTCATTCAATCATTCGACTTCTTAGGCGCCCACACTCTCTCGAACACGCGAAGTTTGGGAAACTGAAAACGTTCTGAGCAAATGGAACAGTCAAACAGATCATAACCGCTTACGTTCTATCAATACCATGATGAATCAAGCTCAACAAGATGCTTGAACCGCACGTGTATAATGTCAGAACATCGCACCATCTTTGATCAACTGTGCAACATATCATGATCAAATCATTTTTTCGAGTTTGGTCGCCTTCGCCTGAGACCAAGCGCAAGCTGTATGTCTTCGCAGGAGTTGCTATCACCTTTTGGGTGCTACTTGTGATCAACTCCTCTTCTCTCATGGGAGAATTTGGAGGTTTCGAGTTTGTCAGTCCAAGGTTGGATGCGTTATCGACAACTGTTTCATTTCTACTGCCCCTGGTATCGATCATAATTTGGGTTGTAATAGGTCCACCATGGTTGAAAGGATCATCTCTAGTAGTATTTCTACTGTACGGTTTCTTTGCATGTTTCGGAGTACTTATACTCCAAGAACACCTCATGACTGAGTTTATCGCCGACAAGAACGACTTCAGACACACTATAGCAATTGAAAAAATTGATAGTGGTACCAATATGGTCACGTACGAACTGATAGGTGATTCTCTCTCTGCAAATTATCAGGCGAAGTGTTTAGAGACGCGCATTGCGCCGGGTATCACATGGAGCAAGAGAGTATCTTTTGAAAGGATAAATTAACTTAGCTTGCGTTAAAAGTCACACCACAACGAACTAATGTCTTTACTCCAGCGCCGGTGCAATTCCCTCTGCAACAGCAAGCGGACCGTCCTCAGCTTTCTTCGCCGTAAACGAGCATCCAATCGATGCAGCAACAATGCAACCTATCGCTAACCACTGCAAAGACGCAAGCATTTCGCCAAGTATTATCCATCCAGTTAAGGCACCCACGGCAGGCTCCATGCTTAAAAGAATGCCGAATGTTTGGTTGGGTATTTTCTGCAGTGCATACATTTCCAGCGAATAAGGAATTGCGCTTGAAAGCAATGCCACCATGCAACCCACAAGAACATAGCTAGGCTCGAACATGGCTTTGTATGCGTGTTGGGCACCAAAAGGTAGCACCACCAACGATGCCATCACAAATCCTAATGACGTCACTTGCCCACCATGCCCCTGACCAGCTTTCTTGCCGACAATAATATAAACGGCCCATAAAACGGCGGCAATGAGGATACAGAAAACGCCGCCGGGGTCCAGACTTGTCGATGCGCTACCGGCTAGTGGTGAGAGCAAAAGCAGACCGATAGCAGCCAATACGATCCACACAAAGTCTAGAATTCGGCGGGACGAAAAAGTGGCAAGAGTCAAAGGTCCAATAAACTCAATAGCGATGGCTATGCCAATAGGAATCTTGGCGATGCCTTTATAGAACATCAGATTCATGCAGCCAAGTGTCAAACCATAAAGCGCGATGTAAGCGGCTTGCTTTCGGTCCAGGGGCAATCGCCAGGGGCGCCATATGCACACGAGCATCACAGCCGCGAAAACGATGCGAATGACAGTGGTTCCATCAGAACCTATATGTGAAAAGAGCTGCTTTGCGTAAGATGAACCAACGCAAAGAGAAATGATGGAACCAAGAACAGCTAAGAGTGGTAAAAGCACAAAAATTCCAAGGGCCGCCGATTCCCTAAGTATAGATGAACAAACCCCGAAATCGCTCGTGCAATCAGAGTCTCCTGAATCTATTCTTCACACTATCGTCAGCCAGAAACGCAACCAACTCGGGATCATCTGTGATCGATTCGCCCATTTTTGCAAGAAGCGATTTATAATCATCGACCCACGACGGAAACCAAATTTCTAGAGTACTATCCAAGAATAACGCATCACGCATGAGCGCCGCTCCCTCAGCCAGCTCACCCTTAGCGATATGAATCTCAGACAGTCTCTTAATTGGAAGGCTAATAAGAAATTTGTTGCGACCACCCTTCTTAAAAAGGAGAATAATCCACGAAAGCAGTGAGATTTTTAGTTCAAGGTGTTTGGAATCATCGATTTCTCCGGCAATTTCGTCAAGTCTCCGCAGAATAGCTTCGAAGTCATGTCCAGAGCCTGTACAGCCGACTACAATAGGTTTGACCAGCTTCGAAATCCCAGAAAAATTCTTCTGCAACGCACAGAAATATGCTAATTCACAATAACCCCAGGAAACATTCTGGGAACCTTGGCCGTACACGGACCCGATCGCTGCAATTGACTTTCGCAGCAGCTTCTCCGCTGCTTTGACATTCTTTTTTTTGCAGAGCAGGTCAATTATTTCACCATCTTTGACAGTCAGCACTGGCACAAAATTCCCTCGATCAGGCTTAGCGAACTTAGAATATAATTTCAGGGCATGATCAATGTGTTTAACCGCATCGTTCACGTTGCCAGACAGTAACTCATTTTGAGCCAGACTAAGCCACTTTTTATATGCTTGTGCCGGGTCAGCCTGTTCAGCTAGTGCAGCGGACCATTCTTCCTGCTGCAATGATTTCTCGACTTCTTTACTGTCACGATTCAAATTCGACAGCGACAAGAAAATCTCGGCACTCAACTTTGTATTGCTGGGCACCAGTTGCAGTGCCTGACTCAAAAGTGATTTCGCAATCTCATGGTCTGAATTAGCATAAATGTTTGCAAGAACAATATACAATCCGGCACGCACTTCCTTGTCCAGGCAAGATTCTCTATCATCTGCCTCCAACGCATTTTCCAACAACTGAATGGCAATATCGTTATAAAAAGGTTCGACTAATGCGAAACTCGAGTAGGTCCGCTCGCGTTCGATCTCGGACTCGATTCGGTTTTGCAAGCTTAAATAATACCGAGCCGAGCTCGGGTGGTCTGCGCATAATCGCGCCATTTTCGCGCATAGTAACGACAGTCCATTTGGAACCATGTGTGCCACTGTCATTTCTAGCGACCTGGTAGCAATTTGATATGCAAGCCGATTATCGCCACTGATAGCTGCTACTGTTGCAAGTTTCCAGTGGTATCTAAAACACCCCATCGCGCGACTTTCAATAATTCCAGGCTCCGAATTACAAACTCGCTCTAAGAAGGTCCGCGCATCATCCGCTCTATTGCCAGCGATATAAGCATCGGCGATTTGCAATGTTTTATCGGCAGTACCAAAAATACTCTGGACCTCCTTAAGCGAACAAAGCTTATCGATAGCCAGATTTGCTAGCTTAAAATCCATGGACTTAATGGCAATACTGGCGAGATCGGCGTGCGCATAAAACTCAGCAACTTCGTGCTCTCGCAAAGACTGATTGCGCACCTCAAGTTCAAGTTCGCTCAAAGGACTGAAAGTTTTAGCATAAGAACATTCCATAATAGTGAGAGCCCTTTTTGCCTCGCCGCAAAACGAATAGGCAAGAGCAAATTGTCTTAGTTTATAGCCAAGTTCGTAGGGTCGATTCAAGGGCATGTAAGCGCTGCGACTGGTTTCTCGTCTAGCAAATGAAGGCTCACTGGCCAAAATAAATTCAATTTTCTCCCATTCCCGCTCTTCGACTAACGCGAACTGACGTGCATGGATAGCACGATCGAATAACACTGACAATAAAGCGGCATCTTCCGACCAGACGCTCACAAATGACTCTACAAGCGCCTTGCCGAGTATATCGGCCTCAGAAAATCTCTCTTTATCCAACAACAATCGCGCAAAATAGCTTAAGCAATTCCACAAAGTGCGGTAATGTCTTTTGTGGTCTGCGTTTTTATAGATATCTTTGTCAACTTCCTGGATAACGACCTGCGCCCGCATGCTAAGTTGATTTACCAACTCACTTATAGACTGCATGGCTGCGCCATACTCCTCTCGCTCAAGAGCCTCTGCAGCTAGCACTATAACGTCATGAGTCTGTTCTTCAGAATTGTCGCTTTCGGCGACGTTTCTTTGCTCTGCAAATAGAGCGTATTCATTTGCCATCTCTGCGGCGCGAGCACTCTGTCCCGGATATTGTGCCGCTTTCAGCAATTTCTGAAAAACAAATTCTGCAAAATCAAACCGTCTGGTACTACTAAGATGCTTCGCAAAATTGAGCAGATAACGCTGTGCCGATGCGTCAATCGAATCTATTTTGGCCAAGGAGTGGATTGCGCTCGCCGTGGCCTCCGTCGCCTGTCGGATTCGACCAGTGCGGTCGTAATATGGAACCACAATTGAACGTGAAAGCACAGCCGTCATCGACCCAGGCTTTAGCCATCTGTCACTCAGGCTCACTATGGCGTTTGCCATAGCAGTCGCAAATGGCTCCAGTCCTGCCACTTCAGCATCTCTAAGCTGCGTGAAATATTGCATTGGGAAATCGTCTGGGTCATAAAGATCCATTCTGTCTGCGGCTCTGGCCTTTGCGTCGTACGGTTCGGCTGTCATTGCGTTCCCCAAAGTGGAGCTAAGCTTTTCAAGCTATTTGAGATTGTAAATGGACGATGCCAACTTGGAAATACCCATTATCGCGTAGACATCGATACTGCTACTCATAAGCTCAACTGGAGAGAAAACTACTTGGACGTGCATCCGTCAGCGGTATTGAAAAGTTACTGCAAAAGCGCGATCCTGATCACTCACATGGTTTGAGTGGCCAATTTGAACAGGAGAACTTAATGGTTGGGCAGAAATTGAGAGCCTTGAAAACAGGCCTAACCGCGACAGTGATAATCGCTCTCAGCGCGACTGCAGCAGCCGGAGCCGATGATAACAGCACCAACCAGAAAGAAAGATTACCAGGCGACGTCATACCATCAGCATATGGCCTCTATTTCGATCCAAATCCCGGAAGAAAATCCTTTTCAGGCGCCGAGACAATCGACATTCAGGTGCTCAAAACGACAAGAAAAATTGTCTTAAATTCCACTGACATCACTGTCACCGACGCAGAATACAAATCTTCCGGCGCAACCAAATCCCAAAAGCTGTCTATTCACGATGAATCTAAATTTCAAGAAGTAATTCTTGAATCGAAAGAGCTAATAGAGCCTGGCCAATACAGCATAGTCTTGCAATTTCAAGGGAAATTGAATGACAAACTCAAAGGATTTTTTCGCGAAAAAGTTACTGACTCAGAAGGCAGAAATGGCTGGCTTTGTGCAACTCAGATGGAGCCTACCGACGCACGTCGCATGTTTCCCTGCTTCGATGAACCAGCTTACAAAGCCACTTTTTCGATCTCTACTAGCCTGAACGCAGATGAATCAGCTGTCTCCAACTCGCCTGTACTAAAAGAGGTCGTCGACAACGAAAAACGGCGAAAAGTTGTCACGTTTGAAAAGACACCGAAAATGTCCACCTATCTCGTCGCGCTGGTGATCGGTCACATTGTGCCGTCAGAGCCTATCATGGCAGCCGGTGTACCTATTCGCGTCTGGTGCGCCCCAGGCAAAGAAAAAATGACGGCTTACTCGCGACAATTCGCCGCAAAGGTGCTGGACTATTACACCAAATATTTCAACATCCCATATTGTGCGAAGAAGCTTGACCTAGTGGCCATCCCCGATTTCCCCAATGGCGCGATGGAAAATCTAGGAGCATGTACGTTCCGCGAGGATTTACTACTAGTCGACGAAAAGACCATTTCGGTCGAGGCAAAACAACAAGTTGCATTGAACGTTGCGCACGAGATGGCCCACTTATGGTTTGGGGATCTTGTCACCATGCAGTGGTGGGACGACATCTGGTTGAACGAAGCCTTCGCCGAGTGGATGTCTACGAAGGCTGTTGATTTACTGGAGCCATCTTGGCAATATCGCAATCAATTTACCCTTGAGAGAGAGCAGTCAATGCTCAGTGATTCATTGCGCGCGACTCAACCAATACATGCTGAAATCAAAGACGCAGATCAAATTGACCAGGTCTTCGACGAAATAACCTACGAAAAAGGCGCCGCTGTTCTATACATGCTCGAGGGCTTTCTGGGACCGGACACTTTTCGAGACGGAATCCGCAACTATCTATCAGCTCATGAGCTTGCAAACGCAACACCAGAAAATCTCTGGAGCGCATTGTCATCTACGTCTGGGAAAAACGTTTCAGAACTGATGCACAGTTGGGTTTATCTAAAAGGATTTCCTGAAGTTATAGTAGATTCTTCGAAGCCGGAAACAACAGTCTCTCAGAAGCGTTTCGTCTTTCTAAATGAAGACAGCGATTCTTCATCTGCCTGGCAAATACCACTACAAGTTAGAAGCCTCGAAGAGAATAATATAAATTCGGCCCACAAGATTGTATTTAGCAAAACAACTGGGAATCTTGGCACAAGCAAGAAAGCACCATATTTGGTGAATGCAAGAGGCGAAGGTTATTTCCGCGTTGTCTATTCACCCAAAGATTTAAAAGAGATGATGGCGCACCTCTCAAAAATGACCGTTCTCGAGCGAGCCTCGTTACTGTCCGACCAATTCTATCTGGCACTTGCCGGTCAAATACCGGTCAAACAATACCTTGATTTGACAGCTTTCTATAAAGATGAAGCAGATCCAAATGTCACGTCAGTCATGTGCGACCAGTTCAATGAAATGGACTTGATGATCGATGCCAACGCGCGCTTGCCATTTGCAGCGTTCGTCAGAGATCGACTGGCACACGCGAAAAAACTTTTCGGTTGGACCGCGACCGAAGATAGATCTGACCTGGTTAAACGCGAGCGCGCCGAGGTCTTACTAACGCTTGGTACTATCGGTCAGGACAAAGAAACTATCGACCAAGCACGAAAACTGGCAAACGAATATTTTACGCACGAGGACGCTACCGCTGTTGAAAGCGAGCTGTACGAACCGATGCTAAAAATAGTCGCTTACAACGGCAACCGTCAGGACTTCGCAAAAATTCAAGCTTTATGGCGGCGCTGTAAAACGCCAGAGCGAAAACAAAGCACTTTGATGGCTCTAGCGATGTTTCAGGAGCCTGCCCTCATTGAGAAAACATTGAAAATGTGTTTATCCAGCGCAATCGAAAAACAAGATGCACCGCTGGTGATGGCGGCGATCATGGAAGGTCGTGCTGGTCGAGGACTGGCATGGGAGTTCTTCAGAAAACATATTATTCTCATTGCCTGGAGATTTCCAGAACATCTCATGCTGAATCTAGTAATGGCTATGAACGCCCTCGGCGAACAGCAACAGCTAGATGAAGTCAAAGCTTTCTTTAAGAAGCACCCTGTGCCATCACAGGCTCGTGGCATCAATAAAATAATTGAGGCTATCGAAATCAGAGTTGCGTTTAGACGTCACAACGATTTAGCCAAGACATTCAGTTCTCTAAATTTAGTCGAGACTAAGCACTAAATACTAGTCGCCGCAAGCGTTACTAAGTTGATTAGTTGATCTGAACCAGCAACCTGGTGTCGCCCGGTTTGACTGAACCCGCTGTAATAGGCATCTCGCGGCAAAGCTTTATGTTGGCGATTTTCAGACCAATGGCCCTGACGTTTTGCAACTCAGTGTTGGTAAAGAACAAGCTGTCTGTCCAGATTTGTCCGTGATGAACAGTTCGGGCAGAACGATCTTGCCAGTAGTCATCGTTACCCTTCACGACACCGCGTTTGTCTATCAATTGAACAACATTCAGGCAATCTAATTTCTGGGATTTCAAACTTTGCCAGGCGAGAGTCAGAGTCATACCTTTGCTATCTACGCGCTTACTGACGCCTCGAAGATTGAGGGCATCGCCAAAGATTACATTGCGGTATTCCGCAGGACTAGAAGCAGCGACACGCTGCGCCGCACTCTCTGGAGCGAAACGAAACTGACGATCTAGTTTAACGGCAGCAAGGCAACATAACACAGCAATAATTGAAACTCCAGCCAACCAACTCTTTTCAGTTTTCGACATCCGCCAACATGAGGCCGCTAATGCCTTTGCTGACTCATTCGACTTGGTTTGAAATTTCTTCCACAGTCCCAGGATAAAGCGGCGTGCCGGATGTTCGATGAGAATGAAATTTGTCACGGCCATCGTAAAGCATAGTACGCAGGCGATAAGGACCGTTGGTATCAATGAACCTTCTCTTCGCCTTTCATAATTTTCGGAAAAATAAAGCAAAATCGGTAAGTGAAATAGATAAATCGAAAAGCTTATCTCGCCCAGTTTCACAAAGGCTTTTCTGGTGAGTAGCTGCGATATGTAGCCCTTCTGAATAGCAAAAACGAAAATCAAAAATCCATAGATTGGCGCTACACCGCAGTAGCTCAACCATATCCTAATGGGCTCCAGCCACACGGTCTCTGAAGTTGTTTGCCAGACGAGTGTGAGTAGTACTGCCATCGCTACAAAAGCAATTGACACTAGTTCAAACAAAGTAGCGACACTCTTTCCCCATGCGATTTTCATACCATAACGATTGTAAGCGAGACAAACAATCATTCCGGTGACGAATTCAAACAGACGGCACAGTGGATTGACGTTAATCTGACGAGGAAGAATTCCCGCGTAAGCAGGAAATTCTGCAATATAGGCCACACCAATACTGAGTGCGCCAAGAACGAGGCAAATGCCCAGTTTGGATTTCCAGGTTTCCTTAAACCTCTGCAGCAACATCGGAAAACAAAGATAAAAGAATGCTTCCGTCGATACGCTCCAACCAGGGTTGTTGAACAACTTATAAAATGGCTTAATGAGAGTCCAGGACTGCACCATCAAAATATTGGCCACCGCTATTAGCACCGCATTAGGTGCTTGCAGAGAACTCGGTTTCAGCGCAACGAAAAAGCACAACGATGCAAAATATGACGGCCATATGCGAGCAAAACGAGCGACAAAAAAAGAATCTGTCGATTTCGAATCATTCAACTCTGGATGAACGTAGAACATGATGAATCCGGACAAAACGAAAAAACAGGTCACACCTTGCCACAGCCCGAGATTCTCCAAAAAACTGCCGTAATAAATATTGAAACTGCCAGCAACATGAAACATCACGATAACGGCAGCAGCAAGGAAGCGTAACGAAGTGAGAGCATCAAGTTTTGACGGTCTCAACGATTGAGTGACCGATGCCTGTGAAGCAACTGGCGTTTGAAGCCTTGGCTTATCCTGCACCGTTGTCTGCGAATCAATCATGAGCATGGCTACTATAGAAGGTGTGTGAAATCTTGCTGCGTCGGGATCCAAGGCGAAGTCGAAAGAGTCTACCACTGTTCGTCCACACGAACTTGACAATATCCTCATTTGCCAAATAACCAGCAACTTTTTACCGCGCGATAATTCTCAAAGAAGTAATCGAGCGGACATAAGAGGCTCTCATGTTTCACGGGCTAAGAATTAGTCGTCTACTAGTAACTACTATTCGGCGAACCTATGCCGATCGCAAAAATGGCAGGGGAGCCTGCCCTTTAGAGTCGCCGCAAAGACTGGTTAATATTACAAAACTCGTCTCATAAATGCCGTCTCAACCTCTTTTTGAAACCATCACCAGTTCGGCGTCGACGAGCGCGTTACCACGCCTTGTTGAGGTAACGCCAGCTTTTTAGTGCCTTCGCGAGGGCACTTTTATTAAACGCTTTTTTGATCCGGTACTACATGTTATTTGGTACTTCAACTACGATCCCTCGTTACCTATTTGGTCATTCTTCGATACCGCTTTCGCAATGAGATTTTCTTACCACAACACGGTTTGACCAAATACATACGTCTGCTAGCATAATGCTGCTTGGGATCCGGGGCGTGACGCTCACAGAGGTTTGACATTTGGCAACGCGTACCGAAAGCCTGGAGCACCTGGAGTCCTGCCACTAAGGTGCAACACGATCTTGTTATCATGCGGGTGAAATTACTACAGTAAGTTGATCAGAACAGACTAACCGAGGAGCGCAAGTGGAAGAAGGACCTGAACCTCAAGAATTTCTGGAACACGTCGAACACAGTATCGAAGAAAAACATTCCGGCAAACATATGCGCTCGGCCATCACAGCTGCGATTCTTGCGGTACTAGCGGCTCTTGGCTCACTGTTGTCTGGGCACGCAGCCAATGAGGCAATACTTCTGCGAAGCAAAGCCTCGGATCAATGGTCGTATTACCAGGCCAAAAGTACCAAAGGTCACCTCTACGAGGTAAATAAAAACCTGGTTGAAACACTGATGCAAGCACAAACAATCAACAAATCGACAGCATTGGCCGATTTGACAAAAAGTATCGACACGAAGATGCAGACCTACCAAAAAGAAGAAAAAATAATTGAAGAGAAAGCACTTGATTTAGAAAAAGAAAGCGAACATGAGTTTGCTGCTCACCAGATGTATTCATTTGCCGTAGCCTGCTTTCAAATCTGTATTGTGCTTGCCTCAATTTCAATTCTGGTAGACAGTGCTCTCCTTTATCAATGCAGCATCATTGGCGGGGTTATAGGCGTTGGGCTCATGGTGTACGGCTACCTCAAGTAATGAATTTTTTGGTGAATCTATTTTGAAAAAAAATATCTGCTCGCAACTTTTCAAGGTCGTCACGGCAATTGGCTTTTTCGCATGTTTTGATATTTGCGCTGTTTATGCGGTCAACGACCAGCAAGACGTTATCAAAAGGATTGTAGACGCGCAAATTCGACCCGAAATGAATAAAATGCATATTCCGGGAATGGCTGTGGGAATTGCTTTAAATGGAAATGAGTACGTTTTCAATTATGGTGTAGCCTCCAAAGCAAATCAAAAATTGGTGACTGACAGCACGCTGTTTGAAATCGGTTCCATCAGCAAAACCTTTACCGCAACTCTTGCTTCTTACGCACAGATTGACGACAAGCTGTCCCTTTCTGACAAAACAAGCAAGTTTCTTCCTTACTGCAAAAACACGCCCTTCGGCAATCTCAAGCTGCTTAATCTGGGAACGCATACGCCTGGAGGTTTACCACTGCAACTACCGCCAACAATAACGAACAACGATCAACTTCAGGAATTTCTAAAGCAGTGGAAACCAAGTTGCGAAGCTGGCAAGTTCAGGACGTATAACAATCCGGGAATCGGCATGCTTGGCTTAATTGCAGCCCAAAGTCTGAATCAAGAATTTGATGTTTTGATGGAGAAAAGAATATTTGCAGCTCTGGGCATGAACAACAGCTACATCAATGTTCCGGAGTCTCAGATGATGAATTATGCCCAGGGTTACACGGAAGGCGGTCTACCATCGAGAGTAACCAAAGCGCTCTTAGCAGATGAAGCGTACGGTGTTAAAACAACAGCCACGGACCTTCTTCGTTTCGTGAAAGCCAATATGAATATGATTAAGGTGGATGAAAAAGTTCAACGAGCAATCATGGCTACGCACACAGGATATTTTAAAGTAGGGGGCATGACTCAGGATTTGATCTGGGAGCAATACCATTACCCAGTCGCGCTAAAAACATTGCTTGAAGGAAATTCCAGTGCAATGATTTTTCAAGCAAACAAAGTTTCTGATATAACGCCACCGCAGGCTCCGTTAGAGGACGTCTGGATTAATAAAACCGGCTCAACTAATGGCTGTAGTGCATACATTGCCTACATTCCTAAAAAGAAAATCGGTATTGTGATGCTAGCGAACAAAAGCTATCCGATTAGAGACCGAGTGACGATTGCACATCAAATATTGCAAGGTTTGAAAAGCAACTAGCCATTCATCATTGCGTGGTGCTACCACCCTTAATGGCAAGCATTTGACCTTTCAAGTCAGCCATCTCGGCATCTCTGCCAAGAAAGTGCATAGCATCAGCATAAGCCTGAATATAAGTGACGAGCTGGATGGATTCAGGTCCGTAAAATGTTTGCGCTATCTCTAAAGCTTTTTGCAATACAGGAGCTGCCTGTTCGTACTTTTCTTCAGTGGTATAGCATCTACCCAGGGCATAAGCGGCGCGAAGTTCGCTGCCTGTCTTAGACGGCGCATCTTTCCACAAGTCCTGAGCATGCACGTATAAAGCTTCTGCCTCTTCAAACTTCTTTTCTCGCAGCAAACACTTAGCAAGTTTGTCTAAACGTCTAAAGACTTGTGGGTCTTCAGGCTGAAGAATACGTTGCGTATTCTCATAAGCATAACGATAGAAAGATTCGGCCTCGCCATCCTGGTTTCGAGCCTCACAGATGGTGCCAAGGCTATCGTAGCTATTGGCGAGCGATAAATGCTGCTTACCCAAGACAGTTTCTTTAACATCCAGAGATGCCTGACACACCTTCTCAGCGTAATCATAATTTTCGCGCGCTAAAAATTGCGTGCTGACCGTATCGCAGGCAATGGCCCATTCGATGGCCGGATCGCGCATAGACAACGACGCACTGCCAGCCCATCCCGTCAAGGGCTGCCCTGGCTTCAGTTTGACTGGACCATTTGCAGCTGCACGATGTTCATCCAACTTTCCGTTGATGAATGAGAGCATACGGTCAGTTAATGGTTCCGCTTTACTGGCGGTGCCATGATCAAGATAAAAGTTGATCAGCGTTGCCATTGATGGAATAACAGCACCACTTGGGCGATCCATGGCCGCTTCTTTAACGCGCAACTCTTCTTCCAGCAAAGGCTCAGCTTCAGCAAAGCGCCCACGAATAGTGAGCAGACGGCCGAGTTCGCCACAGCTTTGAGCACGGCGCAAATCGGCAGGGCCAAACTTCGCGGACAACTTTACAGCGTCCTTAAGCAGACGTTCACCGTCACCATAGGCACCTGTATATACAGATTCCACTCCAGTTTTTTGTATTTCTGTCCACAATGTGGACGAGTCTATCGCCGGTAATGGCGCAGCGAGTGCGCCAGTGAGGCTCAAACCGAAGAATACCGGTGCACAAAAGGCGAAGAGATATCGTTTGACTGCCATTAATCGCTCACTTTCTAGAGTGTGCGTTCATTCTAGCCCAAGTCGATCGCTGGTGCAAAACGAAATTTGCACCTAATGAACAAGATTACTTTCTAGCACCCTCGAGCACTCGTACCTCGCCTTGCGATTGTTCAGTCTGCGCTGGGGAACCTGAATACATACCCTGACGTTGCATATCTGCGATCTCTGCAGCGGTGGGCTTACATACCGTACCGAATACAAAGTCGCCGAGAGGAAAAACAACGTTGAAATTCTTATCGGGATGTACATGGTGCAAATAATGATGTCTGGTCAAATATTTATAAGCGGGCCACTCGTTGAAGAAACGTTTCACAGGTCTGTGCATATTTAAGTGGATGTTGTTCCAGATGAGATGGTGGCATGCTACTACGCCTTCAAAGATAATCGCCGTTGGTACCGACACCAAAGCAAGCAATAAAGAAAAAGGCAATGCTTCGAAAAAGCCTTCGACAAAATTCAACCGAATGCCACGGTCTTCACCTTTTGGTAATGGCACATCAGCAAACACAGCTTTGTACTCAGAGTGATGAAGCACAGCGTGGTGCTTAAAGACCTTCTCGAGCACTTTAATATACTTACTTAATGGATGCTTTTTATGCATCGCGGTCTGGTGGCATTGATGCTCGATCAAGGACATAAGCACCACAGACGATGCAAAACCTACCGCGCACTCAGTGAAAAGATTCATAAATTGGCACCTGTATGACCATCAGACCACTTAGGAAAGTCAAGGCTAAGCCAATTTCACTTTCGGAAGCTAGACAAGTGTACTGCGCAACAGGCAAAACAGCGAGCAAATCTTACCGAAGTTAGGTTAACTAAAAATAGTTGCAAGGCGGTATCTTAGAGGCGCCCATGCCAACCGCGGGCTCTTGGCGATTGCCAAACGCGAATTAAAAAAGTTGTTTCGGCTTCACAAACACGCTATTCATCCCAGCCTCATCCATAAAAGGGTGCCAGTTGGCGTGTTTTGGGAGCGCAAACCAAATCTTAAAGGGAATTAGATAAGCCCAAACTAATTTGAGTGCGAATAAATCGAACCGAATGTAATTTCCTGTTTCAGAAAGCGCGCCTTGAGTTGATAGCCACCGCGCAGGATGCTAAGTTTTTGATCGAAGCTAAACCCCGGCTAATCTTAGCTAAAAGGATTGATCTCTATGACTGCAACTCTTTCTACAAAGGCATTTGCCGCTAAATCGGCCACAGAAGCTCTTGGACCATTCACCATCGAACGAAGGCAACCACAAGCAGATGATGTACTCCTGGACATCAAGTTTTGCGGCATCTGTCACTCTGACCTACACCAGGCTCGCAATGAGTGGAAGAACAGCACCTACCCGATGGTCCCTGGACACGAAATCGTAGGCGTCGTTAAATCCGTCGGCAGCAACGTAAAAGACTTCAAAGTTGGTGACTCTGTAGGAATCGGCTGTTTCGTGAATTCATGTCGCAAGTGCGAACCATGCAAAAATGGTGAAGAACAATACTGCAAAGACACTGCTTTCACTTATAACAGCAGCGATAATGGTCATACCACTTATGGTGGCTATTCCACTCAGATTACAGTTGACCAGAAATATTTGCTGAAAATTCCAGCCGGTCTGTCACTGGATGCCGCAGCACCACTTTTGTGCGCTGGTATCACTACCTACAAACCACTGAAATTCTGGGGCGCCGGTCCTGGCAAAAAAGTAGCAATCGTTGGGCTGGGCGGACTGGGCCACATGGCAGTAAAAATTGCAGTCGCAATGGGAGCCGAAGTTTCGGTCCTTAGCCGTGGCAATGCAAAAAAAGAAGCGGCGAAGAAACTTGGTGCTCATAATTTCTACGCCACTAACGATACAAAGACGATGGAAGAACTAGCTGAAAAGTTCGATCTCATTATCGACACAGTATCTGCAGAGCATGACATAGACGCATTACTGGGCACTGTAAAAATCGGCGGCACTCTAGTGCTCGTCGGCGTTCCTCCAGAAGGCGTAAAATTCAACGCTCACAACTTAATCTCGAAGCGTCGCATATTTGCCGGTTCGATGATTGGCGGCATTGCCGAAACTCAAGAGATGCTGGATTTCTGCGCCAAGCATAATGTGCCGGCCGATATTGAATTGATCAAAATTCAAGACGTAAATGAAGCGTATGAACGTATGGAAAAAGGCGATGTGCGCTACCGCTTCGTTATTGATTGTGCCTCGTTGAATTAATTATTTCGAGTTAGCTTCGACTGTCCACCCAACCCCGCAATGCAGTAAAACCTGTAAATTGCGGGGTCTTTTTATTGGCATAAAAGACGCCGACAAATCGACCTTGGAGTATGATGAAATTTAGTGCACGTATTTGTTGTGAGGAGTTCCACTTTCGCAGAGTCAGAAAAAGATAGCGATAAGAATCGCACGCAGACAGAAGTGGTCAGAGACGGTTCGGGAAAGCCTCCCCGAAAACCGAGAACTGCGCTAGGTCACGGAGGTGACGGCGACCCGTCTGATCAACCCGGACGAATGATCCGGGTAATTGACGAACACGGTGACATCATTGGCACGATGCCAAAGAAAGAAGCTTTGCGGTTAGCTCGCGCGCTAGGACTTGATTTAGTGTTGATTGCTCCAGACGCGTATCCTCCTGTATGCCAGCTGATGGACTACCAGAAGTTCAAAGCCATTCAGGAAGCAACAAACCGCGACATCGAAAGAAAGCATCACCTTACGAATTTCCAAGAAATAAAGCTACGCTACCATCTTGAAGAGCCTGAATATCAAGCGAAGTTGAAAACGCTAATAAGGCACCTACAAGTAGGAGACAAAGTTAAACTGCTAATGATTCTGCGCGGGGCGCAAATGAAGAAAAAAGATGAAGCACTAGCTTTGTTCCAAAGAATTATTGAAGATGCGGGTAGTTTTGCAGTCGTCAGCCGTGCTCCCGCCTTAACAGGGAAAAGTCTCATTGCACTGCTTTCCCCAGATATCAAAACGATTAGAAAGGGACTCTATCGATCTCTCCATCAGCAATAGCCCGGCATAAGCACGCTACCCATCGATCGGTCATAATGGTCTGACTGATCTCGCTCATTTTATTAACCTCAGCCACCGCTTAATTTGCAACGAGGCACTTTTTTGTGATTGCGATTTTCATTTTTGGCTTCTGGACGTGTACGGTTATTTGCACGTTCTGGATTCTTGCGGGTTACCCGTACAAACAAGAAATCGAAGAAATCGGCAATGAGAAATGGCGCGTCGTAGCAGATTTTATACAAAACACATGTCCTTTTTTAGAGCCGCTAATGATACAAAGCACTGAGGAAAAACATCTTGAAAGTTTGCTCGCTTCGCTGGAAGCAGCTAGCCTCAAGACCAGTATCATTTTAATCAGATTGCGTCGAACAATGGCCCAGGCACAGGAGTTAGAGAGCGAGCTATTGCCTGCTCTGGACAAAAGCAAGGCAGCCGTAGCGCGCTGGCACGAACGAGCTACCCTCGCTGTGACGCAAGGGAATGACGATTTAGCAAAGCAGGCTCTCGAACAAAAACTACGGTCCCAAAAACAGCTCGAAATTTTCTCTAGTATTGCAGCCGACAACAAATCGTTCATTGACGCTATGCAAGAGAATTTGGACCAGGTTGAGGCAACGAAGCAAGGACTTCATCAAAGGCGTCATATTCTAACTTTAAGAGCCAAATATGCAGCCGCCGCAGCCCAACTACATAGAAGACTAGCCGCTCATCACAGGCAACAGGCACTCTCAGAAATCGATCTTCAAATTCATGAATTGCAAGGGCAAGCAGACGAAAAATTGCTCCCTTTCTCGCAGATACTCATAGACAATTTGTCCCAAATATTTGACGACATTGACCTCGAGATTTCAGCAATGGAGGCGCCCGCTAGTTCCTGGAACAAAAATAGCAAAACACACGAAAAGCGGCGCCAGGACGCTGATGCCCTGCAGCGTGAATTTAACGAAATGAAGAAGGCACGAAAAGACGCTCCACACCACACCTAAGTCAAAATCGATACCGCTGGTGATACCGAGCAGTCAATGGTAAACAGCTGCAATTCTATCGGTAAAAGCAATAAACTCAATAATCAAATTCAAAGCCTATTGGTTTCAAACAAACAGCTATAATCTATGCAAATGAAAGGGTCTGATGACTTTATCTTCGGCGAGCAAACATGAACGGCGCAAGCAAACTTTCTGAAGCCTTAAACGCTCACCCAGCCGTATTGGATTATATTATCAGCCTTAATCCCGGCGAATTTGAACGACTGCGCAATCCCTTGATGCGTAAGGTTATGCCCCAGCGCATAACCTTACGACGCGTGGCTGTCATGGCCGGCATCAAGGAGGTTGAGATAGTCGCTAGAGTCAACGAAATCGCCGGGTTGCCCATCGATCTGAGCGCCCCTTCCAGTCACCATGAACAATTACCCGGCTCGCCTGCTGACAAGCCTGGCTGGCTCATCCACGCAGCGCCAGAAGAAATAATCTGGGTTGATTTGATTCCTACCGACGAAGTTCTTGGGGACCCAATGCCGACCGTCAGCACAGCTATAAACACGATGAAACATGGAAGCATTGTGGGTATCAAACATAAATGGGAGCCACAACCTTTCTACGACATATGGTACGCCCGAGGTTTTGATTTTTGGGCTGAAAAAATCAACAAAGACCTCTGGCATGTTTTTGTTTTTAGACCCACTGACTGACAAAACTCTACTTGCCACCAAATATGATGGCGCCTTTCGAGAACGCCGCAGTTAAAAGGAGCCCATTGTATGGTGAGCGAAAAGAAGAAAAGCAATAAATCGACCAGTACCGCACAAACAAAGTCCAAGGCCACCAAGCAGCATTTGAGAAAAAGCAAAAAGACAAAAAAGACGAGAGAGTCAAAGAAGAGCGCCGCAGAATTCAAAGCTAGCGCTCCAATTGAACCCCAAAACCCAGACGTCGCGTTCCTACGACCGAGCCTCAATGCCGCCTTTTTGAAAAAGCCTGCGCACTTGCGTAAAACTGATGACCGCATGGAACTCGGTCGAGCATTTCGGGTTCAGTGTCCACGCGAGTCGCACTCCGAGATGCCCATTGCCGACCAAGAGGCACGCAAACCGATAGACTTGCTGGTTGAATCCAGCGCTGGTCGGCAGAACAACCTTTTGCCACTTCGGTATGGGCGCATGATGGCTTCTCCATTTGCTTTCTTTCGTGGAGCGGCGGTGATTATGGCTGCGGATCTAGCGAATGCCCCCTCAACTGAATATGCAGTTCAGGCGTGTGGAGACTGTCACCTTCTCAATTTTGGCGCCTTCGCCACACCAGAAAGACACGTAGTTTTTGATATCAACGACTTCGATGAAACATTTCCTGCGCCCTGGGAATGGGACTTAAAACGCCTTGCAGCAAGCGTTTATGTCGCCGGCCAAAACAATGGACATCCAGACAAAAACAATTACGCAGCAGCGATACGAACAGCGCAAGCTTATCGCGATCGCATGATCGAGCTGACTGCAATGCCTGCGCTCAGTGCCTGGTATTCCTTCATCGATTACAACACATTAATAGATCTTTCTGAAACAGCTGCACTTAAAAAGAGACGCAAGAAGGTCCTCGAAAGAGAATTGAGCAAAGATGCGCAATCTGAATTCGTCAAATTAGGACACGTAATAGGCGAACAGCCTAAAATCAAAGACAGACCCCCACTCGTTTTCCATGAAGATGAACAAAATGAGCCGGAATACCAGGAGCAACAGGCGGCTCTTCTTAGCTCGTATCGAGACTCATTACCTCTTGAGCGAAGAGTATTATTTGACCGATACGAACTGGCCGATACGGCGGTAAAAGTGGTCGGTGTCGGTAGCGTTGGAACATACTGTTCAATTGGCCTGTTTTTCGCCGCCGAAAACGATCCGCTCTTTCTTCAATTCAAAGAAGCACGCGCGTCAGTTCTCGAGCCTTATGTCAATTTCCCACCGTTTCAAACTCATGGAGAACGAGTTGTCTTCGGTCAAAAATTGATGCAGGCAGCCAGCGACATTTTCCTTGGACACGCCCTTGGTCTAAACGGACGCAACTTTTATATCCGCCAACTGCGCGATGTCAAAGTCAAACCAATGGTCGAGATTTATACGCCGAAAGAAATGTACGGATATGCTCGCAACTGCGGCTGGGCTCTTGCAATGGCCCACGCTCGCTCAGGAGATCCAGCAATTATTTCTGGATACATCGGCAAAAGCGACATTTTCCCAACCGCAATTGGTGATTTTTCCAGAATGTACGCAGAGCAAAACAAACTAGATCACGCCGCTTTGATTAAGGCTGTGCGCGATGGCATTGTCGAAGCAACTCTTGAATGAACTACGATGTACACTTTATCCGCATCTCCACACCGACTGCACAACTCTTTCTTAAGCTAGAAATGGGTAGATTAGAATCGCATTTCAGATAGAAAGTTGCGGCGTCGAGATGTTCAAAAAATCAATCGATATTTTCAAGGGCACTGGACTGCTCGCCTACATTACTCTAGGTCCGCTTCTCATCCTCTGCCTCACGGGTCTGCTTGCATTTTCGTCGATCACTTGTATAAGTGACCGACTCAATCCCAAAGACAGCGCGTGCAAACGCATGCTTGCAAATGTGCGCAACTTTGTCGAACACAACGACGACGAGGAAGTTTGCGCTTTCAATCTCAAAATAGTATCAACTCTCAAGCAAATTCCAAAAGGCCAAATAATTCACGACGACGCAATCGAAGAAGTGTCAACCGAAGGTTTCAAGTTGCCACCGCAATTGTCGCTAAAAAATGAAGAAGTTAGGGGAAGAGTGACCGCAAGAAATATTGACAAAAACTGCCTGGTTACGGAGTCGGATCTTTTGTCGGAGACTGCGTCTCGAAAAATCAATCAAGACTACGAGTCTAATCCTTCATTATTATCGAATAAAAGTAGAACAAATCAAACTGAGCGAAGTTTTGCAATCAACCTTGTTTTTTCAACCATTGTCCTGATGCTTGCAGGAACAGCCATAGCCGCACTCCTTGTCAGTCAAAGCTTGATCATTAAGCATGCTTTCAAGACCAATTTTCTTCTCGGTATTGCTTGCCTGCTTGTGCCTCTGGTTATAGCCGGTTTCGATTTCTTTCACTGGCAAAAGATTCGCCGACCATTCAACATTGGCGTTGCATCTTGTTGTTTGATTGGAGTTTTAATTGGCGCTCTAGCACCAGCAGAAGTTCAAGCGAATAGTCTTTCAACCGTTATCACTAGCAAGATGGAGAAAGAATTAGGCCCGTGATTTTCCAACAAGGGCTCAAGGCAAAATCTCGATGCGAGTATCTTCTACAAGCTTCGATCTAACATGTTCAGCCGCCGCGCCATTGAGTTGAAGGTGCTTCAATGCTGGACAATTGGCAAGCAAATATTTCAATTGATCAGGATTCAACCTAGAGTCGCGAATAGACAACCTATCAAGTTTTGGCAATTTCGTGATGGCTTCCATCTGTAGTGGTCCAAGATTTGCTGTCTGTATGTCCAAAAAGGTAAGCCTGGGTGCCCTCCGCAATTTTTTGAGAGAATCTGCCGAGACCCATGTCTCAGACAGAGAAAGTGATTCAAGCTTGGGGGAATCACAAATTGAGTCAATGATTTTGTCGCATTGAATTTTAGTAAGCGCTAAAAATTTCAAGCGTCGAAGAAACGGTTCTTGAGCCAAAGCGTCAGCATCCGTATCACAGCGCAATATATTCAAATATTGAAGCTTCTTCAGATTGCTAAGCCCTCTGATGGACTCTTTGCTCATGTTCAATTCTTTTACATAAAAGCCTTCCAATTCCTTCCAATCGGAAACAATTTTCAGGACCTTAGTGACCTGTTCGCCTTGCTTCTTATACTCAAAAGATTTGTCTAAAGCAGCTTCGACTTCCGCCCTTTCAATGTGCAGTTCCTGGAATAAAGTTGGGTCGATTTTTTTCAAAACCGAAGGGTACTTAAGCCCTTGAGGAAAGGCGTTACCACCCAGCTGAAGTTGCAGTATTTTTGTCGGAGCAAATTGTACAATGTCCTTAGCGAGGGCTCCCCAAGGTTTATCGTCGTCAACGGTGAGGGGACGAAAAGAGCTTCCATTGGTAATAATACCGATGGGAACTTCCGGAAACGTAAGCTTCTCACGATCAAGATTATCATCCTTGAGGAAAATTGGTTTTATAGGCGGTGCCTTCTCAAAAGCCTGAAGAGTAATGTTTGAATCTTGAGAATTTTTTTTCTCAGCCTCAGGAATCAGAGGAGCGGTCTCGTGAACCAATATCGCGTCTGCCTTTGCCTTTTTTTCCTGGGCAGTAAGTGGTTTGGCTTCCACCTTGTGTTTGAGCATACGCGAATGCACGAAGCGATCTGTTGCTAGAGTTAGCACTGAAGTCAGTGCCATAACTGAGACGATCATCAACGCGAAGTTGACTCGCTTCATCGAAATTATCCCGGCGGTTTCAACACGCAAAGAATCTGTCGGTGCAACAGGTCTGCTAATGATTGCTACCTGCCCCAGCGCTTTATTCAAATCTTCAACAACTTCGTCGAAATTTTGATAGCGTTCGGCCGGCGATTTCTCCAGCATCCGGTGCACAATTTGTTCGAGATTATCAGGAAACGTTACACCAAGAGAAGCTTCGCGCAAAAGTGGTGCAGGCGAAGTCTGATGTAGCATCATCGTGCGCAGAGCAGAATTGCCAACATGAGGCGGCGTGCCAGTCAAAGCTTCAAAAAGAGTGCAACCCAAAGAATAAATGTCGCTACGATGGTCCACGCTTTCGCCTGAGCACTGTTCTGGACTCATGTAAAGCGGACTACCAAAAATTTCACCGGTTCGGGTCAATCCCTGAAGTTCACCACTTTCTGACAACTTTGCGATACCGAAGTCGACGATTTTGACACTGTTATTAGCACCAATTTTGGAGCCAGCGTCGAGCATAATATTGCTCGGTTTTATGTCTCTGTGAACGACCGAGCGTTGATGAGCGTACGCCAATCCAGACGCGGCTTGAATGAAGACTTTAACGCATTGCTCAGGAGTAAGTGGGCCTTCTCTCTTGAGATGGTCGTGCAGCGTAATGCCATCGACGAAATCCATGACCAGATACGGGTCTTCGGTTTCAAGCAAACCAAAATCAAAAACTTTGACAAGATTGGGATGGCTCAGTGAAAAGGCTGCCTTCGCCTCAAGTTGAAACCGCCTCATCTGCAATTCGCTCATTGTTTGCTGCAAATCGAGAACTTTCAGGGCAAGTGCCTTGTTCAGAAAGACCTGTCTAACTTTATAGACTTTTCCCATGCCGCCGACGCCAATAAGCGACATCACCTCATATTTGCCTATGAGTATCTGACCAGAAGCAAACTGCCTGTCCTTTTGCAGAGGATCGTTCGCAGGCCCTGACTGCCCGAAATTACCAAATTCATTGCTTTCTGTCATCAAGCCAAATATACCCAGCAAGGACCAGTATTTGCAAATTAAGCGGACCTTTGCAGCCACGAAGAGCATCTCATCTGTCAGCATAACTGAACAAATTCAGAAAACCTCTGGTCAACCGGCAACATTATTTGAAAAAAAATGGAAGGGAGCGAAATCTCCCCTAATTCCAATTCAGACAATACAATTGCAAACAGTTGCATGTGTATTAAACGGCACATATAAGAAGCGAGCGCGGCAATATGTCGCAACATCAAAACGCGAATCCAGGCAGTTACAGGCTTTCCACTTTCAGGGTCACAATGGCCCATGTGTGCAACAACGTACAGATAGAGTAGATTGAACTAAGTGCAAGATTCAGGATCCGAACGAAAGAACGTATGAGAAAAGCAAGACTGCTACTGGCGATGAACCGTCCGTATTTACCTCGGGTAGAAGCGGCTCTCGCCGACTATGAAGTTCTATCGGCTACTACTTTAAGTCAAGCCGAAAAACTGATATTCCAAGACGGCATCGACATGTGCATCGTCAGCGTTCACTTTGACGATTCACGTGCAGTCGATTTAATTCGATTGATACGAGAATCTAAAAATCACAGGCACACACCGATTTGTGTTCTACGCTTGATGTCGACTAAGAACGCCGCCTACCTGAAGCACACGATGGAAACGATGCAACTGACTCAAGAAGTAGGCGAGTATTTGGAAGTAGACGATGATCCAAGATTTGCTGAAAAGATCAAAAGTGCTGTGCAGCAGCAACTGAAGACAACTTCCAGTGCAAAGGTCGTCGATCTGCCTCAATAATCAGCATTGTGATGAGACTTTGCTATAGTTTTACTGTGGTCAGGGTTGGCCTCAAGGTAACTCAGCAAATAACTCAAACTTACGGAATGCATATTGATGGAAACGCCACCTGTCGTTATTGTTGGAGCAGGTCTTGCTGGTTTAGCCTGTGCACTTGAACTGAAGCAGCGCAATATTGCCGCTTTAATAGTCGAAGCTTCAGACAGAGTCGGTGGCAGAATCGCCACAGACAAAGTGGACGGATATTTGCTCGACCGCGGCTTTCAGGTTCTTTTGACCGCTTATCCCGAGTGCCAAAAACTTCTGGACTATCAAACATTGAAACTTGGCAATTTCACACCTGGTGCTCTTGTGTTTAAAGACGACAATTTGCACGCAGTTGCCGATCCAACTCGCGCTCCATTAGAGCTTTTCACAACGCTCGCGTCACCAATTGGTACAACATTGGACAAAATGAAAGTCTGGTTATTAAAAGAAGATCTGCTAGAAAAGCCTGTAGACAAGATTTTTGCCCAGCAAGAAACTCAAACGATCGACGAATTGAAGAGACTTGGATTCACTAGTAAATTCATCGAATCATTCTTTAGACCATTCCTTGGTGGAATTTTCCTAGAAAACAAATTGACCACGACCAATAAAATGTTCGAGTTTGTCTTCAATATGTTCTCGCAAGGTCACGCAGCACTGCCCGCCGGTGGCATGCAAGCAATCCCCGAACAACTGGCGACCAAATTGGGCACAAGTCGTATCCGCCTCAAAACAAGAGTGACAAAAATCAACGATGGTGTCGTCGAGCTTGAATCAGGCGAAAAATTACAAGCAAGCGCCATCGTAGTGGCAACCGAAGGCACTGACGCAAGCAAGCTATTGAACGATTTGCCAATTATTGAAACACGCGCTGTCACTTGTTTGTATTACGAGGCGAGCAAAGCACCAATCAAGCAAGCAATGCTAATTCTCAACGGTCAGGGCACAGGCATCGTCAACAATGTTTGCGTTCCAACAAATGTCTGCGCCAGTTACGGCAGCGGAAAAGGACATTTGGTATCAGTATCGGTGCTCGGCAATCCTTTCGAAACCGATGAATCTGCCAATGATGCCGTAAAATCAGAGCTCAAAACCTGGTTTGGCAGCGATGTAGATGGTTGGAAATTGCTTGCAGTTTACAGAGTGCTCAATGCTCTTCCAGATCAAACCCCACCGAAAATTGAAAATCCAGAACGCAGCGTAAAGCTACGATCGAATCTATTCATCTGCGGCGATCATCGAGACAATGCTTCAATCAATGGCGCCCTCGTTTCTGGAAGAAGAGCGGCTCAAGCCGTCGCTGATTCAATCAACCACGCTAAGAAGATTTAGTTCTCCAGGATCCATCCGGCAATTCAACGGTTCTTTCTGCTTTAGCCAAAGCAGATATCAATCCACCAGGATCAAGAGGAATGCAGTAGGCAGGCTTGGCCCTTTCAAATCGCCAGCTTTCCGAAAGTGGACCAGCATCTACAACATCAAAACCCAACTGATCGACCAGATGACTGACGACTTCCTTGGCTTGTTTATCATCGCCAGCTATGGGCAATGCCCTGCGCTCTGGTGCTCCCGAAGGGCGTCCATCCTCTGTAAGATCTTTGGCCAGAATGGCGTTGAGTGCTTTAACGACCTTTGCTTGTGGCAAATGCCTGGCAAGTAAACCGCTTGTTGTGTTTCTATGCTCGTCTAACTCGGCTATCTGTCCATCTCGATGAGGATAATAATTATTGGCATCGATGACAATTTTGCCCTCAAACATCTCCGGCGTTAATTGAAAAATATTTTTCAAGGGGATCGCCACCACGACGACATCGCCGAAGCTCACGGCTTCTTCAACTGTCCCGGATTGACAGCCGATCTCGTAAGCAATTCCAGTGAGCGTCTCGGGTCCGCGCGAATTACTGATCATCACCTGATACGACTGCTTAACGGCAAGATTTGCGAGACTCTTGCCAATGAACCCCGAGCCAACAATCCCGATTCGCATATTTCACTCCAGTTGAGTTTTTGCACTCCCTATTTCAAAATATCACTGACGGACAAATCACTCATCAATTAGTTAAGATAACGGAAACCGAATCTAGCAAGATATTATTTGAGGATGCAAACGAGCAGTGCCTGAAAAAACCGCAGAACAAACAGACGATGCTCGCGTTAGAGACCATCTAGCCAATGAACGAACCTATTTGGCATGGATTCGTACTGCTGTCGCAATGATGGGTCTTGGCGTCGTGATCTCCAAATTGAAATATTTGATGCCACATGATTATCCTGAGTCAGTGGGAATAGTTCAGGCCGGTCATATCGGCTGGCTGTTCACAGCTGTTGGAGTGGTGACGGTGTTTCTATCGGTGGTTTATTTTCTCCAGACTCAAAGAGAAATTAGACAAGCCAGATTTGTTGCCCGCAAATTGCTCGTCTTGATTATCGCTGGACTTACAGGGACACTTGGGCTTACGATTCTATGGTATTTGACCAAGCCGACGCATCCAGTATCTAGTGAGCCTGCGTCGGTTATTGAATCGCCACGTACAAAATGAATCGCGGTGTGTTACCGCCTGTGGTATCACCAAGTAGCGCTCTTCTTACTCCATGCATTTTGAGCACAAGAGTCTCAGCAATAAAATTACAATCTTCCAGTAGCCGACATCTAATGCTATAATTGACTGTCCACTCAGTCATTAATAAGGTGTAAGCTTTGGCCAGACCGAAAAGCGAGGATAAGCGTAACGCGCTCTTAGCGGCTGCAACGCGCGTAATAGTCACCCAGGGGTTAAGCGCGCCCACAGCCACGATAGCTCAAGAGGCTGGCGTATCTAACGGTTCACTATTCACTTATTTTGAGACGAAGGCGGACCTATTAAATGAACTATATCTTGAGCTCAAAGCCGATATGGCTTCTGCAGCCATGGATGGCTTTCCGGACGAAGCTAGTCTGCGCGAACAATTCTTCCACACCTGGTCAAACTGGATGCACTGGGCAATGTCTAATCCTGAAAAACGACGGGCCATCGCGCAGCTTGGAGTTTCCGAGGAGATAACGGAAGCAAGCAAGGCTGCCGGTCACAAAACAATGGGCAGCATCGGCAAATTAGTGGAAAGTAGTCGCGCAAAGGGCGCCATGCGCGATGCTCCCATAGGGCTGGTCCTGGCAATTATGAACTCGGTTGCGGAAGCCACAATGGACTACATGGTGCAGGATCCTGAAAATGCCGACCTGCACTGCAAAGCTGGGGTAGAAGCTCTTTGGAGAATGTTAGCGTAAAGTGCACCGTTAACGCTTCACTTGAGCAGCAAGACTTTTTGAAGAATAAATGACTGGCTAGACAAACAATTAAAGGAGTGAAACCAATGTTGGAAAATATTTCTAAAAATCCATCAACACCAAGAGCCTATGTTGTCACCGGACCGACCTCCGGCATCGGTCGCCTGACGGCGTTAGAACTAGCAAAACATGGCACAGTCATTCTGGTTGGGCGCGATCGGCTGAAGCTCAAAAAGGTGCAAAGAACCATTGAGAATACCTCCCAGCAAGCGATCTCCATCATCTGCGATCTGTCTGATCTAGACAGCGTGCGCCGCGCCGCTGCAGAAATTGTTGCCTTGAATCTGCCAATTGCCGGATTGCTCAATAACGCAGGCATCTTTCCCTCGGGCGCAGCTAAAAATGCGGTCGGTTGCGACCTCGCCTTTGCCACTAATCACCTTGGTCCATTCGCATTTACCGAAGCACTTATACCTCATCTAGCCGACGGTACAAATGTGGTTTTTGTCGCTTCAGCCGTCGAAGACCCCGAGCGCAAACCAGCCAAGGCTGCCGGCTTTCGTGGCGCTCGCTATATTTCGGCCGAAGCCTGCGCCCGCGGTGAGTGGAAAGCAGGTGGCTCGGCAATGACTGGTGCCGATGCCTACGCCACGTCAAAACAATGCAATCTTGCAACGATGTTAGTACTAGCCAACGAAAATCCACGGCTACGAATTAACGCACTCGAACCAGGTTTTATTCCAAACACAGGGCTGGGACGCGACGCCAACTTTTTCCTGCAATTAATTGCGAACTACGTGTTGCCCCTGCTCGCTCCTCACATCAAGTACTGGAGCACTCCGCAGCAAGCCGCGCGCGTAGCCACCAAAGTATTGCTGAACCAGTCTGGTCAAACAGGTGTTTACTACGACGAAGAAGGGTACCCAAAGCTCCCCTCGACTGAGGTGCGCGATCAAAATTTTGTTCAGAGAGTCGTCGATGAAACTCGCGCCTTATTAACCTCGATGGGCGAACAACAGACTATCTGTAAGTGATTTAACAACATCAATTCAGACAGATCAAATCTTCTTCCAGCGCTTCAATCAACTTTAACTTAGCATCAGTCCAGATTGCAGTTAAATATGGCGATCTATTTCCTACCACACTGACTGATTCCAGCAAAGGAAAACCTTCAGCCAGGCTCTTCGACCAGGTTTTATTCTGAGGATTGAAAAAGCGTGTACTGGTGGCATTCCAAATTGAACGCTGGATTGAAACATGACCATCGGGGAATTCTTGATCTATTAACGACACTGTTTCTAAAATTGCCTCAGCACGCAATAACTTTCTCGTGGCAGTCGCCCAGGATAGTAAAAAATGGAGACCTCGTAAAACATCATATTCATAAAAGCGAGGGAAGCAAAGCTTTGTCCAGCCTGCATTAATTGGCGACTTCGATCTCACGGAACGAAATAGTTTTTTGTCAATCAAATATTTCGCACCCCGCTCGAGAAATGCATGATCTTCTTTCGATAAAATCGACGCTCGAGAAAATAGGACAGCCTCAAGCGGGGGTAGAGTGGACACAATCGAGCTAACAGGGCGATCTTTGATATATGCAGATTCATCGCAGTTTAGCCCGCCGTCTTGCAATTGATAACGTGAATACCACGAATACAAAAAAGGTATTTGCTCGCCCACATTGACACCGCAGGCAGTGAGTACTTGCTCCATTTCGCCGAGCTGACAATGGCAAGCAATCTGTCCAAGCGGATCGACACCGGGCGACAATTCTTCTTCTCGCACTGGAAAAACAGGCAGATAATGGTGATTCAGTGCAACAACCATGCGATCGACAGCAATTTTTGGAATATGTTCGGCAAGATCTAGCTCATGCAACAGTAGCATGTGCCACCATGGAGAATTCCACTTAGGCCAGTATGGGTCTTTCTCTATGCTCTCTAAAGCTTCATCTGACTGCAAGTAATCGCTGGAGCTCTTAACGAGATCTTTGTCGTAGCGTTTTTCACTAACAGGAGGCGTACTAAGCGCAATCCTTTTTAAAGTTTCAAGAGATGGGGATATCATCGGCTTCGACTTCTTCGGTAAAGTCCAAAAAGCGCCCATGCCACTGCGGCTCAGGCATGCGGCAGGTGTCGTATCGACCAAACCATTTATATCGATTACGCGCAATAACTCGATAACCAGCATTGAGCAGCGGCAGTGGAAAAATCCTCAAAACATTCACTAAAGAATAAATTCCACCCAATTGCGACAAAACGAAAAGACCACCAGATGCGCGTGAAAGAAGCTTCTCTGAAGTCGTTCCATAGTTTTCTACACAGTAAAAAGTATTGAGCTCATCGGCATCCCGTTGATGCTTAGAAAGTAAATTATGAGCGAATTTGCTTTGTAGAGATGCAAATGCAAATTTGCCTTTTCTGTCACGAGGCAGGACGAAAGAAACGACGGTGTTGCACAACGCGCATCGACCGTCATAAAGAAGAATGTGCGAAAAATTCAATTCTGAAAACCCACGAAAAACCTTTCAACATTAAAACAGAAATCAAGCTGAAGCGAACGCGATTTTGCGTTGGGAACTTATTGCAACAAAATGTCAAATTCTCTAGATATCAAAACTACCACCCACAGGCTGGCACTCAAACGGTTAAATTTGCGAATTATTCTCAATTAAATCTATTGCAACTAAATCGAGCATGTTATAGACTTGCTTCGGCTTATTGAGAGTCGTTCGCAATAACGCCAAATCACTAACCCTCTATAGAGAAAGACACAACGGCGTCTTTCCTCACTAGATGCACTTCCAGATTTGAAAGGTCGGGTCTTACCCGATCTATCTTCCACACTACTTAATCGCCACCGCCGGCGGTGGCTTTACTGCGTCCAAAAACTCGAGGAACTAGAAAATGGGAAAACTTTTTTACGGCACTATGACCGGAAATACCACTTCAGTCGCAGAGGCAATCCAAGCCGCTTTGCCCGAACTGATCGAAGAAATCAAATGCATTGACAAGGCGAAAGCTGAAGAAATTCAAGCTTGCGACTTCTTGATCTTTGGTGGCTCAACCTGGGGCGACGGTGAACTGACTGACGATTGGGCAGACTTTCTACCGCAATTCGACAGAATCGATTTGAAGGGCAAGAAAGTAGCACTTTTCGCCCTCGGCGATCAAGTTGGATACACCTACAACTTCGTCAGCGCAATGAAGGAAATCTACGATAAGGTCAAAGAACGAGGTGGTCAAGTCGTGGCAAATTGCGTGTCCACTGAAGGATTCGACTTTTCCCACTCAGCATCCGTCGTTGCAGGAAAATTTGTGGGTCTGGTTATTGATGAAGTAAACGAGCCTGATTTGACCAGCGACCGCATTAGCGTCTGGGCAGAATTAGTCCGCCAGGAAGTTCTATCAGCCGTTTAATCCGTCTGGAAAACAGCAGATCAAGAAGCGTTCTGCATATCTCTGCTACCGAAAAAACCAGCTCTTGGAGTAAACGTATTGGCAATTACCTTGAGCAATGCGTTCCGGCTGTCATAGACTTGGTCTTCAAGCACAGGTCTCATTGAATCGAAGCGAAACAATGAGCGTCGCCCTTTAAAAACATCTGTTTGAAAAACGGTGCGATTAATTGTGCAATCGGCAGCGCCAATATAATCAACGCTGCTTGAGCGAACGATAGGCAATAAAGCATGTGCAGGCTGTTTCAGTCCTGCCCATGTTTTTACGTCTTCGTCGATGTAATATGCAGCCACGGCTAATGGGGCAGTTTTTGACGTAATTCTTCTCAACGACCAGACGGCATGTAAGCAGGGGCGCGAGCCAAGCAAAGGCTCATACTTGTCTGAGGTTCTGGCACTGCCAGTAGTTTCGCGAACGACCGTCGTTTTGCGTCGATTCCTGCGCCTTTGACCTTCCTTTTCTGGTCGTCGCAAACGTGGACGCAACGGATCGGTCACTGCCGGTTTGATTTCTGCCTCCGCGACTGACGCGTCCTGTTCTTTGGCCATCGACTGCGAATCAGCTCGCGGCGGCAATACCATGGCGAAACTGGTTGATGGCTTCTCTATCGAGATAGGCACTCCAGGCGACGGTTGAGAAACCTCGCCAGGCGGCAAACCGATTTCTAATAATGTGTCAATATCAGTTCCTGGACCCGATTTTGAATTTTGTGACATAGATCTTCCTCATCTGAAGCCAGGTTAGCGCCTGTCGTAGGCGACAACAATGTTGTTTCTACTAAGGACAAGGCTAGCTGAGACAAGACTTATGTGAGCGGACGCCCGCCTTCTTCCACACTTTTCAAAGCAAATGAAATTGTGCGTCCAAACAAGTCCAAGAACCAGTCTTAAATTGCTTGTACAAAGCCTTGTAGGCGACCACGCTCTGGAGCGTAAGCGCCAGCTAATTTTTCTTGCAAATTAGAACGAATAGAAACGAAGTCTTCGTAAGAGGTGTAAGGAATGCCTTTCGATTGGCAGTGAGTGACCAATTTGGTTTTAGCAAAAACCATATCAGCCTCAGCCGACCAGCAAAAATCACTACGACCGTCGCCAATGACCACTTTCATTGGACGCGAACTGCCCATAGCCAGGATTTTGCATTTGCACATACCCGAACCACAACCAGTCACTTGAGGCGCATAGGGAAAGGTCAATTCGAGCGAACCGTCGGCATTATCTACGAGGTGATTCGCAAGAACGTTAGAAACGACAATTTTTTCACGTTTGAGAATGTAGTGAATCACTCTATCGATGCCGTCGCTAACGATCTTTAAAGGCACACCATTTTGACGACACCAGTTAGCAAACTTAGGAAAAGTAGGATCAATTTTGACATCGTCAAGTACTTTTTCCACAGCGGCCCAGCCACCTTGTAGTAGCGGTACTTGTTGCGCCATGCATTCGCGTGAACCAATTTCACCACGTTCCCAACGGGCTTCCACTTCCTTCCATGAAGGATGAGCTAGCCGTTCGAGAAGAACATCGATGGTATCACCCCTGGTGATAGTTCCATCAAAATCGCAATAAACTTCGATTGGGCTGCTCATGGGTTATCCTTTTTTGCACTCGGTGATTAGTTGATCGAGTAAGTCATGGGCCTGGTCCATTTCCGCGTAGGAAATTTCTAGTGATGGGGCAAGGGTAATAACGTTTTTGTAGTAACCGCCGATGTCAAGTATTAGTCCGATCTTCTGACCTTTATGTTCCAGATTGCCTTCCAAACCGCGTTGGAACATTTTGTCAGCGAGTGCACGGCTCGGTGTGTAGCTGTCCTTTTCACACATTTCCATGCGTAGTGCGAGACCCACACCGGCTGTGTCACCAATTTCTGGATGTTTCTTCTGCAAGTCCTGAATCAACTTGAGGAAGTAAGCGCCTTTTTCATTGACGGTTTTTTCGTAGTCGCCTTCTTCGAAAATGCGCATCACTTCAAGACCGGTAGCGGTACCGAGACTGTTTGAAGAGAAAGTGGAGTGAGTGGAACCAGGACCGAATTTGTCTGGTGAAATATATTCTTCTTTCGCCCAGATTCCTGAAATTGGATTCATACCGTTCGTCAGGGCTTTACCAAAGACGATGATGTCTGGTGTAATTTCGAAATTTTCAGTGGCCCATAGTTTGCCTGTGCGGAAGAAGCCCATCTGGATTTCGTCGTCGACGATCATGATGCCGTGATCTTTCATAACCTTGCCGAGACGCTTCATGTAACCAGGTGGTGGAGCAATATATCCGCCGGTTCCTTGAATTGCTTCAATAAAGAAAGCGCCGAATTCAGACTTCTTGGTCTTCGGATTCCACCAGCTGGTGTATTCGTGTTCAAATTTGCGTTCGATTTGCTCAATACAAAACATGCCGCAATTTTCAACTTTCTTGCCGTAAGGGCAACGAAAGCAATAAGGGAATGGCACGAACTCAGCACGGTCGCCGAATTCACCGTAAGCTTCGCGATATCTATAAGATGAAGTAATCGACGAGGCTGCGAGTGTACGGCCGTGATAGCCGCCTTCGAAAGCGAGCATGCGACTCTTGCCGGTGGTTTTGCGAACCAGCTTCAAAGCGTCCTCAACAGCCTGGGCGCCGCCGACATTGAAGTGCACGCGTCCGGTTTCACCAAAATTGCGCTTGATGCCTTTGACAATAATGTCAGCCAGTTGCACTTTTTCTTTGTGCAGATACTGACAAGCGAGCTGAGGCAATTTGTCGATCTGGCGGTGAAGCGCATCATTAACACGCTTGTTGGCGTAGCCTAGGTTGACTGCCGAATACCACATTTGCAGGTCAAGAAAGGGAGTGTGATCCTTGTCATACAAGTAGCTACCTTCGCAAGTTTCAAAAAACTGCGGATTTTCAGCGTAGTGAACAGTGTCACCATGCGAGCAAACGACATTCTCAATCTCCAGCAGAGTTTTTTCGTCTGTCGGAATATCAGTAATGGCACCGCGCTTGGTGCTGGCTGCTGTCTCACTGGTCATATAAGGAACTCCCACCTGAACATAAACGATTGAAATTAGACTTTACTTTTCCAGCTTACAACGCGACGAATTACACCAGGCTTACAGCCTGTCAGCGTTAGTACGGATACCAGTCGCTTGAGCGCCATTTCTTGACAACGATCGCCGATTTTACAATCCAGAACCCAGACCCGGAGCGGGTTTTCAAATGCGATTCGCTTAGTAAGTAAGATCTTCTTCTGGAAAAATCGACAACATGAAATTTCTTTGACGACAAACAATTTATTGCATTTATCCAAAATTACACGAAGCTTACAACCCGCACGGGCGGTGACTTACGGGAAACTTACAACCGCAGCATTATTCGTTTTACAGGAGAAACAACAACGATGTTTGCTACCCTGAAAGTTCTCTAAAACCAAATTTACTTTCTGACTTCATTTTTACGGCTCTTGTTGAACCGGCATCTGAAGCCATTCAAGCAAGGCACGCGTACTATGAACTTTCTCACTTGCCTCAGTTACCTTTTCGAAATACTGATAGGCATCGCCGTATTGCTTGTAATCGCTATGCCTGAGCGCATGTTCAAAACTAAGAGCAGCAAAAAAAAGACGGTTGGTCCAAGCTACTGGGGTAATTATCAACAGCGGCAAGATTATCCAATGGAAGAAACTGCACAGATAGAAGTGACTATTCACCCACGCAAAGACAAAGTGCACGCCGGGGGCAATGCCTACAATTCGGGCAGGAGTGTCTAGACTGACACCAAAACTGGTGCGCCGCATTGAGCAGCATTGATTAGATAGCGTCAATCTTGGTGTTTCTGAATCTTTGCATCTAAACATTTTCAACTGGTAAGAAAGCAGCTGTTGGTTGTAAACTGCCGAAATGGCCATAACCGATGATTCCAAAGAAAAGCTGAAAGCCCGCTTAGCCAAAGCGATCGGGCATTTAAATGCGGTCCATCGCATGGTGGACGATAAAAAATATTGTATTGATGTACTCAATCAGTTGAAAGCAGTCCAGTCAGCTTTAGACAAGGTTGCCGAGTTGATATTGCGCCAGCACCTGGAGACCTGCGTCGTTGAAGCTATTCAAAAGCAAGACTCATCTAGAGTGATTGAAGAGCTAATGGAAGTCTTTAAGCAAGCTCCCAGTCTCTACATCACCATGCAAGAGCAAGAACAAGTTTCAGTAGAGCAGGCGTTTCAACTTGCAGCCGATCCAAAATCCGGCTGCTGCAACTAACCTAGATTGCCAGTTTAGGATCAGAAAGAGCATTGCCTGCGCTCTGACCGATTTTTGGCGCCGGATTATTACTAAGTTTAGTTTCCTCAGGGCCGAGCTGCCAGTTGCAGCTAGCTAGCGCCCTTAAAGGCAAGTTAAAACGCGTTCCTTGAAACGGACTGCCCAAATTAACTGGGAATCGCTGATTCAACAAATTATCGACGCGGATGTCCATCGATGTTGGCAAATAGCGATGGTCACGTACAAGTCTTTTCGGCATCTTGTAGCCCGCGCTGAAAGCCAGCGTCGTTATAACTGGCGTGCGCTGCGGGTGTGGACCAGAAACAGTGGGATCGCGTTCATCCTGCAATCCCGTTTGCACCTGCGCTGTAAATAACATCCAGAAATTGGATCGGGTTTTATACCCAATGCCGGCCACGTTGTTGAGACGCCGATCGTGGTCAGGGAATTCCATGAATGGTGCTGTCGGTGTAGCATAAAAACCGCCAGATGGTGTTTTGGTGCCGCGCAAATGAGCGACCTGAACAGTGTTAGAGAGAAAGCCATTGAAACCATAACCATCTTTTGATGGTTTTAAATCGACTCGGTTTTCAACGCCATAAGCGTCTTGAGCCGAGTTGGTCAGCCGATTATAGATAGGTAAATTTCCAACGACACCAGAATCACCAAAATTGGTGATGTACTTATAAAACACATTTGTACGCGCAACAAAGCGCGGTCCAAATTGACGCTCCACGCTAGTATCGAATAAGTGCCCACGCGTAGCGTGCAGCGGTCGCGGTGTACCATTGTAGACGCCCGCATTTGGAGCGGAACCAGCACCAGTCACCGCATACGGTGTAATAAAGTAATCATTGGGATTTGGCATAAATAAATCTGAATAGGATGCTCTCAAGACTGTATTTTTAGCCGGGACAAAAGTTGCGCCATAACGACCGCTTACCTGAGCATCAGTGGTCGTTTGCTTCTGGTATGGACCAAGCGCAAACGGCTGAACACCGGGGATTGACGCGATCGTCTGAGCAAGAGCAAGAGCGTTACCGTCAACGCTGTGTTGCATGTCAAAGCGAACACCAGCATCTAAAGTCAGGCGCTTCCAGAAGCCTTTCTGAGGCGTGTATTTATCTTGCAAAAAGGCGCTCTGCACCCATCTAAATGCATTGTATTTACCCACATTCCCTTGAAACTGCGGACCTCCCGGAGCGTTCGTGAATGGGCTGAGAACAGCACCATAGGCCGGCGTCGGTACACCGGCTGCGATATTTTGCAAAGTTCCAGTTAAATCAGCGTTATAGTAAGTGGCGTTGTACAAAGTATGTTCGGGTCGCAACTCTGTCAAAAAGCCAGTCTTAAAGTGGTGCTCGTTTTTGTAATTTTTGAGCAGATTTCCTTGTGCCGAAAAAACATAGTTGAACCGTCGCGCTGTTGCAGCCAGTGATTGCAAGGGCTGACCATTGTTGAAATTCGGTTGAGGATCAAATGCGTTGCTGCCGACATAATTCTCGTAATAGAGACCATTTAAAATATTGAGATTGCCTTCATCAACAAATTTTTTGTTGAATTTGTGAATCCAGGTGGCAATCAAATAATTTTGACCGTCATGTTGATGCGCATAGACGCCCTGCGAGTAAGAGTATTGACCCGTTGGAACTTGCATGTAGGCTTCGTTTATGGCAAGCGTCAGACGAAAAGTATCTTTCTCATTTGCAATATATTCGAGCTTGGACAAGATGTTCGCCTGAAAGCCATTATTGTTGACATAGTCTTTGACTGGCGGCGCAAGATTGTATGAAGAGTCTCGGAATGAGCCAGAAGACGAGAATCGCAGCCTATTGCCGAATGTTCCTGGTGTTTGACTAAAGGCACCACTAGTATCATAAAAAATGCTACCAGCCAATGGCCCACCAATTTGCTGACCAATATTGAAATTTGGTTTTGACAATATGGGCAGAGACTTCATGTGAGCGACTGCGCCAAGCGGTCCGCCACCATCAGACGCCTCGTAGCCACCAATATCCACAGTTACTGATTGCAATGAGCGTGGGCTGGTCGCCTGAGTTTGTTGCAACACACCAGCAGCTTCCGGTATCACAACACCATCAAGTTCGTAATTGACAGCATTGTGTTCGCCGCGCGAAATAATGTTTCCATAACTGTCATTCATCACGCCAGGCGTGCTTGTAATCAAGTCGCGCAAGTCGTTTCCCGTTTTATATTGATAGAGAAATTTTGAATCTAAATTGGTTTCACTTGCAATCGACTCAGGATGAATCAGAGTCCTTTTGCCAGTGACGCGCAAAATATCTACTGCTTCGGCGGTTTCAAGCGGAATGTTCAGTGTTTTGATTTCACCGCTGACGATATCTAATTCCTGATCATGAGAAAGCATGTCTTTAGCCGAAACAGTGATTTTCCATTGCCCCGCTTCGATGTTATTGAAAGCGTAAGCACCTTGCTCATTGGTTTCTGTTTGGAAGCGCTTGTGCTCTTCTCCAACTTTGGATAAAACGACACGAGCGTCAGCGACCCTTTTCTCTTTAGTAAAATCGGTCACCAGCCCCGATATAAACGCAGTCGCCTCAACGGCGGGCTTGACTTCGGCAGCACCATTTTTGGCTGCAGGCACAGGCTCAGCTGGCGTCACTGACTGCGACACAAATGTCGAGCCACTGCTGGAATTTAGTAACTGACTAAGATCCTTACTGTGAGCTGGAACTAAATACCCCAGCATACTCACAGTGACCGCAGTGGCGACAACGGCAGCGCCCTTTAAGATATTCAAAGACGATCTCCAGATTTTATTTTCGATTTCATCTAATGCGTAAACGCAAGACAAATCGGTCGATCAGAACCTCAAGAAGATTCTGTCGAACCGCGGAATGAAAATGATAACCATTTGAAAATGGAATGGCAACGGTTTTCATTGTAAAATAAAATTGATTCTTTCCAGAGGTCGCCCAATGAAGCTGCCAAGAACCACAAGCGCCCTTATCTTCGCCGCCTGCGCTTGTTCGTTCGCGCTCGACTGGCAAGCTGTGGGCGCCACGACTTTTAACCTGGGCACCGAGTCAGCCTCCAAAGTGACCTCGCCCGAGCCTATTTTTAATCCAGAGCCGAAAATTCCCGCTCAATTGCACGAAAATTGCTTCAAATCGTGCTGCATCGCCAAATTTATGGTGTCCGCCAGTGGCAAAACCGACGTCAAGCTTCTTTCTTCGTCTGGATCTGCTGAAATCGACGAAATCACCTTGCAAACATTGCGTACCTGGAAATTTAAGCCAGCCACACTCGATGGCGAACCGATCGAAGGCGTCCGGAAAATCCAAGTCGAATTTCAAGTCGACTAAGATTGACGGCAACTATTCGGCGAACCAATACGATCGCAAAAATGGCAAAAGCCTGTCCTTTAGAGGTGCCGCAAAGACTGGGTTAGTAGCGCTAAACTCGTCTCATAAATGCCTTCTCAACCTCTTTTTGAAACCCTCACCAGTTCGGCGTCGGCGAGCCCGTTACCACGCCGATGCGTGGCAACGCCTACTTTTTAGTGGCTTTGGGAGGGCACTTTTATTAAACGGTTTTTTAACCTGGTAGTACATGTTATTTGACACCATGGTTTAATCGAATACCTACGATTCACACCTAAAACGGGTATGTCTGAGCAGTAAGCCCCCTGTCTTGGATGTGGACTGGAATTGACGAACAACAAAATGCATTTGCTTCAACTGACACCGCTTGCTCTTGCGAGTTTGACTGCAATAGGCATGCAATCAATAGACGCCGCGCCTGAAGTGATTCAAATACAGGCAAAATGCTATCAATATTCTCCGCGCGAAATTCATTTGAAAAAAGGTGTGCCGGTAGTCTTACAGATTACAACTCTGGATAAAACACATGGTTTTTATGTACCGGATATGAATATCGACGCTACTGCTAAACCTGGAAAACCCGCTCAGGTTAGTGTTACTCCGACAAAGTCTGGAGTTTTTCCATTTTCTTGCGACGTATTTTGCGGCGAGGGTCACGACGGAATGGAAGGCAAAGTCGTAGTCACCGATAAATAAAGGTCAAAGTCATAGGCATTTAGAATTGGTCCCACTCTAGAAATTGGCTGATGAACCAACCCGACAAAGACGATTTCACAATGCCTTCCAGGCGCGATGGCGTTGCCCGCGGACAATCGTTTAGCGGCATTCCATACATCGACGGCAATGGACAGATCATTGGTGAATTGCCGCAAGGCTATGTTGTTGGCCAGCAATTCAAAATTCGTAATACGCTCGGCGAAGGCGGCATGAGTTTTGTCTATCTCTGCGATGACATAGCACTCAATCGTCAAGTTGCCCTCAAAGTTATGCGCGTCAGCGCTCAGTCGAACGAACAAGCGCTTATGCGCTTTCGAAGAGAAGGACAAGCAGTGGCGATGCTCTCTCACAGCAATGTAGTCAAAGTACACAGCCTGCAATTCACAGAAAACGATCAACCCTTTTTGGTAATGGAAGTGGTACAGGGTGTATCTCTTTCGCAATTGTTGGAAATTAGTGGCCCGCTGAGACTGCCAAGAGCGCTCAAATTTCTGGCCCAGATTTGCGACGGCATTGCTCATGCGCACGAGAACGGTGTCATTCACCGAGATTTGAAGTTGAGCAATATCATGTTGATTAATCCAGATCGCTCAGACGAAAGAATCAAAATTCTCGACTTTGGTATCGCCAAAGTGGTCAATGAAACGTCTGTCAAAATGACGCAAACAGGTGAAGTCTTTGGCAGTCCAGCATACATGAGCCCTGAGCAAGCGCTGGGAAAAACTGTAGATACAAAAACCGACCAGTATTCGCTCGGTTGCATCGCCTTTGAATTGCTAACCGGGCGCACACCATTTGCTGCAGAAAATTATCTTGCAGTCTTGATGGCGCACGTTCAAGAAAAGGCACCATCCGTGAATGAATTCATGCAAGTGCCGGTGCCAGCCAATATAGAACGTACCATTGCGCGATTACTGGCCAAAGAGCCAAAAGATCGATTTGAAAGTATCGACGAAGTAAAAAAAGCTTTCAAGGGCGAGATGAAGGTCTCTAAGCCGCTTTCAATCAATTTGAAAAAACACGTCAATTTTCGCTATGTTGCATACGCCGGTGCCTGTTTACTCTCTGCGGGCTTAATCGCTGCCATTGCATTTGCCACACAAGCGCCAAAAACTGGTGCAAAAGTTAGTCCAAAAGCTAGTAAGATAGAAAAAGACGTACACACGCTGCAACCGTCAGACAATACTATCGATGCCGCCTTAGACACAACAGATGACGGCAAGCTCGCGGCTCTGTTTGTTAAAAGTAAAAACCGTTCCACTTTTGGCAGCCAATTGAACGGCACAGACATTTCAGACCAAGGTTTGACTTATCTTGCACAATGTCCAAATCTAGTCGATTTGAGTATCAAAAACTGCAGGGTTATCACACCGGCTGGCATCGCGAAGCTCGCAAAACTTCCGCTCGTCATTCTTGCTTTAGACAACACCAACACTGATGATACAGCGCTCGTCAGCATTGGCACAATGAAGCAACTGCAAAAACTCAGTGTAGACAATTGTGACACCATCACCGAAAAAGGGATCTCTCATCTCACCGCGCTATCAAATCTCAATGAACTGTCTATATCCGACCTTAGACTATTGCGCGGTGATGTGCTTAAAACCGTGGCGAAAATGAAGAGCTTAACCAAACTGCACATGGACAATGATTTCATCGGCGCTGGCTTGCCTTATCTTGCACACTCGCGAATCACGTGGCTTAGCATGGGTGGCTGTAAGACAACAACTCAAGAGTTGCTCGCTTTGACAAAACTGCGCAGTCTTGTAACTTTGAGAATTGATAAAGACAACGTTGATAGAAAAACGCTGCTAGCTCTTGCGAAATTGCCTCATTTGAAAGAATTGACTATCAAAAAAACTGCCATTTCGCGATCAGCGATTGACGAATTTCATAGCATCAACTCACAATGCAATTTAATCTATGACAAAGAATATGTCGAAGCAGCTGACACAGCCAACTAATTAGTACCCCAATTCATTCGTTGTCGTGAAACGGAATCTTGAACCAGAACACACTGCCAGTTGGTGTGTTGGGTCTGACACCGATGGTGCCACCGTGGGCGGTAACAACCGCTTTAGCGATGGCTAAGCCAAGACCATTTCCTTGAGCCTGTACTTCATGTGAATCAGCCGAGCTTTGACGAAATCTTTCGAAAATAGCTTCTCGTTCAGATTCAGGCACACCGCTACCTTCGTCTGCCACAGCCACTTCCAGCTCGCGTCCTACCGAAACGGTGACATTGATATGTCCATTCTTAGGAGAAAATTTGACTGCATTATGCAAAAAGTTGATCAAGACATCAGTAACACGCTCAGCGTCGCAGTCAATTTGATGAACATCCGTGTTGACTCGTTTGACCAAAATATTCTTGCGCTCGGCTAAAGTATAAATAGACTCGATCGCATGATCAACGAGAGTCTCCATGATGGTCGGCGCTACAGAGAGAGTAATCTTGCCACTTTCAAGTTGTTCGATATCTAATAGAGCATTGATCTTACCGACCAGACGTCTGATGATCCCTATGCCCTGATTTGTTTTTTGCACGCCCTTCTCATTCAGAGTGCCAAGACTGCCATCTGCATACAGTTCAAACGCCGCTTGCAGAGAAGTTAAGGGCGACCGCAAATCATGGCTGACCATGGCGATCATATCGCGCTTGAACTGGTCAATCCGATTACGTTCGGTGACGTCGTGTGCGACACAGAAGAAGGTTTTTTCACGCTGATTCCAGGTCATCGACCACATAAAATCACGGATTACCAAATCTTTTCTGCGCAAAGAAATTTGAAATGGCACAGCAGCTGCAGCTGACATTATCGTACTCATTTTTTCTTTGATTTCGTCTGCCCTGGTCAATGCGATCGTGCTAATTGAGCGCCCTGTAAGCTCCTTAGCGTCATATTGCAATAACGATTTGACCGCGTCATTGACTTGCGTAAACTGTCCCTTTCGATCGAGCGAACAAATAATTTCGACAGCATTATCAATTACAGCAAGCTCTTTTGATCGCAAATAGGCCAGCGAATGAGCCATCGAATGGAAATTCGCATCGAGCTGCGAAAGTTCGTCATCACCATTGAGTTCAGGCAACAATGGTTGATTGGCAGCCAGTCTGATACCGTTTTCGCTGAGCACCGCAATTTTGCGCACCAGCATCCTCTGAAAAGAGATGGCAATAGCAATCGATAGCAACACGCTGACAGAAACACCAGCTACCGCAATGATTGCGATCAGATGACGTAATTTCGTCTCAACCTCTTCTTTCTGGGCTATCTTGGCCTGTTGTTGTTCCGATAACTCATTCGCGCACTTGATGACATTATCAAGCATGGTCTTCAACTTAATCAGGTTGAACATAACCTGATATTGATTCTCTGAATGCATGGCTATATGGGTATTTTCAAGCTTATCCAGCACACCCTTGACGTTTTCATCCAGCCTGTCAAGCAAGGGATCTTCACCCACTCTTTCCAGACCACGCAGCCGCATCATGCCCATTTTTAGATTATCGAGTGTTTGTTGATGCTCCTTTGAAAAGCGCTCATTGTGGCTAAACTGGTAAAGCGCTCTTTCGGTTAAACACTGCATGAAATTCTTCAGAATTCCATCTAAAATATTAGTTGTATCCCGCAGCTTGGTCTGTTCTTGAAACGATAGGTTCAATTTTTCCTGAGTGGTAATCAAAGCCGCCACGAACACCACCTCAAAAAACAGAGGTACTGCTATCAAAATGTAGGATTTCTGGGATAGCTTTAGCATCCGATCAAGATACCATTATTGATGCTGTCTATAATAAAGGAACTATGCTCAAGATTTTAGTAGTTGAAGATGACCCAGACACCGGCGAGACCATCCAGGAAGGGCTGGAACGTGCCGGGCATCAAGTGGAATGGGTCGAAACCAAAGCTGAAGGGCAGCAGAAGCTTGCTTCTAATCCTTACGATATGATCGTCCTGGACTGGAACCTTGGTCGAGAGAGCGGGCTTGATTTGTGCGCGGAATACCGCAGTCAAGGTGGACGCACTCCAATTTTAATGCTCACAGGCAAGTCCAGCGTCAACGACAAGGTCGCAGGGCTTGACCATGGCGCCGACGACTATCTGGTCAAGCCTTTTTCAGTGAGCGAGCTAAACGCACGCATCGCCGCTATTTTGAGAAAGCGTAAGCCGACGAACTACATACTGGAAAAATTTGGCGACCTGGAGCTCGATTATCCAAGAAAGCTCGTGATTCGCAAAGGCGAAGAAATTGCCCTTCCCACTCAGGAGCTCGCTGTGCTTGGCTTGTTGATGCGCAACGCAGACAAGCACTTCACATCTGCCGAGCTTTTAAAGAAACTCTGGAGCGCTGGACCTGAATCGAATGAACAGGCTGTGCAGGCAACCATTGCCAGTCTGCGCAAACTGATTGACACCAGTTCGTTCAGCTACGTCAGCTACGATTCTCAGCTTGGCTACAGAATCGCTTCACCAGGCATGGGCGACTGAATTATTTGCCTTTGAGCTTCTTGAGAGCTGCGACCCAGCTTGGATTGTTGCCCTCCTCTTTGATCAACTTTTCGTACAGTTTGATTGCTGCCTCTTTGTGCCCCAACCGCTCCTGGATCACTGCTTCCTGCTCCAGCACTTCACTGGTGCGTCGATTCAACTTCCGCAATATAACAAGTACATTTTCAGCTTCGGTATATTTGCCGAGCGCAATATATTCAAAACCCATTTTCAAATAAGCCTCATCCTGTTTAATGAATTCAGGATGATGCGCTGAATCAGTCAGTCTCAAATATTCTTTGAGGTCGGCAATGGCTTCGGCATGTTTGCCGAGAATCCCATTAGCAGTCGCTCTCAAGTTCAAGGCGTCATACACCTCTCCCTTACACATGGGTGTAGCAATACATGCAGACGCGTCACTAACAACTTTGTGATAATCCTTGCGCTCGAAATAGATTTTTGCCCGACTATTGTAAGCAAAATCAAATCGTGGATTAACACTAATTGCCTTCGAATAGCACTCGAGGGCTTTGTCTGTCTTTCCAGCACGTTCTAGGAAGCGCCCTTTCAGCCACCAGTAATGGGCATTGCGTGGCTGCAAGGCTATTAAACGATCGCATGTTTTTTCTGTCTGGACAGAGTCAAAAACGCAGTCATAAGCGCCTTCAGCCAGCTCCAGAACGATAGGATCTTTATCGCCTAATTTCAGTGCGTCAGCGAGAATTTTCATTCCTGCTTCTTCACCACCTTGGCGAACTTTGCATAATGCAAGCACCGCAATGGCCTGCGCATTCTGGTGCGACGTTCTGAAAATATGGTCCAATGTTTGTTGGGCTTCACGATAATGACGACTTTCTTCTTCGATAAAAGCCATCGCTGTCAGTGCTTTTTCGTTATTTGGTTCTTTCCCTAACAACGCCACAAGCGGCTTATCATCAGCATCATCGATCAGGTGCCCGGCCCGACTGACCAAAATGATTGAATCAATATCGGTTTTGCCCTTCAGTAAAGTTACGACTTTATCGTAATTACCAAGCACAAATTCCTTTTGCGCACTCTGATAGACAGCACTAGCAGCGAAGCTTATTCGTGGCGTCAAAACCGACAGGAAAGAAATGAAAACAATCAAGAGAAGTCGTTGTATAACGCTATGTTGACTTAGCATAAAACGCCAACTCCTGGAAACACTATTTATTGCCTGGCAGTATCTGAGGCTTGTATGGTTCCATTTTACCCATTGCCACCCGAACACCGTGCACGATACTCCATGGATGAGGAGGGCAACCAGGAATGAAAATGTTGACTGGCAAAATGGCGTTCGCACCGTTTGCGTCTGCATAACCACCTTTATGCATACCGCCAGAGATGGCGCATGTGCCAACAGCAACAACAACTCGCGGCTCGGCCATGGCTCCGTAGCATCGCACTAGAGGATTCTGCATTGCTTTGCCCACTGGACCGGTTACAAACAACGCGTCGGCAAAACGCGGGGAAGCAACGATATGCACACCAAATCGTTCAAGGTCGAAAACAGGGTTGCCTGACGCGCCGATTTCGGCGTCACACGCCGAACAGCCGGTCGACACCACTCGTGCGTGCAGTGATTCGGTGAAAAGATTTTTGCCTGTATCAAGTTCGCCGTCTGCAACGACCACCTTTCGAGGGGGGGTAATTTTGCCAAGAACGGCTTCCACTTTTTCGGCCCGAGCAGCGCTTGTCGTCAAAACCAGATCTTCACGCGAATTAGTCGCCACTCTAAAAGTCTTATTCTCGACAATCGTTCCCGTTGGGCACATGTCAATGCACAAACCACACTGTATGCACGCTCCTAAATCAAGAGCCACATCGGCTTTGCCGCCTTCATCAAAAACACTGATGGCCCCAGTTGGGCAAACTTCAACACAAGCGTTGCAACCAGATCCACACGGGCTATCAGTTAAGGCGGGCATTCCGCGCCATTCGTTATCTGGCGTGGGACACGGATCAATGATGGTTTGAATGCCAGTTGATAGAAGGTAGTTGAGCAGTTTTAGCATTTTTCTCGTGTAGACATTTGTGGAAAGCGCGTTTTAAAGTTTCTTTTTAAAGCATCCTTTTTTTACATTTAAAGATCATTGCCGCTGTATGAAAGAGCCAGACTCTTATTGCATAAAGGGAAATCAGCGATGAGATTATCGCGAATAGCGATAGAGACAGCTGTCCAATTATTATGGCTGGGGTCATTGATGTTGTAACGGACGATTTTGCCATCAGCACCAGTGGCCACAAAGTGAATCAACTCACCTCTGAAAGCTTCGACGATACCCACACCATAAGTATCTGCAGGCAATTGGTCTGGTACTGACACCATAGTTGGACCATCTGGAATATTCTCCAGAACAGCATCAATAACATCGAGACTGCTAAAAATTTCGCCAGTGCGCACCTGAGCGCGTGAATAAATATCGCCCTTAAGACCCACTGTCACAGGTGGAGCAAAACTAGGATAAGTGCCATGCGGAAATGATTGGCGACAGTCATAGTCGATACCGCAAGCACGCGCGACGATTCCAACCATGCCAAATTCATTAGCGAGAGAGCGAGAGACTGAGGCAATCTCCATTCTTTCACGAGCAATTTGACTTTCATACAGAAACTCAATCAGCGGTTTCAATTCCGCTTTTAACTCACGGGCGTTTTTCTTGATCTTCGCAAGTATGCCAGTATCAACTTTCCGCACGCCGCCAGGCATAATAAATGCTCGCAAAAAGCGACTACCAGAAAGATTGTGAGCAAGTCCCAGAGCCTTTCCGCGCAGACGGCTCATATTTTGTGCAAAGCCAAGGAAACCGGTATCTGTGCCCATACCGGCGAGATCGATAATGTGCATAGCCAGTCGTTCCATCTCCAAGGCCAGAGTGCGAAAGTGCTGAGCGGTAGCGGTGGGCTCGATACCCATAATAGATTCGAGGGCAACAGCATGAGCGAGAGCATTCGCGGCCGCTGTGTCGCTGGCTGCCGCTTCAACGAGAAAGCGCGCTTTTTGCCATGGCAATTCGGTCAGTCTTTTTTCAACGCCACGATGAACGTAACCGAGCTTCAGCTCAAGATTTAAAATTGTCTCGCCGAAACAGCTAAAGCGAAAATGCCCTGGCTCAATCACGCCTGCATGAATTGGCCCCACGGGAATTTCGTAAACGCCCTCGCCGCGCACTTCAAGGAATTTAAAACCTCTATCTTTGCTAAATCCTTTAGAATCAAAGAAGGGTACTTTGCGCAAGGGAAAAAAGTCTGGTGGATAAACATCGTGCAAAAGCACGTGCTTCATGCGAGGATGACCTTCAGGCGTGATGCCGAACATATCCCACAGCACGCGTTCATGCCAGTGAGCTTGAGGCACCATCAACGTGAGAGCTCGATAGCTATCAGCAGTCAGCGCTGATTCCCAGTATTCAACGGCCCCTTTTTGCGGATCGAGCACCAGCGTCGAAAGCTGCCCACCATCAATTGATGTGATGAGCCCAAGTCGGCGAGCATTGCCGCCTTCCATCCAGGAACGAATAGAGTGAGACAAATTGCCAATTTCAACGATTTTCTTTTCCAGTTTCATCTTAGTTTCATCCAGAAATCGACGTGAACGACTGTGCCCAAAACGAGAGCGCCACAAATTAACGCAGCTGGGACGATACTTGCGCGCAGCGGCTGTACAGCGTTAAAGTCTGCTTTTGGGGCACCAAATAGAACACCACCAACGTGAGTACAAATGGCGACAAAACTCAAGGCAATGGCAAAGACAAGAAACATAGCCAGTATCCAGTGATTCGTATTGGCGCTAGCTGTAAGGATGGAAATTTCACTCAAGAAAGAACCGAATGGCGGCGAGCCCGTGATGGCAAATGTAGCCAGGGCAAGCAAGCCACCCCACATTGGACTGGATTTAATGATGCCATGCAGACCATGCAATTTTTTCGTGCCGGAAGCTTGGATGATATTGCCGCTAAGCATGAACACTGCCGCTTTGGCAAGACTATGATTAATCGCCTGCAGCAAAAACAAACCGCCTGAACCTAGCCCTATGGCGACGAGCATCAAGCCGACATTCTCGATACTGGAGTAAGCCCATAGCCTCTTGAAGCTATGCTGACGAACGAGAAACAGACTGGCAGCAACTACAGTGATAGTGCCGAGTGCAGCCACCAATTCAAAGGTAACCGAGTGAGAATTGGTAGCCTGAGTAATCTGAACCACCCGCCAGATACCAAACAGAGCGCAATTCACAAGAGCCGCAGAAAGCATTGCCGAAGCAGGGGCTGGAGCTTCCGAGTAAGCGTCGGGCAGCCAACTGTGTAACGGAAAGATGCCGGCTTTAGTGCCATAGCCGATCAGACAGAAAATGAAACCAAGACGCAAAAGAGGAAAGCTCAGAGCCGGAGCGCGTAGAACCAATTCACTGATAGTAAGTGTGCCATTGCCGATGCCACCATGTTGACTGGCAGCAAAGATAAAGACAGTACCAAGCAGGGCAAAAGCGATACCAACGGAACAAATAATCAAATACTTCCAGCTGGCTTCCATTGCATTTTTGGTACGGTCATAAAATACCAGAGGAGCGGATGCCAGGGTCGTTGTTTCTATGCCGATCCACATATAACCGAGGTTATCGCAGAGAAAGACAAAGGTCATAGCAAATAGGAACAAATTGATGCAAGCATAAAAAACACGCGCATGCCACCACGGTTCGTCGACGGGGATCTTTTCCTGCTCGAAAAAATAATCTGCATGGGTTACACAGCTCGCCATAATAGCTGTAGTTAAAACGACAAAATAAGCACCGATTCGATCTAGAGCAAGACCAGGCGCAATAGTGATTCTGAGTTCCTGACCAGTAAGAACAGACCAGGTCATCCAGATAACCAGCCCCAATTGAACCCAGTGCAACACTGGCGTTACTTTTCTGGTCAAGCTAATCTTTGGCACAGCCAGACTGAAATAGATCAGAAATATCGGTATAGCAGCTAGTATGAGCAGTTCTTTCACTTTAAGTCACTTCTATTCCGTTTCAGTGGTTAATCCCTTAAGTCAGTGAGCTGACTCACGTCAATATGCTCGAAGCTCTTCTTGATGTTGAACAGAAGCAAACCTGTAATCATCACACCAACGAGAACATCCAGCAGAACACCCATCTCGACAATCATCGGCATGCCGTAAGTCTGAGTGAGAGCAAACAAATAAATGCCGTTTTCCATTACTAAAAAGCCGATGATCTGGCTAATCGCCAGTCGTCTGGTTAACATCAACAGCATCCCACTGAACACCAGTGACATACCAGCCATGGCACCAACTCTGGTATCAGCGTCATTGGACAACCCAGGCAATTGCGCCGCCAATAAATAACTCACGCCCAGCAAAATGATAGCCAGGTGCATACTCAACGCCGATGGCAGCATGGTTCCTGTATCGTGTTCGACTTTGACTTTATTGACGATCCAACTTAAGAAAATCGGCACGCTAATGCCTTTAAAAAGACCAAAGAAAACCGCTTCGACAGCGTGCTGTGGCAAAGCCAAACCGAGTGCGGCAAAAATATTGGGCAAGAACAATTCGTCTGTGTGTCCAGCCAGACCGCCAATCCACCAGGCTTCTAGCGCAACAATCACAGTGTGAATGCCATAAAACCATAAGTTCAAACGTAAATGCGACGTACCGAGCATCAGTATGGCCACTACAGCCGCACTCAACGCCAGGATTTCATATATATCTAATGACATTTAGCGTCTTACTCCAATGGCTATAAAAACGCACAAAAGGCTCATTGCGACCGAATAAGCGATGAACTCAGGTATCTTGGTCCAGCGCAATTTAACAGTCGCGCTTTCAATCACACCAATTAAAATCGACAGAAGACCAAGCGAGAGCAGGCTAAATAATGCCACCATCCAGTGATCGAATTTGAAAAGAGCATAAAAACCATGCAGAAAGCACTGCCCGGTCAAACCAAGCAATACAGCCATTTTAAGAACATGGGTGAATTCTACAAGGGCAAGATTTCGACCTGAATTTTCGAGGATCATGGCTTCATGTACCATAGTCAATTCGAGGTGAGTCGTTGGATCATCAACTGGCATTCTGGACAATTCAACCAGAGAGGCCAAAAATAGAGCGAAGCCAGCGATGAACCAAAGCGGAGCCAGATCCATAATAGGATTGTTAGCAGCCCAGCTAAAGACAAGATTCAAATCACTGGTGTGCGCAGCACAGCCGAGACTGGCAAAAGCAAGAACAATAGCCGGTTCAACCAATAATGCTAGAGTCACTTCCCGACTGGCACCAAAACCGCCGAAGACCGAACCGGCGTCAAGGGCCGCAAGAACTGTGAACAGCCTGGCCAGGGCAAACATATAGATGATCAGGAAAATGTCGGAGCCCGTTGTGCTGACATCAAAAAACGAAACGCTGGTTGGAGCTGGAAGTTCTGCATCCTTAGAAAGCGCAAGATCTTTTTTCACGCTGAGTCCGTCTACAACCGGCAAATCTTTCGATTGACCGACCTTAGCCTCGTTCAGTTTTAAAACCGAAGACTTGGCTCGCGAAGTCGCATAATAAGGGACTTCATGCTCGAATATTTGTGGTTTAAAAGAGAGCCATGGTGTCAAAACGGCAATCAATAATAGGACCGCAAAATTGATTACTGCAGTTGAACGAAAAATCCAGCTTGTGACCGAACTTAAAGTCTCACCTTTCTTAAGCATCTTCAGCAAGTCATGAAGAGGCTGAGTAACTCTTGCTCCAACACGTCCTTGCATGCGCGCTTTTGTCTTACGCACCAGACCGAGCAATATTGGCGGCGACAGAAAAAGAACGATGATAAAAGCTATCCATTTGCAGCCATTGAGGATGAGAACGTCGTGCGTCACAGCGATATCCCCACACAAACCAGAATGAGCATCGTCATGAAAACATACAGCAAGTGAATGTGAATGCTTGCTGTTTGCAGTTTTACGAGCAACTTTGCGAACCACTGCAGACCCGCAATAAGCGGATTGTAGACATAAAATTCAAGGGCGGGGAGCATCTGCACTTCTACTTTGATCCACTCAGGAAAGTGACGTCTGTCGCGCCCTTTGATTTCGGTGGTCATTTTATATTGAAGCAATGGTCCAAAAATACGACCAATTGGCTGCGAGAAGCTGGAGCCAGTCTCTTCGGCACGCGCAGGCAAATCGCCAAAACCGCAATCCCAGGTGATGTACTCGCGCAACCCATGCGAACTACCAAAAACGACAGAATAGGTCAGGAACACAGTAACGAGACCAACTATGGCCAGTACCATCTGCGGAATCGTGAAGAGCACTGCTGGATCGATGGGATATCTCAATGCATCCTGACAAACCGGAGCAAATTGATGCAGCACAGGCGATACCCACACCCCTAGCAAAATACACATCACAGCCAGAAACATTTGAGCAAAAACCATACCCTGAGTCGCTTCCACAGCATTTACTGCGGATTCAGAACGCGGTCTTCCCAGAAAACCAATGCCAACTGCCTTTGCAAATGTAGCAAGTGACAGAGCACCAACCACTGACATCACACCGACGATTGTAAGAGCCATACCTCTGTCAACAATGGAATCAGCATGAAAAGAGAGTTGAAAGAAAGACTGATAGAGCAGCCATTTGCTGGCAAAACCATTGAGAGGCGGTAGTGCACAAATAGCCACACTACCAACAAAAAAGCAGGTCATCGTCCATGGCATGCTCTTAGCCAGACCACCAAGAAACGTCAGATCTCTCGTGTGAGCTTGAGTATCTACGGCACCGGCACCAAGAAACAGTAGCGATTTGAAAAGACCATGATTTATGACATGAAATAGAACGCCAGTCAATGCGTAGGCAGCAATAACTGGATGAGCAGTGCAATTACACAATAAAGTCAGGCCGATTCCGGTCACGATCAAACCGACGTTTTCGACTGTACTGTAAGCGAGCAGTCTTTTTAGATCGTGTTCCATCAAGCCGAATAGTACGCCCCAGACAGCGGAAATCACACCCACCACGAGGGCACAATAGCCGATGAATAGGCTATTGCAGTCATTCATGACCAGCAATCTGATCATGCCGTAAATAGCCACCTTGACCATCACGCCGCTCATTAAAGCCGACACAGGCGATGGAGCCTCAGGGTGAGCGTATGGCAGCCAGATATGGAATGGAAAACAACCAGCCTTAATGGCAAGACCAATAAAGATAATCAATACTGGAACCATCGGTATAGACGTCAAAGTCCAATCTGAAAAACTCCAGCTATTGGTCAAATAGTGCAACCAGACAAAACCGGCCGTAAGAAAAGCAGTTGCTACACGCGTTGCCCCGAGATAAATCAGAGCGGAGCGTTGAGCGCGATGTTTGATTGGATCTGAAGCGACGAGCGCTACTGAACTGAGCGACATCACTTCCCAGAAAACCAGGAAGGTCAATGCATTAGCGGCAAGAATGACCTGCCCCATACCTAGAGCGAATAGAAAAAGACAAGCCCAGTAGAGCCCCTTGTTCACTCGCCCCTGCAAGTGGTGCAGATAGCCTGGCGAGAAAAAAGCAATAGCGATACCAACTACGCCCAGCAACAACAGAAACAAAGCAGAAAGAGTATCTAAGTGATTAGCAAAGGGCGCCAAGCCCAAATAAATTGGCTCCTTGGCGACCCATTCCAACTTCTGACCCGCTGAGACAATCGGCCAGACAACCATCACCCCTATTGTCAACAACGTACTACCCACACCGAATATGGTGCTGAATAATTTGTCGCTGGCCTTCTCACCACTGGTTAGAGCAGCTAGGGCTCCAACAGCCCACAAGGAAAATGCGCTAACCAACAAGAACGAGGCTACATGAGCAAAGTCATCGAATCCGAACATCATACCTTAAGGTGTCTTAGATCTCCCGGTAGAGACAGTAGCGATAATACGGCACCCTCTTTAAGGAATGGCTCTAACTCTCTTTTCCATTGCATCAAGTTGGGCCAGGCGACTCGCAATTAGCTGTTGCGGCAACATCCCGGATTTAACGAGCTTACGACGATTGATTTCACCCTGAACGTTAATGCGCAAAGTATCCAAAATAGAAAAGGCCGATGCCTGCAATCCAATTATTGAAGCAGAAAATAAGTGGTAGTTGGTTACCCTGGTAGCGCGTGCAGTCTGTGAATAGTAGTTGCTGTTGAAGCCAACGACGGAAAATTCAACACCTTGAGCAACTTTGCTGGCACCCACATACAAGCCAGCACCGATATTTTGCGTGGCAGCTAACTTAGCCTTATTGCGGGTTTTGCTGGCACTTCCCAATTCGTCCTGGAACGTTTTGCTTTGATCAGCATACAACGCTGCTCTATCCAATGGCGCCCGGACAGTGTCGGGAGCGACGGTGTTACCACGTACCAATTGAGTAAGCATCGCCTGGTCTTTCTCGAGTGTTGCTACTTCAGCACCTTCGGCTTCGGCAACAGAACCATGAACGTAATGTCTATGTGCCTCGCCTACGCCTTTAGCAATATAGCGAGAAACGATAGGTCCAAACATGGTGATGCCACCAGCGGTCAAATACATCACGCCGGCTTTACCATTCCACGTACGACGATGCTTATGCAGCGACAGGAAGGCAAATTCAGAACCAAGAGCGTTCAGTGTGTATTTGCAGAAATCGAAACAATACTGACTTTGTTGAAATGCGAGAAGCTTGCGAGCGCTGATGTGAAAACGCTCGAATTCAAGCAAGCCCTGATCGCGCAAATCAGCAAGCACTTTGCCTTCGGCAGCGTCAACGGTAGAGTGGGCATTAAGACTAGAAGACCCTGCTTCAACAGCGGTTAGCGCCGTGCGTTCAGCAAGCATCGTGTCAATATCTGCTCTCAAACCATTTACTTTCTCTCTGGATGCATGCGGCGAGAATCCGTGTTTATGCGCTTCGAGTTCATGATATTCATTAATACCAAGTTCGACAAGAGCAGCACCAGCCCCAATCCAGGCACCGACTTGCGAGAGAGTACACGCGTTCTCCTGAACGGATGTATGAATTTTACCATTCTCCAAGTGGCTGCCTCGCTCCGCGGTACCGACGATACCACCTGCCATGTTGAGAGAGTTGTTGACAATCTGCAAACCACCGTAACGCCAGCCTTTCCAGCGTCCTTGCTTGGCGACTTCAAGCTTATAGTGTAGGTTAAAGCGCTCCAGCTCAATTTCTTTCAACAAGATCTGACGAGTCAATTCATCGATGCGGCGCATCGCTTCATTGGGGTCAGATGTAATCGTCGCTGTTAAGGCAGGTTTAGCATCGCTCGTATTGCCCAATGGCAGCGAAGCGGATGCCAGTGTCTCATCAGAAGCTAGCTTCTGAGGTTGAATGTCGCGAGGCACCGGAATTGATACCGCATCGGTTGGTAAACTTTCTGGAGCATTCGATGACAAGGGAATGCTTGGTGAAGCTATATTCGCGGCAGCTAAAAGGCTACTGGGCGACATCTCGAGTGACGGAAGATCGTTAGAAGCAGCAAAAACAACAGCATTGCTCTGCATGACCATTGTCGAAGCAAGCAATATCCCTAGAACCTTCGTGCGGGACTCAATAATTCTCACTTTAACTACCCGTGTGATTAAGTCATCGTCGCCAGATCAAGAGCCGAAAACATACACTCATGACATCTACTCAGCTTTGCCAGCCCTCCGTAGGCTAGCAATTGAATGTGACTATAGCGTGATCGATGAACTCGTGCAGATCGAACACAGACGATATTGTCTCGCGTTTTGGCACTAAAGGCGATACCTGATTGGTGATAAATTGTAACTAACGGAATTGTCATATGGGCAAAAGTGGCTCACAGCAATAGTTGGCAACCTCGATCACAACCTCGTCAAGTCTTCGCTCTACCTTGTATTTACAAGTGCGCGCAGTTGTATTGTAGTAAAGAGACGACACTCGATTTACTCACGAGGAGGTCTTAAAGAGGCTAAACTAATTTTTCCCAGATAGAAAATCGAGCAATATAAAATGACCGAAGCAACCCAAGCCCCGACCAATCACGAAGTTTTACCTAAAGATAGAATTCCTGGTTTGGTTGAAAACTGGCGCTCCGACGTGCTGTCCGGCTTTATTTTATTCCTTATTGCGCTTCCGCTAAGTCTTGGTATCGCTATCGCTTCCGGCTTTCCTCCTATGGCCGGGTTATTTGCTGCCATCGTCGGCGGTATCGTCGTCTCTCAGACAAGTGGGTCATTCGTCACAATTAACGGTCCAGCCGCTGGATTGATTGTAGTCATTGTCAATTGCGTCAACAATCTTGGTGGCGGTTCAGAAGGTTATCACTGCACTCTTGGTGCAATAGTCATCTCCGGCGTCATTTTGTTTGTGCTTGGTCTTTTGCGTGCCGGTGCGCTTGGCGTCTTCTTTCCCACCACCGTTGTACATGGCATGCTTGCGGCCATTGGTTTCATTATCATCGCCAAAATGATTCCGCCTTTTCTCGGCGTGCCTTCTCCGGGCAAAGAACCGCTTGTCATATATTCAAAAATTCCAGACATGATCGCCAATCTCAATCCAGAAATTACAATCATTGGCGTTGTCAGTCTGTGCATATTGATCTTTTTCAATCTCAATAAGAACGCTCTGATCAAAAAAATCCCGGCACCTCTCGTTGTCGTAGCAGTAGGTGTAGCGCTTGGAATTTATTTCGATTTGCAGCATCCGCACAGCTACCTCGTTCACGGCCACTCCTTTGCCATCGATCCTAAGAAATATCTGGTCGTGTTGCCACCAAGCATTCTCGATGGATTGACCTCGCCCAACTGGAGCAAAATTGCCAGCGGCGCGTTTTGGTATTCAATTCTCACAATCGTTTTAATCCAGGGCATCGAGACACTTCTCAGTTGCGCTGCTGTTGATAAACTAGATCCCTATAAACGCACCTCCAATCTCAGTCGAGACATGGCTGCTGTCGGTCTGGGTTCGGCCATATCAGGAATGATTGGCGGACTGCCGATGATTGCTGAAATCGTCAGAAGCACAGCGAACGTGGCAAATGGTGCCAAAACTCGCTGGTCCAATTTTTTTCACGGATTGTTCATCTTAATCTTTGTCGCTTTCGGCGCTGCCTTTATCGATCAAATTCCCCAGGCGGCCCTTGCTGCTCTGCTGATTGTGACCGGTTATAGACTGGCGTCGCCAAAATCGTTCAAAGACACTTTCCTGATTGGCAAAGAACAACTGGCCCTGTTCGTAATCACTATTGTTGGCGTCCTGGCCACTGACCTCCTCGTTGGAGTGGGTATCGGCATTGCCGCTAAATTCATTCTTCACTTCGTCAACGGCGCACCGGTGGGACCGAATTTGCTCGTCGCCAAAACTACCGTCGCAGACACTCCTGATGCTTCCCTAGTCACAATCGAAGGAGCAGCCATCTTCTCCAATTACTTCTCGATCAAAAGAGTGCTGGACAAATTACCGGCCGGCAAAGCCATCACAATCGATCTGAGCAAAGTGAAATTGATCGATCACTCTGTAATGGAGCATTTCCACCAGTTTGAAAGAGAACGCACAAAGGCAGGGACACCCGTACACATCATTGGATTGGACCTGCACAAGCCAATGTCTGCCCACCCATTAGCCGCTCGCAAATTGACTTCGAAAGCCAGTTGACCACCTTAATATGTCGATAAACCTATCGCAAAAGTAATCGAATAGTAATCGAAATGAACGTCCCCATTGACCAGGCGCTCACAAGCGGTGAATATATTACTTGGCGATGAGATTTTCTCGACATGGCAAAAATACTGATAGTTGAAGATGAAGCCGATCTGGCGAAGCTGGTTCGCAACTGGCTCGAGCGCGAACACCATCTAGTTGAAGTTGCCGAAAGCGGAATAGACGCGCTTACTCATCTGCAAGTAAATCGCTTCGATGTGGTCATCCTTGATCTCATGCTGCCTGAGTTGTCTGGGATGGAAGTGTGCAGACGCTACCGTCAAGCTCTCGGTAAAACACCCATTCTCATGCTCACGGCCAAGGATACAGTCGAAGACAAAGAAGCAGGGCTCGACGCCGGAGCCGACGACTATCTGACCAAGCCTTTCCATTTAAAGGAATTGTCCGCCCGAGTGCGAGCCCTGGTTCGTCGCGGCTCGAATCAACCAAATGTGACTTTACAATTTCGCGATATCGTCATTGACGTTAATGAATTCTCGGTCACAAAAGCTGGCGTCGAAGTTCATTTGCTGCCAAAAGAATTCAGACTGCTTGAGTTTCTGGTCAGGCATCCCAATCATGTCTTCAGCGCTGAAGAGCTTCTCTCATCAGTCTGGGAATCCGATACGCCAGCACTTCTCGATACTGTCCGCGGACACATCAAGAGATTGCGCAAAAAACTGGACACACCTGGCGAAGTGTCTATCATCGCCACTGTATACGGCATTGGCTACAAAATAGAGATTGACTGATGTTAGAAAGTCTTCGCTGGCGATTAACAATATGGTTCGTCGCACTGTCTCTTTTGCTGTATGGAGCAGGAGCAATATTTGGCATCTTCGTTTTGTCGGCGGCCTTGACCACAGCAACTGACGATGAGTTGCGCAGACTGTTACCAGAAATTCGGCCGTCAGTTGAAATTATCGATGACGAACCAACTTTAAAAACCTGGTCGACAAACGCTCAAAGCGCGAATCTGAAATTCTTGCCTACGATTCAATTGTTCACTACTAAAGGCGCCATGCTCGAGCATTATGGCGCACCTGGCGTTGCAGAATTGAAAGCCGGTACGTTACACAGCGGCACCGGAGATAGTGTCATAGCCGTTCGCTCCGAGTATCGTCCAATATGTCTGCATAACGCAAACGGACAAAAAAAACAGGTCGGTTACTTACAGATTCAAGTTTCGACCAAGCACGAAGATGAAGTAATAAAAAATTTCATTCTCGAAGTACTTCTGTTAGCGCCGTTTAGTGCACTGATACTGGGTTTTTTCGGTTATGTTTTTTCTGGCAAAGCAGTACAACCAGTGGAAAACACTTTGTTGATGCTCAGGCGTTTCGTGGCGGACGCTGGCCATGAATTGAACACACCAATTACCGTTATTGAGGCGAGCTTACAAACTGTTGAAGAGATGCGACGAGACGAAGAAGACCCAAGCGAAATACTCGAAGTAATCGCCAGAGCCAGTGCGCGAATGAAGGATTTAGCGGGTAATTTAATGACACTAGCCCGTATGGAAAGCCCAGAGTTGGTATCGCCCAAAGTACCGCTACAAGTAAATGAAATGGTGGTGCCATTGGTGCAAGAATTTCAGGAATTAGCCAAACAAAAACGTATTAACCTGGTCTGTGACCCAGTGCCATCGCTGAAATTGCTCGGTCATAATGAATCTCTGTCGAGAATGCTCTCAAATTTGCTAAACAACGCTATTCGTTATACAGAAACCGGAGGATCGGTGACAGTATCTGTTGCCGCTCAGGATGACAATATTGCTTTCGTCATCCAGGACACAGGCATTGGCATGCCCCAAGACAGCCTCAACCATATCTTCGAGCGTTTTTATCGTGTCGACAAATCTCGCTCGCGCGCAGCTGGCGGCTCGGGTCTTGGTCTATCAATTGTCAAAGCTATCGTCGAATCCCACAAAGGGACCGTCAAAGTGGAAAGCGAACTGGGCAAAGGCTCTCGGTTTACTGTCGCCATTCCGTATATTCACTGACACTGCCAAAAAGCAATCAAAAACCAATAACGTATACAATAGGTGGTCGAGCATTTTTGGGAGCCTGCCATTTTGACAACATTCAACGTTATGCGTACTCGCCAGATCAAAACTCCGGATCCGAATTTCGAAGCGAAGGTACGGCATAGTTTTACTCACAACGGCGTTATCAATGCGCTTGGTGGCAAGCTCATAAAAGTCGAAGCAGGTTTTGTCGAAGTGCACCTGCCATTTAGTCAAGCAGCCGCTCAGCAACATGGCTTTTTTCATGGCGGAATGGTCGCAACGATTGCAGATACCGCTTCTGGATTCGCCAGCTACACTGTCTGCGCTGAAGAAGAAGAATGTTTGTCTGCCGAATTCAAAGTAAATTTCTTAGCACCAGCTCGAGGCGATTTGATGATTGCCCGTGGACATGTAATTAAAGACGGACGGATGCTGATAATCGCCGAAGCGACAGTTTCAGTAGTACGCAATGGCGAAGAAATTGAGTGTGCCTTGATGCTGCACACTCTAGCCCGAACGAAGCACGTTAAAACCGGTCAGGTTAACGAGCATCGTTAAGGGATTTGATCTTCTCGGCGAAGGCGTCGCCGTTTGGCGCACCGAGTTCGTTACCTAAAACTTTGTCTTTATCATCGAGATAGACAAGCGTTGGATAGGCACTAACGTTGTACTTGGCTGCCGTAGTGGCATTTGCACCATCATCACAATTCATTTTTACAAACTGAATGTCATTGAATTGTTTTTGCGTGCTGTTGAAAGTGTCCTCAAAATTGATACAACTGCGATCATTAGCAACACAGAACTCAAGAATTTTTTTGACTTTAGATTTTTTGACAACCTTGGGAGCTGTCGTTGCGGCACCTGCTGCTGTTGCAGCTGCAGCCGAGCCGGCACCTGCTGCAGCGACTGGCGCTGGCGTTGCGGTGTCTTTCGCACTGGCAACTTTGCCATCTTTGCCAATTCTCACACCGGCTTTTTTGGCCATTTCCAGCGCCTGTTGCACTTTGGGCGACATATTAGGGTCGAGGTTGCTCAGATCGGGACCATCAGAATCTGCCTTGGAACCGGCTTTAGCAGAAGCTGTACCTTTGGTTGTATCAGCTGCCCCCGCACTATCAGCGCTCGCGGGGCTGTCGCTGTGACTTCCTAATTTGTCGAGATTGGCTAGACCCGAGGTTGCATATTGCTTGAGCTTGCCCTGGTCATGACTGGAGACCCACTGATATTCAGTTCTAGCTTCGCTAATTTGTCCCATTGCCTGGCGGCACAGACCAGTGTAATAGTGCACCATAGCGTTAGTCGGATATTGCTTTTCGAGAGCCACAAATTGGCTAAGCGCTGCTGGGTAGTGCCCACTGTTGTACTCAGCCATTGCCTCTTGAGCCGTCGATGCAGCGATCGCTAGAGGCATAGCAACCAGGAAAAAACTGGCCGCAATAATGCTCGAATCTACGCACTTTCTTATCATCACCAAACTCCAGGCTAGCTTTTTCCTCTCATAATATACAACTTGTGATCAAGCTCTGAAATTAGAGATTGGGCGGGTACATTGCAAGCAGGCTGCAAAGAACAAAGAATCCTGGGCTAAATGACCGAATTCGACAATCCAGAAAGCGAGTCAAGCGAAACAATCCAGACGACGAAGCTGGAGATCATCACAGATGATGCAATCAAACTCGGCGCCACTTATTTTATAAACCCCAAAAAGTCCGCCAAGCGCGCCATCATGATAGCTGGCGCCACCGCAGTACCTCAGCGCTTCTATGCTAATTTCGCAAAATATCTGGCTGCTCACGATTGCGCAGTTCTGACTTTCGACTATCGAGGAGTAGGCGATTCCAGACCACCGGGTGGCTTGAAGAATTTTCAGGCCACACTAATCGACTGGGGACAGTCAGATACGCCTGCCTGCCTGAACTGGCTGATTGACAGACATCCTGATGTGCCACTCCATCTTGTTGGTCACAGCGCCGGTGGACAATTCATTGGTTTGTGGCCAAATTTTGGCAAGCTGCAATCGGCTTTTCTAGTTAGTTGTTCTTCAGGCTACGTCCCGGGACTCACACACTCAAGCAAAATCAAAGCGCTGTTTCTGTTCAAGATCTACGAACCTGTTTGCACGCTTTTATTTGGTTATGTGCCGGGAAAAAAAATTGGACTGGGCGAAGATTTACCAGTCGGAGTAGTGCAACAATGGGCAAAGTGGTGCCTCAATCGAGGCTATGTCGAAAACTCATTTGGCAAAGAAATAGCCTCACACTTTTATAATGAAGTCACCTTGCCAACGCTTGTTGTGACGCCATCCGACGATCAAATCGCCACCCAATTTAATGTAGCAGATTTTATGCGCTTGTTACCGCATGCAAAAATCGAACATCTGACTCTGCAGCCCGAAAAATTCGATTTAAAGACAATCGATCATTTAAATTTCTTCCGCAGACAGTCGCTAATTCTCTGGCCATTTGCTACTGCCTGGTTCTCGAAAAGCGAAGACACTATTGACCAAAAGCCTGAATCGTCCTAATGAAACCGTCTGCATTACGCGGTCCGCCGACTTTACGCAAAAGAGTGTTGCCAGAGCGATCAAGAAAAACGAAAGTAGGATAAGCAGTTACTTGGTACTTGGCGACGAGGGCAGCATTCTGCGAATCTTCAGCATCGAGATTATCGAATTGAACGCCCGGCAATTTCGATTTTGTTTCATCGACAATTGGCGCAACGGCTTTACAGACACCACACCAGCTCGTACTGAACTCCAGTATTCTTTTCACGCCGCCATCGCGAGAAGGAGCAGACGCAACTGGTGCAGACGGCGCAACTGCGCGGGCAATCGCCGGTGCAAATGAGCCTCCTCTATTAGAGGCAGAGCGCCGACCAAGATTGTCTATTCCTGTTTGGGCGTAGTTTTTTAGAGTGGCATTGCCATTGGCGAGAATCCACTCATACTCTGACTTTGCCTCTGACGTCTGATTGAGATTTTGCTCACACAAAGCTGCATAGTAATGAGCCATTGCACTGGACGACGCTTGCTTTTCTAGAATCAAAAATTTCTTCAGCCCGACTGCATACTGACCGTGATTATAGTCAGTGATAGCATCTTGCAATGCGTTGCCTGCAGCAAATACAGAGGCAAGGCTCAATGCCGAGCCAAGCAGCATCAAACCAAAGGCTGAATATACTTTATTCACTGGCATAAACAGCCTCGCAATTAGTCAGTACTTAGGTTCCATACCCGGTTTCCACTTTATATTGCAACCGACGCTTGGTTTTTGTTCTGTAAAAACAGGTTGATTGTTGAGCAAATCGTCGATTGCTTTGCGCAAGTCAGCACCAGTCACGGCTTTTCCATTACCCGGGCGTGAATCATCTAACTGACCACGATAAACCAGCAATCGATCGGCACCAAAAAGGAAAAAATCAGGAGTGCAGGCTGCCGTATAGGATCTAGCCACAGCCTGGCTTTCGTCATGGCAAAGGGGATAGTTCAGGCCAATTTCTTGAGCAAATTTTTTCAAATTCTCAGGCGAATCATCTTTATAAGTGTCGGCATCATTGGCCGAAATCGCCACAATACCCAAGCTCTTCTGCGCATAATCACGACCCAGTTTGGCCAATTCTTCTTTGATGTGCTTGACGTACGGACAGTGAGCGCAAAGAAACATCACCAGCAAGCCATGTTTACCAGTAAAACGTGCGAGATCGATTGTTTGCCCAGAGACAACATCAGGCAAGGCAAACTCTGGCGCCTTTGTGCCCAGCGGCAGCATTGTTGAATAAGTTTGAACCACTGGCGTTCCTCCCGTTGTAGCTATTTGAGATTCCTAAAATTGTACTCTCTGGTATGGACTTAACGTAAGAATAAAGCCTGGGCTGCAGTTAAAACCATCACATTGGCAAAGCCTTCGGCGGTGCATCCTCGTGAAACGTCATTGATTGGTTGCCGCAGTCCTTGCAAAATTGGGCCGGTGGCAAGCGCCTTGCCCAGTCTTTCAGTAATTTTGTAAGCGATATTGCCACTGTTTAAATCAGGAAAAATGAAAACATTGGCGCCTTGTTGTGCAAAAGGGCTGTCCGGTGTTTTGCGTTTGGCGACATCTGGCAAAAGAGCCGCATCAAATTGAATCTCACCGTCAAAAACGCAGTCGAGTCCTTCTTTTTTCGAGATCTTGAAAGCTTCTTGAACCTTCTCGACTTCCGGACCATTTGCACTACCGTGAGTTGAAAACGACAAAAAAGCAATACGTGGTTCATAGCCAAAGGTACGTACTGTTTGAGCTGTAGCATGCGCAATATCGGCCAAACCCTGAGAGTCTGGATTTTTATTGACAGCGCAATCCGCAAAAAACAAAAAGCGCTCCGGCCACTCAAGTACGAATAAGGACGATACTTTTCGGAAACCTTCTTGCATCTGAATAATTTCAAAGGCCGGAATGAAAGGCTTGGTAGCGCTATTGAGTCCACAAACAACGCCATCAACGGCATTTGCTCGCAACATCGAAGCGGCAAAATAATGCGGCAATCTGATTTTTTCTTGAGCCTGTTCTTTGGTGACGCCCTTGTGTTTGCGAAGCTGAAAATAAGTTTCGACGTATTTGTCGAATTGCGAATCGTCTAATGGGTCATGCAGCTCAATGCCCTGAAGATCGACATTCGCCTTTTTGGCGGCAGCTACTATGGCTGATTTTTCTCCCATCAAAACAGGCTTGCCCCAATCTTGATCGCGCACCAGGGCCGCAGCAGTAACAACGCGTTCTTCCGTGCCTTCTGGACAGGCTATACGCATGCCCTGACCGCGAACCTTCTCACGCATTGATTCTAAAAACACTTGATTCCTCTCTTGGGCTGGGAAATACATCTGAAGCTGAGCTGAGATATGAAGACGGTCTCTCATTTTAACCAGTTCATGGGAACCCTACGCAAAAAAACGTACTTTTGTTTTTTCATTTTGTAGAATGTGCAGACAGACAAAAATCAGCCCAGCATCAAGTATTTGGACGAAGATTTATGAACAAATTAGACGCAGTCAGACCAAACACATCACCGGACAGATTGAGTAGAAATCGACCGCTATGCAGCTGGACAGGCTGGTTGGTGGATATGGATACACTCGAGAATATCAGCCACAAGTACATGTCTGAAAGCTTCCTCTCCATTTATCCTCGCTTTCATGCAAACAGAACAAACGCCTGGTTTACAGGTTTTGCCATCGTTTGCGACGGCATGTGGTTTAAGCTCGACCACAACGGCAGCAAAATGGCCAAGCGCTTAATCATGAACAGTTTTTATGCTTCAGGATATTGGGCGGTGGTACAAGGTATTAGGGACAGAGACACGATTATCGTCAAAGGGATAAAAGAATTGCCTAAACCGCAAAGCACGCCTCAATCAATCGATGATAGAGGTGATGACAAACGGTGGTGGCGTGCGTCTCTGAAGTAAATAACACCTGCGTGACATGGGGCATTAATTGTTATTGACATCTCCTGAGAAATCTTTAATACTGACTCTACAAGGCTTAGGCAAGGGAGTACTGACATGGGTGGACATCACAGAGACGGCGACAATCAAAGAGGCGGCGAAAATATCCTTGGCCGCATAGCCGAAGGAGCAGCCATCGGTGCCGTCGGAGCTGTTGTCGCCGAAGGCCTAAGAGAAGCCTACAGACCGGGTTACCAAAATCCACCACAAGGGTTTCAAGTTGAAGGCCGTGGACAAAACTGCCTGCCTCGCTTTGAGATTGACAGGATGCATGAAGATTCCCGAGCGGCAGCCGGCGAATTGCTGCGCTCCGGCGGACAAGACCAGCGCCTGGCGCAAGCAGAGCTGCATCACGCCGCGCTCATCGATCGAGAATTCAACCAGCAAGGTCGCTATTATCAGGAAGCCTTAAGAGAATTGGGGCGTGACGTTAGAGAAGAATCGCGCAATCAAGAACGACTGGCTGTAGGACAAGGCTATAACGGTCGGCCAGACTTGCAAATTGTGCCGAACGAACAGCCTTTATACGGTCGTCCACAGGCCCCGGACAACTATTACAATCAACGAGAAAGGCGTCCTATCTACATGCCCCAGGAACAGTGGAAGCGTTAAAAGATAGCACCAAACCTGGTATCACTTTAAATTCTCAAAAGAATGCGGTCAAGTTATCCTGACCGCATTCTTTTAGTATTACCAGGCTTAGTTAGCCTCTTTCGTACAATCAACTACTTAGCTTTTTTGATCGAAGCTACTTTATTGGTTGATTTCTTCATAGCAACTGGAGTTTTCTTCTTCAACGAAGATACTTTATTGCTTTTCAAAGTCACAGCAGGAGCTTTAGCTGGAGCTGGGGTAACTGCAGGAGCAGCAAATGCAGGCACTACGGTGGCGAGCATTAGGGCACCAGCAATGAGCAAAGAAGATGTTTTGGTGTTGATATTTTTCATGATAGAACTCCTTGAAATGACTTATTAATGACTAGATTCGACTGACTTTTTTTGAGACTTGCATCTCGCAGCCCACAATTAGATAGTACTGCTGGAACCGTGGAGTATTTGTGACAGTCAAATTACTCAAAAACTTTTCCAAAAAACTTTCATCGCCATTTGCTACACTTCAAGAATGAGGAACAGAGCCCGTTTTCAATGGCAGCAATTTCCAAGCTAACAACATGCACCAAATCCTTTGACATCCTCCTTACAATGTCGGTACTTTCAATTTACTTTCACAGATGGTACTAATGTTCTTTCCACAAGGAATACACTAGTAATACAAACGATACGGCAGATAAAAGCGACATCAAGATGGCCAAAATACTTGTAGTAGAAGACGAAACTGATCTAGCAATTCCCGTTAGAGATTGGCTCACGCGCGAACAACACCTGGTCGAATTAATCGACAATGGTCCGGATGCTCTCGATCAACTGCGCATCTATAAATTCGACCTGATCATTTTGGATTTGATGATTCCTGGAATCAATGGGATGGAAGTTTGTAAGCAATTCCGTCAAGACGGTGGTTCCACTCCCATTTTGATGCTGACCGCAAAAAGCGGCGTCGAAGACAAAGAAGCGGGTCTTGATGCCGGCGCTGACGACTATTTGACAAAACCATTCCATTTAAAAGAACTATCAGCAAGAGTACGCGCGTTATTGCGCCGTCACAGCCAGGCCAACAGTCGCGAATTAAAGGTGGGCGATCTGGTGCTGGATACTGTCGCTAGAACCGTGACAAAAAACAACGAAGAAGTACATTTTGTACCGAAGGAATTTAGCTTGCTCGAGTTTCTGATGCGCCATCCTAATCAAGTATTTAGTGCCGAAGCGCTGCTCGACAGAGTCTGGGCGTCAGATACTATGGCATCGCCAGATACGATTCGTACATATATAAAACTCTTGCGGCAAAAACTCGGCGGCGACGGAAAAGAATCATACATTCGCACCGTCCATGGTGTCGGCTATAAATTAGAGTCACCCTGATGTTTAGAAGCTTGAGATGGCGACTAACTTTATGGTTCGTCGCTCTTTCTACAGTTGTTTACGCTCTGGCAGTCGTTCTCGGCTACTTCCTTTTTAAAGGTAGCCTTATGTCTTTGCTGGACGAAGAGGTAAATTCGCTCGTCGCGGAAATAGAACCGGCAATTGTTCTCGTTGATTCAAAACCAAATTTGAATCAATGGGCAAAAGACGCAAAGAACGTTCCATTCAAATGGCTACCGACTATTCAGTTGTTCGATAGTCAGAAGCGTCTACTCGAGACACACGGCCCGCCTGGACTTGAACACTTGTACGGACCCGAAGTAAGGGAAATCGATCAACCGGAACCGCAGCACGATGTGCGCTTATTCTCTACGCCAATACGCGAAAACAAGAAATTGGCTGGCTTTCTACAAATACAATTATCAATGCGGTCGCTCGATCACGCAGCCAGCCAATATATGTACACAATGGGCATGCTGACGCCGTTTTTAATTGTCGCATCCGGTTTTGCAGGTTATTTCTTTTCTGGCATGGCCGCCAAACCTCTTGAAGAGAGCTTCGATTTGCTACGCCGTTTCATGAACGACGCAGGGCACGAATTGAGCACGCCAATCAGTATCATTCAGGCGAATGCAGAAGCCATGGAATTGGACTTGCCCGAGCTCGATCAGTCATCGCCCATCACTAACAAGCTTGCGATCATCAATCGCTCCACAGAGCGCATGGGTCGCCTGGTAAGCGATTTAATGCTTCTTGCGAAAATGGAAAGCCCACAAATAAAATCAAGACAGACCCACATTCAACTCGATGTTGTCGCCAAAAGTGTGCTGGAAGAATTTGATGAATTATTCAAGAACAAGGGTATCAATCTGGTTCATGACGATCTATCACCCATTCAATTAACTGGTGATAGCGACGCTATCAAAAGACTGCTCACTAATCTGCTGCAAAATGCCATGCGTTATACCGACAAGGGTGGCTCTGTCACTGTTAAAGTAGAACCGTCGGGACGATTCGCAAAACTCTCAGTAGCAGACACAGGAATTGGTATTCCACCGGAAAGCGTACCTAAAATCTTCGACCGCTTTTACCGCGTCGATAAATCTAGATCAAGGGCAGCAGGCGGAGTTGGTCTTGGACTCTCGATTGTTCGCGCGATCGTAGACGCTCATAAAGGAAAAATCGAAGTATCAAGCGAAGTGGATAAAGGCACCACTTTCGCTATTTTTCTTTCACGACACTGAATCATCATCTCGCGGCGGTGGTGGCGGGCGTTTAGCCAAGATTGCTTTCGCTTGAGCGTACATGAATTCAGCTTCTTCTTCTCTTTGCAGTTTACGCAATAACTTGGCATAGTCACGCAAGTTATCGGCAATATCTGGATGCTCAGAGCCCAGTTTTTGTTGACGCAACTTCAAGGCACGCCCCAGAAGTGGCTCACAATCCGCGAATTTGCCTTGTTGAAAGAGAATTCCGGCAAGTGTATTGAGGCTATCGGCTAGCTTCAAGAGGTCGAGAGGTTCTGCATGCTCAATTAGCATCACCACTCGTCTAACATACGGTTCGGCTTGCTGGAATAATCCCTGCACACACATAACGCCTGCAAGATTGGTCAGATCGGCACCAAGAGACTGGTGCGTTGCACCGAACTGCTGTTCTTTAGCGGCAAGAACACGTTCGTACAACTTTTGCGCTTCGGCAAAATTACCCTGCTCGTAATAACTTTCAGCCAGACGATTGGCACTATCGTCAAACGCCTGATGTGCAGGATCAGCTGCTGGAACTGGTTGCTCCTGGGCTGGTTGGACCGCTGCAGTCAAAGGAGGCGGCACAACTGGAGCGACTGTTGCAGAAACTGGTGACTGTTGTGGTGGCGCTTGTGGGACAATTGGAGCAGGCGTTGGCACCGGAACTGCTGCAGGGGTGGGAACTGGTGCCTGCGCGGCGGCTGCGATAGCCGCTGGGGCTGGGGTAGCCGCTGGAATTGAGCCTTCAACTAAAGGTTTGGGTTCAGCAGGCGCAACCGATTCAACAGGCTTGCTAGTGCCTGGAACTGGAGCTGGCGTCGGCTCTTCCACAACATCTATACGAGCAGGTACAGATTCAGCAGCCTTAGCTGGAGCAACCAGCGCCGAATCTTCCTTTTCTTCAACAGGCGCAAGCGCTCTTGCAGCAGACTGGCTAGCTTCCTTTACTGCTTCAGGCTCAACCTTGGCTATCGGCTCAGACTTTGTTGAATCAACAGGAGCTGGTGGCGGAGTGACAGGAACAGGTGTAAGAGCTTGTAATGCCGAACTTGATGTTGTTTGAGCAGCCGTAGAAGCAGCAGGTGCCATACCTGCAAGAAGTCCACTCAAACCGCCAGCAGGCGCAGCAGACGGAGTTGGCACTATCGGTATATTAGTCGTACTGGAAGAAACACCAGACGACGACGAACTAGTACTGGCGCTGCTTCCTTTAGAAAGCATCGCATGCAAGGAATTCGGCGAAGGAAGTGAAGACGCAGCAGGTTTGGCAGGGGTGCTGTCTGAACCTAAAAGGGCTTGAATTGCACTGGGTCGGCTTTCGCTTGAAGCTGCAGCCGTAGCGGCCACTTCGGCATTCTCAGAAGTAGATGTATTGGCTTTAAATAGGTCTCCAAGCGCCTTTGGTGCCTGGAGGTTGCTAGCTTCAGCAGCCACACTGGTGCTCGTACTTGCCACAGCAGCAAGCGGCGACGGAGCATTCACTGCTGCAGGCTGAATGACCGGCGTATGACCATTGCCACCAGATTTGGAGTCATCACCAGAAGCGTCCGGCTTGAATAAATCTTTCAACGAGCCTGAGCCTTTGCTTGCTCCTGTGTCAGCAGTAATTCTTTCAGCTCTGAGCGCTTCATCTTTTTGCACTTCTTTTTCGAACTTGGATTTTGCTTCGTCCATTGTGTGCTCGGACTCGGCAGCCATCTTATCTTCAAGTGCCTTCGCCTGCCCCATAAGCTCGGCTAATGATGGGGGCTCAACCGGCAAAGCAAGTTCGGTTTCTTTGACGATGTCTTCAGAATCAAGCGAGAATTCTTCGCGGAAAGCTTCGTTCTCGGCAGCGTCATCTTCTCCAGGCACAATAGCCACATGCTCTTCAGATGGCACCGATGCCGACGAGGCAATCTCTTCGTCATTCGAAAATTCTTCGTCGATAGAATCTGCAAGAGGTTCTTTTTCTTCGGAATGATCAACTTCGAATACTTCTGAGAAATCTGCGTCATCATCGGTATTAACTACCTGTGACTCCTCATAGTTTTCTGCGGGATCAACCAGTTCTTGCGCTTCTTGCATTTCTACACTTTCAGCGTAAGGCTGGTTTTCAGGCTCGATGGATTCTTCGCCTTGGCCTTCAGAGTCATCAGTAACCAAATTGCCTGTTCTTACTTTGAAATTTTCACTGTCGTCTGCAGCGTACTCTTCCGATGCGCTCTCAGATGGGGCCTCAGCTACTGAGTCGTCTGGCAGCCATGCTGAATCCTCGTTAGCCGCTTCCTGTTCTGCCATTGCAGCAGTATAACCATTATCTTCTTCCGGCTCAGAGTCCAGGTGAGATAGCGGCGCCTTGCGCACCTCTTCTGGAGCGGCCAGCGAACCATCGGGATGCATCATGGCCTGCAGTTTGATATGAGTGACTGCAACCGAGTTTTGAGCTTGCATTTGGATTGATTGAGTGGCACTCCAACCCAATTCCTGCAAGGCTTCACCGAAAGTGATATTGCGTTCAGCTGATTCATTTAAACAATAATCGAGCGCGATAATTGCATCGTCCTGGCTGAGAAAATTATTGGACATCATTGAATAGCATTGCAAAACAGCCTGCATTGCTGGATTAGAGATGTGCTCAGTCAAAACAAGTAACTTGGCTAAAATTTGCGGACTAGCAATTGCGCGATTAAATGATTCATCAATCTGCTCATCGGTAATAACGCGAGACAACACTAACATTCTATCGAAAGTCAATGTCTCGTAAACCGGTTCCTGTGGAGCAATGAATTCGGCAATCGCTTCGTCTAAAGGAATTCCATTAGCGCTAATTTTTGCGAGAACTTGCCCTGCCTCTGTCGGCTGCAAATCACCAGAATCTACTTTCTTTTGCAGTTCCAGTGCGTACTCCAGCATCTCGTTAGTGAGGAAACCTTGATTAACCATCACTTCGCCAATTGGCTGTTCGTTTACGAGACCGAGTTCCAACGCGTTCATTACATCAGTTTCGTTAAGCAGACCAGCCAGCACCATCAACTCGCCGAGACGAATGCCTCTTTTACGCGGCGGATTCGAAAGCACCGTCTGTAACGTAAGAGTCTGCCGTTGCGCTTCTTCCGGGTCCATGTCGCCGATCTGCCCACGCAAAGCTTCTACAGCTTCCTCGCGACTGAGCATGCCATCGCGCAAACGCACTTGTATTTCAAGCGCCGTATTTAAAACAGTTTCGGACAATGCTCCGTTAAGAACGAGTATGCGTCCAAGCGGCAATCCCGTTGCGAGACTTCTTTGCATGGATTTGCCAAATTGCTCACGATCAATCAAATTAGCTTCAAGCAAAAGCTCGCCCAGCTTATTTGAGACAGCACCAGAAGTCTTTGCGCCATCCTGGTCTCTAAAAACATCAACAAAATTCATGCCTGTTTTACAGGCAATTTTCAAACAGCGCGTCGCCATGTTTTGATCCATCGCTCGGTCGCGCAACATTGACTGCGCATCGACAGCCGCCTGCAAATCACGAGGACTGATATGACCAGCCATAATTAGCATTTGCCCAAGCTGAAGATGCTTGTTGCCAGCGAGCTTGACCGCCTCGTCTAGTTGAACCGCGCTGATTACGCCAGCCTTCACCATCAGGTCGCCGATCAGTATGTCGCCGGGATACCTACCAGTTGAAGAAGTCGAGGACATCGTCGTGGACATTGGGTTCTGCGGCTTCTGTTTTTTTAAAAAATCAAATGGCACTGTTGAGTCTTTTTCCTTTCAGCATCATGCTTGTGAAAATCTTGCCCGTGTTCGGGACTTGAATATCTGCAAAGGCACTTCTGTGATTACGTACAAGCAGGCAAATTTGAGGCAAAAACGTGATACCGATAGATTTCACAAGTTGCGCTCACTACTATTATTACCCTGTCCGCATATATGTGAAGCACACAGCCAAGTAAATCTTTGGAAATAACTCAAATTCCTCTTGACAGCCGCCCAATTCGCTCGAGCTCTTAACAGAACGATAAGACCATTCATGGTTTTCGAATCCTGGTTTCATTGGAAAAGCTCTGTGTGATCAATGTTGGATTACCCGATTTATCAAAGACTTTCACGGAACTGTCGGTTCGCAGCTTGCCAGGACCAAGTAAAGTGTAAACATTAAACTCCTCGTCCTGATATGCCGTTATCAGCCGCTTGTCGAACTTTCCGATTTGAACATGCCAGGCTTTGGCCTGAACAAGAGCGCGTTTACTATCCAGTATCTTTAACCGATAATCAAAAACATGCTCGATATCGATTGTGGCGCCGCGATCGACTCGCCCAGCCGGGGCGTGAGCATCAAACAGTTGATAGATGTGTCCATTTTTGTCGCGATAGGTACCAAATGCATCCGTCACAACGGCTGTCGAGGTACCTGATGTTTTTTCCGATTTATTGCTGGGCAAACTAATGCGCTTCGTTTCGGTCATTTGTGTGCGCTGCCAGACACCGGCAAGCCAGTCTGGCACTTCGAACTTTTGCGCCTCGCTTTTTTGCACAGTTTCTACTTTTGGCTTTTGCAGCGGTGTCTTTGCCTCTTCACGATGAATCACGGCGACGCCTTTGATAGGAGTTGAGGCCGACTTTTTCCCTTTCTGCGCAGACAGATTCAAAAGTTTTTGATATGCAGTGGCGCGATCAACATGTTCTAAATTCCCGAGCTCTTTACGTAATGCCTGAGCGGGATCCTTTACCGTGGGCTTCAACGATGGCGGTGCCACGATTTTTTGAGTTGGCTGAGGTAATTGAAGTCCTTGAGGAGCTTTGACTGGGGGTGTTTTCGGGCTAATTTGTTTATCAAGATCGTCCATTTTCAAGGGAGGAAGAAATGCGCTGTGGCTGATACCGGCTTGCAGCAAAACACCGGGCTTATCAGTAGATCCAGCATCGTCAGTGGCAAAAGAGAGCGGCGCACAAATCACGAGGGAAGTGGCAACAAACGCAAAGCTAAGAATCCATCTAAAAGAACTACTTTTTAAAGGCACCACATTCGGTGCACACACAGAACCAAATTTATCGAAATCGAACATTAAAGAAGCCTTGCTCCTGACGCCGAACCAATAATGACGATTGGATCAAGTCCCAGGAACAATCCACAGTCCACGACACCAACGATATTTTTGATTGAAGATTCCATGGATTTGGGATCAGCTATGTCCGAAAAGAAGCAATCAGCGATGTAATTGCCGCCATCAGTGACATAAAAACCATCAGCATTTTCTGCTTTACGCATTTTGATATCCCCAGTCAATTTTTTAAGATGGGCGACGGTCGCGCTCCAACCGAATTGCACCACTTCAACCGGTACAGGCACTTTATTGCCAAGCTTCTGTACAACTTTGCTGTCGTCGATGACGATTAAATAACGAGAGCTAGCAAAGGCAACAATTTTCTCTCGAACCAGGGCACCGCCTAGACCTTTGATAATTGCCAGCGTTTGTACTTGAACCTGATCGGCACCATCTATAGTGACATCGAGATGGGGCGTTTCTTCAAATGTTGTGAGCGGAATACTTAGATCGAGAGCTTGTCTATGACTTCTTTCGGAAGTGGGAATGCCGACGATTTTGAGACCCTCAGCCACTCTTTGGCCGATGATATCGATGGCAATCTTGGCCGTTGAACCGGTACCCAGCCCAACCTTCATGCCATTTTCGATGTACGAAACAGCCTTTATTGCAGCAAATGTTTTTGCCTCTTGATTTACATCCATGAACTGCTTTCTGCCTCAAACGCCAAGCTTCCAAGAGGTTCACAACAACCCCGGCCCGATGATTATTTCAGAAAGATGAGCACTGCGACGACTTAAATCAAGAATTTAAAGACAATTGCGCAAACAATTACGGATGGCTGCTGGGCCATTGATAGCTTTGCACATAGCGTCCGTATTCTGAAGGAGTGATGTGAGCGGAGCCGCTAAAAACCTGCCCGTTCACAGGTCCAGGCTGCTGGTAGTAGTTTTGCTGATTGGCATAGTTATTGTTGTAGTTGCCATAACCGCCACGACCGCCACCGCCATATCCGCGACCGCCATGATATGAGGAAACACGAGGTTTGGGGCTGGGCGCACCGGGAGCACCGGATTGTGCGTAAAAGCCTGAGCGACTTCCAGAGTTCGATTCGCCACCCGAAAACGAGCGTACCACACTGGAATGACCACCACCGCCGCTATGACCACCGCCGCCGCGAGCGTTTGCTTCAGGCAGGCTGGTAAGCGTCAAAGCCAGGCTGACCAATACAGCCGCTTGCCAAATTTTGACTTTGAGCCTGCTCATTTCACTTCCTCATACGCTACGACTAAAACGGCGCAATTCAATCACACTGTCATAGTACGACTAGACTGTGGAACTTTCGTGAACAGTTGGGCTGACATCTTGAGTAGCCAGTGCGATTTTCGCATTGCGCATCGCTTTTTCAGTAAGAACCCCTCCGGCGCTATATTGCGCTGCCCGGCGCCTGGTTTCTAACCAGACAAGAAGACACGAGATGTCCGCCGGGCTGATTCCACCAATTCGTGAAGCCTGTCCGAGAGTTTCGGGTCTGATTCGACCAAGTTTCTCGCGCGCTTCAAGAGCCAGATTTTCCATCACGGAATAATTGATGTCTTCTGGCAACTTCAAACCGTCGAGCTTCTCAGTCTGCAGAACCTGATTCTTTTGACGCTCGATGTAGCCTGCATATTTAATATCAGTTTCAACTTCCATCGACCATTGAAATTGACCATCCGGTGCATGTGGTGCCAATTTTTCAATCACGCTATAAGGCACGCGGGGACGACGCAAAAGCTCTTCCAAAGTAGCTGATTGCTTCATCTGTTCATCAAATTCGCTAAGCACGTCGTTCCATTCGGGATTAGGATGAATGCGCGTTTCCTTCAAACGAGTACGCTCTTTTCCCATCCCTTCTTGCTTGCGTAAATATGTTTGCCAGCGTTCGTCGTCAACCATGCCTATTTCGCGCCCAAGTGGCGTCAAACGGCGATCGGCGTTGTCCTGTCTCAATAGCAAACGATACTCGGAGCGAGAGGTCATCATGCGATACGGCTCGCCAATTTCTTTGGTGACCAAATCGTCAATCAATGTAGCGATGTAACTCGATGAGCGCGGCAAAACAAATGGTTCTTCGCCTTTGACAAAGAAAGCCGCATTGATTCCGGCAATCAAACCCTGGGCTGCCGCTTCTTCATAGCCACTGGTGCCAAGCATTTGACCGGCGGCAAAAAATCCTTCCATGTCTTTGCACATTAAAGTGTGCGTGAATTGGATAGCCGGCAAATAGTCATATTCGACTGCGTATGCAGGTCTAACCATGGTGGCATTTTCCAAGCCTGGCAAAGAATGCACGATGTCATGCTGCACAGATACGGGCAGACTGGTCGAGCATCCCTGCAAATACACTTCATAAGTGTGGCGTCCTTCCGGCTCAAGAAAAAACGAATGACTATCTTTATCAGCAAAGCGCACGACCTTGTCTTCGATAGACGGGCAATAACGCGGTCCGATGCCATGAATCATCCCCGAGTACATCGGTGACTGGTCGAGATTGGCACGAATGATTTCGTGCGTTTTTAGAGTGGTACGAGTCTGATGACAAGCCAATTGCTCACGCCGCGGCCGATTATCCAAGAAAGAGAAAAAATCAGGACTAGCATCCCCAGGAACAAGATCGAGATTGGTGTAATCAATCGTTCTGCCATCTATTCGAGGTGGAGTACCGGTCTTGAGCCGGTCCATGCGGAAACCAAGTGACTTCAAATAAGCAGACAAACCAATTGCCGGGAATTCACCGGCGCGGCCGGCCGGCATGGTTTCTTTGCCAATCCAAATTGTGCCTTCAAGAAATGTGCCAGCGCACAAAACAACAGCTTTTGTCTTGATTCTGTCGCCAAACGCCAACTCGACGCCTGCGACTTTGCCATTATCAATAATGAAATTCTTGACCATGCCCTGGCGCAAGGTAACATTTGGCAGGGACTCCATATAATCTTTCATCCAGGCGGAATATTCGCGCTTATCGGACTGAGCGCGCAACGACTGCACAGCTGGTCCGCGACTGAGATTCAATGTACGCATCTGAATGTAGGTGGCATCGGCTGCGATACCCATAACACCACCAAGAGCATCAATTTCCTTGACCAAATGTGACTTACCAGGACCGCCCACTGCCGGATTGCAGGGCATTGCGCCGATGGTATCGAGATTCATGACCAGCATCAAAGTACTGCAACCCAAACGGGCAGCCGCCTGAGCTGCTTCACAACCGGCGTGACCGCCGCCAATCACCACTACGTCAAAATCTAAGCTCACAGAATCACCGGGGCATAGCCAAAGGGCACACAAGAGTACCGGTCATGATATCAAAGTATTGCCAAGATGCCAGCAAAAGCCGTGATATTGCGAAGTCTCTCTTAGCAAATGAGGGCATTTTTAATGAGATTTAGAGTTCAAAACTCGGATGACAAGATAAAGCCGAATGAAAGGGTATATTTCACTTGGGTGTCGGCACCCGTTTCATTAGAAAAATAAATCCAAATTAAAATCGGTACAGCCGCGGAAGCTTATCCGAAAATGGGTACTATAAGCAATGAAAACCATCCACGACCGACCGTCGTATTTTTAGCCCCGGGAGGGTAAAAATGGCAACCAAGAAATCAACTGCTGCCAAACCGGTGACTAGAAGAACATTGCCTCCCTCGAAACCGCGTAATGTCGACCAGCGCGAACGCGAGTTTCTTACACCAGCTGAAGTTAAGAAGCTTATAGAAGCTGCTCGTGAGATGGGACGACACGGCGATAGAGATGCTTTGCTGATTCTTATGTCATACCGCCATGCCCTTAGAGTGGGCGAGTTGATTGCTTTACAGTGGGAGCAGGTCAAACTAGAAGGCAAAAAGTTACAAGTAACGAGAATGAAGAACGGCGATGACTCAGTTCATTTTCTCGAAGCGGATGAATTAAGTGCACTGCGCAAAATCAAAAGAGAGTATCCAGAGTCCGATTATGTCTTCTGCTCTGAAAGACAGGGACCGTTGTCTTCGCGCACAGTCCACTGGATTGTCTCGAGAGCTGGTGAAAACGCCGGCATGAAATTTTCTGTTCATCCTCATATGCTCAGACATTCTAAGGGCTTTCAGTTGGCCAACAAGGGCATCGACACGCGCTCGATTCAAGCCTACTTCGGCCACAAGAACATTCAACACACAGCCAATTACACAAAATCTGAAAAAACACACTTTAAAGATTTCGGCAAAGACCTGTAAATCATTCTTTCAACTCACAAAACGACAAGCAATTGGTCGACCTGCTCAAAAGCAGATTCGAGACTCAAGCGCACACTAGTAAGTAGTTCCCGAGGCCAGCGAATCTCGGATTCCGGCACAGACTCTATGATCTTGAACAGCGCGTCAAGGGTGTCCAGCGGTGAGCTAACCTCTAGCGCCACCAGAGTCAATGCGGTCCGTTGCGATTCATTGGCCATCTCCACACTTCTTGAAGCCAATGCCAGAAATCCCTGAATCTGATCGACTTCATCGTCCCAATCATCGGATACTGGCAATGGTTGTCCATCAGCTACCATTCCCGCTTTTATTACAAGACCATTAATGCGATTGTTGAAATTCAGAATAAAAAACCGAACGAATATAAACGCAATAACAAGATTAAAGGTCATTGCGCCATAGATGATTTTTTCCATAAAACTCTGAAGATCCACTTGCTCGCGAGTCGCTTCATGAGTCTTGTGAGACTCCACCCCCATTAAGTGATTGAGCTGGTCGCTTAATTGAGCGGAGCGATTGAACATAGGAGGCATAAGTTTGAGTGTATTGTTGACGGCAACGTCGCTTTCATCGGTCATACCCTGTTTTACGAGGTTAGACTGAGAGGCTGCGAACTGGCTCGTTTCTCTAATCAGCGCCAGTTGGTCAGCATTTAAATCGCCTCGATCTTTTAATGCCATAACGCAATGGTCCACACGATCTACATGCTCAAAAGCTTGCGAGTAATAACTTTTGTCCCTACTGGTCAAATATATTGCCGCAGATGAACTGGCGATAAAACTATTGAGCCAAAGGCTACTAACAGTGAGTGTTAAAGACTCTTCCCGATGCCCTCTATCAATCATCTGCTGCAAAACATCTAACTGCTGCCCCATCCACAAAAACAAGATGAGGTGAACTATCATTGGCACAAAGACAATCATGGCAGCTTTGCGAAAAAGACCAGACTGAAAGATGAATTTCTCTTGCTTGTAGCGCGGATCGGCTCCTGCTCCCAACAGTTCGTCAATTGTGAAAGACGTCTTTGCCTTTTTAGGCACTGCAGGTAGTGCAAACCAGAATTCATTCCCAGCGACGCCGAAGATTTTGACGCCGAACTTTCCACCTTCATTTTCGATTATCGACTTGCAAACGTACAAACCGTTTGTGCCATCGTTGAAAATTTGTTTCTGCGCTGATGGCGATAGTGCCAGACCACTATCTCTAACACTAAAATTGGTCCAGTTGTCGCGTTCAATCTGGTTAACAAGAATCTCTGTGCCGGCAGGAGCACTTTTTAAAGCGTTGACAAGATACTTCATAATGACCAGAGTCAATTTGTCACGTCTGACCGATACTACATTGTGTTCACAGTTGTTCAAGAACCTCACGCCTTTCACGCCGGCCAGGGGTGATAGCTCCTGAATACAAAACTCGACAAGATCAAAAATCTCGATCTGAGAAAAATCAGGTTCAATTTTTTTGCTGACTTTGCCGCTCTTATTTCGCTTGTCAATTTTTAGAGGCACCAAACTGGCCGTTGAAGCTTGAAGTCGAGCCAGGGCAGAATTAGCCGATTGCATCCATTGATCGACCGCCAATTGTTGCTCGGGAGATAGGGCAGCTCTATTTTTTTGTACCGCACCAAAAAAAGCACTGATAGCTATTGCTGGCGCTTTCATAACATTGGCGATTAACATTTTTTGCTCCTCGCTATGCTTTTCTATTGCCTCAATGCGTGCACCTGCCTCTTTAAATACAGAGTCGAGAAAACCCAGTTCATCTGCGCCACCGAGGGATGGCTGCTGAGACCATTGATTGAGACAACCAGCATTACTAGCCAAAGTGCGTAAACGGCGAATGATATTTAAAACAAAAAGGAAAAACAACAGGAGACTGAGCGCGCTCTCAATCAAAACGGCACTTAAAAGAAGCATTCGTGCGTCGGAATATAGCTTTGCGTCAGCGACGGCGCTGGCAGCACTAAGCTGCGATTGCTCTTGGAGCATTGTGTCAAGCGAAGAGCCAGACACACAAGCCTTTTTTAAAATGCCAGCGAAGCTATTGAAACGACTACGGCTGTCATGGAATTGAACACTTTCCAAATTTTCTAAAAGGTGGTCGATGTCATGCCGGATTTCGGTAAATGTGTCAAGCAGCTTCTTAGCGTCTGGTGGCAGTGACTTGGTTTTATCCCCGAATACACGCTCTGAACTGAGAACTTCATTGCCATGCTGGGAAGCTCTGGACTCTCTAAATGTATTCGTGAGAACGTCGTATCCGAACGTCAAAAACGAATTGAATGCGTCGTTTAAAGTGAGCATGACATCCAGGCGCTGTTCGGTTGCTAGAGCCGCTTGAGCTGTTTGTTGCCAATGCTTATTAAGATAAAAAATGAAAGCACTGTTTACCAAGCACGGCAGCAATACAATCAAAACACCTTTTAAGAAAAGAGAATTTTGATATTTCACTGAGCGCTTAGACTTCATTTGCTTTTCGGAATAATCTGCGAGCTGACAGTACCTTCACCAACGGCGTCAGCCAGACTCTCTTTTAAACTCTTAGCTAATTCAGCGGCTGTTTCAGCTTCGTAGGATTTGCCACCTGATATTTTCGAGATGCAATCGAGCCCTTTGCGAGACGCATCATGCTTGGGTCCGATGCCAACAACGTCGATTTTCATTTTATAGCCAAGCTGCGACAATCTGCGCACGAAAACGCAAGGATCACCGTTGCAGCTATCCATTCCATCAGAGATGAGCACAATCCGACGAATGCCATGAATATCTTGAAAATCATCAGGCGCTTGAGAAAGAGCGTAAGCAAGCGGCGTCAGACCGGCCGGTTTAGCAGCATCAGCAATGCGGATGATGCTGTTGTGATTACCCTCACCGATCGGCACGAGTAGCGCAGATTGATGACAGTCAATATCGTCATTATGACTGACGCCACCACCAAATGTGCGTAAGCCAAGCTTCACATGTGGTGGCACCACGGCAACAGTTTCTCTCAATACTCTTCTGGCAACGTCAATTTTCGGTTCAAGCTTAGAGAACATCTCTCCGTCCATGCCGTATTTCATGGTTTGCGACACATCCAATAAAATCAAAACGCTGACCGGCAGCGATTGATGTTCGACGTTTCCCTGAATTAAAGTCGCTTGCGTACCAACGTTAAGCGAAGTGCTTTTCGTGCCCATTTGAAGCATCGTGCTTTCGCTACCTGTTTGCAGCATGATTGACTGTGTCCCAACCGATAACGATGTTGAACTACTCGAACCGTTGAGCAAATTGCCCGTAGCGCCACCCTTCAAACTTGCAGATTTTTCATCTTGCACAGTTTTTGCCGCTTTACCAAGCTCAAGGATGAAATCCATTGAAGGGTCGCTAACAGAGGTTGCGCTTTTGTGACCGCAATCTGTGCAGCCGCCAATCGCGGGCAAAGCCAGGACCAGCCAGGCTAAGCCACAAACAATTATGCTTTCAGCGACACCATTCTTCAAATCAACACGCTCATTGCCATAGACGAGCATTTTAATAGATTTAAACGCTCAGCGCATAAATATGATTTTCCCCTTGCTCAACCATCTTGTAAGCTTAGGAGATGACAAATTCGAACAATCTTAAAGTCGGAATAATCGGCTATGGCTACGCCACAAAGACATTCCATGCCCCGCTGATAAAAGAAACCGCTGGTCTTGAACTTGCCGCTTTCTCAAGTAGCGACGCGAGCAAAGTGCGCGCAGACTACCCTGACGCCGCCGAGATGGCTGTAGAAAATACTCCGGAAGAGCTGATTGCTCGCGCCGATATTGATCTAGTCATCATTCCCACACCTAATCAGACGCACTTCCCTCTAGCCGAGCAAGCGCTATTGTCTGGCAAACATGTAGTAGTTGATAAACCTGTGACCGTCACAAGCAGCGATGCACACAAGCTGGCGCGCCTTGCTCACGAACGCGGACTGACCCTTTCGGTTTTTCACAACCGCCGTCTGGATGGGGATTTTCTCACAATCAAAAAATTGATCGCTGAAAATGTTCTTAGCCGAATAGTGCACTTCGAAAGCCACTTCGACCGTTTTAGACCGCAGGTACTAAGCCGATGGCGCGAATCTGAGACAGCAGGTTCAGGCATCTGGTACGACCTGGGTTCACATTTGCTCGATCAGACAGTGCAGCTATTCGGCAAACCCGACACAATTCATTTGAATCAGCTAAAAGCAAGAGATGGAGCGCAATCGACAGACTTTTTTCACGCTACACTGCAGTACGAGAGCCCTGCCGGTAAGCCATTACTTGTTATATTGCATGCCTCTACACTCGCCGCAATTACCGGTGCCCGCTTCTTATTACACGGGACCACTGGGAGCTTTGAGAAACATGGTCTAGATACTCAAGAAGATGCTCTTAAGTCCGGCATTCGACCTGGTGCCAAAGACTGGGGAATCGACAGTAATTGCGGCACGTTGAAAATATTGAAAGACGGAAATCTCAATGAAACCTCTGTTGTCAACGAACGAGGCGATTATTTAAGGTATTACGCACAAATTCGCGATGCAATTCGCCTGCAAGCACCAAATCCGGTGCCACCAGAAGAAGCAGCACTCATTATTGAACTGATAGAAGCGGGAGAAAAAAGTGCACTCGAAGCGCGAACAATAGTAGTTTAGGCCTGCTTATTGCGTGCAGGGGCTCTAACATCGTGTTCAAGAGACTTCAATAAGACGGTGAATTTTTCTTTGTCGAGCGTCGATACGTCCAATCGGTCCAGAATTTCTCGCGCTCGCTTTCTGTCAAGCAAGGAGTCCATCTGACCAAAATAATCAAACTCACTGAAATAAAGACTGTCGCAAATACTCGCGTGCCATTTTTTGTCTGCTGATAGTAGTTCGTAAAAAGGTAATTTCAATTCACAAGGAACTGGTCCCGCGCACTTTAGTAATCTATAAATTGCGCGGTCGGAATGGAGTTCAACGAGCATCTGACGCCAGGATTCTTGAACTGTTTTTGGGTTCTCGAAAAGGTCCACCCACAAAAAGTAAACCGCCGGACCAGCCAATGCTTCGTCTTCAGAATCTAAAAACTTTCGCAACTTTATCCAAAAGAATGTTTTCTCTTCATCGGCTCTTTCTTCTAAAAAGACGGACTGGTAGTGCGACAAGAAGTGGTAGCAAGGCAGGTCTTCATAAATTTCAAGAACTAGTGAAACTTCTTCGACCTGTATCCGATTTGATACTCTAGAATTTTCCAAAAGTTCAGTTATCTTCCGTTCGACTTGGTCAGCAATTCCAATCTCAGCTATCTGTGATTGCATTCCGCAAGTTGGGGCAATTTTACGAGCTTCCAGAGAAGCTGAGTGGTACAAATCAGATCCAAGACTTTCGATAACTTCACGACGAGTGATCACTAATGTCGCTCTCTCTTCACCAATACCATGTCTAAAAATTACACTCTACACCAAAGACGGCTTCTCACGACGTGGTACTCTGAATAATCATTAAAAAAGGGGAATCAAACGTGGCTCAAATTACCGTCTACTCAGGTCCGCAGTGCCCATACTGCGACAAAGCGAAAGCTCTGCTAAAGAGAAAGAATGTGGCCTTCGAAGATTTCAATGTCAAAGCTGACGAAGTCAAACTCAGCGAGATGCTTCAAAAATCTGGCGGACGTAAAACGATTCCGCAAATCTTTATCGATGGTCGCCATATTGGGGGCTGTGATGATTTGTATGCGCTCGAAGAAGCCGGAAAGCTCGACGAACTGCTCGTTTAACCTTTAACGACCAAAACCCTCGTTCCAAGCTTTGGCGTACGAATTAAAACCAGGCGGTTGCGCGCCTTCTCCTTGCATTGCTTTAAGAGCACGCAATTGCCTTTACGAAGCTTCTTCATCGCCATGATTAACACCAAAGCCTTCGCCTCTGTACCAGTTTTCTATTGGCTTGGCGACTTCCTCATGCACAAAATGCCCGCCCCACCTCGCGAAAAACCAGCTCCCATACTGCGAGAACCGTAAACCAACCCACCGTGATAATTATCATTAGTCGGGTCGATAATAATGTGCCGAACAACGTCGCCTTTTCCAGAGCGAGGTAAGCCATCTGGAGGTGCTTCATCGAATAAAACTCGATGATCCTTAGTGCCCTGAATCAGGCGGCCATCAGCGTCACGCCCTTTGCCCTCGTCACGGCCAATCTGTTTATAGAGATACCCACTTATCTGCTTCGTTGATGTTTTGTTTGCTGATTGCATCCATCATTTTGCCATGATCTTTCAAGCTCAGACTGCCATCGGGCGCAGCGGCAGCATCAACCATTTTCTTAGCTTCAGCTTGCAGTTGCTCACCACGAGAAGTTGGCTTGCCCGCGGCATCCAGATAGTTAGTCTCTGGATTATAAGATTTTCTCAAAGGAAATTGCGGACCATTTGCCGTGTCTGAAGGCTTAGATCCAATGGACTCTTCCAATCCCTTCAACAAATGCTCAGACGGAGTAAATTGCGCAAGAGTCGCCTCAACCTTACCTGCTACTGAATTTATCGTCTTTAGAAAGCCCGACTCACTCGGGTCGCTCATCGCCTGTCCAGCCTGCACTATCGCCAGCTTGTCCGTGGCCGCTGGACGCTGTGATTTGTCATTTGTGTGCAGATCGTCCATTTCTTTTCCCAGCGAATACTAAACACATCGACCCCTTCGGGCCGAGTTTTGGACAAATTCGTTAGTCCACCATAGCCACTTCATGATGAATTTATTGTGCGACGATAAATATCATTGGTTCCTTTTCCTGTGATTGAAAACTACTTGCTAGATTCAAATTGGCCAGAATAAGGGTGCTCATTAAGGTTGCAGCCTCACCAAATTCAGAATAAGGAAGCTTTACTAGTAAAGTCGTCTTCTTTTTTATTGACACCACTGGGTGAAAATTGGGTTCATCATCCGGCAGCAAATTTCTTGAACGTCGTTCAAAAAGCTGCGGATTAATACTCTGTATGACTGGCGCGACCCAGATATTCCACTGGTCAGTTCGGCGAAGACGCTTCCACTGTGCCCACTTTACGAGAATCGCGGCAAAAGTTACCCTCGAAGCCAATCGCGATTGCACGTCAGTCATTAGAGCAGCGCAAAAATCATCATCCAACAGTACTCTCGGAAGTTGTTCCAAAGATGCCTTACTTGCTACTAACAGCATCAGGGTATCAATCAAAATCGATTCCGACTGCGCATTCCAAATTCCAGACGCTTTTGGCGACATGCTCAAGATTGAACGAAAGGCATCTCTAACAGCTATAGCTGGATCTGCAAAGTCAACTTCCGAAATCCATGTTAAAGGATTGAACGAACAAGTACTTTCTTTAATTGGGTGAATGATTTCCACTCTTCCGGACAACTCAACGGTTTGGTGGCCGAGCCAACGTTGAATAAGGTCAAACGTTGCTCCATCATGGTCAATCAAAGCGACTGGATTTACGTGGGCTAGGATTTCTTGGCTAATGCGTTCTGAGAGAATCTTTGGATCCATGTTAAGCGGCTTAAATTCCAAACTCATTTAGCTCACCGCTAGTTTTCAGAGGAGCACCTAGTCCACCATCATTTTTTCGATGTCGGACACAAGACTATCGGGCGTAACAGTCGGGGCATAGCGTTTCACGACTTCGCCCTTTTTATTGACAAGAAATTTTGTAAAATTCCATTTGATTCCTTCGCTACCTAATAATCCAGGCGCACTGTGCGTCAAAAATTTATAAATCGGATGTGCATCGGCACCGTTTACGTCAACTTTGTCAAACATCTGAAAGCTGACACCATAATTCTTTTGACAAAAATTGGCTATGGTTGAGGCATCACCAGGCTCTTGAGCACCAAATTGATTACAAGGAAAACCAAGCACCTTTAAACCCTTGCCTTCAAACTTCTTTTGCAATTCCTCAAGACCAGCATATTGCGAGGTAAATCCGCAGTGGCTAGCAGTGTTCACGATCAACAAAACGTCGCCTCTGTAATCGTTGAAATCGATCTCTTGATTGTCGAGCGATTTTGCCTTGAATTCGTATATTGAAGTCATAGTTTATTCCTGCGCGCTACCTGCATATTTTACTCCATCAAGCGAGTACATACATTGTAAAGGACGCGCTCACAAATGCTTAACTCAAGGGCGCTTAGATAGATAAAGCATCACTAAATAGCGAACTTTACAGTCATGAATCTACAAGCAAGACACACTGTCGGTCTGGTCGATAGTCACACAAAAGCGATATTAATTGCGATTATGTCTCTTGCTTTATTTGCATTGACCGGACTTTCATCGCTTAAATCCAGTCGGGGCTATCAGAATAACGACACGCCATGTGCCACCAACCCGCTGTGCGAAGGCATCAATTTATTTAGCACGGAACGTTCTCTGCATATTAGCGCGGGGCGCATTCACTTTGGCGATAAAGTCATTGCAACCACCGCCAAAACACTGGATATTCCGCCAAGCCCTGACCTGCAAATCTCCTCCGAGAAATTCAGACTATTTAGCGCAGACGTTGCGCACCCCTATTTCACTAGAGTTCCTGCAGCGTGCCTTGCTGGAGGAATAAAAAACGGCGGTCCAGTGGGTTTTCTCATAGATCCAGACAGTCTGGTTGTTGAGAATGCCAATGGTCGTGCCCTCGTTGCCGACCAGGACTATCGACTTGATTGCCGACTCGACGCGATCGAAAGACTGAAAAACTGCTCTATCGCCGAAGGCGAAACCGTAAACTTGAAGTACAAAGTTTTGCGCAAGAGAATAGATACGTTAAGCATTGATCGAAAGGGCAGTTTCAAGCTCACAACCGGTACCTTGAGCCAATTTGCGACCAGTCCCGCAGATGCCCCGCTGAATGCTCTACCGATTGCTCACATCTGCGCCACCCCTCGAAAAAGCTCACTTACCCCCGCGAGCATAATGCCAATTTCTGGCGTCATTCCTAGTCATACAACAGTTGAAGATTTATGCCGCAATGCAATGAATCTGTCCGCAACAAGATCAAAATTGGCGAGACATTCAAAACTCGAACTTCTTATGTGTGGAGATAGCGTCTGCTGTGGCGCCTTTTCAAGCGACCAAGCGCACAGTTATCCAAGTCTTTTTAAATCGCAGCTTAAAGCTCTGACTGGAACGCAGGTGGAATTGACCAAAGTAAGCTTGGGCGGAACGACTTCAAGTGACCTGCTCAACTCGATTGTCGCAGCACTTACGGAAAAACATCCAGACTTAATTGTGCTTGAATTCGTGAACGATTTGTCGCTACCAGCCGAACAATTGCGAAAAAACTATGCCCAAATATTTGCAGCTGCCAGGGCATCTGGCACCGAAATCATAGTCTGCTTGCCGCATTTACCGTCTCCACTTTTTTATGGTCAGTCTTGGCAAAATATAGCCGATAAGCCGTTCTATCACGTGATACCAGCCCTCGCCCGCAGAAATAACTGCGCAGTTGCTGATATCGCCTATCGCTGGTTGCATGTCGGTGAAGAGGGACTTCAGCCCATCGACTTGCTTGCCGATCAGGCTAATCATCCCAATGACTATGGTCATCGTATTTACGCACAGGAATTGATCAAAACGGTTCTTCTCAATAAATGACGTGCTAGCAAAGAAAAGTCACTTAGGTCAATTGACGCGAACTTGATGGTAGCTTGACGTAATCATCGTAGTTCTGCCATGGGCAATCCTGTACAGGCGAAATAATATTTGCACAACCAAAGACCAATGGCCCAAGTGAGCTGAGAAAAATTTCCGAGCTCACGATTGCGTAAGGAGTAAGACATGGACGAAGTTCAGTGGAAGGCATGCAGTGCCGTGAGGCTCGATCAGCCTAATAGCCAGCCAGACAGCCAAGATGCAATATGCCTGCTGTCGATCTTCGATCAAGTGGACCACTTCAAACAGGGTGACTTAACAAAACGACAGTTAGGCGCTCTGGCTGACGCCCCTGGTATCGGGCAGCGCGTCGCTGCCATCTCGCAACGCTTTGTCTCCAATTTCGATCGAGTAAGCCACCAAATAGAACCTCGATCATTTCCTGTCGCTAACTCGATCGTCGGCATGTTTTCCTTAACGGAGACTCGAGTATTGTCTAAGCTTGATCTGGATAACATAGTAAGTAACACACACGAGTGAAGAGTTCGCACTGAACTGGAAACTTTTCTTCCATCTGCAAGTCGTGACAAGTCATTAGATAAAGTGATACGCGGAGTGGACTCTTAGCTCTTTCTGCCACTTACCACTACCACAGGAGAAGATCGTCAGGTAGTGGACGCGCCAATCACATTTTTAACAATTTCTCGAACCACATTCGGTGGCACTCAGCACCTCGTGCTTGAACCATGACGTAATTCCAGGTGGGAACAAAACTTGTTGACCATCAATGCACTGCCCATGAATGTTAGCGAGCGCTTGCTAATCGCTGCCGTGCAAACGCCAGCGACCAAACGGATTAAACACTATCGAATAATGAGGATAAGTGCAGGCTTCCCAGATCAGCCGAAACTTTGGAGCGTCTTCAGAAGCACTGAATGTATTACGATTGTAAAAACCCCTAGCCTTTCCTTCAGTCAACAAATAATGGGCAAGGACTCGAAATAATCTCTGGGCCTGACCTTCAAGGTTATCTGAGTTTCCAGTGGCTTGTTCGAGAGTTGTTGCGTCGATAATTAAATCCGGCGAACCCAGAAGATGTAATCCACAACTCAAATAATCGTTGTCTTCCTTTAGCCGCGGTTGCATAAAAGCCTCCACGAGCGCAACCACATTCTTATCCTTCTCATCGCTTTGATTCCGCTCTGCAAGCTGCTTCCAGACAGCTCGTGAGTGAGTTTGATAGTCGCTATCGCAGTAAACCGCAAGCGCACCCGATTCAAAAAGCGAGTTCGCAAGCTGCAGACTGTCGCGTGCATAACCGAGAGCCTGATCGGCGATAAATTGAGGTCCAAATCCACTTATACAAACCTCGTGAGTGGCAATCGAGTCGATTTCCTCTCTGGTTGCACCAGGTTCGAAAGTCGATATACAGTTCGTATATTTCCGCATAAAGTCAGAGTTCCGCCCAGCCTCTTCAATTTCGAATTTGTATTCCGCAAGAGTAGCCTTAATTTTCTCGACCTCAGGCTTTTTGCAAGGTATGGAGAAAACAAACGCCGGTACTTCTGTGCCCATGTATTGGGGGCGCACTCGATGCCAGTCGACCCAGGGATCTTTTGGATTGACGTCTGGAAAATCCTGAGGCGATTTGTCCACGACCTCCTTGGGCAACATTATGCAAACAGCATTATCCGTGGCTTCAATAACTTCTTGCTCTCTTAGCGCCTCGCCTTTTTTTCGCTCAAAATCCGCCAACAATAATCCAAGTTTCGGCATGAACACGGGCACTAGCGATTCGTCTCTTTCATTACTCATACAATCACCTGGAAATTCGACCAGACTCAATTTTAAGCGACTCCAAAGCGAAAGGACTTAGATTTATTTGCTTTCCGGAAACAAGTTTTCGTGATGCTTGTCGTCGTTGGAGAAGAATGTTATTCGTATCAATGGCTTTATCGACGGGTTTTCAGGCAGCTAATTCTGCCGAGGACCCCATCAAAGACGGTCGAGCGCTGTTCGAGAAGATGCAAGAACGCGCCAATACACTTCAAACATATCGTTTCCATTCCATTCTCGACACCTTTCAAAAAGACAAGCAAATTACGGGCAAGATAGACTTTTACTTCAAAAAAGAGCACCAGATTCGTATCGAAGTAAAAAGTTCGGACATGAAAAACGGTTCTATCGTTGTAGAGGAAGCAAGCGGAAGGATTCGCGCACAAGGCGGACCAAAAATGTTCGGTATGAAAATGACCGTCAATCCCGACTCGCGTCTTCTCATTGCTGCTAATGGTTTCAACATAGTTCGTTCGGATTTATCGTCACTCTATTCGCACGTGGCAAATTTACTAAATTCGGGCCATCACGCGAAAGTTTCCGCAACGCCAAATGAAAATGATGTCGACATTTTGGAGATAGACGGACCGCAAAACGAGGTCGTCGAGCGATTGTTCGTGAATCGCGAAACGCAAACTCCGGTACGATGGGACCTCTATCGAAACGCTACCCTGTTCTCCACAATGAAGATTTCAGAGTTGATGTACCGATCAGTGATGATTTATTCAAAATTTGACGCGCTATTCGGAGAAAGAAAAAACGCATGAAAATGAGAGCACGACAAATGACAGCGACCATGCTTAGTGGCTTGCTTCTATTGGCAGCAAGTGAAGTGAGAGCCGGTGAGTCGCTGCATGAACAAGGCAACGTCAAGCTCGCGCTTCAAGCAGAACAAGGCATCCTCAATACAGATCTCAGCGTTATCCACGACTGGCGGCTGGTTCATAAACAAATGAAAGAGTTGGCGATAAACCTTCACCTGGAAGCATCGCGTTGCAAACCCGCAGGCACTGATAGTTGCGAGATAAAAGCACCATCCACGCTGCCAGCGGCAACCATCCTGGACAAGTCACAACAACTGCAACCTCGGGCGGAGTGGGTTGCTTATTACTTGAATTCAATGGAACCATTACTGGACTATGTCACCAAAAGTCTACGCGCCTCAGAAACAGGCACCCTCAAAATGGCAGTGCCTAAGGGCACATCCACAGAACTTTCAGCTGTAATCCAAGACATGTACGCCATCAGTCATCGATTGGAAGACAGCCTGGATCGTTTGAACGAGATTTTCAATCAAGAACAGCCGTCTGCAGAATCGTTGAAAGATGTTGTCACCAGGATTTTCGAAGAAACTTCCAAAATTGAGGCAGCGCGCTGCCGATATTACGAAGTCTTGAAAAAAGCGGAAAAGGCTGGCGTAAAAGAGTTTGAGTTTCTGCCGCATCACGACGGCAAAATGTGACTTGTAGCCATTAGCCATGCGCACCATGTCGTGCAGCTTTTCACTGTGTCGGCGTCAAATCTTTTAGGCTTGTTCCCGAAAAATCTCCGTCTTGCGGGTATCCCAACTGCCTCAAAACCTTCTCCCAACTGTGGCGATATTCTGGCTCCTGAATGTCTTCGATATTCATTCTCAATAGAGTCAACTTCACCGGCTGCCCATCGCGCAAGACGGTGACGTCGACTGGGGTCCCGGCTCTACCACATTTTATTTTCAGTCTCGAGATGGTGGGATCAGCTTCGAACTTAGCATCCTCAACTTCTTCTGGTGCGACAATCTGATCGCCAGCTCTAATACCAGCCCTGTACGCGGGTGAATCTCGATATACGATGGTTATTGTAGATAAATCCTCAAAAAAAACGTGGTGCGATTCGAAGCCGACACAGCCGGCTTCCAGACTACGATATTCTTCCGAAGATAAATGTTTTCCGGCATCAAACTTCTTCATGGCGTTGCCACGTAACAAGGTGCTTTGACTTGTCGGTGCAAGTGTATCAGAAACGCTAGAAGCTGAGCCGGCTGTAATCGAAGGTGAAGCAAATGTTGCGACCTGCGCCGGAGCAAAAGCAGGAATATCTTGCGCTCCCGCTCCTCCTGCAATTAAAACACTGGCAATAAAGGCAATAGCAATTTCCTGTGGATACTTCATTGAATAACTCCGTTCTTCAAAAAGATCACGCATAGATCATTAATATTAGGGGGAAATTGTGACACCTTGTCTGGCATGTAAGGGGAGTAGCTAAGCCACGTGTAGTGGCGCTGTGGATGTCGACATAGTAAATAACTGCTTGGACCATACAACCAATCGTTTAACGAAGTTCCTAGGTGTGGAAAAATCTAGACGATATTTGTTGAGAGTCTTGAGTGATCGGGAATTATTCGATGTCGGAAAACGAATTCGTAAATCAATATCAAGCTGCCGCTGAAATTGGCTTGTCGTCGGAGTTGCTCAAACACTTCACCAAACATTGTCGTAAATATAAAGACGATCATCGATTGCCGCGCAAGAAGAGTGCCCGAGATGCGGCGGAAGAGGGTTGATAGGTCAAAATGGCTCGTTTTGCTCATTTTGCAATAGGGATCAAACTGTTTCTGCACAAAAGGCTCTGGATTATCAACTATGCAATGGAGAATCCATCGTTTCAAAAGAGACCGAGTCAGCTTACCGCTCCAAGTTAGGCAGTTACTTCGATTAATGTAATGGCACAAGCACGCAAGAATGTACCTTTTCTTGACTATACAAAAGAAGTATTTTGTCCAGCCGAGTACATAACCAAGTTCGGAAGACCACCAAGCTGTTTGGCTCAGTGGAGCAACCTATAATGACAAAGATGCAGAGCATCGAATGGGAAAAAGCCGATCAATATGGAAAAGCCGCAAAGTGTGGGTTTAGCAATCAGATTGTTGTGGGTTTCGCTCGGCGTAGATATAGTGCCTGTGATTTTTAATGGGTCGCCGAAACTCGCCGCTAAGGGTCCGGCTTTCATCGTCACAGTGATTGTTTTCACCACTTTGATTATGGCGTTCATGTTTCGGCAAATTGCTGCCGGCAAAAATTGGGCTCGAATTGCTTATGCCGTTTTCTACGGGCTTACTTTACCTCTATCAATTGGAATGCTGTTCAATGCTCAAATATCGAGGCCGCCCCTCACTCTGATAGTGATGAGCATTCAAATACCATTGCAAGGCTACGCCCTGTATTTGTTGTTTACCAAACCGGGAAGCGACTGGTACACAAAGGCTTCGCAAACACCCATGCACACAGATAATTAGTGTGCCTCCAAATTAAACCTGGCCACCGCCAGCGATGGCACTACTCTTTCTCACTAAAGCCATGCTTACAGTCAGCAACCTATGAACATTTCGCTGAGCGAATTCGTTTTCACGTTCGCGCACCCTCTCAACGAGGCTTTTCAGGGAAGTGGGAAAGTGTCCAAAACTCCCGACCTTCTCTTGACTATACAAAAGGGTTATTTTGTACAGTCAAGAGAAGCTGTAGAATAAGAGCCAGTTTACTGTTCCTCATTGCATTCGAAATGTTCCACATATATACTGGACGAAATATATTGATTAGCACTTTTCGTACAGTCAAGAGATAAATGCCAGGTCAAGCGAAAATTCTCAGTTCTCAAGAGATAAAAGCAGTTTTTCAGCTGCTAAAGTCGCCTCGCGATCGCGCACTTTTTGCAATCGGCATTTATACAGGAATGCGAATTTCTGAAATCATTACTCTTAAACAAGATCAAATATTCACCGAGGGCGGTGTCAGATATCAAATTATTCTCAATCGATTAAAGAAACTAAATACCGTTTATTCTGAAATACCGATTCAGCCAAAATTGAGACAGGCTCTAATTGATTACAAGAAACACCTGAAAGAATCAGTCTGGTTATTCCCTTCAAGCAGGTCTGAAAAAGGTCACATTACGAGGATGGCTGCTCACGATGTTTTAGTCAAAGCATTTAAAACACTAAACTTAGAAGGTGCAAAAACTCATTCGATGAGACGAACAGTCTTAACAACACTCAGTCGATCCGGTGTGCCACTACGGACAGTGCAAGAAATCTCCGGACATTCTTCTTTATCGCAGCTCCAAGCCTACCTAGAGGTCAACCCAGAGGATAAGCACAAGGCGCTTGGGCAGCTAAAATACTGAAATAGAGGACGATTAACTGAGACTTTTCTACAAATCATTTGCATCTGCTTTGTTCTGCTTGGCGCTGGTATCTTCCGGAGAAATTGTACAGATCAGCACCGCATCAGCACAAAACGAGCGAAGTGAGGCAAAAATCCTACAAAGAAATCGCACCGAAGTTGGAGATTTTGGTCCGGCGAATTACCATTCAGAGTCCAATGTCAATCTCGAACTGCCGCGGAGGGACGACAACTATCACCTCAAAATGTGGATGAAATTCAAAGCGTATCCAAGAGTGCTCGTTTTTCTAGAGTCTGTTGTTCGGCGCCACCCGAATGACATTAGGCTTTACACAAAATTGATCGAAGTACATGTTCTGTATGGGAACATGCTTGCCGAGAAAGGTGACACAGCAAGCGCAGTCCAACAATATAGTGCCGCAATTGACCTAAACCAAGGCATAATGATGTTTCGCGCCATACCCCAAGATTATAATCGATCGAAATAATTCAAACTGTTTATATACGAATTTGATACCAGGAGCAGTGCTAAAAACTGCCATTCTTATTAGTTCTGATAATCTCAATGTTTTATCGCAAATACTGTATTCATCGGCCTTTCCAAACACAAGTGGCCGAATTCGAATTTTTGGGGCAGCTCTGACCGGGGTGATCTCGATTTATCAAAGTCGCCGAGATGCATCGAACAGTGACAAATAATTCTGAAACTTACAGACACTACTTATGGTGCAAGAAGAACAAGAACTACAGTTTGTGCAATTACAGAACTGCGTGGAGGTTTTCCCAAATCTTAATTTGTCAGTCGATCAGCAATCTTTCGCAGCCAAGATTCCACCTCTTTAGACGGATCGCGCTGTTCGAGCCTAGTCCTCGACATTTTGTTTACGGACTCTTGATTCAGCCGACGTTTGGCTCTAGACGACTTTTTCTTCACATCTTCGGAAGAAACCAAATTCCAAGCCTTTGCTGAGGCATCCGAAATATGGAGCTGTTCGGCGACCAACAGTGGAACATCATCTGTATCGCCAAATGTCACTCTTACTCCAAGTGACTCAAAAATTGCATCGGAGTGCAAATAATTTTCTATCTCGCGCTTGATCGTCAAGACGGCAAAATGGTTGCCGGAGCGAGCATTGACCTGACGGCATGTCTCTTGATACTTGGGTGGATTTTCAGTGTCTCGATCGTACAAATGTACTTCTGAAACCCCGAGAGATTTAAGGTAGTTTTGTCCGACCCAGTCTTTGAGGGTGCTGCCGCCGAGTGGAATGATTGCAATGCGCGGATCGCCATCCAGGTCGGGCAAACTAGCATCATCTGTTCTCAAAATTCGTCCGATTGCTTTGAGAAACAAAATGTCGGTCGGACCTTCAACACAAACAACGACTTGCACGCGTTTGTCTGGCAATAATCCCAAGGTGTCGGCTATTTGCTGATAGGTTGTATCTGCGCCGAATGCTATACGGTTACTGGCTGCGCGATCCAAAAAGCGCAATGACTCTAGGGGTACAAGGCCAGCCAGGGCTGGTACATGGGTAGTTACAATAACTTGGCTATTAGGAGCTTCAGACAAGTTTAATAAAGCCTCGACCAAGAGTCGTTGGTTGTTTGGGTGCTGTGCTGTCTCCGGCTCTTCCACCGCAAAGATAACAGCGGGAGCCTTGGCGTTCAACATTCGGCGTTCGGCATCGGCGCGGAAAAAGTTCAACAAAATTAGGCGCCTTGTACCGCTTCCCCGTTTGTCAATCGGTATTTGATCGTGGTCATCGAGTGAGAGTTTGAATAGACTCTGCCACTTAGGTTCAGACTTGAACCTGGGTGTTAAATCATCAGCCAATGCTGGGTCCATCTCTTTCAACTTTTCCAAAGTCTTAGTGGCAAGTTCTAGCACCTTCCGCTCAACGGCGGCTTTGACAGTTTCAAGTTGACCCTCCATCTCCTTCACGGCTTCAGCTATCGCAAAATCCATCGGGTCTTGAACTTCTCGGTCTTCGTGAGTACTTTTCCGATCAGACTGGAAAAGCGCGTACATAGGCATGTATTTTGAAAGGCTTATCCAGATTGCTTTTGCGTCCTCCTTTTCGACGGGAATTTCCTTCCTTTGGAGCAACAACTCGGTCTGGCTCTGCCATATAGCCTGTCTGATTTTGGAATTATTGCGAAGATCTACATCGTCACTGTCGACTTGAAGTGACGCCAACCTTAGCTTAAGCTCCGTATTTTTAAGGAGCAGGAGGTCGGTAACTGAAGCAGCAGAGGGATGCTTGGCAATTACGTAGGTAGAAGCCTTCGGTGACTTGGTGGCCAAATTGAATACCTTTTTCACTTCTAAGTCGCCATCTTCATTTAGAAGATACTCCTGGGACAGACTGGTTTCTGAGGTATCGTCCAGAGATAGTCGCTCAGGCAAATCCGAAAAGACGCAGGTTATTTCAGCATTGGCAGAATCTGATGTAGCTGGGCGATCATACTCATCGATCTTCACCAGCGATGAATTGAAAAAGATTTCAAGCGCTTCTAACAGGCTGGACTTGCCCGCTTCGTTCTTTCCAATCAAAGCTGTAAAATCACTAATGGGGACTACTGTCTCCTCCAAAAAAGAACGAAAATTCTTGATTTTCAGCGTCTTGAGTTGCATGGTGACGTCTAAACCTCGCACAGCCAGATTGCCCAAGCATTAGATTACCGCCCAATGGGCAAATTTTGAAGAATCAAACCTTGTCAACAAAAGGAAGAGAACAGCAATGAATTCAAACAAAAAAGAAGAGTTCGAAGAGATATTCAACAGCACGCCGCCGGCTGAACTGGAAGTTGTCTGCAAATTATTAGCTGCAGGGCGAATGGTAAAAATTTTTGATAGAGGCGGCTTAGCAACTTCTGTGGAAACTTTAGGCACTATATATTCTGATCCAACGCATGTAGCAGCGGTCAAAAACGTTTACCGAAACATTTTTATAGTCGTTTCTGAGCCAGTAATGCGCACGGGGTACGGCGAAAGCGTCGTTTATACCACCAATAACAAAGGGCGAGAGTTTTTAGAATTTTGTCAAAATAGGCTTGTTGCACAACCCAACAGTCCTTAAAATTGTTCTCGTAAATGACCGTAATTAGTCTCGCCTATAATTAGGTGTGATTAACGCATGCCGCCACATGAGGATTTCTATTTGACTGATAAACCTACATTGCGCTTGTTTACCGAAGATCCGGTGGATAGCTTGTGGGAGCAATTATCGCTCTACGAAAGCCATACACTTGCAAAAAGATTATTAGAACAAAAGGCAGATGCGGCCTCGATTAATTTGACATCAAATATACTTGAGGCAAAGGCAAAGGCTATTTCATCCTGTATCCGCAATGCACGGGACAACATAAACAATATTTCTAAAAGTTCCACTGTACAAGTGACATCAAACTACTACGGCTGCTTATGGTTATGCGCGGCTGTAGCTGCGGCAGACCCTGCTAACGATGCAGATTTAGCAAAGCTTGAAAAATCGACAAAAGGTGGTCATGGGCTACAAAATGTTGCCGATGATTCTGGTCAATTTCCTGATTCAGAATTTGTCTACCTGAGAGAAACTGGTCTGCTAGCGGACCTCCTAAAGTGGAGCGGAATGAATGCGCAGACACTTAAGAATATCTCCCCTAAAAGTTCAATAAAAGATTTCGCGAAAGCCTCGGTGGATGACAAAGGTCTGCTAGTCTCACTAGCAGACCTTCTCGCTCGTATTCCAGAGCTTAAGGGGCTTTACGAAGATATTTTAGGCAAGAAGTCTCTGTGCATCCCCCTAGTCTCAGATGTATCAAGGAATATCGCTGAGAGAATGCCACCGATTAATTTCACAAGCAAACCGAATGTTCAACCACCAAATCCAGGACATTTCCGGGTCCACCTTTCAGGCACTTTGGGAATGAGCAAAACTCAGGTTGATGATTTGGGCATTCCTGCCGCCGAATTCGAAGAAAATCCGGGCAAAGACTGGAATGCGAAATTTACGGATTCGGAAAGTCTTCCTTGGGCGAAATCTTTTCCCACATATCATTCGAGCTTAGCCGGCACGTGGAACATATGGATTGTCCCACTACTGGGTTCAATTCAAGACCCTCTTTTTATTCACATGATGGCTTTATATGAGCTAAGCATATTTGCTAGATACCGCCCTGCTGTCTGGCACGAAATTCTGGAAGGAAGTTATGACCAATACAGAATCCTCATACAAAGTTACTTACGCCTTTTCAGTCGTCTTGGACCTGAACTTGCTTTGACAAAGCTGATCGACCGTAATGTTCTAGTAATTCCACCTGGCGGATTGTTCGGACCGGGGTAGAAAAAATTGGTCATCTAGTCAAATAAACACTCCCGAAAACAACTGTTTTCGAGAATGTCTATATGACTAGAGTTGATCAGGACTAAGTTTGAGGCACGGCAAAAAAGTCGCCCAAGCACCATTTTCGGGAAAGTCCACGCTAAAGGTTAAACCGATTCTCTGACCGGCTACAGTCGTTATTGATATAAGGCTGCCACAAGTTTATTTTGAAGAATCCCTTTTTGCTTTTCGTCAGACTGAACTCCGTCCATATCAATAACATCAGCATTTTGTTTGCTGTAGCAGCTATCACCAAAAAATTTCATTAAGCGCGTAATATTTTGAAGCTGTAATGCAGGATCGATTTCAGTCCATTTTTGTTCAGTTTGACTGTACTTCATAAGACTATCGTCATTCCAAGAACCGAAATTTGGATGGCTTTCTACGACCCCGCCATTCTTGGATTGACCCATAAATTGAGACGCTGCATCAAGCCGCTCGTGACGCCGTTTCTAAAACCCTCAGAACTATTTTTGAAGAAAGCCTCGTATTCGTCTTTTGCAGCTTGATTTTTGCTTTCATGAAGAATTTCACCCATGGCTGCTGGTCCTTCGCGCATTAGTTCGCGGACCATAGCCAGATTGCCACGCTCACCAGCCACGTGCAAAATCAAAGCTGTGAGCAAATGTCGTTCGCTGGTCTCCCAGATGGGATCGCCACCAGAAAATTTCTTCGACGTATTCTGGACAATCAAATTGGCGACGTTTTGCGCCTGGTCGATTGAAGTGACCAGATCAATCGGATTGATTCGGTCAGAATGCAAATCATCTGGATTGAAATAGTAAATCTGCTGACCGCCCTTGGTCTGCCTGAAGTGGGCGGTCTGGCGGTACAAATCCGGAAGCTCATTTCCTGCTGTCGCTTCGGTCACGATTGCGCTGCTTTTAAAACGAGCCAGAAGATTAGGAACGAAAATGCTCGAGGTTTTGCCTGAACCTGTTGGTCCGCAGACAAGCGCATGCTTGATTGAATCAGATGGACTAACAAGCAAGCAGCTTTGAGGCCCAATCGGTCCAAGAACTAGTCTTGTCGAATCTCCTGGCGGCGAATCGTATCCAGCTTGAAGAATGTCCTGGTCAGTTGCCCATCGAGCAGAGCCATGGGTCGTTGATGCTTCCTCTGTCTTTGATACATGAATCAAGGTCCTGGCGTTCTCTTCGATCGCCGCAAGAACCTCTGAGCACTTTTTGCGGCAATCATCAGTTGCCTAGGTATTGAGCTTTTCGCTTACTTCAATGCGTACCAGCGATCCAGATTGGTTAGGCTGCCAGGTAATTAGAGCCGAAAACTCATAGTTCCAATTCACGCCCTTGACTCTCTGCATGCTTTTTTGACTGGCAGTCAATTGTCGCAAAGCATCGCTAATCAACACGATACGCCAGTAAAAGCGAGCTAAAGCAGCGCTTGCAAGTTCAGCGATGCATGGCATTGGAGCTTGAATTGCTAACTCTTGTGCAGCCTTAGTCGGCATCGACTACCTTTCGCCTCGTGAGAACATATCTTCGTCTTCGTCTTCGTCTTCGTCTTCGTCACGATCGCGTTCATGTTCTGGCTGCAGTTGTTTTTGCAATTCGCCAGTCACAATTTGCCGCGAAGTTTCGTTGACCTGTTGTTGTCCTTGCACCCTATCGATCTCTTTGCCCTTTTGTCTGTCTAGGTCTTTGGGCTTTGTGCCCAACAAATCGTCTAAACCATCAAATGTTCGACAATATCGCTGTTCTTCCTGAGCGCGGCGTTTTAGCTTGACGGTATGAGCCTGATCTTCCTGACCCAGGCGTTTGTAGATTTTGGTATTAATTGGCAGAATAACTAAGGCGTTATTTGTCAGCAGCTATCCGAGTTTTCCAGTTTTCAAAACGCCAGAAATTGAATACTGGAGAGCATTGTCAGACTAGTACTGACAAACAATTCCACAAAAAGTCTGCCATTTATCGCCACAAAAAACCTGCCATTTAATTACACAAACTGTCAGACTTTCGGAATATACTCTCTGCCATTTATTTCGCCAAGTCAAACAATTGCTTATCACCGGCCGGCCCGGCACTAGCGACTCAGTGGGCGCTCGGTGTCAGTGCCTTCCAGGCTGAATGGGAATCCATGTAGTCTCGCCAATGCCCGATTTTTCGGTTCTCGATCTTGATGATGGAACAGAATTGATTGTTGTATTTCACACCCGTCGCGAGGATCGTCCCGTGGACCTCGTATTCGATGATGCAGCCGTCGCCTGTCTTGTGGATGATCAACTTGTCGGCGGATTGCAGTGCGATGCTTTCGACATAGCCCCCAAATGCGGCCATCAGGTCGGCTCGCCCTTGGATGACGCGAGGCCAGCCCAGGTCATAACGAACCTCGTAGATGGTGTCGTCGGTGACGATGTCGAAAAAGTGCTCGCCATCAACAAGGTCACCAAGCGCTTCTCGAACGAGACTGAAGTAAGGCTCGGCGGCTTTATAGGCCGCGTATCTCTGCTTGGACATTCTGGACTCCTTATGTCGATTCGTAGGACAAGATTTTCACTGACGCCACGCAGCAGCGGACTTTGTAGCGAATTCCGTGAAGCTGGTTGGCGGTTTGTCGGTCGCCGTCAAAACATCGTTGTTGGGTCGAGAACCTCGTCCGCTGGCAATTGTCTCGGTCAAAGTACGAAGCACCTCGCCATATTCAGCGGGCACACCGGCTTGGATCATGGCATTGATCCATGCGTTGCGATCAATGTCGCGGTACGAAATCCTGCGACCAACGGCGTTCGAGATGTCTGCGGCGGCTTCCTCAAAGGTCAACGCTTTGGGACCAGTGGGAGAATACACACTGCCAGCGTGTCGCACAGGGTCACTCAGCGTCGCCGCCGCGACGGATGCGATGTCGTCTGCACTGACGAAGGCTTCAGCCCCCATTCCGCAGGGCACAACGATTTCATCGTTCACAGGCTTGACGAACGTCTCGCTGAAGTTCTGCATGAACCAAGCGGGACGTACGACGGAATGGGAGAGCGCAGTACGCGAGGCTAGATCCAGCTCCACAGCGCGCAGTGCGACTTCCGCAGGCGCGTGCTCAATGCCGTAGGCACTGAGATAGGTGACATGGCGCACGCCGACGCGCTCGGCTTCGTCGAGAAACTTGGTAACGATGTTGGCAAAGTCAACGCGCAGCACAGGTGGCACAAGATAGATGGCCGAGACGTTGTCCAGAGCACTTGCAAAGGTCGATCGGTCGTTCCAGTCGAAGCGGATGTCTGCACGACTGCGAGCGGCGGTGCGAACGACGATGCCTTGGTTGATGAGCTTCTTGGCGACCCGCGATCCGGTCTTGCCGGTGGCGCCGAGTACGAGGGTGTAGTTATTGGTGATGTCGTTCATAGTGCGGTCTCTTGGTTAATTGGTCGATGAACCAATTTTATGCAGAAATTGCGAGTGTCCCAATCATCTATTCGCTCAATAATTTGTGTGATACGCTCAATTCATGGACATATTGCAAGAGCATCTAGTGCGCGCTCGCGCCTCTGGCGGGGTGTTTGCACGATCTATCGCTGTCGCCCCTTGGGGGCTTCGGCTACCTGGCACGATTCAGCTTGCGGTTCACGCGATGATTCAGGGGCAAGCATGGTTGTGGCTTGACGGCGAGGAAGCCTCTCTCGAACTCAAGCCAGGGGATCTGGCGCTCGTCCGAGGAGGTGCTGACCACTTCATCGCGCACGAGCCAAGGGCGCACTGTGTGTTGCCGGAGGATTTTCGGACTCATCACGCTTCCGATGAAGCCGAGCGTGATCCACGAGCGGCGGCATTCCTCTGTGGGGCTTATCGCTTTGCTGGTGACATCGGTGCGGGGCTCGTTAATGCACTTCCGCCCATATTCCTGATTCCCTCGCGCATGGACAATCCCATTCACGGGGTGGTAGCGCTGCTGTCGAGAGAACTGTCTCATGCCGAGCCAGGTCGCCAGACCGTGCTTGACCGGCTACTGGATGTTCTCGTCGTGCTTGGGCTTCGGACTGGGCTAGCATCGAGCCCGGAGGCACCCGCATGGGTACGGGGCGGGTCGGACGCACGCCTGTCTCGAGCGCTTCAGGCAATGCACGCTGACATTAGCAAGCGGTGGACCGTGGATGAACTCGCGGGCATGAGCAATATGTCCCGCGCCACGTTTGCTCGTGTATTCCAGGAGGTTCTTGGCGACACGCCCATGCGGTATCTCACCAATTGGCGGATGACCGTTGCGCGCGATCTCTTACGAAGCCAGGACATTGCACTGACTGAAGTGGCAGAGCGGGTCGGGTACTCGTCTCTATATGCCTTTGCCACGGCGTTCCGCCGACATCATGGGCAGCCTCCGGGAAGGTGGCGTCAGCGTGAGCAAGACTTGCCCGAAGTCACGCATTAGCTGTAGCGGCTTGCAATCACTGTCAAAAAATGTCTAAAAAAAATGAGCGCCGTTTGTGGCTGGAAGCGATTTTTGGGTTTGTAGCGGGACTTTTTCTATTCATCGCATGGTTATTTTATGCTGATTTTACTATGAGCAAATTTGGCTTATTCGTTTTTCCGACTGACGTGCCCGCGTCAAATCTTGGTGGGGTGGAGTTGGCAATATTCAATGCAAACAAATTTCTAATCAGAACAGGATGGCTTAAACAAGGCCTTTTATGCGGTTTAATCGGCGCGATTGCTGTGGTTAGCTGCGGTTATTTTTATAGACTGTGGAGAGCGGCGACCGCTAAGTTGTATTGATGGCGTCTTCGGTAGTGAGAAATCTTTTCGGCTCAATAAAAGAGTTGCATGTGAAAAGCGGCCGAAGAAAAAAAGACTTGACGTCAGCGGATCTCCTTACAGCTCGAAAAGCGATTTTATTTAGTAGCGATTTCTTGAATAGGCTGCTTCGCTTGATACCGCCCGCGGTTGTCAGTACTGACAAATAAATCCACAAACTACAGTCCGATGAGCCTGCTTCGACACTAAAGCTTATTTTCAGGACGACTTTGCACTAGCGATTTCTCGGAAGTCTCTTGAAGAATGAAATCAAAGGTTTTGCGACTTTCGCCAGTCGCAAAATATATTCCCTTTTCACAACTAAGCATATTTTGTCTATCCAGGGTACCCGCACAGGAAATAGAAACTACTCCAAGCTGGGTCAAAGTCTGAATCTCATCCTTTGTCCTCTTACCATCACAATTTTTGTCTGACCAAACAGCCAAATCTTTTAGTTCGCCCCCTTCCAGTTTTCCGTCCTGGTTATTGTCCAGTGATGAAAGAGCTTCGTAACCGTTTTTCCAGAACAGAAAAAACGTGTAGTTGCCGAACATTTGATAGCCGGTTTTGATGCTTCCAGAGTTTCCTTTGTCGTAGACAAGCCAGCCCGCACTTTTTGACGGGCATGATGAATAGAGCCTTGGTCCTTCTCCTAAATCAAAGAGCACGTTTGCATCCCTCATCACACTGTCAGGATTGAGTTTTGAGACGAGAGGGATAACGATGGGAGTGATGAAGTGCGGCGAATAGTCAGGTTTAGGAAAGTTGGATAGTTTTTCGATTTCATCCTTATCTGCCTTGGTGTCTAGCAGTGGAATCAAATATTGCGCGCATTCAAAAGCTCTTTGTCAAGTCTCAAGGCTACTCTGTAGTGTTCGATGGCGACCTGAAGGCATTTAATTGCAGATTTTGTCTTCGCGCCCGATTCATTTTTGAACTGCCTGAACTCGGGCCATACTTGGCTATGGTCAGTTGAGTAAATTACATCATCATAAGAGCTTTTGGTTAGCCAGGTTTGAGAGTCCTGCTGAAGTGCATAAAATCGGTTGTTGACTGGCAATCTATCGGCATTTAGTGCAAATGCCATAGCGTACAATCGGGCAATCTTAAATTCATTCTGGCCTCGCAGATCTGGTTTTGCTGCAATTTGTTGATTCAAGTTATTGATGACACGCTCGATGGGCACATGCTCGATTGCGAGTCGATCGTATATCGCCAGGGCAGGAGATGACGCAGTCAGCAGAATGGCGACAACCAACATTTTCGCGACTTGAGCACACTTTCGCTTGCTTGATCTAACTCTGGACATTTAGAACCCGCTCCAAAAAAAACAATGGGCAGTGCATATTATGCATGATTCATAATCATTTAGAAAGCCAATGGGGATACAATCACTTGGAAAGCCACGGATTTCCGCTTGAATTTGCTAATTCAAATTAAGCTCTTGACTGATTGCGAAAGACGGAAGGTCTTTCACAGTTTACGCAGATCGCTAAATCGGTCCTTAATAAGAAGCTGGCTGTAGTTTTAATTCAAGAAAAAATAGATGTCACCGCTCCTGGTGTCACCTCTCTTTCTTTCCTCGGGTGTTAATTGGCGATTTAAATTTCCGCATTTTTGGCGAATTCCGCTTCCGCCTTGGCGAGTTATTTTTCCGCTCAGAAACCGACCCGAATAGAGGGCAAATCGAGGCGACATGCGGCATTGGTGTGTGCCATTCCACGCCGCGTATTGCCCGACAAAAATGATCAAGGCAATGAACATCGTCGCCCTTGTTTTTATCGCAAATGAACTTGCTGCAGAAAAGGCTATTGATTGCATAAGCCGTGAACCCCAGAGATTATTCTCGCTGGGCAGCGATCGGGTTCAAATTGTGTCTTGCGACTCCGTCACCGTCACATCTTTCAGAGTTTTTTGATCCGAAATCAAGTATTTTATGTGATAGGTTGCCCTCAAGCCAGGCGCTGAGTCGTAGCTTAGCAATAGGTTTATTTCACTGTTTAAGTCTTTGCGACCATAGTAAGCCATGACGTCTTTGGGAGACTGACTGACATGATGACGATCGAAATATCCATAGATTTGATATTCACTGACGCCGATAGGTAATGCCTCCAGTGCTGCCGCACGGATTGAACTGGTATTGATTTCCACGCTTCTCGGCATATCGAGATAAGCCCTGATACTATCTTTGCGAACGGTTCCGCTACCCAAGAAAACCTTCTTGACGGTCGTGCAACCAGTCAGTAGCAAAGTCGAAAAAGCGACAGACAAAATTGCTATGCTGAGCGATAACCGCAAGGGAAATAGCTTTTTGATTCTCAAAGGAGCAACACTCATTGCACAATTGTCTCCAGGTGTAAGCTATGACACTACCCACATTCTCGTATTCGATCGCACTAGCTGCAACGCAGCTGGGCATCGTGCTAGCACCGATTATCACATATGGTGCCTGCCGTCGGTCAAAAAAGATTTGTGCTGCGGCCTTGCTCACGCTCGCTCTAGGATTATTGCAATCAGCAATTCTCTTTGCGCCAAATTTTGGGTGCCTCGCTTGGTTGCAGTACAATTGGCTGCAGAAGGTTACAATGCTTTTGTGCACTCTTGCGTTAGCAAGGCGCTTCGGGTTCAGCAGTGCAGACTGTGGGTTTGCCCCGCCGAAATATCGAAGTGCATTGGTCGTCGGTTTGTTTGTCGGCATTTTGTTCGTCGGTATCGACGCAATGACCGGACTTCCCAACTCGAGACCGAGTACCGAGACAGTTCTATTTCAACTGACGATTCCTGGACTGCATGAGGAGTTTTTCTACCGGGGTCTTTTACTATGTATCTGGGACAAATGCTTTGGTCGCCCCTGGAGCGCATGTGGCGTTGAGTTTGGCGCAGGATGCATTATAACGACCCTACTTTTCACAGTTGGTCACCAGGTCGCACTGGACGACCACTGGAAAGTCAATGTCAATCTAGATATACTTGGCTGGATTGATCTCGTTTTATTCAGCCTGGCGATGTGCTGGTTGCGATACCGCTCTGGCAGCGTATGGCCAGCAGTTATAGCTCACAATGCCAATAACGGGCTCGTTCAAGTAATCGCATTAACAGCACATTCTTGACGAGGCCCACGTCAATTAGACATCTCGCCGATTTTTCCCTTGCGCTTCTTTTCTTGGAAATCCTTTAAGCGATCCTCAGGTTTGACGAAAGTGTAATCAAAACGATCCCAACTAAGCTTCGAATTTAGCTGACCGTTTGTCCTCGAAAATGTCACCAACATTCTTCGTTCATTGAGCAGATACGCCGGAGGATTCTTAAATGGGGCAGCCTTGCGAACAATCTTCAGGGCAGCCTCATCGGCAGGCGATGGAGTGCCCAAGGTATAGACGAAAGGTCCGTCCAATTTGCCATTCGCTTTGACAAAAAATGCGCATCGAACATCTTCAGTGATGTTATCGCCTGCTCGTTTTTTCTCCAGAACCGTATCAATGCGTTTTCGACACTCATCAAACCACGGCTCAGACTCTACTCCAGGCGAACTCCAGACTGGCGGTCCCCCTCCATCGTCGCCGGCTATTTCGCGTTTAGGACTATCACTTTCAACAGCTGAAGGCTCCAAGACAGATCCCAATGCACATAGTTGAGCACAGAATAGTGTCCCTACTAGACCGGTTAACAAAATCAGGATTCGCATAATTTAAAATATACCAGCAGTTAAAAGGTGGACTTTAAGGTGGTTTCCATCGCATCAAGAGTCTGCAGGCGCTCTTCTAAAATTTGCCCAGTCAACAAATGCTGCTTCTTGCGTCTGGAGTGATCGATTTCGTGATTGATTTGAATACGCAAGTTATCCATAACCGCGAGTGCGTTTCCAGATAAAAAAGCGATATTACCGGAGCCAATCAAAATATTGCTGACTCTGACATTTTTAGAAAAGTCTCGACCAGATATAGTGTACATAATGGAGTTGCTGATCTTGGTGGCACCAGTATAAGCACCAGTCGTGATGTTTTCGGTGGCAGCCAGACGGGCTTTGCGCTCTGCCACGGTAGCGCGCTCCATTTGCAAGGCCAAGCCAGTATTCTCATTTTTATACATTGCATAACGATTAATTGCACGATCTGCTGGATCGGTAATCAGGGCTCGGCATGATTCTTGCATTTTCTCAATTCGTTTCGCGAGCTCAGGTTCGTTAGACTGAACTCCCGCATTTACTTCTCGCACATACCTTTTTTGATGTTCTTTGACTACGTGCCCGACTATGCGACTGACGACAGGCAAGGCCGTACCGATAGAACCAGATACGATACCAACAACGCCAGACGAATAATTGAATTTTCGATTATGTGTATGATTCGACTCAAATGCCAGACTGCTTCCGACCGCGCCGAGCAGATTTCTTAGAATGTCTAAGGAATAAAGCGTTTGTTGAAAAGCGAGATAACCACGCTGACTAGAGTGAAACTTGACAAATTCATCGAGAGAAATGTCTTTCATACTCGCTAAAATTTGTCCTTCCAGAAAATCCACTTGATAGTGATTAAGAAGCGCAGGGGTGGCTTTCTCCGCTTCAACTAGAGCATCACGCTGCTGCATTAAAGCTTCAATATTATGCCTTTTCTTCAGCACAAATGTTCGTGACGCTTTGGGACCGAAGCCGTGCTTGTGCGCCTGCAATTCGTGGTATTCGTTGATCAAAAGTTCGCTGGACGAGCCGACAACGGACGTAAGCTGGCCGACCAGTTGCACTTCATTTGCTTTTTCCAGAGCCTGATTATTCAATTTCGCTGGAGTGCGAAAATTTGGCGCACGTGCAGAGACGCCGACGATAAGTCCTGCTCCTGTCAAAACATTGTTACCTTCCTGCGTCATGAAGTAGCGAAGAGGCTTATGAACACCTTGTTTCGCAACTTCCAGGCGATAATGAATATTGAAACGCTCAAGTGCTATTTCCTCGAGCAAAATTTCTCTAGTAAGTCGATCAATGTCTACCTGCAATGGGACCGACTGAGACACGCTCAGATGCAAGGGATTCGACTCAACTACGGTGTCGCTTGCCAGATCTGCGGCACTCACCGATATGTGTCCAGCCAAACCGAACGCTATGGACAGCAAGATCGACCAATTTAATTTTCTCGTCGTTGTGCTCAAAAATGCCGGTCGCATGCAGCAAAGCTAACCATATGACTGTGAACCTCCAGTAATTATATGAGTATGGACGAGCATAAATGACGCGATTCTGGTTATATTTATTGAGTTCACAATGGGAAAAGACCTGCGCAGGTCGCTGAATTTGATGAAGAAGACCACCATACTCTGTTTAGTCGCCGCATTGACGTCTGTGGTCATGCCATTTCACGCGGCCATCGCTGATGCTAATGCTCTTAGACAGCCGGTATTGCGACCGGAGAGCTTTTTTGGAAAAGCCAAACTTGGTTATGAAGCGGCTCAACAGACACCCGAAATCTGTGCCAAATTATTTTGCTATTGCGGCTGCGATATGACGGACAACCACAGCAGCTTGCTTGATTGTTTCACATCAGATCATGGCGTTGATTGCTCGATTTGCCAGGAAGAGACAATCATTGCCTTGAAAATGAAAAACGAACACAAGAGCCTTGCCGAGATTCAAAAAGTGATTGATCTCAAATACACCAAAGACTATGAAGCGACCTTCTCTAAGCCCACAGATGCACTGAGAAATTACAGAGCAAACCGCTTATGGCAACCAGATAAAGCAACTCAAACGACCGCGCCAGCACCTGAGAAAAATGCCGCAAAGCCAAAACTCGAGCACCGCGGTTGCTGCTCGAACAACAAATAAGTCCGATTCGAAATGTCCTACATGAGCCTGTGCGAACCGGTATCTCCGGGGCTTTCAGCCGGCGGCATCGCGAGCATTTGCTCGAGCATATAAACCACACGATAGTTGTTGCTCTTGTAAGCATTGACCAATTGCACAACCATCTCAGAAAAGTACATAAAGTCATCGGGCAGCCAGCCGCTTTCTACACGCGTCTGCAACTCATCAAGCAGATTAGCGTGTGACACGGTGATTGGCGAATTTTCTTGCATGAGGTGCGAGCTCCTGTACGCGAAGTACACGTAAATAGACGCGAGAACCGCCAAAATGTGGCTAAATTATCTTGCGACTCTCGTTTTCGAAGTCGAAAGGCCAGGGTAAAGGAGGATGCCAAACAATTGTTTGTCCATCTGGCGCCCGCCCCAGCGCTGCCACCAGCTTATAAACTTGCCCATCTAGAGATTCTTCAAGCCAAACCGCTTTGCCAGGCTGCATGCTCTCAGCATGCAGCAGCAGCCATGACTTCAAGGTCAGCAGTTCAGAGTCGTTCAACTCAGCCGAGTCGCGTTCCAGACTCCGCTCAAAATGCGCACGAAGCACCATCAACAATTTCAACGGCTCGTCAGTCGGCTGGTATTCCTTCTCACCGACAATAATTTTTGACTGCATGACATCCTCTTTCGTCGGCTTTGTCTAGTGATTTTAGTTCAGTAAAGACGATCTTGAAGTCAGAAAAATGTCCATTTTTTGGGTGAATTGTTTATTCTTTTAACTAAACTTCTGCTAAACTAATCGCACTTAATCCAATTTGCAAAAAGAGAGGGCTGACATGGGAAAAGAATCCATGAATTGCCAGGAATCCTCTTCATTTAAAATAGTCTGCGATGACCGCTGCGCGTTAGTGCGACGACTGGCTCACATTGTCAAAATGTGGGACGTGCACCACAAGTTTGTCTTCATCAACAGTCTTTCTGAAAATGCCAGCGATAAAAGTCTGGTGTCAGAGCTTGACGCATGCAGATGGAGCCTCAGGCTCATCGACGATCTCGGCAACCGCTGGGACGGTCCTGAAGCCATTCCAATCATTTTGAAAACGCTTCCGTTTGGCAGACTGGCCGCCGTGTTCTACATTTTACCGGGCACGGCATGGGTGACTAAACAGGCTTATTTGTTGATTTCGCGCAATCGCTCCATCTTTTCTCATCGTCAAAAGACGGCTTAGGACTGTCCTCCTAATTGCTGGGCAAAGCTAGTAGCTGCAATTGACAGTGCGATGCAAGCTGTCGAGGCAGGTGAACTTGATACCCAAAGAACTACTGGCGTTAGCCCTTGTCGTTAATTCGTTTTATTTAGCTGGCCACGACAATCCGGCCTACGCTGTCGATGGTCAGCCAATGCTGAATGGCGAAGTCACACGAACCGAAATCAAGCCAGCAAGCGACACTGCACCGCCTGCTGGAGTCGCCATCGAAGCGCGCAACAGACCGTCGATTATCATCATGAACGGCTCAAATGCTGATGGACTGTCAAGTTTAGACGGTTTGATGGACAGACTGCACTTCGCAAAGCTCACGACCGAACAATACAGAGATATGAAATATGGTGTCATTGGCATCATGGTGCAGCAATCTTTCACTGAGCACCTGCCTGTCATTGTAGATCTCTTGCCCGAATGTCCAGCAGTCCTTGCCGGTTTGCAGAAAGGCGACGAGCTGATCGAAGCCAATGGTCATCGGTTTGAACCTGGCGAAGGGCAACTCGAATTTATGCGCGTCATTGACGGAGAAGCGGGCACGAATGTTGATGTCACCATCAACCGCGAGGGCAAAAAAGTTCAATATCACCTGGTACGCATGAACGTGGAAGACATAGCCGACGACCATGTGAGAGTGCGCTATGAAACTATTTTGACGCTAATGAAAAGGTCTAAACGCGGCATAACAGCAAACCCGTAAAAAAATGCACCGGATGCAGTGTCATTTGATACGCAAACAAAATACGACCTATCCTAGCCCTCGTCATCGTCATCGTCAAACAAAGTTGGTAAAGGACCTGTATAACTGCATGACTGGCACCGAACCGTTTTGCCTTCGGTCACCCAATCGCACACTGAAATGCAAGTTCTAGAAGACTTTCTCTTTTCTCCGAGCTCGGCCGCGGTGAGCAGAGGATCAACAAAAATCTGATTGCATAAAGTACAACGCATGACCTGGAAGTCACCTTTTAAGTAGAGCACTGGTCCATAGTGCTTTTTATTGCAAAGTGGTGTGTCAAAGTCGTCCAACATCGATGAATCTCACCCGCGTTTGAGTTTCGAGGCAGCCTGCATAATCTGGTCGCGGCGACCTACAATATATTCCTGCAGAAACGTTGGGGATTGACTGTCCGATTTGGTTTGTCCTGACTTCCTGCTCTTCAACGCTTCGAGCGACACGAGATCTTTTTTTGCTTTATCCGGCAAAGCTAACTTAGAATAAGCCAGTGCACGACCAGACAAGAGCCAGGGTTTGGTGGCATCAATGGCAATTGCTTCGGTATAATCAGCCACTGCCGCTGGATATTGCGTCCCCTGATAATGCGCATCTGCCCTGCATTCCAGATAAAGCGTTTGCAATTTATTTGGGTTGTGCTTGATTGCCTCGTTCAAGTCCTCAACTGCTTTTTTATATTTCTGCTGACGCATATCGATAGCGCTTAGGAAAAAGTAGCCGTCGGGAGCGTTCGGCGCAAGAGCAATTATTTTTTCTGCGTCACCGCGAGCAGCGCTAAAATTATTCGTCATAAAATATGCATCTCCTCGAGACTCGTAGGCAATTAAGCTTGGATGAGCCGAGTCCAGCGCGATCACCTGCGTAAAGTCAGAGATAGCCTTGTCGAAATTTTTCATCGAGGAATAAATCAATCCGCGTTCCGTAAGCGAAAAGCTGTCGGGCGCGCCTCCTTTGGTGGCAATTAGAGCATTTACGCTTTTGAGAGCTTCTGGAAATTTCTTCATTCGAAAGTAACAGGCGATGCGACAAACCTGCCAGTGACGAATTTGTGCGTCAGGCGTCTTCTGCCCCAGAGCAGCGAGATTCGGTGGCAATTTGATTGCGTTATCCAGGTCATTGATGGCGTCAGCATAGCGCCCAAGATTGAACTCAAGCTCTCCCTTTATGCCGAAGTTGTCAGCACAAAGATCACCGACTTTACAGCAATCCGAAATCTCCTTCATTCCTCCGTCAAAGTTTCCTTGTTGCATATAGGCTTTGGCAAGAAAGCGCCTCAGAGACAAATTTTGATCGCCGTTTGTTTGAGAATATTCGGCCATTCCGACGGCTTCAGCCAACTTGCCTTTACGAGCAAAAGCTTCACACCGCGAAACGACATTGTCTTGATCGGCATAGCCATAGCGAAGAGCCATCTTTCTTTCCGCTAACGCCTTGTCCTTCATGCCTGCAAGTCCATAAACTCTGGCGAGATTATTCATGATTGATGGATCAAATTTACTAAAAGGCGTTTGGCTCAGATCTTCATAAGCCTTGACGCCCTTCGACCAGTCTTTCAGTGAAACATAACATTCGGCTATCGCCTGCATAATCAGGCTGCGATGCGCTGCTTGATCATTCGGTCCGGTGCACTGTTTTAGTTCCTCGATCGCTTGAGCATATTTTCCTAAACGGATCAAAGAAGTGGCATGAAGCCATCGATACTCCGCGTTCTTAGGGTCTTCGTTGACGGCTTTTGCAAGATAAGACTCGGCGCCTGCTTGTTGACCTTTATTAAAGGCTTGCATACCAAGCTTCTCATTTGTTTCGCCTGGCTTTTCTGCAAATGATGAACTAGAAACAAATAGCAGTTGCATCGCAATTAACACTGCGGTCGATAAGTGTCGCATGTCATTTCACCTTTACTGGTGGAGACGCAACGACGGGTTGCAGTTTCGATGCAGCCGCTAAAATTTGATTGCGGCGGTCAGAATTTAGCTTTGCCACAAATTCCCACCCCACAGGAGTTTTATCCTTCACACTATGTACTGCCCCAAGTTGCATTCAAGCTTTCCCTTGATACCCCAGTTCTCTGCACACAAATCTCCGATTCTGCAACAAGGCGCTATTTCTTTTAAAACCCTTGTCGCTTTGCCTTTGCTCCAGGTGAGCCTTAGCCCAAAGACGCATAAACGCTGGGTTTTGCTCGCCCCTGCTTTCGGCGTACTCACCCACCGCGACCACTCGCTCGAAATCGCCCTGTTGAAACAAATTATCGCACTGCAAAAAGACCTCATCTTGATCTGCGTAACCATAGCGAACTGCCCACTTTCTTTCAGCTATAGACTTTTCGTACATGCCTGCCATGCCATAAGCCCGCGCCAGATCGTTCATGAACTGTGGGACTAGCTTTGATAGCGGCTGCATAATGAGGCTCGGCGGCCGCATATTCATGTCTAGAACTTAGCGTATAGCCAAGATTAGCTTCAGCGTTGCCCGGCTCATTCGCCGGAGATGAAATCGGAACACACATCGATATCGACAGCGAAAATAATACAATCAATGGGTGACGTATTTTCGCGAACCGAAAGCCCATGGCGTATATCACTCTATTTATCGATGGTTGTCCAATTCTGCGAACAGTATATCAGTCCACACAACAATGGAGTTGATGAGACAATTGAACGTGGGCATAAGCTACTAAAGGGTCAATGGAGCGGGGGCATACGATTATGGTGACCAATCAAACTCTCGATGAATGGATGGACGAAGCCACAGACCGATTTGGCGGCATTCAATATGCGATGTTTGTTTGTCCAAAATGCGGCAATCGAGCCAGTTATTTGGACTTTATCAACCGAAACCTAGACGAACAGCTTGTCTATCAGGAGTGCATCGGTCGCTACGACAAAAGCATTACCAATTGCGATTTTTCAGCTGGCGGAATTCTTGGCACGATGGGGCAAGGCCGCTTCATCAGTTTGCCAGAGGCGCGCACAATCGAAGTATTCAATTTTGCCTGACGCGCAAAATGTCCATCAGCCTCTGAACTAAGTCGGTGCGATCATCAATGATTACAACCGAGCCCTCTTGCACGATTTTTTCCTGACGAAAAAAATCGTCCGTTGGCGCAAAATCAACGTCTGGTGCAAAGGAAAGTTCAGTATCTTCCTTTGGGATATTAATTTCTATTTGCGCATCTAAAATCGTCTGTCTGAAAAGGGTATCTTCGGCCACAAAAACAACACCCAAGCGTTCTAAAGCACAATCGGCAAGAAATTGCTCAATTGACATAATTTGTTCCGCCGACATTTGCAAGCGCAAATGTGAAAAAGCATCAGCAAGAACTAACACCACATCCGGTGCCGTCATCGTGGCGACAATATTAATGTGTTCAAGATTGCGAGGCTGATATTCGAGCACTAGAGCTTTGCTGCCAGAAGACAGTTCAAGTAGTGCCAGCGCTATTTCTTGCCAGTCAACATTTGGTTTAAGAAGCAAAGAAGCGTCAAAAGCGCCTTCGGCTCCTTCTAAATCTTTGAGCAATTTTTCAGATTGATCGCCGGCTTTGAGAAGAAGACACAATTTCGCTTGATTACGATTGCGCCAAGAGCGAGCAAGGCTACATAGTGCTTCTTCAGTGTCTCCAACAGCCAGCAAGGGAAAACTCGTCGAAGCAATGGGATAGTTTGTTCGTTCTTCGACAATACAACCAATTGCTCCGCGCGAAAAAGCATCACCGATAAAATCGTGCCCATCAAATGTTTGACCGGGCAAAGCCAGAAACCACTGACCTTCCGTAAGCAGACGCGTATCGATGCAAATTGACGCCTGATCGTCAGGCATCATGCCAGATGCCAGTCTTGCGCCAGCAATTTCGAGTATCTCGTCAGCGGAAAAAAGTGCTGTCATGTCTGCTCGTGATGTAACAACAATTTGACCAGACTTAAACGAACACCCTGCCACTCATCACCCGTTAGCGGTTGCAGAAAGTCCGCCTGCTCTCGCTCAGTAATTTTAATTGCGCGAGACAACGTCTTTTTTCCTCTTGGTGTCAAATACAACAAATGACTGCGCCTGTCCGTTTGATTACGCGTGCGCACGACCAGCTGTCGCTCCTCCAGAGTATCAAGCAAATGCACAATGGTTGTGCGATCCGTCAGATTTTTTTTGCCGAGAGATTGTTGCGTGAGTGGACCGTGCTCATTGATTATGCGCAGCAGACCAAGCTCCTGGGTGGTTAGCTGCAGAGGTGCAAGAGCTAGATTAAGTCGCTCGCGCAATCGTCTGCCCAGGCGATTCAGCAAAAAACCAGCACTATTAAGAAGCCCTTGAGGCCAATCAAGTTCATTGGCAGCCAAAGTATTTGCATCTTTTGCATCTTTTGCACCTTTTGCATCAAGAGCGTCAGTTGAATTCGATTTTGTCGATTTTGCCATCACCTACAACCGGTGGATAAACGATCAGTATTCGCACGCATTGTTTTTCAGAATCTCACAAATCGAGGATTCAGCCAGTTTCATTAACGAGACTTAATACCAAAATTCGAACCCCGGAGCTCTTCTAAGCGTCATCTTCCTATGAAGGACGAAACTCGACTTAGCGCTTGGACACTATTAGTAGGTTAAGCCAAAGACGGTGCAACTTGCGTCAATTTTTCAGATAATATGCACATTGCAGCGATAGGAAGTTCCGGCTGTTTCTGACGACTGAAAGAGGATTTGACTGATGGTTCAGGACGAAGCGCACGCGACGAGCGGCGCCACACACGCCACAAACAATAAATCGACAACTCCTGCGCCGCAAAAACAATCGCCGGTTGTGCGCATGTTCATTTACATCATCCTCATCGGTTTACTGGTGGGCGCTGGTTTCTATGTAGCTGGTCTGCTGAAAAAAGATGACGCTAAAGTCAAAAAGGAAGGAGCGGTGCCGGTTACGGTGGCCACTGCCAAAAGTCAGGTCATTCCCATTGAAATCCGCAGTATCGGTAACGTCTTACCTTACTCATTGATCAATGTCGTTCCGCAGGTTTCTGGTCAGCTGGCCAAAGTAAATTTCACGCAGGGCCAATACGTCAAAAAGGGCGACCTACTTTTTCAAATAGATCCTAGCCCTTATCAAGCAGCCGTGAATCAAGCAACAGGAACGGTCGACAAAGACACGGCGCTTGTTGAACAGGCTCGGGCGAATATGGCGCGGGACAATGCCGGCGTTGGCCAACTGCGCGCCAACAAAGCCCGCGACGAAGCACAACTGAAATTTGCAAATGCCGAAATGGGACGATATGTCACTTTACAAAAAGAGGGAGTTGTCTCAAACGAGCAAAAAGACCAAATTGACACAAATGGCTCAGCAGCGAGCGCGACAATCGACGCCGACCAAAAGGCGATCGAAAACGCCCTGGCTGTAGTACGTGCCGATAAGGCGGCCATTGAAACCGCTCAAGGCACCCTAGAAGCAGACAAGGCCGCACGTGACAATGCCAAAATACAATTGAGCTGGTGTCAGATCCGCTCGCCAATTGATGGTCGCACAAGCAGTCTGGCTGTGTATCAAGGAAACGTTGTCACAGCAAATGCTGCCACCACCCCTTTGGTCACAATTGCTCAGGTCAAACCTATTTATATAAATTTCACCGTGCCCGAGCAATATCTCGATGAGGTACGTCGCAACATGGCAGCGCACACACTAAACGTTGACGTTCTGGTCGAAGGCATTCGCAAAAATGCGGTCCTCGGCGCTGTGTCTTTCCTTGAAAGCACAGTCAACACCCAAACCGGCACTGTCGTTATGAGAGCGTCTTTTGAAAATACCGATTTGCGACTTTTCCCAGGACAATTCGTTGACGTCATCGTCACCATGCCACCAGAAGGTCAAACCGTTGTTGTACCAGTAACGGCATTACAAACTACACAACAGGGCACCGCCGTTTACACAGTTGGTCAGGACGGCACTGTGACCTTCTGTCCTGTAGAAGTGGAACGCACGCAAAGAGACCTCGCCGCAATCGGCAAAGGCATCAAAGCTGGCGACATCGTTGTTACTGACGGACAATTGCAACTTGTACCAGGAGCAAAAATCAAGGTAATCAAGGATGCCACCGTTGCCGATACCAGGCTGAATAGCATCAAGGGCATGCACGATCCAACAGGTGCCAGTTCGACTGCTGCGCTAAATACTATAAGCAGTCAGAAGGGAAACAAAGATAGCGCTAATGGCGCCAATCTACCGGGCAACGACACTAGCAACAACGATAACGATCAAGGACCAGTCAGCGACGTGGGTCGAGCAGCTGTTAGCGGAGGCTCCGTCAATGGCAAAGGCTATAGCGCAACACCGATAGCACCCGATGGATCAAATTCATTTGCTGGACATCACGCCGCAGCACCGGCGGACAAACCTCTGCAATCTACGGCTTCCGATCTAAACCCGAATGATTTCAAAAATAATCCGGACGCGCGTGCCAGAGCCACTCGTGACCGAGTCGACGCTGGTCCAGGCACGTACAAAATCAAGGGCAACGCTCAAGGACAATAGCGGTCATGAACGTTTCCAAACTGTTCATTATTCGGCCGGTCATGACGACTTTAGTCATGGCGACGTTCGTTATCTTCGGTCTGATTGCCTATTTCAATCTGCCCGTCAACGATTTGCCAGCAGTTGATTTTCCTTCGATAACTGTCACGGCTAGCGTACCTGGTGCCAATGCCGACACAATGGCATCATCTGTGGCGACTCCTCTGGAAAAGCAATTCACGACAATTTCCGGCATCGAAGAAATGTCGTCATCCAGCCAACTTGGCCAGACGACCATAACTCTTGTGTTTGACCTCAATCGCAAAATCGATGGAGCAGCCGAAGACGTTCAAGCGGCAATTGTCGCGGCGCGTCCTTTCATGCCAACCAGCATGCCCACACCGCCTTCGTTTAGAAAAGTGAATCCTGCGGATGCGCCAATTTTGTTTATTGCACTGAGCTCGCCCACACTACCTCTATATCAGGTTGATGACTATGCGGAAAATATGCTGGCGCCACGAATCTCCATGGTCTCTGGAGTAGCTCAGGTATCAGTATTTGGGTCGCAAATTTATGCCCCACACGTGCAGGTTGATCCACGCAAACTAGATTCTTACGGTATTGGAATTGACCAGGTAGCCACAGCTATTAGCAACGCTAACGTCAATTTACCCACGGGCACATTGTATGGTCCAGACATGAGCTACAACGTCACGTGCAACGGTCAACTATTTAATGCAGATGCCTTCAAGCCAATCATAGCCGCATACAAACAGGGAGCACCGGTACGCTTACAAGACTTAGGCGACGTCATCGACAGCGTGCAAACAGATAAGGTAGCCAGCTGGTTTAATGGCACACGCGCCGTCGTCCTTGCCGTGCAAAAACAACCAAACACAAATACGATTCAAATCGTCGAAAACATCAGACAACTATTCCCGAATTTCCGCGCCGTTATTCCTAAGTCGGTCAGTCTAGATATTCTTTTCGACCGCACAATTGGTATTAAGAATTCTGTCAACGAAGCCAAAAAAACACTCGTGCTGACAGTGGTCCTGGTCATCTTCGTAATCTTTTTATTCCTTGGCAATCCCTCCTCTACATTGATTGCCAGTACCTGTTTGCCAATTTCTTTGATTGGAACTTTTGCCGCCATGAAAATGTGCGGCTTTACGATTAACACCATTTCTTTGATGGCCCTAACGCTCTCAGTTGGTTTTGTCGTAGATGACACAATTGTCGTCTTAGAAAACATCGTGCGTCACATGGAAATGGGACAAAAGCCAATGGTGGCAGCAATGAAGGGTGCCGAAGAAATTGGTTTCACTGTGATCTCAATGACGATTTCGCTCGCAGCTGTTTTTATACCTATCTTGCTAATGGGCGGTATCATCGGTCGCTTGTTTTTTCAATTTGGTGCCACCATTTCGTTTGCCATTCTTATATCTGGCTTTGTGTCATTGTCGCTAACGCCTATGCTGTGCAGCCGCTATCTCAAGGCTGAACACGAAGGCAGCAAACGAGGTCTAGCGGCGGTTTCAGACAGGGTGTTTACTTGGTTTCAAGGTCTCTACGATCGATCGCTGCAGGTTGCTCTGCATCATCGGTTCTTTGTAATTCTCCTATTTATAGCCATGCTTGCAGGCAGCGTTTTGATGCTGATGAACATGCCCAAAGGCTTCATACCAACAGAGGACCAGGGGCAAATTCAGGGCACTACTGTAGCGATTGAAGGCATCTCTTTTGATGGCATGATTGATCATCAAAAGAAACTTGCAAAAATTGTCTCTAAAGATCCTAGCGTGCAGAACTACATGTCGAGCGTCGGTGCTGGCTCTGGTCAGAACACCCAGAATCAAGGCAGCCTGATGATGTTCCTCAAGCCACTCGGACAGGGCAGAACACAGACTGCTGACGAAGTAATGCAAGGTCTGCGAAAAAAGGTGGCGATGATCCCAGGCATCAAATTCTTTATGCAGATTCCACCAGCCATCCGCATTGGCGGCAGAACAAGCAAAGCTATGTATCAGCTTACTCTCTCCTCTCTCAATCAAAAAGAGCTATATGCCTCGTCAGACACGCTGGAAGCCGAGCTTAAAAACGTCTCGGAATTGCAAGACGTAAACAGTGATTTGTTGATGAAAAATCTGGAGTTAGATGTTGAGATCAATAGGGAAAAACTGTCTCAATTAGGTATCACCATGCAAGAAGCTCAAGATGCCTTAAACAGCGCCTATGCAGCCAGACAAGTATCTGTAATTTACACGCCGAACAATCAATACTGGGTCATTTTAGAAGTGCAACCAAAATTCTATCGGGATCCATCGGTGCTAGAATTTATTCGCATTCACACAGCTGCCGGACAACTCGTTCCACTCAATACAGTGGCGACAATCAAGCGCATAAGTGGACCGCTGATGGTCAACCACGCAGGGCAATTCCCTTGCGTCACCATATCGTTTAACGTGCGTCCGGGCGCCTCTTTAAGCAACGCCGTCGCCAAGATCAAAGAAATCTCAGCGCGTATTTTACCAAGCGATATTAGTTACAACTTTCAAGGTAGTGCTAAGGCATTCGAAAGTTCGACTAAAGACCTGGGCTTTCTACTTTGCATATCAATCCTTGTTATCTATATTGTCCTGGGAATGCTGTACGAAAGCTTCATCCACCCCATCACAATTTTGTCAGGGCTGCCGTCAGCCGGTCTGGGTGCGTTTTTTGTGTTGCTTTTATGCCACAAAGATTTAGATATTTATGGTTTCCTCGGATTGATTTTGCTCGTGGGCATCGTTAAGAAAAACGCGATCATGCTTGTCGACTTTGCCCTTATTACTCAGCGGGCAGAAAATAAAACATCCGAAGAAGCAATTTATCACGCCTGTCTGGTGCGGTTCAGACCAATTATGATGACGACCATGGCAGCACTCTTAGGTAGTGTGCCAATCGCATTCGCTACCGGGCAGGGTGCCGAATCCAGACAACCACTTGGTTTGACTGTCGTGGGCGGACTTCTCGTTTCTCAAATCGTCACTCTATATATCACACCGGTTTTCTACATCTATCTTGAACAAGCACTCCACGGGTATCAAGCCTGGCAGGCTCGCCGCAAACTGAAGGAAAGCACACCATGAATCTCGGCACACTTTGCATTCAGCGTCCGGTGATGACGACGCTCGTCATGTTCGCCATTATGCTTTTCGGCGTTCTTGGCTATCAGCAATTGCCGATTAGCAATTTGCCGAATGTAGATTTCCCAACGATTCAGGTAACAAGTCAGTTGCCTGGCGCATCGGCCGAAACAATGTCATCGGCTGTCTCTATTCCTCTAGAAAAACAATTCGCGACAATTTCTGGGTTAACGCAGATGACTTCGGCCAGCACTCTTGGCCAATCGCTAATAACACTGCAATTCGATCAGGCACGCAATCTCGATGGAGCGGCACTCGACGTGCAGGCGGCAATTACTGCCGCCTCAAAGCAATTGCCGCCGCAGATGATTATTCCGCCTACTTTTACCAAGGTCAATCCTGCCACTCAACCTGTACTTTATTTAGCAGTCAGTTCAAAGACACTGCCTCTACATCAAGTGGACTATTACGCCGAAACCTTGCTTGCTCAGCGCATCTCGCGTGTGTCTGGCGTCGCCCAAGTGCAGGTCAACGGATCGCAACAATACGCTGTGCGCATTCAATGCGATCCTCAACGTCTTGCTTCTTACGGCATGGGCATCGATGACGTAATGACGGCAGTGTCTGCTGCCAATCAAAATCAACCTACTGGCACACTCTGGGGCAAGGCACAGGCTTTTACGATTCAATCAAACGGACAATTGCTCAGCGCCAAGGCCTACGATCCAATCATTTTAGCAATTCGCAATGGCGCGCCAGTTCGTCTCAATCAAGTAGCAAGAGCAATTGACAGCGTTCAAAACGATAAAGAAGCAGGGACTTATAACGGCACTCCTGCTGTCATTCTAGCGGTACTGAGGCAGCCTGGCGCAAACACAATCCAGGTTGTTGACGCCATCAAAGGATTAATTCCCACATTTCGTGCACTAATTCCAAGCGCTGTCAGCCTCGATGTGATGTATGACCAATCTCAATCAATTCGTAATTCAGTCGATGATGTACAGTTCACCTTGTTATTAACAGTAGGTCTAGTTGTATTCGTTATCTTTATTTTTCTGGGCAATCTGTCGGCAACGTTCATTCCCAGCCTTGCTCTGCCAATTTCAATCATCGGTACTTTTGCGGCGATGAAGGTGCTTGGCTTCAGTTTGAACAATTTGTCCTTAATGGCGTTGTCTCTGTCGGTTGGTTTCGTCGTGGATGACGCCATCGTCATGCTAGAGAACATCGTACGTCATATGGAAATGGGCAAGCAGCCCATGCAAGCCGCACTAGATGGCTCGAAAGAAATTGGCTTCACAATTTTATCGATGACTATTTCACTGATTGCTGTATTTATTCCTGTCCTCTTGCTACCAGGAATTGTCGGCAAGTTGTTCAATGAGTTTGCAGTGACAATCAGTGTCGCCATTATGATCTCTGGCTTCATCTCTTTGAGCTTCACACCCATGTTGTGTAGCCGCTTCTTAAAGCCTCATACGGCGTCACACAATCGACTGGTAGCGGCATCAGAAAAGGGCTTCGGTTTTTTACAGACTATCTACAAACACTCTTTGCACTTTGCACTGGAAAACAAAATTGTCGTCGTCCTAGTCTTTGTGGGCATGCTCGTTGCCACAGCGTTCTTATTCAGCGTAGTGCCCAAGGGCTTTATGCCAAGCGAAGACACAGGTCAAATCGTCATCATGACTGAAGGCGAGCAGGGTATCTCTTACGACGCCATGGTGCTCCGACACCAGGCACTGGTGGATTTGCTACAAAAAGATCCAAACGTCGAATCGGTGATGTCCAGTATTGGCGTGGGCAACGGCAGTCCCAACCTAACCTTGAACCAAGGGCGTCTGCTGGTAGTTTTAAAGCCGCAGAATAAAAGAGCGCTGAAGGTCAACGACATCATCGCGGAATTACAGCCTAAACTCGCTACCGTACACGGTGTCACTTCGTATCTGCAAAATCCACCATCGATAACAATTGGCGGACAGGTGACGAAAAGCTTGTATCAATACACGCTCTCAAGCCCCAACACCGATTCGTTGTACGACGTCTCACGCGACATGCAGCAAAAAATCACGAAAATACAGGGCATCATCGACGTCACTACTGACCTTGAAGTAGACAATCCAGAAGTTCACGTAAAAGTAGATCGCGACAAATTGTCGGAACTCGGACTGTCAATGCTGCAAGTGGAAGACGCTCTCGATAGTGCATACGCCGCTCGCCAGATTTCGACGATGTACACTTCGGCCAATCAGTACTGGGTAATCATCGAAGTCGCGCCCAAGTATTATCGCGATCCAAACGTGCTACATGATTTGTACGTGCGCTCGAGCGGTGGTCAACTAGTACGCCTCGATAGCGTTGCCGAAATTTCGCTTGGACGAGGTCCTTTGCTGGTCAATCATCTCGGTCAATTTCCGTCTGTGACAATTTCATTCAACCTTGTGCCAGGAATGTCGCTTGGCGAAGCAGTCAATCAAATTCGCAAAATCGCCGCCACTGATGTTCCTGCCTCGATAACGACGACGTTCCAGGGGACCGCATCAGCGTTTGAAGATTCACTGGGTAACCTTGGCGTTTTGCTAGTCCTTGCGGTAGTCGTGATTTATATCGTTCTAGGCATTTTGTACGAAAGCTTCGTCCATCCAATTACGATTCTGTCGGGCTTACCGTCTGCTGGACTAGGAGCCTTGATAGTCTTAATGATTTTTCGTCTGGACCTCGATATTTACGGTTTCTTAGGCTTGATTATGTTAATTGGTATCGTCAAAAAGAATGCCATCATGATGATCGACTTTGCCATGGAAGCGCAACGCAACCAAGGCATGAATACTGAAGAAGCAATCTACGAGGCTTGCCTGACTCGTTTTAGACCAATTATGATGACGACAATGGCTGCTTTGATGGGCGGTATTCCCATTGCACTTGGTATCGGCGCTGGTGCTGAATCGAGACAACCGTTAGGCTTAACAGTGGTGGGCGGCTTGCTCGTATCTCAATTTGTGACACTGTACATAACACCAGTGTTTTATATCTACCTCGACCATTTACAACAACGCTTTACTAAAAAGCATCCAGAGGATGATGATGATCTCAGCCGCCCGACTGATTCGCACGAGCCCGGTGACCTGCAACAGACCACAGCCATCTAGTAACGCTCGAGAATTTGAAACATGATCAAAAACGACATGCTCGTTCAATTATTGAAACTTGAACCGATAGTGCCAGCGATAAATTCGATGCGAGAAGCAGGTGTTATCATCAGACGCGCAAACCCATGGGAAATTTCACTGGTGACGAAATTTATAGTCAGTCAATTCACCCAAGGCTGGGCTGATGAGGTTTCTATAGCTTATTCGCGTCAACCTATATCTGTTTTCATCGCCATATGCAACGATAAGGTAGTCGGCTTTGCCGCTTACGAATGCACGCGACGTGCATATTTTGGCCCAACTGGTGTCGCAGCGAACGAACGCGGAAAGGGCATTGGCAAAGCATTATGTTTAGCTGCGTTGCACGGCTTGAGAGAAATGGGCTATGCCTATGGCATCATCGGCTCAGCCGAAACGCCTGAATTTTATACACGCAGCGTGGGCGCAGTGGAAATTGAAAACAGTGTGCCAGGCGTTTACGTGGACTTAATTGGAGTGGTTGGATCAGGTCAATGATATTCCGTTATTTTTTCGCTCTATCAGTCACTATCGCAATTGCAGTTTTCGCTATTCCATCAGCATCATGCCTGGAGTCAACGTTCGAAAGCGCAGTTGTCGCATATAAGCAGGGTTCTTTTGCTCAATCAATAAAGCTTCTGAAAAGCTGTCAGCAAGCGCAAGGTACTGTGGGCAAAATGCCAAAGAGTGATTTGATTCACTACTATCTCGCGCTGGCATTCCAGGGACAAAATCAGAAAACGCAAGCATGCGAAGAATACGATTGGATCCTTAAAAATAGTAATGATGCAACTTTGCGAACCTATGCCGTCATCGGAGCACAAAGACTAACTGGAGCCAAGGAAGCTGTCAGAGCCAACGGCGCGTCAACCAATACGACAGGACAAGCTGGGCATGCAGCCACTAGCAGCAGATCTATAGCGATCAGAGATGCCAATTCGTATTTTATGAACTGGCACGATTGTGGTGCTAATGCGAGAGATTGTGGCCCGGTATGCTTAGCAATGATATTGACGGCCTACAATCATTTTCCTCCCAACAGTGCAAGTCGTAGTCCGCACGATGTGATCAGAGCAGTGCGAGTCTTAATGACAGGCAAAGACAGTGAAGAAAACACCACGCTGGAACAAGTTGTTGACACAGCGCATAAAGTCGCTCTTAGGACTGATCGCTCAGACGGAATTAAACACGTCGACACTGCACTAGCACAAGGCAAACTTGTGATGGTGTGCGGAAGTCCACTCGTTAAAGGTTCTTTCGGCACAAGAATCGGATACGACGAAAGTGCAGCTAATGAGGGACATTATATGGTCGTTACGGGAGTAACTCATGGCGAATACTCGGTCAGCGATCCAAATCTGCATGAGAGCATAACGATCAGCCGAACCGAGCTCGAAACGTTCCTCAGTTTCTATAACGGTCGATTTCCTGGTTGCAGCATCGCCATTAGCCCTTAGGTTGGCTTGGTCGTTACTTATTCTCAGCCAAAAGCTTATCAATCTCCTGATGCAGGGAAACAGATGCTGGCGTCCCTTTCTCCAGTCGCCCTAGATCATGCCCCCAGACGATAATTCCATTTTTATCGATTAGAAACGATGCCGACGAATAGGCGCGCGCCGCTGAATGGATCCAGAATTTTTCAATCGTGTTCCATGAATTATCTATGGCGATTGGATTTTTGTAACCAAGATCGGCAGCTGCTTTAGCTACTTCTTCGAGGCTATCACCTTTGGTTGTTTTGGCGTGATGAATACCGATGACAACGAGCCCGTCTTTAGCATATTTACTTTCAAGGTCATTCATCAGAGGCGCGCTCGCCACGCACATATCGCAATTACGGTACCAAAACCTGATAAAAACCGGATGGCCGCGCAACTGCGCCATCGACATGGGCTTGCAATTAACCCATTGCAGATCGCTCGCAAACTCTGGCGCGGCTGTGCCGATTAGATCGCGAACTTCCTTTGATGGCTTCCAGACTGCACCTGTAGCTGGCAGCCGCATGTCGGCTTCTGCTGCACGACCACAATCTGTGTATGTTCTTGCGCCAATTTGATGCTGCATATCCAAGTGCTGGTCGGTGCCAGGCGTAAAAGTGGCGCCCCCCGCAGCAAAAACTGGAGAGACAGACAGGCTGCTCAGGACGAGAATCAATGCGGTTTTGAATTGGTCCAAGTTTGTCATGATTTTGTTCTCTAACAACTATCATGACACAGTCAAACAACCACAGCTTTTTTATCGAAAAGACTTTCAGCGCAGTCAATCACTGTATTGGCGGTAGAACGCGACTTCCAACCGAGAATTTTCTCGGCGCGCGCGGCAGTGAACTCGTGTTTGCGACCAAGGCCAGGCGTAACAAATTTAAGGACGGGGTCAAAAAATGCGGCAATATGAAGGACGAAATCAGGCAGCGGAATTGATGGTACTTTTCTTGCACGGGCACCAAGTTTTTCGCGCATGATCTTGGATATTTCACTCATCCACATAAAATTACCGGTGGCGATAAAGCGCTTACCGGCAGCTTCGGGAACGGTCATTGCGCGCCAGTGTATGTCTGCTAGATCGCGCACATCGACTACATTGAAACCAAGTCGCGGTATGCCAGGAAATTGGCCGGAAAGAAGACGACTAACGATTTGCACCGACCCAAGATTGTCTGGACTGAGCACCGGACCCAAAACCGCCGTCGGCAGAATCGTCACAACTGTCATCGGTCCCTTGTAGGTTTCCATAAACGACCAGATGGCGCGCTCTGCTAACGTTTTAGATTGGCGATAAATATCAATATTGCTCTTACTCAAATCTGTCCAGACATTTTCGTCACTAACGCAATCGTGTGCATCAGGAGCGGGCCCCGCAGCAGCGACAGAGGACGTGACCACAACACGTTTAACACCAGCTGCAGTGGCAGCCTTAATCACGCGCATTGAGCCATCTCGAGCAGGAATGATCAGGTCATCTGGGGTTTTTGGCATACTTGATGCAAGCGGTGATGCCACGTGCATTACATAGTCACATCCGGCAACAGCAGCATCCCAACCAGTATCTGCAGTTAAATCAGCGCCAACGACGGTAAACCGTTCATCAAGGTTGATCGCCCCCTCTAAAGCTGAGGCAATAGCCGCGCGCAGACCCGCTTCCTTGCTCAAACTTCGCACGGTGGTGCGCACTGCATATCCACGTTTCAAGAGATCGACGATACACCAGCCGCCAATGTAGCCACTGCCGCCAGTTACCAATACAGTTTCCATATTTTTCTCCATGAGAATGTCATAAAATAAAGTGCGAGCGTCTTTTAAGATATTGCGCGCCAGAATGTCTCAAAACCAAGATCGCTGTGCTTGTCGGCTTCGTCGGGGTTCTCGATCATAAAATCAATGGTCATGTTCGCCAGTGCTTCCAGAATGCTAGTCACAAACGTAAGCGGTTGACCGCGCAGGTGACCGTTTGCCACGCAACGAGTGAGCATGTCGCCGATGCAATCTGCACCTTGCCCAGCGACACGCCTAGTTTCCTCACTGATCTCGTCGCTGACGCAAAGCATTGCCAAAGTTCGGCGTTTATCGGGATTAGCTGCCCCCCAGCGCGTCCAGCGCGACCACATGTAATACGCCTGCTGCTTCAAATCAGCATCGACAGGGGCATCGCCAATAGCCGTTTCGATCACCTCTTGCTTAATCTGAATGTAGACGTAATTGAGTAAATCGGTTTTTGTCGGGAAATTATTGAACAGAGTGCCATTAGCGACATCCGCTTCTTTCGCAATCATAGCTGTTGGCGCGCCCAGCCCCTGACTGGCAAAGACACGAATGGCAGCAGCCACTAGGGCAGCTTTCTTATCCTCTTTCTGGATTCTTGGCATTGACTGGTCTCCCCACCAGACCAATCATAAATGAGACTGACTAGTCAGTCAATCACTCGACAAGAAAAATTTCCTATAACTTTAAAACTGAAGCAATCCTCTTCAATCCAGCGTAAAGACCCGGACTGTTGTCACTTTTCCCTGCTTGAACTGAATCCGACATCCTTCTCGTCCAAACGGAGGTATGACCATCAACAGAATGCTTGCGGAGCCATCAGATAAGTCTTTGAATTTTGACTCCATAGCGTCAAGTTTCTGTATATAGGCCTTCTCTCCGCCTGGCTCTAAAGAATCTGCGTTCCAATCCGGGTCAAACGGCAGTACGTCTTCAGGATTCACAGCCTTTTTTACAGGCGCTGGATCAGGTGTCACTGAATAATCAAAAGCGCCTATCTTTCTAGCTTTTGTTATAAAGTCCCGACTGGGATGACCAACTGAAAATTCAGTAGCCAATGCCTGGACTTTTGCATCGGTCTGCTTTCCATGGTTCGAAACCACCCAGCCAATCAAAACCAGAATGCCAAAACCAAGTACGGTAAGGCCAACTATTGAGCTAACGAGAATGATGACAATACGCTTAATGAGTTACTCTCTTTGCGATCAGCCACGCAATTTCAGCCTGTTTGTAATAACTCGGGGATTAGATAACATATGCCCGTTAATCAAAGACCGATCATTCTCTAAGTGCTCCTATTTTTCCGCGTTTCAGGGTGTTCCAATAGACTCCACTAATAGAGGACCAATTCAATGAAAACGAAGCTCTGGCTATGCTTTCTCCTGTCGAATTTGATATTCGCCGGAAACTCGACGGCTGCACTTGCAAAGCATGCAGATCCAGCTCAGAGCGAAAACATGGCGGTAATAATCGGCAACACCGGAGAGCAATACCCCATTTATGGAACTGGTGGAATTCGAGTTACTGGTGGTCACCACGGTATGTTCACCAGCAATATGAAAACTTCTCAAATCGAAATTGATGGCAGTGGTATCACTCCACAGAAAACTATGGCCGTAAGTATAAACGAAGATTTTACGGCCGCTCCAGGTGGTGCCTATTTCGTTTCCAATCCCTGCGTTTGCACGCTATCAAGTGCAGTTGGTGTCGCTGGACAAGAGATAACAATCTGCAACGCAGCAAAGGGCGTAACAGTCACATATCAAACCCTCAATGGCGAAACACTAATTGGTGCCAAGCAGTTAGGTTTATTGCTGGTGAACAATAGTTATGGGCAAGTCGACAAATACATATCGGATGGAAAATCCTGGTTTCGAGAATAATTGAATTTGAAAGACTAAATTTAATTGGTGCTATCATGCTAACGCTGATAGAAACTCGATTTGACAGGTGTAGCTGCTAATGCGACAACGGACTCCGAATCCAAATTCGTCGGCAAAGTTCATGTTCCTACTAGTAGCACTGATGGCTAGCGGCGCCTTGCTCCTTGTAATCATGCAGTGGTCTCACGCGCCAAGAGCAGTTGCACCAATTGCAGTTGCGCCAGCCACGTCAGACATGCCTGTACCAGAAGTCGAAATGGTCTCTCCTACTGAAGCCGGAAAAGTCGCAACCGATAACGCAGAGAAAGAGATGCTGAAAAAGCTAGAAAATTTACCCCAAGATTCGCCAGAGCGGTTTGAATCTTACGGTATTTTTGCCCAACAGGCTGAAGGTGCAGGCTTCTACGAAAAGGCTGAAGATTATTACGAGAAGGCATTCGTTTTGGGGCCAGTTGCCTACAAGAATTATTTTGCCGAGCCTGCTGCGGATTTTCAAATCAACTACGCTTATATGCTCGTCAATACGGGACGCCTTGCAGAGGCGGCCAACGTAGCTAAAAAAGTATACGATCAAGAAGTAAAAATTCTTGGACCAGAAAGTCAACAAGCGATTGATGCAGGTAATACTCTTGCGTCTACACTCGGTGACGCCAAACGGTACAAAGAAAAGCAAATTCTCAGTGAAAAATTAGTAGCCCTGCTGGAAAAAATGGGAAAGACCAAAGAGGGCGAATATGTAACTGCTTTACGTTGTCTGGGTGAGAGTTATCAGGCTCAAAATGAGATGCCTCAAGCGAAAAAATGGTATCTGAAATCGCTGGCCGCTGCAAAAGCAAACCCTGAATTACATTCTTACATCGACAATCTAAATCAAACACTTGCCTCCTTTGAGTCGATAAAGGCTGCCACAGATTCGAAATAGGGAGTTTCGTTGCACCCACCTATTAAAGACCCACTAATTGGCTCGACAATTGACGATAGATTCCGCATTCTTAAAGGAATCGGTCAGGGAGCGACAAGTTCGGTATACAAATCCGAAAAATTGTCCACCGGACAGACTGTGGCGATCAAAATTTTGCATTCACACCTATGCACCAACAACAGCCTGGTGGCGCGTTTTGAAAGAGAAGCACAGGCGGCCAAAATCTTGGTTCACCCTAATATTGTCTCCGTTAATGAGTACGCCGTCGCAACCAACGGCACACCATACCTGGTGATGGATTTTGTTGACGGAATAAGTCTTCAGCAGAAACTAATAGCCAATAATTCCCTGTCACTCGCCATCGCACTGCCTATATTCATCCAGGTTTGCGCTGCTCTCAATGTCGCCCATCAAGCAGGAATTGTTCATAGAGATTTAAAACCAGGCAATATTATGTTGACGACTCAATCCGATGGCTCGTACCTCGTAAAAATTCTTGATTTTGGCTGTGCCATGGTAGTGCCCTTACTCGGCGACACAGTTTTAAAAGTGACGCAAACAGGCGAGATGCTCGGTAGTCTTTTATACATGAGCCCCGAACAATGCCTTGACCAGGATGTTGACGCGCGCAGTGATTGCTACTCATTGGCTTGCGTACTGTATGAGACCATCACTGGCAAGCCACCCCTGTCTGCAAGAACGGCGTTTGAAACGATGAACAAGCAACTCAGTGTGATGCCAGACAGTCTGACACGCGTTCGTCCTGATCTCGTTTTCCCCAAGCAACTCGAGAAGATAATCTTCAAGGCGATGGCGAAATCGCCGGCAAAACGATACCAGAATATTACTGAATTTATGGATGAATTACTGAAACTTTCGGGTGAAAAAACACATTCTAACCAACACGATGTTGTCGCTGTCGAACAGCCCCGGTTGGACATCAAGCTCAATCTTGCCCAAGAGACACTGGAAAACCTCTGGCGAGTATACTGGCCCTATTTTTTTCTCGTCTGTACGTACTTATCCATAACCTTTACTCCGAATCTTTTGCCAATTGTCGCAGCGTTTTTTGGAATCTGCGTTGTGAAGGCCACTCTTCTTGATAATCAAAAAAGTACGAAAGCAAGCGAAACAGAAACGCCTTCGCCTGCCATTGCTCGAACACCTGAGAGCCATAATTTTACATACAGACTAGCTCACCTGGCTCCACTTGCGAAACTAGATATCATCGTGCATAGTGCCCGCAAAGCATTCACATACACATCCGGCGATTCACTCATTTCGATGGAAGTTTCAATAAATGGGGCGACGATGCAGGAAATTATCGTTCGTCCTGTCTTTCAGAGGAGCTTTTTCTGGGACACGATATGCGAAGAATCAAAAAACCTAAAGGCATCCGGAGAAAAGTTTGACATGCCAGCTTATATAACGAAGTCAACTGACCGGAACTGGAATGTTATAGTCATCAAAGCAAACCAGGCAACCATTGTGGAAACTGTGACACCAGAGCAAGTGGACAAAAATCCTTCCGAAGATCAACGACAATGACCGAATCAAGACACAGCTGTCAGATCTTTTTCCTTCTCGGCAATAGCAGCTTCACGATATTTACGCTCCAGAACAAAGGCCTTTAAATCGTCATCCAGCACTGGTTGTGGCGCATCGTTGCCGCCAAAACAAGCAATACCGAGAGTAACTAAAACGCCCCCGGTCCATGCAAGCCAACTCACATGCTCATGAAAAACCACGACCGAACACAACATGGTCAGAGGAAAAAATAGGCTAGAAACTGGATAGGCGACGCTAAGGGGAGTTTTGCGCAGGATACGGTTCCAGACATAGAGCTGCATCAGCGAGAGTACGGCTATGCCCCAAACCCAAGGAATTTGAAGCAAGCGCAGAGAAAAACCGTCTCCGCCACCAGCAGTAGTGGCAGCAAATTTCTCCATGATCAAAACAGAGACGTCGATAGTTAGCAAAGCGGCAAAAAGAAATAATGGCAACTTTTTGAAAGCTGCAAAATGTTTGTTCATGGCGCCACTTCTCTAGAAATGAGCGCGATACCTGCAACTATCAGACAGATTCCCAGCCAGCCTTTCGCGTTGATCTTTTCTTTGAATAAAACGCTGCTAGCAAATGGGACAGCGACATAAGAAGCGCCAAGAAAAGGCGTGGCGATAGCAAGCGGCAAAATTGTGAGCACGAACATCCAGCAAAGCTGCTGGGGCACGTAAAGCCCCGCTCCAATTATCATCCACAATGGCTTGGTGCGCTCCCCACCCGACGCGTGTTTGAACGCCAGCTGTTGAGACATTTCTAGAATGATGGTGGTGGCGATACCCAGCGGAGCGGTTAAAAGGAGTATCTTTCCAGTTTCCTGTAAAAAGAATGGCGAACTCATCTAAGACGACATCTCCAAGGGCTACCAAAAGAGCGACACTAATTTAAGCACAACTCTCACCTAGCCAAGTAGAAACTTTTCCAGGTGAGAGCGCGTTTTCTTCGACAATTGGTCGTAATTGCCTATTGCCAGAGCGCCTTGCCAAGCGAAACAGCAAACGTTAATTTGGTCCAATCTTTAGGCGTATGGTTATCGCTCTAGAAAGTCTCGCCGACCATCTCTTCGCTCTTCTTCCACAGAGCTTCGGCAGCGACTGGATCGAGAGCATAAGCGCGAACACCTTCGCTCGCAGGCGTGATTGCTATGTCATCGGCGACAACTTTGCCGACGTGGCAATTTTCGCAATAACGACCACCCACTTCATCAGCACCAGCGACGATACCAGCCCATACCGAAGTCGCAGCACCTTGCGGAATGCTTTTGAATTTGAAAGGCTCGTGTCCACCAGCTGCTAGCTGCTCGTTTATTTTGCTTACCATTGCAAGCAACTGATCATCACCCATATGGCGGCCTAGTTCAGTTTTGATACCGCCTGGATGCACAGCTGCGGCACGAATACCATTTTCTTTGTGACGCTTATCGAAAGCGACTGAAAATAATATGTTAGCCGTTTTGGAGCGTCCATAAGCAACGAACGGTTCGTAAGCTGTGTGCTCAAAGTTGGGATCATTCAAATCAACATTGGCAAAACGATGACCTGACGAACTCAGGTTGATCAATCGGCCGCCCGATTTAATCAATGAAGCGATTCTATTGATGAATAAAAAGTGCCCCAAGTGGTTAGTGCCAAACTGAGTTTCAAACCCATCTACGGTGTGTCCAAGCGGTGTCGCCATGACTCCAGCGTTGGCAATGACGACGTCAAACTTATCACCTTGCTCCAACAATTTATCGGAGCTAGCTCGCACGCTCTTAAGGCTGGCTAAATCCAATTCGTGCAAATTAAATTTGCCGCCGTGTTCGGAAGCACTCTTCGAAACTTCAGCAGTTGCCGCCTTGCCCTTAGCAAGGTCACGCACTGCGCCGACTACGTGAGCGCCTTTAGCAGCTAAAGCACGTGCTGTTTCGACACCCAGCCCCGCTGAGGCACCGGTAACCAGAATTCGCTTGCCGCTGAGATTAAGACCAGCCAAAACTTCGTCTGTGGTCGTTGTAGCGTCGAATAACTTTATCAAATGGACCTCCAAATTCTTCAAAATGCTTAAAAAGCAAAGCCTGGCCTGCTATAACTAAAAACGGAGGGTATCTCCGCATAGCAATCTTAAACGGAGAAACTCTCCGCTTGCAAGCAATTTATTACAAGGATTACGAAAGTTGGACAAAAAACCTCGCGCAGATTCTCTAAGAAATCGAGAGCACATACTCAACATTGCGCGAGAAGCTTTCACAACTTCTGGTGCGTCGGTCAGCCTTGACGATATTGCAAAAAAGGCAAATGTTGGTCCTGGAACACTCTATCGCCACTTTCCTAACAGAGAGGCTTTGCTCGAGGCTGTCTATCGCAGCGAAGTAGCGAAACTCTGTGCCGCCGAAAAAGAGTTTGCGGCTACAATGTCGACAGTCGAAGCGTTACGAGCCTGGATGCTGCTTTTTATCGACTATATCGACGCGAAATTGGTGATAAGTCCCGCTCTGAATCTTTATTTGTGCGGCGAATCGAATGAACTATTCGAATCGACCGGCAATCAAATTAAAGCTGCAATTCGCGGTCTCGTTGAGCGCGCTGTTAACAGCGGCGATATTAGAGAAGATGTTGATCCGCTAGATTTGCTTCGAGCCATCTTTGGCGTCGCGACCACAGCGAGTTCTGCAGATTGGCACCAGGGCGCGAGGAAGCTCGTCGACATTTTGATTTTAGGGTCGAAACCGCAAGAATAAGGGCTCAAAAATTAGGTTTTTGTTGTCTCCAAGATATCAACAATATCGCCTGGAAAAATAGTCTCAGTTGTGGTTTTTAAATCTTCGAAGCGCCACCACCTGTGGTTAGTCATCACCTGACGTTCCTCAAAAGTGCGATTCTCGTAACTAAGTACAGGGCTGCCCAATCGGACCACAAAAAATCTTTCGACTGCCTGCACCTTTTCTCCGTCCGGCAAGGGTAATACAAACTGACGTTCGGCAATATATTGTTCTACTCCATCTATTTTGATACCGGTTTCTTCAAACAACTCACGTTTGGCAGCGTCTTCAAAAGTCTCTCCGGCATCCAACGCACCCCCTGGAGTCGCCCAAAATTCCTCTACCGCAAGAGCACTGTTTTTAAAGACGAATTTGAAGAGCAAGACCCGATTTTGTCCATCTAGCACAATTAAACGAGAAGAGGGTCGTTCGCGCATGTGATCTCCAAATGAGACAGAGGGCGATTGATTAAATTCATGCGTGTTCTTACGGAATAGTCGATAAGGTGGTTCAACCAGTTCGATGAACAGGCTTGATCGACGCCTCATCACGTTTTTTCATAGCCGCGGCTTCTGCAAGTGATTTAGCCATTTCAGACGGTACTTCTGCAAGTATGTTTTGCCTTTCGGCGACAGCTGGAATACTGGCAAGTTCAGAGAGTTCTCCGTTGCCAATTTTAACCGCACTGTCGGTAGGCTTCGAAGCCTTCAATGGTTCTTCCGTGACTGGCTCCTCAATCTTAGCCTGATGCCTAGAAAACGCCTTGCCGCTAAAGTGCAAAGCCGAACCTGTTATGCCCCACATAGCTCCAGCGCCCAATATGTCTTTTAGAGAAGCATCTTCTTTAAAATTGACGCGACTTTGCAATTCCGCAGTGGCACCACCAGCGACAAAGCTAGATGCAAAAACTTTGGCCCCATCTTTAAAAACGCTGCCTGCTAAACCGCTAGATGATAGAAGGTGCGAAGAACCTTCGAAGAGCCCCGTACTACTGGCGCCAAGGAAGGCATTTTTACTACGTTGACTCAAATCAAGTCCACCATTTCTCGTTGGCTCGAGAAAACCAGTTAGCCCACCGGCAGAAATAGACACCGCCTTTTCTGAGAGTGATGCTCCTGTAGTCCCCAACGTCTTTGCCATATTAAAGCCATATCGATTTTCAGCCTGATTCAGTGCGCCTTTGCCCAATCTCATCGCCACGAGGTAATCAAAAGCCTCGCCAGCATACTGCCCGAGGTGTTCTGCCGTACCATCGACACCGGCAACTTTCTGGGTCTCTTCCGTCGCGCCCATCTTTTTACCGGTTACAATTTGAGCTAGCCCTTCAATTGGCCTAGCTGCACCTTCAACAGCTCCCTTACCAAAATACCGAGTAAGCTCCAGTAAATTGAGGTGGTTGCTCTGCGTATCATTTTTAGAAACTTCGCGGTCAGCCTTAAGGGCGTTACTTTCAAAAATCTCGTTTTTCGAATTGACCATGTCACCAGTCTATGCAAGGGATTCCAACTTATACATACCCTGCATATGGCGACTACCCAATCATTTGATCATTAAAGCTTCACTGATTCCCCTTAAATTTGCAGCCTGTCTTTTCAAGACGGCAGTAATGATTAGCCCTTCTATCGAACAAGCAATCCAGGCGCCGGAGAGGATAGCTATAATCTGCGGCGCAAGCGTTTTAACAAAAAGAAGGACGCCAAAGAAAACCAGATAGGCACAAAAACGCGCGCAATCCGTATGGTATGCCGGAAACTGTCCGAATCGTTTAAACGATACACACAGATGAAAAATTTGGACAGCTAAACCCAGCGCAAGTAAAAGCTGGCACTTACTCAAAATCGCTTGGAAATTGCATTCCAAGAAAAACAGAGTCGACAGATACAATGCAAGGTCAGAGACGCTATCTAGTCTTGCACCAAATTCGGTGCACCAACCGAATTTACGCGCAACAAAACCGTCGAGCATATCTGAGATGCCTGCCACAATGAAGAGCGTATAAAAGTAAGCAAGACCGCGATCTCCAGAGGTCGATGTAGCCCAAAGTAGCAGAGCCGCCGCTATGAGTCTAACGCTGGTAATGTAATTAGGTATCGCGTTCAGTTTAAAGAATGATTGCATACTCTTAGCTTAAAGGCAGCGCTTGAACAATTGCAGGCCGACCGCACACTTCGTCAACTGTTGCCAGAGGCTACATCAATCTCATTGAGTAAGCACCACAAAAAAGTGCTTACTCAATAGGCGGTTTGGAGGAGACGGCATGGACTTGCACCTGCAACCCTTGCGGGCAGCCCGCTTCAAACGGGTGTCTTCAACTATATTCAGTTCGTCTCCATTCGGAACGAGAAGGGTACGATCCTTCAACCCTTGCGGGCACCTCTTTAGCAAAGAGGCTGCTTTCCAATTCGCATTCGTTCCATATGGCGCGTGTCTGTGGAATCGAACCACAGCCTGCAGTGTTGGAAGCTGCCTGGTCACCACGACCTGACACACAAAACTAGATTAGCAAAGCTAGAATATCGAATACCCGCTAGGGCTTCAGGTGGCGATCTTTGTTTTTTGAATATTGGTTGCACGATGATTATCTCTCGAAGTAGAATTAGCGACGCAAGCGGACGAAGACTGGCGACTTGACCAGCTTTGAACGCTTGAGCTAAAACTACTAGAACGCATAATCACCTTAAGAATTTTTGCAGCGACTTCGAAAATTGATGTCTTCATCCAGCGTAAACGAATGCACTCTCTTTGTCAATTTACAAAAGTCAAAGATCTGAACGAAATCAATCAACCACTGAGCGGAGCTGTGTCATTGCGATCGACACTGGCAAAAACAAGAAGACATGCGATAACAGCGACACACCCGGCAGCAACAAGCACGGATGCAAAAGCGTCGCCAAAACTTTGTTGACACAAGGAGAGCACAAGCGTACGTTGATCGGCAGGAACACTGCCGACGAATCCAGAAATATCGCCGGCAGTTATATGAGATACAACACGATAAACATTCCCGTCGGCAGCAAGAGCAATATTCAAACGCTTAGCAGACGTGACCAGATTTTGGAAAGTCTGTCCAGCAAGAAGTGCGCCCAGACCAGTTACAGCAGTGACAAGCCCGACGAAGCGCACAGTTGCTCCTATGCCCGAAGCCATGCCGGCGCGTTCCGGTGGAATAACACTCATCGAGATTTTTGCGGTTTCGCCATTAAGAATACCAGCACCACATCCGGTGACAACCATGCCACACGCCACCAACCAGTAAGCCATGCCTGAACCGACAAAAAAGGCAGTCAAAAAATTGCCTACAGCCACAACTGCAAGACCAGCGAGTATTATCGATTTTCCATTTATTTTGGTCGATAACGAAGCCGCCACCCGCGGACAAAAAAATAGCGGTAAAGCAAACGGCAACATGCCAAATCCAGCGTTTGCAGCACTAAAATCAAAAAAATTCTGCAAATACAAGGGTAAGTAAGTGATCATCACCTGGGCTGACGCTGCAAATCCGAACATCGCAACAGAGCTGCCAATAAAAGTTCGCTTGCGAAAAAGTGACAGGTCCATCATCGGACGTTTCTGCATCTTCTCGGCGAATAAGAAACTGACAAATAGAAAGAGTGATGCAATCAGCTTCGACATAATTGACCAGGACAGCCAGCCTTCGGCATTGGCATTGATCAGAGCCCAAACTAATAACGATAATGACGCAGCAAACGTTATCATCCCGATGATGTCCAATCGTCCTGCATCAGGATCAACTGACTCGCACACCGCATTCAGAGCGAGCGCAATCAGGACTACGCAAATGGGTGCATTAACGAGAAATGCCCATTGCCAACCGAATAACGACGTTATAATTCCGCCAACAAAAGGTCCGATAGCGGCAGCAATACCCAAAACCGCACCCCAGACGCCAAACGCTTTAGCTCGGTCTGGTCCACGAAATTCGTGACCGAGAACAGCAAGGTTGGCACTCAACTGAATTGCCGCGCCGATTCCCTGCAAAGCTCGAGCAATATCCAGCCATACCGCAGACGGCGCCATTCCGCAAAGAACTGAACTAACTCCGAACAAGACTATTCCGACCACAAGCATCTTTCGACGCCCGTAAGTATCCGCAAGCGCACCGCCTGTCATCAACAGGGCGGCGAATGTGAGAATGTATCCACTAACCACCCATTCGATGTCACTAAAAGCGGCATGATAGGTGCGGGCAATCGATGGTAATGATACGCCGACTATATTCGAGTCCAGCATAATCATAAACGAAACGCCTGAACAACAAGTCAGGACTTTGAGTCTACGCGCGTCCAGCCATGACGAAATCATATTCGGCCTTGTCTCACTCTCACAGGCCTTTCCAATTTGTCTCCATTGCTTGCCAAGTAAGCTGCTAGTGTGAAGTCGAGATGCTAGCATGCCACGGTCTGATGCTCAAACGGCTAGGCAGTCATGGAGAAATTAAAATGCCACTCGTAAAAATAGATTTGACCGAAGGAAAAAGCTTAAAATATCGCGAACAGGTTGGGGATTGCATTTATCAAGCCATGCGCGAAACTCTGAACGTGCCCGAGAATGATCGCTTTATCCTGATCACAGAACATCGGCCAGGCAATCTGCAGTTCGACCGCAATTACCTGGGAATCGCCAAAACTGACGAAAACATTTTCATTCAAATCACTCTTAATACTGGAGGCACTGTAGAACTGAAACGAAATTTCTACAGAGCAGTCGTCGACAAACTCGTCGCGTCAGTGAAAATTCGCCAAGAAGATGTATTCATATCACTGGTCGAAGTGCCCAAAGAAAATTGGTCATTTGGCAACGGAGAAGCGCAGTATGCGATGCCGTAACCGTCGGCAAAAAACATCTGGCAAATGAGTTCTATCGTTGCAACTGCAGTTTCACGAGATCGTATTCGACGAAATCTTTATTACCTTTTTGCTCAACCCATCTGAAATTTTCTTTGGCTTTATCGGCATGCCCCTGGCTGAGCTCGTTGAAGCCAATGTAAGTGTATGCCTCAGTTTGCTTATCCACATCGGTAGCCCGTTTTATTAACTCTTGAGCGTCAATGCTTCCATCTTCGAAAGCAAGCACACTCTTGGTCCACCTCTCCTTCAATGGTAACTGCAAACATTTGCTTAATAAGTTTTCGGAGCCGAGACAGTGCCCAAGGCGCGCCGCAACGGTATAGAAAAATGCCATGTATGCTTTTTTCTCGGGAGTAGTAGAGGTCCCAAACGATGATTTTGCATAGGTCATGGCACTTTTAAAATCACCAAGAGCAAAGGTCCTCATAAAATTAGCTTCAGCGATTTTGCTGTCAGTATCAGCAATTTGTGGATCAAGTTTTACTGCCTTCTCACGCGCCAAAATTTCATCAGAATAGAGCTGTAGACGATGGCAGTATTCCGCTTCTAAAAGATAATCGTTGCTTCTTGGGACGCCCATCTTTAAAGCGTTACGACACTCTGCAAGAGCTTCCGTATATTGATGATTCTGGAAGTAGCTTAAAGCTAAGAGCTCAGCTGCTAACCTGTTACGGGGATGCTTGTCGAGTTCTTGCCTGGCAACTTGAATTGCACCAGGGTAATCACCCGCCAACATCAAATAAGTGCCACCACCAACAGCAAGCGTGTTTTGAATGTCTAGGACGCCGGTCGACTCAACCATGAATACGATCGCGCAGCAGGCAGTAGTTACGGCTATTGTTACCGCATCCGCTTTTCGCCAAATAGCTTTGACATCGGAACGAGGCAACATAAAATATCCCATTGCAAATCCGCATAGCAGCCCGCCGAAGTGAGCTCCTTGATCTGCGTGCATTGGAATACCAAATACGACCAACAGAATCACAAATTTGAAAAATTCGGTTTTGAACTCTTTGTACAGCTCTGGAGAAAAGTCTTGTCTATGAACGACAAGGGCAGCAACATAGGCGCCTACAATTCCCATAATCGCACCAGATGCTCCCACTGCCACCTGCATTGCCGGATCTGCGCCAAACAAAACGACAACAGCCTCTGCCGAAATGAACGAATACAATATGCTACTAAGTGATGAAGCAACACCGGTAACGGTGTAAATAATCAACATGCGCAAATGGCCGAAGAGTTTTTCACTAATACGACCAACCCAATAAAGCGCCAGCATATTCGTGACAATGTGGAACCAACCCGCGTGCAAAAAGCAGGCCGTGAAAAGACGCCAACATTGGCCTTTAAGGGTCAACGCAGCCCAATTTGCGCCTCCACCAATTAGCTCTTGTGGACTAAACTCAAAACCGATTGACTTCGCGGCAATACATACACTCAAATATGCAAGCACATTTACCGCAATCAAAGCGTACGTTACAAAAGGCCGATCTCTGGCAATGAACCACGGCTCGACGTACTTTGGGTCTAGAAAAACCGATGGCTCTTTAACCTTTTTGACGGCTTGATTCAATTATTTCCCCACCGTCTTTCTCTATTTATCGCTCAAAAACCACTGTCCGAGAATCAGAATAAACCATCCTCCATTCTGGCTCTTCCCGCAGCAGATCGGCGATTCGTGATTTCACAAAAAAGCAGACCATCTCCACTTTATATTTATCAAGGACGTTTTGCCAGCCGGGTTGCCCCATTGAAACCACGTCATATTCCTCGACAAGTTTGCCGCCATACATGTCATAACGCGTGTCCATAAAAACAAGTGGGTGCCCTGGTGTCAGCCAAATCATGCGATCACCCAGCAAGAAATCGTTGAAAATTCGTCGATCGTGCGCATTCGCTTTGACGAAATCAACACCTCTGTCAACAACGCTGAGTGCATGCAAGTCCCATCGGTTATCACAGCCAAACCAGGCAAAAGCGACTGGCACAGAGATCATGCTCACGACAACAGGCACTGTCCAGGTGGATAGACGCCAAAGGAAGGAAACTCGATTTGCGTTAGCATTTAATTCCGGCTCTGAGTCTGTTTGGGCTATTGCTCTGCGCCACGCATGCATAATCACGGCGCATTCGAACAAAATCACTAGGACGGCAAAGAGAATTAAACGTCTGTGCTGAAAAGCAACAAAGATAGGCGACGCAGAAACTAATACACTAGTAAGTAGAAATAATGCACTCTGATTTGATGATAAAGACCTCCGCAGCGTCAACAGCAGCAACCCTATAAACGTCAGAACCAGCACAAAGAAAGGGAAAAATGTAGGATTTGTCAACGAAATTGGCATCATCTCACCAACCGTATTTTCAAAGGGGTCGAACCAGAGTTGCTCTTTCAAATAAATCAGAAGTTTCAAACCAAATGGATTCACCACTGCCAACAGCGGCAATAAGCAAGTGACGGCGATCACCGTCCAATCAACAGATCGAAGACTCTTTCTCCAAACTCCTATTAATAATGAGGAGAAACTGTAAGCAACTAAAAAAATTGCGCCAAAAATAAATCCACTGTGTAAGTTGCACCACAAAACGAAAATAACGGCAACAGCGCTGATAAAACCAAAATCAAGGCTGGCGAAAATTTGACTGGGTTTTAACTCTTGGCTTTGCTCGGGGTTTAACTTTAGGACTTTAAGCCGGTGTACGTACAAACAAGTAAGCATCAGGGCTTGGAGCAAATAGGAAAAGATTTCAGGTCTCGCCAGAAAATGAAACTTTGCAGCAAACACGCCCACTGCAGTTAAAGCGAAAGCGAACCAGAAGGGTGCAGCGCTCTTTAGAGCGCGTAAAGGCAGCACGACGAAAGCGCTGAACAATACACCGACGCAGAGCATTAACAACAGCTGAATAGCACCTAAGTGATAGGTCAAATAGAACGTCACTGCCGAGAGCCACTGATGCGGTAAGTACTGGCGTCCCGCCTGATACGCCATCGTGTATGAAAAGGGGTCCGTCAAAGGCAAGGAGCGATGCTCACATATCCATCGCCCCAACCCCAGCAACCACCAGGTATCTGCATCGCGAAGAAGGCTGGCGTTGATGTACAGCCCAAAAATCAAAGCCGCTGCTAGTTCTACAAGGAAAACAAGTTTTACCGACTTCAAGCATCACTCCATCAGCAGGACGAGCAAACCGGAAGCTCCGAACCCAGGCATGGTCAACCTTGCCCAGACAATTATACGCAATTAGTAAGAAAACAATCTTGATGATTTTGGTAGGTCCCGGCTCCTTTTGGCCGGACAAGACGTCTCACATCGAAAGGTACAGCTTTACTCACGTCTGCGAAAAAAAAGATGGTTCACTCGTTCTCTGAGCGCATATCACAAGCCTTCTCCAAATTCTTTGCTACTTCACCGGCGCTAATTATTGGCGTAGTGATATCAGGGCTCTGGTTGCTTTCGTTATTTGGCGAAAAAAAATGGCATGAGAGCCTCGTTGAATCGGTCGGCATGCTCAGCTTTTTGACGATCTTCGCTTTTCAGAGATCACAAAACAAAGAAATGAAAGCTATACAAATCAAATTAGATGAGTTGATAGCCTCATCAGATAACGCCAGCAATAGGCTGATTAAAGCCGAGGAAGCGCCTGAACACGTCTTAGATCAAGTGCACGAGATTTACAAGGATGTGGCAAAAGCGGCAATGGAAAGCGATTCGCGCCAGAGGATGGTAGATATTGAGCATGCTGAAAAACTAATGGAAACTTTTCACCACGAAACAGCCTTAGCCAATCAGACCGAAGATTTTTCTATGGCGCAGGCCCCCGATCCTATGGAGAATATGGTCGACCAATGCATTCCAGACTGAGCAAAAATATTTCCTATTGCTGAGGGCACTTTCTAAAAATTATCAGCGTCACAGCCCTCGTAATTCCAAAGTATTTAAGTGAGGACGTTATGGGCACTAGCACAGAATGCGTAGATAAACTGAACAGTTTGCTCCAAGGCGAGTTGTCTGCTGTTGAGACTTATCGCCAGGCTCTTGAAAAAACACAAGATGCACGCGTTAAAGAAGAATTGAAAGCATGTCACGCTTGCCATGCTGGCAGAGTAGATACTCTGGTTCAAAAAGTGAAAGAAATGGGCGGAAAAGTTCCTGAGAATTCTGGAGCATGGGGCGCTTTCGCTAAAATGATGGAAGGCGGCGCCACTATATTCGGTGACAAAGCATCTATTGCAGTTTTAGAAGAAGGCGAAGATAAAGGGCTCGACGATTATAATAAAATGCTCCAGGACAGCAGCCCAGACGTTAAGGCAGTAGCAGCAGCTTTGATGCCTCTGCAAGAAGGTACACACGCCAAAATGCGCGCTTTGAAAAAGTCGCTTGCTGCTTAGTTAAACGTTGCCCATTGGTGACGGAATATTCCTGAGCAATTATTGAACGATTCAAAGAAAGCAGATCGCCAACATAGCGATCTGCTTTCGCGCTATTCAGCTATTATCAGAGACATTTAGCAACTTCAAAAGATCGTTTATCATCGCTTGCCTTACAAATCCTCCAGCTAGTCGGCTGCGCTCATTGGAGTCTGCGTCAGTGATGGGCGAATTGGCCATGGCTCGTACATCAGCCCACCGCGAAGGATTCAGAAAACCTTTCACCTGCTCGGGATTCGCTTGAGAGTCAACTTCTTCGACAGCCTCTCCGGCTTTGCTCGCCATTCCCCAAAATTGAGTATCGGCCGGGTTGTGCGAATCGACACCGAAATTCTTGCCGTTTCGAGAGCCTGCTCCCATGTCTATGACAGCCACACCTCCACCCTGAACAGATTTTCCAACCTGGTCGCTGACTGAGTAGGCTGTAGCGAAATCAAGCGCTTGACTGGTATTTGCAATCCATTCCTGCGGACTGTTGGATCTCTCCGTTGACGTGGCAACGTAAATGGAAGTGCTCTTTCCGTCCTCAGTCGTATTGCTAAGTCTGTCCATGCCTGCGCCGTTCGTACCATGAAAACCTAAAAAATGCTCTTGTAGTTTAGGGAGATGCTGGCCGACGACAGCTTCCAAACGCTGGTTGTTTTGATCTAACGTTGCGCGTAGCTCCGTAATTGGTCTGTTTTGCAAATCCCCTTTATCAGGAATGGAAATTTTATCGTCTCGCTCATTTCGCTCGCCACTATTGACAGCGACACCATTATCGGTGGCACGGTCAGCAGATAAGTAGCCTGGATGGGGCGAGAGGCTCGTACTAACATCGCCCGGTAGTCGCACACTGTTATCGGTTACACGATCAGCGGACGAATAACCGGGATGAGGAGACAGATTCTCCTTGCTCTCGCCTGTTGAACCAGCAGCTACCTGACCGTCTGAATGCACTGCAAAGCCATCAAGAATTTTTTGTCCCGATTCTCCGATCGAACCTTTCTGAGTCGCTTCCATCTGATTGATTATTGTTAGAGGGGTCGCATCTCCAACGTGTGACGGCACTGTCTCTGAGCGCGCATGAGCTGAGGATTCGTAAGCCTTATTGGATGCTTCCAGACGACTTTCGGGGCTGCCAGCAGCGCGGTCGCCGCCGGCCGTGGACGCGAAATTACCAGCCGAAGAGCCGACCGCACCACCTGTTCCACCGCCAGTTGCCACGAAGCCTCCTATTAGGCATTTTCGAAGTTTCAGAACTTCGTCCTTTAATAGCTTCTTTCCCGGCCGAGCTCCTTGCGAATCCGATCGAACACCCAACAATTGAAGAATTGACAGAATTTGACAATTGTCAGCACTCGATTTATAGTGTCACTGGAATTGGTTAGCGACACTCTGGAGGCTGGAAATGGAAAAACGTGCACTAGGAAAAAACGGGCCTCTTCTTGCGCCAATCGGTCTGGGCTGCATGGGCCTTTCTGGTCTTTATGGCAAAACAGACGACGACGCAAGCGTTAAAGTGATACAGGCTGCACTCGACCACGGCATCAATCTTCTCAATACCGGCGACTTCTACGGCATGGGGCACAACGAGATGCTCGTCGGTCGCGCCATCAAAGGTCGCCGCGACAAGGCCTTCGTCTCAGTCAAATACGGCGCACTGCGCTCTCCTGACGGCGCTTTTAATGGTATGGACAACAGACCAGCCGCCACAAAGAACTTTCTCAGCTACTCCCTGGTGCGCCTCGGTGTCGACCACGTCGATCTTTATCAACCGGCTCGCAAAGACCCAACTGTACCTATTGAAGAAACAGTCGGAGCCATTGCCGAATTGATCAAGGCGGGCTTTGTTCGCCATATAGGTTTATCCGAAGTCTCTGGTGCTACTTTGCGCCGCGCTCATGCCGTACATCCAATCTCGGCAGTTGAACATGAATACTCTCTGATTGACCGCGAGATCGAAGATGATTTGCTACCGGTTGCACAAGAATTGGGAGTGGCCATCGTCGCCTATGGTGTGCTTAGTCGTGGCATGATTCAATCGAAAGGCAAAGTGCAAATCAAGCCAAATGATTTTCGCGCGCACTTGCCACGATTTTCAGGAGAGAATCTAGAACGAAATAACGCTATTGTGCAAAAGTTGCAGGACTTAGCTGCCGAGAAGAACGCCACAGCAACTCAAATTGCCTTTGCCTGGGTAATCAGTCGGGGTGAAAACATTTTTCCTCTGGTCGGTGCTAAATCTATAGAACAGCTTAATGAATGTCTCGCCAGTCAAACAGTTAAGCTAAACAGCGACGAACTGGCTAAACTGGATAGCTGGTTTGCTCCTGGCTCGGTTGCTGGAACCCGTTACCCTGAACCAATGATGGCAATGCTTAAAGGTTGACCGAATTCATGGCATCACAATAAATGGCAAAAATTAGCGAAGGCGAAGCAGACCTCGATTTAAAAGAGCGCATTCTTCAAACAACCGAGAAATTACTCAGACGTTTCGGCGCGAGCAAATTATCGGTTGTTGATGTGGCGCGCGAAATTGGCATGAGTCATGGCAATGTCTATCGCTTCTTCGGCAGCAAGTCAGTTTTGCTCGGAGCTGTTGCAGAACGCTGGTTATGCAAAGTGATGGCACCACTAACGGTGATAATAGAAAGCGACAAACCAGCTGATGTGAAATTGACTGAATGGATTAATCAGCTGCGTGCAACAAAACGGCAACGTCATCTCGAGGATCCAGAAGTTTTCAAACTTTACGGCGAAATCGCTGAACAAGCGCGTGATGAGGTGACCAGACACATTGACCACTTGTTGGATCAGGTGCAAACGATAATCGAAGAAGGAAAAGCTCAAGGCATTTTTCATGTTTCGGATAGTCGCCTTGCAGCAAAGGTTGTTTTGAGCGCGACTTCCCGCCTGCACCATCCGGCTTTCGTCACTTCGCCAGACTATCCAACTGAAACTGAAGCGCAATACCTCATTGAAATGGTCATCAAAGCGTTGAAGTCTGCCGAATAAAATCAACAGCATAGGGTTAACCCCTCTTGACTTGGACAAACCGTTCAACTCTAATAACGCAATTGCATTTGTTTTAGATCTGGTTCTGATTCGTCGCCTTCTGCTCGAGCCTGGAGTTATTCATGCGCATACACAATTCACATAAGACAATTCCCGTCGCCCTTGCTCTGGCGGCCATCTTTTCGACCGCCTCTACACGCACCGCGCTGGCCAGTGGATTTTCCACCGACACGAGCAAATTGCCAGACGCGAGCAAAATTCAACGCTCACGCCTCAAAGTGCAAATAGTAGATGAGTCACCTGAAGTCACCGACACACGAAAACGTCAGAACAACACTCTCTATCAAATAAACGTGCCGCCACTGCCACAAAGTACAACAAATGTTGTGCAGATTGGAGACCCAGCAGCGGGCGCGGGAAATCGCGCAGGCAACTCAAACACAATTCCCATCCTTCAAAACTCATTACCTTTTGCCGGACCGACGAGCAACATCGCACCACATCAGTTATCTACCAATCAGCTCCCAAAGGGCTTTTCCACACAGGGACTGAACGGCACTCTAGCTGGCAAAAAACAAGCTCAGTCAACGCCGATGGCTCAGTCTTCATCGATGACAAAACCGCTAGCTGCAGCAAGACCAACACCTACTGCCACTTATGGTCCAACGACGCCGAGCACTTCCGTCAACCAGAGCAAGTCCGCGAATACCAATGTGATCGGTGCTCTGCTCCACCCCAAGAAAGAAAAATAACAATCCAATTCAACTTATAAAAGCTGAGTTATACTCAGATACATGGTGAGATTTTTACTGGCTTTAATATTCTCCTTACTGACGGTTCTGCCGCCAGCAGGCGCGCTTTGCTGCTCGGAGGATATCAACGCGACGCTACCAGAGTGTTGCATCAGTCACGTAAGCTCTACCCCGGCAGTCAGCGACGTCTGCTGTCAGGTGGATGGCAACGACACAGTCGTCCCAACGGTTTCTTTATCCGCAATTGGCAACGAGCAGCACTCCTACGTAGCCTCTGTTAGCCAATCAAAATTCTCACAAAAATGGCTTACAGCTGAAAAAGCTCCGGGTCAAAGCACCGCCAGAACTCCCGAGCATCTGGCCTCCAATAAAATCTATCTGTTCAAAAGGTCTCTTCTGATATAAAGCCGGGCATGGACGAACTTCGACCGCGCTCTCTCGAGCGCTCGCCCAAACACATTTAAAATCAGGAGAACTATCATGAAAATTCAATATTCCGCACTATTTTTTGCAGCAGCTCTGGCTCTTATTGCCGCCTTTCCGCATGTTACAAACGCTGCCACTAAAGCAACCAGTCCACAATGTTGCGTAGAACAGCAAAATTGCTGCGAAAGCGGTCAATCTTGCTGCAACTGATCAGTGCCATAACTTGTCGTGATTAAACGCGGCATTTAACCAAATAGTTCAAAAAACGACCGGGACCTCTACGAAAGGTCCCGGTCGTTGCTATTATTGACCGTTCGGACACAATTGAGATGGTCCAGGAAAGATGCATCAGGTCGAAATTATCGTTGTGCTTCTGGCGGTCATTGGGATCGTCGGCGCACTCTCGCATCGGCTCAAAATCGCTCTGCCGATTTTGCTCGTTTTTGCTGGCATGATGATTTCACTGACACCAAACGTACCCCAAATAAAACTTGAACCAGACATCGTCTTCTTCATTTTTTTGCCTCCGCTTCTGTACATCGACGCTTTCGAATCGTCCTGGAAGAAGCTGCGCAATGTCGCCGAAGTAATTGCTCTTCTAGCTATCGGTCTGGTTCTAACGACTGTTGGACTCGTTGCTGCCGCCATACACGCCGTAGTCCCGAATATGCCATGGAGCGCCGCACTGGCATTAGGGGCCATCGTTTCGCCGACCGACGCTGTTGCTGCAGCCGGTATTGCCAAAGAAATCCGCTTACCCAGAAGAACTTTAGAGATTTTAAAAGGTGAAAGTCTTGTCAATGATGCAACCGGACTTGTTGCTTATCAGTTTGCCGTTGCCGCCACTTTAACTGGAGCATTTTCCTGGTCCGAGGCTGGCCGGGCGTTTCTTTATTCAGGATTCGGCGGCATCTTTGCCGGCTTGCTACAAGGTTGGCTTCTATCTAAACTAAGAACCAGACTGAACGATAAACCAGTCGAAATCATCGTTTCATTGCTTTCGCCTTTTATCGTCTACTTAAGCGCAGAACACCTGCATGTTTCTAGCGTTCTTGCCGTGGTGACAGCCGGGCTGTGGCTAGGATGGCGGTCACCGACGATGCTCTCATCAGAAATTCGGCTGCACGCCAGCGCCAACTGGGAAACGATTGCTTACGTTCTAAATGGTTTTTCGTTCCTGCTTATGGGATTGCAACTGAAACCTATTCTGCAAACAATCCATTCTTATCCTGCTCAAGACTTAATTTTGTGGACTGTTACTGCCGCTCTGATGCCTGTATTAGTGCGTTTTGGCTGGATCTTCACAGTCTCTCCGATTTATTACAGATTGCGTGGCGCTCCAAGACCGGGATGGAAGAGATTGTTCATTGTCGCCTGGTCGGGAATGCGCGGAGTTGTTTCACTGGCTGCAGCTCTTGCTTTACCAATGGTGTGTGCTGACGGTTCTCCGTTTCCTTATCGCAACCTGCTGATATTTCTGACGGTAGCGGTCATTGCGGCAACGCTCGTATTCCAGGGAATTACGTTGCCATCAATCATCAAAGCATTCGACCTCACTGACGAAGATCACAAAAGTGACGAAGAAACCGAACGCAAAGCTCGCCTTTTTCTATCGCGTGAAGCGGTGCGACGTGTCGATGAATTAGCCCGTGAACGCAAAATCGATATGGAAGATCCCCATTTGCAGCGGATTCTCAATCGCTATCTCGACAACACACTTGCATATGCGCATGGCGATACTCACGACGTCTCCAATGGTGGAACGTGGCACCTATTGCAGCACGAGAGCTTGATTTCACAACGAAAGGTATTGATTGAAATCCGCAGTAAGCATGAAATCGATGAAGATATTTTTCGCCTCCTGCAAAATGAACTAGATCTTGAAGAAGCCCAACTCGCCAGAGAACATACCAACCACGTTTAATTTTTTCAATGTCGGCAAGCTTTTGCGAATCGCCGAAGTCTGGTAAAAGGACAATCATGAACATGTCAACCACTATCATTGCCTTCTACAAATTCGTGCCGCTGGGCGACTTCGAGCAACTCAAGAAGCCACTCCTTGAGTTTCTCAATACTCATTCCATCCGCGGCACAATCTTGCTCGCCCCGGAAGGAATCAATGGCACGGTTTCTGGATCGTCTGAAGCAATTGAAAAACTGATTGCCCAATTGCGCAGCGATGCACGTTTTAATGATCTGGAATTTAAATTCAGTCAATTTGATCGCCAGCCATTTCAAAAGACAAAAGTAAAATTGAAGAAGGAAATTATCTCATTCGGTAAAGCCTTAACGCCTGACCAAGCCGTCGGTATCTATGTCACGCCGCAAGAATGGAATCGTCTACTCGATGATGAAAATGTTGTTGTCGTCGACACCAGAAACAATTATGAAGTGGAAGTGGGCACATTTCCCGGAGCCATCAATCCAAACACTGACAGTTTTAGACAACTAATTGACTTTGTGGAAAACGAATTAGACTCCAACAAGGACGCGAAAATTGCCATGTATTGCACTGGCGGCATTCGTTGCGAGAAGTTCTCGTCTTACTTGCTTGAAAAAGGCTACAAAGATGTTTATCACCTCAAAGGTGGCATCCTCAAATATTTAGAGACTGTGCCAGAAAACGAAAATCGCTGGCAGGGCACTTGTTACGTCTTCGATGATAGGCGAGCCTTGAAGGAACGACTCGAACCGACATGAATTTCAAGAGCGGTTTTGTGAAGAACACACTCGTGGTGCTTGGCGCATTTGTCACATTTATTGGTGTCGCTAGCGGTGTCGCTGTTTATAATGAAACGGTTAAACCTCAGTGGCTGAAGAGTTACGAAAAGGCACTCTCACTGGAAAGCATCAATCGCTCGGGCGCCATTGTGCTATTAAGAAAAGCCCTTGTCGAAGCCGATCTAGAAGACGCGCCTTTGAGTTCTAAAAAACAAATCACTCAGAAACTGGGCGACTATTTGTACGCAAACTTCGCTCAATCAGATGCAGCCAGAATGACTCAAATCGGCAGTCCTGAGAATTTGCACCATTAAAGTTTTGGTTTAAATTGCTCGTCGACAGGAATTTGATAACCATTTGCCAATCTATTCGTTTCGTTGGCAAGCCCAACGACTGCGAGCAGTTCTGCGAACATCTCGTCAGTCATACCCTTGTTCTTTGCACCAGCGGTATGTGAATGAATACAATATTCGCAATTATTGGTGACACTGACAGCGACATATATCATTTCCTTAGTCAGTGGATCAAGCTTTCCAGGGGCCATCACTTCTTTGACGTTACTCCACACTCGTTTCAGAGTCGCAGGTGATGTGGCAATATATTTCCAGAAATTATTGACCCAATCGGTTTTCTTCGTCAGCATGATATCGTCGTAGACAGCCTTAACGTCAGCAGGTGCTGCATCGTAATCGACCATTTTAACCATTGGCATTTGTACTTTTCCCTCTAAACGGACTCGAATTCTGACACATCTCACGCCCGATTCACGAGTTTCATCAAATGCTGACTTATAAAAAGTCTAATCGTCAGAAAGTGCCTCTGACACCCGAAAACTAGCCTTGACCGCAATTTGCAATTTTTATCCCACCGCTTGTAAAGCACTACAAGCGGCTCGATTCACAATATCGACACAACATGAGGCTAACATCTCTCAAACACTGCTGCGAAAATGCGAAGATCGACAAAAAGGAGAAAGAGCATTGCATTCTATCTTATTCAGACTAAAATTCATCAACTCATTAACTATATGCGCACTGATTTTGAGTCAAGCGTCTTTTGCTGCACCATCCAACATCAATCTCAAAGAAGCAGTAGCGATAGGCATACCTACAGCCGATCCACCTGAAACTTCCTCCACAAAGCAAAATCTAAAAACAAAAAAGAAGAGGTCAAATTCCGGCGGACTCGAGAATGAAAGTTATGAAGATTTGAACTTATTTCAACTGAAGCCGTCAATAATCAATGAAAAATATTACACTTCTGGTCGCAACGAGAGATCTCAGAAGACATCGCCAACACTGCCGCCAGGGGCACCGATTCCCGATGAAGATAATTATGTTATACCTTCTGTCAAAAGTGGTGAGGCAAAGGACACCGATACTGCCGCAACGAGCACTGAATTGCATTCTGCTCTGATTGACAGCAGTCTGGCTCAATCGCTGCCAACATGGTCCAAAGAAACTGACGATTCACATCAAGTGGAACTCGAACTGCAGGTGACAGAGTGCAGCGAAGATCTGGTCACAAAGCTAAAAGCGCTTCATGCAAAAATTCTTGGCACCGGCACTTCAATGACGATCAAAATACCAGCCCGGCAAATTCAGTCGATGTCAGAACTAAAACAAATAACTCGAATTGGTTTGCATCAAAATAGTCGGAAGCAAGAACCCGTAGTCATTTGGGATAGCCATAAGAAAAGCTCCCCGACGCTGCCGCCTGGTTCACCGATCCCAGACAACGAGTAGCTTCACAATCTTTTCAAGGTCTTTTGAATCTCACTTAATTGAGCGTTGAAAATTTCTTTAGCTACGTCGAGCAGTTCAAAAATCTTTGGATCTCCGCACGAATAGTAGATATTGATGCCCTGTTTGCGCGAAGTCACTAGATTTTTAGCCTTTAGGACAGCCAGCTGCTGAGAGACATTCGGAAGTTCTACGTCGAGACGTTCACGGAGTTCGGAAACAGTCAATTCTTCGCTACGCAATTCATCAAGAATTCTGATTCTTAAAGGATTACTGAGCGCTTTAAAAAACTCCGCTTTAAACTGAGTTACTTTCAAGGCATGCAATTTCTGATTTTGGGATAAAGGCATTACTAAAATGGTCTCGCTTTCATCGTGACTAAACACTTGCGAACACTTGCAATTATTGCACGAAAACCTACCCAGTCCAAGTGCACAAATAGGTCTTCAAAGCTTCGAAATTGGCTCTTGACGGTCTTATACATAGATGATATAGTTATAAAATATAGCAATTGCGCAATTATGCAAGTGAACAAATGAGCTTTAAATTATTGGTTGGAAATCTCCCGGTCGAGGCAGCTGAAGAAAATCTGAGAGAGTTTTTCAGCACTTCTGGGGCGGTCAAGACAATTAACGTGCCGATGAATGAGCACGGAAGGCATCGAGGATACGCACACGTAGAAATGTGCTCCCGGCAAGACGCCGTGCAAGCTCAATCGGATCTAGCTAACAAAGAGTTTCTCGGACGAAAATTGTCGGTCACTCTTAAAGAAGAAGTCGACAAAGCTCCTGGTATATTCGGCTGGCTGAAACCAAAAAAAGCCTGAATGTGTCCATAGTGCGCTCGACAAAAGGTCCCGGCTGCGTCAGAGTCGCGAGTTCGCTCATGTCAGCAATATGCTGATCGATAAAAACAATAGCATCCTGATATTTGTTCTCGAGCAATTTGTTGCAAACCATCTGCGCCACAGAAAATACAACAAGAGCATGCCAACCTTCAGGAATCGCCAACACCTCTGGCGTGCAGAGCCCGACACGATCAGACAAACTCACAATCTTTGCAAGGAGCATTGTATCTATTCGGCGAATCCACGCCGATCACAAACAAGGCAAGAGAGCCTGTCCTTTAGAGGTGCCGCAAAGACTGGGTTAGTAGCGCTCAACTCGTCTCATAAATGCCTCCTCAACCTCTTTTTGAAACCATCACCAGTTCGGCATCGGCGAGCGCGTTACCACGTTTCTTTGTGGTAACGCCCTCTTTTTAGTGGATTTGCGAGGGCACTTTTATTAAACGTTTTTTTGGCCTAGTACTACGTGCTATTTGGTACTTCAAGTACGATCCCTCTTAACCTATTTGGTCATTCTTCAATAGCGCTTTCGTAGTGAGACTTTCATACCACACGCAGTTTACCGTAATACCTACACCGCATTTTGCTAATAACCGTAAAAAATTCTTTATGGCAAAGTAACAACAAAAAGAGAATCAGGTGTTCATGCGGTTTAAAACCGACACGAACACCCGATTTGCAGATTAGATTAGTTCAGTTCACTGAGATATGACAGGGCGGCAATGCTCGGGAGAAAGAAGTACGCTCCGCCTTTGACCGTGATGAAAGTATCGATGCCGCTCAGTCTCTTTCTGACCGGGCAGCCAGGGATCGTCATATAACCGCCCGGAGCACTGTCTGCATTGCCAGTAAGGGGATCGTTTTCATTCTGCAAACGATTGAAATTGGGATTGTTCAACCATGTACTTTGAATGAACTCGAACTGACGTTCGATGTCGGCGTTCAAACAGATGAACATCAGCCCTCGCGCGACATCGTCCTGAACATACCGTTCGGCTTTCGTTTTGACCGTTCCATATGAACGACCGCGTCGAACCAGACGATGCCCCTGCACGGTGGTCAAAGACAATTTGGGATTATCGCCGAGCGCATCACGCGGATTGGCACGACGAATATGCGCACCGACCGGGCAACCATGTCCAAGCGGATCTTCTTTGGCATAGCCGAAGTTATTAACGGTGCCCGGAGCAGCAAGCGGAGTGCCATCGAGCCTTCGACCGACCAATTTGGCGGCCAGAGCATCGATATCATCCTCTGAACTGTCAGGTGCCGCAGCCTTTTTGACGCCATTCCAGAAGCCAGGTACATTCTGTTCCAGTTGACGCACGACCATGTAGGTTCCGTAGCGACCGAGGTCCCTCATGCCTGGCACGCTTTTGCTCGGAGCAAGATGCTTCGTTGCAAAAGAGTCGTTTGGCACAGACGGGCTCAACGAAGGCTGGTCGTACTGATTGTTGAAACCAAGCAAGAACTCCCCGGCTTTGACCACCGCCGATGCCAGTTGTTCTGCAGCAAAGCGCGCCTGCTGGTAAGTGCCTTCGATAATCGGCTGCGAGATCGAATCACGAAAACCGAAGTGCTCCTGATTGTTGGGCAAGGCGGCCGTCGTGATGGGCTCCGCAAGCAACTTTAAGCCACCACTACCCGACATAGTGTCAAGCAATTTCGACTGCAAGTCGCTAACACCCGCCGCATTAGCGGCAAACAACATCAGCAACACATGCAGACGCTGAGCAGACGCTTCCCTGGTTTCGTCCGGGCTACCCCAGCTCCATTGAGCCGGTTCGCTCATACCTGTATCGCCAAGGATTCGGGTGCGGTAAGGCGAAACCATCCCCGACTCAAAAGCGTCGGAGAAGGTCCCTGCCTTGAGGCTTGGGCTGAGAACCTGGACGCCAGCGTAAGTGATGGCCAAGTTCACGCCCACCTGCGGCTTGGCGATGTCGCCGCGAGTTACCTCGGGCGCAATCGCTTTCAACCATTGTCGAGCCTTAGTCGCATCGACAATCTCAAGCAGGCAGTAAGCCGCACAGGGCAGATCACCATACGGATTGATGATCAGACCCTGCATTGCGGCGGGGTCTATCGCTTCTTTGATAGTCATGGTGTGTCCCTTTCAGAGGCGTTGCAAGCACTGCGTAACGTCGTTATCACTGGCGTTCTCAGTTGCGAGTGCCTGACGGACCTCGAAGTTGTCCCAGACATTTTCTACAGACAAAGTTGGATAGGCGCTGTACCAGACCGTGGTCAGCACCTGCTCGTTGCGCACGAACGTTTTGAATTCCTGCTCGTTGCGGGCACCACCAAAAAACAGGAAGTGCGCTTTCGGAAAGCCGACGACATTGCTCCAAATGCCAGTTAGTCCAGCACTTGCCTGATCGATGAACTCGGTGAGATAGTTCTGCCAGGTGCCATCGTAGTTACTGAGAAACAACAGGCGTTTATCGTCGTTGATCAGCACCCAACGAGCGAAGTGGATAGTCGTCAGATTACCAAGCTTGCCCTTGGTGAAGTAAAAGCGAGCGAGTCCATTGATTGCCCACAGCACGGTTTTCAGCGTCAGCAGTCGGAAAATTCCCGGCTTAACTGTGGAGATGACTGTCAGGTGATTTTGTCCCTGATGGTCTTCCATTTGCAGCAGTTCGTTAAGATGGGCAGATTCCGGTTGCAGTTGCTTGTCTTCCAGGTCGCGAATCTCATGAATTCGCAGCAGCAGAATAAAGGCTGCAAGAGGCAAAACGACACCGCAGCCAAGTACGGCGAGCGTCAGCCCGAAATTCACGAGAAAACCCACGACTATTGCCAGAACAGCGCCAACACCAGCAACAATGCCGTTGCGTACGATTTTGTGTGCAAGTAAGTCGTCTGCAGCATTTTGAGCATCGACCGGTTCGGCAGTCCGCGCCCAAGCAAGAAGAGGATTCGCGCCGATATACTGACGAATCGATGCAAATACGCCTGCTGGACTCCTTGTTGAAAACTCATTGTAGTGGTTGTCTAGAAATCTCTCCAGAGCCGGTCGCAGGAGTAAGTACTCCTTTTGCACAGAACCAACCGGAGTCATCCGATGCCCTCGATAGTATGCGTTGGCAATTTTGGAGTTGGCCAGGAGATAGGCTTTGATCACCTCGTCGCCGGCAGCCAGTCCAGGATAATCTACGCAACTGCTGAATATCGAATCGACCCCCACTCGCGCGAGCTGCAAGAGGTGGTCCACAAACGATTCTGCCGTTCCGTCGACATTACCTTCGAGAATGAGAAGCGGTTGATATTGTGCATCGTTATCGAGGACGAACAAGCTCGCGAAGTGGAGTTCCGAGAACTTGGCAAAGGGTATGGAGATATTGTCGTTGACATTTTTTGCCATTTCTTGCAGCAGAGTGTTTAGTGCTTCCGCTCGCTCTGGCTTGACTTGCGTGACGACAAGAATTTGATTCTGCGCCATGGTTTAGCTCCTAGCTGAAGAGTTGGTTCGACCGGCAAGGCAACTTTCTCTATCTTTAGCTCTCTTCTAACACCAAACAAATGGCAGAAAAGAGCTAAAGACAGAGCCTGGATTTATTTTTTGAAGGTCTGGTTCTTTGAAGAGAGAATGGATTTGATACCAGACTCTCTCAAATTCAGTTACTGCAAAACTACATAAATTTCCGATTGAAACGGCAAAATCGACAGCAAACAGATTATTTTCTGAATTGAGATGAATCTTTTCCGCTCAGCCATTCGCGACGCTCAGCTAGCCAAGTGGTGAAAATTCTGAATACCTGCCTACCTCGGGCGATCTGACAGCGCATTGTATCTCATGCAACAATTTGCGGCAAAGTCCAATTTTAAGTGAGGCACCTCTGACGATTTTTGCAAGCAAAGCGGTCGGCTAATAAAACGTGGTATAGACTCGCGCGATTAGCGCGAATTACTAGCGTCGCTATCGCCACCGATGTCTATGTGCATTTTTTGGCCTCGACCAGCTTTGTCGATATGAACAAACGGGGCATCAATATGAACCGAACCCGTATCTCGGTCGACTTTTGTAGCGCTAAATGGAGCATTAACGGTTACATTTCGATCGCCTGGCTTATCATAATTAACGCCTGCGTCAGGCTGGTCTACGCTGTTGCCAGCGGACCGTGCAACGTTATTTTGAACAGGAACCGGAGTAGCCACTTGCGTCGTCGACTCCTCAGAACTCGATTTCGTTGCAGACTGACCACAGCCAGTGAGCACACACATAGCAGTGAGCGTGGAAACGACGGATAGTAGTACAGATTTAGGCATGATTCCTCAGCTTTCTCGTTTGATCTCGGCTTCCTTGACTCTTACTCAGAAGCACTCTGAAAAGATTTCGTTCCCTTCGGGCGTCTCTCTCCATACGCCACGCACTACCAGCGGTGTCGCATTACGTTTGCTCATTCTGCCGCCCTGCTGATGAGAATGATGCTGAAGGTTCACATCTTGTCCACGAGCGGTATGATTTGATATTAAAGTTAAAGGCAGGTGGCGGCATCGTGCTAGTTGAGTCAGTAGTCACAATGACAGGCAAAAAACTCAAAAGGGTGACCTTCCAAGGGCGCAAGCGCAGATTAGCTTTTGCTATGGCCTGTTTGATTGGTTTTGCCGCTCTTGCACCGATTGCCGCTGAGGCTCAGTCAGCCTTTCGGCTCAATCGACCAGGTGAACAGCCAACAGCCACAACTGACGGTTCAAGCCCACCAACAAAAGCCTTAACTGCAGGCGTATCGAAATACGACATGACGACAGGTGCCGAAAATAGCGGTCTAATAGGCAACACCAACAATTGGGGACTGCAGGGCGCAGCCCAAAATGCCACTCTAAGCGGCGGCACAAGCGGCATGGGGCTTCAAGGGAATGCTGTTAACACTGGTTTCATGGGCGGAGGAAGAGTTGGCGTTATGCCAGCTGCACCCGCCAATAACGCCATAAATGCAGCCGCTTCAACGGTCAATCTTAAGGCAGACATTGTCGAACAGATGAAAGATCACGATGTTGTCTTGATTCTAGATAAATCAGGCAGCATGTCCGCTCGCGATTGCATGGGGTTGTCTCGCTGGGACTGGGTCGGCAAGCAATCGAACAAGCTTGCACAAGCTGCTCAGGAAGCTTCGAGCGAATTGACCCTAATTCTTTTCTCCAGCGATTTCCGTGTTTTCGAGCACGTCAACCCAGCTACTTTGCCAAATGTTTTTCGTCAAGTTGGACCCGGTGGTGGCACGGTGCTTGGAGGTCCGCTAGACATCGCTTTCAAACACTATTTCAACTCTCGCGCTGCCAATCCAAACGTTAAGCCTCTCATTATCGTGATCATCACAGACGGACTGCCCAGCGACTTTTTCGAAGTCAGGCAACGCATTGTGGAAGCAGCAAATGCCACTGTACGCGATGGCGAAATTAGCATCACCATCATGCTAATCGGCATGCGCTCAGGAGCCGGGATCATGGAGGAACTGGACAGCGGGCTGAACACCAGGCGCGATATCGTCAACTTGGTTGAATTTGACCGCGTTCTCAATCAAGGCGTCAAATCGGCGCTTTCCGACGCTCTCAGCGGCAGACAAATGAAGAACGTTCCCCACTCTGGTTTTGGTATGAATTCCCCAGCTTACGGTCTCAACGGGCTTCTACAAAATTTGCTACCGGGCGGTCTGCGCCCCTGATATTCTTTTGCGGTATTCCGATACCTTATGCCGATTGCCACAAAGAGCCATGCTGCACCAGCGACGCTTGTGCGACTTGGTACGGTCATAAAACCATAAGGCGCATTCGTCAGCTTCACAAATGCGCACAAGAGCGAAATCGGCAAGGGCAAGGAATTCAGCCGATGCCTCCGCCAGCGGTGCCAGAATTTCTTCTGCCGTGTCTTGTCGTCTGAGAATACCCATTTGCAATTGGTCGGGACTTTCCCACAAGAGAACATTGGCGCTTGGCGCTTTCGCCATAAAGGCGTTGAGAGCGGTGGGCTTACCGTGCAAACCATTTTTGCGTTGTTGTACAAGCGTCCGCACAATTTCGCGCAAATCACGAGCAGCAGCTACGAGCTGCCCATCCTGGGTTGTTTTTTTAAACTCCGGCTGCAAAACACCTACGCGCGTAAGCCAGGTGAGAAGCTCCTGGTCGCCGCGCCAGAAATCGATCACGCCACTTTCGCTCAGACTGACAGTGTTGAGCATGTCTAGGACCGGATGATCACCAATAAAAAGTGGCTCAGACAAGGCTTTCGGAAGACTTTTGTTGTTTACTTTTGACATTACCAGACCTGCAATCCTTTCATCTATTAGCCACAAGCGTGACTAGATTAATCAAACAAGCACGTCAAAAAAATTTTGGTCAAAGGTGGCGGGCTAGTGCGATCGGGTCTGCGCTTCGTAGCGCATCTGGGCGCGATTGAGTAAATCTTCGGCTTCCTTTTTCCCTCTGTCTAGAGTGAATTTAGATTGTTGGCGCAAATCAGCAGTAGCGGCATTGAGCTGATCTTGTGAATAAGCAGGCCGTGCGAACCGTTTTCCGACAAGCACTTGTTTTAGCTCGTCTTGCATGTCCTTCGCTTGCTTGTCGAACTCCGCGGCGTGGCGCTTCGATTCAGCAATAATCGTCTCTGCCTGCGCCTTGGCTTCGGCTAGATCGCGGTCGGCTTTATCGTTGCCCAACACAGCGGCATCAGAAGGCTTCGCCGTTGCTTTTGGCGGAGTGGCATTCTCTTCAGTAAACACCGATTTGCCTTCAATTGCAGTTAAATAATGCAGACTATATTTAGCTTCAGGCGAACTGGGAAATGCCGAGACAATCTTTTGAAACTGACTTTGCGCCTGGGCTACGTTGTTTTGTTTGTAATAAACTAGTGCTAAATAGTAGAGAGCGCGACTGTCTGACGGAGAGCCGGCAACCAATTTCTCAAAAAGAGGCTGAGCCGCCCTGTAATTTCCTTTTTGGAAATAGACCATCGCCTGTGCACTTGTGCTCGAACCGCCTGCCGCGTGGCACGCGAGTACAGTGACGCTGAGAAAAGGCAAACAAACACTGAGAACATTTAGCTTGTGCAAAAGCTTTGGCGCGATCATCAAGTGAAGCCGCCTACACGCCAGTTTTGACCTTTTGGGTGTCTGCCAACAAGCGCATCGCAAAGTCATGTCCCTCTTTGAACTCCAACATTTGATGACTAGCAATGCTCATTTCTTGCTCTAGGACAGAAATTCTACTTTTCAATGCTTCGATTTCCTTGACCTCGAGCCCACGACTCTGGCGCGACTTCGAAAATCTCAGCATGGCCAGGATGCAAAAAGTCCAGAACCCGCCAATGGCTAATATTCCTTCCAAATTTGCTACCTCTTTACTGTAGATGCCGCATATTATAAGCCTCAGATCATTTATGATCCACTAAAAATAAGCTGCTGTTTACATCTTGCCGAGTAATAACACCATGAATGCTTCTCCAAATAATCGGATAAACGTCCTCATTGTCGGTGCCGGTCCGGTTGGTCTCACACTGGCTTGCGAATTAGCCAGGCGTGGAGTGGATTTTAGAATCATCGACAAAGAACTAAAGGCATCTGATAAATCCAAGGCACTGGGAATTCATTCACGCACCCTTGAAATACTCGAATCGATGGGTATGGTTGATAAATTTATGGCAGCTGGGCATCTGGTTTACGGCACCAATTTCTGGCACAAAGAAAAGAAAATATTGCACTTAAATCTCGATGAAATAGACGGTCCATTCCCTTACGCAATGATGCTTCCGCAATGCGACACAGAACGATTGCTGACAGAACAACTGGCGACCTTCGGAAAATACATTGAATGGGGGTCTACACTAACCACATTCGCTCAAACCCAGAACGGCGTGCGGTCAGAAATAATGCATGCAGATGGCAGCAATGAAGCAATAGAGTCGGACTACATTACTGGCTGCGACGGCGCTCACAGTTGCGTTCGCCATGCTCTTGGTTTGACATTCGAGGGAGCGCAATACAAAAGCGGCTTTGCCACGTTTGATGGACATCTCAGTTTCGACAAAAGCGATGACGAACTAAATTTATTTATCTCTGAAAATGGCATACTGGCTTGCTTTCCAATGGGAGACGGACGTTATCGGATAATTGCCGATGAAGAAGTGGCAACACACAATACCGGCGACGAGCTGACGCTCGAATCGATGCAAAAAATTGTCGATGAGCGCGGCAGCACAGGCATGATCTTGAGCGATCCGGTCTGGTTGACCTGGTTCACAATCAACAAAAGAGCAGCCAATAACTATCAAGTGGGGCGGGCCTTTGTCTTAGGCGATGCCGCTCATATTCACAGCCCGGCACTTGGACAGGGCATGAATTCGGGCATGCAAGACTCCTTCAATTTAGCCTGGAAATTGGAGCTTGTTGTAAAAGGGCTTGCCGATCGCAAATTGCTTGAGAGTTATGAAAACGAAAGACATCCGGTCGGCAAGATGCTTTTGCGTAACACCGACGTGGCGACAAAAATGATTACTCTTCGCAATCCGATTTCTTCAAAGCTTCGCGACGTACTGTTACCACTGATCGTTGACCACGAAGTAGTGCAACATCGAGCGTTGAAAACACTTTCTATGCTGGGTGTGAATTACAGACACAGTAAGATTACCGGCGAACAACGCAATGACTTTTCAGAAGCTACATTGACAAAATTTGGTGCCTGGCTCGGTTTCAACCACGGGCCTCAACCGGGTGATAGAGCGCCTGATGGCTATGTCTCAAGTTCACAAGACAATGAAAACACACGCTTGTTTCCCCGCATCGCCAATATCAAGCACAACATTTTGGTGTTTGCTGGTCTAAAGCCTGAGAGCGATCTAGAAGCATCGATGAACAAACTGGCGCTGTTCGTACAATCAGATTATGCGCAATACGCAGATGTTCATTTTGTGATAACAAACGAGACTGCAAGCGAAGCACTAAACAAAGAGGTGGAAATTTTAGTTGATGAGGATCAATCACTACATCATTTATATGGCTCCTCACGGGAATGCTTTTACATAATTCGTCCAGACGGTTATGTCGGATTCCGCAGCCAGTCATTGTCTCCAGAGGCTATCACCACTTATTTTGAAAAGATCTCTGCCCAGCTGGTAATCAAAAAGAACTAGCTTTCAGTCGAATTTATGACTTAGAAGCAGCCGTCTTGTCTTTATCGGCCGCCTCAACAGGCGTCACGGTCAGACCTTCATGCACCGAATCTGGTGGGCTGACGACGACGATATCACCGCTTGAAATTCCTCGAGCAATCTCAAAATAACCACCGAGATCGCGACCAATTTCTACCTTATGCAAATGGACGACATTTTTTTTATCGACGGTGTAAACAAAGCAGCCATCAGCTCTCGTCTGCACAGTCGTTGCAGGAATTTTTGGCAAACGCACGGCTACCGGGGATTGAAAGCGCACACTGGCATACATTCCTGGCAAGAGCAAGTTTTTAGTATTGGGAACGTGAATTTCAACCTGCAATGTTTTAGATTCAGGGTCTATGCCACCAGACACATTTGCAACCGTGCCGATGAAGTCCTGGCGTGGATGTTCTTGAAAGACTAGCTTTGCCTGTTCTCCCACGTGGATGAAAGGCACGAATTGCTCGGGTACGTAGACGAAAACTCTGAGAACATCGGTCTTAGCGACTTCAAATAATAAATTGGTACCAGAGTTGCTACCGGATGTGATCAACGCACCCGCATCCACGTTGCGTTTGATCACGATGCCATCGAAAGGCGCGACTACCGTGCGGAATGATCTGGTTGCCTCGTACTGATGCAACGTCGCTTTTGATGTATTAAGAGCAGCTTCTGCAACGTGAACAGCGGCCTTGGCTGCATTCACAGAAGATTGAGCCGATTTCTCGGCCGCTATCAATGCGTCTCTTGTGGCGATGCCACCATTGTAGGCCTGAAAACGACCATCTGTGTCTTCCTGACTGACAGCCCCTTCGCTCACCAATTCTTTATAACGCCCCAATTCGCGAGCATAAAATTGCAAATCTGTTTTCGCTTTTTGTACATTGGCAGCAGCCGTGCGTGCGTCTGATGTCGTCTTTTCATAGGCTTCTTTAGCGTTATCGAGATTAGCAGTGGCTTGCTCCACCGAACTCATAGCGCCCTGAACTTGTTGATCCAGTTCGGGCGTATCAATTTCAGCTAAAACCTCTCCTTTATGCACCAGGTCACCGATATTGACATTTCTTGTGCGCAAATATCCATTTACTCGAGCATAGATAGGAGCGTCTTGTATTGCCTGCGTTGCGCCAGGCAAAGTAAATTCCTGAACTTCGGGGCCTGGCTGGGCAGCTATGACGGAAACAGGAAAAGCTTGCGTCAACTGCTGCTTCGTATGCTCATCAAGAGCTTGCTTTTGCGCCATTCTGGGAAGCGCGCCATAAGCGACCAGACCTGCCAGTGCCACCAGAATCAGTACCACGAACAAAATCCACGTTTTTGATCCAGATTTCTGTGCATGTGCACGAGCAGATGAGCCCCCTGGCGTCAGATTTTCGCTTCTGCCCTGGCCACTTTCCATATCGATTTGACTTCCTGACATGCTTGCATCCCGAGTCGCGATCACAATTTAGTGCACATCTCAAGTATAACCGACGAGTCTACTAACATAAAAGTCGGTATATAATTTCTCAAAAAAACGGCAACTCTCGAGGCATTTGAATTTATGTGGATCGTCCGACTGGCCCTCGACAGGCCCTACACATTTGCTGTTGTGGCAATTTTGATTGGCCTCTTCGGATACATCTCCGCATCAGCCATGTCTGTCGACATCTTTCCCCGCATCAATATTCCAGTCCTGAGCTCGGTCTGGCAATATTCTGGATTGCTGCCAGTCGATATGGAACGAAGAATTACTAACGTTTGTGAAAGAGCAACAACTACAACTGTTACTGGCATCGAGCACATTGAATCTCTGTCGCTGGTAGGTTCCTGCGTAATAAAACTGTACCTTCACCAGGATGCCAATGCTCAGGAATCATTGGCTGAATATGTAGCGATTTGTCAAACTGTGCTCAAACAGATGCCAGCAGGTGTGACACCACCCCTGGTGACCGCCTTCAGCGCCACAGATATTCCGGTCATGCAGCTTTGTATCAGTTCCAAAACGATGCCTGAAACCAAACTGTTCGACTTTGCCAACAACTTCGTGCGCACGCAGCTGGCGACGGTTCAAGGGGCGTCGCTACCGTGGCCCTATGGTGGCGCGGCACGTCAGGTGATGGTAGACATCGACCCTCAAAAGCTATCGGCTAAGAATGTGTCGGCGGCCGATGTGGCGAACGCAGTCAACGCCCAGAATATTATTATTCCCGCAGGCACAGCCAAGCTTGGTGGCATTGAGTATTACGTTCAACTCAATTCCAGCCCAACGGTTCTTGAAGAACTGAACGAAGTGCCGATCAAACAAATAAATAGTGCAGCGGTTTTGATGAAAGACGTCTCGCACGTGCACGATGGCCTGGCTGTGCAGACAAACGTCGTTAACGAGGGCGGCTCGCGTGCGATTTTGCAGAACATCATCAAAATTGGTGGCGCCTCCACAATCGATGTCGTCAATCGAGTCAAAGCTCAAATTCCAGCCATTCGCAGCATATTGCCACCAGGTGTAGAGCTGAAAATACTCAACGACCAATCCATTTTCGTGCAGGAATCAGTTGATGATGTTACTCGTGAAGGTTTGACTGCTGCTGGTTTGACCGCCCTGCTCATGCTGCTTTTGCTCGGTGACTGGCAAAGTACCGTGATTGTCGCCGTATCAATTCCGCTTTCAGTTTTATCTGGATTGATTATTCTCAAATTGACCGGACAGACAATCAACACAATGACGCTGGGCGGATTTGCTCTGGCTGTCGGAATGCTCGTTGATGACGCCACTGTAGAAGTAGAAAATATTCACAGACATTGTGATCTTGTACGCAAACAGCGTATCGCCTTGCGCGAAGCAGGCGATGTAGACGATTTAGACAAAACAGCTGTCTGGATGCGCGAAGCAATTCTGGACGCCGCGAACGAAATTGCTCTGCCAGCACTCGTTTCTACAGTGTCGATATGTATTGTTTTCATGCCGGTCATGTTATTGACAGAGCCTGCGAAATCACTATTCGTACCACTAGCACTGGCGGTAACAGGCTCCATGCTCGCCTCTTACTTTCTCTCGCGCACCGTTGTTCCCGTTATGGCTAAATACATGCTGTCGGGTCATGCAGATCCACATCATGGTCATGGCAAAAAGAACGCCTTCGAGCAGTTTTGTTCCAATATCACTGCCACTGTTGAAAGAGGCTTTGAAGCGCTGCGCAGATCTTATTTAGGTGTTCTTGCCGCGGTACTCAAACATCGCGGTGTGGTAGTAATCTGTGTTCTCATTTTTATGGGTATCAGTTTCTCTTTTGTTCCGTTTCTAGGAGAGGATTTTTTCCCTGCAATTGACGGAGGCGTGCTCAGAATGCACGTGAGCGCCCCAAGAGGCACACGAGTTGAAGAGACTGAACAACTAATCAAAAACGTAGAACACACAATTGCAGAAATCATTCCAGCACGCGAAGTAGAAAGCGTCGCCGACCTGATGGGAGTTCCGAACTCATCTCTGAACTTATCGTCCAGCGACAGCGTTAACTACACTGAAGCGGACGGCGAAATCATTATTACTCTAGTAGAGAAGCATCAAAAGCCCAGTCCGTACTATGCAAATCTGATGCGTGACCGCCTGCCCAAAGTCTATCCGCAGTGCATATTCTTTTTTCAACCGGCAGATATCGTGACGCAAATTTTGAACGCTGGGCTAGCTGCGCCGATTGACGTACAAGTGCGTGGGCAGGACCTAGCCTTGTGTTACGACTTAGGTGTCAAAATCAGAGATCAAATCAAAGCCATCCCAGGCGCTGCCGATGTGCATATCAAGCAAGCAGTAAATGGTCCTGTGATTAACGTCACTGTTGACCGCCAAAAAGCGGCTCAACTTGGTTTTACCCAACGTGATGTGGCAAGCTCAATGTTAGTTTCACTAAGTTCGAGCTTTCAAACCGGACCAAATTTCTGGGTTAATCCCAAAAATGGCGTCAATTATTCTCTCGCTGTCCAAACACCTCAGCGCCTTATTGCCACCTTGAGCGATTTGTCGAACACGCAAGTGACATCGGCCGACGGAACAAAGAGTCAATTGCTGGGCAACCTTGCCACTTTCAGCCGTAGCTTCGCACCAACTATCGTCAATCACTATAACGTTCAACCAGTCATCGACGTGTTATCCAACGTAGATGGAACCGACCTCAACTCCGTTGCGCAGAAAGTAAGAGCGATTGTTGATTCATATAAAGGCAAATTACCCAAAGGAGTGTTTCTAGATTTGCGCGGACAGATGGTCAGTATGCAGACCGCATACAATGGCTTGCTATCAGGTATTGTCCTTGCCCTATTGCTTGTGTATTTGCTCCTTGTTGTGAATTTTCAATCTTGGGTCGACCCATTGATCATTTTGATGGCGATTCCAGGAGCTCTGTGCGGCATTGTCTGGGCGTTGTTTTTGACTCAAACAACTTTCAGCGTTCCCGCATTGATGGGAGCGATCATGAGTATCGGTGTGGCGTCGGCAAACAGCATTCTTGTCGTTAGCTTTTGTCGAGAGCAGTTGCACGAAGGAATGAGTGCACTGGAAGCGGCATCGACAGCGGGATCAACGCGCTTCAGACCAGTTTTGATGACAGCGGCCGCCATGATCATCGGCATGATTCCGATGGCGATTGGTTCTGGCGCAGGTGGTTCACAGAATGCTCCCCTGGGACGGGCAGTAATTGGTGGTTTGGTTGTAGCAACTTTCTTTACTTTAATCTGGGTGCCGCTAGTGTTCAGCATCGTTCATCGTAAAGTCAAAGGGAATGGTTCCAAAGGAATTTAAATTGAAAACAAATTTGACCGCCATCGCCGCAACTCTTTTACTTTTCCGCTTCGTGCATGCGTCAACGGCTATGGCTGCCGCCCCGCCAGACCTGCACGATCCAGCCGTCCGTCAAGTCTATATAAAAAGCTGTTCCGACAGGATAAGAAACGCGCCGAATGACTCTGAGGCGTACGCATACCGCGGTTACGTCTATTTGCACGACGACAAATTGCAAGAAAGTCTTGCCGACTTGAATAAGGCCAATGAGCTCGAGCCAAACAACCTTAAAGTCCTATGCACGCTTGGAGAGGTCCATATCGCACTGAAAGACTACAAAAGTGCAACGTCAGATTTCTCAGCGGCAATAGCATTGAAACCGCAAGAAGCAGCATACTACGCTAACCGCGGCGTCGCTTATATGTTCTCCAATCAACTAGCTGAAGCTCAAAAGGATGCATTGAAGGCACTTCAGCTTGATCCTCAATTCTCACCCGCTTTTGAATTGATGGGCGAAACTTCGTACAAGAGCAACAAGTACGCAGAATGCATCAAATATTGCAATGAGGCTATCAAACGAAGCTCAGGCGATGCCGACGCCTTTTACTTCCGCGGTTGCGCGTACGAAAAACTTGGAAATAAGACCCAAGCCGATCTAGATAAAGCCAAAGCAACACGAATGGGATATCACGGGCAGGTGCTATTTCATGAAGGTAGTCGATAAGCATCTGTTTACCAGTATCTCGAACTACTCGTAAAGAACAGACCGTAGATTGCGCACCAGGCAACGATGAAAACGAACCACAGGAACTTGGTAGAGTGTGTGAGACCTTGCTCGCCACAATTCTCAAAGGTTAAACAGCGCTGACCAAAAATTCGGTGAATCACTTCTGATCAGAAAATGCCTTTCTAAAATTGATCAATCCTTGTGGCACATTTGCGCCAGGTTTTGGATGCATGACATTGTAGATTGCCTGAAGCAGCTCATCGGCGCTACGTTTATGCGTGACCGGATTGCCATCGTAGCCAGCACGATCAAAGAAATTCACGGTCGGTAGATTCGCGTTTTTCGATTGAAGCATATTGTCTGCAGCCTTGCCACCAGCCAAATTAGCCAACTCTATAGCAGCAGGCAGATAGTCATCTACACGTCCTGGCTCTTTCTGTTGCAGTGCATTTTTAAAATCGGGCTGGAAACTATGTCAAAAGAGATCATCGAGTTGTTGTGCCTGCAAAACCGGACCGATATCACGATCAAGGTTAAGCGCCTGCACTGCAGCCGTCATCTGCCGTCCAGTCATACCATTCGACGTTGGCACCATCGAGCGAGAAAACGCAGCATAAAGTGGTTCAGTAAACTTACCATTGCCATCAATGTATTGACCAGGATCTGTCTTAGCAAGATCAGCCAGCTCTTTATGGACGGTCTGCTGAACGTCAGCCAACAATGCGCGCTTGTAATTGATAGCTATCGCTCGCGCTGGCTCTTCCTTCGCGAGTTCTTTGAGACGATCGTTGATTGCGGTTGATCCATCAACGAAGCTCATGCTTGTTGCCATCAAAAGCTGATTGTAGCCAATTGCAGTCGACCCTGGATGAATATTTCGGCGAGCCTTTTCGTTCTGCGCATTATCTGGATCGGTCAATCTAAGTGGTACAGAAGAAAGCAAATCTTTGGTGCCAGTTCCTGCATCTTCAAAATTGTAAATACTCTCCACAGTAATTTCGGTCTGCTTACGACTGAGACCATACTTAGCACCGACGTTTAGCGCCTCGTGCGCATAAGCATGCTTGAAGGCATTTTCACTGCTCTCATCAATAGTCAATCTAGGAATATGCGAATGTACAGTAGCGAGCGGCGCGAGCTTGTTCCAGTCACTAAGCATGTCGTTGACAGTGGGCAAAGTGCTCGGCGATTTAGGCGGATCGTAACCAGCTGGTTTTGGTGGACCAGCATAATCTGGAGGAAAGTCATTAACAGTTTGATGCTGTTTCTTGATCGCCACAACGCCGGACCAATATTTGTCCAGATCGGTGTGGTAAGCCTTCTGAGCTGCCTCATAGGCTTGTGTCACAGGGTCTGCGGGCTTTTTAGGCGCGCTAGCATCAGCCAGCTTTACTGGTGGTTCTAGATGGTCGTCGATTTTACCCATAAACACGGCACCCGCTTAGCACAGCAGTAATATGGCACAATCTTGACAACTCTACAAACTAAAATTTGCTAACAACAGTATCGTCTTGACGGGAGTCTCTTTTGACCGCATTAATTGACTATGGGGGTGATGTCTCATGAAAAGAGAATCGAAGGTCAGCGTACGCATGAATATTGAAGCCAAAAGGAAACTGGAAGTCATCCAATCAAAAACAAAAAGAAGTCAAACTGCACTTTTAGACCGCGCCGTTGCCCTTCTAGACTACGAGATATTGAGCCAGCAAATGGCAGAGGATTTAGCTGACTTAAGCAGTGATCCAGTGGTCCTGGCTAGTTACAATGCTCTTATTGCAGCTTTCGATGGGCAGCCTACGGTAGAGTCATGGCGTTTGTAGAAGAAAGCAAACAGAAGCATGTTAGCGGAGGATTTAGAAGAAATCGAAAGGATTTTTCTTTATAAATCCGATCCTGAGAAATAGGCATATATTGAAACAGAGCAATACTATGAAGAAACAACTTAAAACCAGAAAGATCGTAGATGGCGTCGAAATCCTCGACCGACGCTACATTCGCAATGACTCTGAAATGAAAAAAATGGTCGACGAAGAATTTGAAAAGCTCCAAATCGGACAACAAATCTTTGACCTTCGCAAAGAAGCGAATCTAACTCAAGACGAATTAGCCGACATGGTTGGTACCACCGGCTCGGTTATCTCAAGGCTTGAAAGTGCTGAATATGACGGACATTCGCTCAAAATATTAGAACGCATTGCAGTCGCTCTGGGCAAAAAAGTTGCGATCACGATTGTCGACAGAGAAGACAAATTACAAGCTGTCTAATGGGACTTTAACGCAATTTATGTCCAAATTGATAGAAGGAGATCATACTGAGCGGTTGCTACCTCGTGCACCGCTGGTAGAGTCATGTCGGGATGACTTTCTGGAAATATTGTTGAATTGGCAGAAGTGTCCTGAAGCAATTTTGTACGAAGCGCAATGGGACTTTTACTGGGGAGTACAAGCTCTAGCGAGAGGCAGACTTTCGCAAAGCATGAAAGACCTTCAGGTTGAGGGACTGGAGGATTTTACGTGTCATTAGAAGATTGTTCGAAGCCTCTCTTAGACGACGTCAAAATTGCCAGTCCATGCCCTATGGCCTGGGACGACATGGCAAGAACGAGTGATGAAGCGAAACGTTTCTGTGGCGATTGTCGCAAACACGTTTTTAGCGTCGACAAAATGAGTAGCGCCGAAGCACGAGCATTGATCAAAGAAGCGAGTCGGCCAGAATCTTCCGTCTGCGCTCAACTCTATCGACGGGCAGATGGCACCATCATCACCGACGATTGCCCGGTAGGACTGCGCCGCATAAGAAATACATGGCGGCACACTGAAAACAATTTAGCGGAGCACCTTTATGTCATCAGACGACACAGAAAATTCATTTTTGAATGACATTCAGATCGCCAGCCCATGCCCTGTTTCATGGGGCGACATGGCACCCACGAGCGAAGACGCTAAACGATTCTGCGGTAATTGCCGCAAGCATGTGTATAGTATCGACCGACTTAGCGCCAACGAAGCAAGGGAACTCATCCTAGGTGCCTGCGCGAATAATTCGTCAGTTTGCGTGCGTCTTTTCAAACGCGCAGACGGAACGATCATCACGGATGACTGCCCGGTTGGTTTGCGTCGCATAAGAAATACCTGGCGACAGCTAAAGACAGCGGTAGCGTCTGCGGTGCTGTTTATCGTCGCACTGCCGGCCGTGGCTGATGACAGCAATTCAAAAGTGGGTGAATCGCCGCTTTTCGTGAAAGTCGTGCCACCGAAGATGCCCGCCGTGAAGATGCCGGCTGAACCCCTCCCCAGAATGATACTGGGATATGTTCATGTAATGAGCCCGAGAGAACATGCACTTCAAGTTCCGTCGATTAAAGCAATCGCTGGCAAAGTTGCTGCTTTGGATGCGCTCGGTGATTTACCCTACGACGGTCAGATTGAAAGAATCACATTGCATTTAAACTTGGCGCAAGCGGGCATGGAGCACAACTTACCATTGTTTTCTTCGCAAGAATTATCCTCGACGCTGGCAAAGATTAAAAGACTTCCCGCGGACACCGACGTAGAAAAAAGCACTCAAGTAAATTTGCTAAAAGAGGCTTTAACAGAAAAGTTGAACTGTCTTAAGCAGCTAAAATTGAATGATAACGAAGGTTTGCAACAACAACTAGATGAATTGCAAAAGAGTCATTGATACAACGATTCCTGCGCCTTGAGCATAGTTGTCGTCTTACGCTCTTTCTTGCGGGGTCCAGTGAACAGGTAGATCAAAGCAAAACATGGTGCCAGCGCGCAAATTAGTATAGCTTGTGTATAGCCCATGCCCATGGCGGTGACAATGACCGCAATTATTGAGCCTATTGCAGCACCACCACCCATCGAAAGATTGTAAGAACCCATTGCCGTTCCGCGAGTGCTGTGCGAACTATTTTCAAACAAAATCGCCATTCCAACTGGCACCACAGAAGACCACGCCATGCCCAAACAACAGCCAGCAAGAATCACAACGAGTGGCTGATGCGCCTGGGCGGCAAGCAGGCAACCTATTAGCTGCACTATGGCAGTCGGCACGGCAATGGCTCTTGCGCCAAACTTCTCAACCAGCCGACCAGCCGGGTATCTAAAACAAACAGTCGTTAAAGCACTAGCCGAGAAAATCAAAGCACCATTTGCGATACCGCGCCCCTGAAAAGTCAAAACAGCGAGGGCACCATTGACGCCACCCTGCATTGTGCAGCAAGCGATGAAAACCAAAGCCGGAAGCCAGACTTTACGCATTATCACTTTGACGCGCGGCTTTTTCTTTGCTTTGATGTCAAATTTTGAAGGCAGAGTGCAAACCATCAAAGCAGCAATTAGATTGAGCACGCATGCATAAACATATTGCTCACGATGGATGCCGTGTTGCCAGAGCCATACGCCAAAAGCAGGACCAGCAGCGAATGCGACGTTGCCGAGAATTCCCATGGCACCAACCGCCGAGACCGCGCGCTCTTTGGAAAACATGGTGCTGGCGTAAGCAAATTGCGCTGTCATATAGCCGCATAAAGCAGCCGACCGCAAAGCCATTTGAAAGCAACCTGCAATGATGCCATGCGTGAAGCCCATTAACAACATCACAAGAACGGAGCCAAATGCAGCTACGCGCAATACCGGTAATTTGCCCACGCGGTCGGTGAGCATTCCCAATGGCATACTCACCAGTAGTGCTGCAAACATGCCACTACCCATGGCAATTGCGGTTTGGCTCTCAGAGGCGCCTTCTTTCACCAGGGCAAGAGGCAATGATCCAACCGGGATATTGCAAGAGATCTCGCACAAAAGGGCTGCCACAAATAAAACGACAAAATGCATCCGTCGATTTTAACACTTCTTTTCGGCTGGTCTCACGCAGAGAAAATAGACAGCTGCCGCGCTATATATAAACGCCGCCATAATGCCTGTCATAGCTAGCGCCGATCCATTGTAGAGAAAAGCCACAATTGCGCTCGAGACTGCGCCGACAACCATCTGCGTAAAAGTGAGCACCGCTGAAGCAACTCCAGCGATTCTGGGCATTGGATGCAGACATCCATGCGTGCAGTTAGAGGCAATCAAGCCAGCAGAGAAAGTGTACAAAAAGAGGCAAGGCAGCAACGTCCAAGGCGCAGCCAGTCCAAGCAAGGTCAAAGCGACATTGACAGTTGTTGCGATGCAGGCGAGCAGCAATCCTGCAAACAATGGCTTGGTGTGCGCAATATTGCGCTCACTCAATTTGCCATTAACAAAAGCGCCAAGCATGATGCCCATGGCGGTACCAGCGAACAAATAGCCAAACATTTGATTGGACAACCCAAATGATTGAATCATCAGCAGTGGAGAATTCGAAACATACGCAAACATGCCGCCGAAAACGAGAGCGTTGACAGCAGCGTAACCAAAACTAACGCGATGTGAAATCACTTCGGCATAGCTCGCTTTCAGAGCGCTCAAGGTAAAAGGCACCCGATCATGTTTTGCTGACTCGGCAAAACCTCTTTCCGTCACAATTAGAAGGACGACGCCAGCGAAAGCGAGCAAGCCATAAATCCAGCGCCAGTTGCTGAATGTGAGCAACCAGGCGCCAATTGTTGGCGCAATCATTGGACCCAGACTGCGCAAAATACTTACATAAGAGAGTCTCGCTCGTGCTTCATTGCCTTCAAACAAATCACGGACTACGACCATGGAAAGCACCGCTGCAGCGCCGGCGCCAATTCCTTGAATCAGGCGAAACGCGAGCAAAATTTCGATGGTCGGCGCAAATGTGCATGCAATAGCCGCGAGCGCAAACAATAAACAACCGCATAGCAAAACAGGACGACGCCCGAAACGGTCTGCACAAGGACCACCAACAATTGGTGCAACAGCGAATCCAGCCAGGAACAAACTGAGAGTAAGAGCTGACATACCAGGCGTGGTATGCAGCGATGTTGCTATAGAAGAGAGGGCAGGCAGCCCCATATCGATTGACAGCGGAGGTAATATGCCCAACCCGCCCAGATAGACCGTAAACGCAAAAGAATTCTTGTTAATCGCCATCGAGATGCCTGAAACCAAATGCAACTGAGCAACGCCAGCAATGACGCACCGGGCATTCAGCTTAGCTCATATGGCTACATTTTAAACAGGTTGTATCGGCTGTATAAGAGCGATCTCAATCCACGAATTGAACTTAACAGAGAGAAACTAACCTATTGAATTTCAAGTCTGCCACTACTGGCGATGCCCAAGGCTAACACTGCAGTAATTGTTTTGCTCAAGCGCAGACAGAATTACCAAGCATTTGTCCGATCTCTTCGGACAAGCTCATGGGGTCAAATGGTTTGAGTATCACTCCATTCACACCCATAGCCATATATTGAGCCACTTCTTCTTTTTGTACTTTGGCAGTCATAAAAATGACCGGAGTTTTTCTAGTCAAATCAATCTGACGTAACTTGGCAAAGACTTCGGCCCCTGTCATGCCAGGCATCATCATATCCAACAAAATCACATCAGGATTTTCAGCAACTGCAATTTCGAGAGCGCGGCTCCCTGAAGACGCCGAGGAGATTTGCCAGTCTGCTTCAAGGCTCAATTCTGCGACAAAACGAATATTTTCATCGTCGTCTACTAGTAACAATTTTCTATTCGGTGCGCTGCTCATTGGGTGCCTATTAACAATTTGGCTGGTAGTGAAATAAGTATGCCTCTGAACTCATCTTAGTCTGGAAGGCTCAAGTCGATATCCCCCGCCAGGGCTAATCGATCGGGTGGTTTAATAAAAAATCAAGAATTGAGTGGTGTAATCACCACAAATTACCTCTTCTATGTGTCGCGTCTAATAGACAAGCGCAACCGGTGCAACTACCATGCCTTAGATGGTTCTCAAGAGCCGCATAATCTCCTCCCTCATTTAAAAAGGTGGAACGACTATCGACGGGCAATTTGCTATTAACCAAAATGACTTATCCGAAAAGGCTATACCAGCTGATTCCAGCAAGCAGGATTTGGGTGGCAAACTTCTGTCTGAGCCGCAACCCGAGCAACTGGCGTATCATCGGAGCCGACAAGGTGCTCACGAAAGACCACATCATCAAGGAAGTCACGACGGCAAACGACGTGGACACCATTCGCATTCAGATGATGAGCCTGCCATTACATCAGCTGTGTCTTCAATATTAGGACCAATCAAACGCCTTCCAAGCTCGCATGGTTTTGCCTCTGCAATGAGTAGTTACTGGCACAGAGTCTTCTCTGAAAAAGAGCATCATCGTTACGAAACAGCCTTTCCGCCAGTCTATCTGGGCATGGATACGCCTAGAGACCCCGAACAATTGAAAACAAATTTGCCACCAAACTCCGTCAAGAGCAATGGACATTTGGCGTCTCTCGAAAACATCATCTCGGCTTCAAAAGACCTCAATCGCATGGTCAGCCACGATAAGAACAAGCCTGATTTTCAGTATTTAGCTTTGACTGAGCCTGAATTCAAAAAACGATATGCAGCCGAAAGTGTTCACGTTGGCAAAGACTTTGGTCTCGACAAAGATCAGACGGCGAATCTAGTCAAACGCATTTACGCTTTCGAAGATGGCGGTTGGGGCACCTATTACACGCTATCGAGCATGCCTCAAGAAATCATGGACGACAGTCAAAAAGAGGCTCGCCTGAAATTTCATCCTTCATCGACGGCGATTGGATACAACCAGCTACTCACCAAAGATACTGTAAACGACGTCATCCAGCATGGCAGTGCGATCAGCGGGCGTCTGAACGAGCTGGCTCTCGAGGAGCCAAACAGAGCGGACATACTACACGCCAAGGCGCAATTGGTGGATGAATTGCACGATATTCTCGTGCACAAATCGACTCCTGCGAATAAGGCTCCGAACAAGCACTCGGCGTTCTACACTTCTTCAGATCGCATTGAAAACGCGGCTCAAGCTCTTAATTTAGACGGCGATATTGGCCCGGTGATTCAAAGTCAAGAATTGGCAAACCTGCTCAAATTCAGCAGAGACAACAAAATCGGCGATTTTTTGAATGTCAAAGTGAATCTCGAAACATCGCATGCCGCAGAATACGACAAGCTCGAGCCGGAAAAAAAGCTCGCTGCAGTCGCTGAAATTATGGGGCTGGTCAAACCATCACCGATGGTCGCCGCCAAGCCGGAGTTGATGGAAGCCTTCAACGACACTGTAGATTCTCTCCGTCTAAAATTTATTGAACTCGGACTGCCAGCAAATCCTGCTAATCCTGATCCAAACAAAGCAATTGAGCGCGATCATTTGACGAACGCTGAATTTCGTTTGATGAACAGTCAGGTGCTGCAAATCCGCCGCTATGGTGGTGACCATGGTCCACTGAGTCCTGAAGGGCGTGCGCTGCTAGACAAAGTGACATTCGATTACTTTGGTGGTTACCGGGCCGATCAATTACAGGCCGCTGCGATCGAGCTCGCAAATCTAGCGGGAATGGGAGCAGCTCTGCCCATGCTCAATCCAAGTTACGGCAATTTACCGACGTCGAATTTTTTCGCAAAAAATGGATACGAAGGAAACCCGGTCACCAGCCGACGCTCGGCGGACGAACTGCTGATCCAAATTTATCGCCTCATGCACGGTCCCAATAGCGATCCAAGCAGACAAGGCATAAAGGAGTTTAACGACGCCTTCGACAGCCTGCCACCTAGCCCGGAACAAGCAAAAACTTGAACTAAGATTTTATAGATAACCGCTGTCTTTAGGCGAAATCAGCTCGATTAAACGCTGCTCCTGATGGATGCGCTTCATGATTTTGCCCTGGTTGATTAAAGTGGCGACATAGATTTTAGCCGCGTCATGATTGGGAAACTGGGTGGTCACATTGTCATTGCTGACAGTCCAGTCCTGCCGTCTCAAAGGTTTCGTTGTATTCATTTCTCACACTCAAACTCGTTCTGGAGCGCGCTTGTTGAGGCTCCATCTATTCTAGTTATACCCAATAGTAAGAGCCTCTGGCGAAAAGGCGCAGAGAATGGGATTTTGAGAAACAAATCGTCAATTAGTCGCCGCCTGATCGAAGATCAATCGACTATATATTGGTCCCAATACTCAGTTCGCTCGGTCCATGGACAATCGCCATTGCCGCACGTGAGCGTTACTCGCGAGGCTCTGGAATCGATGTCTATGACGTTGAAGCCGTCGCGCAAAGCGTCAATTGTCTCGGCAAATTTCTCTTGCTTTTGAATTGGCTGGCTGCACTGAGGACAGAGCATTTTCTTTTTGGCGATTGCCTCTTTGATTATCTGGAGCGACATATAAACCCTCGCAATAGCGATACAAACCTGATCAATTAGATCCTAACTCAAAAAAACCGCCATCTATATAAGGAGTCTGTAACGTCTTAATGCAAAGACTTGCTACTCGTACTCGGCGGTCGGAATTCTTCGAAGCGATTTGATGCTTTTGAAAAGATCAACTTTTCCTTGAATAACCAGAGCAACAAAATTGATGCACTTTTTGAGATCGTCAGGCTCAATAAAGAGGACAAGAGTGGCCATAAAAACCCATTCAAACACAGGCAAATTGATCGTCGTCTCAATGCCGAAGTGTAGACAGAATGCACCTAAAAGGATCCAGTAGCGGCACTCTTTAAACCAGATAAGTGTCCACAAAAAGAGCTCTATTACGAGCGTATACCAGGTCAAAAATTTGCATACTAGCAGACTATCGAGAAACGGAGGATTCAATTTGAGCATGTCGTCCAAGCGCGTTGCATAGTAAACGGCTGTGCCGTCAAGCCATTGAGGACCGACGATTTTGCAACAAAACGTTTGCCAATATGCAATGGCGAGTTGTACCTGAATTAACCTCTGCCCCCATGGATTCGTCAACTCAGTTTTGAGCGGTTTCCCGCGTAATCTTCGAATCAAACTGTCGACTGACCAAAGCCTTCCGCAATCGCAAAAACATAACAATATGGTGGCGATGCGCATCATTGTGTCGCCACCATTTATGTTGAACGGCTGATGGTGATGCAAAGAAATCAAGCCAACTGCAACCATAATGACACTCTGACGCGTGAACAGTCCTATCGTCATCATCACAGCGAAAGCAATAAAGAGGTAGAAAAACAAATAAACGGATTGATCTGTAGGTGGAAAAAGTAAAAGCGCGTCAAGTTTAGGAGTGTCAAGCCAGAAGTGCTTTTCCACATCCGCTATCGGAATGATGCCTTTGGGACCATACCAGAATATTGCACAAGGCAAATTGTGAATGATTGTCGACTCTAAGATTAGCAATCCAAGGAGTATTCGATAAATGCAGACCGGCAGTGGAGAAGTTGGCTCGAACCAAAATCTTCTCCAAATATGCCAGACATCCTTCAAGGTCATTTGAAGTCCTCTGGTTTGTAAAAGTAAGTGAAAACGGTGACTGGCTTGGAGTGGGGGGGCAGCTCGTAGCGATCTGTTAAATGCTCACCGGGTTCTGGAATTTCTATGTATTCATAAAACAAAGAAAGTTGCTTGGGTTTATTCGTCGGGGAATAGTACATTCTGCCAGCATAGCGAGCAAAAGCCGGCCAGAAAGATTTGTAATCCGGCCAAGGCAGTGCATCAACATCCCATTTGCGAAACTTCTCCAGACGCCAGCGTTGAATTAAATCTAAGCGATCCATCCGCGGCAATTGCCACAGTAAGATCTGACCATTTTCAAAAGTTATAGTCGCAGCTGCATGGTAATTTATATTCCTGATGATCGGCGAAAACAGAGACCAGCTCTGAGTGAAGCCCCAAAAAGTCCAGGCGTTATCTACGGGTTCCGTAATCGCTTTTTTCAGACTCGAGTCTGGCGAGACGGATGCAATTGCCTCACCTATATAGAACAGAACCAAGCAAGACAGCGCGACTTCTTTGAAAAGAGTCATTCGCGATTTGTCAATTCCAGTGAAAAACATTCGCTCAACCACCAATATCAGCAAGTGGTTTGTTGGAGGGCGCCTGCTGTGTCTTGACTGGTTTATCGCTGTGACTCAAATTGCGCATAGCTTCCTCATACCTGGACAATTCTGACATGTCTGTAGCTGAGTGAATGGCCTCTGAACAAATTTCTTGTGCCTTTTTATTGAAACCGCTTGATTGATAAGCCTCAATCAGACGACATCGAGCATCCGCATCCTTGGGATTTTGTGCCAGATATTTATTAATGTAAGTGATCGCATCTTCAAATCTTTTGGCATCAAAAAGTGCCTTGCTTAGTTCATTCAAATCAGAAGAATTACCCGGCTCTTGCGCAATCACGCCCTTGTATTGAGAAGCTGCTTCAGAGGGATAGCCAGATGCCATAAGAGAGGCAGCCAGTGCTCTTCGACAAGCAGTGGCAGCTGGATTCACTTTAACGGCCTTCGACAGTAATTTGATCGCAATACTGTAACTTCCACGCCCATACTCGCTCATTCCAGCTGAAGAAAGAGCATTGTAATTGTCACTTACAAGCAATGCTTTGATTTTTGGGTCGTTTACGTCTGTCGATGAAGTCTGGGCGCCACCCGAATTGGCAACATAAACTCGGGGTGATTTCTTGATGGCAGAATTTGCGAGGCCTAAATAAAATTTGGCATCTATATTCCTGGGATCTAATCTCAAAACTTTTTCTAAATCTTGCTGGGCGCTGACATATTGCTTTTGATCGTACAATCCCTCACCGCGCCACAAATACGCATCCACATTGGAAGCGTTCAGTCCAATGGCTTTTTCGAAATCATTAGCAGCTGCGATTCCATTATTGGCAATCATATTTAAGTGCCCGCGCAAAGCAAATAATTCAGGATCGCCGGGCTTCAATTTGATCGCAGCATCAAGTGACTCAATAGCTGCTTTATCATGCTTGAGGGTGGCCAACGCTTTGGCTCGGCCTATCAAAGGAGCAATTTCGCTGGGCTGCAACTCTGCTGCCAGCGCGTATCCGAGTGCCGCTAAAGCGGGCTTATTATTAGCCATATCAAGATCGGCACGCTTCAAGTACGTATCATAAGTACGACATCCAGCCATAATCAGACGGTTTGCATCCTGCAGGGCTTTGGCATATTCCTGCTTATACGAATGTACGCGCAGCTGCTCCGTTAGTGCGTCAATATTTTTGGGGTCAATTGATTGCGCTTTGTCGAAGTTGGCAAGGGCATCATCAATCTTAGACATCGCCCAGTAAACTTTACCGCGCTCTATGTAGTATTTTGGATTTTTCGGCTCGAAGGCCACAGCTTGATTTAAGCACTCAATGGCCTTGGGCAGATTCTTTTGCAGAACAAAGCATTGTGATTTACCTAGGCTGGCATCACCTGTGCCAGGTTTGAGCATAGCTACCCATTCATAGTCTTCGATGGCATCTGCAAATTGATGCATGTCACGATAACAATCAGCACGTCCCAAATAAAAATCCGGATTTGATGGCTTGATTTTCAACGCGCTCGAATAGTCTTCCACAGCCTGTTGCTTTTGACCAAGCATCAAATGAGCGACGGCTCTATCGGCATAGGTGTATTCAGAAGCCTTCTCTTTCTGTAAATCAATCAGTTTGTTGCAATCAGCCAGAGCAGCAGTGAAATTATTGCTAGCGATTTCCACAGCGGCTCTGCGCTCAAGAGCCTCGATTCGATCAGGATGCCCATTGAGCACGAAATCATAATCAGCAAGTGCTTCTTTATATTTGTGCTGCTTGGTAAGAATGCGCGCGCGCACCAGTCTTGCAGTTTCCAAAAAAGGATTGACAGTAAGCAACAGATTCAGCTGTTGCAGTGGCTCATCAAACTTTCTGACATCTATCTTTTTAGTATGAACGAGCTTATCGGTTTCTGTGGAAATGCCTACCGATAAAAGACCTGTCGCAACTTCAGCAACAGCCAAAATCCCAACGACACCTAAAGACACCACCGCAATTTGAAAGGCATGCCCCTTCACAAATCTCTTCGAGCTATCGCCAACATCGAAATTATCCGTCGCTAAATTTTGCCTGCCGAATTTTGACTGATTTCTAGGGTCCTTGTTGGTACGCTCTTGTTCCATTTATGTCTCTATATTTTGGGGCAGATTAAGTTCATGCCCGCATTGAACGCTCTATTCACTTCACTAAGGCAGATTGTAAGCCATTTTCAGAAATACTAATGGACCTCTAACGTTTTTGATTGGGGCTCATGCTAGCTCGTTAAAGATGCCAAGCAAGTTCATCTGGGGAACGCTTACCGCTCCACTTAGCAAGCGCTCATAAAATGGTATTGTAGAGTTCTTTTTATTAATCAACATTTTTGGTGCTTGACGAGAAAAACAGGGCAGGTTCTAGTTAGAAGAACGGCGGGCAAATCTGAGGGCATTGACGAGTTATTAAAAGACTCTTATGATGAATATACTTACTAACGAAATAGAGTTTCCATAAATATATGTATATGCGGAAATCGAAACGAAATTGCTTTGGAGACACCATCGCAGAATTACCAGCAGTCATGTTTTTATTATTTATCGGACTATTAATTCCGATGATGTGCTACGCGTCCTGCGTCTACAGAATGGTATTTTTCTATTTTGCCGTGCGCGATTCTTGCAACAAAGCCGCTAAAGCATCAACGTTCACCGTTGCTGGGACTACGGCTACAACCGTTTTCGCAGCTGATATGGCGGGCTGGAAGGATATATCCGGAACTGAAAGCATTAAAATTCTGATTAAGCCCATCCCTTCGGGCTCGCCGACATTTTCGGCCTCTGCGTTAACGCCGGGGACCGTTAATGTCACTAACAACATGTACTTCATCAGGGAAACAGCTGTTGGCTCAATCCATCCTGTATTTGGACCTGGCTCATGGCTGGGTCTTAGTATCCCCGGTTTTACTGGTCCACTTCTTCTGAATATAGTTGTGGACGCCTACGTTGAAAATCCAAGTGGTCTGACAAATTGATACCTCTCTATACGGTGCAGTGATGAGCAAAAAGTTCGAGTTTCCGTACAAAATACGCTTAAGGGCTCAAAGAGGCTCAATATCAGTAGTCGCTCTGATTTTGGCTTTTTTCGTGATTTTACCCCTGGCCTTTTTAGGGTTCGAGATGTCTCGATTATTCCTGATTCAGTCTGAACTGCAGCACGTTCTCGATGCTGCGGCTCTCTCAGGGACGGCAGCCCTGGCGAGTTCTCCGACAGGTTTTACCGTCGCCCAACAACGACAGCAGGCAATGCAAACCGCCGTCAATAACTTTTGTCAGAACAGCATTTTGCAAACTAGCTTCGTTCCTGGCACGAACCTCTCCTACAATCTGAACACAGCGCCAGACAATACGAACCCTGCACTGCACAGCGCCATTATCAACGTCACGCTTTACAATCAAGCAGGTGTGGCCCAGCCGACAGATAGTCAGACCGCGACCGTAATGAAAATCGCGGCAGCCTATACAGACCAACCGATGTTTCTTAAGCAAGCAGCCAGTCTCATTCCTAGCATTCAAAGCCTTTTCACAGTGCGCGCTTATTCAACAGGTGGTTTACCACAACTTGACCTGGCACTATGCTTCGACGTATCGGGTTCCATGGACGATGAAACCCCAGTCCACTTTGTCCGTCGTTATTGGGACGGTTCGATAAGAGCTGTTAATTACCTGGACGTTACTGGTGCCAACCTCACAGGCGACCCAGGTTTGACGATTTACAGCTTGACCTATCCACCACCAACTGGTACCAGTTTAAACGCTACATGGCCGCAGAATTTGTCATATGCGTCATATCCGAATCCTGGTCATTACAACAATCCGTACGTATTCAGCGAAGGATATTACACTGGTGGAACTAATCCTCTCATAGGGTTACGATCGCTTGCATCAGCTCCTGCCGGCTCAGCCTGCCCAGAACAAGGAAGACCGCCAGGCAACTATCAAGCTTCTAATCCGGCACTGACCAATGGTAATGGCATCAATCCAAGCGCCTTGTCTACGGGCTTCACTGACATGGTTGTTTTAACTGCTGGTTTCCCAACCTATCAGGTTGCAGTGGAAGCATCGCGTGGCAACCTGGCTAGCGCTTCCATCTTGTCAACAAGTATGGGAGGCACTACAACCAGTAATACAGTTAGCCCCAAATTAACCGGATACTCCATTTCACCAACTTGCTATAACGACTACTGGACTGCAGTCAATAATGCGGCTGAACCAATTAGTGATGCCAAAACAGCTGCTGTCAACTTCTTCAACTTGATGAATACCAGTGCAAATGCACACTTTATGCTGGAAACTTTTTCTACTAGCGCCCCTGCGTTAGCCACAGGTGGAAGCCCGACGAGCACTTATGTAGATCCTACCAACACAAGTAGCGAAAAGACTGACGTCGGCTACGCAGCTGGTGGCACCAGCAGTTTCCCGTTACCCTTGGTACCACTAAACCAGACCCAAAGTCAGCTAACGCCGTGTATCAATGCCGTTTCAACCGGAGGTGGCGGGGTAAACACAGGACTTATAGCAGAAGGCAAAACCGACATCGCCGATGCTTTACAAGAGGCGTATAGTGAACTAACGAACTCTGCGCTTTATCGCCCGACGGCTAAGCGAGCAATTATTCTGTTCACTGATGGAATTCCTAACATGCCAGCCTCAGACCCCAATACCCCTGCTCAAAACATAGCGCGCGCTTGTAACACAGCTGGAATCCCTATCTACACCATCGGTTTATCGACTAACTCCCAGGTAGTTGCCCAAGAAGCCACCTTCCTTGGACAAACTGCAAGTCCTGGTCTTGCGTTCTTGTCTGGAAATAAAGCTACATACACTCCTGTAGCCACCTCTACTGCCTTAAACAATGCGTTCCAACAAATCGCTCGGTCACTCGTAGTTCTTCAACAATAAAAACCTCAGGTACTTATGAAAAGCATAATCAAGACTTATAAGAAGTGGAGAAAGGCGCGCGGCGTGATGGCTGCAGAGGTGGCAATTATTGGCACCTTGATGGTCGTACTGTCGGCTGTCGGATTCAATATGTTTATCACCGTCTGGGGTTTCAGCACGCTAGACAATGCCGCCCGAGATGCGGCGAGAGCTGCGGCATCGACCCAAGACAAAACAAGTGCAATTGCGGCGGCTCAGCAAGCTTTGCTCGCTCATCCAACAGATGGGTACTTCGTCACGGCATTTACTAATACCGGCACCCTTCCAGATTTTGCTTATAACGAGCCCCCTACGACGGTTCCAATTTGCACAGTGACCACACGCTGCTTGGTGCGAGTGCCGATCGCTATGAATACGTTTGGAAGTAACGCCACTGACGCAGGGCAAATTCCCTACGCTCGCACGTATACGTTTCCCATTTTAGGACTGCCTTACACCCCACCTGCTTCTGGTCCAGCTCCTGCTCCCGCCACAGTAGCTCCCCCACCAGCTCCTCCACCAGCGCCTCCCGTGACTCCGCCTGCGCCGCCGCCTGCACCGACAAATCCTCCTCCTGCACCGGTCACCAATCCGACGACCAATCCGGCGCCACCAGTGACACATCCTGCTCCGGCTCCGACGCATCCTGCTCCGGCTCCGACGCATCCTGCGCCAGCACCAACGCATCCTGCGCCAGCTCCAACACATCCCGCACCAGCTCCGACGCATCCTGCGCCCGCACCAACAACTCCTCCTCCTGCACCGGTCACTCATCCTGCGACCAATCCGGCGCCACCGACCACTCCGCCGCCTGCACCGGTCACTCACCCAGCCCCTGCACCAGCACCGGTACCAGTCCCACCTCCAGCACCTCCAGAAAATTGAACCTGATACTTTCAATACTGGTTGCTATCTTCATCGCGGCGACGATATGCCAAAGCGTAATTGCTCTTGGCGTATCGTCCAGCTATGAGGACTACTGGCCAGTCTTCTGGAAACGGCTGGAAATCGCACGAGCCGAAGCGGCGAAACCGAGCGGCTTAAATCCTCAGAAAAGAAAAGAGCTAGAACAACTTCTCTGGTCCAACAGCGAATTGACTGAAACAGAAAAACTAGTCTCGGAAGATTGGACAGCTAGCCAACAAAATGTGAAAGGCTTTGATGCTAAGTACAGGGAGAACGTGTCAAAACATGCAAACCTGGTAATGGACATGTCAGGCTATTCGACAGCAATTACAGATTACAAATCAAACCTTGACCGTGATCGTTACTTCGATCAAGGGAAGAAATATGTAGGAGTCGACTTCAATAACCTTGGTATTGCCTACCATCTGCTCGCTACCAGCACAACAGAGCCCAAAGCTAGAGCTGAAGCATTTGCGCAAGCACTCGAAAACTTAAGACTGGCAGAACAGGAGTTTCGTAAGATAAATAACAACGACGCGCTTTTCATCAATCTTGCCAATCAATACGGGTTGTTGCAAGAGATGCATGACAGAAAACAGGCGATTGAAGTTTTCGCTAAACTGCAAAAGGTAGACACTCAGCCAGATAAATACATCCGGGATTTGGTGCTCGAACAACAATGAGCAATGTAATTTCAATTTCAGACAATATAGCTAAAGGCACGTTCAAAGAATTGACGTTCGGCAGAAACTCTCTGTTTGACGTCTTTTTCATATTGCTCGGCGGGCTACCCCTCTATATTGTGCTTTTATGGGCTATCGGAGAAAAAACCCTCCTAAACAACGTTCCCTTTGACTATGCCTTCTGGGCCAACCAAATCGTCAGCATGCCGCATGTCTGGGCAACTTATTTTCGCTTGAGCCGAAAAATCAACGAAGGTAAAATCAATTATCTTATGGGATTTCCGGCCTACATTGCTATCGTTGCATCTCTTATAGCTGCCACCATGTACGGCTTCTTCCTCGTTGCAATGACTGCGGTGAACGTTTGGCAAACGTACCATTATCTACGGCAAACCTACGGCGTATCGAGATTTTTTGCCCGCCCGGCTGGCGAAACAGAGCAAGAAAGAAGTCTATCGTTTTGGGCTTATCACCTGGGCATGCCCATCTTCATTTTGGGCAGATGGAATATGCTCTATATTTTCTGGAATGGCAAGCCATCAGACGCCATCATTCCAGTAGGTTTTCCTACACCCTTACTAAATTCTTTGTGGGCACTTGCCTTCGTGGGAATTGCCATCGGCTTGTACAACGAAGTAATCAAATACCGACGCGCTCACAAAAGCTTTGATTGTAGTGGACTGGTAAATCTGACTACCTACTATGTCATGCATTGGTACGGCTTCCTTTCGATAGAAAATTACATGACTGGCTTCATTGCCATTACCATTTTCCATGCTATGCAGTATCTAGCTATTTCTTGGAGATTGGAAAACAGACAAGAAACGACTCATTTCGTCATCTATAAAGTGTGGAAGTATTTTCCCACCGTTGCTTCTTTTGGTTTGTTCTGGATCATCCTTTACGTTGTTGGCGATTTTGCAACGACACGCATTTTCCCATTGGGTAACTTCTTCATGCCTGTGTTTGCATCAATTTGTTTATCGTCAGTGTCTGCGCACCATTATCTGGTTGATACCATGTTGTGGGGCCGCAAGGCAGGAATATAGTGTCTGACAAAATTACTGTCTACGAAAAACCAACTTGTTCTAAATGTCGCGAAATGACTAAACTGCTCAAAGAGGGCGGTTTCGATTTTGACAAGGTCAATTACTACATCGAGCCATTCAGCGAATCTAAGCTGAAAGGTTTGTTGAAAAAAATGGGCATAGCTCCTCGCGAACTGCTGCGCACAAGCGAATCCATCTACAAAGAATTGGGTCTCGCCAAAAAGGATTTGAGCGATACCGAATTAATAGAGCTAATGGTCAAGCATCCAGATCTTGTGCAGAGACCTATAGTTGAACGCGGAAACAAAGCTGTTCTTGGAAGGCCGACCGAAAACGTACAGTCACTTCTAAAGTAAGTCCTACGATGTTGCTGCCGCCGTTGTGGCTGGCTCTACGCCTTGTGGCGCGTTTTCAAATTCGAAGCGAACTTTCCATTCGGCGTTGATAAACAAACGAGCGTCGTAAATTCCGGTGCCGGATTTTTTCTTGAAGCCTCGAATCAAATCGGTTTTGCCTTTTTGTACGAGCTGCTTCATCAATTCGTCAGTTAATTCAACGCCACTTACTTCGCGCCAAACAGAAAAAGTGCAGCCTTCTCGCCAGCGATTGCAACCAGCTCCTTTGGGGGTCTGACGGACAACGCCTTGTTTGCATTGAGGGCAGGCCCCTAGATCTTCGCCGCTCGTTTTTGCACCGCCAGCACCGCCGCCAACGGCCACAGCAGCCGAACCTTCTGGCCGAATTTTGAAGTCTTCGCAGACGACCAATTTCGCGTCATATTTGGTGATGCCATCTTTTTTGGTCAGACCTTTAATCAGCTTGGTCTCGCGTTTTTCGACGAGGTCTTTGATATGCGTGTCGGTCAAAGTCTTGCCATATTGCTCGCGCCAGATTGTGAAATTGCAACCTTCTTTCCAGCGATGGCAACCAGCACCTTTTGGAGTTTGCACAACGACTCCTTTTTCGCATTGCGGGCAGGCACCGAAATTTTCACCTTGAGGCGGCAAAGAAGAAGTGGCAGCAGCAACGTCCGGCAAAATGCGCCGAACAAAAGAAGCAATATCGTCTTCAAACGAATGCAACTTCAATTTGCCATCTTGCATATCAGCCAGTTGCTGCTCCCATATGGCAGTCAGGGCCACGTTTTTCAAGTCTCCATGCACTTGCTCGTGCAATGCTAATCCCTTGCCTGTTGGTACCAGCGCTTTTTTAGCGCGCTCGATATAGCCGGTCTGCAAGAGTCTTTCGATAATTGCCGCGCGAGTCGCCGGAGTGCCGATGCCTTTTTGCTTCATGTAGCTAGCGAGGTCCTCGTCGTCGAGATCGCGCCCGGCGTTTTTCATAGCCGTAAGCAAGGTACCATCATCATATTGTTTGGGCGGATTGGTTTTGTTCTCTTTTAGAGTCGCCTTTTTCTTGGGCACTTGCTGGCCTTTAGCAAGCGGCGGCAATTGCTGCGATTCGTCGTCGGCGTCCTTTTTCTTCTTTTCACCCTCATCGGATTTTGGCTCAAGAATGGTCCAACCTGGATCTTTGATCACAAATCCGCGCGCTCTAAATGAGTGTTTATCGAGAGCAATTATGGCCGTCGTTTCGTCACGAATTTCTGGTGGCAAAAAGATGCTGAGAAATCTTTGCGCGACTAGTTGATAAACGTTCTTTTGTTTTTCAGGAAGATTACTTTGAGGTGTGCCGTGCGTCGGAATGATGGCATGGTGATCTGTCAATTTAGTGTCGTCTACATAACTCTTCGAAAGTTTTGGACGCAACAAGCCTGCTGTAATTTTGCCAGGCACGATGTCTTCTTTAGCAAAAGCTTCAAGAGTCTTAGCCGAAGCTCCTTTTAAAACTGTCGACAGAGTGCGTGGCAACTCGGCCACCATATCGTTTGAAAGATGTCGCGATTCAGTTCTTGGATACGAAATCAGTTTATATTCTTCATAGAGACTCTGAGCAATGGTCAGAGTTTCCTGAGCGGTGTAGCCAAAACGTTTGTTCGCTTCTTTTTGCAACGTGAGCAAATCATAGAGAGCAGGCGCACGCGTTTTCTTTTCGGCGGTGATAACCGATTGAACAACTCCTTTCTCAATCGACTTTATGTCGTTGACAATTTCTTGCGCGACGGCTTTGTCTTGCAGCCTGGTCTGCGGCTCTTCGCCAGGCGTAATATAACGAGCGACAAAACTGGGATCGAAGTTGACGAGAATTTCGTAAAAAGGAGTGGCTTTAAAATTGTCGATTGTGATTTGTCTATCGCAAATCAAAGCGAGAGTTGGTGTTTGCACCCGCCCAATTGTGCAGAGCTGGCGATTGATGGCAGTGTAAGCTCTGGTGAAATTCAAACCGACAACCCAATCTGCATGCGCACGAGCGGTGGCGGCATCCGCTAGATTGTCGAATTCCGAGGACGATTTCAGTTTGGCCAGACCATCTTTGATAGCTTCGGCGGTTAACGAGCTAATCCATAAGCGCTCAACCGGAACTGTCGCCCCAGCCAGCATATAAATCAAGCGAAAAATATGTTCGCCTTCTCGCCCGGCGTCTGTTGCGCAAATAATGCTTTCGGTGTCGGGACTGCAGAAAAGCTTTTTGATGACATGAAATTGAGCGCTGGATTTTTCAACAACACGATACTTCCAGTCGCTCGGAATCATCGGTAATTGAGCAAGACGCCAGGGACTGCCCCAGGCGGCATTCATTTCTTCCGGCTCAGCCATGGTGACGAGGTGGCCGAAAGCATATGTAACGGCATAGCCATTGCCTTCGAAATACCCCTCGCGCTTATTCGTAGCGCCAAGCACTGCCGCTATATCGCGTGCCACTGAGGGTTTTTCGGCAAGAACGACTTTCATCAGTTAATCTTCCAGCTTGGGTGGTCATTCCACTCTCTGCATGAAAGATACAGTGCTCGAGCATCCTTATCCAGAGCAAAACTTTTATCAATAAATCAGGACTGATCCCAGGCTTTAGCTCGGCGAATCATGTTATCGATTTTGTGCTGAGTAACCGGATTAATCAAGGTATATTTTATCGAAGAGTCATTACCACCTTCGACAAGACCAAATAATTCACGTTTGTGGTTCCAGACACCGCCGCCAGAATTACCAGTTTTACTGTGCAGTCGCGCTTCAATCATAGGACGATTCCAGTCCTCACCATAGCAAGTTTTGCTGTCGCAAGGGGTCAATGCGTGCACAGGTGCGGTTATTTTGACTGAACCTGGCGAAGCGTACAAATATTCGGCATCCATGGGATACCCGAGCCCCAATGCCTTGTCTCCAGGATGCACGAAAGACAAACTTTTAACGGCCTTAGCCACCTCAAATTTGCTCATTTGCTTGGGGTCGACTTTAATAGCAACAAGTGCCAGATCTTCTTTAGGAGTGCGATCGACGACTCTACCTTCATGAGCGACACCATCTGGTGTGCGAACGTAAACATCCTTCAACTTTGAACCACGGTCGCCTCCAACCACATGATTGTCAGTGAGGATCAACAGCTCATTTTTGTGACGCTTGCCGACAATGACACCGCTGCCACTGAAAGCAGAATCCTTTTTGTGATGACGTTCTCTTTCGGTTTCTTCGATATAAACCGATTTTCCCTTTTCCTCACGAAAAAGAGCTGGAATGTCGGAGTTAGCAAAGGTCCTGTAATCGCAGCCTTTGGTGGATTTGCCCGACTGGAGATAGGCAATTTCGTCTGGACGGGGCTGGATCGAGCACTTGTGTCCTTTCAAATCATTAGCCGGAGGGTTGTAAACCTTCTCGTACCAAGTTTGCACAGTAGCCGCAGACACCGGATTGCGACCATCCGGGTCGATGCTCGGATGATCCTTGGGTTTAACTGGTTTTTGGTCAATCTCGGACATGTGACCTGTGGGCTTTTTCAAGGCATAGGAATCCAATTCTCAAATTAGACCTCGTTTTTGACATTGGTGTGACTTGAAACACAACGTTACAGTTGCGGAGAAAGCACCAAATATGGTGCTTCCAGAAATTACTTTTGACGATGCTGAATTCAACTGATTCATCACGTCGTTATGTTAGGTCGTGGACACTTTTAAATGGCCAATTGGTTCGTCAGTCCTTAATCGAAGTCTCGCAATGAAAATCAGGGAGTTGCCAAGCTTGCAGAGTTGCGAGTTGCCAAGCTTGCGCCACTCGCATTGGACTGCATAAAATTCTATCAATTGGACTGACGTCCAATTGCAGATTATTTGCGTCTCTAAATCGAAGAGAGAAATTACCTCGACCGAATGCAATCAACTTTCGAAACGATGAATTACCCGACCAGTAGCCGCTCTGCCCCACTTCAACCGAAGAGAATATGAACGTAGGCTGTGTTTTGAATTGGCGTGGTGCTTTCGAATAGAATCAAATTCGACATTGACCACTGGAGTTGCAAAACAGAGAATCTATCCAACAAAACTCGCATACTGTAAACGCTAGTCAGGCGTGCGTTTACGTCTAGCATGCAATCGCTGCCTCCGATGTCCATGCGCATCATTTTCGACATCGAAAATCATTTTTCGCAGCACTTTATTCTATACAATTTCTTTATGAGACTTAGCGCAAGGATGTCCATCCGCGCGAACCAGAATTTAAATATTAAAAACGGCTTACCGCCCAAGAGCCTCGCAGAGCGATTGCTTGAGCTCGTGGCGTTTTTAAAGCCTATATTCATATGTATTCGATAGGCTGAGTTCGCTTTATGCAGGTGATTTTGCCGCCGGCAATTTCGTAGACTCGAGATCTACTTCGTTTTTCCATTCACGCAGCGGCGGTCCAATCTACTCACTTTATCTACTCATCAGTAAAACCAGCATCCTGCGACCGTCGGTCACTACCACTCAGTTTGAGTTTAGAAGAACGATCACTGCAAAGCCAAACGAACGTCCATTTTGATGACTGCAAAGCATCAGAATTATCTACAGCCGTGGAGACGACCAATGCATATCCAAGCATCCAGCGTTATTCAGACCGGTGAAATCCTCGTGGGCACAGTTCTCCGCCCATATATATCCAAGGAACAGCTCCTTGGAGCAGTCCTTTGTTTTGAAGGCAAAACCGAAACCGCCCTCTTGCACATCAAGCAAATTGCCGGTGACAATCCATCTGATCGACTGTCCAATCTAAAGATAGGCGAAGAGGTTCGAGTCAAGATAACAGTTGCCATGGACGGTTCCATGCGCAAACTTCGCGCTAGCGAGAAAGAACTCATCTCCGACCAGGCAGTCGTGGATGAATTGAATGCGCTGCCGGATTCTTCGATTCTCGTCGGATCGGTTGTGAACGTTGCCCGTTTTGGCGTATTCATAGAACTCCAGGATCAAATCGCCAAGGGAAAGAAGGGCCTTGTTCACAACAAGAACATGAACAGCGGCGCCGGCATGTCTCTGAAATCCTTCGGCGAACTCATTCCCGGCAAAGAGGTCTTCGTGCGCATTCTTGGCGAAGCCAGGTTGGACGATAACGGCATTATGAGGATCGATCTGGCGTTCGCCTCACAGCGCGACGAACTATCAGCCGCCTAATTGGCAGATGTTACAACGCGCGAGCAAAACCGACACAGTCAATTGTTCCGTAGCCTTCTGAACGCTGCAGCAGGCTGAGCAACCGTTTTAAAGAGTCCTCAACACTGACCCGATGACGACAACTCTTGCGTCTCGATTTGGTGCTTCGGAAATAGAGTCGAAAGGCTCTGCATTTGTCACTGCTCAGTGACGACCAATTGTCGTCACCGACTTTGCTATGGAGGCTGTAATGGCTCGTGGACCGCCAACCTAAATTTCTCCTGAACTTGAACACAACCTTTCAACCCTTTTCTAGGAGCCGTTATGAAAACGAAAGCAAAAATTCTTGGACTGGCAGCAGTCCTCTCGATTGGCTTGGCTGGAATGGCTCATGCCAACAACAAAGATCTTGTGATCGAAAAAGGATCCAAGAAGGTCTTGGATCTTCGAAATGGTCCAGTTATCATCCACCCTCTGTGAGCCAATTACGGACCTTGGTAAGGGCACCAAAGCTGGTCATGCTTTTCTATAAGTCCTCAGCGCCAATGCGATGACGACAAACTCTTGCGTATCGACTTGGTGTTTCGGAAGTAGAGTCGAAAGACTCTACATTTGTCACCGTCAGTGACGACCAATTGTCGTCACTGACCTTGCTATGGAGGCTGTAATGGCTCGTGGACCGCCAACCTAAGTTGACTATGAGTTTCCATCCTATCTTTTTTAACTTCGACTTAAGGAGTCGTTATGAAAACGAAAGTAAAAGTTCTTGGACTGACAACTTTTCTCATGCTTGGCTTGGCTGGAGTAGCTCATGCGAAAAACGAAGACTTGGTGATCGAAAAAGGCGCCAAGAAGGTCTTCGATCTTCGAAAAGGTCCAGTAGTCGTTCACGGCAAACTGGTGAATCACGGTGCTATTAGCTTTATCGGAGCCGACAAAACCTCAAGTGCACAGATCATTGCCGGTCAAATTCAAAATGACGGTTCAATCACTTTCGATGGTAACACCTTATCCCTGTCATCGACCCAAAAGGAGTCTTTGGGTATCGATAGCAAGAACGGTACCGTCAGCGCGAAGCAAACTATCAATGTCAGCGCACCGGGCGGGTTGAACATAAAAGGCGGTAACTGGAAAAGCAATAAGCTGCGGCTTTCCAGCGATCAAACTGTCAGCGCCGATGCCGAAAGCATCACCGGTGACGTTGAGGTAAATGCTGCAGCCGTGCATATGGGTGTTTCGCATGGCAATCTGAAAATCGCAAAACAAGACGTATCCGGCGATCCTCTCTACTATAGCTACGACGGTGATATCAGTGTGCCTGATTTTACGTCCACAAGTGGCGAAGACCTGATCGTCTATGCTCATGGAAATGTCACCGCTGGCAATATCAATACGGCTGGTGACGTTGAGTTAGGTGGTGGCGTCACGTTCTCAGTTCCGGTACCTCCTGCAAATTCTAGCGGATCGGGGATGATTTCAGACGCAGAATGTGTGGCTCAAGACGGGGCGATTTGTCGACTCATCTCTGGCACGAATGGCTACGTCGGTAGCGCATCAGTACAAGCAGGCTCTATCACAGCCAATGACCTGGTCATTGAGTCTTCGGGAACCGTGCATGTCACTGGAGCAATTTCAGTGATTGATGAAATGACTTCTACGGCGAAGGGTGATCAGAACTTTGACGGTGCCATCGCGATCACAGGTCCTATCGCTGGCGATGTCGCCATCAGCGGAGTCAGTAACGGCGACGGCACTTCCACAGCCGGTGCCGTAACTATCAATGGAGCCATAACGGGTACAGCAGCAAGCGCGGTCGAGGTCGTCAATGTTCCCTCCACATCTGCTATCACAATCGGGGGAGACATCACCATTGCTGGTGGTACCGTGTTGATAGGGGCTGGTGGCGATTTTTCCGGTCAAAATATAGATGTAAGTGGCGGTGCAGGAGGTTTTGGTCAATCGTCCATCTCTATATCTACAAATTATTCTGGTGGCAGCGACACCTTTCACGTCGGTTCTAGCTCCGGCAATGGCGTGCTTTCGCTGTACACGGACTTGAGTTCAGGCGGAGGCGCGGGCCAAATTGTAGCCCAGTCAAGCAACTTCTGGGAGTACCAGGTTGTTCATCAATATGTATCGGTCACAAATCTTGGTTCGGGTGGTATCAGTGTCGACGACCCCAGTGTCATTACGGTGTGGAATTCTGGGGGTCCGGCTGGTGCAATTCTTCTTAACGCCGGCACTGGCGATCTAACAATTGATGCTGGAGACTTATTTGCTGGAGGAAGCGGTACTAATGCTCCAGGGCAAATTGCACTGCAAGCCAATAGGATTTTTACTAATGGTGGCGTAACTATCGATGCTAGCGAAGACCAAAGTTCAGGGTCGACAAATCACTTTGTTCTCATAGCCACATCGCAACTGACGTATTCAGGCGGGTTGAGCATATATGGTAGCGGAAATGGAACTACGGATATTCCTGCGGGTATTCTAATCAGCCCAGAAAACTCGGCTGGATTGACCGTGAATGTGCCTGGGGTCGCCTCTATCACTCACGACATCGGTCTTGGTTCTACGCCCGTTGCAATCCAAGCTGCTGACGGTAGTGCACTTAACGGCTATGCGTACGGTAACAATATGCAAATCACTCTTGAAGGTCTGCCAGTGTCATTTACTGGCGGGACCGTTGATCTAGCAGCAGAAGGCAATACCAACCAGCTTACCATTACATATGCAGGCGCCATCGCTGGCAATACCACACTTGATTTTGGTAGCGCCAATGTCACGCTTGATACTATCAATACGACCGGGTCTGGAACAAACAATATCAATATCACGGCTGATGCCATCGCGACGCAAACCGGGTTTGTTCAGGTTCTTAACTGGGGAGACACCGGCGCAAATGGTGGCACTACGACTGTGAACGTTAACAGTGGTGACATGTCATTTGGCTCGTCGGGAGCTGCCTATCAATTTATAAATACTGGTGGTGATGCAAGCAACGTTGGTAACGGCGGCGTGCTCAGCATCTCAGACACGCTCGGCGCATTCCATTTCTCCTCGACTATGGACGGATTCAGCATTGATGCAGAGTCAGTTGGTTCTAGTGGAAATGGCGGCAACGTCACTCTGACTGCGGCATCCATGGACGATGCTGGTTCGGGGGCGGTGATTGTCGCGAATGGCTTTGGCACCGGCGAAGGTGGCAACCTTGCTTTCACTACCACCACTGGCAATATTAATGGTCTTCCTGGGCTTGATGTCAGTGCATCTGGTAGCAGCGGCTCTGGAGGCACAATCTCTGTTCAGGCGGCTGCCAGCACCAGCATAATAACACTTCAAAACACTACTTTCCTCGCTAACTCTGCAACAACTGGGGATGGTGGAACTATATCCTTTTCGGCAGATCAAATTTTGATACCCGGAACGACATTCGAAGCAAGTGGCCAAGATACAGGAACTGGTGGCGAAATCGATCTAATTTTGACAGGTGACGACAATCAAGTGGTAGATCTTGCAACTTCTACTATAACGGCAACGGGAGGACCATCAGGAGAGGGAGGACTTTTTTCTGTCACTGACGTCTTATCCCTTACAGATCCAGACAGTATCATCAATGTTGCGGCTGAGAAAGGTGACTCTGAAGGTGGCTCTCCTGCATCTAAACCAAGAGTGGCGCCTCGCCAAAGTCAGCCACACGGTGATGGGTTGTTAATCTTCATGAAACACGGTATTCGGTGCCAATATTATAAGAGCGCTGGCTATCCCGCTTGGCCAAGAGGTTACTTTAACTGCGCGCATCCTGGGGCCCCGACTGATGTCGATGCGGGACCTCTAGCGGGTGCCGAACTGATACCCCCTGATGGTGCTATGCGTCTCATCGATGCAGATATTTGGGTCTGGCAGAGTTATGCACAGTATCAGACTGGAACAAAAGATACGGATCCGGATGTCGGAGATGTCGGGAAAACGGTGAATCCAATAGGGACCACAATTTACATACATGTGTTCGAGAACCCGTCAGTATTGCCTAGCGAGATAAACGCAAGTCAATCGGAAGAAGCAGCGGTCCACGAATTCGGTCATGCATTTGACGGACTGCAATTCAATGAGTCAGGCTCCACCCCGTATAATACCTATGTTAGCCAGGACTATTTAAACCTTGACTATGATTTTGTTGGACCTACCGCGCAACTATCTCACAGACGTCCACCTTGCGAGACGTCAACGATAGATGGAAAACCGGGACCATTCGCCGGCGTGACCGATCAGGTAACAAGCCTCCCATACTGTGACGCCTTCGGTACGGTTCTGGTAAATCCTAACTACTTAGACTCTACGAATTCAAATCAACCGTTTAGAAATAGTTGGATCTTGCGCCAGTCCACACCTTATTTCACTGGTGCGAATCCTTCCGGCTGGGGAGAAGTCTACGCCCAAAGCATGGCTTTCTCGGTCTACGTATCCACACTTACAGACCGCAATCAGTATTTTGCGTACACGTTCGACGGTGTTCTAGCTCAGGGTCAATTCGCTTGCGTTCGATGGTGGGCAAGTGCAATTGCTCAGGGTGAAAGTGCTCCAACTGCACATCTAAACTGCGACACTGCCACTACATGGTACCCAACGCTCCTTGGTAAAAAGGATTCGGCCGATTAGTCTTTCTAGATGGCGGGCGCTCTCCTGGGCGCCCGCCATTTTTTAAGAGCTTGGTTAGGCGAAAATGTGATTGAAATGAACGCGCTGCATTGACCACATTGTTGAACATCGTTCTCAAATGTCGTTTGATTGTGTAAACGCTTCTTAGAGGGCGAAATCAGCATGAGTAAAGGTGGACGGCAAGATTGACAATGGAAAATTTCTGGAGCCAGATCATCGCACGGCAAAAAGTCAACGGCAAATGTCAGCAGAAATTTTGCTACAAAGAAAGAATAAATCACCACAATTTTCAGTCATGGTAGCAGAGTCTCCGAAGCAGAAATACTGAAGAGCGCAGGCTAGCGAAAGAGAAAGCTGCTGGAAACGAGGACAACAAGCTGGAAGCAGGGGGCACGGTCGTAGCAATCGAAGCTGCCGAAAGAATGCGACGAGACAAGGGCAAAGTATCTCGAGAGCTTGGCTGAAAATATCTTCCAAACCTGGCTGGTTAATGGACTTGCTCCAGAAGCAACGCTTCTCGATTACTTTAACGAGTGCTCGCGAACAGCAAAACCGCCGTCCGATATCATGAAGTTTCTTCCGTGGAAAATGAGCGACGAAGGAAGACAAAATTTTTGTCTTCCCGACTCTTACGCACGCCTCTGGTAGTTTCGTTTTTAGATAACTTTGCCGACTACAGTTTTTTATAGAAAAGATTGAAAAGGAAAAGTAGACAGCGTAATCGGACTTTTACTACGCTACTGTCCACCAAAAAGGCGAAGGTTTAACCAGTACTGGTGCTAGTGGCGAAGTCAATGTCACAAGCTAAACCTTAGATTTGGGCTGCTTTCAGCAAGTTTAAGCCGAGCGAAGAACAGCGAATCTTGATTGGAGAGCTTGCGCGAGGGGTGCTTCTCTGCACCCCTCCACAAAGCGGCTGCGCGATCGCAGCTTAGAGGGCGGTTCGACAATATATTGTTGTTCCCAAACTTTCCTCAAAGTCATAATTACTGGCAATTCCTTGAACCAATAGAATTCTTCAAAAGTACTATCGATGGTGCTCAAAAGTTCAAAGCCGTCACTGCCAATCCCTTGGGCGAACTTCTCCCGTTCCCGTTCGCTTTTAGGAAAACACATATTGAAGAATGGTTTGGCGTATCTGATTTACCATTCGTCTTTCGCGATAGCCTGAACCCAATCTGGAGTGACTGTGGCAAGTCCGCTTAATACCGCTCGCATCGTCTCACCAACTCGTTCAAGACGGTTCAAGGCGCATACTGCAGCGACAACATGGATCGAGTCAGTTCGTTGACGACCGCGTTCTCTCAGCAAACCCTTTCCGCGAAGTTTTTCCAGAAGCATATTTAATAGGCGCTCTTCAGCGTTTCCTTTTAGCAGGCGTGAACGGAATTCACTAAGAACAGTCTGATCGATGCCATCTTCGTCCAAGGGCAGGGCCAACGCATAGCTCCAATCAATTCGACCACAGATTGCCTCCTCGGTTTGTCTGTCGGTCAAGCCCTCGGCGAACTGAAGCAAAGTCACTATTGCCAGACAAGATGGGCTTTCTGTCAGTTTTCCTTTTCGGGAAAACAAGTCACAGAAATCTTCGTCAACAAAAATGCTTCCAAGTTCGCCAGCCAATTTCATGGCGATTGTAGGTTTGCTTTGGAAGCTCTTTTCCGCGACCTTCCTGGTTTCACGAGAAATTTCAAACCATCTTGCAGGCTTCAAACACATATGCTGTTCTTTTTCTCGCGCGGGCTCACTACATTGCACAAAGTAACAGCCTCAGGTTGATATGCCGATCCCCTCAAGCCCGATTCAAACTAAAATCCAGTTCATTTCGGACTTTGATTTCGTCACCAGCATCAATACTTACAACGTGCAATAAATTTTTGCAGCCAGCTCCTCTGCCACAACGAGTCAATAGAAAACTCTGCTTCGGCTTACACCCATAGCAAAGCATCACGAAAGCGCTCTGACATTCAACGTGATGATGTTCGCATCCACTAAACCACGGCGTTTTCAAACCAAATTCAACATCAAAGGCCCGGGTTGGAGCAGGTTTGCATTCTTTGCACGTTTGAAACCGTCCAAACGCTTTCATATTCGCTCTTATGGGTATGGAAAGAAGATGCTGATGGCACTTTTTAAAACACTCTCTTGACTTCTACAAAAGTGCTGGTATAACAAAGAAACTCCAGTTTTCGAGACCTGCCGTGGTAGAAGGGCAATCTTTCCAACCAGACGCCAATCACCGCTCGCAATACAGCGAGCGCGATATTGTAACGAGTCCGCACACTGGTCATGAACTTAATTTGCTCAACATTACCGATGGAGTGACGTCAAAGATTCCTTCTGGCGACTCGAAAGAACAATTTTCACTAGCCGGTCAACATCGCGAATTCGAACTGCACATACCAAAAAACTACGATGGGCACAGTCCTTTGCCGGTCGTCTATATGATGCATGGTCTAACCGAAAATATGGACATGATGCGCGAATACAGTCACATGGACAAAGTCGCTGACGAAAAGGGTTTTGCAGTCGCTTATTTGCAGGCACTACCGCAGCAATTTCCCGGGCTGCCCTTTTACCACGAGAATTCCTGGAACATGGACCACGGCACCCTCACCACACGCGACCCAAGCTACAACGATCTCGATTATTTCAAAGCTGTCAAAAGTGAAGTTGAGCACTCACTGCCCATAGACTCGAAAAAGGAATTCATCGCGGGCTTCTCAGAAGGAGGTCAGGCAGCTCAATACATTGCTCACGAAATGCCTGGCACCATAGCTGGAATTGCCTCTGTGCATGGCACTTTGATAGAAAGTGATCCCCGCCCAAGCACAAACAACTCCACAGAAATGCTTTCAATACTGGGCAACAACGACGACATTCTGCCCTTGGAAGGTGGTCACGGCTGGGGAGAAGACTGGGCCTTGCTAAAAGGTTGGCGCATGATCACCGTATCAAAGATTGGCGAATCACAACCACTCGAACAGGCACCAGCATGGGCGAAGGCAAACGGCGACAACATCATTCAACAAACGCATACACCCGCTGAAGATGACACTTTCTACACAGGTGGGACCGCACCAGTTGAACAAATAATTCGCCTTCAGCATAAAGAAGCAGACCACGTTTGGCGCGGTGGCGAGCACGCCTGGGATGGTGGCAATGGCGGCTGGAACGATAGCCATCCAGATTTGCTCACCTGGATTTCGCGCCCGGTTCGCCAAGCAGATCCTGAGTTTGATACATCAGAAACAGTTGCTGATTTCTTCTTCCAGAACTCTGGTCATTGAGTACGAGACAAGATATTTCTTACAAGTAGGATGAAGTAGATCACCGCTATGCGCCGCCGCTCATTTAGGTCTTCATGGCGCGCTAATGTGCGAACCAATATAATGCAAACATGAAAGTCCCCGAAAGAGAAAATTTGCGCATTTCGTGCATGCAGCTTGTCGCTGCACTATTTTTGTTGCTCTTGCCTCTTTTAAGTGTCCAGGCAAGTCCACAAGATCCAGTCACCATCAATCAAGATGGTGCCACTCTCACCGGTTCCAATAACATTCCTTTAGCTCTTCGAGAATACGAACAAGCTCTCAAGGTTGATCGCAATTTTGGTCCTGCTCTAGAACGTCTAGCTGAAACATACATTCGTTATGGAAACTCACTGCAATCCTTTCCAGCTGAGGCGCTAAAGCAATTTCATAGGGCTTACTACTTTAACAATGCTGATCCAGAGACGGTGGCTCTTATTAACAAGTCCGTCCAAAGATTAGGATTAAACCCGAACTCTTTTGAAGACAGACGCTCATTGGGGGAAGCCGCTTTTAATCGTGGCGACTTCATCGACTGCGTGATCGAATTAAAAATAGCTCTCAGAATCAAAGACGACGCCGATGTAAGTAAAAAGCTTGAAGCAGCGCAAAATAGATTGAGTGGTACCTTGTATGGTGAAAAACTGAAAGACATAGCCGTGGGTGCTCAAAACACGCTCAACAAAGTCAACGAAATAGACTACGGGCCGTATATGAATAACTTGAAAAAGCAAATCACGGCACACTGGAAGCCTCCGGTGCAACCTTCTACAAAATATTGCAAGGTGCTTTTCAAAGTGGAGAAAAACGGCACGCTAAAGGATCTGAAACTGACCGAATCATCTGGCACGTCGATCGTTGACATAAGCGCCCTGAAAGCTGTGTCAGAAGCAGCACCGTTTCCTTCACTGCCAGATGGCTCAGCGAATACTGTAGATATTCAGTTTACGTTCGACTACAACGTCTTCGGTTCGCCGAGAAATTTTGGAACGACAGCAACATCACCTTGGTCATCGCACCGCACCGCCTATCAAGGCGCAGCTGTCATTCCCAGTTTGGCTCGGTAACGTCCTAACCGACAGCTTTGAGCTTTATTCAACGGCAGTCAGAGTCCGCTCAATTGCAGTGCGCGTATGCACAGCTGCAATTATGCGGCAGGTTGTCAAACAACCATAGACTGAGCCGACAGTCTTTTCAGCACAGGCAACAATTGTGCCACACTTTTGTAGCGCTCTGTTGTTTCCAACTGTGTGCAGGTTTCAACAAATTCAGAAAGCTCATCTGATATAGATGCTACTTTGTCTTTTGGTCGTGATGACGACAACGCCTCGGGCTCAACACCCGTCAGTAAAAAATACAAAGTGCCACCAAAAGCGTAAATGTCGCTTTGCGTCGTCGCTTTTCCACGCAGCTGCTCTGGCGCTATATAAGCGTGCTTGCCCACAAAGGTGCCGGTAGCGTTGCCAATAAATTCGTTCGCCGCCCCAAAATCGACGATCACTATTTGACCATCGTTCTTCAGAACGATATTGTCTGGTGTTAAATCTCTGTGGATAATCGGCACTTCGCGCTCATGCAAATATCTCAACGTGCTTGCAATTTGAATCGCCCAATCCAGAACATCCGCTTCGCTTTGAACGCCGTTTTGCCTGACCAATAGTCGCAAATCAGCGCCGTTTGCATATTCCAAGACAAGATAATTACGCTCGGCTTCGACGAAAGTGTCGAGCACTTTTACGACATTTGGATGATCTAGTTTCATCAGAATTTTGGCTTCGCGGTCGAAAAGTTCTGAGGCTTTTGCTTTTACATCTGGTTCGATGTGCTCTGGTATCACAGATTCTTTTAGGACCACGAGTTCTCGGTCATTTTGCTGGCACAGGTAAAGAGCGGATAAACCGCCTGATGCTAGCTGTCTGACGATGCGCAGCAAATTTTGATGGAGAACTCGACCTGATTCAAGCGGAATATAAGAAATCGGATTGAAGCGCCTTCCCAGTTCATCTTCCCAGATTTCAGTAAAGCTCGTTGCACCAGGCAAAAGAATGCCAGATTTGTTGGCTCGCAAACGATTTTGCAATTCATCGACGGAAGCGTCGCACTGGCTGCTGGCCCACATTTTCGCTGACAACAATAATTGCTCAACGAATTCTGGCTCGAACTGATTTAAAGCTACAGCAATATTTCTACCGTTATTTTTTGCTACAAATAACTTTGAATTTTTGATGTTATCTTCGGCAATACCGGCGCTAACATGGGTTACGGAAGACCAGGGCGTATACTGCTGAAATCTGCGCCCAGAACCGATAAACCGCGGCAGTTTAAAACCATTCTGATCGATAACGAAAAAATCATTCGCCAGATCTCTTTTCAGCAATAGGCAAATGACACTATATGTGAGGCAACCAATCGAGAACGCGAGCAGTTCAGTTAGCTTATCTGACTTTATATCAGACATCGCAGCCAAGAATAAACAGCACGCGGCAAAGGGTGATAACGCCCCCCAGAGCGGAAATGTAGAGTCAAGAGCGGTCTCGACCACACTTCGCGAAACGCTTTTACATTGAGCTCTGACAACGATTTCAGCCACTTTGCACAACCTCAATGAGCGCCAGTTTCATCTCGTCGATCCCACTGAATCTATTTTCTTCTTTAAGCGTTGTAGCTTTTTTGACAATGTCATTCAAGGCTGGTGAGACTTCAGCATTTGCGTCTAACGGGCAAGATTGAGAAATTGGCTCAGGCTCGGTTCCCGTCAGCAAAAAAAACAGCGTCGCCCCGAAAGCATAGATGTCACTTTTGTCGGTAGCCTTGCCTCTAAATTGTTCCGGCGGTAAGTACGCATGTTTACCAACAATAGTGCCGGTCAGCCCACTGCCCCCTTTTTGAGCTACGTTAAAATCGATTAGTTTTAACCGCCCCTGACTATTTAAAAGCAAATTGTCTGGAGTGAAGTCGCGGTGAATGACGCCATGCGAATGCAAGAAAGATAGTATCTCAGCCATCTGCGCTGCCAATTCGATTACCTGTGATTGCGCAAGTACTCCATCGCGTTTTACAAGTTCCAACAAACTCATGCCGTCCACATGTTCTAAAACAAGGTAGGCACGATGGTCTTCCACAAAATACTGAATCAGGCTTACAACCCCAGGATATTTTAAATCATGCAGAATCTTTGCTTCACGTTCGAATCTCTCTAGCTCTCGTAACGTAGTGGCGTTGTTTGCAAAGACAGGAATAATAGTTTCTTTCAAAACGACAAGCGTTTCAACTTGTTGGTGTAAGTCTTTACACAAATAGGCCGTGCCCTGCCCACCAACACCGATCTTGCGCAGAACCTCGAAGCGTTCGGCGCCCACTAACTGTCCTGCACCCAGCGGATCGAGAGTTGCTCTCTCTGGCGATTGACTCAACGATTGCAACCAGATTTCTGTATAGCTTTGATTAGCCTTTGGCAGCATAATTTCAGCTAACCCCTCATCAATCTGGCAAGATGGCGCAGCTTTTTCGACTCGCTTTAACAAAACCGCACGATGTTCTAGCGAAAGAGAGTCGAGCCTCAAATCGACTTTTTTACCGTTGCTTTTAACGAACTGCAAGCGCGCCTGCTCATCATGATGCCTATAAAGAGTGAGACAAGAGATGTCTGACCAGTTCAGCCGCTTCACGGGAATCGAAAAAAAGCCACAGCGAAAAAGCAACTTAATTCCGCGACTGTCGGCGACGAGCGAATTAGCTTGAAAAACCAGACGTTGAACGGCCAGAAAAAGAAGGACGAAAAAGAGAAGTTCAGCTGCAAGTAGCAAGGGATGCTGTATGAACGGTTTAGACATGGCGTAGACATTTGTATAGACATTCGCTACCGAGGTCAGAAACGCAGAAGATGCTCGAGCCATCAAAGAGCGATCATTAAGTTGCTGTATAAGCCACCCGCTACGCGGTTGCAAACAAACATAGAGACTGGAGATAACGCCAACCCACACCGGAATGCAGAACCCAAGAGAGATGATTGGTCCGAGACGCATCCACTTGCCGGCGCTACTTCTGTAAGTGTCAACAGCCTGTACAAGAGCTTCTCTGGAATTCACTGGCAACTCTAGCCACTGAGGTGTCTCTAGTGGTTTGACACGAGCGCGGCGGCATTTGACCAGAGAAGCCAGAGCGTTCGCGGTTTCTAGATTTGAATTGTTTGTCTGCAGATGTTTGACTAGAGTGTCGACATCTTTGTCCGTCAAGCCATTTAAACCGAATTTCATTTTTTGTCCAGAGATCGAGTTCAGGACAAGTTTCGCGGGCAAAAACTTATTTCTCTTATATAAAACTTCTATGCTTACTAAATCTTTAATCGGCATAGTCTCAAATCCAAAATAAAGAAAGTTGTTGTCGAAAGTAATCTTTCGCTTGAGTACATCGTTGACAAAATAAACTAAAAAAAACGACAGCATCAAGCCGAAACCAACCTGCACAGCGCTTTTACTGATTGTGTGCACAACAAGCCCAAAAATGGGTATAGCTAGAACTCCCCATATAGGCACCAGCAGCACAGATTTCTGCCAAAGCAAGAGATGCGCCCTGGGATCGCCATAACTAATGGTTTTGAGCTCATCTAGTTTTTGCAGCGCGTGTGCCAACAGTCTTCACTCCCAAAATTCTTACTGATTAACGTTCCCGTTCAACTACTTCGCCTTCAAATCCATCGAATTTCTCAGCTGGTCGTCCGAAGTAGTTGATACTCGAATTGAAATAGGGAGTCTCCTTCATTACACCGTAAAGAGGGCCAGGAACGGTAACTTCGGACGTGCCATTGTGAAATTGAGACGCTTGAGTGTATTCAGCTTCAGTAGCCTTATTGCCGTGCTTATCGATAAAAATCCATCTCGAACCTTCCAAAACCCTGGCCACACCCTCTGAAAAAGGACGTGCATTCTTAAATCTGGCAGCGATCACTTCGTGTCCCTGTTTGTCTAAATAGCCATACAGACCATCGCGCCTAATTAATCCGAGTCCATCGTGAAACCACTGCGCTGTATCACTGTTGAACACAACATTATCTACTTTGGCACCTTCGACTGGCATGTTTGCTGAATTTATAAAGCGTATTTTGTCGCCGCTACGAACCGCAATCAAGTCATCATATGCGGTGCATTGCGCAAACTGCGGCATTATCACAAATTTACCGTTCAAGTCGCAAAAGCCATATGCGGTATCTTTTTTTACCAGGGCGAATCCATTATGAACACTGACAATGTCATCGAATCGGTCCAAAAAATAAATCTTGCCATTGCCGTCGGCCAGACCACACATACCGTTTGTACGCAGCTTGAAGAACGGTGGAGCAGAGCTATCTTCCACAGTTGCAATTTGCGTAATATCATCGTAACGACAGGGGATAGACACTTCGTTTCCCTTCGCGACACCATACAGCGCACTTGCGGGCTTTTCGATAATTCGAAATCCTCCAGGAATATCATGACGTACATTATTTCCGCCAATTCGAAACACATTGCCATTCTTGTCGATCAACTGTCGCCGATAATCGAATGCCACAGCATACCCGTTGTGAAAGCTATCTGCTGTTGTATAAATAGCCGGAATTACCATTTTTCCAGTGTGGTCGATGAAGCCCCACTTTCCTGCGTCACTCGGCAGTTTGACAGCCGCTAGCCCCTCGGAAAAATCTTTCACATCTTCGTAAATTGAAGGAATGACAATTTGCCCTTTCGCGTCAGCAAAGCCGTATCTCGCTGGCTGACGCTCGGAATTTGCAATCGCAATCAGACCTTCGCTCAAATGATTGCTGTATGAAAAATCAGGCGGCGGCTCTGGCGGTTTTATTTCGGCTGTAAATTTGAAATTACGGTCGATTGTTCCATCTTGACTGATCAGAGGTTTAAGATCTGCCACACTCACCAAAAAAACGCTGGTGGCCAGCAGCGCGGTCGAAGCAATGGCGAACCTGCGGCGCCGCATACCGGCTGGCAAAGCAGGCTTTAATGGCGTGACATCAGCAACGTCACCAGTAGCAAGTTCGGACGCTGATGGTGAAGCTGACGTGCTTGTCGATAGATCAGCTGATTTCTCCTGCACGACTGCAACAGGAAGTTTTGCATCAGCGGCAGGCTTGAGCTCGACCGTCTCACCTTTCTGCTTTAAACCGTTTTGCTGGATGGGATCGCGGCTTTCAGGCATGACTGTATTTTCCTAAGCGGCCTCTATCGACACTATTCCCGCTTGCAGCCCACACAAACTGATGTTGAGCTAGCAAAATTGTGGGTCAAACAACGCTGTTATACTTACTTGATGCGCCTTACATCAGTCGAAACGACTCCCAATCCAAATAGCATGAAGCTGAACGTCGATATTGACCTGGGCGTGGCTGTTACATTTGCTGCAGAGAATTCGTCGAACGCTCCTGATTACGTCAAAGCAATGCTTGCAATTGCTGGCGTAAAAAGTGTTTTTGTCTGCCATGATTTTTTGACTTTGAATAAGGACCCTCGCAGCGACTGGAGAGCCATTCTAGCGGCGGCAACAGAGCTTCTTGGAGGCGAACAGACAGGCGATGCTGGCGACGCAAATATACAAGCTCAAAGAGATACGGCTGCCAGAGACGGTCAGGTACATGTTTTAGTGCAGACGTTTCGCGGTGTGCCCATCCAGGTAAAAGTCGAAGATGCTCATTCGCAACAGCGAGTTAGCCTTGGCGACAAGTTTAACGAGGCGGCGAAATCGATTCAAGAGGCGCTCGGAGCTGACTTTCTCAAAGAGCGATACTGGGCGGATTACGGCATTCGCTATGGTGCACCAGATTTAGTGGCGCAAGAGGTTGCTCAAGAAATAGACGGGCTGTTTAGTGAAGCGCGGTTAACACAAACAGTTGCTGCAGCCCTGGGAAAAACAGTGACGCGCAATGAAGATGAAACTGCTGCGCCTGACGCAAACTGGCCTAAAGATACCGACTGGCAAAAACGACTCGCAGCAGTGCAATATTTCAGCCAGGCACCTGATTCGGTGCAGTTCCTAACTCAGGGTCTCAACGACTCAAACGCTCAAGTGCGAAGACTTGCAGCAGCCGCTTTAGGCGCCACTGGCAGCAGTGATGCTGTACAACCGCTGATGGCGACCGTCTTGAACGACGAGCACGTTGGTGTTCGTCGCACAGCCGCAGACGCTCTCTCTGATATAGGCGACGTCAGCGCCGAACCAGCTATGTGCAAAGCTCTCAAAGACAAAAACAAATTAGTACGCTGGCGCGCGGCGCGATTTTTGTGTGACATCGGCACAGAAAATGCACTCGAATATCTCGAAGTCGCTGTCGATGACGCCGAATTCGAAGTGCGACTGGAAGTAGAAGCCGCGTTGCAACGCATTAAAGGCAAAGAAACAGGGATGGGTCCCGCCTGGAAGCGCATCATCGAAGCAAAGCGCGTGGCATCTCCCAACCAGAAAATTCTAAAAAAACAAAAAGCTCAGCAGCAAACTTTGCCTGTCCAAAAATGACACGCCCCGTATAGACACAATCACGAAAAGTGACAATCGAGGTTATAAAATGTCGGATTCTCCAACAAACGCTTGCAGCAACCCTGAAGTAAACTCACTAGTAGAACTCAGCAAACAGAACAAAAGAGTCGAGTTCAGCTCTAAGTTGAGCGAGGATCTGGCTGCGCAATCGCCGGCTGAAACCTTGAAGTTCTTGCAGCAATTGCACGGTTGTCTTGAACAGGAAAGACCAAAATACCCGAATTTGCCGCATCTTGAAATTCAACAGAGCGCTCCGCCGCCAAACTCACAATCGATTTAGGCAGTTCGAGTATTCTATAAGCTGCCCGCCCAGCTTCTGGAAACTGACAAACATTATGGACATCAAAACGAAAGACTTGAGCGCACGCCAAATCTACAATATTCTGATCGGTTCAATACTACCTCGACCAATAGCTTGGGTTTCCACTATTAATACAAGTGGAGTACCGAACTTAGCGCCGTTTTCGGCCTTCACTTTTGCCAGTTCAAATCCCCCCGTCCTCTGCTTTGCACCGGCGTTGAAAACACGAGACGTCGACGGCAAAACAATTGTCGTACCCAAAGACACTTTAAAAAACATCGAAGCGACACATGATTTTGTCGTTAATATCGTCAGCCTGCCTGTAGCTGAGAAAATGAATCAAACGAGTGGCAATTACCCGCCCGGTGTCGATGAATTCCTCAAAGCCGGGCTGACGGCCGTGCCCTCGAATGAAGTGCGGGCGCCACGCGTAGGCGAAGCAATGGTCAGCTACGAATGTCGTTTGCGACAAATCATCAATTTTGGCTCGCACGATGGCGCCGGCAATCTAGTGCTAGGAGACGTCGTTGGCTTTCACTTCGCCGATGGTGTCTACGAAAACAATCACATTGATTTAGAAAAACTACAGCCGATTGGCAGACTATCGGGAAGTTCTTACTGCAAAGTAGAATCTATTTTCGATATGGTCCGACCAGAAGTCGAATGACGTAAACACACAACAGGCTTCAAGACACAATATGCAAAAACATCTCCCCGTTTTCGATTTTCTCGACGCAAACAAATTTGTCTACAAAAGAGAAACGTTCCCTGATACCACCGAAAAAGGTGCGGCTAACGTCGCACACGCCCTTGGTTTTCGCGAACGACAGATGGTCAAAACCCTCATTTTCGAAACCGACAAAAACGAATGCGCTTTAGTCATGGTCGGCGGCGACCAAAACGCAATCTCGGGGCATCTCAAAAAAGTGCTCGGCTCGCGCAACATTTCCATGTGTTCGCCTGAAAAAGTTAAGGCGGTGACCGGATATGTAATCGGCTCAATTCCGCCGTTTCACTGGCAGCCAGAGGGCTTCAAAACGTTTCTGGAAGAAAGTCTGTGCGCAGAAGAAGTGCTTGGGGTCGGCACTGGTTGCTGGGGCGAAGAGATTCTTATCACTCCGAACGAATTGATCAAGGCTAGCAAAGCCGTTGTGGTCAATTTAACCGATCGCGAACGACCGATTTTTCCAGAATAATTCTTCAGAGCTCATTGAGAAATTGATTGAATTTTTTCAAACCAGCGACGTTAAACGAGTAAAGTCTGCGCTGCGCGTCGACCTGCATTGAGACGAGATTAGCGTCACGAAGCGTTTTTAAATGTTGCGAAACAGCAGATTGTGTCATCTCGAACTGGTCGGCAATGTCTCCAGCAGACATCTGACGTCGAGAAAGCATTTTCAAAATTTTGCGCCGCGTGGGATCAGCAAGAGCCACAAAAATGTCCATAACAGTCATATTAAAGCAACTGCTTAATTAAGTCAAAACTTAAATACAGATCCCAAAAAAAAGCGCCCATTTTTGAGATGAACGCTTTTTTGAAATGGAGCCTCTTCAGCTCTAGTCTTCAGGCTTTCTCACAGGCACTGGAACGGGAGTTCCGATACCGACGATTGGTCCATGGCCACAGAGAGCTTCGCCGTACGCGGCAAAAGAGCCAATTATGTAAGCGAGAAATTTGCACATCTTGAACTCCCTTTCTTGATGCGAGTGATGTTTAGCGCCGTCTGAAGCGATTATTGAACGGCACCTGCGCATTCTGCAAGCGAACGCCGATAAAACGCAGTACTTCGTTCAAAGGCGTGACGCTGCGAATCAGCTTCGTATTGGCGAAGCGAATGACAGCGCGCCCCCAGGTAAACAAAACATCTCCTGGACGCAACACAGCAAACGAAAGCAAACCGCCCACGATGCCCGCATACGCAGACGACCAGCCAGTCGTCAAATACGCAAGCACAGACACGATCGCCAGATAGGCAAGCGAGCCCCAGACGACACGATATGCATTGTCCGCCGGCGCGTTGAGCTGCACTAAGAAAACGAACGCAAGAAAACTCACCATGAAATTCATGGCCAAAGCCAGTATCAGATAGCTCATTCTGCGGTTTCCTCTGAAAGAAATTGCTGGATATGCAGAAGCGCGCTGCTGCTTGTGAGCAACAACGCGCCTCCGCCTATCACACCGGGCAGGATTGCCCTTATTCGCCGGCGACCGCGATGCTCTTGAACTTGAGCGTCGGAGAAACCGTCGAGCTGTCCCAGATCAAGTCGTTACCGACCGCTTCGATCCCCAGGAACAGTTCCAGAAGATTGCCGGCGATGGTGATACCCGAGACCGGGAAGGCCTTCTTGCCGTTTTCGATCCACTGACCCGAGGCCGAGAAGGAAATGTTGCCGTTCGTGGGGTTGAACCCATGACCGGAAATCTCCTGCAAGAACAGCCCGTTGTCGACCGAGGCAACAATCTCCTCGGGGGTGGACTTGCCGGCAACGATGTACAGATTGGAACTCTGTCCACCATTGGGCTTGGTGCCCAGGCGCCGCGAAGAATAGAGGTCCATAAAGTAGTCCTGGAGCACTCCGCCCTTGACGATGTCCCGGCGATTCGTGGGCAGACCATGGTCGGACCAGCCGCGAGAGGCCAAACCACGCTGTACATGCGGATCGTCGACGATGTTGATGTCGGCATGCGCAACCTGCTGTCCAATCTTGTCGAGCAAGAAGGACTGCCGGGTGTAGAGCTTGCTGCCCGACGCCGCCTGCGCGAAGTAGCCGAGCAGACGCGCTGCCAGCTGACGATCAGCCACCATCGGCACCACCTGCGATTTCACCCGACGACCGTTGAGCTTCTCCACCGCTTCCTGAGCGGCGAGTCGACCCAGATTTTCCGGCGTGTCGAGGTCTTCGAAGTAGCGCTTGGACGAACCCCAGCCACCAGTCTGCTTCTCGTTGCCGGAAGCAGCGACCACGCCCACGTTGAGCCGGCAGAAGCCGGTGTGGGTTGCGGCCGCGAAACCACGCGAGTTTGCGTAGTATTCGGTCTTGCGCGACTGAGCGTAGCTGCCGCCGTTGGAGATGGTCACCCGCGGATCGTAAGCCAGGGCCGCAGCCTCAGCTCGGAGCGCGAGTTCCGTCGCCTTCTTGCGACTGACTTTGGTCAGGCTTGCGTCGAGCAGATCGAAGTCCTGCAGGTCTTTTGCAGCGAGCATCTGATCGGCTTCGGGCAGTCCCTTGTACTGGTCGGGCGGCGACAGGCGTGCGGTGCTGACCACGCGCTCCACCAGTTCACGCAGTTTCGTGCGCGAACGCTCGTGACCACTTTCAGACGCCGACTGCTTGCCGATGTAAGCGGCGAAGCTCACACCGAAATTGTCGTTGTCTTCAGTGCTTTCGAACTTGCCATCGCGAACGTCGACGCTGAAGGAAGTGGACTGAACGATCTGGACGAAACTGTCCGTCGCACCAGCCTTCTTTGCCGCCTCCAGAACGAAGGCGGCAATTTGTTCAAGCTTGAGCTTGCTCATGACGTAAACTCCTTTCTCCGAAATTACTCGGCGCCACCGACAGTGACGTTGTTGATACGAATGGTGGGCATGCCGCAGCGAACGGGGACAGACTGTCCCGACTTGCCGCAAACTGCCGTGCCACTGTCGAGGGACGGGTCGTTGCCGACGCGCACCACGTGTTTGAGGGCTTCGGGACCGTTGCCAATGAGCGCGGCACCCTTGATCGGCGTGGTCAGCTTGCCATTCTCGATGAGATAGCCGAGCGTCACGTCGTAGACAAAGTCACCACTGGTGATATCAACCTGCCCGCCACCCATGTCGGAGACGTACAGACCGTATTTCACTTCGGCGATGATTTCATCGGGGGTGGATTCGCCGCCGGCCATGTAGGTATTGGTCATGCGCGGCAACTGCTGGCTGGAGTAGTCTTCGACACGACCGTTGCCGGTAGGCTTGACGCCCATGGCGTTGGCGCTGACCATGTCATGCATGTAGCCCTTGAGAATGCCGTTCTCGATGAGGACGGTCTTCTTGGTGGGCTGCCCCTCGTCGTCGTAGTTCAACGAACCACGCTCGCCGAACATGGAGCCATCGTCGATGATCGTCACAAGCGGCGACGCCACCTGCTGACCGATGCGCCCGGAGAACGCAGACGTTCCCTTGCGGTTGAAGTCGCCTTCAAGACCATGACCGATGGCTTCGTGCACGACGACGCCAGACCAGCCATTGGAAAAGACGACATCCATCACGCCCGGCTTGACGCGCTGCGCCGAAAGCAAGGTCACGGCGATCTTCGCCGACGCAACCGCACATTCGCGAGCCTTCTCGAGCTGGATGAAGGCGTGGCCGGCGCGAGTGGCAGAAGCCTTGTAGCTCTGCTCGCGACGACCATCTTCTTCAGCCACGCAGGAGACGTTGAAGCCGATCATCGGCCGCTTGTCGAAAACGAGATTGTCCAGTGAATTCGCGGCGACGATGTATTCGTCGGTCGCGAAAATCGAGACCGTCACGTTGACGATGCGCGGGTCGTAGTCACGGGCAGCCTTCTCGATCGCGGCGCACATGGCGATGCGCTCGGAACGCTCGGTGTCGTTGAGCGAGATGGTCGCACGAGTGACCGGGTAGAGGTCATGGCGAATATCCGTTCCCATGCCCTTCGGAGCGACTGCAGGCTCTGCAAACTGCAGAGACTTGCGCGCCTTCTTGGCACAGCCGCGCAGATTGGTCAGATTGGCTTCGTCGGAGCTGGCAAAACCAGTCTGGTCGCCATTGACGACGCGAACATGGCAGCCCTTGACGGAGCTGGAAGCGGCAGACAGCAACAGGCCGTTCTGCCAGGTGAACTGCTCCGAGCGCTTCTTCTGCAAGAACACCTGAGCAAAAGCACCAGGCGTACGGAACGCGAGAGCATCAGAGATGACCGATTCGATATCGGACGACGTGAGCCGAAACTCGCGCCGCAGATCGTGGTCGAGGGTTGCACTGAGCAAAGTCATGGTTCTTCTCCATTTTCTGCCGAAGAGACGTCTTCGTGCATGTGAGCGTGACACGCTCGTTGATGATAGGTTGGATAACGTCAGATTTGGAATTAACTGAAAATGGACCAATGAGAGCTATTCACCCTCATCGGTCACACTCTTCCAGATTCTAACGCTTTTTGGTCGTCCGAGCCTTCGGCTTGGTTTTCGCCTTGGTCTTTGCCGGTGCCTTGGGCTTAGCAGGTGCCTTCGACTTCGTTGGCGCTTTGCGCTTAGGCTGAGGCTGCAACGCAACCAGAGATTCGGCCTTGAGCGGATACTTGTGCGTGACCACACTCGTTTGCTCGCTCAAATACGTGCCAGCCCGCATCAGATAGTCGATTTCTCGACGAGGTGTGCTGCCCGCCACGTAGTATTTGTCCTGCCAACTGTCCGTGACTTCGAGGAAGCCCAGGATCTGCTGGTTGGCGCCGGTTTGATTGCAGGCCCAGTTGAACCGGAACTCGCTGGTAATGTAGAAAATATTCGCCATCATCGCCAACGCCAGAGAGCGGCTGCCGGTGAAAATGGGCATATTTTCGTCGTTCTGATAACTCGCCTTGTACCCCATGTTGTGACACGTTTTGACCACCTTGACCTTACTCAGGTCAGGGTGCAGGGGATCGATGACGAGGTCCTTGTTGTGGATGACAGCATGCGTATCGGGTGCCTGCAGAGTTTCCGCCAGGTAGTTAGCGAAAGCCTGGTGAATAGCCGACGCCGGAACGGCGACAGGATTCTCACCGGCACGATGGAGCAATATAATCTGCTCCTTGGTGAACGCCTGCATGGTGCTGACTGCCGCGCGCGCTACGAGTTCGGGTCTGGCGGCGGCCTCCTCCAGAATAACATCGAGCACACTTGGATGACCGGGATTGAAGAACAGTGCAAAGACTGCCTCCTCAGCCGCTCTCACCATCGGTATGACTTCAGCCATATCAGGCGGCATGGGTGGATTGGTCTTGGGTTTGGAGCGTGCCTGCATGTTGGGAGCGAACCAGAACTTGACCTGGCTACCGTCAGCAAGCGTGATGGTCGGCTTATTGATCGCATTGGCCGCTCGGAATGCAGCACTCTGCACAGGCGTCGCACTTGAATCTGCTCTCAGCAGATGCCAGTAATCGAGCGCTTGGGCAGAGAGTTCATCCGACCTGACCCGGATTGCGCCATTAGTCTGAGTGCACAGACCAGTGAACGTCCAGTTGATGCTACCACCCTGGAAAAACCGAGCCACACCAGACGCGTCGACATAGACGACGAATTTGTTGTGTCCGATTTCATCGCTTGCGAGGATTCGATCAGTGATATCGATGCCTGCTGCATGCAGCGCCGCACGAGCATCTTTGTTCGTCGCATCGTCAGGTCCTGTGTTCGACAGGATGATACTGACGAATTTGGCATTGTCGAGGATGCACTGGAGCAGCTCAGGATCGTTGAGTTCGTAGAGCGCCAGATACACATGCCCGTTTTCTGCGGCTGCCTTTTTGATCAGAAACTGCAGAAACGGAGACATATTACCGGCGAGCAATCTCCGCAGAGGTGTGTTGGGTGTTTTGATTTCAGACATCAGCTTGTCGAAATCGAAGGTCCCATCGCGCTTGATGATGGCGCGACTGACTTTCTGCGTAGCCAGAATGCCATTGTTGGCGCAGAAAGACACACTCATCGTGAGTTCTTCGGTCAAAACCAGAATGTTGGTCTTAACCGCAAGATCGTTGCGACGAATGGGCAACTGCGGCGTGCCGACGATTGGCGTGACAGTGTACTGAATCTTCGTATCGGTCGGCGCCTCTTCGTCGAACCAGATTGGCTTCTGCACAGGCCAGACGTCAGTTGGCTTTTCCGTATTGTCGAGGTTGGTGGCTCCGCTGAACGGAACCAGTGACGTCAGTGTGACCTTTTCTCCGGTGACGAGATTTTGTCGTTCCCAGCAATATCCCAGACAACCCGGAATTTTCTTGTCGTAGTCTGCGACGAGCAGCACAATAGTGCCCCCGCCGACGGCGATTGCATTGTTCATGGTATTTTCCTAGTTCTGTGTCACGAAAACGCGCGGCGGCAGCATTACCACGGGGCGGGCATGACACTGTTGTTATGAAGGCTTCGACCAGCTCGGATGGGTTCATCCAGCACAGCGGGTGTTAAGCGTTGGAGTTGGTCGGCTGTAGTCAGCCCAAGCCAGAAATCAGATTTGAATAACAACCAAATCTAGATCTCAAGATAATTAGAATAATGAAACATCTCTGATAGCTATCAGAGTGTTTATTAAAGCCATTAATCGCGCAATCATTCGCGCAAGCAGCGCCAACTATCAGCCAGCTGCAAAAGCTTGCGCGAACTCTCATAAAGAGCCAGCAAGTCCGCAGTTAGCTTCAGTCAGGCCGCTTGTTGCGAGGATCGTCATCGCGAGAATCTCTCGCTTTTCCGTCATGAAAGGCACAGACCAAAATCACGACGAGCAAGATGAACACCCAGAGAATCGCGCCTTCGCCAATCTGAGCAAGAGCGTCGTTGATATCAGCGATCTGATCGGCGGCTCGAGCGGGCTGGCAAAGGAGGATAAGGCTGGCGCAGAGCGTGAACAGGGCGGAAGTCTTCACGAGCTGGTGGAGTTGGGAGAATGATGACATGACTGTCTCCATTGCGTTGCAGCACTGCAAGCTAAAACTTAGTTTTGCAGGCGGTGTTTAAGAAGCTGTTAGAGCGGTTTGCTGGTTTAAATCGAAGATAAGGTAAGTTTTCAAGAATTGAAGGGGAAAGTTGATCTGAACGTAGCAAGAGACTGGTATTAAAAACAAGCGATTCGGACTGTAGCCCTCCCTTTGAAGATGCACTTAGCAACCCAGTCTTTGATGCAATAGATTTAATGCAAATTCGGCAGCTGTTACTCAATGTCAATGTCACGCGAGCTTAGACCGCAGCGCTATATGTTCGATGCCAACGGGTAAAATTGGGGCATGCTCGAAATTGAAAAAAAGTCAGTGATTGCAGCTATCCATCAGCTGAACGACAAAGCAACTGTTGCCGATGTAGTGACACGAACCGGTTTCTCGCAAGATGTTGTTCAGAGGCTGTTGAACCAGGTTGCCGCCGATACCCAAGGACAAATTTGTGTCAGTGGCACTGGAGACATTTTTTACCAGTTTGCCGCGAACTTCGAGAGCCGTTACGAGAGCGATAGTCTCAGCTCCGCTATCAATGCTTTTTCGGCTAAAGTGCTCGAAGCTTTGTTTCTTTTGTTTAGAGTCTCATTCGGACTGGCCCTGATTCTTTCCTTAACGGTCATAGTTTTGATCTTTGTGCCATTCGCCACGTATTTTCGAATGATGGGTGGCTGGAGCAGCAGAAAAGACGACAAAACAGTCATCAAGCTGGAATTCGTGAACAAATTGCATTTCGACCGCGACACCCTTAAAACGCTAGTTTTCTGGAATACGAATCAAGGCAAAAATGTTGATGGAAAAGCGGATCAAAACCAGACACCAAATTTACTTCTGAATTGCTTTGCTTTTCTCTTCGGTGAAGGTGATCCGAATTGGCAGATTGACGAAAAGCGCTGGCAATTGATCGCGCAGACTATTCGGCATAACAACTTTGCCCTGACCGCCGAACAGCTAGCGCCATTTACCGAAAAAAGCGGAGACGACTCCGTTTTACCGGTACTTGTTCGTTTCAATGGAAAACCGGAAGTGACAGAAGCAGGCGACATCGTCTATGTGTTCGATTCGCTCCAGTCTTTGAGTCTTTCAGAAACCGAAGCGACTGAGCCGACAGAGCCTTTTTTGCAAGAGTCGCACTGGATTTTCAGTAGCTTACCACCAGAGCAGCTGACGTCAGTTCTGCTCATCGCCGGCGCCAACATTTTCGGCGCCGCACTGCTATATCAGGTAGTCACAGGTCTAGGCCTTATGCAAATGGAACTTGGACAGCTCGTAAAAGTATTGCTCGCTTATGCTGCATTTTTTATGTGGTGCCCCATGCTGCGCGTCGGTTTGAATATTTGCCGCAATCAAGTGATCGATGCTCGCAACGAAGAGCGGCAGCAGCTAGCGCGCAATCTGGAAACGCCAAACGCCGCGCTCAGCAGCAAATTACAGGCTGCGCGACATTTTCAAATCGCGCCGCGCTTGTTTAATCGTGCAGACATAATCTACGACAGCAATCGCGAAATGCTGAATCAAAGCGACTAGAACCTCTTGTTACCAGCGAAGACGTTGTAGTCGAAAGTGAATTGAATATCGACGTTTTCTGGCTCTTTTGCGGGCAGCGTCTTAAATGGTGCAGCATCTTCGACTGCCTTCAAAGCCGCCGCATCAGCTACTGGGACGCCGGAAGATTTAGAGATTTTGAGACCATCCATAGCGCCACTTGAGTGCACTTTAAAGATGACTACGACACGCCTTGTTTCATTTCCTCGGGGCGGATACCAGGCTCGCTTGATCCGCCTTTGCAAATCAGCCATATAGGGACCGTAATCAATGTCGGCTGCAGGCGGCACAGGAGCATGCGCGACCGGTGCGGGCACTGGTTTTGAATTGTTCAAGGAAGAGATAGTGATGCCACCGTAGATAAACGCAGTCATAACTGCTGCAGCTAGCGCAGATTGTCCGATTAATAGCGGAATGTTTTTCTTGCGCGACTTAGGTTGTTGATAATCGCCCAGTTTCTCGCATGCGCTGAGCCATTCCTCTTCAGTTGTGGCTGGATCTCCAATGGCTTTGAGCAGTTCACTGTTGTTTTGTGAGTCGGACTGCGAGTTTTTATCAGAGCTAGGTGTCATAAATCACTCCTTCTTGGCAACTCTATCATCGCTGATTCTGAGCTGATAAGAAGCAGGGAAAACCCTATTCTTACAGAGCAAACAATCAATTAACCAGACACGAGATTATGTCGGCCACGGACAAATAATCTCGACGTCCGTTTGGGCGAAGTCTGAAACATTACGCGTGACTATCGCCAGCTGATAGTGTTGCGCGGTAGCAGCGATCAGCCCATCAATGACTGCTAATAGCTTCCCCTGTGCTTTTGACTTGGCTGAAAGCAATGCCCACCGTTCTGCTACGTCAGTATCGATAGCTAAAATACGATTACTGAATCGGTCCTTTACTTCCAGTTCGAGCCAGCTTTCCAGTTTTGTCCTTTGTTTACCTGCGACCAATCCAGCTATGCCTTTGCGAATCTCTCCAATAGTAAGAACACTGAGAAAAAGCAGTCGCTCATCGACATCTTCAATCCATCGCATTACGAGCGGCTCCGGCTCGGCCCTGACCAACTCCGAAATGCAATTCGTATCAAGCAAAAAGCCAGTCATAACTCGACATCACGGCCCATATCTTTGCTTCGCTCTAAGTTTAACTCCAAGCCGACCAAGGGCGACTGACGGAAGAACTGTACTAGCCCTGTCGGCTGATGCGCGCGGCCGACGAGAAGATTAAACTGCTCGACCGGAAGCATTACTACAGCGTCTTTATTCTGACGAGTGATGAGCTGAGGTCCCTCAGTTCTGGCCAATCGAAACAGTTCACTAAAACGGGCTTTTGCAGTTTGAAGTTGCCACGGAGCGCCCGCTATTTGGGAACGTTGCAGATCTGCCAATTTGGCATTTTTATTTCGTTGCTTCATATAATCTGCATGCCTGCTTCTAACTAGTCTGACTAGTTTTATTATAAAGCATCAGTATCGATAACTGCGAATTACCATGCGCCCATTGCGCTTCACTGATTCTTGCGGTCTGCCCCTTTTTTGCGCACCAGCAGGTGGACCTAGCTTCGGCAGCGGCGGCAAATTGATTTCAGCCCGAATCTGATTTTCCTTCTCTCGATTGCCGCACAGCTCGAGAACCTGGGAGTATTCCTGGCACAATTGCACATAGTCGGCAGTAGTTGTGTCGCCATGCCAGGACTTTCTGGTCAACTCGTAAAAATCAGCAGACCAATTCAAAAGCACAGGATCATGACTGGGAGCACCATTGACCAAGCATACAGAGGCCAGGGTTCTCCAGATGCGAGTGGCTTGAGGTCGTTTGGAAACATTCTCCAGCACAGCAGACCGCTGACCACTGAAAATACCGAGCGCCAGCATCAGATTGTTTCGCGTTTGATTGGCTTGATTGAGCATTAACTGACAATGCATGATGTTTGCCAGCGTGGGAAACAACCTGAAATTCTGCGCTCCAAAAACCTTAGCTTCCAGACGCAAACAAGAATCGAAAGCTGTCAATGCAGCAGACCAGTTCTTGCGCAAAACATTAGACCGTGCCTGGCTTTGCAGGCTTTCGATTTGCTGTAAATCTGTTTGAGTGTTTGACTGCTTCGGGGTTACCTTCGACTCATTCGGACGTTTTGCAACGACTGGCGCCGACTGCTTTTTCTCCGGTCTAGCCTTTTGTTCTTTGACCACAAACTTGCTTCTATCAGACGTAACTGTTTTCGGTCGGGATGGAGTTGGAGCAGAAGTAATGGCAGAAATCGTCGGCGCAGTGGCAACCGCGGATGTAGCTGCGACTATTGGCACTGGTGCAGGCTTACGCAGCACTACTGCCGCGACTGCAATCAAAACCATGACAGCCAGTGTCGCCACAACCACCGGCTTGTTGATTTTAGAGGACTTTTCAGATTCGGTTCCACGCAATTGTTTGATTGATTCAGGCGTCTTGTTGATACTCACCATAGTATTGGCGGAGTCGAGCAGATCGGCATATTGTGCCGAAGAACTATCTTCTGCTGAAACCACACGGGCGGCAAATGCAGATGACACACCCGAAGCGGGAGGCACAGTCGAAGCGCGAAAGCTCGGGTCGAAAATGGCTTGTTGTATTTCAGTGCGCAGCTGCAACATGGACTGCTGACGCTGATCTGGGTCTTTTTCGAGAGCCTTAAAAATCACTTGTTCAAGACGCGGTGGCAAATGCAAATCCGCTCCAAGAGCAGCGAAAGAAACTGGCCTTAGAGCGGTGTGCTGAAAAAGAGTATCGAGGGTGGTGGCACCTTGAATTGGCACGCGACCAGTGAGCATCAAATAGAAAACACAACCCAGCGAGTAGATATCGGACCGATTGTCCAAAGTCAGTCCCCGACACTGTTCAGGACTCATAAACAAAGGAGTGCCAATGATTGTGCCTGTTCTTGTCACACTCTGGGCGGCTTCAGGAGTACTCAATTTAGCCAGTCCAAAATCAACTATTTTGACGCATTCCTCATTGTCTTCTGCCTTCAACAGCATGATGTTGCTTGGTTTGATGTCCCGGTGAATAACCTGGTGCTTGTGCGCATTCTGTAGACCATCGCAAATTTGCACAGAAATAGACAGAAAACGATCGATGTCCAGGCGACCTTTTTCGAGCAGCAGACTCTCTAACGTCTGATCACCGAGATACTCCATCACCAGAAAAACCAGCCCTGAAGCCGTTTTTCCAAAATCGAAGATCTTGATGATATTCACATGATCTAGCGAACTCGCAGTGCGCGCCTCTCTTTCAAAACGCTGAAAACTCTCGGCGTCGTCGCTAACAACCGACTGGAGCAACGTTTTAATCGCCACCATTTTATCCATATGCATGTGTCTGGCTTTATAGACCACACCAACGCCGCCCCTGCCCAACACCGACAGAATTTGATAGCGACCCTCAAAGACCTGCCCCTCGGTCAGAGCGTTGTTGCGCGACAGTTCTTCAGGAGGGGTAGACAACGGCGTTCACCAGTTCACAACGGGCGCCTTGAATTTTCTCACAAATGTTCAATTTAATAAGGATTTGACGTTGTATCCTCAATCCAGGTCGTTCACACAGACTCCTCACCCGGTGCATTCCGCGCATGACAAAAGCCTGGCACATTCTCATCGTTCTTGAAATCTCAACAATATGCTATCAATCGTCCCAAGCCCAATCAATGAGAACCTTCGCTCTTTCAAGCACTGGAGCAACTTCATGGTGACATAATGAGGCGACTCATAGTAACCAGGTCTAGAAATGCATATTCGCAGCTTGCTCTCGTTGTCATTGCTCGTATTTCTCTGTCCGCAAAAAGTGCAAGCACACGACCTCTCTGGCGATGATGACCATCCGCATTACGACTGGTCTGCGCGCCCCCCGCAACAAAATCTGATTAGTCAGGCCAACATTCGCCCTGGCGCCAAATCACCAGCAGCACCCACTCAAAATCACTTCACCATTCCTGCAATTGCAAGACCATTCAGTAAATTTTCGAATCATGTGAGACTGCGATGGGATGACAATTTTCTCTATGTCGAAAGCAACGGATTGCCAGAGCATAATATGATGGTCGGAATCACTGCCTGGCAACAACAGGTACCGCTGCCACAAAACTATTTCGGCGCCAATGCCTGGCAAATTCCCCTACACCCAACACCTTCGAGCAGTCCAGTTTCAATTCGCGATCATTTTCTCAGAGGAGCCATCGGCCTTGCTGTAAATGGCGTGCCTATTTTCAATCCACAAAATAACCGTGGCGAAATTTCGCAAGAAATCGGTGAGTTAGATCAATGGGGCGGACACTGCGGCAGAGGCGATGATTACCACTATCATGCGGCTCCACTGCATTTACAAGCAATCGTCGGCAAAGACCAACCCATTGCCTTTGCCCTGGATGGTTATCCGATTTATGGGTTGACCGAGCCTGACGGCTCACAACCAGCAGGGCTTGATGCCTTCGATGGACACACGTCTACGAAGCTTGGCTATCACTATCATGCCTCCAACAAATACCCTTACGTCAATGGCGGCTTCCACGGTCAAGTGACTGAGCGGGAGGGCCAGGTAGACCCGCAACCACGCAGCAATCAATTGCGTGGAGCTGGACGACCATTGCGTGGTGCCACCATCACTGGTTTCAAATCTGCTGCCGACGGCTCGACTGGATCACTACAATACAGTCTCGATGCCGGTCATGGAGAAATCAACTACGCAAAAACAAGCGATGGCGCGTGGAAATTTCAGTATCAGCAACCTGACGGCAGCAAAACCGAGGAAGCTTATCGCGAAGGACAAAGAGCCAACGACGATCGTCGCGATGGCAGAAACAGGCTCGCTCAAGGCGTACAAAATGTACAGCCAGCACGTGAAGCAGCACCAATTCCGAGACAAGGTCCAGCAGGCCCCAGGTCAAATGGAAGCATGACCTTGCGCAGCAGTGTTATTGGCAGCAATGGCGACTTACCAAAAAAATATAGCGGAGATGGCGAGGGTATCAGCCCTCCACTGGAGTGGTCTGGACCTCCATCCGGCACAAAGTGCGTGGCCATTATTATGCACCACATCGATAGAGAAGGCTTAACCAAGTGCTATTGGACGCTCTACAACATTCCAGCCAGTACGCATTCTTTGCCCGAGAACGTTAGAGGTGTTGGAACAGCCGGCAGCAACACCATCAATCCCAACATAGGCTATGCTCCACCGCATTCAAAAGGTCCAGGCAGAAAGGTCTACACGATAACTCTTTACGCTCTCTCGGCACCGCTGCAAATTACTTTGCCACCAAACCAGGTAACTAGAGATGTGTTGCTAGCTTCCATGCAAGGCAAAGTTCTCGCGAGTACAGAATTGCAATTAGCCTACACCCGAGACGGCAATTCACCGGCCGACCAGAGAGACCCCAATCGTCCTCCTCGTTAAATATCAAAAAAGCAGAAGAAGTCGCAGATGCGCTGACAAAAGTTACCTAAGGTAGCTCAACATGACGAAACTCAGAGCCTTTCGGCAGTGCTGATTTTCTAATGGAATCTGTAAATCGCATCGAGTGTGCTGTTTCAGGCGATGTCAGAGTAGACATCTCGTTCATCGCACCAGCGCCTGCAAATCGTGCCGAGTTGCCTAATATTCTATGAGCGAAAACACCGGCGACTACCATGGTAGCTAATTCAACAGATTTAGCACCTAGCCGTTGAAGACTTCGCTCTGCCTCAAACTTCGGCTGAAAATCGGGCGAATCGGGTCCAGTTGCAACCTTAAGCGTAGTCAGGAAGTCATCACCCCTAGCATAGACCCCTGCACCAATGATACCGGTGGTTGCAAGCCCTGCGCCCAGCATCATTTTTGGTTCAAGTTTCGCCGTCATCCCGATACCGGCGCCAAATGCTGCATCCAACAGGAGCTCGCTCTTATGGTTTATCAATTCATCGGCTGCGCCGTAAGCAATATCCTTCAAGACTGTGTAGCCTTTTGACACAGTGCTAGACAAGCTCGATTCAGGTGGTTTGGCAGGAATAACTTCATCGCGAAAGCCGTCTGCCGCACTCGCCTCTACCGTTCTGGCGTGAGATAGCGCATCCCGAAAACTGCTGTGCGTTGTGTCCTTGAAATGTTCGGCATTGCCCACGATTTAGCCCTCAAAGAATTGCGACAAAAAAGAGAATCATTCAATCAGTCTAATCGGCAAACCAACAACAACTTGACATCAAGGATAACCCTTGCCCACGCGTGGATCACAAACTCTCCGCATTTTCATGATCTAGCAACAACCACTCTCAAACCGACTGCGGCTATGGCCCCATCGTCAATCAAATCTTGCTCCTGTGCAAAAATTTCGCGCGCGCGTCGGGCACCATTCTCGGTAGCAGGCAAAAAATCGCAAATAAAGCGAAATAAATAAGGTACTCGCGCTTGCGTCCGCACCACAAAGCGTTCTTTCACAGCGCTCAGCATCTGCTTTGACGACCATAACTGATGTTCGACAGAATAGCGTTTCTGCCAGCGCCCATAAGCTTCCTCTGGCGACTTTATGTGTTCGTGCAGCCACTCGTGATGAAACTCGCAATGCACAGGTTCTGACTGCGCTGCAATTACTCTGCGAGTTTGCTCAAATAACCAGGCACAAGCGGCTTCATCTGCTAGATCAAAGCCAAAATCTTCGATCACAAACGTTCCATTCTCGGCCAACAACTCGCTAATTTTGTCTAGGGTTTGCTTTAGCGGTGGCATATGATGCAGAGACCGGCTCATAAAAATACTGTCAAACGGCAGGTGATTGAAATCTTCTAGTTTGCTGTGAATCGCCTCAACGCCATTTCTTCTAGCTCTTTCGATGCTCTTAAGGCTGCCATCTATAGCGACAACTTTGTATCCGCGCAGTTCTACCTGCTGCGCTATTAATCCATCGCCGCAGCCCACATCCAGAACAGGAGCGGACTTTTGTGATATCGCAGAGGCAATGAAATCGGCTGTGTAAGACGCCGCAAATATCAGTGGAGAATCAACTTTTAGACCTGGCACTTTTAACAACTCATTGCGCAAGAACTCACTCGGTACAGATGATAACAGGATATTCGGTTATCTAGTAGCTTGCTTCAAGACTGCCTTGCCTTCGTAAGACCCACTTGCGTCCAAGCGTCTAGCGACATACGAAAGAGTGACGACACCATGATTTAAGATCGCGGTGAGCTGGTAATCGCGCGTTGGTGTTTTTGCCCAGAGTTGAGCGGTGTTAGCGTCAAGACGCCTGCCTTGCACCTTCACTTCGCCTGTCCACAACCCCTCAAAATTACCATTGGCGTCTTCAGTCAAATCAAGAGAATCTTGCCCTGACTGCCCGCAATTATTCTGCCAGGGCCCCTTCCACATACCAGCCAAGTTTGAAGCATCGTCAGTCGGCGTACTGGCCAAAGTCGACATTGTTGCCGCTTTAATTCGGCTGGGACCAATGTATTCGTCGTACGCAGTAGACCATCTATCGTAATGACACAGCCGCAGCGATTCAAAAGCATCTTGAACAGTGGCTGGATACCACTTACCACTCGATGTCCCTTTGACCATTACGTGAGCATTCGGCGCAAACTCCACGTACTTGAATGGACGGACCTGCGATTCCTCGAGCCAGCCATCAAAAGTCGCGCCCTGATTGGTTTCATGCACTCTTATAAATCCAGGCTTGGTATCAGTAATTTCTGATTTGCGCCAAGTATTATTTCGGAAATCTTCGACATATTCTCCAATTTTGGGATTTTTATTTGGCGATGAAACATCTGACAAAATCATGCGCGGATCGAAACCATTGGTGGTGGCAAACATTGGCTTTCCTTCAGCAACAAATGCCATGTGTTTCTCACTGAATAGTGCTAATTCGTCGAGACCAATGTGACCATCTCCATTTAGATCGACCACTGAAGCACCAGAAAAACCACGCAAAATGCAATCAAGGAAACGCCAACCGCTGTAGGCTACGTTGTGCGAATAGGCGGAACTGAGGCAAGCGTACTGAATCGGCGTCGTCCTTTTGCTAGCTATTTCGACGATGCCGCCAGAATAACAGCAGTCTGAGAACATCAAGACTCTGTGGCCTTTGAAGCTGCGCTCAATTGCATCAAACGCAAATTGAAATGGCAGGTGTCCGTCGTACGTCACATACGAGAATGTATTTGCCTTTGCGTTGTACTAGCCGTGATTATCGCAGAGTCGAAGCAAGTTGATTGAATCGCAATTAGCTCTTGCCGCTGTCAAATCCCAGCAGACTCTTGGTGATGGCACCGCCGACAAAAACCAGCTCATGCAAGGCATCATCAAGATGCTTATCTTCGATCGCAATCGGCGACCCTTCTGGTGCAGCAAATATTGCAGCCTTCCGAAAAAGCTCCTGTATGAATGCGCCGCTTGCACCCTCCGTTTTGTTTAAAAAGCTTTCGATGTCCTTCACGTTCATGACGAGTCCCTGTGCATAGAGGTCGAATAATCGTCGCCTACATTCGAGATCAGGAAGTGGTATCTCATATGCCTGGTCTATGCGCCCAGGACGTGACGCGAGAGCCGGTTCCAACACGTCGGGCCTGTTCGTAGTTAGAAGAAAGAGAACATCGAGGTCGTCGCTGAGGCCATCCATCTGATTCAACAATTCAAATAATATTGGCGTCGAACAACCTTGTTTTTCCTGCATTGAGCGCTCCTGCGCGACGAGATCTACGTCCTCAATAATCACCATGGACGGAGCCAGCCATCTTGCGATCTGGCATGACTGCTCGATTAGGCCAAGGCCCTGACCAGTGACTATTAAAACTGTTCTTTCCTTCATTTCAGATGCTAAATACATAGCGGTTAATGTTTTGCCGGTTCCGGGTTTTCCATGCAACAGCAGTCCGCGTTTTAGCTTTCTGCGTGCTTTGAGCAAAGCTTCGCTGTATTTTCCAGCTTCGACTGTCTGTCGCTCAATGCGCTGAATGAGACCATCAGGCAGAATAATTTTGTCGCGAGTTACAGGAGGCAGCGAATGAAACTGGATACCAGTACCACCAGTCCCAGCTCTTTGAGCCTCGTTTTTGGCAATCGAAAGTATTTTGCCTCGATAAACATTGTTTCTCTGAATCAAAAGCTGGATGGCATTCATCAGCTCTTCTGCCACGGTTTGGTCGTAGCACATAACGTCGAGATAAAATGCGCCCTGATTAGCAAAATCCATCATCTGCTGTCTTAGCATCAGCACATACTTCCGCGGACCCGACACTAAATACAAACCGCTTTGCACACAGGCAAGTTTCTTACCATCACCCAGTTCAATATTTGCGTACTGCACGGGCGCACGCTTCGCACCACCCAGTCCCATCATGCTAGCTACAGAACCTGGCGCCACAAGCTCAGACAGCGGCACTCCCATGAAGCTCATGAACCCGCCTTGAACACCGATGATTGTTCTCGAATAACCGCCCTTATTAAAAAGTTCTTCCAGAGCCAAATGAATGTTCGGGTGATTGTATTTTTCGAACTGCTGGGTAATTATCTGGCATTCTGTCGGGTCTTTCTCCAGATGCTCCTGAATTACCTGTCTAAAATCTTTTTGCAGAAAGGGTATGTTCATTTTGAAGCCTCAAACCTTCTTATGATGTGCCCTTTTTATGAAGCAACTCCTCTTACTGTGAGCATCACAATCTAAACCCTTCATCACTTCTCGAATACTTTTTCAACTTTTCTTCGTAAATCATCGCCTCTCCGTCTCGATGTGTCTTGTGCAGAAATTGAATGTACTGTTGCAAATAAAGGAGCGTATTAGTTGTACAGGTGCAGGACCAGTTTGCCCTGTATTCTAGCCATGGTCGGTCCTGCGCTTAAAAACAGGCTTAATGACAAAAGAGTCAAAAGCTCGCGACTAGCAGTGTTGGATCTTAGTGTCAACGGATACCTCACCCAGCAAATTCTCAAATGTGTCCAGCAGAATGCGCGCCGTACCGGACCACTATAGAATCATTGAGACTAGCGCGCCGGCACTGTTTCGCGCATCTCTCATGCGACAAAGCAGAAACCCATTGTGATGGGAGTTTTACTTACCATAGCAAATATAGTGTCAAATGTATCTGGGTTCGGTAGCTTACTTCTGTCAGCTTTTGAATCTAGCTGCCGACCGCGCGAGCAAGGATTGTTCCACGTTTTGAAAATCCTGGTCTAACATTTCCACCAAAAACTTGATATGCTCCCAATTTTGAATATGCGCAGCTAACTCAATCTCCGTGCAAGTAGACTTCATTTTAAGAGCACAGATAGTTACGCAAACTCCCTTTAATCCATGAGCCAAATCAAGTACTGCATCCACATCTTTGTTTGAGACCGCTTCTTTAAGTCTCTCCAATTCTGGAGGAGTAGCCTCAACGAACATGCGAAATAATTGATCGACTGTTTGCCCATATCTCTCTTCAGCTACTCCGAAATCAATTGGCAATTTCAACTCGGTCTCGTCCAAAACAGGAAGCCATCGTGCAAGTAGCGTGCGCAATGCGCCTGGATCAATGGGCTTGCTGACGTAATCGTCCATACCAGCCGCCAAACAACGCTCACGATCACCGCGCATGGCGTGTGCGGTCAGGGCAAAAATAGGAATGTGTCGTCCTGACGATGCCTCCATTTTTCGGATAGCCTGAGTAGCCGTAAATCCGTCCATTTCAGGCATCTGACAATCCATCAAAATCAAAGAATAATTGTTGGTAGCAGCGGCTTCAACCGCTTGTTTGCCGTTACTTACTATGTGCGAAGCAAAGCCTAGTTCACCGAGGTACAGTTGAGCCACTTGTTGATTAATAAGATAGTCTTCGGCGACAAGGATCAATTCTTTGCGGGGTCTTGGATTTTCTCTGATACTCAAGCCCGCATCGGCAGCCGAGCGCCCAATTGATTGCCCTCCCGCCAGAGCATTTAAGATGCAGTCGAACATTTGTGATTGACGAACAGGTTTTGTCAAATATGCATGAAAACCCATCTTAAGGGCCTGCAACCCCAGTCCTGGAGCGTCGAAAGCAGTCAACAGAATCAACTTCGTGTTACTGATAGCCGGATCTGCAAGAATCTCTTTACCAAGATCCATTCCATTTTTATCTGGCATAACAAAATCGATCATTGCGACTTTATATGGTGAACCATCGACATATGCCTGCCGAAGAATCTTTAGCGCCTCTTGAGCAGAGGCAGCTGTCACGCCGTTTTTCATCCCCCACGATGTGACATAGTCGTGCAAAATCTCTCTACTACAGGGCTCATCATCAACGATTAGAATACGAACATCTTGCAGCTCTTTGCTGAACCGAGCCACAGCATCGTGAGTCGAATGCCCCAACGGAACGGTGAACCAAAATGTAGAGCCTGAGCCTTTTTCGCTAACTACTCCAATGTCGCCGTTCATCAGTTCGACTAGGCTTTTTGAAATACTTAGACCCAATCCCGTTCCGCCATAACGCCGGGTAATGGATCCATCAGCCTGTACGAAGGGTTGAAACAACAATGCCTGTTCTGCAGGTGACAATCCGATGCCACCATCAGTAACTGCAAAGCGAACGCTAACATGAGTGGATTCACTGGACACTAAATCAGCACGAACGATAATTTCACCCTGTTCGGTGAACTTGATAGCATTAGAAGTGAGGTTCAGAAGTATTTGGCGCAGACGTTCGGGATCACCCTCGACACATTGAGGCAAATTCGGATCAACATATACCATCAGAGACAGGTGTTTAGCTCTTGCCGTTAGTGCTAACAGTTCACAAGCACCCTCGACGATTTTTACCGGATCAAACTCTATAATTTCTAGTTCGAGTTTACCTGCTTCAATCTTGCTGAAATCCAGGATGTCGTTGATCACAGCCAAAAGAGCGTTTGCGCCTTCTTTGATATTGAGCCCATACTGATATTGTTTGGGTTCTAATTCTGTTCGCAAAAGTACATTACACATACCAATGATTGCATTCATCGGCGTCCTGATTTCATGGCTCATGTTTGCCACAAACTCGGATTTCAACTTTGATGAAGTCTCGGCATGCTCTCGAGCTTTCTTTAATTCGTCTTCGGCGCTTTTCTGCTCGGTAAGATCACGAGTGACTTTTGCAAAGCCCTGCAGCGTACCGTTTGCATCATAAACAGCGGTTAGAAGAACATCCGCCAAAAATTGTGAACCATCCTTGCGTACTCGCCACCCTTGCTCCCTGTAGCTGCCATTGGCATTAGCGAGCTCTAGTTCTTTAGCTGGATGTCCCGCATCAATTGCTTCCTGCGTATAAAACCGAGAAAAATGCTGTCCTATTATTTCATCAGCAGTGTAACCCTTAAGCCGCTGTGCACCAGCGTTCCATGTGGTTATAAGACCATCTGGACTTAGCATCAAGATGGCGTACTCACGCACACAATCAACTAAAAGACGAAACTGCTCCTCAGACTGCCTATTTTCAGCCACCTGCACTCGCTCGCGCTCGTCTTCAAATTCCATGATGTCACCCCAACGAAATCATTCATATACCAGTGACTCCAGAGCGGGTCTCCACAACAACACTTTTAAAAGGACAGACAACATCATAGTACTCCATATGATGAACTGGATATTTTGATTTCGCCTCAAAGTTGGTCCTTAAAACTGCTTAGTAAACTACCAGACATTAGGCGGACTGCTGCAACAAGCAGTCAGACCAATGCTAGCAAGATTCTGAGATTCAGATTATGATCAATTCAATGTGAGCTACTTCTTGCCACTGCCAAAATCAACAACAAAGCCTTCCCGAATCAGCTCATCGTGATGCGGTCCTTTGAAATCACCATCGACATAGTGTTGCTCGGCGCCCTTCGCATCGGCATCAAGGGCGGTATCAAAATTCTTGAATTGTCCTAGCACTTCAAAATTGTCGAACACATAGGGCACTCCATCAGCCTGGAGCATGCCTGGATTGCGAGTGATGTGCATGTGCAAGTGTGGTTCGGTTGTATTGCCAGTGTTCCCCACAGCGCCAATTTGTTGCCCACGACGCACGATATCGCCCTCTTTAACAGTAATACTGCCAGGCTTCATATGAGCGTAGAAAGCGTAGTAACCATTGCCGATATCCTGCACTATATAATTGCCACCAGCCCATTTGAAACGATCAGAACCAGTTGCTTCAGGCGGCGTTTGATCAGCGAATTTGTTGACCACTCCAAAAATCTTACCGTCAGCAACAGCCACTACAGGCTCTCCGTAAGCGGCATAGCCAGTCACCTTTGTGGTGTCATGTGAACTGTGACCAGTCTCATCGATTCGCACCCAATCTATGGCAAAGAGTTGTGCCGAGTGCAAACCATTATCTAGTGGAAATAACGCCTGCCGATGTCCAGCCACTCCCTCGAAGCCGCCCATTGCCACCCATTTGCCGCCACGTAATGGCGGTGAAATGCGTACAGCAGGCTTCTCTTCGACGACCGTCTTGGCCGCTGTATAATCGCAAATTTGTGTTTCTTTGAGCGGACTTTCATATTCAAAAACAATGCGATGCTTGAGAGCGACAGGCACATCTTTTTTGTCTGCAAAGTCAAGGTTGATAAACAGCGCCGAAACGCACCCAGGAGAAAGAATGCAGGTGGGTGTGTTTTGCGAAAGAGTCAGGATAATCTTTTTTATCGCCTCTTGATCAAGTGTTTTCAGAACCTTCCACTTGCCTTCTGTATCCTGTCCTGAAATCTCGAATTTCTGCAGTGCCGACGGCTTATGCGAATAATTCATCAAAGTCACATCGTAGACCAGATGCCACTGCTGTTCACTGCCTTTGAAGGGACGTGGAGCAAAGCAAGTGTTGACTATCACAGGTGTCCAGTTGGATGCAGCGGTCGCCACGTTTAGGTCCTCCGCATGGAGGGGAAGGCTCGCGGCTAAAGTAAGAGTCAAAGCGGCTAAAACACCAGTGAGACACGAAATTTTATTCACAGTATTCCTTTTGCAATGGGACGGGCGCGTCCAAGTAGTCTATCAGCCACAAAGGCTCGGGATATTATGACAGCAAATAAAAGACACCGGGGCGGGCTCATCGAACCATTAAATTAGGACTTATCAACAGCACAACGTAATTTCCCCAATTTACGTGTGCCATTTATAAGGTAAGTTCTAAATGCAAACTTGACAGCGATGTTGTTAAAGGCTCATGCAGATGCTTGATCAACCCGAAAAACTCCCCTCTCTTTCTCAAATCGCCACCGACATCAAAGCGACATCGGAAAATTTATATGCGCACGCCTACGACCACATTCACAAAGCGTCAACCTCTGAACTCGTAGCCGAAGGCGTAGGCGTTGCCGCCACCGCTGCGTCTTTGTATTTTCTGAAAAAGTTACCAGGAGGCAACGCAGCACGGACCGTCAAAGAAGCGTTTACCGCTCCCGAGGATCTCCTAGCCGAATTAGGCGCAAAGAAGCTGCCCGCAAACTCAAGCAAATCCGGCGTCGACTTGCAGTATAAAATCTCCAGTGATAACGCCACTCGCAAAGTGACCGTGCATTTACCGCCCAACTTCGCCCCCGATAAACCAACCTCTGTTTACTACCTGTTAGACGGCGTTCAAACAAACAATCCGGCTGGAAATATGCTTGGCATAAACGGTTGGGCAAAAACTGCGGACACCCATAATTTAGTTGCCGTCAATGTCGAACAGTCTGAAAAAAGTAAACTCACAGCGTTCGGCATGGATTTGCCGAAGTCGATATTCGGTAAGCCTAATCCAAGTGTCACATCATGGAGTTTCGATCACGGCATTCTCAATAAAACGGCAGGCATAGATGATGTGCAATCGTTCGAAGCAATCCACACGCGGATACAAAACTCGATGTCGGTCAAATCAAATAATCTCGTCGCGTTTTCAGATGGCGGTACTTTGGCTAATCAACTGGCGGCGACGATGCCAGAAGGATCTATTCACGGTGTCGCGAATATTGCAAGCACTGTTATGATAGATGCTCCAGCAATAAAGCCCGGCATCAAGGGCTTCTTCGTGAATTCTATGCACGATCCAACCATCCCGATTGATGGTGGCCCTGGACCAAAATTAACTAAATGGCTGCCAAAAGTCGGGCACGGAAACATACTCAAATCTCTTCCAGAACAACAAGAAATTCGATTCGCCGAAGCAAACGACCTTCCTCTGACGCCGAAGGTCACTGATACACCCGTCTATGTGCAAAAAGAGTATGGTGTTTCCGAAAGCGACAATGCCAAAGTTATCGCCTTCAAATTGAAGAAGGGCGGTCACACCTGGCCTGGGCGTGATACCGGCGAAGGCACCAGCACGTCGTTTACTAACGCCAATGGTGATACCGTCTCGCATACAGAATTTCCAACCAACGACAAAATTGTGCAGTTCTTCGAAAGTGGTCGAAGTATTGCGCGCAGCCTGGCTCATTGACGAGCGCTAAACCCCATTCGTTGTAGCCATTGAGCTATGTAATATAATTGCGCTGTCGAAAGGAACTGGTCTTTCGGCAAACACATCTGATGCAGGAGAATGATGAAATCAGTCTTTTTCAAAATCTCGCTAAGCCTGGCTATTACTTCGTCACTGATGGCTTTTAGCGAGGACAGAGCAGTTGCTACCACATCGGCACCAATAACCCTTGCCGAATCGCAACTCTACGTTGCTCCAGACACTGCGGTGCACAGCCTTAATCAGACAATAAACTTGAAAAAGGGCCATGACAAATTACAACTGAATCTCGCCAAGTGTCACTTCTGTCTATCCAACTTCAGCTGGCGCTGGTGAGACCGTCACCCTGACAGGTACGAACTTCTGTCCCGTAGCAGCATATAATTCTGTCACTTTCAACGGAGTCGCCGGTCAATGCATCGACGCTTCTGCGCGCCGATTAGTCGTTCGACTGCCTGAAGAGTGTCCAACAGGCAACGTGACTAGCAAAGTATTCGTCGCTAGCCTTGATGCAGGAGAGTTTGCCCTTACTGCAGAAGCTGTACCAACGGTAACGGGATTTGGAAACAATGTCCAAAACGTGGGCGACGGCAATGTTTACACATATCCTGGGGCGCCGATAACGATCACAGGAAGAGGATTTTCCCAAAACTCTGCATTGACGAAAGTAACCATCGGTCCCTTTGAGTGCAAAATTGAAAGCGCCACCGTAAACAGTATCACCGTCATGGCGCCGTTTGGATTCGCCGGCCAGCCATGGGGTATTCACCAGCCTGTGAAAGTCTGGGTGAATGGTAATAGAGCTCAAAATGCGCTCTATATAAACATCTACAATCAGACCGGCAATGGTGGTTGAGCTAAAGGAGGATTATTTACTCTTATCACTAAGAGGTCCGTCGTCTATTGCTCTGAATTTTCGCAGTGATAATTTACACCATTCTGCAAGGACGATTTATTAAGGATGATTGCAGTATCAAAGGCGATGTCATGGATTTGTCACACTCGCAAATTCAAATAGTTTCAGAGATTAGAAAAGCAACTGCTAAAGGTTTATAAACAATGTTGGGCTTTAGAAAGAACTATCAAAAATCGGCAGAAGAAATATTTATCGAGCATATGGATTCAATGTTCGGTCTGACACTGGAGAGATTTAATGATTTCTATCGAACAAAGCAAATCGATGCGCTTTTTCGACTAGATGTTGAAGATGTAGCTGACACCGGTGGTGGTTGCATTGCTAGCATAATTTTAATGGTGCACCTAGGACCGACTGGTCAGGCAGTCTGCGAGTTAATGATGGGCATCGGCAACAGCAAAGATGAGGCCATTCTTTACGGCGTTCACGACCTTGTAGAAACGGTCGTGCCTCCGATTCTGGCAATGCTCACCGCTAAGTTTGACCTTCCGGAAGTCACTCAGTCTCGCCAGTTCCAATTTGGAGAAACCATATGGATGGCTGCACAGGGCAAAATCCTCTCGAATGACACCACTGGTGCATTAACCGGCTTTCTCGAACAGCAACCACCGCTCACGTTGATAGAAAATTACTTGCGTGCCGCTTTGACGAACGAATCCCAGTTTTATTGGGTCAAAATGTATTACGCAAAAATGGGCGACGAAGCCATTGGCGAAGTACGCGTGAACAACGAAGTGGACGAAGACGCATCAATGTATTTGCAAAGCTTGCAATTTCCCCAGAGACCGCCCCTTATGTTCAGGCAATTCTCAACATTCTCTCCCATGGAAGAATAGAGTTACTTTCGGACAAAGACTTTTGAATGGCAATTAAGCATCTGCTCGTCAACGCAAAACAGCAGCCCCAGATTGTAGGACCGCCATTTCGCTTAATTGGTTTTGAACGTTTAGTGTGCTGAAGGCAGACTTTAACGATTAGTCATTGCCTCGAGATGAGCCGGATAGCGTTCGCCTTGCACTGCGATTTTAGATGCGGCCGTTTCAATTTCCTCAACATCTTGTTTGGTCAATTCGATGTCCGCGGCAGCAGCATTTTCTTCCATGCGCGACATTTTGGTCGTGCCAGGAATTGGTGAAAGATAGGGCTTTTTAGCCAACAGCCAAGCAAGAGCTATTTGCGCTGGCGTGGCATCTTTCTTTTGAGCAATTTCATTGAGTAAACCGATCAAGCCTTGATTCGCCTTGATTGCTTCGGGGGCAAATCGAGGACTCATAGTTCTGAAATCCTTTTCCGTGAATTTGAAGTTTTCGTCAATCTTACCTGTCAAATACCCCTTACCCAAGGGACTGTAGGGAACCAGACCAATGTTCAATTCTTCGAGCATAGGAATCAACTCGAGTTCTGGTCGGCGAAACCACAACGAATATTCGTTTTGCACAGCTGTTACAGCCTGCACTGCGTGCGCACGGCGAACGGTTGCTGCAGACGCTTCAGACAGTCCAAAATGCTTGACCTTGCCTTCTTTAATCAATTCTTTGACCACACCAGCAACGTCTTCAATCGGCACCTTATCATCAACACGATGCTGATAAAGCAAATCAATAACATCAATCTTCAATCTCTTAAGCGAGCCATCAACAGCTCTTTTGATGTGCTCTGGTTTACTGTTCAGGTCTGAAAGTAATGCGCCTTCTTTGATATCAAAACCAAATTTAGTGGCAATCACAACCTGGTCGCGAACTGGGCCAAGAGCCTCGCCGACTAGCTCTTCATTGGTATATGGTCCGTAGATTTCTGCTGTGTCGAAAAAAGTAATGCCTCTTTCTACAGCCGCTCTCAGTATGCCAATCATTTCTTTTTTGTCACCGGCAGGACCAAAGCCGAAGCTCATGCCCATGCAACCAAAACCAAGTTCCGACACTTCCAGATTGCCTAATTTTCTCTTCTTCATTTCGCGCTCCTTCAATTTCAATCAATGCGATGCCAGCGACAATGTGCGTGCCGCCTCTTTTTGTGCAATCGATGTCCTTTATTAAAACTCCGAGGGGACGTTTTGAATATGTCAAAACCAACGGAAAGTTTGCCTAATCCTCCGGCAGAAGCCCCAGATTGAACCGGGCAGGCGCTATACTAGATTTTATGAAAAAAGACATTATGCAATCGCTTATAAACAATGTGATGAGAATCACAACGACACCCAGCCTGCGCACCACAGTGATGCCGCAAGTACGAGTTGGCAGAGCCGAGACGACGTCTGCGCGGAAACCGGTTCTCTACAATCCCGGCATTGTGATCATCCTGCAGGGTCGCAAAAGAGGCTACATCGGTGATCGAGTCTGTACTTACGATGCAGATAACTATTTTGTTTCAGCCATTCCTATGCAATTTGAATGCGAGACTCTCGGTAGCAAAGAAAATCCGCTAGTTTCGATAACGATCAATCTAGAACTCAGTATTCTTAGAGAAATGGTGCTGCAAGTCGACATGAAACCCAGCCGAGAACGCGCGATTGAGGCTTGTTATGCCACTCCGCTTACACCAGAAATTCTTGACTGTCTCAGCCGCTTGATGAATATTCTTGCTCCAGCAAGCGAAGGCGCTTCGCAGTCAATCGTTGAAGCAAGTGTTCTTGGACCATATTTGCTGCGGGAAATTTATTATCGTGTGCTGCAAGGTCCGCATGGCGGCGCACTCTATGCGCTTGCAACGCGACACAATCATCTAAGCGATATGAACAGCGTAATAGATTTGATTCACGAAAAATACGCCAGTGATTTGAATGTCGAAGACCTGGCGCGATCGTTAAATGTCAGTGCGACAACATTCCATCAGTATTTCAAAGAACTGACAACAACTTCGCCGATTCAATATGTGAAATCGCTACGTCTGCACAAAGCAAAATTGTTCATGGTGCAAGATGGCATGAATGCTTCAGAAGCCTCAGAGAAAGTCGGCTACAACAGCCTCTCGCAGTTCAGTCGCGAGTTTAAGAGAATGTTTGGCAGCAGTCCCACCGAAGAAGTGGCGAAAACGCGGGTGCTCTATGGTCTCGAACCTGCAGAATTGTTGTCGATCAGCTGAACTCATCAAAACTCATCTTCAACGACTCTTTTGCGTCGCTTTTTCGATTTCTTCTTTTTTGGTGCGGCTTGGAACAGACGTTTTCCATATGTGTGCCAAATGCTAAATGTCAGCATTATGACGGAGCAAAAGCACCAGAACAAACTCCAGAAAGTTGCTGGTAAAAAGGGAAACATCTTCGACATATTTGACGCGTCAGACCATGCGCCATGAGATGGCACCATGTGCAAATAAAGCTGCACTAAATAAAACACACCGGTAAAACTGTTCAATGCCGTTTGCGTCGCCAGAAACAGCAATAGTAAATTAGCCTGGTAAGACTTCAATTTCATTCCCGACAGAACGAGGAAAACACTCATGGCTGCGGCCCAGAAAAAGCTACCAACGCCTGCAAGACCGGTATATAAGATGTTGCCACCAATCAGAGAAATGGAAGCGATCCCCATACCTATACCTAGCCAGATCAAAAGATTCTTCGATAAATTCGGATACTGCCCTAGGTAGATAAGCGTGCTGCCAAAAAATGCGGTGCCTAGATATCCGGCCTGGGTGTAGAAAAACGGTATGCCACCGCGCGTATAAGTGACTCCACCGTGTCCTGAACCATCGCTGACAATCGTCAAACCGCCTACTTGTCCACCTGTGAGAACACAGACGACCGCGTGACCCAGCTCATGCACCAGGGTGGTGAATTGCGTTATTGGCGTAAATAAGACGCTGACATAAGGAACTTGCGCAAGAAAAATTGCAAGAAACGTGAGGAACCAGAAGAGCGACGCGTTTATTGAACTGTCATAGCCTTCTGCGTCATCGGAAACTGCTTTCTTGCGACGCTTCTTTTTCTTTACTCTGACAGGTTGTTCAAAATCGTCATCTTCTACTTCTTCTTCAGGGACCTGGACATCATCTGAATCATCAGCTGAGTCAAAATCTGCGGCTAGATCTGCTCGCTTTCTTTTTCTTCTTGATTCAGAATCAGAATTCATTAATTACCCGCAGCCAGCTCTGTCAGGCACTATCATACTGGCTGACAGGATAAATAGCCAAGGACTCTGTATGTCATGACGGTGTTAAGGGTGTTGGCGATACTCGAATCGACAAAATTGCCTGGAGGCTGTATCTGTGACCCATTGCTATTGCGGTATTGATATTGGTGGAACGAAAATCGCAGGAGGACTTGTAGACGAACAAGGAAGGGTCTCTAGTCGAAGAGAAGTGCCAACTCCTGTCAGGGCGGGCGGTTCGCAGATTCTTGCCAATGCAATCGCACTGGCGCGACAAATCATCGCCACATCGACCAGGCCGGTAAAGGCAATAGGAATTGGTGCCGGTGGTCAGATTGATGCAGACAAAGGGCTCGTTTTTTCAGCCACCGAAGTTTTGCCTGGATGGAAAGGACAACGAATAACTGAAGCGTTTGAACGCGAGCTTGGGTTGCCGACAAAAGTCGATAACGATGTGAACGTATTAGGTCTTGGTGAATCCCGATTTGGAGCCGCCCGCCATCTGCGTAATGCAAGTGTTGTGTTTCTCGCCCTTGGCACCGGCGTTGGTGGCGCAATCATAATTGATGGCAAAGTTGTGCGCGGGTCGCATTGGTCTGGTGGTGAGTTGGGGCATATTCTGGTTTCAATGGACGATAATGCTCGTGTCGATCTTGGAGGCACAAAAGGCACGTTGGAGGCATATTGCAGCGGGCCTGCCCTTGTGAATATCTGGCGCGAACTGAGTGGTCACGACAGCGAGGATCTAAGCGGCTATGACGTCGTTGCCGACGCCGACCGAAATCCTGACGGGCCTGGCGCAAAGGCAATTGAACTAATAGGCAAGCACCTGGGATTCGGGCTGGTCACTCTAGCTAACGCCCTTGATCCCGACCTCATTATTATTGGCGGTGGATTGGCGGCGCTTAAAGGGCGGCTACTCAAGCCAGCAATCGCAGTGTTAAAAGAGCGTGCCATGCCGGGTCCGGCGACCTGCCCGGTAGTGACCGCTGAATTAGAAGCTGACGCTGCGATAGTGGGTGCCGCGAGCCTCGTAATTCCACAAGAAGCAGAAATAACAGTCATGTCATGAGATTGCCAGTGTCAGTGGCGCAGACAATACTCAATATAGACATTTTCTCGGATAAGCGAAGACGATTTTAACTCTGTACCGGAATTTTTCGGATGAGCGAAAGCGTTCATGCGTGTAATATTGGGGGTTTGCAACAGAGAACAGACGATCAGAACTCTGATATTCCGAGATTTATCGACGGCGCCGACCATCAAAACTTATACTGTAAATTGCAAAATGAGCGCTGAGTGTCAGACTCTAACTGAAAATTCTCAAATTGGCGTAAGCAAATCGCAAAATAGCTCTGGAACTACTCTTGCTCGAGTCTGACTGGCAACTTCACCCAGAAAATGCTACCGCCGCTTTCTCTACTTCGGACACCGATAGTGCCACCATGACCTTCAACTATCGCTTTGCAAATTGGCAGCCCTAAGCCTGGACCGAGGGATTTAACTAATGGAGCAGACTTTTCTGGGTTTTGCTTCCATTTTTTAAAAATGTCTGTTTTACGGTCTTCTGGTACTCCCGGTCCAGAATCGGTTACCGCGATTAATATATCGTTGCCGAAGTTCTGAGTCGCGATTTCAACTGTGCTTCTCCCCGGAGAAAATCTAATCGCGTTCGATAATAGATTAACCAACAATTGCACCAATCGATTTTGATCGGCGATAATTCTGCAAACCATTTGCTTTTTTTCCAGCACAATTTTTTTTGAGTGCGCAAATGGTTCGACTTCCTGAAGAGCACGGTCAACAGCCAGGTTAAGCCAAACCGTTTCGAAGTGAAGATTGAAGTTAGATTGTAATTCTTCAAGGTCAAGAAGTTTATTGACCACTTCGAGCATTCGCGAAGAAGATTGTTTGACATTCTGAAGTGGCTGCATCAGGACCGGATTCACTTCTTCCAATCTCATTGCAGCAGTTTGCTGAAAAATCTCTTCTAGGACGTCGGCTGACATATTTATGCCTGTAAGAGGTGAGCGAAATTCGTGAGATAACATGCCTAAAATTTCATCCCGAGAGTCTTGCGCACGTTGCCGCGCACTCACATCTTCGACTATCACAACATATTTGATTCCACGCACCCCTAAAAACGGTTTGAGCGCAATTTCTGCCGCAAACGTCTCACCATCAAATTTTGTCGCAGTAAGCGCTTCTCTGTGACAATCTTCGAAATTCAATTCTGACTCAAAGATTTCAGTGATTTCAGTGCTTTTTAGCAATTCTCGAATGTCGCGGTCGATTAAATCTTGATAGCCGCATCGAAACAGCCCCAAACTGTAGGGGTTACTGGCCTCTATTTTGCCTTTGGCTCCTGTTATAAATAATCCAACGGGAGTAGCGTTGATAACAGCGCGAATCTGCATCTGATTGTGTGTCAATTGCGACTTCGCGTTGGATAACTCTTTACGCAGTTTTTTGACTTCTTCTTGTAACTGGGCTATCTCTTCCGAGCTCACGTTCTTGCCTTTTTTAATGAGATATCAGGATACGCACGGACTTTCCACCATTGATTTGTTGTTCTTCCGCAATGCTGTGATTGATTAGCAAAAATATTTGCCCATTTTCGGGAGCGAAAATTGGAGCAGTTGACTTTTCGACTACAAACATTCCTCCCTCTTCTGATATCTTCGCTAAAAGAGCACCGCCAGGTTGATTTGGCAATATATTTTTTGCACTATCACCTGCGACAACGGATGAACCGATATCATCCTTGATGTCAACCCACATCATCTGTCCATGCTGAACCGCTACCGCAGTCGGCACCCACTCCGAACTCTTGGCGCTGACGTGCACAGTATTTTGAGCAAGCACAGTTTGACCTCTCGCTCGAATCAAGTTGTAGTAGATATCTTGATTGGCCTGGGCAGAACCCGACGCCGAGACAGTTAGAGAGGTAGACGCACGCGCAGAAACGCGTTTCAATTGAGGACTATCGCTCGAAAAATTCTGATGCACCACTTTTAACTTTGCCAATACGTTTTGCACTTTTTGTCCGGAGTCAACCATTTGCACCTGGTTTTTGCCAACAATTATAAAGCGGCTATTGCCCTGTGCACTCTCATCAAAAAATGAAACTCTGGTCAATTGCAAGTCAGGATAATGTTTGGACAATTCCTTTGTAATCAGTAACGCGGTAATTTTGCAGTCTTGATCACGTGATTCATGCTGTGCGAACAAGGTCACTCCTGCCTGCTTTTTATCTTGACCAAGCGAAACTCTGCATGGATGTTCACTATCAACAAAACGAGAATGATTGAGCATATGTTCTGCATCGGAAGATGGCGAAGCGTGCGCGCTTTCAAATGTCAAAACAGCTATTGCCATACTCCAGAATAGCTTGTTCACTTAAATTCTCTTAAATTCCTCAATTCGTCCCAGCCGGAAGCCTTAGGCTTATCAATTTTAGCCTTAGACTGAACTTTTTGCGCACGAATTCGATTTGGATTGGGAGTCTTCTCTGATGCCGTCGATACGGGCTCTGGTCGAGATGGTAGCTGCGAAGCGGAATTTTTGACGGTACTGGGGACTGGAGCGGTGTTCGTTGCAGTTGCGTCGCTGGGCTGACTTTTCTTGAGCATGAAGACGGCGCCAAAAATCTCGCAAACAAAAATCACTGCGACCAGCAGACTAAATCCTATCAACCAGCCTCTTTTATCGCTTGGTACGCCGAGGCTCCGATTGATTTCTCGCTTAGCCCTTTTCGCTCCACCGGTGGCCTCAACCACCTGCCCAACCTTCACGCGTTGAAGGTCATCAAGCAAGTCGCTCACATTCTGATATCTGCGGACCGGTTCTTTACACAAACATCGCATCACGACATTCTGCAAACTTTCTGAAATCTCCGAATTATAGTCTTTAGGAAGCGACGGCTGGGCTGAGACCTGATTGGCAATCGTCGCTAAAACATTCTTGCCGCTAAGCGGCGCTCGCCCGGTCAGAATTTCGTACATCACACAGCCGAAGGAATAAATATCAGACCGCGGGTCAAGTTCCTGTCCCAGACAGTGCTCTGGACTCATATACGCGGGACTGCCAAAAGCTTCGCCGGTTTGGGTAAGGCGCGCATCGTCATTTGAAGATCGAGTCAACTTCGAAAAGCCAAAGTCGATAATCTTTGCAGTCGCAACGCCAGATGGCAGCATCTCGATGATAATGTTGCTCGGTTTTAAATCGCGATGGATAATTCCGTGCGCATGCGCACATTTCAGTCCCTGCCCAATTTGCATGAATACTCTGAGAATTTCCTGCTGACTCAGTTGGTGTCTGCGATTCTTAAGAAACACCTCCAGAGTGTCTCCGGAGATAAAGTCCATAACTATGTAAGGCAGACCAGACCTGTCCTGCCCGTAGCCCCAAACTGTTATCAGATTGCGATGAATAAGCCTTGTCGCCATTTCGGCTTCTTGAAGCAAGCGTTTTATAGCAAGTTCTTCCTTGCCAAATTCTGGACGAACCATTTTGATCGCCACGACTTTGTTCGTTTCAATGTCGACAGCTTTATAAACATTGCTGATTCCACCCTGTCCGATGAAATTTTTGATGGCGTATCGCTCGTTTAAAATAATCTGCGGCGGCTCAGAATCACCTCCTTCACCGTCAAGATTCCCCTCGTATGAACCCTCACACGAGCACAACTGAGCATTGAAAATCCAAGAAGTCATCGACCCAGAGGTGCGTTTACTTAAGCCACACTGCTGGCAGAGTTCGGGAATTACTTGTTTATCTTCGCGATTTGAATGCGTCATCGATGGCAAAGCCTTGTGGCTCTTGATTTATACCCAGTGCGCAACTAATTGCTAATGACTGATATTCTTGGGCACCTACAGCGAAGGCGCCATAAGCGAACTAAACCACTTCTTGGTTGCATCCACACTTTCGTCTAGCGAAAGTTCACTGGTGTCTAACAGAGCCATTGGCGGAGCAGATTTTGTGGCATTATCAATCAACCATTGATTGAATTTGGTCATTCCTTCAAGCACTGCTTCAGTGCCTGATTTTCGCCAGGCAGGCCGCGCCTTCAAGCGCCTTGTCAATTCGACTTCATTGCAGACCAAAGCCAGATAGTGAATTCCACCTCTCCAGAGAATGTCGCGGTCCAGACAAATGACTGCCGACTGTTCGGCGACAAGTTTAAGGGCGACAGTGCTTTTGCCCGTACCACTGGCGCCAGTAATAATCAAAAGCGGTAAGCGAAGAAAGGGATGTTCGTGTTTGCACGTCTGGCAAATGGCAAAACCACCGTCGGACGAAATTAGTTTTTCATCGCTATATTCGCCGCATTTAGGACAAACGTTAAACACTTATTTTGACCAAAGAAAAAATCTCTAGTAGCCGATAAACTGTTGTACTTTCTTACCTACCCACGCCACAAGAGGTTTTATGAAAAAAGTTTTTTTCGCGACTATCGCCTACATGCTATTTTCATCCAGCGCAGTTGCTGGGGAAACCTTTTCGGAAGAAAGTGCAAGCTGGCAAGATAGTTACGCTAAGGGCCGCAATGCAATCGACGCCAGGGACTATTCTGGCGCCACAAAGTGCCTAGAAAAAGCAAAAGGAATAGCGCAAAATTTTAAGGCTGGAGATTCTCGGCTAGCAGCCACATCGTCAGAACTGATGATCATTGACGGTAAAATCAACGATCGCGCTAAGTTCGTCGCTCACTTGTTAGAGCAACGAGATGCATACGTCAGGGCGTTTGGAGCGAATTACTGCCAGGTAGGGATGATGGATGCAGGTCTAGCAACTGAATACCTTGATCTCGGCAAGCCCGTAGAGGCAGAGCAGCACTATAAAGCTGCAATTGCGATTACCGAGCAGAATTTCGGTAATGCCAATTTGAAGCTAGCCGAGATGTATCACTATTGTGGGGTTGCCCAGTGGCAGATGGGCAAACCAGCCGAAGCGCTGCAAACCATTCGAAAAGAAGAAGCCGTTATCCAAAAATCCGGAGCTCATTGCGATCAGAAACTCGCGGGTAATCTTATGATGCAGGCAAATATTATGGAATCTTTGAACAAACCAAAAGAAGCTCAGAGTGCCTGGGGCAAGTATTATGCCATCATGGCAAGGATAGATTCCCAGTAAAGTGGCCGAAGTAAGACCCACAGGTAGTGGCAAAATGTTTCAGGAAATTCAAACTGATAAGCTGTTGCTTCGCAATCTAGTATCCGAGGATGCCGCACCAATGTTTGCATATCGGTCGCATCCGGAGATTTGCCAATATCAGTCCTGGGAGCCAAAGTCGGTGCAAGAAGTAGAATCATTCATCGATACAATATCGAAAAAAGAATTCGATACAACTGGTTGGTATCAAATTGCGATAGTGCTCGAGAATGATGGAAGCCTGATCGGTGACTGCGGCATTCACATTCTAGAAGATGATCGCCGCCTGGCAGAAATTGGAATAAGCCTAGCACCAGAGCGGCAAGGTAACGGCTATGCCACTGAAGCTCTCAATGCCGTTCTCAACATGCTCTTTGTTGACCTTCGCAAGCATCGAGTGTTTGCTTCCGTAGATCCGCTTAATCTACCGTCGATGACTCTAATGAAACGATTAGGGTTGCGACAGGAAGCACACTTTGTTCAAAGCCTCTGGTTTAAAGAAAAATGGGTGGATGATGTTGTGTTTGGCATGCTGCAAACTGAATGGCAACTGACTAGCGCTATACAGAAACGAGAATCCTGATACTAAATACGGTGCATCACCACGAGACTTTCTTGCTAGCCTAGTATTGTCTTTGATACTTCACGCGGGTCAGTTCGATCACGTATGCGCCTGACGCGGCCATCAAAATGCGACAAATGTGGGAAATAAATTCGTTTAGAATTTGTAAAAACGCGCTATTCTATCATTTAAAAGCGCATCGCAAGAGCCTTTTCGATATAGACAAGTACTACGTAAGTGGTGTAGGGCAAATTGCAGGCATTAGGCACAAATATCGCACTACTATCTTCTCGCAAGCGCGAGCCACTATTCACTATTAAACCGAGCTCGGGCTTGAGCTTCATAGACCCAGGCGAACTCTGGGCTTTCCGCGATCTTCTCTTGAGTTTAGCCTGGCGCGATATCAAAGTTAGATATCGTCAAACATACCTGGGCGCTGTTTGGGTCCTTCTGCAACCTCTGATGGGTGCAGCCGTTTTTTCAGTAGTCTTTCACCAGGTTGCCAGACTTTCTGCACCTGCTGGAATACCGTACTTCGTCGTCTCTTACTGCAGTTTGATGGGCTGGAACCTATTCAGCACGGTGTTAACAAAATCAAGTAACTCGCTGGTTTCCAACTCACATTTGATTTCCAAAATTTATTTCCCTCGCATCTATTTGCCCCTGTCTGCAGTTTTATCCAGCTGCATAGATTTCTTTCTTTCGCTAACCTTGCTTATTTTAATCATGCTCTTTTGCGGGGTACCGCTGACGTCACAATTGATAGCCTTGCCATTCTGGTCTTTTTTGACTGTGCTTCTAGCTACGGGCGTAGGTCTGCAAGCAGGCGCTCTGATGGTGTCTTATCGTGATGTTCAACACATTTTGCCCGTAGCACTTCAGTTGTTGTTCTATGCCAGCCCAGTCGGTTTTACCCTTGCCGATGCGCTAACAAGAGTGCCAGCGCGCTGGTCTCTATTTTTCTGTCTCAATCCTTTATCCGCTCTTCTTGAAGGGTTTCGTCTATCAGTATTAGGCGTTGGTCAATTGCCATTGCCGCTGGTTTTATACAGCTCGATTTTTTGTTTTGCTACTTTTGTCATTGGGTTGATTTCGTTCAGACACTTAGAAAGGAAGTTCGCTGATGTCATCTAAAGAAATCGCACTTTCAATTCGCGGATTGTCGAAGGCGTACAACATCCCTATCAATTCTGTACAACACGCAACCAGTGCTGAAGCCTTACTCCACTGGTTAAGCAATCCGTGGCGCGCCAATCAAAAGGAAATATTCTGGGCGGTAAAAGAAATTACTTTCGATGTTAGAGTCGGCGAAATATTTGGTCTCATTGGCGCCAATGGTAGTGGCAAAAGCACGCTGCTAAAAATCATCTCACGCATCACCGAACCTTCATCTGGCTCAGTGGATTTGTATGGTCGCGTTGGCAGCTTGCTTGAAGTTGGCACTGGGTTTCACCCCGAACTCACAGGGCGAGAAAACATTTTTCTCAATGGCACTTTGCTTGGAATGAGCAGACAACAAATCAGCAGTCAATTTGATGCAATGGTTGAATTTGCTGGAGTAGAAAAATTTCTCGACACTCCTGTCAAACACTATTCATCAGGCATGTACGTGCGCCTCGCGTTCGCGGTTGCTGCCCACTTAAGTTCAGATATTTTGCTTGTAGATGAAGTGCTGTCGGTTGGCGATTCTGAGTTTCAGGCGCGATGCCTACAGCGCATACAAGAAGTGGCTAAAAGCGGTCGCACTGTCATTTATGTGAGCAACGACATGCAATCAGTCGCCGCATTGTGTGGGCGAGCAGCATGGTTGAGAAAAGGACGCCTCGAGTTCGTTGGTAATGTTCGAGACGCCCTGAGTCAATACGACAAGGCATACCCGCGCGCTTCTTAGCGAAGTGTCAGTTTTCGTCAATAATTTCCAATTTGTCGTGATCTCCATGCTTGGGTTTGGATTTCGGTGGATAGCCGAGTTTCATATCTGTAGTGTCCACAGAGTCCAAGCCATGATAAATCCGAGGGAAGAAGGTCTCCACTGAAATCGTGCCGTTATCAAAATAGACTTTGGCAGACGCAGATTTATCTGTCCTCTCTGTTCGACAAAAGAAAGGCCCCGACGTTAAGACGGCAGCGACAGCTCTTTGCTGTTGTGAGAGCGTCGTATCCGACGACTCGACCTTGAAATTTTTGAACGAACCGTCGCCTCTGATATCAAAGTTGACGACCGTGTAGCCTTTCTTAGAGCCTTTTATGGGCTCCCAGTTCGCGATGATTTTGTCTCGAAATACGTTAGGGTCGCTTGTACCCATTCGTTCCTTTAACGGCACCATGTGGTCCCAGGGACTATCAACATGCTTTGGTATGAAGTGTTCCTGCAACGTGACTGCAATGAAGGCACCGATTCCTGCAAGGGCTACAAGCGAAACAGCCCTTAAGGCCAATCTGTCGATGTTTTTGCTAAGCGAATCCCATTTTGACGAGCTTGCATCATTGTCTCTGATACATTGCGCATTCTGACTCTGCAGCTCGACGCCATGAACAGCTCTTAACCAGTCTTCTTCTGACGAATCTGGATTGGAAACTACATCTAAATCTTTGTTTTTTGAATCTTCGAGATCGCCAGGCACTGACCGAGCAGAAGACTTCTTAGAGGGCGCGAAAAGGCTTTGCAAGAATGAGCCAGGCTTGAACAACATAAACAGACCCTCGCTTGACAAGACCCAATAGTGCATTAATTCAAGAAAAGACGCAACTAAATTCTCATGAGATGAGCGATGAGCGTTTGAGATTTAAGCGATGAGTTATCAGTTATGAGCAATTAGCGTTTTAAAGTTTAAAGTTTAGCGTTTAGCGTTGACCGTTTGCCTTGACTGAATGGCTGCTAGCGAGCCAAATGAATTAAACTGTTCCAAGAGCATGTCAGAAGTGACTTGTCAATTCCTTCTATTCATAAAAGCAGACCCTGCGAATGCAAGTCTCAGCGAAAACCTCGACCACTAAAGACCGTGTTCTGGAAATCGGCAGGATCTGGGCGACTGCCGGTCTTTTTCACCCAAGACTTCCTGATAAAGACGAAAATTGGGCTGCGGCATTTGCACGCGCGAAGGGCAGAGCAGAGCTATACGCCACGGCAGCAGAGCACCAGCAAAACGTGCAAATGATGTTGGAGGAGTTGTCCGACCCAAGCACTCACGTGCTCTCCACTTCGGATGTGCCGTTCGAATCGTCTTCGCTCATACAGTCGGAACCTGATGCAATTCCCGAGTATGTCCACGTCGATGGCGCGGTTATTATCTTGGCCGCAGACACTCCTGACCTTGAGACTTTTAAGGGCCTCCTCAAAGCAATCACTGATGCCAAACTTATCTTTGATCTACGCGGCTACAATCCGTATCCAGAATCCAGTTTGAATTCATTCGACACGCTTCTCCACGAGTGTTTCTGTCGTCAGGATGTTCAAGCTCCAATCCGACGCTCAAAATATTTTTCCGGCTATCCTACTGAGATTGGCGACTGGGGCTATTTCTATTCTGGCTGGAGCACTAGATCAGCAGAAACGTTTTCCAAATCTGATGACGCATGCAGCATCAAACCTTGCTTGCTCGTGGATTACCAGACTTCAATTACGCCACTGATGCTGGCGATGCACGATGCCGAGCTAATTTCGATCGTATCCCGAGGAGCCATTTTCGTTGATTCGCACTTCCCTTCGACCACCATAGAATGCGGTGGCGATTTAAAAGTCATGCTTAGACTAGAAGACTATTCCTTTTCATCAGGAAAGACGCAGTTCGAACCAGACAAAATATTTGGCTCAACGAAGCTTCAAGACGATCAAAAATTATTTGAGGCAATTGCAGCCTGGTTGAACGATCCTGAGGAATCGAACGCTGCATCGCCAGACGTAGTCGAGTCCAATGCAACGCTCGTTTCAACAGAGAACCTCGATGGGTCTTTACCCGAGATGATGCTCTCCAGCCTATTTCGCATCTGGGCTATCATCAAATACTTCTTTCCCTATTTAAATTTGATGACTGAAGATTGGGAAACGGTCGTTGATGCTTCGTACGAAAGCTTCGAAAATTGCACTAATTCAGCAGATTACACTAGGGCTGTAGAGAAATTGGTTTCGCATTTGGATGATTCGCACGTTTCAGTCTACGAGCATGTCACTGATGCCTATGCCCTTGCTGCACCACACTTCTCATGCCGCATCATCGAGTCACAGGCGATCATAACCCAAGTGTTGGATAGCGAGTCTAGTCTGAGTGTCGGCGATATGTTGGTGGCCATTGACAGTATTCCAGTGCAATCCAAAACTGATGCTCTGAAGGAAATCTGCGCAGCGTCGACGCCTCAATCCTTGAACGAAATCATTTGTGAGCGATTACTCGTCGGCAAGGCCGATTCGGAGGTCAATGTCACAATAGAAAATTCGAAGGGAGAGTTACGATCCATCGCGTTGAGAAGAGAACCAGGATATTGGTGCCCGCCGATTCTTGCAAGCAATGCTGTAAACTCTCCGTTCAAAAAGCTAGATGACAGGCTAGGTTACGTTGATTTGACTCAGTTAGGTCCAAACATGATCGACGAGATGTTTAAAGAACTGAGCGATACTGCTGGTTTAATATTCGATATGCGGGGCTATCCCTGTGGCACGTTCGAAATCGCATCACGATTGTGCATAAAACGAGTACCGGCAGTTCGCTTCATACGACCTTACGTGAATCGTCCGCATCAGAATTACTACATCTACGACCACTCAGAACCTACTGTCGAAGTATTTTTCCAGGATGTGCTCCCGTCGCCTGGTTTTCATTACTCCGGCAAGACCGCAATGCTTATTGACGGTCGGACAATCAGTCAAGCTGAAAAGATGGCTATGTTTTTTAAAGCAGCAAATGACACATGTTTGATCGGCGAGCCAAGCGCAGGCGCAAATGGAACGGTGACGAATTTCGTTCTGCCAGGTAGTTTGCAAGTCTGTTTTACTGGCGACGCCATTACGTATCCCGATGGTCGACAAACTCAAAGGGTTGGAATACAGCCAGACATTTTCGCGCGCGCCACTATTGAAAGCATTCGCAATAGCGTCGACGTCGCACTGGATGCTGCAATTAATTACCTGCGCAATGCTGCTATTCCATAATGTCGTTTGGTAGATGGACTACAAAATCGGCCTGCCGAGAATGATGAGAGTCAAATCTGTAACCAAATTTCTTGTCTGAAAGTCTTGCTTTAGAAGAAGCGACCGAGTGCATCTCCGGTGGCAGCTCTTCAAACGGCTCATGAGCTTTCGCCGCCTCAGCTTTGCGCTCGGACCTTATTCTCTCGAGATCCCCACCAGTTTTCATTACGGTAATGCTTTGGATGCCGACCTTTTCAAGTAATTGGCTAATGGTCTCATCTTGTTCGGCGTGACCGAAGTGTGCGCCGCCGCCAAAAACAGCAACCTTCTTTCCATCATGCACTTGTTTCTCAATTACCTGCATCCAATTTTGATTTCGCCAGTTCGACAGCTTGCTCTCGAAAGTCTCATTAACCGCATCGATCACAGGACCGCGTTCCGGCAATGGCAGCTTAATTCCAGCCAAATCGAGGGGCGGTTCGCCTGCCTTCATTTGCTCAAGTATCCGACCGAACTTGTCTGTTTGATCAGTGCTCCAACCACTGCGCTGTAAGTCATTCAACATCTGATTTTTACTGGCGGTGACATCTTGGTCACTGGTACTCAGATTCCAAAATTTATCGAAAGATGCTTGATCCGCTGGTGTTAGGTGTTCTAGTCCTTGGTGAAAAAGGTCTAGACCCTCATTCCTTTGCTGCATTCGCTCCACAGGTGGCTCAATTCCCACGGGTCGCAATCCTGCTTGAATTGTGCCATCGATCATATCTGTGAGCTTCTCAGCCATCGGTCGTGGATTTGGGCCACCATCCCAAATGCCGAGAAAGTGATCAACCAACTTATTACGCTCAGTACTGATGCTTTCCTTTGAAGCTGAAGGGTTCATTAACAGACTGGCGTAGTTGTCTAACTGCTTCTGCATCGCAGAAGGCAACAGCTCGAAATCAACCTCCTGAACGCCCGCTTTTTTTAGCTCTGGCAGACTGGCGATAAAATCCTGCTTGGTCGCGAACGAACGATGCGAATCCCCGATCAAAATCGGACCATTCCCTGATTCCTTCGCGATCCGTCCATAATCAACAGCACTACGGTTAGCTGGGTCGCTCAGAATTTTCTCTAAGTGCGGCTGATCAGTCTTAGCCGTGATTTCGGTTTTTTTCTCCAGCCGGTCGCGCATCATTTGTTCCGCGATAGAACAGCTGAGTGAATGTGAATCTCCAGCTTTTGGATGACTTTCAAACTCGCGAGGCTTGGGACAATCTTTGGCTTCCATTCTGGATAACCTGTCTTTCCGAAAGCAATCTTCAACAATGTTATAGACCTACCAGCTAACAATTGTGTGACACAGAACGTCCTCAAATTTCTAGTTCCAGTGCGTCGCAAATGTAATAGACTATCGGAGCTATAGCCTAAGGTCGTTATACATTTTCCATCGAACTAACGTACAGAGGTCTTATGAAAAAAGTGGTTTTTGTCGTGGCTGCCATTCTGTCATTCTCACCTTGTGCACTCGCTGATGAAGCAGTCTCACCAGACTCCGTAACTTGGCGCGAAAATTATGTCATGGGTCGGAAAGCGCTTAGCTCAAAAAATTATTCAGACGCAGAGACGTTTTTTGAAAAAGCATATGCTGTAGCTCAAAATTTTAAACCGGGAGACTCTCGATCTTTTGCCATTATGTCAGAGCTACTAACACTAGACAACAAGCGGAATGACAATACAAAATACGAAGCACATATGAAGCAACAGCTAGCGGCCTATATCAAAGCATTCGGAAGCACCTACTACCAGGTTGGCATGGGCGACGAAGCGATGGCCATGCTTTACGACAAACTGGGAAGGTTCGCCGAGGCTGAAAAGTATTACAGAGAAGCGATACCGATCCTTGAACAAGGGATAGGCGGTGAGAATCCGAGGGTTGCCGAAACATGTCATCGATTTGGCCGCTTCTTGTGGGAGACTGGCAGACCAGCAGAGGCACTCAAACTTATTCAAAAGGAAGAAAGTATCCTCCAGAAAGTAACTCCGCCGCTAGACAGTCAAATAGCGGGCAATTATCTTATGCAAGGTTACATTTTCGAATCGCTTGCTATGCCGAAGGAAGCGCAGATTGCATGGAGCAAATATTTCGCTCTCAAAATAAAAAACAAATCGGCTTCCCGGCAAGAAGAGTATTCCGATGAGACGAACTAAAGCTCGATACCAAATATGGTGTCTCTAGAATTATCCTTCAACTCACCAATGTTCTCACCTGTTACTACTCAATCCATCTGTCTAGTTCTGGCCATTGCCCTTGCTGGTCCGGCAAGAGCGGAGGAAATTGGTTTTCGCTTTATTCAACAACCCAACCTCCCTCAAGGCGAACTCGATGCAATCAGAAAACTAGAGCCATGGCTTGAAAAACTAAAGTTGTTAATTCAAAACGACCCATTCTATCCTGCATTCTTGAATAGCTTTGGCAACAAAAGAGTGAGATGCAAATTCAAACCAACACAAAATGATTCGACCATCCATGTCGAAATAGTTTATGGCACCAGGAACGAATCCAGCGACCGTTCGATGAAAGCGCTAGTGAAACGGGCTTTATTGTCAACGCCTATACCGCAAGACAAGCTGTTGTCAGAACGAGGCGTTTTCTTTGAGTTTACACATTCCGTGAAGTACTCACAATGCAATGGTGTCACCGTATTTCCGGCTGACACGTTTGCTGAGTGACGCGAGAACAACTCATTTAGCCAGCACATTGCATCAGCAATTTTCATTCTGCTCCAGCACCATCACCCTTTGACTGTTTTCGCTTAAGCGACCTGGCAATTCTTTCAATGTCCTTCGATTCGACAGACCTCCCAATCGCCTCGGCTAAAACTTGTGATGGAAACTTGAAAAAACCGAGAATTATAGCTTAGAGCCTTGTTTATTGTGCGGGGCACTAGTATCACCAGCGGAGCGTATTCATATCAATTTTACCGTAATGCATTTTTGTATTTGAAATTGGCGTGGCAGACCATTTCAAAATCCGCCCAACTGTATCGGTCGACAATACTGGGGACTTTCGACAAGCGTAATACAAAAAGAATGCTAGCTGACAGCAGATCAAAGCAACGCTCTGAGCGAGTGCATACTCGCTTTAAAAATCGATGGACTTTCATTTTTACTTTTGTTTTGGGTCTATCCATACTCGCACAGCACCGAAAGTAAAAAGCTCAAATATAGGAATACGAATAAACCATTAAAAGGCTGACGGGTTGCAAAGTTCGCGCGATTCGCATTGGTCTGAATAAAATGTACTCGTTTGATCTGAAAGCCCCTTGCAGATTACTTTATGTATCTAAATCGGACGTCAAAAATCCGCAAAGGTTTTCGAAATGACCAGGCACACTTCGAAGCGTCGGAATATTGGCGACTTTCAAGCCTCGCAGAATAAAAACGTCATCGTGGTGCGCACTTTTGATTTGCTACGGCGTTTTCAATTAGAGTCAGTTCGGAATCAAACAAAGGAAACACGGAACCAAGGAATCATTTTGACGAAATAAGCACATTGCAAACGCCGGCGAGGCGGGCGTTTATGACTGGTGCCAGACGGTTCTGGATGTCGTCCATGAAAGCGAATGGATTAACAAAAGCAGTCTTCTCTTCATTCTGGTTCCAATAAAAACGCCAAGTCGCAGAGAGTCTAACAGTCGAAGTTAGCGCAACCACAACCGGTCTGCAGTAAGGACGAAAAACCGGTCTGCTCGAGTGGTGAAATAGACTGCGAGCTTGTTTCGAAATCGTCGAGTAACTTATTCGAAGCAACGATTTCGAATTTCGATTGCGGTATCTTCTGCAGTCTACACAATTTTTTATGAGATCTAGCGTAAATAATGCATAGCTTCGCGATTAGTTTGCAGACTGTTAAATGCGTGTGTGATTTGGCAACAAAAGACCGCAATAGCTTATCCAGTCGCAAATTCTGGAAACCAAACACTTGAAGTATATATGGGTCATTCAGTGCTCGCCACTATCTTTAGTGCCATCGAATTTTGTATGGTGAATGTCCAACTCGTCTTCCCAATATCAACCCGGACCCAATCCCCTACCCAAACAAATCACGAAAATTTCTATACAAAGAACTACCGGGCAGGTTGCTGGTGAGACACAGAGTTGGAAAATCTGAATCTCCTCACCTAAAAAGCGGAGGCGTGAATGCAAAATCTATCTGTTTCTGGAAGTCCCCAAGGTCCCCCTTCTCAAGACGTCTCGGGACAATTTCTCGAATCGTTAAAAGTGCTTATTGTCGTGATCTTGGTTCTTGGTGGTCAAGGAGCTGTTCTAGCTTATAGCTCTGTTCTCGACTGGTCGAAGATAAATGACGCTGGCATGTTGCTACATCTTTTGACTACTTCCTGGAATGGATTTTTGGCGGGACTTATAAACGGCACAGCCCGCTCGATTCAAGTTGTTATGGCAATTTGGGCCGGTCCGACTGTATGGAAGTATGCGGCACCAGTTATTGGTGTCACCGCTGCAGCCATGGGCCGAGTAATGAGCAGCCTTGCAGCGATGTTCAAGAAAACGCCGCCAGTCGAAACCAATGGAGTGGTTTCCCAAAAGGAACCAACCACTATTTAGTGAGTCAAAGCCAAGCTGTGTTTCGTGCATCAACGTAACGTCGAAAAGGAAATCTGCGTGGATCAATACTATGGACTAAACGCCTGGGCACGTGATCTGCTTAGCAACACTGTTGAAGTCGAAGAGAAGGGCGAGCGAATCTATCCAGATAATCGCAGCGAGTATTTCTCTCGAATGATCTTCTTGCCTGTGCAGCGCACAACTATCATTGCTGCCCTCGATGGGTCGACCGACCCGAGCACCTATTTCTTGCATCGTCATGAGTTTCCGGACGATGTCGTTTATGAGGAATACGTGCAAGCTGTCTACTTGTATTCGGGACCTTGTTATTTCATCGCCTTGAAAAAAGACGGTGAAGTTGTGAACGAATCACTCTGGCAAAAAGACGAAGTGAAGTCGGCTACGTTTTAGCCGGTTTACGCATCCAACGTCTGAAGATTTAAACGTCGTATCACGGCATCAATGGAGAAGTACAAATGACGACCGAGAATACCAACACAGCTACCGCCGTCCAAAGCCTCGTAGATGGTGAGATTTTGATCGGCACCGTACATCGTCCCTTTATCGACCAGGACAAACTGCGTGGAGCGATTCTGTCCTTTCCCGGTCGAAAGGAAACCGCGCTGTTGCACATCAAGCAGATAAAAGGAACGGAGCCAGAAAAACGCCTGGCTAGCTTCCGCCTCGGCGAAGAAGTTGAAGTCAAAATTCTCGTACACGGATCGGCTGGCGCTCCAAAAATCTGGGCAAGCGAAATCGCCCTCGCCGCTGAGCGCTCTGTACTCGACGAGCTGGCTGCAGCTGCAGAGGCAAAAACTACCTTTCGGGGCCGAACGGTCAACATTTCCAAGTTCGGAATTTTTGTCGACCTTATGGAAGGGCCAGCAAAAGGACAGCGTGGACTGATTCACAACTCCAATCTGTATCAGAAAGGAGCTGGATTGGGTGGACTAAGCCAATCGCTGCAGCCAAACAACGACGTTGCGCTACATATTCTCGGCGCCAAAATCGACAGTGCAGGCACCATGCGCATCGATTTGGCGCTCGCAGAACTGAGTGCATAACCCTGCTATCAAGACAAAACGACGGAAGGCTTTCATGCTTAGAAAGCTTTCTCCCATTGCCTGAAATCCCGAGTGAAGGTAACGGCATAGACCGCGAACCGCCCTCGTCTTCGGAGGAGGGTATCCTTTGGCTGCCTCTCAATCCCGGGCGAGAGAGTTTTTTCAAACCGAATAAAGGAACATGACAATGCCTTCTCCGATTCAATCTGCCGTAGTTTTGGACAAACTCGGCCGCGTCACTGATGTTTTCTTTGAGTCCGGCGCATCGCAATCATTTAAATATGATGCGCTTGGAAATCGCGTTAGCACCAATGTCGTTATTGCTGCTAACGCTTTTGTGGCAAACGGTTTTAGACTGTCACTATCGTCGACTGACCCGGTGCCTGCAGCCGATATCGTCGGTGCAACTTCCGGCTATCTTGTGCCTCTAACAAACTCTCTACTCACATTAATTAGCAGCAGCGGAAGCATCTTTACCAATGATTCGCTGGGAGCATCTATTCCACTGAGCTTCAGCGGAATGGCAGCCGGCAACGTCTATCGCATCTTCGCCACCGATCCCACTCAAAGCGGAACTATTTCTCTTTCTGCGGTTGCTTTGACTAATCCGACAACACCGGGATCTGCAGCAGCACTTGCGAAGGCTTCCCCTGGTGGATTTCTTGCGTCGGCAGGAAATTTTGCCATGCGGTATATCGGTGACGTATACTGCAATAGCACCGCTGGTCAAGTAAATGACGCTGCAAAAGATCGAGGAGTTTTCAACAACGAAAACAGAGTTCTCCGTCAGTGCACTGCATCAGACCCAGCCCCGTGGAACTATGCGGGCACCACGATCCGGCCAAGAGACAATAATACGATAGAGGGCGTTGGTCGCTTCGGAGTGCTTTTTGGAAATGATCCGGAAGCCTTCCAGATTCAAACACAGCTACTGGGTTACGGCACCACAGTAAACGTCTTCTACTATTTGGGGTTCGGCGTAGATAGCACTACTGCATTTACCGGCTCATTTACATACGACATGTCCCCTACGGTGACGAGCTTGTATGTCACCAGCACTTACATCTATCAAAGCGCAATCGGCAGGCATTTCTTTCAGGCGCTGGAACAAGTAAACCCAGGCGGCCCAGGCACAGTCGCTGTAGAGGCGGACGCCATAATGAATGCTCTCGTACGCATATAAAAATTCGACATCATGCTTGTAGACTATAAAGCTTGCTCCGAGAGCTTCCTGTAGCGACCAGAAGTCGTATGACTGGTTGCCGAAGTTCTTCGGCAACCAGTCAAAAAATCAAATTGCATAACGGGTAGACCGGGCGCAAGAGCAAAACTATGGTGGATCGATCACAAATCAGACTTCCTTCACACCGCGCGGCTAGACAACGAGAGAAGGTTTTCATTTTTAAGAAGCCTTCTCCCGTTGCCTAAAAGCCCGAGCGAAGGTAACGGTGATACCTGACGACCACCTTTCTCATAATGAGGAAGGTGGCTTTCCTGCCTCTCAAACTCGGGCGAGAGAGGTTTTTCAAGCTGACTGAAGGAACATGAAAATGACTTCTCCGATTCAATCTGCCGTAGTTTTGGACAAGCTCGGCCGCGTCACTGATGTCTTCTTTGAGTCCGGCGCATCGCAATCATTTCAATATGATGCGCTTGGAAATCGCATAAGCACCAACGTTGTTGTTGCTGCTAACGCGTTTGTATCTAATGGCTTCAGGCTATCTCTGTCACCAACTGATCCCATTCCTTCTGCAGACATCACAGGCGCAAATACCGGTTATCTCGTGCCACTAACAAGTTCCCTACTTACCCTTCTTAGCAGCACTGGCACCATCTTTACGGACGATTCGCTGGGAGCAGCTATTCCTCTGAGTTTCAGTGGGATGGTAGCGGGCAATGTCTATCGCATTTTCGCCAGCGACCCCACCCAAAGCGGTACTATTTCTCTCTCCGCAGTCGCTTGGACCAATCCAACTACTCCAGGATCTGCAGCTGCGCTTGCCCCGGCTTCGAAGGGAGGTTTTCTTGCGTCGGCGGGCAACGCGACGCTGCGATACATCGGTGACGTTTACTGTAATACTACAGCTGGACTCGTTAATGACTCGGCGGCGGATAGAGGCGTCTTTAATAATGAAAACAGGGCGTTTCGTCAGTGCACCGCGTTAGATCCTGGTACTTGGAGCTTTTCTAGCACAACCACGCGAGCAAGAAACAATAATACGACAGAAGGCGTAGGCCGCTTTGGTGTGCTTTTCGGTAATGATCCAGAAGCATTCCAGATTGAGGCGCAGGCTTATGGTCTTGGCACCACTACAAACGTCTACTACTCTGTCGGCTTTGGCGTAGACAGTATTACTACGTTTACTGGTTCCCTTCTGAGCAATATGTCGGTCACAGTATCGGGCACGCGTGCTTCCGGTACGCTCAACTACCAGCCTGTCATTGGGCGACATTATTTCCAGGCACTTGAGCAGATTTTTTCGCTAGCGCCAGGCACCGTGACGACGTATACATACGCACCAAATACGATGAACGCGATAGTGCGCATCTAAGGTGTTGAAGGGACGGTTCCGCCAAGGACCGAACATTCAACCGCGCCTGCTGAAAGGCGTTTAGTAAGCGTACCTGCTGGGCCGAATTCCGCTGAGGCGGAATTCGGCTTTTGATCAAACAAGAACCGTAACAGAAAGCTTGTGAAATGACAGACCCAAACCATCGTCCAGCCGAGAACGTAGCCGGGCCGAACTCGAACCTTCAAACAAATACGACTCTAACTTCTCAACATCAAGGGACTCAATCAATGAGCATGAACCCCTCTTCCTTAGTTGCAACGGCCCAAGCACCAACGCCGATACCAGTACCGCCACCGATTCCAACTAATGGTCCGCGCCCAATACCCGGTAATTATCCGGGAAACAAACTGTGGCCTGGTGAATCGATTACACCAGCTGCATCGAAGGCTCGGCAGGATGCTCTCAAAATCGATGCAACCAAAATTTTTAACGGTGGTATCGTTCTCTCGGGTCCTCCCACGGCATCTCAGGCTCATATCGACGCTAACAATACCGTCCAGGGACCTCAGTCTATCGCTGAATTGGCACGCGCACTAAGAAACGATCCGCAGAAAATCTACCAGTTTGTCCACGACAATATCTCGTGGCAGGCTTACTGGGGTTTGAAGAAAGGTGCTTTGGGATGCCTGGTAGATGGCTCTGGTAACTCATTCGACCAGAGTGCTTTGCTCATCGCGCTCTTACGGCAAGCCGGATATACCGCCAATTATGTGCTTGGCACCATTGAGCTGCAACCTGCTCAATACAACAACTGGTTCGGTACCAGCGGGACCGACGGCACACAAGCAATGAACTATTGCTTTGATGCCTATATTCCGGCTCAATGGTGGCTAACTGGTGGAATCTATAGCGTCCAAATGAGTCACGTCTGGGTGCAATGCACTATTGGCGGTACTATCTACTCCTTTGATCCAAGTTGCAAAACTCACACTTGGACGGCGCCAATTGCTAACCTGGAAACTGTTCTGGGCTACACCCAAACCTCGTTTATGAGTGCAGCTGAGACTGGTGCCACTATTGATCCGAGTGGCAACTATGTGCAAAATCTGAATCGAGCGAATGTTAGAAGCCTTCTGCAAACTTACAGTACAAACCTGGCCAACTGGATAAAAACTAATAATCCAGCCGCTACTATGGACCAGATATTAGGAGGCGCAGCAATTGTGCCTGCGACAATACCGCTACTGCAGACTAGCTTGCCTTACGAAACGGCTGGTGAAACGCCGACTATTTGGACCAGCGACGTTCCTCTGTCATACAAGTCAACGGTAAGCGTTCGGCGAATTGCACACTTTTAAACTGGAATGAAATGGTGCAAGATTTTCTCGTGGTGAGGAAATCGAAATGGCGACGCGAAAACTTGATTTAGAGAAACACGCCCTGTGGCGTGAGCACTTAAAAGCCTTGAAGGAAAGTGGCTTGAGCCTGCCGGAGTTCTGTCGTCTAAACAGCTTGAATTTGCACACGCTCCGTTTTTGGCAAAAGAATATTTTGAAAAGCAATGAGTTCGTTTCCAACAATCGGTCCGAGATTCCAAGGTCAGATCAGAAAGCGAAACCGAAGTTGCGCCCTAAAAAACCGAAACGAGTCAATTTTGCACAGGTCAGTATCGCTGACAACAGCCAGATTCAAGTGGTAGCCGAGAAAATTGAGCCGGAGAATTTTAGAGTCTTTAGTGTTGAAATTGCTACGCCGAAAGGTTTTCTTATCAGAGTGGCTGTCGCGGCTGATGCTGCATCTCTAGCAATGGTCATTCGTGCTACAGAGCATGCCCTATGCTAACAATTTCAAGCACCACAAAAATCTTTCTGTGCATGACTCCTATCGACATGCGCCGGTCGTTCGATTCGTTAGCCGGAATCGTGGTGGATGCGATGGGACATGATTCGTTCTCTGGTGATTTTTTCGTTTTTAGAAATCGCGAGGAGACAAAAATCAAGATTTTGTACTGGGACCGTGATGGATATGCCATCTGGTACAAGCGACTTGAGAAGGGCACGTTCAAATTGCCGGTTGCGGCGGCCGGATTTCAGGTCGAGGCGACCGAGTTTATGATGCTGTTAAGTGGTGTTGAACCGACGTCAATTAAGCGTCAAGATCGTTATTTCAGAAAATCAGCGTTTTCAGGCTCGAGCGTCTGATCAAAAAGATTATGTTTCATTGAATCCACGAGTGAATGCGGGTTTCGAGAGAACTCAATGACAAAGTGTATATTTGGGGTAGTCTGACTCCCCCGAAGCCGGCTGAACCTTGCATCTTTTTTATGGTTCTTCGGGCACCGTATGTAGTATCATTATCTACATGGTTGAACTCCCGAAACAGCTCCCTGACGATCCCGAACAGCTCAAAAAGCTGATTAGACTTCTTGCGTCCGAGCGAAATGATTTTTTTGAGCGATTGCAGATTCTTGAGCAGCGCTATCGAGACGAGATGCGCGCTAAATACGGTCGTCGCTCTGAGGCTCTGGACCCTGACCAACTACGTCTTTTCATTCAAGCAGCACTTGAGCAGGGCGATTTAGAAGCTTCATCAAAAGTCGCTGCAATGCCGACACTTCCTGATGAAGCAGAGAAAACGCCTGTCGAACCTGAAACCAAAAAACGTGGGCATGGGCGCAGAAAGCCACAAGAGTTGCCACGTCGTCCGGTCTTGCATGATCTGCCTGAGTGTGAAAAGGCTTGCCCGCGTGCACCTTTCAACGCGAAATATCTGGACGAACAATCTCGTTACAGCTCGATTACGCTCCTGGACACGCGTTTTACTGGGAACACATCCGTCTAAAATATGTGTGTCGCGCATGCGAAGGACAAATTCAAATCGCAGAGGCGCCAGAATATCCCATTGACCGAGGTATGCCAGCACCTGGAATGCTGTCGTACATTGCCACAAGCAAATACGCTGACCATCTGCCTCTTCATCGTCTCGAAGGAATTTTGAGTCGACAGGGACTTGTATTGAGTCGTTCGACGATGTGTGACTGGATGAAAGCGACCGCAAAAATTTTGCTACCATTGTTTGAATATTTGATTGAGCGAATCAAATATTCAAAAGTGATTTGGACCGACGACACGCCCGTGCGAGTCATGGACAAGGCCTTGAAAAAGCGCTGTAGAACCGGTCGTATTTGGGTCTATCGAGGTGATGCTGCGAATCCATACGTGTTATTCAGATTCACCGCTTCTCGAAGGCGAGACGGTCCGCTAGAACATTTGGAAAATTTCAAAGGTTTTTTGCAGGCAGATGCATTCGCTGGCTACGATTGCCTCTTCGTTGGTGGCGGAGTTACTGAAGTTGCTTGTTTCGCACATGCTCGGCGAAAATTCGAGCACTGTTTGCAAGATGCCCCAGTCAGCGCCGGAAAAGTTCTTCTGCTCATTCAGCAGTTATACAAAGTCGAATCTGACTTTAAATCTGCGACCTCCGAGCAGCGCCTAGAAGCTCGTCAGCGGCTGTCTATGCCAATTCTGGATGAACTCCGCGCCGAATTAGATTCGCAATTACTAATCAGTCTTCCGCGAAGCGATTTCGGAAAGGCCGTCAAATATGCGGACAATCAGTGGAATGCTCTGAAGGTTTTCGTCACCGATGGCGACTTAACGATCGACAACAACCTTGCAGAAAACGCCGTTCGTCCAATTGCACTGGGAAGAAAAAATTGGATGTTCCTGGGGCACGAATCCGGTGGCAAAACGATCGCTGTACTTTCCACTTTGATTGCGTCTTGTCGAAGGCACCACGTCAATCCCTACGCGTATTTGAAAACAGTGATCAGACGTTTGACCGAGGATTCATCTGCCGATCAGGCTGCCTTGATGCCGGACGTAGTGGAGTTAGACGCAACAAATTAGTGTTCGCCGAACGCTTACAGTCAACGTATCAGATTGATTGGCCTGCTGCTGGCATCAACCAGACTTTTACATCGGATAACCTTGCTAACGTTAGGTTGAGTCTGTGGTTCAATGCAAGCAACGTGCCGATTCTTTACTTGAATGGTGTCGTTGTGCAAACCGGTACTGCCCAACCGGCAGGTGGTTCCAGTATTGCTACTTTGACTCTAACGCACAATGCAACAGGCATAACGTCTAACTACGCACCCTCAATTTACACAGGCGAGCAGTCTGTTATAACGAGCACTTGGGGAGCATGTGGTCGCGGTTCTGCTGATTACCATCAGCTTCAACTCGCCGCGAACTCGGCTGCTGGAGGTGCTGCAACCGCAGAAAATGTCAATGGTGAAGCGCTCTGCCTCATTTGGTCCAATTATGCAGGTCAATTGAGTCGGGTTGCGGAACTTATAAATAAAATCACGGGAACGTTCTTATTTATCGAGGATATCTTCGGCACTATCGTTCAAAGTTCCGACGGTGTCAACACTAACATCCTATTCGATGCAAGCATTTACGCACCGAGCGGTCTAGTTTACGGAAGTTACAACAGTTTCTGCTTGCAGGCTTCGAGCTTAGAAGCAGCAACGGTATCGCAAATAACCGGTGCACAGGGCGTATCTACAGTTGTTATTGCAGACGTCGCAAACACTGCGAGTTTACTGATGTACGAGGCGACACCTTCAAACTACACAGGCACCGTAGAACCGGTATTGGTGGCAGGTGGCTATACTACAGCGGAACTGCCCACAGCCTACATCAATCAAGGTCTAAGTGCTGTACTGCCTAATAATCCGACGCAGGCAATCGGAAGCTATAACTTCCAGGGATTCTTTACGATCTATCCAGGCGGAGGCATGGCAGCTTGGGTCTCCGAATACAAGGGTGGATTTAGTGCTACGCCAGTTACCCCAGCGCAGCTTCAGGCTTCTGCGTCAGTTAGTGTACTGAATCCAACGCTTAACGCAGATGTGAGCAGCATCTTTGGCGAACCCATCGATGCTTTTACAGGCAATTTTACCTATAACCGATCCGATATTCAGGTTGGTAGTCAGGGTTTCCCTTATGGGCTAAGCTTCCAGCGATTTTACAACTCACGGAATCAATATCAAAGTAGCGGCTTAGGAAGAGGATGGACTCACAACTATGATATCACTGCCCGGGTTAGCAGTGACGGCTTGCTTGCCATGGGCACTCAGTATGCACTGCAGGGCGTCGCTACTGTGGCTGCCTTGTTCGTTTTACAAGACCTCCTATCCGATACAACTATGCCGGTAACGAAGGTTACTATGTCCGCATTGGTTGGTAAGTGGTTTCTAGATCATGCGGTAAACAATACAGTCGTTATCGAGATGCCAGACAGCTTGCAGATTTATTGCTTGCAGCCTGATGGCTCTTACACTCCTCCTCTAAACAACGCAAACACGCTATCGCTGAGCGGTGGTCTCTATACGCTGATGACGCCGCAGAAGTTGAAAATGACCTTCAACGCCAGTGGCCAAATCACCGGATGGACCTTCCCATCTGGTGCGACGGTCACGTGTAACTATACCTCTGGTGTCTTGACCTCAATTACAACTTTGGGCAGAACGTTGACTCTTGCATACACAAGCGGCGCACTTACTTCAGTTACTGACGGCTCGCGAACAGTGAGTTATGCGTATGATATCAACGGGAATTTAACTAAATTCACCGACACAAACTTGCAGGCATTGACCTACCAATATGACCAGCCGGGGCGAATGACGAAGTATTTCAAACCGGCCAATCCAACTACGGCATTTGCCACCAATGTCTACGATACTCTGAGTCGTGTCATGACTCAGGCTGACGCTCTAAACCATACCTGGACCTACTTCTTCGCAGGCTCCAGAGGTGAGGAGGATGATCCTTTAGGCAATGCTCATGTTCGATATTTCAATCGCAATGGTGCGGTTGTCAGAGATATCGATGCGGCCGGCAATGAAACTGATTACTTCTACGACGGGCTTAATCGGCTCACTCAGTCGATTTTGCCTGAAGGAAATCAGAAGCTCTATACCTACGACAGCAATAACAACGTTTTGAGTCTGACAGCTGTTGCAAAGCCGGGTTCAGGACTGGCAAATATCGTAAACAGTTTCACCTACGACCCGACGTGGGCATTGGTAAAAACTGCAACTGACGGCAAGAGTCAGGTCACGACTTACAATTACGATCCTACGCTCGGAAATCTACTCACTATTCAAAGACCCCTAATTGGTGGTGTTACGCCAACGGTCTCATTCACACACAACGCACGCGGTCAGGTACTGACAGCAACCGACGAAACCGGCATCGTCACTCAGAATACCTACAGTACAACGAACGAAACTCTAACGAAGCAAGTCGTCGACTACAGCACCGGCACCGGTCATCTCAATTTGACGACGCAGTTCGGCTATGACGCTGCTGGTAATACCAACTCGGTCACGGATCCAAATACGAATATCACGACATCAATGTATGACACTGAGCGGCGCCTAACGCAAGTGACCGCTCCGACTCCGTTCGGCTATCTTACAACGCGGGCATACGACGCCAATAGCAATCTGCTCAATGTGCAGCAGCAAACTGGTGTTACTCCCGCTTACCAGATCACTTCGTGGACTTACTCGGTCACTGATAAAAAGTTGACGGTCACGGATCCGGCCGGCGACGTCACAAATTTTGCGTATGACGGCAAAGATCGATTGGCTTCGGTTACCGACGCCATGAATCGCGAAACCCAGTTCAGCTATGATGTCAGGGACAATAACTACCAGACGACAGATGCAACTGGCACCATCAGCGACACCAGGCTGTATACGCCAAATAACTTGCTTGCCTCCGTCCAGGATGCTCGCAGTTCCTTGACGCAGTACAACTACGATGGTTTCGATCGTCCTAACCAAACAATCTATGCGGACACTACCTACGAGCAGAACGTCTCATATGATGCCAATAGCAACGTCTTGACCGCAAGGACACGCGCTGGCAATCAGATCGTCAATACGTTCGACGTTCTGAATCGACTGAGCACGAAGGCGCCGGCCAGTCAGCCGACAGTCACCTTCGGTTATGACCTGGCTGGAAGGCTTCTGAGCGCAACCAAGCTGACAGTGTCAGGTGACCCATCGTCTGGAGCTTTTTCAAAGCTCTATGACACCGCCGGGCGCTTCTATCAGGAGTCCTATCCAGACGGCAAGCAGGTGACTTTTGGACTTGACAGCAATGGCAACGTCACGAAGTTGACCTATCCAGACGGCTACTACGTTACTCGTTCTTATGACGCGCTCAATCGCTTAAGCAATATCTATTTGAACGGGTCAACGACAGCGGCAGCGGCTCTTGCATATGACGAGCTATCCAGGCGCACGTCGCTTACTTACAACAACGGCGCAAGCGTCGGCTACAGCTATGCTTCGCCGGTGATCAATGACTTGACCAACATCGTTCACAACTTTGTTGGCTCAAACGTGGCTTTTGGTTATGGTTACAACCTTGACCATGAGATCACGGGACAGTCGGTGACAGACGGCAGCTACCAGTGGCAGCCAACTGTTGGTAGTGTCGCTTACGGCACGGCTACTTCGGTGAATGAATATCCGTCAGTAGGTGGCACCACATATAGTTACAATGGCGACGCTTGCTTGACTGGCAATGGTGTGTGGACTTTCGGTTATGACACCGAGGATCATCTCACTTCTGCCAGCAAAACTGGCACGAGCGTGGCTTATGTCTACGACGGCTTCCACCGCCAGGCGCAGAAGTCTGTCACTACAAGTGGTGGCACGGTAGCGTCTCGCTATATCTATTCTGGTTGGCAGCGAATTGCCGACTACGATGGAGTCGCGGGCACGTTGCAGAATCGCTACGTTTACACCGATGGTCTCGATGAGCCACTTATCCAGGTCACAAGTGCTGGTGTGGTCACCTATTACCATGCCAATGCACAGGGCTCTATTATCGGTGTCTCGAACAGCGCAGGTGCTGTCACGAGCAAAAATCTATATGGAACGTTCGGCGAAACCGTCGGCGTTTCTGGTACTACGTTTGGGTTTACCGGTCAGCGATACGACGGCGATACCGGGCTCTATTACTACAAAAATCGGTACTATTCACCAACAATTGGTCGATTCTTACAGACTGATCCACTCGGTTACGTCGATGATCTGAATATCTACTCATACGTCAGCAACAATCCTTTTACCAGCACAGATCCCCTTGGACTGGTAGCAGAAGGTACTGGAAGTAACGTTGGAGCTCGCGGTGAAGGTGGTGGCAATGGTTCCGGAAACTATTCACCAGTGAATTTCGTTTTACCGACGCGCGGGAACTACAATGGTTGGATTCCAGGAGACCCTATTAGTCTGAAATACTCGGACGATGTAGACGCTTACATAGGGGCAATAAAGAAGAGGAACAAACCGTTCTTTTATCCGGCTCTCACAACCCCGCAGAACTATCTCTTTGGCAATGCAGCTCGACACCTTATTGGGACAAGTTCTCTCGCTATGAGATATTCAGACGGCTTTTTTGTCGATGACGATAGCATTTACTCGTTTATCGACCTCCACGAGACCTTTGATATCTATAAGCTCTACAAACCGGGCGCATACCTTGATTCTGTAGAAGATCGCCTAAACAATCGGTTCGCCCTAAACCACTATCGGCAGTTTGGGAGCAATCGAAGCTCGATGGTTCAGTACATGCTAAACTCTGCTCGAAAAGGTGCACTTTATAATATGGGTATAGGATTTCCACTTTACTAGAACTAGCAAGTTGTAGTAAGTGAGCTACGGTGTTGAGCCCTGCTTGGGCTCAACACCACTCTTCAATCACGAATAGATGCATTGAGTAGGACTAATCGAGTTATACTTAATTCATACAATGTTCGCTGACTAGTATCGTTTCTGAGCGAAACCACACTATAAATCATGAAAAGAATGAGACAGATTATCTTCGAAGAAATGGGAGTAATCGCTCTGCTATTTGCTCTTATCTTCAGCTTGTGTAGTATTCCAAACTACATCTTTCACGACATAAGGCTTATTCCATCGCTGTATCTTAGTTATGCCACCAAGATTGTTTCTCCTCAAGTTGCGCACTCAATACTAAGTAAGAATCCAGAATCCGACTTAAGTAAAGCATCTAAAGTCTCTCCACCTGCAATTCTCGCAAAACTGGTGAATACAGATGTCGTCCAACTAAAAGATGGAAGGTTCTTCGTACCAGGAGGCTTAATCCAACACAATTCAAATGAAGCGATTAGGACAGTGTTGGCATCGAAAGATGGCAACACGATTTTAAACGGTCCCACTAGACATTTCAAAAGTTATTATTGTCAGGCAGTCCTACTTCTCGACGGAACAGTGTTGATAGCTAGCGGCTCCAAAGGTGTAGAACTATTTGATCCTGTGCTAAATCGGATAAGCGTGGTGGGAGCAATGATTATTCCAAGAGACTTCTACACGATGACATGCCTAAACAATGGTCGAGTGCTGGTCTCTGGAGGAACGGTGCCCAAGTCAAAAAGCGACGCTGGTAGATCTTTAACGACGTTGCTAGAAGAATACGACCCTGTCTCAGCTTCGTTCCATCCCGCTGGTCATCTTCATCAGGCTCGCATGTGCCCCGAAGTCCGAGCGCTTTGCGACGAACAAGCGCTAATCTGGGGAGGCGAAACAGATGAGTACATCGATATCCCAACCGATTATCCAGTAATGCCCTATGAACTCTACCGAAGCTCCCAGGACAATAAATAGCGTTTTATTACTTACTGAACACCGCCGTTGTTCATTGTGAATTTAATCGCCTGCGCTGCAAAGGCGTGAGGACTTCCTCTATTTTCATTGTGGCATATACACTTTATCTTATTCTTTGCCTAAAAGGCTGACGTCTGCATTTAGACCAGGTTCGCAAAAGTATACTGAGTTGCTGGAAGAATTCGGGGAACTTCCTCGTATGAATGCCAAGGGTGCTGAGCAAGCATTGCTGAATTATCATGGACTCGCGAGAACTGGAGGCAGCCTAGAGAACATCCGCAACAGCATCTCACCGAACAACCCGATCTACAACGCAGAAGTTGCACGCGCCCTGCAACTTCTGCGTCAGGCTGGTTATAAGTTATAAGGAGTAGAAATGAAGAGACCAAAAATCGGTGACGTTATTGAGATTCCGACATCAAAAGGCTTGGCGTACGCTCAATACGCGCACAAGACCCAAATGCACGGCAATCTTCTACGCGTCTTCAATCATCTCTATGACTCACGTCCGGACGACTTGGCACGAATAATGGCTGGGGCACATGACTACTGGCAATTTGTTCCGCTAAGCTATGGTCTGAACAAGCAAATCTTCTTTGTTGTCGAAAATATCTCTGTGCCATTAGAAGCTCAGGTGTTCCCGACACTCAGATATCCAAATGCGTGGCTCAGTGGAAAAGCAGAAAGCTGGACCCTTTGGGATGGCGAAAAAGAGTGGCGTATCGATGGGGAGTTAACGCCTGAGCAGCGGAAACTTTGGTTCATTAATGTAGCCACTCCATCCTACCTAGTCGGCCATATCGAAGAGCAGTGGATTCCTGAAATGGATCCTCGTTGATGAGATGACAATGATGGAAGGAGTTGCAAGTGCTACTCCTTCTAGCATCTAAGATTAGGGACGGAGATTAAGATCTCCTTCTGCAACCTTGAAAAGCGAAGTCGGATATAAAACCTGGCTCCGTTCTCCTTGGTAAGTATTCGGCACTGGTAATCCGAATACTTACTTTCTTTTGGCAATTTTTGCCTAAAATAGTTGCCACCACATATAATATCGATGTTCTAGAGTGACGTCTCAAACATAATCGACCGTTTTGACTCAGAGTCCTACTTCTTACAGCTGTCTCGTAAACATCAATCCCCAAAGATGGCAACGGCAGCGTCACCCCCTATGGATCCGAACCAACACTCGGCAATCTGTTCACCATCCAGTGGAGCATAAAAACGTGTGGGGTCTAGGGTAATTTTCACTTTTAGCGAGTAGCAAAGATCGGGAACCGATCGCTGCATCGGCAAACACGAGTATTCAGGCTGTATAGACGAACGCATTTCGCCAACAGTCACTTTCACATACAACGCGCGCGGTCAGCTTTTGACTGAGATGGACGAAACGAAATCGTCACCAAAAACACCTACAACACGACGAATGAGACTTTAATGACTCAGGTTGTTGACTACAACACCGGCACAGGTCATCTCAATCTGACGAACCAGTTCGAGTACGATACTGTTGGTAATACCAATTCTGTTACTGATCTCAATACAAACATTACGACATCGGTTTATGACACCGAGCGACGTAGGTGTTGGACTGCCCTACTAACTTAGCCCTCTAAATCTCGGCTGAATGAGGTATATTCAATACCTCATCCAATTCCGACTTAGCTGTCGTTTGAGAGATTTCAGATTTTGTCAAAGAAGTATCGACGGTCAATTCTAATTTCTATCTCCATGGCATATTTTTTCGGTTGGCTTATTAAGCAGCAGTTTCATTTTGATTATTGGTTTTGGACGCTTGAGTTCACCGCTTTGTGTTGTCTCCTTTGGTATCCCTGTACATGGTTCGCGTATGCGTTAAGCAATCGGGTTTTCAATCTAAAAATATCCCTGCTTGCATTTATGTGTGAAGGGATAGCATGTCTTTTCTGCATGGCGCTGGGAGTACGTATTGTTTTTGGTTTTTTTCCATAGTTTTGGACGCAATAAAGATGTGTTTTCCATACATTCGCACACTCTGGACGAACTGAGTTCTAAGTGTTGACGGCGATCAAAGAGAGTAAGAAAAGCCGGTTGTGCACAGCGGCGCGCGAAAATTAATCGCCGTCAACATTAGAGTGCGGTTTACAGTTTTCCTATCTTCACAATTTCTGTTTGGCGATTATTTTTTGCCTAAAATAGTTGTCACCATATACAGTACTAATATTGCACAATTAACCCTAATAGAACATTTCGACTCAGCAGGTTTCGCGCAAGCAGCAAAATTTGCCGCCCAACAAACCGAAAAATATTGACCGCCGCAAACGCGAATATTTAACTCCGGCAGAAGTCCAAGACCTGCGCGAAGCAGCCAAAGCTTACGGATGATATGGCGACCGCGACCATCTCATGATTCTAATCGCTTATAGGCACTCTCTACGAGTCTCAGAGCTGTGTGATTTTCGTTGGGAACAGATTGACTTCAACGACGCCAAATTTCACGTGGCGAGGGCTTAAAAACTGCGATCCGTCGGTTCACTATCTTTTGGGTGATGAAATCAGAATGCTGTGTGCACTACAGCGAGACAATCCTGACTCGCCCTTCGTTTTCAGCTCCCAGAAATATACATCCATCTCGCCCCGCACATTCCACGACATCGTCGTCCGTGCCGGCAAAGACGCCGGCATCAAATTTCCCGTCCACCCTCATGTGTTGAGCCATTCGAAGGGCTATCAGCTGGCTTCAAAGGGCAACGACACTCGTGCCATTCAGACATACATGGGGCATAAGAACATTCAACACACGGTTCTCTACACCAAGCTTGATCCGAGCCGATTCAAGAATTTCGGCCGAGATTAGTTGATATCGCTAATATCGGTAGTTTTTTCGGAGTTCAAATCATTGAAAACTGACGCAATATCAGTACTTCTGGCCAATAAACGTGCTGATATTGAATAGTATCAGGACTTCCTACGCATTTTACAGCTCGTTTGGCCTAATTAGCCTAATATGAATCTCCTGCACTCCGCTGGAAAATTTCTAAATTGAAGATGTTAGTTTTTCCCATATCCCAACGTAAGTTTGAACTCTATGGTCTCGCGCTAGAGCATGGCCCTAATTTCGAGCCGTACATCCTTTGCTCCCCTTGGATGTCTGAGGATCAAGTAAGTGTCGGTGCTTTGTTAGTTCGTCCGGACACTAATGATTATGGTGTCGTGGTGCTTCGACGACAAATCGACCATCGGTTTGTCGTTACGCATCAAGAGAGAAGCCTTAAGTCGGAAATGGAAGCGCTCTCTCGACTCACAGATGCGATGCGAGTTGGAGAGGCACCAGAATCTCTACTGCCTGGGTCAAAAAAGCGGCAGCTTCTACTAGCACCTGGCAAAAAGAAAACTAGCAATTACTTTAAATTGCTTACTTCAACTATCGAGCACTGGCCAGCGCTTTTGGCTGTTGGCGAAATCTACCTCGCAATGCCAAATCCAGATCACAATTTTGTCCCAGATTTTCAAACCGGCAATTTCAGTTCACGTCTTTGGGAGCTATATCTTCTTGCCTGTTTTCGTGAACAAGGCATCCATGTGGCTCAACAGCACTCATCTCCAGATTTCTATCTTTCTCGCAATGGCTACGAGTGTTATGTAGAGGCCGTGACTGCGAATCCAATAGGGCCAAAACTGGATTGTTTTACAGTACCACCTGGTGCACCTAAGGACCGCGCACAACGTTTGCTTGGACCATCTGCGACTAGGTTCGCTAAAACCCTGCGCAGCAAACTGCAACAAAATTACGAAGACCTTGCACATGTGCGCGGCAAGCCCTTTGCCCTTGCTCTTGCAGACTTTCACGCACCGGGATCTCTTGTTTGGAGCCGAGAATCTTTGCCGTCATATCTTTATGGATTGGATATCAAAGTTGTGGAAACAGCTGCTGGAAGGAAAGCTGTCGCTGACAAAATGGAAACGCTTCCGGGTGAGGAAAAAATTCCTGCCGGTCTCTTTAGGGAGCGTTCCATGTCGCATCTATCGGCTGTTTTGTTCAGCAATGCAGCTACGCTCGCAAAGTTTAACCGTATGGGCTATCTGGCCGGGGCACGTCCACCAAACCTCAAAATGATTCGCAATGGTCATCTTTATGACCGCACACCGGGCGCCTTGGAATCAATACCATTTGAGCTGGATATCTCGAGTGATGAGTACGCTGCACTATGGCCTGGAGGCGAAGCTTGGTGTCAAGAACTTGAGGTGTTTCATAACCCGTTGGCGGAATATCCAATCGATTTGGATTTGTTCCCAGGCGCCACACACTGGTTCGAGTGTGATGGTGAAGTGGTTTGTTCTTCTATGTGGCAATGGTCTGTTCTTTCGTCTGTGACTACTCTCATTGCCCAGTGATCTTCAAAAATCAGAAGAACCGCTACCGAGATTCGAAAATCTACTGGTATAGAGCTTCTGTCAACATCTCTAACAGCTTGTTGTGTTGAGAATTGTCGGCCTGCACTAGATTCATGTCGATAATTACGTCGGCGGCCTTGTTGTAATAATTCTGCCCGAAAAATTTCATGTAATTGGTCGCAGCCTCGATTTGCTTTTCATCGGGCATTGGGCTCCAGCTCTTTTCGGTTGGATCATATACGTTGAGAATATCTTTGTTCCAGCAGCCAAACCCTGAGTGTTCGGATGCTGGCATACCTTTGAAAGGTCTTTCACGATACCGATTCTCCCTATCTTTGAGCCTAGCTATCGTGCGTGTCGGATTCAAATGTAGCCAAAAAATTTTGGGTTTGTGCTTTGCCAAAAAGCTTCCCCACTCTGGCTGACGCTGTAGTATCAGCGGGCCAGCAGCCACAATTGCAGGCGTCACCATATCCAACAATTCCGATAGAACCTCCTTCTCTCTTTGTACTATGTAGTCTATTGCTGGCTGGGTGTTGTCTGCCACCGATTTGTCCAGGAAAACGCTGTATATGCCGCCATCTGGATAGTCGTGCTCGGTGATTTTTGCATCTGTGTCAACTTCCAAAGGTAACTTAAATCCTTTATTGCTGATATGTTCTTTGAGCGGCTCAAGAATCCAAGATTTGCCTGCACATGAAAATCCAATCAAGACCGCCACTCCCATACCCACCTCACTCTTTCTGCTCCGCCGTCCGCTTTTTCAAGCGTCTAACTATGTCCCTTATGAAACGACTTCGTTTAGGACGATTTTGAAGAGTCAAGTTTTCTATTTTTTCTTGTTGGTAGGTGCGTGTTTAATGGTCTGTACGACAGTTGTCGCTGGACGGCGTTTAGCTTCCGCTACAGTGATGAATTCTCCTGTTTTTGCATCGCGTCCAATCTTGGTTGTGGGCGCCGTAGGTGTGTGTTTAATGGTTTGCACAATTGTGGTGGCCGGTCGGCGGTTAGCCTCGGCTACGGTAATGAATTCTCCGGTTTTGGCGTCCCGCCCAATCTTCAGGTCTGTTTGTTTCTTTTCTGTCATTTCCTATTTTCTCCTATTCTTATCTCTAGCCGAGGGGCGCGTCGCCCAGCTGGTCTATGTCCAGACGCATTCCTCCGATATTTGCATCGGTCGCGCCCCGTTCGCGAAGCGCTGCCCGACCATTGCCGCGCAGCCAAGCTGCTACAGCCATAATGTCCTCTCCATCGAGAACCCTGAGTTTATCTAACGCTTCTGCCAACTCTTTGGTGATTTCCATAAAAGTAATTCTCCGAATTAGGCTTTTTGAGCCTGTTTTCCCTGTGGACTTATTTAAACCACACTGTGGACAATTATAAACCACAGCTGGATCGATTTGTCAACAGCCTCATCTCAAAACTAGTCGTTAGTCCAAAGCTTCTCGCGCTGTAGCCGTTTCATTATTGGTTGGCTGCTGACGCCAAAGTCTTTTCCGATCTCTCCTGCCAACGTTTCAATGACAGGCTCTGGAAGTACTGTCAGCTTTTCAAATTCGGTACCTTTTAATTTCTGTCTGATTTGCTGTACTCGTTCCTCAAATTTTTGCTTTAGTAGCGTTCCATCTACAAGAAGTAACCCAGCAAACTCATGGCAATGCCATTCAAGAAAATTGTAGTCTTCGTCTGAAATGGTCTGTATGAAGTTTGCCCACTCCTCAACTGATTGAAATTGAACTTGCTCGTAGACTTTTTCGTGCAGAATAAAATGTCCAATTTCGTGCGCAATTGTGAAACGAAGACGATTTCGCAAGTTGTCTTGCATGTATCTATCGTGATCAACGATGATCGCTTTTCTATTGCTTAAAAGAAGCGCATCGACTCCAGTTCGTTTAAGAACGTCCTTTTGCGGGCGCAATTCCAGCTTCAAATCAAATTCAACAATGTTTTCAACATCGACCGGAATTTCTGTCCGGTCGATGTTGTACTTTTGGCAAAACTCCGACGCAATACGCCTTATGTCGTGGGCATACAGAGTGGGTACGTTTATCTTGTTACTCGCCACTTAGTCCATCGCTATTGCTATGCCGAATTAAATCAGCCAAATTATAGAGCTGCTCTTTCGTTGGTTTCTCGTTTCGCAAAGTTCTAAAAACAAGCGGCAAGCATGCTACAAGGTCTTCGTCATCCATGATGTCTTTCGGTATCTCGCCTCGACCGAACGCGGCCAAGTCTTTCAGTTTCGTCCAATCTCCCGATTTTATAGACAGAAGTTTTGCGATTGATTTCAACGTTCCATCATCGCTCGGTGGCTGTAGTACTCCACGCTCCACTTTACTCCAACGACTTGGATCAAAATTCAACTCAGTGCAAAATTGCCTAAGTCCAATTCGTAAGTCCTCTCGCCGCTGTCGAATAAAATTGCCAAATGTGTCTTTCTCCTGCTCCATTTTGTTCACCCCTTCGGCCTTGCTTTCCCAGTGTGTGGTGCGAAAGGTGCCGTGGACTTTTTTATACCACACTTTTAACCGCTTGGCAACCCTGGAAAGGCTTTATTTATGGTCTTCTCATCATCGATAGATCCCCTAGTACCCCTCTTGTCAAGGATTTGCAAGCTTCTAAAGTTAGGTAAACCTCAAAGGATGCGCTGTCGGGCTTTAGCCGCTCTGTTTCACTAGGCGGATACGGCTTAAACACAGAATACCATACAAATATATGTCCGGTCAATACTCCTGATTCCCTCCACAAAAACGCTTGATATCACATAGGTATCAGGACTTTCTTAAATGGCTGGAAGCTCTTGCCTTGTAAGCCTTTCGGACTTAACGCTACTTTTCGTTCCAAAACTACTCGACGCCCATCTATTGCTCTTGCGCACGCAACCATTGTTCACCCTTTTCGGTTAGGCGGTAGCGCTGCAGCCTGCTGTTAGGCTGCTCGGGCAGAGTCATTTCAAGATAACCGGCGCCGATAGCAGGTAGCACATAGGCTTTTCGGAAATGATCTGCGTTCTTTAGTCCCATGGCTGTTTGGAGCAAGCGCCGACTCATTTCACCTTGCACAACCTTGAGCAGTGCCGCGACTTCCATGGTGACTTCCATGGTGACTTCCATGGTGACTGCAAGCTTCGGTGTCGTCGGTTCTTGCGACATGGGATGACGCGGCAATCTAAGCACAAACGATGTGCGTTCATCATCAGTCTCAAACCGAGGAGCTGGCGAGCCATTTGCCGCCATTACTTTGAGAATTTTTGGGACGCCAGTGGCGCGACCTTCGGTCAGATCTAGTTCTTTTAAAAACTCTCCGATGCGCCGGTTTCGATAGCGGCGACTTACTGCATGTCCAGCCTGTAAATCCTCCAGCCGTATAGAACGGTCGGGGCCGGGAAAACTCAAAACGACCAGTTCGTCAAAGCTAATACGGACTTCGATCGGCTCTCGCTCCTCATAAGAACGATGGTACACGGCGTTAACCACTGCTTCTTCAACTGCTGCAAAAGGAAAATTCCAAAAGCGTTGCGCCTCGGCTCGTTGTGGGTGCTTGATCACGGTCTCATGCAAGTAGTTCCGCTGTATGTAATCTAAGGCTTCACGGGTCATACGCCCAAGCGGTCCTTTGAAGGTCTTTTCAACGAAACGATCACCACCGGTGCCCTCTGGAAACCACACCACATCAATCTGCGTCCCCGGAAAGAAACGCTCAGGAGTCTCATTAAAAAACAGAAGACCCACGTTCTTAGGCCACGGCGACTCGGCCGGTCCACCAACCACATTCATCTGTCGCCCCAGCACTTCAAACGACAAAATGGTGGCATCTTCTGCCAAATCACTGCCAACCTGATGCAAAAAATCTTGCATCAAAGACTTTGACAAATCATCGACATTGAATGATTGTGCGAAGCGATCATCAAATGGCACTTTGGCTGAGAGATTAAGCAGTTCTTGTTCGGTCTCGCCCTTTGCTTCTACTGTACTGCTGTAACGGCGGATGTAGTGGTGCCATGTTTTGTGTTTTGAGCTAACGGAAGATGGTGCCTTGTACGGTCGATTTTGCCCACCGGGCGCCCAGAGCACCATGAGCGTACTTTCTTCAATTACTTCCACGCACAATACTGGGAAATAAGGTGGTTGAATCAATTGGCAGGCGGAAAGAAGCTCTTGTTGGATCTTATCGATTTGGTTTTTAGCCAATCCTGTTGGTGGAAATACTGGCTGCCCTTGGGCATTGCAATCCTGCCCGATCACAATATAACCACCACCCAGATTTTGAAAATCGTTGGCAAAAGCGCATAGCGTACGCAAAATGGCATCTGGATTCCAACCTGACTTGTATTCTATTCGCTCACCCTCAACAGTCCGCTGATGCAACAGGTCACGCAGGTTGATCGGCAGTTTGCTCGACATTCTCAATCCTTAGCTATAAATGCAATATCGTGCGCTTTTGCTTTTGCAAACGGTTGCGCATGTCGTCAGGCATATTCCAGGGCAGGAATTGCTCGAAGTTGGCTGGTGCTTCCTTTTCGCCACTACAAATTCCCTAGATTGAAACTATGGAGATATCAGACGCCTGTATCTTATATCTAAGCAACTCGTATTTCAAATAACAGATGCAGGGGAACAGGCTCCCTCAATGAACCGACGTGCCAAAAATAAAGACGACTATTTCTAGCCGCCTTCATCACTACCTATTCAATTTTTCGATCTACTTCGAACCTTGCTCGCCTAGCTTTACGCCAGACCTCATGTCACTTCCGCATCGATAATGTCATCGCCAGATGACGAACCACCGGCGGCGGCACCTGCTGTTGCATGTTCTGCATCAGCTCCACCAGATCCATTACTGGAATCACCAGGAGCAGCACCCTGACGACTTGCGGCTGCGTCTTGTTGAATGAGCACAATCAATTCGCGCAATTCATTCAATAATGGTTTCAGTTCTTCAGCACTGCCACGAGCTTCGATTTTGCGGCGAACATCAGCGATGATGCCTTCGGCTTTGGTCTTATTTGCTTCAGATGCGCCACCTTCGCGAATTTCGCGTTCAACTGCGTAACAGAGGTTGTCTGCTTCGTTTCTGGCGTCAGCAGATTCTTTGTTGCGTTTGTCTTCGTCGGCATTGGCTTCAGCTTCCTTGACCATGCGTTGAATATCGTCTTTGTTGAGGTTGGTACTGGCGGTGATGACAATCTTCTGTTCTTTACCAGTTCCGTTGTCTTTAGCGGTTACATTCAAAATGCCGTTAGCGTCGATATCGAAAGATACTTCGATACGTGGAACGCCACGACGTTCTGGACGAATACCATCTAAACGGAATGTGCCGAGCAATTTGTTGTCGCGAGCCATTGGACGTTCACCTTGATAGACCTGAATGTCTACTGCTGGTTGATTGTCTTCGGCTGTCGAACAGGTTTCTGATTTGTGAGTTGGAATTGTTGTATTGCGTTCGACCAATTTGGTGAACACTCCACCCATCGTTTCGATACCCAATGATAGCGGTGTTACGTCGAGAAGAACAACGTCACGAACTTCACCACCAATAACACCAGCTTGAATTGCAGCACCAATTGCTACAACTTCGTCAGGGTTAACAGATTGGTTTGGTTCTTTACCGCCTGTAAGGCTCTTCACGAGCTCCTGAACGGCTGGAATACGAGTTGAACCACCAACGAGAACTACTTCATTGATTTCGGATGTCTTCAAGCCAGCATCTTTGATCGCTTGATCGACTGGCACGCGGCAACGTTCTACCAGGTGCTTGGTCAATTCGTTGAACTTAGCGCGGGTAACGCGCAAGTCGAGATGCTTAGGACCTGTTTCGTTAGCGGTGATGAATGGCAACGAGATTGATGCTTCGGTCACAGCAGACAATTCGATTTTCGCTTTTTCAGAAGCTTCCATCAATCGTTGCAAAGCTTGTGGGTCTTTGCGCAGGTCGATGCCCTCATTGCGTTTAAATTCGTCTGCGATGAAATCTACGAGAACGTGGTCGAAGTCGTCGCCACCAAGGTGGGTGTCGCCAGATGTGGACTTAACTTCAAATACACCGTCGCCTACTTCGAGAATGGAAACGTCAAACGTACCACCACCTAAGTCGAATACAAGAATGACTTCATTGGCTTTCTTATCGATACCGTAAGCGAGGGCTGCTGCGGTTGGCTCATTGATGATTCGCGAGACTTCCAGACCGGCAATCTGACCAGCATTTTTGGTTGATTGACGTTGTGAGTCGTTGAAATAAGCAGGAACTGTAATGACTGCAGAAGTGACCTTTTCACCGAGATACTTTTCAGCGTCTTCTTTCAGCTTGCGCAAAACCATTGCTGAAATTTCTTCAGGTGAATATTCCTTTTCGCCGATTACGACTTTACAGCCACCATCGCCGCCTTCTTTTACTTTGTAGGAGACAATTTTGCGTTCGCTTTCCACTTCGTCAAAACGACGACCGATGAAGCGCTTAATTGAATAAATAGTGTTTTGTGGATTAACAACTGCCTGGCGACGAGCTAATTGTCCAACCAGCCGCTCGCCAGTCTTGCTGAATGCGACGACTGATGGGGTCGTGCGCACGCCTTCAGCGTTTGCGATGACCGTCGGTTTTCCGCCTTCCATGACGGCTACCACGGAATTTGTAGTGCCCAAATCAATACCGACCGACTTACTCATATTGAACTCCTGACTATTTAGGTCCTTCCTAATCTCTTCATACAGGAAGTCAGCCACCGTTTCCTGGTTATCAACAATCTCTTAAACTATTGGCGATTTTTGGGGTAGCCGAAACTCCGACTGAACAACCAAAACCGCTCAAACGGAGCCTGGTTTGCTTTTCAGGACGGATCTTTCAAGCTTGGCAAGTCGGCAAAGCTCGCCTGCATGAGCCTGAGCCGTCAGTCACAAAGCGAAACGTCGATTTTACGGTTGAGCTTGCGCTGGATGTCACGAGACAGAGCCAACTTTCGTTGCCGCCGGTCAAAAATGGACCAAAGTGCGCGAGCCAGCCCAGCTTTTAATCGACAGAACAGAGGGCATTCCGCCGCTAGCAGCACCCAATAGCTACGGCAAATTTGCCCTGGCCAGACTCAATCACATCGAGGGAGACTTAACAGCCTCCGAAAAAGGCTTTCAAGAAATTGTCCAAACAACAAGTGACTGGAAAGTCTGGACCAATTCGGTCACTAAAATTTTTGAAGGTTACGCAAGCATGCTACGCACAGCTGGTCGCGATGAAGAAGCGCTGCTTAAAGATGCGCATGCACTCGGTATCAAAACCGAATTACCAAAAATTGAAGGTTTCACAGGACCGTTCAAATTGGACGCTAGCTACAAACATTTTGCCACAGAAGCAAGCGACGAAGCCACCGACGCCGCCTTTTATCACAAGCCATATCCAGACGGCTTCTTCGATCACGGCACATTGGTAGATTTCACCGGAGAAAAACCTACTATCACTGTGATTGATCGGCAAAAAGACCCCCTCATCCAGGATCTCCTGGCCAGAACGACGAAGGCTTTCGACGCTGACAAATTGACGCCCGAACAAACTGCGACTGCGCTAGCTGAATACACCCGCCGATTGTTTCCAAACAATCAACTTGCAGCCTACTATGCCTTTTTTGGGCAACATTGCCCATGATTTCAATACACTCGAAATCAAAGGCAAAGAGATACTTTGGGACACCACAAACTATCGCTGGAATGAAGTCTTTGAACCAGGCAAAGAATATGTCGCACCATTCGATAGCAAAGTCTGGCGTTAAAAAGGCGCTCTCACTTGTTTTTTAAAGAAAAAACACTAGCTTTGACCGCTTCGATATTTTTCTCGTAGTCTTTAGGCGGGGCAGAAAAGAAAATCTCGTCGACAAAGCGTCCATCTGCACCTGCGCTCATATAAATCCTGAACATAGCCGTCTTGCTACTATAGAAACGCCCTTCAACGATGAGCGCCATACGCCCTGCAATTGTCTGCGATCGGGCATCGGTGATCGAAAAGGTCTCTGCATTTCCGGCATCGCCGAAAATCTCCGACAATTCCTGGATTTCTGTCTGTGATAGCTGATGCTCTGGTTGCACGAGAACTTTTTGAAAGGCCTGCGCCTCATAATCGGCCAGAGCAAGACCGCGATTGAAGAAACAGAGCGAAACCGTATCATCCAGAGAATCGGCTGGTCTGAACTCGCGCACGATATAGAGCGCTGCACCCTGACTGGGAACGGGAAATTCACGCCATCCTTGCGGCAAAGGCATCAACAAATTGGAACCGAGACTGACTTCTAAAATTGCCATGCACACATTATACGTGGGGTAGGGGAATTACCCCATTGCAGGGGGCTTGGCAATCCGTACAATGAACTCAATCAACCCGTAAAAGAACCCCGCAAGGTCCCATGTCGGCAGATCAACTACCTTTTACAAAAGAAATTCAGCCAGGCGATCGAATTGCCGCTGAGTTGACGCGACATGAGAATTTTGAGCATTCGCGCTCGATTTTGAGCAAAGCGGTTGACCTTTTTTACAACAAAGACGCCGAAACCCTAGCCAGTCTCAAAAAGCTTCAGTCTGAAGTGCAGCAAAGTAGACCGGGTGCAACTCCTGATAAGAATCCTCAACTAGACGAAGAAGTTTCAAAAACAATCGCCGCCGACAGACAAGCAATCGAGCGCAAATCCACTATTAGCAATCTGGCTACCGGAGCCGTCGAATACGCATTTCTCGCTGTGCCAGCCTTAAAGAAAGCGCGCTCGGCTGAAGTCGCCGTAGCTGGATTGCTGGGAACAGCCACAACCTGGGGACTGGCTCAAGCCAAAGCCGACGACACGAAAGCCCATCAAAGTGAGGATTTTGTACTGGGCGCAGCCAAAGGGCTCGTTACTAAGAAATTTCTGGACGTGCTCGGTACTCGCTCGCAGAATCCATACATCACAGGCGTTTTGATGGGCTCATCCAGTCGAGTCGCAGACAATGCCTTCGATCGCAATACCTGGTCATCTGGTCTTGAATCGGGTGTCAGTTCAACCATCACCAATTCCTTCACGGCTGATTCTTTAAAGTCTGACTTCGCGCTGGCTGGTATGGCATTTGGCGCACACAAAACATTGGGTGCCGTGTTGCCAGGAATAGGACGCAATCCAGTCTTTTCCAATTTTGCAACTGGTGCCTCGTTTGGTCTTGCATCAGGCGCTCAGTCAGAAATTCACCGTCAAGATGCGCTTCACGAAAATCGCAATTGGGGCGCCGTCTTGAACATGAGTCTTGCTCAAGCCGGTCTTGATGGTCTGGCATCGGTTCCTGGTGGACTGGGCAAAATCAATCAATCGATGGCGGCAAGAAGTATAAGCGCCGAAAGACCGATGGAAATTAAAAACACTCCAGTTGAAGAAAAAGCAGTGACTGGAATGCCTGTAAGCAATCTTTTGCGCTCACTACAAACAACAGACACCGGTGACCACAATGTCGCCGACTATGCCAGAGCCATGAGCGGCTTTAACGAAAACGCAACGGCGGTGAGAAAAATCGGCGGTGACAGCATCAGCCTGGATCTTGCAAACGGCAATATTCTCAAACTAACCACACGTACATTGCCAGAGCAAAGACCTTTCGACATGCCTGTCGTCGATAGTGGCACTCGTTTGGTCGACCATGTTGATGTCAATTATTTAGTGCAAGCAAAGGGCGACACTAATGTCTCTGGCGCACAGTATGCAGATTTCTTGCGGGATCTGTCGAAGCAGGGTTACTGGATGTCTGACCCTGGTGTAAGGAACGTTGCCATGCATCCGGAAGAAAACAGAGTCGTTTTAGTTGATCCCTGGGCAGTTGAACGCGTCAATGCAAAACCGGCACCAGATTCCGGTATGATACCTGCCGAAAGCGGACTCAATCGAGAAACCGTCCCACCATCAACAGCGCAGGCACACGAGATTACAGCACCGGAAGAAATCAAACCATTCAACGCCTTCAGTCTTTCTAGCGAACCTGCTGAAAGACTCGCTTCAAACTTCGCCGATACTCCTTTTACTTTCAACAACAGACGCTACAAATCATTCGAATCCTTCTATCAAAGTTTGAAATTCGAAGATGCCAAACTACGCTCTGAAGTTGCCAAAATGCCAGGAAAACAGGCTAAGGCCGCAGGTAGCAAATCGCATGCGACAGAAACAACATTCAATGGCAAAACCATCACACTGGGCTCGCCCGAACACCATGGGATTCTAGAAGAAGCGCTCTTTGAAAAATTCAAACAAAATCCTCAAGCAGCAAAGGCTCTGGTCGATTCATTACCGCGTCCAATCATCCATGACACCGGACGGGCAGAACATCCAAACACATTCTTGCCAGCCGATGACTTCACTCGCATGCTCACCGATGTTCGAGAAAAGCTTTCTAAAATGAATCTCGATGAACTGGGCAAACGCAAAAAATAGATTTTGACTAAGTGCCTGGCATAGATGCTTGCTTTAAAAGTTCATTGACCAAATCGATATTGTTGTTTGGACCGCCATATGGCAGTATGACAGCCGCATCCACAGCCGATTTGCTCCAGTCTGCCTGTCCACCAGTCTCAAACAATAACGCCGGATCGTCCTGGAAAGCCTGAGCAAAATTACTGTTATTTGGCGAATAGAATGTCGGATACGTTTCAGTGGAAACAACGGTTGGATTGAGACGCTTCAACTGTTGATATTCTGGTGCAGTGCTGCGTTGATATTTCGTCCAGTAGTTTTTGTCAGCTGGCACTTCAAACGCTCCCAGGGTCCCTACAGCGACCTTTGCACCGGTCTTTTTCAAGTCGGCTGCATTCATTGCGATGTTCTGAGCAGACTGTCTGCCACTGTATGAGATGTCATCGAGATAAACCAGCACTTTGCCTTGCAGACTTCCCTTTTCAGAGGCTTTCACCTCGGCCAAACTCATATACTGAGAGGACTTAAGACCATTGACCTTGCCATACAAACCGTTGACGAGATAGCCACTACCATCTTTATCGAAGGAATGCACCACAATCAAATCTTCTGGACGCGCACCTGTTTCGTTGAGGATTTTAGTTTGCAGACCACGCATTTGATCAAGCATCGTCGAATAATTATTGACTATCGTACCGTCTCGCAAAATAATGGCTGCAGCAGCCTGTTTGCGAGATTCAATGCCGCCTAAGAATGAAGCGATTTGCTCTTGCGAAATCATTGGTTCGGTAAATTCGCGATACAAATCGTCGATCACTTCTTTCTGTGAATCTAAAGCGATCGCTCTTAAATCTTTATCGCTATTAAAATCGGGACGAACAATCTTCGCGTCAGGCAAAATGTCCTTCGCCGCGTCAAGTGCATGACCGGCGCTCGCTTTCTCCACGGCATCAGAAACACTCATTTGCGGATTTGCTGCCATCAAGCTTTTAACTTCGCCTGTGAGCTCCGCCAATTTTCCCTGCAGCAATTCTGGACCAGCATATTTGGTAGCACCAAAATCCCAGAGATTCATACCTTTGTCGAATCCACCAAGATCTGCCACTGTCACATCTTTTTGTTTGGAAAGAAATGCTTTTTGAGCTGGTGATGCGTGCGATAAATCATCAAATATCAAAGACTGTCCGACCGGCGGATGAGTCGTGAGGCTCTTCATGGCAGCTGCATCCAGTGTTTCGATATCAATTTTCAAACCGGGATTGTTTTTACGGAAAAGATATGCCAGTGGATTGCCTGATGTGTCTCCAGAGAGTGTGTAAATGGTGATATTTTTGCTACCGCCCATCTGTTTACTGAGAGCACTCAGCTTGCTATCGAGCGCTCTGCTATTCATATTGCCGGCTGAGTGCTCGAGCAATTCGACAGCGATGTCTCGATCTTGGGGCGACATTTTTTCAAATATCGACGAGAATTGCTCTGAAGTGATCGGTTTGTCTTGCAAGCGTTGCGAAATCTCGGATGCTACTTGCTGAATACGCTCAGGGTCTAATTTATCTTGAGGTCTAATAGGCGCGGTGTCGGTAGCCGCTCTTTCATAAACTTCTGAGGCGTGTGGGTCACCGACATCTCGCAGTCTATTTTCAGCTGGTTGCGCCTGCACACCCTCAAGCTCAGGTCTAGACAGACTGCGTTCGGCGGCGTTTGGAGCACCATTTGCATTGACTTTCGATGCTTCAAACAATTCACGAGCAGAGACTGCGTTACTGCCCAGGTGATTGGCGCCCACTCCCCATTGATTGGTGAAATCGACGAGCATGCGACCACTGGAGTCGCTGTGGATATCTTGAATGTTGATGACATGCCAGGCACTAGTATGACCATCGGTGCCAATCCACTTCTTAAATGGCTCGTTGCGAGCATCGACCATCAGCACTGCAGGGAAATTCTTCTTCGCCTGCATATCGCGCAATGTTTGTTCGAACTGCGCCTGCGAATTAATTTGAATCGCTTCGCCAGGATTGCCTGCGCTGCGACCAGGTCCAACCATGACAAAATCGCGATCGTTTCCACCAGTAATTTGATTGTGAATGTCAGTCAGCTCAGGTGATTTGATCTCGGGTGAATCTTTGATTTGTGACCACTGAAATTTGCCATTCGAATCAACTGAGTATTTCATCAATCGGCTCACTTCCTTGCCTTCAGGCTTGGTATACAGCAACACATCGCCTGGCTTCATATGCAATTCAGGAGTTCTTGCCCATTTTACGTTTGCGGCCGTCTGCTCGAAAATTTGACCTGCCCAATTGCGCTTACCATCTACTTTGATATCACGCATAGCCATCTGATCAAAGCTATTTTGCATGGCGCGATTAGCCTCGGCATCTGGACGCAAGGCGCCAGGCACGCGGGTTAAATCAATCAAGGTTCCATCAGCTGTGGTGTATTTGCCAGTCGTAGCCACGTCCACGACAAGCTGAGCGGCTTTATCTGGTTGTCTAGTGAAAATTCTGTTTTCCACAGTGGCGACGTTGCAGGTTGGGTTGCTGCCCTGGTCGATCAATTGAGGATAGGCAGCTTCATGCATTAACTGCTCAGACAACCGCACACGCTCTGCCACCGAAAGTGGTGCATCCGGTCCAGCCTTCATCAAGCGATTGATTTGATGATAAGTGAGCGCCATCTGATTCTGATCAAGACCACTTGTTCTAGCGCGACTCTCAAAATCCTGAACTAATTTGTCGAATCTTTGCTTCTGATTGACGTTGGTAAAATTGCGATCCGAGAAAGCCTCCAGCCTACGTTTTTCTGTGGTCAGATCGGCCGATTCATATTCGATACGACCATTGGGCTTGTGCAATTCCTGACTGCCATCCACATTATGAACATGTTCACCGGTAGCATCTTTAATTCTCAAACCACCGTCTGGTTCAACAGACACCTGCAATTTTTCGTTTCTTGGAGACCTGTTTGCTCTAGCTATTTCCCAAGATTGATCATCGATTCGCTTCCAACTGTCACCGTTCGAGAAATCAACTTTTGTCAGACGACCACGGGTATCGTATGAGTAATCGCTTCTAAAACCAGTTGGGTCAGTTGTTGATGTAACTTTGCCAAAGCCATCGCGCTCCAATTTAATGCCGGCACCATCGCTGAATATCTCCGAACCATCCCAGTTGCGAATTACGTTGCCGTCGGCTCTCTTGAAACGAACGCGCCCATCATCAAGCACATCACCCCTGGATTGAGTCAACTTCAACTCGGGACCAATTTCGCCACCCAATCTCACTTGATCATATTTACCGATTTTGACAGGAGTGTCTGGGCGCATGCGAACGAATGTGTCACTGTCAGCGCGTTTTATATAGGTGCCATTGAATGAATGATCTGTGAAGTAAAAGGAATTTTCTTCCTTATTCCACTTCAATGTTCCATGATCATTGGAAACCAGATTATTGAGAGCGTCAGCGGCATTATTACTGAAAGCTTGATGATGTCGACCAATTTCCAGTGAATCACCAGATAAATTCAAAGGTCGACCATTAAAGAACGCCTGATGGTCTTCAACGACACTGCTTCCACGAGTGTCATTTAGTTTCAGCACCGGACCGTCCATCGAGCCCAGGTGAACCTCATCATTCAAGCCAATTTTTGTTTCTGTGCCTTTAATTCTTTCGAATGCCTGCGAGCCTTCTCTTTTAATGTATGTGCCAAATGACGAATGATCGGCAAGAACAAATGAATTCTGCGCGGCATCCCAACGCATCGTTGCATGTTCTCTCGATACGCGCAGGTCAGTTATCTCGGCGCCAGTCTCGCCAATCGAGTGGTTGCGCCCAATCTCGACTGGTCCATTTTTCAAATTGAATTCATTGCCATCGATACTCACTGTCAAATCTTTAGTTTGACCTAGCTGCACTCTATTTCTTTCTTCAAAAGGCACCAGTTTCACTTCTGGTCCATTGTCACCACCCAGGCGTAGTTGATCTTTGCCACCTACGCGCACTTCTTCGCCGGGCTTCATGCGGGTAAAAGCGGGTGTGCCTTCTTTTTTTATGAAAGTGCCCAAGCTCGATGTATCGCGATAATAGAAGGCACCGTCTTTAGCGTCATAGCGTAACACACCGTGTTGACTAGAAACATATGGTTGATCTAGCATTGCCTGCCCATTAGCGCGCTCGGCTCGACCGATAACGAGCTTGTTATCCCGCAATTCCACGGGCTTGTTGTCGACATAAATCTGCGCAGCGTCAGGAGTGGGGAATTCTTTTGGCGGTTTACCAGACAAGCTGATGATGTTGTCATCCAAATGAGCCAGGCGAATTTGATCCCCTTTTTCAAATTCAACTTTGCCACCTTTGGGGACCGGCTGCCACTGGGTAGAGCCAAACTTTTTGATTTCGCTACCGTTCGTTGAATTTGTATCTTGATAGAAGAATTTTCCTTCATTGCGATCAAATGTAATTTGACCATGCTGCGCAGAAACAGTACGGTCTGATGTGAACTTGGCACCGCTTGCATCAAGTGTTTCACGTCCAAGATCAAATTTGCCATCTTCCAGATGGACGGCTTTACCGTTAAATTTGACTTGCACATCGTCAGGACCGTTAACGGGAAGTCGCTCAATATCAGCAAGCCGAACAGCCTTTAATGTGGGAATCGAATCCAGCCTGACGTCACCTTTGTCCAGGCTGTAAGCCCTGAACATAGACCCGTTTTCATCTCGCACATAATAACTCTTGTCGGTTGTGCCAGCGGCGCGATCTACCTTTTCGTACAAGCGGCGGAATTCTCCGCCTGAGACGACTTTTTGCTCTACGGGAGCGGCAAGTGAGTCATTGCGGATCACTGCATATTTGCCGCTAGGCTCCATGCCAGCCATCCTGTAGGTATCGCCACCGAAAACGACTTTTTCACCAGTGGCAGCCGGTGGCTCGATTTCGCGCGGAGTATGAAAAATGGTCTTACCGCCGTCGAAAACCATTTGAGGCGCTTCGCTGTCGTGAAAGGCCGCAGCTGGTGCCGGTTCGCCAACTGGGTATTGAAACGGGCGTCGAGTCGAATTGATGATTTCTGACGCTTCGGGTGCCTCTTTCATCAACTGCCGCGCCGAGGATAAACTGTGTCCAAGCACCTTGGCGCCCACCGTCATGCCACCGCCCATGACACCGCCACTAACAGCCGACAAGGAAGCCGCCTGAGCGACCATTTGCAAATTCTCAGCGACGCTCTTTTTAGGATCCCATTGCGATACGCCTTCAAAACCGCCGCCGAGACCACCGCCAAGAGCACCACCGCCGGCGTTCAAGGCCGCCTCACGACCAGTGGCGACAAGCCATTTTTCAGTTTCTTTTTTCAGTTCACTATTTAAATTCTGAGACAAAGAATGCGAAAGAGCTTCCACTGCATCTTTTCTGGCTTGTCCTGTCAGCTCCTCTCCTACAGTTGATTCGGCCAATTTGCCAATTGCCTTTTGATCGATTTCTTTGGCACCGCTGCTTAGAGCATGCCGCATGATCTCGGTCGTGCCTTTTTGCAAAGCTTCAGTACTACCTTCTTTGAGAGCAACTTTAACGCTCTGGTCAGCCACTTCTGCGACCGTTTGCGCAGCCGCCTTTAGAGCAGCCGTTTCACCGACTTTGAAAATAGCTGCGACTTCACCAGGACCAAGCACCGAAGTCACGCCGTTGACCGCTCCAGAGGCGCAATCCATGCCGACACTAAAAGCATCGACATTATAATCACCGCCCATGATCGCCGACTTCGCGCCGACCTTCATAGCAGCGCCACCAGCGGCCATCGCTATTAACAGAGGTGTGTCTGCGCCACCGGTGACGATCATGCTGGCTATAGCCGCGCCAGCCACCGTACCATCTACCACATAATCCGCTGTCGCCGATTTTGATTCTTTGAAATTCTTGAGAGAATCAGCAAATCGATCTTCCAGTTCTTTGCTTTTTTCTGGAGTCATTTCGCTGAAATTTTTATGACTTTCGGCAATTTCACGACGATAACTACTCATGGCATCATCGAGCTGAAAACCTGTACCAGCCCCGCCTATGTTCTCAACTATTTTGCTGCCGATACCATCGCGACTGGTGTAATATTCGTCTCTTCTGTCGTTGAACTTTTCATCTTGAGTTTGATGATTGTGCAAAATACGCATTGCTTCTTGCTTATCATCGCCACTTAATTTATTGAGCAGGTCAGCTTCTAAATCAGAGCCATACTTACCAGCGTACTGCGATTTTATTGAATCGATTCGCGCATCGGCATCTTTTTCAGGCTCTTTAAGAGCCCTCAATTTGTCCATAATCTCAGCCGAGCCGCCCCAGTGGACAACACCTTGACGGAATTCGTCCTCGGGATTAACGCGACCCTGCTCGATTACTTTCTCGGCGATTGCCTTGTCGTCACCACCTAGAAATCCAATGGCCTTTTCGCGGAACGCCGGATCTTCTTTGAGCTTTTTCAATTCATCAGCAGATGCATCAAGAATGTCTTTGACAGCACCTTGTCCATCGTTAGTGATGATGCCCTTATTGAGTTCCAGCCTGTTTTCAATGCCAAGGCGTCCATCGGTCAAAATTGGCTTGATGTATTTGTTATAGTCAGAGTCACCAATAGCAGCGCGTGCAGCGAGGCCAAATTTAGTGGCATATTCTTTGTCTTCTTTTGTCTGAGGATTAGTCAGGCGGTCGCGCAAAGCCTTGTCTTTGAGAGCATTTTCCACATCGTGCACGGCTTGTTTATGATCAACTCTGAAATCAGTGCTGTAACCTTGCAAATTGGTGACGATATCGTACTTTGGTTCTTCACCCTTGCTGACACGGGCAAGCATATCTTGCGCCGATTGCAGGACTTCCGGTCGACCTTGAATGGTGCTCGACTTAAAGGCATCAACAACTGAAGCATCTATTTGTTTGCGATAGTCTTCGTCTGAACGATAACGAGATTGCTCATCTGGAGTCATCTTCGAAATCGCTTCAAGCATTGAGTGAGTGTCGTCTTTATACCAGTGCTTGTTGTCGTTGAGCGAATCTAAAAGACCACTATGTCCGTGCTTTTGTGCTTCCTCAAATGTGTCAGCTTTTTGTTTTCGATCGAGAATCTCACCGCATCTAGTTAAAGTGGCATCATCACAGTTGTAAGACTTGAGCATCGACTCAATCTTTTGCCGATAGTTTGCATCATACGCAGGATTACCCGGCTTAAGACGAGCCCATTCGCTTTTGTCCATATTTTCCAGGTCACGAGCAATGTCGCCACTGCTATCGTTCCAGAGAGTGCCTGCATGAGCAGCCAGTTTCGAGATAAGACCATCTTTGTGCTCGTCTTTGTGCTCGATCTGGTCTTCCCATTTTTTGACACTCGTCTCATTACCTGCGCCAACGAGAGCCGTATGAATTTTATCGTAATAGGCGCTAGCGTCTGCCTTTTGTTGATCGTTCATGCCTGCAGTAGACGCTTTGTCGCCATTGGACAATTTCTGCCCAGAAAGATAAAGAGCTCGCTCAGAATCGGTCATACCGGCGATTGCCGACTCGACTCCTTTGGAGTTAGTGGTCCACTTAAAAGTGCCCGTATTGTCGGCAATCTGCGAGGCTGCGCTGATTTTACCTTCATTGAGAATATCGACTGAATGTTGAATGCGTTTATCTGCATCAGCCTGAGCCATGGACGACGCGAATAAGGCGCCTTCGCCTGCCATAGCCATCGTCGAAGGATCATAATCTGCGGATTTGAAAGCATCTTTAATCTGTTGTTCACCGCCTTGATCGCGGAAAGCCTTACGGGCAGATTGAGATGCGCCTCTCATCACTTCGTCAAAACCGTCCTGGTCTTTAGACTTCAAGGCATCTTTTGCAGTCGAGATTGTATCTGCGTCTGAGCGTTTGTCGACACCATTCCAGTAAAAATCAACAAGCTTTTTGGTTTCTTTGCTGACATTTGGATCGTTGGAGATGGCGTCGTGTAGCGATATCCCATACTTATCTTTATATTGCCGATCCATTGTTTGAATTTCATCAGATCGCTTTGTCGACAGCGAATCGCGAATGTCTTTATCGAGTACCTGGGCACTGCGGCCAAAAATCAAATTCTTATGTTCGAGCAAAGCGGCGTGAATACGCCCTTCGTCCTGGCTGACTATATCGCCTTCCTTACGGTGCAAAATATTCTGAAATTTGTCTTTGTCTGCTCCAGACAGAAAACTCATCTCTTGATCGAGCGTTACACCATATTTGATTTTATAAATATCGTCGATGGCTTTTCTTTCGGCGCTCGTTTTGTCTTTAAGCAAATTGTTGATTGCGTCTTTATCGGCCCAGCGAGCAATATAGTTTTCATTGCCAGTGGCCTGACGAATGGCAATGGCTGTTTTTTCCATAGCAGTCGCATCTACTGGTTTTTCAGGCGCTTTTTCTGGCGAGATGATCTTGCCGGTTACAGATGTCGTCACTTCAGGCGTGGACGACTGACCGTCAATTTTCATGGGCTGGACAAGATGCCCCGACGTTTGAGCGATGCGCTCTTTTTCTTTTTTGGCTGAATCTCTAGAAGCATCTGCAGACACGGGCTCAACCGGTGAGTGCGCTGGCGCGACCTTTTCGGCTTTGTCTGTTTTGTCTGATTGCTCGATAGCCATTAATCAATCTCGACCAACACGCCACAAATCCTTGACAAGCTTAACTCCTGCTTATTTGTATGTACCCGAGGAATGCCATTTTTCGACACGATAATGCCGATGCCACAAGCTACACGCCTCAGATGTTTTACACTTACAGGGCAGAACGCGGCGAAAATACTGACAAGCGCTTAGAGACAATGCCAAAAACACCCGACCAGCAAGCCACACAGCCAACATCCCCAAAATCGTCGCCCAAAGCCTGGACGCACAAGCGGCATTTGCTCGACACCGAGGATTTAGCAGCTGACGAAGCCATGTGCATAATGGAACAGACCGCTGAATTCAAACGCACAGCCGAGCACAAGAAGGCTTTTCCATCTTTAAGCAGCAAAACGGTAGCCACAGTTTTTTACGAAAATTCCACCCGCACCCGCAGTAGCTTCGAACTGGCGACAAAGCGTTTGGGAGCTCAATTAATCAATCTGGACGTTAATACTTCGTCTGTCACCAAGGGCGAAACGCTACGAGACACCGCACGAACATTAATTTCGATGGGTGCCGATGCCATTATTCAAAGGCACTCGGCGTCAGGAAGCGCTCATTTGCTCGCCAAGATGCTCGGTGACCAAGTCAGCGTCGTCAATGCCGGTGACGGCTGGCACGCTCATCCAACCCAGGCACTGCTCGACCTTTTTACGATGTTAGAGTCAAGACCACAGTTGCAGGGTGCCAAAGTGACAATCGTCGGCGACATACTGCACAGTCGCGTGGCGCGCTCAAACATCTCTCTGTTAAAAAAATTCGGTGTCGAAATTCACGTGGCAGGACCGCCGACATTAGTGCCGCCGCTTTTGACAGAACTTGGCGTAATTCGCCATTCAGAACTTGACTCGGCCCTTGACGGAGCCGACTTTGTCATCGCTTTGCGTTTGCAAATGGAAAGACAGCAGCAGGGTTTGATTACGAGCATCGGCGAATATCAAAAGCTCTATCGACTAGACCACGCACGTCTGCGCAATGCTTCCAAAAATGTGCGCGTCCTGCATCCTGGTCCCTCTAATCGTGGCGTCGAAATCACAGACGCATTGCACGATGACAAGGAAATTTCACTGATCAACGCCCAGGTGGCTAATGGCGTGCTCGTCCGCATGGCCGTTTTGTACTTACTTCTCAACGAATAGGACTCAATTAGGACTCGATAAGAACTCGATAAGGATAATTCACGGATGAACCGTAAGGCAATAATCAAGAACGGCACAGTCATGAATCCCTCTTGTGGCACCACCAGAAGTGGCAAAGCAAGTCTCACCGAAAGTCGCGTCGACGTTCGCATTCAAGATGGAGTGATTAAAGAAATCGGCGCAAATCTTGCGCCCATGCACGACGAAGTTGTATTCGACGCACAAGGCTGCTGGATTACACCAGGATTTATTGACATTCATACACATCTGCGTGACTTCGAACAGAGTAGCGCCGAAGACATTCAAACAGGCACACGCGCAGCAGCATCTGGTGGCTTCACGACCGTGCTTGCCATGGCCAACACAAAACCAGTGATAGACAATGCCATGGTTTTGCATCGCTTGCTGCAGATGATTGAAGACAAAGCTTGCATCAAAGTTTTACCTGCAGCAGCCGTGACCAAAAATCTCGCCGGTGTGGAGCTGACCAATATGTTCGAATTGTCTGAACTGGGCGCTGCTGCCTTCTCAGACGACGGTCAACCAATTACCAATCTTGCCCTGCTCAGACGTGCGCTGCAAAACGCGGCCCTTGCCAATCGCGTCATCATCAGCCATCCAGAAGACAAAGATCTCTCTGGTGGTGGTTCTATCAACGAATCAGCAGCAGCCATGCGACTGGGCTTACCGGGCATTCCAACGGCGTCTGAAGCCGCTTGCGTAGCTCGCGAAATAGAAGTGGTTCGCTCAGTCGGCGGGCGACTGCACTTTGCTCATATTTCAGCCGCCGCTTCTATCGATCTGATTCGACAAGCTAAACAGCAAGGCTTGTTAATTACAGCCGACGTCACCCCGCATCATCTGGCTTTAAGCGACGCCGACATCGTCAGTTTTGACGCTAATTTCAAAATGAATCCACCTCTGCGCTCTAAAAAAGATGTCGATGCTCTAATTGAGGGCATCGCCGACGGTACCATCGATGCTATCGGCACAGATCACGCGCCGCATCCCGAAACAGAAAAACACAGGTGCTTCGCCGAAGCACCATTTGGTGTAATCGGGCTAGAGACGGCGTTTCCTCTGGTTTATGAAAAGCTCGTAGCAAGCGCTAAGATTACGGTTACGCAATTGATTGACCTATTCACAGTCAAACCGGCGGCAATTTTGCAAATTGACACACCCATCATCGAAGTTGGCGAAATAGCCAATATCGCCATCATTGATCCCAACGTCAAATGGCAATTCGATCCATCGAATGGAGCATCCAAAAGCGTCAATACTCCATTTGCCGGAATGACCTTACAAACCCGCATCATCACGACACTTTATCACGGTCGCATCGTCTTTCAGATGCACGTCGAATCCGACAAACGACTGACTTTCCCAATTGTCAAAGCAAGCAAATTATGATTTCCCAACTGGCGCGCGGGCTGTCCGCTGCAATACGCAAAAACTTTTTTGTTCTCATTGGTTGCATCACAGCGCCACTGTGCCTGAGCATTCCGATTCAACACTACATCACACTTGGACGTTACCAGCACTATGGTATGGCCATCTTTCTTTTCGGCATGGGCTATGTCATGCATACAATCTGGACCTGGAAACACAGCTTTCCAGCCACGCGATTCAGCAATTGTTATGCCGCTCTATTTTTCGTGTCCATCGGATTGATTTTTTATTCATGTCCGTGGCTCGACCCAGTCATGTCTGTAATGACAGAAGAACAGACAGCCTTTCGCCACTATTTAATTCGAGGCTATTTTATGGGCGCGCTCGGGCTGATGCTGGTGTGGGTGATTGCAGCTGTTGAAGAACGCATGCGATTACACAAACTCAAAACGGGCGCGAAAACCGTAAGCCAAGTTACGCAAATAGACTGAGCCCCAGAGCCACTAAAGCTGGCATTCCTTGCAAGAAAAACACACGCTTATTGACGGTGGCTCCGCCATATGCGCCGGCGATAAAAACACAACTCAAGAAGAAAATAGTCAAAGGCTTGGCCAGTTCAACTGGAGCCACTAAAGACCAGATCAAACCGGCAGCGAGAAATCCATTATAAAGACCCTGATTGGCTGCAAGTGTTTTTGAAGCAGTTGCAAACTCCTCCGTTGTACCAAAGCTCTTTCGTGTGCGCGGTTTTGTCCAGGCGAACATTTCGAGATACAAAAAATAGAGATGCTCCAAAGCCACAATGGCAACCAGAATCTTATCTAATAACATCATCTGCGCGTCCTCCTGGACGATATTTGTTGCCAGCGCCTCCAGTCTAGCAGCTGAGATGTGAATTGAAAATCAGATTAAGTATATGGGCAGCAGATGCTTGGCTAAAAAGCTAAAATAATCAGGTACCTGGCTGATTTACGTGAGCGCTATGTCTGACCTTTCTCAATCTAATTTAGCTATCGACAAATCCATTGTCGCCAAAATCAGAAAACTTCTGGCGCTTGCCGACGTCAATAAAAACTCCCACGAAAATGAACGAACTGTGGCCATGCAGGCGGCCTTAGACCTGCTGGCCAAACACAATTTGAGCATGGCTGAAATCAGCAAAACGACGCTCGATATTCAACCGGAAGAAATTCGCGGCACTTTCAAGATGGAACCGTGGATTCGCGGAGTACTCGCAGCAACCTGCAAACTTTATTACACAGACTACTATCTCAGCGGTCAACGCCACTTCGACGGCCGAATCGAGAGATTTCCAGTATTTATCGGCACCGCCGAAAACATTGCTGTGACTATCGATATGGCAACGTGGTTAATTAAATCAATCAGGCAGGAAAGCAACAAAATGTACAAAGAAGCGCATGAGAGAAAGAGCTTTCGCTTGGGCGCTGCCGATCGAATATTTGACAGAGCCCGCGAAATAACGAGTGCAGAGAAAGCAGCCGGTGATACTGCAGTTGGTACCAGCCTTATGGTCATTCGCAATCAATTCGAGCTGGCTAACGAAAAGCATCTGGCCAAGAAAAACTTGCGCCCTTTTAAAGCACGTCCAATCCATCTGGATTTCGACGCATTTTCGAGCGGAGAAGCATTCGGCGAACAAGTTGGACTCGATCGTCAGACACACAATAAGATAAAGCGAATTTCCATCGCCGAATGAGGCATTCTATTTGGCTTTTTACTTAGCTTTTTTACGAGGATAGGTTTTGACCGTTGCCGAAGGCGTTAATTTTGCTCTGCGGTCGTCCTGTTTTTCATTATAGGCATCAAGAGCCTGTCCTGTTGGTGCTGGATTGCTATTTATCCCTTCGCTCTGGTTGAGGACACCAACACCTCCACCATAGCCGTAGCCGTTGTTGTAGCCATTGCGTGGACCATTGCGACCAGGAATGCCGCGGACGCCCCGACTTACCCCTGCGGCACTGGCTGGGGCACCGGATGCTGGCACGACTCCAATATCTCCAGCTGCTGGCGTTGCGCCCGCCTTAACTCCAGCTGCTCCTCCGCTGGCTGCTGCGGCGGCAGCTCCTCCACCTTTGGCATCAGCCGCACTGATGATCGAACACATGATTGCGAGAGTTATAGAAAACAAGCTGGCGCGTTTGACGTTTCTACTAATCATATAAATACCTGGAGATTTCGATGATTGATCTGGACGCTCTCAGTAGGTCAATGTTCCTAACCGGAAGAGAGTAATGGTCTAAAATCATAGCAAGTCATCTTTATATCTACGTTCCTCTGCTATCGCATCAGCGAGTGTTTTATAGTGATTGGTCTTAGCCCCCAAAACTACGTCGTACGCTGCCCGCATTTGGCGCGCAGAGAGTTGATAAGGCATTTTGCCAGCACCAGTACAAAGACCTGGCACTGCTACTGACTGAATCAAATTCTCGATTTTATTAAACGCTGTCACCGCTAATAGTGTCGCACGCATACACAGAAATGCGTTGATCGAATTCGCGACGTTCTGAGGCACACGCATAGTCGGAGAGCAGATCAGAAACGGAAACTGATCTTTGCCGGTGGCGATGATTTCAGCTGCGCCGACGAGCAACTCCCCCGCGTGCCGTTCGCGAATAACCTTTTGCACCTTCGCTTGAATTTTCCATTCAAACAATTCGCTAATGCTCCAATCTAGCCCCCCATCCATAAAGCCGAAAGAGTTTGCGGGACTCACTAGCGCATCTGCTTTGACCAACAAAATATTTCCACCTCGGACAGTTACGTCTGGTATGTTGGCAAACTCAGTTTCCCAGGCTGCGATCAACTCAGGATTTTTGTCTCCCAAAATTACTTTCAAGCTCATAGTTGACCTCGTTGATACAACCCTATAATCCCACTTACCCTCGCAGCTCCATCCGTTGAGCTTTCTTTAAAACAAATTTGTGACAGCGAGGAGTTTAATTTAAATTGCGTACTTTCACGTATTTGCATGAGACATATATTTTGGTTTACTCATGTCAAGCAAATGTCCAATTCGCATTTACCAAACGGAGCGTTATCAAATGAGCGAAAACTTCCACAGAGCCGTAGACGACTTGGACAGAGGCGGTCCAAGAAACTTCCAAGATGCCCGTGCTGTACTTCTCGATGAGGTCAGAAATGGCGCTGACCCACGCAGACTGGTTGACGCAGTCAATCGAGTAGAGATGGAACCAGGTCATGCCGGAGCACAAATTCAATTAGCTACCGACAGACAGGGCTATCTCGACATCGTACCGGCTCAATACGCAAACAATCAGCCACGTTATGACGCTCCTCCACCGCAATATGACGCTCCACCACCACAGTATTATCAACAGGGCCCAACTGGCGCTGACGTCGCTGGCGCAGCTGTTGCAGGCGGTGTGGCTGGTCTAATTATCGGCTCCCTGCTGAATCATGGACGCAACAACTACTACGAACGTCGTCCACGCTACTAAAAGGCGTCTGACTGCAAAAATATAAAAAGAGTGGCATCGGAACTAAATCTGATGCCACTCTCTTATTTCGAACTAACCGCGTCAGCCAGCGCCGCCTTTAAGCTTAGGCGCCTGCTGCTGCTTCTTCTTTGGACTTATCGTCGCTGCTGCCTTTGTGAGCCTTGTCGCCTTTTTCAGGTTTCTTGGTTTCTTCAGGCGTTTTTTCGCTGCGTTCTGTCTTTTCCTTTTCAGGCTTCACGACTTTGCGCTCAGCCTTTTCAAACTTGATAGTTTCGCCATCAAGATGTCCTTCGATGACATCGCCATCTTTGAAAACGCCTTGCAGAACTTGTTCTGCCAGAGCATCCTCGAGCATACGCTGAATAGAGCGACGCAATGGACGTGCACCGTAGGTCGGATTGTAGCCATCTTTAGCAAGCAAGTCTTTGCACTCGTCGTTGAGAACGAGTTCCATGCCTTGAGCTTCGATACGCTTGGACAGATCGGCCGACATGATGTCGACGATTTTGCGGATTTCTTCGCGAGTCAGTTGTTGGAATACGATGATTTCATCAACGCGGTTCAAGAACTCTGGACGGAAGGTTTTCTTCATCGAGTCCATTACGAGATCTTTGATTTTCTTGTAACGGTCAGAATGTTCCATATTCGTGCTCTGTTGCTGGAAGCCCAGTGTGAGAGCCGATTTGTCGATGAACTGAGCACCAACGTTGGAGGTCATGATGATGATTGTATTTTTGAAGTCGACCGTGCGTCCCTTGGAGTCAGACAAACGACCGTCATCAAGAATTTGCAACAAGACGTTGAATACGTCAGGATGCGCTTTTTCAATTTCATCAAACAACACAACACTGTATGGTTTGCGACGAACAGCTTCGGTCAGCTGTCCACCTTCCTGGTAGCCCACATAGCCTGGAGGCGATCCAATCAACTTGGATGTTGTGTGGTGTTCCATGAATTCAGACATGTCGATACGGATTAACGCATCTTCTGAACCAAAGAAGTACCCGGCAAGGCTCTTAGCCAATTCAGTTTTACCAACGCCTGTTGGCCCTGAGAAGATGAAACTGCCGATTGGGCGGTTTGGATTTTTCAAGCCAACGCGAGCTCTGCGAATTGCTTTGCAAACAGCGTCAACGGCGTCGTTTTGACCAATTACACGCTGGTGAAGTACATCAGCCATGTGCAGCAATTTTTCGGATTCGCCTTCGGTCAATTTCAATAGAGGAATACCGGTCCATGCATTTACTACATGGGCGACTTCTTCGCTTGTAACCAATGGTTTTTCTGATTCTTGCTTGGTCTTCCAGGCAGCCTGGATTTCGCGAATTTGTTCAGACAATTTGGTTTCTGTTTCACGCAATTGAGCTGCTTTTTCAAACTCTTGATTGCGGATAGCCATTTCTTTGTCGCGACGCACTTTGCGCAATTCTTTTTCAACTTCTTTGCCTTCTGGTGGCAAGGATGAAGCACGCAAACGTACGCGAGAAGACGCTTCGTCAATTAAGTCGATGGCTTTGTCTGGCAAGAAACGGTCTGAGATGTATCTATCTGAAAGCTTAGCGGCTGAATCAATCGCTTCTTCAGAGATAGTCAATCTGTGGTGTTCTTCGTACTTAGGACGAAGACCGCGCAAGATTTCAATCGTTTCGTCAACAGATGGTGGGTCGATGATTACGGGCTGGAATCTACGTTCGAGAGCAGCATCGCGTTCGATGTGCTTACGGTATTCATCCATGGTCGTAGCGCCGATGCATTGCAGTTCGCCACGAGCCAGAGCCGGCTTGAGGATGTTTGCAGCGTCAATTGCGCCTTCGGCTGCGCCTGCACCAATCAATGTATGCAATTCATCGATGACGAGCATGACGTTACCGGCTGAACGAATTTCGTCCATGATTTTCTTCAGACGTTCTTCAAATTCACCGCGGTACTTGGTACCAGCAACGAGCAAACCAATATCGAGCATGACAATTTTCTTGTCTGCAAGAATGTCTGGCACGTCGTTGTTGGAGATTCTGATTGCTAGTCCTTCAGCAATAGCTGTCTTACCCACACCAGGCTCACCGATAAGAACAGGATTGTTCTTTGTACGACGACCGAGAATTTGAATAACGCGTTCGATTTCTTTTTCACGACCGACAACAGGGTCCAGACGCTGTTCTTGAGCCGATTGGGTCAAGTTCACGCCAAATTCGTCGAGTGTTGGGGTCTTGGAGCGACCAGTACCGGTTGTGGTAGAACCACCGGTGGTGGCAGTACCACTTTCACCCAGCAAGCGGATGACATGGCTTCTGACCTTGGTCAGGTCGACACCTAAATTCTCCAGGACTCGGGCTGCGACACCTTCACCTTCTCGAATCAGACCGAGCAACAGATGCTCTGTGCCGATGTAGTTGTGTCCCAGTTGGCGGGCTTCATCCCACGACAACTCGAGCACTCGCTTCGCTCTTGGAGTAAACGGAATTTCTACCGCTACAAATCCAGATCCGCGACCAATGATTTTTTCTACTTCAACGCGAGCGTCTTTCAGATTGACTCCCATCGACTTTAAAGTCTTGGCAGCAATTCCTGTACCCTCTCCGATGAGTCCCAGCAAAATTTGCTCGGTGCCCACAAAGTTGTGGCCTAGCCGTCGCGCCTCTTCTTGGGCGAGCATGATCACTTTGATCGCTTTTTCGGTGAATCTTTCGAACATGGCGGCTTTGCGCCTCCCTGGGCTCCGATAATGTGATTACATTCTAACATCACGCAACCGAGTATCTTTGCTGCTTACAAGCTAATGCTGAGGAAAACTTGAAAATTTTGAGCTGTCATGATGATCGCTTGGATTATCAACGGAAGCCCTACAGTAGCCATCCTCGAACATTGAGCCAGATAACTTTCAGATCTCGATTCGTCCTTATCGTATCTAAACAAGCCATTGGGCTGTTGATTCCACTTTTAACAAGTTATTTTGATTTGAGGGCAGATCGCCTCAACATCCACCAGATTAAACGCTAATTGATGACTAGAGGCGACTTGCAAAGACCTAGTTTGACTAATTACCGAATGCCAGAGTGTCCGAAATAAGTTTTGGAGTTGTGAGCGAAAAGAGTTTAGCGTTGAGAGTTCAGAGTTCAGAGTTGAGCAAATGTGCTGATACTCCAACGGTATCCAATTGAGCTCCAACTGTGTAGCTCCAATGGATGTCCAATCGACCCTCCAGGGAAATTCAGCTGAGGCTAACTGAGCGTTTAGATCTGAAACTAAACGAATGCAGTTTACGTTTTTAAGCGATCAAGATTTAAGCGAATGCGATTTTAGCGATGACGTTCGAGCACATATTAATACACCTACAAAGTAATGACGCAGTGTCTGGCACCAATAAAGATACCGAACACTGCGTCACTAATTACATCCTGAGATAGAAGCTCTCAGGCGTGTACTTCTTTGCCGCTAATGAGCTGGCTGAATGAGCATTCCTTTGCCGAGCAAGCGATCTGGTCGCCACGTTTGAGCGTTTTGTAGATCAACATGCTGTGACAGGTCGGACAACTATTGCCGCCATCTGGCCCGCCACTTAGCAGCGGTGGATACCAGTATGCTGAACCGCACTGATTCTGCGAATAGTTACTGCAACCGTAGAACATTTTTCCACGACGCGATTTCTTTTCGACAATCTGACCACCACAACCTTCGCGCTGACAGACAACGCCTGTCAATTTGAGGATGGGACGTTTTTCCGTGCAAGTTTCTTGCGAGCAAGCGAGATAATCACCATAACGACCGTAGCGAATAACCATCGGCGACGCGCATGTTTTGCACATCTCGTCAGTTGGACGGTCTTCTGGGACCGGATCGCCATCGCGAGTCAAAGCAATTTTAGTTTTGCATTCTGGATAGTCTTCACAACCAAGGAATTGACCAAAACGCGAAGAGCGAATAAGCATCTTCTTGCCGCATGTTGGACAAAGCTGATCCGAGACGATCACTACTTTGTTCATATTCTCTTCGGCTTTTTTCAAAGTTTCGCCAAAGGGCAGATAGAACGCTTTCAGCATTTGACGCCAGTTGACCTTATCTTCTTCGATTTTATCGAGATCGAGCTCCATTTGAGCGGTAAAACCAACATCAACGATTGAACCGAAGTGTTCAACCAGAAGCAGATTAACTGCTTTGCCCAACTTTGTCGGAACCAAGGTTTTGACTTGCTTTTCGACGTATTTACGGTCAACGATTGTGTTGACGGTCGCAGAATAAGTCGACGGTCTGCCGATACCCAGTTCTTCTAAAGTCTTGACCATGCTTGCTTCGTTAAAGCGCGGCGGTGGCTGTGTGAAGTGTTGCTCGGACTGCACTTCTTTGATTTTGAGCACTTCGCCCTTAGTCAATTCTGGCAGTTTGAGTTGTTCTTCTTCTTTTTCTTCACCCTCTCCCGGTGACTCTTCCGTCACGTCAGCAGCTGATTGAGCGCCATTGTTGTAGACAATCGTGAAACCAGCAAATTTGGCTTCCGATGCCGAGGCGCGGAAAACCGCATCACCAGCTGTTATTTCAACTGTACGGGTGAGAATTTCGGCAGAGCTCATTTGGCTTGCCATAAAGCGTTCCCATATCAATTTATATAGTTTGAGCTGGTCTTTCGAAAGATAGTCTTTGATTGATTCGGGTGTACGTTCAGGTGATGACGGACGAATCGCTTCGTGGGCATCTTGAACGTTTTTACCTTTGCGCTTGTAGACACGAGGTTTGTCAGGGCAATATTGCTTGCCATAGCGAGTCTTGATGTATTCGAGAGCTTCGCCCTGGGCTTCATCTGAGACACGGGTGCTGTCTGTTCTCATGTAGGTGATCAAACCAACAGGACCTTCAGATCCCAGTTCCACACCTTCGTACAAACTTTGCGCCACTTGCATGGTTTTCTTGACGGCGTAACCGATACGCGTTGCGGCGTCACGTTGCATCGTGGATGTAATAAAAGGAGGCAACGGAGAACGTTGGCTGCTCTTTTGAGTAACCGATGTAACCGTGAAATCTTCTTTTTCTGTCGCTTTAACAATTTGCTTAGCGAGCTTCTGGTTTTCGATGACCAGCGACGTTGCCGTCCCTTTGTCCGAAGCCGAAATTACACGCTTACCTTTCCAGGTAGCTAATGGTGCAAGAAATGGTGTTTTCGAACGAGGCTTAGTCAGCTCCGCTTTGATATTCCAATATTCCTTGGGATCGAATTCTTCTATTTCTGCTTCGCGTTCGCAAATCAAACGCACAGCCACACTCTGTACACGTCCAGCGGAACGTCCGTTGACCTTGCGCCACAATAGCGGACTAATTTTATAGCCAACCAGACGGTCGAGAACGCGCCGTGCCTGTTGTGCATCAACGAGACTCTTATCGATACTGCGGGGCTTTTTCATCGCCGCAAGTACAGCGTCCTTTGTGATTTCGTTGAAGGCAATACGGTGTAAGCGCTTCTTCGGCACATCGAGTACTTCAGACAAATGCCATGCGATTGCTTCCCCTTCTCTATCAGGGTCTGGCGCCAGGAAGACTTGATCGGCGTTCTTTGCGGCTTCGCGAAGCTCTTCGACAGTCGTTATTTTGTCCGGCAGAATCTCATATAAAGGTTCAAAATCTTTGCGCACATTTACGCCCAGCTTATTGCGGGGCAAATCGCGGATGTGGCCGACGCTGGCTTTGACCTGGAAATCTTTGCCCAGAATCTTACCGATCGTCTTAGCTTTGGACGGGGATTCAACAATTACGAGTGATTTAGACATTATTTGCAACTTTTTTCATGTTGGAGCGGGCACCTCTCGGCACCTGTCAAGATATGGTCACGAGGTCCGAGTATAACACGCAGTTTAAAGAGATCCTGAAAAGGTGGTACTGGCCAACATTACAAAGCCTAGACCGTAGTCAGTGCCTGTTTTTGTGGGCTTGGGACCTCGTTTTCTTGCAATACAGATTCCTTAAATGCGACTCATCGAGATATCAACCATAGCACCTATTCGTTTTACCAAATTCTCGCAAAGGTGCCCTGAGGCCTCACCATTTGGGCTTATAAAGATTTTTCTGCCCTCATTTTCACAATTGTTAAGCTCATCAGGAACCTCAATCTCATCTGACTCAAACTTCTTGACAGGATTCGACACACTTTTGTCATAACTCATTTCCAGAAGCAAATGATCCCGAGGAGAAACAAAATTGAAGCGAGCAAACTGAGGCAAATTAAGAAGCTCTGCCCATTCAATGATGACCAGACCACTTTGCTCCATGATTTCTGTCAACTCAATGAAAAGGGTTGGTGCGACTGCAGCGGCCTCAGCCTGCGAAAGCCTGTAAAGATCTAGGTGAAAGAGAGCTATACGCCCAGAGTGATATTCATTGAGCATCGTAAAAGTCGGGCTGTTCACCACTTCATCGATGTTCAATGCCTCGGCGATGCATTGAACCAGATGCGTTTTACCGGCACCCATCGGTCCATTGAGAGCAATGATGGCCCTGTCTTCAATGCATTCGGCAAGCGCGGAAGCAAATGACGCAGTGGCATCCAAGTCGGCAAGAGCACATAGATAGGATGGCAATCTCATGGAGGGGATTATATCTAAAAGCGCACGCCCATCAGTTTTCAACATAAATTTACGATCTTCGTATTTACACCAGTGCCAATCAGCCCGGATGTCCATAAAATCGTTGTCAAAGTATATATCTTGATATCTATCCTGGCTCAGATAAAAGCGGTAACCCCAAATGGCTAGTGGCGATACATCATCAATTAAGACTCCACAAGATCAGCCTGTAGATGCGCAGCGCGACAAAGATAAAGCCGCCGTCCATCACAATTTGTTGAGTGATGTCTACAACTTCGTCGCAACACACAAAAAAGAGACCGAAGCCGTTGCTGTCACCGCCGTCATCGGTGGCGCCACCCTTGCTTTGCAGCATTACATGCCAGCTCCTGTCGCTGAAAGAATCACAGCCAGTGGTGCTTCGATTTTAGAACGAACGCTTGGCATAGCTAAAGCACCAAATGCGGTGCTGGAGATGAAAATACTCGACGCACCTGAAAAAGTAGAATCGCTAATCGCTAAATTGCGCCGCAATGAAGTCACATCTGACATTCTAAAAGTGGCAGACCCAAAATCTGGTGCCGAAATCAAACTGTTGACCGGACATTCTCCAATAGCTCCAGAAGCTACAACTGGAGCCGATCGCATCGCTACTTGCGATCTTCCCGCTGGTTGCGAAAGCAAAGGAATTTTCGCTGCGCAAAAAGGTCCTGTCTATTTAAATTTCGACAAAGCACGTCAGACTCTCAGCTTCTCCGAGACTGCGGAACCATTTACTCAACGCCTTGGTCGCTTTTTGCATGGTGACACTGAAGCCTGGGTGCCACTTGGTACACAACCAAGCAGCGATTTGCGGGCATTAAGAGCCGATCGAGCAATGATGCCCAATTTAGAAAATGTAAATGTCGCCGCGAGAGCACAAGCAGCAAATCCTGCTAAAGAAGTGGTGGCTAGATGGGAATCGCAACAGCGTCTAGCCGACGTCAATTCCGGCACTCAAGGCCGCGTCACAAAATTCATTCGCAGCCAGGTTCTGCCCGAGTTGCAAAAGAGCGGGCAAATTAGTAAAGATTGGAAATTCATTCAAACTCAAATGCACTCTGCTAGCGATGGTGCCGGTGCCGACGCCATCTTCGTTAACGAAGCTACAGGACAGGCCCATCTCATTGATTTTTCGTCATTGCCAGCAAAAAGAATTCGCCCATTCGGTGAAGCAGGAAACGTAAGACGCGCAGGCATCTCTGATCGACCACCTTCAGACAATAGTTTCGATTTCTCTGAAAATTGGGCTGAAAAAGCACGCCCGAACTCTACTGAAAGCTTTGCTGGACAAGACAAATCTATTCCGGCCATAAGAACACAAGGGCTGATCGGCTTTGACCCTCGTTGGTTTGATGCAATGGGCGGTTTAGATACTGAGATTCCAGAAGCCGCAATGTGGAAAAAGGATCTAGCCGATCATTTGACTGACCTCACCCAGGCACCAGCTTATTTCACTGCTGGCAAAACGCCATTTGCATCAATCGTGATGACTGACGCTCAAACTCAAGTCAAACAACTTGAAGCGCTCAAACAGTGGTCTCTGAAAGAGGCGACTCAGGCTGATTCTCTCAATCCAGATGGTTATCGCGAATACGCGCGCTCCATCGACAAAACGATGGGTTTCCTCAAAGCCAACTACACCGCCGTAGGTGATGCCAAACAATTTGGTACGGTAGTTCAACAAGCGGCAGATCAGACTATTTTCCGTTGGGCAGTAGACAAATTAGGCCCATCAATGGTCCCTGAAGCACAGAGCGCGGCCAGAGGAGTGACACAACCTCTAAGCGGAGTCGTTCAGGGCGAACCAAATTTGAGATTCGTCCGCGAAAAAGGCATCTTTAGTTTCAAACATGATGGACTCACTTATTCAAGCGACCCGATGACCGGACAAGACGGTGTTCTAGATAGAAGCAGACGCAATTTGTTGCAACAAGGTCGCATCAAAGAACTCCTTGATGACATGAACCCCAAACAAAAAAGAATTCTATTAGCCCGACTGGGAACCGCTGGTAAACCAGCGTCAGAAGAGACAGCCATAAAGCAAATCGGTAATGTGCTGATTGAACACAACAACGAAATCAAAGCCGGAGGACAGCTCGGCATGCCTAGACCAGGATCGACACCGCCCTTGATTGAACGCATTCACAGGCGGGTAGAGATGCAGACAGTCAGCACTCTGACGAGACCTATGGAGATTCCTGGTGCCGCAATGAGAGTGGATCCAAAAAATCCACCGCGCATGCAATAACGCGACAATATGAACAGTCAGTTTTTAATATGGCGTCTCGGCCTGGAGCGGTGCGAGTTTTGACCCGGAATTTCCAGGTGGGGAACCTCCTTAACGCTTTGCCGTTTCCTACTCTGATGCGCTTGTTGTCGATTGCTCTTCAACGATTTGCGATAGTCGCGAATCCTGGCTAACATCTAGTTCATAGGTATACGTCTTCGTCTCGAGACGGAACCCCGAAGACTCGATTATAAGGACAAAACTTTTGAAGCTTCGTCCAAACCGAGACTAAATGAATCATAGGCAAAGCTGCTCTCGCTGTCAAATCGTAAATAAAGATAAAAACAGACGCAACCAGGAACATTTTTGAAGTGCCACCACATTTGACACTATGCTCAGCGATAAAATCTATTCGGACTCTTTAATGCATTTACATCGGTGGCACTATTTGTCCATGAACAGTGCGGGACGTAATTGGTAAACGATTGTTCTGCACAGCAGGAGTGGCGCGCAGTTCGCCTGGTTGTTTCACCGCATTTTCGTTATCGCCGACTGTCGCGTTAGCTGGGTTGTTTCCGCTATTTGAGTTATTGTCGGAATTGACCTTCACAACCGCCGGTCGGGCGCCGCCGACTGAAGCTGATGTGGACGATTGTCCGTAATTGCGGACAAACAAATCAGTGCCAATTTCATTTAACTTTGGTGTTCCAGGAAGAGATTTGGTATAGAGCTGATTTTGAATGTTCGAAACTGTTTCATCGAGCAATTCGCCCTTCTCTTTCGACCATTGACTGTACTGTTGCGAACGCTTCGCAGCCCTGTCTCTAACGATTATCTCCATTTCTTCGGCGTTCTTACGGATCGCGGTGGCGCGCTCAGCTTGCAGCATTTGTCTGGCAGGGATGAGACTTTGAGAGCCATTGATAATGTTGTCGACATCTTCTTTGGCACGATTGCGAATTTCGCGCGCTTCGACGTCGCCAATTAAATTAGCCGATTTAACCAGAGAGTCAGCGAATTCCTGGTGTCTTAGTTTTTCGCGCTCTGCCTGATTTTTAATAGCGGCGACCCGGGCAGAATCTGGCTTAATCTCGCTTTTCGGTGATTTATTGTAGTGTTTGATGGCCGCAACAGCGTCTAGTTCGCCGTCTGTGGCAATTGGACTTTCATCCGTCGGCGATTTCCGACCGTAGGTCACCAAAGCTTTGCGGCAATATCCAGATGTCAGACCATAAGGATCGAGTTTGTACGAGCGTTTAAATTCTTCGATTGCTTCTTCATGACGTTGCAAATGCACAAGAGTGTTAGCAAGATAATAATGTGACAGAGCTACATCTGAACGCTCAGAAATGGAGCGACGCAACTCGATTTCAGCTTGTTTGTAGTCACCTTTTCTCAAAAGAATCTGCGCTTGCTCGAAATACTTCTGCCCCCTAGCTTGAGGGCTGGAAGTATTAGACACAGTGGCAGCAAACACCGTCGGCTGAGTCAAAAACAGAATTGAGAGAGAGATTTCTAGTGCAATTTGCCGCATGAAAACGTGTTCCGAAGCAGTCATATGACAACTATACTGCAACTTTGGCAAAGCTCAAACAACTTATTTCTGCCTGTTTAGCCCGAATGTTTCAATTTTGCTCGCTCCACTGTAGGCTCGACCAAGCTATCACTATGCTTGCCAACACTCTCGCTATCTGCCTCGTGCTCGTGAAAGACACCAGGAGTGGTCTTTTTTAGTCGACAAATTTCGTTCAAACTATCTTTTGCAATCTGACAATGTGAGTCTACTTTCAATGCGCGTTCCAATATCGCCTCTGCACCTGAGTAGTCATTCAATTTAGATAAAATGGACGCTAGTTGAATGTAGGCATCAACGAGCTTAGGCTCCAGCACAATTGCTCGTTTTTCTGCCTGAGCCGCCAATTCCAATTGTCCAAGGTGAAATTGCGCAACACCCAAATCGTAATAAGCAATGGCGCTGTCTTGGTCGAGCTTGAGGGCTTCCTGAAATTTCTCGACGGCGGCTTCCCAATTACTTCTTTCAGCCTCCAATTCGCCACCACGTAAGAACATCTTAGCGGCGCCGGATTTGTCCATCGAGGGCTTCGACACAGGTGCGTCAGAGTCAGCTGCATCGGCCACATTCGTGCCGCCACCAGCTATAAGCGCGGCCGTCAAACAAATTAAAGACTCACGCAACTTAAACTTGAAAAAATGCATCGTAAATACCAGGGTCAATCTCTAAAGGACTCAAAAGGTCGTATTATCAAAGAGAGATAATTATCCAATATTGACAATAGTAGCGATTGTGACAAAACGAACGGCGCTTGCCATCATTGCAATTTTAATAACTCCTGGATGCGCATCTGGCCAACAGACTCAGTTCCAGCGCATTCGTAATTTTGATCCCGTAACCGGTGGCTACACAACTCCAGGAAGCGCGGCTTCCTCTCGCTATGCTCCGGCCATTCAGCAACTTCCTGCGACTCGGGGAGCTGCATCGGTGTCGGGAGCAACAACAACGACGACGACGAACACAGCGACCAGCCCAACAAACACAGGCACACCGGCAGTGTCGAACTTAAAATCTGCGCCCAGTTATCAGGGCGACGATAATATGCAACCGCAGGATGAATCAGACGCAAATAACCTTGCGCCGCTGTCTCAACCTTCAACGATGCCACCAGATACGCTATCACGGCCGCCGCTGCCGACTGCCAATGAGAACCTTGTTTTGCCGCAGTTGAGTAATCCAGTCATACGGCCGAGTTTGTCGTGGCGAAGCAAAGCCTACAAGCTTTCTCTGGAAAGCAATGATGGTCAAAACGGCAAACATCCAAATCTCATGATGAATGGATCTGTACAAGATTCTTTAAACGCTCTCGTACAGGCCTGCCAAACAAATGGACTGCAAATTATTGGTCAGAGCTTGCCTGCCGGTCAGCTTGGCGCCAGGTTGGTGGATGCAACAGCCGGTCGCAGTCTCTTTGTTTTTGTGCTGAAAAAGGTAGCCGATGATAAAACAATAGTCAAAGCTTGCGTTGAACCAGACAGCAAAGGAAAAAAACTTATATTGCTTGGCGATTTACTCAATCAAGCCGCGTCTTTAGTGGACGGGAAGGGACTTTTATAATGTCGGTTTCCGAAAAAAGATTGCCATTTGTACTTGGAATTACAGGCACTATTGGTAGTGGCAAATCTCTTATTGGCAAATGTCTCGTTGAGTGTGGCATACCAATTTTGGACTCAGACGCCGTAGTACACTCACTGTTTCGGGACGACCAGGAAGTGATTGAGCAAATCTCGTCAACGTTTGGTCCAACGGTCGTCAAAAAAGACGAACACGGATTGACTATGGTAGATCGCCAGACGCTTGGTGCAATCGTCTTCGCCAATCCAGACGCGCGCACCAAACTGGAGCAAATCGTTCATCCGGCAGTCCACCGCTACTGCACAAAGTGGATCGAAAGCCAGGACGAAGACGTTGTCGCATTATTAATACCACTTCTGTTTGAGACAGCAAGACCCCGCAAATACGATCAAGTCTGGTCAGTCACTTGCGATGAGAAAATTCTACGCGAACGATTGAAGGCAAGAAACAATTTTAGCGAAGAAGAAATCGACGCTCGCTTGAACGCTCAGCTACCACAAAGCGAGAAAGCCAGCCGTGCTGACCACGTAATAGACAACAGCGGCGATATCGAATCGACAAGAAAAAAGCTGATCGAGCTGGTGCAGGATTTGAAAAAGAAGATTGTAGCGAAGAGAGTTTAAAGAATGAGTGTGTAAAAAGTAAGAATTTAAAGAAGAGAGTTTAAAGAAACGGTTTAAGCAGCAACCTCGCATTCTCTCCTAAAATCGCCCGCAACGCATCATCGCTCAACCCTAAACTCTTCAAAACATTTGGCTCGAAGTCATACACATAAGGAATATTTGGATAATCCGTACCAAAAAGTATTTTGGCGGAATTTCTTTCGATAGCATCGACATCCAAAACGTGGCTCAGACCATTCACATTGGTAAATGCCATCGTCGTATCGAGATACAAGCCTTCATTTTGACCAAGAATGTCCAAGTATTTCTGTGTATCTGGTGTTCCCATATGCGCAAGCACTAAATTGAGCTTTGGGTGCTTAGCAAGCACTTGTTCCACTCTATGCACGCCAACTTCTGGCTCGAGTCGCCATGGTACCGGTCCCATGTGCGCGAGTACGAAACCACCAATTTTCTCAATTTCAACAAAAACTTCTTCAAATCTCGGGTCATTTATCTGCAACGACTGCACATCTTCGTGAACTTTCAAGCCAATGCAACCGTCATCGATAGCCCGCTTAGCGTCGTCCAAAAAATTTGGATCGTCGAGGTGCACAGTAAATAGCGGCAGTCCATATCGGTCAATCGCTCTTGCCGTCTGCGCCAGCCACAGGTTTATGCTTCTGGCAATGCCTGGCTTGTGCGCGTAACTGCAAAACACGAATCTCTCAACATTGTTGGACCTTAACACATCGACAACAGATTCCTTGTCGAAAGGATGCTTCAGATCCCAGTTGCTATTTTCGCGGAACCACCGACGTATTGCCAGTGCAAGCCTTTCCGGATGCAAGTGGGTATGTATATCGATCAATTGACACCTGCGTGGCTTTTTGATTTGACCAAGACGTTAATCTCTTCGATTCGTCTATTTATCTTACAAGGTTACATAAACGACTAGCACCGTATACGCAGAACGCATGTAGCGCATTGACGAAGAAGGAATTGCCTAAACTAATAAATATTCAAATCACACCACTCTGACACAAACACGTTGCCATGCTGACACAAAAAGTCTTCATTGTTTGGCAACAGGTAGCGAGCCGAAACGCGAGCTTTCTGTGCAAGTCGACGATAATGACCGTCCAAGTAGGAGAGTTAAATCATGGCCAACGAAGAGCTTTTGCGAATAGGAAAGGAAGTGTATGAGGACTTGAGCTGCTTTATCTGCTGATTTACTCTAGTCGCGATGGTCTGCCGTCCGCTCACAAGTGCAAAAATTTACCCAAGCCTAAAACTTAATCCGCTCATGGTGCAGCGTCACGGAGTCAGCCCTCTAAAAATTTCAATACCTGCACCATCCACGATTGACGCTTTTGAGGATTGGTGGCAGCCATCCACTTCTTGAAGGCATCTCCGTTCGATAAAGCTTCCTGAGGCACTGCCGCTAATTGCTCGGCTGGAATACCGAGAGCTGCAACGTCAAATGGTCTAGGCGTTCCACATTCACCACAAAACTTCGCTGACTTCTCGAGATAAACGCCACAAGCTGGACACTTAGTAACTACTGGCGGCAATATCACAACTGGCTCTGCTGCAACCTCTGCAGGCTGCGCACCACCGCACTCCCCACAAAAGCGCGAGCCTATCTCGAGAGCTGCGCCACAATCTCGGCACTTACCAAAATGTACGGCTGGCGTTTCCGCAGGGACACTCGCAGATTGATTTGCGGGTTTCAATTCGTTGAACCCTAGCGAACCACGATCTACCAAATCATTAATGCTTGAGCTCGAAAACGAAGAAGGCGCTTGACGGGTTGGGACTGCACGTCTAGGCGCCTGATCAGCCAACTCTAGCAAATCATCAATGTCTGAAGCCGAATTCGAAGCTGTGGTTTGCTCCTGGCGCGACCGACTTGGGGGAGTAGCAGGCGCGGGCAAATTAGCGGGGATAGAATGAAACGTTTCATCGAGCGCCGGAACGTCTTTCAACGTTTCGGGTACTGGAGCAAAGTAAGGTGGTGGTTCATTCGGCACTTTGCGATGCGAACCAGACAGTTCAGGATCACTCGGTGAATTCAGCGCGGCGGGCTGGGTTTGCGTTTTATCTGGCAAGACGAGAGGCTGTTCCATGATTGTTTCGTCGACGTCGCCACCTTTTGTTTTACGGGGGCGACCAGCCTTGCCTTTTGGTTTTGGACCAGCAAGATAGCCGCTCTCAATCAACTCGTTTTCAACCGAGGCCGCTGGCGCAGAGGCTAAAGGTGGATCATCGGGCAAATCATCAGATGTTAATTGTCTGGCCCTAGTCATCGGTTCTGCCACCGGTACTGGTGCCGGAGTCGGAGCTGGCGGAGGCTGCACCGCCGCCTCCGCGGGAATTGACGTTTCTGCTGGAGAGAGTGGTGGCGCGCCTGCCATCAAAGTAATGTCTAAAGGGTATGCAGCGGCTTGACTTTGTTGCTTGTATAGAGCCGCTCGAGCTGCCGCTTCTTGAAGCTCGCGCTGCTGCAATAATTCTTGCTCACGAATCGCCTGTTCTTGCATGTATTGTTGCTGCTGCTGCAATGTCTGTAGTTGCGACTGCTGACGATGCAAAGCCTGCACGCGCAACGCTTCTTGCTCGGCATGTTCTCGTCTTCGATACTCTTCTTGCTCTTCTACATCGCGTGCATTTTGCTCTTGCAACGCCTTTTGTTGAGCAGCTTCCAGCTGAAGCTTCTGCTCTTTTTCCATTTGTTCTCGTTCTGCCGCCTCTCGCAACATCTGTTGCTGCCAGGCCAGTTGATGCGCCGCCTCTTCTGCAGCTGCTTGCTGTGCCGCTTGCTGTTCTGCCGCTTGCTGTGCTGCTGCTTGCTGAGCCGCTGCTTGTTGAGCTGCTGCCTGTTGTGCCGCTGCTTGCTGTGCCGCTGCCTGTTGTGCCGCTGCCTGTTGTGCCGCTGCCTGTTGAGCCGCTGCTTGTTGAGCTGCCACCTGCTGATTCGCAGCCGCAGTCTGGGCTGTGCGGGTAGCAGGCAACATCAAACGTGCATCGACTAAAAACGAACTGGGCTGACAAGCTAGTTTGCCGAAGGTAGCTGGAAATGAGAGATACAACAACTCTTTCGCCCGGGTCATTGCCACGTAAAACAAGCGTTTTTCCTCTTCGACATCGGCTTCATCCACCGATGGAAATATTCCTTCTGCAAGTCCAGCCAGAAAAACTATCGGGAATTCACGCCCCTTAACTTCATGCACATTCAAAACTTGCACAGCCTGTTCACTGTCGGCACCAAGCAAAGTTTGTTGATTGGCATTGTAGCTTTTGACAAACTCACTAACGCTTTGAAATTTGCGCGCCTCTTCTTCAAGCACTGCAAGTTTTCTCATCGGTTCGTAATTGACTCCAGGAGCCACTTTGATCTGCCGATAGTATTCACTCAATCTTTGTGTTCGTTTCAACAACGAAATTGTCTCTGCCGGAGGCAGTTTCTCTTGATGCATGGTGCGAATAATGCGCACCAGCTGTTCAAGTTCGCGGCAAGAAGGATCCTGCACAGCCTGCCAGTAAATTTCGATACCCTTTAAATACGACAAATTATTGCTTTCAGCAAAACTGGCTATGGTAGCTGAAAGCTTTGGATCGACTTCTTTGACTCGTAATTGACAGATTCGCTCGAAAGACTCGCGAGCTTTTGGACCATCGGGATCCATGACCAAATTTAAGAAAGCCATCACATCACCGCATTCGTCGGGGACGAGAGCAGACTGTGGATTAGTCGTCAAGCAACGAATTGACCGCCTGGACAGCGACTCTTCAAGAAACATTGTGTATTTGTCATCGCGCAGCAACACTGCGATTTCGTGTGGCGCACGACCACTATCGATTAAAATCGATACTTCATCAGCAATCCATTCGCATTCAGTTTCTTCCGAATCTGCAGTTTGAGGGCCGATGATAGCTGTTGTGGGAGCCGCTCCCCAACCTGACGTCATGTCTTTTTGAATACGACGCTTTGTCAAATGACTACGAAATTGTCTGGCATGATCAACAATCACAGGATGCGATCGCCAGTTTTTCTCAAGCACATAACAACGCGCATTAGGCAAACGAATGGAAACTTCAGACATTAAACGCGGCAAGCTGCCTTTACTTTCAAAGATCGACTCGTCTTCATCACCAACTAAAAACACATTGTCTTGAGGGAATGCCAGAAGCCTGGCAATGAGATCGCACGAAGCAGTTGCGTCCTGATACTCGTCGACGAGCACAAAATCGTATTGATATTGATAGCGAATCCGTACATCTGGTTGATCTAGCAATATTTGGGCAACAAGACAAATCATATCGTCGCGATCGATACGATTAGCCTTTTGCAACTGTTCTTCATAAGCTTGAAATACTTTTGACACCAATTCATCAACATTGGTTTTAGCCATCTCTTTAAGATGCTTTGGCGTAACCAGATTTGCCTTGTACAAGGAAACAAGAGTGGATAAAGTGAATTCATCCAGTTCCTCAGAAAGCTCGAGCATGGTCGGGTCCATGTCTTTTTTGAACTTTGCGATCAGGCGGCCCAATACCTTTTGTGGATTATTCTCAAGCTTCAATGGCGGCTTGCGTTTAATAGCACCCAAATTCTCTTTTAGAATCTTGAAGCCTAGGTCATGCCAGCAAAAAAGTTGAACCTTCTGCGCCGCTTGACGATCAGCATTCGTCTCCATCAATCCTTTAAGATGTCGAACTCCCTCGGGCGAATACGTAATGACCAGAATACGTTCGGGAGTGACACCCTGAGCCAGAAGATAAGCAACTCGGTGGGCAATGCAACTGCTTTTACCTGTGCCCGCACTACCGTCTAAGGCGGCAGGACCAGCACCATGAGTAATGGCAAGTCGTTGCGTGTCGTCATCGACAGGCAGCTCAGGAACCGACGTGGGCTGTGTACCTGACAACAATCTGCCACTCGATGATTTCTTGCGCCCTTGTGCCCAAACTTCTTCGACGGCATCGACACAGGCAGTCAGATTGCTCAAAATTTCGGCTGTGGTAAATCGAACGATCTTCCAGCCATCGCTGAGGAGCTGCAAATTACGTCTGACATCAGCCGATGATGGTTTATTTAAATCAAGAGATGCGAAAACATCAACCTCAATATCGAGTTTTCTTTCTCTGTCGAATAAAGCGAAATCCAGCTGATAGTCACCCAATACGTGCTGTGGAATGACTTCGAGACCGCGCTCTTTCATTGCCCTATATAGGTAATACTCGGGCTTCAGCATTGGTGGTAACGATTCATCACGCAGCATCTGGTAATGCTGCGGATCGATCATCGTGGCATCCATCGACCAGAGCAACTTTTCCCAGGTGATTTTGCGGCCGGCAAATTCTAGGTCGTCACAACCGGCACCATATGTAATGAATTCCTCATAACTCAAAGGGCTCGTCACGAGCAGGGGCTTATTAAAAAGCGCTCGGGGATAAAAAATATGATGAAAGAGATACCACAGATGATGCGCGGACTCAGGCGCTTCCAAGTCCTTTACGAAGACAACTTCATTACCGGCAAGGTCCAGTTCAAGCTTACTTGCTACAGGTCTACCGAAGGTGGCGTTACCAACGGCTGTGCGCCACAGATAGTCAGCCTGCTTATAAATAGCCTCGCCAGTGATGATCAGCGGCGTGACATTGCGTGATTTCAAATTGATATTGGCTGCTTCTAAAACGGCTTCTTGTTCTTCGGAAAAATCCGTGACAAAAAGACCTCTTACCGAAGAGTGGTAGAGACCGACGTTGTCGATGAACCAATGAATGGCATCGCGCAGGTCGTCAGATTTAGACGGCATCGAGTTTGCTGAAATTGACGTGAGTGACTTGTGTCCTTTTACCACTACCGAACTCTTTCTAATTCGTGAGAATGCCTGATATTATTGGACGGCTGGGCGCTTTACAACCCTGCAAATAGAATTCTACTTGAAAACTCTCAAACTAGCTATTCGGAAAATACGATGGGCACTTGTTCGTCGAGTTCTTTATCGGTCACATTAATTATGAATGGCTAAATGCAAAGCCCGCCCCCACTGACAGCGTGAGTCTCTTAACGATTTTCGTCTTGACATATTTAATGCGTCGCGTGGAATAGTACAATAGCGTAGGTTTCTTTATCTTTAAGGTATGGAACTTTCAGGCCACGTTCGCGACAGATAACACAACTGAGTTAATCACTGAGTTTAGTTTGAGTTCGAACACCGAACTATAAGAGAGGACGTTTAAATGAGACAAGCACTTTTAGTACTTGCAGCTCTATCGATGGCTACACCAGCTTTCGCACAAGCTTGCGGAGACGAAGGTCGTTATTTCCACTTGAAGCCACCAGGCTGGTCGGTTCCTTCTGCCAGAAGACACGCTATCCACAAGATGGCTGAATCACTTCGTTGGTATAGAGAGCACTTAGGCAATACACCAATTTGCCCAACTGCCAATATCCAAGGCATTACAGTTACCAGCACAACCACCACTACAACGACCGCTAAGTAAAACCGCCTGCCCTAACGGGCAACGAATTTTACTCTCGGTTTTTGCGTTCCCATCTGGGGGCGTTAAATAGTGGGTTGTCCCAGGGCAGGCCTGTCACTTGTTGACAGGCCTGTTTTACGTTGGAGATGTTGTCTTTGTGGGCGACAAGCAACTTCGGTTGCACCAAGAAGACCCACGGAAGCTGCTGGGCAAGATTTGCCTGAATCTCTTCATAGGCAGCCACGCGCTCAAGGGGGTCGGTGGTGCTGCGCCCCTTTTCAATCAAAGCGTCTATTTTCGGGTCAGAAAAGCCGCAAAAATTGAGAGCACCGCCTGTTCCCCAGACGAGAGCACAATCGGGATCTATGCCCGAGGACCGGCTCCAGAGAAAAACGTCGAAATCACCTTTTTTCAAATAATTTGAACGCAAGGTCGTGTATTCCAGAACTTGCACTTCCGTTGGAATCTTCATATCGCCCAAGTTATCCGATACCACTTGAGCTACGTCTTGAAAATCTTTGACTGTCAAAATTCTAAATGACAGAGGTTCGTCCGAATGCGGTTGACACCACCCACGGTTAGTCAATTCGTAACCAGCTTCTTTTAAAACAGCGACGGCCTTTTGTCGATCGAAATTCCACTCCACGACCTTATCATTGTAAAAAGGGTTGCCTGGCGAAACATCCGACCTCGGCACGATTGCATAACCGGCAAACAAAACTCGCGCGAGTGCTGCTCTATCAATGGACATAGCAATCGACTGACGCACCAACTTTTCGGAAAATGGCTTCTTATGGGCATTGAATCCAAGATAGACAGTGCGGCTGCCATTGAATTCATCGACTACGATTTTGTTCGCAGATTGAGGCAAAGCCCCTGTGAGACTTGCTCCTACCGTCCTATTTTTGGCCTCCGGCATCGAAAAAGTGGCATTGCAATTGAGAGGATCGACAGCAGCTACGTCCAGCTCACCGCGCCGCAAAGCAATACCTAAAAAGGTTTTGTCCGGCACGACCCTCCATACCAACTGCTTCATTTTTGGCTTATCGCCCCAATAAAAAGGATTCGGCTCAAAGACAAGTTCAAGACCAGATTCCCAGCGCTTTAAACGAAAGGGACCGCTAGCAACTGGCGTTCGGCTAAGCGTTTGAGTGCCATGATCTGGCTGATTCCATATGGCAGCCGGCAAAACACGCAATTCAATCAAACGCGAAAGGAGCGGCGCGCTTACCCGAGACAGATGCAACACGATTGCACCCGATTTTTTATCGGACTCGATTTTCTCAATGCAATCAAAATCAGTTTTAAAAGGCGAGGCCTTGGACGACGCCGCTTGAAAAGAGGAGAGAACATCATCGACTGTGATCAGCGATCCGTCAGAAAAACACAGCTTGGGTCGCAGCTGAAATTTGTAAGTCTTCTGGTCCTTGGAAATCGAAAAAGTTTCAGCCAGCGCAGGCACAATTCGCATCGACGGGTCGTATTTAACCAATCCCTCGTAAACAAGAGTTTGTCCAAAATAAGATCCTGAATCAAGTGACTTTAATGGATTGAAACTATTTGGCTCCCAAGAAATGCCAAATACTATTTGATCGTCGCTGCGTGATGTCTTAGTCCCCTGATGTAACGTCGAGGGCGCACGCGAGCAGCCGGCCAGAATTGTGACTGCCGATACAAGCGCAAACCTGCATAGGTACGTTAGTCGCATGGGTTTCGCATGCCAACAGCCAGTAATCGCCTAGAAACCGTTTGCACCTTGTGAGACAAAATAGATGCAAGCGAACATGACGAGCATCGCGCTGGTTACGCCCAGCCAGAATCCAGCGATGAGAATCTGCCAGACAATGAGGGCTTGTCTGGAAGTTAAGCTGATGATGATGCCCAATCGGTTGACGATGTAGAAAACAACCGCGCCCACTGTCAAAAACAGGGGTAGTAACTTATAGGTTGGCGGCGCCGGCATTGATACGGCGAAAACCAGACTGACTATACAAATCAGAACCAAGGCAATACTGAGATAATCTGAGAAGCGTTGCTCCACATTTTCAGCAGCTGAAGCTTTGCGAATGTGATGCATGGCGCGGAAGAAATTGGCAAAGCCTGCCCTTCTAGGGGTTCGCTCTGTTTCTTTGGCGGCACTCGAACTTGCAGCCACTTCAGCTGAAGATTCGTCCAAATTTGGACTTTCTGATTCCGACACCTTAGATCCTCCGCTCAGTTCCTCTAATATTATCAAGCCATCGCTAGTTGCGTCGCAAATTACGTCAGGTAGAGTAATCCGTGTCTAAATCAAAATTACATCGTCCCACCAGAAACCAACCGAAAAATACTCTAAAAAGCGCACCCAAAGCGGTTTCACAAGCCAACGATCGGCAAGCGACCACTATTGACAACGCTAAATATCCACCCGTACTTATCGTCATCTTGCACTTCAAGAGTCTTGAAAACACTCGCAACTGTCTGCGCTCGGTCTTCAAGATGAACTACCCGAACTTTAATGTTCTGGTGATCGACAACGGCACAGGCAACGAAGACAGCAAGGGTCTAATTAAAGAATTCAACAAATTATTCTGGACGCCACTGACCGATAACGAGGGCTTTGCGGGCGGTTGCAATGCAGGAATATCGTTCGGCATACAAAACGGCTACAAATACATCTGGTTGCTGAATAACGACACAACTGTAGAGAACTCTACTTTAAGCCAACTAGTGGAAGTGAGCGAACAACAAGATAAAGTTGGAGCGGCAAACGCAGCGATACTAAATACGGTGACCAATGTAATCGAGCCCGGTCGGGGTATTATTGATTTTGCACGTGGCAAAACCAAGCTCAAAGCCAGTGATAATGCCGAATTTGTTGATTGCGATTGGTTGGCTGCTTCCAATTTACTGGTCAAGGCAGACGCGCTCAAGGAAGTGGGGGCGTTCGATGAACGATATTTTTTATACTTTGAAGATGTCGAATTATGCCATCGTCTCAAGCTCGGCGGATGGAGATGCCTGCACGTGCCCAAGGCTCATATCACGCATATCGGCGGCGCTTCAACCGAAGGCGAATTAAAGCACTGGCGATCATACTATTACACTCGCAATAGACTTTTATTCTTTCAAACATACGCGAATTTCAGTCAGCGCATGGCAGCCTTTGCAGCCATCTGGACGCACTTAATCAGGCATTGCGTTTCTTTGACAATGAAAGGCGGCGAAGGCTCGAGACAGTTGCAAGCAGAAATTGCCGGAGCACAAGACTTCATTGCCACTCGTTATGGCAAATGGGAAAACTCGGAGATCTGATCGCGACACTTAAAAACGACAATGTCAGAGACCGAATGGTTCTTTTGTGCAAATTTCAGTTTTAATCTGAATTCAACAAATTCGAGAGCTGATCAGCGCTTTCATACAACTGCACTCGTGTACAATCTCCCTTCTGTGCCAATTTAAAAGTGCTTTTTTCACGCAACCGTCTCTGCGTTGTTAGCCTGAAAGCGCCACGTTATCAGCTCGACAATGCAATTTCGGGAGCAAATTCCATGAGTGTAACCATTACAAATGCTTTGCAGTCCAAACTTCAAAGCTACAAGAGTGAACTGCATTTTCGGTTGAATGGCGAAGACGTCACAATTCACAATCCTGATCCGACGACGACGCTGGTCAATTATCTACACGACCAGGGGCTCGTTGGCACCAAGATTGGCTGCGAACAAGGCGGCTGTGGTGCCTGTACGGTGATGGTGTCCAAGCCCTGCGAAAACGGAATCGACGTCGACCATCGCTCTATCAACTCATGCTTGAGGCCGCTTGTTGCGGTGGCCGATATGGAAGTGACGACTATCGAAGGAATCGGCAATTTGCACGATGGACTCGACCGAGTCCAACACAAGATTGCGCTCTACAACGGCACTCAATGCGGCTTTTGCACACCTGGCTTTGTCATGAATATGCACGCATATTTGCAGCAGCACGAAGCGCCAACCGAACAACAAATCGAAGATATTTTCGGCGGTAACCTCTGTCGCTGCACTGGCTATCGTCCAATTTTGCACGGCATGAGAACCTTTGCTTGCGACTACAAATCGGGCGAGGACAAAACCGAACCCTGTACTTTAGATCCATTTTTTGAGCTCAAGGTGCGAGATACGCCAATCAAAATTGACGGCAGTAAATTGACTCCCTCGGATCAACTAGAAGGTTTGCACTTTGCAAAACATGGCATCAACTATGTGCGACCAACAACTCTTGCCGAATTGCAAGAACTGCAAGACCTAATTATTGAACACGCAGGCACTGACAGAATCAAACTAATTGTAGGAAACACAGCTTCTGGCATTTATCCTGATCTAAACAAAGTGCGATTTGCCATCGACATTTCGCGCATCAAAGAACTGACGCGTTTGCACAATGACGAAGAAGCTATACATCTTGGCGCAGCTGTTGCAATTCAAGATTTGATTGAATTTTCAGAAAGGCTCATAAAGGAAAAAACACCTGAAGCAACGCGCGGTCTGCGTCAATTTGCAGAGCACGCAAAGCACATTGCTGGCATCCAGGTACGCAACGCAGGCAGTGTCGCAGGCAATATTTTCATCACCAAAAGCAATTCAAAATCAGGTCATCCATTTCCATCTGACCTGTTCACAGTTTTGTCAGCCCTTGGCGCGACAGTGACAATACGTTCAAAGACTTACAAAAATAACGAACAAACATTTGCATTGCAAGACATGCCAATCGCCGAAGAATTGCCACCAGATGCGCTACTACTTTCGTTCCGCATCCCCTTCACACGCAAAAGCGAATTTGTTCATACATACCGCATCGCCCGTCGTCCGCAAATGGCTCACCCCATTGTTAACGCCGGTTTCCGTTGCTTGCTAGACAAAAACAGTACTGTCAAAGAAATGTCGCTCATTTATGGTGGACTAACCAATTGCAACGGGAAACTGCCAGAGACCGAAAAATGGTTGATTGGCAAAGTTTGGGACGATTCACTATTGAGTGGAGCTTTAGCTCAAATCAAAAAGGAAGTAGCACAAAACATCGTCACAATGGACGAAGAAGGATTCACTAACGAATACCGTGCAAAGCTTGCTGAGTCGTTCTTCTATAAATTCTTCCTCTTTGTCGGCAAACAAACTCAACCAGCAAAAGTCGATGAAAAAAACTATTCAGCGGCCGACCAAACTATTCGACCACTTTCAACAGGACTGCAAACATTTGAAGTAGACGACATGATGTTGCCTTTGACTTCACCCATCGTCAAAAGAACAGCAGTCAGCCAGGCAACCGGCGAAGTGCGTTATTGTGCCGATCTGCCACTGCCTCCTGGTGGTTACTACGCCGAAATAGTAACGAGCACCGAAGCACACGCACGCTTTGAATTCACAGATGAGCGCGAAGAATTAGAACAACATCTCAAAAAAAAGTTCAAAGGTTTTGCTCGACTGGTCACGGTAGAAGATATTCCAGAGGGCGGTAAGAACATAATCGGACTCGGTGGCGACGATCCCATTTTTGCAGACGGCGAAGTCTTCTGCATCGGCTCGGCGATCTGTCTAGTTCTTGCTGACGACAAAATGGTCGCACGACATGCGGCCGAATATGTGCGCCACGAATGTATCAAATACGAAAAACTGCCGGCCGTTGTTTCATTTGAAGAAGCCATAGAAAAGAAAATCGTTCTGCCGCTAGGTCCTGGCAAAAAGCCAGATGTAACCAAAAAAGTGCTCGAAGTCATTCGTCATGGCAGCGACAAAAATTGGGTCGAGAATCCAACACAACCGCTCAATGGTGGCACACTTGTATCTGGCACCATGCGCACACATGGACAAGAACACTTCTACATGGAAACGATGTGCGCCATGGCTGTTCCTGGTAGCTACGACGAAATAACTGTTTTCTCCTCGACTCAAAATCCAAATGGGGACCAAAATCAAATCGCTAAAGCTCTCGGTATCAAAGCCAATCAAGTCACCGTCCGTGTCGAGCAACTCGGAGGTGGATTTGGTGGCAAACAAAACCGGGCCGTTTTGCCAGGCGCTATGGTGGCAATTGCCGCCAAGAAAATGCGCAGACCAATTTCATTGAAAATGAGTCGCGAAACAGATATGTCGTTCAGCGGTAAACGCCATCCGCATATCAGCGACTATCACGCTTCCTACCAAGACGACGGCACAATCGACGCTATGCACGTTGAACTGCGAGCAGATGGCGGTAGCACCACCGACTGCTCTCTGGCTGTAATGAAAGGCAGCGTGATGATGTCCGATGGTTGTTATCGCACGCCGACATTCCGCTCGGCTGGGGTTGTTTACAAAACCAACAAACCAAGCAACACTGCCATGCGCACATTCGGACAGGTCCAACCACACCTACTTCTAGAAGACGCCATCGAACATATCGCCTTCGATTTAAGTCAACGCACCGGTAAAAAAGTACGCGCCGAAGAAATTCGTCGAAAGAATCTCTATCACTCATCTCAGTACGAAACGGCTGATGCCACGCACTTTGGACAACCTCTCTGGTACTGCGATTTGCGCGAACAGTGGGACAGTTTCTATGAAAGTGCTGAATTCGAAAAACGCATGCATGCTGTCGACGAATTTAACGCGAACAATCGCTGGCGTAAACGCGGCATCTCGATGATTCCTCTAAAGTACGGTATTGGCTTCAAGCAAATGCCTGCGCTCAACACATCGAGTGCTCTGGTTCATATCAATAAAGAAGACGGCTCTGTCACTGTCGCTCATGGCGGCGTAGAAATGGGGCAGGGTCTGCACACCAAAATTGCTCAGGTGGCGGCCCACGAATTGAATGTGCCGCTTTCGTACATTCGCATTGTTCGCAACAACACAGACGTCATTCCCAACGCTCCAGCCACAGCTGCTTCCACTGGGTTCGATCTAAATGGCGGCGCAGTCGCCATGGCTTGTCGCACATTGAAAAAACGTTTGCATGAAGTGTGCGATACGGTGAAGAAGAAAAAACCCGAGCTTGGTGATTTGAGTTTGCAGTGGCGCGAAAAATGGCCAACGATTGTGCAACATGCCTGGACGCAAAGTGTCAATTTATCGGCGAGCGAACTTTATAAAGCCCCGCACTACGACACGCCTGTAGACCACTACGAAAATGGCAAATTCTTCGCTTATTTCACTTATTCATTCTCGATTTCAGAAGTAGAAATAGATGTCTTGACAGGGGAATTCTCCGTCATACGAACGGACCTTCTATATGATTCTGGCAAGTCATCAAATCCGGCCATCGATATTGGTCAAATTGAAGGGGGATTCGTTCAGGGCTTAGGTTTTGTCACCACCGAAGAAACCATATACAACGAAGAAGGTCGCCTGGTCACTGATAACATCTGGACCTATAAACCACCGTGCAGCAAGACGATACCGCTAGATTTGCGCGTGACGCTGATTCCACGAGACACAGCCGAATGCTTCAAACAAGAACAAGCCGGATTGCTCGCAGTAAAAGCCACCAAATCGACGAGTGAACCTGTTCTATCACTGGGTAATTCAGTCTTCTTTGCCATCAAAAATGCCATCATGTCCGCTCGAAAAGACCAAACCGGCGTCGACGAATGGCTTGAACTGCCAGCACCACTGACCTGTCAGCGAATCCAAATGGCTTGCAATGTTGACGCACGCAAAATGACATTGAAGGCACCAGTTGAGAGTCAGCCGGTAAGCAAATAAATGACGTCACAAAATAGAAATGTATCGGCAGTCGGCATCACGACTCGGGTTAAAGTCGATTTAAATGACGAAGTTGGGGCGATGGAGCTTCTCACGAAGCTCACAATTGCTAGCGCCAAGTTCGAAGGACTTTTAAACGCCGAAATATCTCCTGGACCGCAGGGGGATTCGGGCGAATGGTCCGTAGTGCAGCGCTTTCACACGGCAGAAAATGCGGCGAGTTGGCGTGATTCGAGTGTTCGTAAAAACATTTTAGACAACCTTGCAGCGCATCTAAAAGACGGAAGCCATCAGGATGAAACCACGTTGGATGAGTGCGCAGGAACAGTCGCCGCCTGCATCACAAGCATCATCAACCCGGGTATGGAAGATGATTACTGCGATTGGCTCAGTAGCATTCAAACAGCGCAAGCAAGGTTTCCTGGATATCAGGGCACGTACCTGCAAATGCCATCCAACAGCAGCCGACTTTGGACGACAATATTGCGTTTCGACACCCCTGAAGCGCTTGAACACTGGTTTGTTTCCAAACAGCGCCTGGAGCTGATAGAAAAATCCAAGCAATTGGTGGCATCCGAAAACATCAAAAGACTGGCGAGTTCTTTTCCAGGTTGGCTTCCTGTTGATGAACAAGGAAACAGTCCTCCTAAGTACAAAGCGGCTATGCTCGTCCTGCTTGGACTTTACCCGGTCGTAATGTTGCAAAGCAGATTCATGATGCCATTTATGACAGAATTTCAGCCGCCGCTAAGAACTTTTATAGGCAATGTCGTAGGTGTTGCGATGTGCAGTTTTGTCACCATGCCTTTTCTCACAGGGGTCTACAAAGATTGGCTGCTACCGCAAGCTCACACTGATCGTGCTAAAAGTGACACGATCGGCATAGGGACCATTGTTGCTCTCTATTTGTTGGAGAACATTCTATTCTGGTTTTTTATGTAAATCTTCTTCTGTTAGCTTTCTGAGCTGGCAGGTACCTTTTGAGTGTCCTCTAACTTCTGCGCGACTTTCGCTGGAGACTGCTCAATCTTGTCGCGCGCAGGCATTTCAGCTGGCGGTGCTATCGATTCTACAGCCGAAAAAGTTCGATGATCTTATAACGATGACTGGCACCCTTTGGCAAGACCCAAGAATCGCCAGCGCTTAAAATAACAGTCTGTCCTTCACACCTAAGCTCTGCTTTTCCTTTGAGAACATAGCCAACTGCTTCGTACTCTCGTGTGGCTTCTTCTTTGCGTTCGGCTGGCGATTCATTTTCCCACATACGCATAGAGAGGCTGTTGCCTGAACTCAGGTGTTTTTGCCCATGTTCTCCCGGCGAAGAGTGCGAGGAGTTGATTTTCTTGATACTTATATCGCTCATAAAACCTCATCTCTAAACTCTCAAACCTACGGATGACCTGGTGTCATAGCAACGTAAATTACAAAGCGCACATGCCCCATTTGATTCCTCCGCAAATAGTGCGAATGAGCGAATAGCGAATAGCGCAAAACGATATAACGCTAAAAGAATGCAATGTCGCCGGTAGCACAAGGGTATTACTAGGCGCATGGTTAAAATGTAGCCCGGCATCGCGACTCCAGTTCCGAGAGCCTTCTTGGCAGAAAGCACAATTAAGCGAATAAAGAAGAGAGCTAAAAATGCAATATAGCGCTGTAGCGTTTAGAGTCCTATTTTGATTGCTCGTCTGGCAAAATGCGAAATTGAGCAATTAACGATGAGCGTTGAAGATCAACTTGTTTTGGCAACTTTGCCTGGCAATAATCGCGCCGAATTCATTATGAATACTAGTTCGGAACTGACATGAATAAACGCGGCTAGCAAAGGGCTCAAATAACCGAACGCAGCCAACAGAACCCCTACACCATCCACGAGCAGCGTCCCAATAAAATTGGTCATGATAATCCGCCTACACCGCCGTGCAATTCTGACCGTTTCCACGAAGCGACTGAGATCACTGCCGATCAAAACAACATCCGCTGACTCTCTAGCCACGTCAGTGCCAGAGCCAATGGCAACACCCACAGACGCTTCCATCAAAGCCGGCGCATCATTTATTCCATCTCCAACCATGGCGATGCGAAGCCCAGAAGCTGCCAATTTCTTGATGTAGTCTTGTTTTTCTTCCGGCAGCACACCTGCTGCAACTTCCTGTATTGAGAGCTTTTCAGCAACACTCTCGGCTATCGCTTTTGTGTCTCCAGACAGCAAAATAGACTTAATGCCCATTGCTTTCAAATCGGCGATTGCCTGCGCGGCCTCAAGTCGAAGGACATCTGCTACATAGATGACACCAATCAGTTTTTGCGATTTTCCAATCAAAACTTCCGATGCATCCGTACGCGAATCAGGTATAGAATCCAGGTCGTAGCCTTTGTCCTGACAGAGGCTCCTATTGCCAATAACGACAGCTTCACCATCAACGGTACAGACGATTCCCTTGCCAGGCGCATACTGAAAATTTGCGGGCTGTTTAATTTCCAACACTCTTTGTTGCGCAAATTGAGTAATTGCTTTTCCCAAAGGGTGTTCTGACGACGATTCTGCACAAGCCGCAATCGTCAGAACATCGAACTCCGAAGCACCATCCAAACAAATCAAATCAACGACCGTAGGCGTACCGTAAGTTAAAGTACCTGTCTTGTCGAAGACGACCGTATCAATATGACCCAAGAGCTCTAAAAACAAGCCGCCCTTAATGATAGAACCGGCACGCGCTGCCCGCCCCACCCCTCCTAAAATCGCTAGTGGTGTACCTGCTGCAATTCCACAGGCACCAGCGACGATGACTACAGAAATAGTGTCCTTCATATTGTGCGTAACCAAAAATGTTATCAACGCACAACCCATCGCGAAATAAACCAGATAGCCAGCAAGTCTGTCAGCTGTCTTTTGTATCGGCGCTTTATAAAGCTCCGCTGATTCGACTGCATGGATAATTTTTCCAAAAGCCGTATCTTGCCCGATGTGCGTTGTTCTCACATCTAGAGTGCCGGACTGATTAATGGTGCCGGCATAAACAAAATCGCCTTCCACTTTCTCGGCTGGAATCGATTCACCGGTGATTGTAGACTGATCGATATATGAGTGCCCAGAGAGCACTTCTCCATCGACTGGAACTCGTGCGCCAGGCTTAATTACGACAATGTCGTTGATTTGAAGTAGTGAAACTTTTTTGCCTTCTACTTGAGCGCCTATACGTACAAACGCATCTTGTGGAAGCAAAGAAAGCAGGTGTTCGATGGCATTACGTCCCCTGCTCATGGTGAGTTTTTCCAGGGCTTCGGCGATTAAAACGAAGAATGTAATCAAAAGGGCGGTAGCAGCTTCAGAAATTGCCAACGCCGCAAACAAAGCAATCGACATTGATAGCTCCATGGTCATGCGCTTCTCGCGAAGGTTAGAGAGAGCTTCCTCGTAGATCGGGTATCCCCCAAGAAGCGTTGCCGCAACCGCTAAGTAGTTGGAGAACGGCACATGCAGCCAATACAGCAACACAGAAAAACCAACACAGGCAATGCGAATTAGATCTGCTCTTCCCAAGCTATGAGATTCCGCGTCATGTTGTTCGGCCGCCACAGCGGCAACGGTAGACGTCATTTGGGAGCCTCTCACTTCAGGTAGGATTTGACCAGGTCTATTAGCTCTTCTGCTGCCTGCGCTTTTGCTTGTTTTTCTTCTGGACTGTTGCCGGGTGTAAGAATATGAGAACGAATATGTCCTTCTACGACCTCAGCCATCAACCCATTCATGGCACCACGACAACCAGCAATGTGATGCAAAATTGAGGAGCACTCTTTTTCGTCATCAAGCGCTTTTTCAATCGCGTCGATCTGCCCGCGTATACGCCTGACTCTATCAATCAGCTTCTTTTTATCCTTAGTCGTATGCGCCACGGCTACTTCCTTTCTATCCCTTCGAGGACATAATAGCATAGGGGGGTACTCTATCTATGAGCCCATTTTTTTCGAATCCTCTGGTAATAGTGAGGAACTGGTGAAGATGATCGAGATAACCGGACTGGACTGTCCTATTATCAATGACATGAAAGTTTTAATCGTCGAAGATGACGTTCGCATAGCACTGCCACTCAAAGAGGAGTTCGAACACCGGAATTACCTGGTTCAGCTCTCGCACGATGGTGAAGACGCTTTAAAAAAAGCTCTTAGCGGCGAATTCGATCTGATAATACTGGATGTAATGTTGCCGGTGATCGATGGTATGACAGTCTGCCGCAAACTCCGCCAAAATGGCTGCCAGTCGGCGATCATCATGGTTTCCGCGCGGGGAAAATCCTCGAACAAAATCAATGGTCTAGACTGCGGCGCCGACGATTACTTGACGAAGCCCTTCGAAATGGACGAATTGACGGCTCGCATTCGTGCTGTAATGCGAAGGGGAGGTGGCTCAAAGCTTCCAGAAATCGCACTTGGAGACCTGTTATTAGATCTCAAAAGCTGTGTAACAACCTATCGAGGACAACCAGTCGATCTGACGCCAACTGAATATCGGCTACTGGCGCACTTTTTAACAAATCCTGGCCGAACATATAGCAAAAACGAGCTCATTAGCAAACTCTGGACTGCCGACGACATCTTTAACTACGACATAATCAAAACGCACATCAAGGGATTGCGTAACAAATTAGCCGCTGCAGGCGCTCCAAGAGACATAATTGAAACTGTTTACGGACTGGGTTATCGCCTGAAATCGAATGTTTAAAACGACGACAAGCAAACTCTTTTTGAAGAACTTCTCTGTCATCGTCTTTTTGCTTAGCGCATTTTCATTGGCCGTCTATCTGATGGTTACTCACAATGTAGAAAACGCGGATCGCCAGAAGCTGCAATCTTTGAGCGACATTCTGATGGGGCCAATTGACGATCCCAATGAAGCCGAAGAAATCAAAAACGAATTAATCCCAGACGTCATGCAGTCACATGGTTTCTTAGGTGACAACCCCGACAAAATTGCATTGCAATGGTTTGACCCGAAGGGGCAGCTTCTAGCCACCAAAGGGACGGCCTCCATAACCATTCCATTTGACGCTGCCGCAAAATTTCAAAGAGAAAAAACGAGTGGGTTGTTGCTCTTAACTTCCCCTGCCGTACGCGATGGTGTTCTCATAGGGTACCTTCGTGTGGGAATGAAAGTTTGTCAGTCAGAGAAATACAAACGTGGACTAATAACCAGTTTGCTCATTGGCATCACTATTTCGCTGGCGGCAAGCAGCTTCATTGTCCTTTTTCTAGTCAGGCAGACCTTGAAACCGGTTGAAGAAAGCATTCAAAAATTGACTGATTTCACAGCCGACGCCTCCCATGAGCTTAAGAATCCAATTATGGCGATAAAAAGCAACGGCGCAGTCGCCTTGCAATATTCCAATGGGATGCGTGAGACGGACCGAACGAAATTCCTGGCGATCATTGATGCCGCCGAGCAAATCAATGTGACAATGACCGATTTACTGAGTCTGGCGGAATCAGAACATGAACTTCTCAATGACGCGCTGACATTTCTAAAAATAGTTGATCTCTTAGATGATCTAAACGCTGACTTGAAGGAATTATCCATTGCGAAATCAGTGGAATTGAAGTGGATTATAACCGATGGAAACCTGGTCATTAAGGGGCGCGAGGAAGATATCAAACTGGCCATCGGCAATGTAATTAAAAACGCAATCCAGTACTCAAACCCCGGGCAGGAAGTAGTCATCACTTGCAGAAATATCGGCAACAAAATCGTTTTTGAAATTACCGATCATGGCATTGGCATCAGCGAAGAAGACCAACCAAAAGTCTTCGATCGATTCTGGCGCTCGAACAAGGCCCGCACGCATACGTCCGGAGGCAACGGATTGGGATTGGCTATCGTTCAATCTATCGTCAAACGGTACAAAGGCACCATATCTATCCGCAGCAAACTTGGTGAAGGAACAACCTTTACAATCTCGATTCCGGAACGTCGTTGACGATCGAATCGACGAATCAATTCGGACCGCCTTCGCCTTTACCAGCGCGCTGGTTTAGTGCTCTGATAGGCTCCGTAATCCTCCACGAGAAACTGCGTCCGATTTCGTCCAGTTTAGCCCGTAGAGCAATTATTTCTTTGTCTCGCTCACGCAAAGTTTCCTTCAACCCGTGCAACGCTGATACCAAACCAGGTCTAACAAAAAGATTTTGAAGTTCAACAGAATCGGGCTCGCCGTATGGCTTTGCGATTTCGTCGTGAACGACACGCAGTTCGTGTTCCAAGATAGCGCTTTGTAGCAGAGCCATAGCACCAAGCATGCGAAATTGCTCTAGAGCATCTTGAACCTGATCCTTATCGCGCATAAATGAAGCCAAAATATCATCGCGGCCATAAAGATCACGCAGGACGCCGATTCTGGATCGTTGCTCCAGCCTCTCAGTCTTGTTTAGCTCGCACTCGAGATCGCGGGTCCATGCCTTTACGAAATTCAAGCAATACTCTTCTGGTGTCAAATCTACCTGCGACAAATATTCCTTATATTTTGCAGCGAGCGTAATCCACTCGAGATGTGCGCTCATCTCCCAACCAGTAGTTGCAGATGAACTGCCCGCATGTTTGCGAAAACAACACAACGCATCGGCAATGTAAAAATAATCACCACTTTGCAAAATGCGAAAAGCGTATTCTAAATCACCTAATTGCTTAAACGAAGTGTCGAAACCGGCACCGCGAAACTCGGCTCTGTACATCTGTGACGATGGCTCACCAAGCCAATTAATGCCGTCTCTTAAGACTGAAGAAATAGCGTCAGAAGCAATCAACTTAGTGTCTTGGGAAAATGGACTGACACACTTAGTTTCGAGAACTGACTCCGATGCAATGGCATTTCCGTCGGCATCTATCGGTCTTCTAGCACTGGCAACAAGACTGACTAATGGATTTTTTTGTAAGACAGCGACCTGTCTTTGTATCAACTCACTGTGAAAAATATCATCTTGGGCGAACAATTTGATGTATCTTCCTTTGGCTTTCTCAACGCAAGCGTTATAGTTCGCGAATAACCCGAGATTAGTCTCGTTTCGCCAAGCAATGATTCTCTTATCTTGCCGGGCGAAGTGCTGAATAATGTCAGCGGAACCGTCTTTCGAGCAATCATCAGAGATCAACAATTCAAAATCATCATATGTTTGTGCAAGAGCACTTTCGAGCGCTTTGGTCAGATATTTTTCGCCATTAAAGACTGGAAGACAAATTGATACAGCAGGCATTGAGCATCACGAAAGTGAGTGTCGGAGCAATCACCATAACACAGCAGTGGGAAGATCCAGTGAAGATGGACGGAACACTCTAAGTAGACCACCATGATGCTTGGATTTATTTATCACGGCCACACCAGTTCCTCACAATTGAGAATTACGCTTCTTAGTAAGCCAGACGGTGGTTTAACTCGACGCGCTTGAATGCTGACTGAACGCGCGATCCACTTAAATTAAACCTATATGTCTGCTGATCTACACAGACAGTCTGGCTGCAGTTGCTCTAAAGGTGGCTCGGGTACGTGCTGATCAAAGAAACAGTGTCAACGCCTGCCGATGGATACAGAACATCAAGCTCTGTGTCACAGACAATCAGGAAGAGTGAATTGAATATCTGCCTTACTGCTCTTGCACCGTTTAAAACAAAAGAGCGTCTCGATGTTCTGACTGGATATCGTGGCATTGCAGCGTATTCGGTCTTATTTGCACATACCTTCGGTTTACTCACGCTCGGAAAGTATGAGTTCCCATCTCACCTGGCTTGTTTTGGTATGTCGCTATTCTTTGTACTGAGCGGCTTTGTAATCACATACAACTACGAACAATTGTTCGGTCGCGAAAATTTCGCTTCTGCAATCTACAAGTTCTTTGTGGCACGGTTCGCGAGGCTCTATCCACTTTATGTCGTTATCATCAGCGCCAACATCCTTTGGGCACCATCATTAAGTTGTTTGCATAAGCTTTATATCGTTCTCTCTTATCTAACATTGACTCAGAGTTGGTTCAATCTACAAAAAGCCTTGTTTACTCCTGCCTGGTCGATTAGTACAGAGTGGTTTTTCTATCTAGCTTTCATTCCCATGACAGTTTTACTTCGGCGGATCACCAAACCAGCATGGACCTTAACAGTCTTTTGCATCGTTACGACAATTGCACTCATCCTTGTGTTCAATCTCTTTAAAGCCCCCTTGATTTTGACTGTCGGGCATCTATTGCCAGCGACAGGCAAGATTGGCATTAGTGCGAGCGCATGGGACTGGATCACCTACTTCTCGCCGGTCACCAGGCTCTTTGATTTTATCGCTGGCGCTATGACGGCAAAAGCATACCAATCACTTAAAGGAACATCACCCTCTGCACTATTGGCACAATGTACTCTGGTAGCCGCATTGTTGTGGTGCACCGTTTGGATCTCTGTTAGCTGGAATGTCTTCCCTTGGCTCAGCGATCTTTTGCATGACTTCATCTTTGCACCGGGGATCGCCGCATTGCTTTTGATCACCTGTTTATATAAGTCCCGACTGACAAACCTTTTGTCATCTGCTCCATGCTTATTGGCAGGTGACATTAGTTACTCCGTCTACATTTGGTCGATCCCTGTTATGAAAGCTGTATCTGTTTGGCTTGACCGAGATTTCGCTCTCCAATCGGCGGCCATCCCGATCAAAGCATTGATTTGTATCGCTGCCACCACACTTCTTGCGTACGGCAGCTATTCATTAATTGAACAACCTTCTCGCCGATGGATCCGAGGGAGATTGAGCTAGCCGTGCCATGTCGTTAGTGAATTATCAGCGATGAAGGTGCAGTAAGAACCATATCTGGTATCACTGTTTCCAATACGTCACGATGAAACCAAGTCGCCTGGGCCGCATAAAACCCAGCCGCGTGTGCATTTTGCACATCGTCTTTCAAACTATTACCAATCATCAAACTACGATCGGCTTTGATATTCGCGCAAGCTAGAAGTGATAAATAACCGCGCCTATCACTTTTAGGATTTGGTCCAAGGGATAAAACCGGCGCCCTGTCCTCCATCTGCCCTTGCCATTCTGCAACGTCTGTCAATCCGCTATCTACACTATCTTCAAATGGATGCAAATCACCGGTAAATACACATTTGAAATATCGCCACAATGCACTTCCTCTCAATTTATCTATAGTGTGTGCAGGCGATCCCGCAGTAAAGAGAAAGAGGTTCTTTCCCAATTTGAGCGAATCCTCAAGCATCGACAAAATCGCGTGGTTTGGTCGCAAACAAGCATGATAACTGGTGTTAACAACCAGAGCGATTTTACGACGATCCATTTCATTCAAATCTCGCGAAAGCTTATTGCCGATTAGCCCACTAATCAAATCTAGACGATTGGCAAAAAAGCAACTCTCTAAACGCGTTTCGGTATCGGCAAGCGCTGCTTCAAGTTGGTCGCAAGCCAGACGAGAATGGAGATGTAATTGCTCCAACAACACCCGTCTGTAAGTAGCAAAAGCCGTATCAGTATCAATTAAAGTATGATCGAAGTCAAAAATGAAATTGTCGATTGATTCAAGTTGCAACCACTTTCTCCAGAGCAAACAAAATCAATCAGAGCGTTTGATGCATCTGTAAAAGCGCCACTGGGGCTGGAACAGCACAGTCAACATCATTATCCTGATCGACACTAGGCGCCAAGCTTGTGGTCTTCACTAGAGGACGCAAAGACAGAACACTATCACTGTTTTCAGAAGGCACCAACTGTAAAGCAACAGGTGGTTGTGCATTTCGGCGTTTGGAAACTGCATTAGACGAATTGGAAGATGAAGTTCTTGGCGGAGGAGGTGTTGCTTCGCGCTCCTGCAACTGATTTTGTATCCTCTGCAAAGCGTCCGTCAAAGCCGGTTTGCTCACACCGAAGCGCAGTCCAGAGAATATTCTAAAGTCGACGCCTGACAATCCTGGTGTCATCTTAGAGTGCAAATTGTAAATAGGTTCGGCTCGCACAAATGCCTGCAAGCTCGGAATCTTTTTGATAACCGTGTGGGCTACTTCAAAATCTAGCACAAAAGCATAGTTGCTAATAGGAATAAGGGCGTTACTATCAAACATCTGCCTGAAATTCTGCAAAAAAGTACCTGTTGCAGAATAAGTGTAGTAGCCACGTTGATGCACCAGGCCGATCGAATAGAATGGGTCAAGTTCGCGAGTGGGAGCTGCTGCAAAGTGTCGTCCACGCATTTGCAACAACGCGCTCAAATAAGCAATTGTGCGGGGATTTACTGCATACGTCAAAGTGACCGTAGGCAAGTAGTCAAAAACTGCCGGCTGTTTGTTTTGGAACAGCTCGCGAAATTGAGCATTGAATTGTAAATTAGCCCTCCGCCCCAGCGGAACGTCGTGTTGTACGCCACCGCCAACCGATTGGATAGTCGTATTTATAGCGACATTATGAAAAAGCGAGTCTCTAATCATAAAATAATTGGCGTAAACGCGCGTGCGTGGTGTGAAGGCCCAGCCCGCAGTGACATTTGGCAAAACTCTAAACACACCATCATTCTTACTGGCCAGATTTGCTGTCTGTGCGTCTGCTGCCGACTGCGCGGCCGAAAGGTAGGGTTCTGATGCAAATTTCCGCAACAGCTGCCGCCGCATCGGATACTGATAAACGTTCGTTTCATCTCGCAAAGAGGTTTCGACTAAAGTGGAAAAGTAAAACTTTGAAGGCAGTGACTTCAATGCTTTCAGCTTGAAATTCTCACCAAATTTTGGTCCCTCTGTTGTACCGGGCAAAGGCACAATATCAGTTGGCAACACAGTGCCAGCTGGAGGGCCCTGACAAAAAGCAGCCTGGGTGCAAAGAGCACTTAGACTAACCAAGCACAAAATTAAGCCGCCAATCTTCATTCGTCTTTTCATTGATTGCAGCTACACCACTTCTGGTATCAGCTGAGCAGCGATTTTACTATGCAATAATGAATTTGGGATCCTATAATTTTGTCTTTCTCCATAACTTTTGGTTTTTTTTGAATGATTTCCGAACTTATGCAGCACCTTACAAAACCCAGACTTGCATTTATTCTCTTATTAACATCGACTTTAATACTTGGCACCGAACCCCACGCAAACAGCCAAGCACCGGGTAAACAGGCATTCTTACAAACAGCAAACACAGTTCTAGAAATTAATTTCGCAGACAAGTCTACAGCCAATGGTAAATATGCCGCGCCAGCTGAAGTGATTAAGCTCAAAAGCGGTGAAGTCATTACGCATAGCCGAAAGAAACTTATAGTCGAAGCTCCGCATGCCACGGTCAGTATCTGTCCAGGAGCTATCGTGATCGTAACAGCGACAGATAAACTGACCCGAATTCTTGCGTGCTGGGAAAACTCACGTCATTGCGTCACTGTCACGAGCGCCGGTTCGACAAAGAATGTGCTACTTGGAGGTGAACTGTCAATCGCCGCCGAGACTGACACCGACGAAGCCGAGAAGATCTTGGCGATAACAAATTTGCGCCGCCGCAGCATCAAATATGCCCATCCCAAAGATGGTCTAATTCTCGTAGATGCACAGTTTTCACTTCTAGACATTGTTTTGAAAGATCCAATCTTGCATCCACTAAGCGACAGCGACAGTCAAGATGCAAAATCCATCATTGGTTCTATCAACAAGGCTGCCGCGGCAATCACTTTAGCCAGCTCAAAAGAACCCTACAGCCTCATCGACCAACCTTGAGACTATATTCAACAGAAACAACCCTGACCATCCGAGCCTGATGCCAGACAGTATTTATAAGTCGGTCCCAGTTGCTCTATTACTGTGCGGCAAGATTTCGCCAGCAACAAGACCAGCCTCGCCTTGTTTGACCTTATCTGTCATTTCAGCTTTGCGCTTGCGCAAAAAAGTCTTGCGCGCACGGTCTTGCACGTAAGGATTATCGTCGCTCATCAATTCTAACAAGATCTCTTCGGCCACATTGTGATTTTCAGCCAAAGCAAAACGTACATCAGGTGAAACATCGCGTGTTAACTGCATCAATATTTCAAGACTCACCTCACGGCGATCAACAAGCTGCATTCTCACCGAAGCTTGCGGATGAAACAACATTTGAATCATGCGAAAGGATTGCAACGAGCCGTCGTCATCTTTGCAATTTGCATTCTCACAATCGCTCATAAAAATGCCTACTCCTGCAGAACAAAAAACACTAAAGAAAGCCTGAGAAAACCAGTCGACCATGCGAATTACTTTCGCACTCGCAAGCAGGCAAGAAACAGTGACATCAGCACTTCTGCTGCCTCGATTCAAAATGCGCTCTGGCATCGAGATACGAGGAAAACTACTAATCTCTTTTAAGTTAATCCCTGTCTTTCCAACAAGGCAATTGGAAAACTTGGGGAACAGAAAGATGAGCCGAACAAACTGTATATTTGGCGGCCGAAAGAGGGCATGCAGTTATCGATGATATACAATGCTTTTACAACGTTCTCTCTAACAGTGAATTGAGACGAAAGCGTTTATAAACTTTCCCCGAACCAGCGCTCTTCGAGCAGTCAAGCGAAACAAAATAGCTCTGCAATTGGTATCCCTCGCTGCCTGGCGACTCCAACACCTCTGGCGCAAATTGCGCGACTTGCAAGGATTATTTATGCGACTACATCTGCTGACGGCGTCGATACTTTTATTACTAAGTCCAATTGCGGCAAGTGCTCGTTCTGCAACAACCGAAGCGATGGAAGCACACATTACTGAAGCCGAGGGTCTGGTAAAAAAGCGCGACTATATCGACTGGAACAAAGAGCAATGGGGCGAAGCGACTGACGCAAAGGCAGGCGATAATTTAAGAGAAGGCATGCAGCTTGGCACGGGCGATAAATCCTGGGCTGAAGTGAAGTGGCCGCACGTCACAGCTCGCGCCTGGGCCAATTCTAGTTATGCGGTTGCGCCAAATCACAAGCTCGTTTATCTCTCAAACGGCGAAATGCTTTTTCAGCTGGATAAACACAGAAAAGACAAAGACAGCTATTGCATCTGGACTAATTTATTACAGGCGCGCATTCGTGGCACCACCGTAATGGTACAAAGCACGGGTGAAACATCTCGAATATCAGTCCTAGAAGGGACCATAGACGTGCTCAACCGACTGGAACACAGTGTGGTCAGATTAAAACCAGGCATTGTCTATGAAGTAACAACTCCCAAAGGAACGCCGACCAGCCAGAGCTGTGTGCATCACACCAAGATTGCTCAGCTTGAACCAAAAACCATTACCAGAGGTGCCTCAGAGTCTCCTGATCGATTGAATTCGGCAGCGGCAGTCACTAGCAACACCGGCGCCAGTTTTTTCCCAAATATGGCAACAACGAAGATAGCCGGTCTTCCACTATTTGAAACAGGACAAGGAACAACCTCGTTGTACTTACTAGATGCAAAATCGGTACTCAACGAAGTCCTCGGCAGTGGCTTCAAAAATCCGCTACCTAGCGCACCCTTAGTTACTGAGAGTCTTAATGGATTGCTCAATGTAGAAATCTCACCGTTGATTGCTACTAATTTGCTCAAAACGAATGTTGCCACTCTAAGAGTCCCCATTGAGAGCAACTACAAAATCGGTCAAATTTTTTCCAGCATTTTGCCACTGCCTGAAACCGCACTGAGCCACTGGACTCCCACTGGTTGGATCGCATCTCCCGCTCCAACCAACGCAGTCAATCAAACGCTCGCTGCAGACGGCATCTTGCCAGGTACGCACTTCCGCGCCAGTCGCGAAGTGAAAGCTCTACCTATACTCAATTCCACCCGTGTGCTGCAAAGTCCGTTTTCGCTCATTCAAATTGCCACGCAATTACCTGGAGGCACGTCTTTACCCGGCGCAGTACCTACTGCTAACGGTTTGCTTGTTAACAATAGTGTGTTGGTGGGAGCATCCGGACTGACGACCTCACCCACGGCGCTGACTGCAGTCAACAATCTTGCTACGCAAAATTTACTGAGAAGCGTAGGTACTTCGGCAACGACAGCGCCTGGTCTTAACGTGACGACAGGTGTATCAACAATTATAGCGGCGGGTACGTCAGGAATTACGGGCGGAACAACAAATCCGCTTTCTGGAGTAAACGGGATTGTGTTTGGCAATACCGGACTGCTCGGTCAAAACGGTTTAGTGGTAACCACCGTCAATGGCGTGACGACAACGGTAACAAACCTACTTCCGCTAAATGGCCTCACTGGCACACTGACAGGGACACTTAACAACACCACGTTGCAAACGCAACTCTTGTTGAACAATTTACTCAAGCGTTTGTAAAGTCACGCCCGATCAAGGTCAATGAAGCCGACTACAAAATCAGAGCAAAGTCGAACACCAATTACGCTCAGGCTGGCGCTGAGCTTCTTTCTTTGTTCGTTCGCCAGTGCGGCGCTCCTACAATGCACAGGGGTCTTTGCAAGAAACGAAGCGCAAAATATCAATCGTTTTTTCGAAATTCGACGTTGGATAAAGTGGGCACCGAGTAGCCTGGCAAAGTTAAATCCCTCAAGCATCTGGCTATATCATCAAAATCACGAATTTCCCCGTCACATCTGGAACTGGGACTATACACTCAGCTGGCTAATAGCCGACAATCACCCGCCAATTACGCAAAAGATCGTCATTTTCAACCATCTGAACGAAGACGATGCACCGGCAGCTGCTGCGCTAAAACATCCATGGCTCAAACCACTGCTTTCTCGCAATATTCCGCGGTCAATTTACGCTGATTGGCTCCAACTCCTTGCGCGCTCTGGCGCCAGAGCAATTATCTTGGACAATGAATTTCCACAGTACACTGCCGACGATACCAAATTGGCCAGGATGATCGCTAACATCAACAACGGCTCAACCAGTGGAAAATCAGTGCCGGTATTATTTGCTCGCACAGTGAACTGTCGCACTCAAGGCAATGTGGTAGGGCAGATAGTGAGTTCCTCCAATGGTTTACTCGATGAACTAGAAAAAACAGACCACAAAAATATCGGTAAATCAGTGTCCAATTATTACACAGGATCGGTCGGCGTATTAGAGGACGAAGATCAAATTGTTAGACGACTGGCAACTAGGATAGACAGCCAGTTTCAAACAATCGAATCCATTCCTTTGGCTGTACTAGACCGTCTGCAGGTACTTAATTCGTCGACAGAAAGGCAGATTCCCGATCAACTACTAATAGATTTTTCAAGCGGTGCAAATAGCGAATATTATCCTATTCGACCACTTACATACTTACTCAATCCCGAATTGAGAGACCGACTGACGAAAAAGCCGGAAACTAAAGAGAACGAGGATGTCGATGTTAAAGACGCAATCGTCATCATCGGCGATGGCATTTCAGACATATTCAATACATCCACGACTAACTTGGGCGTCGACGTAATGAGTGGTCCAGAGATTTTAGCCAATGGCATTGATACTTTAAGTAGAAGAAGTTGGTTCAAAATACCTTCTGCCCTTGAATCTCTCGCTTACGTTTTTGCTGTTTCCCTTTTTGGCGCTGCCACAATTCTGCTCACCAAATTGATCGAATATAGACAGCTTGCAACCAGCAAAAAGCCGCTCATTTATTGGTTTGCGGACCTATTAGCAGTAAGCTTTTTAGTCGCCTTCAGTATTCTAGTTCCAGCCTTCGCCTTTGCGTACGCATACATTGTCTTACCTGTTTTGAGCACGTTTGCGGCATTTTTACTAGCTTCCATCGTGACTACATTACTTGAGCGTGACTATCTCAGAGAGCAAACCTTTCAGGAACAATTGAACAACGAAAAAGAGAAAATCACTTTAATCCAAAAGAATCACGAACAGGAAATGGCTGCTGAAGCGGCTAGGGCAAGAGTTCGTGAGATTGAAGTAGACCAGAGTCGTCGCGCTGAATTCGTCAAGAGATTGCGTCACGATATTCTTGGACCAGCAAGCTCAATCAACTGGACATTACTCAGACTGCAAAAAGAAGAAGTGACCGAAAGAGTGCGAGAACGCTTTCAAGTCCTAATGCGCAATTCCGAGACTTTAACCAACCTCATTGATGAGCTAACGCGAGTTTATACAGTGAAAACAGTTGGCGACAATAATCTACTTGATGAACCAGACAAAATAGAACAGACTATTGACGTCAATCAATTTTTGGTGCAGTGCGCAAAATCGCAACAATCTCTTGCTGAGGAAAAAACTGGAAGCATTACCATAATCGACAGTCCAGAAGCCATTGTCGCGGTTGTCGACTCCGTTAAACTGTCTCGAATTATCAGTAATTTGATTCGCAACTCTTTCTTGCACAATCAACCTAAAACAAATGTGGTGATCGAGGCAAAAAAAGAAGCTGACTGCCTTAAACTGTTAATTCACGACGATGGGCAGGGCATTGCTCCTGAAAAAATCGAGCAAATTTTTGAAGATGGTATCACAACCGGGCATGAAGACAGTCAGCATCAAGGTCTAGGGCTGGGTATCGTAAAAACTTTAGTGACTGAGTTAGGTGGAACGATTTCTGTCGACTCCAAGCCGAATAGGGGGACCACTTTTCAAATTACTTTTCTCGATGGCTCCTTACTATTTCAATCACAGGAAAAGAAATCAGCATGACAAAGCGAATTTTGATAGTAGAGGACAATCGAGATTTCGCCAATATGCTCAGCGAAATGCTGTCTGATGATCCTGAATTCGAGGTCAAGGCAGTCATACACAACGAGGACGAGGTCTATGAAAGATTTCACGCAGGTCTTCTTGATGAATTAGATTGTCTGCTTTTAGATTTACACTTGCCAAAATCAATTGGTGACGACTCGGTTTATTCGACAGCTGGGTTGCGCATTCTGGCCGAAGCCAGGCAGAATTATCTCTTCAATGGCACCATAATCATATTGACCAATTCTCGTGAACTGGAAGATGGTAGACGGGCTCTGGAATATGGTTGCGATGGTTATCTATGCAAATTTGCCCCACTGGCAGAACTACCGATTATGATCGAAGAGCTAAAAACAGCTTTGCGAGGGCGGGCAATACTTATTGCACCAGAGATGCGTCATGTCTTTTTTAGAGACGAAATATCAGGCAAAGAAGCACAGCTAATGGACATGCTCGTAGCAAACTTCAGCTGGTCAGAAATTGCAGAGAAGCTCGATTACAAAACAGCAAAGGCTGCCGCTAACACGGGCGATCGCATTTTTGACAAACTTATTCCTCTCAAAGAGAAGACTGAACTAGAACAAAGCGGTGGCAAAAAACGCGATAAAGCTATGCAAATCTGGAAAGCGAGAAAAGCTCTCAAACACACAGGGTAAGCCTCCCGAAAGATAAGCAAGTGAGATTTGAGCGAATGAGATTTAAGCGAATAAGTTCTAAGCGAATAAGTAGTTAGCGTTTAAATTTCAAAGATTGGTTACTAGCGGTCTTTCTTATTCGCAACTCTGCAATAACTGATGACGAAAAGAGACAGATACAAAAGAGCGAGCCCTGAAAGGCACGCTCAAGAGGTCGAATTTAGCGTTCGATTTTTACTTCTTTAGATCTTTAGCGATCTTGTCAGCGCCGTCAACTAGATCAGCAAGGTCATATTCGGCACTATCATCATCGTCTCCATCATCATGACCGGCAGGCATGCCGCGATAGCTTATGACGATATGACGATCTGGACCCATGCCTTCACTTTCGGAAGCCAGATCAGCAAAATTATCCTGAAGATACTGATGGACGATTCTTCTTTCGTACGCCGTCATTGGCAATAATGAATATTTCTCGGTATCGCCATTAAGAACAGCGACAGCGCCTTTTTTAGCTTGATCTTCAAGGTTGCGTTTGCGGCGTGAACGATAATCGAGCACATCCACTATAAATGGACCCTGCTCAGACTGAGATCCTCTGCACATTTGACGAACAATGAATTGCAAAGATTCGAGGGTCTGCCCATTGCGGCCGATCAAAATGCGGGCATCATCCGCTTTGCACTCAATGCGAAAACACGTGGTTTTCTCGTCAATATCTTCTTGCACAATGCCAGCTTCAATATCTAAAATCGCCAGGATCTTTCCTAAGTAACTGCGCGCATTATCTTCGTCTATTTGGCTCATTTTCTAGCTCTTTCTGCTCTCATAGTTGTGGCTAAAATTGTCTATTTGGAAGCGTCGTCCGATTTATCGACTTTATCCGCTGTCCCTGATTTATCTGTTTTTTCTGCTTTATTTGCTTTGGACTTGCCATTGTTGTCTGAGTTAGCTGAGCCTTTTGGCTTGCCATTAGACTTGGCATCTGTCGGCTTAACGGAACCTATATCAACCACTCCGTCTTCGACATCTAGCACTGCGACCAGAGGCTGCGTTGGCTGTTTCATGATAATCCATGTTTGCAATGATTGCATGACATTGGAAATTACCATGTAGAGGAAAACGCCTGTAGGCAAGGGGATGAAGAAGAACATGACTGTCATCATGATGGGCATGCTCTTCATGGCCTGTTGCTGAGCCATCTGCTGCTCACTGATTTCAAGCCCTGGTTGTTGCTTGGGCACGGTCAGTTTTTGTGACAACCACATAGTGCCACCGAACAAAACAATCAAAATGACACTGTCGATGTTTTCCGGTTTGAGCAGCTCGACACCCTTGGCCACTTTACCAAGACTCTTGATAAAGCCAAACGATTCGTCTTTGGCAATGGCTGGTATTTTCGCCTTGACTATGAACTCACCGGTATTAGTGAAGTTAGTATGGAAGGTCGAACCGTATGGCTCGTGATTAATGATGCCCTGGATGTCTTTTTCCTTGCCATAAATCTGCCAGTAGACCTTGAAGTTATCCGGCAACACACCTTGAGAAGGTCTCACAGCAAAATCGATACTTTCATCTTTAACAATGGTTGAGTCGCCTGGAAAGACAACTACTTTGCCAAGAGTTTCGTCGGTTGATATATAAGGAACGCTGCCGCCAGAAGTTTCATTACGATGACATTCAGCTGCCTGAGCCTTTTCTACGACCTTAACTTTGACGTCGACAGTCTTGTCGCCAAAAGGAGGCCCACTAAAAGTGCCGAAAAGAGCGAGCAAAATCGGTAACTGGATGAGCAGAGGAAGACAACCGCCCATGGGATTCAATTTATTCTTGGAATAGAATTCCTGAGTTTTCTTCAGGACCATCTCTTGATTGTCTTTATAGCGCTCCTGAATCAATTTCAATTGCGGCTGCAACTGAGACATCTTGGCCATTGACTGAGTTTGCTTAGCTACGAGTGGCCAGACTAGAAGTCGCACTGCCAGTGTCAAAAGCACGATCGCCCAACCGTAGCTGTGTGTCACTTTCGCGAAATACATCAGCATGGGGATCATGAATTGGTAGGTTATATCAATGTTCACTGGCTACCTCTGGACGACTGATTTTGAACTGGAATAGGTTTTAAATTTGGGAATCTTAGAAAATTCCAGGGCGACTCTGGCACCTCATCGACTCCTCCCTCGTGGAATGGGTGACACCGGCAGAGCCTTGCCAGTCCAAACAGACTTCCATGGAAAATGCCAAAGCGCTGAACTGCCACTGCCATATATTCTGAACAGGAGGGATAAAACCTGCATGATGGCGGTCTTAAAAATCTCGTCTTTTGATAAAGCCGGATAGTTGCAAGCAGCGCATAAGAAGGCAACTTCAACAGACTCTGGCTAAATACTTCAAACGATGACACTTTACTTCAAACCTGTTTGCTTTCGCGTTTAGCTTCTTTGCTACGTGCGTACTTATCATTTGCCTTGCGCAACGAGTCCTGCACTGTCTTTTGCACTTCCGCCCAATCGGCGTCGAGAATTTTGTTATTCAAGACAAACACCAGGGCGTACCACTGGGCAAGGGTTTCATTGAAATTTGTATTCGTCAGTCGCATCGTACGATAGGCTTCTCGTACGCGCCTTTTGGCTCTATTACGGGCACAGGCGCTTTTGCAGACTTTCTTGGCAATTACAAAACCAACCAGAGGCAGCAAATTTGCAGAAATTGCCGGAGGTACCTGCATTTTAGCAAGCTCTTCCAGCCGGGGCGAGCTTGCTAATGATGTCTTATTAGTTTGATTGTTCGCCTTGCCCGGTGCTCTTCCGCGATCATTTCGATCATTTCGATCTTGTCGATCATGGCGCGGCAAAACATACAAGGTAAGAAGAGACGTGTTGATGCTCTTGCGGGCGTTATATGCTCGTTGAAACAGTCCAGCTCGCGTTAACCGTTCTGAAGATGGCAACACTGCTTATTCTGCGTCCTAAACGGAAAGTCTATGACGACCCCGAGCACGGCGTGCCTTGATAATTCTTTGCCCAGACTTGCTAGACATTCTTTTCAAAAATCCGGATCCCTTTTTCGCTTTCGAAATCGATCCGCGCAAAGTGCGTTTCATTGCGTTAAAACTCCAATCCTAGCCAATCTATCTAAATTTTACGGGTTTAAATTTGTTGGCTAATCCCAAGTGAACTGCCTATGCTATCATCTCTCGCAAGAACTTACTGCTCCTCTTCTCTTAGGGGGGCGTAAAAAATTTACGAAACTGACGCGGCAATCTGTCGCTGTTTTAACGCGGTCATCAACTCTGCTTTTGTTGATGTTCTAATTAGTGCTCGCCAGGGGGATTTATTACGCCGATGACTGCTCCAGAGCGCGAAGACGTTCGTCTTGTGAAGTCCAATGATGAAATATGGGCAAAGACACAAGAAATTCTTTCTAAGAAAATGAGTCATGCCGCTTATCAGATGTCATTGCGCCATTCGCAATTATCTGAAATTAAGGATGGAGTGGCGACGATTGCCGTAATTGGTGAATTTGCTCGGACCATGGTCGTCAATCAGCAAAATATCGTTGCCGATGCGCTTTTCCAGGTTACAACCCAGAAATTGACCATTCTGCCTGTGATTGACCCTACTGTCTCCACTGATTCCTACACTCCCAACATAGGCAGCATCACCGTCTCACCACCGGCCCCAGCGTACGCCGATTCTGAAGAAGATGCTTCGTTTGGCGCCGGTCCTTCCAGCATGAATAGCAACGCGCCCGTCGCCGCTTCACCTTTCAACAATCCCACGACTACTCAAAGGATCAATTCTCCTGCTCGCAGCAGTGGAGCAGGAAACACACCGGGCATGGCCAGCAACGGCGGTCTCAGTCGCGCCAACCTAAATCCCAAGCATCTCTTCGATACCTTTGTCGTCGGCTCACACAACCGTTTTTGCCACTCCGCATCGCTTGCCGTAGCAGAACGTCCTGGGCAGGCATACAATCCGCTCTTTATATATGGAGGGGTTGGACTCGGCAAAACACATTTGATGCAGGGTATCGGTCACGAAATTCTTAAGCACTCACCAAATCTCAGCGTGCGTTATATAAGCTGCGAACGCTTTACGAATGAGCTGATTCACTCAATTCGTGATGATCGAATGATGGATTTTCGCAAACGCTATCGTCAGGTAGATGTTTTGCTGGTTGATGACATTCAATTCATTCAGGGCAAAGAATCCACTCAGGAAGAGTTTTTCCATACGTTCAATGCTTTGCGTGATTCTGGTCGCCAAATAGTTCTGTCGTCGGACCGTCCTCCTAAAGCAATGACTGTGCTTGAAGAGCGCTTACGTAGCCGTTTTGAGTGGGGGCTGATTGCAGACATTCAAGCGCCCGATTTAGAAACGCGCGTGGCCATTTTGCAAAAGAAATGCGACATAGAAGGAATGCGGGTTTCGGCCGAAGTACTCGAATATATCGCAACTGTATTCAAAACGAATATTCGTGAATTGGAAGGTGCTTTGATTCGCGCGCATGCTTACGCATCTTTAGCTGGAGCACCGCTTACACCGGCATCATTGGCTGAGATTCTGCAACCTGTTGAACCTCATCAAGTGCAAAAAGCACCGCTTACGATCGAAAAAATTACCGACACTGTGGCTGCTTTTTACCGTGTGGAATCAAGCGAGTTACGCTCTTCGAAACGTTCTCAGGATCTCGCTTTGCCAAGACATATCGCCATGTATTTGGCACATGAATTAATGCAAATGAGCTTTCCGCGTATAGGACAATCCTTCGGTAATCGCAAACATACATCGGCTATATATGCGCATCAGCGGATCAAGGAAGCATCAGGGAAAGACCCAGTTCTTGCAATAGCGATCAGCCAAATCAAGCAATTACTCACTGCTTGAGTCCCTGTGTAAAAGCTGTCAGAAACTTGTTTGATCATATGCAACATCGCTGACAAAACGTCTGCAATTTGATGGCAAAAATTTCCATTTGCACAGTGCGTGAACAAGAAACTTACAGGCACTTCAGGCATAGCAGTGCGCTTTAAGAGTTATCTACAGAAAAACGTTGTGCCTTCTACTTCTATATAACTCTATTGAGAGAACAAACAGAAGTAGAACATTGAGGGAAAGGAAAATTCAGTTGGCGGGTCAATTCGAAGAAATCGGTAATCGAAGAAGTTCTTGAAAAACACCTGTCAGGAAGATAATCTAGTGGGCATGCGGCAAGGAAGCTTCAGAAATCTGAAAAGTTCCCAAAACCGAGCTAAGCAATGGTTCAACAACCAGAGGTACTGAAATGCATTTTGCTGTTCAAAAAGATGTTCTCGTCAAAGCACTCCGAGATGTAACCAGTGCCGTTGCTACCCGGGTCGTACAGCCAATTCTAAGCAATGTGCTAATTGAGTCGGTGAACAGCACAACTTTGAAATTTCAAGCCACTGACCTGGACCTTGCAATTGAAACCAAGAGCGCAGCCGTTGTTTATACGCCCGGCGCCATCACATTGCCTGCCAAGAAATTATTAGAAATCGTTTCGAAGCTGCCAAACGAATTAGTTTCATTCCAGGTCGACAAAGAAACTCTGGAAACGACAGTGACATGCCATCGTTCAAAGTTCAGCGTAACAGGCCTTGCTTCTGACGATTTTCCAAAGCTAGTCGATGGCGGTTCCGTCGATGGAATGTTCATGCCAGCCGATGTTTTGAAGAAGTCCATTTTGCAAACAGCGTTTGCTGCAGCCAATTACGATGCAAGCTCGATATTGGGTGGTGTTTACCTCGTCGTTGAAGAAGGCTCATTTGCCTGTACAGCGACAGACGGTAGCCGTCTTGCTCATCGTCGCGAAGCTCTCACGGTTGGCTCGATGTCAGCTAAGCGCACAGAAGGCGAACTGGAAAAAGAAGGAAAGACTTCTACGGCCACGCTCGAAAAGCCTGCCACTCTTAAAGCGATTATCCCGGCCAGAGCCTGTACAGAAGTTGTAAAACTGCTGGATGGAGCAGAAGGTAAAAAGGGTGCAGAAAGTACGCAGGAAGTGCGTATATCGTTGGTTGGTGGGCAGATTGTGTTCGAGACCGACACACATTTTCTTTCCACTCGTTTAATCAGTGGTGAATATCCACGCTATCAGGAGCTTTTCCCAACTGAGTATAAATACCTCGCTAATCTCAATCGCGAAGAAATCATTTCAGCTATTGAGCGCGTTTCAGTCATGTCTGACGACCGTACACATCTGATCAAAATGCATTTTGAGGGAGACACCCTGCAAATTACAGCGAACACCCCTGACGTTGGTAAAGCACAGGAAGAAGTTTCGACCAAGTTTGAGGGACAGGTTTTAGATATCGCCGTAAACGTGCGCTACATGCTTGATGTGCTGCAAAAAATGCAGGCATCTGAAGTGAATATCGAAATGACCGGCGCTTTGAAGCCATTGATTTTGAAAGCTGTTGGTGATGAAAACTACAAATATTTGCTGATGCCTGTTCAAGCAAAATAAGCGTATTGTCAAAAAGCTCATTGTATCTACCCGGATTGCACCGCGGAGATGTCAGCAGCTCTATTAGCTCTGCGAGCCATCGCTGGCACTGTATGCGAGCTGTGTGCGCTAAGTTGGCCAAGTAAAAGATTTGCCTAAGCTGGTCGAGCCTACTGCCAGTTGCATTTTAATGTCCATTATTGGTACGACAGAAGCCTACACATTTTTCTTTTTCCGAGTACTTTTTCCTAACCTGTAAACACCTGCCCCAGAACATTCAGCTCACTTCTCACTGCACTTGCCTGTAGCTGAGGAGGTTTAGGTTTGTTGCTGGGCTTTTCTAAATTGCGAATGCTTTCTGAAAGAGGAGTATTATGGCAAGCCAAAAACTTCTGGTTGTCGAAGATGACCGACTGATGTGGGATTTGATTGAAGATATCCTTCAAAGCAGAGGTGTCGAGTTTGAGATTTTTCCGAGAGGATCGATCGTCAATGGACAGCTTTTGCTTACGAATCTCAAAGGAGAAAAGGTTTCAATCAACGCAGAGGACTATCTGGTGGCTCTGGTTGATGGAAAACTCTCAATGAGCGAACAGGATGGCGTAGGCATTACAGCCGCTTTGCGCAAGCTCGGGCTGCCTGTTATCGCCGTCAGCGGTGCTAATTTTCTCAATGACGAAATGATCAAGGCGGGTGCTTTCAAGGCCATTCGTAAAGATCATCTGTGGTGTGGTTTCTTGCGTGGGAAGGCGATTTACGACCATCTTATGAAAGTAGCCTGATGCAGATATTGTCAACAGCTAGCGCTAACTAAGCGAATCAAACTGTGCTGGTTTGATGCGAATTTGGTTTGCCAAGGATTTCTCCACCAGTTCAGGTGCTTTTTAGAAGTATCTGTCCATACTGACAACAATGTTTTTGTCAGTTCTTCTTTTTAAATCGTGCAACTAACTGACTCAGGAAACGACCATGACCGCAAAAAAGGCCTCCGCTAAAGCCAACAAGACCATCCTCATCATCGAAGACGAGCCCCACGTCGCCGATATGTTGCATGATTATTTCAATCGCAACAAGTATTACACCGTGCGTTGTATGGGCGCCAAGCTGATCGATGGCGAAGTGCATCTGCTTGAAGTCGACGGCAGTTACTTGCCGCTTGAAGCCCATCGCTACGCCGTCGCCGTCATTGACACTCGCATCCGCGACAGCAATCTCGAACCCGAAGATCTCGGCGTGATTCTGCACAAGCTCGACATCGCTGTGGCCTATATTGCGGGTAAGGGCGATTTGCTCACGCCGGCAATGGAAGCTGCCTGCGCCGAGGCCGGCATTAAGAGTACGTCGTTCCTGGATGGTCTTATTCATGGACAGATAGATCTGCGCAAATTCCACTCATAAGCTTTCGCTCTGGCACGAAAACGGCTTCTAAGGCTGTTTTCGTGCTTTTTCAAGATCAGAGCAGGTGGCTTTGCATTCAGAGAACAGGATGGAACAAATGAGAACTTTGCTTGTACTGTCTAATCGAAAAATTCATCGCCTTGAAAATGCCGAAATCTATAAGGCGCTGTCTACCAAAATTCCCGATTTGGTTTGGTGTACTGGCTCAGCTTTCGATCTGGCGCGGACTGTGTCCAAGGGTTACATGTATCTCGATCAGGTCGATGCGGCAGCCCTGGACGACAATCCGAAAGCAACCAAATTTTCCCTGGATGCGTTTGATGTGGCGATCGTTGATCAGTCACTCGATCTCACTCAGGACCAATCACCGTCGGCCTTTGATGGTGTTGGCCTTGCCAGTCGTTCACTGGATTTCCAAGGACGCGAGCGCCCAAGTGAACTGGTGGACGATTTCACGAGGCTCGGTGTCGTTTGTATTGGCACCAGTCGCGGTGGCGTCTGTCTGGACGAACTGGCTCAGTTTGGTGCGGTCATGACGTGCAAGCTCGAAGAGGTTGTGCATCATTTGCCTACGTTTTTGGCGGAGGCACAGCGGCTTGTGAGCGCAAATCAAGACGACAATAAGCTTAAGGCACTAACACTGCGTCAGCCTTTTGCTTGGTCTGTGTTCAACGCCGGTAAGGACGTGGAAAATCGTACCTGGCCTTGCAAAGTTCGCGGCACGATTGCTATTCATGCTGCTTACAACCAACCCGAAGGCGTTTATGCTCCATCTTCCAAGTTCATTCAGTCTGTGCTGAAGAAGCTCGGCAAGAAGAGCGTGCGAATTCCGTCGCTGGCGAAACTGGATAGAGGTGCAATCATTGGACTGGTAGATATCGTCGACTGTGTGGATGGTTCGCCCTCCGCCTGGTTCGAAGGTCCAATTGGTTTCGTTTTCGCTAATGCGCGCCTCCTGCCGAAGCCGGTCCCATGCGCAGACAAACGTCGATTCTTCACCCTGTCCGATGAAGTCGAACGTCTGGTGCGTGCCAGCGATCCTCACCATCAAAAATGAATGGCTAACCCGTCAACATCCCGGCACTTTGGGGTGCACATAGGTGCTTGTAGAATGACTCAATCATCAACCGACATGCTTGTGGTGGATTTCACAAGTAATCAGGAAGTTTACGATACCCACAAACTGCCCAAAAGCCTGCTCAGGTGGCGGATTTTGGTTGGTAAGTCGGTGCAATTATTTCTGCCCACCTTCTGCGAAGGCGATACCTGGAAAATAGCGGCAATCAAGGAAGTAGACGAGGGTTTGTTTTCGCCAGCCAGCGATTCAAATGTGCTGGAAGTTGCTGATGGTGACGTGCGTGCGCTTGACCCAGAGCCAGTAGCTGCTAAAGGTGGCATGGAATATCCAGGACTGGCTTTTACATTATCTGGTCGTATGGTTGGAACGGCCATCGTGGAATTGGTTCAAAGCAATTCTCTGAGGTCTTTCAGCACGACTCGATACAAGTTGGAGCTAACGGTTAGTTCGTAGGAGACCGTTTGCACAATTTTTATTTGCCTCTGATGGACACTGCCGACACCCGAGGGTCGGCAGTGTCTTCTTTTCGGGGGCATTGTGGTAGTATCACGCGTCTGTTTTTTTTGCAACTTTGCCGAAAAAAATAACTCTATTTGTGGTTATGTTTGCTTTTTTCTTGAATTGGCATTGAAGCTAGCATCGTCGCGATAGCTTCGTTCAGGTCGTTTTGATGAAGAATGAATGTAAGCTCTGTGAATGTAGAAACGATTTCGACGATGTTGATTCGGCGTAGGGCGAGCATCCTTACTAGAGCAAAAGTGACGTTAGGAGTATTGATGCAATCCTCGCCGATTCTCAAGGTTAAACTGGCTAGATTGTCGAAAATCAGTTTTGGCTTTTGCTTGCCATAGAGTTTCAATACGCTTTTCTTGAGGCTTTCCGGAACAACAATCGATAGTTCCCCGACACCGTAAGTGACAGTGAGGAAGTCTGCTGTCGCGAAGTCTTGGTCGATGTATAGTCTTTGCAGCTTTTCTCGATTGATTTTAGTTTTGTCGAAGGTGAGTTCAACTAGGCGTGTTTTGACCGCCAAATCTTTGACGTCGACGACAGGCGTAAGTGGTGCTTGTGTGTCGATGGTTTTGCTGAGACGCGATAGAGCAACGACAATTGTGCCTGGACGAACTGATTTCTTTGTACGCTGCTCGATTTCTTTCTGAATTGAAAGAGCGTACGAGGAAAGATTGAGAAATCCGTTGCAGAGCGCGCTATGAGCTATTTCAGACGAGAATAAGACTTCTCTGACGGCATCGGCGATTTTGATCATATGTAATATATATTACATATTGTGCAAAAAATGCGTTATTTGCCTAAAAATTTTACAGCCTGAGAATGTCGGTTTAGACTTTTGTTCTCGCAATAGTGGTGTGAAGGCGTTATAAGCCGCTTTCGCAGCATTGCGCGCAGAATTATTTTTGGGGGATTTGAAAAATGACTATTAACATTCGCATGGCAAATGCTGCTGATTCGCATTCGCTCTGGCAATTGATTTGTGATCTTGCCGCCTTCCAGGGTCATCCAGGCGCTGTGAAGACAACACCCGAGACACTAAGAGAGCAACTAGAGGCATCACAGCCGCCGTTTGAATGTCTGGTGGCTGAATCAAATTGTGTTCTAGTTGGCTTCGCTCTTTTCTTTCAAAGCTATTCGACATGGGAAGGCAAAGCTGGAATTTATTTAGAGGATCTTTATGTCAGCCCTTCAACTCGCGGACTTGGCGTTGGCAAATTGCTGCTTGTGAAATTGGCAGATCTAGGAGAAAGCAGAGGTTGTGCGCGCATCGACTGGACAGTTCTTCGTTCGAATCTCTCGGCTTTGAATTTCTATGAAAAGATTGGTGCACAAAATCTCAGCGACTGGAGTCACTTTCGATTGCCGATTGCTCAAGCATCTTAGATAAGTGTACGGTGTGTGTTGTAGCAGCGACATACACTAGTTGCAATATTTGCGCTAAAGAATCGAATTTATTTAGAGAAAACGGATAGCATTATCACTGAATACTGATTTGAGGAAGTCGATCTTGGATACTGAGCAGATAAAGTTGAATTTGAAATCAATATCTCTTTCCATACTATGCGCATCTTCAGTTGGTATGAGCATTTTTTGCCTGACTGGCCATGCTCAAACAACCACCCAGTCTACGGCGACAGTTGAAAGCAAAAGCGGAACCGGAACGAATGAAGCCGGTGATGCATTAGGGGCCAAGATATTTTCAAGAGCCGATCAAGTTTTTGATAATGTGACAAAAAACCGCTATCGTCATTTGTATGAAAAAGCTGATGAACAGGTCACTTTTAGCGATCCATCCTCTTGTTCTGCCATTACTGATTGTTCTGGATTTGTTAGCTATTTGCTTAATGCAGAGGCACCTAAACAGTACGAGACAGTCTTGCAAAAAACGGGACGCAGCCATCCTAGAGCGAGGGATTACGCTACTTTCATCACATCCTTGACACCAGAAAAGCGCGAAAATGGCTGGATGCGTCTGACAGCGTTTAGAGATTTGCGTCGCGGCGATATTATTGCCTGGGCCAGACGAGTCGACCCGGATGCCACCAACAAAAAGGCGCCCAGTGGGCATGTTCTCATCGTTGCCGAACAGCCAACCATTGTCAGTGAATCAACACTGCAGACGAGCGAATCAGAAGTACGGCTGGGGAATTTGAAAACAGTGCACGATCCCGACGAAGTTCAAGTCGAGAAATTTCGTTATGTCACTGTTTCGGTTATCGACAGCTCCTCGGTCAAACATTTTCCGCCTGAAAAGTTGCCGCCTAAAGCCGGTCAGAAAGAACGTGACGGAGTGGGTAAAGGAAGTGTCCGTTTAATTTTAGATTCGTCTGATGCTGTAATTGGTTATTGGGAAGGGACTTATTCGGGCGAACATAATCGCGAAATCAAAAGACCGACCTACTCAGATTTAATTGGTATGGCGCGCGTTGTTTCCTATTGAAAACCGCGTCAATAGGCAAGATTTCTCTAAAATTGTATTTCGATGTTAACTTCGCAATCGCTTGACCGATGCGTTTAGCCGCCCGTGATATACTGCTAATCCCAGTTGGGCGGAGCTACCGCTCGGTGTGGATGCTGGGATCGTAGCTCAGTTGGTTAGAGCGCCTGCCTGTCACGTAGGAGGTCGCGGGTTCGAGTCCCGTCGGTCCCGTATTTTAATAAGCGCTTCGGTGCGCGAAATAGGTTGCAATAGGCTCTTTAGCTGGTTGCAACTTTTTGCTTTTTGGGGTCTTTGACTATCTCGCCTTTGAATCGAGCGCCGCAATGGATGCATTCATGACTATCATCGCTGCATTTTACTTTTGTGGGTTTCAATGAAGCGATGAAAGAGTCCCAGCCCCTGATTAGGAAATTGCCTACCTTATGTTGAGCGACGGCTATCGGTTCAGCATCAGCGGTAGTAACTGCCCGCATTGCTTTGATTTCGTGATGGGTAATTTTGGTGATTGGACGAACAGGTGCGGCCTGGGTAAGGGGCTCATCGAGCACCTCGTCTTCAACGGCATCCGGTAACTTGACCGCCTGCCGAAAAAGTTCGCCGAGAGCCTCCTGGTCTTCTATTTCAGATGTTGGTTTTGTGACCTTTTTGAAGTCACCTTTTGCCGCTAATTCTGACAAAAGCCGCTGTTTTTCGGCTTTCTCAGCCTTCTCGGCCTTCTCTTTTTCACTTTCTGTGTCTTCTGTCATTAATATTCAGCCTACCGCCCCCTTTATCCCCTTGACTACTATATACCAGACTCATCAATGTTTGTGCTGGCATAATCTATTGATGGAATGATGGAAATTGTCGGTCGTTGCTTAAAGCGGATTAAAAAGGGTTGATTATGCACATTATCAGAGAGTTGTTGCGCCTCAGTCTAGGATCGCTGACACTCCTGCTTCTGGTTTTGTGGGTTCTTATAGCGATAGCGCTTTTGCTTTTGATTTTGAAGCTGCTCAGGCAAAGAAGCGGCTTTGGTACTAAGCACGGTTTGCTTCAGCTGCACAGTAAAACGAAAATTGAAAAGCGTGATGCTATTGATAAGCGTCTCTTTAAAGATCGCAAAAAGTTGCTAGTGCCAAATGTAGATAGCAGCGGCAATGCTGCAACATTTTCAATTAAAGAAACCGCCATTGATCCAAAAATGATTGCTAAACCTGTCGTGGCCATGCATTTTGATGGTGATATTTTCGCTTCAGATCGCAAGGATTTTGCGCAACTGGTCGATGAAGTGCTGGTTAACAAAGACAGAATCGATTCGGCAGTAGTCGTCGTCAGCTCGCCTGGTGGTAGTGTCGCGCACTATGGACAGATGTTTTCAGAGATGGAGCGTTTACGCAGCGCAGGCGTAGATTTGACTGTTTGTGTGGATACAACAGCGGCTTCAGGTGGCTATTTGATGAGTCTTCCTGCTAACAAGATTGTCGCTGCTCCCTACGCGATGGTGGGAAGCATCGGTGTGGTCGCAGAATTCGTTAATGGCTACGACTTTCTCAAAGAGCACGGTCTGCAGCCAGTAACAATGACTGCTGGAAAATATAAACGCACAATTACTCCTCTGGGCGAAATTACTCCCGAGGGAAAGGAGCATTTTCAAGACAAGCTCGAAGCAATTCATCGATTGTTTATAGATAGTGTGAAAAAGTATCGCAATGTGGATGCTGAAAATGTCTGCACGGGTGACTACTGGACAGCTAAAGAAAGCATGGATATGCAATTGAATCTTGTTGATCAACTGGCTACCAGTCAAGAATATTTGTTTGCGATTAATCAAACCAAAGACCTGGTTTTGCTATCACAGAAGAGGAATAAGTTTGAGCGTGGACTGCTGAAAATGACTGTTCAATTGATGGAAACATTCTGGACGCGTCTAACAAATTTGCAAATGTATTGAAGAAGGTTTGGCACCGCTGGCGGTGGTGTCAATTTAAGCGTTTGATTCTTCATTGCTGTTTCAAATTTTACTTGAAACTAGCTTATCGGCTGAGTTTGGAGGTGAGTAGAAATGGAAACGGTTGCCAAAACTCGGGTTGACAAAGAATTGGGCAGTGGTTTTAATGAGAGTGTAAAAGTTATAGATTTTCTGACAGCTTTTTTGAGGAGCTTAAAAAATGGATTGCAAAACGCATAGTGGGCACGATCACAAGCATGGCGAGTCTTGCGGTCATCCTGCGGTTCAACATGGCGATCACGTTGATTATGCGCATGATAACCATTTGCACCATCAACATGGTGAACACGTTGATGAGCACACGCTAGAAGTGTCTGAAACTAATGCAGTAAAATGCACGCCAGACCATAAATGTTCAGGGCACGACGCTGAGCATAAGCATTCTGCAGATTGTGGTCATGCAGCAGTTCCGCATGGTGACCATGTTGATTACATTGTTTCTGGTCATCTGCACAATCCTTGCAAGGATCATTGTGATGATCATGGAAAGATTTCAGCAAAATAAAGGCCATGGCGGTTCAGACCGGGATTTAATGACTATGCATTTAGCGGTTGACCATCCGGGTCTTTCCCGCGAAGTCGTCTCCATTTGACCTGTAAGTTGACTCTATTCACAACCACAATAAACACTTTGCGGAATTGATCGGCTGGGCACGTCAGTGGATGAACACCGTGCCATGACTGCTCTGTGCGTTGGAAGATAAAGCTGTGATTGCCTTTGATAGTTGAGGCAGCACAGATTTTAAAATCAGAGAAATAAGGAGCCGAGTGGACCGGTAAACGCTTGTCGCTTTTTAACACGAGTGTCTGGCCACCCCAGTCGTCATTCCAATCGCTGTCTTTATGAAAATAGAAAATGTGTGAACCCAGTTTGCGTTTTGCGTCCACGTGTGGTGAGACAGAGCAACCTTTTGACGCATAATGCCAGTGCATGGTTAGCACTGTTTCCTCATTACTCTCCAGGGCAAACAATTTCCGCAGAAAATGGTCGTATTCATTACTGTGAAGAATGTCGATGAATTTCTGCCACTGCGGGGAAAGCTCTAATCCGGGACGATATTGCAGGGTCAGTCGATCATGGCTTTGTTGTCCATAATCTCTTTTCTTACCAACTTCAGGTTTTAGTTGGCAAGGGAGTGGAAGCGTTTGATAGAGCGAATCAAATGCCTCCTCCGTGAGAAAGCCGTTAATATTCATCCAGGGAAATGGATTGGCATTTTGAAAGGCAGCTGCGTCAATTGCTTCAATATTGGCCAGGTCGAGATATTTTGCGTTTTTCGATACTACACAATCCACTGGATTCTCCTGCTATTTGAGTGAAGCCTTGATCGTGTCAATTTTTGCGCTTGAAGTTTTGAACGGATCGTAATCGGGGTTCTTGCTGTGCTTGTAGCTAGCGATTTGTTGATTGGCACCAGTGGCCAGTCCTTCTAGCAGCCAGCTCCCCCAACTCACTTCATTGACCGTCGCCGCTTGAGCCACACGTCTGAAGGCAGTTGTTGGTTTGTCGTTGTATTTATAACCAGCGTTCATTAGGAGCGCTCCCCAGCCTAGTTGCGTACCGCCTTTGATGCCGTACGAGATGATATCGGCCATCAATTTGCGCTTAGCTGCGGCTGCTTCTAGATCCATCTTTCGTTGACGACTTTCCAGCAATTTTTTGCAAACCAGGTAAGCCTGCAGTCTTTCGGTTAGTGGTTGTCCTACAGTGACACCGGGCTGTTTAGATAATGCCACCAGTTTGTTAGCATCAGTATCGAGTTGGTTGATTGTGTTCTGCTCAACTTGACCGAAAGCATTAGCCAATTTCGCGCGAGCGGATTTGCTGACGATTCTTCCACCGCCTTCAAAAAGTATTGGTGCAACTGTAAGAATGCCAGCAGATACTTCAAATGGGATACCACCGCCGCCAACTTTCTTGAGATTGGTTTGTTGCACTCCACGTAGCACAAGAATTGTGCCAGGGATTCCTGTGGCTCCTACTGCGATGGTGCCAAGTGTTGTTAAGTCGCGAACCGCATGGCGTTTTCGATAATCCACATATAGTCTAGAGAAATCTGCGAGTGTCAAATTTCTGCAATCTTCCAGAATTTTTCCTTCGGCTGTCCAGAATTCTTTCATGTTTGCATCAGTTGTCTTGTCGACGAGTGCCTGGCGCTCACTCAGTAAGGCTGTCAGTTCCTTGTTCAGAGCGATCACACGATTTAAAGTCGTTTTCGAATCAAGCCCTTTTTTTCTAGTCTGTAAATCTTGAACCTGATCGATTATGTATTCGCCCGAGTAGGCCGCAACGACAGCAGAGTAGGCTGCTAGCACGATAATCAAACCAGCTTCGAGGCGCCCTCTATTTTGTAGTCCAAGACCTGGGTTGCGGTTGTAGCGCCAAAATTGACTCATTAAGGTAATGTCGCCAGCGTTTGCCAGACCAGCACCACCAATCTGGTAAATACTGTTACGTATTTGCTGACCTCTGTCCGTTTTTGTGTAGTTGTTTCTGAAGTCGGTGTTGGTGCGAATGATCTCCAACTCTTTTTCAAGAATGTCGCGACTGATTGCGTCGACGCCGTTATCGGCGATGGTTACAGAAGCTGAAAGAACAGGTGTGGCAGATGCTGTCAGCACAGGCTCTTCGGCGGCAAGTGATTGTATTGGAGCCACAGCCTGAGACGTAAACAGTATTGCAGCGGCTGCCGATAGTGCGATTCGCTTACTAACATTCGTGTTCATCATGGGATTTCCTAAATTTCTGCTAGAGCATATTTACTGTGCGATAGGTTAGACCTCATTGAGGATGAGTTTCATCAGCCACAGTGATGAGCCTAAGAATGAAACATTGGAAGACAAGGGGGACGTGATGACCAAAATATCCGCTTAGTCTGGGAAACAAAATGCAATATGATTCTCAAAAGAGATTTGAAATTACTGAGAATCATCTGCGAATCTAAGATGAACTTACTTTGGTTCGAACCCGATCGCGTAGGAAATGCGAGGCTGTCGAATCAAAACATTTGGGTGTTGTCAGCTGGTAGCGCGAATTTGGCTAGCAAACATTACTGAGAAAGAGTCTCATTAATTAAAGGGGCGATGCGGCCTTCTCATGGAAATAGCTGTTGTTAAGCGCAAAATCTCTTACAGGCTGAGATTTGCTCTAGTTGCGTGGCTTTTTTGTTGATTGCAGATTCTAAAGCGCAGTGGTGTCAATCAAAGTGGTGATTGTGTAGATTGAAGATTCCCAACCGTATACCAATCTTTGATCTGGATTTCTGCAAGCCTGCACCAATTGAAAAATTAGCCTGATTTCGCTTGAAAGCTTATCGCTTCTAGTTTCATCCGGCAATTTTCTCTGCTTTTTGTCAGTTGTTCAGATGAAGGCAAATGTCGATGGCGGTCGGCAAGTTTCTCTGCGCATAACCCGCCAAAGGTTAGTGCGTGATAGATGGGTGTGACAATGAATAGTCAACGTTTTCAACCTAACGAAGTTTTTCGAACGTTCTGTTGCATAGTTCTCGGCGCTGGTGCTGTGGCTTTGTTAGCTGTTCTTGTTTGGCAAGGCTTTACTTCAGCCGGCACTCCAGATCCAACTCTCCCTCACTTGGGTACAGGCGCAGCTGTCGTTGATACAGCTGTTCTTGTTTTTCGTGAGGGGCTGGAAACAATACTTGTGCTCGCTGTCGTTATGGCTGGTTTTACCGGTCAACGTGGTGCTCTCAAAAAACCTGTCGTAATCGGAGCCGTTGCTGCTCTTGCGGCAACTGTTGTGACTTGGTTTGTGGCTGTCGGTATTCTTAGCGATATGGCCAAGAATGTTTCGGCACTCGCTCTTCAGGCTGGTACAGGGCTGCTTGCAGTTGTTGTTTTGATCGTCGTGATGAATTGGTTTTTGCACAAGTTCTACTGGACAGGCTGGTTGTCCATGCACGGCAAATTCAAACGCGACCTAATTACAGAAAACACTGCGACGAATCTAAGCTCCTCTTTGAGCGGACGCCTCTTTGTCGGTATGGCACTGCTTGGCTTTTCCTCGGTATATCGCGAGGGTTTTGAAGTGGTGTTGTTTCTACAAAGTCTACGATTGCAGGTGGGATCTGAAATCGTTCTGCAAGGCGTGGCGCTTGGGCTATTCTTCACGGGCATCATCGGTGTCCTGACATTTCAGGCGCACAAACGTTTGCCTCACCGGCAGATGCTAATAGCTACAGGAGTGTTGCTGTTTGTGGTGCTGCTCGTGATGGTGGGCGAGGAAGCTCAAGAAATGCAACAGGCTGGCTGGTTGACTACGACCAATTTGGACTGGAGAATTCCTGGTTGGTTAGGTGTCTGGTTCTCCGTTTTTCCGACCGTTGAAACTATCGTTGCCCAGGTGATCGCGACGGTGATCGTTCTTGGTTCCTACTTCGGCGGTCAATACTTGATGGTCTGGCGTAAGAACAAATTCGCCTAATCCCAATACATCCCGGAAGCTGAATTGGATTTCCAGTTCAGCTTTCGCTTTGTACTCCCAACGCTATACGCTACATTCTCAACTGTTACTTTGAATGTGCACTCCGGACGCTATAAGCTCAATTTTTGTCCCGGTCTATTCATGCATATAGTTGTCGGGTAGTGTTTTTTTTGAAAATCGAGTTCTCTGCTTGTTTTCAAGGACTCTTTGTCATTTCAGACTTGGGTTTGAAGACTGTTTTCCCCTACTTTCTGTCATTTCAGGCATCGC
>JARLHI010000056.1 GCA_031292355.1 Candidatus Obscuribacterales bacterium
AGATTGACTACAGTCGAAACGCCAGTTGCTGTAACGCCGATGCCCGACAAATTACTGTCAGCGTTCACGGCTGCGGCAAGTGCCGTTGCAATCGTGGTTAGCGTGTCGGCCGCGACAACTGTATAACTGACAGTCTCTTTATCGCCAGTTAGACCAGCGTCATAGACTGTCAGGCTCAAGACGTCCCCAGTCGTTTTGGTGCCACCAATTGCTGCCGTTTGGGTACCGTTAACCGGCAGACCAATCACAAGCGTTTCTGGACCATTTAAGGTCTTACCAAAGAGATAGGTCGTCAGGTTGACCGAATTCGAAGACAAACTGACGAGGGCGCCACTAGAAGTGGCACTCACACCGATTGATGTGAGATTGGCGTCTGCGTTAATGGCTGCTGCTACTGCCGTGGCGATGCTCGTGAGAGTGGCGCCAGATGGAATGGTATAGGAAACAGTTTCGGCACCAGTTACTAGCGCAACGTCTTTGACGGTCAATGTCAAAACATTGCCGTTTGTGATCGTGCCTCTGAAAAGTGCCCCCTGAACCGTATTGAAATTAGCGGTCATCGAAATCGTTTCTGTGGCTCCAGAACTTGTCGCAGACGTATAGGCTTTGCATTCGCTGAAGTCGATTTGATTGTGACTACGGCGCCAACAGAAGTCGCAGTTACTCCCAGTGTGCTCAAGCTCGTGTTGGCATTGATAGCAGTTTTAAGTCCATGCCAAATTTTGCAAATCTCAAGGACGATACGCGTCGGTTAAAATCCTTCAATCTCAATTTTCGGCGATCAGGTGATTTTGGTGCATTTGAAAAACTAGTTTCCATTATGGGGTCTCTGCTTAACCAATTTCCTCTGTCTGCACTATAGTTTCGGGCTACTGTCAAACTAAGCTTGCGCCCTGCATGAGCCTATACCGTATGCTGCAATATCCTAATATGCAGGAAAAATTCGCTTTTACTATCGAGAATATTGATATTCACCGGATTTTCGGGGAAATTGTGAACGCAGTCGCAATAGTTCCTCATCTCGAATAGGAGTTCGGAGAAGATGGATCCTTTTTAGAGTTGGGAAACTCTCGAGTAAATCCAGTGCATGAGGCTCGACAGTATCCGATAACAGTTCAATGTCTTCTAAACAAGGCGCTTTTACGCTCTGTAGAAAAATGGTATCGATTTTTACTCCAGCAAGCATTAATTTTTTTACCGTTGGAAGGACAAGGCTGCGTTGCTTTTGACTCTGGGAAACGTTGCTTAGAGGACCGAATCTAAGCTCTTTTAACTTTGTTAGGCAAGTGAAATTCATGGTTAACTCTTCGTCTATCGGACAATCAAAATAAAGTGTTTTTAGTTCCATAAGTTTTTTGATTTTCGATATGTCACTTTCAGCGATTGCATGGTGCTGATGTATTGCTAAACCTTTCAAACCTGGATAGTTGACTACTAAATCATCCACGTAGCGACTGTTATTTTCTTCAGAGTTAAGGCCAATATCAATCAATTTTGGAAATTGGATTGGCTGGGACAGAATATCCTGCGCGACGCCGTCGCCCAACGCTAAAGTTCTGATGCGACCAAAGTGAATATCTGGACCTGTAGCCGGAAGGCTCAATTGCTGGTCATCGCTCAGAATGGCTGGAAATGCGTCAACGCGCGAGACAAATGATGGGTTTCCGATGGCGAAGAGGCCAGCAGCAAGGAGGAAGCATAACCAGAACGTTTGCTTTGAAAACGATTCGAAACTACTCATGTCATTTTCTTCTATGGTGCAAATCACTGAGTGAAAGTACCAGGTCCCCTAAAATAGGACTTGACACCCATCACTAACCCAAGTCCGATACCAATTCCAGTACTGGCAGCACATTTAGCCAGATTCTTGTCGCAGCAGGTTCTTGCTTTTTGACGATCCTTAGGATTGGGCAGATGATGAGCGTCATTCATGCAATCGTCATGCTGCTCGCAACAGATATCCAAGCCATTAAGCGGACCGCCACGAGGTGGTTGACGTAAAACATCGCCCGGGCGAGGATAGTTAGGATTATCCTCTTGATATGGATTTCCAGAATGACCACTACTATAACCTGGTCCACAGAAGTTAGTCCAGGGTATGTGCCATAAGCCTGAAGGGTCGATGTTTGCCACTGGGGAATTTGAAGCGTAAAAATAGAGGTTTGAGATGTTTATCTGGTCTTCTAAAGGGTCTCGATTAATCCATCTCGCGAAATCGGTTCGATACTGCCTGTATGTGGCGACTAGTTGTCCACTTGGCTTATGCTGATAGTAGCTTGCATATTGAATGTCTGAGTCGACGCCGGAATTCAATTTGAAAGACCCTCCGTACGGGTCGTATATGTAACGAGCTTGCAAATTTCCCGAGGCGTCTGTCATTTCACACACCGAGGTTTGATGGTTTTTAGCGTAGTAGTATTTAGTGCCTCCAAGACTTTGACCAAACATGAACATCTGCGCGAGAACATTTCCAGTGTTATCGCGAGTTTCGCACAGCTGCTCTTGGCACGGTGACCCGACCTGCCAGATTAAAAGCTTGGCGCTTAGAACAGATCCAGCAAGAATTTCTGTGATTTTGATTAAATGCCCGACTCCATCGTAGACAAAATTACTGTTGTTCCCGCTGCCGGGATAATTTGTCTGTATCAGTCGATTTTCTGCGTCCCACGAATAAGTGTTTGTGCCATCGCTGGTCATGTTGCCATTTAAATCATAAGTCAGTGAAGTGCTGGGGGAGCCAGTAACTCCGAGCTGATAGTTGTTCGCAATCGAATTATTACTACCATCTACAGCGGTGACGGTCGCATTGCTGGTGCCAGAGGGAAGAACCTTTGACGCACTGAATGTCTGCGCCGTGCTCAAAATGGCTGGCGTGCTCACAGCAGCGCTCAAACCAACTCCGGTCAGACTGCTATTTGCATTCACTGCCGCTGCCAGCCCACTGACCACAGTCGTCAGCGTGTCGGTTGACAAAACGGTGTAGTGGACCGCTTGCACACCTCCTGACAGAGGAGAATAAGTTGTCGTCAGAGTGATCACATCTCCGGCAGTGATTTTTCCGCCCACCGAAATTACAGTTGCACCGAGGTTGTTGTAGCCGACTGTTGCTGTTTCAGTGGCACCGGTGTTGGTCGTGACGACATAAGTCGGGGATTTGGTCGTCAGAGTCAGAACTGCTCCAGACGATGTTGCCGACAGCGCGATTGGCGGAAAGTTCGCGTCTGCGTTGATCAAACTGGCTAAGGATGCCGCTATTGAGGTGTAGGTGTTTCCGCTACCTACGGTATAGGACTTAGTGATCTGCCCGCCTGTCAGTTTGCTGTTGTCGACAGTGATTGAAACGATCGCACCTGTCGTCACCGCAGAACCTACTAAGGTCGCTGTAGCGCTTCCGTTCGAACTTTGACTTAACTGCACGTACATTGTGTTGCTGCCAGTCAATCCCGAAGAGAACGTCGTCACAGGCTGAGCTGCGGCATTGATTTGCAATGATTGCGAGGTCACGGTCACTGATTTTGCAGGTTTTGATGTGGTGCCCTGGAAGAATGTTTGACCGCCTGCAGCGTAATTCACAAGCTCATTGACATTGTTGTTGGCATATTGATTGACGTTGGCAGTCGGTCCAAGAACTATTGTTTCTGTAGCCGTCGAATTGGTTGATTGAGCGTAAGTTGTGGCATTGACCGAAGCAGACGTGAGATTGACTACAGTCGAAACGCCAGTTGCTGTAACGCCGATGCCCGACAAATTACTGTCAGCG
>JARLHI010000057.1:0-407500 GCA_031292355.1 Candidatus Obscuribacterales bacterium
AACGGACTTGGCATTTAAATTTGCTGTTTTGCTCGAAGCTCCAGCCGTCGCCATTCTTTGCCAGATTGCGTTGGCATTCGGCTCGGCCTGTGCCTGTAGCAAGTTAGCCTGCATCAGCGTTAAAGACACGCTCATTGCTAAACAAAACTTGGGCTTGTTCATTCCTCTCTCCCTTTTCTAGCTTCCAAAATGCCACCAAAAACCTTGAGGAAGCCACGTCCGTGTTGGCCGCTATACCTCGGCTCGCGAGAAGCTTAACACGAGAACTAAACCTCTGCACGAATCTTTTCTTATGACCAGCATGCGGTTTTACGAACTAATTACAAAGCAAACGCAAATCCGGAACAAACCGTCAGAACTAGCCAGATATCGAATCTTCCATGCCTTCGCCGAGCAGCCGAGACGTCATTGACAACCACTACTGGTGCCACCATATTGCGCCTTAAAGCGGCTTGTCAAGGAAACCGACGAAGCTTGAAAATTTTGCTATTGGCAAGCTCTGATTTTCAAACGGTGAAATACTTTTTTGCTGATCTTCTAATAATAAGTGCAAAAAAGAATCAAATTTAGAACGCGTGAATAGAATTCGGGGATCGCAAATTTATCAATGCAAACCAACTGCTGTGCCAGAAATAAGGATTAGCCTGCCAGCCTGGGAATGCCTCCAACCAGTAGATTCGCGATGTCAAGCTCCGAATCTGTATATCGCCGCTCACATTTGCGACTCTAAGAATGGTATATACTCATTAATTGTCTACAGTGACCGATCTGAAGTGACCTATCGGTATGCTGTCCAGAGTTTTGCAAGACTTTCAATCGAATCAATCTCGCATTAATATCGAATCAACTTCGAAATCAATTCGAAATCAATAAAGAAGAGAGAAACAGTGGCTGAAAACAATAGTGAACAAGAGAAGGTTCTTGTAGTAGACGATGAAGCGTCAATTCGTCGAATTCTTGAAACTCGGTTAAAGCTTGCGGGCTACAACGTAGCCACAGCAGCCGATGGTCAAGAAGCGCTTGAACAGTTCAACGCATTTCAACCTGACCTGGTAATACTGGATGTGATGCTGCCAAGAATGGATGGATATGAGGTCTGTCGAGAAATTCGTAAAACCTCTGATACACCAATCATAATGCTTACAGCAGTTGCCGACGTCTCGAACCGTATTCAAGGTTTGGAAATAGGGGCCGACGACTACGTCGTCAAGCCTTTCAGCCCCAGCGAACTGGAAGCTCGAATAAAGGCAGTTTTGCGCCGGACCGTTGAACGTCATCAAGAAGCCGGACAAAGCAAGAGCACAAATGTAATTACTATTGGCAACCTGAAAATTGATCTCAACAAGCGCCAGGTCACCAGAAAGAATGAACGAATTCGTTTGACTGGCATGGAATTCAGTTTGCTCGAACTACTCGTCACCAATTCTGGCAAACCATATTCACGCGGTGAAATACTGCAACAGGTCTGGGCTTACCCACCCGATCACCGCATTGACACACGTGTTGTCGACGTTCACATCAGCCGTTTGAGATCGAAACTGGAAGAAGACTCTTCCAATCCCGACCTCATTTTGACGGCTCGTGGTATCGGTTACATGTTTCAGAAAATCAATTAGATTTCGTCGAAACAATGTGGAAACAATAAATAATGAATTAACCGCGCATCTCCATGAGATTGCCTGATTCATAGCGCGCCAACCCAAATGCGAACATGGACACGCCCACAAAAAATACGGCTGCAGATCCAGCCAGAGTTTCGAGCGCGCTTACAACAGACAAATTGTGCAGAGCATCGACGGGCAAGTAGCTTACGTAAGCTGCCGGTATCACTGTGAACAACACAATCTTGAACCAGCCCTCAAAGAGACTGCGCGGAAAAGTGCTGAAAGTGATGAGAGAGCCTCTTAATTGCTCCGCTAAAATCTCAGCGTTTCCGATGAAAAAGGCCAGACTGCCAGTGAAAATACTGAAACCGATGTAAGCAAAGGCGACCGCAATGCTGAGCCCAACGAACAAAATGGCGTGCGTTAAGTCCGGACAAACCAAAACGAAATAAGTCGAAAATCCGAAAATCGCATCGCCTAATGAAGGCGCGCTCATTTTTCCAAGAAGCAAATGCGGCAATAAACGACGCGGATACAGCATCCACGCATCAAGTTGCCCGCGCATGATTAGAACAGGCAGATGCAAAGCATTGCCGCAAAAGGCGTGCGCGATGCCGAAACCGGCGCAGGCAACTGCCCATAATGTCACTACATCCTTGATCGTCCAACCTTTTAATACAGCGTATTTGCCATAGAAAATGGTCCAGAAAAGCACCCAAACGCAATTATTGAAAAACATTGATAGCACTTGAGAAAGGAACGCACCACGATATTCCATCTGGCTTCTCAAATTGACGACGCTATAGCAAATGACAAGCTTCAAGTAATTATTGAACTGTGCCAGTAATTTAGTCATGTTTAATCCTCACGAAAAAAATTTAGCCGCCATGCGATGCCACCCGCCGCATGGCCAAGGAATAGATCAAAGTTGCCACCAGCATGAGTAAGGAAATAGTGAGAGTCTGAGCTGCCACCAGATAGAGTGCGGGTAGCAATTGACCTTTCACTAGAATTTTCGCTACACCGTAGACGGTCCAAAAAGGCAAAGCATGTGCAAGCTTCTGCAAAATCTCTGGAAATAACTCAATGGGCATCAAAAGTCCACCGAGAATCATCGTTAAGCGGGAGTAGATCAAGAGAAGACCGCTCGTATCCTCCAACCAGAAGGCGCCTAGCCCTATACAAAACTGAGCAAGAAAATCGATCGCAAAAGCGAGCAATATCGTCAGTGTAGAGAGTGGAAGAATAAACCAGTCAATCGTGAGTGGTCCCACGAAGCTCAGAGAAACGATTGCACCACACAAAAGATTGATGACAAATCGAACCACTCTTTCACCAATGTTGGTGCTCAATCTATATAAAGGATAAGAGAATGGTTTGAGAAGCTGCACTGCAATGGCTCCTGTCCTTACATCCTCATCAACCAGTTGGCTGACTCGGGGTCCAGACATGGCTAAAGCTTCAGTGAAGGTCAAGTACCACAGCATCTGAGCAACGGTCAGGCCGCCAAGCTCGGACGTGCCTAACTGAGCATATGTCATTTGCCACAAACGCAAAAAGATATAAAGGATGACAACGAGAAACAATAACCGGCTGACAACTTCCGGCCAATAAGCCAGATTAGACTTTGCCGACAATAGACCTATCCAACAATATTTACGAAGGGAACCTTCGAGTTTGGAAATAAACATGGCATTCCACGACCTCAAAATTTTAGAATATAAGTAGCAAGATCAATCAACAGGCTGCTGGCGCCGATAGATTCGGGTGATCAATCTGATCGCCACTTAAAGACGGAGCATGCGGCTTAAGTCCGTATATATGAGCGATAACATCTTCCAGCGGCGGGTCCTCAATGGTGAGATCTGCCACTACCCCTAATGTCATTACTTTCTGCAAAACCTGGTCGATCCCAATTACGTCGGTATCGATTTCTAGATGCAAACCATATTTCGAACCACTGAGAGATTTAACGCCCGGCAACTGGAAGGCTGCGGGGCTCTGATGAAAAAGTACATTCAAGATCTTTCGTGAAAGAAATTTCGAACAAACAGATTCAACAGAATCATCGAGAACGATGCGCCCGTGGTTAACAACAACTACACGGTCAGCTACGCTTTCGATATCACCTGCGTCATGACTCGTCAAAAAAATGGTCATACCATCTTCTCGATTCCACTGCCGTAAAAGATCGCGCAGCTCCCGACGTGCCACCACATCCAGACCGATTGTTGGTTCATCCAAAAATAGCACCTGCGGTTTGTGCAATAGGCTCGCTGCGATTTCAGCACGCATACGCTGTCCTAAAGACAACTTGCGGACCGGTATATGCAAAACATCCCCCAGCCCAAAACGCTCGATAAGCATGTCTTTTCTCTTTTTATATTCGACTGCTCCCAAGTCGTATATGCAAGCAAGAAGATCAAAGCTATCAATTGGTGGCAAATGATACCAGAGCTGCGACCTTTGTCCAAATACTGCAGCAATTTTGCAGGTAAGAGCGGCTCTATCCTGCCATGGCGTCAAACCAAGGACCTGAGCCGTTCCAGACGTCGGCCGTAAAATTCCAGTGAGCATTTTTATGGTTGTCGATTTCCCGGCACCATTAGGGCCAATAAAAGCGACTGACTCACCTTGCTCGACATGCAATGAGATACCTTGCACTGCTGGATACTCCAAACGCTCGCGTTTGAACCAGCGTCCTTTGGAGACGGTGAACGTTTTCCTTATATGGTTGAGGGTAACTGCCTTCATAAATTAACTCCGACTGATTTGGTTTTTCAGCTGCGAGAGCAAAAAAAAGCCCTCCCAAATTATCTTTGGGAGGGCTCTAAAAGTAGCTCTAGCAGCTTTGCTAGCTAATTTCGCACCTACCCACACACGTCCATCCACCGAAGGCGGAAAGAATCATTGTCACTTGTGGGTATTCGCAGAAATTCATATTTTCATTATGCATGGAAAATTAGCAAAGTCAACGAAATAATTAAGTACCACTCTTCCAGGAAGCCATGTACTCCGTCATTGCTGGCGTTAACGTATCAAGTTCGACCCCTAAAGACTTCAACTTGAGAGCGGCAATTTCTTCATCGACTGCCACTGGCAATACATGAACGCCCCCAGCTAATTTGCCTTTGTTCTTAACGAGATATTCCACGGCAAGCGCCTGGTTTGCAAAGCTCATGTCCATAACGCTAGCAGGATGACCTTCTGCGCAAGACAGATTGACTAACCGTCCCTGAGCTAGAACATAGACGCGATTGCCATTTGCCAACGTGTACTCCTCCATGAGATTCCTCACTTCGCGCACACCGTTGGAGATCTTTTGCAATGCCACCAGATTCAATTCAAGATCGAAGTGACCAGAGTTACAGACGATCGCACCATCTTTCATTTTGGCAAAGTGAGCTTCGTCGATGACGTGACGATTACCAGTTACTGTGATGAATAGATCGCCAAGAGCTGCAGCTTCAGCAATGGGCATCACACGGAAACCGTCCATAACAGCTTCAATCGCTTTAATAGGATCTACTTCGGTGACAATGACGTTAGCGCCGAGTCCCCGGCCGCGCATTGCACAGCCTTTGCCGCACCACCCATAACCGAGCACCACAAGCGTACGACCGGCAATCAATCTATTGGTGGCACGAATGATACCATCGAGAGTAGATTGGCCAGTACCATAGCGATTGTCGAACATATGCTTTGTTTGCGCATCGTTAACGGCGATAGCTGGGAATGTAAGAGCACCATCACGTTCCATCGAACGCAAACGAGTGATACCAGTCGTTGTTTCTTCGGTGGTGCCGATAATTTCTTTGACTTGCTCCGGTCTTTCCTGAAGAAGAGTTGCCACCAGATCCGATCCGTCATCAATGATCAAATGTGGCTTGTGGTCGAGAGCTTTTTGAACGTGACGATGATAGGTCGGAATATCTTCGCCTTTGATGGCATAGACAGACATACCATGCTCTTCAACGAGTGCAGCGGCGACATCATCTTGAGTCGATAGCGGGTTAGAAGCGATCAATATGCATTCGGCACCAGCTGCGACAAAAGTCGTGGCGAGATTAGCTGTTTCGCTGGTGACATGAGCACAAACTGAAAGGCGGAGCCCTTTCAGCGGTTTTTCTTTTGCAAACCTTTCTCTGATCATTCTGAGCACAGGCATATCGGCGCCGGCCCATTCAATTCTCTGTTTTCCCATCGCCGCAAGGCCGGCGTCTTTAATTTCTGATCCAACAACAGTCTTATTGCTCACCACAATCCTCCAATAACAAGCATGGCCCCGCTTCACATTAGTTGTGTGCGGCTATATCCAGCAAAGGTCTAATGTTACCACTTGCTAGCCCGCTCAAACCGCTCAAAGCCTCTATACGTCACTTTGTTGAGTTCGCAATACCGGCGCCATGGGCGAAATGCGAATTCCGGGGAGATACATTGCATATCTATAAGGAAGAATTTTAAGAATATGAAAGATAAAACCTTGCGGATTGGTCACATTCCTAATTTACTATCATTAAATTCTACGGTTTTTCCACTTGGCACAAGGGTGCGGTTGTGCTAAAAATTGCCAAGAAGAAAACTTAAGGTTTATGTTCGAATCAATTTCGAACTGACAATTTGGTTAGTCGAACCTAAATCAGGGCAAATAGAAGACAGAGATTAAGGTATTACAGATGATGCGCTCACAAAATTATAAATCTGCATTGAGCTCCCTTGTGATCATCGGCGCCATATTTGGTGGCAACGCATCGTCAGTTCAAGCCACGACAATATCTGGTCATCTCGAACAAATAAGCACGGCAACCGCCAGTGGTACTACCAAATATCTTGGACTGAGCAGAACGGATTCTTTTCCCGACGCTTACGAAGGCCAATGGCAATGTGAAACCACGGTAGTGGATTCAGCTGTCGGAGAGGTCATCCCAGGCGTCAAGACTGTAAGCAGAGTGAATTTTACAAAAAATGCTTCGGGCGCTATCACAAGCTCTTGGCAACAAGATGGATGGGCCGAAGGGCAATCCACTGTCACCGCTTTTAGTACCAACGAAGCGCAATTAGATCGCACCAGTTATTACATGGTAGGAAGCAATGCTGGGTTATGGGCCGCTCGAGCTCGCGGACAATACACTAAGGTAGCAGCGGACGCCATTGTCGCCAAGAGTGTTGTCGACCAGTATATGGACGGCCAATACGTCGGCCGGTATCGCACCACTTCGGTAATGAGACGATTGAGACCAGAAGTAGATATGGCGATACTAAAAGTACGCGAGCCCAACGATAACGATGGCCCCGCGTACCTTGACCCTTACGGTCTGAAGTAGTTTCGCTAACTCAGTTTCTTACTTAGCGCTCGCAGTTGCGAGTTTGTTTTTCTGACGACTTTGTGCAAACGCTGAAAGCCCTGGATAGACAGCTGTCTGTCCGAGATCCTGCTCGATGCGCAACAGCTGATTATATTTAGCTACTCGTTCAGATCGGCAAGGAGCTCCAGTCTTGATCTGACCGGTGCTCAAAGCCACAGCCAAATCGGCGATGATTGAATCTTCAGTCTCACCAGAGCGATGACTCATTACCGATGTGTACTTGTTGGCGGTAGCCAAGCGGACAGCATCGATGGTTTCTGTCAAAGTGCCGATTTGATTTGGCTTGATCAAGATAGAGTTCGCAATACCGTCCTTGATACCACGACCGAGGCGAGTTGTATTAGTGACAAATAGATCATCGCCTACCAACTGTATCTTTTCTCCGAGAGCCTGGGACATCAACAGCCAGCCGTCCCAATCTTCTTCAGCCAGACCGTCTTCAATGCTGACGATTGGATATTTGCTAACTAACTTCTCGTAGTACTTAACCATGTCAGCACTGCTGAGAGATAGTTTTTCGGTCTCTAATCGATATTTACCATCGACCAAAAACTCTGTCGAAGCTGGATCGAGAGCCATACATATCTGTTCGCCAGCTTTAAGACCCGCCTTTTCAATGGCTTCCAGTATTAGTTCGAGGGCCGCTTCATTTGATTTAAGCGATGGTGCAAAACCACCTTCGTCACCAACCCCGGTGCTCAGGGATTTTTTCTTTAGCACTGCCTTTAGTGCGTGATAACATTCGGCGCCCCACTGCAAAGCTTCTGAAAAGCAGCTGGCACCTACTGGAACGATCATAAACTCCTGGAAGTCAACACCATCTTCGGCGTGCTTGCCACCATTAAGGATATTCATCATCGGTACAGGAAGTATAGAAGCGGAAACGCCACCAATATATCGATAAAGTGGCATGCCGACTGCATTTGCAGCTGCTTTTGCTACGGCCAAACTGACACCAAGGGTGGCATTAGCACCAAGATTAGACTTATTATCAGTCCCATCTAATCTAATTAATTCCTGGTCGATAAAAGTCTGCTCCAGCGCATCCAAGCCGAGCAATTCGTCTGCCAATATGTCGTTGACATTGCTAACGGCCTTCAAAACACCTTTGCCCATATAGCGTTTTGGATCTTCATCTCGCAATTCAGCTGCTTCAAAACTGCCAGTAGAGGCTCCTGACGGGACCGCAGCCCGACCAGTAGCACCATTTGCCAACACGACTGTAACTTCTACGGTTGGATTTCCACGAGAATCCAAGATCTCCATTGCCGAAATATCTTCGATCTGAGTCATTGGGTCATCTCCTTTGCGCGAACGAAATCCATTTTTAACAGATTTGTTCCCGCATTTTGCAAAATTGATAGTTCTATAAGATCTTTGTTCGCGTATAATTTCTGCAATGGGTTCCGATCTCCTGATTCGGAGGGGCGATCCAGGATCTTGAACAGCTCGGTTTCAGTGACGATTCATATCGAACCTAGAATTGGTGGACAGACGTGAGTGCATTTCATGGCGGCAGCTTCCAGGCTATCCAGGAATACTTCCAACAAAGATGCTGCAGGTATTGCGCTAACCCTTTTTCTTCAGAGGGCATTCAATTGCTTCGCGAAGAACCAGGAGTTCTCGTCGTACGTGTAACTTGTAGCGCATGTAAGCAGCCGCTCGGAGTGGCTATTGTAGGAACCAATACGCGTCAACAAAATCTTCGCCCTAACTGCCCGCCAGACTGGACGAAGAAAGACATTGATCGTTTTGCTAAACATCCAGTAATCAATTACGACGATGTCCTGCTTGCGCATGAGTTCTTCAGTACGCTTGGACCGGATTGGGCGAAACATTTGCCCAAATCGAAAAAGTCCCAAAAGAGCGCCTGAATAAGGCGTTTGGGCATTCTGCGATAAATCTTAGACTGCGTAAACTGCGCCTGCATAGCAAGTCTTCACCGTATCTGACAGAATGTCCCTATGCTGGGAAAAGAAATTTGCTTGATACCGAGACCGTCCAAAGAGGGCGGTTTTTTTGGCGTCTCCTGGTTTTATCCTAATAGTTATCTCGTCGGCATGTCCGGGCTTGGGTACCAGTTAGTGTGGAGATTGCTCGACGCCGATCCTCAAACCGCGGTCCAGCGAGGCTTTACAGACAAAGAAGAAGATCAAGTAAAGGACTCCGAGTTATTCGGTTTCACTTTATCTTGGGAACTCGATTACATAAACGTTCTGGAAATACTGCAAAAGCACGACATCGAAAAACTGACAGCCGATCGGCAAGACAAGGCACCTATCGTCTTTGGCGGCGGTCCGGTGCTGACCGCTAACCCAGAGCCATTTGCCGATTTTTTCGATGTAATTCTTCTAGGAGACGCAGAAAATATCGTACCGACTTTCATTGCTGCATGGAAAGTGGCAAGAAAACTCGATTCAAGAGAGAAACGACTTCGCTATCTGAGCACCATACCCGGTGTCTATGTTCCGAGGTTTTATGAATATCAGACAGATGGTATCACTGGTCCTATTCTATCTATCAAACCCACTATCGCAGAAGCACCAGAACATCTGGCAAAACAGCTCTTTACTGCACCAGCCGACTATTTAGCCCACACGGTGGTGCTCAGTCATGATACCGCCTGGGGTGACAGATTCCTCGTTGAAATAGTTCGCTCATGCCCTCAAGAATGTCGTTTCTGTTTGGCCAGTTTTCTTACACGCCCTTTTCGTCCGGCTAAAGTAGACGCAATCATGCAAGCCATAGATCTTGGACTTCAACATACCAAGAAAATCGGCATCCTTGGACCATCAGTGACAGAGCACCCACACTTCGATCAAATAGCAGAAGCACTACTCGAGCGACCTGACATCGATATTTCAATTGCTTCCATTCGTGCTGATACCATCTCAGCATCTACTTTAAATATGCTGCGTAAACTCGGACAGAAATCCGTCACCATTGCCATTGAATCCGGCTCCGAAAAACTACGAGCCATCATGAAGAAGAATCTGAGCGAAGAAGAAATCGATAACGCTATAGATCTCATAGACAAAGCCGGCTTTGAATCTGTCAAATTCTATGGAATCGCCGGCCTGCCTTATGAGCAGCAATTGGATCTCGATGAAACGATTCGTCTTCTAGCTAAGCTGAAAAAGAAACACAAGAGGCTACGCATCGTATTTGGTGTCAGTTCATTTGTGCCTAAAGCGCAAACTCCGTACCAATGGTTCGGTAGAGATCCAAATTCTGGAGAGAAGCTTGAATATTTACGGAAGAATCTAGCGAAGCTGGGTATCGATGTTCGCCCCGAAAGCCACAATTGGAGCGATATTCAAGCAGTGCTTTCTCGAGGAGACAGACGTCTGACACCGCTTCTACTCGACGTCGCCGAGCAAGGAGGAAAACTGGGCGCGTGGAAAAAAGCATTCAAAAAATTCAAAGGAGTGGTGCCTGATTTTGACTACTACGCCTTTCGCAACATCGCCGAAGATGAATTCTTGCCCTGGACACATCTGACCGAATCAAGCAAAACAGATTATTTAGCCAAGCACTTGACAGCCGCCCGAGATCTAGCTCAGACTTAGGTCAGACTTAGAAAAAGCGGGCATTGGCCACTCGGTTGAAAAGCCGATAGACTGGAGTCACTGCCGATTCCAAAGGAGCTGTCAATGGATAAGTCCAAAAGCAACGTCAACCAAAGCAAGCAATCAGAGCAGATCAAACAATTGGTTGAACCAATTCGCGACGACCTCCTTTCTGGAGCTGCCGAAATCGCCCTGCGAGCCATCTCGATTTTTCAGAGCGTGCTTGCAACTTCGCAATCTCTGTCGGCAAAGGACTTGAAGGAACAGCTCCAAATTACCGCCGATGCGCTCATTGACGCTCAGCCAGCCATGGCTTCAGTCTTTCATTTATGCAACACAGTCCTTTTGACATCTAGCGCTGTCAAAAACGCCGACGACACAAAACAATGTGACCAAATCAGGCTCGATTGCGCGGCCGCATTAGAAAAATTCGAGAAAACTCTTTGCGACAGTGCCGCTGAAATCGCAGAGAAAACGATTTCATTGATTCCGCCTGGCGAATTGATATTTGCTTATTCGTTTAGCTCAACGGTTGTCAGCATGCTACTGCACGCCCGCGCCAAGGGTCGTTATTTCCGCGTTGTCTGCACTGAATCACGCCCAAGCATGGAAGGACGTAAATTAGCAACTCGCCTGGCTGCTGGCGGAATCGAAGTAATTTGCACTTTCGACAGTGCCATGGGTCTCGTCTTACCCAATTGCAGCACGGCCTTTATGGGATGCGACTGCCTCGGTCGCCCAGGTGTTGTCAACAAAGTTGGTTCGTATGTTCTGGCTCTAACTTGCAAAGAGCTAAAAATACCGCTCTATGCACTTGCTGGCACTGAAAAAATAGTTTCCGACGACCGTCTTTTTGAATTTGAAAAGCATGAACGACCGGGCGACGAGGTCTGGGAAAATCCACCTCATGGGGTGAAAGTTCTCAATCGTCAATTCGAGCTGGTACCACTTTCACTGATAACAGGAATAGTCACTGAAAATGGTGTTTTGCACGAAAACGAAATCAATGACTATGTAGCTAAAACCGAAATTCATGAATCGCTTCGATTGGAAGCGGTCGCCTTTTAATGCTCAAGGTATTGTGTCTACTCGTTTTGCCGGTGACTTCTTTTTGTTTTGCTCAAGCGTGCGAGGCGAAGTTAGGCGAACCGTTTGGTGTTTTCCAGGCGCGAATTATCACTAACTACAAATTTCAAGCCCACTCAAAAAAAGAAGACCGCGATTATTATATGTATTCGATGATCACCGATGCCGATACTGATATTGCAGCGCCAGGATTCGGAGGCGGGCTGACAATTACAGTCAGCAGCGGGCTGATTGTCGGACAGTCCATGCTTTTGCGCATTGGCAATAATGCTCAGGCAGGTAAGTCACTGGCAGCCTTGCATACTTTTGATTTCGCCTTCGAGTCACTAGGGCGTCCTACCCCACCATCGCAAACGGCTATTGAGCAGGAATTGCGCTCCTACACTAACGCTGTCAGCAAAGCCCTTGCCGGTGCTCCGCAGAATATCCGTTATCCAGGCGGCGGCGGTAAAATAACGATCGCCAAAAGGTCAGACGGGGCCCTTGCGATTGCAGCAACACCTGAATGAAGAATTACTGAAGAAGAAAAAAGCAAAAAAGCATAAATGAATCTGACACACAGGCTGGCGGGCAAAAACGACATCGCCGAATTGCACAAACTGATTGAGTTATCCGTGCGATTTCTACAGAAAGATGATTACACGGCCGCGCAAATTGACGGGGCGTTAGGTACTGTTTTAGGGCTGGATACTCAATTAATCGAAGACGGCACTTACTTTGTCGTTGAGGATGAAAACCAGATAGTGGGCTGTGGCGGGTGGAGCTATCGACGTACACTTTTTGGCAGCGATCATGCCTCGGTAAGAGAAAGTGAATTGCTCGATCCTTTGGTTGATGCGGCCAAAATACGCGCCTTTTTTATCCACCCCGACTGGGCGCGTAAAGGCATCGGCAGTCAAATTTTGGGGCTTTGCGAGAACGCAGCGCGACAGTCCTCATTTAAAAGGTTTGAAATGGGAGCCACTCTGACTGGAGTTCCACTTTATCAGGCACGTGGATACAGTGAGTTCGCACGAGTCGAGGTGCCTTTGAGCAATGGCGAATTTTTGCAAGTGGTGAAAATGCAGAAAAATGCCGAGAGTGCGTGACTGCCTTTGACAGCAGGTGACATTGAAAACTTGGTCCAAATGCAGTCTGGGCGCCTCTACGGAAAGAGACCACGCAAACGACGCGCTTCCATAATGCGCTCCAAGGCTATCGACATTGCAGCGTAACGCAGGCTGCATTTTTGCCGGTTGGCCGTGTCGTAAACGCGCTCGGAGGTCTTATTGAATAATTCCGTCAATTGTTTGTGCACTTCAGCTTCTGTCCAGAACAAGCGCATCAAACCCTGCACCCACTCAAAATAACCGACAGTTACGCCTGCTGAATTAGCCAGAATGTCAGGAACGACAGTGACACCATTGGCTTCGAGTATATCGTCTGCCTCTGGAGTAGTTGGTGCGTTTGCCCCTTCTACGACAAATCGCGCTTTTATTTTTGAAGCGTTGTCCTTAGTTAAAACATTTGCCACTGCGCATGGTGCAAGCAAATCGCACGGCAATTCGAGCAATTCTTCGTTGCTTACAGAAGAAGCCTCTTTGAAGCCTATGATCGACCCGTTATTTTTAATGTACTCACTGAGAAGCTGCATATTAATGCCTTTTGCATTGTGCAAGCCGCCCGAGGTAACGGAAACGCCAGTTATGCGGAAACCTTCCTGGCTCAAAGTATTGGCTACGTGCATACCGACTGAACCCAACCCCTGCACAACAATAGCTGGGGAATCATCAGGATTAGGCATGTGGCAGACCACATTGCGAATCGCCAGAGCGACGCCAAAACCGGTTGCTTCAAGCAAGCTGAGAGAACCGCCGATTGAGCGCGGTTTACCGGTCACGATTGAAGGGACCGTATGACCAACGTTGACGCTGTAGGTATCCATCATCCATGACATCGTCTGTTCATTCGTGTTCAAATCTGGACCAGTAATATCTTCAGCAGGACCGATCATGTCCATGATTTCAGAGGTGTAGCGCCTGGTTATCCGCTCTAATTCTCCCTGACTGAGTTCAGCAGCATTTAATCGAATGCCGCCGTGAGCGCCGCCAAAAGGCAAATTGAGCAAGCCGCACTTCCAGGTCATCAACATGGCCATAGCCGAAACTTCACCCAGATTTACTTGAGGATGGTATCTCAGTCCGCCCTTTCCGGGTCCAAGTGATAAATCGTGATGAACGCGATAACCAGTGAATGTTTTAACCGAACCATCATCCATTCTTGCAGGCACAACCACTGACAATGACCGCTTGGGATGCTTAAGAGGCTCGAACATATTGGGTTCAAGCTTCATGAGACTGGCGCACTTGCTCAGACGCTGCTGAGCCATTAGAAAGTCGCCGTTTTCCCATTCTTTGCCGCTGTTGTGCTGTACGCCCTTGCTTTCTGATGCAGTTGCCATCTCACCCTCGCTTGGATTTCACATTATGGGAGCCGCTAATCGTTTCAATGAACTATGGTCTTCCCAGAATTGCCAACCATTATAAACGCTAAAAGGCTCTAGAATCACGAAACCGTCGAGAGCACAAGGTCATCTTCAAGCCTTCCTAAGATGGTCACTTTCAATGAGGAAGAAGTTTGCCGGACGGAGGCAATAGCCAGAGCCGCAGTTCGTCCGGATTGATCACGAAAAAGCCCCTCGTCGCCATCTTTGGCAAATCCGGCCAGATTGATCAAGACGTTCATGAACGCACCTTCTGCCGCTGCCACCGCATTCAATACTGCGCAACCAGCATCACTCAATGAGTTTTGATTACCGTCCTTAACTACAACGCTAGCTAAATCAATCAATTCGGAACAGTCTTGCAAAACCTGCAAAGGTACATTCACGGCCTCTTTGTTCGCAGCAAAAAGAGCGCTGCCTCGAGCTTCGATTTCCTCTGGGGTTGCCTTTGGTAAGCGACGCGCATCGATGATTTTATTGAAAGCTTGCATATCATTGTCTACAGCACGAGCCAGCTTTTGCTTCAACTCCTGGGCTCTTACTGCTGTCGCCTGCATGTGGGGACGATATTTCTCCAATCCTTTCTTTTCGTAAGAAAGATTGGCAACCATAGCTGTCAGTGACGCTGAAAGAGCTCCACAGAGCGCAGACACGCTGCCGCCCCCCGGAGCAGGAGATTCGCTTGCTAATTCATCGAGAAAATCAGCGACTGTCTTTTTGATGAGAAGCGTTTCTGCCGTGCGTACTTTATATTCAATTATTTTGTTTTGGGGATCGAATGGTGCCAAATCGGCTAAACCTAGCGATTGGATAGCTGTAGTCACCAGTTCTTGCTCGGAAACTCCAGTCGAGCGGCCTTGCCTTGCAAGGTAGTGACGTCCAGCGTCTAGCATAGCCGAAAGTGGTACCAGTCCGACAATTTCGCTTCCAGTCACTCTGAGTCCCAGTTCTTCAGCCTGTTTACAGCAGGCGTCAAAAGCATGATGCATTGAAGTGACACTCGAATCGATTAGATTTATTGAAATCTGCGCTCGCTCGTACTCGTCAACGTACCAGCCAACTGCTCTACAGGCTTTGAGCAAGCCCGGTTTTTTGACAGAAACACCATCTTTATCTTTAAGAATAGCGCCGTCGGGGCCTTTTTCAGCGCGTCCAGCCTCGCGAATATTTAGCGCAATTTCGTTGGCTAGCTTTTTTGATTTAGTGTTCAAATTGACATTGTATGCGATCAAAAACGGACGGGCACCAATGACAGTGGCACCAGATTGAGCGTTAAATTGGACTGGTCCAAAATCCGGTTTAAAGTTTGGATCTTCCATTTTTTGTGGCAGTGCTTCATACTCGCCCTTGCGAATATCAGCCAGGCTCTGGCGATCGCTGCGTCTGGCTGAATTAGCGTAAAGGTACACAGGAATTTTCAACTCTTCGCCGACTCTTTGTCCCAGTCGCTCGGCTAGCTTTGTGCATTCTGCCATCGTCACGCCAGACACTGGCACAAACGGACAAACATCGGTTGCTCCCATTCGGGGATGCACCCCAGAATGCTTACGCATGTCAATAAGCTGCTGAGCCGTTTTTATCGCCTGAAAGGCAGCCTCCAGAGCAGCCTCCGGCTCGCCGACAAAAGTAACGACCGTACGATTCGTGCTAACGCCAGGATCAACATCCAGTAATTTAACGCCGCCGACGGACTTAATGGCATCAGTAATGGCGGAAATGACTTTGTCATCGCGGCCTTCACTAAAATTGGGGACACACTCTATCAGACGCATTTCCATATTCATTTATCTTCTTGTCGTCGGTGCAGCAGTCGTTACTTGGGTGGGCGTTGTCGGCTTTCGTGCCAGATCGCGAAAATACTAGAGCGGCAGTAGAAAGAGCAGTAATTTTACAACGTCTATAAGTGATTCGACTGCTCCTGCCCACGGAGGAACGCAAGATTCGTGAAGCAGGTAAGTAGACGCTCCTGCACATGGCAGTCAATAGGTTAGAATTGGGCGACTGACCATTGTCTATTTAAGACATCACAGGAGAAGCAAATGTCATTGAAGCTACCGACTGCGGCAACCTATTTCGCCACCCTTACATGTTTGTTATTGGGTGCGAGCACCGGGATGCTTGTTCCAAATGCGCAAGCTCAAACCGCTACGAATAAAACTATCGCTCCTGGCGATAAGGCTCCAGATTTCGAACTGCCTTCCGAAGAAGGCAAAAAAGTGAAACCAAGCGATTTTAAAGGAAAAGTACTGGTGATTTTTTTCTATGACAAGGACAATTCTCCTGTCACCGAACAAGAATCAAAGAGAATCAAAGAGACCTATAAAAAATTGAAATTAGCAAATGCTGATGTACTGGGTGTTGGAACAGATCCTGTAGCCGCGCACAAAGCAATGCACACAAATCTGAGTCTTCAATATCATTTACTCACGGATAAAGACGACTCTGTCCGTAAAATGTACGGTCTACCAAGCAATGCAAGCGGTGCACGCGGACGTTATGGCGTAGTCATCGATAAATCTGGCGTAGTGAAAAAAGTCGCTGGCGGCGAGCAAGGCATGTCGGACGACGACTGGAATGGCATGCTCGACTTTATCGGCAGCATGGCTGGTGGCGCAGGTATCTAGAAGCTCCTGCTCAAGCCAAGTTATTGTGCTTGTCTTGCATCAGAGTTTTCGATTAGTTCACGCTCAGAGGGAGAAGCACTCGTTGCAACTCCCTTTTTGCATGTCGATTTGGTAGATCAAGCAGCAGAATCTAATCTGCCAACCTTGACAAACAGCGGAGTGACAAAAGCCTCAATCTCCGACAAATAAATGGGCTTTGAACGACGACATGCTGAAAGTATTGAGCCTACGCCCCACTTCCTTCGATTTGCAAAGCACAAATATACAGCAATATATAACTGCAAATATTTTCGAGCAATTCCATGCATTGAAGATTGGACAAAAGCGACCACTGAATGCGAATAGATTTCTTCCTCAGGAGGACAGTCTCTGTTACCAAATAGAGCTGGGACGAATATTTTGTGCTGAGGACGGACATAATTGTCTCCACTGGTGCGTTCAATTAAGCCAGCCAACTCAAGCGACGATACGGCAGCAGAGATAACTCTAGTCTCCATGTTTAGTTGCACTTCTAGAGCGTCTAGATGTTGCGGGGATGAACTCAAGTGGTTATACACCGTCGTTTCTATACTCGAGAGTCCACTTAGAAGCTCATTGTGAGCGGCTATTTGTACTTCAGGAGAATTAGCAACATACTCCTCCTCGGCACATCTTTGTTCGGCACGAGGATGTTCAAGCGCTGGTGTGCAAAGACTCCGCCTGATAAAAATTTTTGCAAATTCAGAAGAATTGAGCGTATCTTCAGCATCATTCATAGTGCGGTAGATAAGCAGTGCTACCTTTTTTACCATGCCCGTTGCGGTAGATTTAGCGATGCCAGCTAATTCTGCAAAGTGACAGGCACTGAACCTCACGCCATTTCCCAAAAGCCAAATTGCGCCCATCAGAGCTCGGATATGTCGTACATGATCGAAAAAAGATCCTGCTGTGAAGAAGAAATATTTCTTGCAGTCATTGCATTTAAATGACCGCAGATCGACTTTTTGTGTTTTGGAGCTATTGCAGAAGTGACAAACAATAAGACCATCTTCAGCAAAACTCATAAGCAATTCTTGTATACACTCAACTTCTGTAGGGAAACGCGTTTCAAAGGCTCCCCAGAAAGAAATTGTATTAGCTCTGTCTGCGAGCCTTTCTTGTTTCTTACTTCCAGCATCCGATGCCATTCTACTCATGATGTCTTCTCCAACTTCCTATAAAAGAAAACGGAAAATCAAAGGAATTAGTTCAAGTTTTTGCATTAGATTTTAGGACTAAAATCGTGAAAGATTGGCGACTAGAAGTATTTCAACTTTTCCTAAATGAGACGAGCATACGCACAATCAGAACAGACGAAAAAGGCGCCTGAATGGCATCAAGCATGTTTTGCGACCGCCTCATTCGGATAACTAGATCGAACTCGATTTAGCAGCAAAATTCTTCGACTAAATCGAACTCGATTTAACAAACGGATTCCGAAACTAAGTCGAACTCGATTTAGAAACACGCATTGCAACTAAACCAAAATTGAAAAAAGAAAAAAAATGTCAGGCATAGCAGTCAGAGCCCCATGTAACTCCACGCGTAATGCGCACTCTGACAAAGGTACTATTGCGAACACAACAAAAAAATTCTGATTAATTCGTCGAGTACTCGTTTGAATTCAAACGGAAACAATTTCTTACCATGCAGAATATGTTGTTGCACGCAATAATGTATTATTGCCCCAGCGAATACCCGCGCAAAAGCCTCTGGATCGGGCAAATGAATATCAGGATGATTACTCAAATAATCAATTAGTAACTTACATCCGGGTTTGATAGTTGCCTCCGTGTAAAGCTCCGCCAACTTAGGAAACCGCCCGGATTCACCAATGGTCGTCCGAAAAAGTTTGGTGAAACCAGCATCAAATTGTCTGGATGCAAGCGCATCTGCAAAAGACCGCAACACCTGCTCGGGTGTCTGCTTTGCCACTTCTTCCTTTGTGAAGATATGTTGGACATGGTCGATAGTAATTGATCCAATTACACTGACAAATAGGTCCTCTTTATCTCGAAAATGACTGTAGATGGTTTGCTTAATAACACCCGCTCGTTGCGCCACGAGATTCATAGTCGTCCTCTCATAGCCAAGCTCTAAAAAGGCTTCCAGGGCAGCATTAATGATCTGTTCCCGCTTTCTCTTCGAGAATTCAGATAGAGAGGGCTCTTCGGATTGAAGAGCTATCTTTTTCACCCGCGTGCTCAGCTGGATTGATGCTTTCTTAGACGACATTAAGTCTGCGCACTCCCTGAATTACTTCATACCAGTTGGTATGATACAACTTTAGCTCGCATTGTAAGGAAGTGGATCAATGTCTGATAGTGCAAATACCCCAGGTCAAAGGGGCGCACAGTCTGGGAAGCAGGATGGTATCACTGATAACACTGAGCAAGATAAAAACAACCAAACACAAAGTAAGTCACCTCAGCAATTGCCGCAGCAACCGGCCCAAATCCAGTCAGCCGAATCGGCTAAGCAAACTCAACTCTCGGCCCAATCTCAAACAGGCGTTGTCGATTCACCCCCAAAGAGAGAATCTGATGCGTCAAGCGAACATGCACAAACCAAGAAAAAAAAGGAGGGAGACGGCGGCAACAAAGCAAACGGCGCAAGCAAAACGAAATCGCCAAAACCAATAATCATTTTAGTTGTAGTTATAGCTCTCGTTGCACTAGTTGCATTTCAATTGTTCCGCAATAAGCCTGAAGGAAAAGCTGGCTGGCTCCGCATTAATGGGCGTATCGAAGGTTACGAAGTAAACGTGGGTGCAAAAATTGCCGGCCGAGTAGAATTCATCTCCAATCGCGAAGGCGATGAAGTGAAATACCAGCAGCCGCTCGTCAAGTTGAGCGACGAGGACATCAGAGCCCAGCTCAGAGGCGCAAAAGCTCGTTACGAAGGTGCTCTCAATGCAGTGCAGGAAGCAGAAGCCCTGGTCAACGTCTCGAGAGAACAGGTAGAACAGGCAAAGCTCAACGTCACTCAATCGCAAGAGGATGCTCGAGGAAGAATAGATCAAGCCGATGCCAACCTTGCTTCTCAAAAGGCTCAATTGAGCCAAGCCATTGCACAAGAAGTGCAAGCGAAGGCTGATCTGGCACTAGCAGCGGTGCGTCAAAAACGTTACGACGAACTTGTTGTTAAAGGAGCAGTAACCCAAGACGAAGACGATCAGGCGCACAGCACTTTCGAAAGCACCAAAGCGACTGTTGATGCTCGTACTGCCGCAGTAGTCTCGGCCAGACGCCAGGTGTCGGCGGCTGAAGCTGCCCTGGTGCAGGCAAAAAGCAACGCTTTCAATCCACCAATTAGGATGAGCCAGCAAGTTTCCAGTTCGCGCACTGTGTCTCAAAACGAAGCGGCTTTGATGCGTGCTCGCCACGACGTCAAGAACGCCAAAGCATCGATAGAGGAGATTGAATCCAATATTGCCTATCTCAATATCAACAGTCCTATTCATGGTGTTGTAACAGCACGCACAGTCGAGCCAGGCGCGGTTGTTGCTGCCGGACAAACGGTAATTTCGCTGATTAATTTAGATACAGTCTATCTAAGAGCATATGTTCCAGATAGTGAAATTGGCAAAGTACGCCTTCGTCAAAAGGCACTTATTTACTACGATTCCGACCACACCCATGGAATATCCGGAAAAGTAATTGAAATTGACCCAGAGGCTAGTTTCACTCCGGAAAATATCTACTTCAGAGATGACCGGGTCAAACAAGTTTTCGGCATCAAGATTCTCATCGACAATCCCTCCAATTATGCAAAGCCCGGCATGCCAGCCGACGCCGATATCGATATTTCGGAAAAATCAGGAGCAACGAATTCTTGAACGGTGTCGACATGCCGAATACAGCAAGCCAAGATAATGTCTCATCAACTGCAGCCGATGATGAGTCGAATATTGTCATACATGTTGACGGCTTCAAAAAGAATTACGGTGAATTTGAAGCCGTCAAAGGTATTTCTTTCGAAGTAAAAAAGGGCGAAATCTTTGGTCTGATCGGACCAGATGGTGCCGGCAAAACGAGCACATTCCATGTCCTTGGCGGAGTTATGAATGCCACCGCTGGCAATATTACCATTCTCAATCAATCTCCACGTGATGCGCGAAAACAACTGGGCTATTTGACGCAGCAATTTTCTCTCCATTTAGATTTGAGTATTCAGGAAAACCTCGAATATAGCGCTGGCGTTCGCGAAGTTTCAACGGAAAAATTTCAAGAAAGAAGCGAGCGCTACTTAAAGCTAATGGATCTCGCAAAATTCAGACAGAGGCTTGCCGGTCAGCTGTCGGGAGGGATGAAACAAAAGCTCGCATTATGTTGCGCCCTCGTATCTGCGCCCAATATTTTACTTCTTGACGAACCAACAACTGGAGTCGATCCTGTCTCGCGCCGCGAATTCTGGGATGTTCTTGCAGAAGTTTCTGCCGAGGGCGTGACGACGGCTGTAGCCACTCCATATTTGGATGAAGCGGAAAGATGCAACCGAGTAGCCCTCATGTACGAAGGGACAATCACGGAGCTTGGCACACCAAAAGAATTGATAGCCAAATTGCACATGCACAGATTGGAAATTCGCTCGAACAGAATTGAACTGCTTGAGACGGCGCTAAACAAGAGCGCCAAGCAAAACCAAGCGATAATTAATGACATTCAGGAATTCGGCGACCGGCTTGATGTACTGGTCTCAGAGGTAGAGTCTGGCAAAGCCGCTGTCTTAAAATCGGCTGCAGAAAACAATATAGAGCCACCGGAAATTGAAGTTTCCGAACCCAATCTGGAAAACGTATTTGTCAGCAAGCTCAAAGGGACAGCAAGTGAAAAGGGCGGAGAAAAGCAATTTCACTTTCAAAAACACGCTCAGACACCGGGTACAGTGGCTATCGGCGCGGATCAGATTGCTATTCACTTCGGAGATTTTCAGGCGGTCAAATCCGTCAGTCTGAAAGTCGAATACGGAGAAATTTATGGATTGCTAGGCGCAAATGGTGCAGGCAAAACCACAACTATCAAAATGCTTTGCGGTTTACTAACGCCAAGTTCTGGCTCGATGACGTTGGCCGGCTCAAAAAGTGATTTGCGCAGCTCGCAACTGCGCAAAAAGATCGGCTACATGAGCCAAAAATTCACACTCTACGACGATCTTAGCATCAAGGAAAATCTCGAATTTTATTGTGGTGTCTATGATGTTCCTCGCGATCAACGTCAGGAAAAAATGGATTGGGTTCTGGAGACATGTGGTCTCAAGGGACAAGAAGCATTGCTGACTAGGTCTTTGCCTGGCGGCTGGAAGCAGCGACTATCGTTTGGTGCATCGGTAATGCATCAACCGGAGATTCTATTTTTAGATGAACCGACTTCAGGCGTCGACCCGCTAGCGCGGCGACAACTATGGCGCTTAATCAGGCAGTTTGCTCGAAATGGCACTGCGGTATTAGTAACCACGCACTTTTTAGAAGAAGCAGAGCATTGCCAGAAACTGGCCTTCATGGTGGCAGGAGAAATCGTCGCCGAAGGAACGCCGTCAGAAATTAAAACCAGTCAACCAGGCAAGTTAATTGAAATTTCTACAGATAACACGCGAAAAGCAGCACAAGTCGTTCGGCAGACTCTGGATGCCTGGAAAGTAGCTATCTTCGCAGATAATCTGCATCTCAATCTTGAAAATCCCGATCAAGAATTACCAAAAATTCAACAACAGCTGCAGCTGGCTGGAGTCCGCTTGAATTCGCAACGACAAATTCCATTTTCACTTGAAGATGCATTCATTGGTATTGTGCAAAGAGCGAGCGCAGACGACTGATGAAAAAGATTCTGGCACAATGCAAAAAGGAACTGAACCAGTTTGTCAGGGATAAGCTCACTTTGGCTTTAGCCTTTGTTCTTCCACTTCTCAGTCTCTTATTGTTTGGCTTTGGTGTCAGGCTGGAAATCAAACACATTCCACTCGTTGTGCAAAATTTTGATCAAGGAAGTTTAAGTCTTGATCTTGCCGATCGATTATTCAACAACGCCCAGTTCGATCCGCATCAGTGGTCGGGCGGTCATCCCCTCGAGAATGCCTTGGATCAAGGCTTTGCTAAAGCAGGTGTGATCATTCCGCCTGATTTTTCTCGCAACCTCAGGCAGGGGCATCAAGCTCACTTTCAAGTGTTTGTTGACGCCACTGATGTTAATAATGCTCGCGTTATGAAAAACGGCATCATTGGCACAACCGACGGCTTTTTGAAAGCTAACAACTTAGTTTCCTCGAAAACTATGATCGAACCTAATATCAGGTTGTGGTTCAATCCTGGCCGTAAGGAATCACTATATGTGGTCCCAGGAGCGCTTGGCGTAGTACTGTGGATCTTCCCGTCACTACTAGCTGCGCTAGCCATGGTCCGAGAAAAGGAATCGGGCACAATTTTACAGGTCTATGCCTCCAGTATTACCGCAGTCGAGTTTCTCGGCGGCAAAATTCTAGCCTATTTGATCATCGCTGGCGTCATGGCTGCCTTCCTCATACTCAATGCCAACATCTTCTTCAATATAGGTTTTGTCAACGACCCCACACCATATCTATTCGGCGTCATATTCTTTCTTTTTAGTGCGGTATCGTTTGGCACAATGATTGGCACCAGGACTAATTCTCAAAGTGCGGCAGTGCAAGCGGTTGCAACCGGTGGCTTCACAACGTCATTGTTGCTTTCTGGTTATCTTTATCCAATTCGCAACATCGTTTTTCCTCTGTCCTATTTGACAATTCTCGTACCGGCACGATGGTTCGTACAGCTGTCTCGAGACAGCTTTGTCAGAGGAGGCGGCTGGTCCTACGACTGGTACTTGCCAATTTTTCTGGCACTAGGTGGTCTTTTCTTTTTCCGAATCGCTCACAAAAACCTGAGCACAATGCAGCTCAAGGTTTAAGGAAGGCGAAAATGAAAATACTTATTTTATTAGAAAATTTAGTCGGAGCCAGGCTTTACGCCCTCATGACTAAAGAAACCCGACAAATATTGCGAGACAAACAGCAGTTATTTTTGCTGCTGTTTCCACCTGTCATTCAAATTTGTCTCTACGGATTCGCCCTCAGCCCAGACGTTCAAGACTTGCGGCTGGCTGTAACCGACGAGTGCCACTCGAACAAAAGTCGTGAATTGACATCAGCTCTTGTCGAAAATCGAGTCTTCAAAATCGGCAAGTCGCCACTGAACTTGGCAGACATGATGAAGGGCATTGAGCGAGGCAACATTGATGCAGGCGTTGTCATCCCGCCTGACTTCGATCGTAAAATAAGCCAGGGTGGACCAGCCTCAATACAACTAATAATTGACGCTGTCGATGCCAACACCGCAGGCATCACCCAGGGCTACGCCACACAGATGATCAGTTCATACGGTCGCACACTAGCTAGCACCAAGCACGCTCGTCCGGTCCAGAGTGAAGTCACCTATGTCTACAATCCTGGTCTAATTTCCGCTTGGTTCTTTGTTCCGGGGGTTCTGGGGCTCGTCTTAACTTTGACAGGCTCGCTGGTATCATCAGTGACGCTGGTCAAAGAAAAAGATTCAGGCACACTCGAACAATTGCTGATGACACCAGCTGATTCGTGGGAAATTCTCGTTGCCAAAATCGTCCCCTTGCTCGTAATGCTCAACGGCACAGTGCTGCTTGCTCTTTGTGTCGGCAAAGTGATGTTTAACTTGCCATTTCGCGGTAACTTCTTTCTCTATATGTTTGTTTCAAACATATACATTTTTGTGGTCATTTCAATTGGCATCATCCTTGCCACCATCTCCACGAATCAGCGCCAGGCCATTCTTACGTCGTTCTTTTTCAATCTTCCTCTAATTCAGCTCTCAGGAGCGCTTTCGCCAATCGAAAGCATGCCTGATTTCTTCCGTACGCTCAGCTATTTGAATCCTCTACGGTATTACATTCAGTGCATTCGCAACATCCTTCTCAAAGGGGTTGGGTTTGATGTGATATGGAAAGACATTTCAGTGCTTGCTGCGCTCGCCGTCCTTTTACTTCTGTCCAGTGCCGCTCGTTTCAGGAAACAATTGGGCTAAATAATGAGAAGAATATCCACGACAAAGTTTCAACTCTATTTTAAAACCTGCTCTCTTGCTTTCTCTCTGTTTGCAGGATTTATGCAAGGCTTTCTGCCTGGCGTCGCGCAAGATAACGTGCCATTGAGACCACGTCAGTCGACGTCATCAGAACAGGTACCAGCTGATAGTCCAGCCGCCATCAACCAAAGTGGTCAATCTCTAGATGCGCGCACTTCAGACATTTCGAGCGCTCGCAGCTCAATCAATGTGGATTTCTTAAAGCACAAGAATTCCACGATTATGCAGCAGACGAACACTCCCCACCCGGTTGCAAGCGGTGCCTCTGGTAGTCCAATCAAAGCTGTTCTGACAAAAAGCAGCCAAGTCGAGGCTGGACCGTCGCAAGCTAACGGTACTGGCGCACCTATGGACGAGATACAGTTGACTAAACCAGCTCTGAAGTCGCTCGTCAGCGTCAACGATTACATCAGTCCATTTAGATTTGACGCCACTGCCGAAAGTACCATTAATTTGCAACAGGCGCTCAACATCGCTCTTGACCAGAACCTGGACTTAGCTATTTCGCGAACAAATACCAAACAAAGAGAATTTGCCTACTATTCTTCGCTAGGAAATTTTTTGCCAGATCCGACATTTGGCTATAGTGACTATCTCACCAAGGGTCACATAGGCTTGCCTGGTTCGTTTGGGGCGTTACTTGGCGCAAGCAGTGCTGCAGCATTGTCGGGTACGACTGCAAGCAGTGCAACCTCACTGGCCGCATTGAGCACCGCCAGCAATTCCAGCACCACAATCAGGATCCATCATCCCTTTGAAGTCATGCATGCGGGACTCGACTACTACGCTTATCGAGGCGGCAGTGTTTTGTTTGGTGCCCTGCAGTCCAAACACAACCTCAAAGCCGCCAAGCATCAAGAGAGTGCCAGTCTCAGTGACACTTTGATGACTATCACTCAAAATTACTATAATTTGATGCTCGCAGAAACTCTTTTGCAGATTCGCGTAGATGCAGTCCAAGTTTCAGAAGAACAGTTGCGACGCAACCAGGATCGTTTCCACTCAGGACTAGCCACAAATCTCGATGTCCTCCAATCAAAAACTCAATTGTCGAGAGATCGTCAGGCGTTACTAGATCAGCAAGTCAACCGACGTTCAGCATCTATTGCTCTGGCTGATTCATTGAACATCAATCTCAGCGGAGACCTAATTCCAATTGAAGTAAATGTCAAAAAGGTTCGTCTTATTGATTCACGCATGAATATCTCCGACATACTGCAATTAGCGTTAGACAATCGTCCAGAGTTGAAGCAGTACGAAGAGCTTCGCCTGGCCGCAAAAAAAGCAATTATGGTGGCAGCAGCGAATCTACAGCCGACGGTGCTTATCTCTGGTGCCGCTTACGGTATTGGACCGCCCAATAATGTGCAGGCTCTTGGAGTGCTAGCAATTAACGCTAACTGGAGGCTGCGAGGCGCTGGCACGGTTGACGCATTCGATATTCAGCAAGCCCGCTGGCAAGCGCGGCAAGCGTCTCTCAACTCTCAAAAAGAGTTGCAAACTGTTCTCAGCCAGGTGCGCAATTCATATCTGCAGATTTTAGACAAAGAAAAAAACATTGAAGAGGCCTCAAACGAAGTGGAATCCTCATTGGAAGAATTGCGCTTAGCCGAATTGAGAAAAAGCAGTGGACTCGGCATCAACCTCGACATCATCACCGCACAACGAGATTACACGCAAGCGAGGGTGGATAAAGCTCAGGCGATTATCAATTTCAATATTGCGCAAGCTCAACTCTTGCACGACACTGGTCTGATTTCGGTGGATGCGCTAACGGCTGGACGCCTTCTCAGTAAGTCGGGCAAATAATTAGGGTCTGCTTTCAGCGCCTCTCAAGTTGAAGTGCCTTATAAGACGTCTACATGCCAGGAAGTTCCCATCAGGCGATGGTTTTCTTATTCGAAACTTTGAAAATTCTCTTGCCGTACGTATGCCAGATCGTAAACGTCAAAAGGGCAACCGAACTAAGGAACCAGAAAAGGCTCCAGACAACAGCTGGAATATATGGTGGCATGCTCGCCATGTTACTTGCATCAGACCAGGCACCACCCGATGGTGACAAGCCAAGGCCCAATTGCACCAGATACAAAATGCCGGTGAAGCTGTTTAGAGCTGTTTGTATGGCAAGAAAGAGCAACAACAAATTTGCAGTATGCGGCTTCAATTTTATGCCAGCAAAAATGAGAAATGCACTCATAACAATGCCCCAGAGAAAACTGCCAACACCGGCCAAGCCAGTTGAAAGAACATTGCCACCAATCAGAAAAAGGCTTGCCGCAGCCATTGCCGTGCCAAGGAAAATCAAAATGAATTTGGACAAACGAGGATACTGTCCCACAAATATGAGCAGACTTCCAAAAATAGCAGTACCTAGATATCCAGCTTGAGTGTAGAAAAATGGCATGCCACCGATGCAGTTGGTCAAACCGCCATGTCCAGCACCATCGCTGACGATGGTTAATCCGGTAATGTATCCACCTGTGGCGATGCAAACAAGAGCATGACTGAGTTCGTGCACCATCGTCGTAAATTGAGTGACAGGTGCAAAGAGCAAACTGATGATGGGCGTCTGCGCGAGAAACAAACTGAGGACGGTCAAAATCCAAAAACTAATGGCGTTAAACGAACTACTAAATCCAGCTGTTTTGCCGTCGTCCTTGGAAGGGAGGCTCAGAGCGCTTGTTCCACTGACCGCTAAACTGTTGTTTGTGTTGGCTCCAGCTTTGACGATATTGCCAAACAAGGATTTTTTGGCTTCCTTGATCTTGATTTTTTCTTTGTCGAGCAGACCGTCTGCTTTTTTATCTGGTTGGGGCTTTAACGGCACGGCGAAGGACCTCAGTAATGAGAACAAGTCTACACTGCTGTTATTGTAAAGCCTTGGGATTGCTTCGAATGCTCTAGTTGCTTCTTCAACGCAACTAGTGTTCCAGCATGTAGGCCATTTGGCGATCTTTTTTTGGCCAAGTCCGGCCTGTTAATAAGCTCGTAGGCGTCGGCCCGTTTGCAATAAGCTAGGGATTTCTTGGGTTCTAATTCGATCACCCTGTTAAAGTCCTTGATTGCAGCATTGGCATCCAACAAATAATAATGGTCCTGCCCCAGCTTGAGTAGCGCGTCACAGTTGGTTGCGTCACTGGCCAAAACATCCATTTGGCGCTTTTGCTCGTCTGCCACAAAGTGCTGCACGGGAATCCAAACTAATATCAGCAGTAGGATGGTTATCCCAATCCCATAGACTATCACCCCATTTCTAAGCCACATCTTTTGCTCCTGTGCTGCTCACATCCGGTTTTTACCTTGTTAAAAAGACGCTGAGACAATCTTCTCTACATACCAAACACTCGATATGACTACCCCAGGCGTTTCAAGTTCAGCCCTGACACCTGCCTGATACCACTATCTGCCCACAAAAATGCCTACCCATAAAGGATAGGCAAAATGCTTATAAAAATTCGGAGAGGGAGAGATTCGAACTCTCGGTACAGCTTTTGACCGTACAACTTCTTAGCAGGAAGCCGCTTTCGACCACTCAGCCACCTCTCCAAAAGTTGATGAAAGAACATTATAACAGTGGAAACCGCCGCTAGCTGATTATCAGGACTGATTTTACGATCTCTCAATGTCACTCAACAAAGCCAGCCTGTAAGCAATAGCTGCTGTGCTTGGTAGTTTCAGAAGATTTGACGAACAGATGTCATTATGTTGACAGCCGCACATGCGGCAAAACTTCTGCCTGGACTCGAGCCTTTTACAAAATGCCCAAGACCACCAAGCAAATCCAGTAATAGCAAATGGCGCTGCCAAACAGCAAACTGTCGCCGCGGTCGAGAAAACCACCATGACCGGGAATGATTGTGCTCGAGTCCTTCATACCTGCGTCACGCTTGAGCAGCGATTCACACAAATCACCCAATTGCGCTCCAATTGAAACAATGCCGCCCATCAGGGGCGCCTGCCATAATTTTCCTAAAAATGGATGACAGGCAAAGGCGTAATGATCAGCTGTATAGACGACGAATGTGGCCCAGAAGATAGACATCAAGAAACCGCCAAGCGCGCCTTCTACAGTCTTTTTAGGACTGACCTGGGGATAGAGAAGGCGCTTGCCAAATTTTTTGCCGAAATAATAAGCAAAGACGTCTGTCGCCCAGATGATAAATAAACTCACCCAAACATAAGCGAGTCCGGGCTGCATCAGAGGATTGCTCTGGTAAGTGAAAAATTCTGGCGGACAGAGATTGCGTAACAAGACAAGGTGACTGGGCAAAAAGCCAACATAGATAAAACCAAGAATGGTACTTGCTATATCGGCGATGGTGGCCGGTGGATTTTCGCCGCGAAAAAGCAGACGAAAGAATGAACTACAAATGCCAACGGTGAGCAAAATGGGAAAGTGCTCCACCCCAAAATTCCAGGGCAATTTCAGCCCAGGCACACCACTGAGACCGGCCACGACAAAAAAAGCGATGATCATCGAACGAATAATCCGAGGCGACGGATTCATGCCCTTGGCCTTGGCCATTGAAATAAATTCGTTACCGCCAACTACACAAGCAGCTCCCAGCACAAGAGGCAGCCAGATTCCGCCAGCCATGATGCTGGCGGTGGCAATACTGAAAAGAAGCCAACCGTAGAAAACTCTCAAATGAGTGAGCCTCGAACCCCTTATATCGGGTAGTCACTACCTGCAAGAACTCAGGCGCGAACTCTTGCCTGCTTCAACGAGTAAAGATCGAATAGGCAGCAACTGACGATATGGTATCGCATAACGGTCAATTCGCTAACTTTTTGGCAGACATCAATTTAGACGCCGCAAACGCCGTCAGAGGAATCGTACAAACCAACCCCAAACTGCCGCTTAGGGCAGATGCAATCTCAGTTGCCACGAGATCGAGATTAAGCAGTTTTGCGCTCGGCGTTTGAGAAGCAAGAAGTAGCAAAGGCAAAGCGCTGCCAGTGTAGGCGAGAATCAAAGTATTGGTCATCGTGCCCATAATGTCTCGGCCGACATTCATGCCAGATTCGTAGAGTTCGCTCGCGGTAAGGACCTGCCCCGTTTTTGCTACCTCTGAAACGGCTGAAGCAATCGAGACGCCAACGTCCATAATTACTCCAAGCGCTCCTATCAGCATGCCAGCCGCAAGCAAACCACTAAAGAAACTGAGCGGTTGCCCAATCATCGAGCCACGCAAGATTTGCGCTTCCTCGCTAGAAAGACCAGTCAAGGGAGCCATTTGAATGACAATTTGAGCGGCGATGCCGGCAACGATGACACCGCCTACAGTGCCAATCACCGCAGCTAGTGCTTTTTTAGAGAAACCAGCAATAAAAAGCATGCTCGCTGTTGTAGAAGCCAGGCAGATAAGTACAGCAGCGAGCAATGGGCTAAAACCGCTCAGACTTAAAGGCAACAAAACAAACGCTATAAGTAAGACACTGGACACAAGTCCGGCGAGACTCTTTAGACCGTGTTTGCCACCAAAAAATAAAAATACCGCAAGAAAAATCAGTCCTAACCCGTAAATAACTGGTGCGCGATTGTAGTCTGAAATATTTACTTCGGGCTTTGCTCCGCTTTCCGTCACTACAGACAAAACGACGTCGCTGCCGGGTTTGACGACTACATTGTAGGCGGGATTATCACCAAGTTCATTTGTAATGGCAAAACGCTTACCCTTAAGCGGTCCCTCGGTCACTTCCACTGTCATTTGCTGCTGGTTGCTAACCATACCGGTGCCATTGAGCAGAGATTTGTTGATTGTGGTATCACCAAGAAAAATTACATGTCCAGTGACAAATTGTTCGTCAATTTTGTTATTGATGCCAACCGTTGTGTGCGCAGCTTTTAATTGCGCATTTGTATCTGAATGAGCAGCCCGAGCCGATCCAAGAGATGAGATCAGCAACAAAAAAAGCAAAACTAAACCGGAGCGCGTCTCTTTCATTTATCGTCGCTATTCAAATCTAAATTCAGCTGCAGTGCTTGCATAGCCTGCAGTGCGGCAGGCACAGTTCGATTGAGATGACTATATGCAAGAGGTGTCACAGCTCGTCCCCGCGGCGTACGCTGTAAAAAACCATTTTGAATCAAGAAGGGCTCATAAACATCTTCGAGTGTGTCGCTATCCTCGCCCAGAGTAGCTGCAATTGTTTCGATGCCGACCGGACCGCCATTATAATGGTCGATTAAAATCTGCAAAAAGCGGCGGTCTGTTGGATCGAGCCCTGATGAATCAATTTGATAAGAAGTCAAAGCCGCAGCTGCAAGCTCCCTATCGACAATCTCTTTGCCCGAATAATGAGCATAATCGCGCACAAGGCGCACCAGACGATTAGCGATACGCGGTGTACCTCGAGCACGAGAAGCAACGACTTGCACCGCTTCATCGGTCAACTGAATTCCGAGGATTCCAGCCGTTCTAGCAACAATCAATCCCAATTCTTCGTGGGTATAAAATTCTAGTCGACAAACAAAACCAAAACGATCTCTCAACGCATTAGAAATCATTCCCGCTTTAGTGGTTGCGCCAATTAAGGTAAACTTCGGCAAATCCAGACGCATCGTCCGTGTGGCGTGCCCTTTACCAGATGTTAGATCGATAGCAAAATCTTCAATGGCCGGATAAAGCAATTCCTCGGCAACGCGGCTCAAGCGATGAATTTCGTCGATAAACAAAACATCATGCGCTTCCAATTGATGCACCAAACCAATAATGTCGCGCGGTCTTTCAAGACTGGGACCAGAGGTTAGATGAATTTTGGCATTCATTTCATTGGCGATAACACGCGACAGCGTAGTTTTTCCCAATCCCGGTGGTCCATAAAAAAGCACGTGGTCAAGCGCTTCACCGCGGGATTTGGCAGCTGCAATCGACATTTGCATCATCGCTTTTAAGCGGGTTTGACCGATATATTCCTTAAGAGTTGATGGTCTTAAAGCGGCGTCATTGCGCAGATCGGCTGCCGTTTCTCCGGCTGACAGAACTGTCGAACGTTTGGCAGATCGTCGCTGCGCATCAGATTGCTCAAGGCGTGGCTCGGAATCTTTGTTTGAACTCGCTTGCGATTCGGCAACCCTAGCTGTTTCTTCGCGCTCTGAATCTGCGCCCCGCTTTTTTCGGGACGTCTTACTACTTTCTTCGCCAAAACTAGGAATAATTGCCATCTCTCTAATTATCTCCAGAATTTCTCGTTTTTCAGCATACATTACGGCTTGAAACGTCTTAAATGAGAAGGCTTAAATAAGATCAAGGACGGTGTCAGAGAAATCGACGTACCCCTTCAATAATCGAAAAAGTCCGGCCATAGGGCATAATAGGATCGTTATGGAAAACCAGTCTTCTCAGCAGCCAATACCTCAAATATCCTCGCCAACCGCGATTGCTGCTCCAATTAACAGCGCAGACACCGAACATCATGCTGCTGTTTTTCAATCCGGCGCGGCTCTTTTAACTTGGTTGTGCATTTGCATAGTCGGCTTCGTGTCACTGGGACTGGCTTTGACCGCCAGACACATATTTGCTCCTGGTCTAAGAGTCGGAGATAAAATCAGTCACAATCTTCTGGCAACTCATTCCACAATGATTGTGGATGAGATAGCCACGCAGCACGAAATTGAGAAAGCAAAAACATCCCTGATACCAGTTTTCCGCAAAAACGAAACTCGCAACATTGAATCAGTGACCGCTCTGACAAAAAAGCTGGACTCCATCGCCGAACTGCAAAAAGCGGGTCTTGTACCACTGCCAGAAACATATGGCCTAACTCCAAACGAGCACCTGCTACTACTTAATTTGGAGCCGTCAGATTTTACAATCATCAATTCCAGCGAAAGCGACTCCACTTTCGAACCACTGAAAATTCGCATCTTCAAACAGGGCAGTCAAGGCAATGCAAAAAGCACAAAGCAAGCCATCTTAAAAACGATACTTGGACAAAGAAAATATCTCTCTTCACTGCCAGCTGGTAGTTTGCAAAACGAAGAAAAGCTCCTGGCGATCACTTTAAAGCCCTCTGACATTAACGCATTTGTCAATCGCGTAAAAATCTCTCAGACGAAACTATGCAAAGTTGTTTCTCGCCTGCCGCTTGAAGAAAGCCAATCTGTGCTGGAAGAAACGGCCGCTGAATTTCTACCGGATGATATGCCTGTAGCGCTTAAAGCGCCAGCCTCTATTTTGATGGCGCGATCAGCCAAACCGAATCTAGAGATAGATAGCAACGCTACCTCGTTGAAGGCAGAAAAGCTGACCTCTCAAGTTAAGCCAGTGATGAAACACATTAACGTCGGTCAAGTAATAGTACCCAAAGATCACGTTCTCACAGCCAAGGACATCGAAGCAATCGACAGTGTCGGCTTGTCGGACGTCAACCACTGGCCATTAATTCTCAGCCTGTGGTTATCGCTGACAGCAGCGGTGGCTCTCGTTAGCCTATTTTTATACGCTTATGAGCCAAAACATCTTTTTTCCGCGCCGTCCGTGGCTCTCGTGTTCACTGTTGCTGTTCTCACGTGTCTGGCTGCAACCACTGTAGGAAGAGTCTACCCGATGTTGGTGCCACTTCCAGCGGTAGCACTTGTGTTGACGATATTTTTCGATCAACGCTTGGCTGTGGCAGTGGTTGCACCGCTAACGATATTTATGGCCGTTGACAGTCTTGTCGACTTCAACAGCCTCATTGCTTTAGGATTTGGTGCAGGAGCTGCAATCGGTACATATTCAAGACACCGTCATGCGTTAATGACCTCTGGGATTTTAACTGCATGTGCTCAAGCATTAGGCTATCTCTTGGCAGTCACTGCATTTCCACACGATCCGACAGTGGTTCTACATTGGAAAATGGTGGCAATGCAATTTGGTGGTGGCATGCTGTCGGCCCTTCTAGCCATCGGCTGTTTGCCATTCTTAGAAAATATCTTCGGCATGGTCACTCCCTTTAGATTAGCCGAGCTCACTGACGCCGATCAGCCACTATTGAGAAGACTGGAAGAAAATGCACCAGGCACCTATCAACATAGCCTGGCTGTAGCCAATCTTGCCGAAGCTGGCGCTCGAGCCATTAACGTAGATGTCAATCTAGTACGAGCTGGCGCTTTTTATCACGATATAGGCAAAATGGTTCGACCGCGTTTTTTCATCGAGAATCAATTAGGAGATAAAAATCCTCACGACACCATGACGCCTGAAGAAAGTCGAGAACGCGTGCTTGCTCATGTTACTGATGGCCTCGACCTGGCCAAAGAATATAATCTACCCAAAGCCGTTCAGGACTTCATTCCTATGCACCAGGGAACCTCTTTGATGGCCTACTTCTATCACAAAGCCTGCGTCAGAGACGGCGTAGATAAAGTAGATCCCAATTTTTATCGTTATCCTGGGCCAAAACCACAGTCCAAAGAAACATCGATTGTTATGCTGGCTGATGTTTCAGAAGCGGTGACTCATAGTATGCACGATCCGTCGCAAGCAGAAGTCGAAGCAGCTATCAGTAAAGTATTTACCAATAGATGGGAAGACGGACAATTCTCGGAAGCAACGCTCACTTTTGTCGAGTTGGAGAAGGTCAAGATGGCGTTCGTTCATGTATGGAGAACCCTTCACCACGAGCGTCTCAAATATCCATCAACGACAACTGGCAAAATGGCTGTGCCTCCCCAGCAAGTACCGCCGACAGTACCTACAAACAGCACGATGGCAACCGTATCAACGACTGGCACCACTCCATCACCACCATCGAGCGGCGTGCCCGCTTACGATCCAGTAATTAGTCCGCCGACTGACTCGTGCTGTTAGGATCGTCGCTTGGTGATGTCTTCAACCGAAAAAAAGTAAGTCCCGAAGAGCCGTAATAACGCTGGTCATATTGCTCCAAACGCTTTAAGTCTTTGGGAAAATCATAACCGCGCAAATGCTCGACGATGAGAACGCCGTCGTCGGCGAGAAGATCGTATTTGTCGACAATCTCTACAGTGTTGCGGCCAAAAGGACTCTTATAGGGCGGGTCGGCGTAAATAATGTCAAAAGATTTAGGCTGCATCTTTGGCAATGTCACTCTGAAATTGCCGACTTCAAAAACCGCTCTATACTTGAGTTTACGGAGGTTGGTCTCGATTGTCCGAATTTGCTTAATGGCCTCTTCAACAATCGTAAGACTTTTGGCGCCTCGACTAATTGCCTCTATTCCCATCAGCCCGCTTCCGGCAAACACGTCTAAAAAGCGAGCATCCTCGACTTTATGTCCCAAAATGTTAAAAAATGCCTGTCGCATTTTTGAAGCTGTTGGTCTGACCGCCGGGTCATCTGAAACACTAATAATTCTGCCGCGGTCTTGGCCGCCTGTAATTTTCATAAGCTAAACGTTGAATAGGCTGGGGTTCTTGAGCTTTATCAGAGAGCGCCTACTGCCTTATAGAACAATAATTTGTCTCGGGGAAAGCGTAATACACTGTCTTTTGGCAGGAAACGAGCATGGTACCATGAGGTTTCCCGCTTTTTAGAGAAATATATGTCTGCCAGACGAATTGCCCGCGAATTAGCTGTGATCGTCATGCCTCAGCTGCCCAAGAGTCCAGAGAAGTTATCGGCGATCGATTTAGAAGAATTAGCTGCTAAAGCTGTTCACATGCTGCGTGATAATGCCAAACATGTTCTGGCCGACGTTGATTCGTTCCTCGCCAAGGGCTCGACCGAATTGAACGAAATCGAATTCGACCATCCCGCTAACGCGAAAAACGTCCACTCAGAAGACATGGTTCCGGTAAAACTAACTACCGGCCAATTGAAAGAACAGATTGAAAATTTAGAACGCGCATTAAATATGGTGGCAGAAGCCCTGGACATACCAGACATGGTATTAAGCACAGGACGCACAGCCTTTGATATTAACTGCAGACATTGCGGTCAAAATACGACTGCTTACATGGATCGTCCAGAGAAATCTGATGTGCAGGAGTTCTTTGTCAGGCTCGTCAGCACATACAACGAACATCGAAGTGAAATCGATGAATTTATAAAAAATGCCAGAGCCAAATGGAATGTCGACAGAATGGTTTCAATCGATCGCGACATCCTGCGTCTTGCATGTGCTGAAGCGCTCTATATGACAGATGTTCCGTTGCGAGTCTGTTTCAGTGAAGCCGTTGAATTGTGTCATCGCTTTGCCGACGAAAAAGCAGCCAAGTTCATTAATGGAATTCTCGGCGATTTGTCGAAGCAGGCTGGTTATTTCAGAGCAAACGGTAAATTTGCCGAAAATCTCGATGCACTTCCTGAAATCGAAGATTTTGAAAATGTCGAAGAGACAGATAGTAAGCCAGTTAAACGCTAGGTAGTCAGTACCGATAACGTTTTTAGGAGTGGCGTTCAACCATGAGTGAAGACAGTCCAAACGAAAATCAAAGACCCGGATTCTGGGGGTCGACGATCAATCGCCTCAAAGCTGCGCTTGATAAAACAAAAACGGCAGTGGTTGGCGGTGTTCTGGAAGAAACGGCTGCGACAACTGAGAATCAATCACTATCGCCAACCGAAAGTGTCGTCGACAACTTGGCTCAAAGCGCAAGCTCGATTGCAAGTAAAACTGTAGTTGCCACTAAGGCGCCTCCCGTCGATATAGACGAGGATTATCTCGAAAATTTAGAAGAAAAACTGATTCGCGCCGATCTCGGGCTTGCCACCGCCGAATCACTTGTTCAGCACCTGCGCAAAGAATCAAAGACAAAAAAGTGGACCTCATGGGACGTCGAAGATTTCTTGAAAAAGGAGTTTGCAGCGACCCTTGCTTCTGAAGCTGATTCGAAATTGAAATTCGAAAACGGTAAATTGAATATCTATATGGTCGTCGGCGTCAATGGTACCGGCAAGACAACGAGCATCGGCAAATTGTCGTGGCGCTTCAAATCAGAAGGACGCAAGGTTCTAATGGCAGCGGCCGACACATTTAGAGCAGCCGCCGAGTCACAACTGGAAATCTGGTCCGAGCGCGCTGGCGTTGACATTGTCCGATTGCCTGACGGCTCAGATCCTGGCGCCGTCGTTTTTCAAGCGATCAAGAGAGCTAAAGAAGAAGGATACGACAGCCTTGTCATTGATACAGCCGGTCGCTTGCACAACAAAGCAAACCTGATGGCGGAATTGAAAAAGGTCCGCTCTGTCATTGAAAAAAATGCTCCAGGAGTGCCTCTGGAGGCGCTACTAGTGCTGGATGCGTCGACCGGTCAAAACGGTTTGCAGCAAGCCAAAGTTTTTACTGAAGCCTGTCCATTAACTGGCGTGATACTGACGAAGCTCGATGGCTCTGCCAAAGGTGGTGTCGTATTCAGTATCGCTCGCGAACTACAAATTCCAGTCAAACTAATTGGGCTGGGCGAAAAAATCGATGATTTGCGTGATTTTGAGCCGGCCTTGTTTGTTGAAGCACTGTTTCAACATTGAGCCATTACGCACGATGAAATGCAGCGATGGAGGCTTGGCGCAAACGGGCGTCCGCACCGTCGCCCTCGTCAGTCCAATAGCCGTCAGGAAAAACCAAAGGTGTAGGAGTATCGAGCGCCTCCACAATACGCCCCACTTCCTGTCTGAGACTATTCACTTCGTCCTGCATTCCAATTGCGTCGCCAGCGTGCTGCAACATCACTTCAAATGAGTCAAAATCAGATGAGACATCGTGACCTGGATGAAAACACGTGAGGTTCCCGAAATCAAACGGGAACAAAGTTCGAACGGCCGCAATGTCGTAAACAGTGCCAGCAATGAGCTCTGGTAGTTGGCTATCATTGTATTCACGCACGGACGTAGCCAGGCAAACGCGAAAAGCCCCAGCGGCATTGCGTGCCGAGGGGGCGATCTTGAGTCCACATATCGATTGCTCTATTGCCCTGTTCCGAAGAAAGCTAATGGCTGTGTCGATTTCGTTCCGCCGAGCCTTAACGTGCCTTAAACTTCCACACCTCCACCCATTCATTTTTTCAAAGGCACCTGCAATAGCGGCGAGGTCGGCGTCCCGTTTTTGTAATGGATGCAGCGAACGCTCTGCAAAGACGCGTATTGCTCCTTCGCAAAACGGCTGAAGCGTGTGCACTTGACCAAAAAGTATCGCCCAAAGAGCGTCAACGCGTTGACCCACTAGACTGCGGGTGATTTCCAATTTAGTCACAATCTTTAAGGTCTCCGCCTGTCGATTAAACAGTCGCAGTTGGTGCCTGTATAAAATTTAGAGCATCTGGATTTTCAATCGACGATGTATCGCCAACTGCCTGCCCCAGATAAGCCCTGCGGATTGAACCGCGCACGATTTTGCCAGAACGCGTCTTGGGTAGAGCTGGCAGTTGATGAATTTTTTCTGGCTTCAAGACGGCACCAAGTCGTTGACCAACCAGAGCTTTCAATTCAGCTTCAATTGTGTCGTTGTATTGTTCATTTGGGCCAAGCACAATAAAGCAGATTAGCCCCTCACCTTTAATTTCGTGGGGCACGCCGATAACAGCAGCCTCTGCGACTCTTACGTGTTCGACCAGAATAGACTCGACTTCGCCTGGCCCCACTCTCTTGCCGGCGACTTTAATTGTGTCATCCGAACGACCAAACAAAAACCATGAACCATCTTCGTCAATTTTTGCCCAGTCTCCGTGATACCAAACACCAGGAAATTTGCTGAAATAAGTATCGATGTATCGCTCGGAGTCTCCGAGAAAGCCCTTCGTCATCGAGGGTGAGGGCTTTTTGCAGACAAGATGACCAATTGAATTGTGAACAGAATTGCCGGCTTCGTCAAAGACATCAATAGCCATACCAAGTCCTGGAGCACCCAGAGAACAAGCTTTCAACGGCATCACTGGCAGTGGCAACAGTAAGCAACCAACTACTTCGGTGCCACCAGATATATTGATAATCGGACAGCGCTTACCACCTACTTTATCGAAGAACCACATATAACTTTCCTGGTCCCACGGCTCGCCAGTTGAGCCAAGCATACGCAAGGTACTCAAATCATGTTTTTTCACCCATGACTCATCTTCTGCCTTAAGCACACGAATGGCCGTTGGGCTCACACCTAATGTACTGACTTTATGCTTTTCAACGATTTCCCAGATTCTATCTGGATTTGGATAAGTCGGTGCACCTTCGAAAATTACCATTGTGCCGCCCCAGAAAGAGACACCCATCATTTCCCATGGACCCATCATCCAGCCAATATCAGTTACCCAGAAAAATACGTCTTCTGGTTGCACGTCAAAAGAAAAACCAAGTTCTTTGGCAATCTGGGCCATGGCGCCTGCGTGCGTATGAACACAACCTTTTGGTTTACCAGTTGTGCCTGATGTATATAAGTACATGGAAGGATGTTCAGCGGGCAAATCCATTCGAGTTGGCAAAGGCTCGACCGATTCCATGATTTCGTGGAACCAGATATCGCGTTTGTCATCCCATTTAACGTCTGCATTGCAATGTTTCAAAACAACCACATGCTCAAGCATTGGTAGTGCGGCTGCGGCAATATCGGCGTCACCTTTAATATTGATTTTCTTGCCCTTGCGCAAACCAGCGTCTGACGTAAACAGAACGCGAGCCTTGGCGTCGTCCATACGGCTAGTCAATGCCTGAGCGCCAAAACCACTGAATACCGGCACTGCGACCGCGCCATATTTAAGGCAGCCAAATAATACTGCTACCACTTCTGGTACCATTGGCATATAGATGCCAACTGCGTCCCCAGCTTTCACTCCAAGTTTTGCGAGCACACCTGCCACTCGCCCCGCCATATCATTCAATTCGCCATAAGTTAGTGACCGACTCGAAGACTGCTCGCCTTCCCAGATTAAGGCAATATGGTCACGACCAACAGAACGACGCGCTCCCGCTTGCTTGCCAGCTTCCAGATGCCAGTCCAGGCAATTATAGGCGGCGTTAAATTCGCCTCCTACAAACCACTTCGTCCAGGGAAAACCTTGAGTTGTGTCCTGCAGAGTGTCATATGGTTTGTTCCACTGGAAACCCATAAACTCCAGAGCATTCTGCCAAAACCAATCGGTGTCTTCAGTTGAGCGTGTGATCAACTCTTTCCAGTCTTTCACACCCACTTTTTTCATGAAGTCGACGATCCGACAATTGAGATATTCACCGCTGGGTTGCCAAATAACGTCAGTCATGGTCGTATTCATTTACCATTTACTCGCATGTTGTGGGAATGAGATATCGATTCTACTACCTTGACACCGCGCTTGAGACGTTCGATCATTTCGAAGCCTGCCTTTTTGCCCGGTTTTGAATGAAATATAAGCAGAAATTTTCGCAATGCTGATTGGCGTCGCTTGCCTACTAGTCTTTTTATTGATGGCTCTCCTTATGTACTCAAGGAGGCTGTCAGCGTTACTGGCACTGCCTTTGATGGCCGTTGTCATCGCCGTTATTGCTCAAATTCCAGCTCCAGAGATTGTTTCCAAGGTGTTAAATGAAGGCGCGTTAAAGTTGAACGCAACTTACACGACCACCATGTTCGGGGCGATGCTTGCCGAATTGATGAACAAACAAGGCATCGCCAAGTCACTCGTGCGCTGGGTAGCAGAATTTGCTGGAGACAATCCGTTCCTGTTAGCGGTCATTTTGACACTCACTACAGCGCTTCTATTCTCGACTCTGGGCGGACTCGGAGCAGTGATCATGGTCGGTACCATCGTATTGCCTGTGATGCTTTCATTAGGAATTGCTAATATCGTCGCCGGTTCACTATTCCTTTTTGGTATTAGCCTTGGTGGCTTGTTCAATATCTCCGGCTGGCAACTCTATTCAGACGTTCTCAAAATCCAACCAGCCGCGATTATCGCGTTCGTCGTGCCGCTTTCGCTGATTACAGCTTTTACGATTTTGTGTCTTCTTACGCTCGAACTACGCAGCTGGAAAAACTGGAAATACCTGGTTTCTTTCACCTCACTACTGGCTGCGGCCGGATTTTGGATTTACAAAAATCACAGTCAGGAAAGTGCGTCTACCGCGGCCGCCGTATGTGATAACAATTCGGTCATTGGTTTTGGCATTTTGCTCTTAGTTCTTGCGGCGATTGCTCTGTATCGACAAAAAGCGGATGCTCAAAGCAATCCTGGCATAGCTTTGATCACTCCGCTTGTGCCATTGTTTCTGGTGCTTTGTTTTCACTGGGCTTTTATACCGGCTTTCATGGCAGGACTGGCTTTTGGCACTCTGGTTACTTGGAAGCGCAATTCTATAAATGTCCTCACTCGCTCCATTATCGATGGAATCACAGCTGTAATTCCTGCCGTATGCTTGATGATGGGAATTGGCATGTTGATAAACGCAGTCAGTCATAAAGCTGTGACAGCGTCGATACAGCCAATTCTGACCCAGGTGATTCCCACACACGCTTTGCCTTATGTGATCGTTTTTTCTTTGATTGCACCCCTTGCACTCTATCGGGGGCCTTTGAGTCTCTGGGGCATGGGCTCGGGACTGGTATCACTGGTGCAAAAAGCGACCACTTTAACAAGTCCAGCCATAATGGCTATGCTTTTATCTGTGGGTACATTGCAGGGTGTCTGCGACCCCACTAACACCCAAAACATCTGGGTCGCTACGTATCTTGGTACCGACACTCAAGTAATTTTGAAAAAAACTATCCCCTACGCCTGGGTAATTGCAGTTGGTGGTTTGATTCTGGCGGTAGCGTTTGGCTATGTGCCAATTTGAGATAACGGAAAATGTCATCAGCAGAAAGCTCAATCGAAAAAAAAGTACGAATCGGCATTGACGTCGGGGGCACATTTACACACGCTGTTGCTCTCGACTCGCTTACTTTGACACTGCTCGGTCATATCAAAGTGCCAACGACCCATCAAGCAAAAGAAGGAGTGGCTCTTGGTATTGTGCAATCTCTGGAGCAATTATTGGCTCAGACAAAAATCCAGCCATCTCAAGTTTCATTCATTGCCCACAGCACAACACAAGCGACCAACGCCTTGCTTGAAGGAGACGTAGCTAAAGTTGGCATCATCGCTCTAGGCAACGGTGCAAGCGCTCTGATGGTGAAACAGGCAAGCAATCTAGGTAAAGTCGAAATAGCAGCTGGCAAATTCATTGAAACACTTTTTCGATTCATTGATACCAAAGATTCCAAAACTTCGCTCGACGATGACTCGATTAAAAAGACGCTGAGCGAACTAACAGAACAAGGATGCAAAGCAATAGCCGTAACGGAAGGTTTTTCTGTTGACGATCCAGCCAATGAAAATAAAGTTCTAAACATTGCGCGCTCAATGGGATTGTTAGCAACTTCAGGCGCTGAAGTCAGCCAGCTCTACGGTCTCAAAGTACGTACAAGAACTGCAGTAATCAATGCTTCTATGCTCCCCAAAATGCTCGAAAGCGCCAATATGACTGAAAGCAGTGTACGAGCAGCAGGCATTTCCGCACCATTAATGATTATGCGCTCGGATGGCGGAGTCATGGACATTGAAGCCATGCGCAAACGACCGATTTTAACCATGCTGTCTGGACCAGCGGCAGGCGTTGCCGCGGCAACGATGTTCTTGCGCATCTCGGATGGCATTTTCGTAGAAGTGGGCGGCACGAGCACCGATATTTCGGCTATAGCGAATGGCCGAGCGCTCGTCAAAGGCGGTGAGATAGGCGGTAATAAAGTCTATATGCGCACTCTCGATGTGCGCACACTTGGTGTTGCCGGTGGTTCTATGCTCAGAGTCAAGGAGCAAAAAATCATCGATGTCGGGCCACGCAGCGCTCACATCGCCGGTCTTGGTTATGTCTCGTTCGTCGAGAGTCTCAAGTCGCCGTCTCTAGAAAACGTACAGCCACTGAATTCCGGTCCATCTGACTATGTTGCAATCAAGTCCGATTCTGAAATTCCAAATTTGTGCCTAACTCCTACGTGCGCCGCAAATTTATTAGATTTAGTTCCAGCCGACAATTGCGCTATCGGCAACAAAACAGCTATCACCGAAGCTTTTGACTTGCTCGGCAAAAAGCTCTCTAAATCAGGCAAAGAAACCGCCGAGGAAATTTTACATATTGCTGCGCAAAAATGTATTCCGACCATAAAAGCGATGCTGAAAGAATACAAACTAGATAAAGAGATGGTCACATTAGTAGGCGGCGGCGGCGGAGCTGCAGCCATTGTTCCAGCGGTTGCCAAAGAGCTTGAAATGAAATTCGAAATTGCTCAGCATGCAGACGTCATCTCAGCTATTGGCGTCGCTTTAGCGTTGATTCGCGAAACGGTTGAACGACAGATTGCCAATCCCACTAAAGAAGATATATTGCGTTTAAGACACGAGGCCGGCGAAGCCGTGATGAAGATGGGAGCAGAGCCGTCGACAGTAGAAGTGCATTTAGAAATTGATAATCGAACAAACATTGTGCGCGCCACCGCTTATGGTGCGACAAAGATTTCGCAAACCGACACACAGGCTCGAACTCTCGCTGATGAGCAGATGCTCGAAATAGCGGCAGGCTCGCTAAAAACGCAGCCTACCGCGGTAAAAAAAGAAGCTGATTCCAGTTTCTACCACGTCTTTTCGGCAAAAAAAGAAATAAAACAATTGCTTGGTCTATTGAAACGAGAAGTGACAGCTTATCGAGTAATTGATCAAGCCGGCAGCGTCCGACTGCAAAGTCAAAACGGTCAAGTTGCACAATGCAGTGTCGGTCAAGCCGAAGACAGCATCGTCTCATTGATAGAAAAATACGCCCACTGGGGCGATGCTGGAAAAGTCATTCCAAACATACTTTTGCTGCAAGGCGCCAAGATCATCGACTTGTCAGGGTTGCTGGATACAGAACAAGTGTTGGCAGTGGCGAAAACAGAATTGGAAAGTTTACCGGCCGATGAAAAAATCGTCGTACTTGCTCAGTTGAATCACTAATGACATGGAATTTTGCTTGATGAAAGACTTCCAAACAGATTTCCAAGAACAATTTGCAAAAGGTATCACTGAATTCAACTCAGGCCACTTTTTTGATTGCCATGAAACGCTCGAAGCACTATGGATGACTTTTGCAGGTGCCGAGCGAGAACTTATTCAAGGATTGATCCAGATATCAGTAGGCTATTTTCATCTATCCAGAAATAACCAGGTAGGTGCCTTGAAACTCTTTAAAAGGGGTCTTGCGAGAATCGACAAATATCCTGACAAAACCCTATCAATTGGGGTGGATGAACTTAGTCAAGCAGTACAAAAAACAGTAAAAGCGCTAAACTCGCAAGACAATTTGCAAAAAAGCGGGCACATAGTTGACACTAAGAGCATTGACTACCCGGTTATCAAATTTGACTGGGCATAAAGTTGTTCAAAAGCTTTGAAGCAGTTATTATCTCAGGGCTTGCTAAACTGCAAAAACAATAGTCTCGAAACGAGCCCGGACCAGTCTCAAGAAAGTCAGAACCATTGAAAACCAGCCACAATATTTTAGTAGTTGACGATGAACAAGCACACACAATGCTTATCTCCGAACTACTTCGCAAAGCAGGCTACGCCGTAGCTTCAGCCACCGACCCATTTAAAGCGCTGGCTGCGGCGAAAGTACGCACACCAGATCTAGTCGTACTCGACCTGCATATGCCACTCATGGGTGGAATGGACGTTTTTGACCGACTCAGAGCAGAAGAGCGCACACGTCACATTCCGATAATATTTCTAGGTGGAAAAGATAAAGAAATCCCGCCCTTTAGACTTGACGAGCCTAATAGCGAAGACGTTCTCTTCAAGCCCTTCGAGCCCAATGAGCTGCTATCTCGGGTACGCAGCCTACTCAAAGTAAAAGCGCTCAGAGACGAACTCAGACGTAAAGAGGAACAAATCAACGAATTGAGCCTCGTTGATCCCCTGACCAATTTAAAAACGCCAAGGTATTTAGAAGAATACATGCGCAGTGGCTTGAAACAAGCCAGACGCTACAACTTGCCACTGAGCGTGGTGGTACTTGAAATCGATCAACTGCACGAAATTGTTGGCGCTATTGGGCAAACGGCCACGGACGCAATCATCTCCAATCTGGCCAAACTTTTGAATCAACAGATGCGTGATTCAGACATTATTGTCAGGACCGGACTGTTCGAATTTACAATTGTTTTGCCGGCGACCAATGTGCAAGGTTGCATTGAAGTTGCCGAGCGCCTGCGCAATCGTATAGCCATGAACGATTTTCACGGTGCCAAGCAAGAGCTGGCCATTACTGTCAGTCTGGGTATTTGTGAATTCAAACGCGAAATGGATGACGAGGGCCGAACTCTCATGTCGCACGCTCGAGCAGCGCTGACTCAAGCCCATCAAAGTGGCGGCAATCTCACCCTTAAGGCCGAATAGTTTTTGAACTTCCTACATGCTAAAATTTCTGGCAGATCGGGGCGTAGCGCAGCTTGGTAGCGTGTCCGTTTCGGGTGCGGAAGGCCGGAGGTTCAAATCCTCTCGCCCCGATTTTCCTCACTGAATCAAAGTTCCATATAAAGACCTTTTGGCAGGCTAATGCTCTCTTATCTGCGCGGCAAGATTCATTCTAAAGAGATAAGTGGTGGTCCTGTCGATAAATTAGTCATGGAAGTCGGCGATATCGGCTTCGAACTGTCGGTTTCGCGACGCACTTTAACATTGCTTGGTCAGCCGGGTGACGAGGCAACGATTTACACGGCTTTAAGCATTCGCGAAACAGAATGGAATATTTTCGGTTTCGCTTCAATTGACGAAAAGCAGATGTTCACTCTGTTGCAGTCAGTGACTGGCATTGGTCCAAAGTCAGCGATTGCTCTGGTTGGAACACTGGGGCCTCAACAACTGGCAGCAGCCATTCTCAGCGAAGACCAAAAAATGATTACCCAGGCTCCAGGAGTCGGAGCCAAAGTGGCTCAACGCATTATTCTGGAATTGAAGACAAAAGTCGAAGAGTGGCAAAGTCAAAAAGGTGTCGAAGGTATTCCTAAAGGATCCGCTTATAGCGCTGCGACTGAGGAGGTGCGCTCCATATTAGAAGGGCTTGGATATACGCCTTCTGAGATAGCGGGCGCTTTGAAAAAGGCTCAAGATGAAGCTGTCGACAACGATGTTGAACTGCTGGTGCGATTCAGTCTGAAGACACTTGGAGCGGCCGCTAAGTCTTGAAATATTGTTTGCAACAGCAGCAATTGGACTAATCTTGTGAAAGCATCAGAGCAATTTTCAAAAGCTTTAAAGCCAGGTCTGACCAAAGCTTTCTTTATATTTGCCATTCTTTCTATTCCTGTATTTGGTATCAAATGGGGTGTCAGTCACAGAGACTTTGGCTGGCTCCATTTCTTTCAAAAAGTGGTCCACGTCAAGTTCTCACCAGAATCGAGCATCTGGGCGGATACTTTTAGTATCAGAGTACCGTGGCAAGAAAAAGCAGCGCTTTTAGTTTGCACATTTTTTGCTGCATACATCTCTATTCAATTAGCAGCCAATATATTCAACGAAGAAAAAATGGCATTTACTAAAAGAGATTACTGGCAAAAACCCGAACACATTTTCACAGTGGCAAGCTATACCTTTCTCTTTTTATACGTGGCCGCTTGCGCTTTGTGCGAACGAACAAACCTGGGAGTGATCACCGTCGAATACAGTATCGCTTCAATTTACAGAGACATTGGAGTAGCAATATTGGTCACCGTAATGGCTTTTTTGAGTCGCTTCTTAGTTAAGCAAGCGAGCTTCAATGGCATGTTAACGCGCGATGCTCTCGCCCATGCTTACCGTTATCTGGTCGCCGCTCTTGGCGCAATAGCCATGTGCTTTGCCACGTGGTTGCCTTTCTTTGCCCTGCCTGGAGCCTTGATAATGGTTCGCTTTGCCCTTGGTCGAATCAAAGAGATCGATTATTTGCGGACTCTATTTGCCGAGACGAACTACGGCGATAGTGAAGACGTTGACGAAAAAGCTGATTCGCCTGAGACAAACTCTTAAACTTATTCTCTTAGAATTATTCATTCACATAGAAATTCTTGCTGACAGGATTGCGTCCTAGATTTTCCCAACTAGCAGAAGCCGCCACCGTCAATGGCACGGGGCCGTTTAAGCCGGGTACTTTGCCCTTGTTAGGATGGTCGGGATCGTCGATGCCTGGCAAACGTACGAGGAACATCGGCTGAATCTCACAGTCGACTGAAACTTGCATGACGTAACTAATTGGCGCATTGCGTCCATTGGGCAACCAATCGTTCGTCAATTCACCTGGTTTTTCAGCGATGAACTCCATTTTCGGTATGGCTCGAACGGTGCTTGCAATCAAACGGCACTTCATATTCAGTGGCTTAACGCCACCGATGCGAATAAGCTTCGTTTCTAATGAAGGGTCCGCCTGCAATTTGGCAAGGGCCTGACTATAAGTTTCACACAGTGATAATTGCCTGGCATAGCTTTGAATCAATTCTTGCGCGAGCAACCAGCGAATAGGCAAAATTCCCAAATCCATCAATGGCACGAAAAAGCACATGAATAAAAGCGCCAGAGCTGCCGCAAACTCAGTCATCTGTGCGCCACGCTGTCCTCTTTTATACGATTTTTTCACGGCTTGCCTTACCTTCAGGTACAATGAAATGAGCAAATTCGCCAAGCATTATTATGCCTCAGAATAGCATGGTGCCATGAAAAGCTCGAACAATCGCCGCAGAAATAGTACTGGTAGTATTTTCAGCATGATTGCCATGCTTGCAGGCCTCGGTGTGTTTGCCTGCATGTGCGCATTTGCCTGGTATATGCTTTTTGCGCAACAAAAAAGTGGGCAGTCAGACACTGATAACGTCTCATTGAGTAGTGCCAAGCTTCTCAATGAAGGAGACAGAATTGGTCAGATGAACAATGTGGTGGAACGTTGTCGCGAATTAGTCTTCATTTCGCGCACCAATAAAGCGGCCGCCGACAACTTAGGTGTGGAGATGTATCAGCCTCTGGCCCAGCAACTGCTGGACGAATCTCGAGCAAATTCCAGTCTTGTCGAAGCTGAGCGCCAAAATCAAACTAAGCTCGCTATAAAGAATGTGCAGACTTATGTTTCTCAATACAATATGACTCAACGCACAGGTAACAAATTGAAATTACCCTGGGTGCAGACGGCTTTTCCAGAAATCACTGCCGTCTACATGGGCTCGATTTCCGGTATCGAATGCAATGTCGAAAATTTGCAAGTTTTTCCCGGTCTGCGCGAATTTGACGTGCAAATGCAATACATTCAACCTGGTAGCAATCTTTATCGGGGCAATCTAGATGCAAAATTACCAGCCCCCGACAATGATTTGACCTTCAAACTATCCTCTTTGCCAACTGACGTCGGCGGCACTGTCACTCCTGTGCGTCTGACTAATCCAGATGTCTTTATCAATCCAACTCAAGTTATGACAACTATGCAAGAAACCGGACAGCGTCCCGAGCAATTGCCAGGCGCCTTGCAAATTGTCGAATCTATGGACGTAGCTTCAAACGGTAATAAATCATCAATTCGCCTTAGCTCAACTGCCACCGCTGACGGTGCTTTGCCGCCGCCTTAATACCCGAGTGACTTAAAACACGCAAGACCTGGAATAATCAGTGAATGGTCCCGCTACACGGAAAAATCACAATCTCTTGCTAGGCTGTCAAGGGGAGGCTACAATAAGTTCATATGACCGGGAAAAGGTTCTTTTTCGAACAGGGCAATTCTTTCAATGGTTAGCAATGGCTGGCAAAATCAGAGGCAAGGCACAATGAATGACAAAATCGAAAAGCAAAACCGCTTGGAGAGAATCACGGGAGCAGGGCAAAAGATTGCCACTGTCGCTTTTCTGGTCAGCTCAATCGGCCTGCTATCGCCTTTGAGCGCTCTGGCTCAAGTGAGCGGAGCACCGGCGCCATCGCGAGGAACCGAGCCTGGTGGTCCAAATATCAAGCCTGATCAAGCAATTTTATTCATCAACCCCAAAGCCAAGCCGCTTCCCTTACAAAAGTCGCTGAAAAAGCTCGGTGCGACCAAGTTAGACACTATGGGCAACATTTGGCTGGTGCATGTAGGTAGCGCTGAAGCAGCAGTTGCTCTGGCTCCCAAAGACCCAAATTTTCTCGGCGCCCAGGTCAATCACGTCTACTACCCTCAGCAATTTACATCCAAGCCTAATGATCCAGGTTTTGCTTATGGTCAACAGAGCTACCTGCAGCAAATGAATGTACCAGCCTCGTGGGGCGAGGGTGCAGCGGGCGGTGGGGTGAAGGTAGGAATTCTCGATACTGGCATCGACAGTAATAGTCCTGAGATGGCCAATCGTTTGGCAGATCCAGGGATGAACGTGCCATTGAAAAAAATAGGTGGTGAAGAAACATCCACATCGTTTGGTCATGGCACCTTTGTTGCAGCTTTGCTTGGCTGTGCCACGAACAACGGCAAAGATTTTGCCTCTCCTGCTTTTGAATCCGGACTCATTCCTGTAGTAGTCACAGACAGCACGGGCAATGCCACTGAGTGGAACATTGTCCGCGGTTTGCGCTATATCAAGAAAAAAGGATGCGCAATAGCCAATCTCAGTTACAACGCCAATCCGCCAAACTCAATTTCGGACCCAGGTCCTAGCTTCTTGCATCATGCTCTCAAGCATTTTGGTGGTCTCGTGTTCGTCGCTGTTGGTAATGGCGGAATGCAAGATGAAAAGGCAGAACCAAGAGAAGGCCTTGTGCCGATTGGCGGCGTAGATCCCAACTCCAATCCATCGTCTTTTTCAAATTATGGCAGCCACGTTATGTTCTCGGCGCCGGCTGAAAATATCAATAACACTGGCATTGGTGGCGCTGTTTACGTGGGTGCCTCGGGCACTTCCTTTGCCGCTCCACTGGTTGCAGGCATCTTTGCTCAGCTCGTAGCAGCCAATCCTAAACAACCGCTTACAACGGTCTTGCAACTGATGCAGAGCACAGCCAAGCATCCATCAGGCTTTGATACAACAAAGTACGGCGCAGGCATACCGGATGCCGGAGCCGCTATCGCCAAAAGCGACATAAGATAAGCGCTGGAACCTCACTTTGAATCAGTAGTTTGATGAGAAATTCTCAGAAAAGTCCTACTTTTCTTAACTGCTGGTCATTATGAGAATTTTGGTCAACAAAGGTTTAATCGCGAAGATGCGCACCTATAGCCGCTTTTAACCAGATGAACGATCTGTAATAAATTATTTACAGATGCCAAGGGGTGCGCCCACTTGGGAAGCCCCTACAATAAATCCATCGGCACCGCAGGCAATAGAACTGCCGGTGGTGCATCTAGATGGCGGGTTGCCGGCACTCTGTATAGAAGCCGTCCGTAGACACCGCTCGACATAAGCCCCAAGCCCTAAACAGCTGCAAAGCATTTAAATCTGATTTCCAGATTTATACAGTTAGCAAGCCTGGGTCAAATCAACAAGAGGAATAGCTACGAATGAATGAGACCACGCTGACCAACGACGAACGCGAATGTCTTCGCACCTGGATGCGGCAGGCAATTGCTCAAATCGAAACTCAAGAAGCCACCGCTCGTTTTATCCAAAGTCGTAAAATCCTGGAAGGAGCACCGCAGGTGCATCGCGAATCAGTTACTCGCAGACGCGGCCGTCGGACGATCGTAACCACCCACGACAAAGAACTTGTCAACTAGACCGGAACCATTTCGAAACTAGCTCAGTACAATCTATTTTGTTTTGAAAAGACCAGCGTTTATCGCTGGTCTTTGTCTTTTCTCGAGTAATTTGCCTCCATGTATATATCTTTGTTCAAAAAGACGTATAGACAATTGAACTTTGGGCTATTAAAGGGCGTCTTTTAATGGGTAGAAAGTTAGAATGAAGATTGAAGATTTGCCTTGAAGCATCGAGGTCGTTTGACAACGAACCGGCGCTCAAGCAATCGATAGAGGAAATTTTCGATGCCGCCAAGACCATTTGTCCCACTACATCTGCACACCGAGTACAGCTTGCTCGACGGAGCAACTGGCGTAAAGGAACTCGTCAAAAAAGCCAAAGCGGAAAATATGCCCGCTGTTGCAATAACAGATCATGGTGTCATGTATGGTGCGGTAGAACTGACCAAAACTTGCCATGAAATGGGTGGTGTCAAGCCAATTATTGGCTGCGAAGGTTACATCATTGATGGCAATATCAAAGATAAAACAGCGCGTCAACATCTGCACCACATTACGATGCTCGCCCAGAATAAAACTGGATACAGCAATCTGGTTCGCTTAAATTCACGGGCACATATCGAGGGATATTATTACAAGCCACGTATCAACAAAGAGATGCTGGCCGAGCAAAAAGAAGGCTTGATTATTCTATCCGGCTGTCTGGGAGCCGAACTTAGTCAATTCATTCTCAAAGATAATTATGAAAAGGCCAAGGAATCGGCTAAATGGTACAAGGAAGTTCTCGGTGATAATTATTACTTAGAAATTCAAGACCACGGCTACGCAGAAGATCGAAAAGTCAACCGCTACCTGGTGCAGCTCAGCAAAGAGCTTGGCATCAAGTTGGTTGCCACGAATGACAGTCACTTTACAGATAAAGATGACGCAGTCGCTCATGATTGCTTACTTTGCATTCAAATGGGCAAACTTGTCACCGATGCCAATCGCATGAAGTTCTCTGGCTGGGAATACATCAAAAATGGCGATGAGATGAGTTACTTGTTTCGCGACCATTTAGACACAGAGCATATCGAAGAAGCACTGCGCAACACTTTAGAAATTGCCGACAAAATCGAAACTATAAAACTAGCTGGCGATCCGAGACTGCCTGTTTTTCCGATGCCACCAGGACACTCGGCGGAGACCTTTTTGAATGAGCTGGTTTTTGAAGGTCTAAAAAAACGTTACGACGGAGTAATTACCGACGAACACTCGAAGCGTGCTCATGTCGAATTGAAAGTGATCGAAGACATGAATTTTGCTTCGTACTTCTTGATCGTCTCAGATTTTATTCAACACGCTAGAGACAAGGGTATTCCCGTTGGCCCAGGTCGTGGATCTGCTGCCGGCAGTCTCGTTGCTTATGCGCTCGGCATCACAAACATCGACCCGATCAAATACAATCTGCTCTTCGAACGATTTCTTAATCCCGAACGTAAGTCGATGCCAGATATTGATACAGACTTTTGTATCGAAAGGCGCGATGAAATCATCAAATATACAGCAGAAAAATATGGTGCTGATCGCGTTGCTCAGATCATCACCTTCAATAGAATGACCAGTAAAGCCGTTCTTAAAGATGTCTCGCGCGTACTCGAATATCCTTTTGCTGAATCGACTAAATTAGCAAAAATGGTGCCAGTTGTTCGCGGTAAGCCGTGCCCATTAGATGAGATGGTCTCCGACAATCCAGAATTCAAAAAAGTCTACGAAACGAGCGTGGAAGCGCGGCAAGTCATTGACCTTGCAAGAAAACTAGAAGGCACGAACAAAACTTTTGGCATGCACGCAGCCGGTGTAGTGATTTCTGACGTGCCTTTGGAAGAGTTGGTGCCTGTGCAAAAGAACAATGACGGTACAGTCATTGCTCAATATTATATGGAAGACATAGCCTACATTGGGCTAGTCAAAATGGACTTCCTCGGTCTGCGCAACCTGACGATGATCGACAAAGCCGTCAAAATCATCAAAAAGGTTCACGGCATTGAAATCGTGCCCGATTTGATTCCTTTAGATGATGCGCCGACTTTCCAGACTGTCTGCAACGGCGATCTCTCGGGAATTTTCCAGCTAGAAACATCTTCTGGCATGCGTCAAGTCGCTCGCGACATGAAGCCCACGAACCTGGAAGACTTATCGGCTCTGATTGCCCTTTATCGTCCAGGTCCACTGGATTCGGGCATGATCGACAAATTTATCGATTGCAAAAACGGCAAAACCAAAATTACATATGTAACGCCTTTGCTGGAGCTTATCCTCAAAGACACGTACGGGCAAATTGTCTATCAAGAACAGATTATGCAAATCGCTCAGAGATTGGGCGGTTATAGTCTCGGTCAAGCCGACTTACTTAGACGAGCAATGGGTAAGAAAAAACCCGAAGAGATGGAGAAGCAGCGCGAAATCTTCGTCGCAGGCTCGATTAAGAACGGAGTCAGTGCCGAAATCGCGAACAACCTTTTCGACGTCATGGTGCAATTTGCCGAATACTGCTTCAACAAATCGCACAGTCAAGCGTATGCCATGCTCACCTACCAGACGGCGTACCTAAAAACTCACTATCCAACCGAATATATGACGGCGCTTCTTTCCAGCGTCTCAGGCGATCAAGAAAAGGTGCAAGGCTATATCGCCGAATGTCAGATGATGAACATTCCCATCTTGCCACCCGACGTCAGTGTCTCTGGAGCCGACTTTACCGCCGACGGCAAAGCCATTCGTTTTGGTATGTCTGCCGTCAAAAATGTGGGCGAGGCAGCCGTCGAGGAAATCGTCAGAAAGAGAGAAAGCGGTGGCCCCTATACATCGATTCAAGATTTCATCAAACGACTGGACCTCAAAACGGTTAACAAGAGAACTCTTGAAGCCCTGATCAAATGCGGAGCTTGCACAAGCCTTGGTATCAGTCGCAAACAAGCGCTGGAGAATCTTGATTCACTCGTTGACTCGGCCAGTCGCGCCCAGAGTGCTGAAGCAAGCGGACAGATTTCTCTGTTCAGCATGGCTGCCGAAACCGGTGTGACCATGGACCACACACTCAGAGGTGATAGTTCTGAGTATTCCGAAGCGCAGCTGCAAACGATGGAGCACGAGTTGCTCGGATTCTATGTCACGAGCCATCCTCTCAAACGCGTTTCGCATCGCTTGCGTTTTCTGACGACTCACAATCTCAAGGAAATCAAAGAAGCCAAAGAAGGTTCGACCGTGATCATCGGCGGACTGGCGACGAGTATAGAAAAGAAACTGACAAAGACGAACAAGCTGTTGTGCATAGTGCATCTCGAAGATCTGCATGGCAAGGGTGAAATCGTCATTTACAGTGAGTTGATGGAGAAGCTACCCCCGGATGTATTGCTGCCGCGTTCGCTTCTACTTATCAAGGGGAAAGCAAAGAAAAACGAAGACAATATGTCGATCATGGCCAATTCAGTGCGGAAGATTTCCGATGCCTCGCTTGTCGATATTGAATTCAACAGCCACCAGTCATTCGCTGAGCTGCACAGATTGAAGGACATCCTAAATCAACACAAAGGCGAAGATCCAGTCTTACTGCACTTTCCTCATGGAGAGAAGAGTCAAATCATTCTGGTTGGCTCGCAATTTTGGGTTTCTGCGTCAGCGGATTTTGCTACAAACATCTCGACCAACTTTTCCGACAACGTCAAAGTTTCGGTCAGAAAAGTTTTGGTGTAGAGAAAATCGTTCACGACTGAGAAACATTTCGAGACCATTTCGCGCAAGCGTTTTGCCCGCAATTGCTTACGGGCAGAGACATTGCCGGATCGCGAAATCGCAAAACAGCCTGCAATGCCATTCTTGAACGACACCAACTAAGAAACAGGCGCTGATTGCGGGCTCTGGAATTTCTCGCCTATACAGGGCGGGCGCCTAAAAATAAATACTTTTCAGCTAGCCCTTTTTTTCTTTCAAAAAGTAGTTTTAATGTACAATTATGCACCGAGATTTCCACTACGGAGGTTGACTCAATCGCACAACGCCCAACTCCCAGGACCGGAGTAGTCCAACACTGGTGTAAGTAAGCGTTTCGTGTACCCCGCAAGACTGACAGACAGAGACCATCTGACTATTAGTTTTGTTTTTACCTGGAGCCCACAACAATTAGCTCGTCACACCAGACGAGCGACAGGGGGAAGAAACATGTTTGGACCACATCTTATCCTAGAAGCCTATGGCTGCCCTCAGAACCTGCTGGCAGACCTGGGTTTAGTTAGTCAAACCCTAGACTCTTATCCAGAGCAACTAGATATGACAAAAATCATGCCACCATACGTTTTCAGATATCAAGGAACCGTACCGGATGATTGGGGAGTGAGCGGAGTTGTTCTGATCGCTGAGTCCCACATCTCAATCCATACTTTTCCAGAAAAAGGATTCGTCACACTAGATATTTTCTCGTGTCGCGAATTCGATGTTGACGAAGCAATAAATTACTTCGCTGGCATCTTCAAACCAGAAAGCTGGGAAAAGCAAGTACTCATGCGTGGACGCGAATTTCCACGCAGCCTCGGCCGTGCAACCAGCATTGTCGAAGCAGAACGCACACGTCTGGCTGTCGCTTCACGATAATCAGAACGTCTGTTGTTCGAATGAAATTGAAAGGAGAAGTCTTCACTGACTTCTCCTTTCCGTTTACGGTTACTACGGATTCGTCTTGTAAACGTCACCGGTTAAATCAGCGAGGATGGTGGCATTTTTGATCATTTTCCAGGCGGTTTTTCTTTGAACGGAATTGTCAGACCTCAACAGATTGCGAATAACTGGAACATTCATCAAGCCGTGAGCAATGGAAAAGTCACAAACAAATGCTTTTGTGCCATCACCAAGTTCACTTGATTTGACGTTGCGATAGCCAATCGTTTTCCCCGGATTCAACGAATCAAAATTATTGCTGCCATCTTTAGCCAGCACCATTTGTTTACCTGGAGACAGTATGAATTGCTTGCCATTCGCCACCACTTTTATGCCACCAGTCATCATTGAATCATGGAAGTCATAAATAGCAGTCTCTTTACCGGTTTCCATAATCCATGCCACAGCACCTTTAGGTATATAGGCTGAGCCGTAGCGAGAATGGACAACTATGTCGTCTTGAGGCGTAAACAGCGCATTGCCTTTAAGCAGCTCAAGCACGTTGCCTTTGCTGGAAGGTCCTGCTTCCACCCCTTGCTGCGACAGGCTACTAAGTTCATTAGCCGTGAACTCAGTGCTGGAAAATAGAGCAGCGGCCAGTCCAATTTGCTCCATCGTGATATTGCCTTGGAGCGGAAACTGGGGATCCACAGGCAATCTGACAGGCGTGTAATCGGTGGCAATGCGCGTACCTAATTGCTCATTCAAACGAGCATTTTTTTCTTCGAAGGCAATGAGTTCCAACAGCGCAAAAGCCAGATTAAACTGAGCGCGTTGCAGCAAAAGTTCATCGTCTGCAGTCACAGCCTGCGCAGATGCCTGCAGTGGATTTAAGAGTCCCGGTCGTGTCGGCGCAAAAGAGGGCACAGGCACTACACGCGAAGTCGAGATATTGATTACATCACTGATTGAACCTTGCTGAATGGAAATATTGCCCAACGTAAAACTGCCACTGAAAGATGGAAGAGTTATGTATGGTCCAATCATCTGCAAGGTAACTGAATTCAAATTTCCAAAATTAACGACGTCTGACGCAACAGTGCCTCTCCCGCTAAGTTGTATAGCGCCCGTACTGCCGCCATTGAAACCAATCACAGTAGAATTGCCAGCAGCTTCAATCAGTCCATTGTTTACAACATTTACTGCGCCGCCGGGTATCGATGAAGCCAGTTGAATGTTGCCACCATTGTGGTTTGCAAGGACGCTGGCATTATTTCCAACTATCACAGTTGGCGCAAAAAGACCAATATTACCGGTGGTGCTAGATACAGAGCCAAAAATGTTGGCGTTGTTTGTGGCATGGGCGGTAATTGAGTCCTGACTGATAAGCGAAAAACCCGGGGCAATGCTGAGACTGCCTATTGGTTGCTGGGCCTCTGGAACGCTGACTGGAGGTGTCGTCCCAGGGAATCCAATGTTGACAGGAGCGCCAGTAATATTCAATTTTCCGATTAAGGCCGTGCCACCAGTTACGAAAGCGACGTTACCAGGTGCAAAAGATGGAAGGTTGGTGTTGAAATTGACGGCATTGACATTATTCAGAGTCAAATTTGCATTGGAAACAGCTCCAGGACCATTTAACTGAATCTGGCGAGTATAAAAATTGGCATAGCTGCCTGCGTTGAGACTAGTAATATGCACATTACTGTTGTTGGCAAAACCGACGTCAACGAAGTCATTGAAAACGGTGTTTCCAGGCGTCGCTCCAGCCTGCAGAAAAGTGCCATTACCCGCCAGGTTAAAATTGGCAAAAAGATTCTGTGTCAAAAGCGAGTAAAACATTGAACCACCGAGTGGATCCGGAAACGGAGAATCACTGGCAGTGGTCTTGAGAGTGCCGTTTAAAGTGAAGGTCTGATTACCAGCCGTACTATTCATATTGATCTGAATCGGGCTAACACTTGCTACTGTGACGCCGAAGGGAATGGTGATATTGCCAAGCCCGTGCATATCCAGGATTCCAGAGCCCGATGTATTGAAATTCAAAGTTGTCGCAGCCAGACCCGAACTTGAGAAATTCAAATTTCCTAAGCCTGTTGGACTAACGTCGACGGTACCGCCATTGGTTGTGAGAGTGCCACTAAATCCACTAGGACCAGTGATTGAAAGGTCGACATCGTGCGCAGAATTGCCAGCATCAATGAATATAGATGAACTACCCGTGGCCGTTATAGAAGGGCTTGCTGTAGTCGCAGCAAAAACCAAATTTGGTGTACGAATATCAATCTCATTGCCACCACCAATAGTTAAGGCCGTCCCGTTTGCAATTGTCAAATGACCGCCAGCGGACATCGCGAGCAACGACACAGTGCCACCAGTAGTGGATAAACTGCCACTTCCTGCAAGCGTCAAATCGGCAGGGCTTTGAATAGTAATTGTGCTCGCAGTCTTGATTGCGCTAACACTGCTGTCAATGGTGACGGTATTGGCGGAGGTCATACTGATGTTGCCGCTGCTAGTAACAGCTGCGTTTACTACTATGGATGCAGCATTTGTACTGCCGCTTGCGACAAAGTTGTTCAGTGCAGCAATACTGCCATTAGTATTTATGGTTACGGGATTTGGACTAGGAACAGGTTGAGAAGTTTGGATTGTTATATTGCCGCCAGCACCAGCGCCTCCAGTGGTAATGAGACTTCCAGTTGTAACGGCGGTTCCACCAGTCGCGCCGGCAATAATAGAAATATTGCCATTGGCTCCTGTGCCTGAGCCGCCCGAATTTATAGATGTTCCGGACGAAAGCAAGACTTGCCCACCATTTGTACCGCCAGCATTTGCAAATGCGATGACATTTACGTCACCACCTGAGTTATTACCTGAAACTGCCGCTGACGATATCGTCATGTTGTTGCCAGAAAAACTGACGTTGCCGCCTGTTGCACTGGGTCCGTCAATAGTGATAGCACTTGTTGCAGGTGTACCAATACCACTTGTGGTGTACGGACCAACTATCGGGCTGCTAGTGCCGCCAGCTGTTATATGAGCACCGGCGATTAAGTTGATTTGAAAGCCGGCCGCACCATTGTTAGCGGTGATACTGTAGTTACCTGTCGACAAAATGTCCTGACTGGCAACAATTGATAAGGCCTGACCGACTGCAATATTTCCACCAATAGTGATATTACCTGCGGTGTTATAGAAAGTTGGATCGCCAGACAATGTCAGATTGCCGAGCCGCAAAGTATCCGCTGCCACCAGCGTATGAGCCTGACCGGCATTGATATTCAGCAGTCCACTGATTTGATTGACTGATGTAGTGGCCGTTCCGGTACCGGAGTAAAGGCTCAAATTCTGAGAAAGATAATTTCCACCTGTTAAATTGATATTGCCTGGTCCTGTATAAGTCGCATCACGAACGTTAATGGCACCGCCAGCCGCCTGGAATGTACCGCCAGTGGCGATAACATTAACGTCATGGGATGGGGAACTGGAGCCTATATTTATGTCGCCAGAAACCGACTTAATCAGTCCACTATTGGTCAGGCCACCACCGCCAGCTAAAAGACTGACGGTCCCACTGCTAATAATCGTGCCCGCGTTAGTCAGATTATTTTGGGCGGTCAGGCTCAAGCTGGCATTTTGTGAGACATCAGTACTGTGCAAAATTCCTGCCGGCAAGACATCCGAAATCAAACCATGCGCCTGAACACTAATGTTATTGGCATCAATTACGACATGATTAGTGGCATTATTTCCAGTGACATAAAGCGTACCGGCATCAGTCAAATTGCCTGACAAATTGAGCGAACCAGATTTGGTCACATCGATGACAGTTACACCTTTTGGTATCACAAGATTGCCAAGTTCTTGACTCAAATGTGAATTCAGAATGACGGTGCCACCACTTGCACTACCTTGAGAATCTAAAACGATGGATTGCTGTCCAGTGCTGACCACTTGATACACTGCGAGACGTTCGGCCGGCGTCAATTGGGTCGTCGATGAAACACTTAGCTGCGTGCCACCAACGTTAATGCTCACACTGCCCGTTTGACCAAGATGACCGGTATTACCGACAGTCGAGCCGGCTGTTGTGGATGAAAGATCCAGGTTGACAGTTTTTGATGTGGGAGTATTTCCACCCTGAGTGGATTCTGAGGATATACCGCTGGCCAGATTTGTGACTGATTTACCGCTGTGTATGGCAGTGCTCGCCTGAGCGCCCGAAGAATTCTGGCTGCTTGACGAACTCTGGCTACTTGAAGAACTCTGACTATTTGAAGAGCCCTGAGTACCCGAGGAGCCTGAACTATTTGAAGAATTTTGACTGCTCGAGGAATTCTGAGAAGAATTCGAATGATTCGACGTGCTGACGCCACTATTTGTAGAGCCAAACAAGTGATGAAAATTGAGTACATGACTTCCTGCAGAATTTCCGCTGTGCAGATTATTGACAGCTGCACCGGAGTTACTGGTGGCATCTAGAGCTGGCGTCTGCAATGGGTGCTGAAAGACGTGTTGCCCCGCTAGTGGCGACTGCACCAACATATGAGAGTTAAACTGTGGCTGCCCTTGAGCCCATGAGGGTGCTGCTAACAGTGACAAAGTTGTTGCCACAAAAATATGATGCTTTCTCAACAACCGCTTTCAACTCCCAGAGCATTGATATTAGTACCAATATAGCTCAGGTAACTTCTGCCTCACAAGGCTTCATTAGATGTTTTCTGGAGTGCATCCAGGTTGCGACCATTAAAAGTGCCTTGCTTGGGGAACCCTAGATCACGAACTATTTTTTCCCACTCAGCGCGTCTGGCAGGGTCTTCGATATCTTCGATGTTATATCTAAGCATCGTCAAACTCTGATTGTGACCGTGACGCACTACCATCAAATTGACCGGATCTCCTTCCCTACCTACAGACACAGACCATAAAGGAACGGTCGGATCTGCTTTAGCCTCATTGTCAGACGCATCCTGAATGATCGTTTCGCCAACTCTAAGGCCCGCTTTTGCAGCCGGTGAGTTTTTATAGACGTCAGTTATCGTTCCTTTGTTCTGGAAGAAAGTCCGAGTCGACTCATATCCTATACAACCGATTCCCAAACTGCGGTATTCATCAGCAGTTAGATCAAAGCCTTGAGAAAGTTTTTTATAGGCTGCTGCTTTCAATCGCACATTCGCTTCAGTCGCACTTCCGGTTTGCAAGTCGACGTAGACGTTAGCATTTGCAGAAATTGCATCTGCACCGCCATCGAAGTCTCTGTTTCGTTGTTTGACCCGACCATATAAAAACGTTGATGAGGAAGCAGACGCTGGCAGTGCTGAAGAAGCTTCCTGCTGGCTAGATACAGGAGCTGTATCTATCGACGGTGTCTCTGATAAAAGGGCAACGCTGTCCTTAGCCCAAGCTGTTGATGGCACGAATAAGCAGGTACTGACAGCCAGCAAGGTTTTCATCGTCCTGGCTATTGGATGATTCCTTAGATATCGCATTTCAGGCAGCCTCATTGACCATCATTCACCCCAGATGTTTACCTGACTGATCAGGCTATATTGTTAGGCGCAAAATGCAAAAATTTTTTGCTCATCAATACAGAGCTGCTCTACTTTCTTATATGCTTCCCTGGCGAAAGATTTTAAGCGGTGGTAGACTCTCAAAAATTCGTATTCGCAGACTTTGAGGGACCTATGCTGAAACCAATGGCGCTAGTAAATTTATTGGCAACAACACTTTCTTTTGTATCCGTGAGTTCTGCTACTCTTTTTTGTCCGCCAACGTATGCCGATGCCGTTCAATCAACTGCAATCAGCAATAGCAGAATTGAATCCAAAGCGGTAGAAAAAGAAGCCTGCGCAATGGGGCAGCATCTTGTGCCGTTGACCAAGGTCGGCATGTACCTCGACGGCTATCACTCGCCCAAGAAAGACGCCAGTTTGCCCGCAGAAAAACAGCAACAAATTAGAACTGCGCACTATTGCAAGCAGGTTAATCCAGATTTGTTCCAATGCCTGCTTTACGATGGAAATGGTGCGGACGCACGGGTCATCGGCATTGAATATGTAATCACAGACAAGCTTTTCAAAACTCTGTCTGTTTCTGAACAGAAATATTGGCACCCGCACACTGGCGAAGTCGATACTGGCCTTCTAGTTATGCCTGGTCTGGCTAAAGACAAAGAGAAAGAAGTGTTGGCCTCACTGCGCAGCACGCATGGAAAAACCTGGCAAGTGTGGCCAAATCTAGCCGACAAAGTGCCCCTGGGTGAGCCAGAATTGATGTGGAGTGTTGATCCAGAAAAAATTGCTCCTCTGACAAGACAAAGTGCGCTATCGAGAGCTGTCGATCCAACTTTTTAAGACAGCGAATATGAAAGAGCACAATTTGCGCACCGCCTATGGTGCCGATCAAAAAGCAATTTTCCCCCAGTGCGTATGAGCAGGAGCAACTTAAAATGTACGTGTCAATCAATCACATTCCCGTGGTCAAAGAGCGCGCCGAGGATTTCGAGAATTTATTTCGAAACAGAGAGGGTTCAGTCGACACTCAACCGGGTTTTCTCAGTCTCGATGTTTTGCGACCGGCTCCAAAAATGGCGATGGGGAAACCCTTTGAGGAAAACGCTCCAGAGCCAAACGAGTATCAAGTTGTGACACGTTGGGTAGACGAAGAATCCTTCAAGAACTGGATTCGCAGTGATGCCTTTAAAAAATCACATTCACGCGGTTCCGATCCGACAATTTTTGTAGGACGCAGTTATCAAACAACACATCATGTTGTCGACGGTGCCAGCGCATGTGCAAACAACCCGCGCAAACCTCAGTCAGACTGAAGGTCACTTGGTACGCAGGGTAACAGCGTTATTGGGCGACGGTGGATTGTGTGCTAGCTGTTTGAGCTTCAGCGGGCTTAATCTCGCTGGACTTTTTGCCACCCATAAATGGAATCTTAGGCATCTTGGGCATGATACTCAAAGTTTTGCCCATAATTCCTTTCCCATTTTTGTCGGTCTTTTTGGAATTTGCAGAGACGCCTGGAGCTTTCACTTCGCCAGGCTGCTCGACAGCGTTCGAGGAAATCTTTTCAGTTTGCTCGCTGGCGGCCTTTTGATTGAGTTCGTAAGCGCTCAAAGTTTCTTTGCTCTTGTTTTGAGCATGCTTATCGAATGCCACTGGTTTTGCGACTTTAGCTTTAGCTGCGGCTTCTTTCTCTTTCTGTTTTTCAGCAGCTTGTTTTTGCCTTTCGGCAGCTTGCTTTTCAGCTGCATCTTTCTTAGCTAACTTTTCTTGGCCAGACTCTTTCTCTTTGTCAGAGCCTTTGATCTTTTTGGGCATTTCTGCCATTTTCTCGCCGACAGACTGTGTGCCGTCTTTCAGCTTATCGCCTGTAGACTTCATTCCACTGCCAAGAGCCTTTGCCCCTTTCATAAAGAATGTACCGGAGGCTTTAGCACCACTGGCAATTCCTTCACCCATTTTCTTCGTTCCATTGACCAGTTTTTCATTGGCAGCTTTCGTGCCATCCATCAAACCATTGTCCTTGGCTTTGGCCGTTTTGGGTGCATTCTTTGCATCAGCAGAGGCGGCCGTTGTGTCGGCGTCATCTTTACTGGCGACTTTAGTGTCTTTCTGCTCTTTAGCTTTCGGCGCTTTTGCTACCTTAGCTTTCGGCTTTTTGATTTCTTGGACAATTTTAGGCAATTTGAGCTTGGAGTCTTTGGGCACTTTCGCCACCTTCGACGGCTCTTTTTCACCGGCTTCGGCAGCTTCTGGAGCAACGTCCTTGCCAGCTTTCGGCTCTTTGGAAGCTTTGGCGGCTTTGACTGGCTTATTAGCCTTCAGTTGTTTGAACTCGTTGTTCTCACCCACTGTGACATAAGTTGTGGATGTTTCTACTGCTTCAGGCTCAGGGGCAACAGATCTGGTTCGAACACTGGGTGCAGGTTGGGCATACGGATCGAGAGGAGAAGTTTGAGGCGCGGCTATGGCAACAGAACCAGCCAGGAGAAGCCCACAGATCAAACTCACAGTCGCAAAACTCTTTGACTGTTTAATGGCGTCCATAAAACAAACACTCCCTTGTCCACCGAATCAACGCCTTTTATAGCACAAACTTGGAAGTGGTCATGAGCCTCTTTAAATGCATGGCTAGGCACATTTGGCCTCATACCAAGAGGAGATGGGCATCGGTGCCTTGCCGAAGGTGACTCTCAAATGTTTATAATGTGAGGATGATATTGCGTGATTTTGAAAGATGTTGGTCAGCATTATCTACCGCTCATCCAAAAAGGAAAAAACTGGCATGCAAAGCTTTCAAACAACCTGGCCCTTGTTTCTGACAATTCTCATCGGCTATCTGGCTCTATCGCTGGTCATTGGCGCGAAGAGCATCTACTTTGAGCCATTCAACGGTAAAGAAGACGAAAAACCGGAAACTCCTAAAGTTCCAGACGTTGTCTCTGAATAACCATTCAGCTTCAATTCAAAGAGTCTTCGACTGATGAAGCAGCCTGCCCGGCATGACCGGCAGAGGCATTCTCTTTGAGCCTTACTATCTCAACTGAGCAATTAGCGTGCGAAGCAATCGCTTCGGAGACGCTACCGAGCAAAAATTTAGTGAATCCACGTCTTCCGTGCGAACCAACGACGATAAGGTCGGCTGGCCATTCGCGGGACACTTCGAGAATGCGCTCTTTTATATAGCCTTCGTGCACTTCACCCAGAACATTATCAGCACCAAAAGTTTTGCTCAAAGCCGCCTTGGCTTCTTCAATTAGTAGATTAGAACTTTGCGAAATGGCCTTTTGAGCCTCCATTGCCAGTGGCACATAGTTCGTCTGCCAGCCAGCGTACTCAGGGTGGAATGGCTCGACTACCGTAATCACACTAAATTTAGTGCCAGGCGCCCATGGTCTGTCTAAAACGGCATCTAGAGCAGCTTTTGAGTAGGGAGATTCGTCGATCGCTATTAATACATTCATCGTTAACCAATTGTTCTCGCCAACATTTTCATTATATATAACTGCATGATATGGTGAACTAAGTTTCGCCCACCTCGCGAAAGTAATTTTAGCCTTATGCCCGAGCAAGGAAGTGATCTGCAAATGACCAAATCGGAAAACGAACTGGAAACTGTAAATGATCAGACAGAGCAAAAAAAATCAGAGCTGGCGCAGTTGCGTGCCGAAATAGATAAGCTCGATTCAGAAATTGCATTGCTGCTTGCCAGTCGTTATGAGCTGGTGCAAGAAATCGGCAAAAGAAAGAGTGTGCACCACATTCCTGTGCTAGATCCAGAGCGAGAAAAAAACATTATTGCAAAAGTGCGTACAAAAGCGAAAGACGAAAACTGCGCAAATTTTATTCAGAAAATCTTCGAACAGATTTTCAAAGCCAGTCGCGACAAACAAGTAGATGATATGAGCAGCAAAGGACAGCGATAAAGCTCATTTTTAATCGTCGCCTCTCATAATCGGTATTCGCCGATTAGATTTTCAGCTCTTTTAAATCACTCGAGCTAAATCATCTGGAGAAATCGGCACATCCAATTCAACTTGCCCTAGTTTTGCTTGAGGCAAAACTAATTTGATTTTGTCGCCGTCGCGTTTCTTATCCATGGACATTGCTTCGATCAACTTTTCTGCCCGAAACGCACTCGGTACCTTTGTTGGCAGGCCCGCTTTTTCCAACATTTGCTGCAATCTCTTCAGCGAATCTTTTTCGATCCTTTTTTGATCGACACTTAATTTGGTATCAGCCACAAGACCAATTGCTACAGCTTCACCATGCGACAGTGAATAATCGCCCATTTTTTCCAGCGCGTGCCCCAGAGTATGACCAAGATTCAGACAACGCCGGAGCCCGCTTTCATGAGGATCTTTACCGACGACAAATAATTTCATTTTGATGCAGCTTGAAATAATGCCGCCAAGACTTGGATCTTCTGCAGTAAGAGTATGCCCAGCCATGGCCTCCAGCAATTCCAATAACGATCGAGGACCCACTTCGTAGTCGGTATGTTTGGCTACTGTATCTTCGATAAGAGCGTATTTGTAGATTTCGCCAAGACCTGATATCAACTGCTTTTGCGGCAAAGAAACCAGCATTTCAGAATCCGCAATAACAGCTTTTGGAAAATAGAAACTACCAGCCAGATTTTTTCCAGCACTCAAATTGATACCAGTTTTACCACCAATGGCTGCATCCACCTGTGCTAGAAGCGACGTCGGTAAAAGCACCAGGTTTAGACCACGCATATATGTCGAGGCTGCAAAACCAGCTAGATCCGAAACGGAGCCACCGCCTAATGCGACAACAGTATCCTTGCGCTCAAATTTACGATCCTGCAGATGCTCCCATACGCGAATCAGCCATTCTGGAGTTTTGCAGGCTTCGCCATCGGGCACCTCAAGCGTCGTGACTTGAAAATCTTCCGAAGGCAAAACCGCCATCACATCACGCAACCAGTGCACCGCTGTCGATGGCTGACAAATAAGCAAAACTCGACGACCGGAGCCAATTTGTGCAAGCACGCTATTGAGCTTGTGTCGAGCACCAGAGCCAACTGCGACTCTTGTTTTTACTTCGAGGGTAGTGTTCCAATTAATGGTAACAACCGGACCGCGATGACGTTTATGGCGCATTGACATTAGAATTCTCCTGCTGCATCTTCGTTACCGGTAGGTTCCTTTGATTGCTCATCGGTCGCCAAGCTCGATTTCGCCTTCACTGCAGGCTTCGCGAACTTAGGTGTTTGACAAAATTTACGATAATCATCGACTGATTTTTTCAAGTCATAGATGTTGTCACCACCAAATTTGTCGAACAGAGCGTTCGCCAAAATCAAGCAGACCATCGCGCGACAAACCACAGAGGCGGCTGCTATCGCACAAACATCCGAGCGCTCATAATGAGCTTTATCACCAGCAAACTCGGGAAAATTGACCGAATCAAGACCAACACGAATGGTTGGTATTGGTTTCATGTAGGCGCGAATAACCAGCCGCTCACCATTCGTCATACCGCCTTCAAGACCACCAGCACGATTAGTTTTGCGGCTGAAAGGCAAATTAGATCCATCGGCATTGTGCTCTGAACCAGGATAAATAGCGTCATGCACGTGCGAGCCTAAATCCTGCGATGCAGCCACTCCGTCGCCGATTTCAACAGCTTTCATGGCTTGAACGCTCATCAAAGCCTGAGCCAGTTGTCCATCCAGTTTGCGGTCCCACTGAGTGTAACTGCCCAATCCAACAGGTAAACCTGAAACTACTACTTCAACAATACCACCCAAGCTATCGCCCTTCTGCCACGTGTCTTTAATCAATTCCTTCATCGATTCACAGGCATCGGCATCAGCGCAAAAAAGCTCAGAGTTTTTCACAATCGCTTCAATTTCAGCAACAGACATATTCGGGTCAATCGCTTTTGCCTTGATTGGTCCAATTTGCAGGACATGACTGGTTGCTTCAATGCCAAATTGTTGCAAAATCTGTCTGGCAACGGCACCACCAGCTACACGGGCTGCAGTTTCCCTGGCGCTTGCCCTTTCTAGAACATCGCGAATATCGTGTTGTCTGTATTTGAAAGTGCCGGAAAGATCGGCGTGCCCTGGTCGAAAACGCTCGATTGCTTTTTTCTGCATTTGCTCGATTACTTCGGGCGCCGTTTCATCAACTGCTTCTACCGACATGACATGTTGCCAGTTTTCAAAATCGCGATTGCGTACAAGCATCCCCAGAGGCGCACCAGTGGTAATACCATGCCGCACTCCACCAATAATTTCAGCCTTATCTGTTTCGATTTTTTGCCTATTGCCGCGACCATAGCCCTGTTGACGTCGCGACAAATCTTCATTTATGGAAGCCACAGAAAGGGGCAAGCCCGCAGGCACACCGTCTAAAATACAACTCAGGGTGGGTCCGTGCGATTCGCCGGATGTTAAAAAGCGCAACATCGTTTGTCTAAAGTCTCAATGAAAGCAAAAAGTAAGCTGGCTCAATCTTACAATAAGGAGATGACTATCAAAACTACCAAAACGAAACTTGCAGGCGAAATTTTCGTTCCAGGAGACAAATCAGTCTCTCACCGAGCTCTAATGTTTGCCGTCTTCAGCCAGGGCAAAAGCCGGGTTACCGGTCTATCGCCTGCTCAAGACTGCCAGTCGACTATGGACTGTTTGCGCCAATTAGGACTTGACTTCTCACTAGAGACGACCGGCAATACCGGAAGCACTCACGCTCAACCCGTCACAATCATTCATTCGCCGGGTCTTTCCGGTCTCAAAAGCTCGGACAAGCTCATGGACGCAGGCAATAGCGGCACAACAATCCGTCTGCTTTCGGGAATTTGCGCTGGCTTGCCTTTTGAAAGCCGCTTTGACGGTGATGAATCTTTGCGCAAACGACCAATGGCACGCGTTTTACAGCCATTAGCCGAGATGGGCGCGAAATTTCGCTACGAAAAAGAAGAGGGCAAGCCACCATTTATAATTGCTGGCGGGAATCTCCAAGGCCGCGACTTTGTTCTAAAAGTCGCTTCAGCCCAGGTTGAAACGGCATTACTGCTTGCCGGACTGCAAGCTAGTGGCCGCACCAGCGTGCAGTTGCCTCACATCGCTCGCGACCATACCCAAAGAATGTTTCAATATTTAGGTCTTCCGTTCGAACGTGACGCCCAGGGCAAAACAACTGTGGCTCGATTGACCGCTTCAATTGCACCATATGAATTGACTGTGCCTGGAGATATTTCTTCAGCAGCATTTTTTATGGTGGCAGCCTCATGTCTTGAAGGCTCGAATATTCTTTTAAAGAACGTCGGCTTCAATCCAGGGCGCACCTTGATATTTGATGTTCTCAAAGAAATGCAAGCTGATGTCAGCCTGGAAAACGTTCGTGAACAGTGTGGCGAACCGGTAGCAGACATCAGAGTAAAGGGCGTAAAACGCTTAAAAGGAGCCACCATATCCGGTGAAAAGATAGCCTCTGGTGTCGATGAAATTCCTATCCTCGCTTTAGCTGGAAGTTTGTGCGATGGGCAGCTTAAAGTGACCGACGCTTCAGAATTGCGGCACAAAGAAAGTGACAGGCTCGCTCTTATTGCGCAAAATATTGGAGCCATCGGGGGCTTAATTCAAGAATTCGATGATGGTTTTATCATCACGGGTCAAGAACAACTCAAAGGCGGCGGACATTGGCAGACAAAATTAGATCATCGCCTGGCTATGTCCGGTCTCGTCGCCCAGGCGTTGTGCAAGAGCCCACCCGAAATCGAAGAAATTGCCTCTGCTGGGATATCCTATCCGCAATTCAAACGAGACTTTGACATACTCGTAACGTAGAATATAGGGGGCTTGAAGAAACCAGATGCCAAAGTCAACGTCCATAGACTCACTAACAACATTTTCGGGCACCAGTGCAAACAAAGGAAAAACAAAATGAGGCTGCAAATAACTGGAATAGTTCTTGCCTTAGTCACACAAATGGCGGTCTCAAATTGCGCTAACGCCCAGGCTGCAAATTCTGCCGCCGCCACCACCGGTGCTGCTGCCACGTCTCCAGCCGTGCTAAAAGACTGGTTTAGCAAATACGATGAAATCAGACGTGAAGCGCAAATGAATCCCGTCGACAAGCAAAAGGCCGACTCCATGCTGTCAAAGGGTCTGGCCATGTTTGTGCCAGGACCGGAAAAAATGGAAATTCAAACTCTTTTGCAAAAGCTGCAGCTTAAAAATTCAATCGCCGCCGATAAACTGAAAAAGCTCAATTTGTACCCTGAGACTAAGGCTCTGCATTTTGGCTATTATCAATACTTCAATGATGCTCAGACTCTTTTTGGTGACTATCTCAAAGTGCAAGATAATCTCATGGCCAAAGATGCCCAGGGCAATAGTGTGATGGGTCAGTTGATGGGTAGAAAAGCTGCTCTTGAACAGTTGGACATCAAAAATAAGGCGCTCGACGAACAGCTACGTCAACAGCTCGGTATTGCCCCTTATCACTATTAGCGTTCGGTCATATTCGATCATCTTCGATCGTATCGTATTCCAGCGTTTTCGAAGTTATAGATAAACGTCTGCTTTATGTCGATAGAGTTTGCGCACAGTATTTAAATCGCGCGGCGAAAGTTTTGAATTTTCGTCTGTTTTGGCACACATCAAATCATCTGGATCAGGGCTGTGACCAAGCAAGCCAATTGCGTGTCCTAGCTCATGCTCAATTATATTTCGCAGAACAAAGGTTCTCTGAGAAGTTGGACGGGCATCCAACGCGCTCATATTGACTTCCACAATCTGTGGTGGCACACGTACTCTTCGATGGCCGACGAAGGGCAGTACCCTCTTTCGAAAATGCCACTCCATTAGAGTGTGCCCACCGTCAGAAGCGGTGTTCGAAAGCGCTTCTGTGCGCTGCGGTAGAGAGACAAATTTAATCAGCACCCGTGCCGCTGCCTTGTCTGAAACACTTTCAAACGAAATCAAACCATCAGTGCCCTCGTGCCACAAAGAGAATGCCTGCTCACAGGCGTCACGTTCCTCTAATTGTTGGCTTTCTATGAACACTTGCACCGGCATCCTTTCATAGCGAAAAACCTTTCCTTTGGTGTCTGTCAAAATAGTGTCCAGATAATCATCCCTTTTTGCCCCGGATTCCGAATCAAGCGCCTGCACGCCTACAATGTTCAGGCAAAAACACATCGCGAGAGCGATTGCGCTTACACAACGACGCCAAGCTGTGCGATTGTCCCTATAGTTTTGAGCCATATTCATAAATGAACGGTGCGACCAGATGAAATTTAGTTGCCACCACAAAGACTTGTGATAACTTAAGGATACAAAAGCTTGACCGGGTAACAGCAGATGGACGACCGCCTGAAAGAACTGGCACAAGAAAGATACGGTCAAAAAGAGTATCTAAGCACTCTTTTCGAATTAGCTCTGGAAGAGAAGTGGTTCGATCTACAACATTTGATCCAGCACGATATGGCCAAAGCAATCCTTGCTGATTACTCCCAGGAGCTGGGCAAAGACTACCTCAATCAGGAAGTTTTTTACAATAACTGGGAAGACGTCATTCAAGTTGGCTGGGCGGCATTTTGCAAGCACACGGGTCTTTCTATGGAACAGGTCAATGTGCGCCTGCAAGCCTTGAGAAACGCCATCTAAGGAGCTTCTTTTTCAGCTCCAGCATCCATATAACGTATCACGCAAGCGATACCGCCAGGAAAGGCACCCTGATTCGTGGACTGCTCTGTCAATTCTGACGCAAGCGACCAGACACCTGGATTTTTGGCTTGAAACTCCACATCCATTCGATCGGATGGATTGAGCGTGATTGTGTCGCGGGTAACGTGCGGTTCTAGCAGATCAGAGCCGTTCATAGAAACAATTTCCATTTTATGACCGGTCAAAAAGAGAGGGATAGCGCTGGAGCTGGCGTTGATCATGCGCAAACGAATGCGCTCACCCTCTCTTACCTCTAGAGGTTTGGCTAGTGGCGCGGTCATCCCATTGACCAGAAAATATGTCTGACCAGACCCAGGGCGGGCACCGGGAGCGACCATGTCTAGACTGCTGGTTTGTCCGAACATCATAATGTAGTCCCTGTCGTAGCTTTTGCGATCACTGCGAGGCTCTACGATCAAGGCACCATACATACCTGCCACTTTTTGCTGACCGTGGTTGACCTGTGGGTGGTACCAATAAGTACCCGACTGCTTGGGAATAAATTGATAGGCGTAGACCTGACCTGGTCCAACCAATCCGCCCTCTTTGTGAGGCAAACCACTGACACCCTGCGGTAATACCAATCCGTGAAAAGTAAGACTAGTAGCCACTTTTAAATTGTTGTGCAAAACCACGCGCAGTGGTTCACTGGCGGTGACTCGCAAGGTTGGCCCTGGAACTTTGCCGTTGTAAGTCAAGAAGTTAGCAAATTTACCGGGCGCTATCTCAATTTTGGCTTCCTTGGTAATGAGATGCACTTCGTTTGATTGCGCTTTACTGATCTTTTTTGAAAGGCGATCCAGTGCATCGAGTGAATCGGTAATATTCGATTTGACATCCGACATGTCGCCTTTCATATCATTGAGTTCTTCGCGCTCTTTTGCTTGCTCGAGTCCCATGCTTTGAGCGCTCGCCCAATTGGTTTCGGTGCTGGAACAGATTGACAGAGTGAGCGCCACGCAAAGCGTAGCCAGAGCAATTTTACGTGCGTAGAAAACCATCTTACCCCCACGACTACATGAATCAGATTTGGAAGACACTATCTGTGATACCGCTTCAGTTTTTAGATTTGGAAACAAAAACAGAACATTTGGCATGAGCCGCAAGTTTTCCAGAAACACTGCCAACCAGGAAGTGCTCGAGCGCTGAGCGCCCCTGACCGCCTACTACAACCAGCTCTGCCTTGCATTCATCAACAACATTGAGAATTTCAGTAGCTGGTTCTCCATCTTTGAGCTTGGTGTCGACGTTAGTCAGACCAAGTTCAGTCAGCTGTGCTTTCGCCTGAGCGAGACTGGTTTCGCCGGACATCATCAAATTATCTTCAACGGAGGCTACAAAACTGACAGGAGACATGTATTTAAAGATCTCTGTTACATGCACTACATTTACTACAGTCGCTTTAGCCTGACGCTTAGCCAGGTCCAGAAGGCTCACAGCCTCCGACAGGGCTGCAAACGACGCGCCCGATCCATCAACACCAAACACGACGTTGTCCAGATTTTTGAAAGCATTGGTAGATTTCAATACGAGAACAGAGACCGCAGACTGTTTAACCACTCTTTCGCAGGTGCTACCAAGCAAGTATTTCGCGACTTTCGAATGACTTCCAGCGTTCATGACAATCAAATCGACTTTGTCATCGCTTGCCACTTTTTCGATCATCAATGTCGAAGGTCCCGAAACCACCTGAACGGTAACGTCTGGACAGTCGGCCTTTAAATTGTTTGCTAACTCGGCAAGAACTGTTTTAGCTTTGGCTTCCACCTGGTGGGCAAAATCATCAGGGAAGTCAGCCATGGTACCGAGCATGCCTTCATAGGCAGGCAACTCTTCACGCACATACAGCAAAACCAGCGCCACATCCTTTAAAGGTATGAGAGATTTCAATTGCGTGAAATATTCAGGATGCGGATCAGTGATATCTATCGGAAAAAGTATTCTGAGTCGTGGTGCTTGAGTCATCTCTGTGCCTGCATTATGGAAACCGTCGTCATTGTAGCTTAGTGGCGCAATTCAATTTTTGCTTAGGCGCCAATTATTAAATCGTCAATCGGCAGGCGGCTTCCCAAGCGGTCACTTTTGCATACGCATGAGCCCAAACGCATATCCAACACGAGCAAAATCCGTATCAAAAAGGCTGATTTTAGGATTATTAAACTGAGTTTTGAACAGACGGGAATTATCAGCTCATCTCTGTCGATCATTACCTACAGAGGATATACAGATTTCCAAAAATATATCCAAAGTACTTTTCTACAAACTACTGACAGCCTGCCAAGAGGAATAAAGCATGTCCAATTTCAGGTCGACCGATACAAGTCTGTTGACATCAAGCATTTATTACCGAAGAAGGAATAGACGACGCCAGCAAGGTAAAATACAGTTTTATTGAGGACGCAGCTTGATCGACCGGTATACCCGCCCAGTGATGGGCAACATCTGGACGGACCAGAACAAATTTCAAACAATGCTCGACATTGAGATCGCAGTTTGCGAAGTGCAGTGCGAACTCGGAGTAATTCCAAGCGACGCTTTGGCAGATATTAAGAGCAAAGCAAGATTCGATTTAAATCGGATTTTAGAAATTGAAGCAGACGTCAAGCATGACATCATCGCCTTTTTGACGAACGTAAATGAAAACATCGGTGAAAGCTCGCGCTTTGTCCATCTTGGTTTAACCAGCTCTGATGTCATTGATACCGGTCTTGCTCTACAGCTAAAGCAAGCCAGTGCTGTTTTGCAAAAAGACTTGCAAGAATTGCATGACTCGATTCTCGCGAAAGCAAGAGAGCATAAATACACCGCGCAAATCGGTCGCTCGCACGGAATCCACGCGGAACCAATGACATTTGGTTTTAAATTAGCGGTCTGGTTGGAAGAAGTGCGTCGTCATCAAAAGAGATTAGTCGATGCCACAGAGTCAATTTCCGTCGGCAAAATCAGCGGAGCCGTGGGCACTTTTTCCAACATATCACCGCAAGTAGAAGAGATGACCTTAAAGCGACTTGGTCTGATACCAGAACCGGTGGCAACCCAAATTGTACAAAGAGATCGTCACGCACAATTCATCTGGACACTTGCTGTGATCGGCAGCAGTCTGGATAAATTTGCCACAGAGATTCGCCATCTACAAAAAACGGATGTATTGGAAGTTGAAGAGCCGTTCGACGTCAAACAAAAAGGCTCCTCGGCTATGCCACATAAACGCAATCCAGTAGGCAGCGAAAATATATCGGGGTTGGCCAGAATTTTGCGAGGCAATTCTTTAGCCGCGCTGGAGAACATTCCACTCTGGCACGAAAGAGATATCAGCCACAGCTCAGTTGAACGCGTGATTATTCCGGACTCGACAATACTGCTTGATTACATGCTGGCTCGCTTCACCAAAATCGTCTCAGGGCTCGTGGTTTATCCGGCTAATATGAAACGCAATATGGATCGCTATGGCGGTGTTATCTATTCTCAGGCGGTGATGTTAAAACTAATCGATAAAGGCCTGACCCGAGAGGCAGCATACAAGCTAGTCCAGTCCAATGCCATGAAAGCCTGGAATACAGAGACAGGCAATTTCAAACAAAATTTGTTAGATGACAAAGAAGTAAACGATCACCTGAATAAACAAGAAATCGAAAATTGCTTTAAAGCCGAAAATTATTTGCAAAATCTCGATAAGGTTTTCTCTCGCGTAGGGGTATAAGATGAAACTCGATCCAACCAAAAAACTAGCCGGAATTCTCGTCCCTGTCTTTGCTTTAAGACATGAACAAGATCTTGGAATCGGCGATACAACAGCAATGATGCAGGCCATCGACTTTTGCGCAAAGCTAAAAATCGGCGTGTTGCAGATCTTGCCTATCAATGAAACTGGTGGCGACAACAGCCCTTACAGCGCAATCAGCTCAGTTGCTTTAGATCCAGCCTTGCTTACAGTTTTACCAGGTCACGTTCCAGGTTTGACCCAAGCTGATTTTGACGAACTAGCGAAGCCCGATGTGCTTTCGCAGTTGCGCGAAAATACTGTCAAATATGCCCGCGTTAAAGCTTTGAAACTGGAGCTTCTAAGAAAGAGCTTCACCAACTTCCAGGCGTCAATTTTGCAGAAAGAAACCGACGAAGCTAAAGCGTTTCGTCAGTTCTGCAAAGACAACGAAAGCTGGTTGCCTCTTTATACTTTGTTCCGCACTCTCGTTGACGAAAATGGCGGCAATGCTTGCTGGACTCAGTGGAAAGACGAGCAACGCGAGTACAAACAAGCGTTGAAATTAGCGACGACAGAAAAGCGCTATCAAGACGACCAAAACTTCTGGGCGTTCGTACAATTCGTCGCCTGGACACAATGGGGCAAAGTCAGAAAATATGCTGACGAAAATGAAGTAGCTTTGATGGGTGATATTCCATTTGGTGTCAGTCGATACAGCGCGGACGTCTGGGCTCACACCGAATTATTCGACCTCGATTGGTCTGGTGGAGCCCCACCAGAGCGCTTCTTCAAAGCCGATCCATTTACAGAAAAGTGGGGACAGAATTGGGGCATTCCCTATTACAACTGGACTAACAACGAGAAAGAAAACTACAGATGGTGGCGTCAAAGAATTAACTACACATGCAAACTCTTCAACTATTACAGAATCGATCACGTGCTTGGATTCTTTAGAATCTACTGCTTCCCATGGATTCCAGAACTGAACGGCGAATTCATGGGTCTAACTGAAAAGGAAGCTGCCGAAAGATGCGGCGGACGCGTCCCACAATTCCTCGCAAGACCAGACGAACCAAAAGAAAACGCGATAATGAATCGCGACTTCGGCGAAAAAATCCTCAAAGTGCTTATGGAAGCTTCCGGTGATGCCGGAATTGTCGCCGAAGATCTGGGAATGGTGCCAGATTACGTAGTGCCATTAGAAAAGAAATTGGGCATTGCTGGATTTACAATTCCAATATTCGAACGCGATAAAGAAACTCAAGAATATTTCGTCAAAGAAGACTTGAATCCGCTCAGTCTGGCGACTTATGGCACTCACGACCACCCGCCAATTCACTCGTTCTACAACGGTTTGCTTGATTGGTGGCATGGTGCTGACGGTGACAAAGGCTGGCTTGAGATTCAGCAATTGATGCGATTCCTTGGACGAGACACAGAACACCCACCTGAAGAATTCACCGAAGAATTGTTGATTAGCTTCATCAAAACTCTTCTCGAATCACCATGCTGGCTCACTGTCATGATGATCACCGACTTGCTTGGCACGACTCAACGGTTCAATGAACCCGGACTGGCCGCCGACGGCAACTGGACTCAGCGACTTGCCGAACCAATCGGTCACTATGAAAGCGATCCTGCCTATGCCAATAAGATCAAGGCGTTTGCTTCTTTGATCAAAGAAACCAATCGTTTGCCAGCTTCTTCGGTCAAAGCTGCAGCCGGTAAATCCTGATCAACCGGCGGTCTGGTGGTTTAAAAAGTCCAATTTTGAGTATGCTATAAGTGGCGCGCAAGCGTGCTCGTCCTGCAGTTAGAAGCGAGGGTAAATGTTTCCAGCGTTATTGATCCGCTCTGGCATTGATTGGGTCAGACACAACGACCAGTTCAAGGATTCCAATCCATACTCTCGTTGCGAGGAATCGATTCGTGTTTGTCAAATTCTCTGGGAAGAGAAAATGGGAAAAGCCTCTAGCGAATTGCTCGAACCGGCTATCGTTTCTGGCTACTGGGAAGAGTTTTTCCATGCCGAAGATCCACTTCCTGATGAAGGTGAGTGGCGCGACGGTCTTAGCAAACGTTCCGGGCAGTACGATTCGTTTGAAGAATGGCAGGATTGGTTCAAAAAGGCTTACGCTAAAGTCTATAAAGAAAACAATATCTGGATGAGTGTGCTCATGACAGCATGGGCGCACACACATCAATATGACGTTGTCTACACAGAAAATTCCTGGGACTTTCTGCCTTCGCGCTCGTATTTGCCAACATCTCAGATGTGGCGATTGGAACCACATCTGGTGACAGTTGCGGCTATTTTGCGAGACATCTGGGAAGAAGAAATGCGTGCTTACGAAAAAGGCGGTTTCAAAATAGACGAAGAGCGCTCACCCTATCTCGGACGAATCGAATGCATCGGTTTTGACACTAAAAAATATCGATTGCATTTTCCGCCAAAAGCGAATCACGAAAGCGAAGATTTTAATTTGGGTGATTTAATTGCCGACATTATCGTTCCGCCTGGCGACTCATGGTACAGACATCCGGATAACATAATTTTCGCGCACGATTGCATTGACGTCACGGCATTGATAAATCGAGCCCAGTACGTTCTGGGAAGTCGCAGACGACTCTATGAACTACTGGTTAACGCAGCACCAGAGCAGGCAAAAATTCAAGCCTCAGCCGAAGGCTGGCTGGTGCCAGAACTCGATGGCGCATTCAGTTAGCCGGTTTTCTAAATCGAACTCGATTTAATTTCAAAACTCAGTTGTTAAATCGAGTTCGATTTAACCTGAAAATTTACGGCTAAATCGAGTTCGATTTAGTTTATTCGTCACCAAGCGGGGCAGCCTTGATTTTGCCCCAGGCTCGCGGATACAAGCCTTTCGTTGGACTTTGCTTGGTTGCAAGCAAAAGTGCCCTCGGTTTGCCAAGAATATTCGCGTCTAGATTTTCAATTCCGGTAAGTACTCCGCCAAGCTTTGGCAAGGAGCGGGTGGCACGTATTTGTTCATCAGGCACCTGCGAAACAGACTTTTGTGCGAGAAACAATCCGCCTATTCTCAAAAATGGCAATAAAACCTCCGCCGTTATGTCGAAATTAGCGACAGCACGAGCGGTCGCAAAGTCGAAGCGATTGCGAAAATTGACATCATGAGCGAGTAATTCAGCTCTTTCGTTGTAGATATTCGTGCGTTTAACAAGTCCTAGAGCGACGCAAGCTTGTTCGAGGAAACGACATTTTTTGCCGACAGCCTCGATCATGGTCACATACAATTCGGGACATGCAATGGCGATAACGATAGCCGGAAAACCGGCGCCAGTACCAAAGTCGATAAGATGGGACGATTTTCGCTGGGGATTTTCTGTCAGTGACTTGCGAATGAACGGAACGAGAGTCAGGGAATCGAGAACGTGATCCTTCAAAAGTACCGAAATATCGGGATTGCCAACCAGATTCGTATGTTTGGAATAATCTGCGATTAGCTCACAAAAGTGCAGCATTTGAGCGACCTGTTCGGTGGCGATGGAGACACCGAGTTGCTGAATATCAGACACAAAGTTCTCGACTAACTTTGCTGAAGCATCGGTTGAGGCCTCATCGGACAGTGAAAAAGTCTCGTCAATCATTGATAATTTGTAACCGCACTCAAAGAGAAAGGAAAAACTCAGAATAAAGCGAAATTTTCGCTACGATGCAATCTTAAACGAACTCTGCCGGCCTTTTGCCGATGTCACGGGCTTCTGGAGGAAGGTTGTCACTTAAATTTTTACGGGAATGGGTATGGATTCTTGATAAAGGTGTGTTAATCAATTCCCGTAAAGGCATAATTACTTTGTCGATTGCTAACGAATGAGAGAAGAGCTGAATTAAAGAGCAATTTTGATGTCCTTGGCCCACCTCAATCAAGAATCTCGCAACGAGCTTGAACGGCGCGTACTCGCTGCTGCGCTCAAACAGAGCCTACTGAAAGGTGATAAAACAGGCGCCAAACTGGCTCATGAATGTCTTACTGTTTTGCTCAAAGTGGAAAAAAATGACGAAACTGAAGTAGAGGCCGTTATTCAAATCGCGGAGAATTTTGGCGTCGAAGTAATCGAGCCCGTTCAAGCGGCAGATAATAAAGAAAATGACGACTCCGTCCAGCAGCTTCAAAATATTCCAGAGCGCCCCGTCAAATCCGCGTTGAAAATTGATTTCGAATTGCCTCCTGCCGAAAAGGCAAAAATGAAGGCAGCGTCGGCTAAAAGTGCCAAAGCCATTAAGCCTACTGAAGTCCAGCAAAAGGCCAGCCCAAAGGTAGAACTGACAGCAACGGCGGAGAATCAAACCATTTACGGTACCGAAGGCGATCAAATGCTGGCTGGTATCATTTTGCCGCCGTTTCTGACCGAGCCGCAAATCGGTCTGCAATATCACGCTCTTTACAAAATGCTTGATGTTCGTCAAACAGCAAGTCGTGATGATATACATCAGACATTCTTACGCCTTGTTCGTCGCATTTTGCGCGAATTGAGAGGCGCGAAACGCCCCAGTCGTCAAGAACTCCTTGGATACCTTCGCAAACTGTGGATCGCCCATGACATATTGACCGATCCAAACACTCGAACCGATTACGATTTTCGCGATTTAGGCTTGCGCGGGGCAGCAGAGACCGAACCGCTCACCGATCCAACAAGCAAGCCTCAATCAACACAAATGCTTCTGCGCATTGGCGAATTATTGCAATGCGCCGGACTGCTTGAGACTGCCGAACTAGACATCGCCTGCGACATGCATAAAGCCATGCCCGAAATGATGTTTGGTACGTTCCTGGTGCGGCAGGGATTTATCGCAGATTCGGAACTGGACTCAGTACTGTTCGGCCAAAAAGCGCTTCGCGCAGGTGCCATCAGTGTCGCTCAATTTCAAGTAGCGATGGAGCTTGCCCGCGAACAATCACTTGCAGTAAAGGACGCGTTGATCGAAAAAGGCTTCGCTACACGCGCGCAACTCGATGAACTAGATCAAAAGCCAGACGCAAATCAAGTATCGTCGGCCAACGGTGGAAGTGGAAATGGCAACGCAAAAGCAAGCCAAACAGCAGTTACAGAAACATCAATCTCAGCACTAAATTTGGTGGCGAGCGAGGCTTCAACAGACACAACTGCGCAGATGCCTGCAATCGAGGAGACGACTGTCAGCACTGACGGTCGCGCTGCAGCTAAAAGCGAAGCAAGCACACAGGAAAGTATAGAAGAGCGCCTGGCAAATGTACAACCGTTGCAAATTTCTAAGGCCCTACCGAGCTGGAAAGATCAGCTTGACTGGAGTTCGCCAGAAGAAGATACAACACCTAACGTATCAACGGTAGAAGAAATTGAAGCTACCACGGCACCGCCTGAAGTGGCAACCACAGAAGAAATTGAAGCTACATCGGCACCGCTTGAAGTGGCAACGATAGTAGAAATTGAAGCTACGACGGCACCACTTGAAACGTTAGCCGTAGAAGAAGTAGAAGAAATTGAAGCTACAACGTCACCACCCGTAGCACCAGAGTTAGAAGCAGAAACTGCTGAAGAAAACGAAACGGTTGAACAAATAATAACGCCAGAGCAAGCCGGCAAAGAAGACACAGAGGCGCTCAAGGAAAGCGAAAAACAAGAAAAACAGAAAGAAGAAAAAGAAGACGAACTGGAGGTTGTTGTAACGACCAAACAACCTGCCGAAACGGATTGGACGGAAACAAAAAAAGAAACGACCACCGTGGAACAAGAGCCAGGTTTGTTCAGCCACATGCGTGAAGCGGCGTCTTTTTATGACGCTGAAGAAGACTTCTTTGCCACCTATAATTATGCGCAAACTGAAGGCGAAGTCGAAAGGACGAAAACTGAAGAAGCGGACTCGGCCGAAGATGCTGCATCAGAGTCAGAACCATTGGGAGAGTCTGAGCAGGCCGAGCCTCTCGATGAATCTAGTGCCGATGAGGACCTCGAAAATTCAGATGACCTGGTTGAATCGGAGAACTTGAAAATCGGCGAGGAAGAAAATCATGAAGGTAGCACCGACCAGGAAAGTGCGGCTGAACTTGAGTCTGCAACTGAACTTGAGTCTGCAACTGAACCTGAGTCTACAACTGAGTCAGAACGTGCAACCGAATTGGAAGCTTCAACTGAAGCTGAGTCCATGTCAGAGTCTGAAATAGAAACAGAAAACAACCGCGAAACTGACTCTGCCGAGACTCACGCTGACAGTAATTCAGACAAAGAAAAAACAGTTAAAGACGAAGATGCCGATGCTACAACGCATGCCGACTGAACGTTACGACGTCGTTGGCACAGGCGCGCCTTCGCGCTGAGCATGCGATTGATATAGTCTTAAAACAACCGATAGCTGTTCTGCAATGAGACGAACAACTTTTTGATCGCCCGGTTTATAAGCTTGCTGCGAATAAGGTAAAACAACAAGCAGACCCAATCTCACACCAGTCATATCGATTGGTTGAGTCAGTGCATTTTCAGGAAAACTGGAGACCTTTGGCACGTCATCTCGTAGTGGTGGCAATCCCAATTGCAAAGACAGTCGCGATACATATGACCTGATTTGAGGCTCTTGACTGTCTTTAGACAAGTCCAGCATCAGGCTCGAGAAACGTCCCTGATTGACCACCAGAGCACACGATTGATATGTGATTATGGACGACAACAGAGCAAACAACTTTTCTGTAATCACCTCCAAATCTAAAATGTCTTCGCCAATGCGCCTAACCTCATCAACTATCGTCGCCTCAAACAAAAGGCGCTCAAGGAGCTGATTGAGTCTGTTGTTGATTTCTTCGGAAGTTGGATTCCGTCCGGCATCACCAAGGATACGCAAACGAGGCTGCACCTGAGATTCAGCAAGCAGCTCGCGCACAGCTTTGATCAAATTCGGAAAACCAGGCTCTTTAGGAATATATCTTTCTGCGCCGGACTTCAAACCCCAGAATCGGTCAACAGAACCATCCAGTTTTGTCAAAAGAATAACCGGTGTGACAGCTAAATCCGGGTCGTTTTTCACGAGTCGACAAAGCTGGTAGCCGTTGATCCCAGACATAACGACATCAGAGATAATCAAGTCAGGCAATTCTGTATACGCACGCGCCAGACCTTCAGCGCCGTTGCGAGCCTCAAGAATCTGATAGCCCTCTGCCTCCAGAGTGCGTTTAATTGTCATCAACTGAGTCGGACTGTCTTCAATCAAGAGCAGGCGATAAGGCATTTATAGACACCCTTTATGAAGGCGAGAAGATTGCCGGAAACGCAGGCAGGCAACACAGTTGCACTTCCTCTTCATTAAACTCGATTGGGGCTGCCATGAGTCACATTTTTACCGAAAACCCTTATGCATTATATGGTTTTTACTAGCGCGCAGCGCAAAACACAAAAATGACGTCTACCGACGCGCTCTTGTGCTCTTCAGCCGGTAAATATTATTATTGATGTTTTCCTCACCTAGCATTAGCTCTTGAGGTAATTGGTATTCGGTAGCAATACGTCCGTCAGTATTGAGTTCAACAGTCTTGTGAGCGCTCAGAAAGCTTGCCACATCAACTGGCGTCATAATAAAATCACAGTCCAGCACGCGGCTCGGTGGTTCACTAGCCTGCTTCAAAGTCTCTAGTACGGGCGACGACATTCTAGATTCGCGCAAATCCCCATTGATGATTTTTAGAATGAAATCTAGCGGCGTTTTTTCATTCAGCAGAGCTATCAAAATAACGTCGCCGCTGTTGCGAGGGTGAAGTACGTAAGTGTTGGGAAAAACGTGGTGAAAAGTGGCAATCAAATTTGTCAATAAACGCTCATCTATACAATAAAGCTGGAGCCACTGCAGAAACACTCCGCCTGGTTTCATTCTTGATTTAGCTAGCCGAAAAAATTCCACAGTAAATAAATCGCTGGAGCCACTCACCCAGGGCTCTGAAGGCTGCGAAACGATAATATCGAACAAGGCGTTGTTTTGATTTAAATAGGCTCTGGCATCCGCGCATTCCAGTTTAACGCGACCACTTTCGATCCATTCTTTTCTCAACGGACGAAAGTTGCTATTGTCGAAAAAACGAACACATCGATAAATTACTGGCTCAATTTCGCAGGTAGTAAGATGCAATATTTGATCGAAAGATAGCAATAAACCAGAGGTGATACCACTGCCAAAACCTATTGTTAAAGCGTTCAAATCTCTAGCGTTTTGTCCATGACATAAAACTGGCACAATTCCCATGAATAGCTGTGTTTCATAATCACTTGTGGGTGCCGGCAGATGCCAATCTATAGGCAGTGACGATTCTACTTTTCCATTGGACTTCAAATAAATTACATTAGCCTTCTCATTGGTTTCTACGGTCACAGTTGCAGAAGACCCTTCTTTATAGAACAAACACTTTTCAGCCGCAGCGTTGTAGCGATTTTTGAATTGAGCAAAAGACAAAAAAGGTCGCGTGGATGTCTGAACGAAAGACGGTCCAAGTGACATCAAGCGCGACTGCCACAGCGGATGGAGGCAAACGATTAGCAAACTAACAACGATTAGTCCAAAACTCAATGCTGCGGCGCGGATAGTAAAACTCTTAAGCGCAAACCTTGAACAAATGACACAAAGTAGTGAAAGTGCGCACACGGAGATTATCAGGGCGGTCTCGATACCACTGACAAAGCAATCATTAGGAATGATGAAAAAAGCCGTCAGCAGAGCGCCACAAATAGACCCAGCGGTGCTCGACGTCATCACATAGGCTGTCGCTTTGACACTTTGTTGCTCGCTATTTGCTAGTTTGATCAAAAGCGGAATGGCCTGACCAAGAAAAAAAGCAGAACCACTGATCAAAAGAAAAGCGATGGAGATGCGTGGAAGAAAAAACTGGATGCTCACCGGGAAAGCCGAATTTCCAAGAAAATTCTGCATCCATAAAATCAGCCACGTCAGCAATGGAAGAGTTAACAAACTGATCGACAAAAAAAACGCAGCAAAACCAGCGCAGTCATTGAGCAGTAAAAAGTAAGACTCGCCAACATTCGCATTGTACCGTCGGGATACAACAGCACCAGCTGCCAGACTAACCAGAATGGCCGCAAGCACTCCACCCACTGCGTAGGTGGACGAGCCACACACCAGACATAAGAGTCGAGTCCAGGTGATTTCCAAAGACATGCTAATGAAAGAAAAAGAAAAAGCAAGAGCGAGAAAGACAAAACGATCCGCTTTTCGCTCAACCACAAAAAATTCCACGGGAACGATACGCGCGAATTTAGACTGCCCCGACCACAACCCACCTGCCAGCAGGAGACTGAGCGCGCAGGCTAGCAAGGCTGTTGCCGTTAACCCAACATTTGGCAGACACAAAAAAGCACCGCATATGCTACCGAAGGCCGCTCCGCAAATATTCCAAATATATGCGTGATTGATTGATTCGCTCCCGTCGATTCTGTGCTGCGGTTCCGCTGTAGCTACAGAGTTCATTTCCGCACGTTGCGTGAGCAGAGCTCTAATGCCGAAATTAAAAGCGGCACCCATTGCGGTAGTGGCGATAGTGACGGCGACGAAGGCGACGGCTGCCAGCAGAAAAACCAAATTCGCTCTGACCCAAAGTGCTCGAGACGTCGACGACAGATAAGCATTGATGAATTCGACTGTGCTCTGCTCGCTCAGATAAAGAATCGACAGTCCCATAAAGGCCACCACCAGTTCCGACAGAGCATACATTTTCCAGGCATTTATGCTTTTCTCACAGGATTTGATACTGAAAAACGAGCCAAGAGCAAGTCCTAGCATAAATAATGAAAAAATCGCCACGGTTGCCGGCATGGTGGCGCCCGTGATTCTAACCAGTAAGCGTTGCCACACAATTTCATACAGCAACGCCGTAAAACCGGAAACGAAAAAGGCTGCATATAGTAAGAACGAAGCCAAAGTACCGCCTGAAGTCGAAGCCATGTCCCTGAATTATGCCAGAGAACTAATTGAGTCAGGCGCAAAAAAATCGGCTAAAATCACCTTAGCGTGATACTAAATACTCTGATCCTGCATAATTTCATGAGTTACGCCGATGCCACTCTCGATTTGACATCGGTGCCTGTTGCTTGTCTTACCGGTCAAAACGGGGCAGGCAAGTCCGCTTTGCTCGATGCGATCACCTGGGCACTGTGGGAGGAGGCTCGCGCTTCATCCGACGAATTGATGCGCCTTGGCGAGAAAGAAACCTGGGTCGACCTTATTTTCAACCACGAAGGTGACAAATACAGAGTCCGCCGCTCACGCCAAAAAGTTTCTGTCAAAGCTGGCTCCAAGGCGTCTTCCAAGGGCACTCTGGATTTTCAAGTTTTCTCTTACAAAGAGATGGCTGTCAGCACTATTCATGCCGAAGAGCCGGCGCTCACGGCAGGAAGTTGGCGCAGTCTTACTTCAGCAAGCATGCGCGAAACGCAAAAGACTATTACTGAGCTGTTGCGGATGGATTTCGAGACCTTCATCAATAGCGCCTACTTACGCCAGGGCAAAGCGGACGAATTCACAACCAGAGCCCCTTCTGACCGCAAACAAATTCTCTCTGAAATACTTGGACTGTCTTATTTCGACCGCCTACAGGAAAAAGCCAAGGAGCATGCACGTGCGCTCAAATTGCAATCGGATGTCCTATCTGCCCAGCTCAGCTCTGTACTCGAGCTGGAGACGAAGCAGACAAGCACGCAGCAAGAACTAATAAGCGCAGAAGAACTTTTCAACGAAAAGACAAAAAACCTTGCAGATATGGAAAGTATGTCTACTGTATTGCGCGAGCAAATAGCGCAACTGAATATTTTCAAAGAGCGTCTCGAAAAAGGCTTTGCTGAATCAACGACCTTAGAAAAGGACATTGCCAGTATCAGCGAGCAGTATGACGAGCAAAGAAGACGACTGGAACATTTAGAGCAACTGCTTTCCAAAACTCCGGAAATCGAAGCGGCAGCAATTCGCTTTCAAGATCTAAAAGCGACGGTTGAAAACCTGGATAAAAACTCTTTTGCCCTGCAAGAGCTAACGGCCAAAAAAAACGAATATCAAACTGAGTTAGCCAAGATTCGCAGTCGCCTCGAAGTGGAATGTGATACAGCGACAAGACAGCTCCAAGAGCTTGAAGAAAAGCTGGATAAGCTGAAAAAAGACACTTTGGACCAGAATAAAATCGAAGAGGCGTTCCTAAAATACAAAGAATCACTCGCACTCGAAACAGAACTTTCGCTCAAGCAAGAAACTTTTACTCGTTTGACAAATCGCTCGAATGAGCTTAAATCTCTGATTGCCGAGCAAAAAATCAGACTCGAAGCAGATGTCTCACAAAAGCGCGTCGCCGTCTCCGATTTGCAAAAAATTCTGGAGTCAAAAGAAGGACTGGAAAACGAAAAGCTTTTTCTAGAAGATGAAACGAAATCGCTAGAAAAGTTAGAAGCAGCTTTTGAAGATGTGGAAGAGCGCGGTTTAAAGTTAAAGTCGCTACTGGAAAATAAGAAGAACAAGATTGAAACGTTGCACCTGCAACAGAAAGAACGACAGGGCAAAATCAGCGAGTTATACGCTCACGCTGATTCAAGTATCTGCCCCTTATGCTCAGCCCCGATTGTCGATAGAGCGGCTGTGATTGATCGTTATCTCGACCAAAATAAAACGCAAGATGGCGAGATCAAAGAATTAGAAATTGAAATCGACCAACATGAAACAGAACGAAGTGATCTACGTAAGCAGTACCAGGCGCTACGAATTAAACTCGACGGTCGCAAACAACTGGACAAACAAATCGGTCAGTTCAATGAAAAACTGCTAGCTGTTGAACGAGCCCAAACGAATTTGGAAAAATCAGTCGAAGAGCTAACCAAACTGGATTCCAGACTAGCTCACGAAGACTTTGCTCAAATTGAGAGAGAGAGTCTGATCAATATCAAGGCGGAAATTCACAAATTGGAATTCGACCCTTTGATGTTTTCCAATCTTCAATCGCAAATTCGCATGCAAAGACACGTCGAAGTACGGCATCAACAGTTATTAAAGGACCTTGCTGAGCTGAAAAAAATCGAGTTACAAGCCCCAGACCTAAGAGAAATGCTGCGCGTTAAAACCGATGAAATTTCCAGTGAAAGTTATGGCAGCACTGAGCGCAAAAATCTTCAAGAAGTGCAAGCAAAGATTGCCGCTCTGGACTATGACCGCAATGCCCATACGACGCTAAGAACACAACTTGCGGAACTTTTACCGAGCACTGACTTATATAGAGACTTGCAAAAAGCCCTTGAGGAGAAACCAGGCATTGAAAAGTCCGAAAATGTCTATAGGCAGATGCTCGCGGAAAAACGCAGCCGTCGCCAGACCCTTGCTGATGAACAAGAAAGACTCCAGTCCGAGCTAGAACAATCGCCACTTCTAGAAAAGAAATTGCAAGAGTTGCAACCAGAAATTAGTAGGGCTCGCTCTCTTAAAGACGAAGCCGGTCAACGTCTCGCTGTGCTGTCGGCCCAGACGAAGGCTTTAAGCGAAGAACTACAATCGCTTTCTCAAAAAAGAATAGAATTAGATATTCTACGAACGAGTATAGATGATTATCAATTTTTGGCTGAAGCATTCGGCAAAAAAGGCATTCAGGCCGTAATCATCGAAAATGCGATTCCAGAAATTGAAAACGAAGCAAATCGAATACTATCTCGATTGACTGAGAACAAAATGCATATTGCACTCGTTACTCAGCACAAAACGAAAACAGGAACAACGGTTGAAACGCTTGATCTTTTAATTGGCGATGAGATGGGGACACGCAACTATGAATTGTTCAGCGGTGGCGAGGCTTTTAAGGTCAATTTCGCCGTCCGTGTGGCGCTTGCAAGGCTGCTCGCCAGACGAGCCGGAGCTAAGCTCGAAACCTTAATAATCGACGAGGGCTTCGGCTCCCAGGATGACGCCAGCCGCGAGCGACTGGTGCGCGCGATCAAGGCAATTCAAACCGACTTTGCCCGAATTCTTGTGATCACCCATATGGCCGATATCAAAGATATGTTTCCCACACAAATTCAAGTCAGCAAAGTCAATGGGGCGTCACAGCTAGAAATACTCTATTAAGAGAAACAGCTTGCACTAATAATCGACTATCATAGACATAATTGTATTCAAATTAGCCTTACCATGAAGTCCAAACTGCTCAGTAGACTCGATGAACGCTGAACCGCCGAATAATTCAGAAAAGTACGCTGACAGTGAGCTTGAACATCTCACGGAGGATGTACGTGAGATACCCGACGCCAGTATCTTTTTTAATCTCTCGAACGATCTGCTAGCCATTGCCGACACGCGCGGTTATTTCCGTAAACTCAATCCCATGTGGGAAAAAGTTATGGGCTACAGCATAGAAGAAATGGTTTCGCAGCCATTTTTTAATTTCGTGCACCCGGACGATTTAGAGCGCACTCTCACTATTAACAACTCAAATGTGGGCGGCGCTGAAGTAGTCAATTTTGAAAATAGATACATTGCTAGAAACGGCTCCGTTGTCTGGTTGTTGTGGACAGCTTCGCTCAGTAAAGAGACTCAATTGATTTACGCCGTGGCGCACGATATCACCAATCGAAAGAAAACTGAATCAGAGCTGATGCAACTGACAAATGCTTTGCAAAATGCCGTCGAAGGAATTGCGAAAATAGACGAATTGGGTGAAATAACTTCAGTCAATAAGTCTTTTGCCCAACAATTGGGCTATGAAAGCGATGAATTAATTGGAGTGCACTGGCAGAACATTGTAGCCCCGGCATCTCTTGAAACACTCATACAATCGTATGAACAGATGCGCGCTAACGGTAAATGCACCTTTGATGCCATAGGTTTACGCAAGGATGGGCAGACTTTTTTCAACGAATTGACGATAGTAACGGCAAATAAGGATGATTACACCTTTGGCGGACATCATTGCTTCATGAAAGACGTCAGCGAACGCAAACAAGCCCAAATACATTTGCAAGAAAGCGAAGCGCGTTTCAGTAATCTAGCCAAGCATCTGCCGGGAATTATTTATCAATTTCTGTTGCGCAATGATGGCTCATTTCAGTTTCCATATATCAGCGAAAGCTGCAAAACCATTACCGAATATGAGCCGGCAGATTTACAGCAAAATCCGCTTCTGGTCTTCGAGATGATCGAGCCCGGTGATTTAGCGACTGTGCGCAAGGAAGTTTTTCGCTCGGCGCGCTCGTTGTCTGTTTGGCAATTTGAAGGTCGGCTCATTACCAAATTAGGCAAAACCAAATGGATTCAGGCCTCGTCTACCCCAGAGGTTCTAGATACAGGTGATGTTCTGTGGAGTTGTCTGCTGATGGACATCTCCGATTTAAAAATGGCGCAAGAAAGAATTAAAGAACTAAACGACGATCTCGAACACCGACTGGAGGTATTGGGTGAAGTAAATACCGAACTAGAGTCTCTCACCCGAAAGCTAGAAACCGCCTACGATCAGGCGCTGGAGGCCTCGCGTCTAAAATCTGAATTCGTCGCCAATATTTCACACGAAGTAAGAACGCCAATCAGCGCTGTTATTGGGATGTCCGATTTATTGCTGGACACAAAATTGAATTCAGAACAAAGAGAATTTGCGAGAATCGTCAGGGATTCAGCAGAATCGCTTCTGACCATCATCAATGACATTCTCGATTTCTCAAAAATGGAAGCTGGAAAAATCGAGCTGGAAATGATCGACTTCAGCCTCAGTGCGCTAATTGAAAGTTGTGCTGAAATCATGGCCTCAAACGCCAGAGAACGGAATCTCGCTTTAGTGACCTATATTTCGCCGCGAATCCCTCAGATTATGCGGGGAGACCCGATGCGTTTGCGGCAAATCGTTCTCAACTTAATCAGTAACGCCGTCAAATTTACCGAAAAAGGTGAAGTACTAATTTTAGCAGAGCTGGAAAAATTAGAAGAAGCACAAGCGACAGTTTGTTTTTCTGTCAAAGATACTGGTATCGGCATGACTACCGAAGCCCGTAAATTGCTGTTTCAACCGTTCGTTCAGGCTGACGGCTCCACGACCAGAAAATATGGTGGTACAGGTCTGGGGCTCTCTATTAGTAAACGCCTGGTCGAGATGATGGCTGGTCAATTCGAAGTTGATAGCGCCCCAGGAATGGGATCGACTTTCACTTTTAAAGCTCGTTTTTCTATCAAAGATTCAAACAGTGAAACCATTCTCAGTGGAATGCCGCAAGATGAGCTGACTTCCAAGCGGGTATTGATAGCAACCAATAATTTTTCGACATCCTTGTCCATCCAAAAATATTTGAACGCGGTGCCTATTGAAACTACCATTGCTCAAGATTTGCCCGCTGCAATCGGTCTTCTAGATAAAGCCATTGAAAATAAAACAGTATTTGATTTGCTTATTTGCGGTCTCAGTGATAGCGAAAACGACGACGATCTGACACTGATGCAAAAGAAGCAACAGAGCGACGATTTATCAACAATGAAAACGCTACGATTAATCAGCTTCGACCAGAAGGAAAAAAATGAAACAGCTCTTAAACAAGGATTTTCTGCATATTTGAGCAAACCTGTACGACAGACTCAGCTCTATTCGCATGTCTGCGATTTGTTGCTGTCGACACGCGAATCTAAATATCATTCATCTCCAGATAATTTGATTGAAACAATGAAATTATCGATAGAGCCAATTTTTAAAGCTCCGTTAGATTTGAATTACCGAGCAAGAACTATAGACAGTCGCATGTTATCCAGCAGTCTGCATGGGGAAGTACCCGGCGGAGCCATCTTTGCTGGCACAAGCTCAAATGGCGTTCGAATTCTCCTCGCTGAAGACAATGTGGTTATTCAAAAGATGGCCGTGAAACAGCTGCAGAAGCTAGGCTACGAAGTTGACGTCGTTAGCAATGGACGCGAAGTACTGCAAGCGGTCACGAACAAAAATTACTCTATTGTTTTAATGGATTGCCAGATGCCCGATATTGATGGTTTCGCTGCAACCAGGGCAATTCGCTCTCTAGAGACAAACAATGATCGCCATCTGCCAATTATTGCTATCACGGCGAGCGCCATGCAAGGAGATAGAGAAAGTTGCTTTGCAGCGGGAATGGACGATTATTTATCCAAACCAGTCGATCAAAATAAGTTACAAGCGATTTTGGAAAAGTGGTGCATGAAAAAGCCAGATGATGAATTTTGCCCGACTCCGTCGCCTAACGAAAATCAAGCGGATGAAAAGAGAAAGGACGTAGACATTCACTTCGACCTCGCCCGACTGTCTGAATTGTATGGTGAAGACGGCGTACGCGAACTCTTGCAATCATTCTTATCTGAGGCTGAGTCGCTCCTGAAAACGATTGAAGATGCCCGCCACAGTCGAAACGAAAAGGAATTTCTGGCACAGGTTCACCAACTAAAAGGGCTTGCGGCTGTCATGACCTTTCAACAATTAGAAATCATCTGTCGACAATTGGAAAAGGACGCCCGCAGGTCAGCATGGGATGCCATTGAGCCTGGGGTCGAGCAGCTAATTGCCAGTTACGACATAGTGAAGAAATTAATTAACCAGGCTCTTGCATAGGCATCTGATCCACTCAAGCGAATATAATCTGGTTGCGCCCCAATTCACGCAAGGGCTGGACAGAAGGTCACTCAGTGCTGCGAATCATCTCGCTTGTCGTCATGCTACTTTTGCTTGCCATCCCTATTTTTGGATGGTGGGCAGCTCAGAGTGCTCTTCCGGTGCTGGACGGGCTAATTCCAATTAGCGACCTCTATCGAAACGTAGTCATCAAATTCGATGAACGTGGCGTTCCATCAATTGAAGCCGCTTCGGAGAACGATGCTTATTTCGTCCAGGGATATATCACAGCGGCCCAGCGTCTATTTCAGATGGATATTTTGCGTCGCACCGCCTGCGGTGAACTGTCAGAAGTCTTTGGCAGTAATTGCCTTCCTCATGATCGCTTAATGCGCACTATCGGTATAAACCGTCTGGCAATTCAGAGCGAGAAAAAGCTGTCGCGCGAAGTAAAAGACAGCTTGACGGCTTATAGCAGAGGCGTTAACACCTATATCGAGCAAAACCAGGGCCGCTTGTCCATACCCTTTACCCTACTTGGTTATAAACCGCGCGTCTGGCAAAATGCAGATAGCCTGGCGATTCTCAAATATACCGAATACAAAGCCGATGAGTCATGGCAGCTAGACGATTTAAGACAAAGAATTCTCGATAAAGTCGGTCCCAAAATTGCGCCGCAACTCTTTGGCGCATCGATTGCGCCGCTGCGGACAAGCTACATCGACTCAGTAAATGGAGAAGGGACAGAAGTAACTGCCTGGAGTCGGCTGTCTGCAGGAATAAGCAAAAATTTTGTAAACGCCGCAAACATTCCCTCGTCGCCCTTAATTGGCAGCAATGCCTGGGTCGTTTCCGGCAGCATGAGCGAGTCGAATAGTGCAATCGTGGCATGCGATAAACACAGCCTTTTCACATATCCAGACTTTTACTATTTATGTAGTATCACATCGCCAAAATTACATATGGCTGGTGCCACCATAGCCGGTGTGCCAGGCATTTACCTTGGTCGCAATGACAATTTGTGCTGGGCGCAAACGGCATTTAAGGTAGATGGACAAGATCTTGTGCTTGAGAAGTTTTCCCCACAATTTGCCAATCGCTACAAAACAGCTGCTGGCTGGTCTGCCACACAGCAGCTGACCGAGGACATAAAAGTTCGCTTCGCGAATACCCTGGTGCACAAAATTGTTTTGACCAAGGATGGACCAATTTTATCTAAATCAGAAGAAAACGGTGTTGCTCTGGCATGGGCAAGCGCGCTCGAGAAAACACCCGTCTATGAATCGCTGTGGCGCATCAATCGAGCGAAAACGGCAAAAGAATTAATGTCGATTCTGACCAATTACTCCGGTAGTCCTGAATCTTTTGTTTATGCAGAAAAAGGCGGTGAAAGCGGCTTCCATGTCGCCGGATGCATTCCATTACATCCAGGAGAAACAGGAGCCGCTGCTCCTGCCTTTGGCTCCTTTGGCACAGTGCCAGCTGCCGGCTGGGACGAATCGTTGCACTGGCCAAGCAGACTGGCCTATCAACAGCTGCCCCACTCTGAAGCGAACCAAACCTTTGCTGTTGCCGATCCTCCTTTTACGCTAGGCAATTCAGCGCCTTATCGATACAACCGCATCAGCTCTCTGCTTTCTGGCGTCAAACAGAAAGGGCAGAAGGTCGGACTGCCTGATATGGCATTCTTGCAATCAGATCAGACGGTACCGCTTGCGGAGCTGGTCAAGCACGAAGTCGCAAAGGCTCTATCGGCGAATTCAGTCATCGATAAATTTACTGTCACAGGTCAAACGGCTTTAGAAAAATGGGACGGCATCGCGAAAGGCGATTCAATTGGCGCCAGCATCTATGAATCGTTCTTGCAAACAATGATGCGTCGCATACTGGAGCCGCGTCTGGGTCTAGCAGATACCCTGGAATACATGGACAAGTATGCCTGCTGGACAGTGCTTGCCGAAAATGTCTTGCGCACCCAGCCGGCCTCGCTACTGCCTTCTGAAGAACGCAGCTACCAAACATTTATTGCTACTACATTTGCCGAATCAATCAAGAACGTTCGACTGGGGGCTCATTCGGACGACAGCGCCAGATGGTCGTGGCAAAGTCTCCATACAGTTTCATTTCGAGATGAGTTTCTCGCGAACGCACCGTTATACAAAGTTGTGCTCAGCTCTGTTTTTGGCGTCCCCACAGCCGGTGTAGGTGGTGACGCGAACACGGTCGACGCCTGCAATGTCATAGCCGAACCAGATCCCTGGATGTTCTCATCCAACACCGGTCCTACGGAGCGGTTATTAATCGATATGGCTGATTCTGACAAGTTTTACGCTAATTTGTCACTTGGACAATCAGAGCACTTGTTGTCTGTATACCGCACAGATCAATTCCGCAACTGGCTACGAGTAGAACCGTCAGTAGTGGCATTTTCAGCGGCGGAGGCCGACAAACAAATGCAACACAAGTTAATCCTAGCCAACCGTTAATTGAAACAGCGGTAACATAAGGTTCTATTCCTGAGGAGTCTCAAACACAAGTGCACAAAATTTTGGTAGCTGACGAAATCAGCACGGAAGGCATCGAGGTTTTATCCCAAGAACTCGACGTTACTTACCAACCGGATCTCACTGCGGCACAACTCCTTGCAGATATCGGCAATTACGAGGCTTTGCTTGTAAGAAGTCGAACCAAAGTCACCGCCGACGTCATTAAAGCCGGCAAAAAGCTTAAGGCTATCGGGCGAGCAGGAGTCGGCGTAGATAACATTGATGTGCCTGTTGCAACAGAGTGTGGAATTCTCGTTTTAAACTCACCAGAAGGCAATACAGCAAGCGCTGCCGAGCACACTGTAGCGTTAATGATGTCCCTCTCACGCATGATTCCGGCGGCAGATTTGTCGATGAAGGCGGGCAAGTGGGAAAGAAGCAAATTTACAGGTAGTGAATTATTCAATAAGACACTGGGCGTCATTGGTCTTGGCAAAGTTGGTGGTAGAGTGGCACATACGGCTCAAGCCTTGGGCATGAAAGTGATTGTGCACGATCCTCTGGTAAGCGCTGAAAAGGCGGCCAAACTAAATATGGTCAGCGTTGGTCTCGAAGAAATCTGGCGCAGTGCCGATTACATCACAATGCACGTGCCGAAAAATCGCGAAACTACAAATCTTGTCTCCACAGGTGTTCTTTCACGGGTAAAACCTGGTGTTCGTTTTATCAATACATCGCGCGGTGGAGTAATAGACGAAGCGGCCCTCGCCAAAGCAATTTTGGATGGTCGCGTAGCGGGAGCCGCTCTTGATGTCTTTGACGCCGAACCACCAGTTGATTCGCCGTTGCTTGCCTGCAAAGACAAAGTAATCTTGACACCACATCTGGGGGCGTCGACAGTCGAAGCGCAATTCAACGTCGCAATAGATTTGGCTGAACAAATGCGCGATTATCTAGGTAAAGGCATTGCTAGAAGCCCCGTTAATCTGCCTTACATGCGTCCGGACTTGCTGAAAGCTCTTGGCCGGTATGTCTGGCTGGCAGAAGCAATGGGCTCGATTGCTGGACAGCTTGCCGAAGGTACAGTCTCAGAAGTAGAAATTATCGCCTCCGGTGATTTGCTTACCAAAGATCTACAACCACTCTCGGTGGCAGCATTGAAAGGCGTTCTTTCGTCGCACATGGAAAACGTCAGTTACGTAAACGCTCATTTGATTGCCCGCAATAACGGTATTCAAGTCAGAGTAAGCAAATACGAGGACGACACGCAAACTCAGAGCCAGTTACAGGTGATCATCGCTACAGATAAAGGAGTGACACCGATATCTGGCACAATCATGGCCCATGACGAAGCATTGATTACAACGATCAAAGGTCAGCCAATCAATTTGACTCCTGCGCAATACATGTTGTTCACGGCACACAAAGACCAACCGGGTATTGTCGCCAAAGTTGCCGGAGCCCTCGGCAGCCATGACGTTAATATCAGCACTATGTCGGTCGGTCGTCGTGGTGTTCGCGAAGACGCGGTGATGGTAATGACTCTCGATGATCCTATTCCGGCTCCATTAATTGCCGAAATGGCTCACATCGAGGGCATTTACATGGCTCGCTTTGTCTCTCTGGCGGCAATTTCTGCACCGATGAATCCCCGCTAGACTCACACAAACAGCCAATGGCTAAACAACACAATCTCATGCAAACAGCTAAGACTCGCAACGTTAGCTTGTTTTGCGTGTTTTTGCTGTCCTCAAATTTTGCACTGGGTACATCGGCTCAAGCTAATCCTTTTGACGACTTGCCATTTCTTCGTCCTGCCGGTTTGCCAGGTCCCGCTACGCCCTCAGTGCCGACAAAAGAAATGTCTCTGGAAGACTTTTTCCCAAAGACTGATTTGCCGTACATGATTGCGGTGCCTATCGATATGACCGGACTTACTGTCAATGGATTGCAACCAGCGTTTGTACCCAAGCTGGGCCAAGATCTGTTTCAGGTCGTTGATAATGCGCCCTTTAACACCATGGCTGAAATCTATAGAGACAATCGCCTGAAAGGCAAAAGCAATTTTGTCACCACAGATAGTATCGTACATCCATATTTCGCCATCAGCAATTCAATCATGGCGTCTGTCGTCAAATCGAAACTCTGCCCAGGTCTTATCTTGATGTTGACTGGGATGCTCAAGGCTTCTGCCGAAGACTATAAAACCACAGAAGATGCCGAAGTTAAAGAAGATATCCAAAGAAACAACGCCTACATCTGCGTGGCGTTGAAATTGCTAGACCCAACATTGCCTGTACCAGATTTAGGTGCTGCTTCCAAATTAGTTGAAGCTGAACTGAAAAATATCAATTCTGGACGTAACGTCAAATCAGCGATTTTTGAAGTTAAAGAAGACTTTGCCTTCTACAGACCTGTAGGTTGGTACAACTACGATGCGCAGCTACAGCAGTTTTATCGCTGCAGACAGTGGCTTTCGCGCATGAGCTATCCACTCAGCGACACCGAAGCCCTAAAATCAGCTGTCGCACCTACTGATAGCAAATTCCGAAGATCCGTTTTATTGTTTCGCAGTCTTGATAGAGCCACTATCAATGGTGCCCCTGCAATGAGCAGCTGGGAAAAATTCAACAGCGCGTTTACACTTATGGGCGCTCGCGAAAACAAGAAAGAGCATCCTCTGCTTCCTTCTGAATACAAAAAAGTATTTCGCACGGGCAATCAGCAATTGTCGAACATGCTACAAGGGCTCTCAGAACCCTTCTACCGAACTAAACTCTTACTATCAGTCCGCCGCAATCAACCTGTGGAATTAGGCTCTACTTCAATCCTGCAAATGGCCGAACTGAAAAAATCGCTCAATGAGGCCGCCGCTTTCAGACTGTTTCCTCTTGTAGATGAGCCGGAATGGGCCTGGTTGTGCGCTCTTGGTCATCTCTTTACCGATGAACGGGCAAATGCTGATGCTTCGCCATTTGCGCTAATTGAACTCTACGCCAGAGGCTCCGTTCTCGCCACAAATGTTCTCAGCGAATTATCCTGGAAGTTAGATCCCAATCTATTCAATTACTTACCAGCCCTTATCAACGCTTCCGGGCGCAAGAAGGCCACTTCGAACGGTAAAGATTCAGATGCAAGTACCGAGGGACGTTGGGCCATACTCAGTCACTATTTCAAATCACAAATTGAGTCTGGTCAAACAGTTCTAAAAACGGATTTGTGGATGCGACATCGCCTGGAAAGTGCAGCTGCTGCCTGGGTAGACAGCCATATTGCTTCTTTGACTGTGCCTGCAAATGTGGCAGACAGCTCCGTCACTGCTAATGGTGGCAAAGGCAATGCTCAGCTTGCAAGCAATGTCACATCTGCAAACGAAACCACACAAGCCACAGCCAACGCCATGCTTAGACCAGCAGTCGCACATTACCTGGAGCCCGCTCCGCAGATGTATAAGGCTATGCGCTTGAGCATGCAACAACAAATCGATGATCTCTCGGCAATTGGCTACTTCCCCGAAAAATACAGACAACAAGCGGTGACTTTTACAGAATTGTGTCAGCGGCTCGAAACCATCGCCGAAAAGGAAGTCACTAATCAATATGTGTCTCCTCCAGATGCACATTATCTTGGAGACATTGATACCGTTCTCGAGAAGATCTCATCACCTGTGGCAAGTACATTATTCCTTGATTCTGATACCGCGGTCGACAAAACAGGGCAAGCCATTGGCGGAGCCAATCTGTGCCTTGGGCGCCCGGGACAACTCTTTATTTTGATGCGTTCTCTTGGACACACCACCTTAAGTCGAGGCGCCGTTTATACGTACTTTGAACTGGCCGGAGGTCCGCTCAAGAAGGAACACTGGGCGCGCAAATTAGAGTACTCGTTAGTGCGCAGCCCCAACTGGACGGCTGAATTTGACGTTATACAAAGTGATGCACAAGCTCCGAAACCAATACCACCAAAGGCCCAATAAAAGAATGAAAAAACAAGAGAAGCAAATCGTGGCAGTGATGCTGGCAATTGCAGGCATCATCCTCAGCCCCACGGTGACCCTGGCCGACGCAGCCATCAACGCTGTAGTTCCAGCACCAGCTACCACTCCACCAATATCTGAGTCTCCGCGCTCTGTCTTAATCGACATGGCCGAAACGCTTAGACGTCTAGACAAAGCATCGCTCGATCTTGTAATAGAAGTGTCCAGACACGATGAAGTGCCGATGCAAGGACGGCAGGTAATGCTTTGGGACAACATGTACAGCATGTATCAACCAAATCCAGTGAGCATGATTCCAACTGTTGATGGGCCAGTTTTACCACCACGTAAAAAGTTTGTGGACCTATCGATGGAGCAAATCAACAAGCTAACGAAATTACTCGCTTCTGACGTCGCCAGCCTGCCTCTGACGGCCAGCGGCGGCGGGAAAGAAGCTGACGAAAAGCGCGCTCTAACGGAAGTCGCAAACGACAGCGTCAAGGGTCTAGAACCACTTGTCGTCAACCTGAACGAGAAAACTCAAGGGCCTACGTACGACAATGCAGTTATTGCCAAATCGGCCAAAGCCCTCGCACACCAATACGAAGGTCTGGAAGCACAGCGTAAACGCTTAGAAAAAATGTACGACAAAAGATGAATATTTAGATTGTCGCCCTCTATATACATTCGAAATAGACTATTTCAATACAGGAAGTTTTGTTAAGGATTCATCCAAGTTGAGTCGTATTTTATGTTACCCAACTAACAATTGGCTCATCTTTTATTTGCCGCATTAACGTCTTGCAATTAACGAAAGAACCGATATGGACGGCATCTAGAGCATCCATGTTGAATTATTTTCGGCAGATAAAATCGCGTGCTCATCAGTTTAGAGAAAAACAATGTATGCGTGGGGAAATTACGAAGCTCCATGGTGATTCCCCCACTTGCAAAGTCACCTGCCTTAAAGCACTATTACGGGGTCTGGATCATTTAGATCACTCTCCTCAGAGGCGGCACTAATGCCCGATTCTGCCAACGCCAACGCGAATAATAGCGATGCATATTTCGCTGAAGCTCGAGAATTCGAGCGTCAATTATTGGCGAAGGGTACGCCCGTTCGAACAAGCAGAAATCAGCAAACAGCTGGTGGGCCAATCACTGAATGGGAAAAAGACAACGTTCCACATCACCAAACCGTCACTACAGACAGCAGCAACTATTCAAAATTAGCACAGCAATATCTAGAGCAAGGCCGCTGCCAGGAAGCCGAGAAGCTCTTTGTCCTAGCTCTTGAGCTCGCCGAAAAAAGCACCTTCACACACAACGCTGAAGAAATCGAGCGCAATTTAGAAGAATTAGCCTGGTTTTATTGCAATCGCAACAAATTTGTTGAGGCCGAGCCAATCGTCAAAAGACTGGTTGAAATCAGAGCACGGTACAGACGCCCTGAAGACTCACTACTAGTGCGCTCCATTGACCAACTAGCAAATATTTTTGAACATACTGGCAAAGGCGCCCAAGCTGAATCCCTCTATAGATTTTTAATTAGCTTGCAAGAAGAAGCGCTCGGTACGGAACATCTAGCTTTAGTTTTTTCATTCAAGAGATTGGCAGAGTGTTATGTCAAAGCTCAAGATTTTGCATCAGCAGAGCCAGTTTTACTGAGAGCTTTGACTATCGAAGAAATTCACTACGGCGCCTACGCCGTCGAGATCAGCAGCACATTGCAAGATCTGGCCATGGTTTATCAGGCGGAAAATCGTTTTGACCTGGCCGCGTTCGTCATGACCAGACAATTGCGCATTATGGAAGAAATTCATGGACCAGAAGGATTGAGTGTTGCTTCGGCATTGCTCAAGCTTGCCGATTTGTACACGCGTATGGATAGAGCAGACGACGGCGAGCCTTTCTATCGTCGTACTTTGAATATCTACGAAAAAGTCTATGGCAAAAATACAGCCACAGTCAGTTCACTAGCTAAAAAACTCGACGAGCTGTACCCACAGCCACAGCAGATTTATCGGCCCGAACCAAGTCGCGTCAATTTCTCCAAAACCATTCCTGATATCACTCCGGTCCGTCGTCAGTCGGCAATTTCTGCATCCTAAGCGACCGGCGAAAACTTAAATCTCAGGGGCAAAAAGCCTGGGTGACGTCAGCATGCAGGCTCTTTGGTGCTTCTGAAATAGCGCCCAATTTCACATGTGGTATCACTGCTTTCGAACCGGCTGCAACAAGTTGATCGAGCGAAATATCGCCATCAGATATAGTGCCGCCACTGGCACCGGTAATGGTGTAATGCATCGTCATTTGCTTGACCGAAGCGTTGTTATCATTCACCACTTGAACGTCCACAAATGCAGTACCAGCCTCAATTTTTGGATTAACCAAAGTCAGCTGCACATTCTTCGCCGCCGATGTTTGCGGGTAGGTCATCAAAAATTGCACGAGAAAGAAAAGTCCGACTAGTGCTCCGACTCCCAGTATTGAAAGCAAAACAATAACTGGAAATTTCTTTAGTGCAGGCTCGGCATTTTCTCGCGCCTGGCGATCCATAAAGCTGCTGTGTGACGTCAATTGCTCGCCACCTTCATATTGAGTTGAATCATCTTGTGAGAAATCTTGCGTACGTCGTCCGCTCATTTTATTGTCACTCGTTGTTGGAGAATCTACTCTTTAGCTTTGTCGTCGTCTTCTTCTTGTTCTGCGCTTGCCTTTCGCAAAGCAGCCTGGCGCTTGGCGTAGACATAATGAGCGCGAATGACTTTGTATTTGTCTAGATAATCAATTGCCAGATTGCCATTATTATCTTGATAATATTGACCCAATATTTGCATAAAATTCCAGCCGTTTTGCGCAAGTGTGTTTGCTCCATGCTGACTTAAACCTCGTGAGCCATTTCCCGGTCCACGATAAGTGAACATCCAGTCATTGCCATTAGGCGACACGTCTAGTATGCCTGCTGTAGATAAACCCAGTCGTTGAGCAAGTGCAATGCCAGACACTTCGCGAGTCTTTTTCTTGCCCATAACTTGAATGGAAAGGGCATTCTGCTTTCCATCCCATTGTTTGACAGTGCAGCCTACAATTCCAGTTACTCCAGTCAAGCTCTCGAGAGTGGCGTCTGCAACTACTTTGTGACGCATATTAAGATTCTCTTCGGCATCACCAACGGTGGCACGATAGAATCCAGCTTTGAGCTTATTAGCGTCTTTGAGGACAAGCGCGCGAGTAGAATCAACAGCGAGATTTGTCGAACGAGCTTCTGCTGCGAGCCCTTTATACGCTTGATCGCGCACATCAGGGACGAGATCAAACCCTTCACTTCGCCACTTCGAATTATCACCCATATGCACAGCGGCATAACTGCGAGCGGCCACCGCTTGCGATTTTAGAGCCTCAATGTGCCAGCTCGACGGCATTTCCGAGGGCACAACACCTCTTAAATAATTCTCGAGGTCGAGAAGATTGATGACCGTGACTCTATTGCCAACGAAAGCCAGCTCTAGCGATCCGCGATACCAACGGTTTGCAGCCCAAGCACGATAATCGTTTGCGGCAATACTGATTCTTTGATCCGTTGGCAATACTGTTACCTTGCCGGTGGCATATTCAGTCAGACGACCAGGCGTGACCGTATAGATAACATTTGGCTTGAGCGTACAGATAACGGTTGTGCCAGCAAAAGCTGCGCCATCAGCCCAGAGCGCAAAGTGACAACTAGGAACACGAGTCGCTAAGCCGATTCTAATGGGATAGACCATGTCAGGCGGATATGGATAACAGGGCGCATAAGTAACTTTAGGCTGAGCTGTGACGGGCGCGCTCTTTGCAAATACGTCCTGATATATACCAAAGACATCGGCTGATAGAACAATCAGCGCGGTTATCAGCAAATAGAACTTGGTTTGAGCCAAGCGAGGCGATCCATTAGGCATTGCAAAAATTATGTACAGCGCTAGGTCCCAATTCTAGAGCGAGTTGACCACAAATTCTAGATTTGTGAGGAACTTTCTCTCTCATCAATTTACTGTCGATGATACTATGAAGACGAATTGCAAAGCTGACCTCATCGGGTCCCCATCCAAACATCGCTGAGAAAATGAAAAAGTTACTCATTGTTGACGACGAAGTCGATATCGCCAACTCCATCCAGTATGTCCTCAACCAGGAAGGTTTCTCGACCCTCATGGCGCACGACGGCACGAAAGCGATTCAGCTGATTGAAGCTGAAAAGCCAGACCTGATCATTCTGGATCTGATGATGCCCGGTCTCGACGGCTATGAAGTGTGCAGACGCGTGCGCGCAGCTGATCGCAAAACACCAATTTTAATGCTGACTGCCCGCACTTCCGAAATAGATACAGTAGTTGGGCTGGAACTCGGCGCCAATGACTATATATCGAAGCCTGTGCGCCTGAGAGAGCTAGTTGCCCGCGTCAAAGCTCATTTGCGCGAAAGTCCAACCGCTCAGACCCAAGCCCGCGGTATTAAGCTCGGCAATCTTTCAATAGACATCGATAGCCGCACCGTCCTTGTAGGCGGCAATCAAATCGAGCTGACATTCAAAGAATTCGAACTGCTGGCGGCAATGGCCAAGCACCCCAACCGCGTTTTCACGAGAGATCAATTATTCGCTCAAGTGTGGGGCTCAGATTTCCTTGGCGAAAGCCGCACTGTAGACGTTCACATCCGCTATTTGCGCGAGAAATTGGAAGAAAATCCTAGCCAACCGAAGCACATTTTGACCGTGCGCGGAGTCGGTTACAGGCTGGTCTGGGAATAGCCCTTAATTTTTTTTGAGAAAGCGCTCCCTGAGCCGCGACTTGTCAAGATTTCCATCAATCAAAATTTTGCTTTTTCGATTCAGAATTCATCGAAACTGCTCGTTTTTTGCGTAGTTTTCCCAGTGACCGACGCGATGCTCTCGCCTATGCTATCTGAGTCAGCCAATCGAGCAGACAAAAAGGCGTTCGGGAAACCCCAGGCAGGAAATTAGATGAAACTATCGGCATTTCTTTTGACCGTTAACATCGCAGCGACCTTGCCCCTAGCCCTTCAAGGATCGGCTCAAGCAGCTGACGAAACAAGCAACAGCCACGCAGAGTGGATGAAAAAGAATATTTCGTCTTTGAGCGCTACATCAAGCCAGAGCCAAACTCAAACACCGATAACACCAATTATTCAGCGTAAACTTTCGAACACCGGCACAACTGCCATCGCCAAGGCAGACCAGATCAACGGCGTCAAAATGAGAGCCTTTATCCCCGGTCGAAAATTACCAAGCAAAAAGGATTTAGTTCAATCGTCTTTGCAAATGCAACAGCCAACAATGGCTCAAGAACAACTCTCTTCTCTCAATGGACAAGTCACCGAGACAATCCGCCCAACCATGCGCAATAACGTTGCACCTTACGGTCAACCAAGCTACGTTGAAGGCACACCGTACATGAACACGACTTCGGCGCCCCGCTTAATGCCAGGTCAAATGCAGGCAGTGGCGCGACAGATCAAACAACAATTCAAAAAACAGATGCCATCGGCTGACAGCAAGTTAGAACAGATGCGCGCCAGCCTTGACGCTCAGGCTCAAGCAAATGAAGCTAACGCACAAGATAATGCCGGTAACGGCGCATCACCATCATCACCGGCGTGGATGGCTAATACAAAAAACTTGCAAGTTGTCGCTCCTGAAGTGAGATCTGCAGAAGAACAAGCTCAAATCAGCAACATGGTCAAAACCATAAATCCGGCAAGCTTCGAAGAACAAGCGGCCCCCAGACAGGGAACTGCGGGACCACCGCCATTTCCTCTCAATCTTTTGCCTGAACAATCTTTGAAACAGCTATTGGGAGCCAAAGGTGCACCGCCAGCCGGCGCTGCGCCGACGGTGAATGCCCCACGCAAAGTCAATGCTCCACCATCGTTCTTTGGTTCATGGCACGGCAGCATGCCCACCGCAAAAGCTGGTCCCTCAAGTCATCTTGCCTCCAGTGGCTTTCAGTCACATATGCACTCTAGAGGTTTCGCTGCGCCTATTCATGCCGCTGCGAAAAGCAGAGCGACAATGATTGCAGCCAAACCACAGAGCAAGACGCAAAGCAAACCGCTCATTGCTCAGGCTCACAAACCAGAATTGAAAATTTCTTTGTACGCTCCATATAACACTGCGAACTGACAAAAAACGCTTCCTTAGTTCATGTCCAAAAAGCTGAACTTTGGGATAAATATAGACAAGTCCCCTATATTTATCCGCGGCAAGAATGAAAACAATCTCGACCGATCCAGACGAAACCCGAGTTCTCATCGAGGCTCTTGCTGATCGCGCCTGGCATTCTCTTCAAGATGGAAATTTTGACGACGCAGCAGTGCAATATCAGGATGCCGTGCAGTTAGCGCGAGACATTAAAGACTGTCGCGCAGAATCAGTTTGCATGACCTATCTCGGTATGACTCGCCAGTATCAAAAAAACTGGTCTCAAGCGGCTCTTGATCTTGCGTGCGCTGCCGAAATGGCAGCTGCAAACAGCTTACACAGCATCGAAACTCAGGCTCGCCTTTTGTTAGCCGAACAAAACCGCGATAGTGGCAACCTCGATATCGCCATTGAGCAGTTTGAAAAAGGAGCGCGATCGGCCGTTGCTAGCGGCGATGAGGAAGCCATTGAACTGGCCTGCGGAAATCTGGGAAATCTCTATCTAGAAAGAGGCTGGCTCGAACAAGCGCTCGAATGGCTGACCAAAGCACTGGCTGTTTCATCCGGCAATGAAAGCGCTATAGCCTGGCTAGGAAGCATGGGTCTTGCCTGCGCGGAGCTTGGACTGTGGAAAGAAGCAGAAAGCAACTTCCAGCAAGCTTCAAAGAAAGCTGAAGAAATATTTGATCTTGCATCGCAAATCAATTGCCTGGGCAGTCTCGGCAATTTATGCGCTGAACAAGACAGACTGCAAGAATCAATCGCTTATTATCAACGCGCTTTGAATTTGAGTCAAAACAGTGCAGACAAACACAAAGAAGGTATCTGGCTGGGGAATGTCGGCATCGCTTATTTAAAGCTTGGTGAAGTGGACAAAGCTGAAGACTACTGTCGCAAAGCCATAGCAAGCGCCACCTCTTTCAATGACAAATTCGCTCAAGCAGCAAATCTCGATAGTTTAGGCGACTGCCTGATGAAAAACGGCAGCGTTGAAGCGGCTAAAGAAGCCTATGAAGAAGCCCTGACGATCAGCAACGAATTAGGAGACCGTCAGGGTACTCGCATTTACTTGTCGAACATTGGCCGAGTTTATCGCACGCTTGGACAGTTGCAACCGGCTTTTGAACACTTCGGTCGCGCCATCGCCCTATTTGACGAACAAAGGGCGAGCATCAAAGGCGATGAAATTAAAACCACTTTTGCCAATCGCGGTCAGGCACTTTATTCAGACATGGTGCAAATCTGCATTTCCATGAACAAACGAGTCGAGGCTCTGGAGTTTGTCGGACAGGCAAAGTCGCGAGCACTTCTCGATCTCTTGAGCAATTCTCCAATTGATATTTCAGAACTAGCTGGTGTAAATGCTGATGATGCTCTAAAGGCTTTGATTGCTCGTGAAATAGAGCTGCGCCGGCAGATTACGACGCTGGAGAAACGTCTCAGCACAAGCGATCTTGACACCACGGACGATGCCAACAGCAATGACGAACAAAATCAGCCGCCACAAACAGATAGTCATCGGGGCATGAATGTTGCTCAGAAGAGTGCTGATAGCATCTACAAAGAATGGCATGCAGTCGTAGATAGTTTAAAGAAGCGTCATCCCAATTATGCAAGCCTTATTTCTACAAGCTCTTCGACTGTAAACGAATTACGCGGAGCGATCGACACAAACACTGCGATTATAGAACTTTTCTGGACAGATAATTACCTGCTCAGTGCATTATTTTGCAAAGACTCAAATGAACCCGTCATTGAATTCATCCAGGACAAAGAGGCTCTAGATAAACTTTCTCAAGATTTGCAGTCTTTTATTGAGATGTGCTCGGCAGAAGGCTTTGATGTGCCGCTTAGTCTTTCACGTCGTCTTTATAAAACTCTGATTGAGCCCTTGCTAGCAGACTTACCAGCTGGTATCAACAAGCTCATTATTGCACCACACAATTCACTTTTTCATCTGCCATTTGCGGCACTTCACAATGGACAAAAATATCTATGCGAACGCTTCGCGCTGTGCTATCTACCGACAACCAGTCTGATTCCGGTAATGACAAAAATTGGCGACAATGACCCACAAGAATCGCGTTGCCTGGTCTCTGCAGTCAGCGATTATTCAGCGACACGCTCAGGCGGATTCTCGCTCAACTCGCGTCTGCGCTCAGCTGCAGGTCTAGACGATCTCGCGTACACACTTGAAGAAGCAGAAAACATATTTGCAATCAGCGAAAATAAATTTCCAAATTCCAAACTTGTTAAAAACGAAGAAGTTACTGAGAGTCTTCATGAATTATTTAAATCCTACCCGATTGTCCATTTTGCCGGTCATGCCATTTTTAACTCGGAAGAACCGCTAGCCTCTGGACTTGTGTTGGGTGATGGATCGGTGCTCACGGCCGCATCAATTTTGAAAACAGGAACATTGCGCACAAATTGTGGACAATTATTAGTGCTATCAGCTTGTCAGACTGGAGTGAATGCCGTCACCGCCGGTGGTGAAATCCTGGGACTGACGCGCGCTCTAATGTATGCTGGAATGCCAAATTTAGTGCTCAGTTTGTGGGAGGTAGCCGACAAATCGACGTCAGCCTTCATGCAACACTTCCATCAAGAGTTGTCAGCGTCGTCGACTGCAAAGAATATCGATGGCAGTCACAAATTAAATGTTGCGCACTCGCTGCAATCGGCACAAATCAAAGCCATCGCTGAAGGGCAGTCTGCTCACGCCTGGGCGCCCTTCATACATATGGGCATAGACTGAAGTAAAGACCGTACAATAGCCTGGATAACGACGTCATTGTTAAACCAGGTGCAGAAATTGAAGCAGTCTTACTATTTGAAACCGCTTGCAGTTGTAGCCATCGCAGCTGCGATGGGGAGTTTTTCGACGGTATGGCCAGCATTCTCAGATAATCAATCCTCTGAAATGCGAGATCTGGTGCGGCAATCACAAAGCTTATCACCAGCTAAAACCGGAGCTGAAAGCGACACAAAGGCACACGCAGCAGCTAGCGACCCAGCTGCTATCTATATTCAAGCGGGCGCAAGCGCCGAGCAAGCCGACAAAATACGCGAGCTGCGCAAAAATCTAGAAAAACAGAACGCGAGTAAAGCAACAGAATTGTTTGCACTCTTTAAGGAGATGCATGGCTTTACCACTCAAGCGGAACTAGACGAAACGAAGATTCTCGCTGTGCAAGAGAAAATAAATGCACTGCAATCAGAAATGGGTACGGAGAAAACTCGAACACTAATTAGTATTCGAAAGATACTCACGTCCAAACAACGAGAAAATCTAGTCGAAATCATTCGCAAACGCTCAAATGCGAAGCCAGAAAGCGCCCACTGAGGTTGCTCACGGCTCCGTTTGAATCACTTACGCTGCAGGATACGAAAGAGCAACGAGAACGAATCAACACTATTTAAAGTGTGGCACGCCTCATTTATCTCACCCCGCGCAGCGTTTAATAGTTGTGGTGATGACTTAAAGAGGTGCACAATGCGAATACTTTTAGCGATTCTAGTTACAGCGATATTTCAACAGTGGTATGCGCGCACTCAAGAATGTGGTGTGGAACAACCGATAGGACCAATAGGTATTGCGGAATTTCTATTTCGCCATCCGGAGCATCTTTTCGGATTACACTTCAACTACCCAATTCTTAAGTAATTTAGGGACGAATCGCCATCATGTGCATGGTGGCGAAATTAGCACTGAAATCAATTTTAGTGATGCTGCCTGTTGGTATATTGACGCGCCAGAAATTCTCTACAGGCATTCCCAAGGCTCTGACAATTAAAGCTCTAATGATGCCGGCGTGACTAACGAGCGCAATCTTTTTTCCTGGGTGTTCGGCAATCAGTTCTTCAAGCCTCGTTCCAACGCGCTCGACCACGTCAGCTATTGATTCTCCGCCAGGCGGACGATTCTTAACCGGATCTAAAGACCAGGCTTTATACAACTCTGGATCTGTTGCTTTAATGTCAATATATTTTCGACCGTCCCAGCTACCGACATTCCATTCGTTTAAGTCATGCACTTTATTTGGTGGCAAGCCTATTGCTTCGCCAATAATTTCAGCTGAAGCCCAAACTCGCTTCGAGGTGCTGGATAAAAGCACTTCTGGCTTTACCATCATCAACCACTGACCTGCTTTTGCAGCCTGCAGCCGACCGGATTCCGTCAGGGCTACTTCTGGGTCGGTATAAAGCATTCCTTGTTCTGTGGCCTCGGTGTGACCATGCCGAATCAGATACACCGATGTCACCACTTCTTCTGGATGTAGAGGCTCGGGTTTCGTTTCCTTTGATGACTTTATGGTATTGGATTCAGTCACTAGTCAAACCTCGTACTTGGAGTCTTAATTAGTCACAGACGGAACTGTTTGATAAATTGACTTGATTTCGTGCAGTCTGGACACTTGTGCAGACGTCAGCTCTATTGGCCGTCCGACCTGATATGCCACCACAAGAGTTTGAGCGAAATGTTCGACAGTTTCTAGTTTATAGAAGGCATCGTAAAGGTCAGAACCATACACGAGAGCTCCGTGATGATCCAGCATCATAGCATCGTGATCTTTTAAGAACGGAACGATGCTGTTTGGTATTTCATCGGTACTTGGTGTCGCATACGGTGCAGTTGGGATGTTGCCAATCGAACAGATAATTTCGGGCAGAATTGGGGCAGCGAGACTGACACCAGCTACAGTCAAACCAAGGGCGGTAACCGGATGGGCATGTACCACCGCTTTAATGTCTGGACGATGACGATAGACCATCAGATGCATCTTCAATTCTGTTGATGGTTGACCGCCTGAAACCGGTTCTCCTGACATGTCGGTAAGGACCAGGTCGCTTTCATTAAGACGCCCTTTACACGAACCTCTAGGCGTTGTCAGGACGAGGTCGTCAGCCAAACGCACGCTGAAATTCCCCTCAAGCCCGCATATATAGCCCTTTTCATAGCACAGGCGCGCTATTTCAATCAGCTCCGAGCGACTCTTACTATCGTCGATTTTGACGTTCAATTTGACGGCCTCTTGCTACAGTCTGCTATTTAAAACCAATATGGTTACTAAATGTTTATGGCGAGTTATTATAACGATTACAGGGTCAAACATTGAGACAGGGGAACCAGTCACGCCTTTCTAAAAGAAAAATGTTCAAGCCGACGATGATGCGAAGCTCATGTATTGAAGGTCGCAGGGCGCTAGAAGTATCGTATGTGCTTAGCTTAGTCAAATACTTCGCCGCAATCCTTTTTTAGAAAAGCTCGACAAACGGTCTAAAGACTTAAAATGCGTTGTTCAGAATGTCATGAAAGAAATTCGGTTGCAGCCAAGGAGTGCCGCTCTTGTGGGCACAAATTTCAAGCAAAACCAATTCCGAAAAGTGTCAAGATAGGCGCCGCCGTCGCTGGTGGTTTAATCATTCTTGGTGTCATAGCGGCATCTGTAGTGCCAATTCTGACAGATCCTAATCGCGCGCTGGCTTCAATTGCTAAACGAGTGGCACAAGGTCCAACCGACGCCAATGATGCAAAAAAAGCAACTGCAGAATTAGACGAAGCTTTGAAGAATTTTTTGAAGCAAAATGGCTCATTGCCTACAGCTCAATTAACGAAGAAGCTGCAGGACGGACTATCTGAGTCGGCCTTTGAAGTTCATGTTTTCGATCTTCCGCGTGGATTGTCCATAGTCGAAGTGGACACAATGTTGCAGGCTAACGATTATTTGCTTCTAAAAAACGGTTCGACCGTGAAAGTAACTCCACTGCCTGGGATGGAGGTTTTCGACACAGCCAGAGTTATTACTGATTCATCAGCGCCAGTGCTCGTAATTCTTGGTCACACGGCCGGTCAGGGCGTACATAAGCCGCTAGTTCGCGCCTACGCACTTTTACCAGACGATACTGTCGATCAAACCGCAAAGACAATTCCCGAAGTCAAAGCCGACGGTGTTGCCGCTTTTGCGAAAAACAACAAAGATATCAATCTTGATTATTCATTTTATTCGCTCGGTGCAGGAGAGAAGTTATTTGACGCAGGCAGTCCTCTGCCACAGGGCCTTGCCGATGATTCAGTACACGGCACGATGCGCTGGCAGAACGGCAAATATGAAGCCCAACCAAATACAAACAGAAGTCAACTAAGCGCTCTTTATGCGGTTGCAAAATGCATTGCCACGCCTGCACAAGCTGGACGCTACAAAGATATCCTCGGCGAAAACGGCACAGCCTATGTCAATTCTCGCAAAACTCCGTTAGCTACTCTACCTGAATTCAAAATTCTCAGACTGTCAGGGACTGCAGCCCCTGAAGCACCACAACCGGCGCCGAGTCGGCACAGGCATGGAAAAAGCAAAGCAGCTTCGGCAGCCACAGGAGCTAAAAACGAATATTTGCTAGCTTCTAAAGCGGAAAGCTTCACAGTTCAACTCAGTCAGGGCGCATCTGGTGCCTGGAGCGTGAGCGACGTCAAATTAACGCCGCAAGCAGAAGCTACCGCTCTAGTTAATAGTCAATCGACGACTACCCCGCCTACTGGACAGGCCGCTCCTATCACGGAACTAACATCAACAACGTCTACGACCTCCACTGCGACCACAACATCGACTACCACCACTTCCGGTGCAGCTGCAGACATGAGTCCGCTAACAACCGGTACTCTGTCAGACAAAGAGCTCAAAGAGAGCAAAGAGAAGCTCAAAGCGGTGCTGGAATCGACAAAAGACAAAACAGATAAAGCTGAAAAAGTTTCGATGACGCAGTCATCAACTGGTACTGAATCTGGTGCTGCCGATAAAGAAAAAACCGACAAAGAAACCGCAAAAGATAAAAAACAATCAAAAGAAGACAGTGCAAGCGATCAAACGGCTGTTTCTGAAGACAAACAAACTGGAGTAGCCGCAAGCGTCCACAGTCAAATTGACGCTTCACAGGTGAGAGTTCGCAGTGGTCCTGGTCCTAATTTCAAACTGCTTACAACAATCGCTCGTGGAGCCAAGTTGACTATTATCGGCAAGAGCAACGGCTGGTATAAAATCAAGGCAAACGGTCAAACAGGCTTCATTTACGGCGGTCTGGTCGACTACAAAACGCCTGACGCCTACGAAACTATCACAGTCCATAAAGTTGAAGGCTTGACTGACGACCACGAAAAAAGTATCGGTTCTTCCAAGCCTGGCGACCGTCTGGTTGTGCTCGGCAGTGAAAAGAACGGCAAACTGAAAGTGCAATTATCCAGCGGACAAACGGCTTACATCAACAAAAACGCCGTCGAACAGTCTCAAGATACCCCACAATTCGTTCCTTAAAAAAGTAAAACAAAGTGCTTTTGTAGCGAATCTCTCTTCATGATGAATCTATAGTTTGGCTGCAATTTTGATCTGCGTGGTATATTAGCTGAAGTCCGGGACGTAGCGCAGCTTGGTAGCGCGGTTGGTTTGGGACCAATAGGTCGCAGGTTCAAATCCTGTCGTCCCGACCATTTTTCAAAAAACTGAAAAATAGACATCAAGTCTCAGCTCCATTTCGGAGCTGAGACTTTGTTCATGGCAGCCTAGAAAATATAAATGTAAAAGCGCGCGGCTCTTCGATTCCACAAGGGTAAAGCACATATTTGTAATGATAGTATTAGCAAGCCAAGAAGCAAAATTTACGAATCGCCTATGCTTTTCAATAGCCTGCAATATCTATTGTTCCTACCTGCTGTCGTCACCTGCTTCTGGTTGAGTGGCAAACGCTTTCGCCCATTGATTTTGCTGTGCGCAAGCTATTACTTTTACATGAGCTGGTACGCGCCCTATTGTCTGCTGCTGGCGGCGCTGACGACCCTGAATTATCTTCTGGGTCGGTCCATAGATAAAGCAAAAGGTCAATCAGCCAAGCGGAAATTCTTATTCGGTCTTGGTTTGGTCCTTAATCTCGGCTGTCTCCTATTCTTCAAATACACCAATTTTCTTGTCGATTGTTGTTCTTCTCTGTTGCGAACCGTTCCACACAACACCGCCCAGCTCTCTCTGCCGCTACAAATCATCGTTCCTCTAGCGATTTCGTTTTTCGTTTTTGAATTTGTTCACTATCTGGGCGATATCTATTCTGGACAGAAACCCATCGATAGCCCGATACGCTTTGCACTCTTTGCCGCATTTTTCCCGTCGCAAATCGCTGGACCAATCAAACGTTTTGAAGATTTCGATACGCAAATTTTGCACATGCGTAGTTTTTCATCACCAATGTTTCTACAGGGGATAAATCTCATACTGGAAGGCTTATTCAAGAAAGTGGCTCTAGGAGACAATCTGGTGCCGATTGTGGAGAAAGGGTTTTCATCCATTCAATATCTGGCTCCTGTCGATGCCTGGATTGCGGCTCTTGCTTTTACGTTTGAAATTTACTACGACTTTTCTGGCTATACAGACATTGGACGCGGCAGCGCGATGTTGCTCGGCATAAATTTGCCAGAGAATTTCAACAAGCCTTATTTCTCGGTGAGCCTCATAGACTTCTGGAGACGGTGGCATATGAGTCTATCGTCGTGGCTACGAGACTATCTCTACAAGCCGCTAGGAGGCTCAAGAGGTGGCACTTTCGCTCGCAACCGCAATCTTCTCATCACAATGCTTCTAGGCGGACTCTGGCATGGTGCCTCTTGGCACTTTGTCATCTGGGGAGCATTTCACGGCATAGGTTTAATCGTCAATCATACTTTCAGAAAACTCTTTCCAGCGCCTGCAGAGACAGTTTCGCCAAACTCAAATACAACGCCAACAATTGGTTTGAAATCATTAGCAACAGGACTTTTCACGTTTGTGTTTGTGATTCTGGGATGGATTCTATTTAGAGCAGATACCTTTGAAAACGCGCTGAGCTTTTATAAACACATGTTTGTCGCGGCAGCACCGTGCTTTGAAAGCGGATTTCTCGTGCAGGCATTTATAGCCTCAACATTGCCCGCTGCGTTCTCCCTGTATGCTCTGTTTCATGGTCTTACATCACTGCACCAACATCTCTCGACAAATACAAATTTTGGTCAGCACTGGTGGTTAAAAATCAAGCCAACGCCTGTGATTTTGTTGCCTGGTTATGCAGCTTACGCCCTGCTCATCCTGTGCCTGGCTAGCAAAAAAGCGGCTCCGTTTATTTACTTCCAATTCTGATGCCTATTTCGATGCCACCAATAAGCACCACAAGCAAGAGTTTGACGCATCAAACTGCGCTTGAAACAACACAGCCTGTAAAGCCCAAACGCATCGCATTCGCTCTCGGCAGAGTTTTGAAGGCAACCATCTATGGCTTTTTTAGTTTTGGTGTTATGCTGCTTCTCATCGAGGGTTTTCTTGCGCTTAATCACATTGGAGAGCAGGAATATTTGAAAGTGGACCCCGCAATCGGCTTCGCTCATTTAGAGAATAAACTTGTCACAGACCGCTCCGAATCTTTAGGAATTGACAAAATAAATTCGTCGGGACTCACTGACACAGAACACGGTTTCACGAAAACGCCTGGCACCGTTCGCATCGCCATTCTTGGCGACTCAATTACAGAGGCCTTGCAGTTGCCGATTAAGGAGCGATTTGCAAGAGTACTGGAAAGCAAATTAAATGCAAAGTCCACTCAAAACTTTGAAGTGATCAATTTTGGTGTAGGAGGATTCGGTACAGGGCACGAGTATTTGCAATTTGTCAGGGATGTACGTCGCTACCAACCAGACCAGGTCATCTTGATGTACCACCAGGGTGACGAAACAGAAAACAGCCCGGATGGCTCCAAATGGTCGTTGCAGCCAACATTTACTTTAAATGATGCAAATGCGCCACAAATTCGCTACCAGGAATTTGATACCTGGCGACATAGTTCCTCGGCAGCCCCTCTAACATTTTTTGATTGGGGAAGGCGGAACAGTCACATCTGGCAGTGTCTTTTACAAACACACAGCAGTCTAAAAAATGAAGCACTCTACAAGCGCGTCACCGAACTCTGCACGAAAATAAGCAAAGGCACTCAGAAGATTTTATGCAACCTGAGTCCCGACTTTAAACGAGCAATCGCTGCAAAATCAAACCGGGAGGAACAGAGCACGAATGCAGACAGACAGAGACTTCTGAAAGACGCACACCTTTTAAACGATGTTCAAGTTGCGCCGTCACAATATGATGCACCCCAACAGTGGCTATTAACTCAAAAGCTAATTGAGTTGTTGAACGAAGAATGTCATCGTCATAACATCAAGCTTCTGATTGCGTTTGTGCCAGCACTTGAAAAACCAATCAGCTCTCGCCTCGACTTCAGCAAGAAAATCGAAGAACTGCAAAAGCTCGGCAAAAAAGACGGCTTTGAAACGCTCAATCTGAGCACCAAATTTTATGCAGCTGAAAAAGAAACCTCGAAACCAATAATATTGCTGGCTCATCTCAGTCCGCGTGGACATGAATTAGTTGCAGACGCAATCTCTACCTACTACTTGTCTAAGCGATAGTCAGAAGGCGTGAGACGCCCGAAAGAGGCTGCCAGGCGGTAAAAACTGCTTAACCTGGGAACAAGTGCTCTTCAAGACACTTCTTACGAACTGGAAAATTTCTCTTTTCCAACTAAAAGCATTGCAACTAAAAGGAGATGAGCAATATGTCTTTTAAGAGCCTTTTTACGACCGTGGCACTTTGTGTGACTACCATTTTGCCAGGATTGGCTAAAGTAGGAGTCGATGTCACCTTGCCTAAGGACGCAACCAAAGGTGAAACTGTGACCGTCAAAGTGCACACAGCAGCTAAAGCTAAGTGCAAAATCGAAGCTCAAGATGCTGGCATGACTCAAGCACTCAAATTGATGGACAAAGACGCAGATAAAGAAGGCAATACCAGCTGGAAGTTCGATGTTCCTAAGGATTTCAAAGCTAACGAATTGCCAGTAATCGTCACTGTCATGAAGGATGGCGACGAGGAAAAATCAACTAACACAATTCAAATCAAGTAGACATTCGCTTTAGCGAGAAAAGAGGCGGTATCAGTTTGACTGATGCCGCCTTTTGATTGGACAAACTATTCAAAATTGACCACAATAAAACGATAGTCACGGTCCTAACAATTCTTTTTCCATCTGGTAGCGCGTCTGGCGCATTCTCGCGGCATCATCGTCTAATTCTTTTCTTTTTTGTGGGCCGGCACTGTTTGCGCTATTTGCGCTGCTAGCCGATGGTGCCTTCGTATTTGGTTTATATGCTCGGCCAGGCATCTTGTCGTCCAGAGACTCCAGAAGAGCGTCGATAATCGCTTTAGTCAAACCAATTTGTTTGAGCTCGGCAAATGTTTTAGTATCAACAATATCGAATTGTGCGCCTTCATTTACCAAATTGTCGTCAAGATTCTTACAGAAATCCCGACCGTCGTACGTATCACCAATTTGCAAGAATGTCAGACGCACTTGATTTGGAGACTGTAATTTGTTGGTGAAGGAGACAATTGCTTGATCAACTGTTTTAGTATCACGGGGTATATTCGGTAAGCCATCATGCAGTATCGCAATTAGGAGCGGGCGCCCTCCCGGCGGATGCCCGTACAAACCAACATTCAGGCGGGCTTCGAGTGGGTCAAGAAGTCCTGTCCATCCTGACGGAGTAGTTTCACTAAAGACTTCAATGATCTTAGAAGGATCGCAGTTCTCGTAGGTTTTATAATCATCATGAAAAACAGTGACAGTGACCGTGCGATTGTATTTAGAAAGTTTCTCTGCAAGCGAGCGCACTTGCTCTCGACACCATTCAAATTTACTGAGATTGCCAGTCCCGTCGTGTTCATTCATTGATCCAGAAATATCAATTATCACTTCAACATCATAATTTTGCAGATTTTCATTATTCTCTTTGTTCAAGCTTTCGTTAACATCTAAAACAGGCCCCCGCTTTTGATTAACATCAAGCACAGGGATCTTCGGCTGGGTGACTGCAAGAACGGGCTGCTTGTCTAATCTGGCTCGCGCAGAGCGCAATTCAACTTGATAAATTTTGCCACTTCGATCGATTTTTAGTCTATAAAAACCATCACCACTTGCAATACCAGTAATCAGGTCATCTTTTTCAACGCCTGCGTTGAATGCTGGAGTTGCGAGATGCACATCGAGCACCTGCAGGATAGGCGCCTTGCCAGTTCTAACACCGCAATTTAAACCAAGCCTGGTTAACTCATCAATGACTTCATTGTGACTGACAGCTCCCTGAATCATTTTGTCTTTTTTTATTCCAGGCTCAATTTGCTCGGCATGGACGGGTAGCACCAACAGGGTAGTACAACAGAATATTGCACTGCAAATTAAATGCGACAGATAGAAACTGGGGTGCTTGCCGATGTCAGGCATACCAAATGGCATCAATGAGCAGACGTTTTAGCAGCGGGCAGCTTAGCCGGACTGGCAATCAAAGGAGTGGGGTTGCCAGAAACGTCCGCCTCGATTTCATAATTGTGCACATGCAAATTACTCGAGGCTGGATTGGTACGGGATGTGCCAACCACATCGTGACCGCTATAAGCGCGGCTGGCTTCAACCGCAAATTGCTCCAATCTATCGATTCGCGTTTTGCATTCGAGATTGAGGTCAGCTATTTTTCGATCAGTTTCTTTGTTCACGTCATTAATTCGACCACGGTAAATTTCATTGACCGGCTCAGTGTCAGGTCTCCAATAGATGCCATTCTTTCCTCGCATCGCTGGTCCTAATTCGCTTACGGCCTCTTGCTTCTCTTGATTCAATCGATTGATTTGCACCTGAGCATCCAATTGCACCTGCTTAATTTTTGCTGCATACTCAACCTGCAGCTCATTTTCTCTTTCATCTGTCTGCCGATTGACACTGTGCACCGCAGCAAGAGCATCCGATTTGACGACCGGCTTTGCAGCGGCTGCAACAGCAGCTGAGACCGGGTTACGATCACTTGTTATAGTCTGAATGACATCGTTCGTGCCAGGTCCTAGCGCCTTTAATTTTGTCACTTCATCACGACAGTAAGCAGCAACAGTCGATATCGGTGCCAATTTGATCGCCTGCTGATAATGTTCGATGGCATCGTCATTACGTCGCAATCCAACATAACTGCAGCCTAAATAATATTGAGCTGTCGCGTCGCCAGGATGCCCGATCAAATAGGAATTGAAAAGACCGGCTGCCTGAGCAAATTTTCCTTGAGCGTAAAGTTTCTGACCTTCGGCAAATGAGTCGCCCGAAAACGCGGGCAAGCAAATACTTAAAAGTAATAACAAAGTAGATGGCAAACTTTGTTGAAACCGCATCTTCAACTCCCTGGAAACCTACTTCGAGCATAAATCACTTTCGTGGATCTCATGTGAATCGCTCAAACACGCAGCGACATGCTCCTCGATGTGATTGGCATCGTCTTTGAAACCGTTCATGGAGGCAGTGTGTAGAGCATTAGAGTTGACCAATACCCTCGATTCAGTCGAGAATAGAGGCTGGCAACAAACGCAGAGGTCACAATTATTTTTTCTGCCTATTTCAAACAAAGCGTCCTCATCGGCGTAAGTCTGTCTTGCGCATATCTTGCCTTGCCTGCCTTTGCCGCTGAACCGGACTGGCAGTATATCTACGGTCGAGGCGAGGAAGCTCTTGCCAATCAAAATCTTGTCGAAGCCGAGCAACACTTCAATCTCGCTTTGAGCTATGCCCGCAAGGATAAGAACGCAACAGAAATTGAGCAAAGCCAAACCAAACTGGCAGACGTTCTCACCCTGCGCAATAAAACGGCTCAGGCCCAGGCACTCTATCAGCAAATTCTCAATGGTCTCGATAAGAAGCCTGAAAGCAGCAAGCAAAAGGCTTCTGTCCTGATGTCTCTGGGGTCGATTCAAGAAGCAGCCGGCGACCACACAGCAGCCATCAACTATTACCATCGTGCTCTCAAAATCACGCAAAGTAACTATGGCGTGTATAGTCCCGCTTTCGCCGGGACCTTGCACGCTCTGGGCAGAGCAAACTCTCGCTTGGGCAACAAGACGATCGCTGCCGGTCAATATAAACAAGCCATCTCTATTTTGATGAAAGATCCCAGTCTCAAGGCTGGCGAAGAGCTTCAGGCTGTAATGCATGATTACTCAGATTTATTGAGCAAAGATGCAGATCCAGATAAGTCACTTTTGCAAGATTTCAACAAAGAGATACTCAACTCCAAAGACACCACCTTAAAGCCTTCAGATAGGGCCCTTGCAGAGGGCAAAAAAAGCGACAAGCAATCGAATCCAGTCGAAGCACCAACTCCTACTGTCAAACCAGCAGATGAATCATATTTTCAGCTTCACGGCAGCACTGACGCCGCAACCAGTCACCAAAATCAATTAAATAAAGACTCGGACGTCGTCATGCGCGGACTGAGCAAGCCGTACTCAGACGCGAGCCTTGCTCCTTCCTACAGAATCCTCAACCAATCGATTGCAGACAATAATCGCTCGGAGATGGGACAGGATTATTACGAGAGAATGACTGCTGTTGATCTCAAAGCACTTGGAGCCGATCATCCCTCAGTAGGCAATGATCTGTACGGTCTGGCTCAATACTACATTCGTCAGAAACAGTATGACAAAGCCCAGCCGCTGATTAAGCGTGCTTACGCAATCTATCAAAACGCTTATGGTCAGGACAATCTGCTCACAATAAGCGCTTGCGCTTCGCAGGCGTTTGTTGAATATCGTCTGGGAAATTTAGACAGGGCCATAGATCTTTATCGCAGCAGCCTCGCTCACAGTCAAAGTACACTGGGACCGAACAATTTCGAGACAGCAAAAATACTCAACGAATTAGCCTATCTCTATTTTCATCAAGGCAAATTGCAGGAGTCGCGCACTTTCTACAAATGGGCAATCGCCAGCACCGAGGCTAGTGTCGGCAACGACAGTCCACTATTAGCAGCCTGCCTGCAAGACTATGCAAGCGTACTCAATAGTTTGGGCGAATCAGCCGAAGCCAATGTTGCTCTACAGCGCGCGAACACCATTCTTGATTTCAAAAAAGCAGTAAGCGTTCGTTAGCCTAACGCTTTTGTGCTTCAGCATCGCTTTGTATATGAGTTTCTGTGGTCGTCACAGCCTGACTGATGACCGGCCTGACATGCGAGTGATTGACCAACTCTTCGCTTGCCTGGGCAGCCACATAATCGCCTTCGTGGACATCACCAAAGACTTCTACCTGCCCATTCATAATTTCGCCCTTGCGCACTTTCACCCATTCCACTTCCTTGTCTTTGACCTTGCAAACGAAGGTGCTCAAAGGAGAAGAAACAACGGCATCAATTGGCACAAAGAGCGAGTTTTCGCGCCGTCTGGTTGGCCAATAAACTTTGCAGAACATACCTGGCAAGATTGAATAATCCGGATTGAGATAGTTCAGTTCGACTGGCATCGTTCGCGTGTCTTTATCTAGATCGTTGCTAATTCTGGCAACGCTACCTACAAACTTTCTGCCAGGAAACGACGACACTGAAAATTGCACTTTCGAACCAATGACAACGCCTGCTGCGTCAACTTCTGGCACAGGGGCGATTATGCGCAATAATCCCAGTTCTTTGACGCGGCAAATAGGTGGATAAGCGCCTGTTCCATCTGGTCCCACAAAGCTACCAACGTGCATCTTTCGTTCAGTCACATAGCCATCAAATGGTGCGTTGATTTCCAAATAAGAAGCAAAATCAGAGAAACTTTCCATTGCTTTGATCACCGCTGCCACTTCTTCACGACGTTGCGACACTTCGTGGTCTTTAGCATTAACCCGCTTGATTGCAGTGTTGACGTCCTGACGATCAGCCTCGACGTCTTGCGACCACTGCACCACATCGTTGTCAGCAATCACTCCAGGCACGAGCGAAGCGGTGTAAAGCCGTTGATAAGTTGATTCGTCCGCAAGCAAATTGGCTCGGCGTCTTTTTAAATCTGCTTTGATATCTTGCAGCCTTGATTCTTCAGCAGCCAGTTCAGCTTTCGCGGCCGAAACCTTCGCCAGAGCTTCATTACGCCTGGCCAGATATTCCGGTGCATACATCTTCACCATCGGCTGACCTTCTTTGACTACTGAGCCTCGGTCAACCCCAATCCATTTGATAAATCCAGGCACCTTGGGATAAATCAGCACGTCCTGATAAGCGTCAATTTCCCCAGGCAGTTGATCTTCTCTGAATAAAGTTCTCGAAGCTACTTTCACAACCGGCAACGGCGCTTCTTCTTGCTTTGCTTCTGGAAGAACCGGGGTAACGTCTTCATGCCTTTTCCACAGGAAAAAGAAAGCAATTCCCGCGCAAAGCACGACCACTGCGACCGTAATGATATTCGTCTTGTTGAGCATGGCATTCTTCATACTTTTTAGTGACCGTGATCTTCAGGATGGAGAGAACGTGGAAAAAGTTCTGCCTTTGCCTGAATTATGGCAAAAACGAGAGGCAATAAGGTCAACACAGATAAGGTCGACATCGTTAAACCGCCTATGACAGCTCGTCCAAGAGGCGCACTTTGACCACCCGACAAAGCCATTGGAATCATGCCGGCGACCATGGCAATAGAGGTCATCAAAATAGGTCGCATACGGTGTTGAGCACCATGAATAGCCGCTTCCTCCGCATTCATGCCGCTGCGCCTACTGTCTTCGGCGAACACCACAAGCATGATGGCGTTAGCAATGCCTACGCCCACAGACATGATCGCGCCCATAAAAGATTGAATATTCAAGGTAGTACCTGTAATTGTCAGGCTTGTCAGAACACCGAGCAAAATTGCAGGCGTGGTCGACATTACAATCAAAACGACTCTGGCTTCCTGAAAATATGCAAGCAACATCAAAGTGATGACGACAACAGCCAGCACGAGTCCAGATAAAAGATGGAAAAACGTATCTTCAAGTAGTGGCACTTGACCGGTTACATTGACGAAAACACCCTCTGGAGGCTTACCGGCACGGGTGACGGCAGCTCTTACTTCTTTGCCTGCAGCACCTAAATCATCGCCAGCCAAATTAGCCGTCAAGGAAACCATACGCATCATATTGTAGCGATCGTACTCACCAACTGTGGTGCCATATTGCACTTTGGCCACATCAGAAATCAAAGGATGCTGCCTGCGACGGGTGAAGCTACCAGGGTATTTCTTATTGATGTCCTTATCTTCTAGACCATCATCGTGATCCATTTCGTCTTTGCGAGTGCTGTCCATAGTGGGAAAGTTTTCGATATCAGCCTTGGAATGAATTTGGTCTTGCGGCACCTGCACCTGTAACTGATATGAGAAGCCACTTTCGGGATCGCGCCATAAACTGAGATTGACAAAACGGCTAGAAAAAATGGCTGGCTGCAAAGACATGCCTATTTGTTCTGGAGTCACGCCCAACTGTCCAGCAAGCTCGCGATCGATATCAACGTGCACGGTTGGATAGTCGAGCGCCTGTCCCCATTGCAAATCTCGCAGTGACTTAATTCCACTCATTTCCTTGAGGATTTTGGAAGCAAACAGTTTGCTCTCGGTTAAATCGTGACCCGACACTCGCACCGAAAGTGGAGTCGGCGATCCCAGGTTCATGATTTGGCTAACCAGATCGCCTGGTTCGAATGAGAATTTGGTATCTGGAATATTTTTACGAAAGCGCTCTCGCAGCCTGTCTTCAAAAGGAGCCATTTTTATATGAGCTTTTTCGTTTAATTGCACATCAAGAACTGCTTGATGGGGCCCACTCGTCCACAAAAACGCAGAGCTGATAGGAAACATTGGGGGTTGCTGCCCAGCGTAGCCTAGTGTCGATTCCACATTGCTTGCGCCAGCTTCTTCTTTTATATCTGCAATTGCTTTAAGCACTCTTGTTTCAAGCGCTTCCACGCGCATTCCAGTAGGGGCCGATATGCGAATACGAAACTGACTGCTTGCCGAAGCGGGAAACAGTTGCGTACCAATCGACTCGTACAGGATATAAACAGTGATAGAGGCGCACACAATAAAGACTGGAGCAACGATTAAGCGCACTGGCATTAAGACATGCAATAAAGCAGCCAGTCCATCTTTTAGCGCATCGATCCAATCACGTTTATGTTCTTTGTGTCCAGGTTTCAGCAACCACACCGCCAAAATCGGCACAAGAGTTGAAGACAGAGTTGTCGACGCCACCATCGCGAAACCAACAGCCAGAGACAGTGGCACGAACAATTCGCGCGTGATCCCAACCATGAAAAACGATGGAATGAACACAGCCACAACTGATAACATGGCTAAGAGTCTTGGCACCATCGTTTCCACACAGGCATCAAAAACAGCGCGATTGAGCTGAGCGCCTTCAGAAAGATGGCTGTGAATATTTTCAATACAGACAGTTGCCTCATCCACCAGAATGCCGATAGACAGAGCCAGTCCACTCAAAGTTTGGATGTTTATTGTCTGACCACAAATTGACAATCCCACAATCGCCGTAAGCAACGACATCGGAATAGTCGTCACGACGATGAGCGTGGAGCGCCAGTCTCTCAAGAAAATTAAAATCATCAAGCCGGGTAATATGGTGCCAAGCAATCCTTCATGAAAAACATCATTGATGGCCTCGCGCACATATTTTGACTGGTCGAATTGATAGCTGATTTCCACGCCTTTAGGCAGCACGTTTTGCATACGAGGCAGGGCCGCACGTAGAGCGTCCACAACTGACACAGTGGAGGCGTCAGCTCTTTTCACTGCTGGCAGATAGACAGTTCGACGCCCGTTATAGAGGGCATAACCAGCGAGAATATCTTGCGAGTCCTCAACCCGGCCGATGTCTTTGATAAAGATTTGAGGACCATGCCCAGTGCGAATCGGCAAATAATCCAGTTGGTGAATATCTGGCAAGTCGCTATTCATCGTCGCTATGCGCATATAGTCGCCAATTCTGACGTCACCAGATGGCAGGACTTTATTGCCAGTCACCAATGCTTGAATGACTTCGTTACCCGATATATTGTATTGCCGCAATTTATCGGCATCGACATTAATGACGATACTGCGAATATTGCCGCCAAAAGGAGGCGGAGCTTCGGCACCAGGGACGGTAGCAAGCATGGGCCTAATTCTTGTGTAAGCTAGATCCTCTAGCTCTTTTACCGAGCTTGTGGTTGAACTGAGCACAAGCTGTCCTACAGGCAAACTGCCCGCGTCAAAGCGCAAAACGAATGGATTGTACGTACCGTGCGGCATCAGACTTGTGGCGCGGTTTGCCATGGCTACAACAGCACCCATAGCACTGGCCATATCAGTATCAGGTTGGAAATAGATTTTGATCAACGAAACGTTTTGAATTGTCTGAGATTCGATATGCTCGATTCCAGGAACATAGAGAAAGAACAATTCATAACTGGATGTGATGTAGCCCTCCATCTGGGCCGGCGACATGCCACCATAGCCTTCGATGACATAAATTGCCGGAATCTTCAAGTCCGGAAAAATGTCTTGTTTCATGCCGGTGATAGCCATTGCCGCCATCAAGCAAATGCTCAACATGGCAGCGATGATGGTGATTGGCCGCTTCATCGCGGTAGCGATAATCCACATCTTCTATCTACCTGCACTTTGCGATGTCATATCGCCTTCAGCAATGGTGACAATTTGCAAAAACGGCTTTAAATCGCCCTGGATATAAGCGAGATGCAAAATGGCTCGCCAGACTTCGACTTGCGCCTGGGCGTCTTCAACCTGAGCCGATGCCAGTGCTTTTTCCGCTTCAGCCAGTGACACCATATTCGTCAATCCGGTGCTATAGCGCTTAATCACTTTTATTTCGCGAACGCGAGCGGCGTCGACAAGAATGGGTGTCTGCTCGGCAATTTTTCGCGATTGCTCGAGTTCAATTCTCGCCCTTGCATCTTTCTTTTCTAGAACCTGCATAGCGAGATCAAAATCTGATTTAGCAGCAAGTTCGTTGTTGCGTGCCATTTCTTTTTGCGCTTTCAATGGGAAATATTCCATGAACGGAAAACTATATGTCAGACCGACCATATAGTCATAAACCTGCGGTGCAAAGCCACTGAGAACCGGTTTGATCACATTAGATTTGTCATTTCCACCAAGTCCCCATACTGATGCGTTCAACCACAAATGCGGTCTGTAAGCCTTATCCAGCACTTTTTGCTTGGCGCGCCACCTGTCAATTTCAGCGCTTTTTAAAAGTGCCATCGGGTGAGACGTTAAATCTCCGGAAGAAAAACCAGAGATATTCGTCGGTCTTCTAATCAATGGTTCAGAGACAATCTCAATATCGCTCGAGGCAATGCCTGCTTTTTCAGCGAGGTCGACAAGAGATAGACGTCTATCACGCTCAGCCTTGATAAGTGCGATGCGCGACTTCGCGACTTCGTAATCCCAGTCGGCAGTGTCGACTCCGGGTCTCAAACCTTGTGAAACAAGGGTCCGAGCACGCAAATTAGCAGCTTCCATATGTTCAACAGCTGCTGTAGTAGAAATAATGACTTGTTTTCGCAGAACAGCATCCAGAAACGCCTCAGACGTTTCGAAAGCAACATCCAGTTTGGTCAAATTGACATCTGCCCGCGCGGTACGAGTATCGGCATAAGCATAGTCGTCATTGGCATGACGCAGTCCCTGGTCGATTAACAACCAGTTAAAGTTGAGACCATCGAGATTATTGACATTGCCTCGACCAGTGCTGCTGCTGTTATTGGGACCTGAATTTACGGGCACGGTATCAAAGCCCGAGACATTGTTCATAACAGCCGAAGAAATACGATTTGGCGTGATATACGATTCCTGGAGATCCAGGTTTAAGTTGGGTAAATACTGAGTTTTAGCCAGTTTTACGTTAGCCTTTGCCGCTCGCAATTTGAAAACTTTCGCCGAAATCTCAGGATAATTGCGCAACGCAATTTCGACAGCATCTTTGATAGTCAGCGCGTGCGTAGGTTGAATCGGTTGAAATTGAACATCTGGCACTTCCACTTCTCGCCCAGCAGCCAAAGCGCCTGCACAAAACTGCAGCCCCAAAAACAGCGCCAGAAAAATAGATTTTAAGTTTTTGGCGCTGGCCGGCGCAAACATCAAGGTGACCCGGAAAGACACATTCAAGCAATAGGAGTTGCAGGGCGAAGTTAGTCGTCCCAGCCACATAGTACGAGGTTTTGGGGTGATTGCGACTTGGACAATTTTAAGCTTAAGTTCAGCCGCACTCAAGAGCGTGAATCACTTATGATTTAAACAATGGTCAAAATCGTTTCAAAGCCGCTTTGAAGACATGCGATGTAGTTTTTCAAGAGCAAAAATGTTGGCATTCGACAATAAAAAAACACAGACGCAAAAGTTGCCATTTTTTATCGCATGGCAGTTTTTGGCTCTATTCTTCATCCAACTTACCCTTGGAGCTATAGTTTTGCCAGCGGCCTTGGCGCAAGCAAATTTCGACAACGATGCTTACGCAACGCTGCTTGAGGATGAAGATAAAAGAATCAAAGATCTCAGAAAAAAACGACTCCAGCGTGATGCAGATTTACTCAAGGAAGAAGCTGAAGCAAAAAAGTCTGACGACTTGCGAAAGAAGCGACCGCTCTTCGGCAGCAGAAATGTAGATGGTGATGATGGCGATGACAGCGATGATAGTGATGAAAATAAGAACAAAATATTTGAAAGCAGCGTAAAGAAACGCGATCGTGACCGTCAGTTGCACGTAACTCTGAGGTTGGATGTCGACGATGATGACCAGCTGGATTCTATGAAACCTGACCCAACCAAGAAAAAAGACGAAAAAGAAGACGAGAAAGCCAAAGCTGAAAAAGAACGCGAAGAAGATAAAGAGCTTGCAAAAAGGCGCGAAGAACGTAAAGAGGCCTTTGACGATCTAACAGACAAACCGTACTTCGCCATGGACTGGGTGCCATCGGCTCCCGATGCTACAAGCAACGGAGGCTTCGGTCTTCTTGATGGAAACGGTCGTCCCGTCCCGTATCACTTAAATGGCCACCCAAATTTGCAACGCGGGATGCCTTGGGATTTAGACGATTAAGGCACAGACAAAGCAGCCCGCCTCGCTAAATTGTGGTCATTGATTGCTGCCGAAGCAGCTTCGTATTTTTTCGCCGTTTCTACATTATTCTGGCTGCGCAAAAGTCTTGCATAATCGTACAAACATGAAGCCGTTATGGCACTTCGGTCTCCGCAGGCATTAGCGGTAGCTGTTAGCGCCCAGGCATAGATTTTGGCTGCCTGATCCAAATTGCCAGCAGAATAATAAAGCAGTGCGAGGTAATTCAATCTCAAAGCGACCTCCATTTTCTGCACACCAATAGGAACTGGTTTAAGTGAAGCAAGAATCTCATTTACATCGCGGCTACTTTCGAGACTTGAAGTGGAAGTAGAATCAATTGCACTCAACATTGTTTCAGCGCGTTTAACCATCAAAGGATCGGCACCGTAAGCATTTTTATAAATACTCAATGCCCGCTCAAGTAACGGTTTGGCTTCGGGCAATCTCTTTTCGGATATATAGACGTAAGCAAGTCCCGTCAAATCCCTTGCAGTGCTTGGATGATTGGGTCCCAAACTATCTAAATCGGTGGCGATCATCCGCTCATAGAATTCCTCACGCTGCTTGTTGATGCGCGCAAGTGTTGCATCCTTACTGGAGGCAGAAGATGCAGCGGTGACTACTTTTTCAATGGGGATTGTTTTCTGTTGTATATCAAGAACTTTGTCAAATTGGGATGCAGTTGGCTCATTCTTGCGCAAATCCTGTGTCTTTCCGCTTATGGGATCAATGACATTGAGCGAAACGCTCTTGTTCCACTGCGATGTGTCAACGCTTTTTGTTCGTGAATAACTTTCAATTGTGTCTTTCAAAAGCTCTTTCTGCAATGCAGAAGAAAGTATTCGGTGACTCTCGTTAGCTTTGACAATGATGTCGATGTAGTCACTGAGAAGACCTTCCAGAAATAAATCATCGGGAATCTGGCTGATGCTCATCGTCGTAGTCAAAGACTGATCGTACCAGCTCTCTGTTTGACCAATCACATGTGTTTGAGCACAAGCCTGACCAAGTAAACGTGTTACTAGAGCATAAGCAAAAGTGCCAGTCTGCCCGTTTTCCTTTATTACCGCAAGCGCTTGCTCGTAATATTTGATTGCATTTTCATACTGCCCATCGAGGTAGTGAATTTGCCCCAAAGATTCTAAAGTCGGCAACAATTCAATGCTTGAATCACCATGAGCCTTCTTCAACATATGCAACGACTTTTTATATTTTGGCAGAGCTTCTTGAGTGATGTCTTCTAGTTGCAAAACATTTGCCAGGCTCTCTAAACATAAAACCCTGTCATCAACGTTGACGCTTCGATCTCTTTTGCTCTCTTTGACTGCTTGCTCGAAGCAGCCTTGTGCTTGCTCCAGTTCTCGCAACTGTAATCTTCGCTTGCCTTCCTCAAGAGCCTGACGCCAGACGCTCTCATCACCCGATGCGTATTGATTGGAAAAAATCAAAGCGATCAAAGCCGTCAAGACAGCAGTATGTTTTTTAGTGTTTTCTATTTTGCTCATCAGCAGCACCGCATCGGTGGTTTATCAGAAGATTCGCAGCTGGTTACATCTGGATCGATCTTAGCAGTGAACCATGCTCTGACCGACTCGAAGACAACGATAGCGACCAGCACCATAAAAACACCACCCAATGTTGCGTCAAGATAATCGTTGAAAATCAACACATTTGTAGTTTTCAACTCAACTGGTGTGAGCGCCCCCTGGGCTATCTTCAGCGCAAGAGAATTGGCATGGGCAAGAAATCCGAGCTTTACGTCAGTAGAAAAAATCTTTTCAATGCCAGCCGTAAATGTGACAGCTAACAACCACAACAACGGCGCAATCGTCACCCAGGCGTAACGTCTTTTCCCCATTCTGATGATGACGGTTGTACCAATCGAGAGTGCAACTACAGACAATAACTGATTGGCAATGCCAAACAGCGGCCACAAACTGTTAATGCCGCCCAGGGGATCGATGACTCCTTGATAAAGAAAGTATCCCCAACCGGCAACGACTAGAGCAGAACTGAGAATAATCGCCGGATACCAGTTGGTTTCACCGAGCCTCGACCAGCCGAGGGCCAGAAAATCTTGCAACAGAAACCGCCCCACTCGGGTGCCGGCATCAAGACAAGTGAGAATAAAGAGCGCCTCGAACATGATAGCGAAGTGATACCAGAAAGCAATATCAAGGGCACCACCTAAGCCACTATATTTGATCACCTTTGAAAATATATGAGCCATGCCGACGGCAAGCGTCGGTCCACCACCAGTGCGGCCTAGCAGTGTGGTCTCACCAACATCTTTTGAGAGTTTGACGACCTCGTCAGGTGTAACTGGATAGCCCCAGTTTGTAATGGTGGTCGTTGCCTGAACTACTTCGGTACCAACGACTCCTTTTGGACTGTTAATGGCAAAATAAATTCCAGGACTGATACTACATGCGGCTATGACGGCCATAATAGCAACCGTCGCTTCACACAACATCGAGCCATAACCAATCGGACGAGCATGCGTTTCTCGCCAGATCATCTTGGGAGTAGTACCTGACGCAACTAGAGCATGGAATCCAGAGATAGCACCACAGGCAATGGTAATAAAGCAAAACGGAAAAATCGTGCCAGAGAATAAAGGTCCATGACCATTGGTAAATATGGTCAATCTGGGCATCTGCAAATTGGGGTGCAAAATAACGATACCCAGGGCAAGAAGAACGATGATGCCGATTTTTAGGTAAGCTGACAGATAATCGCGGGGAGCAAGAAGAACCCAAACAGGAAGAACGGATGCAACAAAACCATAAACCATAATTGCAATGGACAATTGCTCCCCGGTCAACGTAAAGATGGGTCCAAGGGTCGGGTCTGCAGCGATGAACTGTCCGCCGTAGACTGCCGCTATCGTCAGCAAAACGCCGATAAGGGAACCTTCACCGATGCGACCTGGTCGCAACAAACGCATATAAAATCCAACAAACAGAGCAATTGGAATCGTCATGAAAAGCGTAAATACGCCCCATGGACTGGATTTCAACGCATTTACGATGACGACGGCAAGCACCGCCATCAGTATCATCATAATTAGCAAAATTGCAGTCAGCGCCACTTTACCAGCAGTTGGGCTGACCGCATCGCTGGCCATTTTGCCGAGCGATTGCCCATTCCGTCTCATCGAAGCACACAGAATGACAAAATCTTGAACGGCACCAGCGAGGCTTACACCGATGATAATCCACAAAGTGCCAGGCAAAAAACCAAATTGAGCGGCGAGAATTGGTCCAACAAGTGGACCGGCTCCAGCGATAGCAGCAAAATGATGACCAAATAAAACCCATTTATGGGTGGGCACGAAATCTTTGCCATCATCGACTTTCACAGCAGGCGTTTGATTGTAATCATTGAGTTCAAAAACCTTTTCGGCTATGAACTTACTGTAAAACCGGTAAGCAACAGAAAATGTGCAAATGGCAGCAGTCAAAATCCAGACAGCATTGACCGGCTCATTCGATGAAATAGCAATGGTACTTAAAGCGAAGGCACCAAGCAACGCGACGCTAGACCAGAGCCCTATCGAAAAAATAGTTTTGGAGTTCTTCATTCCTTGATTTTCTCTGAATTTTTCTCTACTAAAGTGTCAGCAAACCAGCAAGAGTCGCTGAAAGATAACTTGCCATAGTGCCGCAAATAAGCGCTTTAACGCCCAGTTTAGCTAGATCCTGGCGGCGCGAAGGAGCGATTTCGCCGATGCCACCAACTTGAATGGCAATCGAGCTGATATTTGCAAAACCACACAAAGCAAAAGTGGCAATCGTTTCTGCTTGTTTTGAAAGCAGATGATTCGGTGTTTTGATGATCGCGGCGAGATCAGAAAAGGCAACAAATTCGTTGAGCACAATTTTTTCACCAAGCAATCCACCAACGGTGTGCACATCGGCAATAGGCACTCCCATTAAATATGCTACCGGCGCAAAGCAAGCACCAAAGATATCCTTTAAACGCAAGTCGGCAAAATTCAAACCAATCTGGCTTGCGTTCAAGCCCATGCTAAAGAGCTGCCTTCCCACCAGCGATACAAAAGAATCGGCCAAAGCAACGAGCGCAATGAAAGCAATGAGCATCGCTACGACATTGAGTCCGATGCGCAATCCGTCAGAGGCGCCGTGGGCTGCAGCATCGATTAAGTTGGCGTTCGTTGTTTTGATTTCAATTTTAACTGTGCCTTTGGTTTTCGATTCTTCGGTTTCTGGCCACACTATTTTTGAGATTACGAGAGCGCCTGGAGCAGCCATGATGCTGGCCGTGAGCAAGTATGAAGCTTTGATACCAAAGCCAATATAGACAGCAAGAACACCACCAGCCACACAAGCCATCGAACCGGTCATGGAAGCCAGCAATTCAGACATGGTCATAGAAGGCACATAAGGACGAATCAGTAATTGAGCCTCGACTTGTCCCACGAAAACACTCGCGGCGTTTGATAGAGCTTCACCGCCACTTGCCCCCATCAAAACAGCAACTACTTTTGCTACTACCTGAACGAGCCGTTGCATAATGCCTAGATAGTAAGAAATGCTCACGAGGCTAGAGACAAAAATGATTGTGGGCACCACACGGAAGGCAAATATATAGCCTGCGCCATCACCAAAAACGCGAACAAGTGTTTCTGGATTTTTGGCCAACGGACCAAAGACAAAACCAGCTCCTTGATCAGAAAATCCAAGAAGTTGAGTAATGCCATCGCCCACCAGGCGAAAAAGCTGTTGTCCGAATTCAACTCGCAAAACGAAAATGGCCATCACTAGCTGGATGACAAGTCCCGATATAACCAGGCGTTTATTAATAGCTTTACGATTGTTGGACATCAAAAAAGCCAGACCAAGAATGGCCGCAAAGCCCAACAGACCTACGTACTTAGAGGTAGGAAGCATCGGATACAACTCCGCATTATATTTGCAAATTGTGTTGCAAAAGATCTGCTCTAGTTTATTCGTTCGCCTTCACTAAATCTACGCCAATGTACTCTTCCAGTCGCACATCTATCGGTTTTGAGAAAGTTTTATACTTATCCTTTTTAACTTCCAGCAAATGACTACCTGGTTTTAGCCTGGTCAGCAAAACGCTGCCGTTTAAACCAGTCTTATTCTTCTGGTCGTCGGCTCCGGCAAGAGTGCCTATTAATTTGTTATCTACGAAAACCTGAGCGCCAAGCGCCTCATCGTCACCATTGACGATGACGTTGTCGACAGGCTTTTGAGCACCCCAGGTTTCGACGAACAAAACAGCGAGCACGAAAAAGAGGATGCCCAACCAACTGCGGTTGGCGGCTGACTGCCTAAAACCACGACTGTCTCCAGCCTGGATGGAATTCTTGGACTCGTCGGTCATGGCGTCTGAGCACCAGAGGCTGGCGCATTCGCAGGAACGTAAGCAGGCGCATATTTACTTTGCTGTACAGCCGGATACAAACGACCGGCGCGCGCGACTGCTCCTGATTGGGCAGGGGCTCGGCTCACAGAATTAGCTGAACTGACATTTGGTTCAACAGGCGCGTTGTTCATATTCATCATAATTGTGCTGCTAGAGGGGGCAGCTCGAGGCGCTGGAGTCGGCGCAAAAAGCGGTGTGGGAATTTTTGCAGCTGGAGCTGCTGCTGGAATGAAGTCGCTAGATGGAGTCGTTCTTGCTGGCGCAGGCATTGGCATGGCTGGAGATGGCGCGAAGCTTGAATTTGTATTGTCTTTAAACTCTTTGACGTTTCCATTCGTGCCAGCAGTGGAAGCCGGAGCATAAATAGACTCACCATTTCTTTCAATCTCAGCACTTCGATTTTTGTCTTCTTGAGGCGATTGCTTACGCAATTCCACAACACCTGAACCAACAGGCACTGCCACCGGTGGTGGTTCGTTCGGTTTGACCTCTGAGTTCTCAGGCACCACGGGCGATGTCGGATTCAAAGGTGGATAGACAGCAACCTGACCATCCTTTAAAACCGGCTCAGACTTCTGGTCTGCATTTTCTGGCGCAGTCTTGGTCGGTGGTACAAAAGTGCCGGGAGGAGTTGGATGAACCAAATAATACTGGGTCGCAAAATCTCTCCAGATTTTAGCCATTACGTCACCACCTGTGACATGCTGCCCAGGAATCGGCAAATTCTCGTCGTTACCGCCCCAGATAGCGGTGCACATATCAGGGGTGTAGCCGACGAACCAGATGTCCTTAGCTGCGTCTGCCGTTCCTGTTTTTCCGGCGACCGGTCGATCAGCCAGTTTCGCTTGAGTACCGGTGCCGTATTTAACGGTGTCTTGCATCATATCGACGAGCCTGGCGACTGGCTCAACTGGAAAAACCTTGTCTGCTTTGGATTCAAAAACTTCAATTACTTGACCGCGATTATTTTGAATTTGTCGAATCATTTGCGGTTTGATCGCGATGCCCATGCGCGAAAATGTGGCATAAGCACCGGCCATCTCCAAAGGAGTGACCGCAGAGCTACCAAGGGCGAGTGACAAATTCGGCTCCAGCTTGGTTGTGATACCAGCTTGACGGGCGGTTTCAACGACACTGTCGATACCAACTAACTGGGCAATTCGCACTGAAACAACGTTGCGCGATAGAGCCAGAGCCTTGCGCAAAGGGATACGTCCATAGAATTTATGATCGAAATTCTTCGGCGCATAATCAGGCAGACCATAAGGTTGATGAATAACCAAAGGCTTATCATCCACCATCGAATCTTGAGCCAATTTATTCTGCAAAAGAGCGGTCAGATAAACGAATGGCTTAAAAGATGAACCGGCAGTATGAGGATTGGTGGCGCGATTAAATTGATGCTGCCAGAAATTTCCAACGCCGCCAACGAGAGCAAGAACGGCTCCATCAGGCACATTCACCGTAACAAGAGCGGCTTGCGAAACACCTTTTGGCGCCTTTTTCAAATCATCATTGAGCACTTTCTCAGCTGCATCTTGCACTTGCGGATCGAGATTGGTAAATACGCGCAATCCTTGCTGACGCATCTCCGACTGACTCATATGAGAGCGCAGTTGCTCGAGAACGGCTGTGACATAGTAAGGATATTTCTGTAAAGGGTTGCTGCCCTTTTTGAAAACCAGCTTTTTAGCTTTAGACACGTTTGCCTGAGCTTGAGTGATATAGCCATATTCGACCATCTTATCGATGATTTCATGCTGTCTGTCAAAAGCTGCCTGGCGATTGGCGACGGTGCCAAGCTCAGATGGTGCTTTAACCAGACCAGCTAAAAATGCCGATTGCCCAAGGTTTAGTTCGGCCGCTGAGCAATCGAAATATTTGGTGGCAGCCCGTTCGATACCGTAGGCGTTGTTACCGAAAAAAACTTGATTCAGATACATCTCAAGGATTTTTTCTTTGGAATAGCGACTTTCAATTTCCCAGGACATCAACCCTTCTTTAATTTTTCTGTCCATGGTGCGCTGAGCATCTGTGAAAAAGAGATTTTTCACAAGCTGCTGCGTAATCGTCGAGCCCCCCTCAACGACGTGCCCTTTCGTCAAATTAGCAATAGAGGCCCGACCGATACTGACAAAATTGATGCCGTGGTGCTCGTAAAAATGGTGGTCTTCAGCAGCGAGCATCGCTTGCTTCATCTGCAATGATATTTGCGTCAGAGGCACTACACGCCTATCTTGATCGCCTTCGACGACACAAATGAGATGGTCGTTTCGATCCAGTAATTGAATCGCTTCAATTGGTTCATAGCGCTCGACCATAGTCAGATCGGGCAGATCGTGTACATATTTCCAGGCCGATGCCACTCCATACCCGGTGCCAATCGCCAGAATTATGCAAAAAACTATAAATGTAGTTCTGAAAATGCCGCCCAGAGCCGAAGGCTGATTGCCTCGACGCTTTCGTTTTTCAGTTGAACGGCGGCTTGGCAAGACGTATGGTCCCTATCTGGAAGGTGCTGCCCGGCGTAATTATATAACTATGGCTAAAGGGACGACCGTGAGGTCGCCCCTTGAAGCGGATTTTATTGTTGGACAAGTCGTTAATCAGGCTCTTGGGTGGCTATTCATATAGACACGGCGTAAACGGTCAAGGCTTACATGTGTGTAGATCTGAGTAGTCGAGATAGTCGTGTGGCCAAGAAGATCTTGAACGACACGCAGGTCAGCTCCACCTTCAAGCAAATGCGTAGCAAATGTGTGACGCAGCGTATGAGGCGTTATCACCTTATTGATACCAGCGGCCTTTGCGTATTTGAGCACGATGCGATGCACCGAACGTGATGATAGTCGAGTTGCTTGACGGCTGACGAAAAGCGGATGTTCAGCTTGAGGAACGCGACCACCAGCGAGCTTCGACCAGTGCTGACTTAAATAAAGCTGCAACCAGTGTTGAGCGCTATCGTTGAGAAGAACGACTCTTTCTTTTGCACCTTTGCCGAGGACTTTCATTTCTTTGGCTTCAGGATTGTAGTCCTGCACTCTTAAGCCACAAAGCTCAGAAACGCGCATGCCCGAGGCATATAGGACTTCCATCAAGGCTCGGTCACGGACACCAAGTGATGAATTGTCTGTGACAGCAAGTAATCTAGCCACTTCTTCACGGTCTAAACAAGAAGGCAGACGGCGAGCCAGTTTAGGACCGCGGACGAGTTTCGAGGGATCTTCGTCAATCAATTGCTCACGGCGCAGGTATTTATAGAAGCTGCGTATGGCAGAAATTTTGCGAGCTACCGTCGGTCGACTGTAGTTTTCTTGAATTTGATGAATGTACGCTCTGAGACTGTCGGCTTCTAATAAGCCTGAAGTCTTAGAAGGAACAGATTCAGTTGTCGATGCTAGATTGACAACCGGGTTTTGTTCAGGACTGAAATCAAGCGAAGCTTCACTTGAGCCAGGTTGCGATGGGGATACGGATTTAACGGAGGAATCGGCTGGAGTGACTCCGTTTGTAGAGTCGCTTTCAATAAGCTGCTTCAAATCATTCATGTAGGCACGAATGGTATTAGAGGAATAATTTCTTTCGACTTCCAGATAGCCAGCAAATTGGTCTAGCCAGACTTGTGCTCCTGTTTGTTGGACGTCCACGAATAACCAACTTTCTAGTAGATGGACCAATACTCGAGTTAATTATGAAAAGTTCAGGTGACTAAGTAAAGGCCTTTTTAACCGAAACCGAAAAAAAGATTCTGATAATTACAAAGAGCGGTATTGCTCAACCCGCTGCTCCTTTCCGGTTGGTTTAAGGTTCTACGACCTCTTGAAAAGCCACCATCTGCGGTAGCAGCTTTTTTTATTCGCCGCTTTTTGCCAACGACTTACAACCGCATTACTTAGTGAAGCTTAGTCTCATAGTCATTAAGAAAAAAGGAAGCCAAGGAGATCGATTTAATTTAATAGATAAGCTAGATGATATGCGCGCCCACAAATTTATTAAACAGATTTTAACAAACTTTTTGTCATCAAAGTCTGTTTCGGACTATCTATACATAGATAAACGATACGATTAAGAGCTACGCATATTTGCAGCCGCATTTGCCCGCGGCTGCAGAAAGAATCCTGTCAAAAAAATCCAGAGGTAATCGATGGCTTTAGACTTAGCTGAGCGCGTCCGAACCTTCGGGGCCGGTAGTACTCGCATCGCCGATCTACCCGATCTAGCCGAAATCCAAAAAAGCTCCTTCAAATGGTTCATAGATGAAGGTCTTGGTGAAGAATTACGAGCTTTCAGTCCAATCAAGGACTACACAGGAAGGCTTGAACTGCACTTCCTACCAAATTACACTTTCGAAGATCATACTGAGCCAAATAAGCCCAAGACTCCGGAAGACGCCCGAGCCATGGACTCCAGCTATACGAAAAAGCTGAGAATCCAGATGCGCCTGGTCAACCGTGAAATCGGCGAAATCAAGGAGCAGGAAATCTACGTCGGCGATATTCCGATGATGACTGACCGCGGTACGTTTATCATCAACGGCGCAGAAAGAGTCATCGTCAGCCAAATCGTCAGAAGCCCAGGCATTTACTACAAGCGCGAAGTAGATACCAACGGTAAGCGTACTTTCTCGGCCACTCTGATTCCTAACCGTGGCGCCTGGCTCAAATTTGAGACAGACGTCAACGACGTCATTTATGTCAAGATCGACAAAAACCGCAAGTTGCCTGCAACCACGTTGCTGCGCGCTCTCGGCTATACCGATTCTGAAATGGAAGCTTTGTTCCGTCACCGCGACTTTTTAAAAAAGACACTGGACAAAGATTCGACCAAATCACGCGAAGACTCATTGATTGAGGTCTACCGCAAACTTCGTCCAGGCGATCCGCCATCAGTGGCTGGTGGTCAAAGCATCATTGACTCGCGCTTCTTTGATGACAAGCGTTACGACTTGGGTAAAGTCGGTCGCTATAAGTTGAACAAAAAACTCAGCTTGTCCATTCCTGAAGTGAATCGCACTCTCAGCCGCGAAGACATCGTCGCCGCTGTGGACTATTTGATCAGCTTGCACTACGACGAAGGTCACGTGGACGACATCGACCATTTGGGCAACCGTCGTATCCGCTCGGTCGGTGAACTGTTGCAAAACCAGTTCAGAATTGGTTTGACCCGTCTTGAAAGAATCGTACGTGAACGTATGACATTGCAAGACGCCGATACCCTGACACCGGCTAATTTGCTCAACACAAAGCCGCTCGTTGCAGCCATTCGTGAATTCTTCGGCTCATCGCAGTTGTCGCAGTTCATGGACCAAACCAATCCGCTGGCTGAATTGACACACAAACGTCGTCTATCAGCTCTAGGACCTGGTGGTTTGAGCCGCGAAAGAGCAGGGTTTGCTGTTCGAGACATTCACCCAAGTCACTACGGACGCATCTGTCCGGTTGAAACTCCAGAAGGTCCGAACGCTGGATTGATCGGTTCGCTAGCCACACATGCCCGCGTGAACGAATATGGATTTATTGAAACTCCATACAGAAAGGTCATAAACGACAACGTTAGTGACACCGTTCATTACCTGACTGCTGACGAAGAAGATAAATACCGCGTAGCTCCAGGCGACGTACCGGTCAAAGAAAACGGTGACTTCGTTCATCCTTTGATCCCTGTTCGTTATAAAGCAGAGTTCATCGAAACTACAGCCGACCACGTTGACTATGTAGGCGTTTCACCAATTCAGATTGTCTCTGTTGGAACGGCTTTGATTCCTTTCCTCGAGCACGACGATGCTAACCGAGCCCTGATGGGATCAAACATGCAACGTCAATCAGTTCCTCTAGTAAGAACTGAACGTGCCTTCGTGACAACTGGAATTGAAAAGCAGTCTGCCCGTGACTCGGGGATGGTTGTGGTTTCAGACATCAAGGGAAAGGTCGAATACGTCACTGGCAACGCCATTCACGTTCGCACCGAAGATAAGCGTCTTGTCAAATTCAAACTTGGCAAATTCCAACGTTCTAACCAAGATACTTGCTTGAACCAGAAACCAATCGTGGTACCCGGTCAGGACATCGTTCCTGGTATGGTCATCGCCGATGGTGCTGCCACCAATTCCGGTGAACTGGCTGTAGGACGTAACTTGCTCGTGGCCTTTATGCCATGGGAAGGCTACAACTTTGAAGACGCCATCTTGATCAGTCAGCGCCTCGTATACGACGAAGTATTGACTTCAATCCATATTGAAAAATTGGAAATTGATGCTCGTTCAACGAAGCTCGGTCCTGAAGAAATCACTCGTGAAGTGCCAAACGTTTCGGAAGAATCGCTTCGCCACCTTGATGAATCGGGTATCGTCCGCATCGGCTCACGTGTTTATCCTGATGACATTCTGGTTGGCAAGATCACACCAAAAGGTGAATCTGAACATCCTCCAGAAGAAAAACTCTTGCGTGCCATCTTCGGTGAAAAGGCTCGTGACGTCCGTGACAACTCACTGCGCGTTCCGCACGGTGAAGGTGGTCGCGTTGTAGACGTCAAAGTCTTTGATCGTGAAAAAGGCGACGAATTGCCACCAGTGGCTAACAAAGTAGTGCGCGTTTATATCGCTCAAAAACGTAAAATCTCAGTTGGTGACAAAGTTGCCGGACGCCACGGTAACAAGGGTATCGTCGCTAAGATTTTGCCAAGAGAAGATATGCCGTTCCTGCCTGATGGCACACCGGTTGACATCGTTCTCAATCCGCTAGGTGTACCTAGCCGTATGAACGTTGGACAGACATTTGAAACTCTGCTCGGACTAGCTGCAATGCTCACCGGACTCCATTATGAAGTGCCGCCTTTCGATGAAATGTATCAAAAGGAAGCGTCATCATTTTTGGTTCACGATGAAATCAAAAAGGGCAAAATCATAGCTGATACCCCATGGGTAGGCGATGACGGTAAAGTCATTCTGCACGATGGTCGAACCGGCGCTCCTTTCGACAATCCAGTGACGGTCGGCAAAATCTACATGATGAAGCTGGTCCACTTGGTTGACGATAAGATCCACGCCAGATCGACTGGACCTTACAGTCTTGTTACTCAGCAACCGCTCGGTGGTAAAGCGCAGTTCGGTGGTCAAAGACTTGGAGAAATGGAATGCTGGGCGCTTGAAGCGTTTGGTAGCGCCTATTCTCTCCAGGAAATGTTGACCATTAAATCAGACGATGTGAATGGTCGCTCGCGTGCCTATGAGTCAATCGTTAAGGGTGAGAACTTAAAGCGTCCAGGTATTCCTGAATCGTTCAAGGTGCTCGTTCGCGAATTGCAGTCAATCGGTCTCGACGTTTCTGTTGCTAAGCGCACTCGCGAAGGCGGAGAACTCGAAGTCGACTTGATGACTGAAGTCGAAGAAGCCCGTCCTCGTGGTCTGCGTCGCTTGAGCCCATTTGGCGAAATCGGCATTGAATCAGAACTCGCGGAACTTTCCAGACAGCCAATGATTCCGTCGGCAGCAATTGCCGTCAGCAACGTTGATTCTGGTAACGACTTAATCGGCGGACCAATCGGTGGTGGCGGTGGCGGAGCCGATGATGGCGATGCTGATGTCGATACCGACGAAGTTGCAGTAGGAATGAGCGTTGTCGATGAAGACGACGTTGATGATTCAGGTGATGAGGCCTAAAGCCTTTGTGTTAATCCCCGGCGGTAGTTTTGCCGCCGGGGAATTGCCAAGTTTTAACGAGAAGAAAGAGTCTGGGGTCTATCCCATCTCTACTTCATAAGAGGAGGTCTGTCAGGTTATATGGCTACGAGCATCGATCGGTTTGACTACATCAAAATCGGCATCGCTTCACCAGAGCGCATCTTAAGTTGGTCGCACGGTGAAGTAACCAAGCCCGAAACAATTAACTACCGTACACTCAAACCAGAAAAAGACGGTCTTTTCTGCGAACGTATCTTTGGACCATCTAAAGATTGGGAGTGTTATTGCGGTAAATACAAGCGCGTACGTCACCGTGGTATCACATGCGAACGTTGCGGCGTTGAAGTCACAGACTCCAAAGTTCGGCGCCATCGCATGGGGCATATCAAGCTAGCTTGCTCTGTCACCCATATCTGGTTTTTAAAAGGTATCCCGAGCTATATCGGCTTGCTTCTTGATTTGCCATTGCGCGATTTAGAACAAGTCGTTTACTTCAATGCTTACATCGTCACAAGCGCTGGCAATGCCACTGAACTGCACAAGAATCAACTTCTTTCCGAAGAAGAATACGAGAAATCGTTAGACGATCCAAACTTGCAGTTTGACGTTGGTATTGGTGCTGAAGCGATCAAACAACTATTGAACGAATTAGCAAGACCAGTTTACGAACGTCCAGATAGCAAAGACGATCGCGGTCGCTTGCTTGAGTTGCCTGGCTTGAAAGAACTCTCAGTTTCCCTAAGAGAAGAGCTTGCCGGAGCCACTGGTTCACAACAAAAACGCGCCAAGATCATCAAACGTCTGCGTTTAGTTGAAGCTCTGGTTAATTCACATACCGATCCTACCTGGGTTGTTCTCGACAATCTTCCAGTGACACCACCCGATTTGCGCCCAATGGTGCAGTTGGATGGAGGACGTTTTGCGACTTCTGACTTGAACGATCTTTATCGTCGTGTAATCAACAGAAACAACCGTTTAGCTCGTTTGCTCGAAATGGGCGCTCCTGAAATCATCGTGCGTAATGAAAAACGTATGTTGCAAGAAGCTGTAGACGCCTTGATCGACAATGGTCGCCGTGGTCGCGTGGTGGTTGGACCAAACAACCGTCCGCTTAAATCACTTTCGAACATCATTGAAGGTAAGCAAGGTCGTTTCCGTCAGAACTTGCTCGGAAAACGTGTTGACTACTCGGGACGTTCTGTAATCGTTGTTGGTCCGCAATTGAAATTGCACCAGTGCGGTTTGCCTCGTGAAATGGCTCTGGAACTCTTTAAACCATTTGTAATCAATAAGCTAATCGAAAGACAAATTGTTCAAAACATCAAGTCTGCCAAGAAGCAAATCGAAAAAGGTTCAGCTGTAGTTTGGGAAATTCTTGAAGAAGTAATTCAAGGTCACCCGGTTCTATTGAACCGTGCTCCTACGCTTCACCGCTTGGGTATTCAGGCTTTCGAACCGGTTTTGGTAGAAGGACGCGCTATTCAATTGCATCCGCTCGTTTGCTCTGCGTTCAACGCCGACTTCGACGGTGACCAAATGGCTGTGCACGTTCCATTGTCTGTAGAAGCACAAGCAGAAGCCCATATGCTCATGCTCGCTTCGAACAACATTTTGTTGCCGGCTACAGGTCGTCCAACAATTACACCTACACAAGACATGGTGCTCGGTATCTATTATCTGACCATCGAAAAACCAAATTCCGACGATCCAAAAATTACAAAGGGAGCTGGAATGCGCTTTGTAAGCTTGGCTGATGCACGTTCTGCATTCGATGCCGGAGTGGTCGATCTTCACGCCAAAATCGCAGTACGCGATGTAGGCGGTCAAATGATTGAAACTACGCCTGGACGAATCATATTCAACGAAGTGGTTAGACAAGCCATAGCAACGGTTAACTAAGCGACGTAAGAGTCGCTTAAAGCCTGACCTAAACGATGTTTAACCCAGACCAGTCACCAGACCAGTCAAATGTATTAAGAGGGACCTATGGTCACAACCACTAATAAGCAAGAAGTATTTGAATTCATCAACTACACGGTGGACAAAAAGAAGCTCGGTTCTTTGTTGTCGCAAGTCTATGAATTGTATGGCACTGCACGCGCAGCAGAACTTGCCAACTCTCTCAAAGATTTGGGATTTCATTTTGCCACCAGAGCTGGTGTCACCATCTCAATCGATGACCTTGTTATTCCTGAAGCGAAGAAGGGATTGATTTCCGCCGCTGAGAAAGAAATCGAATCAGCGCAGAGCCGCTACGAACGTGGCGAAATCACTGAAGTTGAACGTTATAACAAAGTTATTGACACCTGGTCCGCTACGACAGACCAATTGACGAAAGAAGTTGTCGACAACTTCGACAGACTCAATCCTGTTTATATGATGGCTTTCTCAGGAGCCAGAGGTAACATCTCTCAGGTTCGTCAGTTAGTTGGAATGCGCGGATTGATGGCAGACTCTCAAGGTCAGATCATCGACTTGCCGATTAAAGCCAACTTCCGTGAAGGCTTGAACGTTACTGAATACATCATCTCGAGTTATGGTGCACGTAAGGGCTTGGTAGATACAGCTCTGAAAACAGCCGACTCTGGATACCTCACAAGAAGACTGGTTGACGTTGCGCAAGACGTTATCGTTCGCGATATCGATTGCAAAACACTGCGCTACATCGACATGCAACCGATTATGGAAGGCAACAAGGTCATGGTGCCTTTGTCTGAAAGAATCCACGGACGCGCTGCAGCTCAAGATGTGGTCAATGAAGAAACAGGCGAAGTCGTCATCCGCAATGGTGAACTGATCAACCGCATTCTCGCTGAATTAATTGAAAAGAGCTTCAAAAAGGGCACTTCAGTCAAAGTACGTTCGCCGCTTACTTGCGATAGCCAGTATGGCGTTTGCCAGAAGTGCTATGGCTGGTCGCTCACTAATAACCACCTGGTTGACGTCGGCGAAGCAATCGGTATTATCGCTGCCCAATCAATTGGTGAACCTGGTACACAGCTCACCATGAGAACCTTCCACACAGGTGGAGCGGTAGCGGGCGGTTCGTCACGTGCTCAGTTGAAAGCTAACGCTGCTGGCGAATTGACTTACAAAATTCCTAGCCGTTCGCACCGTACAGCTTATGGTGACGTTGTTGACCAAACAACTAAAGAAGGCGTTCTCAAAATCACCACTGGTGCTAAAGAACAAAATCTGCCTATTCCAAGCGGCGCTTTGATCATTGTCAAATCTGGAACACAAGTAACAGCTGGACAGGTTCTTGCTGAATACGATCCACCAGGCGCTAAGAAGAACTTGACCGAACGCGCATCTAAAGACATCACCGCTGATATCTCTGGACGTATCAATTTCGCTGGCTTCCAAGCTGATGAAAAACGCGACCGTCAGGGCAATATTTCACGCACCGCAAACCGCGCCGGTATCATTTGGGTACTGGAAGGCGACGTGTACAACTTGCCATCAGGCGCTCATGTGGTTGTTAAAGACGGACAGGACGTACATCCAAACGATGTTCTCGCCGAAATCGCAATCAACACCGAATATGGTGGCGAAGTACGCTTCGGACCAGAAATCGAACTCGAGCCTGTAAAAGGCAAGAAGGGTCAAACCGTTCAACGATTGACCAAGGGTAAAGAAATCAACGTCATCATCTCGTCGATAGGCGCTGCCAATGCCAAACTAGAGCAATCGAAGCAAGCAAATATCTGGCGCGTCAACAAGACCAAAGAATCTTTCACCTTGAAAGTTTCCGATCTGGAAATTGTTGAAAACGGCAAAATCATCGCTGAATTAATTGACGATGGCACGAATGTCGTGACCTCCGGCGGCGAAATCATATATGACGGCGTTGAAATCGATGATCGTCGTGTTGTCACCAAAGCTGGACGTATTCTCTTCGTTCCAGAAGAAGTGCACTTCATCTCTAAAGACATCAGCTTGAAAATGTCTGAGTCTGGCGAAATCGTCACAGCTGGTCAAGAAGTAGTCAAAGACGTCTTTGCCCACATGGACGGCGTTGTGGAAATCGTTTCCGACAACGACATCATCCACGAAGTAATCATCAGACCAGGCGACCTGTTCAATATCAACGATCCATCAGACGTAAAAGTGCCTGAAGGTCAAATCGTTGAACCAGGTACAGAAATTCTCGAAGGACAGAAGTTCAAAGAGCGCAAGATCGTCAACATTCTTGAGAAAGAAGATGGCACCTCGCAATTGCTCGTTCGCCCAGTCGAAGAATACTGGATCGAGCCTAAAGATACGAAGTTCAAACACAGAGCAACCGATGACAAAATCAGCTTGCGTTCTGTCACCCAACTTCTCTTTAGAGACCGTGAAAAAGTTCGTCACCTGCAAGGCGCTCAATTGACTAGAACCTCACTGGTTCTGCAAATGCAAGGTCAGTTGATGGGTCTTAAGGGAATTGTTGAAATCGGCGAAGACTTCAATATCGTTGTTCAAGAAAATATTCTCTTGCGCCGCGATCATGATTTGAACGTCACTCTGGTTTCCGTACAACATGGCGATATGGTTCCTGCAAAATCTGGCGTTGCCACCACTCAGGTGCTGACAAAGGGTGCAGCCCGCGTTCAACTATCGAAGACAGACGAACGTCGTATTCTTCTAATTACAGAAGAACAACACGTTGTGCATAAAGCCAAAGGTGCAGTCACCGTCAAAGAAGGCGATTTGCTCCGCAATGGCGATCCAATTTCCAAAACATCGGTTGCCACTCACTCTGGTCAAGTCACAGCCGTCGAAGGCAGTGAAGTGACTCTGAGAAAAGGCAGACCTTACCTCATCTCCGGTAACACCCAACTTCAAAGTGAAGACGGAGCTCTGGTACAACGCGGTGACTTGTTGGCGACACTCGTTTACGAACGTCAAAAAACAGGGGACATCGTTCAGGGTCTACCTAGAGTTGAAGAATTGCTTGAAGCGCGCAAACCAAAAGAAAGCGCCATTCTCGCTGAACGTGCCGGTCGGGCCCGCATTCAACGTGAAGATGATATGACCAGACTCTTCGTCGTTTACGGCGAAGGCAATGAAGAAGAAATTCCGATTCCTGCTGGTCTTAACGTTGTCGTTGACGAAGGCGAAGACATTACACCTGGTAAGGCACTTACCGACGGACCTCCAAATCCGCATGACGTCGTACGTTTGATGGGTATTGAAGCCGCTCAGAAATACCTCGTTGACGAAGTACAGTCTGTATATCGTTCACAGGGTGTAGAAATCGCCGACAAACACATCGAAGTAATCGTTCGTCAGATGACCCGCAAGGTTCGTGTAGACGAGCCAGGCGACACAATCATGCTGCCAGGTGAATTGCTCGAGCGCTTCTACCTCGATAACGAAGCCGTTAAAGCAAGACAATTGGGAACACGTGAGTGCACATACACCGCCGTTCTTCTCGGTATCACGAAAGCCAGTTTGAATACCGAAAGCTTCATCTCTGCAGCTTCTTTCCAGGAAACTACAAGAATCCTCACTGAAGCAGCGGTTGAAGGTAAGAAAGACTGGTTACGTGGTCTCAAAGAAAACGTCATCATCGGTCGTCTGATTCCAGCCGGAACCGGCTTCCAGGGGCACACAGCGCCTCAGGAAGAAGAAGAGGAAGAAGAAGATATCTATCCTCCAATCGGCGAAGGTTCATTCAACGTTCCTGCGTAGAAAACCAATTCGAAAATAGAAAAAGGACATGCGAAATGCATGTCCTTTTTTATTACGTCATGTCGATGTCAGGGACAGGCAAAAGCATCAAGTTGTTGAATTATTGAACGAACGACGCGGTTTCCAACCGTCCGGTCGGATCTTTTTTCGATCAGCAATTACGAATTTCAGGTCTCAACTGGCCTTGGCACAAGCTTAAGATGCGAATGCCCAGAAGTTCCAAGAATAGCTTGAGCGTCAAAGCCCTTTCTGATGCGGTCCGTCAGAAAATAAGTTAATGGTTTTCGCGACGGATTGCAGCGTTGATCAAGCAATAGATGGGTCAAAATTGAAAGCGTGATTCCGACTCTGTAGGGTTGTCGCTTCTCGCCTTTGAAAAAGAGAAAGAAAAGCGCCAGCAGCTCAAAGGAATGCAGTGGAAGATAGAGCTTGCCGCTATATTTTTCGTGAGCGGCTTCGTTAAATCGATGCCAATCAGGCTTCCAACCATGAGCACCCACATAATCGACTACGTGGTCTAAATCAATCAGCCACCCCACCAGAAAACTGGCAAAAGCGGCTGGCTTGGAGCGATAAGTGGCGTAGTTTGCCAGACTGACGCCGGCAGAGGTCACTATATGTCCGAAGGTACGCATGTATTTTAATGTCCCCGCTTACTTTAATGCCTAGACTGAAAACTGAAGGAACCTATTTTTTTGCCAATCCCAGAGCTTTTCAGGGCTTTTTGTTCGTACTACTTTATATACCCTGAGAATCGCTGAACTCTCACCTGGACTTAAAGCACAATGTTCAAACGAGTTTTTCACAAGTTTTCAATGACCGTAAACAAGCAGACGTTAGTTTTGTCAAGTTGAGCCCGCCCATAGCCCATGAATTACTGAGGAGAGTTGGTCCATGAAGTTGATTCCCGAAAAGATTGCCATCGTTGCGCTTGCTGCCACAGCAATTACCAGCCTGCAAACTTTCCAGGCTCTCGCCCAGTCCGGAAATCCTCATGCGGTCAATCTCTACAATCTGGGTCTGACGGCTTACAAGCAAGGCAGTCCCGAGTCAGCGATTATTTTCTTCAAGCGCGCTTGCGACATCGATCCTAATCTGGCGGATGCTCAATACAATCTGGGCATGATTTTTCAAAGCGAAAAAAGGGTGAAAGAAGCCGCCCCGCGCTATCTAGAAGTGTTGCGTGTCAAACCGACCGACCCCGACGCTCATTATCAGCTGGCCCTTTGCTATATCGACATGCAGCAAGCGGCCGATGCTAAAACACAATTACAGACGATCGCTCCAAATAATCCGCATTTTGCTGATGCTCAAAAACGTTTGAACATGATCGATTCTGGTGTCATCCCTCAAGCTGCTGCCCCGCAAATAAACTCGGTGGTGCCAGACGCTGCCGCCCAGAACGGATTAAGACCGACCGATCCATCAGTTCCAGCACCGGATACTCAAGTCGCTCAACCTCTGCAACAAGCACCGCAGCAGATGCAACCGCCAGCTCAAGTAGCTCAACCGCTTATTGCACAACAACCAGTTCAACAACCAGTTCAACAGCCCGTTCAGCAACCAGCCAAACAGGCTCCGCCAGTTGTTCAAGCAGCTCCTCCAGTTCAAGGCCCAGTGCCAGCGATTCCAAACGCTGAAGTGAAAGTCATCGCCAATCACTTCAACGCTCCAGCTGGAGTTGCCTTCGATAAATCCGGCAATTTATACGTCGCCAATTTCGGTTCAAATTTAATCGAACGCATCGCCGCTGATGGCACGCGCGAAAAATTCAGTGCCGGCGCCAATATCAAAGGACCAATTGGACTGGTTGTGGATCTTGCAGGCAACGTTTACGTTGCTAATTACACTTCGGGTACCATTGCTCGCATTAGCCCCTCTGGTGTATCTACAGTCATCGCCTCCGGATTCAAAAAGCCTTATTACCTCTCGTTCGACAAAGTTGGCAATTTATTTGTCAGTCAGCAAGAAGACAATTCTGTTGTCCGTATATCTTTTCCCAAAGCGGCTCCCGCTGCTGCTGCTAAGCCTCTCTAAAAGTCATGGCTGAATACGATCCTAAAATCTATGCACCATGGCGTAAAACTGCGCATATGTTGACGGCTCGATACTTTTTGACGCCGCTTTACTGGATGCGCAATTTCGTTACAGTTTATGGTCGCGAAAACATTCCCAAGAATACGCAGTTACTTATAGTCGGAAATCACTTATCGAATTGGGACCCACCCCTACTTTGCATTGCCACCGACTTGCCCATGGCGTACGTGGCTAAAAATGAACTCTTTGATGTGCCAATTCTCAAGCATTTGATCAAGTTTTATGGTGCCATTGCCATCAACAGGCACAAGCCTGAAAAATCAACAATCAAAACAATCAAGAAAGTGCTGGCCGAAGGCTGGAATCTTGGCATGTTTATTGAAGGCACGCGCTCTAAGAATCCAGGGTATCTGGGTCCTCCGCACACGGGCACTGCTTACTTTGCGTATTCCAACAACATCCCTATTTTGCCTGTGGGTTTAGTTGGCACCAACGAAAAATTCAAAAAAGCAAAAGTCTATATCGGCAAGCCGATTCAACCGAGCAAAGATCTCGAAAAAACCACATGGGAAGTGATGGAAGCTCTCTCAGAGCTGACTGGCTACAAAATAGCCAATAGAAAATTAGCTGACCACATAGAATAATCTGCACGCAGTAAACTAAAAGATGGAAATAGCGAACGAAAACAAATCAGTAAAAGCAGCCGACGAAGAGAGTCAGTTGGAGCAACAGCTCAAGAATATATTTGCGAATTCAGAAATCATACCGGTTTTGCGTTTAATCAGAGACGCAAATCTGCCCGACTGGTGGCTTGCGGGCGGCGCCGTTAGAAACACGGTCTGGCGTCATTTATTTCCCGACAACTGCTCCCTTGCCATTAAAGATTTCGATGTCGCATTTTTTGACAAAAACGGCAGCCGAGATGGCGAAAAGCTTGCGAAAAAATGGCTTTGCGAACAATTGCCATTTGTCGAATTTGATGTAAAAAACCAGGCTAGCTTTGGCGTCTGGCGCGACTGGCATTTCACTTTTACAAGTACCGAAGATGGTATCAGGCACTGGCTTCATACAGCGACAGCTGTCGGCATCAAAATAGACGATGAAGGCGAAATTTCTGTGCTTGCTCCATATGGATTATCAGATTTATTAGCTGGCATCGTGCGACCGACGCCCTACTGCGCCAAGGCTAAAGCCGCCGAGGAAAAAGGGCAGGAATTCATGGCAAAATGTCCGGCATTAAAATTGGCACTCAGCTGACGACGTCGGTTAAGCCCATCTGCCCAAGAGCATCGTAATCGGTTCTGTCTAACTTGATAGGCGTCAAAGAAATGGCTTTTCTTTTGATAGCCGATACATCTGTGTCAATTTCTTTGACCTGGCTGTGACGATCCATGGCAAAGCCAAACCAGAAATATGGCGTTGCTCTTTTATCCAATCGTGAGTCGACCTCTAGGGCTAGAAGCGAGCCTCTGCCCTGTCTGACTACTTCCATACCCTGCACTTGATCTGGTTCAACGTCAGGAAAATTGACGTTCATGCAGACTTTTTCTGACCATCCACTGCGCATCAGCTTTTGCAAAACTCGCGCCACCCAGATTGCTGGAGTTTGCCAGGGTAATTTGTTGATGTCATGATAAGCCTGACTGAAGGCAATCGAACGAACACCAATGTAGGTACCCGTGAGAGCTGCATTTGTAGTTCCTGAAAATAGAACATCGTCAGAGAGATTAATGCCGCGATTGATACCAGACATCACCACATCTGGTGGCTCATCTAGCATCAGGTGTTTCATTGCCATAATGACCGAATCGCATGGAGTTCCAGCAACGGCAAATTTGCGAGCAGCAAGAGTCCTGATTCGAAGCGGAGTTTGCAAAGTCAAAGATGCGGACGCTCCGCTTAAATCATGTTCTGGCGCCACGACCCAGACTTCATCAGCGACCTCTAATGCGGCCTGTTCGAGCACCTTTAAGCCTTCGGCATTAATGCCATCGTCATTGGTTAAAAGCGCACGACGAAAAATCTTGTCCGACAATTGGCTGCCCTCTAAAAGTCGCTTTTAAGCTTACAGCAAGGATAGTTTTTACACGCAACAAGCGTTGAAAAGCAGTGATAATAATAGCGTAAATAAACTCAACCGGAGCGCTTTAATCATGGCTGTGGGAAACCCCATCTTCGACCTGACTGGAAAAGTGGCTCTGATAACTGGATCCAGCCGCGGTATCGGTCGGGCAATAGCAGAACAAATGGCTGTTGCTGGAGCCCGCGTGGTTATCTCCAGCAGGAAAAAAGAAGCCTGTGACGGTGTAGTCGAAGACCTCACGCGAAAAGGACATGAAGCAATCGCTGTTCCATGCAATGTAGCCAATCTAGACGAATTGCAAAATCTTGTCGCTCAAACGAAAAAGTCTTTTGGGCAAATCGATATTCTCGTGGCAAACGCCGCCACAAATCCGACTTACGGTCCCAGCCTCGATATGACAGATGAGGTCTGGGACAAAATTATGAGCACGAATGTCAAAAGTGTTTTCCGTCTATGCAACATAGTGCTACCCGATATGGCAACCAGAAAAGATGGTGTCATCATTGTTATTTCTAGCGTTGCTGCAACCATGGGTTCAGAAACGCTTGGCGCCTATGCTGTTTCAAAGGCCGCCGAAGCCCAGCTAACACGCAATCTGGCTGTGGAGTGGGGCAGACACAATATCCGAGTAAATGCTATTGCGCCTGGGCTTATCAAAACTGATTTTGCTAAAGCCCTCTGGGAAAATCCTCAGTTGGTCAAACGGGTGGAAGCAATGACCGCACTCAAACGCACCGGTGAAACCGACGACATTGCCGGACTGGCTGTAGCCCTTTCAACGCCAGCGTGCAAATTTATCACTGGACAGTTTATTGTGGCTGATGGTGGCATGACAATTGGCGGAAGTTTTTAATGACTATGAACAATCGAATTCCCGAAACTACGGATATTCGCAAAGCGCATATATTCGACCAGACAAAACTTCTCGCCTACTTGCGTCCACGTCTGCAGCATCTAGATGGAGATGTGGAGATTCGTCAGTTTGAAGGCGGTCAATCAAATCCAACTTTTGTGGTGGGCGGCAAGAATTTTGGCTCCGAGCACCAATATGTCGTCCGCAAAAAACCACCCGGCAATTTATTGCAGTCAGCGCACCTGATTGAGCGCGAATTCAAAGTGATGCAGGCTCTAAAATCGACTGATGTCGCAGTACCTATAGTGCGTTTTTTTTGCGAAGATCCAGACATTCTAGGTACGCCATTCTATGTCATGGATTACATTCCTGGCCGCGTTTTCCGCGATCCCAAGCTCCCCGAATTGACTCCGAAAGAGCGCGCTTGCGTCTACGACGCGATGAACTCAATGCTCACAAAGTTGCATAAAGTGAATTGGAAAGAAGTAGGACTTGCAGATTTTGGCAAAACCGAAAATTATGTTGCACGACAGATAGCACGCTGGTCCAAGCAATACGAAGCGGCCAAAATAGATCCCAATCCATCTATGGATAAGCTCATGCAATGGCTTCCCAACAACATTCCAGCCGGAGACGCCGAGGGTTTGTCCACGACAATCACGCATGGCGACTTCCGATTGGAGAATTTGATTTTTGCCTCCGATTCTTTTGAAATTCAAGCGGTTCTCGACTGGGAACTGTCGACTCTGGGACATCCGCTTAGCGATCTTGGCTATAACTGCGTTGTCTATCATCTACCGGCAAACATAGATGGACTGTCGGGAATTGAGGGACTCGATCTCGCGCAACTGGGGATACCAGATGAAAAAACTTATGTTGAATCATACAAAAGACGCACCGGCAGCGATACTAGTATCGATCACAGATTTTTCGTAATCTTTTCTTTGTTCCGTCTAGCCTCAATTGTGCAAGGAGTGCTCGCAAGAGCTAGACAGGGCACAGCTAGCTCGCAAAAAGCAGAGCTAATTGGAGCACTGGCAAAACCCTTTGCAGATAAAGCGTGGCAGTTGACTGGCGCTAAGAACTAAGTGCCTGAAGCGTAGACAATCGCATCAAACCAATACAAATCAATAAAAAAAGGGCTACGCAAGCAACCGACTATATATTTTGATTGTAAGCTGTTGCAGAGAAGACTCCCAGATGAGCGAGTTTTCACACAGTGGTAACCATGGTCGAGAGTCCTTACGCTGCCCTTAAAATTCGTGATTTCAGACTGCTTGTAGGCGGACGCCTGCTGATCACATTAGCCCTTCAAATACAGGGCATGGCAGTCGGCTGGCAAATCTACGAATTGACCAAGAGTCCTCTGTACCTTGGCTTTGCTGGTCTAGCCGAGGCATTGCCGGCGCTCGGAATTGCGCTCTATGCCGGGCACGTTGCCGATATGATTGACCGCAAAAAACTTGCTATTGGCTCTGTTCTGATGCTTGTCGTGAGCATCGCTTTGTTAACGCTGTGCACGTGGTTGTTTGCCCATCACCACATGCTGGTCTATATAATTTTTGCCATCATTGCGTTTTCTGGATTTGCGCGCGGCTTCTATGGACCAGCAGTGTTTGGCATGGTTTCAGACATCGTGCCGCGTGAGTTTATTGGTAACGCAGCGGCCTGGAACAGCGCCATATGGCAGGGCTCTGCTGTTGTTGGCCCGATTTTTGGTGGCGCTCTGTACCTTTTTCTTGGCGCCACCAAAACATACCTTTTCTCAACGATTTTTCTTGCTCTTTCATTCTTTTGTTTCTGTCTGATCAAAACGAGCACAGTCGTCAGAGCACAAGGAAGAGTAGATATAGTCACGAATATCAAAGAAGGACTGCACTTCGTTTTCTCCAACCAGGTTATTCTTGGCGCAATGGCTCTAGACTTATTTGCCGTTCTTTTTGGTGGGGCCGTCGCACTGCTACCCATATTTTCAGCACAAATTTTCCATCTTGGACCACAGGCTCTGGGATTTCTTCGAGCGGCACCGTCGGTTGGAGCCTTGCTGACGTCGTCTTATTTAACGCACAATCCGATCAATAAAAATGCAGGACGCACACTTTTGTTTTCAGTCGGTGGCTTCGGCTTATGCATGATTGCCTTTGCTCTGTCGCAAAATTTCTTTCTGTCACTGGCACTTCTCGCCCTAAGCGGAGCGCTCGATGGCGTCAGCGTTTATGTGCGCACTACTATCTTCCAGTTATCTACGCCAGAGCACATGAAGGGGCGAGTATCCGCAGTCAACAACATCTTCATAGGCTCATCAAATGAAATCGGTGAATTCGAATCTGGTATGGCAGCTAAACTTCTGGGACTAATTCCATCTGTTGTCTTTGGCGGCTGCATGACATTGTTGGTTGTGATGATAGCGGCTTTGAAGGCACCCAAACTCAGGCGCTTGAGCATGGACACTCTTTTGGAACTGAAAAGCAAGCCAGTGGAGACTGTGACCTAAGTACGGTCTTTGAATTTATCGATTTCAATTTTGGCAATTGCGTCTAGATGAACTTCATCTGGACCGTCAGCAAGACGCAACGCGCGCTGCCAGGCAAAAGCCTGTGCGAGGAAATAATCCTGACTAACGCCGCCTCCACCATGCAGCTGAATTGCCCTATCAATTACTGCAAGAGCGACATTAGGAGCCACGACCTTAATCATGGCAATTTCTGCACGAGCCGCTTTATTGCCAACCGTGTCCATCATATAAGCGGCTTTCAAAGTAAGTAGACGCGCTTGATCGATCTCGATACGCGAACGGGCAATTTCATGCCGGACGACACCTTTGTCAATCAGCTTGCCACCAAATGCGGTGCGAGACACGCCACGCAATATCATAGACTCAAGCGCTCGCTCAGCAGCTCCAATTGAGCGCATACAATGATGAATGCGTCCTGGTCCTAATCTTCCCTGGGCGATTTCGAAGCCTTTGCCTTCTTCAAGAAGGATATTCTCGCGAGGGACTTTGACATCATCGAATATCACTTCAGCATGACCGTGCGGCGCATCATCATAGCCAAAAACTGTCAGGGCGCGCACCACCGTCACCCCAGGAGTGTCCATTGGCACGAGAATCATTGATTGCTGTTTGTGCACCGCTGCAGCGGGGTCGGTTTTGCCCATTAATATGGCGACTTTACAGCGTTTATCCAGCGCTCCAGATGTCCACCATTTGCGACCATTAATGACGTAATCGTCGCCGACCAATTTAATCGAACACTCGATATTGGTGGCGTCACTGGATGCCACCATTGGTTCAGTCATGGCAAAACAAGAACGAATCTCGCCTTTTAACAGTGGTTCAAGCCAAAGGGTTTTCTGCTGCTGAGAGCCGTATCGAGCGAGAACTTCCATATTGCCCGTATCTGGAGCGGAGCAATTAAAAATTTCCGGTGCGATCATTGAGCGACCGGTGATTTCACATAATTGCGCATACTCATAATTATTGAGACCAGCACCATACTCGCTATCTGGCAAAAACAAATTCCACAAGCCCTCGGCCCGAGCATTTGCTTTTAATTCATCAAGAAGAGGAGAGACGGTCCATCGGTCTTTGCTATCGCGCAGATGGTCTGCAAAGACGACCTCATTAGGATAAACATACTTATCCATAAAAATGAGCAAACGGTCTTTCAGCTGCTGTGCTTTTTCAGTTAGTTCGAAAATCATAATGCCGAGCGCCCACATGACAAAAGGAGACCACGTTGGCTTTCATCTATTGCAGTAAAAGCCGTCTTATAGTGACTGGGATTGCTTGTAATCACAATCAACTCAAATTGCAAATTGAGCAATTCCAACAAGAATGTCAAATTATCAGGACGCATGGCTTCGTTCTTGCCGCCAAAGGCTTCTTCCATTACAAGCACATAGGGCTCGGTTGACCCAAGGATTTTTGCGGACACCAGCCTGGCAAACCAGCGCACCTGCTCAACTGTCTTGAGGGCAAAAGTTTTGCCTATGCTGTAAGACGGGTCGTCGGCTTTTGCTGTGGAATCGCTTTGTTCTGCCTGATTAAGTTCAACACCCATCTCCATCAACATGTCTTCGATGATGACTATGACTTTATCAAGCCAGACATCTTTCGGAGAAACACCATAAATTTTCTCTTTAGCATTTTCCAATGCATTTTTCACACGACGCACAATATTCAATTCATATTGAACACGCGCCAATTGTTTGGCTAATTCCTGATAGCCAGCGTCATCAATGTTGGCTGAAAGAACTTTGTTTGCCAGAAAATCCCGTTCGCTCCTCAATTGCTCAAGAGAGGGCTTAGCCTCGGGTGCAGCCTGACTTTTAGCGTTAGCAACCGCTCGCAGCAATTCATCCAGCACTGGCATCTCTTTTGCCAACTGCGGAAAACGCATCAACAACACTTGCATTCGAGTAATTTTTTCGCGTCTTTGCTTGCCTAGTCTTTCGATCTGCGGAGGTAATTCATCTGCGACAAACCCAGAGGACATATCGGTTTCGAGTCGTCTCAATTCTGTCTGTAAAGCATGCCAGTGATGATAAGAAGCCACCTTTGAATAAAATTCCCGATAAGCTTCTTGGGCGTCATCTAAATTCTCTACTTTTGCCCGTCCGCAAATTTGAATAATTTGCTGATCGACATTAGTTACTTCGCTACTGAGAAAATCTAGTCTTTGCCTCGCCTGTTTTACAGCTTGGGAATTATCAACGAGTGATTTTGATTCTTCAAGAAACTGTTTGATTTCAGCAGCCAGAGCCACTGCATCTTCCGGGCTAGACTTTTTATAGCGTCCACAGCGATGAAAATAAGGCTCAACCGCCTCTTTCAATTCGGCAACTTGCACGCTCAAACCGGAGCGTCTTTGTTCCAGTAAGTCTAGATTTTTAGTGGCATCGCCTTTGGCCATGTAAGCCTGTAGTCGGTCCAAGAAATCGGCGACTTCACTGATACCAGCTTCACCTGAAAGTACTGACAGCCTGGATGTCACCTCGGCAATTTTAGCTTCGAGATCCTCATGCAATTTTGTCTGTCTGGCTAATTCATTGGAATTTTCTTGAAATTCTTTGCGTTTATATAGCGCCGGAGCGAAAGCGAAAAGGGAGTAATACATACAGCCGCCAAAACCTATGGCCAGCAGAACGCCAAAACCTATCAATAGAATGAGGCCCGCATGGGTCTCGTAAAGAATCGCTAGAATTGCCGCGATAAGGACACAAACACAGACCGAAGCGAGAAAGAAAATACGACTGGATTTGTGTTTTGTCTCGCGCTTTTCTTCAACTTCTTTGACCAGAGTACTAAAACGCCAGAGTGCTTTATCGCAATCTGCTGATTGCAATAATGAAGATTGCAATACTTCGATATAGTGCTTCGACTCTTCATATTGCTGTGGTTCTAGGCTCAAGACAAGGCTTCGCTCAGGTTCAAATGACTGCAAATCAACTTCGTCTTCTTCTAGTTTTTGCAATTCTTCAGCAATGCGCAACCCCAAATGGTGTAATTCTTCCGATAAATTTTGATATTTTGCAGACGAATCTGCAAGCGTCACTGCGTCGGACGCATTAAATACATCCAGTCCATAAAAGTGATCTTTGACTCGATTTTCACGGACTTCATAGTCGCGGATGATGGGGTTGTTTTCAGCAAAAGCGACGTCATAATCGGCTTGACGTGACTGGCGCCTGACCCACAATTCTTCAATTTGTTTTTGTAAATCTAAAGGGAATTTAGCCATTGAGCCCATGCGCGTCAATTCGGTGCGCAAATGCTGCACACGCAAATAAGTTTCTTGCGCTGTAATTGAGCGAGCGTCTATGTCGGCTAACTCGCTGCATAAATCAAGATATTCGGCGGTGTAACTTTGCGAATCTCCATTGCCTTCGTCAGATTGGCGCTTCACCCCGCTATCTTTCTTTTTGCGCTCGCGCTCTAACTTTTGCACTTTATCTGAAAGTTCGTAGTAACGTCCTTCTAAATCTCTTAGAACAACAGCGCCTCGCTCACGTCTACCTTGATATGGAAAACCAGCCAGAGCCTCTTCCAACGCCATCACAGCCGCTCTAGGTTCTTTGGGATAAGCCTCACCGGCGGTCCAGTCACGAATCACTCGACAAAGATCAGTCAAACTACCGACGCGACTTTCTACGAGCTCAGATGGGGAAACAAAGCAAAGCTTCCGAAAAATCTCGCGACTCATTCCTGTTATTTTCAAGCCGATCAAATCTTCGTTATTAGCATCAAGAAAATCGCGAGTGACGTCGGCATCTTCCTTGTTGTAATCGACAACTTGAACCGCTTCGTCAGAAAAGTCGCGAATCACTTTTAACTCGAGGGCATGCGATGCCACCGTGGTACTAACGTCGATACCGGCAATATAAGGCAAAGCGAGATCGGCGGGGGCGAACCTTTCAAGATCGGTGACTTCATTGACAGAGAGTTTCTTCACTCTGGCAAAGCCAAAAAGGCAAGCCCAGATCGCTGCCTTGATGGCCATCACAGCGTGCGGCTCGGTTTCCAAAACGACATTTAGCCGGGCTGGATCAAATTCAATTTTTTGCCCGGACAAACTGCCGAAACCGGCGAAATCAATGCTCCCAATTTTCATAATGTCCAGTCTGAAAGATTCGGTCCTAAATTACATTGCTGATAAAACTAACTCTTACTACCTTGATAATGGCATATTTCGCGGCAAAACTGGGATCAAATTTCGTTTGCAATGATGGTCGCAATTCCCTGCCCCACGCCTATGCACATTGTGGCAAGTCCGAAGCGCGCGGAGCGACGTTTCATTTCATGCATCAGAGTGCCAAAAATCCGTGAACCACTACTACCAAGAGGGTGCCCCAGCGCGATTCCTCCGCCATTGACATTTAGCTTGGTTTGATCGAGTCCCAACTCTGCAACACAGGCCAGAACTTGCGCCGCAAAGGCTTCGTTGAGTTCGACCAAGTCGATTTGCCCCACTTCCAGAGAGGCTCGCTCAAGAGCCTTACGTGTCGCTGGAATTGGCCCAAGACCCATGCAAGCGGGATCCACACCAGCCACAGCCGACGAAACAAATCTGGCCATTGACTTCAATCCCAAAGCCTGAGCTTTTTTGCGAGACATAATAAGGACTGCCGAAGCGCCATCGTTAATACCCGAGCTGTTGCCGGCGGTGACAGTGCCGCCTTCTCTAAATACTGGTTTCAGCTTTTGCAGGTCGGCAAGTTGAGCGTTCAAGCGAGGGTGTTCATCCACCTCGAAAACTTCGCACTTGCCTCCTTTACCGGCGGGCAAACTAACAGGGACAATCTCGTCTTTAAACAAGCCAGCTTCCATCGCCTTTTGATATCGATTTTGACTGCTCAAAGCGAAAGCATCTTGCGCCTCTCGGCTGATTTTGTATTTTTCGGCGACGTTTTCAGCTGTTTCACCCATAGAAAACGGATGGTACATCTCAGCCAGTTTCTTATTGACAAAACGCCAGCCCAAAGTGGTATCAATCAATTGCTGATCGCCTCTTGCAAACGCGCTTTGCGCTTTACCCATGACAAATGGTGCGCGTGTCATCGATTCCACCCCGCCAGCGATAAAAACATCGCCTTCGCCTGCAATAACCGCATGGCAAGCGGTATTTACAGCCATTAAGCCAGAACCACAGAGTCGATTAACTGTTGAACCAGCAACGGTTATCGGCAAGCCAGCAAGAAGCGCAGCCATACGACCGACGTTGCGATTATCTTCACCCGCTTGATTAGCCGCTCCGAAAATGACATCTTCGATGCTAGACGGATCAAGATTATTGCGCCTGACAATTTCTTTTATTACGAGGGCGGCTAAATCGTCCGGACGAATGTCTTTTAAAGTTCCACCATAGCGACCAATTGGTGTTCTCAGGGCATCGACAATTACAGCTTCGTTCATGAGGTTTTCACTTTTATCTGATTTTGCGCGCTCAAAAAATCAGGCGCACGCCCTGATATTTAGACAGTATTTTAGCAACGAATCAGCTGTGAATTTGTGTAATCAACGATAGAAGCACGTCTCGATCGACTTCCTGACTGACATATTCGATATATTTTACCTGCCAGTTTTCAAGGTCCTGAATCACACTGGAAAGAGAAGCGTTTGTTTGTCGCGCCCCGACCATATCCACGCCGATATCGCCCTTATTATTCATGGCAAAAATATGCGCCCGACCGGAATTAGCCATCGCGTCTCGCAATCCAAGACGCAGGAGCGCAACACTTAACTCGCCACCGATTTTTTCGCTGATGCTGCCAATCAATTCTTGGAATTTGCTCAGCGGCGTCATCAAATCTGTGTCTGGTGTTGAAACCAATTTATAATGCAGTAATAAATCGATGGTGCGCGCAAATTCTGGCGTGGTGATATCGCCTAAATATCGCAAAACATTATTCAAGCTCGTGAGACCGTCGAGGTGGCTATGAACACGCTTCATAAGCTCTATTTCAGATGGTTTCAACGGTTTTTTCTCTTGCGGATCGATTAAGTCGCCACTGCTCATTTTTCCTGCAGTGTCAGTGACTTTTTCAAGCACTGAATAGAAACCTTTGCTCAATTTCTTGGCGACAACATCTGTGTTGTCTTTAGCTAGAGCAGAATCCAACAACAATTTATCCAGTGGTTTAGTTAGTTTAGAAGGCTCAAGCATTAAATCCGAAGGCGGTGTTCGTTGCATGAAAACGAAGATGCCTTCGCGCCAGGCGCAAGCAAATTCCGACACAGCCTTATTCCCTTGCAACTTCCCGACTTTAGCGTGTGTCAGCTTACCCACTTCAAAACAAGCCCTAAATTGCTGATCTCGATGTTCAACTGAAAGCACACCGGTCTCTCTGTTCGTGGCCAAGTTTTGCAAAAGATTGGACGGATCTGTGGTACCCAAATGTCCAACCATTGATTGAACCTGAGTTTCTTCTCCTGATGTTTTGATGATTTTTTTCTGCTTCGTCTCAGTGGACTGTCCGTAAAACGCTTGATCTTGCATCGCGATTTCCAGCTGTCGCGTGCTGATGAAGCCCTTTTTGACAGTCAAAGGGCCAAGTGTAATACGGTCTTTAATATTGGTGCTCTGCAACTCAAAAAGCATCTCATCAAGCTGACTCTCGGTCACCAATTTGCCAGCGACAAGATAATCCTTCAATGTGAAAGGAGTCTTGTTGCGAAAACAATTGACCAGAAAAGTAGCTTTATTGAACAGTGGATAGATAGCTTTTACTTGTTCTAAACCACGTAATTCTTCGAGCAATTCTTCGTGATCCATCTTACCGGATGTCGACAATCTCTGGCTAATTGTGCCAATCGGCGTGTAATTGTCGATAGCCGCAATAGCTGCGTTGCGACGTCTGGGAGCATCCATTCCGGCCTTCATTTTGATACCAGTAGCGGTGAGCACAGGCACCGTTCCCAGTAGCACTTGTCTGGCCAGATCTGAACTTTCCTCAATCAAATTGCCTTTACCAAGCACTGCCTGCACATGTTTAGCTAGAGGCGGCGAATAATCGAATAATTCAGAATGATTTTCAAAACTGATGAAAGCCAGCGCTCCAGCCAGATGTTCACGCACCAGAGCAAGTGCTCTGTCTGTGTTGATGAAAATCAAAGCACCTTGTACTTCCAGGAAATTGTTCGCCAAACGTCCGGCGTCGACGATCATTTCAGTTGGAAAAAGAAAACCACCATCTTTGCAATCAATAAGAACAGCGTCGAACAGCTGTTTGCTTTGCACTAGCTCTTCCAGTTCCGAGGTCAAATTAGCACTGTACTTGAGGACGATGACACTGTCTTGCGACATCATGTCAGTCAAATTTTCAGTGATAACTTCTTCAGATTCTGATTTTGTTTCTTCTTCGTCAGGCATTTCTATTAAGTCTATCGCGGTTCTGTCGGCTGTAGAAAAGTGCTAAAAGCGTGACTGGACTGGCCCCTGTAATTTCGACTATGCCCATATTTGGGGTGGGTTAACTCTGCCTTTTGCCAGTAGCTCGGATTAGAGTTCAATTAGGTTGACTGTTACTGCTAATTGTCGGCAAAAACAACGAAGTATAAATAGAGTAGGGGTTTTCAGCCTTTTATCCAAGACCTGATTTATTATCTTCCCTACATTTAAAGAGCATTTAAAGAGCATTCTTAATACGCGATTCCAAGAACCGTAATAGACTTATGTGGCTATTATTTTCTGGAAGGTTTTGTGGCTGATAAGAAATTGACCTCAATCAAGACGCTCTCCGCGGCGGTCATTCTCAATCTCGCATTTAACACCTGCGTTTTGTCTCAGGAGGCTACAGTTGAGTCGCCGACTAAGAAAACAGTACAGCTAGGTCAGATATCCAATCAGAATTTGCTCAAAGGCGAAGTCAATTATTTAGTGCCTAAAGGCACGGTTTTTTCTTTGAAGCTCGCGTCCATTCCTACCAATGGCATGCATTTACTGGACCGCGATCTTGATGGCAAACTTTATCCGGCCAAATTAGGCGCTGAAATAACAGCCAAAACATCAGAAGACATATACGTCGACGACAAAAACGTAATCCCGGAAGGTACTGTTTTTCATGGCACAGTGAGCAAATTGCTACCGCCTCGAAATATCAATCGCAATGGCTGGATGCAAATTTCGTTTAGCCATTTCACGACACCAGATGGACGCACCTTCTCTTTCAACGCTCAAGCAGACAATTTCAAACCTTCTACAGCCAAATCCAAACTGAAGGGAGCCGGTTATTTAGCGTCTCATGCAGCCGGTGGTGCCGTAGTTGGAGCGCTTGCAGCCTGGTATGTTTGTGGCACTCATTACACACTGGCGATGCATGGTTACAACATCGCAGGCGGAGCGGCCGCTGGCGCTTTGATGGCCACTGCCTACGCCATAGCAAAACACGGCGATCATGCCACCCTTGAGCCGGGCGACGATTTTAATATGCAAATAGATACTGATTTGCTCATGCCAGCAGCCGTCGAGGCGACTCATACCGCTAAATATGTTAATCGCGACGGCATTGAGATTAAAATCGCTCATCGCCGTATGGAAAAAGACGGTTTAGGTGGCTACTTATATCGAGTGGACGCCACTATCAATAATGACACCGACCAGCCTCTGAAATCGGTAGATATCTTCTGCAAAGACGATAATGAGCATATGTTGCCCATTATCGCCGGTACGGATTTTGATTCAGAGTTTTTGTTCGAGGTGGAAGCACATTCGGAAAAACACGTGATTATGAACTTTCAGGTTGAGTTTCCGAAGGTCAAACGACAGTTGGTTTGCTTAGATCATGACAGCAGACAGATTTGCTATCGCAGCGAGATGGTCAAGTAACTTTTTAAACGACACTCAATCAGGTTCTATACAAGCCCTGGTTTCAGGCTGCTTGAAGTTGAACGTCGTAGATCAAACGCACAGTTTCATATTCAACGCGGATTGACACTGTGTTTTCGGTGGAAAATTCTAGTCTGACACGGCCGAGAGTGCTCGTGCTGTATTCACTCCAGTGTTCTGGCACTGAAACGATGACATTTTCGGGGCCCCATTCTTCAACGTAGGCTTTAAGTACCTGGCACAACTTGTCTTCATCTCTGGGGTCTTGAAACATACTCATTTGGTCCACCTCTAAATTGATACCGGCGTCGCGTCCTTCCATGCCGTAAGAATAGAGTTTGGATGCCAGTAGGTAAATTCGTATAATCCCCACTGACTTCGTATTTTCCCCATTCGGGTGATTTCAACTTTTTCGGCACCTGTGCTGCTTTAGAGACAACAATGGTCGTTTGAGGATTTTCCTGCTCGAGATAATTTTTGAAGATCAGTCGGTCAATTGGACCTTCTACCCGAGAGTTTCGCTGGTTCCGGTAAACTAACGGTCGATTGATCGACCAATTTCAGCCGCTCAGGAGTTCAGACGACAAATGCCCAGCAGTGACCGAAATGTTCCAGCCGAAAACCTCGACGATCAAAAGCCGAACCTGCTCTGGAAAATTGCCAGCATCATTTATCTGGCCGGATTTGGGATATGGGCATCGACGCTTTACTTTCTGATAGTGCGCAAAACATTCAGCCACGAAGCCTTCATGCATGCGGTCAAAAGTCTGGTTTTCATCGATTTTAGTAAGTTCTACATTGCAGGCTTAATGGCCTGGTCGCCAGACAAAAGCAAGCTCTACGATTTCCCCACCCAGATGCTGTGGGTGCAGAACATTTTGGGCACACTCGACCGCCCTCCTGACTCGATTCCTTATACACCAATGTTTTGCGTTTTCATGCGCGCGTTCACCTGGCTACCTATAGAAAAAGCCCTCCTGTTCTTTTTCATAACGACCTTCAGTATGGCGGTCATCTCAGTGACAGCCATCTTGGTGCATAAAGGACATCTGAAAAAATCGGAATGTCTGATTTTCTGGATTCTCGCTTTGACGCCAGTTGGTTGCACCGAAATTTTTCAGTTGGGACAAACTACATTTTTCTGGTTAGCAATGATGTCGGCTTTTTACCTGGGTTTTCTCAAGAAGCACGATATCGTCTCCGGTATCGCTCTTGCGTTTCTCGCTCTCAAACCTCAGTATGCCTTGCTTGCGACAGCTGCTCCAATTGGCTGCAAACGCTGGAAAATACTCGCAGCAGCGGCCGTGGCTGAACTAATATTTGTGATAGTCGCCACTTGCGTTGTCGGTGTCGATACGATGATCTACTATCCAAAATTTCTCAACTGGGCAGCCGGGCATGTCACCACTTTCATTCCCAATCACAATCCCACACTGGGCATGATTACTCTACGTGGCTTATTAGCACCGTTTCTTCCTGAAGTATTGAATTATCAGATCGGTGGTGCCATCAATTTGCTTGTCTGGATTCCCTTGCTTTTGGTCTGGCGAAAAAGCGCCAAAATCGGCGAAGATGCTTTTTCCTGGGCGATTGTGCTGACAGTCGCCTGCACCGTATTTTTTAGCGCACACAGCATGCTCTACGATTTTATGCTAGTGACAATTGGCTGGGCGGCGACTTTGAAATCAGGCGAATTAAACGGAAAAATTGCCAGCGACGACAATTTGAGACGCGTGTGGGTCATGATGTTTTGGTTGCTCCCAGGTCTTACATGGCTTCTAGCAAGCCTGCAACTAGGCTATGAAGCGTCAGCGCGCGCACACGCGATTATTTTGTTTTGCATCATTTGTGTTGGGTCGGCAAATCTAGCTAGAATCTTCAAACGCTTCTGAATCGAAACTCGTCTAGTGAGTCCAAACAATTTAATTGGTTTTGTGACAGCCATCCGCTTGAGACGCAGCACATTTCACTTCTTCGACTTGAATCGTTGAATGCGAAATACCAAATTGATCGTTGACTATCTTAGTAACATTGGCTAGAACGGCTTCTGCCCCGGATAAGTCGTTAATAGTTACATGTCCCGACATAGCATCTCGTCCAGATGTAATTGTCCAAACATGAATGTCATGCACGTCGACGACACCATTGATAGCCATCAAGCTCTGCCTGAGCGCACCAAGATCGATATGACCGGGCGTTCCTTCCATTAAAATATTGGTGCATTCTTTGAGTAAAGCCCAGGTCCTTGGCAAAATGGCAATGGCTATCAAAGCACTAATGAGTGGGTCCGCGAAATTCCATTTGCAAAAAATGATCGCGCAACTAGAAATAATCACACCCACTGAAGCCAGACAATCACCGAGAATTTCTAAATAGGCGGCTTTTGCGTTAAGTGAATTGCTCGCAGCTTTTTGCAAAATGCGTAACGAAACGACATTCACGATGAGGCCAACGCATGCCACTATCAAGACTGGCATTGCTACCACGTCAGGCGGATGCGAAAGCCTCGAATAGGCTTCATACATAATGAAGATAGACACGCCTACAAGCGCCAGACCATTGATAAAACTGGCGAGAATTTCGCTGCGGTAATAACCAAAAGTTTTATCAGGAGTAGGTGGTTTCGATGAAAACCAGATTGCTACTAGAGCGAGAACTAGAGCTGCAATATCGCCAAGCATATGGCCGGCATCAGCAAGCAAAGCCAGCGAGCCTGTGTAATATCCGGTCACTACCTCAAGGACCATATAGGCAGTGGTCAATCCGAGAACAAACAACATGCTGTTTTTATTCTCAGCTCTTAAATTAGCCGCATGATTGTGGTTATGGTTATGGCCATGTCCATGCCCGCCATGATCATTTACCTCTGACTTATGAGCAGAGGTTTTTTTCTCGACATGAGCATGATTATGCCCTTGCCCGGAACAATCGACTGTAATTGGCGTTTCGGTTTTGCTCACTTCGTGTAAATGGTCTGACTGATTAAGTGGCAATGGATCACTCATAACTACTGGGGAGTCGAATAAAGACGTACCAATGTATTGATATCACGAGATTTCAATTCTGTGTGATGATCGGCAATTTCCACAGGAGTAAAAAACATGATGTCGTCAGGATTACGTGTATGCCCGGTCAATCCAAGAACATGACCAACTTCGTGCAAACTGATTTTACGCAATCGATTGTCGGTTAGGGGTAAAGTTTGCTCCATAGGAACTGTCAAAAGTTCAATATTTCCGTGCACTATTTTGCCAGACTTACTCATAGAAAGCCTAGTTTCACCAGCTTCTGCCGAATTTGCAAACTGACTGGCATCAGCTGTCCATATGCAATCGATATCGGCACCACTGCTATCAACGTACGTAAATCGAATCAGCCCACCTGACGCGTGGGCCCAATCTTCAAAACAAGTCTTCAAAATGCTGGGGAAGTTAGCTCTATAACCAGGCATCGACGCTGCTTCTGTGGCAGAGAGCTGTTTGATATAAACCTTGACCGGCATTTTTTTGGCGGGCCATTTAAACACACCACTTTGACTTGTCACTTCGGCGAAATAGTCAGAACTATTGGCGGGTTGCGCGTTTTTCGACGCCGTTTTACTCTCTGCAGCGCTACGAGCGTCGTTATTTGGCGCAGTTGGCATAGCAGCAACCGTGCCTGCACCCGTGGAGCGCATTTTGTCAACAGCTGTAGCTACGTTCTTAATTTTTGCGGCTTCTGGATGCGTTGGAAAACGATTGAGGAAATCAGCATATGTCTGTGAAGCAAGATCGAGTTTACCCTGCGACTGATAGAGTCCGCCAAGCGTAATGAGCGCATAAGGAAGATTTGAATCAATGGCAAGCGCCTTCTGCAATTCCGAGATAGCCTGGTCGGTGCGCCCGAGCTTGGCCAGACACAAAGCATAATTGCTATGCCCTACAGCGACATCCGGGGCAAGAGCTAGCGCCTTCTCAAACAGCGGCAAGGCATCGTTGTTCTGATTTTGGTTGAGTAAATTAACTGCTTGAGTCATCAACTGAGCGGCTTGAAAGCTTTGTTGACTGGCTGGCCTACCGCCAACCGTATAGGTTTGGCCAGCAGCATTCGTTTGCCCCTGACCGCCATAAATATTTGGCGCAGCCGATTGATAAGACTGATTGTTCTGGTACTGGTTCTGATATTGAGGGGGATACTGATTTTGATATTGGTTTTGGTTTTGATATTGGGGCTGCACTGCGTATTGCCGCGATGGAGCCTGAACTGGATACGAAGACTGAGGCAAATAAGATTGGTACTGAGCAAAAACAGGTATGGTCCAGCCGATTAGCTGGACCACGCTCAAACTCAAAACGATAACAACCTGAATGCCTTGCTTACGCATTTGCAACTACCTGAAAAAGTTAACGAGTTTTTCCGGCGGTTGCGACCGCGTTTTCAGCATCATCCAGCGAAGCAATACCTGGCAATACAAGTCCTTCAATAAATTCCAGAGATGCACCACCACCGGTGCTAACGTGAGTCAAAGCCGATTCTGGCACATTTTTGGCGCCAAGCGCGGCAACAGAATCACCGCCGCCAACGATTGTTTTGACACCCTTAGCTGTTAATGCAACCAGTTGATCTACCACGTTGAAAGTGGCTTTTTCAAAGCCTTTGACTTCAAACACACCAAGCGGTCCATTCCACAAAATGGTTTTGCATTCTTTTAGAGCAGCATCAATGAGCGCTGAAGTTTTAGGTCCAAGATCCAATCCCATTTGATCGGCAGGAATATGCTCGACGTCAACGGTAATAGATTCGGCGCCTTCTTTGATTTCCTTAGCGCATATAACGTCTACAGGCAAAATCAATTTGACACCCTTGGCTTTAGCCTGTTCTTCGAGCTTTCGGCAATAATCGAGACGATCGTCTTCGACTAATGACTTGCCCACATTGAGTCCGCGCGCCTTCAAAAAGCTGAAAGCCATGGCTCCGCCAATAATCATCACGTCGACACGAGAGAGCAGATTCTCGAGAACCCCAATTTTTGACGAAACCTTTGAGCCGCCAATAATCGTGGCAAAAGGACGAACAGGATTGTCCAGAGTCTCACCCAGCATCTGCACTTCTTTGTCGATCAAAAAGCCAGCAAGAGCCGGGTGTAAGAGATGAGCCACGCCTTCGGTGCTGGCATGCGCGCGATGCGCCGTACCAAATGCGTCATTGACATAGACATCAGCTAGAGAGGCAAGTTTTTTAGCGAACTCAGCATCATTTTTCTCTTCTTCAGGATAGAAGCGCACGTTCTCGAGCAGACAAACTTCACCTGGTTTTAGAGCATCAACCACTTTTTGCGCTTCTTCGCCAACACAATCGTTAGCGACATGGACCTTGATGCCATTACCAACGAGAGCTTGCAGCTGTTTAGCGACTGGCGCCATGCTGAACTTTTGATCCTTACCCTTTGGTCGCCCCAAATGCGATACCAGAATCACCTTAGCTTTTGCATTGGCTAGAAATTCAATTGTTTTGAGAGCGGCTTTGATTCGAGAATCGTCGGCAACCGAGCCGTCGGCATTTTGCGGAACATTGAAGTCCACGCGTACGAGTACCTTCTTGTCTTTAAAGAATTCTGCTCCGGCTTGAACGATTGTCTTTTTCATTTTCCGCTTCCTGAAATTAAAACTGCCATATCAACCAATTCTCTTGAAAAAGCTGGGCTCGCAATGAGCCCAGCACTTTCGAGAAATTGAACAACCTATTAGGATTAGACCTTAACGGCTAATTTGCTAGCAACGATTTGAGCAAGTTCGATCAAACGGTTGGAATAGCCCCATTCGTTGTCATACCAGGACAATACTTTGACCATGCGGTTTTCGACGATCATGGTCAAATCAGCGTCAACAATTGACGATAGTTTGTTGCCACCAAAGTCTACTGAAACCAATGGCAAATCAGAAACACCGAGAATGCCTTTCAAACCGCTACCGGCAGCTTTTCTCAAAGTTTCATTGACCTGTTCAACGGTAACGTCTTTTTTGACCTGTACAGTCAAGTCGACAACGCTAACATTGGGAGTGGGCACGCGCATGGCAAAGCCATTGAGTTTGCCTTTCAAATGTGGCATGACCAAACCGATTGCTTTAGCAGCGCCTGTACTGGAAGGAATCATGGAAAGACCGGCAGCGCGAGCGCGACGCAAGTCAGAGTGAGCGGTGTCAAGCAAGCGTTGATCGAGAGTATAGCTGTGGATCGTGGTCATCAAACCATGTTCGATACCATATTCATCGTCGATAGCCTTGGCTAAAGGAGCCAGGCAGTTGGTTGTGCAGCTGGCGTTCGAGATGATGTGGTGTTTTTCTGGGTCGTATGATTTGTCATTGACGCCAATAACAATTGTGATGTCTTCGCCCTTAGCTGGAGCTGAAATTAGCACTTTCTTCGCGCCGGCTTTGATGTGACCTTTAGCTTTTTCAGCATCGGTGAAAACACCAGAGCATTCCAGAACGATGTCTACCTTGTGAGCTGCCCATGGGCAGTTACCTGGTTCACGCTCAGCTGTGAAATGAATGGTCTTGCCATTGATCACCAGAGAATCTTTGGTGTGGCTGACTTCATGCTTCAATTCACCTTGAATTGAGTCATATTTGAGCAAGTGAGCAGAAGCTTCGGTATCTTGCATAGGGTCGTTGATAGCGACGATTTCGATATCTTTTGCTGCGCTTTCTAAGAAGGCACGCATTGCATTGCGGCCAATCCGTCCAAATCCGTTAATTGCTACTCTAGCCATAATTTCCTCTTTTACACTCCAACTCGTGTCCATCATGCAACGTGCAGACGACCGCATCGGCTCAAGGTCGGTTGGATAACCAGGTCCAGACGGTCAAAAAGTGACAATGAGAGTTTAAAGGAAAAATCATCCAAAAACCCCAGCCTTTATGCGTCCTTAAGACAAAACCGATCAATTCTTCAGAAAATCACACTTGAATGCTTCAATTTTAGTGAAATAGAGGCTGTCAAAGGCTCTTTTCAGCTAAGCTGATAGAGTCAAAACGCGACTGTCGCATATCGAGGTTTAATAATGAAGGAACAAGTAGAAGCAATTCTAGACAAAATCCGCCCCATGCTCATGATGGACGGTGGAAACATCGAATTGGTCGACGTTAAAGACGAAGAAGTATTCGTGCACTTAGTCGGCGCTTGCGGAATGTGCCCAAGTTCTTCGATGACCATGAAAATGGGTGTCGAAAGAGCAATCAAAGAGCAAATGCCAGAAATCAAGCGTGTGGTCGCGGTTTAATCGACCCGCACTCTATCGAATCATCTGAGCTGCTGGGAATAAAACTGCCTTAGATGAGATTAATAGCCAATTAACGAAAGCCGTGCGAAAGTGCGGCTTTTTGTTCTCAGAGCTGGGTATAAATTGCTTATCACTCGGAGGGGCGAAAGTGAGTTGGGAAAATCATCTGACCAGGGGCTCAATAGCACTGGCCAGGGCAGACTATGCTCTGGCACAGGACCAGCTTAATCAGGCTCTGACCGAAGTTAAGGCACAAAGACGCGCCTCAGACTCGCGTGTGTCTACCGTGTACAGTTTGCTCGCCCAAGCCTTTTATAGGCAGGGCGATTACAAAAAAGCGGTTCCGCTGCTCAAGCAAGCCATAGCGACGGATGACAGACACAACAACATGGACACTTCAAGCAAAGCTCGCGACTTGATTTGTCTGGCCGAGATCGCCAGACACGATGGCAATGTTGAAGAAGCAGCTGGGCACATCAACAAAGCAATTGAGAATTTGCAATATTTGCAACGCTCTCAAAATGGTTTCGGCGCTGAAGCAACCCATGCTCTCAGCGCATTATTCAGCAAAGTTTCGCTGGAGCGAAAGCTCGAACAAAAACAAAAATTGAACCAGATCGAGGTTATTAAAAATCAGTTTCGTGAATTTCTTGTTGAAGCCGAAAAAACGAACAATCAGTCAGCAACATCATCAGCCGTAAGCGCTTCTGGCAGTCAGGCCTATTTCGGCACAGAAACTCAATCGCCCGACAACTACTGGCTTGAAAATTACGAAAGTGGCACCGCCCTTGGTGCTTCACGAGAAGAGTCCAAGCTGGAATCGTCCTATGTCTTGCTGCTTGAAGCGCTGCACACAGCTGCTGTCAATTTTTCACTGCAAGATACGCGCTTCATTTGCAGTTTAACCGCTTTAGCGCAAACCACTACCCGCCTCGACCTCGTCGAGCTAACCGAAGAAATATTGAGGTACTGCCAGAAGCTCGCAGTGTCCCAGAAAGTTGAACGACAAGGGATGATCGAAATCAAACTGGCTTTTGCAGATTTTTACAGCTATCTCTGCGACTTCAAAACATCTGCAATTTATTTCAGTCAAGCCGCAGCCTTAATTGAGCAGCCCAAGACGCAAGAAGAAGCAGAGAAAGAGGATACCTCAAGTACCTTCAATTACAACAATGCTCTGTCATTTACGGCAAGCTTTGTCGCCATGATGCAAAAATCAGATCTGCACCAATCGGCAAAACTGCTGACGCAGCAGGGTCTAGAATGCGAAGAGTCGCAAGACTGGAAACAAGCAACAGCGTTATTCGAAAAAGCGTTGCTGTTGTTGGAGCAGATTTTTCCGTACGACCACTTAGAATTTGCGCAGTTGTTGCATTTTATGACAGCTTCACTGCTTGGAGAAGGTCGCGTTGACGAAGCGGTCACCGCACGCACGAGAGCAGAAGAAATAGAAGAAGCTGCGCAAAATTCCGGGCAAATTCTTGAGTCTCGCTTGAGACGATTGCCTAAAATCAAAGTCGAAGTGTTTAACGAAAATCGGTGATGCTTTTGGCACCGCTGAAAAACAAGGACGCAGCCAAATCAGCGAAGTGCTGCGGGCTGAGCGTACCGTTCTTGTCGAACCAGATATATGTCCAGTTGATTGAACCGAGCAAAGACATGGCGAGGCCAGTTCTTGTCGGTTCATTTAAATCTGGTCGGATTTCTGCCACGAGATCACGAAAAATTTTGATGACACCACGCTCAGTATCACGTATGAGGCTTTGCTGATCACTGGGCAACCAATGCAAATCATTGAGCAGCACCACATGCTTGGCGTGCGAGCTCACATAGATTTCCATAAAAGAACGCAGCAAAGCCCTCAGCCGGATCTCCGGTTCGGTGTCCTTTTGAAGAACCTCATTGGCTGTCTTAAGCAATAGCTGAACATGGCTTTGCAGCATGTCGAAGAGAAGCGCTTCTTTTGATGTGTAATAGTGGTAGATCAGTGCCTTTGACGTATGGCAAAATTGAGCAATAGTGGCCATGGATGTGCCAGCAAAGCCCTTATCCGCAAACAGAACGGCAGCCTGGTCAAGAATTAATTGCTGCTTTTCTCCATAGTCGTCGGCGCGGGGTCTGCCCATTAAAATATGGGGATGATCTTGCCGATCTCGAAATCAACAGTTTCACCGTCAATACCAATTTCTGGCAACGCGGGAAATTTGATGCCATAAGGATCAAGCGTCTGCTTCATGCGCAATACAGCAGTTCGCCAGTTCTTTTTACGCTGTTCATGACTGAGAACACCAAAACCTGCTGACCGCGCTGACTCTTCAAGCAATCTTTGCGAGGCAATAAAAGTCGGTGGCAACTTCCAAAATTCAGCTGGTGGCTCGTATAAAACACCAGAGAGGAAAATGAAGCCTGCTCGAATCTGTTTAGTGATCATATCTTTGTCGTCTTGCGACAAATTCGGCAAGATGTTTTTCAGGACAGCAAGACAAATACTTAGATGGCGACCTTCATCACGAGCAATGTGCCGAAAAGCTTCTTTAAAAAGAGGAATGTCGGTAGTTTCTTGCATACTCGCAAACAAAGTAGACGAAGCCACTTCGCCGAACAGAAAAGAGCTGAATAAAATTGGGATTTCGTATTCTTCAATAGCGTTCTTAAAGCCATCCCAATAGCGTGCGCCATTGAAATAAAGCCATTCGATATTGTTTCTCGCCAGCTTACCAAGAGGCGTCGTTGGCTCGAATTGCAATGGACCACCCGGTGTCAGCATACGAATAGCGCGTCCACAAACTTCTTCGTGATTCATTTCGTCGCGCGTCACTGAAAAGAAGCATTTGCGAATGGCATCTTCTTCTTTTTTCTCATACGCATGAATCATCGCTCTTGCAAAAACCGCTGGTCCCGAAGCATCAAAAACAGAAAGCAACGACCACCAGTAGGAAATCGCATAACGCTGATCCTGCGTCAATGCATCCACATCGAAACTATCCCAGGGCAATTCATTTGGTGACCAGCCTGGCTCTCTAGAAGCTTCATAGATTTCCATCAACCTTGGCGTTTGAACATTCCATTCGATTGGGAAAATGTTCATCTTATTGGCGATTTCAGGCGCTTCAATGACGTCTTTCAACAATACTTCTGGATTGGGCATCTCGCCATACAATGTAGGCGGTGGAATCAGATCATCAGCAAGAGATTGCTCGAGAGATTGTTTTGTCGTGGCCATGTGCGCCTCATCTTCGTAAGTGACTGAGTAGAAGCCGGGATAATTAGTTAACCGTCCGGCCGGCTAATTAATATTATCAGATAAAACCAGGCTTGAGCAAACAAAACGCCTGCCCGATCATTAAAAAACGCTATTTAGCGATGCGTCCAGCTGTCCAGCACTTGCTCGACGAGATAACGACGATTAGTCAGACCGAGCGAATCGAAAAAGGTCATCAATAGTTGCTTGTAGGCCTGTCTTTCATCAGTGTCAGCAAGGATGATTTTCTCCGCCCCTGGCTCAGCCGCGAGTACCGTCTCTAACCAATCTGGCAAATACTCGCCTTCCTGACTGATTACCTCGAGCATTTTCATCACACCAGCGTGAATTTTGGCGCGGAAAATAGTAAACACCTCAGCCGTGTCGGATCGATACAGTTCGAACAGTTCTGCGTTATCGAATGTTAGACCAAATTCCAAGAAGTTGCGCTCGAGCGCCTGCACACTTTGCCAGTCACTATAACTAAAGTCTGCATCACCTAAAGCCTGGAACTGCCCAATTTGCACGCCGACGTTTTTAATTACACGCAGAATCTGCTCTGCCTCTAGCGTTCTGGTGCTCAGATAAAAAGAGATGATTTCCTCGTCATCAACGACAACACCTGTGGAAGCAAAAGCCTGACGCTGCCAGCTAATTTGCCAAATCGCCTGCCGATCCAAATCGGCATTCATTGCCTGCAGACGCCGTAAGTCGTTTTCAGCATCAGAATGCTTTTTAACCTGCTCAATCAAAGACGACAGCTCAGCTGCTGCAGTGCATCCTGAGTCAGGCTCCATAGTGTGCAAACCGTTTTCTGTTGACTCGCCCAAGTATAATGCGCGCTCCTTTTAAGCATGGAGGAAGCCGATAAATCCGACTGCCACATTATGCCCAAAATTGAACCTGAACTGTCTTACTCGAGAGAGGAGATTGCTTGTTCGACGCGTTTGTGGAAGGCCGGACTCATATAACGCTCCACAATTTGCAGTCTCAAATCGCGTCCAAGCATAGCCGAATCAGAATTATGCAATGCACCAAATTGGGCCCGACCGATTGCTTTTTTAGCCTCACCGAGAGAAACAGATTCGTTTTGCGCAATTGCCTGAGCAATTCGAAGAACCTGAGCCCGCAATGAGCCACTGTCAAAAAGATCGTCTATTAGTCCACGTCTGAGGGCTTCGTCACTATGAATGGTGCTTGCCGTGTACAACATTTGCTTAGCAAAAGCAGAACCAACAAGTGCCACCAATCGAGCAATTGACGCATCGTCAAGGATGATACCAAGTCGAGCAACTGGAATGCCAAATGTGGCATTCTTAGAGGCATACCGCAAATCACAGGCAGAAGCGAGCAAGCACCCACCCCCGAAACATGGTCCCTGAATCATCGCAAGCACGGGTAACTCAAAACGCCAGACTGCATTCAAACAGTCTTCTATAGCCAGCCAGAATTCCATTGCGCTGTCGAAGTCATGAAGCTTTTGCAATTCGTGCAAATCCGCACCGGATGCAAAAGAATCCCCCTGCCCAGTCAAAACTATAACCCTTGCGCCTCGCCCTTTTAAGCGGTCCAGAACGCCCGGCAATTTCTGCCACATTTCAGTTGTAATCGCATTATGCGATTCCGGTCGATTTAGGGTGATGACACCAATGTTCTCTTCGAGTGAAGAAAGAATATGTTCAGCCATTTCTGCCTGCCGAAAAGTTTAAAAATTCAAAGGTTTACGGTTTAGCGCTGGGAGCAGCAACCGCGGGCAATTCGAATGACACACTGTCACCTTCTTTGACGTTGTGCTTGGCAGCATATCCAGCCTGCAGCTCAATTACTTCACTTGCTTCCAAGCCTTTGCCAGGAGGATACGTCACACAGTCATGAGGATTTTCAGAATGACACGGCTGGGCATTGGCAAAAATCTTGACAATCTTGTCATTTTTGACGAAGAGCATATCAAGAGGAATAAGTGTGTGGTACATCCAAAAATTTACTGCTTTAGGAGGATGAAAAAGAAAGACCATGCCCTGATCTTCAGCCAGAGAGGTTCGATACATCAAGCCTCTCTCGATTTCTTCAGGAGTTGCCGCGACTTCCAGTTTGACAACATCGGCACCAATTTTGACGGTCGGTACGCTGCTTGGTGTTACACCCGCTGGTGTGTCGCTAGCGCGACCGGCACTTTCACCGCGACTAGCGGCAAATAGCGCAGAGACGCCAATGATCAGCAAGATTGCCACTTTGAGTCCAACATCTGTATTGCGAGAACTGAGATTCATAGCCACCACATTCTAGAAAAAGGCGTCGGTTTGTAGAGGAATTGTACCGTGTCTAATATAACCCCTCTTTTTCCTGGTATCGATTGTGACTTAACCATACCACTGGGATCTATTACTGCTGAGATGCCAGTGTTAGAGGCGATAACAACGTAACGTCCATTTTCAACAGCTCTAAACACCGCAGCAGCAAGCATTTGTCGGTTTAATGAGGATGAGTGAAACCAGCCGAGATTAGCAATATTAACGAGCAGAGAAGCGCCCCTTCTGACTTCGGTAGAGATCAGATGCGGATAGATAATTTCGTTGCAAATACTGACACCGACCTTGCCCCACATAGTTTGCAAAAGATGAGTTTGATTACCCTGCAGAAATCTCTCTGGACCGGAATAGATCTTGGCCACATCCTGACCAAAAATACCAAGTGGTGCAAATTCACCAAATGGCACCAGACGCTGCTTGGCGTAGAGCACTTCTTTGGTCGGCAAAAAGGAGAGCAATCTTGCACCATTGATACGACCATCATTGAGAGATTCGATCGAGCCCACGATAATCTCTTTCTTTTCTCTTCGCACCAGATTCTGCATGCCATCGAGCAATAACCCATGTTCACTCTGTTGCGAGTTGAGAACACCTTCAGGATAGATCAACAGGTTGACACCAATATTGGTAGCAAGTTGAGAGTAACGTTTGGCAATTTCTGCATTAGAAGAGGTCTTCATTCGCTCTTCTTCAATCGAGACATTGCCCTGAATAATGCCAACTGGGACAGTCGGAGTTTGATCGTAGAAATTATCGACACTGTCGGTTCTACTTGCGTAGGCGACGTCAGCGGTTTCAGCTCGTCCACCAATATTTACAACGGTCAAAAGAAGCGCTACTAAGACGCAATCAAGCGTTGAGCCAATTACTTTCGAAAACTGGTCGACTCTTTGACCAAGGGCCGGAGCAAGGTTCGTGCAATCAAGTACCAGTTGAGCTAGGGCCGCGTTGCAAAGAACTATCAACATGTCCACCAAACCACTGCCACCATAGCGAGCCAGCTGGATGAGGGGCAAATTAGCGTGCTGTGAATAAGCGAGTTGATTGACTGGCAATGCTTTGAACCATTCTGCGGTACCGATTGTCCATTGAAAAAACATCCAGACAATAGGAACGCACAGCAGGTAAGGAATATAGGGTCGCTTATAGAAAGCGACGAAACCAGAACGCACTGGCAAACAATAAATCAAAAGGGCAAAAGCAGAAAACAATATTGCCTGATGCAGTGATTCCACCAACCAGATCAAAGCACAAGTCTGCATAGCAAAAAGATCTGGCATCCCGAGCCACCGCAAAGGATACAGCCCCAGACAACAGCTCAGACCAACAAGATGATAGCCCAGTCCAAAAATCAAGCCAGTCCATGCAGCCTCGGTGCGACTAGACGCCGCACGCAGTAACACCAGAAGTGGTGCCAATGCGATCCAGGCAAGAAATGTCATATCAAAAGCAGCTGAAGATAGTCCCAAAAGGCAGCCGAAAGCAAGAGCCATCGGCAGTTTTTCGGCCATGCTCAAATTTTCCAGCCAACCGCGCTCTGCGCTCAAGGCAATCGCGTCAACACTAATTTGACTGGGAGGGCTACTTTGCATTGGTCTAAAAAACTGATGTAAAAATAGGTATGTTCCTGTACGCAAGACAATGTTACACTTGCCGGGACCCTCTTGTAATGAAAGAATTGAAGGGGTTCGACTGAAATAAGCTTTTTGATGCCGATTTTAACAAGGACGCTCAAAATTTGAGAATAATAGGAATCGATCCAGGCACTGCTACTGTAGGTTACGGTGTTTTGGACTGCACCGGCAATGGCAGCAAAGAATCCTTAACATATATCGCATCCGGTATCATTTCTACATCCAAAGATCTCTCACCCGGCAGCAGACTGCATATCATTCGCTGTGATCTGGTCAGTTTGATCGAGCAGTTCAAACCAGACATTGCTGCAATTGAATCTCTTTTCTTTTTCAAAAACGCCAAAACGTTCGTCCCTGTAGCTCAAGCCCGTGGCGTCATTCTCGAAGCCTGCGAATTTATGGGACTGCCTGCATTTAGCTATACGCCAATGCAAGTAAAAATGCATCTCACCGGTTATGGCAAGTCAGATAAAGAACAAGTGCAATTGATGGTGGCAAAGTTACTCGATCTAACAAAAATCATTAAACCAGATGACGCCGCGGACGCTGTGGCCATCGCTGTCTGTCATTCACGCATGGCTATTACAATGCCCCCTCAGCCGATCACTACAGCTCCATCTGCCGCAAAAACAAGGGCTATGAGTCAGCTCTGACCCAGCCAGTTCCATGATGTTTTTGTGGAAAAGTTTCAGGATGAAATAACTCGGCGAGAATTTCCAGCGATTCAAGCACGCGAGGCCCAGGACGATTGAAATACTGATTGCCATCGCAGACAAAAACTCTCTTGTTTTTGGCCGCTTTGAGATTATTCCAGCCAGGATGATTCTGCAATAAATGCATTTCTGTTTGCGTTCTCTCAATACCAAATCCGCATGGGCTGACGATAATAATGTCAGGATCTTGAGCAAACAATTGATCAAAAGACATCCATGGTGAGTGTTTTCCCGCTTCGCCGAATAAATTGATGCCACCAGCCATGACAATCAACTCAGGCATCCAATTGCCCGCTGCCATCAACGGTTCAATCCACTCGATACAAGCCACTCTGGGCTTATCCAAACCGGCAGTGGCGCTCTCGATTGTCGACATCGCTTGACTCAAGTCAACAACTAATTTGTCTGCTCGCTCGCTCATATTTAAAGCCGCGCCAACTCTTTTTATATCAAGCCAGATATCCGCCAGTGAATTTGGCTCCAGCGAGACTATCTGCGGTTGCGAACTGATAAATTGACACGCAGCTTCTTCGACATCTTTGAGACTAACCGCGCACACTTCACACTGAGCCTGAGTAATGATGTGGCTTGGCTTAAGCGCATCGACAATTTGCGCATCGACACGATAAACGCTTAGTGACTCCTGCAAAATTGCTTTGACGCGCTGATCGATTTCGTAGCTGCTGCCTTCTACATTGAATTTCGGTGAAGTGCAAACAGGCAAATCTTTGACGAATTCGGGAAAATCGCATTCATGGGAGCGTCCAACGAGCTCTTGAGCCAGTCCAAGACGACAAACAATTTCAGTGGAGCTAGCAATTAAGGAAACAATGCGCATTGGTCACCAACCTTCAATTTTATTGAACGACCAGGTCTGAGGTAATTGAAGCAATATCGTCGCAGCCAGCAAGAGCCATCGCGAGATCGAATTCATCCATTAAGAGCTGAAGAACGTGGGCAACGCCAGCGGCTCCATCCACGGTCAAACCCCAGATTAAAGGACGACCAAGTAGCACAGCTGTCGCTCCAAGGGCGAGCGCCTTCAAAACATCAGTACCGCGTCTAATACCACCATCAACTAAAATCGGAATATTGCTATCGAAAGTATTTACGGCTTGCACCACGGGCGGTAGTGCCTTGATTGTCGAGATAGAAGTGTCAAGTTGACGTCCGCCATGGTTGGACACAATTATGCCTTTAGCCCCTGAATGAATCGCTCTCAAAGCATCGTCTGGTCTCAATATTCCTTTGACTAGGATTGGCACATCGGTCAGTGACACCAGCCATTCGAGATCTTTCCAGGTCAACGTACAATCGTAGAGCGAAGCAAAATACGCCGCCAGCCCCGAATCTGGTAAATCACCTGGTAGCTTTTTTAAGGAGTCAGAAGATGTATTCTGCCAGTTGGCGATACTTAGATCAGCCGGAAGATGAAACCGATTTCTGATGTCATTTTCTCGTTTACCAATAAGCGGAACATCGACGGTCACAACAATTGCCTTGCATCCAGATTGTGTCGCTCGCTGAACAAGATTTTTCGTCAACCCTTTGTCTTTGTAAACGTAGAGCTGAAACCAGATGTCCGAAGCCACTTTTTCGCAAACGTCCTCGACAGAATAATTGGAGAATGTGCTCAGAATGAATGTCGTACCGAGCGCTTCGCAAGCAGAGGCAGTAGCCAATTCACCATGGGGATGAGCCATCGCCTGAAAAGCCATTGGCGCCGCCAGTATTGGCACTGACAGTTTGCGCCCAAACAAATTTATCCCTTTCGATCGTTGCGAAACATCGACCATCACGCGTGGCAAAAGACGCAACTGCGCAAAATCCTGATGATTACTATCATCAGTTATTCCATCTGCAGCAAAACCAGCAAAATATTCAAACGCCGATTGCGAGAGCTTGCGGCGCGCAACTTCTTCATACTCAAAGAGGTTGAGTAATTCGCTAATTTTAGAAAATTGATGCAGAGGCGATTCCATCCCTTCATTGTAAAGTCTTTGAGCCTCAGAATCATTGCCAAGAAGTTTTTCAGTATCACTGTCTACAATTGACTTATGTAATTATAAAATTCGAGATCTCAAGCCCCTCCTGGAGCTATATACAAAGCTATATAATGACCGCCAGTAAACAGATTTACGAGCAAACGACTGAAGGAGTATGAGATATGAGCACGGTCACTAAGGCGCGTCTGGCTCTCAGCGGCGTTCAGGAGGCAATCCATATCGGGGCGACTTCTAAAAAAGCTTCAGGCTCGGTGCTAGAAGTCCGCTCTCCCATCGACGGACAGTCTCTAGCAACCATTCATCTGGCCCAAGCAGCTGACCTCAAAGCTGTGCTCGAGGCGTCTAAAGAGGCTTTTCTGCGCTGGCGGGTAGTCCCTGCTCCTGTACGGGGCGAATTGGTTCGCCGAATCGGCGAAAAAGCTCGCCTGCAAAAAGCTGAGCTCGCTGACATTCTTTCCAACGAAGTTGGCAAAACGACACAAGAAGCGCTTGGAGAAATTCAAGAATTCATTGATGTCTGCGACTTTGCCGTCGGCCTGTCCAGACAATTGCATGGTCTAACCATTGCGTCAGAGCGTCCCGGTCATAGAATGATGGAACAATGGCATCCGCTTGGACCAATCGGCGTCATCACAGCTTTCAATTTCCCAGTTGCCGTATGGGCGTGGAACGCTATGCTTGCTTTTGTTTGTGGTGATTCAGTCATCTGGAAACCATCTGAAAAAGCGCCATTATGCGCTTTAGCGTGTCATCGTCTGGTCAATGAAGTGATAGCCGAATTCGAAGTGGGCGGAGTCAATATCAAAGGCCTCGCCCTCTCGAGTGTAATTATCGGCTTGGCTGACGTTGGCGAAGCGCTTGCTCAAAGCACTGATGTACCCTTGGTTTCAGCGACTGGCTCAACACGCATGGGAGTAGCTGTCGCTCAAACTGTGGCCAAAAGATTGGGCCGATCGTTACTGGAATTAGGCGGCAACAACGCGATGATCGTCGCCCCCAGTGCCGACCTCGAGATGGCCACAAGAGCCATTGTTTTTGCGGCAGTGGGAACCACTGGTCAACGTTGCACAACACTTCGTCGTTTAATCGTGCACAACTCGCAAGCAAAAGACCTTGTTGAAAAATTGAAGAAAGTCTATCCCGGTCTGCCAATTGGCGATCCGCGTGTGTCTGGCAAATTACTTGGACCGTTAATTGATAAAACCGCTTTCGACGCCATGCAAGAAGCCCTTACACAGGCAGTCAAGGAAGGTGGCAAAGTTACAGGCGGCGAACGAGTCACCGAAGGCGTTCCGGCCAATGGCTATTATGTACGCCCGGCACTTGTGGAAATCGCTCACTCAGCCAAAATCGTGCAGCATGAAACATTCGCTCCTATTCTCTATGTCATGAGCTATGAAACCATCGAGGAAGGCATCAATATTCAGAACGATGTGCCTCAAGGTCTGTCCTCAGCTATCTTCACCTCAGATGTACGCGAAGCTGAATTGTTTATGTCACCTGCCGGCAGCGACTGCGGTATTGCAAACGTCAATATAGGCACTAGCGGAGCCGAAATCGGCGGCGCTTTTGGTGGTGAAAAGCAAACGGGTGGCGGCCGTGAATCAGGCTCTGACGCGTGGAAAAACTACATGCGTCGAACAACCAATACAATCAACTATTCCAAAGAGTTACCTTTAGCGCAGGGCGTTCAATTCAACGTTTAGCAAACGTTTAAGGCAAGCGTCTAGACAACAAATTGGAAGCCAAAACAAAGAAAATTCTATTGATTGCCTTAGCTTGCTGCACCGTTATTGGTGCAATACTGCGCTTTGTCGATCTAGAGAAGAAAGAGTTTTGGCATGATGAATGCGAGACCGCACTCGTTCTCAGCGGAATGAGCGAAAGTCAACTCTGGTCGACACTGAGCAAGGGGGCTGTCCATGCTAATGAACTGCTGCAATTTCAAAAAATAGGATCAGATAGCACGCCGAAAAAAATGCTCGCCGTTCTGGAAAAAGATGAACCTGGGCATACACCGCTCTTTTATCTACTGGAATATTTAGTTGGATTGCTGTTCGGATGCTCACCGCTGGTGATGCGCTTTTTAAGTGTTTTATTTGGTGTGCTGCAATTGCCGGTGGTTTATTTGCTCGCCAGAGAAGTCTGGGAATCTGAAGAAATGGCTTGGCTTTCAACCGCTCTGGCCTCGCTTTCGCCAACCCTCATTTATTTTTCGCAAGAGGCAAGAGACTATTCCCTGGAATTACTGATGTTATTTCTGAGCAGCCTTTGTTTGCTCAGAGCGTTGAGATTGCAAACAACCAGAAGCTGGATTTTCTACAGTGTCAGTTTAGCTGTAGGCTTTTATTCTTCACTATTTATGTTCGTGGTGGCAGTCGGGCACTTCATCTTTATCAATTTAACGGCCAAATTGAAGTTCAAAGAACGCCTAATCCCATTTGCCTTCAGCCTGACGACAACAGCAATTCTTTTCAGTCCCTGGCTTGCCCTGATGGAAAAAAATCAGGACAACTTCAATCAGGCCCACGCCTGGCTCAATAATCCCGTTCCAATTACCGCTTTGATTAAGGTCTGGACGGCGATTCCATCTAAGGCAATCGCTCTCTACGGCGAAGCAACGAGCACCATGGACAGTGCGCTACTCGCCATTACAATTTTTCAAATAATCTCTTTACTTGCAGCCATCATTCTGTCTTTCAAAAACAAAAAGATACTTTTGCTTATATCGCTAGGAGTTGCCTGGTATGTCGTTTTTGCTATGCCAGACGTATCAGTAGGCGGCATTCGCTCGGTTCCTTTTCGCCATCAAACACCGGCCATAGCAAGCTTTTTGCTGTTGACTCCAGCTCTTCTCAAAGTCCTTCTCGATTCGCAGGTAAAAACACTGCGTATACTCGGACTGACTTTTTGCGCGGTATTGTTGGCCGTGGAGATGCAATCGAGTATTTATGTCGTTGATTGCTCAACTTTCCCAGACAAATCGATTCGTCAGAGATATCTAAGACCGGTGGCAGAGATGGTCAATACCGAAAATTCACCAATAATGCTTGAACAAACCGGAGCGAATTCTTGCGAGATTCTTGCTCTCAGTCATCTTCTCAAGCCGGACGCAAAAATCTATGCACACGTCTATGAGACTGCAACAGTAGTGCCTGAAGAGAAGCAAGTATTTCTGTTCAATCCGTCACCAGCCCTCGAAGACACCTTGTCTCTCGCTGGGTACAGGGTGCACGAGATTGCTGGATTTCGATATTTAAAAAGAATAGACAAAGGCTGACCTGAGCCTTTAGACACTCAGACCAGTGACTCACGCTCGATTTAAGATGCTTTAGCCGTGGAATTTACGTCTAAACGAGCTTTTAAACCGTGCGGTTCGATTGATAATTTAGCCAGCGAATCTGGGTTAATCAAATCAATTTCCTGATCGATCGGACACAGACAATAATTGTCGCCGCTTTGATAAAGCTCACCTTTTGCCACTAATTTGTTGTTGAGCCAGAATTCCATCGGAATTTTTGCTTCAACTTTTTTGGTATCCGCTTCGAAATCGAGCATTTTGAAATTCTTAGCTTCTGGACACAACGCCATGTTGGCGCCATTGGGAAGAAGTTCGCCCGAACCAATCTCAGAGTTACCTCGAAAGATGCGAACGTTCATTGACAACTCTGTCGATAACTCTGCCATGGTCTTTCCTCCTGTGCGCAGGCATTGAGTTCGCCTGCTTAATCCGCCACTGCTTGCGTTGGATTGGTGTGGAGGCAAAGACGGACGAAAGACCATCAGGTTCCCTCATTATTGCTGACTATCTTTGCAGGGTATGGAAGATTTGAGGAACCTACACCACATACGGTGCTTTATTTTTCCAATCTGTCCAAAGGTTCTAATGCTTTAGAATTTTCCCGTAACTGCCTCATTAACCCTTGATGTTTGGGAGAAGGTAGCAACATCTCACCGAACTCCGCTGAGCGCAGCGCACCACTAGTCAGTCTTTCGCTAAATTCAAGATGTTGTGGCGGCAAAACAGAAACAGGTAGTGAAGCAGGAGCATCGCTATTATGTCGTGAAAATGCCCATTTGCCTGCGGCAACCAAACCAGCAGCGGCAGCGAGACCGAGGGCGATTTTATTGCCTCTCGTTTTCAAAAAGGCGTAACCTAATTCTTCGCTTTTAGCATAAAGGCTGGAGTCATGCGTATCAGTCAACCTTGAAATGTCTTTAAAAGCTGCTGCTCCGGATTGGTCCAGGGCAGTCCGAAGGTCAGCAGGTAGTTTTGAACTCGCACGTTCATAGATTCCCGCTAATTTGTCATCTAACCAACGCTTCTCAATCAGTCTTGCAGCATCTGGGCTGGCAGCTTTGATTTCAGCAAACGGAATTTTGTCTGTTAAGAGCGGTATTTCACTATGTGGATTGAAGAATAAAGTCTTCGCTGGCTCACCAATATCTTTTATCAAGACTTCAGCGGAGGAAGCGGCATCTTTGCCGACAGCCCTGTCAACTTCAAGATTTCTCAAAGTACCTGTTCTACTATCGCGCCACTGGTCGGTATCACCAACACGTTTTAATTCGAATTTGTTTCCGTCAGCTTCGGTTATGTTTGCTGATGTAACTAATGGACGACCATCAGCTCCTTTTTGAGCAGAATCAAATCCAAGCCTCACGCTTCGGCCGTCTTCTGTCTTAATGGCCACGACTTCTGCCCGCGCACTGAGCTCACTCTGCCGGCCTGTGTCTGTAACACTTGCGACACCTCGATAGTTGGGGTCGAAAATTGAAACATGGGTACCGTCATTATTGGTGAATGGCATTGCCGTACCGGAGCTAAACGGATATTCATTGCCGCGTCCAAACAAAGAAGCAAAGTCTTTCAACGCCACATCGGGCTGTACTTTTGCCTCAGGCGCAAATAGGGTCGCGCCATGGCCCTCATGATATATAGCAATTTCAGCAGTACTTCCCGGATTAGGTCCTGCGTGAACTTCGATCACTCTTCTGCTTGCGTCGTTAGTACGACTGTCTAGCCAATCAAATTTGTCTTCTCCGACCCGACTCAATGTGTAAGGCTCTTCACCGCGAGGTTGAATTGTGAGTTTACTGAGCGTGCCATCATCACCATAACCAGGGGTGGCTGTATGTCCATCAAATGTTTTGATTGATTGAACCTGAGCGGTGCCGTTCGTACTTTGCCTGAAAACAACTTCGGAGGTATCAGGGTGAGTGACTGTCTGTGCGCCCTTATCTATTGCAATTCCTGGCAAGTTCGCGTCAGTAACAGGAGCAGGCGCTTTGAGATCAGTGCCTTTATAGCCTTCTGCTTGAGCTGGGCTGAGCCCCTTCGGGGTTTCCACTACCTTATCTTGCTGAACAGCATCAGTAGCAGTAATTTTGTCCGCCATCAAAGTCTTCCTCACTGGTGTTTTTCCTAATATAAGCGCGCAGCCTTGACATCGTCGTGACATTCAGGTGGAGCGTTCCGCTCAGGCGCCCAGTTCCATTTTCGACAACACAAAAAGAGCCGGGAGAAAACTCCCGACTCTTTCTGATTTCTATTGCCTGTTTCGAGGTTCTAGTTAGAAGTCACCCATTCCGGCGCCTTGTGGCATGCCCATGGATTTCTTTTCTTCTGGAAGGTCTACGATCAGAGCTTCTGTTGTGAGGAACATTGCAGCGATAGAAGCAGCATTTTGCAAAGCTGAACGTTCTACCTTGGCTGGATCGATGATACCAGCCTTAGCCATGTCAACGTATTCGAAGGTCATAGCGTTGAAGCCGAAGCCTTCTTTTTGCTCTTTCACACGTTCGACCACAACTTCACCAGGCAAGCCGGCGTTGTCAGCGATCTGGCGAACAGGAGCTTCGAAAGACTTAATGACGATTTCGAAACCAGTTCTTTCGTCGCCATGAAGTGATTCTTTGTGCTTTTCGAGCTTCTTGGTCAAGCTCAGAAGTGTGGTGCCGCCGCCTGGGACGTAACCTTCTTCAACAGCAGCGCGAGTTGCGTTCAAAGCATCTTCCATACGGAGCTTGCGATCTTTCAATTCGGTTTCGGTTGCTGCGCCGACTTTGATCACCGCAACACCACCAGCCAATTTGGCGAGACGTTCTTGCAATTTTTCTTTGTCGAATTCAGAATCCGAATCTTCGATTTGACGTTTGATCAAGCTAACGCGTTTTTGAACTTCATCATGAGTGTCTTTGCCAGCCACGATGGTTGTTTTGTCTTTGTTGACACGAACTTGACGAGCTTTGCCGAGCATTTCGATGGTTACGTTTTCGAGTTTGTAGCCAGCTTCTTCGGAGATAACTTGACCACCAGTCAAAATAGCGATGTCTTTGAGCATTTCTTTGCGACGGTCGCCAAAGCCAGGAGCTTTGATTGCGCAGCATTGAAGAACTTTGCGGAGGTGGTTAACAACGAGGGTTGCCAGAGCTTCGCCTTCGACATCTTCAGCGATCAAGATGAAAGGACGACCAGCGCGAGCTACTTTTTCAAGTACTGGAACGAGGTCAGCCAACAGATTTACTTTTTTGTCGATGCAGAGGATATAAGGCTCTTCGAGGATTGATTCCATTCTTTCGGAATCAGTTACGAAATAAGCTGATGTATAGCCTTTGTCGAATTGCATTCCTTCAACAACTTCGAGTTCAGTTGAAAGTGATTTGGATTCTTCAACGGTGATAACGCCGTCTTTGCCCACTTTTTCCATTGCATCAGCAATGATTCTGCCAGTTTCTTCGTCGTTACCGGCGGAGATTGTGGCTACTTGAGTGATTTCAGTTTTGGTTTCAACTGGCTTAGCGATGCGCTTGATTTCAGCAACAGCCATTTCGGTTGCTTTCATGATGCCGCGACGGAGAACCATCGGGTTGGCACCAGCAGCAACGTTACGCAAGCCTTCTTTGATCATCGCTTGAGCTAGCACGGCAGCGGTTGTTGTTCCGTCACCAGAGATGTCGTTGGTCTTGGTGCAAACTTCGCGGATCAGTTGAGCGCCGGCATTTTCCAACTTGTCTTCTAATTCGATTTCTTTAGCGATGGTGACGCCATCATTGACGATTTGTGGGGCGCCAAATTTCTTTTCCAAAACGACGTTGCGGCCAGCTGGTCCCAAAGTCAGTTTGACTGTGTTTGCTACTTGATCAACACCACGCTCTAGAGCGCGACGAGCTTGCTCGTTATAAACGATTTGTTTAGCCATAAAATTGAGATCCTTTCCTTATAAACGATTGAATTCAAATGAATCGGTGAGAACTAAAGGTCAAAAAAATTGATTAACCGCCAGGCGATTAATCAATCAATTCTTTAACCAACGATTGCCAAAATGTCGCGCTCAGCGAGAATCAAATATTCAACGCCTTCGATTTTGACTTCAGTACCAGAATATTTAGCGAAGAGAACCTTGTCGCCAACTTTCACTTCTAATGGTTGACGGGTGCCTTTTTCATCGAGCTTGCCTGGGCCAGCTGCGAGGATTTCACCTTGCTGAGGTTTTTCTTTAGCGGTGTCTGGCAGAACGATGCCACCAGCGGTTTTTTCTTCCGCATCAAGTTTCTTCACCACAACGCGATCAGCCAATGGTTTCAACTGGAGTTTTGCCGCAGATGCTGTAGCCAATGGTCTATCCTCCTTAACGAATAAACGCAACGTAATATCAGGAATTACTGGCTTGGCGGTTCTTGGAGAACCACATGCCCTTCCTGATGAAAGTCTATCCTTGAGGATTCGCTATCGCGGACCTTTAGCTGTTTTTCTTAATGATCGAGGGCCGTAAAATTTAAATCGCCGAAGCGCCTTGAAAGCGTTTTCCAAGCAGAGCTAACCTTAATCGTCGCCGCCTTTTTTCTTGACGAGATCGGGCTGCTTAGTCATCCAGGTCGCATACTCTGGAGCAACTGTCAGGCGACTTTGCTGATTGGCTTGACGCTCATTCAAAACTGAGAGCTTCGCCTGTTTAGCTAACTCCGCCCAGGCGATTGGTCCGCTCTGTGCCACTTTGCCGGTCTCGGCTGCCTTGACCCGGTCACGCCCTTCGTATTTCGCAATATCGGCGGCTTCTGAGGCTGCGTTTAACAAGTTTTCCGCATTTTCTGCATTAAGAGGAAATGCTGCTGCCCCCATTGAAACTGTGACCGTACCAATTCCTGGCACGTTCTCAGAGCGAATACGAGCACGGACGCGTTCAGCGACGTCTGCACAGGCAGTGGCACTCGTTTCAGGCAGAATAACGCCGAATTCTTCACCGCCGATGCGACAAACGATGTCGATGTCTCTAAGGCTGGACTTAATCGTCGAGGCAACGTAGCGAATCGCTTCATCGCCTTTTTCTTGCCCAAGGTGTTCGTTAAGGGTTCCTAGATGATCAATATCGAGCACGACCAGACCCAATTCGTGATGGTGCCTGTTTGATCTTTCAATTTCTCGACCCAGAGTGTCTTCAAAATGCAGCCGGTTGTAAAGCCCAGTGTGCACATCGATGATTGAATTAGCCGCGACAGACTCATGGGTCAACGCCATCTTTAGCGCGCTAGATACCTGCAAAGCCAAAGACTCTAACAAATCAATTTGTTCGCGATGGAAAGCGCGTTTGTCGGTCGAAAAGACTTCAATGACACCAAGTGGTTGCTGCTGAAAAAACAAAGGTAAAGCAATCACAGAATTAAAATTGGCACCGCCAGTAGCTTTTGGCATACCAAATGGTTCGCGAGCGCCATCGCCAATATATTCGGTCTTGCCTGAACGCAAGCAACTTCCGGCAATTGTATCCCGCACACCTAAATCGAAAGCTTTGAGACTCTTACCTTCTAGACCTTTGTAGGCGGCAAGCTGAAAAGCGTTATTTGGTCCATCATAAAGAAGAATGGCACAGTTGGGCGTATTGCCCAGAACGAGCGCCGTATCAGCGGCAATTTGCAAAACATCATTGGCCTGTAAAGCGTTATTGCTGAGCGCACACGACGTCTTATAAAGAGTACCTAGCCGTTCACGTTCGTACTCGCTGCGCCCAAAGAGAATTGAATTGGCGATAGCAAGCGAAGTTACTTCAGAAACCTGACTAAGGAAGTCCACATATTTGAGCAAGCTCACGTTATTGACGTCCATGAGGACACCGCCAACAAGCAGGTTTGATGAAATTAAGGGCAGGGCAATTTGACCGGCGCTGCCTTCGCGCATCATCACAGCCCGACTCAAATCTGGTGCACTATCTGGAACAGCAGTCACGGCCGCTCGCTTTTGAACAACATATTTGAGCAGCGTTTCTGCCGAGAACGGCAAAACTTTCATTTGTTCGAGCGACTCAGGGGAGTAACCTTTTCCGGCCATCAGCTTCAGAGACAGACTTTCATTATCAGAAAGGAAAATCGCGACTTTCGCACCGCCGCCTAATTCGACGAACTGCATCACCGCAGCATCGAGCACGTCTTTTAGACGTAACGATGAAAGAAGTGTCTTCTGCATTAATATGTACCGAGGCAAAAGGCTGCCTTCATTACTCATCGCATACTCCCGTGGTTGACCAGACTTCTGTCATTGTTGCCGTTCTATTTTAACTTTGCGGTTTAATTTTGAGCTTTCTGTGCTGCTTTTTTACTGATTAATATGATAATTTGCCGACCAGTATTATGCTCGCTATCACGCCCACTTAGCTTTCGCTTTAATTCCCTTTAGTTCTATCTTCCACTTTAAAGCGAAAACAAGACTATCTAAATAGTGAGAAAGTACTTTCTTACCACAAATATGTTTTCAAGCATCAGTATCTGCTAACCAGGGGTAATTATGAGCACCAATACCGACGCAAACTGCATCTTCTGCAAAGTCATTAATGGTCAAATTCCCAGTCAAAAACTGAGCGATGACGAACACTCTATCGCCATATCCGACCTTAATCCGCAGGCACCAGTTCACATCCTGATCATGCCCAAAATGCACGTAGCCAGTATCGCCGCTCTCGACAGTCCTGAGCTAACTGGTCATCTATTTCAAAAAGCAAAAAAACTAGCAACCGAGCTGAAATTAGAAAAAGGCTTTCGCATTGTCGTCAACACGGGTGATGACGGTGGACAGACTGTGCACCATTTGCATATCCATTTGCTAGGTGGGCGCGCCTTTGGTTGGCCGCCAGGCTAAACAAACAGCGGTCGAAAGCAAACACATGAGTGTTAAAGATCCAGGCTGGAAGCAATTCCAGCCATTTTTGTAGGATTTCGACCAAATAACAAAGTTTTGCCATGTTGGCAACCGGGTATGTCTTTATTGCAGTGATGAACGGAACTGATACGAGTTGAAACCGTCCTCCGCAGCTTTGATCAAGATCACACTCGCGAAAGGGGAATATCCATGGCTACTCAACAGACTACCGATCAACAAGTTCTGTGGATGGCTGATTGCTATAGTTTGGCTAAGCGTTTCCCCGATTCTCGGACCTGGCTATCTTTGTTAGATCCTGTAGAACCGAAAGACGCAAAACACCTCAATCCATTCCATTATTGGCTGTGGATGGAGATTTGGAAAGCGGCACAGACTGAGCAACCAGAACTCTGTCAGTAACGATCAATAACTCTGAGCAGGCACTATAGATGGTGCCTGTTAGAATCACGCAAATTTTGTGCCAGCACTACAGACGGTGCGAGCAAGTATTTCAAAAAATCGTCAATCTTAAACGCAAAGACGCTCAATTAATACTGAGCGTCTTTGCGTTATTATTGACCAGAAATTAGCAGCGTGCAGGTGTTGCTGTCAGTTCATTGACCAGTGGTGTCACAAGTGCTTGACGGTTGATGATGGAATCAGCAGCAATCAAACAATTTGCGCCAATCACTGATTCACTCACATTTGAATTAGCGTGAATATGAGCACCTTCCCACAGCACTGAGTCATTGATGACGCATCCCGAGTCAATCACACAGGAATCACCAATTACAACGCGTCCCTGGAAAGTGACGTTTTTGCCAATCGAAACATTCTTACCAACGAGCACTTGCGCTCCGCCAGACTCTTTCTTGCTCAACAGCGTGCCACCAAGATCGATTTTTACGAGCCCTGAAAGCACGTCTAAATTGGCTTCACGGTATTGATCGATAGTGCCTACATCCGACCAATAGGTTTCGATCTCGATACCCAGAACAGGAAAACCTTCTTTGACCAATTTTGGGAACAGTTGTTTGCCGAAACCAAAATCTCCTGTAGCAGGAATATGCTCGAAAACTTCAGGTTCGAAGATATATATTCCAGTTGAGATTAAATTCGACAATGCTTCCTCGGCTTTTGGCTTTTCCTGGAAACCAGTAATGAAGCCGTTATCATCAACGACAACAACGCCAAAGCGAGTGACATCTTCCATTCTCTTTACGGCTATGCTGGCAATGGCCTTCTTTTTCTTATGTTCAGCAACGAGCATGGTCAAATCAGCATCTGTAATTAGATCGCCCATAATCACGATGAAAGTGCCGTCTTCAAGGAATTTACGGCAAGCTCGAACGCCACCGGCGTCTCCCGAGAGCTTTTCTTCGTACTCGAACAAAATCTGCATTCCGAGTGGCGAGCCATCTTGAAAATATTCGGTCAGTTTTTCGGGCAAATAATGCAAATTAGCGCAAACGTCGGTGATACCGTGGCGTTTGAGCAGTAATAGCAAATGCTCCATCACCGGTTTGTTTACAACCGGCACTGAAGGTTTCGGCACAGAAGCGGTCAAAGGATCAAGTCGTGAGCCGACACCGGCTGCAAGAACCATTGCTTTCATATGTTAGACACCTGCTTTTCTTGCAAGCCCCCAGGTTACCCGTCATTATCGAGACAGTTTAACCTTTTAGCAGCTAGATTTGACAATGCTTTCCGCTCATTTTCCAAAAGAAGAGTGGCCCTGTGCCTGGCATTTTCCACTTGTTCGGTGGCTGTACCGCCAAATGAAGAACGAGAATCAATCGATTCTTCAAGATTCAAATACGTATAGATTTGTTCGTCAAAGCCCGGATGAAATAAAGCCCATTCATTCAGAGTGAGGTCCATGAGCTGCCTATTGCGATCTCGACAATAGTTAACGAGCGATTCAACAATTTTCGCCGACTTGTCATTAGAGATGCCTCTCTCAACCAGATAATCAACGACATTTGAAGCATTGGTTAAATCCGCAGTAGCCAGATATCGCATACGGTCAGTATCAAAATGAAGGGCAGGCAATAATTCCATCGTCAGCTCAAGAATAAAGCGTATATCGTTTACTGTTTCTAACAGTGCAGGCAAGCTCTCCTGCAAGTCGTGGCAATAACTGAGAGGCAAGCCCTTCAGTTCGGTCAGAAATTGAGTCAACCGACCAATTACAGCCGAAGGCCTTGAACGCAAAATTTCTAGCATTTCTGGATTGCGCTTTTGCGGCATACTCTGCGAACGAAAAACAAAAGCTCTGGGCAAACGCACCATGGCAAATTCATTTGTAGACCACAACAGTAATTCCGAACTCATTTGAGACAAATGCGTTCCAAGCAGTGCGGCAAAGCTAGTGAATTCAACGACATAGTCACGATCAGAGACAGCATCCAAACTATTTTCCATCGCCTGATCGAAACCGAGCGCTTTTGCCGTCATGTCTCTATCGATTGGTTGTTTGCTGCCGGCAAGCTGACCTGAACCAAGCGGGGAAACATTGAGACGCTTATAGCAATCCATCAGTCGAGCGAAATCTCGCTGCACACGTGCTTCATTAGCCAGCCACCAGTGCGATAACAAAATCGGCAAGGCCGGCTGCATATGCGTGTATCCAGGCATAATCGCCTCCTGATCTCGCTCAGCCAATTGCAAAAACAATTGACGTAAGTCGGTCATTTTATTGAGTATGTCGATTATGGCATCCCTGAGCCAGAGTCGGATGTCGGTGGCAATGTGGTCGTTGTGAGACTTAGCGACGTTGAGAACAGGCGCTAACTCACCAACAATTTCTTCCAATCGTCTTTGAATGCCGGTATGAATGTCAGCGTCGCCAGGCTGAAGGAAAGAGCCACCATCAGCGAACTCACGTCGCAATTGCTCGAGAGCAAGCACGACGTCTGTTGCTATTTGTTGATGAACAATTCCTGTTGCACCAAGCATCCGCACATGCGCTATTGAAGACTCAATATCAGCTGAAACCAGGGCCTGCTCAACTTTTGGACTTTGCCAGAAGCGTCGCACCTGATCGAAATTGGGACCAACATTATTTGTCGAAACTTGAGCCTGGACTTTTTTACCTTTAATGCTCATTTTTCGACTCTCTGTTTTGAGGTGTTTTGATTGATTCTATTATTGATTCAATCACGGCTGCCTAGGGCAGTTTTCCGGCTTTCATAACCTTTTTATTCTTTTCAATTTGACGCTGATATCTAATCATGTCGGCTTGATATCTTTTTTGTACTTCTTGTTTGACCTGAGTAACTTCGCTTCTCTTATCTTCCATTTTCTTCTTCTCTATCTACTTATTCTTTAGCTTCTCTAACTGTTCTTCTATTCTTTTCTTACCGCAAGTGATGCAGATGAACTTCTACACCGCTTCGCTTAACCACTACTTCTACTTTCACCTCAGCAATTTGCTGCGAAAAGGTGGGGACTCCAGAGGGAGTGAATGAGGCATTGCTTTAAGAACTTGGCGGATCGCGCCTGGGCGTCGTAACACTTTTGATGAAGTCTATTTGCTTAGACAAATTTTTCGCCTTCTCGATCCAGACATACTCTTACATCTTCATGGTTAAGAGATCGTAATCGTGGGAAATTTGTTTCCGTTTTTTTGACTCTGGGCGCGAGGCCCTGTCGACTTCATTAAAAGCGCTTAGCCCCATATATCAAATATACCACGTTTAATGATCCCAAACCCCTTCAGGCAGACGGTTTTCAAGAGAACGAGTGAAAGATTATTAGGCTTAGGTCAGGCGGGGGCTCGCTTAGCAGCGTAAAAAGCCAGTGAGGAAGTGCAGTTATGCTTGCCAGCAAACACTTTACGACTTTGCAGCCTTGAGGGGATCAGGCAAAGGGATGGTCAAGCTCAGGGCAAAAGCGATGGCCATCGAAATCGCTCCGACTATATAGGGACTATTTTCCCCACAGTGACCGAATAGATACCCGCCAACCAGTGGTCCGACAATTCTGCCCAGAGTCGACAACGATTGACCCACTCCTAGAACGCCACCGACACTTTCACCGGGGGAAAGTTTAGACAGAATCGATTGATTGGACGGCGAATTGATACCAGAGCCGATGGCAAGAACGGCCATAATGCCGTAAAGAGCCGGCACCGAAGGCATGAACGGTGTCAGCAGCAAACCAAAGATCAAAATGAACGTACCGAGCGAAATCAATTTCTTCTCGCCATATTTTCTGGCCATTTTGTGGATGCCACCGCCTTGAACGAGGCAAATCCAGAAGCCGATCCAGGTGAATAGCACACTATTTTCCACGGCCGTGAAAGCAAATTTCTGTTGCGTCAATAAGACGATGGTCGCTTCCATGTTGGCAAAAGCGAAAGTAGACATGAAGAAAATCGCAAGCGACGTACGCAAATTTTTGTGAGTAAGCGTTTGCATGACAAAACCCGGCCCTACGCCAAAGCGCTCTTCGCCAGAGTGACTGCGCTTTTCTGGTTCTGGCAAAAGGAAGAAGGTGAGGACCAGATCAAGAATACTGAAAAATGCTGCCACAAAACCAATCATTTGCATGTTGTGATCGGCCATTGAAGCAAGGCCAATTGTCGAAAGCAGTTTTTTCGACGATAGAAAACCACCCATGGCCGGTCCCAGAACAAAGCCCAGACCAAAGGCTGCACCAATTGCTCCCATACCTTTCGAGCGAGTTTCATCATTGGTGACGTCGGCGACATATGCCTGCGCAACAGCAATATTGGCGTTGCCGGCACCAGCAACCAACCTGGAAACGAATAACAAAAGCAGACTATTCGAAAATCCCCAGATCAAATAACCAACCGCAGAGGCCGCAAGACTGATAAGCATGATCGGGCGACGACCAACTTTATCGGAAAGTCGTCCCCAGAAGGGAGTGAAGATGAATTGAGCGAGAGAGTAGCTGGCGACAACACAACCAACCACGAAAGCACTGGCATGGAATTGCTGCGCATAGGTCGGCATAACCGGTATGACAAGTCCAAAACCCAATAAGTCGATAAACACTGTCAAAAAGAGAAGAAAAAGAACGGGCTTGCCTTTCTTTTTTTCTGGTACTTTCTCTGGCAATTTTTCTGAAGTATTTTGCATCATTTTAACTTTGCTGGTTATCCGGGTAGGACTGGGAGTGCTATCTAAGATTTGCGCCAAATCTGGACTTGATATTAAGCCAGAAAAAGCTTTGCGAGGTTTGTTCCCTGCAGAGTGTGGTAATTAAAAGTAATATAGGGGCAATTAACTGCTTCTCCACCGACCAGTTGTCAGAACGTATTACCATGGATCTCTCGCTAACCTAAACTTATGAAGCTCTGTCTGATCTGCAATTTTCAGACCGCCGGCGATCAGGAAATCTGTCCCCGAGACGGATCCTCGATGGTCATCATCGGTGACGACCCACTTCTTGGTGTTGTCGTCGAAGGTCGCTATAAAATTGAATCTGTAATCGGACAGGGTTCTGCCGGTACTGTGTACAAAGCGGTACAAGAACTTATCGGTCGTGAAGTGGCTATCAAAGTGCTACACGACTATTTGGTTTCAGACCAGGAATTTATCAAACGCTTCACGCAAGAAGCCAAAGCCTCTAGTCGATTGAGTCATCCAAACATCATTACCATCTACGATTTTGGTGTCATCCCCAAAGGCGGGCGTCCATACATCGCCATGGATCTCTTGAAAGGTACTCCGTTATCTGACTATATCAGCGAACGAAACCACATTCCGGTAGAAGACGCCGTACCAATTTTCAAGCAAGTTTGCCAGGCACTCGCTGAAGCCCATCGTCAGGGTGTGGTGCATCGCGACATCAAACCAGAAAATATCGTGCTCGTTGAAAGGAGTGGACAGAAGCTTTTCCCCATCGTCGTTGATTTTGGTATCGCTAGACTCGTCCAAGAAGAATCCGATCAAGCCCGCATTACTCGAACAGGCACGGTCTGCGGTAGCCCTACATATATGAGTCCAGAGCAGTGCACAAGCAGTAAAGTTGATCATCGAAGCGACCTTTATTCTTTGGGCATTGTCATTTATGAAACCCTGACTGGAGAAGTGCCGTTTCTGTCAGACGAACTGGTCAAAGTCATGGCCATGCATCTTTCAGATCCACCAACGCCTTTAAATCAAGTTCGCGCCGATTTGCAATTCCCCGAAGCACTCGAGCAGGTGGTCACAAAAACGCTCGCCAAAAATCCCAAAGACCGATATCAGACGATGGAAGAATTGGCTCAGGCGCTCGACGATGCTATGCGTGAACCAGAGAAATCCTCGGTTTCTATCCCTAAACTGTCGCGTCCCGATATGAGTCCTGGACCGCTTGCAGCAGACGAAGATCTGTCCAGACACAGAGCCAGCAAAGAAATGATTGCCCCACGGCCAAAGCCCATGGATCTGGCAACAATGGCGCTTGAAGAATTGAAAACATCTGGCGCTTTCAACGAAATTCCGCCTAGCCTTGCTGAAAAATACGCAGAACACAAGGCAAACAATCTAGCCGCTGAGTCAGCTGCAACAGCCTCAAACCAATCTATATCGCATAGCAATTTTCAACGTGGGCGCGTCGAGAAACAATCGATTGGCAATCAAGTGATGAATATCAATCCCAAGATCATCGTAGGAGCCTGTAGCGCCGTGATTCTTGCGGCCATTGTTGGCTTTGTCAGCTTTGGTGATATGAGCTTTTTGCACGCCGCCCAAGCGCCGTGGAAAGCAAGCACCACATCTGATGCCGACGCTTTGTTCAGACAGCAGAAATTTGAAGAAGCCTTGATTATTTACAAATCGGTATTGAAGCAGCAAGGCAAGCTAGCCAAGCCGCAGCAAGAGAACTTTGCCAAAGCTATTGTCGCAGTTTCTCAGCAATATGCAGGGGAGAAACGCTACGACGACGCCTGCGGCTTACTCAAACAAGTGCCACCAAAAACTTCGCAAGCCGACAAAGTGAAACAATTGCTGGCGCGCTATATAGCCCAGGACAAAAAAAGTAATCAGTAATTCTTAAACGAAGAAACTTAGACTGCAGCAGTCTCAATTACAGCGCCTATTTTTCTAAATTTAGCCTGACGATCAGCTCGAATTTCAGCCGGTCCCATTTTGCTCAAATTTTCCAGTTGACCAATTAGCGCTTGTTTCAATTTAGAAGCAACGAAATCATAGTCGTGATGAGCGCCACCTAGAGGCTCTTCTACTACCTGGTCAATTACTCCTAGCTCCAGAATTTCGCGGGCGGTCATCTTCATGGCCTGGCAGGCTTCGGCAACCTTATCGTTGGATCGCCATAATATAGATGCGCAACCCTCTGGCGAAATAACTGAATAAACCGAGTGCTCGAGCATCAGAATGCGGTTGGCAACGCCTATAGCCAGAGCACCACCGGAGCCACCTTCACCGGTGACGACAGCAATTACCGGTACAGTTACCCCGGCAAGCTCCATCAAATTAGCAGCAACGGCTTGCGCCTGGTTGTGCTCTTCAGCAGCCATACCAGGATAAGCACCAGGTGTATCGATTAAGGTGACAATTGGTAGACCAAATTTCTCAGCGTGTTTAAAGAGACGCATGGCTTTCCGGTACCCCTCGGGTTGAGGCATACCGAAGTTGCACAACTGTTTATCCCGCAAGACGCGGCCTTTTTGAGTACCGATGGCCACAACCTTGAAATCACCGATGCGGACGAGACCTGTGACCATCGCTGGGTCGTCACAACCAGTGCGATCGCCGTGCAATTCGATCCACTCTTCGTCCCAACGCGAAAAATAATCGCGCGTGTAAGGTCTTTGTTGGTGCCTGGCGATCGCTAGATGATCGATGGCACGCAAATTTGTATAGAGCGAACGCTTCAATTGATTGTATTGGTCATGCAAAGAAGCAATGTCTTTATCAAGCTCCGGATTATCAGCAACCTGTTTCTCGAGGGCCTCTATTTGTTGAGCGAGAAGTGCAAGCGGCTGCTCAAACTCTAAAGGGGCGGCTTTTTTCTCAGTCAGTGCCATCGTCAATACCTCTTAAATCAAATCTTCGGACTGTTTGCGCAACGGATTCAACGACTGCGCGAAGATGAGCGTGTCGTTCCCACGGCCAAATCCGTGCCACCAGAACCGGTTGCAGTCTTGTCACCGGAGGAATTCGCCATCTTCCGGTGGGAAGAAGCTTTCGCATCATGAAATTCGATCAAACTGGCGAGCGTCTTGTTTAAATCGGTGCGGTCAACAACCATGTCGACTTGACCGTGCTTGAGCAAATAATCTGCTGTCTGAAAGTCTGCTGGTAGTTTCTGACGGATCGTTTGCTCGATTACTCGACGCCCGGCAAAGCCAATGCGAGCACCTTTTTCAGCTATGATCACGTCGCCGAGCATGGCAAAGCTGGCCGTGACGCCACCATAAGTTGGCTCGGTCAAAAGACTTATATAAAGAAGGCCGGCATCGCTGAAGGAACGCAAAACCGACGACGTCTTGGCCATTTGCATCAAGCTCAAAATGCCCTCTTGCATGCGGGCGCCACCAGAGCTGGAGATAATGATCAATGGCAGTTTATTGGCTAAAGCGTGCTCAGTGATCCGGGCCACCTTCTCACCGACGACACTGCCCATAGAGCCACCGAAGTGACCAAAATCCATAGCTGCTAATGCCGCAGCATGCCCCTTGATCTTACAAACGCCCACAATGATTGCTTCTTTCAAGCCCGATTTGCGACTGGCTTCGACAAGACGATTGGCATAGGCGTCAGTGTCTGTAAAAACGAGAGGGTCAGCGGACGACAGGTTCGCATGCAGCTCAGTGAAAGTACCTTCGTCACTGAGATACTCGATTCGCTCTAAAGCACCCACACGGAAGTGATACTGGCACTTAGGACAAACATGAAAATTGCTCTGCAAGTCTCTTTGATAGAGAAGTTCTCGGCACTGAAAGCATTGCTTCCAGAGAGCGCAATATTCATCTGTCGTTAACGGTTGCTTAACCTCCAAGCTTTCGCGGCGTTTTTGCCGATTGGCGAACCATTCTTTGAGATCCATTAGATTTTTGCCATATTAGTGAGGAGGGAACGCTTTTTTACCTCTGTTCGTGGCTCTTAAACGATCGCGCACGTACAGATGCCTGGATTTGCATACCTGAGTAGAGGAGAATTATAACACTGCACAGCGTCGAAGGGGCAAAGATGCGGATACCGCGCTTCTTTGTGGCGCCTGAATCGATAGATTTGCTCAATCAACAAGCAAATTTAAGTGAGCAGGCGCTCATAAATCAAATCAGCAATGTCCTGCGTCTGCGAGAAGGCGACCTCGTCGACGTCCTCGACAATCAGGGGCAAATTTATCGTTGTCGGCTAAAAACCAAGCCGGCTGGCAAAAAAAGCGCAGAGAGCAGCTGGTTTGCCACGATCGAATCCAGCATGAAGGCGACAGGCGAACCGGCGCGACCACTTGAAATCGCCCTGCCCATGCTACGCCCAAATCGCTATGAATGGGCTTTAGAAAAACTTACAGAACTTGGTGCCACCAGCATCGTCCCGCTGCTCGTTCAACATTCGGTTACTCGTGATGGCAAGCTTTCACGCTGGCAAAACATTGTCAAGGAAGCCGCTGAACAATGTGAACGCGCCTTCGTGCCGGAGATTTATTCTCCTATACCCATCGAAGCCTATCTAAAAAGACTCACAACAGATGAGCCTGACTCGACCATTTTTATATGCGCTGAGCGTGCTGAGGCTATGACACTCCCCGCGGTGCTTTGCAACCAAAATATTTTGGCACCACATAAAATATCAGTCATAGTTGGTGCCGAGGGTGGTTTCACTGAAGACGAACTAAAAATGGCAGAAGAATTAGGCGTGGTGCCAGTTACACTCGGTTCTCGTATCCTAAGAGCGGAAACAGCGGCTATATATGCTCTGTCCCTGATAGTCTCCTATTTGGAGCAAAACAATAAACTAAGTGGCACCACTTGAGATATCAGACTGTTCCTGGAACACCGATTATCAGCCGATCTAAATTACCGGTGATACCACTTTATAAGACGGCTCAATTGGTTTATGATCTCCCTTGAAGACGCCCGATAAAAAGCCAGGGAATATTCTTACGGCGGCTTGACAAATTATTATCTTCAGGTTCTTATAGTAGATGTTTGGTGGCATCACCCATGATGCTAAAGCGAATTAGAAAGGTATGACTGTAGCGGACAATATAGCCCGCTTTCGAGAAAGTGTAAGAGAGCAAGACGTCACGCTCATCGCAGTGACAAAGTTTGCCTCCAAGCAGCAGATCGAAGAAGCCTTTCAAGCCGGAGTCACCGAGTTTGGTGAAAATCGACTACAACACGCTCAAGCGATTCGAAAAGAATTGCCACCAGAGGTGGAGCAAAGATCACGGTGGCATTTTATCGGTCATCTCCAGACCAATAAAGCCAAGCAAGTAGTTGGAGCGTTTGCACTTATTCACTCAGTCGACTCAGTCAACCTGGCAATCCAATTGTCCAAAGCAGCTGGCGAACGAATGATCAATCAAGCGATTCTTCTACAAGTCAAAATAGCCAACGATCCAAACAAATTCGGTTTTAGCCCTGACGAGTTAAAAAAAGTGTTTTCTCAATTAGCCGACCTTCCAAATCTAGAAATTCAGGGATTGATGACAATCAATCCTCTGGATGCAGACGAAGTCGTGACTAAAACTTGCTTCAATCAGTTGCGCGTCCTGCGCGATGAGCTTGAGCAAGAACATAATGTGCAGTTAAAAGAGTTATCTATGGGCATGAGCGACGACTGGCCGCAAGCTGTCTCGTCGGGAGCGACCATGGTGCGTTTGGGAAGAGCAATCTTCGATAATTAGTTTTTCTTGGTTCCTATGGTAAGGATTCTTTGTGTGTGTTGAGCGTGTGTGTGTGGGCTTGTTTAACTTGGTGATGCCGGGTAAGGAGGAAAGTAGTGAGCAGCAGTATCGTACAAAAGTTCAGAAGCTTCTGGTTTGGTCCCGCGGACAATTATGAGCGTGAAGACTTTGAAGACCTTTTTGAGACATCTGATGACGTGTATGCAACAAATGGTCAATTGGCTTTAGATGTTAAGCCAGTCGAACCTATGATGAAACCAATGCGTGGCACCACAGTCGGTACTGGCAATAAAGTTGTCGATCATCCAAGCGCTCAGGCTGCTTCGGAAGTATTGGTTATTGAACCCAGGCAATTTGAAGAATCAATCGAAATCGTCGAACACCTTCGTTCGCGTAAATCGGTTCTCTTAAATTTGCATATGCTCGATAACGAAAATTCTCAACGTGTGGTTGACTTCCTTTCTGGCGCCTGTCACGCCATTGATGGTCATCAACAACGCATTGGCGATGGTGTCTTCCTCTTTGCCCCAGCTTCCGTTGTGATTAGCTCGGAATCGACTTCCTCGAAAGCTATTAAAGAAGCTTTCTGGAATAAGGCTCAACCAGTTTAGCTTCGAGCTAAATGTGAGCCTTGGGAAACCCGGCGTCCCTGGCATCTAAGAAACCTAGGAAATCCGGAGTCTCGGAATCCAACAATCAGACATCAGTTAAATTGGAATCTCTAAAAGGGCGGTCTTAAACAGACCGCTCTTTTTCTTAGAACGCTTTTTGATACCAGTCGTTTGGATTAGCGGCTGATTGATTGACATAAAGACTGAAGTGCAAATGCGGACCGGTCGCTCGACCGCTTGCACCAATAGTGCCGATTTGCTCGCCCTTGTGCACCATTTGCCCTTCCTTGACGGCAATTTTCTGCATGTGGATATAAATGGACACAACACCCTGTCCATGATCCAGACAAACACAATTGCCATGCAATTTGAAATTATGCCCAACCACAATTACTTTGCCGTCACTACAGGCGGTGATAGGTGAACCGAGTCCGCCTGCATAATCGATACCGGCGTGAAAATAATCCTTCAACAATTTACCGTTCACGACTCGTTTGATGCCAAAACTCGCTGACACTCGCGCTTTTGATGGTGCTTGAAATTTGCCCGTCCACAATCTTTGCTCCGAGACTGTGGCTTTGGCACCTTCAATCGCTTCTTTTTCGCCCGGGGACATTTCGAAATTGTCTTTGGATTTTGGCAAATTGATATGCTGTAGAACAAACTGACCCGCCCTTACTGAAAGACTCTTTTCATCACTACCAGCCTTGAGTAAATACTTGCCTGGGTCTAAATCCGCTGGCACTGCAAGCAAACCAACATACTTCGACTCGGGTGACTTTTCGCTTTCTGCTTGCGTTGTAGAGCCATTAGGGAAAGCTTTGTAGGTTTTACCGTTGAAGGTGTACTCAGGGCTGTCTAAGGTCAGCTCAATGGTCTCGCCCTGGCAAGGCGCCTTATCCGAGATCAAAATCTCAGCCTTGCCCAGGGAATTGAAATTCGAAAAAAAGATAACCGCGGTTGCAAAAACAAACCGGAAAGCGACCGCCTCAATACCAGATGCCACGTTTACTCTTCTTTGCCTTTGGGAGCCAGTCGATCGAGCGCTTCACGTAAAGCCTCCACTTTCTCCATCGGCAATGCTATACCTTTCTTAGTTGGCTTGTCTTCTGAATCTTTGTCGACATACCATTCGCGAATATGCAGATATTTTGTCCCTCTGTATTCGCCGATATAGACGTTTATCGTCTCACCACGAGCCTTTTCATGAATAGTAATTCTTTCTTCCACCGCGATTCTCCTTGGGGTTTGCGTAAAAGACAGCTCGAGGTAAATGACCCGAAATTCTCAACAGGCTATCCGACCATTACCTAAACTTAAGATAAATATCTGAAATTAGAGCAGAGATCAAGAGCTAGATCGTAAAACTACTAATACATATCATGAGATCTATATCTTGATCAGATAAGATCTACCCTCCTGCATTTTCGGCAAAACATGAGCAAATTTCTTGACCGCGCATACATAGAGGCTCGCTCCGGCGACGGTGGCAACGGCATGGTAGCCTGGCGCCGCGAAAAATATGAACCAAACGGCGGCCCAGCCGGTGGCAATGGCGGACGAGGTGGCGACGTCTACATTCAAGCCACTCAGGACCTCAACACACTGATTGATTTTCGCTTCAGAAACAAATTTGAAGCACCCAATGGCGTCAAAGGGCAGATCAAAAGCATGCACGGCAAGGCGGCAACTGATTTAACCATTCGCGTACCGATTGGTACGGTCGTTAAAGATGCTGATACCGGGCTCGTTGTGGGTGATTTGATCAAAGACGGTCAGCGCGTGCTGGTAGCCGAAGGCGGAAAAGGGGGACGTGGTAATTCAGTTCTCGCCACACCGACACAGCGCGCCCCTCACTGGTGCGAACCTGGCCAACCGGGCATTTTCCGCAAACTCAATTTGGAATTGAAAATTTTGGCTGACGTTGGCATCATCGGTTTACCTAACGCCGGCAAGTCTACTTTATTATCAGTCATATCGGCGGCCAAGCCAAAGATAGCTGACTATCCATTCTCGACGCTCGAACCAAGTCTGGGCGTGGTCAGGATGGATGAAAGTCATTCGTTCGTAGCTGCCGACATTCCGGGTTTGATTGAAGGAGCCTCACGTGGAGTGGGTCTTGGTCACGACTTCCTCAGACACATCGAGCGCACGCGCATTTTATTGCACATGGTTGATACCACATCTGAAACCGTTGCCGCCGACATTGAAACTATTGGCGTTGAGCTGTCCGCCTATAGCGACAAACTGACAAACCTCCCTCGCATCCTCGTTCTGAACAAATCAGATGCTCTGTTGCCTGAAGAATCGGAAGCGATTGCAACTGAGATAAACGAAAAATTCAAAGGGCGCTTCATGGAGATTCGCACAATTTCTGCTGTCGCAAAAATCGGTGTGCCAGAGCTCTGTCAGCGCGTTTACGACGAATTGCTGAAGATGCCTAAAGACAATTCCGAATTTGCCCCAATGCTTTTGGAAGACGAAAAAGCTAGAGAACGCAACGATGATCAATTCACCGTCACCTTCTCTGGAAATGCTTTCTGGATAGAAGGTGACCGCATCGCGAGACTCGTGCAAGTAACCGACCTCAAGGATCCAATGTCGCTTTATCATCTGCATCATAAATTGCAAGTGATGGGAGCCATGGACGAATTGATTAAACTGGGCGCGCAACCAGGGGCCGAAATAAATGCAGGCGGAGTGGTCTTCTCGTTTGGCGAAGATATTTCATAAAGCAACAAAATATCGGCTGACAACAGATGCCAGCCGATGTTTTTTTATAGCGTTTTTTCAAAGTTAAAGTCAGCGCCAGGCTCAAACAGCCTTTAGATTATGCTTTTACTTCGGTCTTGCTTGCTACTTCGTGAGCGCGAACAACGCGACGATCTGCAGCTTTGCGGGCTACGATAAGTTTTTTGCTTTTGCGAGCGGCAACCTTGATGGCGCGCTTAAAGCCTCTTTGTTGAGCCATAATCGATCTATCTCCACTTGACGAAACTCCGACCAATTATAAAAATCATCGGCGGGCTTCAAATGATACTACACCCAGAGATTGCCAAGATATTTGATATCGCCCGTGAAACCTGCAGATAGGGCGTCCACGATGTTTTTGGCGATCGGCGGGAAAACTGTAATTCTCTCTAATTCGCTTAACGGAATAAAATCAACACCGGCAAGAACAGGCTCATTGCCCACTTTCATCACTCCACCAACAACTTTGGCTTTGATGTAAATGTTGACAATGTGGCGCGAGCGGTCTGGAGCAATTGCTTCCGAGAGAAAAACAAATTTCTCCACCTCGACATCTAGACCGGTTTCTTCTTTGAGCTCGCGCACGGCGCATTCATGGAATGTTTCACCGTATTCTAGACGTCCTCCAGGGATAATCCAGTACTGACGATTACCCTTGCGATGACGAACCAGCAGCAGGCTCTTCTCATCCTCACTGAACACGATTACTCCAACCCGAGTGGTCGGAATAGTTTGCTGAATCCGTTTTTTAAATCTTTGACGGGGCAAAATATTCTCCTTTCCACGTTGTTCTTTGAGGGTGTGTTCCTAAAGATTGTAGAGCAAGCATTCGCGGGAACTGAAAATTTATTTTCAAATCGCAACTAAGCAAGCTTGCGCTCCCCGAAGATTGGACCATTCTGATAACTTAGAGCCTGATCTAATAAATGATCTAAGAAACTTATAGAAGCGAGCGCAGGTAGTTAAAGTGGCATCTGAAGATTTAGCAAACGAACTGGCACAGGTTGAAGAAATTGCTCTGGCCGCCATTGCGAGCGCCAATACTTCCCAGGAAGTCGAAGATGTTCGATTGAATGTTCTCGGGCAAAAGGGACGGCTGACCGCCGTGCTCAAGAGTCTGGGACAGCTTGATGCAGCAGACAGACCACGGATTGGTCAAATAGTTAATGATATCAAGAAGCGCATTCAGGGTCGTCTCGACGAGCGCAAAGAAGCGGTTTATCTCACCGCCCTCGATGCCAAATTACAATCTGAGCGCATTGATGTCACATTGCCAGGAATCGCGCCACGTCTAGGACATATTCACCCGCTCACTCAAATCACCACTGAAATTATCGATGTTTTTTACGGAATGGGCTTCTCAGTAGCCGAAGGACCTGAGGTCGAAACCGACTACTACAACTTCGACGCTCTCAATACGCCAGCCAATCATCCCGCCCGCGACGAGCAAGACACGTTCTACACCAATCTTGGTCCTAACGTTCTTTTACGCAGCCAGACATCCACTGTGCAGATCCGCGTCATGGAGAACAACAAGCCGCCACTGCGCATAATTTCGCCAGGACGCGTATATCGAAACGAAGAAGTGAACGCCAGAAAATATCCTCTCTTTCATCAGCTAGAGGGCTTGCTCATCGATCGTGATGTCACCTTTGGTGACCTCAAAGGCACACTCACTGAATTTATTCGTCTGCTCTTTGGCAAACCGTTGAAAACCCGCTTTCGTCCTGACTTTTTCCCATTCACCGAACCCAGTGCCGAACTCGATTCAGAGTGTCCCTTCTGCAACGGCGCGGGTTGTAAAACCTGCGGACATCGTGGTTGGCTCGAGCTTTTAGGGTGCGGCATGGTCGATCCAAATGTCCTCAAGGGCGTGGGCATTGATGCCGAAGAGTGGAGTGGATTTGCTTTTGGAATGGGCATAGAACGACTCGCCATGCTCAAGTACGACATCAACGACATTCGCAATTTTTACACGAACGACCTTCGTTTTTTAGAGCAATTCTAGGTTACTTGTTCACTGGCTTCCCTGCTTATTTGCCGAGGTTTGGAAATGAAATTGTCCTTCGACTGGTTGTCTGACTATGTTGATTTGAGCGGCATCACGCCTCAAGATCTGGCGCAGAAACTAACTATGGGAGCCTTCGAAGTCGAAGAAGTGGTAAAAGTAGGTGGGTTAGTCGATGGTCCAATCGTCGTCGGCGAGATTTTGGAGATATATCCCCACCCCAATGCAGACAAAATTCGACTGACCAAAACCCGCATAGAAAAAGGCGCAGAACCTCTGGAAATCGTTTGCGGAGCAGCCAATATCGAAGTTGGTCAACGCATTCCCGTGGCTCTTCCTGGAGCATCGGTACTCGATCGAAAAGAGGGCAAGCCCTACAAGCTAATTCGCAAAGAAGTCAGAGGTGTCGTTTCCAATGGCATGCTTTGCTCGCCTTCTGAACTTGGCCTACCCAATGTTGATGGTGAAGACGGTATTCTCGTTCTCAGCAAAGATGACCCCAGGCACGACATCGGCAATGACGTCCAAACACTTTTCGAGTTGCATGCAGACTACGTACTGCATGTAGAACCTCGTTCAAATCGAGGCGACGCACTTTCCGTCATCGGACTGGCTCGTGAAATTGCCGCGCTCTTAAACAGACCGCTCAAACAGCCGGTCTGGGATCTCACTGAATTTGGCAAACAACAGAGCGACAAGAAACTTCAGGTCACAATCGATAAGAATGAAGACTGCTCATTTTTCAGCATTTGCACCATAGAGAATATCAAAGGCGGCAAACTACCAACTTTCATGACCAAACGACTGGAAGCTGTGGGCGTGCGCTCGGTCAGTCCTTTAGTTGACATCACCAATTATGTGATGCATGAATTGGGACAACCGCTTCATGCTTATGATCTCGACAAAATTGCAGGAAATTCAATGCACGTTCGCCGCGCACGACCGGGTGAATGTCTAGAGACAATCGACGGCAAGAAACGCGATTTGCATGAAGACGTGCTCGTCATCGCTGATCAATCAAACATTCTTGGTGTTGCCGGTGTAATGGGCGGTAAAGACAGCGAAATCAGTGATAATTCAAAAAATATCGCGCTCGAAGCGGCAGCCTTCGGTGCTGCTCGGGTCAGACGAAGCAGCCGCCTGCTTGGCTTATCGAGCGACGCCAGTTTACGTTTCGAACGCGGAGTCGATGCGGCGTCTTCATTGAATGCCTCCAGACGGGCTACTTATCTGATTCTCAAATATCTTGGCGGTGATCTGCAGTCCACATTTGGGCAATGCGCCACCGCTGGCAGTGACGCCTCAAAAACCGTGCATGTCGATCTGCGTTTAGCACAATTGAAGAGATTGCTAGCTATTGAATTTAGCGCAGCTCAAGTAGTGGATTTGATCGCTCCGCTTGGATTCGTTAAAACGGCTGGCGATGACAAAAAGTTGACGTTTGCCATTCCGAGCTTCAGACAGACTGATGTCTATCGAGAAATCGATTTGCTCGAAGAGGTATGCAGACTCTGGGGTTATGACAAACTGCCAAGCACCATGCCTGCTTCAACGGTTGCGGCCACTCCTTTTAATTCCACGATTAGAGACATCGTTCACACTTTGACGGCCTATGGAATGGACGAGGCTTGGCTCAGCAGCTTGACGCGACCAGATTTTGGCAAATCGGAAAACAACAGCGATTCAGCCGAATTGGGCAAAGTCGGCGAAGACGAAGAAGCAGTTTACGTGCTCAATCCACTGTCAGCTGATCACCAGGTGTTACGTCGCAGCTTGCTTCCAGGACTGGTTCAAGCAGCGGCGTACAACACTTCACGTGGGCAGCCAAGGGTGCGCCTGTTCGAACTTGGTCGAATTTATGAAAAATCAGAACAAAGTCCTTATGGGACAGGCGTCATCGAGCCTTTTATGGTGGGTGGCATTTTAATTGGCAATCAAAATGAACGCTCATGGCAACAAGCGTCGGATAAAAATTTGGATTTTTATCAAGTTAAAGGCATCGTCGAAAATTTGCTTCAAGCGCTCAACATTGACATCGAAAAAATTCGTTTTCTCGTTCCTGAAAAGAGTAATCCACTGCTTCACCCTGCTCGCTCATGTCAGGTGGCTTTTGCTTCCAAACCTGAAAAACAAAAAGATAAAAGCAGCGATAACGGTCAAAAAGGCGGCGGCGGTCCCCGAGAAAACTTGCAGACTTTTGGTTGGATTGGCGAAATTCATCCGCGACTGGCTGATAAACAGGATTTCCGACTACCAGCATATTTATTCGAACTCAATGTGGACATACTCAAAACACTGAAGAAAACAAGTACATTCAAAGGTGTAGCAACCACTCCATCTTTGCATAGGGATTTGACAGTCGATATTGCCGAGGATGTGGACTTTTCTGCAGTTCGGTCCTGCCTCATGGCCGAGTCTGGCAAAATTTTGCAAGATGTTGATCTGATAAGTATTTTCGCGCTCTCGGCCAGTCAGAAAAGCCTTTCCTTTAGATTGCGTTTGCAAGATAAAGAAAAAACTTTGACGAACGAAGAAGTCGATGCCTTGCTGGCTAAACTGAGAAATAGTCTAGCCAAGCGTGTGGGCGCGACCTTCAGGCTCTAGACGAAATGATCGCAGAAAGCAAAAAAGCTGCGAAAATGCTTTCAAAGAGAAAGTATTGCTGCTCTTCACGGGGTATATTGGATTTGTTCATTCCGGGGGCTTACTTCGTCGGTAGGTGGCGTACAGAACTGCATGTTTAAGCTGATAATCCGTTCCAAACCAATGATCGCCCTTGGGGCCCTCATCGCAATAGGCGCTCCGACCGCTGCATATTTCATCCTCAAAGGGATGACGGATAAGCTGATCGAACTTCACATGGCTGCCGTCTTAGCAGCTATCTTCATTTTGCCTGCGGTGGTCACTCTAGTTGCTTACCAGATGACCACCGCCGCTCAGAAAGTAAAAGTCTGCTCGCTAATGATTGGGGTCATCTTGATCTTGGCTTCGATTGACAACCTTGCTTTTCCGCAGATGCGGATACTCGCTGATAATGTTTTGCTATTTAACTGGATTGCATTTGCTATTAACTTAATTGGTGGAATTGCTGCGACCTTCTGCCTGGTCACGGCTGTCCCTGATTCAGTGTATGGCGATGGGACTTTGGGCGAAGAAAAAGAAGATCCCAAAGAAAAGAAGCGTCGCGAACAAGAAGAAAAAGAAGCCGAAAAAGCAATGTCGCAAACTGGCAGTAATGCTGTGCGTTCAACGATGGCCCGCATGCCCGCTGTAAATGCCGAAAATATGGTCTTAAAGGCCGCAGAGGAAACCGCCGTTGCAAAAGCTCCTGAAGCGCAGCCAGCCATAAACGCCAGGGAAGAAGAACGCAAAGCTGGCTCTACTTCTGCTACTAATCTCAAAGGTCTGCTCGACACTCTGGCACCAGAAGATGATGACATCCCGACCGCTAAGCCAACGACTTCAGCACTAGATGCAATCAAGCCGGAGGCCAAGGCACCGGTCAAGTCTATGCTCAAAGTGCCTCAGAAACCGGATGCACCTGCGTCTCAACTGACCAAACCAGGCAGTACCCCAACGCCTGCGCAAACGCCAGCCTCTGCTCAAGAAGCTCCAGTTAAAGCGGAAGAAAAAACAGCGCAGCAAGCACCTGCTGTCGATAACAAAGACGTATCAGCGGGCGCAACAACGCGCTTGCAAGCCCAGAAGCGTAAAGGCACAAGTACATTTACCAAGTTACAAGCGCTCTCGGCAAGCGGCGGAGTCGGCAATCGCGCCGATAAACCACAAGGTGGAGAAGGTTCTGAAGGTCTAAAATCTATTCTTGACAGATTGGACAGCACGGCTGAGACTACAGAAGAATCGCCCATGGACTCGCTTTTTGGCGGTGGACGCCTGGTCACACCAGAGGTTGGCCATATTTCGCGAACCGACATCCCGGCTCTTCCCGACAGCATCGAAACCAATTCATCGACTGCGCACACGCCGATATCTTCAACATCCCCGGCTTCACCACCGTCACAATTGAAGCGTCCAGGTCTTGGCGTCACCCTTGGTGGCACAAAGCCTAAACCAGAACCAACACCAACACCTGCACCAACACCTGCACCAGCTCCAGCTCCTGCTCCTGAAATACCGGTGGCGCCAGAACCTTCGCCACCAGCAGCACCAGCCGCCGAAGCAGCACCACCCATTGAAAGCGCGACCGCCGGTGGCGAGAGCATTTCAGATATGCTCAACTCAATTCAAACACCATCGACTCTCAATAAGGAGTCTGGATTAGGCAGCAGTAAGCTGGCCTCAGGGGGGCTCGGCTCCAGCGTTCTCGGAAAAGCCGCATCGACAAATAAAATTGGTCTTGGCTCTCTGGGTTCCACGTCTTCCTCAAACCTTACTCCTATCCGTGAACCTTTAGAAGAATCCGCACCAGAACTACTGCAGCCTTCGGTCGAACAAGTGGCACACGAGCCTGTCATTGAAAAGACAGTAATTGAAGAGCCTATTGTTGAAGAGATTATCGAAGAATCTGTGCCAGAGGCCGCTCATGCACGTGTAACCAATGACGATGAAGTCGTAGCAGCTCCTGGCGTCGAGGAAGCGCAAACTGAAGATGATGATTCTCAATCAATCTTTGCCAAAGGACTCGATCAAGAAATCGACGACATCTTCTCGAATCTGGTCCCTGAAGAAGCCCAAAAAGAAGTCAAAGATGCTGGTATCAGACCAAGTCTCGATGAAACTTCGTTTACTTCTAACGATGCTGAAACCGCAGCAATGTCTCAGCCATCTACCGAAATTGCGGCCATTGCCGACGAAGAAGAATCCGAAGGTGGTCTCTTTAAGGGACTTGACCAGGAGCTTGATGACATTTTCGATAATCTCGTTCCAGCCGAAGCTCAACGAGAAGTCGACAAGTCAGACGTAGTACAAACTCCTGTTGCCGCTGCAATAGTTGAGACAAGCACAGTCGCAGCTGAAGACGATGACTCTGAACAATCAAGTTTATTTAGTAAATCGCTCGACAGTGAGCTCGATGATATTTTTTCCAATCTCGCTCCTGATGAAGCACAAAAGAAAGTGACTAGCGAAACACTTGCGCAAGTACGCGGCGCCGAGTCAGCCTCGGCCGAAGAAGAACTATCTTTTGCACCACCTGCTTCAACTGATGAAGCCGCTGCCTCAACCGAAGTCAGCAAAGGTGGAAAATTCGTCGATACTCTGGGCAATTTGCCTGCTTTGGACGCAGCAAAAGTGCCGGTTCAGATTTCCGCGAAAGAGGCACCGACCAATTCAGCACCAAGCACGGCCGCCAAACAAAAAACAGGGACCGAAACAGCTGAACATCCGGTCCTGGAAGAAGCCGCAGAGACACAAGCACCTGCCGCTCCAGTAAAAGAAATCAAGGAATTCGGCAGACTGTCAGCCCGAGTTAGTGCCACTGCCAAAACCAACGAAACACCGGGCACCATGAAGACAATTGGAAAATTGTTGATAGACGTGCAGGCTGTAGAAAATGTTATTCGCAACGGTGAAACCGGTCAAATCGGCAAAAACCTTGCTAGCGCTCGTGTCTTGAGTGCACAGCGCGGCGAAGGCATCCAGATGATCTTGAACAAAATCGACGCTTACCCTGGTATCGCTGGCAGTTTGATTGTAGGCCATGACGGTCTCGTGATCGCCTCAACTCTTAAAGGCGATATGGATAGAGATTCGCTCGGCGTGCTGTCTGTAGCCTGTCTAAGCACAAGTAATCTGGGCACTCGCAAATTGGAAATTGGCAAGCTCAAGCAGATGGTGATGATCACCAACACAACTGTGAGCGTGCTCACAGATGTGGATGTCGGCATCCTTGCAGTATTTATGAGCGCGGTGGAAGTCGATAAGATTGACGGTCTGTTAGAGACGATTCAAACAACAATCCACGGCTAAATTTTTCAACTGAGAATTATAATCTGGAAAATGCTCAACTGCTTAGTTGAGCATTTTCTTTTTTTAGAATCATACTTAGCGAAAAACTGTATTATTCAAAATGACATTAGCCATTTGTATATACAACTATGAGGATCAGACCATGACTTCACCTCAAAATTCTGTGGTCGCCCCAAAAGAAGGCGACACAGCTCCAAAATTCACATTGCCTGCTTTTCCTTCGGGCAATGTCACCCTCGAAGAGTTCTCAGGCAAGAAGAATGTCATCCTCGCGTTTTATCCTAAAGACGATACTCCAGGTTGCACAAAAGAGATGTGCGCATTTTCAGATGACCTGCAAAAATTCTCTGAAGCTCATACGCAAGTCATCGGCATCTCATGCGACTCGGTTGACCACCACGAAAAATTCGCCGGAAAATATAGCCTCAAACAGATTTTGCTGGCAGACCAGGGTGGCGTCATAGGCAAAGCGTACGGGACCGTGGTTGAAGGCAAAGCAACGGCCAATCGCGTACTTTTTGTGATTGACAAAAAAGGCATCATTCGCCACATTTATCAGGGTATGCCAAACAACGAGGAACTACTCGCGTTCGTCAAAACTCTGGAATAAAGTTACTGAGACGGACCGGCCTCATTTAGTTTTTCAACAACCAGATCTGGCGTGATCACCTCTGGCAATACTATTGGCGCGGTCGCGTTCTTTGCTGGAAAAATCACGTAAAGAGGGACACCAGAACGATTAAATTTGTTCAGGAGCTTTGTAATGACTGGGTCCTGAGTGGTCCAATCAACCTTCATGGTCACCACTTTGAGCGCTTTAAGCTTATCGATAACAGGTGCGCTTTGCAAAACTGTACGTTCATTTACCTTGCAAGTCAGACACCAGTCGGCAGTAAAATCCAACATGACAGTTTTATTTCCAGCGACGGCGCTATTTAAATCAGCTTCCTTGTATGGTCTCCATTGAATAGCGGAGGCGCTCTCTGGCAGGTTATCCAGGAGTTTTTGTTGTTGAGCAATAAGTCCGTAACCAGGCTGCGATGCATAGCAAAGATAGAAACTCATTGCCACTACAAGCAGTGCCATTCCCCACATTCCATAAATGGTGGAGGGTTTCGAACGCAAGCTCGTAAAACTATTAACGAGCCAGGTAGCAAATGAAATCGCAATCAAAAAACCAAGAGTTCGAACAACGCCATCAGAACCAACCAGACTGCCCAGTACATAAAGAAGCCACAGTACAGTCACAAGCAAAACAAACCCCATCGACTCTTTGAAGCGCTCCATCCACGTTCCAGGTTTGGGAATAAATTTGATCCATTCAGGCTTGAGCATCAAAATAACGTAAGGAGAAGCCATTCCCAGTCCAATCGTAAAAAAGATCGATAATACGGTGAATGCATTTTGAGTGAGCGCAAAACCCACCGCTGTTCCTAAAAACGGAGCGGTGCAAGGTGTCGATAAAACAGTCGCCAGAACGCCTTTGAAGAAGGTTCCAAGCAGACCTTCTTTACGCGCCAGTTGATCGACTTGCTGAGAAGCTCCTGGCAAATTTATGTAAAACAAACCAAAAAGACTCAAGGAGAAAAGCAAAACGATTACCGACATACCTATGAGAAATGCAGGATACTGAAATAAGAAACCCCAGCCAACACTCTGACCTGTCGACTGCACAATTAAAATAACAACAGCAATCGCGAGAAAGGTGGCGATCATTCCTGAAGCAAAAGTGACTCCATGAATGCGAATGTAATTGCTGTCCTCATGAGCACTGTCAACCATGCTGCAGACCTTCAAGGCAATGACAGGCAAAACGCAGGGCATGAAATTTAAGATAAAACCACCAAGGAATGCAAACAACAAATAAACAGGCAACGATTGTTGCTTTTCTCCCTGAACGTCAAACTTCTTATCGAGAAAAGAGCCGCCACTGCTAGTAGTGTCAGATTTATTTGATACAGGAAGAGCAGTGGAATTCTCTTTCTTTGTTGGCGGTTCCGAATCAGATAGAGTCGTGAGTTTGTCAGACCAGCCAACCTTTGCAAAATCAGCTGCCTGAGCCGATGGCTGAGGTTGCGCACCACTGGAAGGAAGCACGAGAGAAACCTTTGCTTCTCCTGGAATACAGACATCTTTACAGGACAACCATTTAACAGTTGCCTTGATCGTTTGTTGTCCAGACAATTCATTTGGTGGAGTAATCGTCGCTGCGACGAGATTATGATTTTGATAGCCATATGTGACGATACCGCCGTCATCAAATTTGTTCGGCTTCTCCCAGAGCAAATCGCTCGCCGTATAACCTTTGGGCAGTTCCCATATTATTTTGGTCGGCATGCCGGCGTCGCCGCTTTCTTTGTAATACGTGTGCCAGCCAGGCTCCTGCTTCAATAGCGCGCCCAGTTTAAAGGGCACCCCAGGCTTGATACTTGTCACATCCGCCACAAGCTGTGCCGTCGTGTGACTAACGTTTTCCTGCTCCTCGACATCAGAGCTATCACTTGCAACTACCGCTGTTGGCGCAAAAGTGAGAAAACCAATAATCAAAATAAAGAATAAGAATGCAGTTTTAAATTTCATTTTCAACCATACTTCCACTGAGAATTCCATTTTTCTTGGCGATGTTGGCGTAGACATGAGCGCTCTTACGCAAGGTTCTCTCCTGTGTCGGGTAGGTAATTCTTACCAGTCCAAAACGCGCTTTGAGACCTTCAGCCCACTCGAAATTGTCGAGCAACGACCAGTACAAATATCCCTTCACATTAGCACCATCATTAATGGCACGGTGAAGAGCATGCAGATGTGTAATCAAATAATTGACGCGTAAATCATCGGTTAAAGACCAATCTCCTTCTGCCATATCAGCGTTAAAGGCAGTCGGAAAGCCATTTTCTGTGACATAAATTGGTCTCAAAGACCCATCCAAATTGTATTTGAACGGTTTCAGATCATTGACAAGAGTTTGATAAAAACCATCAGGAAAATTCTCCCAACCGAGACAATTGACCTCGTACTCTGGCTTATCGGAAGCAACACCGAAAATATCGATAGGCCACTTGAACTTGAAACACGACAATTCTCGGGTGTAATAATTTACGGCGATATAATCCTGCGTTCCCTTCAAGCCAAGAATCGGTCCACTCAAGGCTTTTACAGCACCATTCTCACTAATCGGATAAGGGAAACTCAGCTCTCCCAATTGCACCGCCTGCGGAAACATGCGATTAAAAACGTAATTGCGAAAATAAGTAACCATGCAATCAAAAGGATTCCAGCGTGTCTTGGGCACAAAAGGACGCCAATGCATAGCAAAGCTGACCCTCGCCCCAGGACGCTGGTTATGAATTACCTTGTAAGCCAGAGCATGCCCTTCGAGCATGTAGCGGATCGATGTAAAAGCACCAAGATAGTCATGCTTATTGCCGGGCGGCCAAAGACCTGAAACATAGCCTTGATAAACGTAGGCTAGTGGTTCATTCAAGGTCAGCCAGAAATCAACCAGATCACCAAAGGCAATCGCCGCCTGCTCAGCAAAACTAGCAAAATCAGAGACACTTTCAGGATTGTTCCAGCCGCCTTTTGCTGACAACCAATGAGGCAAAGTAAAGTGAAATATTGTGACAAAAGTTGTCACACCATCGGCTTTAAGCGACGCCAGCAACTCACGATAATAAGTCACGCCTTTGGGGTCTAAGACCAGAGGTTGCCCCGGTTTTGGCGCGACCGGACAGAGAATAGGCCAGTTTAGACTAATGCGGAAAGCGTTGAGATTGAGATCTCTGCAAATCTCCATGTCCGCCCCAAAACGTTCGAAAAACTGACAAGCCAGATCAGCCGTGCTGGCATCAGCAATTTTGCCAGCAGTAGCAGTCCACTGCGACCAATCGGAGAGCTTATGAGAGAGTTCTTCCGGATGACCTTCAATTTGAAAATGTGAGGTCGCGGCACCCCACAAAAATCCTTCAGGAAAACCTAGAAACTTACGTTCAGTAATTAGTGCCACCTCCTCTTAGTGGTCATTGTTGCAAATTCCTCGCGTCCTAACCACAAAAAAAGTCGCAAACGTCGAAAAGCTTCAGATCTTCAATTGCCTGAGATAGACTAAACGCTCATATAATTGGTCATTGGAGCCATGACACTTTCAAGCGAAAACACTGTGCTCCACCCTGCAGGCTTAGAATATTGCCAAGCGACGAAATCGAAGATATCCAAACAACACAAGAAGACGCTGCTCCATTGAATTTGAGCCCGCAAACCGCCGCAATTTCTTGCGCAGCGGCTCAACCAATCGAGGCGAACAATGCCACTTTGTATCTCGAGCAGCAAAAATTTGATTTCGAATCAAATCGGATTCAACTCATACTCGCGGGCATTCTCTTCACAATAATAGGATTCCTTAACTTCGCACCATATTTTGATGTAGCCCTGCACGAACCACTCGTCGGAGCTATCACAAGAAATAATTTAATTTACCCATGGACGATCAAGGCGCTCACATTTAGTAGCAAATATTTGCACCATTTTTTTGACATTAAGGCTGAAGGCCCCCAGTCTGGCGATGTAGTCCTTTTTTGTTTATCAGCATTTTTTGTGACGCTAATAAGTCTCGAGTTGACTGGACTGAACGGCAACAGACTCAAGGCTACGTCAGCGATCTGGGCAGGCTTGCTCTTCATACTCTTTCCTATGCACGCCAATCCGACTGTAAATTACATCGGTCATATCGACATTCTGGCGTCCACTCTTTATTTTGCCAGTGTCGCATTTTTCTTGCGCTATCAACTTCTAAAAGAGAACATGTACATCATCATCTCTGGTCTTGCCGGTCTTCTTTGTTTGTTCGTGCAGGCCTCTGCCTGGACTCTTTTAATCACTCTCGCGGCCGCCTATTTTTTTGTCCAACCTGTCAATCCCAATCGTCCAATAAAGGAAAATACAAACGTCGCTTCAACACCTCCAAACACTGCGTTCAACTGGCGCGCCATCTCATTTTTATTCGTCTGGCTTGCTATTTCTTTTCTTGCCACGGGCACCGAATTGAACCTGGAATATCTTAGTATAAGCTCACTATCTGTGGTGTTTTCAGCACCTTTTTGTTTACTAATCGCCAATTTCATCTTGCCCGGTTTTTACACTTGCGACCAACGAAAAACGAGAGCTTTAGCGGCATTAGGCTGTGCCATACTGAGTGTGATGGTTGTGCTATGGTCGCTTGCCTTGAAAGTCAATTTCAACATTATGACAAGACTACCAGCGGCACACAGAGCTGACTATTAATGGAGAATGTTCGAATTATGTTTTTTCACAAAAGACAAATAACGCATCTTACAATCGGTCTCGGTGTCTCTATCGCCATCGCAGTCTCATTTTCAACTCCTGGCGGACGATGCGCAAACACTCAGTCTCCACCGCGCGCGCCAGCAGGTAAGCAAACGCCTCAGGAAATATTGGATCAAATTCCTGGAGTAAAATTTAAAAAGAATCTGCCAGATAATTTTCCAGTACCGAAATATCCCTCCCATATAACGCAGACGAATTTTGTTTATTCCACGAAGGGAGTACCATCTGCTTCTGCAACAATAATCACATCTGATAGCGTAGAGAAAGTGTTCGACTGGTATCAATCAGCATGTAAAGGTGCAGGCTGGCAGATAAAAGTACCAACTATCGATGCTCTGGCTAAAACATCTACACGTCCTCAAATTTTTATGATCCAAGGCACCAGGCCTAAAGAACAGCTTTCGATGTTCTGCACAGCATTAAAGAAAAAGCCAGGCACCACAATTAGTATCAGCTGGACAAAAACACCCTGACTCTAGAACGGATTGCAGACGCCAAGACTGTAGACGTCCGTCCAACGATTGACACGAATCGTGCCAAGACAACCATTGGCACCTGAACCCGGAGTCCAACCGACAATTTTGCCGTTCATGCCCCAACCAAATTCAAACAAGGGTGAACAAAAAGGAGCCGGCACGACGATTGGGTCGAAAAATATTGCTGCTGGATCGGTTGTATTAATGATCTGATTTTCGGGCGATCCATCTGGAGTATTGCTAATTAAAGGGGCCAGCCACGGTGCCTTCGCAATTGCAAGCGCCTCTGGTTGGCACGTGATATTTTGACCGTCTGGCGAGAAGATATAAAAATCGCGAACTCCAGCAATCAACTCCCCAGTCGTTGCAACGTCTTGCAACGCCGAATGTAAATCTGATGCCGATTTAGTCACTCCAACCGCGCCAACCATCTCGTTGATCCGATTGACCATATACGATTCTACTTTTGACGTGTCACCGACTGGATAATTGAAGATAATGCCGTCAAGTGGTTGTCCAACCACCTCCAACCCCAGCGTTACCGAATCTGGTGTGACAGATGTGCAGCAAACACCACCTGGGAACGAGGGTATATTCGCTTCGGTATCGGTTGTATAACCGTAGCCTATGGTTGGGTCCAATTCCAGCGGTGGATATCCGGTAGGAAAAAACCACCAGTGTGACTCCATATCATCCACATGGATGTGTAGAAACGAATGCGGCAAAGAAAGTTGAAACGGCTGATTGGGATTTGTCATCACGAAGGACGAGGCCACTTCGTTCAACGAACCAGTTTTTGTCGTGGTGCCTTCAGCAGAAAAGGAATTCGGTACGGGCTTTGCCCAGTCCAACGGGATAGCCTTGGCCATATTTTGATTGAAAGTAGTTTGTGATACCAGATGTGGTTTTTCATCATACTGAAAAGGTACCTGCCAGAAAGTTTGACCAGCAGCAGTTATTGGAGCATAGCCTTTCAGAAAATACATATTTTGAGCACCGCTCGGTACGGGATTTCTAGTACACTGAGTGAATGCGCTCGAATCGAGATTGTAATTTGGTGGCAAATTGAAATTCGGGGGCGAGCCAGCTATAACCAAGTTGCTTTCATCGTTGCGTTCAAGTAAAGAAGTCTGCCAGTTTCCATTAGTAAGCACTTTGGTCTGAGTGCCAAGCCCCATCATTCGCACTGAATTAGCGGTTGAAAAATCAGTAAAAAATCCGTACAGATTGGAAGCTTGATTAAGTTGGCCGGAGAGGTCGTCGCTAATTTGTTGAGCCAGCTGACAGGCTTGCTGAGCACTTGATTCACCAGATCCTGCGTTGCCGTCGTTCTGAGCAGCATCCGCGTTAATAGCAATTAAAAGCGCTGCACCCCACAGTCTATTGATCCGCCGCAGCGTAATTTTTCCATCTGTAGAGACACTAGCATCGGTGCTATCACTAGAGACACCTCTGACCCAGGAAGTGGGGTCCATTGCGCCACTGGAAGAAATTTGATCCAGGGCTTGCTTGCCGAGATTGAGAGTGCCAGAGTCGACCGCGTTGCGGGTTTCATTCTGCGCACCCATAATCAAAACTAGAGCGATAAATCCAAGACCAAGGACAACCAAAGCAAATGCCAAAGCGGTGCTCAAAGCGATGGCACCACCGCCATTTTTACGAAGTCTATTTTTTATTCTGGCACTATAAGTAATGCCTCCCAAACTGGCCATACAATCAATCCTCATTTTGAGCTCCATCATTGTTGCTTGACGACAATAGGTTCTACAGCGTTAGCCATAAAAGTAACTTGCGAACAACCGGGAACAGGAACGGGCAAAATAACCAAGATCTTTGTTTTGCATGCGACCGAATCAGCAGTCGGTGGAATGTCGAGTGAAACGAGTTGCAAAGACGGAAGAATTGAAGACGGCTGAAATGAATTAAGCGATTTGAGCGCGGCATCCTTTGCTGAATTGCCATTGGTTTGATTGGCGGCGGCACGCGCTGCATTCTTGCAGGCAGTGTCATTGATCTGGTTTGCCAGAACAATAAAAATAATATCGAGCATGCCTAGAGCTAGCGGAATCAAAAAAGTCGCAGCAACGGCCGCCTCTGCCAATCCCGAGCCCCTTGTTCTGCGCATCTTCTGCTTATTCTTATTGAGCATTGTCGGGATTTTCCATGGGTTTTTCTGAAGTAATCTGGAAAACCATTGGCGCGTTTAGACCAGGACAACTGACAAAAGGCACTGGTACAGACAGAAACGGATTGCAATTGATAGTTGTTCTAACTCCCACAATTTGATCAGTGATCTTGTCTGTACCTGTTTCACCAGTTCGGTAAGCCACCTGAGTTAGCGGTTGCCCCGAAACTTTTACAAAACGCCCCATACCGTTTTCCCACATCTCAGGAATCTTTTTCATCACCGTACCTGATGGATCTGTTGCATCAGCTCGCGGCAGAAGCGCGGCTTCCTTCACTTGATTGGTATTGAGTACAACGCACAAACCATACGAAACGGCCATGCTCAAGATGTCTACCAGCGGAAAGAAAATACAGATTAAGAGGATCCACAGCGCCGGACCAAATTCCGCAATGGTTCCACCGGTCGCGCGGCGGATCTTTGACTTTCTTGAATTTCGGACTTTCCCAATCTTCATCTACACTCGACCTTAAACTCAATTCACTTCAATTAGTTTTGCAAACTGGCTTCCGACCAGCATGCCTAATATACGCATACAGTAGAACTTTTAGAGGGATTTTTTCGTTAGAGATCTATTTTAATACTGCTTACAGGCAGGATGATGCTTTGCGTAGTTGTTATGAGTTGGGTATTATGAGTGACAGCAATTCTTGCCCGAGCATGCCCCGGCAAAGATACTTGACGATTGCTTTTCCGTTAGGAGCTTATGACTATGACGAATGGATCTGAATCGGAATCTACTAATTTCGAGGAAGGGTCGGACTCTCAAGCCGGTTCGGCAAAGCCACGCAAAGTAGCTAAGACTATGCTTGAACAAGATTTCCAGTCTCAATCTCAAAAGCCAAAAATCGCCAAAACCATGTTAGAAAGCGAATTGCCTGCTTCTAAACCTGGTCTCAATGCACAATCAAGAAAAAAAGTCGCTAAGACACTTATGGACCATAGCGTCACTGAGGCCAAAGTGCTCGAGGCTGCAGCGATGCAAGAAGAGATGGCAAAAAACGTCAATGACCGTCCTCGAATTGCAAAAACGTTGATCGAATTTTCTCTGCAGGAGGAATTCCAGGGGCAAGACTATGCTCTAACCGAACAGCCGGGATTTAGTGATTCTTCGCAAACACCCAGGCGAAGGCCATCTCAAAATTTTGTTGCTAAAACGATGCTGGATCACAGCCTTCTATTTGATGCCCTCGCCAAATCCTCAGCAAAAAAAGAACAAAAGGCTCTCGAAATAGCAAAAGAAAAGGCCAATGAGCCGGTCAAACCTTTCATCGCTATCACAGATTTTAAAAAGGCTTCGCCTTGCACCTGGGTCTGGGACGAGCAAGACAGCAAAGAGCGCTTCCGATACTGCAGGCAGTGCCAGGCTTCAGTTTATAACTTTGACGGCATGGAATTACCTGAAGCAGAAGCACTCATATTCAAAAGAGAGAACCGCGAAAAGGCACCACTCTATAAACGAGCTGACGGTAAGTTCATGACCAGTGATTGCCCGGTCCAGGTAAAGCAAAAGCGAGATCGCCTGTCGCTTATTGCAATAGCTGCTGCTGTGGCCATCGCTTTCATCGCCATCGTCGCGATAATGCCGCCACCTCCACCGCCTCCTCCTGCGCCACCAGTTCCTCCACCACAAGCCACGCGAATTCCCACCCGCCCGAGCAACAGACAATCAGCCGGACAAAATCAATCTAATCAGACTAATCAAACTAATCAGCCAGGAGTCAATCAACCAGCCGATGGTCGGAAAAATGACGGGTCTTTCCACTGGGACAGCAGCCAGACTAGTAACCAGGCACCTGTGAGCACGCCAGCACCGGCTGACAGCCCCGCTGCCACACCGAACGCTGATGAGAATGGTCAGTTCTGGCAATACTCGAATGGTCAGGGCAACGCCGTTCCCGGCAATGACACGCGCTCAGTATTGCCAGGGCAACCTAACGGCACCAGTCAAAGTCGCTAGGACTAGCCCTCATTCAATGCGGAATACGGTTCTGCCGACTTTTATCGTGTCGTTCGGCGCGAGCTGCCAGGGTGCTTGGATCAACTGGTCGTTTACAGATGTGCCATTGCTGCTCATCAAGTCTTCAATCCACCAAGAATTCTGATCCCAGAAAATACGGGCGTGAGAAGCCGATGCGTAGCCATCGTCCGGCAAAATCACACTGTTCTCTGGAGCTCTTCCAAGTGTAACGGAAGGATCGGACAACACATATCGCTCACCGGTCGTCAAGTTCACCAGTTCAGGCAAGTGGGCAGGGTTTGCCGGATTATTAGTCATGTAGTCTAAACCTATGTGGAATCAAAATCTTCGCCATTGTAGACGGTGGGAGGACGAGATGCCAGTCCTCTGCGTGTGGTGTTTAGAAAGCCTCTTAGAGTGGCTCAATTTAAAGGCTAACGTCCGAGAGTAGATGCCCTAAATTATGAATACTCAAGGTCAGAAACATAGTTTGCAACAGACTTACCGCGATGCTGAAGCTCGCAATAAAGCCCAAACTATTCGCTACAGACGAGCTTATGGTCATGCGTTTCGCCAACGCCTAAATCTGTCAAAAAAGGCTAAAGCCAATGGCTTTGTAGCGGCAGCTCTAATTTACTACTTAATCGGCATCTCCATGACTCATTCCTACGTTGTGTCAGCGCCAACGTTTTTCTGGTGCGGATATCTCATCGCGGGCGGTCTGTTGTGTTGCATCGCCACTCTATTAGCGCCTGAAGATCTACTGTATGTAGACAGGTTAAGCTTAATAGTCCCAGGCAGAAATTTCATGGGTTTCACACCCAAAGTTCTCTGGGGCAAAATAGAAGACATAAATTTGCTAGATCTAGCTCAGCCTGGCGATGCCAGCGACTTCGTCATGCAATTAAAGCAAGTCTCTGGCGAAACTACAAACATCCATCTCAGCGGCTTAGACCCTGAAGGACTAAAGGCCATCGTCGATCACATGCGCACACATGCACCGCATTTACGAGGGCTGTCACAGCTCAACGACATCGACCGTTTTCTTGATTATCAAAGCGGCAATCTGCCACAGTTGTCCTACACCCAGCTCTGGGAAAGCGCTAACCAGGTTACATTTGGTCTCACATCATTCACTCCGCTTGCACCGTTGGCGAAAATTCAAGAGCAGTATTCAGTTGTCAGACAAATCGCTGCTGGTGGTTTTTCGGCAATCTATCTAATCAAAAATGAAGAAGGCGAAGAATTCGTTTTGAAAGAATCGGTGCTACCAAGCACTTTAGATGAAGCCACTAAAGCCAAGGCAACCGAACAATTTCAACGTGAAGCGACCATTCTTTCACGCCTGCAACATCCGCAAATAACCACTGTTTATGACCATTTTGTGGAAAACGGGCGAAATTATTTACGCCTTGATTTCATCAAAGGTTTAAACATGCGTCAATATGTCAGTCAACAAAGCGGGCAGCCAGAAGACACATGCATACAGTGGGCAACTCAGCTTGCCGGGATTTTGAAGTATCTACATGGTCTGACACCACCTGTAGTGCATCGAGATCTTTCACCAGACAATATCGTTGTTCGAGGCGACGGTCAATTAGTACTCGTAGACTTCGGTGCCGCCAACGAATTCATTGGCCAAGCGACAGGCACACTGGTTGGTAAACACGCCTATATGGCGCCCGAGCAAATCCGCGGCAATGCGCAACCAGTTAGCGATGTCTACGCTCTTGGTGCGTGCGTTTATTTCTCTTTGACCGGGCATGACCCTGAACCGATCGCGACAATAACAGCAAAGACACAGGGTCTCTCGATCTCCGACTGGCTTGATGCTTTCATAACCAGGTGTACTCAACTCGAAATTGATGAGCGTTTTGCAACATCTGAGGAATGCCTTATCTATCTCACCTCATCGAGGACGAGCGGTGGACATAAAACGACGTAATCAACGTGAAATTCTCATCCGTTACGGGCGTCTAGCTCCTCACGCGCAAGACCGAATTCTCGATCAGTTTTATTTGATTCTGCCTGGTAGCATGTCGTTGCAAGGCTTTCTCATCACTCAAACTTTTGCTCTTATCGCTGGCTCGGTTGGCATAGCTCTTTTTGCTTCGGCGATACTTCTAGCTATTAACGAAGCAGATTCGCTAGGAAGGAGTCTTTATTTTTGCTTCGCCATAGAAGTCATCTGGGTGTTTGTCGTCATGCATTTGAATTATGCTCGACGCTATCGCGAAAAACCGTTTGATCTAACAGAGATTGGTCTGACCAATGATGAATTGCGTCTGCACTCTCGCAACATCCATGGTGGCATGATCTTAGATAGCTTTCGCTGGGATGAGATTTCATCAATAGAATTTATCGAGGGTCTAGCCGGCGAAAACAAAGAGCTAACACGCGACCATATAATTTTATCTGATACGAGAAAACATCAGGCACGTCTCTTTCTTGACTCTTTGCAGACCATAGAAGAACGCAATATTTTGCGTGCATTTATCGATAGCAATATCAAACAAATCGACACTCAAAAAGCAATGGCTGGTCTCACTAGGACAGGAAAGTTAGCCGATGTCCCGTTTACCAAACTATGGTCCCAAGCTCTGCGAGACTCAAGACCACGTTTGCATACTAACGCTCTCAGCACAGGCATAAGATTACAAAATGGGCGATTCACAATCAAAAATTTGATTGGTGGAGGTGGTCAAGGCGCTGTCTATATGGCTGAAGTAAACGATCTTTCTGAACACTCTATAGTCGTTTTAAAAGAATATGTTCTGCCAGACCTAGTTCATGAAGTAGAACACAAAGACGCCTGCGAGCAATTTGAAAAAGAAGTGCATTTATTGAGCAAGTTGAATCATCCAGGCATTGTCAAAATGTTTGATGCGTTCGTCGAAGATCATAGGGCTTATCTCGTTCTCGAGATGATCGCTGGACATTCTCTTAAAGAGGAAGTACAAAAACGCGGCGCTATCCCGTACAGAGAAGTCCTCAAACTTTGCCGGCAGATGACTGCTATTTTAGAACATTTGCATGGGGCGACGCCCGTCATAATACACCTGGATTTCTCGCCTGAGAATCTGATGCTTTCACCTGAAGGCAAGATCACAGTAATAGATTTCAATATATCCAGCGAGGAAAATTCGATGCGCACTCGCACGGTCATGGGTAAACAACGTTATATGGCACCAGAGCAGTACCGCGGAAAGCCAAGCATTCGCAGTGACATATATGCCCTGGGAGCCACTCTTTATTTTCTGTTGACTGGGCTTGAACCCGAACCTATCACTACAGCCAGATGTCGCAAAAACTCAAAAAATGCAGAGGATATTCCAGAGAGCATTGACACATTTGTTAGTCGAGCAACGGCACTTGATGAGAAACAACGCTTTCAATCAATAGCTGAAGTGCAAGCAGAGCTAACAAAATTAATCGAAAACGCGGGGCAGTAGAAAGAATTATGCCTGACAGTCAAGCAAAGTCGCAACACACTGACGAACTGACGCTCTACCAGGCAAACTCTTGCCCGGCAGAATTATTGATTCCTTACGATCTATCGGCATATTCAAACAGATCTGTCGTGGTCAATTTGTACATGAGCAAGTTCAAACAATCTCTATTGAACATGGATTCGCCACTCTTGATGGCAATAACGCTGATTGTGCTACTACATATTGCGGCGACATTCACTTTGGCCATCCTTTCCATTCTTTTCATCGTCCCTGCTGGTTTACCGGTGGTTCCACTAGCTCTTGCATCAATGTCACTGCTGCTACTTACAGTTCCGGTCTACGTCATCATCGTCATCAGCAATTTGAAAATAAATGGTGGCAGAAATTGGCAGAATAGTTTGTTGGGGCCAACCAATATCGGTCTGACAGATTCTGGGTTCAAGCTTTGGTGGCAAGGTTTTGCGTTCTACAATTATCCGAATCTAGCTCTTTGGAGTGATATTTTTTATATCGACCTCAAGGAAGACGCGAGATCGGGCGAGCAGTCATTGCACTTCATTTACCAGAGCGGTTTTGGCAGGCGCACTATTGAATTACCATTGCGTGGTTTGACAAATGCAGATGATGCTCGACTGGTACTGAATTATTTCGCTCGTAATGTCATTCTGGACCATCAAAGCGATAAATTTAAGGAGCAAGCAGCGTTGGGATTTGAGGATAGTTTGAAGAAAATTACTGCAGACACAGACCTATATTTACCTATGACACCCGAATAACATTCACTTCTTCTTACGGGTATGACGGGAAACTATTTCTTCTACACTGGTGCCTTCAATTTGCAGCAGTTGATCGAGACGTTGATTAATGTCATGCACTGCAAACGGTCCCAGATAAACAAGAGCTGTATAAATTTCAACTGCGCTCGCTCCAGCTTTTAAAAATTCAAGTGCGTCATCACCAGAAAAGACGCCACCACATCCAATTATCTGCTGATGAGTCTGCTTGCGTTTGCTTACCTTAGCGCACAAGGCAAGTGCTTTACTTTTAAGCGGTTTTCCACTCAATCCACCCTTTCCGCAGTCTTCTATTGTTTTTTCTGCAGATTTCAGTGAGTCTCGCGCAGTAGATGTATTGCCACAAATGAAACCATCGACTTGAGTAGAAGAAACAGACGAAAAAATTGAATCTAGTAATTCATCAGAACTGTCCGGTGACAATTTCAAGAACAGCGGCAAGTTGTGCGAATTCAAACGATAAATTTCTTGCAGCATCACAACTAGCTCGGCCGCTTCTTTCTCACAACCTTCGTGGGTATTGGGACAGCTTACATTCAACACAGCATAAGCTAATGGTAAATCTCTTATTTCTCTAAAGCTTGCCACGACATCGGCGACACCTCTCTCTCCGACAATTTCGACCCGGTTACTTTTAGCGATATTAACGCCCAGTGGGATTTCGGTGACACTCGAGCGCAGGCGCCAGGCAACCGCGCTGGCACCGTCACCGTTTAAGCCCATTCGATTGATCACAGCTTCATCTTCGACCAACCGAAACAACCTTGGTTGAGGATTTCCCTCACCCGGCATGTGTGTTACCGAGCCGATTTCAGCAAAACCAAAACCCAAGACGTCAAGTAAGTGACCAAGTCGTGCGTTTTTATCAAAGCCAGCAGCCAGACCGACTGGATTGACGATGGTCCGGCCTGCCAGTACAGTTTTCAGGCGAGGGGATTGATAAGAGCAAAAAGGCTCTAGGAATGAGGCGAATGGACGCACGCAAGGCAACATTTGATAGACACAGTTATGAGCGGTTTCAGGATCGAACCGAAAAAGCCACGGTCTCATGTATTTTTGATAGATTGCAGTCAATCCAGTATTCAACAGACCTGCTCCTCACTTTTGCATACGGCGGATTCAACGCCAGTATACAGCGCTACCCAGTCAGTCGAAAAAATCACCACGGAAGCTGTTCATTTTTAGTTTATATAGAGACAGCAACAGACGGGCATATCCCCCAGAGAGAGCAAAAGAGCAAGCCTGATTAATAATGCGTTCGGACGAAGCAATCACCTGCCCGAAGTGTCGGCAAACGTATCATAGTGAGACAAACTTTTGTCCACACGACGGCACTCGTTTGAATCCAGAATCACCTGTTAGAGAGACTCATTCCTTCGAAAAGACCCTGAGCGTAGCCGATATTCAAACGGCTCGCGAAAAACACTCATTGGTCGGTCAAATCCTCGATGGTCAATATGAAATTCTCTCGATGGTTGGCAAAGGCGGCATGAGCATTGTATACAAAGCTCGACATCTCATGCTCAGAAAAATTGTCGCGATCAAAACATTGCTACCGCATCTGGTGCTTCATCCACACAGCTTGCAGCGCTTTCAACAAGAGGCACAAGCAGCAAGTAATATCGTGCACACGAATGTCGTCACCATTCACAATTTTGGCGTGACACCGGAAGGACAGCCATATCTCGTTATGGATTACCTGGAAGGTATCTCTCTGCATCAGCTCATAGAAGATACCGGGCATCTACCAATTGAGCGTGCTGTCGCAATCTTCATTCAAGTGGCTAATGCTCTCGACAAGGCTCACGAGAAAGGAGTGATTCATCGAGATTTAAAACCAAGCAACATTATTCTCATCGAGCAGGGCGAAAAGCACGACATCGTACAGCTTGTCGATTTTGGTATTGCCAAACTATTACCGCGAGAAGGCAGCGAAGCAGTTCACCTGACTCAAACTGGGGAAGTTTTCGGCAGCCCGCTCTACATGAGCCCTGAACAGTGTCGAGGAGAAAAGCTTGATGTTCGCTCCGACATCTATTCTATGGGTTGTCTCATGTACGAATGCCTGGCTGGCCACCCCCCACACTCAGGCGATAATACATTGGAAGTACTCTACAAGCACATCAATGTCGTTCCCTCACAAATTGCCGGAGACAGCAAACTCAAGTCTCCAATTGCTTTTTTCACTGGCTCTGACATACCTTCAACAGCACAGGCAGTCGCAGAAGTAAAAGTGCCATCAGCGCTCGAAGCTATAGTGTTCAAAGCTCTTGCGAAAACGCCAGACGGACGTTATCAGTCGATGGCAGAACTAGAAAGAGACCTAGAAGCTTTTCAAAAGTCGCAGCAATTTAGCTTCTTGAGCATCGCCAGAAGCCGATGGGAATTATTTCGACTAAAACGGGGACCAAGAAGTAAATCAGAACAGGTTACGAGCGCAGTGTGGGTTTCGTTATCACTGGTGGGTTTGCTTGGCTGCTCACTTCCGGCATTCAATTTCTGGAATCTTGCGGACTCGCCTTCAGCGAAACAAAAAATTGTCTGGGAAGACGAAAAACGAAAAGTCCAGAAAAAGTCTGATACTTCGGATTTATTTGCGGCATCAATAATTCTCAAAGACGCAGATGAATTTCTGCACTCAAATAAAGGCGATGCACAAGAGATTTATGACTCACTCGCACACGCGGGTAAAAGGCTGCAAGAATTTGGACTCTGGGATGAAGCAAGCAAAATATTCAAAAAAGCGGTGCAAGTAAGCAACCTGAGCAATGGTGAAAGCAGCTATCCAACCATACTGCTCAAGATGGACCTCGCAGAAGCTTACTACAATCAGGGAAAACTAAAAGACGCAGAAAACGAATATTTAGATCTCGAAGAAAAATTAAAAACAGAGAGAAGAATGCTGCAATACACTCTAGTTTTGAGCAGTCTTGGCAACTGCTATTTTGACGAAGAGCGCTATGAAGATGCAGAGAAATACTACAAGGCAGCCATTCTGGCATGGCGAAACAGAATGGCCCACGCTAAAGAGTCAGGGGCTGTTGAAGGTCAAGCTAAAGAATTCGGACTGCTTTCTGTATCGCGCCTATCGCTTGCCGCTCTAACTTTTTCTAGACTCGCTGAAATCATTCAGATGAAAGCAGAAAACAAGCTGCCACTAGACAAGGCGTCCGATCTAGGCGCTGAAACATTTTACAAGATAGCAGCTGGTTGCAATTTTCAAGCCCTGCCAATGTGGCGACAAACAGAAGGACCAGACGGCAAAAACACAGGTATCTGCGAGCTACATCTAGCCGAAGACCTCGCCCATCTCAAGGAAATTCAACTGACACGAAAAGCGCCAACAGATGACACTGTTCAAGATCAGTCTCACGATATGAATGCTGAAAGTCTCTTCGAAAGCAGCGAAGAGATATTTAAATCAGCGTACGGTTCCGCTCATCCATATTTAGCAATCGCGCTACTGCGTCATGCTGATTATGAGTTGGACAAGAAAAACAACTTAAAAAAATATCTGCAACTTCGCTTCAAAGCGTGCTCAATCCTCAGTTCCGCCAAGAACGATCTAAAGTAAACAGGCTTATTTAGACAATGGTTTTGGCGCATTTGGCTCGTTAGCTCTGTCGGCAAACGCTTTCGTTTTAAGTTTTACCATGGCCGCGTGAATACTATTCTCTGAACCCTTATTCGCATCATGAGCCACTTTTGACTCAGAGTCATTGAGCAAGAATTCGGAAAATTCTTTTACGAGAATATAGTCTTTAGACATGAGAAAATCACTGGCAGTAAACTGTTTCTGCATCACCTCTTTGGTATCAAAATCGACACGCACTTTAAAACCATCCATCGGGTTATTGGTAATGACCTTACTTTTCATCGGAAAACCAAACCGACAAGCATCTGGTCTCCCACTCAACTCACTGTAAACTTGAAACGCGTTTTCTGGCAAAACAATCTCGTTCGACACCCATGCTTGTTCCTTTCTTTCAGCACCGCCAGGCATATTGACAGCCTGTCGTTGGTAAAGAACGCAATTCATCGACGCAACTTGTTCGGTATCTAGTTTTTTCCAATCCGAATACTTAAGATCTTTGCTGGCAGTGGCAAAAATATCGAAACCAAGCATTTTCACGTAATGAGGAAATTTCTCTTTTGTGCAAATAAAATACTTATGGTTTGAATTGTTGATCAAGACCAATTGATTCGTTTTCGGCCAATAGGCCATCGACATCAGCGGATTGACTATCTTCATGCCTGCAGCGCAAAGCATCAACTTGTTTGTGCCCATGCTTTTACTTTTCTGGTACATCTCCCAGCCAGAATAGGCATCCACCTTTTTCTTACTGCCTGTCGCTGGCGCATTATGGTTTGCGGCATCAGCAGACAAACTTGCCGACGTCGAGGTTATAAAAAACAAAGTGACAATTGCTTTGTATAGCAAATTCTGCAATCGGCTGAAATTAGTGTCTTTCAAGACCATCGCTTTAGAGTTTAACGATTTGCGAGTCTGTCGCTCATTGTAATGCATTATCAATTCAGAGTTTATGCTTAAATCCTTCAACGATACTGAGTATCCCTGAAATTATATATACGGCGGAGATGACATAACGAAGCGTATTGGCTGAAACTTTGGTTCCTACGGCCTTGCCTGCAAAAATAGCAAGGGCGTTAGAGGCGACTAAACCAAGTGAGCTGCCAAGCCAAACCTGGATAAACGCCCCCTCGCGACTGGCAATAGCCACTGTGGCGAGCATGGTCTTGTCGCCTAATTCAGCAAGGAAGAATGTTCCGGCGATAGTTAAGATCGGTCCGAATCTGAGTCCTTTTTTGCTTGATGGACCCTGATCATTAGATAACTCAAGAACCTTTTCTTCTGCTTCTTCGATTTCGCTTTCACTGTCGCCCTTTAGCTCCAGTAAACCAAAAGTGATAAACGCCACCCCGGCCAGCATGGCAATCCAGAACATTGGCAGGATTCGACCGACAGTGGAGCCAAGCGCTACAGAGAGAAGACTTACGAGCGTCGTGCCAATTGTGACACCCAGCATAACGTCCAGTGCTTTGTACTTGGTCGCCATGGCTAAAGTCATAAACTGAGTTTTGTCACCCAGTTCAGCCATAAAAATCAAAATAAAAGCTTTCCAGAAAGCGCTCAAAAAAAATCTCCCCCGCCAATATTAACAGGACCATACGGCAAATAGGCTGAGATTTTTCTAGCAGTACTAAACAGGCATGAGCGCTGCCACCACTTATGATGGCAGCTTCAGCCGGAGACGCACAAGATTACTTCATTACAGACAGGGCTGGAAAATGAGGAGAAACTGAACTCTCGGCGATATCAGCGGTTGGGTTAATGACATCACGCGGCAAGGAGTGGATAACAGAGTTATGGGCATGTGATGTGGTCGATACATTAACGACCAACCACAACAGTGCAGTCAAGCTCAACGCAATCAATACGGAGCTTACGATTAGTGTGTAATTGCCTTCATGAATCGACTGAGCCGATTTCATTTGCCTGTTTAATTCGCGCTGGAGTGTCACTGATGGATGCGCGGCAATAGCGGCCATATTTCCTCCTTCGAAGAAATTCGCACCTGTGCAGGGCGATCTCTCGAAAAATCTTATTCAACTGTCAAGTGCTGAGGCGATAAAGGCACAGCAAAAGTTCCTTTAAACTTTCGACAAAGCCTCTTCGGCAGCCTTGCGCAGCTCGGCGACAGTTTGATACCGCTGGTCCGGGTCTTTCATCAAACACTTTTTCACCATCAGGTCAATTGGTGAATCCACTGCGATATCGTCACGGAATTCACAGATAGACGGCGCATCTTCCATCAAATGTTTAGCCATCAAGACACCAAGGTCATCAGCAGAAAAAGGGACGGCGCCTGTGAAAATTTCAAATAGCACAATGCCTAGAGCATAAACATCAGCTCTTACGTCAATTGGTTTATCCTTGAATTGCTCCGGCGACATGTATTCAGGCGTACCAGTGATGCGCCCACTGCGCGTCAATCGCTTCGAACCATCAAGTAAGTGAGCGATGCCAAAGTCAACAATTTTCACCCAATCAGGACGATCGATCTTTTCTTGCAAGATTATATTGTCTGGTTTTAAATCCCGGTGAATAATGCCACAAACATGAGCTTCCTCCAGACCAGAACAAATCTGCGTGATAATGCGCAGAGCCGTGGTGGGTAAAGGTGGGCCTTGCTTATCGATAAAATCAGCAAGAGTGTTGCCTTTAATAAATTCCATCACCATAAATGGCTGTCTTTTATTCATAAAACCAAAATCGTAAACCTGGACTATATTTGGATGATTAAGACGAGCAACCAACTTGCATTCACGCTCAAAGCGTTGATTGGCACTAGGGCTGGAAATCAAATTACTATGGACGACTTTGACGACAACCGTTCTTTCCATGTTGACGTGGTGCGCTAAATAAAGCACAGCCATACCACCTTCGGCGAGAACAGATTTGATTTGATATTTGCCTTCTAAAGTTCTACCGACGAGATCGAGATCTGACGACGGTCGCCAATCGTCCTCATCAATATTCAAGGCATCGTCACTGCCAGCTTGAGGTACAGATTGCTGCACTTCTAATCTGGTGCCAGTGGTTTTCTTGGCAATCAGCCCGAACGACTCTTCTTTTGTCAGAGGCGAACCGTCAGCACCGCAAAATTTAGCGTAGGTTGGATACTGGCGATTACATAAACTGCATTCATGAAAATTGGAATGCCCAACTGATTCAATTGGCTTAGCACATACCACAAGAGCACTACCATCGAAACCACAATAAGAGGCAGTGGCAGCAAATGTTGAAGCACATTGAGTGCAAAGCGATCCGCTGGCTGATTTGGTGCTTTCTGGCATAGTTTAGCGATTGGCTCCTGTTAAAGAGATAGGAGTCGGGAATCCAACAACTGTGGGACGGTCCGGCAGCACTGTTACATCGGCAAAGGCACCATCATCAGCGGGTGCCTTCAAGAAAAGACGGTAGCGTCCAGGTTGAGTGGAGCCCATCGTCAGACATCCGTTGTCTTCTGTTTGAGCCAAAGTGATTGCCTGAGTTTCCACATTTTCCAGCACCACTTTAGCCTTTGGCGGTTGCGCATAAACAACCAGCCCTCGTGCCGGCCAGTGCAACCGTTCGAAGGCATATCGCGCCGGCGCTGTGTTTGAGACAATAACGGCGACCAGAACACCAGCAAGAATGCCAGTCGCCACAACTGGAGCCAGGGACTTCCCGCGCCTGCCAGAGACGGCTACTTTTACAGGTCTGGGTGTAAACTCACTTTTTGTGGGAGTCTTAGCGTTTGCAGGTGACTCCCAACTGAAACCGGTTTTGTGTTTTACGGTATTAGCGCTGCTTGATGCGTCACCTGCGGCGTTAACGACAGTGCCGGTTCGTTTGGCTTTTGCAGCTACAGCAGGGCTGTCTGCACCAATCAAAGCTGTACCACAAGCGATGCAAAAAGCCTGATTGAGTGGATCAGCGCAACCGCAAAGAGGACACGGACCGACGATTTTCTCCGTCATTTGCGAATAAAGAGCGGGACGTCCGCACGACAAACAAAAGCGCATTCCAAAAGGATTGGCACTGCCACATGAAGCGCATTCAATGCCATGCGGCGCATTCGCCGACGAGTTCGAAACTACTGTGTTATCTGCCATTACCTTTCCGAAGCCGCCCTCTAATTTTCACTGAGCAGATGATCTAACTCATCACCGATTTTGCCAATGGCAAAAAGCTGCAGAGCTTCATTGATATCATCTACTGGAGAAGTCTCACCCTGACTATGTGTAGCATATGCCGGTTGCAACGAAAGCTGGCGAACTGCCGCCGTGATTTCGTCAGTTGTCGCTTGCGAGAGATCGAGCAAGCCCTTCCGGGTCGTTTGAATTTGCGCGGCGATGTCGACAGCGATTTGATTTTTCACATACTGACGAACACTTTCGACTACTTTTTTACCAGCAAATAGCTGTTCAAGCATTGAATCTGAAAGGCTTTGCACCCTTGCAGATAGGCCAGTCGAAGTCTTTTTAGCCAGCAACGTGCGAGCAACATTCAATTTAAAAGCCGACGACTCAAATTGACCACCAAATTTGTTGCCCGTGCTGCGCAATAAATCAACCAGTTGAGAAAGCTGCCAATCAGGATATTTAGCTTGCAGGCGAACAGCAAAATTGCTCAAGCGCGCTTCCCAGACGACAGATTGACCGAGAATGTTTTGCAAATTATCCGCCTGAAACTCACATAAAGCGGTCAGATTTTCGCAAACTGAAGAATCGGCAAGACAGTTATTTATGATCTTTATCTGCTTAGAAAGCGGGATAGACGATGGCTCTCTCAAGAAGTGAATATAGTCAGCCGCCTGCAAAACTAATCTGTCAATTTCAGGGCGTTGGTCCATAACTGAATGACCGTTAGCGAAAATAGTCGTCAGACATTTTTCCAGATCGAATGTAGAATCACTCGAAACCAGGTAATTGATCTCCGTCAGCTCTGTTGAGTGCTTGATGGACTGGGCTGCGTCCATCCAGATTCGAGGCTCTATATACCCCACAATTGAACCAGATGCGGTATCAGACATGCTCACAACCAAAGAGCCATTGCAGCAATAGTTTGACTGCGCCAGGGCGCAGGGTAGCGTGACTCCATTGTCTGTTAAATCCACTACCGCCACATCAATATGGCGACCGTTGATAACAATATCGTTGACCGGAATAACCCTTGTAAGAGCATCGATTTCAGAAAGAGACGAACTTTCATCCAGACTAAAATCCAGCAGTGGGTCTAAGGCAAGAATTGACTCTTCGGCAATCAAACGAGCGACCCTGTTACGGAAGCTCAGCTGGTGAGCGCGAGCATACACTTGTGTCAGTCTAACGACTGCTGGTGCGATTTGAATTTTGTTTTGGCTGATCATTTCGTTTGTACACCATTACCAATCCACAGAATCTACACAAACAGGACTTAATTTAGGCGGGTTCAGGTGGAATTTAGACTCAAACGAAAATTCTTTCTTAAAACCAGCCAGGTTGACTCGTCAAAGCCCACAAATTCTTCCAATTCGTCCCAGGTAGTAAATGGACGGCCTCGCATAATCATATTTACTCGCTCGGTTGGTAGCTCCAAGCTGCTGAGCTCTTCGAGTGAGCACTTATTCAAGTCCCATCGGCAATCAGAGAGCTGCTTTAAGACAGCGCCCCGGCTTATAGCTTTATCGATAAGCTCACTTGAAAGCAAGCCTGACTGAAGCAGTTGCTCCGTTCTTGCAAAGGGACGCTTCGAGCAAAGCGCCTGGGCCTCTTCTTTTGGTATCCCGAGAATATCAATTAGATCGCGTACCGTCGCAGAATTTAAGTCCACAGGAACAAAAGCAGCCACAGCACCTTTTTCCTTCAAAGTAGCGAGCTTCTCTTTCTTTATGACTAGACGATCAACTAGTTGCTCAAGCTGCAAATATTGCCGACTTACAATCAGCCGCTCAATTTCACCTTCCGTTAAATTCAGCTGATGGTTCAAATCACGACGCGAAGCAACGTTCACATTGATCTCTTGTTGCCAGCATTGAATGATGTCGGGCAAACTATTACGCAGCATATCTCTGACAGCATTCATTCCCCTGTCCAGTAGAACCTGACAGCGAGCGATTTTTCTGGCCGGTGTCTCACCTTGTAACGCAAGGGCCTCACAGCACTCGCGCATGGTCATTTCACAACCTGCTTTGGAGTATTTAGTCAGACCAAGACCAAATATGCAATCAACAGCTGCCAGAGCTGGATCCAGCTCTTTTTGCTGTTGAACGAGCTTCACTAACTGCTTGCGCAGATCATTTAAATGTTGCACTTTTTCTTTGGACAAGATCAATTGCTCGGGAATCAAAGCCAGATCGTCAGCGGTTTTGTCGATTGGACTCTCTTCTTCACCGCTCTCATATGAGTCGTTGAGGGTTTGTCTATCCCAGTGACACTCTTGTTTGATGTGGTCGATAACGGCGTTGTTGACTGACGTCTGAATATACGCCAGCAATAAAACCTTGAATCCGTCAGGTTTCTTATCATCAATTTGGCGACGCAGCGCTGTTTCTAATTTAACTGCCACTTCTGTAGCAAGTGACATTTGCAGGCTTCGACTCTGTTCGATGGTGAAGTGTTTTTCACTCGTAAAACGGCGCAAATTACCATTTGAGCGAAACATTTTTGTGGCAAGCGGTATGAAATAACAATCTCTAATTGGCTTGAGAAACAGTGTTTGCGCCTGCTTGCTCTCATAAATTTTGTTAAAGAGCGAACGCGCGCCAATTAAAGTGAAAAACGCGCACAACTGAGCACAGTTTTTGCCCAACTCGAGACCCACTGCACCAGCAGCGATACCATTTTCCTCAACACGACGCCACAAGGGCGTCCACTCGGGGGCGAACACCAAAATCTGCTGCAAATCACTATCGGTCGCGTGCATAAACCCGTTCTCTTAATTACAGCAACAGTTTACATGGTAGAACGGCTTTTAACCTTTTAAGAATTGCCAGGGAATGGCTTGTCAAAGCACTCAAAAAGTCGACCAACTGATATCTTAAGTATCCGGGCAGGCAAAACGGCTTTGCCCTGACAGATTGCTTTCCGATTTTCTAGGTTTCCATGACCACTGCTGTAGTGCAAAGACCTGAAATATTTTCCGATTCGCTGGCTCAGGTGTTGCATCAAGAAGGCAACAAAAAGACCGTCCTGGGTCAGGCATTTCTGGTGGGACCAGGTCTTCTGGCTACCTGCGGTCACGTCGTTGAAGCCTACACCAGCAATAGTCAGGCTTTGCTCATAAGATTTCCTAATTCTGGCAACGAATACACCGCTCGCGAAATTAGACTGCATTCTAAATTTCTCAGGCAGCCAGACCAGCTCGTAAAGTATGACGCTGCTCTTATTTCGCTCGAATTAGAGCTACCAGAGAAACATTCGCCTTTTTTGCCATTAAAGTTCGAAAAGCATTTAAAAAACCAGCAAACTTTGTTTGCGATGCGGTACCCGGCGCACCTTGGCGTCCTCAGTACTGCGCCAACACCTTTGATTCAAGAAGGACAACTACTTGGTGCGTTGCTGAAAGACGACAATTTCCATTTGTTACATGACCTTGGTCTTTCGCCTGGCGACTCTGGCTCACCACTATTCGATGGCGAAACAGTCGTAGGCATACATTGTGGCGACACGGCTAGTCTGCCTGGCTTGAATTTGCCCACGACTTCCATCCGACTGGCACTTTTTATTGATGCTTTGAAAGATCTGGGCGTTTCCGGCAATCACAATCGAATCGCCAAACAAAAAACCGAGAAATTTCAGAAGTTCAGTTTTCTCAGCGGACAAAATATCCTGATTGCAGCCGTTTGTGGCGTAATGGCAATGATACTCACCATAGGCGCTTTGCTTGGCGCCACAGAATTACAAAGACGGAAAAACCACACAGCGGTGGGCAGTGTCGAAATTCAGTTCCAAGAAAAAAGCGAGCCAGATAAAGGCAAAATACAAATGGTTCTGACTCCTCAAAAGAGCAGTCGGATTTACGCCATTTTCGTTGGTCCCGAACATTCGTCAGTCCTCTATCCAGCGCCCAATGCGCTCGAGCAGCTGACAATGACCGTACCTATACAAATTGACGTACCCGACGATTGTCAGAAACTCGCACAGTCTGGCGAGGGGAAACTCTTGATTGCCCTCCTGAAAACGCCTTTCCTATTGCTCAAGAACGACGACATAGTATTGCGCGATCCTTCAGCTTTCGCAATTCTTTCAGACAAAGAAAAGACACTTGCCAACCTTGCAAATTTGGAAAAAGATGGCAACGCGATTATTCAAGAAATCCACGAAATTTCACCTGCAGCTCAAAACTTATCTGTCCAGGCACCCTAAATTCCCATGTCAATCGGTATAACTGTGTGTGGCAAGTTAAAAGGACAAAAGGACAAATGACAATGAAATTTCTAAACACCTGGCTTTGTTCGGTCTCGTGCCTTCTAATCAGCGCAGTACCTGCCCTGGCGCAAGACCCATCTGCCGACACGGAAAGCGACGCCGGTGCCAAGGGATTATTTTTTCAGCAAATGGACTCTCCTAGTGTCGCAATGAACACAGGTGTTCAATACTGGATTGAATTGCACAGAGACGGCGAAACAATCCACGCCAATAACAAAACAAAGTTTCGCTCAGGCGACTCCATTCGTTTTCACGTAAAACCAAATATCGACGGCTTTGCTTACATCATGTTGCGTCAAGGCAGTCGCGGTGAGCAGTCGCAACTCTTCCCGAATGCCGAAAATCATGAAGACAACAATCAAATTACCCATGGCAAAGAAATGGTCTTGCCCGCCGGAGGCGCTCTGGTTTTTGACCATAACCCAGGATTGGAAAAACTAACACTTTTGATTTCACGTAAACCCATTGACGCCAAGGCATTCATTTCCGGTGAATCCGAGCAAACAGAAAAGACAGCGCCTGCTAAATTCGCTCCGCAGCGCATTGCAATGGCCTGTTCAGGCAGCAAAGACCTAATTCCCAATCAGGTTTTAGTATCATATGTTTCTCCTTCTGGTGCCTATGGCTCGCAACTAAAAGATATGCCGGCAGCTCAACATTTAGCATCTACTTCTGGCGAAACGAAGACGGCCTTAGCAGGAACGTCGACATTGCGTCCTTCGAGTATGCAGGCAACAACTGTGCCAACTAAAGTGAATAAAGAAACGAGCGGCAAAGACGTAGCATCAAGGCTTCAGAAATCGAAAACATCAGTGAGTGCAAGCACTGCGGCAAAGACTGACACTAAGGCTGATGTGCCAACATTGTTTACCGCCAAGAAAAACACGATCAAGCATGTGGCCAAAGCCAACGTCGGCAAAAGAAAAAACACTCTGGCTCCTGGCGTCGTGACGGTGGTGTATAAAAACCCAGATGGCGTGCTTGCGGCAGACATATCACTAGAGCATTTATAAATTGAGCATGATCACCAGAAATCCTCCAACCAGCCTCAGCGCTTTAGCTGGGGCTATTGCTTTGATCTATGATCGCACGGCTCTTGTGCAAGAACCAATTGCCAGTGGCTGGCTGATTGCTGATCAAAAATTAGCCACAATCGCGAATGTCTTGACACCATTTGCTCAAAATCTACACGCCTTAAAAATTTCATTTCCACGCTCTGGCAAAGTTTTCGGCGTCAAATCGATTCAGTTTCATCCGCGTTTTGACGCGCAGTTAGCGAAACAGACGGCCGAACGAGGAACGCTTCTAGACGCTCCAGAGCAGGCTCTGCAAAAATTCAATTGCGCGGTCTTAACCCTATGTGAGGAATTGCCTGAGTTAAAGCCTGCAGACATTGAAAAGGTGAGTCAAGCCATACGATTTCCTCTGGCTGCAACTGGTGAGGGCTTTGTTGGCTTGCTTTCCGAAATAGAGATGCCACTCGTTTTGCAAACCGTCAACAATGCAAGAAAGCAGGGCATTCTCTATATTTGCGATGATTTGAATCGCCCGATTGCCCAGATTTTTTGTCAGAACGGACGCATTGTTGCTGCAAAGTTCAAAGCTTTATTCAATGAAGCAGCCATTTACCAGATGATCGCCAAGGGTGCTGGCGGCAAATTTGTCTTTCATAATTGCAAAAAGCCCGGTTGGAATTCAGGCCATACAATTTCTCAATCGACCGACATGATGTTGATTGAAGCGCATCGACGACTTGATGAACTCGTGCAACTGAAGGCGACCATGGCCGCTGCTGGAGCTTATTTCGCAAGAGCCCACAAACATCTAGACCTGACCTTATTTGATGACGAGCAGGTGAAAATAACGGCGTCTATTTTGTGGCAGGTGCTCGACGGCACCACAAAAGCTGAGGACCTCTGGCTGCTGGTTGAAATGGACGATTACACCATTTTCAAAGCACTTTTTGCGATGTACAAGCTCAATCAGATTGCCAGAGTGCTGGACAATTCAACAAGACAACTGGAAATTTCTCCAGACAAATTAGCAGCAGTGGCCCAGGACGCCCCACCTCAAGAGCTTCAGCCCTTGACACTTGGCTGGCACCTGCCACTTGCACCTTTTGAAGAAATAACGTCCATTAGTATCAACGCTCAAACGCAAAAATCGCAGATCAAATTAGGCTCTCTGCTTGGCGCAATTGATCCATATGACACCTGGCACCTTTTGCACGACATTCCTCTGTTACCGCAAGGCAGTGGCACGCCGATTTTCAAAAATGGATCTGTAATTGGCATGCACTGTGGCGTGGTGATTTCGTCACCAGAATTTTCGAATCAATCTGGCTTGTTTCAACAAATGCTCTGGGTCGATGCCATGATGGAGTGTCTGAAAGCAGCAGGCGGCAAAGATATCGTCAAAGAAACTGAAATCGGTCAGGTCGCCTTGTTCAAAGAGCAGCCCGCTGTTGATTTAGATTCGTCAGTCAGCACTGAAGCAAGTGGTTCTAATTCAGCAATTGAGGCACCAAAAGTGATACCGGGCTGCACCGAGATAGCCTCTTTGAAGTGTCCTCGTTGTGGCGAAAGGACTTTCAATTCTGCACGCTCTTGTGAAAGCTGCGGGCTCAATTTAATTGCTAGCCCTGTCGCAAACAACAGTCTTATCGATGCGAAGGCTTTTATAATTGCCGCGTCGGTTTTGATTCTCGGTTTAACAGCAGCAACAGGAATCGCCTGGTCAAGGCTGCCTGCACCGAATTTTCAAGCCAGTCCATTTGCACTGGTACCATCAAAGCCGTGGCTTAAATTGACAATTATGCTTGCCGATCCAACAACAATGAACTGGATTCCACAAAACCAAGGTTCTGCATTTAAAAATGGTGACATGATTCACTTCAAGCTAGACGCTCTGAAATCGAGTTATGTTTATCTCGTTTATAAAGGCAGCAGCTCGACCAAGGCCACACTGATTTATCCACCACCTTCTAGCTCAAATATGATTGGAGAAGGTGGTTCAACGACATATCCCGCTCAAACAGTCTTGATGGAAGGCAACAAGCGAACGCTTCTGGGGCTTACATTTGCAGGACCATCCGGAGTCGAAAAAGTCGTTGCGCTGGCAAGCGAAGAACCTCTCGAATGGCTAAACGACACAACTAATATGGATTCAGCATTTACGACTGCTTATCAATTATTGCTTGATTCCCATAATAAAAATGGCGTTCAATTAGGCGAAGCCGAGTTAAGACAATTGATGAATAGCGAAAGTGGACAAGATGCCCGCGGCGACCACCCAGCCGGTGAAAACAAAGCGTCGATTTTCATCACGGCAGTGGCGGCCAAACACAGTGGCGCAAACGAATAAAGAGTCATGACCGTCCTCACGTCTTAGATTTGCGCAATTGCACACCGACTGCGGCGGCTTCTGGGAGTTTAATGGCAGCAACCCGGAGTTGTGGAGTAGCTGCAGATGGAAAGACAGATTCAAACCCTATCTGAACGCTTTGATCAAAATGAGTGTGCCTCGCATCGATTATTCAACGAATACATTGATGATATTCGAGCCGGTAGAAAAGGTGAATTACTCGATGTCGAGCAACGTTGCCAGGACAGACTACTATTCGAAAAAGATGAAAAAAAGAAAGCGAACCTATACCGCGACCAAGTGGTGATTGATCTCGCTCTTGCCGAGCAAACAATGCAGGACCACGGCAATCCTTATTTTGCTCTGTGCGAAAACGAACATGCGCGGGACAAATTAAAGAGCGCCGAGTTACTCGAGCCGCAAAACAAAGAGAACAAAGTGCTAAACCGCATACTGCGTACAGCCTTCTACGAGAGCACCTCTTTGCCCGAATTCTACATAATCTATCCTGGTGGTTTCCCCATCGACACATGCAAAAGCCAGTCCTATCATCGTGAAACACCTGCTGCCAGGGTTCATGAATAAAGTTTGCTTGATGGGTAATTATGGGTAGCTTCGAAGTCGTTGCAAAAGTTACGGAAAAGCTTGCGCCTGACCTTGTTGAGACCGGTGTCAGACTGCTTGAAGACAGCGCAGTGGCAAAGCGTATAGGCGCTGCCCTTAGCAATCCTTACCTGGAAAAATATGAGTCTTTGCCTTTTATCCAGGAGCTAAAAGCCAAATTTCCTGGACGGAGTATGCGCTCACTTAGTTACTATGGCGACCCAGGCGTCGGGCACGCTCTTAGGCGCGAATTCGCCTATGCCATTCCCAATGAGGAAGCTCTGAGCGAAATCCAAAGTCACGGTCCAGTCGTCGAAATTGGGGCAGGCAAAGGTTACTGGGCATCTTTGCTGCGCCAGCGGGGAGCGAGAGTAGCGGCGTTTGATAAATTTCCGATAGAATCCGGCAGAAACGAATATCACGACGTTGGAGATAGAGCGTTCACTGAAATTGCCAAAGGTTCGGTCGAACAAGTGAGAAAATTTCCCGATCATAAATTGCTGCTGGTCTGGCCGCCACCGAACGAACCAATGGCACTAAATGCGCTCAATCAATACAAAGGCAAAACAGTTTTTTATGTAGGCGAAGAGCATGCCGATTACATCGGCGATATGGCATTTCAAAGACAATTGAATGAGCGATTCGAAATTAAGAAACAAATACCGCTACCAAATTTTCCGGGCTACGACGATATGCTTCATGTCTATGAAAGAAAATAGTATCGAAGCAAATGACACTACAAACCGACTGCAGCACAGCAGACATCTAGTCGCGGCAAGTCGTATGCGTACCGACTAACGTCGCTGAATCGTTTATGATTTGCAGCTTTGGCATCAGCTCGTCCACCAACCGCAAACGGTCACGCAGATGGAGCTTTGTGTCTTGGAGCTCAGAATGATGAATTTCCGGTGGTAACTCAGCGCGCTCACGTTCTAGCAGCTGTAGCAAAAGCTTCCATTCAGAAACAGTAATGGAATTTTTATCGCACATGATGATTTTCTCCTTTGAATAGGCGCGTAAACTGGCCCGCCTCAACGAACCGTTTGTAGCAGAACATCATTTTTACTAAATCCGCGGGCACAAACATCATTCACACGATTGACCGACGACAGTCCTCAATCATCCGATCAGACGATCTAGAAAGAAAGCAAGTGGATGTCTACGAAATTCGCGCCACATCCACAAGGATGACTCTCAAAAGTCGCTCGCAGGAACGATTCACAAGATGAGAGTTAGAAGGCAGAATAGTTACGAGAAGCAATTTAATAGAAAACTTGAGAGAAGTCCCGAATGAGGTAGTAGTCTCGTGAGCACCATCATAAAGGGTGAGACTTGCAAGCAAGCGAGGTCCCAACTATGAAAGTTTTGGTTGCAGTCGATAGTTCGAATCGCGCAGATAGTGTCATTGGAGCTTTGACAGCATCAACATGGCCAGAAAACACACATTTTCATCTTATTACGGTGATTGAGAAGACATCCAGCTGGGATAGCCAGCAACAGTTCTTGCATCAGGGGCGATTGATTCTTGACGAGCGACTTGCCTCTCTCAAAAATCACTTTCCAACTAGTGTTGTAGACGGAGAATTGTTGGAAGGAAGTGCAGCCACCACCATCACCAACACAGCCAAGCAATGGGGTGCAGAGCTTCTTGTCATAGGTTCTCACGGAGACACGGGGCGACGAAAACCTGGATTGGGCAGCGTAGCCGCTCACATTGCCAATTCTGCCCCATGCACCATAGAAATTGTGAAGGTAAGGAATAACGCGCACAACACTGCAGTCGCAGCGGACTTACTCCGAGCCCATTGAGCCAGAATGGCTTGACCAGAAACGGCAGAAATTGAGCCGCGCAATTTTCACTTAAATCAGTCAGTCGATATGCTCGCAAAGGGAGACTAAGTCGTGGCTTCAAATGATTTTGTTAATATTGCATGGACAGTAATAATCGAGAAAGGACATGTCGCACATTTAACCCGCAAATTGCGCAAAGCTGAACTGATATACCGCACGGCAGTTTTTGGTGCTCAGCAAGCGAAGAATAAAAACGAGTCTCATTCGATGGAACTCTACGAATTATTAGGTGCTCTTTACTCCGACCGCAATAGAGCCCCTGTTGCCGAAGACTATCATCGAAAAGCGTTAGGTGTTTTCGAACTTTTGGCCGGGATGAGTGTAGTTGAAATCTGCATAGAAATTCGACGTGTCGCCGAGTCATGCCGTATTCAAGGTAGAACGGAGGACTCTATCAACCTGAATCGTCTCGCCGAAAGCTTGCTTTCTGTCAAACGATTAGAACTAGAGCGCTCATATAAATTAGATCCCAACTCATCTCCCCCCTGATCAACGCAGCACTCAGTTCTGTGCAAGTTCGCGCAAACGTCGACTCACATCTCACGCGAACGAATATTCGCATGGCGCAGGTGAGAGTTTACTACGAGGCATAAATCAATTTAGCTGTTTACGAAATCGGGCAGTACTGAAACTCAGGAGCAGAATTGCGATACAGGCTAGCACCAAAATGTCGCTCCACATAACTTCAATGCCAACGCCTCTTAGCAGGATGTTTCTAATACACTGAATATAGTATCGAAGCGGGTTCAGACACGTGAGCCAACGGAAGAAGTCAGGCATGCTCTCGATTGGTGAAAGAGCACCAGAAAGCTGAATAAGTGGCACATTCAAAAAAAACGACGTTAGTATCGCCTGCCTTTGATTCTTCGAGATCGTCGCCAGTATCATTCCCATTGAAATCACAACAAATATATAAATAGCAGACACAATCATGTATGTAAAAAAACTGCCACGGAAAGGCAAATCAAAAACAATATTCCCTACGGCAAGAGCCACCAGCACATTTGCGTTTAGCAGCACAAACAGTGGAATCAGTTTCGCTAACAATATCTCCCATGCTGCAGCTGGTGTCATGAGAAGCTGTTCTAAGGTTCCAGAATCTTTTTCTTTGACCAAAGTAACAGAAGATACCAGAGTACCTGTCAAAGTTAGAACCACGCCTAGCACTCCAGGCACAAAAAACCAGGATGAAATTAATCCCGGATTGTAGGCGTATGTCACCTGGCTTATGACTGGCACCATGTAAGGGGCTTTCAATAACTTTCTACCGTAAACTTCTACCATCTGCCGCGCGTAACCTTGAGTGATACCTGCAGTATTGGCGTCTACCGCATCGACAATAAGCTGCACCTTTGCGGTTTTGCCCTGACTAATTACACGGTCAAAGTCAGACTGTACAACAAGTCCAGCGTCCAGTCTTCCTCTCTCGATGCTCATCATGAGTGCACTTCGATCGTTCGGTGACCGAGCTACTTTAAATACTCGGTTTTCAATTAACGCTGAAGCTAATTCTCTGCTCTTGTACGACTTGCACTCATCTATGATGCCCAGCCTTAAATCCTGCACGTCAGGGCTCAGTGCAAATCCGTAAAGACAAATCTGAATGATGGGCGGGAACGTCAACAAAAAGAGCTGCTGTTTGTCTCTCAAAATTTGCCGGGACTCTTTTAGCACCAGGGAGAACAATCTACCGCGTGTTAAGTCCTCTACAAAAGCACCTATGCGCATCTAAATCACTCCTTGCTTTTGATTTGCATCGTGCTTATGTTGCTATAGGCTACGCCAAAGAACACAGCAGCGCTTGTAGCAAGTATTAGCGGTAGATACCAGTCGTAACTCCAGTTGCAGCCTCTGAGAAAAGAGTCTCGCGAGAGCTGAACGAACCAGCGGGTTGGCACCACCATAGTGAGATACGACAGTGGATACACTACGTTCCGGATCGGATAAATATAACCTGAAAACAAAAGAGCTGGAATAAAGCCAGCTGTTCCTACTGTTTGGACAGCAGCATTTTGGCTGTGCATCGCTGTTCCTATCAGGCTACCAAAACACACAGAACTCAGTAAAAAACACAACAGACCAACTATGTATGGAGTCGGATCCCCAACCATGCAGATATCGAAAATAACTATTGCACAAAAGATGAGAAAACCTGCCATGGTGCTTGAGATGATCAAGTACGCTAGCACTTTTCCACTCAAGAATTCTGTTGCTGTAATGCTTGATGCATAGGCTTGTAAAATCGTCCCTGACTCAATTTCTCTAACCATCGCTAGAGCTGCTAGCAACGAGGGATAAATCCAGAGCACTACAGCTAGTGCACCGGGAACGATGTACAGCGCCTCACGCCTGCCGGGGTTGAACCAGAGCCGTGTTTCGCATTCGACAGGTAAATGACTTGGTATCAAGTGGTTACTCATGTGAAAGCCATTAATGGTGCCAATGATACTGTTTTTAATGACACGGGCGTTGTTAACGTCCGTGGCATCAATGATGACTTGCACATGGGTGCTGTGACCTTGCTTCAACTCCCTCGAAAACTCCGGAGGGATTATCACAGCTGCTCGTGCTTTGCCCTTATCCAGCGCATCTTCAAGAGGAAATCTACCTCGCCATTCGCTTGCATCGAACTGGCCGTTATTTAATAAGCTGTCTACTAGAGAGTAGCTCATAAGCCCTGTATCAAAATTTTGTATCGCAAGTGAAACATGTTTGATCTCGAGTCTGACGGCAAAGCCAAATAACAAAAGACTCAGAAGTGGAAGAAGAAATGCTAAGGAGAGCGTCAGTCGATCGCGCCTGAACTGCATCAGTTCCTTCTTGCATTGCGCCAATATTTTTTTCAATGTTATGAGTCCGACAAAGATTAAGCATATTCACTGCGATAAATTCAATAGCACACGCCTAAAAGAGATGATTCTCAGGTGCACTTGTAAATTTCAGGTCCAGGAGAGTCCGATTTATCCAAAGCACTAATTGGTTGCGCCAACACTGGAGCAAATTTGGCACTTTCTCGCAAAAGGCTCACCACCTCTGCACTGGATGTCTGCCCAAAGTCAAGATAGAACTGTCCGACTGAGCTGAAATTGAAAGGCATGCTAAGCGCTATCACTTCATCGCAATGCGCTTGCAATTGTTTATGCGTCAGCGGACTCACAATAGGGGCCGCCATGATTACAATGTCAGCGCCAAGCCGTCTTACTGTCTCAAGGCCAGCAAGGGCTGTCATACCAGTAGCAACACCATCATCGACAACAATTATAGTCTTACCAGCAAAAGAAGCTTGCTTGCGGCCAGCCTGGCTATAAAATTGTTGTTCAGACTGACTCGTCAAATCCAAAAGCTTATGATGCTGCTGGTCAATATATGCGCGCCACTGAAAATTTCTTGGCACATCAGGACTGAGCACCACGATGCCAGTCGAGGAGACGGCGCCAATCGCATATTCGTTTTGACCAGGATAAGGCAATTTTTTCGCGACTATTACCTCAAGGGGACACGCTAACCTCCGTGCTACTTCAAAAGCCACCGGCACCCCCCCGCGTGCCAAGCCCACTACAATCAGATGGGCTTGCCTGTCCAGACCCGGCAGAGCGGCGAAGTATTGATCAAGCCTTTTTGCCAGTTGTTTCCCGGCTTCCTTTCTATCAGCAAACATCGCACCACCCTTTATACCGACCGTTGTGCAGAAACGCCTTTTCAAAGTTGCGTGAACCTTGTTGATATCACCTCTGCACGGCAATATGACTGTACGTTTAAGCATGGAGCAACGGAAGCCGTGATTTTGCAATGTCCTTGCGTTTTTTTGGAGGGCTTCAACAACATAAATTCGCGTCGTACTTTGTTCACTTTCATTCATTGTTTCGCGACGACGTATTTACTTCATCGTCCTGATGGTTGACTGTGTAGTATGCTGACTAAATCTTTTTCTTCTAGCATGTCTTCAATTGCCAGCCGCAACTCATGATACATACAAAGCTTTCCAGCATAAGGACAGGCTTTGCATGAGGTCGTCACCCCTCGCGCCAGACAGAATGAATCCATACTTAGGTATTTATCGGCGCCACAAAGTAATGCGCATCGAGCTACGGTCGCATCCAGCGTTGAAGCCAGCATAGTCCGCTCCGCAGCACAAAAAAGCACAGGAATACCGCTCAATAAAGGATCTAGTTTAACGTCTATGAGCAGCGAAAATGGGTCAGCAATAAAGTCGTATACAATGCAAACAATCAGATGAATCGTCATCTCATGAAGGATCTTCATGGCCTCAACTTGGCTATGGGCGAAATACAATTGATGGTATTTCTGAAGGCTCCTCCGCAATGGTGAGAACTGTAGACCAGTTCCACGAAATACAAGTATGCTCGCCATAACAACCTCTGCGGATTGCAACTTATAATTTCAATTTATCAACTTCTGAACCAGTGATTCTTCATTAGGAGCCATCTTCGATTCAACATGGTGCCTGGGATCTAGCTTCCAAACTGCTGTATACAACGCTGAAACAATCCTGGCGCCCGGAGTATTACCGAGACCGCTTTGTTGCAGATCGGACGATAGCTGTGGAACGCCGAAGACTACTTGCACAGTCACAGGGCGAACAAACCAGCTCCCTGGAGGGAGCGCTTTGTCTGTATCTTTGAGAAACACAGGCACTACAACGGCTCCCGGAAAGCGCTGCAAAACCATTCCAATTCCACCTTTAAAAGGCTGTAACTCGCCAGTTAAACTACGCCTTCCTTCGGGAAACCAAACTAAAGACTGTTTTTGTTTCAAAATTGCAGCGGCAAGTTTGAGCCCAGATAAGACCGCTCTATCAGGATCAATTGGTATGCCTTGTACCAGGTGACTCAAATATCTACGTGGTCCATTTTTAAAAGCAATGCCTACCCAGCCCGCCCAGTGCAAGTTGCATAGCCGACTATAAGGTAACGCCGCCGCCAAAACAAAGGCGTCGAGATAGCTAGCATGATTAGGTACGAAAACAACTTGACCGTTTGCAGGCAAGTTTTCTCGACCGATAATTTGCGGACGAAAAAAGAGCTGGGCAAGCACTTTAATCACTGCATAGATGGCCAACTGTTGGACAACTTCTATTTTCTTCAATGGTTGAATCCAATAATTTTGTTGTTCGGTCAGCCGAATTTCAGTTTGTCGAGGCGATTTAAACGTGGAATCATCGGCAGCGGCGTCGCTCAATCTTATCGCTTCGAAAATAAAATCACGCACGCTTGCTAAATTCGAGATGGCAGATTCATCAAACTCGATATTGAAACGATGCCGTATATCGAGAGTTAACACTACCCATTCCAGTGAATCAATACCAAGATCCAGTTGAAGACTGGAATCCAACCTTACAGGCGTGCCTTCATAACGCTCAGTCAAATATTGCCATAGCTGTTCTGCGATCGGATGGTCGAACAATGTCAGGTCTTCATCCGGTATTTTATCCAAGCCCAATGGAATCCGGGACTTATCAGCGGAAAGCAAACTTTCGTAGCGTTCACGCAATTTATACCGTTGAATTTTTCCCATGGCGGTTCGCGAAAGTGGCTGGGAAGAAACGACGATTCCAGACAGACGTTTGTAGCTGGCTAGCTGAAGAGACCGTTCATCAACAGCATCGTGAGCTAACCGATCGATGTCACCCCCTCCCCTCAACGCCACAACCGTAACATCGGGTACAACAACAGCGACAAGCTTGCCGTCTTGCTGTAGAACGCCAATCTCTTTGATAAGCGGGTTCGCTAAATAATGTTCTTCGACCTGCTCGGGATCTATTTTTTCACCGCCTTGGCCAACAATAAGCGAGGAGATTCGTCCAAGGACATGAAGATTCCCGTTACGAATAAAACCCAGATCGCCTGTTCTGAACCACCCATCGGCAGTAAATGCATCCCTCGTTTTTTGCGGAAGGTTACGATATCCGCTGAATATTCCTGGTCCGCGGGCGAGAATTTCACCAGGCTGTGATCTTTCCAAAGACACCTGATGTGGTGCTACGTTAAGATCGACTTCAGCAAGAGGCGTGGTTAAAGGTTCTATGCGCAGCTGCACTCCCGGAAGAGCACAACCAACACTATCGAGGTGTCTATTGCCTGGTGCCTTAATCGTCAGCAATGGAGATGTCTCTGTCAGTCCATAACCGAAAGCGGTTTGCCATCCTAATCCTTCAAGTTTCCAGGCTTGCTGTGGATCTAAGGCGGCTCCGCCGCAAGCGAGCAGGCGCAAGCTTGGTCCTAATTCTCGATGGAGCGGCGCAAAGAGCGTCTTGCCAATGTGAATTCCCCACTGCCTGCACACCCAGATGCTGAAGAGAAGTAAGTAATTAAATAGAATTGCCTTAACTGGAGTACTCATTAATCTCTGTTCGATCGTGTTTAACAGAGCCGTATATAATCTAGGCACGCCAATGATCGCCGTTACTTCTCCATCGTGAATCGCTCGTATAAGATGAGGACCAGTCAACGATTCAGGTATGACGATGGGTACGCCGAGAGTTAGCGGATATAACATGCCAACTACAAAAGGATAAGTGTGATGCAACGGAAGCGGCAATAAAAAGTGGTCGCTTGCATTTATAATTTGCAACTCGACCAGTGCATTGATCTGAAACATAATGTTGCCAACAGTCAGGGGCACGCCTTTGGGCGCTCCTACCGTGCCTGAAGTGTAAAACAAGACTGCGATATCCGAATCACTTCGATACGGCAACGTGGACTCAGTATTTTCAAAGTTTCTAGGAATAAGTTGTTTCCAGGAACATTCCCCAGCATCGTCGTCCAACACTCTTAAAGCTGAATTTACGTCAATCTCAGATGCCCGCAATTGTTTTGCTTTTTCTGCCGTTGTGAACACAAACTTGGGATTAAGGTCGCGCAGAATATTTTGTACAGTCAAATCATCAAGTTGAGCATCCAATGGCACTACTATAACGCCAGCTTGCAATGCTGCCAAACAGACAATAATCCATTCAGGTTGGACAGGTGCAAACAGGACGATGTAATCAGAATTACCAGCACCGGCTTGACGCAATCCCATCGCCATCTTTTTAATGGCTTCGCCCAATTCGTTGTATGACCAGGTTCGCACCCCCGCTTTTTGAAAAGAGAGAATTGCCGTACGCTGCATCCAGCACGGTAACGCATCAAGAATGGATTGTATCGAAGAAAAGTTTTTCATTTTAATACACTTCTAAAATTGAAAGACAGCCCGAAGTCTAGTCCTCTTGAGCGCTGGCAAGGCGACGTGCGCCAAGTTAAGCACCTCGCCTTGCCGTCTAGGCTCCAGCAGTATCTGGTATCGCTCGCTTTAGACGGACTTAACAGGAATGCTCTTCGCTGCCCTATGTTGCTCAACGGACCTAGGCATTTTGATTGAAAGAACGCCGTTCTTATAAATTGCCTCAGACTTATCCATCTCTATCTCGTAAGGCAACGGAATCGTGCGTGTGAACGAACCAAACTGACGCTCCATCCGATAACAACCTTTCTCGCTGTCTTCTTTCTCTTGTTTTTTCTCACCAGAAATTGTAAGCAAATCACGATTGATCGAAATTTCGACATCCTTCTCGGTCATGCCTGGTAGCTCTACTTTTACGAGAAGTTCCTTGTCGGTTTCGGTCATATCTACTCGCGGTGTCACATCTCCCCAAAATTTCTCGTTGGCAAAATTAGGCAATTGGTCAAGACTTTCCCACGTCGGCGAACGGAAGAAATCATCGAAAATCCTATTCATCTCGCGCTGTAGTGAATAGAGAGGCTGCTCTTGTTCACGCTGCATGGGTACCTTTCTGCCTGTCCACGGTGCCAAATTAAACATAATCTTGATTCTCCTATAGTTTGGTATTTTCGATAACCGATTTATAACGAGAATTGCCTTGACATATCTCGCTCAAGCTGGGGCATGATACTCGTCTCACCGTCAAACTCAAGTTCGATAGCGCGGACGATGGAAGTTCTGGCTCTCTCAGGAAGATCGGTTTCAAATATTGCAAACGATATAGAACCCAGATGCTCTTTTTGCAATTCATCAATGTCTATACATTGACCTGAGCGATATAGCGATTCCGAGTGCCCAACCGATAGTAGTTCGAAGTCTCCCGGAAACTGGTGGACAAGAGCGTAGACACCTGGCTTGTCTACTAGATCAGACGCCACAATATTGGGTCCATCAAATTCAAGCATGCCGATGTATATGCCCATACCACTAGTCCTTTGTTGAAGCTTGATCTTTAAAAATCAAAGTATTTCTTAGGAACTTTTCTTGTTCGAAAGTCTCTGCGAAGCTGGTAAAAGTCCAAATTTAGAGAGTACCTTGCTTGAAAAATCTCCATCACAGCGTATTACCAATTCTTTTGGTGACCAGCTCGCAGGCTGCTGATCGTCGAAACCCAGCTCGAACAAGAGGCAACGAAGATCAGCAAGCGAACAATCACACCGACAACCGACACGCAGTCCCGCGCCATTTGGCGCGAAATACATATATGGCGGTTCAGAACTCAATGTGAGCATGCCTTGAACTTTCATCATCAATTGCCTCGTGGCTACACAACTATCTTCGAGCATTTCTGCTACATGATCCTCGTCCATTAGAACGAGCTTTGAACCTCATGAAGGACCATCTTTCGGTATTCAGCGGCAGACATAGCGATTAAGAATGAACACTATCGGCATGTATGAATGTTCACTCGTCGACAAAACCGTTAAAGGATGATGACCTTCTAGAATTCACGGGCGAAAACATCCCGCATCGTCAAGGACCTCTTCCGTACGTCACCTAAGCCGGTAGAACTTGAGCGGCATACGTTTTTTATTGTCGCTCTAAAGGATGATTCATAGCAGAAATCGCGATTGCAACTCATATAGACCAATGGGCCAAACGGGCGATAGAAACCAATCAGCTTATTGATAGGCTGGTGAGGTCGTAAGTTGTGCCAGGGAGCCATGAGCGTTTGTCATTTAGCAGTGCAAATCAATAGCAACAAACGAACTTTTCGCGAGGCCGAACAATCTGGACGAGAAAAAGACTTTAACCGAGGACAAAAAATGCAAAATACGAAACAACCCACTATCGCGAAAAACCGTACCTGTCAGCGACATTTGAACACAAGACAAGAAGAAATCGCCAAAAGGGCTTTTCAGATTTTCTTAGCTGAAGGATGTCCAACGGGGCGCGCTTTAGACAACTGGTGCGAGGCAGAGTTCGAATACGAGCTAGAAAAGTACCAGCGGCCTCCTATGCCTTGCGGGTGCGGGCACAATAACGACAACAACAGCCATCCTTAAGGCATCGTGCAACTGTTTCAGGATTAGCAAGCGCACCTCGAAATCGTTTTTCTTCATACTGCTGGTAAAAAAATTTGTTTTCCGTACTCCGTGCTCAGAACGTAAGCGCCGGATATTACGGCGATAGATAAAACAATTACAGGTGGCAAAGGAAGGAGCTCCAGTGGTCCTGCCATGGGCGTATATGGAAGAACCAGCGCAAATGCAATCGCGATCAAATTAGCAATTATCGTCCGCATGTTGGTCGACTAAGAAAAAATGGTTTGTGCTGCGCTTTTGAGTGAAAAAGGAAATTCAAACAGCAAAAGTCAGATGATCAAAAACACTCTGTGATTGGCTCAGAATCAGTGTTACTACGCATCCAACATTTTGTAGACAAAAAAGATCTGCGGTGCCTTCGATGCGGGTAGAATCAGCAATGATGGCACATTGATCATTCTTCGGTCTACCGATAACAAGCTCGAATTGAACCACCACCAGAAAATGGCAAAAAACACTATTTACTTTCGGCTCGGGAGCGTCATCAGGTAGTCGGCAATTTTTGTAGCCTCTTCTGGTGTTGCCTTGAATTTCGGCATTGATGTCGGCACAAGCTCAAAAAATTTATCAGTCGTTAAAGCCTGGGCTTGAGCATCTGTAACCTGCCCAGCAAGGAAATCCTTGCTACGAAAGGCACCGATGCCGTCCAAAGTTGGGCCTATAAGTCCACCCGATTGTTCGATTTGGTGACACCGAGCACAAGCGAATTTTCCATATAGTTGTTTGCCTTCTTCACTGGACGCCGATTTAGGTTCCGGAACAAAGTCTGGTTTGACTATCGGCACTTCCTCAAGTTCAGAACTATGCCGAGTCACAGCAAAGCCAGCGGAAGGTTCCGGAAGCGTCAACAAGAATGCCACCAGTGGTTTGACCATATTGTCGGGCAACCGAATATGAGGAGTGAGATTCTGCACATCTCCTTTAGTCAATTTGGCATAGGTTGCGATAGCGTCAGGTCTATCGCTTAAACGAGCAGACAAAAACTTAGCGTCATGATGGCTACCTATGCCATCTAACATCGGACCGATAGAAGCGCCATCATTGTTTATCGAATGACACGCGGCACAATGGACTTGCGCGTAATATGCTTCCCCTTGCTTGCTTTCATCCGAGTTCGGTGGTGGCGTGTAAGCTCTCGGCTTAATAAGAATAGTCTTAGTGCCACCCTGCTTTTTTGTAGTCTTGCCCGGCGACTGCGCCTCGCCGGGTCTAAAGAAGCTAACAAGTAGGAGGGTTACGAAAACTCCAGCTGCGATCTGCGTGGTTGTAAAAATTTTGTTCACTGTTTTGCCTTGCTGCAATGAGTTCTAAACGAGACAAATTCCTTCAAGGGATGAAGCTCTATGGAGTGTTCTTCAGCCACCATGTCAAAATGATGCAGCAGCGATATGAGCAAGCTACCAAGATTAGTTAAAGTGTACTCCGGTTTTTCCTTCCCGTCATGCGGCCTTACCAGCTATGGTGATCAATCAGTCCAGTAAACCTTTACATTTGTATCAGTTCGCTTGATCTCAAGATTACCTTTAAAAGCTTGTTTCAGCTCTTTGCCAATGCGTTCTGCGAGAAATTTTGTCGTCGTCATTACATGGATAATGCCATCCTCTTCCGTCGCCCCGGCAATCTTGGCAGTAGGGTTCTTGTACCAGCATCGACCTTCAGTGTGTTTTATAAGTGCTACTATTTCGCCGCATAGCTCCGCAAAGCGTGAGTTCGCCAGAATCAGTTCTCCTTCAAACAATTCTTGCTCGACTCTTGAACACCCCGGACACAAGGTCTGACTGGCGCTCTTATCTAGTTTGAGAGCATGTTCTTGCGCTGGAGCAATGTACCAATGCTTATGGAAATTGACCGCGCCGCATACGCGGCAATAGCTATGACCCGGTTGAACCTGAAAGGCTCGATGATGCTGCTCCGGCTTGACTCGATGATGCTCGGGAGCATTGCTCTTGAAAGACACTGCCGGGGTGGTATCACTCTTGCTCATCAATTCTCTCCTACTACTGGATCGATGGAATACTCTCATTGTCTTCAGTCCCGATCCAATTTACAAAGGCATTTCGATTGATATCTAATCAACCGTTTGAACGAGATATTTTTGACTAGATTGCCAGGGAAAATACTCCATTAGGAGCACGCCGGATTTATCCTCAAGGAGCATAAATTGCAACGGCAAATCTTGGACGATAAGGAGCGTGCAATTTAATGACAGCTGTAGCCAAGCTTCTGGAGCCATCAGCGAGTGCATCATCTTTCAAGGAATAATCAAATATGACAAATGTAATCGGCGAAGAGCTTTATAGCAAATATCTCGACATAGTAGTTGATGCATGTAGACGTCATCAACAGGCACGCTTAGAGATGTTGCTGCCTGGAGCAGTATTCGATGCTGAATACAACCAAGTGCTCGACGAACGCCTCGTTTTGGTCATGCTTTCTTTAGCAAACTCATTCGTTGCGGACGGGTCCATCGACAAAGCACGAAAACTTTATAAGGACCTGATTCAATTGAAGAAAAGCATCAGAACATATGAGCCTTTCGACAATTTTGCCTTTGAACAATTAGCGCTGCAGAATGTTTCTGTCCGGTCCCAACAGCAGACACAGAATGCATGGAGCAACTTGGTTGCCAAAGTAAGAAACCTGATACCGTTTATAATGCCATCGGCCAGATATGTCATGCATTGAAACAGAGTATTTCTTAGCGCCGATCATCGCCTGCTACCCGAGCACGAATCAACTGCGAAAAAAAACTGTTGAACCAATAAAGAGATGCAAGCTCTCCAATAAGGAAAGAAAATGCTTTCTGCCACAAGCATAGTAGACCACCCCCAAATCTCGACTTTCATTGCCGTCTTTGTAATTTCCTATTGGTGGCACATGATGGGAGTTACGATCGGCTATCACAGGTTGTTATCGCATAGATCGTTTCGATGTCCGAAATTGGTCGAGTACTTTTGGGTGCTTGGAGGCTATCTGGCGTTCGAAGGCTCACCGATATGGTGGGCGGCAATACACCGGGCTCACCACCGCTATGTAGATCAGCCAAGAGATCCTCATTCGCCCAGACAACGAGGATGGAAATACGCCTACATTGGCTGGATCAAAGAGCCAGGCTATCCTGACTATATAAATCCCCCAAGACAGGCCAAAGACTTGTTGAAAGACCAGCTTTATGCCTGGTTAGAACAAGGCGGCGACTGGCGAAAAGCGCATAGGCTCTCTGCGAAAATAAACTTGGCTTTTAGATGTTTACTCTGGCTGTCTTGCGGATGGATCGTGATGGTGGCAAATTTTGCGGCCGCTTTGATAGTCCAACAAATTCCCCTCATGTTGAATGTCATCTGTCACATTCCCAAGCTCGGCTACAAAAACTACCCGACACCCGATGACAGCGTCAATGTCTGGTGGGTTGCTGTTCTTACAGCTGGCGAAGGCTGGCACAACAACCATCATGCATTTCCTGGTTCTGCGCGCAGTGGTCTTAAACCGCACGAAATCGACCCTTCCTGGCTTATGCTGCTTATGATGAAAATGTTCGGCTTAGTCAGTTGGATGCACGAAGAATCTGTACGCTCCAAATACAGACAACCTCATGAAGCGGTCGAGGGCTGACCACAAAAAAGCTGCTCAGGAAGATGAACAATTATCGACAGACCAGTTAGACCCAAAGCTCATATCGTCCGACCTGGATGTTAGACTACTTGTGTTTTATCAAGTGCTTTCAGTGTATTCGACACTCTATCCTGCCAGACTCGTGCCAGGAAGCAGTTGGTTAATTGGCGTATGTAGAACATGAGGGACTAAGAGATGGTTTCAAAGAGCAGCCCTGGCATTCAAGGGGATACTGCGTTTGAGGGAACAGACATTACGCCTCAGGAAGTCGAAAGACGCCGTGCGTTCCTCGAGTTCACGGAGACAGATATACAAAAGCTCTCCGAAATCCGCGAGTTTTCAAAAGACAACGTCATAGAAATTGTCGAGGAATTCTATAAGCACCTGTTGTCCTTTCCCGACACCCGAGCTTTTTTCCAGGACCCCAAAGTCCTCAGTAGGGTAAAAACAGCTCAAACCGAATACTTCCTTCAGCTTACAGCAGGAAACTATGGAGACGATTACGTCAAAGGTCGACTCAGGATTGGCAGAATCCATCAAAACATCGGTCTTAAGTTTGACACTTACCTGGGTTCTTACAGGCGCTACCTGGAATCCTTTGCCAGGAAACTGTTTGACAGCTTTAAGAACAAGCCGGAGCAGGCACTAGAGTCTTACATCTCGATGTTGAAACTGGTATTTTTGGACATCGGTCTATCAATGGATTGTTATCTGCGTACGATTCGTCTGCAGACAGAAGCAATCAGGGAGTTGGCCACGCCGGTGTTGCAGGTCCGCGAAGGATTGTTGATTTCTCCAATAATCGGTGTGATCGACACACAACGAGCCAGGCAACTTACAGAAGCTATCCTCTGGGGAATCCGGCAACAACGAGCCAAAGTGGTGGTGATCGATATTACCGGGGTACCGGTAGTTGACTCAAAAGTTGCCAACCATCTTGTCCAGACAGTGGAGGCTGCTCGCCTGATGGGGGCAACAGCTATCCTCACCGGAATTTCTCCAGAGATTGCACAAACCTTGGTCGTTCTCGGTGTGAATCTGACGTCGGTGCGGACTGTAGCCGATCTTCAGGGAGGAATAGAGGAAGGTGAACGCCACCTGGGATATAGAGTGCTTAAACCCGATGCCCATCACGCTCAGGAAAAATAGATTATGCCAGTGCCAATTCTCAAGCAAGGAAGTCTTCTTATAGCAACGCTACAAGCGGCGCTTACAGATAAAGACTGGTTGGAATTTCAAGTGGAGCTTACAAGGCTCGTCGGAGTCCACCGCTCAAGCGGCGTAATTTTGGATGTGACAGTCCTTGATGTACTCGATTCGTTTGCGACCAGAAGTCTGAGAAACATTGCCGAAATGGTCAAACTAAGAGGTGCTCGAGCAGTCGTTGTCGGCATACATCCCGATGTCGCATTCACAATGGTGCAACTCGGGCTGACACTGCATGGAATCGATACCGCAATTGATCTTGAACACGGCCTTTTCTTATTGGGCGCCACGATTGTAGGTCTTACTAATTCGTATGGATGAAATTAGACTGCCGATTTTCGATGAAACTGATATCGTAGATGCACGACAGCAAGGCCGGAAGCTCGGTACCACTTTGGGATTCTCAGGCAGCGAGCTAACACTAATAGCAACCGCCATTTCAGAAATTGCACGAAATATAGTTGTCTATGCCAAAGAAGGCTACATCACGCTTTCGATTGTGGGCACCGCCTCAAAGCACGGGCTTCTTGTATTAGCAGAGGATAACGGTCCTGGTATCGCGGATCTATCGCTCGCCATGACGGATGGTTATTCGACCCACAAGAGTCTTGGACTTGGACTTCCGGGGGCTAAACGACTCATGGACGAATTTGAAATTGAGTCTTCACCTGGCAAAGGCACCGTGATTAGGATGATTAAATGGAAGCAGCGGCAATGACGCGCTCATCAGAGCATATAGGCTTTATCGATTGGGCTGTGGCTTCCCAGGTGCATCCACATGAGCTGGTTTGTGGTGATGCCTACTGTGTCACTCAGATTGCAAACGGTGTAGTCATTTGTGTTATCGATGGCTTGGGACACGGACCGGAAGCTGCTGAAGCTTCTCGTGCGGCCATTGCCACGATATCAAATCATAAAGACGATGCAGCTGAAGAGATTGTAGCCCGGTGCCACGATGCATTGAAGGCCACTCGCGGTGCCGTCCTCAGCCTTGCGATTGTAGATAGCGTACACAATCGTCTGAGTTGGGTTGGAATTGGCAATATCGAAGGGATACTGCTACATGGAGAGGCTCAACACGAGTGGCTGCCACTGCGTGCTGGCATCGTGGGTTGTCGCATGCCAGGCATTAGGGCCATAGAAATGCCGATCTCCCCAGGTGACTTGTTAATCATGTTCTCCGACGGTATCACAAGTCACGTACTTGATCCCATACACATTAATCGGGAACCTGTAGAAGTGGCCGAACGCATAATTCGCACGCATATCCGGCGCACCGATGACGCGCTCGTTTTGGTTGCCAGGTATCTCGGTAATACTGAATCCATAGGTTAGACGCTAAGTTGCACGATCAGTATAAGACGATTCTTTTGCACTATATTGCCGAAGGCGGAGAGCCAGGCTTGGAACTTGCCTACGAATTCGGGCGGCAAGCAATAGAACAAGGGATCAGCATACTCCAGATAGTCGATGCTCATTACAGTGCACTGAGTGATGTTTTAGCCAGCTCAGGCACAGCTCAAGATGTAATCATCACTCAAAGGGCAGGGAATTTGCTGAAAGAAGCACTCGGTCCTTTTGAAATGACCCAGAGGGGCTATAGAGATACCATTGACTTGCTTCGTAACCAGAATCTAAAGCTTGCGGAGCTTCTCGAAGAGCGCTCAAAGTTAATTCAGCAGCGAGAAGATTTTATGTTGGTTGTCACTCACGATCTAAAGACACCGATCACAGCCGCGAACAGATGCTTGACCCTGATGCTGGACGGCGATTTCGGACCGATGAGTTCTGAGCAGATCGATCTTTTATCCAACCTGAAAGATAGTAACCAGCGAATGTTCACAATGGTCAAAAATCTGCTGGATGTACACAGGTATGACCAGTCAACTCCAATTCTTTGTCTCAAGGAAGTCGATTCTCACTTGCTTATGGTATCAGCAATCAAAGCATTTACGCTGGCGGCACGGACTGGCGATGTTGAACTGCACATGGCAGAGACAGAAGATCTTCATTCAGTTCTTGCTGACGAAGGGGCGATCCAACATGTGCTGGCAAATCTCATTGATAACGCGATTAAGTTCACGCCGACAGGCGGTGTGATTACTGTGTCCGCGCGAAATTCTGGTTCACACGTTACTTTTGAGGTAAGAGATACAGGCAGCGGCATTGACCAGGAAGATTTACCCAAGCTGTTTCAAAGATTTTTTCAATCGGCAACCGGTCTCAAACAGTACACCGGTACCGGACTGGGTCTGTACCTCTGTCAGCAGATTATGAAGGCGCATGGTGGCGAAATCCGCTGTGAAAGCCAACCTGATGTCGGCACCACATTTATCTTTAGCCTTGTTGCGTACAACAATCAGCAATGAAGGCGATACTACATACCCGTAATTTCAATTGTAGCGAAGCAGGGACGCGTCTACTTCCCTAACGCTTGCAATCTACCCTTGCCCTTCTTCCGGTGAACAGATTAACCACAAACACAATTAGAGCCACCGCGAGTAGTGCGTGAATGAAGGAGCCGCCGATATGTGCCACCAACCCAACTATCCAGAACAGAATTAGCAGAGATATCAACGTGTAAATCATAAAAGTATCCTCTGTCCTATATGTGAACGGACTATTTGCGTTTGGTTCTGTTGACTAAGCACTCCGCCCCCTAAAGCCTCGCGAACAAAACGAAAGTAAGAAAACCAGTATTGCTGAGCCAAGAATGCAAGGAACTAGCGCAACATCGGCGAAGTCTGGTCCCACATGACCGATCAAACTGCCCCCAATCCAGGCGCCAATAATACCGACGATAGCTGACGTCAGAAAACCACCAGGAACAGAATTAGGCACCAGGCGTTCCGCTAAGAAAGCGCACACAGACGCGACTATCAGAAAAAGGATGAAACTAAGTATGCCCATGATTTAACTCCTACTGTTTGTGTTTCTGTTACTGCAATGTATTGCATCAATTATTCGCAGGACCGGTGACACTCGCGGTCGAGACTTAAAGACTGCGTCATAGTCTCTACTATGTCATTTCTCTAAAAAACGCGAATCGTCATTTCGGATAATCTGCGATGGACCCAAATCTGCAATCGACTAAGCAAACAACTCGCGCGTCCGATCGAATGAAAAAAGTGACTACTACTGATGACACAGCAATAGGCGATTAACAAACGTCTTCCAACTAATAGAAGTAACTTGGTATAGATTAGGTTATGCTGAAGGACCAATGTCGTCGAAAGCACCGGTATCACGTGACAGTTCTTAAATTCTTTACGTTGCTAGCGATCGGCATTCTTTCGCTCACTCTAGATAGCAGCAGCTGTTTCGCAGAAAATGTCTCAACTCAAACTTGCCTTTTAGTACCGCCACGAGCTGTTAACAAAATTCCGGTCGGCATGGAATTTTATCAATTTGACAGTACTCCTTTAGGGCACAGAGAGCCAGTAGTTCTTATTCACGGCTTGCTCGGTGAATCACATCCCTATTTCAGGTGGCAAAAACTAGCCCAATATCTAGGTCAAGACATTCAGTTTCGAAATCGTTATAAAATCTATTTAGCTCGATACAATACTCAATCGCCGCGCGAAGAGTTGACTCGAACGTTCATTGCAGATTTGCATGACTTCAGTCGCGGGCATAGCATTACCATTGTAACGATCAGCATGTCTGGTGCCATCATTCATGATGCAATGAAAGATCCGGCAATCAATAAATCAATTACAAAGGTTTTGACTCTTGGCGCTTTTTTTCAAGGCTCACCGCTATTCTGCTCCGACTGGATGAAACAGACCATAAGGAAGACTCACCTCTTTCCACTGACGAAGGAAGAGAGGGTTCTAGCATACGATTTATATTTCTCTCGACACAAGAACCTCTTAGCAGACTACAAATGGAGAGATACCAATTGGCAGGTACGATCAAATATTCAGTTACCTTCTTCATTCAAAGAACCTGGCGATGAAGTATCCAGCAATATTGACCAGAAATTCGTTGTCTACGCAGGTTTTATCCGCAGCGAGTATTTTCCCATCGTTTACGGTCGTTTGCATCAATTCGTAGTGTCTCCCTTAACGTTTATTTTTACCACATTGCCAGCGCACCTCGGTTTTGAGCATTCGGCGCTACGCTTTCTCAATAGCCTAATAGCAAGCTCTGCACTAACGACGAACGACATGCAAGACGACGTTTATGCTCTCAATGATGGTATCAGCCCAATCTCCAGTGGATTGCTCTTAGCACATTCTCAAATAGAGAATACTAAATTCGATGGAGACGATTATTTCACCTATTTAAAGGAACACAGCAACGCAAGAAAGGCTCGTGTTTTCGCCAATGTCGATCATTTGACCTTCATAGAAGGCCGGGGATTGAATCAACCATTCAAGGCTGTCACAGATGTACTCTCGAAGGACGAAAAGCCACGACCTATCTTTGCTTGGATTTTGACAGATCTACTCGAAGAATAAAGTGGAAAATTGTGGTGGCAAGCAACCACTAAGCCAGAGACTCACTCAAGCTATCTACAGTTTTAAAGCATTGATCGTGCATCATTTCGGTCATAATAATTCTGGCGATGCTCTCAGTTGCGTCCGTTTTATCCAGTGAGTGCTCTGATGTTATAGGTGTGCTATCACGCACACTTGGAGCCCTCAAATTGTTGACGATAGGCACAATGTCTTCAGCTTGCCGTATAGCCTGACAGACCCCGCAAGACAACAGCATTGAGGCGGTACCGCGTTCCTGCGGCATTACTCCCCCAACCATCTCAAAAGCAATTGGTAGACGCCTGGCAATTGCTTCGAAGGTCGTTAAGCCACCAGGTTTTGTCACCAACAAATCGCATGCATTCATCAATTCGTTCATGTCGTCCACGCGGGGTAAGACAACCGTGGGAAATGTCACCTGCCAGCTCAAGCAACGAATAGCTTCATTGAGTTTAGCGTTTCTTCCACAAATAACGATGACCTGAATCTTGCGTCTGACCTCTGCTAGCTTGTTGTAGATTTCCGTAATTTTTCCTCCACCGGCTTCACCAGCACACAAGCAGATCGTCAAAATATCCGGCTGCAAGTTGAATTTTCTCAAGAAATCGGCTCGGCTTTGCTTACACGGTCTAGAGAAACGACTAGACACGGGCATACCCACAATTTTGACTTTAGAGGCGTCCAGTCCCAACGCCAGCACTTTGTTTCTCGCTAAATCGTTCGGAACCAATGTCAAATTAGCATCACGACAAGCCCAGCCGCTCCAGAATTGATCGCTTGGATCTGTGAGAACAACGATTAACTTTGGCTTTTTACCAAATTCCGTTTCGTCGATTGCTCTTTTTAGAAAGTGATTGATCATAGGATGCACAGAAACAATGATGTCTGGTCGGGTACGCATCAGAAGCCCTTGCGCATACTTTTTGCTCAACCAATAGCCAGGCTCCCACTCGTTCGGCTTCAGCCATTCTATAAAGGCATAGAAATAGTCAAGCCACTGAGGATAATGCTGCTCAAGAAAATTATAAGCATTTTCAAACATTAGATGCACAAAGCTGCTAGGAGCAATCACATCCTCGCAAATCACATTGATCTTCGTCGTTTCTTTTGATTGTAGGGAAACTTCTGCGATTGCTTCAGAAATTGCGGCAGCAGCACTTTTATGTCCACTTCCAGTGCGCGCAAAACAAATCAGTACGGTTTTGCTTTCCTGTACATTCATTTGCAGCAATCAACCTCAGTAAAATTATCGCAGTGTTCAGCTTGAGCACTGCCCAAAGGTTTTCTTTTCACGGGGCGCTCTTTGACGATGGTCACGGAGCAATTTACTCCTTGCAAAACTTTTTCTGAAACAGACTTCCGCTTGGCCGACAGAGGATCTGACTTGTCACGACAACCAATGAAAATCTCATCTGCATGCCATGTACCAGCCAATTTGATTATTGTATCTGCAATATTGCCTTCGGTTACAAACGATTTGATGTTATCCAAATGCAAGTCTCCTTTCAATTCAGCAACAGAATACTCAACAAGCTCTGTAAGGAAATGCAGGCGAATGAGTGATGACGCTCCGTAAGCACTATGTGGATAACGCTTTTCAGAGATAGGATCCACATCTGAAGATTCAGCAATACTCACCACCAAAATTTCAGTATCTTTTGGCCAGCATCGTGTTTTCAAATATCGCCGCACTGACATCGACGATTGAGAATCATCGATTGCAACAAGAACTCTCACTGCACGATTATGCTTCATCTCCGCCCGCCCGTAAACAAAAACACATAACTATTTTGTGTCTATGGAGAACATAATAGTCGGCGCACAATGATTCGGCATCATCACAACGAATCAATCGTTCGAACGATTCCAGCAAAACATAGTTTGAGTAATCTTGTGTAATTACGACAGCAGGTAATTACATGAAAATTCTCATCGCGACAGACGGCTCAGAATGCTCTGAAATAGCTCTAAAACATGTACTAGACGACCGAAGCCTACCAATTGACTGCGAATTTAGAGTCATTTCTGTTGTCGAAGGCATTGTCACCATGTATCCGATGGGTGGCTACTATGACGTCTCGTTATTAGAAGCAGAGAAAGCTTTACAACAGGACAGAATCAATGACGTAGCCAATATTGTTGCCAGACTGAAGCAACAATATCCACGAGCGACGGCCGATGGTCATGTTTACCCTGGCCATCCCGCTGACCAAATCCTAGAAGCCGCCGACAAATGGTGTGCGGATCTCATCGTCCTTGGTTCTCATGGCAGGCGAGGTTTCAGTCATTTCTTGATGGGTAGCGTTGCTGAAAAAGTCGCACGGGAAGCGAAGTGTACGGTGGAAGTGATACGCAAGCCTCCAGTGACCTCAGAAAAGAAGAAAGCAAGCGACACATTATTATCGCGAAAATAGTATTCAGCCATTCCCTATGTCCGATCCCTTATCCGACTCTTCGAGGACAGCGATTTTGCTACGAATTAAAAGTTATTTCGCTCAGACAGTCGTTTTGAGCATAATCAGTACGATTTCCTTCTGTGGTGACGCACAAGCAATGCTCATGCCCGATGCTCTCGACGCTGCTGTGCAAAAAAAGTCAAATGGCTTAAAAGAATTCGCCCATTCATCAACAGTCAATTCAACCAGAGATAAGAACCAGTGGCTACAAATACCAGCATGGCTAGCAGGCACTTGGTGTTCTAGCGACACCATAGAAGTACACCCAGACAAAACCGCAGCCAATGGCAAAAATATCAGTGTGAATCTAAAATTGATAGCGTTTTACAAAATCGGTACAGCCAAAGACTTAAAAGGTCGCATCTGGCAATACGTAAGCGTACCACCTGAAAGTGTGCCCATCGGTGGTCTTGTCGAAGAAAGAACACTGCAACATTGCGAAATCGTCAACGTAGGCCCAAATATCATAGAAATTAGAACAGTTTTTAGAGTGCAAGAAAATGATGCACGGACGGGCGTTTGTTACGGTGACATCATCGAGAGATCAAACGTTACTCACAAATACCTGTCTCCCAATCACATGTTGACCTCCGTTGTCTTGAGTGACTACGACTGCGAAGGTCATCTTTTAGACTCTTTTTCAAAATCATGCTTGGAAATACGGGTCAAACCTTTTCAATCTTCCACTCTAGGCGAACTTCAACAATCATTCGATGAGTTCATCAATCAACTCAACCAAAATAGGAACAATAGATAACAAATGCCGGAAAAAAGCGATAACAAAAATCAAGGCTCTCCCTGGCTTATGTTCAGTTTGGTCTGGCTTTCGTTGATTCTATTTAGTTGGTTGATTACCTCTCTAACTACGGCGCACATTCAATACAGCAAATTCATCAATTTGCTCAACCAAAACCAAATCAAAGAAGTAGAAATTAGCGATAAGGAACTAAGCGGAACCTATATCGATCCAAAAAGCAAAAAGGAAATTCAGTTCCAGACGGGTAGAGTGCCAGCTGATTTGGCTGCGCAATTGCAGGCTAAAGATGTTGTATTTAGCCGATCAGTAGACACTCCTGAACTAATCAAATGGCTCGTTCCGCTATTTCTATTTCTTTTAATATTGAAAGCTTTCGAGCACCAACTCCCCGGCGCCGATTCAGCCCCGGCCAATCCCTTTAATTTTGGTAAAAGTAGAGCCCGACTCTACAAAGAAAAAGATGTTCGCATAACCTTCAAAGATGTCGCAGGCATTGATGAAGTCAAAGCCGAACTCGAAGAGATTATTGATTTTTTGAAAAACCCAGAGAAGTTTCGAAAGCTCGGTGGTCGATTGCCCAAAGGAATTCTGCTTGTCGGTCCTCCTGGCACAGGGAAAACACTTCTGGCTAAAGCAGTAGCAGGAGAAACAAAACGTCCATTTTTGTTCATCACCGGTTCTGAATTTGTCGAACTGTACGTTGGCGTTGGAGCGGCACGTGTTCGCGACCTGTTTCAACAAGCACTCGAAAATGCCCCGTGCATAATATTCATAGATGAGCTGGACGCTCTGGGCCGCGCGAGAGGCAATAGTGCATTTGCCGGTGGACACGACGAAAAAGAACAAACACTAAATCAATTACTGGCTGAGCTTGATGGCTTCGATCCAAGACAGGGCGTCATCCTACTTGCTGCTACCAACAGACCAGAAATACTTGATCCAGCACTCTTGCGGGCAGGAAGATTTGATCGACAAATTCTTGTCGACCGACCAGATAAGATTGGACGGGTGCAAATTTTGCAAGTGCATATGAAGACTGTCACGCTTGATGCCAGTGTTAAGCCAGAAGAAATTGCGGCGATGACTACAGGATTTACAGGAGCAGAATTAGCGAATCTGGTCAACGAAGCCGCTTTGCTCGCAGCCAGAAGATCTGCTGAAAGCATCATGCCTGCAGATTTCCAAAACGCGTTCGAACGCATAGTCGCTGGTCTGGAAAAGAAAAATAGAGTGATTAAAATCGAAGAGAGAAAAATAGTGGCATTCCATGAGATGGGACACGCTTTGGTTGGACTATTTTTAAACGAACACGATCCAGTAGAAAAAGTATCAATCATACCCCGGGGTATCAGCGCACTCGGTTACACCATGCAAAGACCGCAAGAAGATCGGTATTTGCTCACAGAGAACGAACTCAAAACCAAACTAGCGATCCTAATGGGAGGAACAGCGGCCGAACAAGTTCAATTCAACTTGAAGTCAACGGGCTCGGCTGATGACCTGGAAAAAGCGACCGAACTGGCCAGGCATATGGTCAGTCAGTTCGGTATGTCGCAAAATTTGGGCATGGCAGTTTATGAAAGCGGACCAAGAAATCTAAACGCCAACAATGAGTTTAACGGTTCCATAAACAAGAATTGCAGTGAGAGGACTGCCCGAGAAATTGATTGTGAAATTCGCTCACTAATTAACGAAGCTTTCAATACAGCTACTGAGATTCTCGTCTCGCATAAGTTTGCTCTAGATGCAGGCGCTCAAATGCTAATCGAAAAAGAAACTCTATCACGCGATGAGTTGATAACAATCAAAAATATGAGCCCTACCGAATCATTTGAACCTGGTGTTAAAAGACTTGCCCCAATCAGTTAGTCTAAAGTCAATCTTTCGATGACGCGACTAGTCATTCAGAATGAAGGCAGCAATTCAGCAATTTGAGAACATTGTGTAAATAAGTAGTCAGTAAGTGGTAAGTCAGCGGAGAAAACCGGATGAAAATTTTAGTGCCAATCGAAGACCCGTTCTTCGCAGTTTGTGTAGTCGATTTCATCAACCATCATGTATGGCCGGCAAAAACCGAATTTCTAGTCACACATGTGATCGAGCCATTTTATCTGGATGAAGCTCAACAGCCCGCTTTTGCGCCACTGTTGAAAATTTCACCGCAAAGCATTATCGATGAAGCCTTGAGCCTTGTTCGTGCGGTGTCGCAGGCTATAAACAATGCAAACCCTCAAGCAACGGTAACCGAAGATGTCGTTGAGTCCGAAGTTGTCGGTCAAATTAAACACGTTGCCGAAAAGTGGCCCGCCGATTTAGTCATCATGGGCTCACACGGTCGCAGCGGATTCAATCATTTTTTTCTGGGCAGCGTCGCTCTTGAAGTGGCAAGCGAAATACAAACTCCACTTCTTCTCATCAAACCAGATAGAAAAACAATAAAAGCAAGCGATGATTTACTCTCCACGAAATTAACTCAGGCGTCGTTTCAAGCGTCGTTGGACAAACTTGCCTTGGCACGCAAACCGGCAAAAGTGTTTGTTGCACTTGACGAGACAGATTTATCAAAACAGATAATTGATTTTTGCCTTAAGCACAAATGGTCAGAACAGGCGGAATTCAAATTATTCAGCACCATTGACGAGCGGCCATTTTTCTTGGTACCAAAAGCAACCACAGAAAAAATCTCAGAAGAATTGATCGAAGGACAGAAAATTAAATTATCGAACTATGCACAGTTACTGAAAGAGCAGTTGGCTCCGAAATCAGTCACCACTGAGGTCGAGTTCGGCGCTCCCCGCAAAAATCTCATCGTTGCTTCCACAGCGTGGGACGCGGATCTGCTGGTGGTAGGCAATCATGTCAAAAAGTCCGGCACATCTGCCTTATGTGGAGTAGCCATGGCTTCTTTATGCGCAGCTCCATGCTCGGTTCTGTTAATCAAAGAAAATATCAAACAGAACGACCAATTGATTGCGCAAAAAGCGGCTGTAGCTTCAGCGAAGTAGACAGAACTCAGCACTTCGTGCCGAAATTTGTCTCTCAGTGTGCACCCCATGCTATGCAACCTTCTCATCGTTGCTTCCTTAGCATGGGGTGCACACTTGTTGATTCTGATTTACTTCTGCAAAAACTGCTGAAACTTTCGCTCTAACTCTTCGCTATCAGAAGGAATAAACTCTGTCAGGCGAACACCGCTACCAGATTGCTCTGTACGACTGACCAGCGTATTATCCAGGTTATAACGATACGTTGTTGTGTGGATACGAATTTTGCCATCGGCAATTGGCAGATAGGTACTCAATACTTTTTGCCGAAATTTCTCTTTCTCTGTTCCCGTGCGAGCATCGCTTACGACCACTTCAGCTGTGGACAAAATCGAAAAACCATTTTGTAATGAAGCTACTTGCTTAAATAGGTCGACTGTTTGTCTCTCTATTGACCCAGACCGCTCGATCTGACGCTGCCAGGGTACGCCTGCATATTGCCAAAATGTCCCACTCTTATCGATCTTCATACCGAAATCAAGAATTCTTATTTCTGATGGTTTGCCTGGCAGCCCTTTATTGGCGACTTGAGAATCCACTTCCGTCTCAATTGGTGCATTTAGATATTCACACCAGGTGCCGGTAAGCCACTTGGGGATTTGTATCCAGTCATTGCTTGGAGAAGCGTAGCGATATTCAGTCTTTGGAAGCATTGCTGAGATTTCATTTGGTGCAGTTAGTCCAAACTCGTTTCTCATTTCCCCTGCTAACGCTGCATTAAAAATACCGAAAAGCAGCACGGCGATTGAAACGCCAGTGGTTTGACCAACAAGATGCATTCGCTTTATTTGAGTGGTCATTTTAAAAGTTACCTGCATTTTGAAGAGTGCTAACGATGTGAGGATACAGACACCATTATCGATATTAGGTTGCGCCGGCACATCAATCAAAAGATTGAGCATAACAATACAAACGGTACCAAGACTATTTGCGGATGGATTATTGCATTCCCTCCTACTGATCGGCCGCACGATTGATAACAAGCAACGCCCAAGCGGTCAAACTAAACGAGTTGGAGTTCATGCAGAAGACAGAGCATTCGAGCTCCTGCGTAATTACAAATTTAAACTACAGAGGCTTTCAAATGAAGAATGCAATTGCCACAAAAGAAAAAACATCGAATGGTCACGTTACGCATAGTCGCTCATCTCTTGCGCATCGATTTCAACACGAAATGAACAAATTATTTGACGATTTTGGCCAGGGATTTGGACTGTTTCACAATGAAGGTAAAGATGGATTTGCCGGCTGTGAAGCCAAAATTGACGTCAAAGATGCTGACCATAAAATCATTGTCACAGCCGAAGTGCCTGGCGTAGAATTACAAGATCTGGAAATAACAGCAACTCCAAATTACCTCAGTATCTCTGGCGAGAAGAAAGCTGAAAAAGAAGAGAAAGAAAAAGGCTATTACCGCATGGAGCGTGAATATGGTTATTTTCGTCGTGTCATCCCAATGCCTTGCGAGATAGATAAAGATAAAGTGGACGCGACCTTCAAAAACGGCGTGCTCACGATATCACTACCGAAAACTCTTAGTGCCTTGGAGCAACAACAAAAAGTAACCGTCAAAGCTGGTTAAAAAGTTAGATCGTTAGAAAACAAAAAAAGCGCATCCTCGATTCAGGCTGCGCTTTTTCTTCGACTTAACTTTGACTGACTGCAATAACCATTTACCTAAACTTATGGTTGCTGGCTATAGTGCTCGACTGGCTCATGCATATGATAATGTTCACCAGTCCGGTCATCAACTGACGCGTCCTGTGCCTCGTCCTTGATAGCTCTAATGCCGTTTTCAGCATGCTGCTTAGTCGTATACATTTGAGATTGCAAGACAATTTTATTATTGTCAGATTTGAGCACGAACCAATATTGCGAAGACTCATTTTTTCGAATAACGAATTTAGCCATTTCAATCACCTGCAAGAAGAATAATTATAAGGTCCTTGATACGACACGAAACTGTGTAACACGGACTCCAATATAAATTATGCAAAAAGTAGTGAGTTACCACATCGTTCTTTCGACGAATCATCCGTCAATTCAGATTTACTCCGTTTTCTGATTTTTGTCAGGAAGAGACATGATGAAATCTGTGACCTGCTTTATGTCGCTCTTTGTGAGATTGGAAGGTGGCATCACCGTCCCACGCTCGCCATATTCGTCAGGCATTTTTTGAATGAAAAATTCGGAATTGGTAATTCGCTCTTGCACATATGACCGATTACGCCGGTTGCTCTCGCCATCAAGAGCAGGAGCAAAATGTCCGCCAAGATTTCCTACTGAGTGACAAGAGAGACACCCATGCGACATAAAAGCCGATTTTCCTTTTTCGATGTCTTCTATTTTACTCTCGCCATTACGGTTTGAATTTTTCGATTCATTCTGTTCGGCTTCCTCAGCACCATTTACGATACTGTGTTTAAGCACTCGATACCCTGCGTCAGACTCGGGAATGGTCATTAGATAAGAGGTGATAAGGCGTGCCTCACGAGGCACCAGTCTTGGATGTTCCAACAATTCTTGACCTGGATACAGATGCCTGAATTGCTTCACTTCAGCTGCTGAGTTAGTGATTCTGGCCAAAATAAATGCTCGGCTGCGGTGAGCGCCAATACCATCGAAGGGCGGAGCAAGACACCCGCCGGCTCCGGCAATAGAATGGCAGCTCGCGCAGTTCTCTCTTTCATAAGCCATGCGCCCGGCACTGCTAGTAGGAGTGCTGCTGTCAGCCTTGTAAAGCGTAGGGTTGATGAAAATCGATTGAGAGCCAGGAAGTCCAGTGACAGACGTGACAGTCACAAAGGAGCACGTTGTTAGCATGGCAATCATTAGACTGCGACTGAAACCTGTTTTTAGCACTTTGACATCCAAGACGAAACGCGACTATACACCACACTTTAGTTCATGCAGTCCTCCATTAAATCGGCCTCAAGGCCGATTCACATATATCGACATACTTTGGTGACCCAAGCTCCTACATCGCTTGAATGATGCAAGAACACAAGAGTTATGCGAGTATAGGCAAAAGAGTTCTTTGCATAGAGCCCGCCTGAATAATCGGTGGCAAACATCATTACGGAGGACCGATGACAGACACGATCCGCAAATCAGTCCTCCCACCGCAAGCATTTACGGCCGTCGCGCTTGAAATCGAATCATTGCCGGCGCTAAAGCCGAAGATGATTGCTACCATCAAGGCGAAAGATTATTGCGTTCGTGAAGAAACCCTTGATGGACGAATGTTGACGATACGTGGCATTCGCAGTGATGACAAAGAAATGCTACAAGAAGGCATGCATCACCTGAGCAAAGAATCTATCTATGCTCGTTTTTTCACATTCAAGTCAGAGCTGACAGACAATGAACTAAAATATTTCACCGAAGTAGATTTCGTCAATCACGTTGCATTAGTGGCATCGTTAGATACTCCAGCTGGTGAACGCCCGGTCGGCGTTGGGCGTTATATCATTCCCGATAAAGTGCCAAAGGAAAACAAAGCTGAACTCGCTTTCACCGTCGACGACGAGTATCAGGGGCTCGGTATAGGTACCATTCTAATGAAGCACCTGATCGTTATAGGTAGAGCCAATCGGATCGAGAGATTCGTGGCTTATGTCATGCCGGATAACCGACGCATGCGCGATGTCTTGCGTCGTGCGGGACTGCCCATCAAATACAAACAAGATTCTGCTGGCATACTAGAAATTACGCTCACCCTCGAATGATCTCGATTGAAGCTGGCTATTTATGGGATGTAGCTGAGTTTGCAGCGCTCGCCATGAGCATAATAGAAGCTACAAAAACATTCAAACGCCGACGCAAATTGTGTGACCTTTAAAACGGTATTTGCAACATTATACATTGCTGAATTTAGGGAATTTATTTGCTCTCCGCTGGCAAAGCTTCGCCCGTGTTTATCTCACAAACTGACTGTGGCATATCCTCTTCTGTAATAGAAACGTCTAAATAGCTTAATTGCGATGGTTTGACGATAGCCACAGAACAATCCGCTTTAGCGGTCACAGCTAGAGCGACGCTACCCAAAAGCAATCGCTCGAGACCTTTACGTCCATGAGAGCCCATGACGATCAAATCGGCATTCGCTTCTTTCGCTTGACTCAAAATCGATGATGATGCTTTTCCAGAAGTTAAAGCTTTTTCGACGCTGAGTTCTGGATTGTGAAGCTTCAATTCATAGACAATGTCTTCGAGAAGTTTGACCTGCCGAGCGACAAATTTGTCTTTCCAATCAGGCGTTGCATCAACAGGCTCAACTACACACATCACCAGAACGCGGGTCTCAGCCGGCCACTTACGACTCCGCATAAAATCAACGATTGCGTCTCCAAAATATCGGTCAGACAGTGCTATCAAGATATTCATTGTTTAAAGCCCATTGCAGAATTCGACCTGTGGTGTTTTAGAAAGCGCGCATTTGCAGTAGCGAATCGTTTAGCGGCTCAAACCATTGTCACTCAGTCAGCGATAACGAACATCATTCAGCAGATTGACTTTTCCCTTACATCAATCATCCGATCAGACGACATAGACAGGCAAAGGATCAGCAATTACGACGCAGGTAGACACTGCGGACGATGTTGGTTCAAAAGCACTGGCGTTAATATTCACATTGGTGGCTCCTGGAAAGAAGTGTCACCATCGACGCTTGAATAATGAATTCAACCAGAACATAGAGGGCACAATGACAGATTACATACGTTTCTTTAATCAGATCAATCTTAGTGACGTTGCACTGGTGGGCGGTAAAAATGCATCTCTTGGTGAGCTGACGCAAGCAATGGAACGAAACGGTATCAATGTGCCACCGGGATTTGCCATTACGTCCGAAGCTTATGATGCGTTATTGAACGAGGGAAAAATCAAAGAGCGTTTATACAAGGTACTCGAGAATGTCGACAAGAATAATATCGACTCTTTGAGAACGCGAGCACAAGAGGCGAGAGACCTGATTAAAAATGCTGGCTTGCCACCTCAAGTAGCAGAACAAATAAAGTCCGCCTACAAACAGCTCATTGACGGCTGGGAAGGACGTTGCGACGTGGCAGTGCGTTCGAGCGCCACTGCTGAAGATTTGCCAAACGCCTCCTTTGCCGGTCAACAGGAGTCTTTTGTCAATGTCTGCGGTGAAGCGCAACTGCTTGACTCATGTCTGAACTGTTTCGCATCGCTATTTACCGACCGAGCGATCGTTTATCGCATTGACAATGGCTTTGACCATTTATCAGTCAAGCTTTCTATCGGCGTTCAACAGATGGTACGCTCAGATCTGGCAAGCTCGGGAGTAATTTTTACACTTGATCCCGAAAGTGGCTTTCGCAATGTCGTCTTGGTTACTTCCGCTTACGGACTGGGTGAGAGTGTTGTCGGTGGTCTTGTAGATCCTGACGAATTCCTGGTATACAAGCCAACCTTAGATTACGCGTTCTGTCCGATAATTCGCACTAAATGCGGTGCAAAACAGACGTCTATTATTTACGACAAAAATTCACGCGGAACGACTAAAACTATTTCTGTGCCAGAAGAACAGTCTATACGTTATAGCTTGAACAATACTGAAGTGGTCCAACTTGCCCGCTGGGCATGTGCTATCGAGAAACATTATTCGCAGCGCTATGGGCACGATACACCCATGGATATCGAGTGGGCCAAAGATGGCCAGTCGCAAGAATTGTTCATAGTTCAAGCTCGCCCAGAAACAGTGCAATCGCGAAAGTCAAAAGACAATTTAATCTCTTACACTCTAAAAGGAACAAGCGAAGTTCTTTTGAAAGGTCGTTCTATAGGTGAACAGATTGGTACTGGCACAGCGCGTGTGATCAGTTCGCTGGAAGACCTCTCGCAATTTGAAGACGGCGATGTGCTAGTTGCAGAAATGACTGATCCTGATTGGGAACCAGTAATGAAGAGAGCAGGCGCCATAGTCACCAGCCGCGGAGGTCGAACCTGCCACGCAGCCATTGTCAGCAGAGAATTGGGGGTCCCTTGTATTGTCGGTACCACAAATGCCACTGAAGCTCTCACGACTGGACAATCAGTAACGGTTTGCTGCGCAGAAGGAGCCGTCGGGAAGGTATATGCAGGTATCCTCAAATACTCTCGCGATGAGATCGTTGTTAGTGGGTTGCCTCTGACGCGCACAAAAATCATGGTTAATTCAGCAAACCCCGAACATGCCTTTAAGCTGTCGCAATTACCCGTCGCCGGAGTAGGACTCGCTCGTGAGGAATTCATCATTGCCAACGAGGTGAAGGTACATCCGTTGGCGCTGACCAGATTCAACGAGCTGAAAGATACTGACGCCATCAAAGAAATTGAACGCCTAACTCGCGGATACGCTAGCAAAGAATCGTACTTTGTTCATAAACTAGCTCAAGGAATCGGTACGATTGCCGCCGCTTTTTATCCCCGTGATGTCATAGTGCGCCTTTCCGATTTCAAAACAAATGAGTACGCAAACCTCATTGGAGGTAGGCAATTCGAACCGACAGAAGATAATCCAATGATTGGTTTTAGAGGTGCTTCACGCTATTACAGCGAGCTCTATCGCGACGGCTTTGCTCTTGAATGTCAGGCTCTGCAAATGGTACGCAAAGAAATGGGTTTAACCAATCTAAAGGTGATGATTCCATTTTGTCGCACAGTTGATGAGGCGAAACATGTAATTGCCGAGATGGAAAGTCATGGATTGGTTCAGCACGAGGAAGGGTTAGAACTATACGTAATGTGCGAATTGCCTTCTAACGTTCTTTTGATCGACCGCTTTGCTCAAATCTTCGATGGCTTCTCCATTGGCTCGAACGACCTTACGCAGCTTATATTGGGTGTAGACCGCGATTCTGAAATACTCAGTGACCTTTTCGATGAAAGGAACGAGGCTGTTTTGCGGGCAATTAAACAAGCAATCGATGGTGCGCACCTTTACAAGAGAAAGATCGGCATCTGCGGGCAGGCACCCAGTGATTATCCCGAATTTACAAAGTTCTTGATTGATTGCGGGATTGATAGTATCTCTCTCAGCGAAGACGCGGTGATCAAGACACTGTTAATGGTGGCAGACAGCGAAAATCGACAAAGTTTAGCGCATGCTTAACTGTCATCGTAAAAAGATCGTTCGATTGGCCGAATAAATAGAACAACGATTTCGCTATCTTTAAAGCATCACAAAGAAGGCACGTTTGTCATGTACTTTTCCCTTCACGACGCAAAGAAAGCGGTCTATATATTCTTTGGCATTTTAGGAATAAGTCTTATCATTATCTCTACTTTGCAATACAACTCGGACTGCAATGCGGAGGATCCAATTTCATCCTACATCAGTTCTGTAGCTCTTTTGCTAACAGGAATCGGCAACATATTTTTCAGTTTCGAAGCATATTTGCTGCGCAACGAAGAGGATATCTGGCAGTGACTGCTTGCAATACAGTCGTTAGCAGAGACATCGCGCCTTCGTCCCTACGAATGATAACGACAATTTTGATCTTAGCCCTTTCGATTGATGAAAATTTAGTGTCTCGGTAGCACAATGTTTATATCTACTCTGGTGAGGACAACATGAAAATCTTGATTGCTATCGATGACTCTCCTTGTTCACTTTTTGCCTTTGATTCGGTACTGCAACGCACCTGGCCAGCTGGTAGCGAGTTCAAAGTCTTGTCGATGGTCGAGCCCCTCATCTCGCACTACGATTTCGCTGCCGTTTATCCAATTGAATCAATGCTTGAGGCCGAACACCAAAGACTAAAACATGCAAGAGAAATGGTTGCTGAAAAAGTCTCCAAACTCAAACTGATAGCAGACTCAGATGGCGTCTCTGGCGACGTCCTGGAAGGTTCAGTGCCAGAAGGAATCGTGCAAAAAGCTGGCGAGTGGGGAGCTGATCTAATCGTTGTCGGCTCGCATGGGCGTAGAGGATTGAAAAAATTCATGCTTGGCAGCGTTGCAGAAAAGGTTGTGGTCAATGCACACTGCTCGGTAGAGATAGTTAGAGACAATCATAAACATGCCACGCTGATCGATGAAAAAATGTCTGCTTCAACAATGAGCTGATTGGGAGTTTTCGATGAAAATAATAGTTGCGGTTGATCAAACCAATAATTGGCAAGAGATCATCGATTCTGTGACCAGGTCTTGCTGGCCAAATGACGCTCAATTTAAGGTATTGACAGTCGTTGAGCCAATTCCCAACGATGCTCAAAATTCCCCAATCGTCAATGCATGTGCGAAGCAAATCGAATCTCAAAAACGCAAACACGCTGAAAAGATATTGTCATTGGCAAGAACACGGCTAATCGAATGTCTGCGAGATGCCCAAGTGCACACAGAATTACGCGAAGGAGCAGCCGCTATAGAAATTCTCGAGGCGGCTACTCAATGGATGCCGGATAAAATTATTGTAGGAGCTCACGGAGCTAATCCCAATCGTTTGCTTCCTGGACGTCTCTCTCGCTCTGTCGCGCGGCATGCTATTTGTTCTGTAGAAATTGTACGGCTGAAATCCACAGCTTCTGCCTCGCTGGATGACATGTCAAAGGCTGCCTTAATCACTGCAGAACCAATGGCACGAACCTAGATGCAGCCGGTCTCTTCGAGAGATTCACAGGTAATTGAAGCATGGAGAAGCAATGTCAGGACTGTCAACAAATCTGCAAAAAACTCGCAGACGGTGAACAGCCCTCTAGCTATTACTACTCGTATTTGAGCCCTGCGCAGGTCATTGCCATTTGTGACAAAGGCATAAAAGAGCACAACGGGTTTTGGTTAAACACCGAGGATTCAGCAGTCAGTTTTGGAAATCAGCTGGCGGTAATGATGGACGCCGTAGGAAGCGTCAAAAATTCCTCATACCCAGAAGTTGTGTTCATCATCCAGGCTGAGGTTGATGAAAGCACACGCACTAAAATGTGGATTCGTTATGGTACTCCATCCGTATTATGTGCTGCCACGCCCATTGTTACTGAGCTCACAATTCTCATTCAAAGATTGTTGCGCAGTCTTGGTGAAGCAGAACGAGTGGAGCATGACAAATATCACTTCTGAGCCAGTTACTCCGTGAAAATAGTGTGTGCCTTTTTAGTCAATAGTTGTGGGCAATAGTCGACTCAGCTTGGCCTCTCGTGATGGGCGAAATGGCTTCGTGTCCCGACCATTCATTGATCATTTCAATTAAGCTCAGCTGTCCAGCAGGGGTGACTGTCTCGACGCCGTCGCTCAGAGTAATTAACACTTTGCCGGAATGAAATAATCTTTCTACCAGCGGGCGCAGATCTGTCAAACGGTCACTCGGGTGACAAACAAATTGATCCAGAGCAGTAGCGATTATACCGTCGTTTTTTTTCAGTCCATTAAGGGCTTCCTGTAGTCCGAATGAAGGTCTGTCGGAATCCACTTCCGTGAAACCGATCAGATGGTGCTCGTTCATCAGGCAATATTCACGGATCATATTTCGCTGTTCGCGCACACTCACCGGGCTGCCCCCAGTTCGCAGATAACCTATTAATCGCAACTTTCTGTGTAACATGTCCTGCTCTCCCGAGTTCCCGCTAACTCCATTCTGTACTGAACAGGATGATCCCTCATCCTTCTTCAGGCTGAACTTGCCCAATATCTTCCTGCCTATTCGCCTGAATAATGGATCTTAAGGAGGATAAATGACCACGCGATCAGTTGGACAATAATTGAGAAGAATAGGAGCGATTGATATGAAAATTTTGTTGCCCGTTTATAGCAGTGACGACGCCAAACTCATCGTAGATTTTGTCTGCAATTACCGCTGGCCCCCACATCCTAGTTTCGCCTTGATTCATGTCGTAGACGATACCACCAATGACAAAACTGCAGGCTTAACACGGTCTTCTGCTGAAAGTTTGATTGCGGTGCTAGTAAAACGTTTGACTGCATTATTACCAGCAGCTGAAATTAGCTGGAAAATTGTCAGTGGAGAAACCGTTTTAGAAATAGTCACCATGGCGAATAATTGGGAAGCTGATATGATTGTAATGGGTTACCGTAAGCGCAATGGTATTCATGACTGTGCAATTGCAAGCGTTTCCAAGGCTGTAGCGATGCAGGCACCGTGTTCAGTGGCAATAATTAGCCCACCAAAACACAGATCGGCTCGTTCACTAGACAATTCTATTGCAGCAATCCACTGACAAAGGCTAAATCAGTCCACGTCTCATAGCGTGAACGGCAGCTTGTGTACGGTCGTCAACCGACAATTTGTTGAGGATATTGCGAACGTGTGTTTTAGCAGTTGGCAAAGAAATTATGAGTTTGTCAGCTATGCCTTGATTAGAAAGTCCTTCGACAATTAGCGTCAAGACTTCAGTTTCTCTCGGTGACAAAGCTTCTGGGGCTGGCCGATCAAATGTTTTAGCAGTCGTCGTCTGAGCTACTGGAGCTGGATTTTTCATTGATGATTCGCTCAAGACTGCTTCGGTCATCACCGGCTCAATCGTTGCTGCTTCAGTCGTTGTTGAATAGAGTCGTAAAACTTTTGCAGCTATAGATTCATCCAACCAGGCGTCACCGGCGCTGACAGCGCGAATAGCCACGAAAAGTCTTTCTGGCTCCACATCCTTGAGGCAGTACCCCGAGGCTCCGGACGCAAGGGAAGCCATGATGTCGCGATCATTGTCGTGCTGAGTAAGCATTATTATGCGAACTTGTGGATTTTTTTCAACAATTGCTTTCGCTGCTTGTATACCGTTCATCTTCGGCATGCCAACGTCCATCAAAATTACATCGGGCATGAGACTTTCAGCCATCTCGATAGCTTCGAGGCCGTTAGTTGCCTCGCCAATGACATTGATATCGTCAGTTCTCTTTATAACCGTTTTTAGGCCAATTCGCGTCAGAGCGTGGTCTTCTACAAGCAATACATTGATCATTCTTACACTTTCACTAATTTGTGTTTCAGGCACTTCAAAATGACAACCGGAATGGTTTGATTATAAGCTATTTTCGCATGCGCTGGCTAACGTAGTACAGTGTGCACGATCGACTTGATGACCGGGGAGCCCTTTCCAATAGTGAGGTGAATGACTGATGCCTGATTCTGACACTGTGTATGGATTGAGCGAGGCCGAGATAATTCAACGCAAGCAATGGTTGGAATTTGGAGAAGCCGACGAAAAAGTCATTAAAGAAACAATTGACCCGCTTTTAACGGGCCAGATTGAAAACTTGATTGAAAACATGTATGCGCATTTTCTCTCATTTGAAGAAACGCGTAGTTTTTTTCCGGATGAAATGACGCTTAAGCGTGCGCAGGGCGCTCAAGCCAAATACTTCACTCGATTAACCAAAGGCAATTACGACTCTGACTATGTGGCGGATAGGCTGCGGGTGGGCTCCACTCATCAGCGAATTGAGCTTGATCCAAAGTGGTATTTAGGCGCCTACAACCGTATTTTCAACTGGTTTCTGCCTCGATTGAGTGAGCGCTTTGTTAACTCACCGAGTGAATATAATTTTGCCGTCTCAGCCTTAATGAAGCTGATTTTCTTGGACATGGGGCTAGCAATTGATTGTTACATTCACGAGAAGGAAGCATCAATTAGGAAGCACAGAGACGCAATCCACGATTTGGAAACCGAGCGAAAGGTCACTCAATCTATTCTGGGCAACGCTCCAATCGGCATAGTCAATGTTAACGAAGAGCTTAAATGCGTCGCGTGCAACGGCCAATTTGTGGAGTTCGTCAAACAGAATGATCGCTCGGCTATCATCGGTCAATCACTTTTTGACATCGCGCCAGCTCTTAACCGCTCTCTTTTTGAAGAAGTACTGACGACAGGCGTGGCATGTACTCGTTCAGCCGACATGTTGCAATTCGACCCCTCAACTCCAGACGAAAATTACTGGGACTGGTCAACCTGGCCGGTAAAGGAGAAAACTAAAATCACGGGTCTGATAGCAATTTTTGCCAATACGACCGATAGGGTCATATTGCAGCAGCAGCGCGAGGACTTTGTTGCCACTTTGACTCATGACTTAAAAACGCCAGTGCTAGCTACTAATCGTACGATAAGATTTTTGTTGGAAGGAGATTTTGGAGAGATCACCGAATCGCAACGAGAGATTCTCGACATCATGCTGCAGAGCAATACCTCACTCTACAGTCTAGTACAGACTTTGCTCGATGTTTACCAATTTGATAGCGGTGTCAAAAAACTACAGCTCCACCGGTGCAACCTTTCTTCGCTTGTGGCGCAAATGGTTGCCGAAATTATGCCTCTAGCTCAGAGCAAGCAGATCGAGCTAAAATGTGTTCTGCCGGAAAACTCATCGGAAGTCCGTTGCGATGATGATGAGATTCGTCGGGTAATTCAAAACCTCATTGATAATTCTCTTAAATTCACTCCTGATGGTGGCACAATCACCGTCTCTATGTCCCAGGACGACAATCGTTCAATTGTGTCCGTGACGGACACAGGCCAAGGTATTCTGCCAGAACACAAAGCCAAATTGTTTCAACGTTTCTGGCAGGGCGAGTCAACCGGACGCTATTATGCAAGCACGGGACTGGGACTTTATCTATGCCGACGAATTATAGAAAGTCATAGCGGCAGAATCTGGTGCGAAAGCACTTTTGGAGAAGGAAGTACATTTTTCTTCGAGCTACCAAACTCAATTTGATTTACTTACTCGCTGAAAGTTCTTTTTCGTTCTCTCTCATATTGCTTTTGGCGAAGCCTGGAGGTAAAAGCAATATAGAGGCTGGCGACGTAATACCAAACAAGTCGTGAACCAACATACCTCCAGACGTCACCCGTCCCTCAAGCGTTTGAGCCGTTGGAATAACCAAAACTGTATCAGCAGAGACATCAACAGCGACAGCAAAAGGTTCATCGCCATCTGTGCCATCGGAGCACAGCACTTTAACTGTACTGTCTACAACTTTTTTTACGCCTCGCACCAAATTATCAACGTTCAAATCTTCGCCAACACAAAAAATCTCTGGAAGCAATTTTGCAGACTTCGCTAAACTGCAAAATTCCGCCATCAATTCTGCATTAAAAGTCGCAACGTCAACAATTAGACGCGCCTTTTGGATGTTCTTCTCGGATGCCACAATAAGTAATGGGCATGCGCACACAGCTGCCAATCGCTTTGTTAGACTGCTACGATAATACGAACCGTTTTTGGAGTGACCGTGCAGATTGTGACGGCGACCTGTAATTATGAGATTGTAGTTGCTAGACCTCTCGAAAATTTCATGCACTGGATCACCCTCGACGATTGTGCATTCAGGTGCAGTCTGAGATGCCTGTGCTCGAGTTTCGAATGAAGATAATAGAGCTTCCGAAATCGAACGCAGGGAAGCCTTGATCTGTTCAAATGCATTTACGTATGGCCCGCTGCCAATCAAGCCAGGAGCTCCGCATTCTAACAATGCCCAGATCGATTTAGTATCAATTACAGATATCGCTGTCAGTTTGGCGTGTTCATATTCGCTTAGTGATAGGGCGATATTTGTTGCTGACAAAGATTCTCTGGAACCATCAAGGGCCAATAAATAATTTCGACACGACATAAAATCACCTGTTTAATGAGAAGAAGCAAGGTATTACTGTAACTATGTGCTGAGAGTCATTCGTCGAGACCGCCGTAAAAGATGACATGTGTTAAACCAGCAACAAGCTGTCCGACAGCCGCCCCCACGGTCGCACCGGCGACAGTACACATCATGATAGTGCTTTGCAAAAATGGTGTCACTGCACCTTCCAAGCTGAAGAAAGCCACCGTGCCACCAAGGATGATACCCAGTGAAATCCAGCCAGTCATGAGCAATGCTAACTGTTGTTCGCTAGCTAAGATATCGGCTGACTTGGATGATTCGCAAAGGTTATCAGAATGTTCAAAATTATTCAGTGCAGTTGCGTTTGACATATCTCGTCCTCGCTTAGTTATGAACTGGCAAACGATGTCGTTCCTAGGGTGTATCTGAGGAATCGACTCTTTAAGATTCGCATAGACCAAGAATCAGGACATCAGTCAGCAGGTTGATTAATCGCCGGCGAATGTTCTGACCAGAGAAATGACTAATTCATAGGGATGACCGACTATTTGGCAGTGAGGTGCCCGCTTCATCGAGACATTGCAACACGAGATCCAGGACCACTGGAGCTGAACCAGAGCAATTTGATGCGCGGCAAGTGATCCAACTACTGCTTGCCCCAACTGTTCTTGCTGATTTTTCATTCTCGGCTTGATACTGCTCCAGCAATGACGTTAGCCGAGCAGAGAGCTGTTTTAGACTCTCCGGCTTTTGTTCCGAAAAAATTCGACGAGCAGTAACCAGCGCTTCGCAATTCATTTCCGCCATTTTTCCGGGCAAAACAACAGGTTCAGACGTGAGCCGCAAACCAAACTCTTGTGCAGCAGCGCAGATAGCTTCAGCACAGGTTCGCCCCAAGAGCAACTGGTTATATACAGCTAAACGTGCGTGTGGATACTTGAGCTTCATCGTGTTCACTGAAAGGGTGAGTGTTTCCATTGTGTCTAAATAAGCGACATGGTTTCATCGCTCTAGAGGTCTATCTCTGATGAATAATTCGCCAATACTAAAGTCAACGTCCAAGTTGCAACCATAACAACCACTCCTTCATACCATTGCCAGTAGTGGCCGACAAAGTAATGATGCGCAATCGCGGATTTATAGAAAGAGCCCTCTGCTTGCAAAGTTCAAGATCACCTGAAGCCCACATCCAGGACAGTGCCTTTAATTCGAACAGACCAAGCTTCTGAATTAGCCTTACACTAGCACCATTGTTCTTGTTCGCTGCCTACAAATCATCCATCGAGCGGACTAGTCATGATTCGAGTTAATTTTATGAGCCAAACGATGGAGGGCGTTAGTCGATGCCTCGGCTAAGCTGAATCAACGACGACATGCGCAGAGCCCACAGCACAAGAGGTTTGTGAAATGATCAATTCCATCACAAATGCCTTACCAAAACAGACGTCAAGATACCTGGCAATAGCATTTGACTATGACGGAACCCTCGCCAACGATGGGCATGTAGCTGAAGATGTAATCTTGGCGTTACGGGAAGTGGTTCGTTCTGGACGACGCCTCATTCTGGTGACTGGACGTAGATTGGAAGAGCTCCTTAAAGTTTTTCAAGCAGTGGACATCTTTGACGTTGCGGTTTGTGAGAATGGAGCCCTTCTCTATACGCCATCAACAAAGGCGATAAAGATGCTTGCACCACCTCCTACACAAGACTTAGTTCAAGCGATTCAAGCAAAAGGCGTAACACCGATAGAACTGGGGCGCTCAATTATTGCAACATGGCGCCCAAATGAAGAGAGAGTCCTTGAAGTTATTCAGGAGCTTGGCTCCGACTGGCAAATTACTTTTAATAAGCGTGCCGTTATGGTGTTACCACCTGGTATCAATAAAGCAAGCGGACTGACAGCGGCTTTGCGTCAGCTCGGTTTATCCCGCCACAACGTCATCGGCGTCGGTGATGCCGAAAATGACATTGCCTTCTTGAATCTGTGCGAGTGCTCTGCTGCCGTCGCCAATGCTCTTCCTGTACTGAAATCGCAAGCTGATTTAGCAACCAAATCTGACCATGGCTTTGGTGTTATCGAATTGATCGAAGACTTGCTAACAAACAAACTGTCCGATCATTCCATTACACGACACGATCTTCTTCTTGGCACAACGGCAGGTGGTGAGTCAGTAACATTTAGCTCTGACAATATTACGATTCTGCTGGCTGGACCTTCTCAAAGTGGCAAATCTACAATCTGTCGCTCACTGATAAAACAATTTGCAGAAAATGGCTATCAATATTGCGCAATCGATCCTGAAGGGGATCACGACCGCACCTCAGATGCCCTGACGATCGGAAACAGTCACTATCCACCCGACATAGACGACATACTGCTAGCGCTCGAAAATCCAGAAGAAAGCGTAGTTGTTAATATGCTTGGTCTGGCATTTTCTGATCGTCCAAGTTTTGTCGCTCGCTTACTTTTTGAGCTGCAAAAAATGCGCCAAACTCTCGGACATCCCCATTGGATAATAATTGACGAGGCACATCATGTGTTGCATCCTTACTGGGATGAAACAATCAAACCGGCCTGGGAAGGTGGCGGAGCCAATATCCTCGTCACAATAGATCCTCGCGAGATCTCTTCGTCTGTCCTTTCCTCAGTAGACCTGGCTATAGCCGTTGGTCAAGACCCGGCTTCAACCTTGTCCTACCTTGCCGAAACGGTTAACCAGAGCCCACCAAACGTCCCCAAGAATACGCTCGGTTGGGGAGAAGCAATCGCCTGGTTTCGACACAATTATGGAGAGCCCCTACTCTTAAAGATCGCCTGCTCAGCGCATGAACGAAAACGTCATGCTCGCAAATATGCATACGGGGACGTCGGCAAAGAAAGAAGCTTCTACTTCACAGGAGCAGATAAGCGCCTGAATATCAAAGTGCAGAATCTGATTCTGTTTATGCAAGTGGCTGAGGGCCTTGACGAATCAACCTGGTTATTTCACTTGAGAAATGGCGATTACTCAAACTGGTTTGACAATGTCATTCATGACAGCACCCTTGCGAGCGAGACTCGCAAAGTGGAAAGAAATACACACATCGGTGCAAGGGAAAGCCGAAGTCTAATTAAAGAGTTAATCGAACGACGCTACACACTGCCCTCGCGACTCTTCACTTAAAGATCGCACCGTTCAATCTCACAAAAAAATACTACTCACGGATGATACGCATTTAGAACAATGCATGATATCTAGAATGGGGATAAATTATGTCGCGAGAAGAGGAGACTCATATGCAATGCACAGACGCTTCGACAGTAGATCTATCGAGCGCCGGCCGGAAAGATTGGAATGCGCACATGGAGATGGGTCGCTTAGCCTTCAAAAATGGCTTCTTCAAGGCGGCCTCACGGAATTTCCGAAAAGCCATGTCAAAAGTAGACGACCTAAACCTTGGAGATGAGCTCAGGGCCTGCACTCTATTGCGAGTTGCTCAATGCGAACTCAAACTCGGGATGTTGGAAGACGCAGAATCGACTTTTAAAGAAGTACTCCGTTTCGATCAAATTCATACAGGACAGCATGGCTATGACGTTGCAATCGATATGAGCGAACTTGCTATGCTTTATTTCAAAACGGGGGGTTTAGGCCAAGCAGAAAGTTTGCTTAAAGAAGCCCTTCGCACTCTGGAACGTTTGCAAGCCCCGACTGCGCCGGCACATGTTGAAGCTCTGAAAAATTTAGGGATTGTCCAATGCCGGGAAGGACATTTGGACGATGCTGAAAAATGCTTAAACCGAGCTATTTGTCTTTGTTCAGATTTCGGTAGCGACAATCAGCTTTACCCTAAGATTCTGGCAGCCATGTCTGCATTAGCGGCTGAACGCGGCAAGCTCGACGAAGCCGGCGAGTTGATTGAGAAGGCCATTGAAAAACTAGAAATGGCGACAGGTGGACAGCATCCAGATCTCGCGGATGTGCTCGACCTCGCTGCCAACATCCTTTCTCGCAACGGCCGCCAATCAGAAGTAGCGGCTCTGCAAGAAAGGGCAGAACATATTCGTCAACGCATGCGTAAAATTGACAATTAGCCAAAGTCTTCAACACGCAATCAATCTGAGATATCTCCTCGAAAGATAAATTGCAGGACAATATCCATCTTTCAACTGATGCTACACTGCATCGTTCAATGGTCAAATTGACTACAGAAGGATTAACTAGAGGTTTGCATTGTTAGGGAAAGAAGCGTCCAAGGCACCGCTTGCACCACCATCGCCAGACAAACGCTGGCGTCTGATCGATGCGACCATGCGTAAGCACGGTTACAAACCTTCAACACTAATCGAAACTTTGCACACAGCACAACAATCGTTTGGCTATCTCGACGAATATGCACTTAGATACGTGGCGAAAAGCCTGACGGTTCCTCTGAGCAAAGTATATGGCGTCGCGACTTTCTATAACCTTTTCAGGCTAAAGCCGCAAGGAGAACACACATGCGTTGTTTGCCTTGGCACGGCCTGTTACATAAAAGGTGCGGCAAAAATACTCTCGGCAGTCGAACAGACGACGCATGTGCAAATGGGTCAAACCACTGCCGATAACAAAATTTCTCTTTTGACGGCCAGGTGTTTGGGAGCCTGCGGCATAGCCCCTGCTGCCGTTTTAGATGAACAAGTAATAGGAAATCTGACGCCACAAATGATTCAAGACAAGTTAAAGCAGTGGACTGAGTAAATGACTGCAAACCACACTATTTGCACAAATAAAGAAGAACTCGCCGAATTAAAAGAACGCGAGCTACAAAAGCAAGCCGCATTTAAACACCGTGTTTTCGTGTGCATGGGTACGGCTTGTCAATCCTGCCAAAGTTCAGACGTATTACATAGTCTTGAAGCGGAAGTGAAGGCTCGAGGTTTAGATGATCAGTATCTGGTCACCGAAGGAGGTTGCCAAGGCAATTGCACACAAGCGCCGCTTGTTTCTGTACAGCCCAACGACTGCCTCTACGAGCGTGTTAAGCCCTCTGATGCAAAAGAGATCATTGAAAGAATCGATTCGACCGTTGAGCGACTCAGTTGCGATATGAGCTCTCATTTCTTTGCCAAACAAAAACGAATCGTCACTGAGTTTCGCGGATTGCTCAATCCGAATCATATAGAAGATTACATCGCAGCCGGCGGTTATACCGCACTTTTTCGAGTTTTAAACGAATTTTCCAAAGAACAAGTCATACAAGAAATTCGCAAAAGCGGTTTGAGAGGACGCGGAGGAGCTGGTTATCCCACGGGTTTGAAGTGGAGCACAGTCGCAAAGGCCCTAGGCGCCATAAAATATGTCGTATGCAATGCAGACGAGGGTGACCCAGGCGCATTTATGAATCGCAGTGTGCTAGAAGATTATCCTTTCAAGGTTCTCGAGGGCATGACCATAGCAGCCTATGCTGTTGGCGCTAGCAAAGGTTACGTCTATTTGCGCGCGGAATATCCTCTAGCTGTAAAACGCCTTGAGGCAGCCATTGTAAGCGCTCGTCAGCATGGATTTCTGGGGAACAATATTGGCGGCACTGCATTTACTTTCGATCTTGAAATACGACTTGGTGCTGGTGCTTTCGTCTGCGGTGAAGAGACGGCTTTGATTTCATCAATTGAAGGCGGACGCGGCCTGCCCTGTCCTCGTCCACCATATCCAGCAGAGTCAGGTCTCTGGGGCTGCCCAACTTTAATCAATAATGTTGAAACACATGCCACCATTGCCTCCATTATCAACAATGGAGCCGATTGGTATAGCTCTATAGGCACAGAAAAAAGTAAAGGGACTAAGACATTCGCCTTAAGCGGACGGATCAAAAACACCGGACTGATAGAAATACCTTTAGGAACCAGTCTCAAAGAGGTAATTTTCGATATTGGCGGCGGTGTTCCGGACGGCCATCGGTTCAAGGCGGTGCAAACTGGTGGTCCTGCCGGTGGTTGCATTCCCGAAACACTACTCGATACACCTATTGATTACGAGTCTTTGCAAACATTAGGCTCTTTTATGGGATCGGGTGGCATGATCGTCATGGATGACACATCATGTATGGTGGATGTGGCTAAATTTTTCATGCAGTTTTGCGCCAGTGAATCTTGTGGCAAATGCGTTCCATGCCGCGTCGGCACGGTTCATATGCATACCATTTTAGAGCGTATCACCAAAGGCGAAGCGACACTTGCCGACCTTGCCCAGCTAGAAACTTTATGCGATGTAGTAAAAGACACCAGTCTTTGCGGACTCGGGCAGGGCGCACCAAATCCGGTGCTCAGCACTCTCAAGTTCTTCCGTGGAGAATATCTTGCCCATATCATTAACCGCACCTGTTTAGCAGGCGTTTGCGCGCCCGTTGGTCAGGATTTGAGAAAACCAACATGCTCGCTTTAGCTCAATTATTCGAAAAATCACTTTTGGAGAAACCTTAATATGCGAGTCGTTACTCTCACCATTAATGGACACGAAGTGAGCGCCAGAGAGGATGAAACAATCCTCGAGGTAGCGAAGTCTCATGAAATCAAGATCCCTACTCTCTGTCAGCTCGATGGTTTATCGTCCTGGGGAGGATGTAGGCTCTGCCTGGTGGAGGTGCAAGGGAGCAACAAACTTCAGCCCGCTTGTGTCTCAAGAATTGCCGAAGGCATGGTGATAGAGACTGAAACAGACAAACTAAACATGTACCGCCAAACAATAGTTGAGATGCTTTTCACCGAGGGCAATCACATCTGTTCAGTGTGCGTATCAAACGGAAATTGCGAACTGCAGGATGTCAGCCAGGAACTCAAAATTGACCATATTTCCTTACCATATCGATATCCGGCGCGCTCGCTTGATGCGTCACACGAGCTTTTCACCTTCGATCCAAACCGTTGTATTTTATGCACGCGTTGCGTGCGCGTATGCGATGAAGTAGAAGGGGCCCACACCTGGGACGTCAGTGGGCGTGGCATTGAATCTAGCCTGATCACTGACTTACATGAACCATGGGGCGAAGCATCAAGCTGCACCAGCTGTGGCAAATGCGTTGAGGTTTGTCCGACCGGCGCCCTTTTCGAAAATGGAAAAGGGGCAGGCGAAATGACGAAGCAGACCGAATTTCTTGTGCATCGACTGGAATTGAGGTCAAAACATGATGAATGAGAAAAAAAAATTCGCAACTGTTTGGCTGGACGGTTGCTCGGGCTGCCATATGTCGTTTCTCGACCTGGATGAACGTCTGCTTGATCTGCTTTTACAAGTGGATCTTGTGTACAGCCCTCTCGTTGATTTTAAGGAATTTCCAGAACTCGTCGATATAACACTGGTTGAAGGTGCTATTAGCAGCGAAGGAGATGCAGAAAAAATTCTTCGAATCCGTGAGCACACAAAAATTCTTGTTTCATTAGGTGACTGCGCTGTTACAGCAAACGTCCCCTCCATGAGAAATCCAATCGGCGTCAATGCCATCCTGGAGAGAGTAAGCGCATATGGACTGCCCAAGCAACCAACCGACGTACCCTTGCTTTGTACCTGGGCACAGCCGGTTCACACAGCCGTAAAAGTTGATGTCTTTGTCCCAGGTTGCCCGCCTTCAGCTGACACAATCTTTTATGTACTGCAAGAATTGTTAGCCGGACGATTGCCTGATGTGACCGCCCACACTCGATTTGGCGCATAAGAGAGATAAAATTAAAATGTCCAAAACAATAGTCATAGACCCTGTTACTCGCATCGAGGGACACGCAAAAATCACAATCCATCTTGATGATTGCGGCGAAGTTGAAAACGCTTTTTTCCATGTGACACAACTTCGAGGTTTTGAAAAGTTTGCCGAAGGACGTCCTTTTGCTGAGATGCCTTCTCTTATGTCACGAATTTGCGGTATTTGTCCTGTCAGTCACTTAATAGCCTCAGCAAAAGCATGCGATATGTTGATGGCTGTGCAGATTCCTCCGGTTGCCGCGCAACTTAGAAGAATCATCAACCTTGCTCAGATCGCTCAATCACACGCACTCAGTTTTTTCTATCTTTCCTCACCGGATTTTGTCTTCGGCATGGATGGTGATCCCAAACAAAGAAATATCGTCGGTTTGGCGCAAAACATGCCAGAGCTAATTCGCGATGGTATCCATTTGAGAAAAACTGGACAGACCATAATAGAATTGCTCGGCGACAAAAAAATCCATCCAGGCTGGGTTGTCGCAGGAGGCGTGAATAAGCCGCTCTCAAAAATGCACCGCGAAGAAATCCAGGCAATGCTGCCAGATGCCATTGCTATCGCCGAGAAAAACCTGCAATGGTTTATCGAACAAATGCCTCGCTTTGATGTGGAAATTTCTGCATTTGCAAAAGTCGAGTCAATGTACATGAGCCTTCAAGGCAAAGACGGTCAACTTGAAACCTACGATGGCAGCCTGTGTTTGACGGATAGCAGTGGCAATGCGGTGGTGAATGGGCTTGCCTCTGAGGACTACGGCTCCATCATAGAAGAAAAAATAACACCAAATAGTTATCTCAAATCACCCTATTACAAACCACATGGTTTTCCGAACGGAATGTACAGAGTCGGTCCACTAGCTCGTTTGCATAATGCGCAAAGTTGCGGGACGCCGCGTGCGGATAAAGCCTTGACTCGATTCAAACAAGCGAATTCTAGAAGCTCGTTCTACTACCACTACGCAAGATTAATAGAAATACTTTATGCCTTCGAAAAAATCGAACAAATACTTGCCGACGAAAGTATCTTAAACGACCACGTAAGAGCCCATGCAAGCCCCAACGCTTACGAGGGCTTTGGTGTAGCCGAAGCGCCTAGAGGCACCTTGATGCATCATTACAAAATCGACAAAAACGGACTGATCACCTATGCAGACCTTATTATTGCGACAGGACACAACAATTTAGCAATGAATCGTGAGATTACTGAAACAGCACGTTTTTTCATCAAAGGTGGCAAATTTACCGAAGGAATTCTCAATCGGGTGGAAGCAGCCATTCGCGCCTACGACCCCTGTTTGAGCTGCTCAACTCATGCCTTCGGACAAATGCCTTTGCATATTGAACTGAGGTCGTCATCGGGCACTTTATTGGATGAATTAAAACGTTGAAGTGGCTTGTAATTGGATATGGCAACAGCCTTTGTGCCGATGATGGATTTGGCGTCGCCGTTGCCGAATCACTGTGCGACAACCTGCCGAACACCCCTTCTATTAGCGTCATTGCGCAAATGCAGCTTCTACCTGAACTTGTTGAACAAATCAAAGAAAGCGAAGGCGTAATTTTTGTGGACGCGGACTTAGAAACGCCTAAAGGCAAGCTCAACCTTTTCAGGCTTGACGATAAATATGGCGCGAAACGTCACATCAACAAAATTGTCTTGAGTCATCAATGCTCACCCTTTGATTTAATAGCAACAACGTCAGCTCTGTACGGAGTCCAGCCACAGGCCTGGTTACTTACTACGGGCGGCATAAATTTTACGCTGGGCGAGCAAATGTCTAAGAGTGTGGCATTACTGGTTAAAGAGGCCGTCAGCAAAATTCTCGCTATTACCAGGTAGAGTTAAAAAGCAATTCAGCAAAGTTGCTTAAACCACAGCAGTTGAATTTCATCTGGCCGCTTAGGATATGCGAAGCGATTAATCGCGCCCAGCTCACAGCCCTGGCGTTGATAAAATTTGCAGGCGGCGATGTTATTATTTTGCGTTTCAATTTTGAGCTGATCGCACCCGCGCTCTAATGCCCATTTTTCTACAGCAGCAAAAAGCAAGGCACCAATACCTTGCTGACGAAAATCCTCTGCTACACGCAGGTCCCAGAGCACAGCTTGACCAGGCCGATCGATCATATTCACCTCGGCGCAATCGTACGCGATAACGGCCCCACCGACCCGCAATCCTTCCGAGCGAGCTACCATAAAACCCCAGCTTTTGAGATCAAATCGTTTTGACCAATCCTTGGGAGCATCACCTTCGCTCGCATCATACTCTTTTATTTCCGGAGCCGCTAAGAGCTTTTCTGTCAAGAGTAAGCCACCAAATCCACTCTTGGCTATATCCAGCTCCAGCAGTCGATCATATTGAAAAGCAATGGAAACGTTCGCTTGTTCCGCGATAGTAGCTATCGACTCTTCTTTTATGTCAACTTGTGGAAAATCATAGCCATCTTTTCGCATAACTATGATTTTACCTGGTCCAAAAGTATTACCGCAAATTATTTCGTCGCCGAACGTTGTTCTGAATTCAGACTATCCGGCACACTCATATTCGGAAAACCGAGGCGACGCTTCAAATCTGCAATTCTAAGTTCAGCAAGCCCACCTTGCGTTGTCTGCAGGTCGCTTTCTCCAAACAGGGCAGCGACGGTCGATGCGACAGTCGGCACATTCGTAGCAGGGATCCAGTTTTTGATCGCTCCACGCAACTGCTCCACCGAGACCGGCTTGAACAGAAAGTCGTCCATACCAGAAGAGATACAGGCCGCTCTGTCTGTATAACCGGTGACGCCGATGATTGGAGTTCGTGTGCGGTGATCCCGATGTTCAAATTCGCGAATTCTTTTGGTAGCCTCGATGCCATCCAGATTAGGCATCATTACATCCATAAAAATCAAATCGTAATTTTCATTCTGCACCGCACTCACCGCCTGCAGACCATCTTCTACGAGATCTGGCACTATATCGAGAAGCATCAGCTGCTGTGCTACGACTTTTCTTACTACCGCAGAATCATCGGCCAGCAGTACTTTGTAGTTTTCCATCGTTTACTCCAGTACGGAACATGAACCAGAAAATCGAGCCACCATTTGGCTCACTTAAGACTTCAATTTGACCATCCATCATCTGAGCAAACCGCTTTGCTATGTATAGACTGAGACCGGCACCTCCAAAGTTCCGTCGGATGCTTCCATCAACTTGGACAAATGGTAAAAAGAGCTTTTTCAGTCCTTCCTCGTCAATACCAATGCCCGTGTCGGCAACCGTTATACGGATGAGGTCTTGAACTCTCTCTATACTGATTTGCACGCCTCCCAGGTCAGTGAATTTGATGGCATTAGACACAAGCGTTTGCAAGATCTGGCTGACTTTGTCTTGATCTGCAATGACGATCTCAGGAACAGCTGGTTCCTCAGATATAATCAAAGACAGATTTTTTAGAGAAGCTGCGGCTCTGTTTCTGTTTGCGACTTCAAGAATGGCTTTGCGCAAGTCAAAGGGCTCCACGTTCAATACCATTTCAGAACGTTGCAAACGAGAAAAATTGAGCAAATCATTCAAGACTGCAAGCAATTCTTGTGACGAAGAAAGAAGCAGGCTTGAGTAATCGCCGGCTGCGTCCGGCAATGAAAGATGATTGAGCAATTCGGCAGCTCCCAAAATTCCAGTCATAGGTGTGCGTATCTCGTGACTGATATTAGCCATGAATTGAGCTTTTAAAGCATTGGATTGATGAGCCTCAGTAAGAGCGTCATAGGCTACTAATTCGGCCGCCTTAGTGCGATCCACTTCTGCCTGCAGAGAAAGTATTTTTGCCTGGTCTTTCTTCATCACAACACGCAAGGTGATTATGCTAAAGCTGATGGTCAACAGCGCAATTAGCACTAGCAACACTCTTGTACCGGCTGACTGCTCAGTCAAATCGGTAAGCGCATTACTTCTTTTCTGCAAAAAAGACATCTGCCTTTTTTCAATGAAACTCAATGTTTCATCGAGTTCTTTTTTAGCTTGATCTTGCCTGTGTAAAGAGACTAGAGATAGCGATGGTTGTTTGACCAATTCATCGTTGAAAGCAATTGCTCTATTTAATCGGGGCCACATTTCTGTCTGTAAAATGTAGCGCGATAGCGGGCGACGCGCGAGCAAAGTCGAGTCGAGCGCTTCCGCAAGAAGAGTGCTTCGTGTCTGCTTGTAGGCGTTTAGATATTTCGGTTCCTTCGTAAGTAAATAACTACGCACGCTCATATCGGCTCTGGCTACGCTAATTAGCATTTGTTGCGCACTACGATAAACATCGCGTGTGTGACTGACACCGACGAAAGCATCTTCTTCGCGATTAGAAATCAATAAAAGCAGCAAAGCAGAGCCAGCCACCGCCAGCAAAGCGACAAATAGCGAAGAAAAATCATTAACGGTAACGGCATAATTCGCCCTTTTGCTGTGACGCTTTGGGTTCCATCGTGCCAGTAGTGCAGAGTTCATCGACCATCCGAATTCAGAGCTTACTGTCAATATAACTCTAAATACATGCTCAGGTTGTGATCGACTTGTGAACAATCGACTACAAGCGCGAAAATTTATATCAACGCAAATTGAGCATCTATGAGGCTTTCAGGGCAGAGCAAAAACTAGTGAATATGTATATTCGCTTCTTTGCGATACTCTTCCATTTTGTCCCACTCGAGAACTTCAGGACGCGAAGTAATAAGCTGATTCCAGGTGATATGTGGTCGGCCTGTATCTACCTGAACCATCGTGATGCAATCGTTGACCGGACACACAGTTGAGCACAACGCACAACCCACGCAGTCTTCGGCGCGCACGACTGGACGCAATCTATCGTTTGCTTCATTGGTGAGTTTGAGATCTTTTAAATCAATGCATTGATGAGCGGCATCGTTACAAGCGATAAAACACAGATTGCACTGAATGCATTTGCTTTGATTGATTTCGGCAACCGACTGAAATCCCAGGTCGAAATCTCCAAAAGAAGAAATGCGAGGCAGAGATTTGCCGATGAAATCATTGACCGACTGAAAGCCTTTGTCGTCCATCCAGTTAGACATGCCATCGATCATGTCCTCGACTATGCGAAAACCCCAGTGCATTACAGCAGTGGCGACCTGTACGCTGCTTGCTCCAAGAAGCATAAACTCAACAGCATCCTGCCAGGTTTCAACACCACCCATACCAGAGATGGGCAATCTCAAACGTTGAATTTCTGGATCGGCAGCTACTGCGCTGAGTAAGTGCAGAGCAATTGGCTTTACAGCAGGACCAGCATATCCTCCATGACCGCCTTTACCACCGACATTAGGACGTAACTCAAAGGTGTCTAAATCAACGCCCATAATGCTATTGATGGTGTTGATTAAGGATAGAGCACTAGCTCCGCCTTTAGCCGCGGCTCTTGCTGGCACGACAATGTCGGTGACATTAGGCGTCAATTTGACAATTACTGGCTTGGTCGCCACCTCCATCACCCACTCGGTGACCATGCAAGTGTATTCAGGCACTTGACCCATTGCGGATCCCATGCCTCTTTCAGACATACCGTGAGGGCAGCCAAAATTCAACTCAAAGCCATCACAACCGGTCTCTTCAGAGCGTCGAATAACATCTTGCCAGGCTTCTTTTTTTGATTCAACCATGGCTGAAACAATGACAGCGTGCTCTGGGAAATTCCGCTTCACTTCAGCGATTTCTTTTAAATTCAATTCGATCGGTCGATCGCTAATTAGCTCCACATTATTGAGACCGATGATTTTACTGCCTTTGTAATCGATGGTGCCGTAACGATTGCTGACGTTCAAAACGGGAGCACCGATTGTCTTCCAGACAGCGCCTCCCCAGCCTTGCTCAAATGCCTTTTGCACCTGATAGGCCGAATTACTTGGAGGCGCTGAAGCTAACCAGAAGGGATTAGGCGATTTGATACCAGCAAAGTCTACTTTTAAATCAGCCATACTATTCGCCCTTCGCTTGAACTGGAGAGGAAACACTTGCCGTATTGGAGTTACTCAATAAGTTATGAATGCCTTTAGCGGCGATTTTGCCATCTTGCACCGCCATCACAGTTGATGCCTCACCGTGACTACGAATACAATCGCCACCAGCAAATATTTTAGGGTGATCCGTGGCATTGGTTAGTGGATCAACAGCAATATAGCCTTTGGTTGTTTTGATACCAAATTGAGCCAATCGTTCGGTGACAGAAGTGTGCTTTTTCTGGCCGATGGCTTTAATCACCATGTCGCAAGGCATAACAAATTCGGAACCAGGTACGGGTTCTGGCGCTCTTCTACCGGAGGCGTCAGGAGGACCTAAATCCATGCGCAAGCACTCGAGACCTTCTACATTCTTCTCGCCAATCACTCTGACCGGCTGAGAAAGAAAAGAAAAGCCAACACCCTCTCGCAAAGCAAATTCGTATTCGAAGTGATAAGCAGGCATTTCTGCTTCGGAGCGTCGATAAACTATCGTTACTCTTTCTGCTCCCAGCCGTCTTGCAATAGTGGCACAGTCAATAGCTGTGTTGCCGGCGCCAATTACACAAATTCTTTGTCCAAATTTTATTGATGATAGTTCTTTCGTTTTTGTCTCTTCAATAAAGTCTAACCCGTCGACGACACCAGAAAGTGTCTCACCGACAATTCCCAGATCGGGTACAGCACCCAGGCCTACGCTGACAAATACAGCATCAAAATCTTTGAGCAGTCGCTCGAATGTGATATCGACGCCAACAGTCACATTATTTTCGAATTTGACACCCATCTCTTCAATCATGTGCACTTCAGCAAGGCTTACTTCTACAGGTTCGCGAAAAACTACGATGCCATAAGTATCGAGCCCCCCCGACAATTGCTTTCGCTCGAAGCAAGTGACGTCGTAACCGAGCTTCGCCAGCTCTCCTCCGCAAGAAAGACCAGCTGGACCAGCACCAACGACAGCTACTTTAAAGCCGTTGTCTTTTCCCTTTTGAAAAAATTTGATTTCTTTGTTGCGAGCGTAGTCCATGGCATAACGCTGCAACCGGCCGATGGCAATGGGCTTGTGGTCTTCTTGCAGCACACAGGCACCTTCGCACAATTCTTCAACCGGGCACACACGAGAACATGAAGCACCAAGCAAATTCGCCTCGAGAATGGTTCTCGCCGAGCCTTTGACGTTACTGGTGGAAATTTTCTTGATGAAAGTTGGAATATCAATATGTGTCGGACAGGCCACCATGCACGGTGCGTCATAGCAATAGAGACAACGATTCGCCTCTTGAACCGCTTCGCGTGCCGTCAAAACAGGATGGACTTCCTGAAAACGCTCTTCAAGATCCATTTCCCACGCTTTATATTTTGCAGGTTTATAATGTTCGGCCATTTTTTTTCTCAATGCAGAAGAATTATTTGACTTGAGCCGTTTCGGTTAAAGATAGAGTTAAAGATAGAGTTAAAGATCGTCTTAAAGATCGCAATTTAAAGTGCAACGAGTGAATCGTAAGTTTCAGGACGACGATCTCTATAGAACTGCCAGGTTTGACGCACTTCTTCAATCTCATCGAGGTTTAAATCACAGCTAATCAATTCTTCCTTATCGCGACTGGCTTGGGCGATAATTTGACCGCGGGGATTGCAGAAATAGCTAGAACCATAAAATTCACCGATATTCCATGGTGCTTCTGTGCCAACGCGATTGATAGCGCCGACGAAATAGCCATTGGCCGCAGCGTGCGCTGGTTGCTCGAGCTTCCACAAATATTCAGACAAGCCGGCAACTGTAGCTGATGGATTGAAAACAATCTCCGCTCCAGCTAAACCAAGCGCGCGGGCACCTTCTGGAAAATGTCGATCGTAACAGATGTAGACGCCGATGGTGGCATATTGGGTTTTAAAAACAGGATAGCCAAGGTTGCCTGGTCGGAAGTAGAATTTTTCCCAGAAACCAGGCGCCACTTGCGGTATATGCGATTTGCGATATTTACCAAGGTAAGTGCCATCAGCGTCGATGACTGCGGCGGTATTATAGAGGATGCCTTTTTGTTCCTTCTCATAGAGGGGAACAACGAGAACCATCGAATATTTCTTGGCAATTTCCTTTAACTGAGTAGTTGTCGGTCCATCTGGAATCGCTTCCGCTGCGTCATACCATGTCGAATTCTGCTCTGCGCAAAAATACGGGCCGTTGAAGATTTCCTGATAACAAAGAATTTTGACACCTTTGTCATAGGCGTCTTTTGTATATTTGAGATGTTTCTCCAGCATCGATTCTTGAATTCGAGCGATAGTTTTTTTATCAGTGCCATTGCCAGTAGTGGCAATATCATTTTTGGTCTGGATTAAGCCGCAATTGACCACATTCGACATCAGTGCATTCTCCTAACGAAACCAGTGAATAAATCCGCGATCAATTGTGAACGCTCGAGAAAAGGCTAGGCAACAGGAATTTTAGCGGTTTTCTCGAGGGTCTTCTTTAAGGTGGAAAGCATTGTGTCAGCATTTTCCTTTGTGATGCACATCGGTGGCTTGATGCGAATTGTGCAGCCATAGAGTCCACCCTTACCCAGAATCACACCAGCATTTTTGGCTTCCTCTACGATATATGCAGCTTCTTTAGCCATGGGCTCTTTATTTGGACCGGCAATTTCCACGCCAAGCATGAGACCTTTGCCGCGAATATCGGCCAGAATCGGAAACGACTTTTGCAGATCTTTTAAACCATCGACGATATATTGACCGACCACTTTGGCATTTTGCGAAAGTTTCTCTTCCTCTATGGTTTCCAACACGGCAAGAGCGGTTGTAGACGAAATGGGATTGCCGCCAAAAGTGTTGATTTGCTGTTTTTGGCCGTGGCTGGCAATTTCATCGGTGGTGATGAATGCACCAATAGGCAGTCCATTAGCTAGCCCCTTAGCCATAGTGATAAAATCTGGTTGTACACCGTACTCGGTGATACCAAACCAGTGATTGCCAGTGCGGCCAACTCCAGTTTGCACTTCGTCAGCAATGAATAAAACACCATATTTTTCCAGAATCTTTTTCACTTGTTTGAAATATTCCGGATGCGGTGTAATAGCTCCACCGACTCCTTGAATGGGTTCGGCGATCATCACGGCAGGTTTGCCGCTCGTTTGCGTTTGAATGACTCGCTCGACGTCCTGGGCACATTCCAAATTGCAGCTTTCTGGTTTTTGACCAAAAGGACAGCGGAAGCAATAGCAGTTTTCGGCAAAAGCGATGCCTGCTGCAGGCATTAAATCTGGTCGCCAGTTGTGATTGGAAGTCAAACTTGATGCCAGGTGCGATTCACCATGATAAGAGTGCTTCAAAACAATCACTTCATTTCTGCCTGATGCCAGTTTAGCCAGGCGTATAGCAGCTTCATTGGCTTCCGTGCCCGAATTAGTGACAAATGTTTTGCACAGGTTGCCTGGCGCAATCTCAGCTAATTTTTCAGCAAGGTCAACCATCGGCTGTGTCATGAAAATCGTCGATGTATGCTGCAAGGTCTGCACTTGCTCGACGGTTTTTGCAGCCACTTTAGGATGGCAATGACCGACGCTGACCGTGACTATACCGGCAAACATATCGAGGTATTCTTTCCCCGTTTCATCATAGAGAAACTGCATCTTTCCACGCACCAAATGCGGTGGATCAGAATAGAGGTGTTTGACACCTGGGACAATAAACTTGTCCCGCTTCTTTCTTAAATCCTCGCGACTGAGAAAGGTTTTCACGGCCACCTCCTGAAATCAAAATGAAAAATAAAGACCACGCCGTTATCGCCGCAACAGATTTGCTTCGAACGTGCCGAGATGCCAGAGTCAATTGCAGTTCTATATCTAAAGATGTAACAAATAGTACCCAGTCATTGTAAACAAGGTCAACAGTTCTTGATTAATGCTTGCTCATTGCTCGTAAAATACTGCTTTGAGAAAGTGGCTCGATGATTCCTTCCCAGTGGATGGAGACAACGGCATCAATTATTTTTCGCTAAGGCTGTTGGAAACTGACCTTCGAAAGATCTGTTTCACTCGGTTTGACATTCGTTCTCCATCTATATGTACCTGTGGCTCTATGAATTCTGCCATCACGCTCACTCCATTTCAGACAGGCTCTCCTCTTTTAGAGACGGCGACGCAAATTTACACTGAAACCTGGAGCTTCAATTTTGAAGACACTATCGATTTCGTGCGCTGGTACGCGGAATGTCGCGGCTTTGTTGGTTTTGTTGCGACCAAAGACGAAATTCCAGTAGCCATGGGCTTTGGCATAGAGTCCATTCCGGGCAACTGGTGGCACGACATCGTCACGACGGCCGTCGGGCGCGACAATCCAGCCTTGAGAAATGCCTGGGCATTGGTTGAATTCTGTGTCCTGGAAAAATATCGCAACGAAGGCGTTGGCACTCTTTTGCACGACAAACTCTTAGAAACGCAAGTTTATCCCCGTCTGCTTTTATCAACTCGCGTCGAAAACGAGGGAGCAAGGCGCTTTTACGAACGAAAGCACTGGCAGTGTCTGCACCCTGGTGTCGTATTTGGAGCCGGCGAACCGGCTTATATGATCATGAGCCGAGATACCAAGCTGCAAAAATGAACAAATCAACAGTTATTTGTTCATTACTAGTTCGATACTCAAGAAGCTTGTTCCTTGACACCGGGCTTTGCCGATTGATAGGATTGCTTTCCTGGCTGCTTTGGGTTCGTAGCTCAGCCGGTAGAGCACTCGGCTTTTAACCGAATGGTCGTGCGTTCGAATCGCACCGGACCCAAATTTTTTCCAATTGAATAGATGCTTCTCACCACGGGAAATTAGTTCGGAAGAACAGTGGCACTCCCCCGGTGGTCAATCCCTGCGTGAAATCAACTACTGCAACCTGCACTCCGCGATCTTCAAATGAAGTCGGATAGAGATATAAGGAAGCAGAGAATGTTTTCACTGCACCACGGCGAGTGGCGCCTTCGCCGAGCATGAAGACGGCTTCAAGACCACGAGGTGTCTTGATTGGTGCATCAAGCTCAAAATATTTTTCAAGAATGAGATCCTCACCGTATGGCGGTGGTTCGTCAAAATCGATGGGATTGTTGTGCGTAGTCCATTGCCACAATACGTGGTCTGTGCCCGCTTTTTTCAAAGTGACATTAAGACGCGGAAACCAGAGATCAGGAGAATCTGATTCGCGATAGACGCTTAGTCTTCCTCTTGTCAAAGCTGGACGGTCAAGAAGCATTTCCCGACCAAGAGCGTCAATTTCATCCATGTGCTTGGAGTCTCCTTTGCGACTTCAGTAAAGCATATAGCATGTTTAAGTCTCTGTCATTTAAGCAAGCCAAGTAAGACAATATCACTTGGTCATTTAAACGATTGAACTGACACGCCTTAAATCGGATAATAGGACCATGCCCAGCGAACATCGAGTGCTTAGATTTCCCCATCGCCGCTCTGTCGGTACGCTTTTCGTCGCCGATGAAAGCCAACCGGAAGAATGGGAATTATTGAGTCAGGTGCGCGGTCTCATCGTTGCGCCCGAAAATCAGCCAATCAAATGGACCTGGCTAGAAGAAGCCCGCGGCAATGTGACGATTCCTTCTGGCGTCAAAGTCAAATTGAAAATAAGCGGCAATGGCTCCGGCAGTCTTGCGCCCTTACAAACCTTGAAACCGGACGACTTGCATACTCTAGATCTCAGTCGCTCCGAAATTATCGACGTTAGCCTTTCCCATATCCAGGACCTATCATCGTTGAAAGTGCTTGAGCTTACGGCGACCAATGTCACCGATGCGGCACTTGCGCATTTACCGGGCTTGACCAGTTTGCAAGGGCTCGGTTTGAGTCATTGTCAAATATCTGGACGGGGACTGATTCATCTGGAAAGTCTTACATCGCTGAGAGAACTCTGGCTCAGTGGTGCTGATTTGATAGACGAAGAAATGGTGCATTTGCAACCTTTCAAAAATCTCGTGCAACTCGGTTTAAGCTCGACTCGAATTTCTGATGCTGGACTGGAAAAACTCGCACCATTAAAACAGTTGATGCGACTCTATCTTTTCAATACGCAGGTAACAAGACCCGGCGCGGAAAATTTTCGAACCATCGTGCCTGGTTGCAGAGTCAAATGGAAAGCGCGCATCACCGACGAGGAAAGCACCATTGAAGATCCTGCAAACATTCTCAATGCAGCAATATCTGAAACGGCACAGCTTCCTGGCGGATTGCTTGATATTTTGCAGATGCCTGTCGATGAAGTTGCGTTCTCCGAAAAAGAAGGTGCCGCCGCCCGCGTTGAAGAAAGCGCACAATCAACACCGCTAAAACCTACGTCATCAGCGAGCGACGGTCAAATTGCAGGCAGTCAGAATAAAATTCCAGCAAGACATGCTAAAGCTGCTGAAAAACATCATCAGATGCATACGCTTGAAGACGAGCGCAGCGACGAAAAAACTAAAAACGCCACCGTACACGTTATGGACGAAGACTTATTTTGGCAATTAATCGAGTCATTCAACTGGCAAAATGTCGGTGATGACGAAGCGGTGATGGAGCCTGCAATTAAGGCACTGAGCCAATTGAGTAACAAAGACATCTGTACGTTTGCCGATTTGCTGTCCGAGAAAATGCACAGACTAGACAGCCAGCTTTTCGCCCGAGAGATAGGCAATGCATGCTACACAGGTGGCGACGAATATTTTTCAGAAAAATGGTTTGTTTCGGCCAGATGTTGCGCTATCGTCAATGGACGAGAATTCTACACCAAAGTGCTAAGCGATCCTGCATGCATGCCCAAAGACCTGGAATTTGATGCTGTTTTAGAACTGGCAGCCCGTGCCTACGAAAGAAAAACACAAAAGAAATTCGCGTATTTGCCGAGATTCAACTATGAAACCTTTGCCAATAAAAACGGCTGGAAATAAAATTGATGCCGAGCAAAAACGTTAGTAAGTCCACCAGAGAATCGGCTGCAGAAGACTTGATTAAGCAGTCAAAAAAAGCCATGAAGCACCTCTCCAAAGTCGATGCGAAATTGGGCACTCTCATCGAGGAAGTCGGTCCATTCACCCTAGAAATCGCCCACTTACAAAGTTCATTTGAAGCACTCGCCCGTTCAATTGTTTACCAGCAACTGGCTGGTGCAGCCGCTGCAAGCATCTTCAATCGAGTGCGAACGCTCATTAGCGAAACAGCGTTTCCAACGCCAGACGAGCTTCTTGCCTTACCTGAGGCCACCGTGCGCGCAGCCGGTTTATCGCGCTCGAAAACGCTTGCACTGCTTGACCTCGCTGAAAAGACGAAAGCTGGTCTCGTGCCAGAACCAGAGCAGATGCAATCAATGAGCGACGTTGAGATCATTGCTGCTTTAACATCCATCCGCGGCATCGGTCCGTGGACTGTAGAGATGCTTTTGATATTTCGACTCGGTCGACTGGACGTCATGCCCGCAACAGATTATGGCGTTCGCAAGGGGTTTGCGCTCACTTACGGCAAATTAAAAAGAACTGCCACCAAATCGGTAAAGAAAACCACCACAGCAGCTAGCAAACCGCCAGACGATTTGCCGACGCCGAAGGAACTAACTGATTACGCGGAAATCTGGCGCCCTTATCGCTCGATTGCCAGCTGGTATATGTGGCGCGCAGTCGAGCTGCATCAAGCCCGAACCAAGTTAGAAAATCAAAGTGCTCCCCCAAAAGCACATAAAAAAACGCCACCTAAAAAAGTAGCACAACTAAAAGCAGCAGAAAAGAAGACGACTGCAACGAAAGCGAGGAGCCGTAAGTGAAAGGTGTTTTTACGTCCAGCAAAGTAAGTCCAGGAAAATCGGTGGCAATGATTGCAACTATCTTGCTTTCAATCAATGCCGGTGCTTTTGCTGAAGTTCAAACGCCTGCCGCAAGAGCTGCTGCTGCTAGCGCCGTGCCAGATTCGCCTGAAAAAACCCGTCTTTTGAAAATAGTCGAGCAGTGTGATGAAGCCATAGCCAGCAACAGCGGAAATTTCAAAGCGTACGTTGACAGAGCGCACGCTTTTTTCGATCTGGGCAATTTTGCGCTCGCGGCTGAGGATTTATCATGGGCTCTTCAGCTGAACCCCACCGATGGCCGCTGGTTTATCTGGCGTGCAAAATGCTATTCGAAACTCGATAAAGACGATCTCGCTATGGCCGATGCCAATCAAGCCATCAAAATGGCATCAGATTCAGTGCCTGCTTATTTGACGCGTGGTGATTTGTTTGTAAAGTCCAAACAATATTCGCAGGCCATTGCTGATTACACCAAGGCTATCAGCATCGACGGTAAAAACGCGGTAGCTCTAACGAAACGTGCAGCTGCCTATAAGGCCTCAGGCGACGAAACAGATGCAGAAAAAGATACGCAAGCAGCAGCAGCCATAGCGCCACCTCCAGTCGAAACAACTGTTGCATCCACTACTACCGGTGCTACTGATGACACAACCAAACAAAACGCTAGTGTTACTATCGCCACAACTGATAGTACAACTCCCACTTCAGATCCAGCGACTGCACTTAAAACCACATCAATTAATTTGAAAGAAATCATTTTTGGCAAGTTCGAAAATCCGGAAAAGTCGGTGCAGAATTTGACTGCAGCAATCAGCGTCAGTCCTCTCGATCAAAGTTTGATCTATAAACGCGCTCAAGCCTATATTCAGCTCGGCAAATTGGACAACGCGCTGAATGATCTGATGAACGCCATTCAAAACAATCCCAATAATTCCAACCTCTATATCGCTCGCGCCTGGTTGTACGACACAATGGGTAATCCCGCCATGGCTCAACAAGACGTGACTCAAGCTCACTTTTGCAATCCAACTTTATCCAAAGACGTAACCCTAGACAATATTGCAGCAACTCATTTGAAAAAAGAGAAGAGCAAATGACAGCTCCAGCGATGTTCAAAAAAAACACTGTGATACTACTAACGATACTGAGCATATTGGTATCACTTTCTTTTGATTGCGCCCTAGCAAATGCTCAATCCAGCGACAAAGGCGAGAGCGAACCTACGCCTTCAGCTCAAGACCTGAGCGTAGTTAGCTACGTGACCTGGTGGTCGCACGATGCAACAGGCTATCACCCGGCGATTTATCTTCGGTACGAAAATGACAGCGCCCGCGATTTAAGTGGTACTTTGATTCGCTTTCAGTGCCGCTTCACCGATTTGCGCAATGGCTATGTTACTGTCGCCCGCAAAGAGATGCGCACTGATCTCGCACGATTTCGGCAGCGATACGTAATCATGCGAGGACCGGCACAGTTTGAACTTCCAATCGACGAAAACGCGTGGCCAAATATAGAATGCAAAGCGATGAGTCGTATCGGCGAGGTCGGCGATGAAGGCACGCAAGAGTTGCTTCTATGTAAACTAGATTCAATTACCATGACCGATGACGAAGCTTTAGAGAAACTGAACAAACAAGACGACATTCGCAAAGGGCGAATGAGCGCTGCAAACAAAGCGCGCAAACACGGTCGCGGCGATGCTGTAGCCGACGCACCTCTGTCTCCTCAAGCTCCTGCCTTGCCGTTAAATGGAACGAACGCAAACAAAACACAATCCAGCAAAAACGGTGGCAAGCCCACCGGCAATCTGGATTTTTCTATTAAAGCGAAAGGACCTGGTCTAGGTGATGACTTTTTTGACTTCGAGCAAGCCTTTGGTCGTCCGATCGAAACTGACCCAGGCTCAACAAAATGGACCTGGGCTCATTATCGCGAACCCGATAGTTCCGATGTCTATGCTGGAGCGCGCAAACCAGGTAGCAAAGCAAATGTCATTATTTCTTCAGTGCGCAGCAACAAACCTCTGTCAGACTCTCAACTGAGCACTATCGCTCACGCTTACGCGGGGAAATTCAAGTCACAGGCACTTGGCAATTTCACGCACACTGTGCGTTACCTTTCTACTGGACGCGTACAAATGACCAAGATGAGCGCACCAAGCTTTCATTTGTCGGCATACAATGTCGACAATACAGCCGATCCAACAGTCAATAATTACGTCTTGATTCTATCAATGCTACCGGTCGGCGACGAAACGTCAGTCGTCACTGAAATTAAGCGCAGCCGCATATTGAAATTCGTCACGACTATGGTCGGCGACCTTGACCGAGAATAATTAGGCGAATTGGACAATGAGACAGAGAAAATGAAATCTTTCCCTCTCGATAACTTCTATATTAAGATCTATAATTCTGTTTGATATAGGTTTATGTGAGGAATTTTCAATGCCGGTGGCGCAGCCTGATATACAGCCTGTAATCAGAACCATTGTCGATGATGAGCCCGTGAAAGCATTGCCTCCGAAGCCCAAAACAGCAGTTGACTATTTCCCCAGTGGACTCGTTTTGTCGCTGGCGAAACCCTATCTAGCTGGTCAGTCCGCACAAGAAGCATTAGCAATTGCTCATTCCAATTTTTCCGAGAATCAATTCACTGGCACTCTTGACATACTCGGTGAAGACGCGCAAAACGACGCTGACTGCGAAGATTCTGTTCAGCACTATATCGACTTAGTTGATCGGATCAGCAGCGATCCATTACCTGCAAATTCAGTTAGAGAACAATTATCGGTGTCGTTCAAGCCGTCAATGTTCAGCACAATGGCTCCTGGCGCTGCATCTTCCACATCAAAGGCTCTTGACGATGCTTTCGATCGCATCATGCGCGTAGTCGATTACGGTGCCAAGCACAATATTCGCATGACGCTCGAAGCCGAAGATCATCGATGGACCAATTTTCAGCTCGAAGCCTACTTCGCATTGATCAATGCTGGCTATAGCAATCTGGGCACAGTCTTGCAAACGCGGCTGTTTCGCACAATCAAAGATTTGCAGCGCTTCGACAGCCGCATGCGAGTACGACTCGTCATCGGTATCTATAATGAACCTGCTCAAATTGCCCATACCGACAAAAACGTAATGAAGCAACTGGTCGTTCAATTCGCCCAAGAGCTGCTTGGCAAAGGCGTTTACACTGAAATAGCTTCGCACGATATAAAGCTTATCGACAATTTCTACGAAACGGTTGTTATCCCCAACCGTCTTTCACCCTACAATTTCGAACATCAATTTTTGCAGGGCGTGCCCAGAGTAAAGCTGGAAAGAGAGCTCGTTTCCGGTCAGTATTTTGAAAAGTTCAAACAACGGAACGAACAGTCGGATACTCAGTTTATCGAACAATTGCAAAAAGACGGCGCTCTGGTCAGAATGTACCTTCCGTTTGGATCGGCGAGAGTCTCGGGAGCCTACTGTCGCCGTCGTTTAATCGAAAATCCCAATATGATTATTTTCGGAATGAAAAATTTCCTGGGCATTCAATAGACAAGCCGCTTTAGACTTTCGATAAAGATTCAATGGATTGCTTGATTGAGTCTTTGGGCTGCAAATGACTGATTTTGATTTGAGCATCTGGAACTCCACCTGCGACCATTTGTTTGCGCAGGTCTTCATAAATGCCCGAACGAAGCACTCGCACCGTTAGTGGTGCCAAACGCTGCGACTCACGTTTAGTGGCATATTCAATATTATGCAAACCGAGCTGAGTATCAACCTCAATCGCCAATTGTTCAGCTTCATCCTCTGAAACAGAATTCTCGCCTTTCGTCAGTTCAATCCACAGCTGGTAATGAGGTTCTGGTCTAAATTCTGGCACGACTGTGAAAAAGTTAACTCTAAAGCCAGAGTCGCGAGCCGCCTGGGCGACGGCGTTAGTGACTTGAGATTCGGTAATTTTTTCGCCCGTAAAAGACGAAATATTGCCACCTTTGTGCATGAATTCCAGAAGCGGTGTCTGATTATGGAACCCCACCACTTTAACGATGTCGTTGAGGTTGTAGCGATACAGGCCGCCTGACGTCGTAAATAAAATGAAATAGCTTTTGCCAATTTCTAGCTCATCGACCACGTACACGCGCGGATGAGCATTCGCCATTTCTTCTTCGAGAACGAATTCAAAAAAGTGCGATCTAATTGAAAGCATTTGTTCAGTGGGCGACAGACAAACAGTTCCACGCCCTTCACTTGCACCGTATGTGATATCACACACAGGCAAGTCGCCAAAGTAATGCGGAAAATCTTGCAGGTAAAAGGCAGCAGCGGCTTTGGTCCAACAAGAAATCAAACTCAAATCGGGCCAGACCTTATATGGCAGAAATTCGCCCTGCTCGAGCAGTGACCGCAAGATAGCCGCGCGTTTCGGCTGCGGTTTCAGAAAACTGCGGACGGCTTTTTCAATTTTTTCAGGAAGAGGCTTCGGCGGATTGAGTGTCCCTTCATCTATATCTCTGATCAAAGCCGAGGCATAAGTCGACAACCGTCGACCCAAAATCATGATTGTGCTTGGATTGAGCGTGTAAATTGATGTAATTGGCAGAATTAGGGCAAGACGGAGCAGTGTGTAATAGCGACTCTCATAATCCTGTATGAGAAATACTTCGTAAGGAATAGGCGAAACGTATTTCTTGATAAACTTCGGCTCTTCCAGGTACAGTCGCCCTGAGATTGCTCCGCAGGGAATGCCTGCTGATGTGCGATCTTCTTCAGCTGGCGAAAATACTGAAAGGCTTACGCCTTTTGCAAGCGAAGGATAATGCTTTAAAAGGTTGAAACCAGAAACGATTGACGCTCTTCTAAATTCTTTGACGTATGCGCGAGTGATTGGAATGAGCTTACGCGAGCCAGTCGTGCCACTGGTTGTGGCAAACATAAAGGGGCTCTCAGCTGTCAAAACATTTTGACGTCCTTCGCTTGCCGCATTTATATAAGGTTGAAGCGAATCGTAGTCGTTGATAGGAACTGCGTTTTGAAAATCTTCAATGGACTTGATCGAGGTGAAACCGTGCTTTTGGCCGTACTCCGTGTCAGCGTTTCGTTTGAGCATGTCTAGCAGCAAAGAAAGCTGCGCTGCACGCGGGTTGCGCGAATCTCTTTCGAGAGCTTTCACCTCGCGCCCAGCAGTGAGAGCGAAGGCTTTATAAAGTAAGCCACGTAACATATTGCTCTACCTGAGAAGCTGCCTGAGAAATTAGTTAGCTGAACTTTAGCGGAAATCGTTGCCAATACTGAAGTGTGAGAGCCCTATACTTTACAATCTTCAAGACAATCTTACGGCTATAGCTAGCCAACATAATCGGTTTACGAGTCTAAATGATAGTTTTCCTTGGTTTAGTTACGCTCTTTGCGACGATCGCTCAATGGGTTTCATTTCGTCGATTGTTTACGTATGTCCAAAAGGAGCTGCATTTTAAGCCGGGCACTTATTTGCCCAGAGCGACTGTGATTTTGCCATGCAAAGGTCTGGACCCCGGTTTTGCTGAAAACATTGGCAAACTAATGCAGCAGCAATACACAGACGCTGACGGCATTCCGCAATTTGAAGTAATTTTTGCAGTTGCTGAAGAATCAGACCCTGCTTACAGTCATTTAAAAAAAATTGTCGATCAGGAAAAAAATGTCAAAACGAAAATCGTTGTAGCTGGCATTGATAGTCGTCGAGCGCAAAAGGTCAATAATCAGTTGGCGGCTCTCGAGCAAATGTCGAACGAATCTGCCGTAATCGTCTTTGTCGACTCGGACGTGATTGCCCGCAAAGACTTTCTGCGCTATTTAACGGCTCATCTCAATGATCCGACCGTCGGCGCAACAACGGGATATCGCTTCTATATACCATTTGGACATAACTGGGCGCCCTTGCTTCGCTCTTTGTGGAATCGCATGTCAGCCTGGGAGATGGCCGATCCAGGATACGCCTTTGCTTGGGGCGGTGCGATGGCTATCACGCGCGAGAATTTCGCGGCCGCAAAAATAGCTCAAGCGTGGGAAAGGTCCTGTGATGACGATTTAGCTCTGACAACGGCAGTAAAAGGTCTGGGACTTAAAGTGCGCTTCGTGCCGCAGTGCCTGGTTGCCTCAAATGGCGACGGTTCAGTTGCAGAAATCATTGAATGGACAAATAGACAGCTAATCTTAACCAAGGTTTACTACCCGAAGCTCTGGCGCAAGGCGATATATCGAGCGAGCATATTGACGGCATGGCTGATAGCTGTTCTATCCAGCGTTGTCATGGCTTTCGCCCATTGGGACCCACATTTCCTACTGGCCACTTGCACAGGTTTGACCCTTTTACCGGTCGAAATCTGGTTTCTTTTGCAGGCTCAGAAGCTTTGGTACGAAGTCCTGTTAAGTAATTCCCGAATGAATTCAGATATCACCGAAAACCTTGTACTACAGCCTGATTACGGCGATCCTGGCGACGAAAAAATGAATAAAGCCTACGCTGATTCTTTCTGGAAATTTACGTTGGCTTTACCGCTTGCCCATTTGGTTTTGCCCTGGATGACCCTTTATTCGGTCATTACAAACCGTATAAAGTGGCGTGGCATCAACTATGAGCTCAAAAGTCCCACTGAGACAGTGACAATTTGATAAGTCAGCCTCATCTTCTTTACTGCTCAGCCCCACCTTCTAGATATTCATGTTAAAACCTATCCAATGGACTGAACACGCCCGCCCTTTATACTTCTTAGGTTATTCTTGGCCATCACCAGTACTTCCTCAGTTTTTTGCCCTGATTGCTTTGAGGTCCTGATGTCTCAATCTCCCCCAAGAATTACTGGCACGAGAGGCTAGCAAATGTCGAGCTTTGGAATCATTGCGGTAACTCCACCGTCTTTCGCACAGCGCGAAACATTCGAGCGACGCTCACAAGGTGGCACGTTCCAATTGCACGACGCAGCCATTGCATCGGCTGCGAGCAGAGCTGGCGAAATAGGCGTTATCAACCTGGAATTTGAGAATGTTTCGGCTCCAAGCTGCGGAGATAGTGTCCGAGCCGCAGTTCAAGCAATTTTAAAGCATGCAGGCACCAAATGCGGTGTCAAATGCACACTCGACCAGGTTGACCAATTGAAGGTGGTCTGGCAGGCGCTTGCTGAAGCTGAGCTTGGTTCCGCTGCGGTTGCTCCGACTGATGAGCTTTCAAGCAATGTCGTCATTTTGACGTCCGGTTCAGCCAAGGGCTCCTGGAAAAAAGCAGTTCAACAACTCAAAGCTCATAAACTGCGGGTATTCGCCGAATGCGTCAGTCTTGCCGAAGCTCAAAATGCAGTCGGCAATGGCGTCGACGTTGTCATCGCTAAGGGGCATGAGGCCGCTGGCCGTACGGGGCAACAGACGACCTACGTGCTGATTCAGGAATTAGTAACTCAGTTATCTGTACCGGTCTGGGCTCAAGGTGGTATCGGCATTCATACAGCCGCCGCCTGCTACGCCGCCGGAGCCCAAGGAATCGTTCTCGACTCACAATTATTGCTGACCAAAGAATCACACCTACCTTTAACCATCAAGCAAAAAATAGCCTCACTTGACGGCACCGAAACTAGCTGGTTGCCTACTGGTAAAGACGAAGGTCTGCGCATTTACGCCAGACAAGGTCACCCAATCATAGAAATGCGCCAGGCATATGATGCCAGTTTGCGTTCAGACAAAAAAGCAAAATCAGAAGATCGGCTGCAAGCAGTTCATCAGGCAGTCGTCGAATTCGGCACCAAAGAGTCTTCCGCTGATCGCGTCTGGTTGTTTGGCCAAGATATTTGCTTTGCCAACCGTCTGGCGACGCAGTATTCCACAGTTGCCGGCGTATTGCAGGCAATTCGTTTGTCGTTATCAGAACACATTGAAGATGCGGTTTCATCAAAACCGCTGGCTGAAGGATCGCCCATGGCAATTTCGCATGGCACGCGTTTTCCTTTGGTTCAAGGAGCGATGACTCGCGTTTCTGACACTGCTGAATTTGCAAATAGTGTAGCCGTTGGTGGCGCATTACCATTTCTCGCGCTAGCTTTAATGCGTGAGGGTGAAGTAGAAACTCTCGTTTCGCAAACAAAAGAAATGCTCGGCGAAAAAGCCTGGGGTGTTGGTTTGCTTGGTTTCGTGCCAACTGAATTACGCCAGGAACAACTAGCTGTTGTAAGAAAGTACAAGCCGCCGTTTGCTCTCATTGCCGGTGGTCGTCCAGATCAGGCAAAAGCTCTCGAAGAAATAGGCATCAAAACTTATTTGCATGTGCCATCACCAGCCTTACTAGAATCATTTATAGAAATGGGCTCACGCCGCTTCATTTTTGAAGGCAAAGAGTGCGGAGGTCACGTTGGACCACGCTCAAGCTTTGTTCTCTGGGAAGCGATGATCGATTTGCTACTACGATCGATTGGCACCGGTGGTGGTGCTTATCACATTTTATTTGCTGGCGGTATTCACGATAAATTGTCATCAGCAATGGTGGCAGCGATGGCAGGTCCTCTGGCCAAACGTGGAGTAAAAGTTGGTGGCTTAATGGGCACCGCTTATCTCTTCACAAAAGAAGCTGTGGAAAGTGGTGCGATCGTGGATAAATTCCAGGCAGCGGCGATTGAATGTAAGCAGACCGTGCTTCTGGAAACAGGACCTGGACACGCTATTCGTTGCATCGAATCTCCATATAAACGCATCTTTGATGAAAAGCGCGAAGAGCTGATTTTACTCAATAAAACCAGAGACGAAGTTCGAGAAGAACTAGAGCTGATGAACCTTGGTCGTTTGCGCATTGCCAGCAAAGGTGTTACCCGCGCAAACGCAACGAACACTGACAAAAATCAAAGCAAAGAACAAATTATTGCCGATCTCAAAACTGAAGGCACCACAAAAGCCAGAAGCGCCAGTGCTCTGGAAAAACTTTCACACGAAAAACAGTGGTCTGATGGTATGTATATGATCGGGCAAATTGCTTCAATGCATGAAAAAGTCTGCACGATTGAAGAACTGCATAAAGATGTTTCAGTAGAAGGCACGCAATTGCTGTCTGTTTTTGCAGCCGAACAAAAAATCTCTAAACTGGACAAACTAGCGAAAGCATCGCAATCTGAACCAATCGCTATCGTTGGAATGTCATGCTTATTTCCCAAGGCCACCGATTTAGAAACTTACTGGCGCAACATTCTCGAAAAAGTGGATGGCATCACTGAAGTTCCATTTGAACAATGGGACTGGCATGAATTATATGATCCAAATCCGTTGACTCCCGATAAGGTCTATTCCAAATGGGGCGGTTTCCTTGAAGACTTCCGCTTCGACCCTACTGTATATGGAATTCCGCCAAGCTCTTTGAGCTCTCTCGATCCGATGCAGATTTTGCTTCTGGAAGTAACCAAAGCAGCACTTGCGGATGCTGGTTATGCTGAAAGACAATTTCCCAAAGAAAAAACATCGGTGGTTCTGGCCAGTTCTGGTCACGGTCCCATTACTGCTCTTTATTCATTACGTTCGATGCTTGGCTGGAAGTTATCAGATTTAGACGATGCTACCAAAGAGCATATTAAAGGCAAATTGCCTGAATGGACTGAGGATTCATTCCCAGGTTATTTAGGGAATGTCACTGCCGGACGTGTTGCTAATCGCTTCGACCTTGGCGGTATCAACTTTGCCATCGACGCCGCTTGCGCATCATCGCTTGCTGCTTTGTATGTAGCAATGGCAGATTTGCGCAGTGGCAACAGTGATGTTGCTTTCTTGTGTGCTGCCGACACTCACAATCAACCGGGTGATTATCTCAGCTTCAGCAAAACACATGCGTTTTCACCCACAGGACATTGCCGCACTTTCGATGCCACCGCTGATGGTATTGCCATAAGTGAAGGTATCGCCATGCTCGTGCTCAAACGTTTGAGTGACGCCGAGCGTGATGGCGACCGTATTTATGCAGTCGTAAAAGGTGCTGGTGGCTCAAGCGATGGACGTGCTCTCAGTTTGACAGCACCAAGACCCGCTGGTCAGGTCGCCGCGTTAGATCGCGCTTACGAAGACGCTGGCGTTTCTCCTTCCACTGTTACTCTCGTTGAAGCTCACGGCACAGGTACCGTTGCTGGAGACCGTGCTGAAATCGAAGCGCTCAAAACAGTTTTTGAAGCCTCGGGTGCTGAAAAACGAGCCTGCGCTGTAGGTTCTGTCAAAACCATGATTGGCCACTCAAAAGCCACAGCGGGTCTTGCCTCAATTATCAAAGTTGCCAAAGCTTTGCACCACAAAGTGCTGCCACCGACAATGGGCGTGACAGTTCCCAATCCATCATGCAATTTCGAAAACAGTCCCTTCTACATCAATTCGGAAGCTCGTCCTTGGCTGAACCCGTCAGCAGTACGCGGTCTTGAAGCAGAACCACGGCGCGCTGGCGTCAGCGCTTTTGGTTTTGGTGGTACAAATTTCCATGCCGTACTAGAAGAATATATCCCCTCAGTTTCTCAAATTGCCGAGCCGTCAATTAAAAATTGGACAGCAGAATTGTTCCTGGTAAAAGGACGCACGCGCAACGATCTCTTTAAGACTTTGACCTGGCTCGGCGAGCAATCTAAGAAGATGGTCGCCGCTGAAGCTGCTCAGTTATCGTTGCCGACACCGATGCATCCAATCAATTCTATAAAAACGCTTGCGCATCAATTGCACTTGCGAAATACAGAAAAATCTCTCGATGCTGTAGCGAAGAGTGATGCGAAGTCGGTTTCCGGTAATACTGAACCGCCAAATGCAGAGATGTGCCTGTCACTCGTAGCTAGTACTCTTGACGATCTACAAGAAAAAATCAGCCGCGCAAAGAGCGATTTGCTTGATGGCAACAAAAAAGAAATCAAAGATCCGCGTGGCATTTACTTCTTAGATGTGGCATCTAGCAATCATGCTCCTCAGAAAGTAGCCTTCCTGTTTCCAGGTCAGGGCTCACAGCAACTAGATATGCTCAAAGACCTCTCGCTCGTTTTTCCTGAAGTAAGAGCAACTTTTGAAAGAGCAAGCCAGGTATTGCACACGAAACTGAATGCGCCATTATCCAGTTTCATCTTCCCTCAACCAGCCTTCACAGATATCGAAAGAGCGGCTCAAAACAAAGCGTTGACGAATACTCACATCGCTCAGCCAGCAGTTGGCTCGGCCGATATCGCCATGCTCAACCTATTGCGCGCTCTCAATGTCAAACCAGATATGGTAGCAGGGCACAGCTATGGTGAGTATGTAGCACTTTATGCAGCTGGAGCATTTTCAGAAGATGATCTCTACTATATTTCTGAAACACGCGGCAGACTTCTTGCTGACAAAAAGGGTAATCAAAATGGCTCTATGGCAGCAGTTTCAAGTGATGTGGATCAAGTCAGAGAAGTTCTCAACAAACTATCCGGTGTCACGCTGGCTAATATCAATTCGCCAAATCAATGTGTGATCTCGGGCGAGCAAAAAGAGATCGATAATGCCATCAACGTTTGCAAAGAAAATGGCCTCGCTGCAAAAATGATTGCGGTATCGCAGGCATTCCACTCCAGTCACATGCTTCACGCCAAAGAGCCTCTAAAAGCAGCTCTCGACGAGATGGATATCAAAGCGACACAAATTCCTGTTTACTCCAACACGGATGGCAATGTCTATCCACCTTCACCCAGTCATATCGCACAAAAACTGAGCGATCATATTGTCTCTCCGGTCGACTTCGTCACCGAGATCGAAAATATGTACGCAAACGGTGCTCGCATATTTGTAGAAGTAGGACCTGGATCGATTCTGACTGGTCTCGTTACCTCTATATTGCAAAAACAATCAGGCAGAGAATTCTTAGCAATTGCGACCGATCGGGCTCAACGCAATGGTTTAACGCAATTGCTGCATACTCTGGCGCAACTGGCAGCCTACGGCGTGGCTGTCGATCCAGGAATACTGTTCCGCAATCGCATCGATGAGAGACAAAGCATTCTCGACACACAAAACGCAGGCACCGTGCCAGCCAAGTCGAAATTGCTGTTCAGCGTCAATAGTGTCGCCATTAAACGAATAGACGGCGACAAAACAACGGTGATTTCCACGGCCAAAGCAACCTCTCCAAATTCACAACCGGCTACAACTGGAACCAAAGCACCAGTTGCAGCATTCAAACCGAACCAGACCACAAACACCCAAACCCCCACCCAACGTTGGCAAATGACAGAGAATCCGAAGACACTTACTTTGAAAGAAACATCATCAAACGGTGCTCAGACGCCGCAAAACAATGGTCATAACGGACACCAGGAAGGGCTGCAGCCAGCACCTAATCTTTTCGTCAACCAACAGACGACGCCAGGATTTGGCAATCCAGCGGCGCCCCTGAACATAGCGAATGTCGCGAACGTGATGCAGCCGTTGCCACAAGCCTTCGATCAAACTAGAGGTGGGCAATCCGACCAAGTGATGATGCATTTCCAGCAAACGATGCTGCAAATGACTCAGAGTTTTCTCGTCACACAACAACAAGTGATGATGACGTATTTGCAAACACGCAATGGTCAACCGCAAGCGAATACTTTCGCTCGTCCTAGCTATACGCCCAATATGCAACTGCCAAGTTCTTATCCACAAATGGCAACCATGCCGCAGATGACTGCCATGCCCCAACAGCAAATGCAGCCACAATCCGCTTATGCTCCACAGGCGGTGCAGACCTACACCGAAAACGTCTATCCTCAAAATGGAAACGGCAACGGCAACAGTAACGGTCATGACGTAACCAATAACGGCGCTAATGGCAACGGCAATGGTAATGGTCATCACGGCAACGCACAGGATGCGATTATCGACGTTGTAGCCTCGACCGTTAGTCAGGTTGCTCTCGAAACAACCGAAGTGGAAAACGTCAGCGTTGACCCCGAAGCCCTTGTTGCGTCCTTGTTGGAAATTGTCAGTCAAAGAACAGGCTATCCAACTGAGATGCTTGATCCCACTTTAGATCTTGAAGCCGACCTTGGTATCGATTCAATCAAGAGGGTCGAAATCCTCAATAGCTTCCGTAAATTGTTGCCTGAAGCAAAACAACAACAGCTTGAGGGCGGAATCGAAGAGCTTGCCGGCACCAAAACGCTCGAAGGCATCATCGCCTGGATTCACAAACCGGTCGATGGCATCGTTGATGCAGTCGCGACGGATGTGACCCGCGAAAATCCATCAGCAACGATTGCCGAGAAACCGCTTGTAGAAAGTGCCAAAACCGCTGCTAGTGAGCCTTCAACAACCCCGACTGAAGTGAACCCAGAAGTGGGCGACGTAAAAAAAAACGGCACTCACGGGCAGTCATTAGCTAGCCTAGACGCACTTTTTGAGCAGAAAGCAGTCGTGCCCACTGAAATGAAGCGGGCACTGGTTGAGGTTTGCGAGCTTCCACGTGTGGAAACAAAAAAACTCAGTGGCACCTATGTGATAGCGGCCACTGAAATCTCCACTGCTCAAGCAATCGCCGCGTCGTTGAAAAAGCAAGGTGCAGAAGGTGTAAGTGTCATTCATGACGCAAACCCAGATGCCACTCAAGCGCAACAAACCAAATTTGGATATACAGCGGATCTAAAAAACGCAGCACAAATTGCTGATTTGATAGCTCGAATCAAAAAGGCGAATACGACTGTCAACGGTCTTATTCATGCAGTAGCACTAGCTGAAAATGATGAGACAGAAAACAGTGAAGACAGTCTCGGCGCCAAGAGCCTATTTGCCCTCGCAAAAGGTTTTGAAAGCGAACTAACTGAAGCCGGTAAACAAAGCGCTATTTTAACTGTGACACGTCTTGGCGGAACTTTTCACTCGCGGTCCAAATCCTTCACTGCTAACATTTGCGGCAAAGCGACGCAAGCTGGCTGTGTTGGCGTAAGCAAGACCCTGGCTAAAGAATGGACTACGGTTGCCTGTAAAACAGTAGACTTTGAAAAGGACGCAAGCGATAGCTTTATAGCTGAAACGGTGACAACTGAAATTGGACAAAAAGATCGAGCTGCCGAAGTTGGTTATTCAAATGGTAAAAGGCTCGGGCTGAATGTTGCTTACGCTGAAATAAGCGGTCAAACCAAAGCAAACTCACTCAAGCAGATAGACTCTAATTCAGTAGTTTTGATTACTGGTGGCGCGCGCGGTATCACAGCCGAAATCGCCAAAACCCTCGCCCGTGAATATAAACCAACTCTAGTTTTGATCGGTCGAGCCAAGCAACCTTCCGCACATGAGGAAGAGCATACGCGCGGCTTGACCACAGCCAAAGATATCAAAGCGGCGATTATGGCTCAAATTAAGAAAGATGGAAAGCCATTGAGCATTGTCATCGTAGAGAAAAAATATCAGAGTTTATTGCGCGAGCGCGAGATTCGCGAAAATATCGCTTCTATCACCAAGCTTGGTGGCAGGGTCGTGTATAAATCGGTGGACGTACTTCTAGCGGACGAATTGACAGCGGCTGTCGCTGAAGTCTATACGCAATTCGGACGCATCGATGGCGTCGTGCATGGCGCGGGAATTATCGAAGATGGTTTTGTCAAACAAAAGACGCTTGATTCATTCGAACGCGTCTACGACACCAAAGTGGAGAGCGCTTATACGCTCAGTAAAACGCTAAAGTTAAGTGAGTTGAAATTCTTCTTCCTCTTTTCCTCGATTGTTGGACGCACAGGTAATGCCGGTCAAACTGATTACGTAGCAGCAAACGAAGTTGTTAATAAACTCGCCATCGAACTTGATGAAAAAACCAAAGGACGCGTCGCTTCTTTGATGTGGGGACCGTGGAAAGGCGGAATGGCCAATCCGGAACTCGAGACAATTTTCGCTCGCTATGGTTGGGGCATGATCGCTCCTGAAGACGGCAGTCGCTCATTCCTTGATGAATTGCATAAGGGTCAAAAGGGCGAAGTGGAAGTAATGCTGGTCGCCGAGTTGAAAGACCAGGGTGAGGCACCCACTCCGACTGGAGCTCGCATGCATCACGCTACCGCGAGAAAAACAGGTATTCTTTCCAGCGAATTTGCAGTCACTTTGAACGCTGCCATAGACACCTATTTGCAAGATCATGCTTTCGATGGTGTTCCTGTTATGCCGATGGCATTCTCATTAGAATTGATGGCAGAGTCGATTAAGTCGACCTTCCCAGATTGGAAAATAGAGAAAGTAATCAGTCTCGATATCCCGTCGGGCATCGTATTCGACACCACCAACAAACATGTTGTAGTGGACGTGAGCGAGACCAGCCGCACTCAAGACACCATACTCGCCTCTGCCGTGCTCAGCACAGCAGTGCCGCGCAAGCGCATGAATTTCAAGGCCACCTTTGAATTGAAGCCAATCGCAACAGCCAGCGAAAAAGATACGAGCAAGCGCTATGCCGATTTACCGGCGCATATCAAAGGGCAAGTCGAACCAGACACTCTATTGCAATTCGATGAACGCCTCGAAACGCTTCCTTCGGTAAGCGATGTCTATGGCAGCTGGTTGTTTCACGGACCGCGCTTTCAGCACATTCGATCAATTGACGCCATGGGGATCGACGGCATCGCCGGCCGTTTGCTTGCATCCCAAACTGCAAATTGTTTAAGCGAGCCAGGTTCAGATAGCTGGCAAATCGATCCAATATTAGTTGACAGCGCCATGCAGTTGGCCGGAACCTGGGCACGACAATATCTCGATATCACAGCCTTGCCTACCGGCTTCAAGAAATTGCATCTCTTCGATGAACGATTCGGCGAGAATTTCTTTGCTCGCGTATTTGTCGACCCACGAAAAACGACGAGCACTGATACCACTTGCGATGTCGCAGTCTATGCTGAAAACGGCAATCTTGCTTTCTTAATCGAAGGGTTGGGCGGCGTTGGCAGCAAATCGTTGAACAGATTGGCCAGTCAGGCAGCCTCTCCAGGTAAGAACAGATGAGCAGGCGGGCCCAAACCGCAGAGAATAAATCGAACGACATCGCAATAGTAGGGATGTCGTGCCTGTTCCCCCAAGCAAAAGACCTTTCTCAATTCTGGCAAAATATTGTCAGAGGAGTAGATTGTCTACGTGATGTCAGCGCTCTTGAATGGGACAAAGATACCTACTGGGATCCCGACAGCACGACGATTCAAAAAACATACTGCAAAAGAGGTGGATTCATCAGCGAACTGGCTGATTTCGACCCTCTGCAATATGGTGTGATGCCTAAAAGTATTGAAGGTATCGATCCCGACCAACTTCTTGCTTTAAAAGTAGCTTGCATGGCCTTTGCCGATGCCGGTTTGAAACGCGAAACATTTGACGGCTCAAGAGCTGAAGTCATTCTCGGACGCACATCGGCGCCTGGCGCTGGCAGCATGAATATGATCCAGCACGGTACATCAGTCGAGCAAACGCTCGCCGTTTTACGCGCTCTGCATCCTGAATATTCAAAAAACGAAATTGATGCAATCGGGCTGGCTCTCTCTAAGTCTTTGAATCTGTGCAACTCAGACACCATTCCTGGTGTCATGCCCAATATTCTCGCCGGGCGCATAGCCGGACGCCTTGGCTTCAAGGGACGGAGCATGGTGCTGGACTCAGCCTGCGCTTCATCTTTAATCGCAGTGGAAATCGCCATTACAGATTTACTCGCAGGCAAATGCGATCTTGCACTTGCAGGCGGAGTGCACGTCAATAGTTTTCAGATTTTCTACGAGATGTTCGCTAGTCTTGGCGCCTTATCGAAAAAAGAAAACATCCGCCCATTCGACGATTCAGCAGACGGCACTTTGCTGGGCGAAGGTCTGGGCATGGTTGTGCTCAAACGTATGGCTGACGCGGTTGCTGACGGAGACAGAATCTACGCCGTCATAAAGGGAATAGGCTCATCAAGCGATGGACAGGGAACGAGCATGCTTGCACCTTCAGATGAAGGTGAAGCGCTCGCCATCACCCGCGCGTACGAAATGGCTAATCTTTCACCGCACACAGTCGGGCTTCTAGAAGCTCATGGCACCGGGACACCGACTGGTGATTTGGTTGAATTGACAGCCGTTCAAAATGCTTTCAAGCCCACAGAATCGCATCACCAGTGGTGCGCGCTTGGCAGCGTCAAATCCAATATCGGTCATGCCCAAGCTGCAAGCGGTGTGGCAGGTCTAATTAAAGTGGCTCTCTCTCTTTACCAAAGAGTGTTGCCTCCAACTTTGAACGTGGTCACGCCAAACAAACAATTTGACTGGAAAAATTCTCCCTGCTACATCAATCATCGTTCGCAGGTCTGGGTGCATCCGCAAGTGCACGCCTCTGTGGATCCGTCGCTCGTACCACAATTACTGGAATACAGCGCGCCAAGACGCGCGGCAGTAAGCGCCTTCGGTTTTGGTGGGGTCAATGCGCACGCAGTTCTCGAAGAACATCTCGATAAAAACGAAGCCAATCAACCAAGTTTGCTGCACGACTGGTTTGACGAAGTCTGTTTGTTTGGTGGTGCTTCAAACAAGGAATTGACCACAAAACTGCAGTCCGTATCCAAATATATACAGGCAAACAGTCAAGCGAGCTTAAAAAACATTGCTTACACTTTGGGCCATCAGTACAGAGAAGCACAAACTGACAAAACGCCTGAGAATAAGGCGAGTTTTAAAAAAGTGGCGATTGTTGCCACCACAGTTTTTGATTTGCAAAACAAAATTGCAGTAGCAATCAAAAAAATCGAAAGCGCTGCGGCTATTGAAGCTGAGATCGCTACCGACTGCAATTCGCAAAGTAGCATAGGTGTTTACTATCAAGCACATGAAAAAGCGCGCGCCGGCAAACTCGCTTTCGTTTTGCCGGGGTTGGGCGCTGCTTATCCACACATGCTTTCAGACTTAAGTGTCCATTTTCCAGACGTAAGAGCAGTGTTCGATTTCGTCGACAAGCTAGCTACAGTCAATGGCGCAGAAGAATTACCAAGCGAGAAAGTTTTCCCGATTGCCAGTCGCAACGGTCGTCCCGGTACATCAACAGTCGCTGCACTTGCAGGCATGGACTCGGCGGTTGTAATGGTTTTGATGGCCGAGTGGGCACTGTATACGATGCTCTCAAAACTTGGTATCAAGCCTGATGCAGTTGTTGGTGTAAGCACGGGTGAGTTCGCCGCGCTCAGCATCAGCGGCGCTTCCGAAATTGTCACTGCTGCTCCTCTTTTCTATCGTTTCAGCACAGCCGTTGCTCGCGGAGTACCGCAAGAAAGTCTGACCGATTTAAGAACTCTAAAAGTAGATATTGCAGGCTCGGTCCTCGAACAAATCTTCGCCGATTTCAAGCCGCCAGTTTATCTAGGGGCGGCTCTGAGCAAAAAGCAATCGCTTCTATCTGGCGATAGAGAAGCAATCGCAAAAGCGCAGGCGCTCTTGAAAGAGAAATCGATAGTCAGCCACATGTTGCCGACTGCCATTCCATATCACACTCCATTGGTCGATGGTCACATCGATCCAGACAATGAAGAACTGCTGCAGCTACCTATTAATTTGCCTCAGATGGATGCCTGGTCTTGTTCGATGGCCGATCAGTATCCGCAAAATATCGATGCGCTCAGACAAATTACGACGAAATTGTTCACCCGCCCAATTCGCCTGCAAGAGACAATAGAAAAGCTTTATGCAAAAGGCGTGACCAAATTCATAGAGGTTGGTCCAAAGGGCTCTCTGACACCTGTTATCGAAGAAATATTGGAAGATCAGCCGCATTTAAGTGCCGCCTCCAATTTGAGTGTTTCTCCTTCAATCAGTCAAATCAACCATCTGATTGCAGCACTGGTTTGCCATGACGTTGATGTAAACACTGACTACCTATACGCAAGACGTGCTCCTGTATTACTTGATTTTGCATCGCTTACTCCGAAGACATCAAAAACGGTGGTTCGTCTCGATCTACATTATCCTGAATTGAAAATCGACCAGCAGAGTGCCCACGATTTGCGCACAATGCTCGAGCACCATAAGCATCAAGAAGGAACATTCGTACCACCAGCACCAGGGTTACAACCAACCGTTTCTGCGCCCGAGAATGGCGAGATATTCGACCATTATTTCCGCAATCTAAACCTATTGCAGCAAAATATGATGCAGATGCAACAGCAGATGCTCAGCCAAATGAATTCTGCCGATCAAGAGCAAGTTTATTTCGAGCCCGTTCAGCCACCAGCAATTTCGCCATTCGATTTGATCAACACCGGTTTGCTATCTGCAAGCGGAGACGAAAACAATGTCCAGTTAAATTTGTTTCTCACATTGCCAGAGCATCAATATCTGATCGACCACGCAATTGGTGGAATCGTCTCGACTGTGCACGGACCAGAAAAGGTTTTTCTGATGCCGTTGACTGTCGCCCTGGAAATGATGGCTGAAACTGCGGCGTTGCTTTCGCCGCAAAAAGTAGTTTTAAAAATCGACAACGTGCGTGCGCTGAAGCGTATTCGAGTTGGTCCACAAGGCTTGAAGCTGGTGCTTACAGCGAGTCGATTAAACGCAAGTGGTGATTCGCTTCAGGCCTCAATTTATATGCCAGGCGACGATGAAAATCCTGATCTAAAAGACCTAAGAGACGAGCCGGCAGCGATGTCTTGCCACATTCATCTGGGCGCGCATTACTCAGCCTTGACTGAAACAAGTGCAAGAGTAGACTTGCAGGCGGTGCTAGCCGAGGGACGCGCACCAAATATAGCACCAGAGAATCTTTATCAAACCAACACCATGTTTCATGGTCCGCGTATGCAATCAGTGGTCAATCTAATCAGTGTGAACAAAAAGCAAATCCTCGCTCGAATCAACGGCCGAGATGCTTTGCACTGGCTAGAACATAGGCACGGCGCAAATTTCATCACGAATCCGCTATTGCTTGACAATGCTACCCAACCGGTTCTTTATCATCTTTTCGAGCACAATCAGCAAGCCGATGCGCTCCTACCGTTTCTGATTGATTCTCTCGAGATTTTCACGGACTTAAACAATCTCAGAGGCGAGATCTACGTCTTCGCCCAACTAGTTGCTGTCTCTCAAAGAGGCACAGAAGCTAATGTGCAACTGTTATCTGATGATGGATTAGTGCTTGCCCAGTTCAATACCATCTGCAGCCGGCGCATTGTTCTTGATGATGTCTGGCAAAGATTGGTCCATCACCCAGACGCCATACTTTTATCGCAAATTGAAACCACTGATTCGACGAACACAATTAACGCCGCGCAAATGGAAGTAGTTCGGCAGCAACTGCTCCACCCGGATTACCTGGCTCTGGCTAGCTTAAATCAAAGCTGTTTGCCTGAAGATGATGTCACTTTGACCTGGTGTCTTGATTATGTTCTGCATCACAGTGAAATTAGAAATGTCGAACGGTTTTTGAAAAACAACCAACGTCGGCGCGAGTTCATTCTTGGTCGCATCGCCGCAAAAGAAGCGGTTAGACAGTTGATCTGGAAACTCTCAGGAATTAACTTATTACCCGCTGACATAATTGTCGGTTCGTTTGAAAATGGACAACCGTTTGTCCATGGTGAATGTTTCAACCCGGTCGGTTTTATTCCGTTGATTTCAATTGCTCACAAAAACGGCTCGGTTCTGGCCGTAGCTCAGCATCCTTCATTGAGTCCCGGTATTGGTATTGATCTCGAGACAGTAGTAGCAAAAGAGCAAGGTTTTGAAACGCTGGCTCTTACTGAAATCGAGCAACAGGGATTAGCTAAAATCGCTGCAGCCCGAAAGGACCTCGCTCTTGCTTGCTACTGGGTAGCTAAAGAAGCCTGCGGAAAAGCGCTCGGAATCGGATTGCGCAATAATCCCAAGAGCATCGAGATTGTTTTTACCGACGAATCGCTTTCTTGCGCACAGGCAAAGATTCTTAATTTCGTCGATGGCACACCCGACATCAGCCTCGAAGTCAGGTTGTTCAACATCGACAAACACGTCATCGCCTTAGCGAGCGCTCAAGCAGCAATGGCCACCGCTGCACGCTAATTTTCACTGACCGAGCCCGAGAGCCTTGCGCACTATGTCTGTGAGTTCTTCGCCGGTTCTGGTCTTGGTCATAAAAACGGTCGGGCCAAGCTCCAAGTCCTTCTGCTCCTCCATCGATAAATCGTGAGAGGTGTGAATAATCAGAGGAATTTTGTTCAATGACTCCTCATTTTTCAAAGCTTGTACGATCTCGAACGCGCTCAGACCAGGTAGCGTCACATCCAAAATTATGAGATCAGGACGTTGCTCTTTAATTGCCGACAGAGCTTGACGACCGTTTGAAGCCGTTCTTATGTTTAATTCGTCAATCTGGGCCAATTCAATAGACATGACCATATTGAGCAACTGGTCATCTTCCACGACCAGAACGTCTTTTTTAATCACCGTCGCCGTCCATTTCATCCCTCACATCTCTAGCATAGTGGGGAAACCCCAAAATATGCGCATGAGAGTAAACTTTCTCAGCAAAGAACTCAACAGTTAGATCCAAGACGAGCCTGAGTCGTCAAGCTCGGTGCACCAGGGATGATGGCAACTAATTCGCTATCATCAATGCTGCGGACTGTTCATCTGCATGATAGCTGCTGCGCACGAGCGGACCAGAAAAGACATTGGCAAATCCCATCTTCATACCTGTCAGCCTAAAATGCTCGAAAACTCTTGGCTGCACGTATTCGGCAACGGCCAGGTGATTCTCGGTCGGTTGCATATATTGGCCGAGAGTAATCAAATCACAGCCAACTTCGCGCCAGCGTCTCATCACTTCAAGCACTTCTTCCTCTTCTTCGCCAAGGCCAAGCATCATGCCAGATTTTGTGACGAGCCCAGCTTGCTTGGCTCGAGAGAGCAATTCGAGACTTCGTTCGAAATTACCCTGCGGTCGCACTTGACGATATAGTCTCTCCACCGTTTCGATATTGTGATTCAAAACATCTGGTTTGACGGCGATAACCTGATTGAGCGCATCCCAATTACCGCAAAAGTCTGGAATGAGCACTTCGATTTTAGTCTGAGGAGAACTCAATCTAATCTGAGCAATAGTTTCGCTCCAAATTGAAGCACCGCCGTCTTTCAGTTCGTCACGATTGACGGAAGTTATCACAGCGTACTTCAGATTCAATTTAGCAATGGCATCCGCCACTCTTGCTGGCTCGTCTAAATCAAGCTCTGTCGGGCGTCCCGTAATGACGTTGCAAAAGCCACAGCTGCGCGTACAGATATTACCTAGAATCATGAAAGTAGCTGTCGCTTTCGACCAGCATTCTCCACGATTAGGACATGCCGCTGACTCACAAACAGTGTGGAGATTATGCTCATCGAGAATTGCTTTGACGCGCTTGTACGGCTCGCCTGTGGGCAATTTGACTTTAAGCCATTCGGGTTTATTGGAAACTTTCATTATTCGTTCAGCATTCCGCTCAGCAACAAAGGGAAGAGGATTTTTACTTCCTCGATAACTGGCATTGGTAGCAGGCTTATGACATACTTTTCTTGTTCGTTACAAACCATGCGACTAAATCTTAGCAGTTTTGTCAAAAAGCAGGCTGCAAATGAGCGGTGCTAAATGGTGATGACGACTCCAAGTTGCCTATTCCTTCAGTTTTGAGCGCGGTGAAAAGCATGCCCAGAAAAGCAATCGATCTGCCTTATGTAATCGAGCACCTCTCTATCCTTGATGAAAATGCTGTGCTTGATGAAAAGCTTGAACCCAAGCTGACTAATGAACAGTTAAAAACGATGTACCGCTACATGCTTCTGGCCAGACGAGCTGATGAACGCATGTTGATGCTGCAACGCCAGGGACGTCTGGGTACATTCCCTCAAGCCAGTGGTCACGAAGCAATCAGTCTGGGCTCGATGTTTTGTGTTGATAAACAGGACTGGGTTGTACCAGCGTATCGCGAGCTTGCCGGAATGCTTTACCGCGGCTGGCCTCTCGAAACGATTTTGCTCTACTGGAACGGCTTTGAAGAAGGCGCATCCCCGCCAGTCGGCGTCAACGACACACCGATGTGTGTGCCTCTTGCCAGCCAGCTTTTGCATGCAAGCGGCATCGGCATGGCGATGAATATTCAAAAAGAGAAAAAAGTGGTGATGACTTATTTTGGTGACGGCGCTTCATCCGAAGGCGACTGCCACGAAGCTTTAAATTTTGCCGCTGTCTTTCAAGCACCTGTGGTTTTCATTTGTTTGAACAATCAATATGCAATCTCAGTACCAATTCATAAGCAGATGCGCAACGAAACAATTGCGCAGAGAGCAATTGCTTATGGAATGCCTGGCATTCGCTGTGATGGCAACGACGTGCTTGCCGTCTACACCGCCGCCAAAGAAGCTGTTGAGCGCGCAAAAGCAGGTCAGGGACCAACATTAATCGAATGCGTAACCTACCGAACAACTCCTCATACAACTGCCGATGATCCAAAACGATATCGTTCGGATGAAGAAACTCAAAAATGGTTGAAGCGCGAGCCAATTGGCCGATTCACAACGTACCTGGAACGCAAGGGTGTGCTATCTGCGGCTGAAAAAGTGCAGATGGAAGAAGAAATCGACACCGAAATTAAAGCTGCTGTAGCAAAAGCCGAGGCAATGGCTAAGAGCGAAGAGCTGATGAATCCACTCAATATGTTCAATTACATGTACGAAACGATGCCGCAAAATTTGATCGAACAAAGAGATGAATTGAGCGCACATATTCAGGCACTGGCCGACAAAAAGAAAGCCAAGCAAGGCAACTCGGAAAAAAAAACACCGAGCCCCGCTCACTAAATTAGGCAATAAGATCATCAATAAGATCATCAATAAGATCATCAATAAGATCATAAGGAAGGCGAGAAATGACTTTAATGAACATGGCCAAAGCCATCAACTTAGCTCTTATGGAAGCAATGAGTTCTGATGAAAAGGTTATCGTCATGGGCGAAGACGTGGGCGCCGATGAAGGCGTCTTTCGCATCACGGAAGGCTTGCACGCAAAATTCGGAGACAATCGCGTTATCGATACCCCGTTAGCTGAATCAGGCATTGTCGGCACTGCCATCGGCATGGCCATGTACGGTATGCGCCCAGTTTGCGAAATTCAATTCTCAGGCTTTGATTATTACAACTACCATCAGTTGGAATCGCACGCCGCTCGCTTCCGCAATCGCACCAGAGGTCGCTTGACCGTGCCCCTGGTGATGAGAGCACCTTACGGTGGTGGCATTCGCGCTCTTGAACATCACTCGGAAAGTCGCGAAGCTATTTATGCCCACACACCAGGTCTAAAGGTGGTCATTCCATCAAGCCCCCGCAATGCACGCGCGCTCTTGCATGCAGCTATTCAAGATCCAGATCCAGTCATTTATTACGAACCCAAAGCAGTTTATCGACTCTTCAAAGAAGAGGTGCCAGAAGGCATTGAAACCATGGAAATCGGCAAGTCCCAAGTTATTCAAGAGGGTACTGAGCTGACGATCGTTTCTTATGGTGCCAGTCTAAGAGTGGCGCTTGAAGCTGCCGAAATGCTCGAAGAAGAAGACGGCGTCAAGGCTGAAATCATTGACCTGTTAACGATTGCTCCAATGGATGCCGAAACTATCACGAAGTCTGTTGCAAAAACTGGACGGTGCGTCGTCGTGCACGAGGGTCCAAAAACCTGCGGTATGGCTGCTGAAATTATCGCCCGCATCAATGAAAAAGTACTTATGTATTTAGAAGCTCCAGTGCGCAGAATTACAGGGTTCGACGTACCGATTCCATATTTCTCCAAAGAGCGCGCTTTCCTTCCTGATGCTGAGCGCGTTTTATCGGCTTGCCGCGAAACACTCGAGTTTCAATCGTAATTTATAAATAGAAAGAGGTAATGTTCGATGGCCATTGATTTCTTACTGCCCGATCTCGGCGAAGGCATACACGAGGCCGAAATCCTCAATGTCATGATCAAAGAGGGCGATTCAGTCAAAGAAGATCAACCGATCCTCGAAGTAGAAACAGATAAGGCTGTTGTCGAAATTCCCTGCCCTTATAACGGCACCATCGATAAAGTGCATGTCAAAGCCGGACAAAATGTCACCGTTGGCAGTGTCATGGTTTCGTTCAATGTAGGTGGTGAAAAAGCTACTCCAGCAGCAGCGAAGGAAGCTTCTGCCCCAGTAGCAGCAGCTCCAGCACAAAAGGAAATGGCTAAGGCTGGTCACTCAGGTAACGGCAATGGCAATAGCTCGACTGCCACAAAACCAATGGAACAACCGACTCAGCTAATTCCAATTGGTTCGCCTGTACCATGTGCGCCGGCGACAAGAAAATTAGCCAGAGAACTGGGTGTAGACATTCGTCTGGTCAGAGGCAGCGGTCCAGGTAATCGTGTCACGCATGAAGACGTCAAAGGGTTTGCTGGCGGCGGCAACGCTGGTGCTATTTTGCCAGAATCACGCCAGGAGCGAACTTCTGGTGGCGGCTGCAACATGGGCGCGTCGATAGCCGCTACAGCTGCAAGCTTGCAAGCAAAATATGGTTCTGATGAAAACAAATCAACAGCAGCCGGACAGCCACTTGTGGCTCAACCAGTCGTTCTTCCTGATTTCTCCAAATTTGGCACAATTGAACGAATTCCCCTCAAATCGATTCGCAAAAAGACGGCTCAGAGCATGGCCCAGTCATGGAGCCATATTCCCCATGTAACCACCATGGACGAAGCAGACGTAACCGAGCTAAATGCTCTCTTAACGAAGCACGAAGCGGCTGCAAAAAAAGAAGGCGGTCGCTTAACTCTGACAGTTTTTGCTCTCAAAGCAGTTGCCAGTGGTCTAAAGAAATTCCCGCAATTCAATGCCAGCCTCGATGAAGCAAGCAGCGAAATTATCTTCAAGCACTACTGTAATATTGGCGTCGCCGTAGCCACTGAACGTGGCTTAATCGTGCCCGTAATTCGCGATGTCGACAAAAAGTCTGTAATAGAATTGTCAGTCGAACTTGCCCAAATTTCCGAAAAAACTCGAGCGGGCAAAGTCGAAATAGACAGACTACAGGGCGGCACTTTCACCTTAACTAATATTGGCGCCATTGGTGGCACCAATATGGTGCCCATGATCAATTTTCCTGAAGCAGCTATTTTGGGAATGGCGAGAGCCGCTCTTAAACCAGTCGTGAAGAATGGCAATATTGAACCGGGTCTAATATTGCCTCTTGCTCTTTCTTTCGATCATCGCATCGCCGATGGTGCCGAGGCCGCTTACTTCGTACAACACATCGTGAAAAGATTGAGCGAACCGTTCACTTTCCTGCTGGAGGCTTAAATTTATGGTAGTTGGAGAAATGGTACAAGAAGTGGATCTAGCCGTCTTAGGTGCCGGTCCAGGCGGCTACACGGCCGCATTGAAAGCCGCTGAGCTCGGCATCAGAACCATTCTCATCGACGCCAAACCAAAGCCAGGCGGAGTCTGTCTTCACGAAGGATGTATACCATCGAAAGCCTTGTTGCACGCCGCTGAAATTATCAATACATCATCGGCTGCGGCAAAATTCGGTGTGCATTTCGAAAAACCTAAAATCAATGCTCAGGAATTGAGAGCCTGGAAGGTTGGAGTGACCGAAAAACTCGCTCAAGGAATTATCGGCATGTGCAAAAGCGCCGGTGTCGAAATTCTCACAGGACATGCCCATTTCGATGACTCACGTAGCCTTAAGGTGCAATGTGAAGGTGAAAGCGCCGTTCGCATCAAATTCAAACATTGCATTCTAGCCACAGGATCCAGTCCGACAAAATTGCCCAAGCTTTTCAAAAACGAAAAAGACATGTCTAGCCCGCGCATTGTCGATTCAACTGGTGCTCTGGATTTAGCTGATATTCCCAAGAAATTTCTGGTCATTGGTGGTGGTTATATTGGGCTCGAAATGGGCACCGTTTATGCTGCTTTAGGCGCAGAAGTTACAGTTATCGAAATGACTGATGGGCTTTTGCCAGGTGTTGATCGCGACCTGGTCAAACCGCTGGCTACGCACCTTTCTGGCGTGTTTAAGAAAATCTACTTGAGCGCCAGTGTGACTGGTCTTGAAGACACGGGCAGTGACGTTAAAGTGACGATGAAAGGAGAAGGCGTTCCTACTGAAGAAACCTTCGACAAAGTGCTCATCGCCGTAGGTCGTCGTCCTAATTCGCAAAATCTGGGTCTCGAAAATACTCAAGTTGAAATCGACGAGATGGGTTTTGTCAAAATCGACGACCAGTGTCACACGGCTGACAAACGCATTCTGGCCATTGGTGATGTTTCTGGTCAACCGATGCTCGCTCACCGAGCGATGCGCCAGGGAGTTATTGCAGCCGAGGTACTGGCCGGCAAAAAATCAGCTTTTGACAATCGCGCCATTCCGGCTGTGGTCTTTACGGAACCAGAGATTGCCTGGTGTGGTATTACCGAAAATGAAGCAAAAGCAAAAGGAATTTCTGTCTCTGCAGCAAAATTTCCATGGTCAGCCTCAGGACGAGCGATGACTCTAGCTGAACCTGTCGGACAGACCAAAGTGCTTTTTGACCCGGAAACCACTCTGGTTCTCGGTGTAGGCATGGTTGGAGCACGCGCTGGAGAACTTATTGCCGAAGCCGTTGTAGCAATTGAAATGGGCGCGACTTTAGAGGACCTGGTTGTCTCCATTCACCCGCACCCGACCCTGTCTGAAACAATCAACGAAGCGGCAATCACCGGTCTTGCCCGATTGGAACGCCAGAAAAAGAGCGCTGAAAAACAACAGCCTGCCAGAGCCTGAAGTTCAACCGTTTGGATTTTTCGCTCAGTTCAATGCATAAAGGCTTTTTAGCCACTGCTTGACAATTCAAACTTGATTAAACCGGTTATCGGTCACATATTGCTGCCTCTTGGCGCTTAAGGGTGCCTTGAAAAGGGCATACAATTCTCAGTGTTCCTGGGGAGCAGTATATTGTTCTGTTTAAAGGCAGTGCACCGATCAAACAAACGAAGAGAACGTCAGAACAATTAAGAGAACAACAAGCTTGTAAAAGCGCGCGGGGAGTAACAATGGCTGGTCAAAACGCCACGGAAAATATGACTTCAGCTCAGGATTTGATGAATGAAGCTCTTGAGAAGGCTAGTGTCGAATTAGACAAAACCGTAAAAGCTTGCATCATCGATCTGAAAAATTTTAGCGAAGCTCTTGAAAATCGACTGGCGCATAATTTGGAGCAGATGCTCGAACAGTCAAAGCATTTTGCCGAATCAAACGTGGAAGACTTATCCGCTCAACGAGAAGAGTTAGTGGATCAGCTGGCAGACTTTGAACGGTCAGAAATTACCACTATCAGCGCCGCTGCGCGCGAAGTCCGGCAGCAAATCAGCCAGAAAGCGAAGTCAGCAGGCGACGCCATAGCAGTCATAGTTGACCAACAAATAGCCGAACTGACGGCGCTTGTTGCCACGCCTGATAAGCGGTTCGACACATTCACTAAAGATGGTGGCGAGGCTTTAGCGACCGCATTAAAAGCAAACAATCGCAAAATCGAAAATCAGACTGGTACTTACGAAACAGAATTATCAGACAAAGCCCATCAATTTGAGGAGTCGGTCAAAGGCGTGCTTTCGACGTCCAAAGCCGGCATTCAAGAAGTGCTCGATGAGCACAACAAAGATCTCGAAGTGAAAATCGATAGTGTCATTGCCCAGTTGAGCAATGTGTTGAAAACTGCTCAAACTGACATGAGTTCTCATGCGGCAAGAGGTCACGCGACGCTTGAATCTAGCGGTGAACACGGCAAATCTTTGATGTCGGGGAGCCTCGAGCAGTGGAGAGCTGATTGCGAAAAGCTAGACCGCAATTTCCTCGACACATTGACATTAGAGTCAAAAGACTCTGAACATGAGCATTCGGGTCGATTGGATTACAAGGTTAATGAAGTAAAGGCAGAAATTTCTGGTATCGCCAACGATGCCAACGTTAAACTCTCAGCTAATCACAAACTTTTTCTGAGTTCACTAAAACGTCTTCAAAAGAAATATGTCGACCGTCTTGACCGGTTGACGACAAAATTCGACGCGGCTCTTGCTGAAGAAGCCAAGTTACCGCAAACCTCGAATGCCGGAAAAACATCGCCAGAATTACGAGAATTACTGCGCTCCAGGCTGCAAACTCGCAGCAAAGAAATCATCAAAGCCCTGCAAAAACAAATCGAACAGATTGAGTCAGAATTTGGACGCTATTCGGCTGGCTCGACGGAACGAATGGAAAATATCAAATCTTCGACTATTGACTCATTAGAAAAGCAGTTAAAGACAATGCGTAGTGAAATTGATCGGATCACGAAAAATTTCCACAGTCAGATGAACGATATGAATGCCGACCTGCCGCAAATTGAAGAAGCGGGAATTACAGCCGCCATGGCTGTCACAGCCTACCGAGACGCGCGTCTTTCATTTGGCAGTGAATGAGCAGTTCAGCGATCTCTGTGAAAAATGGTCAAGACGATAACAACAGTAAATATCATTTAGAAGGACAGACATGACATCAGTTGCCGGTAAAAAGCCTCAAGACATATACGACGCCGGTGCCTCCCAGGCAGCGGCGATAGAGCAGGCCGCTTCAGAGCATATGAATCGTGAAGCGAGTCTGGCCAGCAAACAAAGCGACAAAATAGACGCTGATGTGTCGATCAAACTCGAAGATAAAAGTGACGACATCGTTGCCGAATTAAAAGGAACGAAAACAGCCTACCTTCAACAACTACAAAGAACGATCGAAAATGAGGTGCGTGAAACCAACGCGCATTTAGTGCAGGTGAGTAAAGATTTGGAGAGCCTAGCAACGAGACTCAAACGACAAATATCCAGTCTCAAGTTGTCTCACAGCGAAGATGTGAAGGCGCTGAGTGAAAATCTATCCGAGCAATTTGAGGGTGTGACAGAGCGCACCCAGCGCGAACTTGAAAAAACCGATTTCGATGCGAATTCCCGCTTAAGAGCAAAAGGAAATAGCTCAGTCACTGTGGTCCAACAAAAGCTCGATCAGAGTCTCTGGGAGACTCGTGGCGAAGAACGGCAATACAACAGTGTCTTTTTCAAGAATTTTATGAAAAAGGCCAATAGCATCGACACTCATTTTTCCAGTTTGATGCAAGAACTTTCGGAAGACTTTGAAAAGCACAACAAAGTCTTGCAGACCCAGGCTGAAAAAACAGATGCCGAGCTAAAAAAAGAGGCCGACTCGCTGGCAAAGCAAATCAAAACCCAAGAAGCAAAATATGAAAGAGAAATTCGCGACTTCTTTAATCACGAATCTGTTGAGCACAGCAATCGTCTCGACAACAGTCTCAATCTAATCACCCATGAATTGAGCACCATGCACGATGTCACAACCAATAAGCTTTCAGAGCAAACCCAGGTACTGAGCACAGATCTATTGAAAGCATCTGCTGATGTCAAATCAGCTTTGAATGAACAATGCCTGGACCTCACGTCTCATATAACTAAATCTATGAGCGAATTCAAAGTCAGGCTCAACGAACGCACCGAACATTCACAAAGTATGAAAGAAGGGCTGGAAGAAGAAAAGCACAAGCTCTTTGCCGATTTGAAAAGCGAAATGACAAGTATCAAAGAAGGGTTTGAAAAAAATCTGCAGAACATGGTTGTCGCCGCTGTGGAGAAAGTGATCAAAGTTGGAGAGGACGCGGAAGAAGGCATTACTGCAGCCAATGAGAGATGCAGCGCTGATTTGGAAAAGTCCGGATTCCTAGCCAAAAAGGAAATTGACGAAACCGTTTACCGCTTTCTCGATGTCATTGCCGAACACCGAGCCAAAGCCCTGGAAGAAATCGCAAGAGCCGCTGGCTCCAGCGATACAGGCTTGGAAATTTCTGGACAACATCAACTGCATTCGACTGTCGAAAAGCCTATAAGCGCTAAGATAGATGAGCCATTTAAGAGTCGTTCCACGCGATCTTTTGAGGACCATTCTATAGAGTCTGAAAAACCAACAGTGTCAATAGAATCAACAGATTCACAACAGTCTCAGGACTCAAGAGAATCTACAATTATAGTGGAGTCGGGAGTATCAGAAGACGAGTCCCCCTTTGATCTCAATTTTATCAATTTCGGCGATGCCGAAGACGAGCCTGTCACTGCTGAAGAACCGTCCACGGTCTTGAGCGATATACCGCCGACGCCTACGCCGGCGCCGCCACCGGCAACACCAGGGGCCAGTCCGGAAGGGCGCGCCAGACGACGGCGCAACGTCGACCAGTCCGGTTCCAGTTAAAAACCGACACAACGAGAATAGATTACCTGTACTGTACTTGTTCACGGTCCCCACCTAACTCTCAAAGACGAAAAAAAACATGAGCTCAATGTTGAGTAAGAATCACATCAAATACCGCGATTTAGCTGGCTATATATTCAGCTATGATCGAAATACGGTCGAATCAGCGGAAGTCTGGGCGAGACAACACAGCACTGGCTTCGAGCCAGGAATGATGGTGTTTTGCCTAGAGAAAGTGACGCCACAAAGTGCCATGGTGGTAGGACGAAAGGACGATGGCGATTCTTATAAAGTCAGCGATTTATGCTTCGTTGTCGGTGAAGATGACAATCGCGCACTTGGCGTCAACATTACATCAAACGTTTATGACCTCCGCTTTATCGAAGTTCTGCTCTGCGAAAAAGCGCAAAAGGCCATCCTCAACGAAAAAGACTTTTTGTATGTCACCACTAAACCAGCAAAACAGCTTGATCAAACCAAAATTCATGAAATTGAACAAGTTGGCGCGGTGTACGCCATGGGTGGTTCAAGACGCGCTTTGGTAGTCGACACGAACGGTCCCAACGAACCGGCGATGGCACTGCTTACTTTGATGGGTGCAAATATTACTCCCACAGGAATTGGGCGACAGCTGCTCGATATCGGCAATGTTTGCAGTCTGTTGTTTTCCTCAGACTCCAGACAGCAAGACGATCAAAACAAATTATTGATTCGCAGTATTTACGTACCAATCGCGTCCGGCCAAGCCGTAAACGTAAACGACCAGGCTGCCATCAAGGCACAAGCGGCCTCGGTCTGGCAGGGACCAACTGGAGATGTAAGCGCAGCGGCCGCACCACCTGCGCCGAACTTTAATCAGAGCAGCAACACGCCACCAGTATTTACAGGCGCACCTCCTACCTGGGGAGTGCCACCAAAATTTGAAGAAACAAAGACGCCTGCAAGCAACAATCAGTCGTTCGTTGCCGACATTACTGCGCCTGCAAAACCAGCCGACTTTAATCCAGCGCTCCCCCCATCCAACTATCACCCCCAAGCGAATTCGCCCTTCCAAGAAATTCCTCAAGCGCCGCCAATGGATTTCGGCGGGCAGTTTGCGCCACCGGCACCCGCCGTGCCGCAAAGTCCAGCCGCAGCTCCAGAGGCACCACCGGCAGCGCCATCAATGCCAGATTTTTCAGCTCCGACAGAATTCGAACAACACTTCAATTCACAACCTTATTTTGAAGAACAACCGCAGTCCACACCGGCTTCAGAACTGGAATTGAGACAAGCTTACGAACAAGCTCCACCTGTAATTGAGCAGCCGACGACTCCCCAATATGCTGACGCACCTTTAGAGTCAGCCTGGTTCTCGCCCAGTGAGCCTGTACAAAACGTTCCAGAGCCGGCCAATGATTTTGCGATACCTGAAAACCCACCTTCTGGTTTCGCTCCACCGACTACTGAAGCACCAGCTGTGATACCACCACGTTTCCCTTCATCAATGTATGGCAGTTCTACTGCCGCTGCGATACCGCAACAAGCGCCCCTGGATGAATCCACACAATTTGTACAGGATTCAATTCAAAGCAACCCAGTAGAGCAATTCAATACTCCTGAGCCAGCTGCGCCTGCTGTTCCGGCACAAGATGCTTATGTTTCACAAGTTCAGGAACCAACACCTGCGACCAGTGAGCAACCAGTCGTTGCAGAGACGGCCTCTGCAGAAAATATGGCTTTACCATCCCTAGAAGAACTGGGAATTCAACCTCTTGGTCAACCAGAGGAGCACGTCGCACAACCAGACCAGAGCGCACAATGGTGGTCAGCTCAAGAAATGCAGAAGCCGCTGCTTGAGCCCCAATCTGAAAGTAACGTCAACGTCGGTCCGACCGCTGAATCGAATCTTCCACCAGCAAACAACGATGCCTATGTCGATCAACCTCAAGCATCACCAACCTTGTTAGCCTGGGGAAGTGAGCCTGAGGTGCAGACACCGCCAACGCCTTCAATGCCAGAAGGTTCGTCGCCGATTTTCACCCCGGAAAGCATTCCTGTTGAATCATTTATGCACGCGCAACCGGTAGAGCCTGGCAACATTACCCCGATACCCGAACCTGTTGAAGCGTTCCAAACGGTCCCCAATTCAGTCGATGAAGTCAATAATAATCCGGCATTGCTATGGATGGCTGAAGATCAAAACGAGCCAGACCAAGCCGTTTCTGAAATTGCACAACCAAGCGTTGAAAAAGCGCCTGATGTGCCAGAAATCCCCGCACCAACATTTTTTGAACAAGCCGCTCAGGCAATTAGACCAGAAATTCCAGCATCGCCTTTTGCATCTGTGCAAAAGACAAATCCCGTTGATACATCGCCTGTAGTGGCGCCTGAAGTCACAAACGAAGCGGACCTAGGCAGTGTCGAACCTTCCGAAGACACACTAATTCTCTCAACGGTCAAGGATGCTCAAATTCAGGCCAATAATGCCGTCGCGAGCGCGCCCAAACCAAAACCACAGACGGTGCAAGACCCCAAACTGGTGATGAAAGAAACTGCCCTTTTGATGAGCAAGCTAGAACATCAAGTAGCAGAAGCCGCTAAGCGTCTAAATTCGCGCTCAGAAGCTGTCAAACAAAGACTGAATCGCCAGGTGGAAGAATTGCTGCAAGCGGCAAACGACGCCGAGAAAAACAGTCAAAATCAAACCACTGACCTGTCGGGTCGACTAAGTACTCATATCACCAATCTTTCTGAGGAGATTCGCCAACAGCTGACGGAAACAGCCTCTAGTGGTCGATACACAATCAAACAACTTTTAAGCACTAACCAAAGCGATCTAGAAGCTAAACAAACTGCTTTGGAAGACGAGCTCAAAGCTGTTTGCGCAAAATTCCGAGAAGACTCTGAAAATTTCGCCCAGGAAGCACAGAAGAAGCTGCAAGAACTCGTAGAAGCGAAAACCGCGGAAATAGAGTCACTGACCGACGGAGTACTTGAGCATCTCGATGATACCAATGCCGATTTTGTAAAAACGTTTGAGGGTCGTTTCAATCGCTTCAAGGAACGAATCGCTGACGAGGCCGCATCGGTTAAACAATCGCTCGAGCGCAACGTCCGCTCTATGTTCGAAGAAGTCGAAGGCTCCTGGGAAAGGGCGAGTGAAAAACTAAAGGACAATCAAAGAGACTTCGAGCAAAGAATCAGCCATTCAGTAAAGTCAGCGAAATTGATTTCGTCTGAAAATTCCAAACAGATGATCGCCACCTCGATATTCCCGCTTGTAAAAGAGCGCCGCGTACATCTGCAAAAATTGATCGATGAATTGACAAAACGCTTTCAGCAAGAGTCCAGCAAACAGGCTGAAGCCCAGCTGAATGGATTGGAAGCCAGCTTAACTGAAGCTCGTCACCAGTTGCAGAATTTAGTCTCTGATTGCCTAGAAAGCATAAATGCTGTTGGTAAGCAGCAGCAAGCGGGACTTGAAGAAGCCTTCAAGGACACAAGCGTTCAAGCTGAATCGGCCACTGTGCAAGTGAAAACGTTGCTTAGCGAAGCTCACAGCCAAATCACCGAAACTGAAGCTGTCTGCCGCTCGCTCGTTGAATCTTCGAATCTGGACACAGAAGTTGAATTGACTGAAGTGCGCAATACGACTGCCCAAAGCATCAAGACGGCGAAGCAGGAAGCTAATAGCAAGTTGCAAGAAACAATCGAAGAACACTCCAATAATCTCGACCGTCTTAGCAATAAGGTGCAGACCGAGATCAATTCCGAGCGCCTCAAACAAACGAAAGCAGCTCGAGAAGCCAGTGAAGTTGGTCTGACCAGATTACGTGAAGCGATCCAGGAAGCAGTCGCTGCAGTTCAAGCCGCTCGCGAAAAATATATGGAATAGCGAAAGCCTCTGGAGTTAATGTTGAAAGCCAACAATTAACCCGTTTCCCGAAAATTTAAGGCAGCGGAAAACAATTTTTCGCCGCTTAATATTTTCCGAAACCGAGTTCCTGTGGGCTCCGGGTTAACATTATCGGATGTTAGACCAGGCGTCTTGCTGGGAATAGGCTTATAGGGAGGTTAGTGCCATAATCGCTGAGTGGCTCTCATTTTGAGGAAGTAGTTCTGGATAGATTCCCTGAGCACCAAGCGCCTCCGCCGCTCGCAGAGTTTGCCCGCCTCAAAAGCGGCCTAGACTTCGATGAAGCAAGCGAAGAGATTTATCTCTATCACGGCACCAACTGCTACCGTCGTTGGGAAATCAACAAATTTGGTTCCCTTGAACCAGGGCGCAGCGACTATACCTTTTTCACAACCAAACCTTTGGAAGCTTACACCTACGCAAGAGCCGCTTGCCTGCGTGATGTTGGCAAAGGACCGATGAATTCGCTCACATGCGAACCGGTTGTTCTTAAGGTCAAATTCAACGCGCGCACCTGGATTCAAGTTGATTTCATTCAAGAACTAAATCCCCATGAAGTTGATGAAAACAGTGCGCTGTCGCTGGCAGTATTAGGTCCAGTTCAAGCGATTAACATCGTCGACATCCTGCATTGCAGTCATGGCAGGCGTTTGGGTCAATCCGAATCAATTCGAAGCTTCGAAGACGGCACTCTCATGGACGGCATTCGCCATTTAAGAGAATCATTGTGCCAACGCAGACCAGATATGTGGATGATGCGCAAACTTGGCATGTTCACACGCAAAGTCGGGGTTAACCTCGGTGGCGGCGAGATGCCAGACACAACTGTGCAGGCTAATTTACGACGTTTGAAGCGCGTGCAGGCCTAAGCGCTTCTCCAAATAATTTTTGAATTATATAAAACAGCGCCCTTTAGTCCTACTTTTGCATTGTTTATCGACCCAATTCTGGATATGCTTTATCTTCACTGCCAAAAACTGGAGATGAACGGTTATGTCTGTAATTCATAATGAAATGGCAACCAAGTGCAAACTATTTGTTGATGGGAAATGGGTCGAATCATCCGCAACTGAATTCGGTGACATCGCCAATCCATCGACCGGAGACATCATCGGTAAGGTACCGATGGGGGGCTACAAGGATGTAGACCTGGCAGTCCAAGCTGCTGCCAAAGCCTTCCCCGCCTGGCGCGATACACCAGTTGTAGAACGCGCCCGAGTAATGTTCAAATTCAAAAATCTACTCGACGAACACTATGAAGAAATTGCAGGCATTGTCACTCGCGAGCACGGCAAAACCCTAGCCGAAGCAAAAGCCTCTGTGCAACGCGGTATTGAAGTTGTGGAATTTGCCTGCGGCATACCTAGTCTCCTTTTTGGTGACTCGCTGGCTAATATCGCGACGAACGTCGACTGTGAAACCATTCGTCATCCACTTGGAGTGTGCGCCGGTATCGCACCTTTCAATTTTCCAGCCATGGTGCCTCTATGGATGTATCCGCTAGCGCTGACTTGCGGCAATACATTCGTCTTAAAACCATCTGAAAAGGTGCCACTGAGCAGCATGTTCATAGCTGAATTGCTTAAGAAAGCAGGACTGCCGGACGGCGTCTTCAATATTGTGCACGGCGGCAAAGATTGTGTGAATGCCATTCTCGAACACAAATTAATTCGCGCAGTTTCATTTGTGGGCTCCACGGCCATCGCCAAATATGTCTATGAAAAAGGCACGGCTAACAACAAAAGAGTGCAAGCAGCCGGTGGTGCCAAAAACCACATCATCATCATGCCTGACGCCAGTATGGAACAGACCGTTCAGGCTCTTCAAGCCTCGGCTTTTGGCTGCGCAGGCGAACGTTGTATGGCAGGCAGTCTGGCAATTCCAGTTGGCGACGCCGCAAAAGAATTGATGCCCAGACTTATTGAAGCATCAGCAGCGATGAAAGTGGGACCAACCGACAGTGGCTCTAGTCCAGATATGGGACCAGTAATATCTTCTGAGCATCTGGCCAAAGTTCGCAGCTTCATTGAAAAGGGAGAAAAAGAGGGCGCTGAGCTCGCTTTAGATGGACGAGAAATCGCAGCGGCTAAGACGTCAAAAGGCTTTTTCCTAGGACCAACCATTTTCGATCACGCGAAAAAAGATATGAGTATTGTCAAAGACGAAATCTTTGGACCGGTACTATCTGTGGTGCGTGTCAATGATATTGAAGAAGCAATCGCGCTCGGTGATAATTGTGAATTTGGTAATGGTGCAGTCATCTATACAAATAGTGGACGCGCCGCTCGCGAATTCAAACACAGGTTCAACGCCGGTATGATTGGTATCAACGTTGGTGTGCCAGCATCGATGGCCTGGTATTCATTCACAGGCTGGAACCATTCGTTCTATGGTGATTTGCACATTCAAGGTAAAGAGGGAATTCTCTTTTACACTCAACAAAAAACAACGATGACTCGCTGGTTTAGTGATGCGCCTGTAGCCAAAAACTTTCAAGACCCGGTCTGGAAATCAAAGAAATAGGTAAGTAGGCTCCTCGGACAAGGCAATAAAATGCCGCTTGACAAACCTGCCGAAAGTAGTAGAGTTTTGCCAAGCCACTTTAGGCCTAGTCCACAACTTACCAAAAAACGAACAATAATCCACCGGGCTTAAGCCTGGAGCGACAGTTACCCCTTGGGCAGCTGAAGTTCTCGACTGAAGTTCCGTACTCTAGCCACTGTGCTTGAGCTCAGTGCTGGCGTTCTTCTGAACGCAAGTACTGAAGGAATGTGTATGTCGGCGCCACCGATGGCGTCAACGCTAGCTTGCGGAGAATTGTTTATACACCACCTGCGGTGCAGCCACAAATAATGGCTGACCGCTCATCTTGCGCAACGATCGCCAGAGAGGCGGTTAGCTGTCGCATGCAAGAAGGAGCGATATCATGTCTACGTTAGAAGGTACAAGCACTGAAACCAGGCAAGGGACCACCGCCACACTGGAGCGGGTAGATGCTTATGACGAGCAAAGCCAACCCAGGGAAATACCGGCGATAACCACAATCGATGTATTCGTGCTTCTGGGAGGCGTTGCCCTTCCAGCCATCACAGCTATTGCAACGGTCCTGAGCTCTTTAAACATGAGCACAGAAATAGTGCTCAGACACCCCGTCGAAACGTTCGCGCAAGGAGCGCTTGTCGCTAGCATTCCCTTCGGCAATTATTTGGTATGGAACCGACTGAGGCACCAAAATTTTGCCAACGTAATTCGCCTCGGTCTCCTCAGCGGCTTGCCTGTAGGCGCATCAGCACTGGTTACAGCAGTTTGCCTGGCTGCTAGCATTACGGGCATCCAATCTCAAACTGGAGAAATTGAGGGGCACCCGTTGCTCTTTAATTGCTGTGGCGTTATCGCAGCGATTAGTCTCATGTCCTCTGTCTACCAAATGCGCAAGCTCTGCTGCTCCTGGGCAACCGAAGGCGCCCGCAATAGCCAAATCGTCTATTCGCTAGCTGGCATTTTACTATCGTTGCTGGTGGTTGGCGCTTCCGAAGGACGCCAAACAATAGTCAAACTTGCTGAACGCACGGCGTTGACTGAAGATCCAGTTCAGAGAGCATCAGCACTAAACACACTACACATGCCCTTGTTGGATGCGACAAACGAATTAAAAAGAGACATTGTCGATCTACGCTCCGGTGGTCTTTCGGGGATGCTCTTGGGAATCAACCCAACTGCAAGCAAACAACTCTACTTCAATATGACAGGAAAACCATATCAATCAATTGTCGACTTTTCCGCCGACGATGGCGGCGGAGATGCCTTTTCTTCGAATAGCTACGACCAATTTCTGGCCGGTCAGGTAATTGGCGAAGTCCTGCCAGGCCTTTCGCTGAAGCGCTCACAAATAAGAGGAACGGTAAATAGCCACACACTAACGTCCAATTTGGAATGGACTTTTGTCCTTAAAAATAAAAGCACTGTGGACTGCGAAGCACGAACTGAAATTGCTCTGCCACCAGGAGCGGTAGTGTCCAAACTAACTTTGTGGGAGGAAGGCAAGCCAACAGATGCCCTTGTCGCCGCCAATTGGTCTGCAACCACGGCTTACACCTCGACAGTTTTGAGGAAGCAAGATCCCGCTCTTATTCGTTATCTAGGAAAAGGCAGAGTGCTTTTGCAGTGTTATCCTGTGGTGCACGGAAAAGAAATGAAAGTCAGCGTGACAATGGTGGCACCGCTTAAGCTGGACTCAGCAAGCCAGGCCTCATTGGCGTTGCCGCGTCTTATGGCTAGCAATTACAACGCAAACGTGTGCCATGACATCCACTTTTTTACAGACGGAAACTTAAAACTGCCAGTCGCTGGCTTGCACGCAACAACTAATGCAGACAAGAGCAAGCTCTATGTGGGAACAATCAAGGCTCAGGATGCAAAAAATACAGGTCTTTCTCTAATAGCATCAAGAGCAACTGAAACAGGCACCATATCATCGCGCAACTCTTTCTCAAAAAGTTACACAGTACAAACAATCAAGGAAGTTCAAAACAATACACCTAAAAATCTCGTCGTTGTTGTTGACGGCTCAAAAAGCATCAAAGATAGCAAAAACGAGATCGTCGATTTGCTGAGGAAAGTGCAAAAGCTCACACGAACATCTGTGCTGTTGGCTAATTCGGATTCTACCGAAGCTCCCGAAGCAATCTCGGTCGATGAGGCGACCAAGCAATTGAACGCCACCGCATTTGATGGCGGCCACGACAATTTGCCTGCTGTCGTAAAATCAGCTGAACTTGCCGGTCAGCAAAGTGACTCAGCGGTGCTCTGGATTCACGGACCACAACCAGCTATTAACGAGGAAATTTATATTACGTCGCAGGCAGCCAGCAAGCCCAGCTTCTATGAACTAGCCCTCAATGACGGCTGGACAAACACCAGTGATTTCCTCAAAAACCACCAGGAGATCGGCCCCATGAGCCCTGTGGCAAGAAGCGGCAATCTAAGTGATGACCTCACTCACTTTCTCGCCCAGTGGCAGCCAGGAGGGAAACACTATTCGGTGCAAATAGCGACTCAATCTAAAAAGCCTGACGGTTCCGAAATAAACGGACAGGATGCTCTCGATCTGAGTATCCTCGGCTCCGCCAACGCCTGCAAACATCTCATTGCCGACAATCACAGAGAAGCTGCAGCCCAATTAGGGATTGCCGCTCACATAGTTTCTCCCGTCACCGCCGGTGTCGTGTCGCCAGTCTCAATTCTCAACGCCAGCTACAGCCCCCGTACGACACAAGCTTTGATCGCCGATAAAGCGTCAAACAATGACTCTCTGAGCGGATTTTCCAACGGTTCAATAACCCCACAGGAAAGTGGAATTGCCATAGCTTCTGCAGGAACAGTGGCAAATGGTCCAGTCCTTCAAAATGCCACCAGTGGCACCGTTGGTCCACAGGGAGACGATGCCACATATATAACAGGCGTGAACACAGCAGGTACTGTTCGAATCAACAACCTGGCTAATGCCGAAGCAATACTCAACATCTTTGCCAATGCGGTCGAGATATTGGGAATAGTGTTCGGTGGCTTCACGATCATCGCTGCCCTGATGACTGGCTTCAAAGCAAGGAGATTTGCCCTGGGGCTGGCGATGATTCTCTTCGGCTTGGCTGCCCCTGGAATGGTCAACTGGCTCATGGCTTCAGCTCGCGATTCCAATCTTTATAGTTAGGAGGACGGTTCACCATTGGTAGTGCCTCTTAAATGAGGTCAATAGAAAAGAGAGCGCCGGTGATACCACCGACGCTCTCTTCTTTTACTGAATTTCCGCTGACTGCAGCTTAGACTTTCTCGAAAGCTTCAGTACGAGTGCCAGGAATAGCGTCCATGATTGAATCGATAGTTGAACCGATTTCAGTCACTGTGCCTTGAATTGTTGGTACGTTCGCAGTAAGGGCGTTGCGTTCAGCGTTGACCAGACTGGCTCTAGCCTTCAATGTTGCTGGCGGGCGAATGACGTTTTTAGCCAAACCAACTTTTTCAAGAAGCCAAATAGAGATCCAGGTGACATCAATTTCCCAAACAGCCATTCCATGTCTTGCCGATTTAGGCACGGCATGATGGTTGTTGTGCCAACCTTCACCAAGAGAAAGCAAAGCGACCCACCAGACGTTACGGCTGGCATCGCGAGTTTCGTAAGTGCGATAACCATGATCTTTCAAATGGCAGAAAGTGTTGACGAATTGCGGGCTCCAAAAAACTATGGTTGTGGCAAGAATGTTGGCAATCACCGCCGGCCAGCCAAACAGTGCAAGGATAATGACACGAAGCAGTACGTTCAGAGCCAAACAAAGTTGAGCCTGGTAGGGTTCATGATCGGTACCAAGCAGGCGGAACAGTGGATCTTTCATGAGGTCCGGACATTGCGCTTGCAGCTCTTCATCCGTTTGCACAGCACGAGTGTTGAACATCCAGCCGTAAAGGGCATGTTTGAAACCACCCACTACCGGCGAATGCGGATCGCCTTCCAGATCTGATTTCTGGTGATGCAAGCGATGCACACCGACCCAGACGATGGGGGCGCCCATCAAGCAGAAATAACCGCCGGACACGATCAGATACATCAACCATCTCGGAACTTTCAAGGCTTTGTGAGTCAGTAAACGATGATATCCAAGTGTGACTCCAAGTCCCACATATAGGTAGGATGCGAGGAACCATAGAGTAAAGGAAACGACTGTTCCCATTAACCCCTCATTCGTGATTGCCAAAGTCCATTCTCCCGAGAAATAGGTGCGTCGTCATGAGATAACGGCGTGAACATCATTTATATCAGTAAACCCGATATTTCGCGTCAATACATTGGTGCGATCACCATAATTTGAGGCTTAATTCGGGCTATTTCGAATTAAATTTCCTGCTCCTGACAATATTGTCGAAGTTCACATGAAATTTGTGTCATCCTCTGCTGTTAGTTCACATTGCCAGGCAAAATTACCTCACTTCAGTTCTAATCATCTTAGAGTTGATGCGTTTTAGCATGCCCATCCATGCAGTTTGAAAAGTGAGTGGTTCAAGGTGTCCAATCAAATATCCTGGAGGCGTTTTTCTCCTCTGCTCCTAAGCGCGGTTCTTAGCCTTGCCACTTTTAGTGGCAGTTATGACAAAGCCTGCGCTAATCCCGAAGTCGTGCGGCCAGAGCCCGTGCAAACTATAGGCAAAGACGGCTGCGTTAAAGAGGATCAAAGTGAAACGCAGTTTCAAGCAGATGTTGTTTCCACAAATCGACCAACCGGCCAACCAACCGATGGTTTGCCAAAACTTCTCAAAGAGGGTCACCATCCTCACGTAGCGCTGGTCCTGGGCGGCGGCGGTACACGCGGGGCTGCCCATATCGGCGTCCTGAAAATCCTAGAAGAGAATCACGTACCAATCGATTTAGTTGTTGGCACATCAATGGGAGCAATCGTTGGAGGACTGCATTGTGCTGGGCTTTCGGCCGACCAAATTCATGACCGATTGAATAACAGAAAATTCTACAAGGCGTTCAATACCGTGCCAATCCCAGTGCGCATCATCATTGGGCCCATTTTGCTGGTGCCGCGATTGCTTGGCTTTCATTCCTATGATGGTCTCTATAAAGGCAATAAATTTGCCAAATACCTGAATCGCTCAGCACCTGAAACAGAGCGTGAAATTGAAGAATTGAAACCACCCTTTGTGGCCGTTGCTACTAATTTACTGGATGGCAAACCGACAGCAATCAGTCATGGAAATCTTGGTCGAGCGCTACAAGCAAGCTCCGCTGTACCGTTTCTGAGAAAGCCTGTACCTATAGAAGGAAAATTACTGGTAGATGGCGGCATCACCGCCAACCTACCAGTAGTGCAAGCAAGAGAATTGGGCGCCGATATTATCATTGCCGTAGATGTTGATGAAACCTACGATCCGGCTCTACCCGAGAAACATTTTCGAAAAATGGGGAGCGTGCCTCCGCGGGTAATCAGCTTGATGTTGACGACAATCGACGCCTGGTCAACAACTCAGGCCGATATAGTGATTCATCCAAATGTGAACAATATAACTCTCCTTTCATTTAAAAAAGAGGATGGCGAACACGCCTATGAAGCAGGAGTAACCGCCGCAAAGGCCGCACTGCCTGTCATATGGAACAAACTGAAAGCCAGTCAAGCTCATTGAGCTTCTTTGAAAGCTGTATTTTATTTAGCTTGCCGGATGCAAATAAATTACATAGTATGAAAGCGTTGCATTTACTGATCGGGATCATCCTGATTCTCTGTCGAGGCTCGGAATATGCGTGTTGTAATAACCGGTGGACCGTCTGTAGGTAAAACCACGATAATCACTGGGCTCGCGCAACTTGGATTCACAGTCGTCGAAGAATTCGCCACCAAAATCCTTAAAGAAGGCGAGTTATTGCCCTGGGTAGATAGAGTTGCCTTTCAGACAGAAGTTCTAAGACGTCAGCTGTTTGCCGAAGAAAGTCTCAAATGCACTGAAGAAATTGTTTTTCTCGACCGCGGTCTGTTTGATGGAGAAGCCTATTACATCAAGGATAAGCTGCCCACACCCGAAATTTTTTCCACGCTCGATGCTGGCAAATATACAGTTGCTTTTTTGATTGAACCTCTCGATACCTTCGATCAAAACGATATTCGTCGCGAAAACATTGAATTCACGAATGAGATTACGACAATCTTAGAAGAGTGCTATCGCGGCCGAGGCGTCACAGTAATTCGTGTCCCAGCTATGCCCCCCGAGCCTCGCGTCGAATTTGTACTCATGCAAGTGCGCGACCTCATCGGCACAAAGGTGAAAACAAAAGCGCCAGACATGCCTCTTAGCATGGACCCTGAGTTAAAATTGTCGCTAACCGTAGCGTAGACGACAAGAGAACATATTTTGGCTGAAAATGACCACGTGGTGGTGCCGGTCGATCCAAACGATCTGGACCCCATCCGAGAGACCGGTATCGCGCTGTCCGAAAATCAAATAGCCCACGCAGCAGTGGTCGACCAATCAGTCGATGCCGAAGAACACTGGCTGAACAACGTTTATCAAGGCGATAAAGTGCCGCAGCTAACCTTGAGAGCGGTGCTCATGGGTGGAACTCTTGGCGTTTTGATGTCGGTTTCCAATCTTTATACGTCCATAAAAGTGGGTTGGGCCTTCGGTGTTGCAATCACAGCATGTGTCCTCTCTTATGTCATCTGGAATTCTTTTCGCCTGATCAATCCCAAAATTACGCCGATGTCCATTTTGGAAAACAACTGCATGCAGTCAACGGCCTCTGCCGCTGGTTATTCAACGGGTGCAACCATTGGTACTGCATTTGGTGCGTTGCTCTTAATTACGCACAAGCACGTCGAATGGCCAATTATGCTGGCATGGACTACTCTGACAGCCGCTCTTGGTGTATTCCTCGCTGTGCCGATGAAGCGGCAAATGATCAACAAAGAACAACTGACATTTCCCAGTGGAGTGGCTGCAGCTGAAACTCTAAAAAGTTTGTATGGTCAATCTAAAGAATCAATCAATCAGGCCAAAGCGCTTGTTGCCCTTCTTGCAAGCGGCATGATTGTGGGATTCTTAGGCAAAGGCGATTTTGAATGGCAGAAAAAACTGGGGCTAAAAATTCCAGACATGATCAATTTTCAAGGCAGTATAAACGGTGCCAATCTGAGCAAAATGCCTGGTTTTGGCTTTGAACCTAGCTTATTGTTAATTGGCGCTGGCATGATCGTCGGCTTGCGCGTTTGCTTTTCAATGCTGCTTGGCTCAGCCCTTTTGTATTTCGTGATTGGGCCAATAATGCTTGCACGAGGCGAAATCCTCGAACCTTCTAAATTGCTGAAATGGTCTCTCTGGACAGGAACAGCTTTGATGGTGTCATCCGGCTTGACTGCGTTTGCCGTGCAATGGAAAACGATTGTGCGCTCGTTTACCAGTCTCAAGGCTGCCGCAAAGACCGACGATTTAACATCGGTTGACGCTGCTTCTTCAGTTCATCAAATTTCGGTACAAGAGAGACTAGCTGCAATTGAAGTACCGATGAAGTGGCTATTTATCGGACTTGTGCCCCTTTTGATTTTGATGGTCGGTCTGGAATACATCGCTTTTTCAATCAATCCAGGTCTTGGCGTGTTGTCCGTCGTTATGAGTTTCTTTCTCGCGCTGGTTGCTTGTAGAGCGACTGGCGAAACCGATATCACGCCAATTGGCGCCATGGGTAAATTGACACAGTTGGCTTACTCCGTTCTAGCGCCTTCAAACATCACGACCAATCTTATGGCTGGTAGTGTCACTGCGAATATTGCAATCAGCTCGGCCGATCTGCTAGTCGATTTAAAAAGCGGTTATTTGCTTGGGGCTAATCCTCGTCAGCAATTTTTCGCTCAATTTATTGGTCTCTTTTTTGGCAGCCTGGCAGTAGTTCCTGCCTGGTATTTGATGATTCCTAACTGGGAAGCGCTCGAAAAGTATAACCCGCCTTCCGCGCACATGTGGCAGGCAGTGGCCGAAGCGCTTGCTCACGGAATTTCCTACATTCCCGAACTGGCACGCTGGGGATTGCTCGTAGGTGGCATATTAGGAATTGTTTTAGCCCTCATCGACGCCTATGCACCGAAAAAGCTCAAACCCTTTTTGCCGTCGGCAATGGGAATCGGCCTTTCCTGGGTCATGCCATTCAGCAATTGCTTTTCATTTTTCATGGGGGCGTTGCTGGCTTACATCTGGCAAAAGGCAAACAGTCGTTCAGCCGAGCTTTATGTCGTACCGGTAGCGTCAGGCGCCATTGCCGGGGAATCTTTGATGTGTGCAGTAATCGCTATGATCACTGCAATCGGTGCTCTGAACAAATAGTTGGTTATAATGGCTCTCATGTTGAAGACCGAAGAAAAGCAATTAGTTCTCAAAGCGATAGACGATCTTGGTCGTCGAGTCACAGTCGCCGACGTGGCTGCCAAAACAGGTTTACCAGTGCTTGTCGCCAATGCTGAACTGAATAAAGTCGCAGCGGAAACTCAAGGGCACCTGCAGGTTAGCACCAAAGGTGATATCGCCTATGAGTTCACGCCAGGATTTCAAAACGTCTATTTAGCCACGGGCATAAAGAAAACGCTTCAAGACATTGGCAAAAAGATATTCGACATTGGCTTTGCCATTTTACGAGCGTCTTTTGGCATCATGTTGGTTCTGTCCTTCATCGCTGTTATTTTGCTAGTCATCGCCGCGATACTCGCGATGAACAGCAGCAAAGACGGCGACCGAGACGGCGGAGGATTAGATTTCGATTTCTTCGATTTTATGATCTTCCGCGATTTGATGTTCTGGGGCTCTACTTCGTATTACCCACCATATGTGGATTACAACAGTCCATCAAGCGCACGTCCAGCAGCCGCAAAGTCTAACTTCTTGCACAATTGTTTTTCATTTCTATTTGGTGATGGTGATCCAAATGCCCATTTAGATGAAAGACAATGGCAACTGGTGGCACAGGTAATTCGCAAATTTCATGGTGTCGTCACAGCTGAACAAATCGCACCTTATACAGGCGCCGATCCCAAAAACGAAGATGGCATTCTGCCGGTCCTGGTAAGATTCAACGGTGTTCCTGAAGTTACAGAAAACGGTCACATACTCTATACATTTCCTTCCTTACAGGTTTCAGCCAGTCGCTTGGAAATAGCCACCACACCAGCATTTTTAAGAGAATTTCCGCGTCAATTCACAAATGCATCAGCCGATGAATTGATACCAGTCTACATTCTTGCTGGAGTGAATTTTCTTGGTAGCTGGTGGCTTCTTTCTCAGACTTTCAGACCAGGAATTATCCAAGATCTGCAGGCACTCGTTGTTGCTCTCGTAATCTATGGCACATTCTTTGTCGGCGTTCCAACGGTTCGATTTCTGTGTTTGCAAGTCATCAATCAACGAATCGAAGCACGCAATGACAAGAAAAAAGAAGCGGCAAGTATAGTAAATAATCCCAGCAAAGATCTGCAATTAAAACTACTAGAAGCAAAAAATCATCAAATTAAGCATAATCAAATAGCCAAAAACGACGTGGCTTACACTTCCGACAAGGATTTGCTAGAACAAGAATTTGACACTTAACTGGTTAACGTCCAAGCCCTTTACCCAGGTCGTCGACAAGATCGTTGATCAACCCAGAACCTAGCGTAATTTCAGATTCAGAATTAACTGTGCGATAGTTTTTTGGTGCATCAAAAAAATCGGCAGGCACTTGCACTTTTTCAACTGCAATCGTAGTCAACCGGCGTTTCATTGCGCCATCCCCCATAAGAACGCAAATAGAAAGTGGAAAATTGCTACCAACAGCTTTGCCTGTCATCGCCGCTTGCAGCTTGCTGATTTGGGGGACTATCGGAATGTCTTCTGCCACATCCCATCGAGTCTCGACAACTGTGGCCCCATCGGCCTTCTTAGCAGTGTGTCCCTTATCAATCGGCTTGACCACAAAATATTGTACTTTGTGACCGGCTACTACACCCTCCAATCCTTTGATTATTACCGGGTTTTCAGGTAAATAATTGCCTTTAACAAGTTTCAGACGAAAATTCGTGCTGCTTAGCCACTGTTCGACGGTGGTAGAAAATATCGCCTTTCGGTCACTGTTGAAATATTTCAGCTGCCAGTCTGGAGCTGCATAAAGCAGAGAATAGTTTTGTTTGGCGTAGAAATACTTAATTCCCTTGTCGCTGATATAGACAATACGGTGTCCCAACAAATTTTCGATTTGATCTAGTTTCCATGCTGTCAAATTTTTGGCTGGTGCAGCAGCTGTGGATGCGCTACAGCAAAAGATGCCTAGCCCCACACTAAGCATTAGAGCGGCGATGTGATTTGCGAGAAATGCACGTCCAGCATCAAGTTTAAATAACGGTTCCTTTGAAAAAGTAAAATTCACAGTTGTAGACAATCCTACTAAAGGTAAGTCAAACTTGTAGCCGCGTTTACTCAGCAGGTCGAGAATGAATACAAATCCGAAAACGCTTGTCGCAATATCATTGCTTCTAAGCATCCAGATGTTTATACCCGCGAAGGGGAGTCAACAAGCGTTTGCAACTACCACTCAAACTGCAAACACGCCTGTGACAGTACTCGATAGCAATGGTAAGAGCAAGAGCGTCGGTTTCACGGAGCTTGACCGCATTATTCTTGAGGCTAGTACCAATTACGAACACGGCCGCTACAAGGAAGCAATTCCCCTTTTTGAACAGGCACGACTGGCCGGTCCGACCACCGATTATCAAAAGGCTCAAGTCAATTTAGGGCTAGCTGAATCATATCGCTCCGAAGGTCGATTGAAAGAAGCAGAGGCTCTTTTCAAGAAAGCCATTGCCGAGGCCAAAGAAGATGATGCAAAACACCTCAATAAAAAATACAAAGCAAACGTAAAAAACAGCAGCGACGTCATCCCGTATATGATGAACGACCTCGCCATTTTGTATCTGAACGAAAGCAGGTTTGCTGAAGCCGAGGCAATGGCAAAAGAATGCATAGAGCTTGGAATTAAAAAAGTAGGACCGAAAAGTTTCGCCCTAGCATTGCCGTACAACGCCCTGGCTCGCACCTATTTCAAATGGGGCAAACTGAGTGAATCGAAAGCAACTGTCAAAAAGACATTCGAGTTATTCACTACACCAGCGAGCAAACAAAATTATCTATATGCTTACACGTCCTTCAACCTCGCTCAAATTCTCGATCAAGAAGGTAAGTATAAAAATGCAGAAGAGCTCTATAAAGCCACGCTTCTCGGCATAGAAAGCATATTTGGTTTCGATCACAGTCATTGCGCTGCAATTCTCGAAGCCCAGGGTGAACTCTATCGCAAGGAAGGAAAATACGCGGAGGCAACAAAGGCTTTTCAACGTGTGCGCAAAATTCGACTTGCCGCCTATTCAAAAACGCATGCAGATTATGGCAAGGCATTACTTGATCTCGCACTCGTAGCCCGAGATGAAGGTCGCTACTTGCGGGCACAGGAACTTTGTAATCAGGCCACCAGCATCATTACGGCAGCGCTCGGCGAAGATAATATCGACAGCGCCAAGTGCATGATTACAGCCGCCTCCATTTTTCGCTATCAGGGCAAATATGCAGAAGCCGAAGAACAAGCGCAGAAAGCGATGTCCATAAATGAGAAGCTATTGACTGCAAACAACGCCACATACGCCCACGACATGGAAGAACTGGCGCAGATTTTAGCCGACGGGGGTAAAGACCAGGAAGCCAAAACTTTGCTTGAAAAAGCGCTAAAGATCGATGAAACGACTTTAGGCGCCGATCACCCTGACATTGCAAGCACCACCCGTAGTCTCGCTGCAATTTATTTCCAAGAAAAAGATGCTCCAAAAGCTCAGCAACTCTATGAAAAAGCCCTGGCCACAACAGAGAAATCCTACGGTCCAAACAATGCCGAAGTCTTGCTAACAGTGCGCAGTTTGGCAGATGTGACGAACGCCCAAAACAAATTCCAAGAGACTGAAACCTGGCTGAAGAAGGCGTTGAGTATCGACGAAAATCTTTATTCCAAAAAGAGTCCGCAATACGCAAGAGATCTCGATGCACTCGCCAAAACCTATATCAAACTCAATGATAAAACTAAGGCTGATCCTCTTCTTGCCGAGTACGCAACCCTGAAGCAGGCGCTTCCTGGAGCAAATTCAGACAGCCACTTTAGCGAAATAAAATTTGCTCCTAATCAACTCACTGATAAAAGCGTGAATGATAAATGGGCAATTGTAATTGGTGTGAGCAACTTCAAAGATCAGTCGATCAATCTCAAATACGCAGCCAAAGACGCCACGGACTTCCGTAACTTTTTGGTGACGCATGAAAACTTTAAAGCTGATCATGTGCAACTGATGACGGACGCAAATGCCACCAAAGAAAAAATCATCTCCAAATTAGGAGACGGCTGGCTCGGACGGGTAGCAAAAAAAGATGATCTCGTTTTGATTTATGCATCAAGTCACGGAAGCGCCGCTCAAGACGATGTTGGTGTCAATTTTCTAGTCACATACGATACCGACAAATCGAAATTGGTATCGACTGGATTACCGATGCAATGGTTGACAAAAATTATTCAAGAGCAGATACACAGCGATCGAGTAGTGGTTATTCTCGATGTATGCCACAGCGGTGCCGCAACTACTACGGCTAAATCAACCGACATGGCAGATATTGAGGATGACGATCAAAATGCTTCAGCGACTGCCGCAAAAGCAGATTCTGGTGGTAAAGGAATTGCCCGTGGGCAAGGTATCAATGCTTCAGCGCTATCTCTGGGCAGCGGGCAGATTGTTTTGTGTTCTAGCTTGGCCAATCAAATATCTTGGGAATCAAAAAATTACCCAAACAGTGTTTTCACCAAACGCTTGATTGAGGCGCTGCAATGCAATGGCGCAGACACCACCTTAAAGCAAGCCTACGAGCAGTTGCGCGCATCAGTTAGCACAGAAGTATTGGGCGACCGTGGCGCCGTACAGACACCGGATTTAGCCAACAAGAACTGGACGGGTGGAGACCCTGTATTGGCGGTGAAAAGTTCCAGCAAAACTGTTGACTCCTCCGCCAAACCCAGTACCGTCCCGGCTAAGCAGCCAGTTAAAACAGCGCCTCGAGCTCGCGCTAGAAGCAACAAATAAATATGTCTAGCACAACCCTAGATACTGAAATTACAAAGACGTAACACAACTAAGCGCACCCTCCACAAACTATTCACAGCATCGATCTAAATTGAAGCTGTGAGTTATATCACTAATGAATAAGTGAACCGAATGAATGAGGGTCCTGCCATGAATAGCAAACTTAGATTCAATGCTCTGCTTTTAATTGGAGCCACTATTGGCGGTGTGTGCTTGACTCAACAGCCAAGTTTAGCCTGGGGCTGGGGCGGGTTCGCTAACCGTCATCCACGACGCGCTGAAGTGTTGACGCGTGACCATATCGAGCGAAATGAATTGCGAGCAGACCGCGGCAATCTTGGTGGTCACTATGGACAATTGATGCATGAAGACAGATCAATTCAGCACCAGGAACAGAGAGACGCTCGAATCAATGGTGGCTTTATCACCCGCGGACAACAAAACCAGCTCAATCGCGAAGAAAATAGACTACAACGTCAAACTAATCGCGACTTCAGATAATTTTTGAAATAATCAATGAGGGCAGGGCTTGGCGCGTCTTAATTGATGCCGGCAAGCCCTGTTTTGACAAAATTGCACATATGGAACATATACATCGTCGCTTCGTCAAACTCATCGGCATATTCTAGCTGAAGAGGTTCATCCAATGGCACGCGCTATGTGGTCTGGAGTAATAGGATTCGGTCTGGTCAGCATTCCAATCAAATTGTACTCAGCCATTGAAAGCAAAACTACGTCCTTTCATCAAATCCACGAAGCTTGCAACACTCAAATCAAAGAAGTGCGCTGGTGCCCCACTTGCGACCGTAAAGTGGAATGGACAGAAATAGTCAAAGGCTATGAGTATGAAAAGGGTAAATTTGTGCCGCTAACCGAGGAAGACATGGCAAAATTGCCGCTCAGCAGTAAAAATTTGATCAATGTCAACTCCTTTGTGAAACTCGAACAGATCGATCCTATTTATTTTGAAAAGAGTTATTTCATTGAGCCAGACAAAAAAGCTGAGCATGCATTCGCTTTGCTCTCTCAGGCTCTCGCTCAAAAAAAGATGGTTGGTATCGCCAGCATTACGTTGAGAAGTCGTGAGCGGCTCTGTATGCTGCGGCCATCTGGTCAATCAATTTTGATGAGCACTCTGTATTACCCAGACGAACTGCGACTTGACCTTGCTCAAAATGGTCCGGTTGTGAAAATTCCAGCAAAGGAATTGGAACTTGCTAATCACTTAATCGACATGCTCGCCGACGATTTCAAACCAGAACTATACACAGACCACTATCGAGCGGCTCTTAACAGCCTGCTTGAGGCTAAAGTGGAAGGTTTGCCAGTGGAAGAGCAACCCTCTCAGGTTGCGGGCGGCAAAGTCCTCGACTTAATGGCTTCATTGCAAGCCAGTCTAGAACGTGCAAAATCGCGAACGCAACAATCGGAAAAAACTAGCAAAAAAGTGCCATCTAAAGAAAAAGACGTGAGCGCCAAAACGAAGTCTAAATCGGCTGCCGCTTCGACTTCGAAAAAAAGATCTGCCTAAGTCGAAGTTTTGGACTTCTTTGATTTAGCGACGGTATCTGATTTTGTTTTTTTCGTCGTCGTCTTCTTCGCGGGCTCTTTTATTGCCCCTGCTGCCACTTCAGATTGCAATACAATTTGCAAATCTTTCTTCGATTCCAAAACTCTTGACCATAAATCGCCTGTCTCAAGTAGACGTGCAGGCAGAGTCCTCATCGTAAAATCAGTTGGATAAATCTTACCTGCTTCCAGTTCAGCCCAAGTTACAGGCGTGCTCACAGTAGCTTCAGCTGTCGCTCTAGGAGAATAAATCGAAGCGAGTGTTTTGCCTCTACCGTTCATGTTATGGTCAAAAAATATTTTGCCGGGGCGATTTGCCACCTTCCATTCCATGGTGACATCATTCGGCAGAGACTTTTGTAAATGAACACCCATAATCTGCGCAAGAGATCGCACCACGTCATATTCGACATTGCGGATAATTGGTACAAAAATGTGCAATCCCGTTTTACCGCTGGTCTTTACAAATGAGTTGAGACCGACGTCTTCAAGGTTTTTGCGCAAAACAAGCGCCACTTCACAGGCTTTGTAAAAACCGGCTTTGTGCAACTCTGGCTCGTCGCCTTTATTTTCTTTGCCGCTGTAAATATAAGGGTCAAGATCAAGAACTAAAAAGTCCGGATAGTTCAACAACGAGCTTTTTACGTTTGCAGCAGATCCAGCAAATTTTGTCGATATATCTTTAGCGTCTGGAGCTGGGTCAATTCTAGAGTGCACTGTGTGAAATTCAAGCACGGCCATTTGAGCAAACCACAAAAGGGTAGCAAGGTTGTTGCACAAAAAATAATCACTATCTTTACCAGTGCTCTCCGAAAAATACCGCACCGTTTCCACAAAAGGAGGTAATTTCTGCTCAGAATGTTTTTGAAAAAAACGCATCCCATACATGCCACTAGGAAAACGAATTTGGGTGACCGGACGATCACGTAAATGCGGCAAGACATAATCTGACACCTGCAAAAGATAATGCAGATAATCACGTTTTCGCAAAGGGGGCGTCAGCGGTTTATTCATCGACTCGCCGGTCGTAAAGAACATAGGTTTATCGAGATGTGTGAACGAAACAGTATGTCCATCAAAGTCAAGAGTCAATTTCTCGCCAGACTCTAAAACTTGCGCCGATAGCTCCTTTAAAAGCGACTGATTGATTTCTTTGGTAGGCATTTTTTGTCTTTAGCTGTTTTAGCTGGAGAAGGTAATGGAGATGCTCACAAGTGAAGTTTGCGGGGCTACCAGAAGCAACAAGAACCGACAAGAAGAATCTATAGTTTGACAGTTGCCCGGTCAAGTTGCGAGAGGGTGCGATAATCATTTTCCACACCAGAGGAAAAATAATGCTCATCAAGACCGCAAAAAAAATTGCCCTGTCGCTTGTCGCGCTGCAAATGCTTGTGGGAGCTTCCTCGCAATGCCTGGCTGGAACTAAAGCGGTCACCTCGGTTGCCAAATTACCCATCTGGAGCAACGGAATCAAAGTGCCGTATCGCGCCTGGCTTCCTCAAGATAGACCACGCGAAATTTTGCTTTGCGTTCACGGTCTGGGCTTTAACAGCCAGTCATTTACGGAATTTGGTCGCACTATGGCTGGTCGAGGAGTAGCGGTTTACGCCGTTGATGTCCGCGGCTTCGGTCTATGGATGCAAAAGAAAGGCGAAGATCGTGTCGATTTCGAAAATTGCCTCTTGGATATCGAGTCTGGATTGAAGACTTTGCACAAGAATTATCCAGGCGTGCCTGTTTATCTCGTCGGTGAATCGATGGGAGGTGCCATTGCGCTCGCCGCTACTTCGCGTTACCCAAAGCTTGTCGATGGTCTTATCTCGTCTGTTCCTTCTTCGGATCGTTACGCCAAACTAAAGAGCCAATTAATTGTGGGCGCTCACTATGTCAAAAACAAAGACAAGGAGATGAATATTGCTCCTGAAGTGGTAAATAGAGCGACAAAATCCGTTGCATTGCGAAAGAAGTGGGAAGCCGAGCCCCTCAACCGCATGACCATTACACCCAAAGAACTCAAACAATTCGACGATTTCATGAAGGGAAATAATGATGCCGCAGCGCTTGTCGATAAAGTTCCAGTCTTGATGATTGCTGGTTTCAAAGACAAACTTGTCAAACCTGAAGGAACAATTGAATTATTCAACAATATTTCCAACCAAGACAAACTGTTGATGGTTGTCGGCGACGGTGAGCATCTCTTGCTTGAAGAGAATCAATTGACAGATCAATTGGAGCAACTGATTTTCGACTGGATCAAGAATGAATCGAGCACAAAGTCCAACAACAGAAAATCAGGAGTGACGGCTCACCCCTAAATTATTTTTGCACTCTTTTTTCCAGCTCAACTTTTTTTATGTCCGCACTGACTTTATTTAAATCAGACTCAAGTTCAGATTTCTGAGTATCGCTAAAAGCTTTACTGGAGCCCTCTCCATTTTGAAATTTCTTCTTTTTGCGAGCAATACCTGAAAGCGCCTCGCGCAATTTCTTTGCCTCTTTAGAAGTGAGCTGGTTGAGCTTCTGTCCTTTATTGATATCTTGCATCAACTGTCCCTGTCGCTCGTCTATTGACCAGACTTTGGCGCAAGAAGGAGGGGGCGCACTCATGTTCACCGCACAGGTCAATACCACAAACAATGAAAACAGAGTCGGACCGCGCATTTCAGAATTCATAATCCCTCATTTAGTGGCAACCAAAGTCACAAAAATCAAATATACAGTAAGTGGCAAATAAAGACACGTCAGTTGACAAAGGGCAAAAAAATGGGCTCAGTCACTGCTCCAATGAATCGGAGACAAAGCCTATGACACTGCCATCTTCAACTTCATAGGAAATACTAATTGGATTGCAGCAATTTTCACAATCTTCGACATAACGCTGGCCACCTGATGACAGATCGAGCATCATTGAAATCTGTTCCCAGCAATAGGGGCAAGCAAAAAAATGTTCTTCAAGCATAGTTTTACCTTATCAAGGCAGCTTCTATTGTCAGACCAGGACCAAAGCCAAGCATGACATAGGGGCGCGACAAATTACCAGCAAGCAATTTCTGCAAAATAAAGAGCACCGTCGGCGATGACATATTGCCGTGCTCCGAAAGCACCTCACGCGATTGCGCCAGCGCTGAACTGCTCAAACCCAGAGCAAGTTCTACCGAATCAAGGATTTTCGGTCCACCAGGATGGACAGCCCAACCTCCAATGTCGGCAACCTTGAGTCCTTTTTCATAGAGCCATTGGTCGACAAATTCTTTCAAATGGCTTTCAATGATATTAGGCACTTCAGCCGATAACGTCATTTCAAAACCATGATCGCCAATTGTCCAGGTCATCGCCTCTTTTGAGGCGGGCACAAGGGTTGAACGAGAGCATGAGTAAATCAATTCAGGTCCATTAGCTCGCAACAACATTGCTCCTGCCCCATCGGCAAACAAAGAATTAGCAACGAGACTGTCGGCGGTCCAACCATATTGAAAATGAATCGTACAAATTTCCACTGCGCATAAAATAACTACCGCCAATGGATTGGCAGTGATGAAAGCATCGGCGACTCGCAAGGCATTAAAAGCGCCATGGCACCCCATATAGCCAACATGCGTACGAAACACACTAGTTGGCAAAGAAAGCTTTTCGACGAGGGCAATATCGAAACCCGGCGAATAAAAGCCAGTACAAGAAACCGTAATCAAATGAGTAATTTCTCGAACTTTAGTATCTGTTTTCGAAAAGGCATCAACGCAGGCGGCAATAGCTAAATCTGGTGCATTTTCACTATACTTACGCAAACGTTCGCCAGTCGTTGGGCCTTTTGGCGAATCGCTTTCATTATTTCCGAAGAAATCCGAATTTACATCATGCGTTTGCAAAGAGTGTAAAACACTCGAGCGAGACTTTATAGTCGTGCGACTATATAAGCTCTCAAGAACACGTTCCTGTCTAAGATTTTGACAACAATATTGTTTTGCATGCAAAAAGGTTTCTTTCTGCGAAATCGCATTTTGTGGAACGGCAGTACCGATACTTTCAATTCTTGACGGCATGTTCGTTCCTCGAATGCACAAATATATTAGAACCATCCGGTATCGTCAGATCGGCTTGCATTTTCCTCGCCGCAATTGAATCAACTATAGGTCTAGCGATTTCAGGCACAGCCGACAGTGCAAGTAGACAAAGACGTCTCAAGCCGCCACGTTTTAAACAAGCAGCGACAACGGCGCTGACGTTTTGTTTTTTACCGATTAATTGAAGATACTGTCGCCGCCACAAAGGTGCCAGTTCTGGCTTCCAATGTTCAATAGCAGCATCAGCAAGAGGTGCCATATGAGCTGCAGCAAGCAAGGCCCAGGACATTCCTTCACCTGTGAATGGCTCTGTGTAACCGCAGGCATCGCCAATTAAAAAAAGTCGTTCACCAGATAGGGACAAGCGACAGCGCGTCAATGTGTTGGTGCCAGTCCAATGCTCCGTCAAAAAACCAGCAGGAACTGGAAGACCAGCACTTTCCAAAATAGCAGCGCTTGCAAGCGCCGGTGAACCTGATTGCCTTGAGAAGTCGCGATTCAGAGCCACTGCAATATCTAATTTGTTATCTTCAATTCGCACAAGTCCCACGTATCCGTGATTCGAACAGGCCATGTAGATGCGGCCTTCTTCGTAAAATGTGTCAGCGTAAGAAAGTACCACTCCGGCACCAAATTTTGAGTTTTCCTTAGCTACGGTTGAAAATTCTGGCAGTTCACTCAAAGACATACCATCAAGGCCGTCTGCGACTATTACCAGTTTTGCTCGGACCTCATTCCTGTCGCTGGTATTTTGTATTTTAACCAGCCGCTCACTTTCATCAGAGGGCTGCACTCGAGCTGTCACGCGAGGCAAAAAACTGACGCCACTAGCAATTGCCGCCCTGATTAAGGCAGCATCAAATTTTGAGCGGGACAGCGCAAAGCCCGTTGGCAATTGCAATCTCGCTTTAATTCCGCTTTCACAGACAATCAATTGCGAAAATGGTATGGCATTCTGTTGTGACAATAAATCTTCCAAGCCAATTTTGCTCAAGACACCAGCAGCGATATCATTAATGCAGCATCCGCATACTTTATCTCTAGGAAAATCAGCTCTATCAACAAGCAAGACCGTTCGAGAAGAAAGTGACAACAAACGAGCAATTGTCGATCCAGCAGGTCCAGCTCCAATTACAACGGCATCCCAGAATTTGTCTGTGTCAGAAAAAGCTATGCTAGCTTTAATCAAGACGTTCTTCTCCAGACAAGCAACATGCGACACGGGAAAGCGAATGTTACAGTGCATCCTGTCAAACCAGCTTCTAATGCCATCTCTTGCATCTCTTTGATTGTGTATGATGCCATGACAGATATAGGAGCATCAAAACGAACAACCTCAGACCTCGTGAACAACCTGCTCGCAAGCCAGACCAGTACATAAGAAATTTCGCTGCGTACTAAGTCGTTGACAATGACCATCTCAGAGGCAGCTTCAGACATTTTCTTCAAAAGCTGAACAACTTGAGGTGGATCTAAATGATGAGTAAAAAGAGCCGTCGTAATTACGTCAAAACGTTGAGGCAAGGCTTCGTTGATAACGTCAAGCTGCATAAACGAAATCTGGGCGTCAACTTTTCTCGCTTCGGTCTCGGCAATTTCGACAGCAGTCTTGCTGATATCAGTCCCCACAAGCTGCAATGACAGCTTCTCCTGGCGTGCCTTTTTTCTCAGACCCCGTAAAATATCACCACTGCCGGTGGCAAGATCAAGCACACGCAACGTGCGCTTGGCTTCCAGGCTGAGCTTCTTAATCGGAGACCAGATCAAATCAGCGCTAGTGCTAATCAGATTTAGTGCTTCAAGCCCGCGCAAAGCTTCAGCATGGCTATCGCTGTTGAGCTGCGGATCATCCATTAATTCAGGCTCTCGCTTGCGCGGTAACATCAATCAGCCTCGTGGACAGACAGAACTTTGCCTCAGCATTGTTGCACATGCGATCGAGACGCACCTTGGTCCCAATAACGCTCCCGTGAACAGAAACTACAAGAGCTGGAAACGCAATCAGGGAGTTGGATTTGCAAGCAACCTCATACGCAATCGCTCTTAATCGATCGCAACAATGGGCTAAGAGTCACAATTCAATCCGACTTGAGACTATTAATTAGGTTTCAAAAAATCAGATGAGTGCGAAAGCGCTTCCACCGGTTCAATTGACTGCGCTAAATTTCAAGATAGCGGAGCTGTGTTATTTAACCAAACAAAACACCCGTGCCTATTTCGATATCCCCAACGTCCCATCGCAGGGAAGTAATGCGCATTGTACATAACCAGCTGGTTGACAGTCTCTGGAACTGGACCAGCTGGACTGGGCGCCAGTATTCGGATTGGCTCAACAACCTGCACTGTGATTGGCATCGTATATTCGGCCGGAGGCGGCACAGAGTCCCATTCCATCTGTCCTGGCTGCCGCCACATATTCATCATGGGGTTGTACACCCAGGGCGTCGGGACGAAACCTGGAGGATAGATGAATCCTGCAGGTGGCGGACCATAATAGTGCGGCCATCCATACCGCAGCCAATTTAAACCGTTGAGGATCGATCCAATTGTGAATCCATTTGACCATCCCCATCCTGGACCGGGTTGCCAGAAACCACCTCCGCCTCCCCAGCCACCGCCGGCGCCACCACCACCGCCCCACCACGAAGGGTAATTCGATTGAGGCACATTGCTGACGTATGTATTTCCGGAATTGATTGTTACTGGTTGACCGCCAAGGCTCGCTGGAGTGTTGTTTAAATAGCTCGATGTTTGGGCGGCTGCCGCTTGCTGGTATCCGGATGGTGCTTGCGACATTGGCACCGGATACAAATTGTTTTGCATGTTCTGATAAGCGTTTCCGGCTTGAGCCTGTTGCGCGGCGCTAACCTGCCCTTGCAGTGCCGGAGCGGGAGCCGCATTTTGAAATGGTGCAGGATTGCCGTGGAAGGGTGGCGGGTTCATCGGTCGCTTGTCGTTACTAATCTGTCTAGATAGTCCATTCTCTTCACGATTCAGTTGGCGATATTCCTGCCCCGTTAGATGACCACCGTTGCGAGCGGCATCTATTTGTTCTTGTCGCTGAATTGATTTATCCTCAGATTTCAGCTGTCCGTAGTGTCCGCTCAAGTTGCCTTTATCGCTATTGATCTGGTTGTTCAGATTGGCATCTCGACCTAAAACTTCCGAGCGTCCTGAGTGATTCATTTGAAATTGAGCATCGCCTGCGCCTTGATTGTCGCGGCTAGTTTGTCTTGAAAGTCCATTTTCTTCGCCATTAAGTTGACGATATTCTTGCCCCGTTAAATGTCCGCCGTTGCGTGCTGCATCGACTTGCTCTTGATGACGAATGGAATTATCTTCAGATTTTAGTTGACCATAATGCCCGCTTAAGTCGCCTTTATCTTGATTTAAATCGCGATTGAGGTTGGCATCTCTTCCAAGAACTTCCGCTCTACCCGGATGCTCTTGCTTAAAGGATTCTTGCTTTTGGACCGCCTGTTGTTGCTGGTGTTCTTGTGCCTGCTGTTGTTGTCGTTGCTGCGCGGCTTGTTGTTGATGTTCTTGTTCTTGTTGTCGTCGTTGCTGCGCGGCTTGTTGCTGGCGCTCTTGCGCTTGCTGTTGTCGTTGCTGCGCGGCTTGTTGCTGGTGTTCTTGCGCTTGATGTTGTCGCTGCTGCGCAGCTTGTTGTTGTCGCTGCTGCGCAGCTTGTTGCTGTCGTTGCTGGGCCGCTTGTTGCTGGCGTTGTTGTGCTTGATGCTGTCGTTGTTGTTGTTGTTGTTGTTGTTGTGCTGCGTGTTGTTGCTGCTGTTGCCTTGCTTGCGCCGCGCGTTGGGCTGCCGCTTGAGCCGCCGCATTTGGGGCGGCCCATGCTGCCGAAGATTGATTTTGCAAATCTGAAATTTCTACTAAACCAACCGTATAGGCTAATAAGGAAGCGATTGAAAAATTGAGAATAAGCCGATTGTACGAGACACCGTTTTCTTGCCTGCCACCTTTCATATAAATGCACCTGTAGCTGGGGACAACTTAGCCTATAAGGTAATCTGCTTTCGTGGCTAAGTCGTGAAACTGATGAGAATATAAGACGATGTGAAGTTTTTTTAAATTGCTGAAGACTTATCAGGTCTCTTTCACTCGAACATATTTTACTGATTCTCAAAATCAAGGTACTGACGACTCAGAGAGTCAGTCGGAATTTCGAGATTAGGCTAAAATGAAGCGAATTCGTCAATTTACCTGGAAGTTAGCATGGTTATTCAAGTTTCTAGTCTCAATGTTTTTCCCATAAAATCATGCGCAGGCACTGCCGTAAACAGCGCAACTGCGACAGATCACGGTTTCACATTCGATCGAACCTGGCTGATAGTAGACGAACAAAATAACTTTCTAACGCAACGCGAATTACCGAGAATGGCGTTGATAAAGCCACGCATTTTCAGTCGACGCACGGGCAATAATCTACTAGACACTGACGAGACCGCAACCTGGAAGGCGCCTGCACAAATTGCTTGTGCGTCTCCAGATTTTGATTTAGCAATCGCGAATCATCCATATCAACAATTTGTCATGTCTCTTGAGGCACCAGATATGGAGCCATATTCGGCTCCTTTTAATCCCTACGGTGATCGACTGGACGTAGTTGTGTGGGGCGATACCTGTCAAGCAATCGACGAAGGCGATGAAGCAGCTTTATGGCTCAGTCGCTTCTTAGAAAAGAGGTGCAGGCTTGTTCGCTTTGCCGACAATTCGCTGCGCAAAGTCGATCCCGCATATGCAGTCAATGAGAATAACACTGTCAATTTCGCCGATGGATATCCGTTCCTATTGATTTCGGAAGCATCACTTGCCGATTTAAATTCTCGCCTCGACAATGAAGTGCCTATGAATCGCTTTCGTCCAAACATCGTCGTTTCTGGTTGCGATGCCTTCGCCGAAGATACATGGAAAAAAATTCGCATTGACTCCGTCGAATTCAATTTCGTCAAACCATGTTCGCGCTGTGTAATCACTACCAACGATCAATCCACAGGTGCATTTACAGACCAGCCTCTGCGAATGCTTTCTACTTTTCGACTGCAAAACAAAAAAATTATATTCGGGCAAAACATAATTGCTTCAGGGCCAGGTTCTATTAGGCTGGGAACGAAGCTAGAGATTTTGGAATATAATTGAAACCATATTCTCTACTGAGGGTGCAAAGTCATGACGCTTACGCAAGGTTCAGTCCAAAGTACTGATGCCCAGTCCCAGAGTATGCAAGAAAGGGTCTCACCTGAAGAATGGCAAACTCGAATCGATCTGGCAGCAGCCTATCGCCTGGTCCATCACTTTCACTGGGATGATTTGATCTTTACGCACATTTCGGCTCGCGTGCCCGGCCCAGAACATCACTTTTTAATTAACCCTTTTGGTTTGATGTTCGACGAAATTACTGCATCCAGCCTTGTCAAAATCGATCTCAATGGCAACATTATTGAACCTGGTGCTTATTTTGTGAACAAAGCCGGTTTCACTATTCACAGCGCCGTGCACTCAGCTCGCGAAGATGCAAAATGCGTAATGCATTTGCATTCTATTGCTGGGACAGCTGTCTCGACGCAGGAGCAGGGATTGCTGCCCATTCATCAGACAGCCATGCTGCTCAACGGTCAAATTGCCTATCACGACTATGAAGGCGTTGCCTTCAACCTCGACGAGCGTCCACGGCTGGTATCAGATCTTGGCAATAAATCGGTGATGATTCTGCGCAATCATGGCACTCTCACTGTAGGTCCATCGGTGGCGTCGGCGTTTATCAGCATGTATTTTTTAGAGCGAGCATGCGCTATTCAAATAGCGGCATCAGCGCCTGGCGTAAAGCTAATTGAACCGATGGGGCCAGTGCAAAAGCTCGTCGAACAGCAAGCGGGGATGGAACGCGCTGGAGCAGAAAAACTGGTGTGGCCGACCCTGATTAGGATGCTCGATCGCAAAGATCCGTCTTATAAGCTATAGCAAACTCTAAGCGTTTTTTTGCGCTCAAAATTTACCGTGACGCCAATTCTTTGCCTCACTAAAGGCAATGGCGCCATCGATTGCATCATGCGAACGCAGTGATTCCATGCCGCGATTGATCTCGTTTTCAATTGCTTGCTCGTCGCTCAAACTCCACTGTTCATAGACCGACAGACGATCCTGGCGCATACATGTTTGAGGGAAAGAGGCGATTTCACGAGCCAGTTGCATGGACGACGATAGCGCTTCTCCGGGCTCAACCAGCCGATTAACGAGACCTATTTCGAAGGCTTCTTTTGCTGCGACGCTTCGACCAGTGAGGATTAAATCCATCGCTCGACTCTGTCCAATTAAGCGAGGCAAGCGAATCGTGCCCAAATCAATCAAAGGCACACCAAGGCGTCTACAAAAAACACCAAAAATGGCGGCCGATGAAGCAACCCGCAAATCAGCCCAAAGAGCAAGTTCCAGCCCACCAGCCACGCAGTAACCTTCAATTGCGGCAATCACAGGCTTAGAAAGCCGCATCCGAGTTGGTCCCATTGGACCGTTTCCTGATGCAGAAATCGTATTGCCGTGTCCTTCAGCAAATGCTTTTAAATCTGCGCCGGCACAAAAATTCTTCTCTGCTCCAGTTAAAATCGCAACTTTCAAAAAGGTGTCTTGCTCGAATAAACTAAACGCATGCACCAATTCTTCGGCCGTTTCACGGTCAACGGCATTACGTCTGCTGGGTCGATCAATGGTGACAACGGCAATGTCATCGAATTTTTCGAATTTTACTTGCACAAATTCACCCGGAAAACATCTTCTATTTTTTGGTGTCATTCATTCGAATATGCCAGCGCACAGTGCACTCAGTCGAGATCGTGCCGTTTGAGTCAGCAAGGGTCACTTGCACTGCCACTTTTGCTTTATCTTGGGTAAAGAGCGCGTCCCTTGTAGCTTTCACATCTTCAGTAGAAACACTGGCGTCAGCGGTGCAATCTCCATGTGCTGGCGCACGATAGGCAATATCTGCTCCAAGGGCAAGCGGTGTGCATTGATCCAACAAATCAGCTAATGCTGCCATCAAAGCCACGCCACTGGCGGCTTCGATGACAGCAAATTGAGCAGCAGCATGCATGGTACCGACATGATTAGCGAGCGATTCTTTGAAAGGCAATTTGCATTTAGCTCGCCCTGATTCAAAGCTGATCACCTGAATACCAAGTTCGGCATTGAAAGGAATTGCTTCAACCAGTTTTTTTACTTGCTCGCTCATCGCGTCTACTCCAAGATCAGGCTATTTCAAACAATCCTGCGGCACCCATGCCACCACCGATGCACATCGTTACTACTACGTATTTGACACCACGACGCTTTCCTTCAATGAGCGCGTGACCGACCAGACGGGAACCACTCATGCCATATGGGTGACCAATGGAGACAGCACCACCATCGACGTTTAAGCGCTCGTTTGGAATACCGAGCTTGTCACGACAATAAACAACCTGCACGGCAAATGCTTCATTCAATTCCCACAAACCGATATCGTCCATTTTCAGACCATGCTGTTTAAGCAATTTCGGTATTGCAAACACTGGACCGATTCCCATTTCATCGGGTTCAAGTCCGACAATCGTCATGCCTCGATAAATACCCAAGGGTTGCAGACCACGTTGTTGTGCAATCTTGCTTTCCATCAGCACGCAAGCGGAAGCACCATCAGACAATTGACTAGCATTACCCGCGGTAATAAATTTGTCTTCGCCGCGCACAGGTTTTAGCTTCAGTAAATCTTCAAGAGTGGTCGACGGACGATTACCTTCGTCTTTGGCCAAAGTCATTTCTTCTTTTGTGATTTCGCCAGTGTCTTTGTTTTGCACCAGTTTGACACTCGCCAGCGGCACTATTTCGGCATCGAATCGGCCTTCTTTTTGAGCTGCAGCAGTGCGCTGTTGACTCTGCACAGAATATTCATCTTGCTGCTCACGCGAAACGTTGTAACGCTTCGCGACAATGTCGGCTGTGTCAATCATCGGCATCCATAACTCTGGTTTATGAGCAAGCAACCAGTCTTCAGTGAGACGATACTTATTGAGGTGGTCCTGAACCAGGCTGATTGATTCGACGCCGCCGCCAATTGCCACATCCACTCCATCCACGATAATGCGCTGCGCTGCCACGCTTATTGCCTGCATTCCGGAACTGCAAAAACGATTAATAGTAGATGCCGCTGTAGTGACAGGAAGACCAGCGCGAACAGCGGATAATCTGGCGATATTGTGCCCGGTTGCCCCTTCAGGCAAACCGCATCCCAAAATTACATCTTCGATTTCTGCGGGATCAACCTTAGCGCGCTCAACTGCATGCTTGATTGCATGTCCGGCAAGAACCGCTCCATGAGTGTCGTTGAACGCACCACGCATGGCCTTGCCAATTGGTGTACGGGCGGTCGACACAATAACTGCTTCGCGCATTTTATGCTCCTTTGAAATCAGCAAATTTTTTGTTTTCTCTGGCCAATTTTTCTAAGAGTGGCGCCGGCTTCCAGAAATCGCCGTGCTCCTTTTCTAACTGCAAAAGGTCCTTATAAACTGTAGATAGGCCGATGGAATCCGCGTAGTGCATCGGCCCACCTCTAAAGGCGGGAAAACCATAGCCATAAATCCAAATCACATCAATATCGGACGAGCGAATAGCGATACCTTCCTCAAGGATTTTAGCTCCCTCATTGATTAAGGGATAAACAACTCGCTTCACTATTTCTTCAGCTGAAATCTCGCGTCGGGTAATACCAAGGCGTTTCGATTCAGCGAGAATCACTTCCTCAACTTCTTTGTCAGGCTGAGGCTTGCGATTGCCAGACTCATATTTGTACCAGCCAGCACCAGTTTTTTGACCATGACGTCCTTTTTCCACGATGATATTGCCAAGTTCAGAAAGGCGGTGAGGAAGTGGTCCTCGTGCCTCTCTTTCCTTGCGAATTCGATAGCCGATATCATTCCCTGCAAGATCACCGACAGCAAACGGCCCCATGGCAAAACCAAAAGCCGACATTACTTTATCAATCTGCTCGGGCAAGGCACCTTCTTCCAGGAGTAACTCAGCTTCTCGAAGATAGCCTGCAATCATACGATTGCCGACGAATCCATCACAATTACCAACCAGAACACCAATCTTTTTCATGGCTTTGCCAATTTGCATGGCAGTGGCAATAGTTTCATCAGAAGTAGCTTTGCCTCGCACAATTTCTAGCAACTTCATCACGTTTGCCGGACTGAAAAAGTGCATGCCAATCACTCGTTCCGGATTTTTAGCCACAGATGCGATTTCATCGATGTCTAAAGTGGAGGTGTTAGTCGCAAGAATGGTAGTCGGACTGCAAATTTCACTAAGCTTTTCGAACACACTCTTTTTAATTTTCAAGTCTTCAAAAACTGCTTCGACAACCATATCGACATCTTTCAAACCGTCGTAAGCAGTGGCCGTCGATAAGGATTGCAATTTCTTGACGCAAGCAGCTTCACTCAGTTTACCTTTTTCGACGCTGCCGGCAAAGACTTTCTCAATATGCTTGCGGCCTCGTTCAACCAGTTCATCCGTGGTATCAATCAAAATAACAGGTATTTCGGCATTAAGAAAATTTATGGCTATACCACCGCCCATGGTGCCAGCCCCGATTACTGCTGCTTTCTTGACCGGCACAGGCTTAGCTGTCGGTGATAAGTTAGGAATTCTGGAAACATTCCGTTCAGCAAAAAAGATATGAATTCTGCCTTTGGCTTGATCAGACTCAAGCAACTCCATAAATTTCTCGCCTTCAAAAGCCATGCCTGCCGCAAAGTCTTTTGTCGTGGAGGCCTCAATACAATCAATTGCACGATGATGCGCAAGACCACCGGACTTTTCGGCAGGTGCAGCTCTGCGAGCCTTTTCAATGGCATCGGCATTAGGCTTTACTGACATCGTCGAAACTTTGCGCTTGGGTGATTTTTCAATTGAACGACTGGCAAAACTAAGAGCACCTTCAAGCAAATCCCCTTCAATAATTTCATCGATGATGCCCATCTCGACTGCCTTTTGGGCAGCAATGGGCTCACCGCCGCAAATAGTGGCAAGTGCTAACTCGACGCCAACAAGGCGCGGTAGGCGTTGCGTGCCGCCAGCTCCTGGTAAAAGTCCAAGTTTTATTTCTGGCAATCCGACCATCGTGTTCTGGGTGCTGCAGCGGTAATCGCAAGCAAGACCCAGCTCCAAACCACCGCCAAGCGCGATACCATCGATAGCTGCAATAAATGTTTTAGTCGAGTTCTCTATAGCCTCAAGCAGGTCCCGCAAATTTTTGGCACCCGGTTTTTGCACTTCAGAAAATGCAGCAATGTCGGCGCCACCACTGAATTTATCGGACGCGCCCATCAACACGCAGCCTTTGATATCCTTATTTTTTTCGCTATCGACAACCGCCCGTAACAGCTCTTCAATCAAAGCAGGACTTAGCGCATTGACGGGAGGATTGCTCAGCCGAATCACCGCAAAACCAGCCCGCACAGTACATTCAGCGTAAGATTTGACGCTCATTTTGACCTCGTTAGGCGCGAAAAAAACTATCCTGTTATATCTTGCAGCGGAATAGAACTTACTGCATTAAATACTTCGGTCTTGATTACCAGAAATTTTAGCCCCGCTCGAGAAAATTACTGAGTCGCGCATATCCTTGCTCAAATTTCGCGGTTGTCAGTCCACAACAGACTCTCACCCATCCTGCTGTACGCGACCAATCGTCAGGATTAACCAGCACTTTTTCAGCCGTGGCAAGACGCGTGCAAGACTGCGCCAGTTTGGCGACATTAAAGAAGCCACCTCTAAAACCGTCGCGGACTCCGTCATCAACTTTATGCTTGCGCAAGAGCTTCAAAATCGACTCGCGCTGAGCAGAAATTAGTGCCCTGGTTTCATGGAGGTAATTGTTTAATACCTGGCTTGCGCTTGCGCCACGAGCACATTCAAATTCATCATCAGAAGGTACCGAATATAAAGAATAGAGAGAATCGCAGGCCCTTAGCACCGATTGTGGTGGCGCCGGTAGAAGCTTTGATATATCGGCAGCAAAAGCGGCGTCAGGGCAAACCATCTCGCCTACTCGTAAACCACCTGCAGCAAAAGCTTTAGATAACCCATCGGTCAAGAATAAGTAGCGTGAAGCAGACGAACAAAGGAATTGCGCGAAACTCAAATCGTGAGGCGTCTGCTCTCCCATAGCTATATCGCTGAGCAGAAAGAATATTTCGTCTGCCAGAATGTAAATTTGCCTCTGTTCGCAGTAATCCATCAACGCGGTAATTTGCAGCGGCTCCATAAAAAATCCAGAAGGATTAGCCGGCTGCGTCAACCACAACAGATCTGGCTTTTGTTTAGCCTCTGCCTCGAGATCGGCCAATGCATATTCACTAACTAGAAATCGACTTTCAGCAGTCGTTGGAACAACCTGCAATATGGCACCATGGTAGGCAATGAGTGGATAAATCAAGCCATACGTGCCTTGAGGCACAGCCACAACCGGAGGTCGACCAAGGCGCTCAGTCAGTACTCTCAACAGACTGCCAAAAAGCGGAAACACGCCCTGAGCGAGCACCACTCGTTCGGCATCGGTAATCGATGCACCGCGCGTGATGCGCATATAATCTACAACTCGGCGCTTGACCAGAGGTTTTAAATCTTGTGCTCGTGGTTCCAGGAATCCCTTGATCAGCCCCTCGACAAGGATATTGGGAACTGAAAAAGCTAATTCGCCATAGTCAAGGCGTATCACATCTTCGTCTACTTCGATTGGCTTAGCAGCAAAACTAACGTCTTCGGCGATCTTCTTGAAAGACTCACTGATTACCGGCAAAGTCTTAATCGCAGGCGAAGGTGAACAAACGGCTGATTCATCGAAAGGAAATGCCAGCAACTCATCAAACAACCATTCATAGTAAAGCTGGCTAATATAGCTGATGCGCGAGTATGTAAGCTCGGCGCCTATCTCTAAGCTGTGCACCCAATCCGAGGGGGCATTCAAAAGAAAGCTCAGTTCCAGATCTGGGGCGACCGTGCTTTTGATTAGCCCATAAACAAAAATCAGATTGCCTGGAAGTTGTTGCTGCGCTGCCAGGCGTAGAAAAATATTTGCCTGCAATGATGAGCAAATGTCGAAATGAGCGGAATCATCAATAATATAAGTGCGCTCTGGATGTTTCAGAGCCTGATCAATAATCGCCTTTAAGAGCATTGGAGATGCGGCTTCCAGTTGCTGCGGCGCAATCAAAATTATCTTAGGTGCAAGCCAATCATCAAGCAATAGCAATTCATTCAAATCATCGTTGCCTTTAATTACTTTGCTATTTATCTCAATGTAAGGTCCATAAACGGAAAAAAGTGAATTAGACAGAAGGACTGCCTGTCCCTTCTCGAGCACCATTTTCAGTACCAGAGAAATCAGCTGAGCTCGCTCAGGGCCAATAAACAATTCGTCTCGTTCGACATGATAATGACAGTAAACAGCTAAAAACTTGGTCAGCCGCTCGCGAATAGAAAGATCGCCGCGCTCATGCGGATAGGGAATGGTTTTGTACTTTCGCAATTCTGAAGTCAGTTTGCTCAAAAAACTAATTTGCTCTTCGGTCGTTATAGAAAAATCCAGTTCACGCCTGAGTGAATCCAGCCCTAAACTGTGAACATCAGAGACGACAGCAAAAGTTGGCTTCTCAAAATTAGTTTTAGCTTTATAGACAAGCAAATCGTGAAAGACAGGCTTTCCTTCCGCCAGCAGTGAAACGGCTGTGTCGGCTGAAACTGATTGAGAAGAATTGCGGGCGATGAAAAAGTGAAATTGAATGCCGTAGGCTTTTTCCAATTTCACAAGCGAGGCAAGATCTGTGTCGTCAGCTTGAGGAATGCGCCTGCTCCACGCCAATTCTGTTTTATATCCGCGTCGATGGAAAACTGATTCAATAGCCTCCTGACCAGGTCTACCACCCAAGATTAAAGTGACAGTGCCGCCAGGAAGCATGCACAGCTGACTTTCTTCCAGAGCACGTGCGATCAGCGGAAGTCCATAGCGGTCTTCGAGAATGCCCTGCTGGAAACAGTAATTACTTAAGTCATACAGATCGGATTCGGATTGTTGCCCTTCTCCTTTTTCGCTCTTCAAATTATCTGGATCGGGATGCAAAACCTGGGGTATACAGCCGATTACATGATCAAACTTCAAATTATCATCAACTGCTACCCTAAGCAAATCGGATTCGGCTATGGTGAGTGCCTGCACGATAGGCACTCCAAACTGCGAATTAATCAGCGCGCCATCAATGGTGGTGCCGTTGAGCCACTTGTTTAATTGCGCAATTAAAACGGCAACAGGGTTTAAATCAAGAGCTAATACCTGACTCGCACCAGTCTTTAGAAGCATCAACAAACTGATCCAACCAGAACCGGTTCCCAGTTCAACAACTCTTTTGCCGTAATAGACTTCCGGCTGCTTGATTAAGCCCTCTGCAAAAGTCCGTCCCCAGTATTCTGGTGAAAATACAGCCGGATGCAAAAGCAAGCGAATTTTTTGATCGAGCTGCGGAACAGGCACATCTTTATAGGCAAGCACACTGTGTCCATTTGCCTCTACGTACTGGGCAAGCTCATGCAGAGAACGAATTGCGTCGCGTTGAGTCTTGAGGTTCTCCAACTCACTCAGCAGTTTCTTTAATGGCTCTATGACAGACTTTTCGTTTCCCAATACGTCTGGTATCAGCAAGTGCTCTGTGATTTTATTAGTCGTCAAAATAAGCCTTCGAAATTATGGTTTTGGTTTAGGAGCGGATTTAGAAACGGTAGCTGTGCTTTTGATGCTGCTCATAGTCGGTTGTTGAACCGGGGTTTTAGGCAAAATCGATCCAGAAACCGTCTTGCTTTCTACAGGAACGCCAAGGTTGAACTGCAGAGCTTCTCTGGGATTTGCGGGTTTGGCATTTAAAACCAGATCGCTGCCTTTCCATTTACTTCGCAAAACAGGAGTTTGCAAAACTCCTCGCTCTGCTAAAACTTCTTGCTGCACTTTGTCTTTCATAAACTGAAAAGCATCTTCAAGAGTTGTCTTGTCTCCCTTTTGGGCCAGACCTTCCATCAAATATTTTGTAAAAACACTGTTTTCATCTTTCTTTGACTCCCAGGAGACCTGGTCAGGAGCGCTCGATGAAATTACTAGCTGCCCCGTACCTTGCGCAATGGCGGCGGCGTTGACATTACCTCCACGTTCGATACCTTTGCTGTCAGGTGTGGCTGCGCCACTGTGACAGGCATCGAGAATCATCACCACTCGATCTGAATGAACACGAGCCTTGATTGTACGAGTGAGGTCCTGCATCGCTAGCCCCGACGAATAAAGGCTGTCCACATTCGAATCATAAGCGAGTAAGTAATTGACGCCTTCCGAATCCATTTCAGATGAGCTGCCATGACTGGATATATAGATAACGACAAGATCGTCAGGATTGGCTACGTGAGGCAACCACTTATCCCCAACCAACGTTAAAATGTTCTGCCGTGTGGCATTTTCGTCGACTAGCAACTTCACATGGTCTTTGGCGAAATTGCCCTTGGTCGTCAGATACTTATAAAAGTCCTCAGCATCCTTTGAAGGATAATGCAAATTCAAATCAGGATTTTCAAATTTACTGATACCAACGATCACTGCCCATTTGTCTTTGACAGGACGGCTAGCTGATTGCTCGTTAACGGCATCGACAGCCAATTGTGTTGCTTGATTCGCATCAACGACCTGACTTACTTTGGTTTCCACTTCGACTTTCCTAGAAGCAGTATTAGCCATAGCAGCAACAGCGTGTGAACCAGATAATTTACCCGCTATTTCAACAGGCTTTTCTTTTTGTTTTTCTCGTTTTTTTGCTTCGGCAAGTTGACGTTCAGCCTCTTTTTTAACTTCCGCCAGCTCACGCTCGGTCTTTAACCGCTCTTGCTTTTCTTTCTCGAACTTTGCGTTTAACGCAGCGATGGCACGAGCTTCATCCTTGCCACTAGATGCAGTGCTGGTTTTTCTATTAGAATCTGTTTGATTGGAAATTTGCACGCTGGCGATAGCAGATGAAGATGATGGCGCAGGCGCGTTGGTTTCAACTTTTACCTGTTCAGGTGGACGGCTCGCAATTTCGTGCTGTCTGCTCAATTCGTGAGCACAATAATCTTTATTCGTTTTTGCTTCCTGAAAATATGGGTCCAACTGCAAGGCGGAATCGAAGTCGGCGATAGCCAAATCATACTTTTTGTCATTAGCATAGAGCGTGCCTCGACTGACGAAAAATGCTGGCACGGAGCCATTTAATTTCACAGCACTATTTAAATCTCCCAGGGCACGATCGCTTTGATTCATAGCGATGTATGAAAGAGCGCGCCAGTAATAAGCCTCGGCTAAATTTGGATTGGTCTGAATTGCTTCAGATAGAGGGCGAATTGCCTGGTCAAATTGCCCGGCTTGATAGGCGATTTTGCCTTTCTGCATGTAAGCGTAGTCGTTATCTAAAAAGCCACTGGCAAAAGCAGGCGATTGAAAAACCAGGACGAGTGAAACGATTGCTAATTGGCGAAAGTTCATATGCTCACAACCACTTAATAGTCGAAGAATTTGCCGCAGACACTGCCGCAGTGTTTCATATGATAACGCCCCGGGTGTCGGAATTAGGCGGTATTTTTAATAAGACCAAAGAACAAAGCGCAGATAGTAAGTCTGCGCTTTGTATTTCGCTCTTAGTTGTGGGCTAACGAGCTCTTGTGCGGTTGTCGGTCAGTCTTTTTAGACTGTCTACCAGCCGTGATGATGTTCTCCGCCATGACCTTCATGACCGTGGTGTCCTATAGGACCGGCAAGACCTGGCAGCATGGCTGCGTGACGGATCATATGTTCATGCAACGCCCGGCGCTGATCGGTGGTCAAAACCTGAGCTGAGGCGATGAGCCGGTCCATTTTAGCGGCGTCAATTTCGGATTTGAGGGCATTGATCTGAGCACCAAGATCGGCTGAGCGCTTGGCGTTGAAATCTGCTGAAGCCAAAGAATCTTTCAACTGGCGATGAAGTGCACCCAGTTTAGCCAATTTGGGTCCCTGGGCATCGAGGAACTGATTATGCAGGCTATAAAGCTTTTCGCACTGATCATCAGTCAGCTTATTGGCCCCAGACAATGGTCCTTCGTGATGTCTGGCATGGCCGACAGTCATGGCAGACGTTTCGCCGCCAGATCCAACTGCGACTGCATCCCCTCCAAAAGCGAAACCTTCGCCAGGCGCTGTCACTGCCAGCAAGATATCGAATGCTTCTGGGGTCATGGCTTCTTGAACGCCCTGATCTTGAACAGGCACGGCTTCTTGAGCAAACACTGGCTTAGCTACTAAAAGTGTGGACATCGCGCACATCAAAACTGCCATCGATCTTAGACTTTTCATCTTGGTTTCTCCAAACAGAGTAATTTGCCACCGTGGGATTTTAACTTCAGTGGCCGGGGTTCACTTTAGATAACGCTCGCCGGGGTCGAAAAGTTCAATTTTTCTATGGAATTTTTTGCAATTTTTCCTAAATTATTTAAAAGCCCCACAGAGGAGGGATTTTCAGCGCCAGGGAAAAAGCGATTCGACCGCCCAATTCTAAGGTCAATCGATTTGAGCTAACATTGCATGGCTCAGTTTCCCTCTATACAGATTAAAGCGGATAACACTTTGACCACGGCAAATGCGGACACACTCGAAAAAGCTCAGGTGAAAGGCTCAGGCCACTATAGATGGGTAATCATCGGTCTAGCCTTTTTTATTACTCTTGTCAATTACCTTGACCGGTCGGCAATTTCCTTCGCCATAGGTCCTATCAAGCAAGAATTCGGCATAGATGATTCAGCTTTCGGCTTTATCGGCGGGGCTTTTGGCGTGGGCTATATTTTCATGACGCTCGGCGGCGGCATTCTCGTCGACAAATTCGGACCACGCAAGGTCTGGGCTTTTGCCGCTATGGCCTGGTCGACAATCACAGCCTGCCTGGGACTTGCCCATACGATTCAACCATTGCTAATTATGCGCGTTAGCCTGGGGCTTGCCGAGGGACCGCATTTTCCGTCTTTGACTCGCGTCGTATCTGACTGGCTACCACCAGCCGAACGAGCTCGAGCCACAGCTCTTGGTCTTGCCGCGGTGCCTTTTTCGTCAGTGATTGGAGCACCACTCATTTCGCAATTGATCATTCACTTGGGCTGGCGGGTGATGTTTGCAGTCCTTGGCAGTCTGGGCATTTTGTGGTCCGTCATATGGCTCTTTTTCTTTTCCAATTTTCCCGAAAAAAATCGCTTCGTTTCTGACAGTGAACTAGACATTATTCGCAGCGGAAGAAGCGAACGCAATCAGGCCGACAGCGCTCTACGTGTGGCTGCAGCCGATGGCAAAAAGCCGAGTACCTGGAAACGCCTGTTGACCAACCGGACCCTTCTTGCCAACTATTACGCCTTTTTTGCTTTCGGTTACACCCTCTTCTTTTCCGTTAACTGGCTGCCTGGTTATCTCGAACATGCCCATGGGCTCAAGCTTTCGAGCGTGGGAATGGATCTAATTTACCCATGGCTTACGGCCACCGTACTTCTATGTGCAGGTGGTCTCATATCAGACTCCATCTGGAAAAAAACTGGCAGCATCCGCAAAGCACGCTCCCATGTAATCTGGATTTGTCAGCTGCTTTCGGCACTGAGTTTCATTCCTTTGCTATTTCATCCGACTTTGACCGAAGCTTTACTTTCGATGTCTCTGGGGGTGGGGCTTGGTTTAATGCCCAATGCCTGCTTCTACGCCATCAACTGTGATCTAGCCAAAGATAAAGCCGGTACCAGCCAGGGACTAATGACCTGCGCCTCGGCGACCTCGAGCATAGCAGCGCCAATCCTTACAGGCTGGCTGGTCTCAGCCACAGGCAATTTTTCAGCGGCTTTTGGTCTGCTCATATTCTTCTCACTTACGTCCGTTGCGGCAGTCATATTCCTGCATCAGCCAGATCGTGATCTACATATAGATTAGAAAATGTATCTGTACGACGGCAATTAAAGCTGCCATAGTAACGTACATTAGCAGCATCTTGGAAACCGAATGCAACAGCCCCCACTTGCCTTGAGAGATATTTTCTCGACAAAAGTTAGAGTCACCATATACGGTGCGCTCGTTTTGTTTATTGCAGCCATCGCCGCGCCCCAGGTGTTTGCCCAAAGCAACAATGCTGACGCTGAAGAAGTAAGTGAAAGCACTGACGAACCAAGCTATACGCAGCCGCCAAGAGTCTATGAAGTAAAAGGCGCAAATAAAAACACGACAGCTGCTGAAGCATCGGACGATTCAGTGAGAGACGCCTTGAGATCAGTTTTTAAAGAGACAGCACCAGAAAGAATCAAGGACAAAGTCGTACCACCAGTAAGCAAAGCTGCTGCTGCTCGCAGTTTAAAGCAGCCCTCAGTTAAGCCTGAAGCGTCGCCGGAAGACGAAAAAGAACTGAAACAACCAAAAGACGTAAAAGTCGCAAAAGAATCGTCAGCCAAATCGGCTGCAAGCAAATCAACAGCAAAGCATAAAGTCGCCTTTTCTGGCGTCGCCGATTATTACGCAGACCGATTTCATGGCAAAAAAACGGCATCTGGTCAGCTTCACGACAAAACCAAAATGACAGCAGCGCACCTCAGCCTGCCCTTTGGCACCAAGGTCAAAGTGGTCAGCAGACACACTGGCAAATCCTGCGTCGTTACTGTTAACGATCGCGGTCCCTACACTAAAAACAGAATCATCGATTTGTCATTTGCTGCCGCCAAAGAATTGGGACTGGTTACAGCAGGTTCGCGTCTGGTTGACTGCTATTTAATCGAACCCGAATAAACTTTACGGCGAAACAAAGCTTCGACCGAGCGATGTAAAATTTAGAGATGAAACCTATCCAGTGGATACTGCTGACCACAGCACTCTTAACAGTCGGTCTGACTCTCTTTCTGGGATGTATTTGGCATGAGCTAAATACGGCTGTAGATATTCGCGAGCCAGACGCTGTTGTCAATGTTCCTATGGGAGGAACGCCCGATGAAATCGTGCGAGTGCTCGAGCAAAAAGGAGTGGTTCAACACGCCTGGCCACTCAAAATGTATATAAAACTAGCTAACGCCGGACCGCTTTTGAAAGCTGGCGACTACACTTTTAAATCGCCGAGTTCACCTGTTGAGGTTTTGCAAAAACTTGAGCTTGGTGAACAAGGCGCTAACAAAATTACTATCGTAGAAGGATGGAATCGTTGGGATATTGCACGAGCAATGGTGGCAGTTAAGCCCCTGAAACTGAGTTCAACGAAACAAGCGCTGTCACTAATAAGCAGCACCGCTTTAATAAAGGACTTAGACCCCGATGCCACCAGTCTTGAAGGATATATTTTTCCAGAGACTTATTTTGTCCTGTCCAATAGCCACGCTGACGAAATAATCGCCGAAGCAGTAGCCTTTTTTAAGAAGGTGTGGCAAAAAGATTTAGCGGCTCAAGCAAAAGCCGAGCATATGACAGTGCATCAAGTGGTGACAATTGCTTCAATCATTGAAACCGAGGCAAAACTGAAAGAAGAACGACCAGTGATCGCGTCGGTGATTTACAATCGCCTGCAAAAAAATATGCCGCTCGGCATGGATTCAACTATTGTCTATGCCTCCAAATTGTCTGGAAAATGGCATGACGATGGCAAAGTCTATCAGTCTGACATCGACCGCGTCAGTCCATACAATACCCGTAAAATTGTCGGGCTACCAATTGGACCAGTTGCATGTCCAGGGCTCGCTTCTCTGCAGGCGGCACTGCATCCAGCCCAAAGCAATTACATCTACTATGTGAGAAACCCAGCGCGCAACGATGGTGCACATAATTTCTACAGCGATGAGACCAAGTTTGGCGAAGGCGTTCAGGCTTTAAGAGACTGGGAAAAACGCCGCGACGAATTAGAGAAGCAAGACAAACAAAAGAAAATCGTAGTTAAAAAAGGGACGAAATAATATGACGGACAAATTCGTAGGCTATCTCGCAAAATCGGCCGGTGCAAAATTCGAAAAAGCAGAATTTGAAGCAGGCCCCCTGCATCCTGAGCACGTAGAAATTGATATCAAATATGGTGGCGTCTGTCATTCAGATTTATCAATGTGGGATAACGAATGGGGGATTTCTCAGTACCCGTTCATTGGCGGACACGAAGCAGTTGGCACCATCTGCCGCATTGGCGACCAGGTCAAAAATTTAAAAGTAGGGCAAACTGTAGGGGTTGGCTGGAACGTTGAAAGCTGCATGCACTGTCAATCGTGCATGAGCGGCAGCCACCAGATGTGCCCGACTGTTCAACCGACCATAGTCCATCATCACGGTGGCTTTGCCAATAAGTTGCGCGCTCACTGGGGCTGGACCATACCGCTTCCCGAAGGGGTCGATCCGAGTTCCGCTGGACCGTTGATGTGCGGCGGCATTACAGTTTTTAGCCCCCTTTACGAAAACGATATTCGCCCGACCGACCGGGTCGGTGTAATTGGCATCGGCGGGTTGGGGCACATGGCCTTAAAATTCCTGAACGCGTGGGGTTGCGAAGTAACTGCTTTTACATCGAATCCCTCCAAGTTTGAGGAAGCTAAACGCCTGGGGGCGCATAAAGTCCTTGCCACGCATGATAAAGAAGCTCTCAGCAAGGCAGCTTCCAGCTTCGAAATGATTCTGGTCACTGCAAATGCCCCTCTTGAATGGGACGCGCTCATAAATTGCCTGACACCCAATGGTCGTTTACACATCGTAGGCGCTGTAACAGAGCCAATTCCATTGAAAGTACCGCAATTAATTAGTCGGGGTGCCAGTGTATCGGCATCGCCAACTGGTTCACCATCGGTGATCACCAAAATGCTTGAATTCGCCGGACGCCACAAGTTGGCACCTCAAGTGGAGCATTTTCCCATGAGCAAAATCAATGAAGCTTTCGATCATTTAAAATCCGGTAAGGCTCGTTACCGCATCGTTTTAGATGCCGACTTCTAAATTGGCGCAAGTAACCAAGAGCACAAAAGTGATGTTCCTACACTGTAATTTGATCAGTTTCCTGTAAACTGATACGGCAACTGCGAGGGAAATGAAATGGCAAAAAAAGTTGATACCGATGCACCGGCCGCGCTTATTATCGAATTCAGAACACCAGCTGGTGAAATCTGGGGCACTCTGACAGCCGAAGGCAAAGAGTTCAAGACAGGCTCGACCGGCTTTTACGCTAATGGCAAGATCAAAAATCCCAAAAACGGTTTTCCTTACCAGATTGGCACCAACATTATTCTCGTTGGCAGCAAAGAATAATTTGTCCTCTTAATCCACATAAAAACAGCGACTCACTAATCGGGAGTCGCTGTTTTGTTTCTATGCTTCTTGCCTATCGCTTGTGACCGAAATTTAGAAGTCAGCGGTCTTGGGCGCGCGAGGGAAAGGAATAACGTCACGAATATTGGCCATGCCTGTACAAAATTGCACAGTACGTTCGAGTCCCAGTCCAAAGCCTGCGTGAGGCACTGTGCCGTAGCGGCGCAGATCGAGATACCACCAGTATTCGGCAGGATCGAGATGATTAGCAATCATTTTTTGCTCTAAAACCTCAAGACGTTCTTCACGCTGACTACCGCCAATGATCTCGCCCACCTTGGGCACCAGAACATCCATAGCGCGCACCGTTTTTCCATCCTCGTTCAACTTCATATAGAAGGCTTTGATATCTTTTGGATAGTCAAAAACAATTACTGGCTTTTTGAAGTGAGTCTCTGCCAAATAGCGCTCGTGCTCTGATTGTAAATCGATGCCCCACTCGACAGGAAATTCGAACTTCTGGCCAGACTTCTTTAATATATCGACGGCTTCTGTATAAGAGACACGTCCAAAATCAGAATTGACGATACCGGTCAATGTTTCAATCACGGTTTTATCAACACGCTCATTGAAGAATGCCATATCGTCCGCGCAATACTTCAAGACATCAGAGAAAATGCGCTTGAGAAAGGCCTCAGCGACGTCCATGTCTCCTTCTAAATCGCAGAAGGCCATCTCTGGTTCAATCATCCAGAACTCAGAGAGGTGTCTCGATGTGTTCGAATTCTCAGCACGAAAAGTGGGACCGAATGTATAAACATTGGTCAAAGCTGTGGCATAAATTTCTGCTTCTAATTGTCCACTCACTGTCAAATGCGTTGGGCGACCGAAGAAGTCTTGCTCATAATCAATTTCGTTATTTTCTTTGCGCGGAATTTTATCGAGATCGAGCGTGGTCACGCGGAACATTTGTCCTGCGCCTTCAGCGTCTGAGCCTGTGATAATGGGCGAATGCACATAGAGGAAGCCACGCTCTTGGAAAAACTCATGAATCGAGCGGCAAATTTGATTGCGCACCCGAGCGACTGCACCAAAGGTATTCGTGCGTGGTCTTAAGTGAGCGATGGTGCGCAGAAACTCCATCGAAGTACCCTTTTTTTGCAAAGGATACGTAGCAGGATCGGCAAAGCCAAAGACTTTTACCGACTCTGCCTTTACTTCGGTGGATTGTCCCTGCCCAGGAGATTCAACGATTGTGCCAATGACTTCAACACTGCTGCCGATACCAATTTTCAAAACATCACTTTCGTAATTGGGCAGAGCGGCCTCAGCAAGAACTTGAACATTCTTCAAAAGCGAACCGTCGTTTACTTCCAGAAAAGAAAAACCGGCCTTTGAATCACGCCTTGTTCTAACCCAGCCGCAAAGCCGCACTCGCTGTCCAATATTTTCCTTCTTCAAGGCATCGACAATGCGCATTCTATTCAAGGTTTCAGTAGTTGTTCCGGAACTCACAATGCTCTCCATTTTGTATAACAGACTATTTTTTTCGTACGAAAAACAAACCGTCGCGTACGGTTAGCAACACTTTATTGACGCTGTCATCTTTTGCCACCAGATCATTCAAGGCGGTGATTGCAAAATCTGTTTCGTCTTTAGGGTCCAGAACTTTACCGCTCCAGAGCACATTGTCGATCATGATGATGCCACCTGATTTGAGTTTCGGCAAAACAGCTTTGTAGTAGTTTGAATAATTGGGTTTATCGGCATCAATGAAAACAAAATCAAATGGTCCCTTCAACTTTTCTATCGATGACAGCGCAGGGCCTTCGACTACAGAAATTTTGCGACCGTGTTCGCTCTTTGCAAAATACTTTTTGGCGATCGCAATGGCAACCGGGTCAATCTCAAGAGTTGTGATGCAACCATCATCAGGCAGCCCCTCTGCCATGCAAAGAGCAGAATAACCCGTAAACATGCCAATCTCAAGAATGTTCTTGGCTTGCGATGTCAGCACCATCATTTTCAGAAAGCGCCCTTCTAGATGTCCACTCAACATCTGAGGGAATTTCATTTTATCGTTGGTTTCAGCCACGAGCTCGTCAAGCAGAGCGCCCATGGGCTCGGACTTAGACATGGCGTACTGATCGATACCCGGTTGGACCAAAGTAAGCATTGAAGATCCTCCTGCAAGAAGAGAGTTATAGCACGCTCATAGTCTCATTTACAGTTAGCACAGGCAGTGCTTCTGACATCGTTAAATTGTAAAATAGTAGCAACTAAAACTGTGGTACGATGCGGATTCGAGCACTTTTAGTGAATATGGATGGTCATGAATCCAGCCCGCGCCGATCAAATCGGTCCTCTAGATATGTTCAAGATTGGTGTTGGTCCTTCCAGTTCGCACACTGTTGGACCAATGATTGCTGCCTTGCAATTTCGCGAATCAATAAAGAAACTTTTTGACGAAAAAAAGATAGCAGTTGCAAAGGCAAAAGAATCTCGCTTGCGCTTTGTCGTTGAGCTTTATGGCAGTCTCTCAGCAACCGGTAAAGGTCACTCTACTGACGCGGCCTGCTGCGCCGGCTTGTTTGGTCTGCACCCGCGCACATCTAAACCCGAAGAAATCTGGGCCGCCATGCCCGAATTGAATCAAAAGAAATCAATCAAAATCGACGAACACATTATTCAATTTTTTCCCGAGAAAGATATTCACTGGCTACATTGGCAGTTCCAGGAGAAACCACTCCCTCACCCAAATACAATGCGCTTTCGCTTGTACCTCGATGAAGAAGTCTTAGCCGAAGAAGTCTATCTATCTGTTGGGGGCGGCTTCGTTGATAGTTATGATGGAGACGACAGTCCTGGCAAAACGAAAGAAAGTCAAACACCCTTCAAAGTGGTGCCGTATCCATTTAATTCGGCATCGGAATTCGTCAATCAATGCAATCAAAATAAGATCAAGCCCTGGGAATTAGTCATTGAAAACGAAAAAGCTAAAGGCATGGATGAAGCCACATTGCGCTATCGACTGAAGACTATTCTCGATGTTTTCTCGGAATGTATTGAAAATGGTTTAAAGCACGAGGGCATTTTGCCTGGTGGGCTAGAAGTGAAGCGGCGCGCAAAAAAACTAAACGAACAAATGTTGTCCGGCTCGATGCCTGCATGGGCTGGTGGTGACTTAAGACCATCAGTTTATGCAATTGCAGTCAATGAGGAAAACGCAGCAGGCGGACGCGTCGTTACAGCCCCGACAAACGGCTCGTCTGGCTTGATTCCAGCGGTATGGAGAACGTTACAAGAAACGCACAAACTCTCTACCGAAACCTTAGAAAACGGTCTGATGGTGGCTTCAGTTGTAGGCGCTCTGGTAAAAACCCACGCCTCTATCAGCGGTGCTGAAGTTGGTTGCCAGGGAGAAGTTGGTACATCGTGCGCAATGGCTGCTGCAGGCGCTGCAGCTATGCTTGGCGGTACTCCCGAGCAAATAGAGCAAGCAGCCGAAATTGGTATTGAGCATCACCTCGGTATGACTTGTGACCCCATCAAAGGGCTGGTACAGGTACCCTGCATCGAACGCAACGCCATGGGTGCAGTCAAAGCGTTGAATGCAGTGTGGTTGTCACTGGCGTGCGATGGCTCGCATTTGATCAGTCTTGACCGAGTGCTTCAGGTAATGAAGCAAACCGGGCTGGATATGCACCAAAAATACAAAGAAACGTCAACCGGTGGTCTGGCCATTGGCTAAATGACCTATCTTTTTTTCGAGCCGAAAGCAGCTATTATCTCATTGCACAAAATAGTCAAAAGAGAAAAGCAATGATCAAAGTGAAGGAAGTAAAACTGGCTGTGGCAGCGATGCTTTCATCCATAGTCATGACAAGCTGCTCCAAAGTCGATCTGGCTGACTGGGTCAAAAACCCACAAAAAGCAGTTGGTAAAAGCTTCGCCATCAAGGCTAACCGCACAGTTTTAGCTTCCACTTCAGCTGATAACATCTGGACTCTGGAGAAAGGCTTTCTTGATAAAGCTCAGGCAAACGTACGTGAACACGTAGCCAAAGAAGGTCGTATCATGGGCGCTATCGACACTATCGCCAATATCAAAACCTTCGCCAAAGAAGCAAACAAAGGTATCAACATAGCCGATTTAGGCATCGCCAATATCAATGTCGACGCGCAACATAAACGAAACGATGACGAACTCGACGTGGTCATTGAAGAAGCCGACAAAACAGACACAAACATGCCGATATTCAAGGTGAGGGTAGTGAATAAAGGCTACGCTGGGCAAGAGATGTGGATTGCAGCAACTGTTTTAAAACGCTCTGGACACGTAATCGAATACAGCAAGTAGCAATTCAGAAACGCTTGAAGGCACCATTACCGCCTTGAAAGACGTTATAGTCGAAAGTGAATTGCACATCGACAGCCTCTTTAGCCCCAGCCGGTAATGGGCGAAATGGCGCGGCGCTTTCGACGGCCTTGAAAGCCGCATTATCATAGGCCGCTATACCACTGCTTCTTTGTACACGCAAGCCAGACATTTCGCCATTTAAGTGCACGGAGAAAACGAGAACGCAGTTAGCTGATGCTGGTGCTTTAGGCGGGAACCAGGCTAGTTTTATACGACGTTGCAAGTCGGCCATAAATCCACTGAAGTCAACTTCTCTTCCCACCTCCGTAGCTTTTGGTGCATCTGGGTGCGCATTCGCTTGGGGATTGCCCTTTCCTTCTTTTGCAGTGCCGTTATCTCCTGGTGCCGCAGCTGGTGCGACTGCCAGCGTTGGCAAGGAAGATTTACCCGAATGTCCGCCTTCAACACCCTTTGGTTGAGGGGCACTAGGAGCGCCAGGCGAATTACCAGAGTTAGAAGAATGACTGCCAGTAGGCACGGGAATCGGAGCGCTGGAACCAGCCGTTGACGCCGATGACGTATCGCGAATTGGTCCGGTGGCCACAGGTTGTCCAGAAGAAGACGATGATTGATGTCGCACGGCCCCCGGAGGCAACGCCGCAAGCAAAGAATTATTCGATTGAGTCAAAGTGGGTAGCGGGTTACTACATACCTTGCTCAAACTATCGCTGCTTTTAAGCGATGGCTGTGGCAGAGGATTAGCAGTTGCTAGCGGCGCTGACATCGTTGGACGCGGCGCCGTCATTGAAGGCTTGTTAGATTCTGGGGCTTTTACAGCAGTGGGCTGAGGCACCGGAAGTGGTACCGCCATAGGACGTGGCAGTGGTACAGCCTGGGGTTGTGGATGTGGCTGCGGCATTTGCTGCGGCATTGGTGGCGCCACAGACGTTTTGGGTTGCACCATTGGCTGCGGCTTGGGCGGCGCGGCCGCCGTTTTCGGCTGGCTCTGAGTCTGAGTGGGAGGCGCTGGTGGTCTTGGCGTTTGGACCTGCGGTTTAGACGCATGAGAACCTTTAGCAGCAGTTGTCACTTTTTCCATCGGATTATGTTTTCCTGTCGCCTCAGCAGCTCGTTGTGAGACCATTTTGTGCTCTACTACTCTTTTAGGCACAGGAGCGTCTTGCTGCGCCACGAACGTAATCTCTGTGAATTGTGGTTTTGCTGGCGGCTGCTTACAGAAGAAAAAGACAAAAAGCAAAACGAAGAATAAAAATGAAAAGTGCATTAAATAAGATCCAGCAGCAGCTTCGCTTATAGCCAAACTCGACGACGAATATATTGCTTGCAATCGCTTAAAATGCGCTTTGGCAAAAGCATCTCGCATCGCATAGGCGGTGAAGCAGAAAAGCAAAAGTATTAGTGCATAGCCAAGCGGACTATCCGCCTTGATGGCAAGCAAACTGCTCTTGAGCTCTTGGTTGAGAGAAATATGCATGACAGTAGCAACTGAATTGAAAAACTTAAATAGAGTTTCCCTTACGGCCCACAGCAGCAGTGCCAGACAGTTAAGAACGGTGACCAGAAAGAACAGCAGACCCTTTCTTGATTCACCGTTATACAGTTGACCAAATCCTGGCACCACCGACAGTGCCATGGCAAGCATTGGGTCTTTACCAGACGGTCCAAAGCTCGCGCTATTACTAATTGCCATACTGATTCTCCACCGTCACAATTGCCCTCATGATCCGGCGCGCAACTGACGAAGCGCCGGATAACGTAATACTAATCAGAGGCTCGACTGAATCACATTTGCTTTGCACTGAACCAGTGTCATGAGCTTTACGGAGCCTGACCTAGGGTTAACACCATCATTGCAAAGACATTGACGGCGCTATAGCGGCATAGACAATTCATAAATAAGTTGACAATTTCCGGCGCAAACAAAGGATAATTTGCTGCAAGAGCTCTGGAGCAACTCATGTATACGCTGAGTAATTTTAAAACAGTGACTTCGTCGCTAATCGCGTCATTGTTACTGGTATCAATCTCGCATGTATGTGCCCAGGAAAAAGTCCCTAATTCAGATAACTTTTCATCTGCGAATCCGGCGAATACAAAAGCCCTACAGAAAATAAAAAGGTATCTGGACTTCGATGAAAGCAAACTAGAAAATTTTGAGGTTAGTCAAAAACAAAATGATTATGAGGTTGAAGTTACAGGCGCAGCTCATGAATTGCCTGGGGCGAATGGTCCAATAATCAGCGGGAAAGACGACAAGGGACTTTCTATAGAACTCTGTCTTGTTTCATCGGGTTCGCTCAAACCAGCTGAAGTACTAAAGCGCAATGAGGCGATGAGCAAAGCAATTGAAGCCAGTGTGAGCGGTCATAGTCCTATCTCTCCGCTGACTTCAATTGGTCCGGCATTTTCCAGCTTCGATGGACGCGGTGAACTAAAAGCTCTCGGGCAATCATTTCCTTATTTGATTGGTAAATGTCCAGAGCGTCCAGGCTCGACGGTTCTATTTGGTCTTTTTCAACCTAAAGACAAAAATATGACAGTGCTTGTAACCGCCAGTCAACCTGGTGGAGGCACGCTTGATACAGTCGGAGTCCAGGATTTTCTCGATGCGATCAAATCGTTTCAAACTCGCAGAGAGACAAGACCTCACTGGGGAGTTGTGCCGACTCCAGCCGCAGTAAACACCGAAGCGCAAAAAATTGTCAGTTTAGATTTGCCGCTTCCAAGTAACTTCGAAATTAAAGAAGTGAATCAAAAATATTCATTTATTGTCCTGGAAAATACGACAGCAAGGCAACTCATTCTCTTTCATACAGTCGCGCCGCATAAGCCGAGCGCAGAAAAAGCTCTCGAAGAATTATCAACAGCCACAAAAGATGCGGTCCTTCATTCTCAAGCAAAGAACCTGCCGATGAACGTCAAAATAGACTTCGCTAAACTCTTGCAAGGCGCGCCCTACAAGTCGATTACAGAAAGAGGCAAATTCGTTATCTCGTCTGGAACCATTCATTATTTCACCGGTATCGCATCGAGCGGCAACAAAGCTTTTGTCGCCTATTTTGACGAGCCACATTCACCAGGTCTAGAAATTGTCGCCATGCAAATGAACAAAGAAGAGCTTGACGTGAAACAAATAGAGCCGCTTCTAAAACACATTAAGAAGGCAGTTTCATTCGCCAAAATGATTTCTCCATTGCAAAGTTCGCCCGTGCCAATCAAAGAATAAGACGTATAGAATGAAATTTACAGAATAACTTCGACGTCGCTGTGAGCGGCAAGTCGACCACGCTCTTCATCAACCGAGCGCAAAAGAAATATTCCAATCACAAAAAACACTATCGTCGAGAGCATGGCCATGCGCAGGTTATTGTGCGTGAGAAATGTGACAAGACCAAAGGACATGGCGCCAAGTGCCGTTGCCAACTTCACGGCCACTCCCCACAGTCCCAGGAATTCCCCGGAGCGACCACTGGGTGCAAACTGACCAACCAGAGCCCGTCCGGCAGAGCCAGTCGATCCCATAGCGATACCGACGAGATTGGCGGCCATCCACACTTCTTGTTTGGTGGTTGACATCGATGCCACCACGATGGCAATCGTCCAAATCGTCAGCGTTACTCGCAGAGTTTTGATCGAACCAAATTTATCTTGAATATAGCCAAAGAGAAAAGCACCAATAGCGGCTGTGACATTGACCACGAGAATCATGATGACCGAATCGGTAGGTGTAAAGTGCACCACTTCTTGCGCATAAACAGCAGCCAGATGAACGACAGTTGTCGTACCACAACTGTACACGAGCAAAGCCAGCAAAAAGGCAAACAAGTCTTTGTAATGCCTGGTGTGGGTAAGAGTTTCGCGCAAGCGCCTGAAACCTGCCTCGGCATAACTGTGACCAGATTTAATCGGCTCTGGTTGAGCACGCTCCTTCAATATTTTGAAGGTCGGAATGGAGAGCAAAGTAAAAGCCACGGCCACCGAAAAGATGACGACTGGCACATACTCGGTCGGCTCGTGGTGATTCTTTATAGACCAGGACATGAATAGCAGACAAACTCCCAGCGAGAGCAAACCACCAACATAGCCCGCCGCCCAACCAAGCGCTGAGATTCGCCCCATGTCTTCTTTGGAGGCGAGCTCCGGTAGAAAGGCCGCGATAAGGTCTTCGCCAGTGCCAAAAGCAAAATTGGCAAGCGTATATAAGAGCGCGGCAGTGACGATGTTGCCAGGTTGAACGAAGGCTAAAAAGGCTGTCGCGAAAACACACACAAGAGTTGAGACCAAGAGCATATGCTTTTTGCTTGCCTTCGCATCACAGATGGTGCCAAGGATGGGCGCTGTCAGCACAATAAGCAAACTGGCGACACAGACCACACCTGTCAAAATCACCGTAGCATGTCCAGGTGCCAGTCCTTTGCCGATTTCGTTGACAAAGTACGGGCTGTAAACGGCTGTAGCGACAACGACAGCATAAGAAGAATTGGCAATGTCGTATGAGGCCCAGGCCAGGATTTCTTTGCGAGCGGGTTTCTTAAAAGTCGACGTTAATGGCTCTGTGATAGAAGAATTCATGACCGGAACGAGACACCTGAATTGTATTTAGAATAATTTACGAAAAAGATCAGGGCAATTCAAAGTTCTATTTAAGCTTTTTAAAATCGTAGTTGCCCCATATGAAGGGCTTCGCCAGACGCTCACAATCATGAAGATACAACTCGTGTCTGTCGACGGACAGACAAACCACTGACACGCATGCTTGAAATCTCTTTTACATGTTATGATAACCATGTCACTACAAATTGCACTCGCGTGACTACAAATGGGCGACAAGACCGCAAATATCAGCCTTCGCATGCCCGACGAGTACCGGAAACGGTTACAGTTGCAGGCGGATAAGAAAGGAATAAGTCTAAACGCCCATGTTCTTCGTGTGCTTGAAATTCATCTCATGAGCTCCGGCTTTGGCCCGATTTCAGTGACATCGAATAATTCAGGCCGTTTGTTTCAAATTCGATGCGAACCGTACATAGATAACGTTGAAGAGACGACTTACGTGTACTTTATAGACGAGCCCAAATTCGAAAAAGAGAGAGCTTATTACCTCATCGGTATAGGAAGAACAGTTTTGCGCGATTGGCAAGTCAAAGACAAAGCTCAAGTCTCTAAGGAAGTGGGGCTCGCCATGCTCTCCTACTACAATCGACATGGCATCGAAATAGACCGCCTTGCATGGAATCAATATCCTGGTCCGGATAACGACAACAGGCGTGTTTTACAAGTCGCCGAAGTGCCAGAAACATTAGAGCAATTTCTGGATAACTTACTGGCTGACAAATGGACCGACAAATTTGCTTCGCAAGATGATAAAAGCCAGGATATTCGCCGAGGGAGACCAGAGTCAGCCTTATATCGTTAGATGTATAGCTAAAATCAGGGTCGCTTGAATGTAGCCCTGAACAAACTGAAAAATGTAAGCCATTCGTCGCGAACCGCGGTTGACGACAAATAGGCGCCCAGAGCAACCGCATCAACCCGAGTAGATCTCACTAAGTCCGCAACCCGCTAGTTAAATAGCAAAGTCAGGTTAAGTTAAATGCTGCACCAATCACTAGAATTCATCGCAATATTTATTCCCCTCTACATTTACCATGCAATGGGGATCACAATCGGCTATCACCGCCTGTTGTCGCACCGTTCTTTTTCTGTCACCAGCAAAGCCGTTGAATATTTCTGGGTTTTAGCCGGTTTCACAGCATTTGAAGGGTCACCCATCTGGTGGTCGGCGATGCACCGTGCTCATCATCACTGGGTAGACACACCGCTCGATCCTCACTCACCGAGATATGGGTGGTTTCATTCTTACTTCGGTTGGCTGCTAGACAAAGAATATCCAAAGCACATCGACCCAGCCATTCAGTGCAAAGATCTGATCAACGATCCAATCTACAAATTTCTTGAACAAGGCGGCAAACTCCAACGCGGTCACGCTTTGAACTTTGCTATCAACCTCTCACTGCGAGCAGTTATCTGGGCAGTGTTTGGACCGATTCCAGCGTTAGCCAGTCTGGCTGCCGGTCTGGCCGTTTTGCAAATCCCCTTAATGCTCAATTTCACATGCCATTTGCCATTCCTCGGCTACAAGAACTACCAGAGCATAGATGACGCTGTGAACGTCTGGTGGGTTGGACTCCTCGCCATGGGCGAAGGCTGGCACAACAATCACCACGCTGCTCCAGGTTCTGCCAGAACAGGCACCAGAATGTGGGAATTTGACCTTTCCTGGTACACAATTTGCTTGATGAAAAAACTGAACCTTGTTGATCGCATCAATGCTCCTAAGCACGAAGAACTGGTCGCTAAGACCAGCCGCAGAATAGCTAAAGAGCAAATTGATAAAACAACTCGCGAATTGGAGATTGAAATTGCTGCTCGTGAAGCGATGAACTCAGTTTCTAAGATCAAATCGCAGCTTGTGCCTGAGACCGTCAACGCTCGCTAAAGGGCCTTAAAACCTCCTACAAGACAACGAATCGAATTTGAAAAGGGAAGCACCGGACGTGGTGCCTCCCTTTTTTTATTGCATGTACAGTCAAAAGTAAATGACAACCATTAAAGGAACGGCAAATTCACTAATTCTCCACTTTAAGGCCTTTATTATGTGTAAGGTCGACAAAAGAGAGTATTTGACCATCTGTAATCTTGGTAAGCTATCAAATCGCTTACAGAAAAGATGCACTAGTCACATCCGACCGTGCGAACGCGATTTAATTACATCCGAACGATCGCTCGAGTTGCTGATCAATACTTAGAGGACCCCGATGCTGACGAAGTTTCTGAATGATGCTATCGCGTTGTTTTACCGAAAGCGCTGGCTAAGCATCCTGACAATGCTTCTAATCTTCGCTGGTGGCGTCTGGGCTCACTACAATATCAGCACTGAAGCGTATCCCGAATTTACTCCACCGACCGTCCGCGTGATCACACTTGCTCCGGGCAAAGGCGCAGAAGAAGTCGAAAGACTGATCACAATTCCGCTTGAAAAAGAGTTGAACGCAATTCCAAAAGAGGTTACTCTGCGCTCGATTTCTATCTTAGGTCTGTCGGTAATCAGCATCACGTTTCAAGACGACTCGCAGCAATTGCAAAATCGGCAACAGGTGTTGGAACGAATCAGTCAAGCCGATATTCCGGACGACGCGCACCCGGGGCTCGACCCAGATTCAGGTGGTACCGGTGAAATTTACCGATATACACTAGAGTCAAAATATTATTCACCAATGAGCCTCAAAGCCATTGAAGACTGGCAGCTTGAGCGCGCCTTCAAACAAATTCCGGGTGTCATCGACGTCGTCAGTTTTGGTGGACCAACCAAAAATTTCCAGGTTCAGATTGACGCAAAAAAACTGGTTTCATACGGCATTCCTATGACTCAAGTTTTTCAGGCAATTCAAAATTCCAATGCCACTACTGGTGGTAACTACATCGAAAACAACGGACGCGCCTATGTTGTTCGTGGCTTAGGATTGCTCAGCAACATAGAGGACATCGAGCGTGTCGTTGTCTCTAGCACTCAAGACGGAGTTCCGGTCAGAATAAAAGACATCGCCAAAGTCGACGTGGGACCTGGAGTTCGCCTGGGTCAATTCGGCAAAAACGCAAATGACGACGCTGTCATGGGTATTGTTTTGATGCGACGCGGAGAGAACGCGTCACGCGTTGTCGAAAGGCTATATGCCAAACTTCCAGAAATCAGAGCGTCTCTACCCGATGGAGTGCACCTGGTCAAACTTTATGACCGTCAGGAGCTCGTAGACCACACTCTCGACACGGTTTACCATAATGTGTTCGAAGGCATAGGATTAGTCGTTGCTGTTCTGATTGTGTTTTTATTTGACCTGAGCAGCGGATTGATAGCGTCTATAGCTATTCCGCTTTCTCTATGCCTGGCTTTGCTACTGCTATACAGCAGCCAAATCTCTGCAAATCTCTTAAGTTTAGGAGCAATCGACTTCGGCATTATCGTGGATGGTGCTGTAGTAATGGTCGAGAATGCCTTCGCGCGCTTGAGTGCGCTTCCGGACGACGCAACCGCAGAAGAGCGAAAAGAGCTGGTGCTTGCATGCGCTCAACAGGTCGGCTCGCCAATTCTGTTTTCAATCACGATTATCATGGTGGCATTCCTTCCCATCTTCACCTTTGAAGGTGTAGCCGGAAAACTTTTCCGCCCTCTCGTGTTTACGATGAACTTCAACCTTGTTGGTGCAATGGTTTCCGCTCTGTTCATCATTCCTGCCCTGATCAGCATTTTCATGGCCAGGAAGAAACTCGTTCACCGCGAAAGTCCGGTCATCCGCATCGCGCACTTCATCTATGAGCCTCTTTTGAAGTGGTCGATCAATAACACCTGGATCGTGATGGCGATAGCAGGCGGCTGTCTTGGCCTGACGGTATTTTTGGCGTCGCACCTTGGCTCGGAATTTTTGCCAGCGCTAGACGAAGGTAACATCTGGTTGCGATGCACTGTCTTACCGACATCAGTGTCCCTGGAAGAATCAGTAAAAACTGCGAAGAAACTTCGCGCAATACTCTCGAAATTTCCTGAAATAAAGAATATCACCAGTCAGACTGGGTGCCCGGATGACGGAACAGATCCAAATCTGTTTAGCAATATCGAGACCTTCCTGGACCTTAAGCCTGCGTCTGAATGGCGTCCAGAATTTCACGGCAATAAACGCGAGCTGACGATGGCTCTAGAGAAAGCCTGCTCTGTCATTCCAAACACCCTGCTTTGCTTTTCTCAGTATATTCAAGATAACGTTGACGAAGCGGTTGCGGGCGCAAAAGGCACTCTCGCCATCAAAATCTACGGACCCGACATTACTGTTTTGCAGAAGTTGGGAGACCAAATTGCAGACATTTGTTCTACTGTGCCTGGCATGGTCGACGTGGCAAATAACCAGCAATTAGGTCAGCCTCAATATCGAGTAGCAATCGACCGAGACGAAGCGAGCCGCTACGGCGTCAATGTCTCCGACATTCAAAGCCTTGTTGAAACCGCGGTGGGTGGAAAAGTTGCGACTCGCCTGATCGACGGCGAAAAGAGATTTCCTGTGCTGGTTCGTTTTTCCAAAGAGTATAGAGACACTGAGCGCGCCCTGGACAACATCTTGATCGACCCACCTGGTCCGATATCGTCGGTGCCACTATCTGAGATGGCATCGATTAAATACGGTTACGGCGCAGCTTTTATCACTCGCGAAGTAAACTCGCGCGTTATGTACGTGCGCATCAACCTGAGAGGTCGAGACCTGGGGTCGGCAGTTATCGAAGCACAACAAAAAATCAAAGATCAGGTAAAGCTGCCCGAAGGATACAGACTAACCTGGGCAGGACAATATCAATTTCAGCAGGAAGCAAACGCGCGTTTGATGACGATCGTGCCGGTGACCTTATTGCTGATTTATTTGATTTTGCTCGGGGCTTTTGGTTCTCACAAAAGTGCATTCTTGATTATGTGCAGCGTGCCATTGGCTGGTCTGGGCAGCGTTTCTGCTCTGCTCATCACTGGAACATATTTCAGTATTTCTGCTGCGGTCGGTTTCATCGCACTATCGGGGGTGGCAGTGCAGAACGGCGTCATTCTTGTTAGCTATATCAATCAATTGAGAAAAAACGCAGATATCACTGTAGCAGAAGCAGCATATCGTGGCGCACTCGATAGAATGCGTCCAGTCTTGATGACAGCTTCGGTAGCTATGCTTGGCTTATTGCCGGCTGCAACGTCTAACGGCATCGGCGCGCAAAGTCAAAGACCATTTGCAATCGTCATCATCGGCGGACTGCTGTCAGCTACCGTGTTAACGCTCGTTGTGCTACCAGCGATGTACACAATGATTTTCGGGAATTCTAAAAAGGATCAAGACATGACCAAGCCTGCCGCCCCTGCCATGACGCACCTTATTCCGATTCTAGCTCTTGCTCTTTGCGGCATGACGCTGACAGGTTGTTCGCAACCGGCAGCGAAGAAAATCGAAATCACCAACAACAAATTATCGAGCACTGGTGAATCGATTCCTGTGAACGTCCCAAATTCCGATCAATCTACAGGTGACGACAAAGGACCGCTGCGAGTACAAATAGATGATGCTCAAAAGAACAACATCAAACTCGAGACTGTACCGGTGAAGCAAGGTTTCATATATAAAACAGTCGATTCTCCCGGTCGTGTCGGTCCAAACGCCGAGACCTCGAGGCTGGTATCGACGCCGAGTGCAGGGCGTGCAATCACAGTCAATGTAAGGCTTGGAGAAAACGTCAAAGAAGGCCAGGAAATGGCGACGATAAAATCCGATCCGATCGGACAGCTTCAATCGGATTTGCTTCAGAACACTCTGCAATCGATGGCTGATATCAAACAGCAAGAAGTGCAATTGAAGTTGTCTCGAATCACATTTGAGCGAGAAACGAAGCTTTTTGGCGAGCAAGTCTCAGCTAAAGCCGATTTGCAAACCGCAGAAAATCAACTTGAAAAAGACGAAGCGAATCTGGTCTCGCTCAAAGCGAAAATGGATGCCACCATCAGAGTCGCTCAAGAAAGACTGAACCTTCTAGGAGCTCCGCCAGACTCGGCACAACAAGTGATCAAACAGAAGAAAATCAATCCATACGTAATCATCCGCGCCCCACAATCGGGACTTGTTATCGAAAGAACAATCAACCCTGGCGAAATGAACGACGGAACAAAACAGTTGTTCACCATCAGTGATTTATCAAACGTCTGGTTGTTTGGCGACATTTTTGAAAAAGACATCGATGCCGTTAAAAAGGGTCAGGAAGCGAGCGTCTCAATCGACAGCTTACCAAATGACAAATTTCCAGCAAAAATAATCTGGGTCGGTGACGCTATCAGCCCAACAACTAGGTCGTTGCCCATTAGAGCGAACGTCAACAATTCTAATGGTCTGTTGAAACCAGGCATGTTTGCGCGCATGAAAGTCAGTGTGGGAACAGTGCCAACTTTGTTGGTGCCTAAAATGGCAGTGATTCAAAAAGGCGATAAAGAACTCGTCTTTCTCGATGAAGGCAACGATCGCTATTTGCAACGCGAAGTTGTCTCTGGTGCCGATGATGGCAACAACGTCGAAATCGTTAAAGGTTTGAAATTAGGTGACAAAGTCGTAGCGCGAGGCGGAATCGAAATCCTCGGAACAGCAATGAAAACTTCTGAAGGAAAAGGTGAATAGCATGGTGCTAAAATACAAGACACTTCAAATCGCTCTTTTTGCACCCGCTTTGATTATCGCAACCTCGCACCCGGCAAACGCCGCAGCTCCAAGCTTTGCGTCATCGGCTAAGCCAGCTGGCGCAGCTCCTGCATCAGCTCCAGCTCCTGCGCCGACGTTAGATAGCAGCGGCTCTGCTGCAACACCGCCATCTGGCACCACTGGCAATACCGCGCCACCACTGGGCAATCAGAGTCTGGGTCAAACAAAATCGGCGCCAACTCCAGGACCGGGAGCCGTACCGGCCCAGACAGTCACAAATCAGGCATTGAGACAAAACGTCGTTCGCAACGCAAACACATCTGCCGATGGCGACAATAGCGTTCAATCATTTTTCCAGTGCGCACCAATAAGTGTAAGCAGTAAGGAAATCGAGCGCAGACAAACTGCAAACGATAAAAAGCCAGACACAGAATTTTCTCTAAAAAAGGCCTTGTATCACACGCTGGACAACATCGGTGTTCCGATGTTTACGGGACGCACAGATAGTCAGCTGGCACCGGGCATATCTCGCGCTTACATCGACCCACCGACGCCATCGCTCGGCAAAAACAAAAATCCCGGAGAAATTGAAAAATTATTCAGCCAGCAAGCGTCTCTTGCAGGCGGGAAGCCAAATCAATCGCCTAAAATACCTTTAAGTGAATTAGAAGGCACCGGATTCGATAACGTACCTGACGCGAATGCCGAGATTCACACCGCCCTACCCGAAACCCATGCGAAAACGAATTGAGCAAAAATTACTGCTAGTCGGAACCCTGCTCATGGTTTTGGCGCAAAGTTTGCCTGCACCCTGTGCAGCCGCTCTGCCAGACTATCCAACAATCACTTTAGATTCAGTCGCGCCTCAGCGCTCAGTAAGCTTGCATGCAAGCTTCGACAAAGCAGTCGACAACAATAAAGAGGTAATAGCGGCCAAATACAATTTACCTGTATCACAAGCTCTCATTCGAATCGCCAAAGCCATTCCCAATCCTCAATTCAGTTTACTTTATGGCTTCGGTCCAGCTTTTACCATCATCATAGCTGGTAATCCACAACAGTTTGGCTGGAAGCAGGATTTTCAAACGGCTGGAAAGCGCACCAAGGCAATTGATGTTGCCAAAGCTAATTATCTTGTTGCTGAATTTCAAGTAGCAACAACTCTATTTTCTGTGCACAACCGTGTGCGTAGAGCTTACGCCGAACAAGCCGCAGCAGAAGCCTATGGTGCCCTAATTGAGTCAGAAAGAAGTGTCGCGCTGGAATTGCAAAAGATTGCAGAAAAACGATTTGATGCAGGCAAAGCGGCAAAATCCGAAGTATTGCAAGCAGAGCTTGGCGTGCTGCAATTTGAAACGCAAAGAAATCAAGCTCGCATTCGCCTAACCCAAGCTACAGCAGCCCTCAGTGCTTTGATTGGTGAAGTACCCGAGAAAGTAGAAGTAATTGACGTCGACGACAATGGCATTTTTAAATTATCAACAGAAAATAGTGAACTGGTACCATCACCAAAAAAAGAATTGCCACCACTCGAACAATTATTGCCCGTCGCTTATGCACAAAGACCAGATTTAAAAGTGCAGGTTCAACAAGCTCATGCCGATCGAAAGAGTTTGACACTGGCAAAAGCACAACGAATTCCCGATCTTTTCGTTGACGTCGGCTATCAATTCTCGACATTCTTTCGTCATCAACCATATGCGCTCTTCTCTGGCAACGTGCACAATCAGCCAGGTTGCTACATCAACTACAGTGTTGAATTTCCCATTTTCTATCAAAAACAGGGCGAGGTTGCGCAAGCAAAAAGCACCTGGTATCAAGATTACAATCAAATTGAACAACAAAAATATCAAATTGCCACAGACATTGTGACGTCATATGAATCGGTGAATGTCGCACGAGCAAATATTGTCAAATTTCAAAATGAGTTGATACCGGCTGCAGCTCAGGTAGCCAAAATGGCCAGGCGTCGCTATGAAGTGGGCAAAGGCGATCTCGCCAGCGCAATTCTAGCTAAACAACAGTACCAACAAATTCTGTCATCTTATTTCGATTCGGTGGTCGCCTATCAAAATGCTTGGGCTGATTTAGAAAACTCGGCTGGAGCACCGTTGCGTCTATGAAGTTTCAAGAATCTCTGATTTTCGGTGTGCTAGTGGCGTTTTTCTCGAACGCTCAACTAGCCTTTGCTATTCAAGAAAATAGTCTTTCCGATCAGACTGCTTTGCCGATGCCCAGTTTCGAGAGCACTACTGCAAAACGCAGAAGCATGACCCTAAGTGTTTGCTTTAATAAAGCTGATACCGAAAATAAAGAAATCGCCGTTGCAGCGGCCACTCTGCCGATTGCTCAAGCAGCGATCATCATAGCCAAAGCTATACCTAATCCTGTTTACAACATGCAATATGGTTGGGGACCAGCCTGGCAATATATTGTTGCCGGCAACAACCAGTTCATTGGCTTCACTGAAGAAATCCAAGTAGCCGGTCGTCGCACAAAAAAAACTAACGTCGCCAAAGCAAACTATTTAGCCAACGCTTTGCAAATTGAAGCAGTTCGCTTTGCCATTCATAATCGAGTCAGACGGGCCTATGCTCAACTAGCAGCGGATTTTGCCTATGCATCGCTGATTGAAACTCAACAAAAAATCGCCGAAAACTTGCTTGATATATCGCAAAAACGATTTGACGCAGGGAAGGCACCAGGCGCCGAGGTTTTGCAATCTAAATTAGCTGTGATGCAATACAAACCGCAGCACAACACAGCATTAGGAAAAATCGAACAAGATTCAGCAACGCTCGCTCAATTGTTGGGCGAAACACCGCAGCAAGAAAATATCATCGAAACTGAAGAAAACAGTTTATTCAAAATGTCAGCCGAACAAAATAGATTGGTACCACCGGTAGAGCGCGGCATCCCCACCCTGCAACAATTACTACCTTCAGCCTGGCGCGAGCGCAACGATTTAAAAGCCTCCATTCAGCAAGCCTGGGTCAATCGAAGAGCCTTGACTCTGGCAAAAACTCAACGCATTCCCGATCCGTTGATTGGCTTCAACTATTTGTTCACGTCATACAAGCAATACCAGACACAATACTTCGATCCAACTGGAATAGCTGCAAACATTGCTGGCAATTCTGTTCCTCAGCAGCCTGGTTACATGGTCACGTACAACCAGGAGATGCCGATTTTCTATCAGTATCAAGGACAAATCGCTCAAGCCAAAGCAAATTGGTTATTGCAGCTCAGGCAAAATGATCTAACGCGTCAACAAATCGCTGCACAAATTATCACTGCCTATGAAGAACTATTAGCCAGTCGTGCCACCATTCAAAAGTATCAGCGCGATCTTTTACCAGCCGCTCTAAAAGTGGCGCAATTAACCAGACGCGGATATGAGCTTGGGAAAATGGATCTGGCTACAACCATTCTTGCCCAGCAAAATTACCAGCAGCTGCGATCGTCTTATTTTGATTCAGTTGTTGCTTATCAAAATGCCTGGGCCGATCTAGAGCAGGCTGTTGGCGTCCCTCTTAAGTTGTGATGGAAAAGAAAAGATGAAATACTCAAATCTTTCCAGATTGGTCTTTCTAACACTTTATTGTGCCTTAGGTTGTGTTGCAAGAGTTTCAGCACAAGAGGACAAACAAATTGCCTTGGCTGGAGCCGCACAAGGTGTCGTCAACAGCCCTGCCACCGCACGCTCAGTTAGCCTTCCGGATTGCTTTAACTTAGCCGATCAGCATAACCAGGAAATTCTTTCGGCTTCGTGGACTTTAACGATTGCGCGCGCGGCAATCAAAATTGCATCAGCTGTACCCAACCCACAACTAGCTCTGCAAACGGGCTTCGGTAACTCATTCCAATACCTTTTTGACGGACAAACTCAAGATTTCTATATTACGCAGCAATTTCAAACGGCTGGCAAAAGAAGCAAGAAAATGGATGTTGCCAGAGCCAACTATGGACTGGCAGAACTACAGCTGGACGCGTTACGATTCAATGTGCACAATCGAGTTCGACGTGCGTATGCAGAACTGGCAGCAGCAGAAGCTTTTGAAGCTCTTGTCGAGTCACAAAGACAGGTTGGTCTGCGTCTTTTAGACATCGCCAAAAAGCGAAATGCAGCTGGCAAGGCGCCAATGTCTGAAGTTTTGCAGGCTAATTTAAACGTCTTGCAATTCGATACTCAACGGAATCAGGCACAAGGTAGATTGCAACAAGATTCTGCATTGCTCACTCAAATCATCGGCGAAAAGCCCGAGCACATCGAAGTAATTGACGTCGACGATAACGGCATCTTCAAACTATCAGTGCAAAGAACCGACATTGTGCCACAAGCCACAAGGGAAACTCCGCGACTTGATGCCCTTATAAACACTGCTTTTCGTTACCGTCCCGACTTAAAAGCGGCCGTACAGCAAGTTTTTGCCAATGAAAAAGCCGTGACATTAGCGCGAACAAAAAAAGTACCCGATTTATTTATTGGAATAGGAGGCACCTATTCCACCTTCACGCGCAACCAACCGGCAGGATTAAACGCTGTAGGCAACTGGATCGGCACGGGAATTTTCATGAATGTCACAGCTGAAGCACCGCTTTTTTATCAGTATCAGGGCGAAGTGCAACAAGCACTGGGGACAGTTCGCCAATCCCAACGACAGGTAGAATTGCTGCGCTCACAAATTGCCACAGACACTGTCACGGCATATAACGAAGTAAATGTCGCCCGCGAAAATATTATTGAATTTCAAAAGAATCAATTACCAACAGCGGCTGAAGTGGCTAAGTTAGCGCGTAGGAGTTATGAGGTTGGACAATCTGATTTAACATCAGCCATCATCGCTCAACAGCAATATCAGCAGACTCTCTCGAGCTATTTCAATGCCGTCGTTACCTATCAAACGGCATGGGCCGATCTAGAAAAAGCAGTCGGCGCCCCCTTGAAGATGCAATAGCAAAAGTCATCTTTCGATATCACAAATGTAACCGTCCCCGTCTGTGTCTGTGAGCCAGCCGGAGTCAGACGCTACAGGATATATAAAGCTTTGGCTATGATTTTGGCATAACGTTGCGTCAGCAATTATTCTGGCTGCCTGGCGTCAATAAAGCTTTGGCACGATTGCAAAGCTCACACAATTTTTCGACTCTTAATACTTGCAGGAGTTAAACAGTGGCTATCAATAACTACATCACTTTGGGACATTCTGGATTGCGCGTCAGTCCGCTTTGTCTGGGCACCATGACTTTTGGCAATGAGTGGGGATGGGGTTCTTCAGAAGAAGACTCGCACAAGATTCTTCATCACTTCTTTGAAAAGGGCGGCAATTTTATAGATACAGCCAACGTTTATACACGAGGGCACTCCGAAGATATCATCGGCAATTTTTTGCAGAAAGACAATTTCCGCAGAGAAAGAGCAGTCATTGCCACCAAATTTTTTGGCACTCTCTATCCAGGCGATCCAAACGCTGGCGGCGCGAATCGAAAGTCGATCATGGCTGCCTGCGAAGCCTCGCTGCGTCGTCTCAAAACAGATTACATCGATCTTTACTGGATGCATTGCTGGGACTATCACACCCCCATTGAAGAGACCATGTCTGCTTTAAATGATCTGGTCCGCGAAGGCAAAGTACGCTACATCGGCTTCTCAGACACACCAGCTTGGAAAGTAGCACAAGCCCAAATGATCGCTCAGTTTAGAGGTTGGGCACCACTAATTGCACTGCAAATTGAATATTCGCTGCTCGAGCGCACTGTTGAAGGCGATTTGACACCAATGGCGCAAGAACTCGGTCTTGGTGTGACACCATGGTCGCCACTTAAATACGGCATTCTTTCTGGCAAATACACCAGAGAAAATAAAGGCAAAGTGGATCTTGCACGAGGCGAATGGATAGCATCCCAATTAGAAAAAGAGCGTACCTACGAAATTGTAGACGTGCTCATTAAAGTGGCCAAAGAAGCAAACTCAACTCCTCCTCGTGTGGCTTTGAGCTGGTTGCAAGGCAAAGCAGGCGTGACGTCGTCAATCATCGGCGCCCGTTCAATTGAACATCTCGACGACAATCTTGGCGCACTCGAATTGAAGTTGAGCGACGAGCACATCAAAGCTCTCGACGAAGTGTCCAAGCCTGAGCTGAATTTCCCCTTCGATTTCATCAACAATTCTGGACCATTCAGAAGTGCAGAAACGACAATCAATGGCGAAGTGGTGGGTGCAAGCCCAATGGCTCCCAAAACTGATGCTGAGCGCTTCGACAAAGCACCGGCAAGTGTTCGATAAATTCGAAAAACAACAAACGAAAAGTCCTGGTGTTAAAGCCGGGACTTTTTATTATCTTTTTGCTTGAAGATCATTGATCGAAATAGATTGCCCAGGGCACGACTTTGTCTTTGCCTGGCACCTTCGGCTGAGGCATCATCCAACCGCAGGGACCTTCGTCATCATTGAATGTTTTGAAAAAATAGCCATCTGAACCATCTTTCAATTTAGTCAACTTGATCACACACGGAAACACCTGTTTGCCCTGCCACTTTTTCACCATTTTGGGCACCATCGTCACAAACGGAGAAGGCGGCTTGCTCACAGATTTGGTCATAAAAGGCAGCCCAACGGCAAAATGCCCCAGAATGGCATCAGGTTCGCGCCCATCAGCAGGCAAACTTCGAATGCCCAGCGAATGTCTGGTCAAATGCCCTTCTAGGGGTTGCGAAGGCTGCTTGGTAGAGCTGGTCCCATCAGTCGTTTCCGCGGGCTTTGAAAGGGCAGGAGTCCCCGTCGCGTTGCCTTCAGCAGCTTGCACGCCAGAAGCGCCTATACATGTGCACATCGCTGCAAGACACGCAAGACCAAAGAATGTTGACCGAATTTCCAGGAGCATAGATTTCATTTCACCGCGTTTGCCAGTATTTTAACTGTACAGACGCCAATCTGAAGTTTATTATCATCACTCTTTGCAGCGTTGTCTGAGATTGCAGTCAGAGAGGCTCTTAATTGCAAAAATGGGATTTTTATATATGGCAACAAGCAATTGGAGTCATGACATTTCTGGCAGTTGTCGCCGTGATCGCATTCAGCTGCGCAAGAATAGGGCTTGAATATATCTATCATCGATTGACTAAGAAGCCACAAAAAGTTCTTGGAAAGCGCGACAAAACAGTGATTGTACTTGGCATTTTCGGTGCCTTATGCATCGCCTACGGTTATTTTATCGAACCATACTGGCTGAGTGTGGAAACAGTGCAACTGTATAGCTCTAAGTTGAAAGCAAGCACTAAGCCCTTACGCATCGTGCAAATTTCTGATATTCACAGTGATCCAACCGCCCGGCTGGAAGAAAAACTACCAACAGTGATTCGTGACCTTAAACCAGATTTGATCGTTTTTACAGGCGACGCCATTAATTGTCCGGAAGGTCTACCGATTTTCAGAAAGCTAATGCAATCGCTTGCAGAAATTGCACCAACTTTTGGAGTGAAAGGAAACTGGGACTCACGCTTTTTTAGAGATCTTGACCGGCTCGGCAAGACCGGCACAAATGAATTGGATGGCAATCCCTACCAGCTACTGGTCGGCGACAATACAATTTGTGTTACTGGTTTGCCTGTGGACACTGGTAAATCCGTTCACGAAGCACTGACTAATATTCCTAATGACGAATACAAGATTTTCTTGTTTCACTATCCCGATTGTTTGGAGGAAATGGCTGAAAATCACATCGACCTCTATCTCGCTGGACATACGCACGGTGGTCAGGTGGCACTGCCATTCTACGGGGCACTAATGACGGTATCAGCCTTCGGCAAAAAATACGAACATGGACTGCACAAAATGGGCGAGACATATTTGTATGTTAATCGCGGTATCGGCATGGAAGGTGGAAAGGCGCCAAGAGTCAGGTTTTGTGCTAGACCAGAAGTGACATTGTTCGAGGTGTTTAGCAGTCGATAAAAAAAGTGTTGTGAAAGACAAAAGTTCTGGTTCGCACTATAATCATTCGAATTTTGCTGAGGTAAGAAGGAGTATTGCCAATGCCACCCTGGGTATCGAAACTGCTTGTCGCGATCACGTGTGCAGTCGTGCTCACGCCGCCTGCGGTGGCGAGTGATTTGTGGATGTCACTTGGACCAAACATTCGGCACCAGGCACCACGCTGGCAAGGCATCAGAAGTGACACAGGGGCACTATGGAATACCGACGCCCCCTGGAAAACAGTAGCAGCGAACACTCGCGTGGTGCTATTTTCAGGCGGACAAATCGACTGGGCTGACGATGCTGATCTGGCATCGGCATTTGCAGATATGCAAAGACGCCACATTGCATTTGGACTGGAAGACTCAGTGCTTGTCCAGTCCGAACGATGCAAATGCCAGTGTGAAGCTTACGGAAAGGCTGGAGCCTTGGAGAGTACACTCGCCAAGATCCAACGTAATGGTGGCAAATTGCAGTATTTGCGTATGGATGAACCGTTTTTCTTCGGACACGTTTTTTCAGATCCAACGGCCTGCCATGAACCTATCCAGCAGCTTGCCGTCGAAGTGGCTGAGAGCATCAAGCTGATCAGAAAATATTTTCCTGATGTACAAGTAGGCGATGTCGAACCAATCGATAATTGCCAGATTCAGACTAAAGAGTTGACCCAATGGTTTGACGCATTCGAGACCGCAACAGGAACTGGATTGGCTTTTTTCCACACAGACCTAGTATGGTCGGATATCGCTATGCAAAGGCTTGGACCTTTATCGCGACAACTGGCACAACGTCGTATTCCTATGGGCATTATCTACAATGCCGATGATACAGGCACAAGCGATCAAAGCTGGGAGCAGAGTGCCGTATCACATTTCACGAAGATAGAGTCGTTATTAAATATCCATCCAGACCAGGCAATTATCCACAGCTGGGTTGACTACCCTGGACAAGTCCTGCCTGAAGGACAGCCTGGGACCCTCACGCATGTTGCTTTTCGTTATCTGCGCCCGCTTCCGCAGGTGAAGGCTAGTAGAGAGTCAAACATCATCAGCGGTCAACTAACTACCCCGCAAGGCCAGCCAATGCCCAATTGTCGCATTCGAATTGATGCAGTCGATAGTGCTGGCGTGATGCGGCCTGTCTGGAGGAATATTACTGGCACGGTACCGGCACAGGCTACTACAGCGGTTATGGGCATAAGAATTAATATCGAAGGCGCAAAATCCTGCGCCGGAAAAGGCCGCGCCACCATCGGCGTGCTTCAATACAAAGAACCTGAAACGGGCAAACAATTCTCAGTACCACCGTTGCAAGACGCCAAGCCACAGAGCGATCGCTCGCTATGGCCCTGGCCTGGCATAGGTACAACTTTTACAATCGACAGTGAGAAAACTACTGTCGCAAACTTAAAAACTATTGCTGTTACTCCTGGCGCAAAGTTTGTGCTCGCCTCCCCCATGGCGGCGTCAGCCAATGCTGAAAAGTCCGGCTATGCTACCGTTATTTTCATGGATGCGAAACAAAAAGGCTTACTTCGCCGTATGTTATGGTTTGAACCTTCCATCGACACTCTCGGTACAACCACGACAGACGCAAATGGTAAATTTCAGTTTGCTATACCAGATGCAGTGGCGCGATCGCAGTTTGAGATTCGCGTATGCTACCCGGGCAGCCAAGCAATGCGTCCTGCTGAAACAGGCATCAAAAAATTGTGAAATCAACAACCGGTCAAGATCGCCAACAGCTGCCCTTCGCGTTCGCGCTTGAGTCCTTCCTTTAAACTGGTTCCGACTCTCTCACTTTGCCACCACTTCAATGTGTCTGCAATTGTCTCGCGCACTGGTCGAAACTTTAAACCGGTAGCAATGCCGCGGCTATTGTCTCTGTATAAGAATCCACCGGCTTCGCATTTTTCCGGAATCCAGAGCGGCATGTCCGTCCAGCGATTGACGCTTTGTTCTGCAAGCCAATCATCACTGGCCCAAACGAATTCGGCATTTGAATTGGACGCAGCCTTGCACTCATTCAGAAATTTCGCCATGGACAGCGAATAGTCAGGACCGATAGCGTTAAAGACGCCATGCACTTTTCGCTCGCCCAATAAAATTGTCCATTCGGCAAGATCACGACCATCAATAAATTGGACCTGACGCTCTGGATTGCCTGGCGCAAGCACTCTGCCTCCTGCTGCCACGCGAAGGGGCCAGTAGGTGAATCGATCAGTAGTATCGTAGGGACCAACAATCAGCCCTGGGCGAATAATGAGCGCCCTATCGCCAAAAGCCGCCTGCACAACCTGCTCACAACCGACCTTGAGTTCGCCGTAGGTCTCGTCGGTCATTTCCTCCGCTTCCAAGTTTGTCGGCACCTCAAGAGGAGCATCCTCATTGATGCCAAATTTGCTTTTGTCTTTATAGACTGACCCTGATGAAATGAAAACATACAAGTCACAGGAGGAATGAAGCACTTCGGTAGACATTCGCACCACCCGCGGTAGATAACCGCAAGTGTCAATCACTACATCCCACTTGAGTCCTTGCAGACGTTCAAGATTTAAAGCTCGATCACCGCGAATCGTCTCAACTTCTGGAAAAAGGTCAGGGTTATGTTCACCGCGGTTAAACAGAGTTACTTCGTGACCACTACTCAAAGCAGCTTCCACGATATGACGCCCAACGAAAACAGTGCCACCGATCACCAGTATTTTCATAGTCTCACTGCCACCCTTGTTTTGCGCTTATGAAAGGCGCTTTTCCTTTTGCAGCGACACCGCCCACGGTGACAGTAATATCGGTATTAGTCGGAACAAGATAACAGCTGGCGCCGCCCAGATCTGGAATCCATGGAACGGAAGTGACAATCTGCTCAGAGGTGGCACTGGAGACGGTTGCTTTGACACCACCAAACATGACTACGTTGTCTGCTGCCACTGGGGAAAAGCCTTTGCCATAAATTGTCACGACCTGCAGTGCTGGACCGGCTTTCCAATCGCTACCTGTAACTTCAGGCTGTCCCTTGATTGCTATCCCGACAGGGTTGCTACGATTGCTTCCTACGACAATTTGCATTTGATAATTGCCTGGCTTCATATCCGGCGGAACTTCCACCTGCATACTAGTTCCCGAGGCGGATGTTACTTTCGCTTTAGTTCTGTCAAAATAAACAGCATTCTCGGCCGCAGTGGCACCAAATCCGATACCAGTTAAAGATAGAGTTCCGCCTGGCTGAGATACATTCGGTTTGACGGAAGTCAGCTTCAAGCTGCTCAAAACAGTCGACAGTTTCCAGCTCACCGTCGAACCCTTAAATCCGGCCCCTGTGACATAAACAATGTTGCGCCCACCGCGCAGACGCCCTGCCATATCCATGGTAAAACGACCGTCTTGCAGGTTCTTTTCGGTCATAATCATGACGCCGTTAGGTGCTCCGCCTTTTCCGCCGCTGCTACTACTATTTTCATTGCTGAGAAAAACTCTTACCCAGGCAAATTTTGCGGCATTGCCTGGCCCATTCGTAAAAGTGAAAGTCAGTGGCGCTATGTCTTTTGTGTCAACAGCGATGGGTGCGGAGAAATTTTGAACAGTATTACCGGTCGAAACAAACGGACCACCCTCGGCTAGTGTTTTTTCAACCGGTGTCGATTGAGCCAGAGCAGGCGTAGCCGTGCACAGCGTACCCAGGAAAACGATAGTAAGTAATTGCTGTTTCATTGCTGCATCCTACTGGGAACCGACCATTGTGACCAAGTCACTGGAATCAAGCTGCGAACATTATGACAGCTTAAACAACTGAACGTTCGAATTGAGCACGTTGTCAACCAGCCACTCAAAACCGCGTGCTCCTGTCAAGATTCAACAATCCTGAAACCGGGAACCTGATAGTCTTTTTGAAGGTATTCTGCGGGAATCGTGACCTTGTTTCCATCCCGTAGGTAAGAGTAGTGGGGCGACATTATCTCCACACCAGCTTCATTGAATTTGTCCTGAATGCTTTGATGGAGAGCCGAATAAATAGCGGGGATTACATCAGCGTGCTCGGTGTATACATTCAACTCATAACTAACAAAGGAGTCGTTTAATGCGTTCTGTAAGACAAATGGCTCTGGCGAAGACAACGTCAAATCCGTAGCTTTGGCGGCTTCTATCAAAAGAGTGTGAATTTTCCTCCAAGGTGTCTCATAACCAATGGTGACTGTTGTGTACAGAATCAGTTTGCCTTCGCGAGCCAATCGAGAGTAATTGACGATATTAGAATTGAGAATATTGCCGTTAGGCAAAGAAATTATCTCGTTTTTGGAAGTGCGCACGCGCGTGACAAATGTAGTCTTTTCGATGACATCGCCGGTGCATTCACCAACTTT
>JARLHI010000058.1 GCA_031292355.1 Candidatus Obscuribacterales bacterium
ACTTCTCCGACAGCTCCGACACATCCAACGTCGCCGACTTCACCGACAAGTTCGACTTCTCCGACAGCTCCGACACATCCAACGTCGCCGACTTCACCGACAAGTTCGACTTCTCCGACAGCTCCGACACATCCAACGTCGCCAACGTCACCGACAAGTTCAACTTCTCCGACAGCCCCGACACATCCGACGGCACCAACGTCACCGACAAGTTCTACGTCGCCGACGTCGCCTACCGCACCAACACACCCAACAGATCCAACCTGTCCGACATCGCCGACACATCCAACGTCGCCAACGTCACCAACAAGTTCAACTTCTCCGACAGCTCCGACCCATCCAACGTCGCCGACTTCACCGACAAGTTCAACTTCTCCGACAGCTCCGACACATCCAACGTCGCCGACTTCACCGACAAGTTCGACTTCTCCGACAGCTCCGACACATCCAACGTCGCCGACTTCACCGACAAGTTCAACTTCTCCGACAGCGCCGACCCATCCAACGTCGCCAACATCACCGACAGGTTCTACCTCGCCAACGTCGCCGACGGCTCCGACGCACCCAGGAGACCCAACCTGCACGACGTCGCCGACACACCCAACATCGCCAACATCATCGACGAGTTCGACTTCTCCGACGTCGCCGACACACCCAACTTCGCTGACGGCGCCGACCCATCCAACGTCGCCGACGTCACCGACGAGTTCGACTTCTCCTACAGCGCCGACACACCCAACTTCGCTGACTGCTCCGACGCATCCAACATCTCCGACAGCACCAGTGCATCCGACTGCACCTGTACACCCAACATCGCCGGTTTCGCCGACGCCGCCTGTACATCCAACGACCTGTGTCACGACACCGACACCACCTGTACATCCAACTGCGCCGACATGCCCGCCAACACCTGCTCACTCAGCACCAGTGGTTGGACATTCATCACCGGTGGTTGGACACTCAGCGCCAGTGGTTGGACATCCAGCGCCAGTGGTTGGACATCCAGCACCACCGATCGTGGTGCACCCCGCAACAGTCGCTTTCTCACCAACGCCGACACCAACTCCGACACCAACAGCAACGTTGGCACCAGCACCTGTGCACCACTTCATCGTGGCACCACATACGCTATCGCACACCGTGGCTTCTGGCACGACCAAAGCCACAGGCAGCTCGCTCAAACCGAATGTAAACGGAAGCTTCCACCATCACCACTCTTTGTTCTAAAAGCGAGATCAAACGAAATCAAAAGGGTCATGGTCAAAAACCGTGGCCCTTTTTTTTGCACCGGTTGTGGTTTTGAGAATATCTCAAGAATGTGACTTCAAAGATTTGAAAGACGGCGCGGTGGGTCTTGGGACAAAAAGAAAAAAGTAGCGGGTTTAATTGGTGGTGGCTTCGCTGGTGTCACTAATTTTGCATTTACCAATCTGTTAGATCACAAACAAATCAACGAAGCGATCTCGCAGCATCACAATGATTAGCGACGCGGTAAAAAATGGTTGCAAGCTGCTAAGTGTTCACAGAAGAATTTTTGCAAGAACCTGGGCGACTCTATTTTTTTCTGTCAGACCAGAGCGAACGGCCTCTAAAATTCTTTCGTAAGTTTGTGCTTCTTTATTAGCAGCCTGAGCCGCATTCATTGCCAAATCGTATGCTTCTAAAATGTCGGCATTCGTAATCTCATAACCGTGACCTTTAAATAGCCATGCTAATGCAGATAATCCGGCTTGCACTGCAAAGTCTGGGTTTGATTCACGATAATCGCGGCTGGCGCGCATAAGGGTTCGTGGATCGCAGGGGCTCGTTGCGGCAAGCTTAATCGCCAAATCGAATTGCTTTAACTCTTTGGCCGTTGCAAACCATTTGCCCTCCTCGCCTGGCGAATTAGCAATTAAATCTTGCAAGATTCTGGTTGGTGCAATCGAGCTGTACTTTTTCTTGATGGTGCGAAATGTCGTGAGATTGGAAGTCTGACGATTGGCGCTGATTGCATATTGCTCGTAGGCTTCTTCAATTCGTCCAACATTGAGTAAGATTTGTTCGCAGAAAGCTGCGACATTTCCGCCGTCCACATGCCACCCCGAGTGATTGTTGGCAAACTCTATTGCCTCGTCAATCTTGCCCGTGCAAGCTAGGACCTTTGCGGTAAATTGTTGATAATCCCACAACCGATGACGATCTAGTTTCAGTAATTCGAATAATTCGTTGTAGCGCTTTGCCTTAAACAACGCGCTCAAACAGGGCATTGTGCCGTGAAAATATGAGCCGGCGCTCTCGCTTTTCCAGTACATGCGTGCGGTATCGATCAATCTATCTGCCCATGAAGAGGCAATTTCAGTCGTTGCACACAAATCGCCCCAGTGGTCTCCAAGCGTTTCGATGTAGGGTATTTCATCGTCTATCATGGCTTGCCACAGCCTCTCAAGCCACATTTCTCGCTTTTCCACTGCAACATCAGCTGACGAAATAATTGAGACTAATTCTTCGATTGATTCGCAGACGGCGCTGCCAATGCGACCGGACGAACTGTCCACGTGCTCGAGAGCTGGTGAGAGACGCTCGAGAAATAGCACACTGCCTTCTGCTGCAAGAGTCTGATCTGTACGTGCCACCTTTTTGATCTCAGAAATTGCCTGTTTGATTCTCGCAACTGCGGGCTCCGATTTCCAGCCGAAGGCGCCACGCCGAAAACGTGCTTTAAACTCCCATCTATGCAAAGTACCATCAGGAGTCGATTGATCTTTTTTGTGACTGCGACCAGGCATTTTATCTAGGACTTTGTGTTTGCAAAGGTGTTGCTTGTATCGGTGACGAAGGTCACGTTTATTGCGTTAATAGTGTACAAGAATTTGGCCTTTCGGATTTGCTCATCAGGTGCAAGAAAGTTCTTGATTTCATATTTGGAAGTGAGGTGCTAGCGAGTTTTAGTTTCTTGGTTTGTCAACCAACCTAAAAACTAAAATCTACTACCAAGTAACGTCGAAGTAGTCAGTCAGAAACTATTTCAATTTATCTAGTTCGTCCTGAATACACTTAGTATCTGTCACTCCTAGTTTCTTGCTGATTGCCATCTTTGCGTTGAGAACATCCTTTAGCAGACTTGCATGCTGTGCAGAATTCTCACCTTTAGTACCAGAGCTCTCAGTGGTTGATTGAAGTGCAGCTTGTATTGAGCCCAATTCTTGCAGTGCAAAATACGGAACGCCCTGCTTACTAGCTTCTTGTGCCATGTTATAGCGTAGTCGCAGCACTTCCAGTTTATCGGCATCTGTCGCTGGTGACTGTTTTTCTCTTGCAGCAATCTTGTCGGCCAGACTTTTGACTGAAGCATTTTTCATTGCTATGGTTCGCCAATCCGTTGCCACGGGAGCTCCACCCATAATTTGAGAAGGACCGGCGATTATCCCTCCCATTGGAACAGCGACTTTGCCGCGAGTTAATGTGGGTTTGTTCTGAGCGCTTAAGTTTTTTCCTTGTGCAAAAACAGATTGGGCGTATAAAAAAACAATGAAAGCAGCTGCAAGGCTGCGCACTTTTTGAAAGCCATCGCGAATGCGACGAAGACCGATCGGGCAATCATCGGTGATTAGTTTTCCATCAGCGCGTCGATAAAGTTGCATACATGTTGAGACGCCGTTGATTTCGGACTTTTGCAACAGCAATGCAGTTTCCTGTGCTGACATTTTCGAAACGTCATAAACGTTCTTGCGACAATCCCCGCAGAATCGAACCGCCTCTTCTTGAGTGTGTTGCATGTCGCTCCATAACATGGGACATGGGCTAGCAATTCTCAAGTTGTTGATAATTTCGCGTGTACCGTCGTCGATTGCCATAAGTAACCTCTGAATTGGTGTGCGCGTTACTTGCCTTAGTCTTCTAAACTCAATCCTAACTTACCTAGTCTGAGCAGCCACCGGAAAAACCCTGAATCGAATTCAGGCAGTGGTGCTGGTTATTGCTCGGAGGGGCTTTTTTTGCTGTTGGCCTTGCCAGCAACCGCAATTGTCAAATTGTTATATTTGCATGAAAACGCACGCGAAATGTTGGCAATGCGCGCGAAAAGATGTAGGGACCGGAGAACTTTTGTTACTTGATTGGTTGGCAATCAAATAACTAGAAACATAGGTCATCGTAATTCCCGACGACCAATCACTTGCGACTGTGCAATTGCGCAGTACCTTGTGGAGTTTATTTTAATAACATCGTTTCGTTGCCCCATTGGAGAACGAATCTATGCCAGAACTGACTGATTGTATCAATGCCTCTGCTCATGCCTGGGGAGATTTTGCACAAAAGTGTCGTCAAGAAATTTATGTGCTGTCTACAGGCACTGTAGGTGGTGCTACTAAAGAATTTAGCAAACATCCAATTAAGACAATTGGTGATACTGCATGCATGGGTGTCGCTGCGGTGGGATTGACGGCTGTAGCTGCTGCAGAACTGCCTGTAGTATCGATTGTCGCTGCCGGCACAGGAGCGGTTTATGGGGCTAGTTTTGCTTGGGATTTGATTAATCCTCAAAGCCCCCACAACATTGAGCGGAATCTGTCGTTGCGGAGTGCTATGGCAACTGCTTGGACAACTTCAGACACAAGCACGCTTCAGAATTCCATTTTAGAATTGCAAGAAAAAGCAGGACCCGACGCGCTACAGGTCTTTCAGTCGTTAGCAGTGGGTGGCGCTGCGGGTAAGTACGGATTGAAAACAGTGAACATGGTCTATAGCGCTGGACGCTTCGGAGCTGCAGCTGTAGCAGCTGATGGCAGCATATCAAACGGGGTTCGATTCGGTACGAATTTGAAGGTGCCCACCTGGGATGAGTACGTAAACTTTAGTCGACGCCATGGTCCTGTAATTCAAAAAACGATCCATCAATTTGAGTTGGAGAGAATACTTCAGACATCCGCTAAGGGTAGCTCGAAGGAAAACAGCGCCGGCGTGAAAGAAGAAGATAAAGCTGAGACAAAATTCTCAACTCAAAAAACTGAGCCCGCGCAAAAACACGATGAAAAGGAATCTGAGCGCGGCTCTTCACTATATTTTGGTGAGCGTTTTGGACACTACCATCATTAGGCGCTGTCGAAGGTCGCTTCTATGTTGTAGCAGGACTCCGGTTGGCCTCTTACCTGCTTTGCTTTTGTTCTGAGTTGGTCAAGTCCATATTGAATTTGGTCACGGCTTGGTCCAAGGCATCGACGTCAGATTTTGGATACCCTTTTTTCCCAGCGCTTGCTTCTTGAGCTTTGAGCTGTTCCAATCGGTCTTTGTATTGTGATGCCTTTTCGGCATTCAACCAACCTTTTGTTTGAGCATTGTCGATTTGCCCTGCGTAATTGCGGAAACGCTCTTTGTACTTGAAGGCGTAACCTTTAATCACTTTATCTGTTGAGGACGATGACGAGGAGGATTCACTCACTATGCCAGACTGGCCATTTGCCGCCTGAAATTGCGACGACAGTATTATTAACGAACTCAAAAGAACTGCAGGAGCGATTTTCGCCATATCAACCTCTAAAATGCGTGACAATATAAACGTGAAAGCACGATTGTATATATAATGTCTCAACAAATTTTGCGTTTTTGTTTGCATGGTCAGGTTGCATGCACATCAGCGTTACCCAAAGCGCTATGTAAGTAGAAGAGCTAGCAGGTCGCAGACTTTATTATCGCGTAGTCATTCAACTTCGCCGGAAGCGGACGGGGCAATACGTGAAAGATTCCTAAGAGGTGGGTATAACACTGACACGTGGACGCACGAGAGTTCAGGAGCCAACTGCTATGGCGAAAAATGCGGACTCAGTCAGCGATAAGGCAACGCATGTCGCCAAAGACTTTGAATCACAGGGCGCTGGCGCCCTGAAAGAGATGCATAACGATCTTCACGGCATGTCGGTTGAGCAGAGGAAAGAGTTTTTTCACAGCCTGCAGAGTGCCAGTCAGGGACACAAGCTGCCCGGTCTGGAAATTCATGAGGATGCCCAGCATCACTTGAAGGTGACTGAAAAGGTTCACGGCAAAAACCACGTTTTGTTTGATGAAACAGCTCGGCCCGGACCTAAGGATGGCGACGGTCAAACTACAGAGAAAGGACATCCGCTGAAGGCTGCCGACGGCAAGACGCAGGATGGCAAACCTGATGATGGCTTTTCGCCTGGTCTGCGCAAAGGCGAGGGACCATATCAGGCGCTGCACCGCCAGCATCCGGAATACACTCACAAACAATTGATGGATGAATCGCACAAAATAATGAAGGAGAGCGGACGCAACTCCTTTTCACAGGGCGAGCAATTTAAGAGTAATGACGATGGTTCGGTGACAACTCGCACTCCCGGACACGGGAAGGATGGGGCATTTACTGAAACAACGCAAAAAGACGGCAAGACATCTGAAATCAAAACCGCTACCGCCGATGGCAGCTGGAATTCACAAAAATTCGATGACGCCGGTAAACCGGGAGACTCGGTCGAACATAAAGTTGGCGCAGATGGTACCTATACTGAGATAACAAAAGGTCCAGACCAAAAAGTGATATCGCAGGTCACGGGCGATAAGGACGGAAAGAACGTCGAAACTTTTGATGGAGATGGAAACAGAACTGCGTCGATTAGAGAGAGCAATGATGGCACCTCTGTTGTTGGTTGGAAGAAAAATGCAGATGGAACGCAGACCAATATCGATCAACCCGACGCCAATCATAGGACTGAAATACAGACCAAAGACGGTCAGGTGATCAGCACATCGAAAATGACCAGCGATAAGGATGGTACGAACACCGAAAATTTTGATAAAGACAACAACCAAGTTTCTGCGATGAGAAATAACAACGATGGCACTTCCACGGGGTGGAGAAAAAATCCTGATGGAACGACCACCAGTATCGATGGAACCGACCCTAATCAGCGTGTCGAAACAACGCCCAGAGACGGCGGAACGAATACGGAGGTTTACGGCAAAGACGGCAATCAAATTTCGTCAATGCGCGAGAAAGGCGCGAGTCAGATCGGATGGCATAAGAACGCTGACGGTTCCACAACTAGCATTGATCAACCCGATGCGAACCATCACAGCGAGACAGTCACAAAAGACGGCAAGACTCTGAGCACAAAGAGTCACGAGCAGACTCTCAAAGGCAGCACTGACGTGATTACGGACGAGGCTGGCAACAAAAATACGAACAACTTCGATGCCCAGGGAACGCAGATAGCTGGTGTTCGGGAAAACAACGATGGAAGTTCGACGGGCTGGCACAAAACTCCAAACGGTGGTACTGAGACTTTTGATAAAAATGCTCAAGGTCACTATTCATCGATGACTTTCGACAAAAAAGGTAATGTGACCAGAACCGAAGAGCGAGATCCATCGGGCGAATATAAAGTTCAGGAGCAGACTGCACCGGGAATAATAAAGACTTACAGTGCCGCAAAGGGAAAATTTGGCTCTATCGTCACCCATGCTCCAACGATTGAACAGGGTACGCTTTCTAATCCAAGCGCATAGCGAGTGATCATTGACTGGTAGCAATTCCAAGAATACTTTTCGCAGCGCGGAGGCTACACATTGTTTTGATTTGGTTTCTTGGTCGTTTGACCAACCAAGAAACTCCGAATATTCGATCATCTAACACCGAACTGATTGTTTGGAAAATCGGCGGCAATTTTTGAGCCTTCGCAGCCCAAAGGTGCTGCTGGCTGGGCACCATATGTAGTAGCATGGCAAAAGTGCAATAAAACAGAATGCACGTGATTTTTAAATGAACTCTAGTATTTCCCACAAGCTCCTCCGTGCTAGACTTGAACGACACCTAAATTCAACATCTTTGTTTCCTCGTAGAGTGAGTAATGAAAACAGATTGCAGTCGAACCAATGCAGCAAAGTCGGTCGGCTTGAAACCTGTGGGAGCCATATGGTTGATCCTTATTCTTGGGGTCCTCTGGACCGGCATGGGGGGATGTGCAAACAAATCCTATCCAGATCCTCCGCTCACAATTGTTGAGAACTCAGTGCCAAAGACAGTACAGGTTGCGGCAGAGGGTGGTTGGGTTCCCTGTCCCGGCGAATGCTTGAAGCTGGCTAAACCTGGCTGGCAGCAGCGGGAAATACAAGGCTTTTCGCCTGAAGATTACTGGATGCCTTACCCATATACAGATAAGGGAGGCGAGTCATGGCAAGCATTTAGCCAGCGCCACATCGGTCATATTATTCGCTCTTACCCCGATAAAGCCGCCCAAGATGTTGGTATTTGTCCTATCTGCAAAGGCACCGGTTGGGTGCGGAAAGATGATCCAAATGCCAAAAAATAAAGCGGGTCATCGCATTTTTGTAATTTTAGCGATTGGGTTAATAACCAATTTCGGCACTGCCTGTGCTCAACAATCAGCGTGGCAAGAAGAGTACCACAAAGCAATTGCCGTGCAGGAAAAAGATCCCACCAGCGCTGTAACGTTCTATCGCAGCGCTATAAAGGATTCAGCTGCTGCAAACGCACCAGTCGAGAAGCAATTGGGAATTCTCTATCAGTGCGGCAATTTACTGTGGGAAAATTGGCGTGCAACTGAAGCAAAAGACGTTTATTCGCAGGGAATAGATCTCGCCCATAGCAATGATCTCAAAAATTGGGAAGCAAGATTTCTTCTAATGTCATCATGCAATTCTCATACGCTTTTTTACTTGGGATTCACTACAAATAATGACCCAGCTCCAGCTTTGAAAGCGCTGGAATTGCGTCCCGGTAATCCCGGTTGTCCCACAGATTTCCAGATCAATTGCTTGGAAGCAATCGGGGATGCTTATCTCGATTTAAAAGATTACACGAATGCAGAAAAATTTCTCTACGACGCTTTAGCCCAAGCAGAGCGGATGCCCGATGAACAAGAGAGGGCGAGTGACATCATTCGGTCTGTCATGCAAATGCGCGTAAAACAGAAAAAGTACGCGGACGCCACCAGGCTTCTCGCAGAGTCTTGCGAGAGTAACCCGGAATGGTCTAAAGAAAATAAGCGGTGCTATTTCGATGAGGTAAACCGCTTTGATCCTGAGGCGGCTACAGTATATGCGAAAGTCAAAGATTTGCTCAAACAAAATGATTTTGCAGGTCTTGACTCTTATGCATTCAAAATTCGGCAATCTCCAGGCTCGTCAGCAAGCGGCAAAGCACCAATCGATTATTTCTTAGGTTGTACTGATATGGGATCGTACCAATCGGAAATTCAATGGGCCAATCGGCTTCACACCATTTCCAAATGGATGAAAGAGTGTCCAAATTCAGATACTGCGAAAATTGCTTACGCTAATCTTTTAGTCGCGTATGCATGGAAAGCGCGTGGCGACGGCTGGGCTGATTCAGTCACGGAAGAAGGTTGGCGCTTAATGGCAGAGCGTCTCGCTCAGGCGGAAACGACTCTGGATCAAGTGCAGCAACGCACACCGGACTGGTACTCAGTTTCTCAAAGGGTGGCACTTGGCCAGGGCTGGAATCGAAATCGCTATGAAAATCTGGTGAATGAGTGTCAAACGCGTTTTCCTAAATACAAAGAGGTCATATTCAGAAAAGCATATTGGTTGCAGCCAAAATGGCATGGGCGCGAAGGTGAGGCTGTCAAATACGTCGATGCTGAAGCCAATAAGCTGCCGGGATTGGCTGGAGATGTTCTTTACGCTCAAATTGCTTGGTCTCTGGATTTTTCATTTGAGAATGTGATCACAGATGCCCATCTAAACTGGGAGCGAACAAAACGCGGGTTAAAAGAGATCATCAGGCAGCATCCTGAATCCTTGCAAACACGCGGAGAATTAGCTTATTTGGCGCAACAAATGGGGGATAAAGCGACTCAGCTTTCCGTGTTTCCAGACCAAGGTACCGCTGATTCGCGAATCAAGCTTAATCCTGCTGGCTATGCAATCGCACTCAATCAAGGTAAGAAGTATCAAAAGGAAGACAAAAGAGAATTAGCAATCGCCGAATACAGTAAAGCGATCGCCTTGGCACCCCAAAATGGTGAACCATACTACAGGCGGTGTGAAATGTATGTGATGACGAACAGACATTCGCAGGCTGATACAGACATCGAGAAATGTCTGGCAATGTTTCCGGAATGGCTCCCTGCAATATCGAAGCGGGGTCGGCTTGAAAACGTGATTGAAAAATACCCTGAATCGATAGCGGATCTCGAGCGAGTTCTTAGTTTTGAGCCCGATGAAGGTGGTGCTCTAAGCACGCTTGGACATAATTATGACGCTCTGGGAAATCATCAACGTGCCCTTGATACGGCCAACTTCGGCGTGGAAAGTGCCGAGCAAGGCGACCCTGGTAACCTTTACTACAGCTATCAAGATCGTGGACTTGTCTGGAGCAATGCGCATCAGTACGATAAAGCGGCAAGCGACTTGCGCAAAGGCATTGCGCTGAACGAAGAGCGCTCAGCTCAACTTTGGGCGTATTTAGCTTACATCGATGCCGCGACCGACAGGATTGACCAGGCAAGAGAGGATGTCATAAGGCTTTTCAAACTTGAAACTTACCCTCCGCGCGGTTATAGGCTGCGAGCCGAGATGCGCCGAGCTGCTGGACTTTGGGATGAGTCTATTCAGGACTACACTATTTCAACTAAGTCCGAGCCAACTTACGGACCTGGTTTTTGGCAACGCGCAGTTTCAGAGATTGCTCTGGGAAATTACAAATCTGCTGAAGTTGATTTAAATCAATCAGTCACGCTCATTCCTACTTCTGCTCTTGCGTATTCTTATCTGGCATTGGTCGAAGATCTGCAAGGGAAAACCAGTGAGTCAAAAAGTCACATTGAAAAAGCGTTTGCTCTCACAGCCGATTTGCCCATAAATTATGTCAATCGGGCTCGAATTCACTTGCATCACGGCGAGCTAGAAAGTGCCGCTGCAGACATCAACACTGCGCTGAAATTGGATAATTATCTTGCCGATGCCTATGCTACGGCAGCGCTGATTTTAGTTAAAGCCGGAAAAACCGAATCTGCAGCCAAATTCGACGAAGCAGCAAAAGTTCAATGGTGGCATCCCTGGAAGGTGTCAATAGAAACGCCCAAAGAATCGCTACCTGCGGACATCTCGATCACGATGCCTACAATGGGTGAACTGAAACCTCAAGCCTTCTCTGTTTCATTGCGCGACTGCGCTCCTTAAGTGACGTTGCGCTCAATGACTTCTAAACAGCTACGGAGCCATGGTGTTGCGAAATTGTCACTTGGCATGAGTCGATGTACTTGCTATAGTACGCAATTCACCGCTCTGGAAGCTTTTTCGAAATTTGACAAGTGTAGCTAACCCCAAACGCACGCGCAGAAAGAAAGGATACACATTGAAAGATGTGTTTGCCTTTGCGTGGCATTATTGGACGAAGCAGCCAAAGTTGTTCGCGGTAACTATTGCCGTGCTGACCGTCGCTACAATTATCGAAACGAATATGCCAAATGCATTGTCTGGATTTTTCGAAGCGATTCGGCTAAGAAAGGAAGCCTCCACTGTCTGGTGGCATCTTGCGGCATTTCTTGCAACCTATTTCGGCTATCTGCTCACCTATAATTTTGTCTGGCGTCTATACAACCTGTTTGAAAATAACAACTTCAACGCAGTCTACAACGATGCCTTTACGCACATCGAGACTTTGTCTGAGCAGTATTTCGTCAATACTTTCACTGGCAGCATGATCACCACAATCAAGCGTGGTCGCGATCGTCTGGAAACTTTCGAAGATCAAGTTCTAGTGAATTTGTATCCGACAATCTTGACCGTTTTTTGCACCATCGTTTTCCTCGGGATGCGAATGCCTGTGCTAGCAGCGTTGCTTGCTGTTTACGTGGTTGTAATGCTTCTATTGAGTGCTCTTTTGGTTATGAAATATGCTGGACCTGCGCAAGAGGCTTATGCAAATGCGCAAGATGAGTTTGGAGCGCATCTAGCTGATAGCATTGGCGGCATAATCACAACCAAAAGCTATGCTCAAGAGCGTCTCGAGATTGCTCGTTTTATGGAGCAAAGCGCAGAACTGCGAAAGCACAATCTTAAGGCTTACTGGCGTGCAAACACGACATCGCTGATTCAACGCTGTTTTCTTGGTGGTATGCTCACCATGCTACTTGGTGGTGGCACTTGGCTTTTCCTTAATGGACAAGCCACTATCGACGACATGGCTTATTTGGTTTTAGCTCATACAATTTTGCAGTCATATATTCGCAATGTCGGCGACCATGTCAAAAACTTGATGACGTCATCGTATGACTTGCACGCCATCATCGCCTTGATGGAAGAGCAACCATCCGTTAAAGACAAGCCAAATGCAAAAGAATTGCACGTGTCTCAGGGCGAAGTCTGTTTTCATGATGTCTCTTTCACGTATCCGAGCAAAACCACACCAGTTTTTGCTAACCTCTCAATAAAAATCAGACCGGGCGAAAGACTTGCTCTCGTTGGTGACTCTGGTGGTGGCAAATCTACTTTCGTAAGATTGGTGCAGCGACTTTATGAAGTCTCGGATGGCTTTATAACTATTGATGGAGTACGAATTAGTGAAATAACGCAAGAGTCACTTCGTAGCTCTGTAGCGGTCGTGCCGCAGGATCCAATCTTGTTTCATCGCAGCATTAGAGAAAACATTGCATACGGGCGACAGAATGCCAATTTTGATGAGATTTGCAAAGCGGCTCAGCAAGCTAATATTCATGATTTCATCCTGAGTCTACCGACAGGCTATGACACATTGGTCGGAGAGCGCGGCATCAAATTATCTGGAGGCGAGCGTCAACGCATCGCCATCGCCAGAGCCATTTTGTCGGATCGCAAAATTCTCATTCTCGACGAAGCGACGAGTTCACTTGATTCAATCAGTGAGTTGGCTGTTCAAAAAGCTATTCGAACCGTGACTCACGGGCGCACTTCAATCATGATCGCGCATCGACTTTCGACCATAAAAGATGCCGATAGAATTTTGGTATTTCACAATGGGAAAATAGTTGAAGAAGGCACGCACAATGATTTAATCACAAGGAACGATGGCATTTATGCTTCATTCTTCGAAATTCAATCTGGCGGATTTCTGCAACCGGTCGACTAGTCCCGGATAAATTGCTCTGAGTTTTAAATCATAGGTAGACTTCGACCAGGTCTTCCGGCTGGGCATGCGGCATTTATCTCGGCTATTTCGGCAAGACTCAACCTCAATTCGGCAGCTCCCGAATTCTCTGTCAAATGCTCGATGCTTGAAGCTTTTGGTATTGCGAAAAGTGCCTCATTCCTGAGCAAAAACGCAAGAGCTACTTGTCTTGGTGTGGCATTATGCGCGGTGGCAATTTTCTGCAAAACTTTACCTGCAGCTGAATTGGCTTTCGGAAATCCGTTAGCCTGTCCGTAAGGACTGTATGCGACAACCGCAATATTGTGTTTTTGACACCATGGCACAACTGCATGTTCAATTGCACGCTCATTTAAGTGATAAAGAACCTGATTGCAAGCCACTTTATTATCACCAGCTGCAGCAATGACTTCCTCGAGATCATCGACATCAAAGTTGCTGACGCCCCAGGACAGAATCTTGCCGTCAGCCTTGAGTTTTTCGAATGCTTCAACTGTTTCGGTTAAATCATAGCTACCACGCCAGTGTAAAAGGTAACAGTCTAATCTGTCTGTCTGTAACTGCTTTAGCGACTCTTCGCAGGCTTTGATAGTGCCACTACTGGAAGCGTTTGATGGTAAAACCTTCGAGACAAGAAACACTTCATCTCGTCTTCCTTTCACTGCCATACCAACCAGTGCTTCACTTTTTCCATTGCCATACATTTCAGCTGTGTCGATGTGAGTCATGCCCAGGTCCAATCCTTTTTGCATGGCCCGAATTGTTGCTTTCTGGTCGCCGTACTCTATCTGCCAGGTGCCCTGGCCAACCATTGCCACGGCTTGATTCGTGGCACCAAACTTTCGTTTTTTCATATATTGTTGGTCCTTGGTGCGCAAAGCTCGTCCGGAAATTTGATTCAGGTTCCTATTTTATCTGGTTGATCCGCTGCGCTGACGATTCGTCACGCTTTTCAGGAAGAATGGGCCATGTTGGTTTGCTCAATCAAAAAAGGATTTGTGGCTGCTGGGATTTAAAATTCGCAATCAAAAAACTTTCTGGAGCAGTCAAATATTTACTTGCCCGACCAAAGACGGCAGCAACATTAAACAGCTAACCCAGAAGGGATACAATGAGCATGCCTGTTATTCTCTTGATGGAAAGTCAATTGTCTGGATGACAACGACAGGTAAAGACGTGCTGTACAGCTAGAGAATCCGAACGCTGAGCACGCAACCTTGTAACGGATTTTTAAAAAACTCGTTAATAATTAAAGCAAGGGAGCGAATTTTTTGTTATAAAAGAATTGTCCGAAGTCCAGTCCGAGTTACTTGTCTGAAGTACAGTCCGAATTATTTGTCCAAGTACAGTCCGAATTGTTTGTTCGAAGTACAGTCCGAATAATTTGTCCGAGGTACAGTCCGAGTAATTTGTCCGAAGTACAGCACTAATCTGGCAGCCCCGGGACGGGGCTGCCTTCTATTTTCAAGGCTCCTTGATAAATGTCCAGACCTGCCCATGACAGGCGAGCCTGCGCCATCACATGGCGGTCGAAATATCGAATTAAATAATCTCGCACAAATAGCCTTGTGATCAGCGGAAGACAGGGTTCTTTGTAGTCTAGATGCTTTCGACTTAACTGGTTGGGAGGCAAAAAGAACCCGTATCCATGTGAATCCTATTATCAATTCGGTAACGGTCTGCACCATTAAAATTGCTGGAATAGTCTTGAACGTGACAAGAGCGATTTCAGCAAGAGCTAGTGAACATCCACATCTGTTGCAACTAATTCCCTAACGGTGAGATGGATAGTATATCAGCGCCCACCCGCAACTATGGTGGCAGCGGTTGGTGCATCATGAACACCTCAAGGATGCACCGAGGCATCGATAAGAGATTTTCCTGGATCGTTTATTGCGTGAATCTGAAGTTAATGACAGTCACTGACCTTATAAACAAAGCGTTTTCCCAAAACTAGAATTGTTTGTGTTTCTTCAATTGTTTACTATTTTTGAGTGTAATAGTTGAAACTAAATTCGTTGAGCAAAGTACTTTTGAAGAGTCATGTCGAGCCGAGGCAATTTCAATCATCAAAATCTGGTTCATGCCTGGGGTGAGCGTACGCTCATAATGGGCATCGTCAATGTCACTCCAGATTCATTTTCCGGTGACGGTAGCCTAGATGCTACTATCGCCTCCCAATATGCTATGGCTCAGGTGCACGCCGGAGCAGATCTTATCGATATCGGGGCTGAATCAACACGTCCTGGTTTCAGTCCTGTAAGTGTCGCGGATGAAATCGTCCGCATTTTGCCTGTGATCAAAACTATTCGAGAAACTTCAAACTGCCTTATTTCTATTGATACCACCAAGCCCGAAGTTCTGCGAGCAGCCGTCGCATCTGGCGCAAACATTCTCAATTCAATCTGGGGGCTGACACCAGAACTCCTCGATGCGGTGCGTGAATTATCTATTCCTGTAGTTTTGATGCATAACAAGCATCGAGCTATTTACGATGGCGATGTTGTCGATGAGGTCGTCAAAGAACTCAAACTTCAGGCTGAGCATGCTTTGGCAATTGGTATCGAATCAGCAAACATCATTCTTGATCCTGGTATGGGATTTGGCAAAACTGCCGAACACAATTTGTTAGTGATGCAAGGTCTCTCGCGACTTGTCGAGCTAGGTTTTCCGACTCTAATTGGACCATCGCGGAAATCATTTATTGGTAAAATAACCGGTCAATCTGTAGAAAATAGAGCGCATGGCACTGCTGCAACTGTCGCTCTTGCTATTGCAGCCGGCGTTGACATTGTACGAGTGCACGATGTGTGCGCGATGCTCGATGTGGTGAAAATGACCGATTCTATTGTGCGTAATTGGCGTCCAGTGGACTGGGAGAAGAGCTCATAATGCGCGCCAATATTGCTATCGGCTCGAACCTCGACGACCCGCGTAAAAATGTGGAAACCGCCATCGAACATATCTGTGCAATCTGCACGCTTGTCGCAAAATCAAAACTATATGCCACCAAACCCTGGGGCGTGATTGACCAGCCTGACTTCTGTAACGCTGTCGTGACAGTGCAAACCCCACTGTCACCTCACGAATTGCTGGACGCTCTGCAATCAATCGAAGAGAAGATGGGGCGAACCAAGACATACAAGTGGGGACCACGTCTCATAGATTTAGACTTGCTGCATTATGGTGACCTCTCAGTGAGCGACGATCGTCTGACAATCCCACATCCTCATATAAATGAACGTGCTTTTGTGTTGGTACCACTTGCCGAGATTGATAGTCGCTTTATCGCAGCCCGCGATCTATTACCTGAACCCGATTTACTTGCAATAAAAGTAATGCCCAATATTCCATAGTCCTGATGCTATTTCACACGTCGCTTGCGTTCGAGCACTGGCGATTCCGTCCTGCCAATTTGTACGCGTGAGATGCCTTGGAATTTTGTGCGTACGTAGAACCCGCATAATAGCCGCCAGCTATGCCGCCCCGATGTCAAGGCGCGCGCTTAACTTGAATGCACAAACGAAATTTAGAAATCTCAAATGAATGATGTGCAGTGTGTCAGGAAAGTTTGATCTAGCAGTAGCTGTCGCAAAAAAATGTTCTGGAACTCCTGCAGCAAATGCAGCAAGCAGCAGAAAGGTTTTTAGCGGGCATCATATTACATCAGGTTCTTGGAAGCGGCTATACGAAGCGCTGCGAAGACGGTCTGTGAGCTTATTCCTGACTGTGATAGCGCATCGGGCGCAATTTGCGCCGCTGGTAGTTTTGAGAATCTAAAGGCATCGCATCCGGGCATCCTTTGTCAGCATTAACGACACAACGGGGTTAATAGCCAGTGGTAATTATTCTTTTGATTGTCCTTTTACGCAGTAATCACGTTCTTGTGTTTGCACAATGATAGTCCGCTTCAAAGTTTGGACGCTTCTCAGAGTGGTTGCAATCCTGGTGGCGCGTGCAGTCACCAATAGCCACGTCATAGACGTTATTCACAAAAAACGAGCACCACTGATGCAATCGTTAAATGTGACTTGGCGATCTATTGGGCTGCATTCATTTCGTAGCCCGCTGCCGCCTATCTAAAGTCCTAGGTCACTCAAGCCAGCATGATTTTGTGGCCGGGGTCCCAGGGGCCAGTGGAATTTTCGTTCGTTTTCAGCAATTGGCAAGTCATTGATGCTTGCTAAACGTTTCTCCATTATGCCGGCTTCATTGAACTGCCAATTTTCATTGCCGTATGAGCGAAACCAATTGGCTGTATCATCGTGCCACTCATAAGCAAAACGAACTGCAATGCGATTGCCTTCGAAGGCCCATAGCTCCTTGATCAGTCGATATTCAAATTCGCGAGCCCACTTGCGGGTTAGAAATTCAATAATCTCATCTCGCCCTGTGACGAATTCTGCGCGATTGCGCCAGTGACAATCAGTGGTGTAAACGAGAGCGACCTTTTGTGGATCGCGGCTGTTCCAGCCATCTTCGGCGCCTCTCACTTTTTGTGTGGCACTTTCGAGACTGAAAGGGGGTATTAGTAGTGTGCTCATGATTTCTCCAAATTTTTGTGCATGTTTTAAGCGTGCCAATAGAACGCAGTAATGGCACCGATTTAGAACGTTCCGGACTACATAGCGAATTTCAGGCAGATGCCTCTCTTTAATCGGCTAGTCCGGCATATCGAGGCGAAGAAGCTGCTTCACTTGATACCAGCAACGGGCCTCGACATTAGGCAGACTATCGGTCACTGCGCGCTTTGTAAATGCGCTTCAACAAACCACAGCTTTTGATCTACATTCCTTGAAATCTGGGTGAAGATGTCGTTCGTGGTTTGATCATTCCATGCATCAGTTTTGTTCATGCCTTCTCTTAAGAGTTTTCCAAACAAAGCTAAGCGATCGGAAATGGCATGCAAATGATCGATTTCTGACATCCCTTCAGTGCTTGGATAGTCCGGAAGGACGGAGTTCTCAGAAGCATCCTTAGCAGTACCCAACGCAATTCCACCCAGTGCGGTTATTCTTTCCGCCATTAAGTCTATTGGGTCAAAAAGCACAGATGCGATGTCATCGAATAATAAATGCAATTGATAGAAGTCCTTGCCTTTAACGTTCCAATGCGCTTGTTTGGTTTGTGTGTATATATCCAAACCGGTTGCCAGCGCCGTATTTAATACATCGATGCTTTTTTGGCGCGTTGCATCTGATAGGTCGATTTTGCTTTTGTATAAATTGATGGTTAGTTCAGTTTTCATGATCAATATCTCCAAGAATTTCGAGGCGGTCAATAAACTTCAAGTCGGCCATATGACTTTATTGTGCGGCGGCAAGCGGCAGCTGTCCAATTGCCATTATTGATGTCCCATTAATCGAATTTATAGTTGAAATTCTAAGGAGCCGCGACGTTTTTATCAGGTGCTAAATCATTGAGAAAGCTGACAAAGCGTTGAACCAAACTAGCATTTTCAGATTGCTTTGTTTGCAGTATATGGAACTGGCGTTGCACTCTGAACTTTTGCACCGGCACCACTTTCAGAATCCCAAGGGCCCTCTCTTTCTTGCAAGCCCATTCGCTTAAGAAACCGTAACCAAGCCCGCCTTCAATTGCTTGCTTTACAGCTTCTGACGAGCCTAACGTCAGCGCTATATTTAAATCGCTTATTTCCACACCGCGACTGCGAAATGCAGCTTCGAGTGATTGCCTGTGTCCCGTTCCGTGCTCCCGCATAAGCAGCGGCAATGACAACAATTCTTCAAATGTTACCGCCTCCGGAGCGTGTCCATCATCGACCGTATTGAGGAACAGTTCATCGGTCATCCATACGCTGGCGTTGAAGACATTGCCAGTTACATCGCCTTCCACAACTGCCACATCCACTCTGCCCTCTTGCGTCGACTGAATCATCTGCTCAGTGATTTGGGAGACGAGAGTGAATGCCACTTGCGGGTAGCGAGCAGCAAAATCTCCAACAATTCGGGGCAAGATGTACTGGGCAATAGTTGTAGAAGCACCAATCGTGAGCGTTCCTTGAACATTTGCAGACATTGCTTTGATGTCTTTCATGGCTTCTTCTTCCAGTGAGTGAATGCGACCAGCGTACCCGAGTAAAACCAAACCGGCATCGGTAAGCTGGACATGACCGCCTGCACGACTGAATAAGGGTAGACCGTATTCGGCCTCCAGCGCTTTGATGGCGCTGCTTACAGCAGGCTGTGTCATAAACAAAGCCTGTGCTGCCTGAGTGAAATTCAATTTGTTTGCAACAACGGAAAAGATGCGAAGTCGATCTCTCATTTATAAACCGGAATTGTAGAAATTGTGACCTCGTCATTATCTCGAGATAAATGACAATCTGCAACCGCGAACCAAGAATAAATGGTAACCAGGTGGTGTTTCAGTAGGCCATAAGTCCCATTGATACCCAATAGAAAATTTCAGTTGGACAACGCAGATGTTCGATTAGACAATGAGTACATATCAAATTTAAGAGGCGTCAAACGCCACATGTCAAAGAGGTCAAGGACAATGTCTAGCTTTACAACAAGCGATGGAATCAAAATAAATTTCAAGGATTGGGGGGCGGGAATCCCGGTCATTTTCAGCCACGGTTGGCCACTTTCGAGTGACGCTTTTGAAGATCAAATGTTTTATTTGGCAGATAGAGGTTTCCGTTGTATTGCGCACGATCGGCGTGGGCACGGCAACTCGGATCAGTCATGGACCGGCAATGATATGGATACATATCTCAGTGACCTCAGGCAATTGGTCGATCACTTGGGAATTACGCAGGCTGTACACGTCGGACACTCTACTGGTGGAGGTGAGGCCGTCCGCTATGCCGCGCGAAGGCCTGACCGGGTCTCGAAGCTAATTCTCATAGGTGCTGTGCCACCGATAATGGTGCAAACAACCAGCAATCCAGATGGACTGGCTATGCAAGTGTTTGATGATATACGAAAAAACCTCCTTAAAGATCGCTCGCAATTTTTCAAAGATTTGAGCCTACCATTTTACGGCTTCAATCGTGATGGTGCCGAGGTTTCGCAGGGACTTCGCGATTCGTTCTGGCTGCAAGGTATGAACTGTAGTTTTAAGAGCGCCTTCGCCTGTGTAAAAGCTTTTTCAGAGACTGATTTTACAGACGATTTGAAAGCGATCGAAGCACCAACATTACTTCTGCACGGCGACGATGATCAAATTGTCCCAATCGCTGATTCTGCAAAGCTCTCGGTCAAACTAATTAAAAACTCTCGTTTGACGATAGTCGAAGGTGGCCCGCATGGCATGTGTTCTACCCGAAAGAATGAAATTAATCAGCTGATTTTTGATTTTCTCAATGAGCGCGTAACTCTAGAAGACAAAAGCATGGTTTCGACGGCGGCTCGCTGAGCAAAGTCCGCTGGGGCGGGTTCTATTTAAAATATTGGGATAGGAATAGAGGGCATGATTTCTATCATGCTCACGGAGGTTTGAAATGAATATATCGGATGTGGGGATAGCAGTAGTGACAGGTTCATCTGCCGGCATCGGCAAAGTCTATGCGGACCGTTTGGCAAGGCGTGGGTATGACTTGATTCTGATTGCCCGCCGTAAAGACCGGTTAGAGGAGTTAGCGCAGCAATTGCAACGCAAATACGGAGTCACAGTTGAAGTTATCTCTGCCGATCTCGCAAAGGAAGAAGATCTCAAAAACGTCGGCGAAGTTCTATCAAATAATAGTCGCATTACGCTTCTAGTTAATAATGCCGGAACGGCTGAAATGAAGCCTTCGGCTCAAATTCCTTTCGATGTGATTGAACAACAAATGAAGGTAAATGCAAAAGCAGTGTCTTATTTGAGCCTGGCTCTATTACCCGCTTTCCTCAAGCGAAATAGCGGCACGCTGATAAATATCGGCTCAGTGCTGTCTTTCTTTGCTTTACCGTTTAGCACTTCATATAGTGCCACCAAAGCTCACGTGATGCTCTTCACTATTGGACTTCGCGATGAGCTGGCTGACACCGGTATTCGTGTGCAGCTGGTCCTGCCGGCAAGTACAGATACCGAGATCTGGGATGTCGCAGGCATAGGCGTACACGCACTTGATCCTCAATCTGTTATGTCAGCTGAAGATTGCGTCGATGCTGCCCTTAGCGGACTTGATCAAGGCGAAACGGTCACACTTCCTTCAGTTGAAGATGTTTCATTATGGCAAGAATTCGATGCAGTGCGAATCAGGATGATGAATGCATCTCAGACCGGCAAACCAGCATCCCGATATAAACTCATGCAAAAAACTGCTAGCGAATAAGACTAGTGGCGCTCTGTAGTTTTAGCCTGCCGCTTTCTTTTTCCAGACTTACAGCAGTCCCTCGTGTACTGCCTGATGAATCGTACGCACTGTCGGCTGAAATCCCAGGCTGTGTGCCAGAGAAACATCCATGTGACCGTGCCAGGGATTCACGAGCGGCTCAGACGTAGGTTCGAGTCGCTCACCAACTAGCCTTGTCAGTTCATAAATTGATGTCGGTGCGTCATCTCGTATGTTAACAACGCGCCCATCCATTACACCGCTTAACGCAAGCTTCATTGCCGTTTCAATATCGCGATGGTGCGCCACACTCATCTTCATGGCTGGATGCCATCCCATATTTTGCGCAATTTTCGGCAGCATCTCGAGATGTCCATCTTTGTCACCATAAATAAACGGCAGCCGTAAAATCGACCATTGCAAACCACTTTCGCGCAGCAAATTCTCTGCCGCCAATTTGCTCGCAGGATATGCCAGCGTCGGCGACGCATCGTCGTCCTCGCAAGCTGGACGGCTGCCATTGCTGTTATACACAAGCCCCGTGCTCGCCATAATAAAGCGAGACGAAGGAGCATGTGCTTTTGTCGCAGCAATTAAATTGCGCGCGCCTTCAAGATTGCTTTTCCAGATCAAGTCGGTATCTTGCGTACGAAATACTGCAGCCAGATGAATGATCGCAGTTACACCGTCAACTGCTTTGACCAGCGATTGTTCGTCGAGCATATTTCCTTCGATATAATCAACACCGGCGACAGGTTCTTTGCGTTTGCGCACTAGCGCGCGACAATCGATACCGGCGCCAGTAAGACGCGGCAGCAAGCGAGTTCCTACCAGACCAGTTGCACCGGTCACGAGCACTGTCATTTTTTTGTTTCCTCTCTTCTGAAACCGTATGCGGTGCCTGCTACCAGGGCAAGGCGCCTTCTTTATTCAAGTACTGACCACTCGGTGCCGCCGCACCGAGCAGCGCTAGTCGCACAGCTTCGATCGAGCCAGATTCGGCAGTTTCCACGCCTCGATGGTCATTGAGATCTGTAGCGCAGTAACCAGGGCACACTGAATTAACTTTGATGTTTGTATCTCTTAATTCATAGGCAAGTTGCACAGTCATCATATTCAGTGCCGCTTTCGAGGCCGAATATCCCATGATTTTCACATCTGCGTATGGCGAATTTCTGTCACTGTTTCCAGCAAGCGATCCAAGCCCGCTAGATACATTCACGACTGATGCGCCTTCTGATTTTTCAAGCAGAGGCAACATTGCCTGCACCATCCGCAGTGGCCCCATAAAGTTTGTGCGCATTGTCGACTCCACAGCATCTATCAAAGCCTTGCTTGGCGTGCCGTCCCCGCGATTAACGATGCCCGCGTTGTTAACCAGAATGTCTAATTTGCCATATTTGTCTTTGATCCAAGCTGCTGCCTGCTCGATTGTTTCTGGTTTGAGCAAATCTAGATTGACGTACTCACTCTTGCCATTTCCGGCTTCTGCATTCAGTTTTCTGCTTGCCTCGACGCCTAACTTTTCATTGCGCGCACCAAGTATCACGGTGCATCCTGCCTTGCTCAATTTCTTCGCGATTTCAAAACCAATTCCCTTGTTTGCTCCGGTAACCAGAGCGACTTTCTTGCTGTTATCCATAAATCTCCATTTAAATTTTCAAAGATGTTGTCGCCAGCCGTGTGCCAGCGGTGTGCCAACTAAGTGTTCGATTGCAGTATTATATGAATGATCCTTCAGTTTTTGAATTCGCATATGACAAACACCATGCCAAAGTCTCTTAAGCCGCGCAAGACGCCTATCCAGGAACGTTCAGGTCAGACAGTAGAGGCAATTTTCGAAGCAACTATTCAGGTTTTGCTCAAAGACGGAGTGAAAAACCTCACCACCACGCGCGTCGCCGAGCGAGCTGGAGTGTCGGTTGGCAGCCTGTATCAGTATTATCCAAACAAAGAAGCCCTGCTCATCGCTATGCTTGAGAAGCATTTAGATATCGTAGGAGCCACCTGTCAGATTGCTTGTAGGGAGAGCCACAATCTGCCGCTCGATGCGATGATGGCAAATATCATCGACGCATTCGTCGATGCGAAAATGAAAAAGAAAGATATTTCACTCGCCATTGCCGAATTGATAAGTGAAGTGAGTTGCGTGCCGATGTACACGCAGGTCGTTAAACAAATCGAGATTGAGCTAACGACAATGCTGGGAACACTACCCGGCGTTCAAACTGAGAAGATTCCATTTGTCGTTTCCATGATGCTCGCGACAATGGGTGGTGCCACCAAAATGGTGATGGATCGAATGTCGCCACCACATCTGGTGAAACGTCTTAAACAAACTCTGCAAGCAATGTTTACAGCGCTTATAAAAACTGAGTTGCTGTTTACCTAAACATTGGTACGGCAGACAGCAGCGATCATTGCCATTGGCACGGCAGACAGTTCCAGCTTGGAAGTGAATAGGGAATATTCCCACCTAAGATTTTGCCTGCTTTTGCCTTCGCACCCTTACCTATTTAAGCGTGAGCGCACCATGCCAGTATTCAATCAAGGCTTCGTGCGTTTCCTTCGCGAAGCTTTTGTACAAAGGAGTGGCAGCGTCTGCCAATTCGGGGCGCATATCGTCTTCCGGATAGTTTTGCCACAATCCCCTTGTCATGGCGAAGGTGCGCATGAGCAACGTGATGCCGCGTCCTTCTTCTATTTGAAAAGTCCTTTCGATAACCAGCGCTGTCTTCTGCAAGCGAGTGATGAAAGTGAGTTTGTGTTCGAGACATTTGCTCGTCTCAAGATTTTTTTCTAAAACTGCATGACTCATCGCATCTAAGCGAAGCAGCTCGCGATGCTGTTCTAAATACTCTACATAAACACTTAAAACGGCCGCAATCTTTTGCTCGCGTCTACCTTTTAATTGGACAATACTGTCTTCCAGTTTGGTAAGAAAATCTGCGACACCTCGCTCGAGCAGCGCAATGAAAATTTCTTCTTTGGTGCGAAAATAAATGTAAACTGTGCCCTTGGCTAAACCCGCCGCTGTTGCGATTTGCGCCGACGACGGTAAATCGCTTTGAGCAACGAAAAGCGATAGAGCTGCCTCTAAAATTGCATCGCGACGTGCGTGTTTATCATCTGGTGTGAGCGCATGTTGAGCCATGCAAGAAGTTTACTTCTTCGCCATATCGAATGCTATCTTGGCAGCTGTCGATCTTGGAACAAACGGCACCATCGTCGCCATAATTTTATTCATCGTCCCTGCGATGACACTCGGCTTGCGTGCAAACATAGCATCAATACCGATCTGAGCCGCTTCCGCAGTCGGAATGACGGAAGACAGTGCTGCCTTGGGAGCGGTGTAATTCGCCGCGTGCGCAAACCCTGTGTTCAACAAACCTGGTATCAAGGTGGTGACATTGACGTCTGGCGCAAATTCAACATGTAGCGCTTCACCTAGCGACAAAACATAAGCTTTGGACGCGCTGTAGGCAGCAAGCATCGGCACGGGCTGATGAGCCGCCATGCTCGATACGAGCATTATATGACCTCGTTTTGCGGTTTTCATCCTTTCGCCAAAGAGATGTGTTAACTCTGTCAAAGAGATGATATCCAACTGCAGCATTGTATTCAGCGCCTCCACACTTTGCAGCTGAAACGAGCCACTGAAGCCATAACCTGCATTATTGATCAATATTTCCGGTTGAATATTTTGATCATCTATCCGATTTCGCAGTGCCGTAGCCGAACCGGGTTTTGCCAGGTCGGATGCGATAACGCTTACCTGGATGCCGTGCGTGCTAATTAGTTCAGACGCCAACTTTTGCATCGGCGCCTCGCTTCTGGCTGTGAGAACAAGATTGATTTTTCGCGCGGCTAAGATTTTGGCAAATTCTACGCCGAGTCCGCTTGAGGCGCCAGTTACGACTGCCCAATTACCATTCGTTGATTGCATATTACCCCGAAAATGACCTATGGTCATATTAAATGACTGGCGGTCATTTTGCAAGTGTTCTCTCAGCGGATTCGATGGTCAATTAAACTCGGCCAGAAGCGAGCTATTCCCGTCGTCAAATTCTTGGATTCCCCAGAATTTTAAACCTTTTTAGATCCTTATTGTGACTGGATTATCTTTTTCAGATAGTCGTACGTTCTAGGGAAAGCTTTAACGACGCCATATGGATCCTTTGCCCCGGGATCACAGATAGCCACGAAGAGCTCAGCGCAAAGTTCGGCACTACCGGCACCATCAGGTTGGAGGAAATAGGTCACGCCGCTGCGGCTGCTGTTGCTTAGGCTATCTGATTCTTTTTTATAAATCGCGAGGAATTCTTCAGTCTTAGATATGTCGCTTTTGGTCTTGTCGTAATTCAAGTGATCGAACGCGTGACCGCCTTCATGCAAGGTTGTCTCATATGCGCGCCGATTGAATTTGAAAGGTTGGCTCTGTATACCCTCTTTTTCGGCAACATAGATTGTCTTTTCGGACGGCATATACATGCCACCACAATTGTCATAACCACCGCCGTTGTCGTATCCTCGAGGCTTCTGGTTGGCTAAATCGGGACGCGCATCTAAAATGGTCGGAGTGATTAGTATCGTCACTCCGGCTGTTGCGAAATTGTCTTTGATATTTTGCGGAATGTGTGATACTGCAGCTAGAACATGCGCCTTGATCGCATCGGTCTCTGACGTATGTCGAAAAACTTTGACTAATGCTTGATCACTAGCTGAAATGTTAGAGGAAGCGGAAGCAGTTTTGACGGCGCCAGGTGCTTTCTGCATTGATGTATCTGATGGATTGGACTCAGACGAGGACTTTTCAAAAACAGGACTTGAATCATCTCCCTGACTGATGTATGCGTGAGCGACTCGCGAAGAGTAAGTTTTACCAGCTCTCATTATCGTCAAATCAGTGGTGCTACCAACGACACCACTCAGTCTTGCGATAATGTCTTTAGGTGTCATGGAAACCACTGAGACTCTGTTTACCGTCAGAATGGTATCACCGGGCAGGATTCGCGCTTGTTCCGCTGGCGAATTAGGTACAACAGATTGCACGACATTTTTGTTGAGTTGAATGCCGAGGTAGCCGCGCAAACCGCCTCTATTTGTTGATGACTTGCTGCCTGACGGACCGGCATTGATGATGACCAAGTCGCTTTTAGCTACGTCTTCACACCATCCCTCTAGCCCTAGCGACAGAGACTTTTCTAGCGGAACTTTAGCCGCAGAATAACGCTTTAAGTTGAATAAACACCGCCCATAGTAGAATTGGGCTTCAGCATTCTCGGCATCATCGCCTTTTACTAAGGGCTCAAGTTTCACAAGAGCTTTTGCATTGTCCTGGTTAGCAAAGTCTCGTAGTGTCTGCATGTCTAAATCTGCTGCAAAGACAGGTGCCGTTGAGGTTGCGAGAGCAAGCGAGATGTGAATCGTCTGTTTTAAAAGCATGCGTGTCTCAAACATCGCCATGTAATGTGCCGTTAATGATGGAAATTTTGATCTGGTACGCGTCCCTAAAGACACGTAAATTCAAGGAGTTATGATTAGTTTTCCCTTTGGTGTTCCAGACTTTTCCAATTCGGTCAGTGCTGAAATTGCTTCGCATAGTCCGACAACCTTGCCGATTGCAGAGACCAGTCGCCCGTCAACTGCAAGCGTACCTAATTTTTCTAAAATTTCGGGCGTTGGTTGTCCAAATACCAGTTGATGTTTTGCCGACAACAAGATTGCCGACATCGTTAAAATGTCTGGCGCAATATGAATGACAACACCGCCTGAATTAAGCATGTCTCTGCACTGTTTTAACGACAAGTCACCATGTGTATCATAAACTAGATCGAATTTTCCGCGAAAGCCACCTGCGTCAAAATTGCGGTAGTCAACCACTGTGGAAACACCCAATTTCCTAGCTTCGTCGAAATTACTGGCGCTGCAACTACCTGCTACGTTTGCGCCAAATGACCGCGCAATTTGTACCACAGCCCGTCCAACACCACCCATGCAACCGGCTACAAAAATCGATTGCCCAGCTTTCAGTTCAGCCTTCTCCACTAGCCCAATCCAGGCTGTTGCGCCGACGACCGGCAACGCAGCTGCATTTTCGAATGACAACGACTGAGGCTTAAGCGCTGTACTCTTGATACCAGTGACGAGCGAATCGGCAAAAGTTGCACAATCGCGCATTTCCATGGCACCAAATACTTCATCGCCAGCCTTAAACTGCGTCACGCCGGACCCAACCGCTTCGACTGTGCCCGCAAAGTCCATACCCATACCGCGTGGAAATTTCCAGCCAGTTAGCACTTGCGCTGAGCCATTGCGAATTTTCCAATCAACCGGATTCGCTGATGCCGCTTTTACTGTCACACGGATTTGACTGTGACCTGGTTCGATCTGCTTGAACTCTGCCAGCTCCATTACTGCTGGTCCACCGTAACGGCGATATTGAACGCGCAACATTTTTAGGTCGTCTCTCCAAAATTCCAAAAGGCCCAATTCCATTTCTCGAAAACAATAGCACGCGTGCAAACCACCAAACGCACGCGCACGTGCTATCGAGACTCAACATAGAGCACCTGCCTTAATGAGGTGACAACTACTGCGAGCCTTCATCCCACTCGCCTTCTGCAATTGCTCTTCCAATTCCGAAGCTGCCGCTGAATTAGGACGGTACAACAGTCTACACTTTTTCACCAATTACGGAAAGTGGTATCACATTAGTGGGTTGTCTCGCCTTCAGCAAAATCATAGTCTGCAAAAGATGTCTTTGATTGAACATGTTTTTTGGGGGAGTTGTACTTCAGTCTAGAGAATTGGTTTGCATCGCCGGATTTAATTTTCTTGTTCGTAGTTCGCACATGGTTCATCTTTAAGGTGGAATGGTAGATTGTGATCACATACACACCTTGATGAGTAAACAGCGAATGACTAATTCCGGTTTTGATTCGAATGAAAAGTCTGGTCGGCGTCAAAATGAACAACCACCAGGAGCCGATTGGCACCCAGATTTATCTCGTGAGAGACCCGAATGGAAGGTCGCCCATGCAAATCAGAAGGATGCGACCTTAGATGTCTCAGCTGATGGCATTTACACGGTCAAAGCCGGTGACACAATTTATGATATCGCTCGACGGTCCTTAGCTTCTAAGAACGCTGCGTGCGATTCAGCCAGCTTGAACCATGAAATGGAGCAAATCGTCCAGGATAATGTCAGTCAAAACCCCAAATTGGGCACGAATCGCGATCTGATCCATGTTGGTGATCAACTAAAATTGCAAACCGCCGATGCTGCAAGTGTTGTAAATCCTCCTCCTGTGGTTGAAAACAGAGACGCTGTCGCCCCGACCGTACAACGAAGAGATGACGGTGCGCTTCCAGTGCAAACAGATGCAACAACGACAGATGACCGCCAGCCTGCTCCTGTCGCTCCTCTTGCTCCTCTTGCTCCGTCTGTGCCACTTTACGATGGCCAGCCAACTGTGCAGCGTTACGATGATTTGCCACCAGTCCGCCCTGATCGACTGGGTGCTGATGGCTATTCGAAGGCACCGATTGACTATGGCAGCAATACTCTAGATCGCGAGGCATTTCGATTAAGTCAAATCATGGCGCAAGACCCGCATTCAGCCGCAAATGAAATGCGAGACCAGTTATCGCGCTTAGACCCAGAATCGGCCAGTACGCTCGTTGCGCAAACAAAAAATTACGAATTGGTCGGAGGCTTGGGTGATCTTCAAATCCAGCGCGAGTTTGACCAATCCGGAATGGATACTGGTTTTCGAAACGTGACTATGGCGACCCCTGATGGCATTGAGCAGATTGCCGAAATTCAATCTCGTCCACTTCAATCGTATGATCAGAATCAGGGAGTCAATCCTTTGCAGTTTGCCGCAGGAATTATCGTAGGCGACTTGCTTTGGCAAAGGCAGCGCGGTCTTGATTTCGATGATGACCGGTATCGCGGTTGGTGCAATCGTGAGCAATATCGCGAAAATTATTGGAACAATAACAACGGTCAGTTTGTTCAGAATTGGCAAGATTCAAATTATCGGCAGCAGTTTCAAAGCCAAAACTGGCAGCAGGTCTCAGCCAATCCAACAATCAATAATACGTACATAACAAACAATCGCTACGACACAACAATCTACAATCACACTGTCAATAATACTGTTGTGAATAACATTATTCAAAATACAAGTAATTTTGGTAGACCTCGCCACGTAATTCCGGCTCCACCGCTTGAATCCATTCATCCAGTTGCGAACCTCCCGCCGGTTATTGGCACTCGCCAAAATCCTCGCCAAATACCTCTGTCACCTGCTCCACATGCAGCCGTGCTCCCTGGAAAGTCGGTCGAGCAGCCATTCCGTGTACCAGAGCGACAGGCACCTGGTCACAAATCTCCAGAAGAGCTGCAAGCGGAGCGCGATAGACTGGCAAAGGCGGAGCACGATCAAAAAGTTGCCAAACCTCAGCCATTGCTGAAACCTGAGCCCTCACCGCAACTGATAAAACCACAAACTTCGGTGCACGACCGAACCGCAGTTGATGCGCATGATAAAGCTGTTCAGCAGCAACAAGCAGCAGATCGCGACAGAATAGCGCGGGAAGCGCATGATAAAGCTGTTCAGCAGCAACAAGCGGCAGATCGTGACAGAATAGCGCGAGAAGCGCATGATAAAGCTGTTCAGCAGCAACAAGCGGCAGATCGTGACAGAATAGCGCGAGAAGCACATGATAAAGTCGTTCAGCAACAGGCGGCAGATCGCGACAGAATAGCGCGAGAAGCGCATGATAAAGCTGTTCAGCAGCAACAAGCGGCAGAGCGCGACAGATTAGCGCGTGAAGCGCATGATAAAGCTGTTCAGCACCAACCGCCACCAAACGTCGTGCCACCAAAAAAATCGTGATTTGTTCACTTCCCCACAAGTGCATGGAGTAGTGGCTCGCGCCACTTCTTTCCCTGCGGGTCATACACACCAAAGCCCGATCCAAACTCCCAATAGGCGGCAGATAGCCCACTTTGCACTGCCGCTTCGCGCACATAACGTGTCCAGCGAGCACGCGAATCGATGTCGGCTTTGCTGTAGGCACCAAACTCGCCTAGATAGACTGGTCGATTATGATCTTTGCCCCATTTTGCAGCAATATCGAAATCAGCGTCCACGCTCGACTTTTCGACGTCAGTGCCTTTCCACGTGATGCCCAACCATTTTGCACTTTCTGCACCCGCCCATTCGGCGCCCTGGTGTGTGAAATGGAACGGCTCATAATAATGCACGGTGACGATGATGTGCCTGTCACTATCGGGAACTTGCAATGACTCGAGCTTGTGGACATTATCGTACTTGACCGTTCCGACCACCACTACTCGGTCCGGATTCGACTTGCGAATGTCTTGCAAAACTTCGGGGTAAAGCTTATTCCAGCGCTCGTCGGTAATTTCCTTACACGGTTCGTTGTAGATTTCAAAGGCAACATCTTTAGATGCTTTGCTGAAGTGCTCGGCAATCTGATGCCAGATCGCCTTAAACCTGGTTTGCTGCGCATCAGGCGCGACCTCGAATTCTCCATAGTGATGCATGTTCAACACGACTAGCAATTTGTTATTTAGAGCTTCCTTCACTACTTCATCTACCCGTTCGAAAAATTTTACCTCCACCGTATATGGTGCCTCTTTGAGCGCGTGCGCTGACCAGCGTATCGGCACTCGCACATGTTTGAAGCCGGCATCGGCAATTAACTTCAAATATTCCGGTTCGATCTTCAGCCCCCAGTCGCCTTCGTTCGGCGCCTCAAGACAATTGCCTAAATTAACTCCCACAGCCATTTTTTGATTAAATTCTTCAGGCGAGGCTGCTTCCGTATTCTGTCCCGTCAAAAAAATACACGAGGCTGCAATCCAAAGAGCCAATGATGTTAGTTGTTTTCTCATGTTGCTACAGCAACGCACCGGTCAATAGCCGAACTTTCTTGTCTGACTCCCACACCTCGCGTAGAGCCTGGAAATTTTTGTCCGGTTCCTGCATGAGACGAGCCAGCCGATCAATTTTGCCCAGTTCTGTGGCGGACAATTCTTGAAACTTGCCGATGCGGACATGGCTTGGACTATGCAGATAGATGATTTCATTGTTCATTAGGCAGTGTAAGTCGTAATAGAGTTCCCATGAAATGGGCATGAGTCCTTCAAATCCGCCCGCATTCCAAAACCTGCTGGGATCGACATCACCCGCTCTGGCTGCGAGCCAGGCGTTTGCTGACCAATCAAATACTTCAGTTGGCATATCGAATGGATCGAAGCTTAGATCTTCGAAACAGCAATCAACATCGATTGATATCCAGCGTTGTTGAGAATCTTCCCAATATTGAGTGATCCAATGATCACAACTCATTCCTGGCTTTGGCGCAGCATATGGATCAAAACCCGAGCGAACACGAGCCGGCTTCCCTTTTGATTTCAGAATAGATGCCATAAGAATTGCGACGAATCGACAAGTAAGAATCAACTTGTTCTCTGCACTGCGCTCGGGAGTAAATCCACGGTTGTCGCGACGATACAGCTCAGCAAGCATTGCGGCAGCTGTAGGCAGGATATCGTCCTCTGGTTGCCTCCACCACGGCACTTTTGTCATGTCGCCATAACGTAAGTCAACATTGGAGCCATTGTTACCGTTGGACAGTGTGACTCGATGAATAATTTGACGTCTGACTAGCTTACCAATCTCGGAGACATCGTCAGGAAGATCTTGAACCAATCTCTGCTCATATGGACCAGGATTGGTAAATATACTGAATTGTCTGTAATGCTGGAGGATATCTGGATTCATGTGGTGATTATATGATCAAAGCCGTTCAGAGATTAATGCATGGCAAATTCAAGGTAGTAGCCGAGTGTCTGCAGTCAGCGGCAGCTGTCACACATACAAGCGTCCAAGAAATCTGGCGGTTTGCTATTCGCCATTTGCTCTAACCATCGTCTACGAGAATGCTCCTTAGCTTTCCCTTTGAGACTAACTATCATCTGGACTATGGAATCTCGCTCTCCTAATTCGTATAGCGCAGTCGCCAACCTAAACAGCATATCTTGCCTTAACTCCTCTCGTTTTGCCTGAGAAATCATCTCTAAGGCGGGTCTTCTATCCCCTTCTCGTAAGGCTAATAGGCTCACATAGAACTTTGCCACTGGGACTGATTCGGGAGGATTGTAATCGTAAATCGCCTGGGCGCAATACTTCACCAGGTCATAACGACCAAGAGTCAGAGCAACCTCTGCCACATATTCGGCTGTGATAAAAGGAGCGCCTATATCCCCCTCATTTTTTAACGACCTGACACCAACATCGATCAGTTTTTCTCGCATTTCATCTTTGTATAAAAACGGAAGTCTCCATATTTGATCGTTGCAGTGAATGGAAAGTAACTGCAGCCAGCCTGCACTTTGATCCAGTCTAGCTGCTCTTTCTAACAGATGCGAACCAGTTTCAAAATCGTTCCATGCTATGAAAGCCCCAGCATTGCCCACGACAACTCCGTTAATAGGGTGCTTATCAACTTGTTCCAACCACGCTTGTCGTGCGGTGGCAAAATTCCTGGGTGTGAAGCGCATGGCACTCATGGCGCATTTATGTCCAATGGAACCTCCCACAGATGGTTTGTATTCGATCATCCAGAGCACATGTTCTAACAATTTCTGTTCTGTGTCCTTTCGCTTTAGAAAGTTTTGACTGTACCAATAACCGAAAAGTTGAACTCGCAAATCCATATTTGCAGGCTCAGATTTAAGTTGCTTTTCAATTTTGACAACATCTGCAGCTGATAATTTATCGGCTTTTCGGTACAGCTCCCACCATCTTCGATCTTGGTCGGTCATATAATTAGACATGTGTTTCGATTTCTCCGAGCAGCATAGACAATGCCGTTCAATTCAGGATTCGTTAGCCATTCAGTTCGGCAACTGAATTAACTTGCGCGGTAAGCACGTGTCTGGACTGACTATTTCCTTTTGATGACCGGTCCAGCTTTCAATTTCCCAGCCCTTTGTCGCATCAATCTTGCTCAGGTCTTTTTTCGCTAGTTGCAATCTCATCGGCGCTAAGGTCTTCGAATTCTGCTCATCCGTAACCACCACGTCCATGCCGAGAATGTTCCCTTTGCAGTCCCAGATGAATACACCCGTTTTACCAGCGGATTGTCCTTGCAAATATATTCCATTTTCTGCTGGAATACTCAAGGTTGCAACCCGAGGGTCACACACCGAGCTTCTAATAATGTCCTCTGGTAATTTGAAAAACTTCGTTTCGCCAACGCTCAAAAGCACTACTCTGACTTTTTTAATTTCTTCGATCACAATTGTGCCATTCATTGCTGCAGGAATCTGGGAGCCTTCGTCTTGATGCGAATCAACAGCCACTAAGTTTGACGGGAGTTCCTGTCGCCTGACTAAGATCTTGTAAACCGAAACATTGTCGGCATCGTCCCAGATTGCCAATGTCGTCGAGCCGGGCTCCTTGCCTAACACGACAAGTTGATTTTCACTGACAAGTACCGGCTCAGAAATTCTTGGATCACCAATTGATGTTCTTATAATTCTATTTTTGATTCTAAAAACTCTTGATTCTGACGAGACCAATTCGACTAACAGATTCAGCTTATACTCTTCAAGTTTTAGACGGTCGGCAAGGTTGATATTTGCCGATTTGTATTTTTGAATTCCAGGGAAATTTGGATCTGGACTCCAATCTAACGTTTGTGGAGTTGCCGGTGGTGACTTGCTAGCAAGACTATTTTTTTGTGTAGCGGTTCTTTCTTGCGAATAGCCTGTGCCCAAAGAGAGAGTCCGCAAAAATGTGAAAACACAATGCACGAGGCTATACAAAAACCGGTGCCGGATTGCCGATTTGTTATTGTTGTTCAAGTTAATGTTCATTGACTAAGCCTCGACTCTCTGATTAGTTCAGCATAGCTTATGCACGCCATGCATCAACTTGATAGCTCGGTAACGCCCGAGTGCCCGCACGCCATTGACAAAATAATATTTTGTTAGAAGCAGGGATAAGGCCTGCCATTTTGGGTGTATAGCTTCTATCATGCGCACAAACCAGCCGGAGAGCTAATCATGGCAAAAACAATCACTCAAAAGCCAAACGCCTTGCAGTTGCCAGAAAATTGGATCTTAAGTGGCGGCAATCATCGCAGATATGAGGCTGGTATCGACGCTAGTGTCCAACATGACGGCAAGCAAGCCCTTTTACTAAAGAACCGCGACGGGATTACAAAAACCTACGGATGGACGTCCTTACAAGCAAGCACGGAGGCTGAAAAGTACCGAGGAAAGCGATTGCGCTTGACCATGTGGGTGAAAACTGACGATGTTTCATGGGTAATGCCGTGGATGAATGTACAAACAGAGACCGACATGGTCTCTTACGACAATTCATGTGACCGGAGGCTGTCTGGCACGACAGAGTGGCAGAAATGGTCAATCGTGTTGGATGTTCCAACTGCTGCGACTGCTGTTGAATATGGTGTCATGCTCGGTGGCAATGGCAAAGTGTGGATCAGTCAATCTGAATTAAGCGTCGTTGCCGATGATATTGACACTACCGACTGTCCATGCCTGTCAGACAGAAAAAAGAAAAGCTCGAAGGCGGCAGCCTCTAGAAAAAAGATCGTAGTTCCCAAAGGTTGGACGCACAGGCTCGTTTACCGTTCCAAGGCTGATTATGGCATTGGCATCGATCAAGACAATTCGTTCAACGGGAAAGCGGCAGCCTACATAAACATCAAAAAGGCCGCTACGTGGGAATCTGTCGAGCTTTATCAATTTATGAATTGCGACGGATACCGGGGCAAGCGCATTCGTTTCACAGTTCAGCTTAAATCCCTCGACGTAAAATGCGGCGTATTTTTCGTTGATGTAATGGGCAGTCACGAAGGCACCGTAGCCCTCGATAATATGGAGAACCGAAAACTTCAAGGGACGCATGACTGGGTGCTAGCGTCGGTTGTATTAGACGTTCCCGAAAACGCGGTTCAAATGAATTTTGGTGCGCGCGTCACCGGTGGCGGTACCATGTGGTTTTCAGATTTGCGCTTCGAAGAGGTTGACGAAACTGTTGCTGTCACCGATGACTATTCTACGGGGTGTCGCGGTATCTGGTGGTCTAATTTGATTAATGCAGATTTCAGCGAGAATGAGGAAGAACGCTACCTGAATCAATCTTCGAAACCAGGTATTGTTGCTAAAGGTTGGCTTGGTTGGTCGGAGCCAGATGGGGCTTTTGAAGTCGGCATAGATTCTGTTAATAGACGAGACGGAAAAAATTCTGGCTGTGTTAAAGGCATCGTCCCGGGCAGTCGCTTTCACACCGCCGGTTTATTTCAAAAATTTGATGCGAAAATCTACCGTCGTAAAAGAGTGCGCCTCACAGCGTTCGTAAAGACCGAAGGAAAAAGCGAGCAATCTGGTTTGGTGCTAAGCGTGATGGACGCGCGCCAATCAAACTTGTTTTCACAAAACACCTTCGACATCGATAGCAACACCGAGCACGATTGGGTCAAGCGCGAAATCGTAGTCGACGTGCCGCCACACGCGGGAGTATTTATGATCTCCCTTGACGTTACTGGGGACGGATCTGCCTGGATTAACGAGCCTGCCCTCGAAGTCGTTGACACTGATGTGCCTGTGACAATCAGCACCTGGAAAGCTAGACTTCTGAATTTGGAATTCAGTGAATGATCTCATTGGTTTGTTGCTCTCCCTCATCCTGAATGATGGGACACGTGCGCAAACGTTCCGCCGTTTCCTGAATAATTCTCGCCGACTCCGCGGGTTCAAGATGAGTGGTGTCTATTTCTATTTTGTGTTTTTCAGTGTCTGGATGATAAATGGAATACTGCTCCAGCAGCTCTAGAAGCCGCTCTTCTCTAACCAATTTCCCTTTGAGCGCTCGCGAAGAATCACTTACTCGCCTTATGTTGCTTTCAATGGAACAAGTAAGCAGGACTGCAAGAAATTCTTCGTTTCGACTCTCAGCTAATTGTCTGCAACTATCGAATCTGGCGATATCTTCAGGGCACTGATCCGCTAGAGCGTTAGTAAAAATTATGATTTCGCCCGGCGGCAGCGTCCTCAATTCGTCAAAAACTATATTTGTTATTTTGTGTAGAACTTTGACATATGCTGGCGAACCATGTTCACAGCAAGTGGTGGCAGCGTCAATTAATCGATGGTTGTCGATTAGCCTAGCCGGCAGCTTCTGAGCGAGTATTTGAGCAACTGTGAGTTTGCCGACTCCCGGCATGCCATTAATGTGAATAATCATGGGACCACCGACTGTCGAACCAACTGAAAAGACTAATAGAATACATCGACGTTACAATGCGTTCAATAAGCAATGGTACAGTGCTTCGTGAGCAGGCATAAATCGTCCGCTGACTGAACTTTTCCTTAGCACCAGAAGTAGTGGCGATGAAAATATTACAGTTCTTGCAATGAGTCCCTTCGCGGCATATCGAATTGTCACTTTTATTCGAGCGAGCACGCGCGGAACAGCATAGCTCTGGGATGTCTTCAAAAAGACTGCAAGAGGCCGAGAGTAGTCACGATAAAATAGGATGGTCTGTCCCATCGCCATTGAGTGAATTACAGCTTATGCAAATTGCAAAATCCATGATTTTAAGGCTCATCTCCGTGGGCGCGCTGTTTCCAGGGCTGCTCGGCAGCTCGGTTCTATCGGCTTTCGCTCAGAAGGACAGTCGGGGCTGGGACGGCACGTCCAGCTCAATCTACAGCACACCTTCTTACGACTCAACATCAACCGGCTCATCATCTGGTTCTTATGGTGCACCGTCTCATGGCGTATTTGCCCCATTTGGACGCGTGGCGCCCTCGGGTTCCAGCTCAAATAGAAGTGTGCCCTATGGCAACCCAAATGCCAAGTATACGCCTGCGCCGAATTTGTCTTTTCAAGAGCAACAGATTCGCAACAAGCAGCGCGAACAACAGCTGATGCAGCAACAAGCTTCTCAACCGGTGAATCCATCAACACTTCAAGCACAACGCTGGCAGGATGAATGGCGTCAACAGCACCCTGGTGAATCAATGCCCAATGCCGGTCAGCTTCAAAAAATGCACTCCACTGAAATTCAAAACAGCATAACTAATGGTTTTGCTGCAATGCGGCAGCGCCAATCTGCGAAGTCTCGTGAAGAATACGATTTGGCGACTCAGATATCCAAGCGAAATGCAGCCCAAAGTGGTGTGCCTTGGTCAAAAGCTCAGTTTGACAGAGATTACGAACAGTCGCATATTGACCACGCCAAGGCCTATTTAGAAGCCGTCAGGCAAGCGGGCGAAATCGGTGAGATGCAGGAAGAAGATAGAAAACGGCGCGAAATATATCGTCCCTAAACTAGAAGAAATGGAGCGTGAGCTTTGCGACCGCAGATAAGGTGAAATCACCGTTTTCGCTTTAATGCTTCTAGTTCATCGAGAGTGCGCGGCCAGTCAGATTTGAGCACACGCGACAAGCTGCGGTCTGCAAGAGGCTTACCTTCCGTCTGACACTTTGCACAGTAATTCGTCTCATTGTCTGCATAACGAATTCGTTGAATGGTTTCGTTGCAAACCGGACACGGTTGTCCAAGCTTGCCATGGACCGCCATCTCTGGTCGAAATGCCGTTACCTTTTTCGGGAACTCTTTGTCGGCTTCTGTGCACAAACGGTCGATCCAAAGTTTGAGAACATCGCGGGTTGATACATATAATCGGTCCCATTCTTCTGGCTTTAACTTTTGAGTCAGCAAGACCGGCGACAGCTTTGCCGCGTGCAGAATTTCGTCTGAATACGCGTTGCCGATACCACTTAAGATACGGGGATCTGTCAACGCACGTTTCAATGTGCGATTCTCGGCAGTGAGTGCATCTTTGAATTTGTTTTGATCGCTATCGAATATCTCTATGCCACCGGGGTCCATCTCTTCGAGAGCTTTATCGCCTTGCACCACGTGTAGTGAAGCGCGATGTTTGCTCCCAGCCTCGGTGAAAATCAGAGTACCATCGGCAAAATCGAACGCCGCCAGGCCAGATTTTCCCCCGGCTTTTGCATCCGGCGCGCGCCACTGCAATCGGCCTGCAATCATCAGGTGCATAACGAGCCAAAGGTCATTTTCAAAACCTATCGCTATCCGTTTTCCGATCCGCTTGAAACGAGTAACTTGTTTGTTAGTCAGTTCCTCGATCGGTGGCACAGCTGTGCGCAGTAAAAATGGGCTTCCTATGCGTGTCCTTAACAGACGTCGTCCCAAAATCTTACCTTCGAGCGCGTGAATGTAGGCTTTGATGTCCGGAAGCTCTGGCATGTTTGCCCTTTCTTATTGCCTTTTTTTGTGAAGCCAATATACAGAAGAGGGGATCACTATGCAAGTCAACATTGCAGACTCCAGTCTCTATGGAGCCTCGTATGGGCTCTTGCATCTTTTGCAAATTGGAAGAATGACAGCAGACGTTTTAACGCTGTGCCACCCGGCATGACGATACGAAGTGGTAGCATCTAAAATCACTGTTGTGTTTTGCGAGGAGTATCAAAATGAGTAGAGAACGCGAAGCCATTTCTATAAATGGCTGGATTGCACTGGGTATTCATCTGTTACTCGTTGCATGCACCCTGTTCATGTATGGGACCGCTATTCGTGGTGCTGCTGACTACCTTTGTCATCCAACCACTGTCGCCCAAGAGTATGCGAGTTTGGCGCCGATGATTCCTGTAATTTTCCTTCTCGCCTTTTTGATATTTCTGCTCAAGGGCTATTTCACGCTTCCTCCAAATAGTGCAAGCGTAATGATGTTCTTTGGTTCATATGCAGGTACGGTTCGACATGCCGGTCTGCACTGGACGATCCCGTTTTTTAAGCGAAATACACTGTCGCTTCGATTGCAAAGTATCCAGGGACCTGTCTTAAAAGTGAACGACAAGCAAGGCAATCCCATCGAAATTTCGCTCGTATTGGTTTATCACATAGAAGACACCGCGCAGGCGCAATTTGATGTTCATAACTTCAAAGAATATGTTTCTATTCAAAGTGAGTCTGCCCTGCGTCATCTTGCCACCAATTACGCCTACGACCATGCTGATGGCGAAGAATTGACATTGCGCGCGAGCACCGACGTGGTCTCGCAAGCGCTGCAAGTCGAGTTGCAAGAACGCCTATCGAAAGCTGGTGCCCGTGTCGATGAGGCGAGAATTACACATCTTGCCTATGCTCCAGAAATTGCGATGGCGATGTTGAGACGCCAGCAAGCGTTTGCTGTGATTGCTGCCCGCCGGCAAATAGTTGAAGGAGCAGTAAGCATAGTCAATTCAACACTACTGGAATTGAGTAAACAGGACCTCGTCGAATTCAACAACGACCGCAAGGCGGCAATGGTGAGCAACCTGCTGGTAGTGCTTTGCAGTGAGTCGCAAGTTCAGCCGGTTATCAACGCTAGCTGACGGCTTTCATAGAAAAATTGTCCATCCAGTCTTGCCGATTAAAACAAAGAGGACTGTTCCGCGAAGATGCTTGTGACGGGTGCGGCTATCAAGTTTTTTCTACCAGCCGCCGATTGAGAAGTGACATGTACTTCGATGCCATTAAGTGGGTGCTAGTGAGCGTTGGAAAGAATATTTTCTCACCTGAATGGGTAAAAAAGATCATCCAGCTCATTTGCAAAATTATAAGATGACTGAACTACAGAAATCCGATGACCACATTCAAAATCATGAAGTGAACGACACGCCAAAACCGTTGGTGAGTTCAGATGCCAGCGCCGTGCGCAACGCTTCAGGAGCAGAAATTGTGGATGCTCGCAAGGGCAACAATCAGGATGGTTCAGCCTGGCTGGATAAAGGCATTCCGAAGCCTGTCGACTACAAATCGATTCGTCTGGTGAACTTGGGAACGATAGCGCAACTCTCGAAAGTACAAAGAGGCGCAGAAAGTCTCAAGCCCAAATCAGAGCAGCACATCACTTTCAATGAGTTGTTGACTTTAGAAAAGGCAGGCAATCTCGATGCAAGACACTTAGTGAATGAAATTGATGCCGCTTATCAATTTCCTAGCAGAGACCTGAAGAAAGCGACATTGAGCACAATTCAAGACACCGCGGACAGGGTTTTTCAACGCGGCCAGTATGCTGAGAGTCTCCGTGACCCTTCGTTGCCATCTCGCTCTGATTCGGGCTGCACCTTTATGATGGAGCCCAGGATGCCAATACGCCAATTGAGCAAATCCGAAAAGATTGAAGAAGACGCGAAGTCTCATGGACAGAAGCATTTGACACCTCTTGAACTAGAAGGGGCTGCTACAAGAGGTGATAAGCATGCAGCACTTTTGAGCAAAGAAATTGATGTCGCTTGCAGTGTCAGCTCCCCTGAGCAACGCAATTCTATACTGGCAGATGTGCAGAATCGCGCAGATAGGTATTATCGACGGGGAGAGTATTTCATTGCACCTGCTCAAGAAAGCAAACCAGGCGTAATTGATCAGTTCAAGTCAATTATTGGTGGCGTTTTTAGCAAAGAACAGAAGCGTGAAGAGATATCTGAACCGACGGTCAAGCCGGAGGCAGGCGAGCAGGTTAAAAAGCCGCTACAAGGTCACTTAGAGGTCAACCAGGTTGATTTAAAGCAGACATTTATGAATGCCGCCAATGCATCAATCGATAAGCAGTACAGTGACTTGGGTCCAGCTGCTCTACGAGGTGTGGGGCAGGCAGTAACTAATGTTGGTGAAACACTAGTATTTGGTGCAAGCGCCGCTGCAGACGGCGTCAAACTCATGGGGCAAACTTTCAACTATGACTATGAAGCAGCAACAGGAAAACTAAGCGCAGACGCTTCCGCCCAGGTGGTGATGAAGTCAGAATCTGACTGGATCAAGCGATATGCAGCTCCTGTTGCTCAGGGCATCGAAAAGTCACTTGAGCCGATGACCAAGGATGCTGAAGACATTGGTTTTACAGGCGACTATGAGCGCCTGGCTACTGATCCGATTAAATACGTTGGTGAGCAGTACGAGCAGTTTTCATCACAAACCGCGCCGAAGCAAGTGGAACAGCTAACAACTTTTGGTGCTGAGAACTTTCTTACTGGCGAGCTTATAAAAAGCGCTGATCATTTCGCAGAGGCAGCCAAAGGTATAGGTGGAGCCGCCGGGAAGAGTATGGGGGACGCATTTGCAGATCTCGCAACACCGGCATTGAAAATTGTTACGCCAGATGGCACAACTGGCGACAATTTTATTGCAATGTCTAAGGCGAACAAGACTGGCAGCAGCTCTGAACTCCCTAAACCAGGTATGGGTGGATTTCCGGAACCGCTCGACGAAAGTGGCAAGTCCGGAGATATTGTCGGAGAGGCAACCAGACAGATTCAATATAAAATTGAAAAATATAGTGGGAGACCTCAGCGAACAGATTTGGGTAAGCTTCGTGAGCCTTATAAGTGGAAAACAATGAATGAGCACTTCTCATCAGATGTTATTAGGCAGAGTCTCGATGATTCTTGCGTCGCGGCCGCAGGTGAGATGATCACTGTGGGGGAATTTCCAGAGAAGTTATTATTGGAAAAACTAGCCACGCCAAGCGACATAGATAGCCTAGCCAAGCAGTTAGGCGATGGGTGGTCCTCTGCTGAACGTAAATTCAAGTCTTTTGCTGAAATTGGCGAACATGGGCCTTGGGCTGCTCAATTATTTGAGCCCTGTTGGCCCAAAAAAACGCCTCATGTTGTTGCCATCGATGGTTTAAACTCTGCTGGGAATGTTGTAATTCGTGATCCTCTTGAAGGAACGAAGTATGAAATGGACCTTAATTATTTTGTTAGAGAAATTTGGACCGGCAAAGCGGCTTATCGCACAAAACCTAAGTAGGGATAAATGGCAAGGATCGAAGAGAAATATCTGCAGCAACTTAGAGACGCCGGACTTTTCGTCTCACATCCTTATTCACCGAAGCACGGATGGCCAGACGGGGTACGGGTTGGCAAACCCACTTCAACACCTGGTAATTCTATACCTGGTTATCGTGATGGGGGTTATCTAGTAATTGGCGACGCGCCGTTACCGCCCGAGATGAATGCACCGATGGTGGTGCTTTGCTCGCACGGTGGCGCCTGGTGGGTGTATTCTTGGGACTTCGACGGTGGCTTCATGCCATCAGACTTTGTCAATGAGTGGTCAAGCCCAGAACAGGCCGTCGCCGACATTTTAGATTTGTACTTCGGTGACCCGCAAAGGATGCAGGCGAAAGCTGAGGCGAAAATGAAACCAAGACACAGCCCGAGCACCTAGCAACAGAAATAGCTCTGGATGAAATTTTGCGGGAAGGTGTTAGATGGCAAAGGTCGAAAGGAACTATCTGCACGCTTCCTGTCGCTACTGTCAGTCGAACACAGCAAGAACAAAACCGACCTTACGAGTGAAAGCAAGTCATAGTCAGTACGCTCTCTTTTGACACGGCACTCGCCAGATAAGAAAACACCTACAGCGACCAACACTTCACACACTGTTGTCTGCCTCGCCATTGAGGCTCGCTAAACTTCTATGCTTGTGGAATCAACGATTCCTGGAGCTAAAGAATGTTTGCACGTAGTGTCATAGCGACTTTGCTCGCTTCCTCATTGATTTTATGCACTGGAGAAACCCACAATATGGTTAATGCAAAAATTGCTTCAACAACTTTTGAAGCACCTCAAAAATCCGCTCCACTGGTTGAGCAATATTTGCTCACCGGTAGATTGTCCGAAGGGGAAAAATCTCTCAAAGCGCATCTCACCGCGCACAGAAACGACGATCAGACTCGCTTTGGTCTTGGTTTGCTCCAGTTCCTTCAGGCGTTTGAAAGTGCTTCCCAACAAATATATTACTTCGGCATACGTAACTGGGAAGGGCAATTGCCGACTCATCTTGCTATGTTCAGATTGCCGGTCAATCAACAGCCGCACCAAATTTCATACCAACAGTTGCGCAAAATTTTCCTGGACTTCCACGATAAGGTTGCAGAAGCCGAGAGCACCCTCAGTGGTATCACTGCCAGTGACGTCACTTTGCCAATACATTTTGGCTTGATTGAACTTGATTTTACCGGCCACGGCGAGGCGCAGAACGAAGACAAGCAAAGGCTCTGGGAGCTTTATTCTGTGGTTTCTCGGAATCAGCAAATAAGTGCGAGCGAAGCCGAGTCTTTTTTCATCAAATTCGACCGTGGCGATGTTCACTGGCTGCGTGGTTACTGTCACGTGTTTCTGGCATTGAGCAATATCGTTCTCGCATACAACAGCCACGCGAGCTTTGACTCTTCTGCGCACCTCTTTTTCGCTTGCGTTGATAGCCCCTACAAATTCTTGGCGCAACGACGCCTCAGTGACAAATCCGCAGGATGGAGACCAAATTTGAATGAAATCTTTGACGTCGTAGCTGGCTTACATCACTTGCAATGCGAGGTCGTCGAGCCAGAACGCATGAAAGCAGCTCTAAACGATCTTGAAGAAGTTGTTGCTCAGAGCCGAGAGAGCTGGCGTTGGATTATGGCAGAGACTGATGACGATCACGAATGGTTGCCGAATCCAAAACAAACTGGCGTCATACCCAATATGCAGGTCACAGACGAAATGGTCAGCTCCTGGATGGAAATCATGGATGAAAACGAGAAAATTCTTCAAGGCAAACTACTGATTCCATTCTGGCGAGGCAACGATACCGAAACTGGTATTAACCTGCGAAAGGTCTTTCTCGAACCACGCACGTTCGACTTGTTCGATTGGATACAAGGCGTCGCTGCGCAGCCATATCTGGAAAAAGGGACTCTTAGCAAGGGCGATAACTGGACGCGCATGCGAAGTGGTTTCTCAAGCAATTTCCCTGGCTTCGTCCTCTATTTCAATTGATCTTGATTTTATGCTGTCGAAAAATGCCTACCTGGAGGAAACCATCAGCTTTGCGCTAACCGAATTTTCGACGGGATACAGCTCAACTCCAGCTGCCATCAATTTCATCTTTAATTCAGGCATGGCTCTTGCCGCTGCATCTTCACCGGCGAAAATAGCGCGCTCGCCTTCAGAACTCTTTCGTGAAAGCAACGAGATGCCTGTCACGTCCGGTTGAATGCAAACGTCTGCCGCTAGTTTTTGTCCCTCATCAATTTTTGCGAGCATCAGACTGACTATGCGTGATGACGTTTTAAATACGTGGCGATTCAATTTTTTGCGAACCGTACTTTCAATCCTTTCATCGACGTCGATTGCGATCACGAAGTCCGCCCCCAGCAATTTTGCCTGGTCCACTGGAAGATTGCAGATGGCGCCACCATCGACTAAAAGGGCATCTCCCATAGATACAGGCTTGCGCAATAAAGGAACTGCCGTACTTGCCTGAATGGCTTTCCCAAGATCTCCTTCTGTCAGCGTTCGCGTGCGCCCTTCCACTAAATCAGTGGTTACTGCTGCAAATTTTGGTCTCAAATTACTGATTTCACGCTGTTGCGCTGGAACGTAATTGTCTATGCTACGCGCAAGGTTTCCGCCGTCGTAGAGCCCCTGCGGTTTGCGCAGCATCAAATAAGAAACATTCATTTTGAGCGCTTGCACCGTTAGTGGTGCCGTATAGTAAGAAGAAATGAAGCAGCGAACTATATCTTTTTCAAGCCGCTCAGTGCTTACGCCCGCGCAATAAAGACCGCCCACGACAGCGCCCATGCTGGTGCCAACTACCATATCGATGGGGATACCTTCGCGCTCGAGGACGCGCAAAATTCCAACATGCGCCGCTCCACGCAGACCACCCCCGCCAAGAACGAGAGCGACCTTCGGACGTTTCGGCTGTAGCTTGATGAAGTCATCGATCAAAACAGATTCCGCGCTCGGAATTTCTATTTGCGTTCGCTGCGAATTTTCTGCAACAACCGGCAAAGTCGAGCACAAGATTGCCGCCAGACTTAAAAAAGTTTTTGCACTATTTGGAAAATTTTTGTTTCTCATGAGGCACCTATTACGCTTATTTAAACAGTAAAAAATTACCGATTTAATTGCGTAGATGCTTTAATACTAGACCAGTCGTCTAGAGTTGTCAACGCTCATCACAACTGTGTTTCTAAATGACTCGCGGGAACAATTTGGGAACCATACCAAAAATCTCCGCCCCGCAGTTTTGTGACTAAAAAAACGACGACGACTTCTATTTATTACACCCGGTTATTTGACACACGGAGGAAACAAACGGTGATTGTTTTTCTAGAACATCGAAACGAATTCTTTATTGAACTACTGCAGCAAGGACGCTATACGGACATAGTGGACGCAGCCAGAGACCTCGAATTGCCACTAATCATGCTTGTTTCTTTGATCTTTTCGCCGATTCTTACATTTGGTGACCGCGATTTAAAATTCATCGCTGAACGATTCGGTCAAAATATTGATGACTTCAAACGGCGATGGCTGCTATCGAATTCTAAGAATCTAGGACTGGGCGCAGCAATGGCCGACATCGGCCCTTATATCGTTATCGATACTTCCGGCACTCAACGATAGTTGTGGTTGTGCGTGATACTGGAGCCCGACGCGGATTTTCGAGAGCGTTGTCTACCAGTTCCTACTTCTGATGTTCGAGCGGACCTTCGCTACATCCCACTCGAGTAACTTTGTGCGTTTTTTGATTGATAAGCATCCAGGACAGTTCGCGGTTCGCACTCACATCGGCATCGTGTTCATTGACGAGCGAAACTTTGTCCACTCCTGGAGTAACGTTGAAATCAACAAATGCGTTCAGACGGGCTGTTGGCAGGCCATTCGGCTCTCTCAAGGTCGGATGTTCTCGACTTTGATCGACTATCTTTGCATACGACTGAAACAACAGCTCATACGCGTCGACTGTAGCTGCCTGTCCTTTCTGACTCTCGACTAACACGTCACAGCCGTGTCCTTGCTCTGCCTTTTCACTTAAAGCTTTGAAATCCATGTCGGCACTCCTGAGTCGGAAGAAGATCTCTGAACCAAGATCCTTCGAACCCCTATTTTAGGAAGTAGACATTAAACAACAATGGTGATCCTACGCCTCAAGGCGCATATTGTTGGAACCATTTTTGGGGTAATTGACAAAGTCTAGACGACTGGTCTACTATGAATAAAGCAAGTGAGTTTGCCGAGGGCAATTTCGAGAGAACTGTCAGGCGGCTCGCAGGAGGAATTGATGGACAGTTTTACTTGCACGGTTATTGGCAGCATGGTTTTGGCTTTTAGTTTCGTGGCGTATTTCGCAGTGTTCGATCTCTATCATGGCGTCGTATCCAGATAGTTGGGTGAGTTTTCAGAAACGACCTAACAGCTCGGAGGAAAAATTATGGATCTCGCAACTTTTGTCTTTCTGAGTGGCATGATGGCTGCAGTGGCATACATTTCGTACATCGTCTTTTTTGACGTTTACGCGCTTGTCTCCAACAGCGTCAAAGATTTCGCTTCGCATTCTTTGCTTTCAAAATCGCACGTAGGCCGCTAATAACGTTTCGCCAGATGTAGTAAGGACTTTGTTGTATTCGCTAGTCGTACGAAAACAATGCTCTTAGCAGGCGTTCGGCGATAGCCGTCCGAGATAAGGAGCGTTGGGCAGCTTTACTGGTAGCCCAAGCTTCGCGTTCATGGAGCCAATTTCGGTACTCCTGATAATTGTCTTTGACAATGGCGGTGGCTGTCTCGATTTCTTGTGAAAGAGCGCGCTCTACTATCGGTGCAGACCGTTTCTCGAATTCTTCGTCAAAGATGGTGTGTTCCAGTTTATTCTTGGGCAAATTGTCATATTCGCGTTTGAGCGCTTCTAGCTCAGGACTTGGATTCTGAAACGTTTCATAGAATTTGAAGTCTTCCAAGTAAATCTGAGTTGGAAGCCCGAAGCCGGCGTTATCGGGCTGAAACATATTCTGGTAGACTGCCGCTAGTCTAGCTAACTGATCTTTGTCAGCTTTGTGGTTTGCACTATAATTTTCGGCAAACGATTTTTCGAGCTCCGTAGCACGCTCAGATTCGGACTCTGTTAATGGACGTCCCGCTCGCTGTTTACTAACATCGCTAACGATCGCCTTTGCATCGATATCGGCCACGCCATACATTTTTGTTGCTACCGCCTCAAGTTCGCTATTGGTTAGAGAGCGTCCTGAGGTGTCACCGCCTGTAATATCATCAATGTACTTGCGTATTCTCAGCGCATCTTGCTCGGCATGCTTGGTTTCATGCAACAGAAATTCAGTTAAATTGTCGCCCACTTTGAGTCGGTGAGTTGAATCGCCGTCAATCAAATCCTCGTCTTTGACGCGAATAGTTCCTTTATGATAAGACGCACTTCCTATAGCGTCCTCGCCCTGTCGCTCTACTTTGATCTTCGGCACAACCCCGTCTGGAAATACATTTTTTCTTTCGTCGTTAACTATTTTGGCCAGACCAGTGCGTCGAATCTCTAATTCCTCATCAATTTGCTTCGACACCTTGCTGTGCGCAGCTTTGCTTACTAAATATTCGTCATACAGAGCGGTGGCTTCCGGTGATCCAGATATCAGCTGTCTTATTGCTGGCTCATCATTTAAACCTTTTGCGCGCAAGCTCAACCAGTCGGGTAATTTGGCAGCGCGGGCAATTTTAAAATGTAATGATAGATCATCATCAGCATCATCATGGAGTGCTTTTCGCTGCTCAATTAAAGACTTGAGATCGACTTTCCCATTCCGCTTCCCAATAAAATCAGTAACACTGTCAGACAATTTCCAGATGTTTTGCTTTGAGGGCACTGCGACGCCGTCGATGCTTTCGGAGGATTTTTCTGCACCAACTTTGTCTGAACCAGCTTTCGCTCCGGGTTTTTCAATTGTGGCGCTTTTCCCTACTTTGGGCGGTTCGTCCATTGCAAGCGCCGGTCGCTCCGACTGAGTCAAAGTAAGCTCGGGAAGGCTCGCACCACCATTAGCATCCGAGGAAGCTTTGGCGCTGCTTTTCAGAATGTTTGCTAACCGCGAGGTCGCCTTGATCGCAGAACCAGCCGCCCCCAATGCGAGCGTCGCACACCCGGCAATTTCTATCGCTGCCCCGCCCGTCTGTTTCTGAATGTCTAGCCTGGCTGTCTCAATGTCAGCTTCAGTGTGCTCTGATTTATGCATCAGAACATTTGCTGAATTTGCAGAATTTTCCGATGCTGCAATGCTGTCGGTTGCCGCTGTAACCATTCCGTCTGCGGTGAGTCCTACGATAGCAACTTCTGCCAATACACCAACGCCAGCCACAACGGCTGCGCTAGCACCCAATGCCCCGGCTATCGGGGCCGCAGCAATAAGGGCTACACCAACAGCCACGCCCTCAGCTATTGACACCGCTGTATCGACTGGATGTTCTTTAATCGCTTCGTAAGCTTTATTGGCGGCGCCGACTACTATTTGAGCTCCAAGATCGATCGTGCCCGAAGCCCAATCATAGGCGCTTGCGAGGCTACCTCCTTGTGGCTTTTGTGGGACAAGTAATTTGTCATGGTAAGCATCAGCCTGCAAAACTGCAACGTGAGCATTATCTGCGTTTTCGTTGTTGGGCGCTCTAAATTCGAATTTCGTTTCAACTGTCATCGTCGATCACGCGAATAGTTTGCACACGCTACACGGTTGTATCTATCCGTTTAATCGAATCTTTGGACAGCAGTTCGGTCTTTTTTATCGATCACTGCCTGAAAACAACTTACGGCTTCAACGTGCAGTGGCTCTCACTGGTCGTGGCACAATTAAATGGCGTGCTAGCCGACCCAAAGCTAATGCAAGATCAACGGAGCGATCATCATTGGTGCTGGCCCAATCTCAGCGCTCAGGAATTATAGGGGCGCCAACAATAATATTATGGCAGTCTCTGCTGTAACTTTGCTTAAAATAGCTCACCGCATTGAGCGAGCAATCAATAATTTGTGTCGTTGTTTTTATACCAAAAAGGCGTTTAATAAAAGTGTCCTCGCAAACGCACTAAAAACAAAGCGTTACCACGTTCTCTCGTGGTAATGCACTCGCCGACCCAGAACTGGTGACGGTTTCAAATTGTCAGAAAAATGTCCTTTATGAGACGAGTTTAGCACTACCTGCCATGTGTCCTTTTTTCAGTCAGCATGAGGTCGTGACTTAGCCTAAAAAGACTGAAGTGTTTGGCTGCTATTCGCTTAATGCCTTTCCCTTATTTGGCTCGCCACAGTCCGTCTTTCATGGATGCTCCGGCAGTATCAGTTCTCCGATCTGGTCTCTGGACCTTAATTTGCAGTCCCTACTTGTCATCGTATTGTTTTTGTAATAAGATGGTATTACGTTCGTAATAAGGGGGTGGGAGCATGACTTTGACTGTCAAATTGGCTGAGCAGGAGCAAAGCCGCTTAGATGTCATCATTGCCGCCTTGCATTCGGAAAATCAAAGCGATGCTGTTCGAACACTCATAAATGAGAAGTTCGAGGCATTGCAGGCCGACAAAACCATAGTTGAGCGCAGGGGCGGACATCCGAAGTATCTTTTAAATTCACGTGGCGATGCAAGTAAACGTGAAAACCGCAAAGCTGTTGTCGAACAAGGGTTCGCTGCTAAAGCCGCTAAACGAGCACGCTAGTGCCATTGAAGCGTGCTTTGATAGATGCCGGTCCACTCATTGCCTACTATGACGCTGGCGATAAGTGGCATGCCGCTGCCAGGAAATTCATGGAGAATTTTCGAGGACAATTGATAACGTCCGAACCGATAGTTACTGAGGTTATGTGGAATTTAAAAGCTGATTATCGAGTTCAAAACGAATTTTTAGCTGACCTCCAAAAAGAGACTTTTACAATTGAACCGTTGGCTGTGACCGACTTTCAGTACTTATCTCAGTTGAATGAAAAATACCAGGATTTACCAGGCGACTTTGCCGATCTTTCAATCGTTGCTCTTTCGACACGGTTAAAAATCCTGGATGTAGCGAGCATAGATGGTGATTTTGATGTATATCGGAGCTTAGGCAAAACCTTCAATCATGTTTTCTTAAAGTGGGAAAAACCCTAGATTCTTTTGCTCTTTAATTACTTCCAGCTTTACCAGGCTTTGCTCGGCTCAAATGAAGTTGAAACAGCCAATGCGCTGGCTAGTCAGCTCTGGGCTGTCAGCCCAAGTATTGAAACTAAAGACTCGCTGATTCGCGCTGCCCACCTAGCTGGCAGTGAACCGGCAATCACTAATCTGAATCGACGCGGTGGAAAAAGTGACTAGTGGTCCGTGTTGGTAGGCTACTTCTTCAATCGATTCCATCCTTGTACGCACCACTAATCACAACTGCAATCTTCAAAATAGCTCGGGTATCTGAGAGTCACCCACAGTGGACTGCCAATCACCCCGACCGTGTACAAAATCAATCTGTTGTCCATTATGTTCGGTTTAGAGCCGATTCCTCTTTCACAAATATCATAGACCGCCGGTAAAACGACAGGCGACACTGCGACTAAGACTGGATACAACAACGCTCTTTTTGTGAACTTCGAAATAGCATTTGCCCTGGCCGACTGCGTATTCGAAAGGATTGCACAACAAATCAATGAAAATACGATACTATCGAACTTCATATCCACACCTCTGCATTTATGGTCCCTTCACTTTTCTGATTATAAGGTTCCTTCCTAATTGAAAGTGCGAACAACAAACAGTTTGAATATTGTTGGTTACTCTCCTATCGAGACTGCTAAGCCACTAAATATAGTGGCACTCCCTCGTCGTGACGCAATGGCGTGGCGTGCTAGCACAACCAAAGCTAGTGCAAGATCAACGGAGCATCATCATCGGCGCTAGGTAGATCTCATTACCAGTTTCACCGTCGCCGACGAGTAGTCGCGATCTATTTAGAACTACAGAAGAATCTACAGTATGTGCACTGATGGCAGGAATAAGTTGCTGAAAGACAGGATGTACGCTCCCAACAGGGTTTTTGATCGAGACTCGTCACGGCATCATGCCCGGAGCCGTCGATTGTTTTTCCGTAATTCTTGCAGGCGTTTTTTTAGCTTTGAGTTTCCCGGATTCAGCTTCACCGCCGCCTTCAGAACATCGATTCCATATTCGTACCCACCAGAGTCCAAGAAGAAAACTCTTGACGCATTGAGAGCCACTTCTGGCTTATGCGGATAACTATTCAATTGCATATTCCATGCCGCTGCAATCGTGAAACAACCACTCTCCTCTTCGCTTTGACAGGCACGAAACACGCGTCTTTTCGGCATCGCCGGTATATTTTGAATCCACCACAGTTCATGTGCAAGGTGTTCTGCCGATGTTGCGGGATCTCTTCCGGCTATCGCGTTGCAATATTGATGGTTAAAAAAGAAGCCCATAATTTCTGCTCTCGCACCGAGATCGTTAGCGTTGTTATGGAGGACTTGCTCCAGAGTCCAGATGGTTCTCTCCGGTAAGTCAACACCAAACAATTCCGATACGGAAGTGTCGAACCGTTCTGAGAACTTGGTGAGTCGACTAGAGGCGCATCCGTGCTTAAATCCGAGTTTCTTCAGGCGAACCTCTGGTGTGAGAAGTTTCGACCGCTCCTCAAGCCGAGCAGCGAGCGCAACAGCCATAGAATCGCGCGGAGCGATCTTCAACGCCTTTTCAATTATTTTTTTTGCTATCGCTCGGTCATTACTGAAATGAGCTAAACACGCATTAACCAAAACTTTTGGATCATCAGAGGATTTTATTTTCTTGAGCCAGCTGCTGGTTAATTTTGCTTTCAATTCGAAATCGACTTTCTCAACGTCATCCCACCAGTGATCGCGCAAATATCTAGAGCCCGGACAATTCGCAATCAGCCAGTGCATGTGCTTTTCAAATGCTGCCTTCAGCTGTGGGCTATTTGCTCGTGTCTCGTCGCAATGATAACTGCCTATGATTAATGCGCGATGGTACAAATCTGCTGAGTCAATTTCCATTACCTCGTCCAGCCGCAGAGCAAAATCTTTTGCGAACCATCGATAGCTGCCTGTCAAACCACCTTTAGCCAGATAAGAGTCATTGGCCCATTCCGTTAGCGTGTATTTTTTTGTAAGTGGAAAGTCCCTCAACTTTGGCTTGTCACATTTCAAGGCTATGGCATCTAAAATGCCAGGCTTGTTTGCCATACGTCCCCATTTTTCGAGAAAACGCAAATGCATGATTTTGTCTGCTTCGGTTTTGACTCTAAGCTTTTCTTGAAGGTATTTTTTGTTTTTGATAGCCACTTTGTTCAATGTATTTGAGTTATGCAACTTCAACAATTGAAGCAAGGTGTTTCTACCTTTGATACTTAATTCCGGAATTCGCACTGAGTCCAGTCCTTCAGCGCCCAGAGCAAATTTTATGAACCAGGCCAGATGCGAAACAAATTGACGTTCGAATTCTGGATTCACACCAAATTTGTTTTGTAGCTCACAATTAGCTCCGTAGTACGCAGTCAAACCCGCACGCGCGTTCACGTCGGATGGATATTTCTCCAACAACCTGGTCAATGTTCTGGCAGAAATAGCGGACAACTTACATCTGAACGAATTATCGATGAATGTCGATTGACGATCTCCTAACAGCTTAAGGGTGGCTTTAGTCGGAGGATGCAGGCTAAACTCATTTAAGTCATAAATCTCTGTAGCTTTAGAGACCGTTGACGGCTCGAGTTCATTCAAGATGCTAATAGCCCACTGGTTTTGTTCATCCGTCTTGAGCACTCTTTGAATTAGGGTACTGGCCATGTCCGGTTCGTGGCTTAAGAAAAACAGAGCAGCATTGATCAACACCTGTGAATCGTCATGATTCTGTTTGATAGCTGCGCGCCAGGCCGCGGCTACTTCACTATAGCCAAATGCCTCTGAATTTTTGATCGAGAAGTAATCATCGCTGCAAAAGGTACAGCCAGGAAGGTGCGCTATAAACCATAAAATGTTCTTGACTCGTCTTTTTTCAAACTGCGCAGTTTTTTGTGTTCGACGACGTGTTGTCCATCTTTTGTAAAAACCTAGCAATCGGGCGCGATTGATCAAGTCTAGTTCGTTTACTTTGAGTGCTTTCTCGATTATCTCGGCTGACTCAGGAGACAGAATGTCGCCCTGCTTCGCGGCTTGTTCCAGCTCAAGTAAACTTGCGAGGTCTTTAAGTGTCGGTTCGATTCGAGTTTGCATAAACCTATCTTAGCGTCAGAAAGGGTGTTATCGCCTCTTCTTGCGAAATGATACCGAAGCACTGTCGCTTCTTTTTGTAATTTGAGGCTAATATAACCATCTGGGGAGTAAAATTCGAAGTGATTTATAACCTCTAAAATTGGAATTTTCATCCGCCAAACTGTAAACCTGGAGATGACTGAACATGCTCGATTTTCGCCCACCGTTAGATTCACCGCTTTTGCTCTGGTGGTGCAAAACATTCTTCCCGATTTATATGAAGTTCCCCCTCGGCGATCTAACTATAAGTATCGAAAAGGGCGCTCTTGAACGCTTTCATCAAATAAATGGTGAACGAGCGATGATTTGCCCCAATCATTCCAATCGGCACGACCCGCAGACGATGTTTGCTTTTTCCAGAGAGGCGAAAGAATATTTCAATTTCGTCGCGGCGCGTGAAATCTTTGATTACGATGGTGGCAGAAATGGATGGTGGGTACAGCACGCTGGCGGTTATTCAATCGTGCGCGGGGCTGCTGACCGTGAAAGTTTTAAAACAACCAGACGCATTTTGGCAGAAGGCAAAAAGAAATTGGTGCTTTTTCCTGAGGGCGAAGTGTCAAGGCAAAACGACACCTTGATGACTCTAGAGTCTGGAGCCGCACAGCTTTGTTTCTGGGCGTTGAGTGACCTCGATAAAAATCTGGGAGGCTTGAGCAATCAGAAACCAGGCGACTCCCCCGCTAAAATTGATGCCACCGGTCGCAGTGCCACAATTTTTATTCTGCCGATGGCTCTAAAGTACATTTTTCCCTACGATATCAGTGGTGCCTTGCGAAAATCTTTAGAAAAGCTAGAGGCAAAGGTTGGTTTAAAACCTGCTGCTGAAGCTGCGCTTCAACCACGACTGATGGCTGTATGCGAACGATTATTGACGACTCTAGAAAAAGAATACGAGCTCAAAGTTCGTGATGATGCCACAATGAACGACAGAGTCAAGGTTCTGCGCCTTCATATTTTGCAGTCTGTGGCCTCCAAACTCAAAGTAGAGTTGCCACCGGACGGTAAAGAGTTAGAGTACGTGCGAATTTTGCGCAACAAGGTAGATGACTTCATCTATCAAGATGATAAAAATAGCTCCAGTTATGAGCGCAGCGTGCATGAAGAAAAGCAGAACTCTTATCGCGCCTATTATCGCGACATTGGTCGGGTCATCAACTTTGTGGCAATCTATGCCGGTTATGTCAGCGAACATATGACGCAAGAGCGGTTTAGCGATGTGATTGAGCGCCTTGAAGTAGAAATTTTAGGTGGCGAACCAAGTATCAAGGGACCGCGCGAAGTATTGATAGATATCGGTCAACCCATTGACCTGAGTCAATACTACGATGATTACAAAACGCACAAGAAAGAAACAATCACGAAAGTAACAGAGGAAGTGGCGGCTCAAATTTCAGCTATGTTGGTCAAACTGGAAGAGAGTCGCAAGCCGATTTATCTGGCTTGAGCTGTTACAGACTTAAGTCATCTCAAGCTTTATATTGGTGGTGCTATCTATTTAGGCACGCACCTTGCCGTCTTGCTCGAACATCACAAAGTAAGCCGACATGTATCGTTTTAACTCGTTGTGCTCAAGATTCCGGCTGTGTTGCATGATGCGATTTAGCCGAAAGAAGTCCTCATAGTGGAATGCCCGCTCAAAGCGTTGGGTTGGGCTGGCTCCCAGATTTTCGTCGATAAGTTTTTGGAGTTCGCTGAAGGTCTCTTCGCAGACTGCTACTCGCTCGGCAATGTTAACAGGCTTAGTGGCCTCGTCTAAAATGGCTACGAACTCTTGAAGTTCCAGCTTAAGCTTTACAAGCGACGCCGCTGCCATGCTGAACCTCAAGATTTGCATTAAAGACAATGCACCTGGAGATTTTAGCAAAGAGATTCTGCTCAATCTCAATAATCTCTCAAACAAGCCAGATGCACCCGTTGATCACCCGTGTGGAAAGCGGCGGATTAACCACATTCCATTGTCAGCTTTCCCCACACCAGGCGGTCGCTTCAGGCACTGCTCCAAGGCCGGCGCAAACTTGTTGGGCAAAACATCAAAGGCAATGATAGCATTTAAGAAATGAACGAAATAAATGCATTTTTGTTATTTGCAATCATTAGGTTTTTCTGGAGCTAGAGCCGAATGAGTGTAGAAAAAGATGGCGCTCAAAACTAATGCCGTCCAGACCAAGCCCGCGAACCGGAACGGCCAATTAATTACTGACCTAATCGCTAGCATAATGCGTTCGCGCACTGGAATACCTAACAGGAGCATGTCAGAAGGTCGAGCCCCCAAGAACGACCAGGCACTTTTCGTCCTGGCAAAACTTTGCAGTCAGGCTGGTGATGGCCGTTTAGCCGCATGGGCTGAAATTCCAAACATCGCTCGCACCTTCACTCATCTTTCGCATTTTGTGCACTTTATAAAAAAAGGCAAAATGCGCGGTTGGGGCAGGGGCTTCAGGCGTGCGGTTGCAAATTGGTACAACTCAAAATCAATCGATGATCTTGTCTATCAAGCAATCAAATACCAATCTCGTGATGGCTGGTCGCAAAAAGACGTAGCCGTCTTATCTCATGTCGCCAGCTTTTTGCCGGATGCAGAGCGCATTGAACGTTCCGAAGTGTTCCACTATTTGAACTACAAGCGCAAAGGCAGCGTTGTAGAAGATACCTTTGAATATTTGCATCCTCGATTAAATGCCGTTTCTCGATTGGCTACTGCAGAAAGCGACCAGGAAGCTGCGCGCATAATTACAGAATTCAATTTGCCAATGGAAGCGGTTCCAACGGACAAACGTGGCAAAGAAGTTTACAGAGCGGTTTGTGAAAAGCCGAATATGGGATGGTTAGTCCGTAACCTCGGCAATCTGAGCAAAGTTGAATTGCTTTCAATAAACGAGCCAGAATTCGTTTCAAAAATCTGCGCGACTTTAACTAATGAAGAGCAAATCAAAAAATCTAGGCTCCATCCACTTTCTATATTCGTTGCGCTTAATCAATATCAACAAGGCAAGTCCGCAAAAGGTTCGGGCACTTGGGTTGTTGTTCCAAAGGTTCTGGAAGCCTTAACTGAAGCCTTTCACAAAAGCTTTAAATTTGTTGAGCCTTCGAACAAACGAATTATGTATGCAGTCGATGTTTCGGGTTCAATGCAGCATGCCAGATGCTCTGGAATTGAAGGTTTGCATGTACACCAGGCAGCAGGCTTGCTCGCATTGGCGTCTGCAAAGGTCGAGCCTAATTTTGTTTCTATCGCTTTCGATTTCACGGCAAGAGGCGGGACTGGTGTCTATCCTATTTCAATAACTGCTAATCAGCGGCTTGATGACGTCGTGCGAATGTATGGTAGCATTGCAGGTGGTGGCACTGATTGCTCTTTGCCATTTCGCTATGCCATCGACAACAACTTGAAAATCGACACATTCGTTTGTTTTACAGATTCAGAGACATGGGCTGGAAATCAGCACGTGATGCCAGCATTGCTGGAATACAGGCGGAAATCCGGTATTGCTGCGAAAGCAATTAATATTGCTATGGTATTGAATCGCTCAACTAATTTCAATGCAGATCCGCGGTGCATAGAAGTCTCCGGATTTGACACCACAATTCCTCAGATAATTTCTGAGTTCTCTCGCGATTAGTGCTAGAATGTTGACATGTTGGGTCGCTGAGATACGGTTATCACTTGAACATGAATCCTCCGTATTTTAATTATCATCCAACTACCTTACAGCTATGAGCCGCAGAAAACGGTTATCGCCTATTCAGCGGGATGTCGTTGGTTCAATTCCAACCTGGTACCTCGGTATCAGTAGCTCAGTGGTAGAGCACCTTTTGCCGTTTTCACCTTTCGTTCATAGCACTTTTCGATTCGCGTCACCAGTTTATAGTTATCGACAATTTTGTTGTCCTCGCTATTCAAAAATGGTCGTCCGGATCCAGTTTTCAGCCTGGGCCGCAGTTAATGGTTCTCGTGTGCCGTCAGTTCGAATCTGACTTGAGTCGAAAGATTCAGTAGCTCAGTAGGTAGAGCAACAAATCCCGTTAACAACAAATCGTCTAGGCTTTTTATTGAGGAGATATGAGATTGAGCCGACGATCAGCACTATGCTCTCAATTTGAATAATCCTCGAACAAACAAGACGACGAAGCAAATAACTTGAACCAAATTCAAGAAATTAAGACACAAATCGAATTGGCCGATTGGCTTTCTAAAACGCCAATGAATGAGGATTCGACTAAGTTTAAGGGTTTTCACCCTGCGCCTAAGTCCTTAGTACTCCCGCTGGCTGTGCTCGAAGCAAATTTAGAATTGTGGCGGTTATTAAAAAATAAGAAGTTCGCCGGGACGTACAATGAATACGAACGCACACTTTTGTCGTTTCAACTGGTACTTGGATGGTGTGAATTTTATCAGGCTTATAGATCGGGTCGCATCACAGCAGCTTTTGTCATCGCTAAACCCGAGCGGGCAGCATTGGCTTTAGGCTATTTCGACGAAGTGGGGCGTACGTGCGGAATTCTTGAGTTCCATGCCCTCAAAGTAACAAAGCTGCCGGTTATCGAAGTCATCAATCAACCGCAATTAAGTCGCGAGATATCTCTTATTTTGTGCCGCAAATCTATGCTGTCTGCAGGCGACATAATAGACCTCTTTGCGCAGGCAGGGCACGACCTCGTCTGGCGAGTCATGGCTGATGGTGAGATGTCACCAGATTTGGTGCACATGACCCTTGGATATTTTCTCCAATTTCGACATTTGCTCGAGTCAGACAAATATGGAATGATCACAGATTGCAGACAAACCGATGATGGCGTGGTTTTGCATTTTTCATTCTGGTTGAAAGATTCAGCCCATATTTTAAAGCGCGCAATCGCCGACATTGCGTTAAAGCTCGATGTACGTGAAATCAGATGGGGAAATTGTGTTCTCACTGTTGAACAGTTCGTCAGGGTGGTTGAGGAAGGACCGCGTTGTCTTTCAAAAATCTATCCCTCGCGGGAACCAGAAATCATTTAAAGTGGTGTTGCCAGGTCGTGGCGCAGTTGCATGCCGTGCGAGCAGGCTCACACCGCCATTAACTTCGTATTCGCACGCTCAGTCGCAGTTCATGAGAGTGACGGTTGAAGGTGACAGACTGGCCTGCCTGGGCGCCGATAATGGTGATCACTCCGTCCATGGTGCGTCAGCATTGGGTCTGCTGCAACGACATGCAATGGACCGCAGAAGATTTATGTGGTCAAAGCCAGCCGATAAGGCTATGGCTTCCCAGGCATACGAATCGTCGTCACTTGCGGTTTTATTCCGGCATCAATTTCTGTAATCCACTTTTTGATTTTCGAGCTTTTCCAGAACTTTGAGCAATTAATAAGAAATTCTCGCGCCATCTGCAATTGATTTTTGTCAATCAACATGGCGCACAGCCTAAAATCCGGGCCAAACGAGTCAAGCTGCGGTGAGCCGGGAGTTTGACTTGCCGCAATCAGATATTTCCCTGCCGCCTCAATGTCGCCCTCAATAAATCTGATCTTGCCGAGTATTGTATTTCCATCAAAAACTGCATTTCCAAAATTCCAGTTATCGTGAAAGTTCTTAGATGATGCCAGCAACTGGTTAGCGGCATCTTCTGCGCGTTTTGTTTCATTGGCTGCAAGAGCGGCTTGCGCGATATTTGTCAGCGCGTAAAAGCGATGCTCCTCTGAAGTTGCATTGCTGTAACATCTTTCGCCATACTCCAGCGCGAGTAGATAATTCTCTCGCGCGTCGGTCTCGCTCTGGTGCCCCCCAGCGAGCATATAAATGTCGCTGATTTGATTTAAAAGAGAGTAATCTTCCGATGATGATGACAGCGCTTGCTTCAATACTTGCACCGCTACTTCTTTTTCATACAAAGTGAAAAACGAAGCCGCATTAGAAACCACGTTGAAGCTTGCTTTGCTTCTTACTTGAGCGAGCCAAGCCTCTCCGATTTGCCGATATTCATCACTCTCAAAATCAAAGCAGCTCGTGAAAACTGAAATTGACTGTTCTTCAGGTAAATTTTCTACGAGCCACAATTTGCTCGCTAAACATTGCTCTGTCTCCTCCTTGTGATGAGCGGAATAATAACCAAGAAGCTGCAAGTGCTTGTAAGGGTCATCGGGGGAAATTTTTAGTTGTTGCATCAAGGATTTTTTCTGAGCTTTTGTCATTCGAAATCCATCTTGGAACGCATCAAAATAGTCCGGAGTCTCTTCCCATACTTCCATTGAACTACTACTCCAGGCGAAAGAGGAAATCAGAGTCGGTGATGAATATAATCCCTTAAACCCTAAAGACGGGTTATCTGGACATCGTCGACCGAGAAAAAAAAGTGACTTGATGGCATCTGCGGATATCCGATGTCATCTGGCATGCCCCCCACGTTCGTGACCCTCGCATGGCAAAGAGTGCCTGTCACCTCAATAGAGTCACCATATTTATAAGGCTTGAGCAAAAGTTCCAATTTTCTTTTATGTGCCTTGTTTCATGACCAGGCTCCACTAGGCTTCAAAGTGACCTTTAAAGTCATTTGGCTTTCGACTATATTTCTTCAATACATATTTTAGACGAATTTGGCTGTCTTTGGGAAATTCCACGGGGTCTATGGAAATCCGGACATCAGGCGCGTCTTTCATGACTATACCATCGAAACCTTTTCCTAAATAAACCAGACAACCCTGCATGGATGCCTTTTTTCCAATCTGTTGAATGAGAGCAGCTCCACTTGGTGAAGATACATCGTACTTGTCCGTATAGCTATATCCTGCATCTGATAATTCCCAATGTGGCGAGGCTGCCTTGCCAAATGCGAGCGGACAGCAGGCAATAAGAAGTAAAAGGACGATAAGTCGCAAATTTATCTTCATAACTTCAAACTCTTAACCATGACGATTCCCGAGACTTGCTCCATCTCCGCTCTTCTTTCCCTTAACCGTTGAATGATTGTCGTCATCGATTCGTTTTCCATACGGTTCGCTCCAGATAATATTCCAATTCAGAAGCATAGCCAGTCTTCAATTGAAGATGCCAATGAATTTAGTCTGCCCACAGATGATAGTCATAATAGATACCGTGTCGGAACTCAATGGTCATGAATCGCGTGTCGATTAGGTCTGGACCAAGCGGATATGTCAGTTCCGAGGGATTCACTCTCTTTGTTTGATTCTCGGGACCTAACAGTGCACGCACCTCGGCCATAGATTTGCCGGCGAGTCGTCGCGATAGGCTAAAAACCATTCGTTCTCTCAGACCTGCCATGTACAAGCGCGACGACTCTTCAGCTTTCTTCGGCTCCTTCGCCCGATCAAAGAGGTCGTTGTCAGCAACCTTCCAGACTGCATTATCGAATGGAAGGTCATCGAACCATTTGTGACCATTCATGGCACCTAGAATCAAAATTCGACCTAACAACAGGGCTATGCACGTTACGGCTATGCGCGAAACAATGATTGACCTGCGCGACATTTCTAATTCCAATGTGTCTTTTCTACAGTTCTATCACACCAGTTTCAACCACATAACCAGCAGCGAATATGTTCTCACTGCCACCACGAACATCCGAGTCTCGCTAAGTTAAATCAATGAGCCACACATTGTTCGGCGTCAAGCGATGCTAATCGCTTCTCGATCTTTTTAGCCTCATCTGCGTACACTTTGTCCGTCAATGACTTTTTTAAATCTAGCAATTGCTCACGCGTTTTCGGGGCAATCGACATGCCTGGCTTGTTTATTGATGTAATCAATCTTTTCAAGGCCGATTCGGCATCCTTTGGCTGATTCGTTTTTATGTAGTATTCAGCGATAGCTATCAACCATGCTCGTGTCTCTCCAGCATCATCTCCGAATTTGGTTTGCGCCATGTCCAAACATTTTGTGAGCAAGTTTTTTCCACTATGAACATCGCCAGAGTCCGCGCATTTGCTTGCGCACTTAACCACGCGCTCCCTAACCATGCTAATCGAAAGTTCCCCGCCTTCTTGCAAAGCATAGCCGTAGGCTTCCAGGAAAAATTGCCCAGCGGTTTTCAATTGACCGTCTGCAACCAACCGATCGCCAAACGAAGAAGCTATTCCTGAAAGTGCTGGATAAAGTACTTGTTTCTTGCCTTGCGTGTCCTTCAACTGTTTGTGCAACGCCTTGACTGCTTCCCATTTACTCAAAAATTTGTCGTATTTTTTGTAAAAGAGATAATGATCCTCAGTTTGCAGCATGCTCAAAAGTAAAACTCGCGGATCGTTTTCTTTGGCTCGCCAAGTTTCTAACTCTTCGGCGCTATCAATGCGTGCTTCGTTGAAACCGCGGGCGTTTTGCAACGCAAGCAGCAAAAATACAGCGCTAGCTGGCTTATTGCTTGCTTTGGCCTCGCTAATCAATTGCTCGAGTTTCGCGAAAGCTTTCGAGTCCGGTCGCGAACCAATAATTTGTCCCTGAAAACCCAAATAGTCATCCAGAGCGCCAACAGGTCTGCGCCCAGTCCCACAGTGGCTCTCCCACCACGTCGCAGCAAGAGGATCATCAAAACCATTGACCATCCGCGCATGAACGATACGCAGCAACAGAGGTTCGCTTTCTTGATCATGCTCGCATTGCTTTAGATGAATGCTAATGTCTTTGAAGCAATCGAACATTTGTTCGCTTTGTTTATCGGTTGCGTTTTTCTCATACACCGCAACCGCTTCTTTGAGGTGCGGGACCGCCTCATCGCAATGTTTGCTCTCGAATTCCTTAGTCGAAAACTCAGTCAGCGCCTTAACTTTTTCCAAAGGCGGCGCATGCGAATTATCAATTGCGGCTTTGAGCTTTTGCTCATGCTCTGAGGCTATTTTTTGCTTCTGAGATGAGAGCTCCAATTTCAATTTAGCTTGTGCTTCGCTAATACCTTTAGAGTCACCAGCGCTAGCCAGAACCGCCTCATACTCTTTCTCCATCTCAGGCATGTATCTTTCAATGGCGTCTGGCCATTTGCTGTGACGACAAAATTCCATGCCTTCGTTCAAAACAGCGATTGCCTCTTTGGTCTTGCCTGCCTTATTCAACATGTCAGCCCATTGCGCTATGGTGCGACCATAACCCGCGTTCATTGCATCCTCAGTCATCTTTCGCTCATTGTCGAAAGCGGCCCTGTAGAATTTGTCTGCTTCATTTGTATCGACACTAGACAATTTTTCTGCAAAGTAGCCATAAGAAACTCGATCTCTCCAGCGAACCTGATCAGGAGATAGCGTTGCTTTGAGATACTCTTCAGACAGTACTGCGGTTTGTTGATTCAAATTATGATCGAAAAGAAAATGCAGATAATTATTCAATACACTAGTCAACTGTTGGTTGTCCTTGAGTGTTCTCGCAAATGCTATCGACAATTCATAGTACTTTTTCGCATTCTCTATGTCTCCAGACTCAGCATAAATGCGTGCTAAAGTTTCCTCGCACCGGCCAACGTTGTCGGTGGCGGGTTTTACCGTTTGCAGGTCGCTTAAAGTCTCAAGCAGCAACGAAATTGCTTCCTGATACCTCTTGTGGCTGGAACATGCAAACGCAACCATTTGTACTTCGTGATACTGCGAATCTATTGACACGCCGGGCTGATTTTGAAGCAACTTCAAGCGTTGTTGAGCCAGATATTTATACGCATCAAGACTCATTTGATTGTGGCATTGCCCAACTATTTCGCTTAGCGTCCTTAGCATTTCACGTTGGTCTGCCACAGGCATTTTTGCTGCCACCAAGAATGCTTTATCTAAGCTCGTTCGCGCCGTTTCGAAATTATTTGAAAACAGTGGCTCGCGAGCGGCAGCTAAATATTTGGCCGCTGCCGCTACAAATCTCTGAGCTTTTGCGTCTGCATCCCCAGCTTTCACGATTTCAAGCTCGCGTTCTCTTTGGGACGCCGGCGTACTGCTGTACAGTGCTTTGAAGGAATTTGCATTTACTGCTTCATCTGCAGCTACTGCCTTAATCGGTGCAACGACCGCAACTAAAATTGTGCATGTAATTGCATTGTGCCAAAAATAGCGAAGTTTGCGCATTCAACCTCTGCGTTTAACCGAACTAGCCACTGCAATCCGATGATTGGATCACATTTGTCAGACGTACTTGAAAGAATATATTAGACTATTGTCGCCTCACTTCTGCATTAAGTTTGCTCAGGCGGGCCGCACTGGGCTGTCATACTGGCTCTTTCAGGTCAGACAAATCCGGAGATGCTATTGAAATTAGAAATCTGAAGCCGTGCGTTTAACGCTTTTAAATATTTAGGTCAACGCAAGTAATATTGCGCATCATTTGCTGCTGCCAGAAAACATTTGTCGCTTTGTAGGGAGAGTGGCAGGCTATTTTAATTTGTCTAATTCATCCTGGATGCATTTGGTATCTGTCACTCCAAGCTTGTTACTGGCAGCCATTTTGGCGTTTAGAACGTCTTTCATCAGACTCATGCGCTTAGCAGATTCATTTGTTTGAAAATTAGCGCTTTCGCTTGCCGTTTGAATATCTTTTTGTATTGAGCTTAATTCTTGCAATGCAAACGATGGAATGCCCTGCTTACTGGCTTCTTGTGCCATGTTGTAGCGCAGTTGCAGCACTTCCAGTTTTTCGACATTTGTGGCTGTCGCCTGTTTTTCTTTTTCAGCAATCTTGTCGGCAAGACGTTTAACTGACTCATTCTTCATTGCCACGGCTCGCCAGTCGGTCATTGCAGGTTTGCCAGCCAATATTGGTGGCGGTGGAATCATACCCCCAAATCGCACGCCAGGCGGTGGAGGTGGAACCGCGCTATCAGATGGCACAGGCACTCTGGGGCGAGTTGACGATGATTTGCTCTGTGCAGCGAGATCTTTCCCTTGAGCAAACAGAGACTGGGAACACAAAAAGACGACGAATGCAGCAGCGGTGCTGCGCAACTTGCGCCAGGTGTCTCGAATGCGACGCATACCAACCGGGCAGTCGTCGGTAAGGATTGTTCCATCAGCACGCCGATAAAGCTGCATACAGATAGAAGCGCCGCTGACCTCCGCTTTCTGCAGTAACATTGTTGTTTCTTTTGCAGACATTTTTGATACATCGTATACCTTCTTGTGGCAGTCCCCGCAAAATCGAACCGCCTCTTCGTGAGTGCGTTGCATATCACCCCAGAGCATTGGACATGGACTAGCAATTCTCAAGTTGTTGATAATGTCGCGAGTACCGTCTTCCATAGCCATAGGTAGCCTCTGCGTTGGTGCTGACAGCGTTTACCGTTGCAAGTCCGTTGCTTCATCATAACCTACCCAGTCTTGGCGTCCACCTGATTAACCCTGTATCGCCCTCAGGCGAAATTTCTGAAGCAATCGAAACTTGTGACCAAAGCGCTCGATGCTGATAAGATCGAGCAAATATTCTCAGTTCGCCAAGAAAGTCTGCAATGAATTTGAAAACTCCTACTGACTCTCAAAAATTCAACCAGCGCTTAGGTAGTGTCATGCTGCTTTGTCTTTGCCTGAACCTTCTTCCAGTCGGACGAGCTGTCAGTGCACACAATTCTGTTGAGCGTGGTGTCAGTCTGCAGACCGCTAATAAGTCAATTCCTGTGCGCGGCTTGGTACCAGTTACATTCGACAACTTGAATTCACGAGAATATTGCATCTCTCAGCAAAAAATTCATGTGTCGCCTTTCAACATTTATTTGATTTCTATAGACCATAAAAATCTGAAGAATCTAAGCGCCAAGCAAATCGATGCGCTCACCTGGGGAGAAGTTGGTTCGTCAATGCAACTAACTTACATTCAACATGATGGAAAAGTTAAAACCATAAATCTTGTTCGGCAAGCCGTCGCAGAAAAACGACTAAATCAATGCAACGAGATAAACACTTACGATCGCGATAATCGCAGCTGCGACTTGAATCAGGGATTCGTAGAAAAAAGCCTTGACATTGAAGCTAGAGCAACGCAGAATCTTATTTTGCGAGAAGCCGGAGAATGGCCGGATGATACCAGTGAGAGTCTGGCGTCAGCTGCAATTTGTGCGGCATTGACAAATTATGAAATCGGTAATATCGCCAGTGGTGATAGATTTCTTGAACTATTTGAGCATCGACACCAGCGCGGAAAGAAAATTCGGCTCCTTCAGAACAGATTAGTGGTTGATGCCGTTAAGACGCTCATCTCGGTCGGTAAAATCGATGACGCCAGACTTCTCTTAACCCTTCTCGCTGAAGGTAAAGGGATGAGTGTTGTTGACGAGATCGGAAGCTTTAGAACGCTTGCGCAAGCCGAAGCAAAAATCGACGTTGCAAAAGCGCTGGATGTGATTTCGAGCTACGGCGACTTTCTCAAATACACACGAGGGGGTAATGGTGAGTCAAATGAAAGCTGGGTTGCCCAAATTTATATGCAGGCGGGCGCGTTTCAGAAAGCCCAGAAAATCTATGAATGGCAAATTGCTGGGCAGCAGCCAAAGCACAACGACGAAATTGATTGGCAGAGCGCGCAGAGCTTAGCCCTGAAGTTTTACAAGCTAGCACAGATGCAATACCTATCTGGTGACAAAGCTGGCGCACTACTTTCATTGCAACAAGCAACCGAGAAATTGACAGATTCTATTCCTGCCGAAGTAAGAGATGTTCTATCGGATGCGCCTGGTGTCTTTCCAACTTTAGCGGACCTGACAGCAGCGAAAGATGCTGTTGCAAATGGCAAAGATTTTCCCTCTGAGAACTTGCACATCGACATTTCTGAAGATTCTTTCCCTGATGTGAGGAGCTGTCATAATGCAATCGCTGAGGGAGACAAGCGTTTGTCCTCAAAATTAGCACATTCATTTCTTGAAAAATATAAGTCTGAACCATTGCCTTCTGAGCATTCACCTGGCAGGCAAAATCTGTACTGCTCAATATTGAGTCTCGCCCGCGAAATGTCAGACCGCGGCTGGTTTGATTTGTCTGATGAAATAATCAAATCTCTCAAACAACATGCACACGGAAACGATGCAAGTGCTGTCGCCAAAATATTTCTCGAGGCTGAACTCACTTATAACGCCAGTCAAAAACATAAATCAGCTGATACCGCATGGCGTCAGTTCGATGAAATCTATGAAAAGGAATCGCCTACCCCAAAAACTTCCCAAGGTCAAAAACTCAGACAAATGGCTATTCCGTTTTACTATGCCGGTGAGTTGAAGCGTGCAGAGACCTTTATTAATCGTTCGCTGTCTGTCGAGCACAGTAACATGGGAGTGTTAGATGCTGCCTGTATTGCCGCGCGACAAAACAAATGGCAGGAGGCAGAAAATTACTGGAAGCAGCTCAGGGCATTTAAACCCTCTAAATATAGTGGTTTTCGCCACACGGTGCTCGAATTATGCTCTTTGTACTGGCAGAACAACAAAAAAGTTCAAACCATGTCAATGTTGCAAGAAGTCCTGACAAAGCCAATTGGACCGAGCGATGTTCAACTGAAACAAAGTGAAGTCGATCTAGAACTTTACTTGGCGCAGTTACTACTTGAATCTAAAAGATTTTCAGAAGCGCATAAAATTGCTAGCTCCGCTGCTCGAAAGTTGTCGGTTCAGTTAAGTTGGCCACAGTGTGTGGTCGTGGCACAGTGCGCTGAAGCTGCAGGTGATTTTTCTGAGGCGACAAAATATTACAGCATGCGTCCCAACCGAATGCTGCCGAATTATTTTCAAACAAACAGCGAATGCGAACTAGGGTACATGCAGAAAGCGCTCGAGATGTCCATTAAAGTTCCTGGCTATGACAGGCAGGCTCTTGCAAAATTATATGCAGCTGTTGCTGAACGTCTGGAGCGACGAAACCCAGATAAAGCGTGTGACCTATACCAGCGAGCGAGCAACTTAATAGCCAGTGCAGATCCTCAAAAATCAATTTTTTTAATGAAAGGCGCAAACGTGCTTGATCCAATCGGCGCACTTGCACCACCGGACGAATGGACTGTCGTATTGACAGAAGAGAAGCAGGCTCAAAATCTCAAGAAAGCGATCAGTCTTAGAACTGAAGGTGCAAAATTAGCGGAAGCTAACGGAGAGCCACATGCAAGGGAACAATGGGCTGATGTTGCATCAACTGAATTGAGAGCCGGGTTGACGTCTCAGACAATTGAACATCTTCGTCATGTGATGGCTCTGTACACAAGTCAGAGCGCAAAGAAACACGAAGGGGTGCTAGGCTCTCCACCGCGGGCTATCGTTGAATTGAGTTACAGCACTCATGCCGAAGAGGCGGAAAAATTGCTGATCGAGGCGGCGTCAAAAGCCACTGCAGTTGCCGGTCCAAGCAGTGTTGCGGCACAGGCTCAACTGGTGGAATTATTTGAATATTATTTGCGGCAAAAAAAATATGATCAGGCTTTAAATACTCTGGACAAGGTACTAACTTTTGATATGTCGACTGGCGAAAGTCTTTCCCAAAGACGGAATATCGATGTTTGTTACATCACGGCCCCGTGGTCGCAGCCAGTTGATGCGGTGTCAATTGTGGTGCAAATTTTTTCAATTGTAGAACCTATTCAAAAGGAACTGCCTGAGCTTGCCAAAACCATATACGAGCGAGTTCTAAAATCGCAGCGCTTATGGTTGAGCCCTCAAGACGAACGTCTGGTGCCAGCGCTAGCAAAGCTCGGCGATGTCAATTTTCAGTTGCAGAAATATGGAGATGCAGACATATATTATTCCGATGCTTACGCAATCACCTGTCAATTCCATAAGGGGGAATTTGCCGTGCGTCAGACTGGTGAACACTATATTGAAAATTGCAAGAAATTAGGACATATGGCGCAGGCTGAGGCGTTGTCTAATCGAGTATACGAAGGGGTACAAAAATAATAGAAATGCATTGCTCGCGAACTGGCAACGGATTATTTAGTCTTCAAGAGTTGACCCGCCCAGTTATTGCCGGGTTGAGAACTTTTTTTGACGACTTCAGTTGCGATAATCGGGCGGCGCTTCTTTCAACCTGCAATTTTCAAACACTGGCCTCTATGTCAGAAATTAGCTTGAAGTTGCTTTGGTTGGTCAACCTTCCAAACTACGAACTAAACCGCAGTAGTCTGGTGAAAATATTTGAAATTGTTGCGCTACCGCCTGGCTCTTCAGCGATGAAACAAATTTCGTGCGTCGGCACTCGAGCGAATTAATATAGATGAGTTGTTTGCATTCTATGTGGGGCTTTTGTCGGAGTGGATTGTATTTTCTGGCACATCATTTAGAATTCAGGAATAACCTTACATTTGTGGGATGGGGTGGCAAGTGCTTTTTGAAATCCGTCTTTTGGTGAGTACTGGCAAAAAACGAGGGGCATGGTTTTTGCGATGAAACCTGATCGAGAAAGAGGAGGCCATACAAAGTGACGAATCCAAATTCGAGCCGAACAAGAGCCCTGTTAGCGATTGCCTTTGCAAGCGGGATGCTCGGTTCACCGCTACCAGCATTGGCTCAAAGCGCAGACGAGCCGAGGGACGCCCTAATCCGACGCCTTGTTTCGAAAGCGGAAGTTCCGCCCGAGGTTCGCGCATATTATTTTTTGCTGCTTGCAAATCACTATTTGAAGGCGTCGGATAATACTTCTGCGGAATTTATAATCCAACCACTGGCCAATCCCAAGTATACGAGCGATTTATTCATTCGTCCCAATGATGATCGTGGGCGCGATCGGATGATAAGTAGTTTGAACAACATTGCTCGTGATACACACAATGTCACTGCAAATGTTGCGCCTTCGTCCGTATCCCGAAATGACGGAAATGACGCGCTCGCAAATGAGGCAATGAAAAGCGCACTGAGTGAGATAAATAAGTCTTCCGACCAGCATGCAACGTTGATTCTGCACTTTATCGTCTATCAGCTATATCAGCAGATGGGTAATAAGACTGAGACGAAAACCTATAGTTCCTTATTAGAGCAAGATATACGCGCATGTGAAGCTGCCCCTGAAGCAAATGAGAAGCTGATCACGGCAGCGTCCATGGCACTGAATGCGATGGCTTATGGATGGATTCCTTTCAATCCTTCAAACCTCCCTGAATTGAGAATTCAAATGTCGAGGAAATTAATGGCTCCGCAACTGTCCACTTCTCCACAGAGTGTGCCTGCCATTAAAAATTTCACTTTTACGGAGAAAGAATTCCAACAAAGCGAAAAGTTAAAATTGAGGGCGGCTGTTTTAGCGGATCGTTTACCTGCAAAAAATAACTTACGGAGAATGAACCACCGTGATTTGGCTATTTGGTATGCGGAGCTTGGCAAGACGGAATTGGCGGATAAACAGAAGCAAGCTCTTTTTGAGTTGGTCGGAGTAAAAGATGAGCGCATTTTGTATCCGCAACCAGGTGCATGTGGCTCATTTGTTTGGTGGACAATTAAGCCGCCACAATTTGGTGGTGGATGCGGCATGGGCTAAAAACTTCTGACGATACCTGGCTTTGTTGGCGTGAGGCGATTCTATTTCTTATTGTTTGATTCTTTCGAGATGTCTGCTGTTTGCTTTGTTGGCTTAAGCTGCGCTTTTGCTCTTTCTAATTGAGATAATGTATTCAGAAGCGAGATCTTTTGAGGCGATGACTCCGGTGTTGCGTCGAAAGCTTCTTTGTAGATTCTATAAGCTTTTTGATCGTCTTTGTTTCGCAATGAGTCACCATATTCAGTGCAAATTTTTATAAATAAGTCCTTGTCCATATTTGATGTTTGTTTGGCTAATTTATAGGCTTTGAGCGCCGAATCATCGTAACCTCCTTCAGTCATGAATGACATTGAGCTCGACGTCCATCGCTTCATCTCGTAATATTCAGCAGCCGTTGCGTAGTCTTTTGCTGCCTCGGCACAGTGGGCAACTATTAAACATTGATCCCAAGTCAAACGTTTTGGCATTGCTGCTGCCGTCGCGGTAGCAATCTTCGATGCCTCTTTTGCATTGCCACTATCTAGCAGATTCTTAGCCAGCATTAAATCAACTGCGGTGACCCCATTGCCTACTTGCATGATGGTCGTTTCGCTCGGCTTTGCCCGTAATTCTGTTAGCATGGCAATGGCTTGTGGACGCTTTTGATTATTTACATATGTGGAGCACAATTCGACGGCGGTATGGCGAAAATTGTCCGAACAGACTTGTTGTTCTTGCATAAGCTGTTTCCATAGACTATCCGCCTTCGCGTACTGCCCACGTTTGGCCGCAATGCAGGCGGCTTCGAGCAACATCAATCCAGGTGATTTATCATCGCGCGCTTCAATTGCAGAACTTATAAAAAGTTCTGCCCGTTCGAGCTCGTCGGCAAAATAAAATGCCATCGCTGTTCGGCGCAGAGTATCCCCGACGGAAGCACCATTACTGGTGGCTTGGGATTCGGGAAACCGGTCAACGTTCGGAGAAATCTGTTGTCCTTTTGAGTTGCTCTTTCCTCTACCTTTTGTTTTGTTATAAAACAATTCTGCTTTGAGAAAGTATTCAGCTAATTCATTTGCGTCTTTGCCGACCGCTTTTTCATGCAGCGCTTGTAACACGCGATTGGAATCGTCCAGCCAAGCAGCGTTTGCCATTTCTCTGGCTAAGGTCAAAATCGCGCAGTAAACATTTAGCTTGCCTGTTGATTGAAGTCCAGTAGGTAGGTCACCTGGATAATCATTTAGAAGCGATTGAATAGTGCGCACTGCCTCGGTTTTCTTCTTGCCGTTTATGGCTGCATGACAGGCTCTGATCTTGGCAAATGTCGCTGCTGCTGGATCGCTTTGTTTGCCGTCCGCTAGAACTGGATTGTTTTGAGGAGATTGATTTTTTTGAACGTCTGTTAGTGCCGAGTTTATATCGGTCAATTTTGGGAATGCGCCTGGCATTTTTTCAATAGTCGATAGAGTTTCTTGGCTGATGCATTCTTTGAGATTGCTCGTCGCTTTAGTTAAAGTCTCAACTGCGAGGTCTTTCTTGCCTAGCGAATACTGCGCGTAAGCTATCTGATATTGAAATGAAGCTCTGTTTAGAACCCAGGTCCATACATTCTTCGAACCATAGTTGGCTGTAGTTTTGAGCAGGGCTTCATATTCGTCTTGAGCCTTCTGATACTCGCCGATCCGCATATAGACTTCCGCGATCCACTGCTGAGAGGGACCAAACGGCATTGCGGCACGCCCGTTGCTCGTACCTTTTTGATAATTCTCAATTTCTTTCAGTGCTGCGGATTTGTCTGTTTTCGCGATTGCGTTGACGAGCGATTCAATCGCCGACATGTCAAATTGCAGCGCTTGCACGTTACCGTCAAATATGACGTCCATAATCTTTTTTGCGCCGTCGATGCGGCCGGCCGCGATTAGAGTTCTAATTGCTGCGCCGATTTGATGATTCTGCGCAGGAAACCACCTCTGCTCGGATTTTAAGTTTGTGGTGCAAAGGTCCAACAAAGTATCTGCGGTGTTCACATTACCAAGCAAATAATTGTCTATTGCTGCAGGAAATGCAGCGCTTGAAAGGCAGAGGGCTTTGTCTTCTGGCCAATCATTTGCTTCACGCAAAACAATATTTTGAGTTGCGCGCGCAAGTATATCCAGGCTGTCTTCTACAAAAGCGCCGTTCCAGTGTAGATTGCCCGAATCAAAGGACGAAAGCATTTGCAGTTTTTGAGGCCAAACTGGTGTTCCTGTTGCACTTCGCCTGGTCGCAGTGTCTGTTTTAACTGTCCCGTCTTGTGACATCACTTCGATGTCCACTGAAGAACCGGAAATTCCTGTGAAGAGTTCTTCCAGTTGTTTTCTGGTCAAATTGCGCAGGTCCTTGTGATCGATTGAAATCAAGTATCCGAGCGTCTGCATACGGAATTTTACTTTTTCGAGACTTAGTTCATAAGCTCCACATTGCGTAGATGGCATTATAGTTATCGGTGCTCTTGCTTGAGCCGGTGCCGACGCTGATTTTTCGGCAGCTGTTGGGCCTGCATATACGGCTAATGGAACGGCGTTACATAAGGCTATGAGCGACAACGATGCTGACAGGCACAAAAATCGTTTTGTACGGGTGCTGAAAATTGACAAAAGAGTATTCTCCTTTCTAATGACGCAATGCGCTCCGCATGCTCTGTGCCATTCTATCCGACATTCTTTGGTCTGAGAAGATTTAATTCGGTCGATTGTGATCAATACATCGCAGAAGACTTAATTAGATGTTCTGGTCGCAGCTATATACTTGGCAGCATACGTTTTAAGCTCTGCTCTGACATGAAAGAATGACAGTCACTTTATGCACGGCCCCAACTAACAAAAAGGAGGCGTGCTCCACCTCCTTTCTAGCTTTGCGAATTACTTCTTCGCTAATTTTTTTATCGCACCACCATAGTGCTTTTTAGTTTCTTTGACAACAGCTTCGAAAATTCGGCGGTTTTTATCGTCAGCTTCAACTGGACGAACGATGAGGCACTTACCGTCTGGTCCCATTGTTATTTCGACCGATGTTTTATCTGTGATATCCAGTAAGTCCAATATGGAGCGATCGATTAATAGCGCATGGCTATTTCCCACTTTGGTAAGCTTTTTCCTTATTGCCATTTCCTTTCCCCGGAGTTTGTCCGAATTCAGTCTTAACTCTATGGTGTGAGAATCATTTGCGTTATAACGCAAATGTAAGGCCACTTCACGGACTTCGAGCATTCCGCTGATTTCGGCACCACTTACTAACGTGAGTCCGCCCTCGAATCGGGTATATGGTCTTAGCATTGTTGTTGGAATATAGACGTGCCTGAATTCCCTGAGAAGCTCGAGAAAACGCCCTCCAAAACGGCCGACGCTGGTTTGGAGTCCTCAACATCTGAAGGTGCGATAAAAGGGGCTAATCAGCAAAACACTTGGAAGACAACTCAAAAACGGCATGATTTTGGTGACACTTCCGCAACGAGTCTCTTTCTCACTCCCGAGCAAAGGCAGCTTTTAGCACAAAGCCCCGGTGGTCAGAAATTTGGCATCGACGGATTAGACGAACCCGCTGGTATAAAAGAGAAAGGTTCAAGAACTGAAGTGAATCCGCACCATATGCCTTCGGTGACGCAAAACAAAGTGTGTGCAGTTGCAGAGAGACTAGGGCACGACAAGCATCGTTGGACGCCCACCACGGCCCCGCATGGACCAAAATGTAATCTATACGTGGATGCAGTTATGCACGACAGCGGTATGCCACGCCCGTGGGGTGATAAGGGCGTACCTTTATGCAACGATATGCAACAGCAACTGTCTAACGACTCTCGTTATTCAGAGGCTTGGAGCACTGATTACAAGGACTATGGATTGTCTTATCAGCTTTGGTCGAAGTTTGAATTACGCCCAGGCGACGTTTGCCTGTGGAATACAAACCTGGTTACCCATGGAGCCATAGCCGTGGACAAAAAGTGTTTCGATTATGCTGGAGCGCGAGAGGGCTTTAAGCGTGTAGCATCAGATTTTGTGACTGGAACTGATAGTGCACCAACAAACTATGGACCACCTACAAAAGTTTTTCGATACAACGGCATGGTGCCCGAGCGATAAATCTATTTGCGGCTTACATGAAGAGTTGGCAGTTCAACATCCTCTAGCCAAACCTTGACCCAGTAATTAGGCACTGTGAGTGCTTCATCTTCCCAGTCCCTGTAGATGCAACCGTCAATTGGCTTTTCCATTCGCCCAACAGATTTAGCAGGGAACGCTTCAAATTGCTCTTTAACGTTGACTTCTTTCCTTGTGGTTTTCAATTTTATTCTGTAGCCGTACGTAAAACCCGGATCTTTCGATTCCTTCGTCGGGATGAAGATTACCTTCTTCGGCTTGTCGCTTGGGGCATGGTGCTTTGGAAACTTACCGCCCTCGAACGATTCAACAATTAAATCAGGTGCTATGACTTTGAGGTGTTCTTTTTCCTCTGCACCTACCGAAAGCGAACTTGCCGAAAATACGAGTCCACATAGGAACCCCAACTGCCAGCATTCTGTCTTCAATTTCATGTCGGATTTCGACTATTAGAGCATCAACGTCACAAACGGTATACCCCTGACCTTGCAATGTCAACAATCATAGTGCCCTGAGCGCTGCCGTCGTCTTTTCCGGCACGGTGCTTTGGAACCTTCCTGACCAAAAGAAAAACTACTTTCAGCAGATGACAGGCTGCAGGGCAGTACCTCGCTACCTGCAGCCGATCATCAGCAAATAAAAACTTCGTCTCCTCGCTCTACACCTGCGCCATGCCACCATCGACTGCAAGATCCACTCCGGTGATGTAAGAACTTTCATCCGAGGCAAGAAATAATACGGCGGCTGCAACTTCTTCTGGTTTGCCTCGACGACCCATAGGAACCTGTGAGACAAACCCGGCTGCCGCTTGTTCGATTTGTTCAGGAGTGAGTCCAGTGTTGTCGAGCGCTGGAGTTTCAATTGGTCCTGGGCTCATCGAATTGACGCGGATTTTGCGGTCTTTAAGCTCCATTGTCCAACCGCGCGCAAGGCTGCGCACAGCCGCCTTACTGGCACTGTATGCGGTGAAGCCAGGCACGCCCAAAACGTTCGATACCGAAGAATTCAAGACGATCGAGCCACCATCTTTGAAAAGCGGAAGCGCCTTTTGCACAGTGAAGAACATTCCTTTCACGTTTACATCAAAAGTCTTATCGAAGTGAGCCTCGGTTGCCACCTCCAGTGGTGCGATCGTACCCGCACCTGCGTTTGCGAAGAGTACGTCGATGTGTCCATGCTTCTCTTTTACAACTTCATAAAGTCTGTCCAAATCTTCTAGGCTCGACACATCGCCTGCGACAGTCGTCACGTTTTTTCCGATGACCACAGCTGCTTCTTTGAGCTCCTTTTCTCGACGCCCGGTAATGACTACATGAGCACCCTCTTCTACAAAACGTTTAGCCGTAGCCAAGCCAATTCCGCTGTTGCCGCCAGTTACGACCACGACCTTTCCTGCAAATCTATTCATGCTTTTAGACTCCTAAAAAATGGCACCTTCAATGGGTGTTTTAATTCCACTTGCATCTTGCAAGTGCTTTTGAACCATAGCAGCGGTACTTGCAAATTGCAAGTGGTTTTGATAATCTTGTATCACTATGGGAAAGGCAAAAGACGATTCACGACAATCGGGGTGCCCAGTCGCTTACGGGCTCGATGTCTTTGGCGACAGATGGACTCTGGTTATCATTCGAGACATGCTGATGCTCGGCAAGCGCTACTACGGGGAATTTCTGGATTGCCCCGAGAGAATCGCCAGCAATGTTCTGGCGGATCGGCTGAAGAAATTGGAAGACGCCAAAATCGTTTCAAAACAAATTGACCCAGTCAATCAATCCAAATTTATCTATAAGTTGACTTCGAAAGGAATAGAGCTCATACCCATGGTCTTGGAAGTTATTACCTGGGGAAGTAAGCACTCGCCATACACGAATACTCCGCCAGAGCTTCTCCGGAAAATAAAAAAAGATAGAGCAGGCACCATTCGTGAAATCGCAGAATGCTTAAAGAACGACCAATCGTTCATTGCAAAAAATGGCTGGGTTTGAAACTTTGATGCTCCCAATCTCCGAATTTTACCAGCAGGTTCGCTTTTCAACGGAACTTAATTGCTAGCAAACAGTCACAGCGCTTGTCTGTAAAGCAAGTATGGAGCGTATATGAGACGTATAATTCTGAGTTTAGCGGTGTTGAGTGTTCTATCAATGGGCATTGCTGGTAACGCCAAGGGAATCAGTACCTCGACAAAAAAAACTTCCCCCAATAATGGTGGTGAAGCATTAGACGGAAGCAACCCATCATCTGCGCGCTCAAAGCCTGACCCCAATAACGGCGGTAAAGCCTTAAGCGGAAGCAAATCATCGTCTGCGAACTCAAAGCCTGACCCCAATAACGGCGGTGAGGCGTTGAAAGGAAGTAAATAAATTGGCTAACGCAGCTAGTCGTCTCTCAAAAATCACACTTGGAGACTAAGCATCACCAGTGGTGCCAATCCACACAACTAAAAATCAGGGCGTATGACTTGACCGCTGGTTGTCATTGGCGGAAACATTAAGGGTCGAACACGCGTCCACGTGCTGGTCAAAATTTATTCGTGGAGGAAAATATGAAACTTGCAGCGAGTTGCCTGGTAGCTATGATCGCTACCATTTGTGCACAATCAGTGGCTCTAGCTGATGACTGGTACGACAGGTATGACGTCGACCACGACCATCACTGGAGTTACAACGAGTTTCGCGATGCGAATCTTTCTTATTGGAAATTACATAGAGACGAAAAGCGTCTAAAAGACGCGGAGTTGCGTGCTGAGTTCGATCGAATGTCCGCTGGACATCCAGAATATGTTGATGTAGAAACCGTAAGGACCTATCATCACTGGTAACAATTAGAAAGGTGCCTGAAACTCCCGCACCATAACATTTTGTAAGAATCGCCTTGAGCGTTGCCGCGCTTAAGGCGATTCTTCTTCTACCACCGCTGTCGTGAATCACATTGAGTGTCGCTTTTCTCACGACCCTGCGGTCGTCATAAGTCGGGGCTAAAAGCAATTTTCAAGCCGCACTAATCGTGGCCGCGAAGATTTCGAATCGTTTTAGCCATATCTTGAATTTCTTCATCTTTCATTGAAAAGATGTGTCGAATAAATGCATTGCGGAAGCATTCTGTTGACATTGAAAAGAATCGCTCTCCTTGCGGATCTCTGCCTGGCATTGCAGCAGGTATCTCCTCTTTTGAGAATGCGCTAGCGGGCTGTGATAGAAAGTCTCCATAGTTAATACGTTGCGGTTCCCCTGAAGACGTTGGATGCATATAAGCTTCTGACACGCCAGCGAAGCGACTACCGATTTCGGCTGCCGCAGTGGTATTCACGGGTGGCTGCACTTCGTAGAATTTGTGTTGCGCCATGAATAAAGCCCAGTCGATAACTTCACCCTGCGAAATTCCGAATTCTTCAACGAAGTGATTCAACGTCTCTTTTGAAAATGGTTGTACCTGACAGTGAATATTCACACCACCTTTTGATGGACGACCATTCGCCGCATAACCACCCAACTTTCCTTTTGCTAAACTCTCAAGAGCATCATCTAAAACATCATCATATGTGGACCATGCTTCAGCCTCTGTCTCGCCTTGAGCTATTGCAATCGGAAGTAACGCCGAGCGCACTAGAAAAATCTCGTCTTCAGCTTCCCACCAGCAGATTGCCGTCTTTTTGATAACACTACGCTTAGCCATCTCATCTCTCCTGCTAGTCGATTGAGGAAGTATCTCAATCGAGTCCTGTTTTCTCGTTCGCATCTCCCCTTAAGTTGAGACTCAGCCGATTATTTCGGGGTGAGGTTTATTTTCTTCGCTCCCTCAAGAAACTCCCTCACCGCCCATGAAAGATAGATTTTTTCGGGATGACGCATCGACACATAAGCAACCGTCACATCTCCGTCTTTCGTTTTAACGATTTGGTGATTCTTGGAGTCTGAGATGTAGCAGCCATAGCTTTTCACGAGTTTTTCGAATGCTCGTTGGTCCATTGCCTTAACCATGTTGGCGCCTGCCTCCCGGTTGATACATACATTATGGCAAGTTTTCCGTACCGGTCAATACTGCAAACTATGCTTTTCTGTATTTTCTGCAAGGAGCATATGATTAAGTTCAAGAGTGGCACTATTCAATTTTCTGGACCTAAGAGATCGGCGTGTAAGACTATCAAAACCGTGCCAACTGACTGCACCTGATCCAAGTCTGACGCTTGTCAGAAATTTACTCCTTTTACATGGGCGGTTGACCGTCCAACAATTCGGTCATTGATCGCCACCTTTGACTTTCATAATTTGAAGAGTTGCTCGCGTCCAAATTTGACTTTGCTTAAAAAAAGCATCACTACATTTTTGCGAGCGGTTAGAAGTAGAGTTATTTTTCTATCCCGAAAAACGTTTAATAAAAGTGTCCTCGCAAACGCACTAAAAACGAAACGTTACCACGTTCGCGCCGAGTAACGCACTCGCCGACCCCGAACTGGTGACGGTTTCAATTTGTCAGAAAAAAGTCCTTTATGAGACGAGTTTAGCGCTACTTCTCATGTGTTCTTTTTTTGAGCAACACTCGGTCTATTCGATGAGGGTGAAAGAGATTCGATAGTCGAGCTGATTCTGTTGACTTCCATTCATCTATAATTCTAATTGGTATTTAAAAAGGGAACAAAACTATGCGCGTGACGCTTTTATCTCTTACGACTGTGTCGGCATTGATTTGCTGCGGTGTTGAGTCTGCTCCTGCCCAGACGAGCATGGATAGGTATGGCATACCACAAATCGGCACCGATGGTGGTGCAAATCAAGGACGCCCCGACAAAGAAAAATACCCAGTCGACGACCCAATGGTGAATTCGGCAACGCCGCCTCCTACAGGCACAAAACTAATTACAAAAGTGGGCTGGTGCGAAGTGCAGGTATTCGGTCACACATTTACTGATGCCGGACTAACTGCAGCCTCTCTGCCAGCCACTCATATGCACCTGAGCGATAGGCTTCAGCAATTAAACCAAAAACTTAAATTCAGTCCAACAAAGAAAGGCCTGGGGCTTATGGATAATATCGACGAACTCGTGACATTCATCAGCAAGCGACCACCATCCGAAGCGGCTGCCTCAAAAAAGCCTGCAGAATAACCAACCAACTTATTTTTTTTCGCGATATCTATTCAATGCTTTGCTAGTACAAATGCACTCAAAATCGAAAGCGTAGTCAGACGATTGTCTTAGATTTCACTGTCTGAGCCCTATTTTCGTATTTTCCCCAATTGCATCGCTGGGATTTGCCCTTTGAAATAGCAACCATCTTCGCTAACAGCTCTCCGACGCAGGTATTTACCGTGCGCGACGCAACTTCGATCGAACATCTGCAACTTTCCGGTGAACTCTTAAACGAGCTTGAATCACACAAGGCTCAATTAGCCGCCGCTGCAGCTGGCGTTCTGTTGCTTGCTGCAACCCGGGGCAAAGTCAACCCAGAAAAAATCGTAGACTATGCACAAGATGGTTTGAGATTATTAGGCGTTGGTTCCGACTCAGAATGGACTCGCGGTCTTCGTTCTCTAAAAGAACTTGCTGATGGCCGCACCGACGCTGCCTTGCTCCGAAAAGCGCGATGGGTGATGCCCGACCAAATCGATCACGTCAAAGCAATGTTGGGAAAACCAACTGCCGCCAAAGTGATTGATGTCGGATGGCAGCAGGCTATTGCTGTTAAGCATGGTGAGCGCGGCACCTCTTTGTTGCTGAAAGAAGACGGCGGTATGAGAGTCGTGACCGCAGCTTCCGACGGAAGTTTTTCAACGATGACTCCTGCCAAATCGTTGTTCGCATCAGATAGTGAGGGGGCTCGTTTTAAGCTTCCTCATCTTGAACTGACAAGCAAAGCCGACTCACTTTCCGTGAAAACTGAAAATGGCAGCAAAGCCGAATTGAGTCTCAATTCAGGACTTGATTCAGGATTAGATTCAGGAAACGTATGGCATGGACGCTTCAACGGCGAGCAAATCGCCAGCACTGGAAAAACTCGTAGATTCGACATGGACACTAGCACTTCTCTGCGCAGTTACCAGAGCAAATTCGCCGAAACGCAAAATAGCGCAGGACAAAATTTTCTTGTGGAATCAAAAGACAGAATTGGCACTTCCTGGATCAACACGAAGGGCGCAGACGGTTATTCAGTGCGTCATCATGATGAAGGAGCCGGTTTCACCTTCAGCCAATTGCCATCGGGCGCCAGACATCTGGCGATTGGACCTCGCCCAAATCCATTAGTATCATTTAGAGTCGACGTCCCCGAAGGCGCAAACATAATTCCTGTCAAACCAGAACAAGCTTCAAATCAACTCTACGTCAGACTTCCATTCCGAGGCTACTCGGATTTCAATAGCTACGAATCCGTAGACAAATTATTGAAAAGATAGACGTGCTCCGTAATCCCAGTCCTGCCACTAATGGCATTCTGAAGTTAGTTGATGTGTGTAACTTCAATTCATTGCAGACTGCGAATTGTTTTAGGGGTTTTTGGTGAAAAGGTCTTTTGATAAAGCTAAAGACACCGACAAAACGACGATTCTTCTTTTACCGCATGAAGTGTATGCAGGTGACTCTTGAAGTGAGCGCTGGCTTACCTATTTCGTATTTTCGCAGGGACCCGAAAAATTTCTGCCTCCGGCCACCACCTTTCATCGCGCACAATGGTCCTTTGATTCCAGCCGCCTACGATCAAAATATCTCGATCACCAATAACTTCTGCGATTACACCCTTCCTCGGCACCAAGATTCGACCAATCCGCTTGGTCACCCCCGTTCGCAAGTCCAACTCCTCGACAGTATTTGTTAGATTGTCGGTTCCGTCGTCGGCATATTCTTTTGTAGTTTCGCCACCAATGAATATCACGCGGCCATCTTTGAGTTGTACAACTGCGTCATCAATTCGAGGGACCTGCAGTCCATCTAATCGAATGAGTGTCTTGTCTTTAGGATCGATAATCGCGCGTTGGAAAGGCAAATTGGCATTTCTGGACTTGTGAGCATATCCTTTAAGAGATTAGCTCGTGGTGCTGTTCTTGCCATACGCCTGTAATGAAGTCATCGATTCTCATGAACGTTGTAGTCGAAGGTAAATCGAATCGGAATTCTCGATGGCATCCCGTCGGGAGCGCCTGAAAATGGCGACGCATTTTTTATGGCGCTCATTGCGGCGCGATCTACTTCAGAGTCGCCGCTAGATGGACTTAGTTCGCATGAAAGCACCTGTCCTTCCCGATTAACTTGAAACAATGCAACTGCGTGGACAGATTTGGACCTCTTTGGAGGAAACCAGGCTCGCTTAATACGTTCTTGCACACGACCGATGTAAGCGTCGCAATCAACGTCAGCCACGCCAACAGAGAAATCTTTTAGTTGAGGTGAGATGGTCACATTCAAAGATAGCTCTCTGGGCGGATGCTCAGGAAATTTGAGTGTTTTCATCTGAGCCAGCACTTGCTGACAAATCGATCCAAATTCTTCCTGGTCAGTGTCCAGTTCCACTCTACTGATGCTGCCCGTGGTGCCCGCGAAGACTTTCAAATGTACGTCTTTGCGCATACCGGGTACAACCTTCCAGCTGCGTTGCAGATGATTGCAAATCAGATCACAGTAAGCGTTTAATGTTCCAGGAGAGGCGGAAGATGAAAAAGAGGCGGTGTTGGTGGTTCCAACTGTGGACGCGGAGATTCTTGTGCCACCACTTACAGCAGTTACTTTAGTTGTTAATTGGTGCTCTAACGCGCTATGCAATGCTTTTGTTCGCGTCTCAATTTGCTCTGGTGAGCCGCCTGATTTTGCCAGCGCGTCGATTTCAGCAAACGCTTTAGAGTAAGGGCTAATACCTATTCCGCGCTTTTCAGCTTGAATAATTTCTTGCAGCAAGGCTTTGCGAGCAGTGAAACTTGGGCCCTCTGACACAGATTCAACTGTGAGCTTCTCGGTTGCAGCAGCCGCACACGTCGTGAAAGAAATAATCATTATCGCGCACTTGGTGATGGAGACGCCTTTTATCATTTCTCTCGTATTAAAAAATCCTATTCTAACTACATTCAGCTCTCGACGAAAGATACACCTAAATTTGGCTTGCTAAGACCACTGATGCTCCGTTTGGCTTATACGAACCTATCCCATGCCGCAGAATGCTTCCACTATGTTTACGATCTTAGGCTGCCACCAGATTTCAGATCCGCATGTTCCTGATCGAGGATACAGAAGTCCATCATCCTTAAACCCAACTAGCTCAAATAGAGTCTGTTTCTCTTTTTCCGCTAGTTCAGCTTTTCCAAGTCCTCGGTACCAAATCACCATGTCGCGGTGCGCTCTTCTTCTAACGTCGCTTCCAGCACTAAGTAGATCCGCCATCGCCAAACCCTTAAGCCGTAATTTCTCAGCACTCTTGAACGATTGCTGAGTCACCGGACCATTAAAATCTTCATGCACGGGGTCATACTTTTGACCAATTCTCGCGTGCACCACTCTCTCTTGAAGGTCACCAACTGCAAATGGAAGAATACTGTATGCCCTCGAATTCAAAACAAAAACTGCAGCTCGAATTTGATCTTCGTCAGCCCTTGGACGATCATGGCACGCGACTATATTTTCATCTATTATTTTTTTACACTGCTCATAGCGCGTAGAATCACCTGCCTCTTTGAAGAGCATTGAGGCGATGAAATACAACTTCAGCCTGCGAGCAGGCTCTGGGATAATTTCAATTTGTTTAATTGCTTGTATGAGAGTATCGTCAGCCAAAGTCTGATTGATACTTTGCTGGTGCTTACTTGCTTCAATTCCACTTTGCCGCAGTGCGATACCATTAGACAACCAGGCGATCACATTTGATCTCCCTGAGTCCGACGGCGTCCATCCTTTCATGGGTTTATAAGAATCGCCGATCACGCATCTTTCAGCGAATCTAGAGTCGTTGTTGACTAAGTAGGAATTGGCTAGGCTTAACAGTTGATAGGCTTTAGTGAACGGAATATCGTCCTTGTATTTCACAATCTGCTGTGTTGCTGAAATCGCTTGCACTTCACTATCTGCGGCGACCACTTTATTGAGGGAAAGCACAGACACCGCGAACGCAGTTGCGACTAAAGCTTTCGACCGTCCATTTGACTTTGCTAGAGCAGGCACTTCGCGATTCCTTCTGATTTCTAAAAGATATCACTCTGGTGGATAGTTCACAACATTTTTGTCGCACGCTCAAACTCGGCACTTACGCCAGGTTTGGCATCTGCTAAAGAAGTCCTTTGCAATGCATGTAGCGGACGAGCTCTGCGCAGTTTAAAAGCCAAAGTGACAATACCCGCAACCAGCACCGCATCCAGTGCTGGGATTGTCGTTAAATGCATGCAGCCAAGCCCAAGCGACTCGCGAGGTGTTGCCGCAAAGCCGAAGGCAGCGCCACAAGCCCATGCGATCAGCGCTTCGACACGCAGCTCAGGCACAGGAGCCAGAATTTCAGGATTATCTTGGTCGCGTGGATCTCGTGCGTTTATGATAAAAACGCCGGCCGCTGGTGCGATAAAACTGCCAAGAAGCACTAGGAATGTCACCATGTGCTCACCCAGTTTGAACTCGGCAAGTAAGATGCCAAACAAACCAGCAGCAATGGCTAATTTGGATCGATTGAGCTTTGGAATCACGGCTGCCAAACCAAGCGACGAAGAATAGAGATTGCAATCATTGGCAGCCCAGGTAGCGAGCATCATCAAAATTAATAAGAGCCAGTCAAAGCCTGGCGGCACGATGTGGTCCATAACATTAAGAGTGTTGAATCCAATCGCCATGATGCCGCATAAAATCATGAAAATCGGATAGTTAACGCTGTAGTGCCCTAGCGCATAAATAATTGCGTGCTTTTCGTTGCGGGCAAATCTGGCAAAATCTGGGTTCATCGTCGCTCCGACAATCCATCCACCAACGATGGTGGCAACAGCTGCGCCAAAGCCGAGCGCGCTCTCAGACGGCGGACGGTAATGCTCAACGACAGCGATGCCGCCGCCACTTACTAGCGTCGTCAAACCATAGCAAACAGCGACAGCCAAAATCGGCGCCGCTAAATAAGCCAGTTTACCGATAGCTTTGATACCAAGGGCGGCGGTAATAATCATCGCAACGCCCGAGCAGAAAACCATAAGTTCTCGAGGTGCATTGACGCCGCTGATTTTAGCAACGAGACCACATGCGGCGTGTACAAACATTTCTAATTGCACCGCCCACCATCCGATGATGCCTAAAGCCAGAATCAGTCCAATGCAGACCGCCCCGCGCGAGCCAAATGTGGCGCGGGCAATCATCGCTGTCGAACATCTTGTGCGTGCTCCCAATCTCGCGGTAAACGCGCCCAGTAAGCCAAGAATCGCACCACCAATAAGCGTAGCCAAAATCAGGTCATGCAAATTGAGGCCGAGGGCATACTGACCGCCAATGACGAACATCGGGATGCTGATTAAGACGCCCAGCTCAATTACAAGCAAATTCCACCAGGGACGGAGCTTACCCGCCGGTACAGGAGTTCGGGAATAATCGTCGTTGGATAATGCGCTCATGGTCCCTCAGTTCAATGCCAGGCTGTAGTCTGTTACTCTGGGATCGTCAATGACATCGATGCCCTCCGCTCGTTTGACATGCTTGGCGATGCGCATGCTCACAGGCAAAGAGATGAATTCATAAATGAGCTTCGCCACGTAAATGCACGCCATGGTTTTGAGCAAATCGATGGTTGGCACCACTCCAAGAAAGGCCAGCGGAAAAAATATAATCGTATCCACTAACTCCCCAAGAGCTGTCGACGCCATAAAGCGAATAGCTTGATCGATGCCTTCGCGACCTTTTTGTTTGAATTTTAGTTTGGAAATAGTGACGCTGTTGACCCATTCCCCGCAGATATAGCAAACGAGGCATGCGGCAACGACGCGCGGAGCCTGACCCAGGATGGTACTGTACGCATCCTGATGGTGCCAAAACGGTGCGGCTGGCACAACGTCTACCAGCCAGTAAGCAAATGCGGTGAGGACTTGCACAGCCATGCCAGTCCAGATGATGCGGCGCGAGCGCTCATAACCATAAACTTCGCTGAAGATGTCGTTGAACACAAAAGTCAGCGGCCAGATTAGTGTGGCACCGCTCAAGGTCCACGGTCCGACCGAAATAAATTTGGCTGCCGCGCCCACGCTGATGACGATAACGGCCACATAGCCGCCGACAATCATTGTGTACACGGGCGAATTACTTGTAATAGTCGCTGTCAGGGTTTCCGATGCTGTGCCGGCGCCGACTGCGGCGTCATTTGTTTTTAACATGGCAATCTCGCATAAACCAGGTGAAGAAGACTCCACAATAGGGGCTGTCAAGGGACCTGTCTATGGTGGTGTTACCATGGCTACTTGCCGTTCTGAATTACGAGAACGCTGAGGCAAAATTAGCCGAGCTAATTCTATGCTTCATCGAAAATCAGCCATCTTCGACAATTAGATTACGTGCGTATTGCATCATAAAAACTCGCAGAAACACAGGCTGAGAATTCAACCTGTGCTTCCGGCGTGTCTATCGTTATTGCAACTTCAGTGCATAAGCCTCAACTTGCGTTTATGTTGCTGCCCCCATTTTAATGGGTGCAGGTGCAGTAATGGGATCGGTGCCGTGCTGGGTTGCCTGTGCATAAAGCGCGGCCAATCCTGAAGCCTGTAGCACCATTTTACCGAGGTTTGTATCGAGTAGGTCGTTTTCCGGCTCTCCACCGGGAAACTTTCCTTTTGGATTCCAATTGAATAAAAATTGATTATCCGGTTGGAGTCTATTGTTCCAAACAGCGTCAGCGCTGGCTGTGAGGCAGATAGTGGCGTAAGGCTCTTGATTTTCAGCCAATTTAGCGATGAAAACCCCCTTGCCCGTTGCATAATCCAATTCGTATCCAGAAAGGGGAAACGGCCGATCGTGCAAGACATTATTAGAATCAGTCATCGCTCCAATTGTGTCGCTGTATACTTGGGCACCAATTTTGCCCCGACCTTGGCGGAAGCAGCAGTCGGCAAACCAGGCTTGGTCTGCAACCCAGTAATAATCAGGACTTCCATTGCTCATACCCTTGAGCCTTTCGCGCACCTGCTTGTAGGTCATACCATTCATGCTCACCACATCGACGTAAAGTAGATCCGCATCTATTGCCTTTTGATACCATGCGTCCATGCTTTCATTGGCAAAGCCCGGAATCGTCAAATAAGACTTGTCCTTGGTTAAATCGTAAAGTCTCAAACTGATAAGCCAGAACAGTTCGTTGGTGATATTGTTTCGGCCACTCATATCCAGGCCTTGATCGTTATTCCAAATCCCGCCACCAATCGGTACGTTATTCGTCGTGTTCCACCCGCCGCTCATAATTGTCCAGCAGTGTTTTGCCCCTGCAGTCAGGCGCGCGTCTTTATTCGGAAACGTGCCGATTTGATCACCGGCGGCAAGAGCATCCAGCAGCGCGATACCCCACCAACCATAGTCGTCAAGCCACGCTCCCCCTTTCGGTTTCGCATTTAGTCCTTCACTGGTCAAGGTCTTCAACTGTTCCTCTGTAGCATCAAAGGGAACAGTGTTCTCGAAAAATTTAACGCACGTCTCCAATTTTGGACCATCTGATTTCTTTCGCGCCAGCAAATATTCAACAATTACCCGCGTTGTGTTTCCGCAAAGCCAAAAACCATTAGTGGCGCCGTCAAACACTTTTGCATCGTTCCAAAGCGAAATGAATCTGTCCCAGCCTTTGTCAGCGGCGTCATTGTAAGTAGTCATCAACCCCTCCCAAGAGTGTTCGCAAATGATATTCCATTGACAGCAAGAAAAAAGATTAATTGGTGCAGTCAAGATTATGCGCCACTTTTCTTCCATCGATTCACGCCCCCTATTGCTTGTGATTTTTAATGGGTCGCAAAAACTCAGGCAATGTCTGATTTTGCTCAAAAAGAAGAATTCCTCGATTTACCTGACTATGACCTGTGAGGATATTTTAAATTGGCAATGCTTTAACAGTGGTGCTTTCTAGTCGTGGAGCAATTGCATGCCTTGCTAACAGTGCTCAAAGGTGATGCAAGGTCAACGGAGCGATCATCATCGGCGCAGCTCTGATCATTAGCATCAGCGGCACTTCTTTTCCTACTCATTTTTTAGTTTTCAGCTTCAATCTGAAATTGCCAATCTGCGGCGATTCACCTTTTTCTATTTGTTTGAGCCAGTGACGCCAGTAATCAAGCTTGTAATCGACCAACTTTAGTTTCAATAAACGTCGCAGAAATTCAGCTACCACTAAATGCTGTTCGCACGCAAGCAAGCATTTCTTGAGCGAGCTGGAACATCGGTTGCTCGACCTGATCCCCCGACTTGATATCCAGTAAATAATTGCTCGCAGTTTGAATATCATTTTTTCGCAGAGCGATGGTGCCAAGAACAGCCTGCTGAAAGGTATCTATTACCTCTTTCCCCTGGCCCCAGATTGTCAAAATGTACGATTTGCGAATCGACTGGTGACGCGCGAGTACGAATTTGACGTACCGATAGAGGCTTAGGCAATCAGCATCAGTGCAACTATCGATGGTACTGGATAGAAGAACTCTCTCTCTAAGCCACTGAGAATAGTGACCCTCCCTGGTCGGGAGGCAATTGCATATTAAAAAATCCTATTCTAAAACCTTCAGTTCTCCGTCTTGTCTTTAAGGCTCTTGCGAGCCGTCTTTGCAGCGGTAGTCGACTTTCCCGCTGTAGCCTTTTGAAGATCGACGTGTTCAAATGCCGAAGACATGCGGTTGATTTCACTCCCTGTAATCTTAAGATTGGCAGCGACGGTGCGCCATTTGCTTACAGCTGCTCCAACTTCAAAAGCTATTTGATAAGCATCGTCAGAGCTGATTTCAAAATAAGTTGCTACTTGCATCGCGTGTTCCAGTGACGCAGTGGCGTCGTCCAAATTAATTGCCGTACTGAGCACTCGCGGCTTGATATCAACTGGTACCGGATTAAGATCATAGACCGGAGAAAGGCGCCAACCGTAAGGTTCGCCGTATAAAAAACCGTGATTTCGCAGATGGTCGTCAGTGTTGGATATCAGAATATTCAACACTATGCGCCGCCACAACATGCGCATATCTTCTTTCGCTGCGCTACCTACTCGGCGTAGCACATCTACGAACTCCATGTAACTTCTTTGCTCGTTATCTTTTGCGCCAAGCATGCTCATCGCAGATAAAAATGGAATACGAATGTCTTCAGATCGGTCGAATCGGCGCAGTATCAAAACAGGTCTTTTCCCTACTAGCTCCAATCGCCATTCCGGTACGTTTACACCGGCGTCACCAGCAAGTGTGAGAGCTACAGCCTCCCATAGAACTGTATTGAATTCATCACCATTGTGTGGAAATTTTGCTATAGCGAGGTGCCCATCGCGCTCTCTCACTGATGCTTTTGGTCGTGCACCACCCAGCGAGGAGCCAGGCGCGAGTAGTAAGCGTAACTCTTCATCTGACTCCGTGTCGTCCATTACATGCTCCGCTGCGGAGAGTAATCGAGGAAGTTCAATCAGAGGCGGTATTCTAGTCCTTCCGCGCTCTGCCAAAAAAGGCTCGCCGATTTTCGAGGCAAAGCGCAGAGCACCTTGACGTGTCTCATCATCGACCATCAATAAAAAGTCGATTTCTCGAAGAGTTCTGCTTGCTTTTCCTTCTATGTCAGCCCGTCTGCGATCGGCCCGACGCATTAACACGCGTCCCCATCTGTCTGGTGCCGAATCACCGATGGCACCAAAAAGTGCACGGTCGCCGCTATGAAAAGGACCCGGACCCAGAGTCAGAGCCGGCTCCAGTGAAAACCTCAATGGATTAGAAAGCCACTCTCTATCGTATTCGAATGTTGCGCTGTCTCTTTCTTTGCGCGTGCGGGTCCAAAGTCGCCCGACTAACCACGGCTTGCCAGAAAGATCGGCATAAACCAGTGTCTCGGTCTCCGTCATGTCGCCACATTCTTTTTCGGTGGTGACGCTTTTTTTCGCGGCGTTCTGATTCGCTTGGGCAGCCGCTCCTCTTCAAGCTGGCGCCCGAGAATGTCTTCACCGGCATCAGCCAAATTCTTTAATCGATCAATCATGCCGAGCACAAACAGGATTGTCGCGTAGGACCCCACTGATACGTTTACATCGCCCCTTTCCACGTTGTATAGAGTCATGCGGCTGATTGATGCCCGCTCTGCCAGCATGTCTGTCGATATGCGACGGCGCAGACGTGCGTCCCGAATGTCTTGTCCAAGCTTGCGCATAGCATGACGAACGGGAATTGGAGTGGTCAGATCAGTTTTTTGATTTCTCATAATGTCTAGTATCGTTGACGCTACAATAATCATCGTATAGGAAGTTAGACGTTAAAGTCAAGAACGCTCCAAGTAAGTTATTGCGTATGCTTTACGGGACATAAACATTGTTAACGTCTACTATAACGGATGTTATATATTACAACCACTCTAATTTATCACTTGCGTCACTCGGCAAAAGTTTTGCAAGCACAGCGCATGCGCTTGTGGGATCTGCTAAAAAGCTATCTCCTACTGGTGCCCGCGCTGTTTGCTCAGCGTCATTAGTTACGTCATAGCCCTCTAGTTGAGCGCATGTGGGATGAATTGCGGCCGGTAGCACGCCTTTGCCGCCCCCAATCTTGCAGTGGTCTTGGCACTCTTTTGCTTAACCGCCTCAACCAGGGCCTCTCTTACCTCCTTTTGCTCTTCCTGCGACCCGCTTAAACCAATCGCCAGCTTCGAAGCCGGACTTTATTGGCTTACCGGATAAAAAGGAAAATGGGCATAACATAATCTGTAGGCACTTGGGACTCAACTCATGTCAGATGCAAAACCTGGTGAGAAAAGCGACAGCCAACTACAAACACCTGAAAAACTGCCTTTGAAATCGCCCGATGCCCATGCCGTGCAAAACGCTAGCAATGAGCAGATAAAAGCCGTACAAAGCGCCAATTTAGACAGACATAATGGCTCTGCGGGTGGTAGCGCGCCTGAGAGTATTCAGATTTTCATGGGCGATGGTCGTATCGCTTCGCGCTTGTCTACAGTGACGGAAAAAGATAATGCCAAGCCGGACAAGCTAGACCTGTCAAAAAGTATTTCACTGACTGAACTCTTAGAAAAACAAGAAAGAGAAAAAGATTCAACCGCTCAGTCCTTGGTCGCTCAATTTGAAAAACTTTCAACGATGCGAAAAGGGCCAGTCCGGGATACGTTAGAAAAAGAATTCCAGGATACGGCAGACAAAATCTACGGCCGAGGGAAATACGCACCACAAAACACCACTGCAAAGCCCGCTCCAGAAACCGCGAGTCCTGAAAATATGAAAAAAGGACACGTAGAATATTCGCTGCAGTTAACTCGCGGTATACAAAGTCAAGACGACCTTCAACAGCTTGCACATGGCATCTTTGATGGTCCACTCAATTATTTGAGCACCAAAGATTCTGTCCATGATTCACTGATAGAGATTGGTCCTGCACTTGATACAGCCGTTGATTACTACAGTGAGAAGTTGCGCAATGCCGACGGAAAAGGACTCGCTCAGGATGCCCAAACCTTTGGCGAGGCAATTGTAGGTGTCGTGTCGCATACACTCGAGCAGCTACAATTTCCTCAAGATCAAGCCCAAATCGGTTCACAAGCTGCTGCCATGGCGGCTTTCTTTTTCGTAGGTTCCAAGGTGCCAATCGAGGCTCAGGCCGCTAAACAACTGGGACTTGAGACCATGACTCAGGCGGAGTTAACCAAGCTTGGTATAGAGAGTGCAATCGCTACGGTAAAAAATGGTGAGCGCCTGGTCTTTAGCGCCGAATCCGGCATTGAAGTCACGAAAGCTACAGGTGAAGAGCTTAATTCGCTGTGGGGTAAACCATGGGGGCTAAGAGGCTTTGAAGGCGAGAATCTGATGGGGCGAAGCGATATTCTGCCCCGCAATTTTCCACAGATTGATGACGCTGTATTTAAAGATGGAATTTTTACCGACATGAAAACTGTAGACTTGAATGCGCCAACATATCAAAATATGGAAGCACTTTCGAGACGGCTAAATAGATTTGTGGATAAACTAAATGACTGGACTGGAGAAGAAAAGTTGTGGGGTGGTCGAGGAATTAGTCCTCTTGAGATAGAGCAAAAGGTGCTGCAAATAGGCATTCCAAACGGAAGTATGTCAAGTGAGCAAGTCGCAGTATTTGAACAGTTTGGTAAACGAGCCAGTGCTTTAGGCATCAAAGTCAAGGTGACGGCAATAGAATGACTACAGAGAAGAAAGAAAAATTACTTTGCTGGTTGAGTGTATTGGTCTTGTCTGACCGAGCGCTTTTGCCGACTACGATGAAAACTAATCAAGGTCATTTTTCCGTTGACCCAATTCAGCAAATCGATTATCGAAACCGTCAGGAGCTGATTGATGCTCTCGCCAACGCAATTAAAGTAGGCAATCCAATTGGTGAGGCACCATCAAGGGAGAGTCAAAGAGAGCGAACATCTCTCGAAAAGCTTGTTCACGCTAAGTCGTGGGCTGATCTTGAGCGTAAGTCAATCTATTTTTCCATTGCACTTCTTTCATCCGCTGTTGAGATAAAATCGTGGGGGCGAGCGCCTGACGGTACCTGGAGCGACGAAAAGGCAACATCACTTAATGTGAAAATCCCCCAAGAGGCTGGCGCCGAAGGCATAGCCGATGTAATTTTGGAACATCTGAGTCAGCGCAGGGATCTCCCTGGATTGTCGATATGAGCAAACTAAGTTCCATGCGATAGAAACTTCATTGAATCGACGCAGCACCGACTGTTTGGTGCCGGCAGTGTGAGTGGACTTTGGTTTTAGCGGCACTTCCTGGTCGCGGCGGCATTGCATGCCGTTCTAGCAGCCTCAAAGTGAAAGAGCAAGGCACGAGATGACGTCTAAGGACCGAGAGAAATTTTTCCATCATCCCAATAATAGAGTTTATCGCTCACCGGGCGTGGTGCTCTGCTAGCCTCACGTAATATTGTCTCGCGCAAAAGTTCGACCGCATTCTTATCAGCATCGCCGCACAAAAGCAACACGTCCTTACTACTCACACCAAATGCCAGCCGACCTTTCACGTGCTGTTTGATGGTGCTCATAATTTCGTCGTCCAGGATGAGGCTGGATTCAAAGTCTCCACCGCAGCTGACCATAAATACTCCATTTCCACCAAAAACGCTGACGTCAGTAGGTAAATGCGAGCGCAACGTCTTCACAGGACCCTTTTTCATGTCTTTTACCGTCAATCCCAGTTTCGTGCTCTCGCTAGCGTTTAAAAACTGCAGACTATTTGGTGCGTCGTGCGCAAGAATACAAATGATGCCCGGAGCAATCGGAAACCAAGCTAGGTCAACGGGCTTTCCATCAGGAGTTTCAAGCTTTTTAGTCTCTTCAATCATGCCTTCGCGTCGAATCAAAGGAACAACGTCGTTTGCAGTTGTGGGCGCCTCGTTGCTCCTTTTCTCATATTCTTCCATGCTTGCGAGCATGGTGCGAAGCTTCACCTTTCTGTTCCCGGGCATGTCTTTGCAGTCAGCCCAAGTGGTTTCTGTAAGAATCTCAAACTTCTGACCGCCAGGGTTTTTGAAGGAAATTGTGTGATCTTTTATTCCAATCAAAGATTGACCTGGCCGGGCTTTGAGCATGGAGCTTGCCAGCAACTCGTCGAAACGGATGTGAGTAAGAACTGGCTGCTCGATTTCGTCAGGCATGAGTTTATCGAGGCTCGAGTCGTCACCACCGGACGGCGGAAGATCTTTGTTTCGCTCAATCTTAATTGTGAACAACGGTTTGGCTTGACTGATTTGCTCGTCAATCGGCGTCGCAGTCGCGCAGGATTGCAGAAGAAATAGCATCGCCGAAAGCAGTATCGCAAATGAATGCCGTCTTTTTAAGAGCACTTGCTGTGTCCTTGAAATCAGATTAGAAGTTTTAGCAGAGTTTACCCCAAATTGGCAGAGGGAGCATTTCTGCAGTTTTGGCGTGCAACTGCTGACTTCCAAAAATAACTAGAAAGCCAATGCCGTTGGCGATCAGGCGCCAGGGAAAACGCAAGACCTGTCGGCACGCCATTCCTTCACCGACAAAGTCCGTAAACCATTGACGCCAGCCCTGATACAACTTCAGCCATAGATTCGTAGTTTAGTTTATCAGGTGTATCTTCCAGTTCGTGATAATGAGGGTATCTATAGTTCGCGGTGTCAGTGACCATCACTGCTTTGTATTTAAACTTCCAAAAATTTGCATGATCAGACGATTGTATTCCCTTCAAAGACATCGGCAGAGCAAGACCTTTTGCCGAAAATGCTGATGTCTGGCGAAAAGATTTAAGACATTGATTCAAAAGGCTCGATGAATCAAAATTTGAAATGAACGAAACAAAGTCACCAACGGAAGGTGCAATTAGCTTCAGTAGCGGATGTGGATACTTCTGCGAATTGAGCTCTTTTGTGTAGAAGCCTATAGTTTCCAGGCAAATCATTGCCACCACTCTTTCATTATTCGCAGAACAACTCTGTGCATGTCTAAAGCTACCCATTTGAGCAGTTCGAAAGAATGGCGGTTCCTCATTTGTAAAAGCCACAAACCTCAGAGTCTTTCCGATCTTGCGCTCCTTCAATTCTCTTGCAATTTCGAGCAATGCTGCAACACCGCTGGCGTTATCATTGGCACCAGGGCAATCATAAACGGAATCGTAATGCGCCCCAACAATAACTACTTCGCCCGAGTTCGTGTCATCTGGAAGTTCAACGACAACGTTCCAGCTCGAGTGATTAACTGACTCGAATGAGATGGAGTCAGCTGTTATCTTTCTGTTTTTCTGAGTATAAACTTCGACGTCGAACTCTTCTCTATGAGATTGAAGACCGTAAGACTGAAACGTATGCTCTATGTATCCAGCCGCTCTGTGCAGACTTTCCGGAGAGTTAGTTAGGCTGCGCGCACCGATGTCGCCTGCCAAGGTGTAAACGTGGTTCTTAAGTCTCTGCGCTAAATCGGACTGCTTATTCATCGACTACACACTAAGTTTTTGAGCGCGCGGCATTAGTTTTTACAAGTGGCTGTAGCATGTTTGCTAAGACTAACAGGGCGCTCAGTTGATTATAGTAGACCTAATGGGGAAAACAGGCGTTTTTCTCACGTAGCGCCATCTAAAAAAACTGTGCCTGAAGGTTGCGTCCTGCAGCACAGTTCCGTAATCAGAGAGAGGCGATCTTTCCCAATCGTATTTAACATGCACTATAATCGACAAACATTGTGAATATTAATTGATGCAGCAAATGAAATCGCACGATGGGACGTGCATCGCCCAAAGTTGGAGTTCTGTGAGTGAGTTTAGATTCAGAAATTTCTGACGCAAATATTGCTGACAGGCTAAGTCTGCATATGCCGATCATTCTTCTTCCACCCAGCGGCGCAGCCGTAGATTTTTCAGAAGGTCACCCTGCAGGCATCCATCATTCACCTGAGAACTATCAGGAATTGTTGAATCGTATGGCTAAAGTTTTGCTTAGCGCTGATTTTTTCGTAAAAACAAAGCTCAAAGGATTTGCTCTCTGGCTTGAGGTATCAAACTTTTGGGATCCAGGAACAGAAGTGAGATTGAAAGTTTTCGAAGGGCGCTTGTGGGGCATGCGAAAAATCTACCTGGCGGACTTTTGGCAGATGACACCTAGCGAGTTTTTGGATTTTCAAACTGGTGTCGCAGCTGAAATCATCATTGCCGCTTGCAAAAAATACAAACTCGATGACAGCGCTGCAAAACTGCTGGCGAACAATTACCCGCTTCGCAAAATTGAATTCTCATTGATAAATTTTGAGCCGACTTTAAGTCTCATCGATCCGCCGTTAGCTCCACACTTTCATCCACTCACAAACGAAGAGCTGGCCTTCGAAGATTTCAATCAGTATCAGTGGTGTGTCAGCCAGCCTTTTACCGCAGATCAACTTCAAAAGATAGGACCAGAAACGTTAACGGTTTTTGCGCCAGTGGATCTTCCAGTTGATCAATATGTGCAAATCGCAAATGCCATGCAGAGAGCACCCCTGGCAACGCTGCGAATTAGCGGTTGGCACAACGGTAATGACCTCAGATTTCTCAAACATTTTTGCAATCTTAGTCGGCTGTGTATCGATATCGACCAGCTTGTTGATTTGACTTGTTTGCGCAGTCTTTCAAAGGATCTGATTCATCTGGAACTCCACTTTCGCTCAAAAGTCGTTAAACCATCGTTGGATGCCCTGGAGCACTTTAATAGTTTGCAATCTCTCAGGCTCGGAGGACACTATGAGGACCTGTCACGTTTCTCAAAATTGTCTAGCTTAAAGGCCCTGATGCTCAGCGATGTGTCAGTAAAAGACCTTAGTTCTTTGAGTTCGCTGCCATCATTGCAATCATTCGTGATAGCAGACAGCAAGGTAACTGATGTTGCCGCGATTTCTACTTTGTCAGGCTTAAAGTATTTGGGATTGGCTCGATTGCCTAAATTGGTCAGTATGCCGGATGTTTCAGAGCTTCAGCACTTGGAGTATCTTAATCTGATTGGCCTCACCAAGCTTGAACGACTTAGCTCTCTGATCAACTCGAAGAAGTTACGACGACTTAGTTTGAGCGGTCTTAAGTGTCTTGCAAATTTAGCTGAAGTCAGTGATGCTGAGAATTTAGAAGAGCTTTTGATTTTCAATATGAAAAATCTCACTCCCGCAAGTCTTTCATGGATCGAGAAGCATAGAATGCTCAAAGCCTTTCGCACCGACGACATTGCTTTGGAAAAAGCAGTTGGTTTAAAGAGAGGCAACACAGGCAAAGTCTTCGAATTTAGTAAATCAGATTTATCTGTTGTCGATAGAGCTTTGCAAGCACAATCAAAGAAATTCGCCGACTTGTCTGAGCTGAAATTCAAAAACGGCGCAGCAAGCGTCACTGCGCCAGAGACAGAAGAACAAGACGAAGAGGCCATTGAAGAAATTCGCGTGCATATAAAACTGGGCGGTGAATTCGGCGACAGCGATGAGTACTTAAAATGCAATGAGATTGAAGATCTGCTAGAACAAATTCTGGAGTCCGAATATCTAGGACGCTGGGCCGGTCACGAGATAGGTGCTGGTTTTTTTGACATATCTTTCGTTGGTGAGGACGGTAAATTGATGTTAGAGGCACTAAACGTAACCTTGAGAGAGGTGCTGCCCAATGGCTCATATGTTGAACTCGAAGATCGCAATCAAAGCGTAGCTGTTACCCAATATTGACTATCAGTGTTTCTGTTAGCGTTGAAGTTCTTCCCGAGACGTATCATCTGCGAATCTTGCGAAATAATGCCGAAGGCGAATGGTTAGGAGAGCCTTGTGCTCTTGAAGCAGATTTTCTGCCTGCGGAAGGATTTAAACCCGTCGCCATGGCTATCATTGAACACTTGAAAAGCAGGAAAGATTTACCTGATGCAGCAAAACAGTAGCGCCGCTTGTGGTGCTAAAAGCACCTGTTCTGCAGCAACGACTTTTTTTTGAATGTTCATCATTAATCGACAACGAATGGTTTTCTGTCCGGTCTAAATAATGCAACTCTCGCGTGCAACTTCAATGAGGGTGATCAGATCCGCTATATTTAAACCAGGCCCCATGAGTGGAGAAAGATGAAACCTAATCCGTCAATGACAGAAGAAGAGTGGCGGTGGTTTCTTCTAGCACGGGAAGTCCCTAAGCTGTCACCAACCGCAGTAGCGTCATTCGAAAAACAACTTTCTTTAGACGAGTCAAACCTGGATGTTAGAGTCCAGTTGCTTGCCTACTACAGCCAATACGCAGGTAACTATCTCAAGCACGAGAACGCTGAGTCCAAATTAGCCGAGCAAATTCTATGGTTCATCGAAAATCAGCCATCTACTAGCGGCTACCTTGGGCGTCGGCTGACGACGTGTGGCCATTCTTTCAAGCCAAAAACGTTTGCAGTCTTGCGACAGGCATGGCTCGAACAAGTCGCAGTCGCTCCTACGGACGGGACAATATTAGGCAACGCAGCATCATTCATTGCGTGGAATGACATTGAAACTGCCTCAGATTTAGCCGAACGCGCTTATGCACTACAACCAAGTGCGGGATGGTTGGGAACATTTATTATTCATTACAACACTGAGATATGGAGGGCGCCCACTTTATACAAGAACAAAATTCGCGAACGAATCGTTGACGTGGGCGTTCGCTCGCTCCAGGCAGAACCTGGAGGCGCACCATTTATGACATGTGAATACGTGTCTGACGCAGCCTTGAGCCTGGGACGTTATCGCATTGTGCGCTGGTGCGGTGAGATTCTACGAAACTGGAATCAGACAACTTGCACTCAAATGGCTGATGCATATTTGGGCTTAGTTGCATTGAAAGAAGGTGATCGTAATTTGGCAATCACATTGATGCTAAAAATGAAACGTGGCTACGAGCCTCAAAATGTTGTGTTTCGTCTTGCCAGAGAGCTATTCGATGAGGGTGAAAGAGATTCGATAGTCGAGCTGATTATGAATTTCAAAAGAAAGATCAAAGCATCAACGAGAAATCGTTGGCTCAAGCAAATTGCAAATGATGAGGCTCCCGATTTTGAGTGTTTTCGTTGACGCATCAGTTTGTGGTGCCATCGAGCGGATATACACGGGCTGGCAGAACAAATCACTCCCGATTTTCTCCCCAGGCTTTTCAATGATGCCGCACTGGCAACCACCGAAATCATGCCCACTTGATTCCGGTGCCTCGGAGGTGCCTGAGAGTTAGCTAGTGTTTAAAGTTCGAAATCGTTGAATCAATTTAACGCCGACAGTTTCTTTTCGACAGTTTGAGTTATTGTTCGCGACATCCGAATGACCATGAGCATCAGCCAGAGGCTCTACGAGCAAAGCTTAATCATGGCGACTCTCGAGATAGTTTTTCAAACTTGTCTTCATACTCTTCTAGCAGCTTGGTAAAAGATGCCACTACCTTTGGTGTTGGTGCTTCGGCAATTATCCGCTTAAAATAACGTATCCTATTTTGCAACGTCCTTTTTTGATCATTGGTCTGATAGGCTTGAACATAGTCCAGTTCTTCCGCCAAAATTGTATTTTCGGGCTCTAATTCTAGGGCTTGCAAAAGAAGACTTTCGGCCAGTTCCACGTCGGACCTTGAGAAAAACAGAGCCGCGTTTTCCAAAAGACGACTATCGCCAGGCTTTTTATCTAAAAGTTCAAGCCAAAGTTGTTTGCATTCTTTGTAAAACTTTGGGCTGCCGTAGTCGAACGAAAACGTTTTTAAATAGTTGGCCACTGACGAGTCTGGGGCATTCTCTATGATCCACTTAGCATGAAAATGTAGACGAGCCCTTGGTTTCGTAATAAATTGGTCATTGCCGAAGATTTTTCGAACGATTCGTCCCAACTTATTTGGATACGAACAACAATAATAGAGGCACATAAGAGATTGCCTAGACTTAAGATCCTCTGGATTGTAGGAGAGTAAAGCCTCTAATCTTTTGATTTCCGCCCCATTTGATTTTGAAAAACCACGCTTCATAATCATTGCTGTCTCTATATGTAATCGCGCTTTAGAAGGCTTTAGAATTCGGAAAATTGCCGGTTCCTCTAGCATATCCTAATATCCAGATGCGCACGCAGCTACATGCCGTTCCACCAGACTCACATGTGGCGCAAGGTCAACGCAGCGGTCATCATCGGCGCTAGTTCGAACTGATTGCGAAGTTAACGTCCGTCCATCTGAATCAACTAAGTCCATGCCGCTGCGTTGCTGCCAGTCTCGTAGCTTTTTTCTGCAAATTGACTGTCAAAATTTAAAGGGTCGTCCTTCGTTACTTCAGCCCAGGCTTCCGCGGCGACATTCAAAAGATATTCACAAGATGAAAAATCTTTGGGCATCTGCGAAGGATTGGCAAGCACTTCATGATAACAGTTACGCCCCATCGCGAGTACATAACAACGCAAATAGAGAAAGCCATCGTCTGAATGTGGCTGCGTGGCAGCTTTGTAATGTTCTTCCGTGTCGAGCGCATATAGTGCATTGCTCATATGATTGTGGAAGCTCTTAATTTTATCGGCAGAAAGTCTCTTCAAGTGTTTTATAACTGGCTGAACTGCGCTCTCTTCGTCTTCCTCCGCAAGGGCATTCGCATCAACAAGGTCAATTGCAGCCCAAAACTCATCCAGCTTCATAGAGTTCAAGTAGCTACGTTTTGGCGCATCAAACACTTCCTCTGCTGGCAAATATATGCGCGATAAAAGTTCAGAAACTTCTTGGTTCTCCTTCGGAAGCACTTCCACTCTGCCTGCAGTCCATGCCATAAATCCCGGCAAATCAAAGTCGTCTTTCGGTTTGAGAGTTTTTTGCAAAACTGGAAGAGTCTGCGCGAGTTCAAGGCAAAAGGCTTTTAACAAACTACTCTCGTTCTCAATTTCGAAAAAATGTTTGTTTTCAATCTGCGGGTCGAAAAGCCGTTGCATAGGATTCCCGTACAACTCGGCTCCCATACATATTTTGCTTTGATACTTTAAAGTTAAAGTCTTATTGACTCGCGAAAATTTTATGCTCGGTAATGAAGCTAACCTCTTTTTGTAATCCTGAAAAACTTGATCGCCGCCCGGTACAAAATTCTCTAAGTCATCGAAGTGAGGATGAAGTTTTAGTTCTTCGACCGCCGACCCAAAATTCGGTGCATTCTGATTTAAGATAAAAGCTAAAACATCGAATATCGACGCACCCATCGTGTAGTGGGTCGTGACAAACATATAGACCTGCATTCAGTTTCTCCAGATTTAACTACAGAACGTGTTGATCGTCATTGTCCGGTATAAACCAAGTCTACGACGAGTGGAAAGTGGTCAGAGCCGATGGCGTTCCCTAGTTTTCGATTGGTTGTGGAAAAACTTGGTGATGTTAAACAATGGTCTATTGGCAGCAGAGAGAGCGGCATGAAGGCATTCCAGGTCGGCAATATACCAAATCCTTTTTCCGAGTCGAGCAAATTTGCGTCTTCCAGAAGCTTTTTAAAATGGTACGAAAAAGGTGTGAGATTCAAATCTCCAACCAGAATTACTGGTTCTTTTGAATGCTGAAGTTCGGATGCAATTATTGCTAGTTCTTTGTCGCGAAGCTCTTGCGTTTTAATGGGGACTTTCGGATGCACGCACAACACCTTTATTGTTACGTTGTTCTTCGACACAAGTGCCACAATTCGGGAACGCTGCGCATTGCTGCAATGTTCTATCGACGATTCACGAAGTGGCATGCGACTGAAAAGCGCAACTCCGCCATATCTGGGTTCTGCGATGACGTATCGGTAGTTGGGTAGAGCATTCTTTAGAGTTGACAGCAAAGAATCTGTAATCTCAGACATGCAAATCAGATCTGCATCCTGTAATTTGATTTCCTTGATTATGGCGTCTTTACTGTGGTTTCGACCTCCCCACAGATTCATTTCGAGAATTCGAATCGGAGTGCCAGCAGGTGCAGAATTTGTTTTGTTGGCAGGAAAAAACTGCGTGAGTGAAAGGAAGCAAATAATAGTAAGCGCGCTCATCGAAATCACTGTTCTCTGTGCTCTCAACAAGCCCGCTATGAGCGCAGCGACTATCAAAACAATGATTAATGCTAGTCGAACACTTGCGCAGAGTTCAGCAATATTTCCATAGTCCGCCACGCTGCCAGCCATCGATAATGTGGTGGCAATGATAGCTAATGCGTTCACGAAAATAAGGAGAATTCTCATCTGGCTAGCATCATACAACTTACTGCTGGATAAAAGTTAGCTCGTCGGACTTTGTAACTCAGATACCTCTATTGTTGGCTTGTGCAGAAGCAAATAAAAGAGTCGGCATTTATAAGGTCCTTGATGTCAGAAAATCTCTTTTTTTTAAATTGGTTGGACAACCAACCAACTTGTTTTTTTTCTTTTCGAGAGTGGGCGCGCAAGTTTTGTCATAAATTCTGCAAATTTTCAACACCTGGCCCTGTATTGACGAAGTTATCCAAATTGGAATCACTTTGATCTGATCGCCCTGCTCATGACACTCAATACTCAATCGGTAAATAGATCTAAAATGCGAGTAACAACGCCTTCAGCGACTATTTTATGCCCCTCTCGCAGAAAGAATTTTATCCCTGTTTCTATGCGCTGGCGATGCTCAGTAACGCGTAGTTCGTCGTTAATTATGACCATTTGAGCATTTACCGGTTCCATCGTCTGCACGGTCGTGTTCGTTGCCAGAGGTTCGCCATGTTCATCTAAAAACAGTGGCCAAATCATGAACGCTGCATCGAGCTCGTTCTCGTAAGAGAAATCGCAGCGGTAGCCTTGTTTGACCCATGCAGTCTTACGTCCACCTTCGTCGGCTGTTAGAAATCGCAATCGCACTTCAAAATCCTTTCTGACGGAAGAGTAGTCATTTTTCTCATTCATTGAATCTGAAGTCTTCTAATAACCGAATTTTAGTGATATCGCCAGCTTTTATATCTATAATTCTGCCTTTTTTCACAAGCACTATGGATGATCGATAAATGTCTTTACGTTCGACTCCATATAAAAGTTGTGGCTTCGACTCTTTTGATGCTGTTGTCGATATAGGTGCTGTCGATGGTCCCAGCAACCCTCCGCACGACATTTCAGTCAACGTATCCACCTGTATTTTGTCCGTTCCGCGCCAAAAATTGATAACGCCACCATGGGCGACGAGACAAACCTTAAGCGGTTTCTGAGCACCGCTTTGAGGAGTTTGGATGGAATTGAAAACCAAGCGCATACCAACGCTGCGGTCCATATGACGCACAGGGAACTCGTTGCGAATAATCCTGCCAGCAATTTTTGAGCCTTTGGGCCACGCAACGTGTCCATCTACCATCAAGTCTTCGCATGTTGCAGCAGAAAATGCTTCCGGACTGCTAAGTGGATCGCTGCATACATCGGACTGCATTACGATAGATAATATGGTGTCTTTGGGAATCGTCAAAGTGTTTTCTGCACAAACGCCATTCACAACAGCGCAAAATGAAATGAGAAGTACAACGCATCGCCAGGGCAGCTGTATGTGCATTTTCGATTTTGATTTGATCATGCTTACCTCGTTGCCTAATCAGAGCGAGCTAGCGCAACCGCGCCCTGCATTCTCAGTCTAAAGCGATTTCCGAAATAACGTATCGCTGTGCGCATTTCTAAGCAAGCCGCCATTTGGGTTGATGGCCGTCTCATCAAGACGGCCTGGATAAAACTTTTTCTTTTCTTCTAATCCGTAAAAAAGAATTCCATGAATTCCTAAGACGTATCGAATTTTAGGCTGATTAGTTTTTCAAAGCAATAGCTTTTAGGTTAGTGGCGTTCCCTCGTCGTAGCGCAATTGCATGCCGTTCCGGCAGCCTCAAAGCTGATGCAAGATCGACGACGCAGCGTTCATCATCGGCGCAGCTCTCATTCCATCGCGCCTTCCTAAGGCCCCCTCTTTCCCCTGGCTTTTCAATATGCTGATGCCATCATTGCTGACACTCATAGAATGTTTCACATAGACTGCAATCGCCAAATTTTAGCGGATTTTTTTGTGCGTTACTACGCCCCTCCGTGGGGATGTGCCAGGTGGTGGAATAGTTCCTTTGATGCCAGTCCTTCCACTTATGTCATTCTGATGTCAATCGGTCTGTGTAACCTGAGCTAATTGGCGCGATCAACAATTGAGGAGAGTTCGCTGTGGCGGAACGTTCTTTTGAAAACGAAAAGAAAAAGACCAATGAACCAACTAGCGGAACTTCTCCCTTGTATGACGTATGGGATGACCTTCGTAAACAGACGGCGGCTCGAATCAGCAACCCGTATACTGCATCAGCAAAGGATCCTATTGTTTTTGATTCCGTTCCTACCGCGGTCAACGGAGCACAGACAGGGAGCCCTTTTTCACCATTAAGTGCAGGTGAAAAACAAGCGAGCGCACAGCCTGTGGACAAACAGAAGATCTTGCCACCAGAATATGTTCGACTCAAGGAAGAGTACGACAAAAGCCACGGGTCTTATGTCAAAGAAAAAAACAAATACTGGGACGATCTATCCGCATTGAAGAAGGCTCAACCGCGTGGGTTTACGGACTTGCAACCGCCAGTCTACAGAGGACCAGACAATCCGAAACTGCCGCCGGGTTTCGAGATCAATGCACCAAGTGGAACGCCTGCGAAGAAAGGCGATCCCAATCCCTCGATCAATGACCTGCTTGCAAGCTCTAAACAATTGCAGCGGCTAGCTTCTGGTGACAAAACCAGACCGGACTTCGACCTGCAGCAGACCGATGAAGCAAGCTTCAAACGAAGGTATGCCGAAGAAGCACTCCGCGTTGGTGGGACGTACGGACTTAAACCTGACACCGTGCACCAGATCGTGAATAAGATTTATGCCTTTGAAGACGGCGGCTGGGGGACACACGACACCTGGTCCAACCTGCCTGAAAAACTTGCGGCTCCGGGCCAAAAGACGGCACGTCAAGACTTTCATCCCGCCGGTGTCGGCGCATCGACTGCAATTGGATACAACCAGCTGTTGATGCTAAGTACGTTGGATAATCTAACCAGACCTGCACCAATTGCAAATAGACTAGATGAAATGGCGGCAGCAGCAGCAAAAACATCTCCGTCGCACGCCCGCGAGCTCACAGAGAAGGCTGCGATGGTGAAATCTCTAGGACCAGTTGTTACGTCTGAGCTGCTCACTATGGTTGATGCAGACAAGGCTAAACCAGATAGTGACCCAACCAAAAAACACTATACTGAAAACAAGGGCAACTTCTCTGACGCACTGATGAAGGACTTCAGTAGTTCGAATGAACCCACCAAGGTAGGAATCTCACGGCGCGATCTGGCTCGAGGAATTCACGCCCTAAATCTGGACTCAGATATTGGTCCCATTATCCAGGCCCAAGAGTTAGGCAATATTCTCCGTTTCGCCCAGAAGAACGATTTTCAGACATTGCTCGATAACAGAGCGGCAAACGACAAGCTAGCCTCCGAAAAATATGATTCTATTCCTCGGGCTCAGCAACTAACTGCGGTGCACGACCTTCTAAGCCTCGTAAGTACGTCCTCAAATGTACCGGCTGAACAAAGTGCATTCGCGACAACGAAGGCTGCAGTGGAGAAGAAACTACTGGCTCTGGCACCAGGTACAGACCCAGCTTTGAGCGCCGAAAAGCTAAGCAAGTCCGAATCGCAACTAATTCAAGACAATATTCTTACTTTAAGGCGAACCGAAAGAGATCGTGAGTTACCACCAGATGTTCGAAAACTTCTGGACAAGATTTCATTTCTCTATTACGGCGGTATCACTGGCGAGAAGTTGATGCCAGCCGCCATTGAACTCGATAATCTGGCAGGAAATTCAGCGGCTCGATTGATGCTTCAAAACTGGAATAAATCCGATCTGCCAACCTCAAACTTCTTCACCGAATCAGGAGCTGAAAGGAATCCCGTGGTTTATCAACGAACTCAAGACGAATTACTTATGTACATTCATCGAGTCATGAACGGTCCCAAGGCTGATGCAAAATTGAAGCCAGGTATAGCGGAATTCGACGCGGCCTTCGCTAGGTTAGCTCAATAACAATCTTGCCATCTTCGAATCTTGCGAATCTTGCGAAGTAATGTCAAAGGTGAATGATTCGGAGAACCTTGCGCTGTTGAGGTAGATTTTGTGCACGCGGAAGGATTTAAACCCGTCGTCAGGGCTATCATTGAGCACTTAGTCACACCGCTTGTGGTGCTATTAAGTAGTTCTGCAGCAAGGGCGCAAGTGGTCGATCATCAATTTCAAAGATGACGGCAGACGTTGCAACATTCTTTGCTAAATTCCAAGAATGATGGCAGACGTTGCAACATTCTTTGCTAAATTCCAAGAATGACGGCAGACGTTGCAACATTCTTTGCTAAATTCCAAGAATGACGGCAGACGTTGCAACTTTCTTTGCTAAATTCCAAGAATGACGGCAGACGTTGCAACATTCTTTGCTAAATTCCAAGAATGACGGCAGACGTTGCAACTTTCTTTGCTAAATTCCAAGAATGACGGCAGACGTTGC
>JARLHI010000059.1 GCA_031292355.1 Candidatus Obscuribacterales bacterium
CGATTTAGATTTGTTCGATTTGCAGATTGGGACACGCTGCTTAAACCTTATTTTGGCGACCGAGCCCGGATGCAAGAAACGATAGAGCGTCTTTTTGCTGCTCCGTTGCGCTTGGTGAAAAAGACGTTTGATCTAAAAACGGTATACACGCATGCATTTGATGTTGAACGCGGGACGCATCGTCTGATATTTGAGCGGATCGAGCATGAAAAGCAAGTATATTATGTTTTAAGGTCGATAGCGTTTCATCATGAGTATAAAAAAGCATTAACTTGGCATCCGCTCACGCTAGACGAGATTTCCCAACTTGGTCAAAGTACGACGATAACTGACATTGAACAAGAGGTTGCTATAGAAGAGGCTGAGTTTCAGTCGTCGCAGGTCTTTCATCAATCTCGTTGGTTGTCGCTCAATCCACGACAAGAAACTGTTTTTAACGACATGTCTTATCCTGCAATAGTTGTAGGACCTCCTGGTTCAGGAAAAACGTTGTTATCGCTTGCCAAGTTACAAGCACGCGCACTGGCTCATGAGCAATCTGGACAAGGTGCTTCTTTATTGAAGTTGCTTTATCTTGTTCCTGCAGAAAATGAAGGTTTAAAACACACCATCACTCGGGAATGGCAAGCCTGGCGCCGAGTGTATTTGTTGCCGACGACCAATGTTCGGCTTGTGATACAAAGTAGTGATGAATTCACAACATGGTATTTTGAAGAAGAGCAGCATCAGACGGCGGTTGATGATGCGCATTGCCTAAGTTTTCTGGCTAAACACATAGGTGATGAAGAAAAAAGGCGGCGTTTTTATCAAGAATTTCGTTTAGCCTCCATGTTATTAAATGATGATAGCAAGCACAACCGGCCGTACGGTGAGTCTTATTACCAAGGTATTGGACAACAACAAAGTGTGGTCTTGCTCGAGGAAAGGGCCGAACTCTATCGGCTTTACATGAAATACCTCAAGCAATTAGAAGAGCACAAGCAATATCATGCGAAGTTTTCAGCATTTGGTCGATTCGATCAAGAGGCTTTATTTGGTTTAGCGGTTGTTGATGAGGGACAACTTTTCAGTACGCAGGAATTAATGAATGTATGGCGCGCTGTACCTGATTCCCAGTGTATTTATTTTGGTGATAGTCGTCAAAACACCAAACATAAGTCTTTGAACATTTCCCCCTTGACCGTGATGCAGCCCTTTTTTCATATGTTGTCTAACGAGAGCTTACTGCTTCACATTCGGACCTTAGAGACCAGTTATCGGTTACCGCCAGATGTTGCACGGCTTGCAGAGCAGGTGTTTTGTTTATACGACAGTTTGCGTGGTGGGGTACCAGATAAACACAGTTATCGCACAATGAGTTCGCTGTCCTCTTCCACAGAGGCATGCAGCGTTCATTTAATCACAGCGTATGATGAAAAGTATCAAAAATTTAGTCAAGATGCAGGCGTTGCTGCGATTGCCTTGGATGAACACGATGTCAAGCAAGCGGCCGAACAAATTGGTACGCAAACTGCATTTACCAGTATGAATGCCCATGGACTAGAATTTCCAAGGGTATGGGTTTATTTGAGTCAACGAGTGCTGACTCAATTAAGGCCACTGAGTCGGGAGATGCAAAAAAGAGGCATTTCGATTAATTCGCCTCTTAAACCTTGGCAGCATCTTCCGACTGAAGCAACGCCTTTGCAGATTGAAGAAGGGCTTGAGCTCTTGCGAAAATTGTATGTTGCGCTCTCACGTGCTGCGGGCGAAGTGTATATTTATTGTGGAGCAGAAGGTCTCGCTCATGATTTGCAGTATTTTTACCAATGGTTTGTGTATCAATGTCATGGCATGAAAGAACAAAAAGCACCCGAACTTCACATTGAAGTCAGTACTGATGAGGAATGGATTGCAACCATCAATACGTTGATTCTCAATCAACATCCTCAGCAAGCACGAGATAATTTATCTGTTCAGTTTGAGCTGACGCAACAACATGCAGATTTGTACATCAAACACGTTTTGCAAAAACCTTATGAAGCAGCAGCCTTCTATTTAGAGGTCATACAAAAGATAAAAGCCGGAGAGGGCGCTTCAAGCAAAGCTTCAATTGCTGCTACTGCCGGAGCAGCTGCAGCAGCAGTGCCAGTAGGCACTGAAGTACCCCCTGTGCCAAGCAAGAAAAAAAAGGCAGTTGCTACTAGCAAACAGCAAGTGATACCACCGTATATATCAACCTTTGAGCCCGGCAAAAGTGATGTTTTTACGACATTATGCACGGTTCTTGATAACCTGGGGCCTGGATATTGGCTATGTGAATATCAACTTCCCGCGTTTGAAAATAAAACGCTACTGCAATGTATGTTGGAATCACAAGCACAAGGCTTAACCTTGTATTTGCGTCTTGCGGCGAACCCGCAACGTTTAAGAGCTTTTTTAAGCGCAATTAAAGGCTATCTGGATACCTCACTTCTTAAGAGCGATGGTCAAGAAATCACTTATCTGCAATTATTAGTATTACGCCTTGGGTTAAAATGGTCTGAGGAATTTGCAACGATTTTTTTCAA
>JARLHI010000009.1 GCA_031292355.1 Candidatus Obscuribacterales bacterium
CAGCCAGCGGTTTGAGACGATTGAATTCATCGCGAAAAATATTGAACAAATCCTCGAGGGCTCAAACGATTGCGCTGCGATACAGTTTTAGCACATCAAAAATCACAGATTTTCTTCAGATTTGAATGCTCGCGCGATTAGTCTAGCCAAGTAGTTTTGATTGTCGTGTCTGAGCCACCCATGCCTTCTTTCAGGCTCATTGCAGTAGATATTCTCTTTTTACCACAGGCAAGAATCGTAATATTTGATGCAATCGATTACATCAGACCACTTTATTCATTTTAGAGCAGTCCAGTGACAGCTATGCCAGTCAAATACAGCTGCGTCATCTTTGCATCGTATAGAGTGCTCAACGACTTGGATCTGGTTCTTCTGTTTTGACCGGTGCTGACTTAGCAGTTGCATCTCTGTGCTTTGACGTTTTCTTTAACGACTCATCGACATGCAATTCTCGCCTTTCTGGAGGTGGATTCTTTGTGGCAGATTCATGGTCCTTCCAGGTAAAGCACTGCACCATGATGGGCGGAGTTGCTGGCGTGAGCGCAATTGCCACTCCATCTCGAATTGCCATTACGGCGTTAGGATCAAGTAATGGGCGTCCAAATTGTCTTTCAACTATCTGTCCGCTGCTTGTGACTTTGCGTTCGACTTCTGTTTTTTGCCCCAGTGAATCGCTGATTTTCGTCAATTTCTCGGCAATTGCTGGAATGTAGTCAAAGTTAGTGAATTCATCCAGGCTCAAAAATAACGGATGCAAAAAGTGCCTTTGCAGTGCTTGACCCAAAATGAAATTGAAGACAAGCGCTGACAGTGGTTTTAAATGCGTTTTTTGTGCTGGCACCGCCATGTAAAAGTGAAAAGCTGCTGCGACAAACTTTCTAAATCAATGTCTGTTGTCTCAGTTAAAGCGATAATTCTTGGATTGACCCATAAATTGAGACGCTGCATCAAGCTGCTCGTGACGCCGTTTCTAAAACCCGCAGAGCTATTTTTGAAGAAAGCTTCGTATTCGTCTTTTGCGGCTTGATTATTGCTTTCGTGAAGAATTTCGCCCATGGCGCTTGGTCCTTCGCGCATTAGCTCGCGAACCATGGCCAGATTGCCACGCTCCCCGGCCACATGCAAAATCAAAGCTGTAAGCAAATGGCGCTCGCTGGTCTCCCTGATGGGATCACTTCCAGAGAATTTCTTCAACGTATTCTGAACAATCAAATTGGCGACGTTTTGCGCCTGGTCGATTGAAGTGACCAGATCAATCGGATTAATTCGGTCAGAATGCAAATCATCTGGATTGAAATAGTAAATCTGCTGCCCGCCCTGTGTCTGCCTGCAGTGAGCTGTCCGACGGTACAAATCCGGCAGCTCATTTCCTGCTGTTGCGTCGGTCATGATCGCGCTGCTTTTAAAACGAGCCAGAAGATTAGGAGCGAAAATGCTGCGGTTGCGAAATTTTCTCAAGTTATCGCATCGAATCGTCGCTCTAGGGCTGTCGAAAACGGAGCGGCTGACATTCGACTTATTAATTAGATAGCTCGAGTCACATAGACGTTTTCTTCCACCAGCAGTGCACGAGAGTTGCCTACAATTGGCTCCCGTGGTGTCACAGTGGAAAAATGTTGTCTCGTTTTTTTGTTCATAAAATTTCTAGACCTTGTTAGCTTTGTGCGAAGCAATCTTTAGAGATTTTCATTGCATGTTCTCGTACATCTGCTGGCCATGCCTTGGTGCTCTCTTCGAAATCGTTCAGTCTGGCCGCAAAAAGGGCTCGAGTCGCTTCTTCAAATCCAGCAAAATTACCAGCCATTGCCGACATAAATCGGTATGTTGCTTCTTGCGCACAACGCAGGCGGTCTTTGTTTTGATTGGCTTTTCTAGCCGCTTCCACTAATTTGCGTAAAGCAACAGATGCGCCACCGGGCTGACTATTGAGCCACTGCCAGTGAGTTGGCAATAAAGTCACTTCGCGTGCCACTACACCCAACTTGGGGCGGCCTGGACCTTTGGGAGCAATAGTTTCATCGGCTGTTGAATGGGTCTCCTTGCAAGTGCTCGCAGGCTGAGTGAGACTGTATTGCCGTTGCAACCTCTTGCGGACATCTGCCTCCGTGCCGCGAAAGTCAATTTCTATCGGCTCGGAGCTTTCGTTGTCAAAAATGAGGATGGTCGCTTTTGAGCCCTGATCAATCAGGCGCTTTGTCATCAAAGCAACTTCTTCCACTGTGCCAGTGCCAATTCGCTGCGCATCCGCGAATGCTGTGCAGCCCATGGGCAAGTCCGTTTGCATATTAACCTCGAATAAATACAAAAGTAATATTACCCGGGTAAAATCCCTTTTGTCAATATTACCCGGGTAATATAATTTGTTGTGAATTTTCGGTGTTGCTGGGGGCTCATTGCACGATCTGATATCTTGAATGAGCTCTAGAGCTGAAGGGAGGCTTCTTTTCATTGGGCGTGAGCGCGGAGGTAGCATCAAATGCCATTTGAAGATCTTGATTGGCGACGGATTGACGTGATGGCTATCGCGGGAAATTGGGGATTAGCAACTATCGATGAGCCTCAACGTAAATCGTGTCGGGAGTGGCTGCGTCGCCAGGGCTACGTTATTGACTCACTCAATTGCACGAATGGAGTATCTGCAGCAGTTACGGATTTGGGAAAACTCTTGCATTGGGAGGAGCAGTTTGGTTATACGCTCAGTCCAGAAAGTCGGAATTTAAATGCACTGAGGGATGGGTTCCTCGAGTATTTGGTAGAGCCCCCTGGCAGCGACAGAGTCTTTGAGATGATCCGCCCTGATTTGCTTTTTCAAGAAGAACCGGAATGGTTGACTGGTTTTTTGTCTATTGCCCAGGAGCGTTGCGTGGGTGAACTGGCGCTTGGACATCGATTTTTCACTCTACTTGTGGTTCCCGACGAGAAGTGCACTCTTATCGGTCAAAGAATTCCCGATCTTCGTGCGGTGCCATATCCATGCTGGGACGAGCACTCCTTCTCTATTTGATTCAGTGCTAAAGCGATAAGCAGCTTTCGTCCACTTTGTAGACTCTTCTATGAATATCATTGCCATTTCTGGTCAGCGACCATCTCTTTTCGATTTCAAATGATTTCGTCTTAAAATCGGTGAAGTCTTTGCGCGCAGTCAGGTTCTTTGATTTGCCAAACTCGTAAAAACTAGCGAAGTGAGTGTAATCTCCGCACAAAAGAGGATGTTCTAACGGTGCTTCGGCTGGTACAATCCGCCAGTGTTCACGATAAGTAAGTTTGCTTTCTTGAAAAATCTCGAGTTGATATTCGTAGTCAGTGAACTTCCAGAGTTCCTGCATGCCAATGCGTCCGGCGCACCATGTGTCGGCAAAGCTTAAAGTGGCGTCCTTACCTAGTTTTATTCGAACCTTTTGGCTGAGACTGGATTCCGCTCCCAGAATGATTGGATGTGGTAAAAAAATGAGTTGTGCTGAGTCTGCGAGCGTAAGATTGATTTGCAGCAAAGAGCGTCCTGGATAAACCAGGGTCGCTGCTTGAGTTCGCAGTTCTAACTGGGCTCCGGATGCGACATTAACGTCAATTTTGTGTTCGTCACCGCCTAATAATCCAGATGATGGTGTCTTGATGTAAACCGTCGGATGTGAGGCTCCTTCTAAATAAAGCGGGCGATGCAATTGCAGCGGCGTCTGGCTAAATTGGTCGACAACTGTAGACAAACCGCCGTCAGCACTGACGGAAAGCCTCGCCAGTCCCAGATTACGCAAGTGTCTGTACCGACATCAAAACATTTTCTTTAAGCCATTCGACAATTTCGTCGACACCTTGACCATGTTTGAGGTCGCTAAAAATGAAAGGTCTTGAGCCCCGCATAAGTTTAGAGTCGCGCTCCATCACGCTAAGATCAGCCCCCACATATGGTGCCAGATCGATTTTGTTGATGATCAGTAAATCGGATTTTTTGATAGCTGGTCCACCTTTTCGTGGGATTTTATCTCCTTCGGCAACGTCAATCACATAGATGAACGAGTCGACCAGCTCTGGACTGAAAGTAGCAGCCAGGTTGTCTCCGCCGGATTCAAGGAAGATTACGTCGGGCTTGAATTTTCGCTCCAGTTCTTCCAAGGCATCTATGTTTAAGGACGCATCTTCGCGAATCGCGGTGTGAGGACATCCACCGGTTTCGACGCCAATAATTCGCTCTGGTGGCAAGGCGCCGCTGCGAATTAAAAACTCTGCGTCTTCTCTTGTAAAAATATCATTCGTCACGACTGCGACCGAAAATTCTTTCGTTAGAGCCCTGCATAGCACTTCGACCAGGGCAGTCTTGCCTGAACCGACCGGACCACCTATTCCCACTCGAACGGTTTTCATTAAATTTGTCCTTTTTGCATCATGCCTTTTAACATCTCTACGAGCAAGGTAATCGATCTATTAGGATACGGGAACTAGAGATTAAGAAGAAAATGCATTTAAGTCCTCAAGAGCAAGACAAACTGATGATTTTTCTGGCAGCGCAGCTTGCCGAGCGCCGCCGAGCGAGGGGGTTGAAGCTTAACTACCCTGAAGCCATGGCACTAATCAGCTTCACCATTCTGGAAGGTGCAAGGGATGGCAAAAGTGTGGCTGAGTTAACGCATGAAGGCACGAAGGTACTCAGTAAAACTGATGTCATGGATGGCGTCGCCGAAATGATTTCTGTTGTGCAGGTGGAAGCCACTTTTCCCGACGGAACGAAACTTGTCAGTGTTCACAGTCCCATTCGTTAGCAGGTATTTGTGATGAAACCAGGCGAGACAATCGTAGGCGAAGGTGACATTGTTCTGAATGAGGGGCGGACCGTTGCTTCGGTGGCTGTCACAAACACTGGTGATAGACCTGTCCAGGTCGGATCACATTTCCATTTTTTCGAAGTGAATAAAGCTCTACGCTTTGAGAGAGCAGTTTCTTACGGCATGCGTCTCAATATTAAGGCTGGCACGGCTGTGCGTTTTGAACCCGGGCAAACAAGCGAGGTTGAACTGGTCAATTATGGTGGTACTCGTTTTGTCAGTGGGTTTAATCGTCTGGTAGAAGGTCGGCTTGATGATGAAGCCGTGAAGTCACAAGCCATGAAAAACGTCAAGGCGTTTTGCGACAATGCTTAGTGCGACCGAACCGCTGCTTGCGCTGATGCAGTTGTCTGATTCGGCCTTGCCAGTTGGCGGTTATTCTCATTCCTGGGGGCTTGAAACCTGGGTGCAAGAAGGCGTCATAATTGATGCCGTTTCTACCGAAAAAGCTATCAACACCTTACTGACTCAATCAATCGCTACTCAAGATGGTATTGCCTGTGGTTGCGCTAATCGCTTAGGTGCCACTGGTCAGATTGAGTCATTGTCGCTCCTCAATCAATATTTAACTGCCAGCAAGTGGTCGAAAGAAACCTGTCAAGCATCTGTGCGCATGGGTAGCCGCCTACTAAAGTTAGCGACAGAAACGGATTTTGTCACGGATTTACGAGGGCTAACAGAGTCGCCTGTGGCTGATCAAACTGCGTCTTTAGCAGACTTGCACCATTCTGTCGTCTTTGGCTGGTTGGCTGCTTGCGCAGGAGTATCTGAGGTGGCGGCAATCAGCGCTTACTTACAAAATTCTACAGGATCATTGATTTCTGCTTGTGTGCGATTGATTCCATTAGGGCACACAGATGGTCAAAAAATTGTGGTCAAGTTGCGCCCACTGATTGCTCAATTGACAGAACAAGCGGCTGGACGAAGTATCGACGGGATTTCCAGTTTTGCTCCATTGCACGAGTATGCCAGTTTTGCCCATGAGAGCCTGTACAGCAGACTCTTTCAGTCATGACGAAAACCCTTCGCTGTTAAACCAGATCTGCTTCGAGGAAAAAATGACGCTCAGAATATCAAGACACCAGTATGCTGAATTGTACGGACCCACTGTTGGCGATAAAGTTCGTTTGGCTGACACAGAGCTATTTATCGAAGTGGAAAAAGACTTCACCATTTATGGAGAGGAGGTCGTTTTTGGTGGCGGTAAGGTTATCCGCGATGGCTGCGCTCAAAATCCAGCCGCTACTCGGGCGTCCGGTGCTCTCGACCTGGTCATTACAAACGCTTTAATTCTAGATTGGTGGGGAATTGTTAAAGCCGATATTGGTATACGCGATGGTCGTATTGTGGGTATCGGTAAAGCGGGAAATCCTCTAATTCAAGACGGTGTGTCACCGGGCATGATTATCGGTGCAAGCACTGAGGTAATAGGCGGCGAAAAAATGATTGTCACTGCCGGTGGTATCGATACGCATATTCACTTCATTTGCCCGCAATTGTGCGATTTTGCCATCGCATCGGGTGTGACCACATTGCTTGGCGGAGGCACTGGTCCGGCATCAGGAACCAACGCTACAACCTGCACGCCTGGCGCGTGGAATTTGCATCGCATGTATCAAAGTGCTGAGGGCTTATCGATAAATATTGGTTTTTTTGGCAAAGGTAATAATAGTCAGTGGGAACCCCTACGCGAGCAAATAGAAGCTGGTGCTTGCGGTTTGAAGTTGCATGAAGACTGGGGCACGACGCCTGCTGCCATTGATGCGTGTCTTGCCGTTAGTGATGAATATGATGTGCAGACGGCCATTCACACCGACACAATTAATGAAGCTGGTTTTTTAGAAGACACGCTGAAAGCCATCAATGGTCGTACTCTGCATACCTTTCATACTGAAGGGGCTGGTGGTGGTCATGCTCCAGATATTATCAAAATCGCCAGTTACGCGAATGTTCTGCCTAGTTCGACGAATCCGACAAAGCCGTACACAGTCAACACTGTAGCTGAGCACCTGGACATGCTCATGGTATGCCACCATCTTAATCCCTCTATTCCAGAAGACGTGGCATTTGCCGAGTCGCGCATTCGTGCTCAGACAATGGCTGCTGAAGACATTTTGCACGACATGGGTGTAATTTCAATGTTCTCGTCTGATTCACAAGCGATGGGGCGTGTGGGCGAAGTAATCATGCGCACTTGGCAAACTGCAGACAAAATGAAGCAACAAAGAGGAAATTTGCCCGAGGATAAAGTGGGCAATGATAACGAAAGAGCGAAGCGTTATATTGCCAAATACACTATAAATCCAGCTATAACTCACGGTTTATCTCACATTATTGGCTCAATTGAAGTGGGTAAGTGGGCAGATATTGTGTTGTGGAAGCCGCAATTTTTTGGCGTCAAACCAGAGATGATTTTAAAGGGTGGCATGATTGCCTGGGCGCAAATGGGTGATCCTAATGCTTCTATTCCAACGCCGCAGCCTGTTTATCCGCGTCCAATGTTTGGCAATTTCGGTAAAGCACCAGCTCATACTAATTTGCTGTTTATGTCGGCAGCTGGCGTAGCCAATAAAATTCCCGAGCAAATCGGCTTGAGCCGAACCGTTGTGGCTGTCAGCAATTGTCGAAATATTGGTAAGCGTGATCTCAAGCTTAATTGCGGCATGCCTAAAATCGACGTTAATCCTGAGACTTACGAAGTTTCAGTTGACGGCGAAGTGCTTTACTGCGAGCCGGCAAAGGTATTGCCTATGGCTCAGCGTTATTTCTTATTTTAAGCGAGGTCTTGTATGAGCGAATCAACAAGGGATGATTTAACAGTAGCTGCCCGCGATGCTCTCAAACAGAGCTTTAACGAAATTGTCGTTGAGAAATTGCCGGATGTGCAGATACCTATTGGTCCTGTCGAAACCCTGACTTTGACCTGGGAGCAGCGTTGCCGCGCACATAGAAAGTGCACGACTGAAAAAGGCACCAGAATTGCCTTAGTCTTGCCGCGTGGCACGGTTTTAAGCGATGGTGTTTTGCTGCATAATCACTTGGACAAGACAATCCAAGTTAAAGCCCAAGCCGAAGAAGTGCTTGTCGTAACGCCAAAGGATGCCATGGAAATGTGTGTGATCGCCCATCATTTAGGCAATTGGCATCGCTCACTACAGTTGAATGATGACGGCACTATCGTCGTTGAATTCGATTCGCCTCTTGCTAAATGGCTGGAGCAGAAAAAGATTTCGTGTACGAAAGCAAGTCTTAGTTACCATCCCAATTTGAAAGGGGCCGCCCATGACTGAGCCGCTGGGCATCTTTGCTAAGTTTGCAGACCTTACTGAACAGGAGCAGGAAATTGTTCGTCGGGCTTGTGAGGCTGCCGATCAAGGCGCCGCGCATGAGCTTAGCTACAAATCTAATTTTCCTGTGGGTTCTGCCATTCTTGCTCGCAATCGAGCTGGTGAGAGCAGAATATTCGCTGGCTGTAATGTTGAAAATGAATGGATGCCAGCTGGTATTTGCGCTGAGCGCAATGCCGCTACCACAGCCGCTTATGAAGGCTACAAGTGCTTTCAAATTGTCTCTGTTTTTTGCCGTAAATTTCCTGGCGGTTCTCCGTGCGGCATGTGCAGGCAGGTCTTGTTTCAATTCGGTCGAGAGTCGGCCTTGCTGGCTGTTGTTGACCACGATAAAAGCGTGCGCAAATCTCGTGTGGAGGAACTATTGCCGGCGGCTCAGGGACTGGTTGTTCAATACAAAGACATGTCGTTGACTGAGCGAAAGTTGGTCAATCGTGTGCAAGAACTCAAACGACGCAGTCACGTACCTTACTCAAAGGCGCCGCGTGCTGCTTTGTTTCTCGCAGCCAATCACAATGGTCAACGCAAAATCTTTGCCGGTGTTTCAGATGATAATGCCTCATACGGTGCGTCAGCTCTAGCTGAAGCTGTAGCCATGCGTGCCGCTCGCTGTGCCGGTTTTGGTACGGCCATCGAGCTTGTCACGATGGTAGTCGATCTGCATGCGCTTAATCCAGTTGAAGGTGAATGCTTGCAGGTGCTGCGAGAATTTGGTGAAAACACAGCCATCACCCTTGTCTCGTCTGAAAATGCGTCTGTCAAAACGAGTCTCGAAGAATTGTTGCCCGATTCATTTGGGCCAGAGGCTCTTTGAGCGCACGCAGAAAATCGTTTTCGTGTGGTTCACTTTTTGCAGTATAGATAGCCACCGTCTACTATTGTGTTGATTTGCCTGGATGATATAGCCTCTTCAAAAGGTCGCCTGTTTCGGTTTCTCTCGACTCGGGCTGTCCTGAACAAAGCGAATTTTGTAGTTGCCATCTAAGAGCGAGCAGCGACGGTTCTAGGCACATATCAGCGCATGTCCGCTATATCGAAGAACGAGAAAAAGGCGAGAAAGAAAGAGACCGAGACTTTTTCGATAGAGATAGAAATGGCATAGAGCGTAACGATGTAGAGCGGGTAATGCTCGAAAACCAAAGCGACAGAACAGCTATGCACAAGCTGATATTAAGCCCAGGTGATAATGACGTCGATATCAGAGAGTACACCAGAGACAGTCTTGAAGCCCTGGAAGGACGTCTCGGTCACAAGCTTGATTGGTATGCAGTCATACACCGAAACACTGACCATCATCACGCTCATGTCGTAATAGCAAGAAAAGTCCCAGGCTATGAGCGCGAAGTCGAGCGAAGCGAGGCAAACGAATCAGAGCATGAATAAAAAAATGGCTATCGAGAACTCTCTTGGAAGAACCAAGAACGAGATCTGAAGGCACTTTTTGGTGATAGATATAGCGAAAAAGCCGTGACCGATTCAAGAGAAGATCGGTAAGCAGAACGACGCTTGTGGACTGAAAAAGACGAACGAGAGCCAATAGATCCAAGTGTTAGAGACTTGCTGGACGACAATATGAGGTCGCCGGCAGAGCTGAAAACGGAGTGAATGCTTGACAAGTGCGAGCGCGAAATGGCATCAAGAGAGTAAGCCCATGACCGTGGAGACGTTTACTTAGATCGTCACGACTTGAATGAGTTGAGAAGTGCAGGCAATGACTACGTACACCGAGAACGCTCACTGTAGTACTCATTAGAGCATGCCTATGAACGTGAATTCGGTCGTGAATATTCAGCAGAGAGTTAGAACGCGGAGATGAAAAAAGTCGAGAGCTAGATTTCCAATAGAGCCAGTGGACGGATGTCAGCAGGATGTTTAACCAGGGGCAAGAACCCGAGCGGGAGACTGAACCCGGTCATGAACGCGGCACAAGTCGCGAGCGTGGTGGAGATGAAGATCGTAAATAGAAGACGATTTCGAGAGATGGAGATAGAAAATAGCATCACCGCAAGTGACGGTCAGAATGAGTCCAGAGCTTTATAGGGCGCTCGTGAAGATGGCTAAGTTGGAAGATAAAAACTTGGCAGAATTTACCCGCGATCTAATAGAGTTAGGCATGGGAAAGAGGCAAGCGCCAGAAGAGCAAGTACTGGAGCGCCTTGAGACGAGGAAGCAAACTTGGTTGGTATGCACCAAGTCTTAGGAAACGTATTGACGAAGTCAATGATGGTATGCGCCTGAGCCAAGTACTATGGGCAATTAAGCACTACGTTCGTTGACGAGATGACGAGTTATATCACAACTCAGAGAGCACTCGCTCCCAGGGTTAAAGCTGATAGAGAGATGCAAAGGGTGGAAAGAGCCAAGCAATACGAGCTTGATTATTTCGGTGAGGTAGTTGGTCCGCAAAGCCATGAATAGATTGAGCTTCGCGCCATTCGGGTAGGCAAGAGCACTAGCTGCGATAGCGCCCAATGAATAAGATAATATAAAATGCACTGCTTGGAGTCGAGTTGGTGCGTTGTATTACATAATTTTTCAGGTTTTGTGCCCGATGCACATGCAAGGTTTAACTGTCACTCGTAATTTTCAAAAACACCCTACAGGCATCAGAAAACGCAATATATATAGGCATTTTCTAAAACATTTCCTCAGCCAATTCTGGCGGGAGATGGATGTTTGCTTTGAAAAAAACATGTGGCGAATCTCAAACTTGACTTGGAGTCAAAAATGAAACGAACGCAACGTTCTGCAGCTCAAGATTGTTTGTCCAGCCTGACAACTTTAATTTGGAGTTTGACAATGAAAAGGTCATTTACATGCTTAGGTGCTGCTTTGTGCCTCACGTTTTTGAGCCCCGTTATTCAGAAAGCGAGTGCTCAAAGCATTAGTTGTAATTCGATAGATGGAACCACGTCTACTCAGTGGCCAAACGGAGTTACCGCCAATGCTTGCGGGGCAACAACCAGTGCTGCTGAAATGCAGTGGCTGCTTCAACAAATAGATGCCACTCAAACAGATGTCGCCATCCGTCTTGAAGGCGTTCAAGTCGGTGCAGGAACTGTGAGCGTGCAAATAACGGATAGCAGCATTCCTGGAGGCACGGAAACCGTAAGCTATGCCGCAAAGGCAAGCGATTCGGTGGCAACAATTATTAATAACCTTTCCAAGGCTGTGAGTAACGACAGTAATCTCAGCGCGGCCTCAATCTACGCTTCTGGCTACGGAAAGAATCTGAACATATACTCGTATTCTGGAAATACGACTACGTACTCTGCAAACATCGGAACGACTGGTCTGACCTACACTTTGGCTAGCTCGGGTGGTAGTAATGAATCGTTATCGCTTGACGGCACTCGTGGTGGTTTTCCATTTTTCGCATGGGCAAATATAACTGATTACAAATCACTACCCCATCCTAGCGGCGGACCATCTGAGTACGGTACACCGGGTGCAGCTGACTTGGGCCTAACAGTGAATGATCTTACGAATGGTGTTTCTTGGGGCAGTATCTTCGATACCGCATCTGATGGCAGTACAAGTGATGTAATGTTTCATGTTACTGCGCATGAATTAGGACATCAGGTTGACCTTCTTTATGCAAAGCAAGGTGTTGTTGTCAGTCAAAACGGACAGCTTGGTGGCACACCTTCCGCCGGAGACACAATCACAATCACTGTCACTGACCCTGCAATATCTGGAAGTCCAATTTCGGTGGTCTATACCGTCACTGGCACCGACACCCTAAGCACCATAACTAGCGGTTTGGTGAATCTTGTGAATAGCACTGCCACTCTGACAGCCGTTGGAATCAACGCTGGTGTTAACAAGCAGAGTCTATACCAAGTCAATCTGACATCGCCTACTGGGTCGGGAACTACGTTTACAAGCTCCGTTGCAGGAACTGGCGGGAATAGTCCAACTGAGACCTTTGATATAGGGGCAGCCAATCACTTCGTTTCTTCAAGTGGTGCGTTCAAAATAGCATATGACTTGGATGTGGCTTTCGTGAATCTGGCTCACCCTTGTTCAGTACCGTTTACAAGTCATGCTGATCCCACTGTTTCTGGATATGGGGCCGGCATTTTTACGGGAGTAATCGATGTGACTGGCGCATACATATGCACAGGAACCAACAATGATACTTTGAGTGGCACTTATACTGGTCTTACCGACAACATGGCGATCCTTCAAAAGGCGTTCCCCTTAAGCAAAACAGAGCATAACTTCGAGATTTTTGCAGAAATGTTCGCGGCGGATCTGGGCTTCGCGGATACAACATACTCGTACACAACTCAACTGAACCGTCCTACCGGTAGCGACAGTATCTTTAGCCGAACTTTTGCCTGTACTGCTGATTATGTAGCTCAACTGGTATATGGGGGGGCGCCAACTAATTCATCGGAAGCTGGTAACACAAACTTCTACGATGATGGTTCAGACCATTACACGAAGTACCTTTGCGATGGCAGTGTTACCGATGGGTATCAAGGCGCTGCGCCTTCTATCATCAAACGTCCCTGATTAAGCGCTAATTCCAGAGAAGGGGGGCGGCAACTCGCCCCCCTTCTTCTATGCCTTCAGTCTATAAATAGACTTTGATATTTTTTCACTAAATGATCTGCTTCCTTTAGAATGTCTCGTCTAGGTATAAATAAATATTCTTCCGTTTTTAAGAATGCTACCCATTCCTTGCGAAACTCAGAAAGCAAAGGACTTTTTAGATTGTTAATAGAAATAGCTTTAAGGTTCTTGAGACTTTGTAAGTCCTCCCTCTCAATGCTTGTTAGCAATTGCACAGAAATTGGAATTACATGTATCACTACATATTTTTTTCGGATCTCTGGATGCGCTTCAGAATAAAGTTTTCTGGATGAAACTTGATCGCTTTTAGATACTTGATTTGCGTAGAACTCACAGTCTGCGTTAGTGGTCGCTCCACCAACTTCGATGAATGGCAACGCTTCCCAAAAAGCTTGCTCGCAATAAAATTCGTCCGCTGGAGTACCAGAATTTTTTGTCACGGTGTATGTTGGCTCATGCCCTACAACATGTATTCTGAAAACAACCGTTGTGTTTTTTGATAAATTTTGGGGCTCAAAACAATTTTTGATATTTGCTATGCAACATTTGATATCCGGCATAGCTCCACATCGAGATTGACTGACCATGTTTTTTGGATTTTGCAGTGACCAGCTTTCGCTAAATTTTTTTTGTCCTGAATTTGCAGAATCAATTGATTCTGCTGCAGCTGGAACGCTCATTGATAAAAGCGACGCCACGAGAACTGCACTAACTATCTCAAGTGGATTTGACATTTACCTTCCCTTTTAATTCTTTGATGTTTTGAGGCTTTGGCTCTTTGTATGGAAGCACATAGCGAAAGCAGAATACGCTAGAAAACTCGAAATATGATTCGCCGGTTAACATCTATTTCGTCATCAAATGCTCACTGTCTTAACAGCGTAAGAACTTACAACGCAAAAATCCACAGGTTAGCACCGTTTTTGCAAACAGAGCACCTCGGAATTGCATAGAATCATTTTGGTTCTCATAATGACTCCTCTGTTTCAGATTGCTGAAAAATAATGCGAAGATACAGGCTGGGTCGCCTTTTCGTTTCTTCTTTAAACTTCACCTAAAATGGTAAAATCGATTTTTGGGGTAGGCGAAACGGGATCCATCTCGTCTTTTCGCGAATCGGACGCAAATGCAACTAGGATTGGACGCGCATTGGACTTAGTTTTGATTCTTGACAATGGTGCGACAAATAGCGCGGGGGATGCGGTGACGCCGAGTAGTCAGGCTTGGTTGTCATACGCTTGAAAAATTGCGGTTTCTTAAAGGTCGTGTACTGTGGGGCTTTCCGGCCGATCATTGCGATAAGCTAACGATTTCGACGAGCTAATGTAAAGCATAGTAAAAATGTAGGGTTGTAATTAGTGACAGCGCGCACTTAATAAGGAGCCTCTGCAATGGTCGGAATCTTTCAAGATATCGAAAGCTACGGACACGAACAGGTCAATTTCTTCCAGGATAAAGAAACTGGATTGAAAGCGATCATCGGTATTCACAGCACCGTGCTTGGACCAGCTCTTGGTGGCTGTCGCATGTGGAATTACGAGGACGAAGCAGCCGCCTTGCGCGATGTTTTGCGCCTTTCTCGCGGAATGACTTTCAAAGCCGCTGTTGCCGGATTGAAACTGGGCGGTGGAAAGGCTGTAATCATCGGCGATTCACACAAAATTAAAACGCGCGATTTAATGCTAGCTTTTGGACGTGCTGTAGAAGCAGTCGGTGGACGCTACATTACGGCTGAAGACGTCGGCATGTCGGTTAAAGATATAGACACAGTGCGCACTGTAACCAGCCATGCAGTTGGTGGTAGCAATGAGGGTGGCTCCGGTGATCCATCTGTCATGACCGCTTTTGGTGTGTTTCAGGGTATGAAGGCAGCTCTCAAGCACGCTGGTTTCGGTGTCAAATTCGAAGGCATCAAAGTGGCTGTGCAGGGTACAGGCAATGTTGGCTATCACCTTTGCAAATATCTCGCTAACGCTGGCGCCAAGCTAACTGTTACCGATATCTATCCAGAACAAGTAGAACGTATCGTCAAGGAATTTGGCGCAGACGTCGTTTCACCCGACCAGATTTATCAAGTTGACACAGACGTCTTTGCTCCATGCGCGCTGGGTGCCATTCTTAACAGCCGCACCATTCCGCAATTGAAGTGCAAAATTGTCGCTGGCTCAGCTAACAATCAGTTGGAATCAGACAAGGACGGCATGGCCCTTGCCGACAAAGGCATTCTCTACGCGCCAGACTATGCCATCAATGCTGGTGGCTTAATCAACGTTGCTGCCGAACTCGATGGCTACAAGCATGATCTCGTTCTGACTAAAGTCGGCAAGATCTACAACACCATCGACAGCATCTTCGAACAGTCCGTCAAAGATGGTATCTTGCCTCATCAAGCTGCTCAGGCGCTTGCTGAAGAAAAAATCGAAGCCGGTCGTATGGAGCGTGAAGCTCGCCGCGAATTAGAAGGTGACAAACGTTCCTCAATTAATCCGCAAAAAGCAGGCAACTGGACGACTATCGCTCGCTAGCTCCGTTCTCTAATGAAACATAGAAGCTGTCGCTCGGCAACGGGTGGCAGCTTTTGTTTGAAGTATGATGCGAAAAATCTTAATGCAACGTAGATCGTCACGATTGGAACAACTTCAGTCTGTAATAGTCGAACATCATCTAAGCTAAATTAGACTGATGGCGAAAGGTTAATATGACTGAACCTCATTCTAAATTTAATACTGTTTATGCTCCTTTGCACTGCCCCTATTGTAAGGCTGTTATCACTAGTGGCGTGGGCTTTCGCGCTGGCTCTTTGCTTCAGGCTAGATACAATCTGGGCGATAAGCTAAATTGGGAAGGCGACGATTGTTGTCCTGCCTCACGCCCCCCGCAGGGTAATCTGCAGGCTGTCGGCTACTTTAATTGTGACAATATGGACTGCACGACCTGGCAGGATTGTTATCCCGAAGTGCAGCAAGCACTCGTAGTTGTGAATAACGATGTCATCAAAGAAGTGAAAAATGTTGGCAAAGACGAGAATTTCGCGCAATATGCAATAGTCGACGCATCTTGAGCTAAAAAGACATGAATTTTGAGACCGATGACCTTCGAGTTGAAGGCATAAACGAACTGGCGCCCCCGACTCACATTAAACGCGAATTCCCCCTGACAGAGAAGGCTGCTGAGACGACCTTCTATGCGCGTCAGGCGATTCACGACATACTGAACGGCTCGGATAATCGATTGCTTGTTGTAGTTGGTCCCTGCTCGATTCACGACCCTAAAGCAGCCCGCGAGTATGCGAGCAAGCTAGTCGAAGAGCGCAAGCGTCTGAGTACCGACCTAGAAATTGTGATGCGGGTGTATTTTGAAAAGCCGCGCACAACTGTCGGTTGGAAAGGTTTGATTAACGATCCCAATCTTGATGAAAGCTATGAGATTAACAAAGGACTACGGCTGGCTCGTGAGCTTTTGATAGATATTAACGAAATGGGTTTGCCCGCCGGTTGTGAGTTTCTGGATATGATTTCGCCTCAGTATGTGTCTGACACAGTGAGTTGGGGTGCCATCGGCGCAAGAACAACCGAGTCTCAAGGGCATCGTGAACTGGCTTCCGGACTGTCATGTGCGGTTGGTTTTAAAAACGGAACAGATGGCAATGTACGGATCGCAATCGATGCCATTAAAGCAGCTTCAACGAGGCACCACTTCCTGGGAGTGACTACAGGCGGCCATTCAGCAATTGTCAAAACTCGCGGCAATGCTGATTGTCACGTCATTTTGCGCGGCGGCAAAGAACCAAATTACAGCGCCAGCCATGTGGCAAATGCATGCGAAGAAATTGAGGCAGCTTATATGAAACCTCGCATAATGATCGACGCGAGCCACGCCAATAGTCGAAAAAATCATCTCAATCAGCTGAAAGTGACTGAAGACGTGGCTCAACAACTGGCTGCCGGCGATTTTAGAATTATGGGCATGATGATCGAAAGTAATTTGATTGCTGGCCGTCAGGAACTGATTAAAGGCAAGGAACTAATTTATGGTCAAAGTATCACGGATAGTTGCATTGCCTGGGATGACACAGTTTCAGCCCTAGAAACCCTTGCAAAAGCCGTGCGCAGCCGTCGTGAGAGTAAAGTGTCTGCTGGTGCTGCAGTTTAAATTAGTGGTTGAAGGATAATTTTGCGATGTTCAAAACGGACGATTTAAGAGTCAACAAAATAATGGAGCTCAACCCTCCAGCTCATTTATCGCGTGAATTTCCAGTCAGTGAATTAGCGTCAGAGACCACCTTCAATGCCAGGAACGCCATTCATAGAATCTTGCATAAAGCTGACGACAGGCTGATTGTGATCATTGGTCCATGCTCGATTCATGATCCAATTGCAGCGCGTGAATATGCCGCCAACCTTTTGGAAGAACGGAAAAAACATATTCGCGATCTTGAAATTGTGATGCGGGTCTATTTTGAAAAACCAAGAACCACAGTCGGTTGGAAGGGCTTGATCAATGATCCGGATCTAGACGGCAGCTTTCAGATCAACAAAGGCTTGCGCATCGCCCGCGAATTATTGTTAGACATAAACGAGCTTGGTTTGCCTGCGGGCTGCGAATATCTAGATATGATTACACCTCAATACATCGCTGATATGGTGAGTTGGGGAGCAATCGGAGCAAGAACTACCGAGTCTCAAAGCCACCGCGAACTATCATCAGGAGTCTCATGCGCTGTTGGTTTTAAAAATGGCACCGACGGCAATATACGCATTGCTATTGATGCCATTAAGGCGGCCTCTCAGCCGCATCACTTTCTTTCTGTCACTAAAGGCGGCTTCTCAGCGATTGTTGCCACTAATGGCAATGAGGACTGTCACATTATTTTGCGCGGCGGTAAAGAACCAAATTATGATATGGAATCGGTTGATAAAGCGTGCCTCGAGATGTCTAAAGCCGGTCTCGCTCAGCATTTGATGATCGACGCCAGCCATGCAAATAGTCGCAAAAATGCACAAAATCAAATTTCTGTTTGCAAAGATATAGCCGCTCAAATTGGCGGTGGTGATGCTCGAATTATCGGCGTCATGGTTGAAAGTAACATCATTGCCGGTAGGCAAGATTTGAAGCCAGGCGTAACTTTGACATACGGGCAGAGCATTACCGACGGCTGTATCGGTTGGGATGATAGCGTCTTAGTGCTTGACGAGCTGGCAGCAGCGGTGCGGGCGCGTCGGGTTGAAGGTGTGCGTCAAAACCTCGCTGATTAACTTATCGATTGACCGCCCTTCAGGAACCGTGTTCAGCGCTCAACCGTCTGAGTGTCTGGTTGTTCATTTGAGAGGGCGGCGATGAGTAAATTCAGATTAGGGGCACTCAGCTTCAGTTTTTTTGCCATCTGTAGTACGGCCCTTGTAACTGGTGCTGAGCCCGCCTTGAAGGATGTTGAGCTTCCGCCCGAATCACAATTAACAGCTCCTGAAACTGCGCCGATGCCGGACTTTTCATCCACGGCATCTACCGTCTACAACAAACGTCGAGCTTCCGCCCAATTGCCAGCAGTTCATACAAACACGACCAACGCTAAATCTGGTGTGCAGACACCGCCAGAGGAGATGACGAGCGTTTTTGTTCCTGCACCATCTGCGGTGTCGGGTGCCACACCTGCTGAAGGAGCCTGGCAGGTATTCGTCAAGCAATGGTTAGACATGAACAAGCCAGGCTATTTGGGTAATTTGCTAAGTTCAAGCCAACAAACTGATATTATCGCTCTTGATACCGAACGAAAACAACTGGATGACCGACTGGCTGATGCCACTGCTAGTGGTGCCCTGGCTCAACCTCTGCAAGATCAGCTCCGCGCTGAGTCAACGAGCATCGCGGCCTTGGAGTCCAGCCTGATTAAGAGTGACGCTTTGAGCTATGAGGAAGCGACCGACATTCTCTTTCGTCTAAATATGCTCAAAGCTAGTTTAGACGCAGCTTCGCATGGTCGTACGAAGCCGCTTCTCTCCGACTATTTCAATGACAAAGACCCAATTTCCTATCGCGATCATTTACTGCGTAAGCTTTTTTATTTTCGGCTGAATGGTCGTCTTTCGGATGGCGAATACGATGAGCTGCGGGCCAGCGTTAATCACGTGTCTGAGCATTTAGCCACGGTCGGTCAGCAGGTAGACAGTGTCGCTATCCTGGAAAGCTTTAAGAAAATCGACGCGAAAATTTCGACGATGGCTGATGAATTGCCAACCGCCAGTAGCGCTCAGCATTTTGGCAAGAAGATTTGAACTCAGGTAACTCCGTCGAGGTCAATTTTTTTGTCGCCAGGTGCTTTAGGCTGTTGAATTTGGGGGCGGACAGGTTTTTGCTCGCGCTGCAGTTGCGGTCTAATAATGACCGAAGTGGCAGGTTGAGGCAGCGTTTGAATCAGCGGATAAGCGTGTTGTGGAGCTGTCGATGAGGCGGCGTTGATCGACATGAGCAGGCAGCAGATGAATAAGACGACACCCCAAATCCAGTTGCAACTGAGGCTGTGCCATAAACCGCTATTTGCTAAATTTGTTTGGCTGGATGCGACGTTCATAATTATCTCCTTTGAAAAAATTTCAAATCAAAGGCAGCCTCAAATATCGAGGCTGCCTGTCGTTCCCGCTAGGGTCAGCTGTAAACAGCTGTTTTGAATATTTTTACTCGAGCTATTCGGTTTTGAGATGAGGAATCAGATAAACGCCTCCAAATTCTAGTGAACCGTCTTTAGTGGAATTAATCCTTGGTCACTTCTGATACTGTTTTAGCAGATCCGAAGCGGTGTGGGTTTTCCTTTAATCTTGCCTTCGCAAATCTTTAAAGTGCAGACTGGATGTGTGTTTTGGCCTACTTGCTGAGCCTCTGCTTGAAGTCTGATTGTGCGGGACTTGGCACTGCTGGCGGTATCGAAACTATATCTTTTTCTTGTTGAGTGTATGAAAATGGTTGGCGTCTAAATATGAGGAGACAAATGGAAGAACTGTTTACTGAGTTGCTTGAAACGATTGATGCACTGCCGCCTGGCAAACGCTTTGTGCTGGGCATAGTCGGTTGCCCTGGAGCTGGAAAAAGCACGCTTGCCCAGGCGCTGGTCGAATCAATCAATCTTCACTCAAAAGCCGAAATTGCCGTGGTCGTGCCTATGGATGGCTATCATCTCAGTAACGAAACTCTTACTGAACGTGGACTCCTAGCACTCAAGGGAATTCCCGATACTTTTGACGCCGAAGGTTTTATTCAGCTACTGGCAAAACTGTCTCTCAATGAACAGACAAACGTTTATGCGCCAAAATTCGAGCGAAGCACTGAAAGTTCTATAGTCGACGCTATTGTCATTAAGCCTGAACACAAACTATGCGTAGTTGAGGGTAATTATTTGCTCTTATCGACGCGTCCATGGTCGGAGGCTCGCCGGTATCTCGATTCGGTCTGGTTTGTGGATGTGGAGTTATCGGTGCTAAAAGAGCGCCTACAACAACGACACGAAAGTGCTGGACGAACGCCCGCAGACGCAGAGAAGAAAGTTTTTTCGACTGATTTGCCGAATGCCGAAATCGTTTATGCCAATAGAGGGCTAGCCGACAAAATAGTGCGGAATCAGGATATGTCTCGCACGAGTTAGCAAAAGCAGTTGTTAGCGCGAGGTGGGCGAGGAGCAACCGAGTGCGGGAAATACTTATAATGCCGGCCCGGACTGTGACCTGGAAAAAAAGGCGCGATCGTTGTGCGACCTTCGCAAGCCCCGTTCGACGTCGTTTGAGGCCCGAGGCATGAGCTTTTGCGCTAAATAATTATTCTCGTGCCTGGAAGCAATACAGATTGTTTTGTCTGAGGGGTCTTTGCTATCCAAAGATCATCATCCCTTTAACTTCTTTAGTTTATATATCTAACGCTTATTTCATAACAAGCAATACCCGTTACTTTTTCCCGCCGTCTAGAAAGCCAATTCGCTTTCTGGATTGAAACAACGTGTGAAACCGCACTCACCAACCTAAGCGACGGAGTTCTGACATGAAACTCGTATCTCTTCCGATTGACTGCAAGAAGGACGAAATCCTTGCAGCCGTTCTCGGCAACCCGGTCGTCATCATCGAAGCAGAAACTGGAGCTGGAAAAAGCACACGTGTTCCACAGATGCTTCTTAGTGCCGGATACGACGTCGTCGTCACTCAGCCCCGTCGACTCGCTGCTCGCACCGTTGCTTCTCGCGTTGCCGAGGAATGCGGTGTGAAGCTTGGCGGGCTCGTCGGTTTTCGCACGGGTGAAGACAAAAATTTCGACAGCGCCGAAACCGAATGTCTGTTCGTTACCGACGGTCTGGCGTTGATCCGTGAAATTTTGGGGCATGGCAGAAAGGGCACGAAGCAGCGCGTTTTGATCATCGACGAAGTGCACGAGCAGAACATCAACATCGATGTGCTGATGGCCTGGTGCAAACGCGAACAGTCTCTGGGAGCCACTTTCAAAATTGTTTGCATGTCGGCGACGATGAAGGCAAAAGAACTCGCGCAGTACTTTAACGCCGCCCCTGTCATCAGCGTGCCCGGTCGGACTTTCCCTGTCGAGCATCTGGATTCGGGTGTTTCGATGTTGGAGGACGCCGTTGCTTTGCTTGAAGCCGGTCGCAATGTGCTGGTTTTTCAGCCGGGTAAGGCTGAGATTCTGGACTTTGTCGAGAGGCTGAAAGTCTACGGACTCAACGCCGTCATTCTGCCGCTCTTTGGCGAGATGACTGCCGACGAGCAAGGCAAATGCTTCAAGACCTACGGTCGGCCCAAGTGCGTTGTCTCGACAAACGTCGCCCAGACGTCTGTCACCATCGCTGATATCGATGCTGTAATCGATAGTGGCATGGAAAGGCGAATCGAGTTGGTGGACGGTGTGGAAGGGCTCTATCTCCGACCCATCTCCAAGGCCGACAGCGCTCAACGACGGGGACGGGCCGGGCGCACCAAGCCTGGCGTTTATATCGACCACTGTCCCGAGGATGATGAGTTCAGAACAGACTATCCAGTCGCTGAAATCCTTCGCAGTCGGCTCGATCAGACAGTGTTACGTCTGGCTGAGGCACACATCGATGCGGAGGCACTGGAGTTCTTCCACCAGCCCGATGTCAGTGAGATCCATGCAGCCCGGCGCGCCTTGTTGGTGCTAGGATGCATGGATACCGCTGGCATGGTAACAGACATCGGTCACAAAGTGGCGCGGATGCCCGTTAGCGTGCAATACGCACGCATGATCGTGGAAGCCGAAGAGCGCGGTGTGCTCGACGATGTTCTGACTATTGCGGCCATTCTGGAGCAAAGGGGAATCACCGAACGCACCTGTCGCATCCAGCAATTCACCAAGGAGCATGAATCCGATTGCCTCGCCCAGATGGATGTCTACTGGGCAGCAAGAGAACTGGACAATGAGACGAAGCGGCTTTATGGCATCCATGTCAAACGCTATTACGAAGCGGTCAAGCGGCGCAAGTTGCTGGTCGAATCGTTGCAGGGCAAAGTGCGTTTCGGCACCACCGGTGACCGCGACGATATCATGCGCTCTGTCAGCGTAGGCATGCTCGATAACGTGTATCGAGGCTATGGTCTGATGGTGCGTGATACCACCGGTGTCACGCGCGAGATCGCCAAGGAAAGCGTCTGTCGTGCTTCTGGCATGGTCGTGGGCATCCCCTTCGACACTGACAGAAAACAGCTGCTGACCATGGTGACGAACGTCGACCTGGACGAGCTGATTGCGCTTGCTCCGCATTTGCTGCGAAGCGAGGAAGGCGTCGACGCGCGTTACGATCCGGCCTGGGATACGGTCGTATCGAACAAGCGTCGTGTCTTCAATCGCATTCAGCTGGAGAGCGAAGAACAGCCCGACGCTGAGCATCCGCACGCTGCAGGACTTTTTGCAAGCTGGGTTGCAGAGCAAATGATCTGACGCTGGCGCCATCTTCCAGGGCGTTAGCTGTCAGGCTAGATCTCGCTAGTGCACCGCATGCGGTGCACTAGCGATTGCCCTGGGTTTAGATACCCGAGAGAGGTCTTATGAACACGATGGCACTTCTGCGAGAAATCATCAACGCCAATAACGCCAGGCAGCATTCGGCTCGCGAGCTGAATCGCCTTGCAGGCAAGACGATATTTCCCGTACTCAGCGATGCAGAAATGCTCGCGTTTGTCACCAATGCCCTTGCCGGCGCAACGTCGGTGTCCACAATCGCAAATCTCGAAAGCCTGCGACTGCCGGCTCTGGATCAAAAGCTCGTCGCTGAGATTCGAAACAGCAACCTCACCTCGATGATGCTGCTTGGTGAAATCCACTACATCGATTATTCAGACGTAAAGGAGCCGAAAGTCTCGCTTTATCTCGACGGTCGTTCGGCTCAGCTGGTCGGCGACCTCGACGATAATGGCATTTTCTTGCCCGATGGCAGACAGGTTGCTGTGCAAGTTCATATCGGGTTCAACGGCGAATATACGAGCAAGGATATTCCGACGCTGAAGAGAAAACTGCGTGATTACATTCTCGACCGCGTCTGGAATCACTGGACCCGTCCACCGCTGCCAACCCCCAACTATCTCGATGAGAACTCAACGGTGGCCGATGTCGCTGTGGCTCAGTGGGGGACATGCCCGGTGACAAGAGAGGCGATGCTGGCATATGGCACCGTCCGCGGTGTTGGCTCGCAGTTCGAGGCAGTCTGGTTACGTGATCGCGAAGCCGCCGAGCAAGCCCGCGAAATGGCGGTGACCTTTCTTGACGGTCTGCGTTTGCAGCAGGCAGACACAATTGCCCGGCGTCGCAAGAAACAGGAACATGCAGATGTTGCCAATCTGTTGCACGGTCAGCTTGTTGCTCTGGAGCAGGACATGGCGATGTTGCCGACTGGCGACAAAACCTATGCCCGCGTGAAGGAGCATCTTGCTGTTCATGCTCAGACCAACTTCAACAAAGCGGCAGCGGCGATGAAGTGGAATGAGCAGGCTCGCGAAATAATCACCTCGGGTAACCGGGCAATTGTTCGCGAAACCACTGTGCTCAAGGCGGTGCTCGATTTGCTGTTCGAAACTTTGATCGAAGCGCCGGTTGGCACATTGCAAGACGATGCCCTGCGGCAAATTGAGGAGTTGTCTGCACCGATCTCGCCGACGTTGAACGCACCGTCTGGAGCGCAGAGGCTGATGGCGATTCGCGTCGCCGTCCGTGAGGCGCTCAATTCCGATGCCAGTTGCGATGAACGAGCCAGCCGGGAGCAAGCTGCCTGACTCTCAGAGGAGGACACTATGGAGCTTTTGAGTTATCTCGTTGTATCGTTGTTGCTGAACTTTCTGCTCGGCTTTCTCTCCATCATGCTTCTGGTGCAATCTACCGCCCGCGATAAAAACCCCTACAACATCGTCAAAGGGTCGGCAATCTATCTGGCTGTCATCGTCATGCTCAGTGTCTCAACGACCGGATGGATTTCGCTACTGGCGTCGATTGTCGGCAGTTGCGGAATCTTTTGGATCGGCGAACCGCGCGATGTTTGCAGGGCCTGGGGGCGCGCGCTGGGCAGAATTGCCGATCTGCCGCGCATCCAGCGCATTAATGTTGTGCATGAAAATCTGCTGACGTTCAGTGATTTTCTGCGCCTGCATTAAATAAGCGACACAGACTTTCAACCAGAATAGTGGGTGCCTTTTCCGGTGCTCGCTATTCTGGTTGTTTTTTTTGTTTCTTTGTCTTTTTAGGCAAAGTTTTAGAAAAGACAATCGTTCGAAGGCATTGAATCGCTCCAATTATGACCATCGAAAGCAGATGAGAAATGGCTTCTCCACACAACATCCACAATGTGCGGTTATCTTAAAAAAGAACGGTAACGACGAAGGTGAAAGTGATGACAAATTCTTCAACGGCAAACACCATCTTTGCTCTCACGTTTGGCTTTATCGCTTGGTTTTTCTGTCAGTCTGAGCCAATGGAGGCAAAATCAGGCAACCAGAAACTCACCACAATTAAACTTTGTGACCAAAGAAGTACTGCTAAGTCTAGTTTAAATCGTCTGCAATTTGATAAACAGGCTCATGTTCATCGTTTTCCAGTGCGCAATCGGCAAGAGCTCACTCTCGATCAGGGTTTTTAGGCCAAAAAAAAGAAAAAGAAGCAGTGATGCTACCAGAAATGGTAGCACCACCGCCCTCCATGTTTCAGTCGATTACTTAGACAGCTGCTTCGGTGACACCAAAGCGTGCAGTCAGGCGCTCGAGTTCACGTTCGCGGAAAGACACATTGATGCGCAGATTTTCAAGCATCTGAGCAACCTGTTTGCTTCCTCCGCGAACCGGGTGTGTGGCAATGAAGTCACGCACTTGCTGTTCGAGATGCGGCTTGCTCAAGGCTGAGAAACTGCCCACCAAGCTGATCATTCCCGTTTCAGAGAGACGACCGACAAGGATATCCCAGTTCTTCTGCACGAACGCCCATGCCTCTTCCTGAATGTCGCTGTCGAGAAGAGTCGCCAGCACGTTGTGAGCATCCTGCTTTTTAACGACGTCCGTGATGCTGGCTGCAAGAGTGCGGCGCAGCAAGTTTTCGTCGTCAAAGTAAGCGAGAGCGTAGAGGTAGCGCACCTTTTCCTGCGGGTTTTGGGTGGTGTTATAAAAGCGCAGGAACTCCTCATATTGGGCTTCGTCACCCGAGGCAGCAGTGATCCAGACAAGCGACGGAGCGACGTTGTTTGGAACCACCGACTTATCGACGAGATACTGCCGGAAGAGCGCCTTGCCCTGGTCGGCGACCGCCTGATCGCGAGCCGTACAGCCAAGAGTATTGATCACCTTTCCACGCAGCTGCTTGTCTTGTACGCTTTCGCCCGGTTGTTCCTGCCAGCCCAAACGCGCGAGCGTCGGGGTCAGCAGTTCGCGAATGAACGCCCGGAACGACGGCTTGTTTGCCTTGGGCAGCACGTCCAAAAGCGTGCCCATGGAACCGATGATGATGCCCATGACGTTGGGATCGGTTTCGTTGGCGAACTCTTTGATCACGTCATGATAGTCGGTCGAGGAGACCAGACCAGCACGCACGCAAGCCCAGGTGTCGGAAACGAGATTGTAACGCTCGCCAATGGAGAGCTCCGAAATCGCCACTTTGCTCGTCAAAGCCGTCTCGTAGCGGGTCCGATAGAAGCCAGAGCCGCCGGAATTGGCAAGCACCCACTTCACGTCGTTGCCGAGATAAATGCTCTTTTCCTTCGAATCGAGCATCACCCACTTTTCTTTGACACCGTCGTCGGATTCATAGCGCAGCTTGATTGGCACCATCCACCGACCGGCATTCGACCAGTCGATATCGGCGCTGGGCGAGCTGCAAACCATCGCCGATTTGGTGCCTTCTTCGGCCGGTTCGCCGTAGAAGAAACGTCGCTGATTGAGCTTGAGACGGCCGCCTGAACCGCAGTCGCAGCTGCCGACTGTCACGACCGGATGACCGGGCTGGAAAATCCAGCTCTTCATCATCTCTTCCACCGGCGCCTTTGTCTGGCTACCAATCGCTGACCAGAGGTCGTCATTGACAGTGTTTCCATAGAGGTGCTTCTGCAGATAGACCCTGACACCGTCGCGGAAGACGTCATCACCGATAAACTGCTCAAGCTGCCAGAGCACACCCGAGCCCTTACCATAGGTAATGCCGTCGACCATGCCCAGCGCTTCGGAAGCCTTTTCGACCTCGGCCTGAATGGGACGAGTGGTCATCAGACCATCGGTACGCATGGCACCAGCACGGCGACCAGCGGCGAAGTCCTCGAACACGTGCCATTCCGGATGAGCGTGAGCAGCCACTTTCATCGAGATGAACGTGGCGAATGCTTCGTTCAACCAGAGACCGTTCCACCACTTCATTGTGACCAGATTGCCGAACCACGTGTGCACAATTTCGTGCGCCACGGTGATGAAAACCTGCATCATTTCAGCGATTGTCGCGGTCTTCGGATCGACGAGCAAAGCCGTCTCTCTGAAGATGTTGAGGTTCCAGTTCTCCATGGCGCCGAACGCGAATTCGGGGATGCCGACGAGATCCAGCTTCTTGCCGGGATACTTGATCTTGAAGAACTCTTCGCACCACTTGATGGTGTACTGAGCCGCTTCCAGAGCGAAGTCCGTGAGCCCTTCTTTGCCGGGTGTGCAGTAGACCGCCACCTTGACGCCATTGACGACAACAGTTTTGCTTTTGGCGAACGCACCCACCACCATGCCGGTGACGTAGGTGGCCATCAATGGCGATTTCTCGAAAGTCGTCTGCTTCTTGCCGTTGGGAAGCAGGTGCGACCTGTACGGGAGTCCGTTGCTGAGAGCGGTGAGCGAAGGATCAGCGATGATTGAGATGCTGAACTCTGCTTTGCGGTCGGGCTCGTCGAAAGATGGGAAAGCGCGCCGAGCGTCGGCAGGCTCCATCTGGGTCGAGGCAATTACTTTCTTTTTGCCATCGACGCCCTTGTACAGGGTGCGATAGAAGCCATGAAGTTTGCCGTTAAGCACGCCCCTGAACTTCAAAGAGAGCTTGTATCGGCCCTTCTTGATCGTTGTCGGGAAAGTGAAAATCGCGAACTCGTTTTCTTCGTCGAACGTGACTTCGGCCTTGAAAGACCGACCGGACGCGTTCGACAAAACAACGTTGCTGATTTTCAGCTCAGCGGCATTGATGACGATGGTGGAAGTTGGCTCGAGAACCTTGATGTCCACCGTCTCGCTGCCGGCGAAGGTGTAGGTGGAAAAGAACGGCTCGAAGCGCAGCCTGTAGTGCAGAGGCACGACGTTTCGGGGTAAGCGGCTGCCAGAAACCTGAACCGCCTCATCGACATGAGTGATACACATTGTTGACTCCTTCAAAAAACGCGCACCACAAGTAGTGGCACGCTGGTTGTTGGACTTGTTTTGAGACGATCAACCGAGGCGGGAGAATTGCTTCTCCCAGCCCGGTCTTTCATCAAACTTCAAGGCAAGTCGTCCCTGATTTGGAGATACTCCTCGATCGACATCAGTCGCCAGGTGGTATCACCATTGAGCAGAAGAACGTGCTTGTGGTGCTTGAGAATGCCCGGACGATGTCCGACACTGACGAATGATGTGCCGCGATCTTTGATCATCTCGTACATCAGTTTTTCGTTCGTCACGTCGAGCGCGCTCGTTGATTCATCCATGACCAGGAACTGCGGTCGATGTAGGTACACGCGTGCAAACGAGAGCAGCTGCTGCTGACCCGGCGAAAGCACGTTCGACCACTGACATTCGGCATCGAGCCCACCTTCGCGGGCGTAGATGTTCGAAAGTCCCACCCGATCCAGCGCCTGTTTCAGCTGGAGGTCTGAAAAACTGCTGTCTGGATAGGGAAAGAGCAACTGCTCGCGCAGTGTGCCAAGAGTCATGTAGGCCTTCTGCGGCAAAAAGAGCATTGTTTTCAAGTCGGGCTGAACGAGTCGACCTTCGCCCTGATTCCACAAGCCGGCGATTGCACGCACCACCGAGCTTTTGCCACTGCCCGATGGTCCGACAATGACGGTTCCTTCGCCGAGCACCATCTCCACCGATAGGTCTTTGACGATGGTAAGCCTGCGGTCGGGAGTGAGTAGCGTGACATGTTCGAGACGCAGATTATTGCCAGGTACAGTCTGGATTGTAGACTCCTGAGTGGACTCAGGCTTTTTGTGAATTATCTCGTAAAATCCGCCCAGACGATTGGTGACCGCGATGAACGAAGCGAGTCCATCGAAAGCACCGACAATCAAAGTGAGAGCTCCGAGAATTTCACTGAACGCCGTATCCGCTTGGCCGATAGCACCGTATTTGATGGTGTCAGCAAAATACAGAGGCGCCATGATGATCGACGGTATGAGCACCACCATATAGTTGAAGCCATTGGTGAAGAAGCCCAGGTTACGCGACCAGCCGATGATCAAGTTGTAGTTTTTGACTGTGTCGAGGAAGCTCCTCAGGATGTGCTTATACTCGAGCTTTTCACCCTGATACAGAGCAATTGACTCAGCATTGGCGCGAACGTTGATCAGGTCAAAGCGAACGTTTGCTTCCTTCTTGCGCTGCAAGAAATTGAGGTAAGGAAGCTTGCGTCCGATGAGGAGCGTCATCGGCGTACCAAAGCAAAGCGGGTAAATGATTGCTGCCCAGAACAGTCCGTGCGATACAGTGAATCCCGGTATAGTCATACCGAAAATCACAAAGCCTTCGAAGACATACACGGGTGCGAGGTTGTAGAGAATCGTGAGGAATGAATAGAGTGTCACTCCCGCTCCCAGGATGGCCAGAAGCCAGCTGAGCGCCTGGGTTGTGAATGAGTCCACGTCGTTCGTGATGCGTTCGTCCGGGTTATCGACATTGTTCAACATGTTGATGTTGAAGAATGCGCGATTGGCCATGTACAACGCAAGAAAATCCTTCGTCATCCAGGTGCGCCATGAAAGCGCCAGTTTGGATCTGAAGAACGAATGTAAGGTGACCACGAAAATGCCGATGACGAACATCTTCATGTAAGCAAAGCACAGCACATAGAAGCCGCTGACGTCTTTGCCTTGCATGGCAGTTTCCCAGTCGTTGGCGATAAAGCTGATTTTGACATTCAGCTTATTGACACCCCAGACCAGGCCGATAACGAGAGCAAGCATGCCGAGCGCTTTCCATTTGTCGGAAGAGAGCCAGTAAAGCTTGCCAATCATCACCAGGCGACGCCAGAAAGCCTTGTTCGAATTGGCGTCGCTTGGTGGAGGTAGGGTGAGGTTGTTTGCGGTCATGACGATGGTCCTTGGATGACCAGGCGGAGCTGCCACTGTGACTAGAGTTAGTCCCGTGGCTTTGCCTTGGATTGTTAATAGAAGTGCAAAGCGCACGAAGGAGTTGGAGTCGTTGACAGCGCAGCGCTACCGCTTCTTTGAGTGGACTCCAGAAAGCAGTTTCTGTCCGAATAAATGACTATGGAGATGGTTTAAACGAAGGTTTTAAAGAAATCTTTTCCAACAAATTATTTAAGGGCACAATGCAACCTGAGCCTAACCAAATGGCGAGGCTCATTACACTTGAGAGTTATTTAGCCAAATTATTCGGGCGCATCAGCGTTTATCGCCGGAGCGTCAACGCCGTACCTGCGAATTGCTTGGCAACGACTGCGCTTGAATGTATTGAGCAAACTTCGCTAGCCGCGCAATTGATGTTGGCTCTAACGGGAGACCCAACCGCCGTCAATAGGCATAGAAAGACCAGTGATATTGCGTGCTGCATCACTTGCTAGAAACACGCACAACTGGCCGATTTCGCTTGGTTCAACGAAGCGCTTGCTGGGCTGCTTTTCGCTGAGCAAATCAATTGCAGATTGTTCAACTGTCGTCTGATTGTTCTGCGCCAGCGCAACGATTTGCGCCTCGACAAGTGCAGTTCGCACCCAACCAGGACAGATAGCATTGCACGTGATACCACTTTCAGCGGTTTCCAGTGCCACCACTTTTGTCAATCCGACCACTCCGTGCTTAGCTGCTACATAGGCCGCTTTATTGACCGAGCCTACTAAGCCATGGACCGAAGCCACGTTGATGATGCGTCCCCAGTTTTTCTTTTTCATTTCAGGCAATGCTGCCTTGATGGCATGAAAATTCGATGACAAATTAATGGCCATGATGGCATCCCATTTCGCTTCGGGAAACTCATCGACTGGCGCTGTATGCTGGATGCCAGCATTGTTGACAAGAATGTCGACACTACCAAACTCACGGACAGCATAGGCAACCATCTGGGCAATTTCTTCCGGCTTGGACATATCGGCTGGATGATAGCCAGCTTTGATCTTGAATGTGGATTCGATTTTCTGGCGCACAGCTTCAATAGCAGCGGCCTCTCCTAGTCCATTCAAAACAACAGCGCACCCGGCGCCAGCAAGCGCCTCTGCTATGGCCAGTCCGATGCCGCTGGTCGAACCTGTAATAACCGCCGTGCGTCCCTTTAGCATTGCAAATCTCCGTGTCGAAAGAACACCGAGGATAGCAGCTTGTGTGACCGGTGGACAACTGCGTCCCGAAAAACCGGAACGCAGTTGCTTTACTCACCGAAACTTAACGGCAGATGTCGCGATCGCCGACGTAGTAGCCGTCACGATACACGTGCACCCGCTGCCAGTAGCAGGGACGGGGCGCAGGCGGAGCGTAGTAACCACCTTGACGGTAAGTCTGCTGGTCGCCGATGATGCCGCCTTCGGCTGCGCCGAGTGCGCCTCCGACGACAGCTCCGCGGGGACCGCCAAGAACTCCACCGACGATTGCTCCTCCTACAGCACCGACAGTGCCGTACTGTTGACCGAGAGGAGTGGCGCAACCGCTAAGCAATGCAGCTGCAGCCAGGAGCACAAGAACGATTTTGGAACGCATTTACTTCTCCAGAAAAAATTTTGCCAGCCGGCGAAATGCCGACCAGTTTTCACAGTGAGCTAGCAGGCAAGCACTTAATCAGCGCTTGACCGGCTGCTCCTCTTCATCATGACGCCCCGGACGCGGGGGTGCCGGTGGCTCAGGACGAGGCGCCGGTGGACGAACCTGACCAGGACCGTGGTCCGCTCCGTGTCCACCGCGATCGGGGTCCGGACGTCCTCTGTCTGGACCGGGCGGGCGACCATGGTCAGGGTCGTGACCGCGATAGCAGCCCAAAATATAGTCGTGGCAAGGATCGACGATCACCACAGGTGGTGCGCCATATGGAGGGGGACCGTCGTAAGGCGGTGCGACAGCACAAGCTCCGAGCACACTGACGATTCCGAGCGCCAGCAATGCTCGCAGCAAGCTTGACTTTCTCATAACAAACTCCAGCAATAAAATTTGAAAAAACGCACCGAAATCAAAGAGGTGTTTCTCTTTGCTCCCGGTGCGCCGACTTTTAGGAACCGACAATGATCGCTTCGATGAAGGTCATGTCGGCGAGTTTGGCGGCAATAACGCGATGACGACCGTCTTCGACGTTATATCCACCAGAGACGCGTCCGCGCAAAACGACGCGCACCATCTCTTTGCCGTCCTCAAATTGCACACGCATCGCCTCGATTTGCCCGTAGTCGCGAGCGAGGAGATGTTGGACAACGTTATCGGCGATATGGCACTCGCTCAGGGCGACCCAAACAGTGTCTTCGCGATTGAGGCTCTTTTTGCTTTTGGCGGATTGAAAACGACCCGCGCGGCTAAATTTATCCGAATTGCTGTCGAAGCGATCCAGATCGTTGGACTTCCAGGACTTGCCCATGATGACTCCCTAGGGAGCATCAGGCGCAAGCGGCGATTTTCAACCGGGATTGGTTGAACGATCAATTGGCATGCGCCTGAGCCCTCATAGCGTCATGGGAACCTCCTTGGTTGTGAGTTTCATGGTCTCTCCTGCTGTTGCAGAATGCCATTCCTGGGTTCATCGATATCAAACCTGGACAAACGCACAACGCGATTAGACATACGGTTTTCCACGTCTTCTTGTGAAAGAGGTGTTTAGCTGTGTGTTTAAGTCGCGTGGGTATTAGTTTGTTTGTTTAAAGAAAGAATGATGAATCAAGAATATGCAGCCCAAACATCTCAAATACTTGAGTACGAAGTCAAGGGAAATGCTGGGCTAAAGCGCCGATCGGTCAGGCTCTAAGGTTTTGATGAAAAACGAATCAGCTTTGCGGGGATGGCAAGTGCTCGCGTGAGTTGAATGATAGATCTGACTCTTGTCTTGACAAGTGTCTACTGGTTGAGCTATTTTTGAGCAATCACTGGTCCAGGGTTTGATACCGCCCAAGACACCAACTCAAAATTCTGAAAGCACTATATAAGGTATCAGTAGTTTGACGGACTTTTATTCGAATGCCTGCTAGTCGATAGCGCTTGGATGGGTTGGGGTGCGTTGCTGGGCTGGTGAATGCATATACCGGTTATATATTAGACTGATTCGCAATGCGAGATTGTGAGAACGATTTCAGTGCGTATATCTTATGGATGTTAGAGACCGCTTAGATTGAGCTTCATAATGCGAAATCATGTAAAGCCTTAACTGTTGCTGGTTTCGGACTTTTTTTGATTTGTGTATGTGCAACCATATAAGGTGCCATCTCTTTTCTATATTTTATGCGTCGAAGTATTATCGGAAGGATATACGACTTTTCGTGTCATTCGTTAAGCGCCCACAGGTTGCCATTCTCGGGGTGCGGCGAGCCTGACAACGTACACCACAGATAGTGCTCGTTTCATGTTAATTCTAAACCTGCGCGATCCGCGCGAGCTTTTAAGATGCCCGTATATTCGGGCTTTTCGGCTTTTTGTCCTTTTTGACCCGGACAAAAGATCTATTGCAGTGAAGCCCCACCGGTAGTATGTTATTCACAACGAAATGTTGTGGAGTTTATCTCCAGACCAACTGAAATAAATTGCTCTTGCAAGTGATCGCTCGCGGTATCGGCGTGCGATTGCCCGAATCGATGTTGCTTATAAAGCCCTTCAAATGAAGGGCTAGATGTTCTTTGTCTTGCCTTTTTCTTCTCTCTCTCTCTCTCTCTCTTCACTTCACACCACACAAAACCAAATATCTGGAAAGGATATTCAATGCTTACAGTCCCTAAAGAATCTTCTAGTTCAAACAGTTCGAGTTCCCCTGCTGCTTCTGTAAATGCTGGACAGTCCGAGCAGCATCAGGTTGATTTCACCAGCCGTTACTGGGAATCCACCCAGGAAACTCTGGTAGGTCTCTACGGTAAACGAGATGGCAATGGTCAGCCAATTGAGACCGTTGACGAAATCATTTATCGCGTCGCCATGTCAGTGGCTATTGCCGAATTGAAATATGCTCTGACGACGCAGGAACTGGTTGATTTGACACTAGAAAGTGCAATCAAACATCCAGTGGTGACGCAGTGGGCGCAAGTGTTTGCGGATAATATCGGCAATCAAAGATTCTGGGCCAATACTCCAGCTAATATCAATGCAGATCCAGCGGTATCAGTCAAAGTCTTGCAGTACTGGGCGCACGGAAAACTGGCTGGAATGAAGGAAGACGAAATCTGGACACGTTCGGAAGAATTGCGTCTGGCCTTCATTAATGACAGAACGTCCAAAATGTCTGAGCATGAAGTTGTGATGGGGGCACTATCCTCGACTTTGCGTGGGACCGGATGTCTGGCTGCCTGCGGAGTTGCCTATGTAATAGATAGCCTCGAAGGCATTCAGGAAGCGGCAAGAATAGAAGCACTAGCGGCTAAGGCAGCAATGGGCATGGGCTTGAACACTTCTTCATTGCGTCCATGGTCATCCATTATTTCCAACGGTGCAGCAGCTTCTGGTCCAGATCGTTTTTATGAAAAGACAATCGCCAAAGCTGTCGAAGCCGTTGCTCAGGGCGGGCGTCGTGGTGGTGCTTTAATTGAATTGAGAAATTCGGATCATCCAGATATTCTCTTTTTTATCGACAAGAAAAAACTGATTCCACCACCAAGCCTATCGAAGGTTTATCGCGACAACCTCAAAACCAATAAACAAAACGCTGGTGAAGGCGGAGGGGCCTTTAAAAAGCGCATGCTCGCCATGGCTGAACAAAAATACGGCGAATTGTACGCTCAATATATTGATCGCCAGAACTATTTGAAAAACACGAATATCACGGTTCTCGCCATGCCAGGTTTCATGGAAGCAGTTGAAGGCAAACGCTTCATCCCTGCTGTTTTCGATGGCAAGAACTGGTCTGGTCCTGTTTATGATCCACGCAGACCAGTGATTGATGAAAAAACTGGCGGTGTTAAAGTCAATAAACTGACGAAAGAAGCAACTTACGAAGAATACAGCGTTGAAATTGCTAAATTCCCAGAAGCGCTCGATGCTGCTCGCAGACTGCCAAACGCTGTCGTCGAGATTACCGATAACATCATTCGTGTGCGCGGCTATTTCTATGCACCAGAAGTATTTGGTCGTGTAATTGAAGGCATGAAAGATTCTGGCGAGCCAGGACTGGCTTTCTATGAAACGGTAAATGCCGGCAACGCGAACAATCATGCTTATGACCTCAATACCTGCAATCCTTGCGGTGAGCAATTCCTGCCAGCTGGACCAGGAAAAGATGGTCGTACCTATATGGGTAATTGCAATCTTTCTTCCTTGCATGCAGCTCATGCTGATTTCTGGAATCCAGATGGCAGCTACAACTTCCCGGCGATGAGAGCCGTTGCTCGCATTCAACAGCGCTTCATGGATAACGTCACTGATGTGAGCTGGTATCCAATTCCTGCGCAAAATATGACTGCTCGTTTGGAGCGTCGCAATGGCGGAGGATTTGCTGGTATAGCTGAATTCCTCAGCCGTCTGGGCGTGCGTTTTGGCGATCAAGAAGCACTCGATGCGACACAAGATTTGTTCCGTCATTACACCAAAGCTTCGTTTGAAGCTTCGTCTGAACTGGCGAAAGAACGTGGCGTTTATCCTCTTTGGGAAGGCAGTCGTTTTCACAAGAAAAATCAACGTGTTCGCAACAGCTGTATGACCAACAACGCGCCGACGGGAACGCTTGCGCAGGCTCTGCAAACCAGCTGGGGTGTTGATCCTCACAACGGCATCGTCTTCTCACGCAAAGTGCGCTCACGTTTTGTTGATTTCGTTGCTCCAGGCTTCAAAGAACTGATGGAAAAAGCAGGCGCCTGGCCAACCAATGATGCTGACGAAGCCGCTTTGATGAAGGCTATTCGCGCTAACAACAAATCGGTGCAAGGACTGGCTCAGGTTCCTGAATCTGTGCAGAAAGCCTTCCCCATTCGCGTTGAAGTTTCACCTGATGCTTACATCAAACATCTGGCTGCCATTCACGATGGCACGAACGAATATCCAGAAACATTCAATTCTGTTTCTAATACTTGTTCGATTCCTCTGGACTCGTCAGAACAAGCAGTATTCGAATCAGCTATGTTGGCCTGGAAGCTTGGTGTCAAAGACATCACCTTCTATCCAGATGGCAGTCGTTTGAGCCAGCCTGTAGAAAAAATCGCCAGCCAGGATTATTCTCGCGAAACCGATTTGCTCACGCAGCTTGGACATCAAGAACGACGCAACATCAATGCTGAAGAAACAAATGGTCAGACATATAAAGTGCGAGTGGGATCGCCTGAAGGTGTTTCCACATTGCACGTCAGTTTGAATCATGAGACGGCGCGCCCTGGTGAATTGATTGAAGTGTATGCTCGTATGGGTAAACCAGGCGCTCTTGAGTCTGGTTTGTTTGAAGCAGTAGGCCGATTGGCCTCAGCCTTCCTGCAATACGCAGCTGAATTTGGCGAAGATGAACGCATTAAAGCTGAAGACACGATCGTCAAACAACTGGTCAATATTCAATCTGGTTATCCAGCGTTCTTTAAATTCGGCGACTCAGATAAAGCAATCACTATTCAATCGCCCTGCGATGGCTTAGCGAAAGCAATTCAGCACTATCGACGTAACTTCTCCAAGACGGCGAGCTCTGAATACAATATGCTGGTCAAGCTGGAAGCTTCTGTCAGTGGTGTAAATAGTCTGCACGCAGGCGGTATTACCGTTTCTGCTAGCTCTGGTCAACACGCTGAAGCTGGTACTACCAGTAGTGCTGGTACGGGCAATGAATATCTGCACCGGGCGCTACCCAGTTGTGGTAAATGCGGCGCCGAAGCCTTCATCAAAATCGATGGTTGTCTGGTTTGCCAGGGCTGTGGATTTTCGAAGTGCGGCTAAATCAAAACTGAGCCCAAGCTGACAACAAAATAAAATCAGGGTTTCCACAGTGAAATAAGAGAAGCGGGTCACAAGCCCGCTTCTTTTAGTTAGAGAACCTCTGGCTTTGCTGTGCGTCAGCTAGTCGCGCGAAGGTAGACGGCATAAATGTTCGCTAATTTGGACGCATTTGTCTGCCTGTCTCTTACTTATGGCAATCACCTTTTAGTAGGGTGGGGCATTCACAATTTATTTTCTGCCCCACCCCCCTGACGGTTTCAAAAGCAAAACTTATTCCATCACCATCACTTCTTTGAACACAGGCGCTGATTTTGCTGTTTGTGTGCTTTTGTTTTTGAAGAAGCATTAGTCGAGTCTAATCAGAAGCCAGTCTGTCTACCCCAGTGAACTCCGTGAGCTCAGGAAGCGTGCTTAATTGGCGCGATTGGGTTCTCTTTTTGTCATCAACCACGTTCGCCCAACTGAAAGGAACTTGTCATGCCGTCCTTGAAATTCCCTGATTTCAATCAAATCGACTGGCGCGATTGGAAGACTTATTTAGCCCTGCCAGTGGTGTTGCTTGTTTTTGCGTTGTGGAAGCCACTCGAAAGCCTTCGCCGCACGGTCTGGAATCGCTCTGGAATATTCGGTGGTCTTTTTCATGAAGTGCTGGCTCTAGGCACTGCCGCTGGTATCGCTGCAACGGCTCATCAGACTTCGGGATTACCGTTGTCTGGCTGGTTAGGACAAATTGGTGAGGGGATAGGCGCGGGATTTATCACCTGGGCCTATGCGTTCCCAATTGTCTGGCTGGTCATTCTTCGACCTGCATATCTGGGCCTTCGGTATTGCGTCAACCACTTCGACTTTGTGGATGACTACATCACCGGCCCGTTGATGAAGCTATCGCCCCGACTGTTCCTCTTCATGCCCGGCGCTCGTCGGGGTTGGGAGCAGGTGAAAGAAGACAATTGGTTCGTCGATGTTGTTGCCTTCATCGCCTATGCCACTGGTCTTCTGTCGTCTTTGTATATTGGCTGGCAGGCGCAGAAATTCGTCTTCGATCTCTTGCCGGCGAATTTTTGGATCGCTCAGTTTACCTTGGGCGTCTCTTGGGCGGTAGCGCTTGTAGTTTCTGGTCTGCTTGCTCGCATTGTCTATGGTGCGTTGTCGGCAGGTAAAAACTATGCTTTGGGAACCCTCATTGGCGTTGCTCTCACATATGCCTGTAGTGGTTTGATCCACAAACTGGCGCTTTTGTGTGGGGCGCCTGTGTGGTCTTTTCTGGCGGTGTTTTACGCACTGTCTGTAACGTACGTGCTGCCGAGCCTCTATATTATTTTCGCCAGCGGTTTCTGGAAGAAACTGTATAAACGGATAGAGCCTCTCTACACCAGCTACTTTGAGGGCAAAGACACGGCGTTTCGTCATGTCACTCTACAAAGCCTGGCACTCACGCTAACTCTGGCCATTGCCGTTGGTGCGCTCTGGGCGTGTGCCACGGTCGCTCTCAACGGATTTGCGTGCATGATCGCGATGGCTCTGTTTCTGGGCGGTGGCTACGCAATTCTGCCAAAAGCAATCGACCAGGACTATGGCAATGCACTATGTGGCATCGTCGGTGCGATCGCGTTTGGCTGTGTTGGTGGTTTCACTTACTGTCACTACGGTTTCGTATTTGGTATCTATGGCGGTATCGCGACTGGAGTCGTTTCCTCTATTGTCGCCATCGCTGTGATTCCACTTGCGTACAAGGCGTGCGAATGGTTGGCCAACTTGCCTGTCATTTGTGTCGCCACAGACTGGCTGGGCGATTTGCTGCCGGCGATGCATAGGCAATATCTGCATGACGTCGTCGAGCCATTCGTTGATACGTGCAAGAGCATCTATGAGGACGGTTACGGGCGTGCGTCGTCGCTTGATGCAAAACAGCTGTCTGCTTTTGCTGCGTTCAAGAAGTTGTCGCTACACGCAACGAATGCTGGTTTGACGGCGATACTTGCATTTTGGACTTTTGTGGGTCTGAATCAAGTCGCTTTCTTACATGCCTACGATCCTGGTCTCGCCGGTGCCATCACAGCTCTTGTCGCCCTGTTTTCGCTGGGGCTTCTAAGTCGTGTGGTGCTCAGAGTCGGTCTGGAATTGCCTGGCGTTGTAGTATCACTTTTGGTTGGACTGGTTACTGCTATGGTCTTCATGCCGGCGACGGCATTTGGCTCCTGGGTAGCCGTTCCTGCGGGAGTGATTGCGGCAGCATTTAACTTCGGCATAGTGTTCCCCATTTGTCTGATTGTGCTTCGCACTATCGTGACCTGGGCTGCGCCGACGTTGAATATTCCGCTTGATTGGGTCGCGAACACGGCGTGGTGGACAGTGCGCGGTTTCTGGAAAGGATTCTGCAAATTGTTCGATTTCGTCTACGATTTGTTCGAACCCATCTGGCGTTGGTTTGGTACCTGCTTTGCCTGGATAGGCCGGCAGCTGTTGTGGATCACGGCTCCAATCTGGCGCATGTGTTCTGCAATTTATCAGAGCTGCAGCAAGGTCTGGAAAGGGATATTCGGCGGTCGGTAAAGAACGGGTCGACGAGGTCTCAACCTGAGAGAGCGACAAACTTAGTTGTTTGTCGCTCTCTCATTTCTTTCTATGAAAAACTTTGCCTAAAATAATGCAATGCTGACAAGACTCGCGAGCCTGTCAGAAGAGACTGACGAGTCGCAATTGCTTTTCTAATTGGAAATACCGAGGATTTAAACTGCATTTTTCTGGCTTTTATTGGTAAGAGAGGATAAGCCGTGTATCATGATTAACGGTGTCCCTGAGATTTCAGCTCCGCAAAATTTCTGCAAGCATTAAATGGACTATTACCACGTTCTTGGATTGAAAAACGACGCAAGCCCTGAGCAAATTCAGTTTGCTTATATCGAACTGTCTGAAAAGTTTGGTCCTCATGCCCAATCTGATTTGAGTTCTGAAGCCAGAGCCAAAGCTTACAAAGACTTGATTGATGCTTATGAAACTCTTGCCGACGAAAACAAGCGCATGGCATATGACAAGAAACTGAAAGAAAATAAGTCGGCTGCCAATGATATTCGCGCGATCTGGGCGAAGGCTACTCAGTCCGTGACGAATTCGGATAAGACTACAATGCCTCAGCCTGGCGTGCAGTCGCAGGGGCAAACTGGTGCGAATACTTCTCTTGCTACTGAAACATCTCAACCCAAAATTCAGGCTCTCGTGCTTGAAATGCAAATCGATGTTTCATTGAAGGAAGCAGTCAAGGGCGCGAAGCGCTCAATTACCATCAACGATCCAACACCATGCCGAGAATGCGTCGGCATGAAGCCTGTCAATCGTATGCAATGTCCTACTTGTCGTGGCGTTGGTTCTTTCAATGTAGAACGCAAAGAAGAAATTGTGGTGCCTGGTGGACTCTATGAAAACATGGAGATTCGCCGACCGGGACAGGGACGTTTTGATATACGGGCCAATAAAAAAGGCGATCTGTTATTGCGCATCAAGTTGATGCATCATCCGTTGCTGTCTGTTGTCGACAAAGATTTGACCTGCACTGTGCCAGTGACTTTGTATGAAGCCATATTGGGCGCCGAAATTGAAGTGCCCAGCGCCACAGGCAAAATCGTCATGAAGATTCAGCCTTTAACCCATCCCAATCGAGTCTATAGATTGAAAGGCATGGGCCTTGCCGGTAGCGATCAGCTCGTTACCATTGATGTGATGATTCCCAAGCAACTCACTGCCGAAGAAGTAAATATGTATCGCAAGCTCAAAGAATTGTCCAAGGAGCCCAATCCGCGGGTTGCCTACCTTAGCAAGTTGCAGAGCTAGGCTAGTCAAGAATTTCATTGCGGGTTCGTAACAGAGGTGTTCTTGCGAGCTTCGCAATACATCACATATGGTTGCTGGAAATCCCCGTAAGGTCCAGCCTATGGGCTTGGCAAGAGGTTTAAGGTGAGGTTAACGCAGCTGTCTGGCTGAAAACGCACTGCTGGTGGGTTTTTCGCTAGCTGAAAGTATACTCATAAGGTTTCCCTAACATTGCTTATGAACCCGGAACTTGCCTATTGTTCGGGTATCTTCCGGCTCCCACCCCTTCTTAACTTTACAACTCAATACATAAGCGCTCCTGAATCTTTCCAGTCACTTATGAACACCTCCCAAGGTTTTGAAGCTGTACCCCTTTGAATTAGCCGCGAAGAATCCACTTTTTAGTATTAGTTCAATTCCAGATCAAGTGTCTGTACGAAACCAAGAGTGAGCCTGAGCGTGTTTCAGATTCACTTCGCAACGGCTCTTTAAAACGAGCGCAATCCACCTGCTCTTCTTTTAAAGAGCGTCTCTCGAAACCTCGGTGGCAGGGGTTTTCCATCTTTCACATCGAATCTCCCCACCTAAACCCGGGGCGAGAAGGAGTCAATCATGAACCGTCACTCCCTTCGCGCTGCAGCATCTCAGGTCGCCAATCAGTCTGGCGTTCCCTCCAAAGATGTTCGCACCGCTATCAAATCCGCCGTCACCGCGCGCCAGACCAAGTTGATCTTGCCTGACCGCAGTCTCATTGCTCCCGACCGCGCTGCGCTCTATAGCCAGATGCGCATTGGTGGCACCGATCCGACGATGTTCTCCAGTCTCACCTTCAACGGCATTTTGCCGGTCGAGTTGCCCAATGGCATGAAGGTCGCGATCCTGCCTGACATTCACTCACCGGCGCACGACGTGCGTGTGATGTGGGCGGTCAAGGCATGGTTGTTCGACTACAAGCCGGACATCTTGATTTTCATCGGTGACCTGGCCGATGTCTTCGCGTTGTCTGCCTGGCCGACCTCCCCGCGTATCCCGACCGACCTTAACATGGAGATTCGCGTAACTCGCGAGCTCCTTGACGAGCTGATTCGGATCAGTGGCTGTCGGCATACGTTCATCATCATGGGCAACCATGAAGACCGGACGCGTCGCTGGCTGCAGAACTTCGGTGGCAAGGTCGCCAATCTCTCCAACCCGCAGTCGATGGAGCCCGTGTTGAGCTTCCACGAGATGTTGGGATACGGTCCTTCCGACCATATCACTTTCATCTACGACCGCAAGCAGGCTGGTGGCATGGGTGGTGGCATGTTCATCAACCGCGTCCTCAAGCTGATTCACGGCACGAAAGTGCGTCCGAATCCCGGTGCCAGCCCTCGCGCTGTCACGGATGATTTCATGGAAAGCGTGCTGCATGGTCACACCCATCGTCTCGCTGAAAACTTCCGTGAAACCCTCCGCGGTGTTCTGACCTCGCGCGAAATCGGCGTGCTGGCCAATGCCAACCATCCCTATCTGTCCTACATGGACTTGCTCAGCAACTTCCACCACGGCTTCCTGGCCGCGGAGGTGGTGAACGGGCAGCTGATGGGGAACATCGTTCCAATCGTGCAAATCACCACCGCGGACAACCGGCAGAAGTCGGCTTTCCACTTCGGTGGCAAGCTGTACATGGCGGCCGAGCGCGGCTAAACACGGGGTCGCTTCTCATGGGAGCGACCTCCTCATCCTGCAAAGGAGAAATCCATGATTTCGACTAAGAAAAGCGCGCCGCGGTCCGCGAAGAAGGCAACTGCAGCGTCCAAAACGCTGTGGCTGCCGGACAGCATCAAGAACGTCTCGAGCGATGAGAAGTGGTCCAATGAGGTCCTCTGGGATTTGCACGAAACCATCGTCAACTGGGGGGCACCAATCGCCAACCTGGCGAAGCAGCTGTATCCTCACTCCAACTTCGACCCGACCAAGATGAGTTTCTACAACGCCGGGTTCGACCCGAGTTGTAACCTCAATCCCTACGAATGGGAAATGGTGTTGATCCAGGCTCTGACGCATGGTCTTTACGGGCAGCTTGAGCTGGCCGATAAAGACACTCATCGCCAGATGTGGAACATCGCCAAGTCGGGTACTCGGAATCGCATCGCCACTCACGTGCCGGGCGCCTCCGATATCTCGCACACCGACAAAATCCCGTATCACTCGAACGTCGCCCAGCGTCTCACGCTGGAGTTGATCAAACGGCTTAACCTGCCGGTTGACGTCGAACGGGACGTGGAGTTCATCTATCCTCATCGGAAGAAGGACTTCATGGCGGATCGTTATATTCCGCTGATCATCGAGGACAACATCGAGACTGCCGCTGGCGTAGCCACCTACGCGCATGCGTGCATTCTCGTTCCCAAGTCCTACAACGCCGGCTTCAAGTGCCCGAACGTGCTTCGGCTCGACAACCGGTCGGAACTGGACACCCGCGTCATTGCGTTCTTCAAAGAACTGAAGCGGCTCAACCTGCTCCGTCCCTACTAAGGAGGCCACATCATGGCTAAGCGAAACAACAGCTTCAAGGCCGTCGTGGTCAAGGAGCATCCGGTACAGTCCATCCGGGAAGCCGGTCTTTACAAACTCAAACTGCCGGATGGTGCCAAAATCACCGCCGTCGCCAACTCCGTGTTTCCCCACCATGACGAGAGCTTCATCCAGCTGATCCTGCGCCACATCGCAGACCAGCAGCCTGATCTTCTCGTTATCCAGGGGTACATGTTCGACGAGAGCGCCTTTCAGCTTCTCGCCGACACGGCCAAAAACATCCTCCACAAGACACCCCGTACGGAGGCTCTCACGCGTGCGCTGCAGCAGGGCCTTTTCGAAGGTCGTGTTCGTTCGCTCGCGCACGAGTGCAGCCAGTTCATCCGCCGATTCGCAGATGCCGCTCCCAACGCGACGGTTGTGTATCTGCCGGCATGGGCGAACATGGGGCTGTCGAGCGAACATGGCATCGTCGACTTCATCATCAACAAGAAGCAGTATCTCGACAACTGGACGGATGGTCACCTGGAAGCTCCGGAGCGGCCGTCCAATCCTCTCGACACGCTGCCTTCGGATTTCGCGGAGCTCTTTGAGCTCAATGGTGATCCGCAGATCCAGGTGCTGCCCTACGGCGCTGGATTGATGGTGAACGACGAGACGCTGTTTCTCGATGGTGCGTTCCGTCGTCGGCATGCCGGTGACGCTTCGCTCATTCAGTGGCAGCAGATGGGCTATTCCATCGTGCAGAGCATCGACGGCAAAGCATCTTCTGCGTGGGCTACGACTCCCATTCATACGATGCCCGAGCCGATTTACAAGAGCCACTGCGCTCACGAAATCGGCTACACCTGGGACCCGCGCAAGAACGGTCAGTACGGCGACTATCATCGTCGTTGCCCTGGCTTTTTCGCGGGTACCGTGTTCTTCAACAAGGTGTTCGGCAACACGATAGTTCCGGAGGCTGGTGCGGATGGGCGTCGTTCGATTTGGGTGCACGGCAAGACCTACACCGAGGAATCCCCCGGTATGGCTATCGCCACCACGCATATGGAACGGTACAAGGGTAAGTCGAAAGGCTGACCTGCTCTGGGCTTCAACCTTGAGTAAAAGAGAATGAGCGGGTGTTTTGTCTGGCGATTTTCGTCAGCAGAATGCCCGCTTTTTTCTCTTTTATTATTTACTATCTTATATAGTTATATAATTTTATGCCACTGTAAGTAGTGTCATCGGTCGTTCTACTGATGCACCTGACAATTGATTGGGATCTATTATCGGACCCGGGTGTCAAAAAAAACCTTTGTGGCAACTGCAATTTAAGGCGTGAAAGCCGACTACTCCTGGTGATATATGTGTCAAAGTTGGGTAAAGTTACAAGAGCATAGATTGTAGCTATAGAATCAGTGACCTTGTATCGAGAATTTGAATGTCGCTAAATGAATCGCCAAACCTTGAGCAATCTGCATTGCGATTGCCCACTCTCTCAATGACGCCTACGGCCGATAAATTGAGAGAAGCGCTGCGATTGGCTTCCAACAACGTGCAAAACATAATTGAATTGCCCTGGAAATCCATCAATAGCCCTGTCAATTACATGATTAAAGTAAGTTGCCAGGTGAATGCTCAGGAGCCTGCCTGGATCTTGCATGTCGGCGGCGAAGCTGATGATGCGATCTTATGGAATTACAATACGGCTGATTGTCAAATGATTCATGGACTAATCACGGCCGAGGTTGATCGCGCAGCCTATGCAGCTGCTGGCTCAGCTCAATCATTGCCTGTCGGCTCACCTTCAATTCAAAATACACAGCTTTCGCCACCACAATTCATCGAGCCAGCAGCGGCGCCGCCGCATGTGTCGAAGAGTGTTCAACAGCCCCCTGCGTCTCAAAGTCAGAACTCAGCCTATGACTGGGGCTCTGGTCAGTCTGCTTCGCAGCAGGGGCAGGATTGGAACTGGTCCTCTCCGTCGGCCGTTGCCAATGCGAACTGGAGTACAAGCAGTCACTCGCCTTTGGCTATGCCGCCTGAACCTATCGTTCCTATAAATGACCCGCAGGCTTTTTCACAATCTTGGGGGGCTCCTTCTCCGGCTATCAGTGCGCCTGATTCAGGTTTGCAGAGAACAACTAAGCCACCAGGCTCCGTCGCGCCCGAGGTGAAGCCGGCTGAGTCATCTATTTTTCTCTCCGGTCCTCTGGCTCAAGGAAATTATCAGGGCGGAAAAAATCCAGCATCGCAGACTCAGGGTTTGCCTCAGATGTCGTCTCTAGATCCTCTGACTCCAAGCCCGGCTGCAGCTCCTGCGTCTGCACCTGCACCGACTCCTGTTGGGCAAAATCCATTCGCTCCAATTGCTGCCCCGGTGCCTGAAGCGCCCGCGCAAGCTGCGTCTATTCCGTTGTCTGCTTCTGTACCGCTGGCTTCAAACACTGGAGTATTGCCATCGACTCCAGCTGAAAATCCCTCCTTACCCATCGGCGGGTTTGCACACAGCACGCCTTTTGCGATGAGTACCATCCCAACTGTTCCTCCTCCTGCCACTATAGATGGTGCCCTGCCTGGTCTTGCAACTTTAGAAGCAGTGCCAGTTCTCGATGCCGCAGTGGCTAAGGATGCTTCAGCTGCTCAAGCAGCGCCTGTAAGCGACGTTGGGGTAAGCGCCACGGTCTCAAGCGAAAGCGTTCAGCCACTGCCAGCAGTGCCATCGGGTAAAAAATTCTCCAGCACGTTGTCTGCTACTTTGCCGTTAAATGTGCAAGAAACAATGACTCCCGATGAGGAAAACCTCACAGCCCCTAGACCAGACGCGGCCGACCTCTTGCCGGTGCCACCAGCTGAGGTGCCGCCTCCGTTAACGGAAATACCTGCAACTGAGCCTGCTACAAAAGCCTCGAATAGAAGGAAAGGACGTGGTTCTAAGCTTAACTTGCCAGCCATCAAAACAGCTGCCGAGACGGCTGATGTCATTGAGCAAGAAACAGTTGCAGGAGTGTCTGCAACTCCAGAACCTGCTTCTGTAGCTGTTGTTGATTTAGCCGCACCGGATGTAGTGCCAGAACAGTCAATTGTTGCAAGTCCAAGTCTTCCTTCTATGGGTGAGCCCGCACTCACTCATTCAATTTCAGTACCTGTAAATGCCCCTAGTGTGAGTGCTGTGGCTGCTGTTACGCCTCCCTTTGATCCTGTGTCCTTATTTGAAGCAGAGCCTATCCCTGCGCCGTTGCCATTGGCTCCGCTCGCGCCACCAGCGTTCACATCTCCATTAAGCATTGATTTGTCTGCTATTCCGCCGCTGCCGGCAATTGCAGACTTTGCTGCCGCCCCCGTCGCTGAACCGGCCGCCGCCCCTGTTGCTGAACCGGCGACACCATCACTGCCACCATTCTCACAACCACCACTACCACCACCATTTGTGGTGGAGTTCGATCCTGCTGATACCGCTGGTGCTCGACAAATTGCCGCGCGTGAGGAGGATGATGAACTGGATCCGACGGTGCCATTGAACGTGGCCACAGGAAGCGATATAGAAAATTCCCGCTCATTGCATGAACCACCGATTGCGGTTGCTGATCTCGCCGCAGCCATGGAGCCGTCACCTTCTCCTTTGGTAAGCAATCAGCCGGTCGAGCCGTCGCCTTTAACGCCTGAAGTCTCTGCTATTTCAGCATCTGCACCAGTCGAGCAAAAACCGGTTACGGAGTCCGCTCCCAAGAGAGCTTTGCCACCACCAGCGCCATTCAACCGTGATGCAGTGGATGTCATCTTTAAACACTTAACAAATGAAGAAACGGGCTTCATCACTAATTCGGCCTTTATGTTTTTTATTGTGCGTGAATTTTCGCGTTTTCAAAAAGCACAAACGCCAATTACTTTGATTGGCTTTGAGTTGGCTCTGCGAGCTCCTGACGGCGCCATGTATCCCGTCCATCTAGCAGCGCTGCGCGAATGTGGTCGTCGCTTCTTTTCTGTGATGAGACCGCTTGACTGGCTCGCGCACTACAGCGATGAAGAATATGCATTGCTGTTGCCGCACACGAACATTCGCGAAGCGATTTTGCTTGTCAAAGATCTTTATACAGTTTTGAATCAAGGTCCTCTTTTGCCGGGCATGGAAGATGCGCAGGTTGTTATGCACTGCGGAATCGCCAGTATTCCCGAGGATTGTCAACACCCTGGAATCTTGATTGCCGCAGCTTACGAAGCGAAAAATGAGGCCAAAAGAGCAAATCTGGCATTGCAACTTTTTAGAGATATGCCTGCTTAATTGCGATTTCGACTGTATTGTTTGCATTTGGTCGTCTGGTGACCGGTCATAAGCTGTATTGGCCAAGAGGCTAGAGCCTGTCGTTCATTTCCTTCATTTCCTTCATTCACGCAAACCCCACAACTTATCGTTAAAACATACGTATAATACCTGTGGCTGCATGAGGTGACATGTCATTACGCGTCCTGATAGATTTAGATTGAGTAGAAAAAACGTTGCTGTGACCTTAACTTGTCTGAGCGCCACTTTAATTTTGACTGCTTGTGAAGGTGGCAAAAGTGAAGTAGCTGATCCTTCCGGCAAGAATGGTTCTAAGACTTACTCATTCGATGTGAATGAACATGCCTCGGACAGACGTGGTGCCAAAGTCGCAAGTGAGAATATTGTCGAGCTGGATAGCGACGCTCAGAAGCTAGCTGATCTGCAGGCCGGTGATGCCGCATTTCGATTATTGAATATATCAGTGAAAACGACTGGCGAAGTACTTGCTAATGCCAATTTGATGACGCACGTTACAACTCCTGTAACAGGCCGTATCACTCAAATATTTGTCAGCATCGGTGACCATATCGCCGATGGAAAGCGCTTGTTGGAAATTCGCAGCACGGACATTGAGCAAGCAGAAGCAGATTTGCTGCAAAACGAAAATCAAGTCACTGCCGACTTGAAGCGCGATCTTTTGCAAGTGGACACTGACCTTGCCACTTCACAGGCGCAAGTGAAATTATCCGAAAGTACATTCAATCGTATGAAAAATCTGGTTGACGAAAAAATCGCATCCCGAGCCGATTTTGAGGCTGCTCGAACGGGTTACGAAAAGGATAAAATTACAGTGGATGCTTTACAGCGCAAACGTGACGCCACCATTTCGCTAGCCAAAGAACGACTGAAACTATTGACAGAACCGAGCAAATCAAAGTTGCGATTGCTTGGTATCACAGACAGTGACATCGCTCAGGTCATGAAAACTCATGAAGTTGATCCTCTGTTGCCAGTTCTTGCTCCAGAAGCTGGTGTTATAAGTGAAAGGCTGGTCAACGTTGGTGAGCTTGTTGATCCCACCAAGCCTTTAATTACCATCGGTGACTATCACAACGTGTGGATTAAAGCAGATGTCTATGAAAAAGATCTCGCTAAAGTTCGGGAAGGGCAGCCAATTGAATTGGAGTTAGACAGTTTTCCAGGCGAAAAGTTTGCCGGTAAATTAGATTATGTCTCATCATCCTTGGACGCCGATAATCGCACCTTGACGGTTCGCGCTCAAGTACCTAACCCGAGCGGAAAGCTTAAACCGAAAATGTTTGCGCGGATGAAAATTCTAGTTGGCGAACATCGAGTTTTGACCATTCCGAAAAGTGCTGTTCAAGACGCAGGCACTGAGAAGGTTGTCTATATACCGGCTGGACAAAACAAATTTATAGAACGACAGGTGAAGCTTGGTGATGAATCAGGCGATAACATCGAGGTTCTGCAGGGACTGAAACCGGGCGACCGTGTAGTCACAAAAGGTAGTTTTGAACTACGTTCGGAATCAATGCACCAAACAAGCTAACAGCAAGGGAAAAGGATCGTGTTACTAGATTTTGTTCTTCGCAAGAGAGCTCTTGTTGTAGCACTCACGTTAGTACTCCTTGCGCTGGGAATTCACTCCTATCTTGCTCTGCCTCTAGAAGCGTATCCTGACGTTGCCAACTTGCAAGTGCGCGTGATCACATTGATTCCGGGTAAAGCGGCTGAAGAAATGGAACGTCTGGTGACGATCCCGCTCGAGAAAGAATTGAACGGATTGCCTCACTCGGAAGCGCCGCGTTCAGTTTCTTTGTTTGGTCTATCAGTAATTACCGTTGTTTTCGATGATGAAGTCGACCCTTACAGTGCTCGCCAGCAAGTGCTCGAAAAGATCAGCCAGGCTGATGTTCCATCCAATGTGACGCCTCAATTAGACCCCAACGCGAGCCCTGTAGGCGAAGTCTATCGATACACACTTGGTGGTAAACACTGGTCGCCAATGGCCAAAAAAGAGTGGCAGGACTGGGTTCTCGATCGTAAATTTAAATCAGTGCAGGGTGTTGTCGATGTCACCGGATATGGTGGTCCGACTAAGACCTTTCAAGTTGAACTTGATCCAGACAGACTTCGTGCCCTCGGTCTGACTCAGGCCCAAGTTAGCAGCGCCATTGCCTCTTCGAATGGATCAACTGGTGGCAGTTTTATTGTTCAAAACGACCAGGATTATATGGTGCGTGGTCTGGGTCTTTTGACCTCAGTCGCTGACATCAATAATGTGGTTGTTTCGTCTTCTAAAGAAGGTACGCCGATCCTGGTCAAGGATGTCGCTTTTGTGTCCATAGGTCCGGCTGTTCGCAAAGGGCAAGTTGGCATGAACGAAGACGACGACGTTGTGGAAGGAATTGTTTTGATGAGACGTGGAGAGAATCCTTCTCAAGTCGTAGATAATTTGAAAGCGGCATGGCCAGATATTCAGCAGTCATTGCCTGATGGCATGCAAATGGAGCCACTCTACGACCGCGTCAAATTAGTACGCAAGACGATGAACACCATCGGTCATAACGTTACCGAAGGCATCGTTCTTGTCGTTGTGATGTTGATGTTGTTCATGTTCCAGGTGCGCTCTGCCCTCATTTGCGCCACTGTTATACCGCTCGCTCTATCAACCGCTTTCATCCTCTTGAACGTGTTCCATGTGCCGGGAAATTTGTTGTCTTTGGGTGCAATCGACTTTGGGATCATTGTCGACGGCGCAATCGTTATGGTGGAGAATATCGTTCGCCACCTTGCTCACCTTTCGCATGAAAAGAAAAAACCTACGCACGCCGAGATCATCAACAGTATTACCTTTGCCGCTAAAGAAGTAGCGCGTCCGATTTTATTTGCCACGACCATCATTATCTGTACGTTTCTGCCAATTTTGACTTTTGAAAAAGTTGAAGGTAAATTGTTCCGTCCGTTAGCTGTGACGATGAACTTCAACTTGATTGGTGCCGTTCTGGCATCGATGACTATCATCCCAGTTATGTGCGCTATTGTTTTTGGTTGGCGTGCACCGGTTGAACGCGTCAGCCCCTTGATGAAGTGGGCGGAAGCCTGTTATGAACCGGTGCTACGATGGTCAATGAAGAATCGCTTCAAAGTCATCGCTATCGCCCTGTCTGCCATCATTGCTTCGTTTATGGTGGCACCGTTTTTGGGTTCCGAATTCATTCCTGAATTGGAAGAAGGCAATATCTGGTTGCGTGTCACAGTTCTGCCAAATAGCGTCTCTCTGGATAAGTCGGTGGAGATCGCGCGTGAGATTCGAAAAGTGCTGCGCACCTATCCCGAAGTAACAAATGTTGTCTCTCAAATTGGTACTCCAGACGATGGTACCGATCCAAATAACTACAGCAACATCGAGGTGTTCGTCGATCTGCATCCGCAAGAAGAATGGACTCGTTTCAAAACAAAGCAAGACCTTGTTACGGCGATGAATAAAGAGTTGACCGGTGAAATGCCAGGTCTGCTCTACAACTTTTCGCAGTACATCAAAGACAATATGGACGAGGCGATCGCCGGTGTTAAGGGCGAACTGGGGATCAAAATCTACGGTCATGATCTTCAGCAATTGTCGACAATAGGCACGCAGGTCAAGCAAATCGTCGAGAAGGTACCAGGAATTGTTGACGTAGCCAACGATCAGCTACTTGGTCAGCCTCAATTGCTGGTGAGTATAGATCGTGAAAGAGCGGCACGCTACGGCATCAATACTCAAGATATTCTTGACGTTGTTGAAACGTCAGTCGGCGGAAAGCAGATCACTGAACTGATTGAGGGCGAAAGAAGATTTGCCGTCATGTTGCGTTTCGAGAAGGGGTATCGCAACGAAGCCTCTGATCTGGGCAATATCCAGGTGGCCACCCCCTCTGGTAATCGCATCCCACTGCAGCAGCTGGCATCGATTACAGAAGCTCACGGAGCGTCAGTTATTCTCAGAGAGAAGAACGAGCGCCGAGTTGCAGTCAAGGCAAATATTCGCGGACGCGATTTGATGTCTGCTGTAAAAGAAGCTCAAAAATTGGTCAAAGAAAAGGTCAAGTTCCCCGAGGGCTATAAAATCGTGTGGGGCGGTCAGTTTGAGCGCGCTGAACATGCTATGGGGCGTTTGGCATTGATTGTTCCTTTGACCCTTGGTCTGATTTTTATATTGCTATATGCAGCGACGGGTTCAGCCAATATTGCGCTGCTTGTGATGCTAACTGTTCCTTTGGCAATTCCCGGAGCCATTTTTGCGCTCTATTTCACTCACACTCACTTCAGCATCTCAGCTGGAGTAGGAATGATCGCCTTATTTGGTGTCGCAACACAAAACGGGGTTATTCTCGTTTCGCTGGTGAAATACTTGGTGGCAGACGGTTACACTTTGCAGGAGTCTATATTCAGGTCGGCACTGGTGCGATTCAAACCGGCATTGATGACCACAGCAGTAGCTATGGCTGGTTTGATTCCAGCAGCAATTTCTAACGGCATTGGGTCGCAGAGTCAAAAACCTTTTGCTATCGTCATAGTTGGCGGTTTGATACCGGCTATCTTCTTGTCACTAATGGTTTTACCAGCGATGTACGAATGGTTTGATAAGGCATTTTCGAGAGATGATTTTGCCGAGCCGGAAGATCCCGAAGAGCCTGGCGCAGAACCGTATTAGTAACCTGTTTTGCCGATGACTGTGCGGATAACTTTACCTAAAATGATATTTCAAAAAGAGGAGGCACATGAGTCTCGTGACACCATTGACCTCCACTTTTGCCTATTCTTGCACTTAGCGCTTTGCAGGTAACGTCAAATAAATGGCGTACCAATCGGTTGCGATCGCTCGTTGCGCTTCCTGTAGAGTCATACGGCCATTGCATACCTGCCGATGAAGGTAGTTTTCCACCCGGTCTTTTTCGTGGGCGCCAGGGCGTGGTTCGTATGGTTCAGGCCAGAGATTGCTTGGCGAATTCGAACCGCCAAGCTCCAGTGAGATGAAGTGATCGAGTTCGTGCTGTTTTGAAACATTCGCGGTCTTGTAATTTCTGTAAACCTGATCTCGCTCTGATTCACTCACGCTACGTACACGCTGTGTGTAGTAGGGCGTGCACACGTCAGCCGCTGTCACTCCGGCGATGACGTCACCAGGGGTAAGCATAGGGTCTGGGTACAACGATGCATCGCCTACATGATTGGAGTGATGGGAGTTGTACCAGAAATAGCCGAGCAGCAACACGAAGACAAGGAGGCCTAGCACTAGGAGTTTATTTCGCATGGTCGGAGACCTTTCGCGTGAGTTGCGACTTGGCACTGTATTTAGTGCCAGGTGCAAACAGATGAACTGGGTATGGCTACGCTAGTCTAAGAACTCTCGTAGAAGCTCTGCTTGAGGAGTCAGCGCGAGCTTCTCCAGAGCCTTCATTTGAATCTGGCGAACTCGTTCGCGCGAAATTGAAAATTCGACGCTCAATTTCTCGAGTGTCGCTTCTTCGTCGTCGTCTTCGCCCATGCCAACGCGAGCTGTGACGATGCGCCGTTCGCGGGGGTCTAAGCTGTCGAGAGCGGCGTACAACTGTCCGTGGAACTGCGTTTCGTGCACGGTGGTGCAGGGTTCGATTGAATTTGGATCTTCCAGCAATTGCAGTCTTTCGGTTTCACCGTCACCGACTGTCACATTTAGAGAAGACTCCTGACCCAGCGTCAAAAACATGGACACCTTGCCTGGCTTCATTTTGAGGGCCGTGGCCACTTCGGCAAAAGCGACGACGCCATTCGTCGTAAGCTCCTCAGCTTTTCGTTTCACTTCCTGGCGCTTGCGCTGAGCCGATACAGGGATGCGCACGACACCCTGATTGTCTCGTACATGTGTGCGAATCGCTTCTTCGGCCCAGCGGAATCCATACGTGCTGAAGCGCGCAATGGATGGATCGAATTTGCCGGTGGTCGCCCGGTAAAGTCCAACGATGCCTTCTTGCACGAGATCACTTGCGGGGAGGTTACTTCCGCTAAATGCCGAAGCGATTTTTATTACCATAGGAATGTGCGACAAAACGAGACGCTGTGCCGCAGCATCGCGCTGTTTCTTATCACCGGTGGCGATAATGCGAGCGAGATTGATTTCTTCTTTGGGCGTGGTGGGCGGTTGGCTTTTGGCGATTGCGAGGTAGGGGGCCGATAGATGGGTCATAAGTGAAGCGCGCCATCGTAGTCTCCATTGCTGCAAATTGACGAAGGGGTTTTGCACCGCCTTTTGATTGGTGGTAGAGGGTTGGGATTGAAAATGTCCAGGTTGTAAGGTAGAGCTGTGAAGCGGAACCTTAGACAACCTGGACGTGGCTCTTTAGATGCGGGCGATCCAGCTATGGGCCACGCAGAATTGACCGTCAGGGCTCAGCTGGGCGCCGTAACGTGAGAAAATCTCGCCGACGATTGTGCGTTTGCTGCAATCGACAGAAAGGAAAATGGAGGGACGACCGGAAACGGTGAGGATGATGATTTCCATGCTTTCTCCAGAATATATTTCGTTCTTGAAAAGTTGAGCTAAAGGTTGATGAAAAGGTCGACTTGAAGAAAATCGACCGCCTGGATCCGCCTCATTACACCAAAATGATGCAGTGCGGCGGGTAAATCGATGAACATGTGTTTTGCTGAGCTAATGAAACGTCCAAGAATATATGAAAGGGTTTAACCCAACTCTAGTCAAGGGGCGCAGCTGATGCAAACAGTTCACAGAGCAAATGAGATTCCAAGCGCTCCCCTCGCATGGCGTAGCTAGCGCGACAATGGCACAGTTAAACTGCGACTAACGCAAAACTGGTCGTCAATACCTATGATAGCGACTCTTCCTGGCTAGACAAAACGATGCGAGGAACAGTTGTGACGCCTCTGCCTGTGGTGGCAAAGGGAGTTTTGATGTTCATGAGGCAGCCCCAGAATGTTTGCGTTTTTCAAACCGTTGGCTCTGGCATCGCCAGTGAGAAGCAAAATTATTTTGCTTGCTGTGTTGCTTGCTGCCTTCCATTTAGCGTTGTTCATTGGCGTCATTCTAAACGCACATCAGTATCCTCTTCTTAGTGGTCTTGCAGTTCTCGCTTACGGATTGGGATTGCGTCATGCCGTTGATCCCGATCACATTGCAGCAATCGACAATACAACTCGCAAATTGATGCAAGATGGTCAGCAGCCCGTGGGGGTAGGATTCTTTTTTGCTTTCGGACATTCATCCATAGTTGTTTTGATGTGCGCTCTGGTAGCTTTGTCTGCCACATTCGTCAATCGTTACTTGCCTGCATTCAAAGAAACCGGCTCTCTCATTAGCACTAGTGTCTCGTGTTTGTTTCTATTGACGATTGGCATCATCAATTTAATTGTGCTTGTGCAAACCTGGAAGACTTGGCGCAAACTTGTTCAGGGACAGGTGTTTAGTGAGCAGAGCCTGGAAGAACATTTGCAGTCTCAGGGTTTGCTGACGAACATTTTGCGCCCGCTCATGAAGGTGATTACAAAAAGCTGGCAGATGTTTGCCATTGGTTTGCTTTTCGGACTTGGCTTTGATACGGCAAGCGAGGTGGCTTTGCTAAGCCTTTCCGGCACGACAAGCGCATCTGGATTGCCCTTCTGGCAGCTGATGCTGGTGCCGTTGATATTTGCAGCAGGCATGTCCTTGATTGATACGCTCGATGGCATTCTCATGCTGGGCGCTTATGGCTGGGCGTTTCTCAAGCCTGCGCGCAAGCTTTATTACAACATGAACATCACTTTTATTTCGGCTGTTGTCGCTTTGTTGATTGGTGGCATTGAAGGTGCGCAAATACTGAGTAGTCACTTTGGTTTCACTGGCGGCTTCTGGACGGCAGCCAACAACATCAAAATAGCTGACTGGGGATTTTATATAATCGCTCTGTTTCTCTTGTGCTGGTGCGCATCCGTAGCCTTTTATAAGCTGCGTAAGCTTGATTCAATGGCGAATTGATACTGTGTTAAAAGGTTTTGATTAGCTTCCCGAGTTCGCTGATTCGGCAAGCAATTGTTTGTTGTAATAAGTGATCGGTTTGGTGAAATCACGTTTTACTTCTGCAACCGACGCGCCGTGAACGTCAATGTCTTTTTCGTCGATATTGCCTAACACCTGCCCGGCTCGGGCAATATAAGTCATTTCTTGTGGCTTGAAATTCATCGCTCGGGCACAAGTGGCGTCGACAGCAGCCAGGTCACATCCCAAAACAACGTATCCTGTATCGACGCCGGTGCCGGCGATTGGACCATCACCTTCCATTGCCACAATAGCGTCGACCAAGGCAAACTTTGGTTTGACCAGCTGGTTTATATCGATCACACAATTTGGAATGCCGTGTAAATGAAGGGTGTTTTTTGGCCAGCCATATTTTCTACCGGGAAAGGTGCCAAATAGGTTTTTCATCGAGCAGGTCATGCCCACCCAGTGATGCGTTTTCATTTTGGGCAAACTGATCACAGCATCGGCTGTGGCGATGGTTTCAGGTAGCCAGACTGGATCTAAACCGCTGAAATTATCTGGATTTGCTTTGGCCACTACATCGTCTAGATTCAAGTCGCAAAAAGGAATGCCCATTTTCTCAAGCAATGGACCGATGCCACTTTGCAGAAGAAGAAGTTCGGTGTCACGCATATGACCTGGACCTTCGGCGACAATGATTTTTTTTGCGCCAAGATAATCAACTAATTCAATTGCTGCCTTGACCATGGCCGGATTGGTTGTAATCGGGTGCCCGGGCTGTATCTCTACAATGTTTGGTTTGATTACAACCGTTTGACCTTGCAAGCTTGGCAAAGTGGCGAGCTTAATGAAAGGTTTGATGTGAGCAAAGATATCTTCTTCGTAACTGGCCACTTTGATGATCGCCACGCTGGAGCGACCTTTGATTTTGCGAGCGAGCTGTGTCGGTGTGGCCTCGCTCAAGTGCACGGTTCTGTCGTCACTGGCTTTACTGCTGCTGCTGCATCCGCCGAGGGCTAGACCGGCTGCCATCGTTTTCAATATTTCGCGTCGGCCAATATTTTCTTTCTTGGACATTTAAATGTGCTTCCTGTTTCCAAACTTTCACTCATCATAGCGCATTCAAATTTCCGGTTGAAATGCTCATGGCACCGTCTGTGGTGAGAGTTCTTAATTTCGATGAATCAGATTGATCGCTTGTTGGACCAGGCCATCACCGTTAACAGCGACGGCTGGGGAAATTTCAAAGTAGAGAGCGCCATTTGCAAGACCAATGTTGATTGCCCGAGCAAAGTTGGTCGGGCTCGCCTCTTCTGGTGTTGACGAGGGGACTTGGTAGGCGATTCCCGTGCGTTGATTAAACGTGGTGAATTGGGCTGCGTTTCGACTGCCAGCAGAACTCAAATCTCTGGAAAACATCCAGCAACCCTGTTTGTGCTTGTTTATCGCGTAAGTCATGAGTTCGGCGAAAAATTCGGGGTCGCGTGTCGGTCGGCAAATCATTTCACCGCCTGGTGCTGGCACAAATTGACGAGCGGTGGGAAACAATCGGGCGTAAGTGTCGACCATTTGTTTGCAGGCGAGTAGGTAGCTCGCGCGGTTGTACGCAACAGTGCCTAATCGACCATTCATTGAACCAGTTATGGTGCAGTCTCGCTGCGGCGCGACCATGCCTACCGCGAAAATATAAGGTGTCATATTCAATGACTTGAAATGCAAGGCCGCTGCTTGCAGAAATTGCGTGTAGGCGTTGAGATAGACTCTGTCCCAAGGAACGGCATCAATCACGACTCCTCTGGTAAAGTTGCCGCAGGCAAAGGTCTGTGCTTTGCCGCCCTCTATCAGCCAATCTGGTGGTTTGGGAGTCGTGACAAGATACAGTGTGACGTACTTCTTATGCTTTGCGGCAGCGCGGATGGCGCCGTCTAACACCGTCCAGCTGTATTTTCCAGGTTGTTTTTCAATGTTGTACCAAGAAATCGCTATGCCCAGCCCGTCAATGTTTGGCAGCGCTGCGAGACTCTCTATCGTGGACATCGTATTAGCGTCGCAGTCAGCAGTAACGAATACCAGTCGGCTGCTTGCAGCTGCAGCGATTTGAGTCGAAAACGAGAAGACAGTAGTGAAAGATGTCACAAACAGAACAATTATCTTCAAAATGTTCCGCTTCGAATTGCTGCTGCCCGTCTGCATGTTGGTCTCTCCACCGTTGTTGTGTGCGTCATTGGCGCAGTCTGCGCCTCTCTATTCTTGCATGTTGAACTCATCAGGAAGGAATTTTCAGTTGCGTATTGCACAATACATTTTGGCGGTCTTATGCCATTTGGCACTGTACAGATCTTCAGCTACCCGGCACACTGGTAATGGGGTAGGGTGTGCGTTCCAAATTCGTATGACAAGAATCCAGGGCTCTCTGTCGATCAATCGCAATAATTCAGCGGCGAGTTTTAGCGGTAGCGTTGTGCGACCCGAAGTTTTGCCTTGGCACAGACTAGAGACAAAACAGGCGACTGAAGCCTTTCTGCGACGTTTTAAACCTCCATGTCGTGAAACAACTTCCGACAAATTTATATATGAGATTGATTGCGATGCCGAAGAAGTAAAACGCTGGTTTGACGAAGTCGCCTATTCGACGGCCGAACTTTTGCGTGCGGCCGCGACACTTGCCGACCAATCTGGCGACTTAATCCAATCGGAGCGATTGTATTTGCGTCTGCTGAGATTGCTCGAGAAAAAGACCGGTCAAGATAGCACTGAGGTCGCCGACGTAATGCTCTCGCTGGCCGAGTTGCTGTACAAGGCCGGCAAGGTCGAAGAAGGGCGTCAATATTTCGAATCGATGCAGAAAATCTTGAAAGAACAGAAAAATCGATAAAATTTAAACGCTTTTTCGTATTTACCCCATGCTTTTAGGCTCTCACCCCTCTTGTCGTAAATATGAAACGCATATAAAGTGAGTCCATCGTGAGATTGCACCGTTGTCGCGGACACCCCAGCAACTCGAGATTCTTCCGTTACACTTTTGACAGGTAAAAATCATGGCTAACGATAGCGTCGATAGTAATAAAGTCTCTCAGGACCTGGCTGCGCTTAAGGACAAGGACACGTTGCATACAGCCATGAACGACATGCAAGCGTTGAAGGCAAAAGACCATCTGGATGATCCAGATGGAAAGAAACAAACATTTCGAAAAGACCTTGATCAAATTACAAAGAGTGTTGATTTGAAGGGGCTTGGTCTCGATGGTTTTCATGTTACGGGTTACGCAGAAGCAAATACAGATAAAGGTCCTCTGCAACTTTTTCAAGCAACGAAACTTGGTGCAAATCCTGGTGATAAGCCTGCAGTCAAAATTGTTGACCAAGACGGCAATTTGTATGACGTGAACGGTACAAAGCTCACAACCACTAAGGATGCTGTGAAGAATGTTTTTGCTGCAGCAGACAACCAAAGTCCTGCACCAAAGGACGGCGCGCCAGACCCTGCTAAAATTGCAGATAATGGAGTTCCTCGTACTGATGCGGCTCCGGCACCTGCAGCTGCAGCAGCAGACAATAGTTTTGGAGCGCACGGTCGCACTTTTGACGTAGGCGCTGATGGTAAGGCTGTCTATACCGCTAAGCACGGTGATACGTACTGGGCGGTAGCCAGAGATTTATTGACGAAGCCTGATGGTACAAAGCCAAGCAATACAGAGATTGCCAATCAGGTGAAAGCTCTTGCTGCCTTGAATAATAAGAGCGATGCAAACAAACTTATGGCCGGCGAACCAATCATTCTGCCGATCACACCGCCCGCTCCGCCCCCTCCAGAAGCGCCCGCGCCGGTTCCACCGAAAGATGGAACGGTGCCACCGAAAGACGGAACGGTGCCACCGAAAGACGGAGCAGTGCCACCGAAAGACGGAACGGTGCCTCCGAAAGATGGAACAGTGCCACCAAAAGACGCCGCAGCACCTGCAGCTCCTATCGGCTTCGACATGAAAGCCAACGGCTACGCTCTTAAACCCTATGACGGTGTGTATAACCCACTATCTCCTCTTGGTATGAGTGGCGCTGGTGTAGACGCTAACCAAGCTACTCTGGCAGGTGATGCGAAGAAGCCGGATGTAAATGGAACTGTGACCACTCAAGAAACTGATATGAATCTCAAAGATGGACCTGGCTGGCTTTTAGGTTTTGATCGCACTGGAGTGAAAAATGTCGATGTTAGCGACGGCAATATTCTCAAGTCGCGTGAGACGACTTATGACAGCGCTGTGTCGATTAAGATGGCTGGAATAAAAGGACAAGGACCGGTCGAGCTACACGGTGTCACCCATATCATGACTACGTTGCAGGCAGACGGCAATTATCACACGGATGTGACTGCCGGTGATGGTCATCACAATTTTGTCACTGATTCATCTGGCAATGTGCAAAGAACAGTTGATCAAACAGGCAAAGTTGCAGTGCTTGAGGCACCTTCAGCGGCAGTTCTGGCTTCGCTCGGTTTAGACAACACCACGCCTGTGCAACCGACGGCTGTGGCTGATGCTGGCACTGCTAAAGTGGTAGCGAAAGACACATCTGCAAACGATACGAGTGCTATAAGTCCTCCATAAATCAAACATCTACGAGTCTGAAAAAAAGTGAGCGAAGTATCGCTCACTTTTTTTGTGTCAAAATTTTCAAATCGAGTATATCTTGTTTTAAATATTTTAGGCAAAGATGCGCCTGTAAAAATCTAAAAATTGATGCCGAGTGTGAGTAGATCTTTTTTGAGATCATCAATCCCTGTAAATAGAAAGGAGTTTTCGATTCCCGCCGATTTTGCAGCCTCTATGTTTGTTGCTAAGTCATCAAAAAAGGCGATCTCGGTGCCAGGCAATCCGCTGCGTTTAAGGACTTCTGCGTAAATTTTGTGCTCTGGTTTCTGGGCTCCTATTTCATAAGATAAAATGAGTTCATCAAAGTGGCGAGCAACGTTGAAATTCGATTGCAAAAATGAATAGTGATTCTCGTTGGTATTTGAAAGAAGATAGAGTGGGCACTGTGCTTTCAAGTTTTCCAGAAGTGTGGCCATCTCTAGATTCTCACGAAAGGTAAGGTTCCAAATACGAGAAAATTCATCGATGGTTAATGGTTTATTCAATCTATCGCTCAGTTCGCGAACAAAGTGCTCAGTGCTGATATTACCGCGCTCATATCCAAGCGATGCTAGATGCTTGAGGATTGGCTTGAAGTCAGTGAAGCTGATTCCTGCATGATCGCAGAACCCCTCGCAGATGGCCATCCACTCAAAGTCGATAAAGACATGACCCATGTCAAAAACAAGCAGTTTCACGAAAGCCTTTTTTAAATCGTTAGTGATGCGAAGAAAGGACTGCTGAAAGAATTTCATGATAACAGGGAAGTGACGTGCAAGGCGAAATTCGTAGGGCGAACTTGGTCGTGTTTTGAGTTCAAACTGTCGTTGTTTTGAGTCGTTCTGTCAGAAAACGGGCGCGAAATGTCAGAAAAAGGCCAAAAAAAAGAGAGATAGACGGAACTGGGACTACGGAAATAGTCTTTAGCGCCGTCTATCTATCTCGGTTTTATTGGATCTATTGAGTCTTCTGTACTCATGCTTTCAAAGCCTCTGCTTGCAGCCCTTTGGCGTAGATCTCATCCAGAGCTGCCCAGAGACCGGCGGCCCTTTTGTGGCGGCGATTATAGAGATTTCTCCGAAAGTCCGGATACTCGCTATGATACATCGCCGCTTTTTGTCCGTAACGCCAGTTGTACAAGCGGTCAGCGAGCTTTACAAGGATTTCTTCCAAGTAGCCGACAAGCTGCAAATACAGCTTAGCTTTACGCTCGGCACGGGTCTTGCCTGACGGGTCGGTGAGCCGCCAAGCCCCACGAATTGAGTCGAGCGGGAATCGCTGCGACTTCATGTGAGCCGGAGTGGCACCCGGGACGTCTTCGAACAAATCGTGAGAATAAGCCGTCAGCTTGTTCTTGTAAGTGGCGACGCCGAACTCGATCAGAATATCGACTACGCCATCGAGGTGAATGGAAAACGGCTTTCCGTCGTACTTCTGGTTGCCGTGCATGGAGATGCACCATGCGCGACCTGCTTCAAGGGTGATGTTTGTCATGATCGATCTCCCGATCTAAGTGTTGTTAGCTAGAATTCACTGAATACCCCGATAGAGTTGACCATTACGGTCGGTTGGGAAAAAGAGGAGGCACCATGGGCGATGCCCCCTCTTCGGCGGACGTGTGATTAAGCGGCGACCGTCGCGGGAGCCGTTTTGCCCTTGCGACGACGACGCTTCACCACCACAGGCGGATTGGCACCAAGGACGATGCTGTGCTTTTTAAACGCAGCTTCGACGATCTTGGCATCGATCTTGCCGTTGGTGGTCTTTTGCACGGCGGTTATTAGAGCTTGCAGCAGGTCAGTGAACAGCTGGTCGCTCGCCGGCATATTCGCCAGGGCATAGAGAATGACCCGGAGGAAGGCTTCGATTGCTTCCACCAGGTCGTCTGCCGGCCAGGCGAGCACGAAGTCGGTGAAGAAGTCGACGAGCGCGCCCGTGACGATCTCACTGTCATCATGCGGTTCACCAGTTTTGTCCTGCGGCGTCTGCTTGTGGTTGCGACCATGACGGATGACGCCAGGCTGCGCAGCATAGCCACCGATATCGAACGGATCGGCTTGCAGGTCTTTCTTGGTGAAGTTCATGCCGATCTTCTTCGCGTACATGAGGCGGAACAGGCAGTTCATGATCACCGACATGATGTCGCCGATCGCTTCGTGCATGGCCGCTCCTTCAGCGCCGGTCAGGTCGTGTCCGGGAGTCTGAATCGTCACGATCCAGTGCCCGCACTCGTGCCAGCAGACGCCGATGTCGAACGCGATGTATTTGATCAAACCGCCACGATTGACACCGGAACCCATTCCGATGCTCATGAGCGGTTGCGTCGGGTCGAGCCAGGCATTGTCTTCGTTGGTCGGGTCATTGACGTGAACCGGAACGACGACCGTCACCTTCTTCAAACCGAGCCGCGCACACGTCTCCATCTCTTTGGTGAGAGCGAAGAAGTCGATTGCGGCGCAGAATCCGTCGGTGCCGACCTGAAAGACGAAGGTGCCATCGGGGTTGGCCTTGAGCAGCTTCCACTGCTTTGAAGCCTTCTTGCCGCGACCCTTCTTCTTGCTTGCCGTGTTAATGAAGCCCTTCGCTGCGTCCGTGCCCTTTTTGCCAGAGCCATCGCCCTGCAAGGTGAACACATTGAAGAACTGGTTGGCCATTACCGTGGGGTCCGGCAGGTTGTCGAAGAATTCCTTGCCGGCCTGTTTGGCGATGTCAGCGGAGGGATCCGGGATACGGTACAAAACCGAACCCACGGGGCTGTTCAACACGCGATCCTGGGTGGACGAGTGCTGATTGAAGCGCAGACGTTCGTACCAAGAGATGATGCGACCGTTTTTGGCGTTGACGAGGATTTCCTTGACGCTCGGGGCCGCCGTGCTCGCCGCCGACCTTCTCAGAGTGACCACGTAGACGGGTTCGAAATCACCACTGTTGTCGATCATGACGAGTTCATTCGAGGCCACGTCCGTGCGCTTGCCAAAACGCTTTTGGGCAAAGGTGACAGCTTCTTCTTTGCTGATTACCTTGCCGAGGCGCTCGGGTTTGCGGGCGTGAGTTATGGTGGAGGTCAGGTTGACGAGTTCGCCTTCGGGAGACACCGAAGCGTGGACGTAGCCCTTGTACACCGGAATTTCGATGTCTTTGAGGCAGCCGTCTTCAGTGCACTTCGTGCGGACCATCTGCCTGTAGCCGACGCGCTCGCCGTTGATGCCCAAGTCCGAGACTTCGTCGGGGACGAGGTTGACATTGGCGAGCTTGAGGCTTTTGCGAACAGTGTCCTCGGCGAGGTATTTGTTCACGTAGGCCAGCGACTGACCTTCCCACGGTGCCCTGTACAGGCTGATGCCTGGCTGAGCGGTGAGCGTTCGAATGTTGCCGAGAACATCGTTGCGTACGCGAATGAGTTCCTGGTCGCCGTCACGGATGATGCCGAAATCGCCGAAGTGAGCGAGTTCGATGGAGTCATGAACACCGCTTCCGGTGCGGGCGGCAAGGTCGATCAAAGAAGAAATCGCACTGCGCGACATCTCGACTTGATGACCGACGCCGCGGCTGGTGGAGAGCGAAGTGTTCGAGCGCAGCTTGAGTTTGGGATTGTTTTTCATGGTGACTATCCTTCACGTTTTAGTGTTGTGTTGCAGAATGGAGAAAATCGCGCCTTAGCCACACAGCTCTGCCACCACTATCAGTGGTGTTCGAAAAGCCGAGACGTAGAATGCTTGTGTTTTTACAGAGGCGGAGAGGGTTGAAAAGTATGGGTATATATGATCACTACCCTAGGTTTCAGCGCACAGCGAAAGCAACTTAGTGTTTGCCCTTGCCTGTGATGGAAAGCAGACTGAGTTCTGACTTAAGCCCCACAGAAGTAGTGATTCAATACGCCAGAAAAAGCCAAGGAATCAGGTCACAATTCAAGAATGGAAAAAGTGCATCTAGCGCAGCCGAGCGAACGAAATTGCTTTTAACAAGCTGCTCGCGGTTGTGCACAGCTTACTAACGCTCGCGCAAGCACTGAAAAACCTTGCGTGCTGAGTCGCGACATGTTTCTGAATTGTAGTTTTGATGATAATCGCCCACCTCGTGCAGCTTCGCGATTGCTGACAACTCTAGGTTTAATGTTGCCACTTGCTGGCAACATTAGCTGAGCGAAGCAAGCCAATGCAGTGAATTAGCTGAAAAGAAGAACTGGTCTAATTTAGAGAATTTATGTACTTACGACTTGCAGCTCTTGATCGACAAACTAACTTTTATCTAAGCTAATGCTTATTACCTAATTTTATTCTCTGAGATTTTATACAAAGCCACTCTTAAACCAACTCTCTTTTCTCTCTTCAAGCTTTTTATCGGGACTCTATTCCTGCGTTTGTAGCCGAAAGTCATTTGCCGTCTCGAACCAAACGGAGCCACTAATGAGCCCTCACTTGCGTACCTCCTCGGTCATCATTCCTGCGTATCTTCAAAACCTGTTCGCTGAACTCTGCGAGCGCTCGGGCTTTGATGTCCTGCACACTTCGCGGCAGCTTGATGGCGTCGACGATGAAACTTTGAAGCGCAAATTCGAAATGCTAGGCGACGTCTATCAATCCGGTTCTGTCATCGACAGTGTTCGAATTTGTTTGCGTAACCAAGCCGGCGTCGAACTGACATTTACCTGGGGCGTCTTCGACGAAGATTTGCCGTCAGCCAACGTCGATGATTCTCCCAAGTCGCGCTTCGAGCAGAACATTTGTTTCGCTGGCGCTACTGACCTCACCCCTGTCTTTTCGGCACTAGCTGCGGCTGGTTTCGAGCCATTGTCGCCGGATGCGAATCAGAACTTTTCGATTCGTTTCATCCGCGGACAAGCCATGGCAGGCAAAATGCGACTGGGCATCAATGCCAATCTCGACTACGGCGCCGAAGTCGCCGGTCGTGGTTGCGCAATGCGCGCTCAATAACAGGCGTTCATTCACATACGTGTGATGAGCGACCTCACAAGATGCAGGTTGTCGATTGGTCTCGTGCAACGAGTCATTCGGCGACTTTCATGGCAGACACATTCGCGAGCATGAGCTTTCGAACTGAGTGTCTGTTACACCCCCTGGCGACAATCCCGTCGCCAGGTTTTGCACTACTCCAACAGGAGGTTTTCTAAATGAAAACTGCAACGAAGCCTTCCACTCTGGATATCTGTGCAGGCGTCGTCGGCGCTTGCTCATCTCGCCGAGTGGCCAGTCCGGACCTCGGTAACTATTTCGTCGACCCATTGCGGTCGCTCGGAATGGTGCGTCCCGAACAGCCGGACGAAACGGGCCATCGCAACGAGCGTCCTTTCGAACTCGAAGGGATTATCGAAATCGACCCGTTGTTCGGCACCGCCAGACTGCGGTAATCCCGCAAGCTGACGATGTAAGCGTCGAATTATCTCATCCGATAGTCTGACGTGAGCAGGGCGGGGACAGACCAAAAGTCTGTCCTCGCTTTTCTCTATGGCTACTAAGCGGCTGCCGTGCGGTGGTCGCATGTGGCTGCTCAGAGTATCTGAAGTTGAAAGGAGAAGCTTGAAATGAGTACTCATGGTGTATTAAATATGCCGGAGCTGCGCGTCGATTACATGTGCCCGCAAGTGGCAGCTGGATTCGATTTGCGCGGCGTCGTCTCGCCCGATCGCGTTGAGCGTTTGGCTGGTCTGATGGAGGAATTGCTGCCCCGTCAGGCTTATCTGGGGACTGGCAAGATTCTGGACATCGGTTGCGGAACGGGGCGTTTCACGATTCCGTTCGCCAGCCGGTTCCCGAATTTCACTGTGGTGGGGGCTGACAAATCCTCCAACATGCTGGAACAGGCTCAACAGAAGCACGGCGCTGAACGCGTGCTGTGGTCTGTGCAGGACATCTGCAATCAGGATTTCGACAGCGCAAGCTTCGACCTGGTGTTCGTGTCCGACCTTCTGCACCACATCGCCAATCCGCTCGATGCCATTCGCGAATGCAAGCGCGTGTTGCGTCCTGGTGGTTGGCTGCTCTGTAAATACGGTGCGATGGAGAACATTGCTCAGGATCCCGAGCATGTGTTCTTCCCCGAAACCGTAGCTGTTGACGCCAAGCGCACACCGACTCAGAAGCAGGTTGGCGATTGGCTCGAGCTGGAAAACTTCCGCTACATCAACAGCCGGACCCTGCGCGAACAAACCCGAATCAGTGGTGCTGATCGACTGGCTGCAGCGAGAGCTAAGAGCATCTCGGTGTTGCACATGATCGAGCAGGACCACTTCGACAAAGGTCTCGAAGCGCTTGGACTGTACGTCGAGCAAAACCCGAACGACCCCTGGCTGCAGGAAGATCCGACCACCTGGACCTGGGGACAACGCTAACTTAACCAGCCTTCGCTGGAGAAAGGACACGCAAATGTTTAGTCGACAGAAACACCGAGTGTTCCACGACTGCGACGGCAATTCAGACGACCTCGTCACCGGCATTTTGCTGAGGCTGGCTCCCGAGGTTGAATTGGTCGGTACTGCGATCAGCAATGGTCTGTGCTATGTGCATGAGTCGCACGCAGCCATGCGCAGTATCGAGAGGTATCTGGGTACACCCGAGGTGGACATCGGAATCTGGGATGGCGAGATGCCGAACCCATTTCCCGATGCCTGGCGCAGCGATTCCCGTCGCTACAATGAGCTGCCGTTTCTGGCTCAAAAACGCTCCACTCTGGGAAAGCCCGGCAAAGCTGTCAGCCTGCTCAGGCGTTGTTTGAGGCAGGCTAGCCACCCGATCACCGTTGTAGGCACAGGACCCCTGACGGTGGTGGCAGAAGTGTTGCGCGCAAACCCCAAGCTAGCTGGCAAGATTCGGCAGCTGGTCATCATGGGTGGTGCCGTGAGGGTTCCAGGAAATGTGAAGAACGTACCTGGAGCTGATGGCAGTGCGGAATGGAATGTTTTCTGCGACCCGTTTGCGTTCAAGACGGTGCTCGCGCATGACATTCCCATCAGGCTGATTAGCCTCGATGTCACCAATCAACTGGCGGTTAATCAATCGCTTTTGCAGAAACTTTCGGAGCGAGCGAAGACTTCGCGCGCGTCGAATGTGGCCGCGTCTGTGTGGGGAATACAGGATGGTCGTGAGATCTACCTGTGGGACCCGACGACTGCAATTTCGCTAATTCGACCGGATTTGTTTCGGTTCGAATATGTGGACATTGACGTCGTCACGGATGGAGCTTCACTCGGACGCCTTGTGGAGGTTGCACCCGGATGTGGACGCACAGTTGAGCTGGCGACAGGCGTCGATAGCAAGGCCGTGTTGAGTTACTTTCTAGACTTGCTTGGCTCGTTGTGACGACGGTGACAAAGAAGATTCCCCCAGGGGTTGGTGCTAAAAAGCATCAACCCCTTGTCGGGATTTTTTTTGGACTAAAAAGGCACCGCCGGCGGTGCCACCGCGCAGCTGCGAATGTTATGCTGGCTTTATTGAGGCCGGAGCGTAGTCTTTGTGGATATTGAGCCAGTGGCGATTCGGCAATTTCTTAGGCAATCGGTACAGGAGCGGCGTATTTCCAAAAACTTCAATTTCAATCGATTCGCCTATTCTCAAACTTGCATAAGCCTCGTTGATATTCGGAAAAGTTGTGAACATCTCTGTCAGAGAGGGGATAGTAACATAATGAGTACCGTCAATGCTTTGATAGGCGTTCCAGTGCGCGTGTCCGTTCATGCACAAGATTACTTTGCCGCTGCGTTCGATCACGTCTCTAATTGCTTCGCCCTGAGCCTCTGGATATGCGCCATGGAGGGGATAAGCCTTTTCGAAATAGAAATTGCCCTTCATACTGCCGTTGTCTAACGGCACGTGTGTAAAGACAATAGAGGGGAGATCAGTTTGAGCGAGGTCTTTGCGTAGCCACTCCAGATCGCCATCGCCTAGAGAAAAACCTTTGACCATGTCGAGTTTGTCATCGGCGTTCCAGAAAATCAGATGATAGCCTTCTAGATCGAGGCTATGAGAGGCAAAAGAGTGTTGCATCAGGTTCTCGTTGTCGGCTATGGATAATTTCGACACATCATGATTGCCTAGAATGTGATGAATAGAGCCGGGGATTTTTGCCAGACCTTGTGCAACCTGCTTCACCAGGAGGCGGTCAGTATCAGCATCGACTTCCGAAATGCGGTCGCCCATCTCAATCGTGCAGGCCGGACGCAAGTCGGAGACAAAGCCGGCAAATCGCTCCAGAAGCGGTAAAGCGGCCGAACCCATCTTTGTGCCCCGATCAGGCCCATGATGAATGTCTGTGATTATGGCTAAGGTCAAGTCGCCCATTAAGTTAAGTCTTTAGGTTCTCCGGCGTCCTTCAAAATAGCCGCATAGCGCGCAATGATAGTGCGCATTTGTCCATAGAAAAATTCGGCTTGATCGCTTGAACCAGTGCTCTCTAGCACGTCTGCGAACGCCAGGCAGGCCGCAGCAGCATTCAAATCTTTTTGATCCAGAATACTCTGCAATGGATTTACTGTTGTCATGGAATTGTCCTTGTCTGCGTGAGTCTCTGGAACAACATCTGTTGCTTTTGATTCCGATGATTCCACGATAATTTTAATTCTCCCGGGCAAAGTCGCCGACTCTGCCTAGAGTGACGATTACTTTTGGAGATTAACACGCAAAAGTGAAAGCCGCGTGAGAGTCTTGCGGATGCATGATGGTTTCCTGACCTTTTTGTACACAAAAAAAGTACTTCTCAAACCCGGAAATTTTGTTCAGGTCTATTCTGTCACCGATCAATATCATTGAACTTTTTAGGCAGTTTTATAATTTGTTCGAACGGTAATAATTGGCGCACTGTCGGTAGTGGCGACTCACCAAATTTTGCGCGGTCAAAACTTCGTCGCAGATGTGAAGTTGAAATCTGCAATTTTCATCGGTGGTACTACCGCTGGAAAACCTTCTTCGCCGGCTGCACGCACTGCTGGACCCAGCTGAACGACATTGTTTAATAAGTCAATCAAGCTTACATTGAATCGCATGTTTTTCAATCCGTGGATGATTTTGCCGTTCTCAATCAGGAATGTGCCATCTCTCGTCATTCCGGTTAATAGTAAAATCGTCGGATCGACCATGCGCACATACCATACGCGTGAAAGCAAGATGCCGCGCTCGGTAGAGGCGATCATGTCCTCAATTGAAGTTGGTCCACCTTGAACTACTAGGTTGAGAGGCATTTCTCCCGTCAAACTTGGCTCTGCTAGACCATGCCCGGTACTTTCGACGCCGAAAAATTGTGCGCTCTTTCGCCCGTAAACTAAATTTTTAAGAACACCGTTTTCGACAAGCTTGACTATCTGTCTGGGCATGCCTTCGCCATCAAATGGAAGTCCGGCTTGCAGAGGATCTGTGAAGTTATCGGTAATAGTGATATTTTCGCCGAAGACCTTTTCGCCGACTTTATCAATCAAGCTTGAGAGTTTGTCCTTATGACCAGTGGCAGAGAATTCGTACCAGAGGAAGCTGAGCAGATCGAGTACCGCTGATGGTGGCAAGATGGTTGTGAACTTTTCTGGCTCCACTTCTAGAGGATCGTGGCTTGTTTCTGCGGTTTGTACCGCGTGGGCGACAAGCGTGGTTGGGTTGACAGAATCACTTGTTGTACTTTGCGACTTTCCCCAGCCTGAAGAATTTTCTTTTTCTATGGTGACTGAACATTCGGCTGAACTTTCTTCGTGATAGACAAAAAGTCCACGAGAATTGCCCACGGCGTAAAACCAGCTCCCCGAGGCGTAAAAGCCTGAAGATCTGACATTGGAAGCAAGCGCAGCATCGATTATTTTACGCACTTGCAGGGCTCTTTCTTTTGGCGACATCGCAGCCGTCTTTTTGTCGAAGCGGTCAACTTTGCTATATTTTTTTGCAGAAACAGGTTTAGGTAGAGGCAAGAGATCTTTTTCCGGTGTCAACATATCGACCACTGCTATGGCGTTGTCGACAAGGTTTTTGATGCCATTCTCGGATATTTCGTCGGTTTCCAATCGAGTCTGTTTGCTGTCATGTAAGACCCGCACTGAGACTGATACCAAATTCGGTGCTTGATTTTGGGTCATGCTGTTTAAGGCGAAGCGACTTGTGGCAATGTCTGATCCCGTCACTGTGACTTCGATGCCGTCAACGCGCTTGCCCGCATAATCAATAGCGAAATCGATGATTTTTTTTACTTTTTTCTCTGATAACACTTGGGAAATCCTATTTCGTGACGCCTATTTCAATGTTGCGAAAACGTGCCGGAGCCGCTCCATGTCCTGTCCACATCGTCTGGCACGGCTGACCTTTGCCGCAATTGGGTACGCCCCAGTCGATATAGCTTTCTTGGCTGCAAATAGCATCGCAGCTATTCCAGAAAGGAGTTGTGATCCCGCCGTAGCTTGGATTTTTTAATAGTCTGGTAATTTTGCCGCCTTTGATTTCATAGCCGGCTTCCATGCCAAATTGAAAATTGTAGCGTTTATCGTCAATCGACCAGGATTTATTTGTTTCCATCAAAATGCCATCTTCTGTGTCAGCGACTAAATCAGCTAGACTGCCAGCTGAACCGGGGCGAAGTGAGATGTTGGTCATGCGAATAATCGGTTGATTGTTCCACCCCTGGGCTCTGACTGCGCCACCGCTTCGCGCTAGTCCAATCAAATTTGCGGTATCTCGCGAACTTAAATAACCGACAAAAACGCCGTTTTTAACAAGATCTACACATTGCGCCTGAACCCCTTCATCGTCGAAAGCAAATCCACCTAGAGCACCGCTTGCGGTGGCATCTGCGACAAGGTTGACAATCGACGAACCATATTGCAAATTACCTAGCATCGAAGGAGTAAGGAAACTTGTACCGGCGAAATTGGCTTCGTGCCCTAAAGCTCGGTCTAATTCACTTGGGTGTCCGCACGACTCGTGCACCTGTAAAGCAAGCTGTGAAGCACCCACGATCACATCTGCTCGGCCCTTTTCGCACTCGGGCGCGGTTAATAGAGCAACTGCTTCTTCGGCAATGCGTTGAGCGTTTTGGGGCAATTGCCATTTGTCTACAATTTCCCAGCCGGCGTTTTCGTGCTGTCCACCAAATGAATTTGGCCACGAGCGCTTTTGTCTGTCGTCTGGCGAAAATGCATTTGCTTCAATGCCGCACGACGAGCGGATGAAGGTTTGATCGATGCAACTTCCTTCGCTGGAAACAAAGAGTTTGCGCTCTTTGGTGAAAGTCATTTCGCCCTGTGTCATACACACGCCTTCGACAGAACGCATAATGGACGCACACTGCAGCAATACAGCGAGTTTGTCTTCTATGGAAATTTTAAAAGGGTCGATCAAATATGGCGAAATCCAGGTGGATTGATAAGCCGGTTCCGCAGCGAGAGTGATAGGTGGTGACACGCAGGACGCCGACGCTCGCGCTACTGCCACCGCCCTTTTGACGGCATTGTCTACTCCATTTTTAGTCAACTTTTGGGTTGATGCGAAACCCCAGCCACCATCGAATAAAACACGAATGCCGATACCTACGCTTTCAGATAAATTCAGTGCCGCCAGGCGTTCGTCTTTTGTCTGGATGAATTCACGCTTTTGCCAGATTAATCGAGCGTCTGCGTAGGACGCGCCGAGTTGAGTGGCAATATTGATTGCGCGGTCGGCCAGTTTTTGCATCTTGATTCCTCGGACTGTTTTATTGCTTGGGTTATTCTACTGCGTTCCGGGCGTTTGGTCGCAAAATAGTTTGGCAGAGAATGACTCCGTTGCAGGTACACGCTGATTCGCTTCTTTCTGTCTATTTCCTGATTTTTAAATACTAAAGAGTATAGTTAACTCCCCCAAAAACAAAAGAAAAGCGATATCGGTGCCTGCGTCCGCAGCATAAGAAGCGGCGGACGCTGTTGCGTGTTGTGCCACCAGATTTATTGGCAGCTTCTTTGAGATTGTTGTCGAAGAATGGATTAGGCCGTGGCTTCTTTCGGAAAAAGCTTGAGGCTGACCGTCCATCCATTTGCTGAGTTTGTCGCCCAGTTGAGAATGCTGCGGTGACCGCGGTCGTGAAGGACTGAACGCGCCCTGGTGAGCGTGTCAGTTCCGGGGGCATTTTCCATCACCACCACTTGCGAATCGCCTTTGGTGTAGAGTCCAACGAGCCTGTCGAATTCGGTTGTGCAGCGGTCGGCAAAGCCGATAGCAAGAGTAGCCTTTCACGCATGAGAGGCTACTGCTGCTTTCTGAAACCTGGCGATGTGGCTACTGCGCAGCAAAGTTGTGCAGCACGGTACCGACCGGCACTACCAGTTCGGTTTTGATGAGGGTTTCTTCCTCGGGACTTTGGATGACCCAATGGGCAAGAGGCGTGGTGGAATAATCGAATTTCCGCACTGTGCGCTTCCAATACCCGACATCTTTAAGGTCGGCATTTTCGATGATTTCGACATTGTCGTTCGCAGAAATTCTGTACGGCGAGACGCTGCCGTTGTCGTTCTTGACATAGACGTCATATTTCATGACACCGCCAAGCGAGCCAGAGCCCCATACGAAGGAGCCTTGGGGAGTGCTGGTGGTATGCATTGCCGCCAGAGTGTAGGTGTTGGTAACGAGCTGCCGGGGGACGTAGTGTCTGAGGATGCCAGCGGAAAGTGAGCCGATGCAGAAGCAAATGAAGCCGCTGACGACGACGATCCCCATGAAGGGTATTTGGGTTTTTCGACAATAGATGGAACCGAGGATGACGAGAACGACGAAGAGTGCAACGCAGGCGGGAGTGGTATACAACATAGGCTGTCCTTCCGAAGTTGGTTGTCTCGTTTGCGATTGTCGTTGGTGGAACCGAGGAAGAGTCTTTGAGAACTCTTCCTCGGGTAGATAGGGTCGAGGGAGGCTATTCTGTCTCGCCGTACTACCAGCAATTGACCCAGTGCCAGTCAGGACGGTAGGAATCGCGGTCGAACTGAGAATGGACCGAAGGATCGATGATCCAGTTCATCAGGGCCACTGAGTATTGATCGAAAAGCGCGCGATTGGGGTCGTTTTCCGGCACGCGAATGCGATCGAAATAGGGGCGCTGCGATGGATCATCGGGACTGAGCAAAAGACCAATGCCGATGGAAGCGGCCGTCCAGAAAGTATCGCTTCCGAGTCGGTTGTGCAGCGCCCAGTCCCGCGGTCGTTCGCAACTGGCCATCAGCGTCGACTTACCACGTTCGGCGCGCTGGAACAAGACACGTGCAAGAGCTTTGCCTGCCGTCCACGCCGTGCCCAGACCGACTGAGTCAGATGAGTCGGTGGGCAGTTGCCAGACGAAAAGCAAGTCGCTCGTCACCTCGACAGAATCGAAGCTGGTTCTCGCCATGTCGGTGTCGCCCATGAGCACATGCACCGACTTGCCGACATTTCTGCAGGCTTCGACGATGCTTTGACAGAGCGGATACGTGCTCGAGCGATCGCCAATTACAGCGACGCTTTCGCCTTTGTTAACGAAAGCACCAGTGGTAATGGCAGTGGCAACATTGATAGTCATGCTAGCATCCTTCTCAGTTGTTAGTCGTAGTATCGGCTGTTCAAGCAGCAATCAAGGTCTCGATTCTCTCCATGTTTTTCAGGCGCTGGGCGAAGGTCGGATGCGGGTCTAGCGATGCGCTAAATAGCAAGTTGAGCTTTGAAAAGAAGCCCTTTGCTTTTGCGTCGACGGTCAAGGCCGATTCCATCGCCAGCACCAGTTGGATCCGCTTTGGGCTGTCCTTGAAGTGCTGTTCGAGATGCTCCAGGGAAAGATCAGGCGCAACTTTGTGCCCGATTGCTGCGAGCATTGGGATGCGCCTGCTTAGAAGGTTGTTGACTATGCCTTCTTTGCCATTCATCGCCGTGGCAATTGCGTCAGCATGGAACTCGTTCTGACGCGCAAACCAGCCCATGCTTGCAACACCGACCGCCAAAGTGGCACTGGTGATCAGCAAGCTTGTGAACAGCTCAAGCCCTTTCATCTCGCAGAGATGATGGGTCGACAACCCGAGCAGAGTGATCAAGGCGACACCGATGAAGATGCAGAGGGTATGAAGACACTTTTGATGTGCCAGTTCATGAGCCAGAACAGATCGCCGTTCGTCGTCGTCGGCTTTTTCCAGAGAGTCGCTAAGCAACACAATCCACCCCAACTTTGGGGCGAAAGTGCAGAGCGCATTGCGATCCTCGTGCGGAAAAATGTACAGCACTGGTGCTTTGACCGACAGTGCCGACGCCACTTCCTGAAGCGTGTCGTTGAGGATTGACCCAACGGTCATGCCCTTCTCGAAGCGGTAGGCTTTGAGCTTGGCGATACTGGAAGAGCCGAGCCGAAAGACGGCGAAAGCAGTCATGATCACTGCGACCTCGAGCAATGGTTGAACGACGTTGCCGGAGTAAATGCAAACCAGACCCGCAGCCGTCGCCAGAGCCGAAAGATAACTCACCGCATATGCATGGGAAGTGAGCACGATTCGCGAAATCAATCGCTGCTGATTTGCAGAATTCGAAGACATAGGTCACCCATTGGGTTGGTTGCAGGTTGCAGAAATGCTACTGGTTCGGAAGCTCTATGCGGGCACCCGAATATCCTTGAGCGTGAAGTACGAGCCACTGTCGATGTCTCGTTTCGTGTATTCGAATTCAGCGTGAACCGAGCCTTCGAACTTAGCCAGGTCGAAGTCGAAGCTGACACCGAGGGCGATGGCAGCGACGATGCATTTGTCCATGATGCTGGCATGAACGCTGAGCGGCAGATGCAACGCTTCGGAGACGAGCAGGGCGTGCCGGAGCATGAGCTGGAAGTCTTCGCTCCAATACTCCCAACCGGTAGTGCTCTCCCAGTTGAACTGGTTGAACATCATGCCGAAGGCCTTTGAATGTTTGCCCAGCTTTTCGCCCAGGTTTTCGTTGGCCTCGCGGATAGCGGAGTTCGCCACATGGCGCTCGCTGTCGAAGTCGTAGTTCGGCCGGTGCGGAGCAAAATCAGCTTCGGGCACGAGATTGCGCGCGAAGATGCTCACGCCTTTTCCAGCAGGCTTTTCCAGGGACAAAAACATTCTTCTCTCCATTTTTCGATGTCTCAGACGAGCCGAGCAGGCGACGATATTGGTCATCGCCTGCTCGCTCAAATACCAGGTGCGAGACGACTATTCAGCCTCGGTCACAATTTGCGGTACAGGCGGTGCCGGCCAGATGTATTCGGCGCTCTTGAAGTAGACGAAACTGACCGCGATCATCGTTGTAGAGGCGAAAACAAAGGCCCAGAAGCCATCCATGTTCAGATAACCAGGATAGATGCTGACGACTGCAACCTCGATGAGTGGCATTAACAGTAAGCCAAGCCACGCCGATGCAAACAGCCAAACGAATCGCTGACCATTGGCCATGCGTTTTAAAGTCAGCCTCATCTCGAGCGCAAACACCGAGCCAGATATGTGTGCAATGGCTACGATCACTGCCGCTGTGGCTGCTGCTCCGTAGATGGTGCCGTCGAAGGCAACGCCAGGCAGCAGTGGACAGAAGTAGAACAGCGAAAGTGCGATGATGACGGCATAGCCGAAAAGCAAGCTTACCGATCGCCGCGACTTAAATGACTCCACGAAGGGGTTGCCTGTCTTGCACACGCGGTCGTAAGCAGCTTGGGCTTCTGCGCGTTGAAGGGCCGTTTCGCGGGACTTCCTGCTTGACGTGTCTCCAAAAGTGTCTCTGATGTCATAGTACATTGGAATCTCCGGTGCTTTGATTTGACTCTCAAACTAACAAACCCACGGGGGCGGATTGGGTTGCCCCAATTGGTCCACATGTATTGCTTGTGTCAGACGCTCTCTTGCGGCGACTGAAAAGGCAGAGCCATTTCGAACACACAGAGGCTTTCTCTCTGCTGGATTGTGTTCGTTCAGAAGAAAAAGCAGGGGATGACAGCTGTCACCCCCTGCCCTTTCAAACATCACGTCTTGGTGACAGATTGCTCTGCCGATTTAACGCGCCTCAGTTGGTCGCTTCTTTCGACACAGAAGGAAACGATTCGATGACGATGTGAAAGTTGCGCTTCTCGGGATTGACCGAGGTGATGCGCACATTGAGCCTGGTGTCGGCCCGCAGCTTGTCCTTCACTTCTGCCAGATTGGGGATTTCCCGCACCGCCAGAATGCCATCGATGGGTCCTCCCAACAGAACATAGAAGCAATGCTCCGACCGCCTGCGTTGGACAATGCCCAGCTGGACATCGCCAATTGGCAGGCAGCTCAGATAATGGCTGATCGGGTCGACAACGCACAACAGAGTCGTTTTCGCGAATCCGTTGGCGGCCACCGTCACCACCTTCACCTTCACTTCGTCGTCCACTTTGACGACCAGTCGGTCATGTCGTACGCCTGCACTGCCGCCCTTTTCGCGAAAGCCGAGGAAGCCTTCGTTACCGAGAGCATCTTGTACGATCACGCCGAACTTGGCGAATCGCACCACCTTCATCGTCACCTCGTCGCCGGCAACGAGCATCGGACGCAAGCCCAACACCCGCTCAGGCTCGTGGTTCCCCGTCATGAGAGAATCGGAAGGCACGCTCGCGAGGAGCGGCCTGCCGTGAGCCGGTACATGGACGTCCGGCATGATGATGACGTTGACACGGTCAGCCGTATCTTCCGTCCTCACGGCACCCTTCTTCTCCTTCTTCGGGGGCTGCGCCTTCTTCGCCGCTTTCGCCTGCTGGGCAGGCTTGACGGCTGCGGGCGGCGCGACCTTGACCGGGGCGGTCTTGGCCGGCTGCACGACTTCGACTGGCTTGACGTCGGTTTTCGCTGTCGAGAGAGCCGCTGCCGGCGCTTCGTAGGCGTAGACTCCCGTCAACTGCACCGCCGCCTCCTGAACGACTTCCGGAGTGATGTCGGCGATGAGGCTGGCAGCGATGATCACCTTGTTCGACACGCCGGGGGCGCGTTTCACAGTCAGGCGATTGCACTGCTTCTGGGCGCGTTTGTCGAAGTAGAGGTTGAACTTCAGAACCTGAGCCACATTCACGCAATGCCGGATGAAGGCGCTGTTGTGAATGTCCTCCCAGACGATTGCTTCGAACCCGTGCGAGTCCAGCAACCGCCCGGTCGAATTGAGGCTGTCGGCGACGAACTGCATCTCGGGCTGAGCTTGCAAATCGTAGGCACTGAAGTCATGCAACGCCTTGGAGAACGCCAACAGCTTCCAGCCGTTCGCGTTGTGCAGGGTGATCTCGAAACAGGATGAGTCACCGAGCGTCAGCGACAGATACGAGTCGGCGTCCGCCTTGTCGAGAATGGAAAGACCGAGATTGGCCTCACCCTCGATGGTTGCCAGAACGTCTTCCGACGCGTGGGAACCGGCGAGCGCGTCGAGCACCCCGAAGTTCAAGTCGCTGAGTTCGTCTTCGTCGCCGATGCGTACTTCGCCAGTTTCTTCGGCCAGCTTTTCGGCGTTCTTGATGCGCTTGGCGGCGCGGGAGGCGAGTTCGTCTTCGGCTTCGATGGTTGCCGGTGTCGACGAGACCGTGAAGACCGGGCGACCGACGAGAGCGAATTCGCTGTCGGTTTCGGTGGTGGAGGTGGCTTCGAATGCGACGTCACGAGCTTCATCGCGCTCGGAAATTTCGCTTGCATCGCTTTCGTCAAAAACGTGGCCTGTATACATGGTGGTCATGATGGTTTCCTTCGGGCTGGTGGTAAGTGAATTGTCGGGACTGACGTAACTTCTGCCGATCTCTTCAGCGGGGATGGTGCTGTGAGTCGTAGAGGAGTGATGTCGGTCGGAAAAAGCTTCTGCGGTTGCATTGGAAGCCTGGATAGTGTCTGCGTGATTGAACGGATTCATGGTGAGCTCCTGACCGGTCTAGCCGGATTGGTTGGTGGTGGAGACCCAAAGGAGAGAAAAGGATTTTTCGCTCCAGCGCCGGTCAAACACTTTTCTAAACTCGCCCGAGGGTAAACCAATACGAAAAGCTCCGAAGCTTGCACAAAGGGGCTGGTTTCGTGATGTGATTTACTGTTTGTGTCTCGATGCCTGGTTTTTGAAGAAGTGAATGAACGTATCTTGACCCTCTCTTTTTAGAGGGTTGCCAAGCAAGTTAATTTAGTTCAGATGCTTTACCTGCAGCATAGCTCTGAAACCCACTAAAATTCACTGATCTCGCAGATGCGCGCGAAGCAAAACACCTTCATCCGAGCTTTCAGACGGAGGTGTTTTCGTAATTTACGCAGAGGCGCTTGGCCTAGCTATCACTAGTTCGCAGAGCTAATAGGCCTTTGCAAAAATGGCCTTGATTGACGTCTCTTTACCGGTATACATGCACTTTCCAGGTTGATGATTCTGGTCGAAAGGAATGCATCGTATGGTCGCTTTAGTCTCTTCTTTGATTTTGCCTTCATCGTCTTTTGAGCCGGCCCAGTAAACTTCAACGAAGCCAGATTTTTTGCTGACCACATCTTGAAACTCTGCATAATCGCTAGCTGTGTGTGTATTGGCTTGACGAAAAGCAAGGGCGTTAGCAAAGATTTGTTTTTGCACAGCCACGAGCAGTCCGGCAATTTCGTTGGGCAGACTTTCTTTTGAAATGCCTCTGATTTTTTCACGAGTGTCGCGACGAGCAATTTCGACGACGTTGTTAGCCACGTCTTTAGGCCCGATATTCAGGCGAATAGGCACACCCTTTTGCTCCCAGTGATTGAACTTGAAACCAGGAGTATAGTTGTCGCGATCGTCGAGATGTATTCTCGTTGTTGCTTTCAAGGCACCGACTACGTCGTTGCAGTAAGCAAGCACATTTGCTTTTTCTTCGTCACTTTTATAAATCGGCACAATCACAACCTGAATTGGCGCCAGCTTTGGTGGCAAAATCAAACCTTTGTCGTCGCCATGACCAAGAATAATTGCTCCAATAAGGCGTGTAGAGGCACCCCAACTGGTTTGCCAGGCATATTCAAGATTGCCTTCTGCCGACTGAAATTTGATATCGAATGCCTTTGCGAAATTCTGTCCCAGAAAGTGCGAAGTGCCCGCTTGTAGGGCTTTACCATCGCGCATGAGAGCTTCGATGCAATATGTGCGATCAGCTCCAGCAAAGCGTTCACGTTCGGTCTTTTCGCCAGTAAGAACAGGCAAAGCCATATAGTCTTCAGCGAGCGTGCGATAAACTTCGAGCATTTTTCGCGCTTCTTCTTCAGCTTCTTGCGAGGTCGCGTGAGCTGTGTGACCTTCTTGCCATAAGAACTCGGTTGTGCGCAAAAATAAACGCGTGCGCATTTCCCAGCGAACGACATTTGCCCACTGGTTAATCAGCAAGGGTAGATCACGCCAGGACTGCACCCATTTCGAGAACATGTGATTGATGATGGTTTCTGACGTAGGACGGATAATCAATGGCTCGTCGAGCTTCTTGCCACCGCCATGAGTGACGACTGCGCATTCGGGCGCAAATCCCTCTACGTGCTGCGCTTCCTTCTTCAAAAATGATTCAGGAATAAGGAGAGGAAAATAAGCGTTCTGATGACCAGTCGCTTTAATCATGCCATCGAGAGCGCTCTGAATCTGCTCCCAGAGAGCGTAACCGTAGGGGCGCACGACCATACAGCCTTTTACTGGCGCGTAGTCTGCCAGTTCGGCTTCTTGAATGGTGCGCGTGTACCATTTTGCGCGCTCGGCTTCTTTTTCGTCGAGCTCTAGATCTTCAGCTTCATTATCCAGCGCCTGATCGAGGACGCTGCCTGCATTGTCTTCCATCTCTTCATCCCTGAATGCGTTCTAAATGGTCAAGTGAGCCATTATAGCCGCTTTGAAATCAGCAATGCAAAATTAACTAGCTGTCGGTTTTGGTTTAGCAATGGTGAGCAAATCGTTGAGGTCTCGACAATCTTCAGGCACGCTTGCCACACCGATGTTGATATTGAGATAGCCATCCAAATTTTCGGTTCGTGACACTTCAGTCAAAATTTCGCTGAGACGATAAGCAAAATTCTGGGCCTGCTTTTTGTCAGTTTCTGGTAGTACCAGACCAAAATAAACGATCTGGAAATGGCCCAGCAAATCCACCTGACGTTTGATTTTGCCGATGCTTGCTCCCATGGCCTTAATGGCTTTGGTTGGCAGTGGCTCGAGACTCTCAGCGCGAGCGCCCTGGGCTACATTTGACGACGATACGCCGGCGTTGAAGATAATTACCGAGAATGGTCGACCGAAACGGTCAAAGCGGCAATATTCTCGCTCTAGAAAATAAAGGAAGGCTGGGAAAGTATAGAGGCCAGTATCTTGACGGACCATAAGCTTTTCTACGCCAGCGGTCTGCGACCAGTCGACGATAATCCGTTTGCCCTGTGTTGTCACTTGTGACTGGGTTTCTTTTTGAAATTCAATCAAACCGCACGTGACCAGGTTGAACAAAATCGGCACCCACTCTACTTTGCTGAGAGGAGTGGAGCGCAGAATCTCAAACAGAGAACTCTTGTTGTCCACGGCGACATAGATTTTTTTCTGCAAGGACATGTCAACGGGGGCGCCCTTGTTGACTATGTCTTCGAATTCTTTCTCGGTGAGGGCAGCATGTTTTCTCACGAGGAAAGAATCCATAGTGAGATTGTGCCGCAGCAGTGCATTGTGTTGATCCTGGAAAGTGGCGCCTTCCATGAGCAAGAACTCAAAGCGTTTGTTGACAGTCTTTTTGTCAATTTTGGGTTCGGGGAAAAAGTGGAATTGACCTTCTTCCCAGGAGACCAATTCGATCAGCGCATTGTCGCCTTCCGAATTGCGCATGACGCAGTGCATGGGCACGCCATCGTGAAACCAGACAGTGGCCAAATCGGATTTGCTTTTAATTTCCAGCCGTCCGGTCAATTTGTTCATACCGACGGATTGCAGCAAGTTCGGCACTTGCATATTTTCAAGATCGCCTTCCAGCGTGCTTCTTTGCGCTGGACGCATGGCGCCAGGCGTTGACGTTTGGCTTTGATAGGACTGAGTCTGTGATTGATAAGTCTGTGATTGGTAATTGGACGAAGGATAGCTATCAGTAATGGCTTGAGGAGTAGTCATCTCTTCAGTCAGCACTTTAGATTTCATCGACCAACCAGGAAACTGAGCTGTAATGAAACCAAGAACCTGTTCTGGATCGTTCGATGCGTGTGACCATTCCACCATCGATGTAGCACCCTCGCCGCGATACAGAGTCCAGACGCAGTCTTTTCTCTGTTCTTTAGCCGAGGTTAAAGAGTAGTTTTCGGAAGTATCGCCAAACGAGAGTTCGATAATGCTGCCAGGCAATTCTTGCGCTTTCATAATCATTTCGCGCAAATTTTGTCTGGACGGAAGGGAAGAAATCTTTGGAAGGCGTATGAGCCGATTTCTGCCGATCATTTTCTAATTACCCGATTGAAAATTGTGCTAGTCATTGCTGTTCGGTGAATGAGGAGATGGCGCTGTTTTCGCTTGACAGTCAAGCGCTCTGGCCCAGCCCGACTGGTCAAGCCGTGCCAATTATGTCTTACCCAGGCAAAACAGTTTTGCATACATATTCACATAGATCTTCCTCTGGAACTTCTCTTTTCCTCGTAAAGACATGTTTATAAGTCGTTCCCTAGAATTCTTTCAGGTGAATTGTGCAAATTTGTCGGTCGGGGCATTACAAGTGAAAGAGCCCTGGCTATACTAGGAGTCATGAGAGCGGACGAAAGTTTCCATCTCCTGCGCGATGTTGGCAAGGAGCGTAATGCAGCTTAACGGAGATCTGTCAAAAGTCAGTTTGACCAACCTTTTACAGCTTGTCCGCAATGGGGAGCTAACAGGTAAAATCACGCTGTTGCAAGGAGCTAAGACTGCGACTATTTTTGTCGAAGATGGCAACGTCGTGCATGTCGAAGTCGATGGATTTACCGGTCGCGAAGCTCTTTTTGAGATTTTTCTCTGGGTCAATGGGTCTTTTTCCTTCGTTGAGGGGGAAATCGGCGCCATTACCAGAAGCCTGGACGCCAAAAAACCGGAAGACTCTTTTGAGAGGCTGATGCGCGAAGGCATCAATTATCTCGACCAGAAAAAATATTTAGAGCAATTGCGCATCACTGGCGATACCATTCTCGTGGGAACCGACAGAATCAAAGAACTTATTGTCGCTGCTAAAACAAATGCTCGAATTGCTGCAGCACTGACAATGGTAGAGCCAGTTGTAGAGAGGCTCGATGGGCTTAAGTCTTTATCGGTGGCCCTTGCTGATTTGCCATACAGTAGGCGCGCTTATGTGCAGGCCGTGTCTATTTTGCTTGCTGAGGGGCTTGCTGTCGTTGTCGAGAAACCAATTTCTCTGGAGTCAGCAGCAATCAATTTGCCTGATTGGGTAATTGCTCGATTGCAACAAGATAGTGCCGATCTCACGCAAGCCATAGTGGATATGGTTATTTGGGTGGATCGCGTAAAGTGCTGGATGTATCAGGCAGACTCGGATTTTGGCAAAATGCTGGACAAACTTAGTGATGCCTCAGGTTTGCCTCCGTCCGATGATGATTTCTTCGCTGATATCGATCGTTCGACTGAATTTCAAGGCACCTTATTTGGTGAATCACCGCCAGCTGTACCCACTTCAGAAAATTCGAATTTGAATAAACGCTAAAGTTTTTCGCCTGCGCTTGCTTTCAAATCCTCTTGGGCCGTTTGATGTTCTTTAACAATATTGATGAGGGCGCGCACTTGTTCAACGTCTACCGGATTTTCTAGAATTCCCTGTCGTTTCAAGCTACTGGCCACGATCACACCATCGGCATAGCGAAGCAGTGACTTGACGTTCTTTTTGGAAGCGCCGCTGCCGACAAATATTGGTGTGTTAGGCAACGCATCTCGCACATTTTCCAAATCTTGCAGTGATGGCTCATCACCGGTAGCTGAACCGCTGACTATAACGGCATCGGCAAGACCCCGTTTGACAGTGTCTTTGGCAATCAGCTTGATATCATTGATAGCGCCCAGAGGGCTTGCATGTTTGACCATTACGTCGGCAAAAATGCGGACGTTTTTGTGAGCATCGAGGTGGCGGCGATATAGATGTAATTCGTGGGCCTGTCCTTCGATCAAGCCCTGATCTGTGACCATCGCGCCAGTTAAAACATTTACTCTTATGAATTGCGCTCCAGTTGTAGCAGCCACTGCCATCGCCGTCAGTGCGTCGTTGCGCAATACGTTGACACCAATCGGCAGATCACAGATGGCCATGATTCGATTGATCACTATCGACATGGCGCAGGCGGTCGCTGTATCCACTTGGTTTTTCGAAAAAGGAGCGTCAAAGAAATTTTCTACGATAATTCCGTTAGCCCCGCCGGTCGCAAGAGCCGCAGCTTCTTGTTCGGCGCGCAGGCAGACGTTTTCGAATTGACCGTCCCACCGCGGCGAACCAGGCAAAGGCAAGAGATGAATAACACCGATGACGGGTGTTTCTGTGCCAAAAAGATCGAGAAGCATAATTTCCTTTGTTGGGCGTAAAACTAAGTCAACGCTCGTCATTTTATTCGATTGTTGGATGCTTTTTGGCTTTTGTTAATTGGGCAAGTATTTTTACACCTTTCATGACTTTTAATATGCCACTATATACGGTGTGGTCAAAGACGGAATGATTGAGGCACTTTGCTTCCTCGTGCGAGCGGTGCGAAGTTTGTCTTTGCAATAAGTTCTGGTAATGTCAAGAGCTTGACTGGTGGTGGTTCTTGACCAGTGCGGGGGGAAAAGCTGACAGGTGCCACAAATAGTATTGATGTCAAGACGGCAATTGTTTTATTCGTGTTTTGTCTGGAATAATCTCAGCCTTTAGTTATTAACATGGCTTTTAATACATTATGGGTATCCAAACATTTCTCACTTCTGTTCACTAAGGACTTTCCTCACGCCTCGACCCAACAACCCTGCTACCACCCAATCACTTTTTGAGGTTAGTCCATTCAACCGAATGAGACGCCACTGTCGAAAGGAACACCACTATGACCGTCAAAGCTCAAATCACCCGCAGCGAAGTGCCCGTCGAACTGACCTGGGACCTGACGCTGATTTACAAGACTGACGCGGACTGGGAAAAGGACTTCTCAGCTGTTGAGTCTGAGATTCCCAAATTCGCCGCGTTCAAGGGAAAGCTCAAGCCTGCACGCTCCTCTGCTACAGCCACTGCTGGTCGACGCCTGCTTTCACTTTTCAAACTCCGCGACGAAACCGACATCATACTGGGCAAGGTGTCTGTTTACGCGACCATGCGCTGGCATCAGGACACCGCCAACGGTTTCTATGGCTCGATGTCCAAGCGCGCTGACAATCTCTCCAAGAATTTCAGCGCCGCGCTTTCTTTCGTCGACCCCGAGTTGCTGTCCCTCAAGGCAGAAACTCTGGCGAAGATGGTTGCAAAGACTCCCGAGCTGGAACTCTATCAGCATCAGCTCGACGAACTCAATCGGCAGCGGGCGCACGTGCGTTCTGCAGAAATTGAGGAAGTCCTGGCAGAGGCCGCTGATATCACAGGCAGTGCCGGCACCATCGCCGAAACTCTCGATGACGCGGATATCAAACATCCCGTTATCGAAGGTGAAGATGGTCAGATGGTCGAGCTCACGGACGGAACTTACCAGCTGCTGCGCCAGAGCCATGATCCTGCAGTTCGCCGCCGCGCTCATGAGGCAATGTTCACCAACTACAAGGGTTACCGTAATACCTTTGCCGCAACCTATAGTGCCAACGTCAAAGCCGACATGTTCAAGGCCAAGACTCGGTATTTTGACAGCTGCATCGAGCGCTCTCTCAGCAACAACAACATCCCTGTTTCCGTGTACGACAATCTCGTCGGCACGGTGCATAAGAATTTGCCGTTGCTGCACCGCTATCTCGAGATGCGCAAGAAGATCCTTGGTCTTGAGACCTTGCACTACGCCGATCTCTACGTGCCGCTCATCGAAGTCGACGCGAAGGTTTCGCGTGAAGTGCAGAATGCAACCGTGCTCGCTGCTGTTGCTCCCTTGGGGCAGAACTACGTTGAGCGCCTGCGTGTTGCCTTTGAATCGCGCTGGATCGACGAAATCGAGAACGCCAACAAGCATTCGGGTGCATACAGCTGGGGAACCTACGGTACTCCTTCGTTCATGCTCTTGAATGACACCGGCACCATCGACTCGATGTATACGCGTGCTCATGAAGCGGGACACTCCATGCATTCGCAGTACACTCGTGAATTTCAGCCCTATCCGTATGCTCACTACATCACGTTTGTGGCTGAAGTCGCTTCGATCTCCAACGAACAGTTGCTGTCCGCGCATCTGTTGAAGATCACAACCGACCCGAAGATGCGTCTCTATATCCTCAACCATCAGCTGGAATCCATTCGCACCACTTTGATTCGGCAGACGTTGTTTGCTGAATTCGAGCGCAAGGCGCATGCTATCGCTGAGGCTGGAACTCCTCTCACCGCGGACGTTCTGTGCAAGCTGCACAAGGACCTCAACCATGAATATTATGGTGCGGTTGTCGAGGCGGAGGATCTGATCGAGAACGAATGGGCGCGGATTCCGCACTTCTACGGCTCGTTCTACGTCTTCACCTACGCGACTGGTATCGCGGCTGCAGTTGCGCTCTCTCGGCAGATTCTGACCGAAGGTGCGCCCGCTGCCGAACGCCATATCAACTTCCTCAAGAGCGGCTGCTCGGACTATGGCATCAACATCCTGCGCAAGGCTGGTGTCGATCTTTCGACGCCTGCTCCTGTTCAGGCTGCCTTCGATATGTTCGCCGAGACGCTGGCAACGTTCGAAAAGGAATACGCGGCTTACAAGGCTTCGTAATCTTGATCTGCTGATGAAGAGCGATTTGGACGATTCTGTCCAGATCGCTCTTTCTCTTTCCAATTGCAAATTTGAAAGTGTGGATACACGTTTACCCTGGAGATCGTCATGACCTTCTTTGCTTGCGGTGCGCTTTTTCTTCTTGCGTCTCTATGTTTCGTCGGCACTTATCAATACCTCGTGCCCAAATTCTCCGGTGGAGCTGTGAGTTTTAGCACAGGAGATCTTTGGCAAAAGATGCTGCTGGGATTCGTTCTCACAGTCACAACTGTCATTTTGGGTTGGTATGTGGCTCCGTATTTGTTGGTGCCGTTCTTGGTGATCGCCACTTCGAGTGGGGCGTTCGGAGGGTTCGGCATTCTTGGCGCCGCAATGGTTCTGTTCGTGGTGAACAGTCTGATTTACGGTTTCCAGACCTGGATTTTCGGACTGGCGAGGCCGAAGGTCCTCCGTTGCGCAAGTATAGGCGGTGCTTTGCGAGCAGGAATTGCTCCTGCTCTGGTTTCGACAATTCTTAGCATGCTGGTGTTTGGCGTTTTCATCAGCACTCTGCATATCGACTGATAAACTCTCAAGGAAAGTCGGCGATCGCAAGCAAAAGCCATCGTTGATTTTTCTTGAATGTATTTTGCCTAAAAAATTGTTTTCGGCAATGTAGATTAAAAAAATGAAATAGCTGAAACATTTAAAGAGTCGCAATTCTTGTGCTGTGTATTTGAGTATTTCAGGACGGGAAGCGCCTAAAAAGTAGACGCTTCCCGTTCTTGGTTTCATCTGCCGAGGACAGAGTCCTTCGCCGCTTCGATAAATGCTCGCTCGAATTCTTCTGTCATGGCGAGAAGATTCTTCGCCCTTGGATTGTCGGCGAGGAAGTCCTTCACGGCATTCGAGAAATATGAGCCAATGGCTGGCAACGGATGCTGTTTGGGTGCGTCGCCATGAGTGCTGTCGATGGCGTGGAAGTCACTGTGCAGATTCCAATCCACAATACCGTTGACAGTTTTGACGCTGGTCGCGGCGACTGTGGCGGAGCTTGCCTCGGGCGAGACCTGAGAGCTGGTCGAGCCGGTGAATGCGATTGTTGCACCATTAGCATCCACGACGCCTAAATGGTCGCCACGGCGGGAAGTCTGAACCGGGTTCTCCTGGGAGATGACGTAGAGACCCGTCCGGGGGGAAGCGTTTTCGGGTGTATGTGACATGGTTCAACCTTTCTCTTTTCATTTTCAGTGTGGTGCAACTCGTTTCTCGGCGAGAATTGAGCGTGGGGCGGAAAATGTGTGACAGAGTGCGGATTGGGCTTGCGTTGAGATTCTAAGGAAAGTGGGTAGTAGATGTTTCGATGGTGCCTAACTACATGCCACTGCCGCAAGCCCCAGACCGTATTATCACGAAATAGCTTCTTCGTGCGATTCGCACTGGTCTGAAGATTTAGACATCAATTGGTCTGATGGTGACCCGCGTTTTGCTGGTTAATCATCGTAGAGGCAGAAGAAAGTCTTTATTGTGCTTTGAAGGGAAAGGCGAGGAGCCCATATCCGAAGGCAGTGATAAACCCACTCAAGCACAGAAGAAACCCGGCCAATTCATAGAGAATAATTGGTGAATTGAAGAAGTTCACGGTGGCCATGCCGATCATTGTGAAACAGAATAGGCCAATGCCGGGCCCATAGAAACAGTCGACTGTTTTTTCCGGAACCTCTTGGTGAAGCCTCGTTCCGCAAAAGAAGCCGGCAAGAATGAAAACGAAGGTTGTCGTTAACGAGAGTAAAACAACTATTTCTGGAGTTGGATGCATTGAAGAACACTCCTGTCTCTGCGGTGAATGAAAATTCGTTCGCTATTCAGGCATGCTTTCCCGCGGATTCGTCCAACTTGGCGGGACATCATCGACCGTCCGATTTGGCGAGGCATAGTCGTCCTTGTAGGGGAATGTGGACAACCCATAACCGGTGAAGGCGATGAGCCCGCCCAAACACATGGCGAATCCACCCAAATCATAGAAAATGCAGTCGCTAGAGCAAAGCGACAGTATCCCTAGAAAGAGCCCGCCAACGACGAGCAAGGGAGTGCCCAGCTGAGCGAACGCTATAGCTGCCCTTTGGGGCACTCCAGCACGATACTTGATCCCGCAAAAGAAGCCGGTGAGAACAAGCACAAAGGTCGTCAGTAATGACGTGACGACGACTGTCTCTGGTGTGAATAACATTGTAAATGACTCCATTTTCTGCCAGACCATCAGCAGAAAGCAAAAGCCTTGTCCAGGCATGTTGCTCTTGTTTGTAGTCAAAGGTAGAGAATCGCGGTCGCACCGTATTCGATGCAACCGGTTTCGTGAACATCACTTCGCTCGTGCGAGCTTGCCCCAAACGTTGAAGAAGGCGCGCTTCGTCATGTCGTAGAAGTGATCGGCGAAGGCGAAGAACCCAATCGGGTCTTTCTCAAACTGCTCCTTGCGATCCAGAACATAGTCGCACTTTGTCCGGGAAGCTGCTGCAATGAAGGCGAACGCGAGAACTTCGAGTGCGTACATTGTTGGAACTCCGTGTTGTGTGATTTGAATTGAGGTCGGCTCAATGGAAGGGCAAAGATAGATTTGGCGGCTGTCAGAATGAAACTGCTAGTATGGTGTTGCCGAACTGTCCGACCTTCAAAGCACTGACAGTAGCGGAGATGATGCGATGAGCCGTCATTGTAGGCTTCTATCGTAGGAGGTAGTTTGTGATGTTGGACGAGCTGGGGTTCAATGAAGCATCTGGTACTATATATGGTGCTAGTTGCATATTCTGATCTTGCAATTGGCTCAGCAAATTGCTAGCAATTTTGAGGAAAAAATCTTTACGATGGACGGTATCGTTTTGGCATCTAACTGGGCAAATGGAACTACAAATTCGTTTACGGGATATTCGTTGACATAGTACGGTCGCGTTGGCTTCAGTGTCAGTCCTGCTTCTGTCGCGCAGTCCAGCAATGTTTTTTCTGTCAAGTTAGGGGCAAATTGAAGTAGCATATGCATGCCGCTGCTTTCTTTAAATTCAACTAGTTGGCGTAATGCGAGAGTCAGCTCATAGATGAGGGTTTGTCTTATTTTGCTAAACAAAGTACGTTGTTTATGTATGTATCTTTCTAGGTACCCCTCGGCGATAAATTCTGTTAGTGCATAGTTTTCCAGAACGGGGCGTTCACTTTGCACCGTCGACAATAGGGAGCGCATCGCCGGGATATATCTTTGTGGCAGCACTAAAAATCCGCTGCTGGCTAGTGGTCCGAGTGTCAGCCAAAACGAACCTGAGTAAATGACCGTGTCATTTTCTCTTAGCGATTGTATTGCCGGTAGTGGAGTGCCGGAGTAATAGTAATTGCAATCTAAATCGTTTTCAAAAATAATTGTGTCGGTGCGTTGTGACCAATCTAAAATGCCAAGACGGCGTTCAAGTGTTAAAGCAACTCCAGAGGGATCTTGATGAGAAGGGCTTAAATAGAGCATCTGATACTTATTGTTGCTAGTAAAAAGTGCTGTTGGGTTTAGTCCTTCGTCATCGGCATGAATTGGATGTATTTCTGCGCCATGGCTTAAAAAGACTTTTCTGGCTGCAGGGAAACAAGGGTTTTCGATCGCTATGTTATCGCCTGTATCGACTAGCACCCGGCAGACTAAATCTAGTCTCACAGCGGCTGTTACTACTATCTGCTCAAGAGTGCAGTGAATGCCACGAGAGCGTTTTAAATACTCGGCAATTGCTGCTCGCAAAGGTGCGTGACCGAAAGGATCTGCCGAATAGTCGTAAATTGCTTTTTCGTGACTGTAGCAATTCTGATGCTTAGATAGCAGTCGTTGCCATACGGAAGTGGGCAGCAAATTGGCGCCAGGAATTGAGATCCCGGCTTCTTGGGGAGAGGCAGTGAGTAGCTCAGACGACAACAATTGTTGTCCAAAAGAAGATAGCTTTGGTTCTCGAAAAGAGGGGCTTGTTTTCTCATTCCCTGGACTGTTTGCGGTCGCGCTTTTTGCTTGACTGTTAAATTTGTCTGCAACACGAGTGCCAGATTTTGGTGATGTCACTACAAAGCCTTGACTTGAAAGGTCTTCATAGGCGCGTATAACGGTCGATATTGAGAGCTGGTATTGATTGGCAAGCTCCCTGGCGGATGGCAAGGATATGCCAGGAGCTAGTTTCCTTTCGAGAATAGACTGTTTAACGGCTTCAGACAGGATTCTGTATAGAGGTGTTCCTGGTTTGCGTTTAAATGTCAAAATTAAATCCAAACTTTACCTCTGTCTACCATTGCATCCATGCTCATTCGAGGTCTTCTTACTGTCAAGTTTTTTTTGATACAGCTTGAGTTTATCATCTGGCTAGGCGGAGAGACCTTTTTTCATCATTCCAGACAGTGATCTGACAATCGCGCTCTTCTAGGAGGATGCTTGTTCCTTTGCTGGAAGTGTTCGCAGACCACCTCTGGTTGTCGCTATTGGGACTACAGAGGATTTAACTGAGTGCAAAGCACTGCATGTGGTGCTCATTGTGTGAGGCGGAAAGCGATCCTGCAGCAAGTTAGTAGTTTGCTGCTGGACGTGCTGTCAGCCTTTTTCGTTTGATGCTCTGGGATAGTTTTTCTGTTGGCGAGCGCTCGCGCAAACCATCAACAGATCGGTCTTAGCAATGAAGAAATCTGCTGCGCATATCCCTCACAGGAAAATCCTGCGTGCAAAGTACGGAGTCGTGGGTTTGGACTTGCTGTTGCGGTTTTGTTTTTTTTGAGAGAGGGATGGACGAATGACTAATTTATAGGCGAATGCTGCTGCCCAAAGCTACATGACAATCGAGCTGGAGTGGTTATTTCTGGGAAAGTCAAGTAGCTCACCCTGACTCTGATCCGAATGTCTGACGATTTCTGATCCTGTGGTTAGCGCAGCTTCAATCTGCGTGGCCATTTTTAACATTAGGTTGCAGTTTTCGTTGGTTCTTATAGTGTATTCACTATCGTTTGCTAGGCACTGTATATAGTGACATTATTGTCTATTTTGACTCTTGGCCTGCTCCGCATAACAGTCATTCAGCATACTCTGTACTCTGGCTGCTGGAATAACATAAGCCGTTTTGTCGGTATCGCTGTAATCCGTAATTGCGCGCCTTTCAGGGTGTCGTTGGAGTTTTCAACAACATGCTTGTTTGTGACTTTAGCCCGTCTTTACTGACCATGAAAGCCGTACCAGATGTTCGCCCGTCCTTGGTATCAAAGTAAACAGGGCGCACCGACGGTAAAGCATGCATAAAAACATCCAGCCGACGACTATCTGCAGTAACGCCTTCGGTTGTGATTTTTTCTAACGCAGGTTTCGGTTTGCCATCGCCGTGGGAGTGCATTACAGGCGTTTCGAGCTGCCTGGAATGTCCGTCTTTAGCCGTTTGACCGTAATAACAAGAGTCGAATTCTAGTGTAGTGATGTGCGTCGCACTCTTGTGACCCTTATAGACGGCAGCGCAATCACCGCCCGGGGTGTTCTGCTGTTGAACCACATGTGCAAAGGCATCATGCGGTTTGTCCGAACTGTTCGGGCTGACTCCATCTTTTCCTTTGTCTTGCACATTTGGTCTGTCAATCATAGAGATTCCTAATATGCACGGCCAAGGCGCCATAGCTATTCCTGCTTTTTTTACACCCAGCAGTGCCTGGTCTGATGTCATAATTAGGCTCGCAAGTTTTGAATTAAAGGTAGGGTATGTTCGATCTGTCTTCGATGAAATTGGGCGCATTGCTTGGGCAAGCCAATCTGGTTCGCCCTGACGATTTAAAAGCTTCTGTCCCGATGGCAAAGAAAATGCGACTTCCTATTGGTCGAGTACTGGTAAGTACTGGTGCTTTATCGGACGAACTGCTAGAGGCAGCTCTTTCGGCTCAGTCTCTGATTCGTGAACGTCTGGTACCGGCTGAAACAGCAATTAAGGCGCTCAAAAACGTAAAAGAGAAGGGCGTATCTTTCGCTGAAGCTCTTAGCGAATATGGTTTAAAGATCGAACATTTAGAGTTCACTAATAAGCTTGGACAACTTCTTGTCGATTCAGAGTACGTCACTTCTGACCAGCGCCATGAGGCACTACAAGTAGCTCTTGGAACTGGTCTGCCACTTGGGCGGGTGCTCGTTTTTAAGCAATTACTTTCTAACGCCACGGCTTATGCCGCTTTAAGCGCTCAGGTGCTAATTAGAGCGAGCAAGATTTCGCGTGGGCAAGCGATCGAGGCGCTGAAGAAGAGCAACAACGACCACTATAGTTTTGAGCAGGCCCTGACGGATGAAGGTTGCGGTAGTGTTCTTGGCTCTCAAAAAGTAATGCTTGGACAATTGCTTGTCGCAAGCAATTTGATTTCCGAAATAGATTTTCTGATGGGATTGGAGAAAAGCCTTGGCGAAGAAAATCCGCTTGGTAAAGTGCTCGTCGAATTACAAATGCTTTCTTCCGAGCAAGTTGAACGCGCTTTGACCTTTCAGAAAAGAGTGCAAGAAAATCTGATTTCAGTTGACGAAGCTGCAGCTTTTTTGCAGCAAGGAAAGTCAGATATACCGCCAGCACCTAAACCTGTATCGCCGTTGCCACAGCCGACTTTGGCTCCATCAATGTCTGCGGAAGTATCAGCTTCGCCACCGACACCAATGCCATCAATGCCACCCACCCCACCGCAATTATCAATGCCACCACATTTAGTGCAGGTCTCTGCAATTCCTGCAGAAATAACGGTCCCGGCTCCTCCGTCTCTACCAGCGGTTCCCGCGCCGCTGCCTTTCCACGACAAGCTCGAAGAAGACGCATCGATGGAGGCACCTACCTTTGCGGAACCTTTAAATCCCACCATTTTTCCCACCTTCAACCGTCCATTGCCACCGGCGCCTGAAGAAGCAACTATGCGTCTGGCTCGTGCGGTGAAGCAGATTCCTGTCGTCGACCCATCAATTCCCTTCGGTATTTTAGAGTTGTTGATTTTTGGCAGATTGATTTCACACGCTCAGGCTGACATGATTCGAACATCCGCTCGAGAAACTGGTTACCGTGAAGACTATCTATTGCTTGAGCAAGAACTGATCAACGTTAATACGTTGAAAGGTGTGACGCAGTGCCTGGCTTGCTACAAGGACGGCTCCATCACTGCAGAAGAAGCCGTCCTCGCATTTTATACCTGGTATTCTCGCCCTGAAGAGCCAGTCGAGAATGTCATCTCGTTAGTGACTCAACGCGACTTCGTTTGAATCGTAAGGTATTGAAGTTTAAAGCTTACGGTGAGACCAGAGCGTTTGCTGCCAATAGAATTTGAATTTCTTCAATTGTCGGCAATGATGGTTCGGCGCCGACTTTTGTCGTCGCCAGTGCGCCAGCAGCACAGCCTATTTGGACTGAAGCTTCGAGCGGGTTGCCATGCGCAAGACTGGCTGCCAGTGCGCCACAAAACGCATCGCCGGCTGCAGTTGTGTCGATGGCTGCGACTTTATACGAAGGTGTTTGTTTGGCGTTTTTGCCAGCTTCCAGCACAAGCGCGCCTTTTTCACCGAGAGTGATGATGGTGGTTTTGATACCGCGTTCTGAAAAAACTCGCGCTGCTTCTTGAGCACCTTCAACAGTTTCGCAATCAATGCCTGTCATGTGTTTTGCTTCAGTTTGATTGGGGGTGATTATGTCGACTAGTGAAAGTAGTTCGTGAGGAATGACGCCATCTTCTGGAGCTGGAGCTGGATTGAGAATTACTTTTACACCATTTTCTCGAGCCAGTTTTGCGGCTGCAATCAATGGAGGAAAGGGTACTTCTAACTGCATCAGCAGCACATCTGCTTCTTCGATCAATTTTTTCGAACGGACAATATCGTCCTCGCAGAGTGCGGCATTAGATTGCTGAATAATGGTGATATAGTTGTTGCCGTTTGCGTCAACAGTGATGTGCGCGATACCAGTGGCATTATCAGGGTCTTTCAACATGCCCTCGACGTTGATGCGGTTTTTTCTTAGTGTGAGCAAGAGTTGTTCGCCGAATGCATCTACTCCAACACGGCCGATCATTGCGGTGACAGCACCTGAGCGCGAGCTAGCTAGAGCCTGATTGTTGCCTTTGCCGCCCGCAAACATACCAAAGCCGGTACCCCGTAATGTCTCGCCGCACGCAGGTATGCGGGGAGCCTGGGCGACCAAGTCCATACTCAGACTGCCAACGATTACCACTTTACCTACCATGTAACCTCCTATTTTAGTGAGTGCCAGTAAGGTGCAAAATGTTTTCGCACTGCTGCAATTTGTTCATCAACCTGGTACGGACGATTATCATTTGTAATAGGATCCAGACCTGATGCGGCTCCTGGAATAAGGTATGAAACATGCACATTGGCCAGGTCGCGAGCATCTACGGCATTCAAAACTCGCATCGTGGCAATAGCTGATGCCGACAGGGCGTTGACGTCATATCCACCTTCTAAAAAGCAAACGACCTTTGCGCCAGTTTGATCCGAGAGGTCGCTCAAACGTTGGGAGAGCATGGCAAAACCGCTTGTGGAAATATTTTGTCCACCCAGTGGATCGCTTCTGTGTGCATCATATCCAGCCGAGACAAGAATCAAATCCGGCTGAAATTCAAGCCCTATTGGTTTGACAATTTGGTCGAATGCCGCTAAATAACCGCGATCGCCAGATCCCTCGGGCATTGGGATATTGATATTGAACCCTTTACCATCGCCGCGCCCGTCTTCGGCTATTGCTCCGGTGCCTGGCCAGAATGGATATTGATGTAAGGACAAAAAACAAATTGTAGGATCATCATAGAATAAGTCCTGAGTACCATTGCCATGATGTACATCCCAGTCGATGATGAAGATTTTTTTGTAACCGCACTTTCGTTGGGCGTAACGAGCGGCAACAGCGATGTTATTGAACAGGCAAAACCCCATTGCCTTCGATTTTAGAGCATGATGGCCAGGCGGACGCACAGATACAAAAGCGTTCTGAAATTTGTTTTTGCTGATTGCATCGATGGCTACTAAACCAGCGCCTACGGCCATTTTTGCCACATCGAAGGTTTGCGGACTCATGAATGTGTCGTCGTCCAACTGCACGACAAGTCCATTTGCTGTGTCGCCGGCCTTTATCTGTAACTGTTCAACGTAGCTTGCCGTATGCACAAGCGAGATTTCGTTTTCATCTGCAAAGCGTGGCTCAAGTTGATCGATAGCCGATTCGAGAGCCCCTTTATAAAAGGCCTGATCGATTGCGGCCAGACGCTCAGGAGACTCTGGATGGGTGGTTGGAGGCAGATGCAGTTGGAATTTAGAATCTCGAATGAGAACCAATTTGGACATGCGCTAAACCATGGCGAGAGTGTATGTATTCTTACACGTTGTCGCCGATCTTGTTTAGAAAGCAATTAATCGCTCTCTAACAGTTAGTGCATTGCTGGGGCAAATTTTAGTGTGAACGAAAGCCAGTGCGATGGACACATGATGGTTGGATCCGTTTTGGATTCGGTGCAGCGGCAAGAATAGGCTTCTCTTACAGGCTCTTGAGTGGTCGCATTTGTCATCGTGTCATCGACAAACAGGCGAGTAACCTTGTGGTTGCTGACGCTAGTAAGTGTTGCGGTAGAGGAGGTGGTTGAGGACTTGGGTGGATTTTTGGTTGCGTACATATTGCTTCCCTCTGACGACTTCTCTGTTATAGCGATTTCATTAAAGTGTGTCAGGAGTAAAATTACGAAGGAAACATCACTTTTTGAAAAAAAAGTCCAGGTTTAATGTGCAATTTGCTAGATCTTGATCATACCAAGTCATTGTTTTTCTTCTACTCCATTCAGACCAATGTTGGAGAATGCCAGTGATGGTCGATGTTTGTGAGTGATGTAATTGATTGAAGGTTTTTCATGGCAGAACATTTCAATGTAGCTCTTCTTCCTTTAGATGAAAATCTTGAATGTGCTTGTGTCGATTTTGCGCAAGCAAATTTTGCCGCCCAGGCGAGCGAATACTTACTGGGAAGCCTGGCGCTTCCTCATGTGACGCTCTGTCAGTTTGAATTCGAGGGCGGACGAGATCAAGTGCATAGTGTATGGGTGGCTCTGAAAAATCTGCAGTCGATGCGCATTCATTTGAATTTCAGGTATATGTACATCAAAGCTGGTGCAGCAATACATGAGGGTAAATATTGGATAGGGCTAGCTGTGGAGCCGAATGAACGTCTTTCTGCTTTGCAAAAAACCGTGTACGAAAAGTTGCACGATCTAAAAATTGAAGGTAAAACTCTACCGCAGTCTTATTTCCCTCATCTAACCATGGCGCGTTGCGATAACGACAAACCGCCTCGATTAGCGTCTTTGCCACCGAACGAAATTTGGATGACTGATTATTTCTTTTCGGTGTCGTTGGGAATTTCGGATGAGAATGGAGTTTACCGTGAGCGACTCTATTCAGCATTAGGGTAGCTAAAATTGAGTACGAGAGGCGGCAACAGGCGTCACAATGTGATTAAGACGCTTTTTCGTTATTTTGCTGAAAATGGATAATTTTGGCATTACTTGCAAAAAAGATCAAAGATACAATGTTATCTGAATATTTGCAAAAGAGAGGCAACAAGAGTCACCAAAGCTGGATCTTGCTGCCTCTGAATGTTGGTTGTACTGCTTGCAGACTAACTAACTCTCAATCTCGCTTTGCAGGCGCCGAAATGCTCTCAAGGCGCGCGCCAGGAATTGTTCCTCTGGTCCCGCCTTAGGGCTGGACGTAGTGCTGAGATCGGAAATCGAGGCCCAGGTGCCTTCCAGTTCGATACGCCAGATTGCCTTGCCGAAATCAGTACCAGCGAGTTTGGCCGCCTGACAGAGTGTCATCAGTGATTCCGCCACAGTCTTAACCTTGCTGCCTTTGGCTGCTACATATGCTGATTGCCCCAAAGGCAGATCAGGGCAAAAACTGTCACTGACAGTATGATTACGAGCCAGAGGCGCTTGTTCATTTTTTCGGATTTTGCATTCAACATAATTGCTCTCCGTTATTGGCGTGAGTGTGCAGACTGGCATTAGGTAGAGCATCCCCACCTTACGTGTTGCCAATCGAAAGCCGAAAGCTCTGATTGCATGGTGATTTTGATAAGACGTGGGGAGGTATTTGAGTGCTTATTTGAAAACGGATGGAAGTGAGATTGGGGATACTTGTATTAATACACTTTTCGCTATTGACAAGAAATCGTTCAAGTGTCTCACCTGAAGTTTTGAAAATCTCCAGGCTGCGCCATGCGTGGGGCTTTTTCAAGGTTCCGACATCAAATGCTGCCAGTGGGTACAGAGTGAAATTACCCTGCGCAGCTAAACCTGATTGCGTAATTTGGCAAAAAGTGGTCTGCGCCGCGAAAAATAACGGTCAACCTTGCGACCATACCAATACGCGCGGAATTCGTCAGACCAACGAAAGCAGCACTACTTGAGATCTGTCAATTTCTAATAACAATAGCTAATTAGATCTTGTTGCTTATGCACTAAACCTTCAAGGTAAAGTCTACTTCCCTATGTCCTTCCTTCCGTCATTAACTAGAGCAAACAACAACGCCGCTACTCTTTCGAACCCTGATTGCCACGCGAATATTCGTGGTGATTGATGTCGAACGGATACCTGTATCTGTGCCAGGAATTCAGCGCATCATCTCTGTGGCTTCAAACCCATTCCTACTTTCTGCGCGCCGGAGGCATTAGCGTGAGCAAAAGATCGCTCAATGCTAAGCCTAGAACTTCTCCAACCCATCTCATGCTCTAACCTCAAATCATCAAATGGAGACTTCCATGACCAAATTCCGCACCAATGCTCTCGTTGTCGTCGCTACCCTGGGATTCGCTCTGATCGTCGTATCCGGCTCCGCGAGCGCTCTCGATTCGAACTCAGGTTCGCCTGCGGCGAAAGCGGCCTGCGAACCCGAAGCCTGGAAGTTTTGCACGAGCGTATTCCCCAATGCCGACAAAGTCACACAGTGCCTCAAGACCACCCCCGGCGTCAGCAAGCTCTGCAAGGACTACATCAACGGCGTGCGTCATTAACGCAGTTTGACTCAATTTGCTTCAAAATGAACCATCGCCCAATGGCGGTGGTTGGCATTGATGGCACTGAAAGGAGACGGCAATGACTACGTTTGCTGATGAACTGCGCCAGGCTGCGACCAATGAAGCTGCGAAAGCCGAAATTTCTCACTTCAAGAAGCTGCTCAAGGTTAAAGCGGCAGAAGGCTTTCGTGAGTTCCCGCTTGCCGAGTTTTATTATTCCAAACACGAGACCCTCGGCACGGTGGTAGTTGATTACGACGACGAAACCGTGACGCTCGAGGGACCGATCAAGGAAATCTGTGCTGCTCTCCAGGCGGAAGGCATCACCCTCTATTTCAAGCAAGATTTGCGCTACTCCAATCACCCCAAGGGTAGCGGAGTAGTGACGATAGTGAATGCCCGCTGGTAATGGCACTGCCTGTAGTACCATCTGAACTTGTGCCGTCACGGTCGGCACAATATAAAGTTTTCCACAGAGATAAAAGGAGAAAATCGATGAACCACGAGACGTCCGATTTTATCGCTCTTGCAGTACTGGTCGCAGCTACAATTTCAGCGTTCTTGCTGCCCTGGGCATTTTGGCGATGGGTGATCCATTGCAAGACATCGGAAAATCCAAATTGGGAGCTCGAAGACAAGATCCGCGACTGTCTTAACTGGGCGGAGGGTCTAAAAATGAGGAGCGGCTTTGGAGACCAGGTCGAATCGTCGAAACTGGAGTTGGAATCAGCGATTGCTGCAGCTAAGGTAGCTCTCGCTCCTGAGTCCAGGATTACAGAAGCCTGGGTCTTGAGAGCAATCCATGCGAGACTCAACACAAGGTGCCAAAGCATCGCCAAGGTTTTGCCTATCGCGCGCGACAATGATTTTCTGGTCTTGGGCTAGCAAATCCCAAGCGACTTCTGAACGTTTGTAGACAACAGCAAGCCAACCGTCGTTGGCAAGTAGAAGGCTTACGAGCCTTCTACTCCAGAAGCCCTCCACCAACTTGAACGATCTAAAAAAAAAGGACTTGTGAGGCACCGCCTGTAGTGTCAAATTTCGATCTGAAAATTTTGCCATACCCGGCAGGCTGATAAACCACACATTCATCGGGTTGTAGCCACATGCAGTATAATTCTTGCAGACTGTTCAGCTTTGACGATTGGAATCCACTTTGTACAACCGTCTAATCAATTTGCGACTGCTTAGCCTGGCGACCGTATGTCTGGTAAGCGCGGCCAATGCGGCGGCACCACAAGCATCAGACGGCGTGAAGCTATATCAAAAGGGTGATTACGCAAACGCCGCCAAAGTTTTTGATGCGTCTATCCGAGCAGGAACTGCAGATGCCAATTCGGTGTACTACGCTGCTATATCGCACGAACAGTTGCATGAATTTGAAAGGGCAAAGGCGCTCTATGAACTTCTCATTCGCAAGTTTCCTCAAGAGCAAGCGGCAGATCTTGCCTATAAAGCCATGAACAGGCCTGAGTTTCAACTAGCTAGCGACGGTTTCAGTCCTAAATTCCGCGATATCTCACACGATGTTTTGCCCAAAGAATGCTTCGTGAATTTTTCCGATAATCGCGGAGCGATGATGGTTGCAGCAACTATCAATGGTCGACCGACAAAAGTCTGTTTTGACACTGGCGCTGCCACCTGTGTAATTTCTGTTGACGTAGCTAGAGAATTTGGCATTCAAATTCCTAATCGTACGCCTGATTTATCGGTGAGCGGCTACGGCAGCACTGAGAAAATTCCAGGTTGGCGAGTGAAAGTCGACCTGACAGTTGGACGCATTGTCAGACCCAATTTCTCTGTCTTTTTAAGCACATCGCATTTGCCTTTTCCAATGCTTGGAGCGACTTTCTATCACGAGTTTCAATACACAATCGATAAAAGCAATTCTACTATTGCTTTCAAGAGAAACATGCCCGGTGCTGCTGATTCTGGTGGTCAGCGGTCTACCAAGACAATGACCACACTTAATGCCAGTGGGAAGTACGAATACAGTGTTCCTTTCGTCATGGATGGTCAACAGCTGGTCGTTACGGTCAAAGTCAACGGCGTGGAATGTCCGATGCAGTTTGATACCGGGGCGGGAATGTGCATGTTTACGAATCAACAGTTTCACTCCGTCGGTGGTGGCACCGATACTGGTCACTCCATCACTATAAATGGTGCTGGGGGCGCGGCGGAGAGCAAAATTTATACTGTCAGAAGCATGCAGATGGGGCCTCTCAATAAACCAGTGGATGTAGCAGTCTGCGATACAGTCAGGGCTAAATATCCCCTAATTGGTCAAAATTTTTTTGGTGACCTGCATTACACAATCGACCACGGTCATCATGTCATTCGCTTTGAAAAGTAACGGCGATCGCTCTTAAAGAGAGTTTTGGTCGCTGAATTTTAGTAAATTCGCCTGTCAAGAGGGCGTCGCTCGCGCTAGGGCTAAATACGCGTGCAGTCAGGGTTGTGAGCATTGTTTGCAGTCGTTCCTCGCCTGACAACGCAGGCGTTCGACCCGTTTCTCTGAATGCTTGTGTAGTTAGGGCTGTAACTCGCTTGAGAATTCCTGTTGACAGCCGCTAGGCTGAAGTACACATGCCTCAGGCACATCCCAATTTTTGCAAGGATTTCAATCACCAACTTTTCGTTTACTAGTTTGGCCTGAAGGCTCAACAATATCCGTTTCTGTAACTGCTCGTGCAACCAAAGCAAGAGGAGGTAGATCATGCTGTTCGGCATTCCGTACTACCCTTACGACTTCTATCAGCCATTCCGGCCGAAAAGGATACGCCGAATCGGTCTCCTCGGTGGCACTTATGATCCAACTCACCACTGGCATCTGTTCACCGGTGACTGCGCTGTCACACAGTTCAAACTGGATGAGATGCACTACATTCCTAACGGAAATCCGCCCCATAAGCACGGCGTCACGGACGGCGAAATTCGTTGCGATTTGCTTAACGCGGCGATCAGCCCCAACAAGCGATTCAGAGTCAGTCGCTGCGAAATCGAGCGTGAGGGTACTTCCTACACCGTCGATACTTTGCGGTATTACAAGCGCCGCTATGGCGAGGATGTGCAGCTTTTTTATACGATTGGCTCTGACAATCTGCATACGATCACCGAGTGGCATGATCATGACGAGATCTTCGAACTTGCAACGATTCTGATCGCCCCTCGCGATCACGAAGAAGTGAGTCTCGACGACGTTCGCAAGATTCTGCCTGCAACCGCTCGCTTCGGCATCATCGACTGTCCTGGCTCAACGATTTCAAGCTCGCTTATCCGCGATCGAGTGGCACATGGTCTTACCTATCGCTATGCCGTTACAGATTCGGTCTGGCTTGGCATTCGCTACTACGGTCTTTATCTCGATCCAGCTCTGCGTACAGCAGAGGCTCTCGAGCGTGGTTTGATTGGTCCGGGCTGTCTTGCCCCCCATGAAAACTGGGCGCTTCAGTACTTCAAACGCAACCCTGTCACCCTTAAACCCTATCGCTTCCCGTCATTGGTTCGACTTTTACACCGAGTCGGCTATTATGACAGCAGCGTCTATCAGGAGCCCCAGAATGAAGAATAATTCGCGATTCGGCTTCGTTAGAGTGGCCACCGCTCGACCCGAAGCCAAGATCGGCAATTGCACATTCAACGCTCAGTCGCATCTGTCTGAGATGACGAACGCGCAGAAAGCGGGAGTAGATATTCTTCTCTTCCCCGAGCTTTCGCTCACCACGTATTCGCCTGGTGTTTTGTTTCAGCAGGAGGCACTACAACAATCCGCACTCGATGCACTGGAGAGAGTGCGCGTCGACGGTGCGAAATTGTTTTCCGGGTTGGTCGTAGTGGGTTGCCCAATATTCCTTGATTCCGGGCTCTACAACTGCGCCGTGCTGTTGCAAGAAGGTCGATATCTCGGCGTGGTGCCGAAGTCGTTCATTCCAAACTACAAGGAGTTCACGGAGAAGCGCTGGTTTGCCGAGGCTGCCACGGCGCGTTCGACGGAAGTAATGCTCGGGAATACGATGGTGCCTTTCGGTACCGATCTGCTTTTCCGTCCCCATACTCCGCAACAAGCTTTTGCTCAAGATGCACTTTCGCGCGCGAACGCTATGAGGCGAAAACTGGCGATTGGCGTAGAGATCTGCGAAGACCTCTGGGGACCGATTCCTCCAAGTTCATTGCAGGCGCTCTTGGGTGCTACGTTGCTGCTCAATCTCTCGGCCAGCAATGAGCTGATTGGCAAAGCCGATTACAGGCGTTCGCTTGTCCTCGGTCAGTCAGCAAGGTGTATCGCCGCTTATGCCTATGCGTGTGCCGCACCGCTCGACGAAACGTCCACCGACACTGTGCTCAGCGGTCATTGCATGATTGCGGAGAACGGTTCGATGATCGCGGAGTCGGAGCGTTTCGGTGACGGTGAAAGGCTGCTTGTCGCTGATATCGATATAGACCGCCTCGTTAACGACCGCATGCGCACCAACAGCTTCAATGACACTCTGCGCCACTATGGTCTCAAACCTGCATGCCGCGAAGTGTTGTTCAATCTGGACCCTGTCTTTGCGCCGCTGCGTGAAACCTTCGATGCGCACATGAAGCGCTACATCGATGCGCATCCGTTCGTGCCTTCCAACCCTGAAACGCTTCGAGCTCGCTGCGAAGAGATTTTCAATATCCAGGTAGCTGGTCTGAGCAAGCGCTTGAAGCATCTGAACTTTCCAAAGGTCACCATCGGTGTTTCGGGTGGTTTGGATTCGACACACGCGCTTTCGGTGCTGTGCAAGGTCTACGACAAGGCTGGTGAACCCAGAAGCAAGATTCAGGCGTACACAATGCCTGGATTTGGGACGACCAGGCGCACCAAGGGTAATGCCCACAAGTTGATGACGGCTCTGGGCGTAACCATTCACGAAGTCGACATCCGCAAGCTTTGCTTGACCGAGATGCAAGCGGTTGGACACAAGCCGTTTGGCATCGATTTGAAGGGCCACACTGTCGCCTCCTTGAGCAAGGCTTTCTTGACTCTGCCGGATGACGCACAGGATGTCACTTTCGAAAACGTGCAAGCGCGTATGCGAACGCTGATTTTGATGAACGCCGGTTTCGTGATCGGAACAGGCGATCTTTCTGAATTGGCGCTTGGTTGGTGCACCTTCAACGCTGACCATATGTCGATGTACAATCCAAACGCCTCGGTGCCCAAGACCCTGGTGAAATTTCTCGTCAAATGGACTGCCGAGAATCAATTCACTGAACCGTCTGAAGCGCTGGTTAAAGCGACGATGCTCGACATCTTCGCGACTGAGATCTCGCCTGAACTGCTGCCCCCGAGCGCAGATGGTCAAATCAAGCAGAAGACGGAGGACAAAGTTGGTCCTTACGAATTGCATGACTTCACTCTCTACCACCTCTGTCGCTTTGGTGCGTCACCAGAGAAAATCGTTTTTCTGGCGAAACAAGCGAAGTTTTACGTGGCGTACGACGAAGCGACCATCCGCAAGTGGCTGATTGTCTTCCTGCGCCGGTTTTTCAGCCAGCAATTCAAACGCTCGACTTTGCCTGACGGAACTAAAGTTGGTTCCATCAGTCTGTCGCCGCGCGCTGAATGGTTGATGCCGTCGGATGCAGACCCTGCCATCTGGCTCGAGTGGCTCGAGGCTCAGAAGTAAGCTTCAGTGACGTAGTTGCTATGCGAAAGGCGGAGTGTTCAGTCTTTGATTGAGCTCTCCGCCTTTAATTTCTGCGAGTCTTGTTTTTTTGTTCTTAATAGTCGGGCGGTCTATTATCGTCGTTAAAAAAAAGAATAAGCACCAAATATGGTGCAATTAGATTGCACTTTCTGGCAGCACGCAACGTGGAAGAATCGAATTCAATCTTACACGTTGCGTGATCCATAGTGGATTCATTCGACAGTCAGTGCCTTGCTCAAGTTTTCCGCAAGACTGTGTAGTCGAGCGCATTCGATTTGAGCGACAAAGCGCGGAATGAAATACGGATTGTTTCGATATCCCCACTTATAGGCTGCCCACAAGCGGTTAAGTTGAGAGTAGTTCCAGAGTGCAAGGCGCAGTTCTTTCTGGGCTTCCTTCAAGGCTTGGAGCTGGCCGGCCCGCGGCAAAGCCTTGATACGGGCGATTTCGGCAGCTTCGTGGCGGCGGTCCAGGACGTCCAGATAGTGCCATACTCCAATAAATGAGCCAGCGACCAGGGCCACTCCGGCGGCGATGAGACAAAAAGTAAGCATTTGGGTTTTCCTTCAGGGTTCTCGTGAAGTTGGCGGCAGCCGAGCGCGTGCATCATTTTTCTTCGGGCAAAGCGAAGCAAAATAGTGTGCTGGCAGTATGGGAGGATGTTTGGAGAGAGGTTTCGGGGATTTGCAGGTGGATAAAAAGGTGATACCGACAAAGTACGAAAACCGCTTTGCCAATGGCAAGGACCTTAACCGAAGTAAATGCTTGTCTGGTGCTGAATTACAGGTTCGTCAGTACTATTTAAGGGGTAGGTAAATGCGATGGAACTTAGACTGGACTTTGCAAAACGATAACCATTTTCATTTGTTTTGGTTTGTGCTAATAATCGGCCCGAATTTAAAAAGAGGATTCGCTAGCTGTGCAAGCACCGAGTAATTTGATCACAGATCCTGATGATGTTGCTAATAGCTACTCATGATTTTCAGTGATGGTGATTGCAACAAGACGAAGCTTTTTGTAATCGTCGGTTGATGATGTTCGCTCTGATGAGAAGAGCACTGCCCAGAAGTGACAACGCCAAATGCAAGCTCTCGTCTATAATCTGACCGGCAAAGTTCGCGCAAAACATCAGTGCAAAGCCGATCATCATCAATATCATGACGCTTTTGCGCCTGTGTTTCAGGAATCCGATTGTGATCGTCGGAGCGCAAATAGACAGCACAATGAGCAACACTAATTGGTCACCCACGCCGTGAAAAATCTGATGAACACCAATGAGAGGCAAAATCATAAAGAGAATTGGAATGACGATGCAATCGGCGAGACAGACGATTGGTGCAATTATGGACAAAACTTCGAGAGCCGCTTGCAACTTGGTTGTGCGATTGTCTTCTTGCAAAACTGAGACTCCGGTCAATTCTTGGGTCGCTTATTTTTCAATTTGATGATGAGCTGCTTTTTCGATTTTATGATGGTGCACTGCAGAATTAGGATGAGTCGAGACCCGGACGATGGATTTTGGCGTTACTCTTGTAACTTTTGCCTCGGCTTCCTGGTGAGCACTTTCAATAAAAAAGTAAAAAGATGCGGCAAAGGAAGCGACGATCAATATGGTCAGAAAAAACTGCCCCATTTTATTGAAGATGATGTTGTCACCCCATAAGTTCCAGCCGCTGCCCATTTGGGAATATCTGCCCGCTTCCTGGTCTTCAACGTCGGTATTGGTTTGGATCAAACTGCCGATGAGACCGATGCCAAAACAAAATGCGACTCCCGAAAGGGTGATGTTCGAGTGCAGATCTGGGTGAAGGAAGACCCAAAGGCACATCAGTAAGCTCGAACCGAACATGACAGCCCAGCCCAGGAGAAATCCCGGACGGAGCTGACCATGCAAAATGCGTTCAAAGAAAGCAGATTCGAGAATTGAACTGAAGCTCTCCATCAGATCCACAGTTGCACCATTAAAAAAGAGTGAGTAGTCCTATGCTAGAGGAGAATTGTGGAAAATTCGTGTAGGTATATTTTTTTAGGCAAAGTTGCGACTGAAATGAAATCTGCGGCTCCTCGAAAGAGTGAAGAGCCGCAGATGCATAGTAGATTTAACGCAGCATCGCCGCAAGCGAGCCCGACGAATTATCCCAGTCAGCTTGAAGGTAGCCTTGCAACTCTAGCCAACGTCCCAGGCTGATTTTGCTTTCGTCGTCTTTTGGCAAAGTGCCATCAGACTGCTGCCATTTCAGACAATGCACATCCTGCGACGGAAACTTACGTGCCGCCTTGAGGTCTGTCGCTGTGCACTGAAGAAATTGCTGGAGCGGCTGTCCTTCGCTCGCCGGTGACGGGCAGCGGAAGAGGCAGGATACATCCAGTCCATCAGCAATGGTCTCGTCCAGCACAGACAACATCGCTATCACTCTTTCAGGAGCTGCCGGCAGATAGAGTCCGCTACCAATCGAGAATCGATGCATGAAACGTCTGGCATACAACTTTTGCTTCTTGCTCTCCGAGAGCTCGTTGCAAGGTTGTCCAGCCTCGTTTTTGGGTTTGGAACCATAGGCACGCTGCATACGCTGTGAAACGTTTTCCTCGAGGATGTAGGGTTCCGTTTCCAGCTTGCGGTTGAAGCTGACTCGCGCCAATTCCAGTTCTGCCACCGCTTGTGGTATCGCAATGCCACGCCGGTCCAACTCCTGCGTCAGTTCGTTCGCCACGCTGTTAGCCGGTGGCACATCGTACTGGCGAGCCAAAAGGAATTGCCGCAGGGTAACTTGCGCAGGGAAGGTCGGAATATCGTCCACACGCAGACGCCACTCCAAACGATCGAAGGAATGGGATGGAAACGCGTCCGCATTTGCACTTGAAGTCGTGTTGCGGTCGAGGATTTCGTCGGCGATGCCGCACTCGATGGCGAGCTGGACGAAGCGCTCGATGTGCTTGTTTTCGATGTAGAAGAAGTGCTTGCGGAAATTCACGCCCTGGCCAAAAGAGAGGGCAAAGTTGTGGTGTATGCTGTACTTTGGCCAATTGCTGGAGGAGGATTTGAGACCTTCGTCCAGAATGCGTTCGTAAAACCGGTTTGTGTTCTCAGAGCGCGTGATATCGAAAGGAGCTTGATGTGCAGACATGGTGATTCTTTCTTGCTTGATAGCAGAATCATGAGGGAGGGACGTATTATCCGGGGCTTGAAAGCTCCAGATTTTAACTACTGCCGGAAAATTGGCAGAAAGAGTAGATTCGGATAATGCGACTTGATTTTGAAAGATGCGACGATTTTTGGAATAGTGATTGCAGATAATGTCTTGATAGTGGCTGAGTCGATGCGGCGTGCGCAAGCCCGAGAACGTAGAGTTACGAACAACAAAGTGTCCTTCTCGCAAATCGTGATTGCGCGGCTAGCGCGATTGGCATTGGTCTGAAGCTTTTCCTTCATATTGGTCTGAAGTGGACGGCTCAAAATTGCATTTTGAAAGCGCATGCAATTCGCGTTGGTATGACGTAAATTTGACGAATTGGTCTGAACGTTTTGGGCACCAGCCCAAAACGCTTCACTGCAAGCTATTGCGGGACCTTTCACTGTTTTGAATTTGCACCAGATGAAGTATTAGCATTGATTATTTTCGACCCACCTTTGCGAGATGCGCAAAAACCGCTTGTCTGGTGCATAAATGCTCAGATAGTCTCAAGGTATTGATCACTTCTTCCCAGCCACTTTGTAATTATCGATTTTTCTAAAAAAACACAAGAAACTTGTTACTGACGCGACGAAATCCAGAATCTGGAGTTCGACCACCGTGATCTAGCCTTTTCCAACCCATCATCAACACTTCACAAAGCTCCCTTCTTCAACCGCAATTGCGGCCAGAAAATGGAACACGACAATGACGGAACCAAAGACGGAATCTAAGAAAGCCTACTTCGCCGGTGCTCTCTTCAATGCCAAAGAGCTCCTCGGCAATATGCTCATCGGCAAAGCCATCGATGAGTTTTCGCAGGGTCGCTACGAGTGCGTGCTTCCCCAGAATCTGGAGGTAGCTGACGCTCGCTCGGTGGCCATCCGCAACGTCGACTTGCTGAACGTCATGCTCGCCGACGTCTGTATCTTTAACTTCGATGGCAGCGAGCTCGATTCGGGCACGGTCGTCGAATTCATGTTCGCTAAGATGCTCGATATTCCTTGCGCGATTTTGCGCACGGACTTTCGCTCGTCTGGTGACCAGAAGGAAGGCGACCCCTGGAATCTCATGTGCTCTTTCTATCCGCGCACTGAGACCGTGCTGATCAACGGCATGTCGGCCTATCACGGCAACGTGCATGGCAAAGCGACGATGTTCCATGGCATCACAGACATGTGCCATCACATCGCCGAACAGGTCGTCGTCGCTCTCGACAAGGCTACTGCGGCCGCCCCCATCTACACGGCCCTCGAAGCGAAAGCGGTGTACAAGGCGGCTCGCCGGTTCCCCGGAAGCGGATATTCCGACCTGATCAGTCTCCAAAACATGAGTGGGCTCATCACCAATAAGCAGAGTCGAGGTCTTCTCAACTCGGCTGTGAGCCAGAAGTAAACAGCACCATCTGGTGCTTCAAGGGGTGGTTGGGATGGTGCGGGCATGCCCGTATTGCACCCCAGCCGGAGTGAAGGGCGCTGCCCGAATCTCAGCCACCTGTGGTGACTAACACAGAAAGCATTAATCATGAGCAATAGGCATGCAAATCCTGAGAAGCAAATAGCCCTACGAGAGGCGCTGAAAGTGCGTCCGAATACCGCTATTCCATTGTCGTTCTTTCAGGACAACATGATTGTTTGTACCGGCGAAGATCCCAAAGAATTGACGATTGCCTTCAAGTCTTCTTCACTCGGCAAGTGTCTTCGTTATCATCAATATCGTTGCTATCAGGCCTGGAAGTTTTCTGGTGTCACGGTTGTCATCTCCGGTATCGGTACCGGCTGCATGGAGCCATTGATGTGGGAACTTCTGGACCATGAAACGCTTGGTGACAAGCGTCCTAAGCGTCTGGCAATGATAGGCACTGCTGGTTACATCAGCGACTCTGGCTTTGGTCGGGTGTACGTGGTTGATGGCGCTTATCCTGTCGGCTGTGGCGTTAGACTCGGCGACGAGCACTTGCCGGTACGTCCAAGGTTCGACGGGCACGCAGAGCTTGGATTACCACTGGCTGAAGAGATGTCGACAGACCGCTATTTCACTTGTACTCCAGCTATGACTGATCCGCGTAAGGTGCTGGCCAAATCTCATGATCCGCGGCTCCTTGAGGAACTCGAAAAGTACTGGAAGCCTGGTCGTCTGATTTCAATGGAGTCGCTTCAGTTCTATCACTTCGCCAAGGTGTTCGGTCTGCCCGACACTCAGTACATTGCGTTTCGCGGTGTCGCCAATCTTGCGGATCAATTTGAAACGCAAGGCGATTATTCGCAACAGGTGTTGACCGATGCCCTTTCGCATGCGGTTAAGACCCTGCTGAAGTAATCATTTCAAGCGTCGAAATATTGAAGTAATGGTGCTGTTTCGCCGCACAGTTACTTCAATACTTGGGGTAACTATGCGGCGAACCCATGCCGATCGCAAACATGGCAAAAGTCTGTCATTTAGAGGTGCCGCAAAGACTGGGTTAGTAGCGCTAAACTCGTCTCATAAATGCCTTCTCAACCTCTTTTTGAAACCATCACCAGTTCGGCGTCGGCGA
>JARLHI010000010.1 GCA_031292355.1 Candidatus Obscuribacterales bacterium
CAGCCAGCGGTTTGAGACGATTGAATTCATCGCGAAAAATATTGAACAAATCCTCGAGGGCTCAAACGATTGCGCTGCGATACAGTTTTAGCACATCAAAAATCACAGATTTTCTTCAGATTTGAATGCTCGCGCGATTAGACTAGCCAAGTAGCTTCGGTTGTCGTATTCGAGCCATCTATGCCTGCCTTCAGGCTAGTTGCAGGAAATAATCTTTCATCAGGCAGACAACAATCGTAATATTTGATGCAATCGATACATCAGACCAATTTATCGATTTTAGAGCAGTCCAGTTCCAGCTATGCCATCCGGGTGTAGCTTCGTCAACTTTGCAACGCATACAATTTTCAGCGAGCTGGCACCGTCCGATTTAGAGATTCCATCTTCTTTGCTTTCTCATCGCGTTTCAGCACCACTGGTGACATCAAGGTACATCCTTTCTACGCGTCCAACATCCATTGTCCTAACTCTTGAACGACATACGCACCCCCATCGACGGCGGCGGCTCCAGTAGCTGCTACAGCCAATGTTACGCCGACTCCCAGCTCCACCGGCGCAAGGGCAGCGCCTGTAGTGACGGCAAATGCACCACCAGCAATAGCACCAATTGTATATCCAACAGCCGCGACAGGGTGCTCTTCGGCGTACGTGGTGGCTTTAGAAAAAAGATCTTCAGCGCTTTGACCTGCTCCGAAGTTGGAGCGAACGGACTCTGTTAGGCTTGATTCAAGATTGCTTGATGCTTGCAACAACCAGTTGCAGTCCTCGCTGGCGGTGGCACGAAAATTGGACCACAATCCGCCGGCTTGTTTGGGGGCAGCGTCATACGCGCCTGTAAAAAGCTTTTCGTTGATGTCGGCGACGTGCTCTGAGACTCCATTTACGGGGTGTGCCTCTGCAGCGGTGACAATGCGCTTGTCATAAGAATCGTGAAAAAGCTTGACTGAAGAGAAATCGGCAGCGGCATTGCCGCCTTTGGTCTGCTCTTGGTGCTCTAGTGAAGACATAAATTATACCTGCTGATCGAATTGCTCTGAATGTAATCACCATAAGCACCTTTAGTGTCAGGATGGTGGCAGGTTGATTCCCGGCTAGTGGCAAAGCTGATTTAATCAATTTCTCAGCGTCTCACCGCCACTCAATAGATTTAGTGCTAGAGCGAAAGACGCCTTTCGTGCTCACGAACGCATCTTTGTCATCAGCTACCAAATACATCTGATCAATCTTGGTGCCTTTACCGTCAGCGTCGTAAAAAATGCCTGTGTAATAACGTTTGAGTGGTCCATGAAGACCCATTTTTATGTTGGCTTTTTCATCCATTTGTGTAAACCATCCATCAACAGCAATTACATTCTTGCCATTGATTGTCTCAACCAGAGCACTATCTAGATGAAAAGCTGGTTGCCGCGCATTCTCGCCGCCTTGTGGGCTAGTGAGCTGATTGTCTCCTACCAGATTGGAGCCCAGAGCACTAGCCAATGATTTGATCGTCGCAGCCCCCTCACCATTTGAGTCCAGATTAGCTGAATACACAATTCTAGGAGTAGGCGCATCAGGATCGATGATTTGTTTAAAAGCATTAGCAGCTTGTTCCGGAACTGGTTGACTCCTTTCAGCAAAATTGATTTGCGCCTTTGGGTTCGTCGCGCTGCGAAAGGAAAGCGAATTGCCAATCTCTGAATTTTGCTTAGAGCAACGCCATGATGTCGGCAACTCCACAGAGGAAATAGCATCGAAATTTTGAACTTTCTGCAGACCGGGTTTGTCAGGCTCCATAAAATTGCCTCGGTGCAGGGGCGAATCACAATCATTACCAGGCTTAAAGTCGAGCATTGCAAGTAGCCTGTCATCCCCCCAGCTTTTTGTATCGTCACGTCCCATGCGCTCTTCTCCTCTGTCTAAGTCTCACAGCCATCTAATAATCCGTATCTGCCCCATCGCTAGAACTTGCAATTTCTCCAGTAGCGTTCTTGTACAAATCGCTCAGGCTCACCCATTTGTTGCTCTTTTTTCCCCACTGGTTCGTGATGTGCACTTTGCCAGTTTTCTCGTCAAAACCATCGACTGTCACCACATGCGCACCTAATCCGGGGGCTTCCTGCCCTACTTCCTGAATCGGAGCATGGTTGCCGTCCACAGCCAAAGTAACCGGAAACTGACCTTGTTGTTTTAGCTGATGCAACCTTTGAGCGAAAGCCACTTCGCTATTGATGCTATCCACTCCGCTCTGCGGGTCGTTAAAAGCAATAAGATGACTGTTATCGCCATTCAGCCGTTGGGCGACCTGGACGATTTCATGTTCGCTTAGATTCGGAGACGATTCTGGAATGAGCATTCCATCAGCCGTCTTCTGTGTAGTGGCAATAAGATTGCCATGAGCATCCAGATGTCGCTCCCCGGTGTCATTTGGAATATCGGCGTTTGGCGTTCTTTGTACGTAAGATTCTGGTGGCACCCTGCGCTGCAAGACATCATTAGCCATGACCAGATTGAGAGCCTGAGTCGAGAAGCTTCGATTGCCGTCGGCTGGCGGATAAATAGCTTCTTCTGCTCCTGGCTGCAGACTCTGTTTATCGATTTTGATCACCTTGCCGTCAGCGGCAGTCCACGCACCAGTTATCGATGTCGTAGCGGCCATCTCCGCTGCCTTTGATGGATTTCTTTGTAAGGTCTCACGGGCAACCGTAGTCACATTACAGGTGTTGTGCGCACCCTGAACGGTGGCTTCCGGATGAGCACATTGATGAACCAATCCTTCAGCAAGAAGCGCTCTGTCTTGATCCGAAACTACTGCACTATCTTTTGGTGCATTGAGCATTCTCGACATTTGGTCGTAGGTTTTGGCTACTTCCTCTGGCGCCATATGTTCCTTTTGCGCACGAGCTTCAAAAGCATCCATGTCCCTTTTGAAGGCAGCTTGTTTATCGACGGCAACGTGATTTTTTACTGCTTGATCGAGGCCATCTTTGGATGTATTCAGGTGCTCGTCGTGTTTATAATCGTAGGCCGGCTTGTCGTAATTTTCTTTGCCCCAGTGATGCTCCGAGCCATCAGCGTTACGTTGATAATTGTCGCCGTCTTTCGCTTCTACTTTTGTGGTGCCATCAGACCATGATGTGGTCGTCTTTTCTTGCGCTGTCCCCTTGCCTTCGACCCTGGTTGTCTGACCATTCTTTGGGTCGTACGACTCATCGTAGTTGTCCTTTGGCTGAGGGCCCCAACCATGTTCTTTGTAGCCGCCGTTTTCATTTTGCTGCCGTGCGTATCCGATCTCATGTCCCTCAGCGTCTTTTCGTTCCACCATCACCGAGCCATCTTGCCACTTCGTGGTCTTGGTGCCATCCGCATCAACCGACTCACTATGCCAATCGCTGTCCCAGGTTTTGCTTGTAGAGCCATCTTTAAGGTGCGAGGTTGTTACGCCAGATGCTTTGTCGTATGAAGAATGATCTCCTTGAGCTGATGGACCGAAATCTGCCTTCCAGTTGCCGTCCTTGTCGGTGCTTTTGACTGTACCGTCGGATACGGTAGCTACGGTGTTTCCGTTTGCATCCTTTCTGGAGGTAACCGTAACATCGTCTTTGTGAAAGTAGCTCTCGTCATAGTTGTCGTCCATTTTTGGACCGATGTGGTGCGCCGTGTAACTGCCATAGGTGTCGAGTGGTTCGCGCTTGTAACTGGTGCCATCAGATTTGTTGTGGGAGTCGATCGTATTGTCTTCGTGCAGTTCCCAATGTTCGTTTTTATTGTCGGGGTTGTTGAATGTTAAAGTGCCGTCCTTCGTACGACCTGGCATGTCTAGCTTTTGTCCCGGGGTCAATTTGTCTGGTTGCAAAAGTCCGTTAGCAAGCGCCACCGCGTTCGCGTAACGAGACACCTCATCGTTGCTGGCCTTAGGTCCCAGCGTTTTACGTGCAATGCCTTCCAATGATTCACCGGCAGCGATTGTATGTTGAGACTCGGCTGTAGTGTTACCAGAGACCTGATGGACACTAGGTTTTTCAGATGATTTATAAAGACCGTCAGTGTCTCCCATATCCAAAACGGCTGGCTCTTTGGTGGCACCTGCGTCTAAAGACTTGCCAGACGCTCCGCTGTTTGATGCATGCTGTTCCTTATTGGAGACGAGCTGCTTCATGGCTTCCACAGGGTCCTGTAAAGGTCTATCTGCAGAAGGCGCCTGTGACTTGGCGGGCGGGATCTCTAAATAATGCGAAGCGTCAATGCTCAACGACCAGTCCTCGACGTGTTCCTTCTTGATGCAACTACTTTAAGGACAGCCAGTGTCTCTAAAGTGGCAAGATGGTGTCACGCTTGTGTCGCAGGCGATTTAATATTTCCTCAAAAAGGACTAGGTCTCCAAAAAGGGGGTGTCAAAAATACATACTGTACTCTATAGTTAACCTACCCCACCCGGATTATTCACGGGAGTGATACCGAATTCATTTCTAAAAAGCACAAAAGCCCTGTCAGTTGGCTCAGAATCTGTGTTTACGAGGCACAAGAATCGAGTACTTAACGGAGCTTTTGAATGACACAGTGTAAATCGAATG
>JARLHI010000060.1 GCA_031292355.1 Candidatus Obscuribacterales bacterium
CAAGACCTGCAGTAGCTCCAACGAAGCCTGGTGAATTTACTGAGGCTGCAAGACCTGCAGTAGCTCCAGCGAAGCCTGTTGAATTTACTGAGGCTGCAAGACCTGCAGTAGCTCCAGCGAAGCCTGTTGAATTTACTGAGGCTGCAAGACCTGCAGCAGCTCCAGCGAAGCCTGTTGAATTTACTGAGACTGCAAGACCTGCAGTAGCTCCAGCGAAGCCTGTTGAATCGTCAGAAGCTATACACCCTTTGACTCCGGCTGCTCCTCTTGAATCAATTAAAGCGCCTAAATCGTCAACATCCGTTCGCGGTGAGCCGTTAGAGCGCGTAAATGAGCCGCTTACCTCCGCTCCTGCGCGTCCAACAGATGTCTCTGCCTCTCCTGGCAATGCAACTATGGATACTGAAGTTTCGCGTGCTCAAAGCCTTATTGCTGAAACTCAGAAGGTTTCTCGCTCGAATGTCCTTGCTGAAAACGTGCATAAGCTGGAATTGCCAGCGAATGCAGGTCCAGAACTCCGAGCTGCTAAAAGCCGCTTGCAAGAACGTTCTTTGTTAATTTCCCAAAGTGCCGACAACGCCAAAGTCTTAGAGGGCATGCAGGCCGATTTGAAGGTTTTGGAAAAATCCGTCACGCCGGAAGCCCTTAGTGGAATCAGACAAGACATAGCAGAGATGCAGTCTTCAAGCTCCACGCTGGAGCGCTCCGCCGCCCAAGTTGAAGGCAATCATACTCGCCTGGTCGAAGGTTCTAACGCACATCTAGATAACGCGCAGGTTCCTAATCGTGGCTCGACGGAACAGACCGCCCGAGTTCGACAGGGCGAAACCGTCGAAATGCAAACTGCAAATGCAGCAAAACCCGCTCAAGCAACTAGTTCTGCAATCACGCAAGCACCACATGCGGTTTCAGTTCAAGAGCAATCGTTGAAGCTTCTCGAAAATGGTGAACTCTCTTCGACTAGTCGCAAAGCTGCATCTCAGATGGTTCAAGACACTAATGGCTGGCAAGGCATGACGTTACCCCAACGCAGCGAAGCAGTTGCTCGCCTTGACGCTAATCTCAAAATTTTGAGCGCTGATGCCAGCACCGTCAAGGACCTTCCATCGCTGACTAAATCGGTTGAAGGCCTCAAACTTGGCACAAACGTAGAAGCGGCGGCTGTTAAAGCAGAAAGAGAAGCGGCATCGTCTATCGTTACTGAGCGGACTTCTTCGTCACCACCTGCGCGATCAGACGTGCAAACTACTCCTCGCACTTCACCGGCTAGTGGATTGCGTGAAGAGGCCAATGTTGCAGACAGAAACGTTGGAGTGGCACATACAACTTCTCCCGAAATGAGATTTTCGCCAACTGAAACTCCAGCAGCTGGAGCAGCAGTCAGGCAGGACCTAGAAGCAGCAACGGCGCAGCTTCGTGGTCATTCAGAAACTCTACAAAAGCAAGCTCTCGACGCACTTACAGAAGGGAAGGTAAGTCCTCGGGCTCGAAAGGCTCTCTCAAATGTTGTACAAGACAGCGGCAACATTGGTCGTCTTGAAGGCACTGAGCGAGCGAATGCGCTCAGTCGCATCGAGCAAAATCTAAAGATTGCAAGTGAAGATAGGGCACTTGCAGTTGAAGCTCCAAAATTAGGCGATACCTTCCAGTCACTTGAAATAAGCGCGAACAAGGCACAGCAACTCAAACAGCTCGATAAAGTCTCTTCTGAGGCTCTGCCTCGAATTGCCGACGAAACCGCAGCTTTGAGAAGCTCACATGTCACCCACTCATCTTCTTCAGCTGAACGTGTCGGCGCCCATCTTGATTCCATCGAGAAAGACGCATCTTCTTTGACTTCGTCTGCAGACAAGTCTGGCGCTTTGACAAGAATGCAGGGCGAAGTCAATCGTTTGGAGGGTTTGCTTGGCAAAGAGTCGGTAGCACCTCTTAAAGAAAATGTCGACCGTCTCGAGTTTGCTCATCGCAACTCGGCTAGAGCCAACAAATTGGAAGAGACTGCCGCTGAATCTGCTAATAGCAGAGAAAGTCTAAATCGCGAAATGCGTGCACTCTCTGGTGCTGATGCGCAACTGTCGACTGCCGGCAAAACCGCCGCTGAAGATATCCAAGGACTAACTTCAACTACTCAAAGACTCAGTCAAGCTGAGGTTAGTCGTTTGCGCGACAGTGTCGCCATTGTTTCGAAAGATCTTGAACCGGCTGTTGGTGCTCGCCTGAACAGTCATGTTTATAACGTTGAAACAAATCATCAATTAAGTCAACTAGATAGAACGCTTGCCAGCGTTGCTGAAGGTACTGTGACTGTCAACCGCCAGACTGCAGTGGCAGCGGCTAGAAATTCAGACCCAGTTGTCACAGCACTGCATCAGACCACTGAATCTTTGAGCTCGTTTGGTGTTGGTGAAGTTTCCGCAGTTCGCCTTGCTTATGAAAAAGCGCTCCCTGCGTTGAGTCGTGAAGATGCCATCAATATCAATCGCTCTATTAGCAGAATTGAGAATCAAACTGTTGAAGCTTATTTATTGAAGCAACGAATTGCGGAAGCCCAGCAATCGCATATTGCTGTTGTTGAACGGAATGCTCACTGGTACTCGCAAAATGAGGCACAGAGAGCAAGAGAACTCCATCAGATAGTGGTCTCTCCGCGTGATCGTGCCGTAGAAGAAGCTCTAAAGCATGCTGAAACTTCTCGCAATACATCTGATTTAGCAGTATTCAAACCAGCTACTCATGCTGTTTCTGATGTTCCTGTTTCAGGCTTATCATCAAAAAGTTCTCGCTGGCGCGAAATCAGTGAAGCTGCTCAAAACATCGCCGCAAGAGTTAGAGAGACCGTCTACGGTTTGCAAAGCCACCCTGTTGCGGCCAGCCTCTCTATCGGCATGGGCGCGTTCATGGTCGAGTCGGGAAGAGCGATGGCTCAGACATCGGCAGATAATCTTCGGCAGCCAAACGCAGGGCAGATGGATTTCTCTCCGAGATCTCAAAGTGTTCCAGCCTCCGTGGAAGTGCTGTCTTCGCGTGCAAATGGCGGCCTTGTAGTAGAAAATGGAGTGCAACAGCCAGTCGTCAGAGGAACTCTGTCGGCAGAATATGCTTCCCTTTCACCGACCATTCAGGCGCTGATGCGCACTCCAGATGGTGGTTTCGACCCAACCAATGGTCAGAGAATGAAATTCGGCAATAGCTTCTTGTGGGCTGCTGCACAATCTGGTGTACCTGAAGAAGTCGTCGCTAAGGCTGCAGTTTACGCAAGAGTCGTTAAGGCGAGCTCGATTCCTGTTGGTCAGCCTGACTCCACCGACAAAGACCGTTCCAGAATTTTCTATCCGCCATTTAAGAGTCCGATGGCTTCTATCTCTGCCAAAGTGCGAAAACCGCAGAACCTTCTGGGCACAGAGCTCGTCAGCCTGGCCAATTCAACAAGCTTCCTCAACAGCAAGCTGAGTCCAAGCACGACCAGTTTGACGAACCCATTGAACTTCACTCGCGAAAAAGCGGATAGCAGTAGTGAAGATCGCACCAATAGTGGTTCGGTTGCAATCGGTGGTACTCTCGACCTAGCCGCGAATAGTTCATCTGCGTCGACAGCACTACTTAATGCCGCTTCGCCGGACCCTAATGCTCAAGTGCTTTCGCAATCAGCAGTTAGTGAATCCTGAAATAGATCAAGAATCGATTAGGCGACGTAGCGTTTCATCGCAAGAACAGTGTTATGACCGCCAAATCCGAGAGCCTCTACTAAGGCGTGCTCGACTTTGGCTTCGCGATAGACGTTTGCCACGTAGTCTAGATCGCATTTAGGATCTGGGTTGTTGAGATTGATCGTTGGGTGAATTTTTTGCTGACTGAGGGTCAAAGCTGTTGCTGCAGCCCCTATTGCTCCCGCTCCACCAAGCAAATGACCAACCATCGATTTTGTGCTCGAGAGTTGGAGCTTATAAGCGTGAGCGCCAAAGACTGTCTTAATTGCAAGAGTCTCGCGTTCGTCGTTCAGTGGTGTTGATGTGCCATGAGCATTTATATAATCGATGTCATGCGGCTCGAGTTGGGCATCTCTCAATGCTTCTCGCATCGCTCGCGAGGCGCCAGCTCCGGTTTCTTCAGGAGCGACGATGTGTGAGGCATCGCAAGTTGCTCCACCACCAGTAATCTCGGCATAAATCGGTGCATTGCGACGCAATGCGTGCTCAAGTTCTTCAAGAATAAGAATGACTGAGCCTTCGCCAAGAACAAAGCCATCTCTATCGGCACTGAATGGACGACTGGCTGTTTCTGGCGAATCGTTTCTCTTTGACAGTGCCATCATGTTACTAAAAGAAGCAACCGTAAATGAGTTGACGCAGGCTTCGCTGCCTCCTGCAATCATTACATCGGCGCGATTGCCTTTGATGTACATAAAAGCGTCAAAGAGTGAATCTAAGCCGCTTGCGCAGGCCGTAGAATCACTTTTGGCTCTGCCTTTGGCACCATACTCGATGGCGACCTGGCCAGACGGCGCATTGGGCATTAGTCGAACAATCGATCGTAGACCGAGTTTACGTGGACCACCTTCCATCAGTTTGATGTGGTCGGCTGTGGTTGTAATCAGTCCGCCAACGCCGGTGCCGATGAACGTTCCGACTCGTTCTGGTTCATTTTTTCTGATATCGAAACGAGCGTCTTCGAGAGCCATTTTTGAAGCCGCCATGGCGAATAGAGTGACTCTATCCATCTCCTTCATCATCGAACCCACTTTTCGCGGGTCTGGATAGAAGTCCTGAATGTTGAAATCCTTCACTTCAGCAGCGATTGTCACCGCGAGCCCAATGGCGTCTGGATCAAACTGATTGATCTTTCGGACACCGCTGTCTCCAGCAAGCAGAGCTTTCCAGGTGTCTTCTACACCTATCCCTACTGGAGTGACAGCACCTATACCAGTTATGACCACGCGCCGGTTTTGCATGAAGATTCTCGTTGTTCACGAAACAAGTTTGACCATCTGAATGCCTGATTCATCTCCGGAAGAGTTGAATCAGCCAAACCGTCATTCTAGCGCTAATTACGGCAGAACTATCTATTTGGCCATCTGTCCGTGAAAATAAATTAGTCGAGATATATCGAATAGTTGGCTCCCGGTGGCTTTCGCGGAGTAAATTCTAGCTGTTTACACAGTGGAGCAATCGGCGCTTCTTGGCGTCGTTCCCTTACGGTAAGCTTACAACGGTAACAGTATGGACGGCTATCCAAGAGCACTTGCAATTACGTAGACTATTCCAGACAGCCACCATAAACGGTGCCAGCTGATTCTTCCTCTTCATCCCAGAGAAGAACGTGATTCTCCATCCAGTCAAGCGGATTGGGTGCGCCAGATTGCTCTTGTTGAAATTCATACTTGAACGGATCGAGTATGGTTTTGGGTTCGGTATGCCCGGGCGAATGTAGTTCTAAATCGGTCAAATGTGCTGGCGGGCTCACGAGTACTTCTGACGGCACTTCAGTTTGTTGCCTCATCTCATAATTTAAAAGTCGCGAACTTAACAGGGCCTTACGCTCATCAGTACGGCTGGTGATTCGAGTTACATTGCTTTGAGCTTTCTGACGTTGTAACTCTGCACGTACATTTTTTTTGAAAGCCTGTTCAAGTTCGTGTCCCACTGTTTTGTAATCAGGCTCATATTTTTCGACGAAGCCCCAAAATCTTTTGTCATGACTCGCCTCGTGCACGTGGGCCAGTTCGTGCAGGACGAGATACCTTCTGCCGCGTTCAGGTACATTTTCCACCGCAAAACGCGAAAACGTAATAATCCGGCTATGCAAATTGATTTGTGCTAATCTCGAATATTTTGCGGAGCCGATCTTGACCCCACCGATGGTGACATTGAAAGTTGCTTCGTTTAATCGCCGCACGTACCCGACCATAAAAGCCTGGTACAGCTCGAATGAAGCGCGATCTTCAAGAAAAGAATCTTGATTTCTAAGTTGACGATTGTTTAAGGTTTGATCGTTTTTCGCCATATTCTCAGGTTAAAGAAACTTTTTGCGCGACTGATCTATTTATTTCGAGTCATTTCGATTTAGCATCGACTAGCATATGAGTATGTTTCAGCTTAGGCAAGCGATTTTTCAAACTTATGTTGATTTCTAATCCCTCAGAACACAAAGATCTAAAGAATTTAATACTCATCACCGGTGGTGCTCGCTCTGGCAAATCGTATTTTGCCGAAAAGCTCGCGGCATCAAAAAGTGAATCTGTTGTATATCTTGCAACCATGCAGAGGTATTCAAATGATGTTGAATCTGTCGAGCGAATCGATATGCATCGCGCTCGTCGGTCACCGCAATGGACAACGATCGAAGAGCCATTCAATTTGGCGAAAACGATTAACGCATTAAGTGGAATTGAAAACGTTTGTCTAATAGATTGCTTGTCGCTCTGGGTTTCAAACGTGTTACTAAGCGCGGGTGATGAGCGTGATTCCCTGCGCGCGCAAGAACAGATCCTGTTGGTAGATAACGCTGCAGTGTTAGGAGCAATTTCTCAGCGAGCAGAAATCGAGTTTATCGTGGTGACCAACGAGGTCGGCGCAGGCATTGTCCCGGATAATATACTTGCTCGGTCCTTTCGAGATGCCCTCGGTACTGCCAATCAGGAATTTGCTCGCGCTGCTCAGGAAGTTTGGCTTACTTGTGTGGGGTTACCACATCGGTTAAAGCCCCCGCTTTCGCCGTATCCCCCTGGGGTAATTCCATAGTATCCTGTGCAGTAGTGTCACTGGTGGTGGCTGTTTTGGGAGCCTTGGCCAAGTTTTGTAGTGCAGCCATCCATGGACCATGCGTCATGATGCTCTCAATTGACGCATTGGGTACGTCGGGCTTTTTACTGCCTTTGGCTTTGCCTGTGATTTGATCGGCCAGTTGTTCCTTCTGAGCATCATTAGCATCGGCGAACAGTACCTTGAACTTGCCCCACTTCAAAGCGAAGTTGGCCATTGATTGTTTGTCAGCTATGGACGGAGCTTCTGTGAATTTTCGTTGAATGACCGATGAAAATATAGTGCGATTGTCCATCGCGTCGATAGTTTTGCCGGGATTGTTTTGACTGTACATAAAGCAAGCCATGTCACCATAGGCGTCGCATGCTTCTTCGGTTAGGCTCGGTGTTCCAGGTACTGCGATGCGCTCGGGCCCAAGTATTTCAGTCAAAATATTTGATTCGTGTTCGCTTAATGAGCCGCTGTGCAGTTGTAAGCGAAACAGCGCTTTGAAAAGCGAACGATAGTTTTCTTTTTGTTCAGCATTATTTTTGATCGACTTTTGCACGAGTGGCCAGAATGTAAGAACTGACTCGAAGCTGAGCTTTTCTGGACCGTTTACGCATTTTGCAAGCTCCTTACTAAAGCGTTCTCTTTGGTCGTCGCTTAATTTATGCTCCTGGGACACGAGAGCATAGACCTCCAGCCAATCATTGACTGTCTTACGTTCTTTTTCTGCGAGATTTTTGGCAACAGCCGTCTCGCGAGCCTCGCGGGCTTTATTTGCAGAGTGTAAGTCGATTTGCTCGGGTTGATTGGAGTTCTTACTTGAGGACGCCGGTGAGCGTTTAGTGTTGCCCGAAGGTGCAACTGTTTGACTGCTCATAGTCGCTTTGAGCGCTGGGGGCGCAGTGGTGCCCTTCGTAGCGGCGGGGGCTCGACCAAAAGGATTGCCCTCAGCACTTTTAGTCACACCTTTTGATGCTGACTTTGGAGAAGCTGGCTCAACAACATGTTTGCCTGAAAAGACAGACGGAGTGGAGTCTTTAGGCACGGTCGAACCATCGTAACCCCAGTCGGTTGCTTGAGACGGGCTACCTGAGAGGATGCTTGCCTCTACCAAGATGAGCATCGCTAAAGATTTTATCAAATTTGGACTATCCACTTTGCGCCCTGTCTTAACTCTTGTAACTTTTACCACTTAGCCATACTTTAGTGCACGGCGGTAACAATTGTCTGCATTTTGCCTCTAAACCGCGTAGCCTTTGGCTGTACGACCGTTTGCCTTTGTGAATTTTGAGTATAATTATGGTAATATCCACGAAGAAGCTCATAGTAGCGAGCTTCCTAAGATTGGGTGGGCTTGAATTGCTCGAGGCGGTGGGAACCGCAACGTAGTTAACAAAAGGGAGTCGTCAGATGGCAAAGCTTCAGCTTAGATATTTTCCAGACGAAGTGCTGAGACAGCAAGCGAAGAGAATTACCAGATTTGATGCTTCGACGCGCAAAATGGCTCAGGACATGCTTGATACCATGTATGACAACGATGGCGTTGGTTTAGCCGCGCCGCAGGTTGGTATCTCGAAAAGAATGATGGTAATTGACGTTGCCAATCCCGAAGATGGTCGCAAGCCAATTGTTTTTATCAATCCGGTGATATCGCATAAAGAGGGAGAAATGGTCGGGCTGGAAGGTTGCCTGAGTTTTCCCGAAGTCTTTTTTGAAGTCAAAAGAGCAAAGAAAATTACTGTGCGTTATCAAAACGTTTCAGGTAAGGATATGAAGCTCGAAGTTGAAGGTAATCTGCTCTGTCGCGCAATCCAGCATGAAATCGACCATTTAGATGGCGAGCTGTTTATTGATAAAGCCGCTTCTAAACTGGCTGCAGATATCGAGTTGACCAAACACGGTTTTCGTGACGGCGAAAGTGAACCGCAAGAAAATGTGGACGCGGGCACTGTCCTGAAGCTTAATGTCGCCGAAGTTGCTGAAGGTGTCGTGGTAGGTTGAAGCGTCTGGCGCATCTTGCGTACATGATACTGCTGTTACTCATAGAGGCCGTGACGACTAATGCCATTTAACGCTGGCGAATTGATTTTTTCTTGGAAGCACATGCTCAAGGGTGTTGACCGTCGTATAAAAGGTCAACCACGCGATCATTTCCTCTCTGAACTCCAGGCTCAGGGTGTTCCAGTGAAAGCATTGCTCTATCAAAAAATTCCTCAGAACTGTCAGCTCTGTGGCTATGCTCTGGCAGAGCTTTGTATGTCTGAAGGTTGGATTATGCACGCGTGTTCAGCAATTAGCTTCGCCAAAATCTTGAATAATCAAAAGCATGAGGATTGGTTGAAGGCCTTAAGTGCTTCTCAATTGGCAAACGGACTGACTGCAAGATCTATTTCAACGCGAACTCAAAAAACAAGTTTGCCAACAGCGGGCGTTTAAACATATACTGCAGAAACTACATCCGAGACACAAGCAGTGGCTTCTTTAGATAATACAAAACATGACTCTACATCTGGTACCAAGCCACCAGAAGTTTTAGTTGTGTCGTTCGGCTACAAAAAAGATGAACCGCCTTCAGCGAATGTGGTATTCGATGTGCGTTTCTTGCAAAATCCCTACTGGGTCGAGGAACTCAAGCACTTAACAGGCAAAGATCTGCCGGTGCAGGAATATGTTTTACGGCAGCCGCTGGCGCAGGAATTTTTAGAATCCTTGCTTGGTATGTTGCAGAAAATTTTGCCGTGCATGCTTGAGGCCAAGCATGATCGATATACGATCGCTCTTGGTTGCACTGGTGGGCAGCACCGCTCAGCCAGTCTGGTGGAAGCACTTGGACCAAGACTGACCGAACTTTTCCCAAAATACAAAGTGACAATTCATCATCGTGAGCTTGATGACTTGCCAGCCAAGCATCACAATCATTCTGTTCACGCAGCAGCTGCAGCACAAAACAAAGCAGCTCTCATGAAAGGTTCGACTGAATGAACGAGAAAAAAGAGAAGAAAAAAGCCAAATTGCAGTTGCAGCAGTTGATGCTGCCGGGGCTTAAACGCTGGATCGGCGTGATGGTTATTTTCGTATTTGTCATTGGTTATGGAGTCCTGCTTTTGGGCGGTGTCCATCCGCTATATATGACGTCAATGCTATTGCATGAGCTCGTGCAGAATGCTGCCGAAGTTCTACCCCACAGAATCAGCGGTGTGATCGTTATTATTCTGGGGATAGTAGGTTTATTGGTAGCTGGAACCTCGATGGTACGCAGCATTCTTGGTGCCTATTTGCCAGAGGACCGCGAATCGATCCCTGAAGTCTTGTACAAAAAACGACATCTAGGCCGTGGTCCTAAAGTAGTTGTAATCGGTGGTGGCACCGGGCTTTCTAATTTACTTAAAGGGCTGAAAGTCTATACCAACAACATTACCGCAGTCGTGACAGTGGGTGATGATGGTGGCAGTTCTGGCCGCCTACGCGAAGAACTCGGTGTCCTACCTCCTGGTGATATCAGAAACTGCATCACAGCTTTGGCTGACGAAGAAAAGTTGGTCACTGAGCTGTTTCAATATCGATTCAAAAATGGCGGTGGTCTGGAAGGGCATAGCTTCGGCAATTTATTTTTGTCTGCCGTTTTTGCAATTACAAACGGCGACATGCTCGAAGCGGTCCGTGTGGCATCGCGTGTTTTAAATAGTTGTGGTCAGGTTTTACCAGCATGCCTGGGTAATATTTCACTTGTTGCAGAACTTGAAGATGGTCGCGTCATTCACGGTGAATCGAAAATAACTGCCGCTAATGGACGCATAAAGCGACTTTCCATAGATCCAGTGGCACCAGATGCGACGCCAGCGGTGCTCGATGCAATCGCCAATGCTGAATTGATTGTGCTTGGACCCGGTAGTTTGTATACCTCCGTTATTCCAAATCTTTTGATCAAGGGTATCGCACCGGCTGTGATGCACTCTAGCGCTCTCAAAATTTACGTCTGCAATGTGATGACTCAATTAGGTGAGACGACAGATTACAGTGCGGCAGATCACGTCGAAGCTTTGCTGGAACATTCAGGCGCTCTAAAAAACTCACCAGAGAAATTGTTTCAGACTGTTTTAGTGAATAATCGCATGCCAGATGCTGAGATTTTACCAACACCCAAGGGTGATGTGCCGACACCGGTTATTTATGACGCCGAGCGTGTGAAATCTCTTGGAATTGAGGCTGAACCACATCCGCTTCTAATCGGATCGTCTACTTTGCATCACGATCCAGAGACTCTGGCGAAGGCGATCATCGCCTGGTTCTTTCGTAAAAAGAACAAGCGTGTCGAGTTCCGTGATGATATCAAGGGTAATGGTGGTGGAACATCAAAAAGCGATCAGTCATCGCCAAAACTACCTCCCCAGCCTAGTGACCAGCGTTCGAGCCAGACTGCAGCTAAGTCTTTTGGTGCACCCGTCTGACTCGTCAGATGCTTTATAATGTGCAGCAGGTCTGTTACATCAATTGGGGCAAGCTGACATGACGACATCAGTAAACGAGAAAGAAGAACTGGGACGCGCCATAGGCCGCATCGCTACTGGCGTTTACGTTGTCAGTTTGGAACGAAACGGACAGCGTGACGGTATGCTGACTTCATTTCTCAATCAAATGGCGTTTGAGCCGCCGATGCTCACACTGGCGGTCAAAAAGGAACGACATATCCTCAATGATTTAAAAGATGGCACTCACTTTGTGGTGAATGTGCTTGGAAAATTAAATATGGATATGTTCAAGAGCTTTGCTAAGCCGCATGTAGAAGGAATGGATCGCTTTGAAGGGCTTGATGTTGCTGTGGATACTAACGGCAATCCTTATTTGAGTGGTGCTGTTTCTTATTTGTCATGTACAGTGCGAAAACATATTGAAGCAGGAGATCACGTTATTATCCTGGCTGAAATCACTGATGGCGCTCTACTTAACGGCGACAATGAGCCTATGACCCATTTGCGTAAGAACGGTTTTGGCTATTAGAAATGTCTGTTTCTGGTGTGCTTTTTGCGAAAGGCGTTTTAGGAATGGGCATCGCTGATGGTGCTAGGTGCGTGTGACAGATTATGAGATTTGCAATCGGTTGGTCTCTAGCCATTCTATTGCTTTTCAGTTCGACGCACGGATATGCGCAGAAGAATCAATCCGTAAGAGCTTGGGAAAACGCGCTGCTCTCTGCGCAGAACTACGATTCGAAAGGACAGCGTGCTAAAGCTAAGTCGACTTTTTTGAAAGTTTTGGCGTTAGCTGAGGCTTTTGGACCTGATTCCAGGGAGGTGCAGATTAGCGTTTTGCGGCTAGCCTGTTATTTTATGGAACGCCAAGATGCAGATGCAAACTGTGTGGACGACGCTCTACCATACTACCAACGCATCGTGGAAATTGCTCACAGACTCAACTCAAAGAAACCTCCAGAAAGACCTGACTATGAAGCAGTTTTGTTGATGCATGATTTGGAAATGCAATACCTAAAGCACGCCCGAGCGACAACTGAATATCGCGAATCTTGCACAGCAAGCAGACGTGTGTTGGTAGATATCGAAACTCTTGATCATGATAAACGAGCAGAAGCGGAACGAGATGTAGCTTGGGCTCTGGCTGGTGAAGGGAAGTATTCCGCTGCGGTAGCAGTATATGAAGATGTCGTTCTCAATTTGCAAGCTAGATGGGGACCTAATCACTATCAGCTAGTTCAAGATTTAGAAAAATTGGCAAAATATCAGGACCTCGCCCACCTTTACGGAAAGGAGGAAGTAACGTTAGTAAGGGCCGTCAATATTTGCAAGAAATCGCAGGCAGGTTACTTGGTTCTGCTTCAATTAATGGAGAAATTAGCTAACTGTCAAGAAACAGAACATAAATATTGTGATGCAGTCGATACGATGAGTGAAGCAATAGCTGTTTGCAAGCAAGGTGAAGGGCGAAAGATAAAAAGTGACTGCCTTTTTGCTTTGGCCATCAAGCTTCAAAAAGCGGAAGAAGAATGTAAAATGCAAAAGAAACACTGAGAGAATGTTCAATGTTTGCCTAGAGGCGCACGAAACTATCGGTAGGACCATTTGACTTTTTCAAGTGCATCCAAAGAAAAGATCGCTCGAATTCCTCCCCAGTCAGATTTCCGAGTGTTTACAGGGAGGCTTGCGTGAAAGGAATCATCATTGTACACCAAAATACCAAGGTTAGATGGTGTAGTGCTGCTTCTTGGAATTTCTACCGTGTCTATCCATTCTGTGCCAGGTAACACCTCACTGTGCGTCGTATCTTGGTAGAAATCGTAGACATTTATTGATTGGCTATTGTCGTCTAACTGATGTATGCCTATTTTCATGTTGCGAATCATCTTTTTCTTCGCTTGCCAGTGAAATCTCACCGCAAGTCCGCTAACAGTTGGTTTTGCAGCTACGTCTCTTAATAGCAGACTATCCCCAAATATTGCAGATTCCGAATTGTTAGTGTCGTCAGTGGTGCTCGGTGTAACTGGAATATTGTCCGGTTCATAGTCAAACAGATGGTGTTCAGCAATTTCTTCGATTACAAGGTCGGGTTGTACCTTTAAGATGTCTGCCTTTTTAAAGACGTGCGTCGAGTGGTATTGGATTGAGCGACAACGACTGGATAAGAACGGCACAAGCCGTCCGATGTAGGAATCATGTAAGACATATGCCGAGGGCAAAGGCGGGGCGGTAGGCTGCGTCAGTTGTGTTTCACAAGTTGGCGCACCAATAATACCGCTTGTTACTTGATACATTTTGGTGGTGGGTTCTACTTTGGGACATTCATCGATCAGCCAGTCTTCCAGACCATCGGCTGTGGATAGATTGCCTTTAAAAGATTCTTCTTCCAAGCTGTACTCGTTGCTCCCAAACGCTTTTACTGAAGGAAAATATTTCGATAAGTGTTTTAGTATGTCTTGTCCGACAAAAAAGGCACCATATGAATTCCAGTGGGTGTCATTTGTATGATAGAGCAGATGCTCTGGACTTTTGTTGCTCGACAAAATTGATAGAGCATTCACAAAATCTACTTTTGTGTGCGCCTTCAGTTCATCTTGTAATTGTTCAATTCGTGTGATGCCAGAACGCCTGAACCATCCTTGTGGAAGATACTCAGGATAAATAGATCCTTTTTCTGGAACTACAATCAGGACATAGGGGATGTGGTGCTCGGCTAATATTTTCTGTCTCGTCTGAAACATTCGGGACCACAATGCGAGCTTTTCTTCGCTGAATGGTCCCTTATTAATTTCGGAATCAAAAGTGCCTTCTTGCGTGTAGTAAAGCCAATTGTGCTTACCGATTGCAACTAACTTGGTGCCAGATGTGTGAAAGATTTTGAAAGCAGTCAGGTTGCATAGAGTGGTGATTGGCAACCGAAATGCAAAACGATCGCGGTAGAATTTTTCAAACCCCGCAGCGAACGTCCGGCTGTCATGACGAACGTTGCGCATTCTTGGGAACGGTGCTAGGAATCTTTTTTCCTTTTCGGCAATTGAGTCGGTGTTTGCGAAGCAGAAATAGACTGAGGCAATGCCGAAAAATATCAATGTTGTCGAAAAGATAATTACACAGACGATATTTTCCAGATGGTTGTGCTTTTGCATGTCAAAGATCACCTTGCCAGCAAGTCTTGAATTGGCCTGGTCTGGTTTTGGTTGCAAAATCACATTCGAAATCTTCAAGAAGAGCGCTATTCAAGGCATTGTCGATTATTTCAGGTAGGTGTGTCAATGAAAAGATGTCCAAGGAAGCTCGGTTTAAGCAGTTGAAGACCACGGCTGTGTAAAACGTTTACAGCAAGTTTCGCGGGCGCTCCTGATACAAACATGTAATCAAGTGTTTCAACCGTTTTCTTCGTAGAAATTCCGTTCTTATTGATAATGTTATTGAGAATAATTCACGTTCTTTGATTGCTGTGGGAATTTTTGATGGCAGCCTTGCCTTTGCCTGTGGTTATTTCTCGGAGAATTTGTTTTCGAGGCTGTTGCGCGTTGCGCTCCCCTCCACTACAATGAAAATTACTTATTGCGATTAACTCGCAATTCAAGACGTACATATTGCATGTAATTGTCAATTTGTTTTGGGAAGGAGTGTGAGTGCTGTGGGCAAGTGGTTGAGAAGTTTTCCGGAGCCGTCATTGCACCGGCTGACACGTATTAACCTGGCTGCGACTTCATCTGCTCACATCATTCTGGCCCTCTCCTATGGCATGCACGATAGATATATTGGTGCTCTCAATAAAATGATCGTCGGATTGCTTCTAGCAAGGCACAAAGCCAGGCGGCGCGGGGACGCTCTTGCAGAGACACGCATCGAAAATAAATTGCAGGATTTGCACCGAGTGATAAACGACATTACCGGTGTTGAACTCAATCATCCGGATCCTGGATCTGCTTGTAAGGCGGTCAAGAGAATGCCTGCTCTGTGAGCCCCTGGGCGGGCTGAATACTCACGGGAGTTAAAACGCTTTCTTTGCTAAGGGTTTTAGTTGCGATTACAGAGCCTGTAGGCTGTCTAACCATGCTTTCTTTTACATGGCCGGGCGCCAAAAAGTTCAAAACAATTGGTCATAAATTTTAAGTGGCTGAATTCTAGAGTAAACGTGCTAATTTTTAGCATTGAGAAATGGAGCGCAAGATGACGCAGTTACGGCTAGTTCGAAACTTTTTGGCCCCCAGCAATTACTTCTCGTTACTTTTAAGCCTCTTGTGTTTAAGCGTTATTGGTCCGTTATTAAATGCTTCGCTGATTGGCCGAATTTTTGAAAGTGCTTTTGTCTTGCTGCTGGTGGTTAGTATCAGCCGTTCGGTCACCCAGAATCAACTGGAGTGGTGGCTGGTCTTGCTTGGTGGAATGAGCGCCTGGCTACTCATTAATCTGGGTAATTTATTTCCGGTTGCTCCATACAATACTGCAGTTTTTCAAGTTTTCAGCCTGATTGCCTGTATGTCCTTTCTAGTTTCTGGCTTTCTGGTTATTGCGAGAGACGTTTTTTCAGGAGAAGTAACAGCCAATCGAATTTGCGGTGCCCTTTGCTTATACCTTTTGCTAGGTGCTATTTTTGCTTTAATTTTTGCCGCAATTGATGTTGTTGATCCAAATGCATTTCGAGTGGACGAACCTTTCCAACCGTATTTCGGTGTAGGCAGTGGAATGCACTATAAAGAGCGCTTTTCTCTTTTGCTGTATTACAGCTTTGTCACTCTTTCGACTGTGGGCTTTGGCGATATCTCACCAATTAGTCGTTTTGCTCGAAATTTCACATGGTTGGAAGCGGTGAGTGGGCAGCTTTATTTATCGGTGATGGTGGCTAGGTTAGTTGGTTTGCACTTGGTTAACGTCTCCTCCAAAAATGAAAATGGACCCGTTGTAGCTTTGCAGGGACATGAAAATGAACCGGTGATACACAATAAAATTGATACGTAAGACAAATGGTGTCATGAAATAAAATTGCTTGATGAAGCAAGCGCTTTGCGACTGGAATATCCGGTCTGGATGATTCGATTCCAGGCAATGGATCGTCTGGAGCCAGACGTTAATCATATGAAAAAAATGAAAGGACTAATGGCTGCGAAATAAATTCAAAGTCACAAGTAAATCTCTTGAAGTCGGTCTTTGAGCATGTCGCCTGCTTTCCATTGAGGCGACAGTTGAACGTTGTCGTCTGGATTCATAAAATACGACATTGAGTAACGCTCTCCGGCTGATGCAACAACACGATGACGCAGAGGTTTGATCTGTCCTGCGGTCGCTTCAGTGAGCATCTCACCACACAAAGCTATCCCTTGATCGGGAGCAGCCATCACTCCCTTCCAGATACCATTCTCTAACACCTCGAATCCCTTTTTTGTCGCCCGAGGCAAAATGGTGATGAAATCAATGTCGTCATGAGGTGCATTGAAATATTCGGCATCCTCCCCAAAATAGCGAGCGATACGCAATACCAGGCGGTTACTAGTGGCTATCTCTTCGGTGAACTTCTTCAAAACAGGCACCTCTTCGGCTATCTGAGAGAACGTCGCAACTGCAATTGCCGAAATCCTCTCGAAAACTTCTCGTGAAGTTTTTATGCACGAGTTAGGACATTGCCCATCTCTATAAAAGTGAAAGAATTCCTTGGGGTCTGGTGAAACTGCGCCGATAGCTTTTTCAGTGTTCATTGCGAAATACCCGTCCAATTGGCCGTCTCGCGCGCTGAACTGGTCTCGTGCAGAACTGCGGAAAAACTCTGCCCACTCGGCATAGCATTTTTCTATTAGCTCGCTTTCTAATGACGGCGAGTTAATCGTGGCCCAACCTTTAGTGAGAAGCTTCTGTGTTGATTGATTCAATATCAGTTTTCACCTGTATAAGACCAAGGTCACTATACCAAGAACGAATATCGTTCACACTATCAGGGACCTCATTTGTCAACATTGAAACCCTGACGCTATCCTTCGGTACGTGGCCGATTCGCCGGTTTATATGATAAAGGTCGAGGGCAACTAGGACCAATTTGAGTAATGATAACTTCCGATAATTCAATTTCCTAAAACAATTGCCCGTCGCGTTTTGCGTCCGAAAGTCCCACTGGGAGGAAACTTGCTGCCGATTTGGACGTCATCATCTATGGTGGCGTACTGTTTGTCTGATATATTTTCTTCTGTTGTTCCAGTAGGTGAGTATGCCATCAGGCAAGAATTACTTTATCAGTCTCGCATGCTCAGTCTTGCTGTTTTATTGCTCGACGCCAGGAGCGGAGGCAGGTCTTCTTTCCTTCATGGGCAGACATCTTTTTGGTCACAAAAAAGATCATGCAAAATCACAATCATCCACTGCTGCTTTGCCAAAGCCTACTCATTCATCACATCCGACGCGTCCCTTCTCTGCGACTGCCTCCTGGTATGGCGGGAAGTTTAACGGACGTCGTACTGCATCTGGTGAAGTTTTCGATCAAAATAAATTGACCGCCGCCAGTCGCACTCTGCCTTTAGGCACTAAGTTGCTAGTTAAAAACCCGGCAAACGGAAAGTCTTGTACCGTCTTAGTCAATGATAGAGGTCCATTCGTTGCAGGAAGAGACCTTGACCTTTCACGGGCCGCTGCACAAAGAATTGGCGTGACTGGCGTGTCGCCAATAGTTTGTGTGGCTGACACGTCCGGTGCGATAAATTCTGGCTCAGCAACATCTCATAACAGCGGATTGCTGCATGTTCCAGGAAAAGTTTTTCACATGATTGCTGGCATTATTTAGAACTTTAGGGCTAATATTAATTGCCATCACATTGGCGCAACAGTGCGCCGCCCGGCTTCCGTTAGATTGCCATTGCGATAAGTCCTTGGGCACTAAAATTCTAAAAGCTGTTGATGTTGACCCCAACAGGGCAGTCAGGGACTGTTCTGTTCAAACTGAGTAGGCGGAACTAACTCGAGACCAGCGTTTGGTGGTACTGCATTTTCGTCATCAAACTCTGGGATATTGGAGACGGCCTTTGGTTTCAATTTGGGTCGTTCCGACACCGCGGGGGGCAGAGGTGCAGGAGCCTTCTCCGAGCGTGTGGCACTGTTTAAAGAGGTTTTAGCTGAAGCAGGCGCCGGTTGCATGGCCGCAATTTCAGCAGGAGAAAATAATTGAGCTGGTGAAATAGTGTAGGTCGCTGGTGGCGGTGGCACCATCATATTGGGTGGTGCGGCAAAGTTGATCGACTTAGCGCTACTGTGATGAGGCTTTGCTGCAACTTTTGGGACTACAATTGAGGCTGTTTGTGTTGGTTTCGTTGTCTTGACACGAGCTGCGCTTGGAACAACAGACGGCGGCTTAGCAAAATTTGAAACTGCAGCCACGTTCGATACGTGGTCGCTCACTTTTACTTTGTTCGCCTCAACTGGCTTGGCGGATGGAGTGCCAGCTGCTGCCTGCTTTAATTTCACCCACAAGGCGCTGTAACTCGCCGGGCCATTAATCGAAGCGCATAGTCCAAGTAATGCCACCGCAGATGCCACCAACATCGCCGACGTGATGTTGGAATGATTGTGCACTTCATTCTTCACCGAATGCATGGAGTAGCGGTCGGGATCATAAGAATAAGAACTTTGTCGGCGACTGTAACCTTGACCTTGAAATTGCGGTGTTGAAGCAGTTTGGTTTTGATTGAAAGACGGGCACTCGTTGCCGTCGTTGAAAAAGCTAAGAGAAATGCGCACGTTAGTGCCGTCTGATAATTTGAGCGCAAGATCCGAAACCGAGGCGATTTCATCGTCTTGCATCGGCACCGAAGTGGTCGCGTTCAAGCATAAGACCTGGTCTGAACCTGGACGAACAATGCGCCTGGCGAGCGATATCTGCATGCCTGGAATTAAATCTCTGGATGCTTCGGTAAATCGTTCAACGACTGCCACTTCATTTTCGGCGGGCAGTGTCAACACAGTATCGCTCATGGTCTTTTCCTCACCACTCTGTTGCGTCGGAACGCGCTCTTTATCTCTTGTCTATATCCCCAGTTACGCATTTTTTTATCACCAGCTCCCGTTTTGTGTCGCTCAGGTCAGACGCGGCTGGTCTCAAAGACCATGACTACTTCTATATTTAAACAAAAACGCGCTGAATTAAGGCAGCCGAGCGGCCGAAGACATGAGTTATGCCCACAGAAAGTGTTACCTTATTAAATGCACGAGCGGCTTTGCAGACAAAGTCTCAGCAGGGCTCTTGACTCCACTGATGGACAATGCGAGGGGCAATATGACGGCAAATGGCGGCGACAGAAAATTGGCAGGTCGGGTAGCGATTATTACAGGTGCCAGCCGGGGTATCGGCAGAGCTCTCGCTTTGAGATTGGCTTCAGAAGGTGCAAATATTGTCATTGCCGCAAAGTCTGAAGAATCCACCGAAAAATTGCCTGGCAGTATTTATTCTGTGGCTGATGAAGTGAAAGCGCTTGGAGTCTCAGCCTTGCCTTTTAAGTGTGATGTCAGATCCGAAGAAGATATTCAGACCATGGTCGACAAAACCGTCGCGGAATTCGGTCGCATCGATATTCTCATCAATAATGCGGGTGTGCTCTGGTGGGAACCTCTACTGAAGACTCCGCCAAAGCGCTATGAACTAATGTGGCAAATCAATTTGAGAGCGCCATATTTGTGCAGTCAGGCTGTTTTGCCTCATATGATTAAAAATGGCTGGGGACATATCATCATGTGCAGTCCACCAATTACGGTCACTCCTAGCCCTGGCTATGTCACCTATATGACGACTAAAATGGGCGCTACTCGACTGGCGATTGGCATCGCCGCTGAGCACAAGCGCGACAATGTGGCTGGCAATGCTTTATGGCCTGCAACACCAATTGAAAGTCAGGCTACTATCAACTGGGGCTCATCCAAAATGGGCGGCCGAGAAACCTGGCGCTCACCAGATATTCTCACCGATGCCACAATGGAAATTCTCAAAACAGAACCTCGAGAATTGACGGGCAGGCAATTGATCGATGAGGAACTGCTCAAGGAAAGAGGCTGGACGCAGGAAAGAATCGACTCATACTGGATTACTGGTGTGCCACCGGAAAATCCACTCTGGATTGATGGTCGCGCAACTGGAAAAATGCTTTCTAAAAAGGAGCAAGCATAATGGCACCTGAAGCAACCACTGAAGTGACTTCCGAACAATCGACACTAGAAACTGTTTTCAAATCTCTCAAAGTCGAATGCTCAAACCACATCGCTGAAGTAGTTTTGCTGGGACCTGGTCCTGGTAATGCGATGGGACCAGAGTTTTGGCAAGAGTTTCCAGTTGCAATCTCCGAATTAAGTCGTGATAAATCTGTCCGCGCCATCATCATCAAGGGTAGTGGTAAGCATTTTTGTTCAGGTCTTGATCTCGCCAAAATGATGCCGGTTCTTGCTAAGTCTGGAAAAATGCTCGGCGAAGAACGAAGTGAATTGTTGAGGTTGATTGTATCGATGCAGGACGCCATCTCTAGTGTCGAAAACTGCGCCAAGCCGGTCATTGCTTCTATCCACGGCGCGTGTATCGGCGCTGGTGTAGATTTAATCGCCGCTTGCGATATCCGCATTTGTTCGAGCGACGCTCGCTTTAGTGTGCGCGAAGTTAAGGTGGCTATCGTCGCAGATTTAGGCAGTCTGCAGAGACTGCCACACATTATTGGAGAAGGCAGAACTCGTGAGTTGGCTTTTACTGGTAAAGATATTCAGGCTGACGAAGCAATGCGAATTGGACTTGTCACCCATGTCTTCAACGACATCGAAAGTCTCGACACTGGCGCCCGAAAGTTGGCAGTCGAAATTGCCGAAAATCCTCCGCTGGTTGTAGCGGGCGTCAAAAAAATTCTCAATGAGAGTCGAGATCAGAGTGTCGCCGCTGGCTTGCAAAATGTGGCTGTCTGGAATTCTGCTTTCTTGCATTCTGCCGAATTGGAAGAGGCGATTACAGCATTTATGCAAAAGAGACAGGCTAAGTTTTAGAGACGTTCTCTAATTTCGCGTAAACCTTGCTTGCCAGTGGAATACTCATCCAGGCCGTAAACAGCCCAAGCACAATGCCTGCTATCACGTCGGTTGGCCAGTGCATTCCTTCATAAATGCGGGCGATGCCAATGCTCAAAGCGATTAGTAGTGCGAGGTTTCCTTTTGCATCTGGATATCTAATACGCACAACTCCAGCAGCAGCAAACGCTGAAAGTGTATGTCCGGAGGGAAAAGAATAACGGTCGGCCGTCAATGTCTGCAAAGGTTTAAACATCTGATGTAATGTCAAAATGGTAGGACGTTCTCGATGAAATAGATGCTTGAGTACCGATATTTCAATAATAGAGAACACCAATGCGAGCATTATCTCGAGGGCGAGCAATTTTTGTTTTTTCTTCCACAAAACGATTGCTAAAATCCACCAAAGAATTCCGCCATAAGTGATGTCTGTGAGAACACTAGCGCAAAAGTCAAGAAGTGGGTTTTGAGCAGAACGCAACGCCTGGCTGATATAAAAGTCCATATTCTGTATAAATGGAGGCACTTTTAGCTCTCCATTATTCGACAAAGCCAAAGATGTTTTTCTTAAAATGCATTGCCGTTGGTGGACCATCATTTGTATTTTGCATAATGGCGGTGGCCAGTCTGAAACTTATGGAAGATATTTTGAAATCACCCGAAAATGGTGAACTGTACACCACGACAAGATAGAGATTGAGACCGAGTGTGACAGCAACCAGTGACGTCATCACAACTTGTGAGCGCACCGTTTGGGTGCTGAAAAAATAAGTGAAGATGATAGTGATTGATGCGCCGCCTATCAGCACCATCCATAGTACTGGCGATACATAGCCGGCCGCTGCAATCAGACGATTGCGTCTGGCCGTTTGCAATTGATTGTAGCTTTCGATAATTGAGCTGTAGAATGCTTGCTGTTTTGGTGTTTGCGGATCAATTTCTTTAATGGCTCCCCAGATATGTTTCATGGCAAACCAGGTTTCTTTGCACAAGACACCTTTGGGCAGCATGGGCCATTCGATATCGGCGACTGACTGCGTATAATCCACAAGCGCCGCGTTTAGCTCCTGCTTGCTTTTGTCTGGGAGACCATCAGCAAATCGATTTATATTGAGGATGGAGTTAACTTCTGTTGAAATGTCTGCTTTGGCCGAGCGAACTTGTTCAGAGACATCGACTACTACGAAGCCTAAAACCACTGCATATAACGTGCCAAGAATAGAGAGCATATAGCCTCCTACTTCATGGTCGCTTGCCGTTTGCCTTTTGTCGTATTTTCTGCGTACCAGCAGCAACCCTAGGACAGCAATTAGTGTGCCGCCACCCGTAAGGGTAATAAATAAAAGGATAGCGTTCAAAGTATTTCGCTCCAGATCTCGTTCATATTATCGCTGACCAACTTTCATTTAGATCTTATGATTGTGCTCTCGAGCAAAATCCATGATAAATTAGCCTTTTTGGCGCTTTCGCTAGAGAGTTTACATCTTCAAGCCAAGGGGTTCCTTAATGCTCTCCACCATGATGCAGGTACCACTAACTATTGGGACCATCATTGAGCACGCCAGTCGTTGTTATCCAACGCAAAAGATCGTTTCAGTCTCAAGCTCAGGTCGTTTTGAATATACGATTGCTGAATTTGCCGCTCGAGTTGCGAAGCTTGCGAATGCTCTGACAAAAATGGGAATCAAACCAGGCGATCGAGTGGCAAGCTTTGCCTGGAATTCTCACCGGCATCTGGAGCTTTACTATGCGGTGCCGATGGCTGGAGCGGTACTGCATACGGTGAACATACGTTTGTTCGCTGCGCAAATTGCGTATGTGTTAAAACATGCCGATGACAAAGCTATTTTCTTTGATAGTAGTCTTAGCGCCGTTCTAAAGCCAGCGCTGGCTGAGGCTGATTTCAGCAAACTGCGTCTAATTGTTATGGGCGACGCGCAGGACATAATTGTCGGCGCAGCCGATTACGAAGAGCTCATTAAGAGCGAAAGCGATAAGTTTGACTCACCTGTCAAAGACGAAAACGAAGCCGCCATGCTCTGTTATACATCTGCTACTACAGGTGAACCAAAGGGAGTTTTGTATTCGCATCGGTCGACTGTTTTGCATGCTATGGCTGCTGCACTGCCCGATGTGATGGGTATGCGTAATTACGACACGGTCTTACCTGTGGTACCAATGTTTCATGTTAACGCCTGGGGATATCCATTTGCTTGTATGTTGATTGGTGCGCGTCAGGTTTATGCGGGAGACATTTTTGACGCTGCTCGCTTAATTAAAATCTTCGATGATGAAGAAGTGACTATGACTGGTGGTGTGCCAACAATTTGGATGCGTATTCGCGATGAATTGAAGCGAACAGGAGCCAGGTTCAAAACTCTCAATCACGTGCTTGTGGGTGGCTCGGCTCTATCAGCATCTTTGATGCGTGATCTCGATGCTCTCGGTCTGGAAGTCACTCAAGGCTATGGCATGACTGAGACCAGTCCGCTTGTCTCTATATCGAGGAACAGCCTGACTGCTGCATTGCAGAACGAGTCACCTGAGAAAAAAATGCAACAGCGTTTAAAGCAAGGAATGGTTTCGTTTGGTGTGCAGTGGCGAGTTGTCGGGGACTCTGGTGAAGAAGTCGTCCACGATGGCAAGACTTTTGGCGAATTGCAATTTAGGGGTCCATGGATTACCGCTGGTTATTACAATGATGAAGACGCGAGTAGGCGTGCATTGACTGTTGATGGCTGGATGCACACAGGAGATATTTGCACCGTTGATCAATACTCTTATTTGCAGATCGTCGATAGAGTGAAAGACGTAGTTAAGTCTGGTGGTGAATGGATAAGCTCAGTTGATCTTGAAAATTCGATTATGGCGCATCCCCATGTCCGCGAAGCAGCTGTTATTGGTTTGCCGCATCCTGACTGGGTTGAGCGCCCTGTCGCTGTGGTTGCTCTTCGCGCTGATATTCAGTTGTCGGAAGAGCAATTGAAAGAATGGTTACGCACGCGTGTGGCTAAGTGGTGGCTGCCCGATCGTGTAATTTTCCTGGAAGCCATTCCGCAGACTGGAGTGGGCAAGTTTCTAAAAAGAGAGTTACGTGAGCGGTATCACGATTTACTTTCTTGAAACACACTTTCATCTTCGGTTTTCCAGTCGGCTAATTGTACCATTGCATCTTCGTAGCCTTGCTGAATCAAACGTCTGGAGCGTTCTGGATCAATTTCGAGCAGTGTCGTGTTAACCGCTTTTCGTGGTTGAAAGACGCGTATATTGACGTTCTTGCGGCCGAGTGACTCCACTGAACCGGTTGCTATCAATCGATTATATAATTCGGCTGACTGAATCTCGCGCCTGGCCGAGGCATCAAGGACGATGTCCAGACAACGAACCAGTACTTCAAACATATTGGTGGGGCAGGCATGAATTGTTTCGGGATGCAAAAGCACCATGAAGATTTCGTCAGCGCCAAGCTGAATAGCGGTTTCCATTGGTGTGTTGCGCACCAACCCACCATCGACCCACAATCCCGAACCATGCAAATGTCGAGGCGGAAAAGCCATTGGAATCGCCGAAGTGGCCATTAAAATGTCGACTAATTCGTTTGTAGACATAATATCGTCAATAGTTACTAGTCTGGTTTCGAGGCTACACAAATCGGTTGTGCACCAACCTACTTTGGTACGACTTTGTTTAAGGAGCTGGAGATTAACCTCGCGCTTAAGCAAATTCTCGAGAGGGCTGTTGTCTAGCAATCCCAATTTGTGACCAAGGACAAGACGACCGACCATCGACGCCGAGGGTAGATGAAAAATGTCGGAGCCTTTCATGGTTGACCAGAGAGCTTCAAGCCGGTCAAGCTGCCCTTGCGCCAGCATGGTTGCATTGAGCCCACCAATACTGGTGCCGAAAGCGAAATCGAATTCGATTTTCTTCTCTTTTAAAGCTTTGGCTACGCCGACCTGATAGGCTCCGCGTCCACCTCCTCCTGGTAGAACCAGCGCCCTTTTAGGGGCTACGCTTGAGGTTGAAGTCACTTGGGAGCCGTTAGTCATTAAAAATCCTAAATTGATTACCGGGAGCCGCCGTCCCAGGTCCAGTCTAACCCAAAACGCCCCGTGACGACATATAAAGGTCGTGGCTAGCCCCTGACTATGGTTCCTTTCGTGACACCGTACCAGCTCTAATCAGCAATGTAGCGCTTGACGATCGAAAAAGACTGTCCTTTTTGGGGCGTCGGCTATCCCTACCTACAACTTAGTACCTAATGGCTTCCTTACAGCCTGACCAAATGCGCTTACAGAACTGAAGCAATAGTGTTTGCCAGTAGGCTAAAATGTTCAACTCATATGATATTTACCGTTTGTGCACGAGGAAAACAACCAGATGTCGACTGTCATGCCTCAAAAACTGGCGCTTTTTGCATTTTCATTGGTTCTTCTGACAATTGTTAGTCCGACGTCGGCACTTGCAAAAGACAGTTTGGCGAAGCCTAAAGCCTATTCTGCGCAAGATGAGGAAGCGATCAAAGCAGTATCCTCGAGCTTGACCAGAAACTTGGCTGCAGGAGACTCTAAAGCAGTTGCAGCCTTGTGGACTGAAGACGCCACCTACGTAGACAGCGATGGATTTGAGTACAAGGGGCGCAAAGCTCTAGAGGCACGTTTTAGCTCTGTGTTTAATCGTCAGGGCAAGCAGGTTGTGACCTTTCAACCGGACACTTTGAAAATTCTCGTGCCCGGTGCATTTATGGCTGAAGGAACCGTTCTTCGCAAAGTAGCAAGTGGTGCGTTGATTCCTGAAACACGCTATTCAATTGTTTTCGTAAAACAAAACGGTCAATGGCTGATATCTTCAGCAACAGAAACCGTAATTGCAAACACAGAGGACGTCAATCCACTGGAAGCGCTTTCCTGGCTGATAGGGGAGTGGCACGCGGAAGGCAACGGCGCAATTGTTTCAATGAAAGCTGAATGGACAGCGAACAAAAACTTTATCACCTGCATCTACAACGCGAAATCAACAGGTGATTTGTCGCCAGTTGAAAGCAAACAAGTGATTGGTTTTGATCCTAACAAAAATCTACCAGTTTCGTGGCACTTTGATTCCACTGGTGGCTTTGGCAACGGTAATTGGATTAAGAAGAATGATCAGTGGCTGGTTGAAAATTCAGGAACTGAAAGAAACGGGAACACAACCAGTGCTTGCACAATTTTTACCGTCGAATCCCCAGACCAATTTACCTGGCAATCGGTCGACCGTCGTGTTGACGGCGAACCCGTCGGCGACACAAACGTTTTGAGAGTTTCAAGAGTTTTGAAAGTCTCCAGCACCGTTAAATAGATAATTGGGCAATCGACAACAGACGGTTCAACGAACTTTAGCGCGCAGCGCAGAGGACTTTAAGTGAAAAGCAAGTTTGCAAAAGTAGTTGTGGCACTGGCACTGACTTCGATCTACATTGTGCCAGGTTACGCCAGAGGCGGCTTCCGGGGCGGTGGTGGCTTTGGTGGTGGTGGCGGCTTCCGCGGTGGAGATGGTGGCTTTGGTGGTGGCGGCTTCGGGGGCATGCACGCGGGAGATAACGGCTTTGGTGGCTTTCATGGCGGCAATCACTATGATGGGCACATGCCAACAGATGGTGGCTTTGGCGCCGCTGCTGGGAAAAATGACGGCAATATCCGCGGCAATTCTGTGGATAATAATCATGCCACAGTGACCGAAAACAATTTCAATCATTATGGCAGTACCAACGCCCACTATGGTGGCAATGATTTCAACCATGCTAACGCCGCCAACTACAATCATGATTACACCGGCTACGGTCATACTGGTTACAACCATGATTACAATGGTTACCACAACAACTATAACCATGCTTATGCAAATGGTTATATGCATGGCTACAATTCGAATATGTGGCATTATCCAGGTGGTTGGAACAATTCCAGTTGGGCTGAAGCGGCTTGCTGGACGAGCATCGGGCTAACTTCTTTGACTTCTTTTTTGGGTCTGGGATTGATGGCAGAATCGATGAGCAACAACAAGAAGTCGAACGCTAATAACACGTCTCCAGCGAGCGTCACTAATATCACCTATCAGGGCGATAATGTTTATATAAATGGACAGCCGTCGACCACACAGCAGCAATATTACACACAGGCGCAACAGTTAGCTAATCAAGCTAAAATTCAGGCAAATCAGGCGCAAGCGCAAGCAAATGCAGCCACACAATTCTCACAGAGTGGTTTGCCGTATGGTGTTACTGGTGGTGCGCTGTTGACTGCCCCCCAAGCAGGCAGCACTGTAGCCGAGAAATATGAACCTCTTGGTGTGTTTTCACTGAACGAGCCAGGCGATTCTCATTCTAATATGCTGTTGCAACTAGCTATAAGCCAGAATGGCATTGTGCGTGGTAACTATATCAATCAACTAACCGGCGAAAAATCGCAAGTATATGGCGCCCTCGATAAAAAAACGCAGAGAATTTCATGGACGATCGGCGAAAATACAGGCACTGTGTTCGACAGCAGTCTGTCTGATTTGACTAGGCAAAAGACTAAAGTGTTGGTTCACTATGGTCCTGACGACACAAGAGACATGAATCTGGTCAGGCAAAAGGCACCGAAAGACAGCACGACGACGACTTGATGCACCGGTCTTGAGTGATACAGTTATTTGGTCGGTCAACCAACCCAAAAAAAAAGAGAAACTCTACGAATAGAATTTCTCTTTAAAAACGCTTTGAGTTCTGTTGTTACTTGACTGGTGCCAGTTTCTTGAGAGATTCAGCAGCGTGTGTTGCTACTTCTGATGGTGTCATAGCTACTTTTACGTTCGCTTCTTTAAAAGCAGCGATCTTAGATTTGGCTGTGCCCTTGTCACCAGAGATGATGGCGCCGGCGTGACCCATACGCTTTCCTTCAGGCGCTGTTTGACCAGCGATATAACCAATCACAGGCTTTTTGATGTTCTTTTTGATGAAAGCAGCTGCGTCTTCTTCAGCTGTTCCACCAATTTCACCAATCAACACAATTACTTCTGTCTTTGGATCGTTTTCGAACATCTGAAGAACTTCTTGATAGTCGAGCCCCTTAATTGGGTCGCCACCAACGCCTACGCAGGTTGACTGCCCCAGACCGCTTTCAGTAAGAGCCAGCGCAATTTCATAAGTCAATGTGCCGCTTTTGCTGACCATGCCGACTGCACCTTGCTTGAAAATCATGCCTGGCAGAATACCGATTAAGGATTCGCCTGGAGTAATGATGCCAGGGCAGTTTGGTCCAATTAGTTTGACGCCTTTGCGTTTAACAAGATCAACCAGCTTGGCAGTGTCTTGCGGAGGGATGCCTTCGGTAATTAGAACAATTAATTCGATTCCGGCATTTACTGCCTCAGAAGCAGCATCGAGAGCCAGGTACGGCGGAACGAAAATGCACGAGCAGGTCGCCCCAGTCTTTTCGACTGCTTCACCGACTGTGTCGAAAACAGGTTTGCCTTCAAGAGTGGTGCCACCTTTGCCTGGTGTGACGCCACCGACGACGTTGGTTCCATAAGCAATCATACGCTTGAAGTGCGAAGAGCCCATTTTACCAGTTGCGCCTTGAACGATAACTTTAGTGTCTTTGTTGACGAGAATCACAATAATCTCCTTTGCAAATGTATGCTGAGTGGCTGTCTAAGCCTTGGCGCCAACTGGCTGTTTTTTGCCGGATTTGGCTACGGCAATGGCTTCTTTAACTGCCGACTCGATGTCTGGAATCAATTTGATACCAGATTTAGCGAGAATTTCTTCTGCTTTTTCTTGATTGTTGCCGCGCAGGCGAACAACGAGATGACGGTCAGGATGTTTTTCCATGAACTGAACTAGGGCACCAGCCACTTCATCACATGCTGTGATACCACCAAGGATGTTCAACAAAATCACATCAACTTTAGGATTTTCATGAACGATTTCCAGAGCGGCAAGAGTTTTTGCCTGGTCTGATCCGCCACCAGCATCTAAGAAGTTGCCGGGCTCGCCGCCGAATTTTTTGACCATGTCCATAGTAGCCATGGTCAATCCAGCGCCATTGCAAAGAATGCCGATGTTGCCATCTAGTTCAACCAGGTTGAGGTCATTCTTTTGTGCGCGTTGCTCGAGAGCAGACAAATCGCTCATGTGTGTTTCTTTCCAACCGGCAAAACATTTCTGACGATTGAGTGAGTCATCATTGACGATGATTTTGCCGTCTCCAGCGAGAACATCTTCGCCATCGGTGATAAACAAAGGATTGATTTCGGCAAGATCTAGATCGCGAGCTTCGAAACATTTGTAGAGCTTGTTGGCAACATCGGCTATTTTGTTCAAAAGATTGCCGGTGAAACCGAGCTTCTTGGCTAGTTCGCGACCAACAAATGGCTGAACAGGATAGCGAATTGGCATTGTGATTACTTTGCCTGAGCTTTCAATTTCAATACCGCCTTCAGCTGAGGCGATGAAAATTGGACATCCTTGCTCACGATCCAGCGTTACTGCTAAATACAGTTCTCTGGCAATCTTGATGCCTGGTTCTACCAGCAAACTTTCAGTTTTTGAACCTTTGATGGTCAGGTTCAACAGGTCTTTGGCGATTGCTTCGCCTTCTTTCAAATCTTTGGGGAATTTGATGCCGCCAGCTTTGCCGCGACCACCAGCCATTACCTGGCACTTCAGAACCAGCGGATAGCCGAAATGGACTTTTCTCAATTCCTCGGGCTTCGTGATTCTGACTGATGGTGGAACAGGTATGCCAAATTCTGCAAAAATGCGTTTGGCTTCGTACTCGTATAAGTTCAAGGCTCCTCCTCGGCAAACCGTTTTTTTCGTTAAACATAAATGTAGTCGACGATTCCGCCTATCTCTGCGAAATTTGCGAAGCTTTAATGCATTGACATAATCACTTTGTCTTTTCCTTCTGCAGAGCTAGGGTAATTGATAAACATATACTTTTAATATGATTGTGTAATTGCCGACTCTCTGGGCTTTTTTGCAGTTGACGGCTGGCTTTAGTGTAATCTCGGGCTCTCAACAAGTAGCCGGGCGCCGTTATACTTAAGCAACGAAATTTCGACTGCCCTGCCAGTATCCGAAATTTGCCATTTCTAAAGCTTGCATTGCTGCTTGACAGCAGCTATCGGAGACATTGTTATGCGTATTGCGGTATTGACTGGCGGCGGCGATTGCCCGGGCTTGAATGCTGTCATTCGAGCAATTGTCAGGCGCAGTGTACGCGACCACAACTCTGAAGTAATTGGATATCTAGAAGGTTGGCGAGGACCGCTTGATAACATGGTCATGCCTTTGACCTTGCAAGGAACGGGTGGTCTGATTCAGCGAGGTGGAACGATCTTGCGTACGTCGCGCACGAATCCGTTCGATTTCGAAAAAGGCCCGGAACGAATAATCGACTCAATTAAAAAGCATGACATCGACGCTTTGATTGCCATCGGCGGAGAAGAAACTTGTGGTATCGCAAATCGCATGTTTCTTGAGCACAAATTGAACGTGGTTTGTGTGCCTAAGACAATAGACAATGACTTGAACGCCACCGATTTCACTTTTGGTTTTGACACGGCGGTTAACATTGTCGCTGAGGCGCTTGACCGCTTGCACACGACAGCTGAATCGCACAATCGAGTTCTTGTTTGCGAAGTGATGGGACGTCATGCCGGTTGGATTGCCTGCTATGGCGGTATTGCAGGTGGTGCTGACTTCATTCTTGTACCAGAAAAAATCTATCCGCTCAAAGAAATCACAGACGCTATCAAGAAACGACATGTGCGAGGCAAAGATTTTTCCATTCTGGTTGTGGCCGAGGGAGCAAGATTGGAAAATGAGTCTCCTGAACACGAGGAGCGGAATTCAGTCGGTCAAAGTAAACGAGGCGGTGTAGGTGAGCGCCTGGCTAAATTGATTGAAGCTGAAACTGGCTATGAGACGCGGGCGATGGTTCTTGGACATATTCAACGTGGTGGCACACCGACCGCCTTTGATCGAGTTCTCGCTACCCGTTTCGGTGTTCATGCCGCAGATCTGGTTCTAGAGAAAAAATTTGGACGAATGGTGTCTTTGTCTGGAAGCAAAATTACAGATGTGCCGATTGCCGATGCTGTGGACAGTTTAAAAACACTCGATATGGATTTGTACAAAGTCGCAGAAGTTTTCTTTGGCTAAATCATGCAGGAAAAACAAGCACGCTGGGATTTAGATTTTATGACGCTGTGTCTGACGCAAGCCAGACAGGCAGAGGGACGCACCGCACCTAATCCTATGGTGGGGGCAATTGTCGTAAGCGTCGATGGTGTGGTTGTTGGTAAGGGTTTTCACAGGGCAGCCGGTTTAGAGCATGCGGAAGTAGTAGCTTTGAACGAAGCTCAAGATGCGGCCCGCGGTGGCACTTTATACGTCAGTCTCGAACCATGCAATCACTTTGGGCGCACGCCGCCATGTGCTCCGCGAGTTATTGAAAGTGGTATCAAGCGTGTTGTCATCGGTATGCTCGATCCTCATGAGATTGTTTCCGGCTCCGGCATAAAAGCTCTTGAAGCGGCAGGTCTCGAAGTTGTGGTTGGGGTTCTGGAAGATGAATGTCGTTTTCTCAATCGTGCTTTTGTCAAAAGCGTGACTGAAAAAATGCCGTGGACGATTCTGAAGATGGCGTCGACGCTCGATGGCAAAATAGCCGATCGTAATGGTAAAAGTCGCTGGGTAACGGGCACCGAAGCTAGACAATACGTGCATAATTTGCGTAATAAGGTCGATTGTGTTCTGGTTGGCCGAAAGACCGTTGAACTGGACGATCCAGTTTTGAGTGTGCGAGATGTTTTACGCGGTCGCGATCCCAAGCGTGCTGTTGTCGACTCGCATCTTGTGACCGCTAGAGAATCGAAAATTTATAAGACCACGTCGGGCGGGCCGACGACGGTTTTTTGTCTGCCTGAAGCGGCGATGAAACTCGAGCAACAACACGAACACTCGCCTACAAATGGCAGCTCTGGAACTAAGACAAAAACTCAAGAAAAAACCCAAGAAAAGACGGTTGCCAAAACAACAGGTCCTTTTCCAGCTCATGTCTCTGTCGTTACAGCGCCCGAAAGCAACGATGGCTCGGGGCTGGACCTTAATGTCGTTCTTTCTAAGTTGCATGAGCAAGGTGTCCATTCGCTGCTTTGCGAAGGTGGTAGTGTTCTTGCCGCTTCCTTACTGAAAGCTAATCTAATTGACGAAGTGCACTGGATTATTGCGCCCAAAATTATTGGTGATGAGCGGGCACAGCCAAGTATTTCGTCAGCGAAAATGGTTGACCTTGATGACGCTCTCGAGCTAAGCAGCGTCAAGCATCTCAGGTTGGGTGACGATATGCTGATTCAGGGCTTTGTACGCAAAAAGCTTTAGACGGTCATCTGTTAAGCTCGTCGCTCATTTTCGACTGCAATGACACTCCTTGTCTCTTGGAATGTTAAAATAGCGGACTTCCATAATACCTTCCAGCCTCCAAAACGGAGCTCCTATGGCATCTGTCATTTCCACTACTCCCAAAAACTCGCAGCCTGTGCAAATAAAGTCTGTCTACATCGAGACCTTTGGCTGTCAGATGAACAAATCAGATTCCGAGCATATGCTCGGTTTGCTTGATGAAATTGGATTTCAGCAAACGGCTGAGATGAAAGAGGCGGATTTGATGATCCTTAATACCTGCGCCATCCGCGAAGGCGCAGAAGATAAGGTTTATAGCTATCTAGGCGCTTGGAATAAGCACAAAAAGACGCGCCCAGGAACGCTCATAGCCGTTGGCGGCTGTGTCGCGCAAGATGCAGGCAAAAGCATGCTCGAGCGGGCGCCGGGAGTCGACATTGTTTTTGGCACGCATAATTTGCACCGCTTACCGGACCTGGTTTTGCAGGCACAAAAAACAGGCGAACGAATTGTCGAACTGTTGCAGGAGTTGCCTGAAGATTTGCCCGAAATACCAGTCATTCGCCAGAGTGAAATAAGCGCCTGGGTTTCGATCATTTATGGCTGTGACTATAACTGCACCTATTGCATCGTCCCCTATGTGCGTGGTCGCGAAAAAAGCCGCACCATGGACATCATCGTCGACGAAATTAAAGAGCTTTCTGCTGTTGGCTATCGAGAAGTGACATTGCTCGGGCAAAACGTCACCGCATACGGACATGACCTCAGTCCCAAAGTGCATCTTGGACATCTCATTGAACGAGTTGGTGCAGAATCTGGTATTAAGCGCATTCGCTTTTTGACAGGACATCCACGCGACATCAATACTGAAATTATGGATGCCGTAAAAAATGTGGAAGCGGCATGCGAATATTTCCATCTACCGATTCAAGCAGGCGATGATCGCACATTGCGTCGTATGGCTAGAGGCTATAACGTCGACTTTTATCGTCGCATTGTCGAGCAGATTCGCGAGCGTTTGCCAAACGCCGCCGTCACCACCGATTTGATCGTTGGTTTTCCTGGCGAGACGCAAGAAGAATTCATGAACACAGTCAATCTCGTTGAAGAAATTGGTTTTGATGCCGCCAACACTGCAGCTTACTCGCCGCGCCCTCATACTCCAGCTGCAAATTGGGAACAGCAAATTCCTACTGAGGAAAAAAACGAGCGTTTGCGTTTTCTCAATTCGGTGGTCACTGAAACATCGCACAAATGCAATAAGCGCTACCTTGGCAATACCGAACAGATTCTTGTTGAAGGTCGCAGTCAGAAAGGTGAAAACCGCATGATGGGGCGAACACGTACAAATAAAATTGTTAATTTCGAAGGTGCCGATTCGCTCGTTGGAGAACTTGTCGATGTGCGGATCACCGCCACGAATCCTTGGGCTTTGCGTGCCGATCTGATCAACTGATATGTCATCATCGTCTTCAGAAATAAAGACAGCTGCGCAGTTGCTCACAGAGGGCGAACTGGTGGCATTGCCAACTGAAACAGTTTATGGTCTTGGAGCTGATGCCACCAATCTCGAAGCATTGCAAAAGCTCTATCGTTTGAAAGGGCGCCCACAGTCTCATCCAGTTATTGTCCATCTGCATTCGCTTGAGCAAGTAAAAGATTGGGCGATAGAGCTATCTGACAGTTTTTATATTTTGGCCGAGAAATTCTGGCCAGGTCCATTGACCATGATTGTCAAACGCGCCTCGGGCGTGCTTGACGCAGTCACTGGTGGTCAGGATACAGTCGGTTTGCGCATGCCTAGTCACCCGGTAGCCATTGATTTATTGAAGGAATTTGGAGGTGGGCTTGCCGCTCCATCTGCCAACAAATTCGGGCGCATTAGTCCAACCACCGCTCTTGCCGTGAAAGAAGAATTTGGTTCGGAACTAAAAATGGTTCTCGATGGTGGCGCTTGCGATGTCGGCATCGAGTCGACTATAGTCGACCTTTCGGGTTCACATCTGGAACCACGTATTTTGCGTCCGGGTATGATTTTGCCACACGATTTGTTTGTGGCTTTGCGAAAGCGGGGCGAAAATACAGCTGAAATCCATGTGAAAGAATCAGCAAGCGACGTCGAGACTCCCCGCGTTCCTGGCGCTTTGCCTAGTCATTATGCGCCTGTCACTCGAACCGATCTTGTGCCGTCGCATTTATTGCACAAAACAATTGAACAATATGCTGATAGAAAATCGTTGGCTGTAATTTCGTTCAGCGCGCTTTCAGTCGAGGGATTGAATGCCTCGAATTTAATCGTGGCAGAGCAAGACCCATCTGCCTATGCCCGTGCGCTCTACGCTAATCTACGGATTTTAGACAGTCTCAAGCAGAGTCTCATTATAGTAGAAGAGCCTCCGCAGACGCCCGAGTGGTCGGGAATTCGCGATAGGCTCTTGCGTGCAAGCAGTAAATAATTGGTTTAAGCGCTTGTAGCTTCTTTGCGAGACTTTTTGCCATTGCCTTCGGTGAGCAATTCGTTCGCTCTTTCTTCTTGCAATTCAGCAACGATATCGGCGCCTTCTTCTTTGATTTCAGCAACTACTTCTTTTACTTTTTCAGTAGCGACGATGCCAGCGCGAACGATTTCGCGGGCGGCTAATTTGGCGTATTTGCGACCCGTTGGTGTGGCAGCAACGAGAATTGCCAGAATGCCCCATGGTCCTTTTAGTCCTTTGAAAATATTTTCGAACATTTGCACTCCTTCAGTGACTAGTTAGTGACTAGCGATTTCTAGTATTTTTGACTGTAATAGATGCTCATCAATTGGTTCGGTAGCTTGCCTCAACCACTTAAACGATGAATTTATGCGGACTAGACTAGCATTTTTGTCACTTCTTTCTAATCTATGTAACCAATGAATTTCTAAATCCATTAAAACCCCTAAAAAGACTAGCGTTTTGCCTGCATCGCCCGCAACCGTTTGTGTTCATAATGAAGTCAGTAGGTGAACTGCTGCTAAAGACGAGTTTTAGAGATCATTTTTAAGGTCAATGAGGATTTCACATGAGTGCTACTAAGATCGAAGAGGCTACCTACGAGTTGCTGAGGGAAGCGAAAAAGAGTCGCAATCAGCTCTGCCGCATGAAAACGGGTTATGGGTCATTTGTTCGTTGCAAACATGCGTATGCCGAACCAGAAGAGCTGAGAAGTCTTTATCTTGCAGCTTTCGATTCATTATGTCTGGAAGGGAAGCTAATAAAAGTTCTGGAAAACGACATTTTTGAAATTTATGAGATAGATGAAGTTGGGTGTGGTGTTAGGGTTTCAATGCAGGATGCCATGGACGAGATTTTGTGTGGTTTGCAGCGTTATGGACTGCTCTATAAAATTCACAGCAACGAAGGTGAGTTTATTCAGTGTGGCAGCACCAGTTATGCGAATGAAGACGATGAGCGCATAATTTATCTCGAAGCCGTTTATCGCTTGATGCATAAAGGTTTGATTCAGGTCGTTTCTGATTCAAAACAGTATGCCACTTACGCTCTTTCGAGCGCTGTCTATAAGGCTCATTGAAAAAGCGTTGAGGATTGATAGAAAACTCAACCGGTCAGTTGCAACTGCAGCTTGACCGGACAAAAACCAGTTGGTGGCTCCGCTCCCAGCAAAACTCGTGCAAGAGCTGACATCGCCTGTTCCGATGGATCGAATGTAGCCAGGCAATTCTCTATGGTTGGTAGGGCCAGAACGTCATAAGGAATGTCTGTCGACACTGCCACAATTTCGCGAGCGTTCTCGGCAAGAGCCTTTCCTAATTCTTTCTGACCATCGTTTGATAATGTTCTGTATGTCAAATAAATGCAGTTGCGTTCGGCGCTTTGCACAGCGATTTCTTGAATTTGACTCGATGACGGATTTACCGGATAACGAATTTCGGTAAATTGCAGGTCGAAATCTTTTTTTGCGAACTTACCTTGCTTCAAGCAGTCACGCAGATGCTGAGCCAGTTTCATTGGATAACGTCCGTGGCTTGGTGCAATTACGAGCCAGTTGCCTGAATTGATATCGGGCACGCCGCCTTTGAGTTGACTGATGGCTTTCATCGACGCGGTGAAGCTGATCGTTTTTTCTTGACTGATGTTTTCTTTTAATTTTGCTCGTTTTGTTTCGAGATCTTTTATGACTATTTTCGGAAAGCATTTTTCGACGCGCTTAGTTGATTCTTGAATGCGTGTTTCGGTTAGTCGACCAGAATTCACTGCCGCTGCAATGTATTCATTGACTTTACGTGTTTCTATTGCGTTGTCGCAGGTCAAAAGCACGTCAGCACCAGCTTCGAGCGCCATGACTGACGCCTCGGCTAACCCGTAATGCTCGGTGATGCCTTTCATAATCATATCGTCGGTCATGATGACGCCTTCAAAGCCAAGATAATCACGCAAAATTCCTTGCGTGATCTTTTTAGAAAGTGTTGCCGGTAGTGGCTTTTCTTCAACCGCGCTGAGCCAGATATGACCGAGCATAATTGCCTGCAATTGTTTTAAGCACATGCGATAAGGTTCAAGATCAATTTGCCACAACATAGTCTCATCGAAATTGTTTCTCGCTAAGCCAAGATGTGAATCTTCAAGCGTGGAGCCGTGGCCGGGAAAGTGCTTACCAACTGCCACAAGACCAGACCTTGTAATTGACCCTATAGCTTGCCCAGCTAACCAGCTGACTAATCTGGGATTGTCGGAAAAAGATCTAGTGGCAATAACCGGATTTAGTGGTGTACTTAAGACGTCAAGACATGGTGCAAGCAGACAATTAAACCCAACTGCTTGTAATTGACTCGATATAGCTGTCACAAGACGGTCGAACATAAGGGCATCTTGAATTGCAGCAAGAGCCATTGGTGACGGCATTGCCATCAATATATGATCGAAACGCTGGACTGCGCCTCCTTCTTCGTCAACTGAGATAATTGGTGCGTGGAAGCTGTTATTTACAATAGAGTCACAGAGTGTTATAAGCTGAGAAAGGTCTTCGCCATTTTCTTTAAATAATACTGCACCACCAATGATACCATCAGAGAGCGCTCGCTGAGAGTCATCGTCGAGGACGTAACCGGGTAATCGCCCGAGCATCAGTTTCCCAATTGCCTTTTGAAGATCAGACGTCGACGCCATAGATATTACAATTGACCGAGAAGGCGATAAACGTCTACAGCTCTCTGTCTTCCTTTTACGTTGAATTGACCGAGCGATTCGAATTGAAAATGTTTAGAGGCCATTGTGTAAGTTTGTCCTTCGACGACGATATCGCCGATAGTGTCATCTTTAATCAGTTTTTCCAGACGAAAAACTAAATTAGCTGTGTCTCCAAGCAATGAGGTATTGGCATTAGCATGACCTATCGCTCCAGCTGCTACGGGACCTGTGGCAAGAGCCATATCTAGCAGTAGTGGATGTTCTTTAAACGGCCATAACTTCGTATCTTTAGCTAACTTTTTGATGATATCTCTTAAGTCGAGAGCGGTTTTGCATGCTTGAAATGCTTGCATGCTGGCTCCGGAAAAAGAGTCATCGCCTTGCCAGTAGGCCATGATGGCATCGCCTGCAATTTTTTCAACCTGTCCGTATTGTTTGGTGATTCTTTCACTGAGCATTTCAAATACGTTTTGCGCCGCTTGCATAACGACGGATGGATTATCTGCATAATCTTCCATCAAACTGGTGAAGCCTTTGATATCGCCAACGAGAATGGTGGCGTTAATCAAATTAATACGTAGATGCGTTTTATCTTGTTCTTCAACAACCGATATTTCTTCGACTTGATTGCCGGTAGTGGGTGCAACCACCAGTTCATACTGGGCGATGCAAATTTTGTCACCGGGATTGAGCATATGCTCACGTCCGGGAGTCAGTCGCACTCCATTCACTTCGGTACCATTCGTACTGCCGCTATCGACAACCGTCCAACCGCTTGACTTACAGCGAATTTCGGCGTGACGTCCCGAAACCTCCGGAAACGGCAAAACAAGCTTGCGCTTGCCATCAGGTGATGGTTTGCGGCCAATCTCCAGTGTTTCTCCCTCTTCGACTTCCACCAGATATTTATCCGGGGAGTCGGGATTGACTGTGATTGTCCCGATAACCATAAACTTCCTGCACAAGGGTATCTCTAGGCAAAAGCGCCCGACGAGCTAACGCCCGTTTGCCAATTATTATAACGACAACCAGCTTTTTCGCGGGCAGTTTTTAAGAACTAGACTGTAGTTGCTTTAGCGAAGGCTTTTTTAAGGTCTTCAACCCGGTCTAATTTTTCCCATGGCAGCTCCAGGTCTGGGCGACCGAAGTGTCCATAGGCAGCCACGTTCTGGTAGAACTTACCGCCATGTTTAGCCGGCAAATCGCGCAGACCGAAATCGTCGATGATGGCACGTGGACGTAAATCAAACAGACGTTTGACAATTTCGGTCAATTCATCGTCATGATGTTTGCCTGTACCAAATGTAGTTACATTTATAGAAACGGGATGAGCGACGCCGATGGCGTACGCAATTTGAACTTCGCACTTGTCAGCAAGACCCGCGCCGACAATATTTTTAGCAATATGTCGTGCAGCATAAGCGGCAGAGCGGTCGACTTTGGTTGGATCTTTGCCGGAGAAAGCACCGCCACCGTGACGGGAATAGCCGCCATAGGTATCGACGATGATTTTGCGTCCGGTTAGACCGGCGTCTCCCTGTGGACCGCCTACGACAAATCGACCAGATGGATTAATGAGATAGCGGGTTTTTTCGTCCGGCTTAACGCCAAGTTCTTTAAAGCACGGCTGAATTACATAGGCTTTTAAGTCTTCGGCGATTCGAGCTTGAATGGCGTCATTGTCGGCTTTACCATCAACAACTTCGTCATGTTGGGTGGAAATGACAATAGCATCGACACGGACTGGTTTACCATCTTTATATTCAATAGTGACCTGGGTTTTGCCGTCTGGCCTCAAATATTTCAGTGTGCCATTTTTTCTGACGGCAGACAGTCTCAGTGCAATGCGGTGTGCCAGTGAGATGGGCAGAGGCATCAGTTCCGGTGTTTCGTTGCAAGCAAAGCCAAACATCATGCCTTGGTCGCCGGCGCCTATTTCTTTGCCATCGGTAGAGCGTTCTTCGAGGGCATTAGTGACACCACTGGCAATGTCAGGTGACTGCTTATTTACAGCATTTAAAATCGAGCAGGAGTTGGCATCGAAACCGCCACCTTTTGATCCTGTATAGCCAATTTCGGTTATGACATTGCGAATCAGGTCTTGAAAGCTAATCTGCGCAGTTGTTGTGATTTCGCCAAAGAGCAAAACTAAACCGGTAGAAACGGAAGTTTCAGCGGCGACGCGTGCGGTCGGATCTTGAGTCAATATTGCATCTAGAACTGCATCAGATATCTGATCGCATATTTTGTCCGGGTGCCCCTCAGTGACTGACTCCGAGGTGAAAAGATAACTGTTAGCCAATGTGACGCTCCCTACTTATACAACTGTCGTTTGAAACTACTGCTTGAGCCAGTTTCACTTCCATTTAACCAGGTTATGCTATCACTTTTCATTTGTCTCGAATTAAACGAATACAAGGTGTCAATGATAAACAGCGCTTTCCGATGCTAGGATATTACAGCCTAACTCGATCTCGCTAAGAGAGCGAAGTTGCTGGACAGTGTAATCAAAGTATATATTGCAGGCGCCCGGGCATCCGAAAAACAGGATTTGTAGAAGCATGGCCACAGCTTACAGTCAGAAAAGCGACCGCGACCTAGTTCTTGCTTGTCAGCGGCGGGAACCAGCCGCCTTTGAGGAATTAGTCAAACGACATCAGCGCACGGTATATGCATTGTTGTATCAATTGGCACCCGATTGGACCGACACGGCGGATCTTGCCCAGGAAGTTTTTATTCGTGTGTACCGATCGATTAATAATTTGCGCAATCCTTCGTCTTTTCGTTCATGGCTCACTCAAATAGTCACCAACCTTTTCTATGACGAATTAAGGAAGCGCCCCAGGCGTTTGCCCACAGTTTCAATGGACGAAGCGCAGTCAGGCGACGAAGAAGGCGACTCGCATGTGACTCAAGATGTCACCGACACCCACATGCAGCCTGATGAAAAGCTGCTGAGCAATGAGATGAATGATGTTATCCGCAAGGCGATGATGCGTCTGCCGGAACAGTTTAGAACGTCCATCGTCTTACGAGAAGTGGAGGGTCTCAGCTACGAAGAGATAGCGGTGATAACCAAAACCGAAATGGGAACTGTCAAGTCCCGGATCGCTCGTGCTCGGACAAAACTGCAGGAATTGTTGAAACCTTACCTTGAAAACAAGCCTGCCCCTAGCGAGGTGACCAGCTAGATGGACGACGTATGCCTAGATTACCGCACTGAGCTATCAGCTTTTGTGGACGGTCAGCTCGAACCTAAAGTACTTGCCGACTTCCAAACTCATATAAATGGCTGCGAACCTTGTTCATCTGAGTTGCAGACGTTAAAGAGTCTCAATCAGTTCCTTGCTGAGAATATGAAAGTTGACTCGATGCCCGAAATCGATTTGTGGAATGATTTAGAATCCCTACTACCGCCAGTTTGTGAATTGGTCAAAGACGATCTGTCCGCTTTTATAGATCATGAACTGACACCTGCAGCGACCGAAGGCGTGAGCAGACATACAAAAGAGTGTTTACCCTGTATGAGTGCATATAAGGAGTTGAACGACACCAGTCGATCGATTGCCAAAGCGCTTGAATTGCCGGATAGCATCAAAATTGATTTGTGGCCAGCCGTCAAAGCACGTTTGAATGAAGACTGCGTTCTCATTCAAGGTGAGTTATCGTCGTATTCCGATCAGGAAGTACCGACCCTGCGTCATCGCAGCATCACCAAACATTTGCTCGACTGTGCCGAATGTCGTAATCACTTCGATAGGATTTCTTCTGTCGGCGACATCATCCGCGATGTCTATCGCCCGGCAATTCCAGATAATTTCGATCTCTGGCCTGACGTTAAACGTCAGCTGCAGGTAGTGCCTTTCACACCGAAAGTAGAAAAAGGCAAAGTTGGCATGAAAGCTAAAATTGCCAGCCCAAGAATGTTCTGGGCCAGTTCAGCCGCCGCTGTAGTAGCCATTGTAGGCTCGGCAGCGTTGTGGATGGGCGCGCCCAAGGCACATGCCGTTGAGCTTGTCAGTTCAGAGGCATATTTAATAGAAGCAGCTATGACCGAACCAGCCGAAATGGCCGAGGCAGTGGTGTATGACGAGCAATAGACGCAAACTGACAATTAGAATCGCCAAGGCAGCCAATGTCTGTTCAGCCGTGATGGCCTTAAGCTATCTGCCGGCGTTTGCCGATGCTACTAAATGCCATATTCGGTGGGATAAATTGAATTTGAGCCCTGCCCAAAGTCAACAGATTGCTCAAATTGAGACTCAATGGCAGCACGAATTCACTGAAATTAAGCCAACTATTATTGAAGAACAGCAGAAGTTGACAAAAAAACTGGGCGAACATTGCGATCAATTAGAAGTGATTTCACTGCAGGAGTCGATTCAAAGAAAGCAAAATCAATTGCGTCAAATTGCTATGATGACATTTTTGAAAAAGCGTTCTGTGCTCAATGAGGCTCAACAACACAATCTTGAAGCGATGATGAACCAAGAAATTATTTCTCGTCAACGCGAACGGAATCCTGGCTCTCAACAAAATATCGTACCTGATGGTGTTCAAGATTTATTGCAACGCGTGAACGGTGTATTTCCTGTAAATAGCGACCGTTAGGTCCGTACTGACTCCAGCTTTTTAATTTTGGAACTGCTTATGGATGTGTCTCGTCAGTTCACTCAGTAAAGCGGATGAGGAAATTAAAATGCATACTAAGTTTTTATTCAAAACAGCAGCACTGTCGCTGGTAGCGACGGTTCTTGGCTGTTCATTGATGTCCTCAGCAAAAGCTGATGAGGTCATTCAACAAACGACGACCACATCGATTGACCCTATGTCGATTGCACCAAATTCTACGACCACAATACAGTCGGTCGGTAACTACAATATACCGGTGAGCACCACCACGACTCGGACGACTGTGCTCGATCCAGCTCCAAGAGACCAAGTGCTGGAAAAAAGAACTGTTTACACTCGTTTGAGTCCAGCTGATGCGTCGCAGACTTTTACAACGACATCGAGTCGTGACAATCTAGACTCAGGACGTCCAAATTACGGTCAGCGCTTGCAGAATCTGCGCGCCCAGCTTGATAAAGCGATCGCCAACAACTGGCTCAACGCTTCACAGGCTGCTGATTTAAACTCTCAATATGACAGCCTGGCTGCTCAGGAAGTATCGGTTAGAAGTCACGACTATTTAAAAGTTGATTGTGATGATTTCGAGAAGAAATTGACCGCCTTCAATATTCAACTTTCGCAAGGAATGTCTGGCGCAAACCACATGTAGACTTAATTGTCTTGATCACTGAGTCGCACCGTATTCAGTACTACTTGTACTGTTACGGTGCGGCTTTTGTTTATGCTATTGTTTGTCGCAGTAAACGACCAATGGAAAGATCAGCAGCTAGTGGCTATCGTCGAAGAATTGAAAGCTCGGGTCGAAGAAGCTCTTGTTCTTTTTTTTGAAAAAAATGAACTTCAGCTGCAGGTACTTAGCCTAGAGCAGAGTGCTTCTGGTGTTACAGTGGAGTTTTGCAGGCGCCCTCAGTACGGTGACTTTTCGTGCGGCATAGCCGTTAGACTGGCTAAGGGACAGGAATTATTAGCAATTGAATGGGCGCAAAAAATTGTCGCATTGATGACAGAACGAAAGGGGCTGGAGGACTACATTATCAACGTCTCCCCGCCCGGTTTTATAAACTTCAGCCTGACCGGCGGTTTCTTGTCGTTGGTGTTGCTCGACATACACTCTCGCTTTTCGGAAACGGACCTAGTGCTTCCTGACGCTTGGAGCGATAGCGCTAGCGAAAATTGCTACAAGCTTTGTTGCTCTATTTTGAAATGCGCGACTGAGCCTTCTTTCGACCTGATCAATGAAATTGAGCTACCACCTCTTTTCTCAGAGCGTGAGTGGCAAGAATGTAAGCTGCAATACAAAAAGTCGAAGCAGGCATTTGATGCGGGCTTCGAGACTGAGCCTGGTTTGTTCATGCGACAAAAAAGTCTAATTTTAATGTTGGAACGCGCTGAGCGCCCGGCGACCACGCCGTTTGGTCCGGCAATAGCTGAGTGTTTCGCCAAATTTTATCAAGGCAGCCGCGTTTTTACAGACCAGCCAGCGGTGACTAAAGGTAGACTAGGTCTAGTTCTAGCTGTAAAACTCGCGCTCGAGCAGACGCATCGGTCGTAATCCGTGCAGGCGAGCGAACTTCGTTAATCTGGGTAAGTTAGAGAAAGTGCGAGCTAAATCGTGCGCGATTCGGCTACAGAGCGTATGCTAAATAAATAGACAGAGCTTTAAGGAACTGACTATGCATATGGATGATAAATTTTCCCTGAGTCTCAGTCAGGACGAAGGCATTCTGCTTCTAACAAGCGCCAGACTTCTGGACAAATTGGTCGCTGGCGTCACAATCCACGGGCGAGAACGTGACGAGCTAATACGCGAATTGATCGACAAGCTTTCAATGGCGGTTTCACCGGAGCTCACGTCAATGTCGGATGAGTTGGCCAATGCCATCGTCGAATCGGTGCTTGGAGCCGACGAGCATGAAGAGGATGATTTTCCAGTTGATGATCGCCTGGAAGATTACGTCGAAGCTGGGGCCGATTGCTCAGGCTTAAACTTCCCCATGTATGCAATTGACGGAAGCCTGCCGGTTCTAGAGAAAGCTTTGATTGAGCACTTCTCTGTGAGCGCGCAATATTATAGTTTTGCTCGAGAGTCGGTTGACACATTGACTCTGAATCCATTGAATATAAAACGGGAAGATGGGTTGTGGCGCATGATTGCCTATTGTCACGAACTCGATGAGGTTTTGGTATTTCGCGTAGATCGCATCAAAGAACTTGCTAAAACCGCCAAACGATTTGAGTTGCCCCGCGAGTTTTCGAACGCTAAAAACACAACATTTGCTGTGTATCGATAAATTCTCAAAACAGATATATTAAATTGTGCACCGCTGGCAGTATCATTCTTCTGCGTTTTGCACTGTCAAAATTTATTGCTTGGTGCGCCTTTGAAACTTAAATTTCTCAATTGCTTGCTTAATGAAGTTGTGCTCTGCTCTTCTGGAATTTGACATTCTCTGTGCCAACGCGAGAAGATCCCTTTCATACGTCAAGCCCCCTGCTATAGAGAATTTGTCATGAGTACGACCGCTGAAACCAATATCTCGGTGATTAACCCCCGCATTCGCGGCTTTATCTGCACTACTGCCCATCCAACGGGTTGTGCCAAGCACGTGCAAGAACAAATCGACTACGTCAAAAAGCAAGGACCCATTGAAAACGCCCCTAAAAACGTCTTGATTATTGGCGCTTCCACTGGTTATGGCCTCGCGTCTCGTATCGTCGCTGGTTTTGGCGGCGGCGCAAAGACACTGGGAGTTTTCTTCGAAAAGACCCCAGAAGGCGGCAAAACCGGAACAGCCGGCTTCTACAACACTCTGGCCTATGAGAAAGCCGCCCAAGCAGCTGGACTCTACGCGAAAAGCATCAACGGTGACGCTTTCTCGGACGAAATCAAAGCCCAGACCATAGAAGCCATTAAAAAAGACATAGGCAAAGTAGACCTCGTTGTTTACTCCCTTGCTTCACCCAAGCGTGTTCACCCATCCTCGAAAACGGTATATTCCTCGGTTTTGAAACCAATCGGTTCAACTTTTAGCGCCAAGAGCCTCGATACCGACAAGGAAGTCGTTAAGGACGTGACAATCGAGCCTGCTAACGATCGTGAAATTAGCGACACTATCGTCGTCATGGGCGGCGAGGACTGGCAGATGTGGATGGATGCATTGAAAGATGCTGATTGTTTGACTGAAGGTGCTACAACTGTCGCCTATTCCTACATTGGACCGGAGGTTACATGGCCAATCTACCGCGACGGCGCTATCGGCAAAGCCAAAGCCGACCTCGAAAAGGCAGCTGCAGCCATTACGAACTCGCTCAAGAACAAAAATGTAAAGGCTTTCGTTTCCATCAATAAAGCCGTTGTTACCCAGGCCAGTGCTGCAATTCCAGTAGTGCCACTGTATGTTTCTTTACTCTTTAAAGTGATGAAAGAACATAATGTGCACGAAGGTTGTATTGAGCAAATCTATCGCCTCTTTGCCCAGCAGCTCTATAACGGCAATGTGCCAGCGCTGGACGAAGCAGGACGCATCCGTATTGACGATTTGGAAATGGACCCAAGAATTCAGGAAGCCGTGAGAAAGCTCTGGGGAGAAGTCTCAACCGAGAATCTCAAAGAAATATCCGATTTTAACGGCTACCGTAAAGAATTTCTCCAGTTGTTTGGCTTTGGTCTCGAAGGAGTAAATTACGAGGCTCCTGTGGATACAACCAAAGTCTAGGCAGTAAAATCTCCAGTCGTATGAAGCGTGTCCTCCTGGTGAGGGCACGCTTTTAAATTCAATCTCAGGCTTCTTGTAAACCGCATCGCTACAATATTTTTCATGCGCAGCCTGTTTCCTAAAATGCAGCCCGAAGCAAATTCTCATGTCGAAGTTGAGAAGGCAATTTCACGCGGTCCCCTCACAGTAAAAAAATGTCTTGGCATAATTGTGGGTTGCTGGTTGATCAATCTTTCGGTGTTGCTTGTTTTGCAACTGTGTCACCAGAATTTTGGTTTTAAAGTCTGGCCAATGGGAGAAGACAGAGTCTGGATATCGTTGTTGCAGAACAATCACGGTGCTGATGTGGCTCGCGCTTTCTGGCATTTGAATGACCGCAATCCTCTCAGTCCATGGTGGTACATGGCTGTTTCACCAATAATCATGTCTTCTGAGTTCGGCATTTATCTTGTGCGCAAGATGGTCGATCCAATTCTAGCCGCAGTCACTTTTGCTTTACTAGATAAAATTGGCGGAGCCAAGCACAGAGCCTTCTGTCTGGCTACGGCGGTATTGATTTTATTTTGGAATTTCTCGTATTTCTATATCGAGCAAATTATGTGGAATTTCCTCATGGCACTGACATGCACTCTTTTGACTGTATTGTGCTATCAGCAATTTCTGGAGCAAGGACGCAGGCAGAGTATTTTTCAGGCACTGAGTCTGGTGCTATATTTTATTTCGTTCACTAGCTACACTCTGCAGAGTGGCGCAGTTGGAGCTAATTTCGTTCTTGCTTTGACTCAGCAAACAGGTGAACCGTTATCGCAAAAATTCAAGAATGCATGCGTTGACGCTTTTCCGTTTCTTGCCTTGCTCGGAATTTATTTACTTACCTGGACGACCGCGTCAAAGCCAGTTGTTGACTATTATCACATTCATCTAGAGCGAATCAAAGATCAATTTATCGCCTCTGTGTGGAACTTCGTTTGGCAAAATGACTATTCGAATTTTTTCATGGCTATGTCTAGAGAATGGACACCTGTAGCTTTATACGGGCTCTTTGTGCTGCTTTCGGTTGTTGCGTTCTTTTTCTTGAATAGAGCTCTCAAAGACCGTGTGTCAGAAAATCTTGAGAGCGAGACAAAATCAACGGGAACGTTTCTAGTCAATTTGTTTGCCTTGATTTTGGCAGTCGGCTTACCCACCATTCTGGTTGAATCAACCAGTCATCTTTGGCTGCCTGGCACTCGAGTAAGAATGATTGGGCAGTTTGTCAGTCCATGTCTTTTTGCATGCGTTATTTTGAGTGTCTCCCAGATTCTCCAACGATTTAATTTTCGTTTTACTCGCCAGGTGATGGCGCTGTCTTTTAGTGTGTTGTTTAGCGCCGCTGTCCTAATGGGCTTTCAATACAACAAAATGCTTGTTACTCAAACTGCTTTTGAGCGTCGCTTAGCGCAGGGACTGCGCTGGTACATTTTGCCTGGGCAAGCGCATCGTTACTTCGTTGTGCGCCTGGATCATTGCAATTGGAACGTTTCACAATACCTGCTCGATATGTTCGTGGAGACGGCTTTCAATCTGGGCAATCTGCATTTGCGCATCATTCCTGATTATCTTCCTGACCACATCGAAAACCATCCGCACTGGTTTATTACTGTGAATGAAAGGGGTGTTAAGCATGCCGCGATTGATTTTGGGCATGGTTTCATTCCTTGGAATCAGGTCATATTTTTGTCGTTCGATGGACAAAGAATCCAACTTATCGATCCACTCACTGCCGATCAGTTTAAGGGGCTACAAATTAAGTGGCTTGCCAAAGAGCCAATCCATCAGTCGCTTACACCCGACACTTTTGCCATTGCCAAAAAAGCGTTAACCGGCGTCGAAGATGAAGAAGTGCATGATCTGCCGAATCCGACGGACCCCCATTGATGTCCCGTAAAGACTTATTGATTGCTCTTGGTCTTGTAATTACAGCCGCGCTATTGAGCGTGGTGCATAATTTTGCAACCGAGCATTTTCCGGTAACGTTCCTTTTTGACTCTGCTCATTATTTGCAAGTGATGCTACCGGTAGTGAGCTTTGAAAAGGCTCTTCTAAACGGTCATTTTCAACCGGCGCTGCTCACCGATAAGGTCTTCTTAGATGGTATCCGTCTCGATGGACCGGTGCTGGTCAACGTTTTTGCTCCTTTTTTCTTATTTGCAAAGGAGGTGCCGTCTGCCCACTTCGCCAAATACTTCATCTTTATCGAATGCATTTTCCACGGGCTAGCCGTTGCCCTCGTTTTTCTCCTTACTAACAAGGTCGCCCAAAATCGTGCGGTGGCAATTCTCGCTGCATCTTTGTGGATGTTTTACCCGCCAGCTCTTTTGCAAAGCGAGCGATTCCTGACAGAGCCGCTTGCAGTGCCTCTTGTTCTAGCGTTTGCATTGTTGATTATCGAACAAAAACCAGCGTTTCTTCGTTTGCTGGTACTGGGTGTTTTGACAATCGTTATTTTCATGCTTAAAAGCGCTCTCGCTGTAGCTTTGCTATTTGCCCTAGTGATGCGCCTGGCAGTATTTTCCGATCGTAAGAAGTTTCTGCTTTGTGTTTGTACCGGATTCATTTTGGCTCTGAGCCCATGGGCGCTTTTTACTAAAGCAACCATGGGGACGATGCTTATAGGTGCTGATAGAGAACCGGGTTTGAATCTGGGACTCGGTTGCGATCGAGAAACTGGTGGCGTGCCAGTAATTATTCGCGGTCCTTTTTGTGAACAAGTCTTCGATCTCGATAATCCTGTAGCGAGCGCAGCCGGGCTGTACAAAGCTGATCAAATTGGTTATCTGCGTTTTTTCGCCGAAAAGGCTTTTAAGCTCTTCATTTTTCCCTGGAATGACTTTAAAGATTCGGTCTTTGGTCTGAATTCTGCCTGGCAGTTTGCTTATCACTTGATGCTGCTTGGAGCGGCTGTCTCGGGCATTGTCAGTTGTTTTGTCTTTCGTAGAAAGTTATTGGGTGAACAGTGGAGTGCTTGCCTGATTTTGATGACATTTGTGGCGGGGCACCTGATTTATGCCATCGTCCAACCGAATCCTCGTTACATGATGACCTGCGTGCCACTACTTGCGGTTTTTGCAGCGATTGCTTTGCTCAAAGCCAGAACTTTGACGCAAGCCCAGTACGTAGTTGGGGCGACCGTGGTGGTTAGTTTTGTTTCTATTCTTTGTGGATTGTATTACGCGCAAAGTTTCGATTATGGCGAGCGTGTTTTTCCGTTGAGCGCTCACGAATCTATTACCAGACAAATTAGCCTAGACGCTGAGCATGTGCCGAAGAATTTAGATACAGTAATGCTTCTAGTTGATGGCTCTGGAATTTCCAGTAATACCAGAGTAATCGTTAACGGCGAGCATTTAAACGATTATCTTTTGCCGATATATGAATTCGACACTCGCTTCTACAGTCGCATCGTTAAAGACTGTTTGATGACCTGTGCTCGCTATTCTTTTAAACCAAGCTACGGCTCCTACCGAGTATGGCGCGCGGCCGTGATACCACGCAGTCTGCTCAAGGAAGGCGAGAATCAATTTTCGCTCAGTCAAACTGATGGCCATTGCATGATATTTGGAGATTCTGTCGGCGAGCGCAATCTGCCTTCACTGTTGCTGTTTAGTCTGGAGCGCATGTTTATGAATCCACTCAGTCTTGATGGGCGTCCAAAGGATCCAGTCAAATGTGCTAAAAGCTTCGGCCACGAAAAATTTGTTTTTCGCAATCGAGACAATATTCCCCGCACACTTGATGCCAGCGTGAGAATCAAGTTGCTGTTCACTACACTGCAGGATTTAAAAGATCCAGAAGAGAAGAAATTACGCTCGGTTACCCTTAAACCAAGAGGTGAATTAGAAGCGAAGCCGGAAATTAACGGCGAGGTTTTGCTGGATCAATCGGATTTAGCCGGTGATGATGAACGCAAGCGTAAATTTCAGCTGCCTGTGAATCCAGCTTCCGGAAGATACTATGTGAGTGTTCACGGGCAAGCTAAAAGGCTTGGCGGAGGTAATCAGGCGGCTATGAATTGTCTCGTGCATGATGCAATCGGTTACTGGCGGCATGCTGAAATGCCGGCTCATGTCTCGCTTGCAGACGACTGGCAAGACTTTGTGTCCGACGGGCTCTTGAGAACTTGGGATATGAAAGAACTCAAGACCATTGATGTTCAGCTGTATCCCAGGGACTGGAACGCTTTGCAGTTTTATGGTTTAAAGCGAAACTGTGTTAGAGCCCGTTTGCGCAATTTCAAAGTGACGATTAGCCCCTGTTACACGCCTGACTGCGACTTTGACAAACACATTATTTTGTAACTTAAGAATGCTGAAATGCTGTTAAGGCATTTTTCTCAGTTGCCGATTGAGATAGTCTAATAGTGTCATTTGGAATAGGTGCTATTTTGCTGAAAAGATGCCTCTGGATAGTCAATCATAAGACTCTCATGCCAATTGAATTGTCGCTGTTGCGCTCATTTGGCTATGAGGTTTATTCGCCCAAGATTATTCCGAACGATCCTGGCTACCGCAGCGCTGTCGTTGATTATTCCTGGGATTCCACACTATCGCTGGATCCGTACGTTATTGAGTATTTGAACCGGCATTCGTTTTACGACGAGACCTGGTCGGCAACTCTGACTGATATTCTCAATGAAAATTTTCAGCTCCTGATTACGTCGTGGTCGGGGTATACGACGCCACTATTTGAAGCAATTCGAAAATTCAATGGCGCTACAGTGGCTCGTGTTTTTGGTCGAGAAAATCCGGCCCGATACAGTGATTTTATTCCTCTTGCTATTGACGCTCCAATTCTCATCGATCGCATCGAGCGTGGCGCGAGCAAATTCTGGTTCGGTCAGGCTTTTGACAATTTATGTGAGATAGAACATCCAGCCATTCAGGCAAAAGCACTGAATTTGCCAGTTGGATTGCCGGGCGATTTCTTCGAATACGAAGATACCTGGATCGGAGATTCTGAAAAAGCACTTTTTCTTTGTCCTAATATCGTCGACAGTGCATACTACGGAAACATTTATAACAACATAGTCAACGACTTCAAACTGCTGCCTATGGAGATATTTGGACGTCAGATTAAACGCCCGGATGATGATCGAGTGTTGCCCTATATGCCAGATGCAGACTTGTATTCTCTTTATCAACACGCGCGCTTGATGATTTATCCCTCTGTCGAGCCCAGACATCTTCATTACTCGCCACTTGAGGCGATGATTATTGGAACACCAGTAATCTACAAAGATGGAGGACTGTTAGAACGTCTTGCTGGTAGTGCTTTGCCGGGGCAATGTAGCACTGCCGAAGAAATGAACGAGAAGGCCAAACGAGTACTTGGTGGCGATCAAGAATTGATTAGTGCAATTAGAAGCAGTCAGAAGGTTATTCTGGAGAAACTGTCTGATCGATCGGTGCATCAGCAATGGGTTGATGCTCTGGAAAAAATCGCTTCTAACGAGTTTACAGCAGTTGTACCAGAACTCGTGGGGGTTGAAGAATGACAGACCAGCAGAGTCGGCTGACCCACATCACCAATGTTATTAAACACAAGATGCGCCTGTCCGAAATAAAAAAGGCAGCTCGAAGTACTCGTGATGTCTTTTTGCAACGAATTGAAAGCATCATTCAAAGCAATCATTTGATCGTAATGGCCGAACTAGATGATTTGAAAATTGCCTTGAAAAAGGAGAGCGATCGCAACCGACGCGATTTAGATGCGGCGATAAAATATCGTATTGACGCACTCAGCGTTCAAATTAAGAAGCAACCGTCGTATATTGCCGAAAGCAAATTTGTGTTGTTTAAATCTGCGTTAATTGATCTTGTTATCCCATCGAACGATGCTGGTTTGATTTCGTATATTGAAAAACATGGTCCTGATTTCATCGAGCCTGGCACCAGAGATGTGATTTGCAGACTACTAAAGCCAGGCGATGTGGCTGTGGATGTTGGTGCCAATTGTGGTATTCACACAATTGCAATGTCTCGTGCTGTTGGAGCTGATGGTATGGTGTACGCGTTTGAGCCAACGCCAGACATGGCTGCTGCTTTGCGTTATACGGCGACACTTTCTGGCGCACGTAGCGTTCAAATTATACCGATGGTTGTAATCGACAAGCCCAAAAAAACTAAGCTTTACTCCTTTAATCACAGTCCAGAAAATTCTATTTTCCCGACTTTCAATGTTGAATCGCAAAGCATTTCGTCGGTCGATGTTGACGCTTGTTCTCTTGATTCGTTTTTTCCAGAAGGCAGTCGCGTGGATCTGGTCAAAGCTGATGTTGAAGGCGCAGAACCTCTGGTCTTCAAAGGGATGCAAAGAGTGATTCGGGAAAATGCCAATATTCAAATTGTTATGGAAATGTCGCCGTCGCATTTCCAGCGATCGGGCATCGACCTCGGCGACTTTTTCGCTCAATTGACTGAACTGGATTTTAAAATCTATGCTATCGATGAAGATACCGCGGGACTAAAGCCCGTGACGCCTTCTGAAATTGAAAAACATGAGACGATGAATGTGCTCATATCACGCGCTCAATTTTGAAATCCTGACCAAGCAGCTCAATTGGTGAACAGTGGCTTTATCGCTTTCTCATGAACGATCAATACGACGGCTTTACGGGCTGAGTACTGTGGTTTTGTTCTGCTTTTTGACGTGCTTCAATACATCGGTGAGCGCGCAGAATCAAACCGTCGATCAAGTGATGCGAGCAAGCGAAGATGCGCGCATGTACGATCAAATGACTAAAATATCGCAGTGGGTGAATATGTACTGCATGCTCAATCATCGCTTTCCTGAAGAAGGCGATGAGATGAAGGGCGCCAAAGAGCAACTCAATCAACTTATTCCTCTGGCACCTTACAACCCCCGCTCAATTCGTTTGGCGCCCGGTCTTGACGTTGATCCTCTATACGCGCAGCCCGAGCTTGGACCGGTTACGGGCGAATTGAATTCAGACACAGGGACGACACTAGATCGAGTGCATTTGATTTTCGACCCTAGTCTGACCGAATTGGAAATACAGGGCTGGCGCTCGGACCCACCCGTGGATTGGCAAGAACCACCGGGCACTATCACAGCGATTTCCAACAATCAAAACATTTTTGTCATCTGGGGTGCTGGTGCGGACGGTTTGCCGCTTCGCGATCAATACAGCAAGCGTACTTTAATGATCATCGGCCGATACGCCATGCTTTACGACACGCAAGAATGACCTCATCAATATTCTTTTCATGCTAGGCTTTTGAAATTCGCAATAGTCTGGAGTTGAATATGTTTCTAAACAACAAGTGTTTCTCACTGCTGTCATTGAGTTTCACGGTGGCCATTACCGCGTCTGTTTCCGGAAGTGGGCTGCCATCTTCAGCTCAAGTGCCAGGAGTACCAGGCACACAATCTTCTGCGTCTGCGACAACGGCTACGACAACAAGCGCCCCTCAAACCAAGCTCATTAGTGGACACGTGAAAACGGACATGGCCGTTGCTGAAAAATTATTGTCCCAAGGAAAATGGGCTGACGCTGAGGGTTTATGTCGCGATGCGCTTGTTTCAAATCCACAAGACGTTCAAGCAACGCTCGGTCTGGGACTGGCTCAAGCAAACGAATTCAAGCTCGATGCAGCTGATGCTCTATTTGATCGCGTACTAGCTATTGATCCGAACAACCCGAATGCCTATGCCGGCAAAGCAACAGTAATGTTGAATCGACTGCAATCTTCGAATAATACAGTTCGCTCGCAAAAAGACTCTGCTTTGAAGGCCGCGCAAGATTATGCCACCAAAGCATGCACGCTTGGACCGGCTAATGCTGAAGCGCATTTGGCTCTTGGAATGGTTTTGAAAGAACAAGGTTCACTCGACCAGGCAGCTTCCGAACTGGCTACGGCTGTTCGATTTGATCCAGATCTGTCATATGGTTATTCATCATTAGGTAGCATCAAACTCGACCAGAAAAGTCTGGTTGAAGCGTCAGAGAATTTCAAAAGAGCGATCGCTCTCAATTCCGGTAATTCTAGTGCACACTTCGGCCTTGGTGCCGCTTTGCTCAAGCAAGGACAGTTAGATGAAGCCATTAAGGAGCTGAATACATCGTTGTATCAATTTCCTAATAGCTGGCCGGTTAGAATGGCTTTAGGTCAGGCTTATCAGCAACAAGGCAATGTAGTCGCCGCCCTGCAACAATATCAATTATCAACACTGATCAAGCCAGAAAATTCTGGTCCGTATCTGGCGATGGCAGATATTCATCAAACTCGTGGTGACTTTGAACTGGCCATGGCTGATTTGCGTTCAGGACTTGAACAATCTCCTTACGACCTCAATTTACGTGAGCGAATTGCAGATATCAATTTGCAATTAGAACGACCAGACCAGGCAATTGAAGGCTATCGCACGATTTTGTCTATGAGTGCAAACGACAATAATGCCATCAAAGGACTGAGCCAAGCATTATTCTTGAAAGCACAGAAAGCCACTGTTGGTGCCATGTTGCAATCGAACGATTACGACACAGCCAACAAGGCATTGGCGGAAGCTGTGAAATTGAATCCCAATGACATGGAATTGCGTCTGGCTCAAGCTAAGTTGAATTCACTTTCTGGTGCAGTCGTCGATCCAACTAAAATTGTTGCACCAACAACAGATGGTGACAGAGTCGCATATGCGCAGGCTTTGATGAGCGCAGGAAGCTTCAAGGCAGCAAACGATCAGCTCACACAAGTATTGAACAATCAATCTGATCCCAAGCAAATTCTTGCGCTAGGCGATATTGCCGTAATGATCAAATCGCTTGATTGTGCTGATGCCGCTTACAAAAAAGCGCAGTCGTTGAACGCATCGCCGGACCGCGTGCAGCGCGGTCTCAAGCAGGTGGCTCAACTTCGTGTAACTGCTGTTGAATCGCTAAAGATAGCAAATGAGCTGGCTAAAAAAAAGCAATGGGACGGAGCCATAGCCAAATACAGAGAAGTCCTAAGCAATAATCCTGTGTTGCCGGATGCGAGATTCGGTCTAGCTGAAGCGCTAGAAGACGGTCCAAAAGACTCTGTAGCGACTCTGAGCGAATCAGCGCAGCAATACCAGGTCTATTTGACCCTGGCTAATGATTTGACCTCTAAGGACCGCGAGAAGCTCACCGAATTAATTGAGAAACTCAATGACAAAGTGGCTAAGCTGAAGCAGAAAGAAGACCACGACAAAATGTAGAAGTGAATTTGTTCTGCATGCGCCGTACTTTGGCAGATTTGGAATGTCCAAACCTTCGGTTTGCGAGGCATTGATTTGAGGTCCTGTGGTCTTCGTTTTGCAGGCATTGCCGCATGGCGGGACCACACGATTCTTAAAGAAGACTGGGAAAACTGCTAAAATTTGTCGTATGCAAATCTCATCTAAAAAATAAGGTCGATTTCACACGCGTTTTTTTCGCTATCGCATTGGCGAACTTGGCTTGCCCTAGTTTGCCACCGATCAAGCAGTGATGATTGCTTTTGCCGACGCCGCTCTTTACGCGGGTCAGGAAAAGCAATATCCAAACGAGGCGTCAGCCCAAGAGGGGAGCGCGCAGAGCGTTCAGCAGATAGAGGCAATTATAGCCAAGCTAAATCAGCCTGAGCAGCTCGTGGAGCTGATAATTAAGTGCAATGCTAAAACGGCGCAAATTCCGTCTAGTTCAAAGTACCAGCCTTACTACAACTATTTCATGTTCGTCCAAGAATTTGCCATAAGCAAGCTCGCTTGCTGTCCATTGGCGTGCTTCCCTAATTTAGACCTAGATCTAATTGCGTATTTGCGCAATTTGTTATAAGATCCTGTTGTCTGGGAACTTGGATTTAGACCTATCGCAACGACAATTGTCGGTGCGGAAATTATCTACAACCTTGTGCAAAAGTGAAAGCATTTAGATATGAGAAATGAAGTGGATATGAAAAACAAATTCGAAGATCGTGAGCTAACGGAGTTAGAAACTGGCTTATCTTGGGTGGAAGAAGTAATAACTGCAATTTGTGTCATCGAGAATTATTCATCACCGTTTATTAGTTGGCAGGATGAAGATAATGGCTTATTTCAGGCACTCTCGATGCGTTCAAGTGATGGGTAAACGCGTATCTAAGTTATTCAGTCATCATGAACTTAGATCCTGCTTTCACGACCCTGATGTTCAAGTGCTATTGAAAGGTCGGTTGGTGCACCTGTTGAATTATTTGTACTGTTCGAAAAAACATTAAAATGAGTTTTTACCAAAGCGAATACCTAAGCAAACGAATGTCAGATCTAGACATTATTAGGTCTTACCGTTTTGTCGGCGATTGGCTCGGATATAGTTGGCTTAAAGCTTCTTGCGTTTCGACAAGTTGATTACTGAAAATTTTCTTTGCTACGTCTAGCAGTTTAAAAATAGTTGGATCCACGCAGGAATAGTAGATATTGTTTCCTTGCCTTCTGGTGACAACTATTTTTTGCGCTTTCAGAACAGAAAGTTGCTGAGAGACATTTGGAAATTCCAAGTTCAGCTGCTGTTTTAGGTCTGAGACCGTTTGTTCGCCGGCGCGCAGTTCGTCCAAAATTCGGATGCGAATTGGATGCGCAAGAGCCTTAAAGAACTCGGATTTGAATTCGACCAGCCTCTCGACGCTCACCGCAAGAGGTATGACTTTTTTAGTTCGTGATCTATTTGGCGACATGAGGCTCAACAGTCCAGGGATGAACCACAGTATATACCAGTTGAAAGCGAGCGCAAGGGTGCAAATATGCTTCTACGCGATAGTTCAGAATGCTCGCATCATTTGCAATAAGCAATTTGCTTTTGGTGTTATTTGTGGTTTGTAATCCTATCTCAGATCTAAGTTGCACTAAGTTGCGTAAATGGAAGTGGTGGAGTTGTTGTCTGGTATTTCGTAGTCCTTAGTCGTTTGTTCGGCTTTTTAAAAGGCATGTACGACAATACACCGGTCTAATGCCTTTAGGCTTAAATGGCACGCCAGTTATGAACCCGCAACCATCGCAATCTATTTGAGTAAACCGTGCAGAATCTACACCATTTCTTTCCATCTTTGCTCTCATTCTGCAATTTGAGCAGCGCTTGGGTTCACTTGATAATTCCCTAGCGGCAAAAAACTTTTGCTCTTCTGATGAAAATACAAACATCAGCCTACAAGCGATACAGAAGAGTTCTTTGTCTTGATAAATCATGCAATGAATATGACTGCCTAACTCCAAATGAAAGGAAAAAGCGACGAACGTTGGGGCTCGCTCCTTTTTAAACTTACACTTAACAGCCGTCCTCTAAATTCAGATTTGTCCAGAGCTGCGACAGCTTCAGCATTTTTCTTTTGTTGGGCCATGCTTATAAACGCGAATCCCATTGCCTTGCCTACTTTATCTTTCGGAATCAAGATTTTCGATACTTTTCCGACCGTGCTAAAAATTGCCAATAGTTCTTCTTCTTGTACATCAGTTGGTAAGTTACCTATTAACACGCTGCCTCCATTTGCGCAATTGCGCAATTACCACTTCAAGTATAACACAATTATTTGAAGCCTAAAAACCTTTGCCGCAGCCCAGGCGCTTGTTGAAGGAACCCAATGGAACAGTCAGGTTATTGAAAATACCTGCGGTTTGGCTTCAGTGGTGCCAACTATATAATCTGATTGGTCATGCAACATAAAAATTCAACATCAGTCATATGGTGTCTAGTAATCGTTAAGGCAATAAAAACAGAGCTTTCTTTTCGCCCGGAAGAGTGAAGTCAAATCCGCATGATTGGAAAAACTCTTCGTTGCTAGATATTGCCATTACTTCCATTATGTTTTCGTTTTTAGCCAGAGCCACACAGGCCGCGACAAGTTTTTTACCAATGCCGAGACCTTGTGCTTCAGCAGATACAGCCAAGCTTCTGACTTCACATAGTTTTTTTGAATAAATTTCCAGCACCACGCAACCGAGGATCTTTTCCTCTACTTCTGCGACAAAATATGTGTCAATCAAGTCGCTTAATTCAGTTACTGTGCGTGGCAGAATTTTTCCGTCAGCGACGTAAGGTGCAATGACAGAAAGAATGGCTTGCACATCATCATGCGATGCTCTTCTGATCAGAACAGGTTTTTGGTTCGATTCTTTTGCCACTTTCAAATTTCCTTTTAACGTCGATGGTTATATTGTCGCACGCCAAATTGAAGCTCCACTCGCCGATTCTATTTAAGATTGCGAGTCTGAAGTGAAGTTTCACTGTTGCCATCATCCGACATGATAAAGTTAAGTCATGAATATATTCTATATACTCGACTCCGTGACGATTGCTATTGCCGTGCCCACTATGATTTTGTGGGGTTTGCTAGTCGTTGCTGCCCGCGAAAAATGCTGTTATCCATGGCCAGCGCAACCTGCGATTCCTGCTATTTGTGTAGACCAGAGCCAACCCAGGATCGAACACGCCGATGCAGTGTCGGTCAGAAACATGACGACATTGCAGAGTGTTCGTTCGGAAATCTTGACCTATCTTCTGTGTACTGCTTCTGGCAGCGGCATCTTCATCTGGTGCAATTCCCATTTATTCTGGCAAGTTCGCATGCCGCTGAACGATCTTCATATTATGATTCCGGCATTTACCAATATGTGCATCAGTGTGTCTCTTGCTCTACCGGTTCTCTGGTGTCGGCAATTAAGGCTGTTTTGCCATGGCAGGCAAGACGACGCGAAATCCATCATATGCAGCAGTCAATTTATCCTCAGCATAAGCACTTTATTCTTCGCCATATTGCTGACGCTGCCGATTATTCAGTTATTAGGAATCGGTCTCGGGTTGTCTTCTGAAAGCGTTCGTGCCATGCGGGATGTGCTCAGATTGTTTGTTGCTTTCTCTACCATACCAACCAGTATTGCTGGCGTTGCAATCGCAATGTCTGGAGACATGGTGCGGCGACGGAAGATTAAGACAGCTTTAGACTTTCTTCGGTCTCATGATGTTACAGCGTTAGATGCAAAAACGGTTGACGAATTACATTACCTCATTGAAGTGGCTCTAAAAGACAAGAAAATTGATAGCGCTGATCGGATTTCTATGCATCTTTTGAGACGCGTCGAAAATAGCCTGGAGATATAGAATCTTTCGATTCTCAGTAGATTGCCTTCAGGCTTGGAACCAGCAGAGATGGGTGAGTACTTCGGCGACTGAGTCGATTACCAACGCATCATCGTCGACGCTAAGATATAGCAGTTCATCGCTTACTTTCTTCATCGCAGTTAAACCGACTTTTGCCAGTTTTACTGCATTGATAAACACTGAAAAGCTGTCGATAAAAAACTGCTGCTCTGGATGCAAACGTGTCACTGGTAGTGGTACATACCTGATGGGGGTATCACTAAACATCATAGCGAGTTCGTCGGCTAAAGCCGTGCTTTGTGTCATAACGCCGTCGAGAATTGGCAACCATTCCTGCAACGTTGAGCGATTTGGCATGTTTGACTCGGTCAGTAAGCCAATAAGCAGAAAAGCTCGTGTGGTTTTTTGACTATATTTGAACGTTTGCTGTACAAGTCTGCATTGATCGAGAGCGAAATCTGAGTCTAACTCAAATAAGTAAATAACCGACGACGAGAAACTGCGTTCCGATTTCGGAACCATCAATGGTGGCTGCGCGCTTTCTAGCACTTGCCACTCGATTTCGTACAGTTTTGATAGAGCGCTGCTGGCTTTTTTTCGTTGTTCAAACTTCTCGGCTGTCGTTGACCAAATAATAGTCTGCGGCATCACTCAATCTCCAGCGTTCTGGTGAGATACCTCGAGATCGGCTCCCACGGTAAGCGAGCTAAGTATTCATCAGTTTTTTCGAATGCAGGAATTAAAAGATTTTGCAAATGCGGTGCCTCTTCCACGTCCGAATCTGCAGTTAATTTACTCAGCGCGCTTTTAAGCAGGTTAGTCAGGTTGGAGAATTCCGCCTCGCTTTCTCGGTCTTTGCTGTCATTGCTTCTTAAAAGAGCATTGTGACAGTAGATCAATCTCTTACACTCCGACAAATAAGAGTTTTCAATCTTTACAAGCAGATCTTGAATCACAGTTAGGCGGTGGGGAGTTTGCTCGGCGTCTACTATTTCTGAAGCTGGCGCTTCGGCTAGAGCCGCTTCGAAACGTTGTCTGGCGATGTTTTCGGTCGTGTCCGTAATCCAGGCATACTTATTGTGGTGCTGCACGATCGCTGTTGGAAAATCAACTGCTACCACCGCGTCTGAGTTCATTACTTTGAGTAGACGTAAACTCAAAATGCTTTGCATCAATGCGTCGCCATTGCGCCAGTCCACTGGTACTTTTATTACATAGGAGTCGTGCCCCATTTGTTGTAAACGAAGGCATAACTCTTCAGCGAGGCGTTGCTGAGGCGTTGATTCAAAAGGATTGCAATCCGTGATCACAGCAATTTTGTCTTTGATTAGTATGCTCATCTTATCTAACCGCCATCACGAGACTAATTGTTCGCATACATAATCCCAGGAGATATTCATAGCTTGCATACGAGCTAATCCGGCTTGTCCCATTTTTGCAGCTGCCGCACGGTCAGCGGCAAGCGCATCGATGGCAACTGCAATGGCTTCAGGCGTCGGTGCGCAAATGAAGCCGTTTACACCGTCCTCCATAATTTCCATAGTGCCACCAGAATCAGTGCACGTGATTACTGGTTTCAGAGATTGAAAGCTTTCAAGTGTGGGATATCCGTATGAGTCTTCATCCAGTGGAATGTAGAGACTGCCGAGGGCGTCAGCAAATAAATCGATTTTCTCTTCATCAGAAATCCAATTGCCTCTGATCTCCACCCGACCGTTCAATTTGAGGCGCTTAACTAGTTCTTGCAACTCTATAAGAGCTTGAGGCTCGTCTGGGCTTCCAGCGATCACCAGTCGGGTATCGCTTTTAACAAATTGCATACTCTCGACTGCGAGCATTTGCCGTTTTGGTGTAGCTATTCGGCTGGCGTAGAAAATATAGTCACCGTAGTTTTTGCAATGAAATCTTTCTGCATAGCGTAAGGGCGGATAGAGTACCGTTGAATCAAGCTGATTGAATTTGCTCAGACGTTTTGATACCACTTGCGAATTTGTGAAAAGTTTTTTTACTTCGCGCAAAGAACGATTGTCTGCTGTCTTTATGCTGGCGAGAACCTTCAAGCCCTCCTTGGAGTTCGGAATGTCCTGAAAAGGAGTTCCCCAGAGGTCATAGGCGCCGCGATGGTGATGAATGAACCATGCCACTTTGTTTTCGTGTTCGAGCAAATAGCTTGGCGTGCGAATACATATAAGTCGGTCTGCACGTTTTTGTACATTAATTAGACGCAATGCCAGCATCTGCTCCACCATCTCGTCCCAAACCGACCAGAAAGGCAAGGTCAGGATGTCTACTTCGTGTCCGCGCTCGGTGAGCTCGGCTGCGAGATCTTCGACAATCATTGTGCCACCACCGCGAATGAACGGCACATGAGTGCTGGCAACGAGTATCTTCAAATCAGGCTCTCAGATTTTTTATATTTTCTTTGATCAAAGCGGCGATGTACTGTACATCGTCTTCATCCATGTTAGCGTGCGTGGGCAAATTCATGCCTCGTGCGGCAAAACTGGTGGCAACAGGAAGTGTTGCGTCATAAGATTTGCCCTTAGTGGTGGCAGTAAGTTGTGCAGCTGTGTCTTTGTGCAATTGTTCGTAAGGCGGCATGATATGCAGCGGATAAAAGAGTGGACGAGTTTCTACACCCTCTTTAGCCAGTCGTTTCATCAATTCATCGCGTTCAGCTTCTCCACCTTTTTTCAAGAGAATGGAATACATCCAGTAAGCGTGATGCGCGTAAGGTTTTTCGACGGGCAAAACAATGTGGTCAGTCAAATCCTGTAAGTGTTTGTCGTACCACTGCGCCACTTGTTGGCGCTGTGCCTGGTGCCACTCGATGTTTTCTAGTTGAGCAAGGGCAACGGCGCCCTGCATATTCGTCATGCGGTAGTTGTAGCCGATGACTGGAAACCAGTAACGGCGATTAGGGTCCATGCCCTGACCTTTGAGCAATTTGGTTTTGGCTGCTATCTGCGAATCGTTGGTGACGACTGCACCACCTTCGCCGCACGTGATGATTTTGTTGCCGAAGAATGAAAACGTAGATGAATGACCAATCGAGCCAACCTTCTGCCCGTTGTACAGCGCTCCGTGAGCTTCCGCTGCATCTTCTAAGACGAAAAGATTGTGCTTCTTTGCTATTTCCATGATGGGCGCCATGTCAGCGGGATGCCCGTAGATGTGCACGGCAATGATGCCTTTGGTTTTTTCTGTAATCGCTTCTTCGATTTTTGCTGGATCGATATTCCACGTATCTGGTTCGCTGTCGACAAAAACTGGTTTGGCACCACAATACATAACAGCGTTTGCTGAGGCAATGTAAGTAAAAGTTGGCACAATCACTTCATCGCCTGGTTTCAAATCATGTGCAAGCAATGCCACATGAATAGCCACTGTTCCGTTGCTGCAAGCAAGAGCATGTTTGGCGTCGCAAAATTCAGCGAATTGTTTTTCAAATTCGTGAACGAATTTTCCCTCTGAAGAAAGTCTGGTGGAGTCGATGCACTCCATCAAATATTGCTTCTCATTTCCGTTGAAACACGGAGAGGCAATCGGAATATTCTTAGTCAGCGCTTCCATTTTTTTTGTCTCTAAGTTCGGCATTTTTGTTTGGTTTTTGCGATTCTAGTTTTTGTAGTCTGGCTTGCAAGTCGGTAATCAAGCTATCCCTTGACTGCAGCTCGCCTTCAAGGCACTCGATGGATGATAGCAGCAGACCGAGCTTTTCCTCGAAATGACGGACACTTCTTAGATACAAGTTAGTTTGCTGTCGTTCATTGTAATTGATCAGATTGATTATTTCCGAGGTGAGCTCAGCGGTTGCCCGGTTGTGCGCCGTCTGGAAGGTGAACATAGGGCGTATCAATTTGCGAAGATACTGCTTAGCCTGATTGGCAAAGCCATCTTTAGCTTCAGATTCGAGCGACTGATTGACATCGGTAGTCGCCAGCATCTTTTTCAGAGCCGCCTGAATGGCGATTTCCGTTTGATTGGGCACAGTGTGCTTAGCTTCTTCTGTAAACAGTGCTGCGCTATCGCCTTGCTTCATCAATGCTCTAATGCGTTTAGAAATCAGGTGCTGCGTATTTTCGGCTAGCGAGCAATCAATGCTTTTTTGACTCACTGGGATACCGTCGCTCTTTTCGTCAAAAGTTTTGCCGGCACACCAACGACTGTCGTGTGTGCTTCTACATCTTTGATTACTACTGAACCGGCGCCGGTCACGCTCCAGGAGCCGATTTTGACTTTGGGAATAATACGAGCACCAATGCCTAAAAAAGCTCCTTCAGCGACCATCACATTACCTGCTAAGTGACATCCAGGAGCAATGTGGCAGTGTGAGCCGATATCGCCGTCGTGGTCAACGGTTGCCGCAGTGTTGATGATGGCGTTTTCGCCGACAACGGAAGCCGGGTTGATAATTGCTCCGGCGAAAATGACAGTGCCTGCGCCAATTTCTACGTCTCGAGCGATAATCGCTGATGGGTGAATCACTGCCTGTGGTGTCCATCCGTCCAGCACCAATGATGCATATAATTTTTTCCGAATGGTATTATCGCCAATCGCCACCACAAAATTTGTCGGAGCCAGACTGGCGTGGTCACGCAGAACTGAGTAGTCGGCAAGAGTTTGAAGAGCGCTGAAAGGGTCGACTAGAGCTTGAATTTGAAACTTGTTCTGGCATTCAATCGCGTTGATGACAACTTTGGCATGCCCACCAGAACCGAACACCAGAATTTTAGGTTTGAGCGGCTCTTTCATGATTTAGCTTGCAGTTGGTTTATGTGGCAACGGGTTGGAAGAAAGCGCCAAACATGATTTGTTCGAACTCACTGCGAGCTTCGGTCAAGTCTTTGACTGTATCAATTGTTCGCCAGAACGCTCTGGTTTGATAGGCCTTGAGTGTGCCTTCAGCTGAGAGTTTCGGGAAGGTGGTTTCTTCGTGATCGCCGATTTTTGGCAAATCGTTGATGATTTTGGGATCGAGTAAATAAATGCCGGCATTAATCCAGAATGGGAGTTCAGGCTTTTCGCGGAAGCCGTTGACGGCAGCGTTTTCGCCGACATCGACGACGCCGTATGGGCTGCGCAAAGGCACTGTTACGAGAGATGCAGTGGCGGCGTGTTTCTTATGGAAATTTATAAATTCGGATAAATTGAGGTTGGTGAGCATATCGCCGTTCATCGCCAGAACCGATTCGTTAGGCATGGGCTGAATGTGTTCGAGGGCATTGCGCATGGCGCCGCCGCGTCCGAGCGGTTCTTTTTCGACGAGATAATCGATTTTGAGACCCCATTTGGAGCCATCGCCGAAATAGCTTTCTACGACTTCATGCAGATAGCCGCCACAAATGGTGACCGAATTGAACCCATGAGCTCTGAGCAGACGCATTGTAAAAGACAACAAGGGGTTGCCAAGAACGGGTATCATGCACTTTGGTTTATCCTCAGTGTATGGTCTTAGGCGCTCACCCTTTCCGCCAGCCAGAATAATTGCCTTCAAGTCGATTACTCCCATTTTGTGTCAGGGTCATGGTCAGGACGTCAATAAGTATGCCAGAAGAAAAGCGGAGAAAAATTTCTTTAGTCTCAGGTTTGTCGCGGGGCTTTGTTGAAATAATCGGTATGCAGGCACAGCAGGCTTTTCGGGTAATTTTTGTCAATGACAATTGATGTTTCAATCTGTCTACCCGTCATGAATGGCGAAAAATATCTGGAAGAGGCGCTAAGCAGCGTTCTTGCCCAGAACTTCTTTACGTTTGAGTTGCTCATAAACGATGACTGTTCGGATGATGCAAGTTGGTCTATCATTCAGCGCTTTGCCGCGCAGGATGACCGCATAATCGCCAAGCGCAATAGCAAAAGACTTGGCTTGTTCGAAAACTACAATGAGATTATCGAAAGGTCCACGGGACCGTTGATTAAACCGTTTGCTCAAGACGACCTGCTGGCTCCACGGGCGTTGGATTCTATGGTTCAGGCAATGCGCGACAACCCTTCGGCTATTATGGTTAGCTGCAAAAGTAGCTCGAATGGTCAAAGACCACTCGCGGCAGGCGCTCGAGCAGCGGATGCAGGCGAAATCGATGCGCATGATTTTGATCAGGTAACGTTGCCAGCTGGCTTATGGTCAGGCAAAACAGTGATTGAAGCTTGCCTGAAGAACTACCGCAATCTTGTCGGTGAACCGGTCAGTGTGATGTTCCGCCGCAACAACACTGCAATGCAATTTGATTGTCAGTACCTCTCGCTTGGTGATCTGGATTTGTGGTTACGATTGCTCGAGTCTGGTGATTTCGTCTTCATCGATGAAACGTTGGTGGAATTTAGACAGCACAAAGGTTCTCAAACGCAGCGACTGCTTACCGATGTTGACTGGGTGCTGGACTTTTTGCGCCTCAGTCGTATTTATGAAAAGCATTTGATCGATTTGAAAATAGACAGAGCCGAATATTGCGCGAAGTTTGTTGATCTTGCAGCACCGCTGGTTGCGGCGAATGTCTCGAAAAATAGAGAATACATAGACTCACTTTCTCCTCATAAGGAACTGGCATACTATCTGTTGCGCCGGTTGCCGCGGGCGATTGATGGCGAGAATAATTACAACGCTATTTTGCAGAGTACTTCCTGGAAATTGACTAAACCTGTGCGTGCGATCACTAAGAAACTTGGTGGCAAATAAGCACCAGAACAGCGATAATAACTGTAGTAACAAGAGGAAATTGTCGTTGAACGTTCTGGTAATTGGTGGGGCTGGTTATATCGGTAGTATCACTGCTAAATGCATGGTTGATGATGGTCATCGAATCAGCGTGCTCGATAATTTAAGCAGCGGCCACAAAGAGGCGATTCCCAGTAACGCTCTTTTTTATTGCGGTGATTATGGTGACGCTTCTCTTTTAGAAGATGTTTTTTCTGAGCGACGCTTTGATGCCATTATGCACTTTGGTGCAATTTCTCTGGTTGGCGAATCAGTCGTCAACCCCGCATTGTATTTTGAAAATAATGTGGCAAAGGGCATTACTTTGTTGAATGCGATGGTCAAGTATAAAGTTCCAAATTTCGTTTTTTCTTCGAGTGCGGCTGTCTATGGTGAGCCTGAACAACAGCCCATCACTGAGTCTGCAAAGCTCGAGCCAACTAGTCCATACGGCGAGACCAAGCTTGCATTTGAGAAAGCTTTGAAGTGGTATTCGCAGGCTTATGACCTTAATTACTGCAGTCTGCGTTATTTTAACGCGGCAGGTTCTGTAGATAATTTAGGAGAAGACCACGCATCTGAAAGTCATTTGATTCCACTCGTTCTGCAAGTTGCACTGGGAAAAAGAGAATCGATTTCTATTTATGGTAACGACTATGCAACCGCCGATGGTACTTGCATTCGAGACTACATTCACGTAAAAGATCTTGCCAAAGTACACATAGTTTCTTTAGAGCAAATGATAAACGGCACCATAAGAAACGAAATTTTCAATCTTGGCACAAACAGTGGTTTTTCCGTATTGCAGATTATTGAATCCGCTCGCCGAGTAACCGGGCATGCAATTCCAGTGCAATTTGCACCGCGCCGAGCTGGTGATCCAGCCGTGCTTATTGCCGCCAATGAAAAGTGCAAGCAAATGTTGAAGTGGGAACCTGCGCTTGGCGATATTGACAAAATTATTGGCGACGCCTGGTCCTGGCATCAGAAATTTCCAAATGGTTACGCACCGAGTTGAAGAATAATTTTTATGGCAAAACCCGTTGTATCAATTAAGTCTATTTTCGGCATTCTTGCACTAATCGGTTTTGCGATCGCCGTTCGCGTTTTTGTTGCACCACCAGATACCTTCATTTACGGCCCTGATGGGAAGTGGCTGCAAGATCCAGGCAATCCCGCCAAGGCTCTCGATTTGCGTGCGGTTGGTCATACGGCGACTTGGAGCGAGGGAAAGTGGGTTGACGATAAAAATTTGCCGATACGACTTGGCCCACCACCGCCGCCTGGCTGGAAGCAAAACGAAAATGCGCTCGAGCAGGTGAGCGGCCCAGACGGAAAGAAAGCTGTCTGGTATGCTAAAAACCGCGAATGGTTAGATGACTCTGGGAAGTTGATCTGGCAGGTGCCTGGACGTTAGATATTGAACTATTTATCGAGACTGGATTTTTGGTTCCCGTTCACGCAATCAAATTGGTCTGTTGCGATGCCAAAGTTACGAGGCGAGGCATGCTCTTGCAAAGTCATAATCTGTCTTGACCCTGGCTTAAGGCGCGAGTGCAAGCAAAACAAACTTTGCCGCGTTGATACTATTTTCTTCCAAAGAGTATGTGCAATCACTGTCGACCCAATTTCTTTTTTCGCCGTGAGCAAGGGCAAAGAAGTAACGCGTGACGTCATCGGCTTTAAGGTCTTTGCGAAATTCGCCCGTGGCTTGACCGCGTCTGATCAGGTCTGAAAATTTGAGCAGACAATTGTTATCATTGTTGGCGGGGAAAACTAAGCGACTCCGCTCGATAAACATGCGTGCTAGATTTTTGTTTTGCTCGCTCCAACGCGCCATCCGTCTAATTTGCTCTATAAATGTTTCAGTCACCGTCACGGTATCGGCCTGCTCTGCCGTGTTTTGCATTAATGACTGAAAAATTTCCATATGCAGTTGCGATAGCAACTCGTCTTTAGAATCAAAAAAATTGTAGAAAGTGAATTTTGAGATTAAAGCCGCTGCGGCGATTTCGTCTACCGAAGTCTTTTCGAATCCTTCTTTCTCAAAAAGCAACTTAGCCGTATCCAAAATTGCGGTGCGGGTAGCGAGACGTTTGCGTTCTTTAAGCGTAGTCATAGCAATAACTTACTATAAAAACGAACTCAAATGTGAAATCAAACTCACGCCAAATAATCAAACTCGAGTATGATTTCTGCCGTGAGTAATGTTCGGAGTGTTGATATGAAAGTAATGAGATTCCATGAGTTCGGAGAGCCTTCGGTGCTAGTTTTGGACGAAGTTCCAATGCCTGCGGCGGGGAAAGGTCAAGTTTTGATCAAGGTTAAAGCCGCCGGCGTTAATTTTGCTGACACTCTGCAGCGCCGCAATCTTTATCCCATGCCTCAAGCCTTGCCAGTCACCCCCGGTTTTGAAGTAGCTGGAATTGTTGAGCAACTAGGAGAAGGCGTAAAGGGGCTTGAGAAAGGCAGTCGGGTTTTAGCCCTGCCAACCGGCGGTGGGTATTCGGAATTTGCTGTTGCCGATGCTGCAGTGGTCTTTCCTATACCCGACGACGTATCGTTCGAAGTAGCCGCGGCCCTTCCCGGTCAGGCGCTCACAGTTTTTTATATGCTTGACGAAGCGCAGTTTAAATCAGGTCAGACAGTTGCGGTGACTGCTGCCGCCGGCGGTGTTGGTGCTGTCGCTGCCCAGATCGCTAAACTCAAAGGAGCTGCAAAAGTCTTTGGTATTACTGGCAGTGCGGCAAAGATTGCTGGCCTAAAGGCTACTGGATACGATGCTGGATTTAGCGCGGACCAGAGCGATTGGTCGGATAGGTTGCTAGAGGCGACTGGCAATGCCGGTGTTGACATATTCTTAGACAGCGTCGGCGGCGACATGTTTACTGACGGGCTCAAGGTGCTAAATATTGGTGGCACCATTGTTGCTTTCGGAAGGGCGGCCGGTAAAACAAATAGTCTTGATCCGCAATCGTTGATGCGGAAGAATCAGTCAGTACGCGGTTTTTCTTTATACAATTATATGTCTCGGCCTGAGTCGCTCAGGAGTGGACTGGAATATCTTATGCAAGCATGTAGGGATGGAAAGCTGACTGTGTCCGTTACCGCGCATCCATTGAGCGAAGCTGTCAAAGTCCACACCGAAATGGAAAATCGTCGAACAACCGGAAAAATTGTTTTGATACCATGAGGTTATGTAGCGCTATTCAAAAATTACGCATTGACCAGCCTTTTGGAAACATGCGTACTCTCTAAGAGTTCGGGAAGGGTGAGTCCATCAGTTGGATAACTGGCAATTTGATAGTTAAATAAAAGCGCAATGGGCTCCCCTGATTCATCGTGCACTCGAACACTTTCTACAAGCGCTGTTAATTGCTTGATTTGCAAGAGCACGCTGTCTTTATTTTGACATGGGAAGGCCAGTATAAACTCGCCCGCTGAGTTGCCACATACGGCTTGCTCTCTTAGCTTCACAGTCACGATAGTTCCGACGATCTTTAGTGCTTCATTGACTGAATTGTAACCTGCAGTGACATCAATGCTGTGTAGATTGCATATAGCCATTCTACAAAGGGTGAATGGTTTTTGTTCTTGCTGACAATCGCCTAGAAGAGATTCAAGACGGTGCATTAATGAAGACGGTAAAAGAAGACCGGTTAGAGCATCTGAGCCCAATCGTGCCATTCGCGATTTTGCATTCTGAGCGTGTCGGCCAATTCGTGTTAATAGTTCTAACCAATCGGCACCTCGTTGAATAAAATCGTCTGCGCCAGCATTTGCGGCAGCTAGTCGAAATCTTGAAGTGGCAGTGTCTGTATAAAATACGACGGCAATGTCTCGAAAATTTTCGCCGTCTTTAATTGCTCGACAAATGTCAAAGCCACTTATGCTTGGGTTAGATGCGTCAAGGATGAGCAGCAAATGGGGCTGGAAGCTGCTAATTAGCTTCAGTACTTCAGCGCCGTCGGACAAAGACACTGTGTTAATACCATCTTTGGTCAACCGCGCTACCACTTCTGCTAAAGAATTATCGTCTGGCCCTAAGCACACTACCCTTGGGCATTCGATGTTGACCGCCTTGAAGAGCTGCTGGACAACCCGATCAAAGTTCGTTGCCGTCAATAATTCGTCAATGCATAGAGTCGCCCCTGCCTGAGCTGCCAATGCATGTTCGTATAGTGAAAAAGAGTGAGCAGAAAATATAATAGGAATTTTCTTGCCATTTTCGCGCTCGTGAAGTCCTTGCATTATTGCCACCGCTTCTGGTGCATTCTGTGCGTTAGCATTGAGTACTACAAATGCAATATCACCTTGTGACAGCGCGCCTTTTGCATCATCGAGGCACGTTATTATCACTGTTTTAATTGCTCGAGTCCCGGCTACAGCGACCAGTTGTTGCGTCCTCGATTCGCATGTGTCAAAAAGCAACATGATTGGACGATCTACATCTCGTTCGCAGGACTGGCTTGAGACATCCATTTGTGTCGGCGCGGTCTCAATCGCCATGACCGGTATATTGACCGAACTCATGGCTGTCGGCTCATGGACAATAGTACAATTTCCATGTTCATCAACCAATAATCGAGGCGGTTTTGGTTGTTCCTCATAAGGTTGAGGGATAGGGAACGTTTGAGCGTCCGAGTTCACGGCGTTGGCAATTGCGACAAACGATTCTGCTTTCGTTTCGGCTTCCTGTATCGCTGTTTTGATCTCATCCCAGATCTGCGGAGAAAGCGCTAATTCCTCATTCTGTACGCGGCGCAGAATATCTTCTATATTCCCTGCGATATCGCCCACTTCCGGTTGCCCGTACGTACCTGACGTTCCTCTGAGTTTGTGTAAACGCTCGATGATGCCATCGAGCAACCCAAACTGATCTGGATTAATTTCGGCCAACTGAATTAGGTCTCCAATGTCTTTTAGAACTGTCGGTAATTCAGACGCGTATTCATTTATAAGCTCATCAAAATCCAGGTTCTCCTCAGAAGATAAGGTTGGGATAATGACGTCGTTTTGACGAGCCGAGGCGTTCATAGTGCTGCCGCCACGCCAAGTTGTGAATTTGAGCTCTGCCTCATGAAGCACATCATCCACTTGCTCATTGAATGTATATGGGTCAATTGGTTTCTGTAGAATTAGGGAGACATGGAGCACATTGCGTAATCTATTGAGCATAATTTCATCGCAGTGAAAACCAGAAATAAAGATGACAGGAATGGAGATACCTTTTTCGCGCAACCAAGTAATCCACTGTAATCCGTCAATGTCTGTCAAGCGATAGTCAACGATGGCGAGATCTGGTGCTTGTTCCTCAGCGATAGACATTGCCGATCTAGCATTGGGAGCTTCGAGAATCTTATGTCCGCGTGTTTCGAGAATGGTGGCTGCAAGGTGCCGAAATCGTGTGTCATCGTCTAGAACAAGAATAGTAGCCATGTACCCCCCTGAGATTCGAGCTTTTGCATGGGCAAAGCCTCTAATACCACTTTTACTGCGCCTGGTCTGTCGTTCGAATCAGTCATGCGGTCTACTTTATCGTCGCTCGGAAGAGGGATCCGTTGTCGTTCTAAATGATGAGGCGCCCAAGCACTATTTAACCTAGGATCGGATCACAGGAGGCTTATTAATGTCACAGGAACGAACTCGGAAAGAATCAGATACCGCCCTCACTGGCTTAGTCGGTGAGCAAGCGGTGTATTACAGTTGGGCGACACAATGGAATGCGTTCACTAGAGAGATGGAAGAGATGCTTCCTCTAACCTACGAAGACGAAATCGAGAAGTTTCAGCTGTTTTTTTCTGCGCTCAAAGCCTTAGGCTCGAGTACGATAAGCGGTTCGCTATTCAATCACAATGCAACTGCAAAGATCTCGCGACTGGAAGAAACACGGTTCGATGTAAATGTTGAGTTGGAAGACTCGCTGTTTGTTTGCCTGAAGTCCTACGTCATAAAAAAGGTGGTTACTTTTTCGCCGAGAGTCGATCATGGCCGCATTAAGTTGATGGATGTCCAGGGAATAGATTTCACTTTATCTGCTGTGAATATAGATGCTGTCCTTGGGCTGCAAGAGGCGACACTCAATAAGAATCTAAATGGAAAGATCACTCTCAACGGCACAATTATCAATCCTCTTCGGACCGACGACTTGCTGCCCATTTCAATCGCATTTGGCGAGGCAGATGCCATTGGCATTGAGGGCAGTGCAGAAAGTTTGACCTGCAATCACAACAGTGAGCATGAGCGTAATCTTCAGGCACAACACCTGAGATTTAGAGAGGCGCCTGAAAAGAGTGAATCCGTCGGATCGCTGTTCGAAGTGTTGGACGATTGCCTTGAATGCGGTCTTAAACGATGCAACGACTTGTCCCATTGGGTCGGCGATCACCTCAAACGAAAACTGGACGCATCCGAGACACTGCACGCACTAACACATGACAAGAATTTGGAGGTTTAGATGTCAGTTCTAAAGGTGTTGCTGATAGACGATGATCCTGACATTCGCAAGATCACCGCTTTAGCGATGAAGCGGGTGGCCAAATGGGAAGTTGAGGTAGCTGCTTCTGGTCCCGAGGGACTGAGTGTTGTACGTGAAGTCGATCCTGATGTGATTTTGTTAGATGTGATGATGCCTGGCATGGACGGACCAACAGTACTCAAAGAGCTAAAGAGGTCGGCTTTGACGGCTCACATACCGGTCATATTTTTGACAGCCAAGATTCAACGAGATGAGGTAGACCAATATATGAGCATGGGAGTTGTTGGCGTTTTAAAAAAACCTTTCAATCCACTTCTGCTACCGGCTCAGATCAGGCAACTTTTAGATCAACCTGAGGAAGTCGCTGTTTCATGAGGCTTCCTGGCACTAGTGTCACTGTCATGTCTGAGGAGCAGGGGCCAGTGCCTAGCCGTAGTGCAAGCAAACCGCTAGGAGTGCATAAAGATGTCTGTTGAGCGCAACGCAGAGCTGATATTTCTCAGACACCAGCGAAGCGTATGCATAAGAACAGACAGACTGTGTACTGTACTGATGTACGTACAATGGTTTGCCTGCATAGCAATCTCGATTTGGATCTCTCCTAGAGCCTGGGGGAGTGTTAACAGCGCGGTTCACCCTTACCTTTTGGCGGCAATCTTTTTAGGCGGCCTTCTTTGCGCGCTCCCTGCGTATTTGACTTTGAACCAACCGGGAAGGTTGACCACAAGGCTGTCCATAGGTCTGTGTCAAGCCTTATTTTCGTCCTTGATCATAGCTTTGACAGGTGGTCGAATCGAATCTCATTTTCATATTTTTGTTTCATTGGGTTTGCTTTCCTTCTATCCAGACAGACGAGTGATTTTGATCTATTCGTCCGTGGTGATTCTTGATCATCTGCTTAGGGGAATATTGTGGCCTCTCTCGATGTATGGAGTTTCAGGAAGCACCCTGCTACGCACGCTAGAGCACACGTTTTGGGTTGTGATAACGGTCGTATGTGCGTTCCAGTTTTTCAAAGATAGAAAAGATGCTTTGAGAAAAATTTCGCGGGTACAAGCCGAACTAATTGCAACCAAGTCCTCGATTGAGGAGCAAGTTTGCGCCCGTACTCAAGAATTATTTGATAGTCAGAGTCGAATGGCTGCTCAATACGCTATTACTTTTGCGCTTTCAGAAGCGCCAACGCTTAAACAAGCTGCTCCCAAAGTAATCGAGGCGCTTTGTTCACTATGCGGTTGGCATTGCGGAGTTATGTGGACATTGGCAAGCGGAAATGATTCGCTCAAGTTAGCTGGCGTTTGGCCAGGAGACGACGATAGCAAGGAGCTAAAGGTGTTGCGTCCAAGTAACTTGGAAAAAAGTGCGTTGATTGCAGGAACAATTGCGTCAAATGCGCCAAACTTGATCAAGCGTATGGATGCAGAGCGCGATCCTGTTTTCCAGTATGTTGTAAGAAACAAGCCTGTTGAGAGTGTTTTGGTTTTTCCGATAAGGTTTCAAGGTCAAGTTTTAGGAGTGACCTTGCTATGCGGAGACGGAATGTTAGCTTGTGATGCTGATGAACTCATTACTCAAGCGGAAGCTATTGGAGAGCAAATCGGCGGTTACATCACACGCAAGGAAAAGGACGCACAGGCCGCCATGATGGCCAATTTGGTCGAGAATGCTAGCGATGCGATTGTGACAGCTGACACCGATAGAAAGATCATTTATTGGAATCATGCCGCCGAGCAGCAATATGGTTACACACAAGAGGAGGTAAAGGGGAAAAGTATACGTCTTCTGCTTCGGCCAAATGATCCAGTCTCCGCCGAGGATTTTCGACACATACTTACTGGCGAGCAAGTAATGCGCGAGGATGTGCACGTCAGAAAAGATGGTTCTCTGGTTGATGTACAAGTGACTTTTGCTGTAGTTCCAGATGCCTGCGGCACCATCGTAGGCGTAGCTGGAATCATCCGAGACGTGACTGCTCAAAAAGCGGCAGAACGGCGCGTTAGTGAATTTTATTCAACTGTCTCACATGAACTCCGCACGCCCCTAACATCAATCTGCGGAGCGCTCGGTTTGATTGAGGGTGGAGTCCTCGACCGAGCAGAGGAACTTGACTTGATTCAGGTGGCGCGGCGAAATTCGGATCGACTCGTACGCTTGGTCAACGACATGCTAGATCTCAAAAAGCTCGAGGCCGGCAAAATGGAATTGTCTATGACTGACGTTGCGCCGCAGGATATAGTCGATCAAGCACTAGCTAGCCTCTTGGCCATGGCCGCGGAGTCTAAAGTAGCGCTACAAGCAGAGGTGAAATGCAATAGTCTCTTCAAGGCAGATCCAGATCGAGTTTTGCAAATGCTAATTAATTTGATTGGAAATGCCATCAAGTTCTCGCCTGAGCAGAGCACTGTAAAAATTGTAGTTGAGCCACGTAAGTCCAATAGACTGCGTTTCAGTGTGGTGGATCAAGGTATTGGAATTCCTTCGCATCAATTGCCCAAACTGTTTGGCCGTTTTCAGCAACTTGATTCTTCAGACACGCGCCCAAAGGGCGGCACCGGATTGGGACTGGCGATCACTAAGGCGCTTGCCGAGCAGCATGGTGGTCGAATTGGTGTGGAGTCTGAAATTGGAAAAGGATCAACATTCTGGTTCGAGCTGCCCCAATCATGCACGCTGAGTTCTAGTAGTGCGAAAATAAAGTCCGAGGTCGGATACGATGCGCTGGCCAGCTAAATTTCAGATGTGTGATGATTGCTCGTGATCCGCTCAATTCCTTCTAAATTCGACGTTTGCAAAAACAAGGCACGACTGCTTCCCCAATCAGAAACTTTCGCCTTGACCTTGGACAAAAAGTCTTTGGTCCTGTACATCACAACGCCGATTTTTACTGGTTCTAGACCAGGCGGAACTTTCAGAACAACACTATCGCGCCACCGCATTTGACGCCCAAAAACACTATAGGATGGATTTTGAGCGTAGTCCGCTGACGCGATGATTTTATCGTTTTGATCGATTGCGTGGATGCCGATTATCTGATTGGGAATATGCTCCTTTTGAATATGCCAATCTATTTCTACGCTCAGCTCGTTGCCTTGCTTTTGGAAGTTCAAGAAGTCTATGCATTCTCCGTCGACGAATTCAGCTAGGGCTTTAGAAATTGGTGGGGCTGGTGGGAGCAGACTTTGTTTAACCGGGTAATAGGGATAAGTTCCCAGGGAGAATTCGTCGAGCGAACCGAGGTTGTACAGATTGCGTTCGGCCATTTCTTGAATGACGACATCCGGGTGGTAGGCAATGACTTCCTGTATCGGTAATGCTTGATACCAGTGAAATTTTGCCTTGCTGAAAAATTCGGACAAAAATGGTTGCAAGCCTAACGTAAAAGAATCATGCAGTACAAACGCCGTCGGCAGAGACTTGTTTCTGGAAACAGTTTCCGCTTCGGATTTTATAAGATGGTTTTCAAACACGTCTGGTCTTCCAGAACTCGCGACTGCCGTGAGATCCGAGTGATCCAGGCTCGATGAAGGCTCAAATATAATTCCTTGCAAATTTAGCATCTTTGCCAGGTCTCCCGACATATCGCGTTCAACGAATTTTAGGTGATTAAAAAGGTTGGAAGAAACATCGGGGAAGGAAGGTTTCAATTTGTTGGCTAGAGCGTTGCCTGCAAGCATTGCTCCAGTGTCGGTCCAGTGAGAGTCAGTTTTGTAGTAAAGCCGTGGCTTGTCCTTATCCTTTTCAAAAACTGGCAAAAGGTCTACGGTTTCTGTATTTGAATGACCAGGCAAGTAGTCTCGCAATTGTTTGTATCGACTAGCCCTTGGTAAGTTTTGCAAGCTATCTGAGAGAAGCTCTGGCTCTATAGTGCCTTTTTCGGGCACAATCATCAGGATGTACTTGATGCCATGTTCCGCGAGAAAATCATGTCGGCTCTGCACCAGTTGAGTCCAGTTTTGCAGTTGTTGTACGTTAAAAGCGTCGTTCGTAGCAAGATTTTCGGTAAAGTAAAACATCCAGCCGTTTTTTCCGAGCACTACCAATGGTGACGACGATGTTTCTAATAGTTTGTATAAGATAAGGCTGCGCGTTTTTTGCAAATCCAGACGACAGGCGAAACGGTCGTTGTAAAACTGTTCGAGCAAGCTCACAAATTTTTGAAAATTTGTTTTCGCCATCGAATGCGAGGGTAGGTCGGCCAAAGTTCTGTTCTCGATTGCGCTGACTTCACCTGTTTGATGGTGCGCAAAACAGTTGTAGCCGGACACCATCGCCAAAGCAGCGACTACGACAACGAAGAAGAAAGCTTGAATGTTATTCTCGGTATTACGGATTTTCATCTCACTGCTTTTGACATCATTTATGGTGGCAGAACCGCATTTTTAATTTTTCTAATTGAGTGCATCTTTGTTTTATTTTACTTCCCTGGTTTTCTTTTCTCAGTGCTAAAATACTGACCGCGGGCTTTTGCCATGGAACATGGACCTTGCATGTAGTCTGTCCATGGGAAAGTTTAGGACAAACTCCGCGCGACTCAGTGAAAGAAGATTCATTCAGAAGGATTGTCTGCGCATTTAGGGCTCGTCAAGCAGAAGCTGCAGTGCAGTTTATCAAAACTACGACAAATAGCGCAGAACCTCAAAAACATTACGCTTTGCATACAGGAACAAAATGTCTCGAAAAATAGTTATTTTTGGCACCGGTCAGATTGCGGAACTGGCTCACTACTATTTCACCAAAGACACATCATTGGAAGTCTCAGCATTTGCAGTCGATGGTGCATATCTTACAAATGAGTCCTGGCTTGGCTTGCCGGTGATTGATTTCGCCACGGTGGAAGAGAGATTTTCACCAGGCGAATATGATTTTTTCGTAGCTCTGAGCTATTCGAAAATGAACAAAGTTCGCTCAGATAAATACGGCGAAGCGAAGGCGAAAGGCTATTCACTGGTCAGTTACATCAGTTCTAGAGCTACAATTTTTGATAACGTCAGATATGGAGACAATTGTTTTATTTTAGAAAGCAATGTCGTTCAGCCGTTTGTGCGCATTGGCAATAACTGCACTTTGTGGAGTGGGAATCACATTGGGCATCATTCAATTATCGAAGACGATTGTTTTATCGCCTCTCATGTCGTCATCTCAGGTGGCGTTACTGTTGAACAAGGCTGTTTTATTGGAGTCAATGCTACTGTCAGAGATGGTGTAACACTTGGACGGCAAAGCCTTATTGGTGCGGGCTCATTGATTTTAGGCTCTACCGAGCCAGAATCTGTCTTTACGGGCAATAAAGCGCAGGCGCGCAATATCAAAAGCGTCAATATAAGCAAGATTTGACAGCATCACCTGGAGTCGGTGTCATAAAGATGTCATGAATGCCTCTTACTGTAAATCTCACGCTTTAGAGAGATTGAAATGGCAGATCGCACTGAATGTAGACCCGAAAAGTCCAAAGATACTTCTTTGCTCACGAGTATTGTTGGCGATTCACTGGTTGAAAAACAAGGAAATCCAGGTCGGCTGAATGAAGCAATTCAGGGGCTGAACAAGCAAGATGGTCCCCAGCAATTAGCAGATCTCCAGAAGTATTTAAACAGCACCTGTCATTCGGATATCGCGAATCAATTGCTTCCCAATGCTCAAGTGGGAGCGAAGAGTATCGATTTCGACTCACCACAATCTGCCGCCGCTTCAAAAGACGCTGGTTCTGTCGCGTCAAACGATTTGCTGGATGATCCAAGAAATGCTCTCTACAATCGTTCTGGTCAGGTCGCTCCTGATCAAGATACAGCTGACAAACAAAATTACATGAAGGATCGTTTTGAGCATCACAGCCCAAGAACTAATCTGCATGGCTCACTAGCGGCAAGCCAATCCGGCGACGCCATCTCGAAAGCAATGGATAAGGATGCCAACTTTGAAAAAACTGGAGATTTGAGCAAAGACGAACAAAAGGCAATCTTTGATCGAATGGATCCAGCAAAATTTCAGAGTGCGTTGAATTCGCTCGAACAGAGCGCCAACAAAAACCTTACTAGCCAGCGGTATCGGCTCGAGCTGCATCGCGAGTTCGATAAAGACGGACGCGGTACAGAAGTGATCGACGTTATCGATTCTAAAACACAAGCTCCCACTCGAACGTACCAACGGGACCAGCGTCCAGTTGATCCGGCATTGCACGTTGTCGATTAGTTAAGATCAGCCGTAAGGTCATTGTTTGGTATTGCTAGTGGTGCCAAGTAATTTGAAGTTGTTTTGGCAAGGATTGTACGGTCGAATCCTTGGAATCCAACATCGCACAGAACGCTCGTAGGCGACAAAGTCGTCGCCGAACCTTGTGCGCAGGTCAAGCTCTTCCCACGGGCGCAATATGAAGTTCCAATATAAGGCGCCGACCAGGGAATATAGCATCACAAGCGGTGACCCCAGAAAGAGTCCAACCGCACATCCTTGTGTGAAACTTCCAAGCGCCATTGGATTGCGAACATAACGAAACGGACCTTTTATAACGAACTCCTGGGCTGCATCAAATGGGAGTGGGGTACCCTTCCCGTCCACTGCGATTAGCACACCGCACGATAGTGCAAAAACTCCGCACGCTATAAAGAGCACAACAGCTAATTCTGGAACAATTGGACTGTCATAATGCCATGATTTTATTCCCCAGCGAGCTTCAAAGCGTGACAAAATCCAGGGAATCCAAAATAAGAAAATGCCCCAGATCGTAAACGCCTGGATAAAGGTTTTTGCAAGGTTCCACGATGCTGATGCTGGGCGGGCCACCCTGGAATATACATGTCGGCAAATGGGTAGAGGTTTCATTTATCCGGCTCTCGTTGAGAGTGGCTGAAGGCCATTATAACGGTGCAAACTAAAGATGCAAGCATCAGGCACGGTCCTACCCAACCGGTTTTGATGGTACAAGCGAGACCGACGTTCAAAAGCGTGGCATATCCGCAGCCACCAGTCATCAGTAGAAGGGCAGCAACTCGATATTGTGCGCTTTGCTTTATTGCCCAGGCACAGAGGAACGAACCAACCAAATAAAAGACAGCGTCCGGCCCGACAAAAGACCTCACGACGTCCCATGGAAGTGGTCCAAAGAATATATAGCGCAGTCGATCGTTAGAGAACATTTGATACCACCAGGCGATACTGGCGATGCCTTGCAACAAGAAGAAGCACGAGGCAAGGTTCTTTCTGTTGATGTTCTGGCAATGATTTACTTTTTCATGCATCTTGCGATTACTGGCTTTTTTTCAAAAGAAAGCACCGACTTCGTAATGACGTCGGTGCTTGTGAATATGCTTATGATCGAATGACGTTACTTACCGGTATTGCCTGTGGTGCTGAGTGATCTAGAACCGGTTTGCTTAGTGGGTTGCTCTGTTTGAGCACTTTTACGCATTTCGAGACGCCATACTGTGAATGATTGAGGAATAGTTTTGCCGGAGGCGTCGATAGCCGGTCCAATCAAAGTAGACTCAGGCAAACGACCCAACCAGTCTCTTTCGAAGCGGCTTAGTACCGAGTAAAACTGTTGATCACTGACTGCGTCTTTGACAGTAACCCATTGATTGTTTTTATTGCCATTTTCAAGGAGAGTGGCTACAGCTGTTGCTCTCTTTGACGTAATAGTGGTGCCATCACATTCGGTGTTATAAGAATGTCCAACGAATAAGAATTCTTTGCCAGGATAAGCGTGTGCTTGTTTGTAGTGAGTGAAATCAGGTTGGGGTAACGCCTGTCTGCGTCTATCTTTTGGCTGTTCTGATTTTGGAGCAGCAGCGTTCTTGCTGGTTTGTTCCAGTTTGGTCAATAGCTTTTCTGCTCTTTCTTTCTTAGCCATTATGAAGTCCTCCCAATGGAGCACTTCACATGGAGTGCTCACTCAGCTCTACTCTTTTTATTTGCCACCGGCAGATGCAAAATAAACCTGAAAAGTTGTTGAAAAGCGCTACAATGTTCACCTTGTTGTCAAGAAGTGATTGCCATTATCTCCATAAAAGGCTTATGCTTGGGCGAGTGCCCAGCTTTTCCACCGCCTGATAAATTCTTTTCGAAGTAGATATATGAAAGTTCTGATCGCCCCCTGCTCATATAAAGGAACTATCGGTTGTAATCAAATTGCAAGCGCCATGGCTTGCGGTTTAAAATTGGCTATGCCATCAGCGAGCATTGATATGTGTCCAATCGCTGATGGCGGCGATGGCACGCTTGATGCGCTCCACACGGCCATTGGCGGCAGGATGCAATTCGTGACGGTCAATGGGCCGATGTCTGAGTTAGTCGAAGCTCCATGGTTGAAATTAGGCAATATGGCCATTGTCGAATTGGCTTCAGCCAGCGGGCTGGCATTGCTTAAAGGTCGTCTCAACGCCATCGAAGCTCACACTCAAGGACTCGGACAAGTCGTTGCTGCCGCCGCTCAAGATTCTGATATCGCGGAAATTGTGATCTGCCTCGGTGGCTCAGCGTCGACCGACGGTGGTTCCGGTTTGTTGACTGCACTAGGCGCAAAATTTTCAAAAGCTGACGGTACTGAAATTAGACTGGGCGCTCTCGAGCTCGGATTAATATCTAGCTGTGCTCAAATTTGGCTACCGGCACTTTCGAATTTAAAAATTTCAGTTGCCGTCGATGTCAAAAATCCACTGCTCGGGGCAGACGGTGCAGCCTACGTTTATGCTCCGCAAAAGGGAGCAACAGAGGCAATGGTTGCCCAATTGGATGCTGCGCTTACACATTATGCAGATCATCTTGAAAAAATTACAGCGCGAAGTGTTCGCCACCTCCCTGGTGCTGGGGCGGCAGGTGGCACCGCATTTGGTATCGCATGTTTGCTCGGTGCTGAGATTATTTCCGGCTTCGACTGGATATCTTCTTTGATTCAATTAGATAAGCGTGTGCAATCTGCAGATGTAGTCGTTACTGGCGAAGGACGTCTTGACGGACAGACACTGTCGGGCAAAGCCATCGGTCAACTTGCTACTTTGTGCAAGCTCCATGGCAAGCCATTGTATGTTTTGCCTGCATCGTGCACGCAGCAAGATGACTGGACAGCCGTTGGTGTAACTAAGGTAATGCCTGTAGTCGAGAGCGGACAACTCGCTACCGTCAACGACGTCGTCAAAACGATGCGTTTACTTTTTAGTGAATTCTAGAAACGTCGTCTGCCTTGGATTATTTTCTACGTCCCAGGAAGTCCTGGAGATTTCCGAGCAAATTCGATGAAACTACGCTTGCACGATCTGGCGATTCAGGTCCTGGAACAACGTTTGTGGCAGGTGCTGGGGGCGAAAGGGTTGCTGCTCCGGCGGCGCCTGGTTGAAGAGCTTGTGAAATCGGCTGCATTGCATTAGCGGCACCGGCTTGTGGCAGTGCGGATTGTGGTGGCATTACTGGATCCATTGGAGCGGCTGTTGCTTGTTCCACCGCTTGTTGGGATGGAGCGAGTGTAACTTGCGAATCAGCAGGTGAACCAAATTGACCAACTGCTTCTGGTTGACCGAATTCAGCAGGAGCGGACGAACTCATTGGAGCAGAAGCCAGTTGTTGTGGCGCTGCAGCGACAGCTTCCGTGGGTACACCGGCTGGAGCAGCAATTGATGCATCAGCAAGAGAACCTGCTTCACCACCAGGTGCTGGAGCACTAAAAGTCAATTCCTGACCTGGTTTGATCAAGTCTGGGTTGGCGCCAATGACGTCATGATTGAGCTTGTAAATTTCGCTCCACTTGGAGCCATCGCCCATATTGTGTTTGGCCAGATTCCACAAATTATCGCCTGATTTGACGACATATTTAGTGGCTTCGCCAGTGCTGGCAATTGCATGCTCGCTGCCGGGCAAGTGGATAGTTGTGCCAGCATGAATCATACCGGGGTTGGTTCCCAGAATATCAGAGTTCATCTTGTAAATATCTTGCCATTTGGTGGCATTGTGCAAGTTGTCTTTGGCGATATTCCAGAGATTGTCACCAGCTTTGATTGTGTAGGTGACATCAGCAGGTTTAGCTGTTTCGGCTCCAGCGGCTGCATTGTCAGCTCCTGCTGGCGCGGTGGAGGCGTCAGTTGCTGGCGCTTGAGCTATAACTGCGCGACTATCTGTACTTGGAACAGCTTCGACTTTCGAGGTTACTGCTTTTGCAACTGTAGATTGAGCGGCATGAGCGGCTGGTTTAGCTGCTTGGGATACAGCAGATTTTGCTGCAGCTGCTTTATCTTTAATAGCTTCTGCGACTTGTTTGTGGTCGACTGCCTTCGCTTCTACTTTGTGGTCAATGTGTTTTTCGGTGGTAGCTGCGTGCTTGTCAGCCGAGGCGATGTGCTTATCGGCTGTGTGAGCATGACTGTTGGCGTCAACAGAAGTAGCATGAGCATCACCAGTGGTGTGACCGGCTTTGACCGAATCGAGAGTCAACCCTTTGGCATGAAGACCTTTGACAGCGCCACTTGCAGCTTGTGCGTGGTTGTAATTGCCATAATTGTATTCGCTGGCATTTGCGGCATCTGGTGAGCTACTGGCTCCGTGCATATCGCCAGCTCCAGTTTTGTTCATAGCCAAAAGTTGGTTATTGCCAGCGAGTTGATCGCTGCCAGCGCCTGAAGCACCTTGTGAACTGCCACCACCAGCGTTGGAAGGGGCATTCACGAAATTAGAATTGCTCGGGGCGGCGCTAAGATTGCCCTGACCGAAAGAATTTGAGCCGACGTTCATGCCACCACTTGTGGAATTGAGTGGCAACGATTGGGACATTGATGAAGACACTGGATCAGTCGAATTTGTCGCAAGAGCGCTATTCATTTGCGCGCTGGCTCCGCCGCCATGTGATAGTGCTTTTTCAAACACTGCATGGTGACTGGATGTAGCAAGATGAGTTGCGGGACTGGCTGAAGAAAGAGTTGGACCAGAGAGAATTTCACCGTGCGAATCGGTGAAGGAAATTCCGTCGAATTGAGGTTTGGCTGCGTCTAATGTGCCTGCGACATTGAGTGAACCTTTGTCAAAAAGCAAATCTTCATTGACGTAACTGAGATTGAATCCATGCTCGCCGGTTGCAGAAGCGATACCCGTATCGCCTCCTTCTAAATGCAACTCATGAAGTATAGGAGCGTCGTGAGGTAACAAATGTATATCGGTGGCGATGTGCTCCGTGCCAAGTCCAGCATGTTCCATGCTGACAGCGGCAGCTTCAGTGTGGGCGGTGATGATACTGTGGTCCAGTCCGCCAATCAATTCGGCGTGGGGCATGAAGAAATTAGCAAATGCTTCAAATGCCGAACTCATTAAGCCAATATGACCAGGCATACGCATGATCAGCTGAATCATTGGTGAAACTTGAGATTGCAATTGAGCGATGGCTTTTGCCGTTAGTCCCTCTAAACCGGCTCCAGGTGCTACTGCGGCACGTCCAAGCGCTGCATTACCGACAGCGGCGTTGCCGACGGCTGCATGGCCGATGGCGGCGTGACCAGCCTGTGCGGGTTGGAAAAATTGATGAGCTTTACCGATGTCGCCGGGTGAATTGAGTTGGTGTTCGGCATTGATCGAAAGCGGCTGAGAAAGACCGCGCCCGATTGGGTTGGCGTCTCCTGCTAGGTTAAATTTGAAGGGACTGGAATCCATATTCAATCTCTGCGCTTTGTGCAACGAACATCTGTGAACAATCTACATCCCCTAAGAAACCAAGTCAAAGGGGTTCATGGGACTATTCCCATGGTTTTCGCCACATTTTTTTATTCTCTTTCAAGATCATGGTGATTCCACCACTGATGTTTTCTTATTCGCAGCCAAAGTGTTCTTTCGTTCAGTGGTTTACAATGCACTTGCCGCGGCGTTGAGCTATGGCGATTGGATATATCAGGCGCAGAATCCTATCTATACGACATTTGCTTTTATTCGACATTGAGAAATCGCTATCTATGAAACTGAAATTTTTGAGTCTTATGCTGAGCGTTAGCCTGATCTTTTTAAGCAGTGCTCAATGCTTTGCGGCTACGGCGCCCAAGACTGCAAGCAAAGGAGCGAGCCCAGCTAAGCCCCCCACCCCCGCGTCCACGCCAGCGTCAGCGAGCGAAGCTTCAGCCCCGCCGCATTCTGCCACTTTGAGTGATTCAATCAAGGCGTATAAGGCTCAACCAGACCCGGAAGCCTGGGACAAATCATTTGCCGATTTCTATAACTTCTTGGGGCAAAATCCCAAAGCCTCCGCCGCTTCAATCATCGCCGGCAATCCTTCATTGAGAGATGTTGGCGCTAGTTGTGTTGATGGAGGCGGAGCCAAAATCTGGACTTTCACCAAGGTGCCCGACAACACGGCTGCTATCGTGCTCTGGCAAAATGTCACTCCCGGTCCAGAACAAGTCGTGCGAGTTCATGGTCGCAAGCGCATTGTTCGCGGTGAGCCAACTGTTTCCTGGAAAGGACAGATGATGCGATTGCCAGCAGGTCTTACCTTGAAGGACGCAAGGTTAGTGCGCTCGGCAGTGTCAGTTACTCCTTCGGCATCAACAGGTATATCCTCAGCGATGGTTGCTAAAAGAACCGCTGATGTTGATTATGTCAGAGCTTTGGTTCTGTCAGGCGTTGAGCGGAATGGCAATACCTGGTTGCACGCTTATCGCCAAAGCGGCTCCAGCTGGAACGATGCACCCGAGTTATTCTCAGGCGTTCCACCTTTTCTCTTACAAAATTTGGCAGGCAAAGTGACGTTCAATGGCAATGATCTGATTGTCAGTGTTGGTATGCCAACGCCTTTGGCTAAAGTAGCTGATGAAAGTGGAAAAGGTGCTACAACGAGTTCTGGAACAGCAAACGGTTATCGTCTGGTTTTGCACTTTATCAGTGGAAAATATGTTCTTGATGGCAAAACCGCAGATGATGGGCCGTTTGCTGTCGCCCAACAATTTGCTACGGCTGTTGCTCAAAATCGTGTGGAGCTCGCTAAAGGTTGGATGGCTGAAGGCAAGTTGATAGCTATTCCCCAATACGCCGGACTACTTGGTCACTCGCCGTTGCGCGTAATGCCGATGGCTAATCCAGGAAACGGAAATAGTCGGTTTCGTCTGGTCAGTTTTTTAAAAGAAGATTTGATCATAGACATTGGCAAGATCAAAACACAGCAACTAGCAGTGAAAGCAATTTACGTAGCCCCGGCCGATCCACTTGCGCAAAAATTGCTCGGCACTTTAAACCCGCCTGCTCCAACGCCAAGTACTTCAACTGCTGGAGCTTCATCCAGCAATGCTGATGCACCTGCGGCTGATGCAAAATAAGGCCATTTATCTGCCTGTCGATATATGTTTTTGTCCCGCTAATGGGCATATAGTGGGAATACAGGGCTTTACTCTTTCGTCAGACCCATAAAAATTGTGATTCCGTCTCCTTCCGATCAAACTAAAAGAGCAAGTGATTACCCCCAGGGTAGAAGCGCTGGCCGTGCTGAAAAAGCGATAGAAGAGAAAAATTATTTTTCTTCGACACTCTCTTTTTTGACTTATTCGTACAGAGAGACCTTGTTTTCAGAGTTAGAACGTCTCGTTGAAGCCGGAAAAGGGTTTGACGGTTTGATCATTGATTTGATGCAGACTGGTTTTTCACTGCCGATTGAGGCGATGGTCAAATTCAGTCAATTTGCCAAGCGCCTTCTCAAGCCTCAGGGCGTGCTGCTCTTTGTCAAAGCTGATGGTGCCATCACTTTAACCAAAGATGATCCAGGCGGCGGCCTAACATTTAACACTTATGACAGTCCTTTTGGTATTTTTGCCCGACATCCTATGCTGGCCGACTATGTGTGTGCGACAGTTTCCGGCCTTGACCGGCGTCGGCTAAGAGGCGGCGGTAGTACGCTGGCGAATCATATTTTATTCACTTCGGTGCCTGTTCTTTCAGCAGAAGGCAAGCAAGTAAAAGACAATTTTACTTTGACTGCTCCTCAGAGTTGGGTGCTGCAAGTCATCGACGATTATTCATCGATCGAATCAATTACAAGATTGCTTGAGGGGCAACATCACTTGCCACCAGATGAGACACTACGAATTTTGCAAGAACTCGAGTCCGCAAAACTGATTTTCCCGATTTTTTCGAGAATTCAATTTCTGGCGAATTGCTACCACAATCGCAAATCATTTCGCCTTGGACGATACATGGTGGCCGCTGGAATCGTCTCGGAGACTCAGTTGCGTGAGCTTCTGGAAAGGCAAGCAGAAGATGGCTTAGGTCGCGGTCAAAAAATATATCTGGGACTTCTTGCTGTGCGTTCTGGCTATTTAAACACCAGAGAATTGGAGGTGTTGCTGGATGACCAGTATTTGTACGGTGGTTATCATAAAAAGGCTGATGACATGAGCGGCACGCACATGCATGTGGAAACGATGCGCGATTCAATGATCGGCAGTCTGGGAGCAATTGATACAGCAGGCTTGCTGCAGTCTTTTGTCACAGGCAAAAAGACAGGACTGCTTACTATCGAAAACGCCGACAAGTCATTGATTGTGGCTTTTGCCGTAGGCAAACCGACTTCTGCGCGAATGAATAAACTAAAAGGATACGATGCAATCGTTGAATTTTTGGTTTCTTGGAATGATGGTATTTTTGTCTTCAGAGACAAAGGACTATCCAAAGAGCTTGATGATTCTTGCGCTCTCACGCAGGCTCTAGATAGAATGCTTCTTGACGCCGCCTTGAATCAAGATCATGTTAATCAAATTTTGAGCACCTTACCTGGTGGCAGAAACACGATTTTGGAAAGAGTGTGGAATTTCGAAACGTTATGGCATCAAATCGAATCTCGTCCTTTGCGTTACATGGACGATACTCCAGTAACCGATTCGGATAAGAAACACATTTTTGATCTTGTTTCTTTAATAGATGGATTGTCTACGCTTGATGAAGTTGTAAAAGCTTATGAAGTCTGGCCAGCATATATGATTATCAAGGCGATCCAGGCCTTGCTGGAAGCCCGTCTTGTCAACGTACAGCAAGCTAGTTTATTTAGACCTGTTTCAATCTTTCAAAGAATCGTCTCCGACTTGCAAAAGGTAATAGGGCGTGAAGACAATCGTTCAATTTTGCTTGCCACTTTAGAGCAGGTACACGGCACATCAGCTGCTGCCAGTCGCTTTAACATAGACGGTGAAGGTCGGGTCAGCGTTAATCTCAGCCAGGTGAAGGCTTCAGGAGCGCCAGTATCGTCGGTTATTCTTGAGCTGAGACGATGGATGGAAGCCTATTTAGCCTATTGCAGGCGCCATATTGATCCACAAAATGTCGACGCCATAGTTGCCAAAGTTATAAATGGCAGTCAGAGCGGTTAGAATTGTATAGCTTTTCAATCAGTCATCATCGTCAGCTGGAGCTTCCTGCTGGCATCTGGGAGTCAATGTCATGAAATTCAAGCTAATTAACTCACCTTTTGCCGAAACGACCGCTGATGCAGCTGTCGTCGGAGTTTTTCTCGACGAGCGCATTGATGAGATTTTGGCTACTGTCGATGTCGAATTTGCATCAGCCAAGGCCGAATTAGTGCAGCATATATCTGACGCGGCAAAAGAAGATAAGTTTACGGGCAAACTAGGACAGATTCTGGCGTTGCCAACCTATGGACAAATTGCCGCTAAGCGTCTGGTGTTTGTTGGACTGGGCAAGGCGTCAGAAATGAAGGCCCAAGATGCTCGCAAGTACGCCGCTAATCTTTCGCGACGGTTTAAATCTGTGGAAAAAGTGGCTTTCTTTCTGCGCAACGCTAATGCGGTTGGCACTGAATCTAGTGCCGGTTCGAAAAAGAAAGATAAGAAACATGCAACTCCCGAAGGTGAATCAAACGGCGCTGATCTAGCTGAAACCCCTTCAACAGATAGTTCTTCTTACGCTCAGGCTATTGCTGAAGGCTGGAAACTCGGCGGTTACACATTCAATAAATACAAATCAGGTAAAGATGAATCTAGCTCCAAAGAGGCCACTATCAAATTTGCTGGTCTCGATATAAGCGAGAAAACTCTCGTTGCAGCCTGTCAAAGCGGCGATGCCATAGCAGAAGCGACAAATCATGCGCGCCGATTAATTGCAGAACCGGCAAATTACATGACGCCCACAAAGCTCGCTGAGGAAGCCAAGTCTGTTGCTAAGAAAACTGATTTGACATGCAAAGTACTGGACGTTGAGCAAATAGAGAAACTGGGCATGGGCTCTTTTCTTGGTGTCGCACGTGGTGCCAAGGAACCGTGCAAATTTATCGTGATGAAATACGATGCACCAAAATCAAAGCGAACGGTCGCAATTGTTGGTAAAGGCATAACCTTTGATTCGGGCGGTCTTTCGTTGAAGCCACCAGTGGGCATGGAACACATGAAGTACGACATGACTGGCGCCGCCGTCGTGATTGGCACCATGCAGGTCATAGCTGAGTTGCAGCCAGATGTGTCTGTGTTAGGACTGATTGCTGCCACTGAGAATATGCCAGGTCATGATGCACTGCATCCAGGCGACGTTTTAAAGTCTATGAATGGTAAGACCATCGAAGTTAATAACACCGATGCCGAAGGGCGACTTGTTCTTGCTGACGCTATCACATACGCAGTTGGCGAGAAGGTAGATGAAATCATTGATATCGCCACGCTGACTGGAGCTGTAGTGACTGCTCTCGGGCGATGCGCTGCTGGTATCATGGGCTCTGATCAGACACTCGTGGATAATTTGATTGCTTGTGGCGCAAGAGCTGGCGAGAAGTTGTGGCAATTGCCCTTATTCGAAGAATACAAAGATGGACTAAAAAGCGACATCGCCGATTTAAAAAATGCAGGTTCTGGTGGTCAGGCTGGAAGTTCCAGCGCTGGCATGTTCTTGCAGGAGTTCACGGAGGGCAAACCGTGGGCGCACTTAGATATCGCTGGACCAGGATGGCTGGATAGAGATCGCGACGAATGTAACAAGGGTGGCACCGCATTTGGTGTGAGGACTCTATGCTATTACTTGCTGAATGCGGAATAGGCAGAAAGAGTAAATCAATTGTCTTATTTGTGCGCAACTGATGGCGGCAGTGAGTTCTCAACGGTATAAGTGTTGCCTTTATCCAGAATATAAATCGTCCTGCCGCCTTCTTGGCGGATAGACGTCGCGTGACAAAAGTAAGTACTGTCGCTACTGCACAGAATGCGATCTTCTTGTTCTGTAAGTGTTTTATGTGAGCACTGGAGAGCCGCCGAGTCCGGGCGGCAACGGTACGAATGGTACTGTTCCACTGTCATCGCTGATAATGATCAGTAAACCGCCTCCGAAGTCACCAATCACGACATAACCACGGCTAGTTTTTGCAACTATCTGTGTTATGTGTTCGTGTCCCATTTTCGTGGCAGTCGTCGAAGTGTTCATGTAGATGCCGAGAACGAATAGACCAATCGATTCGGCGTCGAAACTTGGTGGTAATAGGTTGGCGATCAGCAGACCGTCATGACCAATGAGTAAACACCCGACAACTTCTTTTTGCTGGGTGATGTGTCGAAGCAATTGCGTCAGTTCTGATTTTGCTTCGTCAGTGAGCTGTAAATTGTCTCTCATGCGCTGTCACTGACCGGTAAGCCCGGTTATGCTGCGCATCAATGGTATCAATGCACTTGTTTCGCTTGCGTTGCTGATAATGACTAATAAGCCGCCGCCAAAGTCGGCAATCACGACATATCCGTGAGAAGTTCTGCCCACAAGTTGATGCACATGCATGTGCCCTAATTTAGTTACCGCGGCCGAAGTGCATTTATAGATATCGAGCGCTTTCTGGGCTAACAGTTCCGGGTCCGTATCTGGCGGCATGGTATTTGCTATAACCCAGCCGTCGTGCCCGACAACCAATGAGCCAATGACGCCATTCAGGGCTCCGACTTGATCCAACAATTGTTTTAACTCAGATTCTGCTTCAATTGGGAGTTGTCTTAACTGTAATCTGGGCTTAGACAAGTCTTCACTGGAAATCCATTTTGGCTTTCCATCATCGTCACACCAATCTTGGTGCAACCTCATTGGGCAACAAGTTGAGTGATACTGCGCATCAATGGAATTAAGACGTCAGTCTCGTTGCCTTCGGTGATGGTGACGAGCAAGCCGCCGCCAAAGTCGGCGATGACAATGTAGCCGCGAGGTGTTCTGCCTACGAATTGATGAATGTGTTCGTGACCTAATTTCGTTACGGTCGTGGAGGTATTCATGTATATGCCGAGGGCAAATTGACCCATTGATTCTGCGTCGAAATCTGGTGGCAATGTATTCGCGATGAGTAGACCATCGTGCCCGATGATTACTGAGCCGATAACACTTTTTTGCAGACCGATTTGTTGCAACAGTTGTTGTAACTCAGATGATGCCTCAATTGTGAGGACGCGCATCGAGCTATCAGACAAATCTGCTTCGGTGATGTTGCCGATTTTTTCCAGGTCTTTTTGGTCAAGCAAGAATTTACCGATTGACGCGATTCGTCCGGAGTTTTGATCCGCCGATGAATCGACGCGACTATCGAGGCGACCTACACCTTCTACTTTCACTGGCGCAGGGCTGTCGTAATTGCTGTCTCCGTAGCCAGTTTGTCCGCCACCAGGCATTTGCTGATTTTGCTGAATAGCTGCTGCTTCACTGAGGTTGGCTTTTGGAGCTTGTCCGTCTCTGACACCTAGATTATCAGCGAAAATGCTGTCGATCACACTGTCGTCGATTGAAAATAAACCGGTTCTTGGTTTGCCTGGATCAGCAGGAGCACCAATTCTTGGTTGTGGTGCAGCTGGTTGCTGCTGTTGTCCCCAGCCACTACCACTTGCTGCAGCTTGCCCCCAACCGCCCTGAGCCGGTTGTTGAGGAGGCTGTGCGGGTTGCTGTGGTATGGGCGCTGGTTGCTGAGGTGGTTGTTGGGGCACCTGCGGCTGCATTTGCTGTTGCTGGGGCGCCTGTTGCTGCATTGGTTGCTGTTGAGGCGAGCCCCAGCCAGGGTTAGGCTGATTTTGTGGTGCTTGCTCCTGCGGCATTTGAGGCGGTGCAAATTGTGCCGGTTGCTGAGGCGGTGGTTGGAATCCGCCCGATTGAGCATTCTGGGCTGGATTTGCCCAGTCATTTCCAGGAACAGGAGGTGCTACTGGTGGTTGAGCCCACCCTCCAGACGTTGAACTGTTTTGCATGGGTGTAGGAGCAACAGGAGCTGGCGGTACCGGGGCTTGTGGCGTTGGGATGCCACTGACTGCATGAGATGCTTCTTCAACACCCAGATTTTTCATAAACAACTGGTCCATCGCCTGGTCGTCCAAATTGAATAACCCTTGCGGGTTCTGAGCTGGCGTTTGTGGCGGTGTTACCGGTGTTGGCGCTTGCGGTGGTACCGGTGGTGCGGCAAATTGTCCAGAGGCGCCCATCGCTGGCTGCCCTCTGCGCTCTTCGTTGGGTGAAAATGGTGCATTAGGCGCGCTTGGACGCGGTGCGACCGGCGAAATTCTTGGTGTGCCCTGATTAGAGTTGTCGGCCCAACCGGCGTTCTGCTGTCCGGGCTGGGGTTGAGCAAATTGTGGCGCTTCCATTGGCGCTGGTGCTTGCGTTGCTTGTGGTGCCTCGGGCGCCCAGGTTGTCGGAGCTGGGGTCCATGGTTGTGCCGGAGCTTGCATGGGGGCAGCTGGTGCAGTTTGCTCTGCGGAATGGAACCGTTGTTGTGGCACCGCAGGTTGCGCTGATGCGCTCGTCGCACCAGCATTCTTCAACTTCAAGTTTTCATTGAACAATTGGTCGATTGCTTGATCGTCTAAAGAAAACAGAGATGATTTTTGCTCGGGCTGTGGTGGTGCAGGCGCTGGTTGGAAAGATTGCTGCATCGATGCTTGTTGGGTTGCAGGCTGACTTTGAGAAGCTGGTGCTCCACCCCAGGCGTTTGCCTGTGCTGGTTGAATAATGTTCTGGTTAGCGCTCCAGTCATTACTTTGAGGTTGGGCATTCCATGCTGGTTCTTGAGGAGCAGCAGGCGGAGCCGGTTGTTGCAGTGATGGTGGCACTGGTAGAGCTGCTAACTGTTGCATGCTTGCGCCCTGAAGCGCTCTTTGCTGTGCTTGCAATTTTTCTTGAATGGATAATTCCCACGAATTTTGCTGATCGCCGCCTTTTCCGCCAGCACTTTCATCAAGTGTGCTGTTCAACTTTTGCATTACAGATTGCTGCAATGTCGGCTGTTGTGGAACGGAAGCTGGAGCTGGTTCTGGTAGTGCCGGAGCCGGTTGCTCTCCCCAGGCTGGTTCAGCTTCCTTTAAGGCGTCAGGACTGTAGACGGGGAAGTCAAAACCGCTTTTTCCATGCGCTATAGCTGGATCATTTTCATCAACTAGAAGATGAGGCGCTGGCATTGGCGGTGGCATCATTGGTGGTGCAAAGCCTTGCTGCGGTATGGGCTGAGGAGTTGCTGGTCCAGGCTGGACGACGTCCGGTTGTGATTTTGCTCGAGATTGAATTGGGGTGCTCCAGCGATCATCTATAGAGAGCGGATCGGCTGAAGTTGGATCGGCTTCCATTTTTTTCGGTGCAGCCGGAGCTGTCTTGGCACCGAGTGTTTCGCCACTTGGTGAAAACGCTTGCCAGGTTCCCGTTTCAATTTGCTCGGATTCAAGTGACCAGGCTGGTCTTCCGGGTGTTTTTGGTGCTTGTTGTGCACCAGCCGCTTGAGGCGCTGCTGGAGTTGTACTTACTTGAGACTGTGCATTAGATTCTGCTTGTGCCGCATTCTGCGGTGCATTCCAATCATTTGCATCAGTAGGTGTGCCCCATGCCCCTTGAGGTTTGGCACCACCCCAGTTGGCTTGTTGTGGGTCGGTTGAAGGTTGTGGTGCCGGCTGAGCCTGCGCGGGTGCAGTGTTTACACTACCAGCGGTTTGGCCCCATGCGGGCTGAGCGACTGGTTGCCCCCAAGCATCAACGGCTTGTGCTGGCTGTGCTGCTGGTTGAACAGGAGCAGCTACTGCTGGTTTCGGTACGTCTGCTCCGGTTTGACCCCATCCTCGTTGACCGCCGGCAGCATCCCAGCTATCGCCACCACGGTTTGCTCCCCATCCACCTGATTGAGCCGGGGCGGCTGGGGTGGGTGGAGCAGTCGGTGCTTGCGACCATCCAGGGGCGGCTGGCGCCGGAGTAGCGTCAAAAGCTGGAGCGGGTGGATTTGGGGCAACAGGTACTGCTGGCACTGGAGCTCCCCAGGCTGGTGGCGATGCTTGTGGTTGCATCGCTTGAACGGCTGGAGGCTGAGCAGCTGGCGCTTGATTCCAGTTGTTGGCGCCCGGTGCTGGACCGCCCCAACTGCCTGCTGGCGGCTGCATCGGTGTATTTTGTTGCGGTGTTGAAGCTGCCGCCGGTTGAGCTGAATTATTGTCCCAGGTGGTGCCCCAACCTGAAGGTTGCGCGGCTGGAGCTTGAGCTTGAGCTGGTTGTTCTGCAAGATACGGTTGTGGTGGCAGAACTTGCTGCATGGGCGCATTTTGTGGAGCGCCGGCAGCTGTATTGGAGCTTGGTTTTCCCCATGAACCGACAACTGGGGCATTTGGCGTTGCTGTCTGTTGTCCAAAAGCAGGAGCGCCCATTGGTGCTGGCTGTCTGTTGTCAAAGCCAGATGGTTGTGGCATGGCGTTAGGATTCATCCCTGGTGCCATGGGCGCCATTCCTGGCGCCATAGGTTGCATCATGCCCTGGTTGAAGCCAGGCATTGCCTGTGGTGCAGGGGCTTGGTTCATGCCTTGTTCGTGGCTATTGTCAAAACCATCGTCGTAATTATCTTGGCCGTTGTCGAGACTTTCTTCATCATCATATGATTCAGAATTGCCTTCATCAGCAGGTTTTGCACCTTCTGAGATTTTCTTGCGGATTGATTCAGCCAGCGTCAACGGAGCATTATCGACACCGCTTTGAACTGGAACAGACTTACCGAATTTTTCGCCCAGTGTTCGCGATTGCAATTCTCTCTGGTCAGCTTCTTGATCGAAGCCTTTGTTCATTGCTTTAAGACGATTGCTTGCTCCTGAAAATTCTTCACTTTTTGCACCTTTGTATTTAACGGCGCTGTCGGCTGAAGCTGGAGTTGGTGCATCTTTGATGGCGTTTGACGAGCGATGTGGAAACGAACTTCCAGCAGCTGCTTGTTGTTTGCCGGCCGGCCCTCGTCTCACGCGCGTGTTTTCCATCGGCGGCGGGGCTTCTTTTTTCTGAAAGAGATTGGTGATAAAGGCAAAAGGCGAAGCTTTGGTGGCAGGCAATTGGCTCATGATCATACGAGCGAGCTGCTCTTCGTTTGCAGGCAAGATTTCATCAGGTAATGAAGCTTCTTCTGCAGCTAGTATCACCTGTTGGAGTTGATGGTAAAACTTGGCGCATGATTCACACGACTCAAGATGTGCCAGGACGATCCGCTCTTCTTGAGGAGCGAGGTCCAGGTCAAACTTTTGTTGTATGAGGAATCTGAATCGACTGCAGTTCATTGTGTTTACCGATGAAATTTCTAGTTAGCCCCGTCCCAAGCACTTAACGATTTGAACTCTAGCTCTAAAGAGCCAGGCCATAACATCTTCTGGTGCCTGATTTATTACTATCGCGATTTGCTCGTAGGATAGATTGAAATTGTGGCGCAACAGAAAGACCTTTTGTTGTTCCTGCGGCAAAGAGGCGATGCATCTTTTTACTCTCTGGCTGCCGAGGATAATTGTGGTTTCCCAATCCATCTGAGATGAACCATCAGTACTTGGATCGGTGCGCGGGTCACGACTGACCGGTGCGCTGTTGATAGAGTGCCAATCTGCACAGCTATCTACGATAAAACCGACCAACCAGTCCCAGATGCCATCTGTAAACTGCTTGGTGTTGATTGACTTGAGTTGCGAAAAAACATTTTGAAAAGCGGAAATAGTCAGATCGGTCGCAGCATTCGCATCATCTGTTGCGAGATAAGCGATTGCATAAAAACGCTCTTGATGATTCCAGACAAAGTCGTTACGTTTAGCCGGATCGCCCTTTTTCAAGTCGGCGATAACGCTTGCGGCTGATACATTATTCGAGTTGCTGGATGTTGTTCTACTGGGAAGAAGACTCATTTTTCTCTATTTACCACAGGTACCTATCAAAATCGACCGGCTGCCGCACCGGTCTGATCAAAAATTTGTCGCCGACCGGACAAATATCTTGCGCCAATTTGTCCCTAAGCTCTGAACTTTCACGAAAACCGCCAGACGCCTGTTTTTAGTTTACATGATTGCAAGCAGATTCGGTCTTGGTCTAAATTTTATCGGAACCTACCTCCTTGATAGCGCTCAGCGGCGTTTTGACGGTTAACATAGATGTACCCCAACGACCGATTTACTAATTGGTCGCCAAAACCCATAATAAATACATGCCCAAAACACCCAGCTATAAGCTCTCTATCTCCAATAACGACGAAATTGGTTTCACTTTGCATTCAGTTGTGATGGAACCAAGACACTGTACACCGCTTGATTTAGCGGCTGCCGTGAAAAATTTGCGGATCGATTTTCATGGTGAAAATGAAGACGACATCGCCATAATTTCAAAGAAAATTGTCAATTATCTGCTTACTGACTTCTTTGTTCTGGCCCATCGAACTGGTTTGTATAATCGTCAATTGAAGTTGTGGGAGGCTCTGGCTAGCGTTTGCGAGGTCAGAATGGCGCAACTTCAGCTGGGATTTTTTAAGAAAATTGACTTGCCCATATGGGATTTCCCAATGTTAGACAGCAAGGGGCGAACGACGCTTCTGGTGCGCCTGGTGTTTGATGCTCCTAACTCTGAGTTTGATTTGAGTAATGAAAAAGGCTGCAAAGCTCTAATCGCAAGCACCGTCCAGCGTGCCGAACGTCTCAAAGTTGAGCATCCTCTCTTTAGCGGCGTGTTCTTATTCTGTCCGAAGCCTGCGGCCGAATACGTTCGCTCGTGTTTTTCGATGGTCACCGTGGTCGATGATCCAGTCGGTAAATATGAGGCGAAGATCGTCTCTCTGCCTGATGTTTCCTTGGATTTGTTTGAGTACGATCATGCTGGCGATGAGCTGAAAATGCTTCATCCCAGCTTGCAAAAAATGAATTCAAGTGAGCGAACTGTCGTAACTTGAGTTTGTACAGAATCTGTGCAGAATTAATCTACTGGCAAGGTCAAATTAAAGTGGAATGTTTCCGTGTTTCCGGGCCGGACGTTCCACTCTTTTATTCTTCTGAGTCTTGAGAGCAGCTATCAATATGTCTCTGGTTTCACTTGGCATGATGACGTCATCGACATAACCAAGCTCGGCAGCTACATACGGATTGGCAAACTTCTCTTTGTACTCTTGCACGAGAGTGTCTGCGCGTTCCTTGCCACCTTCTCTTTCAATATCTTTTTTATAGAGCAGATTAACTGCTCCCTGAGCGCCCATCACCGCTACCTCAGCTGTGGGCCAGGCAAAGTTGAAATCGCCGCCGACGTTCTTCGATCCCATGACATCAAATGCGCCACCATAAGCTTTTCTGGTGATGACCGTTAATTTGGGCACCGTTGCTTCGCAGTAGGCGTAGAGTAATTTTGCACCATGTCGAATAATGCCGTTGTGCTCCTGGCTGATCCCTGGCAAATATCCAGGCACATCAACAAGAGTGACGACCGGAATATTGAAGGCATCGCACGTGCGAACGAAGCGGGCGCCTTTGATTGATGCATTAATATCGAGAGTTCCAGCCAGTGATTTTGGCTGATTGGCGACCACGCCGACAACCGAGCCGCCGAGTCTGGCGAAGCCTGTAATCAAGTTTGTGGCAAACAAAGGGGCTACCTCAAATAGTTCGCCACCATCAAAAATCTTGGTGATTACCGAATGCATGTCATAAGGTTTACTGGCGTCAGAAGGAACTAACGTATCAAGCTCTTTCATATCCGCCGGTTCAATCACTTCGTCTGATTCAGGAGCGTGTTCAAGATTGTTGCTGGGCAGATAAGACAGAAGTTTTCGTGTCAGCCAGAAAGAATCATCCTCGTCTTCGGCTAGAAGTTGGGCGACACCACTTTTTTCGTTGTGAACTACGGCGCCACCTAATTCTTCTAGAGTGCAATTCTCACCAGTGACGGTGCGCACGATTTCAGGACCGGTGATGAACATATAGCTTTGATTTGCCACCATGATCGTAAAGTCGGTGACCGCTGGACTGTATACGGCACCGCCAGCGCAAGGACCGTAAATTACAGAAAGCTGGGGAATGACGCCCGAGCACTGGACATTACGAAAGAAAATATCAGCATAGCCTGCAAGTGATTCGACGCCTTCTTGAATTCGCGCGCCACCGCTTTCATTCAGTCCAATTACTGGACATCCAGCCTGCTTGGCCAGATCCATGACTTTGCAAACTTTTCGGGCGAAGGCCAGTCCTAAAGCGCCACCAAGAAAGGTGGCATCGTGAGAGAAAAGATAAACCGGACGGCCATCGATTTGCGCTTGACCAGTAACGACACCATCGCCTGGTGCCTTTTTCTTCTCGATACCAAAGCGGTCGCATTGATGCACGGCGTATCGATCAAGTTCAATGAAGGTGCCTGGATCGACTAGCTTTTCAATGCGTTCACGCGCAGTTAGAACTCCTTTTTCGTGGCGTTTCTTTCTTGCCTGGTCTTCTGTTTCAGAGGCTGTCTTTCGTTTTTGCAGCAATTTGGAACTGGGATCTAGTGCAGTTATTTCCATTTCTATCTTCCGTTTTATTCCGTTTTTCTATTTTGTGATTAAACAATATGCGAGAGGAAACAGTGGACAATGGTCAAATAAATAGACATTGTACATACGTCGAGAACACTCGTGATGAATGGCCCTGAGGCATGTGCTGGTTCAACACCAAATTTTTGAAATAACATTGGCATCAGTGTGCCAATTAAAACGCCTACAGTCATGGTCGCAAGAAGGGAAACACCTACGATGACGCCCAGATGATATTGGTTCTGGTGGAAGATAAAGCTCATGACGGCAGTGATTAGCCCGCAGCACAAGCCGAGCATTACTCCTACTTTCAATTCGTGCGCGATATTTTTTCTAAGCAAACGCAAATTGATATTTGCTCCCTTAGACGTCGAGCGAATGACGATACAGGTACTCTGGGTGGCCACAGAACCAGTTACGCCCGATAACAACGGCATAAACGAAGCGGCAGCCACGGTCTGTTGAATGACATAGTCAAAATGAGTGATAACGGAAGCCGAGCCTGACTCGATCAACAACGTGACCAAAAGCCAGGGCAATCTCGCGCTGAAAGCTTTGGATACTGATACGCCCAGCAATTCGTTGTCTTCGGCATCTCCAGCGGTGATACCAGACGACTGCAGTATGTCTTCTGTAGCTTCTTCGCGCAAAACGTCGATGATATCGTCGGCGGTGATAATACCGCGTAATTTGCCCTGTTCGTCGACTACCGGTAGTGTTAAAAGGTCGTAGTGGCTAAGTTTTTCAGCAGCTTCTTCCTGGTCGGTTTGAGTTGTAACTGTGATCACACTGGTGTCCATCACCGCTGATACAGTTGCTTCTGGAGTGGCGGTCAATAAATCTTTTAAAGTGATCCATCCAACCAGTTTTTCATCTTCGTCGACGACATAGACGTCGTAGATTTGTTCTTCTAATTCAGCGTAAGTCTCGCGTAGATACGTCAATGCTTCGGCAATCGTCATTTGAGAGTGGAGCGCCAGATACTCAGTGGACATGATGCCACCAGCTGTGTCTTCGGCGAAACTCATTAGGTCATGGATATCTTGCGCGGCCTCAAGGTCGGTCATTTGGTTGATGATTGCTCGCGCTTTATCACGAGGCAGTTCGGTTAGCAAATCGACTGCGTCATCCGGCGACATGCGACTGATTAGGGGGACAACGCCGATGTCACCCAGAGAACTGAGCAGCTTCGTTTGTTTTTCGACTTCCAATTCGGCAAGTACAGCTGAAGCGTTGTCTAAATCGAGCAAGCGAAAACAAGATAGACGATGCGAATCATCCAGTTCACCCAGCCATTCTGCTAGATCTGCCGGATGCTGCTCGTTTAAAAGCATGCGCAATTTTTGCCTTTGACCATTGTCGACCAGGGCAGTCAGATCCTCTGGCGCTAACATCTGCGTTTCGCTCAAGCTCGAGATTCCAGATAAGGGTACTGGCTGCGTGACGCGCACCAGTGAGGCCCCTTAATTATAGGCCGTCGCTGCAAATTGCGGGTATTATTGATTTAAAAGCTCTGAATCTGCTTCACAAGCCTTTGATCGTTCTAATAAAAAGTCTAATCTTCGAGATAGCCGGCTAATTTGCTTGACCAATTGGGTTGTCGTAGCTTGCGAAAAGCCTTGTGCTCAATTTGGCGAACACGTTCGCGAGTGATATTGAAAAGTCTTCCGACTTCTTCGAGCGTACGTTGACGACCGTCTTCTAGACCGTAACGCAGGTGCATTATGTCTCGCTCACGCGGTGTGAGTTGACTGAGCATGCGATTGAGATCCTGTCTCATCAATTCTTCGGCGGTCGTGGATTCGGGGCGCGTGTTTTCGTTGTCTTCGATTAAATCGCCAAGGTATGTTTCCTCGTCACGATTCAAAGGCATTTCCATCGAGACTGGCTCACGGTCTGCTTGAATGATTTCTTGAATCTTATTGACCGACAATTCCATTGCTCCAGACAATTCAGTCTCATTTGGCTTGCGACCAAGTTCTTGAGACAGTCTGGCACTGGTTTTCTTCAATTTGTTGATTGATTCAACCATGTGTACCGGCACGCGAATAGTGCGCGATTTATCGGCAAGACCGCGACTGATAGCCTGTCTGATCCACCAGGTGGCATAGGTGGAAAATTTGAAACCTTTAGTGTGATCGAATTTTTCGGCAGCTCGAATTAGGCCGAGATTACCTTCCTGAATCAAGTCTTGGAATGGCAAGCCGCGATTGACATATTTTTTTGCTATCGATATAACGAGGCGCAGATTAGCTTGAATCAACTTTTTCTTGGCGTCTAAGTCGCCTTTGGCAATAAGTCGGGCAAGCTCAATTTCCTCATCGGGACGAATCATTTTGACGCGACCAATTTCGCGCAGGTAGAGCCTGACTGAGTCTTCAGAGAAACCCTCGGAGCTAGACGGCTCGGCCTCTACTTCGACTTCTGGTTCGTCGTCGAATGGGCTGGCTTCCGACCAGTCTTCAGCTAGTTCTTGTTTCACTTTCGCAGCCAAGGTATTGCACTCCGCAATGGTAAGGATTTCTGTACTCTTCTTACCCAGTTCACCAACTTCTTTAGCAGTCAAGAGCTAGATTAAGTTTTGTAAAATTCGCAATAAGTTTCGATGAGTCGCTCCCATTGTTGGGTGGCGCCATTATGATTTTGGTAGTGGAAGAATTTGACGCACAGTACATTCGGCGCTCTACAGCATTTGAAATTCAACAGACGAAGGTCTTATCTATGATCGAAGGTAGCCTAAATGACATAAGTCTCCCTTCGTTACTGCAGCTTCTGTGCATAGAAAGTGAAAAAGAATACAAGCTCGTTTTAACTCGAAACAATGACCGCGGTGAGGTTCTTACTGATCACGGATTTATTGTGGGCTCGACTTACGGCATTCTCGAAGGCGAAGATTCGCTCTGTGAATTGATTACGTGGCGTCAGGGACAGTTTTCCGCTGAGCGTTTTTATCCAGAGGGCGAAGTTCCAGAAAACCTTGCCTTGCCTTTTCAAGCGACGATGGAATTCACTCAGGATGCGACTTTCCTGACAAGACAAAATGTCGGTCTCAATTCTGTCATTAGTGGTTCGATACTTTTTGGTAGCACGGCTTGGAAGGAATTGGTCAGCCGATATCCGCTAGATCGCGAATCGCTGTCTGTTCTTGCCTGGTTGCGCGAGGGGCGTTCCATGCGCCTGGCTATGCGCGAATTCGGTCTGGACTTAGCTCGTGCGACTGCAATTTTAAAGTCATTAGTGATCACAAAAAGCGTTGATGTCATCCGCATCGGGCGTGAGGAAGTCGAGGCTGCAAGCCTTGACAGCTCGGAAACAGTGGAGCCTTTAAAGTCGCGCATCATCACAACCGGCGAGCAGGCGTCGGCCGCTGCCCAGTTGGCACGTGAGGCGGCAAAGACTTTTGAGAATCTTCCAGCTATAAACGATGAGTCTTTTGTCAGCACGGCTTACAAGGCTGACACTTCGCCTACTCCTGCTAATCAGCCGGCTGAAGGTTCGTATAATGTTGACCGAATTGCAAACGTTTCGGCTTCGACGGCTGCCGAAAATCTGCAGGGGCGTTCATCTGTAGAAGCTCGTTTGCGAGCCAAGCGAGCCGGAGCAAGCACGCTTACTCGATTGCCATCTGTTTCGGCTGCGCAGGTGACGTCAGACGCCATTCCTGTATTGCCTCAACCGGACGCAGCGGGCGTGCCACCGTCTGAAGTGCCCTATGGTGGCACAGGTCATGCTGCAAGCGCTGGTCCACCTGAAAAGACAGGACTCATGCCTGGTGCAAATACTGGCGAGCCTGCCGAGGCAAAGAAAAAGACCGGATTGGATGCGCTTCTGCGCAATGCACACAAGCGCAATATAGAAGCAGCGATTGAAGCCGCACCAGAGGTAAAACAGCGTCCGGTCGATTCTGGCGTCAATCGCTATGTGACCAGACATACCGAAACTGCGGAAATCGACGCTTTAAAAGTGCCAGTGCCACACGATGATCCCCGATTTACGTCACGAACAGCGGCTTTGCCTCTTGTGGCACTGGATATAGAGCGTTTGTTGCGAGCGACTTTTTCCGCGACACCGTTTGGTCGCGCTTCTCTTGGAAATCCATCGCTTGACCCGCAAAGACGCCAGACTGTTCTGGATGCCGAGTATGGAATGAGTCTTCTTGCCTCGATCGACGAAGCCACCCGTTCACCTGCGTCTATTCTTGCTTCCTGTAAGTACTGTCTCGATCGCGGTTATATAACGACCACGGACCAGGTTTTACCCTTGACTGTCGATTTGTTGCTCGGACGCATGGAAATTGATCAGTATTTGCTGCAGCGACGGCGCATCTCTGGCGATCAGCTGCATGATTTGACCAATATTGCCAATCAGGAAGGTATTAAGCTTACGCAACTATTGGTTAAAGGCGGATTCCTCACAGAGGGCGACATAGAAACCCTTTCGCGTGAACAGAAGCGCTTTGCTTTTAAATGAAGACCTGGCTCGGGCGTGTTATATTCTTCTACTCGCCGTTTTGCGGTAACTGCGCGCAGCTTGTTGCTGTGCCTTTTAGTCCTCGGGTCCATTTTTCAAGCTTAAAGCTATATTCAGGAGAGTCATGACAAACAAATACAATGCTCGTGAAAAGAAGAAACGTCGTATCGCCAAAGAACGCAGACAATTAGCTCGCGTTCGTGAAGCTATCGCCAAAGCAGCCGCCAAGAAAGCTTAAACAGTGTCAACGCAACAAACCAGAAGTAAACGCATCATGTCCGGTATGCGTCCCACGGGACGTTTACATATCGGGCATTATTTTGGTGTTTTGTTGAACTGGGTGCGTTTCCAGAGCCAGTACGAATCATATTTTTCAATCGTAGACTGGCACGCACTAACTACAAAATACGCAAACAGTCGGGCCATCAAAGCAGACATCTGGGAAGTTGCGCTCGATTGGTTGGCTGTAGGCATTGATCCCGAGCAATCAACTATTTACGTGCAATCTGCCGTTCCGGAGATTGCCGAATTGCATTTGTTGTTTTCTATGATCTGTCCTCAAAATTGGGTAGAGCGTGAGCCCACCCTCAAAGACATGGTCAAAATGCTCGCTGCCAACGAATCCGAAGCTGCTGAAAAAATCACCTATGGCATGCTTGGCTATCCAGTCTTGATGACTTCGGACATCCTTTCTTTTAGAGGTGAATTGGTTCCAGTAGGCAAAGACCAGGAATCGCATCTTGAATTTTCGCGAGACATCGCTCGCCGCTTTAATCATATTTATGGTGTGGATTATTTCCAGGAGCCAAAACCTGAATTCACAAGCACTCCCTTGTTGCGTGGCACTGATGGCCAAAAAATGGGTAAGTCATTCAACAATGACATCAAAATTGCCGACACCGCTGAAGATACCATCAAAAAGTGCAAAAGCATGGTGACAGATCGCACTCGTGTTGCTCGTAAAGATCCTGGGCACACAGATATTTGCGAAGTGCCATGGCCTTTGTATCAAGTCGTTGGTCAGAATTTGACCGCTCAGGTCAAAGAAGAGTGCGAAAGTGCTGCCATTGGTTGTGTTCAGTGCAAGGAACGTCTCGCTGGATGCATCAATGAATACTTCGCCCCCATGCGTGAGCGTCGAGCAAAACTAGCTGCTGATCCAGATCATGTTTTTAAACTTCTGGAGCACGGGAATATCAAAGCGCGCAAAGTAGCGATGCAAACACTTGCTGAAGTTCGTGAAATTATGGGCATGGTTACCTGGTCTTCGCTGAATAGCTGAATACTTTATGTTGCCAAAAATTGAAGCAATTCTGGCCGTAAGCATTTGTCTGGCGGCCGCTTCTTTGCCTTTGCCTATCACTATCAGTTGGACCGTCATTATTCTCAGCATGATCGTCTGGGTCTCCTGGAAGCTCACTCTTCTAGCTCAATCCAAAAAGATGGCACTGGCTCTTGGACCGCTCAGTTTGCCTATCTTTGTGTATGCTCTGGTAGTCACGATATCTGGAGCGCCCAATACCAGTTTTCATGACGCCTGGCAGTCGCTGGCTAGTTTGCGCGTCTTACTCGTTTACTTTTTTGCTTACGATGTGTTTGCCTTGTCTCCCAGACTCAAACCAATTGCCTGTGCATGTTTGCTTTTCGTTTCGGGTCTCTCGGGCATCTGGGGCAGCATTCAGCAAATTTTCGACTGGCACCCTACTGGCTTTAAGTGGCTGCAGGGAACTGGTTTTCAAAGTGGGCCAATGGCTTTTGCTGGTCAAATGCAAATTTTTGCACTGCTTGCGCTTGGTTTTCTGTTGACGGGGGGCTATCGTTCTATGCCGCGCCCTTTTCAAAACAAATGGTTTTTTATGGTCATTTGTGCAGCCAATGTTGCAGGCATTATCTTTGCGAGCGAACGCAGTGCCTGGCTGGGTTTTCTGGTGTCTGTATGTTTTTTGACCTTAGTTTTGTCGTCTCGCAAAGCGATGCTGCAAAGTTTTGCTGTATCGCTGGTGTCGGTATCAGCTGCCTGGTTGTTTATTCCTGTTGTAAAAAAGCGAATGTTGCCATTGCTCGATTGGCAGCATGAAGTCAGCTCCAAGGCTAGATTTAGAATGTGGGACGTGGCCATCGATCTCTTTAAAGACAAGCCGATTTTTGGCGTGGGTGCCACCAGATTTCCCAAAGTGGCTATGAAAGACGCTATCGTGCCAGGACGTTCTGAATTTTTGGACCACGCGCACAGTAACTATTTTCAGGTTCTCTCGACGACAGGCGTTGTCGGGATGGCGGCCTATCTTTATCTTTGTCTATCAATGCTCGCGTGCGGCTGGCGGCATTTTAAGGCAAAACCAGTTCAGGTCTTCTATTTCAATTATGTAGATAGGGCAGTCGGGCTTTCCGTTCTTGCGATGGTGATATCGCTTATGGTATCAGGCATTTTTGAATATAATTTTGGCACCGGGCCGGTGCGTTTGCCGATGTTTTTCGTTCTAGCTTTTCTTGCTAAAAAAGCAGCACCTTAGACTTTGATTTTCATCCATTTTTTGGATTGAAAACGCCAGGTGGTCAAAGTAGCGCTGAGCAAAATTGAAGAGGCCATAGCAGTCCAAACGCCCTGTGGTCCCCAGTTTAGAGTGACTGCAAAAAACCAGGCTAAAGGCAATCGGATAATCCAATTGGTGAACAGGGTAATCCACATTGGTGTTTTGGCATCGCCAGCGCCTTGCAGCGCACCGGTCAAAACCATGCCCACTGCAAGAAATGGTTCAGTAATTGCGTTGATGCGCAAATATTGTTTGGTGTAGATAATAGTTGCTGGATCTTGGCTCATCCAGTGGGCTAATGGATCTGCGCATAGAAACATGCTAGTTGCCATAAGGAGCATCATGCCCACACCAATCGAACTTACTTGCCAACCGGCTTTAAAAGCTCGATTGTAATCTTTAGCACCAAGGCTCTGACCAACGATCGATGCGACGGCCATACTTAAAGCCATTAACGGCATGAAAATCAAACTTTCCACACGCATGCCTACTGTCCATGAGGCAATTGCTGGAGTTGGATTAGGGCACTGCCGTAATATAAAAAACACGACGAACACGCTAAATGCCCAACCGAAGCGCTGAAATGCAGTCGGTACGCCTATGTTCATCAAGCGCAAGGCAGCCTTTTTTTGCAGGGGATAAATATGATTGACGCTCTTTTTCAACGGTGAACGTAACAGAGTGAATATTGCAATTGCCGCACTGACGAGGCTTGCAAACAGTGACGAAAGTGCGATACCAGAAACCCCCAACCCCTTAATGGGAAATTGGTAGACAACGAAAGCATAGTCGCCCACGATGTTCAAAATCATGTTGATAGTCATAATCAGCAAGGGCGTTTTCGCGTCGCCAATGGCTCGGTACGCCGCATTTATGATATTGATAATGCTAAATGGTATTAGTATCCAGCAAAATATTTTCATGTAACTGGCTGATAGGTGCACCACATCTGGTGCATCTGTCACGGCTCTCACACTCGGTTCGATTACAAAAAGGGATATCGTTGCAAGAAGAATGCCCATCATCAAAGCAAGGGCAATTGATTGTCCCGTGGAGTTAGCCACTTCTTTGTGGTCATCGGCACCGGCAGCGCGTGAAACGAGTGCTGTGGTGCCTGTACCAGTGGCGATAATGAAAATTATAAAGAGAAAAGTGATCTGTTCTGAGACACCAACAGCCGCTTGTGCTGCCGAGCCTAGGGTACCCGAGACCTGGACGTCTACCAGACCAACAATCGAGCTACTAGTAGTCGTTAACAGGAGCGGCCACGACATATTCCAGATAGCCTTCCAGAGGCTACCTTTGACGAGTGTGTCGCTATCTTCTTCGTCAGCGGCTGGATTAACGATTGGACTGGTTTGAGTCATTCTGCTTTCAAAATAGGCTATAGCGGCTCAATATTCAAGTTTGAAGGCGCAGATGTGTTAGCTGAAAAATTAAACATCTTCGACCCGGTTATCAGTAGTTCCTGTTATATATGAGTGGTTTGCAACGTATGGGGAGAAGAGTCAATGAAATTGTTGCGCAGCAGCGTATATGGTTGGAAGTCTGTCTGGATGGATTTGACCGACGAAATGAATGGCGAGTTCGAAGATGGCACTTATGCGGTCAAAGCAAAGTTGCCTCTTGCTGGCACCCCTTTGAGCCTCTTCATGCAGATGCACACTCACCCCATGGGACAGGCAATTTCTGAAACCACGGTTCTTGCTCTTCCTTTCAATTTTGAGAACGAATTTCAGTTTGCTGTCCATAATTCAAGCGCCGTAGAAGAAGTGGCCAAAATTCTCGGTTTGCAAGATATTGTTGTTGGAGACGCGGACTTCGATAAGACTTATATCATTCAGGGTTCTGATCCACGTCTGGTCCAGAAGCTGTTTTCTGATTCCACCTTCAAAATGAAAATACAGGAACAGAAGTCCTGCAATTTATCGATTGTAGACAGTCACCATAAGCAATTTGGTATCATGCCACCGAAAGGCGTTGGCGTGTTGACCTTTGTGGAAAAGGGCGCAGTTAATAGTTTTGAGCGTTTAACTTCGCTGGTCGAACTAATGGCGCTTACGCACAAGCATCTGCAAACTCTAGGTGTCGCTGCTGAAGCCGCGCCTGAGTACGAAATCTAGTCATTTTCTAGGTTTTCTACAGTCAATAGCATCAACTTTAAGACCCTGATTCTTTATTGAGTCAGGGCTCTTAATAATCCACCAATCCCTGGATTGTTTGTATTGGGCATGACCATATTTTGATTCTGGCTGTAGAACATATTAGAAGGACTGTTGCTGTGTGGTGCATTTCTAAATGTGCGTCCGCTGAGAGCCATCGCCAGGGCCTGGGCAGTACCCAGTCTCTTGATGTTGTTGAACTGAATCAAATTGACGATGTCGCGCTTGGCTCCTCTGGAGACCAGACCGGAATCAAGGTATTCCATCTTGTCAGCTCCCTGTGTGCCAATGACGAGAAAAGATATGCTGATTTCCCCTTCTTTGACTGTGTTGTTGGCCGCGTCAATGATTACATGCTCGACGTCGTTCATATCTTTAGGGCATCCGTCTGTGATCACAGCGACGATTAACGGACGAGCGTGTGGGTTGATGGATCGTTCCTTAAAATACCCCGTAAGCATCGCAGTGAGCGGTGGCGCGAGCTTGGTGCCATTCCAAGGTTTGTTGGCAGCAAAGATTGCAGGAATAATGCCTGGTTGAACGTGCTCATAAATTGTGTAATCTGATGAAAATAAAGCGACAGTTAGATTGCTCGCTGCTTGCGCGCATGCTTGAGCCAGACCGCGAGATTGCTGCTGACACCATTCCCAACGAGACAGGTCTCCTGGACAATCGCGTTCCAACATACTTGATGATTTATCAATGAGGATGCAAACGTCGTGGTTTCGCATTTGCTCGGCAGCGGTCATATTGAAGTTCGCGTTCGACATGCCGGCAGTGAGTGGCGCCTGGTTAGCCAGATTGGCGCGCAAAGGAAGCAAAGGGGCATTTGTTGCGCCCATAGCATTGAGATTGCCGCCTAGTGGAGCTCCTCCTGAAGCATATGCATTCAGCGGGGGATTACTCTGCGCATAGCCGTTCAGTTCTGGTGTCATTGTGGCATAGCCAGTCAGCGGTTTCTTGGACGGAGCGTAACTCTGCCCTGAATCCACCGAAGGGCGGTTGAGCCTGGTGTTGCCTGCATCAGACGACATCTCTGAATCGCCTGGCGAACCATAAGACGGCGGCACGTATTGTTGGGCGAAAGATGGCAACGCAGCAGCCCAGGGAAGGACGGTAAGGACCGCCGATAACAAAACCAGGGACGCGCGGAGTCGCCTTTGCATTGATTTGACAGGCTTTTCTAATTGCATTGATGACATGTAAGCAGCTCCTCAGGGCGTATGGACACCTCAACAATTACAGATCGGCCATATCCTTATTTGAATTCAAACACGAAAACCGTGCAAAAAACGTGAATTTCATCTTGTCTGAAAATTGGCAAGATTGACTGGAAAGGAGCAAATGAATGACAGATACCAGATGTGGTGCTAACGCTTGTGGTGCATCGGCACGCCTTTTGTGGTAAATTCTTATGGTGATTCTGTTGAGTTAGCGAGACCATCAGCATGGAAAAAGTCGTGATTGATGAAAGCATTTTCCTGAAGAGTCGATTTTTTATAACAGCCAAACGACTGGGAACCGCGTTAAAACTCAGCACCTTTTTGCTCGCCGCGGTCGTCGCTTATGCCGCTTTTTTGAAGCGACAGAGGCTGTTAGTTGGTCTAGTTTCGGCGTCGACTTTGCTTCTTTCGCTTCTTTCGAACGGAGCGTCGAGCTCAGCACTTGCTGCTGACACCGTTGTGCCCAACACACACAATCAGGTTTTTACCAGAGGAAAGGGGAGCGAACATTCGAAGGCTCTTCGTTTGGAAGGTACGCCGGCTTATGTCACCTCTGCAAAAGGCACCGCTTACGGTGTATTAATAGACACAGTAGATAGCGCTGGTCTCTTAGGTACGGTGGGAATAAGCGCTGGAGACATCATTCTCAAAATTAATGGTCACACCGTTGAGACAGCCAAACAAATCGATCGGTTCTACGAGGACAGTGGTAGCAGCGTACAAGTTTCATTTGTGCATACTGGCGACACTGGCTTGCTCCTCTATAACGCTCCCTTACCGGGCCGTACTGCAGGCAAAGTCTCTGGTCATTCTGCGACAACAGCTGCACCCGACGCTTCTCACTCTCCAGTCGTGACTGTCGCTCAGGAAGCGGCTCAAGCTGAAGCTTTAATGTTACCTATAATAAATAGGGATAGAGCTAAGTTCGGTGTGCCACCGGTACGTATGAACGCTTCTTTGACGGCATTCGCCAGAACACGCTCAGCCGATATGGTCAAACGTAATTACTTCAATCATATTGACCCGGATGGCGTCAGCCCTCAAACTAAGGCCAGAGCTGCTGGTATTGTGAATGGTGTTTATGAAAATATTTCCTGGCGAAAGGGCTATGCCACTATTTTCGATAATGCCGCAGCCTGTCAGCAATCGATGATGGAAGAACCAAAGAATCAAGAAAATCATCGCAGTAATATATTGGATCCAAAACACATGACTGTTGGCGTTGGTATTGCAGTTAGTGCAAATGGAGTCGTTTATATGACCGAGGAATTTTCCCGCACTGACCCATAATTGATACCGTCCAGACCTCAAGCACCGTCAGGCACTTGAGGCAAGCTTGTTCGTTTTCAGGGACAGGCGAAGAGACAGTGCGAACACTGGACGATTGGAGTATCAAGTGTGCCTGTCTCCCCAGGCAGGCTCACCTTGCTACTTTCATACTTATTAATACGCAAAAAAACAGTCAAGAGTTCAATTCTTACCGGTTTTTTTATTTCATTCGGGTTAGAACAGTAAATAACTCTTTGTTCTGACGGTCGGCAACGGAGTCGTTTGGACGATGAATAATGTCAAATCGAAAATCATTTTTGAACAGATCAAAAATCTCGCTCTGGTCCGTGCTGAATGGTGGACCGCCTCTTTTTTCAAGAAGCCACCACAGAGCTACTAATTTGCCTCCCACTTTGAGCAAATCTTTGACGGTGTAAGAATAAGTGCGTCGTTTCGATGGATCGATTGCACAGAAACAGGTATGTTCTAGAATGTAATCGAAGCGACCATATAGATGATGTAAATCGAACATATCTCTTTGCACGACGAAACCGTTCTTTTTGAATAAGCCGGCATCTTCAAATTTTTTCTGAGTGGCTGCAATAGCTGACGGCGCAAAATCAATGCCAACTACTTCAAAGCCTTTCTCGGCAAAAAGCAGACACTCGTGCCCAGAGCCACAACCAAGAACACCGATTGTTCCGCGCGGTATCGCATATGGTGAGTCAAGAAACGTTCTAAATGGTGGGGCCGCTTGCCCGAGATCCCACGGCGTCACATTTGTCCGATAGAGATTTTCCCAGAAGTCAATATTTTCTACTCGAGACGTATCGCTGGTTAGTTGAGGCATAGTTGATTACCGTTCAGTTCGCTTGCTTATATGTTAGTGCAATTGCTACAGCACTCATTTTAGCTTGCAGCAGGCTATTCTGTGATAGCTCCAGATAATCTTGTTATTGGAAATTGCGAGAGGGTAATCGTGGATCGCCAGGCAATGTTGGCATAATTTCAACATGCTCTGCTCGGACATTAATTACTCCGTCATCAGATTGCAAAATTCCGGTGATTGCAAGAAATGAATAACCGAGAATGACTTTGCGATATTGCTCAAATTTGTCTGGATTAACAATGATATTAGCCATTCCAGTTTCATCTTCGAGCGTCAGAAACATAAAACCTTTAGCTGTTTCTGGTCTTTGTCTACAAATTGTTCCGCCGGCAACAGTGACTTTTTTTCCATGAGGTAAACTGTGTAAGTCAATAGCTGAACAGATGCCTTTTGATTTTGCCCATTCGCGGTAAAAAGACATCAAATGATCATCTGTGGACAGATTCATCATGTCAAAATCAGAAATGATTTTTTCCATTGGTGTCATCTCGGGAAGCTTTGATGTTTCAGATGATGTTTCGAATTGATTGTTGCTATGAGCTTTAGCTTGCAAGCTTGCCTCAATTAAGTCCAGCAGCGGTGTTTCGACTTTCTTTTTGAGACGCAGCAATGTCTCCCACAGAGCTTGCCGCCTGTCTGGATGGAATGTTTCGAATGCTCCAGCGCGGGCAAGAATTTTCAAATCGTTATCGTTTAGTCCACTGCGTTCAATAACATCATTCAATGATGTAAATGCACCACCTGTTGTGAACGCATTCTCCAGAGTTTCACGAGCTTTGCTGCCAAGACCTTGAATTGAGCGAATTCCTAGTCTCAGACGTAATGGATGCAAACTATTTGCTAGAGTTGGAACGAGAATACAATCCCAAGTGCTATGTGCTAAATCTGGTGGCAAAACTTCGACACCATGTCTTTGAGCATCTCTAATTAAAGTAGCTGGACTGTAGAATCCCATTGGTTGAGCGTTGAGTATGGCGCAATAAAATTCTGGCGCAAAATAACGCTTCAAGTATGCAGAAGCATAAACAAGCAGTGAGAATGATGCGGCGTGACTTTCAGGAAAACCATAATTGGCGAAAGCTCTCAGTTGCATAAGAATGGCTTTGATTGTTTCGTCTGTGTATTGCCTTTCTCGCATGCCTTCAGCTAGTTGAACGCACAATTTATCCATTTTTTCTTGTGAGCGTTTATGACTCATCACTCTTCTTAAATTGTCGGTTTGAGCCGGTGTGAAACCAGATGCAACAGAGGCAAGGCGCATGCCTTGTTCTTGAAAGAGAGTTACTCCAAGAGTGCGTTTCAAAATTGGCTCAAATGAGGGATGCAAATAATTGACTGCTTCAAGTCCTCTTCGGCGACGCAAATATGGATGGATGACATTGCCCTGAATAGGTCCTGGTCGAACAATTGCTATAGATACAACAATGTCATAAAAACATTTGGGATTGAGCTTTGGTAAAATACTCATTTGCGCTCTTGATTCAACTTGAAAAAGTCCGACAGTATCTGCTTTTTGGAGCATTTGATAGATTTCTTGATCTGTCATGTCAAGTTGACCCAATTCAATATCGAAGTTGCGATGTTTTTTTACTAATTTCAAACCTTCTTGAATCATGGTCAACATGCCTAATCCCAATAAATCGATTTTTATTAAACCAGCCAGATCAAGATCATCTTTATCCCATTGAATGACCGTTCTTCCATGCATTGAGGCAGGCTCGATGGGCACAATGTCTCCCAGCAATTCGCCGGATAAAACAAAGCCACCCACGTGAATCGATCGATGTCGTGGTAATTGATGTAAACCAGCAATTACTTTAATCAGTTGTTTTACTTTTAAATCTTTTGGATCTAATCCCGCACTGAGAGCGCCACCATTTGCCAGGTGAAAAGCAGCCGTTTGGGCCTCGCTGTGATCGGCGGCTGTTGATAATTTATCTGCTTGTTCTTGGGAGAAACCAAGTACCCGGGCTGCATCTCGTGCTGCCGAGCGTCCACGATAAGTGATAACTTCGCAAACCATCGCTGCATGTTCTCGACCATATTTTTCATAGACATATTGAATTATTTTCTCTCGTTCTTGATGGGCGATATCTAAATCTATATCGGGAGGTTCATTACGTCCTTCGGATAGAAAGCGCTCGAATAATAGATCCATACCAATTGGATCTACAGCTGTAATATAGAGGCAATAACATACGGCAGAACTGGCTGCAGAACCACGACCTTGAACGGCTATGCCATTTAATCTGGCAAAATTGACAATGTCCCACATGATCAAAAAATAGGGAGCCAGTGCAAGACCATTGATCATGCTCAGTTCATGATTGATTTGTTTGATATGTTTTTCTGTTAAATTGAAATATCGTTTGGCTGCACCTTCCCAGACAAGCTTTTCTAATAAGCCTTTTTGAGTACTACCTTCGGAAACTGCAAAATCAGGTAATGGTGGTCTCAATAAGCCGTGGCGAAAACGGCACTGGTCTGCTATGACAATGGTATTGCGGATGCCTTCTGGATAGTTGCGCCAGAGGAATGCCATCTCTTTGGGTGATTTTAAATTCCAACTGGCATTAGGTCGCAGGCGTCTACCAGCTGATGCTAAAGTCACTTCGTGTTTGATGCAGGTCAAAACATCGTGAATAATTCTTTTTTCTGGATAAGCGTAATGAACATTGTTTGTCACTACCCACGGTATCGAATATTTATCAGCTATTTTAATTAGTTGCTTTGCTATACCAGCTTCTTGATTGATTTGATGATTCCACAATTCTAGGAAGAATTTTTCACCAAAAACCTCGTGCATCTGTTGTAGATGGCTGAGAGCACCAGCTTCATCATGATTGGCTAGAAGTGTTGGAATTTTTCCGTGAACGCAGCCAGATAAAACAATTAGTCCCGAGCGATGTTCGAATAAATTGCTAAAAGAAGTGCGCGGGCTACCTCGATTACCAATACTGCGGGCTTGAGTAATGAGATGGCAGAGATTTTTGTAGCCGTTTGAATCTTCTACAAGAACGGTCAGATGTGAGTCATCTTCCATCGTCAACTCGGCACCAATAATGGCATCCAGGTCAAGTTCACTGGCTGCATGAGCAAATCTGACGATGCCTCCGAGATCATCGTGATCGGTTAAAGCTAAAGCATGCAAGCCTATTTGCTTGGCGCAAACAGCTAATTCTTCCGGAAGCGATGCTCCATCTAAAAAAGAGAATGCAGAATGACAATGTAATTCCGCGTATCTATCAACCATGCTGACGACACTTTCTAGTTTTTATTGTTTATGTGTAATACATACAAAAAACTCTTCCAGCCAAGGCAAGAATCTGACCGGAAGTGCTTTTGTTTTGATGTTTAGATTCTACCATACGCTTGTATGTTAGTCAATATTTTTATTGAGCTGGAGTCTGTGCCGGTATCCTCTGTACAAACTGACCTTTTTCATTGAGGATGACCTGCGAGCCGTCTTTCATCCCCATAAGTGCCAACCCATTGCCATACGTCGCTCGATTAAAAGCTGTTCCCCATGGTGTTGTCTGACCAAAAGGATAATTTTCTGTCAAAAGAGGCTTCGGATAGAACTGACCGTTGTGTTCGAATTGGAGATCATCTTTTGAGAAATAACCGATGTTTCCTTGATTAACATCGTCTGCAACATCGTTGTTATGGATTAGCAATGGTGGTCGGTTGCTTTCAGGATCTTCAAAAATAATTGAACTCTTTGTCCAGTTATTAGCTCCATTAGCTACGTTTTTCAAATATGAAACACCAAGTGGATAGCGCCATACTGCATCATATGGACTGTCTTTCAGAAGACCATCCGTGCTGAAACCATCCAATTTAGTTTCAATGGTTCCATATGGAATTTTTTCGCCATTAGGGCCAATTTTGTCTGACAAATAAAAGGTTCGAGGTACTGTTGCTCCTGGAAATTCTTCGAAGGCATCGGCTTTGGTGTCAGGCAACCACTTTATTGCAAATGGTGCTGGTGGCACATGCACGTTTGAATATCTAATTCCTTCCGATGATTTAATTTCTTTGACCAGAGTAATTTCGCCTTCAACCGTATTGCCATTGGCGTCCTTGGTTGGTGGTGCGGTATCAACACGCCGTACATTACCAAAGCGATTGTTGGCGAAGCGCTCATCGACAGTTCCATCAGTTTTAAGTTTCTCGAATGGTGCGCCGTCGGGATAAGCAGTTGAATTGTATATTTCTACTTTGCCACCATCTTTCAATGTGGCAATCATGCTTTTTGGTTTGATCTCCAGCTCAATGGCTGTGCCCCAGACGGTATCCCGCCCATTAGGGTATTTTTCTTTGATTGAATCGAGATATTCAACAGCGGGTGCTTCTCCCGCTTTGTGCGTGATTACTTTTAGTTTGTCACCACCAAACTGCACCTGTTTTGTTTCGTTATCACTTTGATAGCGCAACTCGTCGGACATGCGGTGTATATTTTCAAAATTGCCTAGCGACGTCGCCAGAGGACTGTCTGGTGCGAAGCTATCTATGGAAGAATCAGGCATCAGTTGATCCCGCGGGAAAGTGGGATCTAGCTTGCGCGGGTCATAAACGTAATCGGTAATGCTGCCATCAGTGTGCTGTTGCGTGCGTTGATAAAGAAAGAAAGCTGGCTTGCCATCAGGATTCAAAGCTACTGGATCGCCTGGCTTCCAGTTGAATTCCATCTGACCTGTAGCGGGGTTTAACGTCTCAGGATAATCACCGACTGGTTGCGGTTTGGTAAATTCAGTTAATTGGGTGGGGATATCAGAAAGACCATAGTCGATTCTGCCACTAGCATCATTGTGACGCAGGATGCTGCTAACCCATACTGGTTGACCGGCTATCTCTAGGGCTATTCTGCGGGGATATGTTTCCCACGTTGACTTCTCTGGTAAATTCCAGGTGCCTGGTTTTTCGATTTGATAGATATTGTGACCGGTGTGTAAGTTTTGCTCCCACTCCGTAAATGTGAATCTAGCAGGACCATCTGCTGTTGATTTGTATGTTTGACCTTCGGCGTAATTTCTGACCATGCTTGAAACTTCTTTGGTCATCGGATCAATCTTGGTCAGCACTACTTCGCTTAGATCGGCGCTAGTGAAAGAAAGCGTTTGCACATTGTCATGACCGAAAACACGAACACCGTTTGGCCAGGTGTAAGTCCAGGGCTCGCCGGGCTTTGTCGGCAGTGTGGCAATTGCATCTTTGGGAAAGTCTTTTAGAAGTGCGCTGCGATCTACGGTCCCGAGTCGCGCAGCTGTTTGATCACCATCAAGAGCGGTGTGTGTGTCGCCGGGGGTGTGAGGTGCGCCATCATGGCTGGCGCCAGGACCAATGCCAACGTTTTGTGTGAAGGCAACGCCGTCGCCACCAGCATGGATGCCGCCGCCGTGCGAGAAGCTCATTTCTGGGCGGAATTTACCGCCGCTTTGGATAAATGCCTGTGCCTCTAGAGCAAATTTGCCAGCATATTCTTTGGCAATTTCTACGGGGTTGATGCTGGTTGTTTCTGATTTGGCTCCAGACTTTTGAATCGCTTCATATCGAGCAGTATGTGCTTCGACTTCCTGCGCGACCCGTGTCTGAATGTACTCTTGGCGAGCTTCTTCGGTTTTACCACCTTCGATTGATTCGGTAGCTCTAGCGAAACCGACCTCAAATTTGGGATCTCTGGCAATTCTTATGTGGGCATTTTCTTCAACAAACTGCGAAGGACTATCGCCAGTTTTGAGTGTGATCAAGCCTTTTGTGTGATCAATATTAGTCTCTTCGGTCGTTGAAGAGCGGGCTTTGGCAGTGATGTCCATTCGACCGGCAGAAATAGCAAGACCTGCTGCTTTAGGATCGGCCCAAGAGCCTGGTTCTGCTGGCGTATTGAGTTTAAGCGAAGCCAATGCACTTTGATGTTGTTGTTCGGCAAAGCGGTCCGCATAAGCATTAACGCCAAATTTCGGTGCAATTGCTTCTATGCCTTTCATTGCGCCTGGCAACATTGTGTTCATGAAAGCGCCAGAAACCATTGCTTTCTCGTAATGTGTGGGGTCAACATCTACATTGCCCGTAGAAATCAAAGTGCTGAAAAATTGCTGTGATGCACCAATTGGGGCGCCTGCAAGTGCTCGTAGGCCCATAGCTTTAGCATCAAGAAACTTAGTGCTGCCAATTAATTTATTCGAGCCTTCAAAGAGAAGCATCCCTTCGCCTGCTGCAAACGCGTTACCTGTTCGAGTTTGACCTTTTTCAGGGTCGATTGCTGCAGCATACAATGTAGCGCCTGTGACATTGGCGAGCTCGCGTCTTGCCGCAAAATTACGGATGCTCTGGGCTGTCTCAAGTTTCCAACCGGCCGCCTCGGCTTTAACCGCCAAAGCCTCACCGCCAGCTCGCAGATATTTGCCAGCGACCAGTCCAACACCGAGTTGCCAACCTAAATTACCTGCAGTTGAGGAGAACTGCTGAGCGTAAAAAGCAGCAGAAGTGACGCCAGCTTCTGGCACAGCGGCTGCTTGAAACTTCGAAATAGGAACGTGGAGCTTTTCAGCTTTGTCGATGACCGTATTGACCGGCTTAACAAACGCTTCGTTGTAGAGGGGAGCAACGACATTGCCTTCAACCCAGGAAAGAGGCTTGATATAGTCTTGTTTAATCGATTCCCAAACGCCGTTAGAGAGCTTAGATTTGTCATCCGGCTCTTTCTTCAGGGGCGCGTCAGCTGGGGTAAGACCGGCTTTTTCTATGGGGCTTGGCTGGGACATGAGGCTCTGGGGTTGGAGTAAGACAGGCTAATTCTGGTCTAAAGTGGCTGGTTGGGGAATGGGAGTTATACGAAGTTGCTGGGTTTTTAGGCGCAATTCACCCTTGATACAACATCGACTAAACTATAAATACCCGGAAAGTTTGAGGATGCCTCATGCACAACGACTCCAATGAAGCTCTGTCGGTCGCCAAAGCGACTTTTAATCGAATGGATGAGAGTAAACCGACAGACTGGCAGATAATTGCTGGCAGCATGAGACCTTTTGTGGCGGATCTGCCAAATCGAGTTCTCAAACATTTGCAATTATTGTCAGGTGATTATGGTGGCTTTCAAATCGACAGGCTGCAGCATTGTCTGCAAACTGCAACGCGGGCTCATCAGGATGGAAAGGACGAAGAATATGTCGTCTGTTGTTTGCTACACGATATGGGTGATTTGCTTGGACCTCTCAATCATGCAGATATTGCGGCGGCGGTTTTGAAGCCGTTCGTTTCAGAACAAAATCACTGGATGGTTGAGCACCATGCCATCTTTCAAGGCTACTATTTTTTTCAATACCTGGGTTTAGATCGCAATATGCGAGACCAATTCAAACAAAGTCCCTTATATGATTACACTTTGGAATTTTGTGACAAATACGATCAAAATTCTTTTGATCCCGATTTTAAAAATATGTCGTTGGATGAATTTGTGCCGATGTTAAAACGACTATTTTCTCAGCCGAAACAGTCAATTTACTTGAAGGCTATGCCTGAACTGGGTTGATTTGTGGCGCTTCAGTCATAAATGCCGTCGACGAACCATGATTTAGAATCCTGTTCGTGAAAAATTGATAACAGGGTTGGTTCTTCAAGTTTTTCTAGCGGTTCAGATTTTGTGTCTATCAAAGCTGTGTAGTAAGAACGTCTTATTGGATCGTCCCACCAGTTACCAGATAAACATTCTGGTGCAGTTAATCGTTTGATGTAATGCCAGCGTCCATCATATCTAACAGCTTTGGGGCTGCCTTCATGAAATTCAACGATAACAGGAACCGGTGGTGTATTTTTCTTTAAAACTAAATTTGGCACTAGTCCTTTTTCTCCCAGTAAGTTGTCTATGTATGTGGTATTGATGACGGTAGCAACTAAATTTGATTCAGATGTTGAATTGTCTGTGTAATTGTGATTCGCACTGGAAGCTTGTTTGTCAATCACAGCTTGCCAGCGACCTGCCTTTTCGGGCAAGTATTGATCATTGGCAATTGGCTTGACGAGAGCATCTCCTCCTAATCGGAGAATAAAACGCTGTAAAAGCAAATTCATATTTTCGAGAGATTCTGCTTTTTCGTCATTTGCTATTTCAGGTAATTCAGCAATTTGGGATTGCTGCCATTGGGCTGATGAAAAGCGAGTAATTGTGATTTTTAAAGCGGTGAATTCTCGTGTTAAAGGTTGTGCTTCAAGTGATATCCGCACCACATCAAGTAAAAATTTAGGATTATTCGATGGCTGCACAAGGGGAATCGAACGTTCATCAAATTTTTCGTCATCACTAAAAAATGATACTGATAATTCTTCTGCTCGTAATTCTTCTTCGTTCAAGGATTCAGTAAGTCCGTCCAGCATAGACTTCATTACGAACATTGTTTGATTCAAAGCTTCAATTGGACCGCCTAGATCAACTTGAGATTCGAAGATTTTATTGATGATAGGTATCCGTGGTTGACTCAAATCGAAGCCGAGAGCCAACTCATGGGCTGATAATCCTTCTTTACCAAATCTTTTTAATACATCATCGCGTGGGATTTGCACTAACTGTCCCATCGTTTTGATGCCAAGAGAAAATAGAAGGTCATATAAATTTTGACTGATTGGCAGATGATCGATTGGCAGTCTGGATAAAAACTTTGCGCTGCTGTAGTGATTGACAATGAACCAGCGTCTATCTTTTACGCGAGTGGCTACAAGAGCAGGAAAGGCACTATCAGCAATACCGACCTGACCGTTGACATAACCGGCTTTGCTGGCAATTCTTAAAATGTCTCTACATAATTTATTTTCTCCACCTAGACGTTGCCGGCCGCTTGCATCAAGAAGGAAAATGCCTGATTGATGTGACGCCACGCGAGGAGAGCAATCTAAAAGAGTTTGTACAAAATCGGCCTGAGCCTCTTCGTACAATCTTTCATTGCATTCACGCCATAATAAATCCGCGCAAGTGGCTCTGGCATCAGATAATTTCATGCCTGCATAAATGCCTTTTTTGCTAGCCTCAGGCGAGCACATAAAAACAGAAATTCTGCTCAAGGTTGAAGCATTGCTGTAAGTCACTTTATCGACGGAACCTCTGGGCCTTGCTGGCACCAACACAAATGGTTTACTTTTTAAAAGCAGTTCTTGCTTCTGGTGTACGACAATAGGAAATCTGGGAATGCGTAAGCAAGCAATTCGCGGCATAAGAATTCATCGCCACCTCATTATTTTTTGATAGCCACTCTGGATTTTGGTATTCGACGATCGGGAATTTGGGGATGAGTAAACAAGCGATTCGCGGCATAAGAATTCATCGCCACCTCGATATTATTTGTCAGCCCATCTTTGGCGATGGTGCCATGAATATTAGGGGCTATTGATGTGACACCATTTAAACCATCTTCGCAAACAAGTGGTGTCGACCATTCAAAGTGAAGTTGTGTATAAACTCCCCAGTTGGATTGAGCAGAGCTTGTTATTTCATGATCTTTTACAACTAATAGAGCGGCTTTGGAGGCATCTAATGCTCGTTGCAGTCTCGTATAAAGACGACTTGATAATGGTGTAGCGTTGCTTGAATCAAAAACAACTACATCAAATAAATTTGAACGAATTAGCTGTTCAGCTGCCCATACAGCATTTTGTTTATGCTTTTTATTATTGTTAGAAAGATTACGTACCACCCAGAAACGACCTGGTGAGCGAGCTGGTTCGACAAGAGCAAGTGGCTTTTTACCGATAGGTCTGCCGCCAGCTTTGCCTTCTTCTATGAAAGCCCAATCTGATGGAACTAATTTATTATTGCTATCAATATAAATGACATGCAAACCGGATGCACACCAGTTTGCTACTACTGATCGAAGAACAGTGGTTTTACCAGAAGAGGCTGTTCCTCCCCATTCAGTAATGCGTTTTCTAGCAAGTCCTTTTGAAGGACTGGAATCAATATCTTCTAGTCCCGTTTGCAGATTTTTCTTGTTCAGTCCCTTGGTTAGCCATTTGCCTGGGAACAATTGTTCAAAATGTTCTTTTAAAGTGGCAATGTTGCTTCGCATTGTACTGTCACCCTTAAATCTGAAAGCAATTTTGAGATGCGCGAATCCGCGCGTAAAGAATACGCATTGAGTGAGGACGCAAAAATCAGCAAGCATTCAAATTCGAGTGCATGCAATGAGCGATGATTCGATGCGCCGCTCATGTATTTATGGGAATTAGGAACTGAAGTAATTAAACCATACAAGTGTATGGCTCGTCAAGGATCTCGTGCCGTGGAACATCGCTCTCGTAAATTGAAAGTCTCTTGATATCCAATTCACAGAAGAGTCGTAATTGGCGAATTTGTTGCCACAAAGTGGCGGCACTCGCTTTTGCATGGAGACACCGGATTGGTTTTGAAATTGGTCATGCTTGGTAAGCGAAATGTCGTAGTGACGAACGTTCGATATTACTTGAAAAGAACGCGTTGAAGCTTTCCCTAAAAAGCAGCTGAATCAGCATTGTCTAAAATTCAAAACTGACTAAACAGCAGTGTTTTAGCTGATTTGTCGCAATTATTAACAAATTCTCACCTCGGGCTTGGTGCTCAACAGGTAAGCTCATCAATAAGGGCATGTTTTAGTAAAGAAACTGTCTATGAAAGTAGGCATGTTTTTTTGAATAAAAATGCTTCCTGCCTTGTTCTAATCCACTTTTGATTCACCGAGGGGGCGCAATGGACAGTTCTTCTTTGAAGCGTAGCGAAGATGGCTCGATTGCTTTATTTATCAACGGCGATTTGCAGTTTGACAGTAAGGACGAACGCATTTATCACGAAGGGCTCGTCATACCGGCACTTCTGGTCGCCACAAAGCGCGAGCAAAGTGACCTCAAAGCGCTTGTTATAGGCGGCGGTGACGGGCTAGTTGCTCGCGAGTTGTTTAAATCGTCACGAGTGTCCTCAGTAGAACTAATCGATTATTCTCAAGACGTTGTCGACCTTGCCCAGAAGGACATTGCCACTCTTAATAATTCGAGCCTGACTGATTCGCGGTTGACATTGCATGTTCGAGATGCCTGGACCTATGTGGATGAGGCCATCAACGAAGGCAAAACGTATGATTTGATCATCAGTGACTTAACTGTACCTGAAGACGTGGTGGGCGCTAAATTTCATTCTGTCGATTGGTACAGTAAACTCAATCGCTTGCTGACAGTTGATGGAGTGATCGCAATAAATGCGGTATCTCCACAAAAGACACCACAAGCATTCTGGTCTGTTTTCAATAGTGTTGCGCGTGCCGGGCTGCACCCTAGACCTTATCATGTGGAAATTCCGTCATTTACGGCACAGGGATTTGGTCAGGACTGGGGCTTTCTATTGGCCGCGAAAACTGTAATCAACGAAGAGGATTTTGATACCACCATTGCTGGAATTTTCTCAGGAGAAATTCTTCGCAATAAAGCCGACGTCACAACCCTTTTTGAATTTCCGTCAGACTTTTTTGATTTCCAAGCAAAGGCGATACCAGCAGCTGATGGAAGCTCCATTTTATTGCATTACTTCCAGTACGGAGTTGAGCTGAAGCCGAGTTCGTCGAGTTTGCAAAACTCTCTTGTTATGTGCGTTGACAATTTGACAATACCTGAGACTGATACAGGTAGAAACATTTTGCCTCCAGACATCACCGAAGCTCTGGCTAAATCTTTGAGCCTCATTGATGGCGACAGCAAATGCCAGCCCAAGGAAATTCGGCTTGTACTGCATGAAGCATTTGAGCTCATGTCTTCTGTGCAAAAAGAACAAGTTGGAGAAATGATCAATGACTTCTTAGAATCTCCTTTTGCTTTTTTGCAAGCAGTTGATTTAGAAGCCTTGATTTCGAGACTGTTGAAGCGTGCGTCCGAGCTGCCAGCGCAAATGGTGGCGGAACTAACCAGTCTCAAAGAAAACTTTGCCGAATGGTCTCGTGATGAGGAACTCATTCTGGGTTTCGGTCAACGAGTTCTCACTATTCTCAGTGTTGCCATCGTCATTGGTAATTTGCTTTATCCCGATATGGCGTATGCAAAAGGTGGATATGGTGGTCACGGCGGAGGCTACAACAGCGGTTGGGGCGGCACCACTTATTACAATAACAACGTCTACAGAAGAAATATAAACAAAGGTCCGATGGGCCCCGGTCCAGGTCAAACTACTGAAAGACAGATGCGGCAAAACAGTCTTCCCCAGCGCAATGATGTTAGCGATGCAGGCTATCTTGATGAAGGTGGCAATCTCTATCCTCTTCGCCATTACCGCATGTCACAGCCTGACAATTCTGTAAAAGTGATTTCGTCTGCTTTTCGCCTGGGACCACAAGTAGATTTACTGAACAACGGGCACATTGCAGTGCCGTTGACAGAAGGCTCTTACTTTTTAATCACGCCAGAACATACGCATGTCATTGAGCAGTCGAAGGGCACAGTCACCATGCGCTTGCATGGTGAAGCCGACCTGCTTGATATGACAAAAACTGAAATCGGTCGTCAAAGTGCACAAGTACAAAGTAGTGTCGCGGCCGGTGCTAGCAGCTCCCAGATTAAGGAGGCCATTGATAGCCTCGAAAAAGCAAAAAAAATATTTGCTGCCCGGGAAGTCGATAAAGTATCGACCGCTGTACCACAAGTTGTCGGTGCGGCTGTGCTGTTTCCCGGTGTGTGGCTTGTTCCAGGGGGCAACTTCGTTGCAATTAAACGAGATGATGCAAGCATCGTTTACTTAGACCGTGACAGGCTGTACAGCGACCTTGGCCAAACAGAAATAAGTGATACCTATCCAGCTACATTCAAATCTGTCTTGGTCTCTTATTTGTCTAAGATTTCTAGAGATCTTACGGCAAATGCAAATATGGTCGAGGCCGAAAGAAGCGAACTTCAAACTTTCAAGAACACACTAGCGACAGAGCTCAACGAATTCGAGAATTCTTCGCAAGTGGAAGTAAGTTTCGGCACTCGAAAAATGGCGCTTGCAGATGCCATTAGACTGACGAAATTGAAATTGAACAAAACCGAGCAGCAGATTAGAACCTTAGATGTCCAAATCAGTAAAAATCCTGACCACGTTGACTTGGTCAAATTGACCCTCGCCGAACTTACGGCAAAATCGAGGGCCTGATGGGCAGCTTAGAAGTTCGTCTAATCGAGACAAGCACAATCAGTGCCAGCCTCGCCGATGAATGGCAAGCCCTTGTCTCTGCAAATGTCGCCTCCGGATTTATGCAAAGCTTACCCTGGGCTGAGTTTAAGCGCAGGCAGGGATTCATATCCTTGCATTTGGGCATTTTTAAGGATGACACCTTAATTGGTGGCAGCATGCTTTATACCCCAGAACAAAATAATGGTGGAGGAATTCTTGCCGCGCCAGAGGGACCTGTGCTGCCCTGGGATGATCTGGAGCTCGCGCGCGAGTCGCTGGGGCTGATTATTGATTTTGCAAAGATTCAGGCAAAGTCTCTTGGTGTGTCTGTATTACGCATCGAACCTCGACTGCCTCCGCCACCGGCGAAGATTTTGCGAGAGTTTGGCAGAGCTCCTTTAGATCTGGTGCCCAACGAAACACTCGTTATAGATATTGATAGATCACCCGAAAGCATTCTTGCGGCGATGAGACCGAAAGGTCGTTATAACATTGGCATTGCAAAACGTTCCTTAGTTGAAACTCGAATTGAACCTTCAAATCAATTTTCATCGCAGTCTCTCAGCGAGACTGTTGGTCAGTTTTATGCTGTGCTTTGCGAGGCCGGCAAACGAGACGGGTTTGACGTTGAGCCATTGAAGTTCTTCGAACAGCTAGCATCTGTTTTGGTTCCAGCAGGTTTGGCAAAATTTCTGTTTACTGAGCATGAAGGCGATCTACTTAGCGCGATGCTACTAATCACTTTTGGGAATCGAGCGACATACATTTATGGTGGTGTTAGCAATAAAAAACGGAATCTAATGGGGGGCTATGCGCTCCAATGGGCGGCAATCCAGGCCGCCAGAGCCAATGGATGCAAGTCTTATGATCTCTATGGCTTCACCACTTTTTGCGCACCAGATCATCGTTATGGCAGATTTTCGCAATTTAAAAGTCGATTCGGTGGTGACGCCGTCAAAACAATCGGCGCACAAGACTATTTTTTCCTAGATCACGTTACTGATACTTTTATTCAAATCGTGAAAGAGATAAGCCCTCTAAATCAAATTTGATCAAATGTCTGAGTGAGATTTTGATAGGAAGCGCAGGTCGCAATGAGGTTACGCTCCATTCTAGACCGGAGATGAAGTAAATCTGAATTACACTTCATATGATGGCGGGTCCCTTAGAGTCCCTTATAGTCCTCTTCGAACTGTTGATTACTCGTAAATAACATTTAAAAGCCCAAACGAGCGATATCATGATGGTTGTCAATCGAAAGTGGGCAGTAGTTTTGACCGGGACGATTCAAGTAACCGAAGCAACTCAAGTAGCGCAAGTAGCCTCAGAGGTCACGCCACAAACTGGTGAGCTGATTTCTGCAAAGTCTCACACATCTAATAACTTCGATTTCCTTAGATTTGTGGCTGCAAGTTCAGTCATCTGGTATCACACTCCGGTTTTTCTCGGTCGTGGAGTCGATCCACTGGGTCAATGGACAGGACATCTTGATACAGGGTCGCTTGCAGTTATTTTCTTTTTCGTTATCAGTGGTTTTCTAATCACGCAGAGTTTCTATCGCAATAACTCAGTGTTGTCTTTTATCGTCAACAGATTTCTGCGAATTTGGCCTCCTCTCGTTGTCGTACTTTTGCTATGTTCTTTCTGTCTTGGGCCTGTGGTAACAGAATTCAGCAGGTCTCAATATTTTGCCGATCCTCACCTTTTTAGCTATTTGCAGAACGTGTTTTGCATGCAATCTTACAATGTTCTGCCAGGCGTCTTTGAGCACAATCATCACCGTGAGGTCATAAACGGTAGTCTCTGGACTATTCCTGTTGAAGTGTTTATGTACGCTGTCACACTGGCACTTGGAATTTGCGGTTGTTTGAAAAATAGGTTTGCTTTGGCAGCCGTGTTTGCGGCGTTACTGGTATATGACATGCAGGTGGTATCAGCCACGGCTGTCGGTGCTCAGCAGTTCCTTTGGTTACCCGCCCAGCTAGAAACTTCGAAATTTGCACTAATGTATTTGATGGGTGCTAATTACTATGCCAATCGTCATTCAATCAAAATCTCTTGGCAGATTGCTCTGATTGTAAGCATCTTGCTGATTGGGTCTTACCATACTCCGCACGCGCGTCTGGCTGAAATTTTTTGTTTGCCTTATCTTGTAATGTTTGCTGCCTACCTGCCGGTGCGCGGCTTGAATAATTTTGGCAAGTATGGCGATTTCTCTTACGGCATGTATCTGTATGGATTTCCCGTTCAGCAAACTCTATGGCTCGTAACTCAAGGGCATATTTCGCAGTTCAAGTTCACCGCTATCTCATTGGTTATCAGCTTCGCTTTTGCCTTTTTGTCCTGGCATTTGATAGAAAAGCCAGCTATGAGCTTGAAGCGATTTTTCAAACCTAAGCGGAAGCTAGAATGCAGTGACAGCGTCTTGGTTTATCATAAAAACATTTGATTCCACAATTGGCCCAGCCTACAATCTTTTGCAGAAAGATAGTATGCCACCGTCAATGGTGCTAACCCGATTTCTGCACGACCGTGATTCGCAAGCCTTCCGTCATGACCTAATGATAGGTCCGGAGGCATCGACCACAACTTAATCATTAAAACTGTCGATTCTAAGGTAAGTTCGCAGTCAAAGTAAGACAATTACTAGCGCGTCGTATCAGTGCGAGCTCACTCTTGAGGACCTTCAATGGTAAATCTAATTCTTGATTCTAAAGAGGCAGTCCATGTAGAGAATGCAGGCAGTGTCGACAAAGATACGACTGTCAGCAAATCAAATGGTCCTGACAATGCCATGCTCAAGGCGGGCAAAACTGAAACTAAGAACGACAAGCAAATCGGCAGCAATATGCAGGTCGGCATCAGTTCAATTGGTGCCTGGATGCTTGGAGTCGGCGCCAATATTGGCTCTTTTGCTTTTCTTATTCATGCCAATATGATTGCCCAGGCTGGACCTCTTGGAGCGTGCGCTGCCTGGATTGTCGCTGCACTGATGACAGTTCCTCTAGCTTTGATTTTGGCAGAGCTATCATCGATGTTTCCGGCTGCGGGCGGTCCCTACGTTTATAAATACGTCGCCTTAAAAAGACTGATTCCCGGAATGGGTGAGTTGCTTGGATTTCTCACCGGTTGGATCTTTTGGATATTCCTTATATCTAGTTATTCGTGTATGTCGAACGGATTGGTCAATTTGCTCAGCGCAAATATCTGGGGCACTGCTCAGGCTTCGCCAATCTGGTTTGGGCCGGTTGTCATAACAGCATTATTTGGCGGAGCGACGGTTCTGAACTTGATGCAAATCAGTCAGGCTACTAAGCTCAATACAGTTTTTACTTTGATGAAAATCTTGCTTGCTCTGGGTTTCGTTGCCCTTGTTGTATTCTCACCTCATTCCTCTTTGACTAACCTATGGCAAACAACCAATTTGAGCGGCAATGGTAACTTCTTCACCAATGTCGCTGTGATTTTGCCATTGGCTATTGGCGGATTTTCCGGCATCGAGATGGCTGGGTGCACGGCGTCTGAAACAAAAGATGCCCGAAAGAGTGTGCCCCGCGCGATCATGATGACTGTGGCAACGATTACTTTGATGTATGTGGGAATTTGTGGAGCTATTTGTTTTGCTCAACCTTATGTTTTGAGCGCCGACAAAACTGTTGCGGTAGTTTCAGGAACCAAATTCCTCGCAACTCTGCCATCGATGTCCGCTCATCTTTTAGGTCCAGTCGCCGGCTTGATTGCTACAGCGGGCGTAGTTTTGTCAATCGTTAGCTGTGGTTTTAGTGGTCTGCTTGTGGCGGCTAGAACTAGTTATTCAATGGCTGAAACTGGCCTATTTCCAAAGGTATTTTGCGAACTGCATCCTAAGACGAAAGTGCCACAATATGCGCTCGTGTTTCAATGCATTTTCATGGCTGGCATCGGCATCGCAGCATATTTGCTCGGCAAAACAGGTCTCGTTCCTGATGCCTATTCGTTTTTGGGTTCTACATGCGGGTTCCTTTACGCATTGTTGGCCCTTTTGTATGGCGTTTGTCTGATGGGTTTACGATATACCGATCCGGATATGGCACGTCCGTTTCGCTTGGGTAAAAGTGGCAACAGTATCGCCTGGTTGTTTGCAATTGGTTCGGCAATCCCTTTTGCCGTCGTCGCTTTTGCCTGCACGGGTGTCGCGCACCAGCTTGGTGGTGCGGTCTTGCTTTTGCTAGGCGTGCCAGTATACGGATACTACCGTTGGCGCAAATAAATCGTTAGTCGGTTGCAGTCGCCGGTGACTCAACTTTTTCGATCGTTTTTGCGTCAGCGACAACTTTTGTCTGAGCGTCTTGTGGTAGCTCCATTGGATGTTCGACCGCAAATCTGGGCACCATGTGACTTAAAAGTACGTTGATGACGCACGCTGCTGGTAGTGCACAGACAATGCCTGACACACCGTCTATGCGAGCGCCAATCATGATGGTTATGAAAATCATGACTGGATGTAAGCCGATGACATTTCCCATGTAGCGTGGGGCCACAATATTGTCTTTCAGCCACTGCACCAGATTCAATACTAGGAAGACGATGACAATTTGAGCGATACGGTTGGTTGATATATTATCCATACCATCTACTGCAACTGAGGCAAGGGCTGGAATGAAACCAATCGTCGGTCCAATCACTGGGATAATTTCACAAATGCCGAGAAAGCCACCAAGAAGCAGGGCGTAGTGCACACCCATGAAAAAGAAAACAGCAACCATAAAGGCGCCAAACAGCAAACCTAAAACAATTTGTCCTCTAAAAAACATTTGCAAGGTTAGGTCCATGTCGGTACTCATGACCGAGAGTAAGTCGTGATGTTTACTTGGAAACAGTCTAATAATGTTCTCTTTCATGTTATGACCATCAAGCAAAAGCCAGAATGATGTGACGATGATGCTCAAACCATACAAGAGCCAGGTCATTGTGGACATGGCCACATCACTCATTCGGCCAAGTATTTGGCTGGGGTCTGGCTTGGGCATGTTAGCTGCCAGATTGGTCAAAATGTCGATTGCTCTGACTTGAATCTGTGACTGATGCAAGCGCGCTTCCAGAGGCGATAGCAAATTGGTCAGATATTCTATTGCCTGAGGGATGTTGTTGAAAATATTGCTGACTAATTGCGATACCTGGTAAATCACCGCAGGGATGATAACGATAATACCGAATATGGTGACTGCGGTAAGTAGAACATATACAACGAGAATTGCGGCAGCTCGGTTGCGAATGTATTTTTCGAGATAGTCGACAACGTTTATGAACAGGTAAGAAAGTAGAACCGAATAAATGAGAATCCTTATAATGTCGGCAAAATAGGCGCCAATTTGCCAGATCAGAAAGAATGTCAGTAACGCGAGTACGACGATCGATAATTGTCGCAGTAATGTACTCAAGTGATCGCGGCGTTCCACTGCCGACGCTTGTTGTGCTTCAATCTTCGAATCCGGCATTGCTGTTTTCCGATTTGTTTTCTGTAACACTTACAGGCAGATAGTCTAGCTTATTTCACTCTTTACGAAAGATGTAATACGATATCCAATCGAACCGGGAGTCTTTTAATTAATTGAAAAAAGTTGCTTTAATTGTCACCTCTCTTTTAGCCGTCTGTGGCATAGCTGGATTCATTGTCTTTCTGGTGCTTTACATCGGCGAGTCTGGACGCGCACATAGCTTGAGCCGAGAGTGCGACGAAATGAAGCGCAAGCTCGCTCTGGTCGCTCTTGCCGGCAACGTGCCCGAAATCTTCAACAAAGAAAACTGTGCAAGGCGCGTGTTCGTCAGCCACACAGATGGCAATGCCGATATGTTCGGAGTGGCTCCTGTCGATGTATCGTTGACCACCAAAGGCTTTACTCTTATTGTTTATCTTCATGGCATGGGCTCTTCTTTCTATGAGCCATTCTTTTTTCCCAAACATAAGCCTTTTGGACCTCAACTTTTACTGCGCGATAAGAACGCTATTTTGCTCTCCTGTAATTATCGCAACGCTGCCTCCTGGGGAACGGATCCGGCTTTAGCCGATATCACTCAAAATATCCGCGAGTTATGTGAGCAATATCCTGTAGCGAAAATTGTTCTGGCCGGAACGTCAATGGGTGGTTGCACTTCATTGAATTATGCCGCCACTTGTCCAGACGATATCAAAGCTAGACTCGTCGGCATTGTTAGCGTCGAGGGCTCAGGGGACCTTGCAGGACTTTTCCATAAAACCAACAGACCAGAAATTCAACAGGCCATGATTGCTGCATTTGGCGGAACTCCTGAGCAGGTACCAAGCGTTTATTCCGGCAAAAGTTTTCTGACGAACATCAAGGGGCTACCCAAAAACGTTCGCGTTTGCATTGTCTCAGCCAGTAGGGATACGATCATTGTGCCAGAGTTTCAAGCTCAAATAGCCCAAGCCCTTGACTCAAACGGAATCACTAATAAGGTACTGAACGTCAATACAACTCATGGTGTGCTGCCTGCAGAAGTGATGTGCGAGGCAATGGATTATGCCTGTCCTCTATAGCCCAGTGCTCAGTTAGCGTGTATTATACGTTTACGTACTTGTTTATCGTTTGCGTGAGCGCATATGGCAACTGAAATAAAAGTCACTGTGGACACCGTCGCCTTCTCAGTCGAGCAAGGGGTATTGGAAGTATTGCTGGTCAAGCGCAAATTCGATCCCTTCAAAAGTAATTGGGCACTGCCTGGCGGATTTGTTGATGAAGCGGATACAACGCTTGATCAAGCTGCAGCGCGCGAGCTGAAAGAAGAAACAAGCGTCAGTGATGTTTTTCTGGAGCAGCTTTATACTTTTGGAGACAGAGGCCGCGACCCCCGTGGTCGCACTATTTCAGTCGCTTATTTGGCGCTGTTGCGGCAACAAGAATTTGAACTACGAGCTAGTTCTGATGCCAGTGGAGTAGCTTGGTGGCCAGTCAACGAACTGCCGCAGCTGGCTTTTGACCATCATGAAATTGTCGGTTACGCCCACAAGCGTCTCAAATACAAAATTGAATACTCGCCAGCTGCTTTTTCTTTGATCGCGGCCAAATTCACATTGCGAGATTTGCAATTGGTCTACGAATCTGTTTTGAGTCGAGCAGTGGACAACAGAAACTTTCGCAAGAAGTTTCTCAATACCGGAGTGCTCGAAGAACTTGATGAAACGACACAAGAGGGGTCATTTAGACCCGCTCGTTTGTATAGTTTTTCAGAGGATCGCTTTGAAAAACTGCCGGATCGCCCTGTTTTCGTATTTTAGATGCACTGCTGGTAGTGTCTATTAAAATCTAGGTTTTTGATGGCTGCCAGAAGCTTCTATAGTGCATGCGTAGCCATTTTCCATTTTCTTTGCGGAAGATGTCTGTGCAACGCGAACTGATAGTGTGCGGATTTTTGCCGCCGAATGTCTTGATTGCTTCAAATGTGACTATCGCCGTTTTGCCGTCTGGCTCAACTTCAGCATAAGGATTGTCGATAGTGTAGGAAAGTAATTTAGATTCAGTTTCTTTCGCTTTTTCCATTGTGGCTTTTATGTCGGCCAACACGGCTTTTTTGCCGGTGAGCATCTTATGGTCGCCTTCATCGACGCTGGTGCAATTTTCATCGAGGTAAGAACCGAGTGTTGTGAGGTCCTCTTCACTGTACGCTTTGTACATCAATTTCACGTCTTCAATCAGCTTTTCTGATTCGGCGCATGCAGCATGAGGATCAATACAATTGATTTTGCAATTGGTTGAAGAGGTAATGCTAGAAGATTCCTGGCATGGCGGTAACTCCGCTTCTTTTTTCGCATTTGCTATTGCTGGTGCGAAATTCGCGCACTGACTGGCAAAGAAGACCAACGTCAGAAGTCTAGAGAGATTGGGAAGATTCACGATAACCACCTCGGGCTGAAGTTTGAACTAAGGGAATTCGGTCGCAGTTTATTTATTACTATTGGTTTGCGGCAAGGGCTCTGTCGACATCGCGCAATGAACGATCGTTATCGTTTAGATATGCGTTGACTTTATCTTGTTGTGATTGCAAATAATCTATTTGCTTGGCGAGTTTGTCGTGAGCATCCTGCAGGCGGGCTCTCTGCGCAAGAATTGCATCTCTGGACTGACGCAAATTGTTATAGACCCCAATGTCCGCAATGGCTGTGCCTACTGCCCAGTTTGAGGTCATAGCGAGGGTTAATGCCAGTAATCGAAATTTTGTTCGGGAACTCAAATTTTTTATCCTGTAACACCGTTCGTATAGGCTCAATATAATATCGCAAATATCTCCACCGCTCCTTAAATGCTGCCTTTCTTGTAGTAGATAGTAGATAAAATGTGTAATTGCACAGCTCGGAAAGTCCAGTCAAGCTCTAGTATGATTGCAAAGACTTCGCCTTTCAGCTGGAATCAATGGTTATAGCCTCTTCGAATTTCCCCAATTTTCCGGAGTCATCCGAAGCGCCTGATTTTCAAAATCCGGCCAGCTCCGCGAGCGCTATGGAGCCAGTGTTGCGTGAACGCTTTGGCATAGAATCATTTCGACCAAAACAGAAAGAAGTCATTGATTCGGTCCTTAATCGGCAGCATACGCTTGGTCTGTTGCCGACCGGTTATGGGAAATCACTTTGCTATCAGGTTCCCAGTCAGGTCTTGCCTGGCATAACCCTGGTCGTGTCGCCTTTGATCGCCTTGATGCAAGATCAACTCAATGGTTTGCAGCGGCGAGGAATCACCAACGCCACTTTACTAAATAGCACTGTTTCGATGGAAGAACAGAGTTTTCGCATGGGTGGCATTAAAGCCGGCGCTTTTAAACTCGTTTATGTGGCACCAGAGAGATTTGAATCGCCGCGTTTCCGCTCGATGCTCGAAAATATTGATATTTCTCTTGTCGTTATTGATGAGGCGCACTGCATTAGTCAGTGGGGGCACGATTTCCGACCGCAATATCGAAATTTAAGCAACCATCTAGTGCATTTGCCAAAGGCTACGATATTGGCTCTGACAGCAACTGCGACCACATCGGTGCAAAGTGACATCGTCAATACGCTATCGCCAGGCAATATGCATGTAGTGCATGCCTCTTTCGACCGGCCAAATTTGCATCTGGATGTGAAACCGGTCACGGATTCGCAGGCTAAAGATCGCATAGTTTTTAATATCGCTCGCGACACAAAAGATCCGATGATCATTTATACCAGCAGTCGCAGAGAGGCCGAAGCGCTCTCCGGTCGTTTGAAATTGCAAAAGATCAAAGCGGGCTTTTATCATGCCGGCTTGACTCAAGATCAGCGTTTAAAAACGCAACGCGATTTTGAAAGTGAGACCGTGCCTGTCATTGTTTCTACTGTGGCTTTTGGGATGGGTGTAGACAAACCAAATATTCGCCAGGTCGTGCACTACAATTTGCCCGGGTCGCTTGAGGGATACTACCAGGAAGCTGGAAGAGCCGGGCGTGACGGTGAGCAAGCTCGTTGCACTTTGCTCTATCAGGCAAAAGATGTAAATACGCAGCGCTGGTTAATGGATCAGAATTACCCCAGTAATCAGGAAGTCCAGTCTGTGTACCGATATATTAGTGGCAATATTTTGGAAGGCGTGCGCACACAAGAGTTGTTGTCTTCAGTAAAAATAAAAGACTCAGCTCTCAATAGCGCTTTAGACTTGCTCAAGTACCTCGAATTAATCGAGATGGACTCAAGCGGTATGCTTTTTGTCAAACAAGCGAATAGTCAGAATGTCCGAATCAATATGGAGTACATTGAGCAACGCCGTATGCGCGAAGCCGCGCGCCTTGAACGCATGGTGCGCTATGGTCAAGACAAAGTTTGCAGGCGTAAACAGATTCTCTCTTATTTTGGTCAGGAATTGACTCAAGACTGCTCTGGCTGCGATGTTTGTCATCGGCCAAAGACTGCAGATTTAGTAATCGAAAACACATTTGGTGACAGCCAGGCGCCGCAAAATCCCTTCGTCGCCGCGGCAAGAGCGTACATTGGGCACAAAGCTGGTGCATCTTTTGCCTCTGGTAAAACTCCTCCCAATTTTGATAGAGCGAAGAAAGTGGCGAAAGCGCAAGAGTCTGTTGCTGCGCCAACTTTTAAAAAAGCGGATCTAGATGCATCCGCCGATCCAGTTGCCTACTCGATCTTAGAAATTATTGTTAATCTAAAAGGCAAATTAGGGCGTACTACTGTAGCTTCTATTCTTGCCGGCAGTGCGGCCAAGCGTCTGAAAGAGAAGGGTTTGACTGATTCACCTTATTTTGGCGCCCTTAGTGCCATGAGTGAGGATGCAATTCTTGACCGCATCGACGCGCTGATTAGCATTGGGCATCTAGAAGTGCGCAGCGGACTTTATCCTAAAGTCGTGGTCAGCGATCTCGGCAGAGATGCGCTCAACACCCTACGGCGCTAGACTGAACCATTCACAAACGGCTGCAACTGACTCGTCAACTGCGCGCAAACCGGAGTTTCGACACCAGCTTCTGCTGCCATCTGCAATACAGACCCGGCCAGCCATGGTAGTTCAAGGCGATTTCCGTGACGTAGGTCGTGCTCCATCGAGGCTGTCACATCTGGAGCGAGTCCATCAAGATAAGCCATTTTCTGAGAAACGATATCCTCTGGTAAATTGATTTCTTTGGCCCGTGCCACAAGGACTACCTCGGACATGATCGCCATTAACTGTTCTCTGGTTTGCGGATTTGCGCGCACCGGTCCGATTGTTTGTCTAGCTGATGCTGTCACTGTGCTCATCGCCACGAGTACGACAAATTTTTCCCACAGAGTGCGTTCAATATCAGCAGGTGTTTCAACGATTATTTTTGATTCGATGCAGGCATCTCTTAAAGTCTCAATTCGCTTGGAGAGTGAATCGTTGTCGTGTTTTGCTCGCTTGTATTCGTTGAATGCGAGTTTTTGCACGGTGCCCTTCTGGCTAATTACGCCTGGCCCTTTTATTGTGGCAGCGACATAGCTCACGCCGCCGACAATGTGTTCGGTTCCCAGTTCATCGCTGAGAATCTTGTCTTTGATGACACCATTTTGCAGTGATACCACTGCTGTATTTTTGCTGATTAACGGTTTGATCAAATGTGCTGCGTCGACTGTGTCCCACAATTTGACAGTGAATAAAACGAAGTCGACCGGGCCGATTTCTTCTGGATTGCTGACAGCTTTTGCTGGTTTAATTAGCGCATCTCCAAGAAGTTCGCTCTCAACGAGTAAGCCATTTTCTTTGATTGCTTGCAAATGTTTGCCTCTAGCGATGAAAGTCACGTCGTGACCGCATTCCGCCAGCCTTGCGCCAAATAACCCGCCGACGCCGCCAGTTCCCATCACTGCCAATTTCAATTTTTTTGCCTCCTCGCGAGTCGCTTGAGTCCAGAAATGTGCGTTTGCCAGTCTAACATTCTACGGACCCCTGGTTCCGCACCATATCGTTATAGGTACTTTTGCTGGAAGGGCTTGCTCGTGTAGTCTTTACAAACGTTTAAGCCCAAAATTGGGTTTTCAGCGCCAGTCTAGCCTTTCTGGTCTTGCTCTTGACGCATTTGTTAAATATGTCGGTTGAGGCGACCATTAAAACAGAGCGTATGTTATACATTTACTATGGCATAAATGAGACCGTGTTCAGAACGAGAGGTTTTTATGATAACCAGACCAGCTTTAACCACCGGGCGCAAAGATTTAGTGGCGGCTTTAATCGACTTAGCCATCGCAGAAGATCTCGCAGACGCTGGTGATATAACCACTCTTGCTACGGTTCCTGGTTCTTTGATGTGCCAGTGTGTCATAGAGGGGAAGGAGCCAGCTGTGGTAGCCGGTCTGGAGCTTGCTCAAAAAGTTTTTGAGCGATTCGATCCACGCATCGGTCTTGAATGTTTGCTCAAAGACGGTGATTCAATCGACGGTGTTCGCACTCGAATTGCTCTGGTCAATGGACCGGCTGGTTCGATATTGACCGCTGAAAGATTAGTACTCAATCTGATGCAACGCATGTCTGGAGTGGCGACGCTCACCCGAAAGTATGCGCAACTGGCAAAGCCGCATGGCATACAAATCCTCGATACCCGCAAAACCACACCAGGTATGCGTCAGTTGCAAAAAGAAGCTGTGCGCCTTGGTGGCGGTACGAATCATCGTTTTGGATTATATGATGCGATCTTGATTAAAGATAATCACGTGAAAATTGCAGGCGGAGTCGCTCAGGCTGTTAAATTAGCCAAAATTCGTTATCCCGACAAACGGGTGGAAGTTGAAGTAACTAATCTCGATGAGGTACGGCAGGCTTTAGAGCAAAATGCCGACGCTATTCTCCTTGATAATATGTCGCCCAAAATGGTGAAGGATTCTGTTGCTTTGATCGATGGCAAAGCTTTTATTGAAGTGTCTGGCGGTATTACACTCGATACTATTTCTTCTTATTTTATCAATGGAGTAGATGCAATTTCGTGCGGTGCGCTTACTCATTCGGCCGCCAATGTGGATATGAGTTTGGAGGTCGAGAAATATTATGAATAGTGTCATTGCTAACCAGACTTTTTCGAACAATAGCGGCTTGCACGAGGCTGAATTAATTGCCGAAATAAAAGCGTTAAGTAAGGCCAAGAATGCCGTCATTCTGGCGCACAATTATCAAATTCCGATTATTCAGGACGTTGCTGATTTCGTTGGCGATTCACTGGGTTTGTCACAGCAGGCCGCGAAAACTGAAGCCGACATCATTGCATTTTGTGGTGTTCATTTTATGGCAGAAACCGCAGCCATACTCAGTCCGACTAAAAGAGTCTTGATACCAGATTTAGAGGCTGGATGTTCTCTTGCTGCATCGATTAATCTCGAGCAGCTATTGCAATGGAAAGCAGAGCATCCTGGTGCGATTGTCGTCTCGTATGTAAATACAACTGCAGAAATCAAAGCCGAGTCAGATTATTGTTGCACTTCTGGTAATGCCCTCAAAATTGTCCAGTCAATTGACGCTGACCGAGAAATTCTTTTTTTACCCGATATGTTTCTAGGCTCATGGGTGCAGAAAATGACGGGACGCAAAAATATGCACATCTGGATGGGTGAGTGTCATGTGCATTCGGCGATACCTCCATCTACCATTGAAAATAAAATGCAAGAACATCCCGAGGCTGAATTATTGATCCATCCAGAATGCGGCTGTCTCACGCCGTTTCTAGATCGTGTTGCATTGCTGAATCCAGACGATCGCCTCAAAGTTGCATCAACTGAAGGCATGATCAAGTCGGCTCAAACGTCGTCGGCAAATGAATTTGTTGTCGCCACCGAAATAGGCATTTTGCATCGGCTCGAAAAGGAAAATCCGACGAAAAAATTCTTTCCGATCGACGCTGAAATGAGCTGCATGTTCATGAAAATGATCACTCTAGAGAAACTCTATAACACACTTAAAAATGAAGTTTATCAAGTCACTGTCGACGAAAAAATCGCTCAACGAGCTCATCTGGCCATTGAAAGGATGATTTCGATTTTTTAGGAGGGCTGCGTCATGAGTTCCATCGTCGTCAAGGCTAATATTCTGGTGATTGGTTCGGGGCTTGCAGGATTGCTCGCGTCAATTGATTTGTGCAAGCGTGGCTTTGCTGTGACACTTGTGGCAAAGGGGGCACTGTCGCAAAGTAACAGCTCCTGCGCACAAGGTGGCGTCGCCGCTCTCAATGGTCAGAGTAATCATAGTGAGCTCGGCGATCTCAACGATTCTTTAGAACAACATTTGATCGATACCATCAAATCCGGAGCGGGTTTGACCGATCCTTTAGTGGCTGCTGAAATTATCAATTACGGTCCCAGGTTAATTGAACATTTGACTTCACTGGGCGTGGATTTCGATCGTTTGCCTTCTGGTTTGTTTGAAAAGGCTCTTGAAGGTGGACATGCTCACCCTCGCGTTCTTCATGTCAAAGATGCAACCGGTAAAGCAATTACCGAAGCTTTAATAGATAGTCTGCGTAATATGGAAAAGTCGGCCGCAGGACGTCTTGGCATTGTCGAGAATGCATTTGTTCGTCAGCTGTTAGTCAACGCAGGGCGTTGCGTGGGCGCTCTTGTGTCACTAGGGGCTGATGAAGCGCTTGTGAAATACAGTGCCGATGCTGTCGTTCTGGCTACAGGCGGCTCGGGGCAGGTCTTTGCTCGTACTACCAATCCTCTTCTTGCAACCGGCGATGGCATGGCTTTGGCCATGAGGGCTGGAGCGCTTTTGGCGGATCTCGAGATGGTGCAGTTTCATCCGACCGCCCTTGCTCTAGAAAATGCTCCTTCCATTCTCATTTCTGAGGCTGTGCGTGGTCAAGGCGCTGTGCTGAGAGATGATTGTGGTCATCGTTTTGCTCAAGACTTTCATCCTGATGGCGAGCTCGCAACACGAGATGTGGTAGCTAGAGCGATTCATTCGACAATGATGGGCAGAAAAATAGATCATGTCGATCTAGATTTTTCTTCCATTGGTGCAGACGATATAGCTGCTCGATTTCCCAATATTGTGCGTGATTGTCGCCGTTACGGAATAGATCCACTCGTTCAGTCTGTGCCTGTTGCTCCTGCTGCTCATTACGGCATGGGTGGCGTCTGGACAGACGTCTGGGGGCAGACCACCGTAACGGGTTTGTTTGCCATCGGCGAATGCGCTTCCAATGGGCTGCACGGTGCAAATCGCCTGGCCAGCAATTCGCTGCTCGAAGCCGGTTGTATGGCCATGAAAGTGGCCGACTCTTTGCAGCATTTATTTATAAACAACTTCTGCTCAATTGCCACCCAACAACTCTTCAGTTCCAATAAAAATAGCGACGACAGCTTGATCGTTTATCTGCCGGATTCTGTCGCGCGTATGCGTTCGATTATGTATGAAAACGCAGGACTGGTAAGGACTGAGAGCTCTTTAAATGTGGCGTTGAAGTTGCTCAAGGAAGAATCCAAGGTAGCGCGGCTCAGTGAATTGTCCGATGAAGAGGTTGTCAGCGCCAATCTAAGGTTGGTGTCAGAGCTAATTGTTGTCAGTGCTCTGGAACGCAAAGAGTCGAGAGGCGCTCACTATCGTTCTGATTATCCAGTCGTTGACAACGAGGACTTTGCCGTTCGACTGACAGTAAGTGGCATAGACAGCCATTACAAGCTTGGTCGGCTTGATGTCAGAAGCACTCAAACCTTTGTTGAAAGGCAATTTGCGATGGTCGCGAATGTTGCCTGACAAGTGCGAAAACCCGCATTGTTGGCTGAGTTTGAAGTATATAGTTGTGGATAACGGATCGCATATATTGCCAATCTGTCTACCGTCGCGTGCCTGAAGTTTCGCGCTCTTTACTCAGTGTCGCATTAACTTTTGTTCCACAATTTCACTTGACAGCGCGGCTTCAGGCTGTATCGATCAGCTTCTTCGTCTAAATATCAGACATATTTGCGATCTGAGTTGGCTGTTCTCAATTAATAGGTAAGGGTATACACTTTTATCAATCGTAAAGCACGTCGTAACAATGTTAAGAGATACACGCAGGCACCGCATATGGTGCGGCGGATCTTAGATCCGTTTTACCTGATTTTAGGTATCCCTTGGCATCAAATGAGCGTCTATGCGGGTTAGGGACACAGGAAGAAGCCTGGTTCAACTCGGAGAACGAAACATATGAGCCCGCGGATCAGAGTGTTAGTCATACAGAATGATTGTGCAAAGCTAATAAGCTTGATGCTGTGGCTGGAGCAATTTGCAGAATTTGAAATTGCTGGCGTTTTCGATGACACACACAATCTGCAGGAGCAGTTGGTGCAAAACGAGCCAGATGTTCTTCTTATAGATGCTGAGTCGATGTCACCCGAAAGACTTAAATGCCTTAAAAAGTTGCGTGCATTCCCCAATGCGCCAGCTATGGTGATTATTGGAGACAGCTCTTTTTCCGATCACCTTTTCTCGCAAGAGTCTGATTTGCACTTGAATCAGGCGACTTCGGTCAATGAACTTTGCGATTCGCTACGGAAAGCGAATAATCGTCGTCGTCAGGTCTTTGTCACTGCTAACATGCCTTTGACTAAGGCTGGCTAGGGTTTGACTTGCAAAATTGGTTTGTAGCGATTCAGGCAAGTGCTCCCTATCTGATAGGCATTTGCCTTGCTGTTTCGTTGATGCTCATTGGTAGACAATATGTATTTTTCTGGCTGGCCGACGAAAAGGTCCGGCTACCCGATTCATTCGACGATGACGCGGCGATTATCGTCCGCAATGAGCGGAATCAACTTCGACCAGTTGAATTTGCCTACTTGATGCGTAATGGTGATGGTTTTCACGCTATGGCCGTTTTAGTCGTTGATTTGGTTCAACGAGTAGTCAAAAGCAGTATGTCTTCTACACAAATTCCTCTGGCGGACTACGAGGTCGCGATGTGGGAAGTCGTTAAGAAGTCAGTTACGAGTTGGGCAAACGAGAAGAAAGAGGGGCTAATGCTTGAGTCTTTTAAAAAAGATCCTGCAGCTTATGTTCGTCGTTGGTCAGGGCTCTATGCTTTTTTGAGAAAAAGTATAAAGCCGTTCATATCTGGTGTGACTAAAGATCCACGCAATTTGAGAAGGTATTTTTCATTCGGCGGAATATTCAGGTTAATTGCAGATTTTTCAACTGCTGGCTACCAACAAGGTTTTCAGCAGCAATTGAAACAGAGTTTGCTTGCACGTGGCTTCATAGTCAGTCCACAGCGAAAAGAAACAGCGGCCAAAGCGATGACAATTGTGGGCGCACTTGGACTCCTGTTTGCAGCGTTTTTTGCAACTTTCATTTTGAATAGCTTTTTCCTTTTTATTCTTGCAGGTTTGATTGCCTTTTTTACACGTGGTGTGCTTCTCTTGAAGTCAATGATTCCATTTTATTCAGACATTCTGAATTTATTTACTCACATTGAACGTGGTGGCACTCGTTTGAGAGTGATTCAAACGATAGCCATGACTCTTAATAACATTTTCTATGGCGTGGCCGCCATGACCTTTCTGATCGGCATGTTTTGTTTGCACCTCTATTTACGAACGGCAGGACATGCCATTGATACTCTGGCTACATACATTTGTGCCGTGGCTATGTCCGGCTTTTTGATTGTCTGTTGTGAAATTTTGCTAACTGGAATGCGCATTAAAACAGAAGAATGGCAAACTGCAAGAGGACATCGACTTGCCGAAAAGATACGCAATAAGATTCGTACTGCGAGCCCTTTAGGCGAATTCAAAAGCGTTTTGCAAAGTACAGAATACAACGAGACTTTTTCGGATGTAGTTGGTTTATATGGTATCGAGACTTTGCTGTTTCTGGCATAACAGATGGACCACAATTGAGGCTGAATCGAAATGTCCAAAAAAATTCAATCAGGAGTAACTGGTATCATTACTGGTGCTTCTTCTGGTATCGGTAAAGCGCTTGCATTATTGTTAGCTGAACGATATGCCGCACGACTGGTGATTACCGCTCGAACCGAAAAAGCGTTGTTAGAGACAAAGGCTGCAATCGAGCAGCGTGGTGGTCAATGCACCATCATCTGCGGTGATATTGGTCAGGATCTGCACATTACTGAGAAACTGACCGAAGTTTGTTTGAGTGAATACGGTTCAGTCGATTTGCTGGTTAACAATGCCGGACTGGCCGTTTCTGGCAGCATCGCGAAATTAACTCCAGCTGATTGGGAAAGGGTCTTTGCCGTAAATTTTTTCGCACCACTTTATGGATTGTATGCAGTTTTGCCCCATTTTATGGCGAACAGAAAAGGTACTGTCGTCAATATCTCTTCGATCGCTGGAAAAGTGGCTTTCCCAGGTAGTGTTTGCTATGCCGCCAGTAAATTTGCGCTGACAGGTCTTTCTGAAGGTGCAGCGGCCGAACTTTCCTCGAGCGGCATCGACACTATCACTGTTTGTCCTGGTTGGGTGAGGACAGAGTTTTTCGAAAAAAATGCTATGGCTGATTCAAAAAATCCCACCAAAATTGCGCAAAAAAATGATTTGAAGGGAATTTTGATGCGACACGTTTTGAGCATCAGTTCAGAACAGGCAGCGCAAGACATTCTGCAGGCGATAGAAAAAGGCGGCAGTCGCGAAATTATCAGCACCCTACCAGGGCATTTGGTCGAACGCCTGAAAGGATGTTTTCCAGGCTTAATCGCCTCGATGAGTCAACTTATCCCGGTTTCTCGCGACTCCGGCTGAGCTAGGGAATTTTAGGTCTTAATCACTCTGGGTAGAAAGACAGAAGAGCCCAGAGGGTCTGGATTTGGCCGAGTTCGAACTAGTTGTTAGACACAAAACATTGCCAGCCAAGATTGGCTTGAGTGTTTTGATTGTGACCATGCCGGTGTGGTCGATTGCTTTGCCTTTTCTTCTTGGCTCGTTTATCGGCACAATTATGTACAGCATCTTTCATCCAGCCGAAGCGCCTATTGTGCTTAATCCACTGATTGAGATTGCGGTAATTGCTTTTCTCGCTGTGGTGCCCGCCGTTGCCATTCTTTTGAGCGCAATTTGCGAGGACGATCGCATTTTGATCGGCAAAGATGGTATTTCTTTTCCACTAGCAATGCTGCCCAGGCTTGGTCTTAAACGCGACAGGCAATGGTCTGACTTAAAGGCAGCCCATATTTCTACAAAGGCTAATCAAGCAAATGTTGCTCGCGGGAAGCTTCAGCTATATTTTCGAGAAGGACCATCGGTGCCTTTGAATTTGGCGCTAATTGAGCGGTCAGCGCTCGAACAGTTTTTCCTTGCCCTCGAGCTGTGGGGCAAAAACTGTGAGCGTGCTCCTGAACTATTGGCTTATCAAAGTAATTTGCAGAATGAAAGTCGAGGTCTGGGGCTGACGACATATACACAAATTTGGGAAGAAGAGCTTGGCAGACGCTTTAGCGCAACGTCGTTTGTGCCTCTGGAGCCCAATCAATATTTAGCAGATAAAACACTTCGCATTATCCGACAACTGGCTTTTGGCGGGTTGTCGGCAATTTATCTTGCCCAAAAGAATGAAAAAGATTTGGTCATCGTCAAAGAAGCAGTGGTACCAGCTAATGCAGATCCTGCAAGCATGGCCAAAGCTGCCGAAATGTTTGCTCGCGAAGCCAAGTTTTTGTTACGCCTGGAACACCCTCAAATTGCTCGCGTTCTTGAGCACTTTCAAGAAGACAATCGCAGCTATCTCGTTCTTGAATATATTCCCGGGCAAGATTTGCGACAGCTCGTCAAGCAACATGGCAAACAGAGTCGTGCTGTTGTTCTGGAATGGTTCAAACAATTGAGCTTGATTCTCGATTATTTACATAGCCAAACCCCACCAATCATTCATCGAGATCTCACTCCCGACAATATAGTCTTGAAAGACAATGACAAAATAACATTGATTGATTTTGGTGCCGCAAATGAATTTGTTGGCGCAGCGACCGGAACCATGGTAGGCAAGCAATCTTACATTGCTCCCGAGCAATTGCGTGGTCGAGCGACTCCGGCCAGTGACATTTATGCGCTTGGCTGCACTATTTATTTTCTACTGACTGGCGTCGAACCCGAGGCTCTAAGTGAGTCTCATCCACGTGAAATTTGTCCGCAAATTGACCTTGCTCTGGATCACTTGGTTGCACATTGCACTGCCATGGAAGAAAGCGAGCGACCTGCTTCCAGTCTTGCGCTCTGTAGGCTAGTAGAAGCCTTGCAAATATCAGGCGGAGAGAGCATCGTTGCTCGTGGGCAGGTGCTATGACAGCCAGCAATTCGCCTCTCGATAAAAATCTGACCAATGCGGAAGCGATGCTGGTTGATTCAATTTCTGCCAAGGCTGGAACTAGCCTCAGCCAACCAATTGTTCTAAAGTATGAACCTTATGCTGCTCGGACAAGATGGCTTGAACATCGTTTTTCCGATTGGAATTCGACTAAGACATTTTTCGCATATATCGTCGTTTTTCTATTTTTTGCATTTGCTGGTCCCGATCAATTAGGTTATCTCATAAGTGGTTTAAGTCATTTGTCGTTCTGGGGTGCGACTTCCGTGGGCACCGCAAGCGGTGCCTCGGCCGCGTCTTTTGCTGCGACATCGGCTGTTACGAGTCAGTATTTTGTATTAGAGGTTTTAGCTGGTGCCTTTGGCGTGTCGGCTATTTCAATGGCGGCATTTGTGGCTGTCGTTCCTTCTAGTGTTTTGCTTGACTATGACGGTGTACAGTTGCGATGGGACCGGTTTGGGCTTAAACATAGCCAATCTTTGCGATGGCATGATATGGAGAGAATCGAGCTTGTCTATCCACCAGGAAAGTTGTCCAATCAAGATGGTGTCATCAATTTTGTGGGCAAAGCTGGGATCGCTTCTCTTGCGTTGAAACTTGGTGCTGTTTCCCATCAGGATTTACACGAAGCAATTACAAGATGGGCCGGCAATCTCAATCGAGATTCACATTTGATTGAGGCTTTACGGCCCGCCCAAGATCACAGCTATACAGAATTGTGGATGCAGGCTCTATCGGCGCCGCCAAAACGCGAGCGTCTTGCGCCGCTAGCTCCTAATACGTTGTTGCAAGACGGTCGATTTAAAATCGATTCGCAATTGGGCGTAGGCGGTCAAGGCACTGCTTATCTCGCCTTTTCAAAAGATGACAATACCGAAGTGGTTTTGAAAGAGTTTATTTTGCCTGTGTATGTCGACATGAAAGTTCGAAGACAAGCACTGGAACGAATGCAAAACGAAGTCGCTATGCTTTCGAAATTAGACAACGAACGGATCGTGCGCCTGCACGATTTTTTTGTTGAGGATCATCGTGGTTATTTGGTGCTCGAACGTATTGATGGTTTGTCTTTGCGTCAAATAGTCATCAATGATGGCTGTTTGCCTGAAGATAAGGTGCACGAACTTAGCCTGCAGATGTGTTTGATACTCAAATATTTACAGACCCTGACGCCACCAATTGTGCATCGCGACTTTACACCTGATAATTTGATTCTCGGCAAAGACGGATTATTGAAACTTGTTGATTTCAACGTCGCGCAGCAAAGTGAGGAAAGTGCCACGGCAACAGTTGTCGGTAAGCAAAGCTATTTACCACCTGAACAGTTTCGCGGCAAGCCCACTGTGCAGAGCGATGTGTACGCGATGGGAGCGACTATTTATTATTTGCTGTTGGGCGAAGATCCAGAACCAATCACTTCGTCTCATCCCATTTTGAAGAACGAAAATATCAGTGGCAAACTGGATGAAATTGTAGCCAAAGCAACAGCCCTTGATTTAAAGAAGCGCTTTCAATCGGCATTGGAAGTTGAGCAAGCTCTGACAGAATACTAAGCATTACTGGGGAGATCAACAAATGACCGAATCGTTTGATGCCATAGTCGTTGGACTTGGTGCCATGGGCAGTGCCACTGTGTTAGAGCTTGCAAAAAAGGGGCTGAAGGTTCTTGGTATCGACCGTTTAGCGCCGCCTCATTCGCTTGGTTCCTCGCACGGTGACACGCGAATTACGCGGCGTGCTATCGGCGAAGGCGAGGTCTATTCACCTTTCTCGATGCGATCGTACGAGCTTTTTCACGATCTTGAAGATAAGGTCAACGAAACACTGGTGGTGAAAACAGGCGGGCTAATTCTAGGTAATAAGGCTAAATCCGCGGCCATTAACCATACTTTTGACTTTCTCAAGAACACTCTGACCGCTGCCAACAAATATCAAATTGAACACGAAGTTCTAGAAGCCAAGGATATTCGCAGGCGTTTTCCGCAGTTTAAAGTTGACGACGATGAGATTGCATACTACGAATTTGGGGCTTCTATTTTGAGGCCCGAGATGATCATCAAAGCGCAACTTGCAGTCGCAAAGGAATTGGGAGCAGTCATTCATACAAACGAAACAGTACTTTCATTTGAGGAAACAAATACATGTGTGCAGGTCAAAACATCTGTCGGCGTCTATGAAGGCGAGCAAATCGTTCTATCTTGTGGCCCCTGGCTAAACGGTATGGTGCCGGATCTCGAGAATGCGTTTAAGGTTTATAGACAGATACTATATTGGTTCGATGTTTCTGAATCATATGACAATTTTCAAGTCGGTCAGATGCCAATCTTCATTTGGCAGCTAAAAGGGCACGACCATGGCATTTATGGTTTCCCAGCGGTAGACGGTAAAAATGGCGGTTTTAAAATTGCATCCGAGAACTATGACCAAATAACTTCGCCTGATAAAGTGAGGCGCGAAGTGGATACCGATGAAATACAAAAAATGTATAACGACAAGGTGGCGCCCTATTTCCCGAGAGTTAAAAACAAGTGCATCAAGGCGGTAGTCTGTATGTACACAGTTACAGACGACAGTGCTTTTGTTATCGATTATCTACCTTCTTCAAAGCGCATTCTTATCTGTTCACCCTGCTCTGGGCACGGTTTTAAGCATTCAGCTGCAGTGGGAGAAACAGTTGCCGAGTTGTTATTAACCGGCAGTTCCACGCTGAATATCTCGGCATTCAAGCTGAACCGCTTGTTAGAAGATAAGTCTTTGTAAATTGCGAGTTTGACTGCAAGGCCTAAGCATTTCGGACTAGAGCTTTATAGTTTCGAATGATCCGAAGGATGGATAGCAGCAGCTTCAGACCTTGTTACCGTAGCTATGTTGCATGTATTTGCGCAACGCAGCGATTCGGAAAACACGGAAACATGGAATTAGCTCAATTAATACCCGGCTTTCAGCCTTTACCATTTCCCCTGCCAGTTTGGTTAATGCAACTATTGCTTGTGCTGGGATTTTATCTCCACGCCTTGCCAATGAACGTCATGCTTGGCGGAGGCTTCATCAGTGCTGCACTATTTTTTCTTGGGCGCAAAGATAAACAGTCGTATGCGTATCGAGCGGCAAAAGCATTAGCCGTGTCATTGCCGCTCTTTATTTCATTTGCGATCACGCAGGGCATCGTGCCCTTACTCTTTTTGCAACTTTTATTTGGACCTGCGTTTTATACATCTTCAATCTTGATGGCAGTGCCGTGGCTTTCCTTGCTGGCAGTGCTGATGTCGTCCTATTACATCGCCTATTTTGTTGTCTATCGCGTCCTTAAAGAAGAGGACGAACGTAAAATTGCTGGAAAAGCAATTAGTTGGTTGTTGTTAATGAGTTTGGGGTTTACCTTAATTGGCTTTGTCTTCTCGAACAACATGACTTTAATGCTTCAGCCTGAAAAATGGCTGGCCTTATACCAAGCCAATTCGCACGGGATGCATCTCAATACGTCAGAGCCTCAATTAATTCCAAGATATCTACATTTTTTCATCGCTGCAATTGCTGTTACGGGCATGACGCTAGGTTGTTTCGGTCTTTATATGCTGAAGCGCGAAGAGCAGTTTGGACGCTGGATGATCAAAATCGGCTCGAAAATATTCCTGATTGCGACGGTCTGGCAAATTCCCGTCGGACTGTGGTTTCTCAAAGCTTTGCCTGCGCAATACGCCATATTATTTTTAGGCGGAGACACACCCGCGACTGCGGTATTTGCACTTTCAATGGTGTTGACGCTGGTGGCAATACTTGCAAGCGCACTGGCTCATAGCAGCGGTAGCAAGGCAGCCTTTATAACGGCCCTCGTCACTAATGCCGTGCTCGTTCTGGCCATGATCGTCAATAGACATCAACTGCGTCAATTCTATCTCAGTCCTCACATCAAGCCAGACTTGGTTGCTGTGCAGACACAGTGGGATTTACTGGCGATATTTCTCGTCTCAGCTGTAGCTTTGATTGCTTATCTGGTCTGGCTCTGTCGTCTGGTCTTGACTGCATATAACCAAAAGCAGCCTGGTTCAGCGGTTTCAATATAAGAGAGTTTGAATTATGGAAGAAGATAAAAAAATCGCCGAGCCTGAAACCATTGAAAAATCAAAATGCGGCGGAGCTAACCACCCTTGCGGTGAGTGTCCAAATTCAACTGAACATCAAAGCGATTCGGAAGATGAAACAGTGGATCGCGCGCAATTCATCAAGACAGCCTTTGCTGGCGTGACTGCGTGCTGGGGCGTAATGGCCCTTGCTCCAGTGGTGATGTATCTAAATCCACCGCAAAGTAACGATGATGACAAAACCAAAATAACCAGCCTTGAAGTCTGTAAGTTGAGCGAATTACCTCCAGGTACTGGTCGAAATTTTCGCTTTGGCTCGGTACCTGCACTGATAATTCATACAGAAGATGGTGTACTTCACGCATTCAAAGCAATTTGTACACACCTCGGCTGTACTGTGCAGTTTCGTCCAGATAAGCAGAATATTTACTGCGCTTGTCATGGTGGTCAGTACGATGCCCATACTGGCAAAAACATTGCTGGTCCGCCGCCTAAACCGCTGTCGGAACTCAAGGCTGAAATCGTTGACGGCAAAATTATTGTCTCGCGAGCTTGAGAAAATATTGCGAAAAGAACGAATGCTAGAGCGCAATCTAATCAGAAAACAATACGGAAATCAAAATGGTATCTCAACCCCAAAGTAAAACAGGCATAGTTAAGCACTTAACTAACTTTATCGAGAGCCGCTTGCCGCTTGAGGAAATGCGTCATCTCGCCGAGAAGAAGCTCATTCCACAGCACAAACATTCAGTCTGGTATTACCTTGGTGGCATCGCCGGTATGCTCATAGGTATCCAAATACTCAGTGGCATGCTCCTGATGGTTTACTACGTTCCTGAGATAAGTGCCGCTCACGCCAGTATTCTGAAAATCAATTCGCAGGTCAACTTCGGTTGGTTTATGCGCTCGCTGCACAGTTGGGGAGCGAATTTATTGATTCTCGCTCTTTTTGTACATTTGTTCAGCACCTATTTTATGAAGGCTTATCGTAAGCCAAGAGAGTTGACCTGGTGGTCTGGGTTGATATTGATGGTTGTTAGCCTGGGTTTCGGTTTTACAGGATATCTTTTACCTTGGGATGATGTTTCCTTTTTCGCCACTAAAATTGGTTTGGATGTGGCCTCTAAAATGCCACTACTGGGCAGCGCAGTGGCTTATATGCTGCGAGGTGGAGACACCATCTCACAGGCGACAATTTCTCGTTTCTTTGTTATCCACGTCGCTGTACTGCCTGCTTTGTTGATCGGTTTGCTTGGTGGTCATCTGTTTCTGGTGCAAGTGCATGGTGTTTCTGAACCGGATGTATTCAAAAAATTGCCACCAGAGAAAAAGACTTACGAAAAGTTCTTTCCGGTATTTTTTCTTAAAGATATTCTGGTCTGGATTCTTGCCCTCAATGTCTTATTTGGTCTGACCGTGTTCTTTCCTTGGAGCCTCGGTCCAGAAGCAGACCCATTTGCGGCTGCTCCCATGGGTATTAAACCGGAATGGTATTTTTTGGCTCCGTTTCAAATGCTGAAACTTGTTCCACCAATGATTGGACCAATTGAAGGCGAGCTGGTTGGTATGATCATCATGGTTTGTATTGCTCTTGGTTTTGTCATCGTGCCATTTTTCGATACGGGGTTGTCTAAGATAAAGTCTCGTGTTGCCACCGCATTTGGTGTATTTGTCTTGTTATCGCTAGTATTGTTCAGTCTCTGGGGAGCCCTGTCATGAATTATCCGTTATGGGTTGTGCCGTACTTGGGCGGCTCTTGGGTTATCGGCATAATTTCTATTATTCATATTTTCATTTCGCACTTTGCTGTCGGTGGTGGCATATTTCTTGCGCTTGCCGAACAAATGGCCTATACGCGCAAAGACGAACGTATCTACGATTTTCTTAAACAACACTCTCGCTTTTTTGTACTCGTTACAACGGTGGCCGGAGCGGTTACTGGCGTTGGTATCTGGTTTTCAGTCAGCCTCGTCAGTCCAGACGGTCTTGCCTCTTTAATTCAGAGTTTTACTCTGGCATGGGCTGAGGAGTATCTTTTCTTCGCCGCGGAGCTTGCAACAGCGTTTGCTTACTACTACACCTGGGATCGCATTTCACGCGAACAGCATCTGCTTCTAGCCAGGCTTTACATGGCTTTCTCCATTTTCACTCTAGTCATCATCAATGGCATTTTGACCTTCATGCTCACTCCTGGGAAGTGGCTCACATCTCACTATTGGTTTGATGGTGTTTTCAACGCTACCTATTTCCCATCTTTGGTTATTCGTCTTTTGATTATGGTGGCAATCGCCGGGATGTATGCTCTTGTGACGTCTTCGCGTATTAAAGAGCCGAAGTTCCGCGCATTTATGGTGCGTTATTGTGCGAAGTGGCTACTTCCTGTGTTTTTGCTGGGACCAATAGCCATGATCTGGTTTTTGAGTCAAATTCCCAACGCCGCTGTAACTACGATTTTTACTGGTATTCAAGCTTCCGGTGTCGGTAATTTTTCAATTCTCGCCAGAGCACTGTATCTAAGCATGGTGCTTTCTGGAACAGTCTTGCTATTTGCTTTTTTTGGACCATTTCTGAATCCTAAAGCTTTCACCTTTAGAATTGCTATGTTGTTCATGGTTTGCGGATTAGCTGTCACTGGCACCACTGAGTGGATGCGCGAGATGTTACGTAAACCGTATGTTGTGTACAACTACATCTATTCCAATGGCATTCACAAAGCAGATATCGATGAGATAACGCGGGATGGATTTTTGCACAAAGGTAAGTGGGCAAGTGCCATGGCAAAATCAGCACATTCTGATACCGAGCGCGGTGAACTTGTTTTTCGGGGTGAATGCATGGCCTGCCATACAACGACCGGCTATAGGAGCATGAAAAAACTTCTGGGGACTCGAGATGAAGAAGCAATTGGCAATTTCCTAAGCATGCTAAAAGAGACCGATCCCAAGAGAAATAATTACTCAGGCATCATGCCGCCTCTGGCCGCAAATGATGAGGAAGTTAAGAATCTTGCTACGTATTTGTCCACTATCAATGAAAACGAGCGAAATGAAGCCACTAAACTGGGAGCATTACCGGCAAAGTAGTCTTGGCTCAGCAGTTGTAAGTTAACTGAGAATGTCATTCTTCTACGTTCTTTAAGTGGGTTTGAGATTAGGTAGTACTGCTTTCGATACGAAGGCACCTTTCTTGCCAGGCTTTGGATAACGTTTCGAGGTTCCGGAGACCGTCGGGCCAACAGTTGCTGAGTTGGTCGCTACAGGCATTCTTGCGTGGTTGGTCTTCGTATTAAGTCATACTTACTTGATGGTGCATGAATGGATTCATTATAATAGCTGTCACTTGGAAACGAGCTAAAGTCTTTCACGATGCGCAAGGGTTCGAAATTTTCAGCAAAGAATCCAATCTCGAAAGTGCCCCTGATTTGGTGTACTGCAACTTTGTTTTTGTCTTTTGTTTGCAACGCTTTGATTGCTCCTGCAGCATTCTCTGCGGATAAAAACCGAAATTATGTCACCAAGCCTGACGCTGAATTTGGCTACAATCATTTGTCGATACCGACTGCCGTTCAGATTTCCGTCGTTTTCAAAACGCCTATAGATAGCCGTAAGACGCTCGATGGAGCAAAAATAGAAGCTCTTTTGAAAGAGGACCTGGTGGTGGGTGACACGGTGGTGGCTCCGCAAGGATCTCGGATCGTTGGGCATGTCGAGTATATAAGGCATGCTCGACGCATGACTGAAGCTACTTTATCCAACCATGGGCGCTTCAAACAAGGGGCTGCCCTGAAAGTTATTTTTACTAAAATTGTCACCACCGATGGTGAAACACTTTATGTCCTTGGTCGGTTGAGTCAGCAAAGTGCCACGCTTTCGATTGACGGTGGTCGTTTTGATAGAGAGGTCTCAATTAACAAAGACGGCGCTTTTGATCGCGCTGAAGAAGTCCTGACTTCGGGAGATAAAGTGTTGTCCAACTTGATCGGGCAGGGCGTAGGCACTGTTTTGACTCCTTTGGGGTCTGTTGCGAGCTTTGGAGCTTTACCTGTCGTCATGGGGATTTTGGGAGCTGCCGAACCATCGCTTATGACGAACAAACCAGTCATCATGGACGACAAACATGTAAGAGTCAAAGGATTTACTTTAGGAGTAGTTGAGTCGTTGCCTGGCGGTCAATTGATGGTGCCATTCATCATCAAGGGGTCCGAACTGAGAATAAAGCAGGGTGATGAATATCTGGTCCAGGTGCACTCTCCCTATTCGCCAAAGGAAAAGCTGACAGCTCAAATGCAAACGCAGAAAGTCAATGGCGAGATTTCGCGGCCAGCGCCAAGTCATGAAGAACTGAAAGTTCTTGGTGAGATTCGACACGAAGCACCTCCCGCTCGGTCTGGATTGACTGCTCCTTTGCCTGGCGCAAACGTACATTAGCATTAGATTTTAGTGCAGGCAGAGGTCAGTCTAGCCTGGTATCGAATGCGGTGCCCGCGATTTCAAAAGTATAACTTTCCAAGACAGAAGAACTCACCGTGATTCGATTGTGAAGTAATATCAAATGCCCTGACAGTACTGTATTGGGCCTTTGAACTGTTGACTATGAGCCTGCACAGTGCCTCTATTGTTGATTTTGAAGGCTTGCATATTGAATATGAAAGCCTGAACTGCAAATCCAAAGATGATGATGCAAATTTTGCTTCAGCTAAGTGCGCTGGTAGACTAGGCATTGTCAATTATTTGTGAGGTTCTATTTTCTATGATCAAGTCTCTTTCGCGCATTGCTTTAGTTCTCGCTTTGGCCACCATCACTTTGCCATCTTTTGCAAAGGATGCAGCCGAAACTCAAGCAGCCGCTGACACTGAAGCATCGAAAGCAGCAGTTAAAGCCAATGCAGCTGCTAACGAAGCTGTCACTGCTGGATCCGCTGTAGCTGACGGTGAAGGCAATCGCGCTGCAAAGCACGCTAAAAAAGCCGCTCAAGAACAAAAAGAGGCCAACAAAAAGGCTGATAAAGCTGCAAGCTTGCAAACCAAAGCTGACGACAAGGCTGTAAAAGAAGCCAAGTAATCGGCTGATAGAAATGCTCGAATGCAAAGCCGTTGCCTCCTTGCGGGGCGACGGCTTTTGCTTACAGGCTGGAACTAATCTTGCTGAGTCGAGTCTATTGTTCTGGAATACTTCGAGCGAATATTACAGCACCAGATTTTGACAGGAAAGATATATGAAAAAGTTGTTTTTTGCGGCCGGTATTGGTTGTATTCTTGGCTTATTGTTCGCACCTCGCAAAGGCACTGAGTTGAGAGAGGATTTACGCAAGCGCCTGGAAAAATTGCAAGAGAAAATCGAAGAGCAACGCTGTGAGTTGAAAGAAGAAACTGCGGATAACTTCTCACGTGCAAATGCTGCAATCGCTAAAGCCGGCAGTTCCGCATGTGAGGCTTTTACAAAATTGGACAAAAATCTCCACGAGATCTTCAGTAAGGTCTAAGCGAAATTTCCATCGATACCACTAACGCCACCAAAGTTTTATTTGTATGCAGCCGCAATCGGTGGCGCAGTCTTACAGCTGAGAAAATATTTTCCGGTTCGGCGAATTTTCAAATTCGTTCAGTCGGCACTGCAGATAATGCTCGAATTCGAGTTTCAGCCGGACATATTGGCTGGGCAGACTGGATCTTCGTGATGGAAAGGAAACATGAGCAAGCGTTGCGGCGCAAATACTCGGACGAAGTTCAGTCAAAGAAGATAGTTTGTTTGCATATAGAAGATCAGTTTCAGTTTATGGATGCAGAACTGATTGCCATTCTGCGCTCTCGAGTGAGCGAATATTTGTTGATCGAATAAATCAGCTATTTTGGTCACGAATCATGTGTACACGTTGCTCGAGCGCAACGGCTTCAATCTCTCGATTGGTTTTCCTTAACAGACCCGCATAATTTTCCAAACAGGCTGCCACGTTTGCGTGATCAGGACCAAGTGTGCTTTCCCAGATTTCAATGGCACGTGCGTAAAGCGATTCTGCTCGGTTGAATTTTCCGTGCCGGTGATACAACATGCCCAGATTGTTCAGGCTTTCGGCTACTTTGGGATGCTCGGGGCTAAACGCCCTTTCTCTGATGTTGAGGGCTTTGCGATAAGATGATTCGGCCTTATTAAATTGTTCGCTCTCCGCAAATAAATTGCCAAGATTGTTCAAAGTGGTGGCAAGTATTGGACTGTCTGAACCAAGTAATTTTTCTTGAATTTTCACGACTTTCTCGTAAATTGATTCAGCGTCCTTCAACCTTCCCTGGTCACAATAGAGCAAAGCCAGGCTGTTCAGGGCTGTTGCGACCTCGGCATGGTCGCTGCCCAGCTGCGACTCTTTTATTTTGATTGCTTTCAAATAGAGTGGCTCTGCTTTATCAAAAAGATGCATCACTCGATATAATTCAGCCAGATTATGCTGACCTGAGGCCACGCTCAAATGTTCTGCCCCCAGAGCTCTTTCTTGCATTGGCAGGGCGCGCTTAAAAAGCGGCTCAGCAGCAACATAGTTTCCCTCGGCGAGATAAGTCCGGGCGAGATTATTTAGTGCCTCGGCGGTATCTTCATGGTCAACGGCCAGGAGCTTTTCTCTGATGTCTAGTGCCTTTTGAAAAAGTGACCTGGCTTCGTCAAAGCGGCTGCCTTCGTAAAGAGAGACTCCGACGAATGTCAGATAATCAGCAAAAGCAACCGTGTCGCCTCCCAAAACCGCCTCTTTTTGCGGCAATGCCTGTAACCGAATATCTGTTTCGGTCATTTTTTTGGAAGGTCGACGCGGCATTTAGCTTTTGTCCTTATTTATCTCGTTATTTATCTCGTTCTTCTAAGTTGAGATTGGCCTGGGCGGCGGCTAACCTGGCTACTGGCACTCTGTATGGGGAACAGCTGACATAGGTAAGCCCTATTTGGTGAGCGAAGGCAATCGATGACGGCTCTCCGCCGTGTTCGCCACAGATTCCCAGCTTCAGCTCTGGACGTGTTTTTAGTCCAGACTCTACGGCTATCTTCATCATTTTGCCCACTCCGGCCCTATCTAGTACCTCAAATGGATTACTTTTTAGAACCTTTTCTTTGACACCATTGCAATCTATACCTTCTAGATACTTTTGCAGGAATTTGCTTTCGGCGTCATCTCTGCTGTAGCCAAATGTCATTTGAGTTAAATCATTTGTGCCAAAGCTAAAGAACTCAGCAAACTCTGCAATCTCATCAGCTGTCATACAGGCTCTCGGCACTTCAATCATGGTGCCGATTTTGTACTTTATAGATACTTTTGCTTTCTCCATTACATCTTTGGCGACGGCTTCCAGTTCGGTTCTCGCTATGCGCAGTTCTTCCACATGGCCAACTAACGGAATCATTATCTCTGGCTCGACATTGACGCCTTCTTTTTGGCAAGCAATAGCTGCTTCGAAAATGGCTTGAACCTGCATTTTATTGATTTCTGGATAAACCAGACCAAGGCGACAGCCACGCAAACCCATCATCGGATTTGATTCATGCAGTTCCGATACTTTACGCAGTAGGATTTCTTTGTTTCGCAATTCAGCGCCTTTGACCGATTTCGCGCGCATTGTGGCAACATCACTGATCAAATCGCTTAGCTTTGGTAGGAATTCGTGCAACGGTGGGTCGAGCAGGCGAATGGTCACTGGCAGATTTTGCATAGCCAGAAAAATGCCTTTAAAATCTTCTCTCTGCATCGGTAGAAGCTTTGTCAGAGCCGCTTTTCGCTCATCTTCGCTATTGGCCATGATCATTTCCTGCATGGCTGGCAATCGATCCTGACTCATGAACATATGCTCTGTGCGGCAAAGTCCGATCCCTTCGGCACCAAACTCACGAGCAATGCGGGCATCATCGGGGGTGTCGGCGTTGGCTCGAATACCTAATTTTCTAGTCTTGTCGGCCCACTCTAGAAGTGTGCGAAATTCAGGTGATAAATTAGCGTCCTGGGTGGCGATGATGCCTTTGAACAATTCGCCTGTAGATCCATCTATTGATATAGTGTCGCCTTTCTTAAAAGACTGGACACCAGATGTAGTATTGACGGTCATGTTTTCTTCTTCAAGGTTTATTTTGAGTACTTCGCAGCCGGCAACACATGGCTTGCCCATACCTCTTGCAACGACAGCAGCATGACTGGTCATGCCACCGCGGGCAGTGACAACGCCCTGGGCAGGAACTATGCCGTGAATATCATCAGGACAGGTTTCGATGCGAATCAGAATGACCTTCTCGCCTTTGCTTGAAAGAGCTTCTGCTTCATCCGGATTAAAGACAATTCGACCGATTGCTGCTCCTGGAGAGGCATTGAGTCCGGTTGCAAAATGTCGACTTTCGCCTTTTGCTTTCTCTTTGGACTTGAGGTCGAAGCTTGGCAGGAGCAATTGATTCAATTGCATCGGCTCTACGCGGCAAAGACCTTCATCTTTTTTGATAATGCCTTCGTTAACTAGGTCGACGGCCACTTTTACAGCCGCAGCGGCCGTTCGTTTTCCCGTACGTGTTTGCAAGATATAGAGTCGATTTTGTTCAATCGTAAATTCGATGTCCTGCATGTCGCGGTAGTGCTTTTCTAGTTTTCCAACTGTTTCAAGCAGTTCGTCGTAAACTTTGGGCATCTCCGTTTTCATTTGGGAGATTTTATTTGGCGTTCTCGTTCCAGCGACAACGTCTTCTCCTTGCGCGTTAATAAGATATTCGCCATACAAGTCTTTTTCGCCAGTGCTTGGATTGCGAGTAAAGCAAACACCAGTTGCCGACTGATCATTTAAGTTGCCAAAAACCATGGCTTGAATTGTCACTGCCGTGCCCAGGTCATGATCGATCTTATTGAGATTGCGATAGTAGATGGCGCGACTGTTATTCCAGCTACGGAAGACCGCTTCCACTGCGCCTTTAATCTGCTCTTTGGTGTCTTGAGGGAAGACATGCCCACTTTTCTTTTCTACAAGGGCTTTGAACTCGCCTACCAGCTCTTTGAGATTGGCTTCAGTTAAATCAGAATCCGTTTTGATGCCGAGCGCATCTTTTTTATCTTCAAGCAAATCTTCAAACATGTCTTTGTTGATTTCGAGTACCACGCCGCTGTACATGGCAATGAAACGTCGATAGCTATCCCAGGCAAAACGACCATTGTTCATAAGCTTGGCCAGCGCTTCTACAGTCAGATCATTGAGACCTAAATTCAAAATCGTGTCCATCATTCCAGGCATGGAGAATTTGGCACCAGAGCGCACTGATACCAGCAGCGGTTTTTCTAAATCACCCAGTTTTCTATCGACTGCGGCTTCTACAGTTTTTAATTCTTCAAATATTTGTTCGAGCAAACCTTCCGGCAATTGTTGTTTGTTTGCATGATAGTCACGGCAGCATTGTGTGACTATGGTCAAACCTGGCGGCACATTGACCCCTGAAGCGGTCATTTCAGCAAGACCAGCCCCTTTGCCGCCGAGCGCTTCGCGCATTTTGTTGCGCGCTTCAGAGCTTATTTCGGCACCACCTTCGGTGAAAGCCTTAAAAGCATCGGCAAAAAGATATGCCCTTTTTTTGTCGACATCGGTTTTCGTAGTGCTGGACCCTGGACTGACCATATGCTCTCTCCCCGTTTGTTGAATAGATCTGCCTGATGTTTCATTGTCTAAGGTGCATGTAAATGTCGCTGGATGTTTCCTCGATTGCCTTTGATGAGATGTCGATGACGTGGCATTTTAATTCTCGAAACAGCTTTTTAGCCTGTCTTACTTCTTGCTGAATTCGATCAGGATCGGCATAGTCAGCCGATGTAGATAAGCCCAGGCTCTGAGCCCTCGTTGCTCTGATACCGTGCAACACGTGCGGATCGATATGCAAGCCGATAATTTTCTTCGGTGAAATCTCGAATAATGCTGACGGTGGCTCGACATTAAAGATGATTGGCACATTGGCCGATTTCATTCCGTAGTGGTGTGCTAGGTACATACAATTGGGTGTTTTGCTCGTGCGCGAAACGCCAGTGAGGACCACATCGGCTTGCTTTATGCCCTCTGAGTTTTTGCCGTCATCAAAGCGGATGGCAAAATCGATGGCTTCTATTCTTTTGAAATAAGTCTCGTCCATCAAATGCAGAAGTCCGGGCTGCGAAAGAGGAGCGGAGCCTGTAAGAGTGGCTATCCGGCTGATCATTGGACTGAGTAAGTCAAGTGTCGGGATGTGCCGTTTGAGCGCTTCTAATTCTAGGGTTTCTCGGTATTCTGGCAACACCAGAGTGTAAGCAATGACCGCTCTCTCTCTTGAAGCCTCGTGCACCAGCCCAACCAGTTGATGGCAGCTGCGAACCTGGGGCAGTCTATAAATTGACGCCTGTCCCGGGCGAAACTGCACCAGCGCAGCCCGCGCGACAGCTTCTGCCGTTTCGCCGGAAGAATCTGAAATCGTAAATATGACAAGGTTACGATTGTCTGGACTGAAGTTGTCAGAATCCTGTGTGCTCACTATGCCAAGGCCCTCGAGCGAGAGAATTGGCATTATGGTCACATATGGATTCGTTCAAAGTCTCGAATCCACCATTTACCTTAATGAGGGTTCACTTCAAGGTTTCATTTCAAGGTTTGAGGTCAAGGCGTCAAGGCTTGTAAGCCTGGGTGCGCATGGCCACAGGTAGTTGTTCCCCATCGATTTTTTTCTTGAGAACTTGCAGGGCTGTTTTGAGTTGTAAGTCTTTGAAATCTTCAGGGCTGCGCTTAGCTACTGGACCATCTGGATCTTCCCACCAGGGACCTTTGTGCTCTTTGATATCTTTTTCGGTCACTTCCACTTTGACGTCTGGACCGATGCCTTTCTTGTTGATGTCGACATCTGCCGGGGTCAAGTAGCGGGCGATTGTGATGTTGACGCCACCATTAGCGTCTGAATCAGCGCCTTTGGGATCTAGTTTGTTGATACTCTGCACCAGACCTTTGCCAAAAGTGGATGATCCAACCAATATGGCCCGGCCGTTATCGTGCAGTGCACCGCTTGTGATTTCAGACGCAGACGCACTGCCCTTATTGATCAAAATCACCATCGGTTGATGGCTAACTGGTTTGCAGTCGGCTGCGGTAGGTATTTTATATCCATCGCGGTCGACTGTCGAAACGATGTTTCCTCGATCTAAGAACATGCTGGAGACATCGATGGCATTCGTCAACAAGCCGCCTGGATTGTCTCTCAAGTCGAAAATAATGCCGCGAGCGGACGCCAATTTGGTCAGCGCTTCTTTCACTTCTTCGGTCGCTTTTTCTGAGATGAAGCTGCTCAGGCGGATATAACCAACTTCAGAGTCGAGCATTTTTGCGGTTTGCACCGCTTTCAAATGAAACTCGGCCCGTGTCACAGGTATTGTCAGAGTCTTTTTGTCGCGCACTAAAGTCAGTGCCACTTTTGTATTGACCTCGCCGCGAATCAATTTGGCTGCGTCGTCGACGCCGAATCCTCTAGTTGATTTGCCATCGATAGCACTTATTTCATCAGCTGCCAGAATCCCTGCTCTAAAAGCTGGTGTGTCTTCAATTGGCGCTACAACGATGACTCGCTTGTTTTTGTCTATTCCTATTTGCACGCCGATGCCACAAAGTTTGGCTTTAATCTGCTGCTTTTCTTCGTCGAAGGCTTCAGGATCCAGGTAACGGGTGTATCGATCGCCAAGACTGGCGAGCATTGTGCATATGGCCAGATGCGCGTCAGCCTGGGTTTTTATCTTATCGTCGTATCGATGCTGCCATCGCGCCCAGTTTTGCCCGTTGTAAGTGCTTTCGTAATAGTCGTCTTTGATCAGATTCCAGACTTTGTCATAGACTTCGACCGGGCTAAGAAAATTCGCTTTAGAGCGAGGCGTAATCGGCACTTCAGTCGATTTCGTCTCTTGACCATAGAGCCCACCCGAGCCGCAAAGGCTAGCCGAAATCAAAAGAGGGACAGTGAGAAGTTGTTTCCAGTGCATGTTTATCCACGGAGCAGCTGAGGGAGGTAAGGCGATTGTCCGATGCCGTCTGACTTTCGCCAAACTACATCTATGATTTAATATGCCCGATAATTACAATTTCCAATCAATAAATGCGAAATAAACCCTTTTCTGTGGCTGAGGTTAGCCACCGTAATTCCAGTTTGCCTGACGATTGTGAGGAAAACGTGAAGAAATTGCAGCGAAAAGCGCTTCCATGGCCAGAGGAATAATCCGTGCAAGCGCAAGCTGTTAATATATTGAGCTTGCTGGATTTAGGTTGAGCCAAGAACTGTCGCTCCATCATTTAACCAGCGTTGTTTCTGTCGCATACTCTGTTGCATTTTAAGGAGCGCTAGCGAGATGGAAAAACCTTCCGCTGATATAGGTATTTTTGGTGGTTCGGGCTTCTACAAACTTTTCGATGAATGCGAAGAAGTTTTTGTAGAGACGCCGTATGGTCTTCCCAGCGATAAAATATTCGTCGGTAAATTAGCTGGAAAAAAAGTGGCATTCTTGCCTCGGCATGGTCGTCACCATCAGCATCCGCCACATAAAATCAATTACCGCGCCAATCTCTGGGCAATGAAAAGTCTCGGTGTCACCCGCATAATTTCTCCTTGTGCCGCCGGCAGTTTGCAAACTGATGTCAAACCAGGTGAATTTGTCGTATGCGATCAGTATGTCGATCGTACAACCGGCCGTATCGACACTTTTTACGATGGACCAATTGCCACGCACGTTTCAGCAGCTGACCCTTATTGTCCTGAATTGAGACCACTGGCTATTGAAGCTGGGAAAGCATCTGGTATTACGATGCACGACAAAGGAACTGTTGTCGTCATTCAAGGACCTCGTTTTTCATCCAAGGCTGAATCGAAGTGGTTCACCCAGATGGGGTGGGAAGTCATCAATATGTCTCAATACCCAGAAGCTCACCTGGCCAAGGAATTGGAGATGTGTGTAGTCAATATTTCTTTGATCACAGATTACGATAGTGGCTTACAGGGCAACGTTGAGCCTGTTTCACACTCAGAAGTAATCAAAGTGTTTGAAGCAAATTTAGGTAAATTACAGAGTTTGCTTACCAAATTGATCGAATTGACTCCCACTGATAGAAAGAAGTGTGGTTGCGCTCAAACGCTTTCGCACGCTCGCATCTAAACGCTTCTCAGCAAGACTGTGACCAAGCCCGGAGATTTATGCTCCGGGCTTTGGCGTGTAAAATCGCAGTTACTTGGCATCACCTTTAACACTCTATGCCTGTACCTCTGTTATGCTTGGTGCTCGCGCTCAGGCGGGACTAAAGCATGACTTTGCTATCTCTAAATCACGTGGTTGCCCTACTGGGCCTGGTGCTTTCCATAAGCAGCTATCTGTTGATGAAGAGATTTGGTCTGCCAGACAAGCTGGCAGTGGGCTGCGGCATATTGGCAGCTCTTGTAGTTTCGATATTTTGGACTTCAGTGATGTTGGGGACAGATGAAGATGACGATTAAATTGGATCTGCCGAAAGCAAAATTCGCCGGGCTGCTTGGCTCGTTGCTTCTTTCTTTCAGTGTGTCTTTGCCGACTTTTGCCGACCAGTTGTGGAAAACTCCGTTGATACCAGTCACGCAAGATTTTAAATTGCCAAATGGTTTGCGAGTTGTGATATCAGAAGATCACTCGGTCCCGGTTGCCGCTCTTGCCATTGTTTATGACGTGGGAGCAAGAAACGAAGTCAAAGGACATAGTGGTTTCGCTCATTTGTTTGAACACATGATGTTTGAAGGCTCGGAAAATGTCGGCAAGACCGAGCACTTCAAATATGTTGAAGCGGCTGGCGGTTTGCTCAATGCTTCAACACATCCGGACTTCACAAATTATTTCGAAAAACTGCCCAGCAACCAGATTGAACTGGCTCTGTGGCTTGAGTCGGACCGTATGCGTTCATTGAAAGTAACACCAGAAAATCTGGAAAATCAATTGCAAACCGTTAAAGAAGAAAAACGGTCGCGCATCGATAATCAGCCTTACATGCCAGCAGCAATGCAGTTAGAAGAGAAGATCTTCGACAACTGGTCCAATCAACATCCAGTCATCGGCTATTTCGAGGATCTCGAAGCGTCCTCCATTAAGGACGTCAAGGATTTCTTCAAGACCTATTACGCACCAAATAATGCCACCATGGCTATCGTGGGCGATATCGATCCCAAGCAAGTGCACGAATGGGTCGACAAGTATTTCGCTTCTATTCCCGCTCAGCCACATCCTGCTGCAGTCGATGTTTCGGAGCCAAAACAAACAACCAAAAAATATTTGAAGGTCGACGACCCGCACGCTCAAATGCCTGCCCTGTGGGTGTCCTGGAAAGCCCCAGCTAAGCGTGAAGGTGACTATTACACGCTGGGAGTAATTGAAAAATTGCTAGGTACGGGCGAATCTTCTCGTCTTTACCAAAGCATGGTGAAAGGTAAACAAATAGCTCTAAGAGCTGATGCTTCCTATGAAGAAAGACGTGGACCAGGCGCGTTTGAAGCTTTTGTCATCTACAAGCCAGGCACCACATCTGATGACGCGCGTAAAATTCTTTGGACAGAATTAGACAAGCTCAAATCCGAACCGGTTACTGCAATCGAACTGGAGAAAGCAAAAAATCAAATTATGCGTCAGATGTTTGCTTCTAGCAGTTCAACCTCGTTGCAGAGAAGCCTTACTCGAGCCGAGCTACTGGCAGAGTACACATCTTTTTATGGTGACCCGTCTTTGCTCGACAAAGATTTGCAAGCTTACATGAATGTTTCGGCTGACGATATTCAACGTGTGGCCAAACAGATTTTCACAGAAGAAGGCTCGACTGTGCTCGATGTTTTCCCTACAGCCGACAAAAAGAAGCTAAGCCACGGTTAAGAATTAGACAAAGGAAATGCTTATGAAGCGTGTTATGAAAAAAACGAACGCAAAATTTTTGAACTTTATTCTCGCTCTTTCTTGTGCATCAACAGTGGCTTGCGGCGCCGCCCAGTCTGCTGATGTGCAGGTAATTGATGCAGGCGAACTATCTAAATCAGTTGATAAAGCTAGCGATATCACGGCTCATCCCAGTCCAGAAGCATGGCGCAAGAACGCACCAAAATTGCCCCCACCGCGCGAATTTAAAATGACTGCCGCGACCATTTACAAATTACCCAATGGTTTAACCGTTAATCTGGTGCAAGATCATCGCTTTCCGTTCGTCACAGCTAACATTGGTATCAAGGCCGGTTCTTGCTTTGAATCGAGAGATAAGCTCGGTCTAGCAGATATGACTGCCGACATGCTCACTGAAGGCACAACCTCTAAGAGCAGCAAGACCATTGCTGACGAAATCGATTTCATTGGCGGCGGTATGAAAGCTAGTTCCGATTACGATTTTTCTCTTCTTAGTGGTTCAGCTCTGTCTAAATATTCCGACCGACTTTTCGATTTGATGGCAGACGTGCTTTTGCACCCAAGCTTTCCTGAAGACGAATTGAAATTGAAAAAAACCAATTTGCTCCAGGAACTGGTGATGAAGCGAATGGAGCCTGACTTCTTGAACGAAGAGCGCTTCTCTAACGTCGTCTTTGGCAATCATCCTTATGGTGTAGTGGCGCCAACTCCAAAAACAGTTGAGTCATTGACCAAGAAAGATATTACCGATTTCCATTCTCGTTTTTTCATACCTAATGAAAGTGTTCTGGTCGTCGTTGGCGACTTTGACGAAAATAAAATGAAAGAAGTAATCAAATCGCACTTCGACTCGACGTGGAAAGAAGGCAAATTGCCGACACTTTCCATGCCTGAAACGCCAAAGCAAAGCGGTCGTCACATTTTTCTCGTGAATCGTCCTGACTCGGTGCAATCATCCATTCGCCTAGGTAATATTGCCATCAAAAAAACGGATCCAGATTACTTCCCCACGATAGTCGCCAATGAAATTCTCGGAGGTGCTTCGCAGGCTCGTTTGTTTCTCAATATTCGAGAACAAAAGGGATACACCTATGGCGCTTATAGTGCTGTTACGGCCAGAAAACAACCAGGTAGCTTTTCGGCTGAAGCCGAAGTCAGAACTGAAGTGACTGGGCCATCATTGGAAGAATTCATCTATGAATTAGACCGCATTCGCAATGTGAAAGTCTCGGATAAAGAATTGAAGGACGCAAAATCGTATATTGTCGGCTCCTTTCAGCTCGGGCTTGAAACTCAGTCGGGACTGGCGCAAAGGCTGCTCGAACAAAATCTATATGATTTGCCAGCCGACTATCTAGAACAATACACCGATAAAATTATGGCTGTAAAACCAGAGGATGTTCGACGTGTCGCTCGCAAGATGATCGACATCAACAATATCGTTATCTCTGTTGTTGGTGACGCTAAGAAAATTAAGCCAGAGCTGGACTATTTTGGTCCCGTTGAGGTTTATGATACGTCTGGTGCGCTCTCTGGTGAGTACAGCAAATCTAAGAATACTACTGGTTCTTAGTTAGATCATCCACCATTTTCCGGATTGGTCATGTTTGGCCCGCTGTGGTTGTCGCTGTCGCTTTCAGATTCGGCATTCAAGTCAAAAACATAAGTACGATGAAATTCCAGCTTGTTTTCTTTGCCTGTGGCAAACATCAGAGCTGGTGCCGGTACTTTGGCTCGAATTTTAGTACCGACCCACAAAAAGTGGTCACCTTTTTTCATGTCGTCGTGAATAAATGTGCAAGATGGAGTGGCAACCATGAATGTTTCTGGACCACACTCTCTAATAGCCGCCTGTGCTACACGAGTGAGGTTTTCTGTATCGGTGTCACCAGCGTCAAGTGATTTGCTGATGGCCAGGGTGACGCGCTGACAAGCCTGATCGTTTTGCATCACTGCTAACTCTACTCCGAGAATATTTCCTGCAAGACAGCATATTATTCCAAGCAAGATGGCGACAATGCAAAGATCTAGTTTGTCGATTTTTTTAGAGTCTGGCTGCGGCACTTTGATCACACTTTTTCAGACACACTTTCAGTTATATGCCCTTATTTAAGATATCGGCACCAATGCGTCATGATCTAAGGCTAAGGCTCTTATAGGTACATCTGTCCCAAAAATGGCAGTTCGCGGTAGTTCTCCGCATAATCCAGACCATACCCAACAACAAACAGATCCTCGATTTTGAAGCCGACATAGTCAGCTTCAACAGCTACAGCTCGCCTTGAAGGTTTATCGAGAAAAACAGCCATTTTTAACGACGCCGGCTGAAATTGGTCTTTTAGATATTCCAAAAAGAATTTGGCTGTACGCCCAGAATCGACAATATCTTCCACAACCAGGACATGGCGGTTGCTTATATTCGGCAATTCCAGATACGGCGTTTGCACTGTTCCTGAACTTTCAGTGGCACTGCCATAGCTTGATAGACGAACAAATTCAATTTGTAGTGGATCTTTAGTTTGAATATTGCGAACCAGGTCGGCGAGAAAACAAAAAGCACCTTTCATCACACCGATAATCACCGGACGCTCGAGGTTTGCATAATCTTTGCTGATCTCTTTGCCCAGTTCAGCAACTCTGTCCGAGATTGTTTGGGCAGAGTAGATTTCCTTGATTACGTGGGTCTGGTTGTTTGTCATTTTGTTAGTTCCCGTTATCTTCTAATTTTGCTGTTTAGTGTGGGCTCGAGATTGTTGCTTCAATCGCTTTTTGTTCTACAGAATAAATACAGTGTCCTCTTACGAAAGTTGCTTCGATTAAACGTTCATCCCCGGAAAAAACCAGAGACGAGAGAATTTCGTCTGTCGGCTGAAGCATCATGTTTCTGGCGATGCCAGATTTTTTTGTGGGATCGATAATGATAAAGTCAGCTTCTTTGCCTTTTTTGAAATTGCCAATCCTGTGTTCGAGATTCAGAGCGATAGCACCGGCTAACGTTGCTCTGTAAAAAAGTTCAGCCGGAGACAACCATGTTTGAGGCTGAATATAATTTGCATCCTTCATTACTTGAAACAAAGACATCTGCGGTCCGGCAGCAACGTCTGAGCCGAGACCAAATTTAACGCCCGCCTTTTCTAAGCGATCGTAAGCAAAGACACCACTCTTCAAAAAGAAATTGGAACTTGGACAATGAGCAAGCGCCGATTGTGTTTTGCTCAATTTGACCACGTCGGCGTTATCTAAATGAATGGCGTGGGCGAATATGCTGTTCACGCCAATCAAGCCATTGTCGGCATAAACATCGAGATAGCTTCGATGATCGCTGAATGTTTGTGCTACCAGTTTCACTTCTTCTTCAGATTCAGAAAGGTGAGTGTGAAAATAACTGCCTGGATGTTGCTTCCATGCTTTTGCTGTTTCTTTGAGATGACTTTCGCTCGACGTTAGAGCAAAACGAGGTGTAAACGCATAAAGAAGACGATCATTATCATAACCATGCCATTTCTGACAAAGAGCGCTGGAGTGATTGATTGCGTCCCTTTCACTTTCAAGCAATTGAGCGGGCGCGTTACAGGTCATCATCACTTTGCCCATAATCACTCGATTGCCAATTTCTGCAGCCGAGGCAAAAGCCATGTCAGTCGCTTCTTGATGTACTGTTGTCATTACGACTGCAGTCGTTGTGCCGTTTCTCGCAAGTTCTTTAAAAAACCAGTCGGCAATCGCCTTGCTGTGAACGGGGTCACTGAAGCGGCTTTCTGCCGGATAAATGTATTTTTCCAGCCAGGGCAAGAGGTGTTGGCCAGATTTGCCCAGTTGTGGAAACTGCGGTAAATGAATATGCAGATCCATGAAGCCCGGCGTTATGAGCCGCGTACCAAGCTCGCGGACATTGTCAATTTTATGTTCTTTTTGAATGTCTTCGTAGTTTCCAACAGCCACTATAGTGCCGTGTTCATCAACCACAAGCGCGCCGTTGACGAAATCCTCATAAGCTTGCGCTGAGATGGGATTGATAACGTGACCTTTATAAGCGGTATAACCTGGATTTTCCGGTTTACCTAGATGAAGCGGGTGAGCGGGCGTAGAATATTGCATTGTTTGTCCAGTAGAGCCATTATTTTACGACAGGCGATGCCTGTATTACTAAATTGCTAAGTGCCGACCGAGGAGTTTAATGTCATTAGAACGAGCCGAGTGGCACGACGTCTTGACTGTTTTGAGAGAAACGGTTTCCATCTGGTCGACAGGGCTTACCCCTCATGACTACAGGCGCTATATATGGCTGCAGATGCATCACTTCTGGGGACGAAATAATTTTCGCTTTTATGTATATAAGGAAAACAATGAAATCAAATCGAGTTGCAAACTGTACACCATCAAAATTGCCTCTCGAGGTAAAGAATATACTTTTTGCGGGGTTGGCGCTGTTCATACGCTGACGAAACATCGAGGCAATCAGTATGCGCGTGCTCTTCTGAAAGAAGTTGTCGATTTATGCGAAAGTGAAAATTATGATGGCATGGTTTTGTTTTCAGACATTGGTCCAGACTTATATGAAGACGTTGGTTTTATTGAAATTGGTAGCGCGGAATTCTCGGTTTATCTTGAACCTGCAAATGACGCCGCATTGACTGAGGTCTATTCTTCGTTAAGTTTTCAGCCTCTTCGGGAAGCAGACTTAGACGTTCTAATTCGGCACCACAGGCGGTGGATTCGGCATCAGCCATTTGGTGTGGTGAGAGATTCTGCCTACTGGAAATACAAAATTGCCCGTGAGGATTTTCTCAACGTCAATTCGAATTTATCTTGGCCGCAACTGCAGGTGACTCTTATCGACGGAGATACAACTTTGGGTGGATACGCCATCACCGAATGTGGTGGCAATACTTTGCGCGTGATGGAAGTTGTAGGTAGCGATGATGCTTGTGTAAAGCTCTGGACTTACTTATTTGCGTGGGCTGAAGCAAACCAAATCAAACGCATTCGCGGTTGGGAAGCGCTCATTCGCGATTTTGAACCTAACTATAAGTTTGAATCAGTTCTATCCCCTTCTTTATCTATTAGTGAAATGCACTACAGCGAGCGTTCGTGGGGAAGATGTATGATGTTGCCAATTAATCCAGAAATTGATGACTGGCTAGATGTTAACCCCTGTCCGGTCCTGGAACTCGATCACCTTTAAAACACGGAGCCTTTTTGCAGTTTATGAATACCCACTGGCTGAGACAATCATCCCGCCTGCCACTGCTTCTTCTGAGTGTTTCTTTATCGTTGCAGTCCTGCTCTCATAAACCTGCTCCTTTAGAAGAAGAAGGCGATCCTCCCATGACCGTTATGGAGATGAAAGCACCTGAACAAGATAAGACGGAAAAATGGAAGCTCGCAGTTACTCCTCAGTCGACCGTTGATATCGGAAAACCAGTTGCTTTGACGCTGAAAGTCGAGCAAGTCGGTGATGGCAGTCACGATGTTTCACCAGGTGCGAGCATCAAATTTGCTCAGTCTCATATTTTAGTAATTTGCAAAGACGGTAATGAATTTCAGAATCTCAAGCCCGCCGAATCTGGACCAAATGAATTCGCCACGGAGGTGGTCTTTCCGCATCCAGGCCAGTATGTCGTGGCTTTGCAGTTTGTGACCAGCCCGCATAAAAATCATACTGTCATCGCTCCTTTTCAAGTCGGCAAGGGAACGACTGGAATCGCCACGCGCAAATCGGACGCCGATCAGCTCAAAACAGTGGATGGCTACGAATTTACTTTGAGCAGCTATCCCGTTAAAACCGGTGAAGTGGCCATGCCAACCTTTCGCATCACCAAAGACAAGCGCCCTGTATCCAATATCGAAGTGCTCAATCCTGGTCTGCCTAATGATGCAGGCTTTGCTGTTTTGATTTCTGATGACAGCAATAATTTCGTTCAAACCGCTCCTGTAACTCTCATGGCTGCCAATAAGCTGTTTGAGCAGCCGGTTATGTTTCACACAATCGTTGAGAAACCGGGAAATTACAAGATCTGGGCCCAATTTAAAATCAACGGTAAAGTTACGACCGTCAATTTTAGCTTTAAAGTCGAACCAAAGTAGCCTTGTCAAGACTCTGCGGGAGCGCGGGATTTGTTCAAAAGTTAAGGCTTGTCGCAAATACTTAGAGTATTTGGTAATAGAGCGCGTCTTGGGCGTTTCTCGCGCTAAACTTTAGGCTGTAGGCTCCACTGACAGGTATTTTTCACTGTGAAAACTCTAGCTGCTGACAGCGCCCAGAGAACGGAGACGGGACGCGTGATTAATGATTTCTCGATCCATATTGCAACTGTAAATGGCTCAGGTAGTCAATCTTCCAATAGCATTCTCATGCGCTCCATCTTCCAAATGGGCATCCCCGTAAGCGGGAAAAACTTGTTTCCATCCAATATCGCTGGTTTACCAACCTGGTTCACCATTCGCGCCAATAAAAATGGATATATCGCCAGAAAGAAGGAAGTCGATATCCTTGTGGCGATGAACCCTCAGACAGCTTTTGAAGATGTCAAAGCCTTGCACCCAGGTGCCGTTTGCATCAGCCCTGTCGAGCTGAAGCTAAATGATGTCCGTCAAGACGTCAGACATTATCAGGTTCCTTTCACTGAATTAGCCGCTCAAGCGACCGAGAATTTTAAACTGCGCAAATTGCTCACCAACATGATTTATGTAGGTGTAGTTGCTGAATTGCTCGAAATCGATCAAGCAGAAATAGACAAAGCAATTGCCAATCAATTTAACGGCAAAGCCAAAGCCATTGATTTGAACTTGAACGCCGCCAAACTGGGTCGCCAGTGGACACGCGAAAATATCAAAAAAGAAGATTCTTTCGCCGTTGAACGAATGAATAAAACGGCTGGCAAAATTATCATTGATGGTAATGCTGCTTCAGCGATTGGTTGTTTATTTGCAGGCGTCACTGTGGCAGCCTGGTATCCAATTACACCATCGTCAAGTTTGACCGAAAGTCTGATTGATTATTTGCACGAATATCGCGCTGATAAAGAAACCGGCAAAGCAACGTATGCCGTTATTCAAGCTGAAGATGAACTTGCTGCAATCGGTATGGCTCTGGGAGCCGGTTGGGCTGGAGCGCGGTCGATGACCTCGACTTCTGGTCCTGGAATTTCGTTGATGGCGGAATTTGTCGGATATGGTTATTTCACTGAAATTCCAACCGTCATTTTTGACGTTCAGCGTATTGGACCGTCCACAGGAATGCCTACACGCACTTCGCAAGCCGATTTGCTCAGTGCGCACTTGCTTTCGCACGGCGACACTAAGCACATTGTCTTATTGCCCGGTTCTGTCGCTGAGTGTTACGAGCTTGCTGGGCAGGCCTTTGATCTCGCTGAAAAGTTCCAGACTCCTATCTTTGTTCTCAGTGATCTAGATCTCGGAATGAACAACTGGATGTCAGAGCCTTTTGCTTATCCGGCGAATCCAATTGATCGCGGCAAAGTGCTCGACGCTGAAGCTCTAGAAAAAGTGGGCGAATTTGCTCGTTACAAAGACGTCGATGGAGATGGCATTCCATATCGCACACTGCCTGGAACCAATCATCCACTAGGCGCTTATTTCACTCGTGGCAGTGGTCACAACGAAAAGGCTGGATACACAGAAAAGCCAGAAGACTATCTCAAATTGATGGATCGTCTTGCTTTGAAAATGGAAACAGCTAAGAAATTTGTGCCCAAGCCGGTGGTCGACACCAAGAAAGATGCCAAAATCGGCATCATTGCCTTTGGTTCGTCTGATTTTGCGGTGCAAGAAAGTCGCGACCAACTCGCTGTCTCAAATGTACAGACCAGCTATTTGCGCCTGAAAGCATTGCCATTTACACAAGAGTTGCATCAATTCGTAAATGCGCACGATCGGGTTTATGTGGTTGAGCAAGATCGTGATGCTCAATTACGTGATTTGCTCAGGCTGGAAATGCCTGAATCAGCAATGAAGTTCCGCTCGGTTCTTCATTATGATGGTCTGCCTATAGACGCAACATTTATTACTGATGCCATTACGCAGCAGGAGAGGTAAATAGACATGGTACAAAGTCCGACAACTCCAAAAGCTCCTGGCCCGCAGCCCAGCACCAATCGCGTCGGTTTAACATTGAGCGATTATAAAGGTGCTCCATCAACATTGTGTGATGGATGCGGACACGATGCCATCACCAGTCAAATCATCAAAGCGTATTACGAATTGGGCATCGAGCCGCACACAGTAGCAAAGTTGAGCGGTATTGGTTGTTCGAGTAAAACGCCGGCTTATTTCTTGAATCGCGCACATGGTTTCAACTCTGTGCATGGCCGTATGCCTTCTGTGGCAACCGGTGCCAATATGGCTAATACCACATTGAGTATCATAGGTGTCAGCGGCGATGGCGATACTGCAAGTATCGGTCTTGGCCAATTCTGCCATCTGGTGCGTCGCAATGTGCCGATGATTTACATCATTGAAAACAACGGTGTGTATGGTCTGACAAAAGGTCAGTTCTCGGCGACAGCTGACGTTGGTTCTAAAGCTAAATCGGGCGTTTCCAATGAATTTGTGCCGATTGACCTTTGTGGACTGGCAATTGAACTTGGGTGTGGTTTTGTCGGTCGCTCATTTGCTGGCGACCCCAAACAACTATCGGCCTTGATCAAAGCGGCTGCGTCACACAATGGCACTGCCGTAATCGACGTAATTAGCCCTTGCGTTACTTTCAATAATCACGAAGGTTCTACCAAGAGTTATAAATACGCCAAAGAAATGGAAACTCCATTGCACGAATTAGGCTTTATTCCTTTCTTTGAACAAATTACGGTCGACTATGATCCAGGCACAGTGCAAGATGTAGAAATGCATGATGGTTCGCACTTGCGTTTGAAAAAGACAGATCGTGATTACGATTTCCGTGACAGAATGACCGCCGTGCAGACTATAAACACTGCTGCTCGCGAACATCAGTTCCTGACTGGCTTGCTTTACATCGACGAAAAGAAGCCAAACTTCGTTGAGATGATGCATGTTTCCGAGCAACCGCTTGCAACATTGCCTGAGTCGGTCACTCGTCCACCAAAGTCTGCTCTTGAAAAAATCATGCAAGAGTTGATGTAGAACAAGAAAACAAGCAAAAAAACAAACAGAAAGAGAGCTGCTTCTTTGGAAGTGGCTCTCTTTTTGCTTGCGGTACTAACTGGGGAGTTGTGTGGCGGGAGAAAAAATTAGCGTTTCATTTGAGTCGCTTCGGACTCAGCGGCTATTGTCGAATGTGGCAAATACTTGCTCGCCGTGTCTTTAATGCCTTTAAAGAATCCGGTGGGGGCTACTTCGCCTTTCGTGGGTGTCGGCCTTTGGGCTGGCGCGTCTGTTTGATCGAAAGGGTTAGCAATGTCGTGTTCAGCGACTTTGCGAAGATGAGAAGGATGTCGTGAATCGGCACCTGTGGCTGTAGCCGTTGCACCGTCAATGACTCGTTTGGCAATTTCGCCTTTGATATTCAGTGGATTAACAGGCATTTTATGTCCGGTCGTTTGTTCAAGAACTGACGCTCCAGCTGCTAAGACCGCAGCGTGGGGACCGAAGATTGCCGCTTTAGCTCCAGCTTTGCCTGCTTCTTGAGCGATTGCGCGGTTATGAGCTGTGTCCAAAGATTTTGCCTTAGTGACACCTTCCTGGATCACACCGGGAGCGGCGTCTACGACTTTATGACCGACTTTGGCGGCGCCGTCAGCAGCGTCTGAAGCTGTTGATTTGACTTTACTCCAGATATTGCCCAGTACGTGTGAACTAGTGTCAGCAGCTGGTGCTGTTTGCGTTCCTTCAGTCTGTTCAAATCCAGCCATAGCTTTTTCTCTCGGTGAGTTAGAGTGTTAATCTTCAGCCGCAACAACGTAATGCAAATTTGAGGCTAAGCAACGCGCAATTGCTTGCCCGGAGCTGAGCTCTCATTCTTGCGGAACGTGCCGCCTGGTCTGGAAGTTCGTAAATATTAGAGCCATGTCACGTTGATGTCAACAACGTTTAATATAGCTATTTGCCCAAAAACGCACAAATTCTCTGAGAAGTCGCTCTGGCCTGGATTTTTAGTTCTGGGACGGCAACGCTTTCTAATAATTGCGCCTTCAACATGGGACCGATGGCGAGCAATGACTGCTGAGGCGTACCCAACTTGTCTATTACTGCTCCATCGCTTGTGCAGGCAATGCCAGCCCCCAGGGGATGACTTTGGACTAATCCTCTCTTTTGCAAATTCTGCAACAGCAGGCTGTCTACTGTATCCAATTTAGATTGGGGCCCGGTGCAATTTATGATGCGGTCGACCACGATCGTAGTGTCGTGTGACTGATGCCTGTGTCTCAAAACGACTTTGACCTGGCCATCAATCTCTTCAAATGATTGTATGCGTCCGGCAGATAGTGTTAGCTGACCGGTAGTCTTAAGCTTCTCGACGATCTCTGAAATTTGTGGTGCCATTCGATGTCGATGCACATCCCAGTAAGTTTGAATGTGTCGCAGAAAACGCTTTTGCTCTTTATGTTCTAAACCACACCACCACTTCTGCGTGTCTGCTCTCAAACCATCGATTACATTACGCCAGTCAGAAGCTGATCTAGCATTTGTCTTGACGCTGCCGAATGTTAGTTTGGTAGAAGCGCAGATGTGCGTCGATAGTTTTTCGGCCGCTGAAGGTTTGATAGTGTGTGGACGCGGAAATAAACCGTGTCGGGAAATTGCGTAAATCTTGCCTTTGTGACCAGCTTCAGCCAGTTGTACGAGTTTATCGATTGCCGTCAGACCGGTGCCAATTATCAGTACATTTTGCTCTGGCGCGATTTTTTGCAGACGCTTGTTGTCCCACGGATCGTGCAGATAGTTTTCGCTGCCCTCACTAAGATTAGCTGTCCATCGTGGTTTTTTTGCCGAAAGATTGCCGAGGGCGAGAACGACTGCGTTTGCTTGAATGGTTTGACCATTGGCTAGAAAAATTTTGTATTCTTCCTGTCTTTCGATGTCGATTACTTCTGAGCAAATATGTTTGAATGAGACGTTTCGTCGAGCGGCTTGAATACAGGATTTTTCGAGAATTGAATTGATATAGTGACCAAAGAATTTTCGAGAAACAAATGTGTTTTCGTCAATTGTGGCATCTGCTTCTTTTGCAAATTTGAGAAAGTGTCCAGGGTCATCGGCAAACGCGCTCATACCTGAAGCGCGCACATTCAGCAAGTGCTCGCTACAGGGGGTACTATAGGCAAGACCAAGTCCTGCCTGGGCTCGTGGCTCTATGAGGATAATTTTGATTTTTGTTTCTTCCTGCCGGAGGAGATTCACCGCAGTCAACGTGCCTGAGACACCGCCACCGACGATGACGACTACAGGTCGTGCATCGTGTTCCAAATTTTCAGACATCGTGTCTCCGGGTGGTGAAAAATACGGCAAATAGAAAAATAGTAAATACGATGATCATCGCCGTGTCTGCTGTTATCCAGAGAAAAGATTTAATCGGAGACCAGATGAATGGTCCAAATAATGATAAAACAAATGGTACTGCTAAAAAGCAAGATGGTACACCGACAATTGAAATCACCCAGAGCCATTTTACGACGAGTTCGCCATCGCTTGCATTCGTTAGCTCCAGTAGTTTTTGCGGATCGCCTTTTGCGCGTTTTGTTTCGAGTACGCGCAACTGATCGGCGATAACTTTTTGGTATTGGAGTAAAAAATTCATTGATGGCATTGTGTCTTTACCAATTGAGTGATTCAAGTATGTCAGTTAAGCAAAGTCATGTCCAGATTCGATCTCCAGAATGACTGTCGTACCAGTACCGGCTTTAGAATCGACATTCAAACGAGTTGGCAGAAAACAGCGGATGAGTTCGGCTCGTTCTTGCATAGAACGCAGACCATAACCGCGAGCTGAATTACTAACAGAATCATCGTGTAGTTCGGCAATAGCGTGTTCGGCAAACCCGCGTCCATTGTCAGTCAATATAAAAGTAGTTTTCTGACGAGTGCATCGCACCCGCAAATTTACCTGGGTGGCAAATGCGTATTTCGCGATATTGTTGATGCATTCTTGAAATATGCGATAAATGTTCAATTCGACAATTTCAGGTAAACGGGTAATTTCATTAGGACATTCGAATTTGCATTCAGTCCCTTGCCGTTCGTGTAATTTTTGCAAAAGCGTGTCCAGACTTACTTTCAAACCCCACTCATTGAGAGTTTTTGGAGTGCATTCATTGACAATGTCGCGCAATTGTTTGGTGATATCGTCCACGATGTCACCCATTTCTTCCTTCGATAATTCTTTGTCACCAGAGATGTATCTTTTGAGCATCATCAAATCGGCGAGAACACTATCGTGAAGTTCGCGGGCAATTTCGTTTCGTGTTTCTTCTTGCTGATTGACCAGCTTGAATAAGAGATTCTGATTCGCAAGAAGCAATCCATCGACTTGATGGTTGTGTCTATCTTGTAGACTATTTTCTGGAATGTCGATATCAATTGCGGATATTTCCGCCGTTTGATTGGCCGTATCTACGAGATAATTCAAGAGCATCTTGGTCGCAGAGGGTTTGTCGAGTGGCCTTTCGTCCATCAGCCAGATATAATTATTATTTTCGCGACGCAGATTAATAGTCGCTTTCAATCGGGTGCCAAATTCTGAAATTGATAAAAACATCGCCAGTTGGTTTGGGATGATAAATATTTCCACGAGATTCTGTGTTGCTCTAACTGAAAGACTTTTCGTGGCACCAACTGCTTTCCACCGGAAATATGTGCGTGATTGCATCTCTGACAACGCAGGAGATATGGAACTCAAAAATTCATTCGGTTCTTTGATGTCTTTGGGATCGGTAAATTTGAGTGCGCCCAAATATGAGTGCTGCGGGTTGCAGGCGAGCTCTTTGGCTAAGTCCCAGAGTGTCTCAGACAAATCCTTGGCCGCTAGCAGTGCGTCGTATTTTTTTCGTCTGACACCAAAACTAACTTCTTTAGGGGTGGATGCAGAGGTGACCGATTTTGTAATTTCGGTATCTGTCGAATTTTTGATTAGCTTTTTGAAGAAATTCATTTTAGCGTTTGAGATTGCTGCTCCAGATTACCGTAGCCATTCCGCACCGCCCAGGTAATCAGCTGTTCGCGTGATTCCAGTTGGAGCTTTAGTTGCAACATATCACATTGTTTTCGCACTGTAGAGGCAGCAGTAAGCCTGGCATCGGCGATTTCTTGATACTTGAGACCATCAGCCAGCATGGACAAAATTTCTTCTTCAGCCTTTGTGATCTTAGAACAATCACTTTTGAGCTGTTGTGACATAATCGCCGTTTCGCCAGCCATCACTCGTCTGATAATAGTGGCAAGCGTACTTACTCGTTCCGTTTTGAGCAAATATGCAGAAACACCCATGGCTAAGATTGCCTGCACCAGCGCCAGACGGTTTTCGGCGGAAAATATAATTAAACGACTGTCCTTTAACGCCGTGAAAGCCTCGACCATGCTGCGCGGACTGAGAGAGCCAGGCAAGTGCAGGTCCAGCACGATCACATCAGGTTTAAGCTGTCTGGCGAGGGCAAGCCCTTCATCGCTGTTTTCCGATGAACCAACCACCTCTATATCTTCTTCTCGACTGAGGCCAAACGTTAGACCATCTAAAGTCGCTGCGTGGTCTTCAATTATGAGAATGCGAATTGCAAGCATCTAACACCTTACTTGATGACCGTTGTAGGCTCCTTTATTGATATTAAAGGGGCACCTTGTTTAAGTCCAGCCTCTACAAATACTATTCGAAACCACCGGCGGTGACACAACTTACATTAAAGAGTGAGCTTGTTTGATTACAGGCGGTTGTCAATAGTTTGAGCCATCGAGCGAAGGGAACAAAAGAAATATAGAGCGATGTCTACACTCACCTGACAGGGAGTTTATGCGGTGACACCTTCTCGCATACTGAAAATATATTATGGCGTCACTTTCGCTGTTGGGCTTATCTTGAGTCTGCCGATGGCGCACTGGGTGACGACCCAAGAAGTCGGCGTCCGCGGCGGCATTTTGATGACAGTTTCCTGGAATATTCTTTTTGTCATGTTGCTGCCAATGATAATGGATTGGGCAGAGCATCATTATTTCAAAGCACGATTTTTGCAAATTGAAGAAATTGCGTCAAAGAATCCTGAGCTTGCCGCTGTCATCAAAGAACAATGCACTAGATTGCATATCGCTGGTTGTCGCTTTGCCGTGGTTGAGTCTGTACCCAATGAACTTTTCAGTTATGGAGTATGGGGCAGAAATCCTCGGCTGGTTGTGTCTGAGTCGCAATTGAGCCAGGCTGAACAGACCAAAATGATTCCGAGCATCGAAGCTGAATTACAGAAGTTTCGAAAGACTGAGCCCACCAAAGTCTTTATTGCTTTTGCTGTCGTCCAATTGCTAGTTCAGTACGCATTCATGGCTGTTTTGAAGTGAGACTGTGTTGCTCTTCAAACGATTCTGCTTGAAAAACGTCAAAGCGCGCGCTTGAGCGCCAGCCGTCTGCGCCACACCCAGCCTTCAAAGATAATTGGGTCAAAGTTTCTTCCAGGGTCCAGCCAAATTCGCTAGCAACTGAAGGCAGAAAAACAGCCTGTCTGCCGCTTTTGTACATAACGATACCGTCACGTCCGAGCACGATGTCTTTGTAAGAGTCGATTCTGTGCAATGGAGTCAATACGTTGATATCGATTTGCAGATCATTGATTTCCTCTTTAGTGACTGGCTTGAAGCGAGGATCCTTGCTGGCGGCTCCAATGGTGTTATCGATAACCGCCTGAGCAAGTGGCTTGATCGGCCATATGTAACCGATGCATCCTCGCAGTGTCTTTCCATTTGGACGGGACATTTGATTAGCGTCGACTTTGCTGCTGTATAAAGTGACGAAAACTCCGCGTGGCTGTTCAAGCTCGCTTTGCTCAGGTTCACTTAGATCTGGCGCCGGAATTTGACCGCTCTGGACGAACGTTGAAAGCGTCTGACGTGATAACTTCAGCAACTTATCCTTTAAAGCCTGGGAAAGGTGCCCTTCAGCGAAATCGCTTGTCTTATCAGTGACTTTGCCCCAGCCAGAGTCTTTCAATTTTTGATTTGAGAACACTATTGCCATGTACGAAACTGAGTTTTCGCCGTCTTCTTGATTTGAATCCCTTGAAGTGCGGTAGTTCAAAAGAGTCGCTTCTGTTTGAGGCGGTAGCATTGCCAACAGCACAGCGCATGGATAGTAACCACAAATGGTGTCATCGGTGCGTTCACGAAATTGTATAAAAGCGTCGAGATCGCCTTTTGCTAGAGCTTTAAAGGCCCCTTCATCCAGACCGCGAATTTTGCTTGCGAGATCTTTTGATTGATTGCCTTTGAATGGTTCGTAATGATAGCGAGGTCCATAGTGTGTGAAATCGGAGCTAACAATCACCAGATCATCTTCTTCGACATAACGCCTAATCATCTGAGCAGCCAGACGAATTTCGCATGCATCATCAAGTTGACCAACGATGATAGGAACGATAGCTACATCGCCGAAAGTCTGTTTAATAAAGGGCAGTTGCAATTCAAGTGAATGCTCGCGCTTGTGCACGTCAGGTAGGATTTTGAACAGGTGGAAATCAGCGAGTTCAGATACCACTTTCGTGTCCAATTTTAAAGAACCTAGAGGGGTGGCAAACGTTTTATCAGCTGGCAGAGCAATACCGTGAAAACCAACATAATGACTTGGTCCTAGTAAAAAGATGCGTTTGATTTTTCGCTTACTCTGCGTTGATTGCTGATTGGAGGCATCGTAAGCAAATGCAGCTGTCGCTCCAGAAAACATGTAGCCGGCGTGTGGCGAAATGGCCGCTAATATTTGCCCCTGTACTGGTTTGTTGTCTGCAAAGGAAGTATCAAAAGGTTGCTCTTCCAGCTTGGTATCGGCCGTCGCAATGAACTGATTGAGCTGCAGCCTTAGTTTGTCAGAATCGGCGTCGTACCACGATCCTGCAAATAATGCTTTTCTATTTTCGGTAGGCACCATTTGTGCGCGACTGAATAAATTGGCCATAAAACATCCTGTGATTAAAACGGGGATTAACGGAAGGCGCCTAAATTGATTCGCATTCATTGTCGTCCATGAGTTACGGTGTCACGGAAGGGATTTAAGAAGATCCGCTGGAGTCGCTGGAGCTGCCGGAGGCGCTGCTGGAGCTGCTGCTGCTGGAGCTGCTGCTGCTGGAGCTGCTGCTGGAGCTGCTGGAGCTGTTGCCGCTTGAGCTGCTGCCGCTTGTGCTGTTGCTGCAGCTGATGGTGGAACGTATGCCGGAAGCGCTTCTCGTGGAGGCGCGTTAGAGGGAAGCCCTTGTGCTGCTGGAGCGGATGCCGCCGCTTTTGCTACCGACGCTGCCGCAGCTGCTGTCGCCTGAGACGCGTAAGCTGACACCGGCACTGATGTTCCTGGAACCATTTCTGGTGCAGCCATGGGAGCTGCCGCTTCTGAGAGCGCAGCCGCTGCCGGTGCTGATGTTGCCGGTGCTGATGTTGCCGGTGCTGATGTTGCCGGTGCTGATGCTTCCGGGGCTGTGGTTTGAGGAGCTGCTGCTGCTGGAGCCGGTGCTGCCGGTGCTGTCGCTGTCGGAGGCGCCGCTGGGGGCGCCGTTGGATTTGGTTCAAAACGCACTGAAATATTTGAATGGCTGTCGCCATGAGGATCGGCCGTCGAATCAAATCTAAGAATTAGCTTGCCGGAGTTGACACCGGAGGGTAACGGTTCTAAGGGCGATGAATTATTGAAGGCGTCCATGGCTGCTGTCTCAGCTGGCTGATTCTTAGGACTACCAGCGGCTACTGCATCTGTAGCATTACCGTCTGTCGCTACATTGACTGTCAGAGTAACGTGATTGTTGCCATCGGGAAGGTACCAATTTTTGTTCAGTTTGTTTTGGATTCTGATTAGATAAGGTTGTAGAGCTGGATTCACTTTTCCGACTAGCGCTGGTGCATTTACGCGAGGGCTTGCCGTCGGTCTAAACTGACGATTGCGGCCAGCTTGCGCCACTGCCTCATCAGCAAGACTGAAAGTTGCAAAGCTCGTGAGAGTTGAACCCAACAGCAATTTTGTCCAAATCGAATGCATACAGTTGAATTTTCCTTTTTTGAACCTTTTTGAACTTGCGTTTCTCACTTCTATTCTAATCGTTTTTGGATGCCGCTTTTTCTCTGAAAATGCCAAATGAAGAGGTGTAACCATGTAAAAAAGTGGTTCCACCTACAGGTCCAATTTCGCCATTGCAGAAGAAACCACCAAGCGGAATTTCGCCAAGAAATTCTCTGAATAAATTGCTATCGTGATTGGGCTCGCCATAAAGGCGTTTGCCGCGACCTAGACATGAAAACAGCAAGGCGCCACAGTCTTGAAGATTTTTATGGTCAGGACTATCTTCTCTCTTGGAATACGAAGAGAGCAATTCACGTAAATCGTCGGCTGACGTTTGTGCATCTCGAATATGAAATTGCACCGTTCTTTCTTTGTTCAAGATATCGCCTATCACAAGCGCTCCTGTGCGTTGTTCGATACCCATAATGTTGCGAATGAGAAAATCGCCTGCTTTGAAATCTTCCTGAAATTCATTCATCACTATGCCAAGAAAAAGAGAATTTTTCGCGAGTGACTGATCGCGCTCACTGAGCCCATCAAGCACACGTTTGAGAGCATGAACGGCGCGTTCTCCGTCTAGTTCGATTAAATAGTTTTCGCTGCAGCTAGTAATGCGAAAGGTGTTACCGATGGGGCGACACCCTTGAGCGACTAGTGAGTCGACAAGGAGATTACCGGAAAGAGACACACCGACAACGCCTTCATGGAAAACTTGGTCCTGACAAAACAAGGCGTTCGCACCGGCGTGATTGGCTCCGGATGCCAATCCACCAAGTTTAACGGAGTGAGGGAATGCATAGTCAAGACCCTGCACGAGGTTGTCGATATTGAAGGCAAAAGGGTCTGGCAGCAAGATAAAACTGGGTGAATCAGCCGCTTTCACTGAAACAAGATCTTCCCATTGCTGGGGACTAGCATCTAAGTCGGGTAAGGCCTTGTCATTGAAGTGAAACGTTTTGATCTCAACATCGGGCAGCACGCAAGCCGTGATTGCTACTGCCTTTTCGTGTTCGACTTCAACGCCACCACCGATCAAGCCGCCGCCAGAGCAACCGATGATATTTTTGGCTTTTAATTCATTTTTCAGGTGCAGGGGGATTTTGTCGAATTCGTTTTGAAAATCAGAGGAGACAAATACGATGACAAGATCTGGAATTTGCCCTTCCAGTTGAAAGCGGATTTTTTCAGCGCATTCGTGAATCAATTCACGCACGCTACCATAGCTCTGTCCGCCAAGATAATCTTTACCGGACAACGCAGATGCCCACTTCATGGACTCACCTCTAAATCGTAATCATGATAACCAGGTAATGATATCAGGTCGAATCGGCTAACCACTTAGAAACTGGAGGCTGACCAAACTGAACGCTTGCATGTACTATTTGTCGAGTAGTGTTTTCAAATTTTGACCCGGAGCGAATATGACGATCAAAGATCAAATCTCAGCAGATATGAAAGACGCAATGAGAGCGAAAGATCAGCTTAAGGTCGATACTCTGCGGGCGGCGCTGTCGGCAATCACTTATAAAAAGGTTGAAACTGGTGCTGATCTTTCCACGGACGACGAGCTCGCCGTGCTGCAAAAACAGGTGAAGCAACGCAACGATTCGATTGCTGAATATACAAAAGCGAATCGCATTGAACTGGCAGACAAGGAGGCAAAAGAAAGAGATATTCTCGCTAAATATTTGCCTGCGCAAAAATCTGAAGCCGAAGTGAAGCAAATTATTCTCGAAGCTATCGCTGGTATCGACGCAGCACAGCGTAATCAGGGCAATGTCATGAAAGTCGTAATGCCTAAGCTCAAAGGCCTTGCAGACGGAAACCTGGTCAGGCAGATAGTCACAGATGCTTTGAAATAGAGAATATGATTCAACAAGTAATTAGCCGCACCGCAATTTTTCTTTTGACTATTATCAGTTCTCTTTTAACATCCTTTGGTGATAATCCGCTGCAGGAGAAAGTGTTGACCATGCGTGGTCAATACTACGCTTTGATTGCTCAAGACTTAGAAGCGGTGCATGATTTTGATCAAGTTTTGAAAAAGTCGCCTAAGAACGTTGCAGTTCATTTAGAGCGAGCAAAATCTCGTCTGGAACTTCAGCGCTACTCAGACTCCATTGACGATGCCTCCGAAGTGCTCAAGTTTGAACCAAGCAGTGCCGAAGCATACGCCGTGCGTGGGGATGCTTACGCTCATGTCAATAATTTTCAGCAGGCACTTACAGATCTCGATCTGTCGGTGAAACTCAATCCAAAACTTGCGCGCACTTATTTGATTCGAGGGCAAATCAGACAGTCCTTATCTCAGTTTGACGGAGCAATGTTCGATTATGGCGAATGCATCAGGCTCGATCCCAAAAGTCCATTTGCTTATTCCAATCGAGCCACTATACGCGCTTTACTGCAGGACTATCACGGTGCGTTCGAGGACAGCACCGCTGCTTTGAAAATCGATCCCTCCCTACGAAAAGCACGGGAGATAAATACTGACGCCACGGAAAAACTAGGAATGCGTCCTCAATAATTAACGAAGAACTTCTAGCTCTGTCTACTTGTATCAAGAAGTTGGAACGAACACGAAATTTTTTTTACTGAAAGGTTTGACCAAGTTGAAATTTGATTATTGGAAATTGGTAAGCCCTTGTAAATTTGACACCGCCATTTCCATCCGTACCGTTGAGGGTGCTACCAAACATTGCAATCGGAATAGGCATTCTGACGGTCGTTGCACATGTTACTAGAACGTAAGGATTACCCTTGGTTGGGTCACCACCGTAATCGTTGTAGACGAAGGCTGGCGAAGAAGTGCTCGTCAGAACGGGCTGGGTGATCCAGAATCCATCTGTTTTGTGAGAGGCGAGCGCGGCATTTGCAGCTTTTATTGCGTTAGAAAGACTTCCCTGTGATGCTGCTGCCCTGGCTGCGTCCCTTGCTGCTCTGTCCAAAACGCTGTTTCCTAACATCGGTATTAGAAGATCGAGCGCCAGCATGGTCATCAATATAATCGCTAATGATCCGAATGCTAACTCAATAGTCTGTATACCATTGGTGCTTCTGACCCTCTTCGACTTGACCGTAATCAAATTAGTTGGTCTTGGCCTGTGAACCGGTTTATTTGATGAGGGCATTAGTTAGTTCCTTACGAGTGTTACAAGCTGCCTGGCAATGTTTTCAAAAACGTAGTTCAGATTAGCCACATTAGTCACCAGGAAAAACTGACCATTATTTTTTGCAATTTTCGAAATCCCATCCCGTCCGCATGTCACGGTGGCAGGTTGCCCAGTAATGGGGTCGGTGTAACTGATTGTGGAACCCTGTCCACCTGAGTTGAGGCAGTCTACTTGCGGTTGAATGACGTTCGAATTCTGGGCTAAGCCAATTGTGTAAATTGCGGTCTGAGAACCATTCGTAGACATAGTGGTGGCTGCACTCCAAGGGTCAGTATTCCCACCGTTGGCTAATCCGTCGGTGAAGAAGACGATGACTCTCTTCGCATTTACTCTGCTCTGTCCGCCCTTTGTGGTCGGTAGAAGCATCTTTGCAGCGGTAGCTACTGAGTCTCCAATATCAGTTCCTCCGTTTGCGATGCCGGTCTCGATAGCCGAACTACCCGCTGGAGTGGCAATTGTCGAGAAGTTACTGGCGGTCGAGGACAGTGGCGTGCCTGTAACTGGCCAATTTTGCCCCGTGACAGAGGCGCCTTTGTACCAGTATGACTTCGAGTTACAGCCACCGTCGATGATGGCGCCGCCGTCTCCGTTGCCAGGCCCGGTGTACGGAGCCGTGGCGAAAGAAATATAACCAAAGTGCGCATCAGTATTGGTGTTCATGATGTTCATGAAGCTGAGAGCCGCCTGCTGCGCAGGGCCTATCGGCGCGCACAGACTATGAGCTGCAGCTAAGTAGGCTGCTTGGTAGCCACCTAAGTTGTTCGCGACCGATGCGGGGACGCCTCTTACAGCTGAGCTTGCGCCGCTGTTAACGAAAACCGTCTGGTTTTCTAAGTTACCCCTAGCTGCCTCGACTAAAGTTGCGAGGTTTGGGAATGCTTTCCCTCCTACTGTGAACGACCCATTATCGTTGCCGTTGTTGAATACAAGATTGCCATCCAAGTTGACGACTTCATCTGTGAAGTAGCCGCTCTGCGGAGTGTAACCAGAAGTCGGTGGAGTACCATAATCAGCGCCGCCATTGGACCGGTGCTGACCGTCGAATGTGAAGTTATTGTTAGTGGTATCTTTCACAGAGCTGAGGTTCTGTGGGGGCATCGCGTTCATGGCTGAGCCGGTAGCCTTTGTGCAGTTGATGGCTGTGTATAGCTGTCCACTTTTCAGATTAGTCGTGTTGCCGTCATGATACTGGTCGTAAAACATATACGCTACTTTTCCTTGGCTATTCATGTATCGATGCACCAAGGTGACCGGCGTTTGGTCGTCTATAGATGCTGAACAGTCAAAGCAAAGCACTACATCCAGCGCCGGTACTGCCGCCATAGCGTCCGCCCTTATATCATGACTCTGGATGCCAACATATTTAGCGAATGCCGGGATGTAGCCCTCTGCACCGATAACGTGCACGAGCTTACCTGCAGAGCTACTATAATCAGTGACGACTGCGTTGTTATTATTTGGGTCTAAAAACTCGATATATAATGAGTTCGCGCCAGGAGCAGGCGCGTCATTGTTGTTTGCTGTCTGCGTGGCACTGGCGAGCGAGACCCCTACCACGGAGTTCTGTTGGAACGTCGCTAGCGCGGCCGACACAGCGTTATTGTGTGACACCGTCGGATTGGTCGAATTCGAACTGGCAAGCACTGCTGTTCCTGACAGAGCAGCAGCTTCGCATGCTGACCTTAATTCATCGTGTGCAGTATTGAGTCTGGCGATCTCGAACGTGAATACGCCGATAACTCCGATAAAGAAGAAACCCAATATAAACAGAAGTAGAATAACTGCTACTCCGTTCTCATTCCTCGAATTTCGACTCTTATTAGTTCTCATTTTAACCTCGAAAAACGTCGTACCAAAATTTCTAGTTGACTAAACCACTTGGATTCTCGCTTATTTCTTGAGAGCCCACCGTGACATTCATGGGGCTGGTGAGACCTGGAATAGCAGGGATGATCCCACTCGCCGCCGCCTGCATGAGGGGAGCGACTGTGGCGTTTACAGTCAACTGGATTGTGTAAACATTAGCTGTCGTGTCGATCGTCACTGTCGAAGGCAAAGGCTTGTTGGCTGTGTTGAGCACGGGCACGTTGGTTGCGAAGGGAGTCGTGATAATAGTCACATTGTCAGACAGTACATTGACACCAGGAGTCTGAGCTAAAGAAGTAAGGACTTGCTGCGGTGCGTAGTCCATCACGGCTCTCGTGCCGCTGCCGGAACTGAACGAGGTGCACCCAGATGCAGTGTGGGCACCATCGTGCACGGCTCTCATGAGGATGGAGTAGCGAAGACCAACGGTGGAAAGGTTGATGAAGGGAATTACGAACCCTATCCAGATCGCTACAGTGATTGCCGCATTTTCAGCTATAAACGAGCCTCTCTCAGATCTTTTTTTTCTTTTCTCGCTGAATGGCATTAATGGTCCCTTTGAGGAAGTCGATGTACTCTTCATTATAATACTCTTAACTCATGTGTTGAGAATCGTCAATGTCATTCAGCTAGCCTCCGCGCTTATATCTAGTGGCTTTGCTAACAAATCGATATCTTTGCTGAATCGATAACCTAATCGATTTGCCAGCAAATTACTTACTCTGTATATTCCCGGAAATGAGCACTGTAAGTCACCAGATTGCAGCACGCATATGAAAGATTTGTGAGTAAGGTAGTATTCAAACCACTTGAGTGGATTTCGTAAATTCTGGGTGTTTATCGTAAGAATGAGCAGGTTGGATTGAGATGGTGACTAATTAAATTCTGATGGCAGATAAAATTCTCAGAAACCTGGGCAAGAAGAACCTTTCACTGAGACGCTGGAAATGAGGCAATTATCTTGGCGTCAGTTATCAGAATTGCGAGATACGGACATCGGGCTACGTGATGTCCAACGGCAAAAAGGCTTGCACCTAGCGCTAAATTGCTCGACATAGACAAATATTTCTAGATGTAGCTCTTGGTCTTCACTATCGGGTACGTGTAAGCACGAGAAAATGTAAGCAGGTTGCCGGACTGCATGAAACCCGAGGCGGTGAAGCCGAAAAAATTGATAGGGATAGGCAGAAGTACTTGCTCAGAACACGTCACCGTGACATATGGGGATTGATTGGGCGAGGGCGGGGTGTTGCCACCATAGTCTTGATATACAAAATAAGGTGCAGTAGTCCCTGTCAAAGTCGGCTGCTTAATAAAGACACCATCATTGTGATGCTGTGAGAGTTGAGTCTGAGCGGCTAACAATGCACCATTGCATACTGTCGATGGATAGACCGGATCCGCTCCTGTCTTTGGTTGTCCCGCGGCGGCTCTGCAGGCATCACGAGCAGTTTGATCTAGCCGGGTATAAGCCAACACGAAGATTGTTGCATCGAGACCAATTGCTATCATCGCAATCATCATAAATGATGAAATGGCCACTTCGAATGCTCCGACTCCACGCTGTTTTCTGCAATTTTTAAGCATTTTTCGGGTGGTCAAATTGCATTCTCCTTGAGTCTTATAAGTGGTTGATTTGATCTAGTTATTTAAATTAGCAGTGTTTTCAAAATATCTAGATGATGTGCAAGTGCAGTTGATCGGTGCATTGAATCCAACAATACTACCCAGGATCCCCTTTGCTCCAGGAAATACTGGCTGTAGTTGGGCAGTGACTACCACCACACAATTGTACGTGTTAGCCGTTGGATTGGCAGCAGCTGCCAGCGGTGTGTTAGGACCAGGCGTGATAAGCGTGCTACCACCCATGGGGCATGAGTAGATATAGGTATTGGTGCTAATCCAGTTAACAGAACCGTTGCCGATACTGTTGCAGCCAAGCTGCGAGACGTTTTTCGCCTGGGTCACCGCAGAGTAACTGATTTGGGTCGCGCCGTTAACGACTTGTGAAGTGTCTGTTTTAAAGTTTTGGCTCTTAGAGGCTGCTTCAGCAGCCATTTCAGTGGCGTTGAGAAGCAGGATGTATCTAAGACCAATCATGCCTAATGCCATCATGGGAAATACCATCACGGCAAACGCTAGCATCAGTGTCGGACCAAATTCGGCAATGGTCGTTCCGCGTCTTGACCTTATTTTTCTGCTTGTGTCGGCAACTGATTGCATTGAGAAAGAGATTTGATGTGTCATTGAATTACCGCTTCTGGTACTTTCGAGATTTATAGGCTGAGAAAACTTGCATTTTTATATTTTCATAAAGTTGCAAACTCAACCACCCTTAGCGTGAACTTTTTCAGCCCTTGCGTTTTCTTGTCGGTTCTGTAGATCGTCAATTTGTGCGTACCAATTGCACCAGCTGTCTGGCCACGTTCTGGAAGATGGCTGTCAATTGAGTAGCATCCGTCGTTTGGGCAAATGTGGAATTGTTGCCAGATAATCCAGCGATACCGTTTGGATAGTTGGTGGTGTCGTCGCTTAGTACGGCTATCTGACTGGATTGCAGACTGCTGACCAGGCACAAACCAATCGTATAGATTGGAATCCCGGCCGATTTAGCTATTTTTGCTTCTGCCACGGAATTAGGCCAGTTTGTTGCCGAATCGCCACCAGCGGTGGGCAAGCCATCAGTAAATAGAACCAGTGCTCTCGTCGCTCCTGGTCTGCTCAAATTCTTTTTGCCATAATTGGTCGAACTTGGATCTGAGGCATGACTGCCTAGTTCCATTGACAGAGCCAGATCTAGAGCGTCTGAAATATTGGTGCCACCTTCTGCAAGCAAACTGTTGATACCGAAATTGGTAGAGGCTGTAGAAGTGTTGTAATAAATACATCCATTCACGCTGGTTGAAGCAGGCGACGCACTTGTATCGTAATTGCTGTAGGCTGATCCTGGATTGGGATTGAGAAAAATCGATGGGTTGGGTGCTGCGATTGTGCTGTAGCCTGGGTAGCCTTGCGGGCTGATGATAGTCTGATAGCCTGGACTGCCAGCCACCTCGTAGCCGATTGAGTCCGTTGACGTCACGGTATCGGTAGCGCTTTGACCGGCACTATCGGAAAAGGTGACAAGTCCAAAGTGCACGTCAGCATTATTGTTTAAGATCGAAAAGAAAGAACGTGCAGCCATAATGGCATCCCCGATTGGTCGTCGAATAGGGATGGTTGTTGAAGTTGTGTTGGCTACGCTGGGGATTTGCATTGCCAACGTGTAATAAGCTTGAAACCAGCCAGCTTGGAATGCGAAGCCAGAGTACTTTTTGAAGCCAGCCGAACTCGTGTCAATTCCTGCGGCAGTGGCAACTGTTGAGCTTTCCAGATTGCCTCTGGCTGCCTCTACGAGAATGCCATACGGCATGCCGGTGGCATCAGCTTTCGGAAATGTAAATGTGTTTCCATTGGCCGTAGTCGTGATGCCTGCAGACATATTTGTGGTCCCATCTACATTGACCACCATATCGGTGAAGACATAGTTACCGGGCTTAGATGTAATTGGTGGCACAGCACCGTTATTGGTGCCGTGATTAGCTGAGGAAAAAGTCGATTGATAATTTACTGGTGACGTCCCGCAACACTCAAATTGAATTGGCCAGGTGGCATTCAACGCAGTACCCGTGTTCTGCGAACAATTAATGGCGTAATAAAGGGGACCTTGTGCCGAGTAATAACTTACGCCGTTGTTTGTTGCGACGACGGAGTATGGCGTGGCCATAGAATATAAGTTCGTCGCCGTGTTGGACGTCCCGTTGCGATACCGATTTACTAAAGTGACGTTGGTAAAGTCGTCCATAGATGCAGAGATATCAAAACAAAGCACCACGTCAAGTTGAGGCAAACCACCATCTGATGTCTGCGTGATGACGAACGGACCCGCCGCTATGTGCGTGAATTTAGAGCTAACCGGCGAGTAGCCAAAGGCAGCGGTGCACTGCAGAATTTTGCCGTTGGCTGCGCCATATGCGACTGGCTGTTTGGTTACCGGATCTAGAAACTGAAAATAAAGTTGAGCCTGGTTTGCGGCCGGCGTCATAACCGGTGTCGCCGTCCCATATGTGTAGGTTGGAGTCCCCGAGAGGGATTTGTCCAGAATACTGTTTTGAGCAAACATGTAAGCGGCCTGATTCATCGCAGTTGTCATAACTGTCGTCATAACTGGACTGTTAGCTCCAGTCGTAGAAGCTGCCGCTGTAAGCGCTGCGGAGTCTGCGCAGTATTTCAGTTGCTGCGATGCCAAATTGTAGCGAGCGATTTCGTAGACGAGCATCGACATCGGTCCGATAACGAAGAAAGTGATGAATGCCAACAGCACAGTTATCGATAAACCGCTTGCTTTTCTACAGTTGAGTTGTTTTTTCATTTACGAATCGTCCGCCTGGTCTTAACGCTCACCGCTTTTAGAATGCATCTAGACTGACGAGCGGTTGCACAGTCATAGTCTGATAACAGTTCTACCACTGAGTACTCTGTAGGGTACACCTCCATGATTTCACAGATGCGAGTATTCAGCATCCCCAGCATGGACTAGTTCTCTGAAAAAATCGTGAGCGCCTGGTTTTCAATTTCGAGCTCTGTCTAGGACACCAGAGTTCGAGGTAAAGTAAGTGAGTATGGTGGTGGTGGTGGTTACGCTATGGCTGATGAAGCAAAATCTTCGGACTCTTCAGAATCTGAAAAATCTGATGAAGTAGCCGCTCTGAAGGCTAAATTAAAAGAAGAGCAGGCTGCGTCCGCGGCAATTAGTAACAGCTTAGACCAGCCCAAAAGCGGGGGCAGCTTAGCTGATGCACAACAGCAAAGATATTTGGAGCGAGCTTTAGGCAGATCCACTCAGACCAATTTGTCTAAATTTACGTCTAATCGATTAAAGGCTATGGTGCCGCCGGGTGAAGGCGTTGACCCAGCCGCTGAAGTTCACGAACAGACCAAAGAGGCCTTTGAGAAAATACGCAGCGCAGATACCGAAGTCGTGCTGGCTAAACGTCACTCGTATTTAGGAATTGCTGCTCTCATTTGTAGTATTGGAGTGGCTGGCTACCTTTTTGTGTTTATGCAGCACAAAGGCGATGCGCTGAAGAATCAAACCGGTCAAGCAACATCAAATGCTTCTGGCAATAATGGTGCTAAGGCAAATTCCGATCCGGCGCTTGGTGCATTTTATTTAAATCGGGCCGAATTGAGTATTCACGCTGGCGCTTATCGCAAAGCTCTAGCCGACTTGAAGGCAGCGTACTTAAAAGACCCAGCTAACAAAGCTGTGTATCTCGAAAAGATTGCTGAAGTGCTAACTATTGTTAAAGATAACAAGGGCGTCGTCGTTTTTAGCGAAGAGCTTCTTGCTCTGCAGCCCACAAACGTGACTGCTTTGCTCCAACATGCTCAAGCATCTTATTTGATTGGCAATAAAATATCGGCTCGCGACGATCTTTTTAAGGCAATTCAACTTGCTCCCGCGAATGCGCAAGCATACCTTGCTCGAGGCGCCTATTACAAAGCCGAAAAAGAGTATTCTTCAGCCGAGGCAGATTTTAAACATGCCCTTGAATTGGATCCCAAAATACCGGACGCCAAAGAAAAATTGGCTGCTGTAAAAGAGTCTCTGAAAGAAGTAAATGCAAGAGCGAGTGCAAAAAGTCGCATCGCCAAAGTATCAAGTGATTCAGAGCGACCCGTTTTCACTCAAACCGAACTTCAACAACTCAATTCATCTGACTTAAATACTCTGCGGCAAGCAGGATTGCAGGCTATGACCCGCAAACGCTATGACTTCGCAGTGGCTGCACTCAAGCGCTGCGTCATTCTCAATCCAAACGACCCTCAAAGTCGGAAACTTTTAGCCTATGCTTTGATTAATGCCGGTGATGCCAGTGCCGCTTTTGATCAATTTAACGCCTGGGATTCTATTGTGGGATTGGGTCTGGAAGAACAATTGGCTTTTGGTCGCGCATTGACCAAAGCTGGGGACACGCCAACCACGACTGCGTTCTTCAATTTTCTGGTTGATGGCAATGCAAATAATGCTCAAGCTCTTTTGCGTGTGGCGCAGATGGCTGACAAAGCGGGGTGTCCCGAGCCAGTAGATAAGGCTGTTAATCTCGGTTTAAAACTATCGGCAGGAACTTTGCGCTATCAGTTTCTTGTATTGATGAGACGGTTACAGACGCATCAGATTGAAGAAGATGCTGCTGGTGCTTCTTCTCCTTCTCCTCCTTCTCCTTCTCCTCCCGAAATAGTTGCGCCAAGTCGTGCCCCCGCTGCACACATCAATAATTAGATTGGCGACCCTACTTAGTTTTTCTTTTCAGACGCCAGATTGCAAGGCACAAGGCTACCGCAATTAATGCCAGGTCCCGCAACCACGTGGGTAGATATCGTCGTGCACTCGCCCCTCTCGTCAGCGTACTTTGTTCGTTTGCGCTTGGATTGTAGTACACCGTAATTGAAGCTTCTGGAGCATAGCGAGCGAATATGCTTTTAGCCGGATTGTCCGTAGACGATTTCTCTGGTTGATTTGTGGCAAAAGGCAATTCGTTGGGGAAAGCGACTCTGTCTCCCCTATAAGCACGCTCGCCAATATGATAAACGTAACTTGCGTTCAATGCAAAATGGTTGATGCCGCCGTCTCGATTGACGAGGCGAATTGATCGCGCTTTTATTTTGCCCTCAATTGGCAACCATTTTCTACTTTCCACGCCTTGTTTGTGGTCGAGAAGATCACCAATCAAAAGCGCGCCACCAACTGTGCTAAACAGAAGCGCGGAAATTAAAATTGAAGTGGAAATTTTACTTTCCTTTGTAGTTGCCATAATGCTGAACCAGAAGGAACACCGCGTCTTTATACTCTTTGCCTTCTGCCAATTTTTCGGCTTCATGCTGAGGATCTACTGTATTCAGGGCCGTTTGCGCTTTTTCTTTGAGAAAAGAACTTGGATGGGCCTTGGCCACCACGTAAAGTGGAGGAATACTGAGCGGATTTTTTTCTTTGGCTAATTGTTCGATGGCAATCCGAACTGATTCGGGGTCGTCTGATTTGAGCATATTTATAGTTGCTTTAAATGTCATATGGTCGAGTTTCTGCAGCAGACCTTTGGAGGTACTGCGCAAAAAATCGTCGATGACGGCAAAGTTTTTAAGAAATTCGCTACTCAAAATTTACTCCGGTTTGGTCATTTTGATGGGGTCTAGCAATCGCTCTAGGTCGCTGTCTGTGAGCTTTGTGATTTTCTTGGCGACCTGGCGAATTGTTTCACCAGACACAAAGGCATCATGCGAGCATTTGGCAGCAAGGTCATATCCAATTTCCGGCACTAGGGCTGTGCACAATGATAGACCACGTTCAACTAAATGAGGACCGTTTTCGGTAGCTTTCAATCCGTCAACCAGTTTTTCTCGGAAATTGTTAGAGACACTGGCCAGTAGATTGATCGATTGCAGCAAATTGTAAGCAGCTACTGGTTGCATTACATTCAATTCGAAATTGCCAGATTGACCAGCTATAGTCACCGTAGCATCGTTGCCGATCACTTGAGCCGCCACCATACATACAGCTTCAGCAATTACAGGATTGACTTTGCCTGGCATGATCGAGCTACCCGGTTGAACTTCAGGCAAGGCGATTTCGGCGATACCAGCGCGTGGTCCGCAGCCTAACCAGCGCACGTCGTTGGCAATCTTCATCAAACTGACAGCGATTGTTTTCAACGAGCCAGAAACATCAACGATTTCATCAAGTGTACTTTGAGCCTGGAAGTGATTTGTAGATTCCTTCAATTTCAGACCGGTTTGTTTGCTGATGATTGCAAGTACTTTGCCGGCAAACTCAGGGCGCGTATTAATGCCGGTACCAACTGCGGTACCACCAAGGGCAACTTCAGAAAGTCGTTCTTCTGCGTGCCTTAGACGAACAACTGCTCTTTCCATTTGACCGGCATATCCCAGAAATTCTTGTCCTAGGCGAATTGGCGTGGCATCCTGCAAATGTGTGCGACCGGTTTTAATTACTTTCCAGAATTCTTTTGACTTGGCTGTGAAACTTTTTTCCAGGCTTTGCATAGCAGGTAGCAGATTGTCTTTGATATCGAGAAGCGCTGCGATATGAATTGCAGTTGGAATAGCATCATTCGACGACATGCCATTGTTGACATGATCATTTGGGTGAACGAGACTGCGATCGCCACGTTGTCCGCCCAGAATTTCGATGGCGCGGTTTGCAATCACTTCATTTGCGTTCATGTTCGTAGATGTGCCAGAGCCAGTTTGAAAAATGTCTATAACAAACTCAGTGTCGAATTTGCCGTCGATAACTTCTCTCGCGGCTTTTTGAATTGCTTTTGCGATCTTAAGGTCTACATCTTTAAATTCGGCATTGACTTCGGCTGCTGCAAACTTTACCCAGCCAAGAGCTTTGATAAATGAGCGGGAGAAACGCAAATCGCTAATGGGAAAATTGAGAACTGCACGCTGCGTGGAAGCACCATAATATGCGTTTGCAGGTACGTTCATAGTGCCCATAGAGTCGCGTTCGACTCTGGTCAAGTTCGTTTCTTTCACAGATATTACTTCTTATTTAGCAATCAGCCACCAACGGCCACATTATAGTCCTCTGAGGCTTTAGGCTGTTTGACCTTCACTTTTGCTTTGCGATTCAATTAGCAAATTCTTCATTATTGCGTCGAAAAATACACCAGGTATCAGCAACGAAAGAAGAACTACGCCGAAAGTCAGGACGACAAGTGTTTCTCTCCCGGGCAAATTGACGGGCAAGCTCAGAGCTAGAGCCATGGACAGCGAACCTCTCATGCCACCGGCAAAAAGAATGTGGCGATAGTTGAGCGGCACTGAAAAGTTTCGGCTATTTAGTAAAGGACCAGGCACGTAGATAATCACGATGCGAGCCAGGAAAACAGCACCTAGCCCCACTGTTATGAGTAAGGCGTTCTGTGCCAGCAGTTGCAAAGGAATTTGCAAGCCAATGAGCAGGAAAACAATTGAGTTGACGATGAAAGCGGCATATTCCCAGAAGGCATCGACTGCCAGTCTAGTCTTTTCGTTCATGGCTGTGCGACTGCCATAATTGCCGACGACAATTCCTGCACAGATGGTTGCAAGCACAGCCGACACTTGGAGGTGGTTAGCAACTAAATAGGAACCATAAGCAACAATTACAGTCAGTGTCGTTTCCATTAGATGGTCGTCAAAATATTTGATTGCTCGAGAGCCGAGAAAGCCGACTAGTAGCCCGACAGCGCTTCCGCCAATGACGGTTGTTATGAAGTTGAGTATCACCGTCCCCGGTGATGGTACTACCTGCGATATTATCATCGCTAGAAGCATCTGATAACAAACAACGGCTGTGCCATCATTGAATAAGCTTTCAGCCTCCAGCAGTGTCACCAGACCCGGATCGACCTTCGAGTTGCGAAACAGGGCCATCACTGTAATTGGATCGGTGGCGGAAATCATTGCTCCAAACAAAAGCGCTTGCATAAAATTGAAGGCAGTGAAGGTGCCGACCATCCAGCCGCAAAAGAAGATGGAAAAAAGCACTCCAATAGTAGCGAGATAAATTGAGGTTTTGAGACTGGCAAATAGTTGCTTAATATCGATATTCCAGGATGCTTCAAATAACAATGCCGGTAAGTAAATGACCATAATAATTTCGGGGGTCATTTTGATGTGTGGGAGTAGATTGAATGCACTAATAGCCAGACCCGCAATAACCAGGGCAATTGGATACGGCATTTTTATGAAGCGCACGACAAAACCTACTGATGATGCCACTATCAGTAGCACCATCAAAATGTTTAGCGAATTTGTCGGCTGCAAAGTTTCCATAGCAAACAATCCTGGCACGATTGTAGATTAACACTTTCGCTTTTTCTTCATTGCGCGGATAATTAAGACTTCCGGCGTTTTTCTGCAGGGCAGGGCCGATTTTTAGAGATATCTATATTACTAGCGTATGCTTTCGTATCAGTTTCATGCGGAGAAACGATGAATACTCTCAAAACTTTAGTTCTCATGGGCATCATGTCGGCTTTGATGGTAGCTGTTGGAGGGCTTTTGGGAGGGCGTCAGGGCATGCTGCTCTTTTTCGCCTTTTCTTTGATTACTAACATCGGCAGTTACTGGTTTTCTGCTCCAATTGCTTTGCGTATGAGTGGGGCCGAACCGATAGAACGTGCTCAAAATCCAGATCTTTACGACATTGTCGAAAGGATTTCAGCAAAAGCGCAAATTCCCGTGCCGAAGATATATATGATTCCGACAGATTCTCCAAATGCTTTTGCTACCGGTCGCGATCCGGCCCACTCGGCGGTGGCCGTCACACATGGCATCATGCAGATGTTGACGCTACCTGAAATGGAGGCCGTGCTGTCGCATGAATTGGGGCACGTTAAGAACAGAGATATATTGTTGACGACTGTCGCTGCGGTAATGGCTTCGGCAATTACAATGATTGCCCACTCGGTTATGTATTCAGGTAGTTATGATCGCGATGAGCGAAACCCTGTTGGCGTTTTGTTGATTACGATTACAGCTCCGATTGCAGCAACCCTAATCAATCTAGCAATATCGCGATCGCGCGAATTTGAAGCGGATGCAACTGGCGCTCACTTATGCGGTCATCCACTGCAGCTTGCATCTGCTCTGTCAAAAATCGAGCAAATCAGCCAGCAAGTGCCAATGCAATCAAATCCGGCACTATCTTCTTTATATATTATGAGCCCAGATCCAAGAAGCTGGTTTGTTAACTTGATGTCTACTCATCCAGCAACAAGCGAAAGAATTGCTCGCCTGCAAGCTATGGCTGACTCTGATCGCCTGTAATAATAGGACACTTTGTCATCCTCGGTAAACCAAATACAGCCTGTGCATCCACTGCTGAGGCTGCCTGTGCGCGCTTGGTGACTGAAGCACGTCTTTTAGGAATCGGAACCTTTGCTATTTTTTTTCAGTCTTTCATACAAACGCAAACGAATACTGACACCAAATTTGGTGCCGCTCGATTGAATTCTTTAGAGAATAAGCAAATTCAATCTAGTGCGGGGAGGATGCTTAAATGTCACAGACGCCACAAGAGAACGACGAAAACAAAAACACCGTCGCCAAGAAGCGTAGTCGCGGTTTTGCCTCGATGGATGCAGAAAAACAGCGCCAAATTGCCAGCCTTGGTGGCAAAGCTGCTCACAGTAAAGGTACAGCTCATGAATTCGATCGCAAAGAGGCGCAGGAAGCGGGGCGCAAAGGTGGTCAATCTGTGAGCAAAGATAGGGACCACATGGCCTCGATTGGGCGAAAAGGAGGCGAGACGGTCAGTCAAGATAAAGCACATATGTCTCAAATCGGTCGCAAGGGCGGCGAATCAGTCAGCCAGGACCGCGAACATATGTCTGAAATCGGTCGTAAAGGCGGCGAGTCCAGCAACTTCGGCAAAGAACCGTAAAACATAATTAAGGGCTAAATCTAGCTCAACGCTAAATACTGGGCAGGCTGTGATTTGCCCGGTACTTATTGGTCTGTCTATTTTGCTTGTCTTAGACTGGCGCGCTTCTTTTTGTACTTTTTACGAAAAGCCGCGCTAATAATTTGCAGTAGGGCGTAATACTATGACAGTGATGGATAACCTGAATGCCTGCTTGCTACCTACAAGGAAAATATGCGCACTTTTAAACAATTAGGAAGAATCGGTGTCATCATCTTGGCCATTCTCAGCGCGCCTGTCATTGAGGCTCTGGCTGAGGATTCATCGTCTAGTGCCGCTAAGCTTGCTGAAATTCAGCAAAAAATCGATGCTGCTGACTTCAAAGCTGCAAGCAACCTTTCGTCTACGTATTTGAAAAGTAATCAATCAGATGCCAAAGCGCATTATCTTCTGGGGCAGTCATTGTTTAGACTGGGGAAATTTGCGCAGTCCAAAGTTGAATTAAAAGAGGCGACCAAAATGGCTTCTGCTCAGCATATGAATGATGTGGCTGTGGCTGCTAACGACTTGTTGATTAAATTGCCGAAAGACCTCGCAGCTCCGCATCAAAAGTATTCAGTCGCAAAGATTAAAGGTCGAAAAGTTGCTGCAGCAGGGTTTGCTCGCCCTCGCTTGCTTAGTTTCTATGCCGCATGGGCCGAGCCATGCAAGCAATTGTCCGTTGATCTAGATAAGGTCCACACCGAATACGGCGAACAATTAGAGATCTTGAAAGTTGATGTGGATGATCCGGCCAATCAGAAGATCATGGAGCAATATGATATCAGCCCTGTGCCCACCGTTGTTTTCCTTGATACGGAAGGAAAAGTGACGAATTATTTTGTCGGGTATGACAGTGCTACCGAACTCAATTCAAGTGTCAAAAAAGCGTTGAATAAGAATTGATTTCTGTGCAGATCACGTCCAGTCGTCAATTGGACGCATTAAGGCATCGAGGTCATCAGCATCTAGGACTGGCGTTTTGCCGCCTGATTGGTCAATAATCGCGGACATCAAAGCTTGCTTTCTATCTTGCAACTCAATCATTCTTTGCTCGATTGTGCCACGAGCAATCAGCTTGTAGATGAATACATCTCTAGTCTGACCGATGCGATGGGCTCTGTCTGAGGCTTGATTTTCGGCCGCTGGATTCCACCAGGGATCATAGTGAATGACTGTGTCGGCGGCAGTCAGATTCAGACCTGTGCCACCAGCTTTTAAACTAATGAGGAAAATTGGCACCAACCCAGATTGAAAACTTTCAACTGGCGTTTTTCTATCTTTGGTTGCGCCGTTTAGTTCGACAAAGAGTAATCCTCGCTCGAGGAGGCGCCGTTTGATAATATCGAGCATGCTCGTAAATTGAGAGAAAACAAGGATCTTTCGACCTTCTTCGACAAGTTCAGGAAGCATCGCCATCAAGGCTTCTAGCTTGGCGCTGCTGTGTGCTTTTTCCGCCGCCGGAAGCTTGACTAAATGCGGATCACAGCAGACCTGTCGCAATTGCAAAAGAGCCGAGAGGATCATAATCTGACTCAGTTTGAAACCTTTTTTGTCAATTTCGTCGCGCACTCTTTTTGTTGACGATAGTCGAACAATCTCATAAAGATCTCTTTGACCATGCTCTAGTTCCACATATTTGACTACGGTCGTTCGCTCTGGCAGTTCGGCAAGAACCTGTTGTTTGGTTCTTCTTAAAATGAAGGGCTTCAGTCGCGTAATGAGTGCGTCGCGCACAACACTATTGCCATCTTTCTCAATCGGATTGCGAATATTGGCATTGAAAGTGGTGATTTCTCCGAGTAGTCCTGGCACCAGGAAGCTGAAATAAGACCACAACTCGCCGATGTGATTTTGAATAGGAGTTCCTGTCATGCAAAATCGTTGCTTTGTCTTCAGTTTCAAAAGTACTTTGGCTGCTGCTGTTTTGTGATTTTTAACTGATTGAGCCTCATCGAGCGCGATTCCGTGCCAGTCAATTTCTTTGAGCTTTTCTTCATCTTTGACAAGCAAAGCATAAGTCGAAAAAACCAGATCGTAGTGATAGAGTTTATCGAAATTTTGCGATCTGTCTTTCCCTGTGATGGTCATAATTTTTAGATCTGGGGCGAATCTTTGCGCTTCTGCTTGCCAGTTTGGCACGACGCTTGTTGGACAAACAACAAGAAATGGTGTCTTTAATTCGCCCTTTTCTTTTTCTAGGCAGATATGCGCAAGTAGTTGAATTGTTTTTCCAAGACCCATGTCGTCAGCGAGGATGCCACCAAATCCGGTCTCAGCTAAGAGCTGCAGCCATGCGACCCCCTCAATTTGATAGGGTCTAAGTTCTGTTTTCAAAGTCTGTGGACACTTGCTTGCCCCACCAAACATCAATTTGCGCAGTTGTTTGGCTAAGTCGCGCAGGCGGTCGCCGCCAGACCAGTGAGCGTTTGCAAGAGCAGGAGAAGATAGCAAATCGGCGGCTTCTAAAAATGATAGTTTTACTTTATCCGTGCTTTGCATGACCTTCCAGAGAATTTCTTGCAAAGACAAAAGTATTGTTCGCACGCGATCAAATGGCAGAGAAATCATTTTGCCATTTGGCAAAATCGCTACGAATTTGTCATTGTAGTTAAGCTGTTCAATAGCTTCTGGTGTCAACTCCGCGTGAAACTTCAAACCGCGGATAGCTGCTATGAGAATCGGTAGCAGAGACATTTTTTTGCCATCCACGTCGATACTCAAAGACATCGAGAACCAAAAGCTTGCATCCTGTTCTTCAATACCGATTGTGAGATTGTCTTCGTGCAAGTCGAGTGGACTTAAATCCTCCTCAGTTTCGTGCGAAATTTTCCAACCCTGTCGTCGCAAAGTTTCGATGTCCTTAGCAAATTCCAGCCATTGAGAAGGTTTTTCCATGCCGTAAAAAGTGGTGCCAGAATGCAAAGTCCCAGTTATTGCCTGATCCAGTTCCAGCAGTCCATATTGTTTTAACTGAGAGTGTGCCTTTTTTTTTGCTTCTAAATCTTCTTTCTCCAGAATTAAATTGCCGTTATCATCTGCGTATGGAAACGGGTTGAGTGAAACAGCTTCAAAACTCAACGCTGCAGACAATACTGTCTGCTCTTCTTCAAGCGGTGCTCCTGTCTTCATTTTGAGCTTGTTTTGCGCTCGCAAAGTCATGATTTTCATAACAGGAATCGGACTTTTCAGAAGCGTTTGAAATTGCTCGGAACCTGGCGGTGTTGGCACTAAGTCCTGGAGGTTTTGCTCGGCTAACATCAAGCTGAAGCCAGCCACCTCTTCGCGTGTAATCGGCGGCAACGCTAGGAGCAAATCTAGTATCTCAAGACCAATATTGATATCGACTGGTCCACAAATGGAATTGACGGCATCCAAATACCACGGTGTATGCCAGCGTAAGCAAGGAAAAAGCGCATCGTTTGGAGCAAGGGCGACAACGTCAAGACGCAGTAGGTCATCTGCTTCTGTCCAGACCAGATGCCCTTTAAGCTTTGCTCCGATTTTGAGTGGCTTCGAATGAAGACTTCTGGCGTATGCTCTACCAGTTGCTACCACTTTTTGCACAATCACATTAGTCAATTCCGAATGGACATCGAGAACTTCGTCGAATGTACGGAAGTAAGATGTTGGTGCGTTTGGACCCTGTCTGAACAGCCACAAGTCCGCAATTTCCTGGTCGGCTTTTGTTATAAATGCCGAGTTTTCCGGGTCGATTAACTTATGCAGTCCTACTTCATAGATTGCGCCGAATTTGCCATTCTTCTTCAATTTCGACTGGTTCAGAATAATGGACGGTCTGCTGGAAAATTCCGAATCGTGCAAAACATATATCAGCTGTTGACCAAAGTCTGAAGGTGAAAGTTTTTCCTTCTCTTCATTTTCTTTGGATTCGCTCATTGCAGCAGAAAACGCTGCCGCAATCGTACCTAGCCGACGTTCAATATCACGTGACGGAAGCTTTAAATATAAATTTCGGTCGCTTTTTTTGCTGGCTTGCTCTGTTTCAGTCTCTTCTTTAATGTTTTTGCCCAGTGATGCTTCGTCTCCTGGCGCATTAATGTTGTGAGCGCTCTCACGCAATTGGCGCAACAGAGCGTTTGTAGCAGCTTCCTCCGGACTCAGTTTGGTGGTATCAAATGTGACACCATTTGGATGTTCGATGCAAAACGCAAGGATTATCGCCACTGCATGTTTGCATCTTTCGCGTACGGGACAAGAGCAACTGGTCTCTTTGATGTGCGAATTATTTGTGTTGATTGAAACCGATGTTTCATAGCTCTGTCCCTGCGAACCTTGAACTATGCCATGGATTCGCTGCGGTTCTGTCAACAAAGCAGAAGCTACTTTGCCGCGGCAAAAATAATCTTGACCTTTACGCACAGTGCGAAAGTCGAAATAGATTGCAGTGTGCTTACGTAACGCACTTATTGCCAGGCGGTCCAATTCTGCGCTTCCCGTTTTTGCCAACACAGGTCATATTATCAGTCTGGTCTTATCTGTGTTTTCATTTTTGGTACAGCTGAGATAAAAATTGAATTCTAAAACCCGTGTACAATTTGGCCCTAGTTAGAATTTCTAGATCGGTGTCATCAATGTCTATACCGTCAATGCCCGAGGCAAAATTTATCATCAGCAACGGCATTCGTATGGCCGTCTATGAAGCCGGAGAGGGACCAGCTGTTGTTCTCGTACATGGTTTTCCAGAAATCGCTTACTCATGGCGTCACCAAATCCCGGCGCTAGTTTCAGCCGGATTTAAGGTGATCGCGCCGGATTTGCGTGGTTACGGCGCAACTGATTGCCCGTCGGAGGTCGCCGATTATGACATCGGTCATTTAACGTCAGACCTGGTTGGATTGTTGGATGCCCTTAAACTGGAAAAGGCAGTATTTGTAGGGCACGACTGGGGAGCATCTATTTGTTGGGATTTGCCTGCGCTTCACGCAGATAGAGTTTCGGGCGTCGTTTCACTGAATGTTCCGTACGCTATCTTTCGCCTCCTTGATGAAGATCCTGTCCAATATTTGCGGCGTACCAAGGGTGACAAAACCTACATGGTAGTTTTGCAGGAGCCAGGCTTTGCCGATGAAGTGTTTAAACGCGATCCCAAAGCGTTATTTGAAAGCCTCATGCGCAGAGGCGGCATTAAACGAGAAGACCTGGAGAAAAAGTCAATCGCCTTTCGCAATCTTCATTTTGAAGACTTTGGCGCAATTGAAGGCGAACCGTTTTTAACACCAGCTGAAATTGAGGTTTTTGCTGATGTCTTTGCTAAAACAGGCTTCACAGGCGGACTGAATTACTATCGCAATCTTTCACGCAATTGGCAGTTCATGAAGGGCAAGCCTGAAGAAATCAGCGTTCCCTGCCTCATGATTGAAGTACCGAATGATCACTACATGCCACCTGGCCCATTCGAGTACATGCGATATTTGATACCAGATCTAGAGTTTGCGAAAATCGAAAATTGTGGACATTGGTCTCAGCAAGAACAGTCAAAAATCGTCAATACAATTTTAATTGATTGGTTGCAACGTCATTTTCAATGACTTCCAATAAATTTCAATGATCGACAGTTTCCAATTTCTGTTTGGCTAATTTTTGCCTGGGGTCTTGTGGTGAAGCTAGATCCAGGAACTTTTTCAGCGCGTCGCTGGCTCCTTTTTTATCGTCATTTTTCTCGAGAGCCGATCCCAGCAAGAAGTAAGCATCAGCACTTTGAGGATTCAAATCAATAGCATTGCGGTAGGCAACAATTGCCCCTTTACTGTCTTGCTTAAGTAGGAGTACCGAGCCTAAATTGCAGAATGCCGATGTTGATTTGGGATCGAGTCTAGTTGCTTCTCGAGCATGCATGAGGGCAAGGTCCAGTTTTTCTTCCTCACCCGGTTGTTGTGATTCTTGTGCGAGAACATAACTGAGTCGATCATGCAATTTTCCAGAGTTCGGATAAAGATGCACAGCCTCTTTCAAGTACAGTGATGATTTGGGCAAGTCGCCCTGTTTTGCGCAAATATCAGCAAGCGCTGTCAAAACGACTCTGTCTTTGCTATTGAGTTTGTAGGCTTGTTGTAATTCGGTCAAAGATTCAGCCGTCTTTCCAGTTTTTATTAGAGCACGCGCCAGATTTGCATGGAATAACTCATCGTCGGGGCGCAAATCAATTGCCCGCTTATATTGGTCGATAGCCTCGCCCCAAGCCCCTTTCAATGCAAGGGCAGTGGCGTAATCGTTGTAAGCATCTGCATATTTGTCATCGGCGGCGATGGCTCCGCGATAGGACTTAATCGCTCCATCCAGGTCGCCGCTCATCACTGCAGAATTAGCCGCGACGTATTGTGATTCAGCTGTCAAATAGCTGTTTACGCCAGCTGGTAGACCGGCAGTTTTTTCCGCCGATGGCGTGCCCAGAATCAGATCGTTGCCGGTCCATTCCGATTTCATCACAGGAGTTTGTTCTTTGCACCCCTGGCATTCATGCGTGGTCTGAAAATGCGTTTGTTCTTGCGCGAATTTGAAAGCGTCATTGAGGCTTACCAGTCCATTATTAGTGCGCAATCCTTTGATCAAATTAGACGAAAAAATGTCGCCCCAGGTCACTTCATTTGGTTTGCTGGAAGAGACAATCACATAGCCTTTGCCTAGCACAAATTTAGATAAGTCTACGTTGTAAAAGTGAAACAGCGATTTTGCTCCAGAAGTTAGCTGGGCTGCGCCGCTATAGCAAGCTTGCAAAACGACAACGATTCTGTCTGTCTTCACTTGTTTCTTCAAGTTGGACATCAAATCAGACATCGATATGCCGGTGGCAAAAACGTTTTCCAGAATAGTATTTTGTGCGCATAAATATGTTACGCCGTCTGCTGCTGGAAATCCGTGAGTGCCAATGAACACCACTACCAGATCGTCTGGGCCGGCGACTTGACCCAGCCACTTATCGCCCAGCGTCGAGACTATGCTCGAACGTGTGGCTGCTTGATTGGTAAGTAAGCGCACGTGGTCTTTTTCGAATCGTCCGGCTTTTGGATCGACTAAATATTGATAAAAGTCTTCAGCCGCTTTGTCCATACGCAAACCGTTATTGAGCGGTGCTTCGACAAATTTGTCGATGCCAATTACAACCGCCCATTTATTTTTGACGGGGCGATTTTCCGCGCGTTTTTGCGGCGCTAGATCTTGTATCTGTGTAAATTGGACACCACTTGTCCCCATTGGTTCAGTGCCAACATTTGCCGATGGTAGCGTACTTGGCACCTTATCTGGTGAAAGACCTTCGAGGGCGAGAGCAGGCGCTTGCACAATGGCGATACATCCAAATATCGCAATTAAACGTTTAATCATGCTGCAATGCAACCTCTAACGAAAGGATACTGTCTGGATCTTCGCTCACGCAATAGACATAACTTTTGTCTTTAAGATGTTCTCTCAATTCGTGTCGATCGGCGTTAACAGACAACTTAATATCAGCGTCTGGGCTGAAAGAAACAACTTGTGCTACGCCTGGTTTGATCATATCTTCAGGAATGATAACTGGGTCTGGATCGTCCCAGGAAAGCTGCATCCTCGTTGGCACCAGATCCTTTGCTCCATCTTGGTGCTGCGAAACAAAGCAAGTCAATGTTGGCACATTCATATAGTCTTCTGGCTTAAGCTTGGTTCTAGAAAATAGCAGTCCAACTATTTCCAGTCCCTTCTGCTCGTCGAATTGCAGGGCTGATTCAGTGGGAATGGTATAGTCGTGACCTTTCAAGACGTGATTATTGGTGCCAGTTTCGTCATCAGGAAAGAGCAAACGATGGCCACCGCTAGAACCTTTTTTCAGTAATATGTAGGAGTATCCATCAGCGTTTGCAACGACGTGAAAGCGAATCTGGTCGCCCGATTTAAATTTGTTCTTGTTGTTGCATCTAAATATTTTGCCGTCGCGGGTGAGCTCAATCCAATAACTCAAACCGACGTTGATTTTATGCGTCGGATCGTTCAGTTGTTGGGCAAATTCTCTGCGTGCTCGCATTTTGGCAAACATGCCAGTAGCTGCGGTGGATTTAGTGGTGACTTTAGAGTCCACTGCGCCTGCTTTTTCACAAATTAAAACCGCTGCGCTAACGAGCGTTACACAAACAACGGTGGATATTCTGTGGAATCTAGTTGGCGAACTCATTGCGGTGTACCTACTTTGTTTGCTTTGTTTTCATTGACTTCTGTCTCTGGTTTTGTTTCTGTTTTAGGTTCCAGTTTAGGTCCTTGACCTGTCGGTTGAGCGTCTTTTGGCACTAGACTAGCCGAAACAGATGCTTTGCCTTCTTCGATTTTAGCCAGCCTCGTGGCTATCCAGTTATCCAACGATTCAATTGCCGCGTCGCTGAATTGATTTTCCTCGAAAATCAGGTGTTCACCGTTTTCAATCATTTGGATTTTGCGGTCTTTGGTCCCCAACTCATTGAATAATTCGACCGTTCCTTCTGGTTTAACCAATTTGTCGTTGCAACCCTGTACAAATAACACAGGTTTGTCTTTTATTAGGGGGGCAATGTCGTGATTCTGGTTCATAAATTTCTGAAAGGTAATCAGCTCAATTGGACTGAGGTTCATACGATTGAGTGGATCATTAGCCCAGGCTTCTTTTAATTCGGGTTTGACGGTCGCCTGATTGATTACACCAGTGCCAACGTCGAATGATTTGTTTGGTCCTTCAAGCAGGTGCATGGCTACACTGAGACTACCGCGCCCCTGTTTGAAGCGCTCGCCCGACGGAACTGATGAAATCAAGCCGTCCACTAAATCTGGATACAGCGCTGTCGCCCTTAGCGCGATTGCTCCGCCCATGGATTCGCCTAGTAAAAATAAGGGCAGATTGGGATGGGCACGATGCAATACTTTAAGTGTCGACTTTATGTCTGACAGACAACCGTCAAAATCAACCTGCTTTTTTCCATCGGCCTCCTTGTATGAGCCAAAACCGCGCATGTCGACCGCATAGACAGCATAGCCGAGCCTGGACATACGTTTGCCGAAATCTTCGTAACTGCCATTATGCAAACCCAGACCATGGATGCATAGAATCACCGCCTGCGGTGGCATTGTGGAATCAATCCAACGCAGGCACGGAGCATTGCCTCTTTGCCCAGGCTTTTGTTTCGAGAGAATTGGAGCGGAGCTGGTGCTTGTTTGCTGCGGATTTACATCTCGAACAAATTTAAGTCCGGCGTTTGCATCTTGAGACTTGCCACTGTCTGACGCATACGCTGAAAAATTATGGACAAACAGCCCGAAGGTCGAAGCTGATGCCAGCATTAGTGCGCGATTTCGACGCTTTTTCATGCCGATACCGTTGATCCTTTAAACCAGGCATTCATTCTCTCATGCTATCGTCGCCAGACGTCCTAAAAGAGACGACTCTTGAAGGTGGATCTTGACTCCTTTGTATATATGACAAAAAACTCTTCTTGAAAATGCCTGCTGACATCTCTTTAAAGCCCGGCTCAATTGTATGATCGCTGTTGTGCGCGAGCTTTGTTAGCTCCCCTGGGTGCCGATTAATGTTATCGCTTCGGCAAGTGCAATCGGCAGATGTCAGCAGTACTCGTGCTGATGAATATGCGCGCTCGAAAGAATTTAGCCTTGCCAGTTCTTACGTCAGACACGCCTTCAAATTTTCAGTTGTTTTTCGCCTGTTTTTTGTCGTTTCTGGGCTTTCTTTGTCGCTTTTCGGCGCGCAAGTGGCCATGGCGCAACTTTTTAGTGCCTGTCTTTTGTATATGCCGACTCACCATTATTTTGCAATCAATACTTTGCTTGTGGCGGTTCCGGCTTTGTTTTTTTCTATAGCAGGCAAGAGTGCTTCGCCGAAACATCGACTTATCACGACTTGTATCGTTGAAGCACTGGTGGTCTCATTAGCCGCGCTGGCACTTCGTTTTAACTGCCCGACGATGCCCGTTATTGGGCTGTCGGTAGCTGTTCTTGCTCTGGGCAATTGCGCTTTTGTCAAAGCGGTGACAGAAGTGGTGCCTCTTTTTCCAGAGGCAAGAACTTTTAATGGCTTCAACAGCTATTTTTGCGCTTTCGGGCTTGGTTCGGTCTTGGCGGCTGTTACTCTAGCTAAGACGATTTCGTTTGCACTGCCAGGCGGTCTGGAAATAGCAGCATCTTTTATTCTGCTTGGATGCGCGATGCTCTTCAAAGCAATGCCTGACTCTGAAGCATATAGCATTGAAGCAAAGGAGTCGAAGCTCCCTTCCGCGCTTGAATTATTGCCGTTTCTAATTCCGGCCTGCATGACCTCAATTCCTGTGTTTACAATCTTGCTTTTGACTCTTGAGCGGAATTGGGTTTTATTTCCGCACTTCTTGCATATTTTGCAATTGATGTGCCAAGGTGCCCTGGTTGGCTCAATCTTTTCGTTTTCGATGATTTTCAGGCGTTTTCAATTGAGTCAGTTTTGCGTACCTGCAATTGCCAGTCTTGCGCTCGCTTTTGTAATGGCGATATCTCCAGCTGCCAATCAGGGCGCAAACACGGATTTTTGCCTGGTAATTCTAGGCGCTTTGTTTGTGTACAGCAATGTGCAACTTTTGACGCGAGCCCAGATTTCATTGAGTCCGATTTTATTGGGACAATCAGGTCAATGGCTGTCAATCTGCACGATTTTTGGGGTCACCATTTTTGTGATTTCGTTACAGCCTTTTGTCGACACTATATCTGCCACCATGGTTGTGAGATTTCTTGGATTGGAAATAGTCGTCGCAGGCTCTCTTGTTCTCAGTGCAATTATGATTTGGCATAGTCGGTTTGTAAATTCGACCAATGTTCAAGAAATTGCTGGCATCAATGTCGAGGAAGCTCATGACTTCTGCGCTTCGGGTGTTGCTTCGAGGATGCCTGCAGAATAATTTTATAAGCCTGTGCAGCCCCGGAAGGCTACACTTGTCACAGCCTTGTTAATCTTGATGCTGGTTCGGGTAATTTACAGTAAACGTTCCCAACACTTGTAACTCAGAACTCATTAATGGATCATAGTATTATGCTTGAGACAACCTGAGATTTGGTCCGGTTGAATGTGTTTGATAGGTTTGCAGGAGAAAATGATGAGCCGCGCATCGATAGGTCCAAAAATATTGCTAGCTGCAACTCTATCGCTTGGTGGTGGCTTGTTGATATCCAATCTGGCGCTTGCAGCGACCGACTCGACGGGCGATACTGGCAATCCGGCCGGGCAATTCAACAGCCAGACTAGTCAGTCCAATTGGACATCTGGGTCTCCACCTGCTGAATCCACGACACCACCAACTCCAGCAACAAACACAACTGACACATCTACGAGCACTAAATCGACTTCTGCTGACAGTGCCCGCTCGACACGACGCAAATTGCCAAGCGCCGTTGAAATGCTGAGACGTTTTCAAAAGGGTGGCAACCCCAATGAAGTTATGAGCAGTGGTGACGATTCAGATACTGCGTCGACGGGGCAAGACAAAGACAGTTCGGGTAAGAATCTCAGCCCCAGTCTGGTTCACAATTTTGGACCCCGTGGTGTTTTAATACCAGGCTCCAGTGTTGTAGCAAAGGGTGCTACTCAAGAGAAGGGCGAAACGAGCGACGATGACGCCGTAGTCAACAAGGAACCAGCAGTCGCGGCTGAATCTCCTGAAGTTGTCGCAGCTGTCCACGATGCTTACGCTTATCTGAGCAAAGGAAAAGTGGAAGAAGCATTGAGCACAATGGCTGCTGCGGTGCGCAAAGAGCCACGAAGTATGCTCGCTCGAAGGGCCTCGGCATTCATCATGCTTTATTCAGGCAACGCCCGAGAGTCAGTGGATCAATTGTTTGTCTTGGCTGCCTTGCCCAACTATCAACCCCAGTCATTTGATCGTTGCACATTGGGTGACGCCTACCTGCAGCTCGGTCGTCCAGACAACGCTCTTATTGCCTATGAAGACGCTCTGAAAATAAATAGCGAAAATGTCCAAGCTAAGAGCGGCGAATTACGCTCTATGGCTCTTGTCGGTCGTGTTGAAGAAGCGATGACTGAGTGCGTCGAGGCCTATAAGAAGGCGAAACAGCCCCCAATTCAGCGTTATTATCGTCAGTTGTATTTGTCATTGGCTGAAGCGCGTGCGCAACTTTACACCCCTCCAAGCGATAACGGCTCCTTTTCTGCTCCCATGCACTCAATTCAAGAGTGATTGTCTAGCGCTTGGTTGATTGTGCCATTTTAGCTTTATTCTGGTTTTGAAAAAGCCCGAGATAATATGGTGCAGTGCGTTTGATGGTTTCTTCAAAGGGTGTCTGTTGAAAGCCCAATTCTTCGATCGCCTTTCGCGAGCTGAAGAAAATCTTGAATTGGCTGAGCCAGGAATTTTGTTTGGTTAAAGGTGGTGCGTGTCCCAGTGTCTGAGAGCAATTTTCTATCAATGAGCCAATCATCACCAGCAGCGGACCAGGAATGTCGAGCAGAGGTCCTCGTGTTTTATTGATGCGTGCAAACAGGTAAGCGGCGTCGCGATACGACAGATTGGCGCTTACAAGTGCGTATCGCTGTCCGATGCGTCCCATGGTCATTGCGTTCAAATGAGCATCAACGACATCATTGATATCAGAAAATGCCACTCCGCCTGGTGGCACTCCAATCATATAGCCCTGCGACATCGCTGCAAAAATTGCGTGGTGATGGGGATGAGTGTCTCCTTCGCCAAAAACGATGCCAGGATTGAGAATCATCGCTGGTAAGCCATTCTTGTAGGCGGCTAGAACTTCCAGTTCGGCTTCGTATTTGGTATCGCAATAACTCAACCCTTTCCCTTGCAAATTGTAGGCGAGTTCCTCGGTGCCTATTGTGCCTTTAGGTGGGATGCCCATGGCCGCGACCGAACTTGTGTGAATTACTCGTTTTACGCCCGCATCTCTGCTTGCTTCGAGGATGTTATGGGTGCCAATTACATTGACACCGTACTGACGTTGTAAATCCTGATTACGGTAAGACACCAGTCCAGCCAGGTGATAAACAATCTCGCAACCAGCTACTGCCGTTGTCACCTGCTCTGAATTGGTGATGTCGCCGCCTATGTGCTCGATTGGTAAATCGGCAAGAATGCGTGGCGCATTATTAGAACGTCCGAACGTTCTGACTGTGTATCCCTGTTCGCAAAGTTTGCGTACTAATTTCGAGCCGATGAAACCGCCAGCCCCAGTCACTAATATTTTGCCAGTACTTTGTGCGCTCACTGTTCTATCCAGTTCGGTCTATGCGTGTGCTGGCTTGGCTACCGCGGTGTTGTAAGTGGCAAGAGCTTTGAGCAAAGCAGTCGGCTCGATGTCCAGTACTAATTTAAGCGCATTTTCCTGGCAAATGTTGTCTATTTGTGCCATTTTGACTTGATCGATACTCAAAGTCGGCACTTCCTGGGTCAATTCCATCACTCGCGCGGCAATCTGGGCCACTGGCACCGGTATATTTACGATAGAGTTCGTTTGACCAACCACCTCTGTCATCAAAAGTGTGACAAAGTCTCTCATTGAAACAACGTCTGGGCCGCCCAATTCTAGTGCCCGCCCGTAAATTGCAGAGTTGCTCGTGCTCTGGAAGATGCAGCGCATGATTGCTTTAACAAGATCATCTATAAATATTGGCTGCGTTTTGTTGCCACCACCGGCAATGAGTGGAACGTTGCGTTTGGTTTCAATCATTGTTTTGTAGCGGTTGACGATTTTGCTATCTCTGCGTCCAAATGTGCGACCAACAATCAAAGAGGGGCGCAAAATTACATAGGGTATACCAGATTTGACGACCTCTTGTTCGGCCAACCATTTGGTTCTGTGATATTCACTCTGTGCGTTTTCGGCAGCGCCAAGGGAAGTGATCATCACAATTTTCTTGACATCAGCTTTGAGGCAGTGCTGAACGAATGCTCGCGTTTGTCCGATGTGCAAATCGCTCATCTTTTCACCACGTTTGGGAGCCACGCTGCCAATCAGATGCACCGCTGCAAAGACGTTTTTAAAAGCCAGTTGAATAGCATCTTCCGCGGAAGCATCGGCAAGATTGCCCCGAAATACTTGAGCATCGACTGAGCGTAAAATGTTGATATCGAGATCCTGAGCTTTCGGATGGACAAGACAGCGGATCAGCGCGTCTGTGCCATCAAGTGCGTAGGCCAAATGGCTACCCAGGTAACCTGTGGCACCATCGATGAGAATAATTTGTTGCTCGGTGTTCATCAGTTGATGCTTTCGGTTCTCTTGGTTTCAGTTTTTTGCATTATCTTTTTAATCAAGGTGATTTCCCCGACTTCATTGCCTTGCGCCTCATGACCGAGATATTGAAAGAAATAACCCAGCGTCAACAGAGCCAAGCCCTTATCAATCTGGCCTATACAGATGAAATAAATTCCTGTAAAAGCTGCCGGCACCCCTATGATGTGCAGTATGGCATTGATTGGATGAGCGTGTCGTTGACAGTAGTCAATGAGAAATAAAGTGATTGCTTTCATTTCAATTTACGTTGAGATTGCGCCAGAAAATTCTTTGGTTGAAGTTGCACTGCCTGACTGCGTTTGGGCGTCGCCTCCAAAATTGGTTAATGTTTCTGCCATCGCCTGAGCAAAGGGCTTGCAGTTGATGTAATTCAACTCTCGCTTGGCTTTATCGATATTGAAACCTTGGTTTAGTCCAGCCAATCTGTATGCTGCTCGCGAATACCTTGCTAATTTCATTTGCGTCGATTGAGAAAGTTTGGGTGCAATTGTCGAAATTAATTCGCAAAAACTCTGGGCGATGAAACCGGGAATTATTTTGGAAACACGAGGTAATTTCAAACCATCAGCAATGGCGTCGAACAAGTCTTTCTTAGTTACGGTCTCAGAATCAGTGATGTTGTATACCTGACCGTAAGCCGTTTGATTGAGAATCGCATTCTTGACAGCCAGACACAAATTGCCGACATAAACGACATTCGTTTCTTTCTTACCACCGTCAATTAATGCCGCTTTCTTTGTTTTGATTGATTCGATTAAACGCGGCATCCAGGTTCTTTCATAAGGTCCATAAATAAAACCAGGTCGCACAATAGTGGTGGCTATTTGACAGTCCGGCTGAGCGGCTACAAATGCTGTGATTGCTTTTTCGGCTTCTACTTTTGAGTCTGCATAATTTTCGCCGCATAGATGAAGCGGAGCGCTTTCGTCGACGTTGTATTGATCGCCTTGTCCTGTAATTACAGAAAGTGAGCTTACGTGAATAAATTGCTTCAATCCAGCATCACAGGCTGCCTTTAATGCAGTTTTAGTGCCGGAGACATTGGTGGCGAATATTTCTTCGCGCTTACCAAAGGGATTCACGTTTCCTGCTGCATGTACGAGGACGTCTACATCCGTTAGAACGCGATTGAGCGAAGAAGCGTCGTTGACATCAGCAATTTCGATGGAAACTTTGCCACTGCCTGAATAATTTTTTTGAAAATCAAATAGATGCTGCGGTTGATTGGCTGTGCGAATGATTCCTTTGACAGGAAAGCCTTCGTCGGCTAGATATTTGACCAGAAAACTGCCCACCAGTCCGCCAGCCCCGGTAACCGCTACGAGCGGCTTTTGCCCTGGTTGAGATGCTTGATTTACTTGGTTTTCTTGATTCACGGTCATTTTTTTCCTGTTTTACCTAAACTTCCAGTAACGCCAAACGTCCTGCAAAAGAGTTCGGAGAGCTGAGCAATGGTATCTTGATTTGCGCTTCAGGAGCTCCTTCGGTCACTCTTTGCTGGCGCAAGCGGGTGTATGTGCCAGGGGGCAGAATTCTTAGAACAGGTAGACCGAGTCGGCGGCTTTCCCTTTTATCCAGATATTCGGGATTTTGTACCTTGAGGGAATGATCGAAAATTCTAATGAATTCGTTTTTTATGGCTTGATCTAGGTTTTCTCGCAATTCAGCAAAGCAGACATAATGCGGTGGATTGCCCAATTCGACTTCTGCCGTGAAGTGGCTCATTTCACCAATATTGAGATGTCTGGTAGCTAGTGTTACGGCCAGAAGAATTTGCTCTTCCGTGATTTTTTCGCCAGTTATCGAACTTATTCCGAGCCCCTTACGTACAAAAGAGATGATTGGCGTCGCCATTTCAAAGCCAACGACTTCTACTAAATCGTTGATGTTGTAGCGGTAAAGACCGGCGCTGGTGGTGAAGAAGATGTAATAACGTGCACCTTGTTTCAGCTCGTGAGCGAGTAAGAAGCGTTTGTGCGTTGAGTCCATGTCGTCTTCAGCGACGAATTCGAAAAAATGACTGGAGACCGCTAGAACTCCACCAGCGCCGGCATTGCTGATTGGAATCGTACCTCTTCCTTCGCTGGCCATATAACCAAAGTCGCGAATTTCGGTGCTACCGTAAAACTCACTCAGCTGCTCGAGATAAAAGGACATCGGTCCACCTTTCCAGCAAGATAAGGCTGATAGGTTCGGCCAGACCATTGAAGGTGTAATGACACCATGAGTATCGATAAGCTTTTGCAGCTCTTGCGCTCGCTCTCTTTGAGGTTTGAGAAAAGGCGCAAATGCCGTTTGCAAATGAGGTGGTGCGGCGTAGCAACTTTTGACAGTGCCGTCAAAAAGATCGGAGACTAGTTCGGCCGCATGTTTTTTTAACTGATCAGCTAACAATAATAAGCTCGAAGGATTGCAACTCAAAATAGCCGTGACATCTTGTGCCAGAGCCGTTCTCAGCATCATGTAGTATTTGGCGTCAACATCTTTTATCTTGCACAACTCATAGGGGATGGCAAAGTGTCGCCGAATAATTGGCGATTGACGTTTGTTTAAAAGACCAGAAACCGCTCCGTAAGGCAGACCACCTTCAGTGACGCCCTCTTCATCGTTGCTCGTGATAATCAAAAAGCGACCTTTGGCCGCGTTTGGAAAATCGCAAATCATATGATAGTTGTGGATCTGAAATGCGTGCGTGTAATCTTTTAAATGCGTTTCAGTAATTGGCACAAACTTTGGCGATGCGGTAGTGCCACTGGTAGTGGCAAACATAAATGGATTTTCTGCTGTTAGCTGATTCTTTTCGCCTCTACGCAATTTGTCGATATATGGCTGTAGGTCCTCATAATTAGCCGCTGGCACATATGATTGATAGTCTTTTATCGAAGAGATTTTCTTGAAATTATGCTTGCGTCCGAACGCTGTATCTTGATTAGCTTTGATCATTTGCATCAATCGTTCCTGTTGATGCAGCTCCGGATTTTGCAATGCACTTCTGAAACGGCGAAGGTGCGTTGCCCGCCGATACAACTGACCGATGGCTATGTCAGGAGCATTCCATAGCATCAGCGTTTCCCCAGGGGCAGTGTCGCCGTTGCTTCATTGAAATGAGCTTCGACTGTCGATTGTGATTGAGTAAATTGTTCGAGTTTTTCTCCCAGAATATGAACACCAAGACCGGTGCCTTTCAAAAATTTGCCGAATCCGCCTGGACCAACGTTGAGATTTTCTTTGCTAATGTCTTGTTTTAGCAAAAACAGATTGTTGGAGCCTTCATAATTTTCGAACGGGTGCTGGCTGCCAGCAAAGGCTCGGGCTGCAGCGCTCAGAATTGCGCTTTCGCCGACTTGTGCACCTAAGTGCACGGCGATACCATGAGAATCAGCGATTTTGACAATTTCACGAGATGCCAGCAATCCACCAACTTTTGAGATGCGGACGTTAAATCCGCTTACTGTCTTATTTTCAGCGAGACTGCGTGCTTGGGCTATAGTGCACAGTGACTCGTCTGCCACGATTTGTTCTGGAACGTTTTTTGTTAAATAAGCAAGACCGACAAGATCCTCGGCAAGTAGTGGTTGTTCAACTGAGGCGATGTCGAAGGGGCGCATTGCTTTTAAATTGGTGACTGCCTCATCGACCGTCCAGGCGCAATTTGCGTCAATCCGCAGGATCGCATCTCGACCAAGGATTTGGCGAGCAAGAGCGAGCATCTCAAGGTCTGATTGGAGATTTTTGCCGACCTTGAGCTTGACTGTTTTGAAACCAAAAAACTTGTAGAACCATAAAATGACTGGCAACATTTTTTTACTGCTAAATGGAACCACGCCACCATAGCGAATTCCGATAGCGGTCTGGTGGCTTTCGAAGCCGCCAAGCATGGCTGTCACTGTTTGTCCGAATGCTTGAGCGGCAGCGTCGACAATTGCCAGCTCGAGCGCGCACCATGCAGCACCTAGTGGACGTTCGTGCAATTGTGCCTGTCTGAAATTGGTCTCTAATAGTTTAAAAAGGTCACTGGTATCGTCAAATTGTTGCCGGTGAAACAGCGGGAAAAACTCATTCTGTAATGTTGCAACTGAGGAAGAAATCGCTTCGCCTGTTACATAGTCGCGGGGAATGCCTTCACCATAGCCAGTAAATGTCTGTTCCTGATGCTCGATAGTCACTCTGACGATGATATTTTCAGAATAGTTTCGCGATGCCAGACTGTGCCTGAAAGCAAAGCGAAAAGGCAAATTGATGACTCTGATTTCCGCGGACAACACTTTCATCTGCTAATCACCGGCGATCTCGCTTTTAACCACTGGCTCAAAACGTTTGTGTAATCGCTGAACCAGGTCGAGTCAAAATCGAGACTGTGTACGGCATCTGGAAAGATGCGTAAATCTTTTTGCGTCGTTTTGCATTGACTAAACCATTTTTCAAGCGCGGGGATATCGACGATTCGATCGCATCCAGCTTGTAAAATTAGTAGAGGTAAGTCGATGTTTTTGGCGGCAGATTCAGCAAGCTTTCCCATCTTAAAAGTTTCCATATAAAACTGTGCCGTCGCTTCGCTCAAACGAAGCGGATCATTTTTAAGATATCCCAGAAATACTGGATTGTCAGTCAACATTTCAGTGGTCACAGGAATAGGCAGGGACAGTCGGTCCTGGCGTAATGCATGATAAGCGATACGTAATTTTGTTTTGGTATCAAAATCGACTTTTGTATAGATTGCAGGGCAGGTCATCACCACTCCTGACAGCAGGCTGAGCGGACCCTCGACACCCTTATGACGACCGGAAGCAATCACTGCTGCAGCTTTAGCTGACCAGCAATTGGCCATTAATACGACCGGATGGCCTTTGTGCTCATGAAAAACGTGACGAAGCCAGATTTCCACATCGTCGAGAAAACCTGTGTAGCTCGGCATGTGACCGCGATCTCGCGAGTTTAAGCCAGAGCCTCGGCGATCGACTGCGTAAACTGTTATGCCTTTACTGTTGAGCACACTGGCTGTGTTTTCGAACCACTGACTATGCCCTTCAATGCCATGTAAGTAAAGCACTACACATTGGCCGATTTCGCCTTTCCAAACTCGACAGGAGACATTCGAACCATCGGATGTTCGCAGTTGTAAGATTTCTGGAGACTTATAAAATGCCTTAGCAGGCGGAACTATTGGTAAGCTGATGGCGGTTAATTCTTTCAATTATTTTCGTCCACTGCGAAATTTTGCTGTCATTGAAAAGGCTCCATTGAACACTGAGCTGAGTTTAGCACCTCTTTGTTTCCACAGTCCTTGCAAGCCTTAATCAGTGAAAAAGATGTGACTTGCAAAATGTCGGCGCTACTTATGTAAGAGTTTTTTGATTAAGGTGGAATCAATGGTAAGCATGAGGGGCTCTGGTTGTACATTACTATGAGCTTGTCAGAGGATGTAAGAGAGTCTGCCGGGCGTGGTCCTATTAAGGAATTTTCACGATGAGCCACTCACTCGGATGGATGCCGGAATTAGTTCGCCGTCTAAACGAAGCTTGTGCCGAAAGTTTTGTTTTTGCTACCGTCGATCTCGCCGAGAGGTTGCCGGCCGGCAAGCAGCTATGTCTTGAGTTATGGCCTTTTATTCGAGAATTGCCTGCAAATATTCAGGCCGTCAGAGGACACATGCCCGTAACATCCTCGAATCGTGGCGGCGCCTACAAATTATTGAGTGTGCTTGCTGACGAAGAACATCTGTATCAGAGGCTTTACCTCAAGCAATGCGTTCTCGCTGGCCTTGCCGAAAGCGAAGTGCTAAATACAGCGGCAAGCGCTCGCGCTACGCGCTTGGCCTCGCTGATGAATGCATTTTGTCAAGAGTCGACATATGCCGATGGTGTCTACGCTATCGTTGCTGCTGAGCTGGCTGCGACTGCTTTTGCTCGCTGCGCTTTACCCTGGTTCGAAGAATATTTCCGCAGCAACTCTAATCAATTTGATGCGTCAACAGATTTATCAATGATAGATGAGGGCCTCGCCTGGTTGAGGCACCATGCCAAACCGCACCTACGTCAAGCCATCTGGATGCGTAGAATGCTTGAAGAAATAGAGAAAGACGCGGGTCCCAATCCCACCAGAGAAACCTTGGAAGTGATACTATCTGCGGTCTTCGAAATTTTGGAAGTGCCGCCGATCGAAAGAAGCAAATTGACCAGGGACACTGTTTTGAAGCTTTAGAAGCGGTTGTGGAGATAGTCGTGCATAAAAAACTTAATTCAATTTCAAATAGCAGAGCTCAGTGCCTGACGCTTTGTTGTTTTGCCGCTGTCTCTACTAATCTCACGCAAACGAGCCTGACTAGTGCTGCAGATTCATCCAGGCAGCTGGTCAGCGAAGCGAGAACCACTTCTGGTGGCAATCCGTCTAAGAACCCGGACGGTAAAGCTGGTATGCCAGGCAGCGTGTCAGCAGCTGAAACTACTGATGGAAAGCCTTTCATCGATAAATGTTTGAAAGCATCCGATTCTTATGCTGATTACACTTTCAACTATGTTCAGCACGTTAGCAAAGGTTCTGGAGTGACTGAAAAAGGCACTGTTTGGGTGAAAAAAACAGCAATGCTCAAGTGTGATGTCACATCAGGTCCTAATTCTGGGGCCGTGGCCATCTTCAACAATGGCGTTGTGCATGCTCATCCAGGGGGCCTACTCAAAGTTTTCACAGTCGCTCTCAAGCCGGATGACTCGCGACTCAAATCGGCCAATGGCTGGCCCATGGTTGAATCCGATTTCTCATCGATCTGGAAAGCAATGCAGAAATATTCGAAAGAGGGCTGTCCATCCAAGGTTTCTGCTGAGCCCATCGCAGCGCCCAGCCAATCAATAAATGTTTTAGTCTTGGAGATGACCAAAGCAAATGGTCAAATGTATAAACGTGCTCTAGTCGATCCAAAAACAATGCTGCCAGTTGAATGGTGGGATTATGTTGATGGGAAAATCTATGCTCACAGCAACTGGACTGATTTCAAGGGAAATCAGGGTCTATCTGAATCATTTTTCACTATGAAGGGGAAATAAAGAGTGTATTTCAATGCTCCATCGCTGGCCGTAATTGGCCTCACCTGTGTCGGTATCGTAGTTTCTGCGCCTGTTCTGGCGAAGGGATTCGCTCGACGAGGAAAGGGAGTTAAATACGAATCCAATTTCGTCATTCAAAGAGCTCCGCAGTACACTGCTTTGCTCAACATCGCGATTGTTGTTCTTTCGTTCCTCGCCTACAACGGTGCATTGCAGGGACCTATCTGGCAGCCAGCTTTTGCTGTAACTAGCGCTCCGCCTGAAGGTGCTTTATTAATCGTGAGTTGGATTGGCTTTCTCATTATGTTTTCTGGCTTCATTTTCATGATCGGCGGCTGGTACTCGCTTGGCGAAGCGCTCTCGACCGATGCCGAAATTCTTGAAGGTCAGAAGGTGCGTAATAATGGTCTTCTCGCTTTTGTTATGCATCCGATTTATTCCGGCATAATTCAATCATTATTCGGCGCATCGCTTGCTGCAACTTCAATATTGGGCGTTCTACTTGTTTCCTTGGTAGTTGCGCCTTTGTGGCTAAACAGAGCCAAATATGAGGAGAAAATACTAATCGAGACTTTCGGCCAAAATTACAAAGACTATGCCGAGCAAGTGGGCTGGAGACGCTTGGTGCCACGCTTTTTTCCAATTGGCGTTTAGCTCCATTTCGTATTTTTACGTTGTCCGTTCAACTTTCTTCATTTGCTCTGCCCGCCAGTCGTGTTATTCTTGTTTCCAAGAGTAAACCGGAACACCTGGTTCTAGCTGTCGTCGATAAATTCAGCTACCTGGAGCTTATTTTGCAACCTCAACAAAAAACCACTATGCGCAACATGATGCGGACGCTTAAAGTTGCTGCCACCATAAGTGCAACCATTGGTTTTAGTTCCTGTTTTGGAGGCCCGCTCCTTACTCCAGCGGCTGTGGCTGCTCCAGGGGAAATCCCAATCGTGAAAACTCCGCCTTCTCCCCCTCCTGTCAAAGATACTTCTGCATGGTGTAAGGCACGCACAACTATCAAGGCATCACCTGAAGTTGTCTGGCGTATGGTACACGAAGAGCGACAACATGACCCTGATATTGGTTACACCAAAGTGCTCGAACAAAGTGAGCACGAGTGTAAGCTTGAGCAGCAATTCAAATTTATCCCTGTGCTTGGAACTTCTGTTTGCGTCACCGAGCAGAAGGAAGTGCCGTTTGAACGAATCGACTATAAGCTTTTGAAATCCGATCACTTCAAAGAAATGGAAGGCAGCTGGACTTTCGCCTCGGCCGACAATGGTCGCTCGACAGTGCTTGAACTGTCTTCTCATCTTGATCTTGGCTTGCCAGTGCCCAAGTTCATGATGAATAGGATCTCCACCGGAAAACTCGAAAAACGCCTTGCCCACATCAAAGAGCTAGCAGAAAACGTCAGACCCGTAGCTTCAGCTCACGTAGAACACGTCACTAGATAGGCATTTAGCTGATTTATTGCCCGGACGTTGCTGTCTGCGCTTTCGCGATGTCGACGCATAGATTCACTTTCACTTGGAAAAGATCCTCAAACAGCCACTTCTTTTCACTCAGTGCCCAGTCTTCGGATTCAAAATTTTCACCTGCTTTAACTGCAACATTGATAGTCAATTCTTGTTTCAGCAGCGGATCCTTCGGCGGCTTTTCTAATTTCACCTGTAGAGTTTTTACAACCTGACGGTGCCCTCTATCTAGCGCCTCAGCCAGACGCAGAATTGAAGCCAAGTCTGCCACCATTTTTTTCGCGTCCTCGGTGAGGTTGTAATAAGCTTCATGCGTTTCTTTGGGAGCGCTTCCGCGGTGATATCTCGCAATCGCTGCAATGATACTCACTTCTTCCTCGGAGTGACCTAGCAAGCCACCGTTTTTGATCAAATAGTATGAGTGTTTATGGTGCCCATTGCGCCCGATGAACATGCCAACGTCGTGAAGCATGGCAGCCGACCACAGCAGGTGTCCAGATTCTTCCGAATAATCGTGCAAAAGACCGCGTGTTTGCAAAAATATTTCAGAGGCCAGGAAAGCTACTTGCTCGGCGTGCTCTTCGCTAGCTTGATATTTTTCAATTAGTTTGTGCACTGAAGTCGAGCGTGGGTCTCGATGTTTTTCCAGTCCTGCGTCGAGCCATCCAGTTTGCAAAAACCTATCGACGACGACACCCTCGCGCAACGCGGCGGTGCAAACAATCAATTCAGAAGCCTGTAGCGACCGCATTGTTTCGAGTAAAACAATTGAGCCTGCAAGAATAGTTTGATTGCGGTCCGAGCTGACGCCTTTAATTTTGCCTCTGCGCAAAGAACCTTCTTCAATGTAATTGACGATTTCTTGCACACTATTTAAGGTCAAATGATAGCCATGTAAATCGGCATGTGGACGACCAGTTCTTACTCTGTCGATTTTCGCTAGAGTTTGAATTGTGCCGGATGTGCCAATGAGCACGTCCACCTTTGCAGACTCAGCGATTCGGGCTGCTGCCGGACGTAGAACTCCCAGCACTTCGTTATGCAATTCGCGCACGGTCTGAAACGTTGGTTCGCCCTTACGGAAAAATCTTTGCGTCAACCTTGCGGCTCCCAGCTTATATGATTCTGCAAAGTGAATTTTGTTTTGATTGGCTAGAATCACTTCGGTTGAGCCACCACCAATATCAACAATGGCAAAATTTCCTGTCAGTTCAGGCATGCTCCATAGAACGCCGAGATAAATCAAGCGTGCTTCTTCTTTGCCTGAGATCATCCGGGCATCCAGCTTTAACGTTTCACGGATGTGAGCGAGCGCTTCTTCGCCGTTTTTAGACTCACGCACAGCTGACGTTGCTACTGCCAGAATGGTAAAGGCTTTTTTCTCCTGGGCTCGACGCATCATCTCTGCAAGGATCTTGAGCGCTTGCTTCATCGCCTCGTCATCGATGTAGTGCGCGGTCAAAGCTCCTCGAAAAAATGGAACAGCATCTTTGACGCGCGTAATTACTTCAAAATGATCGCGCTCAGGAGATGCCTGGCAAACAATCATATGAAACGAATTCGTGCCCATGTCAATGCAGGCAAGTATCGGACCACCTTGTACTTTGACCCAGGAGCTTGTTCGTGCGGTCTTGAATCGCGTATGCTTTTTTTCGCCCATATAGCCGCCGGATGCCTATTCCTATTTCTTCAAACTGAGACTTTCCATAAGCGCCTCACAAGCTTTGTTGGCGCTTGCAATGCAGTCGGGGATGCCAACTCCATTGATGTAGGCACCAGCGATATAGAGACCTGAATGCCTTTTTATCGATGTGAGGAGGCTGTCGCTGAGGAGATGGTGATTGAGTTTATACTGAGGCATGGACCGAGCATAACGTTTGACGGAAGTTGAAAGCGGTGCGCCAGTAAATTTTACGTAGTGGTTCAATTCAGAGAGCGCGATTTTGATCAGGGTTTGATCGTCGTTTTGCAAAATTCTTTCCTGCATGGCCCCCCCCAGAAAAACTCGCAATATGGCCTGATTTTCAGGGCAGCGATTGGGGAATTTGACGCTGGTAAAGCTGCCGGCGATGATTTGGCGATTTTCTTTTGCTGGTACGACAAAACCAAATCCATCCAGCGAATGTTGAATTTGTTCTCGGTTAAATACCAAGTTAAGCACCGCAGACGATGCATATTCTATATTGCCTAAATTAGCTGCGAGCTCTGGATCTATTGACTTGAGCAAATCGGCAGATACGTACGAGGGTGTTGTGAGGATGACGTGATCGAATTTTTGTGACTCGCCAGAATCAAAACGTAAATCCCATTGTCGGGTTTCTTCCTGGTAATTCAGGTCTTTGATTTTTGTGTTTGTATGAATATTTGATTTACCAATGGACTCGACTAAAGTATCGACTAGAACACCTACTCCTTTGTCGAAGCTGACGAAAGCGCTGTATCTCGCTCCGGCATGGGATGTTTTTTGATTTTTTTGAGTCTTGGACTGTTCCGCCAGAAGGCCTTTTGTGACACTGCCATATTTTTGTTCATAGTCCAAATATTTTGGCACAGTTGCTCTGAGCGATAGAGTCTCTGGATCTGCAGTGTAGATGCCACCAATGAGAGGCTGACCGATGCGTGTAAGGGCCTCCTTTCCAAATCGTCGGCGTACGAAAGAAGCAACGCTCTCGTCTGTGAGTCTTGGTCCTTTAGGAATAAATTGTTCGAATGCCATGCGCAATTTGCCGGTGCGTGAAAACAATTTGGATGCAAAAAGTTTATCGAAGCGTGTGGGCGCTATCATGTTGAAGCCTTCGGGAATTGGCTCTAACTGCCCTTTCCACGCGACGAATGCTCTCCTGAAACGAGAATTTGTAGTGATGATCTGCTCTTCCAGTCCAAGTTCCTGACATAGTTCAATTCCTCCCGGTTTGAACGTGATAAATGAGTCGGGACCGTCTTCTAGAGTGCAGTTTTTTTCGTAGCGGGTACTGATGATTCCGCCAACGCGACTATCAGCTTCAAAGAGAGAGACGTGAAATTGGCAGGACGAGGTTGATCGTCGGAGCAAACGGTGAGCCGCTGTCAGTCCAGTAATGCCTGCGCCAACGATAGCCACTTTCACGACCGTACATGTGGTATTGCTAGTAGTGTCAGATGCGACTATATTCATGCACGATTTCAATGAGGTATTTGACGTTTTCTACAGGAGTGCCAGGCAATATGCCATGCCCTAGATTGAATATGTGACCATTGCGGCCTTTGGCCTGATCTAGAATGAGTTGAACTTGCTTTTTGATTTCGGCTTGAGGGGCAAACAAAACGACAGGATCGAGATTGCCTTGTACGGCAAAATCAGTGCCAATTATGTCCCAGCCTTTGTTCAAAGGTAGGCGCCAATCAAGCCCGATGACATCGCTTTTCGCGGCAGCGAGATTTGGTAAAAGATGAGCCGTTGAGGTGCCGAAGTGAATGACGGGCAGATGTGCACCACCGGGATTGCTTGCTTGGTGTCCGTTTTGAATGGCAGTGATGATGCGCATCATGTGAGGTTGCACAAATAGCTCATAGTCCGACTGGCTGAGACAGCCAACCCAACTGTCAAATAGTTGCACGGCTTGCGCTCCGGAAGCCGCCTGAGCGAGCAAGTATTCGATGATCAAGTCTGAGAGCAGCGTCATCAAACTGGAAAAAGCCTCTTGATTTTTGTACATGAAGATTTTGGTTTTTTCAAAGTTTTTTGATGCGCCGCCTTCTAGCAAATAAGAAGCTAGAGTGAAAGGAGCTCCAGAAAAACCGATCAGCGGTATATTTTCAGGCAACTGACTGCGCGTCAATTTGATGGCATCCATAACGTAGCCAATTTCAGATGCTGTGCTGTATGACCGCAATCTTTTTACGTCATCAGCCAGTTTGACAGGATTGTGAATGACCGGTCCGTCGCCTTTGGCGAATTCCAGACCGGCGCCAAGAGGCTCCAGTAGCAATAAAATGTCGGCAAAAATGATCGCTGCGTCGCATTGAAGATCTTCAACGGCTTGAACCGTGACCTGAGAGGCAAGCTTAGGGTTTTTGCATAGTTCTAAAAAACTAACTTTTTCACGAATAGCCCGGTAGGAGGCTTGATAACGCCCAGCCTGCCGCATCAGCCAAATTGGCGTATACTCTGTTTTTTCACGCCTGCACGCTTTCATGAAGGCTGATTCATAAGCAGCTGCCCAGGGATTGTGCGATTTGCTGACGGTCTTAGGTTCTGTGTTTTGACTGGTTTCCACGACCGCTTCTCACTTGCTCAACTTACTCTGCCAAATGCTAGCATGCCTGCCTGCCTGCTTGATTGAATGAACGCCGCTTCGACCCAGAAGTTATAATCTAACCTAACCAGCTTTCGGGAGCCAGATTTTATGTACCAGATCGCCAAAGAATTGCATTTTTGTTATGGACACAGACTGATGAACCATAATGGCAAATGTAAGCGATTGCATGGACATAATGCCAAAGTGCTTATTACTGTGGAGGCGGAAAATCTCGACTCGGACGGTATGCTCATGGATTTTTCTGATTTGAAGAGAGATGTATCAAACTGGATTGACGAAAAATTCGACCATCAAATGTTGCTCCATAAGGATGATCCAATTGTCGCCGCTTTAACAGCCAGTGGCGAACCTTTTCAGATTCTCGAAGTGCATCCAACCGCCGAAAATTTGGCTCATCTGATTTTTGATTTCGTTAAGGATTTGCATTTTCCCGTCGTCGACGTAACGCTCTGGGAAACAAATTCTTGTTTCGCTCGTTACTCAGCCTAAGCGCTCAACAGCGTTTAGAGCGATTCGGCGAGCTCAAAAGTCTTTTTCAGAACTTCGGCAATTACTTGATCGGGAGTAGAGGCACCAGCTGTGATGCCAATGGTCAATTGTCCCTGTTTGAGCCAATCTGAAGTCGTTTGATAGTTTTTGTCGTTCGGCTGCTTGTGCAAAATAGTGTTTCCTGGACCAATGCAATCGGGACCATCGATATGATAGGAAACCAGGTTGCGACTATTTGCTATTTCTTGCAGATGACCAGTGTTTGACGAATTGAAGCCGCCTATCACTAGAATCAAATCCAAATGATGATCGACAAGCTTGAGCATGGCGTCCTGACGTTCTTGGGTGGCATCGCAAATAGTGTCACCCGGGCTGAGGAAGTGCTTATCGATAGATTCTGGACCGAATTTTTTCAGCATGGTTTGTTCGAATAATTTACCGATTTGTTCAGTTTCGCCTTTCAACATTGTTGTTTGATTGGCGACGCCTACTTTATTCAAATGGATTTCTGGATCAAAACCGTTTGAGCAAGCCGATTTGAACTTTTCCAGGAACAGGTCTCGACTGCCACCTTGAAGCAGGTAATTACAAACAAAGTGCGCCTCTTCGAGATTTTGGACAATTAGATAATGCTTTGAACGCGAGGAGGTGGCGATAGTTTCTTCATGATTGTATTTGCCATGAATGATAGCGGTAAAATCCATTTCTTCGAATTTGCCCACTCGTACCCAGACGCGAGAAACCCATGGACAAGTCGTGTCGACAATTTCACATTGCTTTTCTTCAAGCAGTTGCATCTCTTGTACGCTTGCACCAAAGGCTGGAAGAATTACAACTTCGCCTTCTTTTATGCCGCTGAAGTCTTTTACACCGTCAATGGCGACTGGCACAAAATCTATATTCATGGCGCGTAAATTATTGTTGACGACTGGGTTGTGAATAATTTCGTTGGTAATCCAAATACGCTTTTCTGGAAAATGACGTCTTGTTTCGTAGGCCATTGAAACAGCCCGGTCAACGCCCCAGCAAAAACCAAACGCCTCAGCCAGGCGAATAGTGATATTGCCTCGCGTCATGGTGTTATCGTGAGCACGCAGTTCAGTAATGAGCTCTGATTCGTAAGCGCTCTTAAGCTCAACACCTACTTCTTCTTTGAGACCAAAGCCTTTGCGATGGTAATGTCCCTGCGTCTGTGTCACTCTCATTTCCTTTGATTTGTTCTCAATTATGCCTGTTTGAGCCGATTGGCGATCAATATTGAGGGCATTTTGTGACTTCTTCTCAATGTCGGTTTGTATATATGTTGGGTGCTGCTCTCATAATGGCTGAGCAATTTTATCAATCCTCTTGACACTAAAGCCGATCAAATTGGGCGTGGACCCGATATGAGATGGGTATAAGAATGACAAAGCCCCCTAATTCCGCTTTTTTAGTGTCGGTCTAGATTGTCGTCTCTCGTTTCTGGAAGGTAGCTACATGAACAGTATTCAAAAGGAGCAGATTCTTCGTGTGAACTGCCCTGGCTTTGGCGAAGAAAACTACTTCAGTGTCGGCAAAGCCAAGTCTCTGGATGCTTATAAGGTCATTATCGTCAACCCCGTGAGCATTTTTCACCTCTTTGACAATGACTTGAAACTGCAAAAAGAAATAGATAACGACTTAGCCGATGGCTTAACCTCAAGAACAGTAGCTTCTGACTCGCTCCTGCAGTCAATTCAAGAAGAACTGAAGACTAGACGCATTCTCGAGCTGGTCAGCTTTTTGGAAAAGGGCGGTCTGCTGATTTATTACCTTTGCCGACCGTTTCTCGTGCAAGGCGACAATATCGCCATCGACAATTACGCTTGGCTTGAGAGTCTTGCTCCTGATTCATCTCCCGATGACAACATTCGTCATATGAGTGCTGTTTCTCACGGTCGCGTTGTGGAAGCAACTCCAGACGGCGAACTTTCCGAATTTGCGCCGTATCTCAGTCAAACCGGTTTGGAATGGAACACAATTATTCGTCAGGACTTTCTTACGGATGGTTATAAACCACTGGCAACAGCTGGTCCAAGAAAGTGCATCGCCGCTCAATTGATGGCTGGCGACCAGGGTGGTCGCATCCTCTTCTTGCCGGCTCCGTATAGTCCTGATTTCGATAAAAAGTTGATTGAATGCGTTCAAGATTGGAATATCAAAACCCATCATGTCGAAGCAGTTGCAGCGCCAGTTGCAGCTACCGTGCAAGCTCCGGTCTTAGCAGTGGCTGAACCAGTGCCCCCCGCTGTAGCTGCAGTAGCACCTGCGGCCGTACCAGTTGTGGATGCGCCAGCTGCTGTTGTTGCAGCCCCTGTACCAACACCGGGTGTGGCAGAAACGCCTGTAGCTGTAGTGACAGAGCCAGCTCCATTAGTTGCTGTACCAGCTCCGATTGCTGCGCCCCCTGCTCCCGTTGCTGCCCCCCCAGCTCCTGTAGCGGCTGTTGAAGCTCCGACTCCAGCAGCAGTTATTCCAAACTCAGCCCCCGTTGTTGAACCACCTGCGCAGACAACTCCAATCATTACCCCACCGCCACCAGTCGAATCGGCTGTGATCATCACTCCTCCACCAGCGCCTACTCCTGAAATTGTCGTCGCTCCAGTAGGTGTCGTCGAAACTCCAGTGGCAGAGAGTATTGTTGCCTCTTCGAGTCCAATTATCACTCCGCCACCACCAGCACCAGTTGTATCTGAACCAGCTGCCCTGGTAACTCCAGCTCCTGAAGTCGTTGTTACTGACGCAGAAGCAACCCAAAATCTTGTCCGAGAAATGGAATTGCTAGCTCAAGCCAATCCTTCAGCGGGAAACAGTTCTTCATTCACGCCTCCTGCGCCTGCAGCTGAACCGGTAGGGGCTAAGATTGCGCGTGGCTTGTTTGGTGATGACGATGATGATGACCGCCTGCATATTGGCTCTCCAGCTTTTACCGGACAGTCCGTCGTCCCTCAAACTGCCAGTGTGGAAGCGGCCGTTTCACCGGTGGTTGCAACTCCAGCACCACATGTGACACCAGCTCCACTGATCCAGACCTTGATTGCTGCAAGTGAGATGGCTGCAGCTGCGCCTGTCATCAGTGAGGCTGTGGTCCCGGTACCCACTGCTGAAGCACTCATTCCTGCAATCGATGAAACTCAAGAAATGAAAGCACGACAGTATATGGGCTCTAATATTCAACACTCACTCGATCTAGATGCTATCGAATTGGAAGAAGTTCATTTGTCCACACCAGCTGAAGTGATACCACAGACTCCAGTTGAAGAACCAAAGTTCGAAGTAGAAGTGCCTGTCGTGGATACTACAGCGCAAATTGAAAGTACATCAGTGAACGAAGGCGTACTGCCTGCCGTTTCGCCACTGTCGTCGCTGCCAATTGAAGTCATACCAATGCCTGAGGTTGCCACTGCCAGCGATGGCAAGACAAATGGTAATGGCAACGGTAACGGCCATCATAGCGAAGAAACTCACGAAAATTACAAAGCGGAGGAGGTTGACTTGGCCAATTCTTTGAGTTCTAACTCTGACCTGGCATTGTTTGGAGTAGACGCAAAACAGCCAGAGGCTAAGGACCTGATTAAAAAAATGGAAGAGATTTCAAAAAATACCAATTCCGACGTCACGTTCGACATCGTTCTTCCACAGTCAGAAGAATTGCGCAAAAAACGTGTCAGCCTGCTCGATTCAATAAAACAAGCTCAAGTAGAAATTGCTAACGTTGAAAACAAAATCACTCAGATTGAACATTTAAAGAATGCTCTTTTGCGAGGCGAAGGCGACGAACTGGTTGCTGCATGCCAGCGTATTCTCACTAAACTCGGCTGGGACGCTCAACCGTCGGAGAAATCAGAGCAGGAATTATATCTTTTGGCTTCGGATAAGCCGCAAGCCCTTGCTCGCGTGGTTCGCAGCACCGCCCAAGCTAAACGCACTGATGTTGCCGAATTGGGCGAATCAGTTTGTAGCTTCTGGGGTGAGCATGAAATTGAAGCCAAAGGTCTGATGCTTGCCAGCACATGGGCAGAACGTACCCTGTCAGAGCGCCAGGAGCAAGATTACACCGATGGACTCGCTCAATTTGCTCAGAAGAAAAGTCTCTGTTTGATGACAACGTTGCAATTGCTCTGCATGTACCGCGACGTGGAAATGGGTCGCCTCACCGCAGACGAAGCTCGCAACCGCATTCTCGATACAAATGGTCGTCTGGCTGGCTTTCAAGTAGAATCGCCACTGGTTACGGTTTAAGAAACCTAGTTAAACTTAAAGCAGAGTGCTTTAATTGTATCTTTTAGTGGGCATGTAATCTGCAACCACGTAAGAGGATTTTTCATCTGTGAATTTACCGACGATTGTTGTTTGCGATGGTGAAACCGGCAAACGTGAACAGATTGACACGATGATTAACGGTCAACCAGATTTAGTTCTGTTGGGGACAGTTGATCGCGACGCTGCTAAAGATAATTTGCAAGATAGTGTCAAAGTGGCGTGGATAGAATTGGCACCAGACCCCCAAAAGGGCTTGCAGTTGCTTGGAGAATTGAAGCAAGCTTATCCAGGCATGAATTTTTTAGTCAGCTATGACACTTTGCAAAGTGATCTTGTTAAATCGGCATTGCAAATTGGTGCAATCGAATATTTGGATGCTCAAAGTGGCGCGAAGCTTTTAAGCGAAGCGGTCAAGCGGATTATCAGTAAAGAAGCTAGCGCTCGCCCGGTTGCTGCCGCCCGCTCAGGACCGCCACCAGTGATGCCAGCGCCAAGCGAGAAGGCGGCTTCGACAGTACGCGAATCTAAGAACATGCGCTCGAAGGTGAGTCAGCTCGATGGCTCGCCTACCGGTCTGCCGACATGGATATTACCGACAATTGTATTGATACTGTTGATAGTGGCAGTTGGCGTCTATTTTTCTCAGTCGCACTAATTAGCCCTGATCACTTTAATTATTTTGATCATTCAGCCCGTTCTGCGTCGCGCATTCGTCGATTTTCGCGGCCAGGACAAAATCACTTTCTGTCAGCCCATCGATTTTGTGCGTCCAGATGTCAATCTTTAGCTCTCCCCAGCGCACCAGCAAATCTGGATGATGCTGTTGTTCTTCTGCAAGATCGGCGATTCGCTTGGCCAGTCGCATGGGTTTGACGAAATTATCGTATTTGAAAGAACGCACCAGCTTTTTGTCATTTTCGACTGTCCAATTTTTCAGCTCACCTAAAAAGGGCTGAAATTCTGCCCGCGTCAGCGGCTTCACGGCCCCAGTGCAAGGAATGCATTTTTTAGTGGCTAAGCTCATTTCTAAATCTCCGACTTTAAATTCTGCAGGTAATGTCTGGGTGAAAGTGTTCGGTTTCGTAAATCAATAAGCCGAACCCATCCCTAGTGTAAAGGGGGGAGTTCGGCGAATCAAATCTCGGGCGTTTTTGGGGCTTACTTTCGAAGAAAGTAATTACATATTGGATGCGATCGATACGGATTGCATTGGTCTTTGGGGAACCAACTCGGCGATGTCGTTGTTGAGAGTTTCAGCCTGAGCCTCTCTACGCTTGGCCCCTTGACCTCTTCTGCGACCAGCAGCAGCGGCTTCTTCACTGGTAAATTCGTGAGCCGTGCCTTTTTCGTGTGCAGCTTTTCCGCCCATGCTGGCAATGCGTCGTCTCTGCTCTGAATTCAGAGCTGCAAATCCTCGGCGTGTTCCCGTGGAAGCTGCCTTGTCCTCTTGTCCCATTAGATTATCTCCTCTAATTCCTTGCACCCAAGATGCTCTCGAGCCGATGTTTTTTATGACTGAATGTATCCACTGATTCACAGTCGCCTTAGACTTAGTCGTAAACCGACCGTCTAAAGTTTCCATTTCTCAGAATTTTCCAATAATCAGAAGGTATCGCTTTCTGAAACTTCGTCTTCGCCTCTTTGCATTGATAGTAAATCACTATGGGTTTGACCTGCAAATTTCAGTTCTTCCGGAAGTCGCTCTAGAATCGATTCTAAATTGTATGTAAGATTGAAATTTACTCGCGACATATGGGCGAGATTGATTGCTTCCAGAATGGATATCGCTGCCGGTATCAAAGTCCAGCACAGGATCAAATACAAAGATCCCATCAAATATTCATCTAGGTAAAATTTATGCCCTCCAAGTCCTCCAAGCGTGCACGCTAAAAGAACGGCTGTCGATTGCTTGCGTCCTCCCTGGACCTCGGGCGATGCTGCCGCTATCAACAGCGCGCGATGTTTGGCTGCAGCCATTTTCCATTGCTTCGAGCTTTCGTTTGAAGCATATGTGAGCGGGCTCCCCTCGAATCCACAAATGCAGCGGAACGAACTTTTTGATCTTTTATAAGCGTAAACTTCTGCTTCTAAGAGTGGACGCCTGCATGAGCCGCAAAATAAAGATTGCATTGAGCCTTCTGTATTTTTTACTGCTCTTTCCAAGACTTCTTTAGGATGGATCTCGCCACCAGTATTTTTTGCTAGGAGAACAAATTTGTTTTTTTCATCGGAAGAATTTACTTCCTCAGAAAGATTCATATATTCCATTTTTGCTTCGTCGGCCTTGCCAAGCTTTTCTAAGATCATGGCTAGAAGCTCGCGAGCTTCGATTTCTTCGTCTTCTACAATAGATGATTCGGATTTTGGCGCTCTTAATATGGCTTGCCGCAAATTTGCTTGAGCTTCTTCAAGATTACCGTTATGGAATGCGTCTTTTCCTTTCTGAAACCAGTCTTTGAATGCGATTGCCAGTTCCTGCTTCGTCGAGGCTGATAAACTCTCGTTTTCAGCTTGCGTAGACACCTGTGCAAATTGATCTGGCGTTACTAAATTTGCTCCGCAGTCTGGACATTGGGGCAACCAGTTTTCGCTGATTTGCTTTTTGCAGTCAGGGCACACAACTAATGCGCTGCCATCAGCTTGATCACTGTTTATGCTATTTTGAGCTTGTTGATCTTGAGGATCATCATTGATCAAACGGGCTTGTTTTATGAGGTCTGCATCGTCTGTTGGAAATGGTGCAATAATTTCTTGTGCAGTTTCGCCTGCAACTTCGCCTGCAACTTCAAAGGTAGAAAAATTTGCTTCGTCGCCTGCGACGACGTTTTCTTGACTATCTTTGTTGTCTGAGTTTTCTGGATTGGAAGTCATTCGATGCTTAACTAATCTGTTTGATATTTGTCGATTTCAATTTTTCGATTTTCCACAGCGTTTTTGCGCAAATAGACAACATCAAGAGTTTCACCAGGCTTTTTGTTGGCTACGATTTTCCGCACATCTGCTGCCGTTTCGACGACATGTCCTTCAACTTTTTGTAGAACATCACCAGCTGCCAGACCTGCTTTCTCAAATGGACCTTTTGCCACTATCTGTGCAACCAAGACACCTTTTACAGTCGGTTTTAGTTTGAACATTTGAGCAAGGTACGGGTTGATGTCTTGCATGTAAACGCCAATATAAGGTCGCGGGATCTCACCGTGCTCAATCAATTGTTTGGCAACTTTTCTGGCTTCATCGACTGGGATGGAAAATCCGATGCCTTGAGCATCAGCGCGTATCGCTGTGTTGACACCCACGATTTCGCCATTAATATTCATTAGAGGACCGCCTGAACTGCCAGGATTTAGAGCAACGTCAGTTTGAATCAAATCGATGCGACTGTGAAATGCAGGGTCGTTGATTGAGCGATTGAGTGCGCTTATTATGCCGAGGCTGACCGAGTGTTCAAAACCGAGCGGGCTACCAATCGCAATCGCCCAGTCACCTGGTCTTAGACTGCTTGGCTCCCCGAATTTAGGCACTTTGAGATTTTGCGCTTTGACTTTAATCACCGCTAAATCGCTGAATCGATCTCTGCCGATTATTTCTGCCCGCAAGCGTTGCTTATCGGGCAACGTTACTGTAATTGAACTGTCATGTCTAATTACATGCGCACTTGTCATAACATAACCGTCTGCACTCATGATTATTCCGGTGCCAAGAATTTTACCTAGTTGAGAGTGACTGTTATCTTCACGGGTTGTCACTTCGGGACCACCAAAGAAGCTAAATGCGCCTTGTCGTCCGTTCTGCGTAGGGGTTACTGTCTCTAATTCAATATTCACCACAGATGGTGCGACAGTTGCAACCACATCGGCAATGGTATTGGTGCTCATCACGCTTGCAGGCATTCTGCCTTGAGTTGCACCTTTGGACGCGGGCATGACGCTGTCAAGTGGGTTGCCGCTGAAATGTTCACCCACAAGAGCTCCGACCGTGAATATCAGACCGACGCCCAGACCGATGCTGATTCGTTGCCACAATTGTCCAGAACTTTCTTTGTCAGTCAATTCAATTACTCAAACAGTTTCTTCATTATAGTACCCGCTATCTGGCGTCATCTCTCCATCTAATTCCTCAAATTGCCTCTTCTTGCCGACTTTGGGGTTCAGGTAAAAGCGTGGTTCCTGCGCTTTAAGAACATAAGGTAAATCAGCCCAGCGATAGTGCTGACTACGGCGCAAACCATAATAGTGCATGGACCCCCATAGCGACTGGCTGCGCAGCCGACTAGGAAGCTGCCCACGGGGTTGATACCGAGCATGATTGTCATATAAATACTCATTACGCGACCCCGTAAATGGTCGCTCACATTGAGCTGCACAAGTGAATGGCTGCCGCTTAAGAGCGTAGTCATAAAAAATCCAGTCACGGTGCACAGAACTTCTGATAAATATAGATTGGTCGAAAAAGCAAACGCAAATAGACCCAGTCCAAGAGCGAAGGCTGCCAGCCCTACTGCTTTTTTCAGAAATTCTCCATGTCCTTTGCTGGCGAGAGTCAAAGCTGCAATAAGCGCTCCTAGACCGCCGAAGGCTCTGAGCATTCCAAGAGTTTCCACTCCACCATGCAACACTTCTTTTGCCATTACTGGCAGTAGCACGGTGTATTGCAGACCAAAAACTGTGATGACCAGAGACAATGTCAAAACTGGGCGGATTTCTTTGTGGCGGTGAACAAACTGAAATGCTTCTTTGAGTGAAGATTTTTGTTCTCCGTCAGCGAAAATGCGCGGCTTGTGTTTAACTTTCATCGCGCACAGAGCGATAAGCATCGCCACGTAGCTCAATGTGTTCAAGCCAAAGCAAAGCCCCTCGCCAAATCGGGCCACTAGAATCCCTGCAATTGCTGGGCCAATGAAGCGGGCTCCATTGAATAAAGACGAATTCAAACTGATGGCATTGACGAGATCTTCTCTCTCGATGATATCGATTAAAAAAGCCTGGCGCGAAGGAATCTCCCAGGCGGTTGCAGTACCTAGAAAGGCAGACAGTACAACACACTCCCAGATCTGAATTTGATTAGTTAATGTCAGATAAGTAAGCACCAGGGCCTGCAACATAGAAAGTGCTTGCGTGATCAAAATTGTTCGTCGACGATCAAAATGATCGGCCAACCAGCCGGCGCTCAGCCCGAACAATAGCATTGGCAACAGATTTGCACACTCAATTATGCCAAGCCACACAGCGGAATTCGTCAGCCTATAAACCAGCCAGCTCAAGGCAACGTTCTGCATCCAGGTGCCCGTCAACGAAACTATCTGACCTAGATAGTAAAGTCGAAAATCGGCATGTTTCAACGATCTAAAGGTATGACTTACATTTGCAGTTAACGATGGCAATATTTTTCTCTTACTCGGAAAGAGCAATTATTCTTGCGAAACGTAATGGGCTCTCCAGCAAAACTTGCAATGAAACAGCCACTTCTTTTGAATATTGCAGGGATGAAAGGCGTCTCTCAAGCCCTCTTATCAATTCCGCTACCTCGACAAACGAAACTGGTGGCATTTTCATTTCGATAATATTCACGTTTATTCCAACTTTGTGTGAATTGTAGAAGTGAAGAAATTTGAGGCGTATTCGCACCAGGGCAACGAGCAATCCGAGGTGATGGAATCCGCTTATTACGCTTAAATGACCGAAGCCTGCTCCGAAATACAGTTTGCCAAATATACGACAGTAGACAAAGCGACGTAATAATTCTTCCGAGTCATCGTCTAAATGACCGAGCTTTAGACGACAGATCTGAGCCAGAGGAACACTGGTTTCGTTTGAAATCAGCATCTGCACGATATCTGGTGGCTGGGTCAAGTGTTGCTTGAAAACGTGAGCGCCAAAGGCATCACGCCTTGCGGCATATGTATCGGCAGGCAGAAAGAAATCTAGCAAATGACGAACAATGACAAGATCGGTCTGTAAAGGCGAAACATCAAGAAGGTTTTCGTGATCTAAGTCGACCTCTTTTGGCACTAATTCTGTTAACAACGTCGACGCCATTAGCAATTGTTTGTTGATTGTCAAAGCGATGCCGCCATTGCTGGTGGTGACACCATCATCATCATCATCTCCTTCTGGTGGCGCAGAAAGGGGGCGGAAAATTCTCAATAATTTTTTTTCTGCGAGCAGATAGTCAACCCATTTTAATGGCTGCCCGTCATAGAGCTGGATTGTCGACCAGTCTAGCCTTAAGTTGGGGAATAATCTTTTGAATAAGGCCAGGCGTGTTTTGAGAAAATCTCTCTGCTCTTCAAGCGAGCGTCCACTATTGAAAAGGACACCGCTTGCTGCAAAGCTCAGTCCGGCATAAAAGCCGTCAGGTGCTTCCGTAAAGGTATAGGGAAAGAGCTGACACATTGAAGGTTTAGCTGTTTCGCCAAAATTCTCATGCAAGTGGCAGCGCAGTTCATCGGTTAAAAATGTGCATCTGCCATCAAGTTGTTTTTCCAGTATGTAAGGAAATTGATTCAGCTTGTCGGCTGCAGCAGAAGAGGAGGCTGTATCTCTTTCTTTGAAATAATTGAGCCCAGCCTGCTCATCTGTTAATGGCTCTAAATGAGATGTGATGCGGAGGTAGTCAGATTGTGTGACCGGCACAGGCCACATCAAACAACAGTTCCCACAACCTGTGCATTCGAAATTTATTCCAGGCGGAATAATCAATATATCTTCGAATTCCAAAATTGCTCTCCAAGCTGAAGGCCAAGCCTATCAGCCACAATATTATCTGAGTAAAGCCGAGTAAAATGACGGAGTTCCAATTTTCCGAGAAAAAAATGCAAGTTACACGCGCTGTTCGTATCGATATGCCCTATTTGCTGCTTGCTTACGAAGACCAATCCCCTGACAATCTCTATTATTTGGATACCAAGAGCGGTCTCATCAAATTAGTCCATAAGCATCTTTTTGATCTGCGAGATCTAACGGACGAAATTGAGCGTGACCGTGAACGGTATCTCTACGTTCCTAAAACCGATAAATCGGTCCTACTTAAAGATTTACGCGATTTCCAGAAGCAAATTGAGGACCCCTCTCTTGTGTCTGTGCTGGAAATGGCTTTTGAAAGTCCTCATCAACTATCGTCTTTTCGCAAAATTCTCGAAGGTAAGTCCAATTATCTGGAGCGCTTTGAGAGTTACCGCACAGATAGAATTACCGAACGTGTAAATGAGTGGTTGAATGCCAATGCTTACAAGCATGACCCAGAGGCTAAAAATGAGCTAGATGAAAATTCTGCTGACTTTTTCGATGATTTTTACGATGACGAAGACGATGAAGACTAAGGCATTCCTGGAACTTTGGGTTGAAAGGCACCGCCTACAGTGCGATCGGGTAGGACGGGACCACGCACGCATTTAATTGCCGACCATGGCAAATACAATGTCTCATTGTCGCGACGCAAGCATAGATACGTAGTTTGGTCCGCCATCGCCACTTCCCCTTCAACCTGCTCGCCACTCATGAGCAAGATTTTGACAGGGGTATTCATCGGGATTGCCAAGAGAGAATCTCCTGATGGTAAAAGTCCACGGATAGCTTAGCAACTCTTTTCGATTCCCATACAAAAAGCGTTGATCTGATCTTTGTCGATTTTAATATCGAGCTATAATGACGACTATAACGACCAACCCGTTTGCGGTTTGTCGTTTTTGGCTATTGCATCCTGCTATTTTCGGATTCTTCTCAATTTCAACTGGCGATTCCTGCAAACAATGACAAATTCATGACAAAGAAACACGCTTCCATCTGCAAAGTTTTTTCATGCTGTCTGCTGGCCTTTTCCGTGGCCGGCTGTACGGGTGTAAAGCTCCCCGGCGCGGGCGGTAATGGTGCTGCTAGCTCATCAGGCGGCGCAGCCGATGAATCTAAAACAGTTAGCATGACCGGCAAATGGAGTGTTGGCTTTAAATATAACAACGAGACCCTCAATGCCAGCATGACTCTCAAGCAGGACGGCTCAACCTTTGAAGGTTCGGGAAAAGATGAACAGGATGGCACTCCTTTCAAAATTGAGCAAGGTCAAGTGCGTGGTGACCAGGTCTCTTTTGTCAAAAAATATGGCGGTGCATTAGCCAAAATACCGCCCATTCAATATGCAGGCACCATATCGACAATGAGCGGTGATGATTATTCTGGACCTTATTTAAAAGGTGATTATGCTGCCAAGGATGCTGAGGGCAATACTGTCAGTAATGACTGGGACGCGGTAATCGATAAGCCAAAACCGGTTGCCGCTGCTGTTCATGCTGCTGCTCCAGAGTCGCAACCTGCACCAACTCCTGAGCTATCTGCTCCTCCTTCGCAAGCATCAAGTGGCGAAACTCACCCTGACAAAGCGCCGGATCTCTCGGGTAAATGGGAAGTTGCCTATGAGTACAAGTTCCGCACTGTGAAATCGATTATGTTCCTGGAACAGGAATTCGATCAAGTGATCGGCCATGGTCTTGATGACAACAAAGAAAAGTTTGTATTCGAAAAGATCTTTTACAAATATCCCAAAATCACTTTGATTCGTAAATATCAAAAAACTGCTGCAAAGGCCTCCCCTGTTAAGGGAAAAGGTAAAGGCAAGGAGACGCCCAATCCAGTGGGCTCAGAGCGCACAATGACTTTTAAAGGCGATGTCTCAGTCGTAAATGATGCTGATTATCAAGGGCCTTATATTCGCGGCAAAACAGATGGTGGTGGCACCTGGGAAGCGCAACGGGTTAAATAGTTGCAGGGCTTAGCCTTAGATAACGCCTAGCTTCTTGCCCACTTTCTGGAAGGCCTGGAGAGCGCGGTCGATGTCACTGAACTCGTGCGCCGCCGAAATCTGTGCGCGCAACCTTGCTTCACCCTGTGGCACCACTGGGTACCACAAGCCACGAATATAAACACCTTCGCCCAATAATTCGCGACTCATGTCCATTGCGGTGGCTGCTTCTCCAACCATAACTGGAACAATTGGGTGAATGCCATCGAGAATTTTAAAGCCCAGATTCTTGATCTCTCGTCGAAAATACTCGGTATTTGCGTGGAGCTTTAGCACCAGGCTATTATCTTCTTCAAGCATTTTGAAGGCTTCGAGAGATGCCGCTGCAATTGGTGGTGGCAGTGTGTTGGAAAAAGTGTAAGGGCGAGATTTTTGACGTAGAAAGTCAATCAGCACCTTTTTGCCAGCGATGAACCCGCCTGACGCTCCACCCATGGCTTTGCCCAGTGTGCCAGAGATAACGTCGATTTGACCGTGTACTCCGCATTGTTCCGGAGTGCCTCTGCCCGTTTTGCCCAAGACTCCAGTGGCGTGTGACTCGTCTACAAACAATATCGCGTCTCGCTTTTTAGCGAGTTCCACAAAATTTTGCAATGGGGCGTATTCGCCCTCCATGGAAAAAACACCGTCTGTAGCAATGACGCTCATGCGATATTGCCCATCATTGTCTTGCGTGGACTGGCTCAATTGCTCGAAATCATTGTGCCTGTAGGCTTTAAGATCTGTGGTTTTGGTGGCCTGGCGAACTACTCTGATACCGTCAATGATGCTTGCGTGATTAAGGGCGTCACTGTAAATGATGTCTTTAAAGCCCGTCTGACCGAAGTCATTGCCCATCAAAGCGAGAAAAAAGGCTTCGTTGGCTGCGTAACACGAAGAGTGCAAAATAGCGGACTCGGTGCCTAAAAAGCGAGCAATTTGTTCCTCGAGTTCTAAGTGAATTTTCTGAGTGCCACAAAGAAAGCGCACAGAGGCCATGCCGAAACCGTAACGCTCTAAGCCCAGTTTTGCCGCTTCCCGTATGCGAGGATGATTAGCTAGTCCCAGGTAGTTGTTCGATGCCAGCATCACGCATTTTTTGCCGTCAACTTCAACGTTTCCGCCCTGTTCTCCGTCGATGGGCACTTCAATTTTAAAGGTTTTGCTTTCGTGAGCTTTCTTCAGCTCAGAACCGATTGCCGAGTAAATGCTGTCTTTACCCATTTTGCTTGCGCGTGTCGAAGATAGCGAAGTCATCAGCTTAAACTCCTTTCTGTGGTTCGAAAACAAGCTTCATTTCAGTGCCCTTGGAGAGATGCGCAAATGCTTCTTGATATTCATTGAGCGTGTAATCTCTGCTGCCAATGATTTGAGAAAGGCGATTCTTTAAATCAAATCTGTCCGAACGCAAGAGTCTGAGCATCGTTTCCCAGGTGTCGAACATTTTGCGACCAAAAATACCTTTGACTGTGACGCCTTTCCAGATGACGGCATTGGCAATATCGAATTCACTCAGTGGTTTGCGTGTGATTCCCAGCAGCAGGACTATGCCACCATTGCGAACAATGCGAAAAGCGTCTGTATATGCCGACGGAGAACCAGACATCTCTATTACTACATCCACTCCGTTGGAGCTGATTTCATGCTTTTCGACAGATCTGTACAGGACGTCAGAGCCTTTGCTGATGTCGAAGCATTCGCTTGCGCCAAATTCTTGTCCCAGTTTGAAACGTCGGTCTATATCAGCTGCTTCTGTGAGATAGATGCGCGAAGCGCCAAAATCGCGGCACAAGAAGGTAGCCATTAACCCCAGAGGCCCGGCTCCTAAGATAGCTACTGATTTACCTCGGACGTCAGCTTCTTGAACGGTGTGAACGGCATTGCCGAAAGCGTCCAGCATGGCACCCAGTCTTGGTGGCAGCAGCGATTGATCACCATTTTTGCCAAGCAAAATTACGTTCTTGTATGGCACGACGACGCTGTGAGCAAAACAACCATCGAGGTGCACGCCTTTGACTTTGACGTTCATACAAATGTGTTCGTTTCCAGTTTTGCATAACATGCAATGTCCGCAAGACAGGTGCATTTCGGCCGTAACGTAATCGCCTTTTTCCAGCACTAAATGATCTGGTACGTCTTTCCAGTTGTCCCGCTTGACGCCCTGTCCTGTTTCTTCGATAACGCCGCAAAACTCATGGCCCACGACAATTGGCTTGTAACCTTCAGGACCAACGTAGCGCTTCATCTCTTTGCGGATGCCTTCGCTACTACCACTGTTGAATATGCTTTTGTCTGTACCGCAAACGGATGTGGCGAGCACCTTGATCTTTACTTCATCATATTTAGGCTCTGGCTGCGCAATGTCTGTGCGCAAGCTTAATCCGTCTTTGTCTAGGTCTTCTTTAACCAGGCATTTCATGCTTTTTGTCAGAGGCTCCTGAGATTTTATTGCTGCTGTAACCGACGTAGACATTGTGCTCACTCCGTGTCAAGGCTCTTCGCTGCGGCTCTATAGACAAAACTTTACTTCACTGAGACAGTCTGGGCCAAGCAAAAACGCTCTTAAAATCAGTGGATTAGGCAATATCAATGGAGTGCAAATAAACGATAGCGGTTGTTTATGAGAAACACTTCAAACGCCCGTGTATATGCCGTAAACAATTCTCAAGAGATGTAATGTTCTTTAGTCACGAACAAGAAGACGCTTGCAAACAGCCACTTTTGACGAGAAAAAAGCACACATTTGTAATTTATAAGCGGCAAAGCATCGCTCCTTAGCGTTTCTTTAGTTGCCAAGCAATTTCATTCTGGCTAAATTAAAGTGGTGTCGCAACAATTTCTTTAGCTTTGGAAGGATGTCAATGAATTTCGATCCCGCAGTTCCCGAAGAGATGAATTTTGAACCTGATTATTTACCGCCGTCATCAGATGTGGTGGCAAGTTTTCTCGCTGAGGCATCTATCGTGCGCACCATAGTCCAAGGTAGTGGTGGACCGGAAAATGCTGAAATCACCGATACAGGCTTGCGCTTTGTGCGCCACATCATGGCCACATCCAAATCAATGAGATTTGGTTTTATGCCTAATTTCAAAGATATGAACAGCATTCGCGAGACTGCCCGTGAGTTCATCCGCAAATGCGGCGGCTCAACTCTTGCGCTTCAAAGAATGCATGTGGTGATGCAAGACAACTAGCCCGAATTAGTGCTTTAGCTCGGCCATCATTTCTCTTCTGACGATTTCAACTGGTGGCCCACCTGCGCTCAAAAAGCGGTTGTGAAAATCATAGAGATTGAATTTATCGCCCTGAGCCTTTTTCACTTCTTCTCGCAGAGAAAGTATTTGCAATTTTCCTAATGTATAAACGAGGTAGGTGGGGTCCATCGTGCCCCGTTTTGCTTCGCGCTCACCATTTGCTTTTTCTTGATAGCCTTCTTTAACAAAGAAATCGGTGGCTTCGGCAACAGTCATGCCTTGTGTGTGCAGTTTGATGGCGCAAATATAGCGGCATGCGCGCAGCAATGCGTCATGCAATTGCACCAGTCTTAGTTTTTTGTCGCCGTTGCCAAATCCTTCGTCCAGCATCATTTGCTCACAATAATGAGCCCATCCTTCGCTATTGGAAGCGCAGTCAAGGATTTTTCGCACTTTCGAGGTCAGCCCTTTGAGGAACAAATATTGCACATAGTGGCCTGGGTAGCATTCGTGGACGCTTGTATTTAGGACATCGTCATAGCTATAGAAGCGCATGTGTTCTTCGGTATGTTCTTTCGTCCAGTCTTTGGATGGTTCAGTCACAAAGTAGAAAGCTTCTTTAGCCTTGGTCTCGAAGGTACCCGGTGTATCCATTGCGGCAAAAATTAGAGCCATCATAAATGGTGGCGTTGCCTCCACTGTCGCTCTGTCGTCGCTCGGGATCTTGATTATATGTTTCTCAATGCAGTATGTGCGAAGTCGCTCTAAAACGTCTTTAGTCGCTGTAATCAGTTTGGACGCGGGTGGGTGATCTTTGGCGATTGACTGAAAAATCTCACCCGGTTCTTTCGTCGGATCTATTTCGTGGGCTGTCTTGGTGAATTCAGCTTGCAACCGGCTTAGCTCATTTTGACCACGTTTCAACAGCACATCCAGGGACTCTGTCGCCATTTCGTCATAGAGAATTTTCTTGGCGTAGGTGTCTGACCCGAGCGCGAAGCTGCCTTTGCAGGCTTCTTTGTCGGCCAGCAATTCGTGCACGAATTTTTTGTAATCGACGAGCGCGTCTATAACTTTTGCGTTGCTGACAGCAAATTCACTTTTTAATTTTGCATCAGTAGCTGGCTCGATGCCTTTAGGCACATCGTTTTTGAAAAAATCTATAATGCCTGGCAGTTGTTCTTCGGCGACTTCGGCAAATATCCTTGGAACTGCATTGCGATCTATGTTCCGTTTGGCTGCCTTAAGCGCTTCTGGCATCTTGTTTTCGCGCGAAATCACAGATGCCAACCGCTCATTGATTGGTGCAAAATCGCGCTTGATTAAAGGAAATAACGAACTGGAAATAGCGCTTGAATATAGATCGGGATCTTTTTTCCATTTCTGTATTACTTCAAAATCCAGTATGTGCGCGCGTATTCGATTCTTTAGCAATTCGAGATCGTCTTTTGCAACGAGTGAATAATCGGAAGCATCAAGCGCTTCGAACTTTTCCAGATACTTTTTATTCAAAGCATTTTCTTTTTCCATTGCCTCTTTTGAATAATCTTCAAGTTCACCATCGAGCTTGTGAAAGCCAAGATTGGTCGACCAAGTAGGTGAAATGGCAAGAATATCGTTGAAGTAGAAATCGCAAAGCGTATACAAATTTAAGTCGTCAATGTTTTTGGGATTGCTTTCGTGGGCGGCCGTTGCCGATGAATGAGCATTGACGACCAAACCCGTTGAAAAACCAATGGCAAGCAACGCAGAAGTAGCAATAGCCAAAGACTGGCGACTTTTCTTAGAGAGTTTTGTGAGCACGATTGACCCCTTTGACATTTTTTCGACCAAGGAAGCCATGCTAAGCCTTTGGCAACCTCTTTGGACGAATTTCATGTTTAATCTCTTTGGCGTAATTTCACCACTGACCGCGCCCAGTGGAGTGACTATGCTGATGGTCTTCGACAGCAATCAGCAAATTCAGGTAATCGTTGGGCATTGGGCGTCCGAGACTATGCAAATCTTTGACATTGCAGACAATAAAAAGCCTGATCAAGGGCAGCATCCAGACTCACGCTTGAATTTATTATCGATTGAGCATTCCGATGCAAAGGGTGTTTGGGCTCAGGTTCGAGCATTTTCTCGCAGTTATGGGGAAGCCCTTGTACATCCTTTTGGGCTGGGCGAAAACACAGTAACAGCAAAAGCAGCACCTTTTGTTGATACCTCGCTTGCCGCTCAGGCGGGGCACCTAGCCGGTCAGTTTACTGATGCGGCTGTGGCAATGGCTATCGCCAGAGAACTGCCTTTTCTTAAAGCGTCCAAAGTAATGTCGCATGAGCAATCTTTTCTGCATGCGCCGGCAACGCTCGTACCCAGGGAATCGACACTGGCAACAACCTTTGCAAAACCTTCGGCTCATTTGATCGGCAACATTCACATGGATGCTGAGGATTATTCACTTACATCCGATGTCAGCCACTTAATTGAATCGACAAGCATTGCTCCGACCACCTACAAAATGACAAAACCAGGAATGCCTGATCAACACTTCGAGACAACCGAGCCGTTCAAATTCTATAAACTCAAAGGGATTGATACCAGGATTGGGCTTCCAGCTGATTTTGCCGATTCACTGGAGAAAATCCGCCGCAGTCGCTTTCAATCAGCTGGGATGGAAGGATTCGAACGTGATCAATTCGACGCCAGTCGCAGTGCTCATTTACATGGATATGATTCGGCTATTCTGCCCGAGCAGATGGCTTACTTCTTGCGCGAATTGCCAAATCCTTCTCTTGTCAAAGAAGTTTTACTAATTCCTCAAGCAGATGCAAAAGCGGGCGCTGCTGTCGATCTCGATATTCCAGGGCGGGTGCAGTTATTTGGTTTCAAACGTTTCCTGGACCCGTATATAGACACAGCAGAAGCCCCATTTTATCTAAGGCATGAGTGGTCGCATCTGGCCGAACGCGAAAACGATTCTTTGTCGTCGGCCTTTAAAGTGGCTCACAATCTGGAAAGCAAAGGCTTTTTTGCTCACAAAACTGCAGTCGACAATCCCTCTGAAGATTGGGCTGTGCATCTTGGCGAAAATCTGATGGATTCGGACGCCCATAAATTCCTCGAAACTGTTGAGCGTGCGCCATTGCGCTCTCTCGTGCTTTTGCAGAGTTTGAAAGAGCAGCTGGCAAGAGGTACGGAATCAGTTGGGAGCTCTTTTATTGCGCAGTCTCATCAACCAGTCGTTGCAAACCCGCTGACTAACCCATATGGTTCGCAACTGCGTGCTCGAGTACAGATGGGCGAGCAATTGCTCATACCGGAAGTGCGCTCGTTGTTGCGTCAGAAGCTGGTTGGACCGGGTTCAACTCAGGGGCTAATGGCTCATCGTTACGCCACTTTCATGCGCCAAAATGGCATTGAATTGCTGAGTTCTCACTAAGAAATCTGCGGCTGAAAGTCGATTTCGCTCTTAAGTTGCTTTAACCGGTGCTCATATGATGTATCAAATCAAAAGAAACAATTACAGAATTGCCTGTAAGCAATGCAAATCGGCGGAAAAAAGGCGAAAATATATTTTGACGTTTTGAGCGCCCAACCGGTCCGTAACAATACGAGATTAGCGGACCCTCTTATCTACCGAGATAGGTATAGTTGATCCGGGGGCTCAGGGAGAATCATGGCAGGCTACAACATTTTCGTGCTTGTAAAGCAAGTACCAGACCAGGGATCCAAAGCTGGCATCAATCCAGACGGGACTATTGATCGTGCCAAGGCAAAGCGCATGCTCAATCCTTTTGACCGTTACGCTTTGCAAGCGGCGTTGCATGTCAAAAAGACGTACGGCGGCACCGTTACTGCTATTTCGATGGGACCGCCACCAGCTGTTGAAATTTTGATGGAAGCTCTTGAGCACGGAGTCGACCGTTGTCTTTTGCTATCAGACAGACGTCTTGCTGCTTCTGACACATTGGCAACTGCCTACGCTCTGTACAAGACAGTTCTTTATGCCGGTCAATTCGACATGATCTTTTGCGGACTGCAGACCACTGATGGTGACACCGCGCAAGTAGGACCACAGCTTGCCGAGAGACTCAACCTGCCTCAAGTCACCTATTGCGAAGATTTCAAAATTGAAGATGGCAAACTACACGCCACTCGCATCATCGAGGGTGGTACGCAAAGAGTTGTCGTTCCTACTCCAGTGTTATTCACCGTCGCAAACTCTTATCATCCTCTCGAATACAAGTCTTTCCGAGGCACATGGCGCGTTCAGCAATTGGCTAGACAGCCAGAAGAACTAAAGAAATATATTCAGACGGTTGATCTCGACTTGATTGAAGCAGATCCTGTAAGAACCGGATTGAAAGGGTCGCCAACTATTGTTGCTGCCACTGAAAAAGTGGGCGACATTGGCGGCAATTGCAAAATGCATGAGGGCGAATCGCCTGAACACATGGTCGAAGAAGTGATGAAGTGTACAAATATTAGTGAATTTTTGGTGGCATCGAAATAGTCATGGCTGAAGAAAACACACAACCAACCGAAGTTTTTGATAGCAAAAAAGAGCAGCCATGCCCTAAAGGTGATGTGCTGGTCGTTGCAGAGCAGATTTTAGGTGATTTGCAACCAGTCACTCTCGAGCTCTTAGGAGCCGGTAGGATCCTGGCTGACAAAATGGAGCGCCAATTGAAATGTGTCATTCTTGGACACAATCTTGGCGACATTCCTAAGCGACTTATTGAGCATGGTGCTGACATTGTCTATGTCGCAGACCATGAAGAATTGAAGGATTTCCGAACATTGACCTATCGACGAGTCATTGTTGATTTACTGGAGTCGTTTGATGAGCCACCACATACGACACTACTTGGTTCGACTACCAGTGGTCGAGATCTGGCACCGCGAATTGCTTCTCACTTTGAGACCGGCTTGACGGCTGACTGTACAGAGTTGGACATTGGACCTTATGAGCACAAAGGTAAAATCGACCCCAGCAAAATTGGTACCTACGCCAATTGTTTGTACGCCATTCGCCCAAGTTTTGGCGAAAGTTTAAAGGCCCGCATTCTTGGACCGTGGAAGAACCCACAGATGGCCACAACCAGACCTGGTGTGATGATTCCGCTGAAAGCCGATCCTTCAAGAAAAGGCGAAATCGTAAACATCCCTGTTAATTTGAAGGACGAAGATTATCGGTTGAAAGTAGCCGAGACCATTCGCGAAATCTCAAAAGGCGTCAACCTTGCTGATGCTGATGTAATCATCAGTGGCGGTTACGGTTTAGGCGGGGCTGAAGGTTTTGCCATGTTGTACGAACTGGCAAAATGCTTTGAGAATTCAGCAGTTGGTGCTTCACGTAAAGCCGTAGACCTTGGTTGGATTCCTTATCAAAACCAGGTCGGGCAAACTGGTAAAACAGTTCGTCCAAAATTGTATTTAGCATTTGGCATCTCAGGCGCTATCCAACATCGGGTTGGAATGTCTAAATCCTCTTTAATCATCGCCGTCAACAAAGACCCTGATGCTGCGATTTTTAAATTCGCTAATCACGGCATTGTTGGGGATCTTAATTTGATCATTCCTGAGATGATAAAGCAGTTTAAGGCAGTCCAATCCGGTCGAGGGGTAGAGGCAGTTGTCAGCACGCATTGAATACGATCTATTGCTAGTCGGAGGCAGTCCTTCTAACCTCACTCTGGCATACCACTTTTTGGAACTGGCAAAAGTCAGTGGTAAAGAGTTCACCGTTGCGATTTTGGAAAAAGGCAAAGAATTCGGCTCACACGTCATGAGTGGTGCCGTATCAAATCCTCATGTGATCAAGAAGATTTGGCCCAACTACGAGGAATTGAAATTTCCGGTAGAAGCTATTTGCAATGACAGCGCAGTCGCTGTGCTTGGTAAAGAGAAGAAGTGGGATATGCCCGCTAAACTTTATCCAAAGTCGCTCGATAAAACTGGCTACATGGTTTTGACTCTGAGCCACACTACTGTCTGGCTAGCCAATCAAGTTACCGAAAAAGCTAAGGACGTACCGAACGTCACTGTCGATATGTTTACTGGTTTTGCCGCTCATGGTGTCGTTTTCGAAGACGGACGTGTCGCAGGTGTAGCTGTTAGCGAAGAGCCAAAGTCAGAAGATGATTATGTCTACGCAAAATTTACGTGCTTTGGCGACAAAGGTTTTGTTTCGCGTGACGTCGTCGATCACTTTAAACTGAGAGATTGTCCGCAAATCTGGTCAGTTGGTGTTAAAGAAGTCTGGCAGGTTAACGAAGACTATGCTGGCAAAGTCTGGCACACTCTCGGTTGGCCACTGCTTGAAGGCACTTTTGGTGGTGGCTTCGTCTATGGCATGAAAGACAAGAAGCTCACAATCGGTATGGTCATCAGTCTTGATAGCCAGGACCCTAATATGAATCCTCAGTTGAAGTTGCAAGAATACAAAATGCATCCCTGGATTCAAGAAATGATTAAAGGCGGCAAGCTGCTCAAATACGGAGCTGCATTGCTTCCTGAAGGCGGTTACTATTCGCTGCCGAAGAAATTCTATGTGCCAGGCGCAATTTTGCTGGGAGACGCTCTGGGCGTTCTCGATGTGAAATCTCTCGCCGGCGTCGATAGAGCGATGGAATGCGGATATCAGGCTGCTGAAGTTTTGCATGACGCTCTGGTCAAAGGCGATTTCTCTGAGTCGGCTCTTGCTCCTTATCAGGAACGTCTGGAAAACAGTTTTGTTATTCAAGAATTGAAGAAAAATCGCTACTTCCGCTGGGCTTTCATTGAAAATCCAAAATTGCTTGGCGAATATCTTCCCGAAATTGCGCGCAGTATCGACAAGACCAACCCTTGGATGGGCATGCTCAAGGTTGGCATCAAACATCCACTAGGCGCCCCTATGCAGGGCGTTCGGTCATTGGGCTTGATTGAAGGCAAGCTGGATATCGGACCTATTCAATATAAAGCCGACTACAGGCACATCGTTCCTGAGTTCGTTACACCAAAATATGACGAGCCACCACATGATAAATCGACGATTTATTCGCGTCCTGATGCGGTTTTCTATGCAGGAACGAAGTATCACGAAGGCAACAAACACATTGATGAATTCAATGCTCAGGTCTGTCAACAGTGCATCGGTAAGTACGAGGGATTAGGTAAGACCACCCCGTGCGTAGCTGACTGTACTGCTGAAGTCCATCGCATCGACATCATTGACGATCTAAGAAAACATGGAATGTCGCTAGAAAATTGCGTACATTGCCGCACCTGTGAAATGGTTTGTCCAGAGGTGAACCTGCGAGTGAACGCACCATCTCAAGGTAGTGGACCGGATTTCCTCGGTCTCTAGAAAGCCAGTTCAGATCAACCAAATCAGTTCAATTAGCCTGCAAAATTATGCTCAATGCATTTTTGCAGGCTCTTTGTTTTTCTGCCAGTGACCGCCGGAAAAGCCTATGCTTAGATAACCCACACAGCGTTTGCTTTCGCCTCCAAGCGGCTTTGGCATCGCGTCCTGAGAAGTGTAATAGTCGATCACAGTGGCGTGAGAATCTTTTGGCAATAAATCGATCAGCACAGAGACAGGTTCGAAGCAACACATATGCTCCTTTGTCCGCTCGTGGAAAGCTGAGAATCCCTCGTTATCTAGACAGGCAATGTGCGAATAGGCTTCTTCATCAAGTTTTTGCACATTGTCTCTGACGTTTTCTGTAAACGGTTCGTAATTGTATATTGCTCCCCAGTGAGTCATGTCACCGCTCGTAATAACAAGATCTCCGTCGTTTAATATCGATCTCAATCCGTTTGCAATTGACGAAATGCTGTTTAGATTATTTGTATTTGTAATTAAAACTGGCACAATGGGTACGTCCTTGAATATGTAACGCACCAAGGGCAGTTGCATCTCCAATGAATGCTCAACATCATGCACCCTTTCATTGACGACAAAATTAGGCAGATTAGCAAGATGCTGGATTGCTTCTGTATCTAGTTTGAGCTTTCCAAAAGGCGTTGCGAATGCCGTGTCCGACGGAAGTACGGCACCACTAAGTTTCTTGTCGTACATTGCATGCAGCGGACCAAGCAAAATTATCCTCTTTAGATTCCTTGGACCATTTTGCTTTGCCTCAAGGTACGCACGCATTGCGGCTATGCCTGAGTATCGATAGGCTGCATGAGGGACGACTATCGCTGAGATTGGTGCCGAAATCTCTTGAGACCGTTTGTCGATGTTGGAGATAGCAAAACTTGCTCGCGGGCGAAGTTGCGCTCTTTTCTTGAGTTCCTCAAACATTTTTTGCAAAACAGCCGGCTCTGCAGGATACCAACTGTCAGCAAACGCCATTGGGCGCTCTCCTGGCTCGTTTAGCTTAGTTGCAGGTAAATAGTGTTCTACAAATTGGCGCCGCCACCAGTTTCCGGTTGTGCGGCGATCATGTTCTGTGGTGAATTGATAAATATATAGGTCGGCTCGAATATATTTGGGAGGCCGATCTGGAAATGGATTTTTTTCGAGCAGCGAAAGAACTGACTGACTGCCTTGCAATAGCCGTTGTGTAAACGAATTGAGCCATGGATTTGTTGATGATGTTCCAAGAGCAGCAAATCGCATGCGCCAGTCTAAGCGAGGTTGATGCAGTAACAATGATGGTGGCGGTTTGTCTAAGGCACCAAGGTGATATTCAAAGCTATAGGGCTGCCAATTTTGACCATCTTCGCTACCTTCGACTACGATTTCGAGCCGCTCGGTGCTGACCACAGGATACAGTCCGTAACGACCTGTCAGATGATAACCTCCCAAAACCACATTCAAAGCTGGTCTCAAGCAGTCGCTAAATGATGATTTTGGCCAAAAAGTAGCAATCGAGGAAAAGGCAGTCACACAGACAAAGCTTGCAACGGCCACTCGAGGCACAATTTTTCTACGTCCGGAAAGAGTTACCTTTGCTCCTTGCACGCTCGATGGAGGGGCGGAATTACCAAGAAGGTTTTTAGTAATAAATTCTGGAATGAATCTTTTCAGGCAATGATCATCTAGCAAGATTAAACATAAAATAGCCGTCAGGATATTGATGAATCCATGATTTCCGGTGCCTAGCATCGCCACTTGCAAGAAAATCAAAGCAATTGCAGCAGCAATTCTCAGACGCCTTGGCGCAAAAATTAGGAATGGAAATATCAATTCCATGACAAAGGTGACAAACACACCGATAGTTTGAAACCATTTTGGCAGGGCGAAAAGATACCAGGCAAGCTGGTTTGGGAGAAGTTGAGTTTCCCAATAGAACCCAAGCGCTGAAAAGTCGAGCCAGAGGCTACAGCCTCCGAGTAACTTGACCATTCCAGAACAAAACATCACTCGAAAGAGCATCCAGCGCAGTAAAAAAAGTGCTTGCGGATGATCGTGCGTTGTTTTTTTTCTTATGACTGGATCTACTAATGACCATGGCACAGCAAAGAGGGTTAGTAAGCCGCATTCCAGCAGCATATCGTCCCACTGAAAACCAAGAAAATAAACGACAGCATTCTTGAAAGACAAATAGAGCAGCCAACATAGAAGAAGGCTGACTCCCGGGAGGATTCCTAATATTAGTGCAACTGAAGACCCCATGCCGATAACAGTCAGGGCTTTCAAGAATGAGTCGCTGCTGTTAAACCAAAAGAGCGAAGGACGAAAGATAGGTGCGACGGCTCCATACTGGTCTCTGTATTCGTTTAACTGATTTGCGACCGGTAAAATTCCTTCACTGCCAGCAAGTCCTAAAATCTGACTGGACAGAGATGCGAATGCAATCAAAAAAATAATACCCAGAAGCTTGATGAAGAGCCATAGGGCTAGTTTGAATGAGTGCCGAAAATTGTTGTCGACGCTGACGATAATGCCTATCCTTGCGTTTAGCGATACAACATTATCTCTTATCTTGATGCAAAATTTCGATTGTCCATAGCATACGGCTGAGGGGATTTGCCCTTCATCGACTTCTGTAGCATAGTGAGGTGAGATTTTTGAGAAAGAATTTTGCAGCGCTGCGAATGCTTGCACATCAGTTGAAAAGTCTTGAGCTTTGGATGTGGTCGGTGGCCTAAAGCCGATTGATCGGTAAAAGCCAATTCACGCGGCGAATAATCTCTTTGTGGCGATGTTGCTGAATATTTAGTGCACCACTTCGCTCGTTCAGCACACGTAAACGACAATGATACAAATTCGCGCAATGAATGGCAGAGCAATCAAATGCGAATTTGTTCCCGAATTATTCACTCTCGTAAAGATAGTTCGTAGCAAATAGGATACCGTCACTTCTCGTGTACATGTCTCTTAATCACATTCTTGCTCAGCTGGGCAAAACTCTTTCATTTAAATTTCACTAGCAATTCAAATGTAGTTTATGGTCTATAATTACACTAAGAGTGTTCAATCTAATGGTTTTGTGATCGATGGATTAGCACTAATTTTTTGGAATCCCTATGTAACGGATGGTAGCAATAATGGCACAGGCAGCGCGGAGCACACGCATTTCTCCAGAACAGGAATTGCTTTATAGCTTGGGTGAAGTTGTTCGCAAACGCAGACTCGCACTCAATCTCTCGCAAGAGGAGTTAGCAGGACGAGCAGGAGTTCATAGAACTTATTTGAGCGATATCGAACGGGGCGCTCGTAACATCACAATTACAGTGTTAACAAGATTGGCTGATGCACTGGATGTGAAAGTTTCACGATTGTTTCGTTTGACTGAACAGCAAGTCATCGACAGACCAAAAGGTCGCGCTCGATAAACAGTGCGACCTTTTGGATGTAAATCGTTTGAAGGAGGTCTGGGTCTAACCAGGTCTCCTTTTCATTTACGCTGGAGTTGCGCCTGACGCCAAACTTTCATGCAACGTCTTCTGCCACACTTCTACGTTTTCATAATTCTTGCCGTAATCAAAAACGGCATTTTTAGAAGTGCAACGACTGATACAGCGTAACTTCCAAGTGTCATCTTGCATTGAGGCAATTTCGACTATCAGTTCTTCACCTGGTGAGCGCCAGCTTGCACCAGTCGTGGCTTTCGTGACATTGCTGGTTGTGTCGACAGAAACGCTTTGAATGCACGGCACCGTAAGTAGTGCTTGTTTGGTTGCCTGGGTAACATCTTTGGCTGAACCTGTTACGACCACTTCGCGAGTCTGTTCAAGGTCCCAGATTTCTTTGTAGAGACCTTTGGCCAAAAATAAATGGGTCGAAAAATCTAGCGGCAACATCACTGCCAGCAGAAGAAAGGAAGACAGCAGACCAATAATCAGCCCCGCTTTCCAGGCCATTTGAGCGGCATTGGCATCATGCCCGACGACTACGAAAAAGATAAAGACCAGCAGCCCGCAACCGCCACCGAAGCAGAGGGTATTCACGACCAGAGCGCGGATGATGCGAGCTATATAACGGGACATAATAGGCTTCCAACTATTTCAAATTTTTTAGGTCGACTGCAATTGACTCAAGATTAACTCAAGGTTAAGAGGATTGAGCTTCTGAGTTGTCGTCTAAATCAGTTTTCTGCGGCTCCATCTCTTGTTTGATGTACCAGCGCAGGAAACGAAAAAGCATGTACATAGGAGGCATGAATACAAAAGCAGCGAATAGCTTATCGATTATTCGAAACATTACATATCCTCTTCCGCTAAAGCTGTGTCAGCATCTTCAGTCAGTTTAACGCCTTCTGCTTCAATATCTTGTGCGTCCACCGATTCTAATTCTAATTCTTCGACATGTATATCTTTACTACTGTTGTCCTCGAGTTCCTGCGTGTCTGCAGATTCAGTGATTTCTAGGGATTCGAGGCCGATATCTTCCACTAGTTCTTGTAAAGCAAGTTCATTCAATTGATTGAGCTTACCTTGAGCTAGAGCCACACGGGCCGCTAGCTTGTCGGCCGCCGTGCGCTTGGGAAAGAGCCTGGCCCGGCACTTTGTGCAAAAACAATAGCTGCCTTCGCTCAGGTGACCGAAATCAGCCTGTTTGAAACCGATCGGTAAATAGGCTCGTGTTGAAACCAGTCGTCGGTCCAGACCTTTTAGTCTGCGCTGGTATATGCGAACGTATTCGTGCCTGCAGGGTTTTTCCTCATTCATGCGTTCATTAAATCACGATTTAGACTAAAGTTTCACGACAGGAAATTCTCGCAGCAAACGACCTTTCCAGAAAAGAATGACACTTAGCTGATGGTCGGCCTTGACGATGTTAGGACAGGAAAAGTACAACGAGCGACTGGCTCCTAGTTCAAATGGCGCTGATTGGGGAGTGGCCACGGACATTGCCACCGAACCAGTGGGATGTCTTGCCGTGTTATCGAAGAAAACGGCTGTCAATGTCAAATCATTCAAAGCCTGAGTGCTAACGTTTTTGATTTTGATTTCGCCTTCCGGTGTCAAACTCCCCTTCGCTAACCAGATTCGAGAAAAGCTAAGAGCAATCGGCAAATTATGTTGATCGTCGACAGTGTTCTTCTTGTCCGGACTGTTTTTTTCTTCGTCGTCATCTTTATCTTTGGTTAAATCAGTCAATTGCTCCAGGACGCGCTCAGCGTGCCCTTGTACGGCTAGAGCTTCTTGAATTTTATTCTGCTTCTTCAACTGACTCGACCAGTCGAGCAAAACCGAATGCAATTCTTTCAATAATTCCGGTTTCTGGCGCAGGTCAGTTGCGTCTTCGAAAGCCCTGACGGCACCAGGATAATTGCCTAACTTTAGATCAAGCGAGGCAAGAAGCTGGAAATTTTCCACACTTTTTTCTTTGTCTGTCAGTTCAATTAGTGCAGTCTGCGCTTTTGCATAATCTTTCTGAACGCAGGCTAGCTCAACTATCTTGTGCCTTGCTTCGAGATTGTTGCTATCTGATTTTGCAACAAGGTCGTAATTTGCAATTGCTTGATCCAGCTTTTTCTGTCTGGCATAGATAGAGCCCAAAATCATTCGCGTCGCTGGTTCATCGCTTACGGCGACACTTTTCTCGAGAATTGCTTGAGCTTTGTCATCATTGTCGTCAGCTTCAGCAATGGTGGCAGACTGTCTGTATGCTTCACTCAGTTTGTGTCGGATTACGGCACCTAGCTGATCGCTTATCTCTGGAAGCAATGCATAAGCCGATTCCAGATGTTCAACAGCTTGGGGTAAATCAGTTGTTTGAAGTTTGTCTGCCCACTTCAAATACATTTTTGCTTGACTTTCGCTGAGACTTTTGGGTGGACAACCTTTGGTTGCTGAGCGATACAGTTCTCTTGCTTCCTCATAATCGCCTTTGATTTCGTAATACGAAGCGTAAGAAAGCACTGTGCTCGCCATTGAATCGTTGGAGACATTCATTCTCAATGCCGTATCTAAGGCCAGGCGCCCCTCGGCGACTCGATCTGTGTGTAGATAAGCTTGCGCAAGCCAGGGAAATAAACGGACATTATCTGGTTGTTGTTTTGACAGGTCTTCTAAAATTGGTAGAGCCGCAGCCGCTTTGCCAGATTTTATCAAATAAATTGCATGCTGATATGGAGTTTCCCGTGGACGTAGAAAAAATACAATCCAGGCGATTAGGCCAGTTAAACCGATAGCCAGGATTACTCCTTGCCATAATTTGAAGTGGTTTTTCTCGGGCGGCTTCTTCGCCGAAGGTTGAGCGTTCAAAAAACTTTTCTCGATAGTGGTTCGGTATAAAGACCGCTCACAACAAAGCTATAATAACTGGTCTATGAGTATAGAGATTAACCTGACGCCAACCGCTTCGTTGCTGGAAATCGAGCGGTTGTTTGATAATTCTGACGCCTCCTTAACAAAGAGAGCGCCAATAAAAGCTCGTACCTGGGGACCTGCCTCGGGCTGTTATGCTGGCGCCTTGCTGGTGCATGGATTGGGAGCGCATAGTGGCTGGTTTGAGGCCATGGGGCGGCGATTGAAAGTAAATCGCATTTTCGTTCTTGCTTACGATCAAATTGGCTTTGGTAAACGGCAGAGCACCGATTTATCATCATATGATGACTGGATTGAAGATCTCGTCGCCGCTTTTGAATATCAGCAAAGCGCTATCGGTGACAAACCTCTGTATGTTATGGCTAACAGTATGGGGGCGGCCGTCGCTCTCAAAGCAATCAGTCGCAAGCGCATTAAACCAGCGGGCCTTGCCCTCTTTTCGCCCGGTCTCGAGGGCAACCACGAGACCTTTAAGTTGACTTATCGACTACGCGCGCTCTTTCAAGCCCTGACTGCGCCTGAATCTCTGTTGACATTGCCTTATGGTCCAGATCTCGTTACTCGCGATGAGTTTGTGCGTAAATGGATAGCCAACGATCCAGATATGCGGCTCACCATGCCAGCCAAGATACTATTGGAAATATTGAAAATGACGAGAGGTATTGTCGGCGACGCGCGCAATGTGCACTGCCCGACGATTATGTTGAACGCTGGCATTGATAAACTTGTGGACACATCGCTAAATCAGCGCTTCTTTGAGAAGCTCGGCGCGGTGAAGAAGTCGCAACATACTTATGCGCAAGCTTTCCACGATCTGATGTTCGATCCGGTGCTTGATGAGGTCGTTTCGGCGTTATTGACATGGATGAAGGAGCTAAATTCGACTGTGGGCACCAGCTAGTTAAGGAATATTCATTGTTTATGTGTCTGGCAGGTCATCTTATGGCTGTCAAGACCGTGCTGGTAAAGGTTTTTGCCCTCCTTAAGGCTTTTTTTGTCGAGCGCGGAAGCGCATGGGCAGCCAATTCAGCGGAAGCGATTACAATCGGAACTAAGTATAATAGAGTGGCGTCAGTTTAACTAAAAGCCCGAGGTTCTTTAAGTGTATAAAAACCTTGCCCACATGTTCTTCGATCGCTCAAGTGGCCGGCTTGCGCAGCCAGCGGTGAGTTTCAAGGATGGGCGCAACGGCTACACCAATTTGACCTGGCAACAATTTCAAACGATGGTTGAAGAACTGGGTTTCGGTTTAGCAAGCTATGGTCTTGTCCCCGGAGATTCAGTTGCCATTTTCGCTCAAGGATCGCCGAATTGGATTGGCGCTGACTTTGCCACCATCATTAATGGTGGCAAAAGTGTTCCTATTTATCCGACAAGTTCTCAATCTGACATAGAATCAATCCTTGCGAATTCAGAGGCCAAATTCGTTTTCGTCCAGGACGAGAAGCTTCTGAAAAAGGTAAACGCTGTGCGCGCGCAATTGCCAGCATTACAGCAAGCAGTTTTGATCAAGGCGACAAGTAGCGAGGGCGCCGATAGGCCGGACGACGGTTTTATCACTTTTGAAAAACTGCGTGAAGTCGGTCGCGATTTCGCTACAAAGCAGCCATCTTTACTTAAAGAAAGAGCCGAGCAAATCAATCTGGAAGATCCCGCGACACTTATCTATACCTCTGGCACTACAGGCACGCCTAAAGGTGCTGTGATTACTCATAGAAACATTTTGTCGGTGCTTGCGGCTATACAGCCAGTGTTGCCTATTTCGGAAGCTGACGTTTATTTGTCGTACTTGCCGCTTTCACACGTTTTTGAACGAATTTGCGGTGAATTCTACTGGGCATATTCGGGTGGTATTTATGCTTTTGCAGAAAGTATCGAAACCATGGCGAAAAATCTTGGTGAGGTTGAACCGACCATGATTCTGGTTGTACCAAGAGTGCTCGATCGCATTTATAACAAAGTTAAAAGTGGCATCTCTGGCGCTTCTCCACGAGCTCAAAAGCTTATTGAATGGGCTCTTGAAGTAGGTAAAGAAGTGGTGCGTGCTAAGTCAGAAGGCAAACAAATACGTCTGGCGCTGAAGTTGAAACATGCGATTTCAGAGAAGTTGGTGTTTAAGAAATTACGAGAGCGCATTGGTAAGCGTCTACGGCTGGTCGTTTCGGGCGGTGCTCCTGCTACTCCATCGGCTATTGAATTTTTCAATGCCATCGGTATTTGCACTCTGGAAGGTTATGGTCTAACTGAGACCTGCGCACCATCGCATGTCAATTTGATGAACAAAGTCAAAATCGGCACAGTCGGCCCACAACTTCCGTCTGTTGAAATGAAAATCGCTGAAGATGGTGAAATTCTTTTGCGCGGACCATCAATTGTGCAAAGCTATTTTAGGAATGATGAAGCTTCCGAAGAAGCATTTAAGGATGGTTGGTTTCATACAGGTGATATTGGCACTGTAGACGGTGACAATTTCTTGCGCATTACGGACCGCAAGAAAGATTTGATTATCAATTCTGCAGGCAAAAATATTGCTCCGCAAAGAATCGAGGCCATTATCAAAAGCGTTCCTTTAGTTAGTCAGGCTGTAGTTTTTGGCGATAAGCAAAAAGCTCTTGTCGCCCTCATTACACTCGACGAACACACAGCCATTGAATATGCTAGAGAGAAAAACTGGGAGTTCAACGCCTTTGAAGACCTTGTTTCGAATCCTGAGATAACCAACTATTTGAAGAAAGAAATTCGTCTGCGTTCAGGTCAACTGGCAGATTACGAGCAGGTGAAGAAGTTTCGCGTGCTCCCGCAAGATCTTTCTGTCGACAGTGGTGAACTGACGGCTACTCTGAAGGTTAAGCGCCCAGCTATCTCCAGTCGCTATGCAGATATTATTCAAGAACTGTATAGTGAGAAAGCAAGTTCAGGTGGTGATTCGGAACTGGCTAAAGGCAGACGTTAGAAAGCTTTCGAACGCTAAGTGAGCTTTGTTTCCTGAGGGGCAATCCATCGATATTGTGCCGACTAATAGAGGTCAAGGGCACGGGGAGTCTGTTTACAGGCGTCACCTTCTAGTGTCTATTGCAAAGAATTCGGCAGCGGCGCTCGTTTCTGTTGGTGTCTTTGCCTATCTAATTTATGTTGTCGTTGCTGCTCTTTTTAGTGGCATAATCTTTACCCCTTTGATGCTTACTTATGTCTGTGTGACTGCTTTCGTCGCGTATCGCCTCTGGTCCAATTTTCTTTACGCGATTCTTTTGCCTTATACAGAGTGGAAAATGTATAAACGCGATTATGTGCGGCTCAATAGGGTGTATCGAAAAGTGCTTGCTATCGCCAAGCCGATTGGTCTGAATGACTACGCCGAAGTTGTCGCTCGTTGCAATTTAGGTTTGGTGCAGCTTCAGCTGGGCGAACTTGAGGAAGCTGAAGATATCTACCGTCAGTGTTTAGAGCTGTTGAGTAAACTGCCACCCAATCCACGTTTTAAGGGAGTCAAACAGGTCTATGGCGTCTATGTGAGTTGCGGCCTGGCTGTTGCTCTCTGTCATCGAGAAAAATTTTTGGAAGCCGAACTGCTATTAGCGAACGTGTTTGACGCCATCAATGATAAGAAGACTGCGGTTGGCATGTACGAGGGCTATGCATACTATTTGCTTGGTCACGTTCACTTGGGACTTAAAGAGGCAACAGCTGAAGCAAATATCCTCAAGGGCATGAAGCAAATACAAAATGCCAAGCCTTCTGCAAGTGTTCGCGAACATTCCAGAAGCCAGATGCTAAATGCTTGCAACCTTGCTCTTGCGAGAATCTATATAGAAGGTGGGCGCGTTGAGGAGGCCAATTCCTACCACGAGAAGTTCTTTGCTGATCTCGAGCAAGGAAAAAGTACGGTTAGTCCGCTGGCAGTCAAGGATCTCCACTTACTTGCGAGTCAGTTCTTGCTTGTTCACGATTACGTAAGAGCGGAAAAAATTCTTCAGTTATGCTATTTCCTGATGTCACCAACACCATTTGCACCTCTTGCTAAACAGACTTTGAGCATGTACGAGACTTTACTGACTGAAACTGGACGAGTCGGTGAGATCAGTGATTTGAAGAGTTGGCTGCATCCGATTAGTTTGCTGACGTCTGTAAGCTAACAAAAAAGATGCAGCGTTTAAACTGCATCTCTTTAAATTGATTAGAACATAATTCTGTTTTCTAGTTGAGCGCAGTGGCAGAAGCCGTGCGATCACCTTTTTCTAAAGCGGCTACTCGTAGTACTCTCGAGCGACCAGCTTCGAGGACAAATAGCGCTCCGTCTGGACCAAAGGCCACTCCAGTTGGATTGAGTAATCCACTGAGGAAGACTTCGCTCTTGCCTTCGCGATTGACTCTTAGTAATGTACCGGCGCGTCCGGCTGTCACATAAAGTCGACCAAGGCTATCCATGGACAGATTGCCGTCGTAACCATCAGCAAAATTAAAGCTTTCTGGTTCAGCGACCATAACCCGAGCAATTTCGCGACTGTCTAAAGAGCGCTTCACGACTGAGCCGGTAGCATGCTCCAGACACCAGAGGAAGCCATCTGGATCTAACAAGAGACCCTGCGTACCATGACCTGGTCCGCCTATCAGGACTTCGTATTCGCCAGTTTTGTCAATTTTGAAAATGCCGCCTGTATTAGACGGGAAGTTTGATACGAAGATTTCTTCGTTTTTGCCGATAGCCAGGTCCGATAGGAACGTGCCACCGCCAGTTAAGCTGCCATCTAGTTGAGCAAGAATGCGTCCACTCTTGGTCGGGTCAATGCGATAGACCGTTCCTTGAATGGTTGAGACATATAGGACGCCTTTGCGATCAAATCTCAGACCAGAAATAGTGCTGTTGCCGCGAATTCTTGCGTATTCGGAGAGCTGTCCATTGGCGTCAATGAACCAGACACTGCCGTCACAGGCGAAATAGACTCCGCCGGGTCCGGTGGCCATTCTCGAGAAGCGATTGGAGAAGGATGGATTAAGTTGTGAGAGTACGCGGACAGCGTAGCCTCGTGGCGCGTCTGGCAGATCGATGACCGACCCGTCAGACGCTTGTGCTTTTCCCTCTCGTTGCTCTGTTGCCAAGGTAGGGTCTTCTTCCTCGGCAATCTCTGCTGAGGTAATGTCAATGTGCAGAATAAGGTGTAATGGCACGAGGATTCGTCTTATGTGAATCTGTCCGTCACTTTCGTGCGAATAAGATTCAACATCAATATGGTCGTGATCGACGGATAAAACCCGACCGGTCACGGTATTGTGGCATCCCATCCCGTACCAGATTTGGATTTTCTGCCTGTTTTCTACGAACCCTTGCAGTCTGGTCCTGAAACTCATACGAACCCCTAACCCCCGATGATGACGCCTACCCGACAACCGTTCACTTGAAGAGAATCGGTATTACGAAGACTTTCTGTAAATCACTCTAAGTATGTTTTACCCATTTTTGTCCGCATCCCATTCGTCTTTTTGCACAATCAAGGCATGATTCCAAAATTGTTCCAGTTTGTAGAAGCTGCGCTCTTTCTCATGCAAAACGTGGATGATGACATCCCCGAAGTCTATGAGCACCCACCTACCATCTTGTCTGCCTTCCACCTTGCCATGCTTGTAACCTAGCTCGGACAGGGCGTCGTCTATGGCGTCGACAATTGCTCTGATTTGAGCCGGAGAATCTCCGCCTGTGATGACGAAGAATTCAGCCATGGTTGTCACTTGTTTAACGTCAAGCACGACAGTGCCGTTGGCTTTTTTGGATTCAGCTGCGTTTGCCGCTGCGTAGGCAGCTTTGCGAGCTGACGTCGCGTTTTTAGCGCCAGTAGATTGACTCAAAAGGTCCTTCCTTTTCTTCCGTAATATAGTTGTTCCCAAATCAGATTGTATTTCACTTGGTTGGTCTGATGTTTTTTACCTTGTTTTCGCTTTCTGGCCCTCATAGTTGGACACCATATAAAAGAAATAGATAGAGAAATTCTGCGCTTTTTTATTCGCTCAATTTGCATGAAAGTGAGACGGCTTTTGGCTTTTAATAGGCTTGAATCTCACGAGCGCCCAAATATTTTGATTATCAAGAACCAAAATTTTCCTGGAATGTCTTGTTTCATGCCTGGAGGTGCTGTATCCTTGCCGGTTACGTGGTTTTTACCAACGTTCGAAGTTTAGGTTGAAATTTTAGGTTGAAGTTTAGGAGGAAGCTCAGTGAACAAAGCAGAACTCGCTGCAGAAATCGCCGCGCGTACTAACAATACGAAAAAGGCCGTCGAAGAGATGCTTGCAGCATTTACAGATTGTGTTACCGAAGTTGTCGCAAAGGGCGACCGCGTAACCCTCGTTGGTTTTGGAACGTTTGAACGCCGCAATCGCAATGCACGCGAAACAAACAATCCACAAAAGCCCGGCGAAAAAATCAAAGTGCCAGCCAAAAAAGTGCCGGCCTTTGCTCCTGGCAAAGAATTCAAAGACAGAGTTGACAAAAAGTAAGCTCAGTCCGGGATTTTAGTTAGATATAAAAGAGGGGGTGTAGACATACATCCTCTTTTTTTATGCGTTTTTTTGTTGACAAGGGTGTCCACAATTTGTCAGCGCCTCTTGGCGGTGGTTTTCAACATGGCTGCCACCAGGAACGGTGCCTTTTTATGTTCGCTGCTTGTGTAGTCTAATTTCAACGCTATCGGTTGACTTTCAGCTTCATGTTTTCTACACTTTTTTAGGGTAAGTTGTAAATAGGAAACTGACCGACCAGATGGTTGAACAGTAGGGGCTCAGCTGTGAGAATTCAGATAAAAATGAAGGTAATACACCAGATACGGTGCGCCATATTTTCAACCTCGTCTGTTATTGTCTGGCTCGGTTGCCTCTCATGCCTGATATTCGCCTCAAACTCGGCTCTGGCGGCACAAACTCCAGCTCCTCAGTCCATGGAAAGCCTTTATAAATTGGGTCGATTTTCTGAGGCCCTGAATTCTTGTCAACAGTCTCTTAGTAAGAATCCGAGGGACCTGAATTTGCGTTATTGGCGTGCCAATATATGGGCCAGTATGGCTAATTTGGCTTATGCAAAACTCGAATATCAGTACGTGTTTGAGAATTCAAACGATATTAAATTGAGAGAGTACTGTCGTCAGGCTCTTGAGAAACTGACCCCGGCTGATCCTAACGCCAGTGCTTCATTCACTACAGCTGCAAACGCGGTTTCTACCGGCAACGCTTCCGTAGATCGCATAACTCGGCAGGCTGACGTAGATAGCACGAACATATTAATAGATGGCAAGGCGCGTCAGACCTATTTCTACAATAAAGGTGAGGTCGAAGCGGCTCAGGCAGGAGATGCACAAACGATCTATGCCATGCGAAACGCGAAGATCAAAGTTGGGAACACATGGGTGCCGCGCTATACCGAAGAGCAAATTCAAGCCCAAATTAGTTTGCAAGCAGATAATGCTTATTTCGCACGCAAAACGAATTCTGGCCGTGGTACCGAGGCTTTCCAGGTTGCTGAGCAAAAGGCTTTTGAAACGCAGGCCGCTGCTGCTAATCTGGCCGCTCAAATCAACTCTGCTCCGAAAACCGGCTTCCACTTAAGAGAGGAAGGCACAAGCCTTTATGTGCGCCAATACGACGCGCCGTCCAGCAATTCTTCTTTTAAACCAAATCCAGCTACCGTCTCGATCAATGATTCAGCCGATGCTCAAAGAGGAAGATTTGACTCGCCCATGCAAGCGACTGCAAGAGCTCTGGATCCAGTCTTGCAGAAACAATTGGATTTAGAGTCAAGAAAAACCGTTAAATCAAATGTCTTTGGTCGAATCAATCCCACTGAGCAAGCTTCAAATTACCTCCAATAATTCGCCAGCAACTCTCTATAAATATGTAGCGTTGCCATGACTAAAGGACGAACGGTCGTTTGCAAAATTGCAGCGCTCATCCGGAACCGACTAATTTCTGTCTACGTCACATTCAGCACGCAGATTGAAGACAGGAGATTGGAAATGAAAAGTCGCGCACACACTTATTTGTCATTACTGGCCGTCATTGGGTTCAGCACATTGCCGGCACTGGCTGATGGTGAAGCGCCCTCGGTCAGCACATCCACCGTACAAACTACAGAGACACAGACTGCACCGCCTGTTGTACTAGACAGCTATATGAAGCCAGTTTATTCACGCACCAAGGAAGTTTCCTCTGGTGGAGAAACAGAAAAAGTTGTTGAACCAATGATTATGGAACGTCACGAGAAAGTTGCTATTCCAGGTAGTGAATCGACTACAACCACCGTGCAGACTGAGAAAACAATCGTGCCCACGACTGTGATTAAATCTCAGGTTCATTCTGCTTCGAAAGTTGTGGCTGTTTCGCACCCCAGACGTGTTGTTCATGTCGCTCACAGACGTGCGCCTAAAGCATATGTCGCTATGAAGTCCAGCAAAGCCTCCACAGAAAAAGTAGAGAAAGTGCAGACTGCAACTCGAACTGTGGTGAATGAAGAACGTTCAGTAACGCCTACGACAGTGATCGATCGCAAAGATCCAGCTCTCGACAATAACTAGAACGGCTAAGGCATAAAGCCTTCGTCTTCCGGACTTTTAGAATTGCCTTTGTTTGTTCCAGCAGTGTCGTCGTCGGCACCGGCTGAACTGGCAGGGGCAATTCCACTTCCGGAGATACTATTTTGAGTATTGGCCTTGAAGGAAGGAGAAGAGCCTGGGCCCGGCTGGATATAACTTCTCGAGCTACCCGAGCTGAGTAAACTTTGTGCTTTTCTACTTTCTATCGATGCTTCAGTTCCTTGACCATTTTTGGTTAATAACAGGGCAAGCATCGAATGTGTACGTGCGTCATTTGGACTGTGGGCAACGCCGTCGCGTGCGGTTCGCAGCGCCTCGTCCAGCTTTCCGCTTAGGGCCAGTACTCTAGCCAGGTGAACGCTTGCTTCGGGGAAGTTTGGTCGATCCGCCAAGGCTCTTGCATAATAACGAGCAGCTAGAGGTAGATCTCCCGAGCCTTCCGCTGCTTGTGCAAGATCGTATTCCATATTTAAGACAAGGACTGATGGACCGCCGTGGGCATTGCTTGGCACCAGATTAAGTGCCCGGCTGATATGCGTGACAGCTTCTGAATAATTGCCTGCAAGTCTGGCATTCGTGCCTTCGTCATAAAGAGAATAGGCTTTTTGAAAGTCGTGGTATTCAGATGGTAATTCTTGATTCTCCGGCGGTGATTGCGGCTCAATTTTTTCTTTGGCCGTCACCACTTTCTCTTCTCTTTGCAACGCAACGTGATGTTTGTGTGGACCTGTCACCTTTTCGACTGTAACTACAGTTTCACGTCTGATGATACGACCGTGTTTGTCGCGAATAATATGAACGGTCTTAACGCTCTTGGTTGGGTTCTTGTGAGTCTGTGTATCAGTTACTGAGGCAGAGTGGTGATGTCGTTCAGTTGCTGGCGCGCTGCTAGCTCGCAATGGGTGTCCTGTTCGGGTGGTGCTTGCAGCGCTTGCGTGGGTCGTTGTTTTTTTCGTAATTGTTGCCGTGTGTTTTTTAGCCTGGACCTCAGACGTGACGCTCAGCCAAATAATCGGTACGACAAAACAGCACGCCCATAACAACGACTCCAGGCGCAAGCTTTCGAAATTGAGATTTGTTGTCTCAACATCAAGCTTGCGCCCTGAATTTTTGTGATCAGCTTCGAATTTTGTTTTCACTGTTCTCAGCAAAACGCGGCTCTAAAGCCTTGCGATTAACCTTCCGAATCTGTTGCTGCACCGGCTGAAGCTGGTGTAGGAGCGATACCGAATTCAGCCTTCTCTTCGTCAGTGACACCCTTCATTGTCAAATTAACGCGGTTGCGTTCATCGACTTCGCGCACTTTCACGACTACTTTTTGACCGATTGCTACCACGTCTTCAACTTTTTCGACGCGGCGGTTTTCGAGTTGTGATATATGCACCATGCCTTCTTTTCCTGGCAACACTTCAACGAAGCAGCCCATAGGAATGATTCGTGTCACACGACCTTCATAGACTCCGCCCACTTCGATGCGCTTTACCAGGCGCAATATCCAGTCTCTAGCTGCTTCACCACCAGCTCCTTCGACAGAGCCGATGAGGACGATGCCAGAATCTTCGATGTCGATGGTGGCACCGGTTTCTTCAATGATTCGACGAATCATTTTGCCACCAGGTCCAATAACCGTGCCGATGTCTTCAGGATCAATTTGAATCGTGAGGATTCTTGGTGCCCACTGAGAGAGTTCCTTGTTTGGCGATGGCATGACAGCTTCCATTTTTTCAATGATATGCATGCGACCACGTTTGGCTTGATCGAGAGCGACACTCATGATGGCAAGCGAGATGCCTTCGATTTTGATATCCATCTGCATGGCGGTGATACCGTCTTTGGTACCGGTAACTTTGAAGTCCATGTCGCCCAGGAAGTCTTCCAGACCTTGAATGTCGGAAAGGACTGCGAAGCGATCTCCTTCCAAAATCAAGCCCATGGCGATACCGCCAACAGTTGCCGAGATTGGCACGCCAGCGTTGGCTAGAGCAAGACTCGAACCGCAAGTCGAAGCCATAGAGGTAGAACCATTGGATTCAAGTACTTCTGAAACAACTCGGATTGTGTAAGGGAATTGTTCTTGTGTTGGTAACACAGGAATCAATGCACGTTCGGCCAGCGCTCCGTGACCAATTTCACGACGACCAGGACCACGGCTTGGTCTTACTTCACCAACCGAGAAGGCTGGGAAGTTGTAGTGGTGCATGTAGCGCTTTTCGGTTTGTGGATCGATCGAATCGAGACGCTGAGCATCGCTGCCGATACCGAGAGTGGCTATAGACAACACCTGAGTTGTGCCTCTGGTAAAGAGACCAGTGCCGTGGGTGCGTGGCAGAACGCCGACTTCTACAGTGATTGGTCTGATTTCCTCACAACGACGACCATCAGCACGCAAACCAGTATCAAGAACTTGAGCACGCATCAAATCTGCTTCATGCAATTCGACGTACTCTTTCATCTTGCCGCTGCTCACTGATGCCAGTGGGTGATCTGGACCTAAAGCAGCAATTGCTGCTTTGACGTCAGCATGCACTTCATCGATGAATTTGTTGCGCACTGCTTTGTCGGTGACGCCATTCATAGAAGCTTTAAGCTTTTCGGTGGCGGTCGCTTTGATTAGCTCTTTTAATTCAGTATTTTCTTCGGGAGCTGCAAATTCTTTCTTTGGTGCGCCGTTGGCACGGGCAAAGTTCTTGATGATCTCAACTTGTTTTTTGATCCAGTTGTGACCGAAATCAATAGCAGCCAGCATGTCTCTTTCGGAGATGAACTTGCAACCAGCTTCAACCATCATGATGGAAGTAGCGGTGCCGGAAACAACTAAATCTAAGTCGGATTCGTCTAATTGTTCATAAGTTGGATTGGCGATTAACTTGCCATTGATACGACCGACACGAACTGCGCCGATTGGTCCCTTAAATGGCAGACCGGCCAACTCCAATGCCGCTGATGCGCCAAGCATGGCCAGAACATCTGTTGGATTTTCTTGATCGGCACTCATGGCTGTAGCGACGATTTGAACATCATTTCTATAGCCTTCTTCAAACAACGGACGCACTGGTCTATCGATCAAACGGCTTGTCAAAATGGCTTTGTCAGGAGCTTTGCCTTCACGGCGACCGAAACTTCCAGGAACGCGACCGACTGCGTAGAGCTTTTCTTCGTAATCTACTAGTAGAGGGAAGAAATCAATGCCTTCACGAGCGCTTTTGCTTGCAGTTGCTGTAACTAAAAGCATTGTGTCGCCGCAATATACTTCGCAAGCGCCGGAGGCTTGTTTAGCCATACGGCCGGTGCGAAGTTCAATTGTTTTGCCGTCCATTTCGAACGATGTGGTCTGACTGGCAGTCATTGTGTCCATGTTATTACCTACCTGGTTAATCCTGTTCGTTGACAGTTGCTAAAGCGGATTCGCTGGCTCAGAATTTCAATCGATAAAATATGCAGGCGCACCATCGTGGTGAACCGTGATATGGAACCGGAATATTGACTGAGTCGAATATGATGCCTGCAGCGCTTCTAACGCGGCTGCTATATAAACGTATGGGCGAGCCTGGCGGCCCGCCCATTTATAATCTATCGTCTTAATCCGAGCTTTTCGATCAAAGCGCGGTAGCGTTCTTGACTTTCGCGACCGATGTATTGCAAAAGCCGACGGCGTTTCCCGACCAGCATCAGCAAGCCACGACGGCTGTGGAAATCTTTTGTGTGAGTGCGCAGGTGGTCTGTCAATTCATTGATTCTGACAGTCAACATTGCAACTTGCACTTCCGGTGAACCAGTGTCCTTTCCGTGGGTGCGGTGGGCGTCGATAATTTCTTTTTTCTTCTCTGCTAAAAGTGCCATTTAAGCTTCTTCCGTTTTTACCTAATTTTTGGTGTTTGTAGATGATAGCACAACTGCTCATGGCACCTGCTTTAGACGTGCTTGATAAGATTTCAAGCTGTCGCCGCGATAAGCATGCTGGGCGTTTTGTCCCGTTTTATTAAAGTCCAGTTATTTTGCGAAATCAGTTGTAAAACCTGCTCCCATGGCTCTTCCTTGACTTAACAGCAGCTCATTACAACAACACCATGCCTCGGTTGGAGACATGGTGTGTGACATTCTTAACGTTTTACAAATCGCTAGAGTTCTTCCTCTTGTGGAGTTGGAAGCTCAGACGACGAGCACAACTTTCAAAAATTTATGGTTTTTGAAGTTCGGGCTTCCACTCATCAAGGATCGCTCCTTCGATTGGGCATACCGAAAGGCAAGCGCCGCAATCGATGCAGGTTGAATCATCAATCATTGTGTATTTCGTACTTTTTGCATTTGTTTTCCCGTCTACCCATGAAATACATTCAACGGGACAGACTGGGATGCAATCTCCGATACCTTCACAGACATCGGCAACTATGGTGTAGGACATTTGGCAAACTCCTTCATAGCGCTCTTGATATTAAGGTTCTACATTAATTAGAACCTGTTCTACTTAACCACGACACTCCACGATTATCCCTCATGCGCAATCCGTTTCTGCAATTTCTTAACACAGATTTTGAATAGACTTTCCAGATATTCCTAATATTTGTTTTGTAGATTCAAAAGACTGTGCATCGAGCAATAATGCGGACGTCAACGAAATATGCAAACTTCAATTTCTTGGGTGATGCCAAGGTTATGTCGCCCTGCACACGAAGTTGGTCGTTGGTCACAAAAGATTGTGACTCCACTGGCTTTGTTCCCTCTAAATGACTTCATCAATGCTGTTGATCCCTACAAATGTCCAGGCAGATATTTTTATTTGCTATAACTTTGAGTGATAATAGGCGTGACTTATCAATCTGGAGCGGCAAATGGCTGAAACTACCGTCAAAATCTTTACTCCGGCACGCAACTATGTCGGCTATTTCGTCAATCCTAAAATTGACTCTTTTCCTGACGGCGAGTACGAAATTGAAGGACGTTTCTTCGATGCCGCTGGCGATGTTGTGGGCAAGATTGAATACAATCCTGAATGTCTGCCATATGTTGCAGAATTGGATGGAATCAAGGAAGTCAAGCATACGCGCTTGACCAATGTCTATATTCAACGTGGGCGCAATCCCATCCGTATGACCGGAAAGGGTGTCTAAAGTTTTAGAAGCGTCTGACGACTCCGCCATAACCGTAGGGTTGCGGGCTTGCAGCGTAAGGATTGATGCCATAAGGATTTCCGCCGCGCGGTCCACCCACGCCATATGGTGAGACATTGCCGTACCCACCAATGCCTCCAAGCGGTGGTCCCATCACTGGTGGCGTCATACCGTAGCCGCCGTATGGATTCAAACCTCCATAGCCGCCGTACGGACTGATTCCACCGTAGGGAAGTCCTGCTCCATAGGGGCTCATGCCCCCGTAACCGTACGGCATTATGTTGGGAGAGCCATACATTCCGCCATAGCCATAAGGATTGTTTCCACCGCTGAGTGCTTGACCTAGTTTAGAGAGAAGACCGGGGCTTTGATTGGGAACGCCCATATTCATGCCCATGCCCGAGCTGAAATTCTGCACAGACCCCTGTGCTTGCATGCTTGACATGGAGCTGTTGCCGCCCACGACTATGGGTGGATTGTCGTCATCGGATGAATAATCGGGGTCTAAACCTTTTGATGGCATTTCAGAATCGTCTACCCAGCCAGATTTGTTCGCGCTGCGACTGTTTCGTTTGCCGTTCGACGAAGCATTTGCACTCACTGATGGGCCTTTCTTCAATTTTTGCAAATACTCAGCCATCGCCTGATCATCGGAGACGTCGTCGTCTTCTGCTTTTGCCTGCGGTCGTTTACGCGCGGTGGTTGTCGTTGGCGGTGGTGCAGAATCTTCGGCTGATGTTGCGACTGGTGTCTTGTTTTTTGTGCCATTGCCTGTGGTGGCGCTGGGTGAGTTTAAATTGGTCCACAGATTTTTAATTCTGTCTGGTAAGGACATACTGGAAGTGTCGGTGCGACTGGATAAAACGTTTTGCTCCAGTTTCTTGACACGATTGAGCAAAGGCATTTTCAGATTTGGTTTACCAAAAATCTGGGTCTCCATTGCCGCTAATTGCTGCGTTACAAGGGTTCCTGATTTGGCCACGGGAGACGAAGCTTCCCGGGGTTGACCGCCTGGCGAAGCTTGATTGTAGAAATTAGATGCCTGGCTGTTGAAACCATCGCCGTCTTCATCTTGCTCGTCCATATCAGCAAAATGTCGATATCGACTATCGTTGCCTGTGCTGGAACTGGTACTACCGTTGCTGGTAGTAGTGCTGCTGTTGGTTTTAGCTGGCGGCGCTTTAGTACTGGACTTGATATCACTTAAAGCGTTTTCCAGTGACGCCAGTCTTTCACCCGTGGAGCCACTGCGCGCATGATTGAAGAGCATGTCTTCGACTCTTGCGAGTCTTGTGTCGTCTGAATCAGATTTGTAGGTCTGCGAAAAGAACTGTTGTTCCAGCGCTTCAATGCGCTTTTCTTCCCCGGCATCGCTGCTTGCAGTAGCCGGCCAAACACTCCAGCATGAGGCGAGCAAGAACAGAGCTGCAAGAGCCACTCTTTGTTTTCTGCGATATATGTGTCTAAGCAAATTCAATGGCGTTTGACTGATAAATTTCGCTGGCTTCAACTATCTGCATTGTTCCCCTCCGCCCCGGTAACAAAAAGGTGCTTCAATAGATTCGGATAAAACCGGGTATTTAAAAGAGACGAAATGCTGATGCATTATAACTTTGGTCAAGAAGAAGTAGGACTCGATTGAAAGAATTAGTTAAGAGCTTTCTCGAGCTGCTGCGAAAGCCGGAAGGATTTTTGTGGGTGACTGTTATTACAGTCACAGCTATGGTCGGAACGATCGCTTACATAGCGATTTTCAAATTGTTTTTCGATGGTATGTTGCTTCCCTGCGGCATCGCTCGACCAACGCCTGTGGCTGATTTTGTTTGTTATTATCTGGCGGGTGTTCTCGCTCAACAAAATTTTGCCCACCCGGTTCATATTTACGACACGGCTGCTCAGCTCATTGTCTACAATGATTTGATTAAACCGAACGCGGATGTGCATCCTCTTTATTGCCCTTATCCGCCGTACTTTTTTCTATTGATGGGACTGCTGGTCATGCTCAGTTTGCGTGATAGTTTCGTCCTTTTTTGCGCGCTTGGACTGGTGGCTAATCTGGTGGCAGTCTATTTTCTTTTTAAAGACGATGGATGGATGCACATTGTCATCGCTGCAATTCTTGTAATTGGCTGTTTCCCAACATGGCAGGGTTTTTTATTAGGCAATACTTCGATATTTCTTTTTCCAGCGGCTTGCCTTTATGCTCTCAACTGGAAACGGCGAAATGCAATGGCCAGTTGCTTGAGCTTGATTCCGTATCTTTTCAAATTTCAATATATGCCTTTACAGTTGCTGCCTGCTCTAGCAAGTAGTCGCTGGAAGTTGGTGGCTACCTTGGGAGTAAGTCTTGGCGCTTTGATGTTGCTCTCGGTGGCATTGCTTGGTCTGCAAAATGTTCTTGAGTTTCCGAAGGCGATGAATCAAACCTATACATTTAAACCGGAATATTTTCAGAATATTCGCGGTCAACTTGCTTACTTGCCATTTCGCGATTTTTTCCTCACTCAAAGTATGTCCAATCTGCGGCTTGGTCTGGCTTTTATTATCGGCGCCTGGTTCTGGTTCAAGGAGCAAGCAAAGCTTGCCAAAGTGGATTTGGATTTTGAGTTTCCCTGTTTTTCGCTTTTAATCGTTGCAAGCGCCATCGTCTCGCCTTATACATTTGTGCATGATTACTCGATGGTTTTGTTGCCTTGCGCATGGATTTGGAGCTGGTCAAAGCACCACAAATTGCAATTAGGCAAATTCCTATCCTTGAGCTTGATTTGTTTGACCATGGGCTTTCCTGCTTTGAGCTGGATTATGGGGCTGGCTCTTCCCAATTTCAGTGCTGTTGGTGTGCAACCGTTTACGCTCTGGGCTGAGTTGCTAATGATTTTGACTATTGTTGGGATGTATCGCGTCTATAGGTTGAAGTTGCAAGACAACCCGCTTGTTATTGAACCAAATTCGTAAGCTGGGTATAAAGACTTGGGCAGCAAAAGGTTGCAACAGATTGTGCAGCCCGACTTTTTGGCATTAATACAGAATGAATCGGCCATCAAATCAGCAAGAAACCGAAAACAAGAAGCATAAAATGAACTTGACGCTAACATCGATCGCTCCGTACGTGGCAATTGCTAGATTTGATCACTGGTTTAAAAATGTATTTGTTGTTCCGGGCATAATTGTCGCCATTTATGCTGATCATTCTTTGATTACGGCGTCGATTATTCCTCATTGTTTGCTTGCGCTTCTCGCCATGGGATTCGTTGCGTCCAGTTACTATGTACTCAATGAAATCTTAGATGCCGAGCAGGATAGACTTCATCCGCTCAAAAAAAATCGACCGATCGCGTGCGGCCTGGTTAATCTAAAAATTGCATATGCCGAGTGGTTGTTTTTTGGTGTTCTAGGATTTTGGGTGGCATCACTTGTTAATCAGCAAGTTTTGTTGATTGTGGTGACGCTCTGGATTATGGGGTGTCTCTACAACATTCCGCCAGTTAGAACAAAAGACAAACCTTATTTGGACGTGCTGTCAGAGTCTGTCAACAATCCACTTCGTTTGATGCTTGGCTGGTACGCCACAGGCATTCAGGTTTTGCCTCCAGTTTCTCTGGTAGCCGCTTATTGGATGGTTGGTGCTTTTTTTATGGCCGTAAAGCGTTTTGCCGAATTTCGTCGAATCAATGATCCTGAACGGGCAGCTGCTTATCGAAAGTCATTTAAATATTACAGCGAAGAAAAGCTGTTGATTTGTATAACTTATTACGGTGTGGCGTTTGGTCTTTTCTTCGGTATCTTTTTGGTGCGGTATCGAATGGAATTGATTCTCGCCACGCCGCTTATCGCTGGTTTTATCACCTGGTATATCAAGCTTGGATTCATGGCCGATAGTCCGGCTCAGACTCCTGAAAAATTGTTTCGTCAAAAGGGTTTTCTCGCTTATGCGTTTTTGTGCATCGCGACAATGACTGCTTTGCTGTTTGTGGATGTGCCAGGAATTGAAAGAACGTTTGTGCCAACCATGCCTACCGCTATATCAGTTCCTGTAGCCCCTGAAACTCAGAAATAATTTCGAAGGCAAAATAAATCGATGCTAAATACATATGAGAGAGTTTCGGCCCTATTGGGAAAACCAATTGATGACGCGCTCTGTTCACGTTTTGTGCGTGATATCGGTTATGAACCGAAGTTTAATGGCACTTATTTGTTTGCAAAAAGCGGCCTGGTGCTAATGCATCACAGGCGGATTTTAGTTGCTGCTTTCTTTCAAATTGAGTGTGAGGATGCTCAAGATTGGCTCGAACCGTATGTGGGAGATTTGCCTCGAGATATTCAGTTGAGCGATGGTCGTGGCGTCATTTCGACGAAGCTTGGCATTAGTCCGGTCAATGTCGAACAAAGTAATCTCGATATGCCGGTCGATCACAGCTCGGTGGCCATGGACACTTATGCGATGCCGCCATTGCTGCTGACTTTCAATTTTGCGCTGAAAAAAGTCGTTGCCGATGCGCAAGTAACTGGGAAACAGGTAGAGACAATTTTGACTTCGTTGATCGTGCGGCTTGATGACGATAATCTTCCTGAAAGCTGCAAAGAAACTGAAGATAGTCGCCCTGAAGAGTCCTTTATGGCGATTACCAGGCGCCGAAGAGCGCAATTCAATTTTCGCGGTCGCCATCGTGGTTAGCAATTAATTAGAAGAATGCAAAAATCCAAAGAAAAAGAGCAGCCGGAGGGGTAGGCTGCTCTCTTTTTTTATCTCGTAAGCCGACCAACTCTCACTTTCAGTTTCTGGGGGGGCTTTGGTGAGGTGCGTTCTAATGAATCAGCGAAGGCGTACGAGATTTCAGGTCCTTGTCTAGAAGACTGACACTTCTCTTTTTATAGCAGTTTGGTGTATAAGGTCGTCTATAGGGTGGACCATAATTCTTTATTGGAACGCCTATGTTGTGCAGCTTTTTAGGCTTTACTGGAGTGCTGTTTCCGGGCACATGAGATTTAGGGGGCACTCATTCTATGGAATCTATGGTTGACGAAAGCAAACTAACTCCAATTGAGCCAAGCGAACGTATAGTGTTGCTAGTTGAGCACTCGGACAGGGAGCTTGAACTTTGTCGCAAGTCAATTGTCGGCCAATCCCATCTCTATGGGGTGGAGACAGCACGGTCTGGCGAGGAGGCTTTGAATAAGATTAGAGAAACAGCCTTCGACGTCATCGTCACCGATTATGACCTGCCCGACTATACAGGGACGGACTTTGTCCAGGCTTTGCATAAGGAAGTGCCTCATTGTCCAATAATTGTGATCACGGCGCAGGACAGCCCCGAGCTTGCGCTTAGAGTTCTGATCGCCGGAGCGAGCGATTATCTGCCGAAAATCGGCGAGTATCAAAAGTTTCTTCCCCGAACTATTACTACAAATTTGCAACGAGCGATGTTGCTTGAGAATTTGCGCGAAACGTACCAGCGCTTTGAACAAGCATCAAAAGACGAAGCGCTGTTAAATCGCTTGATTGTTTCAATTCATGGCTCATTGGATCTTGAAGACATCGTTGAGAAAGCGGTTTCGAGCCTTTCGAGTGAGCTTGGCATTTCGCGAGCGATTCTTTGTTTGACGTCAGATCCAACCAGCAGTATGAAAATTATCCGCCAGTTGACAAACGGCTCGTTGCCTTCCATCTCTGATAAAAGCTTGTTGTTTGCGCGTTACCACGACCTCTTGCTTGATATTGGCGAGCGCAGACCACTAGTTGTGATGCAGGAGGACACATTTCCTTTTGCCAAAGACATCAAATCAGTGTTAGTGCAAAGCAACATTCTTTCCTTAATTATGGTTCCTCTCGTTTACAGAGGCAGATTGCTTGGTCTTCTGCACCTGGACCAGTGCGATTACGCACGGATCTGGACGGTCAGCGAGATCAATCTTTTGTCGCGAATTGCCAATCAATTATCGATTGCGATAAGCCAGGCCAGGCTTTATCAAATCGTTGAAACACAAAGTACCAGCATCGATAAGCTGACCGAATTGTGTAGCCAGCTCAGCACAGTGGTCAATTCGACCAAGGAGTTGACCGAGCGCACTGAGAGTCGTGAAAAGGTTCGGGTGAAATTAAGTACACGCGAAATCGAAGTTTTGCGGAAGGTAGCGCTCGGTTTATCCAATCGAGAAATCGCTGAAGCTCTCCATATTACTGAGGGAACGACTGAAGTCCACGTTAGCCGTTTGCGTAAAAAGCTCAACCTCGGCAGTCGAGCGGGGCTTGTGCGCTATGCCTATGAAAACCATCTCTGTTAGAGTCTCGAGCTTTACATCTTCGATAGTGTCAAATATGTGAAGTATTAGTGTTAGAAAATGGCGGTAAGGCTGGAAAATGCTTATGATTGCAAGTATCCACCTGACCACTTGAGACCAATTTTACACGCGTCGCTCAATGGATCTCAAGAAGATGGTTTGCAGCCGGTGGCTGCGTCTTAGTGTTTTTCCGACCGCCTTTTGTCAACGACCGATCAAGTGGCAACTGAAGAATCACTTAGCAAATCTATTGAATCGCCTGCTCTCCTGGATGAAAAATCTCAGAGTGCGGACGATGTAAAGCCACACACCGGTGAGCTGGAAGCAGTCACACAATATTCTCTGGCCTATAAATTCATTGCGGTCTGGTTTTTATTCGTTGCTGTTTTATTTGGCCTTGCGTTCATTTCGAACATCGACTGGTCGAAACCGTTTTTACAAACGCAGCTAGGTTATTTACTTCATCGCAATGTGAAGCTGGGGCATCTTGCCTGGAATTTAAGTCAAAACGGTTTGGCTGTTGAGACCAATCAACTTTTGATTACTGAAACGGATGGCTCCAATTTTTTCAAAGCTGCTCACGCTGAGATGGGGATTGCTTTCGTTCCGCTTTTGAAAAAGCAGTTGATCATTCGCCATGTGCAATTTACAAAACCAGAAGTCTGGGCAGTGCGGCTCAAAAAAAATAATTGGAATTTTGACGACCTGCTGGAGATGGACAATGATATTCGTTTTGTCGAAGCGGACCACGGTATCGTTCATTTTGTCGATCGCGCGCAAGCACGTGGACCAGCCTGGCAGCCATTCACCATTGAAGACACGCATTTACAGCTTGTTTATCCAATCAAGAACAAGCAGACACCAGTGCATCTGTCTTTCGTCTTAAAACGTCCAGCTTATGTCACCAAATTTAGTTTCACGGGAATTGGTGGCGGTCCTAAAAATTGGAAAGGCAATACCTATAATTTCGAAACCGATGTCGAACATTTAAATCTTGAGGACTTCGCGCCTTTCGTTAGAGCAGTTGCTGATATAGAACCCCATTTTGAGATGAAGCCAGCTCAGGAAGCTGTCGCCAATGGCAGTTTGTCCGTTCCTCCGCCAGAACCTGCAGTTTCTCAAACATTGGCTAAAGCAAAATCAGAAATGCCTCTCATGACAGGTTCTTTTGATGTCAAATTGAAAGGCTCCGGTATCTTCGAGCAAGGAATGACTGCAAAACTCAATATCAAAGCCACCGATTTTGTATTAACGGCACCTTCAATGGGTACTGTGTCGGCTCCTCATGCGGCCTCTGAGTCTACTGTTTATATTGATCGCGAAAAGTTGAGCTGGCATGATCTGATTTTTAAGGTTGGCAACGTTGAACTGAAATCGCGCGGTCAAATCAAAAATTGGAAGCTCAAACGCAGTGAATATAAAGCTGAGGTGGCTGGACGCATCAAGCGTATGAGCGATCTAACGGGCATGCTTGATCAAAAAAGCCGCAAAATTCAGACTAAGCGCGGAGAAATAGACGTCGATCCAGACAGTTTTGCGGGCGCAGCTGATATCGCTATCAGTGCATCTGGTTCCGGTAATGACGATTCGATAGTCACCAATGTTGACACCAATGGACTTACACTAAAGCCTTTTATCATGCGCAATGCGGCTCATCTTGCGCCAATGATGACGCTTCTTGGTTTACAAGATACTTCGCAATTAACCGGAAAATTCAAGATTATTCCAGGCAAAAGGCTGGAAATTGTGGAGGGCTGTCTGCCTCTTGCTCGTGGCACGGTAGCAACTTCAGGCTTTATTGACCTGAAAGATTCAATTTCTCATTTGAAATTTGACGCTCGGCACATGCAGCTGTCCGAATTGCGCAAGAGCGCTACTGGTTCAAAATACATCAGCCAAGACTTGCGCCAGGTTTTCTCTATTCCGAACAAAGAGAGATATGTGGTCGCAGGCGAACTTGAAGCCAATGGCACTGTGGATACGACACCTATGCGTAGTGTCACCGCTGGTGAAGGCTCAGTGCATAACTTCTGTATTCTAGCTAGAGATCGTGTCATCACCATGAGTGGTGTCAATGGTAAGTTTCACTGGAACGGCAAAAAGCTCGAGCTAGAGCGGCTCGATGGCAAAATTGCCGCAGGCTCTTATTCGCTGGTTGGCTATACGGGGCTGGAAAAGACACCTTATTTGGACTGGCATATGACTGCCAGGCATCTGGATTTGGCTCAGCTTGGCGCCTTGATGAGGCTATTGCAAATCAAAGTCCCTCTTTTCTCAGAGAATTTTTTGTATGGCACAGTTTCGTCTCTCGATTTGCACATCAAGGGTCCGCGCAATGGTCCGTCGCTAATGTTTCAAGCTGTTCCAGAAGACATGTTTTATAAGCCGCCCGGCATGGAAAAACCTTTGCGCGCTGATAGTGGCTTGATTGTTTATAAAAACGATAATCTCGTGCTTGATGACGTTACCTTTATTTCCAATCAAGACAGAATTCATACCAGTCTAACAATTACAAATTTGTCCCGTGCAGCTGCCTTGACGGACCTGCGCATTAAAACAGCGGGCATCGATCTCTCTGAGGTCAACTATTATTTGTCTTCGGCAATAATGCCTGCACCATTGAAAAAAATCTATCTTGGCTTTTTGCATAAAAACAGTATCTTTGGGGTGAAGGGACGCACAGCTACCGACATTGCTTGCCAGTTCAGAGGAGAAAAGGTGGCGCTGAACGGCACTGTGACTCTTCACGATGTATCGGCTAAAGTCTTGCAGCCAGATATGCCAGTTGAGCATATTAATGGTGTCATCGCTACAAGTGGCAATAATTTAGTATTTAAGGATTTGAAAGGAACCTTCAAGAAAACAGCTTTTCTTTTGACTGGTTCCGTAATGAAGTACATGGAGCCAAAACCGCTCTGGAAGACTAATTTAACGGCTTCGTTGACGCCAGAAGACATTTTTCAGATGTTGCCACCAATGCGGGTGCAATTCAAAAAATGGCAGCTTAATATGCATTCTCAAGATCCGTTGGACTTGACCGCCGATTTTGAATCGAATGGCGACGACAGCCACGTAGTTTTCAATCTCAAAGCTGACCCCTCAGACAGACTATCTATCGAAACGCCGCTGGGCATCTTCTACCAACCTGCACGCGAGACTTTCGTTGTAGACGGTGTAGTTCGAGCGAACAAAGACAGCTGCGAATTGCAATCGGCGAAAGTGCAAATAGGCGATTCGGTGCTACTAGTTTCCGGAAAGCTGGGTACGGGTGTTTTATTTGGTAACGACGGTCAAGGCAGTGCAGACAGCCGCGCAGTCAATGTTTCGGTTGTCACTCAGAGTCCGGTTCCGGCTAATAGACTTCTCAGTATTATTGATCCGTCCTTGAGCAAAGAGGACGCGACTGGATTTGTCGAAGGTAAATTCAATCTCGGTGGAAACGTTCCGGATTTACATCCAAGCGGCAACATTACGATGACTAAAATTTGTATTCCGCGCATGAATGTTGAAGATTTGACTGGCGTAATTAGCATGCCGGAGTCTTTAAGCGGCGAATCTATGGCGAAAAATATTCTCGCTGTTTTGGAACTGCCGCAAATGAAGTTTGGCGGATCGCTTGCGAAAAAATTGCACGCGAACGTCACTCTTGTTGAAAAGACTGAAAAAAATCAAGCAAATATTCAACTGACTGACGGCAAGGCGGAGGTTGCTGGAGGCACCGTCGATTGGACTGCTATTCTCGATGTTCGCAAAAACAGCATCAACGCAAAAGGAACATTCACCAATTTAAAGGCTACAGAAATCTCCGAGCAATTATTTTCACGAGCCGGAGAAATTACTGGTTCCATCGATGGTTTGTTTGATTTCAATACCTCTGGTAAGACCTATAAAGAGTCAATCGCCAATTTAAATGGACACATCGAATTCGCTGTCGGCGAAGGATTCATAGCCCGCTTTGGCCATCTCGAGACACAATTGACGCGTGTGAATCTTCTCCATCAAGGCATCTTTGGCTTCAATCTCAACAATCTATTAGAAAGCGTGGTGCCTACTCGAACAGGTACATTCAGAGAAATAAGTGGTGCGCTCGCTGTCGAACGCGGCATTCTCTCATTCGAAAGTCTGAAATTTAACGCCGATGATTTGTGTTTGTGGGCTGGTGGCAAAGCTAATTTGAAATCCGGCGTGATGGACATGAAAGTGGCAGGGCGCATTCCACGAGTCAGCGAGAGCTTCCTCAGCGGAGCTTTTGGCGGTGCTTCTCGTAACATTACCTTGCAGCGATTTGTCACAGTGGCGACATTTGGGCGCCTACAGAGACTGCCTACGCTGCCGGTGCTGGGTGATATCGGTTCAGACAGACCGAGGACTTTTCAGTTTAAAGTGGCAGCACCACTTGATAAACCAAAATTGCTTTCACAATCAATTGAAAAATCTTTTCACTGGCTGCCTGGACACCCCAGTGCTTCGGCGCATCCCATTGTCAATGCAGAATAAGACTGGCTGATAATTCTGACCGGCACCAGATACAGTGCGAATTTGGTCATCGTATCCAGTGGCAGTGTCTTGACAGTGTATGTATTATATATACAGTAATACAATTTGATGTCATGAGGTCGGGGCGAACAATTTTGTTCGAACCGCCTTGCGAGATACCAGGAACGATTTGTGCAGTCGACAAGACAACAATTCGTAAATACCGCACCCTGCGCGGATATTCACGATACCCTCTCCCGATATCTTGAATATATTGCAAAAGACCGGGGTTTGTCAAAGAACACCCAGCTGGCATACGAGCGCGATTTAAAAGCCTTTATTGGTGTTGCTGGAGCCGGCGCGCAAATGCAAAACGGCAAGTCACTGCAGCGCAGTGATATCGCTCGTTACCTGGCAGCACTTAAAGCAAAAGGTCATAAAACGTCGTCGCTTGCTCGCATTCTTGCGACTTTGCGAGGATGGTTCGCCTGGCAGAAGAATATGGGTTTTATAGATTTCAATCCGACAGAGTCTTTCAACAATCCTCAACGATCGAGACACTTACCTCAGATACTGACACCAGATGAGGTGTCTGCGATGCTTGCGTGCGCGCTCAAAGCACGAGATCGTTTGATCATAGAATTGTTGTACGGCGCCGGTTTGCGTGTTTCTGAGTTGGTTGACCTGGATATCAAAGATATCAATTTGAGCCAACAGCATTTGCGCTGCACTGGTAAAGGATCGAAAGAGCGCATAGTGCCGTTTGGAGTTCAGGCTCTAAATGCTTTGAAGGCTTATCAAAAAGAGTTAGCTGATGAAGTCGCGGCGGCTTTTGCGTTGAGTCAAATTGCGAGAAAGCCAGGGCGTCCGAAGGCTTTGAAGCAAGAAGTTGCGTTTGGTGCAAAAGTTCACGGGAAGGGGCAGAAAACACCAAACAGGCGCGTAGAACCTTTGCTTAAAGATCTAAGCGGTAAGCGTCTAAGCAGGATGGTGGTCTGGCAAGTAATCAAAAGATTGGCTGAGAAAGCCAATATTAGGAAAGAGATTTCGCCACATACGCTTAGACATAGCTTTGCTACCCATCTTTTGGAAAATGGGGCGGACTTGAGAGCCGTGCAGGAGCTGCTTGGTCATTCATCAGTTGTCACCACTCAACTGTATACGCACATCAGCCGAAGTCACTTGCGCAAAGCCTATCAAAGCGCGCAAGAGACATTCTCGACGCAGCCCCAGACGTTTTCGCTGCCTGTTAACTCGGTGTCGCAGCCAGTGGTTTCTCCGTCAGCTAACGCAGTCTCGTCGAATTATGATTATTTTGCCCCGGATTTGCCCGCGTCAGTTTAGTGACGAGCGACTAGCCTCTAGCGATGAATCCTTCCCGGCGCTTCATGAGTTTCCTTTGGGAGTTGCGAGAATCAAATGAAGAGAATGGATCCCTCGGAACTGACATATCCACTCGGTCCAAACCTTATCGATGCTCTCAATCCCGTACACTTAGCGCCGCCTTCCGTTCCATTGATCCCCAGACCCCCTATTCGTTGTCTGCTTGAGAGCTAAGACCCGCCTCTCGTAATCTCTTACTCAGTTTTTTTAGGTGAAGATAATTCTCGTTGGTTAATTTCCCATTTGTCGCATGAAAATTCTCCTCGAAATCTATCTTCACCTCAAAAAATTCAGCTGCACATTGCTGCAGCAGCGAATCTTCAAATTTACCACTAAGAGGAAGGTCGAAATCCTCTGACCACGTCCAGCGCATTTCAGCAAATTCATCAATGAGATCTGCGGCTTCGTCTCGTGAGATCGGCTTTCGGGAAAAAATGCCGCTCAAGTACTTTTTGAATTTTCTCCAGATCAAGAAACTTAACTCCGTTGTATTTAACTGTCTGCTGGTATCACATCACATGCCAATGTTTAATAAGGTTCAACAGCTCTCTAAGGAACGGGTCTATAGTTTTCGGAGGCACTGGTCCAAACCCGAAGCGCAGCATGTATCTCTTTTGCATATAATTGCCCCATGACCAGCCGAATCGAATAATGTTATTGCTATTCCAAGAGCCGCCAACTTTGTCGTAAGTTCTGCCTAAAAGGGTTCCGCCAACTCCGAGGACTGGACTCAGGTAAATGTAACTATATATATAGCCACCAAAGGTGTACAAACCAACTCCTGTGCCAAGAAGACCACCAACCAAGCCATTATCTAGATGTGAATGTGGCTGTGATAAATATGTACCAATTAACCCATAGTGCCAGTTCCCTGAACCACCACCGACGCCGGTGCCGATACCCCCATCGCCGGGAGGATTTAGAGGAGGCGGGGGCGGAAAGTTTGGAGGCGGCTGGGGGGGATCTTGCCCTGGCGGGCCACTAAATTGCTGAGGCGGGCCGCTGAAGTTTGAGCGTCCTTTACAAGCGTGCAGGTCAAATGTTTGCAAACCAAGTGGATCGATAGAACTAATCGGATTATTCTCTACGTACCCGTATAGGTTGTCACCACCACTTTCACCAATGGGATCTCGATTTATCCATCTTCCTAACGCCGCGCAGTAAGCACGATTTACGGTCAAGTTAAGACCACTCGGACCGTGAAAGTAATAGCTTGCATATTGGACATCTGGCGTCGAAGTCCCTTGCAACTTCGTTGGACGACCAAACGGATTGTAGGAATACTGTGCTTGTATATTGTCGGTGGCGTCGGTGAGTTCGGTTATTGATCCTAGGAAATCTGTTGAATAGAAATAATGATTTTCACCTGAGCTCTGACCTCCGCTGAAATATTGACCAAGCAAAGTACCGCTAGAGTCTCGGGATTCCTCCCGGCTATTCGCGGACCAAATGAACTGCCTTGTGCTCGTAATGCTGCCACCTGTTAATTCGATGATTTTTACATTTATACCGTGACCATCAAATGAAAACTGGCTGTTATTGCCCGTACCAGGATAATTTATCTGAATCAGTCGGTTTTCGGCATCCCACTGATATGTGTTTGTGCCGTCGCTGGTCATATTCCCGTTAAGGTCATATTCGAGCGTTTGCTCCGACGGTCCTTTGATCAACAGTTGAAGATTGGAGCTCGCTGTTGTCGGCACTGCATCTACAGCAGATACCGTAATTGAGTTGGTACCTTCACTTAACGTGGCACTTCCGTTGAAGCTCTGCGACCAGGACAAATTGGCCACTGATTGTCCTGTTGCGGATATGCCGATTCCTGAAAGTTCAGAATCGCCATTGAGCAGTTCGGCGATTGCTTCGGCGATACTGGTCAAAGTGTCACCAGACTGAACGGTGTAGGTTTTCGATCGGGTGCCGCTCGATAGCGCCACGTTATTTGTGGTCACAGTTAGAGTGTCTCCAGTCGTGACGGTGCCACCGATCTTAATCGTGACTTTTCCAAGCACATTGGTGCCGAGGGTAAGGGTTTCTGTAGCTCCGCTGCTGGTTGAGACTGAGTAAGTGGGCGGATTTGTTGAGATGTCGACAACGCTAGCTGAAGATGTTGCGCTGACACCAATAGCCGCGAGGCTTGTTTCTGCGTTGACAGCAGAAGCGATACCAGAGGCAATGCCCGCAAAGTCATCTGACGGCTGGACCGTATAGTTCACTGAAATTTGCCCGCCGGTGAGCGCCGGGGAAATTGTCGTCACGGTAATGATGCTGGGACCGACTGTAATCGTGTTGCCTCCGTCAACGAGTGTGCCGAGAGTCAACGCGGTGCTTGAATTGTCTGAAACCGTGTAGGATGGATAATTTACCTGAGTGTAGTCGACGCTAATGGTGTCGCTTGAGATTGTCACCGAAGTCACTGGTTTGTTCGTCAAACCCTCAAATCTTGCTTGACCGCCGGGCAGGATGGCTACCAACTCATTGACGTTGTTGCAAACAGATTGACTAATACCAAAGCTTGCGCCCAGCGTAATTGTTTCTGTGGCCGCAGAACTGACTGATTGGCTGTAGGTCGTAAGATGAATTGAATTCGAGAGGATATATACGACAGTTGAATCTGAAGAGGCGCTAACGCCTATTGCTGCCAAGTCCGAGTTGGAATTGATAGCGGCGGCAAGAGCTGATGCAATGCTGGTTAAAGTGTCACCGCTCAAAACAGTGTAATCAATGGCTACATTGCCGCCAGACAGTCCGTCATCAAATATGCTGATGGTGAGCACGTCACCTGTCGTTTTCGAACCTCCAACAACTGCCGTTTGTGTCCCGTTGGCAGGAACGTTCAAGATAATTTGTTCGGTTGCATCGTTATTGACAGTTTGACGATAGGTTGTGAGATTGGTGGAGTTCGATTGAATTGTAATTAAGTTGGCAGATGATGATGCGCTCAAGCCGATGCTTTGCAGATTGGTTGCTGCATTGATAGCGGTCGTAAGTGCCGCCGCAATACTGGTCAACGTGTCGCCAGAAAGCACAGTGTAAGAGATGTTATCTATTTCATCTTCAAGCCCAGCATCATAGAAATAGAGATTCAGCACATCGTCAGTCGTTTTGCTGCCACCAATTGCGACTAACTTGGATGGGTTCGGATTGATCGAAAGAGTGATCGTTTCGGTAGCACCACTACTGGTCGATTGACTATATGTGGTGGCATTGTCTGACGTTGATCGAATCGTTACCACCGCACCAGCGGAGGTCGCGGTCACCCCAAGAGAAGACAAATCACTGTCAGCATTTACGGCTGATGTTAAGCCAGTGGCTATTGTTGTTGGTGTATCTGCACTCAATACCGTGTAGGTAATGGTCTTGAATCCGCCTGTGAGCGCTGCATCGAAAGCGGTCAAACTTACCGTATCGCCGGTAGTCTTGCTGCCGCCAATGGTTGCGTTCACCACGAAGTTTTCGGTCACTCCAAACGTTATGGTTTCAGTCGCACCGCTGCTTACAGTCGTTGCGTACGTTGTGATATTTGCAGACACCGATCTCAGCGTCAAAATTGTGGCAGAGGGAATTGCGGTCACGCCCAAACTTTGCAAATCGGAATTTGTATTTATTGCAACCGCCCATGCGGCGGCAATAACCGTCAACGAATCACCACTCTGCACTGTGTAGCTGACTGAAACCGCTCCATCGGGCAAAGCCGAATCCTTAACTGTGAGAGTAAGGACGTCAGCAACCGTAGCTGAGCCGCCGATGCGGGCATTCACTGTGACGACTGTTTGAACGGCAGTGCGGTTGGCTCCTGGGTCGTATCCATAATAAAGCTGGCTTAGGTAAGAGCGCGAGATCGAAGAGCCGCCATTACCAACTTGAGCTGCAGTCAACTGCCCGATTCTGTCATAGGTCAAATTGTAAAAGCTGCTTGTGTTGTTTTGAAGCTGGGGCCATTGCGTGATTCTGCCGACTGAGTCGTAAGAATAATCGAATTGCGAGAGAGTGCTGCCATCTGATTTTAAATTGCTTATTTGCTGTAATCTTTCATCTAATAAATTTGGGTAATAGGCAAATTTTGTAAGCTGACCGTTTGGATATGAAATTGATGCCAGTCGTGGATCGCCTTTAGATTCTCCTGAGACGTCGTTGACATAGGCATAATCGAAGGTTCCGAGCGTATTTGTTTCAGAAGTAACCCGACTGATGACGTCATAATCCCACGTGATCAGATTGTTTGCACCATCGATCATTCGCTTCACAGTGCGCGCCAAGGAGTCATATCCATAGGACACGGTCGAATTCTCAATGACTGAGTTTGTTACGGAAGCGAGCATGCCGCCGCCTCCAATAAGAGCAGTGGTGCCTCCTGTCGCAGAAGTAGACACGGTCACGGCACTCCCCGCTGAGACGGTAACAAGTGTTCGGTTGGCAGATGCTGTTATTCCAGCAGCGCTCAAAGTTGAATTGGCGTTTATCGCTGCAGCAAAATCTGTGGCCACTTGAGAGGGGTTGCCAGCGTCTGCTGTCAGAACCGAATAAGTTGGCATCGCGAATTCGCCACCGCTCAATGCTGAATTGAAAAACGTGACGTTTATCGTGTCTGTTTCATCAGGCGTTTGTGGATAGCCACCAATGAAGATATATGCGTTATTGCTGGCGCTAGCGACATACGGATTGTAAGAATAGAGATAATCAGCAATTGGCGTGCCTGGATCTGTCGTGTAATTTGATACTTGGGTCAGGCGAGAGAAATACTCATCGTAGCTGTAAACGACCGTTGGAGTGGTATTGACGACATTGCTGTAAGTTATTTCGGCAATAGTGTTGTCTAAATTGTAGCTGTATGTAGTGACTTGACCCAGAGCATCAATTCTTGTCGCTAATCTTCCGAGTACATCGTAAGAATAATTCACTGTCGTTGAATCTTGATAGGTCTTCTTAACGAGCCTGCCTTGAAGATCATAAAGCCACTTAGTGGTGTTGCCATTTGGGTCGATAAGCTGACTCATGGCTCCGCATCGACACCAGCTGTATTGAGTCTTTTGCCCCAGCGCATCAATTTCAAAAGCTAACTGATCGAGCGAATTGTATGCATATTGATGAGCATTGCCCAGTCTGTCGTAGCTTGCCACAATATCTAATTTGTCCCAAACATTGCGTTCGCTGGTGCCGTCGGGATAAGTCACTTGCGTCGGGCGGTCCAAATTGTCGTAAAATCTTGTAAGCGTGTAGCCTTCTGAGGTCGTGGTCGTGTACAAGCGGCCAACAGAGTCGTATGTGAAGGAGCTTACATTCAAGGCACCAAGCGGTCCTTCCACCTGCATCAAATAACCGCAGGTTGACGATGCTAGCGTTATTGTTTCGGCGCCACTACCTGAAGTGCTGACCTCATAAGTGGTGGCATCAGTTGAAAATGAATTGATATAAACTGCTGGCGTCTGGCTGATTGGTTCCAGCGCGATCCAGGTCGCCGTTATCGCTGCAGCTTGCAAATTGGTATCGCTATTGATTGCACTTGCAAGTGCTGTGGCAATCGACGAGAGTGTGTCCGAGCTTCCGACTGTGTAAGACTTAGTTATCGTGCCGCCAGGCAAGCTCGCATTGTTGATAACGATTGAGAGAGTTTTTGTGTCACCAGATTCTACTGTTCCCCCAAGAATAGCCGCCTGAGCGGAGTAGGTTAGAGTTGTGACACTGCCATTTGCATCAGTGTAGGTAAGTGGCTGCCCCTGGTCGTTGTAAGTTATCGAAGTGACATTGCCAGACCCATCTGTTTGAGTCAAAGGGCGATGTTGGCTGTTAAATGTCCATTGATTCAGCAGCTCGCCAGTGGTGTCTTGTTTCGTCGAGAGCAAATCGATATTATTACTTGCGAGGTTGTAATCGAACACTCTAGGCGTGGCCAGCGGATCTTGACTTTGAATTACATAGCCAAAAGAATTGCTTTTTGGATCTGTTCCGTAAGAATAGGTCCATGTCTGCACCGACTCCAAAGATGGTGGCATGCTATTCGGCATAGTTCGTAAAATCTGGATGGGCTTGTTGATTGTTTGATCGCCCAGCCAAAAATGGTCGGGGGCGGGAGCGTACCCATTCCAGTAGCAATCGTTGTACATGTACCAAATTGTGTAATCGAGCGGGGGCTGGACCCAAAACGGCACAGCACTCATTATTTCAGTTGTCGGTTCTCCAACCCAATGAGTGGTTACGCAATGGGAATAATCCCGATTCGCCGGATCATTTGGATAAAGTGTCATTGCCCATCGGTCCCAGAAATGGGTTTTCATATCAATGCCTATCCAGCTCTCAATTTGAGAGATGGTACCGTCGGGGAAAGTGGTTTTTAGACCGACCGCGATATCGGATGGCGTGTAAATTTCAAAATTTGTTTGCCCGTACGGTGTCACCATTGTTGAAATGAAAGATGCTATGGTCGGACTGTAAACGAAGCTCGATTGCATGCCAATTTGGTCGGTAATTGAGACTAAATTGGTAAAGGTCGAATCATATTGAAATACTGCCGTTCGGCCGAAAGGGTCGGTTATTTGCGTTATCGCATAGTAGGCCGTCTCTCCTTCAGTGTCGCTGCCGTAATCAAAGGTCGATGCTTGTCCGAAACTGTCAATAACTGACGTTACGCGGAAAGTGTCATCGTAAGAAATCGTCGTTACATTCGCCTGTGGATCAACGATGTGTGTCAAAAAATAATTTTCTGTGCCATCGTAGGTTGAGAAAATTTCGGTCGAGCCATCTGGGAGATCTCTTTGATAGTAATCACTTCCTGCGACCAGAAGGGCTTGAGAATATACGTCATGGCTGTAAGGATTGGCAGCCTCGTAAATTTCTGAGCCACCTCCACGCACAAAAACAGTAGCTGTTGGATTGGTCTATGGACTTGCAGCCTGAACGTAAGAGACCCAATTCAAGCTCCAATTCGGTCCTAAATTACTAAAAGTAAACGAGCCGGGGCTGGGCTGTCCGATGGTTAAATAATTGTAGTTGGCGAGGAATTGAATTGCTGAACCGATTGGTGGTTGGTAGGACAGTGGAATGTCATTTATAGTCAAAGACGCTTGCATAGTGAAAGCTGCGGACTGTGCCATACCACAGCTTGGCGGATTCGATGGTGTGCTCGGGCATGAGGGCGTTTGTGCATTACCGCGTTCAGGCGAAATTCCTTTGCCCCAAACGTTCGCAGCGTCTGCATCGGAAACTAATTCCCAGCCGTTTTTTAACTCACTCTTTGGTATCAAAAAGTAATTATCGCTTTCCGATTCCAGAGCTTGCGCGGAAACTTTGAACGTTCCAGCAGACCCAAATGTAAGGTCCTTAATGGTGAAGGAATTTCCATGCTGTGCCACTACAGCCGCAAAATGTCCAACTTTCCAATGTACCAGGCACGGCGCAACTACAGGCGCAGCTCCAACCCTGCGAGCGGCCACATAGTCAAAGCCAATTTGTTTTGCCCAATTTGATAGCTGGGCGAGATTTGTTCCACGGTGAGTTGAGTGGGCGTTACCAATAATCTTTCTTGCGTTCGCTTTCAACTCTTCGTTTGACTGTGCCAGGACGTGCAAAGCTGCTGGTCCGCATTTAAAGCATATTTCTGGGCGCGCTCGCATTTGCGCCAATTGAGTCTTTGCTCCTTGCACTCTGGAATCCACGGAGCCATAGAATTTACGACCTTCAATGTCACGAAGAAATTTGGCAAGCACATCTTGCTCACCAAGCCTTCCATACAAGCCAATCAATCGAGAGATAGCCTCATCAGCAACTGATTTTGATTTCAGTTCTGTTTCGTCTTTTGCTATTTCCCAGCTGGAAGTCCAATAATTCAGCGCTTCCGTGAAGTAGCCGGCTTCGAGACGCATTTGCCCGAGAATACATTCGAGCGATGCTCGCCAACGAGATTGTGGAAAGTCGTTCAAGAAACCCACAAGGTCGCTGACGTTTTCGGCGTCAGCTTTGGCTTTGAATGCTAACAGAGACTTTGCTAGAGCGGCATTTTCACCAGATACCGAATTGCAGCTCATAGGGGCAAGCGGAGACAAAAATATTCGAGCCGTTCTTAACTCAAGATCGGTAGGACTATTGGAGAAAGCGAGAGCCTTTGGTTTAGTGGTGCCAATTGTTTTCATTTGCATTGATGATGTTCTCGCTATTGAGCTACTGTTGGCAAATCAAGATTGATTGAAAGAGCTGTGGTATTACTCGAAACGGGCGCAGGGTATTTCACAGAATCTAGTGTGTATGTCTCGCTGGAAATGCTGCTGGCAAACCCTGAAATGATAGAAATCGCTTTTAACGTCTGGCTAAAGTAGATCAACAGCGGACCAACGTATTCAGTGCCGCTGTCTAATCCTGGATCAGTTCCGTCTGTGGTGAATCTGATCGTGGCATCGAGAGGTCCACATATAGCGACCTGTGAAGGAGCTAATAGCGTGCCTCCAGGTAAAGTGATTAAGGGCGCTTCAACAGCTCCTGATACTGCATATCTGTTGCCTAGGTATAGCTCCACTATGCCTTGCTCGGCTGCAGTTAATTCTCTCTGGTAAATGAGAATCTCTGCAATTTGTCCCTCGAAGAATAAGTTATCTCCTGAGGTGTCTACGCCGATAAAATTGCCTGCACGTATAACATTGTCGATAGCTATCATTGATCTAGTGGTTCCGCCTTGGATTCCATTCGTGTATAGAGTGGCATTAGACGCGCCGTCACCGATCGCTTCAATTAGCTGGAATGCATTCTGCGTGAATAGACCAGATTCGACAACGCTTTCATTACCTGAAGCATCCAATGTGAAAAGGCCGTAAGAGGTGCTAGTCAATTCGCATAAGATGATGCCCGATTCATTGTTTATGTTATTGCCGAACTGAAAAATACGAACAAAATCTCTCGGAAATCCTGTGGGTTCAAGAATTATAAAGATGCTTATGCCTGCGGTGAAATCTGCTAGACCAGCAGGAAGTTGCAGATATTGACCAGAGCCGCTGAAGACAATTGCTGGCAAGCTGTTAACTACATCAGTCACTATCGTTGGTTGATTTGCTTCGGAGCTTTGACTGGCATCATTGCCTGAACCGGATGAGTCTATCCAATTCGTGACGTTTGACGAGCTTGTCATAACGCCGACATCACTCCTGAGCCAAATTGCAATGTCATCGCGTGGAACTTCTGCCGTTGTCGGGTCGACTTCGATAACTGCAGTGGCAATCGGTGTACTCACTGAGCTTCTTACGGCGATGGCTTTGATGGTAGTTGAGGCATAAATGTCGAACGGACCGGTGTATTCAGTGCTGTCTGGAGTCGGATCATCGCCCGATGTCGTGTAAAAGATCGTTGCTCCTGAATCATCGGCTGTGATAGTTACTGTCTGTGGAACAGCACCGACGATGGTGTAGCCGGGCGTTATCGTTGGCGCTCGCCCAGGCAGAGAGTATCGAATAGAAAAGTAAACTTCCACGCCCCGCCTTTCGCTTTCGCTAAGTTCTCGGTCGTAAATTAATATCTCTGCGATTTCTCCTTCATAAAAAAGACCAAAACTGCCGGTGTCTTTACCTATATAATTTCCAGGTCTGGACACATTGTCTATAGAGAACATTGAGGCGTTTTGGGCACCCTCAACACTATTCGTAAAGAGTGTGCCTATCGATACTCCATCGGATAGCGCTTCGATTAATTGATAAGAATTCAGAGTAAAATCATTCGACAAAACGTTTGACAGACCGCCACCCGAATCACAAGTGTAGAGTGCATATGAAGATGTGGTGATCTCACACAGGACGATGCCTGAGGCGTTATTAGTGTTATTGCCAAAATTTAAAATTCTGGCAAATTCGGCCGTAACACCAGTTGGCTTCATTGCCACGAAGATGCTGATGCCCTCTGTGAAATCAGCATATCCAGCCGGGAGTTGCAAGAATTGATCGGAACCGCTAAATGACACTGCTGGTAAATCGTTTATGGCACCAGTGACATACGTTGGTTGATATGATGAATTAGTTTGAGCTGCATTGTTACCACCGCCGGATACGTCAATCCATTTAGTAACATTCGAAGAGCTTGTGATGACTCCGTTATCAGATTTCAGCCATGTCATCAGCCCGTCTCGAGTGACACTACTGGTAGAGTCATCGATTTGGATGTACGAAGCTGTAACTAGACTACTGACTCCAGAATCTATTGCAACAGCTTGCACAAGCGTCGATGTGGTGATGGAGAAAGGTCCAGAATAGGCGGGCGAGCTGGAGTCTGGGGTGCTACCATCTGTGGTTACGCGAATTGTAGCGCTTGGATCATCAGAAGTGATCGTTACTTCTTGAGGCGACGTAGCGAAGACGCTGAAGCTAGGCGAGATTCGGGGTGCATCCATTAATAGCGTCCTTTAATCGGGGCGTGTAATGACGGCCGCTTTTTCAGCAGCAAGATTTCCAAGCGTAGAACGAGAACAAGAAATTAGATGTAACGCTGTTGTGACAACTGCACTACATAGGCTGCAAACCTCTTTTGATTGATCACAATTTTTGGCGTCCTTGCAAATTCAGAATACGGGTGACTGACGGGACTCCATGAACCAAGTCTGACAGCTCAGGAAAATGTTGGCAAGCCCTTTCAAACGCCCAAAACAGATCTGAAAAATTTCTCGAATCAAGGAGCCTATTTCTGCAAACAGAATTATTTCTGCACGATATCGTTTTTCAACATTTAATTCGAAATTGAGTTGTGAGTATTTGATGCATCGCCAAATAGATCGAATCGCTGCAAAATTGGTAAAGCAATGTGGTTAAAAAAGCAAGGCAATACTAAAGCGTTGTAGCGAATACATTTGTGTCGCGGGCAATCAGACTAACCGTATCTTTATGGTTTCATCAAACATTAAATCGGAGAATCAATTCGGAACGAGAACTGGAAATCAGAAAACTAGAGAATTGTTTTGCTGGAACATAGGAAAGGACAGGAATTGATGTCGGCATGATTCTTATGTTGATGTGAAAATTCTTGGATAAGCCAATTCATTATGAGACAGCAGCTGCTGGGACAACAAGGTTGCTGCCGATAGATTTCAATGGCTGCGCAGAGTTCGACTTAATGAAATTGATTTGCGAGCCGGAGTAACGATAGGCAGCGTGGTCAAGCACAGCTATACAAGAGAGTTCAGAACTACCGCAAGCTCATGCTCGATACGCGGGCGGACGTTCCTACGTTTCGGCTGTTTCCAAGTGAACGAATTCGGAGTTTCGCGGAAAATAATTTGTCTTCCTAGAGTTTCCGTTCAGCCTTCTTAAAGCAAACAGGTGCCTGTTTGTTCCATAAAGTGCGACGAAGCCATGAAATTAAAAGAAAAATTAATTCTAAATCCTGGGGCAGGAGCGCCTGCATCGGGTACCTTTAAAGGGAATATTCTTGATCACGGATGCGCCCAAGTCTCAGTTGAGCATCCAGACAAACAAGAATTGAGTCGGCAGTTCGAACAAGCGTTTTGACAGCGATTCAGTAGCAAACACCAGCTTTAGAGAGTTGTTAGCACCTGGTAGTGAAGAACACGACCGCGCAAAGATAGACGGAAACACTCCGTTTTAGACAAGCTCGTCTGTGTTTAATCGTCAAAAATATTGTTCAGAGAACATCACGAAAAAGCCAATCCATATTCAAGCAAAAATTAAGGCAAAGGATCGAATGAGTCGAAACAAACAAGCAGACGGCACGAAAATTGCTCAAGCCGCCAAAGACCTCAATGTTACTAGCGTGACCATTCGTCGCTATTTAACAGAATTCAATATTGAAACAATGTCGGACGAAAACGGTATTAAAGTTTTGCCGGCACAAGCAATGGACGAATTGCAGGAAGTCCGTCGTCTGAAAGAAGACGGAATGACTAATCCAAAAGTAATGGAATTTTTGGAAGAACGTCGCACCAAATCTGGTGCTGATGCCAAACCTGAAAAACCTAAAGCACGCGCAAAAGCGAAAGTGGTTGAAAGCAAACCAGTGACGTCTAAAGCTCGTAAGGTGGAAGAAGTAGAAGAGGAAGAGGACGAAGAAGAAGTCGCTCCTGTTCGCAAGGTCGCTGCTGCGAAGCCGGTGAAAAAAACGACAGCACGCCGCGTTGCTAAAGCTGAAGTCGTTGAAGCGGAAGAAGCTGTGGCTCCTGTTGCTGCAGAAGTAACCGAATCAGGCGATGCCGATGATGACTCCGAATCGAACGGTGACGAATCAGAAGCTGGCGATGACAATCGTTCCAAACATTCTTTGACCTGTCAGACTTGCGGCAAAGTCTTTGAACACATGAATCCCAGATTGCGTGACTGTCTGGACTGTTACCGTGCCAAACGCAAAGAAAGACGCCGCGGCGGAGCAGACCGACACAAAAACGTAATCCAGCATCCTCTCGCTCAACAAGCAGCTGCTAAGGCTCCATCAGCTCAAGCTGCCGAACTTGCTGCGGCCGCTGCGAGCGCACCGGCTCCTCGCCAGAGAGATTTCTCTCCAGCAGCCTCCAGTGCTCCAGCTCAGGCTCCATCGCGTGAGCGCGACAGAGACCGTGACAGAGGCGCCGATCGTGAGCGCAACTTCGATAGAGATCGTGGAGCCGACAAAGGTGGCGAGCGAGAACGCGAACGTGAATTCGTCGCTGCTCCTGCCCCATCGTCTGCGCCACTTGTGCAACGTGGACCAGTTCGCAATTACAGAAAAGCGATTGAAGAAACGCGTCAAATCACAGGCAGTCTCAAGCGTCGGCTCGAACGACCTGATTTGCCTGAAGGCGAGCGTCGCTGGTTGGAGCAGATTTATGCTTATCAGCTGATTCTGCACCAAGGTTGGAGGCATCTGGCTGAATATAAATCAGCTGGTCAGAACCAGTCTGGCAGAACAGAAGACTAAGTCATTTAACAGACTTCAAAAAACTCGACAATGGAAATTGTCGAGTTTTTTTGTGACCAAAACTCGACGATTGTTGACGACATTGTCAATCTAAATCAGTGTGCTCAGGTCAAATCGCTTTGATTGGCCATTCTATTGTTTCGATGTGCTTTGAAAAGTGCAAAATAGGCGGCTGTGAAAAGTCGAAATCATATTGTTTACCCATAGTGTTCACTTCAAAACGCGCTTCTGCTTTTTGCAGTTGCCATTGCCTGTGGTGAATGTCACCGCGGCATACTCGATCTTTTGAATCCAGCACATACAAGCAATAGCGTTCAGTTAGAAATGCTTCGATTGAACTTGGTTTAGAAAGCTCAATTGGAGTGATTGGACGATAAGACGCTTTGAAATTGTTTAGACCCTTGTTATTCTGCCTGGTGCTGCAGTATTCAATCCAGTCATTTGCCGCGCCAGTCGTAGTTATCTGTTCAGTCAATTTCATTTGCGCCTTGAAGTAAGGCAAGTGATACCAGGTTCGCGCTATTTGTACGGCAACATCATTGGATGCATCAAGACTGAAAAAATAAACACCAGGTCGGCCATCGACGGTGACATAAGTGCGAACGTTTAACTCGAGAAACTCAGAAAGATATTCAACCGTCGGTAAACCCCTGAGCTTAACCCTGCTCATGCGGAATGGGACGACGCCAACGTAAGCTTCGCCCTCATAAAGATCTATTTGCAGCTGGCGGGGTACATGTGTGCGCAAGGTTTCTACTGGAATCTTCCAGTGCGCAAATAATAAATTTACCCAATTTTGACTCATTACCCATTGCCCAGAAGGTAATGGATAGGGACGATGTGCGTATTCTTTTAACAAAGCATGCATGTTTTCAGTTTAATCGTTATCGAGCAACAAGCGGTCGATCTGACGCTGATAATTGTTGAGGAAATATCTGGTCACTTCAAAATGTTCAGTTTGTTCATATTCAACTTGCTGCCAACCAAATTGATTGAACTGAATTATTTTTGCGCCTGGATAAGCAAGAAGGATGGGGGAGTGCGTGGCTATAACGAATTGAGAGTTGTTTTTAACTAATTCGTTGATGCGCACGAGGGCCGCAAGTTGTCTGGTCGGTGACAGAGCGGCTTCCGGTTCGTCGAGTAAATACAATCCGTCGCCACGAAATCGGTCATTTAGTAAAGAAAGAAACGATTCGCCGTGCGATTGCTCGTGATAGTCTCCGATGTAGGTGGCGAAATTGTAGAAACTCTCGGCGCGCAAAAAGAAACCGTCCAGTGGTTTGCCGAGACCTTTTTTCAAGGTGATGCTCTCGTGCAGCGCCGAAACGGTGTCTGCACCTTCATACATATGATTGAAACTGCCTCCTTCTTTGGGAAAGCCAAATGCCAAAGCGGCGGCCTCTAAAAGCGTAGATTTGCCGGCACCGTTCTCACCTATAAAGAACGTGACGTCCGGGGCAAACTCAAGGCAGCCCAATTTAGAGACTGCCGGGATGTTGAAGGGATATTCGGGTTGATACTCAGTCGCTTCTGGTTCGGTTGGCGTGTTCTGGGCTCTTCTGGCGACCGCTGCTGCGATTTTCCAGGCTGGCTCTGCTAAACCATCAGAGTCATCGTCATCGGCAAGACCGTCTCCTGAGTACGGAGCGTCTCCACTGTTATTCTCGCGCGTGTCCTTTGGCAATGCCGCCTCGTCGACACTCATTGAGCGGATATAAGGCTTGAGGCTTGGCGATTTGTTTTTCTTGGCCCATTTACTCATATCAGTATTGTGTCACAGGAAATTTCGCTAATCTGGTTTTTAGTAGTTAAAGTGATCGCGTCGTTCCGCATCGACTTTTGTTTTGGCAATCTTTCACCAATCTTTCATTTTGAAAAATTGCTTTCGACACTTCGACTTTTTCGTCGTCGTTACCACGGTGAAATAAAACACTTTTCGCTTTATGACTATTGACTAAAACGCCATCGCTGCTCGAATCTCGACGTTCGAAAGGCTGTAAAGATAATGCCGATCACGTTTTCGCTTGAATGATCGTTGCTCATGCCTCGATCACAAGTCCGCAATATTTAGCAAACCATTTTAGTGGTGCCCAAGAGGATATTCATCGTTCGTTACAAGTGGTGCCAAAAGAAAATGTTTCCAAATTGAAATCAATTCGCTTCCGCTTGGATGCTGGAGATGCACTATCGCTGGCGTTCTTTGAAATTTGAAAACCTGGCGCGTTTTTTGTTGAGATGGAAAATGTCATTAGCAATTTTGATCACAACCTGGTCACTATTTTCAAATAAAACTGATGGAACAAAAGTTGTTGCGTGAGTTGGAAGTTTGAATTTTCTTAATAGGCTGAATTCATTCCAGTGCGGCAATTAGATTTTGGAGGCACTTATGTCATCACGGAATTTCCCCTTTAAGCCCGGACTGCCCATGGCTTCATGGGTAGGTGTATGGCTGGTCAAGAATAGATTGCAATCCACCTTTAATAAGTTGGCACCGCTTCCGGTGCGCATCGGAGCATGCGTAGCATCTTTAGTTGTTTCCTTTAGTTTTTTACCAGCTGTTTGGGCCGCTCTCGATGAGCCTGGTAATGAAAGCCCTAAAACGATTGCGGTAGTACCTGTAGGTGCCCAAAATATCTCTTTTAAGCAAATTAATGGAAAATTAGATAACGCTGCTGACATGCAGGCAAAGATAGCTATCGCAGCGGAAACAGAATCGGGTAAACCGACAGACCTCGTGGTCGGCCCGCAGACAGCAATTCTTTTGAATGGCATGCCCGCGAAAGTCGGCGAGCTTAAACCTGGTGACGATATTAAGGTCAGTGTCGACGAAAAAGGTCAGGCTGTTGCAGTTGACGCGAAGCGCAGCCGTCCAGGAATTGTTTTGGATGTGGATCACCATCATGTCGTTTTAACAACTGATTATCTCGATCATTTTGCTTATGACATGCCCGTTGGCACCAAGCTTGCAATTAACGGTAAAGACGTACAGATAGGCGATTTGCAAAAGGGTGATACGGTTGCAATCGTCGCTGATAAGAACGATCACGTTTTGCAGGCTTCCGTAAAACGGTCAACATTTTTCAATGAATTTGTTACCAATTTTCAAAAGAATTTGTTCAAACCATTGCTGCTGTTTTTCTACTTAGGTTTCAGTATTCCTCTATTAAGGATCGCTTTTGAATTTCCAAATGCTATCTATCAGGGCTTAACCATCTATCTATTGATATCGATCGGCTGGAAGGGTGGCGAAGAGCTCGCAGTTCTATCAGGCGGCGAGTTAGCGCAGGCTCTTAAGTTCATTGGTGTCGGTTTCTGCACGAACATAGTAATAGGCATCGCAACTTATTTCATACTCCGCAAATTTATCCCACGTATGCGCAAAATTGATGCTGCCACGGTATCTGCATATTATGGATCCGATTCTGCAGGAACCTTCGTAACATGCTTAGGTGTTCTCCAGACCGCCCACATTGCATATGCTGCTTACATGCCAGTAATGCTCGCTTCCATGGAAATACCTGGATGTCTGGTTGGTCTATACCTGGTATCACGCTTGCGTAGAACCGGCATGGATGTCCATGGCAATATGCCAGACGAGCCTGGTTACGATGGTGACACCGTTCCTGGTAACTACGTAACGTCTGAACGGGAATTTGAATCCATGGTCGCTGCTGAGAGCATCGCTCCGCCAATTGAAATGAAGGAGCCAGTTGGTGCCGGAGTTTCACAAGCTGCTCGTTCAGCTGTAGCCTTTAGAACTCAAGAAACTGCGACGGTTGTCAGAGCTTCGCGCACCGGCTACGGTGAACACACTAGTGGCGGTAATGGTGGTTCTGATCGCCCCAAAACCCCTGCTAAGAGCGATCTGCACAAACTCATCCCTGGACATGCACCACAACATGCACACGCTGGACACGGTCATGGTGGTGAAGGCTCTGCGAAAGGTACTGGTGAGTTACTGAGAGAAGTATTCTTCAATCCAGGAATTGCTCTTCTCTTTGGTGGCATCATGATTGGTTTCATCAGTAAACATCAGGGTAACGCCGTCGTTCAAGCCGACGATCAACTTTTCGTCTCGCTCTTTCAGGGCATGCTTTGCTTGTTCTTGTTAGAGATGGGGATGACTGCTTCTAAGCGTTTGCAAGATTTGAAGACTGCTAGCTGGAAGTTCATTGCTTTTGGTTTGCTAGCTCCCAACCTGTTTGCCGTTTTTGGTATGAGCGTTGCCTGTATGTTCAGCCATGCTATCAACCAACCGTTGCAACTTGGCACCTACGTTTTGTTCGCCGTTCTGTGCGCTGCCGCCTCATACATTGCGGTGCCGGCAATTCAGCGATTGGCTATTCCTGAAGCAAGTCCAACGCTGCCGCTTGCAGCATCTCTGGGTCTGACCTTTTCATACAACGTGACCATCGGTATCCCACTTTATCTGGTAATTGCGCAACAACTTATTCGAGCATTCCCAGTCGTGAACTGACCGCAATCTCTCAGATCAAATGTTTAGTTTCTACAAATAAGTTTCCTTAGTGAGGTCCAAAATGCAAACCGTTGAAGAAAAGTCTGTCACACGCAAACAAGTTGAATCAAACAACTATGCGACGCCGACTGCACCAAAAAAGGCTGGTGGCTTTCCTCTTGAGCGAGTAATTATCGCCGTCTCCTTGATTGGATGCGCAGCAGCCGTTGGTTTCGCCAATCGACCAAAACCAACCGAAGCAACCGGCATCAAGTATTTGCAAGAGGATAATTATTCTCAAGCTGTGTCGACTCTGCAAAAGGCTGTGCAAACAGAAGGACCAAGTCACGCATCTTATCTGGCTATGGCTAAAGCTAGCAATGAATTGCAAAACTACAGCTCTGGTTTGAAATATGCTGATGAAGCGTTGAAGTATTTCCCAACTGAGCCAGCCGCGTGGGTTGAGCGTTCCACTGCTAATCTTGGATTGCATAAATTTCGGGAAGCATTCGAAGATTCTCAACACGCTCTTGGATTTGATGCAGCTAACAAACGTGCCCTTGCAATTCGCAATCGCGCCGAAACAATGCTTGCTCAAAATAACTCAAGCCTCGAAGCGAGCCGCAGTTACAATCAAGAGTAGTTAACTCAAACAACAAACGTGCCTGCTACAAAATCTATCTGTGCGCTACCATTAAATTTTGTCGAGTTTCTTCAGCGCCTGGATGAATTTTAAGAGCAGTCTGGAAGATATGAAATATTTCTTGCCAACTTTCGTCCGAAAGTTCACGTGCATAATGCACGTGTTTGGCGTCTGAGCTATCCACGGTCGCCTTTAACGCCTGCACGCCCTGGAAGTTTAGAGAATTGACGTCTGGGGCTGGTTTCGCTTCGAGTTGAGGCGCGATAAATAACGCTAAAAAAGAAGGGAAAAATAATTGAAACCGCATATCAGCGGACCGTATTTAAAACGGCTCACCTAGCCCAGGAACGCGTCCAATTGATGTGGGTTGCGGAGTGGACAAGCCGGGCACGTAACCACCATTGCTACCACTGGTACCAGAATATGGCGCCATCGCCGGTGGTTGCTGCGAAAGGCTGCCCATCTGACCGGCAGACATGCCAATTGGTTGTGCGGCCTGTGGTGGCATTTGATTGCTTCGACCAGGAAAAGCACCATTCATTGATGGTGGCATTTGAGAACTTTGCATGTTCTGCGGTGGCATACCCATACCCATTCCAGTTGGACCGCCATTAGCTTGGGCCATTTGCCCATTGGGAAGTGCTGAAACAGGCAAGGTTGCTTTGGAAATATCTATGGGACCATTCAATCTAATTGGCATTACTTCACCCTTTTTCAGGGTTAGCTCGGCGCCGACATTTGGCATGTACATGGGAAAGCCAACCCGTCTGGTGACAAAGTTCATCGCACCATATCCAGTTTGTTTAGCGTATTTGCCAGCTGTGCCCATGGGATTTCGGTTAGATTGATTGGAAGCATCATCTTGTGGATTGTGCTCAATAAATCCAGTAAAGGGCAAAGTGCGACCGTCTGGCAGAATTAGCGTTTGCAAAGCGATGCTCACGGATCCTGGAGCAGCTCCTTTGCGTGTTTTTGATGAAATTGAACACGTTACTGTGCCAAGAATTTTTGATTGTGGCGGCACTAATTGCTTGCCATTACTTATATAGCCATCTTCTAAGCGAATGAAGAAAATGTCTCCTGATTTGCTATTTTTCGACGAAACTTCGTTTTCTAGAATGCCTGTTAAAACCGTCCCAGGCATGACACGCGATGCCTGCATTTGCTGGAACATAGCTGGATCAAACTTTGGTACCAACCCCATCATATTGCCGCCAGCCACAGGAGGTGGTGTCAACGCCGACCCTTGCGGCACGCCATTGGTCAAGCCGGGAACGGCTCCTCCTGGTGGCGAATAACCCTGAGCAATCGCTGCGTTCATCGTCGACAGCAGGCTAATTGAGCAAAGTGAGATGCCCAAAAGCGCTGAAAACGCAATAGATACTGACTGGTTCGGAGCTTGCTTGGCTTTCACAGATGAGACCTCGGCCCTATTTGGGCTGAAGTTTAAGTGATTGCCTTCGTCCTTACTATGTGGCAATCACGAAATTTGACTGATCTGTTTTGATGCTTGAATTAAAAGCGGCATTAAATTCAGACACAATCTCATATGACCGCAGTCGGTCTTCAAACGAATACGTATCGGTGACGATCATTAGCTCGTCAGCATTAGTCATTGCCATCAACTTTTCGAGCTTTTTGCGCACAGTCTCAGCACTGCCGAAAGCGGCAATTTCTAAGCGGCTGGCCACAGCGGCCTTTTCATAAGGGCTCCACAGTCCGTCCATACTATCCACTGGTGGCTTGAGCATTACCGATTGGCCACGGACCAGACCCAGAAATCGCTGGTATGAGGTCGTTGCCAGTCTCTGCGCTTCTCGCTCTGTGTCTGCTGCGATAACTGGGACGCCAATCATTAGATATGGTTTTGTCAAAGAGCGAGATGGTTTGAAGTATTGGCGATAAATGGCGATGGCGTTGAACAGTTCCTCCGGCGCAAAATGGCTGGCAAAGGCAAACGGCATGCCTAACTCTGCCGAGAGTCTGGCACTAAAATCGCTCGAACCTAGTAGCCAGATCGGAATTTCAAGACCAGCGCCCGGTTGGGCCCTTACGGTTTGTCCTTCTTTGGCTGGTGCAAAATAACCTAACAACTCCGCTAGAAGCTCAGGAAAATCATGTCCAGTGCGCGCTATATCGCGACGCAAAGCACGCATTGTCGCGCCATCAGTGCCAGGCGCACGGCCAAGTCCAAGGTCAATGCGTCCAGGATACAAAGATTCAAGCGTGCCGAATTGTTCGGCAATAATAAGCGGCGCGTGATTTGGCAGCATGATGCCACCCGAGCCAACTCTAATAGTGGTTGTGTTGGCTGCTACATAGCCGACCAGAACGGCAGTTGCAGAACTCGCCACTCCTGCTAAATTATGGTGCTCTGCTAACCAATACCGTTTGTAGCCAAGCTTTTCGGCGGATTTGGCCAGGTTTAAAGTATTTTTGAAGGCCTCGCCAGCTGTTTTACCGGCTGCTACCGAAGCTAGATCGAGAATTGAAAACGGAATCTCGCTGAGCTGCTTAGTTTGTTCTGCCATGACTCTTCTCTTTTGCTGATTTCTTCATTTTGCCTATTTTTTCAGGCAAAAGCGAAACTTTTAGTTTTTCACTACTATTGTTCAATGAATATCGTACTAACTGCTTGCCTCATTAGTCAAGAGAAGAAAAATCGCACTGGTAGCTCTTTTGTAAATAAAAAACTCCCCAGAATGCTCTGCTTTGGCAGTCTTTCGCTTATGGAAGCAGATATAGGTGTTAAAATGCCAGTCGCTCAAAGACAGATCGGTTAGTCCGGTCATATTTGTGCCTGTGAATATTACATACAGATTGGTCCCTTGCCTGCCTTGTTGCAGGACGCTAGACCAGAGGGGAATAAATTGGCTACTTCTATCAACAAACCTTACGAAGTCGTTTACATCGTTCGTCCAAACCTGGATGAAGATGCAGTCGACCGCACAGTTGCTTCTGTCGAAGAGTTCATCAAAGCTCAGGGCGGAACAATTGAAACCACTGACAAAAAAGGCCGCAGACGGCTTGCTTACGAAGTCGACAAAATGCGCGACGGATTCTTCGTTTTGACTGTTTTCCACATGAAAACAGAGTCAGTTGCTGCTCTTAAGCGCATGATGACTATTTCAGAAGATATCATTCGTTCGCTCATTGTTGTTCACGAAAAAGATTCAGCAAAGACTCTCTAATCAGCAAAATCAGTAGGTCAAGTACATGAGCTTAAGTAAGATCGTCGTATCCGGACGCGTGGTGCGTTCGCCAGAAAAACGTTTCACGCCGTCTACAAACATTGCTGTTACCGAATTTGCAATTGCTGTCGAATCGCCAGCAAGAGGCGATCAGCCTGCAGAAACAGCAGTAGTGAAAGTGGTGACATGGCGTGATTTGGCCGAGCGTTGCGCAACCGAAATCCGCAAGGGTGACATGGTGGCAGTAGATGGCCGCTTACAAATCAACAATTCTCAGTCCAGCGATGGACAGCGCAAGCGCGAAGTAGAAGTTGATGCTGTGGCAGTCGAAAATCTCACCGCTCTGGTTGCAGGCACTTCATCGAGTAGCGGTCAGCCAACCGATGAACCAGCCGATCGTTACGCTAAAAGTGGTGCCAAATCCGCGCCAAAGCCCAGTGCAGCGCCTAAAGCTGAAGATATCGATGCCATCTTTTCGTCGGATGACGAGATTCCGTTCTAAACAGAAGCATTTTTTTCATGAGGATATAGACCGATGCGGGAAGGTAAAGATTCCCTGCCTAGACGCCGTAAAACATGCGGTTTCTGTGCAGACAAAGTCGAATTTATCGATTACAAAGACCCAATTAGATTGAAGAAGTTCGTCACTGAGCGTGGCAAGATTTTGCCGCGTCGTATCAGCGGCAATTGCTCAAGCCACCAACACATTTTGACAGTGGCGGTTAAGCGAGCCCGCGATATCGCCATCTTGCCTTACATGAGTGACGGCTAAAATCGAGTTCGAAGCTCTAAACAAAAATCATGGATCGGTCGAAAGGCCGGTCCTTGTTCGTTTTTGACCTTTTTTGCCCGATTGCGTGTTTTACACACTGACAACTCCTCGAAGCCGCTGCATACTGATTCGGCAGGACGTTAAAACCATAGTCAGGTGGCTGGACGCATGTTCGAGGGAGCTGCACAAAAGATAGAGAAGGGGCTTGAGCAAATTACTCATGTCGATTTCGAGCATGCAAGCGCCGGCGATAAGCTTCGCCTGGGTGCAGTTCTTGCTTTTGGCGGAGCCGCTTTTGTCGTTGCCAAACGTTTTCATGTGCCGGAGGAGGTAGTCGCAGAAGCGGTTACCAAAGTGGCTGAGGTGGCAACGACAGGTACAGATCTGTCGGTAGCTGAGTTGTTGGCTCATATGCCCAAGCCTGAAGTGTCGAACATGCTTTCGCCTCACTTCCAACATGCCGAGAGCCTTGCCCAGAGATTGGCTGCAGCATTAAAACAAGACGGTGAGATCACGGCGAATCTAGAACGTGCTCTTAATGAGCATAGCGCGGAGCATTTTCCATACGTCAAACCGCTTACTGTTGAAGCTGTCGCAGAAGATGACGATAGGATAGCTCGCGTGAACAACCATACGCTTTTCGTTCATGGCGATCTCGTGCGCAATGCCAATGGCGAAGTCGAATTGTCGTCGCCAGTAGAAGAACTTGAGGGAGAAGGTGCGCTTGCTGCCGTGCTTGGCCACGAATACAACCACGTCGAACAGCAGGATTTTCTCGATTTTGTAAATGGCAATCCTCGTACAACCGAAGGACAAGTTCAAAGAGCCACGAGGATCGTTGACTCCTTTGGTAAAAACGACGAGATTGTCTTGCGTGCGCTGCAAACCGAGAATGAAGTCTATCCTCTGCGTGCAGTGCACTTTGCTGGCAAAAAGAGCATGGTGGAGGCAAACGCTATTTCACCAGCAAATTTTGCTCCTTACTACCAAAAGCTCGTTAGCCTGCCAGCAGACGAGATTCCAAACTCGTTCAAGGTATTTATGGATCGGCAAAATGCTTTACGTCCTTCGCTTTTTCCGGTGCCCACTGACCACGATATGGGAAGACAATTTTTCATTGTGCTTCGCGGTCAAATTCAATCGGTCACTTCTCGAGCGGTGATGGCTCGCGCTCAATACAGAGATCTCTATCATGAGACAGAAGCGTTACAATTGGAGAAAGCAATCAATTCCCTTTATCCGAAAGTTAGCGGTCAGGCGGAGCAGTTCTGATGCACCGTATCTGGTGCCTTGATTATCATTCGTAATTTATGCAGTTTCTACTAATTGCTTCAAGTAATTGCCTCAACCAGCGCTTTGTCTTGACAGCTAGTGGGAACAAAGTAAACAATCTGGACGACAATTTGATGTGAGAGATTTTGGCTTAAATGTGAGCATTTCTTGTTAAAGCTGCCCATATTCATAGCCAAATCTTTGTTGACGCTTTGCCAGCAACAATAATGTTGTAGAATTTCTATCCACGCCGAAGTGGTGAAATGGCAAACACGCTACGTTCAGGTCGTAGTGAGAGAAATCTCTTGTGGGTTCAACTCCCACCTTCGGCAAATATTTAGAACCGACATTGAGGTAAAGTTTGAGCACACCCGACAAAGGCGATCCGCGCCGTCCAGAGGCAAGAAGAGACCTTCCCCTCTTGAATGAAAGAATCCGCGACCGCGAGGTCCGCTTGATTGATGAAGATGGCGCCCAATTGGGGATCATTCCGACCAGGGAAGCTCTTGCGACTGCCAAAGAAAAGGGTCTTGACCTTTTCTTAGTTCAACCAGACGCTAATCCACCTGTAGGCCGCATTATGGACTACGGGCGTTTCAAATTCGAACAAGAAAAGAAAAATCGTGAAACGAAGCGTAAACATCATATTGTCGATATTAAAGAAATTAAAATGCGCTACAAAATCGAAGAGCACGACTATCAGGTCAAGCTCAAACACGCCATTAAATTCTTGAATGATGGCGACAAAATCAAGGTTTTGACGATTTTGCGTGGTCGCGAAATGCAGCATAAATCGATGGCTATGGACCTCATGACTAAGTTTGCCAATGAGCTCAAAGAGCTTGGCATCATGGACAGAGAGCCAAAAATGGAAGGCAAGAGTGTTATTATGATTCTTTCGCCTCTTCCTCAAAGAGGCGGTAAGCCTGCGCTACCCGGTCCTGAAACAACAGAACCTACTAGCTAGACCCTTTAAAACGGTCTCAGCCCAAACGGGCTCAGCGCTGGTTTAAAAAAAAGAGTCAGACTTTAGTGTCTGACCCAAAAGAGAGCGAGCTGCATGGTATTAGCCATGCGAAATTTATTGGAGCAATTCAATGCCTAAGATGAAGACCAACAAGGCAGCTGCTCGCCGCTTCAAAATCACCGGTACCGGTAAGATTTTGCGTAGGCAAGCTGGCAAACGCCACATTAACGAATGGATGGCTCCTGGTAAAAAGCGCAATCTGCGCGGCTGGGCAGCACTAGAAAAATCCCAAAAGAAAAACGTTGAGCTGTTATTTCCATATCCGCAATACGTTAGATAGTCCGATTTGCCCTTAACTAGCACCTCGTGGTGCCTGGTTGTCGGTTTAGCCCAAGGAAAATCTCCTCTCCCATGGCTGGCTGGTAACTGGATTTATGACCAAATGATGGTGTGACCATCAATTAGCAAATGAATCAGCGGCAATCCGCTTTTTGCTAAATCAAGAAGGAGTTCGAAAGATGTCGAGAGTTAAACGCGGTAACGTTCTACAGAACCGCCACAAGAAAATCTTGAAGTACGCGAAAGGATTTCGCGGCTCCAAGTCCAGATTGTTCATCGCTGCCAATCAGGCCGTGATGATTGCCTGGAGAAATGCTTTTAGAGATCGTCGTAAGAAAAAGCGCGATTTTAGAAGACTTTGGATCACACGTATCAATGCTGCTTGCCGTATGAATGGCCTAAGCTACAGCAAGTTCATCTTCGGTATGAATCAAGCCGGTATCACCTTGAACCGCAAGGTTCTCGCTGAAATGGCTGTGCATGATTTTGAAGCTTTCAAAGCTGTTGCAGTTATCGCTAAAGAAAAAGCTGGCGTTAAATAAGCAGCCTGGCTGACCATAGTTATCAAAGGGCTGCACCATCGTGCAGCCCTTTGCCTTTGAAGGAGTTCTCTTACCATCATGCGCAAAGCACCCCTTTTAGCACCACATCTGGTAGTAAAGGAAGTTAGCAGTCCCACCAATCATTTGCTTAAGCAAATAAAGCTTTTGCATGAGCGTAAGGAGCGCGAAAAGACTCAACTCTTTCTTCTTGATGGGCCAAAAGTGCTCAATGAAGCAATCATCAAACGAGTCGAGATTGTAGACATCGCAGTCAGTGAAAGCTTTCTCGCTAATGGTTTACCCAATCTAGATCAAAGCCTCGTCAAATACTTGTATGTTATGCCCGATAAGCTATTTAACGGTGTCGGCACGACTGTCACCTCGTCTGGCATTATGGGCATTGCCAGGATGCGTCGCAAAGAGTTCAGCATTGCTGATTGCGTTGTTGGTGAGAACCCAGTTGTGATGGTTTGCGATGCCATTCAAGATCCAGGCAATCTGGGAACGATGATGCGCTCGGCTCTTGCCTTTGGAGCGTCCGGTATTATCTTGAGCAAAGGTAATGTCGATCAATATAATCCAAAGGTTGTAAGGGGAGCTATGGGAGCCTCTTTTGCGCTGCCGATCGTGAACGATTTGACGATGCCTGAAATTATCGAGCAATTGCACGAACTCAATGTCGCCACCATTTTGCTCGATGCAAACGCTAGTCAATCAATCACTCAGGTTGATTTGAAACGACCTGTCGCCGTGTTCTTCGGCAACGAAGGACATGGTTTTTCTGAGGAAACAATGAATTCGATTCAACATCAAATTGCTATTCCCATGAAGCAGATGAGCGAATCTTTGAATGTTGCCACATCGGCTTCTATCGTGCTTTATGAATGTGCCCGAGTGCGCAGCCTCTAGACTGTTAAAATAAGTGGTCGCGCCTGGAGTAAACGCATTGAGCGACGTTCCGCAAGATTTAAAAGAAAGTCCCACTGAAAAGCTGCAAGAAGCAGTCAATTCGGTGGCAGCCGATATGACTGCTGCTCCCGAGGGCGAGCCTTCCTTCACTGAAGTTCGAGAATCATTTGAAGAAGGGATGATGACGGTCGTCGAACACTTAGATGAGCTGCGAACGCGATTATTTCGCGGTCTCGGCTATGTTATTGCTGGATGCGTCGCCGGTCTCTTTCTGGCAAAACATATTTTGCGCTTGCTTGAAGCTCCAGCTGGCAATATCTCTTTTCAGGCGCTCTCTCTAGAAGAGCCGGTTCTGGTATTTTTCAAAGTAGCCTTTTATGCAGGCCTTGTTTTTGCATCGCCCTTTATATTATTTGAACTTGCTGGTTTTATTTCGCCCGGATTAACGAAGCGCGAACGACAGGTACTCAGCCCTATCATCATCGGCAGTCCGCTTCTGTTTGTATGTGGTGGGCTCTTTGCCTATACATGCCTATTGCATCCCATGTTGAGCTTCTTTGGTGCCTTTGGTGCTGGAGTAGCGCCTATAAATCAGCGCCTGGATTTTTATATCTCGCTGGTTAGCTCGATTCTTCTATATATGGGGCTGTGTTTTCAATTACCAATCATAATTTTTGTGCTGGCTCTTGCTGGCATCGTCAATTCCAAGATTTTGATTTCGATCTGGCGTTATGCAGTCGTCGGGGCTTCAGTCATAGCCGCGATTATCACGCCGGATCCAACCGCTATATCAATGCTCATTGTAATGGCAGCTTTGATCAGTCTCTATTTTCTCTCGGTTATTCTTTTAAAACTCTTTGGCAAATAGCATGGACTGGATCATTAATTCGCAAGATTATCTAGGTCTTCTGGCTGTACCAATTGCCATAAGCACTGTGCGTTCCTTGATCAAAAACTGGTCTACATTATGGGACAACAATCTCACAGAAGTTGAGCGTACGCTCCTTTTGCGCATGGCACTTTTTGTCATTATGCCAATTATTGTTTTGTTTCACGAATGCGGACACGCAGCGGCCACCCTCTGGTTTGGTGGCACTGTCGAGAAATTTCACTATGGCTTTTTATGGGGATATGTCGTTCCAGGCGGCACATTTTCCGACTGGCAGCTGTTGATGATTTATCTGGCCGGCAATGCGGTAGAAATTGCTATTGGTTTTATGGCACTAGTAATAGCTGTTCTGTCGTCTTCACCGCCTGTAGTGGCACTTGGTGTATATGTTGGATTTTGGGCTATTGCCGGTACTTTGATTTTTTATACAATTTTGTCCTTTATGGGGGCATATGGCGACTGGATAGCTATTTACTCATCGCCTGAACATGCCTGGGTAGCAGGCATTGCCTTTGTCCATTTCATCATCGTTGCCGCCATTATTTATTTGGCTTACGCAGAGGCACCTATGTTGTGGTTCGCGCGCAAAACCAATCCCAAAATGGTGCAACCAGAAAAAGACTTGCTCGCTGAAATTAGCCATCAGCCGACAATGGATTCCTATCTTGCTCTTGCCTGGCTTTACTTCCAGTATGGCGTCAATAAAGCTTCCTTTAAATGGATAAATATGATCGAAAAAATAGCGCCAAAGGAGCCGTCACACCTGCTCTTGAAGGGTTATCTCCAATCGAGTCAAGGACAATCAGACCGTGCCATCTCGACGTTTTATCAATGCACCGCCAGTGTGCACGCGACAGACCTGTTACGTGCTCGTGCATATATGGCCATCGGTAGCTGCGAGACTCGCAATACGGAAATAAAATACCGTGGTGCCAAGCCACCAATTGATTCGTGGAAAGCTGCTATCGATGCATATACGATCGCGTGCAATACGAAGGAAGATCTTGGAGATCCCCATTATTATCGGGCGCTTCTATATACTAGACAGGGTCTTGACAATCTTGCTGAAGTCGACTTGATTACGGTTTTGCAATCGCAATGCTTAGATACTAATTTATTCGATCGCGCCCAGGCTGAACTGGTGAGGCTAAGAGCACCGCAAGTGCCTGCGCAATAATTTTATCTCAGGCTTGTCATGTTATACCTGCCTATAATTCTGAACACTTGGCAGTCCCCTCGGTAGCACATAAAAAGAGCCTTTATGGACATTAACGCGGTTTACCTCTGGACTGTCAGTGCAGTCTCTTTTGTAGCTGCCCTTGGCACCATCTGGAAGCTGTTCGTTGAAAGAGACAGGCTCATTCGAGATGAGCTGTATGAAGAAGATCGGTCGCTTGCCTGGCGCGTTGTATTTTTTCTGATTTTTCCGCTTGTTACCTTGATTGATTTGCGCAGCACAGCTGTTGCTTGCAATCTTGTCGGTGGTCGCGTGAGCGAATGGGGATATGGTTTCTCGTGGTATCACATTGTCACTCAAGGTGTTTCTGATCAATTTTTGATTCCAGTGTTGTTTGCTGGACCAATTGCCACCACTATTTTGGCACTGCTTTTGATACCGGCTCTGGCCTTTAAACCTCATCCATTTCTTGCATGTGTTCTTGGTTATTCTTGTGTCTTCATTCTGGCTTTGAATTTGATTGTTAATCCCGTTCTGGCCCTCGCCGGTTTTGGCGCCAGTCATTGGACTCAAGCTCTAACTCAGGGCTCCATAACGCAACTGGCTTCTTTAACAAGTGTTCATATTATCCTTGCTGTGACATTCGTTGTTTGCGCTTCCAGTTCGCCGGCTCGTTTATGGTTTTCAGAGCTGACTAGACCTTCCGCCAGTCGCGATTTAAAAGAAGCTCTTTCGGTCTGGCACGGTCATCCAGATAGCGCCAAACTCTTTTGCCGTCTCGGTATTCTCTATCATCAAGCTGGCCTACGCAGGCAGGCCAAACAACGTCTGAAAATGGCCCGAGAGAAATATCCAGATTCCCTCTATACGATTTTTCTCGAAGCTTTGATGAGCTATAAGGCCAGACAATACTCGCTCTCGCGCACATTATTTGAAGAAGCTGCCGATGACAGAAGGGTTGACGGCGAACTCAAAGCTAGTTTCTTTGCCGCAGCCGGTTGTGCTGCCTTTGCTGAAGGCGACGTCATTGGTGCTTTGAATTTGTCTGAACGGGCTCTGGAATTTGATAACAACTGTGTTGTCGCTCGAATGGTTAAAGTTGATGTATTTCTAAAGCAGGGCAAAAAGGAGCTGGCCGGAGATGAAATCGTTCACGCGATGCGCCTTGGGCTCTCTCTGGAGCTAGATGGAAAGATTCCACTAGACGCCGATGAGGCGTTCTTGAATGTGGCTACCGTCGAGGAACGCGAGACTGTGCGCAATATGGTCGAGATGAAGTGAAGATGAAGTCTGTTTTTGCGTATTTCTCCCCTTCTCAATTCACCTATAAAGAATATAATTCAGCCATTGTTCAATCTCTTGGTATCCTGGCAAAGACTTGCTCTATTCCGGCGAGGCATAATTAGTGGCATTCCAGGTTCCTAGACGACTAAATATACGCACGCGGATGCTCCTGCTCTGTTTGGGAGTCGCGGCCCCACTTTTAGCGATAGGCACCTTTGCCGTCTGGAAAGAGTATCGGACGTTACGCACAGAAGCTGCTCGGGGCACGGCCTTTCAGGTCGCTATAGCCGTTCGCACCCTTAAACAGTGGATGGTCGGTGAGCTTAATACTCTTGGTGCTCTTAGTTCTTTGTCCGATGTGCAGAAGTTGGACAAAACTCCATCGACTAAAATTTTTACTACAGCTTTGAAGGCGCACAGATCGTGGGACGATTTATCGCTCATCGATAGTAATCAAAACTGCGTGGTTACCGTTACCAAAGATGGTCAAATTGCAAATCGATTTGATTTTGCGACGGCGCAAACTACTGCTTTTTTGCAAACTGTTTTAAAACAGCATAAGGGCGATATCTCAGGCTATAAAACGTCACCAGTCACGGGTAAACCGGCCTTGCTCGTCGCCGAGCCCGTAGCAATAGAAGGTGCTGGGCCTGGACCTCATCAGGGATTGCTTGTGGCCAGTGTCAGCCCCAAGACTGTTTTGTCATTATTTAGTGGGTTGGATGGTGTCAACGACGGCACCATGGTCGCCGTTTGTGATCGTGATAGTCGTGTCATTGCGCGCACTTTGCAGAGCGACTATTGGGAAGGAAAAGACTTCTCCCAGGCTCGTACAGTCAAAGCAGCAAGTACAAAAGCAAAAGGGCAACTAGAAATAGTTGGCATTGCGGATCCGATCGCTCGAGCATACGCTTTTGAAAAAGTCCCTGAACTTGGCTGGCTGGTTGAAGTGGGTGTGCCACTAGAGACAATTTATGGCTCAGCCCATGACTGGCTCCTCATTATGGTTGTGCTGGCTGGTTGCGCTCTTGGTGTTTCAATAGTTCTTGCCTTTTCTGCAACCAATCACTTCACACGAAACATTAGCATTCTGGTGCGTGAAGCTCTTGCGCTCGGCAAAGGTGACCTCAGCAAACGCGTTGATGTACCAGCTCGCGACGAACTGGGCAAACTAGCCAAAGCCTTCAATCAGATGGCCTCGCAGCTTGAGCTCAATCGCGATCTTAAGATAATGCTTGAGACTATTTCTGAATCTATCCGTCATTCACTCGATCTCAACGAAATTCTCAACACCACGGTAAGCGAACTTGGACAGGCGTTGAACGCCAGTCGTTGTTGTCTGGCTATCGTCGACACTCATGAAACGGCTGACGTTGCCGATGACGAGCTGGTGTTTGATTACGTCTGGTATAACGAAGCGAAAAATGGCGGTCAACTTCATAATCGCACTATACGTATCGCTAGAGATGGCGTACTTAAGATGATTCTCGAGCAGGGCTCGATTTTATCTCTGGATGTGATTAATCAAAAGTCCAATCCTCTTTTTGATGATTCGGTCGAGTCCCCAGATGATTGGAAGTCAATTAAGTCTTTGATTGCCTGTCCAATCAACACACATGATGGTGCAATCGGTCTCATTCTTGTGCATCAGTGCGATGAGCATCGGGTATGGACTGATGCAGAAGTTGAGCTAGTCGACGGTATCACTTCGCATGTAGCTCTGGCTATGCAGCACGCTCGTCTGTACAACCGCACTAAGACGATGGCCGAGCAGGAGATGCTAATTAATCACATCGTCTCTGCAACACGTTCTTCACTCGAGTTAGATACTATCTTGAGCACTGTATCAATTGAAGTTGGTAAGGCGCTTGGCGTCGACCGCTGTCAGATTGCTTTGCCGCGTTCCGAAGGACCGCTTGTAGTCACGCACGAATTTCACGAGCCAAATTTGAGTTCTGCTAAAGGTATCAACTTATATTCCGAGCAAATTGATTTTGGTCCAGACGACGCTGAGTCTCCATACACCAAGCACCACACCTTGCTTGGTATCAATCTCGAACGGCTCTTTAGCGATAATGGTCGCACTTTGCACAGTCTTTATTCTGAAGTCGGGGCCGATACAATTGGTGAGTCGCCTCTGTCTATCATCAATGAAGTAAGTAGCGATAGTCGCGCCCTACCTTTCCACGATTTTCTCGATACTGTTGGCTCTCAATCTTTGATTGCCGCACCACTGCTTAACGATAAGAGTCTTGTTGGTCTGTTGATGGTTCACCAATGTGATTCAGCTCGCGTCTGGAAGTCCAGTGAAATACGCTTGATTGCTGCAGTTGCAGATCAACTAGCAATTGCCGTTTCGCATGCTCAATTGTTTGCTCAAGTGAAATACCAGGCAATCACGGATGGACTAACCGGCTTATACAATCACATCTACTTTAAGAATCGCCTCACGGAAGAAATTAAGACGGCGCAACGCCGTAGTCAACCATGCTCTTTGTTGATGATCGATTTAGACAAGCTGAAAGTTATCAACGATAATTACGGACATCCAGTGGGTGATGCGGCGATTCGCCACGTCGCCAATATCTTGCAAAAAATTCTGCGCTCAGGTGACACTGCCGCTCGCTATGGTGGCGAAGAGTTTGGTGTCATCCTGCCAGGCACTACTTTGCTTGAAGCAGCATTGATTGCAGACCGTCTATGTTCACAGATACGCAATACGCCAGTACCAGGGCTCGGTCGAATAACTGCTTCAATTGGGGCTGCTGTTTTCCCGAAACATGCATCAAGTGCCGCCGAATTGATAGAACGTGCAGACAAAGCTCTCTATGTCTCTAAAAACTCTGGTCGTGACCAGGTGCAATTGTGTGAAGATGCATTCAAACCAGCACAAAAACTGTTGCCTGGACAATTGCCGAAGATTTCTCCTGTACGCGAAGCCGATATGCGCCTCGAACGCGAGATTCTAGAACGAGTGCAGGGCAGCCCATCTGACCGCGAACTCAGTCTCAGTCTGGAAAGACACGCCGACTACATTCCTAACCCTGAGCGTGAACGTGATTCAGAGCGTCCAAGTGATCGCGAGCGCACGCGCAAAGTCGAAATTCCAAAGTAAATGACTGTTCAGACCGAAGCGCTCGATTCAAGGCGTCTGATTTTATTCGATATTGACGAAACCATTTTGTCTTCTGATGGTGCCGGTCGTCGCGCGATCACACGCGTGATGCGAGCGGTGCACGCGGACATTCCAGACGATGCTCTGAAAATAAATATGTCTGGTAAAACCGACCCTCAGATATTTTCGGAGATTCTAAGCATTGCCAATAAATCTTATAGCGATAAGGAAGCGATCCTCAATGTTTTTCTCGCGCCCTATTTAAAGGCTCTCGATGAGGAAATAGCCGGTGCCGGATCGTATTACATGCATGAAGGTGTGATGGACCTGTTGCTTGCGCTTGCTTCCCATAAAGAGGCGTATTTGGCTTTGCTTACAGGCAATGTAGAAACAGGCGCACGGATGAAGCTCAAACCTTTCGACTTGAATAAATATTTTCCTTTTGGTGCTTTTGGTTCTGATTCGGCGAATAGACTAGATTTGCCTGCAGTTGCTCTGGAGAGAGCAAAAGAGCATTACGATATTGATTTTGCTCCGGAGCAAGTAGTCGTTATCGGAGATAGCGTCAACGATATTCTTTGCGCCCACAATCACGGTGCCAGATGCATCGCCGTCAGTACCGGAAAGACGCCTAGAGAAGACTTGGAAAAACTACAGCCAGCTTATTTATTTTCGAATCTAAGTAACACCGATAACGTCGTCAATGCAATTTTTTCTTGAGTTGAACAAATGAGCTTGATTGCCCAACCAATATTGCAGGCGAGAGCCAAGCTTGGCGAAGGAAGCATCTGGGACAGCCACAAGAATGTTTTGTACTGGGTCGATATACTCGGTTGTTGTTTTCACATTTTCGATCCAGTCACCGGTATCAATAAAACAATCGACGTGGGTGCCCACGTAGGCACCATTGTCAAACGTTCTCAAAGAAGTGGCGGCGGCTTTATTGTTGGTTTGCCCGGACGCATTGCCCATGTGGGCGACGATGGAAAAGTAGAGACTCTGTGTGAGCTTGAGAAGGGCCTCAATAATCGCATGAATGACGGCAAGTGCGATCCTACGGGGCACTTCTGGTGCGGTTCGATGAATTACGATGAGAAAAAGGGAGCAGGCAACCTCTGGATGCTCGACTTAAATAGGCAACTGCACCTCAAACTTAGTGACGTGACCATTTCTAATGGTATTACCTGGAGTGCTGACGCCACCAAGATGTATTACATCGATACTCCCACCGGGCATCTGGATGTATTTGATTTTGCGATTGAATCTGGTGACATTACTAATCGTCGCGTCTGCGTGCAAAATACCTTTGGCGGTCATTTTGATGGGATGACAATGGACTCAAAAGGCAATCTTTATGTAGCTGCCTGGGGTGGTGGCTGCGTGTACATCTTTGACCCGAATAAAGGCAGTTTGCTCGATAGAATTAGTGTGCCTGGCGTGAAAAACGTCACCTCATGCGCCTTTGGTGGCGAAGAACTAAATCAGCTTTTTATTACGTCGTCTGCCGATAAAACTAAAATCGAAGACGAGCCCAATGCCGGCGCTTTGTTTTGCGTTGAGATTCCTGGAGTTCATGGCACCAAGGCTTTTGAATACGCTGGATAGGCTAACGCCTTAGTCGATCCCTTCAATTGCATCCAGTTTGGAAACCGTCGCGGTGCCGACTCTTTTGGTCTCTTTGCTTCCACTTGCTGCGTTACCAAAATCAGCTTGATTGCGTTTTTCAAGAAGGTTTACAGCCGTGGCCGCATCGCAGGCTGCTGCAAGACGCAAGCAACCGCGTTTTTCTGAAAAGATGAAGAGGTCAGCTGCACCACTTCTGTTACTGCCAGATTGAATACTGCTGATCTCTTTGAGTGGAATAGCTTCGACATACATTAGTTCTTGTCCAATTGAATAAAGTGTACCTGAAGCGTGGCGATGAGTGGGTGCAGCTTTGTGTTTGCCCATAATGGCATAAGCCGTGAGCACTCCAACAATGATCAAAGTAGCGGCAGCTATATATGCATCGAAATTGGTAATCATAGTGGGAAGAAACAATGTCGCCCACATGAGGAATGAAAACATGTAGGCACCAAAATTGAACCAGAAGGTTTTTTCGGTGCTGTCTTTTTGATGAACGACCGATTTCATTGTCGCTTCTCTGGCGTTACTTGACGATTGGCTGCGAAACAAAATCTTGTGACCAAAACTGTTCACAATCAATTTCAGTACACGTTTGTCAGTGATTGCAAAAATAGTTGATTGAGACATTGTCGGAACAAACATGACCATACCGGCACCGACAAAAGCAAATAGTGCCATGGCCACGACGCGTGTCATGAGAAGCTCTGATTGATCGCCCTGAGCGTGCTGTATGAGTGATATTGACTCGAGAAATAATGCAGTCAGCAGAAGAATCCAAGCAGCCAGAACTTTCTTGACGAGTATATTTGCATCAGGTTGAGCTAGCCATAATATTTTTTCGTTTCGGTCTAACTCTAACTCGGCGGTCTGACGCAATTCTTGCTGCATTTATTTACCCCTTCTCCCTGCCTTAATTGAACATACCCTCTTACTGCAATTTTTATATTAGCGACCTCAGCCACTGTGCTCTCGGCTCAACCAGCTATAATTATTGCCGTAAAGGGCTAAACGGGGCAGGGGCAGTCATTGGTGGATTCAGAGCACAAGTTGAAGGGCAACCCTCGCTTCGTCAGCGCTTATATTGGCATTGGTTCCAACGAAGGTGACCGGGTCGGATTTGTGCAGCAGTGTATGCAATTCTTAAAAGATGTGCCGGGGATAACTGTAAAGGAGTCTTCGAGTCTTTACGAAACTGAGCCAATGGGTGTTGGATATTCTGTTTGGTTCGTCAATGCGGTGGCCGCTATTGAAACGTCGTTGTCGCCAGAGCAGCTTCTTGTCGTTTGCAAAGAGATCGAGAAAAGACTGCTCGACTTTGATGGAGCTCAAAACGTCAAAAAAGAATTGATTATGGAAACAGTTGTGCAGGGACGCCGTCGAATCATAGATATAGATATTTTGTTTTACGGAGATGCCATTCTCGATTCAGACGATTTACGTATACCCCACCCAACTGTGGCTCAGCGCTCATATGCCTTAGTGCCATTGCTAGAAATCGCGCCAAATTTTATTCATCCTCGTTTACAAAAATCAATTGCTCAGATACATGAAAGTCTTTCTCGACCGGAGCAAGTGTTTCTCTATGGAACCCGCGGCACTAACGGCCAAATGGGATAAAAGTAAGAGCAGGAAGGAGCCATTTTGAATTTAAAAATAGGCACCGATATTTGTTCGGTAATTCGCGTGCGACAAGCCTACGAGCGCTTCGGCGATAAATTCATCGGCAAGCTTTTTACTGATGACGAAACTGCCTATGCCCTGAGTCGTCCCAAGCGCATTGCAGAGATTATTGCGGCGCGTATTGCTGCCAAGGAAGCCGTCTCTAAAGTTCTTGGCACTGGTTGGCACGGGCTACACTGGAAAGAAGTTGAAGTCACTAAGAAATGGTCAGGAGAGCCAGGGATCGCCTTACATGGTCGGGCAATAAATGCGGCAGAAAGACTGGGTTTGAAGACCTTTGAAGTGAGCATCAGTCATGAAAGAGAATTTGCTGTGGCGTTTGTAGTGGCATATGGTGACTGAAAAAGCTGAACTAGAACAGTCAAAAACCGGTCTCGACAAAATCTTTGCCGAGCAGAAACCATTATTGCTACTGCTTTTTCTGGGCACAATTGGTTGCTTCTTCTATTTATATCAGTCAGAAAAAGTCTTTCCTTCAGCATCGATTGATCTCAAGGTGCCTCAGTCACAGATTCTGTTGCTGGCTAACACCTGGAAAGATAAATGCCACTATGATGAGCCGGAAAAATCTGGTGTCATCCATTCAACCATTTTTGCCTTCGATGATGATGCCAAAACTTTTTTGGAGTATGAGCTCGGTCAGTCAGCGGCTAATGCTCTGATGCGTGATCAAATACCGATATGGTACTGGTCGACAAGATATTGTAAACCACTCAAGCAAGAAGAATTTACCTGCTGGCTTAACCCTGAAGGAGAGCTAGTTTCGTTCGACCATACTATTGAAAGCGATGCTGAATTACCAACTGTCGATCATGAAAAAGCTCTGGAGATGAGCAAGGCCGCTTTAATTTCCGATATTCACTTAAACCTTGATGATTACAAATTGATTGAAGATGGCACCATCAAACAAGTTCATCGCACCGACCATTATTTCACCTGGGAGCACACCAAGCAATCTTATAAAGGCGCAAAGTTGCGTGCTTACGCGTACGTCTCTGGCAACGAGCTGTCGCAAATCAATAATTATTTGCATATTCCAGAAGCCTGGAAGCGCAAATATACCAAGCTTCGGTCGTATAACGAGGCTCTTGAAGGTGTCGCCACAATCTTCTACACCGCCTTAACTACGGGCGTGTTCTTTGTTTTTCTCTGGGCTTTTGCTAACGGCTACATTCGCTGGCGCTTTGCTTTAATTGTCGGTTTGCTGTATTCGGCTTTCGCCATTGCCGACGCCGTCAATTCTTTGCCCAGCTCTTTGCACGAATACACAACTACAACTCCATGGGACGGTTTCGTCATGGAGTTTGTGCTTGGAGCGTTGTGGTCTGGCGTAAGCACTTTCTTTCAGATTTTTTGTTTGACTGCCTCTGTTGAAGCACTTTACCGAGTGACGCGGCCAAACAAATTATCGATTGAAAAGACGTTTACCTTAAAAGGACTGCAAACTAAACAAAGTCTCGAGACGATGCTTGCAGGTCTTGGTGCCTTTGGCATACATATGGGGTGGCTTGTAGCCTATTATCTCCTTGGTAGAGCATTTGGATTGTGGTGCCCGCTCGAGGTGCAGAATGTCGAAACCTTGAGTTCCACTGTGCCTGCATTTTCTGCAATAAATGTGGGCTTTATTGCCTGTCTGACAGAGGAGTTGACCTATCGAGTGCTGGGATTGACCGTCTTTCAAAGATTGGTCAAAAATTTCTGGCTAGCAAATATATTGCAAGCGGCAGCATGGGCGTTCATGCACAGTAACTATCCGCAGGAACCTCCTTACGCTCGTGGGCTGGAGTTAACCGTCGTGGGCATCATATACGGTGCTGTTTTGAAGCGTTATGGCATTATCGCTTGTATGCTTTCGCACAATATGATCGATAGTTTCCTTGGCCTGCAGCCTTTATTTGTAGCTAATGTGACCAGTCTCAAACTGTCGGCCTATGCGGCATTTGCGCCATTTATTGCCCTTGTTGTTACACCCATGATTCTCTGGTTGCGCAACCGAAAATTTGTCTCAGCGCACGACCTACTTAATGCTCAATTTGTAGCGTCCAAAGAGGGATCGATTGTAGAAGAGGCAAAGCATGCTCCGCGCTGTCATCTATATCGACCTCTGCCAAATACTACGCGCATCATTCTCGCGGTGATTATCGTCATCGCCAGTTGTGTCGAATTTGGCTTGTATGCAAAGACTATAGGTTCTCGCTTTAATGTCATCATGACTCGTGAACAGGCTTTGAAAAAGGCTACAGAAGTGCTCGAGGCAAGGGACTTACGCCCCGATAATTACAGTTCGGTGGCCTGGCTTGGCAGTGGCATCGATACCGAGCAGTTTCAATACGTTTTTGAAAAGGCACCAGATCGCGTAATTTCTCTTTCGCAATCTCCAGAGACACCTCTGATTTGGCATGTACGCTTTTATAAACCAAATAGTGGCAATGAATATGCCGTCTCTTTTGATGCCTACGGTCACTTAATCAAAACAGATATTGAGCTAGAGGAAGATGAGGCTGGGGCCTCATTGAATAAAGCTGCGGCAAGAAAACTTGTTGAAGACTATTTGAAAAAATTGCATCCTGAACTGCTGCCATTTTCAATGGAAAATTGTGTGCAAACTCAAAGAGATAAGCGAGTCGATTGGACATTTACTTTTAAGGTGCCGAAGTTTAAAGTCGGTGAAGCTGACTACAAAGTGACGCTCAAGTGCATTGGCGATCAACCTAGCGGTTATAGCAATGAGTGGTCTTTACCCAGCAAATGGACATTCCAAAGAAACATCAAGAGCTGGCGCGAACGCATTACTCAGAATATCCCCTGGATTTTGTCCTTGATTGTAGTTGCCTATGGTTTGCTCTGGGCCCGAGGTGTTGTTCGCGCTTCCGCGATTGCCTGGCGAGCGGCCATCTTTATGGGGCTGTTTGCCGCGTGCATCACTTTTGCTTCTATAATCAACGCCCTACCAACTTGTTTCAGCGCTTATTCGACCGAGTCTCCGTTGCTCATATTCTTTGTGTCGGAAGGAGTTTCTGACTTCGTCAAGGCCATGTCGCAGTTTTCTATTTTTACATTGACTGCGGCCTTTGGTATCGGTGCATTGAGGTTGCTTCTTCCTTCTCCAACAATAGCTTCTATTTTCAAAACAATGCTCACGCCCAGTCGTGGGCAGGAGATGACTAGCAATCGACAATTGTGGTTGGATGCGGCGTTAATAGGCTATGCGGTGGGAATTGGCTGGCAAGCTATTAGTATCGTTATAAGTTTTATGCGCTGCAAAATATCACCTGAGGTGCCTATTGCTGCCTTGAATTCCACTGCTTACTTCACTAATTTTTTCGATCCGGCAATCGGCTTGACGCTGGATGCGCTTTTATACAGCGTCGAATTTTTCTTTGGTATGGCTATCTGCGTTGGTCTCTATGCCAAATATATAAGGAGTTTCCGTGTATATTTGCTTTTGTCTCTGGCGTTTTCTCTCTTATTTCCTTTGTCGGAGAAGTACTGGCAAGAGTATCTCTTAGCTTCTATCGGTTATTTTTCATCCTGTTTGATTGTCTATGTTCTGGTCGCGAAACTTGCTAAAGAGAATCTGGCCGCATATTTTCTTGTCGGTGCTACAGCCAGCTTGGTGTCGTCGTTGCGATTGCTAATCGCGCACGGCCGCACCCAATATATCCAGGATGTGATTACGACAACCGTCATTGTATTGATCCCTCTGGGCTACGTTCTATACGCGAGCCTCAACATTGGTTCGCGGGAAAAAGGCATTCCCGAGACAGCCGCTAGTGGTGCGACCGAAATAAGTAATCTCGATGACTCGGCGGAATTAGACCGTTTAGAGACAGAGGCCTAGGCTACGGTGCTGGTGGCGCAGGTGGTGCCGGATTGGTGCCATCATCGATAGGGCGGCCGATTGACAGTGCAATCATCAAGCATTGATCGACGCGCTCCATTGTTTCTTGTGGGAACTGCCCAATTTTGCTGACTAGAAGCGTTTTAGGGATTGTGGCGATAACGGTGCAGTCAATGACGCTGTCCAACCGCAAGCCGCCTGCTTTGCCTTCTTCTGATTTTTCCAGAACAACTACTTGCGTCGGCTCTCGACCGGCGCGTGTGACATTGCTTGTCAGCGGCACGAGCAAAACGTCATCCAGCCGAGCGTTATTGGTGTCATTGGAAATAATGACTGCGGGGCGCCGTTTAGTTTGAGTCAGCCCTTCATCTGTTGTGTAGGGGAAAGAAACCAGGACGACATAGCCTTTTTTGACTGGCTGTTTGTATGAAGGTTGTAGGGGCGGCTTGGCGGTCATTTAAGCCTTGCGAGTACCGAGAACTTACTAATGACGTTCATTGTACCAGCGTTGCCGCAGTCTATTTTGGGCATTTACAGCACAAAAAAAAGGCTAAGCGCCCTTTTCTATAAAATTTGATTTTTTTGATACTTACTCTGGACGGCGTCTCAATCAGCAGACATCCGCATAAACATCCATTTCGTCATACAGGTCTGTCCCGCGGGTACGCAATGATACCTGGGAGTAATGGCGAACGGTGGACTCTCTATCTTCCACGAGATGCGAGCGTACGCTTCGATACATCACGGAACCTAAAGCTTCATACCAATTTATCGCTGGTTTCGATAAATCAACTTCTTTCTTTTTGGGGAAATCTTCCATTCGATGACCTAAGAGGAGAGTGCTTCTAGTGTACGAAAGGAATAACCTCTTTGCAAGTCGTTGTGTCGTCTTTTTTGATAAAAAGGGACAATTTAATCTGCTTAGGGATTTACCTTCACTTTAAGTCTATGCCCCTTCGGTCCAAGTCTCTACCTTTCTATGGCGGAAGGTTTGACATTTAATGTGAACCTAACATGGGAGTAACCTGCCGTCAAAAAAGGGGCGAGAGGTTAATGGGCGCTTAACAGACTGTACTCAGTAAGGGACCGATAAACTCAGGCGCTTGTTCCAGCTACTGGCGATTCGCCGCCAAAACGGGCTTTGAGGAATTCAATCGTGCGCTTCGTGCCGTTGCCTGGTACGAAAATTTCGCTGATACCTTTGCTGAGAAGCTCGAGTCGGTCCTCGTCTGGGATAACGCCACCGCCAAAGACCACGATATCGTCGATTCCTTGTTCGCGCAGGATTTCAACGACACGAGGAAAGAGGGTCATGTGAGCGCCGGACAGAACGCTCAAGCCAATGGCGTCTACGTCTTCCTGGATAGCAGTCTCAACGATTTCCTCTGGCGACCTATGCAAGCCAGTGTAGACGACTTCCATACCGGCATCGCGCAGAGCGCGTGCCACAACTTTGGCACCTCTGTCATGCCCGTCGAGACCTGGTTTGCCAATCAACACACGAATCTTTTTTGCCATGCCTGGAAGTTCTCTTTCTTGCTAAAGCGCTGGAGAGGTACAACAACTCCGATTAGAGTATAAAGCCTGCTTCGACGTATAAGGCTTTAGCCCAACTTTTCTTTCACTTTGGCGAAGAACAGCTCTACTTCAGGTAGGTCTTTTCTATTGATTAGATAGAAGCAACGCTTCGTTTTAAGGATGGAAAGGGTGAAATTTTGGGGGTGGGTCAGGTCAGTGATTTGATTCCAGGTCAATTTGCTTGTCCACAACATCGTCGAGATGATGATTTTGTCCTCCCACATACGCAGCCTTCGCACCTGGAAAATCATAGGAAGCAAAGTTGTCAGGTCAAGGAAAGTCAAAAATGATCCGGTCATCAGCTCATTGTGCCAGTTGAGGATGTGGCGTCCGTATATCAGATGAATGTCGCTGCCAATGAGAGAGATGTTGAGGCCAATGATAATGACAAAACCAACCGCCTGCGACACGTTTTTGCCTTTGTTTCGCTCAAAGTCGTTTAACGGTTCAATTGTCGTGGGTGGCGACGTCATACGGCCTTACCTGAAGTCAAAAGTCTGATAGTCGTTTTTAGTTTAGCCTAGCGCGGCTAGAATTTTCGATATGAGAACCGGCGCCATTGGATTTTTGTGGCTCACTTGACATGCGCCGAGAGTGACAGTATTCTGGCACTGACCGCAAATTGTCCATTTTTTACTAGAACAAATTTTTGAAAACCGCTTCTGCTCATACAACCTGGGCAAGCCGCTGTGCATTGCATCGGAGAATACTTCGATTGCCTCTTATTGCTTCGAAAAGTGAGCCCATGACTCAAGATGTTTGTAAACCACACTGGCTGAAAGCCGCCCGAGAAAACCTTTCTCGTATCCAAACTCTGGTTCGTGAGAAAGTCACGGAGAATCCGAAGTTCAAGTGGTACAGACGCATAATGTACGCAATAACCACTGCTTATGCGTGCTGGTTGATGGTGCAAAGTGTTCCATACTACACCGCCATTGGTGCCGGAGAGTCAGCGTACAAAGCAGGTAATTATCAAACGGCAGAGGCACAATTTAAAATTGCCCTGAGCGAAAGTGCGAATTTTTCTGAAAGAGATCCCAGGCGCTCTAAGGCAATGAATAATTTGGCGGAGCTATATCGAACAGAAGGTCGCTATAAGGAAGCGGAAGGTCTCTATCTATCGGCTGTAGGTCTCGCTCAGAAACTCGGCAACACAAGAGAAGAGTATCCGTTGGCATTGAACAATCTCGCCAACTTTTATAGAGAGGCGGGAAGATACGATGACTCTGCCCATCAATATACAAGCGCCATCACTATATGGAATACAAAAGTCAAAAAGCCTGCTGACGTAAAGTACGCTGTGATTCTTACAGGCTTTGGCAAGCTTTTACGCGACCAGGGAAATCTTGCCGAAGCGGAAAAGCAATACAACCAGGCGATGAAAATCAAAGAGAGTGCGCTTGGCAAAAACGATGTTGAGATTGCAGCTGTTCTCGATAATCTTGCAGGCGTCTATCGAGATGAGGCGCGCTATGCTGAATCTGAGCGGTTCTATAAACGAGCGCTTTTGATCGACGAGACGGTCCTTGGCGCCAAACACCCTTATGTTGCAACCGATCAAAATAATCTTGCTGGACTTTATCGGGAAACAGGAAGATATACCGAAGCAGAAAAATTGTATCAAACAGCTCTTGCAACCAGAATCAGCGAGCTTGGACCAAACCATCCACTGGTTGCGAAAAGCCTGTCAGGACTGGGAGAATTGCGGCGTGTTGACGGTAAGTTGAATGAAAGCGAAAAACTATTCAATCAGGCACGCGACATTCAAATTAAGGCTTTAGGAGTCAAACACCCTGACCTTGCCACCACTTACGATTTGCTTGGAGTGCTTCACATTGCCATGCATAATCTCAAGGCCGCAAAAACGGATTTGGCAAAATCGGTTGAAATCAGAACTACCGCGTTAGCCTCGACGCACCCAGATCTTGGCATTAGCTATCTGCACATGGCCGAATTAAAAGAAGCTCTCAATGACAAAAAGTCGGCACTCGTGGATGCTGAGAAATCTCGAGTTATCCTCTTACGCGCTCTTGGTCCAAACCACCCTAATACTAAGAAGGTGACTGCAATGTGCGTGCAATTAGGTGCCTAAACGCTGACTAATAGTTTGCCAACACTCTTTCCTTCGAACAGTCTGTTCAATGCCGAAGGCAGTTTTTCAAATCCGTCTACGATGGTTTCTTCAAAGACAATTTCTTTATTGCGCACCCAAGGTCCGACAATATTTAGCATTTCGTCCATGCGGTGCTTAAAATCGCGGGCCAGAATGCCCTGAATGGTGGCGCGCTTAAAGAGCATATGTTGAAGAAATCTTGGTCCCATGTCGGGTTTGTCCAGACCACCGTCGTACTGGCTCATTGCCCCGCAAATGATGATGCGTGCGCGTAGTTTAATATTGGGAATGACAGCGTCTGTGATGTATCCGCCCACGTTGTCGAAATAAATATCAACTCCGCCTGTTCTTTCAACAATTTCGGCTGACATAGAGTCGCTGTCGGGAAACTTTCTGTAATCGATGGCGCCGTCAGCCCCTAGTTTGTCTGTGAGAAACTTTCCTTTGTCGGCACCGCCAGCAATACCATAAACTCTACAACCTGCTTTTTTTGCAAACTGCACAACGAGAGATCCCACAGCACCTGCGGCTCCCGAGACCAACACCGTTTCGCCTGGTTTTGGCAGTCCGGCGTCCATTAAGCCGAACCAGGCTGTACGACCCGGCATGCCGAGCACTCCAAGGGCCGTAGAAACTGGAGCAAGATTGGCATCGAGCTTCGTCAAATCGCCCGCGTGGCACTTGGCGAAGAGTTGCCATCCGCTGTATGTGAGCACCCAATCATCAACTTTGAAAGCTGGACTGTTGGACGCGATCACCTGGCAGACTGCTCCTGCACCCTGAACGGTTCCTAATGGGTGTGGTTGATCGAATGTATTGCGCTCACTTTGATTGATGCGCATGTAAGGGTCGACGCTAATGTAGCGAGCGCGCACAATAACTTCGTTTGCAGCCAGCTCCGGTGTCAGATCACTTTCTACGAGGTTGTAATGCTCGTCGGACACTCGTCCGGTGGGGCGTTTCGCATAGATCCATTGACGATTGGCATAGGTTGTAGCTAGCATGACATGCTCCTTTTAGGCAGCAAAATTATAGCTAGAACGAAACGGTCACGCAGAATTCGAATCAGCTTTTGGCATTTCGCCCAGAGCTTCTCTTGAAAATTGAAAGCAGTCCTCTAAAATCTCGTCCGCGAGCGTCTCATCCGAAACTGCCCGTGCCAGAGACATTGCCCCAAGACAAATGGCAATGAGAGCTGTTGCGTCTCTTTGACTCTTTTCCTTTTTGCAGGCGAGTTTGCTCTTAATCTTGGCACGCCAGGTTCGAAAATAATTTTCAAGAGCCTGCTTGGCTGGTTCATTAGCCCGGCTCACTTCTGAAACCAGAGGTGGTATGGCACAACCGCGCAGAATTTCCTTGCGATGAGCCCGGCTCATATAGCGCCGAATAAAATTATTCACCCAGGCTGTGTCGTCGGTTTCGTCGAGCCCTTCTGCAAGCAGTGCTTCGGCGTCAAAGAAAGCCTTACTCAACGTTTCGGCAAATAGTTGATCTTTTGATGGAAAGTGCGCATAAAAGCCACCAGCAGTCAGACCAGCTGTATCCATCACTTTGTCGATGCTGCCCGATTGAAAGCCGATTTGTTTAAAAACTTTGGTCGCCGCCTCTATAATTGCTGCTCGTGTTTCTTTTTTACGGTCGGCTGAATATCTCATGGAATCATCATATTACGTTCGTAATCCTCTCGCAACCCTAAGCTTTTTCGAAGAAATAAGTTGATAAGAAGCGGGTTGCGCTAGAATTCGCTGCATTCAAAACGGAGCACAAGGAACGGCATGGACAAGATAAAACTGGCTGATTACCTTTTTAAGCGCATTCAAGATCTCGGTGTCGACACGACATTTGGTATCCCTGGCGATTTCGCGCTGCCTCTTTATGCCGCCCAGGACCGTCTTGGCTTAAAGACTGTCGTTATGACTCATGAGCCGTCAGTTGGTTTTGCCGCTGACGCATATGCGCGTTTGCGTGGATTTGGCGTCGCCATGGTCACCTATGGCGCGGGCGGATTGAACATGGTCAATCCTATTGGTCTTGCTTATGCCGAGCAATCGCCTGTGCTGGTTATAAGCGGCAGTCCAGAAACTCGTTTTCGCGATCAAAAGCCGCAATTACATCATTGTGTCAAACACTTTGACACTCAATTGAATGTATTTGCCGAAGTGACTGAGTCGCAGTCTTTATTGCTAGATCCAAAAAAAGCTCAGGTCGAAATTGACCGAGTGCTAGATACTACTGTCAAAACTTCGCGTCCAGGATATTTAGAAATTCCGCGCGATATGGTGAACATCGACATCGATGTGAATGAACGTGCCCCAAAATCAGTGGAAGGACATTCTGCTGCTCTTAAGCAAGCAATCGATGATATTCAAACGCATTTGCAAGCCGCTAAACAACCAGTCATGTTTGTGGGCGCTGAAACCAGACGTTTCCATTTGAAAGAAAAAGTGGTGGCACTGGCTGAAGCTTTAAATATTCCCGTCGTTACTTCAATTCTTGGCAAAGCGTCATTTCCCGAATCGCATAAAAATTTCATCGGCAATTATTTTGGTCAATTCGGCAATCCAAAAGTGCGCGAATATGTTGAATCGGCTGATTGCATTTTGTCGCTTGGTGCCGTCTTAACCGAGATGGAGACCGGCGGTTACACAGCAAAGTTGCCTGCTGAAATTTTGATTCAGTTGACTTCAAATGAAATTACTTGCGGACATCGCGCATACAACGGTATCGATTTGAAATCCGCCGTCGATGGCATGCTCGAACGTTTTTCGTCATCCAGCAAAAACAACACCAATTTGCCTAAATTCACTGTGCCTCAGATTGCTGACGAAGTAATTATGTCATCGCCGAATGTAAAACACTTAACGGTCGCTGGCATGATTGAAGCTTTGAACGCGCACGTCAATGGTGGCTACTCGATAATCTCGGATGTGGGCGATTGCTTGTATGCAGGCATGAGCATTAAAACCGATATTTTTATTGCTCCTGGCTATTATTCAAGTATGGGATTCGGCGTGCCAGCGGGCATCGGCGCCCAGGTGGCAACACCAGAACGACGCTCGATTATTCTTGTGGGAGACGGTGGTTTTCAAATGACCGGTCTCGAGATGAGTACGGCAGTCAAACTTGGTTTGAATCCAATTATCATCGTCTTCAATAATGGCAGTTACGCGATGTTAAAGCATATAGACAAGCAGAGAGACTATTACAATCTGCAGCGTTGGGATTACACAGCTCTTGCGAAAGCTGTTGGTGGCGACGGTATGCAAGCTCAAACCAAAGGTGAATTTGAGAAAGCGTTAAAAGCCGCTCACGCCAGCAACAAAATGTTCTTGATTGACGCAGTCATCGAAGATGGTGATATTTCACCAACTTTAAGAAGATTGACAGAACACTTTGGCGCCAAAGTCAGAGCGTCAATTAGCTAGTTTTCTTACCAAAGCTTTGTCGACAGCTGCGCGTGCTGCGGCTACGGCCGATTCCGCTTTGGGCATTCCTTGCACGCTATTGTGAGCGAGTGAATAGCTACTGTTGTCTGTTAAAGCGGCTGACAATTGCGTCATTTTATTGAAGAAATTAGCATTTGTTGCGACCATCGCATGACCCCAGCGTGACAAAATTACTTTTTCGAGATTGGTGGCGAGATTCTGGCAAACTGGCTCCAGCTGGTCACAAAGGTTTTTTGTCAATTTTGCCTGGTCGCCCTCAAGTAAAAGAGTTCTTCCTTCAGAGCCAGGGGCAAACGGTTGGTACAAGGTCATTACTGACCCCATTTTTCGTGAATATTCACCTAATTGCTGATAAGGAGTTTCTGCAAGAAAAGCTTCTTTGATGCCATACGGAGTACCGAGCCAGTTTGTGGCGCAGCCTGCCATAACTGGGGTCTTCAGCAAATAGTTAGCTACTAAATAAGAACCATATTTAAAGCTCAGCATTTTTGCTTTAGTCGTATCATCTATGTTGCGCAGAATTCTGGCTGCCACCAGAGGTGGTGATGTAACAATAACGTGTCTGCATTTCACTTTATGCATGCGCTTTTGGTTATCGCTGTATATCACCATTGCATGATCGGCAGCAATTTCTATCGCCCAGACAAAACTTTCGGTCAGGCAACGATGCTTACTATCTTGAAGGGAAGCGACAAGAGCCTTGGTTATTGCAGTATTGCCACCCTTAAAAACAGCAGTCGGTTGCGCCAGGCTGACAGTGGTGGCATAGCCTGCAAGCGCTGAAATTTTGTCGACGCCCAGGCAGCTATTGACCCGACACATGCTATCTAAAAGCGCGACAAATGTTGGACTGTACGCAGTCAAGGAATCTTTGAAAACGGATGAATCTAGTTTGCTCAAATCCGCATCAATTAACGGAATTTGCAATAGACCATCTTTTATCAGTTGCCAGATTGGTTTGGCTGAGGTGATAAATTTGGCCAGATCGCGCGTGACTTCGTTGTTTCGTTTGCTTTCTGCAGAAAGAAACTGCCAGTATTTCTCGGTTGCAGTGTCAAGCTTGAAACGATTCTGGCTGCTTTGTAAAATCACGGGTTGCAAATTCAGTTCGTCCAGCAATTGCTCCATTGAGCCTTGCGGTACATCGATTCTAGTACCGCCAAAGGAATACTCCAGCCCCTGATATGTCTGTCCTCGGCACTGCCCCCCAAGGTCTGCGTATTGTTCGAAGAGCATATAGTTGTAGTTATTTAAATAATGGGCAGCAGTCAGTCCAGCGATGCCACCACCAATAATGGCAAAATCAATTGTCTTTTCGCTTTCGACAGGAAATTTTGGGAATTCGGCATCTCGCATCTCATGCCCGACCGTGAAGTCATCACCGGTCCAGACGCCTGTTTCGTAATGCCAGCTAGTGGTTGTTGATTGGCTTGACGCGACGGGGGCGTCAAAAAACTCGCCAAGCACGACCGCACCAGCCAGTAGCCCCGCTGTCTGCAGAAATGAGCGCCTTGTTAACGAATCGTCGCCGTCCAAGAAAATACCAGCGTTTTCGGAGCTTTAGAATTTGAGTTCGATTTTATCACTTACGGCGCGCCGAACGGGTAGTAAAGCACCTGGCGCAATGATTATGATAAGTGGCAGAAATTCTTTTCATGCGAGCGTGCATGGGAAAATGGCTGCTTACGTCATTCCAAATTCGGTGGATCAGGATGGAAGTCAAATTGAACGAATCAGAAGACAAGATTTCTGCCAAGAGCGCTCAATTCGAGGAAAAGAGAGCACATATTCGCAAAGGCGGCGCTCCCAAATATCATCAAAAGGCGACCGAAGAAGGAAAGCTCTTCGTCCGCGAGCGTTTGAGACTCTTGCTCGACCCGGGCTTTGAACTAGAAGACGCCGACCTTGCTAACAATATGGAAAAGGACCTGCCAGCTGATGGAGTTGTCACGGGTGTTGGCCAAATCGAAGGCAAAACTGTTTGCTTCATGGCCAACGACTCAACCATTAAGGCTGGATCGTGGGGTTGGCGTACGGTCGAAAAAATCATTCGCATTCAGGAAACTGCTCAGAAATTGAGAGTGCCTCTGATTTATCTGGTTGACTCTGCTGGTGCTCGCATCACCGACCAAATTGAGATGTTTCCTGGTCGCCGTGGCGCTGGGAAAATATTCCACAACCAGGTTAATCTTTCTGGCTTTATTCCTCAGATTTGTCTGCTCTTTGGACCATCTGCTGCTGGCGGCGCCTATATCCCAGCATTTTGCGACATCGTCATCATGAACGACGGCAAAGCCTCGATGTATCTTGGCTCTCCTCGCATGGCTGAGATGGTTATTGGCGAGAAAGTTTCACTCGAAGAAATGGGTGGTGCCAAAATGCACTGCTCGGTCAGCGGTTGTGGTGACGTGCTCGTGAAGTCGGAAGAAGAAGCAATCAAATTGTGCAAAGACTATTTGCGTTTCATGCCTTCCAATTGCCACCAACTGCCATCCTTGCTCCCTACAACAGAACCTGCATTCAACCCAAAATCGTTGGATGAAATCATTCCTGAAAAGGAAAATATTCCCTTCGATATGTATCAGGTTATTGATAAGTTGATTGATGCTGGATCGTTTTTTGAAATTAAAAAGCTATTTGCTGCCGAGCTGATTACTGGTTTTGGTCGCATCGGTGGACGGGCTGTGGGCATTGTTGCCAATCAGCCGCGCGTTAAAGGTGGAGTGCTTTTCGTTGATTCATCCGATAAGGCTGCGCGTTTTGTCTGGTTGTGTGATGCCTTCAATATTCCGCTTTTATTTTTAGCCGATGTGCCTGGATTTATGATTGGCAGCAAGGTTGAGAAGGCTGGCATGATTCGCTCTGGTGCCAAAATGATTTCAGCTGTATCGTCCGCGACGGTGCCCAAAATCTCAATCATTGTGCGTAAAGCATATGGTGCTGGTTTGTACGCAATGTGCGGTCCAGCTTTTGAACCGGATGTTTGTTTAGCTCTGCCAACTGCCTGGATTGCTGTGATGGGACCGGAAGCTGCTGTTAATGCCGTTTTCTACAACAAGATTATGGAAAAACCAGAAGCTGAGCGTCCGGCTTACGTTGAGCAATTGCGCAATGAATATCGAGAAGATGTCGATATTTACAAATTGGCTTCCGAGATGATTGTCGACGGCATGGTTTCACCGCGACATCTGCGCTCTGAACTGGTCAATCGTTTTAACGCATACGCGAATAAAACGATGCCGAAGATTGATAAAAAGCGCAGCGTCTTGCCTGTTTAATCGAAAAAATTGTTTTTACACTTTTATTGTTCTCTGTGAGGGGGATTAATTCGTGGCATCAAATATGGTTAGCGTTAAACTCAAAGACAATCAGGTCATGCAGTGTTATGTCTCTAAGCCAGAGCGTCAATCTGCCCCAGCGATTGTCATAGTGCAAGAGATTTTTGGTATCACCGATTGGCTCAAAAGCTTTGCCGACGGTCTTGCGGCAAAGGGCTATGTGGCAATAGTGCCTGATTTGTTCTGTCGCCTCGAACCCAATCTAAAGCTCGATGATAACAACGAAAAGGAATTACAAAAGGCCTTCAAGCTCTATGGTCAATTCGATCAGAATCAAGGCGTCGACGACTTAAAGGAAGTCGTGGAGTGGGCTCGCAAAGCTGATGGCACAAGCGGCAAAGTCGGAATCACCGGTTTTTGTCTGGGCGGTTTGATGACCTATTTTATGGCTTGTCGCTCCAGCGTCGATTGTGCCGTCGCTTATTATGGTGGCGGCATCGATCAGCATTTAGACGAATCCGTGTCGATTAAGAAGCCATTCGTGCTTCACCTGGCCGAAAACGATCAGTACATCAACAAAGCTGCGCAAGAGAAAATCATTGCCGCGCTTGACGATGACGAAAAGTTGAATGTTCATATTTATCCAGGTGTCGACCACGCATTTTGTCGTGTCGGCGGGCATGCTTATTTTGAGCCAGCGGCAAAGTTGGCTAACGAAAGTACTGATGAGTTCTTCGCGAGCAATCTTTGAGGGTTTGTTCTCATTTTCGGAAACCTTTAATGGTCTTGATGCTTCTCTACTGAGATGGTCGGGTTTTAAATTGGCCAAACTGGTGACATCTGGAGGTTAGGAAAATGTGGAGTGACGAGCAACTTAATGACGCCATCAAGGTTCTTTTGCATAGCTCTGGCGAAAAATGCGTTCAGAAGGTTGAGGATAAGCTTGAAGATGGTAGCAAGGAAACTTATGTGGTGGTCGGCGACGTTACCTACACAGACCCTTTGTATATAGAAGCCTTGGATTCTCTGGTCAAAAAAGGGCAGATGAAGGCTACAGGCGACAGCACCGAAAAAGGTCGTTCGTCTTATAAATTGGTAGGCAATTAACTTAAGCCAGCCGTTCCCCCGGCAAGCTTAATTTTGCGCCTCAAATAAATCGGTCTCTCCGTTTGCGTATTTCTACCAGCGACATTCTGTGTCTATCTGGTTAATCTATTTTCTGAAGATCAAAAGCTACAGGCTTTATTCGCAGAAGATAACGCAAGCGGAGAGTTAACTATGGAAGCGCATGCTAGTAAATGGGATATTCATTTTCGCAGGTGGATGCCGGTTGCCCTTGGAACCGTCGGTTTGGCTCTGGTTGTCCTGTCTCAATTTCTGGTCGCCGATGTAAGCTCTGACGCGGTAATCAGCAAGCTAGCCGGGATGATTTTGTTCGTAGGGGGCATAATTTCTGTAGTGATTGCCCTGATTAGTTTCTTCCTTCGTGATCACGAAGAAATCTGGTAGTTTCTACATAGTGCTGTGAGGTTGTTCACGACTTCTCCACGGCTCCAGTGATAGTCTACTGAAAGTTCCCGGGCGATCCTAACCGATAGCTAGCCCAATCAAATGACTTTGGTGGATGATTATGTCTTCTGGATATTTGATCAAAATTTCTCGAAACAAGTTTTTCTTCTTCGCAGCGATTTTGCTTTCATTCGGCTCGGTATCTTTAATATCAACGGCGCCGGCGTTTGCGAAGCATAAAGAATTGCCTGTAGCTAATATTTTCACGCCCGCAGCCAATCAAATCGCTACCACTCCTGTTTTTGTCAGTGGCAACGGCAAACCAATCGTTAATAAACCGAGTGAGGAGCCTTCTTGGGACAATGTTAAGGCACTGCCAGATATAAAACCTGAGCAAACAAAAACTATCAATAAGATGCGCGACCAGTACAACAAATCCATGGCATCTATTCGCAACGAAATAAATGATGCGAACCAAAAGTTGAAGAATTTAAAGGAACATAAGCCGATTATGGCTTCGACAGAACGTTTACCAGCGCCCCTTGGTTTGATGACTCCTGATGGCAAACCTTATATGGGACCACTCCTAGGCGATGCGAGTCTTGGCAATATGGAAAATGGCGAAGAGTCGGTCGATGAAGTGCAAGCGCATATCGATTCTCTCAAGCAAGAAATCAGTGAGTTGAACAAATCCAATGATAGCCAATTGAAAGCCACTTTGACTGCCGATCAACTCGGTGAGCTGGACTTGATGCGCCAGGGAAAATTGATCATTAAAGAACCCAAAAATGTTCTTGCTGATGCTCATTCTTTACCTGCTCCTGGACCGTCCAATTCTTCATCGCCGCCTACAACTGGTTCTCAGTCAGGCAGTGCAGCTGGCGCTAAAATTCTTGGTCGGGTGTTGCGTTCGTCTGCGAAAAGTCTTATATATCGAGCCGCCATGGGTGGTTTTTAAATTGAATTGAACTGCCCGAACTGACTGTACAAGCTGTGCTTAGTCAGGTTATGCTTGCTTTGATGCGAGAAATTGATGTTCGTCGCGCCTTGCATGGTGCGCAAATTCGAAAGTTGATGTACGACGATCCGCTCGGCTTGATCGTTGACGAACTGGGCATAGAAGAAGGAAAGTTTCGCATTGATGTCGCTGTCATCAACTCCAGATTTCATGGCTTCGAAATTAAGAGTGCATCCGACAATCTCGACCGACTGCCCGCTCAGCAAAATTCTTACAACAAAATCTTTGACCACATGACTTTGGTTGCCGATGAAAAGCATGTAGTTCAGGCCATGAAAATTGTGCCACCGTGGTGGGGCCTGGTCGTGGCCACAACGGTGGCATCAAAAGTGCAGTTGGAAGAAATCTGGCGTTCGCAATTGAATCCGCAAGTTGACTCTTATGCGCTTTGCCAACTTCTATGGCGCGACGAAGCTTTAGAAGTGCTTAAAGATTTAGGACTGCACCGTGAGCTGCGAAACCGTTCCAGAACCTTGATGTGGAAGCTCTTAGCTACCACCTTGTCGGCGTCTGATTTGCGCGGTACGGTCTCGGCTAAAATCCGACTGCGTAAAGACTGGCGCTAGTACTTTTTTGTCACTTAACACTCGAAACCCTTTCTCTGACGCTCATTCGAGTGTCGGTGAGATGCGCGTAAAAATGTCAGCGGGACTCTCATGTATAATCTGGCCCTTACTCTAAATTGAAGGGGACATAAATGAAAAAGTATGGCTACTTGGCGCTTCTGGCGGTTTCGTTGCTCGGAGCTAATGTGCCGGCTTTAGCTCAATCGGCAAAATCAGCCACAGCCACTTCTGTGAAAATAGGCTATTTCAATCTCAATTTAGTAAAATCTGTATATCCAGGTTCCGCTGAATCAGAATCTTTGAAGAATCAGGCCGAGGCTCAATTGAAGAATGATGTGGAAAACGCCAACAAAAACATTCAAAAATTGAGAGATGCTAAAAAATCCGAGGAAGAAGTGACAAAAGCAGTGCACGACACGCAATTGTCTATCAACGCTGAGCAGGGAGCACTGGCAAAACTAATTCAAGGTCAGGTTCAGGTAGCTCGCGAAAGAATCTATGGCGCTGTTAATCAGGTTGCTAAAGACAAAGGGCTAGACATCGTCATCGATGCCGATGGCTTATTCGCTGGTGGCAAGACTGTTTTGGCTAACGGTATTGATATCACTCAAGATTTGACCAAATTACTCGCTCCTCAATTGGGCACCACAAGTGGTGGCAGTAGCGCTCCACGTGAATCTGCTCCAGCAGCTGCAGCCAAGAAAGCGCCGGCTGCCGCTCAATAGACAATCAGCCCTATATAAAATTCGAACCGTCTAGAGAAACCTGGGCGGTTCTTTCATTTTTTGCAATAGGTATTGATGTACATCCGGCAGATTTAATCTTCACCATATCTGAAATGTCAACTTAATGTTGACTGCGTAATTTCCACATTGCAGACGGCTTTGGGCGAGAGTAATTTGACACCTACGAAAAGCGCTTGCAGCGACTAATTCGAAACTACCAAATACGTCCAGTAGAGGGGATTCAAAATGAGTGAAGTCGGACCCAACCCATACAACTCAGGCTTAGATCAGACCACAGCTCCTCCATCAGCCAGAGTGGAACACGACGAAGCCCTTGCTCGAATTCATCAAGAATTGCACGATCAACCTCATCATTCTCGGTTTCACGGATTGAATCTGGGCATCATCAAAATCGGTGTCACCGACGAAGGTTCACTCGATTTTGGTGCCAATATCGGTATCGCCAAAGCCGAAGTCAAACTAGGTCTAGAAAACAGTGTTCATGCAGGTGTCGGTTTGGGACCAATCGTCGGAGCAGAAGGCGGTGTCGGGGTCGGCGTCAATAAGCATGGCTTTCACGCAGGCGTCGGCGCTGGTGGACATGCTCTAGGGTTGGCTGGTGTAGGTGGCGAAGTCGGTGCGAAGTTAGGCGACGCAGTTGGCGCCGATGGTGTCGCTGGAGTTTACGTAGGACCGCAAGAAGCTCGTGCTGGCGGTCGCGGCGGAGCTGGAGCAGCTCTTGGACAAGCGGGGCTAGATGCTGCAGTTGGCGCAGACATATATGCCGGTCAATTTGCAGGACTCAACGCCGGTGGTCAATTAAGTTTAAATCGCGATTCTCAAGTTGGTGTAGATGCTGGCGGTAATATCGATCGCTACGCTGGTCGCACCGGAGTTGGTTTTTTCTCCGATGGAAATAGCCAGGTCCGCGCCGATGTTTATGCTGATGGTGCTAATGGACGAACCACTACTTATGGTGATATCAATCCTCCGCAACCTGTCTATGATGGTGGCCCACAATATGGTGCCTACGATAGCGCTGCCCGTCCTGTGGCTTACGACGGTTATGCCCCTGGCGATGCTCGTCCACTTCCGCCAGTTGCTCCTATTACTGAAGCACCTTTGCCGCCTCCACCACCAGTTGCCAGTGATGCTCCGACACCGCTTGCTCCTCCAGCTCCAATTACCGAAGCGCCACTGCCGCCAGTGAAGCCGGAACATGTTGTTGTTCATCCAACTCATGCTCAAGTTGACGCCGCCTATCACAAGGCATTGAAAGAAGAGTGTGATAAGTCATCGTATACGGTGCAAAAGGGCGATACCTATCTCAAAATTGCTCAGAAGTTGATGCCACAGGAACAAGATAGAATTGCTCTTTATGTCGAAGCTGCAAAATTGCAAGACCTTCATGAACGCAACGGCTATCACAGTTTGAAACCTGGTCAAAGAATTGCAACTCGTGAAGCCTCTGAGGTCAATCACGATGCTGTCATGAAAGCCGCTGATTATTCCGCATCCGACTTGTCCAGCTAGCTAAGTCCTGACCTTTCAAAACCTTCGCCAAAATCTTCGCAGATAAACAGGCCAGTGAACCGTTTTGTTCTCGTCTTTCATGAGACGATAATGAACAAGTCGTGTTCGCTGGCTTGTTTTAGCGTGAGCAGCATCGATTCCATTACTTCCAGCATTGAGCTTTCGAAGTCCACTTTGCAAAATGCGCCACAATCTAATAGATTGAAAGCTTCTTTATAATGTCTCGTCAATAAAATCGTCATTTCTTCGATTTCGCTTTTAGTCAAATAAGCATACATGCCGGCACCTTTAGTAAGGCTATGACCAGAAAAGCTCCTGCCGTTAATCAAGTAATCAAACAAAATGTGTAATGATGGTTCGAATCTCTGTTCAAACTGTTTGTGCAATTCTGCCACAGTCTTCAATGACCACATTGCTTCTTCAAAAGTCTTTGACTCGTCATTTTCGTTAAGCCATGGTTGGTTTTTGCCTCTGAACAGAAGGGCAAGCGCTCTTGCCGACAAGACATCTGCTGCTGTCTCGTCAGTCGTCGAGTCCGAGGTCTTTCTAGCGAAAAAATCTTTCAGGCGAATTTTTGCTTCAGCGCTAATTTGCTTTTCTATTTTGCAATTGACCGAGGACGGTAAATTCTGGTCAATGAGATTATCCAGAGCCTTTAATGCAGCTTTGAGGGAATCTGCATTATTAGACCCCCTGCAGGACATCACTTTTTCAAAGTCGAAAGCAGTCAAAAATAGCGCTGTGGACATAATGTTAGTCCGCATTCTCTTTTGCGTTTGTGAGATCAACTACAAGCGCCGCGCTTTCACTTTCCCAGGTGACCTTGAAGCTTTGCTCTTGCTGGTAACTGATACCTAAATCATGCAAAAAGTCAGTGGCGGTTACCACTCTGTCGCCCTTAGAATTACGCAGTTTAAGTAATCTTCCGCCGCTGGATTGACTGAAAACAGGCATCACAAGAAATCCCGGTGCTCTTTTAAGCAAAGCGATTGTTTCTATGCCTGGAAAAAATTTTTGACAGACCTCATAATCGATGTACAAATTGCCATTGCGAACCGAAACTGTTTGTTTTTTCAATTTTGCAATAATCTTCTCTACGACTTTATCGGCAGCGTCTTTGATTTTGTCGCTCATATCCAGACCAAAAGAAAGATTTTCGGCCTCAATTAAATACACTGTGATTTCTTTAGGAAAGTCTTCTCGAAAAATTTTTCTGCCGGCATAGATTGCATGATTCCAGCGAAAATCGTGGAGATTGTATTGTGGTTCCGGGCACGTTTCAAGTACTTCTCCTGGCACCTCAAAGATTGCTCCAGGCTCTGAATTAGACGAATTCGCATCAATGATGATCAATGCATCGCTGCCTTTTGCCTGAAACATTACCTCCATACCGGCAGTGCCAGCATCAAAAATGCGGATATCTTCGTTACGCGTGTCGCCAAGTAATGATTTAAGCTGTGCGACAACATAGACGCCAGCGCCATCGTCACTTCGATTGGAATTACCACAGCCGATTATACTGAGCAAATGAATGCAACCTTGCGTTTATGCTGTTCTGAATCGCGCTAGCTCTTTGCCAGTTTTAGCGTCATGCGCATGCACTGTGCACACCAGGCAAGAATCATAAGAACGGGCAACGTGTCCGACTTCAACGGGGTCGCTTGAATCCTTAATTGGCGTCCCGATTAAAGCCTCTTCAATGGGACCGCGATTTCCTGGACCATTGCGAGGTCCTACATTCCAGGTCGTGGGCGCAATAATTTGATAGTTTTTGATTTTGCCGCCTTCAACTTCAATCCAATGACACAAAGCGCCACGAATTGCTTCGGTGGCTCCCCAACCGCGTCCATCTTTTTCTTTGGGTTTGATGTACCAGGGATCATTCAATTTGAATTCGCGCAAACAATGTTCGATTTTGCGATAGATCGCTTTGAATTCATGCATGCGGGCAAAGTGGCGCAAGAGCACACTAGCCCCGCCCATTTTATTGTACATGTCGAGAATCAGTGGGTCTTTATACTGCCAGCTTTCAGCATGGGAGCCACCATAGATCATTTGTCTGGCGAAAGGGCCGGCTTCGAGTCTGCCATAGTCTGCATGAGTAACGCTGGTTGCCCATGAGTACTTCTTATCGAAATCAGGCGTATTCTTTGATATCGGAACCGTTGTGCGGTCAAATGGGTGGATTGGTCCTTTTTCGTCGTACCAGGCATGCTCCATATCCTCGCGGCAGAGCCCTTGTTCCATTAAAGTGTGTTTGTTTGTATGTGCATCATAGGTGCCACTGGGCATCCACAGGGCCGAATTGCGTGAGTCGATTGTGGGCTTTTGATATTTGTCTTCGTGTGGCAAATAGCCCCACGATACATATTTACCAACACCTGCACCAAATTTGTCGAGACCGACATCAATGGCCATTCGCCACATCATGCCTAGATCAGAATTTGCATGCTCTGGTTTTTCGTCGAGCCATTTGAGAAAATCTTCGTAGGTTTGAATTTCTTCGTATCTTTCAATAGAACAACCAAGCCAGCATGGCTCGATCCAGTTCTTGCGGAAGTGCTCAAGGATGCTCCACGATCTCGTGATATCAGACAGTGTAGGCGCACACATTACACCGCCTGGCACCATATAACTTGAATGTGGCCATTGACCGCCGAACAAGGCGTAGATTTCTACCGGTCGACCGGAGATTGTCACACCCAGCTCGTAATTGACGCCTGTAAATGGTGCCCAGCGACGGACTGCTTCTTCATAATATTTGCTGCTTTTGTAGTTTTTATGTGTCATATCGATCATGAACAGACCGTAGTGATGACGGGGCAAGCTCTGTAGACTTTCGGCCAATTGACCAATGTTCCGAGCGAGGATGGCATTACGCGGTACCTCGGTTTGCCAGGCCGTATCAAGCGCCCAGGCTGCGCAGGTGAGGTGTGAGGCTCCGCAAATCCCACAAGCTCTAGGTGTGACAACCAGTCCAGCTTGTGGATCTTTGCCCCTGAGAATTACTTCAAAACCGCGAAAGAGTTCTGCCGAAGTCCAAGCATTGGTCACAACACCATCCTCTATATCCACTCGAACGTCGAGGTCTCCCTCAACGCGCCCGACAGGCGAGATGTCCAGTGTTTCGGTTTTGCCCGCCATTTCAGTAACCTCTAGTATTTGAGCTTTGCTTATACAACAAACATGTCTTCTTCTGCCCAGGCTGGAGCAACGGTCTTTGCCGCTCCTGAATATTTGAGATAGGCAACTTTGTCCATATCTCTGGGCAATTCTTTCGGTACTCCCATCACAGTTTGAGTCTTGAAGACTGTCCCCGGAGCCAGATCGAAAAAGGGAAATTCTGGTTCTGTGCAGCCCAGACACGGCATACCGGCCCGTGTTTTGGACGATACGCGATTCCAGAGAATGCGATTGCAAGGGGAATGGGTCATTGGCCCCCGACAACCGAGGTCGTAAAAGAGACAGCCATTCCGCTGACCAAATTCTGTTGTCGACACTTTATATGCAAAATGCATATTACGCGTGCAGCCAGTTTGCGTGAAACTATGGAAAAAGGTCTTCGGTCTTTGATAGTCATCCAATGAAAGATCGCCTGCTCGCCCAGTCGCTACAGCGACAAGAATCTGTGTCACCCAGTCAGGGTGAGCTGGGCATCCAGGAATATTGATCACTGGCAAACCGGCTTTGCTCTTGAACTCTTTGCCGAGAAAACCACCGTGATTTTTTTTGAGAAATTGCAGTCCCTCTGATTCCGAAGGATTCGGTGCCATCGCCGGAATACCGCCCCATGTTGCACAATCTCCGATAGCAACAACAAAATCAGCTATTTGGGAAAGTTCTTTAACCCATTGCTTCATTGGCCGTCCGGCGAATCGGTTCCATTCTCCAGAACCGTCGGGAGCGTTCACGACGGTTCCCTCAAATACAAAAATGTCGAGCTTCGTTTTGCCCGACACACAGTCTTTTAGAAGTTGTTGAAGGTTGTTGCCCAGCTCCAGTCCCAGTGACGGATGCCAGAGGATGTTAATACCAAAATCGGTGACGAGATCACAGGCGCTTGGTTCTTCGGCATTCAAAAAAGACATCGTGTTGCCAGAACACGCTCCGCCTTGAAGCCACAAGAGGTTTGCCATGAGAGTGCTCCGGTTAGGTTAGGAGTGTTTTTTGAGATGCCTGGACAGAACAAGAACAAATTAAGCTTGAGTACAATGATCAACTAACTTTTCTGCTTTGATTCTAGATGGTCAGCAAGAATCTGAGTCGAAAACTTTTCACAATTAATAAAAGGACGGCAATTCAAATCCGGTGTACGCTTTTACGATGATCGCCGATTATTTCATCCCTGTACCATAGTACGGTCTTAAGTACTTCTCGCTATTTCAAAGTATCTGAATTGAGCAGCTGGGTGATAAGGTGATTACATAATCCTGGAGCGTTGTAAGCGTATGAGTAGTGGGTTGGCAAGTCACCAGTATGAGCAAGCATTGGCTGCTCTAGATAACGGTGATAATTCTGTTTTAGATAAGGTCGAAATGCTGATGGAAATTGCGATGGGTTTGCAGAGCAAGCCAAAGCATCCTGAGCAACTACTTGATGCTGTTTCCTTATATGCTCGAGCCTTGGAGTTGTGTCCTGAAGAGGAGGTGCTTTTGCGCGCTCGTATCAGTGCTCGAAAAGCAACGGCCTTGCAAATGGTGCCAAGCGAAGACGTCGGCTATCTCGTTCAAGCACGAGACGAGCTTGAGTCGGCTATGCCTGTTTTGACAGCAAATGGATTGAAAGAAGAAATTGCCGAAGCGCAAATCAACCTGGGTTTGATCCTGCAAAGTTTAGCGTCGGTCAATCGAGCGAAGATAACGGATGCCATTGAACTCTATCAAAAGGCTTTGAGAGTCTTCACTAAGGAGATTTATCCTTCTGAGTATGCAATCTTGCATAACAATCTGGCCACCGCCTTTTTATCGATGCCAATGAGTGATGAACGTAGCAAGATGCGCGAAGCTCTAGCAGTTCAGTCTTTCGAGGCGGCTCTGGAAGTTATCGTGCTGGAAGAAAATCCCAGTGAGTACGCGATGCTTCAGAACAATCTTGGTAATGCTTTGCAGTATGTTTCCTCTAGTCACAGTGTTGAAAATAATCTTCGCGCCCTCGAGGCTTATGAAGAAGCTTTGAAGGTGCGCACTGAAAAAATGACGCCTTTGCCTTATGCCACCACTATCTCTAATAAGGCAAATTGCTTGAGAAATTTGCCGGACGATGTTGAAAAGCCAGAAAATGGCAATAGACAGAGGCTTCTTCAGGCGAGGTCGCTTTATATGGAGTCGATACGTTTGTTTGCAGCTCATGGAGAGCTTGGTCGCGCCGCAATAGTCAAAGACTCACTCGCGGAAATAAACGCGCAATTAGGCGACTCTAGTTTGACAAATGGTCAAGATAGCTTTGGTAAATCGCTAATTTAACAAAAGGGAGGGCATCCATGGAAGCGCTAATGCAAAATTTGAGCAGTGGGCACATAAATGTGCTTACTACAATAGTATGGCTGCTGATAGCCGGTTGTATAGGTGCTCTGGCTGGTGGTCTTAGTGCTATTAAGCTTGGCGGCAAAGATTTAGGTACTGAAGTGTCTTTGATGATGGGAATACCCTTTGGCCTTGTTGCTGTAGTGCCTGGAATTCTCGTGGGATTGATTGTTCTCAAGTTCATCTAAGTCAAATTGATTGATCAATAGAGGTGCACGATGCTCGATTCACTTGGTGATGTTTTTACACTTTTTATGCGCGGCAAGCTTTTTAGAGATTTCGGCAATGTTGTGCAGCAAACACTAATAGGCAATTTTTTAGCGGCCGTCATCTTGATAGTGCTGGCCAAATCAGGTATTCCGCTCTGGCTAGACGTATCTGTGGCTAGTGTTGCCGCTGGTGCCATGCAACCATGGCTGTTCAAAGATATAAAATTCGCGTAAGGGCACAAATGCCGTCTAATAATTCTGTCGCCACAGAAGCTAGTCTTGAAAAATTGATTTCGGCAATAGATGCGCTCGATGCTGTTGTTTCTGAATGGGGCGAGCACGAACGTTTAATTGTAAAAACGCTGAGAAAAGCAATCGACGACTTGAATAAGGAAGCCTTTGCGCGTTTGATCAAAACAGTCAAGCAAAATCCTGAAGCTATGTCTGCTTTGAAGGAAGCCATGGCTGACGAAGTCGTCTACTCTGTTTTTCGTCATCATGGTCTGATTAAACCTTCATTGAATGAGCGAATCGAGATGGCTCTAGAAACGATTCGCCCCATGCTTGCTGGCCATGGTGGCAACGTCGAGCTTGTTTCAATTGATTTGCCATCGACTGTCGTAGTGCGATTAATCGGTGCTTGCAGTGGGTGCCCAGCCTCCGAGCTTACTTTAAGCGAAGGCGTGGAAAAGGCTATTAAAGAATTCTGCCCCGAAATTACTGAAGTCACAAAAGCCAAGGGAATTTGCTCCAGCGTCGAAGGAACGGCGGTTAATTTCATCAGTCCTTTTGCTAAGAATCAAACTAAAAATTGGATTTATGTCGCCAATTTCGACGAATTGCCAGAGAATGATTTCATTGTTCGTGAAGTTGATGGACAGTCCATTTTGCTTGCTAAAACCGAAAATAATGTAGTTTGCTACCGTAATGCTTGCGCGCATCTTGGCATGCCGCTCGATTCAAGTATGGTCACCAATGGCGTACTTAAGTGCTCTTATCATGCTTTTGAATACCTTCTTAAAAGTGGCGAGTGTCTAACCGTTCCTGAAGTCCAGTTGCAGACCCATATGGTGAAGGTCACAGACAATAGAGTCGAGGTTTGTCTATCGTGAACATCAAACGCGTCAGCTTGAAAGTTTCTCCTGAAGCTTCTTTACGCGTTTCTGCCGCCCGTCAGTCAACTTTCATCGACATGATGGAGAAGGAGGCGCTAGTGGTTCTAGGTAGCAAGCGTCGTCCTGAAGTTATTCAACCTGCCATTGCTCCTGGTCCCACAACATTGTTTGGACCACGTGGCGCCTGTTTGACCGATGAAGAAGGACCGTTCGTTGTTTGCGATACGGGGCATCATCGTTTATTGGGATGGTCTCAACTGCCCGAACAAGACCTGACACCAGCTGATTGGTTTTTGGGACAGAAGGATTTCTACAGCGAAGGGCGCAACGGTCATGCCGATATCGGACCGTCGACTCTTAACGTACCAACTGGAATTTGCGCCGCAGGCTCCGGTATTGCTGTAGGCGATGCCTGGAATCATCGTGTTCTCATTTGGCACAAGGTTCCTAGGCGAAGTAACGAACCCGCTGATGTGGTGCTCGGTCAAAAAGATTTCACTCATGGTGAATCTAATCGAGGCACCAATCAGGCAAATGCTGGCTCTATGCACTGGCCCTATGGTGTACACTACGAAAATGGCAAATTATACGTGGCTGATACAGGCAATCGCCGAGTTTTGGTCTGGAATAAAATGCCACACGAAAACGGACAACCTGCTGATCTGGTATTAGGTCAAACAAGTTTCAACAGTCGAGACGAAAATGCCGGTTTTGATCCAAGTGCAATGAGTATGCGCTGGCCGCACGGTATTACGTTTTGCAAGAACAATCTGTGTGTTTCTGATGCGGGCAATAATCGTGTTTTGATCTGGATTGGAGAGCCTGCAGAGAATGGTCAACCAGCAGATTTCATTCTAGGCCAAAGTGATCCGCAAAACGTGGATTTCAATCGTTCGCTCTATTGGCCGCGTTCAAATTCTTTGAATATGCCTTATGGCATCACTGCAAAAAATGACTGGCTAATAATTGCAGATACCGCCAATTCAAGATTACTGGCGTGGAATATCAGCGATTTTGATACCATAGGCGATGCACTGGCATTATTTGGTCAAAAAGATTTCCATGAAAAGGGGGATAATCGCTGGCAGGCGCCTGTTGAAGATAGCATCTGCTGGCCATATGGAGTGCAGGCGCTTAAATCACTTGCTGTAGTTGCCGATTCTGGGAATAATCGCGTTTCTGTTTGGAAGCTGAAGATATGACGATGCACTCACGCAGTAATCTTTCAGGGCGGCCGCAGCAGAATGTTAGCGGCTGGAGCATTCGTGTCAGAGGAACCGTTCAAGGTGTTGGTTTTCGACCAAATGTTTTCAAGATCGCTCAGTCTTTAGGTGTAGCCGGTATTGTTTTGAATGATGGTGAGGGTGTATTAATTGAAGCCTGGTCCTCTGAAGAAATACTACATCAGTTCTTCCAGGCAATTCAAAATGACGTGCCTCCATTGGCTCAAATAGAGAGTATTGAGCGTTTTGTGCTCAGTGATAAACCAGCTCCTGACTCTTTTTCCATCTCTGAGAGTGTAGGCTCGTTTGCTCAAACAAATATATCGGCAGATGCTGCCACTTGCAACGAGTGTCTGACTGAAGTCTTCAGCCCATTCAATAGGCGTTTTCGTTATCCCTTCACTAATTGTACAAACTGCGGACCACGTCTATCGATAATCAAGTCTATTCCTTATGATCGACCATCTACAAGCATGTCCGCTTTTGTTATGTGCAAGCAGTGCAAAGAGGAGTATGACAATCCGTTGGACCGGCGCTTTCATGCCCAGCCAAACGCTTGTCACGTCTGCGGTCCTCAGGTGAAGCTCGAGCGTATGGACGGTCGTGGAATGTTCATAGACAGTCTGACTCAGCTTGACGAAATTGATGCCACAGCCTCGTTGATTCAAAAAGGAGAAATTGTTGCAATCAAGGGAATCGGTGGCTTTCATTTGGCGTGCGATGCCACGAATGAGGCCGTGGTATCAAAATTGCGCGACCGCAAGAAGCGGTATCACAAGCCATTTGCTTTGATGGCCCGCGATTTAGATGTGCTCAGACAATATTGCAGCGTCTCTATCGACGAAGAAAGTCTTCTGAAAGATTACCCCGCACCAATTGTGGTGCTGGAAGTTTGTACTGATAAGCTGGTGGCACCCTCGGTTGCGCCTGGGCAAAATACTTTGGGGTTCATGTTGCCATATACTCCATTGCATCACCTTTTGATGAAGCGGCTGAACAAGCCGATTGTATTGACTTCTGGGAATGTATCTGAAGAACCACAAGTCGTTGATAATGATGACGCGAGGACACGTTTAAAAGATATTGCTGATTACGTTCTAGTACATAACCGCGATATTATTAATCGACTCGATGATTCAGTGGTGCGAATAATTGGTGGCAAGATGACTGTGCTGCGCCGCGCTCGTGGTTTTGCTCCGTCGCCTATTGCTCTGCCAGAGGGTTTTAGCGATGCACCGGAATTGCTTGCCATGGGAGCCGAATTAAAAAGCACTTTTTGCTTGATCAAAAACAACCGGGCTGTCATGTCGCAGCATATAGGTGATCTTGAAGACGCCAAAACCTTTGCTGACTACCAACATAATCTGAAACTGTATACTCAGTGTTTTCAGCATGTTCCCAAGCGAATCGCCGTTGATTTGCATCCTGAATATCTCTCATCTAAGCTCGGTCGCAAGAAGTGTCAGCAAGCCAATCTTGTGTTGGATGAAATTCAGCATCATCATGCTCACATAGCCTCATGTTTGGCTGACAATGACTGGGGACTTAAAGCGGGACCAGTTCTTGGTGTCGCCCTTGATGGACTTGGGTATGGTTGCGACGAGACCTTCTGGGGCGGTGAGTTTCTGCTCGCTGATTACCTTGGTTTCGAAAGACTCGGTACTTTCAAACCGATCGCTTTGCTCGGTGGACAAATGGCAGTCAAAGAGCCGTGGCGAAATACTTATGCTCATTTGTTAGCAGAGATGGGCTGGGCTCGCTTCAAGATGGACTTTGAAGATTTAGAGTTGACCAGTTTTCTGGAGAAGAAACCTCAGGCTTTGCTTAATTCCATGTTGCAGTCTGGAGTTGGCTCGCCACTGGCCTCTTCCTGTGGTCGACTTTTCGATGCAGTAGCAGCCGCTCTGGGTATCTGTCGAGACCATGCGTCATATGAAGGGCAGGCGGCGGTGGAGCTCGAAGCTATAGTTAATCGCGAGACGCTTGATGAAGAAAGCGAAGCTTTAGCTTATCCTTTTGCCGTACCTCGCTTGAATGGCAGCGGTCTGCCTTACATCGAGCCTCTTGCGGTCTGGCAAGCTATTCTTGGCGATTTGCTGTTGCATACAGACAGAGGGGTTATGTCAGCTAGGTTTCATAAAGGACTGGCAAAGGCTATAGTGCATATGGTAGAGAAAGTAACCTTGCGCGATAATGAGCGTTTTTTGCAAACGGTTGCTTTATCAGGTGGAGTTTTTCAAAACAAGATATTGCAAGAGCTTGTGGAGAAGAGACTTTCGGCTTTGGGATTCAAAGTATTGACGCATCATCGGGTGCCGACAAATGACGGCGGTGTCTCTTTAGGGCAAGCATTGATCAGTGCCGCAATTTTTCTCAAGCGACAAGGAGATTGAATATGTGTCTTGGCATTCCCGGGCAAATAGTGGAAATTGTAGACGCTGGCAACAAGCTTGCCAAAGTGGAAATCTCTGGCGTCAGGCGGCAAGTTAATATCGCTTGCATTATCAGCGAAGATCATCCGGTTGAAGCTTGTGTTGGTGACTGGGTGCTTGTGCATGTTGGCTTCGCCATGAGCCGTATTGACGCTGAGGAGGCGCGAAAGACTCTTGAGCTGCTGATTGAATTAGGCGAAGCACAAAAGGAAATTGAAGCGATGTCTCTCAGCTCCAAAGGAGTGTTAACGTGAAGTATGTGGATGAATTTCGGGACCCCATGCTTGCCAAAAAACTGGTCAGTGAAATCAATAAGCTTGTAAAAGAGATTGACTTTGCAAAGCAACGTCCAATTCAGCTAATGGAATTTTGCGGAGGTCACACTCATACAATTTTTCGCTATGGTATCGAGCAGCTCCTACCCAAATCTATCGAACTTGTTCATGGCCCGGGATGCCCAGTTTGTGTTTTGCCGATGGGGCGAGTGGATGATTGCGTTTCTCTAGCTGAGCGCCCAGAAGTTATCTTTGCGACTTTTGGCGACGCGATGCGCGTTCCTGGCTCAAAAAAGAGTTTACTTCAGGCTAAAGCCGATGGCGCCGATGTACGTATGGTGTATTCTCCCCTGGATGCTTTAGAGCTTGCCCGAATGCCAGAAAACAAAAATCGAGAGGTAATATTTTTTGCTCTTGGTTTTGAAACAACTATGCCAAGCACCGCTCTGACTGTTTTGCAGGCTGAAGAAGAAGGCATTGAAAATTTTTCCTTGTTTTGCAATCACATTACAACAGCGCCCACCATTAAAGCCATTCTCGATTCACCAAGTATGCAATTGGACGGCTTTGTTGCTCCTGGACATGTGAGTATGGTTGTCGGTGAACAGCCTTTTCATTTCATTGCCGAGCAATACAAGAAACCAATCGTAATTACTGGTTTTGAGCCGCTCGACATTTTGCAGTCGATCTGGCTTTTGATTAAACAAATCGCCGAAAAACGTAGTGTCCTCGAAAATCAGTATGCTCGGGTAGTCAGCAGTCAAGGCAATCTTCCGGGCATGCAGGCTATGAGTCTGGTATTCGAACTGCGGGATTTTTTTGAATTAAGAGGTCTTGGCTCGATTGACAATTCCGGTGTTCGAATCACTAACGATTACGCCAGATTTGATGCAGAAAGAAAGTTTTCTGTTCCAAACATCACTGTCGCGGACCCGAAACAGTGTCAGTGTGGTGATGTGCTTAAGGGCGTCATTAAGCCCTGGCAGTGTCAAGTCTTTGGCACTAGCTGTACTCCCGAAACGCCCATGGGAGCGCTGATGGTGTCTTCTGAAGGCGCTTGTGCTGCCTATTACAATTTCGGCAATTTACCCGAGATGATGTCTTTGAAAAATATCAAAGAGAAAGAGGAGGCAATGTTGTGATTCCATCTTCTCTCTCTCAGTCAAACGCAGGCATGCGCAAACGCAGCGGCATCCTGCGAGCAGAGACTATCAATATGTCGCACGGTAGTGGTGGGAAAGCCATGCGAGATCTAATAGAGGATGTTTTTCTTGGTGCCTTTGAGAACGTCCAGCTTGATGTACTCGAAGATCAAGCTCGCATTGATTTATCGCAGCTGACTGCCTTTGGTAACAGGCTGGCGTTAACGACCGATTCTTATGTCGTCGATCCTATTTTCTTTCGCGGCGGTGATATTGGAAAATTAGCGGTGTGTGGCACAGTCAATGATCTTGCAGTCGGTGGCGCAAAACCTCTGTATTTAACCTGCAGTGTGATCATTGAAGAAGGGCTCAGTGTCTTGGATTTGCGCCGAATTGTGGAATCGATGAGGGTTGCTGCCGTAGCAGCAGATGTGCGTATAGTGACCGGCGATACTAAAGTTGTAGAACGCGGTGCTTGCGATAAAATCTTTATCAATACTGCGGGCGTTGGTGTGATTGCTTCCTCCGTTAATGTGAGCGCGGCCGGTGCCAAGCCCGGCGACTTGGTGTTAATCAATGGTTTTATCGGTGACCATGGTGCAGCCATTGTCGGTGCGCGCAAAGATTTAGCCATTGAAAATGAAATCGATAGTGACTGCGCACCACTAAATAATTTGATTGCAGCAATAGTTGCCGTTTGTCCAGAAATTCATTGCATGCGTGATGCCACTCGCGGTGGTATCGCTTCGGTGCTCAATGAATTTGCCATAAGCAGTAAGGTGTCGATAAAAATAAAAGAATCCGTAATACCGCTTCGCAATGAAGTGAGAGGTATGTGTGAGATTCTTGGATTGGATCCTCTATATCTGGCTAACGAAGGCAAGGTTGTTGTAGTTGTGCCACGACAACACGCTGATGCTGTTCTTGCGGCGATGAAGAATGATAAACATGGTCGAGATAGTGCCATTATCGGCGAGATCTTTGCAGAGCCTGAAGAGACTGTAGTTTTGCAAACCGTTTTTGGTGGCGAGCGCATTGTTGATATGCTCGTTGGTGATCAATTACCAAGGATTTGCTGATGCATGAACTCGGAATTACGCAAAACATCGTTTCTATTGTCAGTGAAAAAGCTGGTGACCAAAAGATTAAGCGCGTTAAGCTAGAAATCGGCAAACTGTCAGCAATTATGCCTGACGCCATTCGCTTTTGTTTTGATATCTGTGCTGAAGGGACTGTGCTCGCTGGGGCAAAGTTGGAAATAGATGAGATCGATGGACGTGGTCAATGCAATATTTGCGGAGCACAGATGCCGTTGACTTTGCTTGCTGGCATCTGCGCCTGTGGCGCAAACGATATTAAATGTATTGCCGGTGAAGAGTTGTTGATCAAAGAAATGGAGGTGGTTTGATGTGCGCGACTTGCGGGTGTTCAGATAGTGCAGAGTCGAAAATTGTCAATTTGCAAACTGGTAAGACACTGACGCTGCAAGGTGTCGAACATAGTCACGACCACGAACATAGTCACGACCACGAACATAGTCACGACCACGAACATAGTCACGACCACGAACATAGTCATGACCACGAACATAGTCACGACCACGAACATAGTCATGACCACGAACATAGTCATGACCACAAACATGCCCAATCACGCGTAATTAGTCTTGAAGAACAGGTTCTTGCCAAAAACGATTTGAAGGCAGAGCGAAATCGTGGCTGGTTTGAAGGTTCAAATATTCTCGCGCTTAATCTGGTCAGTTCTCCTGGAGCTGGTAAAACCACATTGCTTGAGAGAACGATCAAAGATTTGCAAAATGAATTTTCCATTGGCGTGATTGAAGGCGACCAGGCAACCATCAACGACGCTGAACGGATTGCTAAGACCGGCTGTCGTGTTGTCCAAATTAACACAGGTGCTGGCTGTCACCTTGATGCGCAGATGCTTGCAAACGGATTGGAGCAACTCAAACCAGAACGTGATTCTGTGGTTTTTATCGAGAATGTCGGCAACCTGGTTTGTCCAGCTCTTTTTGATCTGGGCGAAAAATCTAAAGTCACCATTCTTTCAATTACAGAAGGTGAAGATAAGCCCGTTAAGTATCCACATATGTTCAGAGCTTCGGAAGTTTTGTTGTTGAATAAAATGGATCTGTTACCTCACCTCAATTTTGATCTTGAGGCGTGCAAGAAATATGCGCTGTTGGTCAATCCCAAAATAAAAATCATCGAAGTTTCAGCTCAAACTGGATCTGGGCTTGCGTTTTGGTACGACTGGGTGAGACAACAGATTAGGATTTGCCAGAGCCGCTGAGTTCGTGCAACTTAAGAGCGCCGCAGTGGCAGATTCTTTTCGGGATAACGCTCCTGGCTTTTTATGCAAACGTGCATGAGCGTTTTTCAACCTGGGACATGAACAAGGCGATTCGAAGTCTGAGACTGCGGTGACACTCAAAAGAGTATTTATCGCAGCCAGACTACCGTATTGTTTGCCTTAATTTGCCAATTGCTCGTAATGTTGCCGAGTGCAGGTGGCGTCTTACAGTGGGAGAGCTTGGAAAGAATTGCGTGATCAGATATGGTGGCATCGGTGTCGCTGCAATTCAGAGCGACAATAGCTTGCTCATTATCTGCCACCACTTCATAAATGAATATGGTGTTTTGTAAAAGCAGAGAATTGACTCGGGCACGAGCTAGCCATGGATTTTCGCGTCGAAACGCCAGCATCTTTTGATACTTTTTGTGTGTCGTCCATCCCTCTTCTAAAAATCCTGAAGGGTTTTCAGGAAATTCAGTTCTTATGTCATCGTCTCCACCTGAGCGATGTTCTTTGATGCCAGTGTAAGCTTGTTCATCACCTGCGTAGATCGACGGAACTCCAGGCACAGTGCCAAGAATGGCGATGGCTAAATCCAGGTGCTTGAAGTTCTTTAGCTGTGAGGCAATGCGAGTGACATCGTGATTACCAATGAATGTATTGGGAAGAAAGGCTTCGGCAAATTGATTGTGCCGCGCCAGAGCATGCGCTAATTCGAAGAAATTACGATCGTTCAGGGCGCTCCAAATAGCTTTCCATAGCTCATATTGTGTGATCGAATCGAAGCCTGTATGTTTTGCAATTTGTGCGTAATCGCCATGTATCACTTCGCCTAGAAACCAGCAGTGCGGAAATTCTTCTTTGATTTTTGAGATAGTTTTATGCCAGAAATGCGCAGGCACTGCATATGCTGCGTCCAGGCGCCAGCCATCGATACCTTTGCCTAGCCAGTAAGTCATCACCTCTATGACGTAGTCGGCTACCTCTGGATTATCGTGGTTAAGTGTTACCAGCTGATGATGTCCTTCAAAATTACGATAAGAAAAACTATCTTCGTTGTTTGTTTTGTCCCAGTCGATATGAAACCAGTTGGCATATTTGGAGTCTTGCTTGAGCGTGCGCACGTCTTCAAATGGTGCAAATTGTCGCCCTACATGATTGAACACACCATCGAGAACAACTTTTATACCAAGCGTTTTTGCGTTTTCGATCAGCCGTTCGAAATCTCCATCAGTACCCAGCCTGGAATCGATTGAATAATGATCGATGGTGTCATAACCATGCGTTTGTGATGCGAATATTGGGGCTAGCAACAGCCCGTTGCACCCAAGTTCTTTCATGTATTTCAGCCATGGCTCAAGTTTATCTAGGCGTGAAAAACTCGGACCTTCTTTGTCAAGAGATTCTTTTTCTGCACCTAAAAAACCAAGCGGATAGATATGCCACCAGGCAGTGTTTTCAATCCAGGATGCCATCTGTTTCTATTCCACAATAGTTGCGGCAGACGACGCTGATGGTCTTTCAAACTGAGCGTTGACCAGGCGAGCGTACGAAGTATCAGCTTTAAGAAGACCGTCATGTGTACCTGATTCAACGATGCGTCCGTTTTCCAGAACAAGTATTTCGTCTGCGTGGCGAATGGTTGAGAGTCGGTGGGCGATGACGATTACGGTTCGGTTTTTCATCAGGTTGTTCAACGCCGCTTGAACTGCTGCTTCTGATTCGTTATCCAGTGAGCTTGTCGCCTCGTCCAAAATCAAAATTGGGGCGTTTTTCAATATGGCTCGTGCGATAGCGATTCTTTGCTGTTGCCCCCCAGATAGTCTGGTACCACGTTCGCCGATTATGGTCTGGTAGCCGTGAGGCAAATTCAGAATAAAGTCGTGAGAGTAGGCTGCTTTGGCTGCATCGAAGACTTCATCCGGTTTAGCGTTTACGCGTCCAAGCAATATATTCTCTTCAACGGTAGTATTGAACAGAAAATTGTCCTGCGTGACGAGCGCAATCTGCGAGCGTAAAGAGGCAAGAGAATAAGCTTGCAGTGGACGGCCATCGATAAGAATCGCACCGTCTGTAGTATCGAAGAAGCGGGGCACTAAATTTGCCAGAGTGGATTTGCCAGAGCCCGATAATCCAACGAGGGCAATCATCTTGCCTGCTGGAATATTCAAGTCGATGTTTTGCAAAACTTGATTGCTATGGTTTGGATAATGGTAGGAGACGTTTTCGAAACGAATGCTATGCGGTCCTTCCAACAGAACGTCAGCGTTGGGCAAATCGGAAACATTCGGCTCTAAATCAAGTACTTCAAAGACTCGACCGGCAGCAGCAAGAGCCGGTTGAAGGACGCCGGCAATGCGCCCTATATTCTTTACAGGTGAATAAACTAGCAACAATGCAATGATAAATGAGGTAAGGGCACCAATGGTCATATGATGATGAACAACCTGGTAGCCTGCAACCCACATTACAGCAGCGATACCGCATGCGCCAATCATTGCTAGAATCGGCGAGAGCATCGCTTCTGCGCGAACCGCTTTCATAGTGTTGTGCATAAATGCACCGTTGGTTTTCTGGAAGCGATCTGTTTGATAATTTTCGAGATTGAAAGACTGGACAATTTTCGCGCCCTGGATTGATTCACTCAAAACGCCAACCAGGTCACCGATTGCCTCCTGTCCGCCCCGTGCCGATTTGCGAATCTTTTTGCCAAGTATTGAGACAGGCAAAACAATCAGAGATAAAATTCCCAGCGCAATCACACTCAATTGCCAGCTTTGCAAAAGCAATACGACTACTAGAGAAATCAATGTAGCAGTGCGGCTGATCATCGATTGAAATGTCTGTGAGATAGCATTTTCAATGATGCCTACGTCGTTGGTCATGCGACCAATCAATACGCCCGATGATTGACCTTGAAAGTACTGCAAAGGTTGCCTTTCAATATGAGCAAAAAGCTCGTTGCGCAAGTCGCGAATTGCTCCGGCTCCAACGTAACGGATGCAGTAGGTTTCGAAGAACCGGAAAGTACCTTGAGCAAGCGCAAAAACTAGAACAACAATCGGTACATAGTAAATCCAGTGCTCGCGTCCTTCGACAAATATTTTTTGCAGACCCTGACCAGCCAGCCAGGCTATCGCCCCGTCTAAAGAACCACCAGGAATGGCAGCGGCCATACCGGCGATAAATAGCAGCCAGTATGGCCGGATATATCCAAGCAGGCGGATGTAATTCTTATCGTGGGTTGCTAGTTTAAAAATTTTCAAGTTACCTGAGTGAGCTTCGGTTCTTTGTTCTCTGAAATCGCTTTAACGATTTCATAAACGCAGTTCTCGGCATAGTCTCTTTCGCCCAGCTGCTGCCGGAGTGTGAGCAATGTTTCGGTCACTTCCTGCCTTAGCGCTGGACAATCCAAAAGATCGCTTGTGTATCTTACGAGTTGATCGGCTCGACAATCTAGTTGCATCAGTTCAGGAACGAGATCGCTATCGGATAAAAGGTTCGGCCAGGCGACCCTTTTTAGCTGCTTAAAGACACAAAATATGAGATAGCTAAGCCAGCCAGCGCGGTAAAAAGCGACCATAGGCTTCGCAAAAATTGTCACCTCTAAAGTAGTGGTGCCGGCTTTTGCCCAGATAAGATCACAAGCCTTCATAACCGGATAATTAATACCTGGATTAGAAATAAAGAGACTTTTGCCAAGCAAGCTTTTTACCTGGTGTTTTTCGATCAATTGATTTGCTCGTGTACTTATCCGGTCACTAGCGAGAGCAATGATGAATTGCAGCTCTGGGCGGTCTTTCAGCAGCCATTTAACAGCCTCGAGCGCCGGCGGCAACATATCATTCATTTCTTGATTGCGGCTGCCTGGAAAAATGCCAATCACTGGCCTAGTCTCATCCATGCCGTAGCGTTTGCACAACTCGGTTCGCGATTCTAGCTGATCCATTGGCGGAATGTTGCGTGTTACCGGGTGTCCAACGAAGCTCACGGGCACGTTTGCTTCTTTATAAACCCCTTCTTCAAAGGGAAAAATGCACAACATTTTAGTGATGTTTTTGGCAATTGTTTTCTTGCGCCAGGGACGACTGGCCCAGACTTGAGGTGAAATAAAATAATAGATAGGCAAGTCTGGTTCTTGCTTTCGCAGAGCCTCGGCCAGCCTCAGATTATATCCGCCAAAATCGATCAGCAATACCATTGATGGTGCGCGCCTTTTTATCGCTTCAAGGGTTTCTTTGCCCATGCGCTTGAAAAATGAGAGTTTACCGATGATTTGCTCTAAGCCAAGGGCCGAAAAATCCTGGCAATTGTACATAAGTTCGGCGCCTTCTTTGGCCATAAGCGAGCCACCGATGCCCCAGACTTTGATGTCTGGACGCACTTCTTTCAATTTGGCTAGTAATTTGCTGGCATGCTTATCGGCTGATGGATCGCCGACCATAACAAATAGCGATGTTTCTTTTTCAGTCATGAAAAACCAGAGGCAATGTTACTGATTGGTTGATCGACTTCTTTCGGGCACTGTGCCCACATGCAGAGCGACTGAGCCAAGAGCAAGTGGTATATGTTTGATGTCGACAAGACCTGCTTGTTGGAAAATCTTGGTGATGCCCGCTGGTTTTGGGTAAGTGGTCAAAGAAGCAGGCAAATAGGTATATGCCGATTTATCCTTCTGCAAAATCTCACCGATAATTGGTACTATGTGAGCGAAGAAAAAGGCAAAAACGGGCGCAAATAAAGGCACTTCTGAATGACCAAGGTCAAGGTTGATGACTCGGCAGCGCGGTTTTACAACACGCGCCATTTCGTTTATTCCCTGCTGCAAGTCAGTCAGATTGCGCAAACCAAAACTGTTTATGGCACCGTCGAAGGTATCATCGGCAAAAGGCAGGGCCTGAGCATCTCCACGAATCCACTCGACGCTTTGAACCTCTTTCTGTGAGCGACGAGCAGCTACCGCCAGCATATTTTCTGAAAAGTCGAGTCCAGTCACATGCTTGGCGCGGGGATTTCTTTTAACTAACAAAGCAAGGTCGCCTGTGCCGCAACAGACATCGAGAAAGCTTGCATTTTCAAAATTTACTCCATCGCAAAGCTCGGCAATGGCGCGAGCTTTCCACAGCCTGTGCATGCCAAAGCTGATGGCGTCATTAGCTAGGTCGTAGCGACTGGCGATTCTGTCGAATTGTTTTTCGACATATTCGGCTTTGTGCTCTTTCGTCGGTAACTGAAAGGACATAATTTTATTTGACGATACCAAAACCGAGGACCATGCAAACTGCCATGAATAGCAATACTACTATCCAGGTAAGACGGTCGAGCCCGCCTTCGGCACCGCGTTTGGCGCTAAACATCGTTGCACCAGCACCGATACCGCCCATGCCTTCACCTTTGGGAGCATGAAGCAAAATGAGTACGACCATAAACAGTCCAAGAACTGCTTCAGCAACGAGAAGAATAATGTAGGGAACGCTCACGTCTGTATCCTTGCAATGTAATGCGCAAACAGCCCATTATAGCCTATCTGTCAGGGGCAAAGACAGCTGATGTAACGCCCCGCTTTCAAGCCAGTTGGCTCGAGACGTCGTCACTATCTAAATTATAGCTAATCATCCGACTGGCTGAATTCAAGTTTAGCCTTGGATGATGTGCCGGGCAAATGAATGCCTTGCATCTCTAGCAGTCGATCATAAATCGATCCTGGGGCGATTCTTTCTCCAATCATAAAGGCGGTGATTGAGCAGATCATCAAAGGCAAAAGCATATTGAAATCGGTGGTGATCTCAAAAACAATGATAGTAGCGGTTATTGGTACGCGAGCAACGCCAGTAAAAAAGGCGCCCATACCGGCAAGGGCCAGAGTGACGGCGCAGCCCATGCTTTGTGGAAAAAGCAATTGCTCAAGCATCCCAACTAAATAGCCAGTTGCCGCTCCAATTGTCAAACTTGGAGCAAACAGCCCTCCGGGCACTCCGGAGCCATAGGCGACTATGCTCAAGATAAAATTTGCCAACAAGATGACCAGCGGTAATTTCCAGGAGTGTTGTTCAAACAGTATTTTGGCTACACCAGTGAAATTTTTGAATGATTCCGGTAGGAGAGCAATGACTATGCCGCAAAAGCAGCCAGCGAGTGCAATTCGAAAGGCAATGTTTTTGCCAAAAAACTTTTTATTGAGCTCGCACGATTTGATGATGCCATTATTGAAATAGGAACCAAGAGCACCACATACGATACCGACGATGATACAAAACGGCACATCAGTTGTGGTAAATTGTGCGTGTGGAAAAGGTGAGTTAGCAGGAATATCGAGGCTATGATTGCCGATCCAGCGGGCGACAACAGCGGCAAAGAAGCAAGCAAAAAAGGCGGTGCTTACAGTGGCACGAGAAAAGTCGCGCAAAAGTTCTTCAATGACGAACATAACACCAGCAAGCGGAGCATTAAAAGCCGCTGCAAGACCTGCACCAGCTCCAGCGGCTATCAGTTGTCTCGAGCGCCGTGGCGATTCGCCCGCAAATTTTGCCAGTATCGCTCCACAGGCGGCACCGATGTGCACTGTTGGGCCTTCTTTTCCTAGTGGGAAACCAATACCGAGTGATATACAACTGCCTACTAATTTACTCAAAGCAACGCGGAAATTAAGAGGAATTGGCACTGCATTTAGTACTGCTTTGACTTGTGGTATGCCACTGCCCGTAATTTCTGGCGCCATAAATTGCACAATCAAACCAACGATGAGACTGCCGCCAGTGATCAGCGTTATAACTGCCAGCCATCCAGGTAAATAAATCGCCAGCGAAGTGTGCAACGCGTCAATCGTTCGTTCGCCATGCGTAAACATGATAGAGGCACAGGCGGCCGCAGTACCAATCACAGAAGCTTCAGCAAGAGCCCACAACGCCTGATCCGGAGCGGCCTTGATCAGAAAATCGCGGAGCTTTACAAGGACTCGCGAATATTTTTGGGGATTTGCCGGCGGCGATAAATCCGAAATTTCCAATTGTTGATTTTGCTTCATCGGAATATTTCTGAAAATATCTGGTAGTGGAAGTTCGGGCGGAATCTTAGCGCTGGCTGGTCAAGCTGAAGGCAAATCTTCCCCGCGGTCAAGAAAGCGTTGCAAAATGATGGCAGCGGCCTGTCTGTCGACGAGCTCTCTATTTTTGCCGGTTTTGACGCCTTGCAAGGTCAATGTGCGAATGGCTGAGATAGTCGAGAGTCTCTCGTCTTCGTAAATAACAGGTAATTCGGTTGCTCTTGCCAGTTTGCGTCCAAAGGATTTGACTTTTTCTGCTTGGGGACCGCTTGTGCCATCCATGTTTAATGGCAAGCCAAGAACAAGAAGAACCGCTCCGTGGCGGGCCGCAATTTCCTGCACCAGGCGCACGTCTTTGTCTGTGTTGATGCGCGTGATGGTTTCTAAACCAGCGGCTGTATATCCAAGTGGATCGGAGATTGCGACACCAATCCGCTTATCACCTATGTCAAGACCAATGTATCTGGGTTTCTCGCTCATTGCACCATAGTACTGAATCAGGTCGGGTTTTACTTTGAAACTTTAGTTAGAAACTTACTTAAACAGTTTGAGCCAAATTTGATATTCTCGTTCCGTGGCAACAAGCCTTTGGTTGTGTCCGTTGGTCTTGTCAATATTATTTTAAAACGTCTTAGTCACTAATCAAGTAATTTGGATAAAAGCCAGTGAAAATATATTTGGTTCGACATGGTATCGCTTCTGATCGCATCGGCGGCGCTGTTCTCAATGACGGTATGCGTCCTCTTACCGATGAGGGCCGCTCCGAAACAAAGGCGGTTGCAAAAGGTCTTAAGCGCCTTGGTGTAAAGCCAGATGTAATGGTTGTGAGCCCGCTCGTAAGAACAAGGCAAACGGCTGAAATTTTGGCTGAAGTGTTTAAGCTTGAGCGTCCGCTAGATATCTGTAATGCCCTTGCCCCCGGTGGCACTCCCTCTACCATTTTCAAATTCATGCAGCAATTTGATAAAGCTCAGGAAATTATGCTGGTCGGTCACGAGCCAGATGTAGGCTTGATTACCGCAGCTCTTCTAGGAGCAGGCGACCTCGAAATTCCTTTTCAAAAAGCAGGCGTATGTCGAGTCGATATTGCCGGCTTGCCACCAAATTCGTCGGGCGTGTTGAAGTGGTTTGTAACACCAAAAATCGCTTGTTTGCTGGAATCAAAGTAGATTTCGGCATTTATCGACGTTTATTGACGTTTATTGATATCTCGCGCCATTAAAATCGATATATCCGCCCTGGTGTCTTGGACTGTTTGAGTGATGAGTCCAGTGGATTAAGCCACCCTTTGCGTTGTAAATGAAAGAGCCGTGGATAACGAGCTGGTCGCCTTCTTGAATGGGCACTTGCGGCGCTACATCGGTATTGTGAGCAACCAGTATGGTCGTTCCATTGGTCAGTTCCAACAGAAATTTTTGATGTCTGGGAGCCACCACATCGTCGCGTAACAGCTTTTTGACAACGGCTCGCCCTGTCACTTCAGCGTTAACTAGATTGGAAGTTTGAGCTTGAATAATCTCGTGATCGTCAGTTACTTCGACAGCTCCAGGCGGAATGGGGCTTGGCGACAGGTTTCTCGAATTACTTGACTCTTCATCTTCGTATTGACTGCGTTCGTGGCGTCTCGAATGACCACCCGATCTATCGCTATCGCAGCCACTTAGGGCAAATGTTGTGAGCACTATGGCCAGCAGGCAGGAGCTTATTTTATTCAAAATCGTTCTAATCTCAAGAAGGAAAACCCGTTGCCCGCTCGATTGGCGAGCCCTAAATGTCAGAAAATGAATGATTCGTGGTATATAGTGTCAAGGTCTATTATGACTTTAACAATCACTTTAAGGTCCAACTGGTCAGATTTCACAAGACAAGGAGTTCGATAATTCTACGATGTTGTCATCGGTTTATCTAACTGGAGAGACTATAGAAGCTCAAGAATTGTCAGTACAGACAATGGCTCCTGACTGGCGGGCTTTTGCCACGAACAAATTGCAGCGCTATGGACTGCGTGTGGTGAACCCTCTGGAGCTGACCTGGTCAAATGTGGATTCGCTTGAAGCAATCGATTTAAGTGAAGGTTCCGATTCCAGAGTCAGGCGCGCTCTCGATTTAATTGACCAGAGTGATGCATTGCTTGCTAATTTGAATCGTTCCAGCTACAGCACGGCGATGGAGCTATTTTATGCTCATCGACGAGGCAAGATGGTCACTGTCGTTGGTCACCCGCCTTTTAATCCATGGGTCGTATCTCACAGTCAGGCTCGTTTTGGCGATATTGATGAGGCTATCGAATATATAATTGGCGAAAAGCCGCAGGGACTGCCTTTGAACTGGGCTCTTCAGTATGAAGCGCTACTTGCCGAGCGCTACGAACAGTTTCCACCAGCTGGCGAACCCGACTATCGTTTCTTGGGCGGCAATTTACCAGTCTTAGTCGTAGCACCACATGCGACCGCTTTCTGGCATGAAGGTGAGTTCCAAGAACCCGATGCTTTCACGGGAAGCATGGCCGCTTTGCTTAATCGTATGAGTAATTGTCACTCTTTAATCAGCAATTACTGTTGCGTGGCCGATCCCTGCTGGTATCTCGAAACACCGATGCGCAGAGCTTTCGCCGATATCGTTAAAGGGGGGCGAATTGGGCTTGTGCTCTTTTTACTGGGATCGTCCTGGCATGAAGTACCAGGTTTGCAATTGACTTGCTATGGTCCATCGCCTCATCAAAACGCAGATTATGCTAATCGTTTGAAAAATAAATTGTCGGTGCTCGAGCATGTTTCAACTGACACCTCCGACTTTCAAGTAAAGCCTCTGGTGCGCTTCTCGGCTGAAGAACTGGGTGTGCCGACGATGGTTCTGAAGATGCATAAACGATATCGCATGCCCCGATTACAGCTAGAAACTTTCGGTCAAATTGTTCATTTCCTGAGAGAATATTTGGAAGAAACAGGAATTGAACTTGAACGCAGTTTGAGCTGACCAAATCTTTAATCGAGTTGTCGAGGAAAAATAAAGTGGCTAAGGAAACGATGGTTGACGTCTTTTGGCAACGCGTCGAAAATAATTCTGCGCGCCCGGCAATAATGCACAAAGTAGATGGCGTATATCAACCAGTTATATGGCGTGAGCATGGACGAATTGTAGAACTGGTTGCTTGCGGTTTGCTCAATTTCGGTTTAAAGAAAGACGACAAAGCTTCGATTATGTCGCAGAGCCGTCCGCAATGGACATGGGCGGACATTGCCATTTTGTCTTGTGGAGGAGTGACCGTCCCTGTTTATCCCACTTTGTCCCCTATTGAAGTGCAGTATCTCGTTGGTCACAGCGACTCCGTTGTCTTGTTTGCTGAAAACGAAATGCAAGCAAAAAAAATCCTTGATGCTCAAGAGCTGCCCAAATCGTTGCGTTTGATTGTGTTATTTGACGGTGATTTGCCTGCCAACACAGGCGATGTCCGATGTATAAAATGGGACGAATTGCTTAAAGACGGTGAAAAATATCTTGCCGAGCATCAGACCGGATTGCAGGAGCGAATCGCTGACGTTAAGCCAAACAATCTCGCTTCTATTGTCTATACATCAGGCACGACCGGCGTACCCAAAGGTGTGATGCTTTTGCATTCGAATTTCTATTCGGTGTGCAAAATGATGACTGAATTAATTGGCTTTACGCAAGACGATCTTTCTCTTTCCTTTTTGCCACTATCGCATGTCTATGAACGAGTCGGTGGACAGTTTCTGGCGATTTATCAGGGATTGGTGATGGCATATGCCGAGGGCATGGAGACTGTTCCAAAAAATATTATGGAAGTGCGTCCAACAATATTAAACGGCGTGCCACGCTTTTACGAAAAGGCATATCAACGCATTCAGCTGCAAATTCGCACTATGCCCAAACCACAGCAATACCTTGTGCGCTGGGCATTGTCGTTGGGGCAAAGAGCGAAAAAATTGAAAAAGGAAGAAGGTTTTGATGTGATGCAAAAATTCTACAAGGGAGAATTGCGCGTTGCCGACAAATTGGTTTTCTCAAAAATTCGCGCACGCTTTGGCGGACGGCTGCGCATCATGGTATCAGGGGCGGCGCCAATGCCAGAAGATGTTCAGTCCTTTTTTGAAACGATTGGCTTTTCGATGGTCGAAGGCTATGGTCTAACCGAGACTTCTGCACCAATTTCCTGCAATACGCCAGAAGACAACGAACGTGGCACAGTCGGTAAACCAATACCTGGCGTACAGGTGAAAATAGCTCCTGACGGCGAAATCATGGCTAAAGGACCGAGCGTTTTTGCAGGCTATTATAAAAATCCCGAAGCGACGAAAGAGGCGCTCAATGACGGATGGTTTCTCACAGGCGACATCGGCGAAATCGATGAAATTGGTCATTTACGCATCAAGGACCGCAAAAAGGACATCATCATCACAGCCGGCGGCAAGCACGTGGCACCGCAATATATCGAAAATCTCTTCAAGGGCGAAGGATTGGTAAGCAATATTCTTGTGTACGGTGATCGCCGCAAATACATCACTGCTTTGATAACGCTGGCACCTGACGGCGCAACAGCGTTTGCTAAACGCAACGGCATTCAATTCAAGGACGTCTCTGAACTGGCGTCTAACGAGATTGTCAAAAAAGAAATCGATGCCCTCGTCAGTGCTAAAAACGACATTCTCGCCAATTTTGAGAGGATCAAAAAATACACCATTCTCGAACATGACTTTAGTGCTGAAACGAACGAGCTGACGCCCACCTTCAAGGTTAAACGTAAAGTTGTAACTGAAAAATATAAGGGCATTCTGGATTCGATGTACGATGCAGAAGACCTACACGGTGAGTTGCCCAAAACAGTTTCACAGTCCTCGGCAGGTAATTAATGCCGCCCCTTGGCACTTGCAGAGTTAATTGACGAAAAATTGATCTAAAAATAGCTTTACTTTCGCTTGGCAACTGCATACAATATTGGCGCGGGTTCTTTGGAATTCGAATTACTACAGCCGTTGCCATGTGGCTTCGGTAGAGAGGCGAGAAGAGAACGATGCTTGATTCATTTGGTCGTGGCTTGCGCATGATATGGGCTAGCATCAAGATGGGTCTTAAGGATAAGCGCTTGCTTTTACCTTCCATTTTGACTGTATTTACTAATTTCTTTTTCGGTATTTTGCTTTTTCTCTTTGGAGAAGACAAAGTCGGCGGGACCATCGGTGGCGCTGTCGCTGCTGGCGGCATGCCCGAAATCCCCGGCATTGGCAAGGTGCCAATTCCAGCTTTAGGCGGCGCTGCCCAGCATATAGGCATGGGACATTCGCCACAGCAATTGCTGCAGCACGCTCACGCTTCTAACATCATGAATATGGGGGCGGTTAACGGACCTCTCGATATGAGTGGTTTTCACGCGATGAGTTCGCAGGTCGGCGACACTCTCTTTTCGCAAAACTCATTGATAGTGATGTGCTTGCTGTCAGCCTGGTGGCTGACCAATCGTTTCCTTGAAGGCGTGACGACGGCTCTTACTTATAGTCATCTGACTGAAGGTCCTGGTTCGGGCAAGTTTTCAGTGGCCTGTAAAGCTGTTTTCGAAAGTCTGCCTGCCATTATCATTCTTGGCATAGTTACTTTTATTGCCCGCAATCTGGCTAAATGGATGCGCAACAAACGCAGCACTGGCGTCTTTGGAATGGGGGTCAATTTCCTGTCTGGCATTGTCGAAGTTTTCTGGACCATGGCCGGACATTTGATTCTGCCATCCATCGTTATTGAAGGCTCTTCCTTTGTAGGCGCTATGAAGCGAGCTGACCGCATTGCCTCTGGCAATTTGCTCACAATTGGTGTGGGTGAAGTCGGTGTCGACGGTATTTGTCGACTGGTTTCCTGGCTTGTTTATATTGCAGGCGCAGCTGCTGCCGGTGGAATCGCTTATCTGGGAGTAATTCAGCATATCGTTATACCTGCTCCAGCTATTGCAGTAGGTGCAGCACTCTGGGGAATGCTCGCAATTGTTGTCACTTCTTTTTCCATCTATATAAGGGCTGCTTTCTATACCTGCCTTTATGTCTGGGCGATTGAAGCTGAGTCTGTAGCTCATACAGAGCGGGTACACGTACGCGCTCCTGCTCCTTTAGCTCACGCACTAGCCTAATTCGGTAGTAGTTACACTTCTGGCTCAGTCTGTCATTTTGAATGGCGGTAGAACGTCATTCGATCTAGAATGGCACCACAGAAGGATATTACGATTGGGTGATTTGCATGGAAAAAGCGTTGTTTGGTGCGGGCTGTTTTTGGGGTGTGGAAGCTGATTTTCGCAACGTCCCAGGAGTCGCCAATGCGACCGTCGGATACTCTGGCGGGCACACCAAGAGCCCAACTTACAGAGACGTTTGCTCGGGTACAACAGGTCATGCCGAAGTCTGTCTGGTTGAATTTGATCCAGCTCAGGTTTCGTTCGAGCAGTTGGTGGAGCTATTTTTCACTATTCACGACCCCACTACTTTGAACCGTCAGGGACCAGATATCGGATCGCAATATCGTTCGGCGATTTTTTATTACAGCCCTGAACAAAAGGAAGAGGCTGAAGCCGTCAAAGTTAAGCTCGATCAACAGAAGAAATTCAGTCGACCTATAGTGACTGAAATCACGGCTGCATCAGAGTTTTATCCTGCTGAAGAGTATCATCAGCAGTACTTCAAGAAGACGGGGAATGCTCACTGTCGGGCATGAGGTCGACCTCATGACTTCGTAATTTCCACTTGACTAAGCAACCTTTACAAATAATAATTAGGCAAATCAGCTTTTAGTGGTGCTGATTTAGCTAACTGGCAGGGCAATCGGTTAAAGCCTTCCAGATTTGAAGTCGTTTATAGGTTCTCATGTCCAGTTCATCTCACTTTCAAATGTTTAAATTTGACCAGGCTAGCCGCCATTTACTAATCAGAAGATCTAATGCAACGAAGGAGCTCGGTAATGCGCAGAAAACGAACTAAGGGAGCGACTCTATCATTGATAGTTTCGCTGTGCCTGGTAATCGCAATGATAGGCGTCGGGGTTTTCTTCCTTGTTAAGATTCTCGGCGGAGCGCGAGAGCTGCAACATGCCGTCGACTCCGGCAATCTCAATGTTGCCAAACAAGCATTGCGCAGTCCTACAATCAATATTTATGGCGGTAACGTCAACTTTGGCGGCAGTAATCTCGCCATCGCTCAATCGAATTTCTCTCAGAGTATTGACACAACCAATGGTGCCATCGATTTGATTGTCTACAATCGATTGGTAGCGCAAGCGATGCTGGTAGCTATCAATGCGGCTGCAGACAATGCGGACCTCAGTTTGCCACCGAATGCTCTCGGTATTCAGCATGCCAAACAACTGATTTCTGTTTTGTCTGACCCATCAACTGGAATTGGTGTGGCTCTCGCCAACAAGCTGAAAACTGACGTCACTATGGACAATAGTTTCAGCGGTCTTGCGACATTAGCCGCCACCAGAATGTTGAATGCCGGAAGTAGCGCTATTGGAACTGTGTCGGCAGACAAAGACGTATCACGCATGTCGCGCGGGCAAGCTTCCAATGTCATTTTCCCAAGCAATGTTTTGCCGAGCGAATTTTCGTTCATTGACCCTGGTTTCAACAAAAACTACAGCACCTCGACAACGGCTGGTGGCAGTAATCAGTATTTAGCTGGTTACGCACCAATAAACATTCCTGGTGTAACTGACGCAAAGACAGTTCTTGTGGGCGTGGCATTACATCCATTGCAAAATCCCCACCTTGTTGGTTCAAATGATTTCAACGTCAACAAAAGTGTGATCGCTGGTATTTCTCAGGCTGAGACAAATGCCGTTCCGCCGAATTCATTTAAATCTGGTGGTATGGCCGAAGAATTGAAGTCTGCAAAGATACTGCAGACAATATCCTGCGCTGTCGTAGGGACGGTTAATCCGAGTGGTCAATTTACAGCTTCGATACCAAGTGGTTATCTAGTCGTAGCCAACGGCAATAGTTCAGGCAATTTGACACCGCCATCTTCAGCTTCTTCTGAGAGCCTGGCCGGTCCTATCGTAATGGACCAATATGCCTCTGGTTTAGTTGATAGCGCTTACGGTGGTGGCACTCAGGATATTTTCTCTGACGTGCTGATGGCTAATACTGTGTACGTAACTCCAAATGGTGCTATGTCCGAGCAGGTTGGCACAATTCAGGCAATCATCGATTGGAAAAATACTCAAATCAAAGCTAATTTGCCGACGACACCGGTACCGGCCAATCTTGCCAACGCCATTGACGGACCCAATCCAAAGCAAAGTTCTGCAGATGGAATTGACCCCGCGCAAGGTTACGTCGCCTGCACCAATCAAAACTCAGCTCCTGGAGATGCCAGTTCGAATTCAACCTGCGTCGCCAATCTTTCGACAATGTCCGATGTCTATTTGTCAAATACCCAGGGTGGTACGCAAGGTGGTAGTCTTGCTCACTTGACTGCAATTGAGTACGAAAAGGCTGAAATTATCAATCCTCGTCCAGGTGGCGGTCCAGCTAACAGCAAACTTGCTACATTTAATGGTGGTGGTATGAACGCCAATCAGCCCTTGCCAGGAAACGGAGTTTGCACCGGAATGATGGCGCAACCGCTGGCTAGTATTCCAAAAACGGCAGCAATTGACTTCGGCACAACGCCAACTATTGCTACTTTGATTGGACCGAACTCTACTTTCACGAATTATCCTAAGACCGCAGCCAATGCCACCACTATATATAATCAGTTTAAGCAGCGGCTGTATCAACTGAATCCAAACGCTTCGGATGCAGATATCACCTCTGTCATGACAACAGCGATTCCAATGGGTTCGGTCAAATATATCTACTACGATTCCAAAAACAACCACTTTGTGACCAGCGATGTTGCTCAAGCTCCGAGCTGGATTAACACACAAAGCGTACAACCAGACGGCTCCACAGTCATAGCAGACACAGGCAGCATCAATTTGGATGGCACTTTCGTCAATATCAGTGGTGAAGGTAAATTCCCACACCCATGGGATTGCGAAGGCGGTGCTTATGCTAGAAGCGAAGCTATCTGGACTCGCTCTTCTGGATACAATGGTACGCTCGGTGTTCTTAGATTTACTCAGTGCGCAACTGATGAAGGAACAGAATGGCGCTGCCCGTGCTAATAATATGATTGAGTAGTGTCTGCACGGTGGCTGAGTTTGTGATCAACCAAGTAGTAATGAGCCGTCTGGCAGTGCGATCATTGGTAATCGTTGCGACGCTGTTTGCAGTTTTGATGCTTACGTCCGCCGTTCGCGCGGCCGAAAATACAGCGCCTGGTGCTCGAAGCATTGCTGGCGTTCAATCAAAAGCTAAAAGCGGTATGCCACGGCCGGCAAGCGCTGATAAAGACTACGCGAACGAAAAATTGACGACCTTCGTCGATTTGCCTGATGTCCCAAAATATTCTGGTGCTGGCGCTGTATTCATCGATGGACTGAAATATCCCAACGATAATTTCGGGCAGGATATAACCATGACGTTCGGTGTGATGGAGCAGGCTCAGCAAGTAAACGATTGGTATAAGGCCGCTTTGCAGCAATATCAATGGACTATTTATCCAGTCAAACCGGACCCGTCAGCACGTGATAGTTATTCTATTGATGCCGGTAAAGGCAAGTATAATATCAATTTGATCATCAAGGGTATGCTCAAGCAACCTTACAGAACACGCGTCGTGATTCGCTATAAATTCGGCAAGTAAAAGAAAACGAACAGTGAAAAACGTTATTGATAAGAAGCGGTGGTTGTGCGCGACTGCTCTTGTTCTTAGCTTTGGGCTAGTACCATTTTCTCAAGGCGGGTTGTCGGGCGCTTTTGCTTTATCCAAGACGCAGTCGGATCAGTTGCAAATCATTGAAAGTGCGATAGAAAAAGAAGAGACGCTCAGTCCGGAATTACTTTCTAGTCTGGAAAGCATTTTGGAAAGTGAGCCTGAAAATTATCGTGCGCATTTATTGCTCGGTGAATATTATGAGCACTTGAGCTTGAAAGACCAAGCCGTTGCACAATATAAGCTGGCAGCAGCTAATGCGCCAAATGATGCTCAGGCAATGATCAATCTGATTAAATTAGAGGTGCGCGCTGGACAATTGCAAGCAGCAGGCGCTCTCGTAAAAGAAGCAAAAAAACGTTTTCCTAAAGACGCTCAGGTCGATTTTTGGGAAGGAAATTTTTCCTTTGAAAGTGCTCCGAACAAAGCTGAAAGCGCCTATCTTCGGGCTATTCACGAGAACGAGCAGATAGTTGGTTTGCCCACCGCGCTCGCTGAAATTCGCTTGAAGCAGCGTCGATATATGGAAGCATATCTTCTTGCAAGCGTGGATATCTCTCACGATCGAAAATTCTGGACCGCTTACAAAATCAAAGGCTTCGCTGCCTTTGGCATGGGTAAGTTTAGAGAATCCGTCAGCTTACTTTCTGTGGCCTTTGATCATTTAAATGGTCGGGCGAAGTCTGCCAAGGGACTTGCCATGGCAGCGTTGCGCTCGGGGCAATACAATATCGGCTTAGAACCAGCACTAGTGTATTTGGGACTGACAAGCAGTCTCACTGAAACTTCTTTCGAACAAAAGTATCTGGTAATAGATTTGTGGCGCCATGTTCCTTTGTATGAGGCACGTGGAATTCTTGCTCGCACCGAAGCGCTCTACGGCCTGCCGACTAATGCTTCCTATCATTTTGCTATGGGAGATATTTTCGACAAACTCGGCTTGGAATCAGATGCGGTGCAAGAATATCAGCGTGGCCTTGCGATCAAGCCGGATTTTGCTAGAGGTCTATACAGACTGGCGCGCGACCTCGAACTTTACTATCATCGTTATAGCGACGCTCTCGAAGATTATCGGTTAGCCTCACAACTGTCGCCATCTGACGAGGAAATTTCTCAAAGTCTCAATCGTCTTGAATCGCGATTGCGTGAGAGGGATGGGGATCTGGCCTGGCGTTTTAAAGATATGCTACGCAAAGCGCCGAATTGATTTAGCGAGGATATAGTAGTGGTTATGCGGCATTTGGTATTGAGGTATATGACACTACTTTTGGTGCTTGCTTTGGGACTGTCTTTGACTGCTTGTAATGAAGAAAAACATTCGCGCGTTGAGCCGACCGTGTCAACGGTAAATCCTCAATATGATCCAAAAACTGGAGTGAAATTAGACACTCGAACTTTACCACCGACATCTGCTCACAAAGCAATTTATAAGCCAGAAACTGAGGCTGTAGTTGTTGTAGGTGAAGTTGTGGATGCCTGGTGCTATGCATCTCAGACCATGGGTGCCGGACACGGACCCGTTCACCAAGCCTGCGCGGTAGCTTGCGTTGGCGGGGGCGTGACTCCAGGAATTTTGGACGACACAGGTATGCTTTGGCTTTGCGTCAAACACAAAGCTTTTACAGGCTGCAAAGAAATCCTTTTTCCTTTTGTGGCAAGACGAGTCAAAGTGACTGGTTGGGCTGCACATAAGGGTGGTTGCAATGTTTTGAAAGTGGAAAAGGTAGAGCTTGTAGCGCCTACATCAGGGGCTGCTTCTAGCCCTGCTCCTGGTACAGGTTCTGGTGCAACAGAGCAACCAAGCAGCCTCAAGAAAAATAAGTAAACTGCACAAGACAAAAGAGAGCGAAGAACCATAGTGGTGCTTCGCTTTCTTTAAAAGACAGACAAGGACTAGATGCTAGCTCTGCGTCCGCTAATTAAGTCGAACACGAATACAACAAGAGCCAACACGAGCAAGGTGTGGATGAAACCACCGCCGATGTGCATAAACAAACCAACGAGCCAAAAAGCGAGTAATAGGGAAACGATTGTATAAATCATGGTGTTAATTCCTTTTGTAGAGTTCGTGAGGTAAATTCTGCGACTTCTCTTGAGCCTCATCTGAATGCCTTGACGCAGCACAAAGAGTGATAGGTTCCAAAAATCACTCGTGATCTTTTGCCCCCTCAGTTGGGTGGACAAGCTCTACTGTAATTTCGCGGGCGACCGCCCGCTAAACTTTCTCGTTCCATGCGCTTACTGACGCCTTGTCGTGGTCGAAATTGATTATACACATGCGCCCTGTAGCGACCTTAAAGGATTTTTCAGCGACGCGCCTCTCGAATTCGAAGCCAACCAACTTTAGAAAATAGCGCAATCTACCGTTGCTTGATACTGCCACAACGGTGCTATCAGTCGGATACTTTGCAAGAAGCTCTTCAACAAAGGAGCGTACTTGCTCTTCTATAAATCTTGGGCTTCCAGCCCATCCGCAATGTTCTGGCCAAACGCTTCGCTCTATCCAATCCGAAAGGCAATCTTTGCCAAACATCTCTTCAATTTCCGCATCAGACCGTCCGCTCCATTGACCGTAATCCAGTTCAGTCAAACGTTCGTCTACGAGAAGCGGAACGACTTCTTTCGATTTCTCGGCGATAATTTCAGCAAATCGTTTGGTGCGCAGCAATGGTGCACAATATATTGCAGCTATCTTTCCCTCATTTTTATTTAGCGCAGCGCCAAAGCGTTCTGCTTGCGCTAAGCCCTCAGCAACAAGTGGCAAGTCATTGGTTGAACCGACCCAGGTGACTTTGTCCTGCGGGCCAAACGTATTGCCGTGACGAGCCAAAATGAGCTTCATCGATTTTTTTTCCTCTATCTCGATACATTGAAGTGGTGTTTCAAGCTAAGAGTTGGCTAACGCTTGCACCAACTCACCTTCTCGAGCAATGATTGCCTCGACTTTGGAAATGTCGTCTGGACTATCAACAGACCAGTGAGTGCGACCTCGGTAGTCGACAAGCACAACGCGTACGTTTATGCCATTTTCAAGCGCTCGCAACTGTTCCAAGCCTTCGACCTTCTCCAGCGGACCTGGCTCCAGCGTCAAATAATTGGCAAGCGTTTCATAGCGATATCCATAGAGGCCAATATGACGGTAGAGTGGTAATTCAGCCAGATTGTTTGGTCGGACAAAGGGAATTGGCGACTTCGAGAAATACAAAGCGTTCATATTGCGATCGAAAACTACCAGCGTTCCGCCTACAATACCGCGCGCTTTTTGCTCTTTGATAGTTTCGAATTGTTCGAGGCTCAATCGCGTGGCCGGAGTGGCAAATTGCACAGACTCGTCGGCTTTCATCACTTTCAGCATCTCAGAAAGAACCCAGGGTGGTGTCAATACAGCATCACCTTGCAGGTTCAGCACAATCTCTGGTTTGTTAGCATACTGACTCAATGCATCAAATACTCTCTCTGTACCGTTTTCGCAATCGGCACTGCTGCGACTCACTTTTGCACCAAATGACTTTGCGGCGGCTTCAATACGGTCATCATCAGTGGCGATTAGAACTTCGTCTGCACCTGCATTCTGGGCGATAAGCCAGGTTCGCTCCAGCATGCCCCTATTGTTGATTAAGGCAAGTGGTTTACCGACAAAACGTGATGAACCATATCGTGCAGGGATTACAATAATTGAACGCATCTGGCCTCCTAGATACCATAAGTCTTTGCTAGTGCTTGAATCCGATCGGTGATGCCACCAGTACCAACCTTTGAGTTGGTGTCTTGTTCAAGCTTTTCTACACGCTGCATGATTGGTAAATCTTTTTTGCTGCTGCCATAAACCTTAACTTCAATTTCGCCAAGAGTCGCTTCCAGGCTTGTTAGACTGACAGGAGCGGTGGCAAAAGTTGGCGAAGCGGATGCTCGGGTAGACGTAGGTGGAGCAATAGGCGCTGGTGCCGGTGCGAAATCGTTGTTACTGGTACCGGAAACGGCTTCTGCGTTTCTGTTGCCGACACTTTGCAAAGGGTTCGCAGTAAAGGGGGAAGGTGAATTGGCACCATTGGTCGTCATTGCGTTGTTATAGATGCTTGTGTTCGGTTTAGTCGCTGCCGGATTGCTATTGACGCTATTGGCGGTGGCAGACCCGGGAGGCACTGAAGACTCACTAGTTACTGTCGTCGCGCTGCTATTGCCAGATGGGGAAGAAATAATGGAGGCGCCACTTGTAGACATCGCTGCTGCATCAGTGTTCGATAGAGTAGTGGAATTTGGATTAGAAGATGGTTGCGACAAAATTACCACACCGCGATTGTCTTCTTGCGCTGATTGCGCTCCAGCCGCTTTTGCTGTGCCTTGATTGTTGGCGTCAGAGGCATTCATTTTCACGGCTCCAGAGGCAGTGTCCATCTCGGTTGAGTCAGCAGCACCTTCGCCGGTGCTAGCATGAGCACCAGGGGTTGCTGGTTTTGTTGCTGGTGGCGGCATTTTTGCTAGAGTCGTTTTCAAAACTAGGAGATTGTTTTTAGCATTTCTATCGTTGGGACTGAGTTTCAGAGACTCATTCCACTCATTACGTGCTTCGTCGTATTTTCTTTGGTGGAAATACAGAATTCCCCAGTTGTTGTGCACAAGCACTATATTTGCTTTAGCGACGGCGTTAGTTGGCTCGCTCTCCAGCGCTTGCTCGTACTCAGTCAGTGCGGCTTGAAATTGCTGATGCGTGAGCAAATAGTTGCCCTTGTTTATGTGGTTGCGTGCGTTTGCCACATCCTCGACGGTTGGTCCTTGGGCGGTAGCGATTTGAGCATCGAAGGCGCTTAAGGTCAGCAATAGAATTGCCGAGACTGTCGACTGTGCCAAGACAGAAACTCGATTAGGTTGGACATTATTTTCGAAGTGGTATTTCATTTTCGCTCAAAAATTTAATTTGGATGATTTGTGCCGCAACTTACGCTCGGATGGGGCAGTCCATCTAGAAAAATGCGCTTGACAATTAAAGCATGTGAGACGGCAAATCGAACGGGAAATCTAAAAGGAATCAAATTATTTTCGCCATCTCCGACTCAGCAACTATACTCCTCTCAAGGGTAGAGGTTTGGACATGTTGATAACAAGTAAACGACTTTTTGCAACAAGCATTATTTTGGCTAGCGCCGCAGCGTTTTGCAGTCAAGTTGCTGGATTTGCATCAGATAGCCAAGTTGCAGTTGTGGCAAGCATGAGAGCTCCTGTTCAGCACCCCAACACAGATAATCAAGTTGACTTCGCCGATTCGTCCCGTCAGGCTCAGGACGTCAAAATGCGACGCAACAACAACCCACCAAGTTCCCAAGACAAAATCGTTCGCGGAGCGAAAGAAGCGTCCGATAAGAAAATGATTCTTGGCGGTCCGTTCGGAACCTGGATGTAATAGCTGCCGGTGTTGCCTGCAGTGAGCAAAGATTTAGACAATTCAAATATTGAGACAGAGCGCAGTCCGGTTGCTTTGAGTTACGACTACGGCGAGAGTGCCGAAAAAATTCTCGGCTCTACGCTGGGTGCGTACTTCCGTAATGTATCGGAACGCGCGCCAGAGCATATGGCTTTGATCAGTTGCCATCAGAATTTGCGCTTTACTTATGGTCAGCTGCAGGAACGCGTAGATGAATTTGCGCGCGGCATGATGCAAATGGGCCTCGAACGCGGCGATCGCATCGGCATCTGGTCTACAAACAACGCACAGTGGCTGATCACAAAGCTTGCCGCCGCAACGATTGGTGCAATATTCGTCAACATCAATCCAGGCTATAAAGCTTCTGAACTTGATTTTGTACTGAAGCAGTCTGGAGTCAAACTGCTGGTGGTGATTGCTGAAAGTCGCGGCGTCAGCTATTTACAGATCCTGCAAGAACTTGAACCAGGATTGTTTTCTGTAAATGGTACACAGCACCTGGGCGACCAAGGGCAGTTGCAACATCTGGTTGTGATCGATGGAACACCATCTGCTTCCGAACGCTTGCATACATTTGACGAAGTGTGCGAGGTCGGTCGCAAGGCTGATTTGAAGGGGCTGCACTCTCGTACAAATGCCCTCGATATGGATGATCCGATCAATATCCAGTACACATCTGGCACAACCGGTGCTCCAAAAGGTGCGACACTCAGTCATCACAATCTATTGAATAACGGTTGGTTTGCAGCGAAAGCCATGGGCTTGACCAGTCAATCGCGCTTTTGTATTCCAATGCCTTTTTACCATTGTGGTGGCATGGTGAGCTCGGCGCTTGCGACAATATCGGTTGGTGGCACCATTGTTATTCCTGGTCCTTTCTTTGTCGAAGACACCGTTCTTAAGGCAATCTCGCAAGAAAAGTGTACGCATCTATCTGGAGTGCCTACAATGTTTTTTGCAGAACTGGAACATCCTGATTTTGCGCAATGCGATGTATCCTCAATGAAAGGTGGATTCATGGCAGGAGCACCATGCCCTGTTCAATTAATGCGCCGAGTCGCTGACCACTTAAACATGCATGAAGTGGTCATTCTCTATGGTTTGACAGAGGCATCGCCTTTGATGACCTGTACGACGATTGCAGATACACTGGAAATTCGGGCAACGACTGTGGGGAGAGCGATACCAGCTATCGAATTGAAAGTTATTGATACTGAAACTGGTGCCATTGTACCGCGCGGGAAACAAGGTGAATTGTGCACCCGGGGACACGGTGTGATGATTGGTTACTGGAATAATCCGCAGGCAACCGCCGAAGCCATCGATAAAAATGGCTGGTTGCACTCTGGTGATCTGGCTGTGATGAATACTGAGGGCTACATCAACATCACTGGTCGCAAGAAAGATATGCTTATTCGCGGTGGTGAAAATATTTACCCTCGAGAAATTGAGGAGGTTTTGCACGACCATTCGAACATTGCTCAAGCTCAAGTCTTTGGCATCCCTGATGAGAAATTCGGCGAAATTGTGGGGGTCTGGATTAAGCTTAAAGCGGGTTGTAGCTTGACGGAAGAGGAATTACGCGATTGGCTGAGAGATCGCATCGTGCATTTTAAAATTCCTAGCTGCGTGCGCTTTGTCGATCAATTTCCAATGACAGTTACTGGAAAAATTCAGAAATTCGCAATGCGTGCGCACATGATCAAAGAGCTCGGGCTGGAGAACGTCGAAAGCATACGCACTGCTTAGTTTGACAATGCTAACTGTTTGAACGCGGCGCTATTACTTGTTTGGAGAATACACTCCAGCCACTGTCGGTATCAGATTTGGTGGCGCGAATAAATTGCGCCTGTGCATGTTCGCCGAGCTGCTCTAATAATTCTGTGTAACCATCGACCAGAAGTCGTACGCTCGGGTGATGGCAGCCCAGTGCTTGCCTGCGTATAGGTAATGCCGCTTCATAGTGCTCTTTAGCGAGTTCAAGCTGACCTTGAGCGTGATACAGAAAACCGAGATTGTTGTGCGCCATGCCTATGTCAGCGTGTCCTTCTTCGTGCATGCTTTTGTAGATTTCCAAAACCTCGATGCAAAATGGTTCTGCTTTGTGGTGCAAGTTTTGACAGAAGTAGATGCCAGCTATATTGTTCATGCAGCTGGCAACTTTGCAGTGCATGTGACCGTACACGTTTCTCGTTTTAACTAGTGTTTCGAGGGCACAAGCAAGTGCTTTGTCATACTCTCCGCAGTTGTAATAAAGACTGGTCAGTCGATCAAGAGTTTGCGGCAAGCGTGGATCTCGATTATGGAATTGACCGGAAATTTCAAGAGCCTGAAGCAAAAGTCTTTCGGCAGTTTCAAACTTTCCTTTCTGGGCTGCTGCACGCGCTTCATCGCAGCATTCGGTCCATTCTAATTCGCGTTGTGGTAACGGAGCTGTATAAACAGGAATGTTTTCACAAGGTGTGTTTGGAATTTCAATCGATGCTGTGGAAACGACTGACTGTTCGTTTAGAGGGGCAGCTTGAGCTGCTTTCCTTGGCATTTGCAACGGTGTGAAATTGCTAGGCATGGTGTAATTCGTCGCTGGCCAGTTTTGCGCATTGATTTCTGGCGATCGAAATACCCGCCCGTTGAGTGCCTCATCTGCGTTTAGAGGAGCATATAAAAAATCACCAGGAGCTGGCAGAGGAAACGAATCTTCCTGTTCCAGGGGCAGACTTAGCCCTTTGGTAGCCAGAGGAATCGTGCTTGCAACAGGGCTGATAAAGTCGATTGGCTTGCAGATTATGTTGCCGTGAGCATGAATTGGCGGTGGATAATTCGAATAGCGAATGAAGTGCACAATGCGCCCAAAGTTTTCACCTTCTTGCTCAGGAGCTGCAGGGGCGGCATTTTGAGAAAGAGGTTGTCCATTGGTTGGAAGAGTCGGTGGCTGTTGCGCTTCAGGAAGCATAGGAGCTTTTTCTAACTGATTTCGGTAATAAACGCAGATTCCGTAGTAAATAAAACATGCCCAAAAAGAGCGTGCAAGAAACGTGGCGGAAGCCAAGGGCTGCCAATTTCGAGCAAAATGATCCGTCTGTGAATAGATTGGATACGCACTCACTATCCAGAATAGGTTTAGGCTGGTCAATGTGAAGGAGAGTTAATCTCCTTGGTCTGATAAATCGATTGACAGTTTGCGAATTTAATTTTCCTCCCCGTGGGGCTATACTGGATAGGTGCAGGCATGCGGTATCTATGGACAAATCCAATCCCAAAAAAGCGGCTGAACAATATGAGCTAATCAATTGGGTTCTGTTGCGCAAGCTTGAAACCTTCGTGTTTGCTTTTCTTTTTCTGGCGCTGCCATTTTTCGCCTATAAAGTCGTCGATGCCACTACATCTACGCTTGCTGTGCGCAATACTGCAGCCGAACTTGTTCAGGATTTGATCAAGTGGAAAAAGACGGCTGAAGACGAAAAGACGTTGATTCAGGTGACTACTCGTCCAACTGTTGGTCACAAGGGATTTGCTTACGTCGTTAAGCAAGACGAGAGCTCGCTAGAAGAAGTGCTGTTGCCACCTGGAGTGTCTATTGTCGGTACTGTAGTTTTTGATGGTGACGGCATGCCAAAGTCTGCCGCTACTTTTGTTATAACCAAAGGATCGAAGAGTGTGCGCGTTGAAGTTGCTCCAAATGGATTAATCACCGCGCCGTAGCCAATGGGTTATGGTAGGTGTTTTCGGGTACATGAAGCATCATTCTGGGCAATAACAATTATTGGTCTTCTGAATCTTTCGATGTAAGTTGAATAAATATGCCAGGGACAAAAAGAGTTTCACGAAATCAAAGAGGCATTTACCTGATTGAGCTTCTCTCAGCGCTTGTGATAAGCGGCATGCTCTCAGTGGTTTTAGGTGACAGTATTGCAAGAACAATTCAACTCAATACTCGCACTGAAAAAAATATGATCGCGCCGCAAATTGCTCAGAATTTGTTGGAGCGCTTGAGGGCAACGCCATATGCCAGCTGGCCAGCTTCTGGATCGCAATTTAATATCAACATCGATCCTTTCGAAGGTGGTGCCATCTCAGCCCCTCCTGTTCAAGCGCGTGCCGCGATGCTCGACGCAAGTGAGATGAAATATCTGACTGGAAATCCCAGTGTCAATTTGCCCGGTTATAAATTCAACGGAATAGCCGAGATGCAATACTCAAATAACGCTTTGAACACGGCGCGTAGCGTGGTTATAACTGTGAAGTGGAGCGATAGCACGGCGAGTAATCGCACTTACGTTCTCAACGCCGAATGTTCTGTTTTTGGTATTTAGAATGAAGAAATTTCTGATTTCGAAAAACAGAATTCGTTCCAAGGCGAAAGGACTGTCTTTAATCGAACTTTTGACTTCTGTGATAATTATCGGTATTGCAACTGCCGGAACGATGGAACTTGCGTATGTGAACGCATTCTGGGCAGCTAATGGCATGAACAAAGCCGACAACCTGTATGCCGCGCGCCGATTTTTAGACACACTCAATAGAGATTTGAGAAGCACGATCAGTTTTACTTACTCGTCAGCACCGACGATTACGACTCTAGCGCTAGTTCGTAGTCAGGATTTGTCTCAACAAGCTGTGGATGCAAATGGCTTTCCTCTATCTACCAGTCCGATTCAAATAATCTACACAGTGATACCAGATCCTAATTCAACTGATTTGGCGGCAACTGACTATTTGATTCAAAGGCAGCAAGGAACAGGGTCTCCAGTTACCATTTTGTCAGGACTGGTTGGACCAACAAGTAAAACAGGTTCCTCGCCTGCCGTTTTTCAATTTTCCTCGTTTGGAAATCCAACTGGATCGACCGATGGTCTGAGTTTTTCTCCCTCAGGTCAAACTAATTCTGTGGTGGTCAACCTTGAGCTAAAAAGGGTGAGTTTTACTTCCGCCACAACTGCGATGAACGACACTACCAATCATTCATTTGAGGCAATTCGTTCTGAGCTGTTTCTTCGAAACAGTGCTTTTTATAATGCGAGCGTTGCACCATGAAAAAGGCTCTTGTGCGCAGACAAAAAGGTTTTTCTTTGGTGACGGTATTATCCGTGACCTTGCTGGCAACACTCTGGTTGACTGCGACCTTGGCGAATCTCATAGCTGTTTATCGCTCTGCCAGTACCTCAAAATTTTCTGGTGAGATTATTAATCATGCCAATTCAGCAACAGCTTTTGTTCTGCAAGCTCTAAACGATTCAACGCAGGCGGCAACCTTTGACAATAAAAGCAATGTTCCATTAAGCGGAACGGTTTGGGGCGCATCACCTGACGTTAGGGCGACAATTTCAGTGGTCAGTCAAAATCCTTCAGCGGCATCATTGTTGATCGATGGAACGAGCAGTAATACCGTTGCCACGAAAACAAATCCGTCTGGATCCAATTATTCTGTTGCAAATAGTGCCTGGCGAATCATCACCATAACAGTGCAGTACGCTGGATTGACGAAAACTCTACAGGTTTATGCGCTCAGGCGCTTGCCTGCGCCATCGCCAGGTAATGGTTCCAGTACTCTGCCAGCGAACATACCGTTTGGCTCTCCTACAGGTACATCACCTTTTTTTGCTGGGGCAATTCTGTCGACTGGAAGTATGCAACTTGGTTCAAACTTTTCCAGTTCTGGTTATGATTTTGTCGCTAAGTCACCTGTCACCGCGAACGACGGCATTCATGCTCTGGGAGGCGATATTACTAGCTATTCGCCGGTGAATTTATCTGGCACGAATGTTTCTATCGGTGGTTCGCTAACAGCTATGTCTGCCAGTATTTCAAACTCACCAGTGACGGCTCAAACGCAGACTCCTGCCAGTACTACTGTCAATCGTTATGTGAATACTAGTGGAAACGTGGCAGGTTTCAATGATGGTTCTGGAAACTTTGGACAAACCACGACTAATGTTTTGGGGCTGACCAATTCGAACATGCAGAGTCAAACTCAATCAATTGAAACTCAACAGAATGCTGCTAACGCTCAAGCGAATAATCCGGTGATACCGTCTCCCACCGCTCCTTCCACCGCGACAACAATCGGAGGAATTACGGTTTCAGCTTCGAATCCGACTTTGGCTGCGGGAGATTATGCCACAGGCTCGTTGGTAGTGCCCAGCTCTGCGACGCTTGCAATTTCGGGATCAAGCCCTGCTCGCATTTATTTAGCTGACGGTAGTTCAGGTGCGAGCATAAATGGCACCGTAAATAGTGGTGGCTTGCCGGCCAATTTTCAAATCTTTTATAGTGGTACCGGCACACTCGACTTAACTGGTGCCACTATCAATGGTACTGTTTATGCTCCCAATGCTACCGTGTATATGTTCAATACTACAGTTCAGGGCGCGATTGTTGCAGGGCAAATCTCTGGCGGTTTGGATGCCAACGGAAATATTCAGCCAACTAAAAACGTCAATATTGTATACGACACATCACTTTCAAATCCAAGCGAGTTAAAGGCGTCGAAAGCACAAGGTTTACTGATGGATCCTATCGCCGTACAAGCAGATTTGAACGGGGCATCAGCAAATGGAGCTGCTCTTGCGCCTTTGCAAGTTCGCTATTATAGCGAGCAAGCAAGCCTACACTAGAACGGTTGTCCACTGCCGGGCACGCCGCCGTACCCTTGTTGTGGAGTAGCGTATTGGTTGGTTTGCGGTCCCATTTGTTGATTCATGCTGGGACCCATCTGTTCCCCAGCCGATGGGGTATAACCTTGGGCTGCTCCGTGACTCAGTTGTTGTCCATACAAATTTGACTGTGACGTCATGCTACTACCGGTAGCACCATTGCTACCGGCACCATAGGCAGTGCTTTGCTGGTTGAAATTCTGATTGGGATTTTGACCCTGATATGCAGTCTGATTTTGACTCGGGCTTTGGTTTTGATTTTGACCGTGTTTGTGGTGGTGTTTGCCGCTACCACTCTGGCTGCCGTTGCCATTGCCATTGCCGTTGTAGCTGGTCTGGTTTGGCTGACCGTTGTATTGCGTGTTGGCGCCTGAATATTGGCCATTTACGCTGCTATTTGGATAGCCTTGTCCTTGCTGCCCATTCATACCTTGTCCGCCATTGATGTTAGCTGGACCATTTGGATAATTGTTGCGCCAGTCGTACGCTGGCTGCTGATTGTTGGCTCCGTTTTGCCCGTTGTTGTTATTATTTCCGTTATTACCGCCTCGCCCCATTTGCCGAAGTGGGCTGAGCATCATGGGCAACATGCGAGCCATTCCATAAATGCCCTGGGCTTGACTGGGAGCAGCCTGAAACAAGCTGAGCGCGAGCGCGAGACATAGCATCAAACTGGCGTTTTTCATGACTTGACCTTCCCGAGACTGCCTGGTCACAATCTAATAGCAGTGCATGTGAGCAGTGTGGTCTCGTGTGGCGATTAAAGCAAGAGTAAAACTACGCTACTTCCTCAAAACTCCTTGATTTTGCGTTCTCATGGTTTTAATAAAGGCACTCTGACCAGTTCCTCGTTTTGCGAGGCGTTACCACGTTCGCCTGAGGTAACGCGTCCGCCAACACTGATTCTGTCATAAGCGATTTATTAAACCGTTAAAGAAGCATTCTCGAGGGGTGACCCATCATCAACACAAACAGACTGCGAAAAAACTATTCTTCCCAGCTGTGTCCTAGCTCGGCAAGCATGATCCAGACGCGTACATCGGCAGCAGACGGCACATTGTTTTTGACGAATTTGCGAATGGCCAGGCAGATTTGATCTGCCCTTGGCGCACGATCACCATAGGCATGAGCTTTAATCTCGATTTCTACGGGCGCTATCATTGAACTTTCGGTGCACACTTCAATCACTCGAATACTGATTTCGCGCGAGGTCAAACGGTGACTGCCGCTCGTTAACTCTTCTGCGAGCATTGCCCTGAGCTTTGGTGATAGAGCTACTATGGCTTCTTTATGGGCATTGTCACTCGTGTAAATATTTGCTGTTGGCACAGTCCTATCTCAAACCTCTCATTACTTTAAAATGCCTAAACCATAAATCACTTCAGCACCCGGTAATTTTTCGAGTTCGTGCGGATTCAAGAAAATCTTGGTCGAGCGGTTGCCACCACCCATGATGACTTCTGCTTGCTCCATTACCAGGGCATCGATGTAGATGGGAATTTCAGGCAAGCCAAAAGGTGTTACGCCCCCAATTTGCATGCCCGTTAATTCTAACGTTTGTTCGGCGCTTGCAAATGAAACCTTTTTCGTGCCCATCAAAGCACTCACTTTCTTATTGACGTCTAGTTTGCAAGTTGCAAGCACAATGCAGCAAGCAAATCTGACTGGTTCAGCTTTGCTTGCTGCGATGATGGCATTAGCCGATGCACCAGTGGAAAATCCGTAATGCTCGCAAAATCGAGCAGTGTCAGCGAGCTCAGGATCGCATGCAAATACCTTGTGGACAATTCCAAACTGCTCCAGGCATTTGCTTACCTGGGGATGTAATTCGCTGACTTGATTGGGCATCGTCGCTGTCACCTGTGCTTTTGCTACTTATTCATTAAATGCGCCTCGAAGGCTCAGTATTTCGGCATGCTGGGGTCGACATCAGCTGACCAGCCGAGTGTGCCCCCTTCCAAATTCAAAACACTTTGAAAGCCATTTTGTCGCAAAAAATTTGCGCAATTGCCGCTACGACCACCCGAACGGCAGTATACGACGATGTTTTCGGTCTTATGGTCGGCCAGCTCACCGACTCGAGTCGCCAGTTCACCCATGGGGATATGTATAGCATTGTCTAATTTGCAGATTTCCAGCTCATGGGGCTCTCTGACGTCCAGCAGAACCAGTTTTTCTTTCGCATCAAGACGTTTTTTTAGCTCCAGCGCTGTGATTTCGGTTTTTTCGGTACCCAAGTTCATCCAGACATTCCTCTTTTTGCTACGCTACAAGTATAATCTCCAAACAGCATGGCTCATAAGGAGGCAGACAAGTGGCTTTTAAATTGACTCTTCAGGAAGCGCTAAAAGAAGCACTTCAGGATGATGGTAAGGTATCCAAGTATGAAGCTCGCGTTATCCGCGAACTAATTATGGCTGACGGACAAATCAGCAATGAAGAAAAAACATTCCTCGAGAATGCTTTACAGAACAATCAATTCGATGCTGAAGGCTATGAATTGTTATCTTCAATTTTGTTGCGCTCGCACATCAAGTAAGTCGCTTCATTTCTACTAACAAAAAGGTCCTCAATTTCGGTTGAGGACTTTTTTTGTTGTCGCCACTTTCGCTGCAGTTAACGTTGCTTTAGGTTTAGTGGCAGTGATTTTTTGAGGCGCCAAATCCTCAAATTTCTTCTGATCCGCTACGAGCGGAAGGGCATCTCCGCTTGGAGTATCGGTGATTTCATAATTTTTGATGTAGCCGCCCATGTGGTTTCGTGCGGCATTTCTTGCATACATATTGTTGGCTCCACCACCCATAAAGCCTTGTTGAAATCCGTGCCCATGATGGTGTCCCATGGGATAAGGATTGCCAAATTGTCCTGCGTAGGGCATTGAGGGCATGGGACCAGACGGCGCACCATTCATGTATGGATTGTAACCTTGATTCTGGAAATTGAGTCCATGGTGCCCTCCCAAGGGACCACCATTAGAGAATGAATTTGGATCCTGTCCATTTACTGTTGGCGATAATTTCGCACCACTGCCTGCCACTGAAGCTGGTATCAAATCACTACTGTTGCCTGCATTATTGTAAAAATTCGGTCGCATGTTTTGGTAAGGCATGGGCTGAAGTGCACCATTGCCAAATTGACTATTTAGTGAAATTTGCGGTGACTGCAATTGCATTTGCGCTGGAGCCATTTGCGCACTTGGTGGCGCTGGCAGTGAAGCACTTAATGGGGCAGGCACAAGCTTTTGATTCTGGCTCTGACTACGCAATTCACTAATTCTGTTGAAAGCGCCCATGCTGAAATTGCCTGTGTTAGCGTCGGGAGTCAGCGTCAATACCTTTTTGAATTCATCAGAAGCTTCATCGAGTCGGCCAAGCTTGACCAGGCTGTTTGCACGATAAAAATGTGCTTTGTAATCGTTCGGGCTGGTGAGCAAATATGCTGAAAGCGATTTGTTTGCGGCAACATAGTCTTTGGCATTAAAACTGGCGACGCCCTGCGTGAAAGAGGCGTTATTTGCAGGGGTAGCTGCCAGCGCTGATGAGGTTGTGCTTGAAAGCACAACTAGACTGAAGAGTTGACTGCACAATAATTGGTGAGAGAATCTACGCATAATGCCTCCAGCAAGAGCATCATACCCATTCCAATCCAGGTTCAAATGACACTAATAAGGCTCAGTGCGTAAGTTTAGCGATAGCCAGGTCTTTGCACTGCGTGGTCGCTTTTCTTACCAATGTTTTCGAGAGCATGAACGAGAGCGGTGGGCATGCTTTCAGTTCTCAATTCGTCAAATGTTCGTGTGTCTATGATGTCGTATTTCGCTCCATTTGAAACGAGGTTGTCGTCGAGGTCGATGCAAAAGCCTTGTCCGCTGAAGTTCTCGCCTATCTGCAAGATGGTAACCACGACATCGTCAGGGTGGCTCAATTTCTGAGTAAAGGTGATCAAATTTTGACAGACGGCTAGCCGGTCGCCCGGTAATCCGTCCGTGATAACGGCAATTAATGTGGGACGTCCGCCTGCCTGGCGTTTCGCCAGAGCGGCTTCGCATCTAGTTAGTAATGGCGTTGCAAGCGCCGTCCCGCCACCTGGTCTAATGCCTGAATAAATTGCGCTGATGGCGTCGCGATTGCATGATTCAGCTGTTTGAAAACGGTTATTGAAGACTGTGATATCAACTGTTCGGGCATAGGGTGCCAGCCGATCGGCCAGTGATGCTACTTGTTCTCTACACCAGTCAAATTTCGAGAGCCCGTCCGTGCCGTCGGGGCTTGCCATTGAGCCACTGATGTCGATGATGAATTCGATGTTGTATTCGAGAATTCTTTTGTCTTCCTGCTTTTGCCTAGCCGTTCCCTGCAAAACTTGTGTCTTTCTTTCGGCTGCACTCAGCTTGTGCAAATTGCTGTCTGCTTTGCCTATTAGAGCCGGTTTCAATTCGCCATGAGCTCCTTTTGCGTCCAGCGACGCAAGCAAGTTTGTGTTCGAAGCGCTTCCTTGAAGCGCAGTTGCAGCTGCCGAGCTACGCACTGCAATTTGATATTGAGTACCAGCCCGTTCAATAAGCAGCTTGTAACCATCACCTGTGGCCTGGACTTCGCGAATCACATCGTCCTTCTGTAAGCCGGCGTTATACGCTGCTCTACCAATGCGCACCTGTGTTACGAGAAGCGTCGGCGAGCCCCCTGGTTTCAATGCGCATCCTATACCGGTCATGTCTAGGGCATCTAAAACAACATTGGTGGTTACCTGACCTTTGATGATTGTCTTTTCGGCAGCCGAACAGGTTGCTTCTCCACTGGACAGGAGTAGGCACAGCAGTGACAGAAACAATGGTCGACAGTATGTCGGCTTGGACTTAACTGGCATCGTTTAATCCAGATAGTTATTCTTTGATCTTACCTTGCTCATGTATCGAAATTGTGAATGTCGTCCTTTGAATCAAGCGACGGTTAACCGTTTAATCAGAAATCGACTGCAATCGATATTCATAGACTGAATTCGAAGCCTCATTAAACATGACAATAAATCCCTTTCGACCATTTTTAGAAAGGTAATAGAGGAAGTTCAAAAAATGCCAATCACGTCCACCTGCTCTAGATGTTTCATGCCACGTTCGATCGGGCTTTCCTAGCTTCTCGGTAATTTGATCGGCACTCATATTGCGTATTTTATCTTCTTGAGTTCCGTGCAAAAAAATACGCAATTCTGTATCAGTTAGCTTGATACTATTTACTTTCTCTCCCATAAATTTTGGTATCGCATATGGTGATTGTTCTACATCGGCCGCCGCGACATCATTGTTTTTGTCAAAAGAGAGACGCAAGTGTTCATTAGTGTTCGCTGCGACATCGTAGTAATCTACGACGATGGAATGATGAGAATAAGGAAAGAACTCCTCCGAACGCTTCGGCTGTCCGAGAAGTTCTTGCGCTTTTTTTCGACTTACCCCTACAATTTTGGCAGTGTCTAAGCGCAATTCACTGGTCTGACTCGCGCCTTGGGGTGACGTTTTGATGCTTATGTCGAGAGCTTTGACTGGGCAACATAGAACTACTGTCATTAACATAGTAAATATTAGATAACGTGTTTTAATAAATGACACTACATTCAATACCGTTTTATTTCCACTCGATGGATTTGAGTGCCGTTCGAAAAGCGGCTTTGTTACTTGTGAACGCAATATCGTCGTCAGCGAGCAAATATAGCTCTTTAATCTTCGGCCGGGCGTCAGGGTCCGTGTTTGCTTCGAAGAAGATACCACTATAGCGACGTTTTAACGGACCGTTTCCACCCATTTTGATTTCTGCATAGTCGTCAAGTTGAGTGAACCAGCCGTCTACTGCGATGACTTTTTTTCCATTAACAGTTTCGACTGTTGCTGTGTCCAAATGGAACGCCGGTCTACGCGAAGGCGACGAGGACAACTGATTGTCTCCAACTCTGGTGCGACCGAAAGCACCGCTTAATTCCTTAACTGCCTCGATGTTCTCCTCAGTGTTCGTTTGCATTTTCTCAGAGTAAATTATCCGTGGAGAAGGCAAGGCGGCATTGAGTACTTGTTTGAAGGCGTTGCTTGATTGTTCATCTAACGGTTTTCTGCTGCCATAAAGGCTTATTTGGGTGCTTTCTATTGTTGAATGACGAAACATAGTGGCATCACAGAGCTGCGTATTTTGCTCAAATTTGATCCATTTAGCTGGTAATTGTATAGATGCGATACTATCCAGGTTTCTGGCAGTTTGTGTGGCTGGTTTGTCTGAATCCAGGAAGTTGCCTCGATGAAGAGCTGACTCACCAATCTTGTTTCCATCGAGGGTGATAACAAAATTCAGATCGCTTGGGCGGCGAGTGTCGTCTGGCGGCAATTTTATTTCTCCTTGGTGAGCTCATCTGGCCACGTGATATCGGTGCCGTCATTCTGCCTTGCTTGAAGTCCGCTGCTATTGTTATAGAGATCTTTCAAATTTACCCAATGATTATGTTCTGTGTCCCAGTTATTTGAGACCATCACTTTGCCAGTTTGGGCGTCGTAATCCGTAATATTGACGATATGACCTCCATAACCGGGAGCTACGTCTTCCTTGTCGGCAATTGGTGGGTGATTACTGTCGACACTTATGGAAACTGGCAATTGTTTTTGATCTTTGTACTGCTGCAATCTTTGACCTAGTTGTTGTGAAGACGTCACCATCTCAGTGCCGCTTTCTATATTGGTTGGATCGATTACGTGGTTGCTATCCCCGTTGTATGCTTTTCCTAGTGATGAAATTTCGTGAGCAGTCAATCCAGGATCATTTAGAGGTCCGTTCAGCCATCTGATATTACCCTCACTATCTCTTCGTGCCATCGTGCCATTCATGACTTTTCCAGACGCGTCCATTCTGCGCTCGCCGGTGTCTCCGGGAACAGTGGGGTCAGGAGTCCTTTGAGCATAACTTTCAGGAGGATTGCGCCCCTGTAAAGCCTCATTGGCTAGCGCTACGTTGAGAACTTGTGTCGCATAAGAGCGTTCGCCATCGTGCGGTTTGACATTTTGTTCTTCGCCTCCGGGCTCAAGACTCTTCTTGTCCACTTTAATTTCTTTACCATCAGGTGCTGTGAAATGACCAGTTAAAGCTGTCGATGTGGCGACTTCAGCCATCTTTGATGGGGCTTTCGTCAATGTTTCTTTGGCTACAGTTGTGACATTGCAAGTCTCGTGTAGACCCTGAGACGTTTGCCCAGGATGTGCAACTTGATGCATCAATTGTTCTGCGAGTAGGGCGCGATTTTCAGCTGGTATAACCGACTCGGAATCTTTGGCATTTAGCAATTTGTTCATTTGAGCATAAGTTTTGGTAATTTCTTCGGGCGGGAGATGTTCCTTCTGAGCGCGATCTTCAAAAGCAGCCATGTCTTTTTTGAAGTCTAGCTGTTGTTTATCTGGAATGTTTTCTTTTATGGATTTATCAAGATCTGTTCGCTCCTGATTCATCGCCGCGTCATTCTTGTAGTCATAGGGAGGCTTATCGAAAGTCTTGTTGCCCCAGTGGCGCTCTGAACCGTCTGGATTGCGTTGGTAATTATTGCCGTCTTTGGCTTCTACTTTGATGGTTCCGTCGGGTTCGTGTGTTGTCGTTTTTTCCTCGGGCGTTCCTATGCCTTCGGTTCTTACCGTTTGTCCGGTTTTTGCATCGTAGGTTTCATGAAACTTGTCTGCTGGCTTTACGCCAGTGCCATCCAAAGTGTAGCTACCGTCTTTGCTTTGCACTTTTTTCGTGGAAATATCGTGCCCTTCAGCATCTTTCCTGTCGACGGTTTGGGTCCCGCTTTCTACATTAGTTACCGTTGTTGTGCCTTCTTTATCAACGACGGTGAACTCGGGACTACCTTTTGTGTTAGTTATCGTTGAGCCATCTTTGTTATGTGTGGTCGTCACCTGCGTCTTTGCGTCGAACGACTCGTCTTTCTTTGGACTTGAAGGTCCATATTCAGCTTTCCAATTTCCAGATTTATCCTTAGTTCTCTTTGAACCGTCACTGCCTACATCGTGAATCGTGCCGTCTTTATCTTTGCTTTCTCTGAAGGTGTACCTGTCTTTGTCAAAGTAAGCTTCTTTGTAATTGTCGGCGGCCTTAGGACCATGATGCTCTCGAATATAGCTGTTTGAGTTATCATCTAGTGGTTCTTGATGATAACTTGTGCCGTCTTTGCTATTTTTGGCATCGACTGTTCCATCTTTATGGACCGCGACATGCTCGTTTTTATTTTCTGGATTGTTATATACGAAATCACCATTTGAGGCGCGTCCCGGCAGAACAAGTTTTGTTCCTTCTTTGGGGTCAAAGCTTTGAATCCCATTTGCTATCAAAGTCGCATTGGAGTACCGTGCAATGTCATCCTTGCTTGCGTTTTTGCCTAGTTTTTCCTGAGCAATTTGATCCATCGTTTCGCCGGGCGCAACTGTGTGTTTTGTTTCTGGCAGCGGCACTTCACCTTTGGCATTACCATTACCTGGTGTTTTGTCGGAAGCCTCGACAGATTTTTTTGATGCATCGGCAACTTCAACACCAGCAGGCGCATCGGGCTTCTTCGCGCCGGCGGCTTCGGGCTTGCCATATAAATTTGCCGTATCTGGTTTTTCAAGAGTCGCGGTACTTTTGGTTTTAGCGTCGCCGACTACATCTTTGTGTTGGGCTAGTAACGCGGGCGTGTCAAAATGAGCTGGTTGAGCTTCCGGACGAGAAGCGACGGTCTTCTCGGTTTTTTCTGGAGCGGTATTTCTCTCAGCTGTCGTCATCTTTTAGGTGCTATCAGCACTGAACTCCGGTGTAGTAATAGAGCCATCTTTCCAAAACTGGCTATATATACATGCCCGTGCGGTAGAGCTATGAAGCGTACGCAGGAAAGAAATAGATGTTGATAGACTACAAAATCGTCAAACTTAAACTTTTTGCTGAAGATTACTCATTCCCAGAGCAATCGCTGGGCAAGACTCGGTCCCAGTCCGAAATAGCGATTGAGCAATTCAGGTTTAGTTTCAGTGTCGAGAACAAAACCTGGGCTGACATATTTATTCCAAGATGCCTCGAAGGCTCGCCGCCCTTTTTCAGAACGCCCAAGAAGATTCGGTACGGGATGATAGCAAGCGACTCTGGGTTCGGCACGACCGCGCAGATAGCTGCGGAAGAATTTTTTCTCTTTCTTTGCTGCGACTTCATCTTCGCCGTCGATGAAATATTCGTACTTGGGAATCAGATACGGTTGATTGGTAATCGGCGACATCACTTCTTTCAAGCTATTCGTAAAAGCTTTAGAGTGGGCTGGCTCGATATTGTCTAGAAACACTCTGTAGCTGCCGTCCGAACGAATACTCGTTTTGATGCTTTCTTTCAAAATAGTCGTCGGTAGTAGTTTGACTGTTTGCATGGCCGTCAAAACAGCAAAAGCGATGTCGGTTAGCGACGACTCTTGAGTGTTGGGTCGGCAAATTTCCTTTTGAATTTTGCTGAACATATTGGCATATTTCTTTTGAGCAAGAACCAGGGAGGCAGCAAATGGTGCGAGCGCGCACATCATCACGAGTAGCTGTGCACCGGTAAAGCAAAAAGCCGCAAGAGAAACGCAGGCGCCCAATCCGCCGAATTCGAACCAAATAGCATTGAGTGACGTACGCAGTTGTTTTGCGTGCTCTTTGTATTTCATGTCGCGTTTCAAATGTGGTGGGGTGAGAGCCAGTTTGCGCAGACGATTTAATTCAACACAACCAAGTAACCGATTGCGATATGGTTGTCCAACTTTCCACAAATCGTAAATTTTATCTCTAACGAGAGCACGCTCAATCATCTCTCGATTGAACGCTTCTGACGATGCAAATACCTCAATAGGCGTGAGTTCAGATAGAGAAGGATGGACATGCCCAACGCCACTTTCTATTTGGCCGTCATCACACAAACCAAAATATCCATTGTGTTTTCGTACAAATCTTTGATAGTCGTTTAGACCTTTCTCTAACTGTGGCGCAACACAAACTACGTCCCAGTTATTGGCGACTTTTCTTGCTCCGAGTGCATCGTTTGTTTGAATGCGAATGGAGCGTCCACGCAATTGTTTAACAGAAACTGGTGAGGTTGTCGTCGTCAAATCTATAAGAGTATTTAGAGCCTGGCTGTCCCAACCTTCTCCAAAAAGTCCTCGTGTGCCAATCAGACACTTGGTGATACCAATTTCAAATATAGCAGTGGCTAGTCCCACATAAAGTCTTGATTCCCACTCAGAACTGTTAGCTGTGATTGCACTGTAATTGGAGTCTTCGTCTTCTTTGACGAGCAGGGTAATCAGCTTTCCATCAGCCAGGAGCAACTCTTGCGCTTTTGTGACAAACTGTTTTGTAATGCGTTTATCTGTCAATAAATGGGAGCCAGTTACAAGGCATGGGTTAATGAAATTGCTTATGGGATGCGCTAAAAGTGTGCGCATTGCGGCAATGGCACCACCTGATTCTTCATCGAGCACTCCATCGACTGTTTTGATGGAAGTTGCCGACATTTTTTCAAAGTCTGTGACAACAGCTGCACGCAGTCGGTCTTCAAGCGAGCGGTATTCGAGCTCTAGAATCTCGGTTACTGCTTCTGGTTTGCTGTTGCTGAAAGCGAGCACTCTGTCGACTGGCGATGCCTGTTTGCGCAGACCTTGCTCGGTGATGGCATAGCCCAACTTTCTGGTTGCGGCTTTGATTCTTTCATAGAGTTTGTGATCTTTTGCGGCAGCGCTCAACTTTAATTTGCGAGAAGCCATATCTTCAAGCAAAATCATCCAGTCTTCAATATCTGGATCGCGCATCAATACTTCAGACTGTTCCAGCCTGAATCCGAACTGACGTTTGTCGCGCCACATGAATCGACTGATGGCTTGAGACAAATCTTTGTTGTTATTAGCGAAAACATGCCAGGCAATATCTGGACTTTTGGCATCTTTAGCCGAAGCGATTTCGTGAATGCGCTGAGTCACCCAGGCGCTTAATACTGAATGCGGACGTTCGTCTTTTTCGTCGCCTGCATATTGATTGTATAAAAACACTTCGGTTTCAATGTGCGCTTTTGAATCGATTTTTTGCCTCAGAGGCAACATTGAATCGAGTCGTGCTGTATTGAGCTTTTTCGGTATCGGCTCATCGCGTTTATTCGATCGTCGACTTGTTCTCTTTTTTGATTTATCGTCAGAATCCGATTGAGATTCTTTTGCCAATTGCTCAGATTCTCTTTTGGCTGCAGCAAGCTCGCCTGCAATCCGTTTTTTGGAGGCTTCTTTAGCCTGCTGGTTTTTAAAATAGTCGCTTGCCGGGCTGTCAAATGCAACCAAATCTGGTGCAGGTAACTGTTCACTGATATCGCTCTTTTCGTTTTCGAAACTAGAGCTATCTTCTTGTGCGTCAGATTCTTCTTGTTGAAATAAATCAGCACTGAGGCTGGAGTCGAATTCGTCGTCAAAGTATATAGAGTTATGAGCCGAGGTCGACGAGGTCTTTGAAGCATCCACTGTATCGACACCGATGCGAATGTCCCCGTTTTGCTCTGGTGCAAAATCCAGGTCGATGATTGGCGCTCCTTCATCCAAACCTTTGTATTTGGGCGTCGTCAAATCTTTTATTAGTTCGTGAAAGCCAATATGTTGCTCTTCTAGAAATTGAAATTCTTTTTCAGTAGGTTCCGTAAAATAAACCAAATCTTGAAATGGTGCGAGGCCACCTTCGCGCACCAGGGCCGGTGTCGGAACTTGATAGTCGATGTCTCCAACAAGAGATAGATAACGTCCTTCTTGCGAGGTCGATTTTCCTTCTGGTGGCGTGCCAGTTAAGCCGATTATCACTGGATCGCCTAGCTGTTTGACCAGGTGAGTCATGATAGCGGCCCAGTAGTCGGTGAGATGGTGGCATTCGTCAAAAATGACCAAACCGAAACGTTGACGTCGAAGAGATTGCAGCAATTCAATTGCGTTAGGGTGCAAAACTTCTTTTAGATCAAGCACTTCGCTCAGCTTTTTACGCAGTCGGCTCGAGTGGCGCGAAATTTCCTGGCGAAATGCCTTTGGATTGTTTTGCATGATTTCGAGAACACGCAGTTCGGCATCAGCAAGTGTCAGTGACCGTCCTTTTGTCAGCTCATTGACCCAGGACTGATGCGCGAGCTTATCGATATATTCCTGTTCACGACCAGGCGTTGAGAGCACCTGATAAGTCAAAGTGGTGACAGGTTTAAGCGGCTTATCTTCGTGGGTGCCAAGAATATCTGGACCGACAATGGACTCCATGCCAATGGGCAAGAACAAATCGAGCTTCTGACCCCATTGCGATTGAATAGTTGTATTTGGCGACAATATCAGGCTTGGACACTTGAACTGACTGATAATTTGTAAGCCGATGATTGTTTTGCCGGCTCCTGGAGGCGCGACTATGTGGAACTGACGTTCGCCTTTGTCGAGTTTTTCGTTGATCAGGCCAAGAATTTCTTGCTGGTACTTGCGCAGCGGAAAGCGAAAGCCCATGTCTTTAAGACGAGGATCTTGCTCAACCGCCCCTGCTTGATAGCCCTGGCCGGTAGCCGTACCGCTTTGAGAGATGGTTCTGTCCTCAGGCAATGGCGTGCCGTTTCCAAATTTAAAATTGAGCAAAGCAAACGGCTTTCTAGAAGAGCACGTGACAGCTATGAAAATACGCCAAAAACGGCGTAACTGCAATAGTTAGGACTCATCTCTTGAAAGCCGTTGCCTTGTGACTTTTACCAAAGTTTGTGCTGACAAAAAGACAATGAGTCCGATTTCGGTCTAAGATTTTCATTGTTCAAACCACAAGAGGAATTTTCATGAGTAAGACGTTGCTGGAGCAATTGCGCGAAATGACCGTGGTGGTTGCAGATACAGGCGATTTTGAGTCAATAGTCAAGTTTAAACCGCAAGATAGCACGACGAATCCGTCACTTTTGCTTGCAGCTGCCAGTATGCCTGCCTACAAGTCTCTTATTGACGACGTCGTCAGCGAAGCCAAAACAGAGCTCGGTGCAAGCGCCGATAAAAAAGATGTTGCCACTCTGGCTTTTAAGCATTTAGCGGTCGCCTTTGGCAAAAAGATTTTAGGTATCGTCAAAGGAAGAGTCTCAACCGAAGTAGACGCGCGTTTGTCCTATGACACTGCCAAAACAATCGAGCAAGCTCGCGAAATTATCGCTTTGTACGAGAAAGATGGTTTCTCGCGCGAGCGCGTCTTAATCAAGATTGCCTCTACCTGGGAAGGTATCAAAGCCGCCGAGCAATTGGAGAAAGAAGGCATCCATTGCAATATGACTTTGCTGTTCGGTATGCACCAGGCAGTTGCTTGCGCTGAGGCCAAGGTGACTTTGATTTCGCCATTTGTCGGTCGCATTCTCGACTGGTACAAAGCCGATACTGGCAAGGACTATAAAGGTGCTGAAGACCCTGGTGTTAAGTCGGTAACTGCAATTTACAACTACTATAAAAAATTCGATTACAAAACCGTGGTGATGGGTGCGAGCTTCCGCAATATGACCGAAATCACAGAGCTTGCTGGTTGTGATTTGCTGACGATTGCGCCTAAGCTGCTTGCAGAGCTGGATTCAACCAGTGCTGATTTGCCACGAAAACTCGACGCTGCGGCCGCTAAAAAGTTGGACCTCCCAAAAATGACCTTCGACGAAAAATCGTTTGCCGAAGCGCATGCCAAAGATAAGATGGCCAATGACAAATTGAAAGAGGGCATCGAAGGCTTCAGCAAAGCGTTAGAAGAACTCGAGCAAGTTCTAGCTAAGGTAGTTGCTGGTTAGTTCACAAAGGGGCCTTTATAGGACTTCTGATGAACTGACTGCAGATTCTGCGCTCCGAAGGCTACGGCGTGATATCGCAAACCATAGCAGGCATGGAGCACCATCGACGATGGCGCGTCTTTTGTTTGGGAAGCAGTTGTTTATTTTAAGCTGAAGAGCTAACCTTCTGCTCAGGAGCCAAAACTAACCGACTCCTAGAGGCAAATTCAAAAAAAAGAAAAACCATTTGCGCTTTACAAATTTCACAGCAGCTAGCCCTTCTGAAAAAGATTCGCCGTCTGTGTATTCCGGGCGAATAACTAGTTTATTTTGCGTGTTGATATACCCACACAATCCTTCTTTTGTTCGGATGCGCGCGAGTCCTTCGTGAAAGTCGCTGCAATAGGGGTAATTTGCTTCAAGCTGAACTTTTCCTTGTCTGTCAATATAGACGGATCTGTCGTCTTTTGTCCGACAAGATGCCAGTCCTTCATGAAAAGAGAATGCATATTGATAGTTTGGCTGGATGACAACATGGCCACTTGTGTCTAGAAATCCATAGCCTGAGCTATTTCGGAAGACTAAGCGACCTTCACTAAAATCATTCGCTGACGCAGCTTTTGTACGAAATTTCAACACCCCTTTAGTGTCGATGAATCCCCAACCTTCCTTTTGTCCAGTTGGCGTGCGCGATACCAATTCCACCGCTGCTAATCCGTCGTGGAAAGTTCTCGCTTTAGCAAACGTTGGTGGAATTACAACGTTTCCGTTTTCGTCAATAAAGCCATATTTGACGTTTAGTGGATCATCAGCGCTTTTGATCGGTAACCTGTTGTACGCCCATTCACCTTCATTATGGTAAATGTTTTCAATATTTTTTATGATGCTTCCATCGCGGTGAATTAGAGTGACCATTTTGTCTGCAAAGCTCACCAGAGCTTTGCCGTGTGAAAAGTCCGAAGGGAAGGCTTTCAATTCGAACGGAAGCAAATTTCCGTCGCCATCAACGAAAGTATAAGTGTTGCCCAGCTTGACGCCAGCCTCGTGGGGCGCCATTTTCTCAAAATCCTCGCTTGCGCTGTAGTTTAGACGACTACAGCCAGCTAACCCTTCGCGAAACTCACCAAGGCAATAAAACGTTCTATCGTTAACGACTCGGCCTGCCTTGTCGATGATTTGCTGATGATTTCCATCACACTGGTTCTTAGGTCCGACAATCGAGCGACCGCAGCTGAATTGTCCGGCTTTGTTGAATCTACTCGCAATTATCGTGCGACCATTTGGATCTATGTAGCCCCAAAGTCCAGCTTCAGATGGTTTTGGTCTGCAGATAGGATTGCTGAAGCAGGGATCGTCATCACTGGTCTTCTTTTGAGATTGATCCACGAACGGTTGAAAATAGTGGATGGACGCTATTGCAATCCAGCTAGCTATTGTCCCGGCAATAAATTTCCCGTTCAGATTCAAGTGATTAGCTCCTGTCCAAGCCTAGTTAAATAGTACCAGTTGCGATATTATTTTCTACACGAGTTTAATTCTCTGAAATTACCAACCAGTTGCGAAAGTCCAATGCTTTTGAGGGCACCGAAGCGCATGAATAGCTCACGAATGGGTTGGTCTAGTTGCATTTGTTTCGTTGCGCTGATTCAGCCTGTTGCTTTGGCCCAAGACGGACCCGATTCTCTGTTTGCACCTGGTAAAAAGCCTCCGCTCGGAAATTTCGATTTTGACAGACATCCAAACAAGAGTGTCGAAATTCAAATTCTTGATGAGCGAAAGGTGATACGCGACTTCAGGGAAGCGCCTGACTCTGGAACAGCTTCGAATATTGAAAAAGCCCCGACTGCTGAAAAACATTGGACGGGTGTGTATCAATCCACTACTCGGAGCGTAGAAGTGTCTAGCTCGCTGACGCCAACGCAACCAGGGCGCGGATACGTTAATAAGATGATTATTACGGAGCAGTCTGACAAAAAACTAGAGATTCGTCTTTGGATTGACTTGGATGCAGCAAGCGATGCCGCTTCTCCTCTTCTTCCTCCTGGCTCCTATTCCACAATCTCGTCTGAATTCTCGATAGAGACACAGGCTAGACCCTACCACAACAGCAGCTCAAGTCATCCCGACGACATACTGGTGGCATCTTTTTCTACGACAAAATACAGCCCGCTTATGATAATCAACGGTGATCCAAACGACAGCTATCACCATCTCTCTTATACCTTCTACTTGCAAGGAGCTCATGGCGACACTTATTTCACGGGCCTGCTACAACGCCAGGAATAGGCGTAGCATCGCAATAGCTTGCTCTTTTCAGTTGACCCCCAACTTAAATGACTTTGGACTAAAAAGACAGTGAAAAGAAGAAACTATCAACTTGAACTGAGAACATTGCCGCAGCGACTCGTGTATTTCAACAACTTGCGCTTAAGTTTTCTCTGCATCATTTTGTCTTCGCTCATAGAATTTGCTTGTGACGCCGTACACGCCGATGCTTTCGATGGTTGGATGTGGGTAGACCACAATGGTGTGGTGTCCTCGAAGTATCACGAAAAGGCGAGTATTCCGAAGTGGCCAGGATGGACTGAAAAAGTCGAACATGGTTTTGGTGGGGACAGCCGGTATCGCAGCAAAATGAATGCCGACGGTAGCGAGCTTCGATACTCGTACACCCTCTTAAAACCGCCGTGTGCGGACCGTATAAAAATCGCCTCGATTTCGCCTCAAGGGAGCACCCGAGACGGTTTCGTTGATGCTACGGGGCGGATAGTCATTCGGCCGAAATATATGTGGGCTGATGATTTTTATGACGGGTTGGTGGCAGTGCGAGAGAAGAAAGGCGAACCCTGGATTCTTCTAGACATAAATGGTGCTGAAAAATACAAACTTCCCACAGACATGAAACCAAACATAAATCGACAATTCGCTGGAGTATCCAAGGAAGGTTTATTGCCGGTACAAAAGGGTGATATTGATGCTCCATTCTGCAAGGGTGTCGATGGGCTTTACGACCTCGCAAAACAGAAATTCTTTCCATTAGGAACTTTCACAAGCATGGACGAATTCTCCGAAGGATTGTGTTTGTTTCGTGGTACTACCCCTGCGTTATCTGGCTACGTTGATGTGCATGGAAAAGTAGCAATACCACAGCAGTTTGATGAGGCTGACAAGTTTGAGAATGGCGTGGCGCTTGTCCGTCTAGGAAAGCAAAGAGGCTTAATAGACCACTCCGGACGCTTCGTGGCTAAACTACCAGAGCAGTATATTAAAATCGACAATTTTCGCGAAGGCCTTGCGGCTGTGATGGTCAAAGGCGCTCAAGGTGTTCCAAACGTTGGATTTATAGACAAAACCGGTAAACTGGTCATTCCCGCGATTTACTACGCCAAAGTCGACCGCAATATGTTCTGGAGCGCTCCTCGTTTTAGCGAGGGCGTCGCCAATGTTGCAATCGGTGATGAAGTGCACCATCAATATGGATTCATAAACAAGCAAGGAAACTGGAAAATTCTGCCGAAATTTCGAGAAGCGTATTGGTTCGAGGATGGCTATGCGCAAGTTAAGACGGGGACAAGCGGTTTCAACAAAGATGAGTGGAACAGCAGAAAGCGAGGTGAAGAGTCTTTTCGTGTGTTTGTCAAACAATATGGTTTATTCGGTATGTCTCGAACAGCGATTAAGAGCATGCTCGGCAAAGCAGATCGCCGATACATTGATAGCGATCTCTACACTCTCAATGATGGCGCGTGTAATCACAGCTATCGGGGTGTGGAGATTCATTATGACAACGACAAAGTCACTAAGTATCGGGCTTTAGCCAGCCAAAAGCGTGGACAATGGATCGATCATGCAGGTGATGAGGCGACAAAATGGGTCTATTCTCTGGATATGGAATGAGTTTTGGCGACCAAGTCGGACGTTAACAGAGGACTTTAGGAAAATAAAACTGAAACAACATGAGGTGAAGGCTCTGCGCGCTCGAATTAAGTATCTCAACATGTCCTGGTTCAGCTTTCTGTGCGTTATTCTGTTCCTTTCTGCTACAAGTTCCGCTAACAACGAAGCTCAAGCTCCTGCTAGCGAGGATTGGATGCGAGTAGATCATAGCGGTGTCGTGTCGGCCATATCGTCCACAACAGCGAACGTTCCTAAATGGTCGGGTTGGACTGAGAACTTCGAGCATGGGCGTCGTCGCGACCAACCTTATCGAAGCAAAATGAACTCCGATGGCATCGAACTTCGATTTCCCCATTACATATGGGGACCGCCATACGCAGACCGTTTTACAATCACCTCAACCTCACCCCAAGGTGAGACACTGAGTGGTTTTGTGGACAACTCAGGGCGGATCATTATTCAGCCTAAGTACATGTGGGTTGAACATTTTTATAACGGGCCGGTCGCGGTGCGAGAAAAAAAGGTGAGCCTTGGCTTTTGCTCGATAAGAATGGCAACTTGAAATACGCTCTTCCAAAAGATATGAAACCAGACATTAGTAATCGATTCCGGGGTGTGTCCAAGGAGGGATTGTTGCCGGTACAAAAGGGCGACGTCGAGGCTCCAGGCGGCAATGGTATTGACTGGCTCTACGATCTAGCTAAACAGAAATTCTTTCCACTTGGTCCTTTTACAGTTATCGCCGAATTTTCTGAAGGGGTGTCCTTGTTCGATAGCGTCTCGCCAATGTCATTTGGCTATGTGGATGTCCATGGCAAAATTGTGATTCCAAAGCAGTTCGATGAGGCAACTGATTTTGAAGACGGCGTGGCGTTGGTGCGTCTCGGTAAACAGAGAGGCTTGATAGATCACACTGGGCACTTCTTGGTTAAACTTCCGGAGCAATTGGTTCAAGTGGACAGATTCTTTGAAGGACTGGCGGCTGTGGTCATAAACGATACTCAGGGTGTTTCTCATTTCGGATTTATAAACAAAAGTGGCAAGTTGGTAATTCCCGCTATTTACTATGTTCAGAAGCGGAACAACATGACCACGAACTCTCCTCGCTTTCATGAGGGTGTTGCCAACGTTGCTGTCGGTGATGAACTGCACCATCAGTGTGGTTTTATAGACAAGCAAGGAAAATGGACGATAAAACCAAAATTCGGGGAGGCTTCCGCCTTCGAACAGGGAGGCGCTCAAGTGAAACTGGGACCAAGCGGTTTTAACAATAGCGAATGGGACAATCATGCTAATCGTCTTGAGAATTTCCATTTGTTTCTCAAACAATATGCATTGATTGGAATGTCTAAAACGGCGATCAAGAACACACCAGGCAAAGCTGATCACCGATACACTGACAGCGACGTTTTTACTCTGTTTTCTGGCACTTGTGGTGACAGCTATAAGGCTGTGGAGATTCATTATGATGATGAGAAAGCGTCCAAGTATCGAGCACTGGGTTGGGACCACCACGGTGAATGGGTGACTTATTCCGACGTTGAGGTGAAAAAATGAGAGTCAATGCTCTTCCTGGTATCATATCGGCAGCCATAATTCTCTTGTGTTCGCGAGCCGCAGCCGTAAACCCGACATCTTCACCGCCGATTGTAATACCAGTGCAACAACATAGTTTGCTTGCCATAACGGAGACAAAAAACGCTCGAAACTATTTACCGAGAGAGTGGAAAAATCTTGGAGCGATGAGCGAAGCGTACAAAAAATCAAATGAATACTCCCAGCAAGCATTGGTCACGCATATTAGCCCAGTGAAAGCCGTTGCTTTGATGCAAAAAGCAATCGAGTGTAATCCAAAGAATGCATCCCTATATATTCAGGCTGCTGATATTTTTATCAAGAACAAACAGCTAAAAGAAGCTTTGAAGACTCTCAATCAAGGGATTGCGGCGGTTCCTGGCGCACCCTATTTATATGAAAAGCGAGTTTCCGTCCTGCTGGCACTAAATGACCTTCACCTGGCCATTGCCAACGCTAACGCACTTGTAACTTATAAACCCGATTCAAAGAATTTTTGTTTGCGTGCTGATATAGAAGAAAAGATGCATGATAAAAATAGCGTGGTAAGGGACCTAATGTCGGCGATTGTAGCTTCTGAACAGGCTGGCGAGGACGCTATGGACGAAGTCGACAGGCTCGAGGCATTTACTGGGAAAAAAGTTCAGCGCCCGACATTGGCTACGAATAAATCAGAAGCTCTGGTTAGGTCGATTGCGATATTAGCGAATAGCGATAAAACTTTTGAACCAAACTTTATTCAAAGGCAGCTTGGGGTTAGCTTGTACGAAATACCAATCAACGGCAAACCGAATTTCCATACCGGTGAATTTCGCCTTCGCATACCGACTGAGAATTTCTCTGAAATTACATTGGACACTAAAGATTCGAGTCAGGGAGCTGGTCTCAGATTGGATGTTGATACCACTCATTGTTACATCACGGCCAATCAGATAGCAGCAGTGTTCGGTAAACCAGCAATGACGGATGACGATCCTCCTGGTCGGGCCGGTTACAGGATCACGGGCGGCGGCATTTCCTGTGAGTATTATAGACACGGCTTCATGTTGCTTAAGCAAGTTGTTATAGGCAAGAGAAAATGACTAATAAGTACAACATTCAGTTTTGGTGCCCTTCCAGGCTGATATCATAATCAAATCCAGCTTGTACAGGTCGCTCTCCAGGGTTTCGATGCACTGCACTTTTTTTAAACGCATCGACTTCTGCCACTTGTTGCTGCAATCTTTTATCGTCAAACTCACAAACTGCTGCCACACTTTCCGAGAAGTCGCTGGCGTATCGATACTTTGGCGCGATTACCCATGTGCCATTTTTGTCTACAAATCCCACTTTTGCGCCAGTTCGCGCGGCGCATAATCCTTCGCTGAAATTGCCGATTCGATTCGCTTTAAGTCGACAAATAATTTTTCCATTCTTATCAATAAAACCAGCACCGTCTCGGTTTTCAAAAGTGGCCATGCCTTCTGAGAATTTGTGATAATTAGTACGATAGGGTGCAGAGACAACAACCTTTCCAGCTTTGTCAATAAACCCCGTCCGTCCGTTTGGCAAGCTGACCAAAGCTCTTTCGTTTTGGAAATCTCTTGGACTTCCGTAGGTGTACGGAATAACGATAGTTCCGGTTTTGTCGATATAGCCACATAATTGACCGGTTCTTGATCTCTTAACCACACAGGCCAGACCGTCCTTGAAGGAAAAACCGTTGTCGAATTGTTTTTTGATTATAAGAGTGCCGCGCGTGTCAATGTAACCAATCTTTTTTTCTATTTCTACTGGCAACAGGCCATCTGAGAATTTATCTCCGTTTCTAACTCGTACGCCAGGCAGATCTTTGATGGTTTCTCCTGATTTGTTTAGAAGTTTAAGCCGTTCCTCAGTATGTACAACGCGATAAACTGTTTGCGAACCGGACTTTTCTGCAACATATTTGTTGAGGGTTAACGTTTGTACTGCGATGCCATCAGATAGCTCTCCGCAACAAATAAATTCACTGCTTCCGTCAGGCAGCCGTTTGACCTTTGGAGGCGGGGGAACGAATTCTTTTGTTTCTGTTTCAGGTGCTATTAAATTTCCTTTTCTGTTGATAGTGACTCTCTTGATGCAAGACGCACCACTGCCATAGCAGATGGTGGCTATGCCATTCTTGAATGTTCCACCAGAATTGAATTGTGGAGCGATTACATATTTTCCTTGCTTGTCTATAAATCCCCAAGAGCGAAGCTCTGCACTGGGAAAGGGAAGTTGTACATCGATGATAAGAGGATATTGTATGGGGTTTAGAAACCAATTCAACATTATATATCCTGCAAACAGCAAGAGCGTCAGTATCAAAATGGCGGGCACTGCTGTTTGGTCTTTCTGCGGGTTCATTTGTTCTGTAGGCGACGTTTGGAGCAAATTTTTTTGAGTCCTCGAAACAAGTTTACTCTGCTGTGGGCTAACTAGGCATAGAAATACGAGTTATTAGAACGACTGGTTTAAACGATCAATATGATCAGCTGTGCTGCTACGACTCCAAACTATATTTCCCATCAAAGGTTTCCGCCGAATGACAGCGGAGAAACTTTGTGTTTGTTTTGGCTGCTTTTTTCGATTTCATCAGATGCTACTCGCTTCGCGAACGTTAATAAGATCCCCAGAATTGCCACCATGTGCGGCTTCGGAACTCGTCCGCCTCCTTCTTCCATGTAGCTCGCTGCTCTTGCAATCTTTTTTTGTCAAATACGCACACTGCAGCAAGCCCCTCTGAGAAATTCATCGCTTTGTAGAATTGAGGTTCTATTGCCCACTTCCCCGATTTGTCTATGAAACCTACGAGGCGGTCTTCAGACTTAAACGATGCAGCGTGGCAAAGCCCGTTGTGAAATTCTCCGACCTCGTTGCTTTCCACTTTGAAAAGTATTTTTCCAGTATGGTCCATAAATCCAGTCTCGCTAGCAGATACATGCACTGCTGCTAAACCCTCTGAAAAGTCTCCACTGCTGATTACGGAATTGAGTCGTATGACCAATTTGCCGTGCTGATCGATGAATCCACCTGTGTCATCTCCACGAGATTCAACTCGCGCAAGTCCTTCATGAAAATCTTGTGCTGACGAATATATGGCTGGGATGACTTGTTCGCCGCGCTTATTTATAAAGCCGCATCCGTCTCTCAGAGTTCCTGTAGGCTGGATATTCACGGCAGCAAGTCCTTCATGAAACTGTCGCGCAATTCTAAATCGAGGTTTGATAACGACATCGCCCTTGGTATCAGCGTATCCCATTTGCTGACCGATTCTGATTGGTACCAAGCCTTCCGAGAATTCTAGCTCCCAGAGCGTTCCATCAAGCTTTTTTATTGTTTTTCCCTTTGAATCGATTATGAATGATTCATCGTCATTGGGTGTTCCTGCGAATTTTTGAAAGTATCGCTTTGCGATGGAGAAGCCATTTTCAAATTGACCACACTGCCAGAATGATGATGTCCATATCGTTCCATTTTTTGAGATATAAGTGGCAGTCGAAAAGTCTCTATCACTTTTGGGATCTCGAGTGATCGGGGCTAGACCACAAAACATTTTTCCTGTTTGATGGAACAATTCGCTGGTGATTGGTTTGCCAGCAGTATCTATGATCGTATATCTATGATGATTGCCGTCGGCCCATACGCTCGCGAATCCGTTTGTAAAAACGTTGCCTGAGTCAAATTGAGGTCTAATTTTGAAAACTCCATTTTTATCAATGAAGCCCCAACTATGCTGTTCGGCGATGGGATAGGAAAGCTCCCGCTCCGCAAACGCGATAGATATGGGAACCAAAGTAGCGAGGAGTGCCAGCGAGAAAATTGCAATTCTATTCATCGCTATTCTAGCCAAAACCATCTGAAACTTCTTCACATACAGCGCTCGAGTTGATTCATTTTGAGTCCTGGTCACGAATTTTTATTCCTGGTGGGCTAAATACACATATACGTTCTGGTGTTGGTGCTCAAGCAATTTAGACCAGATGATCTCGATATCAAAATAGATTAAATCGGTTGATTTATATCCATCGAGGGGAACTTCTCCAAATGGCTGAGAAGCCAAGACGGCCTCCGTTATGTTCTTTTGCGCGCACTTATCGCTACACACTATCACGTGTTCTCTTAGCTCTCCAGCTGGATTCAGAGCAATATTATATTGGGAAAATTGAGGATCTGATTCGCCAGCGGCTATGGCTATGTTGTTGCCATTCAATGCAATCATCAAAAGAAGACAAACTGCTAGCAATTTAAACACTTGAAACACCTTAATAAACCAATGGGTGAACCTATTTGCGCTTCCAGCATTATGTGGCGACTTTTTTCAATCACAGCTCGTTCTCGCTCTCTAGCAATTTGCTGTGAGTTTACAACTTTCCAAAGCCGATAAGTGTAACTACTGCCAATAACGATAAGCGCTCCGACCACGGCAATCGGTGTTTGTCCTTTTTTTTGTTAGCATCTCGGTGCTTTCAATGCATTTGACTTTGCCTGCCAGAGTTCAATCATTTAGTTCAGTTTTTCCTATGCAATAATGAATACTAAACAGTTTGGAGTGCGCATGCAATAAACCCAATGACCTTCTCCTACTTACGACTCATTTTCAATTGCACGATAATCTCTATGTGGCTCCTTCCAGCTGCAGCGGATAGCACTCTTATGCGCGGTATCGACTCGTATAGAAAAAGTGATTATGCGAGCGCTCAATCATACTTGCGCCAGGCTATCAAGGCTGCGCCAGAAGATTCTGTTGCTCACTACTATCTGGCTAACACAATGGTTAAATTGAAGAACTCTGCTGGTGCCAAAAAAGAATTTCAATTAGCCAGTGACAGTTCGGAAACTGACGATATCAAAGAGAATTGCAAGGTTGCTTTGCAAAAGTTGCAAGTGCCCGCTGGCAAAAATGTCAATCAAATTGGTTCGACGAAGCCAGGAATACTCACCAAAGCAGTTGAATCAGAAACTTCAACTTCAATGCGCTTGGATTCGCTGCCGTTTACGGTTGAAGAGAGAAAGACAATCTCTCCGTACCTCAAACAAAATGGAGACCTTGATCAAACTAAATCTTCTTCGATGATGAAAGATTTGCTTCCTCCTGATTTAAAGTACAGAGCGCAGTCGTTGGGACCGCAAGACCCGGCATTGCCTGGTCTTTTATCTGACTTCTTAGGGCAGACTCAATTTGGCAACGCAATGAGTGCCGGTGAGCGCAAAACCTTTATCGAAAACGAATTGCACAAACGAAACATTCCAATGGAAAGCATTCTACAAATCATCAACGGAAAGTCATCTGCAATCCCAACTTCCAAGCCCAACGCCCTGCAGGATGAAAGAACAAAACGACTCAAGGAAGTGCAAGAGAATCTCGATGATCAATTGCATTCTAAAGTTGGAGGGAGCAATGTGCATCTCAACCCAGAAGGCACCTCAATTTACGTAAGAAATTACGAACACTATTAGCAGGACTCTGACTCAATCTCTTCTTCATCTAAAGGTAGGCTGAACCAGAAGGTGGCACCATTTCCTGGCACGCTCTCGACCCCAATTGCACCGTTGTGTTTATTTACTATTTGTTTGCAAATTGCCAGTCCCAGTCCATAACCAGAGCTACCACCGGCTTTGAGATTTTGTTCTACTCGAAAGAATTTTTCAAATACGCTTTCATGCAAATGGCTAGCTATTCCAGGGCCTTGATCTGAAACTGCAAATCGTACTGTCTTCTTTTCTTTTTTTACACTAATAAGTACTGTCGTTTCAGATGGTGAGTAGCGTATGGCGTTGCCGATGAAATTACTTAAGACCTGTACCAGGCGATTTCGATCACCAATGATTGAGACTGTTTCAACATCTGAAGTTAATACAATGGATTTTCGTTCTGCCTGGGTCGTCACTAAATTGCATGCGTCATTAACCAGGTCTGCAGCACTCACAAACGAGACATCTAAAGTCAGATCTGTTCCTTCCATTTTATCGAGAGCAAGCATGTCTTCGAGTAGCGTGGTGATTTGGGTAAGTGATTGATGCAGGGTGCGAATTCTTTTTTCAGCAATCGTAATCAACCCGGACTCGGCGTTGAGAAGCATTGCCTCAAAACTCAAGCCAATAGCAGTGAGTGGATTTTTTAAATCGTGAGCAAGCATCTGTAACAGAGATTTTCGGTGAGCAGCGGCTTTGATCAGTTCGCCAGATGCTTCTCGCATAGCGCTATCTAGAAATGCGATTTCATCGGTGCCCCCTATTTTGTAAGGTAATTCGGAGCTGGTTGGCAGAACACGAGCATTTTTGACCAGCAGATCGACTCTTTGCGTAATGTTTTTAATAAAGAAAGTAATCAAAACTAGAGCCAGTGAAAAATCAAAAATTGATGCGCCCACAATCAGTCTTTTGATTTTTTCGCGAGACTCTTGTTCTTTTAGCCTTTCTTCTTCCAAAAGTCTCTCTTCGTTGTTCCAGGCGTTGTAGACAATCGGGCCGGCTGATTCGGCGTTGGCAATTACTTCTTTGGTCAGCATGAGCCGCTGCAAAGAATTCATTGGCAAGTCATCATCTTGATTCTGCAACAGCGCAAGCAGCTTGTATTGAGCGCTCACAAGATGTTTGGATGAACTGAACACTTGCTGGTAGTCTTCGCTTGTGTCTTTTAAATAGGCTTCCAATGCTGCCAGGTGTGTGTCCATCAGCGTTTTGTATTGCGTCAGAGGCATGATTCCACTGGAGCCCTTGCTAACATTTGCAAGGGTGCGGCAGAACTGGATAATTACAAAATTCATTTCTCGCGACATATTTATATGACGAGTTTGATTAACAATACTTCTTTCGGTTTGTTCAATCAATTTAAAAAGCTGGAAGAAGAAAATTCCTTGCGCTGCAAGCGGTAGACACAAGTATATGAGCCCTTTATGAACAATCCGCAGTCTCATATTGCGCTCACGAAGGTTCTTCTAGGCTGTATCCGAAGCCTCTTCGGTGCAAGATTAATGCCGGCAATCCTGCCAGTTCCAACTTGCGTCGTACGACGCGGATGTGCACTCTAACAGTTTCTTCTGACGAGTTGCTGTCTGATTGCCAGATGGCATTGAATAATTGGTCAGTAGTAAATGATTCTCCCTTGTTCCGCAGCAGGTACTCAATCAGATTATATTCGACGGCCGTAAATTGGGCGACTTTAGTCTCTGAGCTAATCAATCTTCTGCGGCTGTCGAATGTGATGTTGCTAATTCTTATAACATCGACGGTGGCGATTCCTCTGGGTTGACGCATGACGTTACGAATGCGCGCCATCAGTTCTCGTTTTTCAAATGGTTTTGTTATGTAGTCGTTACTGCCCGCGTCGAGACCTGATTCTATGTCAGCTACGTCGTTTTGACCGGTGATGAAAATTATGGGCATGGTGCCGCCGCTCGCACGATAACGCGTGCATAGCTCCAGTCCAGTCAAATCAGGAAGGCACCAGTCTAGAAGCACCAAGTCGTAACTGAATTGCGAAATAAGCTGAAGACCGTCAGCACCATTGTTTGTTGTTTCTATGGTCCAACCACTGTGCCTTAGTAATTCTGCCAAGGTGTTTGCCACATTGGGATCGTCTTCAATTATGAGCGCTTTCGACAATGCACCCTCGTTATGGTCGCCAATTAAATGAATTATACACACGCTGTTCAGTTTAATCGACAGGAATTGTTCAGCATTAACGTCGCATTAACGTCGATGCCTCAATACTGTCTGCATGGAAAGCGTCTTCTCAATCTAGCAAATCAAATTTCTAACAGTCAACCCACAGAGGTACAACCGATGTCAACTAACTCAAATAATGAAATCCGCTCCGGTTCAGATCGTGGTCCGTCCATTGAATCCTCCCGTGCCGCCGACAAGATGCTCACTGCATCTATGGACACCGCATCAGGGCATAGTGCTATTCAAATTTTCAATGAAATGAACGCTGGCGGCCATAAGAACCCTGTCTGTTTGCCAGACTTGACTTTAACTGACGGTTCGAAACCGTCCACTTCACCTCGCCCCGGCTCTGATTCCAACTCTGGGCCAATTGTGGTGCCGACAGAGCGCGAGGAAAAGAAATAGCTCCCAGATCAATAATGTTTTGAAATAGCCCTTTTTTAAAGTTCCATCAGCATAGGTCGATGTCATTCCCCAGACATCGATTTTTGCATGGTGCTGATACGTTTTATCAATTAGGCGCGTCGGATATGGGGAACCGCTAACAATAATGCAATCTTCTTGCCACGCTCGTTTGGGTTATTTCTTTATGTGGTAAATTTGTAACTGTTGGTCTACGGCTTCGCGAATTTTTTTGGATGTCTCTGGATCATTTTCGTCAAATTCCAGAAATGCATTTACCGCGCCAGAGTCAATCAGCGCACCAAATGTGGTGCGAATCATCTGGGCATTGTCGGAAGGTAATAAGCGCACCATGATGATGGGCTTGTTCCGGTGCTCGAAGTTATTACGAATGATTGATACTAGCTGGACGCCTCGCGAGTCATCAAAGTGAGCACCTATAATGAAGGCATCGATTTCGTGGCGAAGAAGCCAATAGTCGGCCGCTTTAATATCGAGTGCCGTCAAAATGTCATAGCCAGTAAAGGCTTTTTCCGTTTTTGCCAGGGCTCTTGGGTCTTGGGCAATCAAGATTTTTACAGGCGGCATATTTGCATTCTCAGGATTGGCATATCCTAAAACACCAGCAACATCGGATGCTATTCTCGCTAAGTAATGTAAGCGCAAAGTGTCGATTACATTTTGTGTCCGGGTTTTTTATACAGTTTGGAGATCTGAGGCTACCGACAGTGAATCTTCGCTTGAACCTAATATCTCCATTGCATCCTTCACGATACGTTCAGCGAAAAGTGATTTTTGTTGTTCCGCTTTTCTTGACCAGAGTTCAACGATAATGTGCGGCATATGTATGTGTCTTTGCGTGTTTGACCAACTTTAAGAGTGGCGCAGGAACGCAAAATTCTGCTGAATGGTCATTGAACGAGTTTCGAGCGTCAAGGATAGCAATTTAAGCTTCACTTTTGGTCAACAGCCCAGAAGTCTTATCCTAGTGACATTTTTTAGAAATCCGCCTGGACCAACGACTTTCTTGTCCCGATTCCACCCTCTGGGTATATATCAAAAAAGTCTCTGAGCCCGTCATAAAACTGCTGGGAGTTGCTCCGGCTATATGACAAAAAATTGCCGCTTGGCGTAAGAAAAATGTCTTACAAGCTTCGCGGCAATTGCTCAATTTTCAGTCTTAGCAAGTCAAACTCGAATGGTTTGAAAAATGCAAAATTTTTCCAACCACTCGAGGATTTTTAACTGAGAGCGCCCTGTGGTAGAGCCATCATCTCTGCTTTTTTTCCAGTGGCATGAATTCCCGTCTGATTAACATAGACGTTGCCTGTATCTTCTTCGCTGACCTGCCAGAGGTCGAAATAATTGCGCACTACCCAACCACGAAATTCGTCAGTGTTGGTCTTGGTCCAGGTCCAGCCTGCAGAACTGGCCATAGCCGACAGTTCGCCTTTATCATCGTATGCAAATGAATATGTCACTTCAGTATTGGTAAAACGAAATGTTGAAATCTGTCCAGCAGCGTTCATGGCATAGACATCGCCACGCATATTCAGACGTTTTTGATCTTTTACGGCACTTTTTGGGCTTTGCCGATAGTCTGACGAGCTTTCTTGATTACTTGTCTGATTAGAACCTTGCATTGTTGTTCTCCTGTGTTGGGTAATTTGCCATTATCTGGACTTATAGTTTTCGATCTCTTTCAGGACAGAATCATGTTCATGACAGAACTGGGCTCAGTTTCATCAAATGGGCGAGGATTCCGTCGGTCATCTGGACTGTCGTTACTGCCTGAGTTTTTCCAGAGGAATCTGGAGTGAGGATATCTGTAGTTCTCAGTCCCTGTTTTAGTGTTAATGAAACGGCGTTTTCGATCGCTTGTGCAGCTTCTTCGGCTTGGAACGAAAATCTCAGCATCAGGGCGACTGATAAAATCTGAGCAATTGGATTGGCGCAGCCTTTGCCGGCTATATCCTGGGCTGAACCACCCGGTGGCTCATAAAGTCCAAACCCTGCTTCGTTTTGACTTGCTGAAGCCAAAAGTCCAAGCGAGCCAGGTAAAACGGCAGCAGCATCCGAAAGAATGTCTCCAAACATATTGGTTGTGACGACAACGTCGAATTGCGAAGGGTCCCGGATAATCTGCATAGCGCAGTTGTCGACGAGCATATCCTCCAGTTTTACTGTTGGGTATTCCTGCGCTACCTCATGCACCACTGTGCGCCACAATTTAGATGCATCAAGCACATTCGCTTTGTCGACGCTTGTGACTTTGTTGTTCCGCTTTAATGCTGCTTTAAAAGCGGCGTGCGCAACAGAGGCAACCTGGTCTTCAGTGTAGGTTGAAAGGTCGGTCGCAACACGTCTTCCGTCTTTTAGGAACGTTTTTTTCTCACCAAAATAGGCATCACCAAGTAATTCGCGTACAAATAAAATATCGACTCCGCGAGCGATAATCTCTTCTTTCAACGGGCACAGGGCGGCAAGCTCAGGGATTACTTTGACCGGGCGAAGATTAACGTTGAAATTGAATGTTTTGCGTAACGAAAGTATAGAATTAGCTTCGCAATTCTTCCATTTTGGCAAATTCATATCGGCTACGGGACCGCCTACAGAGCCAAACAAAATAGCATCTGATTCTCGGCACAGCTTCAGTGTTTCTTCAGGCATGTGACTGCCGAATTTGTCAAAAGCAGCGCCACCAGCAAGTGCATGACGTGTCTCGAACTTAAGCGGAAAGATTTCGCTGACGGCAGACAACACTCGTAGTGCTTGAGCCATTACTTCTTCGCCGATTCCGTCTCCAGGCAACACTGCCACTTTCTTTGTCATGATCATTCCTTTTAAATTCTTGTTGAATTTTTTGTTGAATTACTTTTGCGTAAGCGCCGACTTGTCTTTGAAGGCTTTGATTTCGTCTTTAAAAGACAGAATGTAATCGATGTCATCTAAGCCATTAAGTAAGCAATGCTTGCGGAATGGGTTGTAGTCAAAGCTAACGTCGGTGCCATCAGGCAAGCTCACGGTTTGTTTCTCTAAATCAATCGACAATTCATAACTACCCGAGCGCCCTTCAAGCAAAATACGATCGACAATTGCTTCAGGCAATACGACAAGAAGAAATCCATTTTTTGCGCTATTGCCGGAGAAAATATCAGCAAACGATTTTGCTACCACTGCCTTGAAGCCAGCTCCATCAAGCGCCCAAACGGCATGTTCGCGCGACGAGCCACAACCGAAGTTGTGATCGGCAACGAGAATTTCGGCACCTTTATATTTTTCTTGATTGCTGGGGAATTGTGGATCTGCCTGGCGCAAACGAACGAATAGGTTTTCGCCGTAGCCTTCACGACTGATACTGGTCATGAATTGAGCGGGAATAATCATGTCTGTGTCGACGTCTTTAAGTGGCAACGGCATCACTTTTGACTTGATTGTTTTGTAAGCTCTCATTTGTTCTTCCTTGAAATTAAACTTGAAATTTAAATTGACTGGGACTGCAAAAGCTAGGCTTTGGGCAGATAGTCGACTGGCGACGTTAGTTTGCCTTCAATGGCACTTGCTGCAACTGTAGCTGGCGATGCCAGATGCGTGATGCTGCCTGGCCCCTGACGTCCCATAAAGTTACGGTTTGAGGAGCTGACGCAACGTTTTCCAGCAGGAACTTTGTCGTCGTTCATACCCAGACATAATGAGCATCCAGGCATTCTAAATTGTGCACCAGCTTCGGTGAAAATCACATCCAGACCTTCTTTTTGAGCTTGTGCCATCACAACCTCAGACCCTGGCACTACATAGAAGGTGACGTTCGGACTGACTTTGCGACCCTTCAAAATGCCAGCGGCAATGCGCAAATCTTCAATGCGGCCGTTCGTGCATGAACCGATAAACGCCCAATCTACGGGGGTTCCAGCGAGTGATTCGCCACCTTGTAAACCAACATAATCAAGCGCTTTCTCTGTCGAGACCTTTTTTGCAGGATCTGCAAAATCTGATGGCGATGGCACTGCATGACTTAATTGAGTTGCTTGTCCTGGGTTCGTGCCCCATGTGATCATCGGTCCAAGATTGTCCAGATCAATAGTCAAACTCTGGTCGTAGCCTGCGCCTTCATCTGATTTGAAGCTGTTCCAGCGCTCAATCGCTTTATCCCAGATGGATGCATCAGGAGCATAACGACGCCCTTTGATATACGAATAAGCTTTTTCATCTGGCGCAATCAAGCCTGCACGAGCCCCACATTCGATGCTCATATTGCAAACAGTCATGCGTTCTTCCATGCTCATTGCCCGAATTGCTTCGCCGGTATATTCGATAACGTGACCGGTAGCGCCACCAATGCCAATTTCACCTATCAAAGCAAGAATCGCATCTTTGGCGTAAACGCCTTTTTTGAAACTGCCTTTGAACTCAACTTTCATGGTCAGTGGCTTTTCTTGTAGCAAACAGCCAGTAGCTAGAACGTGTCCAACTTCAGAAGTGCCGATACCAAATGCCAGAGCACCAAAAGCGCCGTGCGTTGATGTATGCGAATCTCCGCAGACAACAGTCATACCAGGTTGTGTAGCGCCGAGTTCAGGACCAACTACGTGGACGATGCCTTGATTGCCTGAGTCGAAATCCATAAATGGAATATTGTGATTCTTGCAATTCTGACGCAATGTTTCCACTTGCACTTTTGCTGCTTCGTCAAAAATCTCATGACGATTTTTGCGCGTCGGAATGCTGTGATCGATTGTCGCTAAGAGCGCTGAAGGATCAAAAACTTTTAGTCCTTTTTGATCGATAGTTTGAAAAGCCTGCGCAGAGGTCACTTCGTGAATGAGCATCAAGTCGATGGACAACACAGCCGGGTGACCTTCGAGTTGCTTAACCACATGTGCATTCCAGATTTTGTCGATAATGTTCAAAGCACCCTTTTTCGATGTCTCTTTGCTCGACTTTTTCTGTGTATCTGTGTTTGCCATCAGGCCACGACCTCTCGTTTTAATTGTTGCTGTTCACGTTCTTTGACTCTTAGAAGATACAGCTCGAGGCTGTCGGAGAGTGCTTGGTAGCTGGCTTCAATAATGTTAGGGGAGCATCCAACTGTGCTCCATGTTTCGTCAAAACAATTTGCTTCAATGACCACTCTAGTGGTGGCATTAGTAGCATTGTCTGGATCTAAAATGCGTACTTTGTAGTCAGCCAATCGCACATCAGCCAAACATGGAAAATGTGGCAAGAGTGCTTTGCGCATGGCGATGTCCATGGCATGCACAGGTCCACTACCTTCAGCGGCTGTGTGTACGAGTTCGTCTTCAACAGTCAATTTGATCATCGCTTCGGCATTCATGCCTGCGCCTGATCTATCTGACGCCACGACCATAATATGTTCTAGTTTAAATGGCACACGGTATGAGGGATCTTTGCGGCGAAGCATCAGCTCTACTGTGCCTTCAGCGTTTTCGAACTGGAATCCTGTGCTTTCCAGTTCTTTGATTTGCTCGAGTAATTGCAGTTCTTGTCCGTAAACTTTGATGCCTAAATCGGCAGCGAGCATGCGTACGTTGCTGCGACCAGAAAGTTCGGAAACTAAAATCTGGCGGCTGTTGCCGACAATCGATGGGTCAATGTGTTCGTAGCTTTCTGCAATTTTTTCAACGGCCGCCACATGAATGCCGCCTTTATGCGCAAATGCCGATGAACCAACGTAGGCTGCGTGGGTATCTGGATTTAGATTCGCTATTTCACTAACAGCGCGCGAAAGCTCGGTCAATTTCTTTAAGCTTTCTGTGGCGACGCAGGTATATCCCATCTTCAACTGCAATGTGGGGATGATTGAAATCAAATTGGCATTGCCGCAACGTTCACCATAACCATTAATGGTGCCCTGAACCTGCCTTGCTCCGGCTCTTACGGCGGCGAGTGCATTCGCTACTGCTAGTTCTGCGTCATTGTGAGTATGCACTCCGTATCGTGCACTAACTTGAGCGCTAGCATCAGCTACTGCTTCGGCAATTTGTTCAGGCAAGCTGCTGCCATTCGTGTCACACAAAACGAGCCAATCGGCACCGGCTTCCTGCGCAGCTTTCAAGCAAGAAATTGCATACTCTGGGTTGGCGCGATAAGCATCAAAGAAATGCTCGGCGTCGTAAATTACTTCTTTGCCTTTTTGCTTCATGTAGCCGACGCTATCGGCGATCATGCGTAAATTTTCTTCGAGATTAGTTTTTAAAACTTGTTCTACGTGAAGCGGCCAGGTTTTACCAACGAGGGTAACTGCTGGTGTGTACGAATCTAAAAGCGCTTGCAAATTGGAGTCGTCTTCGACTTTTACGCCAACACGACGAGTCGCTCCAAAGGCCACAATTTTGGAATTCTTGGGCGGCGACTGGCGCATGCGCTGAAAATATTCAAGGTCCTTAGGATTCGAACCCGGCCAACCGCCTTCTATATAAGGCACGCCGAGCGAATCTAGTAAGCGTGTAATCTTGAGCTTGTCTTCTAAAGAATAGCTGATGCCTTTTCTCTGACTGCCATCACGTAATGTCGTGTCATAGAGAAAGACTCGAGAATCATGCTTGGCTGGTTGCGGCTTGTAATTGCCTGTAGCCATTTTGTCCTTCCTCCATTTCCTCGATACAGACTGTAGTTACGTCGTACAGTTTGCGTATTTGTTTGACGACATATTCAATTGAGCGTTCGCTTTTTAGTGTAAGGCGAGCGAGCATCTGCTCTTGATCTGCACTCTCAATTGCGCTTACTGCGCAAAGGGAGAACCCTCTTTGTCTAATGCAACCGAGAATTCGTTCGAGAATCCCCTCGACGTTGTTTGTAGTAATTTCAATGTTGTACTTCACTTGGCGCTTGCCTCCATCATTTGGGAATTCGATTTGCCAGGTGGCACGAGGGGCCATACATTGGCTTTCTGGTCAATTTTTACGTGGACAAAAAGTGGTCCCGGGGTGTTTTTGATTTTTTGAATGGCATCATCTATCTGCTCGTCTTTGTCGATAAAAATGCCAGGTATATTAAATGCGTCTGCCAGTTTCAAAAAATCGGGGTTATCCCACAAACTGACTTCCGAGTATCTTTCGTTGAAAAACAACTCCTGCCACTGCCTGACCATTCCCAAGACCTCATTGTCAATGAGAACGATTTTGACTGGAATGTTGTATCTACGAATTGTTGCTAATTCTTGTATGTTCATCATGATTGAACCGTCGCCAGACACAACCACCACTGGGCTTTCTGGATTGGCCAATTGGGCACCTATTCCTGCTGGCAGTCCGTAGCCCATAGTGCCGAAAGCGCCGCTCGAGAGGTGGCATTCGGGATTTTCAAACTGATAATGCTGTGCAACCCACATTTGATGCTGCCCGACATCGCAGCTGATAATTGTGTCAGCGCTCATCTCGTCGCTCAATTTGCGCAAGAATTTGGGTGCATAAATAGAATCAATCGGTGCGTCATATTTCCATTCGAATTCTTTTTTGTTTTTCTGGCACAGCTCCACCCATTCTTTGCATTGGGGAGCGACGTGCAAGAAATTCATGGTTGTTCTGATGTCGCCAACGAGAGTGCAATCAGCTTCACGCAATTTGGAGACTTCGGCAGGATCTGCGTCCATATGAACAACGCGAGCGCCTGGTGCAAAATCTGCAAGCTTACCTGTGACGCGGTCATCAAAACGAGCGCCAACAGCTATGAGTAAGTCGCAATCCTGTACAGCTAGATTTGCGGCCTTGGTGCCGTGCATGCCGAGCATTCCCAAAAATTGTGGGTGTGTTGCGGCAATGGCTCCCAAGCCCTGTAATGTGGCAACGGTCGGAATGCCGGTTGCTTCAACAAAAGCTAATAGCTGTTCAGTAGCTTGAGCAATGCGCACGCCACCGCCAGCGTAAATCAAAGGCTTTTTGCTGGAGGCAATCATCTCTTTTGCTTGAGCCAGATGCTTGGCGTCAACGCGTGGGAGGGTCGTTTTCACTGGCTCTTGCGGTTGATAGCCATCGTAAATGTCGGTAGCAATGTCTTTGGGCAAATCGATAAGCACAGGTCCTGGACGACCTGAACGAGCGATTTCAAAAGCTTTGTGAATGGTTGGTCCGATGTCTTGGACATTGCGGATGATGAAACTATGTTTGACGATTGGCATGGAGATGCCGAATATGTCAACTTCTTGAAAGGCATCCGTACCCATATTGAAGCTATGAACCTGACCAGTGATTGCCACCATCGGCACCGAATCGGCAAATGCATTGCCGATACCAGTGATGAGATTGGTAGCACCAGGACCAGACGTCGCCATGCAGACACCGACGCGACCGCTCGATCGTGCGTAACCGTCGGCAGCGAGAGCTGCTCCCTGTTCGTGTCGCACGAGGATATGCTTGAGTTTTGATTCCAGTAAGGCATCATAGACTGGCATGATGGCGCCACCAGGATAGCCGAACACAATGTCGACTCCTTCGGCTTCCAGCGCTCGCGTCAGTATCTGGGCTCCGTTCATGTTATTGCTTACCTGCTGTTGATGCCAATTCTTTGACTGGCGTGGTCGATTTACCGGCGGCTTTGAGCCAGGACATTTGAGCGCGTAGATTTTTGCCAGTTGCTTCAATTGGGTGCGCTTTGGTTTTGTCCCAGGCAGCCTGGTAGTTTTTGCGAGTTTTGGATTCAGCAATCCATTCTTTGGCGAATGTGCCGTCCTGGATTTCTGTGAGCACTGCCTTCATGTTGTTTTTCACATGAGCGTCGATTACTTTAGGACCGCGACTGAAGTCGCCATACTTGGCAGTTTCAGAGATGAATTCATGCATTTTAGCGAAGCCACCTTCGTACAGAAGATCTACGATCAGCTTCAACTCGTGCATTACTTCAAAGTAGGCAATTTCAGGTTGGTAGCCAGCTTCGACCAGTGTTTCAAAGCCAGCGAGCACGAGTTCTCGTGTGCCGCCGCAAAGAACTGCCTGTTCACCGAAGAGGTCTGTTTCGGTTTCTTCAGGGAAGGTAGTTTCAATTACACCGCCTTTGGTGCCGCCGATACCGTGAGCGTAAGCAAGGGCAGTTTCAAAAGCTTTGCCGGTAGCGTCCTGATGCACAGCAATTAAGCAAGGTACGCCTTTTCCTTCTTCGTATTGACGACGCACCAGTGCGCCAGGTCCTTTAGGGGCGATTAAAACGACGTCCATGTCTGGGCGTGGTGCAATTTCTTTGTAGTGGATATTGAAACCGTGAGCAAATAAAACAGTTGCGCCCTTTTTCAAATTAGGCTCGACATCGTTTTTGTAGGACTCTGGTTGAGCCATATCTGGGCACAGAAGGGCAACCAGGTCGGCTTGTTTTGCCGCTTCAGCAGGGGACACTGGTTTGAAGCCATCTTCAGTTGATTGCTTCCAGGCTTTGCCGCCTTCGCGTGCACCAACTACGGTGTTGACGCCGGAATCACGCAAATTCATCGCATGCGCTCTGCCCTGGCTGCCATAACCAATTACGGCAACGGTCTTACCTTGTAGAGCGTTCGTATTCGCGTCTTTTTCCCAAAACATCTTCGTCATTGACTTCTCCTTGTCCGAAACCTGTATAACCTGTGACTGCTCCTTGCGATGCTGGCGATACCGTCAGCCAATATTTTGCAAAAACTCCTTTTTTATAATGGGGCTCTGGTGCTTTCCATTTTGCCTTGCGGCTTTCTAAATCAGCATCTACATTGAGTTCCCGATTTTCGATGTCCAGAGTGATGATGTCGCCGTTTTCGATTAAACCGATTGGTCCACCGACCGCTGCCTCTGGGCAGATGTGACCAACGACGATGCCGTGTGTGGCACCACTGAAACGTCCATCTGTGAGCAGCGCAACTTGGTCTGAAATTCCTTCACCAACCAGTGCTCCTGTGATAGCGAGCATTTCGGGCATACCAGGGGCACCTTTGGGACCGACGTAGCGAATCACAACTACATCGCCTGGTTTGATTTGCTTGGCTTTTAACGCATCAAATGCTGCTTGTTCTGTGTCGAATACCTTTGCTGGTCCTTTGAATAATTTGTGGTCTTTGCCGACTATCTTGGTCACACAACCGTGAGGAGCTAATGTCCCATCAAGAATTGCAAGGCCTCCTTCTGTTTTGAGCGGTTTGTCAAAATCGAGGATGACTTTTTGACCGGGATACTCTTTGGCTTCGGCTGCTTCCTCAAATAGAGTTTTGCCAGAGACGGTTGGCGTATCTGTGATCAATTTGGCGCTCTGTAATCTTTGAGCGAAAACGCGGCAGCCGCCAGCGACTTCAAAATCAGTTGCAACATAACGTCCAAATGGTTTGATGTCCACAATCATTGGCGTGCGACGTGAGATTGTGTCGAAGTCTCCGAGTGTTAATTCAACACCAGCTTCTTTGGCAATGGCGAGCAGGTGCAAGACCGCGTTTGTCGAGCCGCCGCTTGCAACTACTGCAGCAATGGCGTTTTCCATCGATTTGCGCGTGATGATGTGGCTGGGCAATGTTTGTTGTTCGAAAAGCTTCATTACTAAAACCCCGCAATCTTCCGCCGCTTGCAGTTTGCGGGGATCGGTTGCGGGGATTTCGTTGACACCCATTGGTGAGATGCCTAAAAACGATGCGGCGGTGGACATTGTATTGGCTGTAAATTGCCCTCCACATGCTCCAGCGCCCGGACACGCTACGGCTTCTATATCATTTAAATCTTTCTCTGTGATTTTGCCTGCCATACAGGCGCCCACTGCTTCGAAGACATCCTGGATTGTGATGTCTTTGTCGTTGTATTTGCCCGGCTGAATGGAGCCTCCGTAAATCATCAATGACGGCAAATCCAGACGCGCAAGCGCCATCATCGTGGCTGGAATGGTTTTATCGCAGCCAGAGATGGCAACGACAGCGTCGAATAGATTTCCACGTACTGCTAATTCAATTGAATCGGCGACGACTTCGCGTGACACAAGCGACGCTTTCATCGCTTCTGTACCCATCGAAATTCCGTCAGACACAACAATTGTGTTGAACTCCAATGGTGTGCCACCAGCCTTGCGCACGCCTGCTTTGACAGCTTCGGCGATAGTGCGCAAATGGAAGTTGCAGGGACCAATTTCTGTCCAGGTATTAGCGATCGCAACCCATGGTTTATTTAGATCTTCGTCTGTCAAACCAGTACCTTTGAGCATCGCTCTTGCCGGTGCTCGGTTCATACCTTTTTTGATCGCGTCGCTTTGCATTTAATGTTCTCGGTGTGAGTGCGGTGAATTTGTGATTGGGGCTGAATCAAAAAGCCCCCGCTCCTTGTGTCAGGTGCGGGGGCTTAAGAAAACTGTTGGCGTTTTACCTATGCTTTTAACCCGCTCCTCGTGTTTAGAATCACGAGCAGTAGCAGGCTAATAATGTGGAGCACGTTGGTAAACAATTTAAAAACTCAGTTGTGTAGACAACAAAACAATTTGATCTGGCAGCCGCAGCTGGTTAACTAAAGATGACATCGCCCGCGAAGATCGTCAATCCACTATTTCGTTTATATACCAAAAGAGCACCCGCAAACCTTGTTGTGGCAAGAGTTTGCGGGCCTTCACATTTAGTTTATAATGCTCAACAACCTGTTACCAGATTTATTCTTATGACCGGCAACTCGGAAGTTTTGTTCGATGTAGGCAAAATTGACGGCGTCAATTAGGGCTTTAATCGCGGCAATTTCAATATCCTGGTCTCTGCCTTTGCCGATAAACTGTTGCTTTTCACCAGTCTCTTCGTTTTGGGTTTCAATAATGATTTCAGAGATTGAGTGAGCGTCTATGCCAACTGTGTCTGATTGAGCCCGGTGATTGAGGATTTTGTAAGGACCAAAGCGCACTTCAATCATTTTCTTGACGGCGGCAAGAGCCGAGTCTTTGCCTGAATGCGTTTCGCTGAAGTCCCCGGTCTCGTTGAAAATCGTCCCAGACATGCTTACAGATGACTGGTGCTTTTCTTTGGAGTAATCGATGTTTTCCACTTTGATTGGTTTGCGATACTCAAAGTAGCCTTGAATCAACTCATCATCAGTAATACCTTTGCGTCTTTCGGAATAAGTTTGCTTGATTGCCTGCGCCAGCTCTGCCTTTTCTTCCTCAGCACAGACATAGCCGTGACCTTCAATGATGTTTTTGGCGTGATTGCCGCCGCTTAAAGGACCAAACATAAAGCTGATTTCTTTGCCGATTTCTTTGGGATCGTAAGGCTGATAGGCCAGTGGGTTTTTAAGAATGGCGTTAGTGTGTCCACCGGATGAGTGGCGAGCTGCGTTTTCACCGCTGACTGGCCAGTGCGGCTGGCGAGGAAGCATATGAGTGCTTACGAAGTCGGATACTTCTTGAATGTATTCGGTATTGACGGTCGTGAAGAAGGGCTCTGCGGCAGTCGCACCGAATTGTTTGATGAGCATGATACATTGCTCGAGAGAGGCGTTACCGGCGCGTTCGCCAATGCCATTAATGCAACCTTCTATCTGGCGGGCTGGTCCATTGAAGACTCCATTAATGGAATTAGTGACGGCGAGACCAAAATCGTTGTGACAATGTACAGACCAGGTGATTTCGCGATCTGGATACTCTTTGGCAATAATTGCCGCATGCTTATTCATTTTTTCGACGAAATATTCTTGGCCTTCAAAAGCGCAGGCGCCACCAATGGTGTCTGGGCAATTGATTACACTCGCTCCGGCTTCAACTGCCGCACGAATGAGTTCTGTGACGAAATCAAAATGCTCGTACATGCGCGAATAGCCTTCAGGGCTAAACTCCACGGCAAGACCTGCCTTAACAGCCATGCCGACGAAATTTGAAACATCGGTGATGATTTGTTGGTGGTCGCTTGCCTTGCGACCAAGTGATGCTGGCATCAATTGGGGATCAACTGGTACGTATGTGTGCAACAGAGCTTTTTTAATTGGAATCAAAGGTCTCAATGATTCAATTGTTTTTTCGATTTGCTCTTCTCTCAGCTGGCACAATGCGGCAACAACTGGTGTATAAGGAGCGCTTTTTGCTTCTTCGCAAATGGCGTGCACTATGTCAAAATCGAGCGCGCTTGCTGATGGAAAGCCAGCTTCTAGAACATCGACCCTTAGTAAAGATGCTAAACGGAAATACTCCAGATTCTGTTCGAAGGTCATGCCAGCGCCAGGACACTGCTGACCGTCTCTTAAAGTCGTATCGAAAATTTTGACGTGGCGGCTTTTGATAGCGGAGTTTTTGTTGACCGTTTGCATTTGCGTTTGCTCCAAAATGAAAAAGGCTCTGTTTTTGAAAACAGAGCCTGGATATTGTTGACTGAAGTCGGCTCTGTTAAGTTAATTTGCCCAATAGCAGGTTGCCCAGGAGTAGTCCCAGGTTCAGTGCTGACAAATTCAGAGCGCTCGCTTGAAACGAGACTTCAATTCTTTGCATGTAGCCTTTGTAATGCCCAGCGGACAAATTGTCAATGATAAGTTTGTCGATGGTGTAGTTTTGGTTTACAACAGTTCCGACACTAAAAGTTCACCTGAACCCAATAAACTTCTCAAATGATAGCTGCTAGATTGTGATTGCTTTCTGCCAACTGTTCAGTTCAGTAATTCACTTTAATGCAATGATGCTCTGGAAACATATAAGAAGATGGACTCTGCTCCTGTTCAAATCGAACTAAAGACCGTCGCTAAAACCTATGGCGATCATAATGTCCACGCTCTAGAGAGCGTTTCGTTATCGATTGTACGCGGCGAATTCATTGCTTTGACTGGAGCCAGCGGTTGCGGCAAAAGCACTTTGCTCAACATTATTGGTGGCATTGATAGACCAACTAGCGGCAGCATTTTCTTTGGTGGGCAGGATCTCGCCAAATTGAATGACAACGATTTAACTGCTGTTAGAGCAACAAAGCTCGGGTTCATTTTTCAATTTTTCAATTTGTTGTCGACTATGACTGTCGAAGAGAACATTGCTCTGCCGCTAGAACTTGTTGGCAAAAGTTCCGCATCTGCAGTTCGCAAGCATGTTGCCGAAATTCTGGAGCGGGTCAAACTATCGCATAGAGCCAAATTTTATCCTTCTCAATTGTCTGGTGGCGAAATGCAACGAACAGCTATTGCCCGTGCCTTGATTCACTCCCCCGAATTGATTCTTGCTGACGAGCCAACTGGAAACCTCGACACTGAAAATGGCACCATCATTCTAGAGATGCTGCAGCAAATCAATGCCGATGACAAATTGACGATCATCATGGCCACGCACAGCCTTGAAGCGGCTGCTTATGCCAGACGCAATATTTCGCTGAAAGATGGGCTCATGATTTCGCAGATCGGTGCTTGAGGAATGCTTGCCTTTTTGACACTATTTAATCGTTTCATACTGCGTGATTTAAAGCGCGAATATGTTCGAACAGCTTTAACTATCTCAGGAATTGCTCTGGGCGTCAGTGTCTTGTTGGCTATCAGCCTAGCCAATTACACAGCTCTGGCCAAATTTAAAGAGACAGTCAATCTGGTATCGGGCAAGGCAAATTTAGAGATTCGTCCATCTTCTGGACTATTTGTCGATCAGGATATTTTGCAAAAAATTAGCTGGCTTTTCGATAATGGTGGCAAATTTACACCAATCATTCAAGAGAATGTTGTCGTTGAAAATGGTGAACTGGTTCAATTTATTGGTATCGATATGCTTGTCGATGCCGATTTTAAGCGCTTTGACTCAGCAGGTTCAGGCTCAGGTCAGTTCATGGATATCTTTGCGCCAGACAGCGTATTAATCGGTCAGGGGCTAGCGCAAAAACATGGTTTAAAGGTTGGCTCCAATCTCAATTTGCTTATTAGTGATAAGCGAAAGATCTTCAAAATTGTCGGTTTGTTATCTGGTGATGGCATTGGTGGTGCCTATAGCGGTAACTGTGTGATAGCCGACATTCGTACAGCTCAAGACGCACTCGACATGCCGGGCAAAATAACTGAAATTGAAGCAATCATTCCTGATTCTCAGTTAAGAGACATTCAGGAAAAATTGAAGAACGATTTACCGGCTACTTTGTCTGTCAATCGACCAGAGCAGCGCGGTGAACAAATTGAAAAAATCACCAAGTCTTTTGAATACAATCTGATGGCATTGACTTTGATTGCTTTGATGGTCGGTATGTTTTTGATTTATAACACCATGACCATCTCGGTCATTCGCCGACGTCCTGAAATTGGCACACTGCGCGCGCTGGGGTTGACGTCCAATCAAGTGCTCATGTTGTTTGCAGGCGAAAATCTCTTCTTCGGTGTTGTTGGCACTGTACTTGGAATATTACTGGGGCTGTTATTTGCAGATAGCGCGCTAAAAGCAATCGCTGGAACTTACCAGCATTTTTATTTTCAAGATCCGCTCGAAACTATTAGCCTCAATCCCTGGACGATTGTCTTATCGTTTGCAATTGGTGTTGGTTTGACTTTTATTGCCGGTTTCGCTCCGGTTCTTGAAGCTGCCAATGTGGCACCAGCAGAAGCAGTTCGTCGCGCGTCATACGAATTGAAAATTGTCCGATCCGCTAAATATCTGGCTCTTGCTGGTCTGGTTTTGGCCGGGTTTGGCGTCTGGTGCTGTTACCAATCGCCCGTTTTTGATTTCCCATTGTTTGGTTATGCGGCTTCTTTGAGTTTCATCTTGAGCTTTGCGCTTGCGATGCCGCTCGCTTTAAACTTGATTTTTCCTATGCTGGACGCCTTGCTAAATTTGTTTTTCAAGCCAGAGGGCCGGATAGCGGTGCGCTCCTTGCAGGGTACACTGGCTCGAACGGCCGTGGCCACCGCTAGTTTGATGATCGCGATTGCGATGATGGTAAGCCTGGCTATCATGATTGGCAGCTTTCGCGAGACTGTTTTGATTTGGATCGATCAGACTTTGAAAGCGGACTTATGGATTCAATCTGGTGCACGAGCCAGTGGCGTTCAAAAGGCGCGCATGCAAAAAGCAACTATGTCATCTCTAGAAAAAACGCCTGGAGTCAAAGCCGTTAATCCATTCGTTGATAATCCAATTGTCTATAAGGGCTCACCCACAAATCTTGGTGCCACCGATTTCAACGTTTCTGGAAAATTTGGTCACCTTGTCTTTTTATCGGGTGAATCAGCTGCAATCGTTTGCGCGCGCATGAACGATCAATCAGCGATTGTTTCAGAGACTTTTGCTGTTCGTAAAAATATCAATACCGGTGACGTGCTTGATTTAGAAACACCGTCGGGTCGGAAGAAACTGACGATACAGGGTATTTATTACGATTATGCAAGCGACCTTGGCTATATCGTCATCCCGCTTTCGGCTTATCAAGAATATTTTCATGATGACACTTATTCAAGCGCCGCGGTGTACCTTAGACCAGATGTTGATCCGAAAGTTGTGCGAGAAGCTATTTTTTCGAATGTCGGCAAGACCGCTTTGCTAAGCTGTCGTACGACCAAAGAGTTGAAGGGCGAAGCTCTAAAAATATTTGATCGTACTTTTTCTGTGACCTACGCTTTACACACTGTCGCCATTGTTGTTTCGATGCTGGCCGTTATGAACGCCCTGTTTGCCCTTACTCTGGAGTCAAAACGCGAGTTTGGTATCTTGCGTTATCTTGGCGCAAGCGAAAAACAGTTGCGTAAAATTGTTCTCGTCGAGGCAGGAATCCTAGGTGTGACTGGCAATTTATTTGGCATTCTATTGGGGTTTGTGTTGTCGTTTCTGCTGATTTTCGTAATCAACAAACAGTCTTTCGGTTGGACCGTGCAACTATTTGTGCCCTGGGATTTTCTACTGCAATCAACGGCTCTAGTCATCGTCACGGCAATTCTTGCAGGTATTGTGCCCGCTCGAATGGCCGCTCGGACTCTTGCACCAGCTGTAGTGCGCGATGAATAAAACTGGGGAAAATGAATAGGAAGAATATAGGAAGATTGATGCCCATGCGATACTCGTGTCTAACGATGCTGTTACTCGTGCTAATGACTGCCATGACTGCAATGAACGGCTTTGCACAGCCTGTGGATGCTCGAACGTTCAAACAGGCGCTGCCTGGCTATCAATTTCAATTTCCTAGAGACTATGCGTCTCACGAAGATTTTAAAACCGAGTGGTGGTATTACACGGGCCATTTGCAAGGAGATAACGGTCAGCGTTACGGTTACGAATTGACTTTCTTTCGCACTGGCGTGACTGAAGCCAAAGACGGAGACGTTCACCCCTGGAAGCTGGACAATCTTTATCTGGCGCATTTTGCGATAAGCGATCTGCAAAAGAAAAAATTTGTCTACTTCGAGAAACTAAACCGTGGAGGAGTTGGCCCAGCGAGCGCCGCGACTGAAAATTTTTCAGTCACTAATGAAAACTGGTTTGTTGAACAACTCGGTGACAAAACTGTTTTACGTGCCAATGGTGGTGGCTACTCCATCCATTTGCTGCTCGATTCACTGAAGCCTCCTGTAATTCATGGCAAAGATGGCGTCAGTCAAAAGGCTTCTTGTAAGGGCTGTGCATCCCACTATTTCTCCCAGACTCGACTGGCTACCGAAGGCTTTCTTTATATCGATAAGAAACCAATCAAAGTGTCAGGATTGAGCTGGATGGATCATGAATTCGGCAGCAATCAATTGACCGCAGAGCAAGTCGGTTGGGACTGGTACAGTATTCAATTGAATAATAAAACAGAGTGCATGCTTTACCTAATGCGCAACAATCATGGCGGCATTGATCCTAATTCTAGTGGTACATTGATTTTCCCTGACGGAAAAACAAAGCACCTGCAACTTGCCGATTTTTCGGTCAAAGCAATCGATCACTGGCACAGTGCCAAAACTGGTGGTGATTATCCGATGGGGTGGAATGTTGAAATTCCATCAGCGAAGTGCAAACTATCTATCCGACCAGCCTTTGCCGAGCAGGAATTGGCCACAGGCAAATCAACTGGCGTCACTTACTGGGAAGGAGCCTCAAAGGTTGAAGGCACCATGAACGATGCCCGAGTTGAAGGCGATGCCTATGTGGAGATGACTGGTTATTCGGAAAAGTTTCACCAGAACATTTAGCTGTTGGCTATTTGTTTGACGTCGTTGCTGACGACATCCTGTTTCACTTTAACTTTTTCCAGCTCTGCTTCAATGCGATCGAGCTCATTGCTTTGTTTGAATTTCCAGTGCGTATCAAAAGCGTAGTAGAACAAAGCAAGTGGTGCCATGCCCATCATTAGAGCTTCTGTTTCCAGCACCTGAATTACACCAGCTGCCAAAAATGCGTAGGGAATATACTTTTTGACGTCGCTCTTGTTCACGTCAGGTTTGCCGTCTGGACTTTCGTTTGAACTTTCAGTGGTTGCAGCGTCGCCGAAAATCTTTCCGAGCACGGTACCGACTGCCCAGAGGCCACTGAGTCCAAGACCCATGCCATTTGTGTGGGTGCCAATGACAAGAGCCTCGAGAACGTCTGGAGCGACTTTATAAATGGCGTCACCGATATGCTCGAGAATATCTGGGCGGTCGTCATGGGTGATGACCACGTTACCTGTGCCATGCGCTATATGGACGGATTCAACACCTGGCACCTTTTCAATAGCATCCTTGACCACGACTGCATTATGAGCGGTGCGGTGTGGGTGGGCTACCTTTAAACGGGTGCGACGAGCGCTAGAATGCACGACTCCAGACGAAACCGGTGATAATTTGGCTGCCATGCGCGAAACGCCTCCATAAAGGTCCTAAATACATCTTGATGCCGAATACATTATGACAGTTTGGTTGCCAATAAGTTTTAGGTGTAATCGTCCATTAATTTTGCTAACGTATCTTTAGATGAGTAGCCAATACAAGGTCAATTGAAATACATGAAAGCATCATTCAGCTCTTTTTCTGTGATTGTCCTGTTGGTCGCTCTTAATGCTTGCCTAACGCCAGCAGGTGCAGCCGATCCTGTTGCTCCTGTTCAAGTACGCAACAATCGAGCTGACAAATTAGGCATCCCCGATCCCCTCACTGCCACCAAAGTTGTCCTTCCACCGAACGCTCGCAAAATTAAAATGACTCAGGATGTCTCGAACGATCCAGTCGAAAAAGGCAAGGATTTTGCTTATAAGGGGCACTATGACAAAGCGATTGCCATTCTTTCAAAGGCCATTGAAAAGGACCCCGGACTGGCTAAAGCCTATACAGTTCGCGCTTTCGCTTATGAAGGGAAGGGCAAGCACGCCGAAGCCATTGCTGATGCCACTAAAGCAATTAGCATAGACCCATCCGATCCAGAAGCTTTCGGTACGCGCATGAGAGCTTACGGCGCTTCTCATCAAATGGAAGCTGGCGCTGCTGACGAGAGGACAGTCCTGCAAATACACGAACAGCGATTGATGAAAGGTGCTGACAATTATCTGGGACGTTGCAACGACAAAATTAAGCGAGACCCAAGCTTTTCCTCAAACTATGTGGAGCGAGCGAGTGCTTATCGTGGCTTGCATCAATTCCAGAAAGCTCTCGATGACTACAATGTGGCTATAAAAAAAGACCCTCACAATTACCTGGCCTATTACAATCGTGCTCAGGTTTATTTGCAAATGAACAAGCACGATCTTGCTGATCAGGATTTTGCACTCGCTCAGCAGCTGGTAAATCAGCAGAAAGGAAAGAGTAAGGTGCAGCCCAAGCACTAGTGAAGTAGCTTTTGTTATCTGCAACTGAGGAGTGGAATATGAGCCAAAACATGCAGACGTTGCTCGAAAGAATTTACTCTTTGCTGGGCTGGAAGAAAAGGTCGAAGTGAAAGTGGGGGCTGCAGTGGATACTTTACCTCAGCTCGTTGGTGACAGCCGCTGTCCTTTTGATTTGATTTTTATCGATGCCGACAAAGAAAATTATTGTCATTATTTTGCCTGGTCTCTCAAACTGGCGAAAAAAGGCAGTTTAATCATTGCAGACAATGTTGTGCGCAATGGTGGCGTCCTTGATCGCGATCATGCTGACTCGCGTGTACAAGGGATTCGCAAATTCAATGAAGTGGTCGCTGCTGAAACTCGAGTAGACACAACTGTTATACAGACAGTCGGCAGCAAAGGCTATGATGGCTTTGCTTTGATTTATGTCACTTCCTGATGTCTTCTGAAGACTGAACATCGATTGACCTTCAATTTCCGTACGCGCCATGGTTAGAATGCGATAATGTCCGGCTGCAACGGTCTAGAGCTAGGCATATGCGACAATAAAGCCTTCGCATATTGAGACCCTATGTCTAAGCTGCCTTTTGCCATATCCAGCAAGCGAGTTTTGACCCCCAGTGGTCTGACGACGGCCTGTGTCGTCGTCCATAACGGCAAGATCACAGAGGTGTTCGAGGGGGACCGAACGCCCGACGGCTGTAGTGTTGTCGATGTTGGAAACTCTGTTGTCATGCCTGGACTCATAGACAGTCATGTTCACGTTAACGAACCGGGCCGCACGGAGTGGGAGGGATTTGAAACCGCCACCAAAGCGGCGGCTGCCGGCGGAATCACAACGATTGCAGACATGCCTTTGAATTCTGATCCGGTCACGACCAGTTATGAAGCCCTGCAGCAAAAGCTCGCCTCTGCCAAAGGCAAGACCTGGGTTGATTGCGCCTTCTATGGTGGTGTTGTGCCGGGCAACTCAGGCGCCCTCGAGCCGCTCGCTCGAGGTGGTGTGAGCGGCTGTAAGTGCTTCTTGATTCACTCTGGATTGGACGAGTTTCCCAATGTTAGTGAAGACGACTTGCGATTGGCCATGCCAATTATGCAAAAGCTCCGATTGCCTCTTTTGGTGCATGCCGAGTTGTGCCACAACCCCCACCATCATGATTTGAGCGAAAATCCATCGTCGTATAAGGCGTTCCTCAATTCCCGTCCGCGCCAATGGGAAAATGACGCGATCGATTTGATGATTGCGCTTTGCCGGCAATACAAGTGTGCAGTACATATAGTTCATCTTTCCTCTTCAGAAGCGCTTCCCAGCATCCGTGCAGCGAAAAATGAAGGTTTGCCGCTGACTGTAGAGACTTGCCCACACTATTTGACCTTTGCCGCTGAAGAGATTAAAGATGGCGATCCCCGCTTTAAATGTGCCCCACCGATACGGGAAGCTGAAAATCGAGAACTGTTGTGGCAGGCAGTGTTGGATGGCACAATTGACTTTATCGTTTCCGATCATTCGCCGTGCACTCCAGATTTGAAATTTATCGATGAGGGTGATTTGGCAAAAGCCTGGGGTGGCATTTCATCGTTGCAGTTTGGGCTGCCGGCGATCTGGACAAACGCGAAACGCCGTGGTGCCACCATTGTCGATATCGTGCGCTGGCTTTCAGCAAAGCCTGCAGAATTTCTTCATTTGAGTGCCCGCAAAGGATCGCTCGCTCCGGGCTACGATGCAGACATCGTGATCTGGAACCCAGAACAAGAGTTTGGGATAAGTGCCTCCATGATTCATCATCGGCACAAGATAACTCCGTACGATGGCATGAAACTTTTTGGCAAGGTTGAACAAACTTACGTAGGTGGAGAGAAGGTCTACGATCACGGCAAACATTCCGATACTGCATATGGACAATTGTTATTACGCACCACAGTGGAGAGCCAAAAATAATGGAAAGAGGGTCTACTTACGATGCTGCCGTTTTTACCGGTCTTGTTGATCTGGCGGCGGAAAAACTGGGCGGTAAGGTGCTTCTAGCAAATGATGATTTTTTTGCAGAAAAGGAGAATCTGATCAAGCCAGGTCGAGGCGTCTGGATTGATGACAAATTCACAGAAAACGGCAAGTGGATGGATGGCTGGGAAACAAGACGTAAGAGAGGACCCGGATACGACTGGTGCATCATTAAGTTGGGCACGGCGGGAAGTATTGGCGGCGTTGACATAGATACAAACCACTTCCTCGGTAACCATCCCCCATATGCATCTATAGATGCTCTTTGTCTCGAGTCAGAAGTTGCAGATTCTCAACTGCAGAATGAAAAGTGGCAGGAGATTTTACCGAAATCGGCGCTCAAGGAAGGTTCGCAAAACATATTCGCCGTGGCGGACAAGGGCCGGTGGACTCATGTTCGCTTGAACATCTACCCCGATGGCGGTGTGGCGCGCTTAAAAGTGTATGGCCGCGTTGAGCGGGATTTCTCGCGTTTGGCCTCCGACGAGCTGATTGATTTGGCTGCCATCGAGAACGGCGGCCTGGTGACTGCCTGCAACAACATGTTTTTCGGCAACAAGAACAATATGATCATGCCGGGTCGCGGCGTCAACATGGGCGACGCCTGGGAGACCAGACGTCGGCGTGAGCCTGGACACGATTGGGCGGTAGTGAAATTGGGTCATGTCGGTCTCGTTCGTAAAATCGAAGTGGATACTAATCATCACATCGGCAATTTTCCAGATTCGTGCTGGATTGAAGGTTGTTATGCGCCCGGGCAAGAGATCGACAATCTCAATGCCAGCTCATTCAAGTGGTCGCAGATTCTTGCGGACACCAAACTCAAGCCCAGTCATCGCCACTTCTTCGAAAGCGAGCTACAGTCAACGGAAGTCCCTTACACTCATATTCGGGTCAACATCGCGCCTGATGGTGGCATCAGTCGATTTCGGGTGTCCTGTGCTCTGGCTAAGGCGTCGAACGTAAGCAATGGCGGCGAGAAGGTCGATGCACATGAATCGTATCAACGAGCTTGATCCAACCAGCGCGCAGCAGTTATTTCTCAACTGCTGCGGAGCCAGGTGTTGGGCTGAGGAGATGACGCAGGGGCGCCCGTATGCTAGCGATCAAGCTCTCTTTGAGAGAGCGGCGCAAGCGTGGGAAAAACTTTCGAGCGACGATTGGTTGGAAGCATTCGGCGCTCATCCGAAAATTGGTGACATCGAAAGCTTGAAAGCAAAATACAGCGCGACGAAGAATCTTGCTGAAAGCGAACAATCAGGCGTCACCCAAGCATCGCAACAAGTTTTAGAGGAGCTGGCTGCTAAAAACAAAGAGTACGAGGAGAAGTTTGGTTACATATTTATCGTCTGCGCCACAGGCAAAACCGCCGATGAAATGCTGAATATACTCCGATCGCGCATTGTCAATTCTCCTGAGAAAGAGCTGAAGAATGCAATCGAGGAGCAAAAGAAAATTACTCGCCTGCGTCTGGAAAAATTGACATGAGTGCACGAAGTCCGATCACATCACACGTTCTGGACACCGCGAGAGGTTGTCCGGCAGTTGGTATTAGAGCGAAATTGGAGTACAAGACCGACAGCGGCTGGACGCACCTGGGGCAGGGCACCACCAATGATGACGGTCGCATCGCCGATCTTCTTCCAGTCAATCACGAGCTCAAAGCAGGCACATATCAACTTACATTCGAAACAGACACATACTTTGATCGACTCTCACTGCAGTCGTTCTACCCGTACGTGATAGTCGTGTTCGTAGTCGAAAATGTCGCTGAACACTATCATATTCCATTGCTATTATCTCCCTTTGGCTATTCGACTTACCGCGGCAGCTGAACGTCGATATTGAGCTTGCCATCGGCCTCGGTGCTCTTGCCTCATAGACGGAATTCGAAACCTGGCTCTGGGAACCAGATTTGGTCTGGGAACCGGTTCTATCAGAAGTTCTCATGTTTGTAGTGGGTTAGGATGATTCAGTGGAAGGAGAACGAGAATTGTTAGAACTGGAATATCGGCGATATACTTTTGCGCGTCGCTGCGCATCACCGCCGAATTTCTACGCATTTTGACCGCACTTAACAGTCGGATAGCGTGGTTCTACAATGTGTTGGTACTGGCTAAAACCTAACACTTTTAGTAATTTCTGTTCAACTAGTTTCATAGGCACAGAAAGCCCATTCAAGCCTAAAAACGTTTGTTAGAGCCTGAATCGAAGCCGGAATAAGATTTCGTTTTACCATTCAAAAAATCTTTTAGTCGTTTCTTTCTTTCTTCCTCGGTCTCCGTTAAAGTATTTTGATCCTCGGTTTCACGGACCTTCCGAGAACTTCTCTGCGATGTGATGGAACTCTCTTCCTTTTTTGTTTCAGAGTCAGTTTTGTTCAGTGTTGTAGTCTTTGTAACGTAATTCTTCGCCCTCTTGGGATGTAGATTTCTTGCTTTAGAGTTTGGAATGCTCACTGTGTTGGTTGGCACGACGTCATTGTTCGACGCCTCTGAATCTGCGTTTGCACCAAAAAATAACCACAGCGCGAGAGCGAAAAGATTTCTTTTGCACCCGTCTTTTCTCTTCGACATACACTTTCTCCTAGATAGCACTGATTCAAGCAAAGTTTGACCACTCGGGCGGTCCCCCATAGGGATATGGGGAGTGGAATGGATTTCTTTCCGGCAACAAGTTTTGATCGTATGGAATATTCGGATAGTAGTCATTTGGTGGCGTCCAAGGGGGCAACGGTTTTGGCGTACAGAAGGTACTCCCACCAGGACTGTGTGCACCGCCCTCAATCGTTTTCAAGCCAAAGGGATCAGTGAAAATCACCGGTGAATTATTGACGTGCGCATATAAGTTAAGCCCACCCAACTCTCCGATTGGATCTCGTCCAAACCACCGTCCTAATTGGGAAGAGTAATTTCGACATATTGTCATTGCAAGCAGGCTTGGACTGTGCAAGTAATATCCTCCAAACCCATAGTCCAAAGACAAACTTCCTTGTGACTGAAGCACATTTCCAAAAGGATCATAGCTTTTTTGAGATTGAATATTTCCTGATGAGTCTGTCGTCTCCTGAATCGAGTTGATGTGATTACGCGAGTAAAAATATTTGGTTTCTGTTCGATTTTCACCGTTTGCAAAAATTTGCGTGATTGGTTGGGATAATGAGTCCCGTGATTCAAGTATGTCGCCGCGCCCCCGAACGAATTGTTTAGTCGATGTAATACTTCCGGCTCTTGTTTCTATAATTTCAACACAGGCTCGGTATGCATCGTATGCAAATGTAGTGAAATTTGAGGAACCCGGATAATTTATGTTTATCACGGAATCTTATGTTAGATGGATGCCACCAAAAATAGTATCAGTCTCTTTGCACACGATATTAGAGCAGAGAAATTTGAAAATCTGCTCAAGGAAGATTCAGATGCAGGAACAATCTTCACGCTACCGATTTCTAAATGGTACTATGTCACATGCCCTCTGATGCAAGAAAGTCTAATCCCTTACCGTTGGTTGACTCATTCTATAGGCGCCTTGAAAACGAAGCATGAAAAAGAAGAAGATTTTGATCATTGCTGGGCCGAACGGCGCAGGGAAATCCACGTTTGCAAGGGAATTTTTGCCCAACGAAGCAGAGTGCCCGGTATTTATCAATGCGGATTTAATTGCCGCGGGGTTGTCGCCTTTCCAACCGGAGCTAGCTGCCATAAAAGCTGGCAGGTTGATGCTGAACGAAATCAAAGAACATGCTAGGCGCGATCATAGCTTCGCTTTTGAAACCACATTGGCAGGTCGTGCCTACGTTCAAATGATTCAAGGTTGGCGTGCGCAAGAGTATCAGGTGAAGTTATTCTTCTTGTCACTATCGAACCCTGAAGAGGCAATCGCTCGAGTCGCTGAGCGTGTTGCTCAGGGTGGACATCATGTGCCTGACGATGTCGTTCGTCGCCGTTTTGCTGCTGGCCTGCTCAATTTTTAAACCATTTACCGTTTTGAAGTTGATTATTGGCGCTGGTATGATAACAGTGGAAAATCTCCTATTTTGGTTGACGAGGGTGAAAAGTATTGAAAAAGGAATCTCTCACGGACCCTGATATGCAAGCTGCAACCGCAGCTCTAATGAGGGCGGCTCAGCGTGCCCGGCTAATTGCACAGCAAACTGGTACGGCGATAATTTTCGTTCGCGATGGACAATTAGTTCGCGAAGTTCCCACAAAGGGAACGGAAAATCAGTCATCAACCGAAGTCGGCGAGTAGCCTTTTGTTTGTTATAGCGACAGCGTGCTCGATAGTCACAGCAGAGTCAGGCGTGGAAGAAGTTTGGCAATCCTGCATAATTTATCTGTATCAACCGATTTTCTGCATCCCACAGATAGCTATTGGTGCCATCGCTGGTCGTGTTCCCGTTCAAGTCATAAGTCAGTGAAGTGCTGGGGGAGCCAGTAACTCCGAGCTGATAGTTGTTTGCGATTGAATTATTACTACCGTCCACAGCAGTGACCGTCGCATTGCTGGACCCAGCGGGAAGAAGTTTTGAAGCTGTGAACGTTTGCGCCGTGCTCAAAATGGCTGGCGTGTTCACAGCAGCGCTCAATCCAACTCCGGTCAGACTGCTATTTGCATTTACTGCCGCAGCCAGCCCACTCGCCACAGTCGTCAGCGTGTCGGTCGATAGAACCGTGTAATGGACCGCTTGCAAACCACCTGATAGAGGAGAATAAGTCGTCGTCAGAGTGAGCACGTCGCCGGCAGTGATTTTGCCACCCACCGAAATTGCGGTGGCACCGAGATTGTTGTAGCCAACGGTGGCTGTCTCAGTCGCCCCGGTGTTAGTCGTGACCGCATAAGTTGGGGATTTGGTCGTCAGAGTCAGAACTGCTCCAGACGATGTTGCCGACAACGCGATTGAAGGAAAATTCGAGTCTGCGTTGATCAAACTGGCTAAGGATGCCGCTATTGAGGTGTAGGTGTTTCCGCTACCTACGGTATAGGACTTAGTGATCTGCCCGCCTGTCAGTTTGCTGTTGTCGACAGTGATTGAAACAATCGCACCTGTGGTCACCGCAGAACCTGCCAAAGTCGCAGTAGCGCTTCCGTTCGAACTCTGATTCAACTGCACGAACATTGTGTTGCTGCCAGTCAATGACGAGGAGAACGTCGTCACGGGTTGGGCCGCAGCATTGATTTGCAGTGATTGCGAGGTCACAGTCACCGATTTTGCAGGCTTAGATAAAGTTCCCTGGAAGAATGTTTGGCCGCCCGCTGCGTAATTCACTAGCTCGTTGACGTTGTTGTTGGCATATTGATTGACGTTCGCAGTTGGTCCAAGAACTATTGTTTCTGTAGCCGTCGAATTGGTTGATTGAGCGTAAGTTGTGGCATTGACCGAAGCAGACGTGAGATTGACTACAGTCGAAACGCCAGTTGCTGTAACGCCGATGCCCGACAAATTACTGTCAGCG
>JARLHI010000061.1 GCA_031292355.1 Candidatus Obscuribacterales bacterium
CTCGTAAAGTTCAGGAAGGCAGAAACCGGCATCTGCTGTCAGTTCCACAGCTACACCCGGCCATGCTAACCTCAGTTCGTGCACGACCTCCCGAACCATCTTCGTGCCGTATTCGCCAGGACCTGCATTGCCATGACGCAGTAGGGCTGCCAGTGGAAAGCCGTCATCATCAAAAATGAAGAGAGGCGTAAAACAATACTCTTCGTAAAAGCCATTGTAAAATGACAATTGTTGAAATCCGTAAACCTTGTCACAGCTTGTATCCATGGCAAGCCTAATCAATTTTGGACGCTTCTTGTGACGACGAATATACGTGTGAACCAACAGTTTTTGCATTGCCTTCAAAGCCACGTCGTCGACTGAATTTTCCCACCGGGACAACGTTGGCTGCGATGCAAGGCGGTGCTCGGACTTCGGTAAAAATCCCAAAGCAAGCTTGTGCATTCCGTCGGTACCCAGTTTAGCTGCATCGTTGCAATCCTCGTAGCCAGCGGCTATTGCATAAATTCGCTGCTTCAAAAGATTCTCTAATTTGTGTTTAACCAAATCGGGTCGCCGACCGTCTCGAATGCACCAGGATGCCAGTTTCGTTAACTCCAGCCTGTCATCAGCCTTGCGAAGCAGCGTCAAACCGCCATCTGTCGAAATGCAGTCTCCGTCAAAGCGGGCCTCCACAGGCTTTCCAAACCCCAGCTCTAGCTGCATAGAGGGTTGCTTGCCGCGAACATTCGATTTACACTGTGTCATTCAAAAGCTCCGTTAAGTACTCAAATCTTGTGCCTCGTAAACACAGATTCTGAGCCAACTGACAGGGCTTTTGTGCTTTTTAGAAATGAATTCGGTATCACTCTCGTGAATAATCCGGGTACCGCAACGCAACTATATGAACGAGTAGATAAAGCTCAAAACCACGATTTGCTTTGCATCTTGCCAACCTGGCCGATCCTATGTAGGCTAGAGTTATACAGGTGATCAAGTGGATACTGCCTGCTGGCGTTTCGGTATTGGGAACCATGGACAGAGGGCGTTAATGAGCAAAGGTAAAATCACTCGCGAAAGAATCCTCGGCAAAGCTGCGGCACTGTTCAACAGTCGCGGCTATTTTGGCGCCTCAATGTCCGACCTTATGGAAGCGACAGGCATGGAAAAAGGCGGCATCTACAATCACTTCGAAAGCAAAGAATTGCTCGCACTGCAAGCTTTCGATCACGCAGTGGCCATCAACAACGAAATCCTGCACAAGATGGTCGATGACACTGAAGGTCCAATCAACAAATTACTCATGGCTGTTTATGGCTTTGCTTATTGCATCGAGAATTCACCAGTGACTGGCGGCTGCCCCATCATGAATTCGGCTGTCGAAAGTGATGATGCGCATCCCATCATGCGCGAGAAAGTACGAGAAGCCATGGCCAATCTGCGCCTGTATTTCGAAGCGCTTATAAATGACGCAGTCAAAGCAGGCGAGTTGAAATTAAATGTCTCATGCGAACAATTCGCCCTGGTCATGATTGCTGGACTGGAAGGCGGCGTGATGATCAGCCGACTTTATGGCGACCCCAATCACCTGCAAATGATTACAAGACACCTGCAGGCCCTCATCAAACAGATTGCCACTGTTCCTGTGACGTTCTCAACGCCAGATCTAAAAGGCGCACCGGTCGCTTCTTCAACTCCCAGCCTGTCGAAACAAGAAGTGAAGTTGTAACTCTGGCAAGAAAATGAGAATTTGCATTAAACTCGCTTGACAATGATATCGTTTGGCCGTTCAATACAACTACAAATAGGGTCTTTCTCACCACGGTAAGTTTATGTCAGGCACTCCTTTCGAAAATCACCACGTCGAAAACCCGAAGGGACCCTTCGAAGGGGCAAAAACTGCTGAGAAACCAGGAGCTCTTGATTTTTGCGCTGTAATGGCTCAGGAGATCGGGAAAGCACCAGCGGCTCTTCTGAACCAAAACTCTGTCTTCAAAGACCTACCCCAGAGCGCCGGCAAGAATGGTCAACTTGATTTAGGGAACTGGAATCCAGAAAATGAGTGCGGAAAAGCGGCTGCCATGGCTGCTTTTAAACCACAAGACATCAACTTCAATGCCCCGCACTTAGATGAAGTTAGTAAGAACGCCCCACAATTCCAGCCAAACTGGGATGCAGGTAGGGACGCAGCCGACGCAAAACTTTTGCAATGGACCTGATTTAGGCTTTACTATGTTCGGCCTTTAAATACTCACAAACGCTGGCTGCAGCGGTTTCGTTAGCAGCCCCTGAGCATAAGCGCGCGCATAAAGCTCATTGATTGCTTTGCGTCCGACATCACCGTAGTCGACAGTACTTTCATTCACATACATGCCAATAAACTTGTCTGCTTGATCGGCTGGAATGCCGCGAGCCCATTGCATCGCAAAAGCGAGCGCTTCTTGTCTGTGTGCCAGCGAATAGCGAATAGCATTTTGCATTACAGTTGCTACCTGCAACTTTAGCGCCTCAGGCAAATCTTTACGAATAATATTTCCGCCTAGTGGTAAAGGCAAATTTGCCTGTTCTTGCCACCACTCACCAAGGTCCACAATTTTGACAAATCCCATTTTTTTGTAAGTCATTTGAGCTTCGTGGATAATCAGTCCAGCAGCCACTTCTCCGCTTTGAATAGCGGGCACAATTTTATCGAAAGGCAGTTGCACCAATTGCAATTCAGGCGCAAATAGTTTCAACGTAAAAGTAGCCGTAGTCAACATACCAGGCACCGCTACTGGTGCCTTTTTCAATTCATCCATAGTCATAGCACGATTGGAAAGCAACATCGGGCCATAACCAAAACCCAAACAGCCACCGCAAGGGAGCAAATCATACAGATGTGCGATCTGAGCATAAGCACCAAACGAAATCGCTGAGACTTCATGCAATCCAGATTGAGCATCCACATTCAACTCCTGCATGCTCTTAAGCAAATGCTTGATTTTCAAGTCAGGCAAAGTGAGCTTTTCGGTGGTCAGGGCAAACCACATGAAGGCATCGTCTGCGTCTGGTGTGTGACCAAAATTGATAGTCTTGAGTTGAGTCGTAGACATCGTTTCGTTATTCCGTCTCCATGGTCTAACCACAAAAACAATAACATCTCAAAGACCCGATCATCCTCCACGAGCAAAACTCGGTCAAAATATGAAATCTTGGCTATATGTCATGACAAGTACTTTAAGATAGCTATAATGCTGGCTACAGACTTTCTGGTGCAATCTCAGTGCTAAAAATTTCCCACTCACGCCTAATTGCGCTTTCACTGCTGTCGTTGCAATTTTTTGCCACATCAGGAGTTCTAGCGGCAAAGAGACCAAAATATCAAGTTGATAAAGACCGACCTCTAAACGCGGACATCATGAATCTTGCCGATCGTTTAGCGCGTAACCCAGAACTCATGAGCCTGAGCTATCTAAAATATGCACTGGGCAATCCCAGCAAAAGCGCAGGTAGCTATGACGGCGCCACATACAGCTGGAATCCACGTTTGAGTGGACCATCCGATGCTGCAATCTGTGTGTTAGCGGTGCGCACCAATGCCAATCGTCAGACAATCGGCTCGGTCATGAATATTGAGCTGCCAGACTCCGACGTCACTTTAGACCAAGTAGAACAACGTGAACAGACTATAGGCAAAAAGTTTTACGACAATAATTGCTTCCCAGCGCTGCGCTTTAGTTTTCAGCCGAATACAAGCCTGACTTATACACAAAAGCAAAACACTTTTTCAGTGCATCATATTGAAATCGCTTATTCTGGTCCACCTCTGCCGCCACCTTCCCCGCAACAAATTCTAGATATCTCCAACGATCGTCGCATGAAGGCGTTGGCCGCCTTGAGTAATGGTCAAAACTTGCAATCGGCTCCCTTGCTCGAACAACATTTAGCCGAAAATCCACACGATGCAGAAGCGCATTATGCGCTGGGAATTGCTTACCAAAACAGCAGTCACATCAACGAAGCAATCGCTCAATACAAACTCGGTTTGGTGAACGGCACGAACGACCCCGACGTGACCAACAAGTGTATTCAGCGCTTACAAGCACTGCAGGTGATACCAGACCCCAATCAGCAAGTCGACTTTCACCACCTTGCCTTGAAAAATCACGGTCAGGGACTGTCTGAAGGTGATGTTCAATCGAGCACGTCACAGGGCAGCCTAATCACCCACAATCAGCCTATGTCCAATGCACCACAGGGTCCAGTGCCATTCAACGGACCTGCCAATCAGGTGACTCCACCACCAGCTACTCCCAATTTCAACTCGCTTTCACCAACCAACATCATGAACCATGAAGCGGGTGCTTTTCCGTCTAATGCTTCAGGCATAAATCCTGGCTTTTAGCACGCTGGAATCGGCACAGGTTCTTACTCTCCGTGTGCACCGCACACATACTGTACTATATAGTTCACCTACCCCGAAAATAAAAAAACCAATCAGCAACGCGCCACGGAATAAAAGTAAAGAGGCAAGGATAAAAAATGCGGTCAAGCACTCATTATGTCGAGTACCTGACCGCCAGTTTTTTCATTTTTTTGATACCAGCATTGGTGCGAGCTTAGCGCTCATCGACGCCGACATCGTGGAGCTTTCCTATTAACCGTAATAAGGTTCCTCCCTGCAGGCAGTGGTCGGTCGTTGCATCTGCTTGGACTTAACTCGCTCGACCAGTGCCTGATGGCTACGGCCAATGGCAGAAGTGATGTCCTGGCGGTTTGAATCGCGTTCAGCGACGTATCGATTGCACTCGCGAACAAACTTCAGGTTCTCCTTCAAACGACGCGCGGCGAACAAGCACAGATTCTGGGCTCGGCGCCGCATGGTGTCGTCTACGATCGCCGCGGCTTCGACAATCGCCTCGGGCAACAGTTCGGCAACATCGACGAACAGCACATTTGACGCATCAACCATACTGCGAGTCGAACGCCAGCTGCGACCGTAAGTGCGAAGCCTTGAGTCACGCTGCTGCTCGATGCGAATCATCGAAGAGACGTCGGGCATGGCCGAAAGCAGTGCTTCGGACATTTGCGTATCGTTGACCGTACCTCGAGTATCTTGCCTGAAGTCGCGGCATCGGCTGGTGAGGTCGTAGTTGAAGACCCGTTCGAAAGCTGCTCGAGCGGCGTCCAGAGCACAGCACTTTGCGAACTCGGATGGCACATCTGTCGAAGCAATCTTCTCAACAGGTATGTCCCGCAAAATGTCCGCACCGTTGATGGAATCGACAGAACAACGGGCGTTTCCGACCCAGTGTGGACCAGCAACTTCAGCGGCCAACCGGTCGAACACTTTCTGAAAACCCGCTTGCGCGTGTTTCTCCGTCGGCTGGTTGAATCGTCGTTTGTTCACCTCATTAATGGCGATATCGGCATCATCGATAAGATTAGCCACTGCCTCACAGTTGAGGCTGAGGTCGATGTCGACATAGTGCGAGGTCTCACGGGAGCCTGTCGTTTGAGGTGGCGTTAGGACTGCTTCGAGATGTGCAACGAGCGTTGGGCGAATAATTTGCCAGGCATCTCTGTGCTGCTGGTAGTCAGCGAGCGCCGAGACATAATTCACCTGTCGTTGGAGGACGGCTTCTTCCGCGGCCTTGATGGCGTTGGTCCTGTCCTTCTCCGGCTTGTGAACAGCCTCGCGAACGATGGCAGCACATGCCGTGACGTCAGGAGATTCAGAACGAAGCAGTTGATTGCTTGCACACAGCAGATGGAAACCGATTTTCTGAGCTGACAGGAAAGCGTCTCGCAAAGCTTCTACTTCCGGAGAAATCTTGTGACGCCGAGCGTTTGAAGGTATTTCAATCCAAGTGTAGTTATTCATGTGAGTTTCCTTTCGTCTCATTCGCCGTTCCGCAAGCATTTCGCATGCAGCACAAACACAGTCCGCCACTCGATTGAGTGAAAGAGAAATTACGGAGATGTGCCGGTTGACTGCCTGATCTGTGCCTGAGGAAAAACGATGATGAGAATTTGAGTCTAACTAGACCCAGTATTCTGATTCAATCTCCGTAGCAGGTTGTTAACCACCAATAGGAAGAGATTATCAAGAGGAACTGGCGCAGCTTCGATAGGTTGATTGGCGAATCGACGAGCCTCAGCGTGTATCATACATATACTGTACTATATAGTTAGCCGGGCCCCGAAAAAAACAATCAGCAACGCGCTACCCAAATTTCAAATGTGGTGCAGGGGTGCCTGAACCACATTTGAATAACCTGTCTTAGAAGGGTTTGTAAGCAGTCAGCCCGGAGTCAGTCTTCGTATAGCCTTCCTCCAAGAAACATTCTCCTTGCGAGCACTCGACTTTTATGCTGACGGGCGGTCGCATCCGGTCGTTCGGATTTCTCCACTCCATCCACAAAGACGACATCGTCAGCAGACGCACGAGACCAGGCATGATCCAGTGAGCCTCCTTCTGGGTAATGCCGGTGTTGATCGCTTGAAGTTCCGGTTCAGGAAACCATATGAGCACCGGATCGCAGACTCCAGAAAGCCCCGGAACATGAGGCAAGTCAGAAGGTATGGGCTTGACCAGCACGAACTTGCGCTCGCAGTCCCGGGCAAGACCGACGTTCTGTAAACCGACAAACCACTCTGTGTACGCGCCGGATTTGTCACGCGCCGGATGGTCCTGGTGACTGACTCGTGCGTGCTCGGAACTGTTCAAGAGAGCGGCATCGATTTGCGTACCGTCGCCGAGACCTTCTCGTTTGCACTTGACGAAGTGTCGAGAATCATAGAGGTGCGACACCTTGAACGTTGCTCCCCGTACAGCTCGCAACCCCTTATTGCGAGTGACCGTAATGATATTGTAGCTATTCATTGACGTGTTCTTTCTAATGGAACGACAGATGTCGCCCAGGTGAATCAGTCTGCACTGACCACGGTTTAAACCGCCGCTTAAACGAAAGAGCACCACCGACGAAAGCGGCAGCCGACATCGCCGGTGGTGCTTTGGCAAACTCAATGGCTATTCTCAAGCCGCCTTTGCAGCAGCATCAGCCTTGAGTGCTTCTTTCTTCTTTTGCTTACGAAGCGCAGTCTTAGTCTGGGGCACCACGTGAGTTGGCCCAAGCACAGACTGAATCTTCGTGGAATGGATGATTGTTATCGCATCAGTGATAACTCTCACCCGTCCCTGATCGGCTCCTAGCTGACGCTTCAGCTGGAAGAAATCGGCACCATTAGCTCTCACTTTCCCACAGACCTGCGCGACGACCGAATCGACCAGCGCGCTGACACGGTACAGCTTGAAAATGGTCTGACCAACTGTGAGATTCAGCTCGTCAAGCCGCTTATCGTAAGTCGCCGTGTGCGTCCTCTGAGTGTCGCCGAGCTTACCTCGTCCTTTCTCGACACCAAGATAGTCTCGCACGGCAGCGAAGATCGCATTGCGAGTGCACGCAGAGAAGTGCTCGAGCTTGGCTTTATAAGCCAGGTCCGACGTCCGCTCGTGCTCACCACGGGCATAGGCCATAGCGCGCGCAAGATGCACACTATACTCATGGACGATTTCCGCTTCTCGACTGAGCGCCGCAGATGCCTCTTCCAGAACGATCTCTCGCTGAAGGTGGGCGACTCGAGCGTCCAGTTGCTTACGGAAATTCTCGAGTCGCTCGGCGATTTCCAGAAAACTGAGCTTCGACGTGTAGTTGGGCGGCGGTGTTTCCTTGACAGAGAGCACGGATTCCGTCGTCATCAAATCGAAAAGCAGTTCCAAAAAACGCTGCTTCGACTCGACGTCGACGCGTTCGTCTTCGTTGACGCTGACAAGAAAGACACTCTCGGCACGCAAATAGGGCAAGCCTGCTTTGCACTTCGTGTCGAGCGTGATGTCGATGAAAAAGTAGCGGTCATCGGCAAGGTTGATGAAGATGAAGTCCATGCCCACAAGATCGGCAGCCGAAGCCTTTGCCGTCTGAATCAAGCGCCAGCCTGCGGCAGCCATGAGTTCAGTTACTTCGGTGCGAGTCGTCATCAAATGTTGCAGCTCGGGCAAAGCGCGTGCTGAGTCAAAACCAATCACATCTTCAGACACGAACCGGAACAGCTCATTCTGGATGCGGTCGCCCTCAGTTGTTTTGCTGTCAAGGTACATTGTTTGTCTCCGGTTTCGATTGCGGTTAAGGTTTGCCTCGTCCTGAATCCAATCCCTGCGGCCAGCTCCTCTGACGCCCGTGCAAAACCAAGTTCATAAGAACTAAATAGTTTTACGCGTAGGCGGGAGATATTGCTGACTTTTAGAAATTAAAGGTTCAAGAAGAAGAATGAGATTCGTTTTTAAGATTAAGGAAATCGAAACGCCATTCGCAAGCTTTTATTCATAATTCCACTTAAGCAAGCCTTCTGGAGCTATTACGCGCCTGGCGCTGCTCGCGTGAAGCGCTGCAGCAGATTTTTTCTAAAAGCCTTGACAGTTTATAGACGACCGGTCTAATATAGCAACATCAACTCAACGCCGCTTCGACATCATCCAGCGCTTTGAGTCAAACGAAATCAAATTAGCCATCACTAAACCGAAACTCAGAGAGACAAAGACAATGCATGATGCCAATCTATTCGCCACAACATTGAGATCGTTGCCAACGCTATCTCTAAACAATCTCAGACTGCCGACTGCAGCCGCTCAATTAGCTTTCGTCGCCACGCAACTAACTCTTAAATTGCTCTGGTCGGACGACATCAGAATCATCCTTGGCTCGACCATGTTTTACCCCCTGCTTACTATGACTGCCATTTTTCTCGCAGCAAAAGTCTCACCCGCTCGCATCGTCAACAAATGCGCCTGCTTTTGCAATCGAAAAATGAGGGCAATCTGGCTCAGAGTCCAGGTACTACTGAAAAAAATCCAAGCACATCATACAGTCATGTCTATCAGGCGCAGTCATTTGCTAACGTCAATGAAAGTGCTGGCAGGCGCAGCAGAAATACTTATATTTTAGGTTGCCTTTAGTGTCATCACCGTGCCACTACTAACGGTATCACATTTTCCGACTATTTGCAGTGACCGATTGTCTGGAAAAATCTCACTGTACGGTTTATAATTGCCTGCTTCTCTCTCGTAGAGAAGCAGGATTTGCCGATTCAGTTTAATCAGCTTGCGGAGAGTCATTATGGTCGAAGCCTTGTGTCTTGGCGAAATTTTAGTTGATTGGGTTTGTACAACGGTTGGCGCTGAACTCGATTCGGCTCAGGTGTTTACAAAAGCAGCAGGCGGCGCACCCGCAAATACAGCTGTTGGCCTCGCTCGCCAGGGAGTGCCCACTGCTTTCATAGGGCGAGTTTCAGATGATTCTTTTGGCCAATGGCTCAAATCAATTTTAGAAAAAGATGATATTGATGTTCGTGGCACTATATCTGATGCCCAGGCTCAAACTCGCATGGCTTATGTTGTGACCACGGCAACTGGCGATCGCAAACTGGCTGAATTCACCAAAATTGCTTGCGCCGATGCCCGTTTGCAAGCTTCAGATTTGCTCGACGAACAATTCGAAAAAGCTAGCGTCTTACACTTTGGCTCAATTTCGCTCATTGAAAATCCTGTACATGACGCAACCGCAAAAGCAGTCGAGCTTGCGCGCAAGCACGGACTGCTAGTCTCGTATGATCCAAATGTGCGCATTGGTTTGTGGGAAACAGCCGAACACTGCAAAAGCAAAATTCTGCAAACGTTGCCCTGGGGCGATATAGTCAAAATCAATGAAGACGAATTATTGTTTTTGACAGGCTCAAGAGAGCTTGATGCCGCTGATAAACTGCGGCGCGAGCACAATATTGGACTTCTCATTGTCACTCTGGATTCGCGCGGCGCTTACTTCACCCACACCAGCGGCAGCCAAACCGTAAAAGGATTCCCAGTCAAACTACTAGAAGCCACAGGCGCCGGTGACGGCTTTAACTCGGGCGTACTATATGGACTGCTGGCACTTTTGAGGACTGCAATTGACAGGCGCGCAGCTCTCGACAAACTTTCGCTCAATCAAATAAGCGCGATTATCAATCGTGCGAATGCCGTCGGCGCTCTGACCTGCACAAAAGCGGGGGCAATTCCGGCACTGCCGACGACCACCGAAATTGAAAAATTCCTGTCAGCAGTGTCTACAACTACTACCGGTTAACTCTTGATGTCCTGTTATTAATCGATTATCAGGCACTGGCCTCTTTGTGCCACAAACGGCGGATACTGGCAGTACCAGAGGCTTTTGCAGTTTTGCTGTGGAGAGTTTCTAATTCAGTGTCTATAGAATGTGCTCGATGATGCACTGCTTGGCATTTCAAGAAACTATAATAGCCAGGATTGGGATTCTTTCGAAAGTATCCCGACCAGCAAAGACGCAGATGAGAACCATCGAAAACGAGGAGCTTTAAATGTACAAATCAGCTCTTGGAGCACTAGCGCTGTCACTGAGCTTAGGGCTCGCTGTCGGTGCGGCGGGCGCACAAACACAGCAGCGCACTGCCTCTTCAGCTAGCGCACCAGCCTCCTCGCCTACCGATGGTATCCAGACTTACGGCAGCCAGAAAGCGGCCACTGAAGTCCCTTCCAACGGTGGTAATCCAAATCCGACAGCAGCTCCTGCAGCTACTACAAACGCTGCGCCTGCCTCTGCCCCAAAGAGCAAAACTGACAAAGCCGACACCAAAACCGCTTCAGCTGCCGTCGGCACGAATGCCAAGACTACAGACGGTGCAGCCGCCCCTGCCAGACCTAAAAGAAAACCTGATGAAATGCTGCCAGTTCAGGCTTCAAAGCCAATGGTTTCGACCAAACTAGGCTGGCAGACCTTCGAGGATTACATCACTCTCAAACAAGGTCAAGATCAAATTCCTCTTACCATGACGGTGACGAATAGTGGCTACCAGAGCCTCGTTTTACATTTAAATGGCAGCAAACTGGCCACCGAAAAAGACTTTAAGACAAACACGCTGGCCATGCAAATGGCTGGAGCCCTGGCTGTAGGCGACAATAAATTCGTCATCCAAGCTTTTGGCAAGCCCGGTTCCAAAGTTTCCTGGACTCTTGAAACCCCGCGCGCTGTTATTACGGACATTCAACCAACCACAAAAGGCGTTGCGAATAAGGTCACCATCAGCGGACGCAATTTTGCTAAAACAATTGCAGGCGATCAAGTTCAGGTCGGCGCAAAGTGGGCAACCGTCCTCAGCGGAGACAGTCGTAAAGTCTTAGTCACTTTACCTACAGGGCTTTCAGGCAAACAGAAAGTAGTTGTTCTGGCTGGCGGGTTTGCAAGCAAACCTTATGAATATGAGCTAAAGGCAGCACCTGTTGTAACTGGCTTGGACTTCGTTTCGGCGCCTCCTGGGCAAGCGATTATTATCATGGGATCTGGTTTCTCACCAGTGGCTAAAGACAACATTGCCACTATAGGTGGTGTGCCGGCAACTATCACAAGTTGCACCCCAACACAACTAAACGTTGTCATTCCCGAGATGTACTATCCGCAATGGAATGTGCCAGTGGTTGTGAAAATAGGCACTGCCGAGTCAAACAAGAACATCATGATCAACATTCAAACGCGCGTCATCCCAAATGACGGCGCCGGCGAGATGTAACTATCATCCGGTCTGCGAGAATGAGGCTTCCAACTGTCTATTGGTCTGGTCCCTTTCAATGTCGAATAATTGCGGACTTTTGCCCTCGAGCATAACGTCTATAAGTAAACGCGACATCTGCAAGCCGTAGTCCAGTACATGTCCATTGAAAGCGACCGCAGCATACGCATTAGGCAAATGCTTGAGCTCGCCCACAAGGGGCAATTCGTCAGCAGTGTTGCTAATTAGACCCGACCAGCGATAAGCAATCGGCACACCGACTATCTCAGGGAAGCGGTCCTTGAGATAGTTCTCCAGAGCCATTTGCACCGGTCTGGTCACAACGTCAGCGTAACCTGATTCAGCTTCCATGAATAACTGCCGACAGCCACCAAGCAATAAGCGACGGTCGGGCAGTTGACGAAAATATTCATAGCCATAATTGGCGTTGCAAATTTTATCGAGAATTTGCTTGGCAAGCGGCGCAGTGACTATAATTTGATTGCGTCCGGTTTTCATTTTATCTGCAAAGAACGGCTCAAATATCGGAGTGTAGGCATTCGTGGCGATGAGTACCTTCTCCGCAATGATTTGCCGACGCGATGTCTTCACAAGAATCGGTCCATTTTTTTTAATGGACTCAAGCTTCTCCACTGATTCATTTTCATACACAGTCGCTTCGCTGTGCGCGATTAAGGCCCTCACAAATTTGACAGGATTAAGAGCAATATCGGCTGGATTTAAAAGGGCACCATAAAAGTCACGATCAATTGGATCACCGCTCAAGAACTCTACATCAAAGCCATCTTCGGTCATAAGAGTGGCTGAAGCAGCCAGTTCGTCCAGTTCTTCAAGAGACGACGCCAGCGAATAAGATCCACACTGGGCAAAGTCAAAATGGTCGCCGAAGCGATCGGCAAATTCTTTTATTGCAATTTGATTTTGCTCGGCGAAGTGATAAAGAAATCTTGATTGGTCTTTGCCATAATGTTTAATCGCCATCGAATAATAAGGCTCAATGCCCCTGACGACGAAACCACCATTGCGACCAGTAGTACCCGCTCCCAGGGTCTGCGATTCTACTAGCGTGACCTTTAAATCGGTTGATGCCGATAGATAATGAGCACAGCCGCAACCAATAATGCCACCACCAATGATGGCAACATCACAACTTTCCTGGAGTCGAACATCAGAATTGGATGCGTCGTCCAACCAAAAAGATAAAGTCATCTTACCAACCGTCTTAACCAACTAGATATTCCCAGTTTAGCAAGCATATACCAGGGGCGAAAACCGTCAAAAAGTCTAAACATCAGGCGGCCTAACGACTGCACCGAACCCACCTGCCCTGCCGTTGCCAAGATACGCTAGCTGCACCTAGCTATTCAATTATTCGTACCAAATTGATCTTCGGCAAAGCCATGTTCTGCCTGATTTCAGCTTGCCGTAACCGCCGGAGATAGATTAGTTTAGGTTGACCCATACCTTGAAAAACATTCAATAATCCCGAGAACACACTTAAATCAGCCTTTCAGTCAGGCTCAAATTTCTCTACCACGTCCCAAAACTCTTTCCCCGCATGAGCGCCTTTTTGCAGCCCGTGCGTTAGGTCAATTCAACTTTGAGCGGCTATCACTGGCTGAAAGGAAATCCCTATGTTCGACCCAAGCACACATCCCATCCAGTACACATACGGTCTGCTTGTGCTCGCCATTTGTGCCCTTTGTCTCGTCATCATCATCGCCCGCTCACTAAAAAACAGAAAGCTGAGCGCCAAACCGTTCGTCATCACGCCTTACCTTCAACTTGGTCCAAACGGTGGCACCACGAGCGATATGGAATTGCGCTGGCTCACGGCTGCTGGCGACGAGCACCGCTATCAGGTAGTCCTCACGACAATTGAACCAGCCAGCTGTCCCGATGGCCAGACCTTACGCATTCACGTGCCTGTCGTAAGCGCTCTCAAAATCCATTCCCATTCAGATATCGCACTGGACACGCCTCGCCTTTACCGGTCGCATGTTGTGGCTCTGGAAAACTTACCGCCAGACACTGCATACGCCTACGAAATTTGGCGCGACAGTACAGTCATCTTCTCCGACCAGCTGCACACAAGAAAAGCACCTCATCAGGCTTTTCGCTTTGTCGCCGTGGGCGACCCCGGTACAAAAGGCGACGGACAGACTCAAGTGGCGCAACGTGTCGCCACAGTCAGACCTGATTTAATCGTCCAACCAGGAGACATCGTCTACAAACAGGGACTGTTCTCGGAATATCTGAGCAACTTCTTCCCATTCCAGAGCAAGCTGCTCAGTCGATATCTCTCAGTGCAAGTGCTGGGCAATCACGACGTCACTCGACCGGATTTCAGAAAAGCGCATTCGCTTTCTGAGTTTCCCGATAGTCTGGCGTGGTATTACGTCTGGTCGTTGCCCTTGAATGGACCGCGTCGCGCTGCCCTGTGGTCAAATGTCGAGCCATTGCGTGGTGCCCGGCATCTTAGACGAACTTTCAAAAGCAACACAAATGCGCGCTATCCAGGCATGGGCAATTATTCGTTTGACTACGGTCTTGCGCACTTTGTCGTTCTTGACGCCAATGTGTACATGGACTGGAGTGACAGCGTCTTTCGGCAATGGTTGCAAAACGACTTGAGCCAGTCGCAAGCGAAGTGGAAGATTGTCGTCTGGCACCAACCCAGCTTCACCTCTCATTTGCGTCATCGTGTCGAACAACGCATGCGCCTGGTCGCAGATATCATCCAGAACGCTGGCGTCAAGCTGGTTTTGACGGGGCACGCTCATCATTACGAGCGTAGTTTTCCGCTGAATTTCCACATTGCAGCGACTCCTGGTGCTTCGTTGATTGGCAAGAACGGAAACGTCGAAGGCGATATCCAGCTAGATAAAGACTACGATGGTGTGACGAAGACGAAACCGCAAGGTCCTATCTATATCGTCACAGGCGGCGGTGGAGCACCTTTGTCCATAGTGGATAGAGACGTTCCAGCATCAAGCGACCAATGGCAATCGTTCACCAACAAATTGGTTTTCGATCGTCATTCGTTCTCGATCATCGACGTTAATGCCGATTCGCTGACAGTACGTCAAATGGCTGCCGATGGAGAGGTTTTCGACAGCTTCATGATCACGCAGTAATAACCTTTAGAAGGAAAAGACTCGACTTCTTTTCCTTCTTTTTTGTTCTATTATTTTCGGCAAAGTTACAGCAAAAAGGAAAATCAAAAAATGAGAGTATGGAACGGGAAGATTCGCACTCGAAGGTGGTTTTTCTTCCCGTTCTCACTCGCTCATAATGCTTTTCCCGGTGCTGGCAAAGACTTCAGCGGCGGCAAGGTGAAATCGAGCAGATGCGTTTTGCGACCGGCCACGGCTGCATTCCACAGACGCACGTTCCAGCCTCTCGTTGCATACACGCTCATCGCCTTTTCCAACAAATCTTGCGTCATCCACATCCATGGTGTTGCACCGAGGTTGAAGGTTTTTTTGGCACGCAAGATGTTATCGCCGAACTGCCAGATAAGCTTGGTCAAAGCTTCGTTTTCCGGGCGCATCAGATGGCTGAATTGCACGGGACTGGGCAGAATGCAACGCTTATCGTAAACAGGCACATCGGTGGCACAAAGAGTACCAATCAGCCTGAAATACAGCTTTTTGCCAACTTGCACTACCTCGCACTGCCAGTGAACCGGTCGAAAAGCGCGAATCAGGCTCTCGGCTGTTTCCTCAGAGACTGCGGGATCGTCCACTGTACCCATTGGTACGAAGCAGACGATCTTTTTAGTCTCATTGCCAATGGGCTGAGGCACGTAACCAACGTCCTCCATCAGACGGTACAGGCAGGTCCAGATGAACCTTGGTGACTCCCGTTTGTTGTGAATGTGACTGCGATACTCTTCCGGCGTAGCGGTGATCGTTCTGGCGATGTTCACGGCGGCGGCGTCGGGCACTCCCGAAGTTTGATGTTCAATGATGGGCATTTTCAGCTCCTTGGAATCCTTGCTAAAGTCCGCCACCGCATATGGTGCCAGCCAAATTAAAAAAAAAGGGGATTACCGAGATTACTCACGGCAACCCCCTCTCTAAATCAGGTAAACAAGCTACCTAAATTGGACCTCTTACTTGTGATTGCAGCAACCACAAATCGAAGGCGTGGCGCCGGCGTTCGGGTCCTTCGTCGCCGAGTAGAGATGCACGTTCGCAGCGACCGCCTTGAAGTGATCTTCGGCCGGATTGAACTGGAGCGCGACCGATTCCACACCCTTCTCGTAGTCCTTGCCGCTGTCTTCGACCATGTACGTCAGCACAAGCTCAAAGCGTCCGGTGTTGCCGCGGAAAGGCTGCTGAAGGCGGTTGCGTCCGTCTTCCGTGAAGATCGAGTCCTCTTCGAGCCCGAGGTCCGCAAGGTCGGGATCGACCTCGTGAGGAACCGCGCGCGCCGCGTTGAACTCTTCGAGGCCTTCGTTGGTGCGGATGAATTCGAGCGGCTTGCCCGAGTCATCCTTATCGAAGACGTAGATGCCGGGCTGCACCAGTTGATGCAGCACCGCCTTGCCGTCGAGCGAGGCTCGCACGTCGGTCTTCGTATGAACATGGACGCGCAACTTGAAAGCGCCCGGGTCCAGCTTGACCAGCGAGAGTTCGTTCTTCAGCGGGAGGCGGACGGCAGTCCGACCGTTCGCCACGTTGATGATGTCAACGCAGCTACCCTGTTCAGTTTTCATATCAATCTCCTTGCGGGTTTACAGGTAAAGTCGAGCTGAGGCGCCGTTAAGCGTCCCAACTCGACTCTTCGTCATATGCCAGAGCCGATTTTTACTTCGGAGCCGGCACATCTCCCTCGGTCAAGTTCCCGCTGCTGTCCACAACGTAGAAGTAGTCCTTGATCGAGGTAGCTTCGCCCTGCTCGTTCACTTCCCCTTCCTTGGTCAGCAACTTGATAGGCGTTCCACGCTTCCAAAGTCGCTGCAGGAGCTTCAGGGATTCCCGCGTCCACGACGGCTTGAGGAAGCCAGTGAGAGCATCGTACTGATGCTCGAGCACAAGCGTTCCATCGCCTTCTGAACTTGCACCGCCGTCGATGACAGCGATGTCGGGTGTGTACCAGACGGCAGCCGTCAGTTTGAAGATCATGCCCTGGCGGAAAGTCTCCTTGTCGGCCTGATAGCCGGCAACCAGCTGCAGAATCTCCGCCATCCAGTCGAGCAGCATGCGAGGAGCAGGGAAAATGGGCGAACCCATATCTCCATGCATCTGCTGGCTGTTCTGGGCCAGGCTCATCCACTCTTCGACGATTTCCAGCTTACCGACGATGCTCATCGGCACCTTCTTGATCATGGCCGGATTCCAGCCATTTTCGCGAAGTTTCTGGTTGATCGAGCGGAAGCACTCGGCGATCCATCGCATGGATTCATCGTTCAGTTCATTGAGCACGTCGTGGGTGAGGAACTCCCGGAAGAACGAAGTGTCCCGGTAATTCGCCACCACATCGAAGAGGGGCTTGAGGTCCTGATTCGGCACCAAACCCTTACGATACTTGCCCGTGAAACGAACGATCTTGTTGTCGGTGTTGCGCATGATGCCGGTGCGATCCATCGGCACTTCGTAGTCCGACTTCGGCGCCTGACCCGGATTGTAGATGGCTTCGCGACGAGCCTCGGCAGAAGTGGGATCGTCCACCTCGTCGAAGACCGGCACGTCGCACTCGATCGGCTCGTCAGCGTAGTGGCAACGCTCGCGGTCGATCTTGAAGAGGATGTCCGTGGACAGCGTATACGGATCCTCGTATTTCTTCATCGGCGCCTTGTAGAACATTGTCCAGGCGTTCGCGAGTTCTGCCCAGTAGTTGATGGGCAGGCATGACTGAGGGTCCTTGGGGATCTTCTCTTCGCACCAGCTGGCGAAGCCCTCGTTCATGAACTTCGTCTCGCGCTGCGGGGCGAAGTAAGCCGCGATGTAGAACACAGCTTCGATGATCTCGCGCTCTTCCTTGCTCAAGCCCGGATTGTGCTTCTCGTCGAGGAAGAATTCCCCGATGTTGCGAACCTTGTTGATCGGATCGCGAGCAAGACGCGCCTTGACAGTGGCGATACGCTTACCCAGAAGTTCCGCCCGGAAGCCAGAACCTTCGTTCTCGAGTTCAGACTGCAACTTGCGCAGCTGTTCTTCCAAACGAGCGCGGACCTTTTCGGCTTTGGCCTTGGTGTCATCATCACGCCGGCAGTACTGCTCGAGCACCATGGCGGCGTCGAGCGTGTACTCCAGGCGGTCGATGCCGAACTTCGGGTCATTCGCCAGTTCCTGGAAGCGCGCATCGATTTGAGCAAACCGCTGCATCACTTCCTTGGGCTTCGTGTCCTTGAAGCGGTAGTTGTTGCGGAAGAAGTGCGAGTGGCCACACGTCGCATGACCGATGATGAGCGTGTTATACCCCATCGTGGTCGTTTTCTTCATCCAGATGTAGGACGGGTCCGTATTGAGAATCAACTCATACGGGCTGCCACCTTGGCCGGTGCGCAGCTTTTCCGAGATGGACTGGACGAAGTGCTTGCCGTTGCGCCAGGTTCCCGGAAAGATCGGGAAACCGACGTAGGCGAGCGCGTCTTCCATCTCGTCGTCGTTGAAGAAGCGATAGTTCGGCGGATAAGGTTTGCCGCCCATGCGCTTGAACACCCGACGCAGATGTTCGTCCCAGAATGAAAATTCCGGGACCAACTGGTCTTCGAATTGAGAGGTCATGATCGGCTCCTTTATGCGCGAACGGCGTCTTTCTTGAGCAAGCTCTGAAAGGCAGCCATGATGGTTGCATCGTTGTGAACGCGAGCGAGGCCCACATTCTTCAGATAGAACGGATCCAGACCCTGAAGAGCCCGGCCGCCTTTTGCAAAGCCGTTTCCGGGGCTGTCGAGGGTTTCCAAATACGTCAGGAAGTTGAAGCCGTTATCCAGCAACTGCCGATAGGCAGCGCGGATTTCGCCGTCTTCTTCCCAGGTATCACCATCGGTGGCATGGTCCATGTAGAGATTGAACCGGCTCGTCGGGAAACGCTCCTGAGCGATTTCCAGGACTTTGTTCATCGCCGGACGAAACGCTGTTCCGCCGTCGACGCTTGCATTCCGGAACTGTTGCTCGGTCTCGCACTCTATGACAATTTCCATGCCGTGAGCGATCATCACCACATGCACGCGCTTGTTGTAGACGCGATTGAGGAAACGATACTTGAGGTGGAAATATTTGTAGGCCAGCTCGCGACGGAACTTCGTCATCGAACCGGAGTTGTCGCAGACCAAGAAGACGACTGCTTCAGACTTGGGCTCGAGCACGGCATCGAACTGCCAATACCTTTTGTCCATTTTCGCAATCGGCACCTGCTTCAGTGTCGGCACGTTGTTGAGACTGCCGATGAGAAGCTCGGGGTTCTGCTTGGCGAGCGCGATGGCGCGCTTGTAGCGATTCTTGAAGGTGTCCTTCATGGACAGCTCGGCGCGGCTGCCCTGATTGGCAAGACCACGCAGACGATAGCCGACAATCTCGGTTTCGCCGCCACGCTTCTTCAGCATGTTCGGCAGTTCGAGACCCTGGAAGAGGCGACGATCATATTCCTCTTCACTGATGGAGACTTCGACGCTCTGTTCGCCGCCGCCACCCTTGCCGTTGCCGCCGCCACCGCCACCACCGCCACCCTTTTTGTCGCGCCCGAAAACGAAGCGCCACTCGTTGATGCCGGCGACCTGGAGCTTGATCTTGTCCTGATTGCCGAAGATGTTGGAGACGGGAGACAAAACCATCTGGGTAGGATCGATTTTCTTCTGCAAACGCTCGAAGAAGCGATCCACGTCACGACCACGCTGGTCGTAGACTCCGGAGCCGGGCGGCGCGATCATCACCGCGACATCGACGTCCAGAATCATCTTATGTTCAGAACCTGCCGTTTCCGGCAAAAGAATGAGTCCGGACCGACCGTCCGGCACAGGGATTACACGGTTGCTCATGTCACAGCTCCTTATCCGAAGATGGATGTACGAAGTGCGCTGTCACATGAATGACCAAGCACACCCGATTTGAAAATTCACTGGAAGAGATGGAAGAAAGGGTGGGAGCCCCTTCCCCGAAAGGAAAGAACCCCCACCGCAATCTCAACTCCTTAGTGGTTTACACTCCGGGGCTTAGAATTCCTCGTTGGTGTCGAGGAGCTCCATATACCCGTTGCGTTCCACTTCCTTGCACACTTCGCGAGCGGTGTACTCGTCGTAGCCGAGGAACTGCACCATGCGGCCGAGGACGCCTTTCAGGTCCTCCTTCTGCTTGGTGTTGCCGGTCTTCTCGGCGCGGAGGATGTCCACCGCGGTGCTCACCGGCATCTTCTTCATGATCACCCGATCGATAGCCCGGGCAATCGGCGCATAGAAGGTATGCGGCAGCGGAACGTCATCACCGTGCTTCTGCTCGTGAGCATCACGCGCGGCGATAGCGGCACTGCGCAGCTGCCGGATTTCGTCACGGAAACGCTCGGCCTGTGACGAAGTCACGCCGAGTTCCGCTTCGATATCGCGAGCGAACTGCTTGTCCGAATTGGACACCGAGGACTCGTCGGTGAGCATCTGCTCCACGACATCGACATACTTCGCGGCATAGCTGTCGCGCGCAGTCAGTCCTTCCTGGACCATGGCGAGACGCACGTCGCGGGCAAGCCGCTTCGCACGCCACTTGGTCAGGGCGTTCTTGACGAACGCTTCCTGCGTACCCAGCAGAGACTTGCTGGGATTCGCCTTCTCGGCATCCTCGTCCACCTTCTCGCCGGCACGCTCACGCTGCGTGCGCAGGTTCAGCTTCAGAGCCTCCATCACCTCTTCCGAAGTGATCGAGTGACGGCCGTTCAACAACGCCACAGCAGCGCGCTCGTCGATGAGCTTGCGGCCGAGACGGTTGGTAGCGCCCGTCATACCCTGACGCGAACCTGCACGCCGATGGATGTCCTTCACGTCGTACTTGGTGCCGGACTCCTTCAAACGGAAGTAGTCGCCACCCAGGATTTCGATCTGGATCATCGGGTCGTTGATGTCCTTGTCGGCGATCTGACGGGTGTAGGCCAGGAACCGGGAGAGCATCGGGTTGACCGACGGCTCCAGGTGGCAGAACTCCTGCGACTCGGGGTTGCCGAAGTTCGAACGACCCCACATCTTGTCCAGCACCTTCGTGATCTCCGGCGCCGCCACGACGTGGGGCGATTCGATCATGATGAACCGATCCTGATACGGAGCGTTGCCCGGGTCGGCCAGCATCTTCTTGAGCTCGTCCTCGTTCGTGTGAGCGAAGATGAGGCAGTCGATGCCGAGCGCACGGTTGGACTTCGGAGCAGGCGCCGGGATGGACTTGTCCTGGCTGGCGTCCAGCATGGTGCGGAACGCCATGATCGAGTTCTTCGCCGCTTCGACGATCTCGGCCATGCCGCGGTGAGCGTTGTTGTAGAGACCGTTCAGAATGACCTGGTGCGAATCCGGCGGGTTGTCCTCGCCGAAACGGTTCAGGTTGTCCTCACCGATCATCTCGCTCTTGTCGTACTTCAGCGGCTCGGATTCCTTCAGCGACGCGACGCCGACGGAACCTTCCTTCTCGCCCAGGAACTGGAACGATTCGAGCTCGAAGTTCGCGAGGGCGGAAATCACCGCATCCGCGCCCTTGTCCGCTTCCGCCATCAGGTAGTCGATGACTGCGAAGTCCGGGAAGGTGACGATCGCACGGACGCCGCGCGAGAAACCCAGACCATAGACCAGACCGTCGACGAACGTGTCGGGGTCCTTGATGGCGCAGAGATTCTCGAGGGTCGGCTCCACGCGGGCACGCTCGAACGCCTTCTTCGCGTCCCAACGGGTCAGCTTGAGAATGCCGTTCGTATCCAGCTCGAGAGCCTTCAGGAACTGCAGGCGGAGGTCCGCCTCGGCCTTGACGTTGCCCTTCGCCAGCTTGCGAGCCAGCATCGGGATCATCGGGAAGAGGGTCAGCGGGTGAGCCCGCATGCCGGAACCCTTCAACATCAAGCCGTCTTCGCCGTCGACGAAGAGCTTCTTCATGCGGTTGGCGATCTGGCTCTTGCCGGACGAAGGCGGTCCGAACATGAACAGGATCGAGTAGGAAGCCTCACCGCCGGCGGCGGCAGACTGCAGGGCGGAGACGACCTTCATGATCACGGGCTCGATGCCGTGGAAGTCCTTGAAGGCGTTGAAGGCGAACAGGTTCGGGTCACCCCAAACGCGACGCGCCTTCTCGGTAGCGACCGGGTCGATGCCCTCGCGAGCAACGAGACGGAAAGCGCGCATGTGCGAGCTCTCCACGGTCGCCGGATTCTTCACGGCGAAGGGCAGGAAGTCCTTGAAGACGCCGGCGAAGGTCTCCGGGATGTAGAACGACTCGTCGATCTTGACGAACGTGATCTTGTCAGCCTTGGTTGATTTGGTGGACATGTTCATTCTCCTTAAGGATTAGCGGCGATCGTCTGAGCGCCACAGTTCGAAGTTCATGTAATAGGCGAGCATTTCTTTGGCGCTCTCTTCGGAATAGCCGAGCTCCTGGAAACGCTTGATGGACTCCACGCGCAGCTCTTGGAGCTTGAGTGGCAACTTCATCGGATCGTTGGTGAGGCACTCCTTGATCTTGGCCAGAGTCGCATCCGAATGAAGCTTGTCGATTGCTTGCTTCAATTCCGGAATGGTTTCCCAGGTGGGTTCAAGGGCCGCCTTGCTGTTCGCCAGGGTCTTGCGTTCCAACTGCAAGGCCTGCCGAATACGCGGCTGAAGTCCAGCGCGGAATTTCTTCCGCTCCTCGATTTGGTCCTTTTCGGCCTGTGACTTGTCGCGGATCAGGGTGGAAGTACCGACCTTAACCAGCGAGGGAATCAACGATTCGATCTTATTCATGACCTCTTCGCTGACCTCAGTCGAGTCTTCGTTGTCGGACTTTTCGTCGTCGAACTCTTCCCGACCCTGTGCACTGGCTCGCGCATGCTGCCAGTACTGCCAGAACTCCTGATTTCGCAGCTTGTCCGCCTCGGGATCGAAGACTCCTTCAATGGAGCTTTTCACCCATTTGCGAAGAAGCCGCTCCACGAGAGCAGGCGTACCTTCCTTGGCATTCGGCAGCACGAGCGCCAAATGCTTCAGGCATCGCTCGTACAGGTCCTTCTGCTGAGTGTTTCCCTGCACATCCTGGCTGTTGAGCTGTCGCTTCAGCTGGATGGTCAGGAAATCAATGGCTTCGAACACAGTGACGCGTTTCTCCGGAAGAGACATTCCGGCGTTACGCAGCGGATTGATGATGTCCAGGAGCATGTAGCTCATCGACAGTCCCGAGAAACCCTCGTCACTGCCGGCGGCCGCATCCATCTGGTCGTACCATTCCTTCAGCGCGGCAGCTCGACCGGCGACGGTCGACGTTTTGAGGGCTGCGTTCGGATCCTTCTTACGGAAGTACGACTCGAGCTTCTCCAGATCGCCATCCTTAATAGCGATTCGGGTCTGCAGGTCGAGATCCTTATAGGGATCAGGCAGTTCCGGGCGCATCCGGCTGGCAACGGCAAGCAGTGCCACCACCTTCAGGGCGAACGGATCGAACGCAGGCTTGGTTTCCTGGGCTTTGAGCAGGTCCTCGTACGCCAGCTCCTCACGGCTCAAGACACGGTTGTAGCCGTGATGAACAATGCGGGCGCGGCGAATGTAGGCCCCCGGGTCAAGATTGGATTTCTTGAACTCGGACCAGGCGTCGGCATTCGTTTCGGCGATGACCACACCGCTATGAGGAGTGGAATCGTCGAGCGACTTTTCCTGCACCGCGCGCAGCAGAATGTGAGTCTGCGGAACGGCGCCAGCCTGAGCTCCCTTAGCCGCAAACGGGTCACGCATCACGCACAGGACATTGCCCTGGCGCAAAGCGGCCTTGAGCGGCACCGATTCCTTGTCGTCGGGCTGAGCAGTCCAGGCGGTAAGCCCGTAGCCCGGACGCACGTGCAGCCTGATCGGCAACACATGGAAGTCATCGATCGAGGGATCTTCCTTCGGCTTGTCGTAGGTGCCGTAAGCCTTCTCCCAGCAGTGGTCACACGGAGGCAAAGCTCGCCGCCACAACTTGACGAGTTCTTCCTTGTCGCCCTTGTAGGTGTCGCCGAGCGCCTCGACCACGGTCTTTTCGGAATCGAAAAAGCGCAGCAAATTGATCGCCTGGCAGCCCTTGGGGCAACCATCGACCACCCAGGTCTCGGTCCAGCTCAGGAGATCGATGAGCTTCTTGGTCAGGATGGTCTTGCCGCAACCCGGAGGTCCAAGCAAAACAATCATCTGATCCACAAGCGCATCCCTGAAGATGTGGTCGACCGTGGACTCGCTGCCGCGGATCTCGGCGAATTCATTGTAGGACTCGATGCCGAGCGTTTTCATCGCTTTGACATACGGGTCGTTGGTGGGGTCTGCTGTGCCACCCGCTTTGATGCGGTCGGTAAGGAGTTCCCAGTTGGACATGGTCAGTTTGGGCTCTTTGCAGCAACGGCAAAGGTACTCCCCAAACTTGATCGTTTTGCCGCGCAAAGCTCGAATTTTCAAGCCCTTTGCGCTCTCGTTGGATTCAGACATACTAGCCTCCTTATCAGGATTCTCAGAGCTGAGAGGTTGATTGGGGATCTTGCTAGCGCATCCACGCTAACAGGGGGTAACGTGAACTTGCGACAGCAGAATCTTCGATGCATGCCTCCCTGCGCGCAGATTCAAATGAACACTAAGAGCGAACATTCGAACGACTGAGATGCGCATATAAGGGTGAAGGGATCAACTGACAAACCAGACCAGTCGAACAGCAACCGTGGAGAATGTCTTCACTACATATGGATGATGTAGGACCTCGGCACGAGTGCATTCAAAATTTGGGTTGGTGGGAAGGTGCGATGGGTTGACTGGTGTTGGTTTGAAAGAATCCTAAAGAAAAGATTGAAAGATAATTTTGACCCTACGCTTTCACGCCCCACGACACAATAACCTTATGGAAATCTAAATTGTTAACCGAAACCGCCGACCTGCCCACAGTGCCCACCTGTAGCCATCTGCACCGACGGGCCCGATTATTCAATCCTAAATGGAAGATTAACGATGATTAGCAAAGCTCGCGCAGGACGGGCGTTTCGGGTTGTCGACGATCCATCAAGGGCACTACACGCGCCACCACTTGAAATCCGACCAAAAACCGCAACTGCTTACCAATAAGGCGATTTCGGAATAGTTGAAAAGCGCTCGCGCTAGCTCGGGCAATACCACGCGCACCACAGCGACTATAAACATCCAAGAACCGCTTCGAAAGCCACATTTGAACGATTTCCGTAACGTTCAATAAAGTTTGGGAACTTTCCAGAAAACTTTGAACTGGTGAGATTTTGAAAACCGCCTTGGCAAGAGCGACTTCAAAGGCATCCACACTAATAGATAGCGCAGGTAGCACCACGCTTGAGATCTCAATACAGTAACAGTGCCTTGAACTGTCAGTCTCAACGGCCCATGAGCAATCTGTGACGCCATATAATGATGAGGCAAAGAATGAGGCGAAAAAATGACTCTGTCTGAATTGAAAAGAGAAATCGAGATGCTTAGAGAGCGCTTGGCGAAAGTCAGCGAATTTCTTTGACCCAGACAAACTAAAAAGAGAATACGCTGACCTCTATGCCCAAACAGAATCGAGTGAATTCTGGCTCGATCAAGAAAATGCAAAAAAGGTCAATCAACGCATTAGTCGCTTAGATAGCCAGATCAAGCAGTTCGAGGGCTGGCAAACCAATCTCAGTGACGCAGAAGTCTTGCTGCAAGTCGGACTGGAAGTAAGCGACGAATCTGTTGCAACAGAAGTCACAGCTAGCGCGAAGAAACTCAATGATGAATTGGAAAAATTCGAATTTAAGCGTTTGCTCTCTGGTGAATATGATGAGGGTTCGGCCATCGTCACCATAAATGCAGGAGCGGGCGGTACAGACGCTCAGGACTGGGCTGAAATGATGTTGCGTATGTATTTGCGCTGGTGCGATCAGCACGACTACAAAACAGAATTGCTTGACCAATCTGATGGTGAAGAAGCGGGCATCAAAAGTGCGACTTTTAAAGTGGACGGTTCATACGCCTACGGTTATCTTTCTTGCGAAAAAGGGGTGCACCGCCTGGTTCGCAAGTCGCCATTCAAACAAGGCAATGACAGCCGTCAAACCAGCTTTGCGGCTGTCGAAGTCAGCCCGATCATGGATGACATAGATGCGTTAGTCGAACTCGATGATGACGATTTAGAAGTCGATACGATGCGCTCAGGCGGTGCTGGGGGGCAAAACGTCAATAAAGTGGAGTCAGCAGTCCGAATCACTCACAAGCCTACGGGAATCGCCGTTAAATGCCAGCAAGAACGCAGTCAGTTACAAAATCGCGCGCTGGCATTAGAGCTTTTGCGTTCTAAACTTCTAGCGCTCAAGCAAGCTGAACGCGAAGAGGAGCTGGCTAAACTAAAAGGCGGAAATATCCAGGCAACTTTTGGCAATGCCATTCGCTCGTATGTTCTAGACGATAAATTGGTGAAAGACGTTCGCACAAAATGCGAAACCAGCCACGTCGACGACGTTCTCAATGGTGAGCTGGATCCATTTATAGAATCATATTTGCGCTTCAAAGCCGTTGCCAATCAGTAGCGCTATCAGCGCTAATTGATCAAGCAAGCGATCGCTTTCTTTCCGGCATACAAACGCCCACCGAGCACTTGACACAACGGTTTCCAAGGTTGCGCAGGCAACGCTAGTCGATCTAAAAAATTCTCGTAAATTCGCACTGCGGCAATTTACGACGATTCAATAGCCTCATTTCGGTGTACTAATCGTGAGCAAGCGGAATATTATTGGACGCCCGCATTCGTGCAGACGGCCACTTTAAAACAAAGCGAATGCGAGATGAATAACTGACGATAACAGCCAAATCCAGAAGCATTCAACTATATACAATAATAGGTAACTGCCCGCGACATGGCTCGCCTCGGAAGAAAACTATCCTGGCCGATTAAAAGCACAAATTAGCGAAATTGTTAAGTGACCCACGAATTTGACCTTCAATACCACTAAACTTGACATCAGACCAATCAGACTGGCTTCTGTCAGGGCTTTTCGGTCGCGAAGCCGCGCTATAGAACATTGTCATTCGATCTTTGGTATGACGCGCCGAAAGCCTCTCCAGATGACACTTTCCAAGCGAAAAAGACAAACCGATGACAAGCGCCATACAATTCGCAACATAGCGCTTAAACCAATGCTTTCAAGTGGGGCATCAGCGCCTCGCGCAACTGCTGCAATTGTCACCAAAACGGGCCAAGTCCGCGTTTGATTCACGAAGACTATAAGCCTAGTTTGTAAGAGCCTAATTATCACTTCTAGCTCCACACAAACAACTCACCCCCTTTTCCATTCCAGCCAGCCTCTAACAGTTTTCCGTGCCTGCCTAAGCTCGTGTTTTGAGCCGACTGTTCGACCTAAAGCTTTTGCAAGTACCACTACTGTCCCCGTCCACGACCGCCCCCTCAACTCGTGTTGACCGGGCTGGCTGTCGAATTCATCCCACTTCTCAAAGGAGAAGAAAATGTTCCACTTCATCATCCAGCCAATCGAACAGCTCTTCGGCAATATCGCTTTTGCGGATGCGAAGTGGCTTCTTCTCTCTCTCGCTGTCATCCCTGCCTTGTTTTTTGCCAGTTCGCGTCGCAAGACTCTCGGGCATTCACAAGTAGGCATTCACGATAATCTTCGCTCGATGCCATTTATTGGTCGTCTGCCCAGCCTTGCTATGGTCACTTTGATCATCGGTATGGCTCTGACCCTGGCTCAGCCTGAACTGGTCAAAGCGACTCAGTACATTATTCAGCTCTCTCGCGACTTCGTGATCACAGTCGACGTATCGGGGTCCATGAGTGAGGCGCTAAAAGTGGCCGAGCAGAAAGATTTCGTGCTGAAGAATGCTCCCGCTGCGACATCTCCCGCAGCTCCTGGTGCAATGACTCCTGCTGCCACCACCGCGGATGCTACACCAGCACCAGCGGCTGCTGACGCCAAGCCCCCGACCAAAGCTCAGGCCAGCCGGGAAGCAATCAGGCAATTTCTGTTGCGCCGCAAGGGCGACCGCATTGCTTTGATCACCTTCGACGATCGCTGCTATGTCGACGAGCCGCTTGGATTGAATCTTCGCTCTGTGATGAACAAGCTGGATGAAATCCTGTACTCGGGCGGCGGCACCAACTTTGATGGTCTCGGTGATGGCAACTCCGAAACCGGGGGCATCAAATGCAGCATCGATCACTTCATCAAAATGAGCAAGTCAACGTCGCGCGTCTTCATTATGGAGACGGACGGCGAAGACAACATCGATCCGCAACGCGCACAAATCCTAGCAAAACTGATCAAAGAACAGCATATTCGCATGTACGTCCTCGGCGTCGGCGATAGCTGGACTGGTGATAAGGTTCCAGATTTGCAGAAGTTTGTGGAAAGCGTTGGTGGGCGCGTCATTCGCGTTGGCAACCTTGCTCAAATGCAAGAAGGCTTCAAGCTGATCGACGAAATCGAAAAGACTGAAACCACGGTCGCCACCACGGAAGACCGCGTTCCTCTCTATCCGTGGTTTGCCGCCGGCACCTTCTGCATCCTCATCTTCATGTTTGCTTTCTCAGCCTTCGTTCGCGAAGACGTCTAAGGAGAATCCCTATGTCCAACTTCCAAGGCAAACTGCGTTTGCCAAATTTATCAGCGGTGGGCACGGAGATCGGCCTCAACGTCTTCAACCCCCGCACGTATGCCAACGCCTTCCACATCTGGAAGGACAAGCGCAAGAGCACAGCTCCGAAGAAGGAGAAGGTGCCTTTTCGCCAGAACAAACAGCTCCACAAGACACTGAGCTCGATTGCCGTGGGCATCGTCCTCTTCCTGATGGGCGGCGCCCTTGGCACCTGGCAAGATCAGCAGAACTATCTCTACGATGCTGGTTTGCAGGCTTACAAGCTCGCGTCCGCCGCCGGCGAGGAAGACAATCCCATTCAAACGCCCCAAGACCAGGCGAAAGCTTTTGTTTTCGCTTACAAGGCCTTGGATGCGTCGATGGCTGTCTACAAATTCCGTGGCGGCGAAGGTTGGTTGGCTCGGTTTTTGTATCCCAAGCCCGACAGACACATCGCCGCTCTTGCCTCATTCCAGAAGGGGAAAATCCTCATCCGGATGCAGAAGGCAAAGGAGGCTGTGGCAGCTTTGAAGGGTTACCTCGAACTCAACCCCGCCGGCTCAGCCGATGCCTACACCGATGACACCATCGTCGTCGAGTACGACCTGGAATTGCTGTATCAGCAGAATCCGCAGCTGCAGCAGCAGGAAGGCAAAGGCGGCCAGGGTAAACCAGGCGGCAAAGACGGCAAGGGTGACAAACCGGCTCCTGACGCTGATCCCAACAGCCAGCCCGGTCACATGCCTTTGACCAAGATGTAAACACAGGAGAATCCCATGATTCCGCAATTCTTGCATTCGTGGGTTCTGCTGGCTTCGCTGGCGCTTGTTCCAGCCGCATTTGGCTTGCTTTACCTGGGCTTTCGAGCCCAGGTCATGGCACGCCAGTCTTACGGCAAAGAAGAAGATCTCGTCAGCAAGTTCAGCAAACCCATTACGCTGCGCTCCGAATTGCCACGCATGCTCCTGTGGTGCATCGTTGCTTTCGGTATATTATTCACGTGGGCAGGACCTGAAGTTCCAGACAGTCCCACACAAGTCTCTGCAGGCACCTTGCAGGTAGTTGCCGTCGTTGACGAATCGCCCAGCATGGCTGCTGAGGACAATCGTCCACTGATGCCAGCCCTGAACGGGACGCCACCACAGCTGGTGCTCGGTCCATACGGACGACGCATCGATGTCGTCAACATGGCTATCGTCAATCAGGTGCTGCCAGCAATTGGCGGCAATGAGTTCGGGCTTGCTCCTTTCGAAGGCGGCGGCAAGGATCTCATTGAACTAACCGATGACTTCACGAACGTCGGCTATTACTTCAGCGAAGGCTGGGTCGATGTTGGTCAGTCGCCCGGTGATGGTTCGGACTATGGCAAAGGGCTCGCGATGGCTTTGACCATCTTTGCTCACGAGCCGCACCCCGGCACACAGAAAGTCATCATTCTGTTCACCGACGGGGAGTTCGACGGCAAACGCGAAGAGCTCAACGCGACAGTGGAAAAGATCAAAGCGCAGAACATCAAAGTGATTGTCGTTGCAGTCGGCGGCGAAGATCTACTAAAGGTGCCTGTGTACGATCCGCAAACTGGCCTGTCGAAAAGCTGGGTCAAAATGCCGAATTGCACCGACAAAGATGATGAAGGGAATTGTCAGACGAAGATGCACTGGCAGGAAATGACCGATCTGGCCCACCAGTTCGGTACCGAGCCGATGCATTTGACCGCTGACAAACCACTCAACATCAACTGGTCGTCGACACTGTCTGCGAGCAAGATGCAGCAGCGCACCCGTCCCATCTTCAAATACGTTTTGCTGCCTTGCTTGCTGCTGGTTGTATGCCTGCAGTTGCGTGGTATCGGCAGACGATTCAAAAAAAACCGTCAGAGTCGCTGAATAAGAGCCTCTGAGTTCAATCCAGCCACTCAAGCGCTCACGTCGACTGTTGTCTGCGTGGGCGCTAGTCCTAATGCAAGATTTTCAGGAGTTACCCAAATGCCCACCATCAAAAATCCCAAGCTTGCCCTTCTGCGAGATAACCTTGATTTGCGCATCTCCGGCAACAGACATGTGAAAGAGCAGGTCATCAACGCTCTGCTCGCTGACGGCCACATTCTCGTCACCTCCATTCCTGGCACCGGCAAAACCACCCTGGTGGAAGCGCTGCAGGACTCGATCGCCGACAGCACCTCTGGTGTGATGCAGCTCACCCCAGACGTCAAACCGTCGGACATTCTCGGCTCCCGCGTCTGGGACCGCGAAAAGAATGCCTTCGTGGTCGTGCCAGGTCCGATCGTCGGCAAGAACATCTTCTTGCCCGACGAAATCAACCGTACGCCGGGCAAGACTCTGGCAGCCATTCTGCGCCCCATGCAGGAGCGCAAAGTGACCATCGCCGACAAGGAGTTCTTGCAGCCCGAGTTGTTCCTCGTGTTTGCGACTCGCAATCCGATCGAACAGGAAGGCACTTATCCGCTGCCCGAAGCCGCGCTCGACCGTTTTTCCGTGGAAGTGACCATGGACTACGTGTCGCGCAAGGACGCACTGCAGATGCTGCGTCGCCGGAAGAAGGCCGTTCTGCAGCACGTTATCTCGGTCTCCGAGATTTTGGCTGCTCGTGCGGAGGTGATGAGCATCGCCGACAACGTGTCGGATAGCGCCCTCGAATACATCGTCGACATCTCCCGGGCGACCCGCCCGTCGGATGAAAGCTTTGCTCGAGTGCACGGCAACGAAGCCAAGTCTCTCTCCGAATCGATCAAGCTTGGTGCTTCGCCGCGTGCGGAGATTGCCATGCGTGATTTCGCGGCGGCAAGGGCTTACTGCAACGACCGCGACACCATCAGCGATGATGACGTCAAAGCCGTCGCACGCGACGTCCTTCGTCATCGCATCATCCTCAATCCGGCAGTCATGAACGACATGACCGTGGATTCGTTCGTCTCCAAAATCCTCGATCGGGTCAAGCCGATCGAAGTGCGCTCGAACAGGAAGTAAGCTCAGGCTCCGGTGGTGCCCTTGGTTGTTGGCGCAGAAATGCAAAAACAAACCAAGCGGCACCACTGCAACCAGCGAAAGGCGCGGCACCGTGTCCTTTCTTGAGCCACTTCTCCTTTGAAGCTCCCTAACCAATTCAGGAGTAATCCAATGAAGAAGTCCACTCAAATTGCTCTCAAAGAAGTGAGCAGGCTGGTTTGCGGCGTTGCCATTCCAGTTCGTTGGAAGTCCCTCAATCCCCTGCCCGGACAAGGTGAGCGTAAAAGCAGCTCACGCGGTCCAAACGGGTATGAGCTCGACTCACGCCAGCCATACGAGCCAGGCGATGATCCGCGTCAAATTGACTGGGTAGCTTATGCCCAGGGCGACGAAGACGCAGAGCTGCTCACCATCCACAATACAGAACCACGCGACATTCCCGTGAAGTTAATCGTCAACGTCAGCCGGAGCATGTTTTTCGGTGCAGACAGTGTCGATAAAATACGCCTCGCCGCTGAGTGCGTCGGCGCCATGGTGCGGTCAGCGGAAAAAACCGAAGACCGCGTAGAAGTGATCACTCACAGCGAAACTCGCATCGAAGTTCGCGTTGGGCCCTCAATGCCCAAAACGGCTTTCATTCCAGCCATCGTCTCGGTCCTTGAGGCACCAGAAGATGCCCCGCTTATCAAAGGCAAAAGCGGTCTCATTGAGGCCTTGCGTGCTTTGCCAAGCAAACGTTCGCTGGTATTTCTGGTCTCAGATTTCATCAATCTTTCAGACGAAGAGAAGGTGGCAATCAAACGAGCGGCCTCCGCGCATGACGTTATATGCGCAGTGACCAGAGACGATCGCGAACGTGAACTGCCTCCGGGAACCGGCTTCCGCACTTTGGAAGACGTCACCACCGGTCAGCGCAAAACCATCTGGCTGAGCGCCACCACTCGCGCCCAGTTCGCTCAAAATGCTGCAGCTAAACTTGCGGAATTACTCAAATTCTTCCGCGACGCCCGCTGCGAATGGCGAGTGTTCTACACGTCTCAGCGCGAGCTGGCCATCCCGGAAATGCTGATGCTGTTCACACTGCATCGCCAATAAGGAGAAATCCCATGAAACTACTTCCAATCCTGGCTCTCCTGCTGGCTGCTGGTGCGACCGCTTCTGCTTTCGGCGCTCCCCAGCCTGCAGCCTTGCCAACTGGTGCGCCCGTCGCGCCGGTCACCGGTCCACTGACGGGCTCTGGCCCCACAGTGGCTGCACCATCGACGGTACCGGGCGTTGCCCCTGTCAATACGCCCGGCGCTTCTGCGGTGCTTGGTCAGATGATGGGTGCGACGCCGGATCCTGCAGACCCTGCTGCAGCGGCCGCCGACGATCCTGACAAAAAGCCGGATCCCTGTTCGGCTACAGCTCCTGCTGCCGCTCAGTCCGTGGCTTTGCCACCGGATCTCGGCATATTCTTTGACGCAGGCAGCGCAACGACGAACACCGATGCCACCACATTGGTGCCGAAGAATCCCATGCCGAAGACTTGCGAGCACGGTCGTGTCAGCATGCAAGTAATGATGGATCAGCCGTTCGCAAATCGCATTGGCGCGCTGCTGTCCATCCAGGTGTTGATCAAGGCCGATGCCGGTATTTTGATCGACTTCGGCTCACTGCGTCAGAACGTGCTCAGCTTCTCCGGCTCTGATTTCCAGGTCGTCAAAGACATGGACATCGAGCTGAAGGCGCAGCCGGCAAACAAAGAAAAGACCGTCTTCATCTACAAGATTGTGCTTCCGGTCCAGACATTCAAGACGGACAAGGATATCGCTTTCAACCTGGATTTGAAGTACGCGGTCGACGTGCCGCCCAACACCAAGCAGCCAAACTGGAAAGTGCTGACGACTCCTGACTTTGTCGTCACCACTTCCAACACCGCCGACAATGGCAACCAGCTGCAGGAAGGCAATGTCGACAAGGCTACCGTCAGGTCGCCCTGGGCGATGTGGTTTCTTGTGCCGGCAGCTGTTTTCTTCATCTTCTGGCCGTCGGTAAAACGCTTCGTCTTCTGGCTCAATCGCGTTCGTCCGGGTCGCAAGATTCCGGCTGAAGAGGTTGCCTGGAAGGTGTTCCGCAAAGTCTTCAACGACGCTAAGGACTACGGTCGCATGAGTCCGGAGTTCGTCAAGAAGATTGAAGCGGCGTTGCGCGTGTACATCGTGCAGGAATCGGCCACTCTTGAGGAAATCAAATTCCGCATGAAGGGCAATCCTCAGCTTGACACGATCATCAGAGTGATCGGCAACCTTCAGGCTGTGCACTGGGCTCGTACCGACCGTCCGTTCAATCTGAGCGAGCGGGCTCTCGACGATCTCTATGCCGACTTGAAGAAAATTGTGCCGATGCCCAAGAACTTTTAGTTGAAGGGCAGAAAACAACCGACGTTCAAAACAGGCAATCTGTCAGGCTCTTGAGCTTGGCAGATTGCTCCTGCTGTTCTTCCTACTAAAAGGAGTTACCATGATCAGGACTTCACTTGCAGTGATTGGCACTGTGGTGGGCTTGATGGTTGGCACTGCTGTGATTGCTGGTCATACAGGTCCGCCTGCACCGGCATTATCAATCAGCGATGCGCATATGTCGGTGGAGCGATTGCCTCCATTCGTCGTCAAGCCCCAACCATCCAAACACAATGGCCTCGCTCGGCATGAGACCATACTCACCGCTGCTACTACCACGGTCAGTCAGACTGCTGCCCCAGCAGATCCGGCTGTCGTTGCCGCTCCAACTGCCACTCCAGCCACGGCGCCTGCTGCAGCCCCTCCAAAGGCCGCACCGGAAGTGGCACCACCGGAGATACCGCCATTCCTCTCGACCGAGCTGACCGCTGACCACACCAAAAGCCACGGAGGCTTTCTTAACTTTCTGCGCTTCGTCATTGGAAGTGTGGCCAGATTCCTATCGACCGCCGAGGAGAATCTCTGGGTCATCATGTTTGGCGTCGCCGGCATTTTGTTTCTCACAACCGGGTTCTGGCAGTTTCATGCCATATCCGAAAGTCGTCAAAAAAACAAGGAAGCTGGTGGCACTCGTGGTTCTTGCGGGCCGTCGGGCTCTTGCAAGACCAAGGGGCCCTGCCACTAAGAGCTTATATCTGCAGACGCGGTGAATGCGACGTACAGCGAGTAATTGCTGTACGTCGTTTTCGCTCCCAATGAGAGAAAAAGTGCCATGTTCAACATTCCGAAGCTCAAAACGCCTCATCTTTCTCCTCGTCGTCACGCAGTGATGATGGTCGTGATCTTCATGTTCATGACATTACTTGCGACGATGGCTGGTATAGTTCAGTCTTCTTCGCTTTTAAGCACTACCGCTGTAGTCGTTGTATCCGGGACTGCCAGTGTCTTTCTGGGAACACTGGTGACGGCGGCGACACGAGCATATTTCGGTTTGATTCAGACCGGACGTGTGATCCAGTATCTCGGATTCTGGCTTGCCACCAGCCTTTCGCTCGGAGTTGCCAGTTACCTTTTCACCGACGGTGCGACCTTTGCCTCAAGCCTTTTTGGTGGACTGGTCATTTTCGCGTGCTCCTTTGCGACGGCTTATCTTCTCGAAGAAATACCGTGGCGTGGGCGCACCTGGCTGCCGATGAAGCGCAAGCAGTAACAGAGTTTGAAGTGATGACGCCTCCTAATTTGTCATCACTTTTTTGACAAAACTTTGCCTAAAAAAAATAAACAGAAACATTTTGGCTAATCTTGCGACATTCAATGCGCAGTTTGTTTTATGATCACAAGACAAAATTTTGAATGAGAAAATGATGAAAAATAATCCGACCAGACCAGCAGCATTAATCCTTGCTCTCGCGTTATACGTTTTTACCACAGTGCCTGCGCAAGCTGGCTATGCTGTTGATGGCACGAAAAAAGGCGTCAAAGAAGGAGTCGGCGGCACGAAAAAGGGCGTCAAGGAAGGAGTCGGCGGCACAAAGAAAGGCATCAAAGAAACCAAAAAGTTTTTCAAAAAGGTTTTCTAGCCAGCATTCTTGCGGGTATACAATAACCAGAGCATGTTGGTTCTGGAGCGGAAGCGTTTTGATTCTCAATAAGCCTGTCTGGTCGTCCTATGCCATTGCATCGCTCTGCATGGCTCTGTCTTTACCTGCTCCTGCCGCTAACAGCAATTTCGATCAAGGCGTCACTTTCTTTAAAGCTCAGCGCTACAGGCAGGCTGAGACTTATTTTGCGACACAAGTCAAAAACAACCCCAGCGATCTAAACTCTTACTACTACCTGGGATTATGTTGTCAGCGGGAAAAAGACTACGCTCGAGCGCGCACAATATTTACTTATTTGAGTTCGCAATCACCAGATTCAGAAGCGGGGCGACGCGCTCTTATTTCTCTCAATGAAATCAATCTCGCCTCTCCATTACCGGCCTCAACCATAGCCTCTGCTGCGTCACCCTCAAGCACGAACTCCGTAGTTTCAAGCTCACGCACCACAAATTCTAGCAGTCAATCAGCTTCCATGCCCACCCAGTCAAGCAGCGGCAGGCGCGGTCGCTATGTACCAAGCGCGGATGAACTGGCTGCCCTACCAGCGCAAGAAGATATTTATTTTACTGGCTCTGGTACTCAAATTCTGGTCGCAGCTGAAATTAACAGGCATCCTGTGACTCTTGTGTTTGATACCGGGGCTGGTGACGTCGTCGTTGGTAAGAATCAATTAGCCGAAATGGGTTTAAAGCTCGACATGAGCGAAAGACCAGACGCACGCACAGCAGGGTCTTCAAATAATTCTGTTGTCGACGTCTGGCGCGTCCCGTGTGAAGTTAAGGTCGGACGAATTGTGCGCAGATTGCCAATTTCAGTTTTAGACAACAATCAAGCGAACCCGCTTTTAGGACAGAGTTTTTTCAAAGATTTCCAGTACAAAATTGATTACCCCGCTCATCGCATATCGTTCGTCAGAAAAGGCGTCCAAAATGATGTCACCGCCTCAACCGGAGTGCCTTTCAGCTGGGATCCTGAAGCACCAGACAAAATGCTTGTGGTCATTAATATAAATGGACGCAACTGCCCATGCTGGTTCGACACCGGTAATTCTGCAGACGGCATTTCTTTTGGCAGGAACACATTTCAAAAACTCGGCTTTTCAATTCCAATAGATGCGGTCAAGGCCCAGACTTACGGCGTGACAGGCGCCGGTCAATGTTCACAATTCCGAGTGCCATATGTGCGCTTTGGCCCAATCGATAAAACCAATGTTTTGATTTCAGTGCACGATGACGATGGTCTGGGCAAGCCTTTGCTTGGGCAATCGGTTTACAACGCCTATGAATACAGCGTCGATAACGAACGTAAACTGATTTTCTTCAAAAGACGCGGACATGGCACCGATTAACAAAGCTAGCGAAGCTCCTCTAATTGAACAGTCGGCAAAAAGGCATAAACCGACTCTAACATTGCTGCATCAGGCACAGTCGAAGGCTTAAGCTTTTGATGACAACCAATTGCCATTCCCCATTTTATTTTTAGCCGCCCGCCGCAAAAATCCACACCCACCAACAATCTCAAAGTGTCGCACAGGTCTAACACAAGATCAGGGCAGCGCTTAATTTCAAAGTTCCTCATCAAGGAGCACGTCATGTCCAATCAAATCGAAGTTGCTGAGGCTCCTACACCCAAGGATCCCCAGCCGTCGCCAGTCACTCCGCCTTCGCCGCCCCACGATAACAGTCCAAGCAACGACGGCACCCCGCCGCCGGATTACAAACGAATCGCCAAGATCGCGATTTCCGTCCTTGTTTACTGCGTTATCCAAGGCTTCGTCACAGGTCTGCATGCTGCTTTCACCGCTCTCAATGGTCAGGACTTTCTCAACCTGAGCCCATTCTGGCAAACAGTTGTCCGATTCACTGCCAATGGGGCGGCCGACGGCTTCTTCCAGGCATTCAGACTGGGTCTCGTTGCCTGGGCCGGTCCAGATGTCATCAACGTCGTCGGACCATACATCGGCTTTGCCTGGAGAAAAGCGGCTAACGCCGTCCGCGTGATGTCCCGCGCTGTGCAGGGCAAAAATGACGACGACAGCCAGGTCGACACGAACAAAAAGTAGCTCCTCTCCATCACGCCTGAACTACATGAAGAGACATCTGCGTGAACTTAGCGCTTGCGCGGATGTCACCTTTTTACATATTGATTTTCTACCAAGGAATATTTGTGAAAAAATTCAAGACTGCAATTGCGGCTCTCGCACTCATATCGGCCAGCCTCCTTTCGGCCGAAGCAAGCTTCGCGCACGGCTCGGCATCGCCACACGCTACAACGACTCATCGAGTCACCCATCCGTGGCGCCAAGCTGAACTTCTCAATGATGGCACCTTCGCCTTCATGGGCAGTGACAACATTTGGTATCTCTATTCGCATCAAGACGGCTCAGCGTTTGTGCCAAGCTGTATACCCGATGTTTATGTTCTGCCTAAGGGTGGCTCCTGGAGCAAACTGGATAATGCGCCAGCTGCAGACACCGTCACCGAAGTCGAGAACACCATCATCCAATGGGCAGATGACGGCTCTCCCGCCAATCTGCAGTTGCTTGATTTCACCTGCGATACACCGAGAGATACACAGTAAGAGCCAAGTAAATCAAAAGATCCGCAATACATTTCATGTTGAGCGGATCTTTTTTTATTCAACTATTTTCGGCAAAGCATGGCGAAAAAATAGATAAGTACTGTTGAGTAGAGGTGCCGCAAAAACTGGGTTAGTAGCGCTAAACTCGTCTCATAAATGCCTTCTGAACCTCTTTTTGAAACCATGACCAGTTCGGCGTCGCGGAGCGCGTTACCACGTTACTTTGTGGTAACGCCTTCTTTTTAGTGGCTTTGCGAGGTCACTTTTATTAAACGCTTTTTTGGCCAAGTACTACGTGCTATTTGGTACTTCAAGTACGATCCCTGTTAACCTATTCGATCATTCTTCAATACCGCTCTCGTAACCTTTCTGCTTGCTCAATGCGTGTTTTGGCAAATCCTATCCACCCCACGAGGAAGAGGCTTATCACAGTAATGCTCAATAGCCGAATCGAGCCAGCGACTTGTCCAGTCTTTCCATTTGCCCCATCAAACTGGAGACTGTTTGTAGATCTAGTTTGCCTCTAAATTTTTCTAGAAAATCTTTAAGAGCTTGCTGTTGCTTGAGCAATTTCTTGATGGCTGTGACGTCTTTAGCTTGCTTGGCCACGGGAGCTTCAACTCGCTCGGACCGCTCACTTCTTTCAATCATTGTGACACCACGAGTGATGCTAACTTTGTCTTTCTTAAATTTAGGCTTGCCGACAATTTTTCCTGTTATAGCCTCATCAGACATTTGAAATGAAATGGTCAATGCGTCCAAACTAGGCTTAAACTCAGGTTTTTCCTTTCCTTCTTTTTCCTTTTGCAATTTCAATTCGCGCAAAGTGCCCGCTCGATAAATCTCTTCATTTTCGTTGGGATTGCGCTTCAGTAACGCTCGCTCACGAGCAAGCTTAAATTCATCGGCGATGGCCATTCCGGCGCCTAAGCCAAGGAGCATGAGTGGATTACACATAGCCACTGAAGCAAGCGCCACTTTGTCGCGCTGCTGCAAACTCTTTTTGGTGGCGCCAAAATCAGTAAAAACGCTCATTAAGCCGCTGCTTTTTACATTACCGTTGGTGCCAGAAAACCGGGTGAAGTCGCTGCCGGTGCTGAAGCTGATGCCGTTTACTTCGTGACCAAAGGCTTTACTGGCGGCTATTTTATCTGGAGAGCCATCGCGAAGATTTTTCTCGGTATATAAATCCAGTGCTCGCATCGGTTCTTTCGGCGCCTCATGTGATTCCACAAGACTAAGTTACTTTTTGACGACGATTTGGTCACTGGGGAAAATACGCCGAGGATGTTATCAAGATTTAGCGCCAGCCGCGCCACCTCTTGACGATAGCTTAAGGCATCCTAACCGTGAATTAGCCTGATCGAAGCACTTTAGCGCCTTAGATAAGAAATTAAAAGCTCAAAGAAGAGGCAATTACTATTAGCTCTTGGCTAAGCTCATGATGTCTCTTTTCAATTTAGCCCAAACGTTCTAACACCTTTCCACCTTTAATCCACCCCTCCATCTTCGCACGATCTCCGACGACAGTTTTTGTCAGTCAGGAGGAGTCAGCTCGTAGCGCGACCGTGTTATCAACCTTGCCACATCTAACTTTGAAGGAGCTCATCAAATGGGGCTGCTCATACTGTACGGTGCCATCATCGTGCTGCTTGTCGGGCTGGGGGCGAAATATTACCTCGATGCCACCAACCACGACAAACAGCTCACCAACAAGGAGTTCTACTACCTCACAGGCGGAATGATGGTGGTGTTCGTGCCATTGTTCGTCTGGGGCATGTCGCAACTCGCGATTCAGAGTGCCATCACCTATCATGAAAATCTCGGCGGTTTTGAGACCAGAGCCAACTGGGATGTAACTTCGTGTACGCGCGATGGTTCCTGCTATCACGAATATGACTGCGACCCCTACAAGGTCGTAGACCAGGAGGCATATACCGACAAAGATGGTAAACACCACGACGAAGAGTCGCACACTGAATACCACCACTGTCCCTATACGACCGAAGAGTGGACATTCACTGTCGATTCGACTGTTGGTCCCTTCACCATCGCTCCACACAATCTGCCCACGAATCCCAACGAACATCGCTATCGCTGGGGCGTCTACGTGCCCTCCAATTACGACTCAGGCGTGCCCGATTTCTGGCTGCAAGTCAAAGCCAGGCTCGACGCCAATCAGCCAGGTCCGGTTACTGCTCGCCACAGCTACGACAACTACATCCTCGCCTCGCAAACGACATCGCTGAAGAATCACAGCAACGCCATCGAGTCTTACAAAAAGGCTGGATTGCTGCCTGCGATCAACGGCAACATCGTGCCCTTCTACTGGCTCAATCGCGTCTACTTCGTTGGCGCGAACGGTTCTGGTGACTGGGGTGATGCGAGCAATCGCTTCGACGCTGCTTTCGGTTCGCAATTGCAAGGCGATTTGCATGTCGTCATAGTTAACGCCAACACGGTCACAAACCCTGACGAATACGCGCTCGCGCTGCTGTCTTACTGGCAGTCGGACGCATTCGGGCGCGATGCTCTCTCCAAAAATGGTCTACTCCTGGTGCTTGGCACCAAGGACAACAAAACCATCAGCTGGGCAAGAGCTTCAACCGGCATGCCAATCGGCAACGAAAGTCTGATGCTGGACTTGCAAAACGAGCTCAAGGGCAAGCCTCTTGATGCTGATGCTTTGTTCGGCAATCCCAAAGCAACGCTCCATGGCAACGGTGTGAACATCACCATCGGTGATGGCATACTGCAATCGATTCTCTGGGGTCCTCACAAATTCCAGAGAGAACATATGGGCGGCAAGGATTCGAGTGGTAAAAGTCAGGGCTTTGCTTATCTGCTGCGCGAAATCCAACCGACGACGACCGAGTATGTGCTTATCTTGCTCGGTATTCTGCTTGCCTCATGCGCAGCCTGGGGTTTTGCCATCTACCATCCGGTCGCACGCGCAGCCTTGTCTCGCGTCACTTATCGCGGCTAAGTTTCACGCTTATTCCAACCCCTTCACCTCTGCATCAACCAACTTTGTTACTCAGGAGAACTCAAATGGCTAAGGGTCTTATCATCGGCGCCGCTATCGCTGGCGCAGTCGTCATCGGCGGCATCGGCATGTTCGGCTTCGCAAGCTCGATCAAGCACACCGGCGTCGTCATGGAGCAAGGTCTCAGCACCGGGTATCAGGACGACCAGGTCGAACTCGACACGGGCGTCAAGGAAATCAAGGAGGCCGTCGGCATCTCCAACATCAAGTTTGCGAATGTCGACAAGGTCATCAGAGACGGTCTGAGCGGCACGCTCGCTGCCACGATCGATCCGAAAACCGGCGGCAGAAGTCCGTTCATGATCGCGCTCCAGGCGGCCATCCCCAACGTCGATGCGAGCATTTATGATCGCATCATCGACAAGGATCTCGCTTTCCGCGAACACTTCAAGCAGACGCAGATCATCTTCCGCGACAAGATCCGCGATTACCAGACCTGGCAAAATGACGGTCTGATTCAGCCGATGTTCATCCGCATGATGGGCTTCCCGAGCGACAATCTCGAAGCCCGCATCGGCACGCAGGTCGTGCACCGTCAGGCGGCGCTCGATCAGATGAAGGTGCTCGTCACCTCCGTCGAGACCGACACCGCTTTCCAGACCGGTCACGAAGAGGGCATCGACTTGCCGGGCGCGCCTGCTCCCGACAAGAAGTAAGCTTCGGCAAACGCCTCGATACTTGCTAAAGTAAAGCGGCAGAGGCGCCTGTAGTGGTTGCTACCGGCGCCTCTTTTTTTCCTCAACCAGAATTGCTTACCGAGAGGTCTGTCATGCATCAATGCTTCGCCAACCATCTGCATTCGGCACATGATTGCCACTCTGTGAGCAATCCTGAGCAGATTAGAGTCACCCACGTCAAACTCAATCTGCTTGCCGATTTCGACAACGAACAGCTTTCCGGCATCGCCACCTTGCGCCTCGAGCGCGCGGCCGATTGCCCGCAAGGCGCGCCTCTGGTGCTCGACACCAAGGGCCTTGAAGTTTCAGAAGTGACATACATCGGTCCGCACGTTTCATCGTGCCCGGCACCGTTTCACTTCGGTCGTCCCGATCCTATCCTCGGCACGCCGCTTATCATCAAGCTGCCCGAAGATGCGCTGGAAGTAATCATCCAGTACAAAACGACCAAGGATTCGCAAGCCATCCAGTGGCTGCCGAAAACCGAGTCGCGCGAGAAATTCCTCTTCACTCAGTCACAGGCGATTCTTGCGCGCACCTGGATTCCTTTGCAGGATTCACCGGGCGTGCGCATCACCTACGAAGCCGTGATCGAGGCACCAGCAGGTTTCACAGCGCTCATGTCGGCTGAACAAAAGCCCACTGGACGCCCGAATCTGTTTCGCTTCAGCATGCCTCATTCCATTCCGCCTTATCTACTGGCTCTCGCTGTGGGCAAACTGGCCTTTGCGAAACTCGGCAAGCGGACCGGAGTCTGGGCAGAACCGCATGTTCTGAAAAAGGCAGCTGCCGAATTTCACGACATGGAAAAGATGCTCGAAGCGCTGGAGAAACTCGTCGGTCCCTATCCTTGGGGTCGCTGGGATGCGCTCATTCTGCCTGCTAGCTTTCCTTTCGGCGGCATGGAAAATCCTTGCCTTACCTTCGTCACTCCAACATTGCTCGCAGGCGATCGTTCGCTTGTAGCAGTGATGGTGCACGAACTCGCGCACGCAAAAGCTGGCAATGAGGTGACAAACGCCACAGCTGCTGACTTTTACTTGAACGAAGGCTGGACCGTTTATCTCGAGCGACGTTTGCTCGAGATTCTCTATGGCAGAGAACGTGCGGCGATGGAATCGGTGCTGGGGCGCGAAGCGCTTCTGGCTGAACTGAAGAAATTGCCACCGAGCGATCAAATCCTGCACATCGATCTCTCTGGACGCGACCCCGATGACGGTATGACGGATGTACCTTACGAGAAGGGCTATCTCTTTTTGCTCACCCTCGAAAAGGCTTTCGGCAGGCGCGTTTTCGACCGCTTTATGCGCAGCTATTTTCAGCACTTCTCGTTTCAAAGCATCACGACTGCGCAGTTTGAAGAATACCTTCACGAACATCTGCTTGCGAACAACGAGCTGGCTGCTGCCAAGATCAATGTTCATCAGTGGCTGTACGAGCCTGGTCTTCCCAAACATTCGCAACTGCATTCGAAGAGTTTTGTCGAAGTCAGTCGAGCCGCGCGTTCGTTCAAAAGTTCTAAACAAACGAGCACGCTCACTTCGATGGATTCGAAGGACTGGTCAACACATGCGTGGTTGCGTTTCCTGGGCGCTCTGGAAGGCGCGTCCGCGAAACAGATGGAGCTGCTGGACAGCAAGTTTCACTTCAGTGAAACCGGCAATTCAGAGATTCTCCATCAGTGGCTGATGATGGCGGTGCGCTGCGGGTACGAGGCTGCGCGTCCTGTGCTCGAAGAATTTCTGGCGACGGTAGGCCGGCGTAAATTCGTTCTGCCGTTGTTTGAAGAAATGGTCAAAACCGAAGATGGTAAGAAGGATGCTCGCGCTCTCTTTGAGCGGTTCCAGTCTTCATATCATCCAATAGTACAGCGTGACGTGGCGGCTCTGCTTGCAAAAGAAGAAACGCTGCAGGACTAACTGCGGTCTGTGCCAGCAAACTCTCAAACGATGGAGGCGGGTGTGAAATCCTCACGCTCGCCTTCATCACCACACTATCCCGTGCTCCAAACTCAAACGAGTGCACCATGCTAAAAAGAACCCTGCTATGCGGGCTGGCTTTGCTAGTGCTAGCAGCTGGTGTCTTTGTGACGACTTACCAAGTCACAGCACCCCAGCTGCCTGTCATGGCACAACCAAGCCCCACGATCTCCACGCTCCTCAACAGAGGCAGCTACGAGCTGACCGACATTCGTCACTCAGGCCTCGATGGTTTCATTCAGTACGATGAAATCTGCCTGACTAACCAGCACTTGCGGCTGGTTTTCTGGACGAAAAATCGTGAGAGTCTGGTGTTGGAATATTTTCCGGTACCGCCGCCACGTTTTCCCTTTTCGAACCGATGGACATTCGAACAAACCTGTCCGACGGCCTCAGATGTCGCATCATTTGTGGGCCGAGACAGTAATGGCGAATTTTCTTTCGAGAAGGAAGCCGACGGTCATCTCAAACTGACTGTCAATACCGACAAACAGACACTTGCCCCGCAGGCAGGCGTCAATGCGACATCGAGTCCGGCTTTGTACGCTCGCATCTATTTCGATAGCGATCAAAAGTTTGCCTCGGAAGACGTTCGCTTCATTGACCAGACCTCGCAGAAAACGGCGACCAGACTGGCCGATGGCAGCTACGAAGAAAACTTCTTCTTCGCCAACAAGAATATCTCCAGGCATCGCATCACCGACAAAAATGGCGTCCTGACCCAGGAAGAAGTGAAGTCCTACGAAGGATTCCCCATCTCGACCATGGTGCGCGGCGTCTCCAACGTGCTCAAGACAACGTTCGACCCGGATAAACACTTGCCACTGTGGCAGGACAACAGTCGAACCGATGGTCAAAACAGCACCATCACCGCTTATGTCGCCGGCACCACCAAGGTGCGGATGAAAGCGGACTACAACTTCATTGTCACCTCGGCGACTTATTTCCGAGACGACGATACCATCGACCACGTGGTGACGATCAATCCAACCGACATTCAAGTTGCCTTCTTCGACAAAACCGGAAAAGTGGAACTCTACGATCAGGTCTTCAGTTATGACCGGATTGCAGATAAAGCCGCCAATCTGCAATTTGTCGGTGTGCGCGATCTCGATGCAAAGGCCAACATCACGGCGGTCTACAAAATGAGCTCCGACGGCAAATACATGGAGGCGGAGCAGCGAAGCAACGTCACCGTCAATGGTGCCGCGTACGCCAAAGCAAGCTACCTCTATAGAGCCGACGGAACGCTTTCGGAAGTGCAGTATGTGCCAGCCTCGGGCAATCCTCCGCCTGTGGAAACGCATGCTCAGACCGAAGGTCTCAAATCCGCCATTAATGCTGACGAACTAAAGCCCGCGATCATCGATTCTGATCTGCCCGTTCCTCCGGCGCAAACTCAGTTCTTCGGTCGTTAAATTCGTCCGACACCCACAGTGACTGTCGCGAATTTCAATTATTCGCGACAGTCGTTGTTGCTTAGACTCGAGTGAACTATTTTCATACAAGAAAGTAATGTCATGAAAAAGCAGAAAAACGTCGAGGTGATCGGTTTCGATTTGCGACCGATTATCAAAAGTCATCCAGAGCATGCAGCGATCATCAAATGGGCTGCCAAAGGGAGCAATCCGCGCTATGTGTGGGGAGTTCAGACGGCTAAGACCCTCGTGCAACGCCATGGAGAGATGCAAGGACTATTCGCTTTCGAAGGTGAGACTGCCGAACAACGTGACCGCCGCGTCATTGCCGACATGAGAGAAGACCTCTTCGAGCACCTTTCGTTCTATAACGAAGGCTACGGCGAAGATCTTTCACGCCTTCTTTTCACGCTCAAGCCGTCATATTACTACGTGTACTACGTGGACGGCAAAGCGGCGAAGAAAGTTCTCAATCGGCGCAAGCCCGTTTACGATTCCGGCACTGCGCCGCTGGATTTCGACCAGCTGTTGCAGGCCAGAGCAAAGCTCGAGAACTTCCTGCTTGAGACTTACGGCGATTCAGGCTTTTTCACGCCTCTCCAAAGCGAGCCGCGCAAAACCCGTTTTGCTGTCTTCGTCTGCGAAGCTGGATTGAACGTCAAAGTGACGTTGACCAGCAAGGAAGGAAAGTTCAACGACGTCAATGTGGACGGCGTTCCTTTTGCGCACTTCGTCGCCCGTGTGCCAGATATGTTCGAATCGTTCGCCGTCAAAACGAACTATTGGACTCTCGACAAATCATTCTGCGACCCGGAATAGGGGCGTTCCCAAGACAATATTGCAACAGGAAGAATATGTGTTTCTTCCTGTTGCAATTTGTTTTTATTTGTCTTTTTAGGCAAAGTTAAAACAGGCAAAAAAATGATGAACCGAGGAGGAGCTCGGTTCATCAAAACGATTTAACGACTCAAATGATGCTCATAACACCGTCTGAATCATTGGCGGGTATTAACAATATACTCATATGTTTGACATAGACATGACATGGGATCAGAACGTTTTCTTCGCGTTTTTAAAAGCGATCTTTCGGATTCTGAAGTTTGACAATTTCGTGCAGAGCTTTGGGCAGCGCACCCCAACCAAAGATTTTAACCGCGTAAGGCAACATCCAGTGGGTTTGCACTGCTTGATAGAAATAAGCCTCGTGCTCTTCTTCTTTAGAAGAAAAATCTAAAAGCTCAGATTCAAGAGCGAGCATACCGAGACAACGAGCATGCTCTGCTGCTTGCTTGTATTCCAAAATATTCCCATCTTCTAGGCGTCCCGCAAAATACATCGGCAAGAACCATCCTGTTACAAAACAACCAAAGAAGATGTTGTATCCCAGGATACGCATCATCCAGTCTCGCCAGACAATTGGCCTTTCTCCTAAATCATTGAGCATGCGCAATAGAATTCGACGGTGGTGCCATTCGTCCAATTCTATTTGATGAATGGCTTCCCGTTGCAGTTGCTCTCTAACCGATCGCCAGTGTCCGGCGTACGCAAGAGCGGCTGCGAGCTCTCCTGAATAGGCCATTTGCAATGTGTGCACGAGGCGGCACCGATGTTGTTTAGCGCTAGTGTCAATTTTATCCAAAAGAAGCGTTGCACTCTCTCTGCTGTTCCGATATGACCTATACCTTATAGCGCACACCACGGACTGTTCTATAAATTATCGCGTTGTCTCAAACCTGCTCGGTTGAGTAGCGCATTCACTCTTGCATGAAGTTCTCTCAAATCAAACGGCTTTGTCAAATAATCGTCTGCACCGGCATCCAATCCCTCAACTTTGTCGTTGACAGAAGCTTTACCCGTCAGCATCAGGATCAATGTATTACCTTTGGAAGAATTATATCTGCGGCAAACTTCAGGACCACTCATTTTAGGAAGATTCCAATCAAGAATAACCAAGTCATATTTTCTCGACAAAAGCATTTCCAGGGCCGTTTCCCCGTCTTCTGCGACCTCAGTGTCATAGTGATTACAATTCAAGCTATGTACTATAGTCTCAGCGATTAAGCTTTCGTCCTCGACAACCAGTACTTTAGCCATTATAAATCCTCCTCAAAGGACGTTCTGAATGATGCTGACACATTAGAGATAATATTAGACTATGCAACTGTCGAATGTTTTTAGGCGTTTTGGCTCATCTTTGACCAACAAGGGTCTACTTTGTCTGGCGATTCCACTGTTCATTCAATTTGCCTTTGTCTGCTGTTACGGTTTGATCGTGGACCGGTCCGAGAGCTTAATCGTCAAGGAATATCGCAACGAAGAAGTTATCGGACATTTAAATTGGTTATTCACCTTGATGGCGACGTCCTGGGACAACTCATTGATGCAGCTAATTGAGTCTGAATCCTCGGGCTTGCCTGTCAGAATAAGGTCTGATGAGAATAATGCAAAAACCATCGATCAGGAGTTCAATATTTTGCGCAGCCTTCTCAGAGATAACAAATCTCAGATTGCAAATTTGAATAAAATTGATTCTTCATGGAAAAATCTGTCTGCTTCTCTAGCCGATGGCAAATTGATTGAAGCGAAACAAGTTCTTGCTTCTGTCAATTCAGCAAGCTTGCAACAGCTGAGAATCGACATGTACGCATCTAGAAAAGCCATCCTGGTAGAGGAGTTATTTAAAAATCCAGTCACCGCTCTGGACTTGAAGCGAGGAAGACAATTACTACGCAGCGCGATTAACGCAGGTGTGTTGCTTGACGTCATAATAGCAATAGCTTTGTTTTATTCATTTAGCAGTGGCGTCATTAAGCGCATTCTCGTAATTACCGAAAATTCAAAGCGTCTAGCCCTTCATAAACCGCTAGAAGAACCTCTTAAGGGTTCCGACGAAATCGCATTGCTTGATAGTAATTTTCACTCTATGGCGAGCCAGCTGGAGAACGCGCGTTCCAATCTCGAAGCCAGTGAAAAGCGTATCAGGGCAATTATCAGCGAGATGCCTATCGGTTTGGTCTTAATCGACTCTCTTTCACACATCGAGTTTGCAAATGAGGCAGCAGCCACCTTATTTCGAATTTCTCCAGAGAATTTGGCTGGTCACCTTGTGCACGAACTATTGCTCAAAGATGGAGAACTACCCGTTGCTGATACTCTGACAGCTTCGTTTTCTGGCGACACAAAAGCGCAAGCGCGGCGTTACGACAATAGTAATTTTCACGCTCAAATTAGAAGTAAGGTGCTGGATTTTGACGGTGAGAGAAAGGTGTTGATGTCTGTTCGGGACGTCACCGCCGAGCATGAGCTTGAAAAAGCCAAGAGTGAATTTACGGCTATGGTTTGCCATGACCTCCGCAATCCGCTGGCTGGAATTCAGCTATTTTTGCAGAGCCTCAATCAGGGCTTTTTCGGTGAGTTAAATGAAACCGGAGAAAAGCTTAGAATCAAATCTCAAAACTGCTGTGAACATTTGATGACTCTAACGAACGACATTTTAACTTCAGAAAAACTGACCGACGGAAAAGTGACTCTAACCAAATCGCGGATTGACTTGTCTTCAATCGTTGAGCAATCAATAGCCAGCATCTATGGTCTATCCAACCCAAAAAGGATTTTGATTCTATTTTCGCAAGGAGAAGGGCACGAGGTTGTTTGCGATGAACCCAAGATTCATCGAGTCGTGACAAATCTTCTGTCCAATGCTTGCAAGTTTTCCCCTTCTGGCAGTGAGATTAAAGTTGAAATAGAGTCGTTGGCAAACTCAGTAAAAATCAGTGTCATAGACAACGGACCGGGCATTTCGGAAAGTCAGCAGAGAGTAGTCTTTGAGAAGTTCAGACAACTGAATGCTAAAGACGCTTACATGGGCAGTGGTTTGGGTCTATCTATCTGTAAGAAATTTGTTGAAGCACACGGTGGAGAAATTGGAGTGAAAAGCAAACCGGGCGAAGGAGCTACTTTCTGGGTATCGTTGCCAATTTCGGACCAGATAAAAGACTAAGGACCCGTTTGTGATTGGGTCGTATTAGGCACCACATAGGTCACTGGAAAAGTTTGCTCGGAAACGAAGTGCATTGGGTTGGTTCCGCCGATAGCCCACCTCACGACAAATGAGTTTACAGAGACATCGGTTTGAGCAGTGAGTTCTCCTTTTAACTGACCACCATAAGTTCCCAGCCGAGCAATGGTTGCTGCAGTAACTGTGTTAGTCAGCTTTAGCAGCTTAAAATTTGAAACATATCCCGACGTTTGCATATTTGCCTTTCTTATGATCATCTGTGCCCGAGACTGAGCATCCAAAGGATTTCCATTGGCTGCAACACGTGCAACTTCGCGACAGGTTGAGTCATTTTGTTGAACGCCCAAAACAATCATGCTCAAATCGAACACAACTAAAATGACTGGAATAGCAATAATCATTCCAGCTGCAAGTCCCACTAGTGAACTACCCTGAGTCGACTTTTTGCGATTCCTGATTGACATAATTATGGATGGAAAACCCTAACAGGTAACTGTTTATACATACCCCCAAAGCGCCCCGGATTAGCTTTTAGCGACCAGTTTATAGCCAAGTCCCTTGACGGTTACTAATAACCTCGCTGCGCCTGCATCATCGCCTTCGTCTTCAAGCTTCTTGCGCAACCGCAAAATACACTGTTGAACAGCGTGTTCAGAAGATTCAGATTCGTTGCTCCATACTTTTTCCAAGATTTCTTCGGCGCTAAATACAAAACCTGGATGACGCATAAAAAATTCCATGAGAGCAAACTCTTTAGGCAAAAGAAAAACCTCCCGACTGCCTTTGTAAAAGCGGCAGGTCCTCGTATCGAGAGTTAAACTATCGCACTTTAAGACTTCATGAGCCAGCTGAGGACGCCTGCGCAAGAGCGCTCTTACGCGAGCCTCGAGCTCGATTAGTGAAAAGGGCTTACCTAAATAGTCGTCTGCGCCAGCATCAAGTCCCAGAGACGTGTCTATGGGACTTGACAGTGCGGTCAAAATCAGAACTGGCGCAGAGCCAGCATTCATACGATAATTCTTCAATACATCCAGCCCATTTATGCCAGGCACAGCACGATCCAGGATGATCAAATCAAAATCAAACAATTTGAGCTGCTCTGAAGCTTCAATTCCCTCTTTTAGCCAACTGACTGTATGACCTGCTCGCTCGAGTACGATTTTGATTTGAGTTCCTATGAGCTCATCGTCTTCTAATAGAAATATTTTGGACATGTGAAATTTTGTTTGGTAAACCTACTGTTGTTTTGCGATGAGTTCAAATGGTATCGAACACGGTATTAAAGAACAAGACAATTTAGACAAGTTATTTCAAAAAGACTGCTTGAATCGAATCTCGCAAGCAATACCCTGATGATCGTAAGTCGGACGAACTGCTCCTGATGCAGGACCGGTCGGAAATAGGCTCGTGGAGGTCGTATTCTCATCAATCGACAGTCCGCTTCCGCCTCCAGAGGTAACGTTAGTTGAACCACCAAATGGCTCACCAGCGTGCAGCCCACCCTGACCTGTCCCTGGTTGATAACAGTAATCTTTCACAACTACGTCAAAAAATTGCGATGGTGCGGTATGCATTGCTAAACCTGATAGCGCCTTAAATTGCATCTGACTGACTGGGTTAGCGGCAGTTGGATTATCTGCACTTGCTGTTTGAACAATCGTACCTTGAGCATTTGCTTCGAATAAAAACTTCTGCGGCGACGTGGTTGGCAGTCTGGAGCCCAGTTGATTGTTGAACGCTAACATCAAAGAAGACACATCAAAGCGGCACCCCTGACGCCTAATCCAGTCATAAATAGTTAGTGAGAGGACGTCGCCGAGAGATGGATGCTGATCGGTCATAGTCGAAAGAACGGTTGGTGTAAGCGGAGACGGAGGATAGTCACCAGCGAGCGGGGTTAGAACTTGATCGCATGGACTCGTTTGCAAAGAGCTATTCAAAAGAAGATCTCCTAATTTTGATATGCCAGCCACCATTCCGTTAGAGAATGCCAATTCCAACGCACCAGGATTGGGACAATGATCTATTAGACAAGACGGCTCAGCGCAGGCCGCAATATGCAGAATTTTTTGTCGCGTGTCACCGTGCTCGTCTTTGTAATCGATCAGTTCGTCAGCCTGACACTGGACTATATCCAGGATTGAATAAGCAGTTGCCGGAGGACTTGTCTGAAATTTTGCGTTATCAGCAATAGATGTGGTATCACCGACTGCCGGAAAAACAAACACACAATTGTCATAAGAAATATTCATAAATGGTGCATAGTAGCCGTTTTCTGATTGACCACTTTGGAGGCTGGCAATGCTAGACGGTGTAGGGATTGGCGTATTTGTGTTCAAACCAGGCATCCAGCCAAGAGTGACTTTCATAGAGCCAGGTCTCAACTGGGCACCAGGGCCGTTTAATCGAACTATATTCGAAGTGTAAGCGGTTATAGCATCAAGATACGGGGTCACGACTTTGCCGTCTATATCGACACCCGAGCCGCCGGGTTTGATAGCTTCCTGCAAGGTAGTTGATAAGCGCTGATTCGCCGAAAGGGCATAAGCATAGTCTCGCTGCGCCAATGCCTTCATTTTGCTGTTATTCAGCCGGTCTGCAATGATCATGTCTAGCCTGACGGTGGCCAGAATTGTGTTGATACTTCGAACGTGATCGTAAAATTGATCTTGCGCTTCTGTAGCAGTGCCAATTGGCGGTGAATCCGACAAAGAGATAAAGCCAAAGTACGGGTCCAAAATAACTATGCGAGACAGGTCTTCGGCGACAGCAAGTGAAGCAGCTTCAATTGCTGTCTTTTGTTCTTGATGGCTACCGGTCATACGAATAACGCTTAAAGAGAATAGGATTATTGAAAGAATCACTCCTAAGAAAATTGCCGCTATGAACGGCAATGCATCGCCGTTTTGCGCTCTCTTATAGGTTCTATTTTGTCTTCTAGGAATCATTGGGCGACTATAACGCGTACTGCCATTGAGCCTGCGTTGTACTGATAAACAACACCAGGCGGCGTCGGATTACCACCATCGTCTATAACTAACTGAAATTCCCCAGCCCCTGGAACATAACTTTGAAAATTCTCGCCTACTACGAACGGCTGATTGGAACCAACTTGACCGATAAGCGAAGCAACTGGCGCACCAATTAGGTGCGACTGAGGGTTCTGGCATAAAAACCCAGGAAAACCGTTGGCATCAACCATTTGACCATTGTTTGTAGTTGTGGTCCAAGCACCGTCTGCTCGCAAATCTATCCACAAAGTCTGCCCCGCCTTTATGTTCAGCTGGCTGTCAGTCCAGTTCGGATTGTTGGCTCGAACCTGTATAACATTGTCAGACAATACTGTTTGACCGGCTGCGGCGATGTCTTGAAATATGTGACCGTTGTTCCAGCCCGTGTCGTAGGGTAATTTAAATGCTCCACTCGGACTGGCCACATTATTGAAAGCCGTCATTGGTGTCGACGAACTGTTCTGCAACTGTTCTAATCCATTTGGATATTCTGCTGTTCGATTAGCGTTGAAGCTAACTGTTAGCGGCTTGCCAAGCCCTGGAACATCAGCAAGGACTGGCACGAATGACATAGGAATGGTCGGCCCTATTTCGTAACTTGCATCGATTCGACACTGATAGACATTAGCAGAAGTATCCACTGGTACTGTCAGCGGAGTATTGGGTCCGAAGGTTTGCATACTGCCAGCAATACTGGATGCATCAATAAATAAATTTATCCCAGAGTTTTGATAACCGCCTATGGGTTTCATGCGCGCAAACTTTGCAATGCCAGAACCTAAAAATGCTGTTGCGCTCTGTTGCGCTCCACTCAATGAGTCTGCGTAACGTCTCTGGTCAGCGGCTCTCGAGGCAGACTCGTGCGCCACCAGGCAGACTGCCGACATCCCAGTTGCCACACCCAGGAGGTCAATAATCGGCACAGTAAACAAAATGATACTCACATAAATGACGAGAGGAAATTCGGCCATATTGCCCGAAGAAGAGCGAACGCCCAATTTATTTTTTTTTGCTCCCTTACGCCCCATAACCAACCTGCGACCTCATTTACAGCTGTTTCTCATTATGCCCATCTTAAATCGATTGCTTCCCTTTCGGCAGCCCAGTAAAACCAGGACTTTGTCTTGCACCGATTTGCATATACGTAGTAAATAATTTACCAGGCGTACTTCACTGGAACGTCACAAGCAATAATGAAAATTGAGGCCAGCGTTTTCGAACTCTTAATCGTTGAAACAAACAATTGAGTCAATGCAGTTATTTTGAAATGCAGTCCTGCTGCCCGCTTCATGCAGCAACTAGCAGTGACGCTATCATCGGTGCTCAGTTTTTACCGCAAAAAAGATAGTATTTAGGTCATGGCTCCTGCGAATGCATGGCCACAGCCACGGTCGTTTGCGAAAGCACGTAAAGATAAGCAAGCATGCCGACCAACGCGATGTATGCCACACCAATTAATGCCTTTTGAGCAGGGGTGGCAGGAATCAAATGTTCGTCGCCAGCTCCTTGAACTCCGTGGGACGTAATCATTTTAAAAACGCTGAAACAAGCTATGCCTGCAATAATCAACAGTAGCACCGAATGCAATACCACAGCCGCGGCCAAGAGAATAAGGGCGCCCGGCAACAGCAGCCATTTGGAAATAGCTTGCACGACGAATCCACCATCAAGTGGTTTGGCGGGAATCAACTGCAGCAAATTGAGAAAAAAACCAGTGCTACCAGCCGCGAGCAACCAGCCATTGCCTGTTTGCGCACCGCCCCAGTACATTCCAGCCGCAGCAAGACCACCTACAAGTGGTCCAGCAAAAGCAACCCAGGCTCTCGTCATAGCATCTGGTGGCAATTTAGTCATTGCCACATAGGCCCCCATACCGGGAACGAAAATCGGCGCTTGTGGATTGAGACCGTGCACCTTCATCCAAATCCAGTGACCACCTTCATGGATAAATAAGAGCAAAACAATAGCCACAGCGTAAGGCCAGCCAAAGAACATTGCATAAATACCAATGCTCAAAGCCATTGATAAAAAACTCTTGCCTAACCAGCCAAACTTAAATAGGGCAAGCAGCGCAAACTTAAATTTCATCGCCAGGACACCAAGCACTCCCAAGCCACCAAATATGGTTCCTGTCTTTGATTTTTTCGGTTGCTCTGTCATTCAAGCTCTCTCAAGTTAATGTCTACTGATGCACCTGCACACTTGCAAGATACCTTGCTTCCAATACGTCGCTCAATACATTAAGGAAAAAATAGATCTTGGCTATCGCCCATAGAGCCCTCGAATCAGTGTATGCACAATTTACAAAGTGTAGACGTGCAAGGGCGCAAATGGCGTAAACGCACTAAAATTAGCCCATGACCGCTGCAGCACCCAAAATAAAACGTCGCTTTAACCCCTGGCTATTCCTTGAAGAACAGCTGGGAGTTGGTCTCGAGCTGGTTGGCCAGAGTCTAATTATGCTGGTCCAGACCTATGGCTACATATTGCGCGGTCAAATCGACTGGCGTGAATCATATCGCCAGGCATATATGATCGGCGTCAAATCTTTCGTAGTAGTGGGCATTACAGCCCTTTTTACGGGCTTTGCCATGTCTTTGCAAATTGCCCGCGAATTAGTGCTATTTGGCGCTGATACAGCCATCGGTGGAGTGGTTTCGCTTGCTCTGGTCAGAGAAATAGGACCAATTACAGCTGGCGTGATAGTCGCCGGACGCGTTGGCTCTTCGGTCGCCGCCGAGCTTACAACCATGATGATCTCGGAACAGATCGACGCTCTGAAAGTGATGCGAGTCGATCCTGTTGAGTTTCTGGTCGTCCCGCGTTATGTAGCGGCCGCTACAATGTTGCCGATTCTGTCAGTCTACGCAATGGCCATTGGCTTGATTGCTGGCATAGTCATCGCTCAGGCAGCCGCGAACGTGCCACCAGCGACATTTCTTGATTCGGTTAAACAAACCATTCTGGACCGCGATTTTGGTGTCCACTTCCTTAAATCGTTTATTAATGCCACTGTTATCATCATTTTTTCCTGCGCTATTGGTCTAAATACCCGCGGCGGCGCCGAAGACGTGGGCATTGCTACCACCCGTTCAATCGTCTGGACTATGACCAGCATCTTTGTGCTCAACTATGTCGTCACAGCGATGACATATGCGCCGAGGTAGCGAGGTATTTATGCCAGAAGAAAATCTCGCAAACGACGATATCGCCGCGGAGCAACCCATTCCAGGAAGTGCCAAGAGCGATAAACTGATAAATGGTAGCTCGCAGAAAGGCGATAGACCGGTAATCTCGGTCAGTCATTTGAAAAAATCCTTCCACGGCAGACCCGTACTGAAAGACATCAATTTTGAAGTCTACGCTGGTGAAACACTTGGCATTGTGGGCCCATCAGGCTGTGGCAAATCGACAATTTTGAAATTGCTGTGCGGTCTAATTGAGCCCGATTCAGGCGACATTGTCATTGAATCGAAAGATATCGGACTCGTCTTTCAAAGCTCCGCCCTTCTCAACTCACTAACAGTAAAAGAAAACCTGGAGCTTGCCTTGCGCGAACGCAAAATGTCGAGAAAAGATTCCGACCAGGTGATAAGCGAACGTTTATCTCTGGTTGGTCTGAGCGACTATATCGACGCCTATCCAAGCGCTCTGTCTGGCGGGCAGCAAAAGCGGGTGAGCTTCGCCAGAGCGATTGTCACAGACCCTAAAATTATTTTGTATGACGAACCAACAACCGGGCTCGACCCTGTAATGTCAACAGTCATAGAAGATTATATGATTGACTTAGAGAACCGGCTCAAAGCGGCGTGTATTGTCGTCACTCATCAGTATTCCACCTGGATGCGGACCGCCGACCGAATGCTTCTCATGCATGCAGGTCTTGTCGAATGGGAAGGCAAGCCCGAAGACGCTCTGAAATCGGACAATCCCTATATGAAACAGTTTTCGCACGCTACTAAGGAAGGCCCGATCCTCGCAGGTTCTGTATAGTCATGATAAAAACCCAGGCACAATCTCAATCCCAGCGTTCTTCTAATGATGACGGTGCTTCTGCCAGCAAAAACAAGGCTGCTGTTGTGACGCATCATCAACGACCCAATTACGAGGCCCGAGTCGGGCTCTTCGTTTTAATTGCCGTGATTATTTTGACCTATGGCTGGAGCTGGCTGCATGGGCTCTCCTTTTTGCATCCACCGCAAAGGTTCACCATTCACTTCCACGACATTGCCGGTCTCAACAACAACGCCACTGTTAACGTTAACGGCGTTCGCGTGGGTACGGTAGAGAAAATTGAATTATTGAAAAAAGGCGACGTCGCCGTTGGTCTGAAAATCAGCACCGAACTTTTAACCATGACCATTCCTCAAAATGCCACTTTCTCCATTCAAACGCTTGGCTTAGTGGGCGCCAAATACGTCGAAATCACTTTGCCTGAAAAAGCTGGTGCTCCGATGACTGCTGATACGCAAGATATTTATGGTGAAGATCCAGTGCGTATTGAAGTCGTTATCAATCCGCTGGCTAAACAATTAGGCGCATTTGACCTGAAAGGTATCGAAGACAGATTAAAGCGTGATCTCGATCATATCGACGTCATGGCTAACAGTGGTTCATCGACTTTAGATAGCTATCGTGAAACCGCGCCAGAGCTGCATCGCATCGCTACTGCCTTAAACAAGGTGGCAGCCAAAGCTGATAAGGCCGCTGGCAGCGCCGATAGCTTCTTCCAGAATGGTTCGCGCCTGGCTAACGACATGCGCGGCACAACGGCACGCGCTAATCGCATTCTTGAAAATCCAGCTTTAAGCAGCGATCTTAAAGAAACAGCCACTCAAGCTCGATTGACGGCGGAAAAAATCCAGTCTGTAATGAAAGACATCAACAAAACATTGGGTGACAGCAAGGTGCGCGGCGATGTTCTGGAGATGATGCAAAAATTGCAAGCGTCTGCCGCAAGCATTCAGCAATCAATCGATCGAGTTGGCACCATCAGTGATGACAAAGGCCTGCGCAGCGATCTCAAAGAAATCGTCACCAAGACTAATACAGCGCTCGACAAAGTCAACGATGTCGTCTCGCAACCTACGTTTGGAGCGGACTTACAGGGCACGCTCGGCAAAGTCAGAAGCGCTGCAGAAGAATTACGCGTCGCCGCCGAAAACATCGACAGCAGAGTCACCAGCAAGCATTGGTTGCGTACCGGCGCATTGGGTGGTGCACTTAAAAATCCAGCAAAAGTCGAAGTGAAGAAAACAACGACTAAAACCACAGCTCCAGCCCAGAGCAAATCTGACGAAAAGACCGAGACCAAGACCGAAAGCAAGACCGATAAGGAGTAAGTGAATGAAACTGGAGGCTGTGATTGGTCTTGAAGTTCATGCGCAACTCAAAACCAACACCAAAATCTTTTGTGGCTGCCCAACCAATTTCGGTGCCGCTCCCAATCACCAAGTGTGCCCGGTGTGTCTTGGTATGCCAGGCGTGCTGCCGGTCTTGAATAAAAAAGCGGTGGAGCACGCGATTAAAGCGGGCTCTGCTTTGAACTGTGCCATCTCCGAAAATACTCGCTTCGATCGCAAAAATTATTTCTATCCAGATTCGTCTAAGGGTTATCAAATTTCTCAATATGATCGCCCAATTTGCGTGGGCGGACATTTAATGGTCGAAGGCAAAAAGATTCGCATTCATCGCGCCCACCTTGAAGAAGACGCCGGTAAGTTAGTGCATTCTGGAGCTGCTGGTTTGCACGGTTCCGATTATAGCAACGTTGATTTCAACCGCTGCGGCACGCCATTGCTTGAAATTGTTTCTGAACCTGATTTATCGAGCCCCGAAGAAGCGAGGCTGTACCTCACTGAATTGCGCAACATCCTGCGTTATGTGGATGTTTGCGACGGCAATTTAGAAGAAGGTAGTTTTCGCTGCGATGCAAATATCAGCATGCGCCCGGTTGGTCAAAAAGAACTCGGCACGAAAACCGAAGTAAAAAACATGAACAGCTTTAAGGCTGTACAAAAGGCGATTCAATCAGAGATTGAGCGGCAAACACTGGCATTAATTGCAGGCGAGCGCATCGTCCAGGAAACAAGACTGTGGAACGATGCAACTGGTACCACGCACGTGATGCGCTCCAAAGAAGAAGCGCACGATTATCGTTACTTCCCAGAACCAGATCTGGTACCACTTTCAATCGACAAAAAATGGGTAGAAGAAATTCGAGCGACTATTAGCGAATTGCCAGAAGCCAGACGTCAACGCTATATTGGCGCTCACGGCTTATCGGCAGAGGACGCAGGCATTCTCGCGGAAAACAAAGAACTTGCCGATTTCTTCGACAAAGTGATTACGCTGAATGTGCCAGCCAAGCAAGCCAGCAATCATTTGCTTGGCACTACACTAGGATTTCTCAAAGAAAGCAAAAAAGAATTCGCAGAAACAGCGCTCACACCCGAGAATTTGCGAGATATTATTGTGGCTTCAACAGACGGTAAAATTGGCTCGACCATCGCCAAGCAACTACTGATTGAATTGCTTACCGAAAAAGGCGATGTCTTTTCGATCATCGAGAAGCGCGGGCTAGCTCAAGTCAATGATGAAAGCGCGCTTCGCGAACAAGTGCAGAAAGTGCTGGATGCTTCGCCATCACAGCTGGAGCAGTATAAAGGCGGAAGCACCAAAGTGCGTCAATACTTCTTTGGCGAAGTAATGAAAGCAATGAAAGGCAAAGCCAATCCACAGGTAATAAACAAAGTGCTCGATGAATTGTTACCCACACCTGCTTGAGGAATGATATTGAACTTCGCCTCCCGACTTGCTGTATCTGTATTGAGGGGCGGTCTTGCGGCGTCTTTGTTGTGTCCGTTTTTGACTCCAGCGATTGCTTATGACTTCCGCGGATATTATTGCCCACAAATTCTTATTTCACCTTTGCAAGACAACGTCATGTACACGCCCGTTGGCTCAGGCTTGATCACATCCAAAGCTGGATTTCGCGTGCACCCGGTCACAGGCAAATACGCTTTTCACAGCGGCGTAGATCTAGGAGCCAAACTCAATGACAGAGTTTATGAATTACTAGACGGCGTGGTGACAAGAGTTGGTTGGCGGGGCGCTCTGGGAGTGGCTGTTGAAGTTTATCATCCGTATCCGAATGTTCGCTCAATCACCGGTCACTTGAATGCATACGCTGTCATGCCCGGACAATATGTAAGACGCGGTCAGGTGATCGGTTATGCAGGCTCTACCGGGCGCTCAACGGGCGTGCACGTGCACTATACAGTGATCAAAAACGATACTGAAGAATACATTGAGCCCATGCAGTATCTGACACTGGTGCCAAAATACGTAAAGGCGTTAAAAACCGCACGCTTACAAACAGAGGTCGCTCGCAACTACGAAATGATGCGCAAAAATCTGGATGAAAAAGCCACCGACAGTGATACCGAAGATCTGCCAGGCACCTCTAAGTCAGAAGGCACCATGCCTAAGCCGGAAAAATAACTGCATGATGAAAACCAACTTCGGTTTGGGAATTGTTCGAATGACTCAGCTGCTGGTTGCTGGGCTGATCATTGGCTCTCCAACAGATGCTGCTGTGCGCAAGCACTTTGAGATTGGCGTCGATCGCTCCAACCTTAGTGACCAGAGTGCTGAAGTAAGAGAAAAATCGATTGAAGGAATTCGTGCAACGGGCGCGCAGTGGTTTCGCGATGGTTTTCCGGGGCATGTTAATAGTCGTCTGAATAACTTTGTCGACGAGCTGAGCCAGGCGAAAAAAGCCGGTCTTAAAGTCCTCGTTATTCTCGGGCCCAAGGGCAATGATTACGATCAACCCTATAAAAACGAAAACGCGGGCGATGATTTTTGCAAACGCTGTGGCTGGCCCCAGGGATCGGCGCGCTACAGTCTGGTCAATCTGCACAAAGTAGAAACCAATCTTTGCGATGCATTTGATGCATTCAAGGCTGCTGGTCTGGATATCGACGCCTTTGAAATTGGCAATGAAGTAACCTGGATCTGCTTCAATGGAGACATGCCTAATGGTCACGTGGCCAGTCCTCACGAAAGAATGGTGGCACTCAGGGGGTACGCTCAATACCTGAAGACAGCGGCCAAACTTATCAAAAATCCGAAGTACTTCCCTCACGCAAAAATCATCACGTTTGGCATGAATCATCCTGGCGATCCCCGTTATGGCATAACGGATGCGGCCCAATTTGTGGCAGACCTCAAGAATCTGGATGGCTACAATTACCTGGATAACAAGGACTACCATGTGGATGGTTATGGCATGCATCTTTATCCGCCCGGAACGAATGTCGCCGGTACAGTGCAATCGACATTTGAGCACGACGCAAAAATCCTGGCAGACAAACCAATCTGGATTACCGAATGGGGTGTATCGCGCCAGTCCTTTCCCAACAAGAAATTGCGCACCAGAACCGATGGCATTAACGAATTTTTTGGCACGCTCGACGGCCTAAACAACGTTGTGCTTGGTCCTGTGTTCTGGTACTCCTACAATATCAACGGAAAACCAGGCGGTACCGAGCTTGTCGACCTCGCCGGCAATTTGCTGCCTGATGCAAACATACTCACGCAACGGGCCAGATTTGCAGAGAGTAAGCAGGAGGAAGTTGTCTTCAGCAGAGAGTCCGCTTCGCTGGACTCGATGAATTCACCTGGCCAATGGCATGAGTTTTGTCATTCGCCCCATGGACTTCTGCAGAAAAACCGCACCTACAAAATCAGCTTCAACTACAAGATCTTAAAGCAAGGCAAAGACGGCTCTTTCTATGCTTTTTTGCGCAGTGCTTCCGATCCTCAGAAGAGTACTAAATGGAAAACCTGGGACAACCGCGCGGCTACTACTGGTCGCATCAACTTTGCCGTCAATACCGAGGACGTCGATGATTACTACCTTGTCATCGGTGGTGAAAATCATGGTGCAATCGAGCTACGCGATATCTCGCTAAAGAGCGTCCGATAGAAGCAACTTACTAGCCAACAATCTGGTCAATTATTTTAGCCAATTGCTCCGAAAGTCGATCCAACTGCTGCACAGTCGGCTTATTGCTTTCTTGATCAAGCTGAGGATAAATTCGGGAAACTTCAGCTGTACACCCTAAAAAGAAGGACAGATCGCGATTGTTCATATAAAACTCGACACCAGGACCATCCGGGTTTGGTTGGGTCGTGGTTCTTACACGCTTTGCAAATTGCTCCAACTCTACTTTGGTAAAAGTCAGCCCAGCTTCGTCAAACCGATCAAATTTCTTGATGACAGTACCGACGCAATATTTCAGTTGCTCCAATTCTTCATTCGAAAGTTGGAGCTTAAGATAGCCATTGCCGGCAACTCTAGTATTCATATTCGCTTCCAAAAGTGACGAGTAAGCATTAACCCAAGCAACAGAATACACCCAATTCGGAGATCGGCCCGGATGCTCTTTATTCCCACAGTTGTTTGACCCGCAAAGCCCCTCCCCTTGACTTGCCTCCAGTCGGTACCCGCGCCGTGCCGCTTATTTCTGGTCTTGACTGGGGCAGCTGCGCTAAGCCTGAATTACTGAAATCCTAAGAATCCACAGGATTTCTGAGGCTCTCCAACGTTAGGCTGAGAGTACTTTATAACCAATTTTCACAAGCCAAACTCTCACAACCAATACCCCGTCGCTCTCTCGCAACACTTTGATTCTGGCATCAATGCTTGTGTTTGAACATCACCGTATGTCTTGCATGAGCATATTTCCACACCTATCAACTTGCTTATTTGGCTTTGACTGCTTTGTGGAGCACCGGTGAGATGTGTAGTACGTCGCTCGTAGCACCTTTCACCAGCGCTCCACCCTTGATTCGTCGGAACCCAACTAGGCACACTTAGAAGAAGGAGAATTCTCCATGAACATAAAACGACATCTTCCTGCTGTGCGCGTCTCGATGTTTCCAAAAGACACAAACGCGACCGGCAAAAACATCTTTGGCGGCGTCATCTTGAGCCACATGGACACCGCAGGTGGTATCGCTGCCAGGCGCGTATGCTCAAGCAACATTGTCACCATCGCCTTCGACCAGGTCCTTTTCAAAGAGCCAGTTCACATTGGCGATATTTTGACCTGCTGGGCTGAAGTCATCGAAATCGGCACAACCTCAATGCGCGTCCGAATTTTGATCGAAGTCGAACGGTGCAACAAATTCATTCACGTCACCGAGGGCAATGCTGTTTACGTTGCTGTCGACGCAAACGGGACGAAAATTCCTGTCGTCGGCTGGAACGGAAAACGTCCTCGCAAACGCAAGGCAAAACCCGCGGGGGTTTGACAGATGGACACAACTACTGTTTTGAAACCGCAAGACTTCTTGTCTTACTATTCCATGGTGGAAGCGGCCAAAGTCGGTCCCTCAAAATTGCTGCTTGAAACGCTCGCCTTAATCGACGGCGATAGCCGTATATCCAATCCTGCTCTGGCAGTCGATCTCGGCTGCGGAACAGGTAAGGATACGGCCGAATTGTTGCGTCGTAAATGGCAGGTTCTAGCAATCGATTTTTGCAAAGAGGGCATCGAAGGGGTGCTTTTACGACCGGAAGCGACTCAGTTTAAAGACAAACTGGAGGCCAGGGTAGCAACGTTCGACGAAACCAGCTGGAGTGGTGCTACTCTTGTCGCTGCGCTGCTTTCACTGCCGTATTGTCCACCGGACAAGTTCGCCTGGAATTGGGCATCGGTGGTATCGTCCCTGGTGCCAGGCGGATATTTCGTCGGAAATTTCTTTGGACACGATCATCTCCAAGGCACTAGCCACATCGTCCGCTGCTCCAGGAACGACGTCGAGACTATGCTCGCTGGTCTGGAAGTAATCCGACTGGAGGAAGACCACAGAGACACCCGTGATGGTGACGGGAGTCAATATCACTACTTCGACGTGATTGCTCGCAAAGCAGCGTGAAGTAAACAATCCCAGTGCTAAAAGGAGAGAGCACATGCAAAGGCTCGTAACACCAACTGATGTCCACGATATCCCCATACCGCGTCAGCCTGGGACGCTCTATCCCGAGATCGAACCGTACGATTCAGGTATGCTGCCAGTTTCGGGTGGGCACCGCATCTATTTCGATGTGTCCGGCAATCCCAATGGGCTTCCGGTTATCTTCTGTCACGGTGGTCCCGGTGGCAGTACCGACGATCCTATCTATCGGCGCATGTTCGATCCGGTCAAATACAGAATCGTTATGTTCGACCAGCGCGGTTGCGGCAAGAGCTTGCCGTATGCCTCGCTCGAGAACAACACCACCTGGGACCTGGTGGCGGACATGGAGAGACTGCGAAAGCACTTGCGCATCGACAGCTGGGTAGTGTTCGGCGGCTCATGGGGCAGCACACTCGCGCTCGCCTATGCACAGAAGCATCCAGATCGAGTCAAAGCGCTTGCTTTGCGCGGCATTTTTCTCGGAACGAAGCAGGAGTGCGATTGGGGCTTTCAGGAGGGCGGCGCCAGCCACGTTTTCCCGGAACACTGGGCGGACTTCGTCAAGCCGATTCGACTTGCCGATCGCTCCAACATCATGGCTGCTTATTACAAGCTGCTCACGGACAAAAATCCAAAGACGCGCTTAAAGGCCGCTAAAGCCTGGAGCATCTGGGAGGGCAGCACGAGCACGTTGTTCGTGGACGAGGAGATGCGTCGCGAATTCGCAGTGGACGACTTTGCAGTAGCGATCGCTCGGATCGAGTGCCATTACTTCCTCAACAACTGCTTCTTCAAGGGCAAAAACCAGCTCTTGCGGAACGCATATCGCATTCGCGACATCCCCTGTGTGATCATCAACGGTAGATACGACATGGTCTGTCCGATCAGCGCCGCCTATGCCCTGCATAAGGCTCTGCCGAAGTCAGAACTGGTCGTCATTGCCGATGCCGGTCATTCTATGAGCGAACCCGGCACACGCGAGGCTCTCCTAGCCGCCACAGACAGATTCAGCACTCTGAGCGTTTAGCTGAACCAGCCGGCATTGCATCAAGACTGGAAACGATGGGTGAAACATACCATCGCTTCCATTTTTTCGGCTCGTTGGCTATTTACAACTATTTTAGGCTAAATTCGAATCAACGACAGTGGCTACAAAGAGCCCTCAAACCGCAAGGTTTCGAAGACATTGGAAAAATCGTCCGTCCACAAAGAAGCAGAGGGAGCAGCAGAAGGCGGCACAAAAGTATAGCGTTGTTGCAGCACCGCGATGTCTTTGTAGTCTTTGGCCATGACCAACCATTTCGAAGCAAATTTGTGGCTTGATGCTTTGTCTTTACGACCGCCAGTTTGTTCCACCAGACAAGCCAAACTGGCGTCCTTAGCCAGTTCTCGCAAGACAGACGTCAAATCTACGGCCCGGCTGCTGATGTGAAAAACGATCAGACCACCATCGGCAAGTTTGTTTTTGTAGATTTGCAGGGCTTCGCGAGTGAGCAAATGCACTGGAATAGAGTCTGAACTGAACGCATCGAGCACGATCAAGCTTAAAGTTTTATCCCTGGTTTCACCGATGGACTGCCGCCCGTCGCCTATTTTTATCGACTTTTCACCCTGCATGTATAAGAGGTAAGTGAAAAGAGCGGGATCAAGCGCAACTTTGGTAACCAGAGGATTGATTTCGTAAAACGTCCAGTGTTGTCCTGGTTGACCATACGCTGCAAGCGATCCTGTACCTAAGCCAATCACCGCAACATCAGCAGCCCTCCATTGCTGGTTAAAGACGTTAAAGATGTGTCCAATTGGACTATCGTGATGATAGTAAGTTAGTGGCTCGGGCGCGGTTCCCTGATCCATAATTTCGGCACCATGCACAATCGCTCCGTGAATCAAGACGTGCGTTTTCTCAGGTACTTCAGCAACAGCGAGAGTACCGAAAACATTGCGCTGCTCGAATAAAAAGTCTGGACGCCAGAACTTGCCACCCACGAAGAAAACGATTGCCAAACAGGCCGCCATAAAAAATGGTTGCCGAATGGCAAATGAGCTGCAGATTGCTGCCGGTGCAAGCACTACAAGGATGCGATAGTCATCCCATGGGGAGGGCAAACCACTAGACACTGCAAATAGAACAGCCACTGATGCCAGACTGACGCAGATTAATAAACCACCGAATCGCCAGTTCGATTTTTCAGATGGCTGAGAAGGATTAACAAGACCAGCACATGAAAGCAAGAGTCCAAGCGGATATTCAAAAAGTGTTTTAAAAATTTGAGGAGCAATCAGCGTATTGAATATTCCCCCCAGCGCACCACCAATTGACAGACACAAATAAAATTCCGTCAGACGGGTGGTTTCAGGCTTACTGTGCGCGAGCCGCGTGTGACACAAAAGCGCGGCCAGAAAAAGAGTAAACAAGTGCAATGGAAACATAAAGGCGAAATTCAGTGCAACGGCTTTCCAGAAAAACACCACAGCTAGTGAAATCAAACAGACGCTGTAGATCACATTGAGCCACTTCTGGCTGACGATTTGTTTTTCTGCGAAAGCGATGATAAAAGTGAGCAAGTAAAGAGCTAGAGGCACAACCCACAACAGCGGACAGGGCGCTATATCACTTGTGATGTAGGTTGTGACGCTCAAAAGCAAGCTCGATGGTACAAAGGCGAGAAAGACCCACCCCAATCGTTGCGACCAGCGTTTAAGCGGAGCGCAACTTGTCTCCGAAAGGGCTGGCGACTCAGCTTCATCGTGCCCTTCGTCGGCTGACTTCTTTCCCTCCTTGAAGATAGCGAACATGATTGCCACCATAACAATGACAAAAGCGACATAACAAATTTGCAAAAGCTTGTATTGTTCGCTCAAGCGCAGGTGAGGTTCAATCAGAAACGGATAAGCTAGAAGAGCCAACATACTGCCGGCGTTGCTGGCAGAATAGAGTGCATATGCCGATTTACCACGTTCTGAAAATTTTAAGCTGAACCATTTTTGCACCAGCGGGGCATTCGTCGAAAGCACAAAAAACGGTGCGCCAATTGATACCAATAAATATATCAATAGCCACTGCACTGCATGGTCTGCGTTTGGCGGCGACCAGGCTGGAGGCCCGGCTGCAAGCACTGCCAGCGGCGCGAGAATGACAATCAGATGGGTGGCAACCTGGTATCTGACGTTTTTCTGCCTACTGAGAAGGTGCGCGTAAGTATATCCACCCAGCAGTACGAGCTGATAGAACAACATGCAAGTTGTCCAGACCGAAGGTGTGCCCCCAAGAATTGGCAACAGCCTTTTGGCAAACATCGGTTGAACAATAAAAAGCTGGGCTGACGCCAAAAATATCGATAGCACGTAGAGGTTCATGATTTTCAGCGCCGTGTCCAATTGATTTGCCGCCTAAGTATGGCAAAAAGTCATAGCACTTTGCACGCAAAGAGTTGGCACTAGCTAATGAGCATCCTGACAGCTTTGATTATATTTCTTTTTTTGAACTATTTAGGCAAAGTATAGGCAAAGACGAACGACCGAGAAACAATCTAGTTTCTCGGTCGCCATTCTAGCTCAAGATCAGACGGGCGAGGCGGCGCGTTCGACGGCGATAGCCTTGTCTTGAACTTCCTGCACCTCGGTGCTGACCGCAACGACCGTCGCCGCGTAGACACAAGCCTGGCACGAGAGAATCGCCGATACCTGCATGTTGAGGAGATCGTTCATCGACTCCACCTGCATGTGCTGCAGTCGCGAGCGCTGTTCCATCCGGCGAATGAACGAATGCTCCGAGCCTTTCTCGCCCAGCAGATCGACACGCCTGGTCCAGCACCCAGACATAAGCTGCTTCGACAGTTTCTCGAGCTGTTCGTGAGCAATCCGAGCGCGACGCAGCCTCTTTTGAAAGTAGCCGAGATGCGTCTTCTGGCAAAGCAAGAAGCTGTCCACACTGACCTTGCCGAAATAGTCGATGCAGTCCTGAATGGCCCGGGCGAAAAGCTTGATCGGCTCGTCGACTTTGAAGAGAGGCGCGTCCGGCGACACCGAGTTGGTTTTCGCGATACCGTCAAGGTAAACGCGAGTCAAGTCCACGCGATCCTTGAGGAAGCGAAGCTGGTGGGAAATGATGACCGCATTGTTCTGAACCATTTTTGATGCCTTTCCAATTGATGTTCCAGTAGAACGTCTTCCTCTTGTTTCACCATTGAAACAAGCAATCCAACAGCGGCAGGGTTCTTAGTCAGAGCGCTTCGTCGACGTCAAGGAGGTCGGCAGTTTCGCGAACAGTGGTCCCATATTCACCGCCGCCTCGTACATTGGACGGGAAACAACACCCAGCAAATAACGAACGCCCAGACCATTGATGAATGCCGAAACAGCTTCGCGAACTTCTATGGGATACGCTGGGCCGACAAGCCGCCCACAAGAAACGTAATTGACGTAGTGCTCGATGCCGCCGAAGCGCTTGGCTCTCACATCGCCGATGTCGACGATCTTCGAACCTTTTGTGCACTGGTGCTTTTCCCAATCGAAAATTTGCCTCAGAGCGTCATAGACATCAGGAGCCGGTAGAGAGAACACGTAGTTGGCCGGCAAAGTACTGGGAAAACGCGCGGGCCTTTTGACGAAGCATCGCGACAGGAAATTTGGTCGCACTACTTTGTCGGGATTGCCCACAATGGTGATCACCAGATAAGTGCCGTCTATGGCTTGATGAGCTTCGCACCAGGTCATGGTGTTGGTGTCAAGGCTGGAGTCTGGCATATAGGTCGAGCTGCGGAAGTTCATGGCGCATGTCCTGTGCTTCAGGGTGAATGGAAAGGCGGAACCAAGGGACTTGAGTTCGTATGGAGACGTGCAAAGAACCGCAGCGAAAAGCTACGTCTAAGTTTTTGTAGTGGTCAGTTAGGGATTAGTTAACAGCTTTTTTTATAAGAGGAATTTTTGAAATATCACTCAGTCCTACCAATTTCACACGTGGCTATGCAACGCCCTGCCGCCATCTGCTGACACGCTAGCGTAGCAATTAAATGGTGGTTCCCCCACCCACTGTTGCACGAGCTGACGCGAAGCTAGTTCAGTTGATAAAGATTGCCGTCCTGGCTGCCAATAAAAACACCTTTGCCGGTTACGGCAGGCGAGCTAATGATTGGTCGCTGGGTCTTATATTTCCATTTAATTCCACCATTGCGAATATCAATGGCGTAAATATTGGAGTCCGAACTGCCTACATACATTCTTTCACCGCTGATGGCAGGCGAAGAAGAAAGCAGTGGAACAGGACTATTCAATCCTTGTTTCCAGAACATTTTGCCTGTGGTTGCGTCAAGGCAATACATTTTCAAATCATCATTGCCAATGTACACCCGACCGTTCATACCAATGGGCGAGATGCTGAAAGACTCAACTCCGTCGAACTTCCATTTTGTTTTGCCAGTTAGCAAATCGACAGCATAAAAATGCTTGTCCCAGCTGCCAAAATAAACCAGAGTTCCAAGAATGAGGGGCGTTGAATAAATTTTGCCACCCGTTTTGAATTGCCAGCGCACTGCGCCATCGGCTGTGTTCAAGCAAAATGCGCTGCCGCTGTGTGAAGTAACCACGAGCATATCGGCGACGATAGCTGGCGCCGACGTTATGCGCGCTTCGGTCTGAAACTTCCATTTAAGAGTGCCAGTGTCTGCCTGAATGGCATAAACAAAGCCGTCCCAGCTGCCAACGTATACTGTGCCATCCAGAACTACAGGCGATGATGAAACACGATCGCCTGTTTCGAAGTTCCACAAAATTTTGCCGGTTTTTGCATCAAGAGCGTAGAGTTTTTTGTCCTCACAACCGACCACAACCATTCCACTTGACACCGCAGGCGATGACTTCACTTTGTCACCCAGCTTGGTATGCCACAGCATGGACCCCATCTTTTCATCGACGGCATAAACGTTTCCGTCATCACTGCCAACATAAACTATCCCTTGAAAAATAGCCGGTGAAGAATCGATTGGTCCCTCGGCAGGGAATGTCCAGCCGATATGTCCTTGCGGCAGCGTTGCCTCTGCTGCTGCAGAACCTGTATGGCAGGGGTTTTGCAGATACATGGTCCAGCCGCTGCGAAATTTGCCAAGCTGTGCTGCTTCTGCTTTTTGAATTTGCTCAATCGATGCAGCTAATGTTTTTTGCCCTTCATCATTATGAACGGCCGTTCCGGTAAGTGGCTTGGAAGCCGCTGCCGATGGGGATGCTGAAGGGACCACCGGCGGCGTAACGGTCGATGCGGTCGTAATTTTTGACTGGGAGTGAGCCACAGCCGCTTCCGCTTTATTTTGCGCCATAGCCTGGTGACAAAGCCAAGTTGAACTCAAAGTCAGTGCTACCAAACCTGATAGAAAAGATGCCCGCTGTATCATTTAGAAATCCTCTGCTGACTTTGTAACTCTTACACAGCTAATGTCCGGGCGCTTCGCCTTTCCATTTTGACCTTCTGGCTTTCTTCCCCAAAGCCACGTCAATCTTAGAAGGTTGCAGCTACTCATCTATAGAGTCCGCTGCGAACCTTCAAATTATATTTGAATACCGGGTCGAGCGGAGATTTCAAAAAAAAGTTGAGACCAAAAAATGACAGACTAGAGTGCGGCAACCTTCTCATGACAACGCGCAAAACAGCTGCAATACAGGCTTCTAATGCTTTTTGAGAGATTCTGATCGTCAATCACATTCTCAAAGAATTACACCTTAATGCGAATGCTCATGGTCCAGATTTGCAAATTCACTTACATAAATATGATTCCGAAAATATTCCTTATAGCCGGCCGTCTAGCAAAAATAGGCTCTGGTTGCCGAATACAACTCAAACAAAAAAATCGCCAAACTCGAAAAAAATTTCGCGAGAAAAAAAATTTTTTTGGAAATTTTTTTGGAAATTCATTTTCGCTTCTGAATCCGTCTACACGAAAAAGCGACAACTGCTCAAAACGCACTGTACAAGCAGTTCTACAGATAGCTCATAACATTGCCGAGGTTGTGATTTTGATGTTCTGTCACTTCCAGAAAAAAGATATACATCAGACGTACCGAAACCACCGGTCCGCCTCATATCCAGCGAAACGCTCAGCAGGCTTGCCTTTAGAACTTTGACAGCAGCTGTCTTTCAGCGAGGGTCGAAAAAAAAATCTTTTCGATTTCCAGTCAGTATCCCTTGTCTATTGAAAATGCTAGTGATATCATCCCTGCTTGTGAGTTGGAATGAGCATTTCCCTAAGGAGGAAATTCAAATGAATCGAGCCGAGCTCGTCGAAAACGTGGCCAAAGTTACTGGTCAACCAAAGTCCGAAGTGACCAGAACTCTTTCTGCGTTCATTCACACCATCACCGGTGCTCTTTCACACGGTGACAAAGTTACCCTTGTTGGCTTCGGAACATTCGAACGCCGCATGCGCAAAGCCAGAACTGGCCGTAACCCACGCACATTGGCTCCCCTCAAAATCGCTGCTGCACGCGTCCCAGCTTTCCGCGCAGGAAAAGAACTGAAAGACATCGTCAACGGCCGCGCCAAGCAACCAACATTGGTTCTTGCTAAACCAAAAGCTGCTGCTAAACCAGCTGCTGCTAAGAAAGCTGCTGCTAAGCCAGCCAAAAAAGCTGCTGCTAAACCAGTTAAGAAAGCTGCCGCCAAAAAAGGTGGAAAGAAGAAATAAGCCCAGCTTATTTCACGTAAATGATCATAGATTAGGTAAGGTAATCTCGTCATTTCAACCACAAAATAAGAAGCGAGAACCCAGTGGGTTCTCGCTTTTTATTTATTGCTGCTTAAATCTATTTATCGCCGAAGGGCTTTTTCGCCTTCTGATTGATGAATCGCCAGAAGCGATTGGGAAAGTATCTTTTGAAGTGCCAGAGAAAAACTGCCTGGTCTGGCAGGACGATGTAAAGCGCTTCGTCAGCCATTTTAGCAAAGGTTTTAGCCACTGCGTGCTCGGCGGTTATATTTGATTCTTCCACTAATTTTTGCGCAATTTTATTGTATTTTTCTGTGCCCAGCGAATTCTTGCCAATGTTTGTGCGGACGAAAGTAGGCATCAAAACGGACACCAGCACTTTAGAAGGCAGCAATTCGCCACGCAGAGTTTCGCTTAGAGATATGACTGCAGCCTTTGTTGTGTTGTAGGCCGCCATCCTCGGCGAGGAGACAAAGCCAGCTGCGCTCGCTATGTTGAGAATATGCCCTGCGCCCGCTTTTTTCATCGCCGGCACAAACAACTGGCATCCGTGAACAACACCCATGAAATTTATGCCTACAACTTTTTCGAAAGTCTCGAGCGGCACTTCATCAAAATAACCAGCACAGCCAACGCCAGCATTGTTGATGCCGATCTCAATCCCACCATGCAACGAAACAAAATCCGTTACAGCTGCTTCAAAGGGAGCAAATGTAGCGACGTCGAAAGCGTAAGTAACAGGTGTTCCACCAAGCTCACGAATCTCATTTGCCGCCTGCTGAAGGTGAGTTTCATCAAGGTCGGTGATACCGATTGTCCACTGCGCCTTAGCCAGCTCCTTCGCGAAGGTCAGCCCCAGTCCGCCGCCTGCCCCAGTAATGAAGGCACGCTTACCGGGGAATTTTTTGGTCAAGGTAAAAACCGCATCTAAAATTGCCATTGCCCCAGTCTATCACCATCGAAAATTGCACAGTTCCTGCTTGGGATCATTGCCGCCGACCGTCTAGCTTATTTTAATTGCCATTTAAATTTTATTAAGGCAAAGATCTCGCAAAACCTTAAAGCCAAGAAGGAGCCAGCGAAGTCGTTGGAAAACTACAACGACCTCGCTTGTTGACTCGCTTGGACTTACGCAACCGCAGACAATAGTCTTTTATAGGTCGCAAGTCTGTCAGCATCGACTTTCGGCGGCAAGTAAGGCAAAGCATCGGTGTAGGTATCAGCAAAATGCTCCGGCTTGGAAGACGCCAGAGTTCTCGCCCACACGTCAATTATTTGTTTTGCACAGTCAATGGGCAGTGCTTGGCGCCGAGTACGAAACTTGCTGGCAAACTTGCCCATCCATCCGTTTCTGCACACATCCTGAATAATATGCAGAACCTCAGGAATATCGCTGCTGCCATCAACACCGATAACCAGAGGCGCGATGTTATAGCAAAGGGGCTTGGTTTCAGCCGGCCAATTGATTTCGCTGCGATCGCTGTATGCGACGGTCTGTATCGGCGGAGTCAAACAAACTAATTTCGAACCGTGGTGTCCGCCCTGTACAAAGGCGATTCGAGCACCACTTAATTCGTGTATACGCTTGGGATGCATGAGGTTGGTTTTGTGACAGCCAGTCAAACCAAAGCTACCAAACTCCCAAAAGGGGTCAGTGCGCATCTCATTAGGATTATCTCGATATGGCTGCCTGAGCATTGCCACAAAGACTTTGCTGGCATTCATTTCTTTTCTCCATTCAGTGCAGAATCTTCTCCGTCAATTGTGAATAACGGCTCCAATCGGATTGGAGCCGCACGCAATTGCAGGCTCCAGTCGATTGAACTGGAGCCTGCATTCGCTAAGCGTGGGCTAACACATCAATGATGAGACGACGAGTGTTACTCGCCGCCGCCGCCACCGCCGTCACCACCGCCGCCGTCGCCACCGCTGCTGGCGCCCGTATCGCCGCTGCTGCCGCCGGTATCGCCGCTCGATTCACCACCTGTCGACTCGCTGGGAGTGCTTTCGGTCGCCGACTCACCTGCCTGAGTGGCTTCGGTCGCTTCGGCCGCCGCTTCGGTGTTCTCGGTTTCGATCGCCTGAGCCTCCTCTTCGGTCACGGGACCGGCAGCAGTTTCCTCGACGGTCACTTCTTCTTCCTCGGCGACCTCACCCTTGGCCGGCGCCGTGGTGGACTTGCTCCAGGTGCCACCCGGCGGCAAGCTCGGAGCGCTGGACGTCGGCGCCGCCGGACTGCCAACGACAGGTGCAGGGCTCGAGCGCGAAGGCGAGGTCGACGTGTAAGAATTCGATGAGGTCGACGTCGAGGACGACGAATTCATCATCATGTAGTACCACCAGAAGCCGTTGTCGTAATAGGCATAACGACCATCATTGAGGTGTTGCACCGTAACCGTCTTGGCCGCGATGTCCTTGTGATGATGCTTCATCACATGGTGCTTCTTCTCGTCGCACCCGGAAAGCAACAGGCCCGCCACACACAGCGCGGTTGCGCAAAACAAACTTCTACGCTTGAAAGAAGACATATTTGACTCCGCTAGGTCCAATCAGATAGAAGATAGTGGTTGGAAATCCCCGACTGAGAGATTAAGTTCAAACCTCTCAATCGGTCGAAAACAGTTGGAAAAACCTCTCTTAGTGATGGTGCTCCGCAGGCGCACCGTCTTCGTGCTCGGCAGCCGCCGATTGACGCGGAGGCGGATTCTGGTGTTCGGTGGGGCTGTCGTGCGTCATTTTCCACATCTTGGCGAACATGAAGGCGGAGAACAGACAGATCACGTGCAGGGCAGCACGTTCAATCACGAGCTTGACCTCGGTATGCTCGAGATTCATGAAGTCTCGCAGCACCTGAACACCGGTGATGCTGGCGATAGAAACGCCGACCTTGACCTTCATCATCATCGAATCCAGGTGATCGAGCCATTGCGGCCGAACGCTGGGATCGATATGCAGCCGATGAATGAAAATCTGATAGCCGCCGATGTTGATCATGACGATCAAATTGGCAACCATCGCAGCATCGATACAGCTCAGGACGCGCACCATCAACTGCTCGCCTTCAAGATGAGGCGACTCGACGATGAATTCGAACACTTCTTGACCGAATTTGAGCACGTAGATGGCCAGACAGGCGCACAAGCCCAGATGGATGATGTAGAGCAGCCAACGGCTGGCAAAAACAGGCGCGTCGAGGTGGTAGAAGAACCACGAAAGTTTCTTCATAGGCACGCTCATTTTGGACGGAGCTTGGAGCGGTGCGTCGGGCTTGGTTACCATTTGATTCTCCTGGTCAGGTGGTGCAAACATTAGCCAGCGGAGATGCGCTAAGCCTAGGTTCACGTGAGTTATCACAAACGCGAATTTGCGTACGTAGCTGGTAGCGCAACTCTAAGAGTCTTTACTGAAGGCTGGTTTGAGATGATGGCTGGGATGTGCGGGAGAGGTGCTCTGGTTGAAAAAAACGGGTGTGTTAAATACACCTGTGCCTATCACTCGAGAGAACGAGAAATCAAGAACCGCGCAGATAAGTTCCGTAAAGAGTTTTGGGCATTCAAACTTAATTTCATTTTGCTAACGCGAACTGCTAAAAAAAAGTAATCCCTTTATATTTCCTTTGTCATTAGGTCTGTCTCCTAAAAAACAGCCAATAGAACTTTTTCTTTAGCTTATTTATTCCGCACACCCGTGTGAGATACAAGCACACATCCGCCTCTCCAAAGCTATCAACAAAGAACCTCACATCCGATCAACAGGCGCGACATATTCGCTTGCAGTGATACGGAGTTATGGCGGGCTCAGGCCCTTTCAACAGGGACTGGTCCCACTATTTTCTCAGGAGTCACACCATGTTCACCCTCGACGAACCGCTGCGCTATCTAGCGCTAAAGCTGGAATTTGCTACGTTTCAATTTGACAGCCTGTTTGCCATCCACTTTCACGATGTGCAAAATGGCATCATCTACAAACTGTTCTTAATCTTGGGTGCAGCGTGTGTGGGTACTGCCATCGCCGGCAATAAGCGCATCGCTATTCCACTCGTCGTCGCTGAAATCCTCTCGGGTGCAGCAGTCGGAAAAAGTGGATTGAACTGGCTGCGAATTGGCCCTGAATTGAACGATTGGTCCATTGTCGCCTTCGCCATCCTCCTTTTCCTTGTCGGCACCAACTTGCCTCTGCGCGATCCCAAAATCAAAGCGGCATTGAATATGGGCATCGCGGCCACATTGGCATCCTATGCGCTCGCGATACCGGTAGCTATCGGTGTGGCATCGCTGACCCACTTTGCTCATGTAGGCATCGTCGTCTTGCTGGTTGCTTGCAGCTCCACTTCGATTGTCTTGCGCATGATCAACGAGCGTAAGCTCAGTGGTCCTGGGCTGACAATGACCACGACCTGGATTCCTTTAGCCGACATGTCTACTCTGGCTTCGCTGCCACTGGCCATGTCACAAGGGAAAACGTTGCAAGTAATTGTGGGAACGCTAATTATCATCGGCGTGGGTGGCCTCGTTCTGATTTTCATCAAGAAATTCGAGAACTCAGATTCGGGCAGTCACTACAAGCAGCTCTCTAAGAAACGCGACTGGGCGTGGCAGATGAAGTACTATCTCTTCGCTCTGTTTGGACTGTGCTTACTCTCGCAACTCGTCGGCGTCACGAGCACAATCGTGGCCGGATTTGTTATGGGAGCCACCGCCACTCTCGTCGGCGTACCCAAGCGTTTCGCAAAAGAATTGCTTGGACTGGGCGAAGGTTTGTTCATCCCGCTCTTCTTTGTCACACTGGGCGCAAAGCTCGATATCAGAGCACTCTTCACATCAGTAGCTAACATGGAGCTGGCTCTGTGCATTGCTGCTGGTGCGCTGGTAGTCCACTTGCTCGTCGCAAAGTTGCTCAGGCTACCCCTGCCGTCGGGCTTTATGGCCGCGTCGTCTATGGGTTTGCCGGCAGCCATTGTGTCAACAGGTTTGAGCGACAATCTGATTGAGCCGGGACAGGGAGCAGCTATCATCGCCGCCGCCCTCATTTCACTCGGTTTTGCGTCGCTTGGTGTGACTCTGTTCGAACGACAAAATCCACCCGTTCCCAAAAGAAAGAAGTCCGACAACGATGGGCACGAACCACTGCAGATGCCATCTCTCGCCGCAGACACACTGTTGCCTCCGGTCCCCGTCGGTCAATCCACCCCTGAGCTCACGCCTGCTCACGCAGACGACGAGCCCTCTGTAGTTTCAACGCACGAAATCGGCACCTGACAGTACGGCAGCAGCGCTGTCGTACTGACCCAGCGCTGCCACCAATCAGGACAAATATCATGGAAAACTTTTCTGCAATTCTCAATGGCACGGCCGAAAACGTCACTGTCGTGACTGAACCCGTGCCCGTCGAAGGCGCTGAACTGACCCTGCCCCAGCATGAGCTGACGCAGGAAGAAATGAGCAAGCGCATCCTCGGTTACATCACCGAAAAGCAGACCTACGGGCAGCTGAAGGCGCTCATTCCCTCCAAGCTGCCCGAAGACGAGAAAGACTTCACGGCCAGCTGCATTGAAGAAGTTGAGTACGACGCACGCGTCTATTCGCTCGAAGGACACACCACCAGGGTCATCGTGCCCGAGGAGTATGCCCAGAAACTGGATATTGTGCGGCAAAGGCGCCTTGGTCAGCTTGATTTGCTGCCTGAAGACATGGTTGGTTATCTCAATCGAGTGTTGCCGGAAGACATTCTGGCTATCCTCGATGAGCTGCCCAATCGCAGCTATGTCCGCGAAATCAGCCTGGTCGACTGGTTGAATCCTCGCGACGTTTGGATTCGCGCTCTACGTAAGAGCGAGACTTTCACATCGGCCGCATCGACGACTCCCGACGGGCAGGTGCTGCTCTATCGCTTTGACATCAGCGAGTTCCTCAGAGCGACCATCTTCCACGAGTGGAACCACAACTTGGAAGCGCAATTCAAGGCGGAAGTTGAGTTGCCCTGGGACGCTGCGATCAACATGGAGTGGTTCGTCTGGGTCAGTAACGACTACGCCAAGGTTAGCCCCGGTGAACACTGGGCTGTCTTTGGCGAAGCGATCCTGCAGAAGGACGGTTCTCTGTTTGCGGAAGTGGTCAACAAGCTTGGTCCGATGCGGACGATGGTCTGGGCGACGGCTCTGGGCAAGGCTCTTGATGCAGTACCGGTTGCTAATCGCAGCTGTTACCACGACATCTGGGTCGCGCGCGTTGCCTATGCCACCAAGAACGCAGCTGGTCCGGCCACCGCCAACGCCGCTGTTATGTTGAGACGCGCTCAGTGCCTCGACGCTTACCTCAAGACGCTGTCTGCGACCACTCCGGCCGCAGTAGCCTGACGTCCGGAACGTAGAAGGTGTGCCCTGGAAAGCTCACCTTCTATGACTGTTGTTTCAACTAACCCAACTGAAAGGGTAATATCATGCAGTACTTTTCTGTCGAACTCCTCGCTTTCGCCGCCGTCCTTTTCACTGCTGCGTCTTACCGATGCGTCTATCGGCTGTCGACAATTAGGCTCAATCGCGTAGGCGAAGAACCGGCCATCCGCTGGACCGACATGGATAAGTTCTTCTGCGTTATGGCGGCTTTCGACGGCATTCTGCTCGGTGGACTATCCGTGCACTTTGGCACCACTTTCGGTGCCATTCTGTGGATGGTCGTCGGGGCTCTGCTCACCGGTGCTGTGATCGGCAGAATGCTTGCAGTCTCGCATCTGAACAAATACCGGCAGGCAGTTTCTGTCGCAAACGAGAAAAGGAAGATGCAGATTCGCGAGGCAGAGACATTCTTCTCCTCGAAATCTGACACTGACCTGAGCGTTATCGAAGCAGCCGGTCGTGCAGCGAGCATCGCCCGCAACATCGCCGTCGACAATGCCACAAAGTGGTTGCGCAAATAAACGCTAGCAAAAAAAGAGGCATCTGCTCTTCTCGGGTGTCTCTTTTTTGCAAATAACTCTGCCGAAAATAGCAATTATAACAATATATCCGCTTCCGCTTGGACCGACAACTTGAGTTAGCTTTCTAAATCTCTCAACACAACGCTCATTTGATGAGAGCAAGGTGCAGCCTTATTCAAAAAAGCACCGCGACCATTTGCAAGATCACAATCGCAATTAAATCGATTCTCTTTTCCCACAAACGTGAGGCGATGACTAAAGGTTTGTCCATGCACAGCAAATATTCGAGTGTCGGAATCAATAGCATCGAGTTCTTCTATTTTACCTTCAAGCACATACGGCAAGGCGTTGGTGAAAAGTTTAGTAGCTGAATTGAATTTGTAATTCTCGACAAACTCTTTCAAGTACACAAACACGCGAGTCTGTTGGCGGGAGGTTAGCTTTCTAAAAGATTTGGAAGCGGCATACGCACAGCAGAGGATTCGAGGGAGATCAGACCTGTTTTGAACATCAACTTTCAAAAGACAGATGTCTGGTCTATTTTTGAATTCCATACTCCATGGCTCATCTTCGAAAACAATTGAAGCAAGGACGTTATTTGGCGCATCGAGTACACTACGCAAAGCTTCCAAGAACAGCCTGGATTGGGACTGGGCACGTCCAATTTCATCGACATACAAAAGAGCATCAGCAGATGCCGCAAGACCCTTTTTTAGCTCTGGCACCACAAATCTATCGATTGAATCAACACTTACGCTGTATTCACCCCCAACAGTGGCATTGGCTGCGTCGGCTTCTCTAAACATAAATTGTTCAGACCGACCTTCACCGTTGATAGACGTAAAGCCAATGCGCTGATTATTTGCGTCGCGCATCTCACGAGCCCTTATACCAAACGAAAGATTTGGGTAATTCTCGACTACTTGCTCGATGACGGTGCTTTTTCCGGTGGCTGGCGGTGCTGTAAGAAGTATTTTCATTGCCACATTTTACGCGCTTTGCACTGCTTGCGGGAAGCTAGTTGATGCTCAACCTGATGATTTAAAAGGCATGGCACTGTCGTCGATAGCTAAAATTCACTGTTGAATAACGGCGAGGATTCTTGTCTCAAGCGTCCTGTTTTATTTTCAACGATTGAAGTAGACCGGTCGAATACAATCAAAGAAAAAAACTCCATTGTCCAGTGGCTTGACAATGGAGTCATCATTCATTCCATCAATCAGCAGTCGGCCAGAATCGACCCGAGGAATGTGTCTAGCCGTTGAAATGGAACGTTGCGCTGAGCGATCACCTCAAGGTCGTGATCGCGCCAGTCTTCGCATTCAATGCGAACGACACAGCCCTGTCCGTCATAGACCGGCTCGCCGACTTGCGTGAATGTCCCCTTGGGGTAGTTGATGGCGGCGGAACAGACATCACCATAGTTGCTCCACTTATTGGCAGCTATCAGTGCATCGAGTCTCTCCAGAGACTTGTGCGCAATCGTGACGAACATAATCATTGTGTTGCTCTTTCCTCAATGGTGCAAAATTAGCACCCTGTTGCCGTCAGGAGAATTCCTCAGCGGATAGGCTTTAACACCGGCTTGGAAGAAAGCAACGCCACCGACTGATGACGCTGCTTTCCCCGTTTGTGTTTGCGTCAGATCTTGAGAGGCAGTCCGATTTCCGTCACCTTCTCGCCGCGCAGGTGAAAGAATTCGAAGCTCTTCATCGCCAGATTTTTCATGATGACGTAGGCGATGTAGTTGATGTACGAGATGCGCGATCCCGTGGCCTTTCGAACGATGTTCTCATTGCTGACAAAGTAATGCAGATCATGCACTTCCTTGTGAGGCATAGCCGTTGCCAGAGCACCCTCAATACGCGGGGTCTGCATGAAGCCATGCCGGATGATCACGCGCGAGAAACCCTTGCCGAGGTTCTGATATTCGACCCGACTGGAATCGTGCACCACAAAGGGCACCATCATCGTCTGGACGCTGCACAGAACAACGTGCTCGGGCAGACTGCGAAAGCTCTTCGCATAGTGCTCCAGAAACGGCGTCACACCATCGAAAACCTTAGTCATGAAGACGCCGGTTTGCCCCTTGATCCGCACCACATCGATGGAGTTCGGCACGGGCTGTTTGCAATCGATCCGAGCGAGGAATACATCCAGGTCGGAAGACTTAGCATTCAGCTCACGACGAGAAGCCCACTGTCCGGCGCGGAATGCAACCATCAAGTAGGTAAGGATGCCGCCGATGACCAGTGGCAACCAGCCGCCTTCGACAATCTTCATCGAGTTGCTCACGAAGAAGCCAAGGTCGATGGTGCCAAAGAGAGCCACCACCGAACCAGCGACAACAGGCTTCCACTGCCAGCGATTGACCATCACGCTGTAGAGCAAGATGGTCGTGATCAACATCGTGCCAGAGACGGCGATGCCGTACGCAGCCGCGAGCGAGTCGGAGCTGCGAAACGCAAGCACGATCAAGATGGTGCCAAACATCAAGAGCCAGTTCACAACCGGAATGTAGATCTGCCCGATTTCCTCCTTGCTGGTTTGAATCACCTTCATACGAGGCAGAAGGCTCATCTGGATAGCCTGACGCGTAAGCGAAAAGCTGCCGGTGATGAGCGCCTGACTCGCAATGATGGTGGCAAGCGTAGCGATGGCAATCATCGGCACGAGCGCAAACGACGGAGCCGCCTTGAAGAACGGATTGTCGATCGTGCCAGGGTCAGCAACAACGGTTGCCGCCTGTCCCAGATAGTTCAGGACAAGAGACGGCAGGACAACGAACGTGAAGCCGCGTCGAATCGATGCCGCACCGACATGACCCATGTCGGCATACATGGCTTCGCCACCAGTCAACGCCAGAAAGACAGCGCCGAAGATGACCGGACCGACCACCCAGTTTGTCTCCATCATCGAGACGATGTAGCCTGGCCAGAGCGCCCACAAAACGCCTGGGTGCTGCCAGATAGCCGCTGCACCGATAAGGGCCATAGCAGCGAACCAGACGAACATAATCGGTCCAAACGCTTTGCCGATCTTCTCCGTACCTCCTTTTTGGATGTAGAAGAGCCCGACCAGAACTGCAAGGGTCAACGGAATGATGACAGCATCGAGTTTCGGCGTCAGCACTTTCAAACCTTCCATCGCAGAGAGCACCGAAATGGCCGGAGTGATGGTGCCATCACCAAAGATGAAGGCCGCGCCGATAATACCGAGCAGTCCGAGCGCACCAAGACCGGCACCGGTAGCCCAGCTTGCGGGCTTGACCAGACTGATTAGGGCGAGGATACCACCTTGCCCTTCGTTGTCTGCTCGAAGGACGAGACTGTTGTACTTGTAGCCGATCGTGATGATCAGCGACCAGATGATCAAGCTGGCGATGCCGTAGACGGTAGTCTGATCCGGCGCCGCCGAACCGGTAGCCTTGAGAGCGACCTGAAATGCGTACAGAGGAGACGTACCGATGTCACCAAATACGATACCAAGCGCGAGCAACGCCATTGCAGTCGGTGTTGCATGATGTACGACATGATGTCCGCTCGGGGCAGACTTGACCGCAGCCGGAGCGTCGGTCTTAGATGTTTCGTTGCGCATGGTATTTCCCATTTTTTCGAGCTGAGTAAGGGTGAAGCAGCTGCGCTCCTAATCACAGCTGTAATAGGTGCTATCGGTCTCGGGCGTTACGCCGGAACGGCTCTCAACGCTTTGCGTACACATTCGGCATGTATTTCTTGCTGGTGTTCAAGAACGAAACGAATTTGAGCATCATCGAGACCGGTCGTCCATGAATGCTTTCGTTCATCTCTCACATAACCTTTCGGATATTTTCCACCGGCTTGAACGACCCATCTGGCGTAGGCATACTTGTGATAGTACGCAGCCCAGCTGAGTTGAGCCAGATTCTTTACGCCTGTCCACCAGCTGGGTTTGTCGTCCCAGATAAAATCTGCTGGCAGTTCCGCGCCAACGAGCACGGCATCAACGACGGCCCTTACACGCTTGCCACCGACTGTTCCGGGAAAACGCAGCGTACGCCCATCGAGTAGCGAGACATACCCCTGTTTGTGCCTCACCGGATTGGCAGGGTCGACAATTAGGGCCCGCACTCCCTTGGGGTAATCGGCAGTTCCCGTGTCACCATGACCGCAGCAGGCATGGACAGTTGCTGGTAGATTGGCAATACAAGGGTCCTGACCATCACTCGTCGGAGGGCACCCGCAGCTAAAGCATGTCGATCCGTTCAGGACAGTTTGCACCGCAGCTGGTTCTTCGGTCTTCGTGATTTCATTCAGCATTTTATTTTCCATTGGTTCGAGCTGAGTGAGGGTGAGGCAGCTGTGCTCCTAATCACAGCTGTAGCTGGTTGCCGACACTCCAGTCAGTTGCACAAGTGGTAGACCGTTTTGCCGGCCTTGAGCAAGCGCTTGCGCACTGCCTGCAGCATGTCCAGGACGTGAAGGCCTTCGAACGCATTCGAGGCTCCGACGTGCTCCACATCAGAACAACGGAAGTCACCCTGAACTTCTGGCGCCGGGCCGAAAAGCTTTTCAAAAAAGGCACAAGCCTCTTCAACTGCAGAATTTTTCTTATGCTCGACCATCTTCGATCCTCCGGTCTTGCTTTGTGGGGCGGCAATCTCCCAGACCACTGATGCAGTCTGGGAGAAAGCCTATTCATACACCCGACGGTTTCTTTTGACCGTGGAAAGTGGACTTGGTAAAGCGAACCTCGCCTTTCACTTCCTGGAAGCCGACCTGAGCGATCACTTCAAGATAGTTGAGGCGCACGTAAAACGGACCATCGTTCTTGATTTCGAGCGTGATCTGATTGTTCGTGCCGGGCTTAATTTCGGGCGCGTCGATGTGCGTCCGAACGAAGGCCCGAGCGGTGCGGCTGCGGTTCCAGATTGTGCCCTGAAGCACCTGCACACCGATTGTGGGCAGCTGGAAGTGTTCATGGGTGAAAGCCAGGCAAACTTCGCCCGGCGCAAGCCAGTAACCGGTGCGACGGCGAATCTTGCCATCGGCATCAGCAAATGGCTGCGCACGTTTGAGACGCAGGTCGACCGGGTGGCCGATCCGCTCCCAGAACGCCTGAATCGACTCTTTGCGTGGGTCGAAAAACAGCGGCTTAGTCGGGTCGTTGACGACATAGAGAGTGTCGCCAAGCCGCACGTCGATTGACGTGACGCCCATGTGCTTGCGGGTCGGAGTGGGAGTGACGATTAAGCTTCCACGGGCGATTGCATCCTCGATGCGAGTGTTGGACAGTGTCATGATGGATTCCTTAGGGTTTATGACGCCAGGGCGTCGTTTCTCACAGCACCATCGCGATGGCTGCTGCGAGATTGACCGAGGGGTCGGTTTCAGGAGCGATGAATCTTGCGGCTTGACGCGCTGCCTCTGTGCCATGGTGCATAGCGACACCACAACCAGCCCAGCGCAGAGCGTCAACATCGTTGTTGCCATCGCCAAAGAAGAGAACTTGCGAGGGGTCGATGGACTCGAGCGCACAAATCTTCTGCAGACCAGTAACTTTGGTCACGCCGGAGGTTGTGTACTCGATCGTCTGAGTGTTTCGAACTTCAGTACAGAAGCCACGATGCTTCAATGAAGCCATGTGTTCGAACGCCGTCAAACGCTCCCGGTCTTCGCAGAAAATCAGGATCTTTTGCAGATCCCGATTGCCCACCTTCGACACGGTGCCACGCTTGACGAACCTTCCCAGTTCGCGGCGATGGCGGTCCATGTTGTCGTTCCAATCGTGAAGCGACGTGACGCGAATGCCGTCTCGGTAGAAAGCCAGCGCCGTGACTCGAAAGTCCTTTGCCGTTTGCAGAATATCCAGGGAGACGGACGGCTGCAGTGTCAGCTCGTGCAGCGTGCGGCGATACGGTACGCGCACAGACGCTCCGTCACAACCGACAATGGGTCCCGTCAATCCAAGCTCGCGGTGGTACCTGGTGATGTGCTGATGGACGCGACCGGAAGTCGGCACCACTTTGACGCCGCGCGATTCGAGCATGCGCACCGCTGCAGCGTTCTGGGGGCTGATGTTTTTGTTTCCATCCAGCAGTGTATCGTCGAGGTCAATCCCGGCGATACGGTAGTGGCAGTTTGCAGTCTTGAGAGTGTTTTTCATTGTGATTGTCCTTGCCTGTAAGAGTGGGAGGAGGGCGCTCCAGCGCTCAGCTCGCAGACGCCACCCGAAACAGGGCAAGGTCTCAAGCTGAGTGCCGTTCCTTGGTGGGAAGAGCGTGGTTGAACGTGCGCGCTTTGTAGTCGTAGAAATCCGCGAGAGAAGGGTCTTTCGAAACGACGGGAACGATACCAGTGACCTGAATGCCGTACTCGCCGAGGATTTTCACTTTCTCTGGATTGTTGGTCATCACCTTGACTTTAGTGATGCCGAGGTCGCGCAAAATGGAGATAGCAGAGCGGAAGTCGCGTCTGTCACCTTTGACCGGATACATCTGCCCATCGTAGGCTTCGAGCTTTTCGACATAGCCGTGAGCCTTGCCTTCGTGCCCGAAGTGATAGAGAACGATGCCGGGGCCTTCGTTTGCGACAAGCATCTGGAAGGAAATCTCCATTTGCTCGTTGCAATCGCAGCTGGCATCGTGAAAGATGTCGCCGGTGAAGCAAGCGCTGTTGATGCGAATCAGAACTTCTTGATTGGGGTCAAGATTCAAGATATCGCCCTTGTAAATCAGCGCATGTTCTTCAGAGTGCTTGAAACCACTCCGCGTGATATATCCAGCCTGGAATAGACCGGGCAGATCTGCTCGCTTGAGTGGTGCACCGTAGACGCGGCGAATGACACGGGGCAGGCAGACGTTCTTCCACATGGAGAGAAGCCGAGCGCTCAAACTTTTCGACGGTTTGCTCACGGCCAGTATTAGGGGAACATTTTTGATTTCGCAGTTAGTGCACATGGTTTTGGTCCTTTCGGGTGTAATCGGTTAACGAAGCTCGTCTTTTCAAACAACCCGGCACCAGTCGAACCCTGCGATGAAGGTTTGATTGCTGGTGCTGAATAAGCGAAATTGCTTCTGGGTTGCTGTTACAAAATCTTTGGTGTGAAAAAAACGGGTTACCCGTTCGTAACAGTGTCTCTATATCTAATGCAAGATCTAATAAAGCTTATAGATAACTATAAGGAAATCTCTGCACCCGCCCCCGCAGGGGATTATGGCGCCCACGGCATGGGCTAGCGCAGTTATTACCTCCGCGTACTCGCGTACGTAATAACCACAATGCAGTCCCAAAAAGAATGCACCTGATGCGTTAGCTAGTTCGCGCGAACTTCATTCTGAGGCCAGATCGAGCCCTTCGCGTACAATAGCTTTTGCATGCTCAAATTTCACATCATCACCCTATTTCCCGAACTAATTCAGACGTATTGCAGCACAAGCATCATTGGCCGCGGCATTCGCAATGAACGGCTGGCAGTGCACACATACAATCCCAGGGATTATTGTCTGGATAAATATCGCAAGGTCGATGACACTCCCTATGGTGGCGGAGCAGGAATGGTCCTCAAGCCAGAGCCGTTTTTTGCCACTTTTGAAGCAATTCCCCGAGCGCTAAACTCGCCCGTTCTCATTACCACTCCTCAAGGAGTGCCTTTCAAGCAGGCGCAGGCACGAGATCTCGCTAATTGCGAAGACATCACCATTTTTTGCGGACACTATGAAGGTTTCGATGAACGCATTCACAGCGTCGCCACTCATGAAATTTCGGTTGGTGACTATGTTTTGACGGGTGGCGAACTCCCTGCCTTAACGGTTATCGACGCTGTTGGTCGGCTGATTCCTGGCGTTCTTGGCGCCTCGATTTCGCTTGCCGAAGAATCATTTGACGAAGGTCTGCTGGAACCCCCTCACTACACCAAACCGCCCGAATTTAGAAACATGCCTGTGCCTGAAATTCTGCGCTCTGGCGACCACAAATTGATTTCTCAATGGCGCAGACAGCAATCGCTAAAACGAACTTATTTGAGAAGACCAGAATTGCTCGCGCAAGCGACGCTATCGAAGGAAGATCAGCGATATTTGGACCAGATTGCAGACGAACATCAAACAGACACAAAGGAGAATCAAAGCTAATGGCTCGAGTCGTTTTAGGATTAATTGGTTTTGGTACTGTTGGTTCTGGTGTTGTGCAACTCTTGAGCCACCAAAAATCGCTCAATTTAAAAAAAATCGCCGTCCTTGACTCGAACAAAGAACGAGCGGTCAAAACGGTCTGCCCTGTCACAACAAACGTCAATGAAATCATTGAAGATCCGGAAATCGAAATCGTTATTGAAGCAATGGGTGGTGAACATCCAGCCCTTGAATATATTCGAGGCGCTCTGGAGCGACGCAAACATGTTGTCACAGCCAATAAAGAAGTGCTCGCTAAATATGGTCCAGAATTATTTGCGCTAGCCAGACAAAAAGGCGTTGCTATATTTTTTGAAGCCTCGGTCGCTGGCGGCATTCCGCTGATTTCCACAATGAACAAGGGGCTTGAAGCCAACGAAATTGCCGCTGTTACAGGCATTCTCAATGGCACAACCAATTTCATTTTGTCTTCGATGGAAAGCAAAGGCGAATCATATGATGCCGCTTTAAAACAAGCGCAGCAGCTTGGCTTTGCCGAAGCTGACCCTACAAACGATGTCGATGGACATGATGTCGCCTACAAACTATCGATTTTGTCGGCGCTCGCCTACGAGCGCTTCATCAAGCCGCAAGACATCTTTCGCGAAGGCATTCGCAATGTCACAGCACAAGATATGGCGCACGCTAAAGAATTTGGCTATCGCATCAAGCTGATAGGCACTTCGAGACTAGCGAAAGACGTGACCTCTGGAGACAGCGCCTGTGATGTGCGCGTGCATCCCATGCTTGTTCCACTAGACCATCCACTGGCGAATGTTTCTGGTTCCAGCAATGGCATTTTAGTAAATGGTCACGCCGTCGGTGAAATATTAATGGTCGGACCAGGTGCTGGCAGTTTGCCAACAGCGTCTGCCGTGGTTGGCGATACCATCAACCTCGCAAGCGCACTGCAGTTACCTGATTTTGCCACCTACTTCCAACCGAATATTCGCTCAGAATGGGGTAATGTGGTGTCTGTCGGAAGTTGGAGTTGCCCATTTTTCTTGCGCATCCTAGTCAGTGACACAGCAGGCGTAATTGGACAGATTGGCACCATACTCGGTGCGCACAAAATCAGTCTTGCCTCTATTGTACAAAAGGGTGTTCAAAAGGATGAACACGGGGCCTCTGCAGAGATTATCATCATGACCCAATCTACAAAAGAGCAAACATTGCGTGACGCTATTGCTGAAATGCAAAAATGCTCGTTCTTCAAATCAATGGAAAGCCTGTTTAGAGTCTTTGAAGCACCCGTTTGAATACAATCTAACAGTTGGAGAAAAGTGTGAGACGCAATTTCTGCACATTATCGATTTTACTACCAGCGATTTTCGTTGTTTCGAATGAGCTGATTCAACCTTCTCTTTGTGATGCTCGAACCGGCAGGGAAAGGTTGCCACAGCTGAATTCAAGCTGGCAATCCAGCCGATACAGCGCTTCTGGTTTATCTATTGCTTATCCTTTTCGCTGGCAAGTAAGCGAAAAACCAGACAAAGACACGATTGTAAAAATGACGGGCACGCTTAGCGATGGCGTCCCAGCAGAAATAGCTCTGAAACTTAGCGACACAAAGGGTGTCAGCGCCGAAACTCTTTCCAAATTCTTCGCGGAAGCGTACTTGAACAAGCTTCCCAATTACAAATCAATATCTGATAGGGATATCTCTTTCGGCGACGGATGGCACATTGAGGGCATCGATAAACAGATTTCATTCGATACGAACGGTACGCCCTTTCGTCAAAGATATGTGTTTTTTGACGGCCCCATGGGTGTGATGATACTCACTTTTTCGGCACCGACAAAGGGTTTCGATAGTTTGCAGCCGATCTGCGATCAAGTGATTATGAGCATCAAAAAGGAACAAACTCAAAACTTAGCAAGCGGTTCCAGTTATAACTCTAAGCCTCAAACCTCAGTACCTAAGCCAGAAGCATGGAGTTTTGAAAGCTTGCAAGCACCGTCAAGTCCGCTGACTTTTTCATATCCAAAAGGCTGGCAGGTCGAAACGCATGCAGACAAAGATCATCCGCTATCTATCCATGGTGCAGACAGCCTCGGTAAGCCTGGCTATATAGAAATTTACAGTGGCGTGGCTCCGCCGACCGTGACCCTCGAAGCCTTAGCCAGTTCTCTCGAAGAAAAATATTTCGCTGGATTGAAAGACTATAGACGCATTAAACAAGAGCCTGTTAGCTGCGGCTCAATGAACAACCTGCAAGGAATAGTTCACGAAATGACATTTTTGGAAGGTGCCCAACCCATAAAACAAATGTGCTTATTTTTCGCACAAGACGGTCGCCTTTACTCGTTTACGCTAGGATGTCCTGGCTGGAAAGACAATGATGTGCGCACACTCTTTCACAAAATGGTAGCCACAATAAAAGTTCCTCAGACGTAGTGGCGCGCAAAAACTGATTATAATTACACTTTCTCAACGTCCCACACTCAAAGCTGCAATTGAAGCTTTAACGGAAGGCTCGAATTCGCTATGCGCACCCAAGGTGTAATTGACAGATACCGAAAATACTTGCCTGTCAGCGACAAAACTCCTGTCATCACACTAGGGGAAGGCTCGACTCCGCTTGTGCATGCCAACAGACTGGGACCAGCCATTGGCTTTCCAAAACTCAACCTGTATTGCAAATTAGAAGGTCTCAACCCAACGGGCAGCTTCAAAGACCGCGGCATGACCATGGCTGTCTCAAAAGCTGTGGAAGAAGGCACGAAAGCAGTAATTTGCGCATCAACTGGCAATACTAGCGCATCGGCCGCAGCTTATGCGACAAAGGCTGGGCTTGCTTGCTACGTTTTACTTCCAGCAGGCAAGGTGGCGTTGGGAAAACTGTCTCAAGCTCTAATGTATGGCGCCAAAGTAATTTGTCTTGATGGCAATTTTGACGTGGCACTAGATATGGTGCGCGAATTGGGGGCAGATGGCAAAATTACAATCGTAAATTCGATTAATCCATATCGCCTGGAAGGTCAAAAATCTGCCGGCTTCGAAGTCGTTGAACAGCTAGGAAAAGCGCCCGACTACCTTTGCATACCAGTTGGCAATGCAGGAAATATTTCCGCCTACTGGCGCGGATTCAAGCAATACAAAGAACTTGGAATTGCCACTTCGGCCCCTAAAATGCACGGTTTTGAAGCCGCAGGATCAGCAGCAATTGTGCACGACAGGATTTTCCCAAATCCAGAAACATTAGCCACAGCCATTCGCATAGGCAATCCTGCGAGCTGGAAAGAAGCAGTCAAAGCAGCCGCCGATTCCGGGGGCAAAATTGACGAAGTAACTGATGACGAGATTGTCGCGGCATATCAACTGCTTGCAAGAACTGAAGGCATTTTCTGTGAGCCATCAAGTGCTGCAAGCGTCGCCGGTTTGATCAAACATTTGCAATCGGGCGCAATTAATGAAGATGCTACAGTTGTTTGCGTGCTTACAGGCAATGGTTTAAAGGACCCCGATATGCCTTTGAAATTGTGCCAACCAGACCTTACTCCAGTTGCAGCCGACGTCGACAAATTGCGTCACCAACTACAAATCAATTAACTACGCCCCTACACTTGGAACTAATGCCAAATATCATGGCTAATTTACCTGCTGAATTTAAGCCCGTTGCCACCAGTGCAAAAAATATCGAACGCTCACTTACGTTACGCGTACCGGGAAGCACAGCCAATCTAGGGCCAGCGTTCGACACAATGGGACTAGCTTTAAATGTGCATACATGGCTGCAATTTGTTTTGCTGCGCCAGGAAGATTTAAGTGTTCCGCTCATTGCCGGGCATGGCGAAATTTGCGAGAAATTACCCATGGATTCCAGCAATTTTATTTTCCAAATTCTTACAAAATTGTGGCAACAGCAACCGATGCTTTTAAGAAGAATCCGCATCTCTAGCTACACTAACATTCCCACAGAACGTGGTTTAGGCAGTAGCGGTACAGTCATTGCCGCGACATGTTATGCAGCACGCGTATTGCGCGAACTTGACGTACGCACCGACGCACTTTTACTCGACTGCGCTTTGTTTGAAAACCATATCGACAATATGTCAGCGAGCTTGCTTGGCGGGCTCGTTATATCGCATCACGACAAAAGCCGCTCGCGAGTTTTTACTTCTTCCTTGCAATGGCCAACAAAGTGGAAAACTATTGTTGTCGTTCCACCGTATGCCACAGCCACAGCTCATGCGCGCGCCTTGCTACCGTCATCGTGGCCGCAAGCTGATGTGATTTCCAATTTGCAACGCATTGCACTATTGACCACGGCTATTTCTCGCGGCGATGAAAGGCTGCTCAAAGAGGCGCTCCACGACTCGTTACACGAGCCTTATCGCCTCGCGCTCGTGCCCGCATTGCATGAAGTTCGCGCGGTGCTGATGGGTTCACCAGCCCTTGGATGCGTTCTCAGCGGTGCTGGTTCAGCCGTCCTTGTCGTGGTGCCGGAAAAAGATCTCGAAGCCGTGCTGAAGCTTCTTCGAAATGACAGTATCACTAGCAAGAATCAAATTCTTTCTCTGGCAGTTGATGAAGATGGGCTAACCGAAGTACAGATGCGCTGATAGCACTGTCAAATGTGTAACGACAATGTCAAAGAGATCTGAAATTTGTTTTTTGAGATTCTGAAAAAGCCAGATAGCCACGTTCTTTGCTTCTTCCTGCCATTTAATTCCGTAGTCTCTACCCCCTCATAACCGCTCGTGCAAGTTCCCGACGCAGCTTCCTCCTCCAATTTTGAAAGCCTCGCGTCGCTCTGCCAACACTACATTCGCGAGCTTATGCTAGTCGTGATTATATTGTGCTTGAACGTACGCGGATTCTCTGCCACCGGATAATTCCGACAAAGGAGGTCACTTTACACCTCTTTACATCTCGCGATTTCCAACGCTACACTGTTTTAAGGTCAGGTCATTATTCTTACAACCTTTTCCGGACTTTCTACTAACTAAAACAGCCTGCTTCACTAAATAGAGAAATTACTGGCAGCTTGCTGTTGCTCTGGAGAAGATTGGTGTGAACCGTCCGTCGTCGTCTAGCAACGCTACAAACTGAAGGAGTGAGAATATGCCTTCCTACACATTTACCAAAGGGTATTCTGCGGTATCGAGGATTTACTTTCTGTTCAGCGAACTGCGCCGGGAGGAAATGCCTGATACAGAAACAAACATCAGTAGCATCAATCGCGTGCTTTCTGCGTTATCTGATGCTGGGTCTCAGCTCGCCGTGGAAGGGGTCCGTGGTATTGATTCTTGTCGCATAGCACTCGCTGATCTACAAATCCTAATCGGACAACTCGGGTCCGTCGTTTCGCCGGAGCAAACTACAGCACTCACGGATGCGTTAGCGCTCTTCGCCGAACCGGCCGACGTACTGAAAGCGACCGGTCAGTTTCGCTCTACAAAATACCTGCACGAAGGTTTCGCCTCGTATCTGGAACCACGTCTTTCAAGCCAACTGGTATCAGAAGAAGCGTCACTCTTACCATAAGAACGGGCCGTTTTAGGAGCACCTTCCAGAAGCGAAGTGTCAATTTCTAAGTCAAAAAAGGGGGGCTGCGTCACCTCAGCCCTCCTTTTTACACTTTCCAGCTATCTAAAAAATTTTGTCCAGTTACGCACCGCTGGCGGTATCAGCTGCGTGCTACTTCTCTTGACGTTTCTGATAATGATTGGTTTCATATTGCTGCAGAATATTCCGAAGAAGTAAGTTAGGTTTGCTTTTAGCCTTATAGCTATTCGGCGGTCCCATGCCGATCGCAAACATGCCAAGAGAGCCTGCCCTTTAGAGGTGCCGCAAAGACCGGGTTAGTACCGCAAAACTCGTCTCATAAATGCCTTCTCAACCTCTTTTTGAAACCATCACCAGTTCGGCATCGGCGAGCGCGTTACCACGTCGCTTTGTGGTAACGCCTGTTTTTTAGTGGCTTTGCGAGGGCACTTTTATTAAACGTTTTTTTGACCTGGTACTACATGTTATTTGGTACTTCAACTAAGCTCCCTTTTAACCTATTTGGTCATTCTTCAATACCGCTTTCGTAATAAGATTTTCTTACCACAACACGGTTTAACCGAGTACTTACCTTTTTTCAAAACTTTGCCTAAAAGGATAACACCACTTCTGGGGTAACCGAAATGGACTTGCTCTCGCCCTTTACGAGACAAGTGGCTATGTTTATCGGCTCTTGATTGGGCAAATCAACCCTCGGTAGGTATGCTGGTAAAAAACCAAATGGACAGCAGTTGATTAAAGTCAGGCAGCCAGAAAAGCTGATGTCGGCTGAACAAGACGACTTTTCTTGCTTGTTTGGTAAAGCCGGCATGGTTCAGGAGGCCGTTATCTTTGATATGGAGATGAAATCGAGGAACGGAGAGCCCTACCCGGTATTGGAAATGCTGGTAGAAGAGCCTTAATCGAACCCTAGCTTAGAGAAAAGCATAACGGCTTCTCAAAATCGATTTTACGAGGCGATTGAGAAACAGTCCTGAGCGACATAAGGACTTGTTGCCACTGGACATTCTAATGCTAGCCATAACTTGAATAGGCTCATTTGTCTTCTTATCGCCGCTTCGTAGGCGCTGCGCAACGACCTTTGTTTCCTCATTGCGCTTCATCCTTTCATCAATCATCCCAAACGTCTGACTATCTAGTGGACCTTCCCCGAGAATCAAATGTACTGCTCTATCAACAAGAACAAATTCCTTATCACGCGTTGGCAGTTCATGGAACAAACGACGAGTGCCGGATGCCTTGACCAATCGCTCTTTTGCTCCTTGAAGGATGAGCACTCACGTACCAGCTATTCGACCAACATTCGTTACGGCGAAATGGGATAGATCGTCTCTTCGGTAGCGACGATCAAAAGGGCCCCATTCCACAAAGGTATTCGTAACCGCCGTTTTGTTGGTCAAGACGGGTAGTTTGTCAATTAGATCCTCAGTGAAAACCATCTTCGAATTGGAATAGACCGCAAAACCTCATGCCACAGCCTCTTTGCATGTCTGGCATCCCCTACCAGGGGTCGCGCATGAATAGCCGTGCGAGCAAATATTTAGATGAATCGTAGTGAAGGTAAAATCTCCCCTCACGAGCCTATTAAGCTATGGGAGAGCTTGAGCGGTTCCACAACTCCTGAGCTGCAATAAGAAGTAACTATATAAAACTGGAGAAATAGGAGCGAAATGAAGGAAACTTGAGAAATCAACTACCTCCTCTTTTCTGAGTACTTAATACCTATAGCCCAGTTCCAGCAACTCTATCGACAATCGGCAATATCACTGCAGCCAGAGCTTAGCGCTTTGACCGACAGATCGACCGACCGGTAGCCGAATCCCGAGAAAGACACCGCCATGAGAGACACGCCACAGGCATCAATGCATTGTTGTTCTGGAGAAAAAACCGAATCAAAGCCCGACCAACACATTGATCCGGTTTGCAAAATGACCGTGGCAGCGGCTACAGCCAAAGCCACTTACGAACTTGATGGCGTCAGCTATTTTTTCTGTTGCCAGGGTTGCGCCGATAAATTCAAAGCCAGTCCGGACGTTTATCTCAAAGCTGCCGAAGCGGTTTCAGTCTCAATCACACCCAGCTCCAGGAAACCCGCACCGGTAAAAATTTCGACGAGCGGCTATACCTGCCCGATGCACCCAGAGATAATCACGGATGGTCCTGACGACTGCCCGCTCTGCGGAATGGCTCTTGAGCCTATGATGCCGAGCGCTGTGGATGAAAGCGCGGACGAGGAACTCAAGGACACAACGAAGAGGTTGGCGCTGAGCGCTGCTTTCACCGTGCCGGTCGTGCTTTTACCCATGAGCCATATGCTCGGCATGGGCACCGCGCATGACACCACTGCGACCTCTGGGTTCAATTCGCATTTACTTAACTGCTGGGCGCAATTCGCACTGGCCACACCGGTTGTCGCTTATGCAGCAATTCCCTTTTTCGCCCGCGGAGCAAAATCACTCTCTGGCTTCAACCTGAACATGTTCACGCTGTTGTCGCTGGGAATCGGTCTACCCTATCTCTACAGTCTGCTGTCACTTTTGGCTGTCACCTTCGCTGCTGGCGAAGCCTCGCATGAGCACATCGTCTACTTCGAATCAGCGACTGTCATCGCCACTCTCGCGTGGGTCGGTCAACTGCTCGAAGCAAAAGCCCGTATCAAAAGCACAAGCGCCGTTCGCGAGCTGGTGACGCTGTTGCCGACTGATGCAACAGTGCTTTTGCCTGACGGCAGCGAAGTGAAAATGCCCATCGCCGATTTGAGCATCCACGCACGAGTCAAAGTACGCCCGGGAGAGCGCATCGCAGTTGATGGAACAGTGGTTGAGGGGCGTGGCTCTGTCAATGAAAGTCTGCTTACTGGCGAACCGATGCCTGTTTTGAAAGAAACAGGAAGCAATGTGAGCGCAGGCACAATCAACGTCGACGGCAGTCTAGTCATCGACGCCGAGCGCATTGGTACCGAAACACTGCTCTCGCAGATAGTGCAGCTTGTCAGTCAGGCTCAGCGAAGTCGAGTACCGGTGCAAAAAATGGCAGACAAAGTTTCTTCTGTCTTTGTGCCTTCGGTGCTTGCCATCTCTGCCTTGACCATGGCCGGCTGGCTGGCTGTGGGCGCTTCTTTGCCGGTCGCTATGTCGCTCGCGCTTGCAGTGCTGGTTGTCGCTTGCCCATGTGCTCTCGGGCTTGCTACTCCCATGTCGATTGTTGTTGCAAGCGGAGTGGCAGCAAAAGCTGGCGTGCTTTTCAAAGAAGCGCGGTCGTTGCAATTGCTCGCTGAATGCGACACCCTGGTGATCGACAAAACTGGTACTTTAACGGATGGCACTCCGCGAGTCTCTTCAGTCGTCACCCTTAGCAATATGCTGCCCCATGAAGTTCTGGCGTTTGCAGCAGCCCTCGAACACAAGTCAGAACATCCACTGGCAACTGCCGTCGTCACAGCAAACAAAGGGAAAGCGATTCTCGACTGCACAGATTTTGCATCGTCAGCAGGACTTGGCATCACTGGTAGTGTCACAAATAAAAAAGTCGCCGTTGGCTCTTCCAGATTTTTAGAGGAGCTGTCGATCAATCTCGCTGCCCAGTCAACAAATGGTGGCGACTCAAATCTGACGTCAGTTTTTGTTGCTGTTGATGGACTGTGCGTCGGGCGCATCGATTTCGATGACGCCATTCGTCCGGAGGCTCAAGCGGCAATTCAAGAACTGCAGAAGCGCGGTCTAAAAATTGTTATGGCTACAGGTGATGGCATGGGAGCGGCTAATCATGTCGCAACCGCCCTTGGTATCACGCAGGTGCACGCTTCGCTGCTTCCCTCGGCGAAAGCGGCTCTGGTTAAAGAACTGCAAAGCGCTGGAGCAAAAGTGGCCATGGCTGGTGACGGCATCAATGACGCGCCCGCTCTTGCTCAGGCAGGTGTCGGTATCGCCATGGGTGCAGGCGCTGACGTTGCCTTGCAGGCTGCCGATATCGTCTTGATTCAAAACGATATTCAGGGTCTGGTCAAAGCCCATAAAGTAAGTCGGGCAATGCTTTCAAACATCACCGAAAATCTCTGGCTGGCGTTTGGCTACAATCTCGTGGCCATTCCCCTTGCGACGGGACTTTTCGCAAGCACACTGGGCTTTACACTAGATCCGATGGCAGCGGCTGTTGGCATGTCACTGAGCTCTGTCCTGGTGATCGGCAATGCACTGCGTCTGAAAGCAATAAAACTCTAACTGCCCTTCGACAATCAAAAAACAAATTCATAACCTGACTGTTTCCTCACGCAGTCAGGCTTCTCGTCAACGCTTACAACTGGAGCTAAACATGATGGAATCAATGGACGCGTCCATGGGCGGAATGCCCTACATGGCGCCACTCTGGCTTATCTACTCACTGTCTGCGTTGTTTTTCGCAGGCGGGCTTTTCTACTACTACCGCCTCGTCAAGCCAAATTCGGTGAAGGCCGTCTACGGCTATTATGATTGGCAAAACGAGGTCGGACACGGGCTCTGCATGCTCGCTATGGCGTCGGCTCTGGCACCGCCTCTGTGGCAATTGCCAAGCCAGTTCTGGGCAATCACACTGGGCCTCGCTGCGGTCTTCTTTGTGGTACGGGCTTGCACATTCGGTCGCAAGCTGCCATACAACAAGTGGTGGTGGGACTGGGCCCATGTCGGTATGCTCGGCGGCATGGCCGTGATGTTCCTGCCCATCGACACAGGATACCTCAGCTATGCGCTCGAAGCATTCTGGTTGTGGTTTGCAGGCTATTACATCTGGTCTCTGGTCCACGATCTGCAGGAGCCGAAGGTTTACTACATCGGCTCTGACGTGTCGCATCTGGCTATGGGCATCGTCATGTTCATCATGACTGCCTTGCCCATGACCCTCATGGCTCCTGGCGCAAGCATGCCCGGGATGAACATGAGCATCTGCCATGGCACTCCCATACCTTCACCACATCAACATTAGCGCCCGACAAACGCTCGGGTGCGCAATGGAGGTCACAATGACTGACACCAAACACCCGAGCCATGCTTCTCAGGCTCTACTCCTGCGCCCGGCGATGCATCCCACTGTCGCCAGTTTTCTCGCCAACAAAAAATTCGTCAACGAGCTCGTCAACGCCTTTGGCAGCCCCTTGAATGTGATGTTTCCTCAATTGCTTGCGGGCAACATCGAAAGTTTCACCAACACATTTGCGCGCCATCAGGTGCTCGGACGCATTTGCTTTGCGCACAAATCGACGCGCAGCGACAGCTTGATCAAACAGCTGGCTGTGGAAAACGTCTCTCTTGATGTTGCTTCAGTGAATGAGCTGAAGCACGCACTGGGAGCTGGTTTCAACGGCAAGCGCCTGGAAGCGACTGGTCCCAAAAACGTCGATTTCCTCTGTCTTTGCTTGCAGCATGAAGTGGTGCTCAACATCGACTCGCTTGCAGAAATCGATCAGATTGCGACTCTGGCAAAACGTCTCAAACTCGATCGGCCAGCGCGAGTGCTCGTGCGCTTGTCTGGCTTCGGTGATGCCACTACAGCTTCGCTGCGCAAAAGCAGTCGTTTCGGCATTTCCTTGTCAGATACTGACGAGGCGCTGCAGCTGCTCGCGCAGCACAAAGAGCTGATCACGCTGCTTGGCTTTTCATTCCACCTCGATACAACCTCCATCGAAGAGCGCATTCAGGCAATTGAAACCTGCATCTCTCTTTTCGATGACGCTCTTAATCTAGGCTTCACGCCGCAAGTGTTAAACATCGGCGGCGGCTTCAGAGTGAATTATCTGGCGCACGAAGAAGACTGGAGCAACTACGTTGCCGCCTTGAAAGAGTCAGTGCTCGGTGGTCGCAAGCCACTGACCTGGCAAAACACAACCTTTGGGCTTTCAGTCGAAGGGCGTGCCCTCAAAGGCAACTTCAACTCATACAACTTCTTCGAAGCAAGCCCTGGTGCAAAATTCCTCGAGGAGATTCTGTCTCAGCAGCTACCCTCACGCGATGATGCCACAGTCGCTGAAGTTCTCAGCAGCAACATGATCGAACTCTGGATCGAGCCTGGACGTGCGCTTCTTGATCAATGCGGCGTAACAGTCGCAAAAGTCAATTCCGTACGCAAGGCAAGCGGAGGCGAGCAATTAATATCGCTGAACATGAAACGATCGGATATCGCGTTTCTCGATCAAGAAATGTTTGTCGACCCGGTTGTGCTCTACAAGCGCAAGCCAGCCAAGAAAAAGCCAGCCGATCTACCAGTCTTCTTTGCCGGCAATCTGTGTCTCGAGAGCGATTTGATTTTGAGGCATGCCACCTTTCTCAATCAAATTCCCCAATCAGGTGATCTGATTGCCTTCATCAACACGGCTGGCTACGCCATGGACTTCAGTAGCTCAAACGCAATTATGCAGCCGCCGGCTCGCAAGGTTGCGGTTGTATCCAGACCTAGATTCAGTTTTGTGCTCGATGAACAATTTTCGCCACTGTGGCGAGACCGCGAAGAGGAGCTGTGACATGCTTATCCAAAACATCACGCAGGCAATCGGTCGCACTCCGCTCCTGGAAATAGACCCCGCCGTCTCCGGCTTAAAGAACATCCGATTGTTCGCCAAGCTGGAAAATCTCAACCCTTTCGGTTCGCTCAAAGACAGGCCGGCACTCAATTTGTTGTCTGGCGAACTGGCTGGAATCAAGACTCAGTCAAAGACCGTGATTGAGTCTTCCAGCGGCAACATGGCCAAAGCCATGACGCTCATCTGCTCGATGAACGACATTCCCTTTCGCATTGTCACCAACAAGGTGCAGGTGAAAGAAGTGAAGCTCATTTTGCAATTGCTGGGTGCGCAAATCGATGAATTTCCGGGACTATCTGCCTGTCCTGACCCGACGGATCCCAATAACCCGCTCGCATATATCGAGCGTGTGATGGCAGCATCGCCTGGTCAATACTTCCACGCCTCTCAGTTCACAAACCAGAAGAACAGTCAGGCCCATGCAGACACCACCGGCCCTGAAATCTTCACAGACGCAGGTGTGATGGACTTTCTCTTTGCCGGTCTTGGCACATCGGGCTCATCGCGCGGCGTCGGTCAATTCTTGAAAGAGAAAAATCCACAGCTGAAAACAATCGGCGTCGTCGCCCCCAAAGGTCAGCATCTTCCAGGCATTCGCAGCGCGGACGAGATGTTTGAAGTAGGTCTGTTCGAGCGCGACTTCTACGAGCAAATCGTGGAGTCCACAACAAATGAAGCAATCGATGCCATGCTGGTTTTGATCCGCAAACTGGGCGTGATGAGTGGTCCCACAGGCGGTGCACAATTTGCCGCCGCCTTGAAATATCTGAAGTCGATCGACGGCGCATTAACCGAAAAGAAAAATGCGGTATTCATCGTCTGCGATCGCACTGAATGGTATTTGTCATTCCTGCAAAAGCACCGGCCCGAACTGTTCGAGCTGGCAAAACGCAAAGAATCAGTGCGTACTGTTACCGACAACGAAGCCAAAGCTGCGCCGTCACTTTCAGTAGCGGAGGCAGACAAATGGATGGCTGACTCCAAAGCGCTGGTGGTTATCGACCTGCGCGGCAGCCTGGCTTTTAAAGCCGGTCACGTGCCTGGCTCAATCAATATGCCGGCTGAGGGACTGGAGGATTTGTCCGAGTGGGGCGTGCCTTTCTCAAACAACCACCGAGTCCTTTTCATCTGCCCCCAGGGCGACCAATCGCGCAAATTCGCGGCTTTCTTTAAGGCTCGCGGTATCGATTGCGTCAGCCTCAAGGGTGGATTCATCGCCTGGCGTGACGGTGGTAAAGCCACCGAACGCAGTGTCATTAAACCTGCCTCCAAACCGTGAGGAGTCGTTATGAATGCTAAAACCTGTCCAATACCTCATGGTTCGAAGGCTCGCATAAAGCCTGCCATCGACGAGGTCGCGGTGCTGCGTTTGCGTCAGGAATTTCCCATCTTCGGCAATTCGCCGGATGTGATTTTCTTCGACAACGCAGCCACCGCTCAAAAACCAGAGCGCGTATTGCGCAGAGTCTCGCGTTATTATCGCCATGAATGCGCTAATGCCGGGCGCTCTGCCTATCGCGCCTCCACAACTACAGCTGCTGCCATCGAAGATTGTCGCGAGAAGGTGGCAGCTTTTATCAACACCAAGGCCGAACAAATTGCCTTCACATCTGGTGCCACCGACAGCCTCAATACGGTGGCACTCGGTTGGGGCTTGACCAACCTCAAAGACGGCGACGAAATCATGGTCTGTTTCGAAGACCACAAGTCAGCGGTAATGCCCTGGTTCAACGTTCAGTCGTTGCTTTCTCGCTTTGGCATATCCGTAAAGATCGTGCCGTTCGACATTCACCACGAAGGCGACTACGAGCTGAAGAGCATTCGCGAGAATCTCACAGCCCGCACCAAGCTTTTGGCGATGACCCACATCCATCACCTCTACGGTCTGGATATGGAAGTCGAGCAGATTCGAGAAATAGTCGGTCAAGACGTGCTGATCTCGTTGGATGTGAGCCAGAGCATCGGCCACCGGAAGGTCGACGTGAGCGCATTGCCAGTGGATTTTGTTTCCTTCTCAGGACACAAGATGTTCTCTGGCACAGGTGTTGGCGTTCTCTGGACATCGCCTCGAGCGCGCCGTCTCATGCACGCTGTCAAATCGGGCAGCACCAGCACTGGTGCCAATTTGGCAGTGCCCAATCACGAGCCCACGCTTGCTTCGATCGTCGAAAGTGGCACTCCGAATGTCGCTGCTGTTCTTTCACTTGCGCCTGCCATCGACTTTGTCGAACGGTGGGCAATCGAGAGAATCGAAGAGCGCATATCTGGTCTTTCTCACTACCTGCGTGATGCTCTATCGACGCTTGAAGGAGTGGACTTTGCGCCTGGCTTCGGTCGCTGCGGTTGCCCGGCTGGATACGGAGTAATCTCGTTTCGACTGGAGCAGATTGCAACGAGCGATCTGGCATTCGTGCTTGATAGCGAAAATATCCAGGTGCGCACCGGCAATTTTTGCCTGAGCAAACGCAACCAAGGTGACGATTACGCGCGCATCAGCTTGCACGTGTACAACACGAAAGCCGAGGTTGACCGCTTCATCAATGTGCTCCAAGGCATTCTCAACTAATCCTCGAATAACCCAGCGCACGAGAACAAAAGGAGAGTGCAATGGATTCGATAGCATTTTGGGGTCCTCCATTTTTATTGCTGGTAGTAGTCAGCGGCTATCTTGCGACAGTCTTCGAACCCTACTGGGCCTATCACAGCAAAGGTGGTTTAGAGCTGAAGGAATATCACGCGCAGGATCTAAAACTGCGCCTGATCGCTCAGTGGTGGGCAGCAAAACTCGCTGGACACAAGGGCGGCTACTACGACGAAGACGACGAAAATGCCAGGTTGCTGTGCGCAGAATTGCATGACAGCCTGGTTCGGCATCGCTTCATCTTTGGCGATGACCCAACCAAATTGCAATTGAAGAAGTCGACCGTACTTTCTCGCGCTCTCAAGCGAGCAGGTTGGCGGATCGACGTAGACCAGGCTGCGGACCATTACCTGATCATTTCGCCCAATCTGGTCAAGTCGACCAATGGTCAGGTGATCTGGCGCGGCAAGCCGCCCGAATACAAATCCCGCTTCAACGACATGTACTACGAATGGCTCTGAAAGGAAAGATCATGAGCACGCAAATCAAACCCACTTTCAACGGCATTGTTGAGCCCGATGGCGAAATCATCAAGTTTCTTGATGGCAAGCCTGTCGTGCCCAACTTCCCGATCATCCCCTTCATCGAAGGCGATGGTATCGGTGCGGAAATATCGGGCGCCACATGGCAGGTGTTCGATGCGGCTGTCGAACTTGCGTACGGCGAGACTCGTCGAGTCAAAAGGCTCGAGGTGTTCGCTGGCGACAAAGCTCTCGCACAATTCGGCGAGGTGCTGCCGAAGGACACGCTCGCCGCAATCAAGCGCTATGGCGTGGCGATCAAAGGGCCGCTTGCTACCCCCACCGGTGGTGGCATGCGCAGTCTCAATGTGAATCTGCGTAAAACCTTCGACCTTTACAGCTGTGTGCGTCCTGTTCGCTACTTCAAGGGCGTGCCGTCCGTGGTCAAACGCCCACAAGATCTCGACGTCGTCATCTTCCGAGAAAACACGGAAGACGTCTATGCAGGCATCGAGTTCGAGATGGGCTCGCGAGTCGCAAAGCGCATCATCAAGTTGCTCGCAGAAGAAGGCATCGATGTGCGTGACGATTCTGGCATCGGCATCAAGGTTCAGTCTCGTTTTGGCGCAAGACGTCTGGTCAAAGCGGCGATTGAATTCGCCATCGAACACGGACGAAAAGTCGTAACCATCGTGCACAAGGGCAACATCCAGAAATACACAGAAGGGGCTTTCCTGAAGTGGGGGCTGGAAATTGCTGCAGAGGAATTCGGCGACATCATGGTGTCAGAATCCGATTTGTGGAGCAAGCATGCAGGCAAATTGCCTGAAGGCAAAATTCTCCTCAATCATCGTATCGCTGACGCTACGTTCTTCGAACTCCTGACCAAGTCTGACAAATTCTCTGTCATCGCCACGATGAATCTCAATGGCGACTATCTGTCTGACGCGGCGGCGGCCCAGGTCGGTGGTCTCGGTATTGCGCCTGGTGCCAATATCGGCGACAACTGCGCCTTGTTCGAAGCCACTCATGGCACTGCGCCCGACATTGCTGGCAAAGGACTAGCCAATCCGTGCTCGCTTCTTTTGTCGAGCATCATGATGCTCGAGTACCTGGGCTGGACGGAAGCTGCCGAAATTGCCACCAAAGCTATCGCCAAGACAATTCGCAACAAGACTGTCACAGGCGATCTGGCGCGTTTCATGAAGAATGCGCATACTCTTAGCACAAGCGACTTCGCAAGCGCCATCTGCGACAACATGACAAAACCGCGGCGTCGTGCTGCGAGCAAATAGCCCAACCGGCAGTGTGACCACTTCGCAGTCACCCGGGGCACAATGTTCCTCGGGTGACCGCGAACAAAGACACCGCTGATGGTGCAATTTTTCCTCTTAACCGTCGAAGGTTACGCAATGATAGACATAAGCAAGCGCAGACTCCTCGCCGATCAAGTTAATCGGCTCCATCAACTCGGTCAACTGGCTATACCGTTAGGGTGCGACTACAATTCCGGACATGCCGAACGCTGGACGGACCGCATCACGGGCAAGGAATATCTGCGTCTCTTCCCGCAACTCTTGCAAGACTCGGATCTGGGCTTTGCACCACAAACCGTCGTCTTGCTCGACTCCATCGTTTGCAATTTGGGCGTAACCGATGGCGCCCAGTTTGCCATCGATTTCACAGCCGATACCAATGGCAGCAACCGTATCTGGTATCGCGACGGCCTATCGTCACAAAGCAAAACCAACCGCATTCTTGCGTGGATTTGTATTGACGAACAGTTTGGAGCCATGCACCATGAAATCTTTGGCAAAGAGGCAGTGCAGCAAATTGCAGATGCTTTCGCCACAGACAAACCTTTGCATGGCAAATGGCGCAGCCTGCGGCACGGCATCCGTCGAATTGTCTGGTATTTGCGAAATCATGACCGTGGGCGTCCGCTTTTTGACGCTAAAGCTAACTGGTCTGTCTCAGACACCAGACTGCGTGAGCTACTGCCTCAGCTCGGCTCACTCGACGGTAAATTGTTCGGTCTTGCCGAAGCACTCTGCCTGAACGAGGAGCACGCAGAGCACTGGGCTCAGCATCGCTTCACGCATCCGGTTTATTGGACACGAAATCTCGCGCGTGAAGGCGATAAAATCAGACGGTCCGTTCTGCCTAACGTCCTGCACTATGCCAGCGAATCTCTGGCCACCCGGGCAGTTTTCCTGGGACTGTACGCCGCTTCCATTCAAGGCAGCAGCGATACTCGGGTCCAGCAAAGAGAAGGCTACATCCTGGCTGAGGCTCTTAATTGTCTAGCCCGCGCTCACGCTCTGCGTGCCTGCGCCGACTTGCAAAAAGAAGAACCAAGCAGCCCAGAAATTGCTTTTGATGTGATCGGCAGCGATCATTTTGAGCGAGCTTACATTGAGGTCTACAAGGCTATTGGTGGTAGGTTCTCTCAAGTATTATCCGGTCAATACTAATTCTCGCCGACTGACGAAACCGCGGCATCATGCTGCGAATAAGTAAGTGAGTAAACAGTAAATTGAAAGGGAGAGCTTGCTGAAAAGCATGAGCTCCTTTTCTTTTTGAAAATCACAACTACAACGCATAGTAAATAGTCATTCCGACTTGCTCGCTGTTGTTCGTATCATTTTCCCGGGAAATCAATTGACGTAGTCAAAGATTTGGTTGACAGTAAACTGTGACTAGAAAATGAGGTCTGAATATATCAATGAGTTTTCTTTGGATAGCCAGTTTAATTGTTCTTTGCGGCAGTCTGGGCTCCATTGCCGGCCTGTTATGGGTCAGAAAATTCGTTACCTTTGAGAAACTTCGACCGTCTCACGAAGTTGGAGGCTATCTGCTCTCGGTAGTTGGCACACTATATGCGGTGCTCTTAGGACTCGTCGTTGTCGACGCCATGCAACAATATCAACATGCAAAATGCGTAACGGAAACGGAAGCGAACACCCTGGCCGATATTTTTGTTATGGCTAATCGACTGCATGAACCCGAGCGCTCTAAAGTTCAGCTGGCCTGTCGCAATTACATTGGACAAGTAATTAGCAGCGAATGGAGTCACATGAAGTGCGGCGGCTACTGTCCAATTGCAAGGGGAAGGGCAGTCGAGCTTATGACGATGCTCGTTGCTATTAACCCAGAGAACGAAATTGAGAAAGCCCTCTATCCATCATTAGTTCAAGAATCCAGTGTTTTCTGGCAAAATCGCCAGTCGCGCCTGCTCAGCGCCCAAAATCATTTACCAGCATTTGAATGGGTCGTCTTAGTCCTGGGAGGCTTAATTGTAATAATTTTCACTTTCCTTTTTGGCCTTGAGCATTTCAAGCTTCAGGTCCTGATGACCGGTTTGCTTGGAACCCTCTTGTCCCTCAACTTTGCGCTGCTATTATTCTTTGCCTACCCATTCAATAGCGAACTTGGAATACAAGCAGACGCCTTCAGGTCAGTCGAAGACATCTTCTCCAATTGACGATCGACTCAGACCAATCTGGTTCTTTTTTAGCAGTCCAATGAGAGCTTCACCAACCTGCGCTTCTAAGTAGGGCAAGCTTCAGCACGCTCAACCTTGAAAACCCCTGCACAAAAACACTAGGTTGATGGCCTACACCTACCTTCCTTCAATTAAACGCCCTCGTTTCCAACTACCAAACACCAGCGGCACAACTCAAAATTCGAACTGTTCTTGACGGGACGAAGTTGAGACTGCTGTAAAAGCGTTGGCGAAGATTCCTGAGGAAGCTAGAGGCAAGTAGGCTCTTGAACCACTCCATTATTTGCAAAATCAAACACCGCAAAAGTTAAGCGGCGAAAGGTAGCACAAATGCAGATACTATCCAAACGACGACAAAGCAACTCTCCAACCTTACGCTCCAAGAAGCGAATTCGTCGATCCTATACCGTGTACTTCGCAGGTGACCTGTGGAACCACAAAGATTTGATCGGCAATGCGATTCTGGCTCAATACATCGAAAAACGCTCGAAAGGGCTCTATCGTTGTATCGTTCCGCAAGATCTCGAGCAAACGGACAATCGGGCAGTGGCTATTCGCAACCAGGACCTTAAACAAGTCATGTCGTGCGACGTTGCTCTGTTCAACTTCGATGGTCATGAACTCGACTCTGGTACAGTCGTCGAATTCATGTTCGCGAAATTTCTGGATATTCCATCCGTGCTTCTGCGCACTGACTTTCGTAGTGCCGGCGACGCGAACAAAGATGGCGATCCATGGAATCTCATGCTCGCTTCGTGGCCTCGCGCCAAAGTGCTCAAACTTCACGGCATGGTTGAATATCAAAAAGCTAGCCTCGCCGCAAAGAAAAATCTGAATGGCACAATACATGCCTTGTATTGCATGATGGCCGACACGATCATCGAGAATCTGAATGCAGTTCGTATTGCGCCCGGTATCGTTGCTGACAGCGACGTATTGCGCGTATACCAGCGAGCATTAGAAACTCCTGGCGCTGGATTCGGTGAGCTTTTCACCCCAGACGAACTGGCCAAGATCGTTGAAGGCAAGCGTGCCAAAGGCATGTTCTAAGTAAAGGCGTACGTCCCTCCCCTAGTTCGCCGAAATGCACAGCGGTTCGCCACTATGAACCCCTCTGCAATTCTGCCACAACGTCAATCGCGAAATTAGCGAATTGTCGTAGGCCGAGTGATGACCTTCTGTTCTTGATCTACAGCGTCTATGCGTCATGTTTTACGTGCAGGCGTGAGTCGCTTCCCATTAGTTGCTGAAGTGCAAAGCGGCTCGCGTATGGCGAGCCTTTCTGCAGTTCAGCTACATCGCCAATCGCAAATGAGCGATTGATGATCGGCTGAGACGATCTTCTAACACCTTGCTCTATGCTGAGCTCGCGCCTCGAATTTTCGCCGAGAGGGAGAGCATGCTTTTTAGCAAGTCCTCTCTTTTTTTCGTGCATTGCTGATTACATTCTTTTTTAGCAAAGAAAAAAAACCAGTACCTTTAGTTTAGGCGACTCCACCCCAACCTGTGGCAACCGTCTATGGCATCCACTTCCAGCAAGCCGCAGTAATTCAAGAGAATCATCGCCTGGTCTAAATCTACTAGCTCATTACAAAAGAGCCGCTTAATTTGCAGAGCCAGAGCAATGGTTTGAGGCGTCACGATTCTTGCAAAATCAATTACCTTATGCACAAAAACGTCGTTAGACATCGCCACTCTAATAGCATTCATCAGGCTTTCCTTCTGCAAAGGTTCAACTGTTACAGCATTCAGCATTTCTATCGAAAGCAAAGGGAAATCTGCCAGTGTGAAATTTATCCGCTCTTCTTCGCCAATTTTTATTTTGCCCAGATTGTGAGCAAGCTCATTTAAACGCTCTAAGAATCGAGGATGGCGCAAAGCAATTTGCAGAGACTTCTCGATTATTTCAGGTGTTATAACTCCTACCATACTGAGAAATTGCAAATCGCTGAGCGAATTTTTTCGCGGCAGTTGATTATCAACCACCACAGAAAAAGGTCTAGTAACAGGACCGGCGACTGCTTGCTGCAATATGCAGTTGGCCTCAGTGGAACTAACAGCAGATTGTGCGATCAAGCGTTGCACTTGCAGTGCGCGAGTGACAATTGAGCGATCGAGCCATGAATAGTCAATTAGAACCTGCCCGAGCATCATATCGTGCGCGCGCGAAATGGCCAGTGCAGCAGCGATTTCAGTGTCATTGAGGGCCTGAGCATGAACAAGCAAACGTCCAAGCAGCGGCGGTTGAATCAGATTGGCGTCATCACATTTGAGTGTCTGAGAAAAATCGTCAGCGTCACTGTATTTTTGAATGCGTCCCAGCGAGGCAGCGGCCGACTGGCGATCTAGAGTGCCGTTGCGAACTTTAATTTGCGTGGTCAGAGCAAAATTCAAAAAAGTCGGGGAAATTTCGCCTGTGCATGTAAGCACACGCCCCAGCGGCAATCCGCTTAATCGGCTTAAACCAAGCGCCTTGGTCAATGTGATGCTATCGATAATGCCGGAGCTTACTAACAATTGCCCCAGTCGATACGTCATAGCCGTTTTAGGAATGACGTAGCCAAGACGTCTCAATGAATTGCCGAGACTCATACCACGCTTTTTAACAAGAGTGAGGGCGCGGTGCAATTGGTCTTCCGGCACTACACCATCTTTGAGCAACGACTGCGCATGAACACAGGCGCGCACAAGATTTTCTTGAACGTATCCACTGCGCACAAGCCTCATCCCGATTGGAAAATCAATGGGATGTTTATTTGAGACTACATTCTCCAGCTGATAATGTTCAAGAAAGCCATACTGCTCTAAAAACGCGCCCAGGCGCGGCTCCTCAACGTGATCGTTGCTGGGAAATTCTAAATGAGAGCGTGTCATCATGCGGACTTTTCTCTTTGACACCCGTCATAGACGGTTGCACATTCTACATCAACAGAATATTCCTGTTATCGTCAGTTATTAAACAGCAAGCGAGAAACACCTATTGTCTATTTCTGATGTCACATTAATCACGTGTGCGGAATTCCCCGAACTCGACCCTGATGACCGACTTCTAGCAAATGCGCTGGAAGCAATCGGTTTACGAGTGAACACAAGGGTTTGGAGCGATCGAAGCGTCGATTGGAGCGCAAGCAAATTGTGTTTGATTCGATCAACCTGGGACTACGATAGACGTCAGCTCGAATTTATAGACTGGCTCAAACAGGCCTCGTCAATCACTCGACTGTATAACGACGCCAGTTTAATCAGGTGGAACATCGATAAATCCTATCTACAAAGTCTTGCCGAAAAAGGCATCAAGATTATTCCCACCCGATGGTTGAATGCAGACGACGGAATTTACACTGAAAAATTTACTGAAGAATTAAAAAAATTGATCGAACAACTAGGTCGGGATCTCGTCCTCAAACCGACCGTAGGATTAGGGGGCGGTGGCGTTGTTCGCATCAATCTGACCGAGCAAAACGAAACTCAATTTGAATCAAGCCTTCGATATTTGCAAAAGTCAGGCAAAGTAATGATTCAGCCTTTTGTCCAGTCGGTGTTGCGCGAAGGCGAACATTCGCTTGTTTTTTTCGAGGGATTATTTTCTCATGCGATTCGCAAAAGTCCGTTTGCCAAGCTGGCTTATGCAGGGCAGGCTGGCGAAGCGAAAATCATTGCGACAACTGAGGAAATTCAATTTGGTCTTGCGGTCCTCGCTCAATTGCCGCAACCTCCTCTCTACGCGCGAGTCGATGTCGTTTCTTTGGATGAGCAAATCCACCTGATGGAGCTGGAGTTGATCGAACCGTCGCTTTATTTTTCTTACTCCGATAATGCCGAAAAACTACTAGCTGCGCTAATTGCTATGAAACTGCTTTGAGCACCGACCCGAGATCGCGCCAACTAGCATCCCTCGCGGCACTCACGCGAGTTGTCAACAAGCCATCTCATACGTAGTCTACGCATACAAAACTTGTATAGAGAGAGAGATTCTTGAGAGAAGTAAATACAACTATAAAAAACTCTTCTCTATGAACTTTTAACCGGCTCCCACGCACCATAGCAATTTAACCTCAAGCCTCAACTATCGACATGGTCGACGGGACGAGAACTATTTTGCTAAAGGCGCCAACTTTCGTCGTCTGAAGCTTTCCTTGTCACCCTTAGCCAAATAGACATCAACATCTAGTCACGACCTTAGTCGATTAATTTGCATCGACGTACAGACAAATTTTGCGCCAACACCTTCGAGCCAGGTTGTTGACGAAATTTGCCTGAAATTTTCGCGCGGCATTTTTGCGCACACCACCAAACCATCCTATCAACCTCGAAAAGAAAGACCAAAACATGAACATACTCAGCTATCGCGGTCCCCAGAAGGACAAGACCACCGGTAAAGTCAAAGCAGGCGGCGGCGTCAGTGCTGGCTTAACGATGATCTGGCAGAAGGAAGACGCCGGTTGGTATTTCTTCGACGGTAACAACTTCTGCTTTCTCGCTCCCAAGGCGGATCAAGCGAAAGTCCTCGGCACCTTCACGCAGAAGGAAATCGACGACCACTATAACTACTGCAACCGCGTTCTCTGGCCGCTCAAGCACACTCTTCCCTCGAAGGTCGAGTATTTGCCCTGCGACCGTGCAGCCTATGAAAAGTTGCAGCGCAAGGTGGCGGCTCTGATTATTGCGAACGAAAAGACCGGTGACACGGTGTTCGTTCATGACTATCAGTTCTGCCTGCTCAGCCGGTATCTGGAAGAAGCGGGGCTCGTCAGCCTTTTCTTCAACCACATTCCGGAGACCAAGGTGGTGGAAGACCTTTACCTCGACTGCCAGAACGAAGCTCATCGCGGACTTCTGGGAGCCAAGGTGATCGGTTTTCATACCACCGCCTACGCCAACGACTTCCTCGCCTACGTCGGCAAATATCTGCCCGGCTACGACGTGGACGCCGACAACCGGTTGATCTTCACTCCCGGCGATCCCAGCCCCACCAAGGTGATTGTTGCTCCTCTGGGCATCGACACCGGCAAGTGGGCTCGTATGGGCGCTCGGAAGTCTTACAAATTGCCCGAGCATCTCAAGGGCAAGAAGGTCTTCTTGACGGTCGCCAGGACGGACTACACCAAGGGGCTTCCCGAGCTTCTGGAAGCCTGGCGCATCTTCAACGAGCAGTCGCCGGACAAGGCGCGTGGCAGCGTCTTGCACATGATCGGCACCGTGACACGCGAAAACATCGCGGCTTTCAAAGCCGAGCTGGCTCGCATCACAGTGGCGTACGAGAAGGTCAACGAGCAGTTTCCGGGCTCGGTCTTCTGGCAGAAGGACCCGATGCCTCCGGAGGAACTGGCTGGGCTGTATGCCAACACTGACGTGTTGCTCATACCGGCTCCAGTCGACGGCTTCAATCTGACGGCAAGCGAGTTCATCGCCGCTCAGAAACCCGGTTCTGGCGCCGTCGTGTGCCTGAGCCGTGGAGCCGGTGCCTTCGAGGTGTTCGGGGATCTCTGCACGGAGCTGGTGTCAGCGGACGTCAACCGAATGGCGATTGCCATTCGCAGCGCAGCCAATGACATCGGCTCCGACTACGCACGGCAACGGATGGTGCTCCTCAAAGAGCTCGTCCCGACCATGCGCAAGTGGTGGAAGACGTTCAAGACCCTGGCAGGCGATTACGTCGGACTTCCGAGCAAGGCTGCCTAACAAGGGGCCACGCTTGGATTTCGCCTGCCGTTGATAGACGCAGTGAAGTGCAGCATTCGGTGGGTCCAAACCAGCCGGGTGCTGCCTTTTTTCAAAAATCCAAGCATGCGAGGAAAATATGACAACAATTACGAAAGAAGCCACAACCGTACCGTTGCCGGCAAGTGGCTATGAAGTCGTGCATTTGAGCGACACGCCGGCTACCTGCGACAAGGTTTTGGTGCTGGACATCGATTACACGGTGGTGGATAGCACAAAGATCGCCGCGACCGAATCCCGCGAGCGCACCGCTCTCGCCGCCGGAAACACACTGCCGCCCGATTTCTTCGCGCAAGCGGGGACCGATTTTGCGACAAGGGTTTTCGACCTATCCAACATGGCTGAAGCGATTATCTGGCTCACCAGCCTGGATGAACGCACCAGCCCAGAGCTGAAGACGCAGTTGCTCCAGTTCACTCCGGAGCAGGTGCTGACGCAGTTCACGGTTCCGCACCACAAGTCGATTCGTCTCATCGAGTCGAGCAACAGTGGTCTGGCCTACGACGGCGTGAATGATGTACTGCGCAACGTGAGGACCACACATCCTGACGCTGCAATCATCGCCCACACCGATTGCCCTGCCTGGCTCGCGCTATTGCGCTTGCACCATGCGGGACTGCTTCAGTACTACACAGGCGTGATGGGAGTCTCGGTGCAGAGATTGCCATGGCTGGAAAGTTCGGAATATGCCGCAAGCTATATCGAGTCGCAGCGCTTCGTCAAAGGAGTGTTTGACGAGATGCTCGCGTTGTATCCGAACCTGAAAGTTGTCGTTGCCGCCGACAAACCTATCTGCAAGCCATCTCATGTTGGTTTGCAGGTGGCGCTGTCCAAGCTCAACGTCACTACCGACGCCGTGTTGTTCCACATCGACGACAAGCCGATTGGAGCAAAGGTCATTCAGGGGCTGAAAGAAGCCTCTGTGGTGACCAACTCGACCTGTCTTCATGCAGCCTATGGTTATCCAAAGGCAGCCGACTGGACAGGTATCGACGTTTCACTGACTGGATTTGCTCAAGCCGAGTCAATCGTGCTGAAAGCTTTCAACCAGCTCAGTTAACGACTACCGAAGCCTCGAAAAATACAGGCGAGCATGAAGCCTTAAAAAACTAAGTGCTCGCCTGTATCTCTACCAATCAAACAACCAAACAACCAAACAACCAACCGAAAGGTATGATCTTGACTGCAATTGCAACTGCCACTGCCGCTCGTGTTGTCTCTCGCTCGACCCGCAGCATCAGTACCAGGAACTACGGCACGCGTTTCAAGCTGTTCACCCCGACGGACGGCAACGATGAACTTCGCTTTGTAGGCACGCCAAATTTGCATCCGAACCTGGGAGGCGATCGCCCCATCGCTCCGCTTTGCCGTCAGGTCGTCGACGATGTATTCTCCGTCGAGGGCGTTACTTCCGTGATCGTGCGCCCATTCGAAGTGAACATCATCCGTTCCACGGCGTACGACTGGGAAGATCTGGATCAGTACCTGACGTATCTGATCGCGAGCGCCGACCCCTTGCTAATTAACACGGCGTTGCCTGCTCCCCCTGCATTGCCGCGCCCTCAGCGTATTCGCTGGTTCGACACACGTTCACACGAATGCCGTCATTACGGACTCACAGTTCGTCTATTCACACCGACGCACAACCTGAACACTGAGCGAAACTGGCCGCCGATCCATGGCTGTGGTCATGAACAGACGTTCACGTCCGGAGGAGCTGCCCTTGTCGAGCGCCTCTCCAACATCGACGGTTTGGCGCACATCAACTTTCGCGCGTTCGAAGCCAATGTATGCAAGTACGACCACTTCTCTTGGAGTGAACTCCATGAGCAGATAGTCGATGCACTCCGTCCCTGCTTCTCGGACTCACTGAACGTGCAGGTACAAAACCGCAACGACTGGGTCTGATACCAAATCAGGCTTTTCCGCATGAAATCCTGCTGAAAGGAAAACGAAATGAGCAAGCATATAATTCCGCCGTTTATGATTCCCACGAGGCGTGAGCCCGCGCAGATTCCGCTGCCGGCGCCCCAACCGTCGATTTACGACCGACGCCCGGCCGATGAATCCGACCGCGAACGCGAACCGTTTTCCATCGACATCAGCGGCGACGACGGTGACCAGGACTTCGAACCATCGAAGACCTATCGCTGCTGACGCTGGAACGCTTCGCAAAACTGCAACCAGAGGAAAGAATGACTAAGCAAATCGCAATCGAACACCCGCAGGTCGGAAAAGTTGCAGTCAGCATTACCGAAACCGACACCTGCATATTCGCCACCGCCGGCGACTTGACCTGTGTGGGTAACCTGAATCTGCTCAGATTGATGGACGAACTGACAGCGGCTATTCAAAAAGAGCTCTCCTCTCAATTGCGAGTGCACCTGAAATTCGGCAACGTCACATGCACCGGCGACGTCACCTTCTGACCTACGTCGGCGAACAGTCACGTCAAGCAAAATTCCAGTGACTGCCTAGAAGGAGAGCTTGCTTATTAGCATGCCCTCCTTTTTTTATGCAAACTTTGCGTAAATAAGTCAATTAAAGCGAAGATACAAGGAGGACCGAAAAGCGCTTAACCACTGCAGAAATCGTATCTGCGTCAGAAGTCGAGAAGGGCATCAGAAATTCATTTGTCGGCGGTTGATTAAAATAATAAGACTCAGTTGATCGTAAATCGAGGCCGGATTGCCTGGCGCAATCAACAATGAACGACTGCTGCAAACTCTGATTAAACTGCACCAATACGTGCATTCCGCTGCTTTCTTTTAACACAGCGAGCTTGCCCAGCGCCACCGACAATTCGAAAATAAGAGCTTGTCTCCTCTTAAGATTCAAAGCTCGTTGCTTGTGAATATGTCGCTCGAGATGACCATCGGCAATAAATTCAGCCAGCGCATAATTTTCTGGAATCGGCGGCTCAGGATGTACCGTTGAAATCAATGTTTGCATGACAGGAATGTATCTTCGCGGAAGAACGAAGAAACCGATACTGACTAATGGTCCAAGCGTAAGCCAGAACGAGCCAGAATAAATGACTGTATCATTTTCCTTCAGCGATTGAAGTGCAGGCAAAGGAGACCCAGTGTAATGGTAATTACAATCAAAATCATCCTCAAAAATTATGGTGCCAGTTCGCTGCGACCATTCTAAAACAGCTAAACGCCTGTCAATCGGTAGAACAGCGCCTGACGGCTCTTGATGGGAAGGGCACAGATAAAGCATCTTGAACTCAGTTTCAGACGCGAACATCTGCTCTGGATTCAACCCTTTGCTGTCGGAATTGACTGGAACTAACTTGGCCCCATGACTTAAAAGAACGGCTCTGACCGCCGGTGAGCATGGATTTTCTACGGCCACGTTATCGCCAGCATCTATTAGCAGACGGAAGATTAGATCTGACCTAAGAGCTGTCGTTACTACCAACTGATCGAGCGTACAGCTAATCCCGCGGACCCGTTTGAGGTATTTGATTATTGCTCGTCGTAGTGGAACATGTCCGAATGGGTCTGCAGAATATTCGCTTAGCGCCTTTGCGAAATCATAATTACTCCTGTATTTAGTGAGTAGTCGCAACCACACAGCGGTCGGCATAACCTCTGCACCAGGAATGGCAATGTCGGAAGAAGAAAGCGACTGGGCATTCGCCAATCGTTGACCATAAAGGGACAGTTTTGGCTCTCTCAGGGGGACAGAGCTCGATGCAACAGGTGGATTTTCATTGCTGATTTCGAGCTGTTCATTAATTTGACTGGCCACATGAGTACGCGAACTCGGCGACGTAACTACATATCCCTGACTCGCAAGTTCTTCATAAGCGCGCAATACCGTCGATAACGAAAGTTGGTATTGATTGGCTAAATCTCTAGCAGAAGGTAATGAATCGCCTACAGCAAGGTTCTGTTCCACGATCGCTTGCTTGACGGCCTCGGCCACAACCCGGTACAAGGGCAACTTTTCATCTTTTTTGAAAATCAATATCACTGAAAAAACCTGTTTCAGAACGAATCGGCACTTTGTTGTAATGATACTACATGCGGTATAACTACAATTAAATTATTTTCGGCAAAGAATTAAAAACAAAAATTATCAAACCCTAAAAATACTTAGCCCCAATCGTGCGAAAATCCCATGGACTCAAAGTCATGCAGTACGCGCTCCACCTGAGCAATCCACTGCTTGAGCGCCGCCTCGTCGTACAGTGCAATCGTATGCAGAGCACGAATTGTACTGAATTGTTTTTGAACATATTCCCTGCCCCGTGGCTCGAGAAATTCGCTGTCGAATTCTGCCATCAGAGCTTGTGCGCTACCCCATGTCGGATAGAGTTTGCACTTCCTGGAAAACGTAAGCTGCGAACGTTCGAAGTCAGTCATCTGATGCAAAACAATCGCATGCCTAGGCAGGCGCGAATAGCGCTGAAAATAGTATGCTCGAGAATTTGGCGAGAATGGCGACGGGTGTCAATACTTCGAAGATATTGTTCATAACGGTATTTCCTGCTAAGCCCTCATGAATCATTCGTGATGCATGTTGCATGATTAGTCGTAAGCCCACCTGCAGATCGCATGAACGCCCTTCGGGAATTCACAAAAAAAGGCATCTGCAGGCGGCATTAAGCCAGTGGATAGAAAGAGCCTGTAAAAGCTCCTGAAAGACAGACGATTCTGCCTTTCACATGAACAGGTCTTTAGAAGGCAAACCTAGCCCCTGACTGGTCATCGCCTTCGTATCGACTGACAATGTGAGCGCCCATTTGTCCCATCCAAAGCCGTATTTTGAGCTGGCGCATTTGAGCTTCGTAAAGCGTAGCTATCGAAATGGCTTCAGCCTTCAATGCCTGCACTTGGTGGTCCAGCGATATGACAAGCCAGTAGAATTCGGCCAGATCTTGCTCGCTTACTTGCGCTGCACCATCACGCACCTTTTGGCGCAAGTCGACAAAAGCCTTCAGTCCATTCATCCTGAAGCTCAAAACAAAGAGCGGTAGATCCTTCATGTGTTGAACGTACTTGAAGCGACTATCGCGGACCGACTCCGCTTCCGGCATATCGATGCACTCGGCTACTGCCTGCGAACGGTTAGAGGTATCCGGCAAAGTCTTGGCAAAGCTGATGAGTGCATCACCCGAAGCGACAATTTGTTCGACATGTTCCCGAAGCATGAAAAGGTCGGCAACAAGCGGCTTGCCCTCCTCGAACTGCCCAAACTCATCGCATAGCCTTTCCACACCCGAGAAGAACTGGCGCACTTGCCGACGCCGAGTCCGTTCCACCTGACGCTGTCTCATTGATTTTCTCCCTCCCATTCGGGTTCACCGGTGTAATGAAAGCCATTGACGTCCCAATAATTGAGGTAATAGAAAGGCCTGATAGCGTCGATACGCCGCCCTACAGCTTCTGCCTGAAAGTAAAAAGCTTTTACCAGCTGGCAGAACAACCGCTGTTGAACTGCGCTAGCCGGCAGACGGTCGCCGTTAAGATGCGCAATTGTTCAGTCAATAGCTTACCCATGCCGGTCAAAACGCTGAACGATTGATCGACGTCGCGGGTGAGCCTCCTTAGCCTTATCCGTTTGCTTGTCATGTCTATCTCCGTCATTGTGGATGTTAAGTCTTGGAGGTCATGAGTCCAAGAAAACACAATTACTGCGCCATAAGGTCGTGCCGGACACCGACCTTGTGTTTGAATAAAGAGAAATCGGTCAGTCAACCATTTTCGATACGTCCTTTCTTGCAGATCAATTGAAGAATCAAGAAGAGGATTCGTCGCCTAGATATTTCGAAGACCGATCAAACAGGCATCCGTAAAAGGCACTGTCTGACCAGCTCCAGAACGACTTCCTCGAGTGTGAGTATCCTTTGATCAGAAGCCGTCGTGCCGATCTTTTTCTCGGCTTCGATACTACTGGAAATACTGTCCAACGCCGACTGCATGTCTTTAGTGATCGTCCCTGCCAGAATCATATTCAGCGGCAGTTGAACCATTTCCAGCATACCGATTTTGTCCGAGGTAGCCGCATTCGAAAGTCCCATCAGTTCGTTGGCTGCGGACTCAAGCATAGTTTTGGGATCCATTTTGCGTGTTCCTGTTGTTGAACGTGAAGTGAAAGCGACACTGCTATTAGGAAAGCAGCGAGGTTGGTGGTATCAAATCAAAGTTAGAATCTGAGTAACGGGTATCGCAATTGATTTTGCTAATGCCTTTGTGAGAATCCATACTACGACGCGAAACAAATGCTTCTGCGGCAAAATTGAGAATCGGCGAATATGCACAGCTAGCTAAATATCAAACCTGAAAAAACATGTTTATGTATGAGCTTATAGCCAATCACAGTCGCACGGTAAAAGTCGTCAAAATATCGGCCGAAATCTCCAAAAATTCAAATGCTTGGCTAGCAAGAATTATTTCGATCCAGAACAATTTAAAATTCCGATCCGCCCGACGGCACTAGAACGCGAAAAATAGGACTAACAGACTTAGTGTTCCGATAGCCTCCGCGGTTTGCCGCGGATGCTAGGATCGATTCTTTTTTGCCATTTGCATTGGACCGGTCTATTATAGCGATGATGTTTGTTAGTCACGTCACAAACAGGCTCAGAAAAGTTCATAGTCCGTGGCGAATTAATACAATAACCAGGAACAAGCACAAAAACAGGCGTCTCTGTGAAATATATCATCGCATTACGAGAGCCGCCGTTGGCAGCACTATGGGTCAGCCAGGTCCTTTCGGGCATAGGCGATCAGCTGTATATGCTTGCCGCTATGTGGATAGCAGTGGAGCGTTTTGGCAATCAGGCAGGATATGTTGCAGCAGCCATTGGTGTCGGCAGAATTACATTCGGTTTATTCGGCGGAATAATAGCCGATCGTTTCGATCGCCGTCGGATCATGATTGTTTCAGACATTGTGCGTTTTCTAGCAGTAGCTCCTTTGGCATTCATCGCCTGTAGTGGCACCATACATCTGTGGCATTTAATCGTTGCAGGCGCTTTGATGGGGGCGTTTGGAGCATTTTTCGATCCAGCATTACAGGCTTCCTTGCCGTCTATCACTCGCTCGCAAAGTTCTCTTGAGGCAATGACTGGATTGATGGATTTAACTCAACGACTGGCAAGAGCAATTGGGCCAGCTTTGACAGGATTGCTTGTGGCAATTATGCCAATCACCCAATTCTTCACCATTGAGGCATTTAGTTTTTTGATTTCAGCCTTAACAATTGTCGTTCTTAGATCGCACTTGACCTGGGCGAAAGAGGAAAATACGTTCGCACCCTATCAGTCGGTCCAGGACCTGTTCAAGGACATTGTCGAAGGCTTCAGCTATGCCGCAAAAGACAAGGCGTTTATATATTGCTTGTGCAGTCTCGCGTTTCTCGGTGGTTTGTGGGGAATTGCTTTTGCCGTCGGATATCCTATCCTGGTTAAACAATCCTTTGGCAACAATGTCGTTTTCTATGGCTATATCGTTGCCTCCTATGGAGTTGGCAATGTCCTTGGCAATGTGCTATGCGCAAATCTGCATGTGCGCAGCTCCTGGATAAACGTCTTTGGTGGAGATGTTCTCTGCGGTTTGGGTTTTGTTCTGGTCGCATTAGGCAATTGCGTACAAGCGGCAATTTTGGGATCGGTGCTTGCAGCCATTGGCGGCGCAGGTGCTGATTTGTTATTGCTCAATTTGATCATGAAGGAAGTGCCGTCAAACTTGCTCGGGAAAATGATGTCGCTACGGATGATGGTGCTGTCTGGTGGTTACGCCATGGGCTTGATAGTCGCTGCACCATTTTTCAAAATTGCCTCCGCTTGCACAGTCATTGCCTGGTGCGGCGCATTAATGGTCTTAACCTGCGGTTATGGAGCGGTTCGCTTTGCTAATTACAAAAAAGCATAATCAACTAGCACCACCTCTGGTGACTTTATGAACAGCGTGAGCAAAAAGCAATGACATCACCCAGAGCGGAGCGGGCGATTCTCCTCCTTCCCCTCTGTTACATTTCCTCGTTTGAATGTTCTAAAAATTACCCAGCTCCTGTCGCTTGGAGGCTTTTCCAAAGCGCCTTCAACTGTCATGCGAACATCTACGAGCTCGCATTCACCGCTACTCTCATATTCGAAATGAACATTGGCTGACAAAGCCTGGATGCAGACCAAGAGCTGTTCAAATCGCTCAAGCCACAATTCAATATCTTCTTCGAAGTCTTTGAAGCTGGTCGCAAAGCTGATGGTTGACCATTGATAGCCTTTCCGCGGTAGCGAAAAAATATTTGGAAATGGATAGACACTATCAAATGAAAATGACGACAGTGCTTCTCGTGTTGCATCATTTGATTTCGGGGCTGACAAAATGCAGCCGTAAACGATGGTATGAAAACCCATTGATGTTTTTTCCTCACGTCACTCAAGAATCGCAGCAGCTCTGCTTAGACAGCCAATGAAGTCATGCACAATACGATCAACATTATTGGTGATGTAGTCTCGGTCAGATACCTAGCGCTGCTTTACCGACTGGTTGCAACTTAACGTCGCGAAAGACAGGATTAGGAGTTTTCGAATCGTGATAGTTCCAACTGAAGTAAATCACTTCTCGCAAAATGTTCTTGTGAGCCCACGAACGGAAGTAGCTTATAACTTCATTTTCGAGCTCAGCCCGTTTTTTTCATCGACGCCATCCATCACTCCCCACTCCGTAATTCAAATCGGTTTGCCATAATCGGTGCAACAGGCGTTAACATCTTGCTTCCGTTTTTCGGGTGTTCCTTCCTTGGGATAGCACTGAACACCGTACACATCAACGTATTTGTCTAATCCATTAGCTTTCAAAAACTTCAGAGTCGCATCGAGTTGAACGCCGTCGAGCTTGATGCTCGGCGGAGGCCAGCAAGTGCAGATTGAGTCGGCAAGCTTAACGCAGTCATGACACTAAGCGCGGTGAATACTATCGGAGCAATGTTTCGGTTCATTTGCGACCCTCGCAAAGACGAGTGCACTATTATGGCAGCACTTTTTTGTAGAATGCTATTGCGCTCTCAACTTAATCGCTTCATCTTTGCAAGACTTCAGATTCGTGTTCAGTGACAACGCTTGTTCAAGATAATCGACGCCTGGACCATCGGACTTGCAAAAGCACCATCACTCGCATTGAAACTCCTTCCTTTCGTGGTCCACCGAAAGCACTTTAACATCCAGCTGATCTTTCACTTTAAATCCAGCCATATTCTGCAGAACGGGCCGGTATTCCCCTGGCCCACATGGCTTCAAAGCAAGCTCACCGCGGCGGCTAATCACCATGGTGCTAAGCACCATGCCGGGAACTGGGCCAAGCCTGCGTAGTTCATCGGGAAAAAGCCACCCATCTAACGATATTAACGAGTTAACACGTTCAAACAGACTTGGCGAGCCTTCCGGGACAGTGAAAGCACTTCTGCGCGGTGTCACCAACAACACCACATCCGGTGGCGCCCGTTCTGTATCTTCTGGCATGTACCAATCAGGGCACTCCTGCCAGTCGATTCCATAGGCTTCGACTTCATAAGCACCAGCTGGCATTCGACAAAACCACCTAGCGAACTCAGCATTCGTTGGGTCTGTGGCCAAACCTTCTCCAGGTAGCAGCTCGCCTGGACCGATGAACACCCAACCAGAGGTGACCACAGCTCCTAACCGAACGTGGTCTGCGGCATATGCCCTCTCATCCGCGGTCAACTGACCATCCGTCAGGCGGACTTTATAGACACCATCACTGCCAAGATTGACCAAGGCAATCTCACCGCTTGCAACTTCGTTCAATTTCCAGAAATTGCCAACGCACCACCAATCCGCATCGTCATCAACACGGGTCCCCAGCCGCTCAGGATCAAAAACTGCAAGTGTCGCGGTGTTTGTTGCAAATGTAACAGTGTAGTCCACTTCTCGCTCCTTTCCTCCATTTCTGAGCACATGAACATAAGAACCCAATTTTGAAACGGGTAGTTCCGCTCAGAAAGAGATGTTTTTCAGCTCAGAACGCCCAATAAAAGTTCTTGGCAAAGTCAGGTTCTCCGACCTCAGCATCTGCTCCTCTTCAATAGCGCTGATCATCATCCGGCTCATGATGACACCAACTGGGTCTGCGTCATCATGAGCCGGCATGCGCGGCAACATTGGAGGCTCCCCTTCGCCAGTCCAACCTTTTTTGAAAAGGTATTCCAATAGGTCATCCCAGTGCTCCCTCAGAAGAAAATTACAGCTCTCGGAATAAGTCAGTCTAGGTTGATGCATGCTTGTGAAGTCCCTGCCTCGGGATCTTAGAAGTTTCGCACAACCACAATAGCAGCCAATGGTGTCTGGTTGATTGCGGGGTAGTGTCCGGCTTGTGGCACGACGTGATTTAACACAGAGAACTCTTTGCAGCAAGTCCCAAAAAGCACAATCGCGGAGCACCACCTACGGTGACGCCATGATCATCATGGCAACTCAAAGAGCAGTCAATGTCTACTAGCTAGCGAGCTTACGCTAATTCCATCATTTGCACTCAAGCAATGACCGCCTGGTAGTTGTCAAATTCAGAAAGGAGGCAACCGCGCTGGCTTCGCAGCGACGAAAGCGACAGAGCTTCCAACTTGTTTGAGATGCCCAAAGTGAACTAAGTTTAGATGTAATTATATTTCCCATTTTTCACATCCAAGAGCCTCATACAACAGCTCAATCACCCGCCACAGCAAGCCGCCAGTTCACCCTTCACGGGCTGATTTATAACTGGCGTCGGACCACAACTACAGAATCGGAGACCACCATGCCCCGCAGTAGAGTTCTTACATTCATCGACCGTCCCTCGCCCAACTTCAACTCTCGCGGGTCGGCAACAGTGCAATTTCTCGTGCTTCACTATACCGCCATGGATACTGCTGAAGCGGCCATCCAGAGACTCTGCGATGCAACAATCAAAGACAGGGTCAGCGCGCACTATGTCATCGACGAAGCGGGTAATATTTATCGCCTCGTCCAGAATAACCAAAGAGCCTGGCATGCCGGGGTTTCATTCTGGGATGGCAAAACAGATCTGAATTCCAGCTCGATTGGCATTGAAATCGCCAACCCTGGCAACATTCCCTATCCGGCAGCGCAAATGGAAGCGGTCAAAGCGCTGAGCAAATCGCTCATCGCTGAATTCAAGATTCGCCCCTCCTATGTCGTTGCTCATTCAGACATCGCCCCCGACCGTAAGGAAGATCCAGGCGAGTTGTTTGACTGGAAGGGTCTGTCCACCTCTGGCATCGGCGTTTGGCCCACACCCGCAAAGGTCGACTACGACCGCAGCGCTTCATGGCAAGACACCGACGTGGCCAAGTTCTTGAGCAAGCTGGGTTTTCAAAGCACAGTTGCGCCGAAGGTCCTGATTACCGCTTTTCAGAGACACTTTCATCAAGAGGTGTTCGCGACGCCCGCGACAGTGGGCATTGCCGACAACGAAACGAAAGCCAGACTGGCCTGTTTAGTCAGACGCAAGGCAATCGCTGACGGCATCGCCGCAAGCAGAAAGAAATAGCTATGAAAACGCAAGACTATCTCTTCTGCTGGGTCGGGGCCATTGTGGTTGCCGTTCTCGCCATGAGTCTGGTCATGAACGCAACTAATCGACAAGGCGCTGCCGTCGCAGGTGGTGCCTTGACGTTCGCAGCCTGCATGATCGCATTGAAAATAAATGGCTGGCTGTAGACGCCAGACGATAGATAAACTTCGAGCAGCCATGTCGACTGCTTGGGGTTTCCACTGTTCAGGAGGATAAAATGGACATGAGAATAAGCGTAGGCAACCGATTTTCTGCAATCTCGTTCAGTCAATTTCAGACACTTGTCGCTGACTTCAAAGAACTCACCGAAAACTCGTTTGGCGCCCCATGCAGCCTGCAAATTAGTGCGATGAGTCAAACAAAAATCACTACGACCCACTGGCCAGACGAGCACGTTATATCGCACATGAACGAAGTGAACGAAAGCGCCACTTTTTTCAAGACCGATGATCTGCTTCTCGTCACGCCAGACATTTTCGACACCGCCGCATATCTCGATGTCGTGCTGCGCCCTGCAGAATGGGGGACCACGCCCGACTTTGCATTCGCAAGTGCTGAATTCAAAGGCAATTACCCTCGTCGTGCGACGTTCTACATCCAACCCGGCGATGTGAGTCGTTTCCGCTCGCTCAAAGAAAAGCACCATTCCATGGTTTTTGGAGACGGCTACGACAGCCACTGCGACATCGGCTAATTGACAGCCCATCCACCCGAAACAAAACACAAACAACAAAGAAATACCCAATGACCAAGACTAGTTCTACTTCATCCGGCAAACAGGGAAATCACTGCCATCAAGCAGCCGAAGTTCTCACCTTCAACAACAACGCGCTTAGACGCGAGCGCCTCTTCAGCGGGCGAACAAAGAAAAAGAGCAACGAATGGTGCGTGCTCTATCATCTCGATCACTTTCGACCATCCACGACCAAGTAAGTAGTAAACAGGGCTTGAACTCTCGATTTGATCTGCTCAAGCCCTTTTTCTAATTCAACTTTTTAACGCTTCTAGCATTACCTTTCTCCGGAGACTAATCTATCATGTCACCCAAATGTCGCTTTATTGTCTTTGCATTAATCGCGGCAGGAATGCACTTTGGCGTCATCAAAATTGCTGGTCTACCGTTGGGCTGCGTGCTTCTAATAGTGCCTTGTTTTATATTCTTTCTCACAGCAGTCCTCATATATATTTCTAAGGACTACAACTGGAGAGTGCTTTTCGAAATGCCGTTCTGCTGCGCCATAGTAGCTGCATTCGCAATCGTTCTGGTTGTGGGCGGTTCCTTCGGTATTCCAGCACTGCTCATAACCCTCGGTGCAGCAACGCTCAGCGCCGGTATATCAGGTTATGCTTTTGGTCAACTGTAATTAATTGATGTGAGATCCAGAGGGGACAGTTTTGCCCCTCTGCTCACCGATACTTACATCAACCATTTTTCATTTTGTTGTTAACTTTGCCTAAAAAGAAAGCGTCATCAATTTAGCAGTTTAGTTGTATCATCACGAGTCGACAGCCCAAAGCTGGTATTGGAGAAAAGGATGTTCAAGCCAATCATAATTCGCACCTCAACTGCTTTGTGGCTTGCAGCTATGAGCGGAACGTTGTTAGCAACCCCCATTAATGCTGTCGATTCAAATAGTAAAACCGCCGCAGATGCTATTAAACTCTACCAGCAGCACTCCTATAAATCCGCAGCCGATGCCTTTGAACAGATATTTAAAGCCAACAAACCGACAGCAGAGAATTTGTACTACGCCGCTTTGAGCAATCAAATGTGTGGGCAAAATGTACGAGCGAAACAACTTTTCCAATATGTCGTGACAAATTTTCCGGATACACGTTCTGCGCAGTACGCACAAACGGCCTTGAAGGGTGCGCAAACTTCTCAACCTGCAGAGGGAGCTTTTGCACAAAAATCTTTAGGCACCGCAAGCATCGCGCAGCGAGCGGAAAAACCAACGGCTCCTGCAAAATTTGCCACGATGTTCTACGAGAGTAACTCGCCTGCAGCCCGCAAGATATTATTTGTTGGAAATAGCCTGACTTATGTCAATCAGTTACCAATAGTTTTAGCGGCACTCGCAATCAACTCCAACACATGCAGCGAATTGCGCGTAGGTGAAGTTGTAGAAGGCGGCGCCACACTCGAACATATGTTCAATCAAACAAACGCAGTAAAAGCGATTACCGAAGACGGGCCCTGGACTGACGTGGTGCTACAAGACCAGAGCGAAACACCGGTTAAAAACTCCGCTCTAACACTGCAATATTCCGAACGTTTTGCCAAAGAAATAAAAAAAGTGCATGCAAGAACAGTATTTTTTGAAACCTGGAGTTTGAATGGGCAGCAAAGCACTCAGGCGCAGTATCACGATGTATACATGGAAGCTTGCAAAAGCGCTGACGGCTTGTTTGTACCAGCAGGTGACGCTTTTGCGCTTTGCCATACTGAACACCCGGAAATTGAACTCTACGGCGACGATCGTCACCCAAATCAGCAAGGGACCTATTTAGCAGCTTGTGTTTTTTACAAGAAACTGTTTGGCCGAACACCTGTCGGACTACCCAGTGATCTGAGTCTTGCCGGCATAAAGATCATGACTCTCAGCACGAGCATAGCTAGCACACTGCAAAGCGTGGCGCTAAAGGCCGCCGGCTCTAATTAATTTGCACAATCCCATAAGAAAATCCGACTTCTAGGGCACCGTATATGGCACCACCATTAAGATAATCAAATGGCAGTCTTACCTGCAATAATAGACACCCAGCTCTGTGGCATATTCTTTTCCACTTCAATTTCGTCAAAGGTAACGGGTTCGCAGGTACCGCGCTCTTTCACCCAATCTGTCATTTTCGCGATACCTTCTTCAAGACTAATCTTTTTGCGAGTTCCAAAGTATTTTTGCGTTTTCTCATGATTCGAATATGCATGCACAACTTCTTTACGCGCCGGCAAGTACTCCACTCGCAGAGCTACTCCCAACGCTTTGCTCACGGTTTCTGCGACCGTATTTACGGTATAAGGTGTATCCGCACCGACATTGAATATTTGATTTTGCGCTGCCTCTACTTCGGGCGCTTTGGCGATAATTGGTGACACATCACTGATGTAGGTAAAAGCCCGTGTTTGTTCACCATCGCCAAAGATACTGAGACTTCGCCCCTGCAATGCTTGATTGATAAAAATACCAATTACATTTCGATAACGATCCGCAATATTTTGTCTTTCGCCATAAACATTGTGCGGGCGAAAAATCACATAATCAATGCCAAACATTTCGTGAGCGGCTTTCAAATCCATCTCAAAGGCATATTTAGAGATGCCATAAGGGTCTTCAGGACTGGGTTGCATATCTTCTGTCATAGGCAACTGACCAGCGCCATAAACAGCAATTGATGAAGTAAATACAAAACAACGAGTGCCATTTCTCACGGCAGAATTCAGCAGGTTGATTGAGCCAATCAAATTGGTGTTGTAATTAAAACGTCTGATGAAGTGCGACAACCCCTCGGCAGCATACGCCGCCAAGTGAAATACAGACTCGAAGCGATGCTTTTTGAACAGTGCCTCTACCGCATCGTGATCGACGACCGACATTTTTACGAAGTCTACGCCCGCTGGCACATTCTCCAGAAATCCACCAGACAAATCGTCCAGTCCAACGACCTCATGACCTAAAGCCAAAAGTTCATCTGCAACATGCGACCCGATGAAGCCAGCGACCCCAGTGACGAGAACCTTCATTTTGACTGCGCCTCGATTGGAAACGATACTGGCAGTATAAAGCATCGGTCGTTACCATTGGCAAAGTCCGGCTTGTTTGTCACAGTCACCTGCTATCATCATAACAATTTTAAAGGAACACTCTTTTGGTCAGCACCAGTTCAACTTCACCGATTGGCACCAGAACAAAGCAATTGAGCGTGCTCAAATTTGGTGGCACATCTGTAAAGAGTGTCCCTCGCATTCAGCACGTTGCCGAAATTGCTCAAAAGCGCCTGAAAGACGGACCACTAATCATCGTCGTCTCAGCAATGGGAGACACCACTGATTATTTATTAAAGTTAGCCAAACAGTGCGCGAGCAATCCAGATAAACGCGAACTGGATTCACTTTTATCGACTGGCGAACAAATTTCAATCACTCTTTTGTCGATTGTTTTGCAATCGATGGGAGTGCGCGCTAAATCGTTCACAGCCTCTCAGGTGGGCATTTTTACAGAATCAGTTTTCAGTAAAGCAAGAATCGTCGATTTGAAAACAGACGCCTTGCAAAAGTCTCTTCTTAACACCGATGTGCTCATAGTCGCAGGCTTTCAAGGCATTACCCCAGAAGGCGACATTACAACTCTAGGACGCGGAGGCTCTGACACAACCGCTGTTGCCCTTGCAGCAGCCATGGATGCCGAAGTTTGTGATATTTTTACAGACGTGGACGGCATTTACACTGCTGATCCCAATTCAATTCGAAACGCCCGATTACTAAAAGAAATCTCCTATGAAGAAGTTCTGGAGATGGCCCGACTGGGCGCTCAGGTCATTCATCCCCGCGCGGTTGAACTGGGACGCCAGTACGGCGTCAAGTTGCGCGTTCGCAATACCTTCAAGCCAGACCACGAAGGAACAATTATTCATGGAGGTGATAAAGTGGAAATATATCGCACCGTCAGTGGTGTCGCAGTGGACAAAGATCAAGCTCGCGTAGCTATTATGGATGTGCCAGACCAGCCTGGTGTTGCCGGCAAAATCGCCCGCGCCATGGCTGACAAAAATATCGTCATCGATATGATCATGCAGGCAGTGCATCCTTCACTTGGTTTGAACAACGTCACCTTTACGGTTCACGAAACTGATCTCGACGAAACAAAAAAAGTATTACAGGAACTCAAAGTGAAGCTAAACGCAGGCGAGGTTTTAGCCGATTCAGACATCGCTAAAGTCAGCTTGATTGGCGCAGGTATGGTCGGTCAACCAGGAGTCGCCGCGAAGTTTTTCGAGGTGCTAGGCGGAGCCAATATCAATATCAAAATGATTGGCAGCAGCGAAATGAAACTAACTTGTGTTGTCAGCAAAGAGCAAGCATCTGAAGCGGCTCGATTGATTCATGATGCTTTTGAACTGCATAAAGCCTGACATTCAAAAAATTCAACGAGCGATTTTGGCATAGAAGTAACCACTGATATGCGTCTTGTGAGCGCCATCGCTTTTTATATCGATATAGCCCGGAAGCATTCCCTTACTGGGTTTATAAAACGTTAGCGCAAGAGTATAGGGGTCTGTTGGCTGAATCGTCTCAGGATATTTATCTTCCAGCACATTGAGCATCAGGACTGGAGCAGGCTGCACTTCGCCATCCACCAGCATTTGTTTTTCAAAAGACTTAAAAGAAAAGGTTTGCCCCGTGAGTTTTTCCGCTTGCGGGAAGGTCAATTCTATCCCCTGACGATAAGACAGATGTACGCTCGTTACTCCGGTTCTACCGGGATTAACAGCAGTGCGAATGAGTAACCTTCGGGGTGAGACAAAGGCATCCGACATTTGAAAAGGCACGTTAAAAAGGATGCCACTGACGAACTTTCGGTTGTTCACCGCAGGGGGCGACTTCGAGTTTTTGGACGCTGCTGTTTCGGCAGCAACAGTATCAGCTCCTGCAAAATTGAGTCCAAGAGCAACAACAAACAAAGCAGGAAGTCCTTTGCTTAGCTTAAGGCTCCAACAAATTCTGATCGGGCGGCAAATCGATCGCGAACCAATTGCCCGAAATAGTTCCCTGCGCAAATGAATCAATCTTCTGTGCATCTTTCACCTTGTCCATCACGTGGAGCAAATTGGCGTAACTGCGATTCAAGCGAACTGTGGTGGGATGTCCATCTCCTAAATTGCTACTACAAATGTCGAGCGCCGTTTTGTAGGCATGCTCTGCCTGGGAATACTTTTCTTGAATATGATAGACCGTAGCTATATTCTGCCATCCACACGCAACGTGTGGATGCTTGGCCCCAAGAATCGACGAGCAAATCTTTATGTACTCGCGGGCGCATTCTTCCGATGCCGCAAAGCGTTTTTGGAAATAGGCAACCTTGCCGGTATTATTCAAAGCGAAGGCGGCAACAAGGCTATTGCTGCCGTATTTGGACCGTTTTCCATCTAGAGACTGAGTATAATAACTGAGCGCAAACTGCAAGTTTTGTTCGAGCATATAGGTTTCGGCAACCGCATCCAAACACTCGAAATAATGCTCATCATTTTGATTCTCGACAGCTTTGCTCAATCGTAAAAGCAGCTCCCGCGCCTGTTCATACTGGTGCGACGCAACCATACGAGCGGCTGCTGCGCGCGCTTCTTGAAATTGTTGTTCGCCTAGATCAGTCGGCTCGAGCGCATTGCCTTGTGTTTCAGACTCGCCCTTGCCACCACTTTGCCACTGCAATTCTTCCAATGCAGTATCGAGATCAATATGACGCTTTTGACTGTAGTCAAATAAAATGCTCGCGTGCTCCATAGTCAGTCGCCCGCTTTCGATCAACTGGCGGCATCCCTGTGCCCGCACCAGAGTCTCCTCATCCACAGCCCCGCCAACAAGCAGCACCTGACTGATCACCTGCGTATCATGCTGGGCCACAGAAAAAGCCTTGATCACGTCGACGTCGTCTATACACCCAAATAGCTTAAGCATCGAAACCAGCGGTGGCACGCCGGTCTTAACTTCTAACTTTAATTGTTCGAAACGGCGCAGTGCGTCTTCCAATCTTTGCCCATGTTTGATGGCTAGCAAAATCGATTTCGCTTCAGCGACTCGTACTGCTCCTTCGCCGATCATCTTTTGAACAACGAGAGCGCTCTCGAGAATTTCTCTTTTGAGCAAACCCGATTCGATCAGCACCTCTCCAACTGGTTGTTTACTAGCGAGACTGACTTCGAGGGCATTAGCCAGCTGTGTATCATTGATAATCTCGGCTATGGTCAAAAGCTCGCCAAGTCGCGGAAGTGTTCGGTTAGGAAGTTCGTAAAAGCCTTTCTCTCGGGCAGCCATCTCAATTGGTATCTGTCTGATTTTCGCTTGAGTGAGCGACTCAATTGCCTGCGCACGATCCAATTTATGGTCGCGGACCAGAATCTGGGCGTTGATTGCTGTTGTGAGTAGACCTTCGGTCAAAACCCCAGACAAAACGAGAACACGCCCGAGCGGTAAATCAGTTTTTTCATGTTGAGCGAGGGCTACAGCTAATTGCTGCGGTGTAACATACTGAGCGCTCAGCAAAAGTTCTCCAAGCTGAACCAGATTGTCTCCTGGAGCTGGCTTCAGACCCAGATGAAAAAGCGATTCATCAATTTCTTCGTTGTTTCGTCGAGAGAATTCCAGGGCTTTGCGGGCCTGAGTGATATCAATCAAACCGTCCTTGAGCAAATTCTGGCAGCGCAGCACGTTCTTTAAATCAAACTCGCTCAAGGTGTCTGACATAATCGCCACTCGCCCGAAAGCAAGTCCGGTTTCGCTGGCTACGGAAAGCAATTGGCTCAAGCCCAGAGCGTCAATCAAACCCAGCTCTACCAGCAATTCTCCCAGACGAAGCTTACTGTTACGACTGCCACTTACGTTATCGCTAGCTTTCGTACCGAGCTCATTATTCATATGCTGAAGCCTTAAAAAGGATATGGCAATCCACAGAACAGTCTTACCCAGCACCAGTGCCTGCTCCTAGTATGCCACGAGCTCAGCGATAACACAAAGTTTTCGAGCAAAATGAACTTTAAGTGAAATTCGTCGCTATAATTTGACGATGCTCCGTTGCCTTTTTGGCTCCATATGTGGTGCGTATACAATGAGGATTCGACATGCAGATTCACCCTCTCGTCACCGTGAAAAAAGCCAGCGCCGTTCTTGGCATAGATAGAAATACTTTACGCGAGCGCCTCGGTTCTGGTGAGATGAAGGGCGAAAAACGACGCGTCGGCGAAAAAGAGAAGTGGTTCATTTATCACGAAGAAATCGAGAATTGGCTAGAAAAACAGCGTTTGCCGGAATTGACAGAGCAATCTGACAGACTCTCGACCGAGGGACTGAGCGAAATCTTCGACGAGGTCGAAGAAAATGTAGTCGACGAAACAGTTTACATAACTGAGAGCATGCATCGTGAAGATTTGCTATTGACCCAAATCGTGGACCAATTTGCCAATCGACTGGCGCAAGAGCAAAGCAAACAAATCAAATTAGAGATGGCTTTACAAGCGCAAACCAAGCTTGAAAAGCAGGTTAAGGAATTATCGAATAAATTAGCCGTCGCCGAACTCTTGAGAAAAGGCCAGAGTATCGAAATTGCATCACTTACTGCAAAGCTCGAGTCCACCCAGATTGCTTTAGAGAAAGCAGAACGCCCTCTTTGGCGGCGCCTGTTTGCCTGAAGCAGATCTTTGAGCAAAAAAATGAAGTAACGCGTAAGCCGGGTTCTGTTTTAGACTGCCATCTCTCTGGGAGTTCAGTTACCTGAACCCTCAAGCGGTTTCGGCACCTTGAGATGGCGGGCAACCATTGCCTCAAGATATACCTTGGCCTTGCACCTTCAGCGGGGTTTACCTAGCCAGAACCTCTCGATTCTGCTGGTGACGCTCTTACCGCACCGTTGCACCCTTACCATCCCCCAAGAAATCTTAAAGAATGGCGGTTTTCATTTCTGTGGCACTATCCTCACGCTCACGCGCACTGGGCGTTACCCAGCAACCAGCCCTGTGGTGCCCGGACTTTCCTCATCTCTTGCGAGACGCGGCAGTCTGCGTTACTTCGCAGGCATTATAGCCTTTCTGACAAAAAAAATTAGAGGGCCTCGATTGAATCAAGACCCTCTAGATAGTTGAACAAGCACTAGAAACCATACATTGAGCATGTATCCAGTATAGTAATGGATACCTAAGACGCAGCGCCAGCGGCAGATGAGAGGTTGTTCAACTGCTTGGCAACCGATGAGAATGCCGTACAAATAGCACCCTTAAGTGCTCCCTGGGTAAGTGAGAACACGAGAGCGACTAAAATCGCTACGAAAGCTAAAATTGCACCGTATTCGGTGATTCCCTGACCGCTTTCATCAGTCAGAAATTTATTGAGATAGTTTTTGGTCACATTTATACCCCGCAGAAATGGCGAACCGCTTGCTATAAGAGATATACCCAAGACGTTTAATGAATTATCTCCTCAAGGGTGAGCCGACACGTCTAAATACACTCTCCGGGGGGATTCTAATTCTTCCCCAAGAGGCTAAAATTGATCCTTTTTGAGCAATGTTTTTGTCGCAATTTGGATTTAACTAGCCAGCGGGATAATTTTAGAATCGAGACCAAAAGTCACTTTTAAAGCAAGTGCAGGAGAGTAAAATTCAGCGCATGAGATATAAAGGTGCGAACCCATAAAGCTGGCAACTTTAATCAAATAATCCTCAATGTTTTTATCGAATACGTCAGCTACACAACAAGTAATTGTCGGAATTTGGGAGAAGTTAGGATTGCTAGCGAGCATGCGCAAAAAATCAAAGCAATTTTCATCCTTTAAATGTAATTGCACAATGACACCAGCCGGAATTTCGTTTTTCAGTGACTGAAGAGCATTGAATATAGTAGAAAAGGTTTTGATTTCATAGTTAGAGACAAGCCTGTCCACCAAATTCAATCGTCCCGTTTCTGAATCAATCAAGCAGAGGAGCTTAGGCTTGGCACCCGCTTCTGGTTTGCTTGCTCTAATGGCAAACTCGATCACATTGTTTTCGCTGCAACTCATCTCCGCACCTCAACCTTGACTCGACTGGTGGTCAGTGAGCCTAATGGGCCTTATAGCCTGGTTTTCTCTTTCGCTTTATAGGGCGATAGACGAAAATTGCAGCCGCCGGTTTCAACAATTGAGTGCAAGTGAACAATTTTGTCGAAAGATCACTCTTTCGAGTTAGTTCTTATAGAAAGATTCACCGGACTTCGCTAACTTCGTCAAGAGAGCGCATGGCTTATAGCTTTCTCCAGCCACGCGCGATAAATAATCTAACTTCTGATAAACAACTCGCGTACCGACTTGATCGGCGAACCTCAACACACCACCATAGAATGGGGCAAAACCTGTGCCGAAGACCATTGCAAGATCTAGTTGAGAAGGTTCGGTGATAATTCCTTCTTCAAGACAGCGAGCCGCCTCGTTGACCATGATCAATGCCAGACGATCTTGAATTTCACCTTTCAGCTTGGTTCGCGGCTCAGCTTTAATAGTTGCTGTGATGTCTGGATTGATACCAGCTCGCTTTCCATTTTCATCATAGAGATACAGACCCTTGCCACCTTTTTTACCAAGCAATTTCTTCTCGGCTACAACTCCTAAAATAGCTGGTGGTGCCATTCTATCGCCTAGCGCATCATGCAATACGTGAATCACTTTTTCGCCGATGTCCAAGCCAACTTCATCCATTAAAGCGAGTGGTCCCATGGGCATGCCAAATGCAGTCATCGCTTTATCAATGTCTTCGCCAGGTACACCTTCTTCCAGCAAAACGACCGCTTCACGCAAATAAGGTGTAAGAATGCGATTGACGACGAATCCGGGTGCGTCGCCTGTGACGACTGTCGTTTTCTTCAGCTTCATCGCGAAAGATTGACCGGTGGCCAATGTTTCGTTAGAAGAGTCCTTACCTTTAACGATTTCCACCAGAAGCATTTTGTGCACAGGATTGAAGAAATGCACACCCACAACGTTTTGTGGAAATTTAGCTCCAGCCGCCATCTCTGACACAGACAGCGAAGATGTGTTGGAGGCAAAAACAAAAGGCTTTTTGATTGTCTCTTCGAGATCTTTCAAAACAGCCTGCTTGATTTTCATGATTTCCACAACGGCTTCAATGACCAGATCGCATTCGGCCATATCTGCGTAATTCAATGTAGGCTTGACTCGAGCCAGCACTTTATCTGCTTCTTCACGAGTCATTTTCTTTTTATTGACCAAGCCATCCATCAAATTTCGAATGACAGTCATGCCTTTGTCGAGAGCACCTTGATCAATATCCTTAAGAAAAACCTGATAGCCACTGTAAGCGGCTGATTGAGCAATTTCTGCACCCATTACGCCTGCGCCTACAACTCCTACTATTTCGATATTGGCAGGCTTAACACCTTCTGGCATTTTCTTGGATTCAGTTTGAGCAAAAAACAAACCAACGAGATTTTTTGAAACTGGCGTTACGGCCAGCTTGCCAAAGGCCTGAGATTCGCTATCGAAAGCTTTCTCGAGCGGCTGGTCGTAACTTTTCATAATTACTTTGAGAGCTTCAAGCGGAGCTGGATATTGTCCTTTCGTTTTCTTCTTGATCATTTTCAAAGCCATATCGCCAAATACTTTTCGGCCAATGGGATTGCTTTCAAGCAAGAATCTTTTAGCCTGGTTTTGTATGTCTTGGCTGGCTCTATGAGGATGCGCACCAAGAACAATTTCTTCAGCGCGCTTGAGCAAATTTTCCTCGCTTACAACTTCATCAACAAGTCCAGATTTCCAGGCTTTCTTGCCACTCAATTCTGTTGCACCAGCGATCATGTTGACGCCATTTTCCAGACCAACAAGACGCGGTAGTTTAATCGTCCCGCCCCATCCAGGCAGCACACCAAGCTTGGTCTCAGGCAAGCCAATTTTGGTCGATTTGCTATCCGTGGCGATTCTATATTTGCACGACAAAGCAAGCTCACAGCCGCCTCCCAGGCACGTTCCGTTAATGGCTGCGATTGTGGGAATAGACAAAGATTCAATCTTGGCGAATACCGCTTTTCCTAATCGAGATGCCTCATAGGATTTGACTGCCGGCTCGGTTTGCAACGCTTTGATTTCGTCGATATTGGCGCCAGCGATGAAGTTGTCTTTTTTGCCCGAGATGAAGACCAGCCCTTTTAGCTGACTATTCTTTGCTGCTTCATCGAGAATCGCCTCCAGTTCAGTCATGGCCGTCAAACCAAGCACATTGACCTTGCTATCAGGCACATCGATAGTGACCACACCCACGCCATTTGCTTGAGTCTTCAGTTGAACAGAACCAGTCGACATCTCAATACCTCATAAGTAAAACCGCGGTGACAAATTGCCTTCTAGATGCTCTAGGGTGCTTCAATCAAAGTGGCAATGCCCATGCCACCACCAATACAGAGCGCCGCTATGCCACGCTTGAGACCACGCTCTTTAAGTTCGTAAGCAAGTGTCAAAAGCAAACGCGCGCCAGACATGCCAATTGGATGCCCCAGAGCAATCGCACCTCCGTTGACGTTCGTTTTTTCCCTGTCGAGCCCGAGCAACTTCTCGCAAGCCAAATACTGGGCGGCGAATGCTTCATTGATTTCCACTAAATCAATGTCTTTCAAAGTCAATTTATTGCGCTCGAGCAATTTTTGAATAGCGGCTACCGGTCCCAGTCCCATTTGCTCAGGATCGACTCCCACTACGGCCTCGTCGACAATGGCTGCAAGCGGCATCAGCCCTAGTTCTTCGACCTTGGACTTAGAGGCCAGCACAAGAGCGCAGGCACCATCATTGATACCAGAGCTATTGCCTGCCGTAATCTGTCGAGTCTTCATAACCGGCGAAAGGGCAGTCAATTTTTCCAGACTGGTCGATCGCGGATGCTCATCGCGCGAGAAGAATCCCTTGCCTGGAACACTAATAGGGTCGATTTCGCGATCAAATCGACCGGATTTAACTGCGGCGTTTGCTCGTTCTTGCGAACGCAGAGCGTATTCATCAGCCTGAGCCCGACTGATGCCGTACGTATCAGCGAGTCGTTGGGCCGTGCCCGACATATAAACCGACTTCATATCCCAAATCAAATTTGTCACTGCCAGCCCATTTTCTGCAAGCGTGGCAACGACTGGACGGGGTCCTAATTTGATGAATTTGAATTGTTTGGCAATGGGACCATTCCAGCGCAATTTGCCAGGCAGCATATAGGGAATCGTCGACATGGATTCAGCGCCACCGGCAATCATCAATTCGGCGTTGCCCAGCCTAATCTCATTAGCGGCCAGATGTGCTGCTTCCATACCCGAACCACATTGACGCTGCACAGTCATAGCTGGAATGGACGCAGGCAATCCCGCGTTTAAGGCAGCAAAGCGGGCCGTATTTGGCGCGTAACTCGATTGATAGCCATGCCCGAGAACAATTCCGTCATAAGCGCTTTCAGAAATTCCTGCTCGCCGCACAGCCTGAGTCATAGAATGAGCAGCCAGTTTATCGACTTCCACCGACTTCAACGAACGCCCAAATGAGCCTATTGGCGTGCGACTGCCGGCCACCAACCAAACTCTTTTGTCTTGTGCCATGCTTCCCCCAATTCTAGAAAAATCCAGAGACCCGATCGATTTAAAGCCAGTTGACTGACCTAAGAATATCTCAGTGCGATCATCATTATACGGATAATATAACGAGCGTAATACAATGCTTGACGACTGATTTTGCGCACATAATCTTCAAATTAGAATGGTGCCACCGCCGCCGTCGTGTCACAGCTAGCGCTAGCAGGCGCAGCTATAGTCAACTGAAAGACTTGATACTGGCCTTTTTGCGTAAACCTACGAATCGCTAAACTTGTTTTACAACTCATTTGTCATCTAACCTGGCAACTAACTTCTCAACGCACTCACTCTGGTATCGAACGGCTCTCACGCCTTATCCATTCTCATTCAACCAAACTTTCTGCTGCGACCACGGTCGCATGTAAAGAGTAAATGTCTGATCGTCACTAGCATTCTGTCGTCATTAGCCGCAAACAACGGAGCACTACAATGACAATGCTGACCAAAGAAGAACTGTCCCGCCGAGCCGCTGCTCTTCTTGCCCACGGAATTACACCCATTAGCCGACCGGCGTCGCCGATCAAAGTGCAAAATACGCCGCCAGTCGAAGCGAAAAGAACATTGCCGATTGAACAGAAGTCCGTAACGCCAGTCATCAACACGGCTGCGCCCGCAATCGCCTCCAAACCGAAACAGCTGCAAGCCTTGTTCGATGAGGCAATCTTCCGTTGCTCGTTCGTGCCGTCCAAGAATGGCGGATTCATGGCTGGGCTGCGCATCGGCGGTCGTGTTGTCTTCCCGCAACGCGGTGTTGATGTGCGGAATGACGGAACGATCTGGCGTTTCCAACTTGTCGGCGAAAATCCCAAGCACACCGTTTACTTTGCCCGCCTGCTCGAACCGGCATCCGGTCAGGACGCTTCGCCGCAGCCCGTCACCTTCGTGAAAGATCCCAAGGGCAAAATCATGGCGGTCGGAGTGGTCAAATCGATCAAGTGCCCATCGTCGGCGTCCGAATGCACATTGATTCGCCGCGAAGGTCGTTCGCGCTCCGTGAAGGTGTATAAGGCTGCCATCACCGGACGCAAATACAGGAACTACTCACCCTTCGCCAAAGACTCGCTGGGTATCGCCGGCTGTTTTGACGACGAGTGCAATGGCCATAACGATTGCAGGCTTGTCGGCGAGCCTTGCGAAAGCTGTGGCATCAATGATGAAGAGTGCACATGTTGCGAAGTCTGCCGATTCGAGCGTAAAGACTGCGACTGTGACAATGAAAATCCGTGGAATCTTCGGAATCACATCGTGAACTGTCATGCCTGCGGATTTGAAGACTGCCGGTGCGACGGAACTAGCTCTGATTGGGTGCCGGCTCGCACCACGCTCAGTCGCCAGTAAAAAGAGAGCGATTACTCTGTTGCGATGGGTCTCTCCAGATGGAGTGGTGGCTGAAATGTCCATCATCTCTGTCTGGAGGCACTCAGCGTTCAGCGACTTTCATTATGCATAAATTCACTGCGATACCGTTGTAGCAGTGCGGATTTCGTTGGTTTGTATTTTGCATCAATTTAGCCTTAAACAACTCAAATAGGTAGAAGCGGCCGAAACCACATTTTGCCGCCAAACCAAAAAAGGGTAATATAGCAAGCGCAATCTAGTGCTTGATGACTATTTTGCCCCGGAGCAACAATGCCTGATTTCAAGCAAACCAATCACTCCAGTCGGGCGCGTTATCTCAGCCACTTCGACAAATGGACGGTCGCCAAAGGTGAAGACCTCTGGCGCAGACGTCTGGTGCAAGACTGGCAACTGGAGTCGAGCCGCAGGCTTTCAGGGCAGGTATCTCAATCGGCAGACCGTTTATCCACCGTGAACAACACGAAGGTGCTGCTTGACGCTCAGTCTGGCTCGATCAGACGCACAGAATGCACTTGCTCACGCGGCAGTGATTGCGAGCACGCAGTCGCCCTCTTAATCACCTTTCTGGACACAACACCAGCTCGTGTAGCCGCCTCAGTCTCATCCCCCGTGACAACTCGAACTGCTTCTTCTGGCTATTTTGGGCAATCTCTCGAAAAAGACATACCTGACCGTATCATCATCGAGCCAGAAGCGATCGCCCTTTCTGTGGAAAATTTGCACTTTGATGTAACTCCTGAGGAAAACTGGTGGTTCAAAATATCGATGCATATTGAGGTTGGAGGCAAAAAAATTCCTCTTTTGCCAATTTTACTCAAGGCGTTGAGAGAAAAATCCATCGCTGAACTCGATGTCAAAGGAAAATTCATATGCAAAATCGATGATGGCACCATTGTTTCGTTACCATTCGAGCGCATCTCAGTGATTTTGAAAGCCGTCCAAGAGGTTCTCGGTGCCGAAACAAATCGCGATTTTTTACATGTATCTGTCCTGCACGCTGCTCAGATTTTGCAAGAGGGCGATCTTACAAGCGCCAATTTTTGTGGAGCCGAAAAAATAATTCAGTTCGTAGAGCTTTTGCAAAAACTAGAGCGCATCGAATTAGTAGACAGTCCTCAAAGTTTTGCAGCCACGTTGCGTGACTATCAGCGAGTGGGGCTAACCTGGCTTCATTTTTTAGCAAAACAAAAACTGGGTGGCATACTTGCCGATGACATGGGATTGGGTAAAACAGTGCAGCTTATCGCACACTTGTGCCTGGTAAAAGAAGAATTAGAAGCCAACCAAATGAAAGACACTAAACCGCAGGCACCTTTCCTTGTGGTTTGTCCGACCAGCGTTTTGCCAAACTGGCTTTCGGAATGTCAAAAATTCGCGCCGCATCTAAAAACCGTCGCCTATCATGGCACCGCGCGGGACGAGACTCTAGAAGACTTTGAAAGCACCGATCTAATAGTCACAACCTATCCGATTTTGACTCGCGATGTAGAACTACTAAGCCACTTTCATTACAGCGGCATCGCGCTCGACGAAGCCCAAACAATTAAAAATCATGGGACTAAACTAGCACATGCAGCCAGGCAACTCAAAGCTCAATATCGCTTTTGTCTGACAGGGACCCCTGTAGAAAATCATCTTGGCGAATTGTGGTCTCAGTTTGAGTTTCTGCTGCCGGGGCTTCTCGGAGACCAGAGCCGCTTTAGAATCAAGTTTCGCAATCCTATAGAAAAAGAAGGCAATTCAGAAAGGAAGCAAACTCTCGCGAAAAGAATAAAACCATTTTTGTTGCGACGCACCAAGCAGGAAGTAGCAAAAGAACTGCCTGACAAAACCACGGTCGTGCAAAAAATCGAATTGAGTAGTGCCCAAAAGGACTTGTACGAGACTGTGCGCCTGGCGTCAACCAAACAGGTACGTGAACAAATTACCCAGAATGGCTTCAACAACAGCCACATCATGATTCTAGATGCACTTTTGAAATTACGTCAGGTCTGCGGCGATCCACGCCTTGTAAATTTGAGCGCCGCTCGCGCTCTCAACAGCGCCAATAAAATTCGTCACTCGGCAAAGCTCGAGGAGCTACTCGAAAAACTCTCTCAGCTAGTTATGGAAGGTCGCAAAATCCTTGTATTTTCTCAATTCACCAGCATGCTTAGCCTGATTGCAGAAGAACTGAAGGCGAGACAACTGGAGTTTGTCACCATCACCGGTGACACAAAAGACCGCAAAACGCCTGTCGACAATTTTCAAAATGGAATGGTGCCAATATTTCTGATCAGCCTTAAAGCCGGCGGCACGGGCTTGAATTTGACCGCTGCCGACATCGTAATTCATTACGATCCCTGGTGGAATCCCGCTGTCGAAGAGCAAGCAACTGATAGAGCGCATCGCATCGGTCAGACAAAAAAAGTCTTTGTTTATAAGTTAATTGCCAGAGGCACCATCGAAGAAAAAATGCTGGAGCTGCAAGAGCGTAAACGCGAACTCGCAAATAGCATCTACGATAAGCATGTCAATTTAAATCTCGCTTTCGACCAGGCAGATTTGGAAGAATTACTTGCTCCAATCGATTGAGAAAGTGCTATCGTTTTCGGCAAAGAAGTGAATTGGAAAATTGCCCGGGTTAGGGGGCAATTCTCCTTTGTTACGCTTACTTGGACTTCTTCGAGCCCTTGGTCTTGCCCTTCGTGACACGTTTGCGCTTCTTCAGCGTCGGCGTCACAGCAACAGGTTCGACATCGCTAACAGCGGTAACTGCAGCGAGTTCGACGCTGTTCACGTCGGTGGGCTTCACGGCAGGCTCAGCTGCACAGAGCAGATGAGGACGCGCCGCATAATACTGCTTGATGCGATCGTAGACATTGACTTCTTCGCCTTCGGGAACGAAGCGAATCAGGTCTCTGTCTTCATCCGATACGGCGCCGGCCTTGAGCATGTTATTGAAGTGCGCTCTTGAGCCTTCCCAGTAATCCGGCGAGAAAACGAACACCGGGATGGGATTCATCATGCCGCATTGGATACTGCCTTCCACCCAGGCTTTCTCCTGCGTACCCCCAATTCCGCTTTCACCGATGATGACTGCGTCGGCAAATTCGAGGAAAGCAGCCACACGACTATAGAAGTCGTGATGGTCAAAGCAGAAGGTGTGCCCTTCAGCCCAACGATTCTCGGACGCGTCGAGCGTGGTTTCGAACGCCTTGTTCGAGACCATGCGCAAGCCGATTCTGATGGCCTTTGCGTCCTGCGCACCAAGCATGGCCGCTTCCATGATGCCGGGACCGCAACCATCGATGACGATGGTATTGGGACCAGCCTTGCTGATGGCCTCGACCATGCGGATGTACGCAGGGCTAGTGGGCTTGATGCGAGCGCCGCCCCAGACCACAATGACACGGTAGCCCGTGTACAGCTTGAGCAGACCGATAACGTGCGTGGAGAGCGCCTCCTGGCGGCCCTTCAGCTTCCTCCGAACCATGCTCAGTGCAAGATTTTCGCGCAGAGTCTTCTGATTCTTCGGCTTCATGAGCTCGTTGTATTTGGCGAGCACGGTGTCCAGCTCGACGAGTCGCTCTTCGATGGGAGCGATTTCATCGGCAGGAACGCCGAACCCGAGCAGCTTGGCTTGGATTTCTTCGAACTTCATAACATCTCCTAGGTGCGTGCACGCGAAAGTGCATGCGGAAAGGCGACAGCCGAAATCCGCTCTCAAGCGAAGGGCCATCAACGGTGGTTAATTGAGCTATCGTTTTTCGCAAAGAGACGAATTGGAAAATTGCCCTGTTTGGGGGCAATTTTCCGCACGCACGTCAGGTGGTAGTCTTCTTCTCCGCCCGAGGCTTTCTGGGTGCCCTCAGCTTCACGACCTTCTTTTCGGTCGTCGGCGCTTCCGGCTTCGCTTCGGCAAAGCCGATGTCCACCAGAAGCATCTCCACGAAAGCTTCCGGCTTCGTCTTGGCGAGGTCAATGAACTTGACCATTCCGAAATCGGCGAGACTAACTCGAGGTCCGACAACCTTGTTGATCTCACCGGTCAGGAATTTGACCAGTTCGGAGTAGTAACCTCGCCGCTCGACCAGGTAGATAGGCGCCAACCCAAGCAATCCATGCTTGAGTCGATTGAGAAGGTCGAACTTCTCGTGGCACGTGCCAAGCCGTCCAATCAACCCGACATGAAAGAGCGAGTTGAAGAACAGCGCGTCGTGCCGGGTATTGAAGTCCGGCATGGAGAAAATGTGACCACCCTCAAGATAAGGGTGAGCGCCTTCGCCCTTGATGAACCCGGCGCCAACACCAATGACCAGGTCCGGCCGTTGGGCAAGCTGACAGCCGTGGTGCGGCGCCATCATCAGACCCGGCCCCAAACCAGTCTTAGCGGCGATACCCGCAAGAGCGAGCAGCCGTGAGACTTCGACAGTCCATTTGTATTCCTCGGTTTCCGGTCCCAGAGTGCGCGAGCCAAGCCACGTACCCTGTGGACCGATTTTGCCGAGCGCATCGAGAACTTTCTTGAGGTGTTGCGCGTTCGCGACAACCCTCGAAGCATGTCCTTCCATGAGGGCCTTGTGAATTGAAGTTTTGTTTTCCATTGTTATACCTGTTTCAGAATTTTTCTGAGATTGATTGGACGCTGATTAGAGAGCAGCCAGCAGGGCCGGCAGCTTCTTCCGCAGCGAAACGAAGTCGACGAAATCGTCGACAGCAACGGGACGTCCAGCAAGAAACAGCCGATAGACGGCGAGAATCAGATCTTGCTGTGCGCCGAATTGACTGTCTTTTTCGTCGGCTGTGATGTTGAGATTGCGGACGTCGAAGTAGAAGCAGCGCTTTGCTTCGCCATCCTTGGGATGTGGGATGCCGGACACGGTCGCCAGATAAAGGTGGTCGGGCGCGCCGTAATGACCGGTGACCGGGATATCGCGATGTTCTGGCAAGCAGGTTTCGTGTGACAGCTTGCCCAGAGTGCTTGCGCGAACGTCAGAATATGGGTCGGTCTTAATTGCCCACAGGCTAACGTTATCCAGAGTCGCCGCCATGCCACCAGCTTCTTGATCCCATTCTTCGAAAACACAATCGAGATGGGTCTGCCGCGGCAATTCGACTCGGCCACCAACGAGAGTCAGGCGACCGTTATGCTTTTTGGTCTGCTCGATCACATTGACTTCAAACTGGTTGGACGGGTTGAGCGCGATGACGGAGCTCGTGGGGACTGCAAATGAAAACGACATGGTGTTACTCCTCAGTGTGTGAGTTGATTTCGTGGTAAGGCAGTCGCAGTCAATTGAGCCAATGCTGAGCGTGCAGCAGAGTTGGGCTGATTGACTGCGAAAACTGGTGATTGGCGCAACTATCGGAAGCCTGTAGCTTCGAACTAAGCGCACAACAGAGACATTAGATGTCTTAACTAAATCTCTGTGTGGGTAGCTATTGGATAGTTTTTGGACTTATATGGCTTATTCTGGGGGGAAAAGTAAGGGTTGATTTAACCTAGCAAAGAGAACGCTCATATACCAATTAATAAATCTGCAAAATGCCCGACAAAACACCGATCTCGGACCTTGAGATCTGAATATTAGTCGTGATTACACGATATAAATCGCAGATGATTACTGGCGAAGCTTGCGTGACCCAAGCTTATTAAGCTTCAGAGTCAATCTGCACTGCCAGAATACATAGCTGGATAACCCATTGGCACTTTGTTGATGAAAGTGTCCTGGTCTTTGATGATTGCCTGCGGAATCAGATTTTCTGAGTGTGTCCTAATATTGGGCAGTTTCTTAATCGCTGTGCCAATGGCCAACAACTCGATGATGCCGCCACCGAGGTCGTAAACATAGGTCTTGACTCCAACGACGTCTTCGCCGCCACAACTGACAGCATCTTCAGCGATCATGCTGATCGCCTTTGTTCTTGCGTGAGAAATCATGTACGTCAGCTCTTTGATTTCACCACGAACAAAGCTTTTGAACATGGCTTTAATACCGCCAGCGACACCAAGCGAGAACACAGATACGCCAAGCACCAATTTAATTGGACAATAGCCAGCGTTGATGACATTCCACATCTCCTCGTTTGTAAGATCGCTCGAGATGGGACGTTCGGTATATTGGGAAGGTAAATCAGGATTGTGAGAGGCCGTGCCCACCATCAACATCTCCTGTAGCCCACTGACCGGCGAGATGGTTGTTTGTATTCCCAAGACGGCGTTTGCGCCTGCGTCTCTCGCTTCATTGCAAATACGCTCGAGGGCTAGATGTCGGGTTTTATTGAGCATATCGGAGTATTCAACAACCTCGCCGCTTTTCAGACTGCGAAGAGCGCCTGTGATGCCTCCGCCGACACCGATGGAATACGCAACATTACCGAAAACAAATTGGACCGGTTGAAAACCACAATCTAACTGACAATAGAGTTCTTGCCCGTTCGAAGAAGTAGAAAACAAATTGTCTTTGCGCGGCGCAACACCATCGGTTTTATGGACGCCTGATCCAATCGACAAATATTCAATATTGCTGCTGTGAAAAATCAATTGACTGGTCACACCGGTAACTCCGGTAGCCCCGTGGACACGCGCTTCTTCCACCATGCGCATATAAGACAACTCACGTCCTTCACGAATAATCTCACTCACTTCATGAATTTCGCCGCCTGCAAGCAATTTGAAACTTGATGACAGTCCACCGATAAATCCAAGAGCAAATACACTATTGCCAATAGCCAGGTTCCCAGGTTCATAGCCTTTTTTCTTCAAGCAAAAAAGTTCGTTTCCCGACAAACCAGTAATGATAGGCATTTTCTTCTCCGGTGGAAATTCAATCAAATTACAAGTGTCTACAATAACAGACAAAAGGTTCTAATTAATTTCGCACAATGCGACAAATTTCGTCAGCAAGTTTCGAAAGAAACTCAAGGCGATTTGGATGCGGATCTAAAACCTGAGACGGGGAGTTCATTCATGAAAGTAGAATGACCGGCGCCTTCAGCCCGAGGCAAGCATTGCAAAATGGGGTGCAACAACCCTACAATTGTACTTGGCAATGGACTCTAACAGCGGTAAATGGCGCCGAGGATTTCCACCACGACCGACAGAAAACAGGACCGTGCGAATCGGTTCCCCGCTTCGCAAACCGTGACGTCGAACGAGTCCGAGCCGTCGCTGAGCCGTGATGTGCAGCCACGCAATTTATCCTCCATCGCTAGATGCCGGTATTTCAAACCAAAACTCTGCCCCAGCGCCGATTGCAGTTAAAACACCGATGCGGCCGCCATGCTCTTCTACAATCGCTTTACTGATTGCTAAACCAAGCCCGGTTCCACCTTTGACCCGAGCATCAGTTTGGTCCAATTGTCGAAATTTCTGAAACAATTTTGATAGATCTTCTTCTTTAATTCCTGGACCGCTATCCTTGACGGCGAAACGAACTTTTGTCGAAGATGCGCTGTTAACCATGATCATTACAGAATCGTTCGGTCGAGAAAATTTGATTGCATTTGATATCAGGTTTAATAACACCTGCAGCAATTTATCATAATCGCCAAAAATGGTTCTTTCCGAATCAATCTCTGAAGCAAGCAAAATTTTATTTTGTTCAGCGAACGTAGCCGCGCACTCGCAGGCCTGCACTATCATTTGGGCAACGGAAAATTCAGTTTTTTCCAACACGAATTGACCATCTTCGATTTTCTTGATGTCCAACAAGTCACTCACAAGCCTAATGAGACGATCCGTCTCAGCTAGCCCAATCTTAACGAGATGGCTTGCCCGATCAGAAACCTCACCAACGACACCTCCATCAATAAGACCCAGCGCAGCCTTGATCGACGTTAAAGGTGTCCTTAGCTCATGCGATATCGTTGAATGAAACTCGCTCACTCTGATTTCGGAGACCTTTTTCTCAGTAATATCTGCAGTCACACCACAAATTCCTGCACGTTTACCATGCACATCAACTAGTGGGCTCAAACGAGCCCAGAGCCATCGTAATTGACCCTGTGAATTAAATATTCGATATTCCAAATCACAAGAATAATCAACTTTGCGCTGACGTCTTATCAAGTCAGCCAGCATCTTTCTGTCGTCCGGATGTACGCTGGCGAAAAACTGCCTAGGGTACGCAAAAAGACTATCGAGAGAGCGTCCGTAAATTGTCTCATATGCGCGGCTAACGTAGATGGGCATAGTACCCGCCGGATTAGTAATCCAAAAAATTTCGTTGATATTGTCAGACATTTGGCGAAATCTGTCTTCGATTTGCATCGAGAGTTCGGCTCTCGCTGCTTCTTCCATCGCCAAACTTATCACCAGAAAATTCAGCGGCTCACTGCGCAAATTTAAGCGATTTACGAAGCAAAGAATAGGAACCGTTGTTCCATCTTTTCGCTGCCCAGTCAAAATCTCTTTTCTAGTGGATGTCCTGGTACCAGCCTGATTGAATAACCTTGAGGATTTACACCCTGGAATAAAATCCTCCAGATTTCTACCGACCATATGGTCTAAATTGCAATCAAAAAACGATGCACCGATTTCATCAACGGTCAAAATATTTAACTCAAAATCGTATGCAATTAAACCCTGACGGTCTTCTGTCGATTGCACTAAAGCCTCTTCATTTATCAGTTGCTCGGACCTTGCGCCACTGTCTAAGATTTTCTACAGACACTCAAATTGTACAGGTTTTTGGTTTTGGATCGCTAGAACACAGCTCAGCACCTCTCGGAAGTATTTCAAAGACATTGAAAAACGTCCTTGTCCCAAATCGACGACACCTTCCAGGGTGTGCACACTATCGTCATCAGACAAACCGGTATTGCAACTATCTTCTAGCAGCTGTTTAGGTCGGCTGTCTGGGGTGTTCAAGACGATTGGCGGCAACTCTGATTGGATGTCATTGGAGATAATACCCAGCGCGATATCACCCATCCAGCGGCGCAAGCAATGCTTCCAGATCGCTTTCACTGAAATTAAGGCTGACATTGCCCTTCTCGTCATAAATACTGCCCGCCAACTGTCGTTTACGTGACTGCATATCAAGCATTTTCTGCTCAATTGTTCCCTGAGCGATTAGCTTATATACGAAAACAGTCTTGGTTTGACCAATGCGATGGGCTCTATCAGTTGCTTGCTCCTCGGCTGCAGGATTCCACCAGGGATCGTAATGTATGACCACGTCAGCAGCAGTTAAATTCAAACCGGTACCACCAGCTTTCAGACTGATCAAAAACACCTGGGCTTCGCCTTCTTGAAATTCCCGTACTGGTTTTCTACGGTCACGGGTAGCACCAGTTATGGTGACAAATTTGAATTCACGTTCAGTCAATTCGGCGGCAATCAAATCAAGCATGCTCGTGAATTGCGAAAATACTAAAACTTTGCGCTCTTCATCTCGCAGTTGTTCAAGCATCACTAAGAGTTCATCAAGCTTGTCTGATTGCGTCACTTTTCTTGCCGCCGTCAGTTTGACCAGACGCGGATCACAGCAAACCTGTCTAAGCTTCAAGAGAGCGTCCAAGATCATGATATGACTGTGCTTGAATCCCTTTTGAGCGATTTCTTTTCGAATTTGCTTACTCGACGCCAGTCGCACAATTTCATAAAGGTCACGCTGCGAACCGCCAAGCTCAATTTTTTGTTCGATGTATATTTTCTCTGGCAGTTCTTTTGCAACTTCTTGCTTGGTTCGACGCAAAACAAAGGGTCGAATACGCCGCGCCAGCAGCTGTTTTCTTTCGGTACTGCCCTCTCGCTCAATCGGATTGCGAAAGGTGTCACGAAAGCGAGTTTGATCTCCTAAAATGCCCGGTAATAGGAATTGAAATTGAGACCACAATTCGCCAAGATGATTTTCGACAGGTGTGCCACTGAGACAGAACCTGTATTTGGCTTTGAGACTGCGAGCAGCCTGGGACAATTTAGTAGCATGATTTTTAATCGCCTGTGCTTCGTCAAGCGCGATACCTTGCCACTCTATGTTGTTCAGAGAATCGACGTCACGGTGCAATATTGGATACGTTGTAATGACTAGATCCGCCTTTTTCATTTCTGCCGTAACCGCACTTCGATCCTTGCCGTGAAAAGACATGACTTTTAGATGCGGCGCAAATTTCTCGCATTCGGCAAGCCAATTTGGCAAAACAGTAGTCGGACAAACAACTAGAAAAGGCGCAGTCAATTTTCTATTTTCTTTCTGCAAACACACATGAGCAAGTAGCTGAACTGTTTTTCCAAGACCCATGTCATCAGCGAGAATGCCGCCCAACTCCTGCTCGGCCAGTATTTGCAGCCAGCTTAGCCCCTCTAGCTGATAAGGACGCAATGTGGTGCCAAAATTTCTAGGCGCATCTACAAGTTCAATCTTGTGCAACTTTTTCACGCGTTCAACCAGATCGAAAATCTTCTTCGCGCCTACCCAGGGGGCTTGCGCGAGACCAGCATCAGCAAACAACTGAGACACTTGCAACACAGAGACGTCAGTCGCGTCTTTAAATGACCTGCCTTTGAACATTTCTTCCAGAGAAAGAAGCAACCCACGTATGCGCTCAAATGGCAGTGTGACTACGCCTCCGTCGGCAAGATTGGCAACGAATTTGCCTTTGTAATTCAATTGTTCAATTGAGTCGCTGATATTTCCAGCATTAGCAAGTCCTCGAATGGCAGATAGCAAAACCGGCAATAGTGCGACTTTTTTACCACTAATGTCGATATTCAGAGCAAGGGAAAACCACCAGTTTCGCTCATTGGAGACCTCCATTTCAAGGTCTTCAAACTCGATTGCATTAGGCTGAATTTGATCTTCAGTCAGTTCTGAGATTTGAAAGCCGAGTTGTCGCAGGTGAGCAATTTCATCACTGTCGAAATCCAACCACTGCTGGGGACTTGTCTGAACAAAATATCTCTCCATCTTGCCAGATTGATAGAGTGAAGATTCAATATCCTCTATTTTAATTTCAACAAAGCCTCGCTCGAGTAATGCCTCACCCATTTTTTCACCAGCATTTTCATCATATTTCTCTACGATAATTGGCCCATTTACTTTTTCGACAGCGGGCGCCTGGAGCACTCTTTCAAAGGCAGGAGAAAGAGTAAGGGCACGCAACTGCTCTCCGGCGGCCGCAAAAACTTTGCTTCCTGAATGCAACGGCTTGAGCGTGCGAACACTCTCAAGTTTTAGAACTGGAGCTGGAGCAATCATCTTCACCACCACAGGAAGAGCTCCTGGAGGAGCTGGAATGCGATCCGCCAGCTCAAGCTCATTGAGTGACACCGACATGATCGATGCCTCTTTTGCTGTAGCCGGAGGCATGAGCAGAATCGCATCGAGCGCGTCAGCGTTTATGTCAGATGTGACAGGTCCACAGAGATTTTCGTCGAGATCAAGATACCATGGTGTATTCCAGCGTAGACAGTGAATGCGCCTCGATTCACCCTTTTCAGTCGACCCAAGAGCTTCCATTTGCAAACGAAAAGTATTGTCTGTCTCATTTTTCCAGGCAAGCTGTCCCTTTAGTCTAGGTCCCAATTTAAGCGGACGCGAATATTGCTTGGGAAGATAACAACGCCCGCTTTGCAAAACACGTTTGAATAAAACCTCGAACAATTCAGGATGGATACGCCTGGAATCCCGTGAATAATAGAAATTACTGGAGCCATGCGATTCCACTGTCTGCCATAGTTTTGCAATCTCGAGATCTTCGGGACTGGCGTATGCAGGCGGCTGAGATTCAAGCAATCGTTCGATGGCAAACGGCGTTTCCAGACCGAATTCGCCATCAGCGAGCAAAGACATACCGCGCATTGCAATTGATGGACGCGTGCGCCAATTGTCTGGCTCAATAACATAAATCAGCGTAGTCCGTGGTTTGTATGTTTTTGAAGGACGCACCGATGACGGAGGCAATGAGCTTGCCCGTTCTGGGTCAACAGACTCACCATGCAAAAGTTCGGCCAGCTCTTCGAGCTTCAAGCGCATGCCGCGTGAGAGTCCAGAATTTTGCGTTTCGCCATCTTGCACAGCATCGAGCGAGTCTATGTAAGTCAAAAGCAAAGCCGCTGCATGCTTGCAATCGACACCCACCGGGCACGAGCAGCGCGATAGTTTCACCTCTGTATTGTGATTTTTTAAATGCAGATGCGTGCGATAAACATTTCCTCCGGTGCCGCTAACGGTTGCCTCAAGATGTTCATCGGTATTAAAGAACCAATGCAAAACCTTCTTTCGCCGTTTGTAATCTTCGCCTTTAGCAATCGTCCTGTCGTCGAAATAGAGAATTAGGTGATTTTTGCTGGGCTTGGCGTTGTATCGAGGGTTGGACATTTATCACTTTAGCAATCGAAATTGCGTGACCAAAAACGGATTAACAACAGGATTATAGAGCACTTTTTACTCACCTGGCACTGTTTCCAGCTGAAGCCCGGGTTACAAATGAACCATTGATACTACAGGCGGTGCATAATTCAGGAATGGTCCGGACGGTCATCCCGTCGCAATTTATCCCAATCAACGCTCTGCATTTTCTTCAACATTGAACGAATATTGTCAGTCACGTTTTCGGCTGAATCATTCATTTTGCCGGCGATTTGTTGCTTGCTCAGTCCGTCGACGATGCCTTCAAGCACTGTTAACTCCAAGGGCGAAAAATCAGGTACGGTCATTGACGGCGAGATCTTGTTCAATTTTTGGCGTGAAACATAGTCGTGTAAGAAATCATTGGCAACAGCTGTATCAAGCCAGACCTTGCCGGCAACTACTGCCTGGATGGCCCGGCGCAGTTCCTCGCCAATTGCCCCTTTCAAACAATATCCGTCTGCTCCTGCGCCAAGTGCCGCGCACACCTCCGATTCCTCGCCATGCGCAGTGAACATGAGAACCTTAATTTCAGGCTGATTTTCCTTAATCCTTCTGACAGCCTCAATACCGTCCATACCCGGCAAAACGAGATCCATTAAAACGACATCCGGACCACAACTTTGCGCAAGCCTCACGGCGCCAGACCCGTCTACTGCTTCGCCCACCACCTGCATATCGGGCATACGGTCCAGAGCGAGCTTGAGACCGCGGCGAGTAAATTCTTGATCTTCAACAATAATGATCGTAGTTTGCGACATTCTGTTCAAAATCCCTAACTGAAATCGCCCCTAAAAAATACGCTGCATGAAGACCACGAACCATCGTGACACTCAGGGTCTGTGGGGAAAGTATGCCCGCGGGCTGGCTGGCACTAACGCTTGCCCCTGCCTCTAGTATAGCCACGTTTGCGCAAACTAGACGAGGGTTTACGAACAAAACTTTTCGAACAAAACCGCGTAGTAACCGCAAAAACTATGCAGGAAGCCTCTTTGCGAGCGCATTCGCATTTTGCTAGGAAAAGACAACGTTTATTCCTGCTGAGAAGCCATCTCACTAGACACAAGGGAAGTACATCCCCAGAAATCAACAACTTACAGCTAGCAAATTGAATTGGCACCCAGCCAGTCGTCCAAAGAGCGACTCGAATTGTATGTAAACGCCTGAACACAGTTAGCAATCTGAAGTTCAGCAGCTCGCTTGCGCCTTCTCGCAAACGGCTCTGGCTTTGGCGCGCCAAGTTATTACATTTGAGGATAAAAAATGAACTTGAACACCACACCCCAATCACAGCCAGCAACGTCCACATCCCTTTACAAAATCCGCAAGGATTTGAGGAACACAACTTTCCCTGCAAGCTTTGAAAGTATTCGGTCCGAATCTGACGAAGATGTAGACGAGGAGGACCATGAGGAGGAGGAGGAGGAGGACAAAGACCAGAAAGAAGAAGATGAGGATGAGGATGACCCAGATTATTCTGACGACTCTGATGATCAAGATCAGTCGGACAATGACTCGGATTCAGACGAACCAGATTCAGATGCCAGCAATGACAGCGACGATGTCGACATCGATCTCGGTTATGGCGCAGAAAATGACGAACCATCTGGATTTGCACCGCCGACACTGTTTCAAAATCCAATCATTTTCTATCGCGGATACGCGACTCAGGACGATTTAGACCAACACGGACTTTCGGCAATCAAAGCTCTCTAAATTTAGCCATATCTCGCCATACCAGCACATTGAAAATCCTATGTGCTGGTTTTTGTGCGGCTTCTGTCAGCGGCGCACCATATGCGCCATCAAAACAATTTCCCAATTGAGGACCGCTCATATGCATAACACCCAACGAATTTCTCACGAAAGCATTCAAAAACGCCTTTACAGTGAGGTTTCCAAACTCAGTCGAAAACTCAAGTCGAGGTTATCCACTCTTCAAATAAATCAAGACTATCTGGTGAGCTCACGCATTGTGTCGGCTACGTCTCTAAAGCAAGCTCTGCAAGACGAGCCCAGACTCTCGATAAGCACCATGATTCTTCTTGAAAATGCCACGGGAGCATGCCTCTACATCAAGTTCGTGCCCATCCAAGCCGGAAAGCCGGCTTACTGTTTAAAACTGACGAATGCCAGGAGAAGCTGCCTGAGCGCTACTTTCGCGAGCTTCTTCAAGCCTCTGTTAAAAGACAGAAAGCCTCAAGAACTCGCCCTTGAAAGTGGGTTGTCTCTAACCACAATCAAAAATCTCAAGAATGACACAAATCTGCCCAATCTCAAAACCATCTTCAAAATGGCACGGGCTCTTGGATACGAAACGTACTTGCTGACGATGGAAAAAACTATTTTCAAAATTTAAACAACGGCGCCCCAAAGTTAGTAAACAGTTGAACTCGGCTCGGTTCAACTGTTTACTAACTTCAATCATCCATTTTCGGCAAAGTTGCTACAAAAGCAAATGATAGTCAATCGCCACCCGAAGATGCCGATTGACTACCATTCCCGCTTCACTTGCTCAGCTTAGACTGGCGCTTGAAAGGCATCCAGCTCCAGCCACCATCATCCAATATCAACCCTTCGGTTGCCATTTTCTGACGGTCCTTTGGCGAAGGGGTTCGGTTCACCCCCCGGAAAAAATCCGCGAGCACGAACAGATTGTAGTTGCAGTAAATGTACTCGTGATGCATCCAGTGCCAACGCTCAAGCGCTTGCATGTATGGGGTCCCAACAAGCCAGCTTGGACTAGAATCATGACGCACAACTACAACGCCATCTTGCGGCAGATGCATCATGTGTCTGTGAATGAAGTCGCTCATCATTGGAAAAATGATAAGCATCGGCAAAGCCGCGCTTAACGCCATCCAAAACGGAGCAACCACAAAAACGACCGCAACGAGCGGCAGCATGAGGCAGGCGAAGGCAACTGTGCTAACCGCCCCCAGACCATAGTCGGCTTTATGCAGCTCTTCAACTATTCTTTCAGCAGGCATCGCTTTGCGCACATAGGCTTGATCTTTGGCATCGAACAGCCGATAGAAAGCTTCAGGCGCCCAGGTATCGACTGCATTCGGGTCAAGCGACTCGCCGAACTGTTCCAGATATCCTTCACGATATGTTTTGCCGTGATGGACAACGTGGTGCAGAAAAAAGCCAATGATTAGCACCATAAACGCACGAGGGTGACGCCTCCAAACCGCATGAACTTTGGCTTTAGCGTGCCCAATGTACTGGTGAATATAGGACTCACCCAAGGAAGCGAGGAATATACCAGCGCAGAATCCGAACCCGATTTGGTAGTAAATGTTTGTGATGAACGACAATGCGAAATGCAGCATGAAACACACACATGCCGCACAGATTGCATACGCGGAGATTTTGATATTCGTTTTCATAGTTCGCTCCTTATGAAGCATCTCTGGGAACCAGAACATCACGCCAGACCGAGTCCTCAACAACCAACAAGTTGTCGAAAGAAGCGATTTCTGGTGAGTGCGTAGAATTGGGTTAGCTTGGTCTTTAAAGAGTGAGAGGCATTTGATTGACTAGACCTTAGCCATAGAGCTTCGTCCAAGTAAAGCAAACACAGATCACGAGAAATTCGAGACTACGAGTTCTAGGCGCACAGTAGCCAATCTATGAGCACTTGCGCCTACGCACTGTGGGAGAAACCGCCCGCTGTCAAGTAGCGAGGTTCGCATTGGTCTGCTCTAAAAACGCTCGATTGGACTGACGGCTGTCTACAGCTTGTGGCAAGCAGTTCGACTGCACTAAAATAATGCCGAAAGTAGACGGCGCACGGCATGTCTACCTCAGTTACCAAAAACGAGGACAGATGAGAATTAGACGAGCTACCGTTGAAGATTTACCGACCATTCATCCCCTGTTTGTGAAATACCTGCAGTTCTATGAACGAGACTCGAGTGGCGAAAAGCCAATGACATTTTTGACTGAAAATCTGCTAGAGAGTCGGTCAACTATTTTTGTAGCCGAAAACGACAAGCGAAAATTATGCGGCTTCACACAGCTCTATCAACGCCTATCATCACTGTCTATGGGACACTACATTTATTTGTCGGATTTATATGTTAACGAAACGTGCCGCAAACAAGGCCTTGGCAAAGCGCTGATGGATGCAGCAAAGGAATATGCTATTTCAATTGACGCAGTTAAAATCGAACTGAACACAGCACACACGAACATCGCGGCACAAAGCCTGTATGAATCGCTGGAATATCAAATGGATAGGGACTACAGAACCTACATTCTGATGCTAAAAAAGTAAATCTGCACACTCAGCGCCTTCTCATAAATTTATTTCCTTCGTTTCGGGAATTACCCTATTGCAAGCAGTTCGACTGCACTAAAATGATGCGACCCATCAAAAAGCGCATCGCATGTCTCAAGACGAAAATCCAGACTCGAGTCTGCTTACAACCACGCCGTCAAAAGCCGAGAGCAGCTCCGAGATATTGCCAGAATGGCTCAACGACAAGATGCCAGTGCCGGTTTCGCGGGCGCTTATTGTCGCCAATGTTTCAATTTTCGCCGGTATGACGCTTTGGACGCTCGGCAGTAACTTTCTCATCCCCGGCTTCCACCACTCTCACAACTCGATGGAGGGCATTCTATTTTTTTCCTCGACGACGCTTGAAAATTGGGGTTCCAATAGCGCCATTCAAACGATACTGGGCAGACAGTACTGGCGCATCCTCACTAACACATTCGTTCATCTGAGCGCATTTCATGTGGCGATGAATATGTATGTACTCTGGAATTTCTCCAGTATGGTTGAACGGTTGTTTGGACGCTCGAAATTTCTAGCGATTTATCTGATTTCGGCGATGGGCAGTTCAGTATGCAGTCTTCTGTTCCTCAAGCCAGAAAGTATTAGCGTAGGTGCTTCCGGCGCAATATATGGCACATGCGGGGCATTGGTTGCATTCTTTGTCATTCATCGCAAATCATTTCCTAAAGCATTTTTCCGTATGTATTCGAAAATGTTTTTTGTTTGTGTCGTTTACAGTTTGATCAGTCCACTGATTTTCAAAGATATGGACAACGCCTCGCACCTGGGTGGATTTCTCGTTGGTATGTGGGCGGCGCTATCCATCTTGCCAAAAAAACCAGGACAGTTCGGCTGGTGCAAAATGGATTTCGTACGCGTTGCAGGTTTGCTCGCAGTCATGGTGTGTGGATTGGTACTTGTTTCAACTGTGGACGCCAGAGACCCCAAAGCAATTGGCGAATACGAATATGCTAAAGCGGTTGAATTACTCAAACAAGATCAACCTGAAGAAGCGCTTGCTCACCTGGATAACACGCTGCGACTGGAACCAAACAACGCCACAGCCTATCTCGATAGAGCAGCTGCTTACAGCAAATTGAAACTCTATCCTGACTCTATTGCCGACGCAACAAGAGCCATGAAGTGCGAACCAAACAATGCAAAAGCCTACCTCGCACGGTCGATTGCCTATCAGCACCAAGAGAAAAACGAGCTGGCGATCGCCGACTTGACACGCTTTATTGCGCTTGAACCAAAAAAATCAATTGGCTACAACAATCGCGCCTGGTCTTATGTCGTCTCCAACAAAATCGACGAAGCAATAAGCGACGCTCAAAAAGCCATTCAAATCAATAGAAAAGACGACACAGCGTATGACACTCTGGGCATGGCCTATGTTCTTCAAAACGAATTCGAAAAAGCAATTGAACAATTTTCAGAGTGTCTCAAACGAGAACCTAAAGAAACAGCTGCTCTGTATCATCGAGCCTATGCGTACTACCGTCTCAATCAGGGTGATCTTTGCGATGCAGACCTAAAACAAGCTCGCAGTTCATCCTGCAATCTTGATTCATTCGAGATGAAATTGCTGGCACCAATGTTTGCCGCTCATCCCCGCGTAGATTGAGACCGGCCTACTTTTAAAGAGTTGAAAACTGGGTAAGTAATTACAGGTGCGGCTCGTTGCACCCCGAAACTTCCGATCGCGAGGCTTAAAAATGGGATCTTTTGATGCAAATGGGACGGATGTCAAGAAACCCGAATCCACCGGAAACGTGACAGACGGTGCTAATAGATCAGGCAATCCGACCGGTGAAGCTAGTCCTTTTGCAGATACCCTCCGTGCAATGTCTTCCAAACCTGACAGACATCGGATAGCTCAAGCTGCTGATGCTTCAGATAGTCCGACGGAAAAATCAGAAAAACAATTCGTAGCTCAGTCGGCTCATGACATTAGAAGACAACTTAAACTGGACCAAGATGCAAACTCGGAGGACGTCTTTAAAAAAATGGGCGTGGATAGTTATAAATACTACCTTGCCCATCCGAAGGAACAAGAGGCCGCACTAAAAGGACTTGGACTGACTAAAGACAATATATCTGCTGACTCGATCACCAAATCAATCATCGAACAACGCAGAGCCGAAGAGCATTTGCCACCTGGCGCCAGTTTGAAAGCAGTTGAAGACGGAATGTACAAAAAGCTGTACCGCGAACTCAAAACGGGCACAGCGCCAATAGACTACGACTAATGTTCAAGGTCTAACAACAACCTTCAGTCCGTCTGATTTTTGATCTACAGTGCAGATGATTTTGTCATGGTCACGCTTAAAAGAAAGCGTCACTGTGTCTGCGCCTACTTTTAAATTCGACAGTTTAATAGAATTGAGAAACGACGGCAGTTGAGGGTTGACTATATTGAGCTGATGATTGAAAGCATCAGGTTGTAGTCCCAGACCAGATTTCAACATCAGGAAAAGACTTCCAGCTGCCCATGCCTGAGGCTCGCATGAGACTGGATACCAGACTGGAGTTTCACTGAATCGCTTAGAGAAACCACAAAAAAGCTCAGGCAAGCGCAAGTTAAAATGACCTTGAGCAGCCTCAAACATTCCATCCATGACTTTCATTCCATCGGCACCGCGCCCCACCTTGCACAATCCCTCAACCACCATGGCGTTATCGTGGGGCCAGACAGAGCCGTTGTGATAACTAATTGGATTGTAAGCACGCTCGAAAGCAGACAATGTACGAATGCCCCAACCAGTGAACATATCCATGCCCACTAGATGATCGGCAACTGGTGCCACTTTATCGCTGTCCAAAACGTCAGTGTACAGAAGATGACCAGGATTCGATGAAACCACGTCACAGCGGTGATTATCTTTATCGAGGGCGATTGCCACATAATGTCGCTGAGGCGAATAGAAGTCGCTATTGAAGTGAATCTTCAAGCTATCGGCCTTAGCATTTAGACTTTTGGCGAGAGCGTCGTCACCAACTTTCGTCGCCAGTTTTGCGGTGCTACGCCAGGCAGAATAAAGATAGCCTTGCACTTCACAGAGTGCAATCGGCGCTTTCGCCAATTGACCACGCGCGTCCATAATCGAATCGGACGAGTCCTTCCAGCCCTGGTTTGACAAGGCTGCGCCAGCCTTTCCGCCATAAACAAGATAGCCAGCACTGGCTTCGCTATCCAGTGAAGTCAACGCACTTTTGACGTTATTCCAATGCGCTTTGACAAAATCAATGTCGCCAGTCCAGTCCGCGTATTCACCAAGCAAAACGAGCCACAAAGGAGTGGCATCAACCGATCCATAGTATGGTCGGAAGGCGATTTCCTTGCAGCGCGCCATTTCTCCCAGGCGCAACTCGTGCATTATTTTGCCGGGCGCCTCCTCGGTAGCGGTATCAGATACGGTGCCTTGATAGGCGGCAAGAACTTCAATTACAGAGCGCGCAAGAGAAGGAGCAAAAGCCAGAGTTTCTTTAGCAGTGATTTCCTGGTCCCGCCCAAAAGCAACGGCATACCATGGTGTTCCAGCAGCCAGACAATCGCCCTTGGGTGTTTTTTGTCTGAGCATATAAAGGTCACGGAAATCACGGTCAACTAGGTCATCGAACTTCGGATTGTCGCTGCGAACCTGAGCGGTTGCTGCGCGCCAGGCAATATAATCGGCGTCGGCTTTAGCTTTTTGCGCGACGTAAGTATATTTTCTTTGACCTTCGCCTAGTTTTTCGTCTGCCAAAACGTCGAGTTCTGGTTCCTTAAAGTTAGTGCTGATGGCTGTTTCAATGATGTAAACGCCTTTAGGCTGGAGATGAAATTTGAATTTTGCAGATGTTGCATTAACGACAAAAGGCTTCTCACGAACGAAATTCAATTTCGTTTTCATCACCTGCCCATCAAGGCCTTTGTAAGACAACATGACCTGCTCGTTGTTTTCAACTACGACCGGCAGTAATTGACCTCTTTTACGACGCGGCATACCGCGCACTTCAAACATATCGGCAAAATCTGCCGAATAGTTGATTTCCACTTCGCCGTCGACTGAATCTGTATCAAAGTTTGTGATCACAGTCCTGTCCATCAGGAGGTCCTTAATTACGACATCTCGATTAATCATCAACTTTTGCCGCCCCACAGTCACTTTAGGAGCAGGCGCATACTCTGCGTTCGTATAAATAAAGTGTCCGTTGTAGCCCTCTTTTGTAGAACTCCATAAGTGAGTTCCACCATGAGCATTTAAACTCAGATCAAATTGACTGAGGTAGCGCGTATCGTCTCGATACAAGCCATAACCAAAGTCAGAACCGATGGGCATCCAGCCCGTTTCGTCCATAACGAGAAAGTGATTGCCATTCTTCAGCACCGCCCTTGGATGGTCAGAAATTGCTGCTTTGATGACTGGAAGTTGAAGCGGCTCATAAGTTTTGAGCACATTCTTAGTCGAGGCTTTAACGTCGATTTTTTGGGCAGTTGTGGATTCCTGGGCCAGGACCAGATTGTTTGCAGTCACCAGCACCAGAAACAGTGAGCCAAAGAAATTTTTAACGGTTTTATCAACCGTTCTTTTCAATGTGCAAATCCTGCTCGTTGACTGCTTCATAGCCTTGGCATCCTCTCGAAACCTGAGGGCATTATCATACCTCTGATGCTCTGATTCACCTTCCAAAACCTGAGATTTTCCGGGTACATAGTATGCAATCACCCGAATTCTAGAGGTTGTTATGCGCCTTTCCGGCAACAGAAACAAATTGGGATTGTCCCAATTAGAGATGATAATGTTGCTTGGCGTCCTAGCAACGCTGTATTTCGGTTATCAATATCTCGTTGTTTATAAAGAGCCAAACCAGCTCGTGAACAAGGACTTTGAATGTATCAAGGCCGGTGGCGTCCCGGCTTTTCAAAATCCGCATCTTCTAGCCGAGTATTTGAAATTAAACAGTGTTTCTGCCCGATTTGCAGCACCGGACAAGGCAATAGAGAATGCTGCAGCGAGAGACAGAGTAACAGCATCAGGGCTCGTAGACTTAAATGGCTACACGCCTAACACGCCATTGACAGAGCGACGGAATCCACTTGTTGTCCGGGTTATGGATACCTATACCGCAGAAAAGGGCGTGCTTTTATTGAGAGTACGCGTTCTGAATAAGACACACCAGAACGAGACCTGGTACATTGCGGCGGACAAAATCAACCCTCTAGCCAATGTCACTGGTTTTGCCGACAAAGCGGCGAAGATGCATCGCCCCGGAATTGATGATCTGCTCGAAAGCAAGCCCGGCAGAAAGCTCCTCGACAATGTCGTTGACACCTTCAAAAAAGAGAAATAAAACGTCATCCGGCACGCCATATCGCACCCACGCCTTTTCGTAAGATTCTCAGAGCTAAGTTTTGGGAATAATAAGGCAGTACCTTAGAGCCGACAATTTTGGCAACAGCTGATTCTCCCCAGACAATTAAAGATGTCAAAGAAAAGTCGGCAAGCGCTACGCCCGATGGTACCGCGCTGAGCACTGCGGTCAATCACGCGCCCGACGCGCTCAAATTGGCCAGCGACAAATTCACCCGCGGCCCCATGCCCGAGCAAATCGCAAACATTTACCAGGTGACTGAGTCCAATCCCAGCAGCCCAGCGGTTGCAGTCCCGCTGGACAAAGCGCACAAACAAGACGCCATACAAAAGCTTCTAGATGCCGATCAGACAAATTCCGACCATCACTATCAGGGCGACGGCGGATTGCGCCATGGAACGAAAGACTCTAACCCTCAGCCGGGTCCCTCGGACAATCATAATAAACCACCGGTGGATAATCGGACCGATGCCATTGGAACTATGATAGAAAGTTGGTCTGACGGCAAAGGCACCACAATTACCAATAAAGACGGCACAGGTTCGATCAAGCTTCTCACTGGAGATGAGCGCCACTTTGGCACCGCCCCGCAAGACAATTTCATCCAATCAGCAAGTGGCGCGATCACACAGCTTTCTGAATCTGCAGTTAAAGCTAAAGATGCAGTGGTGGAGGGCTGGCAGAACTTAAGTAAAGGGCTAGACGTACTAGCTAGAAATGCTCCTGTTGATGCAAAAGCAGTGGAGGATTCAGTCGATGCAATACATAACGCCCGCGGCATTTTCACCACAGACGGTGGCGCAATCTCCAAGGCGTTAAATCATAAAACCGAGGCAGACCTTCGCGCAATTCAGGCTCGTTACAAAGAAAAGTATGGAACGCCACTACGCGACGAATTAAAACACGATTTTGACCTGCCACTAGTAGGAGATGTGTTCGGCAAGGGAGAAAAGGCCGAAGCGCTCTTAGATCATCGAGATCCAGTCAGCCTAGCGACTGAGCGCACGCACATAGATGATGCAGCAAAATCGAAATTGTCTACAGCTGATTACGATCACTTTCACAAACAAATGGCGGCATTTGAGGAGCGTAGCAGCAAAGAACACATATCGAACGAAGAGGTCGCAAGAACTTACAGAGAAGTTTCCAAAATTCTTGAGACCAAGGGAGATAAGCCTCTTCAGTCTGATGAGCGCGACAAAATAGCGATGCAGGTCATGGACAATGCGGCAAATCCGAATCGCATTTCGCAAGGCTCAAACAATACCTGTAACGTCACCACTCTTGAAACCACGATTTACAGGAAAGACCCCTCTGAGGCAGCCCGAATGGTTGGCGATATTTCCCGTACAGGCATCTACGTAGACCGCAACGGTACTGTCCTAAAAAGCAATCCTGAAGCGCGAACAAATGCAGCGGATGTTTACCCGAATCCCGATGGCACGCGCAGTCACGCGAGCGAAATATTTCAAATAGCCGCCGTCAATTTGTCCTATCAGGAACGAGGAATCAACAGAACCTATGACCAAACGAAAATTCCCCCACCACAAAACGCCACAGACAATGGCGAGCGGCTCTACGACATCAGCAAGACGCCTCCAGTTGAGGCTCTCAATAACGACGGCAAACCAGCGCGAGCGCCAGGTTTGACGATAGGCAACCTCGTCGATCTACACAAGGGAATAACGGGAAAAGACTCGCTAGAAGCAATCCAGAGCGATTCATATTTCGGGCCGCACGATGCACATGAAACTAACATTACTTCGGAACAGCAGCTAAACGATAAGCTAGCTGAGGCTAAAAAGAATGGAAAATTCCCCATGATAGTAGGCGTAAATAGTCTTAACGAACCGCTCTGGACCGACTCGGGCGGCGGGGCCGCAGGTGGCTCCGGAGGAGCTCATGTCTTTACAGTGACAGACTATACCCCTGGACCGCCACCAAAAGTAAATATCGAAAATGAGTGGGGTAAAAGCGCCAATTATCAAGGCGACAAAATGATGAGCACGCATGACCTCTTCACCGTTATGCAGCCTACGAGTTTTGCTCGCCAACAAGATCAAAACGAGGTTGACCAAGCTCGCAAAGAAGGTCGTGTTGATTTCAAAAAGGAAATTGATTTGATGCGTCTTGAGCACTCCGACGGAAATAAAATCTCCGGCACTGACTTCCAGAAGCAACACGAAGATCTAACCGACAGAATGATTGCTGACGTTCAAAAACGGGGCACAGCAGTTACCCCTGCGGAAAAGAAGGATATTTCAGATAAGCTGGCAGCAGCAGGAAGTGGAATGACGGTGGAGGCTCAGCTTGCTAGCATTACGAAGATTCACGACGCAAAAATATCTAATACGTTTGACTATGATTCCAGCCTCGCCTACCTTGGTCACAGAATAGCGCTCGAAAAGAAGAAAATAGATAATGGTGACATGCCGGCATCGGCTCGCGCAGCATACGAGGCGAAAGCTGCAATTTATAAAGAATACGTTTCGAAGCTACCGAAGGAAGACCAGAACTTTATCACATACAATCTGAAGAACTGGGGAGATGACAAATAATGGGACCTTTTGATGCTCCAAAAATTGCCGAAAATATACCAAGTTCTTCGAGTGCGGAGATTCAGAAAATGCAGGCGTCGAATGGCATGCTAGATGAGATATTTGCGTTGAAAGATAAGACTGCAAAAACGCAGAAGGGGCCGGAAATAAGTGACCTCGGACGCATAGCCCAGATGTCGATGCCAGTGGGTTGGACAGCCGGAAACGATGTTAATCGAGGCACGAGTTATGCAAAGGAATTTCATCCTAAAACTCAAAACGCCGCCGGAGAAGCAGTTGAAAACAAAGATGTACAGATGGTTTTCTCTTATCGAGGAAATCGCCTCTCGGATGATGCCTCAAAAGCTTTTAGAGAGCTTATAGACAGTCCCTCGAAATCAACTGATGGCAAAGGCCAACCTGTCACTGTGCTGGATCTTCAACGAACCCCGCTCAATGAAGTTTTAGGCGAACGTGGCAGTGCTGCAGTCTTCACTCCAGCATTTGCCGAAATACAGAAAATAAATGGCGAGCCGGCTCTTGTTGTGGTCGGCAAATACGCCAAGTATGACGTCAAGGCTAAACTGATTTATATTGACGCGGATCGAAACAATCGTACCGCATACGGTGCACCGGTTCAAGAAATTGCTTTCATGGCGCCGTCAGACCAGTTTTACAAGTATTCAACCCAGGCGAATAAAGCACTGAATTCGGTAGAATGGCAGCATTAGTCGAGAACTTGTTGAGCGCGCTGAAAGTCATTTCGAGAACAAATTGCCGAAAATAATCTTTTTTAGCATATAAATCAAAACAAAAATGAGAGGGAGGGCGAGCTTTTCAGCAAACTCTCCCTCTCAATTGGTTCTTAGTTTTCCCTACTCACGCAGGCTCATCTTCAGCATCACTGAACCATCTTTCGCTCATCGCAATCAGGAACGGAGCGCTGATTTCCACTCCGCTGGCGTCAGCCAGTACGGAGTCTATGCCGCATTTGGGGCAGATGGCGTCCACCACACCCGTGTACTTTTTCACTTCTGCTGCCGGGTAGATCTCCAGGCAGTAGAAGCATCCGCACACGGCACTTACAGCTATGTCCTTGCGGTTATTGCGGCAGTGCTTATGCACGTTGGTGAGCAGTTCTTTCGAATAAGTCATTTTCGCTCCTTATCGGGGCATCGGTGAGACCGCAACTGCAGTATCATCGATTGGCAATGGCCCGAAGATCAGCAGCCAATCTGCTGTACTTCTCCCCCGAAATTGAAGCGTTTACGTCTTCTCACTCATCTTCTTCAACATCAGACGTCCTCCCTTTGAGACTTGCCTCTAAGTCAGTAACCAGCGTTCTCAGAATGTGTTCGGCAAATGCTTGTAACAATCATGCTTTGTCACAAGCAAATGCCAGATCGACTTGAGGTCACCGGCACAGGTCGTATCGAAGAAGGCTTTGGCTCGCGCCAGAGATTGTCCTTCTTCGAGCGCTTTAGGAGCGTCACCGAATACTTCGGGTGCTGCGACCATCACAACCGTCCACTTCGGCCCAAGCACATGTTCGAACACGAAGCGCGCTCTTTCAAAGTGGAAGGGACTGGTAACGACCATGACAGTTCCAGGTTGCCTTTTCGCAAGGAAACGAGCAGCGACCAACACAGCATTGCCGATGGTATCACGCGCTTGCTCCTCGACCTGCACCCGTGAACGACGGATGCCTTCGCGAAGGAGAACACGACGCATTGCCTTTGCTTCGGTTTGCTTGTGGCTGATGTGATCGGCCGAAGAACGTAGACCAGAAACGATGATGTGTGCTTCGGGCAATGACCTGGCTAATTGCGAAGCAATACGTGTTCTCGCAACGGTTCCTACGGTGGGCTCCCCATGAGGCGTCATGCCGTACCCGGGAACCACAATGACAGGGTTGCTGGTGCAACCCCTGCTTTTAAGTGACATGGAGTTGCTCCCTTTCAGAGAGTGTTAAAAGAAATCGGCGCTGTCAGCCAATTCGGCTTTATGCTCCGGGGCGAACTTCGAAAATCTCAAGAAGCACTTTGGCGCCATTGTTGCCAGTCCAGCAGCCCACGTAGTCGAGTCGAGCGAATTGCTTCTCGCTTATGTAAGCGCCATGTCCCACAACCAGAAATTCGCGCTCGATGCGAGGCAGGTCACAATCAGGTTCTTCGACAACCAGGTGGTTGCAGATCACATCCGCGATGACAGCGGCAGGCGACATCGTGAAAACGTTAGCGCCTGAAATAAGCGGGTAGCAAGAACGATTCCAGGTTTGACCGTGAAAGGCAGGGTGGCGGGCGCGCTTCGCGGCGATGATATTTGCCGGAGTTCCCAACAAAACCGCCTTGTAGTCGTCTGCTTTCAAAATGCGTCCCCAGGGCTCGAGCACGATAGCCGAAAAGCCATCATCACCCAGGTGTACGTTGTGATAGGTGTGCAACAAACGCGCACTCCAGGGAATGAGCATCGTCAGCTGGTCGAAAGACAGGCTGTAATGCTTGAAACGAAAATCGTCGGTGTGCATAGAAGTCCCGATAAAGAATTTGCCTGATGGCAGAACGTCACAAAACCGGGCTTCTACGCTGGTGACAGCGAGGAGTCCGGAGCTACAAATAACAGCAATGCTGCTAATGGGAAAACGGGTGGAAGTAAGTGGGGTTAGATTTGACGGGTAGATTAAAAAAGAAATTCAAAGAAAAAGTTATGAATGTATACCAAGCATTAGCATTTAGGAGAGCTAAAAAGCAGTATCTCTGAACATATTCTTAGGTTGCCAATTGGCACGCAAAGCAGTCGCAGACGATTCCGATAAAGCGTTTCCGATAGAAAAACAGCCACAGACAGGCACGCTTCCTCTTGACGCTCTCACAAGCCTTGCTAACCGCGTACTACGCCAGAAAACAGTCTCAATTACGTTACTTCTTGCCGCGAATGGAAAGATCCTCGTGTGATTTGGGGATAATCTAGCCATAGCCCCATGCAAGCACGTGTGTCATTTTGCAAGTAACTCAATCACCTCTGTTCATGGCCATGCACGATCCCGTGATACACCAGTTCATCTCTTACCTGACTGAACGCAAAGCAGAACAAGAGAACAATCCTGAGTTGCACGTGCGCATCGAGCTCTCACGTGACTTTATCAAAAGTGTGCGCGAGTCGTTCAGACAGAACATTCTCGAGGGCGAAAGACAATTACACGTTCTTTCGCATTTGCTTTCAGCGATTTTGCTGGACGGCGAATTTGAATTGCACTCCAACGTCATCGGTGCTTTGCCAGATTTAGACGACCGACCTTTTCACATTCGAGAAAAAATCAATCGAGAAACGTTGTTCTCAATTACCGACATCGACCTGGGCAATCAGATGCTGGATAACTTTCGTTATCGCAAAGAAGATCAGTGGGTACCCCTCGATTTATCCGCCAACTTTGTCGAGTATTTGCCCCAAAGACAAACCAGCACAGGCGTTAACCGCCTGACCAGTCGGGTCAAAGCAGAAGAAGAACTCTGGAATAAAGTGACAGACGAAATTTTTCACGTTGATCAACTCGTTTCTAAAGATAAACATTTGCGTCAATACAGCAAATATGTCAAAGACATTTTTGGCATCAAAATCGTTTGCGAAGACGAAGCCGCATGTTTTGACGTACACACGAAAGTAGCCCAGCTGACGGCAAATAAGCCCTCTCTGGAGCAGCTTGACGCACAAGATCCTTTGAGCATCTCCGAGCAACTGCTCGCAGGTAAATTCAGACCAGAAGATGAATCGTCGGAGCATTCTGACAGACTGCTAAAGTTCCTGGAAACCAAAGACTATTTGAACTGTCCACCCGAAACCCTGAAGAAGACCGGCTGGAAAGCCCTCAAGAGCGTGGTTCAATGGCATGGTAGATTGTTTGAAATTCAATTCCAACCGCTTTCAAATTATTATTTAGAACTGGACCATATGGCTGGACCATCGCACAAATCATTCAAGATTGTCCGCGACGCAATGCGTGACGACCTCGTTCAGCAGATTCCACTCTATGGTTTTTATAGAGATCTATTGAAAATGCTATTTCTTGGAACTGATGTTTCGTTCGAGTATGAAAACGCATCAGTCGCGATTTTGTAGAACGCGATTTGTAGAACGGAACTTATAACGACATTATCAGTCATGCGATTTTCCTTACGCAGGGCTGACATCAGCAGTTCTAAAAAAACTTTTTGACCTTCACATATTGTGCACAGTTAAGTCGTTAAATTAGAAGTGTCAGCCGAAACGAATCGCTGACACTCCCTCTACTAAAAACCTAAACCACGGCACCGTAAATGGTGCGAATTTACGGAGAACAGGATCATGAACAATATCAACAAATTAAGACTGGCAACACTTCTCGTTATCGGCATGCTCTTTGCTGGCGGCACTGCGTCATATGCATTCCCCTTCATGGGCAACAATTACGGTGGTTGTTACCACGGCGGATACGGTGGCGGCTTCAACAACCGTATGTTTAACGGCGGCAATATGTTCAGCGGCTATAACGGTGGCGGTTGCGGATGGCGTCATCACAGATGGCACAGACACGGCTGGTAATCAGCTATCGAAGTATTTCTGAATTAGTTTTTTTTCGGTAATAGATTTCCCTAAAAAAGAACATCGCGGGCATTTTACAATGCTCGCGATGTTCTCATTTCGTCCAGCGTCATAGGCTTGCCGATTAAGCTTGACTGCGAGCCTCGTTGACCAGATTCTGCAGCATCTGCCTCATCTGACCACGTACAGAATCTTTCTGCTCTTCGGTCAAGCCGTCGTACCACATCGCCTCACCAGTCAGGATACGCGGCGAAGCATAGCCATCGTTCACAAGTTCAACCAGCTCGGTCAAACCAGCAAGCTTACGAGCATCGACATATTCGCGCTGGCGGACACTGAGCCCTGACCACCACATGCGAGTATCTTCGAAGGCAAAGCCTTCGGGCAATTCTTCACCCGAGAGAGCTTTTTCGACAGCATCGCGAATTGCTGCTCCACCAACAAGACCCGAGAACCTCATCGTGCGCCCATCGGCCAGAGCAACATAGCCGTTGAGATAGCCACGTGGAGAGAGTTCGACGCCGTGTCCGCAGCATGCCTGAAGGGTGCCTGGCAAATTGGCGATACACGGATCTTGCTCTCCATTTGCGCACTTGGCATTGCAACCAAAGCAAGGGCGCGGGTTGGCGATGTCAACGAGAGAGCCATCGGACTGATAGATGACACCTCCTTCGGTTTCTTCGACGAGATGCCCGAACTGTCCTTCAACTTTGAAAAGCATTTCTGCCTCCTTTTTGCACCATTTGCATGATTTCAGTCTGCTGGGAATGGCACGATTTCCAACAGACTGACTCAGCATCGGAGCGGGTTAATCGCGAGAAACAGCCTTCAAGGCATGCTTCATGGCGCCGGCGAAGTCCGCTGCTCCGTCCCCAACCTTCTCGAGCGAGACAGTTGTATCCGGGAAGGACTGCAACGTCGCCAGGTCCTCGTCGCCAATCCCCCCAGCTTGCATCAACTCGTTTTCCACGATGATGACGAATCGCTTGCTACGAGAAACCAATTCGAGGAGGAGCAAGGCCCCTTTCTCATTGTCTTCGCCGACGACGACCAGCGTGAAGTCGTAGTTATGACTGCCGCCGGACTGATAGCGCAGGAAGCAGGCACCGGAGTGCTTTTCAAAGTTGCTCGGCATCTGCGAAAAGACGGGACGGATTTTCTCTTCGAAGGCCGCATAGTTGATGCCGCAGACGAAGATCACGTTGCCGGAGGCGATAATCGCATCCGAAACCGTGGCATCGTCACGAGCGAGAGCCTCAGCACGGCAGGACTGGCAAAGCAAAGCGTTGTGCATGATGTTTCCTTTTCAGAAAGTTTCAGATGGTGAAGGGAAGTATGAACACAGGCAACTCAGACCCAATCGGCCTGATAGACGAATCCGACGCGCATGAGAACGGCTTCAATCGCCGGATAGGATGCAATCTTGTCGCCCTCGTTGTTGACGATTGCTCTCGCCGCCGACAAATCATCGCGGCGCAGGTAATCGACGATTGAACGCACGCACGAAACACCGCGCCCGTCGTTTTCGCGAGCCTGGAGCGAATCGAGTTCGTCGGCCAGCGAAGTCGCGCCGACATCGACATAAACGACGTTCGTGACCGTTTGTCCGTCGATTTCGCTGAACTGATACTCGATGCGCACCCCGGCTTTGTCGAGAGATACAGGGTAGCAACTCAGATGCGAATCCTCAAACGGCTCGACCTCCATCAGGCTCTTGGCGCCAACCTGTAAAGGCTCGCCGCGATCCTGCTTGTTAAGAAAATGTTGCCAGAGCATTTCGCGCGCATAGTTTTCGCATGTGGCGACGACCAGCGAAGTACCGCTGCCAATCATGCCCTGCCCCCAGTGCTTGATGCTAAAAATCTGCAGTTTGTTCTTCATCGCGATTCCAATCTCTGTTGATGGTTGATGAAATGTTGTCGTAGACCAGGCGTTTCAGACGGACGAGTGCGTTCCGTCGGAAGGGTTAACGTTCACCACGATATGCGTCTTCAGGTCGCCGACAAGGGCAGCCGCCGCACAGTTCGCGCTGCGAGAGCAGGAGCCACAACGAGTGGACTGAGCCGCCGCAAATTCGATCAGCCGCTCCAGGGAGCAAAACTGGTAGGACAAATTTGCCGCCGATACGCGAATGAGCTCGCACTTTGCGCTCTTTTCAGCAAGGAGTTTAAGAGCGACGACGGGCGGATAAACATTCTCGGCGCGTACAACCAAGACGCACAGCCCAATCGTCTCGAAGGTTTTGAGCACGGCGTTGAATTCGTCGATGCTGAACGAATCGGGGTGCAGCACGATCTTCGCGGTCAAATGAACATCAGTCGCGTCGACACCTACCAGGAAGACGACGCCGAGGGCATCGCTCTGTTTGTTAAGAAACGCCAACGCCTGATCGATTTGCAAGCGAAGTTCCCGCACGGCACAGCTGTATTCATTGGCGAAGCGAAGCTGAGGGGTCTGACACATGGTGATCTCCACGAATTGACAGAACATTGTCGATAGCGAAGGGTAGTCCTTGACTAAGCACAAGAAAAGTACTTAGGCAAAGGTCGAAAGCGTAGTGCGTGTTTGAAGTAAGAGTAAAAAGAAGCCTGTTAAATTTGAAAACTGAAGATATCTGAGTGTTATCAAAATAAATGGATTCAGAACAAGTATCTGTCGCGTTGTATTGCGCAAACTAACCACCACTATCGAATGAACTAGCGTTATACAGGGGGGAAACACGCTATGAAGACCTAGCGCGGGCTCGGTTAGGTTCACTCGCGGCTACGTGAGAGAATTACATCGAACGAATTTCCTCAACATTGAAAAAGCTCAGCGCTCTTGCATTAAAGCGATTTGTAAAACTATTGCTTTGCTTCCTTGTCTTGTCGCAGCATGCGGCACTCTGCAAGGATGTGCCGAATACTGCAAATTTAAATCCAACCCAACTTTCGAATGCAGAGCAACGACTCAGTCTTGATGAAGCGTTCGTTCCCTAGCAGCGAGTTGCTAACTGCAAACTAGCTAACTAGCGTCATTTGCTGAAAAAGACCAAAAGCAGCAAAAATGGTCAAATAAATAGAAGGGTCATTCATATTCTCCAAATCAGCTGAATGGGAAAGGACTAGCCAAAAGGCTGCCCCTTCCCATTGATTTTCACTTCGACGACAATGCGGACGACCTACGTTACTGCGTCCTGGAATTAGAAATGATATCCAGCTACAGCAAGAGCTGCTAGCGAAAATCCGTCCTCGAAACTTCCATCTGAGACCAGTTGGCGCAGCTCGTTTTTGGAGAACATCCGCATTGCACCAATAAACTCCGCAGGTTCAGGGCTACTCGCACCAACCTCGGCTATTGACGCGCGCACTACCGATTGCGCGTGCGCGAAGAACGTAGTACTCGCATTCACCTTGCCGCAAATATATGCGTCGGTGATTTCGAATCCCGCCTCCTCCTTTGCCTCCATTTTCGCAGTACGGATAATGTACTCGCTGAGATCCGTGCCTTGACCTAAAGGCGCAAGTCCCCTTGGAAGCTCCCAGTGCCACTGACCAAGCGATTCCAGAAGCTCTTCCCAGCGGTCTTCTTGAGTCAGGAGCCTGATATAGTCGCTATCACTAATCAGGCGGCCAGCGGTGAAGCGAAAGTTTCGAACTAACCCTACTCGCTCTTCCGCCAAACAGACAACCACGGCCCCCGGATTCTCCACTAACAACACTTGGTCGTACAGATCTTGCTTTTCGGCACCGTCGACGGTGTCGAAAAGTTTCTGAACGACGATACGAATAGCTCCCCACCCCCTTTCATTTACTAGACCCTCAAGGGGAGCCGTAAGTGGCTTCCATCCGTTGATGGATGTGCCTTTGTCTGTTTGACGAAAAGGGCGAACTGAACCCGGTCTGGCCGTTACTATCATCTTCTAGCCTTTCGTTTATGTTCCCTGTCATAATAAGAAAACGTCAACACAGCTTCGTGAATTGATGCCGTGACACGGGTATTGGTGCGCTCGTCAGTTAAATTGTTCGTGCCAGAGAAGGTGACACTGTGCCACCTCCTCTGCATGATTTTTAACTAGATGCGAACATCAATCGGGCGCGTTCACAACACCAATGAACAGTAAAGAGCCTGTGTGTTCGTCGTAGAGAGCAGCAACAAACGGCCGATCGCAGCGCATCGTCCAAGGCATGGGCTTCGCACCCATGGCAACGAACCCCACCGAGGTGATGGCCGCCGCTTCGCCACCGTCCTCGTCAAATTTGGCGAAGGTTTTGTGTTTCACCTCGCTAATTTTGATACGGCCACCACCCATGCCGGAGAAGTCCGCGTTCGGCTCAAACGCGGTGTTCATACCAAGATTTTTCAAAGTGTCGTTGAGTTCAACGTCGTAATCGACCTTGAACCTCGGCAAGAAAATGGTTCCCTCCGACTCCCACTTCGTTTTTGCTAGGTTAGTAATCGTTTTCTCGGTCAGTCTCTGTACGAAGTCGTCAACGCTAACGCCAGCATTGGGCAGATAAACGTAAAGATTGATACGCTTGCTGTCGCCAAAGGGTAGCTTCACGGCCTGGAAGTTGGTCCCACTCAGGTGTGCCATGTCACCGCGGCGCTGCATCAATTGACATTTGACATCGCCTGCGGTGGCGTGAAAATCAGCTTCCCGCGTGAGCAATTTGTCGAATTTGACACTCCACTGCCCCTTGAAGTAAACGGCGTTCAAGAGGAACATGATATGGTCCGATGAAATCTTGTCGAGGATCGTCGGAATAAGCGTTTTTGTGTTGTCCGACGCCCATTGATTGATGGCATCCAGAGTAGCCGGCGCCGCGAAATCTGCGCTTGCAACCTGCGCATTGAAGCTCTTGCGATTTGTCTCGAGAAACTCCGGGCTGAATGTGACATTCTGATTGGCCCAGATCGCATTGGCGATCTGCAAATCGACCCCGAGTGCAGCATTGTCAGCCAGGTCGGCGAGCAGATTTGCATAGGAGAGATTGGTGGTCTCGAGCCCACCATAGTCAGGAAGCGACAGCCCCTGCAAAATCTCTTTCTGCGTGTCGCCACGCGCACCATTCATCGTCATTGCCAGCGCAATGCTCACGCTGATTGGCGAAATCAGAACGTTTTCACCTGTGTGCGTTTTGATTTCGTTCTTGAGCAGTCCGATACCGAAGGCTGTAGTTGGAGCTAGAACACGAATGCTTGTCATTTTGACGTCCTTCTTTAACCTGACAGATTTGAAAAAAAGCACGGGAGTCAGGACGCTCCTGTACTCGCGACGCACTATCGCGCCATTACGACAGCTACTTGAGACGAAAAATAATTCCACCTCAAGCGATCCTGCATATTTAATCTCAATGTTTTAGAAGAGCGATCTCTCGTTCAACGTCCTCAATTTGGCGTGGAAGAAAGTTTGGCCGCCGCGAAATGACGCCGTTGTTGGGTTGGATGACGAATTTGCACTCTGGATGCTGGGCCTGCTCCTGTTGCAACAACGCCTAAACGCCACCACATACGTCACCGCCCAGATCGCTCATCAGACTAAGAGTTCTGTTGAGGGGGCAGCTTACTGGCGTCCCAGCAGACATCGACGGAAAAGCCGTCAAGCAACCTCTTGCCAGTGTTTTCGTGAGCCAGAAATGACTTGATCGAGTTGTTGTATTGGTTCACAGACCAAAGGCAGAGCGACACTGCGACGCGGGCGTCAGCTTCGAGTTTCAAACGAGTCCTGCGCACCCAGAAGTTATCCTTGGTGCCGTCGGGATTGGACTTCTCGAAGCTGGCGACGACCTGGCGATTGTTCTGGGCGGTCTGCGCCTGAGTGCGAATGGAGGCGTCCAGGTTGAAGAAGTAGTTGTACTCGGAGGTTTCTGCCGAGTTGTAGATCACAATAGCGCACCAGCAAATCGCTGCTGCGAAGAGCACAAACCAGAGACTGCCAGTGCCTGGACGTCGTCGAATCTTCTCGGAAGTGAACTTGCTCATTGTAGCTCCTGATGAAAGTTGACTCGCGGTTGTTTATCTCGTGCAGACTTCGTGTAGAGTTCTTCGTCGACGCCGAATTACTCGATGTAAATATGGCGCACAAAAGGAAATCGGGCAATCGACAGACCCGCACAGCGATTTCGTTCGGTTACGATATTTTTTGAGTTTTCCGATGGGATGGTTGTAATTTTCTCTTGGTCATGACAGATGGAAGTAGAAGTATCTTTATTTTCAATGTTTACTAGGTAGATAACCACAGTAATAAAGAAACTAGTATCGGATCTGAGTACACTCAATGTCGCACCGCTTGCGTTGGTCTGACAAAAATCAAACGAATTGGTCTGCTGCTCCAGAGACTGGGATATCCAAAATGTTCTTCGTTCGACAGATAACAGGGTAGAAGAACGGTGGCGCTCGATGGCACCATATGTAATGGCGCGCAATGAACTAAATAATCGACTCGGCTTGAAGCAGCCTGTCCCCTGTTTCGCTTTGGAGCGTCCTAGCTTCACTCGCGCTAGCGACTTTTTGGGCAGAACTATTTCTGCGGTAAGACCAAGCAGTGGCAAGCCCCAAATCGCTGAAATAATAGGCGAACAAACCTTTGGCAAACTCATCGATCAGAGGCTTGGCGCCGGTCTGAAAGGTACCGTCTTAAAGGCGACTACCTTCCGCTATTTCTCTCCTCGAGAGGAGTAGTTGGGGTCTGGAAAGCAAAATCGTCTGACGCCAGACATCAAGTAATTCAGCCAAAAGATGCTTGGTGCGTTGTGAAGAGACCTAGCTTCATTCGCAGAAGCGACGGCTTTTGCAGGCGATCAGACCAAAGCGTGGATTTTTTATCAATCCAACATCAACTTTGCGAGCATAAAATCAGACACTTTTATCGCTCACCCATGGGACAAGTACGATGAGAGCGATAGTTTTCAACTTTATCAATTGCCTACATGTACGTTTTATTGTTACGACAGGGTACTGTTTTCATTTCCCAATTCTCTGAGCCGTAACACACGAAGTAATACCTAGTAGCTCTCAATCTGTTTTTTCCTACACAGCAACTATGGCTATGAGACTTGGTTTGTGAGCGTCCAGTGGAATGATTGAGCTAGACCATCCACCTTGATGTTGTGATTTCATCAAAAGGAGACTGACATGGTGAAAGTTCTTGATGCGAACAAGTTTTCAACTCGATTGATCGACCGCAGCACCTGGGCATCTCTTGTGCCCCAAAAAGTCATTGAAATCACCGAGCACTGCCCTGGGCTCAAGGAGCGCGAACGAGCCATCCTCATCTACACACAAGACTCAGACGGACGCATGGTCCAGATGCTCAAAACTTATCCTGGTTCAGAGACTTTGGGCGCCGAAACCAACTTCCATTTCGACTCGCTGCGCTACTTCTCACCTGCCCCCTCTCGTGATACCGCGTTTGGCTGGTGGGCTAACCGAGTGGGACTGCCAAACGATGTTCTGCGCAACTTTATCTTGAACCATGCTCCGGCAGGTTAAGGAACAAGCGTAGTCGCAACGAGGGATAACGCGGGCTAACTGGGCCATAATCCGCCCGCGTAGTTTGTTATTGCAGTGAAACCGAAGTGCCAGTGGCGAAGTAAGCATCATGCCTTAACCACAACGCCCATCATTGGGCAACAGGAGAGAACGATGAAAGCGATAGACGTAAAGGTTTCTTGTTTCTATTCAACGAGGTGGTACGAAAGCTACCGCGCAGAGCCTTCACGATTTCCGACGGCAGAAGCCGTGGGATACAGCAAAGGCATTCCGATCGATTTCGAACCCTATCCTCACATCGCCATTGGTGAAGAGTCGGGAAAAGACACCCATCTGGAGCGCTTCCCGGTGTACCCTGACTTTGACGAGTCCATAGTCCGAACGGAACAGAGTCCGAAAATTCACTGTTCGGAGGCAAGTTTGCTCAGGATCGCAAATTCCGGCAAGCTGATGATCGTCCGCCCACGGGATGATGCCGACAACAGGGCGCTTCTCCGCGTGCAGTATCCGGTGCGGCACGACGACAGAGAAGAGTTTCACTACTCAGCTCTTTCTGGCGTGCGCCAGCTGGCATTTGGGACCACTACTATTGACGCTACAGGGCACCACAGTTCGACACGCTTTCCTCGGCCGGACAACCGCCTGGACAAAGTGAGGTTGCTGGTTGTGGAGCCCGGTTCACGTTTCGAAGTATGCGTAAATCACAACCAGTTCCACGGCTGGAAGGAAACAGCCAGGCACATCATCGTCTGGACTGGCAAGGAGATCCGGCTTCTCGACGTCGAGCAAGACAGAAGGGAATTCGCCGATCAATTGTATACAAGCTGTATTGAGCCTGAAGGTGTGCTGATTTAGCAGAACGGCTCAGTCTATTCGAAGCGCCTTTTACGGTCTCATTACAAGCACATAATCAACGAAGGATAACGCGGGCTGGTTGTACCATAATCCGCCCGCGTGGTGTTTCTTGCAGTGAAATTGAAAACAAATCGGAGAAACAACATGTGCCTGAGCAACAATCGCTACCCGGAAGCCCGCGTCGACTTCAATGATACTATCCTCCTCGGTCTGGAGATGGCTGACGGCAGCCATGTCGTTGGATACTACAACAAAGTGACCGCGCGCAATGCAGCAAAAGCCGCCAAAAATCAGGACTTCGGCTGGAAGGTCGGCGCTGCGGAAATAGAAGGCGACTTCGGTTGGCACGTCAAAGAATCAGTCCCTCCCACCGGCAACGCCATGCTCATCGCCATCCCTGCCGAGCCCGGCACGGTCTCTGCGAAGAACCTGATTCCGGTCGCAAAGTATCCACACTTTATGGAGGACTACAAGAAGGCGGTCGCCCCTAAGCCGCGTGTCCTGCGGGATAACCCCAGCAACAGCTCATTCGGCGCCTCCAAGGGCATGCCAAAGGTGGTAAAGGGCTTCGACAACGGCACCTACGATGTGGTGCTCTCGCCCTCGGCAAAGGCTATCCTTACGGTCATCAATCAGATCGACAAGGACAAGCGTCCACAAGTGAATGAGATGCTCTACTCACAGCTCGACTTGCTCTATCCGGACTTCACCTTCGTGCTGTTCTGCTTCGCAGAAGAGGACAAGGAGCGCTCTGGCTGCGCCTTGATCAAATATACGCCGCGCAAGGGCTCCGAGCACCTGCTTTACCTTCCGGGTCTCGACGGCCATAACGGCACTGTGGAGACCGGCGAGGTAGAGCTGAACCACACGCTCGTCATCGGCTCTTACCGCATGCCCTCGTGCTTTGGCGAACAAGTCATCTTCAGAGACCTCAACTTTCTCGCCGACCATCGCGACTTCCCCAACCAGGTGATTGGCAAGATCGTCACCAAGGGAACGAGGGCACCCCAGGGTGATTTTCTTTTCCTGCTGGAAGATGTGCGCAAAGGCAAGTTCCGTTGCAAGCGTCAGCTGCCTCCAGGCTGGGCCAGCGTCTTCGGTAGCAATGGCGTGTCCCTAACCCCGTTCTTCATCCACAAGGACGAACAGGGCTAAGAATGGGCTGAGGCGTCGCCAGTAATGCCTATCGCAGCAGACCACGCGGACTGATTGGGACAGAATCCGCCCGCGGGAGTCTACCTTCTCGACAGTGACATGAAAACAAGTCAAATCAATCTCCATTTCTTCTCTTAAACAGGGCACCGCTTTGGTAGCGCGTCCGAATCTTGATCATCGCGACTCGGACCTCACAAAGTCTGTCATTCTGATTTTGAGCGCTCTCGTCGAGGATAGCTGCATCGGTGTTAACACATCAAGATCCGCACGACTAGAACATTAGATAGAGGTGGAGACTTGCTCCGACAGTGCTGCTCCGCCTCTATTCATTTTTTTCAAATATAATAATAGACCGGTCTAACAAATCAATGTCCGTGCCTCTGCTCTAACTGCGCCATATTACAGATGCATGATCGGAAGCACTGCGCAAGCGTACGCCATAATCCCCTAGGAACATTCAAATCCTTCAGCGGCGAATTTGTGATACCAGTTACAGTATCAATCATCACGACATCAAGAATCCTGGGATTTATACGCGTGCACATAACTGTGCTAAGGGTATTTGTATAGAGATCTAAATAAAGCTTAGATAGTCTTGTATAAGAGACACAATTTTAAGTAGTTTCAGAATCTACAAAAACAATAATTCTTTCTGAGAACTAAACCCACCTACACCGGCTTTCCACATCACTAGAACATCTACTTTCTGTCTCAAAACAGTTTGTGGATTCATGCCAGTTGAAACCTTTCGACCATCAGGTTTTCTTTCCACCTGTACCGTCGACTCACATCAGCAAGGAAAGACGAAAGACATGGACATGACCAAGAGCAACAGCCCGGTTGCCCTCACCGGCGAATTCGACTACAACAGCTTTCTCGTTCCCAGCCTCGGTTTCTCCGACTCCGCCGCTGCCGCACACTACGCCCTTAACCGCGACAGTCTGACCAGCCAAATTGTTTATGACATGGACGACAATTTCGCTCGCGTCACTTTCGGCGACAAAAATTATGTCCCGCGCATCAGCACCATGCATGGGCACTGGCTCACCAGCGAACTCATGAGCGCGCGCGGTGCTCTCCGTCAGGTCAAATGGGAAATCTTGCGTCAGAAGGCCACGCCAATGCCGTCCGCCGATGCCTTCAATGTGTGCCTCCTCGTTGATGGACCGCGACAGTTTTCTGTCTACTATCCCCACACGAACAAGCATCCTGACTGGTGGTATTCACTGCACATGGGCAATCGTGACTGCTTCGCTGTCTGGGGGCGCGCTAACGGTCAGGCAGTCGGCAGGCACAATCCACTTGATGGCGAAAATCACATCGTCGCTTCAGGTCACGGTCGTGGCGTGATTGTTGCTCGCACGGCGCACTTCTCCAATAGCGGAGAACCGACGGGCTTCAAAAACATCATGATCAAGCTGGAGTTCTCGGTCAAGGACAAAGATGCGACCAAGGACGACATGCTCAAGGTGCAGATTGACCGCCATCTCGCTATCACGACCGTTGGCGAAGGAGTCTATGACTTCGCCAAGGAAGAAGACGACAACGGCTGGAGGATTCTTGTTGAGCGCGCTCAGCAAGGATTTGCTTTGTTCTGCGAAACGGTGCCCAAAGAGCTCGATGACTGGCGCAAGCGTTTCATCGAGCAGAAGGCTCACATTGCTCAGGACAAACTCATCGCCGGCGCGAGCTATGGCGACCAGGTCAAGAAATTGTCCTGGCAGGAAGCCCTGGCGACCGTACATGCCCCCTGGCAGTTGCAGGTGGTCATTGACGCTCATTGTGGCGAACAGTTCGATGAGAGCGTGCATCGTTACAGCGCCAAATACACTCGTGTGGGCAATATGCTCGCCGCTCACGAGTGCACACCCGAACGTCGTGAACATCTCAGAACCATGATCGAAGACTTCGTTCACGCAAATAGCGATGACTGGAACCGCACGGGCCAATGAGTTACAACGCATTGAGTAAGTGAGTTGACCCAGATACGAAACGCGCATTTCGCGCAAACTGAAAGTTCTGAAAAAATGACGCAGATGAATGACTACACCCCGGTCAAGCTTGTCCCCTCGCAACGCACCGACACGAGTTCGCCTTTTGTCGCTCCGCCTTTCGAGATGGCTTTCCGACGGACCGAGAAGTTGTTCTGGCAAGGTCTCTGGCTGCAATATAAGGTCGAAGAGCTTCAGTTCTCCGACTTTGGTCCTGACCATAACGTCGAGCTGGCTCTTCACTTCTTCGAGCACAGACTCGCGTTGTGTCTCATGGTTGCAGAATTCGTCGACGCGAAGAAAATACTCGACCGGGAAATTGACACCATGGGACGTCCCCTCGATTCCCGCTATACCCGCTGCATCGATGCTGACTGCGTCGACGGGTGGATCCAGGATGGCGCGAAACTGAACGTCATCAAAGCACGAATACTACTGCAACAGCTCGAAGGGCTGATGCAGACCGTCAAAACCCTGCTCAAGGAAACGGCAGATTCGGCCTGCGACGCAAGGGCTTTGCTCACTCGTGAAGCCGAGAAAGCGTTGTCCGGGAGCACGAGTCTCAGGCTGGACCAACAACCGTCTGAACTGGAATTTTAAAGTCAGCCACCGCATATGGTGCTCACATCACACCAACAAAATTAACGGAGGGTATGATGCCGAAAAACGATGTCACAATCGCTGCAAACCGGCTTGGTTTGCGGCTGGTTGTGACAGACCGAGTGCAAGAAACAGACGAAGACAAAGCGCGCAAATTCGCCGATCGTGTCGAGCGTCAATATGACCTCGATGCACGTGGAAGCATCGGCGGACTGTGCTTCGCACACTGCCTCGAATTCGACGACTTCCCTGAGCCAGCCCATGTCACTCGTGCCATGGAAATCCTCAAGGAACGCGGCTTCGATGCAGAACCGACCGACTATAGCAACGGTTCACATCGGCACGGGATCGTCTGGGTAACACCTCAAGACCCGCACCGTTAGAACACGAAATAGAGGCGGAGATTGGCACCGGATTGTGCTGCTCCGCCTCTATTCGTTTCTTTTTCAGACCTTCTAGTAGACCGGTCTACGAAATTTGCAAACATCAAGCTTTTTCCAATATGCGCAGAGCCGGTGTTACCTCCCAGACATTTACTAGGCGACGGTGAAAGTGATCTACCGCACTGTTTGCCACCTGGTGAACCGCAGCCACTGCTGATTTGTAGTTTGATGGTGACCATGGCTACTAAAGTTAAATACTTCAATTGTCATGTTTGCTTTTGGAAAAGCATTGTCTAGCACAGAGCCCTTTGTTAGGTTGGTCATATCCTGTCTTTTTCTTTTCTTCTTTTCGTTATGGAGCCATAGCAGGCACCTCACAGCAACTTCAAAATCAGTGGCTCTGTATACGAAGGCTCTGCCCTCGTGTTTTTGGTCGACACCATTTGACGAGAGGCTTCACCATCTCGCATTCACCCCAGGATCAGTCAGTGCTCCGACTGCCCCTGCGAACCAGAACATAGAATCAGGAGAAACCCATGAAGGCATTTCGTTTGCTAAAACAACTGGGCATCGTCCTAACAGCCACATTTTGGTTTATCGCGGCTAGTCAGTGGCTGTTGCCGGGCTCTTTCGCTACCCATACGCTGGGTGATTTGGTCGTGTCAACGCTTTTGATCACAACCTTTGCTTACATTGCGTTTTACTTGGTGGGCATTGGTGCTTGGATTGCGGCTACTTTTATTCTCCGCTCTTTGAAAATCGATCACGCACCGTGGATGGTGCCAGGCTTATTACTACAAGTGCTTTTCGGCACCGTCGGAGGCACTTTTGCCATCTGGCTGTCTAGTTTGTTACTACCGGATACGGTGCTTTTGCACTCGGTGCTTGCGATCTTTCCTTATGCGCTGGCAAATACAGTCTTAATCTGGCTTTTGGCGCTTCATTCTGGGGCCGTGCGCAAACCGATCAAACTGCTGCCCGAAACTAGCTACTAGCGAGACAGGGCTCTAGCGCATCAACGTAGGCGTTTCCCCTCTTTATTGAGTGGTCGTTGCCAACCCACTTAACCATTAACATTCGATCGGAACATCTTCGATCGATATAGCCCAAAGGGACCTTATGTACTCACAAGGTCCAAAGGAGACTCTCATGTTCAATTCAACCCTTGACCTCGTCTGGGTGTTCATCCTGTTTGCAGCATCCATTTTGGTGGTGTACGGACTGCGCGAAGCTCGCCGAGCCAAAAATACGTTGGGGACAGGCTGGGCAATCGTAGGACTCGCGTTTGCCACTGTCTTGTCCGTGGTTCTCATCTTCAGCTCCTTCAACGAAGTGAAGAGCGAAGGCGTGGCTCAAGAATGCAGTCTCGATCAGCAGTACGTGCAAAGCCAGAATGTTCTTTCCAACTACATCGACGGGTTCTACGAGAAGCTCGGGGTAGCCAATCTCGCAACAGCGAAGGTCGAAGATATCGACAAGATCCTCGTCACTCTTTTGAGCGGCCAGTCGGATCTGCGCGCCTGGAGCAGTGCCAAGAGCCCGCTATTCTTAGCTCTGGTGCAAGTGTGCCCTCAAGTAACGCTTGCTCAATACCAGGATCTCCTCGCCTACATTCAACAGGGGCGAGCTCAGGTTCAAGCAAGCCAGGCGAAGTTGCTCGCTCAGCTCAGCGATTTCGACAAATGGCGCAATTCCGAGATCATCTTCCACCCGAATCAGGTAAAACTGTTCGGCTTACCTGACAGCAACCTGCACGTGACGATCGGTAACCGCACCCTCCTGGGGGCCGAGGCTGAACAACAGATGTATAACATCGTCCTCAATCCGATGGCTGTCGAGGCGTTTGCCACTGGCCGACAAGGTCCTCTCTCAGTGAATCAGTGAAAAATCTCAATTTGTCGAATCTGCTACGTTATCCAAAGACTAGGGGAACGAAATAGCTTTTGATCTCAGGGCCGACCAAGACCATCTCCTGCTGACTAGCAACCTCAACCAGCGACCGCTCTTACCAACAGGGCGGTCGCTCAAACATTTCTGAAAGGAAGATAGTATGCACACGTTTATCGTGATCGCCATTGTCCTGGGAGCGCTCGTCTTATGGGCCGGCTCCGGTCTGCTCAATATAACCGTTACCAAGCTCTTCTTCGGCTCGTATTACGACGACGTACTGGGAGCATTTGCTGTGATTTTCGGACCTGGATACACAGCTGTCTTGCTGCTGTCATTTCTGTTTTGCAAGGTGGCAAGAGTCTTCGAGCGCCACACCAACCCTATCGTAAAAGCACTCCGTGACCGCCGGTCGCAAGGAAAGCGCTCCACTAACTCAAAGTTATGAACGAAACCGCGCGCATAGTAACCGCCAAGTCATTGATCCGCAACTAGCTGCCAGCCAAGCTTCAGTGGCAACTCCCAAACCAACAGCTGCACAAGCTCCAGTTCCAACCGGAGGATCGCAGACACTCACTCAAACATCCACTCAAAGGAGAAAGAACATGCAGGACATCAATCGAATTCGCGTCTTCGACACCAACTCAACCCGCACACACCTCTACGCCGTTTCCAAACGACTCATCAAGTCCGACCGGGACGACTCACGCACATTCACTTTGGTAGACCGCCAACGTGACCTTAGCGACAGCAGCGTCAACAGTATTTTGGCGCCAGACGAGATTCGAATAATGGTCCGGGAGCTTCTGCAAATCGTCGGAGTATTATCAGTTAGGATCCGGCCGCACGAGATCCACATCAGAATCGCGGTGACTTTCGACTGGGAAGACGTGCACGAAGACGTCATCCGCATCATCAAAACACGTGCCTTTCCCAATGTAGAGCCCGACATTCAGTTGAGGCTCGCACTGCCAGCAATTGAAGGCGATAATGCTGCCGCATAAACAACCCCCACACACGCAATGCAAAAGCAGAATAGGCCACGTTCTGCACTGCAAGTGGTGCTGACGTTGCCTGTTCTGCTCTTTGCCATTGCTTTGATCGTGGAGGTACAAGATAATGCCTGGAATTGATGGTGAACCCTCAGTAGATAGAAATGACGTCATGCAGCTTCTTCTAACCTTGCCCCAAAAGAGCAGCTTACCTGTATATATTCAGGTCGCCGAAGCGATAAAAGAGTCAATAAATCGAGGTGTTCTCAAGCCTGGCGATCGACTGCCTTCCATCCGCGAACTTGCCGCTTCACTCAAACTTGCCCGCCTGACGATCAATCGCGCTTATGAACATCTTTCCAGCCAAAGCTACATAGATGTTCTGCAGGGCAGCGGGACCTTTGTATCGCAGTCTCCACCTCTGAGCACACCTCGAGCAACAGACGACTCGGCCGACCTCACAGATGAACAGCCAAGTGGTGACAGCTGTCGAAGTGTGGCGCTCTCTGCCTGGGCACAACGCCTGATGAAGGAGGATTCGCTGGCTTTATCCGCGCCTGACATATCTGGCGAACTTAACTACAATGCCGCTTTGCTGGAGGTGCTGCCGATCAATTTATGGCGCAAAGCACTCTTCAAAAGCTTCGACATGGAAGATCCTGCGATGCTTTCTTACACAACCGATCCTCTTGGATTCGCGCCGCTCAGAGAAGCTCTTGCTCAATATCTGGCCCGCGCTAGGAATCTTAGATGTTCTCCCGACCAAATCGCGATATTCTGCAATACCGAATCAGGCACAGATAAGTTAGCCAGAATACTGCTCCAGCCTGCCGATCTAGTCGGCGTGGAGGAGCCTGGTTCGCCAGGAGTGAGAACCACTTTCCTCACCCATGCCTCTCGATTATTGCCTGTATCGGTAGATGAATATGGCATTGTCGTAAACGACTTGATTGCCAGCGGAGAGAGACCGCGGCTTATTTACATTACTCCTTCACACCACGACCCTACAGGTGTGGCCTTGTCACTGTCTCGACGAGAGATGCTTCTGGATTGGGCAAAAGACAAAGATTGCTTTATTATCGAAGATGACTATGACTGCGAATACTATTACGGTCAGCGCACCCTTGCAGCTTTGTTCTCCATGGATCAAAACCAGCAAGTCATTTATCGATTCAACTTTTGGAAATCACTTTTCCCTCTCGTTCGAATAGGCTTTCTTGTTCTGCCCAAAAAGCTGGTGCCGGTGGTCGGGCGAGCGAAGATGCTGACCGAGCGCGATAACTCTTTAGTGGAGCAAAAAGCGCTGGCGACGTTTATGTCGCTTGGATATTTCGAACGACACCTGAGCAGAACTCGCACCATTTACGAAAGTCGGCGGGCAGCTGTTATCCTCGCATTAACGCGCTATTGCAAAAAAGAAGCTCAGCTATCGCCTACCACTGCTGGAACCCACATTTTAGCGAGCTTTTCACCGCAATTGACCGAAGAGAACATCATCTCTTGCGCTGCGGTGTCCGGCGTTCCGCTGATCAGTACTCGCAAATATTATTCTGGGAAGCCAAAATGCAATGAGTTTATTATTGGCTTTGCCACCCTGAATGAAACAGAGACAGACAAGATCTTCCGTGAATTTGCCCGCTTGTTACGGCAGCCCTAATGGTAGTGTTATCTTGAACAGTTCTTGAGTGCAAGGACTTCTCGGCACCGCAGGAAGTGGCATGCTTTGTTGATTGCCGTTCAAAGAATGGCCTAGCAGCGTTCAGCTCTGGTATCTCCGAAACATCTACTTAGCAAAGACGCAAATGATCCGTTCTGCCCCGATCGGTTCGAGGAACGATAGCTGGAACCGGTTTGAGGTCTTAGTGCCAGGCTCTATTGTCCGAACAAGAAAAGCAAAATCTCTCTGGCATTTGTCAATGTATAGCGCTTAAAGTGAGTTATCTCCCATTCCAACCCTTTTTTAGGAATTGTTCGGACACGTCACTGGAAAGCCAATCGCAACCGCATATTTAACGCGCAGCCTGCGAGAAGCGTGTTGCCGCTGAAGCAGGCTTGTACACCGAACGCAAACCAGAAAGCATATACGCAGATTAGCCGGACCTCTGAGCCTGAACGACCAGAGCTCCAGAAAGAGAGAAAGCAAATGATTACGACTAAGTTTCAAAAGATGTCGAAGGCTGAAGTTGCCTATCGGATGAACCTGGTAACGGCGGCGGAGATGGCAGCAACAGGGCTCAAGGAAGAAGACGTGGTGCGGCAGTTTGGTGCGCGGTGCGCCGAAGACGCAGAGACGCCGGAGCTGTTGATCAGCGAAAGCGAATCTTGGCTGGCCAAAGCGGAGGCTTCCGTGGAGGAAGCGCTCCAACCAGTTCCCTTGACTGGGACGATGCTGGAACTAGTTGTATGGCCGGATACTCCGATCGAGAGAGCCTACAAGAGCTTCGTCAGTGCAGCTGTCGAGCTGTGTAACCAATGCGTGAGGCTAGGCTTCGAGAAGCCTGCTGGCTTTCTTGAAGCCGTCGTAAATGTGCTGCGCGTTGAACACGATTCCCACCACATGAAAGAAGCGGCCGCCTCTAGCGTAAAATCCCTGACCACCGTTATGGACCTCTGCGGAAGGAACTGGGACAACCTTGAAAATCGTGGCACCGAATTTGGTCAGCAGCTTGAGCTTACGACACGAGCTACTGGCGAACTTCGGGACGCTTTGTCCCTTACGTACGACTGCTACGATTGGAGACAGAATTGAGAGAGTGAGAGCACTAATTGGTGCAGCATTCGCTCGAATCGGTTTCGGCAAAATAACCATTCCCAGTGAATCTGCAAAAGAGTTGAGCCACAACATCACATCAATGTCACAAGGAGGCGCCATGCCGTCACTTCCAAACTTAGCTCTAACGGATGAAATCGAAGCACAAAAGGCTACCACCCGTCGCGCTGTTGCAGAAGGTGAAGAGCCTAAATTCAGTCTCGGCAGCTTTTCGACTTTCGGTCACCCTGAGGATCCGGCTGAAACCGCGCGCATCGAGGCAGAAAAAGAAATTACACGCATCAAGGAAGTATACGAACGCTGGACGAACTGAGCCCAGGTATTTTTGCAAAGAATTCAAATTCTACAGGCAGGGCAAATGATCGCCTCGCTAGAGAAAGGAGAAAACACAATGCCACCAACAGAAATTTACGTCTATCTGGCGATCAGTCTGTTCATAGGGCTTATGTTGGGCGCTCCAACCTACTATTGGGTGATTGTCACATCGTTTCGGCAACGTCTACACAAATGCTGGTACACCCTCAAAGCTTTGGAAGACCAGGTACGAAATCTGGAGCAGGCGAACAAATCACTGGCTAGCCTGACAGAACTTCTGGACTCCCGTGCCGTTATCGTCCCGGACATAGACAAAGCAAAGGAAGCCACTGCCTACACGAGCTTTGCAACCCGTGCGCAGCAGCAGTCTAGCTCACTCCTGGCAGCCCTTGTGCAGACAACGGTCGCGGTGCGTGTAGAAAGCGCCCATCTAACCAATGGTGCGCTCCTAGCTCGCATTCGGAAGCATCGCTGGATGTTCTTACCCATTCGGCAAGAGAAAGAACTTCGGGCAATTGCCAAGTCGATTCTCAAGCAAGCCGATGCAGCGATCGCCAACGCCGATAAAAGGCTGAAGTCGACTAGCGATGCGGCAACATTTCGTTCATCCTGAGAATTGCCTCGCTAGGGGTGCTCAATTCGTGATTTCTGGGAAATTTTTTGTGAGGCCGAAAATTCTCGAAGAACTACTTCGTGCCACAGAATGCGGGCACCGCCAATGATGCCCAAGCCGCAAGAAGAGACGAATAACTGAGCGTTCAATTCACACATCTCCTCAACCAAACTAGCTACCACTCTATGTATTGGTGGCTAACCGCAGAAAGGCGGCTTTATGCGCAACACAGTGGTTCACGGATCGATTATGTTTCCCACAACACCTGGGAAATTCGAACTTTCGCTCATCACAAAGGACCGTCCAGCTTTCGCCTGCCTCGGAATTACTACGGGGCTACAAGATGGTGATCGCGTTTTCGGGTATGGGGCTCCTTGTCTGGTGGTTCAACAGGCCGTAGGAAGCAACTCAAGCCACGAGTTTCAGACTTTTGTCGTCGTGAGCGACGACACTGAAGTAAGGACGGAGGATCTTAACGGCCTCGAGTATTTAGGCAGCTTCGAAGACCCAGACGGCATTCACTGGCCGCCTGGACATCGTAACTGGCAGGGTCTTCGGCATTTGTTCGGTCCGCGTACTGGCTCTGCTAAAGAGTAATTGCTCGTTACGCATTCACCACAACATGGCGTGCGCTAACTTACAAACCACCCGGATGGCTGTAGGGCCAGTGAGACTACCACTCACCACCCCGCAGCCAAACCGGCTAACCTACCTATTCGGTGGACCCATACCTAGTAGTTATCTCTTTCTGCAAACTTTGCTGGAATTAATTATTTGCAGATAAATCGCATGTGACCAGCATCAAGCCAGCCGTTTGGAGGAAAGAGGGAGGCATACAAAACGCAAACCTCAATGACCATACCGTTGTTCTAACTGCGCCAAAATTGAATCCGCGGCATGCAAATTTCCATCTATCAACAACGCTTGCACCTGGTCACACAAACCCAGGGAATTACCGACGTTCAGACCTTGCCTTTTCAATTTTCTGATCTTGTCGCTCATGACGTACTGTCTCATTCCTATGCCTATAGCTGCGCCATCGGCAGAACTTATCTGGTTAGCAGTAAAACGACTGGCAATGCTGCCTATTGGCACAGTTGCAGTAGAAGCAGGGGCAGCGGCAGACATCGCAACTTTAGCTGTAGCGGTCGCTGTGCGCGTACGAAATTGTTTGATCGTGCCTTCTTGATCGGTCAACTTTTCTCCAAGATAAGCACATTTTGTTTTGACATTCTCGGCATCTCCGGCTTTTGCTGCGTCTTCGATTTGCTTGAAGAAAATCATGTATCCCGAGACATTAGCGCCTTGTGACTTCAACTTCTCGATGCGACCGAGCACCAACATGCGCGCTCCTTGCTCTGGACCGTCGACGACGAAAGAGGAGGCCGAGCCGACAGCATTATTAGTTTTGGCAATCTCCAGCGAGTCTAAAAGCTCTTTCTGAGTCAAGCCACCACTACCAAACAATTTCACTTCCGCGCGTTTGACCATAATCGAGCTGCAATCATTAGCGTCGTAGTCGAGCAGCAACAATTTCACTCGCTGCACATTGTCCGGTAAAGATTCAAAAGCGGTCTTAGCAATCAAAACGGCTTCGATTTTGCGGTCTGCATCAGTGGCCTTTGGTTTACACTGTGTCGTAATCAGCGCCTCTCCAGCGGTTACCGCAGCCGTTAGCTTGTAACTGGGATTGACGATGTTCGAATGTCTGATCAAGTCGACCAAAACTGCGTTTGTTGCATCATCAGCGGCTAAAGCCGGTAGCAAATTGACTGACATTGATGTCTGAAATACTAGAAAAGCCAATGCACGCCAAATTTGCTTTTTTGTCATCCAGAATGCCCCCTTATCAACCCAAATTTCATACCCATCCAGACATACTTTTTTAACGCCAAAAATATTTAAAAAGAAAATTGGCATGGATAGTTAATCTATAAGGTTTTTGGGCACAATATAAACAGGTGATCTCAATTTTCACTTTCACCGAAGTATAGATTGCGCTTGCCAGGCAAAAATATTCGAAACGATTGACTAATCGTTTCAAATCACGTTCTTTGCGATTGCCCTGCCTTTTGCTGATTTTGCAGCGACCAGTTTTCGCCGGAGAATACTTTCTCTGTCGCCTAACTTTTACAATATTTGCGTTATTAACCCCATGACTAAGTCAAACATACTTACCAATTTGCGAAACATCGCCTTATCTCTTCTGCTTGCAATCAGCCTGCCAGGGCTATTTCAGCAAGCGGCAAGCGCAAAGTCAAAATTACTAAATTCAGAAAAAGTTCAAATAAATGCCGACTCAAAAACTGTCTTCGAAGCAATCAGAACATCTAGAAATTCAGAGACGCTGCATAGAAAATGTCTATCCACAACAGCTAATAGTGCCCTTGTCGAAGAAAATTTACTAGACGTACCGGTTCTAGGAAATGTTCATTGCCTCTGGTCGGAAAAAGAAGTCTCACCCGAGCGTATCGACTATGAGCTGACCCAATCAGACAAATTCATTGCTGGCTGTGGCAGTTATATTATTTCGCCGTCGAGCAAAAATAGCATGACAACGCTTGAATTACAGTCACATATCGACAGTGGACTGCGCATTCCCTTCGCTCATGAAATTTGCACAGCGGCGGCACACCACGACATGAAAACGCGCTTACATTTGCTCAAGCAAATCGCCGAACGCAATCAACACAAGAAAATCGCCAGCGCAAACTAGCTTTTTATTTTGCAAGCAGCGTTTCCACCGCTTCTTTAAAGATAGCTGTGTGCTTATCAATATCGGCTTCAGTTGTGGCTGGACAGATTAAAGCCATATTGTGGAATGGTGTCATTAGAATGCCGCGATTCAACGCATACAAATGCATGTAGTGATCTAAATCAGCATCGATAGCCGCAGCAGCTTCCGCTCCGTTCACCGGGGGAGATTGTCTGAACCAGTATTCGGCGCGGCAACCAAGTTGCTGAATCGTCCACGGCAAATTATTTTCTTTAATCACGACTTCCACACCATCGGTGAATCGCTTGGCGAGCGGGATAGTGTGATGATAAGCATCTTCTGTGAGAATTTTCTCCAGGGTTACGCGCATTGCCGCAAGCGCTAGAGCATTGCCGGAAAGCGTACCGCCAATACCGCTGGTATCTGATTGACCAACCTCTGTTTTGCTCGTTATTGCCTGAGCAACATCAAGAGTCATTCCGTAAATTGCTGCAGGAATACCGCTTGCGATGGGTTTTCCACAAGTGAGCATATCTGGGCGCAAGCCGTGCTCTTTTGTATAGCCACCAGGCCCGGTGCAAATTGTGTGCGTCTCGTCAATGATCAAAAGAGTGCCATATTTTTTGGCCAAATCCTGCATTTTTTTCAGATATCCAGGCTGTGGATGAACGATACCAATATTCGTCATCACAGGTTCGGCGAGAATACAGGCTACATCTTTGTCTTTAAGAGCCTGCTCCAGCGCTTCCACATCATTGAATTCGACCACTTTGGTTGTGACACTGGGATTGACCGGCGGACCCATGTTACCTGGACGCGGACCGACCTCACCATCTGGCTGCAAAACCGTAAAAGTTTCATCGACAGTGCCGTGGTAGCACCAGTTAAAAACGAGGATTTTAGGGCGCCCCGTAATGTGTCTGGCGATGCGGATTGAGAAACGATTAGCGTCAGTTGCTGTCATAGCAATTTGCCAGAAAGGCAAGCCAAAACGACGTTGCAATTCCCGCCCAACAAATAGCGCATCGGCCGTCGGCAACATAAAAGTGGTGCCCTGTTGCAAACGTTTAGTGATGGCTTCGATTGCAGCAGCCGGCGCGTGCCCGGTCATGGCTCCTGTGTCTCCGAGGCACAAATCCAGATAATCATGTCCATCAACGTCTTTGAAATGAGCCCCCGAAGCAGCTTCCACAAAAATCGGAAAGTCGCCAGCCCAGCGAATCATCCAGTTCATTGGCACGCCTTGATGCAAACTGGCTTTAGCCTCTTCAAACAGCTTTTTAGATTGCGGATGTTTTTCAGCAAAAAGTGCTAATTCCTTTTTGATCAACGCTTTTAAGCGCGTTCTATCAATCAGGCTGAATTTCTCGGATTTCTCAGAGTGTAGTGAGCTTTTCGTCGAAATTGAATCAGACATAATTCTCCTGAATGCGTTACGTGATTGGGCCTATGCTTAGGTCGATGATTAGATATAATCTCATTCTTTATCGTTAAAGTCTCGCGAAAGGACAGTCGATGACACTTGATTACATGGCGTTTTTCGCCGACCAGACTCTAGAAGAAAAGGTTGAAAAGCTTGATTGGTCGAGTGGCCCCGATATTGCTGTCTTTTTTCAATCGCTGGAAAAAGAGAACAGGCTTAAGGTCTGGGGCAACTCAACAGAGGCGTGGCCGCTCAATGCCATCACCGAATGGCTGAAGGTGAAATGCAGTTTGCAGAACTTTGGTTCTGAGCTTGGTCGCCGCCTTTTGACGAAATGCGACTATGTCCATTTTGTTCTGCCCCCGGCCGAAATTAAGCTCGTGCTCAGTCGCATCCAGGACCTCTCACCAGAAAACGACGAGACGTTCGATGGAGCCATCGAAGACTTTTTCAGTGACATGGGTCTGGAATATGTGGACAGTTTTCTGGGCGATGGAATGGGAGAGTTTTACCAGCTCTTCAGAGAATTCAGAGCCGACTTACTTGCCCACCAGGAAGAAACTCTGATTATTTTGATACCAGGCTGAGCTGTAATATTTATCTGTGCAATTGCCAAGAAAGCCATGTGTTAAGCATCTCGCGCGGCTTTATTAATAGCGAACTTGCAGCGAGTGGACTTTCTCGCGACTTTCTCTTCCTTGCAGACGCCGTCAAGTAGGCATTTTTCGAAGATTCAGAGTCTGAAACGCATTGAATGTATAAATGTAACTACACATAAAGCAATCAGACTTGTTGTTTTAAAGCTTATTTAAAAGCTAAGACCAGGTAAGACTATTTCTTCCACAACAACCCGGCAATAACAAACAACAACAACAACAGCTCCGCCGTAACTCCACCCAAAGCAAACGCTCATTGATTGAGACGTCTGCTCAGGCTTTTTCCGCAACCAGCAAACCACAGCAATTCGACCAACAGTGAGCCTCCGGGCCCTGTGTCGATGCAACAGTTTGCGCCAACATATTGGAGTCTCTCCATGACCAGCAACGCTTCCTCCGCTACCAAGCATGTCGGCAAGCAGTTTGCAGTCGATGACTTTGGGCCCCGCAATTTCGGCAAGCTCGGTCAAATCTTCTGGGTTCTCGACCAGGATGGTTTGATCCAGCCCGCAAACAAGCTCGGCTGCGGCATCTATCGCAACGATACAAGACACATGAGCATCTGGACCTGGCTGTGCAACGGCAAGTCGCTCGCTCCTTTGTCTGTTTCAGCCCAGGAAGGTTATGGCGCGCACGCAGTCTATGCCAATCGCGAAAGCGAGCACAATGACTGCAAGTTGTCGCGCCAGGACATCAAGATCGACCGCGACATCGTCATCCATGCCGACGGCATTTTCGAACGCCTGCGTCTGACGAGCTTCCACCCGTCGCGCGCAAGCTTCAAGATGGATCTCGTTCTTGCCCAAGACGCTGCCGATGTCTTCCACGTGCGCAACTGCGCATTCCACACTCGCGGCAAGATGAAGGCACCACAAGTGCATCAATCTCGCGAGCGCACGGCGGTGCTGTTTTCCTACAAGGGCGTCGATGACTACTTTGTGGAAACAGCCGTCGGCTTTCTGGGCAAGCAACCGCAGGCGGTGACTATGTCCAGAACTCGCGTCGGCAATGAGGAGAAAATCCCCACAGCCACTGCGAGCTTCGAAGTCGAGCTGGATGTGCACGAGACAATCGAAATCGAAGTGCAAATTCGCCCGTTCGAAGAGAACAAGCAGTCGCTGAGCGGCCGCAACAAGGCAACGTCGCGCTCGGCGGTATTGAACACCATCAATCAGATGTTGTTCGAACAGGCCCACGCTGCAGCCGACGAGGCCTATGCAACCTGGCGCGCAAACAGTGTCAGCGTCGAAACAGGAAACGCTCTCGTCAACTCGGCTCTCGAGAGAGCGTATCTGGATCTCTACATGCTGCGTCATCCGACCAAGCATGGCGAGATCGTCGCCGCCGGCATTCCGTGGTATGTTGCTCCCTTCGGGCGTGACAGTGCTATCACGGCGCGCCAGGTGCTGACGTTCATTCCCAGCATCGCCCGCGGTGTCATTGAAACTCTGGCTGGCTTCCAGAGCAAAGTGGACGACCTCAAGCGTGTTGCCTTCGTCGGCAAAATCATGCATGAGCTGCATGTCGGCGAGCTGACTCGTGCGGGCATACTGCCTTACACGCCTTTCTACGGAACATCTGATGCCACTCCGTTGTGGCTGATTCTGCTTGCCGACTATGTTCTGGCGACAGGCGATCACGACTTCCTCGCTCGGCTTATGCCGAATGTGGAAGCGGCGCTGTCGTATCTGAACATGGAAACGACTCGCGGAGGCGGCTACATCCGATACGGCTTCGACGTCAATCAGACTCTGGGTAACCAGGGTTGGAAAGACTCGGGCAACTGTATCGTTCGGCGCGATGGCTCACTGGCTGTCGGTCCGATTGCTCTTTGCGAAGTGCAGAGCTATCTGTACGAAGCCTGGAGTAAGCTGGCACAAGTGTTCGACCGCTCCGGTAATACAAACCTTGCTCTCGAATTGCGCGACCGAGCCTCAGCGCTCAAAGCGAGCTTCGAGAAGGATTTCTGGATGGAAGACCAGAAGTTCATTGCGATGGCTGTCGATGCCCTTGGGCAGGTCGATGAAATCGGCTCCAACGCCGGACATTGCCTGGCGAGCGGTATCTTGAGCGCAGACCAAGCAAAGGCAGTCGTCAACGAACTGACGTCACCGGGGCTGCTGTGCAAATGGGGTATTCGCACCCTGTCTGCAAGGGCGCGCGCCTACAATCCGATGGGCTATCATCTGGGAACAGTCTGGCCGCATGATGTGGCCATGATTGTTTCGGGAATGATTGCAGCCGGGTTTACTGCCGAAGCACACACGGTCTGGTCGACGTTCGAAAATCTGCTCAAGGAACAGCCTGACCATCGGCTGCCCGAGCTGGTTTGCGGCTTCGGCGAAGGACCTGTCGTGGGCTATCCCGCCGCTTGCTCGCCGCAGGCATGGGACACTGGCTGCCTCTTCCAGATGCTTGCAGCCTATGCTGGGCTGACGCTGGACGAGAGCACGAAAACCGTCTATGTGAAAAACGCCGCTCTGCCCCCGTCACTGGAGTATCTGGTGCTGAAGGGCGTGCGCGTTGGAGACGGTGTCGTCGACTTGCGCTACAAAGTCGCTGACAAAGGCGTGCTCGTGGAAGCCAAATTGGAAGGTGGCGTTCACCTGGTCATCAACTAGCCTGCTCTACGAACTAGGGTGTCACCGGGGACGGTGGCACCCTTTCCTTTTCATTCTAACGTGCGAAAGAAAGAGACCTTGTCATGCCAAATTCAAAGGACTTAACGACCAGATAAGCCGCCAAGAAACTGACTTTGGTTACTCTGCGCCGCACCGATTATCTTCGCACTCTGCCTCAACTGGCTTCTCTACGGTCGTCGATTATTTTCTGAAAACCGCTAACACGCTGATGAATAACTTTTTGTGCAAGAGCTTGCTTGTCGACGAGTGACAGTTTTAAATTTCTTATTTTTTGGATAACTATTTTAGGCAAAGACTCTAGCAAAGCAAAATGAGGTGGAAACGATTTAGATAGGGCAGATACAACAACGTCGCTTGAAATGACGTAGGCATCTTCTTATCTTTCTTCTTCGAATGAACGGACGCACTTCAGCGTGAAATGCGCCCTCTTATAGGGATCGTACTTGAAATACCAAATAGCACGTAGTACCAGGCAAAAACACGTTTAATAAAAGTGCCCTCGCAAAGCCACTAAAAAGGAGGCGTTACCACAATTAAACGTGGTAACGCGCTCGCCGACGCCGAACTGGTGATGGTTTCAAAAAGAGGTTGAGAAGGCATTTATGAGACGAGTTTAGCGCTACTAACCCAGTCTCTGCGGCGCCTCTAAATGACAGACTTTTGCCATGTTTGCGATCGGCATGGGTTCGCTGAATAGTTACCCAGCAAGGCAAGATTTATCCTACTAAAGACATTTTAAGCAAAATTCTGCACAAAAGAAGGAGACACGAAGCGCATCTCCCTCAATTGACCCGGTCGCCCGACTGGGTTTTGTCCGAAAACAAAACCCAGCCAGACAAGTAAGGCTTACTTCTTATCAGCAGCCTTCGCCGCCGCGACATCAGGTCCATTGCCGACAAGCTGCAGGGCACGAACCGAGGATAGAGCCTGGTGCGTGTCCATGTAGTTGCCGGAAACATGGTCACCGTCGCGAAGCAGCGGGGTGCCCTGGTAGACCTGCGTGGTGACGTCGAAGTAGTGCTTCGCATCGCCTATCAGTTGGAAGCGATAAGAAGCCCCGTTGGGAGCGATACGCCAGATCGTGCCGTCGAGAGCAACCGTATCGTTCTCGCCGTTTGCAACACGACCACCGTTGCCCGAACCCATCTTGGTCGTGTAATCAGCCAGAGCCGTTTGCAGGTCCTGACCATAAGCCACGTCCGAGACTTCCTGCGAAGACGCGTCCATGAATCCGACCGCCCCGAACGTCGAGCCGAGCGCCTGCGGACGAGTGTAGATGGCCACCCAGGTCAGATGACCATAGATGTTGTAGAGCTCGAGATTTTCGATCTCGTATTTGGTCTGAGCGTTGTCCTTGACGCCGAACATCGTCTGGATGACGCTGCCGCCATGGTTGAAGCCGCGCAGACCGGGATAGAACGTAGCCTTGTTGCGGTCAGTTTCGAAGACGAGCACGCCGATGACGCCGTGGTCGGTGGAGTTCTGCGAGGTCATCGGCACAACCCAGACGTTATGGTCGTCCTTGGTATACGAGAGCATCGTCCCTTCATTGCCGCCAGCCGGAACCATCGTGTCCTGACCGGAGATGTCGAAGAAGATCGAGGCCCAGGCCCAAAAGCCAGACTGCGAATAAGCCTGACCATAGATGCCCCAGTCTTTGGCGTACGTCTTGACCAGGTCTTCCGAAATAACGCGGTCGACCCACTTGATGGCAGCATCGCCAGGCGCGTAAGCGTGGATGGCGGGTTCTTCGTTGGCCACGTCGACGACGAGAACCTTCGAGACTTTGCGACCAGTGATATCGCCGAACGCGGGTGTCACATAGGTAATCGTGTAGTGCGGCTGCAGATTGTCATCCACCTCGAAGGTGGCGTTGTCGAGATCTCCCTTGTCGTAGCCAGCCTGATAGGCGAAGCGCTCGAGGTTCATGCTGAACGGCATGTCCTCGAACAGGCTGATGTGGAAGCCGTCATGCAGCTCCGGGGTTGCTTCCTTGTCCTCGGCGTCGACCAACACATAGCCGGGGCTCGTGGCACGGCCGCCGAAGAACGGAGTCCAGGTGGTATCGCCCGAGTTGGTCGGCACCAGGGGAGCGGCATAATACCGATGCCCCTTTACAGCCTGCAACGTCAGATTGCCGATCTTGTAGAGCGTGCTGTAGTTCCCTTTGCTCGAAAGAACGGTCTTGGCCTTGAGAGCCGCCATGTTCTCAGTCACCTGAACGAGGTGCTGTTCGTCGGTCGGCGGCATCTTCTCCGTTTTGTCGGCGATGGTGACCTGAGGCAGGTCGGCGAATCGCTTGGCGTTGCCCGGACCGACGGTTTCGACAGCCGTCTGCACGGTGGGAACGAGGATGAGCAGCACAGCGACAAGCACTGAACGTAGGGCCGCACCCCCGCCGGTGAGCAAGTTGCCGACGATGATGGCTGGAACGCTTGCGACGAACAGCGGTGTCCAGTAGCCGAAGAAACTTCCGTTGAGAGTCGGCTGGACGTAATAGAAATCGAATCGCTGCAGCAACAAGTCGATGACGAAGACGATGAGCGCGCCGGCGATCAAAGTCGAATTCGGCCCTGAACCGTCCTTGGTCTTGACCGAACCGGTGTTGTATCCAAGCGCAAAAGTGAGACCTGCCGAAATCGCTGCGAAAAGGAGCGAGAGCCCCCAGTAGTACGAGCTGAATATCATCTGCATCCTCATTTAGTAAAGATACCGGTCACGAGCGTCATCACGACGTCGTTTCAAACCGGGCATGCTTCCATCATTCAAAATCACCGAGAAAACCAGCAATTCAAACCCGAGCCATCACATTGCAACGAAGTTGCTCGCCCAAGTCAGGCTTTTATGTGAGTGGAGTAAGTGAGAAGTTCTGCTGGTTGCTCTTGATGAAGTGGAGAAATGGATAACTGTTGATATCAAGGAGCGCCGTCCCGACGCAAAGAATCTTCGAAGTTTGCGCCAAGGAACTTTATATAAATTGCAACAGGCGCGCTCTGAGGAAAAAAACTGTATTCAAGCGATAGAGGGAATTTCGGCAAGAATGTGAGGAACCACAACTCCTACTTACATTATTCAAACAACCAGGTCATTAGTATTTCCCGCCGAAATCATGTGCTAGCACATCTCGCGCTATCAGGAGAAAGTCGGCTCGCACAGATCAGCGCTAACGTCCATCACCATCCCTTCATTTAGAAGTAACTTTTCTGAAAATATCTAAATCGAGCAACGCAATATTTTTTTGAGAAGACTACAAAGAAAGTAAAGTTAGAATCTGCGCACAATGACGGAAAGCTGAACTGGTTGCCCAGTTCAGCCTTTTTGATAGTCGCATCCGAGTTGCGCAGTCACTAATCTGACACAAGACAATCGTGAGAGCAACGTAAACTTACTTCGGTCGACCGCCGCCTTTGCCTGACACATCGCTCGCCGGAGTCGTTTTCGGTTTGACTTTCGGATTCAGTTCATTGCCCAGAAAATAAGCAACGACGAAGCAGAAAGCGAGAAGGCAATAGCCGATGATGTGGGACTTGTCCATAGTAGCCTCTTCAGTTTGAATGCAGGCGTCGAGTTACAAACGTTCAGTTCAAAATATGCAACTGAACGCCACTCATTCACCGACGTCGTCGTGAAAGAATGAGGGAAAGTACGGCTAGATTGAAGGCGGTTTGATCGAATCTGACAGCGAATTCCAGAGCAAAAACTGGTGGGGTAATAATTGAGATTCTACAAAATAGACTGGCATAATCCAGACCTTGCTTTAGAGTCGGTCGGTTGAGTAGAGTGACCCACTTCGTCAGACTGTCTCTGTTTATGGTGGTTAGAGTCTACAGCCAGACGTCAAGAAGCAAAAGCGTCTTTATTCGCATAGCTAGCGCGACCTGACGAAAACAGCCGTTCCAGCTATAGTTGGTATGATCTCAAAGTAAATCACCTTTGCCACTTTTCAAGGCAAAAAAGACTGGATCGATAGAACGTTTTGAAGCGCATTATTTTACTCATTGGCGTGCCTGGCTCTGGCAAATCGACACTAGCCGAGAAGCTTGTCATTAAGGGCTTCAAGAGAATGTGCGCTGATGATATTCGTGGCGAAATTTATGGCGATCCAATTATCCAAGGAGACCCCAAAGAGGTTTACAAAATATTTTTTGAGCGCCTGGACGTAGAACTTGCAGCTGGTAATAATCTCGTTATAGACAACACTAATCTCAATTCCAAGCAACGCGCTCCCATTCTTGAAAAAGCGCAGACTGCAAGCTACGAAGACATCCAGCTGTGGCTGCTCGACACTCCTTTGCCCACGTGCTTGAAGCGCAACAGCGAGCGTTCACGCGTAGTACCAGATATGGTGATTGAAAGCGCCTACGCCGAGTTGCAGAGAGCGGGTCGACCAAAAAAATCAGAGGGCAAAGTGATGGTGATCAAACCAGCCGCCGAACATAACGAATTCCTCTTCTTCCCTCAAAACTGACCGTTTCGAACATTCCATCTCGAGAGAAAATCAATGACAGCTGTTACCAAAGAAAGAATCAATCGCCAGTTCAAACTCAAGACTCGGCCGACTGGACGAGTGAATGATAGCAATTTTGATTTTGTTGAAGAGCCAGTGCCGCCTTTGCAAAAAGACCAGGCTTTAGTGCGCAATCTGTACCTATCACTTGATCCCACAAATCGGGTCTGGATGACTGATGTTCCACAATACATGCCACCTGTGGGTATTGGCGAAGTAATGCGCGGCGGCGGCGTCGGTCAGGTGATCGAATCGAAAAATTCTAAGTACAAAGTAGGCGATTTTGTTTCGGGACTGATTGGCTGGCAGGACTACCTACTGATCACAGGCAATGAAAAAATGCCACCACAAGTGCTACCAAAGGGATTACCTATACCGCTAACAGCGATGCTTGGACCCTGTGGCACAACTGGTCTGACGGCTTATTTCGGACTGCTCGAAATTGGTCAACCAAAAACAGGGGAAACAGTGGTTGTATCGGCCGCAGCTGGTGCCGTCGGCAGCATCGTTGGCCAAATCGCTAAAATCAAAGGTTGCAGAGTTGTGGGGATAGCCGGCACAGACGAAAAATGCAAATGGCTGACGAGCGAATTAGGTTTTGACGCCGCTGTCAATTACAAGAATGCAGATTGGAAAGAACAGCTCAAAGCGGCTTGCCCGAACGGAATCGACATCAGTTTTGAAAATGTCGGCGGCGAAATAATGAATTACATCATCAGCAAGCTTAACTTGAAAGCACGCATCGTTCTCTGTGGATTGATATCGGGTTACAACGATGGTGATGTCACCAAATCGCAAATCAGCCTCACGCCAATTCTCATAAAACGAGCCCGTATCGAAGGTTTTATTATTCTTGATTACGCCGCCCGCTTCAAAGAGGGAGCAATGCAATTAGGTCAATGGGTCTTCCAAAAGAAAATCAAATACAAAGAAACAATCGTCGAAGGTTTAGAGAAAGCTCCAGAAGCGCTAAATCAGCTGTTTGACGGCGACAACACCGGCAAGTTGATGATCAAAATCAGCGATCCCGTGAACTAAAATAAAATACGTTCAAGCAGTTTGAACCATAAATGGTGATGTTTTTTCGTCATTATTAGTCTTCTCATCAGTGCTATAGAGCGGAACGTTGACGATCCAGCTCAATTTACTGAGAGCCTCTGGCACGCTGCACTGGTCTTTCGCGCAGATTTGCAACAATACGAGTGCTTGATCGACACGCAATCCACCACAATAAACATAGTCGCAAAGTTGCTCTGCAATTTCGTCTACCGTGCTGAACGCGTCACCGCTGCGAGCGAGCAAACCAGCTGCAGGTCCCGCTTGCGATATACCAGCATCTTTAATGCGCTCTGCCGAGTCAGACATTTTTTTCATCAAATCTGGCAGCGACATACCAGTGAGATGACTACTCATAAAAGCCATGGCTTCTTTGTTGATTGTGCGTCCAACCGAATTGACCGGCAACTCGCAGTGAATGGCTTTACGCAGTCCCACCGGAGTTTCAAGCATGGCATGCAAAGCCGATATAGCCTGATTGCGACTGACAACAGATATCCGCACCAGTCGCTGCAAATCCAGAGCAGCCTTCATAATAGGCCCTATCACCAATTCTTTTTCAATTAGCCACTGTCCAACGCGCTGATTCTGTTGCACTGATTCCTCCAGTGCAACAAGGAATTCCAATTCTGAAATCGCACCAGATTCAACGAGCAAATCACCCAGCACCAGTGGCTCGCGCAGATTGACTGCAGAATGACTGGCTCTGGTTTCTTTAGCGATGACCTCATTACGCTGACATAAATCAGCGAGCATATCAATGCCTTCGTCGCGACTAACGCTTTTAAGCCGAATGTCTTCCTGAATTTTCAAAGCTTGCTTTAAGACCCTGGGAGTCAGCGAGCCTGTCATCACAAGCGTTCGTCCCAGCGGCAACATGGTCAAACGACTGTTTGCAAGGCCTTTAGCTAGTTCAATGTGCGAAACAAGATGAGCTGCAAGCAGCAACTCACCCAAACGGTTAGTTTTTATATCGGAATCGCGATACCACTTCAATTGTTTCAGCACAGTCTCGAAACTGCCGCGACTGGTCCGCGCAATCGGCATGGCTGCGCTGATTAGATCTTCACTGACCAGCTCATCCTTCAACATTGATTGCGCTTGAATAATTGCCCTCAATTCGCGTTCGTTGATATGTCCGGTCAAAAGCAAAATGCTTCCCAAAGGGAGTTCGGTTTGCCTCGTTATCAGCAAAGCCTCTTCAAGAGCCGCTTCTGGGACCAGACAGTGAGCAGTCAATATATTGCCAAGACGCCAGTCATTTTGCTTTGTCATAGAATCGCCAGTCATCCACTCTTTGAAACAGCCACGCTAAACATTTTAGCGTCATTTCGCATATAGACGACTATTCTCGGCATTCACACGATTTGCTAACTTAGCGCAATTGCGACTGTCCTGCTTCATATTTGATTGATGTGCGGCTAATAGCGCATAAAGGACAGACTTCAGAGGCCCAGTATTGAGGGTAAGAAGTTGCCTGCGGCCAGCCGTTCCAACTTGCTTCGCCTTGATGCAGCTCATTTTGTACATCGGCAAGAGCCGTCTCCATGTAGATTGTTGGACACAATTTTTCCATACTCACCACTTCAGCCGCCATCTCAGGATGAGCACTGGCTGCTGCTTGAATGGCCGCTCGTTGTTTGAGAGCCCATTGATAGTACTGGACTGCCCGTTTCAAATCGCCATTGTGCTCGGCCACTGCTCCCAAGTTATAAGCAGCAATACCACGATAAATGGGGTCATTCTGAAGACTGTACTCAAACAACTGGATTGCCTGCGCGGTCAAACCGAGCTTCCAGAGCCTGGCTCCAGCATTGAGAACCACCTGCGGATCATCTCGTTGCCACTGAAAAGTAAGTTTGAACGTACCGTCCATTCTCTTTCTCAATTCCTCAGTAATTTCATTGGCAGCATCGGCATAAACCTGGTTGTCTCCCAGGTGCCAAGCCATCAAGAGATTTGGGAAAGCGTCATCAGGCGCTCCATACGCTGTTTGAGCGAGGCCGGCACCATAGAAATAACGCGGATCTCGAGGTGCGCGAGCGCTGAGCATTTGAAACAGTGGAATAGCCAGCTGATAATTTGAATCAGCAAGAGCTTGTTTGGCAATTTCATAGACTTTGGCTTCAGGGGCTCTTTTCAGCGCTGCTACTTTTGCTGCAACAATCGAGACTGATTCGGACACTTCCACCTTAAGGGGACCTTTCGCAGTGGATTTGGCCTTCACCCGAACGCTTAACCTGGGCAATTCTGTTGGCCAGTCGTCCTTGTCAGCACCGATAGTACCAATTGACGACATAGCGAAGTTCGCAGAGTTAGGGGAGCTAGCGCGGCTGTCAAGAGGATCGCTCGAACGCACTACTGACGGAGTTTTGCTCGATTTTGGTTGCGTTGGTTGAGGCTTGACGATTTCAGAATCGCTCCAGTCGTCGCTTTTAAACTTAGACTGATAAGAGTTGTCTTGAGCGAACGAAACGGGCGTTGATAGAGTAGCCAAACCTAGCGCTAGCCAGGCCAATGAGGTACGGCGGACAGACTTGCCTTGATCAAACATTGTTTTCAATTCCACTTCGCTGCTTTTTTCATTGCGACTGCTATTAAACGCTCGCATTATTTTGGCATGACTAGCCCGTTGCGCTAGGGTACGCTAGGTCGTTAATAGCATCTAAGCTGCGGTTATCACCATGAGGACGAGCCTCAAAAGTAGCGCGAAGTAGCACAGAAACAGCGTGAAAAAAATCAAGAAACGCGCCCACTTGGCAACGCGGGGATTTTGCAGCCTTGCTCTGTCTACATGTCAGCCCCAGCGCTATATTTTGTTTCTGTGCGTGAGTGTGCGTAGGGTGAGGTCATAACTCAATCTCAAATTTCATTGGTCCCGTCGAAAAAACAGCAATAAAACGCACCACCACAATTTTCCTCTCTGCAGATTTACTGTTGCGAAGAAGACTTGGGGTTGTTTGCTGAATTTAGATGGGGTTGATGAAAGGTGGTTCTGGGTTACCGCTGCAAGGTCTCGGCAAACATTTTCAGAACGAAGAAGCCTCGGACAATTCGCGCAACTGCGATTGCTCTGCTTCGTTTTATGTTCACCACCGGAGAATTTACGATGGATCTGCTCTTCCCGACACTCTTCGCCAAGGTCAGTGTTCTTCTTGCATTGACGATGGCAACCGCTGCTCTGGGCACCTACCTCGGCCGCGGCATTCGTTCGTTCGTCGCCTTCATCGTGCTCCTCGTTCTCTTCATGGGTGGCTGCTTAGGCGTCTTTCTGGCAGCGCATGCCTCCCCTGAACTCGGCGTCGCCGCACTTCTCGCCTGGGGCTTCGTGACCGGTCTCTTCATGGGGCCTGCAATCGAAACCTACGCAGAAGATCTCGGCTGGCAAACTGTCTTCGGCGCCTTCGCAGGCACTGCGGGCGTCATGGCTCTGTGCGGCGGATTCGGTCTCTTAAGCGGCATCGATTTCTCGCATATGGGCTTCATCCTGGGCATCGCGCTGTTCGGTCTGATCATCTTCGGTCTGATCCGCATTTTCGTGCGCATGAGCCGCGAGGTGAACATGGGCTTCGCTGCTCTCGGGATGATCGTGTTTGCCGGCTACTTCGTGTTCGACTTCTTCTGGCTCGGTCAAAGCGAGAACACCTGGGAGAAGGCGATCGGGCTCACCGTGAGCATCTTCCTCGACTTCGTCAACTTCTTCCTCTACGCGCTGCAATTCCTGGCGGCTGCGAAGAAGCACTAATCACGAAGAAGGAGTAAGCAAGACAGCCCGCGCATCGCACACGCCTTGCGCGGGCTGAGATTCAAGTAGTGAACTAGGTAGGAAGCGTCTTTGACGCCCACCAACATTTTTCAGCAAAGACTGAGGAACACAACCATGTGCATGATGAACAATGACGGTCTCTCGACTCTGGACAACGGCTTTCTCGCGGGAAAGTTCAACGGAGCGATCAAGCGTTACAAGCAGACCGCCGCCGCCATCCGATTCGATGGTATCCGCATGAACAGGACTGGCAAGACCGGTCGTAAGCGCGCTGCTGTGGAACGGCAGATTGTTCAAGAATTGAATTTGGAGCTGCGCAACTGGAGCGTGGAAATGTCGCTTCTCGAGGGCGACCAGAAGATGCTCGAAGCCGAGCTCGCCGGCGCCTTCGACAACGACCAGGATGACCGCTGGATGGATGACGAATGTCCGGACTGCGGTCGTTTGTCGTGCCGCTGCGACGACCTGTACGCCATGGACGAGAGCCACTATTTCGGCGACAGTCGCATGGACGAAGGGTGTCTGGATTGCGGTTGCATCTCCTGCCAGTGCGACTTCGGGCACGACGATGACTATTACGGCCACGACGACTTCGGCCGTGACTACAGCATGTACGGCCACGAGATCTCGCTCAACACCTACCGTCACGAGCGGAACACCAAACCCATGACCGAAGAGGAAATCATGAAGCTGGAACAAGAAGAGATGATGTGGGGCGAGCACGAGGCTTGGTACGGGCGAAACAATCTGCGCACCATGACCCAGTCATTCGGTGACGAGCACTATCAGTCCGCCTACGTCGACTTCGATGACTACGGCTTCGGTTACGACGACTTCGGTCTCTACGCCGACGAGCCCGTGAACGAATTCGGCGGCTTGCCGAATCACTTCGACCCCAGCTTCGACTACCGCACGCACTTCTGGGCGGGCGATATGTACGACTGGGATTTCTCCGTCGACTTCACCGACTTCACCCTCCAGCTGGACCCGATGAAGGCTCGTCGCGCCTCTCGCTTCAGCGAGATCGCGGGTCGCAAGGTCAAGCGTCTCGACCGTTACGGCCGCACCCATTCCAATCGCTGGATGAACCTGCGCGGTGATGACAAGGATATCGAGCGCATCAAGGACAAGACGGCGGACAAGCGCGCTCACAAGCGTTTGCTCGACGAGGTCTTCGGCGTCGAGCCCAAGAAGGGTCAAAAGACGCGGTTCCGCAGCATGGACGAGAAGGAGCAGTACGAGAAAAGCCTGTGCGCTGCCACCAAGCGTGACACCGCCCAGAGCGACAACGTCGACTATTCGCTGCCGGTTCGTCGCATGGTCACCCGCGAGGTGCAGGTGACGCGCATCACCACCATCAATGGTCGCCGGCGCGTCCTCTCCGACGGCATCGAAAAGATGCTCTGCCGCAGATAACTTAATACCGCCCGGCAATACCGCCGAGCGCATACAACATCCAACCGCTAAGCAGCCAGACAACAGCATCCGCTGAAGTCTGGCTGCTCGTTTCGTATCGACTTTTACCAATTTGCCGCTGGTTGCGCAAACAGACCAGCAGGCAATTCCAACTGTTTGCAAATCAAAAACTGAAAGGACTACATCATGACTAAGTCAAAGAAAATCGCCATTAACTACGAGCTGGCTGCTCCGGACTTCGACCAACCGCACACGCACTGCAGCACGCAGGGCATGTTCGGCGGTTCCAGCTTCTTCGTCGGTGGCGGCAAGGAAAACTATGCCTTCATGCCGCTCAATCAGCTCGTCGCCAACGCGCTCGAAGTCGCGGACAGCGAGGGCTACCAGCTCCCGACCGTCCGGTTGACCAAGAACAACCACTACGAAATCGACGTCACCGTGCTTCGGCACTTCGACGCGAAACCGATGGGAGTGCCGACGCCGAAAGTCATTCGCTTCATCAAGGCAAAGGCGCCGACGAAGAAGGTGACCAACGAACGTCGAATCGGTCACATGATCGCCGGCGTGATGATCGACGACATGTTCGCCCAGCCCGTTCACACGTTCTTCGAGCGGGACTACAATACTCTGGTGACGGACAAGCACTTGCTGTCGCCGGAGTATTTCGAGATCGCCGACTCGCTGCGTGACCAGCTTCTGCCCGCGCAGAGTCAGGTCATCGCGGCACTGCCCCAGGTGATGCAGGAACTGCGCAACCGCTATGCGGATGCGTCGACCGGTCAACTGTATCAGGCAGCGTTGCAGCTGATTGGTCAGCAACTGGCGCCGATTCTGTCGACGATCCAGATATGGACCACCGGCTTCCGTCAGAGCCTCGATCCGGCTCTGAAGGACAAGCTGCGCATCGTGCGGGCGATCGTGACGTCGAATCTGTTTCTGGCGCTCACCGGCAACCTGAAACTCGACGAAATCGGGACGAAGGGCGAGATCAAGCAGCTGATTCCCACCATCAACGTGTCGGTCGGTGACGTCGTCCTGCCGGTTCTGATTGGAGCGTTCGACTCCGGTCCGGCCGTCATGCCGATGGCTTCGGGAGCACTCGGTCCGCGGGGTGGGCATATCGCCTTCATTCCGTGGAACCTGCTCAAGCTGCTGCCTTTGATCATCGGCATCTATGCCCATGAAACCGGGCATCTGCTGCAGGCCGTGATCAAGGGTTACATGCAGACCTACGGCAAGCTGTCGGCCGACACCATCATGAAGGCGGCGGCGGACGGCACTCTCGTCTTCGACGAGGAGTTCGTCATGCTCGGCGAGCAGAAGATTCCTTCTGCGACCTTCTGGGCCATGGTCTTCATGAACCAGCTGCCGGAGCAGGATGCCGACAACTGGGGTATGCGTGCGACCGGAGCATGGTGCTTCATCATCTCGTTTGCTCTGTACCTGGCGGCGATGACGGAAGTCGCAGTCGGTGACATGGACCACGTGGACCATGTTCTGAGAATGGGCTCGTCGTACTCGATCGTGAAAACGAAAGAGGGCAAGCTCCAAATCAGACTCGAGCCGCATCCGCAAGATGGACCGCGGATTGGCTCGTGGCAAGCGGCAATCGCCGACCTGATGAACTATCCGCAGGCGGGCGCTTACGCGCGAGCGTTTGCGGCGTCCGAGTCTGGCACTCCCACCCCGACTCGGATGACCTGGGTCGGACAGGTGCCAAAGGGCGACGATCAGGACGACGACAGCCTGGTCGATAGCAAGACGACGGCGAAGAAGCCGGCGTCCAAGGCGAAAGCTCCGGCGTCGAAGACCAAGGTCCCCGCAAAGGCCAAGGCTCCGGCGAAGAAGAAGACGCCTGCCAAGCCCGCGGGCAAGACCCAGGCTGACGAAGCAAAGACTAACGGACAGCCCAAAGCTGCACCGAAGCCCGCGCCGAAGCAGCCGCAACTGCCGACGCTCTCCGCCAGTGTCGCCGACTACGACAAGTGCTGCAAGCTTGTCGTCAAGGCACATCTGGAAACGCCGACGGATTGCCTGAACGGCATGACGTTGCAGGAGCTGGTCAACCTGACGCCGAAGATGCACGAAAAGGTCGACGACGTCAGGGCGAAGCTCCGTGCAGGTGACGGCAAGCTCTCGCCTGATTACCACACCTTCTTCCTCACGGTCGGCGCTGCCTTCTGTGAAGAGCTGAAGGATCAGGTGGATGCTGGTGGTGACCCGACGAAGGTCTTCGACGCTCTCAATGCGCCGGCGATGGAGATGTTGCTTGCCATCACCGAGCAGTGGGAGGCCGACGTGAAGCGTCTGGACGTCTACAAGCTCAATGCCCAGGACGTGCAGCCGAAGACGATGAAGAAGAGCTAACTGAGGTCGTCGTCGACCGAGGAAGGCTTGCTGATTGGTTGGGAGCAAGCAGCAATGCTTGCTTCCAACGGTCAGTTACTTTGCATTCTCAACTCATCGGAAACGGTGAGTTGCAGAATGTATTTTTAGTCAGTCGCCATGCGTGACTGACTAAAAATACATTCTGAATTAGTAGCGTGAAACATCACATGGAGAATTCCGATGATTCCCTATGCCAAAGAAATCCGCCAGCAACTGTTAACTGCTGCTGAAGAGGCTTTCAACGAGATTGTGTATGCCGACGGAAAAGACCTTTCCGAGGCTGTTCGACGCGCGACACTGCAAGCAAACAATGATCTTCCTCGCGGCATCGAGAGGAAAGATTCCATCGTAGCAGCCATCGCAAGGACCATCAATCAGGCAACGTTTGTCGCTGGGTGCGTTGAACATCTGACACCTCAGGCTGCTTTCCGGCGGGCCATGGCGCAAATCGCAAAACAACTATCGGAAGACATCGAACGCCTGACTGACCCCGACCGGCGTGAACAATATGAAGACTGCATGGGCTTAATCGCAGATGACCCGTTCTTAATTGCTGTGAAGCTGGCTGCAACTCACGTTGTCGGCAGCGCGGCAAGAAACTTCACCATCTGCGACGAAGAGGCGATGGCAAACTTTATTTCCGCGGAGCTCGACGAAGGTAACGCCTTCATGCTGTCTGACCTGTACTCAATCAGGGCAGCGGCGCGCGAATGTGGAAAGTTTGATACCGCCGATGATGCCACGAACTAAACGGGCATCGTCTGCGTGACTACGCGAACTATCTCACACCATTAAAACGACAGGAGACTATCATGAGCTACGGAATCAGCAGCATGTTCGGCGCCGCCTTCGCCCACAACACCCTCCGCGAACCCGCGCTCAACTTCGAAGCGCACGCACCGGCTCATCAGGAAACCAGCATCCGCATCGCCCGTGGTGCGACTCGCCAGATGCTCTTCATCGGCTCCGGTGAGCGATTGAACTCGGCGATTCATGCGCGCGAGGTCACCTGCAGCCTGGAATTCACCCACCAGGCGGACGGCAAGGTCTCGGTCATCTGCCGCGACACTCCGTTCATCTACTCGATCGCTTTCGAAAGCGCCGGCGACCGCTACAACAGCTTCCGCTCGTACACCACGTACAACAGCCTCACCGCCAACAAGCGGCAGAATCTGCTTGCCACGCAGCGCACGGGTGGTGTGTGGGTTCTGCAGTTCGTCGGCCGCAACTATCGGCTGGACATTTGCCCGGGAGAGACGCTGGTCGTCACGCACAAGGCCGGCTAACTCTCGCCGTCGACATCGAGTTGGATACAAGCGCGAATACTTGTGTCCAACTCAAGCTGCCAATCCCGCAATACCTTTAGCTAATCTTTTGGCTGACGAAAGATTAGCTAATGTTGTGGGTCTCCAACCATCAATCGGCAATGCGACTTACGCAAAAAACACGCTGAAACAGGAGAAGACCATGACCTATGTACTCGCCACCATGCGCGACGTTGCTGCTGTCATCACCGATGCAAGCGCCGCTGGCACCCCCGGCATTGCGTTCAAAACGGTTCTGAAGAACGGCACTACTGCCGCGAATCACCACGTCACCGGCGAAGCCGCGCATCGTCTGTTGGATCTTTCAGGCAGCTTCAACATCGCTGACATGGAAGGCCGCGAATGCGTCGTCTCGTTGGACAAGTCGATCATTGAGTGGTGGGCCTTCGCCAGCATGGTCGATAAGACCGAATTCAAAGAAGTCGCAGAAGCGGCCTGAGTTCCTGCCAACGAACTGTTGGAAACAAGCGCAATTGCTTGTTTCCAACTTACTTCAAAGATAATCCCCTATCCGCGCCTAACTGCGGTGGGGCTGCTGAAATGCAGTGCTGGTACGTCCAAATGGGGACATGCTGGGGAAACAACTTCCGGATTCGCCGGAAAAAAATCCCATGTCATTGAATCTGCAAATAGAGGTGACCCAATGATTGAAATCATCAATCGTCGCAACAACGGTGCAGAATGCGAGCCGATCGTCCGACATGAGTCGCCCGAAAAGGCCTTGTACAGCATGGTGAAATTCGAGCTTGGTTATGGCGGAATGATTGTCGCCGCGAGCGAGACCAGCATTACCGTGCGGACCCGCGTCTTGAACTGCGTCGATCACACCACCTTCTCGGGCAGCCAGCAGGACATGCGTCCTTTGATTGAGACCGCCTACTTCTTCATGGAAGCATGCAAGCACGATGACCAATCCATCGACCAGGTCGTCGAGCAGTTGGCTGCGACGCCTTCGGGCAAGGGACTGCGTACATTCTATCTGACCAATCTGGCTCCGCTCTTGCTTGGTCAAAAGCGTGTGTCGGTTGCGTGCATGTTGGGCATGGGATTGACCAATGTCAACGATATCGAGTTTGGCATCAGACTACGTTTCGATGATTTGTTCGCCTTACTCGGGCTGATCATCGATGCACCCGGTCGGTCATTACAGGACCTAGCGTCGACACTGGATATAGCACCAGTCCTCGTCTGAATTCAACAAATTCCTGAATACACATGTCTCCAACCCTCTCTTGAAGCTCAAATGTGGAGAATTGGTCATGACCATCAACGACACCAACATCGCTCTCGCCGCCACTGCCGCCACCTCGTCGGCTTCGGCTCCCCGGCACTTCGCGGCTCCGGTTGTCGGCGACATCGTCGACTGCAAGGTCGTGAAGGTGCTCTCGGACAAGGGCTCGAACAAGCCCCACGGCGCGCTCCTCTCCTTCGGTTCGTGCGTCGGGATGATTCGCGAGCGCGACTTCTGCGGCAATGAGGCCGAGCAGGCGAACCGCTTGCAGGGTCTCAAGCGCGGCGACGAATTCCAGGCGATGCTCACCAAGACCGACTTCAAGTCGAGCCCCGCTCGGTTCGACCTCAGCGAGCGTCTGGCGGCTAGCTTTGCGCACGCGCAGAGTCTCGTCGGTACTCAAGTCGTGGGGCGCGTCACCGCGCTTCCCCACTTCGGCGCTTTCCTGGACATCGGCAACGGTATGTCGGGCGTGCTGTTCGTGAACGAGATGTCGTCTGGCGACCAGTGCAAGCGGCATTCGGAACTCAAGGAAAACGACCCGGTGAATGTCGTCGTCCTCAGCGCTGAGCTCGAGCACAAGCCGCTCAACCTTCGCCTGACATTCAGCGAAATCGAGGTTGCGCTGCAGAAGACTGCCGACCTTGCGGGGGCCATTGTCACCGCGAAGGTCATCGGTCCTTGCAACGCCGGCTTCAGGCTCGTGCTCGCTTCCGGCGCCGAGGCGGTGCTGCCCTCCGAAAATCTCGGTGGAACGGCCGCCACTTCGATCAAGAAGGGCAATAACCTCAAAGTGAAGGTGCTCGGTCTCTCCGGTCGGGCCATCACTGTCACCCGCGACGGCATCGGCGGTGTGAACGCGCGTGCGGTGCAGGACAGCAAGCGCGCTGCGCGTAGGGCGGATGACCAGCGCATCCGCGCCTCCATGCAGGGAAGCAGCGGTGGCGGTGGTGGCAACAAGGGCAAGGGCAAGAAGTAGCTGCTCACCGCCTAATATCTACGAAAGAAGCGTGTGGCACATCAAACGACATGATGTGCCACACGTATCCCCTATCCGCACCAAACTGCGGTGGGGCTGCTGAAATGCAGTGCTGGTACGTCCAAATGGGGACATGCTGGGGAAATCATTCCCAATTCAAATTAGTGGAGAGAGACCATGGCCAATACTCAGAACAGAGAAATCTCAGTCCGTCAGTTGATGCTCGCTCGTTTCTGCACTCACTCGGCGCTGACCACCCCCGAGTTGCGCCAGCGTGCCGAAGCGATGCGCAGCGATGACCGCAAGCACAGGCGTCTCGTCAAGGACGTCGCCCGCAGCCTGCTGAAAGACGACCAGAAGAAAGCGGCTGCGCAAGTCCAGGAGAAGGTTGCCACGCGCACCTTGTCGGAACAGAAGTTGATCATCCGCAAAGCCCGCAAGATCGCCGAAGCGCGCCTTGCTGGACTGGAGGAAGGCATCGACCTGGAGATGGGCGTGCAGAGGAGATGGACCAATACCGAAACTGGTTGGACCGTTCTCTTTCAGCCCAACCGTGTGGAGGTGCTCAGCGACGAAGAAGGTGACTTCGTCCAAGTCCTTGGCTGGACCGACCGCAACTACGTACCCGGCTGGCTGAAGGATACGGCTCGCACGTTCGGCTTGCTCGAATTCATCGAAGAGAAGGGTGAATTTCGCATCAAGATGGTCATCAAAAACCTCGTCCATGGCGGGACTCTCTGGGAGGAGACGCTGGATTCTCCAGAGGTCGCCATCGAGCAGCTCAGGGATGTGCAAGAGATCATCAACCGGGTGGAGCAAGCAAGGGTATCTGACCGTGTGCCTCCGCGCACGGCAGGTAAGCATTGCAACGGCTGCCCGGTCAAGCTCGCGTGTCGGCAGGGTCAGAGGTTTCTGAACTCGCCTGCCAACGCCAACAACAGCAAGTCGCAGCGCCAAGCGGCTTGACGAAATCTCAGCGGTCTCAGGACCGATGAGCACTGCGCAGAAGGCGACATGATGCCGCCTTCTGCTTTCACCTTTAATGAACCTCTGCAAACGGAGTTTACGAACATGACCTATCACACCGACACCGACCGCATTCCCGCCACCGCTGACGCCACCATGATGCACATCCTCACGCACGGCTTCAGTTCGCCTGAAGAACGTCGCCATGGCTTCCGTGCCATCAGCGGCGGCACCATCAAGCGCGTCAGCGGTCGTATCGGTCGCACCGAGAACGGCTGGTGGCACAAAGACACCGGCGACATGAGCGTCAGTCGCGAGCGTCGCCAGGCCGCCAAGAAGCGTGCTGACGATGCTCTGCTCGCCGAGGAACTTCGCGGTCTGCTCACCGCACCTCGTTCGAAGCACCGGGTCATGCGCCAAATCGAAGTGGTGCGCGTCAGGACTACGAAAGACGGCACCCGCCATGTTGTCGGCCGCCAGTTCTGCAATGTCGAGTGCAAGCTCCGTCGGCAGAAGTAACACCAAGAAAAAACTCGCTTACCAACTGAGATTCGCGGCCGCCAAAAGCTGTCGCGAATCTTTCTTCGCGCCTCGAAACTTCATTTCATCAGAAAGAGAGAACATCATGTCGAATGAATTCACCCCGAAAGCTATCCGTCGCTTCCGCTTCTCGGAACTCAAGTCGGAGCCCACGCGCCTGTCCATTTTCGAAGATTGGGTGACCAATATGACGATGGAAAAGGACGGCGAGTACGGCGAAGACCGCATCGTCGACGGCAAGGTCATCCCGGGCTTCTGGAGCTGGATCCTCGAACAGAACGAAGACCCCGAGTTCCTCGCTTCGGATCTCTACGGCACGTTCGTGTGGATGCACTACTTCACCGGCGTCGTCATCGCCACGGGCACCATCGCTCCGGATGACCGCTTCGTGAAACGGGACAACAACCTCGGCGGCGACGGTCTCTGGGGCGGCGTCAATGTTCGCTCGGGCCATGGTCTGCGCGGTCAGGGCATCGGTCGCCGGATCGTCAAAGAGCTCGACGAGCATGTGGCGAGTTTCGCACAGACGCAGTCGCGCATCTTCCACCTGTTCACAGCCAATCCCATCGCCGAGCGGATGTACGTGAATCTCGGCTACGAGCGCAACGGCATGATCAACACCGACGCGTTCGGCGACGAGCGGCTTCTCACCAAGATCTACCACCAGAGTTAGCTGGAAGGCTACTAACTTTCGTCAATCGTCGCCGCGCCCGGAAGCGCATAGATTGCATTCCGGGCGCGGCTAAGGAGACTTGCCATGAAACACTCAAAGCATGAGGTGGATGCCACTCAGCACCAACAAATCCTCGCCCAATACATCGCCTGCCTGGAGCTGATTAAAACCAATCGCCCCGGCAAATATCGCCTTGATGTGCGCCTCAATCTCAAATTCAATGGCGACACTTTGCGCACTCTGCAAGGCTCTGGTCAACGCGCTCCGTCCGATCTTCCCGATTCGGTGTCGAACGGTATGCAAGCGTTGTCCTTTCTGGAAAGCATCGAGCAATATGCTTGTGCGACACCCGTCGTCGATGCAGAAGCGATTTCTCGTGCGCATGGTCACAAGCGTGGCCACAAGACTGTGCAGACTCGTGAAGACACCCGCGCCGCCGCCTCATCTGATGCCATCGAACTGGGCATTCCCGCTGACCAAGTCGATGCATTCCGCGACCAAGTATTTCAGTCTGTGTACGGCGTTCAAGGGCGTTTTGCTCGTTGCGCTGCTTCGACTACAACCTATCTGCCGTTGGCTCAAGCGATTGAACGCTTCGTCGCGGCGCAGTTCTGAGGAAATAATATGTGGACAGACAAGTCGTATTAACCAATCTGCAACCTCTCGTTCCGCATATCGCTCGGTGGAAATTGGCTTACTGAGCCTTTCCACCGAACTGTTTTCCCAAATGCTGCTACGACAGCATTTCGGCAAACAGTCGTACAGAATATCAACCTCGAAGGGAAACAAAATGACTGATCGCCACAACAGCCCCAAAGCTAATGCGCATCCCGGTCTTTGGCTCGCAGTGCTCTGCACTCAAGAGACAGCGGACCGTCAACTGATGGTCGCGCAAATTCGTCAGCTCTTTGCCCCCTACGGTTGGACTGGCTCCAAGCCCGCAAAATGGGGTTATCTCGCCGACCCGCGCGGTGAGCACTCCTCCTCGCTCCCCTGGACAATCGCTGCCTGCATCGGCTGCGAAGTCGTTGGCAGCGCCAGTCTCGTTCGTCGCGACAACTCCGAGCACGATTGCGGTCCGTGGCTCGCTGGTCTCGTGGTGCATCCGGACTACAAGAAGCTCGGCATCGGCTCCATACTGATCGCCGAAGTTGAGCGTCACGCCGCGCACATTCACCGCTGCGGGCATCCGGACATGCTCGAAGGAAAAATCTATCTCGACACCGAGCGCACCATCAACGCTTTCGACAGCGTTGCGATGTACGCGCGTCGCGGTTGGGACTTTCTCTCGAGCGAATACGAGCACCGGCAGGACGGCATCGTCATGTCCAAGACTGTTACGACATAGGCATTACAGGTGCAGCACAAGCTGTACCGCCCTCGAGCTCAGACGAAAGGACGAGCCCCATGACCGAAGTTCGTGAGACTACCTCTCCAACTACCGCGGCGCAAAAGGGCTTTTTCACCCGTCTGAGGACCTGGTTCCTGCCACTGCTGGTGGTTGCTTACACCAAGTGGCAGGTGATTCTCCTTTTCGCAATGAAGTCGGCAATCTTCGCGCCTGTTATCACGTTCCTATTCTCTCTCGCGAGTTACGGCGCGTGGATGGGATGGATTGCCGGGTTGGGAATGATGGTGCATTTTCTCGTGCATGAACTCGGTCACTACTTCACGTCGAAGTGGCTGGGACTGCGCGTGTCGTTGCCAAAATTCCTGCCATTCGTGGGCGCCTGGGTGACACACGAAGACCCGCGCAGCGATTACAAAAACTCCCTCATCGCACTCGGCGGACCGACGGCTGGTTTTCTGCTGTCGATCACGTGCTTGGCGTGCTGGTACTGCACCGGCTCCGAGTCGCACTTTTGGCTCTGGATGGCGACGATGGGTTTTCTCCTGAATCTGTTCAATCTGATTCCGGTCAATCCACTCGATGGTGGACGTGTGGTCTGCAAAATCGCACCGCGATTGGTCGCCTTTGCTCCATATGTCGCCGCGCTCTGCGTGCCAGTCTACGGTGACAACACGCTTACGGCAATCACGGTTGGCACGCTCTTAATGTCCGGGCTTCTGACCAATAAACGGCTGATGCTGACCTTTGGCGCTGGTGTCGCCGCAGGTGCAGTGTTACATGGTCCCCTGTGGTATCTGCTCCTCGCCGGTGGCTTTGCGGTGATGGCGCTGGTCGATGTCGAATATTACATCCTGCTAGCGTACAAAGTGGTGCTCACGCCTTGGCTCGGAAAAGAGCGCGCCGCCAAGATCATGGCGACGGTCCAAATAAACGACAAAGCCGACGCAGCAGTCACTTCTGCCACAGCCACGTCGTTTCCGCTGACCATGCCTCAGCGCCTCGGCATCGGATTGTGGTACTTCGCAATGCTTGCCGCCGCCTGCCCTGTCAGCTTCTGGCTCTACAAACTGCAGGGTCCGCAACTTTATTGATGCTGCGCAAGCAGTAAGCACCATATCACCAACGCGAAGAGACAGGCGCTCAGGCACTGCCTCTTCGCACCGTTTTGCTCTGCAAACCAATAAACAGGAGCTGTCATGACTCAGAGAAAAAACGCTACACCGACGAACGAGCCGATTGTGCTCTCGGGCTCTGTGTTTCTGGACGGCATCCTGGCCGAGGACAATCCTCGTGCTCGCATGCCAGCCAGACTGGAAGTAGGCGACATTCGTCTGCACAACGTCAACAAGCCCGGCGAACGTCCTCGCTTCGGCGAAAAGGTGACTTTCTCTGGCTTCATCGTGGCGAGCGTCTGGAACGGCAAAAAGTTTCGGCGGTTTCTTCTGCGCAAGCGTGGTGCGATCGAGCCGACTTACGTCGGTCCTGCCGCCCGTCGCGAACGCGCGGTAGCCTTGATGAGCCACCTCTCGACGCTCGTACGTCGACAGGCGTTTTGGTATTCGCAGGACAGCGGCTATGAGGTGCCTCGCGATGGAATTCCATTGCCCGCCGCTGATACCACCGCCGCCCCTGCTGCGACCAAGTCAACATCAACTGCCGTCGCTGCCACACCGGCACCGCAGGCAGTGACTCCGCCACCTCCAGTTGCCGCCGCGCCTGCCGATGTTGCAGTCACGGTGACGGTCAAGGTCGAAGTCGCTGGTCAAGGAGTTGTTGCAGCCATGACCGCGCGGTCTGCATCCACGCATCAGCATCGCCGTCGCAAAGTTGCCGCTGACGAAAAGCAGCTGCCGCTTTTTCCAGAACAGGACCAAACCTTGTCTGGCAATGCCAAATCTGCATCGAAAACAGGAGCTAAAAATGGCTAAGGGTTCATTCAATGCCACCATCATCGCTCCTTTGCGCGATGGCGAAGGCACCGTGCATAGCTTTCTTCTCGACATCGGTGAAGCTGGTAGGGCGCGCCTGCCCATCGAAGAACTGCGGTATTGGCCCAAAGGCGCCAAAGAACGAGTGATCGAAAAAGGCTCGAAACTGCGGGTGAAGGTAATACACGAGAACCCGCACAACAAACGCCTTGTGGTGAGCGAGCGAGCAGAGGTCTTTCACAGAACCCTCGATCGCCTGACTCAGAAAGGCTGGCGCGACCAACTGCCCGAAGAGCACACCTGGCACTATCGCAAAGGGCGCTGGGAGTGCATTGCGACCTGGCCGACCTGGCACATCCGCTTCCGCAAGCGCTAAGCCTGTGATCAACATTCGCGAAAGGTAAGAGCTGCTGCAAAGCAAGCCCTTGCCTCCGCAGTTGGTCTAGCTCGCGCTGCAGAACTCAATCCTGACTGACGAGCTAGTTCACTGTTTTTTCACTAGGAGGCAAGACCATGACCCGCAATGTCCGCAAAAGCAATTCGCGCCGTGCATCTTCCAGCCAAGCCGCAGAGAGCGCCAAGTCACACCTGGAAATCGAAGTAAAAGTCGCTCTCAAGAACAAAGCCGAAGTCAAAAGCGTGATGAAGTGGCTCTATGGTCACGGTTACAACTTCGAAAAGACGACTCGCATCGTGGACTTTGTTGAGCCCAGCAAGTCTGTGACCAGTCGTGTGCGTTTCGAGAAAACGCTCGATGCTCGCGAGAAAGTCGTTTCCACCAGCATCTCCTGTGACCCCATCGACTGCTACACGGGCAAGAAGTGTCACCCGATCACTGGCGAACTCGAAGACTTCGTGCGTCAGGAGACCGAGCCTTCAGTAACTCCAGAGTTTGCTTTGGACATGTTGATGCGTGCCATCGAAGCAAACAACGGCGACCCGATTCCGTATTACACCAAGAAGCGTCGTTACTTCGCGGGACCGGTCGGCAAGCATAGGGCTTCCATTGCTCTGGATAATCCCAAAGGACTGAAGAAAAAGTTCAGCAGACGATTCATGGAAGTCGAAATTCAACGTCCGCTGAACAGCACGAAAGCCCAAGTGGCAGCGGTCGTTGATGCCATCAATGCTTTCATTCTGCGTGTACTGGGTGAGCAGCGCGCGTCTGAAATCAGCTACCGCAAAATGGTCAAAGAGACCTGGGAAGACCGCGGCATGCTGAAAAGGGGCTTGAGCAAAAGCTGAAGCAAAAATCTTCAAATCTCAAGCATCTGTCTGCGCCACGTCGGGCAGCAGTCGCTTGAGTTCTACCAGCGTAACTTTCACAACATAGGAGCGTTGAATGCTTGAGAATCTCGTCAAGAAATCCCGCGCGACACTGACTGGCATCGTCCACCGGGTCGTCGACCAGGTCAGCGCGATGCACAACGAACCAGTCGATGGCACCACGAAATACGACATGGTCATAAACCGTGTCGACGAGAATGGCGACACATCGACGTCGAAACGCACCTACAAAACTGCGTTGTCGCGCCAGATTGCCGCCCAGCAGCTGGTGGAACAAAGCAAAACTGTCGACACGCACGTTGATGGCGACGATGATGACGACGAAACCGACTTCGATGACCAGCCTGGTATCACCAGCCTGGTTTTCGAGGATCGCTTGCTGTTCTGGCAAAAGAGCGCGCAGACGCCAACAATTCCGAATCGGATACCCAGACTTGTCGGCAAAGGGCGACTGGTGCTTCGGTGCAACACCAGCAGAGGCATTATCGAGGTTGCCGGAATGAGTAATTCGGCAGCCTTGACGGCGCTCGAATCCCTCTCAGGCAGCCTTGATACGTCGCCGTCGACAGCAGCGGTGATTCGACGTCATGTTGCCTTCAGGCGCAAACTGGTACTCTGTGCCGCCGATTAAGCAACGGACAATTCGCTGACTCGAGGCGCTGATTCCCCAATTTGGAGTCAGCGCCACGACACGGTTTGCCCGTGCTTTCCTCTTTGACATATCTTTTCCTAAAATAGACGAACTAGGACAATCGCTCAAATATTTATTTTTCAAAAATCCAGGTCGGGTAGGCGGTCGGAATGCGTACATTCCTGAAGAATTGGGTAAAATGAACACAGGCGAAGATTGAAGAGGTTCTATTTATGGCTGAACCTTGGATAGACCCCAAATTCACAAAAAACGAAAGCATTTTTTTAAAGCGTGTAACTGATGTTCGCAAACAACTTTCGTTCAACGTCAATGAACGAGACGTGCTTGATGCTGCAAATAGTTCAGTGCCAGTGCCCAACGAAGAAATTGAAAGTTCGCTGACTGATGATGAAATAGACCAATTGGCTTTTTACGATCACGATACCGGCACTTATAATTTTCGTTATCTCATTCGAACGTTCTACAGAGAAGTTAAAAGAAGCGCTCGCTACAAACGTGAGCTATCCATTTTGGTTGTTAGCCTGGATCGACTTCTAGCAATTGGCAGCGAGCATGGAGTTTTAGTCATTGATCAAATGATGTCTGCAGCTTCAGAAAAACTAATAGCAACATGCCGTTCAGACCTAGATATGATCGGTCGTTATGCCGAGGGTTCTTTTTTGATCCTTCTACCTGAAACTTCGGCAGAACAAGCAATGGCTGCAGCCGAGCGCATCAAACAAAGCCTCCAAGCCATTACAATTACATATCGTTGGCACGAAATAAAAGTAACAGCTAGCATCGGTATTGCAAATTTCCCACAACACGGTGACGATATCGAATCCTTAATTGCGCATGCCGACTTGTGTGCAGAGTACTTATCATCTGAGGGCGGCAACGGATTCAAATCGAAGCTTTATTCGGTTTAGTCGCACTTCTTTATGCTTCTAGGGCTGCAGGATCAACTCGAACTTTTGATGTACTACTGGATTACCCCAGTCTTCGTGAGGCGCCTCGGAGATCAAAGCGAAACCGAACTTTTCATACAATAGCCTGTAACCTCATCATCACACGGTTCGTCGCTATCATTCACGTTCAAATCATCCTCGTCAACTTTGCCCAAAATGATTGTTACAAAGAAAAGCATCAAAAGGCGCCCGACAAACACACGACAATCGTACCTTATTTTAAGATCACAAAAAAACGGAGGGCATTAGTGATAACGTCACCAACGCCCTCCATTGTTTTTTCACCACTGACTCTCGCTAGCCGGCATCGTCCGCCAACCACCGTGTCCGTCGTTGAGAAGCTCGATAACGTATTCATGGAACGGCACCAGACTCGGTCTATGACCGACGCTAAGCATCGTGATTCCATGTCCCTTCATCGCAGCATAAAGCAGCTGCTCGTTCGCAATGTCGAGACCAGACGTGGCTTCATCAGCCAGCACCAGTACGACCTTGTTGACGAGTGCTCGGGCTACCATCAGCCTCTGCCGCTCACCGCCCGATAGCGAATCCCAGTTCGGAACGAGTCCGAGCAGATAATGATTGCGCTCGCTATCAGACATCACATCCCAGTTGGCGACGCTTTTCTTGGACTCATCGGCGAAGCGCTCAAGCAAAGTCGATAGATTGACCAGCTTCAGTTTTGCCACCAGTTCGTCGTCAGAAACATCGACCGCCATCGGATAGAGCAGCTGTTCGCGCAGAGTGCCTTCACTGAGAGTGTAGGCAAGCTGGCTCAGCATCATCGTTCTACCATGCGGGGCAACGGCAATACTGCCGCAGCCGTAATCCCACAATGGCAATCCCGCGACCGCTCTGAGAATCGAAGTCTTCCCAGAACCACTCGCACCACGAACAAGCAGGCTGACACCCGGCTGCAGGTCCAAATTGAGACCGGCAACGAGGAGCTTTTCACCGCCAGGACTGTAGAGATCCATGTTCTCGATCTTGAGCAACACGTTCTCACGCTCCTGACGTTTGATCCGCTGTCTGTTCGATTTTGCATCGAGAGCGATTGCCTTCACTTCGTTACGCAATTCGCCGACACGGTTGCTGCAAGCGAACATCATGCTGATCGAATCGAACTGCGAAACGATCAGCGAGAGGGCACCGAGAATTTCAGCGCAAGCACCAGATGACTGCGATATCGCACCCAACTCGATTTGACCACTGAAATAAAACGGCACCAGCGTTAGCAGAGGCAGAAACTGAGCGACTTTGCCATACGCTCCAGTGAACATACCGAGCATCATCCGCCAGCGAATGATGACGTAGTTGTTCGCCAGAGCATATTTAAATCGGCGGAATAACTGCTCATACTCACGCTCTTCGCCGTGATACGCAGCGATTGGCTCTGCGTATTTTTCAAACATCACCATGAGAACGCGAAAGTGCGCTTCACGTTTGCGCTGCTCGGCATTGAGCCCAATTAGTCTGCGGCCAACTACTGTCGCGCCATTTGTACCGATGAGCGCGTAGAAGACAAGCGCCGTCAACATCATATGACCAATGATGACAGTGTATCCGCCGACCGGGATAGCAAAAGACAGCGTCTTTTCGAGATCCCAAAGTAGCCCTCCGAACATGTAGAGAGTGATGACAGCGTCAAGGAGTGCAAAAAGAAATCCCATTACGAGCTGACACATGGCGGGCAGATCTTGCTGAATTCGCTCATTGGGGTTGTCTGGATGTTTACGCAATGAAATTGCGTAATAGGCTCGCACACCACTGTCGGTGTATTCGTCAAGAACGAGCGCGGTCGCATCCTTTGTCCAACCAATGACAATCAACTGCTTGACCCAGCTATAAACCGGTCCAAGCACTGTCATAATGGCCATAATCTGAGCGAACTGCCAGAGCACAGCCACGAAAGTAACCGCGTCCTTCTTCTGCAGAGCGGTCATCAAGCTGCCATTCAATCCGTTGGACTGAAGACCGATATGATTGACCAACCAGCAGCCAAAACCAATCAGGGCAACGAGAAGCCATGCCTGGCAAAAGACCGGTAAAGTGACGATGGTGCGCCCGCCAAAGGGCATCGCGACGGAAGTCTTCCGCACACGAAGCACCGGCAATCGAGCAATCCTGACCAGGCCAAAAACAGCATTCAATCCATAATGCAACGCTATGCAAGCAGCAAGCGGCGCAAGAAAATTGACGCTGAAAAGGTACCCCCAGAAAGAGAAGCTGTCTGTGGCAGGAGTGATGAAAGCAAAGATGCTCGCGAGTAACTCCGGCGCAAACCAATGCAAACCGACCACCGCAAGTAATACCGCAAGCGGTGCCCAGAAGATGCTTCGTAGACTACACGATTGACAGGTCTCGAAGCGAACGGTGGGAAGACCGACCGTTTGCGGCACAGCGATTGGCCAGGGACGCGTTGAGACGAGATACGGCCACAGCAACCACCAGACGTGTTTGGGAGCGCTCGTGCTCAGATCACTTGCCGCGAGATCAAAACGGCCAAAGCTTACGATCTTGAGGAAGATCGAGAGCAGAGAAAAGAGAAATCTTCCGACCAGTGCAAGCACCGATCTGAAGAAGGAATAGACTGTAGAAGCAGATCTTTCGAGCATTTTCAGCTCCCTTTTTCAAACTTTCGAAGTTTCCAGATTACGAATTGTCGGCTTTGATCAAAGCCTCCACGTCCCATTGCATCCCAAACGCTGACTAAGCCAAGAATGAGAGCAAGTCTGCAAGCGGGGAGCGATTGAACATTAGTTGTCCAAGGGCGTCGAAGAGCCCTAACATGACGACAAGCCCCACGAAGTAGGCGACGTGTTTCCCGAGCGCCGTTGCCGACAGAGCAAACCGATTGAAGCCTAGTCGATTCATAGTGTTTCCTTTCCAGAAACGAATTTTGAAAGAGCGATTCGCGCCCTGACATTGGAAGCGCACCGATGAAAGAGTGTCCTTCGCGAGGCATCGAGACACGCGCCATGATCGACACCAGATGGATTCAGAGGATCTATGCAGAGAGAGCTCGGGTGTTGACTATGGATGCTTAAACTCTTGAGTAAAAAGAATGAATACCTTTTCTTATCAATGTGCAGGTTCTACAGCAATCTATTTCAGCCTCAACTCGGTCGATCGTGGCCTACAGTTAACGGTTGCAGTTTGTGCCCTTATCACTGGTCTGACGAAAAACACACGAATTGGTCTGATGATTCTTGGCAATAGATGGTTCAATCTCTCTGCCTTTCGTATTTTCCCCAGGCATGTCAACTACTTGTCATCTAGGTCAACTTACATTGATCTCACAACCCCCGATATTTTCAAGGACCTTCAATTTTGCCAATCAAATTTAAAATTCAAATTGATGGTACCGAGTCGTTGCGTAAGCAGATTTGCGACGCACTCATAAACTCCATCGAAGTAGGCGAACTGCCACCAGGGTCGCCACTACCGCCAACCCGAGAACTTGCCGATTTGCTGGAGGTTTCGCGCGACACAGTAGTTCGAAGCTACGGCGACTTGCAAAGGTTATCGTATATAAGCAGTTCATCTACTCGTGGATTTTCAGTCAGCTTCACCCCCGGTCAACCAGACGAAGAGCACCAATCCACCAGCAAAGGCGTCAGTTGCTCGCATTTAAAATTGTCTGCTTTTGGTCAAAGATTTGCGGAAGAAACGAGAAATTATGCCTTCTCCCCAGATTTTAGTGCCATCAACCACGGCGCCCCGCCAAAAAGCCTGCTGCCAATGCGTCGGTGGCAGTTGCACACAGCCAAGTACGCAAGCCAATTCTTCAGCCTGGAAAATTGCACTCAGGTGTTTGGACAAACAAGGCTGAGAAAGGCTCTGGCAGGCTTTCTCAATCGCAACAAACAATTGAGCTGCGCAGTCGATCAAGTCGCGATTTTTTCCAACACACTGAGTGCAGTAAATCTGCTTTGTCGAATTTTAGTCAACCCCGGTGAAACCATTGCAGTTGAAGATCCAGGCTATGGCGGCATTCGCAACATTGCCGTTGGTCAAGGAGCTAATCTAATTGGCATTCCCACAGACGAGCAGGGAATCATTGTCGATGAATTGTACAAACACAAAGACGTTCGCCTGCTCTATGTCTCTCCCGGACACGTCGATCCAAATGGTGCAGTTCTTTCTTTGGCTCGCCGAAAGCAGCTGCTACAGTGGGCTCACAAAAATGATGTCTGGGTCATCGAAGATGACTACGAAGCACATTTTCAGTACGAAAAATCTCCTCTGCCAACGCTTGCAGCAATGGATAAACATGCCCGCGTGATTTATATTTCCTCTTTCTGGAAGGTACTCTATCCGCTCACTGCACTGGGCTACTGCGTGCTGCCAACCTCGCTCGTGCCATTGATCGAAAGAACAAAAGTTCACGCCGATGGACTTTCAGAACTAATCGTTCAATACACTCTGGCTGACATCATTGAGGATGGTTATTTAGAACGACACATCCGTAAGGTGCGAAAAATCTATCAGAGTCAGCGCACGGCACTAATTTTCAATTTAAAAAAGAAATTCGGTCAACAAGTATCAATTCCTTGTGAGACGAGCGGCACCCACAGTTTAGTACGCTTTACCGATTGGAGCGACGCCCGCATTTTGTACGCGTCTCAGTTAGCTGGGCTGCCCATGCTACCAACGTCATCATATTATTTTGAACCGACGTCAAAAGGTGAATTTGTAATTGATTTTTCGTGCCTGGATATCGATGATATCGAACATCTTGTCACTCAATTTAAAAAGAGATTGACCGAGGAAGTGAGCCTATAAACAGGCAATCCTACTGGTTCAAAAGCCTTTGTTCCAGTTCATGCAATTCCTTGTCCTTCTGTTTTAGTTCTGGCGACTTCTGCAAATGAGCCCTGAGCGTGAAGTCGTCCTGAAAAGTCGCCGGATGGCTGGTGGCAGAGAATTGTCTAGGTGCATCTTTTTGTTGAAACAATTGATTGTCATCCGGACGCATTTTTGCAAACACCGATTGTTTATGCGTTACAGCATCCACAAGCGCTTGAGGCAAATTGATTTGTTTCAACTCACCAAAGGTTTTGGTGTCGATTACATCGTACTTGGCACCTTCTTTCACCAGATTATCATCTAGGTCTACGCAAAAGTCGCGTCCTTCAAAGGTGTCACCGATTTGCAACATCGTGATGTTCAATTCAGTATCCGACTGCAGTTCGTGAGTGAAGGGTATGAGAGCTTCATTCACTTTTGATGGCGGTATTGGAATATTTGGCAAGCCATCAGTAATCACCGCAATCACCGTTGGTTGATTTGCCTTTCTGCCTTTGGCCAGAGCAGCATGGCAACGCTCTAGCAGGGGCTGCATCAAACCTGTATTCATAGCAGGGCTTGTTTGGGAGTAAATTTGCTCGATTTGAGCCAGATCGCAGTCTTCATAGGTATCGTAGTCGTTGTTGAAAGTAGTGATTGTTATCGTCTTTTGATATGGCTGCAAAATCCTCGCCAGGTCGCGCACCTGATCGCGGCACCACTCGAATTTGCTAAGTTTGCCTGTGCCATCCATTTCATTCATCGATTGCGAAATATCTATAAGCAATTCAATATTGCAATGACTTAGAATCTTGCCAGGCGGTGTGCCGACAGGAAATACCGGTAAAACCGGTGGCCTTTGCGGCACCACATCCAAAACTGGGACTTTTGAATTGTTCTTCGCAAGAAGCGGGGTTTGAATTCTAAATTTTGGTGCGCCACCACCATTGACATAACCTTTTAAAAAGTCACCAATAGCTTTCCCCGACAGCAATGGCGCGCCACCTTCGTCAATAGCAATCTGGTAAATGTGACCGTCTCGCTTAATTGCCACTACAAGTTTATTACCACTCTGAACCAGGTCTTGAATAACATCTCCCTCGCTCAAACCAGCATAAATAGCTGGGCTACCTAGCTTTAGATGATCGACTGCTAGCGCATAATTTTTGCCTTCTTGCACACGGCACTTGATGCCTAGTCGTTCCAAGGCGTCTGCGACTTCATTTTGAACGACGACGCCTTGCAGTTTTATTGTTTCATGATTAGATGCGTTTGACGCCGGTTCAGCTGAAGCCTGTGAAATAGCCAACGACAAGCCACTGAACAGTATCAAAGTCTTTCGCAAAAACACTCTGTTCAAAGCCAATCCTCGCTAGTGTTGAGTCAAAGATTTGGCTGGAGGTGCCGAAACAGGAATCGGACTGCCACTTGGGTCTCCCATTGTTTGATAATTGCGATTATACATATTGGTGCCGAGCGGCATCAGTTTGACATTGTTATTTGTCTGTCCGGATGCGTAAGTGCGCTCTATGCCAATAGCTGAGTCTTCGGTAGCGCTTTGACGGACGTTGAAATTTCGCTGTGCGTCTGCAATTTTCTTATTCGTATCCATCCTCGCCATCTGCATCTTATTCTGATATTCTTTGTCTAAATCTCGCACCTGATACCGGGCGGCATTCGTGTACCTTGGTGTTAGAGAGTTCCTTAAGTAATAAGCACCATCAGACGTGAGTTGTGCCTTTTTTTCGTCCCACTCAGACTGCAAGCGCTTGATCGTTCTATCGTTGTCCTCTCGGATTTCCTTGATTCGCGCATTATATTCGGCGGAGCCGACCAGGTTATCTTTATCGGTTTGATGAGAAATATCTTGCACCGATTTGCGCAAAAATTGCTGATCGCGATCGGCAGAAACGGGCATGTTAGACGCATTCGCAGTGGACGTGCTATCGACGCCTGAACCTTCAGTTAACGAATTAATGCCAGTTCTTGCGAAGTTTGCAACAGTGCCTGTTTTATCCAGCTGCATGGCGGATGAATATTCAATCAAGGCCTTCGTTTTTTGCTGCAAGCGAACAAAAACATTGCCAAGCAAATAATGGGCAGATGCATCTTGAGGATACTTGAGCAACATCTGCTCCAGTGCCGCTTTTGCCTCGTCAATTTTATTTGCTTGATAGAGCCTCTCACAATTGTTAAGCAAACTCGCTTCTTGCGCGGAAACTGAACAAATTGTCAAAGCAAAAATCGTAGCAAGACAGCATTGATATTTCTTACTCAAAATCATCCAGATCCTCTCGCGCAACTGAGAGACCTATTATTCCCGCTTCGGTGTTCCAACCATGACACAGCTTTGTGGATAATTCGCGAACCGAATCGTCTTGAACGTAGCCATTTTGGCGAAATTATCACCTCTTTTCGAGATCTAAGTCTTAAAGGGGGTCAGTCCAATTCGGTAGATTTTGGTCAGTCCAACATTAATCGCGCTACTTGGAAACGGCGGTTTTTTAGTCATATCCTCACCTTCCAGGTTGTTTAAGACAATATAAAGACGCAAGATAAACATTATTCCTCAACCAATTTCAGTCAAAGATTCTGTAACCCAAAGCAGCTATTACTCCACTTCCAAACCACTTGCAGACGTTATCGTCAGCATGGTTATTAACGTCTTTGCCGACCAATTCTCGATCTCCAAAGGCATTGTTAGCGCAACCAGGAGGGAATGTGCATGCATGAGAACAAGCATAAATACAAACGCTCATCGGTTGCGAGACATGTTCCCTCAACCGTCAATATCCGTGGGTCAAACCGCCGCAGGAGGTCGCTATGAGCTTCACCGCAATTTTCAGCACGCTCGGGGACAAGATTTCCTTTAGTGCGCTTGCGTTTGACTGGCAGATTGTCGTCAACGCCTGGCATGATTACGTCAATGGTCTTCACGACTGGCATCTAACCCATCCTGGATTTCTTTTGCTCATGCCCTTCGGCATCTGGGCAGCGTTGTTCTGGGGCAAGCGGCAGATAGCGGTCAAGCATTCGACCCTTGAGCCCCATCAGAACATGGTGGGTTTACGCGGGTGGACTCGTCGCTGGTCTTTGCTGATTGTTCTGTCATATGTCTGCTTGCTTGGCTTTGTGGTCAATCTTGACCTTGCTATGACGGTCCCCACCGTTCCCGAAGCATCGCAGATCAAACTTGCCAAAACGCGTTTCATCTGCATCCAGAAAGACAGCTCTGGCTCGATGACGACGAAGTTGCTCAAAGGCATGGCTGAGAAATCGGACGCTGATGCAGCTGCCACTAACGACAAGTCGGCGGTTAAACTCGATAACGGCGGTGCAGAGAAATTCGTGGTTCAGGGCGAGGTCAAAGAGCAACCTAAAGTGCTCGAGACTCGATCCGACTGGGCAACCGAAGTGGCTTTGTACTTCATCAAGCGTCGCATGACGATGGATCTGCTCAACACCGATGAGGTTTGTCTGCAACGATTCGACATGGACACCTATATGGTGGCGCCTTTGAGTGCAGACAAAATCGCACTGGAGATGCGCGTCAATCATCTCAATGAGAACGTCGGCGGTGGCACCAACTTTGGTGGTCCCACCGGATTTGTCACGGCTGTTGGTCCTTTGCAGTTCGCCTACGACTACTTCGTGCGCGAGAAAAAACTCCATCCCGATGCTACTTTCGTCGACATCATGGTCACCGATGGCGAGGATGCCATTGACCCTGAGCGACGCAAGGAACTGGAGGATCTGTACCTGTCCTTCGACATCAAGTTCTACGTCGTTGGTCTTGGTGACGGCTGGAGCAATCCAGATAAGCCTAAGGATCTCGAACTGTTTGCCAGAGAGCTCCAGAAGCTAGATCCCAAAAGTGGCTTTGTTTTTCGTGCCAGTGAACCCGGCGAGATGACTAAAGCAATGCAAAAAATCGACGAAAACGAAAAACACGAGGAGATGGTCAAATCGGTCCAGACTCACCGTGAAGTCGACGATGCATTCATTGCAGCGGCACTCGCATTCTATCTGCTCTATCTTGGTCTGGCCTCTCTGGCTAGCCGCAATCCCTAAACCTTAAGGAGCAAATCATGTCCAACTTCCTTGAGAAGGCGTGGCGTTATTTCGTCGTCACGACTTTTGTTCTTTCGATTGCGGCAACGTCTGTTTGTCTGAACCTCGTGTACAGTCAAACACCGCAATGGCAAGATTATATGCAGGGGCGATTTCTCTATACCTTCACTCTGCAGTACAGCTCGGCTCTGGAAGCTTTCACCCGTTCGCTACAAGATTACCAGACCGCTATGACAGTGAAAGACGACCCTTTTCGGGGACGTCCTTCGCTCGAGATGGCGGAACTCGCTTTGCACTTCAAGGCTTTGGCCGAAATGAAGATGGGCACCGAGGGCAAGATGAAAGATGCTCTCGTTGACCTCAATCAGGCTCTTGCTTTGACTGTCAAAGAGGAACTCGACCTGGCCGAACTTGATGGTCGGTTGGCTCCAGCTCTGCGCGCCAAAATCGAAAAGGACCGTCTCGACGACCAGGTCAATGTCGAGATCCTTCAGAACAACAAGCCCAAACTGGCAAAAGGCCAGGGTAAAGGCAAAGGCAAGCCTGACGATGGTGAAGGCGAGAAGTCTGATGATCCCGCAAAGCCTGGCGGCAACAGTGCCGGTAAGCCCACCCGTGAAGAACTTTAGGAGACTCCCATGGTTCAACAATACTGGCAAACAGCCAGTGACTTTGTGCTGCGTATGTGGCATGCGGTTCACTGGATGTCTCAGCCGAGAACGATTGCCTGGAGTGTCGCAGTGGTGGCTCTAACAGGCGGTTTACTGGCGCTATGGAATGTGAGCAGGCATCGCAGCCTGCTTGAATTCTGGTCAGAACGCATCGAAAGGGGACCTGTCGCACCTCAAAACTGGCGACAGTTCCGCAACCTCTGGGTGTTCGCCGTGGCGATTCTCATCATCATGGTAGTGGCACTTGGTGGTCCCAGTGTAACTGGAGCACCGCAGACAGTACCAAAAGGAGCCGTCCAGGTTCTGGGAGACTTCGATGTCTCTAACTCCATGGCGGCTCTAGTTTATCGCCCCTTTTATGCACAAATGAGTGGTCAATCAGATCCAGGTCCCTCCTTTCAATGGGGAACCAATCTCGATGCTGCAAAAGCTCTGTTCAAAAATGATTTGCTACCGCAGCTGGCCGAAAATGAAGTCGGTCTGATCGCTGCTGGCGGCGTCGGCTACAACACTTGGGACATAACTCGCGAGCTTTCTGAAGATGGCGCCTTGATGCACATGCTCAATGAGCATCTGAAGGTTGGCGCGGCTCCTTTTGGAGGCAGTGATTATGCAAACGCTCTACAGATGTCTCTTGATGAATTTGCTCTGGTGAGCAAGAAAGAGCGTGAAGAAGGTGATCGCTCAGAAAAGAGTCGGTTCATCGTTTTCTTCGGCGACGGTGGCAACACCAGCAAAGAAGAAGATCTGGACAAAGTCCTCGCCGAAATCAACAGACAGCACATTCATTTGCTGCTTGTGCAAATCGGCGGGCCAACTCCTGTGAGCGTGCCCAAATACGATCCCAAAACGCACCATGCAAACGATCTGTTCTTCATGAAAGTCGACAGTCCAAACGAAGTGGCAATGACCATGTCCACGCCTGTTACTCTGACTGACGGTCAGCCGGCCAAACCCGGTTATCCGATCGATCGCAGTCAGGTTGCAAGCGGTCAAAAGGTCTTCTTGCACATGTTGCAGAAGGTCGACAACGCTGATTTGATCTATGCGCCGCCTGGAACCATGCACATCCACTACAGCTTTCCCGAGAAATTGGGCGGGTTGGTGGCAGTCTCGAACGAATCGAATGTTCGTCCGTGGTTGTTGCTGGTAGCATTTGGCGTATTTATCATAACGGCTCTTGGTGGCGGTGGTCTGCCGCGCTGGCATCTGTTTATGCCGGAGATTCGCGACTGTTTCAAATTTGCTTTCGCGAAGAAGCGGTGAGCAAGTCTCTCTATCCTCCAATCATCGCAGTTCAATCTGAAAGGATTCAGTCATGAGCAAGGCGAAATATATCGACTACGACCCCATCGCAGGGGCGCAGGCAGTCGAGCGTCTGCTGTCCATGTTCGATGCCAGTGCGGCTCGGCAGCAGGTCCGACAGAGCCTCGCGCTCTATAACAAATACGTCAAAGGCATGGATGACGTCGGCAAGCTGATGATTTACGCAATCATCCAGGGCGGCGTTAACGGTGTGCTGGGCGAAGGCTTGCCCGGCGGCGGTAAGACCCGCAGCGTGGAAGTGATTGCCTCGATAATAGGCGGTCGTAAATTCATCGTCCAGGGAAATCCTGATCTCACCCCAAAAGACATCATGGGTTCCGAATGGCTCGACCGCGCCGACAATCGCTGGCGGGTGTCCTGGAGCCCGATGGCGCGTGCAAATGTCGTCATGGGTGATGAGTTCAATCGTCTCAATTCTCGTTGCATGTCGGTGTTCATGTCACCGATGAGCGAAGGGCGTTGCACGATTGCAGCTCCTCACTCTGATGGCGTCGACGAAGACGGCAACGTCTCTGTCAGCATGCATCCCGTGCGCACGTTTCTGTGCGTGCAAAACGACGTGGGATCGCCTGACACCAATCTGGTGCCACCTGCGAGCTACGATCGTTTTCTCTATATGAAAAACTTCGTGCGCATCGATGGCAGTGCGGAAAAGGCGCTGCTCATGGATGAAAGCCTGGGGGATCGCGAAGTTCTCGACAAAGTCGCAAACGAGCGCGTGCTTTCGCTGGACGATATTCTGGCCATTCGTCAGTGGATCCGCAAAAATATGAAGGTCCATGAGCGTTTCGTCGACTATCAACTGGCGGTCGTTCGCGCGACAAACCCGGGCACGCCCGAGTTCATCAAGCTGTGGCGTGACAATGAAGCGATCCGACCGATTCTCGATAGCATCGAGTCGGGCGTTTCGGTGCGCGCCAATATGGCTTTCAAACGCGCCTGCCAGGTGCGTGCTTTCGTCGAAGGCAAGGACGAAGACGGCGTCAGTCCGCGCAACTTCGTCATGCCCGAAGATCTGCGCGCGCTCGCCCACAACGTTTTCGACCATCGGTATGTGCTGAGCAATCGGGCCGCTACTCGCGTTGGCCCGGGTACTGCAGCCAATGTCGATCGCTTTGCGAACGACTATCCGACCAATGGCACGATTACGCGTGAGCAGATTGTTCATCGGCTCAATCGACCGGGCAAAAATCCGATTTTGCCCTCTCACGTGACCGATGTCGTGCTCGCCTATCTGGACCACACCCAGGCCAATGACTGGGCTGCGGTTCGCAGCTGATACAGCTCGAAAAGGAGTCGACTCAACAATCTCGTTGAGTCGACTTTCTCTCACAAGGAGTTGAATCAGTGTCTAAAATTCTCAATTCAATTTACAAAACAGGGCTGGACTCGTCTGAAAAGCGTTGCTGAATCTGGCAACAAACCGCTGCAACGTTTTTCAGACAAGTCTTTCATCTGTACGGCTCACACGCAATTCCTCATCTCCAATAACAGGAGAAGACGCTATGAAGAATATAAACAGCATCGTCGATGCGGTCATGCAGCGAGTGGAAACCGGCATGGTCAACATCAACTGGCGTTCTTACGCAAGACAAGCTTCGCCCAGCCAGCGCGAGGGCAGTCGCAAAGGTCACGGAACCGAACTCCATGGCTTCAAGGAATACGATCCAGCAGATGGCGATTCAGCCGCTGACATCGACCACATTGCTTCAGCTTCAGAATCCGAAGACGGTGTCTTCATCGTGCGCCTCAATAAGCAGCCGGCTGTCACATCCTTGACTGTGGTCGTCGACGTCAATGACAGCATGAAAGCGGGCACCGGCAGCAGTGGCTACAAGAGTTATCTAGCTGCTATTGCTGCTGGTTGCGGCATCAGCTGTGCCGACAAATATCGCGACCGAACTTCGGTCGTCACCTACTCCAATCAGCCCATCACTCTAATGAAGCTGTCTGATGCACGTCGCGCCCTCTATCCAGCTGTTTATGCCTGTATCGAAGACCATCATGGTTTGCTCGAGCCGGTATCGGCTTCCCAGCAAGGACTGGCGTTCAGATTAAAGAATCTGCCCGCTTCTTTGCGAGGTGTTTTCTGGAATTGGTTCGCCGGTCTAAAAACACTGTTTGCTCGCATCGGTGATGGTTTCAACGTGAAGAAACTGGTCAAGGTCCTTGCAAAACCCGACAGTTACGGTGGCGGGCTTGCTGTTTCGTTGAGAGAGACCAATCGTCAAATGCGTGGTGTCTTTCTCATCGTATCGGATTTCGTCAATCTCAATGACGAAGACTGGGACGAGCTACAAGTCTGTGCATCTGATCACGATACGGTCGCCGTCTTTGTTCAAGACAAACGTGAGCGTGAATTACCGAGAGCGCCTTTTCCCGGTATGTCGTACCGGGTGACCGATTTCCGTGGACAGTCGGTGTCGCTCTGGATTGTTCCGGATCGTTTGCCTTTTGGTCTAAGACATATCGGCAAGGCATTCGGTTTTCTGTTTGGGTCCCTGTTTGGACCCTTGCGGTTCTTGCTTGCAAAACCGTTCGCCTGGGTCTTCGGTACGAGGACAACGCGCGAACAATGGGCCGAAAACTTCAAGGTGCATGAGGATGCAATTCTCAGACGCCTGCAAGAATGCGGCGTCACTACCGTGGTGATGAGAACCGACGATGAAGAAGCTGTCATCCAGCTGCTTCAGGTTCTCGCCAGTACATCGCGCTAACACGGAGAACCGCTATGTTCAAGAAACGTTTTCTTTCAATCACCCTTGCTCTGGCAACGGTGATGTTTACCCAGGTTGCCCGCGCTGCTGACGATTACACAGAGAGCGAGCCTGTGGATCGCGCTCATCTCAGTCTGGCGGGTGGTTGCATTGATGTCTGGGCGACCACCAGTCAAGTCGATGGCTTACGCTATGGCGATCCCATTCCAGTGCGTCTGGTCTGGGTGTTGAAGCCAACGGCCACTTGCCAGAAGAAGGAACCAGAGGTCGCGCTGTTGCCACCATCGGCGGCACCAGCTCCTGCTGCACCGGCTTTGCCCAAAGGCGCAGATATCGCTAAAGTGCTGATGCCAACTCCATTGGACGTGCCTGAATTGAATCTTCAGACGATCAAAAGTGGTCAGCTGACGAACAGTCCAAGCGACGTGGAGAAATTGAAAGTCGGCCCGACTGGCGAAAGTCTGCTCGATCCGGTCTGCGGACCAAAGTGCGGCAAAATGGTTATGCAGGACGTCATCGTCACTCAGCACATCACCATGCAGACGATTCCTCCGACTCCGGGGGCAAAGTCCGACGATAAGTCGCCGCCAAAGTACAAGAAACGGGCGACGATTACCATGGACTTCGATTATGCTCTGTTTAAGCAACCCGGTGACAATCAGCCGGCCTGGCGGACAGAGCACACCCCGACGCTCGTAGTGGCTATTCATCAATCGGCGGGAATTTCGGAGATTAATCCTGCTGCAAGCGAAAGTTTGCTCAGGGAAGGAGACAGAAGCGAAAAGTTCAGTCCCCTGCCGCCGGCTGCATTCTGGGCCGGTTCTCTGGCAATCGCTTTTGCCCTGCCGATGTTCGTCTGGTTGGTGCTGACAGTGGTTTGGCTGATCAAGCGTGAACGGGTCCTGAGCGTCAACGAGAAGGTCTGGCTGGTCATAGACGAGGCGGTCAAAGCAGGTGCAGAGGCTGAATCGAAAGGGGAGCATTTCCCAATCGAACAGTATCGCCGCATCTTCTTTGTGCTCAGAAAGCACTTCGATATCCTTGGACGTGATACCACTCAAACGCTCAAGAATCTCAGCGAGCGTAAAGGACTCGACCCTATCGCAGTGGGACATGTTTTCAATCGAGAGACGCTGTTTTTCGATGAATCGCGAACTGTTCCGGCTGCGGATCGATCCGAATTCCTTCGCAATATTGAGGTCTTAATCCCGCGTCGATAGCTCTCGTCAGAGGGTGATTCGGCGAGACCGACAGGTAGCGACTCTATTTGCAAGAGCCGCTACCTGTTCTGGGACTATCCAGACATTGCCGCAACACCCTCGGACATCTCGAACAGAGGATACGACCATGAGAAAGTTTGCAAACACTTTGATGCTCGCCTCGATTCTGGCGTCATCTTTGACTTCGTTCGTCGGCATCGCCCCGGCGATGGCTATGCGTCCCGACGGGACACCAGATTACTGTCAGGCTCTCGAACTGCCGACTGAAGATCCGGCAGCTGCCCCTGCAACTCCGACTCCGGCTCCAACTCCGGGCGCCACCACCACGACACCACCAGCGGTGACTCCAGCTCCGGGTGCAGCTCCAGCTGACGATAAGGACAAGGAGCCCCCTGTCCCCAACATCGTTGATCTGGTCAAGAACCACACCCCGGCCGCGGAGATTGTCGACAAAATCCTTGGTGCCGTTGCCCCCCTGGGTCCCGATGAGCTGCAGAAGTCGTACGATTCTCTCTACAACAAGATTGCTGCCATCTACGTCGAGCCGATTCGCCTCAAGCAGCTGCACTTCGAAGTCTATAAAACGAAATACAGCGGCAAGATCAAGAATTGGCAGGATTATCGTGTGGCGCTCAAGGACATGCTCACCGGTGTCAATGATCGTTGGACGTCCTATACAGATCCAGTCGATGATATGAAGGCAAAAATTGGTCAAATCGAAAAGTTGCTGCCGCTTGGTGCGTTCTTGCATCAACAGGACGACGGTACTTTTCTTGTGGAATCGATTTACCCCACACTCGGTGCCGACGTCGGCGGCATTCAAGAAGGAGATGAGATCGTTTCGGTCGAAGGTCACATCCTCAAGGGGCTGACGAAGAAAGAAGCTGAGAAGCTGATGACTAAGTCTGAAGGCACCATTGTTTCGGTCGTCGTCGACCGGCATGACGGCAGCCCTATCAAGCCCCAAGACTTCACCGTGCGCTTCCCTGAAAAGAATGTGATGAAGGAAAAGTTCGATGTCATCAAAGGCAAATTCGCCTATATGAAGATGACTGACTTCATGCATCCAGAAGTCTGGGACAAGCTCAAAAAGCAGGCCAAGGCGGCTGACCAACAGCTTGGTATTGCGGGGATCATCCTCGATTTCCGTTATAACAGTGGTGGTCTGGTCACTCTGGCTCACGACGTGATCGACACTTTCGTGGACCCTCAGGGCAAAATTGTGCCGGTGTTGAAGGAGCAGGAAAGAGACGGCGAGACCACCTTAAAGCTGGTCGAAACCGATGTCTATCCTATGCCCGATATCGTCAAAATGCGATACAACCAGGCGCAGCTTGGTGCCATGTTGGATTTGCAGAAGCTGCCGCTTGTTGTAATGGTCAACGGCTCTACCGTCTCGGCTCCCGAGGTGGCAACCGAAGGCTTGCAGGAAGCGCGCCCAAATACCTGGGTCGTCGGCACCCAGAGCTTTGGTAAGGGCTACGAGATGAGCGTTATGAAGACGCCCGACTGCGGAGAGGTGGCGATTACATCAAACATCTTTATGCCGCCTTCTGGTAAATGGTTGCAGGGACGTGGTGTGACGCCAGATTTAGTCGTCCATCAAAAGCGCGGTTCATCGGAGGATTTACAGCTGAAGGCCGCTGTTGATTTGCTCGATGAAAAAACCGCTCTTACGCCGATGGTGTTGGCCACGCTTTCACCTGGTGAGACCAAACTGCTGCCTGCACCTATGTTGAAGCCTGTCGAAGAGGTCAAGCCTGTCACTTTCAAACAGTGGTGGGCGAGCAATCAAGGACAGGTGGTGCCGTACATTCCAGTCGGCTTGGGGGTTCTTGCTCTAATTGTGTTCTTCCTCTTCGAGAGGTGGCGCAAAAAGATCGTAGCCCTGAAGGACTGAAATAAACAAAAAGACAGATTGCAGCCGAGATTGGTCATCTCGGCTGCATCTAAGAGAAAACCTTTACAGACAGGAGACACACATGGCTCGCCGTTTCTCAGCGCGTCCAGCAGCGATAACTGTCGCTAGTGCGGTCGCTGTCCTAGCTCTGGCAGCGACATCCCAATTACTCCCTTCCAATTCGGGCAAGAAGTCGGCGGCCTTGCAGCAGGTGCTCGATCTTCCTCAGCAACCCTTCCAATTGCGGCTATTTTCTGGCGGTGTGGACACCTCCGGCAAGCCCCTTGTGCCTGGTGAGCGAGCGGTAGAGATGCTGCGTGAGGATCGCACTGGCGTCGATAAACGCTACCAAATCAACAAAGACAGATCGACAGTCAATGTACAGCTCCAACCAGATGGTCGGCATCAAGCTCAGAGTCAGGTCTTTTATCCAACTGCCTCCGACGATGATGGCCGCCATCTTCAGGCTCTGACAAACTATCAAGGAGACAAGGAAAAGGTCGTAGCACAGGATATTCGGCGCAAGGACGGAACGCGTTTGCGGTCAACTCACGTCTCCAACGATGGTGCCAAGTCGATTGTCAGCTACGCCGAAGACGGCAACACTGTTATTGACGAAACACTATTCGATCCTCCTCCTCTGTGCTGTGGCGAGGCATTGGTGAAATCGCAACATAGCTGGCTTGCAGATGCTCAACACAGTCTGGTCTATGCCGACGTCACCGCCAGCGATGGCATACGGACGAAGACAAAGTTTGATGACAAACATCAAATTCTCTGGACCATGAAGTGCGCTCAAAAGCAATGTTATAGCAATGGTACCACTGTCAGAGGCTACTATGCAGATACGCATAATGTGCGCTTTGAGAGTGAGTCTGACTACAGCGTTGATAAGGCGAAATACTATCGGCAAGACGGGACGCTCTGGTACGAGTTGAAAATAACGTCCAGTTCCAATGCCATCACCTTCTACGATGCCACGGGCAAGAAGCCAGTTCTCGAGCAGGACTTTTTCCGTAAAGATGAGACAGATTCTGACCAGGCAGTCAAAATCACGGCGAATTCCGTCTACACAATCTCGGAGATTACAGAATTCGATGCTGACGGCAATGCTACCAACACCTTCGATTTCCTCGGCGACGAAATTGACCACTTTGCCGCGAAAAATATCACCCTCGACGGTGTCTTCTACAAAGAAATCAATCTCTACTTCAATCAAGGCGGCGAGTTAAACTGGGGCGTCCTTCTTCCAGATGGTCCAGGGTCGCGGATTTCCGTCAATCACTCGAACTACACGCCGCCACCTTTGCCTCGCCCTTCACCGGACGAGTTAAAACTATCGATACCTCTGTTCGGTGACGACTTACCTGTCCCGCCACCACAGAGGTTTGAATGAAGACGACAGTGGTGGTTTAAGGAGCATGGCGAGTCTGACGTGAAAGCGACAGGCTCGCCGCTTTCTTTAGATGACATCGAAACGACAGAAGGAGGTTTGACATGACACGCATCAAGTTTTTCTATCTTGCCATTGGCTTGAGCGCGGTCATTGTTATGGCTGCGCTGGTTGCGGAAGCAAACGTTTTCGGAAGCGATCTCAGAGGTCAAACTGATATTGCGGATTTGCCGAAGGCGCTGGGTCTGCCACCACAGTCGACTCAATATCATCTTTACTCGGGCGCCATCAATGGCAGTGGTAGGGCTCTGGTGCCTCTCGAGCGGCAAGTGGATGTCTTTAACAACGGTAGCCTCGCTCCGTCTGCCACTTATGGCATAAATAAAGACCACTCGACTGAAAATGCGCGATTTCACGAAAATGGCGTAATTACCGAAAGTTTTGTGTATTACCCAGATGCTGATAGCATCGGGCATTTGCACATCAAATCCAAATTCTTCGCCGATGGAAAGCTGCAAGATGAAGACGTTAGACATATAGACGGGAGTCCAGAAAAACGAACGACCATTCTTGCAAGCGGTGAAAAACATGTAGTGGAGTATGCGGCAGATGGTGTATCTATTCTTGACGATGCTCTCTATGTGCCGGATGCATGCTGCAGCGATTTAATCGTCAAAGTGGAAAAGCGCTTTCGCGACAATCAGGAACATCAGCTACAACATAGTGATGTTCTAAACGCTGATGGCACGCGAAGTGTTTTCGAATTCGATGAGCATCTCAATCAAGTGCGCACAGAGTTTTGGCCTCAGGATCATAAAATTCCAGGGACGGTCATCACTGAATTTTATCCTGACACCTTGCACACGCGTTTTGTCAGCCGTTGTGACCGCGACTGGAATACCATTGAATATCTTCGCACTGACGGCACCCTTGAAAAACGCGTAAAAATAAGCTCAACCTCGGTTCGTGTTGTGATCTTCGATTCTACAGGGCAAAAGCCGCTCTTCGAGCAATCGTGGGGAATGGTGATGACGTCTGTTGATAGTGTCATGGTCTGGAGGCGGTATTTATCCGACCTCAGCGAATTCGACGACCACGGCAATAAAGTTCGAACTCTATCGTATAGAAGCGACGACGCATTACTATACGAGATCAAGTTTGATGCCACCGTAGGCGGTATCAAATACGATCGCGCCATCTTCTTCTATGATGCAGCTGGCTTTCTCAAAACGTCGAAATATTTTCTTCTGGCTACAGACGACATGAGCTGGTTTAATCAGAAACCAGATCGCGAAGATGCTTTCACACCAGCAGCCAACATTCGTCAGGCTACACCGTCATCGATGGAGCTTGCACCGCTCGATCTCGATCCAAGTCTGCCTATTCCACCAGTCCAACGCAGTGGGCATTGAGTCTCAATCTCTCTAACATCTGCTTTCAATAATGGAGAATGATCATGAAATCGTATCTGATGCCTAGACTCTTCCAAGGTTCCGTACTTGCGACTGTTGCTCTGCTTGCAGCCATGACGGCAGGCGTTGCTGCAGACAACTCGGCCGTAACCGCCGCTGCTTCCGCGCCTGCCGAAACTGGCGGTATCGTCATCACCGACGCTGCTAGCAAAGTTCGTGCTGCCGACGTGACGAAATTCATCAAGACGCTCGTTCCTGACGTGCAGACCGTGATGAACAAGCTGAGCAAGACCGAGCGAGCCCAGGTCTATCTCGACGCCAAAGCTGCCTACACCACCGATGTCTCGAGTGAGCGATTCGTAAAGATGCTCGAGGGCAAGACTCCGGCGCAGCAAGCCGCATGGAAAATCGCCTTGAAGTCTAACGTTGTGAACATGTTGGCTGACGCTAAGTACAATTACTGCAACATTATGCTCGAGGGCGAGGCCGAGCAGATTTACGACGAAAATGGACTGAAGAAGCTGGTGGCAGCACCGCATCAATGCCCGACTGGCGTGCCCATGGACAAGACTCTCGAATACGTCAACAAGCTGCTTGCTTGCTCAATTGGCGATCCCGCTTACACGCGGGTGATGCCAGCTGATGAAGCGACGGACTTTCGAAGTGCTGTTTCTGGCACCAAGACAGCCTTTGACGGTGGCGGTGCGGGAATGATGCTCTCGGGGGATCCCACCCTCACCATCCCCGCCACTGCCGCCGAACTGGCTGAGTTCGACGAAGCGAAGGCAAAGTTCATGGCTCATCCGCCGAAAGATAAAGGAACGGATGAATGCACCGGCGAAGCTATTCCTTTGACGGAAAAGGACAAAGCCGACACCGCTGCGTTTTGGGTGAAGCCGCCTCAGAAGCTCGCTTTTGCTGGCATCGTCAATCATGTGATGAAAGGAAGTCCAGCCGAACAAGCTGGTATCGTTGACGGTGACGTCATCACCAAAGTCGATGGGCAGCCGGTCAACGGTCTTGCGTTCAACTGGGTCGTTACCAAATTGCTTCGCGGTCCAATTGGCTCAACATTCAAGTTGACCGTAAAGCGCGACGAGACGAAAGAATACACGATCACTCGCCAGGCCATTCTGCCGGATAACGTCTGGTCGCGTGATCTCGGCGATGGCATCTATTCGATCGTGGTGACGAATTTCGAGCGCAACAACACCGCGTTCGCAATCATGGATGAGATGCAAAAGATCGGCGATAAAGCCAAAGGTTTTGTCTTCGATGTGCGCAATAATGGCGGCGGCGTCCTCGACGAGGGTACCGAAGCCGTGTCATGGCTCATTCACGACGGCGTGATTTTTTCGCAGCGGGACCGAGTGACTGGCGACCCCAAGCATCCCCGGTATCGTAAAATCACCTGGAAGCGGGTTGGCTCGAAGGTGATTCGCGAAGAGGTCGACGATAATACGCACAAACTGTTGCAACGAGCGGAGATCACCTGGGACGAAAGCGACGATGTCACCGGCAAGCCGCACCGGCAGTTCAAAGACCAACCCTTCCTTGGCGATAAACCGATGGTTGTGCTCGTCAATGGCGGGTGCGCTTCAGCGTGTGAAATCTTCGCCGGTGGTATCGGCGAAAATCATATCGCCGCAACCCCTAGCTCTGTGGCGTACACTCAGGGCGCAAAGAATGCAGAGAAAGCTCCTCAGGGGGCCGAAATAATCGGTGAACAGACCTTTGGCAAATTCATCGGTCAGACCCTCGGCTCGGGTCCGAAAGGCACTATTTTGAAGGCGACTACCTTCCGGTATTTCTCTCCTCGCGGGGAGTGGCTGGGCGATGCCTGGAAGACCAAAATCGGCCTGACGCCGGACATCAAAGTGGTGCAGCCGAAAAATGCTGTGCCTTATACCGACTCTGATGTGCAGCTGAACTACGCGAAGGAGTATCTGCTTAGCGGGGGCAAGGCCGTTCCGCCTGCTGCGCCTGTTGTGATGCAATAACAATCAGCTGTGAGAATCGGCAAACCAGAGTGTGGTGCTTAGGCATTGCATTCTGTGTTTGCTGATTCTCACAGTCTGTCATTTTCTTTGAATAGACTTTGCTGTAAAAGAATCTTTACAGCAAAGTTTTGAGGCAGCTAGCGCGAGGGGCGCTAAGCTCATACTATGGGAGTAACACGACTACAAGGCTCACTATTAGTAAGAGTTAGGCTATCTGTCGCAATGTTGATTGTGCCGACTGCGCGTGGGCTGCTAAGGACAGGACATCTCCCACAATCCCCAGACAACGGTATTCGCTAGAAGCAAACTTTCAACGCAGAAATAAATCCAGAGAACATCGGAGATAGACATGAGAATTCTGCTCATTGACGACCTCCGGATTCCCGGAGATCACCGTAACAAAAAGCAAATTCCAGCTGATGCTGCCGTTGCAAGAACTTTTCGTGAAGGCATCGCTGAATTGCAAAAAGGCAATTGGGATGTTCTTTATCTCGACCACGATCTCGCTGATTTCAGCGGTGCAGGTGGTCGCGAACTGACTGGCTACACAGTGATGTGCTGGTTGGAAGAATTTCCGCAGTACGTTCCTGCAAAAGACATCATCATCGTTTCTGATAATTCCTCTGGAATGCTGAAGATGAAGATGGTCATAAACAAGCTCTACGGGCGGCTTTACTAGAGACGCTTGCTCCACCCCTCAACGATCGAAGAATTGTCACAAGTCTAACAGAAGGATAAATGCCATGTTCGCCAGGATTCTCGCCGGTTTCTGGAAACTGCACAATCGCGTTCTGTATCCCGCGCCCAAATCTCTCAGCGACGTCATTGCCAAGGCTTTACACGAGGCAAAGGATGAACACGATCGCGACAAGGCGAAAGAAGCTCGTCGCATCATCAAGGATTTGCCACGACACCTCAAAAGCACGCAGCTGGACGAGGACGACACCTTTCGGCTGTGCAGCGTCGACGCCGAGCACGATCTTACCGACAAGGCTTACAGCGCCCTCGCCAATCAGCTGCGCTTACCTACTTCGGTTGAAGACTTCTTGCCCCAGAGCACGCCGTACCTCGTCCTGCGCACTTTGCAGAGTGCGGGGCAGCGCGTGATGATCAACGGATATCGTTATGGGGAACGCTCGTTTCTCGGCTTCAAAATTCCCGCTGACGACGAGGACTCGATTCGTCTTGAGTTGCGCTTCATCGTATCGGAGTCGAATTACTAGCTGACAAACCTCCAGCAATGGCTTATACCAGCGGCAGCACACGTTGGGAAAGTCTTTGCTGGAGATCTTTCACTCTTTTTTTGGCCTTTTTCCCGCCTTTTTTAGATCTCGGGCACGTAAACGTCAGTCCAAGGCAACTGATTTTGTTCAGTCCAGTGCGAATCGCGCTACTTGGAAACCCCACTTTTTCGGACACACTCTTTGTTTTTAGATCATTTCAGGCTATTTAGAAGTGCAGGATGAGAATTATTCCCCAAACCAAGCCGCACAGAAATCTAGTCAACAGAACACTTACCTCTCCATCTCCAAGAACCTTTTGTAGACAACGTCAGTCTGCAAGCTCCTCATGTGCATCATTCCAGAACTCCTGAAAAGAGAAGGAATTAGCTATGACAGAACAGCTCAACACGACCTCCGCGAACAACTCCGTCAATCACCCGGCGATGGCTTTCTACAATCCCGAAGGATTTGTGCCCGCCTGGCGAACCGCTCTCGCTTATGCAGGTCATGGTGGTCGCGTCGCGACGCTTCCCGATATCATTGCCGCCCGCCTTGGCAGTGCCAGCAATGAGCCGCTGCCGCCGTGGAATGTCTACTTCACGACTGCGTCAGCAGAATACCTGGGTAAAGGCGCAAATGGTCGACTGATTTTGATCGTCGCTCACGGCGTCGGACCGCTCGCAAACATCGACGGCCTTTTGCGAGCATACAGCCACGAATACAAGGACCGTGACCGTAATCGTCACGGCGGGCGCATCACTCAAGCTGAGTTTCTGAAATTGGAGCGTGGTGAATATGGTCCGGTTTCGATCATCGACTTTCAAGAATATTCAAACCTGTATGCCCACCCTTTCCAGCAGAGGCTCAGTGTTAGCGAGGCCCTTGCGGATCCGCTGGTTGCCGCACGCCTGGGTCCGCAGTACAAGAAATACATTCGTCGCCACGCTGCGGAAAGCACAAAGTACATGCGTGCCTACAATCGTGAAATCACTGGAAGGGTGCAGACCTACGTGGACCCTACAATTCTGGAAATGCGTGCGGCATCTCATACCAGCTACAGGGCGCGCATGCCAGAAGAGGGGTTTGCATTCGCGCATCTGCTCGTCATCGGACAGCTCGTTCAAAGAAGCCACGAAGACCACGGAGGCGAAGACAGTCTGGTTTGCGATGTTCATCTCTACGAATGGTGGAATGGTGTTCGTCTGGTCGGCGTGAGTGGTAGTGCCTCGCCAAACAACATTTTAAGTACGTTCAGCAATCTGCCAGTGTTGAAAAACAGGCATCCGGAGCTCTTTATGAAAGAGGTCACGGAAGTAACAGAGGTTGGCTTCCGTGCCTTGGTAAGCGTAGAAGGCACCTGGTTCACCAGCTATCTCACAAAAGGAACGGGTGTCCGAAGTTTCGTTCCGGAGTTTGCAGTCACGAAGATGGAGGTTCTGTTGAAGGGGCCAAAGACCTTCTCGACAGCCAGCAGTGCTAACGGAGACTTCGAATACAATATCGCTGACGTCGAACGCACGGCCCCCCTTGGTGCTAATGCTTTTCGCTTCGAAGGTGATGTCGCATATGGTGGCAAAAATGGTCCGACAGTAGGCATCAGCTTCTACCGCATCGAGGTTGATAACACCCAACGACTGCGGCGCGATGACGAGCTGTACAACGATGTTGACCTTCTGGTGAAGCTCGCACATCTGCTGAACTCCAAAGCCTGACCGAAAACACAAGTCATGCAGGCGTGTGAATCTTCATGTGCCTGCACTGACTTTCGTCAAGCTATCTCAACAAACAATGTTGATTCTCTGAAAGGAATCGAAAATGATTGTCGCACACGCGAAGAGCCCACTCACTATGGTTGTTGATTTCGTTTTCGGTGAACCAGCCTTAACCAGACCGAGCAAATTTAGCTCAGCCGATTGGATCCGAGGCTTCTTGTTCGCGGGTTTGATCGCCAGCCCGTTCGTTCTCCTTGCAAATGGCTTTCTCTTGACGGGCATCGCGGCGGCGGCGGTTGCCGGAACCTTTCCCATACCGTTCTTCCGCGCCTTCACCTAATGATATAAGGTTGAGAGCAGATGCAAACAGAATAAGCTGGGACTACGGCCCTAGCTTCTTATCGTAAATACTGGGACCGCCGCGCCTGGTATTTACGTCTTTTAGCTAACTCTACTATAAAGAAATATTTATAGCTAAGTTGGGTAAACAAAATGCGTACGCGGAAAAGAAGCATGCGGCTCAGCCCTCTAGTAGCACAAGCCCGTTCCGAATGGCTTTAACTGCCGCCTGAGTGCGATCACCAACTGCCAATTTTTCCAGAATGCTGCGCATGTGACTCTTGATGGTCTCAGAACTGACATACAAATGCTCAGCCATTTGTTGATTACTCATGCCTCGGACTACAAGTTCGAGAATTTCAGTTTGTCTGGCTGAAAGCCTGAAGTTGCCTGCTTCCTTGGATACAATTTGCTTTGACGGAATAACTTTCGGTGTTGTATAGACTGCTATCACCTTTTTAGCAATAGCTGGATCAAGCCAGCCCGCTCCGCTATGCACAGCCTTGATTGCTGCGCAAATTGAACCTGTCGGCGTGTCCTTCAAGCAATAACCGTCAGCGCCAGCAGACAGAGCCGAGAAAACCTCATTATCACCGTCGCAACTTGTTAGCATCAAGACTTTGCTTTTCGCCACAAGGGCTTTAATTTGTTTGGTCGCAGCAATACCGTCTAAAATCGGCATCGATACATCCATGACGATCACATCAGGTTGTAGCTGCTGCGCGAGCAAAACTGCCTGTTCACCATCTCCGGCTTCGGCCACCACTTTCAAACCTTGGTCCATTTCCATAACTATTTTCAAGCCGATCCGGCACACCAAATGATCCTCGACAATCATCACAGTAACTAGAGAATTGCTTGAATTTGCATCGTTAGTCATGGCTTCTTGATTCATAATGAACCTGATAATCGACAAGCCACAGGCAATCGAGAGCAGCGTTTGCTAGAAGCAGACATTCTTTCTTCCCTGCCACTAAAAACTATAGATATAGAAATTTTTCTCGCACCCTGCATCTTCTCATTCTATCACGCAAATTGTCTTCTGAGCACAATTTCGAATTCACACGACGACTATGTTCTACATTGCACACATGGCATTTTCACCAATACAACATAATGAATGCGCAGAGAAGCTCAACTGACTCCTTCGCCTTCCTTATTTTCTAGAGGCAGAAGCACTCGAAAAATAGTCGATTGATTCGGCTGGCTCTGGCACTCAATCTTGCCGCCATGCGCTTCTACAATTTGTTTACACAAATAAAGACCAAGTCCACTACCTCCGGTATAACGTTTGCCTGCAGATGCCTGGGAAAATCGTTTAAATAAGCGTGACTGTTCTTCAAGAGTTACCCCCTGACCATTATCTTCAATCTCAATGATTGCGTTGGCGTCCACCTTGAACATTCGTATTTGTATGGTGCCACCATCGGGCACAAACTTTAATGCATTATCTAATAAATTCTGCACCACGCGCTCCAATCTGCTAGCGTCGGCATGCACAATCATCTCCGCTGACAATTGCGCTATCACCTCTATTGAACGAAGTTTCGCAAAAGGCGCCACGCGACTTACACATACGTTGATGGTGTGGACTAGATCGCATTCCACCTTTAATAAAATGCTGACATCTTTCTCCAAGCGATAAACATCGATGAGGTCTGCCATCAATTTCAATAGCGCAGAATTACTTTCCTTAAGACATTGGAAAATCTCGCACTGCTGGCTGCTTATTTTCCCCAGATGTCCAGCAATAAACAGGTCAATCAGTCGATTGGCACCAATTAAAGGGTTTTTCATGTCGTGAGTAAGAGTAGCCATGAAATCCTCGCGCTCATTCATAATCGCAAGCCTGCGCAGTCGATCTTGCTTTTCTTTTATGTCCGTAATATCGGCTACTGTTCCCATCATGCGCACGGGGACTCCTTGTTCGTTGCGAAAACTTTCACCGCGCACCGAAATCCAACGTATGTCCTTGCTGTCAGCCTTAATGATTCGGCATTGCATCCTAAATGTTCCTGCTTTCATCCCCTTCACTAAAGCCTCTTTTACTGATGCGCGCTCTTCTGGCACAACATGAGAAATGGCAATGTCTAGGTTCCACTCTGGTGGAGGTATTGGATATCCAAAAATCTCGTCGTGCTGCAAAGACTTCCAAACAGAATTGCTTGATCGGTCGTAATCCCACACACCAATCGATGCAGCCTCTAAGGCTAAACTCATTCGCAGTTTGGCATCTGCGATCTCCAGCTGGGCGAGTTCACGCTCGGTGACATCACGTGTCACATTGGCAAATCCACGCAACACCCCTCCATGGTCAAATAGAGGAGTAATTACTACATCCGAAAAAAAACGGGAATTGTCTTTTCGAAGCCGCCATCCGCGGTCTTCTAGACTGCCAGTGTCCACCGCAGCTTTGAGGTGAGAAGCAGGAATACCAAGTTGTTGATCCTCGGTCGTGTAGAAAACAGACATATGCTTGCCGATAATCTCAGCCGCCTCATAGCCTTTAATGCGCTTAGCACCCTCGTTCCAGCTCTCTACAAAGCCATTAGGATCTAGCATAAAGATTGCGTAGTCCTTCACTCCCGCGACCAGCAACCGATAGCGTTCCTCACTTTCCTCAAGCACTTTTTGCGTCTCTTTGCGCTCAGTGATATCACGCTTTATTGAGGCGGCACCGATGACGGTGCCATCCTCACAGGAAATTGGCGAGACTGTCAACAGAACGTCTATCCTTTCTCCATTCTTTTTAACGCGAACGGTTTCCATGTTGTGGACAGCCTCGCCACTGGCAACGATTTTCAAAATATTACTCAATTCATCCAGTAACTCGGCTGGAATAATCATGGAAATTGATTTTCCGGTGGCCTCTTCTTCCGAATAACCAAAAAGTTTTGCGGCTCCTTTATTCCAACTGGTAATTACTCCGTTTAAATCCTCACCAATGATTGCGTCATCAGACGCATTGACGATAGTCGCCAGTCTCCCAGTGGCTTCTCGCGCAGCATTTCTTGCCAGTGCATAGTTTATGGAACGGCTCAGAGCGGATGCATCAAAAACACCCTTTACCAAATAGTCCTCTGCACCGCATTGCAAAGACGCCAATGCAATTTCATTGTCATTGATTCCGGTCAAGACAACGATCGGAACTGTAGGTGCACAAATACGAACATTCTTGACTGTGTCAACGGCCTGACTATCTGGTAATGATAAATCTAAAAGGACAATATCTATGCCACCACTGCGTAAACGCTTAAGCCCTGATGCTAAAGAATCACAGTGCTCCATAACCGGCGCGGCTTCCTTGGAAAGTGCCAGCTGATGCTCTATAAGCTCGAAATCGTCATAATTATCATCAATAACCAGAATATGGCAAGTACAAAGGGTTTCCATGTTTACCTTGCAGGCGGCAACTTAACAACACCGAACCAAAATTCGTCGATAGTTTGCACAATTTTTGAGAGCCCTTGAAGGTCCACCGGCTTGCTTATATAACAATTGGCGTGCAGATCGTAACTGCGTAAAATATCTTCTTCGGTTTGAGACGTAGTAAGTATGACCACCGGAATTTGCCTCAACTCTGGATCTTCCTTCATCTCAGCTAAGACCTCTCGACCATCTTTTCGTGGCATATTCAAGTCCAAAAAAACCAAAGAAGGTTTACTGGCACTCGCGTATTTACCTTCCCGGCGCAGATACTCCATGGCTTCGACACCATCATTGACTACACTGATAGCATTGGCCAGCTTGGTGCCTTGTAGCGCCGCAAGCGTAAACTCTACGTCGTCAGCACTGTCATCAACAATCAAAATATTTATGAGTTGATTCATGTCTTACCTCCGCTCTTTTCAGGAATAGTGAAGTAGAAGGTTGAACCTTTACCTGGTTCTGACTCAACCCAAATTTTGCCTTCGTGCCGATCAACAATCGTTTGACAGACAGCCAGTCCAATGCCCGTTCCGGAGTATGATGTCGTATTGTGTAATCGCTGAAATATTCGGAATATGCGCTCGGTATACTCTGGCGCAATACCGATCCCATTATCTGCCACAGAAAACAGCCATGAATTTGCCCTTCGCTGTGCTGAGATTCGTACTACGGGTGGTCTGTCCACAGCACAGAATTTCAATGCATTTCCCACAAGATTTTGAAAGAGCTGTGACAGCTGGGAACCATCTGCGATGACGACAGGCAAAGGATCAACGTTTACGGTCGCGCCATGCTGCGTTATACTTGCGTTCAATGTTTTAGCGCAATTTGCAAGAATCTCGTCACAGTTAACGGGTTTCAGAATCTGAGTAGTGGTCTGGATTCTAGAATAGGCGAGAAGGTCGTTAATGAGGGTTTGCATTCGCGTGACTCCATCCTTAATCTTGACCATGCAGCGTCTCGATTTGTCATCCAACTCGTCAGCCTGATATTGCGCCAGCATATCGGTAAATCCAGAAATCGAACGGAGCGGCTCCTGCAGGTCATGAGCGGCCACGGTTGCAAATTGCTGCAGCGCGAGATTTGAACGGGTCACCTCATCGGAAAGCCTTTTGCGTTCGCTGACGTCCTGTACGAGCAACAAAGCACCGGCAACTTCGCCATTTTCGTCCTTTAATGGTTTGAAATCGATGCTACACCATTTTGACCGTCCTGAGCCTAATTGGTTCTGGATAAAGACTTCCAGACTATTCACTTCCTCACCAGCAAGTGCTCTTACCAGGGGTGATGCAGCTGCAGGCAACAGTGTCACTCCATCAGACAGATAAACACCATAATGTTCGATCCAATCTTTGAGCGAAACAGGCTCTTGATCAATGCCAATGATGGCTGCTGCCGCCCCATTAGAAAATATGACTGTACCTTGTTTATCAGTCGCCACGATGCCAAACGTAACGCCTTCGAAGACGGATTCGATGGCGTGCAAACTTGTTAAAGATAACGTTGACAAAGCCTGACTCCTCGACAGTTCATTCTCTCTGATTTGCTAGTTAATGCTTAAGCACGGCTACTCGGTCTGCTCAGTAGTATTATTCAATCACGTCGCTACCGAGACTAGTTGAGTTGACAGCTGCACTAGTTGCAACTTTCGCGAGTCTTTGGCTTGTGTAACGCTTTGCCGTCTTACTTCGTATTTCCCTGGTTCACATCAAGTCATGACGGACGTAACCTTAATCGACTGATTTAAGGATGAATAACACTAATGGCAGGATTCGACTCAAGCACAGCGTCAGATAACACTCCAGGCGCCGCCCACGTTCACGACGCATTAATGAAATTAAGTCAAGAAGCCCATGAAATACCGACAAAACCGGGCATGCCTGCGAGCCAATCTACTCCAACGGAAACCGGGCGTGGTCATACTATGCACGCAGGCAACGAAAACAAAGAAGCCCACGTACCACCGCCGAAACCAACGATAGGCGATCATGCAGTGGTCAATACTTCGAAAGGAATCGATGTTTCAGAATTTGACAATACCATTGACTGGACCCAAGTACAGCAGTCTGGAGTAAAGTTCGCCTTTATTCGAGCTACCGATGGCACCACAATTCAAGATTCCTCATTTGTCACAAACTGGCAGGGCGCAGAACAAGCCGGCATTCCAGTAGGCGCTTATCATTACTTTTCGACGTCATCTGCGGTCCAAACTCAAATTGACAATTTCATCAAGGAAACCAAGCTTGTCAATGCAGGCAATTTACCGGCGGTTCTCGATGTCGAAGACCCAACTCAGTTTTCAAAATTGACGACCGCCCAGAGTGTGCAAATGATTCAGCAATGGCTGGATGGTGTGCAACAAGCAACCGGCGTGCAACCTATGCTCTACATGAGTTCTTCCTTCTCTGCAGAAGTACTCGGCAATGCACCACAATTCAACAAATACCAACTTTGGGTAGCTGATTATACGACTGCGGCTCAACCGGTGGTGCCAAAACCTTGGACCAACTGGAACTTCTGGCAACAGACAGATAGTGGCAAAGTGACTGGCATCGCAGGTGGTGTCGACCTGGATTATTTCAATGGACCAGTGCAGTCGCTGCCAGTAACCAACCCCTAGAGATTCCAGAACTGTCCAACAATGCTGCGAAAAAGTTGTTCTGGTTCCACGCCTGCGCAATGTCTGAAGGCAGGCGCAAATTTACCTCCGTCGCGGGTCTCTAACCGCACCTGTTTGATAATCTGCTGGCCTTTTTGGTGCACTAATTCGCGTACCATCAAGGAAGCAATCGCATACCGCATGTTTGGATCTTTATAGAGCGAATCGCACATTTGTCGGTAAGTTGGAGGGGCCGTTGATACAGCGGTAGCCTTGAGCCATCGTTCATGATCGGCGAAGAGTTTTTGATAGTGTGGTGAAGCGACATTGTCGGCAGTTCCTTCGTTAAACCATTGCGGAATCTGAAAACCATAGCGCGCACAAAAAATTGTATGACATAATGCGTGTCCATATTCATGCATTAGATCGCCAACATGACGATCTTGATAGATTGGAAGAAGAACACTTTTGGCGTCCCTCTCACAGCAAACCACAGTGCTTAAAGAACCAGTCATGCTATTGTTTTCGGTAAGCATCGCGCGGGGACTCACCCCCAGAGCTGCAGCAAAAAACTCATCGCAACGAATAGGCTAAGACGTACATAATCTGCGGCTGATTGCGCTCATCGACTGGCATCGCTCGATATGCTTCGATGACCGCTTGATCGTTAACTTGATTCGAGAGCAGAACCATGCGTTGTAGGTGGTCAGAATCCGCACTCAAAGCTAACTGCATCGAAGATGCGGCAAGCACAACGAGCGTCAAAAACAGATTTTTGTACCATCGATTTCGAAAGTTCATGTGCCCATTTCTTGTAATTGCAACTTCATTCTAACATTGCTTTATTATTTTCGGCAAAGTTATTTCCAAAAAAAAATGAGGCGGAGCGAAGGTGGGAACAGAGCTCGCGCCCTGTTCCCACGTCTTCAGCTTACTTGGCGACGGCCGGGGTAGGGCTCTTGCGGCGCGTTCCCGCGAAGTAGGCGCCGAAGCTCGCGATGACGAGAAGAACGTCGATCACGAAGAATTGGCCCAGGAACCCGAGCTGATTGGGACCTTCCATTGACGCGGTGCCGGCAAAGCCGAGAGCGATCAGCGTGGCGACGACGGAGATGACCAGGAGTACGAGCATCTTCTTCAGTCCGGCATGGATGGTGCCCAGGAAATATCCGAGGGCGACCGCCGCGAAGAGATACAGTTCGCTTGCGTAGATCCAATCCAGGAAGAACCCCTGGTTTTGGCCGGGCATGCTCGCGACGCCAGCGATGTGACAGGCGTAGAGCGCGAGGACGAGGACGACGGCGAGCGGTATGAGCTTGGATTTCATGATCTTTTCTTTCTTCAAAGTCGCCGCCCTTGTCGGGGTCGGAACGACTGGGTGCAGTTATCAGATGACGGAGCCTTCTGCGCTTACTACTCGGCGACAATCGCGAGCCAACGCGAATGCGAGAAGTCGCCGAGCTTCTCCATATAGCCCTTGTAGACGCCGATACCGACGGTCGCGTACCCCTTTAAGGAGCCCTCACCCTTGCAATAGTTGTCCCAACCATCCACCTGGACCGGCGCATAGCTCCAGGCGGGGATGGAATCCACGTTGTGCTTGTAGTATTTGTTCGGTCCGACCAGGTCGTACGACGAGTCATCGCACTTGATCGTGACGGGATAGGGCGTGGCATTGTACGCCATGATCCACGGCTCGTTGGCATAGGCCCCGAGCGCCGCATGACCGGTCTCGAAATCCAGCCAGTCCCTCGGCGACAAATTCGTCTGCGGCTCGACCACGGGCGCCTTCTTGATGGCAATCTGAGCCACCGCCGGCGAAGTCGCGCCGAGAGCGAGGGAAGCGGCAAGGGCGATGGACACGATCGAGAGAGTCTTCGTGAACATTTCAGTTCTCCAAGTTTGCACCGGTCCTTTACCAGGTGCAAGAAGATGAGGTAGCAATGGAATAGACAGAATCACCGCCCTTGGCGGGAGCGGTGATTCGTTGCCTTCTTGGACGCCGACGTCGAATTATTCGGCGACGATGGCGAGCCAGCGCGAATGCGAGAAATCGCCCAGCTTCTCCATATAGCCCTTGTAGACGCCGGTGCCGATGGTGGCATAGCCCTTCAAGGAGTCCTTGCCGGTGCAGTACTTATCCCAACCGTCCACCTGGACCGGCGCATAGCTCCAGGCGGGGATGGAATCCACGTTGTGCTTGTAGTATTTGTTCGGTCCGACCAGGTCATACGACGAGTCGTCGCACTTGATGGTGACGGGATAGGGCGTGGCATTGTACGCCATGATCCACGGCTCGTTGGCATAAGCCCCGAGCGCCGCATGACCGGTCTCGAAATCCAGCCAGTCCCTCGGCGACAAATTCGTCTGCGGCTCCACCACGGGACCTTTCTTGATGACGACCTGAGCCATCACCGGCGAAACGGCGCCGAGAGCGAGAGAAGCGACCAGGGCGAGCGACGCGAACGAGAGGGTCTTCGTGAACATGTGCAGTCTCCAGGTTAGCACCGGTCCTTTACCAGGTGCAGAAAGGTGGGTAACAACGCACTTAATAGAAGAGAATCACCGCCCTTTTTGAGGGCGGTGTTTGTTTGCTTTCTTGGACGCCGACGTCGAATTATTCGGCGACGATGGCGAGCCAGCGCGAATGCGAGAAATCGCCCAGCTTCTCCATATAGCCCTTGTAGACGCCGGTGCCGACGGTGGCATAGCCCTTCAAGGAGTCCTTGCCGGTGCAGTACTTATCCCAACCGTCCACCTGGACCGGCGCATAGCTCCAGGCCGGAATCGAATCCACGTTGTGCTTGTAGTATTTGTTCGGCCCGACCAGGTCGTACGACGAGTCGTCGCACTTGATCGTGACCGGATACGGCGTGGCGTTGTACGCCATGATCCACGGCTCGTTGGC
>JARLHI010000011.1 GCA_031292355.1 Candidatus Obscuribacterales bacterium
CTACGGCCAGGGAGAACTTAGCCAGTTTGTTGTCCGTATCAGTGAAGGTAGTTGAGACGGGGTTTTGACCGACGCGGCCGATGAGTGTTACTTGGTTCATAAGATGGCACCTCCAGTGCTGTGTTTGAGTGCCAAAAGACCCTGCGACAGTTTGCGAGAGTGCAAGGACGCGCAGCGCGGAACGCAGTGGAGTTTATCCTTGCATGGTAGAAAACTGGTGCAAGAGTAAGGCACTGTCTCACACAGCCCTGAGGTAGCCAGATATGGACCAGCGACACCTAAAGGCGCAGAGGTTTTCCGTCTCAAGAACCATCAACAAGGACAACAAAAAAGCATCTCCAAAGCCGAGAGACACTCACCACAGGACAATCCGGACGAAAGAGAAATTGATGTCGAACAAAAAAAGGGCTAGCTGATCGACCAGGACGTAACCGAAGACGCGCATAGAAACCGGGCAGGCTCTCAGTCTTAAACCAAGGAAATCAACGGTATTAGAGATGAACCCCAAGGGCTCTCCGGGTTACGGCAAACAAAAAGCACACGTCTGGCAGGGGCGAAGTGTGTCTTTCTGCGCCTTTAGAGCAAGGTTGCCCATAGCAGCAGGACATAGGGTAAGCAAGTCATGCCGCACTGGCTCTGCATGCCGCCCGTTCCGGTGATGCGGAAAACTGACAATGTCCACGTCCATCTCCAGACCTTCAAAGGCTGGGATGACTCCCGAATGCAAGTCACTGTCTTGCAAAAGTGCTAGCTTCCAGATGCCTGCAGGAGCTTTGCACAGGGATAAAATAGCCTGCTGATAATTCTCCGAATCTGCTGAAAGCCAGCCCTGACAGTTGGGCAAAGAGGCTAGCTTGGTCAACTCAGCAAATACTTCTTCGACAAAGCTGCGAGTATAGAACCAGAACTTGCACTCAGAGTGCTTTTTAGCCGTCAATGTCCATGCTTGAACATAATTAGGCTCATAAAAATCTCCAACATCATGAACCCTTAATGTGAATGGAATAGCTGGTTGTGTGCCTGTAATCTTGGCAGTAAGCCAATCCCGAGGACGAGCTTGATCGACTAGCATCGAGAGATTTTCCGCGAGAAGCTCTGGACCTCCTTCTGCTAGCAGAAATTGCGAAGTGCGGAAGTTACGTTGCCGCTTAGCTTTCTGACCAGCAGATTGATAGCGAATACCATTGCCGTAGCATAATTTTTTGCATAAAGCAGTGGCATTGATACAAGTCTCAATACGTGGAAGACTGAATGCCCATCCCACTTTACTGTTATTGGTAAGTTATTCCGGATGCCGGATTATTCCGAGTCGAGACGAAGCAGTGCTTGCACTGCCTCTTTCGGCGCAATTCAATTCGGCATAATCAGGGCGGCTAAGCCTCCTGTTCGATGTGTCGGCCGAAAAAAATGGTCAAAACAAA
>JARLHI010000062.1 GCA_031292355.1 Candidatus Obscuribacterales bacterium
AGGCGTCGATTTACCCGCTCATCGTTCAGAATGTTCATGGCGCCGCTCTTAGGGGGCTTTGCTGATGTCCACAGCCATCTGCTTGTTGCGAAGATAGCTCGGAAACATTCTACAAGTTCTGGCAAATTTAAGAAGACAGTTTTGATATTGCCGAATCAGATGGTCCTGACTCGGCAAAACTGCTTCGTGGCGCTGCGGCTTCTGATCCCGCCTCCCAAGATTTGACGAAGCTGCTCGAGAGTAAGTCTTTGGTAACAGGTAGCTATCGCCCGTATCGGATGACGTCAATACCGAAAACCACAAACAAGAAGCCAGTGGCGGGCCACCACCACTCAACGAGCTTCTCTGAAATGTCAATGTCAGTGAGGTACGGCACAATGGTTTTCCTAAGTGCCTTCTCATCTCATCTGGTAAGTTTACCGCCCACTGACATTTGTTAGGTGTCAAGCTCATGCAGCCAGAACAGATTCATCCGCCAATTATTCATAGGTTTACATCCCTTTGACCCAGCGCGACGACCTGTCACTTTTGACACTACCATCCGGTGCCCGTTGGGCACAGAATCAGCAAGAATGTAATGGTGTGTGCTCTGTTCAGCGATTAGAAGTCGCGACAACTGCGGCATGCCGGATGGGTCTGTTGAACGGAGAAGGAGCGAACAAATGAAACGACTTATTCTCAAGAGTCTAGGGCTTGCACTGGGCCTGCCCTTGTCAATACTTTTCGTTGCCAGCATCTCTGCAGCTCAAGGCAAACCGCAGGTGCCAGATTCAGACGTCGTCAAGAAATCCATCAAGGCAGTTGGATATGAAGTAGGCGCTGGAGCGACCAAAGTGATTTTTGTCGGTACCCCTGCCGCACCCAATGCGAGCGGTGAGGGCAAGGTTGAGGCGAAAAAAGGTGGCACGGACATTGAAGTGAAAGTTAAAGGGATGCCTCAGCCCTCGACATTGGGAGCCGAGTTCCTAACCTATGTTCTTTGGATCGTCACACCTGATGGTGCTACTACCAACCTGGGCGAAATTTCAATCGACAAAAATGGGGACGGCAAGTTGAGCACGACCGCGCAATCCCAGACGTTCGCAATGGGTGTGACCGCTGAGCCTTATTTTGCGGTAGCCCTGCCGAGTGAAGTGGTCGTGCTGGCAAATGACACCAAGAAGAACACCAAAGGCAAGATTTATCCCGAGAACAGCTACAAGCTGATGAAGCGCAGCGAATACGCGAAACTCGGGAATCCGCTTGCTCTGACCCTCGACCTGAAGAACGTACCGCTCGA
>JARLHI010000063.1 GCA_031292355.1 Candidatus Obscuribacterales bacterium
AATACTTCAAAATGAAGAGAGTCTTCGTAATTTTTCCGAATTCCTTCAGTGCTCGGTATAACGGGTGCTGCCTGGAGTAGGAGTTCAGGCGTTTGAAGAGCTGAGAGGCTGTTGAGATTTTCAGCCGGATGGTTGCGATAAAGCGCAGGATTTCATCCCATTGGTTTTCGATCAAGGCTTCGCGGATACAGTGGTGGGGGAGCAATACGTGCCCTTGATCCTGGTAATGCCGGCGGTGCTTGAAAGCGTAGAGCTTCTGGCTGCCAAGGCCCTTGATGCGCGGTGCGAACCCAAAATGCAGAAGGTGGGTCGCCCCGGAGAGTACTTCCGAGTAGCCGTGCGTGTCGGTCGAATGGATGTCGCTTTTAATCACATCGTTGTGCATCAGTCCATCAATGACGTAGGCGGCTTCTTTTTCGGAAGAGCTGATCACCGTCGAATGCCACATGAAATCGCGCATATCGACAAATGTTACAACGCTGACGCCTTTGTCCTTGCCCAGGTACTTGAATGAATAATTGGCGTTCAGGGAATCGACGGCCACTTCAAATTTTTGTCCGTCACTGGATGTGTGGAGCAGACCAGAGTTTTGCCTATAGATGTTTGGCAGCTTCATCCGGTCCATCCGACGCAGGATGCGATCATTGGCGTCTTGCACGTTCTGGAGTGAGAAATACCAGTTGACCGTGTTGTCCAGTTCAGCCTCATCGATCTGCTTGGAGATTTGTGCCAGTTTACGGTGACCAATATCGCAGCCAAAACCGATAATACCGGCCAGAAAAAGCTTTTTGGCAGGCTTGGCACGTTTGTACTTGACTTGCCAATGCTCAAATTCGTCGAGGAAGTTTGCGGCCTTATCTACCGTGGCCAACATTTCCTGCATAGAGATATATTTCCGCTCCGGAAAGAAAGTTCCCAGCGATAAGGATTCCGTTTCCTCCTGCTTGGGCGTGCTCACATGAAAGGTGCCGTTGGCACGAACGGTCAGGTATGGGTTCTTTCCTGATTTCAGGTTCTTGTTGGTTTTCTGGTAACGGGCATCGAGTTCTTGATCCAGCGCTCTCAAGGTGGCCTTGCAGTCGGCGAACTCTTCGAGCTGGGCCCGTTTCAGATACTCGGCCCGGTGGGCGTCCCAATCCGCCTTCGGGATAAGGTATTCGTCAAGCGCACGGTATTTTCCCGAGTGTTCCAGATTCAGCGCCCCGGATTTAATGGCATCGGCAATACCGACATACAACAATGCCTTATACAGCGAGACACGGAACTTACCATCCGTGGCGATCAGAGCCGCACGTTGCTCAGCCGACAGAAAATCGATCGGTGCAGTCCTGTCGATGTTGCCATCCTTCTGCTGGTAATACTGCAGTGCAACCCATAAGGCCGGTAAGCTGCAGTTTGGTGCAAACTGCAGCTGGCGCACGATATCGGCGACGCGGTGTTGCAACTTAAGGGAGTACGATTCCAGCAAGGTGAAATAGTCCTGGCCCTGCTGAAGTTTCGTCGCATTTTTCTTGAATTCATCAATTTGCATTTCGACATTTGTCGTGGTATTTTCCGTATTCACGACGACATCAATCAAAGCGATCTTCTGGCTGTCATGCAGCTGTGGATCCGCTACGATATGCCTGATCGATGATAACGCCTCCCGGACACTTTGACGAAGTTTTTCAGCTAATCCGGATAGGGATTGGCTACGCTGCTCTCGCTCCTGGAAATATGTCTCTTTTTGGGCTTTTTCCACGCTATTGACCGCCGCCTGCACAGCGCTCAATAGCGTATCGATCAAAGTGTCATTCAATCGAAAGGTCTGGTATGCAACAAATGCGATGAGGTGCAATGAGCGGTCGTGATCGGCACGGCGTGAAACCTGGGGAATCTGGGCTTTGATGACCGAGTAGGCATAATAGCGGGCGCACTCATAACTCAAATCCAGGCGTTGCACCACCGGCTTCAAGTCGAGGTAGAGTGTTTGCAGGGTGTTCAGGTCGGCCAGATTGGCTCTGATTTTTAACGGCCGAGTGGATTGGAAAGGTCGCTTCAGCAACGTAAGGCGGTAACGCCAGCCCTCGCTTGTTCCGTTGTCGGGTTCTTTTTCCAGCAACGTATCAAGAGCAATGCTCTGTTTTTTGCTGAGGCTGGCTTCAATAATTGCGCTGAGCGCGCGCCGGTGGCGATTGATGGCAGTAACGATCAGCCCAGCCAGCACATTGTAGCTGGGAATCTCGATTTTCTGGCGTGTCAGAATCTGGATGATTTCCAGCAGGACCAGCTTGGGCCTATACTGGACGGGAATTAGAGCAGCAATCTCACTGACGGTAATGTTCTTCGCTGCTTTGTTGAATGGGCTACAGCCGAAATAATTCAGGATGACTCGCTGATGACGAGAGCAGGTTTCTTTACTGAATGCCTCTACTCGAACATCGGCTTGATTCACACCAACCTGGAGTGCGGCGTATTCGATATCCGCTTGACGGAGTTGTCTGCCAAAAAATCTTCGCCGTGCCTTGAAGTATCCAGCAGCTACTATGAAACAGACTTTATTGGTGGGAGTGCGCAAATCCACCATCGAATCCTTGAGCATCACAGGCAGAGAAAAGAACTGCTTGCGCTCTGCACTGTTGAACACCGGCGGAGACTCGAAAGCTTCTTTCTCCAAGGTGTTGAGGATTTTCATCCTTGCCATGGGTTGCACTCACAATAAGGTAGATAGGACCTGTCTGTCCACGCTTAACCCTGCCCGAAAAGGAACTGTTTCGGACATGCATATTTACACATGTACGAAAGTAAGGTAAATACATTTAGGACGCAAGCTTTAATTCGTACACTACTTTCGGACGGGATTGGACCTATGTCACGCGTTTTTGCCTAC
>JARLHI010000064.1 GCA_031292355.1 Candidatus Obscuribacterales bacterium
TTAGCAATGAGCGTGTCTTTAACGCTGATGCAGGCTAACTTGCTACAGGCACAGGCCGAGCCGAATGCCAACGCAATCTGGCAAAGAATGGCGACGGCTGGAGCTTCGAGCAAAACAGCAAATTTAAATGCCAAGTCCGTTGCGACAAAGCCATCGAAGGCAGCAACGAAGACGACAGCAAAAACAACTAAATTGAATGTGGCTGACGCGCATTCGATGTTGTTCTTGGGCGGCAAGAGCAAACAAGGTGCAGCAGATTCTGCAGCACCCGCGGCAGCTCTTACTATTCATCCAGCGATGAGCGCTCAACAAGCGCCAGTTGCGATGACTCAAGAAGTAGAAACGACGCCATCTGGACTTCTCGCGATGGGCGAAGGCGCAGTGCCAGCAGTCACAACATCGACGGTCAAAGCTGAAGCCGATCGTCGCGATAACAGCAAACAATTGCTTGCTCAATTGGCACCAGATCAAGTGGTGGCTCAAGGTGCAGACACGACTAACGTGACTGCAACCCCGATACCGCCAGTGGTGACAGGTACAGTTGACCTCGAAGAGTTCAAGACAACGAACGTAATCGATTTGAAAGTTGCTCAATCAAGAACATTCAAGTTGAAAAACAAAATCGTCAGAACGTCTATTAGTGATCCTTCAATTGCTGAACCAGTTGTGGTGTCTGAAAATCAATTGGTATTGCTCGGTAAAACACCAGGCGCTGCCACTCTCGTATTGTGGGATGACGCCGGCAATTCGGTAGCCATTGACTTGCGCGTGACTCGTGATTACAGCCAATTGCAAGCGACATTGCGTGAAATCGATCCACGTATCATCGTTAAAGCCTTCTCAGTAGGCGGTTCTGACCGCGTAATTCTGCTTGGAGACGTTGACCATCCTGAATCAGTAATCAAAGCTTTCTCAGCTTCGAACGTATTCATGGATGACCGCGGCATGAACATCCAGGTCGCCAATAGCCGTTTGGTTAACGCCAGAATCGGTGAACAGGGCGGTCAGATGCAAGCTGGTGGACAAGCTGGTCAGTTGGCTCAGTTGTCTTCTGTAGATAGATATACATATTTCCCTAACACTACGAACAACCTGGGCAAAGCTCAAGTAATCACATCTGATGGCGGTCGCGTCACCAGTTTGGTAAAAGTTCGCAAAGTGCCATTAATCGTTCTGCATGTGACATTCATGGAAATGAATACAACTGCCGCTCGCGCACTAGGTGTTGATTTGGGCTTGAACCTTGCTGGTCGTGCTTGGCAGTTCGGCCTCGGTGGTAACAATTCAGTCGGTAATACGATTTCTGCAAACGGATTGCTGGTTGGCTTCCCAGGTACTCTCAATCCTGGAAATGGCACATCACCAGGTGGTTTTGCTTCTGCTAACACCATATTGAATGGTACGACAGGTATACAGTTGCCTGTAACTGGTATCGGTCAAGGCGTATTGCTACAACCATCGCCATTGCTTCAGCAGTCTGTATTGTTCGGTGCCCCAGGTGGTGCCACTTTCAATCCAGCTGGTCTGGGTAACTTGTTCACATCGACATCATTGTGGCGTCGTGGGAACGTATCAGCTTCTTTGAATCCAACCGTACAAGGTTTGATTTCACAACAAAGAGCAAGAGTGTTGTCTGAGCCAACAGTTGTGACGATATCCGGCGAACGCGCAGCGTTTCTTGCCGGTGGTGAAATTCCGATTTTGCAATCAATCGCCACAGCCGGTACATCACAACAATCAGTCACTTTCGAGCCATTCGGTTTGAGATTGAACATGATTCCAGTGTTGATGGAAAACGGCTCGTTGAACATCGAAGTTGCTCCTGAAGAACGTATTCCTTCATTCCAATTTGGTTTGAACCTTGCTGGTTCTACATCAGTAATTCCTGGTTTTACAACCAGAAAATCTCAAACGATTGTTGAAATGAAGCCTGGTCAAGAACTGTTTATTGCTGGTTTGATATCGGCCAACTCCGGTCGTGAAATCACCAAGATTCCAGTACTCGGTGAAGTTCCAGTATTGGGTGCACTGTATCGTTCGAAAGCATTCTCAAAGAATGAAAGCGAATTGGTCGTTGCTATCCGTCCTGAAATCATCCTTCCAGGAACTCCAGGTCAGTTGAAACTGCCGGAAGAAATTGGTCGTGTTGAAGGTCCTCGTGACTTGAATCTCTTCCAAGTTGAGCCCACAATTGTCGACGAAAGACACTACAGTTCAGGTCGTGCGGAACGTCACCAGAAGACCTCCCCAACCTTGCCTGAAGGTTCACCAATTCCGGATAACGAATAATCCATCTAATCAGAAAGACGATTCGTTCTCAGTAATTGAACAAA
>JARLHI010000012.1 GCA_031292355.1 Candidatus Obscuribacterales bacterium
ACCGATTGTCGTGACCGTTTGCATGGGTAGCTCCTCCGAATCGTGGGAGCCCAATCAGCACCCACATCCATGGCACTCTCGTGCCGGTGGAGGAGCCGTCCACAGCATCAATAGGCGACGTGCCCGACGATCATTCTGGTTGCATAGGTATTGGGTGCTTTTTAAGCCACGCTTCCGACTTCTTGGCAATCCACTCCCGCGCCTCAGCACCTGACCCAAAGTCGTCAACATGCTGAGTAACGCCATCTGGCCACTCGGCATCCACATGCCAGCCACTTCCGTCCATGAACGGTTTTGGTTTGAACGTCGGTCTGGAATTTCTTTCGGCCATGCCCCATTAAGCCCAACGAAATGATTTAGATCACCCAAAAGCGGATGTTGGCGGGAGCGCGAATTCAAAATGTTCGCGTTGTGCGGGAGTCGAAGTTCAGAACGGGAGTTCGCCTTAAGCCGCCCGCCAGTGATCAGGCGTCTTCTTATTATTCAAGTGCCGGACACGAGCGACAAGAGGGGCATGGCCCTGACTTTTCGCCCAATCGATTGCTTCTCGCTGCGTTTTGAAGGTCGCGAGTGCGTGGTCCGCATGGTCTTCCACGACATAATCCTTGATGGGGCTACCCTCAGAGCGGCCCTTGGGATGTGCTTCAATGTAAACGTTCGCCATGAAGTCTCTCCTAGTTGGTTTTTATTGACGAGTCGATAGTTGGCTGCATTGTCGGATGAACAAGGGTGGTCGGCCTCTTACGACCGTTCCCTGACGCCAGGCCGAACCCATTAATTCCTAAAGCATCCCTGAATGCTCTGACGTTGTTACCCTTGCCCTTGTTACCGTGGCCCTTAGGGAGATGGGTTACGTTTTCGATCGCGGCATCCTCCAAGAATGCCTTACCTACTATGGTTAGAATGTCGGGATTTTTTTTTGGCACAACAACAAAAGAAACATTTCTGTCCAGGTTAGCGTTTTAAGACGAACGCTTAAAAATCCCACGTTGTTCACTTTTGGCTTCGCGAGGAGGTGTAGTTACAGCGTACCTTTTGCACTGGCAAAGCGGTCTAGTATCTTGACCAAATTGTTACTGTTGAAAACTTCTTTTCTAAACTCTCTTTTTGTAATGCCTACATAATCTGGTTGATAGTTTGGTCCATTGCGAAGCGAAAATAAATAGAGGCCCTTTGCGCCAGACAGTTTCGGAGAATCCTCATCACGTTCGCTCCAAAATGCTTTTTGATATTCTTTGCTGGCTGCTTTCAGCTTTTCAACTTTGAAAGGCTCGAAAATTTGAAAAAGGGGTTCGCGTCCCCGGTGTCGGTCCGGTGGTGGCGCTGACCTATCGCGCCACCGTTCGCAGCGCGATATTCTGCCGCTCCGATCGATCTCGCCCGATTGACTATGCGGCCTGAAGGTATTGTAGTCTTGAGGCCGAAGTTACGCAAAGTACCGCGCAGGTCGTTGTCAATGGCGATGGCCTTCGACTGCAAAAGCTTGCGATGGGTCAGCAGCATCCGCAGTTTTTGACTGCGTAGCGTCTTCACATGCACCGGACGGTAAAGCCC
>JARLHI010000065.1 GCA_031292355.1 Candidatus Obscuribacterales bacterium
AGTAAATTCAACAGGCTTCGCTGGAGCTACTGCAGGTCTTGCAGCCTCAGTAAATTCAACAGGCTTCGCTGGAGCTACTGCAGGTCTTGCGACTTCGGTTGCTCCGTGACTCACTGAAACAGGTGTGTGCGCTTCAGTCGATTGGACGTGAGTTGGCAGAGGCTTTGCAGCTTCACGCGGTTGGACGGGAGTAATTTTCGGCTCCGAAGGTTCATCAACGCGCTTTGACGGTTTAGGAAGCGTTGGCTCTTGAGGTACATGAGCGTCGGCAGCATCCACATGAGCGGGCACAGGAGTTACAACGGCTTTATTTTCAACATGCGGTGCCGCGGCTCGAGCCTCCGTTGGCTTCGCGACGAAACGTTCTACCGGTGCAACAACATGGACCTCGGGCGCGCCGGCATGAACAAAGGGCTGTGGCTTAGGAGTGCTTGCGACAAATCGAGGCACGCTTGCGTCTGCCTTGGCTAAGTCCAAACCAGCCAGAGTGTCTGGCTTAGGGGCTACGAATTTTGCTGCCGGTGCTTCAGGCGTAGAAGCTACGAATCTGGCTGCGGGTGCTTCAGGCTGTGCAGCAGCGAACGGGTTTGACTTGACTTCAGTAGTTGCAAATTTGAGCTCTGGAGACGTTCCATGAGTCAGGTTGCCTGCCTCCGTCAGACTTTTTTCCTCTTTGAGAGCTCGTTGCAGAGCGCCAATTTTGGCTTCCTCGGCCCCATGTAACGCAGCCATGCCACGCTCTGCAGCGGAAGTTTCTTCTGCTAGTCCTTTAAAAGCTTTGAAACCTTTTAGTTCAGGAACCAGGGCGGCCCCCAAGCCGACAACTGCCCCTCCCACTGCGAGAGTCTTTTGTGTTGTCGTCATGTGATTAAACTGATCAAGTCCATCGCCCACGGTTTTCTTGACACTAGCAAAACTGGTGAAAGTGCTGGCTACTCGTTCGACAACGCTTGCGTTCTCCGGCAACGAAGGGGCTGCATGTTTATCTGCCACCAGTTGAACAGGCGGTAAAGACTTTTCTGGTGGTGGTGGGGACTTTTCTGCGGACTTAAACAAACCGCCAACCGAATTTTCGACCGATGCGGTCAAAGACGAAAAACTCCAGCTGCTTGATTCTGGCTTTGGCGCAGCGGGCTTGGACTCTAGTGGGGGATGAACTCCCAAAGGCAATGAGGAGGCGAACAGGCGTCTGGTCGTTTCACTTTCGGCGTGCGCAGCCAGAGCTTTCTCCAGGGCGGTTTTGCCCTCAGTTGTTGGCTCACCAGCTTTGGCTGGAAGCTTTTCTGGTTGGTTAGTGGCTGGTTTGTCGCTCATTTAAAGTTGGCGCCTGATGAAATTTCTAATTGCTCGGAAGTCGAGCGTAAGTACATGTATCCGGGTAGTCAAGGTTCTGGACAATTTACTGAATGTTTTAATCCAGGATAATCCAAGCAATGGCCGTTAGAATGGGGAATCTACGCTCTAGTCTCCGGTTGCAAAGCAGCCAGACCAGAATTAATCTCTGCCGTTGCTAGCTACATTACTTAAATGCCCAATTTCACTTCAATTTCAAACCAGTTGACAACCGCCAATCGAGACCAGGTCCGGGATAAATTGAAGAAAACAGACCACAATTAGTACTAAAAATGCATCTGCCTTCCATCAACGAACTCATAGACACGATCTTGGAAAAAGATCCGGCTGCTCGCAGCCGCCTGGAAGTCGTCCTTTGTTATCCCGGTTTTCAAGCCTTCGTCATTCACCAGATTGCTAACGAACTCTGGCGCAACGAATTTTTCACCCTCGGACGGTTCGTATCACACATCGGACGGGTGTTAACCGGAATTGAAATTCACCCTGGCGCAACCATTGGTCGACGGGTTTTTATCGACCACGGAATGGGCGTGGTCATCGGTGAAACAGCAATGATCGGAGATGATTGCGTCATCTATCAAGGTGTAACTCTTGGAGCTGGCGCAGCTGCCCGCATGGGAGCGCTCAGCAGAGGCAAAAAAAGGCATCCCACTCTCGGAAAGGGCGTTATTGTTGGCAGTAATGCTGAAGTTCAAGGGGATATTGAACTGGGCGACAATACTAGAATAGCCTCTGGCTCTATTCTTTTGAAAAGCGTGCCTGCCAATTCGGTTGTCGTTGGCGTGCCTGGTCGGGTCATTTACCAGGACGGGCATCGTGTCGATGAAGACGTACCAGCAGATATTGAAGCCGAAGCGATCAAAAGCCTGAAACAAAGTATTGAAAATTTAGAGGACCAATTCGATCAATTGCAACAGCAAATTAAAGACCCGGAAAAAAATCAGTTTAAAGAACAATCATCACTTTCGCCCTCTTCAGACGGTCAACCTTCAACCCAGCGCACCAGAGTGAACACTGACCCAGTTGATGTTTTCCTCAATGGAGCCGGCATTTAGTGATGTTGTTTTCAAGCGTTGTAAGTACAGAGTGTAATCTCTGCTCGAAATTAGTAGAATAAGCGATGCCTGGCTGGCAGCCATAGAATTGGCTGCAAACAGAAATTAAGGCAACGTCACAGTCTCGATGAAAGGAAACAGAAATGGCAGAAAGCGAGCTTGAGAAAGCCTTCACGACACTTGCCGAGGCGTTGACTCTCACCGAAACCGAAATCAACGAAGAAGTGAACGCTATCAATCAGCAGATTCAAGAGCTGAAAGATAGAATCATTCAGTTGAATGGTCAACAACAAACATTGACCCACGACAGAACATCTATCTCAGAGATGTACGCTCGCTATCAAACCGGCTCAACAGGCAATACCTAAATTCGGAAACTCTTTTCAGTTGACGATATTAGTGCCACTCAAATCAAGTTTCATTCGCAAGAATGTTATATTGAGGCACACGGGTTCTAGCCCTGCATTGTCCGGATTTTTAGGTTCTAACGCCACATAATGCCAGCCTCTTGTCCCTACTGCGGAGCCACACTCAATTTCGGTTTGAAGTTTTGCGTGGTTTGCGGCCGCCACACTTCAGCTGGCGACATGGTGCGAATGGGTGGGTTGAAATCTGGTATCAAACAGGAAGATGCGACAAAGCGACTGGACGATAATCTCTCGACCTCAGATTTCGAGCGCACTCGCCAGCCAACAAGATTCAGACGCAATGTTCGCTCATTGTCATCCCAAATTGCCACTCTAGTCATTAGCGTTGCACTTTTCTTCTGCGCGGTCCGCTTTACTCTAGTGACCTATTTCCCGGGAAAAGTGCACCGCATTCTTGCACCAATCCTTGGCAAACAGAGTGCAATCGTCGAAGAGACACTGACAGGCTCATCTTCCACAGATGAGGAAGAACCCGAAAAGCCAGCAGTAGTTGAAAAACCTGCGGCCAAGCCCAAGCCAAAAGTCAAATCAAGAAAATCATCTCGCAAGCGCACATCTGCAAATCGAGCCAAACGCCACTGGCATCGAGTAAGACATACCCCAAGCAAACACACGCATCAGAACCAGGCACCGCCCAAATAGTTAGCGAGCTACCACCGGTGGTGACTCTCCATCTTTAGCAAAACGTATGATACCCATATCAATTGATGCCGTAAATTGTTCGAGCGTCCAGCTGCGTTTTACTTTGGGAGAATGATAAAGACTTGCCCTTATTAGCTTTTCACCTGCACTAATAACTTCGTAAAAGTATTCTTTTTCAAAATAAGGCGGCGTCTTGACCAGCAATAATTGTCCTTTCCGAACTTGCTCGTTCATTGCGAAATCACCGCCATTATGTTGCAACCAGCAACTTATCACCGAGTTCGGATTTAAGCATGTGATTACCAGTTGTTAGAGTCTGATACGCTTTCACGTCGCGCATCAACTTTTCGACTGGATATTCTTTGGAGTATCCGTAACCACCATATATTTGAACAGCGTCAGTTGCTGCTTGCATGGCTATCTCTGAAGCAAACGAATGTGCAGTGAGAGACTCTACGTAGCTATCGACATGATTATCTGTAAGAGCTGCGGCTTTGTAAAAAAGAAGACGTGCGGCGGAAACGTTTTTTGCAATATCGGCGAGCATAAAACCTATCGACTGATGCTGCGAAATATTCTTGCCAAACGTTTTTCGTTCATTGGCATAACGCACAGAGTTGTCTAAGGCTGCTTGTGCTATGCCGGTTAAACCAGCGGCAATCAATATATTTACGCGGGTTAGCACCCGCCGTCTCAAATCCGAAATATCCGCGGTGGCAAGCTTTTCTGCCACCATCACGTTTTCGAATTTAACTGAGCAAACATCGGCCAATGTTCGGCCGACTGCACTGACTTTATTCTGAACCGTACGACCAGCGCTTTTACTATCTACAACCAGGAGTAAAACTTCAGCCGAGTCTGAATCAAGTGCAGCAACCACGAACCAGGAACCAAGGTTAGCGTTGAGCATTCGTTTGCTAACACCATTAAGCTCAATTCGATCACCCTGCCTGGAAGCAGTCAGCAAGCCAGGTTCAATAATACTGTCCAGATCGATACCGGCAAAGCTCAAAGAGTCATTGAGCGGTTGCAAAAATATTTCTTGCTGCTTTGTGGTGCCTGCAAGCAATAGAGGAATCTGAGCAAACCCACTGAATTCTATTGCACTGGCGATGCTACTACAGCCTGAAGCCAATCCCTGAGCGATAAGACTAGCATTCCAGAGATCGAGACCAAGACCACCCTGCTCTTCGGGGATCTGCACATTCAACAATCCTGTATCAAACGCTTTTTTATGAATTTCTGTCGGCGCAACCCGAGCCATTTCACACGCATGAGCTTTGGGCGCCAATTCCCGCTCTGCAAATTCGCGCGCCAGTTTTTCAAATTCATTTCGTTCGTCGTCTAATTGGAAATCCATTGAAGTCTCTTACCTCAACACGAAGCTAAGCTATTTTTCATTCTGGCAATCGGCAAAATTGCTCAAAGTTATAGCTTATCGGTTCTTTGGGCTTCTGTGTCACGCGTACGGCGATCAGTTGATAGATGATCGCAAATGGACGTAAAATTAAGTTCATGCAAAGAGCTACAATCTCCGCCACTTCTACTTGACCAAGCTTTGGCAGGTAGTCATGATATGGCGATGGGTGCGTCGGTATATCTAAAAATCGGTTACAGATGTCGGTATTAATTGCTCCTTCAATATTGTCAGCAGACTTTGCTTATCTAGGGGACGCCTTGCGTCAAGCCGAAGAAGGTAAAGCTGACTGGATCCACGTCGATGTGATGGACGGGCAGTTCGTCCCTAATTTGACGATTGGTATGCCTGTCGTCAAAGGTCTAAAAGCGCACTCTAAACTCCCGCTCGACGTTCATTTGATGATCGTGGAGCCTGATCGATTTATAGATGAATTTGCCCAGGCGGGAGCCGACAATATCATCGTTCATTTAGAAGCTTGTACACATCTACAACGCACTCTGACTCATATCAAATCTCTCGGCAAAAGAGCCGGCGTGGCGCTCAATCCAGCCACTCTACCAGATGGTCTACGCTATGTTTTACAAGATATAGATGAAGTCCTCGTGATGACCGTCAATCCTGGTTTTGGTGGGCAGAAATTCATACAAAGTGTAGTGCCTAAAATTCGAGAAATTCGAGCGATGTTCGATCAGGCAGGACTGTTTGATGTATTCATTTCTGTCGATGGTGGAATTAACGTCGAAACGGGCAAGCAAGTAATCGAAGCTGGTGCCAATGTGCTGGTCGCCGGTAACAGCGTCTACGGACAGAAAAACGTTAGTGAAGCAATCGCGCAACTCAAAGCACTGGGCTCGCCAAATCGGTCATCTCCAATAGCATCGGCAGCAAAGAAATCATGAAACACGCACTGAGTATTTTCCATTCTGGGCAATCGAAAAGACACAAGGAGTCCGCTATGTCGTGTCCTCTACAAATGTTGAAGCGTACACTTGCACAGGTAGCACTCGGCTATCTCGCGCTCTCGATGGTCACCCCGTCGGCTTCATTTGCTAAAACAGAATATCTCACGAGTGCACCAGCAGCTCAATCAAGCGGCCAGGTTCAAGACGATCAATTCCTTGAGTTAAATACGCCATCTTCAGAAGGCATGCGTCTAGAAGGCGAGCAAGCTATGCGTTATGGAAATTACGACCGCGCCATTGCTGTCCTCAAAAAATCAGTGCAAATGTCTCCAACCGACATGGACGGTCGAATACTTTTTGCAGAAGCTCTAGAAAAGAAATTGCTCAAGCAACAAGTCAAAGATCCTGCACTCTATAACTCAGTTATGAAACAATGGCTCATTGTCTCGAAAAACGGCAATTTCATGGATCAAAAAATGCAAGGGCGCGCCCACTTGCAATCGCTTGCCGGTACAGCTCCCAAGCATTTTGAATCCGATGCCAAATTCCTGTCGCGCATTTTGATTCCGGAAGATGGCTCAGTTAAAGTGGCTTTAAACGGCAATCGCAAAATCGCGACTACCGAGCAAGATCCGATAAAATAGACGGTCGGCTTAGCGAACCCAAACGACTGCTTGAGGTACTAAGCGGATTTTGAAACACGTTTGCGAATAAATCGAATTACAGTTTTGACGATGCGAAAGGCACCATAGACGGTGCAGAGAGCTCCGAGCAGAATCCAGACGAGTGTGGGATGTGTGGATTGCAGCCCCTTTCGCAAAGTGTTGACCTCAACTGGGAAAACATCATCCGGAAGCTGGTAGCCAACCTCGAGAATGAAGCCAATGGCGACATTGAGAACTCCAAAAATCAACCAAGTCCAACCAGCCGGGTGAACAAACAGAACCGGAAAGAAACCGACTAACAGGAGTGTATCAGGCAACCAGGTAAATGGTGACTTACCTGGAATGACGAAACTAAGAGCAAATCCTAAAACCCAGAGCACGCAAGAAATCAGACCGGCCGTTTTCGCTCGTTTGGTATCGCCGCCAGTTTTTACATTCACCTCAGCCATCTTTTGCTATTTTTTCAATTATTTGTCTCAATTCACCAGGAACTTCAGATGCCTGTGTAATGCTTTTAGTGGTCGCTTGAGCAAAGCCAATTTTATCGAAAGACCCCCAATTTCGCCGTCGCCAGAGCCTTTCCAGCACCTCTTTATTGGATGCCTCTTCGCCAATTTCATCAATTAAAATCGGTGCGTCTACCGAACTGCCTTTGTGGAGTTGGATATACGAATTGGCGATACGGGTCAATTGTTCTCGCGAAAAAACATCTTCAATCTCACCGCTATCAAGGCTAAACAGCTCGTCTTGATCGCGCAAATGTTCTGAAATCGCTTCGGCATACTGGGCGACATCGCCATCGAGCAGGCACTGAATGGGAATTGACACCAGTTCGCGATAATTGAGATAGCGGCGCAGAACCTGGTTGGCGCCACCAGACGGGACAAGCATGATGCGACGAGCATCGAAATCTAAATTCAAACAACGCGCAAGATGAGGAATGACGATTTGCTCAGTCGGTCCTTCGACCAATAGGATTCGCTCTGGTAAAAAGCCTCCGGGCAATTTAGTGCGAGCACTTTCTTCTTCGAGATTGAACCGCCTCAAAAGCTCCGAAACATTCTCGGCCGTTAATTCACTGCCTAGATGTCCGATTAGTTTTTGCACAAACTGTGCTCTCTCGTCATTCACCCATGGTCCGCTGGAAGTCAGAGCAGTCCAGTCAGGCACGGCAATAAAAGAGTGCAATAACCATAATTCTTGCGAAGGCGCCAGATTATTGGAAGCCGCAATCCCTTTAGCTAAATTTGCCAGCTTACGAAAGTTCGGCCGGTCACTCTGCAAATAAAAGTCTTTGAGACCCACGGCCCACATATCAAAAGTGATTCTCTGAAATTTTTGAAAATCCTTCAGGGCGAAAAGAACGTTGATAGTCCGATTAATAGAATTTGATTTTTCGTCGGTCGTGCCGTAAATATCAAAGAACAAATAGTCCTGCTCAAGAGGCGTAAGCTTGCCCAGCACAGAAGCACTGAGGCGCTTGGATGCCGTTCTTAGCAAGCCTTTTCGGATTTTCGGCCAGCGACTGGATGGCTCTTCGAAAATCAGAAAACGCTGCACTGTCAGCCAGAAATCTTCGGCTGAAAGATTATGTGGCTCATTTGAAGGCGATTGAAAAAGTTTGTTCGTTGACACTAAGACTGAAACTGTCCTTCATAAAGCGTCTTATGTGGAATCCACCATTCCCAAACAAGAAACGCTTAGGTTACTCTTGAGCTTCTATGCAATTTGGCGCTCGAAGAAGCGATGTTATTTGCGTAGCTATTGTATCTCTCAGGACGCGGTTTATGTCTGCAATTCAAGATCTTGAATTTAAGAAGACAGACGACGTTATTGTCGATGGTTCCACGTGGGCGGCCATCTGGCATATGTCCTGGCCGCTGCTCATTAATATGCTAACCATATCGGTTGCGAGCTTTGCGGATGTTTATGTGGCTGGTCAATTAGGCTCGGACTCGCAAGCAGCAATAGGAATTGGCGGCCAGGTCTGGTTTTTGATGGTTTTATTCGCAGTTGCTTTGTCAGCTGGAACGACTGCTTTAGTCAGTCGATATTGGGGCGCTCGAGAATACGACACAGCAATTGAAGCGTGTCGGCAGTCGTTAATTTTCGCCCTCTTTTTCGGCATCGTTTCTACGGCGCTTGGTTTATTTTGTGGTCCTGCACTTTTTAAATTATTCGGTGCCACTCCGGCTGTTCAGAAGATAGGTTGGGAGTTTTTAAAATGCGACCTGCTCTCGCAAACGCCTTTTACAATTTTGTGGGTGGTCAACGCCATCTTCAGAGCAAAGGGCAATGCTCGCGTACCCATGCTTCTGTGGGGCGTTATGGTTGTTTTGATCATTGCTTTAGATGTAATTCTTTGCCTTGGGCCTTTACATCTCGGAGTAGCAGGAATTGGTCTGGCCTGGACGTTTGCATCAGTGATAGGTCTGGCATTAGGTCTGTTCATTCTTCGTCGCTCTGATGTCGGCGAATGTCTCAATTTCAAATTGTTTAGAGAGCACGGCATTTCCAAAGAGTGGATGATCAAGATTTTCAATATCGGTTTTCCAGCCTGCATTCAAGACCTGGCCTGGGTTGGTGGCAATTTTCTGCTCTTTCTGATTTTCGCTCAAACTCTTGATCCGACTGGCTGTCAGGCAGCGTGGGCAATCAGTTTCCGCATCGAAGAAATGGTTGCGGGTATGCCTATCTACGCCTTAAGTATGGCTGCGGCTACAATTATTGGTCAAAATTTAGGCGCGCAAAAGCCTGAAAGAGCGACGAAAGCAGGATGGCAAATTGCCGCTGTTGGCAGTGGCTACAATTTGCTCATTGGGATTTTGCTTATGGTCTTTGCTCTGCCAATCTCCGAGCACATGAGCACCGCTGCTAATGTCGTCGATTATTCAGCCAAATACTTCATTATTTGTGGTTTGAGCGAGCCATTTCTAGCTGCATGGATGATTCTCTTTGGAGCAATGCAAGGCGCCGGTTATACAAAATGGCCAATGTGGGTGAGTAGCTTCTGCATGACAGTAGTCCGCTTGCCGCTAGCCTGGTATTTCACAATCTACTTACACTGGGGTCCGTCTGGCACATGGTTCGCCATGGCCGTCACGACAGTGGCTGTCGGTACTCTTGCAGCATGGCGCTTTAAAAGCGGTGTCTGGTACAAACAACCGATATAAAAATCAAACAGCCTCAAGAGAAAAGGCAGTCCTAAAGGACTGCCTTTTGAATTAATAGCCTTAGTTGATTCGTATTTCTTAGACGTGACGTTGTCTGAATCCACGTGAACAGAGCGAAACTACAAAAACAAAGAGTGCAGAACCGGCGATGCTTGGGATTAATGGAACGCCAGCGAGTGAGGGTCCAATCGAACCCATCATAGTGCCACCGATCCAGGCACCAATGATACCGACGATAGCTGATGTGAAGAATCCACCTGGCACTACATTTGGTACCAGTCTTTCAGCCAGATAAGCACAGGCGGCTGCAACTATTAAGAACAGAATAAAACTTAGAATACCCATAATATCCACTACTCCTTGCTCAGCGACTAACTGAATGAATGAACCTGTTTTTTTTTACGTTTCTTACGCTTTTGATAAAAATCAATTTTCATTTTCACTTACTCATGCATAAACGTATTTTCTGCAGAAAAGTTCCCGATAAGTCTTACTGGGCATTGAACTTTTTGCCGAAAGCGAACGTTTTATATGAAAGAGAGCAATTTCAAGCAATTTGAATTCATATTGTAGAATAGGAGAAAAGCAGCTATGCCAGTCAATCTTAGCCCCAAGAAGCTAGTTTCGAAACTCGATTATTCGATACCAAAAATTCGTCTGGCACTCGTTCGAGAAAGCGGTAAGAGCAGACAGCGTTATGCAATCTCATGTCCTAAAGACGCTGCGAAATTTCTGGAGCCGCTTCGACATGCCCCCGAAGAACACTTCGTCAGCTTGCATTTGAACGCCAAAAACGAGGTTATTGGCTTGCACGAGGTCTCTCACGGCACCCTATCAGCTAGCCTGGTTCATCCTCGAGAAGTTTTTAAAGCAGCCGTAGTTGGCAACTGTTTTGCCATTTTAGTCTGCCACAATCATCCCTCTGGCGCTGTTTTAAGTCCCAGCAAAGAAGATCTCGATACAACCAGACAACTGCTTAAAGCTGGAAAAATTCTCGGAGTGAGCTTGATGGATCATCTAATTATTGGTGGAGACAGTGAATCGATGGCGGTTTACAGCATCCGCGAGAATCACCCAAGCCTATGGGATGATCCATTCGGTCAACTTTCTTAGCCTGACGGCAACTTTTGCAGATGATCTCACTGAAATCCACTAAAATGGGCTGAACCTCGCTGAGCGGGCTCAATCAAATGAGATAAAAGCAAAAAATGGTCAATCGCAGGCAATCTCCACTGGTAAAAATCGGCAATCAGACACTTGGAGCTAACTCTCCGGTTCTGGTCCAATCGATGACCAATACACCTACTGAGGACCCAGTGGCGACTGCCAATCAGGTCAGAGATTTGCATCTGGCTGGCTCTGAAATAGTGCGAGTTACTGTCAATACCAAAGAAGCAGCGCAGGCAATTCCGAAAATAGTTTCTCTGTTAGAAAAAATGGACATGGAAGTACCGATAGTTGGAGACTTCCATTACAACGGCCATCTCCTATTGAGAGAATACCCAGACTGCGCTAGGTTGCTTGCCAAATACCGCATCAATCCAGGCAATGTCGGTCGTGGCGACAGACACGACAATAATTTCAAAGACATGATCGAGGCCGCTCTTAAATTTGATAAACCGGTTCGTATTGGTGTCAATTGGGGTAGTCTGGACCAAGACTTACTCGCGTCAATGATGGATGAAAATTCACGTTTGCCACAACCGCTCGAGGCTCATGCAGTCTTAATAGAAGCGATTGTTGAAAGCGCCATTCAGTCGGCACGCCTTGCGCAAAAGTACGGCATGAAAGAAGACAAACTGGTATTGAGTGCCAAAGTCTCTGAAGTTCCAGATTTAATCAAAGTATATGAAGAACTGGCCAAACGTTGTCACTACGCACTGCACCTCGGTTTAACCGAAGCCGGAATGGGCAACAAAGGTGTGGTTTCTACAACTGCCGCACTGTCTGTCTTGTTAATGAAAGGTATTGGTGACACCATTCGCTGCAGTTTAACGCCCAGACCAGGTGCCAGTCGCACCGAAGAAGTTGAAGTCTGTCAACAAATCCTGCAAGCCATAGGCATGCGTTCTTTCACGCCAAAAGTCACAGCCTGTCCAGGTTGCGGCCGAACAACCAGCACTGTCTTTCAAGAACTAGCACAAGAAATTGAACGACATCTAGCAGAAAACAGACGACTATGGCAAGAAAAATATGAAGGTGTAGAAGACCTCAATGTTGCAGTAATGGGTTGTATCGTCAACGGTCCAGGCGAGTCTAAACACGCCAATATCGGCATTTCTTTGCCCGGCACCGGTGAAGAACCACGTGCACCAATTTATATCGATGGCGAATATGTCACCACTTTGTCGGGTCCAGCCTTAACGTCTGATTTTATAAAAATGGTCAATGAATACGTCGAAAGGCGCTATGCGCGGATAGCCACCGCTGAATCGGTTCAAAGACTGAGTCCTTTAAATAAGCGGTTCCAATAAGAATATGACCGCTTTCAGGTAGAAGCAAATAAGTTTTGTCCGACGTTTTCAGCGCCGAAAAAACTTTATTTGCTGATGACGGTTCAACTATTTGGTCGAGCTGACCCTGCATTACGAGTACTGGCACAGCCTTTGGCATTTGACTGGCAAACTCTGGAGCTTTGTTGATGAAATTCAATGTACCAAGCAACTCCAGAGCCGACAAACTATTTTTCGAAAGCGGGTCGGTGACCATTTCTTGACCGACGCGTTCGTCATCAGACGAATAGCGAGTGATGTAGTTCGTCATATCGACAGGTTTCGCTACATTTAGCAGTTTGCCATAGAATCCCGGTCCCATGCTACCAGGACTGTGCAAATGCGGCTCACAACCAGCGGCGAGCAAAATTACGCCCTTGATATTTTTTCCACTTTGCGAAACTGCCGACAACACAACTGCTGCGCCGGCACTTTCACCCATACAAAAAATCTCGCTATGAGCATGCTTACGACGCAACAAATTCAACAACGTTTGCAAATCCTGGCAGCTTCTGGTGAAATCACCAAAGGCACCACCTGAAGTTTCGCGCCCCGCAAAAATAGTCCGCCAGCGACCGTCACCTCTTAGATCAGGAGCGACTACTAGGTAGCCGCAAAGAGCAAGGCGTCTTGCAATGACGTCTACAGAGCCCGCTTGCTGAGCGGCTCCATGGATGATCACTACAATTGGCTGATTGACGTTCTTTGCGTGCGACAAATCGTTTTGCCACTCATAAAGAGGCAAATTCAGTTCTTTCATATCATCGCTTTGATCGTTACGCACGACCTCAGCCTGAACGGCATTCATTAGAAAGGACAGGGGGACTAACAAAATGAAAAGCAAAAATCCCATCTGGAGCCGGTCTCCAAACGGGATCAATGAGGGCTTCCGCCCATTTGCTGTTTTGAATTGGTTGAATATTGTCAGACCCAATTCGTTTCCTGCTTTAGCACTTTATTGATCAGTTGTTAGCATGCAGCTTTTTGAATTCTTCAGTCAATTTTGGCACAACTTCCAAAACATCGCCCACTACCGCATAATTTGCAAACTTGAAAATAGGCGCGTCAGCATCTTTGTTGATGGCTACAATCACTTTTGACGAAGACATTCCGGCTAAATGTTGAATCGCACCGGAAATTCCGCAAGCAATATACAGCTGCGGACTAACAGTTTTTCCGGTTTGACCAACCTGGTGTTGATGATCAATCCAACCAGCGTCCACTACTGCTCGGGAAGCTGCTAGCGCTGCACCTAACTCATCGCACAAACTTTGCAGAACAGGCCAGTTCTCAGGTCCCTTGATGCCGCGACCGCCAGCGACAATAATCGCAGCTTCGCTCAACTCCACTTTTTGACCTTCACTTGCATGAGTTTCGGTGACCTTCGCGCGAACTTTATCGACTGCTGTAGTGAGCTCGACAATTTCACCAGCGCCTGCAGTCTCTGTGGAGGCAAAAACATTTGGACGGATGGTGATGAAAGCAAGTTCGCAATCAAAGGCATAAGTGCCATAGGTCTTTCCCGAGTACATTGGTTTGACTGGGAGCAAATTGGCGCCTTCGGATTTGATGACCATCACATCTGTAACTAGAGGCGCATCAAAACGAGCCGCTAAACGCGGCAATAAATCTTTAGCCATAGAGGTGCTTGCCGCAAAAACATACTGAGGCTCAGCTTGTTTGATCGCATCGGCGAAAGCTGCCGCGTATCCCTCGGTCGAATATTGGGCGAAGTCGCCTTTGTCAGCAACAAAAACTTTTGAAGCACCGTATTTTGCAACGGAAGGCACCAGTCCTTTTATATTTTCGCCAATCAAAACAGCTGTGACAGCTTGACCTGCGGCCAATCGCACCGCTTCAGACAGTGCTTCAAGACTGGCCTTCCGCAATATCCCGCCGCGCTGTTCTATAAAAACAAGAATTCCCTGAGCCATTGAATTATTCTCCTGAGCAACTCAAAAAGTAATCGCCAATAAAACTTGAACCTTGACCAGGCCGACTAAACGACATGAGCTTCCGAGCGCAACAAACCAACCAGTGTCTTCGCTTGAGCACTGGCATCACCCTCGATTCGTTTTCCTGATGGACGTTCCGGCGGCATTGCCATTTCTTTGATCTTCACTTTTCTTGTGGCAATGGCAGAGGCGACATCGAGAGCAGCCGCATCTTTGACCAGGATTTCCTTTCGACGAGCCGCCATTACACCCTTAATTGATGGGTAACGTGGCTCATTCAATCCCTTTTGAGCGCTGATAACAGCAGGCAAAGTACCTTCTACAAATTCATGAGCGCCTTCGATTTCTCGCTCTGCTTTAAATTTTGTGCCATCAATTTCCAGTTTTACAACGATAGTTGCTTGTGGCAAATCGAGCAGTTCAGCAAGCATGGCTGGAACTGCATTATTGTCGCCGCCTACTCCTTGCTGACCGCATAAAACTAAATCATAGCCACCATCTTTAATGGCAGCGGCCAAGACTTTCGCTGTTGTAAGAGTGTCCGCGTGCGAAAAACTCGCATCTTTCAAGTGAATAGCGCTATCAATGCCGCGGGCCAATGTGTCTCGTAAAACATCGGTCACTTCATCCCCGCCCATAGAAATGGCGACAGTTTCTCCGCCCAATTTCTCTTTGAGTCGGATAGCCTCTTCGACAGCGTATTCGTCGTATGGACTGGTAATGAATTTAACGCCAGCAAATTCTATATTTTGCTTGTCGGCTGCGATGGCGATTCTGGTTTCGGTATCCGGGACCGCTTTAACACAAACTGCAATTTTCAAGAGAAGTCCTCCTAAGAGGTCAAACGGCTGACCTCACTATGGAGGAATTATAGATTTGTAAATGCCGCAAACCGGCTTTTTACCATATTCTTTAATTTGCTGGAGTTTTTCAAGAAGCAAAAAGTAAAACGCGAATTACTTCGTCAAGAGAACTTCAAGAGCGTGGGACTCCGGCATTTGACCTGTTTTGACCAAATCTTCAAGACGAGTCAATTCAATTTTTTTCTGCATCAGCGAAGCTGAGCTGTGTTTGCCAATTCTTTTGAGGTCTTTTTCAACGACCATTGGATGCTGTTTGGTTTGGGCGGCAACTCTTTTAGCCAGTTCACCTACTGGCAATTGTCGCTTTTGCGCACCGCCTCCAGTTGGCAACTCGTCATTGAATTTATCGCAAAGTACCTTCATTTCGATCCACTTACTGAGCATGGTCTGTAGCATAGCGATGATTGGCATGCCACTTTGTCTCGACAAAAGCTCCTTCAAACTTAGATGCGCTTCGGCAAAACGCCCACTTATCCATTTTTCAGTTAAAACGAAAACATGCGAATGGAAAGGTGTTAGCTCCTCGAGCGTCTCCAGAGTGATGTGAGTTTTAGGCAAGATGTAAGTAGCTGCCTTGCGCAATTCTTCTGAAATCTGTCGCAAATCTGCTTCCAGACCGTCAAGCAAATATGTGACCGCATTTGTGTCGATGGTGGCATTAAAGGACTTGGCTTCTTTTTGGCACCAGGTGTCCAGTTTAGGATTCGGAGTGCCAACCCAATATTTTTCTTTCGGAAAAGTTATTAGCTGACAGTGCTTGCTGACAGCCTTAGAAGTTTTCAAAGTGCTGTCGAAATTGTGTGGGCAACTGAAAATCAAATAAGTATTCGGAGCTACTGCTCCCATTGCCTCTTCAAAAAGGTCAAGCAAATCGACTTTGTCTTTGCCTTTTTTAGCAACTTTGGGTTCATCATTTTCTTCTGCCGCACCGCCTTTGGAGCGCTTTTTAGTAAACAGGTCGCAGCGATCAATCAAGATTACTTTGTTGCCCGGTCCAAAAGGCAGTTGGCCACTGGCATCAATAATTGCTGATAGATTAGCATTGTCGAGGCGTTGAAAATTGACACTAGCCCAGGTTGGATCGAGCAATTCCTCTTTCAAGGCTTTCACACGTCGCCCTAAAAGAAATTCTTCGTCTCCGGCTAAAACTAAAACTGGCATATTATTTAATTCGATGCAATTTCTGAATTGACGCTCTTTAGCCGTTTTCCGGTGGATATAAAATAAATGCGCTTAGCTACAGATTTTGTAAGGTCACCCATGCGTTCGAGATAACGCGTGCAGAATAAAAACTGAGCACTTATTTGCGCTTTCTCCTGCTCTTGATCGCCCAAATTAGAGAGCAGTCGCTTCGAAAGAACAGCATCGAGATAGTCTATTTCACTATCGCGGTGCAATATCTCAGCCACCTTTTCCGCCTGTTCTGTGACAAAACTGAAGAGTACATCCTGCACCATCTTGTGTATGCTGTCAGCCATCAGACTCAATTCTGGTGGTAAATCAATCTTGTCTTCACGAGCCCAGGAAGCAATTTTAGCCACACGATTGGCATGATCGGCGATGCGTTCGAATTTAGCCGCAATTATGGTGCTACCAAGTAATAAGCGAATGTCTTTAGCCGCAAAGATGTCTTTTTCCATAAGCAATTCAAAACAGTTTTCTTCAATCTGTTGATAGAGTCTGTTAATTGACTTTTCTTGCTCTTCAATCAAACCGAGGTCAGTGCCTTTTTCTTTGCGCAGCATACGCGCAGTCTCTGCCACTGTGCGTGATACCAGCTGACCAAGGGCCAGCACGTCTTCCTTAAATAGCGTTACTGCCTCTGCCTTCAATTTCTTTCCTCGATAGTTTCGCTAACAGCAACAGCATCTCCATGACCATGACCGTGACCGAGCTCTTGTGGACCTGCTCTTGACGGCAGTTCAACTGTTTGAGCGGTCACCTTATTTAGTCGATAGCCAGATCGATGCACGGTCTCCAGTATCTGCGGATTTTTGGGATCAGCTTCCAACTTCTGTCTAAGCCAACGCATATGCACGGCAACCGTCTTTACGTCACCAGAAAAATCTCGCCCCCAGACTTGATTAAGCAGTGCTTCGGTCGGCAAAGTTTTGCCGGCATTGTGCATCAATACTTTGAGCAAGGAAAATTCTTTCGGTGAAAGCTCGACGATCTTTCCTTCCTTTGTCAGAGTTTTAGCGTCGTCATCTAGCACTAAAACTCCGACTTCGAGTCTAGCACTAGTTTTTGGCTTGTCCTTCGAGGCCCGTCTCAAAAGTGCCTGCACACGAGCAACCAGTTCAATTGCACTGAACGGTTTCGATAAATAGTCGTCTGCACCACTGGCCAAACCTGTTGCAATGTCAGTCGGGCTCGATCGTCCAGTCAGCATCAATATAGGCACATCAAGTGAGCGTTCCCGCATCAGCTTGCAAATCTCCGGACCAATTAAATCCGGCAACATCCAATCCAGAATCACTAATGCCGGAACGACATCATCGAGTTTGGCAAGGGCTTTGTGCCCACTATTGAAAGCAACTACGTCGAAACCGTGCCGCTTGAGATTAAAAGTCAAAGTATCGATGATAGTTTCATCATCATCGACAAGCATTACTCTGGGCTGATTAACCATTGGCTGCATTCCTTACTGTTTTGGGTCCTGGAAATTCCAGAGTAAATGTCGAACCAACCCCTTCTTGCGACGTAACATTGATCTTAGCACCGTGAAGATCGGCAATATGTTTGACGATTGAGAGCCCGAGCCCTGTGCTGCCACGTGACTGGGCCCGGTCGATACGATAAAAGCGTTCAAATATTTTGGGGATTTCAGCAGCTGGCATGCCGAGCCCCGTGTCCGCAATATGCAGTGAGCCTGCTCCGGGTCCAGAACCGACAGTGACTGAGCCGCCTGAAGAAGTAAATTTAATAGCGTTTTCAAGCAAATTCAAAAGGACTTGATTGATCATTTCCGGATTGACGTAGATCTGATACCCACTGTCTATCTTTGTCACTATCTCGATTTTCTTTTCCGCAGCCATCTTGGCCGTCGTCTCAATGGCGTAAGCGCTACGCTCTTGCAACGAGACCCACTGACAATGTACTTCTTTGCGTGAGGCCGCGACCTGTTCCACCATGAGCAAATCGACAACCAGACTCTGCAAACGATCGACCTCGCCTTTAGCTCTTTCAAGCATGCGTTTGGCCGTCTGCGGATCGTCCATCGCCCCGTCTAAGAGCGTTTCCACAAGCAAACGCAAATTGGCGATAGGCAAGCGGAGTTCATGCGAGACTTCAGCTATCCAATCGGCGGAATCGCGACTGTTGCCTTCGTTGTTTTTCGTCATTGATAGATCATCAATAGCTGGCAAACGACAAGACGTTTGTGAGGGCACATTGGAAGTCCTTTAAAACAAAGCCTGAGAGAATTCTACCGAGCATGAGATATCTTTGCATGCACTGTCGATTCTTCTTATTTAACAGTCCGGCCACTTTTACCTTTTCCTAAACTCAGATCGAATATAGTCACGTGTTTGATCGAATAAAAGACCGCCTCTAGTTTGTGGGAGATGAGATTTTGGCACCAGTGACACTTTTGATTTTGGATGGGTGGGGAAGTTCGCCAGAAACCAAGGGCAATGCCATCCGATTGGCGAAAACACCCAATTATGATGCGCTTCTCAGCAAATTCCCAAACAGTTTGTTGCAAGCTTCAGGAGTGCATGTCGGCTTACCACCTGGTCTGATGGGCAATTCGGAAGTCGGTCACCTGACCATTGGCGCGGGTCGCGTCGTCATTCAAAAATTGACGTTGATCAGCAATACAATTCTTGATGGAACCTTTTTTAAAAATCCAGTACTGTCCACTGTCGCCGAAAAGGCTCAAAAGACTGGTTCAGCTATGCACATCCTTGGTCTGGTATCGGATGGTTGCGTGCATTCCAGCCCTGATCATTTAGATGGATTAATAGAACTGGCCAAAAGAGCGAATGTAAGCGAACTCGTCGTACACCCGATCCTGGACGGACGCGACGTACCGCCGCGCTCGGCAATCCGTTTTATGAAAGAACTGGAAAAAAAGCTGGCTGGAATCGGCAAAATCGGCGTGGTCTGCGGTCGCTACTACGCAATGGACCGTGACAATCGTTGGGAGAGAATTGAAAAATACTGGCGGGCCATCGTCCTTGGTGAAGGGCGAGAAGCCGAGTCAGCCGTTCAGGCTGTCGAATTGTCATACGCCGATGGCGTCAATGATGAATTTGTTCTACCGACAATTGTCAATCATCGACCGATTAAGGACGGCGATAGTGTCATTTGTTTTAACTTCCGTCCGGACAGAGTGCGCCAGATCAGTCGAGTGCTCACACAAAGTCAATTTGAATTTTTTGAACGTCCAATCTTTCCACAAATTTATTATGGTTGCATGACCGAATACGAGAAGGGTCTGCATCTTCCAGTAGCTTTCGATCCGTCTGCGATTCCCTCACAAGATATCGATATGACACTGCCTGAACTGATCTCGTGCCACCACATGCCACAAATGCATGTTGCCGAAACAGAAAAATACGCACATGTCACTTATTTCCTCAATGGCGGACGTGAGCAAAGTCTCGAAGGCGAAGAACGTGTTTTGATTCAATCTCCGAAAGTGGCAACTTACGATCTCGCTCCTTCTATGGAGACAGCTAAAGTTTGCGCGCTAGCCTGTCAGGCCATGAAATCGGACAAATACCCCTTCGTCGTCTTGAACTTTGCCAACCCCGACATGGTTGGACATACCGGCATCATTGAAGCCGCTGTAGAAGCAGTCGAGAGCGTCGATGCGGCTTTTGGTGAGATGCTACAAGCAACCAGCGAATGTCATGGTTCCTTATTTATCACTGCCGATCATGGCAATTGCGAACAAATGATTGACCTCATCACTGGTGAGCCTCACACCGCCCACACAACCAACCCGGTACCGGCTATAGTGGCAGACTTTCAACGTGAAGACAGGCTTGGTCTAAGACAGGGTGCCAGACTCGCTGATGGATCATTAGCAGATGTGGCACCATCGGTGCTGGCCTTGATGGGACTTGACAAGCCCTCGCAGATGACAGGCAATAGCCTCGTCCGACGTTGAAGCTGGCATCATTGGTAACACTACTTATTACTGTCATGTCAGAAATGGTTTGTTAGACGATGTTAAGAGCACCGCTTGAAGCAATGGATAGCGGCAATAAGCTAGCTGTTAGAGAACATCTGCATATACACCGCGTAAAGCCAGCGTTAAGGAGCTTCAGAGAGGCATTCCAAGTGGTTTGACTACGATTCGAATAAATGTATAATTGCGCCGTTCCACATAGGCAAAAGTTACTAGTTTGCGGCTTCGTTAACCAAGTAAATCACCAAAGTGAATTTCTCAGGGACGACGTCGAAGACAAACACTCATTACGGCAAGGAGACGATTTAGCTTTATGACTTTTAATTTGAAAACCCTCGCTTTGGCAACAGGAAGCATCGCATTGGTAGCTTCTTTGGCAGCTTGCAGCGGCGGAAGCGAAACTTCCACTACCACTACAACGTCAACCGCTCCAGCAACGGGCACAACTGAAACCACAACATCAACTGCAACTGCTCCTGCTACAACAACGAGCACAACAACTGCAGCTCCTGATGCAGCAACTTCAACAGCAACAACAACCACAACAACAACTGCTCCATAGTCAGTTGTTTTTTTGTTCTTGCTGAAATAGTCGAAATTAAAAAACCACTCTCCGGTCAAACCAGAGAGTGGTTTTTTATCGGGCTGATATCTACAATAGGCAAACTATTTTATTGATTCCAAAAGACAACGGCGCGACGATGCATTCATATACCTGGTCTTACAAAAAAACCTATAAAACATCTTCCAGAAACTTTTCGGCCACCTGTTGCAACGTGAGTGCCATGCTCTTGCTTGCGAGTGTGCCACTAGCTGCTCAAGCACAAAGTCCTGATGCATCCAAGCCGATGACTCTGGAGCAGTCCATGCAGGCAGACAGCGCAAAGTTTGGTCAACCATTCGAACAAAGCCTTAATCAACCTGCTGCTGCCATACCTTCAATACCAAATCCAGCCGTAACCGGTGGTATCACTACCAGTGTCATACAACAAGCGCCACCAGTGCAAGCGGCACCCGTCAATCCTCAAAACCAAGTTCTCGTTACACCATCTTCTCTTATTGATTTAACATCAGCCAGCTTCGATCACTTCGAAGTCAATTTAGACAAAGCTCAGTTCAAAGAAACCAGTTTAGACCACGCCCACATCGGCGTGCAGGGCATGGACTTTCGCCAGGGTACTCTTCAAGGTCTCAGTGTCAGCGTGAGTGGCGGTCGTTTTGAACAATTCATTTTTGATCAGATGAACATCGACACCGATGGTCAGATGCATTTTGATCCTGCACTTCTGTTGACAGAAAAAGTTCTGCAATTTGACGCTCCGCAACGAGCCAATATCTCTGTGATAGTCAGTCAGACTAGTCTTAATCAATTTTTGAGTTCGCCCAAGACTCTCGACAAGATTTCAGTGACGGCAAGCAAACGAATCAGCACCATAGCCAGTTTCTTTGGTGCCAATGCCGCCAACATTGGCTTACATCTCACAGATGTCAAAGTCTTTTTACAAAAAGCCAACAAAGTTAGCCTGCAAGTGACTGCCAATGTGGGAATGGGCGGAGTGGGTGTGCCGCTATCCTTTCAAATCGACGCAAAACTAGGAATTAAAAATGGCTGGGTTGAAATCACCGACGCGCATTTGATTACCAATGGTCAGGAAATTTCGCCACAACTGTCGGAAGCATTGCTAAAGAAAGTGAATAGCCTGGCTTCCTGGGGACATCGGTCGGACGATATTCAGTTTCAATTTAATGAGATTAAGGTCGTACCAGGCAAGCAATTTGCCGTCAAAGGCACCGTCATCATCAAACGTCTGAGACTGACAAGAACAAGAGAAGAGTTGGCTCAAGATGCCATTCAAAACGCGCAGCAGGGCGCCGTTCCTCCCGCCAATCCAGGCTCTCTACAAAACCCTCCAGGCAATTAGTTGAAGCAGCTCACACGTAGAGCTGCCCTATTACGTATATACTATTGACTGGTTTTTGGAAGTTCAGTCAAGAAAGCGAGAACGAATGCTCCGGCGGCGCGACAATCGGCAATGGGATCAGCTAAGACCGGTCAAATTCACCCGGCATTACACAAAGAATGCAGACGGCTCTGTTCTTGTGGAATTTGGCGATACCAAAATATTCACCACCGCCAAGATAGAAGAGCGCGTTCCTGCGTTTTTGCTGGGCAAGGGTGAAGGTTGGATTACGGCTGAATATTCCTTATTGCCAGGATCGACTTTGACACGCTCGCAGCGTGAAGTAACGCGCGGTCAGGCATCTGGTCGAACCAACGAAATTCAACGTCTAATTGGTCGCTGCTTAAGAGCGGTTGTTGACCGTCGAGCTCTTGGAGAGCGCACTATCACTATCGACTGCGATGTCTTACAGGCAGACGGTGGCACCAGATGTGCCTCCATTAGTGGTGGTTTCTTGGCTCTTTATGACGCCCTTTTGAAATTGCAAAAATCAGGACTATGGGACGAACTGCCACTGACTGAGCATATGGCCGCAGTCAGCATTTGCCAGATCAATAATCAATTGCTGTTGGACCCCAATTATCACGAGGATTCGCAGGCTCAAATGGACAGCAATATTGTGCTGACCGAATCCGGCAAAGTCCTCGAACTGCAAATTACGTCCGAATCAAAACCGTTTGAGGCGACAAAAGTAGCCGAACTTATGGAGCTTGCTCAAAAAGGAATTGCGGACATCGTCGCAGCCCAGCATGCAGCCTTAAAGCAGCGCTAAAACCCATCGACGAACCAGAATATAAACTACCTAAACCCTTTTAGCTCAGGGGCAGCAAAGTCGTGCGCCTGGATAGGAGCACTGCTGAGGTTACGATTTGCAATGCCTGAGTCAAAATTTACCCCATGGCATCCCGAATTAGCTGACAATTACATATATAGATAAGCAATTAACCTAACCGCCTCCCATCAGCTCTCAGCGACCTTAATTTTCGCTCCAAAAATCCGATAACGCCGCCCAGCTATTGTAAAGACTTCACTTGAAACGAAATTTTATGTATTCAGCTGCTGACAACATCCAGCAAACGCTTAAACTAGAAGCCAAGCGTCGCTTATTGGAAAAATCAGGAATTTTGAAAGACCAGACACAAGGGCTCTTCGCCGATCCAATTAAACTGCTGTTTAAGGACCTGTCGACAGTGCAGCTCCTTGGTTCCTGGTGGCGAATTCTTGTTCGTATCTACAAATTGCAGGGATTCAAGGCAGCGCTTAGAGTTTTTCCCATCGTCTGGATGATTGTCAAAACAGTCGGCTGTTTCTCACGCTATCACGCTGACGAATACGCCAAAATGAAAACTGCTTCTAACAGCAATCAAGATCTCGAAGAAACCGTTTTAACAGAGCCTCAGTACGAAAAATATCGAAGCATGGGCAAATGGTTGTGTCAGCAATTGCACGATCTAGGGCCAACCTTTATCAAGATCGGTCAGACGCTTTCAACGCGGGCAGATCTCTTGCCACTACCAGCGATGCTGGAGCTTGCAGTACTGCAAGAACAGGTCACTCAATTTCCAACTGAAATCGCTCTTGCCACCATCGAACGAGAGCTTGGAGGCACACCTGAAACACTTTATGCCTCCTTTGACAAAGAACCAATTGCTGCCGCGAGCTTATCTCAGGCATATAGAGCGACTTTGCATGATGGACGCGAAGTAGTAGTTAAAGTGCAGCGTCCCAATTTGCCTCAATTAATTGCGCGCGATGTGCAAGTACTTGCTGCTGTGGCCGACGAGGTCATGAGATATCCCAGCCTGTGCAGACACACCGATTGGCCGGGCGTTGTCGAAGAATTTGCGCGGACCATCTTTGAGGAAATCGATTACATCAAGGAAGGTCGCAATGCCGATACCTTCAGACATAACTTTCGCAATTTCGACAGAATCTGCATACCAAGAATTGTCTGGCGCCTAACTGGGCGTCGGGTGCTCACGATTGAATACGTCGAAGGCAGTCGCATCAATGACCTAGACGCAATGGAAGAGCAAAATTTGGACCGTGACGAAATTACTCGCACTGGCGTCAATTTCTATTTGCGACAGCTTCTGGAAGACGGCTTCTTTCACGCTGATCCTCATCCAGGGAATATGCGCATTATGGCCGGCGGACGTTTTGGTATCTTCGACTTCGGCATGGTTGGCCGCATTTCGGAACAACTAAAGCAACATATGATTAATGCCTTTTTGCATGTGGTGCAAGGCGATTATCGAGCATTAATTGACGACTTCGTGGGCATGAACATTCTTGATGCCTCTGTCGATCGTGAGGCACTCTTTGAAGACTTATCTCCCATTATTGATGCTCGTTTTGCCGAAGGCATGAACAATGTGCGTTTCCGCAAAATGCTTTTTGATTTCTCCGATGTTTGCTATCGCTACCCATTTCGACTGCCATCTGAATTCACTTACATCATGAGAGCACTGCTTACTCTTGAAGGCGTCGCGCTAACAATCAATCCCGATTTCAACTTTATCGAAGCGGCAATGCCATTTGCTCATCGCATCGTTTTGAAAAACAATGGCGTGCTTGGTCAGGCTCTGCTGAAAGAAGTGTTTACAGACGGTCGTTTCAATCCTGGTGCTGCGATCAATTTGTTTAAAGCGGCAGCCAAGCTGACGGCCCACTTAAACTAAATCGAATTAAATCTTGCTATCGCAAGTTGCCCAGCGCTCGCTATTAAATTGGTAAATATCCTTGAGGATCGCCTCAGTGTCCTTGGTCAAATGCCACTGCGGATAGTGAGTCTCAAATCTGGCAACGCTGCTTATCCACCAGATGTGATCACCAATGCGATTTTCGTCGACATAAGTCCAATCGAGCTTGGCGCCGACGATGTTTTGACACATCTCGATTGCCTCTAACATTGAACAATTGCTGTGACGACCGCCGCCAATGTTATAAACCTCGCCCGACCGTGGTGCTTTAAAGAACTCGTAGAACGCCTTCACCAAGTCAGTGCAGTGAATGTTGTCGCGCACTTGTTTGCCTTTGTAACCAAAAATCTTGTACGGTTTGCCTGTCGCAGTCGCCTTCATCAAATAAGCAAGAAAACCATGCAATTCAGTTCCTGAGTGTGCTGGTCCCGTGAGACAGCCACCTCTAAAACATGCTGTTCTCATACCAAAATACCTTCCATATTCCTGCACAGCAAGGTCTGCGGCCAATTTGGAGACGCCAAATAAGCTATGTAGGGTCTGGTCAACTGACATATCTTCTCTTATGCCGTCATCATAGCTATGCCCTGCTTCTATTTCCCAGCGCGTCGGCATTTCCACCAGAGGTAATCGATTCGGAGTGTCGCCGTATACCTTGTTTGTTGACGTGAATATAAAAACCGCGTCCGGACAATATTTTTTAACCGCTTCCAACATATTGAGGGTGCCATTAGCGTTGATGGTGAAATCGGTCAAAGGCTCGCTTGCAGCCCAGTCATGCGATGGTTGTGCGGCACAGTGGATGACGAGGACAATTTCCTTGCCGTACTGCTGAAATAATTTGTCGAGCGATGCACCATCTCGAATATCGATGTCGCTGTGTCGATAATTTTCGCCAAGCGAGTCTTTTAAGCGATTGCGGTTCCAAGCAGTTGAGGCCTCGGTGCCAAAAAAGACACTGCGCATGTCGTTGTCTATACCTACGACCTGCATGCCCAGGGAACCAAAATAAATGGCTGATTCTGAGCCAATTAAGCCGGCTGAACCAGTAATAACTACAACACTCACTGAACGTTATACCTGCAGATGACTCTCTAAACGTGTGTTATCGATACTTGCAAAGATTCCGATTGCTGCATCAGATCTCCTCTGAAATTGTACGTCAATCGCTGACCAGCGCGAGATGCAATTCCACAAATCAGCAAAAACTTTGTATTTCCGGTAATATGACCAATGTTGGTGGCAGATTTATGAAGCATCTTGGAACGCAGATTGGGGCACAAATTACTCTACTTTCTATTGGGTTGATGAATGTCATCACTTGAGAAAAATCTGCAGGTTATGGAGCGGTATCGGGAAGCATATTGGTTGCGACATCCCAATACCGCAGCATTGAAGCTTCACTGGCGGGCTACTACAGTCAGGCACTCATTTCATGTGCTTCCGGGTCAGTCGATTCTGGAAATCGGCGCTGGTACGGGACTATGGACTCGACATCTGACCGCCGTTCTCGACGGACAATGCCCTATTACAGCCGCTGCATTTAACGACGACTTCATGCAAGCCGCACCAGCCCTTGCCAATGTCAACTTCGTCAAAATCAATTCACTTGAAGATCTACCAGCGGAAAGTTTTGATTACGTCGTGGGAACGGCAATTCTTAGCCATGATTTGTACCCACAGAATTTGGCTGCCATTTATAGATTATTGAAGCCAGGTGGTCAGCTGCTTTTCTTTGAAGCAAACTACTGGAACTTCCAGGTTTTTCTCAAGCAAAATGTGAGTGCAATCAGGCGCTTTACAGGCATAGCACCATGTCAGATTGGCATGCGTCATTTTCAACTCATGAAGATCGCATCTGCTCAAGGATTCACACACATCGACATTACGCCGTACGACATTATTCATCCCCAGACGCCAATAGCTCTTGTCAGGACGCTTCAATACCTAGCTTTTGTGCTTGAGAGGGCACCACTTATAAGAGAATTGTGCGGCACACTCTACATTCTTGCGAAAAAGCCTGGTGGCCCAAACATGCCGCAACTGGTAAACCTGGCTATTCATGAGCAACTCCACAAATCAGTGTCAGTCGTGGTGCCTTGCTATAACGAAGAAATGACAATTCAAAGCCTGGTTGACGCGTTGCTCCAGGCTTACGATCCATACATACATGAAATCGTGCTGGTGAATGACAATAGTAAGGACAGGACCGCAGAAGTAGCTCTGGAGTTAGCAAAAACAGAAAGCCGTATCAAACTTGTCAATCGAACTCCCCCAGGCGGTGTTGGACGGGCACTCAGGGACGGTTATGCCGCCGCCACCGGACGCTACATTCTCAGTATGGATTGCGATTTCAAGCAAATCGTTCCCGAACTACGTGACATGTTTGACGCCGTTGCCGAAGGACACGATGGTGCAATTGGCAGTCGTTTTTCGTACGACTCTGTGTTGATAAACTATCCATTCACGAAAATCATCTGCAATCGAATGTTTCACTTGCTTGTAAATATTCTGCTGCCAGTACATGTACGAGACATCTCGAATAACTTGAAAATTTACCGGACGGAAATTCTAAAAAAACTGATTATCGAACAAGACGGATTCGCAGCTAATGTCGAGACGGGTCTGAAGCCAATCCTGGATGGTTACGATGTCAAAGAAGTTTCGATCTCATGGATTAATCGAACTATCGACATGGGCACTTCTTCATTCAGAATTGCAAATGTGGCACCGAACTATTTTCTGGAGTTGGTAAGCATCGTTCGTGGTGCCTGGAGCACCCGACCTAAGTGCGTCGATAAACCGCGTAAATGAGACCTATCGGCACCGAAACCACGAATTTCTCGAACGGCTTGAGGAACCACCTTACATCCACTCCATATGTTTGAGAAAAGCGATTTGCCAAATGAGCAATCGACACGGCAAATGGTATTGGACCATCTTCAACCTTGGTGAATCCGCGGTGCTTCATAAAGCGCTCAAAATTATCCCTGTTAAAAAACCACAGATGTTCGAGCAGTAGCATGTTCCAGCGACTTCCACTAATGCGAGCAATGAAGCTGTCAGCGTCAGGAATTGTGACGAACATCAAACCGCCTGGGACAAGCAGTCTCGAGACAGCGTCAATGTATCGATCAAGATCTGGTAAATGCTCTAGAACATCCCAAGCTGTCACGACACTAAATGATCGATCAGTAAGCTGAGCTTTACCAGCATCAGCTATAAAATCCCCGAACATGAATTTGATGCCGGAGGCGATGCGCTCGGTCAGGCCACCAACTTCGTAACCAACCTTTTCTTGCGCTTGTACTTGCGTTAGAAATTGTCCGTCTCCACAACCGAGATCTAATAATCGGTCTGGTCTGCCAGCGTGCTTTTGGACAAGCGACGCTAAACGGTCAAAACGCAGATTCTCTGCCACCTGCATAGGGTCTTGAGCCGGAGCTTCGCGGGCAGCCAAGGCATAAATTTGTTGATATTCATCTGCGGTAAACTGGGGATTCGTAAACAAAAATCGGCACTGTTTACAGCGAACTATTCGACCACGAGCCACTTTTCGTCTGTGATTCAAAAAATATTCGCCAGCACCATCAGCAGGGCCAGTGTAAGTCGCCTCATAAACCACGCTCATTTCTTGAGAGCCGCAAGCAAGACAATTATTTAGGCTGCGCAAAGTTTTTTCCCTCCTACTTGAGCAAATCAGAGGCTCACAGAATCTTTAAATACGATTGCTTCTTTTGCAGCAATTATTCCAATCAACAATAATGCACAAAAATGTAAATCGACTAGCGCCTGAGGCGTCAGATAATAGTAATGCACCACACTGTAAATCGGTTGCATAAATAGGGACAGAGCTACTAGTGCCAGACCAAACGACACTCTATCTTTCTTTTGCCGCAGCAGTTGCAGTAGATAGCAGATGGCAGGAATGAAAATGATCAAATCGTAGAGATGCATGTAAGGTATGGTCCAGGCCACACAGGCAAACGAGGCAATTGCGCCCGGAACCCACCAATTTTTCGTTTCTCGCTTATACCAACCAAGCCCTAGCGCAAAGAGAATTGCCATACCGTAAATAACATTGCTGATCACTGAAGCAGTGTGATCTAAGACAGATAAACGTAACAGCTGTCCCTTCAAAACGGGCATCATCACCGTTCCTGGCAATTCGGGATGAACGTTTATGTACGAGAGCAGACTGAAGAAATTCACGTACCCCTTAGTACCAAAAATTGGAAATGTGAGCACCATCACTGCGAGTCCAAGCACTGCACAGGCTGCAATCATTTTAAAACGCCGATTGCCGAGAGCAAAGAAAAGGAATGGCAAAATTTCCTGTGGCTTGAACAAGCACAGAACTAGCCATGCACCGGCTCTAACTTCCTGTTTTTTCTGCAAGCAGAAAATGCAGTTAACGAGACCAAATAGAAACAGCGGAATTGGTTTAGAAATTCTGATTATTTCAAACACAGGTCCGCTTGCAAGAGCAGCTCCCAATAGAACCAGGGTAAGCCGATTTGTCAGCCGCCCAATTTTTGCCGTCAGCAAAAACGAAGCAGACATCAAGATCGCCAAAAGGCCAGTGTATATTACTTTGGCCGATTGAGGAGAAGTCCATGCCATCGGCGCCACCGCCCATAGTGCATAAGGTGGTTCAACAACCAGCGGGTTGTTTATCGGAAAAATTTTGCGCCCAGCAGCTCGTTGATGTTCAATTACATATACGTCGGCTGCCTCTCCGGCTTCGATACGCTTAGCAGTGACGTAATAAGCAGGAAAGTCGCTACTTTCCTGGCTCGCTGTCAACCCAATCGGAATCGTAAGCAGGGCGAAGAGAAAAAGAGAAAAAAAGAAATTGACGATCGTATGAGTCACGAGCGCGAGTCTCGGATGGGGTGCTGCCTGTGTACTGAACAATCAGCCCAGTTTGGTGAACGGGTAGAAACTAGTCGACAACTGGCGCTACTTGCTTCCCTGGGTTATCGATAATGTCTTAGCAGCAATGGTAACTTGTTTCCAGCCCCGTAATGAGTGGAATTTTCTTGATTTCACCCAACCTTAATAGATTATGAGTCGATTTTGGCTTGCCCACACCTCTTTACTGAGGTAGTCTTCTTGTATTCAAACTACATAAAATCGGATGGGAATCCTCCCACTCGAATTGACCTATCCCTCGTTTTTTGAGGCACAATAGCTTTAGCAATTTTTCATGTGTCGGCAGATCTGGAGAAAGGGTTTAGTTAAAGTCATGACCATCTCGCCATTGCAAAGACAGCGCTCAGTAACCACAGCAAAAGCGTGCGTTCACTGCAGCAACTCCATTGCTGCGACGGCTCGCTTTTGTGGAGAATGTGGAGCGCCAGGGCATCACACGCACGAACAAGCTGGTGGCAGTCCACAGCAACTAGCTCAACAATTAAGGAATGTAAGCCCCATTGGACCGGTTACGGCGGCAAACATTGCCTCCGCTCCAGTGCATTCCGAGCGCGGGTTTCAATTTCCCCAGGCTAACTCCAATCATTTCCGTGTTTCAGAACCATTAACTGGCGAAGTCGTCAGCTTTACTGCGCCAAGCTTTGCCACAGTTTCGCCCATGATACAGCGCGTCACGCCCGAGATGCGTGAAGAGATGGGGAAAATGATGGTGCTATTGGCTCGAGAGCGCATTTTTCTAGTATTGCACTGCCTCAATTTTCTGTTTATAAACAGCGTCGGTTTTTGGCTGGCGATGAAGGCATACAGCGAATACAACGCCGACGAAATCACAAAAACCGTGATTGCTTTGACGCCACTGATGTTCATCAATTCGTTTGCTCTAGTCTGCCTTTCGCCGATTAAAGGTACCAAACTTGAAATTGGCCGGCTCAAAGAACGCATCAAATATTTGCGTATTCAAATCGAATACGGCAGCATTGTCTAAAGACTTGACAGCTTAAAAGCTATTTTCGAATCCGCTCACTAAATTTGGCGAGAATGGGCAGTTGTCTTTGCGGCTTAGAAAAAAGGGCATAGCTGACGGCTGCACGCAATCTTGGTGTCGCATCCTCTCCAGCAGCAGGGACGGTCTTATCCAGATTGGTTACATTCCATAAATTGGGATCGTAAGCGAGCAGCTGACAATTTGTGACGACATCATCGACGACATGCACCACTAAAAACTGCTCTTGATCCTCTTCTATAGTCACTCGGGTAGACAAATGAGCTGAAGTCCGAGGCGCGCTCGCGGTAGAGCTCGAGCGAGAATCGCTTCCAGCGATTTGCTGGGTCGAGGATTTTTCTTTTTTGTTGTGCCTGTAGGCGACTAAGTTTTCCTTCCCTCTTAAGCCTAGAGCATAGCGCCACTGTGCGCCTTTAAAGAAGCAGACTCCGCGTCCAAGCATGGCCTGCAATTGAGCAGTATGCAGTCCTATTAATACATGACTTTCAATCAAGTCACGAACCATTCTGAAACGATAGTGGCGCCCACTTTCATCCTTCCAACTATCAGCATTGAAAGCGACATCTGGACCAGTTTTTTCGTCATAGTCTCTTTTGATTTCGACTGCACTGCGAGCCGCTTGCTCTGCAAATAAGGAATTTTCGTCAGCGTTGGTAGAGATTTGCTTTAACACGGTGACAGCGCTTATAGCGTTGGCTCCAAGCTCAGCAAGCGCTTTTGCAGATTGTCTACGAATATTTGGATCTGGACACTTGAGTGCTTTCAATAAAGGTGGCACGACTTCTTTGCCGCCACTGAAGATTGCGGCAACACAAAGCTGTTTGTAGTCTTCCTCTTTGCTCTCAATGCCCGGTAGAAGTTGTTGGACAGCGACAGTCGGAGATATTTGCACAAGCGCAAGGGCAATGGCAGACTTGACCGAATAATCAGCCTCTGCAGAAAATATTCTAACCAGTGGCACAACAGCAGACTGCGCCATTCCTTTAAGCGAGCCAATTTGAGCAGCTGCATCGCATCGCTTAGTCACAGATGAATCTCGGCTGGCAACAACATCAAGACACTGCTGGATCTCCGAATTACTGGTGTGACAGTCGCTGAGAAGCAAGTCGTTATGCAGTCTTTCAATTGCAGACTGAAACGCAGCTGATGAAGGTGAAGACGCATGAGTCTGTTCACTAAGTGAAAGCGATAAAGCAGGATTTGTGATGAGAATGCTGGAAGCACAGCCAGCGAGAGTATTGAAGAACCAGTGGGTTGACGTTTTTCTTTTCATATCCAATCACAATTCTCTGCCTGAAAAACAGGTGTCCACCAAGACTGGCTTCACACAAGCACGAAGGCATGTTGACGAAACTCAGACTGTACGGCACAAGACCGAGCACATTTAAATGTTGTCTTTGTGTATGTGACTGTTCTCACCTACAAAAAGTGCCGCCTTGTGATAATGTTCTGGAAAAAATTTTGCGGCTAACGAGAGAATCTAATTCATGGAATACATAAAACTTGGACGAACAGGTCTCGACGTCTCACGCATTTGCCTGGGATGTATGAGTTTTGGCGTTCCCGATCGCGGTAATCACACCTGGACACTGAACGAAGAGGAAAGCCGCAAATTCTTCAAACAGGCAATCGAATTAGGAATCAACTTCTTCGATACAGCCAATGTTTACTCAGATGGAACCAGCGAAGAATTCACGGGACGAGCCCTTGCCGATTTCGCCAAGCGAGAAGAAATCGTGATCGCCACGAAAGTACATGGTCGTATGCATCAAGGTCCCAATGGACAGGGACTTTCGCGCAAAGTAATCATGACTGAAATCGATGCCAGCTTGAAACGGCTGGGCACTGATTATGTAGACCTCTATCAAATCCATCGCTTCGATTACAACACGCCTATCGAGGAAACTCTGGAAGCTTTGAACGACGTCGTGAAAGCGGGTAAGGCGCGCTACATAGGCGCCTCGAGTATGTATGCCTGGCAATTCGCTAAAGCGCTCTACGTTTCACGACAAAATGGCTGGAGCCAATTTGTGAGCATGCAAAACTATGTCAACCTGATTTATCGCGAAGAAGAGCGCGAGATGCTGCCACTTTGTGTCGAAGAAGGCATCGGCGTAATACCATGGAGCCCCCTTGCTCGCGGTCGTCTTACCCGAGAATTAGGCACAAAGACTGACCGAGCCCAAACTGATGAGTTTGGGAAAACGCTCTATGCAGGTTCTGATGACGCAGATTCAGAGATTATCGAACAAGTAGCGGCCATTGCCGCCAAACGCGGGGTTTCACGCGCTCAGGTTGCCTTAGCCTGGGTGCTGCAAAAGTCTCCTATTACAGCTCCAATTGTGGGGGCGACCAAGCCACATCATCTAGAAGATGCCGCAAAAGCAGTGGAGCTGAAACTTTCAACTGATGAAATAGCGGCGCTGGAAAAACCATACGTGCCACATTCCGTGCGCGGCTTCGCTTAAGAAGCAGCACTGCACGCATCCAACAACAGAAGAGGCACCGCATATGGTGCCCACTTTTGTTGTTTTCGAAGACAGTCAATTGTCGCTAGAAGTACCGGTGAAGGCAGATTTCCTGGGCGAGTTCTTGCCCTCTCTACGGCCCGCTGGCGCCTTCGGAAGAGCCGGGTTATCGCTACCGCCAACAGAGATTACAGTACCAGACACGCTGGTAGAAGCTGGCTTACCTACGCGTTTGAGAAATTTAGCACTGGGTTCGTTGAATTTGGGATATGTTCCGGTCAATGTAATCAAATTCTGCTTGGCTGGTATGCCGCGATCGTCATCTTTATTGCCTTCAATCACACCCGGAAGGGTCACCCCTTTATACGACATTCCTTTCTCATCACCGACTTCGTTCTTATAAACGATCACCCATTCTTTAACGCATTTGTTGAAAAGCTCTGGGTCTTTTTCCACCTGCGTTTTTAATTTCTTCTGCAGACACTGCGCATAAATCAGATGGATATCGAGATCGTCATTATCTTTGTCGATCGCTTCCTGACACAATTTAATTGCATGATTATAATTTTTATTCTTCATCGCGTAATTTGCAGCGAGACCGTATGACATAGCAGTTTGTTCGCCTAAAGAAGTGAAGGCTTCTATTGAATGAACAGGGTGGTATTCAGAATAATCCTCATCTGCTCTCGCGCTATTTGAAGACAAACCGCATAGCATCGACACTGCCAGGGCGGATGATAAACCGTAGCTTCTAGCTGGTTTCTTGTGCATAAGGTGTAGGTTCACTCGAGTGAAGGATTTGGATAGGCATTATACCAGCAGACGGCCGTTCCAAACATGTAAAAAATAAGACCCTGCCTAGCATCTACTATTCACTCAATAAAAAAGGAGAGCACCATCTATGGTGCACTCCCTCTTTCTAAGTATTTTTGACCTTAATTGTCGCTCGAGGTATCGGTGAAAGCAGATTTCCTGGGCGAGTTCTTGCTCTCTTTACGATCCACGGGCGCCTTGCGAGGAGCCGGGCTATCGCTACCGCCAACAGAGATTACTGTACCAGTTACACTCGTAGAGGCTGGCTTGCCAACGCGTTTGAGAAATTTGGCGGTGGTCTCATTGTATTTTGGCAGCGTTCCCGTCAAAGTAATCAAACTTTGCTTCGCCGGAATACCACGCTCTTCATCTTCATAGAATTTGGTCATGAACGGCAAAGTGGCGCCTTTGTAAGACATACCTTTTTCGTCGCCAACTTCATTCTTGTAAACGATCACCCATTCTTTAACGCATTTATTGAAAAGCTCGGGGTCTTTTTCCACTTGGGTTTTCAACTTTTTTTGTAGACATTGAGCATAGATCATGTGGATATCGAGATCGTCATTGTCCTTATCGATCGCTTCCTGGCACCATTTAATTGCCTGATTATAGTTTTTATTCTTCATTGCATAATTTGCTGCCAGGGCATATGAGGTGGCAGTTTGCTCACCTAAAGAAGTAAATGCTTCCATCGATGTAACAGGGTGGTATTCAGAATAATCCTCATCGGCTCTCGCGCCATTTGAGGACAAACCGCATAGCATCAACACTGCCAGTACGGACGGCAAACCGTAGCTTCTGTCTTGTTTCTTTGGCATAAGGTGTAGATTTCGCTCTGACGAAGGATTTGGAAAGAAATTATACCAGGGACCAGCCGTTTCAAAGATGTGACAACGAGGACCCAGGCCAGTATCAACTTGGCTTGCCAACAGCTTATACCGTCTCGGCATTAAATATTTGAACTTTATTTTAGAAAAGCACTTCAACTAAACAGTGGCAGGTTCCCAGCGCAAATTAGGCTTGCGCGCCGCCAGTGCTTCATCAAGGCGTCCGACAGGCGTTGTATGCGGAGCATTCAACACGACATCCGGAGAGCTTTTACTTTCTTCATCTATTTGCAGCATGATGGCGGCGAATTGATCGAGAGTTTCTTTGCATTCCGTCTCGGTCGGTTCAATCATCATCGCTTCAGCCACGACAAGTGGAAAATAGACGGTCGGTGCATGCACACCAAAATCGAGAAGACGCTTGGCGATATTTGTGGTGCTCACTCCTCTTTCCTTCTGCAAAGAACCAGAAAGAACGAACTCATGCATGCAATTTTGGACGTGAGGGGCAATGAAATGCTTTTTCAGTTTGTGCTTGAGGTAATTGGCACTCAAAATGGCGTCTTCAGAAACTTGCATTAGTCCTTTGCGACCATGGGCAAGAATGTAGGAATATGCACGGACGAGGATACCGAAATTACCGTAGAAACCCTTCACTTTGCCAATTGACTGGGGACGGTTCCAGTCGAGAAAATAACGCTCTCCGTCTTTTGAAACTACTGGTTTAGGCAAAAATGGTTCGAGATGGGCTCGGCAAGCCACGGCACAACCACCAGGGCCGCCGCCGCCGTGCGGTGTAGAAAAGGTCTTATGCAAATTAAGATGGCATACGTCAAAGCCCATATCGCCCGGGCGAACCAGTCCCATAATAGCGTTGAGGTTGGCACCATCGTAATAAAGCAGGCCACCGACAGCGTGCACTAGTTTTTGCACTTCTTGAATATCTTCTTCAAACAGTCCCAGCGTATTGGGATTAGTGAGCATGATGGCGGCCACATCATCAGACAAAACTGCTTTCAATGCATCAATGTCGACCAGACCACGGTCGTTGGATTTAATTTCAACGACTTCATAGCCAAGCATAGCTGCTGTCGCTGGATTAGTACCGTGGGCGGTGTCAGGAACGATCACCTTGCGACGTTTTGTGTCACCCTTCGATTCAAAATAAGCTTTGATTAAAAGCAGACCTGTCATCTCACCATGAGCTCCAGCAGCAGGCTGCAGAGTGACTGCAGGCAAACCGACAACAGCTGAAATCATCTTCTGCAATTCATAGATCAATTGCAGAGCGCCCTGCACTTGATCTTCAGGTTGGTAAGGATGCAGTTCACGAAATCCATCAAGAGCAGCCATGGCATCATTGATTTTGGGATTATATTTCATCGTGCAAGAACCAAGCGGATAAAAACCCTTCTCAATATTGTGATTGAGAGCCGAAATACGCACGAAGTGCCGCATCGCTTCCAGTTCACTCACTTCAGGCAGTTGGGCCGAGACTTTACGAATAAATTCATCTGGCAAAAGCTTAGACAGCTCTTTTTCCTCGACTCCAACAGCTGGTAAAGTCGCGGCTTTTCTGTTCTTTTGCGATTTTTCGTAGATCAGCTTTTCCATAACAACTCCCTAATACCAAAAATAATGTGTCCCATTACTCTTTAACTTAATGTTCAAAAATATTCGTCCAGCCACCAAGGTCGACATCACACACGGCAGGCAAACATTGAATTACCTTTTGGGCGAGTTCTGTGCGATTTTCACGCTCGAGCAAATCTCGAATCTGCTTATATATAGGTATCAACAATCTGACGTCATTGGCTGCATATTCCAGTTGAGAATCAGATAGTCCATCTTTAGCCCAATCGCTCGATTGGTCAGTTTTGTCCATCTCTACTTTAATAAGCTCACGGCTAAGGTCTTTAAGACTGTGCCTATCTGTATAGGTACGTACTAATTTAGAACCGATTTTAGTGCAAAAAATCGGCGAAACGACAGCATTTAGATAATACTTGAGAACGGCGACATCAAAGCGCGCGAAATGGAAAACCTTCAGAACAGACTGGGCTTCGAGCAATTTTTTAACGTTCGCGCCCAGATTATCGCTGGCTTGAAATTGATGTTTGTAACGCACGAGGCTGACGACGCCGTCTTCGTCACAGATTTGAATCAAGCACAAGCGATCACGCCGCGGGATCAAGCCTCGTGTCTCGGTATCGACAGTTACCAGCGGCTTCGTCAAATAATGTTTGAGACGCTCATCCGGCAGGTCAAGTTCGTAAAAGTCCGGCTTTAGTGATTTAACGAGCATTTCAGCCATCATAACTCCCAACCGGCATTTAACCGGCACAACATCGTTTGGGTAAATTATAGAAGGGCGGAGCCGGGAACGTTTGGATTTCGCTCGAATTCTGCGTTATATAAGGCTCAAGTTTGGCCACAATAAAAGTCATCAAGAAGCTCGGCGAGATGCTTGACTTCCACATTTAAGCCATTTTGCTTAATTCCAGCCTCCAATTGGAGCATGCAACCGGGGTTTGTTGTTACTAACAAATCAGCACCGGATTTTTCGACAGCTTCCATTTTGTTAGCAAGAACCGCAAGAGCCATATCGGGATGCAAAACATTGTATATACCTGCACTTCCGCAACATTGCTCATTGTCTTTTAAGGGTACTAGTTCTGGCACCACTGGAATTCGACCATCAATATCGCCTTGACAGGCCAAAGTTTTGCAATCTTCCACCAATTGTCGCAACAAAGTAGTCGGTTGAGTATGCACGTTTTGGGCGTGAGCCAGGTGGCAAGCGGCATGATAAGCAATTTTCTTCGGCACTACAATCGGAAACTCTTTCGGCTGCGTGCTGAATTGCCCTGCGTTTAACGACTCAGTTATGTCTTTCACTCTATCTGAAAATCTTTGCGCACGTTCAGCCCACTCCAGTTGATCTACAAAAAGATGAGCGTATTCTTTTAATATTGCACCACATCCAGCAGCGCTCACAACAATCTCTCCTTGCGTACTTTCAAAATACTCGATGTTTTTCTTGGCTAGAGCAACTGTTATATCGACTTCTCCTGCGTGAAACGCAAGGGCACCACAACAAGTTTGCGCCGGTCGCTCTACCACATTCGATTGGGCAGCAAGAAGTCGCATGCAAGCGTGGTTGACGTGATTATAAAAAACATCCATGACGCAGCCAGAGAAAAACTGAACGGTAGCAACCTTACTGCCAGTACGCCAACTTTTTTGTGGCAATGGCTTGAATTGAGGAACAATTGGTAAAAATTTCTGCCAGATTGAAAACTTGGCGAATAGATTGCGCGAAGGTGGCACCAGATATGATGGCGAATCGGCCATCGATACTTGTACCGTAGAGCCAGACAGTTTGTCGAGAATCTCGGTAACGAAACCCTGCAATCGCGACTTTTGGTAGAAGCGCAACAGTCGGCCTAGCTGTTGCAGAAATCTGTACTCCGGTAAGATTCGTGAAAAGGCCGAGCGCAGAACAAAACGATACCAACCGGCTCGTTGTTGAGCCAGTATTGGTCTTGCTTGACTTAGGATTTTCTCGTACTGAACACCTGATGGACAGGCGGTCTGGCAGCCCAAACAGCCAAGGCAAGAATCGATATGCTCACTCAATCGTGGAGTCAAATCCAGACGACCTTGACTATATTCACTGAGCAAATAAATGCGACCGCGTGGAGACTCTGTTTCGCGGCCAGTGACTAGATAAGTTGGGCAGGCAGGCAAACACAAACCGCAATGAATACAGGCAGCAAGCAAATCCGCTGAAATTAGATCAGTCTTGACGTCGGATTTATCCTGCGACACTTTTCACCACTGTGTTGTTGAACTGAAAGAGATTGAAACAAAGTATAAGCATTCAAATCTACAAATGGGCAAAAGGATTGAGTTGATTGTTTGGGTCAAATTGAGTCTTAATACGAGTCTTAATAGCACTTAAGTTGGCGTCCTCGGCAGGATATTGTTCGACAAAGTATTCATATTTTTCCCGCGCAGATGCCACTATCAGCGGTTGTTCTAGCGATGCCATAATCTTGAGGCAGTTACTCACTAGCTGAACTTCTGCTTCGTCTTTCGCGAGAATTTTGACGCGACCATTGCCTGGTCGATAATGACAGTTTATCCCACTGTTTATAAGTTTTGACTGGAGCTGACCAAATTTGTCCTGGCACAACGATGTTTCGACGGTCCATTCGCTGTCACTAAAATAGTTTTCCAGTTCAGCAAATACGGTCACGTTGCAAGATCCACTAGCAATGCCATCGGCTGTCATATACGACTCGATTTGCGGAATCAGTTCGGCAATCACACTTTGATGCTCGGCTACATTAAGGAAAAGGACCGAGCATGGCTGCTCGCCTGACATAACGTCTATAAGGTTCACGCCATGGAATGACTGCGGCAAAGCATTACCAACAAAAAACTCACATCCAGTTAATGGCAGTCCGTTTTTAAGAAGCCTGGTCAGGCAGTCTTGCAAAACCTCATATTGTTTGTGAATAAAAGTCATCGTCACGCTTTGCTCTGGTCTTGCAAAAAGTCTCAGATGCGCTTGAAAAGGCAATCCCAAGGTACCTCTGGAGCCCACGAACAATTTAGTCAAGTCGTAGCCGCTGACGTTTTTCACGACTTTTCCGCCAGTTTTTATAATCTCACCAGAAGGCAAAGCAATGGTCAAACCCAAAATAAGGGAGCGCATGCCACTATTGCTATGCTCTAGATGCCCACAATCACCAGAGTTTATGACATCTAACACGCTTTGCTGAGAATTCCCCGAGCAGGGAAAGTACTGGTTATTTGGCTGAAGAATTTGATTTAACTGATCGATCTTGATACCGGTTTCCACTGATATCACCTGATCGAGAGGCTCGTATTCAACAATCTGTTGATGAGTGCCAAGGTCGACACGAACGATCGAGTCGCTAGAACCATCACAAATCCTCGTCAGAGCCTTGTTCAGTTGACTGCCTTGCAAAATCACCTTACTTTGAGCGAGAGCCGCACATAGCACCGCATTTGGTTCTAAATTCGCCGTGGGTTGAAAAGCTTGATCTGAAATCACTGAATTTTATTAAATTGCTTTAGTTGTAGAGAGAAGAAACAAAGCGGTCAAACTGGAGGATAGCCCTTTATTGTAATGGTAGTGCGATGTTCTCAAAATACCAATAGCGGTAAGGAAGACGATGAGCCCCAAGCAAGAACGAGACCTGGTAATAATCTCCGGTTATTACGGCTTTGGCAATCTCGGTGATGAGGCCATTCTTGAGGAAATTATCGATGAAGTCAAACAGCTCATTGCCCCTGAGAAAATCTACGTCCTATCGAATAACCCCCAGAATACATCCCGTTCATTTGGCGTAAAGTCGGTAAGCCGGTGGAAGTTAAAGGCTCTGACCGACCTGCTGCCCTCCACAAAATTATTTATAAGCGGCGGCGGTGGGCTGTTCCAGGACGTATCAAGTGCCAAACCACCAATTTTTTATGGCTTTCAAATAGCAATGGCCCGTTTAATGGGAGCAAAAGTCATGATTTTCGCGCAGGGGCTTGGTCCCTTGCGCTCATTTGCCAGCAACGGTGTGACAAGAGGCGCATTCGCCATAGCCAATGCCATCACGGTGCGCGACCAGGATTCGCACTCACTTTTGAATTCTTGGGGAATAAGTTCGGATTTGACCGCCGATCCCGTATGGAAACTGCAACAAAGCACCCTGCCAGCAACAATTGCCGATCAATTTAAAGTGCTGTCTGGAGCAAACACAAGAGAAAAGTCATTCTTACCTTACGGCAGCGAAGAAAAGCGAGCGACAGTCGAAAACGAATTAAAAGAGGCGCCGACTTTGCTTGTGGGACTGTCCTTGCGGGAAAGCAAAAACTTCTCGGAAGAGCAAATGGAAACGCTAGCGTACTGCCTGCACAAGCACTTGCCCGATACGGCTCAATTGCTTTTGCTACCGTTGCAAAAAGAGCAAGATTTACCAGAACTTGAGCGCTTCGACAAACTGTGGCAAAAGCATGGACGCAAGGCAACTTTCGTCAATCCGGTTCATTTGAGCAGACCCAGCGAGTGGTTGAGCTTATTTAGCCGTCTTGATTTGCTTGTCGGTATGCGATTGCACGCTGTGATCATGTCTTTAAAAAGCAAAGTGCCAGTAATTGGTCTGGCTTACGACCAGAAAGTCTCATATGTGCTGAGCCAGTTCGAGCAACCAATCTTAAATCTTCAACAGGAGGCGAGTGATAATCAGCGCTCATCGTGGGAAGATATCATCGAAACCGCGATTGCAGACAGATCCACGTTGGCTCGTCACGCTTCAGAAAAAGCTGAAGCCGCAAAAAATTTGTCTGGACAGAACTTTGCTGTACTCAGTAGAATTTTAGACATGCAAAGTGCTCCCTGAAATTCAAGCAACCCGGCAATTCGGTGAAATGTCAGCATTGACGACAACCTACCGCTCAAGACAAAAAGTATTAGGCTATCCCATCGATTTAATCGACGAAGCCGGAGCTTTGGGCGTGATCGAAGAAGCCTGGAAGAATCAAAAGAGTTTGCATGTCGTCACTTTGAATGCAGAGATGGTTGTCGCCGCACAGAAAGACCAGGAATTAGACCGCATTATTCGCCACGCACATCTGATTGTGCCCGATGGAGCAGGCGTTGTATGGGCTCTAAAACTAGCTGGACATCAAGTTTCACGACTGCCGGGAATCGAGCTTGCCGCAGCGTCTCTAGCTCTTTGCGCAAGACTCAATCGCAAGGTCGCTCTCATTGGTGGCAAACCGGAAATTCTAGAGCCCTTGCAAAAAGCCCTAAGAGACAACTATCCAGGTATCAATATCGTTGCTGCCCACAATGGTTACTGGAGTGCTGAGCAAGAGGCCGAAATCGTAGATGAGCTCTCTCATTGCGAGCCAGACTTATTGCTTGTAGCTCTGGGCGTACCTCGCCAGGAATATTTCCTCGACCGCTGGCATCAAGCTTTTCCGCATACTGTGATGGTTGGAGTTGGTGGCAGTTTTGATGTCTGGACAGGTACTGTGAAAAGAGCGCCAGCACTCTTTCGTTCCCTTAACTTAGAATGGCTCTACCGGCTACTGAAAGAGCCGTGGCGCTTTCAACGGATGGGACAGGCTCTGCCAAGTTTTGCAATTCAAGCTCTAAGCGAAGTCGCAAAAAAAAGACTAATCGAAAAAGACAATCACAGCGGCGCACGCTCGCCTGGCCGCTCTACCAAAGGTAAACACGACAAGAAAAAGAAAGAACGGTCGAAAGACACGTGAGCCGCCTCTTTCTTTCAGCTGCTATAAAAACTACGGATGTAAATGAAATCCCCTTGAGAAACCTCGCTCATCTTGGCGATGCTGTTTTTCATCTGTTCGAGCGGGAAAGGGAAATCTTGCAATCTGCTAATGCCAAGCAAATGCATAACCGCGTCACAATGCGCGTCAATGCTGAAAAGCAGGCGGTACTACTGTTTCAAATAGCGCCGCGTTTGAATTCAGTCGAAAATGATATTGTCCGTCGAGCTCGAAATCTAAAGGCCGCAAATTACCGCAAGGGGGAACAGGCAGCCTACCGACAGGCGACGGCCTTTGAGGCTCTGGTTGGTTATTTGTATCTGACAGACACACAAAGGCTCAAAGAAGTTTTGCACTGGACCCTTGAAACCGCTACTGATGCCGTAAATGATGCCGTAATTCAAGGCGTAAACGAAAATTTGCCTGACGAAACGGCTGAGGCAGGCGATGCCTGTGACGAAAACTCTGAACCGTGACTTTGGCCCTTAGAAACGAATGGGCAGGCGAGACTGAAACCTTAAGAGTAGGTTGTCTTGCCGGAAGATACGAGCATATGGTGTTAACTTAGGCTTAAGGGACACTCGCGGGCTCGTCGCCACATATTTGGAAAAGCTAACTTTGGCAATCAAGTCAGAAGATATTTACCGCTGCTTCCTTGAAAACGCAGCAGATGGTCTCATCGTCAGCGATGCTGCAGGGCTAATCACTACCACCAATCCGGCATTTCAAAAATTGATTGGGATGAGTGAAAAAGATTTGCACGGTTTAAAATTAGCGACCGTCATTGAGATGGACGCAACCCATAGTGAGTCTGGCATTCACCATCCCACGATGTCGGCTAAATCAAAAAGCACCGAAAGTGGTGGCACAATAGATCTTAAGAGTTTCGCAGAAGTTAAAGTCGACCATGCGGTGCCCCGCCAATCAACAATTCTTTGCCGCCGCGGAATGGCTCTGAGCATGCTTGCCAGTCAAATTCCTATTGAAACACAAGATAGTAACGGTGATGGTTCCGGTTTGCTGACGATTATTTACATCATCCAAGCGCAATCAGTGCAGCAGGCTCAAACTGAATTTGTCAGCACTGTCAGTCACGAATTCCGCACTCCTTTAACTAGTATCAAAGGTTTCGCTGATACCATTTTGCGCGCCGGAGACAGGCTAGATCAATCGCAGCAAAGACGTTATGTCGGTATTATCAAAGACCAGGCTGATCGTTTGACACGACTGGTGGAAGATTTACTCGCCGTTTCGCGTCTAGAATCAAAGAAAATGCAGCTGACAATTCGAGCGATGGATCTAAACGAAGCTGTTTTGCGTGTGCAGCGCAATCTGGCTGACAAAGCCCGCAATCACAAAATTGTCAACGTCATTCCATCAGGGTTACCGCAAGTGTGGGCAGATGCCGATCGGCTTGAGCAAATCCTGACAAATTTGACTGACAATGCTGTCAAATATTCACCGCCTAAAACGACAGTTACAGTCACTGCACGTGGAATCGAAGGGCCGCCCGAGATGGTCGAATTCGCAATTTCAGATGAAGGCGTTGGCATTCCAGAAGACCGCCAGGCAGAGATTTTCACTAAGTTCTCGCGCCTTGACAATCCGCTTGTGCGGCAAACAGAAGGCACCGGTCTTGGCTTGTATATAACGCGCTCCCTTGTGCTGGCCCTTGGCGGACAAATAAAAGTGATGAGCTCGCCTGGCAGCACGACATTCACTGTGCAATTACCAGCGGCAACGCTTGAAGAACAAGCAGCACGGAGCCGAGGATAGGCTATGCTACCGACTCCAGTCATCTTAATCATTCACCAGGCCAGGCAGGCTGCTGATTATGCTTCGGTGCTGGAAAAAACTGGTGCTCGTATTCATGCAGTGACTTCATTTGAAGAAGCCAACGAATTACTTTCGTTTTTGCATCCCGACTTGATCATTCTATCGGCAAGTATGCCCGAAGGTGACGGTCGTCTCTACTGTCAACAAATCAGAGCGACTCTGGTTCACCCGCGCCCAGTGCTCGTCTTGCTCCACAGCTCAACCGACGTCAATGAGCGCATCAGCGCTTTCCGATATGGCGCAGACGATGTGCTCGGCGATCCCATTGATAAAAGCGAACTGGCCATCCGCGTTTTGGCTCACCTGAGAAGGCGACAGGAAGAATTTTGCAATCATCTGACTCAGTTGCCTGGTCCTAATTTGATTCGCCGCATGCTCGAACAATGTCTAGTATCAGATAGGCAGTGGTCGGCGATGTCTGTTGACTTGAATAAAATTAGAGTCTACAACGAAACATATGGCGACCTCGCTGGCGATCAATTAATCAAGGCTCTGGGAGCCATTCTAAACGACATAACCGATGTCAACCAGGACTTTGTCGGTCATATCGAAGCAGACGATTTTCTCGTGGTTACTCAACCAGAAAATGTCGAAAAAAAAGCACAACATATCTGCGAAAAATTCGACCAGATTAGCAGTCAATTTTATCCTCGTGGTGACATCGAGAGAGGCTATTTGATTTCAACTGGTCGCGGGGGCATTAGACGTCGCGTGCCTTTAATCTCCATTGCCATAGGCATAGTTTCCAGCACGAAGCGCCGCTTCCAGAGCTACGTTGATGTTCTGACAACAGCGAGAGATTATCGATATTTAGCCAAGAGAAAGCCAGGTTCTGCTTTCGTGAGCGATAACACTTCGCTTGATACGCTGAATGCAAATGAAAGACGCAATACTAAATCTGGAGCGCGCGAAGAGCACAAAGACAGATTGCCTCGCATTCTCGTCGTCGAGCCCGATGGAGCGATGGCATGTTTGCTGCAGGAAACTCTATCGCTTGAGGGATATTCAGTGCAGGTGACTAATTCCGCCGATGATGCACTTGAGATGGCACACAACCATATGCCCGATCTTGTGCTGCTCGAATCGGCACTGACAGATAGAACGATGGACGGATGGGAATTGTGCCGGGCCCTTAAAGACAGCGCCGAATTATGCAATGTGTGGGTTGTAATGGCCACATCGCATCCAGATCAATCCATGGCATTAGAAGCCGGTGCAGATTTGTATTTGCCCAAACCATTCGATATGCCATCTTTGCTGAATGAAGTGAGCCACTTGTTGAAAGTCGATGTTAGCTTTACCTAGCAAGCTCTCTTTCTGAGCCTAATTACTCGTTTTGCGAATTTCGTCGAGAATCCAATCAACAGCCTCCACAATTGACGAGGCTTGAAAATCCGGTTTTACTTGCCACTGATACTCTCCTTTAGTAACAGCTTCACCATATCCAGTTGTGACGAGCACACCAAGTGCTCCGCAGTTTTTAGCGAGTTCAATATCTGTGGCCTTATCGCCTACGACAAAAGAGCGCTCTCGATCGAGATCTTGATGCTCGGCATAAGCTTGATCGACCATACCAATTTCTGGTTTACGACACTGACAGGCAATGCCAAATGGCGCTACTGGGGCGCCTTCAAAATGCGGACAATAATACACAGCGTCCAGTTTTGCGCCTTCTTTAGCCAGCAAAGTTTTCAAACGTGAATGTAAATCGTGTATATGGGACTCGGGATAAAAACCTCTTGCCGCCCCAGTTTGGTTGGTCACCAGAACGGCCGCGACATTCGCTTCATTGAGCCTTTTGATAGCCTGCGCAGCACCGTCAATTAAATTGAGGTCTTCGACATTTTTGATGTAGCCAACTTCGACATTCAGCGTTCCATCTCTGTCCAAAAAAACCACTGGTCTTTTTTTGTCGATTCTTTTGTCGCTCATTTGATCGTTTGCTCTCATCTTGGCTGATATTCTTTAAGTTACTCCATTATCTCGTTAGCGACCGCAAAAGAATCTGCAATTTGTTTTCATGAAGATCACCAAAATAGAGTTGCTTTCGCATGCGCCCGGCTCATGTTACGATTGATACAGTGATCTTTTCCCAAAGCGGTGTAAATGCGACTACACGACGACAATGCTTCGTTTCGCTTCAATCAAGCCGGGCTGCGCAAATTTTTAGGCGATCTTGAATGCGAAATTATGGAGCTCGTTTGGAAAAAAGCCAATCCGACGGTGACTGTACGAGAAATCTTTGATGTTTTACGTCGTGAGCGCGAAATCGCTTACACGACCGTAATGACAACAATGGTACGCCTGAACGAAAAGGGCATTTTGAAGATAGTCGACAAGACTGGTCTTGCCAACTGCTACATCCCTGTCGAAAATCGTGAGCAATTCATTTCTAATGCTGTCAGTCGTGTTCTGGAAATATTTACTAAAGAATTTCCCAAAGAGTCAGCTTCGTTCCTCGACAAGTACGTAGCGAGAAAAGCGACCAAACCAAGCAGCAAGAAGCGCTAATCCACAGATTTTTGCAGTTGTGCACTGGTATTAAATACGGTGCGTATTTTTGTTTATCAATCTAGCTAAAGAAAAGGGCGATTCTTTCGAACCGCCCTTTTGATATTTGTTCAATTACTGAGAACGAATCGTCTTTCTGATTAGATGGATTATTCGTTATCCGGAATTGGTGAACCTTCAGGCAAGGTTGGGGAGGTCTTCTGGTGACGTTCCGCACGACCTGAACTGTAGTGTCTTTCGTCGACA
>JARLHI010000066.1 GCA_031292355.1 Candidatus Obscuribacterales bacterium
CGGGAAATCGTGCCAGGGTTGAATCCAAGGACCAGAGCTATGTCCTTTTGAGAGTGGCCCTCCAAATGCAGGGCATGAAGCCTGTCGCGGTCTTTTTCGTTTAAATGGCGGAAATGGTTATGATTATTCATACAATTCAATGGTACATGAATTGCATTTCAAAAGAGAATTTTACTAATGGTTCAATAGCTTGGCATCACCTAATGATTTAGGATGGTCGATATGCCATACACAACAAACAAACACATGCCCCGTATCAGAAAGGAAGCAGCGCAGCTTCTCATTCGCAAGAAATGGTCAACAAGGAAAGTGGCACGCCACTTTGGCTTCAATCAAAGCACGATCGTAAGGTGGTTCAAGAAATCAATCAGATATGGATACCACCCGATACCGACGCTCTCATCAAGACCCAAGCACCATCCAAGAGAATTGAGCAATGAGCTGGTCTGGAAGATATTCCAACAAAGGATCAAGACGAGGAGATGTGCTGAAGTAGTACACCAAGAGCTTCTGAACCAAGGGATCGAAGTATCGCTCTCTTCAGTGAAGCGTACGCTTGATCGTACGGGACTCTTGAAGAAGCGAAGTCCCTACAAGCGGTTCCATCCTCACCAAGACCGCCCACAAGCCTTGAAACCAGGCGATTTGGTGGAGATCGACACCATTCATCTCATGATTGACGAGAAGAAACGGATATACATCTACGTCCTCATAGATACGTATTCGAGATGGGTATATGCGAAAGCGTACGAAAAGATCGGCGGCAGGAACAGCTTGAAATTCGTGAGAGAAGCAGAAGCCCGTGCACCATTCAAATTTGGAATGCTCCAAAGCGATCATGGACCCGAGTTCGGAGATTGGTTCGTTGAGCAAGTGAAGAAATCACATCGATACACGAGAATCGGCAAGCCAAATGACAACTCGCACATTGAACGATTTAACAGGACGCTTCAAGAGGAATGCGTTGATCGAGTAATGAAGAATGTACGGTCACTGAATCGAGCACTCAAAAAGTATCTCGAGTATTACAACAATACGAGATTGCACATGGGAATTTCGCTTCGCGCGCCAATACAATTACTAGCAAAGTGATGCGAAGCTATTGACTAGAAAACG
>JARLHI010000067.1 GCA_031292355.1 Candidatus Obscuribacterales bacterium
AACAGGCTGATTGCTGTCGGCCAGCTAGCCGAAATGCCCGCCAGATAGCCGACGTTGGGCCGCATGATTTGGCTGACTTCGGTTGCGGCAACGGGGGGTGTCAAGTCAGCCTGGTGGCTAATTGTCAAACAAACCTCCCTTTGGTTGACATGCTACTGGTGGAAAAGATGACTTCAACACAACGATGTGACCAAAGCGCATGGGGCAATTCAACATTTGTTGCACTAATGATCATTTCCCAATCCACCGACCGCCCCGAAAGTCGAGTTTACCCTTGCAAAAATCTTGAGTGTCGAATTGTCTTACATTTTCTTTCAAGATATCTCAAGATGAGAAATAAGTGATTGATTTCAAATGAAATGTCTCTATGGCGCAAAATTTGCTTAATGTGCCCATATTCACTTAAGGGGGATTTATGAATAATTTATTCAAGGCTGTCTTGGCTTTGATTAGCTTGGTGGCTTCACTGATCAGCACAAGTGCCAGCGCTTCCGTGATCACCTTCGACGATGCCTACAGCAGCAGCATCGTTGGTCAACAAACTGCGCAATCAATAGCGGTGGGTGGGTTGACATTCACTGGTTTTGGTACGTTTCCTCCCGGAGTATGGAGTGGTAGCCCCAACAGTAACGGAACAAATGATCTAATCTTCGCTGGGTCCAGCACCGACTATTTGGCGATTACCAAAACCGGGGGCGGCACGTTTGATCTGAACAGTATTGATTTGACCATTTCCTGGTACGACAACAATGCTACTGAAATGGTCGATGTCAATGGGTCACCAATTTCAATCTCTCAAGGAATGCAAACCTTTTCCCTCTACCTCACGGGAGTGACCCAAGTGAACATCTCTGGTGTCTCTAGTGGTACTGGTTATTGGGCCTTGGATAATGTGAATTTCTCTGATGGATCAACTGTTCCTGAGCCCGGATCCATGGCATTGGTAGGTTTGGGTTTGGTTGCTTTTGTGACTACAAGGCGCCGCCAGTTTCGGTGATTACAAATTATTTTGAATAGCAAAGGGCACTCAATGTGCCCTTTTTCATTGGCGCATAGTCGGTGAATTGCCGACCGACGCAAGCCAATCCCAGCGTGAAACTGTTGTCCGTCAAACGGTCGTTTTTTGACACCAAAAATGAACGACTTTTGATGCAACCACTTTGGTAACGGCGGTGTCGATTAACACATCCATCAATCAAAGTCCCGAAAACGCATGAGGTACCCGACTGCCGAAAATCACTCCTTTGGACTTCCATATTGCTGCCTGTCGTGGCCGTCAGCTAACGCTGCA
>JARLHI010000068.1 GCA_031292355.1 Candidatus Obscuribacterales bacterium
CATTCGATTTACACTGTGTCATTCAAAAGCTCCGTTAAGTACTCAAATCTTGTGCCTCGTAAACACAGATTCTGAGCCAACTGACAGGGCTTTTGTGCTTTTTAGAAATGAATTCGGTATCACTCCCGTGAATAATCCGGGTTGTCTAATCTTACTACAAAGATTAGTAAATATAATCTGATATCTTGCTTTGCGGAGATCCATATGAATAAAGGAGCGACTATTGCAGCCGCTCCTTTATGCATTTTAGAGCAGTATTTTGTTTTATTTTTTTGTTGTCTTCGTTAAATGAGCGATGAGCTTTTGCGTTTCGCGTTCGCGCAGGCTGACGTTTATGCGAAGTTGTTCCAGCGCTTGACTGATCGCCATATTGCCGCTTTTTACTTCGTGAGTTGCATAAAACGCTTCTACTTCCTTTTGCAATTCAGGAGTATCAAGACCGGTTACAGCAGCAGCCATGCGCACCATGCCGCTGGTTGGATATTTGGACACCATGGCGTCCCAGTTTGTGGTCATGTAGTTCCAGGCAGCTTTTGCTTTATGCGGATTGGAGGACATCAAAATAGTAGCGAAGAAAGATGGGGCATCTTGCGAACGAATTTCTTCGCTCAACGCTAATTTAATCGCCTTGTCATACAAAACGGGTTCTTGAAAGCCAGCCAGTGATTGTCTGAAACGGGCTTCGTCTTGAGGATTTTTATCTTTGGCAGCTTGAAATAGCGCAAAGAATTCGTCGAAGCGTTTGGCATCGCCCGTGTAGGCAAGGGTGCTGACCACGGCCGGCAAAACATTGCTGTCCAGAGTGGACTTATCTTTTTGCCATGCAGCGAACAACTCTTTTGCTTTTGCGCGAACCGTTTCGTCTTCACCAAGCGTTCCCAGCGCACCAATCATTGAACCGCGCAGTTCTTTTGTTTGGATGTCTTCTCCAGAAATTGGTGCCCATCCAAGACGCTTGTGAGTTGGGGCTAGCAATTCGCGCATCATCTTTGCGAATACTTTCTGTTGCTCTGTCGAAAGCAGGCTATGCAATGCTGAAAGCGAACCAAGAATAATTGCCCAGACATTTGGATCTGTTTCGTTGCCGAACACTTTAACCAGCTCGAGATAATCGGTTGCTGAGACAAGTCCAGCCCGAACAGAAGACCAGGTATCGTTGATTAGATTGAAGCGTTCAATAACAGAGAGATTTGTTTGTGCTTGTGCGGTTAGTTTGGACAGCAATTCGGGTGCATAGACAACGCGATAGAAGCCAGAGCCGTCAGCATTTACAACGACATACTCAAAGTCTTTACCGAGGTTGAGATCTTGTTCCTTCTCTTTGAGCAATACTGTTTTGGTTTCGATTTTTCCATCAGCGAATTTGATGCGCAATTGCAATGGTATTGGTCGAATTTGACCAGTCACTTCATTGGGCAAGAACTTAAAATCACGTTGACTGATTTTGATTGAACCTTTTTTCTCAGATTCAGAAACCGAAACGAGTGGATGTCCAGCGGTAAGAATCCAGGTGTCCATGATTTCGCGCACTGGCAAATCAGCACCAGCCTTCTCGCAAGCCGCTTGAAGTGAGTCCCACAAATGATGCCCTTCAGCGGTACTGTAAGAGAAATCTTTGAGATATTTGGCGACACCTGCCTGAAATAAATCACGTCCGATGTAATTGAAGATCATGTAGAGGACAGAGCAGCCCTTTTGATAAGAGATGACGTCAAACAATTCGGCTGTATCGTCTGGATGAAAAACAGGTGTTTCGATTGGGTGGGTGCTTCCGAGAGAATCTATGCGCATTGCTGCAGCTCTAGAAATGCCAAAGCCATCCCAGACATTCCATTCAGGGTGTTGTTCGCTGCCGCAAAGAGTTTCCATGAAAGTAGCGAAACTTTCGTTGAGCCACAACCAGGTCCACCAGTCCATTGTCACGAGATCGCCAAACCACATGTGTGCCAGTTCGTGCTGCACAACTTTGCAAACGCGCACAAGTTCTCCGTGTGTCGCCGTGTCAGGATTGACGAGCAAATCGGACTCGCGAAAGAAAATAGCGCCCAGATTTTCCATGGCGCCAGCAGCGAAGTCCGGAATGGCAACGAAATCGATTTTGTTGCCTCCAGGATATTTGATTTCGAAGAAATCTTGGAAAAACTTCAAAGCAAAGGCGCCTTTATCCATGGCGAATTGGACCAGTTTTTCTTTGCCTGGAGTGCACCAGAATTTCAGCTCAACATCGCCTACCTTGACTGAGTCAGCCTTGACAAACTTACCGATGCAAAAAGCGACCAGGTAAGTGGACATTTTCATTGTTTCGGAGAATTCAACTCTCTTAAGTCCCTTCGACGATCCATCTAGGGATTTTTGGTTTTCGATGTGACCGTTTGAAACAACTTCTAATTCTTCTGGAACGACGAAGGAGAGCTTATAAGTTGCTTTCATTGCTGGTTCGTCAAAACATGGAAAGGCTGCGCGTGCGTCTGTCGACTCGAACTGAGTGGTGGCAATTTTGTGTTCTTTGCCGTCATTGTCTTTAAATTTAGAACGGTAAAAACCAGCAAGGCGATCGTTGAGTATTCCTGTAAAGCGCAGAGATAATTGCCATGAGCCGGATTTTAGTTCCTTCGAGAAAGCAATACGTGCAAACTCAGTTTCTTCTTCGAGCGTAACAGTGCCTTTGTGGGAGTCGCCAGTTGTGCTGGTAATGGTCGCTTCCTGGATTTCCATTTCTTTGCAGTTGAGCACAACGTCCTTGGTTGCCTCTTTGATATCCAGGTGGATAGTTTCGAAGCCGGCGAAGGTGTTTGTTTCGAGATCTGGCTGCCATTCGACGACGTAGCGAACGGGCGAAACATTAAGTGGCAAGCGAAAGCGAGCAGCATCAGCTGCAGCAACCTTCATTTTGGTCTGGCTCGATGTCATGTTGTGCTCCATTTTGAAAAGCTTGTTCTGCTGCTTACATAGTAACTTCTTGATCTCGTGGTGATCTCGATCAACACGATGATTTCATTTATCCTTTGCATAAATTCGTGGTAGGCACTTGGCTAGTCGAGTGCATTGAAGTTGAACGTTCTCTGTTAATGGACGTCGAATAATGCACTACATGTGGTATCACGGCCATTGTTTGACACGAGCATGTTACAGAATGAATTCTGCAAGCTTCTTGTACAAATCTATAGAATGCGTCGCAGGATGCTTCCGCCCACAATACTTGGATAATTTCGCCTGAAGATGCAAGAGTGCTTGGGAAGGAGGAGTGCTCCTTGGACTCAGAGCAAAAGCCTCGTCGGCCGCCGATCATTAGGCAGCCTCACTGCAACTGTGCTAACTGCTACGACGCTCAGTTCTTAGCAATTCGCTTGAAAACACCGTCATCATTTGGCGTGTAACGACTCTCCTAGTTGTGCTCACTGCTTAACGTAATTCCTTCCGTCGGTACTTTTTAAGCCAGTTGACGCGCCTGTGGCGCAACGATGACAGTCATAGTGAGTGTTGTTGTTGCCAAGTTGACGAGGCTTTGCAGGTTGTGTTCAGCCTGTATATATTTGTTGGTCATGATTTTATTGCTTCCAGAAGAATGAAAACCTTATCTTGATAAGGCTAATCACTTTCCACCCCCATACATCATTATTCAAGCCAGCAACTATTTCCCAAGCTAACTCTGAGATTTGAACGCACCATTCGGTTGTGTGTCTCGTAACGAGTGCTTGCGAAATAGTGTTTCTTACCCATTGTGCTCCGGTGGAGCTCAGTTGGTAACGGTTTGGCGATGTTTGCATAACTCTCACGATTAGCCCTTCCAACCCGAGTTTTCCAACCCTCACTCAAATTTAAAGAAACCACAGCCGATTCAAACAATCCCGTTTGGAAAGGCAGGTTCGAACATTCTGGAGACTGACAATGTCGAATATTATCCGCACTCAGGGCTTTATCCCCGATCAGATGCTGCTGCGCGTCGGACGCATGACTGGCGACCCCGCGTATACACGCACCATTTACAAAACCTCTTTGCTGACACAGCGCACCGCGCTCAACAGCATTCCCTATCGTGTCGCCGCCGGCAAAGCCGACCGCCAGATTTACGACTGTCGGAACACCGAGCGCCTGCCCGGCTTCAAAGTGCGCTTTGAAGGCGAGAAGGAAGTTTCGGATCAGATCGTCAACGAGTGCTACAAAGTACTCGGTCAGAACCGCGACTTCCTCAAGGCTGTTCTTGGCATCAACGGTCTCGACGACAAGGGCAGCAACTTCATCGGCTCCGTGCATTACGGCAAGGACTACGAGAACGCTTTCTCCAACGGTCGGCAGATGGTGCTGGGCGATGGCGGCAAGATTTTCCGTACCTTCTGCACCATCGTCATCATCGGGCACGAGAATTTTCACACCCGCATTGCACTGCACTGCGATCTCGAATACCAGGACGAATCCGGCGCTCTCAATGAGAGTGGTGCTGATGCGGCTGGTTGCACCAACGATATGTGGGTGCTCAAGATCAAGTCGGCGGATTATCACTGGCTTGTCGGCAAGGGCGCTCTCGATCCGAGCATCAATGGTGTGGCTCTTCGCAGCATGCTGCATCCTGGTACTGCCTATGACGACAAGATCCTGGGTAAGGACCCCCAGCCTGACCGCTACAGCAAGTTCGTTCACACCTATGCGGATAACGGCGGTGTTCACACCAACTCGGGCATTCCTAACCGTGCGTATGCGGAATATTGCATCAACGCCGGTGGCTATGCCTTTGATGGTCCGTTCCAGGTCTGGGACCAGGTCTATAACGGCAGCGACCATATCTCTAGCACGGCGAACTTCCAGGACTTCGCGGATCACAGCATGGTCATCGCTTCGCGCGACCTGCCCAAGTCCGTCGACGCTCTGCGCAAGGCCTGGGCTGCGGTCGAAATCACTGTCAAGTAATCGCTCTCAAGGCGCCTCGCAACGGCCTGTCAGGGAGTCTTCGGGCGCCCTGGCAGGCTACTTTGTTAACTAAGCAGGACATCAACCCGGTGCACTGTAAGCCAGAAAGTAGTAGTTATGACTTTGAGAAAAGCAAAAATCAGTCTGAAACCCAGACCATTCGGGTGGCAGACCCACACACAGTGCTGGGGTGCGCACAGGCATATGAATATTTTGATCGGCGAAGGGGATAAAAACTATCGTTTCCCCGATGTCGACAATCTACTCACTGGCGCTATCGAACATATCAGCAAAACCGGCTTGGGTGCCGAGCTTCGTCGCAAGAGCGTGGAAGCGAAGGAAGCCCAGCAAGCAGCACTCGAGGGTGTGCGTGTACCTGGCACGCCTGAAGCCCTCTCCACCAGGGATCTCAACGATCTCTGCGGGCACGATGATCGCAGTCGGCATGGCTCGCCTTTCGCCCACTTCGACCTGGGCAAGCCTGGCGATCCGGATGATACGCTGACTCTGTTCGGCGAGCCGCAGTCCATCGCCGGACAACCTATATCGTTGCACACACCAAAGGCGGTGCGTGCTCCGGCAAAGCGTGGTGCTAAAACCAAGGTGACGACTACTCCGGCAGTTGAGTCAGCGCCAGTCGTTGTCGCACCGCCGGAAGATTTGCTGCCAGTGGATGTAAGCGTGGACGATACGCCTGAACCAGATTCCAGCCTTTACTGGCTTGTTGATGGTGTGGGCGAAGTGCTGCGTGAGGGGCGTTTCGAAGCGTTGCTCGCTGAGCGTTTCGATCCCTTGGCAGGTGCTGTGAACTGGGCTAAGGAACATATGGAGGCTCGCTATCAGCCGGCCATCACGAGTCTGGAAGCACAGCTGAAAATCTTGCGTCAGCGCTACAAGCAGTCTTTGCCAAGATTGCTCGGTGTGCTCTCAGGTCAGTATCCAGACGCCGATGAACAGACTCTTCTCGAGGCTGCTTTGAAGTCGCTGGATTCGCAGTTGTTCCGCATCCTCGAAGTGCTTAGTGTCTGGACCGATGCTTTCGGTCAAAAACGCGACGGCATGTACAAGGAGCTGGACGCCCTCACCTACGCTATCGAGACGGCCCATCGTCTGTACGAGACTGGCGATTTGGAAAACTGTGAAGGTCCCGAGTGTGAGCCGCGTGTGAAAACGGCCGTCTTTAAGATTGGCAGCGTTTTCGTCGCCCGGTTTGGTGCTAATGGACCGCAGACAAGACCTGGCACTAAGGGTCCGATTCTTGCCCATGCGATCGAGTATTCGCATGCCACTCGCAAGGTCACAATCCTGCTTCTGCCGCCAGGGATGCACGAGTTTCGGCACAACATCTTCGCCGATATCGTCGGGCATGCCGATGAAGTAACGGAGGTGGTTGGCACCGCCATTCGTGAATTCGTCACAAGTAATCTGTCGCGTTTCAGCAGTCCGTTTGCGATGGTTGGGCAGAACAAATTGCCGATGGCGGAGGTGCTCGTTAAACAAGCCTCTGATCAAATCGGCGAAATCGACGCCGATCTCGCTGGTGGCATCTTGCTTCAGGGGTTTGCTTTCGCTTACTCAATCATCGGCACGTTCGGCGCTTTCAATACGCAGGACGCGCGGGTGATCAGGACCGATCGCTTGCTTCGTGCGACGTCTTACTTCCAGCTGACAGACGGAGATAAGTCCAAGACACTCGACTTCTTTCCGCATCCGCCGGACTACATTCGTGTCTATATTCTGGCTGCCGCTCTCGACGAGATTGGCTTCAAGAAAGAGGCGCGGAAAATCCGGAAGCTGGCTGATCAGGGTGCTGGTTTGCCACTGCCGACGGTGTGTACCTGGTATGACACCAACTTCGGTCAGTCCGGGTTGAAGATGAGCCTGCAAGTGGCTGATCTCAAGCTGATTGCCCCTGTGATTGCGAAAGCGATCATTCGCACGCCGCTTAAGTCTCTTGGTGGATTGTGTCTGTTCGACATGGTCAACTGGACCGAAAAGCGGCAGGCGAAGGTGGACGCTCTGTCCGAGAATATGCTAAAAGGGCTGGTTGAAGTGCCAACCGACATGGGTGATTTTCTTGCCACTTACGTGGGTCCGGCAGCGACCATGGCCCTCTGGAAGTCTGTCAAACGTGGTCGCCACGTGATTCGAGCGATCAATCAGATTGAGCGGATCGGGTTGCTGATGATGGAAATCATCCGGCAGCGCAATACCCAGCCGAAAGTCGCAATAGCTGGCTGTAAGCCGGAATGTTGCGATGACAAGAAGAAAACACTGCTGGCGCCAAAAAAGTAAGGGCGTCGGTGGTGGTTTAGTGATAGAGTCGCTGTCAGGGTCTTCCTGATGGCGACTCTATTTTTCCAACCAAACACGCCTGGAGAGCCATCAGTGCAACGAAAATCACAACCGATCAAAGCAGTCATGTTCTCGCTTTTACCGGTTCTGATTTTCGTTGTATTGCACTCGCCTCATTCCTCAAATGCTCAAGACATGAGGAGAGCAAAAATGACTATCAAATCCGATCCAGTGCTTTCGTCTACTGCAAACAATGCGTTGGACACCATTCAGAAAGCGCATTTTCAATTCTTTCTGGACATGACCAACGACAAAACCGGTCTGGTCAAAGATCGCTCGCGCGATGATTCGCCGGCGAGCATTGCTGCAGTTGGTTTCGCTTTCAGCGTCTATCCAATTGCTGCCGAGCGTGGCTTTACCACTCGTGCAAAAGCGAGTGCCTGGGCTCTCAAAGTGCTGCGCATTCTGTATTTTGCGCCGCAAGGTCCAGAACCGGAAGGCAACAGTGGCTATCATGGCTACTTCTATCACTTCCTCGATCCTGCTACCGGCTTGCGAGCCGCCCCTCCTGTTTACTGGCACAGTGAGCTGTCGTCCATTGATACGGCGCTGCTCATGGCTGGTGTGCGTTTCGCGCGGAATTATTTCGATCGCGATAACGTGGAGGAAAGTGAAATCCGTGCTCTCGCAGACCAACTCTACAATCGAGTGGAGTGGGATTGGTTGCTTGTGCGCACGAGTGATCAAAATCCGAACATCGGGTGCCTGCTGCATGGCTGGATTCCCGAGACTGGATTGATCAAAAATGTGTATAAGGGTTACAGCGAAGCCCTCCTTTTGTATTTGCTGGCAATGGGATCGCCGACGCATGCGATTCCTCAGACGTCATGGGCGACATTCATCGGTGGCGCTAAAACAGAGACGTTCTTTCGGCAGCGCTATATTCGTTGCCCTGGGTCGCCCCTCTTCGTCTACCAATATCCGCACTGCTTCGTCGATTTTCGAGAACTTTTCGACGACAACAATCGTCGGGCAGGTTTCGATTATTTCGAAAATAGCAGGCGGGCTACGATAGCTCAGCATCTCTATGCCAAGAAGAATCCGAAGGGTTTTCGCGGTTACGATGACCTCAACTGGGGTTTGACTGCTTGCGATGGACCTGGCGGAAGCAACCCAAAGTTTCTGGGTTATTCTGAGCGAGGATGCCCTGATGGCACCGATGACGGTACCATCGCGCCGACGGCAGCTATTAGTTCGTTGCCGTTTACGCCAAGCATTGTCTGGCCGACACTGCGTCATTGGTTGTTGCAGCGAACTGAACTTTTCGGCAAGCATGGTTTTGTCGATGCGTTCAATCCCACTTTCGACAGTGCTTTGAAGTCTGGCTGGGTCGACCCCGAGACAATCTCGATCGACCAGGGCCCGGTTTTGATCATGATCGAAAACTATCGTTCGCAATTTGCCTGGAAGGTCATGCACAATGACGAGGTCCTGCGCCAAGGGCTGGAACAGGCTGGCTTCATCGGTGGTTGGCTGACTCAGTTGAAGTAAGAAACCTCCTTTAATCAACTCACAGAAGGTTCGGTTCGGTTCAGATGTTTCTGGATCGAACTTGAACTGGGAGTACACATCATGAATTCGTTGGGCAAAAATCGACGCAGCGCGAAAATCGCTGGCGTTCCCACGTTCAAATTTCCCAGTAACTTCATCTGGGGAGCCGCAACTTCGGCTGGTCAAATCGAAGGTGCTGCTTTTGTTGATGGGCGTGGCGCTTCAATCTGGGACGAATATTTCAATGCCCGTCCTCATCTCGACCCTATTTCGGTAGCCTGCGATCACTACAATCGTATGCCCGAGGACGTCCAGTTGATGAAGGAGATGGGGCTCAACGCCTATCGCTTCTCGACTTCCTGGTCGCGTGTGCTAACCGAAGGCGCCGGTCGTGTCAACGAAAAGGGACTCGACTTCTACGATCGGCTCGTCGACACTCTCTTGAAGAACGGGATCGAGCCGTTTCTGACGCTCTATCACTGGGATCTGCCGCAGCGTTTGCAAACAATCGGTGGCTGGCTCAATCGCGAAACCGGCGATTATTTCGCCGACTATGCGGCTGTGATGGCGAAGCGTCTGGGTGATCGAGTCAAATCCTGGACGACTTTCAATGAGCTCGAAGTAATTGTGGCTGGCAGTATTGGCACTGGTCTTGCGCCGGCGCTCAATCAGCCAGACACAGGTGTGCAGACTGGTCACAATCTGCTTGTCGCTCACGGCAAGGCGTTGCAGACCATCAAGAACATCGATCCGGCTCTTAAGGTCGGCATCGTTTTGAACTTGGTGCCTGTCGATCCTGTCGATGCAACACCCGAAGCGGCACGCGCTGCTTCGGACCTCTGGGACACATCCTACGGCTGGTATCTGGATGCCCTCTATAAAGGGCATTATCCAGACGCCATCTACGAAGGTAAAGGGCACGGTCGGCTCAGCACAAAGGCTGGCGACATGGCGCTCATTGGCTCAAAGATCGATTTCATGGGCGTCAATTACTATTTGCGCCTTGTTGTCGATGGTCAGGGCGCTGTTTGCCCTGTGCCAGGAGCCGACGTGACTCAGATGGGTTGGGAGATTCGACCGGAGTCTCTCAGCAAGATGCTGATCGAGCTCAATCAGAAATACAAACTGCCGGATTTGTTCATCACGGAAAATGGAGCCGCGCTCGATGACACTGTCGTCGACGGTCGTATTCATGATCTAGGGCGAATCAATTTCCTACGTTCGCATCTGCAAGCGCTCGAAGATGCCGCCTCTGCCGGTGTCAAGATCTGCGGATACTTTCCGTGGAGCTTTATGGACAATCTCGAATGGTCGCTTGGATTTTCCAAGACCTTTGGGCTCGTTCACGTCGACCGGCAGACGCTCACGCGTACCGTCAAAGACAGCGGTTTGTGGTATCGCGATGTGATCAACGCGCATGGTCGCTCGCGCCATCGCCGGCGTGTTTGACATGGAACAAGAGCTTGCGTCTACGGTTAGATTTTTGGTTCGTGATGCGGTGATCGAAGACCTCTCTTCGATCATTCGCATTGTGAACAGCAAAAACAATCGGTCCTCGTTTGGTTTTGTACCAAAGGTGGTCTTCGCTGATGCGGTCAATCATCAGCTGGCTGAAGGATTTTCATCGCAGCACCGCATTCGCGTTGCTGTTGATTCAGTTGATCAAAAGGTCGTTGGTTGGCTTAGAGCCTACCACCGGCAAGATGGCGTGACGACTTTGCATGAGCTTGGTGTCAGGGAAAGTCATCAAAACATGGGACTTGGCACCTTGCTGGTCGAAGAGACGATTGCTGCCTGTCGCGCGCGGAATGGAGCATCTGCGTCTTAAAACCTTGACTGTGTCCAGGACGAATCGTTACTATCCGCGGTTCGGTTTTACGTTCATGGAGGAATTGAAGGGTTACAAACGCCCTCTCAATCTCTGGAGCCTGGCACTATAAGTCAATGAAACAATAACTTTTGATGAGAGAGACGCCACTCTTTCTCATCGATTTTTTTTTGTCATAACTTTGCCGAAAATAAACCTATTTAGCTGGGATCGAGGCAATTAGCTTGTCGATGTAAGCCCTAGTCAATTTGAAGGCATCGGCGACTTCCTCGGGTTTGCGGCTATCACCGGATGGTCGACCGCCATACTTGTTGCACATGATCTCAGCGAAGGTTTCAGCGGGCCCTACTCTATCTTTTTGCGTAAAATAATGGAGTTTCCCTTTCATACCATCGTCTATGGTGCCGAGGTCTAGCAAATATAGATGTTTGTATTCTTCCTTGCTGGTGATTGAACCGAGATATCTATCCACGGCGTGCCCCAACTCATGCCTGAGTGTGCCCATGGGACCGGAGCACTTTCTGAGTTCATTTGAGTCGCCAATGAATTCATATTCGCACAAGACAATATCGTAACCGTTGAAGAGTCCAGGGCAGTTTTTAAAAGTCGCGCCGTCTTCGTATCCAGTTGGTTGTCTGTAAGCAAGACCGGGCTCATTATCAATCATCGTGGGGGTCAGTTTGACGTGCATTCCTTTCTTCCAGAGCAGATGCAACAAAGGTTCTGGATACTGAGTCAACGCCTCTTTTGTTTCTGAGACAAAGCTCTCGGAGACATTTGGACGGTCGGCCTGGGCACGCACTGTTTTGACAATTTCGTTTATGGCTTGTGTCTTTTGATCTGCCGTTAAATCAACGTGGCTGGAGCCGGTCTCGGCGGGCGCCTTACTGGCTCGATATTGTGCCGCTACTTGGGACACTTTGTCGTCTGGCATTTGACTGACTGAGCTGTTCGATTTGGCTAGCGAGGTGGCTGCGCTGCTGGCGTTGATACTTTTCAAGGCACTCTGAGCGGCTATGCCCACAGCACTACTAGGACTGGCTGTCGCGATGCTTGTATAGGCTTTGATGGCATCAGCTCTTTGACCAGCCGCAAGCTCACAGTTGGCACAGTAAAAAAGAGCGGTGAGATTCTTTTGATCGGCAGCGTAAATTGCTGAAAAAATAGCGAACGCCGGTTTGTACTGCTTTTGCGAATAAAGTTTGGTGGCTTTTTCGAAATCAGTTACTTGTGCGGTAGCAAACGGTGTAAAGGAAGTTGTGATCAAGAACGTGAGCAAAGCAGCGCTCAGTCCGCGTACGTACCAATTCTTCTTTTTTGAGCGCATGTTATTCGAGCCGCCAGTAAATGTGACAGCTAGAATTTTACCCGATCCGCTTGCTATGTGGCTCTCGTTAATAGTTCATGATCAGTAATTCGGAGATCTGACCTCTTTTTTCAGCTTTGCAGTTTATTGCTCGCGTCGCTTTGACTGTCTCTATGCGGAATTCTTTGTACAGTTCGCGCACCATGTCGTTATCGGAGTTTGAAAGCATTACTTTGCAGCCCTTTGCCGATAGTTTTGCGAACAAGGCACTCAGGAGCTGCTGATCGGCTAGCCCGAAGGAGTTTTCTGTGTAGCTTGTAAAACTGGCGGTGGCAGTAAGTGGTTGATAAGGTGGGTCGAAATAGACAAAGTCGCCACGTTTAGCAAGATTGGCTGATGTGTCGTACGAAGAGTGGATGATGCGGACCTGAGACAGTGCCTCGCTAACAGCTTTGATATTCGTTTCATCACAGATGCGTGGATTGTTATAACGACCAAAGGGCACATTGAATTGCCCCTTGCGATTGACCCGATAGAGACCATTGAAGCAGGTCTTGTTCAAGAAGATAATGCGGGCCGCACGCTCAACTTTGGTCAATGTCAGTGGATCTATTGCTCTGATAGCATAGAAGTAATCGGCATCATTTTTGTGATTTTTGAGGGCTTCAATTAGTTCTGTGGGCTGATTACGAATGATCTCGTAGCAATTTATGAGGTCATAATTGCGATCGGATATGGTGGCATTTAAATCGCCATATTTCCCCAGCATATGAAAAAAGACTGCGCCGCCACCGATAAATGGTTCGAAGTAGTGATTAAAAGTCTTAGGAAAGTACTCGCTGTACTGAGACAGCAGTTGCGATTTCCCACCGGCCCATTTGAGGAATGGCGAGGCTTTCGTGGCCACACAAATGAGCTTGCCGGACGCGCGATTTGAGGTCGGCTCCGAGCGTTGCGAACGCGCTTCCGGTGAGGCGCTTCTTAATTGACTGGTGATTGGCGCTTGTTTGAGGGCGTGCGCTTTGGACAAAACTGCCACGGCTTTCTAGTGAGGGACGGAATAACGACTGATAAATGACAATCCCTGACCGAGAGTCGAAGGTATGCGCTAAACATATATCAAGTACCCCGTTTGGAGGTGGTTTTTTAATGTTATAGATGAAAATTGGTCAAAAAAATGGTCTTGCCTTTTGATTGGCGAGACCATTTTCATTTGAGTTTGGATTAGCTTTAAAGACTCGGATTAAAGAACGTTGTATTGCTTTGTCTGCTGGCGTCTCTTGAATCTGTTGATTACTGCCTGGGGACGATTGCGATTTAACCGTTTAGTTACGCCATGGGGCTCGTTGGCATAGGTCACCATGCCTGTAGCCAGTCCAAGTTTTATTAACCACCAGCTGAAATCAAATTCGTATGGTCGCAGTCCCGATCGGCTTGAACCTGGGAAGGCGTGGTGGTTGTTGTGCCAACCTTCGCCCAGAGCGACGATAGCAAACCACCAGACATTGACACTGTCGTCGGCAGTGGCGAAGCCCCGATAACCCAAGTGTTGTATATGGCAAAAAGTGTTGAGTGCATTTGGAATTTGGAAGGCGACCAGAGTGGCTAGAACGCTTGCTAAACCGACTTGCCATCCAAGTACGCAAGTTAGCAACACATCGAAAGAAACTACAACCAATGCGTTCAAGATAGCGGCTCGAATTGGCTTACCGCCTTGTTCGAGGAATCTATAGACGGCATCTTTATAAAGGTCTTTGCACTGTGTTTGTGGGTTAACATGCTCTGGATAGCCCATGATGTAAGCTGGGACCCAACCCACATAAGAGTGCAGTAGACCAAAGCGCGGAGAATGAGGATCTAATTCCGTATCAACGTGCTTATGATGGGCGCGGTGTATAGCAGTCCACCAAATCGGTGACCCTTGATAGGCTAGATAGCCGCCTGCGACCCAAAAATATTCCCACAATTTGTTGCTGCGAAGAGCTCGATGAGAGAGCAGACGGTGATAACCGATTGTGATGCCAGCGATATACCAAATGTAGAAGAACAGGAAAGCCACCACGAACATTGTCATAAGTTCTCCTTGGATACGCCTATTTAACGCAGGTGCTCGACCAGAGAAAATAAACGGCAGCTAATGTGTGTTGTACAATCATTGCACGGGAAGAGTCAGTTGGTCTGGTAGTTTCAAGATTTCTTACAAGCTTGTAAGTTTCATGAATGAAATCCGAAGAGCGTCATTCCAGGCGCCTCTTGGCAGAAAATTGACGATTAGGTCCTCTGAAATTTGCTTGCAAATAGTTGCCAACTGCATGAATTAATATATCCAAAGCGCTTCTTTTGTTCGTAAGAAGAGCGTTGGCTAGATGTCCCGATGACTGTGAACCGACTGGGCTGTGGTTACTTGGATCCTATAAATTCAGCGGCCCACTTGATTGCAGAAATCCGGATTTAACCAGCAGATGCCTGGTCGCCCAATAATGAACTTCCCACACGTCTGGACCGTAACCGCCTGCAAATACTTTGGCTAAAGGAATGCCTTTATCGGCGAAAGTATCAATTACAAATTCGTCGCGCTCACGCATGGTTGCAAGCGGTAATTTGATCAATTGCGTACCAGGCAAAACATCTTTTTCGTAGGGATCGCTGCCAGCAATAAATAGCACCAAATTCGGTGCGAATTTCTTTAGCGCCCGGTGGATGCCGTCTGCGGTTTTTTCTAAATATAGTTTTTCTTCATTTTCGAATATCGGCACATCCAGGTCGGAGTGTTGTTTTACGTCTGGCCAACCATCTTCTGAATGCACCGAAAGTGTAAACACAGAATCGTCGGAGGCGAAGATTATGGCCGAACCATCACCTTGATGAAAGTCTAAATCGACGATCATCGCTCTTTGCAGATTATTAGCGTTCTGAGCCGATTTGATTGCTATGCCAATGTCGTGTAGAGCGCAGTAGCCGTGACCTCGATCGGGAAATGCGTGATGATAACCGGCGCCTAGATTCGCTGCAAGACCATGCTGAAGTGCCAGGTTGACAGCGATTTTGGTGCCACCACCTTTTAATTTGAAATCGTTGATTATTTGATGCAACGGTTTTTCTGCCAGATGCGGTTGATACTCACCTTCTTTCAGTTCGAAGATCTTTTCCCATGTGGAGCTCGATTGCAGCGACTGCAAATACTGGGGAGTGTGAACTAGTAACAACTCTTCATCGGTGAGTGGCACTGGTAGGTGGTGTTCGAGCTCTGGCAGTTCTTCGCGAAGCTTGCGCAAAACTAGCTCACCGCGGTCGAGAGCGAATGGTTTGTTCATGCCAAAGGAGGCGAGATCGGTGTTGTATAAAGGCGAAAAAACGAGTGGTGTGATCATCTGGCGAGTATAGCAAATTGATGAATGTTGACGTTTCCCAGGAGGATTTATCCACACTTTGATCACATCGTAAGGGATTCGAAAAGATTTTCTAGAAAGGCTTGATCTCACTAGCGATATGGGTATGATAGTAATATCGAGATTATCCAATGTGCCACCCAAAAGGTGAAAGTCATGTCGAAAACAGCACACAGAATTTATGGATTTATGCTTGCTAAATTACTTGGCCATCCTTCTAGTAGAAGCCGGGCGCAGTAATTCAGGCATCTCGTCTTCGTTTGATTTTAAATAGTCACATATAAAAGATCGATGCCCGATCTGCCGCCCGGTTCGCTGTCTTTACTCAAAAGAGCGATAAGGAGGCGTGTCATGAAAGACCGTCAAACCGACACCGTCTTGGAAAAGATGGTCGATCAGGCGCTGGTTTTTGCCGTGCAAATGGCAATCGAATCAGTACCGATAGTGGGTCCAGTTTTTGTTGCACTGTCGATTGTCTCTGACATACAAAAAGTCAAAAAACGGCTAACCCACTAACTTTCGAGAGAGCTTTCTCGATTCAAATTTTGAATTTTACACTCTCAATAAAGGAGGGCTGCGCAATGCTAACAGCACTCACTCCTGAAGACAAATTGATTAGCGATCAGGTTTTTATCGATACCCGCGTCACTCAAGCACGTTTTCCACGTGTGAAAAAAATCAAGAGCATTCTGAATTCTCTTGGGCCAGGGCTGGTTGCTGGCGTATCTGATGACGATCCATCTGGCATCGCCACTTATTCTCTGGCGGGTGCGGCATTTGGTTTCAGCACTTTGTGGATGGCAATTTTCATTTTGCCGCTGCTCACAGCTGTGCAATATATTTGTGCCAAAATCGGCATGGTCACCGGTTCTGGCATTGGCTCTGTCTTGCGAGAGTTTTATCCAAAGGCGGTTTTATATCCTGCTGTAATTGGATTAGTTATTGCCAATTCGATTAACGCTGGTGCCGATATTTCGGCGATCGCAAGCGCTGTTAACTTGCTTGTGCCAGTACCGGTGCCGTTTTTGACGTTAGTCGTCGCTTTTTCGATCGTTGCTTTTCAAGTTTTTGGTTCTTACCGACTTCTTGCTCGAATGTTTAAATGGCTGACGCTGGCCTTATTTGCTTATGTGGCGACAGCGTTTTTCGTCAAACTCGATCCGGTTGCAATCGCCCGCGCCACCTTCGTTCCTACGATTGAATTTAACGGCGAATTTTTGTCGATGTTGCTAGCGATTTTAGGAACGACACTTTCGCCTTATCTCTTTTTTTGGCAGGCCGATCAAGAAGTGGAGGAAAAAATTCATCACGGTAAAGTGACCGAATTTGAGCGACGCGGATGCAGTGTAGACGAGCTAAGCGCTCGCTCCTGGGACGTAAGAATCGGCATGTTTGTAGCCATTGCCGGGATGTACTTCATCATTTTAGTGACAGGAGCCACCCTACACCACAATGGTCACACAGAAATCCTCTCAGCCACTGATGCGGCTCTTGCCCTGCGACCTCTCGCTGGACCATTTGCTGCGGCCTTGTTCGCGATGGGCATTATTGGTACAGGATTTCTGGCTGTGCCGATTTTGACAGCTTCATGTGCTTACGCTCTTGCTCAGGTTTTTGACTGGAAGCATGGCTTGCATCAACCGCTGAACGAAGCGAAGGAATTTTATGCAATTATTGTCCTTTCCACTCTGTTTGGACTGTCCATCAGCTATCTGGGCATCAATCCTTTTGTCGCTCTGTACTGGGCAGCTGTTTTCAATGGATTGCTTGCCGCCCCATTGCTAGTGCTGATTATGTGCATCGCTAATAATCGCGAGGTGATGGGCAGGCACACCAATGGTTTTTTGACCAATGTGCTTGGCTGGAGCGCAACGGCCATCATGTTTGCAGCCATAGTCGGCATGTGTTTCACTTTCCACTGCACCTAATGCAGTTGAAAGCGTTGTTATTGCTTCAGAGTTAGCGGCGTCTACGCTTCTTGGTTGGGGCGCTGGCGCTTGTAGAGCTTGCCGATTTGCCTTTGTCCAGACCAGTCAGGTCAACAACACGTGGAAAGCCGTCCATATCGGACGTTAACATGCAGACGATGGAAAAATCGATGGGGCGGTCGTCGACTTTTTTACCGTCAACAAGGGTTGAATCAGTGCCAGTAATTTTGTACGTGACCTGATCTTTGTCAACAGGCGTTAAAGGCTGAACCGAAACCTGTATTTTATTTGAACGATGGTCGGTCTTCCATTGTTCTGTTTCTCGCATCAAAGTAATCGGACTATCTGGAATGACTTTGGTGCCTTCCAGCTTTTCCAGTAATTTCAAATCCAGTTGCTCGTGCATGAGGACTGTCAAAGACTCTTTGATGGTTTCTGGATTTCGATCAAGGATATGTTGTGCAACGCTGGTGGCAAAGTCAGCCAGCTTTTGTTCGCGTTGCTTCAGCTGTTGTTCTTTGGAACAACCACTGGTCGTAACAGTGATGGCAACGGCCACAAACATCAAAGCGCCCGTAACGGCCGCTCTTTTCAATGACTGAATTTGTCTATTGGCGTTTTCGGAATGATTCATTGGTTTGTGCAAATTCCCTGAACTCGTAAACAGGATATCGTATTGATGGGGCGCGAACAGTTTTCAAGTTAAACTTCGACGAAGTATTGTTGCGCGATGATATTTGCCCTGTTAACAGCATTTGCCACATCTTTACTGCCTTTAAGCATTTAACTGTAAAGGAGAGTGTTTTCAGTAATCGTTTTTATTAAGCGCGCTAAAGCTTCTCGGTGAGCTATTTTCGCTTTCTTTGAAATTAGTGACCATATCCTGTTCGGATTCATGCGCCATGGCTGCGGCTGAATCGATTCCTTCAGGGAATTGCTTTTCATAAGCGCGCCACCACAACTCGCTGCCATCGCGCAAAGACTCTTGCATCCAGAGGATTTGTTTCCAGCGATCAGCTTTCAGGAAGCTTTCAGATTGGGACGAATTTTTAGGATCGCTCCACCATTTTCTCGCGAAAGCTGCTCTTTTCGACCAGGGTACGTATGACTGCCACTGATTGACCATATCTTGCTTGTTCTGGGAAAGCATTGCCTGATAGTCGCAGGCAAATCTCGCTTTAACAGCTGGAGAGGCTTTTGCATATTCGGTTTTCAGACTACGCGAATCCTCACCGTGAAACCAGCCGTCCACCATTGTGCCTTGCAGTTCGGTTGACTCTTTTAAAACGGTGGAATAGATCGAGGCAGGATCGATAATTGCCCGCGTGGCAGCGTGGACTTGAGCGCTAGTTTGTCGGTTGAGCTGACCGCAACCGCTCGTGACACCAAGTAAAACCACACAACCTGCAAGAAGTGCTGTGTTCGCAAATAGTTTACTGGCTGAAATCATGCAGACTTAGGGTCGATCCGGTATTTTGGAGATGACAATTGCTCAGAAGAGTAGCAAAAATCCCACAAATAAGACAGACTGAATCAGTGAGTGGGAAGATTCTTGAATTTGCTTGTGTAGTGTGTGTAAATGAAATTATCTCGAGTACAAAGGAAGTCTGCATTGACGAACAAAATTTTCTGGCGCGTGAATTCGCTTTTGCTTGGAGTCATAATTGCCTCGCAATCCGCCGCCGTTGCTGAGATTGACGTTTCTGCATTGATTTCTCTGTACGATCAGGGTGATTATGAAACAGCTTTGACCAAGCTGAAGGCAGCAAGCAAAGCGCATTTGAAGCGCAATCCTACGGCTCATTATTATCTGGCTCGGACTTACTTGATGAATCGTCAATTGATGCCAGCAAAAACCGAATATCTTAAAGCTTACGATTTGGATACTGAAGGACCTGTGGGCAAACTAGCTCTGGATGCGCTTTGCGAGCTGGAAAAAGATCCAGAAAAGAAAAAGCAATACGTTGATAAACTTGCGCTTCTTACTGTGGCAAGAGCTGGAGTAGCTTTGCGCAAATCGCGTATTGATTTCATTTTGCCAACTGGTCCAGCGGCTAAATCGGGCTTGCAGCTTCAGGATGAAATCGTTTCGATAGACGGTGTCGCTACGCAAGATTTAGACACTGATTCAATGTCATTGTTATTTCGGGGCAAGCAGGGTACAACCGTGCCAGTTGTAGTCAAACGTAAAGGCAGTGACGTGACCTTTGAGGTTGTGCGTGCTGAGATTTCAACGAAGGTAAAGCCTGGAGCTGCTGCAGATGCAGGGCGAGGAGCCGAAAAGCAGCTGGCTGAAATTAGTCTACCTGAGCATTCCTCCAAAGATGATGCCGATGAAGGTTCGCTTGCCGACGCCAGTGCTAGTGCTGGAACCGTTGAAAATAGCACAAAGAAAACAGCTGATAGCCCTGAAAAGCAAAGCGGTTCCAGAGGTGCGCTTGAGCATCTCGACCGTTCCCGAAAGTTGTCGCGCATGATCGATGAACCAAGTAATAGCGATAATCCCGTGCAGCTGGTGATGCGGGCTGCAGCTTTGAAGGCGGTTGCCGCCTTGCAAACTGACGAGATTAAGGCTGAACTCTTGAGTAAGGCTAAACCACTTTACGACTCAGCTCTGACATTGCTCAATAAGCGCATTGCCGAGCGTCCTTTTGAATCTGATCTTTATGCTATCCGCGCGCATGTATACGACGCTAATGCAGATTATCAAAAGGGGATCGACGAATACGATTTTCTCAAACAGTTTGGTATCGATAATCCTCTATTCGTTTACGCTAAGGCGCGAGATGAAGATGGTTTGAAGCATTACGAAGACGCCGCTGCTGATTATTTACACTATGCCCGTATGGATTCGACAGACAAATCCGATGGGGGTGCTAGCGGTGAAAAAGGCAAAAATACTGAAGAGGAAGCGTTCAAAGCTAAACACTCACTTGTTGCAATCACACCTATTAGCGCCGCTTTGAACCTGCCAAATGGCTCTGCCAGCGGTTATTTAGGAGCTGCCGGTGACTATCTGAATCTTAGCGATAACGATAAGGCGGTCGAAGTTTGTTCGGAAGGACTGCAAAAAAATCCCGGCGAGCCGAATCTTTTGCTGCGGCGCGCCCAGGCTTTGTTTGCTAAGCAGGACTATCAAAAGGCTCTCGATGACTGCAATGTTGCATTCAATGGTTTGCGCACCAATATATTCGGTGTGGCTGTTGATACCGAGCTTGGTGCTTATACTTTGCGAGCAAAGATTTATAGAAATCTAGGTCGCGATCGTGAGGCATCTATGGACGAGGAAACCTGCGCGATAGTATCTGGCACAAAGACAACTAAGGGAAAAGACGGTCTTTAACCGACAATGGCTCAGCAAATAGATTTGGAACGTCATATCGCGACGTTGAGAGAATGCGAAATTTGTCCGCTCATGATTCGTCCTGTGATTGTGCCGCGTCCGATTTTGAGCAAAATTTATTTGATCGGACAGGCACCAGGACCACGCGAAGGCGCCTTTGGTCGACCGTTTGCTTGGACAGCAGGCAAAACGCTCTTCCGCTGGTTTGAAACAATAGGGCTGAATGAGGAGCAATTTCGCTCACTGGCATATATTTCAGCTGTCTGCCGTTGTTTTCCGGGTAAGGCTAGCGGTGGTGGAGACAGAGTGCCCAATCCGCAGGAAATAAAAAATTGTTCTACCTGGATGCAGCGAGAATTCGAGATTCTCGATCCAGATTTGATCATTCCAGTTGGCGGGTTAGCTATTAGTCAGATTTTTGGCAAAGTGCCTCTCGATTCTGTGATTGGGAAAACTAGTCAGCGCGAATATTTTGGTCGAGTGCGGGACATCGTTCCTTTGCCTCATCCATCTGGTGCTTCTACCTGGTTCAAAAAGGAGCCTGGCAAGACCCTTTTAATAGATGCGTTGCAGGAATTGTCTTGCCACCAGGCGTGGCAAAATCTGAGAAAATCAATTCAACAAAATAGTTTTTGATGTCAGGTTGATGTCAAATAGGCGAGTATATTTAGATCATCGACTCCGGCAAGCACAGCACAGAGCGAACAATTTAGCGAAGAAGAAGTTTGGTGGATCACTCCGGTGTTTCATCAAATTTTCTTTTGTGAATAGCTGTACCAGCAATTTGAATGATTTCATGAATGATTATTTTTGATATGTCTTGCAATGCTGACTTTATCGAGTTGATCAAGGACACGAGCGTTGGAGCGCGGAGGGATTTCTGTTTACGAGAATCAATGGATTTCTTGCTGCCACTTCCAGTGGTTCGAGGTTTTTCTCGTGGTCGCTCAGTCTTGGTGTAACGGTCGCCCGCTAATCTTGTCGCGAGTCCGTTAAGCTCTAAAATGGTCAGAGTCGATGACATCGATTGCACGTCGAAATCGAGTTTTGCACACAGTGAGTCGAAACCCTGGGGCGTTTCAGTGAGCGCTGCGTAGAGTTTGCTCTCTTTTTCTGAGTTCAATGTTAATTGCTTTGTTTGAACCAATGATTGAACTGAAGCGACGGGTTGATTTTGATCTTGCGTTGGTTCTTTTTGCTGATGTACCTTTCTTCTCTCAACTTTTAAATGCTCTTGAATCGGTTTGTATTCGCTAAATTGAATGAGATTGTCCGACAAAGGTAACATTGGGAGTTTTGCAGCGTCATTGTCACCTGTCATTCTTTCGGTCAATAGGGCGATTTTCCTAATTATGTAGGCTCCGCTGGACTTAGAAATCATTACGAGATTTGCTAACTGACTGCCGCTAACTCTAAGTCCCTTTTTATGTAGCCATTGCGCGAAAAGCCACGGTTTCACTTTTTTGAAGTTAACGAACGGAGTGCCGGCCGTAAACCAGCATTTTTTATAGCAGGTCAAACAAAAAAAGCTCCGTTCGTCAATTTTCCTGATTTTTATGCTGCCACATTTGCGGCAGACTATTTTACTATCTCCATGCGAGCGCTTATACAGCTCTTTTATGCATGAATCCTCATCTGGGAATACTTGATTGAATTTGTGCCATTCCCATCTTGCGATTAGCATTTCGCGTTCTCTTCTTTCAACGCCACTTTCGCGTTCAACTTGATTTTGAGCCATTTTCGTTTCCTCTCTCGTATAAAAGAAAACGGAAACGAGGGTAATTTAGTTCAAAAGATTATGATGAGATTTTGGGGGTTTGTTTTGGGGATGAAATTGTAATTTGAGGACTGATGCTGTTTTTCTGCATTTTAGGAGCGAGTTCTAAAGACTTTTCTTTCGAAAAAAACGCGAAAAATTTGGCAAAAATTCTTACAATTCAATTGTTATAGCGAATAGTTTTAGTGATTTCGCCGTTCAGGTTTAGCGGTTATGAAGTTTAAGCGAAGACGGTTTAGCGGTTTAACGATCTAAGTTCTAAGCGAAGACGGTTTGAAATGGTTGCAATGTGCGGTTTAAGAAAACACGTCATGTGCAAGAAAAATGGTATATCGACTTTTATTATTTTAGGCAAAGTTATTTTAAAAAAACAGGAGCGAGGTGGAGTTCCCCCCAAAAAGTAGACAGTCGCATAGCTAAAAGTCCTTTGAAGTGTAAGAATGACACCAGGAGGACGTATGGCCAGAAAATCAGAGTACACAAAAGAGTTTCAAGATAACGCCGTGAGGCTTGTTGTAGCCGA
>JARLHI010000069.1 GCA_031292355.1 Candidatus Obscuribacterales bacterium
AAAGCCGCAAGCTATTAACTTGCGGCTTTTATAACTCCTGGCACCGGGCTATCTTCCCAGGCGGTCACCCACCAAGTATTGTCGCTGCTGACCGTCTTTACCGTCGTGTTCGGGATGGGAACGGGTGTGTTCCGGTCGCATGAGCACCAAGAACCGTTAGGGCAAACGTAGGCACCGTATTCAGTGCAATAGCTACGTCTTGGTTCTGAAGAAACTTAGACTTTCGACTAAGAATCAACAGTACCCTGAAAACTACATATTGAAGGACGGCTGTCTTCAAATCACAGCCGATTAGGTATTCGATTTAAGAGTTTCGTAGCACGATTGCTCGTACTACAGGCTCTCCAATAATATTGGATAAGCCCTCGGTCTATTAGTAACACTCGGCTACACGCTTGCCTTGCGGGGCGCTTCCACCTATGTCCTATCAACCCGGTGGTCTTCCGGGGACCTTACTGGATTAACTCCATGGGATTTCTCATCTTGAGGTGGGCTTCGTACTTATATGCTTTCAGCACTTATCCACTCCAGACACAGCTACCGAGCGTCTACCACTGGCGTGATAACTCGTATACTGGCGGTCTGTCCGTCCCGGTCCTCTCGTACTAAGGACGGCTCCTCTCAAAAATCCTGCGGGCATGCCGGATATGGACCGAACTGTCTCACGACGTTCTGAACCCAGCTCACGTACCGCTTTAATGGGCGAACAGCCCAACCCTTGGAACGTACTACCGCTCCAGGATGCGATGAGCCGACATCGAGGTGCCAAACCTCCCCGTCGATGTGGACTCTTGGGGGAGATCAGCCTGTTATCCCTATGGTAACTTTTGTCCGATGAGCAACGACCCTTCCATGCGGAGTCGTGGGATCACTAAGCCCGACTTTCGTCCCTGCGCGAGTTGTCACTCTTGCAGTCAAGCTCCCTTCTACCTTTCCGCTCGATGGGTGATTTCCGACCACCCTGAGGGAACCATTGGGCGCCTCCGTTACTGTTTAGGAGGCGACCGCCCCAGTCAAACTGCCCAACTGAAACTGTTCCCCGCCCAGATTCATGGAACGAGGTTAGTATGCTAGCTACATCAGAGTGGTATCTCAACGATGACTCCATCAGAACCAAAATTCTGACTTCAAAGTCTCCCACCTATTCTGCGCAGATATAGCCCGCAGACAATTTCAGCCTACAGTAAAGCTCAATAGGGTCTTTCTGTCCTGGCACGCCTAGTCCGTATCTTCACAGACAATCCTATTTCGCCGAGTCTCTCTCCGAGACAGCGCTCAAATCGTTACTCCATTCGTGCGGGTCGGAACTTACCCGACAAGGAATTTCGCTACCTTAGGACCGTTATAGTTACGGCCGCCGTTCACTGGGGCTTTGTTTTTCAGCTTCGCTTACGCTAACCGATCCACTTAACCTTCCAGCACTGGGCAGGAGTCAGCCCCTATACATCACCTTACGGTTTAGCAGAGACCTGTGTTTTTGTTAAACAGTCGCTTGAGCCTCGTCGCTGCGATCATCTCAGGCTTCGGCCGCTTGGACCTACACCCTACCATGACACCTCTTCTTCCGAAGTTACGAGGTTATTTTGCCGAGTTCCTTAGAGAGAGTTATCTCGCGCACCTTGGTATTCTCTACCTGACTACCTGTGTCGGTTTCGGGTACGGGCACCTTCGATCTGATCACGCCGCTTTTCTCGGCAGCGTGGCATCATTGATATTTCACCCGTGGGTGATTTCTTACTCGGCCTCACGTTTAAACGCCAGAGCGGATTTGCCTACTCTGACTAGCTACGCCTTTGGACGGCAATCCATTTAGCCGCATCAATTAGCCTCCTGCGTCCCGACTTGATTCATAACGATCTACGGTGGTACGGGAATATTAACCCGCTGTGCATCGATTACGCCTTTCGGCCTCATCTTAGCCCCCGACTAACCCCACGTGGACGAACCTGCCGTGGGAACCCTTAGTCTTTCGGTGCATTGGATTCTCACCAATGTTTTCGCTACTTAAGCCGACAGTCTCACTTGTGCTTCGTCGACACGTGCTTACGCTCATGCTTCAACCTACAACACAACGCTCCCCTACCGCTTACTTACGTAAGCCTACGATTTCGGTGATATGCTTAGTCCCGGATATTTTCGGCGCAGAGTCGCTTGACCAGTGAGCTATTACGCTTTCTTTGAATGATGGCTGCTTCTAAGCCAACATCCTGGTTGTCTATGCAACTCCACCTCCTTAACCACTCAGCATATACTTTGGGACCTTAGTCGGTAGTCTGGGCTGTTTCCCTCTTGACGACGGAACTTATCTCTCGCCGTCTCACTGCTGGATAAATATTATGGGTATTCGGAGTTTAACTCGATTTGGTACGGATTTTCTCCGCCCGCACCGAACTAGTGCTCTACCCCCCATAAACTACGTCCAACGCGGTGCCTCAACGCCTTTCGGGGAGAACCAGCTAGCTCCAAGTTCGATTGGCATTTCACCCCTAAACACAGCTCATCCGCTGATTTTTCAACATCAGTCGGTTCGGACCTCTACGCATTTTTACACACGCTTCATCCTGGCCATGCCTAGATCACCTGGGTTCGGGTCTGCCGCATGTAATTATCAACGCCCTTATCAGACTCGGTTTCCCTGTGGCTTCGCATATTAACTGCTTAACCAACTACACACGGCAACTCGCCGGCTCATTCTTCAACAGGCACACTGTCACACCATCAAATGGTGCTCCAATTGCTTGTAAGCACACGGTTTCATGTTCTATTTCACTCCCCTCACCGGGGTTCTTTTCACCTTTCCCTCGCGGTACTTGTACACTATCGGTCGTTAGAAGTATTTAGCCTTACCGGATGGTCCCGGCTGATTCATGCAAGGTTTCACGTGCCCCGCATTACTTGGGATACACCTGAGGTTCAGAGAATGTCGTTTACCGGACTGTCACCGTCTATGGTGGACCTTTCCAGGGCCCTTCAACTATTCTCATCCCATCTCGTGATGGTGTCCCGCGACCCCTATATGACTTGCGTCGTATAGGTTTAGGCTGTTCCCCGTTCACTCGCCGCTACTAGGGGAATCACTCATTTGTTTTATTTTCCTCTCGGTACTAAGATGTTTCAGTTCCCGAGCTTACCTCGCTATACCCTATGTATTCAGATATGCGTTACCAGACATTACTCTGGCAGGGTTGCCCCATTCGGAGACCTGCGGATCGTAGACTATAACGTCTCCCCGCAGCTTTTCGCAGGTTATTGCGTCCTTCATCGGCTTCTAACGCCAAGGTATCCACCGTGCGCTCTTTGTAGCTTAACCAATGTCTGGTACAAAGTCCCAACGCCAGGACGACGCGGGCTTCCAGACAAATTATTGGTGGAATACGGACCTTCAATATGTAGTTTTCAGGGTACAGATTCAAGTATTAACGGCACTTTGATTGCCGTCGGGTGTTATCCCGAAACTTGGATTATCAATGTTAGCAGAGTCGATTAGCCGTTTCAACAGGTTTCAGAAATAAATTTCTGAGTTGTCGGTAAGCTTCCAGTTTTGCTGGAGTCGTTCCGCTTAGTTGCTTTTTCCAAGGTTCCTTATCTTACTGCTTACTTCATGCCTTGCGGCTATTCATAAGCTTTTCGAAAGGATTTGGTCTTTGCATGTGGGCTTGTTTTAGGACAAGCCTCACACTTCTCGCGTAGAACTCCAAGAACAAACTTGGGTCTGTAACATCGGTCCAAATATCTGGAGGCTAGCGGAGTCGAACCGCTGACCTTCTCCGTGCAAAGGAGACGCTCTACCAGCTGAGCCAAGCCCCCGGACAAACGATTAAAGGAAGCAGGCATCATAGCGCTGTTTTCCTTTTCCATTCTATCGAGTTACAGCCAACGGGCTCAAACTCTTTACAGAAGGGGAATCGTGTTCCGCGCTTCTTCCGAAGTGCGAACTTAGAAATAATACCGCAAACAAATACATTCCGCTCGCCGTAGACGAAGTGTTAAGCGTAAGTTTTTATTTGATCGCTCTCACCAGATGCAGGCGCAGTGCGCGCAAAGATCTATATATAGATTAGAAGGGCGAGCACTTGAAAGCAGCGCGAGGCGCTGTAAGGCGGCTTAAACTAGCAGCTTGACTAGCAACAGTGTCTGCTTTAGAGAGTCTTTATCGCATCGCCACTGGTCGAAATTTCACGTAGCGCATTTCTGATTTCTTCTTCGAGTTCGCGACCGCTCAAGCGAACAAGCTCCTTTAGAGGATGTTTTTCAGAAAGGTGTTGAACAACAATCAAGCCCAAATAGTAGCCAGACCTCGCTGGCAAAGCACCTTTGTAGCCAGCTGAAAAAAATCGAGCATGATCGTTGGATGTCGTCGAAGCAAACGCGGTTCCAAATTCCTTTGCGATCCCAGTCGCACTCTTTGGAGCAGTTTCAGCCAGTTCCTTACTGAGAACAACTTCTGCTAACGAGGCTTTGGGGTTAATCACCTGACTGACATAACAAGCCAATCCTTCAGTCCAGAGGCACAGATACAGAGGCTTATAGACGCGCATCGAGCCCATGTATTCGTCAAATTCATCGGGCAAAATTTGATGATGGTAAATATGGAACACTTCGTGCGTCAAGAATGTTTTGAAGTCGGTGCCAGACAGGCTTTTGTATTCATCCGCCAGCGCGTCGGCGCCAAACAACATCACCGATTGACTATCAATCTCGCTCGACATTCCATCAAAGGTGTACAAAGATGGCATGAGATAGGCATTCCAGCGCCAGTTCATGTCTGGAAAAGTTTTTCCAAACACCTCACAGGATTCAGTTAAAGCAGAAGGAAATTCCGCTGAGATTGTGCGGATCAACGGAATTTTTGCATCCACAATGTCAATGTACTTTGCGATGGAGGCGTCTTTCAGTTGCCCCATACTCGGTTTCAAGGCGGCGTCAAAGATTGTTTGATGCGGTTCTATGAGGTCTCTTTTCAGCGCCTCAACACGATCCGCCGGCTTCATCACCCGAGCTCCAGCACAGTACGTCCAGAAATCCGGCATCAAATTGATCAAAGTACAATGCGCGGCATTCTGAGCATTGACACTACTACTGATGCCGACCTGCGGAAGGCAGCCGAAAAACACCACGGCCGCTATCGAAACCAGATAGCAAAAATGTGACTGTACAATCTGCTTCAATAACCGCGCACCATCACGTTGTTTGCAATCAGAGCACGACCGATTTTCAGTTTGTTCACTGGGAATTCTAAGTCTGGATAACCAATTGACACTCCGCATAAGATAGACAATTGACGCGGAACTTCAAGCTCTCTGTAAATGACTTCTGGATACCCAGCCAGCGCAACTTGTACACACGCTGCAAGTCCTCGCGCGGTCAGGGCAAGCACTAACGTTTGCAGATACATACCGACGCCCAGGGCATCTGCTGGACCAAGCTCTTTGTCCATGCAAACAATGGCAACTACTGGTGCACCGAAAAACTCCCAGTTGCGCAGAACGGCAGCTCGCCGCGCTTCTTTATCGCTGCTGGCAATTCCCATTCCCACTCCATAAACTTGAGCACCCAATTCTGAACGAAAGTGGGTAAAGTGCTCCGGTAAAGCAGGAACATTAGGAGCTTTCTCGCGCGCCACCGCTAACAAAGCTTCTTGTAGCCGATCACGCTCTGCTCCAGCGGCGATAAAGAGGCGCCACGGTTGAATATTTGAATTCGAAGGAGCAAGTTGCGCGAGCTCCAAACACTCGAAGAGCAAGTCTTTGGGCACCGGACGTGGCAAAAACTTCCTGATTGAATGCCGCGCTTTTATTGTCTCGTCAATGTTGTACATATTGTTGATCTCTATTTACCAGCTCCAGCGACATCAATCACGACCCGAAATCGGGCTTTGCCACTCATCATGCGTTCGTAGCCTGCTGCAGCGTTTTCTAGTGAATAAGTTTCTATCATCGGTCGAATACCAAAACGAACCGCGAACTTCATGCAGTCCTCAGCGTCTTTTGCGCTTCCACCGGGCCACCCCATAATCTGTCTATGTCCTTTTATGAGCTGAAGCGGTAGGAAACTTATCGGTTCACTATCAATGCCGACGACTACCATCTTCCCTGCAACTGCCAAAGCACCAATCCACGGTGAAATTGCCTTGGAATTGGATGCAGTGGCGAGAATGACGTTTGCGCCACCTGACGCTTTCAACGATGCGACGGCATCAGCGGACTCTGAGTCGAGATAGTGGTCTGCACCAAGTTTGTTGGCAAAAGCTGCTTTGTCTTTTCCGCGCGCGATAGCAACTGTGTAAAATCCCATTTTTTTTGCAAATTGAACTGCCAGGTGTCCCAGACCACCAACGCCGAGAATTGCTACCGTATCACCTGGCTTGGCGCCTGCATTACGCAGCGCATTGAATGTAGAAACCCCCGCGCATAGAAGTGGAGCCGCATCAAAATCACTCAAAGCATCTGGTATGGATGCACACGACGATTCGGAAAAGATGGCGTATTGAGCACATCCTCCATTCAGGGTGAAGCCGGGCACCTTCAAATTCAAACAGCTGATGAAATCACCACTGCGGCAAGGCTCACAGTAAAAGCAATGCTCGCCGTGCCAGCCGACAGCAGCTCTGTCGCCGACTTTGAGCCTGACGACTGCAGGACCGGTGGATTCAACGATTCCCGCGATCTCGTGACCGGGCACTATGGGGAACTTAATCCCTGGATAGGTGCCTTCGACAGCCATGCTATCGCTGTGACAAATTCCGCACGCGGAAATTTTTAAAAGAACCTGATCACTTTCAGGGGCAGGGAAACTGACCTCCTGAATCAAGAAAGGGCTTTTAGGTCCAGCGATGCGTATTGCCAGACCCGACTTGGTTGAAGTTGCTGCTTTCAAATTCATGGTTCATTCCTCATATCGCCAAAGTAGGCGGCTCAACTTCAGCGTCGTCACTTTATCGAATGCGAAACGCTTAGAAGCCAGTTGGCAAGACAAAAGGGCAAGAGCTTCCAGAATGATTCCGCAGAAAAGATACCACTAACCGGCAGAGTTTAAATGAGTCGTAACAGCGCGCCCACTATACGAAAAAGCCAGCGGAGAGTCTCCACTGGCCAGCATTGGTGCTGATTTTTCAAAAAATATGGGCCATCCTGGACTCGAACCAGGGACCTCACGCTTATCAAGCGTGCGCTCTAACCGACTGAGCTAATAGCCCGCAAGAATCCAATACTACCATTGACCGTCCCCATCTGCCTCGTCCAAGTCAATCTTCTTCATAAAATCGAGAAAAGCAAACGACACCAGCACCAAGCTCAAAACGCTAATAGAGTCGCGAATACATTGTCGCTAAAGCTTTTAGTATATCGAGAAGCTGCCTGTGATTAGCAATTTTTCAGCCCGAACAACCACTGCTCACGCAGCGTTCGGTTAGAAAATTGCCTTAAGCACTTCCTTGACAGCTTTACCAGTGACTCCCACCGAGGTGGTCGCAGCCTTTACTGGTCCGCCTACGACCATACCCACACCCGATGGACCGCCACCGCCCTTTTTGGACTTTTGGTACTTATTCGGATAGGGCTGAACGGCATTAGGGTCTTGAATGGCATTCGGATCGGCACCAGGCTGCGCATAATTTCCTTGCGCTGGAGCGCCATAACCACCCTGAGCAGGGGCACCGTAGCCTCCTTGAGCAGGAGCGCCATAACCACCTTGCGCTGGTGCGCCATAACTAGTTGGTGCAGGCAAAGACGCATTAGGTTGGGGGGAATAACTGTTATCCATCGCTGGACGCAAGTCACCAGCTGCACCTCTTGGAATTCTCAAACTCGGATCACCTGCGCCCGAAACATAGTTGGGGTCAGCAAAATTTCCCGGCCCTGGGGCTTGCGCGTTAGCTGCAGTCTGCACGGCTAACACTATTGCTAAACTAGCCAGTGCGCTGGCTAAGGAAATTTTTCTGGCGCTCATAGTTACCTCAAGCTTTTAAAATCAAGCATTTTATGGGGTCATTATAGATCTGACGTAGCTAAAGTTGATGCAATCCTAAAGGACATGACAAGATGACTCGAAATTCCAACGCTAGACCACTTCTGACTACGATCACATTAGCCGTACTATTTTGTCAAAACATCCCTGCGCATTCACAAGATCAATCTAAGAGCGCACCTATAGAAGGTAAGGTCGTAAATCTGGAATTGGGCAATGTCAGAGACATCTTGTTAGACGTTGAACGTGCCCAAAAAGCTGCAAGTAACTTATTTGATGAAGTAACCCGCCATCCAATTACAACCACCATGAGCGCCAATGTTATTGGGGCGACGGTAATCTCCATGCCTCAACCCACTTTCGATGTCAGCCAGACACTTCCCGCAAGAAAAGCCTGGGTTGACACTTACATGAGCGAAATCAAACCGATCATCATTTATATGAAGCAAGATCTCGATGCAATTCGCAGTGGAGAATCTGCGCTACAAATGGCTGAAAAGGATGAAAAAGTCCTCAAACCCTTGTTGGCAGACTGGGCCGCTGCCATCGACAAAGGAGCAGCAGCTACTGACGAATTAACAAAACTGACAGTGGGACCGACTTACGATAACTCTGGTATCGCTAAACAAGCAATCGAATTACATAAAGCAATGAAAACGATCAAAAAGAATGGCAAAAAGGTTCTCGACATACTGCGAAAAAGTGCGAAGAAAGACAAATAGAAAGAAGTGTTGGCACTATTAACCGATGCTTAAGCTATGCCACCACTTGGCAGGCAAAAGCTATGATAGTGGACATGAAGTGAACCGATTTATGACTCTCACGCTTCACTTTCACCAACGTCAAACACCAACAAAAGTAACTGCATCCATTGTCGAATTCAGCGACAAAGCAGCAAGGATGTGCAAATGGAAACGCGTCTACTCGAGTCGAACTTACTCGTTCTCGCAAGCTGCGCTCTTCTTGGAGCAGGTTTGTCTTTTCCCTGGCATGTGCTGATTCAAAGCAACAATCAGGCTGTCTCTGCCCACACGATTTCAGAAAACAAGCACGTTGTCGCGGTAGCAGCAAAGGTAAATAAATCGCAGACAAATCAGAAATATCTGTGCATTTCTCGAAAGTTAACCAAAGCATCTCACCATGCGAACAAGGTGAAATCTAGAATCGCCGGTCGCCCGCTTAAAACTCTGTAGATAGTTAAGACGCCCACACAAACCCTTTGCACAAAAGTCGAAGCCCACGTTGACTAAAGGTGGCGCGTCATCCTTAGACTGTAGTCAATTATATTCGTAATAAAAACCGCACTAGAAGCTCATCGGCATGGGCAATTCACGTATTGTCCTGAAGCCTCTTTGAATTTACATTTCTCATCTACAATCCCCTGCGGACTAACTAGATGAAGCATTCACTCCATGTAATTCTCAGCCTGCTGATTGCTTTCAACCAGGGCATTCTCGCCGCTTACGCCGCGCAGCAACCGATAGGTGAACGTTCAACGGTCGCAGCGATGCCGCTTTCACTGGTAGGTGGAGTGGAGCTGAAGACTAAGAATGGAGCTCGCGTTCTAAGAAAAGTGCGTTACGTTCGCCATTACCGCACATCTAGTAATGGCACGCGCGTTCGTCGCTACTTTGCTCGCCGCCGCACACATTCAATCGGCAATGGTCAACGAATAGGCAATAAAGTCCTCACCAGACCAGCACATGCCATCACAACCAAAGACGGCAATATCACTTTGCCAAAGTCCATCGCCCCACTAATCATCCGCGGCGTGGAACATCTTCAACCAGGCAAGCGTTATATCGAAATCGTTGAACACAACGGACAATTCGAAATCAAACAGTCCGGTGAGATCGATCCAAACGGCGAGTTTCTTGAACTCGAAGAAAAAGACGGCAAATGGTATATCAAGGGCACTGACATTGAAATCGATTACAACAAGTCTTTCAGTGTCGAGCAGATTCCACAGACCTACAAAAAAGCACTCAATCCAATTACCGGAGAAATCGCTCCTGGTGGCAACTATGTTGAATTCGTAGCTGGCGGTCAGGAAGCTGGATTTCCAATCGTATCCGAAACTGTTCCTTATGCAGGCGCTGGCGAATACATCGAATTGCATGATGTGCCAGTTGGCGGTCCTCTTTTGACTCCTCCTTATGTAGAAGAAGTCACCGTGGGTGGACCTGGCGAAAGAATCAGCTACGGCCCTGACTATGTTGAAGTACCAAATACCACGACCGTCTTAGGCCCCAATGGTGGCACCTATGTTCCAGGCGTCGGACCAGCCGTTGTTGAAGGTCCTGGTGGCGGCGTTCCAGTTATAGGCGGTCCCGGAGGTGGAATTCCAGTCGGCGGCGGCCCAATTGTGAGTGGACCCGGTGGCGGTGTGCCAGTTTCGGGTGGTCCTGGTGGCGGCATTCCAGTAGGCGGTGCTCCAATTGTAGGCGGTCCTGGTGCTCCCGTAGCAGTCGTGCCACCAGCAGTAATACCAGCCGTTGTTCCACCAATTATTCCTCCAGTCACTGAAGCGGCACTTCCGCCGGTTGTGCCCACTGCCGCTGTACCAGTCATCGCTAGTGCGCCGGTACCAGTTGATACTCCGGCAATTATTCCAGCTGCGGTGCCAATCGTTGGTGGTCCTGTTGCACGCTCCGGTGGTGGCGGTGGCTTCCCTTGGGGTCCAGCCTTGCTCGGACTCGGCGCGCTCGGACTTGTAGGTTTAATTGTTCCCCTCGCATTGATCAACCACGGTGGTTCGTCGAGTTCGACTCCGTTTTTCCCTTACTTACCGACGACCCCAATTAGTCCTGTCGTACCAACAACTCCAATAACTCCTACTACTCCTGTTGTACCGAGCGTTCCAAAAGTTCCGGTTACACCTCCGACTGCTCCAACTCCTCCGACTACACCAACTCCTCCGACTACACCAACTCCTCCGACTACACCGACTCCTCCGACTACACCGACTCCTCCGACTACACCGACTCCTCCAACGAGTCCGACATGCCCTACTCCCCCGACTACACCTACTTCACCTACTTGCCCAACTAAGCCAACTCCACCTACCTGTCCGACACCTCCGACAAAGCCCGGATGTGGCTCTGGAAATGGTTCAGGGGGCAGCAGCACCGGCAACGGTGGCGGCTCTACCGGATCAACAGGAAATGGTGGTGGCTCTAATTGTGGACCTGGTTCTGGTCCACACGACGGTGGCTCTGGAGCAACAGGAAGCAACGGTGGCGGCTCCAACTGCGGACCTGGTTCTGGTCCACACAGT
>JARLHI010000070.1 GCA_031292355.1 Candidatus Obscuribacterales bacterium
CTAGTGCTTACTTGCATAAATTCGAGATAGTATTTCTTAACTGTGAGCCTTTGACTTCTCGCTTGCGCCACACAAATGGCTTGGCATTCAATTGATAAACTTCAACAAATGCTTTGATAGCGACACATAATTCATCGACACTCTGAAAGCTGGCATTCCTCAAGGCCTTACGGGAAAAGATACCGAACCATATCTCCACCTGATTAAGCCAACTTGCAGAAGTTGGCGTGAAATGAAACTTAACATTCGGGTGCCGATCCAGCCATTCATCATTGCGTTTGTGTATACAGTAATTATCGAGAATTACATGGATCTCTTTTTCATTGCCATCTGGCAACTCCTGCAACACCTGATCCATGAATGCCAAAAACTCCACTCGCCTTTTAAACTCGGTGGTCTGCGTGTGAATGGCACCCGTGGCCACGTTGAGCGCAGCAAAAAGGTTCAGGGTGCCATGGCGCTTATAAGTACTTTTAAGGCCGCGGACAATTTTGCCGCTGCTGGTGCAGACATAACCTGAGGCGCGTTCCAACGCCTGGATGCTTGGTTTTTCATCCACCGAGATCACAAGGGCTTTTTCAGGCGGGGCCAGGTATAGCCCGACAATATCAGCGGCTTTCGGTGCAAACTCGGGATCGGTGCTGACGCACCAGCTTCGCTGCCGAGCCAGACAGATGTTCTGCTTGCGAAGAACACGCCAAACTGCATCATCGGAAGCGCCAAGATGCTTGGCAACTGCAGGACCATCCCAGCAAGATTGGCCAGGAGGAGGTGGCTGCTCTAAAGTTTGCAAGACGCGTGCGCGGAATGCTTCATCGTATTTTGGCGGCTTGCCGGAGCGCGGTCTATCGTAAAGCCCGGCAATTCCTTCGACGGAAAAACGGTTTCGCCAATCGATGATTGAGTTTGGGCGCACTTTGAGATCACGAGCAACGCTGCTGACGGATTCTCCGTCAAGAAGCTTGCATATCATTCTCGCCCGTTCCACTAAACGGGCTTCCATGCTTCGACTGCACGCCCATTCCTTGAGAGTCTGGCGATCCTTGTCATTGCATGGCGGAGGTAAGGCTTTTCTCGGCATAGTAAGCTCCTTTCATTTTGTGAATGAAAGGAGCTTACTATATATCGCTTAATATTGCAATTAAACACTAG
>JARLHI010000071.1 GCA_031292355.1 Candidatus Obscuribacterales bacterium
ATCATGCGACTAGACACCCCTTTCAAACTATTTACCAACGCGGACACAGCTACTTTAGGTGGATAATTAACAAGCAAGTGCACGTGGTCATCCTCACCATCGAACTCTACTAATTCTGCTTGAAAATCGGTGCAAACCTTGACGAAGATTTCGTGCAAGTCGTCCAGGGTTTGTTTAGTGAATACAAATTAACCTGGAGTGGTGGCTGGCTGATCGCTGTGCCACCACAAAGCACAAGTCGAACGGGTCCAACTTGTCGTCATGTCGCAAGCGAGAACCGAAAGACTCAATCTGAGTTTTGCTGTATCGAATGCGGTTTCGAAGACAATGCCGATGTCGTCGGTGCCGTGAACATACTAAGGGAAGGACTTTCCCAGTTAGGGTTTGCAGTCTGTTGAACCCGCATTCTAGATATTTGTTCACGGTTATCACGACCAGATTCGAAAGGGAAGTCTAATATCGCCAAAAATTTCATGCCGATTTCATTCGACCAATCGGATAATCCTGACTACCTAGCCAGAAAGGAGCTTTCCCATGCCAAATGAAATCAAAATCCAAAATGATTCAAATAGTGGTTCTTCTGAATCTCACGTTGCGGCAACGACCACTCAAGTTTTTAGAGATTTTGTGTCCGGAATGTATGATGAGCTTAAGAATCATCAAGGAAGGGAACTTGCAGAATCAAACTTAGATGAAAGCAAGAAATTTTCGCCAGTCAGTCATATGACTTCTGGACTAGACCTCGCGTCTCTGAATCTTCAAGCTGCCGCTAAGGACTTCAAAGTTACAGAGGATAATCAGGGATTTCTGGGGCGCAGTTATGACTGGATGAAAAACCACATCGGCACAAGCGCCGAATCGGGCTCAACGATTGGCAAGGTTTGGTCTCACGTAATCTCAAGCGACACGGGCTCAGTCGCCGTCCAAAAGAAACTAGACCAGGGAATGGGTGCAATAGTTGACGCCAGCAGTGATGCCCTAAATCCAGATCACAGCAAAGCTTCTGAAGTGGCAGCAAGCATAGTGGCCAAACAGGCGATTGACAGCGTCAACAAATATGATCAAAGTCAAAAGCAGGGCGTTGAGACACTAAGTGATGCGTTGGCGGTAGGGGCGGTTCTGGCGTCTCGCAAACTCTCTATTCTCGGCAGCGCTCTGATTGGCTCTGCATCCAAAACGGTCGCGAAATTCGCAGATGGTGCCTATTCAAATCCAGGAGACGATATCATCACTGGTGGAATGATGGGTTTAGCACTTCCTGTTGGTCGCTTGGCTGGCACCGCTAACGGTGTTCTGACCGGGATGATCGAAGCTGATCTTTCGAAGGCACCTTTGACAAATCTTGCGGGGCAAATAATGCACAAAGTATATTCTGCCCCTGGCAGAATTGCTATGTCAATGGCTACAGAAGGTGCAGTTGTAGGTTGGAGTCAAGATTCGGTGCAATCATATAAGCAGTTTCGCGACAATGGCGATGACCGTCCTTCTGCTCTGTCTAAGAGTTTCAGCCATCCGCTTTTGACCGAAGCCACCGGTTTGGGGATGTTGACGGGAGGGCTGGCATCGATTGGGAGAATTGCAACGATACCTGAATTCTATTCTGCCCGTGTCTTTCAAGGAGTTCACGATCTCCCGGAAGCAAGCAATCCCGAATTGGTCAATTCATTCAGAACTGCTGGCAAAGCTCAGGAAGGCGGGTAAAACTTTTGAAGATAAGGCTGGCTACTTGTGGCTACCTCCTCTTGGAGCCTGAGGATGAAGTATTTTGCGAATGCGGCTAACAAGACCGCCCAGCAACCAACAAAAACTTCTTGGTTCCATCAAAAAGAAACTTGCTTCAGTGGTTGCTTTTAATCATGTAGCCCGAACCTGGCAAGGTTGTGATGAAGTCAGGTTCCCCGCCAGCATTAAACTTTTGCCTAAGGAGTCGCATCCAACTTCTGACGCTTGCGACTGACCCATCGCTGTTACTTGGCCATACAGCCCTTAACAAAGCATCTGCGTTGAAGGCTTGATTCGCATTGCGCATCAAGAATTCTAACAAAGCCGTCTCTTTCGGTGTCAGATAGTATTCCGTTTCTCTGATAAACAGGGCACGCTTTTGGATGTTCAACCTAACGCCATCAATACATAAATCTTGCTGGACGGGAAGCCGACGGCGTTTTAGCAGAGCATTTACTCTTAAGCTCAGTTCTTTAAATTCAAACGGTTTGGTCAAATAATCGTCCGCTCCACTCTCGAAGCCCGATTCTTTGTCATCAATATGAGTGTGCCCAGTCAAAAACAATATCGCCGCAACTCCATTTTTCTTTCTAAATTCCTGACAGACTTTCAAGCCCGAGATTCCCGGTAAATCCCAATCAAGGATGATTATGTCGAAGTCAAAAGATTTCAATAAATGCAAAGCGTCTTCGCCATTGTTGACGCTCTCCGAAGTATGACCGAGCACTTTCAAGCTACTGCACAAGTCTTGTGCAAGTGATAAATCATCTTCAACAACGAGTATCTTAGCCATTAATTTTGCCTCGATTGTTTTCTTGATACAGAGGAATTTGGAAAAAGAATTCGCTTCCGTGTCCCAACTTGCTTTGTGCCCAGATTTTACCTCCGTGCATTTCTACTATTAGTCGACAAATTGCTAAACCCAGACCAGCTCCCTCGCCCTCATTCCTCTGCTGCTCCAATTGGAAATAGCGGTCGAATATTTTGTCTAATTTTGTACTATCGATCCCTGGACCTTGGTCGCGAATACAAACTTGCCCAAAATCACCTTGAATACAGGACTCGACGCGAAGCTCACAATTAGCAGGAGAAAATTTTATGGAATTACTTAGTAAATTTAAAACCACCCGTTCTAGTTCGACTCCATCTGCATCGACAAATATAGAATCGAGGTCGGCGACGAAATCGATGGACTTAGTTTTGAATTGAGGTTCAAGAGTTTCTCCAGCAAACAAAATGATTTGTGCAAGGTCACACTTCGAGCGTCTCAGTTTAACTTGTCCCGACCTGTACTTGTCCCAATCCAGCAGCTCGTTTGTTAAAGCTAAAACTCTAGAACAATTGTGCCCACCACGCTGGACCAGGGCGTGAACGGCGGCAATATCATGTCCTGACTTTAGAGTTTCTGTGATAAGGTCAAAAGTAAGTTGTATCGAAGTGAGGGGAGAGCGCAAATCATGATTCAGCATTGAGATTGCTTCATCACGTAATTTCTCAGCGGCAATTCTGTCGGTTAGATCGTGTGCAACACAGAAAAATTGACCATCGTGCTCTGACCATCGTACTGTCCAATGAGTATGTCTGGATGGTAGCTGGGGCTGACGTATCTGAATTTCAAGGGGCGGTTGAGAACTGAAGCGGCGAGCTTTGAAAAAGTAGTCTCTAAATAACGACACATCATCTTTTTGAATAAAACGCTCAATTGACAGCCTCTTCAGTTCTCTCTCCGGCGTTCGAAAAAGCTTTGTCGTGGCTGGGTTGCATTTAATAATCTGCAATCCTTCATCAAGAACCAGAATGGCATCCAGAGCATTGTATAAAACTGCTCGCTCTCTATAATTTGCATCTCTAATTGACTCCGCCATTTCATGAAAGGTTTGATCAAGCAAAGACAGTTCATCCGAGCCCGTCAATGGTTCATTCAGATTTTTGTCATTAACAAGTAGCTTTGTATTCTCGACCAAGACATTGATTTTAGACACGATTCCTCGCATCACTAAGAAAGAAACGGTCAAAATGCTCAAGCATGAGAAAAGTGCTGCCACATACAGAATTACTTTAGTAGCGTTACTGTCATTCTGCTGATTTTTTGCTGCTTCGTCCTGTATCGCCTTTTCTCTAGCTACTAGATTAGATGTGCGGTCAGTCACTTTGTGAGCGTCTTTGCCCAAGACGCTCCACATCCTTTTCCGTTCCAGAAATCCAGCATCTCTTTTGGTTGCGAAATTTCTAATCAGTTCACTGTAGTCTGATGCAATTCTCAAAACACTCGAACGAAGCTCGCCTATTTCTGCTGCATATTTTTCGTCATTTTCTGTAAGTCTCTCTAACCTCTCCATATCTAGATCGAGTTGTCTCAGTCCCGAAGGAATGAATGACGGATCTATTGCATCAAGCTCCAAATCTCGTTCATTACTGTGCTGCTTTAACACCTGATAGACGTCGTTTAGAAGCAGGTCTAATGCCGTGGAAGTCGCTCGAGCATTTTCGGCAATACGCAGCTGTTTCTGCGCATGTTCTTCTAAATTTCCTAAAAGAGTGAAAGAGAAAATTTGAAGAATTGACGGCACTGCTAGAAGACTTAGCAATCTTATAGATAACCGCATTCAATTACCTTTTTCCAAGCGAGAGAAATTTTGACAACAGAGCCCTAAATTTGATGTCCATTTGATGTGCCTGATTATAACGTCTAGCAATCGAACAAACCAACCACTCTATAATCGAGGAGAGGCAATGAATAAGCTAGAAATTGGGATGAAAATAGCGGAAGAAGCATTAGAAATTCCTGTCGTCAGGAAGGCTGCGCAAGCTGCTGCCGAGGCTGCAAATAGGTTTATGCGTGAGGCGATGCCAGAGGTTGTGTCGAGTGGCGCAAAAAAAGTGGAAGTTTTTATTGAGAGTAGTCTTCAGCAAAACATCGCACGCGATGGCATCGACGGTGATCTTAATTGGGCAGGTCATCTTTTAAAACCTGCAGAGACGATCACAGAGCGTGTAAAGCGCATTACGTCCGAAGCAGAAAGCGCTAAAAATAGTGAAAATCCAATCCAACTTAAATTGCTCTCGCAAAAAGAAGCCGAAGTTGTGCGCTATGCCGTCGCAAATAACCACAAAACGGATGTTGAGACGCTAGAGACGCTAGCCGCTGCGCCTGAATGGCACGTAAGAATGGCCGTCGCCTCTAATCCTAATACGAGTGATACGATAATGAGGAGACTAGCTGTTGACTCGTCACCAAAGATTCGCTCCCTGATTGCGAAAAAGGATTTTTCTTTACCCGTTGATATTGCCAAAACTCTTGCAACAGATGAATCCGCAATGGTCAGAAACGCACTGGTTAGCCGCCGCCCTTATTTGAGCGACAATATCTCGAAGCTAATGATGGATGATATTGTTCCCGAAATTCGAGTAAAAGCTGGAGAACGCTTAAAAAAGATCGACCTGTTAGCTTTTGACCGTGATTGGAAGGTGCAATTGGAAGTCGCCCGAAGAACATATTATCGTGATACGCTGGAACATCTCTCTTCTATCGTGAATAAAAGGTTTGGGAGCGATCATCCAAACGCTAAAGAATTCCGTGAGGCATTCCGGCAGAATCCTGCTTCTCGATCTGAATTGGAAAACGATCCTGGCTCGCCGGTTGCGGTACTTTCTCGTGTTAGACAGACGAATGACCAGGCAGCTATTAAACAGCTTGCTAATTTAAATGATAATTTTGTTCTCGCCGGATTAGCGGCTAATAAATCTGCCCCTGATTTTGTATTACGTCATGTCGCTCAGTTTAAAGTTCCACAAATTGACGCTGAGCTTGCGATGAATCCAAATACCCCTCGCGAAATTGTGAATGCGATGGTGTCAAGTCCTGATCCGATAATCCGTCTTCATGTGGCAATCAATTCGAAGTCACGAGAAGTGCTAGAAAAACTAATGAGTGATCCAGAGCTTGATGTTAGCAAGAAAGCAGCTTTCTACTATAGACATTTTGCGTATTGAGTCAAATGAGTTCCCGGGTGATAGGGATAATTGTTTGAATGCAGGAGTGGACGACTGTCTATCGAAACCCGTAGCGGTCTAGGACTCTATTTATGCAAACAAATTGTAGAAGCGCATTCTGGAACTATTGAATGCAAGAGTCAGCCAAACAAATCTACAATTTTTTCGGGGGTGCCTGCCATCAAAAAGTGGCAGCACTGCTAGACACCAAGGCGGATAAGGATGAAATCGAAAAACTATCCAACTTTCCTAAACCTGACTATTCGCCGCACTTCATCACTCCCATCATCGCTAGTGCAAAGTCGTCCTGAAAATAAGCTTTAGTGTCGAAGCAGGCTCATCGGACTAACATACCTCTAACTTTGACACCATGCTTAAGCTCTGATAAATTGACCACTCCTATAACAGCAAGTCCATCAAGCTATGTTTTACAATCTTCACGGCAATGGGTGTCAGAGCCATGCAACGGTCAGCTCCTGGTGTCAAAACAATGTCAAGTGGGGGTGGTATCTTTGACCAGTTAACGCTGATTTTGATTAGGAGCATTGATGCCAAACTATTTGCGTTTAATTGAAGAAGCTGGTTCTTTAGTTGAAAAAGTTGCTCCAGAGGCTGTTTCCAAGTTAACTCACGAGGCCTCAGTATTACTCTCAGAAACTAAAATCGGGCGAGCTGTCGAAAAGGTCGCCCGAGCTGAATTTGGAGAAACAATTTCACCCAGACGACCCATCGATGTTGAGGACGTTTGGCAGCAGAAATTGGAAGCTCGCTTAGCAAGTCAGTTTGAACCGCGAAGATTTGGTTCGAATCCGGCTTTATTTGAAAGAGGTGGCTCAATGCGCTTTTTCACCTCCGACAAAGTTCAGGTGAACCTGGCTGTGCCGTCAAACAAAGATTTGGAAAGTGCATCTGGCGCTGTTTTGAAGAAGGTCTTCGACGCAAATCAACGAGAGTTACTGGGCGCCGTTGAACGACTCAATCGAGGCGATTTCCCCCCATTGGGCTTTCACGGTACTTCCACAAAAGGGGAAGCAGGACTATGGACCACAAAAATGGCTAAGAGACCGAATATGGGCAGTATCGGTGATGGCGATTTCTGGCTATGGACGAATAGGCATGAATCTCTCCATCCTCGAGAATATCTTTCTGAAACGCAACGCGCCCTAGAAAAAGCGAGTGACTATAGTGGGAAGACTGAAGAGCGCGGAGCAATCTTCGTAACGGATGCTTCTCAACAATTCTGGCGTTTCAAGGGAGAGGCTGCGGGCATCCAGAGGGTTAGTCGCGACGAAAGTCAGGTTGGTCCACATGAATCGATAGATGATTTTATTGGAAAATCAACAGATAATCTGAGGAAGACTCAGCTGCATGAACCTCTTTTGCCTGATACTTTTGACAGCAATGTACTTGGTTCTTTTCAGACGAACAGACGCCTTCCGCTAGAGAATCAATTTCAACCACTTTTTACACAACACGCGATCGAAAAACGCTTGTATGCACACGCCTTTGATTTGCAAATCTCAACTGCCGAAACTTTTGACCTTGCTGGGCTTTTGAAAAAAATCGACTAGACGTGCGGTATCACTCGCGGTGCTCGCAAACGATTCGAATAGTTTCGTTGGTCAATCCGCTAAGCTTGTTCGTCACCTTCTTAGCGGCGGCGCGTCTGAGGATGCGAAATTCAAAGGTCTGATAATAGACACTACGTTCTAGAGATTGCTGATTAGGGGCATTGATTGGGGCTCTTTGATTTTGGCTTCTGAGAAAATTAAGCACCTGAAGTTGTTTTCTGCTAACGTGCCAATCGCGTCAATCTACCAAACACTAGACACATTGAAGCGTAGCCTAAGCGCTTTAAGTGGGAGAATGCGTATTGACTTTGATCTGGTTAATAACTATCTTGAATCAATTTTCCAGGTCCAAAGAATGTCAGTGAGAAAGTACGTACTTCTAAATTTAGCTATTTCAGTACCTCTTTGGTTTTTGGAAGCCAGTTATTCAAATGCGCATTGTAATTTTGATGGTTTACCAGCGTGTGCGTCGGTCGTCTATTTATGCATAATTCCATCCATATTATTTTTCAATGGAGCACTTAAAACGCCAGACCGGGACAATAAATCGATATGTCGATCCGCGACTATTGCGTTACTTGTGCCCACTATCGTTAATTACGTCGGTGTGTATATTGCAAATAATACGGGGGTCTTAGGCGCAGAGCTTTAGGTGCAGTCAGAATCGCTGGCGCGAATGACAACAATCGCAAATCTATTCGACAAAGGCTGTGGAAATTTTCGATCATTGGAGACGTATTGCCAAATTTTTTTAATAATAGAAAGTTTGTCGGTATCCTGCCCCTTTGTGTGGTTCTTTTTGCCAGTGTTACTCAGGCATATGCTGGGTTTGATTGCTATAAAGGTGGCATGGTCAGTGGGCTGACTGACATTGACCAAATGTCCATGCGCCCGTGTTCTGGCGATCTTTATGGTCTGGAAGATGGCAAAGGTCGCGTAATACTTCCAACAAAATATTCAGATATCGAATACTGCGGTCACGGTATTTTTCTGGCGACGGAAGTTCAAAAGGCGAACAAATACTATTTTGGCGCCAAACGGCATTTTTTCAATCGCGATGGAATTGAGTTGAACTACACGCTGCCGGTGAACGCTTCTCTATTTGATATTTTCTCTTTTGGTGACAAGGCCGATAGAGATCCTAATCTCGTACTCAGCAAATTCTCCTCTGACACATTATTACTATTCGGATTTCCAGGTGGCAGAGAGAATGGGAGCTTAGTACAGTCACACCAGGGACTTTGTAAGCTCACCGGACAGATGCTGATGAGGCCGATTCGAGGAGTCATTTTGTTTATCGAACCCGGAAGCGCTTTTATCGTTCGCGATGGAGGTTCACGTTCCATCTTGAATCTAAAGACAATGAGCGACATACCAACTAAAACTGAACGCAGTCCCGGTGTTTTTCCAATGCGTCGCATACCTCAACCAGATTACGGTTTCGGAATACCGTTTCCAAAGGACCGCGTCAGGAAAGTACTGAGTACAGACAAAGGGGCGTTTGATAAGGATTATTGGTGCGAAAGAAGGAATTATCCAATTAATGCTGAGGAGATGTTTAATCGGTTTTTGCACGACTATGACCTGATTGACATGCAAAGAAACAAAGTAATTTCGTTACTTGGACCGCCTGCCGTCAATTTTCCAAATTGGATGAAAAGCCCAGAAACACTCATCTATTTATTTCCGAATGAGGGCTGTTTGCGATTCTTTTTTGGAATCAGAATATATTTGAAAAATGACCAAGTAACAGGATGGACCTTTGTCCGTGATGGGATGCAAAAAGATTCAAGTGCAGAGTCTAAGCGCATATCCAATAATGTTGTTCTGCAGCGATTCAAACATGGACGAATCGGCGAAGTACAAATGGCTGCCGATAACTGGCCCGTTATAGAAGCGAAATCACATTGACGATTGGGTACTGGAGCTTTTTTTCATCCTGTACCCGAGCGACTGGCAAGATCTAATATGCTTCTGATGCACAAAAAATAGCCGTTTGGACTCTGCAGATGACTTGATAGGACCGCAATCGCGATGATCGGTAGTCGTTGATCATTCGTGACAAATAAGCAATTTGCGACACTCCGGTCTTAGGGACTCTTGCATTTTATTCCTTTATCGAAGGCGGCCTCTGTGCCCGGCTCATTTTTATAGGTTTCTATATTCGACAGCATCATAGGCATCGATTCTAAAATGTTTTCCGCTAGTTCTCGAAAATGAGAATTTGATGGCTCAAGCGTCTCGCAGTGCCTTAGCAGCTCGATTGCTCTATAAGGTTCCTGGTGACTAATAAAACTAGCCATTGCAATCAATAACTGAGTGTCATTAGGAGCGGTGCAAACAACACGTTCGAACTCCGACTTGATCTTTTCGTAAGCATCTTTGTCAACTAGATGAACTCGAATGTAACCGGAGCGAATGTAATTCATATGCCTGCCCGCGATCATCCATTTGATGTGCTCAACTCTGCGAGATCGTGTATGTGGACAGCAATGGTAGTGTTGTAAATGATAACCAATAAGTTTAGCTCTGCTTTTGAGACAATCTGGAGATATGGCAAGTGCAGCTTCGCAAATAGCTGCATCGGCGTGGCTCATTGAATAACCCAAAGGAATGAGATCGTCTATGTCTTCTGACATTTGCTCCTCAGCTTCATGTAGTCCCTGATTAGGTTTTATGTTTGTTATCTGCTCAGTCCCTTCCGTATTTTAACCACTTTGTCTGATCGAATTCAGCGCTCAAAATGAAAGAAACGCATTCTTCATCGTTGCGATGAGCAGACCAGAAATCAAATTAGAATTGAGCGCCGCGATCCTTCAAAAGCTAGCGTGGTTTAAAACACGCTAGAAAATATTCTCGGCGAGGTAATGCTCTATACTGTCATTAGTCTGTTCGACGGTTTGCAAATTGACAAAAGCGTTAGAAGTTACAATTGATGGAAAAATTATCGGAGTTTATGTTCCGGGCGCCGGACGGGTTTTTTCGGCCTCGCTTGGAAATTATTCAGAAACATGTATGGAAGGGCACGTGCATTCTGGCTCTGATAAAGAAAATTGGTACTGGCAGCTTCCGGATATCAATGAGGGCCAAATCATCTCCTTGAGGATCATTGAAACGAGTGAGAAAGGCGTTCCTCCTCAGAGGGTCGAACCAAAACGGAAAGGGGGAGAGGAAGAGTGAAACTGGCGATTTTTTCTCTTACCGATTCCTTTGACTGACGCCATTTTCGGACATGGTACGTAAGTCTGATGTCGTTGATCATGGTCAATCCGTATTAACAAACTCGATGGTTTGCAAATTGACAAAAGCTTTAGAAGTGACAATTGATGGAAAAATCATCGGAGTTTTTGTTCCGGGCGCCGGGAGGGCTTTTGAGGTCTTTCTAGGAAATATTCCAAAAACATACATGAGAGTGCAAGTGATATCTGGCTCTGATAAAGAGAATTGGTTCTGGCAGCTTCCAGATATTTATGAAGACCAAGTTATTTCGTTCAGGATGATTGAGACGAATGAGAAAGGCCTTCCTCCTCCGCGCGTCCAACTATTAACGCAAGAGGAAAAAGAAGAATTAGAGTTAGAGGACGAGGAGTGAAAGTGTTTGCAACCGCACTTATACCGTAGCTTTTGATTTACTGCTCATCGAGCAATCTCTTGCTCATTTGATTTCTGTCCTGCGCAAAAAATGAAATTGTCCGCACCATTCAAAAATACTGCCGCTTGAGCGATCAACTTTTGGTTAACAGGAAACTGAGTCCGGGAGCGGCTTGTGAGGGTGCTTAACTCAGTTTGATAACGACCGTTGCACCAGACGCATTTTGCAACGCCTTCGCCTCTTTCTCTTTTATCGCTCGACGCTCTTCGGCTGCGCCTCTGCGTCCAAATTCTTTTTCATCGATCTTTTTTATTGTTTCAAATTCTTGTCCGTACAAAACGATTCGCTGTGCCAACCTGCCGGTCCACAACGGACTCGTTTTGAGCACTGGAATGTCTTTGTAGTGCTTCTTCCCGTGTGCTTCAGGTTCAATATAGTCGTTCAATTCGATGTAAAACTCGTGTCCATAGTCATCGACATATTGAAATGGAAGGCGTGACCAGGAACCCGATGGAACAGACATTTTCCGAACCTTGCGTCTGGTGTTTCTGGACTTTAGCACCTGCTTTGAATCTTGCAAAGTTGTCTGAATACAATCGCGCGGAAAGTTTTATATAGGACACCGTCGACTTGTGCCGTTGACGTGCTTGCATTTGTTCATGAATGCCAATTCGTCGGAGGCAAGATCTGTGTTTCTGGTACCGCCCAACGCTTCTTGAGGTGACATCAATGTCTAGGTTTCTCTTTTTGCGATGAACTGTCAGAACAGTCCTTCTTGGGTACAACTAAACTTGCACACGTCGCCGTTTTGAGTATGGAGTGTTTAGCGACGCAATGGCTCGACTAGGTCCGGTACGGTAAGACCTAGGGCGTCAGCAATTTTAGCCAAGTTTTTAAGAGAGGGATTTCGTTCTCCCCGTTCGATTCCGCCGAGATAATTTATGTTCAATCCAGCTTCAGCAGCTAAAAATTCCTGTGACCACCCGCATTTCTGCCGCAGTTCACGAACTTGCTTTCCCCACGAGATTTCCATTCGTCACAGATAGGCTTTTATGAAAACTAGCTCTCTTCTTTTAGTTGATGATGATCAGAATATGCGCACCATTGCAGAAATCATTCTAGAAACTGACTTTGATGTGTATTTGGCAGAGTCTGGTAGAAGCGGCTTAGTTGCTGCCGAATACGAGCAACCAGATGTTATTTTGCTTGATATAAAAATGCCGGGAATGGACGGATTGACTACATTGATCAAATTACGCGAAAATCCGCTGACTGCTTCTATTCCTGTGATACTCATGACTGCTTGTGTGCAGAGCCATGAAACGGAGTGCTATCGAAAGTTAGACATCATTGGGCTAATAGAAAAGCCTTTCGATCCGATGTCTTTAGTCAGACAAATCAGAACGATTACTGCATCAATATGAGTTCTGCGATGCCAGATCGGTTTTTCTAAAGACGCAGTTGGTCGATGGAATTAATCGGAACAAATGGAATGTATATTAACTAAAGCTGCATTAGTTGTGGAGTTTTTATGATAGCTCACATGCTGTTCAGCGATGCGTAGCCTAAAATCACGATGAAAATCAAGAAGATTGCAAACATAATCAAGTATGTCCTGAGGCTCGGTCTGGAGGCCTTGTCTGGCTGCTCGCCTGCTAGGTGAATTGTCCCGTCTGATGCTCTTTTGAAGGCCTTTTTTAATGCACGACCCAAGCTGATAACTGCCCCAACGACAGCAAAAGCAGAAATCCAGGTCCTAATGGTCGCAGCACTAAAACTATGCATGGTAACATCCGCTAGGGCGATGCCGGTCAGGCCAACGACTATTGCTGCAACGAGAATTGTTCTTGCCTTATAACCATCAATTTGTGATGAAGTAATTATTTGAACTGGCTGCCTTTCCAACGGTTGAAATGCATTGCTTTCTGTCTCTGACGCATTCTCTTTTGGGCACTTTATCATTTCCCTAACAGGTTCATGATCTTCCACCCGGAGCTCATTTGGATGTTGTAACTTGGTATCTTTATTGCTCAGATCAGCCATCTTTAATTGTCCCAATTCCTAGTAAATGACATATACCCTTCATGCTATTCCTTTAGGGCGTTATGTAGGGTGTGGTTTGCGGAATTATTTGTCAGTATCAATTTGGCAATGTTCTTCATTACTCTGCTTGTGGCAATTTCGAAAACTGGACAAACATGGCAACTGCGGACAAGTAACGCCCTAAGTCTTCTGCCAATTAATTCCATAATTTATACGAAAGCGCCGAGCTTCGTACTCTCAAAGCCAGATTACGAGAAATAGAAACGAAGATAGCAGAGCTCCAAAGTTAATGGATAACATCCGCTCTTCTGCACTCTGGCAACTGCGAAATTGGTTTTGGTTGGCAAAATTGGTCCAGACCGTCGGCTATCAGCTTTTCTTTCTTTTAGAAGTGGAAAGTGAGGCAGCTAGTTCTAAAAGTTCGGTTGGACTTATTTCTAAAGCCAAAGCTAATTCCAAGAATATTTTCATCGAGACATTGCATGACCTTCTCTCAAAGAGACTCACGTATGTTCTGTGAAGTCCGGCTTTCTCGGCCAATGCTTCTTGACTTAAATCAAGTTCAAGGCGCCTGGCCCGTATGGCTATGCCGAGAGGTTCTAATTGACTATCGGGAATTGCAAACTTGTTTTTTCTCATGCGCATACTTTAGCAGATTTGAATTTCTATGCGTCGTTGAAGCATATTTAATCGTAGGGTGCTGGTAACGCCTTATTGCTGGGTATATTGAATGCCAATGGCTGGAGCTTTACCTTGTCGAATAAAGACAGCACTGATGTCTATGATAAATCGGCTATTCCAGAGCGTCCGAAATTGGAGAAAGCTGACGTCCAGCAAGCAAGGAATGCTAGCGGGTAGACTTTAGCAGCCACCGAAGGTCACAGGACCAATGCCAGCGATGGTACTTTGAGGGAGCGAGCAATCCCGATAGCCGAGCAAGACAATAGTATTCAGATCATGGGCATGGCTGGAGCCTGCGCCACTTGGGAATGAGTTGTTGCCGGCATTAGGTAGAGAGCCGTGGCTGGCTACCCATCTTACCCATTGATACGTGCAGGCGCAGGAAAGTGGTGCGAGAAGGGTGTGATGTTCAAATTTCCAACTAGAATCACCGCTTCTTTCGAATGCTGAACTTCTGATGCAATGATGTCTAATTCTTTATCGCGCAGTTCTTGAGTTGCGAAGATAAGCTTCATTTGCTCACCATCATACACGCTAGAAATCGAAGTTGAAGCTTTGCGCGCCGTAGCGTGACATCAAGGACGGTTCTGCCGTGTAAGTTTCGGTCGTACGATCAAATAACGGCTCATTATCCAACCATGAGTGCTGAAACGAAAGCGGTCGAATGCCACCGCTCGATTTACCAGCTTCAAAAAATCCTGGAGTATAGGAGTTCACACTGGAATCCCCGACGGTTCTTCGATAAGAAAATTGAGCTAAGCATGCTGTTTGTGAAAATTGCAAACAAGCAAGAAATAAAATAAATCGACGGTTAACAAACGGCATTGTCATAGTTCTGACAAAACCAAACGGGTGCTAATTTTGGTGCCATCTTTGAGTTCATTGGTGGCCGTTTCGGCGACTAAATCTGATTCGTGGAATAAGGGCAAGCCGTGAGCAGGCATGCGTCATCGTTTTTTGCGACCTTGTCGGCGCACAATTTCCGTGAGAAAATACGAAAGTTTCTATCCAACGGTGATGTCCCCAATGGAAGCATGGAACAGAGTAAAGTCTTCTGTTATCTCCATAATTCTCGCAACTAACTTCTTCCTGATCCTTTCATTCCCAGCTGTAGCCCAACCTGTCGACGATTACGAAATCCGGGGGGCACAAATTTGGCACGCAGGACAACCGGTTGTCCTGCGTGGCGTAAATGCAATGCATATTTTTGGCGGCGACGATCCAAGCTTGTTGAGCTGGAAGGGAATAGGAATCGTAAGGGAATTCGTCGGCGACCTTCGCGACACTCCTCTTAGGCGTGGCGAGCAATATTACGACAGCAAGACGCGCCGAACTGTACACTCTTTGCAAGACGTCGTCGATGCGAATAGAGCTAAGGGAATGGTCACAATTCTCTGTCCCTTCAGTTGGGATGGCACCAAAGAAACACAATTTGCGGGTGTCGGCACACCGTCCCAAGCTTGGTGGTATCAACAATATAAGCAGCGAATGCGTGAGTGGGCGCAGCAGTTCCGTGGTCAGTCCGATGTGTGGATCGAAGTTATGAATGAGCCATTTACAAAGCTCGACGGAGTTCAAGACGATCAATACTGGCTGCACACTGTTGCTGACATGATAGGCAATCTTCGCGGCGCTGGTTGGGGCGGTATTATTCTCGTGCCAGGCTCTGACTGGGGCGGAGGCGAAGCCATAGTCGAAAAGATGGGACCGCGCTTGCTTGCCGGGCGCCGCAATATACTGTTCGACATCCATATCTACAACAACTGGCTAGCGCATCCCGGCACAATTCCTGAGCGATGCGCTCGCGTACAGGAATCAGGATTGCCGTTTATCTTCGCGGAACTGGGGCCCGGCAACAAAGATCAATATCTTGTTGATGCGCGCCCTTTCATACACGCCGCGCGGCGCAATAATTTTTCCGTGCTTGCATGGGGGTGGGGCACTTGGGGAGAGCGTCACTACATCAACTTGCAAACAAATGATGGCGGACCGAACGATAACGGGAACTTTAATTGGGGCTCGGCTTTCAAGAACTTTCTTGCTGGCGTTGCGAAATAGCGGCATGGATGTTTGGAGTTAATTGATGCTTGCTTCATGGCTCTGTCCGTCTTGATACTACATACGATGGCATCGAGCCTGGTCCAGTCCCTGCGGGACGGCTATCCCAATTGTCACTTTGCACGATAAATGCGACATGTTTTTGCAACATAAGTGCATCTTGCACGATATTTGCACTCTCTCCGAATGTTGAGCGCCTTTTGAATATTAGAGTGCGTGACTTCTTCGATAATTGTTATAGCTGAGTCTTCGATATTGACTGTTTCTTTGCGCCATCGCAGTTCCAGTATTTGTCTCAGTTCGTCAGACCGCGGTGCGTCATACTCGTGATACAGGGAAACATCGCAACCGACTGAGTCAAACAGACGAATTTTTCGATCGAACCCGGGCACTGCCAGTAGCACTATGCCGATATTGTATTTTTTTCGGAAGTCGTTAATTGCTTCTAGGCAGTCTAATGAAAGCCGATGAGCATCCAGGGCGACCTGAGCAAACGCCAAGGGTTCGATTGGCTCTGCAGAAGTTTGCAAATTCTACAAAACGCTTGTGTTGTCTGGTTTCTACGAATTCAGGTGACTGGTCATTAGGCATCGACCGTGTATCTCCTTATAACTTGTCGTGGTGCTTCCGGCTTTAGGTATGGCTCCGATGTTTCAATTACTGGTGCCGGTGGAATTGGTCTTGCCGAATCAGCGGCTGATGATTTCACTATATCTTTGGCGGCACTTATCTCTAGGCGTAGTAGTTTCTTGCGAGAGTTCTTCGCCTTGGTGATTTCCTGATAGGTGGGTCTTGTATCGGCTAGCTCAGGGCAAGTAGCAGTGCAGATGAACTTGTTCTTGTGGAAGACAAAATTCTGGAAACATCCATTGGGTCATAGCGCACGAGTACTGATTCGCGCATGTAGCCATCTGTAAATCAGAGTTGATGTAGTAATAGGTGAGGGCATGAATGCTATCCCGGCGAATCAGTCGTCGGTCAGAAATAGTCATTAGAAGCAGATGCAGACTGTCTAAGGACTCAGGCATCCTGGGCACTTGCGGTTGATTGCACCAACGAAAAAGTGGGCTTTCACCTGTGTCTTCGTTCTCGCGCTGCATGTATTCATTGACGAGCCAATGATGAAAGGTTCTTCGGAATTCGTCTAACGTCATCCCAGGCTTTTGTGGCGACTGTCCCTCTTCCGTGTAGCCAGGCAGATTGCAAAGGAAGAGTTGATTCATGGTCAAGAAAAAACGTTCAATTTTACCTTTCCGTTGTGGGTAATATGGACGCCCTTTAATCAGCTCGAATTCCAGTTCTATAGCAATTTGTTTTAGTCGCAATGAGGTAAAGTCATAACCTCTGTCGGTGTAGAGTTTCTCTGGAATGCCACAGGCGAGCCATTTTACTTCTAGATCTTCTTTAGTTAGAGAAGCCTCTCTTGTGGCATCGAGCAATGCTTTCTTGGCCATCTCATCAAAAGCTTTGACCTGGAGGAAATCTCGGATAGCTGCAACATGGCGGCGGCGTGTTCCTGAGTCATCATAGTCGGTTAGGTCAGGCGCTTTCTTCAGCTTGAGAGTTTTAGCCAAGTGTGCCACCAGCTGGTCTGGAACATCTGAAAGCGTTACAAAATAGCCAAGGCGTTGAAAGGTCTTTAGCAAAACCAAAAATGACAATCGCCCAGTAGTACCATTGGCACGGCTCAGTGACAGAGCCAGTTCTTCTTGGTTCGGCGTGTAATGACGCTCTAACTCTTTCTCTGTGATTGAGCTTTTCAACCGGGGATAGGCTGTTTCATGAACACTCGGCACGGATTATTTTTTTCCGGGTTTATGATTTGCGAACGCGAACAAAAACTATACTTTATGCACACCCTGTTTTTGCCTTCAGAAATGCCCATATACGGGGCTTGAAGATGCAGCTTTTCTAAGGGGTTTTTGCACGCCATCTAAAGGATATGTTTTGTGCGCATCGCTATATATGCTCGCGTCTCCACCCAAGATCAACAGACCCTGCCGCTGCAGATCGAGGCAATGCGCAAGTATGTGGAGAGCCGCAACTGGACAATCGTTCAAGAGGTGCAAGATATTCGCTCTGGTGTATCAGAACGAAAAAATCGAGAGCTGTTGCTGAAATTGGCAAGACGAAAAGAAATAGATGCAATCGTAGTTTGGCGATTGGACCGCTGGGGGCGCTCACTGGCAGATTTGATTTTAAGTCTGAAGGAGCTTTCAGAACTTGAGGTGGGATTCGTTTCGCTCACAGAAGCTATCGATCTCAGGACTCCGACAGGCCGCGCACTGGCTGGAATGCTCTCTGTTTTTGCGGAGTTTGAAAGAGAAATACTTCGACAGCGAGTTAAAGCTGGAATCTCGCAGGCACGCAAGAAGGGCGGCAATCATGAAAGACCACGCACGGCAGCCCAGCACGCCTATACAGTAAAAAAAGTGGCGGAGCAGGGGGTACCGAAAGCGGAGATCGCCAGGCGTCTTGAAATTAGCCGTGCCTCAGTAATGCGAATGCTTTCCATTTAACAGAAGGACTATCGAAGATGATTCAGGGAATCAGCCACATCACGTTTATTGTGAGCGATTTGGACAGGATGACAGACTTGCTTAAAACCGTATTTGGTGCCGAAGAAGTCTATTCCAGCGGCGAGAAAACCTTTTCAATCTCGAAAGAAAAATTCTTCCTGGTAAATGGTTTGTGGATTGCAATCATGGAAGGGATGCCCTTGTTGGAGAGGACGTATAACCATGTAGCATTTCAAATAAGAGACGAGGATCTAGACGAAATTGCTCTCCGAATTAAGAGTCTCGGATTAGAGGTAAGAGAGGCGCGCAATCGGATAGAAGGCGAAGGTCAGTCTCTATACTTTTACGATTTCGATAATCATCTATTTGAGCTGCATACTGGAACGCTGGACCAGCGTCTACAAAGCTATTCTCAAGCAAACAAGAATGATGCCCTAAAAGTCGATACGATAGTTGCCGTAGACGCCTAATGCGTATCTTGGCGCTGGTTAAGCCATTATGACAAGAGGAAAATGGCCCATTTTTACGTGAATCGTTGCCATCCCTCATATGGGCCAAGACTAAAATCAGACTGCCACGACGTAGAGCTGGGCGATTTCAACGATGGAATTAAGAAATCGAGATGAGTCTGGTAATAGACATTATGTTCCGCGGAAAAGCTTCTGCGTTTGGATCTTGACCCCAAAATCTTGCGCCGCTTCCCTTAATTAGTATGCTGCGGCCTTAGTCGTATGTTTCTCTAATGAAGAATCTGCTTTGCCTTTTTCCCAGGTGTAGGTCGATGAGAGAAAGCAGAACATCTGCATTATTAAAAGAGCGCTCGCCGTAATGCCAGTTTGAAGAATAATCAACTCCTCGTTTTGGCACGAGCAAATCATCCAACGTATGTAACTTGTTAAGTGGCTCAACTTTGCTTTGATAAATCACCCGTTGCTAAGCTTATGCCTGGCGTTGAGGTTCTAATTCACGTCCCCAGTGATGTGGTACTCATTGTATGCTTCCAGAGTGCGCAATGTTCGCTCATAATTCAGCGCCAGCTTATGCGCTCCTTCCTCGTGCCATCCAAGCACTTCATTGAGCCATCGTCCAAGAATGTCTGGATAAAACTTAGAAAAGAAACCTTTATCGTGTATATAAAAACAAAACAGCCACCAACGCCGCTCGTCGAGCGGATGTCCGGTCCCAGTGCTTTTGTTAGCGCAATTGCTGAAAGAATTTAGTCTACGAATCGCCTCTTCATCAAGCCAGTGGTCCAGTCCGACTAAATCCTCCTCAACGATTATCTCCAGTCCTTTATCCACTGGAAAAGGCTCAATAAAAGTCTTATAGAATTCCATCAAAATTCGATTGTATTCAGTTTTTGTCAAACTGTTCATATTTAAAGGCACTATATTTGAGACGTACAGCTTGTTTTTGTTGTGCGATTTGGCAAACCATAATTTGGCAGCGGGATGTTCTTCAGTTTCCCCGCAACTGAAGCAAAATGTGTTACCGCCCCATTCGTGCGGATTAATTTCGATTGGTGACCAAATTCCTGAAACAGTCTTGGAGATCCTTTTCATGAAATCGGCTGCTAATTGTGGCGAACCTAAAATTGAAAGCTCGCGAAAAATTTCAATTTGTGCGACGTTATCGTCTTGGATCATGGCTGTCCTAACTTTAAAAATTGGATCCCAAAAAGTGTTGCAATGTCGCTATCGCAGTGGGACGGATTGTCTCTTATGAAAGAAATTCTCAACTTGAGCTGTTCACGCACATTCATGACACTGTCGAAATTTTTGTCATATGGAAGGTATTTAATGACTGAAAGGTCAAATGGCGGACGCTCACCACGCTGCAGAAACAGAATGCAAGGTTTTCCGGTGGCGTGTCTGACGGCGGTCTCGTATGCTACGTTTGGGTTGCCACCAGTAATATCGGCAACGACGAGGTCGTCCAGCATAAGGTGCGTCAAAATCGCCTTTGTCATGTGCGGATCTGGATCCAAATCTGCACGAATCACCTCGTACCCGAGCGGTTCAAGTTCTGGCTTGAGAATGTTGTTCAAAACAAAGTCTGAATTCAAACGTTCGGCAGAAGCATCTGCGCCAATACGGGAGACAAAAAAGCATTTTTTATCCGGGATGGGGCTTGGACCAGAGCTTGTCATGGCTTCGTAATTCTCCAGAATTGCAAGTCTAGCACCACTGTAAAATTCTGATATACAACTCTGTTCCAATGTTTGCGGAGCACAACAAATGTCAGATGGGTAATTCGATTATCTCTGAGCTTGACAGTGCTCATTTTCTGAAAGTCTAAATTCCCGTCGCCGCTGCAGAGCCACGCTTTGCCATATTTTAGTGCGTATTCCGGTGAAAATAGGATCGCCGACCGACTTAACCCGGAATACGCAGACGTAAAAGCTACTGATAAGATCTATTATGTTTCGCTATAATGACCGCGTTGAAAACCAATGCAATGAGCGCTAATCGCAAGATAGCGAAATCAAACTCAGACAGTTTTTTGCAAATTCATCTGTAAATCTACCAAGTCAAACCCTGACATAGGCTACAGTTGATACGGAGATGACATAGGCATCACCTGAGAGTGGTTGACGAATCCATCCTTAAGGTCTTGTTGCAGAGCACGCAAAATGCCAATCATTTTTTGCATACAAAGCCCTCGCTCAGACGCCTGCAAATCCAATGCATCTCTGAACTGGCTTAAGTAGGGATTGCCAATTCGTCCCTGACGCTGTAACAGTGCTTTTGTGCGGGTAATTACTGTTTCAAACTCTACTTCTGAACTTGCGACGCTACTTTGCGCCAAATCAGAGCAGAGTTTATCGATTAACGTGCTTGTGGTCATGTGTGATCTCCCAGATTTTGGCAGCATTCATTGTCAGAATATGTTATAGGGATTGGGTTTGCAAATAGATCTTTCAGGCACTCTTGCTGTTGCAACTATGTCGGACAGTGGGTGTATATTTGTTCTGCATTAAATCGATAGGAAATGCTAATGCTTGGCGAGGACTTTGGACATCTAGTGAGTATAGTTAAAGAATTAATGTGTTCTAAATGTGCGTCGGCGTCGCTTGTCCGGTTGTTCTTCGTGGACATGTGCTGACGCTCATTATTTGATGCAAATAACTTCAGACGGCGCGCACTTTTAGATACCGTTGTTAAAGTCAATAAGCACCATTAATGATGCTAGTGATTTTTAGAGAAAACTTGCCATCACAAAGAGTGACAGTTCTACTGTCACTCTTTGTGATGGTTTAATCGACGAAGTTTTTTAGTGCGTCGAAACAGCAAGCTTGAACGGCGTTCGCGATTTCAAGACTCCAAACATGATGTGCAGTAGCTTTCTCATCGATGCGACCACTCTCGGCATTGGGCGGATGCCGTTTTGCTTGAGACGATTAGAAAACTCAGCCACCACCGGATTAGAGACTTCGGCAACCATGGCAGGGAAATAGAGCGATTTGCGCAATCGAGCGTTTCCAATTTTCGATATTCGCGCGGGGCGGTGCAATGATGAGCCTGATGCTCGTGCGGAGGGGGCAAGCCCTGCGTAGGCAACAAGCTGTTTGATACTGCTAAAATTGTTTACGTTGGTAATCTCGCTTAAAAAGGACATTGCGGTTCGTTTCCCTATGCCTGGAATCGAGAGCAACAGCTCACACTGCGTTTTCAGTTCTTGCTCCGAGTCAACTAGAACGTCAATATCTTTTTCTACTTGTGTCAATTGTAAGGACAAAAATTCAATCTGCCCTTCAATGAAACGGCATATCGTCTCTGAACGAAGTCCTGACTGCAAGCGATTCTTCTCTCTTTGAATTGTTTGCTTGATATGCGCCTGGTGTCGCACAAGCTCCTGCAGTTCACGAATATGTGCGGCAGGAGGCGTCCATAAGCGAGGCTTCAATGCCTGACAGAACAATGCAATGACCTCGGCATCAGCTTTGTCGGTCTTTAAGCGCGATAGCAGGCTTTGGCTAAATCCCTTGATTCGCGCCGGATTAATCGCACTTACTCGGTGGGTTTTCGCATGCAGATACTCGGCCAGCTGATCCCAGTATCGTCCGGTAGCTTCCATACAAGCATGAACTTCGCCTACACCTAAGGCGGTTAGCCATTCAGAGAGTTGATAAAATCCAAGCTGACTATTTGAAAATTTTCTGTGTTTACCTTTGGTAAGTCCAAGAAGATGAACATCGAAAGTTGCTTTTGAAATATCGATTCCTAAATAGAATTCCATAACTTCTACCTCGTGTTGGCGGGGATGATGATGTTAAACCGCTTTCAAATCAAACTTGTTTTAATTGAAGCTGGCTGTGTGCCGCTTTAGATACCGTCCGATTTTTAGAAAGGGTCTTCCGAGGATGCAAACTTTTCTAAAAGGCAAGGTCTAGCCTTCAATTGTCGTTCAGTTTTGTCATCGTCGGTACATCTGGCGTCCCAGAATGGTAGGGCAATAGCACTACTTTTCAAAGATACAAATTGTCGTTGATCATTAATCTTGGATTTAGAGGAATTTCAACTGTTTCTAGAGCAGCTGGCAGACGCACCGACTGTCAGAATCTGCTTGCTTGTGTTGTCTTTTGAACATTGAATTTTTACCAAATTTGTTGGGCGGAGGTATTAGTTATGTTACTTATAGTGTGCGCTACGGTGTCGTATAAATTCAAATATATCGACGATTATGAATGGTGCTGGCTTTTCGAAAGTGATTGTCCAAGATTGCGTTCTAAATTATCTCCAGCAACAGTCGCTCTGGTTTAAGAAGCCTAGGTAGCCATGCGATAATTGCGCTCGTTTCTAAAGGATAAACAGCGATGCTTGGTCTACCAACTACCGTGTTCGACTGCTCAGGCTGCAAAGCAAAAACGCAACACACACACTTGCTAATGCCGAAAACCGTCTGAATCATAAAGTCGTCGTCGTTATCAATAGAAACGGTGACGATATACAGGTTGAGGAAAAGCCGTCGTTGATGGCGTTGTTGAATTCTTGCCCTGTGGGTTACATGAAGTCACAGATTCGGGAAATAACGGTTGAAGACAATAGCTATATGATCTGCGAGGTTGAACGAACACACCTCAACTACGTCTGCACGAATTGCAAGCAGCAAACTTACTTTTTGCAACAACTGCCTTTTAAAAGCCGTGGCCAGACCGCCCTCTTTAGCCTGGAGCCGACGACTATACACCGATATCCGTTGTTCCTCCAGGAAGCACACGAAGCTGTTCCCGATTCGGTGCAAAAATATTTTTTTGAGACTGAGAAGTGCTTTGAAATAGGAGCGTTAAATGGTGCCGCGACTTGCGCTCGGCTCACAGTCGATGAAATCGGGCGCTTTTTGGAAGCGAAGGGTGGAGATCTAAATGAGCGTCTTAACAAGCTAAAAGAGGCTGGCACCCTTAGTGAAGAAATCGTCTCAATCGCCCATGATATAAGGCAACTGGGCAGAAACGGGGCGCATGCAGAATGGACGGATGTGTCGCAAGAGCAAGCAGAAAGCATGATGTTTATGCTTAGAGAAATTCTCCGCGAGCTCTATATCACACCTTTTGAGCGGGATAAAAGACGCATGACTAATCTAAAGTCGAAGAAGGTGTCGCCAACCTCACAAGTTTAGGTGGAGTCTAGACTTTCTTCAGGGTGAACGGATGAATGAGCAAATTATGATTGCTGCGCAATTCTTCCAGCGTATCAAAAAGCTGTTCTAGAAGTTCTTCGGGCGTGCCAGACGAAATGAACTCTAGATTTGTCGGTGAGAATAAGATTTGGCCGCGTTTTGGCACAATTATTCGACACCAGCTAAAGTCGCTGGGTACAAAAAGTTTAAACGTCGTTTGAAGATTCTTGGATTCGATAATTTCGACAATGTCTTTTATCAACGCCTTTTTATGGCTTATTCTGACACCATCGAAAGTGCTCTGGAATGCCTGATTGAATTTGGGATTGGTCAATAAAGAGAAGTCGGTCAATTGGGTCAAACGTCTTGAACATTCGACGCTGGCCGGATCATCTTCGTCTTGCTCAATCGTATATGAGTAATGGAAGCTCGGAGTTATCAAACACCCAGGGTCAGATTCGTCTATCTTGATTTCAGCCCATTTGAACAGGGCGCTTTTACCGACTCGCTGTCTAATGCTTTCAACGTCAGAATCAATGTCATCGACTGCGCATCTTTGAATGAACTCTCTCGCTTCGCGACTATGTTTCGTCGGCTCACGGTGCACTCTTTTTGCAAATCCAGATAGCCTCTTGACACTTTCTGTCTCGTTATTTACGAATTCAATATCATTGATATCCGGCGAGGTGTACGCGGCTTTTGCCGCTAGTAGGCTTTGTACATCAGCGATCAAGAATGTGCTGCTTTGGGCTCCCGCGTACCAGGGAGTTTGAATCGCATTTTGTTCAACCCTGGCCGTCTTAGGCACTTCTGTTGAAAGATATTGCTGCAGCGACTCACTTGTGAGATATCGACCGCTATCATATGCTCTTGGTGCATTGCCGGTCAGGGCTTGAATCAGATGATAAGTCCAAATTCCGTGTCCCAACTTGCTTGAGGACCAAGACAATTCACTGTCTTGACACGCAGAAAATGCTGCGCAGTGTTTTGCTTGAGCAAACATTGTCTGAAGTTCTTGTTCTGAAAATCGTTTGTCCAGCTCTCTTGCAGCCGATGCTAATCTCATACCGCTGTGACAAGCATCGATGAAAATCACTCCGTTGCAGCCGTTGTCCTGAATTTGGTCGTAGAGATATTTGAGCTGAACGCTAGTCCCGACTAGATCGCTTGAATCCAAATCCCAAGCTGTCAAATAGTTATTGCCACTATCTGCAAACCCATGACCGGCATAGAACACGTAAAAGTTGTCTCCAGGCCCAAGGGACGACAGAATTGTACGAATTTTTGACTCAATTTTGCTTTTGGTAGCCTGGCTGTTTAACAGCGTTGTAACGGGAATGCACAGCTGATCAAGCGCTGCAGTGATTGCCTTTACGTCGTTTTCAGCCTGGGCTACCTTTGCGATAGTGCCCTGGTATACTTCTACGCCGATTACAAGTGCCTGTTTCTTAACTTGCGGCTGATTCTGCATTTTTCGACCTTTTCAAACTTTTGGCGTTGATTAACTGCAAAGTTTGACAGTTAGTTTAGTGGAGATCAAATCAAAGCCTGACATCACACCTAAAGCCCTTAAAACGCTTCGGATTAAGCTGGGTGTACAACTGATGCTGAATGTTTTTATGCCCCATGTAGCCGTGTATAGCATTTGTATCGACACCTTCTGAAGTCCTTAGATGGTTGAATGAGCAGATAAACGTTTCGTGTAAAACCGACAAATTTGATAGTCTGATAATGATAATTATGCCTCATTCATGGTCGACACTAGCTGTCTCTAATTCGCAGCGCGAATGAGCTTCACCGGTGTGAGAAGATTGCTGGTAGGTAATTTCAAAGCTCATACCTTGCGGAAGGACTACAATTATGCAAGATCTCTACAATCGAGTCGTAGCATTAATTGGAAAATCTGGTGAAGATTTAGAAGTCAGATTATTTCTCGAAGAGCTAAAGGAAATGCCAATTCCGGTCGGTTCAATGAGCTGCTTTCCAGTTTCTGGTTTTTATCTGAGTCGTCGATTTGCGATCATCTCAGGCGCTTTATTTCCTCTTAAAACGCCTGCTGTTGAGGCTGGTACAATTCTTCCTTTTAGTGGTGTACTGCCATTCGGCATTGCTGTCTCAGACAATAAACACATAGTACTAACGAAAATTGGTTTAAAGCCGATAGGGTCTCAGACGCCCATTAAGAAAGTTGTTACGCGGGACGAATGCCACCAGAATGTTGATACATTCGAACTTCCTAATTCGTTGATTTTAGAAGTAAGTTACGATTCTGCTGGAAACAGTCTTGCAGCACTATTAATTCGTCCGTCTGTGAAAGATTTGAGGAACTAGTGCTGGACTGGAAACCTCAGTGTCAGAGCTTTTGAAGTACGGGAAGATGCTGCATATGCAGATGCAAGAAGATCAAGTCCAAAAGTCTTGTGATATGTACATGATAGAAGTGCCCAGGTTGGTACGTCGTGCTTTTGCTTTTCCACGCAGCTACCGCGATGACGCAGCTGTTTTCCGATTTGAGATCGTCGATACGTAAGCTAAGAACATCACATTGCTTTCGTCAAAGGGCGCGCAGGATTATGTCGACAATGCCAAAATAGCAATTGAGCACACAACATTCAGAGAAAACCCATTTCAGCCTGACACCATTTTTGAATGTAGGTTTGAAACAAATCAAGTCACTGCAGTGGTAGTTGACCAAGTCTGAACAATAAATTCTGTTACGGTCAATGGGTTGCCTACTCGCGCACCGGGTGACCGAGATGATTTCAGATATAAAAACCGAGAAAGGAGCAGTCTTTATGATTCGAATTTTGTCCGGCATGTTTTGTTTTATCCTCGCCGTAATTCTTTTGCAACCTGCGCAAGCCAGGAGATTCAAACGGCTATTTTTCGAGAGCAAAGCTCTACCATGAAACTAAGAATTGGACAAAAGCTATTGCCGATTGTACGTCTGCGCTTTCTAACTGCAAGGATGGCGTTCAAGAAGTGAATATTCTCGAACTGCGCAGCGCTTGCTACGAGAGCGCTGCGCAAAAAGATAAAGCTTTAGCTGATGCTCAATTAGCCTATCGATACGAATACTTTTCTGGATGGCTAAGCTCAGTCGATTCAGTTGCTCGCATAAAACGCTTGACCGGCAAAGAGCCGCCTGTACCAGTCGTTTCAAAAGAAAAATCAGCAGTTGTTTTAGAGAAAAATCAAAATGATTGACTCATTGAATGGGCAATGGACAAAAGCTGAGATCTCAGCAGCGTGCGGTCAAAAGCTGGGAGTCGCAAATCATCACAACTGGAACGTAGTGCCAGTAGAACCAAAGACAAATACCTTTTGGGGAGCAGGGATAAGTGATGACGAGAAAAGAATTATCGTTGACTGGTCATCAGACCAGTGTGCTATCAGCAGAGATTCACTGAAAGTGTGCTTTGGAGATGGCAAATTCATACCAGCCCGGATGGATGGATGCCTGGGCTACCCGCCTTGGCTTGTCTTTGAACGCCCATGGGGCCGCATTGTTTGTATGATGGGAGAATCTCCGTACAAGAAAGAAGGTCTTGTAGAGAGCGTTAGTTTTGAAAAGAAGCCCCAAAAACCGTAGTTTTGAATCGCTTTTTCAATGAGTCTCATATCTCAATGTTATGTTGCTTTTTCATAGCGCCACTTTTACAACAAGCGTCCGGTCTCTTAGCATGTCACCACTTTTTGCGCTATGTTCGAGGTGCACCGCTGGTGGTGATTTCGGTAATGCACTATCGTAAGCGGGTACCCCCTATTTGTTCCACTTTTTGTTTTTCAAACCCTTGACTCGGGAGCCAGCTTGATTAAAAGGCTTCGCCCGGCCATGCATCGGAATCTAACATGATCGATAATAAGGTCAACAAGCAAATAGCGCCCAACTGTGCACTTCGTTTTTTATGCTCGGGTTTCTGGGTTGCTTATCATCTGGGTATATTGAAAATCTCTGAATGGTTTTTCTATGTCGACCAAAGATGGCAACGATTCTAATGAGAAACTGGCAGCTAGCAAGTGTGCAAAGCTCGAATCCGCTGACGCCTTGAAAGCAAGAAATGCTAGCGGGCAGACGATGTCTGTTAACGAAAAACAAAGAACTAATGCAAGCGATGGGTCGCTTAGAGATAAAGCAAAGCCTATCGCCGAACAAGATGACAGTATTCAGATTATGGGGATGGCAGGCGTTGCCGCTTCTCGCAAAAACAAACTTAGTGAAAAAGATCTGTCGCTTAAAGATCCCGCTACCAGAAGTGTTGATGTAAGAGAACTACTGGCCAAGCCAGATAAGACAGCTCAAGCACTCGTCGAGGAGTTTGGGCGGGTTACTAACATGCCCGCTGGAGCCGCTCGCGATGCTGATTTGGCAAGAGTTCAAGAACTCGCGGATAAAACATATGGGCGCGGTAAATATGCGCCAGGCAAAGATGATTCTGCAACGGCTACGTCTTATAAGGATCTGCACATACATGAAGCTCCAGCACGCAATGCAGGTACTGAGATTCCGTCGGTGCCGGCAAGCCTGAAGGGTAACAACAAAACGATTTTAAACGTTCAAATTTCAAATGTGCCCGAAGTCAGCCAGGCTGTAACTCTTGATGATGTGAGCCAGTACGCGGCAACAACATTTGCAGAAGGGGCTAAAGTCTCTCACGATAGTGCAGCGACGGTGATAAACAAATTGTCTGGTGATTCTTATGCTGTCAACAACTTTACGGTGTTGGCAATTACAGGTATTGGCGATCATTTTGCTCAAAGCCCTAATCAACTGAATCAAGACGTGAGCAACGCTGCGTCGCGTATTGCAGACGGTCTTGCTGTGCCAATGACTCCTGAAGAACGCGCCAAAAAAGCTGGCGCTATGATGCCAATGTTCATACCTGGTAACGAAGGGCAAATGCCTGAAAAGGAGGCAGTCGAGCCACTTGCGCAACGTCTTCAAGCAAACGAAGCGCTGAGAAACAGCTCTCAGTTCGCTAAAGACATGGAAAAAGTTGGTGTTACCGAAGAGCAAATTGCTCACATGTTTGATAAGTCGTGTCCTTTGGGGTTTAAAGACGCAGAGCAATTTGCTCAATTCAAATCCGAACTCAGTAAGACTTTATGTGAGAGTGGGCTGGAGGATGCAACGATCGGAATGAAGGGAACTTCTACTACTTTCTACTCGGAAAGCATCTATAAAAAACTGGGTCATCATTTTGATGCTTTGCCCAAGCCATCCGATTGCGATCTCGATATCTCCAGTTCAACGCTGGTGAAACGTATGCAGGACTTTGGTTTTGAGCCCACCCCTGATGCAGGAGTATACAAAGCAAGACATGTGCTTGGTGCGTTTCCACCATTGGAAGAATTTTGCAATAAATGGGCAAGGACACTCCAAAGACCTGTCAATATTGTTGGTTATCCTTTGCCCCGCCCCCGAGCCGCTACTGACTATATTTGGTGAAACATGAACGATTACATTCTGATAGAACTAAGTGCCAAAATGTCTGAAGAAGCAATGCTCGCTAGCTTACGGGCGTCTTTTCCTGAGTTTTCCTGGAGACTCGGTGATAGCGAATACGAGGGCTTACATATTCATGGAACAAATGAGGACCAAGTTGAATTTGAAATCTGGTACGAAGACAAACCGCCTGGCGGCTACATCTCCTTTAGATCAGCTTGGAAAGATGTAGCAAACAGAGAAGAAAAGAAAGCGGTTATGTATGAATCTTTCCAGCAGAGGCTATCACCGGCGTTCGACATCATTAATGCACAAGGAGTCGAGCACGAAAAACCGCATAAGCTAACAAAATGAGTGATGAGAAAATGGATGATTAATTGTCGATTGACGTGCAATCGAAATCAGACTCTAAATCAACGTTAGATCTGTAAAATTGGTCGGTCATTTGGAGGTGCCGATGTCTGTAAAGTTTGTCAGTGTTGTGCTGCTGTTTCTGATCGTGAGCTGCGGATTGCCCATATTTGATGCGCAGGGACCGAGTGTGGTCTATGCGCAATCCCAGTCAAGAGCTGGCGAGAAAAGCGTGCTCCAAACGGGCAAGGTGGCAAAGGCTGTCTGGTTAGTGCCATTGCATGATTTCGAAGAGATGTTTGCCGGCGACGCACCCCGCAACGAGTGGGACAGAGTTGCCCGTCACGTGAATGTCGTGAGGTTTAACGCCGGCTACATCAAAAAGCTTCCAGAGGACGTGCTTGTCAAAATCATCAATGATTTGAAGTCCAGGAATATTGCAGTCGGCATGGTCGTGCTGGCACTCAACTGGGTCGGTCAGGAGCCCTGCGGCAAAGGCGTAGAAGGCTATGGTGATCCTGGCATGGCGAAAAATGTGATTGCCAAAATCAAGGCGGCAGGCGGCACCATCGATTACATTGAGATGGACGAACCTCTCTATTTTCACCGCTACTGGAACGGCAAAGACTGCTGTCACGGCTCTATTGAAAATACCGCCCAACGCACTGCGCAGATAATCAAAATCTACAAAGATGCTTTTCCAAATGCTGTAATTGGCGATGTAGAACCGTTTCCGGCAGTAAGCAACCAGCCGCACTGGAAGACCGATTATGCGCAATGGGTAAAGGCCTTTCAAAGGCAATCTGGCACATCATTGTCCTTTCTCCACTTGGACTTTGCCTGGGGGAATTCTGCTATTTCGACTGGTGCCAACCATGCGCCCAACCGCCCCGCGATCCAAGCTCTGGCACTGGACGTGGCTAGCGTCGCCAGGGCTAATGGCTTACAAGTGGGCATGATTTACAATGGTGAGGCCACCGCTAAAAGTGACAGTGAATGGGTGGAGATGGCAAAGAGGCACATGAATTGTATCGAAGACTCTGGTGCCGCTCCCGAACAAGCTATCATTGAAACATGGAACAAAACTGGAGCAGGTGTCTTTCGTCCTGCCAATCTTTTGCCAGTGAGTGATTCCGGCTCGCTCGGTAGTCTGGTGCAATATTACACAACGCAGTTTAATAAGCCCAGCGGTCGTTGATGCCTGGCCCAGCTCGCTAAAAGTCGGCAATTTAATGCACCAGACAGGTATAAAACAATAAGACAAAGAACGAATTCTTGACGACAGTCAGCCAAGCGATTTCTTGGTTGGCGCAATCGTGAAAATGTAGGTGGCCCATCGCGTCGCTTGAGCCGAGAACTTCTTAGGCGACGAGGCAAAGAACTAGGCGCATCATTTATGGTGCCCAGCAAAAAAGAAGAGGCTAAATAACTGTTTTGGGTAAATTATGCAACTGCCAAAAAGCGCCGGCCATACTTTTGGCATGCTTTTTTATCTCTAAATCAGATGGGATATGTATTCTGTTCAAGGCCCGCTCAAAGATCGAACTACGCAGCATCCCCTCATAAATAAGAGCATCGGCGTGGCTACGATCTGCGCTAAGACCTCCTTCAGCTGTCATCGACTGCAAATAAGCGGTTAGTAGTTTTGTCCGCCCCGAAGCTATATTTTCATCATATAGCCGCCCCAGTTCGGGAAAACGCGCTGATTCTGCGGTAACCACGCGATAAAGAGCGAGATGATCAGCCGATAGTAAATGCTGCAAATACAAGATGCCGGCCTGCTCCAGACCTTTAACGCTTTTATCCTTGTACCAGGCAAACTTTAAGGCGAGCTCCTCATGGCTGCGAGCTTTTGTAAACAGCCCATCATCAGCGCAGGCAGAAACCATAATTGCCTGGAAGAGCTGCTCTTTATTGCCGAAATGGCTGTAGACAGTCTTCACCGAAACTTTGGCCTGCGCGGCAAGTGCGTCCATTGACGTATTGGAGTAGCCCTCGTTCAAAAAGCAATGCCTTGCCGCCTCGAGGATTACATCTTCTTTGAGGGGCTTGTCGCTATTTTTTTGCGCCATCGATTGAATCGGCCCTTTCACAAAACTAAAGGAGTGATCAAATACTACAACGACCGTTGTAGTATGAGTACAACGATCGTTGTAGTTGTGCTCTGCCCTAACAAATAGATCGACTGGAGAGAAAAATGAATATCGGCATTATTGGCGCGGGTAACATCGGCGCGGCTCTTGCTATGCACTTCGGCAAGCTTAATCACACAGTTAAGATCGCCAACTCGCGCGGTCCATCCACGTTGGGCGAGGTGGCACGAAAGACCGGCGCCCACCCCGTCGACATTCTTGAAGCAGGGAAGGACATCGATTTGGTCGTCATCACAATCCCAATGAAAGCGATAGGAGCACTGCCTCAAAAGTTGTGGGAGCAGCTACCACAACAAATACCAATTATTGATACCTGCAATTACTACCCTCTTCGCGACGGCAAAATCAAAGAGATAGAAGACGGCATGATCGAGAGCGAATGGGTCTCGGGCCAGGTCGGACGCCCCGTGATCAAGGTCTTTAACAGCATCATGACCGAAAGCCTTATACGAAAAGGACTGCCCAGAAGTGCAAAGAATCGCGTCGCATTGCCAGTTGCTGGTGACGATAGGGTTGCAAAACAGACAGTCCTGGAGCTGGTGGATGCAATGGGCTTTGACGCGGTAGATGCCGGCACACTTTCTCAATCCTGGCGGCAACAACCCGGCACGCCAGCATACTGTTCCGATCCCAATAAAGCAGAGTTGCAAGCTTTGCTTGGCCGCGCCGATCGCAACAAGGCGCCGGTCAATAGAGATTTAGGAGCAAGAATTCTCGCCAAAATTCCCGTTGACTTTCCACGCGAAGACCTAGTGCGGTTTTCACGTTTGTTTGCCGGTATGGATATTTTTAAATTGCAAAATTATCTGGCCGCGTTCCATGTCGGCTTGGCGATCTCATTGACGAATTTGAAACGACTTTTAGTAACAGAGCCACACTCTACAAATTGAACGAAACTATGGGTGGACCGTCACGTTCAGGCGTGAACAAACAATGTTCTTACGGTTTCTTTAGCTATGTGCATCAAATCTTCTTCTGATTCTCCAGCACCAGCACGTAGAGCAAGACCGCTCAGAGCGGTAACAAAGACTTTTGCTAGCAACTCGGGATTGGCGCATGGCTTCAGCTCACCAGCCTCGATTCCCTGCAGAATAAAATCGGCAACAGCGGCGTCGGTCTCCTCGACAAACTCTTTCAGTTTGTCCTTGAATTTTGTTGAAAAACTGGTTGCGTCCGCAAGTACAGTGATTAAAAGACAACCTGGATGTTTCTTATTGCAAGCATTTTTCACCGAGGTTACAGCAAATTTCTCGAGGCGGGTTGGGTCGGATTCATCGGAATTGAGCGCACTCATAATGGCAGCGTGTTGCTTGTGGGAGTAAAATTCCACGGCCTTCAAGAATAAGTTCTCTTGGCTCTGTTGCAAATAATTGATCCAAAAATCGAGATGGTCCAACGAGATAATCAAAGATAAGACGGCTATTTTGGTGTGTCGCTCTGGCACCAGGGCCGGAAAAGCTGCAGAGATGCTTGCCCCTAAAAGAGGGCAGAAAACGAATTTCCATTGAGCGTCAGACGCAAATAACTATTGGGCTGATTCTTCTAACTGGTCTGGGCGCGGGCGCTCTGGTAAACAAATGGTTTTTCATTGTTTCTACTTTGATCATAGGCACAGGTATGACTTACGCAGGTTTGTCAGGAACGTGTGGGACTGCATTGTTAATTGCTAAAGCTCCCTGGAACAAGATAGAGTCTCCGGTCGGGAGGAGTCACTCATCGAGTTGCTCGTTTTAAGAGATGCTCTTGAGTTCCATTCCGGGAGTGGTTACTGGAGCACTTCTTGGCCTGCTTGGTGGCGGTGGTAGTATCATTGCAGTACCTGTTATGTTTTACATTCTCGGTCTAGAAACGAAGACTGCGATTGGGTCTAGCTTGCTAATCGTCGGAATATCTAGTGGCGGAATTGGAAAATCGTATTTCCGAGATTCCCCGGGACCAACCACTGGCAATAGTTTGTGAAAGATGTTACCGGTCTTCAATTGCCACAAGTATCTTGGAGCGCGGCGACGTTTCTCGGCTAATGAATGTTTTAGGCGGCACTACTGCTTGGAAAAATGCAGGTTTTGATAAGGTTGGAGAAGCTATTGCCTAAGGTGCTCGGACGTGATTAGCGTGGACGGAAGCTGCATCATTTGGACGAACCCTCAAGCGTCAACAAGCAATGTTCTTACGGTCTCTTTAGCTACATTCATCAAGTCTTCCTCTGATTCTCCAGCGCGAGCCCGGAGGGCAAATCCGCTGAGAGCGGCAACAAATACTTTTGCCTGTAACTCGGGATTGGCGAATGGTTTCAGCTCACCAGCCTCGATACCGCGTCGAATAAGATCAGCAATAACAGTGTCGGTCGCTTTGACATGCTCTTTCAATTTGTTCTTGAATTTTGTTGAAATACCGGTTGCATCCGCAAGTACAGTAATTACAAGACAACCAGGATGTTTCTTGTTGCAGGCATTTTTGACCAAGCCTGTGGCGAATTTCTCCAAGCGGTTTTGGTAGTTTTCATCTGAATTGAGCGCACTCATATTGATGGCCTGTTGTTTGTGGCAGTAAAACTCCACAGCCTTCAAAAATAGGCTCTCTTTGTCTCCGAATGCCAAATAAATGCTAGGTCTGCTCATTTTCATTGCATCAACAAGCGACGAATAAGATGTTCCAACATACCCGTCGGCCCAGAAAACCTTCATTGCCGCTTCTAGAGCTGTGTTTTCGTCAAACTCTCTGGGTCTGCCTGTCATTGACTTTGCTCCGGTAAAGTATTTATAACGATCAGTATAAAACGCTTGCGGTCCGTTGTAAATGATGGTCTAGTATTATAACGTTCGTTCTGAAACTCGTGTTTCGTTCCAATAGCGTTGGAGTGACACCAATCTAGCACCCGCTGTCCCTCAGCCGTTTCTGGCATATGGGATCTGGTGCTTGCATATCCTCAAGGAAGGGCAACAGTGTGAACAAAATGAAAATAAAAAGCGTACTGGTGACTGGTGCAAGTGCTGGCATCGGTAAAGAAGTGGCACGACAGCTTGCTCTCAAGCCAGAGGTTGAAACCATTTATTTAGCCTGCCGCAATGAGCAAAGGGCTTTGATGGCAAAGCAAGAGCTTGAACGCAAGACCGGCCGCGCTATTTTCAAAGTACTTATCATGGACGTCTCCAAGATTGCATCAGTGCTCGCGGCGTTGAATAGACTTAAAGATCCGGTTGACGCAATAGTGATGAATGCAGGTGGGTTTGGTGGTGAAAAGCCTATGCGGATTACTGAGGATGGTGTGACAGAGCTATTTGCACAGAACGTTCTCGGTCATGTTGTTTTTCTCGAAAGGCTGCTTAGCTCCGGTCAATTAACTCAGGCTGCCATTTTCGTCGGCAGTGAAGCAGCACGAGGAGTGTCAAAGATTGGGATCAAGCGACCAGCGTCGAGTTCAAGCGAAGAGTTCGGAAAAGTGATTTCAGGAAGCGCTTATGTCGGCAAGAAAATGGATGTTTTTTCAGCGTACGGGGAGGTTAAGCAAATTGGGACTTTGTGGATGGCGCATGTCGCCAGACGGCATCCAACACTGAGAATTCTGACAATTAGCCCTGGTGGCACGAATGGAACACAGGCTGCAAATTCGCAACCAGTGCCAATCCGGTTGTTTTACAACTACATCTTCTTGCCGATCTTGGGACCGATATTAGGACTTGTGCATTCGCTGGAGACCGGCGCTGCACGCATTGTTAACGGGCTCTTCAATGACTCATTGCTTAGCGGCCACTTCTACGCATGCAAGGCGAATACACTCACCGGGCGTATGGTGGATCAGCAAGAAATCATGCCTGCCCTCGGCGATGAGGTACTCCAGTGTATGGCGAGTGAAGCCATATACAGCGTTCTGCCTGCCGATGTCTTGGAGGTTGAGGAGGGATTGAAGGAGATGCCTCGATGAGTGCGTATTTTGTTTTTATACGAGAAAAAACGCTCGACCAGGCGGAGCTGGAAATTTATCGGCAAAAAGTGGCCGCCACTTTTGCCGGTTATACGGGGAAGCTTTTAACTACCTCTTACGGCCGCTACGAAGTGCTGGAAGGCGCTGCTACAGAAGGTGTGATCATCGCGGAGTTTGCCACCATGGACGAAGCCAGGGCGTGGTACGACAGTCCCGCTTACAAAGAAGTTCGTGAACACCGTTTCAAGGGGGGGATCTACCGGGGCCTTCTAGTCGAAGGTGCCTAATTATGCGGCTCTTCGCGATCATTCGTCGTTAGCAAATTATTTTGTTATTTCGAAACTATCGTACTATCGCAGACCAGCTTGTTGATTGGTCTGGAACTTAAAAAGGGGAAATAAAATGGCTAAAAAGTTAGAGGGAAAATTCGCTGTTATCACAGGCGGAACCACCGGGATAGGCTTGGCGACTGCCAAATTATTCATCGACGAAGGTGCTCGTGTGATCGTGACTGGGCGCGCCCCTGAAACGATCAAGGCGGCTCAAGCTGCTCTTGGAGATAACGCTATCGTCATCAAAAGCGAGGCTACATCTCTTTCCGACATGGATGCCTTGGCGGAGAAGGTCAAACATACATTTGGAAAGCTTGATGTGCTGTTCGTCAACGCTGGATATGGTGAATTTGTCCCGTATGAGGCGGTGACCGAGAAAGTTTACGACGAAATGCTCAACCTTAATGCCAAGGGACCATATTTTATCGTTCAGAAACTGGCGCCGCTCATGCCGGAAGGAAGTTCAGTGGTCTTCACCACCTCGCTTGCAAATGAGAAAGGCATGCCGATGTTGAGCGCCTATGGTGCCGCTAAAGCAGCGCTTCGCTCACTTACCCGGAGCATTGCCGCTGCATTTGTACCGCGAGGAATTCGTGTTAACGCAGTGAGCCCAGGTCCAATTGGCTCGACTGACATACTTCAGAAAATAGGAATGCCGAAAGAGGCAACTGGGCAGGTCTACCAGCAGATGGCCGAAAGCGTTCCGATGAAGCGTCTCGGAACGCCTGAGGAAGTTGCTAAAGCCGTTGCATTTCTAGCGATTGACGCAACCTACACGACTGGCGCAGAGCTCACCGTTGACGGCGGATGGGCTCATATCTGAGGTGCGGACCGCAGAGGAACTGTGGGGAAGCGAAGTGTCACTTGAGAAACTTGAGGGGAAAGTAGTGAAAAAAAACCAACATGAATTAGAAAATCAACTCGTCGTAGTTGCGGGTGGAGCTGGTGAGATCGGAGAATGGATTACGCGGATGTTTTTGCAACAGGGCGCACGAGTGCTCGTTCCATCGCGTTCCAAAGAGAAATTGAAAGCCCTGGGCACTTCTGCTAAGAGTATCTCCAATGGCGAACTCATTCCAGTGGAAACTGACATCGGCACCCTTCAAGGTCTGAAAGCCATGACCGCTGCAATGGAAAAAGAGGGCGATTTGCGAGCTGCCGTGTCCGTAATTGGATCTTTTTGGCAAGGTCCAAGTTGCATGCAGGTTCCGGTAGACGAAGTTCGTCAGGTCATTCAGGGATCTTTCTTGCCTTATGTTAGTTTGACCCAAGCGCTTATTCCAGCATTAGGAGCTGGCAACCATTTCATCAAATTGAATGGAATCCTTTCATTGCACGCAGTTCCTCATGTATCGGCTTTAGGCGTCACCGCAGCTGCCCAACTTGCTTGGACGAGATTTCTTATCGCTGAAGCCACTGAATCAAGCCCTTGGATCACCGAATTGGTGATTGACTCTTTTGTGAGAACACGCTCTTTGCAAACTTTGCCTAAGGAATACATTTCTGGTGATGATATCGCGCAGGAAATACTCCGTATTGTGACCAGAGAAAATGCGCACCAGATTGTCACGATCGGAAAAGGTCCTGGAGACGCCAAAGTCGAAGTTGTGCCGCTGCCGTCCCAAGTGTCAGAAAATAACATGAAACGGCTGTTCGGGAGCTTCAAAGCGAAGGGCTAGGCCGTCGTTGCGCACTTGATGCAATGGCGAATGCAGTGGCGGCGGTTGGGGTAGCCGCCACTGCTCGCTCCGCCCAGAGGAAACATCGTGTTGGGCGTGACCAGAATCAACAAGTGATCATGCCCTGAACTTTAGCTCGCTGGCAGTCGCACCCGACGAAAAGCTGCTATGAAGCCATTTCTACGAAGAAGTGTTTAAACGAAAATTGTCGAATAGGAGTTAATAATGAGCCAGCGTAATACAGTGTTTCCAGCCAACCCAAACCCCCTATATGAGCAGTACGGTTTCTCTGCCGCAGTGCGGTCGGACGACTTATTGTTTGTGTCAGGCCAGGTTGGCAGTCGCGCAGACGGTTCGCCAGAGCCAGAATTCGAAGCTCAAGTTCGTTTGGCCTTTGCCAATCTGGAAGCCACGCTGCTCGCCGGCGGATGTGGATTGGATGATATCGTTGATGTAACGACGTTTCATACAGACCCGGAGAAGCAGTTCAACACGTTCATGACCGTAAAGAGTGAAGTCTTTAAAAGTGCTCCCTATCCGAGCTGGACTGCGCTCGGCGTCAACTGGCTTGCCGGCTTCGACTTCGAGATCAAAGCAATCGCACGCATTCCGTCCCGTTCAGCGTCGGTGAGTCGCCGCAACCCTCCAACAATGTGGGATATGGCATCGCTCGGATTTTCACACATCAGTGTCGCGGAACCAGGCCGCCTCGCCTTCTTATCCGGGCAGATTGCAGCGACGCCTGGCCGCGACGGCGTGCCCGAAGACCTTGCTGGCCAAGCAAAGCTTGCAACTGTTAGCCTTGCCGCCGCACTCCAGGAACTGGAGGCGAGTGCGCAAGATATTGTCATGCTGCGCGTTTATGTCGTGAATGCGACAAGCGAAGCGTTCGGGCAAGCTGTTAGCCCGCTACGTGAACTGTTCGGAGACGCGATGCCCAGCATCACGACGATTGGTGTCCAGGCGCTCTACAAGCCAGAAATCAAAGTCGAGATTGAAATGGTGGTACGTCTTCCGTGAAGAGGGAATACCGGTAAAGGCCAGCTAGCTTCGGCGGGCGTATCAAAAGCGGAAGCTCGGACGTCGCGCGTCACTAGCAGACGTAAGGAAGACCTGCCGAAACTGAAATCAGATTTTGGCGATTCAGTGTTTTTGGACTTAGATGACCCCAGAACCTTTTCCGGAGGCAATCCAGCCGACGCGTTTGTCATTGGCAGAGCTTACCTCTTCTGTGCTGCTAACCTCATTGGGTAGATCGAATCCTCTTACGGCTTATGCAGAGCAGCCAAAAATAAGTCGACTTCGAGAGTTAAAAGTTCTTGCATGGTATCAGTATCGGTGGCAATATCCTTGATGCCGCGCACTGAGAAAACCAGAAGACGCGCCAACTGCTCGGACGACATTTTAAGAGTGGACGTTGCCACTGACTCCTCTAAGAGCTCGGCGTAAAAGTGAACTAACACCTCATACATTTTGCGCACTGCGGGATATGCCATGTTGAAAGCATCGCGTGCGTCGGGGTTTGCTTCTATGATGCGAAAGCCACCCATTGTCCAGTGCGAGACACAGTGCAAAAGCTTTTGCCGAAGCGTTTTCATCTTTGATGTGCCCTGGCGATAACGCTCGACCTCGGTCTCAACGAGATTTAAGAGCACAGCCTCGAAGAGCTCGTCTTTTCCGGCTGGAAAAAGAGCATACAGATTAGGTCGATGAAGTTTGGCTTCAAGAGCGATATCTCCAAGCGTCGTGCGCGTATAACCATATCTGAGAAAAACGCTTGATGCCGCTTCGATGAGGCGGTCTTTGCGTTCATTGATATCGCTTTCAGTTTGCTTTTTCAAAACACCTCGATCTTAACGAATTGCTTGTACATTTCTACAAATAGTGTACTATTGTAATAGTGTTTATTACTACAGGATTTTCGCTCAGTACTTAGCACCGAACGCCTTATTATGGCAGCAAGCCTGATAATGCCACCCGCAACAAGTGGAACAAAGGATTCATCAAAAATGCAAAATAAGGAAGCCTGGAAATTATACCAACGCTATGTCGATGGCTGGAAGCCAATCTCGGCTGAGGAACGGAAAACTCTTGTCGCCGAAGTTGTCGCCGAGGATGCCAAATATATAACTCCTCAACATGTGATCGGCGGGCGCGAGACTATGATCGAAGATATGGCTGCGTTTCAAGGAAAATATCCGGGAGGCCGGTTTGATGTAGGTGATGTGTCCGCCCACCACGATGTCGCTTTGTTTACATGGGTCCTGGTGCAGGCAGATGAAAGTGTGTTGGTAAAAGGTCACGATCTAATTCGCATATCTGCTGAGGGCAAAATAGCTGAATTAATAACGTTTGCTCCCTCAACTAGTGAGCCGTAAAACTAATTGCACATCAAGGTGTGATTTGGACAATTATCGTTCCGTTGACCAAGAGCGCGGCAAGCCTCGTCCTTAAGGGCGGGGATGGATAGCGTGGGCGGTACAACCGCCCTGTTTTGGATGTTCAGTGTGGAGTTTTTTGCTGCTCGATGTATTGCCGAAGAATTTCAATGGGCGCGCCGCCGCAACTTCCGGCGAAGTAGCTTGGTGACCATAGCGCATCACCC
>JARLHI010000013.1 GCA_031292355.1 Candidatus Obscuribacterales bacterium
CCCTGATCCTCAACCACAAGATGTGGCCGGATCAAATCGGAACAGTGGCCGGATAACTTTCGGAACGGTGGCCGGATAATGATCGGAACAGTGGCCGGATAACTTTCGGAATAGGTGGCCGGATCAAATCGGAATCCGCAGGCTTCTGCAGCCTGAAGAAAAACTGAACTTTTTCCAGCTCCTAGGGGGCCAAGAATAACAACCGTATGTTCATGTTGAAAGTAGTCCCATGCTACGTTATTTTTGGAAGTCGCTCCATCGACAGCGTTTTTCTCAACATAGAAGCTCCTCTTGAGGGGCAATAATTTTGTTTCAGAAACAGTCTCTTTTTTATTTTGAGTGCGGAGCATTTTGGTCACTCGGCCCATACTTCTGATAGTGTTTCCGCCTGTTGAAGAACGAGGTCAATTGCTCTCTGCTCAAGATCAGGCGGGTATTTGTATTTGCGCAAGATGCGTTTGACGAGGATGCGCAGACGCGCCCGGACGGTGTCTCGGACAGACCAGTCTACGGATACGTTCCTGCGTAATTGGTCGGTCAACTCGGTTGCTATCTGGCGCAGAATATTGTCGCCCAGTTCACGAACGGAAATCTCGTTTGTTTCCAAGGCATCATAAAAGGCCATTTCCTCCGTGCTAAGCCCGATTTCTTCGCCGCGCGCGGCAGCGACATTAAAATCTTTAGCCATAGCGATCAGTTCTTCGATGACCTGCGCTGTTTCAATGGCGCGGTTGCGATATTTGTTCAGCGCCTTTTGTAAAAGGTCAGAGAATTTATGGTTTTGCACGATATTGGTTTTGAACCGCGCCTTAATCTCGTTCTTTATGAGCCTTTCCAGCAATTCCACTGCTAGATTCTTCTGTGGCATGGCGTGAACTTCGTTCAGAAATTCGTCAGACAGCAAGCCAATGTTTGGTTTCTTTACACCAGCGACAGCAAAAATATCGATAACTTCTCCTGACGACAGCGCACGACTTACGATCTGACGCAGAGCATGTTCGCGCTGTTCGTCATTGATTTTGCTGGAGGCAGTCGATTGTTTGACTAAAGTTGCCTTGATGGCCTGTAAAAAGGCAACTTCTTCGCGGTATTCAATAGCTTCGTCGTATGTGCTGCACAGGGAATAAGCCTGCGACAGAGCCATGATGCAATCCGCATAACGCTGTTTGCCGTCCTTTAATCCGAGAATATGGTCAGCCGCGCCAGCAAGGAGTTCAAAGGCATCGGTTTCAAAATCAGCGTAATCAAAACCGTGCAACATGCCGCGTGCGACATGGAGCTTTTCAAGGAACAGATCAAAAGCTTTCTCTATGTCTTCGGTGGGACGGCCTGTGCCTCCGCTGGACGTGTATTCCTTGAGGGCAACCTTTAGTTCGTGGGCAATGCCGATATAATCGACCACCAAGCCACCTGGCTTATCCTTGAACACTCGGTTCACGCGGGCTATCGCTTGCATCAGGTTGTGGCTCCGCATCGGCTTATCAATATAGAGCGTATGCAAGCAGGGGGCGTCGAAGCCTGTCAGCCACATATCACGCACAATAACCAGCTTGAACGGATCGGCAGAATTCTTAAATCGCTTCTCCAGTTCCTTTTTCACTTGTTTGGAATAAATGTGCGGACGCAACAGGGGCTTATCGCTGGATGACCCCGTCATTATGATTTTAATCGCGCCCTTTTTAGGGTCTGCGTCATGCCAGTTGGGACGCAGGGCAACAATGGCATTATAAAGATGGACGCAAATATCACGGCTCATGCAAACAATCATGGCCTTGCCGCTTAGGCTTTCCTGCCGAAGCTCGAAATGCTGCACCAAATCTTCCGCGATTTGCCTAATGCGCGGGTCTGCCCCCACCAGCTTTTCTAAAGCCGCCCAGCGCGACTTGATTTTGGCGGCAGAACCTTCTTCTTCGTCTTCCGTCAGTTCATCAACTTCGTCGTCGATTTTGGGGCGTTCAGTTTCTTTCAATTCAAGTTTTGCGAGACGGCTTTCATAGCTAATTGGAACTGTGGCTTTATCAGTTTGGGCTTGCAGCATGTCATAGACATGAATATCTGGCCCGAAAACATCGCGAGTGTCACGGTCAGTTAATGAAACAGGTGTTCCCGTGAAAGCGATAAAGGTTGCCTTTGGCAAAGCGTCGCGCAGATATTTGGCATAGCCGTATGTGTATTCACCTTTCTTATTGAGTTTTGCCTCAATCCCGTATTGTGTCCGGTGTGCTTCGTCACAGATGACCACTATGTTGTTGCGGTCGGATAGCATCGGGAACTCTTTTTCTCCATCGTCGGGGCTAAATTTCTGGATGGTCGTAAAAACAATACCGCCAGAAGGTCGCTGCGCCAGAAGATCGCGTAGGCTTTCGCGGCTATCCGCTTGAATGGGCGTTTCGCGGAGTAATTCCTTCGCCATATCGAATGTTCCGAACAACTGGCCGTCCAGATCGTTTCGGTCGGTCACGACAACAATTGTCGGATTGTGCATGGCGGGAGCCGTCATTACCTTTCCGGCGTAACACGCCATCGAGATGCTCTTGCCCGACCCCTGCGTATGCCAAACAACCCCCGCTTTTCTGTTGCCGTCAGGCGCAGAGGCAACCAGAGTCCGTGCGACCGCAAGCCGGACGGCGTGGAATTGATGATACGCGGCAATTTTCTTAATGGTGTTACCGTCATCATCTTCAAACAGTATAAAATCGCGCAGATATTCAAGAAAATAGTCGCGCCGAAACAGGCCACGCACGAGCGTTTCCAATTCCCGATGTATGCCTAGCGGGTCAAGCTCTGTACCCTCAATTGTGCGCCATGCGCTAAAGCGCTCCTTATCGGCGGTCAGTGATCCTGCCCGTGCCGTTGTGCTGTCCGATATGACCAGAACTTCATTTGAGTAAAACAGATCGGGAATTTGTTCTTTGTAGGTTTGCAACTGATCGAAGGCGCGCCAGATGTCTGCTTCTTCGTCGGCGGGATTTTTAAGCTCTATAACCACAACAGGCAGGCCATTCAGAAACAAAACTATATCGGGGCGGCGAGTGTGGTGCGCCCCCTTGATGGTGAACTGGTTGACCGCCAGCCAGTCGTTATTTTCGACATTGTCGAAATCAACTAAGCGTACAGCATCGCCCACCGTTTCACCATCACGCTGGAATTGCACCTTTACGCCGTCGCGCAGCCAACGGTGAAATTGGTGGTTGGTTTGGATTAGCGTCGGAAGGTTTGGCGTAAGCAGTTGTTGAACGGCGTCTTCGATTGCTGATGCGGGAAGATGAGGATTAATTGCGCCAAGCCTAAACCGTAACCGTTCCAGCAAGAAAACTTGGGTATAATTGTCGCGCTCCGGCATTTCACCATCAGGCGCAGGGGCTATATCAAAGCCGTGAACGACTTGATAGCCAAGGGACTCAAACCAAGCGAGGTTGGCTTTTTCCAGCATATCTTCGGTGATTACGCTCATCTTGAGTTCCTGTTAATAGTTCCAGATTTTTGACATAAATAGTTCGACTTCGCTTACCGGAATGATCTCGGACAGGGCGTCGATTTTCTTCCTGTCGATTATTTTCTCGGCATCCATGAGTGAAGCAATATCACCCTTGAGCCAGTCGCTATTCCATATCGCGGCAGGTTGCCCAGCTACGGCTTGACATAGGGGTTCAGGGAAATTCCATTCTTTGTCAAAAATCAACGTGATGCGCTGCAACCAAATTTGAAGATGGCCAATGTTCGGTATCTGCGAAAACTTTTTTTCAATTTTCTGCATAACAGCCCGTTTTTGATCGTCCCCGCCAAGCATACTTAGCAGCTTGCTAAGAACTGCGGCTGTAATCGAGTAGGTTTTAGGGTTGTGAAGGGCGATGTCCAAGGAAATACTGATAAGCGGCAGGATTGCTTCCTTCGTTTTATTGAATCTCAGAAGCCTATGATGATAGGCGTTAAGCGCAGATGCAAGGCTGCCAGAATTTGGAAACTTTTGAGCCAAATCATGAATTAACAGTAGGTGTTTTTGTAAGCTGCGTTCGGTTCGTTTCTGCCCAATCCAAAAGAGCTTGTCTTGCTTGATAGAACTCGAAATAACGCGATTGGTCGAGAATGTTTTGGCTGGGTTTATTTTCATTCCGAGATCGATCATCGTTTCTGTAATCAATTTAGCTATCACCTCGCCATCACTCGTATTGTTGATGAACACGCGATAGTCGTCTCGATAGCGAAGAATGCGGTAGTCCTGAATGCCTGCTGCGGTAATTTTTTGTGATAGCTCCAAGTCGGCATATCCAAGAACCATCTCGGCAATGAAATCCATGAGAACGGAACCTTGAGGAATACCATTTGTTTGACCATGCGACATATCCTGTATGCCGTTGTCGATTTGGTTCCCTATCAGGCTTCTATTGTCTCGATTAGCTTTTATCTTTGCAAAAGCTTTGCCGTGTAAAGCCCATGCTATGGCATGAGTATATATTGCCCCATAGCAATCCGTGATGTCGGTTTGAATGAGATAACCGTAATCCAAAGCAAATTCGATAGAACGCTGTTCAACTTCAACCCACCAATTGAATACCTGTTCCGCCCTGTCTTTCTCGCGTGTAAGCGATGCCAAAGGAAGACTTACGCATTCGATTTTAGGGTTCTGCGAAAATTCACGGAAGCGGGTGCAGATAAACTGCCATGCACTTGGCTCTGTGATCGTGTGAACAAGCGAAACGTAAGATGCCGGATGAATAAGCTCCAAGGGACGCCATGCGTATTTGCCGTCTTTGTTGTTCAGAATGATATGGTTTAGATCATCGTGGTCTCTTGGGCTGTGATCGACCTCTCTAAAATTGGAGAGACTTTTGCCTGTCAATTTTTTGTCTAACGAGGCCAGCAGTGTCCCGAATACGAAGTAGGGGGGCAAATCAAAATTACAATAACTCTCTGCCTTTAAGAAAAAGGCTTTGGCTTGGGCGGCAGGCAAATCAATTACAGGAATGTTTTTTGCAGCAGGCGAAGCGGTTTTGTTTTCAGCCACGGCATCGGCAATCCCAATATCGGCAAATTGGATAATCTTTTTTGATGCAGATGTCACGATGCCCCCTTGCGTTGACCACTCAAGTCGGCAATCGCTGCCAGCAAGACCTGCATACTAATTCTTGCGGTATTTATATCCGGCGCGAAGCGCGCGTGCATTTGGGCATAAGGATGAATAAAATTGCGAAAATCGCGTAGCGAGTGACCGTGCTTTTTGATGTCGAGGCCAAGCAGCCCAACTTCGTGCGCCACGTCGATAAACGAGCTAAGTGCCCATTCCTGGAATTTTAGAACATCCCCTGTTTTCTTATCTTTGGGACTTGCGGATGATTGGTTGAACTTCTGGGGGTTCTTGATGGCGAAACTTAGCAACAACCCCTCAAGCACGCTCCCAGCAAGAAAGATTGCGGCTAGCGAGGCGTCTTTTTCGAGGCAAACGCGGATTTCTTTGATGCGGGACTCGAGGATAGGTTCAAGCGCAGATTCCAGCCCTAGGGAAGACAGCTTAATTTTGCCGAAATTTCTGCTCAGTAAATCATCTTCCGGTGATGCCGTTGTTTCAGCGGTTTTTCCCACCAGTCGAACAACGGCCTTTTGTGTTTCGACATAAGTATGATCTTTAATTGCAGCCGCCTTGTCTTGTTGCTTGTGAACCCATAGTTTTAGCATTTCCCCAAGAACCTTACCGACCAGTGGATCAGGTTCTTGTTGCCAGAAAGAGCGCAAACGCTTGGCCTTAGATTGGCAACCGTATCTTACGTCATCAATGTTGATGTTGATTGTATCGCGGAAGAATGTAGAAAATTTGGCATCCGAGAACGTTTCCACGCCCATTACATAGCCGTCGCTCATGCCGAACAGCGTTTCAAAAAGACTCTTTTCCGTATAGGTGAGGCTAGACACTATGCCCCCCAGAACCTGCCTGTTGGCGTTTTTCTTGTTCAATATCCGCAGCAACCTGCTGCGCTAGTTCGATCAGAGCGTTTTTGTATGCGTCGCGGTCGAGGTTGAACAGGACTTCGCTGGGCTTGTAAGCCGCCTCGAAAATTTGGACGAGTTCGTTGCTGTCGTCGATATAATCATTCAGGGTAGGATCGTCTTCATAGCGCATGAGCCGCTTGGGAACGCCTTTGTAGAAGCGGTGGCAGCGGTAGAGAAAGGCGACTATGGCGTCGGCGGATTGTGCCACGAACGCCGCGTGGACGTATGCCAGCGGCTCGGTGTGGCCGTCTTTCCCGTGTGAGGAAAGTCCCGCGGCATGGCGAAGAGTGGTGATGCCGCCGATTGATGTATTTAAGCCATCGCGTAGGCTTTGAAGCGCACCTTCAACCTTTTCTTTCTCGTCAGTGTTGGTGGGACAGATCAAAACTTGATCAAACACGGCCTTTAATCGGTCGTCCATGCCCTTGGGAACAGGCTTTTCCAAATCGGTTAGGATTGTCTCGCACACGCTTTCAACCAAAGACCGCGCTAAATCCAAGGCGAGGTTAGGCGAGCGCATCACGGCTTCTTCCAACGCCTCAACCTGTTGCTGGATATGAATCGCCCCTCCTGCCAGTTCAATCACATGGCGCGCACCGTGCATTTTGAATTGAGGAAGGGCGAAGATTTCGGTCATTTATCCCCGCTTACGCGCAGTTTGCCGGAGATAAGGCGGGGAAGTAGGGCATCCCGAATTTCAATGAGAGTAGTATTTTCTTTCGTATTTTGGTGCTGTTTGGCAAACAGAGGAGTAACTACCCTGTCAAATTCTTCAACTATTTGCCGTTTGGGGATAGCGGTCGGAAGGGAATGAACGTGATTACGATTTAGCGTTGGAACAGCAGATCCCGCATTGAGGCTTTTGAAATCGAGCATTCTTAGAACAAAGCGTGCCTATCCGGTTGCAACCCACAGCCCCTAGATGTAGGGTGTGGGGATGGATATTCTGCAACGCCCTGATCTTACTTTTCCGAAGTCGCTGCCCGAGTTTCAGCGACTTTTTCCTGATGATGCGGCCTGCGCCGCCTATCTGGAAAAGTCGCGATGGGGTGACGGGTTCGTCTGCCCTCATTGTCAGGCAGCGGAAAAACCATTTCGTTTTGCGAACCGTCCCGGTGTCTTACGTTGTCGGAAATGCCGACGCGATACTGGACTAACAGCAGGGACGATAATGGAGCGCACCCACACGCCATTGAGCGTTTGGTTCTGGGCGGCCTATCTGGTTTCCAGCCAGACACAGGGTATGTCGGCGACGCAGTTTCAACGCCAAGTTGGGCTTGCCCGCTACGAAACCGCCTTTCAGATTCTCCATAAGCTTCGCGCGGGCATGGTTCGACCGGATCAAGATCGGATCGGCGGCGAAGCCTGCGATCATGTTGAAGTCGATGAAAGCTGGGTCGGTGGACGCACACGCGGCAAGGGGCGCGGCGTTCACGACAAGCTACTTGTTGCTGGTGCCGTTGAAGTACGGCAGCGTAAGCCGGGAACTAAACTCGATAAACGGAAAGGCGGTCGCTACGCCGGACGTGTCCGACTTGCCATCGTGCCAGACCGAAGCGCAGAATCGCTTTGCGGTTTTATCGAGGGTGCCGTTGCTGCGAAGACAGTGATTACAACCGATGATTGGTCTGGCTACGCCAACCTTGCCAATCGCGGCTATAAACACATGGCTGTTGCCGAAAGAGGCGATCCCCAAGTTGCCGAGGAGTATTTACCGATTGTTCATCTCGTCTTCTCGAATCTAAAGACGTGGCTCAATGGTATACATCATGGGGTCAGCCACCAGCACCTTCAAGCCTACCTCAACGAGTTTACATTCCGTTTTAACAGGCGTTTTTATCCGTTCAGCGCCTTCCGCTCTCTGCTTGGCATTGCTGGCGATGTCACCGCACCAACGTACGCCGAACTTTATTC
>JARLHI010000072.1 GCA_031292355.1 Candidatus Obscuribacterales bacterium
AAACGACCCGCCAGCGGTAGCGCGCTGTTTACGCATGGCATAGACTTCTCCTGCCATCACATTCATACTGTAACGACTGCAAAAAAGATCTGATCGATCATCGTCTGGCAACAGGCCCAACCCGGCCGCATGGCTAACGATTGCTGGTTGCCGCAATAATCTTTCCCAGGTCTTCGCCGGTTTGCATGGCGGCTTTGTAGCGCTCCTGGGCAATCGCCTGGATTCTGTCGCGCATTGCGATTTCCGCACTTAGGATCGCATTGCACTTTTGCTGAACCGACTCCAGGGTGAGCGAGCCGAGCTCAATGACAAAATCAGCAAGACCCAGATCTCGCAACGATCCCTGCGTCTTCAACCCAAAATATGGAATTGCCACAATTGGCGATCCTCCGCAAATTGCGAGCACTGCAGCATGGAACCTGGTGGCAATGACGAATTTTGCCGCCCCATAGAGCTGGGCCAACTGGTTCGGCCCGAGGTCGTCAAGTATAAGTACGCTTCTTGCTCTTACTTCTGAGCTTAGCGATTTCCATACTGCCTCGGTCGTGCCTCGATCGTCTTCCAGTTCATAAGGCCCGATCGTGTGTGCCATAAGCACCACGTTGAGATCCTTCTCTCTCACCAGCCACTCAACGGTGCACTGAAAGACCGTGCGATAGTTTTCTTCAATTTTCTTATCGTGACCGGCAGATCCGAGTCCCCTCAGGGAAAGCGCAACATAGGCACCTGGTGTCAGTCCATAGTGCGAAAGGTCCACCGCCTCGCAGTCAGGATTTACTCGGATGCCAAATGCAGCATCGGCAACGACTTTGAGCCTCTCTGGCTTCGCGCCCAATTTGCGAAGCATCTCTTGCGAAAAGCTTTCGCGCGACCAGGTACCGGCTGAATTCGACACTAATCGCCGCATCCACCATCGTGCAAAGCGTCCGTGGAAGGGACCGAACGATTGCGCATAAAGGACATATGGAACTCCGATACGGCGCGCAAACAACATTGGATACGAGAGAGCAAAGAGATGATAAGCCTGGTCAGCGAAGCTGCCTTTCACAAAGCCGAAGTATAGTCCGCCTGTCGACACGACCGCCGAACTCTCACGAATTACGCTCTCCATCGGCTTGTCAGGTAAAAGCCCTGGAATAATTAGCTTTATCAATCCACGAAACGCCATTTGCAGGGCGGCCTTGTGCCCCACTGAGGCCGCCATGCCGGGAACCGCAGTGGTCACAACCTCCGCTTCGGGGTGCGCTGCCTTGACATGTCGAAATGCATACGTCTCAGCCTCGTCGGTGGAGTAAATTGCGTACGATGCCAGTTTCAGCTGGTTCGTCAAACGATTAACGACCAAGGCGTTCAACAAACCTATGTTGATTGCAGCATCGCCCTTGTTGGAGTCATGCCAGCAATTGACAACGAAAATCTGAGATGGCGCCCCCGCCTTACTCTTCATGGCACAGCTTCCTTATGTAGAGACTTAACAAAAGTGGCACTGACGTGCCGTCCGATGCGTCGAGGGGTTAACCGCATAAGCCAAAGTCCCTCGACTGTGTCTGGCTTGATCGGCCGGCCAAGATTCGCTCAGAGTTTGTGACTTCTATGATTTTATGCGATTCGTTACACACAAGTCATTTTTTCAGTGCCGAGCGAAATGGTTACTCCGCTCCATTCTCCGATGAAGCAATTGCCAAGGTCTGTTTGTCCGGTATCCACCGCTCCCGCAGACGGAGTATGGGCCACTCGATGGCGCGGCTGGCGACAACTCCCAGAACGACTGCAACAACAGCCTCCACCAATGGAAGCGACCACCAGGTAATTGTAGAGGGGATATGGAGTTTAAGGAAAACTGATTGGATCGGAGATGTTACAGAATGATGCCAAAGATAAATGGTGTACGAGTAGAGCCCGATCCACGCAACGAAGCGATAGACCCTGGTTTGCCTGAAGCTGATGGCATGGCCAATAAGGAAAAGAATTGTTGCTCCGGCACCAAAATAAACAAGCGTAAAACCAACGGACAGCATAATTCCTGATTTGACCGGAAAGACGAGGAGAACAATCATCGCGACCGCGACGCATGCGAGAAGCTTAAGTTTTCCTCTTAAAACTGCCTGGAATCTGGGAGCGTCAAAGAAGGAGAGCCACGCAAGAACAACTCCGAAGACCATGCTATCGAGCCGGGTGTGGGTATAGCCGTAAATTCCTTTTGTAAGTCCGAGGGCAACAAGGACGATACGAAGAACGAGAACCGCGGCGCAGATTGCAATGCAAATCCGGACGAATGATTTTTGAGAAATCTTGTGGCTCATCCAAAGTGCAACGAGTCCGGCGAGGACAATGTAGAAGTGCTCTTCAACTGCAAGACTCCATGTATGGGAGAGACTGGTACCTAAGTAGTTTTGAAGATTTGTGACATTTTGGACAAGAAAGCTGGATATGGGGTGTCGTCTGACTATGACCTGGAAAAAAAGGTAGAAGTAGTAACTCGGCCAGATCTTAAGCGCTCTCCGCGCAAAGAATCTACCAAATCGAACGTGGCCGGTGCGCGTGAACTCGGAGAGCAACAGACCGCCGACAAGGAAGCCGCTCAACACAAAGAAAAGGTCAACCCCCGCCCATCCGACTGAGCAGATGTATGCAAAAGGCGCTGCATAGTGGGGAATATCCACAAGTCCGAAAAAATGGAAGGCCATTACAGCAAGGATGGCGATCCCTCGCACAAAGTCCAGTTCGATACGACGTCCTCGCAAGACA
>JARLHI010000073.1 GCA_031292355.1 Candidatus Obscuribacterales bacterium
CATAACCGGTGAGTGAGCAGCGATTGCCCACTTCGAGCCGAGGGGCATTACGGAAACACTAGGTCTGCGCAGACCGGAAACAGTAATAAGTAGCCCGCTTTAAGTGACGGACTGACTGAAGCTTAGAGAAATATTGAGCCTTTTCGCAAAAGGCAGTCAGACAATAGTGAAAAGACCACCGCGAAGCGATTCGGGTGGTCTTTTCATTTGGTGGAATTTGAAGTTAGAAAGTCCTGTCGAGAAAAAAAGCGCCGTTTGTGATCAATTTGCCGCTCTTTCAAGGGATTGAAGTGGGGTTTTCACTACGCACGTGGGAATCGCCCTATATGTGCGGCATGACAAAAACAGTACCTTAGTACAACTAAGGCTCAAATAATAGCTCGAAAGCTAATCTCTTGCCGGAGCAGAGAAATGAAAACAAATGCTGCCACAGCGACCATTTTTACTACGACGCTTTGCTTTATTTTTATCAACACCGTCATGGCTCCTTTCGCCTTGGCAGATGATATGCCGGTTTCCTCAAACGCAGGCAGTAACACCACAGCACCAGACTTTCCACTAATTGTTCCTGACGCAACTAACTCCGCAATACCAGATACTTTTCCGGAAGCTAGTAGTGCGGCGATACCAGTTGCTGTCCCAAGTTCAAATGTCACTAGTGCAAGTAATTCTGCGATACCAGGACTAGAATCATTTGATTTGAGTGCCAATCGTAACTACCAACTGCCATCGCAGGCATTGCCACCAAGTACTGACGTACTGCCATCTCAGAGTGTTGACTCTGCATCTACGCCCAACGCGGGCGGCCAGATGCCATTGATACCACAGACGCCAAAGGCAGCCATTACAAGCCCCGCTCAAGGATTTTCTCAAACAGGTCAGACTGAGACGCAAACTGCTCAGGAGTGGCGCAAAGCGGCTTTCGAATCACTGACAAATAACCCAAATGTACAACCAATGTTTGGCAGAACCCAAAGCCAGAATGCTAGTGCTTCTGCTAACTCCAACTCGAACGGAGTCACTGAAAATAACAATGTCAATACTGGCAATGGTGCACCCGGCAACAATCCTAATGCTAGCCCGATGGGCATGACCGCAATGAATAATAACCTCAGCAACGCTGGCATGCCCAATCAGCCAGCTCAATCTCAAACCTTGACGGGTCCATCTTCTAATCAGCAACAGGGACAGGCAACCAAAAAGAGCAGTAACAATGGCGGTGGCTACAACTCGGGTTTGACGGGCGTCACTAGGTTTGCGAGCATGTTTACCATGATGGGAGCCGGCATGATGATGGGAACAATGATGCGTCGCTAAAGACGTAGAACGATTTTTCTCGAGTGCGATTTCGCTTTGATCTCTACAACGCACCCCTGCCGATCGAGTAAGCTTACAAGGCCACGATCCAACGCAGGACGCAATGAACAGTATTTCGATCAAAAGAATCGCCTTAGCAATCTTCTCCGTTACGCTCGTCACCTCTGGCGACGTAGTAGCGCAACCAGAAACTTCAGATAGAGCAAAACGACCCGCAGTGCTTCAGAATGCAATAAGCGAAAAAGAAGCGTATTCAATCGGACGAGAAGCATACAGTTTTTTCTATCCCCTCATTACGATGGACATCACGCGCAAACAGTGCACCAATTTAGCACCAGGGCAAAAGCCCGGATTTGGCCCTGCGAATTTGTTCTCGCACATGCGGGCATACCCTAATGCCGATTTCAAAACGGTGGTGCGTCCGAACTTCGACACACTATATTCGCCTGCGTGGCTAGATTTAACTGAAGAGCCGATGATAGTCTCAGCACCAGATACAGATGGGCGGTATTATTTGTTGCCAATGCTCGACATGTGGAGCGATGTAATTGCAGCCCCCGGTTGGCGTACAAGCGGCACCACAGCAAAGAACTTCCTGGTGGCACCACCCAGTTGGACTGGAACTTTGCCAACCGGCTGTGAGCGCATCATTGCGCCCACCCCTTATTTGTGGATTATCGGCAGAACAAAGACCGACGGACCAAATGACTATGCCGCGGTGAACAAAATTCAGGATGGGTACACCATCACTCCACTCTCAAGTTGGGGCAAGAAAACACATGCCCTTGTATTCAAGATTGATCCGACCATCGAGATGAAAACGCCGCCGCTGGAACAAGTGAATAACTTGAATATCGCCGATTACCTTGCATACGCAGCAAGGCTGATGAAGCTGCATCCAGCACATGTTACTGACTGGTCTATCATTTCGCGACTGCAGCGCATTGGATTCGTGCCAGGTCAAGATTTTGATGCCAGCAAACTTCCACAGACCCTGCAGGCAGCTTTGCAGCGAGGAGCAACCGACGAGCTTAAATTGATGGTAGCGACCTTGCCAAAACTAGGACGCCCGATTAATGGTTGGTCAGTAAACGCAGACACCATGGGCGTCTACGGTAACTATTATCTAAAGCGCGCTGCTGTGGCTATGGCTGGACTTGGTGCCAACCAACCGGAAGACGCTATTTATCCGTTGAATAATTCGGATGCATCTGGCAAACCGCTAGATGGTAGTAAAAATTATGTGTTGCACTTTGGCGCACAAGAATTGCCACCAGTCGATGCGTTCTGGTCTTTAACTGTTTACGATAAAGATGGCTTCCAGTGCGCAAACAGCATCAAACGCTTCGCCATAAGTTCGTGGATGCCTTTGGTCAAAAACAGTGATGGCTCGCTGGACATCTACATTCAGCACAATTTCCCAGGGCCAAACGCTCAATTGAATTGGCTACCTGCACCAGCCGATAGCTTCAATGTGTGCATGAGGCTCTATGCACCAAAACTCGAGGCGCTGACAGGAAAGTGGAATCCACCGGTCATCATTCAAGCCAAGTAAGACGCAGTAATAGAGAAAACCGCAGTTTCCGTTATTGATAAATACAGACAATTAATAATTAAATCGCCTGGCTTGACTGACAGAAAACGACGAACATCTAGGGGAGCACAGTGCATGCTCGCGCTACACATATACACGCGGATACTTTTCGATATCTCCGGCAACACTTTAAAGGCATTTCTAAATATAGAAACACCGCGACCGTAGCCACCACTATAGATCGAGAGCTTGACTGCTTCTTCCACCGAAACGAGTCATCCCTAGAGCCATTCTAAATTTGCCAAGCGCATGTCCATTAACTGTCTTCTGGGGTAGTGGAACGGCGCCTAAAGCGCGCTATACTAGATGCATAACCGGTGAGTGAGCAGCGATTGCCCACTTCGAGCCGAGGGGCATTACGGAAACACTAGGTCTGCGCAGACCGGAAACTGTAGTAAGTAGCCCGCTTTAAGTGACGGACTGACTGAAGCTTAGAGAAATATTGAGCCTCTATCGCAAGAGGCAGTCAGGCAATAGTGAAAAGACCGCCGCGAAGCAATTCGGGTGGTCTTTTTATTTGGCCGTTTTGTATCTTATCCATGATACCCGAGCAAGATGGCACTATTAGCGGTGACTGAAATCAATCAAGTGTCCGAATCTATACACGTCTCGAGCGAGTATCCAAACCTCGGAACCGGCACAACGTTTATTCACGACACGAACTTTTAAAGTGGGGTTGGGAGTCTTAACGTGATCAGCAGCTAAGACGACGACTTCCAATGGCTCATTTGTGCGAACGCCTTGCGCATTTACGTTGATGTTTGTTACTTGTCCTGTGGTTTGAGCCCGGCGGACCTCACTTCTGACTATACCTACGTATTTATCGTTGTGGGTTGCAACATCGGCTGCCGCTCCCACGTTGCCAAATTCCTTCTGACTGAGTTTGTACCCATTTTTGACGTCTTCCTGCAATTTGGATTCAAGGTTGAATATGCCGTCAGATTTGGTTGTAGCCAAAATCATTCGTTTGGTATCTATAGAAAAGCTCTTATTAACAGCGCTCTTTGGATCTTTTATGCAATCAATTTCGTTTCCGCTTGAGCAGCTTGTAAGAAGGAAAATCGTAAATACCGATAAAACAAATGTCCTCAAAGATTGACTCATAAAATCCCGTCTGCTTGCATCGATTGATGTATTGCGCAGCGGACATTATTGCACAAGGTTGCGGAGTGTTTTTTTGTCGCGTTGGTCGATCGCAGAATTTAAGATGAATTTTGAGATTACTTCAAAAAATAAACGGGCATAGAAGTTGGAGATTACGGATTTATGACTGGCGAGTCGCCAGTCGAGTCAGGATACCTCACGTACTATGGGCACGTAATCTTGTGGACTACGATGAGACAAAAACGGCGCTGAGCGCCTTAGACGTTGCTGGGCTGTGCCAAAAATTGGGACTGGTCCATCAATTTGTGCTTGACGTTGCAAAAGATCCAAGCGTTTATTACGAGCATTTTGAAAGACCTAAGAAAAAGGGTGGAGTTCGAAAAATCTCGGCTTCAACCGGTCGACTGAAACGAATACAACGCCAAATATTGGATGGACTGCTGGCCACTGTAGTCATGCCTCCATATGTGCATGGTTGTGTCAAAGGACGCTCGGTTGCCACAAATGCTGCAGTCCATGTTGGTCATGATGTAGTGATAAATATTGATCTCAAAGACTTCTTTGGCACCGTAAATTCTGCCAGGATCCAAGATATTTTTCAAAAGTATTTCGGAATGGAAGAGGCGAGTGCGGTTATTTTTGCCAATTTGTGCACGTACCAAAATCACCTACCGCAAGGTGCTCCCACAAGCCCAACTCTCGCTAATCTGGCGGCGCTGGAATTAGACGAGAGGATTTTAGAGATGCTGAAAGGTGTTTATAATTACACTCGTTACGTAGATGACATCACCATCTCTGGTGCTAAAGATTTAGTCTCATTGTTGCCTCAAATTTATCAGGCGGTTGAAGGCTGCGGTTTTGTTTGCAATCTGGACAAAACACGAATTTTGCGACAATCAATGCGACAGTCAGTCACCGGAATCGTCGTCAACAAGAAACTAAATCCATCAAAACGATTTATTCGCAAAGTTCGGCAGAACCTTTATTACTGTATACGATTTGGTCTGAATGAGCATTGCGAATCTCTAGACATAAAGCCGCACAATTTCATACGCGAGATGCAAGGTCGCATCGGCTACATACGGATGACCCAAGAAAATTTAGCTGATAACTTCGCTAATTTGTTGAAAGATATTCTACCGATGTCGGAAATTTCGGACGAAGAAAAAAACCTTCTTTTGCTCAGAACTATTATCGACAACGAACGGATGGTCGCTTTCATGTACGAGGAGTCACATCGTCAAGCCGCTCCTACTGAAATATATGTCGATGAGAATGACGACACCATCTTCGTTAAAGCGTTTCAGTTTGCACCAGAACCAGGCTGGGTGGAATACCGTCTGGCGTATATGAGTGAACTGACAATGCAATTTAATCGCCTGGCTTGAACCACAGGTCGCGAGAAAAAAGATAAACGGAACAAACCATGCCCCAAAATCCGAGTATGAGTGACGAACAATGGCGATGGTTTCAGCTCTATTGCAAAGCTGATACATTGTCACTCTCGGAAATTGAAAGTGTAGAAGAACAACTTAGAGCTAACACTGCAGACATGGATCTTCGAGTTCAGTTGTTTGCCTATTACTGGAAAAAAGTATTACGCAACTCGCAGCATGAGAGCGCTGAGCACAGATTGTTCGAACACGTCCTTTGGATGATCGACAACAGGCCAGAGGTAAGGAACTTCGGAGGCCCTCTTAGCTCAACTGCAAATCACCTTACGCCAAAGCGATTTACCATTGCACGACAAGCCTGGCTGGAACAGGTTAGAAAACATCCTGCTAACGGTGACATCATCGGCAATGCTGGTGCGTTTATCGTATGGGTAGATTTTGAAACGGGTGCGGAGTTGACCGAGCGAGCTTACGCACTGCAGCCATCGGCGGGATGGTTAAGAGGTCACGTGCATCATTGCAATTTTCAAATCTGGACGAGTCCTCATTTATACAAAAATAAATGGCGCGAAAAAGTTATCAACGTTGGAGTCAGGTCGTTACAAACTGAACCCAATGGTGCCCCCTTTTATACCTATCAATACGTTGCCGATGCCGCTTTGAGCCTGGGTCGCTATGACCTGGTAAAAGTTTGTGCGCAGGTATTACACGATTGGGACTATCCCTCGACCAAACAACAGGCAAAGGTCTACACGAGCCTGCTGGCGTTGCGAGAGGGTGATAGACGACCCGCTCTGGAGACTTTGTCCGAAGTAAAACAGTTTCATTTATGCCCAGATCTGGTATTTAGAGTGGCGTCAGAACTGTTCAAGCTGGGCGAGAGAAAATCGATAGTTGAGTTCATTAACAACCTCAAGGGCAGGACCAGGAAGTCCAGCCGAGAACGATGGCTTCAACAGATTGCTAACAACCAGGCTCCAGATTTTAATTAACAGAGTTACTGGTGCCCAAGATGAAGTTTGGATGGACATTGGTGGCGAGTATATGCGTTTCCGCGCTATCAGATATCCAAAGCAGCATTTTAGGAGACTGCATGACTATAGAAATACCGCGACCGCAGCCACCACGGTTGATCGAGAGCTTGACTGCCTCTCAGCCTCTTTACACGTCATGCTCAAAGCCATTCTAAATTTGCCAAGTGCATGTCCATTAACTGTCTTCTGGGGTAGTGGAACGGCGCCTAAAGCTCGCTATACTAGATGCATAACCGGTGAGTGAGCAGCGATTGCCCACTTCGAGCCGAGGGGCATTACGGAAACACTAGGTCTGCGCAGACCGGAAACAGTAATAAGTAGCCCGCTTTAAGTGACGGACTGAC
>JARLHI010000074.1 GCA_031292355.1 Candidatus Obscuribacterales bacterium
CCGAAGCCAATTCGGTCATGTTTGCGCTCGGCAATACGTTGCTGAATGTGCTCATGCTTTGGGTCTACCTACCTTTCCGGCGGATGAAGCTCAACAAAGAACACACTCAGAGCGTATTGAAGGGAACCGCATAGTGACCTATCCCTCCAAAAGACGACCGCGTTCTTCCACAAAAGGCTTTGTTGGCAATTTCATCGGCAAGCTGGAAGTCATTTGCAAAGGCGGAAAGAACAAGCGAAACGAACAGCTTTGGAATTGCAAATGTTCCTGTGGAAACGCAACCACAGCTTCAACAAGCCAGCTGGTAAATGGACAAAAGAAGAGCTGCGGTTGTCTTAACAGGTCGGGAAACCCACTTAGAGGTAAACCTCGTCCTTCCGCCAGCCTTGGCGAGGGAATTGCGGCTCGTAACAAGCTGATCGCACATTACAAACGGCAAGCTAAAAGCCGAGGTTACCTGTGGAATTTGTCCCAAAACCAATGCCTCGAACTCTTTGCCGGCGATTGCTACTACTGTGGCTGTGTTCCAGCTCAGAAGTTCACCACAGGAGTTTCCAACTCCTTCACGGGTGCTTTCGTTTATAACGGCATCGATCGCTGGAACAATGACCTCGGCTATGAGCCCGACAATGTCGTATCGTGCTGTGGCAAATGCAATGAGGCCAAAAGCACGCTATCAGGCGACGATTTCATCGCCTGGGTTCTTCGAGTTCATCACCATTTGCATTCAACTGTTCTCAAAAGAGAGGCAGCATGACCAAGCTCTCAATTCTTGCAATCTTGTCACTCGCCTTCATCGGAGTGACCCGTCTTGCTCAATTCGTTTTGTCCTTGTTCGTCATCGTGTTCTTCGGATTCACGACGTTCGAGCTCATCCGTACATTCAGACAGCCGGCGAAAAGGCAGTACGCCGCGTAGCACCCGTCCTGGAGGGACGCACCATGAAGCTGATCTTTGGATTCCTGCTGTTTGTTGCCATCGTCGCCATCACAGGCGGGCTCTACCTGATCATCCGCAAGGAAGACGAAAAGAAGTGTGACCTGCAACGCC
>JARLHI010000075.1 GCA_031292355.1 Candidatus Obscuribacterales bacterium
TCTGTCCGCCGATTAGGATCATCAATTTTTACTGCTCCTGGATTTCCTGGAGCCAATGGAGATGGATTCACTACAGCAACAGCAGGAGGTTGATTCTTATCACCTGTTGAGATTGTTTTATCCGGAGTCAACTTATCTGGAGCTGGTGTCGAAGCGGGTGCGGACGGTAATGTAGCATCCCCCGATTTGCCCAAAACTGGTGGTGCTTTAGTGTCACCAAGACCGCGCTGTGTGTCGGCGCCAGAAGGATCTGCCCGCCGATTAGGATCATCAATTTTTACTGCTCCTGGATTTCCTGGAGCCAATGGAGATGGATTCACTACAGCAACAGGAGCGGGAATCTTATCGACGGTTGGGCTGGTTTTATCCGCAGTCGGAGTCAATCGATCGGCAGATGTCTTCGACAGCAGTGAACTATCATTCGCTCCAGCAGCTGAAGGTGGTCGCAATTCGCCAGTATCTGTATTTTTAGTGGCGCGGCTTGCATCCGACCTGGATATTACGCCCGATATCACAGGGGCATTGGCTTCTTGTGCAGTTTTTTGAGAATTCAAGGGAGCAGGTGCATCGGGAAGGTTAGCTTTGGGTCCGGTTTGCCCTGCCTCCGTTCGTCCCTGACCATCAGATTCCGGGCGGACATTTTCTGAGCGCGCGGCTGGGGTGACTGCGTCCACACCTGTAACTTTGAAATCGGTAGTCGATGGGTCTGTAAATTTCTTGCTCGCGTCTGTCTGCGACAATGATCCAACCTTGGAATCCGAGGACTCGGCTATTGGGCTCGGTCCCCTCTCCAATTTGCCGGAAACAACGGACCCATCACCTGCTCGGGGAGTTAAGGTGGCGACGTTATCGGAGTTTACTTTCATATCGTACGTATCGCCGGTTTTGGTCACGAACGTTGTCCCATCTTTATTGGTGAACTTCGTTCCGACCAGATCGTTGACTTTGGCTGGGGTCCCTGGTGAGATGCCTTCGCTTTGCTGAGCTTGCCTTTGGTTCGCCTGCGCGGTCTGGTCAGATGCGCCCTTCTCAGGCAAAGTACGACTAGCAAGTTGTTCTTCAAATCTGGGAGTAGAATCTTTGGCAACCTCTACTGGCTTACCAGCTTGCTCCAATGGCGTCGGCGCCAGCGGATTATTGGGCTTTGTTGGCTCGACTCTGGTACTAACATCATCAACTGCAGGATTAGCCACAACAAAAAGCCTCTTCGGTTTGCAAAAAACTGTAAGCCATCACACGATAAAAGTAGTAATTCATTGACAGGCACGGGGGCCATCGCTTTCTATTTATACCCATCAGACAAGCCTTTGAGCGGCAACACCTGTCCACGTTTAGATATATACAGATTGATTCCAGTTTGGACAGGCACAACAATAAATGTGCAAAAAAATGATATGCCCGAGCGCGCCTCTTGTCAACGCGCCAGACGCCTTTATCGAACGATTATGCGATTTTTTGTCCAGAAATTTTGCCCCGCGTATACATGAAGACACGGTTCAAAACGCGGAGATGAAAAATTCCATGGGCAATCACTTACGAACAACCTCTGAAAGTCGCCTGCGCTACACGGTAAAAGCTGGTGATACACCGGGCAATATCGCCAGTCGTATGCTCGGAGACGTAAGGTACGCGGACTTGATCGTCACCATCAACCGGGCCCACACGGTGCACGATGCAACAGCGTTAGGAGCCCAAACCAGATTCATGACTCAATCGAGAATTGAACTTCCTAGCGAGTCTGAAATGGAAATCTATAGCCGTCATTACTTTGCGTCCTGGACTGAAGCAAAGAAATCGTGGCTAGAAGAATCAGCAACCTCAGTCTCGTCCTTTCTTGGAAAAATGCGTGATGCGGCCCATCGCGGCGCCGAAAAACTGAATACTCACTCCAATCCTTTAAGCTTGATGTCTTACAGCAGAACGAATGGCACTGCTGAACAAAGATTAGTCAGTCTTGCCACCGGTAGTGGCACCACATTCAATGCCTATAACCGTCGCAATACATTGAAGATGAACGAATTTGAACCAGACATGCCACTGCAGAATCAACAAAGACTGTTTGATGCTTTCATTAATGGCACACGCTAAGGATTACTAGCAATTACTAGTTGTCACTAATATCCGCTTTCGTTGCCGGGTTCCTTAAGGCCTAGTACGCCATCCAATTTGTCGATTACTTCGGCGAGCATTATGCGCGACATACATTGACCGGGCTCGCCTGGATTCGTATAGCGACAGACCTTCACATCATGACATTCGCATTTGTCACTTTGATCGAGCACCAGGTCCATGCAACCAAAGGGACCGCTGCGTTCAGGAAAGGTGGGTCCGTACAAACCAATCACACGAGAACCCACAGCTACTGCCATATGCGCCGGTCCTGTGTCACCACTTACTATGACTTTGCAGCGCTTCAAAATAGCGGCTGTCTCAGAAAGCGAGAGTTTGCCAACGAGGTTCAGACATTTCCCGTCCACTGAATCATTGAGTCTTTTCGCCAGTTCGACTTCATCATGCCCGCCAACAAGCACCGGAAGATATTTTTTGAAACCGAATATGTGCACGAGCAGATATGTCCAGCATTCGAACACCCAGGCGCGATGCGGGCGAATCTTACCCACACCGGCGACGATACCAATCAAAGGGTACGAAAGCATGTCATGCTCTTCGAGGATCCGGTCGAGAACCTCCTCTGAAATAGCATCAGGAAATATGGTCGGAAAAAGGTTATCAGGAATTTCTCGGCAAATGGGTCGAACCGTATCAAGAAAATTTTCTGCGGCATGCCGGATGGGCCGTGCGTTTGCATCTTGCTTGACATATCGCAGAGTTTTGACTCCACTAAACAACGTCATCAATTTGCTTTTGTTCGAATTAGTCAAATCGATAAAAAGATCCGGCCTGAACTGAGAAAAAGTTCTCGCTAAATCAAAAACGCTGGCGTCGCGGTCGTAATCTATGACCTCATCGATACTCGGACACAGTCCAAGCAATATATCTTTGAGCATTGGATGCGTCCAGTAAGTGATTCTGGCACCGGGATAATTCAATTTCAAAGCAGTTGAAACTGGCGTGGCCAGTAGCGTATCGCCGATTGCCCCGGCATGAAAGATGAGTATGTTCCCGAAAGATTCCATTATTGGTTAGGCTTCACTAGACTTATTGCGTGCATCAATTATCATAGTGTCTGTTATGAATAATGATGTCTATTTTGTATTAGGTTGGCCGCAGCCCTCAGGGAAAGTAGCAATACTTTGCCGTTCCCGTGGCGAAAATCCTGGTCCTGCTTACTGCTGGACCAAGAGAGAAGCGATACATCTTCGCACTAGATTAGCAAATGATCGCCGCGGTGAGGAAAATCCCACAGCACGTAGAATCATCCGACAGCTTCTAGTTTACAAGTATTTGTCGCACATGCCACTGAGCTGGAGACAAGGTGAACTTTGGGTTTACCTCGATCCTGATTATCTGGAACCAGTCGAAGCAACAGCTTAGATTCCGACAGGCTCAGCAGTCACAAAACTCAAACGCACCTATGTGCGACATGATTGTTTGCCTTCTTTCGCCAGCCTTTAATCTGGTCTTAACCAAGAACTGCTATTAAACACTCAGGTTGTTCACGGACGATCATTACTAAGGCGCCCGTTGCAAGAGCGATTTACCAACGTATATGGACATAGAAACTATTGTTGCTATCTTCGCGATTATCCTCGCGCTGGGGTTTGACTTTGTTAATGGCTTTCACGACACGGCCAATGCTGTAGCGACAATCATTTATACGAAATCGCTAAAACCGATGGTAGCCATTGTCATGAGTGGCTGTCTAAACTTTCTAGGCGCGCTTCTCGTCGGCACCGCCGTTGCCAAGGTTATTACCAAGATCATTCCAGCCGACGCCGTCACACTACCAGTTGTGGTGGCAGTATTGATTGCAGCCGTTCTGTGGAATCTCATTACGTGGTGGTATGGCATCCCCGTGAGCTCTTCTCACTGCCTCATTGCAAGCCTCTTTGGCGCTGGGCTAACAGCTGCCGGTATGAGTGGAAAAGATGTAATGGGCGGAGTTGATTGGCATGAACTCTGGAAGGTTATAACGGCATTATTTTTATCCCCGATTGTCGGTTTTGGCGCAGGAGCGCTTTTGACCTGGGTGACATTGAAATTGTCTGGTGAAAAAGAAAGAGTCAAAAATGCAGATGGCAGCAAGAATGAAAAACATTCAAGCATCATGCGCTGGTTACATATATTAGCTAGCGCCTCAGTTAGCTTCAGTCACGGCAGCAACGACGGTCAAAAAACAATGGGCATCGTTACCCTTATTCTGGCAACCCACTTTGCCCAGTACGGCTACAAAGCTGATGTCGTACCCTTCTGGGTAATGGCCGCAGCAGCCTCAGCAATGGCTCTGGGTACGGTTATAGGCGGCTGGCGGGTCATCCGTACGGTAGGCACCAAAATCAGCCGTGAACGCTTAAGTCACTCTCAGGGATTTGGTGCTTCAATGAGCACCGCGCTTATTATTCTCGCGGCTTCGCACATCGGCGCTCCAATTAGCACCACACACACTCTTAGCTCGGCAGTTGCAGGAGGAACAATACCTGCTTATGGAGCTAAATCGTTAAATCCTCAGACCTTGAAATTGCTCGCCACAGCGTGGATCCTTACAATTCCAATAGCAGCAATTTTGGCAGCAGTAAGCTACGCTTTACTGAGAATTATCTGGCACGCATGAGTGAGAATTAGTCGATGAAGTTTGTCGTGGCATTCAGTAGTCCCAAGCGTAGCGAAAAAACTGTGCGCATGGCTGCCGCACAGGCAAAAGCTCTAGACGCCGAGCTCATACTTTTGAGAATAGTCCCCGATCCAGTCAAAGTGGGGGTTGTCGCCCAACTGATTTCAACCGATCGTCCATATAATACTGCGACCAGACAGGTCGAAACTATTGTCGAAAAGCTTCGCTCGGAAGGTGTCAATGCCTCCGGTATGGTTAAAATTGGCCAGGTCGCCAAAGGCATCGTTTCCACGATCAAGGAAATGCAGGCCGACCTTTTATTTCTTGGCACATCAGGCACAGGCACCAAAAAACTTTTTGCTCTCGCACAAGACCCCATTGCCCGCTACGTTTTCGACCACTGCCCAATTTCTGTGTGCTTTGTGCGTGGTGACATCAACATTGGTTCAGCCGGTACTGAACTCGTTGGCGACACAACAAACGTGGTTGATGAAGTAAGCGAAGAAGCGCACGCCGAAGAAATTCGTGAGATTATCGAAGAACAGCACTCTGAGAATCCAGACTAACGCATCGAAAGTTTGGACTTTGTCGGCAAAGAAATCTCATCGAGATGGCGCACAATGCGCATTGGTGGCAGGCATTCAAGAATTGCCCGACCATATGCTTTGCTAGTCATTCGTGGATCTAAAATTGCCACCATGCCTGTGTCTGTACTGGTGCGAATCAATCTACCGACGCCCTGCTTCAAACGCATGGTGGCATGAGGTAAAGCGAGGTCTTTGAACCAACTTCGTCCGTCTGAGTCTTCTTTTAAAGCGTCACAGCGGGCTTCGTAAACTGGATCGTCGGGCACCTGAAAAGGAATGCGATCGATAATAACGCAACTCAATTGATCACCATCAATTGATACTCCTTCCCAAAAACTGGAAGTACCAAAAAGAACGGCCGAATCAGTTGCCCTAAACCATTCGATCAGCTTCAATCGTGGCATATCGCCTTGCTTCATACAGGGGTAAGCAAGGTTTTGTCCAATCATATCGAAGACGGCATTCATTGATGCCCTGCTTGTGAAAAGTACAAAGGCGCGGCCCTCGCTGACTTCGAGGATGCGTTCGATTTCGTCGGCTGCCCTTGGCAGAAATTCTTTTTGATTAGGCTCAGGCATTCGCTGAGGCAAATATATGCAAGCCTGGTGTGCGTAATCAAATGGACTTGGAACCTGACTTTGAATGACCTTATCGAGACCGATAGTGCGCTTGAAATAATCGAAAGGGTCTTCACCGACGGTGGCAAGAGTGGCAGACATCCATACTGAAGAAGTCAGGCCATCTTTTTCGAGCAATTGATTTCTCAAATAAGTTGAGGGATCTAGCGGTGCTGCAACAACAGCAATTCGTGAACCAGATAAATCATTGCGTTCAATCCAGATAACCCAATTGGGGTCAGGCTTAGCAAGATAGTCCAAAAGAGTGAGATAAGCATTGAGAGTGCTTACTATCGACTTCGCTTTTAACTTGGCCTTCTCGCGCGCTTGATCGACATCAAGATAATTTTCAAAAGTTTGTTCTTCCAGCCAACGTTTCAGTAAGTGCAAAGTATCGGCCAGATCTGCTGCTTCTTCAATCGGCTTGCGCACTCTGGTACGAGCATATGTGGAAGATTGGTTGAGATGTTGAAAGAAAGCAAAGCCCTGACTTTCAATTTCATGAATAATGCCTGCTGGCGCACTCACCTTTTTAATAGCCTTCGTGCACAATGCACGCAGACCACGGTTACTCAAACTCAAACTGAAAGCATTGGTGGCGACATCAGGTAGGTGATGCGCTTCATCGACTATCAGCAAATCATAGCTGGGCAAAATCATGCCCATAGAAGCGGCATCGGCCAACAAAAGTGCATGATTAACAATGATAATGTCGGCTTTGTCCGCCTGCCTGCGAGAATCAAAATAAAAGCAGTTGTTGTATTGAGGACACCGATTGCGCAGACAATCATCCGAATCAGAATTGATTTCATTCCAGACTTCGTAATGAGGCACGAAGTCTAACTCGGATACGTCACCACTTTCGGTGTCGCTTACCCAATGAATCAGCCTGTCATCAACACCAAACTCTTTGATGTAATCATCCCAGCGTCTGATGCCCAGAAAATTCGAACGCCCCTTCATCAGAGAAACCTGAAGTTCAAAAGGCAGAATTTTCTGCAGCGCCGGTATGTCTTTATTGATGTACTGTTCTTGCAACGAAATTGTGTTCGTTGAAATCACTACTTTCTTATGCGACAAAGCTGCTGGAATTAGAGCGGCAAAAGACTTACCGGTCCCCGTGCCAGCTTCGAACAATCCAGTTTTGCCAAGCGCAAATGTTCTCTCTATATCGAGAGCCAGATCTAATTGCTGCGAACGATGCTCATATCCCTCTAGTTGCTCGGCCAGGCGAGCAAAGATATCAGTGGTATTTAGACTCGCTGCAACAAATTCATCAGGCACTTATTGCTGTACGGCACCAGTTGGAGCAGTAGCAATTTGTCCGGCAGGATGGTATTCAGGCAAATTCAGTTTCTGTCCGAGGTTAAGCACATTGGCACTACGCATGCCGTTAGCCTTAACGATTTCATCGAGCAGTCGAGGGCTGACTCGTTTGTAATTCTTGTAAGCAATTCCAGCGAGTGTATCGCCAGCTTGCACTTGATACTGAGGAGCCGATGGAATTAAAGCCTCACCAACTGCTACTGCAGAAGATTGTGTGCCTGGTTGTGGTGCGCCCGCTGGAGCAATGGCAACGACTGTCTTGTTATCAACTTTGTTATTAGCGACAACCCAGCTATTGATTGAGAATGCAGCGAAAACGCCGATTAGAGAAATTACGGCACCGCCGGCAAAGCCTATCGTCAGATAGAAGCTTGGTCCGCGCTTTGCTTTGGGGGTGAAATCATGGTGATCTTGATGCACGCCGGGCCAGAGGGCTTCGAGCTCATCCGACTTGGGGGCTTCGGACTCGATCGGGGGCAAATTAGACATTTGTTCTTCCATAGTTTTCTGATTGAACATACGAGACGCCATGCGCACGGCAGCATTGTCTCGGTTGGGCATGTGAGCATCTCTCAAGAATTCTGGAACGGAATCAAACTCTAGTGAATTCTGTTCGCTATCTATTGTCGCAGTCATCTCTGTTAACGCCACTGGAATACCTTCTCAACCACGAAGTGTGTAAAAAACGCGTTGTGCGTACGAACGCCAGCTATACCGGTCTGAACCGACCGCCGCTGCATATTATCCAAATTCGCGCTATAAAGTCAAACCAGACGCCAGAGGCGGCAAACTCAAACAGAAATGGGTTCTTCAACGATGCACCATAAACTGAAAAGCTCCAGAACGTCAACCTGTGAGGGTTAGAGCACTAGGACATTAATTAAACGACAAGCTCTTGCCATGTTTACAATCCTCTGTTTAAGCGCTTCTATGCTAGCGACGCTCGTTACATATGACAGCAAGCATCCCGAGAAGGTTAGTAGGAAGGCTCTCGAAAGCGCTTGACAAGCAAAACGAGCACTATCTTTTGCATACGCCAACCAACAGGAATAGATATAAAGCATTACTGATAATTCGTTAAGCTATACCTTTTTGCTCGCTTGACTTCTCTCGATTCTTTAATCAAGCATCTCTTTTCTTGATTTCCACTGACCTTTTTGTAAGCCAGAAAACCTTTTGTCTAATTGTCGTCGGCTGAAGGTGAAGCGCTATTTGTCGGTATCGCGACGTTCGAGTTAGGCGCACTAGCTGCGTTTTTCTGTACCGACACCTGCTTCAGAGCCTGTGCCGGTCCGGCCACAATCAGTACCGCCTGACCAGGTTTGAAGTCGTTTCTTATGAAGCGATTGACCGTGTCCAAATCAGCATTCCGTACGCGCGCGATCAAATCACCGAGAAAATTGGACGAGCTGTCCTGAAAATATCCATTTAAAAGATTTCTGGCGGCGTCAGATGTTGAATCCATAAATTTGACTGGCAGAGCAGCAGTTAGATAACGCTTCACCTCAAGCAGCTCCTCGGCGGTCATACCAGCGCGCGAAAAGCGATTCAATTCGCCTTGCACAGTCAGTACCGATTTGGGCATCATTGCCGACTCCACAGGTAGTGTCAGCGACCAGCTCAACATATTTGAAAGCGGCAAAAACCTCGAATCTAAATCCTCGAAGGACAGATTCTCCGATAGCCCAGCTTCGCTGTTGAAACGCTGCATCAGACGAGAAAAAATGGGATGACTGTTCAGAGCACAATCTGTAATTAGGAGCGTGGAGAAATCTTTTTGATCAGACGGCATCTTAATCAGCCTGCCAAAACTTATAGCTCCCTTACCTTTGTCGTCGGCTAATGGAATCGATGTCTTTAGCAGTTTCCTAGCACTTTCTGTCGCTGGCGGAAACACTCTTGGTGTTTTCGACTGGGCATTCGACCAACCTTCAAGCGAATGCTCCACCATTGAAAACGCGCGGTCGGCACTGATATCTCCAGCGATGACAATCACAGTCGCATCAGGAGTTACATATTGCCCTACGAAGTCCTTAATGTCAGAGGGTTTAACTAAACTTACCTCGCGCATTCGCTCGGCGGAATCGAGAGGGTAATATGACGTATTCGGAGCGAGCGTGCTGCGCAATAGAGCGCGATTGACTCGAGTCATAATTGAATCTTCGGCGTTCTTAGTGGCCCAGAAAAAGTCTGATCTAGCCTTATCTATATCTGTATCTTGCAACGCCGGATCTTTAATGGATGCACCGAGAAGTCCAAGCTGAGCCGACAGGTCTCGAGACAAGCAGCGCGTTTTGAAATTTATGGTTTCGGGGCCGCTTTCGAACTTAAGCATCGCAGCCAGTGGCAAGCCAAGATCTTCTTGCTGCTGCATAATCTGAGGGCGACCCAATTTTCCAGGACCATTGCTCATAATGTGCGCGCACAAACTAGACAAGCCTTTCTTTCCAGCAGGCTCAAAAACGCTGCCCGCTTTTATTGCACCCTCAATTTGCACCATTGGCGAAAGATGACTTTCAAGCACAATCAAAGTGACGCCATTTTTGAGAACCTTACGCTGCACCGCTGGACCAGTCGGTGTAATCTGCGGAACAGGCTTGTTAGCTAGCGGCGTACCGGGCAAAGTCAAAATAGTCGCCGGAATTTTGGTAATCAACGAAAGCGCTGATCGAGAAACGGAGGCGGGTGTAACTCCAGCAGCATTTAATTTAGTAGAGACTGTAGGATCTGCAGAAATTGTTGATGGAGCCGCGTCCGTCACAGGTGAAGCAACTTTAGCTTGAACAGGTGGCGAAATTGCGGGTTCAACTGGCGCCGATTCTGAGCTAGCTGATGTTTTAACAGCACTGACAGAGGGCCCAGGCGCGGCTTTTTCGCCAACAGCTTCAGTTTTCTTATCAGAGTCTACTTCAGGCTTAGCAGCCGCATTTTTTTCTGGCTCTGGCACTGCGACTCTAGCAGGTGCTTTGGGAGGCGCGCTGATTTGCGGTGGCACCACCTTGACAGAAATATCTGTTTTAAGTGGTATAGCAGCAGCGTCAGGAATTCCTGCCGCTGGTGGCGCTTTAAAACGACGAAAAACATGCCTGAACCTGCCTTCGGAACTCTTATCAGCGTCGGCGCTTGTTTGCTCTTTGCTCGAGGTCGTTTGATTTTCGGTCGTCACCGAGTCTTTGTGCGCACTCGTCGATGCACTCGATTTAGCCGAAACTGTGGGGGCAACACTTTGGCTGGTCGAGGTCTTGGTGGTTGCCGAGGTCGCTTGAGTCGCTGAAGTCGTTGCTGTCGCCGGGGGGGTCGAAGCACCGGCATTGGGATTGATCCGCTCACGCAGCTTGTGCCAAATGGCTCGGGCCGCGCCTTGCGAACCTGAAGGAGTCGACGCAGGCGCAACATCTATTCCCGGCTCACCGATATCTGCGATCACTTGATCACGCAAATATTTTGAGGCACCAAGCACGTCAATATTTGCTTCCGACCGCGGAACTACAACTGAAGCGTTGTCACTTTTGTAGCCACACAATTGAACATGCCCTATAAAACCTTCATCGGACGATATCAATTTAGATTGGGGGTTAAATGCTTTTGGCGTAGCCGGAGAGCTCACTGGCGCAGCCTTGACGTTCCCCGCAAGCTGACCAACAACGCGATTTTCCACGGTCAGATACTTCTTGCTGACACGCATAAGATCGTTGGCTGTGACATTTCGCAGACGCTCCATCCAGTTTGCGCCCAGCTGCCACGAATGAAGAACATCACAGTAGCCCAGCTGAAATGCAAATTTGTAAGGTCCGTCTCTTTCACTGGAAATAGCAAATTCAGCGAGGTTTTTTGCTTTTTTCAACTCGGCATCTGTTATCAGCTGAGAACGTAGTTGATTAGAAAGAGCATCCCAACCTTCAAGAACTTTTTGCGGACCAGAACCTGCAGGCGCCGTGAAGACGAGCGTAAATAAGGATGGATCACGCTTCAACTCAAAAGCCGAGCGCGCAGAGCCGCAAACTTTCGTATCCACGAGCTTTACTTTCAACTTACCTGAAATCGATGCATTCAATAATTTCTCAAGCACCATCATGGCTGGAGCATCTACATTTTGAAAAGCAGGAGCATGATATGCCACTTGCAATTCATCTTTTTTTGAAGCGCCATGCAGCATCACACGGCGTTCGCCCGTTTGAGGCTGTTCAACAACTTTTACTTGCGGTATAGGCGAAGCTGATTTGGCTATGGGTCCAAAATATTTAGACACCGCATTCAGGGTCAGTGGTGTTTTAAAATCGCCTACAATTACAAGGGTTGCGTTATTGGGATGAAAAAAACGGTCATAGAAATCCTTAGCGTCGTGCAAACTGATTGACTCAAGATCGGACTCCCAGCCACCTGGAGGATTGCGATACGGGTGTTGAACATACGCTGCAGCGCGTACTTCCCTAGTCAACGTGCGACTAAGGTCTTTGTTATTTTCCTCAAACTCTGACTTTACTCTTGCTACTTCTTCTTGCAAATCGGTCTGAGTGAATGTAGCGCCGCGCATTCGATCAGCCTCGATACGCAAAGCCAAATCTAATTTTGATGGTGAAATAGTTTCAAAAAAGGCCGTGAAATCGTCGCTGGTAAAACCGTTAAACTGGCCACCATTGCGGGCGATTGTCGCACCTAATTCGCCCTTTCGATAATGACCAACCGTCTGAAACAACAAATGTTCAACAATGTGACTGATACCTGTGGTGCCAGAACTCTCGTTTCTTGTGCCGACCCTGTACCAAACAAAGCAAGACACGACGGGAAACGAATGGTCTTCGAGCAGCACAATCTTTAGTCCGTTGGGCAATGTGTATTGCTGCGGTCCATTTTCTGATTTGGCCACAGTTAACTCGTGTCCCGTTCGCTGTTCAACCGCAAAACCTGGCAATTGCATAGACGCTGCAAAAATCGCTGCTGTTTGCAAAAGGGCGAGCATTTTGCACCAATGACCGGCAACACGACTCGACTTACTTTTGCTTTTCATGATCTAATTACTTTAATAAGAAGGAACGACGCTTCCGCCTCAAGACTGACGTATGCTGGAACCTATGCTTTATACCATGGAGTACAGGCGCCAGTCGGGGCTGTGACCGCCGATGTAAAGAGAGCCCGCTCTGGATTTAACGCGCTTTGGCTTAAAAGCTGTCAAAAAAGCAAACAATCACGCTTGTCAGCCCCTCTTAATGATAATATTTCTCAATAGGTAAAAATCGGACCTGGAGGCAGACTATGAGCACTTCTGTTCGGGAGCATTCTCGACAGCATCTTGGTGCCGATAACCAGTCCAAAGCACGCGTCATAGTGCTTGCCGGCAATCCAAATGTCGGCAAATCAGTCATTTTTAATGCCCTAACCGGCATGGGCGCCGACGTCTCCAATTATCCCGGTACGACAATTGACATAGCGCGCGGCAAAATGGGCGACGACGATGTTATCGACACGCCAGGCGTCTATGGCGTATCAAGTTTTAACGACGAAGAAAGAGCAGCCCGCAAAATCATTGTGGAGGCCGATATCATCGTCAATGTTGTCTCTGCCTTGAGTCTCGACCGTGATCTGTTTCTTTCAATTCAATTGATTGAGATGGGCAAGCCTGTGTTGTTGGTGATTAATCAATTTGATGAAGCTCTCCACCGCGGCATGAAAATTGACACCAACGCGCTTTCCAATCGCCTTGGTGTACCAGTTTTAACTTGTGTAGCAGTGCGCAACGAAGGCATTGAAAACATTCGCGACAAGCTTCCGAGCGCAACTCAAGGGAAGGTGAGCCTCGAAGTATCTGAATTGGTCAGACCGATGCTCGAAAAGAATATCCCCCAAGCTTATGCATTGTTGATAGCCGAAGGCGATGCGCCCAGTGCTGAAAAATTCGACGAAAAGCCGCGAGACTTTCGTTCTGCTATCTATGGATCGCGCCGCGTACTAGTCAATGAAATCGTGGAAGAATGCATCACGCAAGATGCAAGCCATCTCAGTTTCTCGATTAAGCTTGGCAGATTTTTGTTGCATCCAATTTATGGTGGATTCATATCCCTTGCGGTTTGCTATTTGATTTTCTATCAAGTGCTGGGCGTCTGGATTGCGGGAAATCTGGTTGATTTCACCGAGAAGAAAACGCTCAAAGTCTATTACGAACCTTTCGTCAGACGACTTGCAGCCAATGTTTTCCCATGCGAAATAACAGTCAAGGACACCAAGTTCAATTTTCCTGATGGCACTCTTAATCAAAAAACAGCTTCAGATGTAAAAGCTGCCGATGAAGCAATTTCAAAATCACAACCCGAAGACGTGTCCTTTGATTTCTGGCACAGTCACACGTTGATGTCCGCTCTGGGCAATATCATTGTCGGCGAATATGGATTAGCTACTTTGACTGTCACCTATTTGCTCGGTCTGCTATTTCCTCTAGTTCTTGGCTTTTATTTTGGACTTTCATTGCTAGAAGACTCGGGCTATCTGCCACGTCTTGCAGTGCTAGTCGATCGCATGATGAATAAGATCGGCTTGAACGGTCGCGCGATTATTCCATTGATTTTAGGCTTGGGGTGCGTGACCATGGCCACCATCACCACGCGCTTGCTCAATACTCGCCGAGAAAAGATTATCGCCACAGCTTTACTCGGTGTCGCCATTCCATGCTCTGCACAGCTGGGAGTGGTTTCCGGAACGCTTGCTCGAGTGGGTGGCTCGATGGCTTGGGCTGTGTACGGAACAATCGTTGTGTTGCTGCTAGCAGTGACAGGGCTGCTACTAAATATGGTGCTACCTGGACAATCGACTGGCTTGATCATCGACTTGCCACCAATGCGTTTGCCGCGGGCCAATAATGTCTTAAAAAAGACCTGGTCAAAGTCAGTCAATTTCTTGCAAGACGCGACACCGATGTTTTTTATCGCTGGGTTTGCTGTGACGATTGCTCAGATGCTTGGCTTGCTTGATGCATTCATCAAAGTATTGCAACCAATTACGGTGTCATGGCTACAACTTCCCAACGATCCGCGCATTGCCACCACATTCATTTTGGGAATCGTCAGAAGAGACTTCGCCTCGTTCGGGCTGACCGAAGTCAATCTGACTGCTGTGCAAGCAGTGACAGCGATGATTGTCATTACGTTATTCGTGCCATGCATTGCCACAGTTGGTGTAATGATCAAAGAACGCGGTCCCAAGATTGCACTCGCTATCTGGTTTGGCTCATGGATAGCCGCATTTGGAATAGGCGGTTTGCTTGCTCGCGCGCTGCCACCGCTTTTTGCTATGGTCGGTCAGTAGTTCTTTCGGTCAACTTTTTCAGCAAAGACTCTGGAGATTTTGGCAGACCAAATTTTTCAATTTTCTGCGGCATATAGTCATGCATAATCGAGTTATTGAATTCTAGACTCCAGGTACCATGATGCATGGACAATGACTGGGCATGTGCCTCTACGATGTGCTGCCAAACAATTTGTTTTTCAGGATGAGTAATTACAGATCGAACTACGGCTAATTGAGCCTTCGCCGGTCCACCGTATGCTGCCTGAAAAGGCAGTGCCAGAAGATTGAAATCCTGGTTCTCGATATGATGCGCTAGATTATCTAAGTTCAAATATATTTCTGGATTGATACCATTAAGAGTGCCATCTAGAGTGAGCTTGTTATCTCTTGCCGCAAACTGGACGTTTTTAGAGATTTCAGCCAATCGCCCGGAAGTAGTTGCGTGCCCAATGAGGTAGAAATCCAGATCCGATCCTGGGTGCGCTTTCGTCAAAGAACGCAACACGAAGCTGCCATTTGCTTGACCGCCTGCCACAACGATTGAATTGAACTCTGGATACTGAGCCTTTAAGTCCTCGGCAAGCTTACCCATGGTTTTCTCAAGCCCCGGCGAAAGCAGATATGCCTTGCTCAAATATTCATAGCTGGCGAAGGAGGTTTGCCTCTCAATCTCGGTCAAGGCTCCATCTAGATGCGTCGATTTAGCGATGAATTCAAGCGAATGCAGGCGCCCTCTTGTCAAAGCGACGGCGGCGGCGCCTATGGCAACAGCTCCGATTACTTCTGCAGTTTTGGCAGCCGTGCTCTGGTGTTCAAACCAGCCATGAACATCAGCCAGCAATCTGCCGCCAATAGAGTCAGGCTCACTGGCTGGATGTTTCGGTGATTGCTCTTGAACTTCTAGCGACGACATAAGCACTCATGTATTGCTTGTCCATAGTATGCACCTGTAGCAAGGTTGTCACTGGTAAATATACGAGAACCCGACGCGTGCCCATGCGCTCGATTATGACGCTTTACGAAGCTTCAGAGGCTATTGAACTCGCACCTTGCCGGTATAGTATAATCACCTCTCCGAACCAATCTTTAGTTTATGGCAGGCGTCGCCAAGCGGTTAAGGCACCGGGTTGTGGTCTCGGTATTCGGGGGTTCGATTCCCCTCGTCTGCCCCATATTATTGAGTTAGGCTCAAATCATTAGCCAGTTGCCGATTTCGGCGACTGGCTTTTTGTTACCGTACCGCTGCAATAGCTTTAAACAGCCCTTTCAACTTGTATAATCGATGCTAATGGAAATTGTAAATCTAGCTGCCTATAAGTTTGTTGGTATTGCCGAGCCAACAAAGTTGCGTCCAATACTTAAGCGACGTTCCGACGAGCTTAAAGTGATGGGGAGCATATTGCTGTCGCCCGAAGGCATCAATATGTTCGTGGCTAGCGAGCGCAATGCCATCGATAATTTCTTGGACTTTCTAAGGCATGACGAGCCGCTCGATGGTTTATTTACCGATATCGAAGTCAAAGAGAGCTTTTCGGATCATCAACCATTCCGTCGCATGGTCGTCAGAATTAAGCCAGAAATAATTACCATGCAACACCCAGCAATTGTGCCTGGTGAGGTACGGGCACCGGCAGTCGAGCCTGAAGTCTTGAAGAAGTGGCTGGATCAAGGTCACGATGACGAAGGCCGAGAAGTGGTTTTGATGGACACACGTAATGCTTTTGAAGTAAACATAGGCACTTTCAACAAAGCTTTTCATTATTCTATTGAAAAGTTTAGTCAATTTCCGCAGGCATTTCGTGATACTGATGACGATACCAAAGCCGCCTTGCGACAGAAAACCATTGTATCGTTTTGCACTGGTGGCATACGCTGCGAGAAAGCAGCTCTGTTCCTTAGAGAATGCGATCTTGATAATGTGTTCCAGCTAAACGGCGGCATCTTGAAATATTTTGAAAATGTTGGTGACGCACACTGGAACGGCGAGTGTTTCGTTTTCGACCGAAGAGTCGCATTGGATCCTCAATTGCGTCCGACGACTAAGCAATATGATTCAACGGCTTCAGTTGCCAGAACCGAAGCTTTTCTGAAGTGGCAAGCCAAGAAAGTTTCTGAGTAGAGTAGTTCCGCATCAACAGTTTGCTGTGTAAGCTATAGCGCACAGGAATTCGAGGCACAGAATGACCACAAAAAATCATAACGAAATCACTCTTGAACTTTTGAATGAGCGTAGCAAGGGACATTTACCTGGTCTTATCGGTCTTGAAATTACAGGCGTCGAAACCGGAAAAGTCATAAGCAAACTAGAAATTCGCCCAGAACTGCTTGCACCCAATGGCTACCTGCATGCAGCTACCGCCGTCGCACTTGCCGACACCTCCTGCGGCTACGGCGCAATTGCAAACATGCCAGAAGGTGGTATCGGTTTTACGACCATCGAATTGAAAAGTAATTTCCTAGGCACCGTTCGCAGTGGCACAATATTATGCGAGGCGAATCTGGTACACGGTGGAAAATCCACACAAGTCTGGGATGCAACAGTCACTGACGCTGCAAATGGCAAAGTCATTACGCTGTTTCGCTGTACTCAAATTATTCTCTACGACAAAGCAAAGAAATAAGACTAACGATCCGGACTGTAATTCAATTTTTGCACTTTTATCAATTGGTTTGAACCGCAATGGCTCCCGATTGTACTTGTCGTATCATCGGGAGTAACGTAACCGGCTTCCACAAGCACCTCATCCTTATCTATGTAGTGCCACTTGTGGGGTAAGTACAAATGAGCCAAAGGACAAATCGTCCACGCATCAGCCTTATGCGCAGAGTTGAACCTAATCGATACAACTTGAGTTAAGACGGAACTATCTCGCCGATTCAACAGATATCGAAGCACCTCGAATTCTGATTTTCCAGACTCTAATTCTCCAGGTCCTAACATACTAATTATTTCAGAGCGTGATTTCCCAATCACACCTTGATTGCGCACGAACCGCTGAAAGAGCTGAAGTCGCGACGAGTCTAATTCTGGCAAACTGGTTTCCCAGGTCTTCCTGTCGAAAGATCGAGTTTGAGCATGCACGACACCCGCACTCATGCAAATAAACATAGCTAACCAAATTGACTTCAATCGCAATGCTTCTCTCCAGAAGATCACCACTGTCTTGTTTTTTGCGCCCAGTGCTTGTAGTAACTGGCATGACCAGCCAGTTCACGCGAATCAACACGATGCACTTGCACATCCATTGGCATACCAAAATGCAAAATTGTCAAACCTATTATGCTGCCAGGCAGTCCCAAACATTCACTGGGAAAAGTTCTTCCGTCGAAAGGATGTCCATTAATTCCAACAACTCGATCATCTGGTGCAATTTGAAAACGATTCAAATCGCTTTCGGGATAAATCTTGATCACGACACCATGAGGGCTAATCACACATCCCAAACAACCGAATGCCTCTTCGCCACCTTGCACTCCGCCCATCTGAATCATCGGCGGAGCAGCCTGGGCGTTTCCCTGAAACATAGGGGGCGGTTGTTGCTGCGCGAACCCCTGCTGCATATTGGGTTGAAAACCCTGGCCATACTGCATATTAAAATTACTTTGCTGCACTGATTGCTGCAACGGTTGTCCCTGCTGCCCATAACCGTTTTGTCCCTGCTGCATTCCGCCTTGAAATTGGTTCTGATTGATATTTGCCGGCAACATATTAGGCTGCATTTGAACTGGTGCAGGCATCGGTTGCAAAGGCGGTGGTAGCGGTGGCGGCAGATTTTGCATTTGATATTGCTCGATACCCGCTTTCAAAGGAGCAGTCTGTGCAAATGCTGCACCAACGCAGACACCAAAAAGCAGAGCCAATAAAAATGACCCTTCTATCGGGACTTGAGTCTGAACTTGAGACCGCTTTTGTATCCGCATTATCACCTCTAATGTCGATAATACCGCGACATGTAATTGGGATGCAGAATTTCCAACTGCAATTGTCTGGATTCCAAAGCTCTCGTGTTTCGTTCGGTCTGCGCTACGATATCGGCTTCGCGCAGATAGGATTCCCGCATGGCTTCGGCTTGTGCGTCGATAATTCCACCACCATCTAAACCAGTATCCAAATTCAAATTCCAATTGGTCGCGGGAGTTCTCAAAAAGCTGAGGCTATCATAGCCATTCCATGAAAAATGTGAATTATCTCTGTCGCTCTTTAAGGCCAGTTTACTGATACCCGCCGATTTCTCTCTTGCTGCAATTTCTTCGTAGATAGCATCAGCCTTTGCTTTCATTTCATGACTCTCGAAGATCCGCTTTTGTTGAGCGAGAATGCCCGCATATTCCTCCAGTAAGCCTGCTACCGCTACACTTTTCGCCCCTTTACATTGACTGAGAAGCACCTGCAATTTAGGGAAGTAAAAGTCGACCAATTGATATCGATGCTGATCTCGATAAAGAGCAAAGAGAGCGGCCGTACTTTTTCTCACTTCATCGGCGGCACCCACTTGAGTTTTGGAAATTTCGAGAGCTTTGAGCAAATGCGGCTCACAAACACTCAGTCGATGTGCACGATAACTTTCCATCCCCGCGTCGTACTCGACCTGCCAGGGGTCTGGGATGCCTTTTTGCAGACTAACCTTTTGATGCACAAGCTGCTTGATTGCTTCATTAACCTGAAGCGCCTCGTCCCTTCGCCCACTTTTGATCAGCAAATCCTGATAAGAGAGGCAATAATCGGCTACTTCTTGTTCTTTGTAGTTTGCTTTCTCCAGAAGGTCAATTGCCTTTAGCAACAGCGGCTCAGCCTCGGCAAAGCGATCCTCAGCCACATAGACACGCCCAAGGCTACCCATTGTGAAGGCATAGCGCAAATCAGTACGACCAAGTGCCTCGGCAAAGGGCATAGCCGTCTTGAGGGCGCTCTCGGCCTCTGACCAGCGTGTCATTCCTATGTCCATCTGCGCAGCTTCGTAAAGTTGCACCCAGGCACCCGACTGAGCCCAAACAGGCAAACTTAAAGACAGCAGCAATAAAACTAAGAATAATGAGCGCAAGGGCCCTCTCCAGAGCAAAATAGTCTCTCTAAATTGTGTTCATCGAAACCTAATTCTATCTTCGCATGTTAATGTGAAGAACTTTGGCAAGAGGCGAAGAGCATAGAACGTGAATAGATATCTGCATTTTCTCAAACCCGGGCGGTCTCGGGCTTCTTTTGAATTGACGTCATTCTTTTGCCTACTATTGAGTGGTTATTTGGCTTGCCAACCAGCTCTGGCCTTGGTCGAAGAAACACCGCAAAAAGCCGCAAACACTTCTTCAGTTGACGCAAAAAATCCTGACGTTCCAATTTCAAAACTAGAACTACGATTGTTTGATTTCACGTATCAATCTGATTCCGAACAAGCACGCTTGCAAAGGCTCGAAAATTTTGTCTTCGGCGCAACTCAAACTGGTTCAGATGATGAGCGTCTGGCGAAACTGGAAAAATCAGTCACCGAAGGAAAATCGACTACAGGCACCACGCAAGCTTCAGCACCTCCAGCAGACGACACAGCTCCTTTTAATTACACCGATTATCCCCGCGTAGATCAACTCGAACAACAAATGCTCGGGCGTCAATTCCACGCAGACTCGCTACCAGTAAGACTTTCTCGATTGGAAACAAAAGCCTTCGGTCACCCATCAACGTCGAACGATCTGGCTTCGCGTGTGGATGCTCTGGATAATTTTCTCAATCGCAACGACATTTATGGTGAACGAAATACAATTGCCCAGCCTCCTCAGTATGCGCCCGTAGCAACAGGCCGCTACTCGGCGACCACGGCTCCGCCCGCACCTAATCCATATCTGCAGTCTAATGTGGTATCCACAAACGATCGCGTCACGGCAATAGAAAAAGCGGTTTTTGGGCACGATTACGCCAATCGTTCACTCAACGATCGAGTCGAACGGCTGGAGAAAAAAATCATCCCTTATAAGCACGGTCAGGAAAGTCAGAGCCTGCCAGTTCGCGTCGACCAACTATGGTCAATTCTTAGTGTGGCTAACACTTTAAAATCAGCACCTTTTGCAGCCAATCCACAAAACGCTGATTTTTCGCAAGCTAGCTACGGCTATACAAACACTCAACTTGAAAATAATCAGCGCCCCCAAACAGTTGCTCAAAAACCACATCATTCTTGGCTACACAAAGTTGGACACGTGCTTGGCACCGCCGCCCTAATGGCTGCTTCGAGCGGCATGATGGGCTATGGTGGTATGGGCTATGGAGGAATGGGTTATGGCGGCATGGGCTACGGCGGTTACAACGGCATCGGTGGCTTTTAAAATGCAGGACACAATGAGCAAATTCAATTTAAAACAATTCGCATTCTCGGTCATCTCTCTATTGCTCTTTGCCTGTACCGTTTCTGGAAGTGCAACGAATGCTCAGCAGGGCAATCCAATAGTACAAATGCAGACGACGAAAGGACCGATTGCAATTGAAGTTTTCATCAACCAGGCACCAAATACGGCGCAGAATTTTCTCGACTTAGTCTCGCGCGGTTTCTACAACGGACTGACTTTTCATCGCATTGAAAACTGGTGCATTCAAGGCGGCGACCCGGCGGGCAACGGCACCGGCAATTTTACAGATCCAGCAACTGGTCAGCCCCGCTTTATCAATTTGGAAATCAATCGACAATTGAGACATAAGCCCGGTGTAGTGGCCATGGCTAGAAGCGAGGGTCCAAATACCGCAAGCTGCCAGTTCTACATCACCAAAGCTCAGACTCCTTTTCTTGACGACAAATATGCGATATTTGGTCGCGTGGCTAACGGAATGGCTGGCATGCATACCGTCTATGCCATGGAATTGGGCGACAGAATCATCTCTGCCAAAATCGCAGGTTCAGAAGGCTCATCCGATGGACCTCCCCGCCAATCTGGCCCGGCTAAGGACAGTGGCTTTTAACCCGAAAATCCTCAGCGAAAATAAATTTTCGAATGCTTCTTGAAAGAAGCAGGCTTTGTGATCCGGAATTCATTGACATCTAAAGACGTTGCGGTTTCCATATAGGGTGGACAAGTTTTGCGCAATGGTTTATGAGAAAAATCACAATTAAGACTACAGTCGACATTCGAAAACGCTCTTTCAGCGCCCCAGTCCTTTTCGCAATTTCGGTGGCGTTGACCTATTCGCTGACAGCTCAGCCGGCAGGCGCTGCCGATGACGATGACAATGCAACGGCGGGCAACGGTGGCTATCCTCGAGTTACGGCGCTGGAGCAACAGTTTCTTGGTAAAACCTATGTCAATGACCCGCTGGCTACACGCGTTTCACGGCTGGAAACGAACAAATTCGGCAAACCACAACCTGGCGAAATAGTAGATCGTCTAGATAAACTAGATCAATTTGCTGCACCAACAAAAATTCCACCTGGTTACCAAAGTGCCGAAGACGACGAAAGCGTCCAACAGCCAATGGCGAGCACAGGCAGCCCTAACAGCGGTGATTCAGCTCTGGAAGCAGCTAAGGAATCAGGCGATATTGGAAATTATCCTCGCATCACTGAACTCGAACAAGAATTTCTCGGCAAAGTTTATAAGGGCGAAGTCGTACAAAACAGATTGGCGCGTCTCGAAGAAAAAGAGTTCAACAAAGAATATCCCCAAGATGCTTTATGTGACCGGGTAGATCGTCTCGACAAGAAGGCTAAACCGCGTCCCAAAGTGGCCGATGACGACGACGGCAGCGGTCAGTCTGGTGGCAAGGGCTCGGCAATGAGCGGTATCGGCAAGACACTAGTAAATATGCTTGGCGGCGGCGGCATGGGCATGATGGGTGGTATGGGTGGTATGGGTGGTATGGGTGGTATGGGTGGTATGGGTGGTATGGGAATGCCAATGGGCATGGGTGGCGGCAGAAGCCGCAACTTGCAGAATCAGCAGCAGGACAACACTCCTGTAGTCAAAGCACCTACTGCTCCAGTCAATCCGTTCGGTGCAGCCGGTGAAGACGTAAAGGGTGCCGAAAATCGGACGGCCACGATGGAAAAATTTTGCTTTGGCAAAGAAAATGACTCCAAACCTCTCGAGGAAAGAGTAGCCAAACTGGAGAAAAGGTTAGTGCCCTGGGAGCACAATGCCGCGAGCAAAGATATGAATACTCGCGTCAATCATCTCTGGTCGATGCTACAGGCGGCCAACAGCACTTCTCACAAGGATAAGGAAGTGCCTCAATAAAATCTGCTCAAACTTACTATTTATTTCAAAGGACCACATGACAAAAAATCTAGCTGCAATGGCTCTTGCACTTATGCTCGGCCTTGCCGCGTTGAAAGTGCAGGCAGCGCCGACGTATCTCGCTCAAAACAAAACCAGCCAGCAACTCAACTTACCAATTTCAGAATGGATTGATGCCAATAAAAAGCGCAAAGGCACAATTATTGCAGTTCATGGCTTGACCCTTTACGGCGACGCCTGGAGCGATATGGCTAAACATCTTGCCGCAAACGGCTATCGCGTGTTTGCCCTCGATCAACGCGGCTTTGGGCGCTGGCAAAAGGATGGTGCCAAATATGGTGGCAACAATAAAATTGAAATATCGCAGAGTCAGCAAGACCTCTTAGATCTAACGACGACGGTCAGACAAGCGACCCCCAAACAAAAGCTGTATTTATTGGGCGAGAGTCTTGGCTCGAACATGATCCTTACCCTGATTTCAGAACATCCAGAGCTTGCAGATGGCGCTATTTTAGGCTCGCCTTGCTATAAGCGAAGAGCACATCCAGCTCCATTGCACTGGACAGAAGACTTCGCCAAACAAATGATCAAACCGAATAAGGCAATCGATCTCTCACCTTATTCAGAGCCATATTTGAGTAACGATCCTGTTGTCGCAAAAGATTGCGATCAAGACCCGATGCTTAATCGCAAAATGACTCCAGCTGAATTGATTAAAGTAGATGTTCTATGCAACAGATCATGGAACGATGCCAAAACACTGCCGACCAATTTCCCGTTGTTAATTGTAGCTGGAGATAAAGATGCGATGTTCAAATCAACCGATTTAAAAAAAGGCATAGAGAAATTCGGCAGTACAAATATTTCCTTGAATTTGCTAGCCGGACGCGGACACCTGCTGATGGAACACCAAAAAGTAATTCCGAAAGTGGCCTCTTTAATCGACACTTGGCTCAGCAAAAACACAGGTTCGCTCCTTGCCACCAACACTAGTGCAACTGGCACAACAGGCAAAACTGCACCGGTAGCATCACCTTAATCTAAAACAAAGGACACTCTGCTTATATGCTCCTAATTAAGAAGTGGTTCAACGCAAGCATGTGTGCCGCCCTAACCTTATCAAACTTGGCAGGGCAAGCGACCCTTGCAGCAAATAAAGAGGTAAGCATGTTACCGTGCCAAAACGTGACCTTCGCCATAAAGTTGTTCACTCACGAACCGACGAATGAAAATGTCGTTGTTTCGCCTTTTAGCGCCTACTCGGCCCTGAGTATGGCCACCAATGGTGCGCACGGAAAAACCAGGCAAGACATGGGAAACACTCTCGGATTTCAGACCGATGAAATAGATAGTGTTAACCGTCGCAATCTCCAGGTAATGACGGCATTGCAAGGGCAACCTGACACCCTGAAGCTGGAAATAGCAAATGCCATTTTTGCTGATCATAGTTATCCGTTCAAAGATTCATTCAAAGCCAAGTGTCATGAGTTTTATAAAGCAGAAGCGCAAAGTCTCGATTTCAACAGCGCTCAAGCAGTAGACACTATCAACGATTGGTGCAAGGACAAAACGCACGGTAAAATCGATAAAATCATCGCGAAATTGACTTCGAGTGAAAAGATGGTGTTGCTCAATACCGTCTATTTCAAAGGAGCGTGGGCGACTCCCTTCAAAAAGGAATCAACCTACCAGGAACAATTTCTCGCTGGTCTGAAAAATCCGACCAATCAATTAGTAGATATGATGCACATCGAGGAAAGCTTGCCTTATCTCAAAGAGACCGATTTTCAGGCGATTGCCATGCCTTACAAGGGACTCAAACAATCACTGTATGTCTTTCTGCCTAACCAAAAAAGCGACGTGAAAACAATGCTTTCGAGTTTTTCAGACGCAAACTGGAAATCGTGGATGAATTCCTTTCATAATAAAAGTATTGAACTGTCGCTTCCCAAAGTGAAGGTGAAATATTCGACCGAATTGTCCGCAACTCTTAAGCAAATAGGCATGGCTTCAGCATTTACGCCGAACGCCGATTTCTCGGACATGATCGAGCCACCAAAATCTGTGTTCATCAGCAAAGTATTGCAGAAAACGTTTTTAGCAATTGATGAAGCGGGCACCGAAGCAGCCGCTGCAACCGCAGTAGTGATGACGTCACGGGCAATGGTTGCACATCGAGAAGCACCGATTCCCTTCAAAGTTGATCACCCATTTGTGATGGCCCTTGTCGATAACGACAGTCAGGAAATTTTGTTTCTCGGAACAATCAGCAATCCGCAAAGCAAATAGTCATTCGCCTATTTCGGTGGAAATTTTTGAAATGGAACCGAGCTGGTGGCAGGCGTATTACCCAATGAGCTACCACCACTGGTTTGGCCGGCAGAGGGAGAAAGTCCCGGCGAACTGCTAGAATTTGCTCCGGAAAGACTGCCTCTGTTGAACTTTCCCTTCGATCGTCCTGAACCATATTCGTGAATGTAGTCTGATACTTTAAACGCTTTGTTGCGCTGAGCGCCACCAAGATTTTGCTTTCTTTGCTGCTGACTCTGCATTTGTTGCTGCCTGCGTGCCTGTTGTGCAGCCATTCTTTGCTGTTGCATCTGGGAACGCCAGTAACCGCGCCCGCGGCGGCCACCAGTCATCGGCGCCTCGCCTGCAGCCTCGCTACTTGCTTCTGATTCGGCCAATGCACCGAGTATAAAATGCGAATTAAAAAGACTATCGAGTGGAGAAAATAAAACGAAAGCACCAAGCAAAATCGAACCAATAACAAAGACTTCGACGCGTTCACGCAGACCATTTTTTGACTGCAAAAACATTTGTTTTACCTGCTGTTGTAAGAACTAGAGATTGGCGCCTGGCTTTTTAATATGCGATAGCTTTTCCCAGTCAAATTCTGGAGTCTTTTTGGAAAACGAAGCCATCAACTTCCAGGTGTCGTGTGTGCGCGGATCGAGAGCTAGAATATGCTGACCATCGGTGACGACAAGAACATTATGACTGGATTTACTCTTGCCGGGTAGGTCCATGGCCACACCATACTGCCTACCATTGAGAGATAACTTGATGGTAGGGGTCCAGAGATCGTCGGCAGCACCAACGATCACATTTTTACCGTCGGCCTTCAATGAGCCATATAAATCTGGTGCAGTGTATTGATTTCCGCCAAGAGTCGTAAACTCCAGGCAATTCATTTCGGCAAAGGACTTCAACACTTGCTCTTTAACGTACAAATCAGTGACATCGCAGGCAGCAGCTTCTGGCAACAAGCGTTTCGAACCACCATTGAAGAATTCATCGTCCTTTAGCGATGCCAGCTTCGTTCCATCTTCAAATTGAGTAAGTTTTCCTTTGAGCGGAATCGTTCGCGAGACCGTATCTGTTATAGCAGGCAAAGTTTTTAAAATAGTCGACGTAGCAGGCGCAGTGGCGGTTGCTTTGCCCTGAAGTATGCGGTCGCGCGGATCCATCCTAGCCATGGCAGCTTTTAGAAAGGGACTTTTAGGGTCGTATTTGCGAAACAATTCCGCGGCTTGACCAAATAATTTGGAAGCTTGAGCATCCCGTCTCATCAATTTGTTCGCTTGAGCCTGTGCGTATCGCGCCTCGCCAGCGAATCGACCCAGACCGGCTGACTCAAATCCATCACCAGCGTACTTGAACATATCGGCGGCAGCAGCAAAATTATTGGACTGCATAGCCATGAAGCCTTGCTGATAAGATTGTGAAGCCTGCCATCCAGAAATTGCTTCCCGAATTTCCAACTTACCTTCCAACTTCATCGACTGCGCCGGCTCTGCCATTTTTGGTGTTTGGGCGTGAAACACGGGCGGCGCATCTTCAGCAGCTCTGCTGGAAGCTGCCGAAACTGTGCCAAAAGCACAGCTCAGTACGAGAACCAAACTGAAACACTGCTTTGGGAATCGGTTGTAATGAGATTCAGTCATGAGACAATTCGCGAGAAGGGCTACCCGGCATTGATTTCATACCACCAATCGGGCTGTCGTAATCGAACAAAATAGGGCGATTTTATCGTTTTGCGGCAATAATTAGAATGACACAAAACCCGCGCTCACGCAGGTCTGAGAGTTAAACAGAAATTCCGATGAAAAGAAATCTAGATGGAAGTGTGAATTACTCACCATCAGACTTGATTTTGTTCATGGAATCACCGGTGACAAGCTGGCTCGACCGCTTTAACCTGGAGTTTCCCGGTCGGTTAAAAGCAGACGACGCCGAAGACTCTCTAGCACTGTTGCAAAAACTCGGCAATCAGCACGAAGCCAGATATTTAGAATTTTTAAAAGCGCAAGCACTCGATGTCTGCGAGATTGAGGCGGATGCTGATTCTTCAAGAACGCTTTCAGCTTTGCAATCCGGTCATCAGATTGTCTATCAAGCCAATCTCAGCCATCATCCTTTTGCGGGCAAAGCCGATTTTTTGCGCAGAATTGACACACCGAGCAAACTCGGAGCTTTTTCATATCAGGTGCTCGACACAAAACTAGCACTTTCGCCCAAGCCGTATTTCATCATCCAATTGTGCTGTTATGCAGAGATGCTGGAAAACATTCAAGGTAATTTAGCGCCACATATTGGTGTCATCTTGGGTGATAACTCCCTACGAGAATTTAAAATCGACGATTATTATTTTTACTATCAAAAACTAAAGAAGCGCTTTTTGCAATTCCAAACGGACTTTTCAAAAGACACCGTGCCGGCTTTAACCGGGCACGAAAGACTGGGTCGGTGGACAAATCATATTGACTCATTGTTGAAAGAAAGCGACCATTTAAGCAATGTCGCGAATATTACGCAAAAACAAATTTCTCTTTTAGAAGAAGCGAAAATAAGCACCCTGACAGAACTCGCGCAAAGCTCAGGCCTTGCGCCAAAAGGAATGGCTGACGAAACCTATTTGAAATTGAAGCGTCAGGCTCGTTTGCAAAAGCAGTCAGAAGAATCGGGCACGCCGAGTTTCGAATTACTAGAAAGAGAAAATTCTGGTTCTGGACTTTCTGAATTGCCACCATCTTCACCAATGGATGTTTGTTTCGATATGGAAGGGTATCCTCACATTCTTGGTGGGTTGGAATATCTGTTTGGAGTTACTCACCAACACAATCAAGAACTCGAATTCAAAGACTGGTGGGCGCACGATCAAACGCAAGAACGTCTTGCTTTCGAACACTTTATAGATTGGGTGTATGAGCGATTTCAAGCCGATCCGCAAATGCACATATATCACTACGCCCCCTATGAAGCAAGCGCTATAAAACGTCTTATGGGGCGCTACGGCACGCGCGAGAAAGAAGTAGATGAATTACTGCGCAACAAAGTTTTGGTAGATCTATTTAAAGTGGTGCGAAATTCTTTAGTCATTGGCGAACCGCGTTATTCGATCAAGAACATCGAACATCTATACATGAAAAAACGTCAATCAGAAGTATCGAAAGCCACTGACTCTGTTGTTTTCTATGAAAAATGGTTGACCGAAAAAGACGGAGAGACCTGGAAAGACTCGCCAATTTTGCGCAGCATTCGAGATTACAATCAGGAGGATTGCGATTCAACCTGGAAGCTTTTGACATGGCTGCGCGACCTACAAAACCAAAATGAAATAGTCTACCTACCCGAAACAAAATCAGACTTCGAACCTAGCATCGCTCAAAGCGAAGTGCTATCGCTAATCGATAGAATACGGACACAGCCCCCATCTCACTGGAGTGTCAATGAATTACGAGTTGGCAATTTACTTGCTCACTTGCTGCAGTTTTACCAGCGGGAAGCTCGTCCTTTCTGGTGGGTCTATTACGAAAGACTGAAAATGACAGACCAGGAATTATTCGACGATCCTGAATGTCTTGGTATAGTTAGCAGAACATCTACGCCGTCGGTCATCGACAAAAAATCTTTCGTTTTCGAATACAGTTTTGACCCAGGCCAAGACACAAAACTGCATGCAGGTTCAAGTTGTCGCCTATTACCGATTTTACTCAAAGCCAAGCAAATAACAATTCATACAATGGACAAAGAGCGCGGTATCCTGACCCTCCGCGCAACGAGTGCACCACCCGACCATATCAACCTTATTCCATACGAGCGCCATGACACAAAGACGATGGAATCCCAAATTTTTGCGCGGAGCAAAAAATATGTTGATGATGGTCATTTGCCTGGAGCTTTGCGCGATTTTCTCTTCCGTAACCAGCCTCGACTAAAAGATGCGCACAACAATTTGCTGCAATCAGCTGCGCAAAAAAGTCCTGAAGAACGACTTCAAGCATACAAAGAAATTGTCGCGAACCTAGACAACAGCTATCTTTGTATCCAAGGTCCACCAGGCTCTGGTAAAACTTATACGGCAGCAGAGCTAATAGTTTCGTTGCTCGAAAAGAAAAAACGTATCGGCATCACGGCTAATTCACACAGCGTGATTAATAATCTCCTTATTAAAGTAGTCGAAAAATGCAAACATTCCGGTATTGCAATAGAAGCCTTTAAAATTCAGTCTAGCGCGCAAGACTCCAGCGAAATGGCATTAGGTAGCAACATAAAAATTAGCGGTTCGGGAGCGCCGTTTTTTGCCTCAACAGAAAAATTCGACCTAGTCGGAGGCACGGTCTATGCCTTCAGCCCGGCCGAAGCGGATCAGAAACTGGACTATTTATTTATAGATGAGGCAAGCCAGGTTTCGCTCGCAAATTTTCTGGCAATCTCTCAAACCGCGAACAACCTCGTTTTAATCGGCGATCAAATGCAACTCGGTCAGCCAACGAAAGGAACACATCCTGGTGAAAGTGGACTTTCAGCGCTGCAATATATCATAGGTGACTCTGCCACCATTAGCAGTGACATGGGAATTTTCCTGGATATCACATGGCGAATGCATCCATCCATTTGTTCATTTATCTCCGACGCCATTTACGATAAACGGTTGCAGCCACACCCTGAAAATGCTCGTCGCGTGATCCAGCTTTCTCCCGAAGCAAACTCCGTTCTTCATAGAGACTCGGGAATTTTCTATGTACCAGTACAACACGAAAACAACAAACACTCCAGCGACGAGGAATGCACTGCAATCATGCAAATAGTGCAAATTCTCAAAGGTTGCAAGATCATTGACGCTGGCGTCTCACGCCCAGTAGAAAACAAAGACTTCCTGGTCGTTTCACCTTACAACATGCAGATCCGAAAACTCAAAAGTGTCTTGTCCGAGGGAATTCAAATTGGCACTGTGGATAAATTTCAGGGCATGGAGGCACCGATTTCGATTATTTCCATGTGCGCTAGTGATCCAGAAGACTTCCCACGCGGTCTAAGTTTCCTCTTCAGCAAAAATCGATTGAACGTTGCCATCTCGAGGGCACAGACGATGTCTTTTATTGTCGGCAGCAACAAGCTAGTCGAGACGAATTGTCACTCATTGGAGCAAATGGAGCTCCTCAATGTTTATTGTCGTCTGCTGACGACAGCCACCGAAGTAATACTTCCATCAAGCAAAACTTAGATTCACACTGTTGATGGTGCAATCTGCTCAACAATTGCAATGCTTCTGAAAATTGACGCAAGGTCATATAAATGCCAGGTAAATGGTCAGATAAATGAACAAGCGACGAAATATTTTCAACAATAGCGCATTTTTAAAAGTTATCGTCGTAGAATGTAGACATTGTGTTAGTCGAGGTTGGCATTAGCCAATTATGTTTAAACCCTCAATTCTAGTCGTTGAAGACCAGATCATCGAACAAAAGCTTCTCTCACTTCTGGCTCAAAAGTACGGATATGACGTACAAATTGTCTCGAGTTCGGAAGAAGCTCTCAACGAAATTGAAACTGGCAAGCTCTTCTCGATAATTTTGATGGACTGGAAATTGCCAGGAATTGACGGACTCGATTGCACCAAGCGCATTCGCGAATTGGAACGCAATCGCGGTTACCACACCCCAATTGTAGCTATCACCGGACGCGCCATGGACGGAGATAAAACGAAGTGCCTGGTTGCCGGAATGGACGATTATATGAGTAAACCATTCTCGGCAGAAGAATTCCGCCAGATGCTCAACAGATGGATTCCTGATTCGAATTCAGACATCCTTTTCCATTAGATTAACCAGAAGATTAACCAGCCAATTCGATTCTTTCACCAAACTCAGCCATGGCTTCGCGCCAAGCTGAGACAACGCTTACAGTTGCTTCCTGTTCAGGAATCAATTGCTGCGCAACGATGTCTCGCGACTGCTCATCGAGCTGATCAATCGCACTTTCATAACTTTCTAGTGTTCTGGTTTCGCCCTCATCGAAGATGCATATAGCGGATTGCTCGCCTATAGCTACGTCGGCACGATTTAAAATGCCCCAGGCTCCGCCGACTGTGGCCGTGCAACCACCCAAAGAGGCAATTCGTTCTTGCAAGACAGTTGCTCTTGCCGCGTGAGCATCATGCAACTCTTGCAACTCACAAGCGATATCAGCCGCTTTGAGCTTCAAGCGAGCGTTTTTGTAAGTCTTCATTGCAGAAATTTCTTTTAGTAACAGGCCATTCAATACCGACAGAGAGGCGTTCTTCATTTATTCTCCTGATTTTGGCTCGAAACTAACTGGAAAGTTTGTTCAAAGGATTCAAAATCACTGACGTATGAAGTCATAATTTGCTCCGTCTTTTAATGACAGGAGATTGTACTGTTGAGCATTATTTGTTTTGCTGCAATTCCGCGATTAATCTGTCTTTTTCCGCTAACTGAGATTCCAGATAACCAATGCGATAAATAGCGTTTGTCAGGCGATCATCAGTTTCATTGACTCGATTGAGCGCGCATTCCAATTTTGTAGTTAACTCTGCCATCAACGGAGAGACAGCTGTTCTCGTTTGTAGCTGAACCGATAAAGCAGAAGTACGCAAACTCAAATTGAGTGTATTGCACAAAGAATCATCGCTTGTTGATTCTATATTGGTCACGCTAGTCGCGTTCGTATCTTCACCGCCAATCACTTCAATGGCGTCGTCTCCAATTCTTGCTAGCATCGTTTCGTGCTCCGGCAGAACAGTTAATACTGTCATCTTTGAGTCCTCATCGTCTTGAATTCCTTCATCATCTAAAATCTGCATTGGCATCGGCTCTAATGAGGGTCACTGTATACACACTGACAATATGCCCAAAATAGAAGAAAAGGGCGCCACAAGCGCCCTTTTCGAATTATGCTGATTGATACCACATCACTCAGTTAGCTTGAATTTCTCAAACCTCTGATTGAAGCCAATTTATTTCGGCGTTCCTCTTCTTGTTCCTCGGTCATATGGTGCTCACCGGAGTGATTGCTGCCATGCTCGAATTCATGATCGTCATCATCATCATGAGTACCGAACAAGGACAGTTTCAGTCCACCATTTGGACGAGGCAATGGAGGTAACGACTCAGCGAGCGAATGATGTTCTGCTGGAGCTGGGGCTGGAGCTGGAGTGCCTTCCTTCGCTGCAGCATTCGCTAGTATCGAGCTCAGTGAATCCCATGCATCTTGACCTTTAGGGGCACTATCTACGGTGGTCTGACCTTCAAAGTATGGTTGATTTTCCGGTTCGACTGGGGTGGTCTCAAACGAAGCCGCATGTTCGCGAGCAACCGGACCAGGCATGGCATAGACCTGTGGTTCAGGAGCTTGTGCATGTGGCACTTGAGGGGCTTCTTCGTAGATGGTGACTGATTGTGGTGCGCGGTCTGAGGAAATAGCGTTTGCAAGAGAATCCAACGAATCTGCTGTGTCAACAGAATTCGTTTTAGCTTGAGTCGGTTCGACTTCAGCAATCGGTCCGGACATTGCAAATACTTGTTGTTGTTGTGGTGGCTGTTGTCCGGTCGCTGCATTACCATTCGGTTTTTCAGCAACTGGTCCAGGCATAGCAAACACAGTTCGCTGAGGAACCATCTCCGATGGTGTCGGCTCATGAGCGATTACTTCTTCTTCAACTTCAACCACTGGTGCTTCGAAATGTTCTGGCGACGAAGCGCGAGATTTTGCCTGACGAGTCTCATCACCGACGGTCGGATGGGAATGTCCTAATTCGCTATCGAAATCGTCAGAAACCTGAACAGCGCGGACTGGAACTGAGTGTGTTGGAGCTGCATGCACTGGCGCTGCTTGCTGCACTGGCGTTGCTTGCTGCACTGGCGTTGCTTGCTGCACTGGTGCTGCTTGCTGCACTGGAGCTGCTTGCTGCACTGGTGCTGCTTGCTGCACTGGAGCTGCTTGCTGCATTGGAGCTGCTTGCTGCATTGGCGTTGCTTGCTGCATTGGCGCTGCTTGCTGCACTGGCGTTGGTTGCTGCATTGGCGCTGCTTGCTGCATTGGCGCTGCTTGCTGCACTGAAGCCGCTTGCTGCACTGGAGCGGCTTGCTGCACTGGCGCTGCTTGCTGCATTGGCGCTGCTTGCTGCATTGGCGCTGTTTGCTGCACTGGAGCCGATTGCTGCACTGGAGCAGCAGATGAGTTCGAAGCCGGACTTGGTGTCACAATGGGCTTGCGCTGACCATTGTCCCCACTTGAAGACGACGGCGCATGTATCTGAGGAGCGGGAGCCTGTGTCTTTTCGGCCGTGTTTATAGAACGTGCGACCTTGGTGCTAGAGCTGAATTTGCTTGAAATTAAGGGCGTGATATTGAAATTAACCATCGATTGTAATGCACTAAACATTGCTCGCACTCTGTTTAGACGCAGACCTTCAACAACCTCTTTAACAGTTGGTTCCAGCTCATCTAAATTTGACACATAAACTAATTGAGTGTCATTTTTGAGCCGTTTGAAGTGATCTTTGGCTTCATTGGTGATACCACGACTGGCAACAACAAAGGCAAGTTGAGGGCGATGCATTGCGATACGCGAACCAAAGTTCAACGCTTGCGGCAAAGAGAATTCGTTATCTTGCAAACCAAACATTAAGAGCATTCCACCAATATCGGTGAGTACTTCAGCATCTTCACCATTAAGTGATGGATTGAGGATGACTCTTTCAGAAGGTACTCCTAATGACGTTAGCACTCTTACAATTGCCGCGGTCAACCAATTGCTTTTTTCGAGAAGTCTAAGCAGCATAGCGTCGGGTGAAATAACACCTTCGATAAGTTCGTCAGTGATATGTTCACCGCATGAACATAACAGTCCGAGCTTACCCATCTGTTTGATCATGTCGCGTGACTCAGCACGATTTACGTGAGCACCGGTCTTGGAGCATATGACGATGTATTCCTGCCGCAACAAATTTGCTTGCATCAATTGATCTAAAGGCCGATGTGAGTCGATTCCCTTTGTCGTCGATTGTGATACAAGATCTTTGGCGAGAATGGTGCCATATTTACGGACGACTTGAGCAACTTCTCTGGCATCCACATCTTCTAGAGCTTTCGCGGCATGTAGATCACCAGTGGAGATTGTACTCGCTAAAGCGTAACCGGCTTTGCCTTGGGCAGCAATGAACTCACGATATTGCTGGCTTTCGACCTGGTCTTGTTCCCACTCTATATCTGAACCATTTTCGAAAAGAAATTCTGCGATGCTGGTCAAGAATTTGTTCAGCTCTGCACCACCGGATGCCATGTCACCGACAAGACCAGCTCTTAATGCGGCTGTTGGGTGATCGTCGTTAGCATTTTCGCCATTTTTGTCAAATTCAAGAACCGACAAAAACAACATGCCGTTTCCGTCGAGACTGTTGAACAACTCGCCTTTAAGTCCTGGCACTCTAGCCAGACCGCGGATGCCACCAATGCCCCAACCGTATCCAAGTTTTTCCAGACTAAGTAATCGTCGACGATTCAATTCAGAAAGGTGCTGTGTTTCCTCAGTGTCTTCATGTTCGAGAAGATCTGTCCGAAATTCGGATTTGCCACCGAAAATGTCGGAAAAGCTTTGCGCTGCTTTTCTAACTAGAGGCTGATAGCCCATAGTTTGAAGCCGATCAATCAGCCTTTGAAAGCCTTCTGGATCATAGCGAAAGTAGGCTAAATAGCTGTCGATACTAAGGTTCATGCGAAGCGACCTCCCAACCGTCTGTGTTCTGTACTTTTCTTGTTCCCAATTGCTCAGAACTTTCAACAGCAAAAACAAAAATTTCCGGCAGCAGTGCAGCTTTCAGGCATTGCAAAAAAAGCCGAAACGACCCAACCCTGGTAAAAATCAAGCCCTTGACAATCGTGAATATTTGGCTTAGCTTCCGATAAATAATCAAGAACAAAAGCTAACCTTTTGGGTGATGCTCATAAAACCGCCGGTATCTAATGTAGAAGAGGAAATTACTTCTTTCTCACGGTAGTCAAGCCCTGAAAAGGTAGCCAGCAAAAGGGTAATACGCAATAATTGATTAGTCAGGTCCAGGCATCCGGGCGACCTAACCACCTTATCCAGTCAAGAGTTTCGATTCAGCTGAAATCTGAAGTACTCTTCCTCGGGCAACCGTTGCTCTTACAAATCTATATCTGAATAAATTGAACGAATCAAATCAAGGACGCGAAAAACTATTAGAGCAAATAAGAGCTCTCGAGGATGAACTGTCCCGCTTGAGGCGCGCGTCAACAGATGCAACAAGCGTCCTCGCGGAAGACGGCAAGGACGATCAAGCTGACTCTTCGTGCTCAGCAAGCGTTTTTAATTTGCTTAATTTCGACGGAATAGGCGTCTCACACGTCAATATAAATGGCGACATGTTTGAAGCTAACGAAGAATTTTGCCACATTATTGGATATACGAAAGAAGAAATTGAATCAGGTGTTGTGCGATGGAAAGACATTACTCCTGAAGAATTCGAATATCTGGATGCGCGCGCTATTCAAGAAGTAATAACCGAGGGCAAAGCGACACCATTTGAAAAACAATATTTTCATAAGGATGGTCATAGAGTACCGGTGCTTTTGTCAGTAACGGCTTCAGATACCACCGGTAATGACTGTCTTGCATTTGCGCTGGATCTTACTCTACAAAAAAATGCCGAAGCAACCCTAAAAGAAAGCGAAGCACAGTATCGCCAACTGTGTGCACTGGTGCCACAGATCATCTGGGTCTCCGATAAAGACGGCAACATCGTGTATTTCAATGACCGATTCTACGAGTATTCAGGCTTGTCACGAGACGCGAGCGACAGCGAACAGTGGAAGCAAATAGTTCATCCTGATGACCTCGACATGCTATTGCACCAGAACTGGAAGAAGTCTACTCTTTTTCCAAATGGTGTCGAAATGGAAATTCGCTATCGTCGTGCCGATGGTGCCTACAGATGGCACATTGCAAGGGCTCTGCCGATCACAAACACAAGAAACGAACTGTTGATGTGGTTTGGCACATCAACAGATATTGATGATCAGAAAAACGAAACTCAAATATTGAAAGAGAGCGAAGTACAATTCCGAACTCTTGCTGATGCCATTCCTCAAATTGTCTGGACAGCAGAACCAGACGGCTCGATTGATTTTTTTAATCGGCGTTGGTTCGAATACACAGGACTATCTGTCGAACAAAGTCTCAACGGAGGCTGGAGTCTTTTGATTCATCCAGAAGACCGCCAGAAATACATGGACAAATGGGAAAAGGCTCTCTCTGAGGGCAGTACCTATGAAATTGAGTTTCGATTAAAACGCGCCACTGGACTGACATCCAAACGAAGCAATGTCTATCGATGGCATCTCGGACGCGCAGTTGGACTAAGAGACGAAAACGATTCCATTAGAAAATGGTTTGCCACCTGGACTGAAATAGAGAGTCAAAAAACGCGGCGCGGCATATAAAATTATGAACAATTACGATTCACATATTACTCCAAAAATTTTCTCGGCCGACGAGCAGGAGCAACTGCTCATCGATAAAATTGAGGCGCTTAAGCTGCAAATCGCGAGACTAAAGTCACAGACTGCAAGTAATGAAAACGTGACTTTGCCACCAAGTTTTATGCTGCCACATAATAACGCGGCTCATCTGACTCGATTTATCAATTCCAATATTTTGCCAGTTATGCGTGCCACCATAAATGGAGAATGTATCGAAGCCAATGAAGCATTTGCAAATTTACTTGGTTACGCACTGAGTGACTTTGGCAAGGGCAAATTGGGCTGGAAGAATATTACACCGGCTGAGTGGGCTGTCGCTGACGATACCGCTATTGAATCAATCAAAGCCGGAAAAAAAGTAATTCCTTATGAAAAAGAATTTCTCAGAAAAGACGGAACTCCAGTTCCAGTGATCATAGCAATTACGACTCCAGATTCTGGAATCGAAGAATGTCTCGTGTTTGTCTTTGATTTAACAGACAGAAAAAAAGCCGAATCGCAATTAAAATCAAGTGAATCGCAGTTCAGACTCCTGGCTGAAGTTATTCCGCAAATTGTCTGGATTACTGATGCGCATGGTCGCACCAGATATTGCAACCAGCGCTTCTACGAAACGACCGGTTTAAGTCGAGAAAAGGACGACGGCTTTTTGTGGGTGCAAAGTCTGGACGATGAGGACCGTCAGACATTTATCAAAACAGCGAAGGTAAGCAGAAAAAGCCAATCACCGTTTGACCTTAAAGTTCGATACCGTCTTCGCAACGGTGACTATCACTGGTATTTATTCAGAGCAATGCCTATGCACGATCTTGAAACGAAAGAGGCTCTCTGGTTTGGCACGGCTACCGACATTGATGATCAAATAAAATTCGAAGAGTCTCTACGTCAGAGCGAATCAAAATTTCGCACTCTCGCAGACGCGATTCCGCAAATAGTTTGGTCAGCTAACAGCCGTGGCGAAATCGAATTCTTCAATCAAAGATGGTTTGAATATACGGGTTTGACCCTTGAGCAAAGTCAAAACGATGGCTGGCAATTATTGATTCATCCTGACGACCTGGATGAATATCTCCACAAGTGGCGCAAATGCTTACTTACGGGAGAAACATACGAGATGGAATTTCGCTTAAAACCAGCCGTTGGCTTTGTCAGCGGAAGAGAAAATTCCGGTTCTGCTTATAGATGGCATCTAGCTAGAGCCGTGGCATTAAGAGATCCTGACAGCCGCATCAGCAAATGGTTTGCCACCTGGACTGAAATAGAATCACAAAGAAAAACCTAGTTCAAACATGAGAATGCGTTGAAGCAGATGTCGTTGCACTTTCATCTTGAGCGTGCAAGCTGCTGGAGTACGCAAAATACCCGGCACCAAATATGATAGCCGTTACTATAGATACCACCAGAAGAACTGGCTTCAGATTTGAAGAAGATGCGTCGTTGTAGTAAACCATTCTCTAACTCCTTGCGACAGCGCGCGTCTACCAAACCATTTCTCTCAGGTCGACAGTTACAACGAAGCAGCGTAATCACCACATCGCCTAAATAGCTAGACAGTGAAATTGGTGCCTTGTTCCCGCTATACACAATTTGTTCACAGAGAGAATTTTTTTCTTGCGAGATCGCTCATGAAACGTCAATGGCTGCAGCAAGAATCTTTCATCGAGCTTTCAGGACCAGCCTCACAACTATTAGAAGTGGAACCGCAACCATCGGACGCCACCAATCCTCTAGGCACATTAACAGGGCAACGATCTTGTGGAGAAGATAGCAAATCATTGTTCGTGCTTTGACCAAAATCCAGCACGGCCAATCCAGTAAAAGATGGACAACTATCGAGAAATGCGGCGCAACTGCCACCACAAAGAACACTGCTGCAGATCACTGGGCGCAAATAATTTCGCGTCCACAGCGCAAAATGACTGGCATTCACAGCTAGCCTTCCTTCAGAAAAACGCATTTCTTGCGGCATGCGAAACGTTGGTCGACTGATGCGCAACGAACTGTCTTCGTCGGCTCTAGCATCTACGCAAGCGAAAGTCACAAGGGACAATCCAAACAGACAATACAACCACTTCATTACCAATTGCCCATTTGCTTCAATCTGCAAATCGGACAGTGTAGCGGAGTGCTCATCATCAATACATTGACCAGTGAATTCATCCCGGAAGTGCCGTGAGTGGTCGACTTGGGCTGATTGATGTTGAGAACAGGAGCCTGTTGTTGACTGACATTGTAAACGGGAATGGCCGGTTGAGTGACATTTGCAAGCGGAGGATAATTACCCTGCGTTTGCATAAGAGCGTTATTTTGAGCTGTTTGCAAATTAAACAATTTCGGGTCCGTAGAACTTGGAACATAGCCTTGATAGTTACTCGCACGAGAATAAGCAGGCGCGGTCTTTGGCATCACATTGTTGATCTTGGCGTTGCTCGCGACGGTTTTTACTGGCTGATTTCCTGCGACACTACTTGCGGTGGCGCGACTTTTTGCCACGTCGTCTTCAACTGACTTGACAGCGTTTTGCAATTCGCGATCGAGCGGATTGATACCAAGTGCGGCTCTGTAATTGGTCAGCGCTGACAGCAGGTCGCCCTTGCTTTCAGCGATTGAGCCAAGATTGTAGAAGGCATCAGCACAACGAAGGTCAAGGGCTAGGGCCGCTTTGAAGTGTCCTTCAGCCATTTGAATTTGTCCGCTTTTATGAGCGGCCATACCCGATTTTAATAGAGCTTGCACCGGCGCGTCAGTTTCAGATTGCTCCGTCGCTTGATATTTTTTGCTGTCAGAAGAACCGGCCGAGGCGACCAATTTTTCCTCTAACTTCTGTTCTGACTTGGGTTCTGACTTAAGGCTTGAGTCGCCAATAGAAGATGGCGGGCCAACATCTTTGCTTACTGCATGTTCGACTGGCTCTGGCGCGTTACCAGGGAAGCTTGCTCCTGCGAGCTTCTCTGCTCCGAGGGCGCTTGCAATCCGTTCAAACCGTTTATTGAAAGAACCGCTGCGATTACGCCCAAAAACTCCGCGCTCAAGCTTATCGATGCGTTGACCGACAGACAATTGCTCAAACGAAGAGCCAAAATAAAGCTTTTCAGCGGCCGCCATTCTCTTCGAATCGAAAGCATCGGGGCTCTGTGAGGACGAAGCTCCAGGGGCGTCACTCGAAACGGCAGCAGCAGCAGCAGAGGGCGATGAATCAGCTGAGCTTGCGGCAAAAGCTGGTTCGAGGTAGTCGAAACTAAGCAGAATTACCGCGCAGAAAGTCAGTCCAAATCCCAAATGATTTTGAAGACTGCGCACTTTGGCTGGCATCAAGCGGGCCTCACACATACTTACAACCATTATGTGCCCCAAGCTGTGGAGATTACGTGCAGAATCGCCTTAAAATTCGAAAAAATCACTGGTAAATCATGGGAATCTCAAAATTTTCCAAAGCAATATAAAAGCAATGTGGAACTTATTCGTTTACTCAGCAGTCAGAGCTTATGCTTGCTCAGGAAAGCTGGTAGTCCAGCCCAGCGCATTGTCAAGCCGGATTAGTAGAAAATTTTGAAAGGATTTTGAGATGAAACATAAAGCAGTGTTAGCTATGGTGTCCGCAGCAGTTATGGGTGTTTCTAGCTTGATGCAAGCAAGCCCAGTCAGTGCGCGCTCGACACACTACACTATTACCCAGCGTCAAGAGCAACTGAATCGCGAAATAACGGCTGGTTTAAAAGCCAACGAATTGACCGAGAAGGAATCCACCAAACTTCACGAAAGAATGACCGACGTCAGCTCAGAAATCAGCAAAATGAAAGCCAAAAATGCTGGCAAATTGAGCTACAAAGACCAGGGCAAAGTAGAAAAGACTTTGAATAGCATCTCAATCGACATGCAAAAAGAGAAGCTACAAAAAAGAGTGACAGCTCGCTAGAACTCTCACTTGTTTCTCTAAAAACGATAGAAATTATGAAAGGCGATCGTTTCGGTCGCCTTTCGTCTTTGTAGACCAGTACCCACACTGATCACCACTAAATGTGGTGCCTGCATATTTCGTCTCAGGTATAATGCTTGTGTCTCTGGAGGAGAACTTATGTCAATCGTTTTGGGAATGGTAATAGCTGGAGTAGCAATCGTCATCTGGATGATTGTCAGTTACAACGGCCTTGTGATTCTCAGACAGAATGTTCGTGAAAGCTGGTCGGCAATTGAAACCGAATTGCGCAGACGGTACGACCTGATTCCCAATCTAGTAGAAACAGTTAAAGGCTATGCTGGGCACGAAAAAGAAACCCTCGAAGGCGTGATCAAAGCCCGCAATCAAGCTGCGGCAATGACTGGGCAGCCAGCAGAACAAGCAGCAGCACAAAGCGTTTTAACAGGGGCTTTGACAAAGCTGGTAGCGCTAAGTGAGTCTTACCCTGACCTTAAAGCAAATCAAAACTTTATTCAGTTGCAAAATGAGCTGGGCGAAACAGAAACCCGCATCTCTCAGGCACGCCGATTTTACAATGCCAATGTAAAGGCGATGAATTCGACAGTCGAGACTTTTCCGACTGTACTCATTGCGACACCGATGGGCTTCAAAGAGCAACCTTATTTCGGTCTCGACGATCCGCTAGCTTCAGAGCCCGTACACATCAATTTCAGCGGCATGAAAACAACCTCTTCTTCAATGCCGGATCTCGGTGATAGCCAGGCGCTTCAGCAAAACCTGAAGATTGCGCCCAAACAAACCGAGCAATAGCTAGAGAAATTTATGCTTAGCATCTCGCCTCAAAACGGGATTTTGTCAATATAATCAGTGCTTGAAGGTATGCATTCACTTCGTGGAGAGCGATATGCAGCTGCGACTTGCAGAAATCTCGAGCTCATTGTTTTTGTCGCTTGGTTGCTTTACAGGCAGCCTGGCTCTTTGTGATGCAGCTTTGGCAAAATCGCTGCCTAGCCTACCAGCAGATAGCTCCTGGGTTCAAAGCGCAGACAATATTCAGACCGAAGAAAATCACAAAGCAGCGCTTTTGACGCCACCTGAACCGAAACAGGGGCAGGTGTCCAAACGCGAAAGAAAAATTGACGGAGGGAATCACTCTCCGTGGATACATTATTTTGAAGCAGCGCAACGAGATTTTGACGCACGCCGCTACGCTGCCTGCGAAGCGAAGTTGATATCGTCCATTAAAGTGGCTAAGCAAGCACCTTCTAATGACCGAGATATGGCCCTCAGTCGAATCCTTTTAGCTCGCGTCTATCTTTGCAAAGAGAAGAACAATGAAGCATCTAAACTCTTTGACCTGGCTCTAAATCAGACAAAAAAAATATTCGGAGAAGAGTCCCGAGAAGCTGCTGATTGCTATCAGGGACAGGCTCAAATCAATTTCCTAGAAGGGCGCTTTACTCAGGCCGAGGTACTCTGTAAAAAAGCAGTCAGTATCCGAGAAAGAGAACTTGGACATTCTCATAACCTTGCCCAGAGTTTAATTTTACTGGCCGAAATTCTCGCCAAGACAAACTGGGTTGAGGCGTCTGAAGAGACAATACGTGGCGCTATCACTATGAGCGAGGAATTTCCCGGTCCCAATATTTTAGACTTAGCCGACAGTCTACGCCATGGTGCTTTGCTGATGCAAAAACATGGTCAGACAGCAATAGCAGAAGCGTGGTTTGACAAATGTTATCGCATAATCGACAAAGAGGCTAAGCTCAATTTGCCATCGCAAACAGAAGGCGAAATGCTCATGCGCTGGGAAGAAGGCTCACCTCGGGCACAGGAGATTCCAGACAGTGATTTTCCATTGCGCTATCTTTCTATCAACAACGTCCGAGTGGCGGCGACGCTCGTTGATTTATGGGAACTAGAAGGCGTATTGATCTCTATCACCAACACAGGTGATCAAAGAGTCACACTCGGTTTAGGTAAACCGACTCTATTTAGTCAAAGCACCGACGAATTTGCTCCTCGCACGCAAAAAATGGAGTTCATCGATCCAAATGGAATCGATAAAATCAGACGTGAAAGAGGAATGTGGGATTTGACGCAAAACAGACCCTGGCTTGCAAATATGCAAAAGTCTCGCAGCCAGAGAGGCTTTGTGCCCTCCACCGGTCACGACTTGTTTAGAGGTCCAAACGTCTTTGGTGTCTATGGCGAATGGAATGCGCTAGGCAGAGATTTACCGCAAACTTTAATGCTTGAACCATCGCCTGAAAACGTCCAGTATCAAGCGGAAGTGGTCGTCGATCCAGGCGTTGTTCACTCTAGCCAGGGCAAAATGCCTAATCTCGTCTCGATTACGCTTGAACCATTTGAGTCACGCACAGGTGAATTGTTTTTTCTCAACACGCGTCCTGAGAAAATGCTCTTGAAAGTGCCGGTTGGCAATGTGATGTATGAAATACCCTTCAGCGCTCGCCGTAAAAGAATAAAATAAAAAGGCTGTTCTAGTTCTTCACAGAATCAGCCGTGGCAGCCAGACACTGTTCATAGCCCTGCTTATAAGTTGGATATTTCAAGGTCACACCAAGGTCCTCGAGAACTCTATTGGCGACAACCTGCCTATCACCACGAACAGTGGCATGGGCATCTTCCAATGAAATAGATTCTGGCATCGGCAAATTCAATTTCGAGCATAAAAATTCCACAACTTCAATTTGCGGCACTGGGCTTTCGTCGCCCACCACGTATAAGGACGACTTTGGCGCTCGTTCAAATGCCGCAAGAGCAATGCTTGCCAGATCATCTAAGTGAATGCGAGAGATATGATTGCTACCTTTCCCAGGCAAACGATATGTGCCACTTTTCAGCCGCAGATGCAGCCCGGTTGCAGGGCCATATAACCCTGGCGCTCGCAGAATAATTGCGCCGATGTCTCGCCAGACTTTTTCTGCCTCCAAGCGATTGACCGTTTTTTCATCGCGACCATCGACAGGAGTAGATTCATCAACCAAACCTTTTGCACCACCAAAAACTCCGGTTGTAGAAATATAGACTATCTTTTGCGCTTCTTTGACGGCCGGAGCAAGGATGGCATCAGTTTGGCCATCTGGCGGAAAGGAAACAAAAACATGGGAATTCTTCGTCGTAAACGTGAGTCTGGAAATGTAATCTGAATTATCAGAACAGCTGCCAAAGATGACCTTCAATCCAGCTTTTTCGAGTCGATCTCTTTTCTCTTCACTGCGAGTGGTGGCAATAATTTGATCGTATTTGCCAGTTCGAGCAGATTCGACCACTGCGGCTGCTGCGTTGCCCAGCCCCAAAAGAACTAAATTCACGGCTTTTCCCATCCCATCTCTTCGATAGCGTCGTCAAATGACACACGACTACGCTGCACATAATACAAAACGATGATCACTTGCTCTTGTTTCATTTTTCTCTGGTCGATCAAAGACTGGGCGCGTAAAGCAGCAGCCGAAAGAACTTCATCAATGCGACTAGCTGACTCAAGAATCTTGAGCAAATATCCACCGCTTTTCTCTTGCACCTTCAAGGCAGCCGCAAGATCCTGGCTTTCGATCAACTTCGCTGTGACCAAAAGCTGGACTGCACGTTCTTCATAACCTTGTTGTCCGGTAGGTTGAATCGCTGGAATAGAGTGGTTAGTCGAACTGCCAAAACTGCGCTTGGCGAAATTCTTCAAAGCCTCCTCATTCGTCATCTCACCCTTACTAGCCGCATCTTGTAGCGTCAAAGCGGCGTTCAATGCCTCTTCGTTTATAAGACCAGCTTTGAGCAACAACTCACCAATTGGTGGCGCGCTGATTTTCAATTCACGAGCGTGTGGATTAGGTTTAGCGAGAAAAATACTGGTATCAAATGCACCACTACGGTTATGAGCACGTGCAAGTGCTTCGGCTGCCACATCCACGCTTAAAGCGCCAGATTTAACCATGTCTTGTAGCAAGAGGGCACCATCTACAGTGTGCTGGGGAATCAAATGTGCTTCTAATAGAAATTTGCCAAGCAAAATATTTGGTCGCACACGCGCAGGTTCAACGAGCGGCTTCTTTTCGTTTGTGTTCATGCCCATTAAAGCGCCTGGTGGCATAACACTTGTAGCCGAGCTCAGTGGATTGATAATATTTGAGTTGTGCTCGGGAACGACCGGTTGAGCAGGACCAGGGGCATAAGTCTGATAATTAGCGGGTGGATATCCATTATTGAACGGCATCTGCGGTGGAAAAGGCTGAGGCTGCGCGATGAAAGGCGGCAGCAACTGCGGATACAAAAGCTGTTGAGCATACGCGGTCGAAGATTGAGGCGGTGTGGCCACACGCACATCGAGTTCGTTCGCTAGCGTCAACTCGAGCACATCTAGCAAAAGCTCTAGGTCATGGAAGGGTGCGCTCCAGAGGGATCTGTATCCTTTGCCGTCATTGACAAGCAAAGTCCAAAGAATTTCCGCTTTTACTTCATTTATTCTCGCGGTCAGCTTGTAGGTAAAGCTAGTTTTAGGCGCCTGCCAGGATGACGAAACCGTGCTAGCTTCGGCTTTTTGGGCTTCATCTAGCATTCTTTGCAAATCGCCCAATTGCCAGAATTTAGCTTGGGTACCCAGTTTTAAATGTCCGTCAGTCACTTGCCAATCCCGTCCAAACAAGCTTTCCAGCATATTTTACCCATTTTGCGCAACTTTAGTGTCAATCCGGCTTTTTGCGGGAACGACATTTTTTCCAGTCGAGTACAATGCCTTGATGATTAGTGCCTGGAGCCAGCTGCTGCGACATGAACCGCCGTGAAATCCTAGAGAAGTCCCATAGAATCGTCATAAAACTGGGAACTGCGGTGCTTATGAGCGATGGCTCGGGTATCGCTCTCAGTCGTTTTTATTCATTCATCGAAGCTATCGGTGCGCTCAAAGCAAGCGGCAAAGAAGTCTTAATTGTCACATCGGGTGCAATCGGTCTGGGTGTGCAGAAGTTAAAACTCGGTGGTCGCCCTAAGTTACTACCGCAAAAGCAGGCTTGTGCGGCAGTAGGACAGGGTATCCTCATGGCTTTATATGCCGATGCATTCGAAAAATTGAACATCACAGCAGCCCAGATTTTGCTTACCGAGGCCGATTTCAACAATCGGCAGCGTTATTTGAATTTGCGTAGTACTATCACCGAGCTTCTAAGCCTGGGCGCAATTCCAATCATCAACGAAAACGATACCGTCTCTACTGCCGAAATCGAAACCAAAAAATCGCCTCATTTGAAAGTCAATTTTGGTGACAACGATAAATTATCTGCACTGGTCGCAGGCAAAATTGAAGCAGACCTGCTAATCATACTCACAGACGTGGAGGGGCTTTATACCGACGATCCCCGCACGCAGCCAACAGCGCAATTAATCCCGCTCGTTGAAGCAATAACGCCAGAAATAGAAGCCCTGGCTAATCCTGATGTCGTCGTAAAATCCAAATTGGGTCGAGGCGGAATGGCAACTAAACTGGAAGCCGCCAAAATCGCTACTCACTCTGGATGCGCCACTATAGTTGCAAGCGGCAAAACAGCAAACGCAATCGACCGCATTTTCAACGGCGAAGATCTTGGCACAATGTTTCTTCCACACGGCACCATGACAGGTAAACATCGCTGGATTGCTTTTGCCACTACAGTCAAAGCTCAACTCGTCGTCAATGCAGGCGCGCGGAAAGCCCTCCAGCAAGGCAAAGCGAGCCTCCTGCCCGCAGGCGTCGTTAACGTGTCCGGAGAATTTGAAAGAGGGGACGTTGTTTCAATTGTCGATGAATCTAAATTCGAATTTGCTCGCGGCATCGTCAATTATGCAAGTAATGAGGCCGAAAAACTCTGTGGTCTCAATTCAGCAGCAATCGATGAAATAGTAGAAGAACGAAACTACGACGCACTTGTGACGCGCAACAATTTGGTGCTTTTCGAGCAACCTTCAGCCAAAGCAAATTCATAAACGTTAAAAATCATTCAAACGAGCATTATCAAAATGGTCAAACCAGTCGAGAGCAATCCAACCAGCATCAAAGACATAATTGCAGCTGCAAAAAAGGCCAGTTTCAAACTTGGTGCAATGTCTGACTCCGACCGCGTGCAAGCACTACAAGCAATGGCGAGCGCGCTTAAAGCAGGCAAGGATACTATTCTTGCGGCGAATCAAAAAGATTTAGACGCTGCAAAAATTGCTCTAGCCAATGGCGAAATCGATCAGGCTGCCTATAAACGTCTAGTCTTGAACGAAGAGAAATTACAGACTGTAATTGATGGTATCAACCAAGTCAGCCAACTGGAGTCTCCAGTTGGAAAAGTATTGCTCAAAAGAGAACTCGATGATGGGCTAATCTTGTCTCAAATTACTTGTTCTATCGGTCTTATCGCCATTATTTTTGAATCGAGACCTGATGCCTTACCGCAGATTATCGCGCTCTGCCTCAAAAGCGGAAATGCTGCCATTCTAAAGGGTGGTAAAGAAGCGCAAGCAACGAACAGTGCTATTTTCAGTGCGATTCAAAATTCATTGAGCAAATCTGGCATATCAAATGATGCCTACGCGCTTTCACATAGTCGTGAAGTGGTAGCGACAATGCTTAGTGCTGATGGTCAAATAGATTTGATTATTCCGCGTGGCTCAAACGAATTGGTGCGCCACATCATGGACAATACGCGTATTCCCGTGCTGGGGCATGCAGCCGGCATCTGCCACGTTTATGTCGACGAAATGGCTGATTTGGATAAAGCACTCGCAATTTGTGTAGACGCCAAAGCGAATTATCCGGCCGCCTGCAACGCTGCCGAAACTATTTTGGTTCATAAAAAAATAGCAGCGCAGTTTTTGCCATGGTTGTTGAAAGGGATGGATGTTGAAAATGTTCGATGCAGATGCGATCAATCTGTCGAAGCATTCGTTTCGTTGGCTGATTACGAAAACGCTTCAGCTGCCACTGCTGGCGATTTCGGCTGTGAATTTTCAGAGCTGATTGTTGCTGTTAAAGTCGTTAAAACTATTGATGAAGCAATTGCTCATATCAATCAATTTGGATCCAACCACACCGAATCGATTGTCACCGAAAGTGAAACTGCCGCCACCAAATTCTTTAACGAAATCAATTCGGCCGGAGTTTTTCAGAATGCTTCCACAAGATTCGCCGATGGATTCAGATATGGCTTTGGCGCAGAAGTTGGCATCAGCAATGGCAAATTACATCCACGCGGTCCAGTTGGCCTCGAAGGGCTGGTCAGTTACAAATACAAATTAGTAGGTGATGGACACATCGTCGCCAGCTATTCGGAGAAAAACGGCCGCAAATTCAAACATATAGATTTAGAAAAATAGATAGCAAGCAAAATATTTCAAAGGACAGTCTAATGCTCAAAGGTAAAAAATTAGCAGTTGTCGGAGTGGGCAAACTGGGCGAAGCGATCATCGCCGGGCTGCTGAAAAACAGTGAACTGACAAAATCAGACATCGCAGGCACTGTCCATCATGAAAGTTCTTTGGCTCGCGTCAATGAAAGGCTAGGAATAAAAATCTCAACCGATAATCGCTCTGTTGTTAAAGGGTGCGACATGGTTATTCTTGCCGTCAAACCGCAAAATATGGATGGCGTGCTCAAAGAGTTGAAAGACGTTTTGACCGACAAACAGTTGATTATCTCTGTCGCCGCCTCTGTGACGACGGCTTTTATGGAAGAGAGACTGAATAAAGGCGCACCAGTAATTCGAGCAATGCCTAATACTCCTAGCGTCTATAACGCTGGCATGACTGGTCTGTGTAGCGGCAGTCAGGTAAAGCCTGAACATGTAGCACTTGCTCGAGCTATTTTCGAATGTGTCGGCAAATCAGTTTTTGTCGATGAATCTCTGATGGATGGTGTGACCGCACTTTCAGCAAGTGGACCTGCGTATTTGTATGTGATCATCGAGTCTCTGGCAGAAGCGGGAGTCAAGCTGGGCATTCCGCGCGAAACTTCAACTTTGCTTGCAGCCCAAACTATGCTTGGAGCTGCGACCATGGTGCTCGAATCAAAAGCACACCCCGCCTTGCTCAAAGATATGGTGACAACGCCTGCAGGCTGTACGATTGATGGATTGATGGAATTAGAAGAAGGCAAATTACGCGTGACTTTGATCAAAGCTGTCGTAAAAGCAGCTGAAAGAGCACGCGAGCTTGTGAATACGCAAAGCGCCAGCAAATAGTCATATTATCTGAGAAAGCTAGTCCCTCAAGGGCTTGTGTTTCGCTAAATACTTAGACGCTGCATCGCTAAGCAAGTCACGATGCATGCGCCATTCGTCGTGATAAAAGTCTATTGCAATCTGTCGATCCAAAATGTGAGTAACTAAAAGATCAACGGCTTCGTCTTCTTTACTAAGTCCTTCAGCATAAATTATGCGAAGTCCTTCTTCTTTTTCGCCAGTAATTTTCTCAAAATATTGCAAATTGGAATTTTTCAATCGAGGCATGTGGCCACTCATAATAATAAAGTTTGTATGTTTCCATTCTTCAGCAGTGAGCTTCTGGCGCCAGTTTTCGATGATACAGTCCATCGCTGTAAATTGATCGTCGATCGCCTCGTCAGCATTGAGTAAAGTATCTCTACTCGCCTCAGTCGTGAAATGTCGCAGACTACCGTGTGAAACGCTGCCCGCGGCAAGAACTTCGTTAATGAACATTTGGGAACGGGTAATAATTTTCGTCTGCCGTTCCTGAGTTTTTGCGCTCAATTCCGCTTTAGCGACGCTTTCAACAGCTTTGTCTGCAAAGCCTTTAAAGCTGGCCAGGCGTACTTTTGTGGCATCATCGAGTGGTTTGTCGCAATGCTCATTTAAAATGACAAATATTCCAAGTGGAATATGATCGACGGTTTTCAAAATCGAATAATTTTCAGGAACGCAAGGTTGCGGGTCACGCTTTCCTTTGTATAGAAGAACAAGATCGCCACCAGTGGCAATGACTATGGGTCCAAGATTTTTGCGAATATTTTCTTTAGCGAGTACATACGACTCTCGAAATGAATCATTTAAGACTAACACTGCATGCGGACATTCAGCTGATGCTCCAGCCATCGAATCAGCACCGGCAGGCAATTGCAATAAAGTGAGTACAGCTAAAAACGATGAAAAACAAAATGCACTTCTAAAACTTATTGTCTTTTTCAACGTTTTTCCTACGACCTCTTATTTTGCTTTCTCAATATGCTTGAGCAAACTATTGTAATTTTCCTGGGTTCTTGCGACTTCTGGATGCCCACTACCGAGCACGTCCTTTTTGATTGAAAGGGCTTGTGCCAAAAGCGGTTTGGCTTCGAGATATTTGCCCTGATGCTCTTTCAAAATTGCCTCACAGGCAAGGACTTCAGCCGTACGCAAATTATTTTTACCGTAAGTGTTTTCCCGAATTTTCAGTGCCCGTTGGAAATATGACTCAGCTTCGCCCAGATTGTTTTCTAAGAAATCAATGGTGCCCAAGCCGACCAGGCTGTCTGACACCAAAGGATGATTAGGTCCAAAACCTTGCTGAGCGTTTTTCATTGCGCTTTGATAAAACGAACGCGCTTTCGTCAAATTGTGCTGCAATTGATAATCCGTAGCGAGAACGTTTTCTGTATTGGCCAGATCATAAAGGCTTGGGTCTTTCTCTTTCTGACGAATATTGAGCGACTCTTTCAATTCCTTCATAGCATCAGCAACGCGACCTTGTTTAATATGCAAATTAGCAAGGGCTGTTTTGCAATCGGCAACATCATCGCTGTTGGCTCCAGACTTAGCCAGATGTATGTTCAAGGCTTTGTTCAACGAAGTCTCGGCTTTTTTAAATTGCCCCTGAGCGCAATACACCAGCGCAATGTCTGTCATGGTATCCGCAAGAGCCGTGGTTTCCCCTTGTTTTGATTGCAGGCTCATAGCTTCGGTCAATGTTTTTTCAGCTTCATCAAGTTGATCTTGCTTGAAGTAAGCATTGCCCAAATTATGTAGAGTTTCGGCAAGCCGAGGATCGCCTGGCTCAAAGTCTCTCCGCGCAGTTTTTACGAGCGCTTCGAACGAAACGAGAGCTATATCGTAACGGCCGTTTTCATAAGCCTCTTCGGCTGACTTTTGTTTGTCATCGAACTGCTCGCCCGATACTTTTTGCCCGGGAACAGCTTCCTCAGAGACCGTCCTATTGACCCCTGCTGCAGCGGTGGTGCTGCTACCACCCCCTGAAAAAAGCGCTACGCGATTGACTATTGTGTATATCGCGATAAAAACCATAGCTCCCACTACCGCCACCGCTAGCGGTGCAAACTTATGCCAGCGTGAGGGGATATGAGGAATTTCAATTGCTAGTTTGGGCATCGCTGCATTCTTTTTATTAGAGTCATGCTGCAGCATGGCTTCAATTGGCGGATGATTTGAATGCGATTTTGCAGATGGTGCGCCTGATGGCGGAATAGTTGGGATATGTCGAAAACTAGCCGTAGACGAAGATTGAACGTTAGGGGGAACGGCAGTGTCCCCTTGAGTTGTTGCGGTGCCTACATTGAGACCGCTTGCCAATTTTAAAGAAGGTAATGCGTTGGGTTGAGGTCCTGTGATTTCTTCTGGGCTTTCGGCGCTGCCAAATTTCTGCTTGAAATTGGACAAATCGTTGAGCATCTCTTGCATAGTTTGATAGCGCGATTCTATCTCTCGGGAAAGCGCCTTGAAAATAATGTTCTCGAGATGTGGTGGCACATTTTCAGGCAATGAACGAGCATCGGAAAAAGGTTCTGGATCTTCGTTTATGTGTTTGTGCAAAGTATCGATGGCATTTGCGCCAACCAGCGGAGGAACACCCGTCAGAACCTCATACATGACGCAGCCCATCGAATAAATATCAGCACGCGCATCCAGCTTGCGGCCAAGACACTGTTCCGGGCTCATATAAAGCGGGCTGCCAAAAACTTCGCCAGTCCGGGTCAAATCGAGAGCTTCAGCATCGGGGCTGAGATGCTTGGCGATGCCAAAGTCCACCAGTTTCAAGACCTCGTGGTCCTCATGATCGCGGGTGATCATGAAATTTCCTGGTTTGAGATCCCGGTGCAATACTTCGCGCCTGTGAGCGTAAGCAAGCGCATCGCACCCCTGAATGAAAAACCCAAGAGCGCGCCCGACGGCCATTGCTCCGTCCTTTTTGATGGATTCGGCCAGAGTAATGCCCTCTAGATAATCCATGACCAGAAATGGTTGCCCATCAGCGGATACGCCGAAATCGAAAACCGAAATTACATAGGGGTGATTGAGGGTGCAGGCCAGTTTTGCTTCCTGTTGAAAGCGCTTGAGACTTGGCATATCGTAGGACGAGAGCAACTTGATGGCCACAATCCGGTCAGTTAAGGTGTGTCTGGCTTTGTAGACCACGCTCATGCCGCCCTGTCCGAGCAAGGACAGGATTTCGAATTTCTCTGCAAAGATTGTGCCGATCGGAGACTTCAACTTGTTACCCCAGAAACTATTTTCCCATGCTGGTGCTGGCTTTCAATACTCAACTGCGAGTTTTAGTCACGAAAGATGATGCCAAGAGAGACCGAGCACAGGTAAACTTGCAAGAAATGTCCGAAAGTATATCGAAAGCCCTTTAAGAAGAACTTTTTAACGTCAGCAAAGGAGCGAACATCATGTGGGAAAGATTCAATGTGGCTGGTCAACAATACCTTTCGCAAGGAAAACCTTCCGAAGCCGAAACGCAATTTAAACTCGCTATTGCTGAAGCTGAAAAACTGGGGTCTGAAAGTCACGCGGTAGCAGGAGTTTTGCTTAATCTGGCTAATACATATCGTCAGCAGGGCAAATTTGCCGATGCCGAGCCGACCTACAAAAAAGCTCTAGCCATGAAAGAAAGACAATCTGGTCCATTGCACAAAGATGTAGTGCCATTTCTCGAAAATTATTCGAGAATGCTCAAATCTGCTGGTCGAACTGATGAAGCCGACAAATTGGAAAAAAAGGCAATAGCCATTTTTTCTCGTAAATAAAATCAACGGGGATGCTCGATCATGGTCGAATCAAAAACTGCTGTGAAAACGAAATGCGAATATCAAAGTGGATTTGGTAATAGTTTTGAGACAGAGGCTCTAAAAGGTGCCCTGCCACGGGGTCAAAATTCACCTCAAAAAGTGCCATATGGTCTCTATGCAGAGCAATTGAGCGGCTCAGCATTTACCGTAGCTCGCCATGAAAATCAGCGCTCGTGGCTCTATCGCATTCGTCCGTCTGTTTTGCACTCGCCTTTTAAATTAATCGACAATGCCTTGTTTAAAGGCAAACCAATAAGCCATCAACCTGTTTCTCCAGAGCAATGGCGATGGGATCCAATGCCTTTCCCAAGTCCAAGTCAGCCGACTGACTTTATTTCTGGTCTGGTGACCATTGCAAGCAACGGTGGGAATGGGAACTGGCGGGGTTGCGCCGCCCATATCTATGCCATTAACGCGTCGATGAAAGAACGATTTTTCTATAACGCAGATGGCGAAATGCTCTTTGTTCCCGAAGATGGCTCTCTTCTCCTTAAAACTGAATTGGGCTCTCTGGAAATTACGGCAGGAGAAATTGCTGTAATTCCTCGCGGTATTCGCTTTCAGGTGATACTACTAACTGAAAGAGCCAGAGGTTATGTCTGCGAAAATTTCGGTTTGCCGCTACGCTTGCCTAATCTTGGCGTAATAGGTTCAAATGGACTTGCGAGCGCTCGCGATTTCCTTTCGCCGTGTGCGGCCTATGAGGAGCTCGAAGGCGACTTTCAATTAATTACTAAATTCGACAATAATTTGTGGAGTGCCGCCATCAACCATTCACCACTGAATGTAGTGGCATGGCACGGTAACTACACACCCTATAAATACGACCTCAGTAAATTTCAAGTCGTGAACACTGTCAGTTTCGATCATAGCGATCCATCTATTTTCACAGTGCTCAGTTCACCGTCTGAAGTGCCTGGTATAGCCAATCTCGACTTCGTCATTTTTCCACCGCGCTGGTCAGTGGCCGACAATACGTTTAGACCACCTTATTACCATCGCAATGTGATGAGCGAATTCATGGGTTTGATTCGCGGAACATATGATGCAAAACAAGAAGGTTTTGTCCCAGGTGGTGCCAGTTTGCACAACTGTCTATCTGCTCATGGCCCCGATGCCCAAACCTTTGCCGCAGCTTCGTCCGCTGAACTGAAACCAGCCTATCTTTCCAACACTCTTGCTTTTATGTTTGAAAGTTCGCTGATATTTCAACCAACCGAGTTTGCTTTGTCCACAAACCTGCTGCAAAAAAACTATCTAGACTGCTGGCAGGGACTGCAGAATAATTTCGACAAGAATACCCCCTAGTCAATTTGTCAACTGATCCATTTGGCGAGAAAATAGGCTGTTAGAGCTGCCACGCTGCCAATTGAAACCGTCTGCAAGGCTGACTTCAATGGCGGTTGCCCCGTAAAGGCACCTTTGACAAAACCGAAGATAAATAAAGCAAAGGCTGTCACCAGACATGAGTACAACAAAGCCGCTCCGCTGTCTTTGCAGAAAACGTATGGAGCAAGCGGAATTAATCCGCCGAAAATGTACGACACAGCTATGGTCAAAGCGCTTGAATATGCTCTTTTAGGGTCCGGTTTTTCAATACCTAGCTCAAAACGCATCATAAAATTGACCCAGTCATTTGGTCTCAGTGCAAAAGCGCTGAGAATGGGTTCTATTTCTGCTTCGCTCAAGCCATAGTCTTTGAAAATCAAACGAACTTCTTTTTTTTCTTCCTCGGGGATTTCAATTACTTCTTTGTGCTCGCGATGGTGCTCACTGTCGTAATGCTCAGCTTCGCTTTTTGCAGCTAAATAACCACCGAGTCCCATTGCAATAGAGCCCGCGGCGATTTCGGCAAGTCCTGCTGTAATGACAAGGTGCGACGAAGCAACCGCGCCAGACAAACCAGCCGCTAGTGCAAAAGGAACGGTCAGTCCATCAGACATTCCGATAACTACATCGCGCACCGTATCAGTTGCTGTAAAATGGCGTTCTCGGTGCCTTAGTAATGCCATTAGTGAAGCCTGATCATGATTTGTGATACCCAAAAAAACACGACAAAAACAGCCTCACGCAGAAGAATTATTAGATAAAATTGACAGTGGCAGACACGTTATCAAGCGCCTGTATTGTGGAATACAAGTCTAGCGCGGCGGGCGTAGCGCTATCAACGAATCTAACTTTCTGTATTGAAACTACAAAACCTGCTTGTATGCCCTGATCGACGCAGCAATTTGTTTGTCACAGCCCCTCTAGACTTCTCCGAAATTATCAAAACACATTCAGAAATGGAACGGTAAATGTTCAAACCTAGAAAAGAGGAACCCGTCAATCCGTCACCAACAGGCAAGATCACAATGCCTGTCGAAAGCGGTATGCCGAAAAGCAGGGTCATCAAAGCGCAAATGGACGAAGCCAACAAAAAACGCGGCTCAACTGTGGAACAAGCCTGGACGACATCCAAGCCAGACCAGAGATTCCTGCTTATGTGCAAATGGGAAGGTGGGGCAGCAAACCCCGTTTGGACCCTGTACGAAGAAACTTTAGAAGAGTCGAAAATGCACTTCAGTCAGGCATTTGACTCCTCTGATTTTTCAATGATGTACGACGTAATCTGTATGACCGTTCCATCAGATAACTCATTTGCAATTCCTGACGCTTTGAAGCCTTCTGATAAACCGGGCCGTGGATCATCTGACGGGCCTAGACCAGCCTCACCCAGTCCATCGCCGTCACCATATCCAGCGCCGTCACCATATCCAGCTCCATCAACTTATCCAGCAGGCGGAGGCGGATTTGCTCCCGCTCCGACACCGGGATTTGCCCAAGCTCCGGCGCCACCACCTTCACCTTATCCGAGCTATCCTCAAAATTATCCGCCGCAACCGCCGCAGCCCGCTCCCTACCAGCAGCCACCACCTCAACCGATGCAGCAGGCGCCGTATAACCCTGCTCCTCCGAATCAAGGTTCGCCCTGGCAGCAAGGCTACGCGCCATCAGCTCCGCCACAAAACGCACCATATGCGCCATCGCACCCCTCATCTTCTGGATCATTTTCAGCGCAAATAGACCCTGGTATTGAGAAGTCATCGCTCAATTCGACCTACAGCGATTTGATGCACAAACAAGCAAATGTCTTGCTGGGCACGCTCTTGTTTGAATCAGAATTGATCAATCAAAACACTCTGGATGCGGCACTCAAAGTGCAAGAACTGGTGCGCGAGAATCAAATGTCGCCAGCTCAAGCCTCTGATGTGCTTAAGCGCCACCATATGATGGGCGCGTCAATTGCCGATTACCTGTCGCCAGATGACTTTGATCTCGGCAAAAAGCCCAGCGCAAAGTCACCATCAACGGCCAAGCCGACAGCTTCTACCGAGAAAGGTCAATTGCAACATGCTGCTTTCGATATTTTGCAAAAAGCCGGTTTGCTCAAGGAAGAAGACCTCAAAACTGCGACCGCTGTGCGAAGTAAACATGGTGGCGATATGCCATCAATTTTGCAGGCAGCTGGAAAACTAGACTCAACCACATATCTTGCCGCAGAAACCTGCATACCTTTAATCAAAAAGGGAGCGATGAAAGTAGAACAATGTATCATCGCTTTGAACTACTGTAATCGCAGTCGCGTGGATTTTGATTCGGCCCTTGATGAATTAGGTTGGGAAAATCCACGAAAAGCTGCAAAATAATCACAATCCCTGGGTAAGATGTAGTAGCCTGGCGGCGTCTAAGGTACATTGGCACCTGTGGGAAAAAACATACTCTTTTTAGAACCAGATCAGCAGTTTCGCAAGCTGATGGCTAACGTGCTGGAAGGACGTGGTCATAAAGTCGTGCAGGCTGAAGACCAGATTAAGGCCAACCTTGCTCTACAAGAAGAAAGGCTTGACCTGATAATCATCTCGGCGTCCTTGCCGGAACAAGCGGACATCGACTGGATCAGCAGCTTGCGTCAGGCTGGCAATCCGGTGCAGATTGTTTTTGTCGGACAATCCTCGACGTCTGTTGCTTCTCTCAAAAACAAATTGATCAAAGATCTGGGCGTCTCTCTTTTAGTAGTCAAACCAATTATTCCTTTTGTTTTTGGCGCTCAAATTGAAAGCCAATTTGCTTCGGATGATTCAGGAGATTCGGCACAACAAGCGGCTAAGCTCAAAGACTTCGAGACGATGTTCCTGGCATTAGTGACCAAATACGCGCATGTGTTGCCAAAAAAACTGAGTGATTTAGGCAAGGCTATACAAAACGCCAAAGCTAATCCAGACGATGAACAATTTAGTAGTGAGGTCCGTTCACAAGCTCACAAAATCAAAGGCACAGGCGGCTCATTAGGCTTTCGGCGTGTCGGCGACATCATGGCCTACATCGAAGACATGGCGATGGTCATGCCTCAGAAACATGCTGATGAAAAACAACTTGCCTGGGCTGACCTTGAATCCAAATTGATCGACGCGCAGATTGCTGGCGACGAAGAAGCAGAAGAAGTCGCTCTTGTGGTATCAAGCAAAGATTCACCTCAAACATCACAGCATGCACCAGCAATGGCGCGCATTCTTGTGGTGGACGAAGACTCAGGCTTTCTTGACGCCGTGGAAGAACTCGGTCGCGAAAGGTTAGTTGAAATCGTCAAAGCTGTAACCTTCAGAGACGCACTAGATAAGGCATGCATAATGCCTCTGGATGCCGCCTTGATTAACGTCATCAACGAGACTCAAGAAGATTCATTCAAACTCGCTCGTGAATTGCGCGAGTTACCTGGTTACGAAAATTTGCCGCTTGCATTTATTTCAAGCAACGCCTTAATTAAGGATCGAGTGGAAGCTGCTCACGCAGGGGCTTCGCTCTATCTGGACAAACCACTGCGTTCTGATTCACTGGAAAAAGCAGTGCAACATCTGGTAGCAATTCGCCAGGGTGGCAGACCGCGTGTATTGATATGCGATGACGATGAGTTTTTTGCAAGCACAGTAGCTCTCGTTTTGCGCAATGAAGGCATGATTGTCAAAACAATGCATAAGCCCGACGAAATTCTCAACGTCATGCAAGAGTTTCCGCCTGATATGCTTTTACTCGACGTGATGATGCCTGGTGTAACCGGCTTTGAAGTCTGTCGAATGCTCAGGCAAGTACCTCGCTGGCAGGATTTGCCCATTATCTTTCTGACCGGACAAACTGGTGTCGACGCGCGTCTTGAAGCCTTTCGCTGCGGAGGCGACGACTATTTACCCAAGCCTGTCGTCAACGAAGAACTGCTGACACGCGTCAAAGTCAGACTCGATCGCTCGCGTTTGCTCAAAGAACGTTCAGACAAAGACACCATTACAGGTCTATTGCTTAGGCGCGCATTCTCTGAACAATTGGCAGGCATGTTAGCTGAAGCGAATCGCTTAAAAACCAGTTTCACATTGTGTCTACTAGACATAGATCACTTCAAAAAAGTAAACGACACCTATGGACACCTCTCAGGTGACCGTGTACTTGCCGGCTTTGGCGCGCTGTTAGCCAGACGCTTTCGAGTAGACGATCTACGCGGCCGCTGGGGCGGCGAAGAATTCGTTCTAGCCTTTCGCAGAGAAAGCAAACAAACGATGCAGGGCGCAGTTTTACGCGTACTCGACGAATTTAGCGATATGACGTTTCAGGCAGATGACGGCCAAGAATTTCATGTCACCTTCAGTGGTGGCATGGCCAGCTTTCCAGAAGATGGCGAATCTGTCTACGAATTGCTGCAAACAGCAGATGCCAGACTTTACGAAGCCAAAAAGAACGGTCGTAAGCAAGTGTTGATAGGCTCGCTGAAGGACTCGGCTGCTACCGCCACTTAAAGCCTATTTAGTTTTAGGTTTGGCTTTGCCTTTTCCATTGATAGCATCAAGATATTGCTGATCTTGAATTTGCTTTTCTAAGAGCTGTTGATTGATAGAAGCCTGAGCGTTGAAGTTCTGACCAGTTCTTAGATGCTGATTAGCGAGATTATATTGCTCGACTGCCTCTTTGTATTTCTTTTGCGAAGAATACACCTGACCTTTCAAGGCGTATCCATCTGCGTTATTAGGGTCGGCTTTTATTGCCTCATCACCTTTAGCCATCGCTTCGTCGTATCTTTTCTGCTTCAGCAGAATCCTTCCGGCCGTCACTGGAAAAGTAGCATCGTTAGGTTTTAATTTTGCAAGCTCGCTTAATTCAGCATTTTCTTCATCGACTTTACTCTGCTTGTCGTAAATGGCAAAGAGCAAACGATGCAGCATCTCGCGCCGCTCGGGCTCTGTGTCTGGCTGGGCAGCTTGCGCACGTTGAGAGAAACTCAAACTAACACATGCAAGCACGGTCAGGGCAAAAATTTTCCTAAGCATCAATAACTCCGCTAAAATCTACCGATTAATTGTCGTCTTCAGCTTCTTTCTGCTGTTTCTTCTGTTGTTCTTTGTATTGCTTCATTTGCTGGTCATGCTGAACATACTGTTGAGCCGTCCCCAAATGTTGTCTCCAATCCGTTCCACCTTGTCTTTGCGTAGTCACAGCTTTGGTGAGCACATTGACGGCGCCATTATAATTTGCAGTTTGCATGTAGCAAATACCAAGGTTTCCCCAATATTCTGCATTTGATGGATCATTTTTGGTGGCAATTAAAAACTGTGGAATAGCAGCTTTAAATTCATTCTTTTGTGCCAGCATTCGACCCAACTGACCATGCAAAACAGGGTCATTTGGTTTCAAGGCAATCAACGCCTTCAATTCACCGGCTGCAAGGTCCGCTTTTTGCTGCTTGTTGTAAATATCAAGCAGCATGATATGAATCGCTTCTTTTCGATCGCTGCCATCAGCATGAGCAGGCTGAGATCCAATTATCGATGCAGTCAACGTCATGGCGATAGCGCCAAGCGGACGCAAGAATTTCAATTCCACTGAAAACTTCCTCCGATTGGACACTATTTCTGCAAGTACTTCATATTGTGACTTTCAAGCAAGCGGTCTAACTTGTCTAGATTGGTTTCTGTTGCTGGTTGTCGACCGTATGAGCCATAGTATGTCTTATATGCACCATGCTCTGGCACTGCAAATTCAATGAATAGAATCCACTTGCTGCCTTTTTCAGGCATCATTGTCTTTTCATCAAATTTCCAATTAGCAGGAGGCTCGCTGGCTGCTGGAACATGGAACGAATAGGTAATTGGCAAAGCTCTGTTAAAGGGCGGTCCTTTAAGCAATTCCACCATATGGAAATTGGCTTTAGGCGGTGCATTGTAGCGAATTGAATCAGACTTTTCATAACCTTCATATTCAGCGATAACGATTGCCTCTGAGCGAATGGCATTGTCATAAGTCATCAACTCACGCCCCATGTCAGCATCGCCTGTTTTCGAATCGACGCCAATTTTGTCTTCGTCATAAAGCTTCGTTGCACCGGTCGGAGCAACCGTTGTCGTTCCGGGTTTGGCATTGCCGGCTGGGTCAGGAGCTATCTTTGTCGATCCACCAGAGCCACCGTCGAGATCTTCGAGCTTAACTTCAAGTGGCTTGAATGGCGGCGGAGTGATATCGGCAGTAGCGAGAGCAGCTTTCAAATGAGGAATGGCTGCCTCGTAGTTATTTGTGTTGTAGAGGGCCACACCATAATCATATTCATAGAATTTTTTCTTGTCTGGCGCGAGCGAAAAAAGCTTATCGAGAGCGCCAACTACGCGAGTATATTCCTTCGTTTTCTCGCACGCCTCGGCGACACCCTGATAAAACTCAGGATTATTAGAGTCGTAGCCAATGCACTTTGTGAATTCATCGCGAGCGGTTGCATAATCGCCCTGATTCCATGCATGAGCAGCCTTGTTAGCATGTTTCGTCACCAGCACCGAGCCACCGATGGCAGCCGAGCCAGACTCCTGGGCAAACGCTGCAGACGTACTTGCACCAGCAAGAAGCAGCGACAAAGCAAGCAAATTCGATACGCGTTTAAACATTCAACTCTCCCTTACCAAAGCCAGAGAATTATCAGACAGAATCGAAACCAGTCCCATCCCCCGCTACTCACGTTTTACCACAATGCGTGGAATAAACATCCGCTCCGTATAAGTTTTGCAGGACATTAACACTTGAGCTCGGTTGTAAATTACCAGGAATCGGTGCCGCCACCACCAAAGCCACCACCGACAGAGCCGCCATCAAAGCCACTGAAGCCGCCTCCGCCGCCACTGTTGCCGTCACTTACATATTGAGTGGGAGGAGGTGTGGTGAAAGTCTGATTAAACCAGCCCAGACTGTTGCCAAGATCATTGATGAAAATTGTCGTTGAGTAATTGTCGGAATACTGATCTGACTGATACCAATCAGGGCAGGGAAGAGCAATGTCTTTAAAGGCTTCAGCCCATTGATCAGCCGCGCCCAGAACCATGGCATAGGGCAAAAGTCTGCCGAAAATCGTTGGATCTTCTGCTGCGAGTACCTTGATGCGGTCTTTTTCGGCCATCTTGACGAAGCGCTGAAAACCAAGCGCCTGACGAGTGAGCTCAGCCCCCTCTTTAGTCCTGCCAGGCATAGCTGGGGCAAACAAGGCGGCTAAAACCGCCGCAACGAGCAAACCACAAGAAACTGGAGCTGAATAAATGAATGACAAACAAGCGCCGAACGCAAGCACCAGGCTAATTGCATAAAAGTTGTGGCGAATAGTTTCAGGGTCTCCAAAGAACAATTGCTGGTCCACAAGCCTTCGATAAATCAGATTTTTGATCTCTGCGAAATAGGGATAGAAAACGTATTTCAGCATTGAAGCTTGAACAACTTGCCCTGGCACATTCTGCGTACCAACGCAGGACGCGAAAATGCCATCGAGAAAGCGCTGTTCATGCGGCAACAGTGGCGGCGAATTTGGCGGCGGCTCAAGACGGGTGAACTCATACCCTTTATCGGATAAAAAAACAAATTTTTTAAAAGTTGTTTTTTTGATTTTTAAGTAGCCGCGCGCAGCCAGATCTATAAGCGTAGAAGTGACGTCCTGCACATCACACTTTTCATCAACCAAAGTGCCTACTTCAGCTGGAGACAAACCTTTGGGCGGCTCCCAGTCAACGCCTGCGACGTTCGTCACGCCTTCATCTTTACCCTTCACACACCAGCGCACATAAAGCACCGCGAAAGCAAATAAAGGAATTAAAACTGCGGCAGACCAATCTTTCAGCCAGAACACCGATTCATCAATAGCGGTCGGACGCTTCATAGCCGAAGGCGGCATTCGAATAGCGAACGTCAGTCCTTCATCAGGATTTAGCTTGCCGCTAGTGACAATAACTTGCGACTCTTGTAGTTGCACTCGAGCGGCTGTCGTGCTGCCCTGCAATCCTTGGAAGCTAAGCACCTTAACGTCCTTGCTTGCTAAGCCGGCGGGCAAATTGACGATTGCCTCGCTTTTTGAAATGGGAAAAGGCGTTTCGGTACCGGTAACATTCCAGTAAAACTCCGGTTCATTGTCGAACCAGTTGATGATGCGTTTGGCTAGGTAATGAATTTTGTAAGTCTGCTTACCCTGTACCGTATGGTTAGCGTCACCAATTTTTAGAATGATTTCGCTACCACTGCGCGTCAACGAATAGGGTAGCGGTTGCCCATTTTGACTGGTGACAGACTGCACGGCCAAATCCACAGTGTAGGGGGCGTTGAATCGCCTGTAAGCAACTGGTATGTGACGCCTGATACCATGCCGACTTTCAGAGCCGAAATCCATACTGATTGACTCAGTAACATCAGCACTTGCATCCTTTTTTAGAACAATTTCTGCTCGAAATTGATCCATCACTTCAGCAAGAGCGGATTGCTGCAAAAAAAATAGCACCAGAACCAGTGCCACTGCCTTTAAAGGCCAGAAACCGGTTTTGTCTGATTTAGTCTTCATGTAATTCCTGCTAATGCCCCACGTCAATTGATATACACCAGATACAACATCAACGCATCAATCTTTAGGGTCCCTTACGATTCTCATAAAGATCGATAATTCGCCGTGTTTCGTCTATTGCAATTTTCACCGGATTCGGTGCCTTGAATGGCCCCAAGAAGGCAGCCTGCAAGCAGATGGATAAAATCCCCATCAATTCTTCCTTTAAAGTCTCAAAATTCATTTGCGGACCATTAAATGACAGGCGAAAAGAAGCCCTGTGCCGTTATACTGGAAACAGGCTGGCTTTGTTTGGAATACTTTCGTCAGGTCTCACAAATGGCTCAACCGCGTAAGAAAAACGTTCTGCCCAGGGATGTCCCACAAGGTCTGACCGCCGAACAATATTTTGCACTGGGAATCCAATATCGCACGCTTGGCTGGACAGAACAGGCTCGCGACGCTCTGATTCTAGTGACAGAAAGCAGTCAGGACGACGATCTTACGATCTCGGCGCAACGATTTCTCAAAACTAAGATACCGCGCTTTCCTGTGCCATTGTTAGCCGAACAAAGGCATATTGAAGGCTTCAATAGAATGGCCACTGGCGATCAGCTGGGAGCCAGAAAAGCTTTTGAAGAGTTGATTCAAGATTTTCCCGATTTCGAATGGCCCTACGGTCAGCTGAGCGTCATTTTTCTTCAGGAAGGTGAAACCGCAAAGGCTAAAAAGCTGCTTAAAAGAGCGCTTGCAATCAACCCCAATTACATCGGTGGTTGGTTGCATATGGCCACGGCCAAAGGTCTCGAACTAGACTTCGATGGCGCACAAGCGTGCGTAGACAAAGCACTTGACGCTGACCCCACTGACGCTGCTGCACTTGCTATGCAAGATGCCTTAAAGCAACTCAAAGACCTCTAATTTATTTGTTAGTAGATGTCTTTTTGACAGCTCTGCCTGTTTTCTGCTCGTCGCCTGGTCTAGCCGACAGGCGCTTGCCACGAGTTTCTCGCAAAAGGTGAACAACCTTAACCTCAGCGCCTCGGGTATCGCCAACTACAGATTTAATTGACGCGCCTTCTTCGGCCGTACGGTCGACAAAACTGTGGAAAAATGCCAGCTCATCAAAGGCGGCGCGCAAGCCATCATCCTGATAATTCATGGATTCTTTGAGAAAGCGCCTGTAATTGCGCCAGGCTTTTTGCTGCCCCTCAACTGTCTTGAATGTCTTGCTAAAATCACTCGAAGACAGGCTGAGATACGCCAAATAATGATTAGCGCGAGTGGTCAACTGCCGCCTGCGCTTGTCCTGAATTTTCTGACATTGCAACCATTGCAAATATCGCTGAAAATGACCAGCAAATATTTTCAAAAAGCTTGATTTCACTTACAAATACCGGGTTTCCGCGAGCTTCTAAGAATCAATGATACTAGAAGTTAGCGAAAAAAATGCAATAAGAAATACAAAAATTTAGCGCCAGATTTCTTCAAATTGACCTGGATTTTTTTCCCCATATGGCACCCAAATCGTCTCGAAAACCAATATCGAAACCTGACTGGATTTTGACGTAAATGGCTGGATTTCAAAGGTCTCGACGGCCGGATCGAATTTTGCACTCAACTCATTCAATTCCATGCGAAAATCGGCATCTAACGTTTGATACTCAGCCTGAAAATGTGCCAAATTCTCCTGCGCGTGTTGCACTGATTTTTCTTTAGAACGGGCCTTTGCATACTCCTTAGCGGCTGTCTGAGTCCTGCCAACGCTAGAAGCGGAAAAAGGCTTGCCGCGCATAATAGCGCCAAGAACGGTGCCCCCAAAGGTCATGGCTGCCTGTTGATCGTACTGATTGACAGCATCTTGAGCGTTAGAGACTGTGGCTTGAGCGGCACGAATTTTCGTCTGGAGGGCATCGAGTTTGGGAGCGTATTTCGTTTTCAGCTTTTGCACGCTCACATCGCGAGCCGCCCTTGCATATTCCCGCAAACGCAAGCGAAATTCCTTTTCGGTTTCAAGCGGTTGCGAAAATTGATTGCTTGCCGCACTTTTCAATAGATATATCTTCTGGCTGCTAGTCAGCCACGCCGAGAATTCTTTGCGCCACATCTTTTTCTTACTTTCACTTTGTAGATTCGAGGGAGGAAAATCAAAAAGAGCATGCTCGACTGCAGTAGCGTCCAGTTCGTCGAAATTCAAGTTGACAGGGCGCACATCAGCGTAAGTGATGGCTGGCAATGTGTCAGTGACCGGCAAAATAAACGAACGCGAGCTTACATAGTCGAGCTTTGCTTTCACGTCAGTAAAACGCATCGAAGTAGCAGCAAAAATGGCAGCTTTATAAACGATATTTTTCGCCGTCTTGTCTTTTACAGGCAAAAATCGCAAGGCGGCACTCTGGCCAAGGCTTAAAGGAGTTGGCGAAAGGTCGGCATGGGCTGGAGACACGGTTTTTACAGCAGGCGCTTCTGGCTCTTGAACAAAATCGTTGGCTTTCTGCGCGTTTTCGGTAAGAGTTTTGCTGCGACCAGCCATCAGACTTTTGATTTGATTGCGTACGAGAGGACCAAATAAATAAGACAGAGTCCAGCGAGTCTCAAACAATTGAGGGTGCTCGGAATGAATGTTATTCAAAAGAAAATTGCGCGTCTTTAACCGCCCGAGCAAATCCGTCAGCGACTTTCTGTCGATCACTTTTCCGCTTTCGCCAAAGGCGCCTTCTAGACCGTCAAGAAGACGTTGCTTATCGCGTTCGGTTTGCAATCTACCAATGAACCAGGTACCAGCGTTTGCAAGCCCTTTGTAGTCCAGATCTACAGAGTTTTGACTGGCGAGCAGTATGCCCAGACCATAAGCTCTTGCTTGCTTGAGCAACGTCAAAAGTGGAGTTTTGGAAGGCGGATTAGAAACAGGCGGAAAATAACCGTAGATTTCATCCATATAAAGAATCGCTCTCAGACTGCTACTGCCAGTTTGCGAACGCATCCAGGTGAGAATTTGATTAAGCAGCAAAGTGACAAAAAACATTCTTTCGCTATCGTTCAAATGCGCAATCGAGAAAATTGAAACTTGCGGTTTGCCTTGATTGTTGAATAACATGGCTCCTATATCCAGAGGATAGCCGGACAGCCATGCATCAAAGCCCGGAGCTGCGAGCAAATTATTCAAAGACAGAGCAAAAGCGAAACGCTCTTTCTGCGGAAAAAATGTGTCTAAATCAAGCGCTCCGATGCGCTGGCTGCCGGAAGGATGCTGAATTTCAGCAACCAGGCCAATCAGGTCGATATCCTTGTGCCCGCGCCAGGCGCGGTCAATAATTGTCGAAAGCAATATATGTTCTCGACTTTTTAGAGGGTCGGCATTTATGCCAAGCAGAGTCAACAAGCTTGCGACGACGTTGGAAACATGCTCGCGCATAGAATCGCCATCGTCAATTACGTCATCGCTTGGAGCTTTGAGCGAACTGAGAATTGATACAGGCAAACCCGCGCTGCTGCCAGGTGTGTAGATAGAAAAATCGCAAGCGTCCTTAAAGCGCTCAATGCGCTCACCGTCTTGTCCCCAGGACTTCAGTCCCTCACGCCATAAAGTAGCTTTTTTCTCGGCCAGTGCATCTTTGCTAACGCCTTCTCGGCGCGCTTCTTCCTCACTGACCCAGGGGGCAAAATCAGAGCCCAATAACTTGGGAAAAGCAAGCAACAAATTGCTCAAGTCACCCTTTGGATCTATCGCTATAACGGGAATACCGTCAATTGCCGCCTCTTCAATTAATCCAAGGCACAATCCAGTTTTGCCACTGCCGGTCATACCGATGCAAACACCATGCGTGAGCAAATCTTTTGACTCATACAGCAGAAGTGTTTGCAGGGCAGGATCTGCGTTATCAACCTCGGCAACCTGCTTTCCCAGATAAAAGACACCCAGTTTTTCAAAATCTTTTATTTCAGCAACCACTGCTAGTTCCTTTAATTTGACGCTCAAGAATCGCTCAAGAAATGTTCGGGTGAAGCAACAAATACACTAGCACTAAATCAATTCAACACAAGGCAAGTCAAGACGACTAGCCCACTTTAGTGGTCCTTTCAGTTCGATTGACCGTAAGTTGCAGAAGTTCTTTCTGGCGACTCAAATGGGTGTGCAATTCTTGCGTCAATTGATTGATGCAATGGGGCTTTTGTTCGCTCTTTGCAGTTTGCCTGGCGCTCAATCGAATTGGCTCGGAGACAATCACAGCAGCCACTCTGTTACCTTTAGAACCACTATATGTAATGGCGACTGGGATCACGGGCAAGTCGATACCGCATTCGGCAGCCATAAGCATAATGCGAGCAGCGCCCGATTTGAAAGGATGTACGACTCCATCGACAAAGATGCCACCTTCTGGAAACATGACAATGGGTTGTCCTTTGAGTAATTGCTCTTTCATAAACGCCATGGTTTCTGGATTTCTGTTTGCCTCGAAGGCTCCCACCGACCGCAACACAAAGCCCTGATAGCCGCGCAGTTCAGACTTGTGAGACATGTAATTAGCGGGGCGCCCCTTGATGGTTTTCATCAACACCAGCCCATCGAATCGCGAAACATGATTAGCGATTAGAAGATAAGGCCCGGACTTGGGAATATTCTCGCTACCGTCTAGTGCAAAGCGACGAAAATAGCTCTTTAAGATGATTTCGTTAACGATATTCCAGAACCCACAGGTGAAAATATTTTTGCGATCGACAACATGATTCGACATAGCGTTCTCCTGAAAGCCACGAACAGTAATGATTTAGAGAGATAAAGGAACAATCGAACAAACCTTCGATGTATCAAGATTACGACTAAAGTGACTGCTATCGGTCAAGCGATAAACACTTCCTCGACTGTGTTTTGACCTGTATTTTCGCGACATGGCGCAAACGTGGTACAACAGTACAAGTGTCAAGTGGGACAAAAAGCAAGCAAGGAGGTCGTCATGCCACATACGCAAGAATTGACGAAGCCCTCGGCAAAGCCGAAAAAGAAAGCCACGGCAACTCGCACAAAAGCGAAAGCAGCGACCAAAAATTCTAAAAGAGCAAGCAAAGCCCTCGCAACGTGCCCAGTCAACGGTGCAGGCTGGTGCCCTTATCCATTTTCAGTCGAACAGTTAGAAAGACGATTGAAAGAAAGAGCCGCCGCTCAAGCAGCTGCCGATCAATCGAAATAGAATTAATACTTACTCTGCCGACACTACCGGAAGTGGCATCTTACCAGGGCTGGTCTCGTTGCCCATTTGTCCAGGCACGAACAGAATCTATCAATTCTTCACTGAAGGCAGGCTCATTGGTGTTGTTATTGTTATAAACGTATCCGAACGCACCTAGATCTTGCGGCCGCTCGTTCCCCTTGATGGCAGGAAGTTCCGGTGCACTGGCAACATCGGGAAGTCCCCAGGCTCTTGTTCTCAACTGCATCAGCAGCCCTGCCGACCATGCTCTTTGCTCAGACTTCTCACCCACATAGCCGTTCACATAAAGACTTCGTACTTGAGCGTCAAGTTCAGCTGCACGCTTGAAGAGTACTTGTCTCAGTTGCTCTTGCAACTGCGGATCAAGCTCAGAGTTTGAAGCACTAGATAATTGAGCCAGCCTGGACAATTCTTTGACTTCGTCTGGGATTTTTTTGGCGAAAGTGACCTTTTTACCGGCATCAGCCGCATTCATCAATTTCGTTGCGGCGTCATCATTAAAACGCTGCGACCAAATGTGACTGCTCATATCGTGTGGGTCAGCAACGCTTTTGAGAATTTCTTTGCCCGCTGTGCTGTCTCTATCTAGCCATTCCAGCATATTGCGAATAACTGAAACCGTACCTTCAGTCGCCTGTCGTTCACTCGCTTGAGTTTTGTAACCTTGAAACAATCTTTTGAATACAGCGCCCACGACGTCGCTCTTTAAGGAGCCGTCTTCATGATGTCGGACTTCATGAAACTCGGTTGCAATTTGCTCTCCTGAAAGGTGACGCTCTATCCGACCAGGATTAACAGACAGATGACCTAACGCATACGCCATTTCACCTGTCTGCCCCGGAGCCGTCAGTTGATATCTAAGTTCAGGCAATTGTCTGTCTTTCAAAAAGCTCTGCAACGAAGTGCTGGCATCAGCAAGATACGGTCCTGTATCTTCAGCGCTAAACCATGTTGCCGAAGTACGACTATTTTCAGCTTTTAAAGTCTTGTCTATAGCAGTCTGAATTTCCGGATGCCGAATCGTATTGGCGTCGCCAGCTACAACATCTTCCAGAGAAGCATCGGGCGCATGAGTATTTTTTGCTTCGACCAATTCGTTGAATGCGTTGTGCCACTCGATCCGCGCTTTTGCGTCAGCATCTCTATCGTCCATTAATCTGTTCAGATTTGCAGTGTCGCGATTTTTCAGTGCCCCGATAAATTCATCCATTTGCGCATCTTTAGTCAAATCACTTTGAGAGAGCGCGCGTAGCGCCTTCACGACCTTGACGCGACCTTCAGGCGACCAGGATGCTAAATCCAGAAATTCATCTTTACCGAGTCCCTGGCTGAGCGATTCGTAATTCTCTGGTCTGAGCTCTGGCCGATGAATGGCTAACCACGACAATATTGGCGACGAAAGGGGCTTATCGACGTCGTAATGATCTTTGACAAATTTTTCAGTAGAAGGCAGATTGTGGTCGGGAAAAGTCCTTTTAAATTCTGGCGACGTTTCATCACTCAATTTGGCGCGGCTAAGCTTTGCATCAACTGCTCCAAAAACGGCACCAAAAGCCGCACCGCTTGCGGCCTGACTACGGACTTCGGCGCCGGTCGAGAAGCGCTCGTTGTTCAATATTGACGACAATTCTGAACCGACCACGCCACTTGCTGCACCAGCAACAGTGTTGACTGAAATACTATCGGCTAGAGTTCTTCTTCCTGGACGTCCAAAGAGCGAGCCTTTGGCTAAAAATTTCTCGGTGCCAGACATTGTGGCGAAAGTGCCAAAACCGACAGCAGCCTGGCTGAACTTGGCGTAAGCAAAATTAGCTTTATCGTCTGTAATAGGCTGCAGCAAACCTATGGTCGCACCACTGATGCCAGAAACCGTGGCTCCTCGAGTAACCGAAATTACCGGTGCCTCAGCCGATCGCAGCACTCCGCCAAGCACTTTATTCAGAACAGCATACTCAGCCACATGCCCAATGAGTGTGCCGGCGGCAGACCAACCAGACCTGGCATCACCAGCTTTTATGAAATCAAATTGTACTGACTTAGTGCCGCGGATGTGGTCAGCAATTTGCTGGGCGCCATTTAAGTCGTTTTGAAAAACAAAGCCAGCAGACTTTAGAAGCGTCGATGGACCTTCTAACAACTTTGAAACTTCTGTCGAGGATGTAGCAGCCTTGTCCATGCCTAATCGACCGATGTGTTAAATGAGGGCGCCAGCCTCTTTGCATCGGTAAATTATGGAGCCCTGCTGGGCAAAACGCAAGCAAGTTTTATCTGGAGGCTACTTCGCTCTGACGGCTTTGCCAATCTTCTGGCTTTCAGCATCTCTTGCCGCTTGCGCCTTCTCTTCGCGCAGTTTCAGCTGATATTGTTGAATGAAAGAAAGCGGATCATTGCCGAAGTAGAACGTTTTGAATTCACGTTTTTCATCGCTTTCGACGGGGATCAAACGTGCATCGCCTATTACTTGCGAAGGCATTAACGCCGCAGTAACGCCCGTATCTGTCAACGCAAAAGCAGGCACAATCGTCGCTTCGACTTCTTCTGCGCTATCTCTCGTGACAAATACTGCGTAAGTGCTGTGCGCAGGTGCGATCGAAATATATTTCATAACTTCATTCTCCAAATTGATAACAAGTTCAGGGTTTTAAATATTTCAGCGAGCGACGGGCGCCTTAAAAGGCTGGAAAGACAAGAACGGTGAGCCCTGCCAGAGGTTTACGGAGACGGTCAAAGGGCCAACTTCGCTCAATTGCAAACGAACAACCGTAGATAAAGCTTTGACTGAACTAACAGTCGAGCCATAAATCCATGTCCAGTCAACCGAACAGACAGCATCGCTGTCGAGGGCTAGCTCTTGTGCGTTGACTACGCTCAGGCGGACCATAATCTCACCTTCGTCTGCGACTGCATCAAGACTCAAACCGATTTCGTTTTCCAATCGAACAGAGAGATTTTTGAGACTACTGTTTGCTGATACTATTTTCAGCCCCTGTATAGACGCCAGATCTAATGACATGTAAGTCCTTCAATTAACCAAGCTTATATTATCAGTGTAGAATCACTGATTGTGAAAGTCTCTTCCAAACAATTTGATGTTATTGTCATCGGTGCAGGCGGCGCGGGCATGATGTGCGCAAGCCAGGCAGCAGCGCGCGGACGCTCGGTGGCATTGCTCGACCACACTAACCAAATTGGTCGAAAGATCCTGATTTCAGGCGGCGGCCGCTGCAATTTTACAAATATCCATGCTCAGCCCAATTCGTTTGTGTCGCAAAATCCGCACTTTTGCAAATCGGCGCTTTCTCGCTTTACGCCTTCTGACTTCATTGATTTAGTCAAGAAATATCGCATTCCATTTCATGAAAAAAAACTCGGTCAATTATTTTGCGATGGTTCTGCTGAAAATATAGTGCAAATGCTCATTTCCGAATGCAAAAATGCAGGTGCTGAATTTCACTTAGATTGCCGCATAAACAATATCGAAAGCGGTAAACACAGTCCAGATAATATCGATGAGGGCTATTTCGAAGTTCAAACATCGCGCGGCACTTATGAATGCGCATCTTTGATCATCGCCACAGGTGGTTTAAGCATTCCGCAAATTGGTGCCACCGGATTTGGTTACGACGTCGCCCGTCAATTCGGTTTAAAAATAATACCAACAACTCCAGCTCTAGATGGATTCAACTTTTCAAATGCCGACTTAAAGCAGTTTGCAGACCTTGCAGGCGTTTCGGTTGACACAAAAACCAGTTGCAACGAAGCCAACTTTCGCGAGAACATTCTTTTCACACATACTGGCTTAAGCGGACCAGCGATTTTGCAGGCGTCACTTTACTGGCAAAAAGGCAATCCGGTGCAAATTGATTTATTACCTGAGTTCGACGCCACTCAGTGGCTGTCTAATCTGAAAAACTCGGGCAATCGCATGGATACAAAAAATGTGGTGGCTGACAAATTGCCCAAAAGACTTGCAGAAAGAATTTGTCAGCTTCAACGCATTGACCAAAGCAAAATTTTTCAGTTGAACGAAAAGGAGCTCAATGAACTCGGGCAATCGCTAAACAATTTCCAAATATATCCTGCTGGCACTGTGGGCTACAGAAAAGCTGAAGTAACCAGAGGTGGTGTCGATACCGGCGAATTGTCCAGTAAGACAATGGAAGCAAAAAAAGTAAAAGGTCTCTATTTTATCGGCGAAGTCGTCGATGTGACCGGGCAGCTGGGCGGTTTCAACTTTCAATGGGCCTGGGCATCAGGTTTTGCGGCCGGGCAATATTGCTGAAAGTCCCACAAAAAAAGCGGTCCTCTAATTAGAGGACCGCTGTCGAGCAATTTTCGATTTTGTCGAAAATACTATTTGGTTGCTGGTGCAGCGTCTGAAGCTGGAGTAGCTGCTGGAGCAGTGCTAGTGGTTTTAGCAGCTGCTTTGTGATGCTTGCGATGACGGTGCTTGCTCTTTTTCAAATTGGCATCAGCCTTGATCAGGTTTTTGGCTTGTGTATCGCTGATTGGTGAACCTGCTGAAGCGTCAGCAGCAAAAGCAGCAGAACCGAGACTCAAAACCAGAACTAAAGAAGCTAAATATTTCATGTTTACTCCATAAATAAAAAAAGAACGTACGCATGAATATAAATATGGCACGTCAAACGTGACTAAACTGTGAAGAGGTGGTGCTTGAGAACCCACAAGGACAAGACCTTCGAGACTTTAACCTATCCCTTGCATGGACTTAACATAAAATCGAGCAGCGTCATCAATATGTTTGAACACCACTTTGCTTATGGGGTGTGGGTGCCGCCTGAGCTGGGGCGGCACTGGCCGGAGCTTGCTGGGCACTTCCAGTAATGGCAGATTGAGCGGCCTGTTGAGCGGCCTGGCTGGATTTTGCGCTCGCGTTATCGTCGTAACTCTTCATTGTTGAAACACCAGACATTTTCGCTCTCTCTGCATCAGCTTCCTTTAATTGGGTCTGGGTTTTGCTGTGACGCCGTTTCTTACCGGGAGCAGCGGCAGGATTAGCACCTGGCGTTCCTGGTCCGGATGGTCCATAACCTGGTCCAACCGAGGTTCCTTGACCATAGGCTTGCCCAGCCGGCATTCCAGTTGGGTTTTGCCCACTAGAGGTGCTATTTCCAGACGTTCCCCACAAGGCATTTTGAGCTAACGCCGGCACACTGAAACTCAAAGAGATAGCTAAAACAACCAATATTCTCATCTTTCTCCTTGCTCTGCGGCGACCGCTCAGATTTTTTCTACCAATTATGTTGACATTCTATCGCAACTGAGTAGGATTTCAGGACTGCAAAACTTCAGAAAGGCGCCATTGGACAAGGCTTTATGGTAACGTCTAAGTCTAGTTAGCACTTAAGAAAACGATTTCATCAGACATCGGGGGTTTTTATCATGGAAGTTTCACGTCGGCTCAAATCAATTCCCCCTTATATTTTTGCTGAAATTGATAAGAAGCGCCAGGCAGCAGTCGCTCGCGGCGTAGACGTGATCAACTTGGGCATCGGCGATCCAGATGAACCAACACCGAAGCACATTGTCGACGCGATGAAAGCAGCGCTGGATAATCCAGTCAATCATCACTATCCACCATTTGGTGGCATGAAAGAGTACAAACAAGCAGCAGCTGAATACGTTCAGGAACGCTTCAATGTCAAAGTCGACCCAGACACCGAAGTCACTTCATTGATCGGGTCGAAAGAAGGTCTGCACAATACAATCATGGCTTTCATCGATCAAGGCGATATCAACTTGATCCCCGATCCTGCTTATCCAGTTTATAAGACATCAACCATACTTGCAGGCGGCGAACCATATTTCATGCCGCTCACACCAGAAAACAATTTCTTGCCTGATCTTGATGCCATTCCTGAATCTGTTTGCAAAAAAGCAAAACTGCTGCTGATCAATTATCCCAACAATCCAACCGCCGGCATTGCTGATTTAGCTTTCTTCGAGAAAGCAGTTGCCTTCGCGAAGAAGCACGACATTTTGCTGTGCCACGATTTGTCTTATCCTGAAATGACATTTGATGGCTATATAGCACCAAGCATTTTGCAAATACCTGGTGCTAAAGATGTCACCATCGAATTGCACACACTCTCTAAATCTTTCAATATGACCGGCTGGAGAATTGGTTTTGCCATCGGCAACGCTCAGGCCATTAAAGCGCTTGCTTCAATTAAATCAAACGTTGATACAGACATCTTCAAAGCAATTCAAATAGCTGCCATAGCTGGTTTTAAAGGCGGCCGCGAGCACATCGATCATTGCAACAAGCTCTATGTAGAAAGACGCGATTTAGCCATCAAACGCTTCAAAGAATTAGGTTGGGACATCCAACCAAGCAAAGCCACCTTCTACATGTGGTTGCCTGTGCCAAAGGGCATGACTTCAGCAGAATTCTGTACTGAGATGCTCGATAAAGCAGGCATTGTTGTGCCACCTGGCACAGCCTACGGTCCAGGCGGAGAAGGATTCTTCCGTGTTTCGCTCTGCACAAATGTAGAGCGACTCAATGAAGCATTCGATCGCATGGTCAAGCATGCCATCACCTTTGATATGGGTAAAGCTCGGGTTTAAATTCGCGGGTAACTGTGGCAACTAATGCCTATTAGTTTTCGCACCAAACATTCGTACGTCTTGCTCATGCTGGCATTTTGCGCGATTGGCATCTTGCTATCGTCTGCATTTCTCATTGCTCGCTTGCAAGACGCGAACTGGTGGGTGAACCACACCATCAAAGTAATTAAGGAATCAGACGAAGCCCTGCTCTGCTTGCTTGACTGTGAAACGGCATATAGAGGCTATCTGATCACTGGCGATGCTGCCTATCTCGAGCCGTACGAAATTTGCTACAAGCATGTCGAGCACCATTTGCAGATGATTCAAGAATTGACTACAGATAACGCCAGACAGCAGGCTCTAATGCCTCAACTTGTGGCAGCAGCGAAAGAAAAAATTGCCTTCAGCCAGCACATGATCGCTTTACGCAAGGACAATCCATCGCTGTTGACCAAAAGCCAAATTTCTATCGAACTTGGCAAAAAGCAGATGGATTTATTTCGCAAACATATAGCAGCGTTGATTGCTGAAGAAAATAGTCTGTTAATCAAACGAACTAAAGCCGTCCACAATTTTGAAATTGGTGTCTATATTACGGTTACACTGCTTGAATTAAGCATCCTCAGCGCGGTCCTCTGGCTTTATTTATCGACACGCTCTTTTGCGGCTGAACAATTGAAAGCCCGCAATGAAATTGCCGCCGCATCAGCTGCTGCCATCCGCGCCAATCAATTGAAATCACAGTTTGTGGCGAACATCAGTCACGAAATTCGCACACCAATGAGCGGCGTTCTCGGGCTGACCGAGATCTTGCTGTTAAGCCTCAAAGACACAGAAAGCAAGGAATTGGCTGAGCACATTTTTTCGTCCGCTAAAAGTCTACTGACTATAGTCAACGACCTCCTCGATTTCTCAAAACTTGAAGCAGGTCGCGTTGATCTCAATTTGCGCAAATTCAATTTTAAAGCCCTGGTGGAAGACTCGATTCATTCAATCTCAGTGGCCGCCGATAAAAAGCAACTTCCTATTCTTGTCGATATCAGTGAGAGTCTGAACGTCGAGTGTTGCGGGGACCCCGACAAAATTCGGCAGATGATCCTAAATCTCGTCTATAACGCAATCAAGTTTACCGAGCAAGGGAAAATCACAGTCACCGCCAAGACTCTGGATCAACACCATGATTCACTGCTCGTTCATGTGCAAGTGGCAGACACCGGCATGGGAATTTCCTTAGTAGACCAGCAGAAACTATTCGAACCATTTGTGCAGGCTGATGGCTCAAATACAAGAAAACATGGTGGCACCGGGCTTGGTCTGTCGATTTGCAAAAGACTGGTCAATTTGATGGGTGGTGGCATCGGCGTCGATTCAAAGGTCGGCGATGGAGCCACATTCTGGTTTACAGTTCCCCTGGAAACGGGCGCTGATACTGCGTGCGAAAAGATAGCTCAGTTAAGCGAACAAATTCTCAGTAACTCTGATGTACCTTTTCGTAGTCGTTCTTGACCCAGCTATAGCCCGGTTGAATATTTGTAGAGGCGACGTAGTCAGCTTCGAAGCTGACTACATTTCGTTGCGAGGCTGTGGGAAATGTCAAACCAGGATTGCCGTCAAGGCTGATAATCGCTTCGCGTAGCGATCTATCGAAAGCAGGGTTGCCACTGGGGCGAGTCACTTCGATCGAAAGGTGGCGATCACGCGTCACAGTGATCCGCAATGCGGTGCGGCCAGGAATGTCAGCAGTCTCGCTCCAGCGGTGATAAATGGCAGCTGATAGTTGATGGTGCCAGGTTTCCCAGGCCAGCACCAACTGTCGGTCGCCTCGTTCGGAGCCTAAATCGAATTTGTTATTGGGAATACTGCCAAATGTGGCCGGTTGGACGAGCCCCAGTCTGCCACCATTATCAGTGGCACTACCAGAGAGCGGCTGATTGAAAGCAGCTGTGTCAACAAGTCCGCTCAAACCTCTGGCAGCGCGAAAATCTGGTGCAGCCACTGGTCGTCCAAGACGCAAAGGAGCAACACCAGGCCCACTTGAGACGCCAGCACCAAGCCCATTTGAGGCCGGGCGACTGAGTCTGGTTATAGCGTCAGTTTCTTCAACAGAGCCTTGCAATGTTGACGCAAATGCCGTTCCGTTGAGGACAAAAGTGGCGATTGACACCAGATATAACGTGAAGTTTAAACGATTATATTTGACTGACGATTCCATGGTCGGACTCCGCTTCTAATTAAAAATGCATGCCACCACTCATTAAACCAAGCATTCCACCGATCATGGCACCACCCATAGCCGACCGTCCACGATGGTAGCCACCACCAAACATCATGCCAATAGCTGCTCCGCCGGCAGCACCTATGGCCACACGCTTCATGCGAGAACTACTGGTGATACCACTACTGTAGCCGTAACCAAAAGGTGAAGACGAAGCGAAACCATTTTGGTAACCACGCGACTGGGCAAGCTTCGCCTCACCAGCTTGAGTGAATGGTTGCACACCGCCATTTGGATCAGAAAAATTACCATTGTAAGGCACAGCCTGATAGCCAGTTGCGCCGCTACCGTAAGAAGACTGAGTGCTACTAGCGCCATTATAAGGTTGATAGGGTATTTGACTGTAACCGGTCTGTGAATTAGCAGCCTGATTATGATTGTATTGATCGGCATTAGGCGCAGCTGAAAGTGTCGATTTATTCAAGTCGTTGAGAGCGACAAGGTAGAGCTGATTTTGTGGATCCAAACTAATCGCTCGATTGAGCGCTGTACGAGCGCCTGTTATATTACCGGCGCCACGATAGGCTTGAGAAAGTGCATACTGCACGTCGGGATCGTTTGGTGCACGGGCAGCTACTGCCTGCAAGCCACTCACAGCTTTGGTGAAATTGCCTGCTTTGAAGGCAGTTTGCGAATCTGCGACCATTGCTTTTAACTGATCCTTATCGCGGTCCGATTGAGCCAGCATCGCGGCCTGTTTTTGTTGATCGCGACTGCGATTAGCAAGAGCACTCTGTTCAGAGACTTTGCTTTGCACCGAGCGCACAGCATCGGCGAAATCAGCATCGCCTGGATCAATTTGGGCAGCGCGCGAATAGTTTTTCGAAGCAGTTGCAAAATCATTTTTCGATTCGGCAATCACACCAAGATTGAAATAAGCATCGGCATTCTTGCTGTCCAAGCTAAGCACATGCTTAAATGCAGCTTCGGCGTCGTCTGTACGACCCTGCTGATAAAGCATAGTGGCTCGTTGCAAAGCCGCTTTTGTAGCGTCTAAAGATCCACTGCCACCATATCCACTACCAGAGTTGTTCGAACTATATTGCGGCGCAGTATAGCGGCCAGAAGCAGGCGCATCAGTAGTTGCCCTCGTGTCGAGTTTTGGCGCGAGGGGCGGTAACAAAACATCGTTCAAATTAGCTGCTACAACTGGTAGCCAAAATGTGTTCGAAACGGCGATTGCCGAGAGACACAACAGTGATATTAATTTTTGGTTGGAGCTCTTCATCCGAGCCTCGGCTATTCACTGAAGGGAAAGACGGTAGAATCGAGGTTAAGTTCCTCTGGGCGGGCGATGTCCAAACGAGTCAAAGCATGTAGGCATCACCATTACAGCATATAAGTCAAACCGTGGATGATTCGTGAAGCGGATTTGATATTCGAGGACCAAAATCGGTAGCCGAAAGCAGCTCGGGCGGGGATACGGCTGGGAAATCAATTGTGACAGTTGTGCCTTGATTATCGGGACCGTCACTGACAATAATTTGTGCTTTATGGACGTTAGCTATCTCGCGGACGATGGCTAGACCAAGTCCACTGCCTGAAACGCCTCTATCTGAGACGCGATAAAAACGTTCAAAAATGCGTTCACGCTCATCGGGAGCGATACCGCGCCCATCATCTTCAACAATCAAGAGCGCTCGTTTTTCTGCACCTTGACCGCTTGCCTCTACGCGCACCGTCACATGGCCGCCTTCGGGAGTATAAAGCACCGCATTTTCGATAATATTGGAAGCCATCTCATGCAAGCTTGCATGATCGCCAGAAATAAAAATGGAAGCGGGGCTCGACTCAAAACCTAGATCGATATTTTTGCCAAGAGCCAGAGAAACAAGCTCTTTACTGGCGTTTTTAGCGACAGTTTGTAAATCCACTGCTTGCCAAAGGGCCGAATCTACCGCTCCTGGTTCAGAACGAGCGAGCGCAAGCAATTGATTAGTCAACCTAGCTGAACGCTCAGCCGCGGTGTGGATTTGAGCAAGAGCGTATCGAACGTCTGCCGGGTCTGTCTGACGTAGCGCCAGCTCTGATTGCGTCTTTAACCCGGCAATCGGTGTGCGCAATTGATGAGCAGCATTAGCGACAAAGCGCCTTTGAGCCTGTAAATCCTCGCGCAATCGGTCGAGCAATTCATTAATTGCATGCACCAGTGGACGTACTTCACGGGGCACGTTATCGAGCGGAATCGGTCTCAAATCAGACGGTGTACGAGATGCTACAGCGTCACGCAAGTTATTCAAAGTATGCAAACCACGAGTGACACCAAACCAGACGATGAGCGCAGACATAAAAACCATTACCAGCTGAGGCAAAAGAACACGTTGCAGAATTTCTTCAGCAATTTGCTCGCGGCCTTTCAGGGTTTCAGCAACTTGAATAAAGACAGCTTCTTCTTTTTGTCCAGGTAAGGCGAAATTGATAGACGCAATTCTTACTTCCTCTCCTTTGACTTTCTCATCGCGAAATTTGGCCGTAGTCGAATCGATTCGTTCGTTCAAATCAGGTGCGGGCAAACAGGCGTCACCAGCAATCAAGTGACCTTTTTCATCGAGTACCTGGTAGAAGACTTTATCTTTTGGGTTGTCGCGTAAAATGGCCAGCGCCTGTGGCGGCAAATCAACAACGATTTTGTTTTTGACGTCTTCTACGCAAGCTGAAACCGAGTAAACAGAGTCGACCAAAGCTTTGTCGTAAGCGTCGGAAGCAAGCTCGATAGCTAGACCATACATGAGCCCAGTGCCAACCAGAAGTAGCACCAGAATTGGTATCACCAACCAGGCTAACAGCTGAGTGCGAATCGAGGGATTAACCTTCATGGCTTCGTCTCCAGCAGATAACCGAGACCTCTGATGGTACGGATGTTAACACCGGCTGGCTCCAGTTTTTTGCGCAAGCGATGAACGTTGACTTCCATCGCGTTGTGACTGACTTCTTCATCCCAACCGTACATATGCTCGATCAATTGTTCTTTACTCACAACCGAACCGCCTCGCTGCAACAAAACTTCGAGTACAGCCAGTTCACGAGCCGATAACTCAATGGCCTGATCGTTTGCCGTGACGCGACGACCGACTGTATCAAAACGCAGCGGTCCATAGACAACTTCAACATCGGCAGCCTGACGACCTCTTCGCATCAAAGCCCGCACACGTGCTTCAAGCTCGGGCAAGTCGAAAGGTTTGGTCAAATAATCGTCAGCACCAAAGTCAAGCCCAGCAACGCGATCTTCAAGACGATCACGAGCGGTTAGAACAAGCACTGGCAAGAGTTGCTTGCGTGCTCTCAGACGCCGCAGCACTTCTAAACCATCAAGTCCAGGCAATCCCAGGTCGAGAATAAGCAAATCAAAACTGTTGGAGCTGAGAGCCTGATCTGCGTCAATGCCCGAAGCCACATGATCTACAGCAAAACCAGACTGGCGAAGACCTTTTGAAATTCCATCAGCTAGGATTTCGTCATCTTCAACTAACAACAATCGCATTTTCACTGCTCCCTGCCAGCGTTGCATTGGCCAGCACAAATGTCAAGATACCACTGACAGACCTGATAAATATGAACAATAACAACTTCTCATCGTTTTCATTGCAAAAAGCTCTTAATGGTAATGTTGCGGTAAGGTTTGCGATAGCTCGATAGGCGATTATGATACCGTCGCATGCAACCACTAAATACCGACTTTAAATCGGCATAATCGGAACAAAAACGATGACCAATCAAGAAACTTTTCAATCAGATTCAGGCAAAGCCAAGGCTGGTGTCGTTCTAGTTCATGGTTTAACGGGTATGCCGTCCGAATTGAGACCGATTGTCAAACATTTGACCAAGCTTGGCTACGTCGTCGAAACGCCGATACTGCCAGGCCATGGAGCTGGTCATACCGAGCTTCTGGAAAGCACCTGGAAAGACTGGTTGCGCTGTGTACAAGAGGCGGTAGATGCCCTTGCTGCGCGCTGTGAGAAGGTTTTTGTCGGGGGTCTTTCAATGGGCGCCATTTTGTCTGCTGCAGTAGCTGCTAAGGACCCGAGGGTAAGTGGCATCATCGTCATGTCGCCCACACTAAAGTATGACGGCGTGAACACATCTCCTTACGGTTGTTTCCTCTGGCTCGTAGATATTTTGCCTTTTCTCGGTACCAATTGTTACTGGACTGAAGAGCCCCCTTTTGGTCTGATGGACGAGCGTTTGCAAAAGCAAATCATCAAATCAATTGAAGCAGCGGAAAAAGGCGAAAGCGACCAATTCGGCTTATTCCGCACGTACGCAGGCTCATTGCGACAGATGGATCATCTAGTCAAAAATTTCCGAAAAATAGCGAAGAATGTAAAATGTCCGGCACTGTTCATACACAGCCTGCAAGACACCATCACCACACCAGCGAACACATTTGAGTTTTGTGGGATGCTTGGTTCGCGTGATAAAACAGTCCATCTCATTGGCGGCTGTGATCACGTGCTGACTCTAGATTTACGAAGAAAAGACGTGTGCAACTTTATCGGTGACTTTGTCATGCGCCTGGCGCCATTGCCACAAACACAGATACCAAAAGAGACTTTAGACTATGCGACTGAGCGGAATTAATTTCAATTCTATCGCAGTCCATACAATTCACTTGTAGACTAAGGTTAACGGCATCCATTAATATGCAAACGGCGACCAAGATCCCCCCTTCAGGCGCTACGTGATTTATGCTGCAAAAAACTTCAGAACCAATTGAATTAGAGTTATTGCAACGAATTGGCAATACGTTAAAGACACGTCGACAAGCTCTGCGTCTCTCGCAAATTGATCTGGCCGACAAGGCACAGATTCATCGCACTTACATCGGCAACATTGAACATGGCACCCGCAATATCACTGTAAGCATCCTTGTCCGCCTGGCGAGAGCCCTCGACATTCCCTTTACGGAAATTGCAGATCTCGTCGACCACATCGATACGCATTCCAACAAAAAATCTAAAGAAACCGATTCAGCAACTAAATAGCAGCTGGGGCGGTGTCTGAATCCGTGTCGGGATGAGCTTTAAGAAAACTAGCCAGGTCTTCGTCTAGTGTTGACCAGTTAACGCTCTGCGCGACTTTTCGATAGATCAAATTCACAAGTGGATTGGTGTGTTTACAATAATTGGTTAGAGGAAGGAGTGTGTTACCCACTTCAATTTTTGCCCGATAGCCAGTCTGACCGCTTTGCAGTTCTGTGACACCTTGAGCGGCGACCCACTGCACAGCCGCTTCCCACAGTCTGAAATACAAAAACCAGTCTGGTGGCGTTGTGTAATCTATGCCGATAAATTTGTTTATGACCTTGTCACCAAGCTTGAAACAAAGCATGAAAGCAAGCAATTTCTCAGTCCTGTCCTCGCGTAAAAGAATAAACCAGGCTTTGTCGCAAGCAGCCATGAGATGGAAGAAGTCGAGATTCAGTACCTCGAATTTAGTTTTTCCTTTTTCATAGGTCTGCCAGAACAAGGCAAAAATATCAACAAGCGTTTGTTCATCAGGATTTTGAATTATGGAAGAAACGATTTGCGCTGTTTGCTTACTCTTTTTCAGTTTCTTCTTGAGATTATAACGACGAGAACTTTTTAGACTAGCGAAATAATCATCGATAGAATTGCCAGTCAAAGTAACTGCAGTCCCGGGGAAACTCACAAGCGTAAAAGCATTGGCTATAGTTAACAGCGGTTGCAAATGAGGTGCAACACTCTCTGGAAAATCCTTCCACACAATCATCGGCGCTTTCAACGAGCGGGCTTTCTTTTCAACAGCCTTTTGTAAGGGCACCACAATATCACTCAAGGCAATACCAGGTTTAACACCAATTGTACCTTCGTCGGCACAAACAGAGCCTACAAACAATGTGCGCTGGTAACTGAGCGAAGGCAGAATTGGCTTAACGCTCTTCAGAAGTTTTGCCACTGGTTCTGGTACCACCAGCTCCATCGGCACATTCATCACAAAAGCAGGTGCGATAGCGATTATATCTGGACCTTCTTTGACCAGCGCATAATGAAATTGAAATTGGCTTTCCAGTTTTGATTGTTCAAGAGCCACATACCAGAACCGCCCTTCAACTGTTTCTGGAAAAAAATCACGCCACAAAGCGGACGGAATTTTGCTTGCAGAATTTACCCACTCAACAGTTGGTTTCCTGGTTAAAGCGCGATAAACAGGAGCCGGCTTCGGCAGATCAGGTTTAGCTGCTGCGGCAACTTTTTTGGCATTCTTCGCGCGAGAAAACGCAAGCTCCGCGCGTTTTGCTGCTATTTCTTCAGCCGTTTTCTGCTTATGTTCTTTTGCTTTTGGTGCTACCGTATCTGGTGCTTGAGATGTGATTTCCGCGCCTAAATCTGAACTGATTTCGGCATCGGACGACTGGCTGGACGTAGAAATTGACATAATGGTCCTCAAGCGAGAATATCATTATCCCTCTTTTCTACCTGTAATTTTTGAAGAAAAGACTAATCAGGAATAGACAGAAGTCCGTCTGGCCCAGACATACCGCTTTAACAACGGAGCTGGACGAAAACGTTCGCCGTGCAGTTTGTAAAGCTGTTCGATGGCCCCCAGACAGTCTTTGAGACCGATTTCGCTTGCAATAGCAAGCGGTCCCTTCCGCATTCCAAGACCTGCCATCATTGCTGGGTCCAGATCTTCGGGATCGCAGATTCGCTCTTGTAACACCAGAAATGCCTCATTAATCATCGGCAGAAATAGAGTCTCGACATAAAACGGCGCATCATTGTTCAGTGGCTCTGTCATCGAGGCTAGAACCGGATTAGCCCCTTTGCGTTTGCGCGTCTCTTGATCGTAAACATAAAACCCCTCCAAGGTCTTTTGACCAAGCAGATTGCGTTCGACCATTTTTTCCAAAATGACAGGCGGCGCAAAGCGTTCGCCGTACTCTTGATGATTGAAACGAGCGACAGCCAGACCAATATCGGAGCCGTTCATATCACGCAAAGCGAGCGGTCCTATTGGCATAACGTAGTCGCAAGCCGCTTTATCGATATCTTCGACCGACGCGAGGCCCTGTTGCAAGCTAAAAAGAGCTTCGTTTATGTAGCGCCCAAGCAGTCGATTAACGAGAAAAGATGCGCACTCTTCCACGCGCACAGCCAGCTTTCCCAGAGCCTGTCCAAGCTCAATAGCAGTAGCTACAGTTTCAGAGGAAGTTTCCAGTCCAGGAATTACCTCAACCAATTTCATCAAATGTGCTGGATTGAAAAAGTGCAAACCGACGACTTTATCTGCGCGACGAGTAAAAGCGCCCAACTGGGTGATGGAAAGACTGGATGTGTTGGAGGCAAAAATCGCTTCCACATTGCAGTTCTGGTCGAGGTCTTCAAGAATTTGTTTTTTTAGCTCGATAATTTCTGGAACTGCTTCGATGACGAAATCGACCTGGGCAAAATCTGAATAATCAGTAGTCGTACGCACCAGACTACGTTGATGATCAGCTTCGTCCTGAGGTAGACCTTTTGCCACTCGTGACTTAAGCAGTCGATCAATAGTGGCAAGTCCTTTATCGATTGCCGCTTGATCCACATCCTTGAGAATGACCGGAAAGCCTCGGCTGATCAACGACACAACGATAGTTGAGCCCATCGTGCCAGCTCCCACCACGGCCAGATTTCGAACCTCCATTTAAAGCTCCTATCGCTGAAATCTACAAAAACAAAAAACAGAAAAAACGCACTTGGTTAAACAGTACAAGAAAAATGTCGCCGCTTCCGCCTGACAAGCAGACACCATATCAGGTGCTCGAATTATGAGCGCCCGCTCAAATTGTTCCCGCCTTTGACAACTGATTTAGCCTATGCACTTTCCAAACGAACTCGTCCTGGTCAGTTAAAACTCTGTCTTAATACAGGTTTGCGGATTTCAGAATTAACCACTTGATATCCATCCTTTTTATTAAAACCATATAGCTTTTCGGTAACGTTTCGTTAGAATAGATGCAATCGTTAAGCAAACATAAAAAGCGAAATTTCAAAAGCAAATAGCAAAGAAATTTCAATCAAGGAATCAGTTCTGCCATGGACCCGAGGTCCGGGAGGCGTCATGTTCGTGTATCTTCTAATTGGACTCGAATTAGCTCTACTTTATGGAGTGTTCTGGTACGTCTTCGTGCGGGAGCCCAAGCCATACAACGTCAACGGTGACATGTGGGGTTCGTACACGGGCACAGGCAACCGCGATAATGTTTCGCACAATCACTTCCAATCAGAAATTGATTCTTTGATCATGGATGCTCGGGAGAAAGCCATCGATAATCTCGGTTTCGAACGACGCGTACCAAGACCGGCTTTTCCGACCCCTTTAACTCTTTCATCAGCATACGACCCATCTTTATACTCGATGCCCTCAAGCCACTGCACACCTGGCATTCATCGCAGTGCCTCGAACTTTGGTCAAACAAACGACCCAAGAGATCCTTACCTCGATTATCCAGAAACCTCAGAGCAGATCCGTGCCACTCCTACTGAAAGCAGAGCGAAGGAAAACGTTCTCAATAAAATGTTGAATCAGACTCTTGGCTGGTTTGAAAATATCTCAGTCAAACGCCCCTGATGGACTGCCAATTCACTATATAATTTCAATTGCCGCGCCTTCTGGCTGCGGCAATTTTTTTTAGGACTAAGTAACAATGGCTGATGACATGTCTGAACAAATATCAAACGGCACAACTAAAATCAGTGCCGTCAAGCGTAAGAGCAGACAAGAATTAGCTTCCGCTCGCACTCTTGTAGAAATTGAAGGTCTCAAAAAGCACTTTCCCATCCGGAAAGGATTTTTCAACCGACAAGTTGGAGCGGTCAAAGCTCTTGATGGTATCAATCTAAAAATCTATGAAGGCGAAACGCTTGGATTGGTTGGCGAATCCGGTTGTGGCAAATCCACTCTCGGTCGCTGCATGCTCAGGCTGCTGGAATCAACAGCGGGCAAAGTAACTTTCAACGGCATAAGCGTCCTCGATAGTTCAAGCAGCGCGATGAAAAAATTGCGCGGCGAGATGCAAATTGTTTTTCAAAATCCATACGCCAGTCTCGACCCTCGCATGACGGTGGCGCAAATAATAGCCGAACCGCTAGAAGTTCATAAAATTGCAAAAGGAAACGCGCTGCGTGGGAAAGTGCTTGACCTTTTAAAGTTGGTTGGATTATCACCAGAGATGGCCAATCGTTACCCGCATGAATTTTCAGGCGGTCAAAGACAAAGAGTTGGTATTGCTCGAGCGCTTGCTTTGAGACCAAAACTAATTGTCGCTGATGAACCAGTTTCTGCTCTGGACGTCAGCGTTCAGGCTCAGATTCTCAACCTTCTCATTGATTTGCGGCAAGAATTCAATCTCACCTATTTGTTTGTCGCGCACAATCTTGATGTTGTGCGTTATATCAGTGATCGCATCGCCGTCATGTATCTGGGCGTAATCGTGGAGCTTGGCGTCACAGATGATGTTTATCAAACACCTCTTCACCCGTACACACAAGCTCTAATTAGTGCAGCGCCAATCCCAGATCCAGACTTTGATCGCAGTTCAAGAATCCTTCTGCAAGGCGATTTGCCAAGCCCAGCCAATCCGCCTGCTGGTTGTCGCTTCCATACGCGCTGTCCGATAGCTCAAGATAGATGTCGCCAGGAAATTCCTGAACTGCGCGAAATCACGCCCGAGCATTTTTCAGCATGTCATTTTGCTGAGTCACTTCTGCCGGCTTAAAGCAAATGGTCCTAATTGGGTCGTGGTATCAAAGCGGCACCATCAAACGGTGGACGCAGGTTTGTCACAGCTCCATCTGCGCGGTGCCAGGTAGCCCCGAAAATACCTTGCTCGACAAGATCATCATAAACACAAAAAATACATTGTCCAGAGTCCATGCCTGCCTCTTCTAACAATGGCTGCGTCCATTTGCGCAAAGTGACGATACGAGGGGCACTGCCTGTGACGACCCAAATTGGATAGCCGGTTTTGAGGAAGGCTTTGATTTTCGGTTCCCAGTGTTTAGTCTGTCGAAAATTCCCTGTATCAATTTCCAGCATTACCTTATTTGGCGCCGAATCGGGAAACAAAAATGAGATGGTGGCATCGGCATGTTCTTCGAGATTGATCAAATCGCCTGTTACTTCCTTCCAGAACTCACGTCCGGTCGTAAAATCCAAACTGACAATGAGATTTCTTTGACGGGCATCTTCCATAGCCAAACGAACGTCAACCAGTCGCAGAAAGTGTTCTTTGTGATACGTATGAGGCGGACCAGTGGGAATTGATTCCCAGGAAATGCCGCGATGTTTTTCCAGAGCCCGAGCGCCTAGAGCGGTGAGAAAATAAATGAGCTCAGGGCGACCACGGCCCTCCATACGACCGCTCGAAGAGGAGCCTGTATAGCCGGATTGCTGCAGACGTCTAAGACGCTTACGAGCCGTTTCGTACGAAATGTCGGCAAAACAAAGACGCGCCAGTTGACTGGAGCTGACAGTGCGATGCAAATAAAGTTGCACCAGGGAAGCAATGTCGCGCTGCATCAAAACCAGACTTTTTTTCTTGGCTTTTACTTTGGCACTCTTTTCGCTAATCAGATTCATATGCTGGATAACTTTGAGGTTTCGTCCAGGATAATTTCAAACTACCCCTTTAATAGATTGTAGACGAAGCCTGTGAGCTTTGGTTTAAGAAATGCACGAACTAATGAAGAACCTTTGAAGAGTCACCATTAATCGGCTTCGGCAACGGTTAGAGTTCTCCATTTCGACGGGGTTGAGTATTACCTTGCGGCTGTGCAGCCGGCTGAGCTAGTGGTTGAGCAAAACCCATTTTGGCTGGATCAAGATTGAAACTTGTCACCGGTTGCCGCTGACTGGGCAGAGGCAGATTAGTTTGGGTCTCATCACTAGCTTTCACAAATCCAGGAAATGGCGGTGCGTTTTGCGTGACATCAGAAGCTGGCGAACTCAAAATCGAAGCTGATGTAATCAGCTCGGGTTGAGCCTGTGCCGCTTCTTGCACACCGATAAAGCTGCCGCATTCAATACAGAACTTGCCTTTGCCGGCAGGTTTACTGCATTTGCCGCAAATTCGGGCACCACCACCGTTGCCTGCAGGCGATCCCGTCACGGGACCAGCCACCGGTTGTTGCAATGGCACTTCGTTGTAAGCGACAGGTTCAGGAACCGCTGGATAACCAGTATTTGTTGCTTGAGCAGCCAGATTAGCAGCCATAGCGTCGTGAGCCAGGTGAGCAGCAGTATTCATGGCTTGATTGCTCATATTGCGCACATCGCCATCAAACGCTCCGTGTCCACCACCAGCCATAGCCGCCATCGCTTCTGGATTTCCCAGTGCCATGCCAGGTTGTGGTTGGCGAGCAGAGACGTTATGCAACAAGTGCAAACGAGCAATTTCTTCAATACCGCGCAGATCGACCATCAGTGGCTTCACTTCACCGTATTCAGGATCGCCTGCTGGCGATAAGAACACGAGTGCGTGATGTTTTTCCATACGTTTGATGGAATCTGTATCAACTCGAGCAACAACTTGCTGCGAGTGAATTCTGTTCCAACTGGTTGGAAACACACCAAATCCGGTAGCCTGGTAGTGGTCTGAAATACCAGGAACGACAACTGCGTGTTTGCCGATTTCTTCCGAGAAGAATTTGGCTGTAGTTTCGTCTGCGTTGTGCAGGCAAACACGGATGGCGCTGTTGGAGAAAATCGTTTTGATTTCACCGTCGACACCTTTACCGCCGCCACCAGCTATCTGCGATATATTCTGCAGAATAACCGTCAATCCGCCGTTTGCACCACGAACGATAGCCGACAATCTGCCTGCAAGGTCGATGTTCAATGTTTGATATTCATCAAAGAACGCAAAGAGGGGCAGAATATTCTTGGTACCGTATCTGGTGTGCAAGGCTTGTTGTAACTGATAGACAAAGCATGCAGACAATGATTCAGCATCCGGTCCTAACGATGCTGGCGCACCGAAAATGAGCACGGTTGGCTTGTGCATCGAAGCGATCAAATCGACGTTCGAGCGCTCAGTTACCCGCAGAACGTTAGGATTCTTGAACATTCTCAAACGTCCTCGAACGCCTTGAATATTCTTGTCCCAATCAGTATCTGTACGAATAATAGAAGTAAGCGTCAAAGTCAGTTCTGACAATTCAGCGGCATCCACTTCTGGATTGGTTTTCAAACGACGCAGTGACTCAACGATGTTGCGACGATTATTGACCAAACGCATCAAGCCACGCGGATTGCAAGGCAATGGCACGACTTCTGCCGGTTGACCATTTTCATCTTCGCCTGAGACCTGAATACCGCCCCATTTGAGCAATTGCACGAGACTGGCGATATAACCGTGGTCACGTTCAGCCCAGTGCTGTTCTTCTGGTGGCAATGAATTCACGTCCTGCACAATAGAGGATGCAAAAGAAATCGCATCTCCATCAAGCGGATTCCAGTGAATTGAGCCCGAGTCCAGGGGATTGAAATACAGTGTGTTGAATCCAGCATGTTCGGCTTCGGGCAAAAGCGAATATTTGAAACCTTCTCGTTTTTCATCGAGGTTAGGATCGTTTGCTTTTGCTTCTAGAGCGATGATGACACATGGCTTAGCCAGCAATGCTTTGATGATGGCACGCATCAAGGTGGTTTTACCTGAACCAGATGGTGCTACGAGAAACATATTTTTATTCGGCAAACGACCAATTGGAATGGTTACCGGCAAATGCGTGCGGGCAAGAAAGCCAAAAGGTAGAACCACACCATCGGCTTCAGTCCAGGCCGCTTGCGGATTACGCTTAGCCATACGTCCGTGTCGTCTTAAATTTGGCGGACACAAGTATGAGCGCTCGTAATCGCGAGGCGTCATCAAACCAGACGGTGGATTAAAAGTTCTGATTGTTTGCCACGGAAAGAGTCTCTTCTTGTGAGCAGCTGCAATAATCAAAGCCAGCAAAACGAGAGTCGGCAGCAAGATGGCAATTGAAGTGGCATCTAGGAATCCATGCGGTTTACCAGTGCCGGGAGCAAGTGGCAAATTGGGTTTACTGCCGCCAATTCCTTCGAGGCGCAGATTTTTTCCCTGCAATGCCATGCCGGCTGTAGGAGATAGACCTGTGGTCTGATTCTGCAACGGACTGCTTGCACCCATGGGCATTGGTGCTTGCGGGGCAAATCCTTGCGGCACCGCTTGAGGAGCGCTCTGCAGAGGTGCACCGAGCATATCGGGGCCGGCACCACTTGCACCAATTGGCTGAGCGCCGGGTTGAAGCAAAGGATTGCCTGGTTGCAGTGCCAGATTCGGGGCGGCACCATAGGGAGCTGGAGCCTGAGTAGGATATGCGCTTGGAGCCATGGCTGCAGGATATTCAGCTGCCGCTGGCTGTTGCGGATCACCACCATAACTTTCAACAGAGTGCCTACCAGAGGTCGCTGAAACAGGACCAACTGTCGGACCATCAGTGCGCGATAGCATCGGATTACTGCCGACTGGCGCCGAGCCATCTTGCATCTGCATACGCCGTTGATATTCGGCGGCAGAAACCACTTCACCGGTTTCGGTGTCTTTGAAGCGGGTGATTACGCCTCTATCGTTGATTTGTCCTCTCCAGGGCATATTGCTCTCCTTGGCCTTTAGCGCTCAGCGCAGGCGATTACGTTTGGAATGTCCGAAATCAAAATTCAGCTAGAAGCTCCTCCGTCGCTGATACCTGCGATCCTTAAACCTTCACTGGTCTGTTTGACTAAATACTCGTATTTGATTTGTTGTTCTTTGCTGCCTTTGCCAGGGACAGTGAGCACTTGCGTACCCTCGACCAAAATAACAACTGAGCCATCATTTTGCGGTTGTCCAGGCAACACCTTGCTCACCGTAAATGTGGTTTGCAGACCTGACTCCTGTACCCGTTTCTGCATGTCTGGATTCCATATGTTTTGCCTGTAGGCGGTGGCACATTCTGGTGTCATGTATTGGATTGCCTTCTCCTGACTTTGAGCTGCCGAGCTAGCATTTAAATCCCAGGCTACAGGCAACCAATCAGCCAGCAATGTGGCAGCTGCTTGAGGATCGGTGACCTGGGAAGCGGCAATTTGCTGAGTGGCAGACATTTGTTGACCCGCGCCGGCAGCAGACTCACGTCCAGATCCATCATCTGGCCCATGCGGACCACCGCGATGACCGGGAGAGTGATGACCAGCGCCTCGCCCACCATTAGTGTCTGGATCGTTCATCCAGGCTGGCCGTTGAGCACGCTTTGGCGGCTCGGCGTTTTGCGGCATTAGAAGCATAGTGAAAAGCGTGCCTGCCATGACGCCGGCAAAGCCGACCATGATCAGGGTCATTTTGTATTTTTCACCAGCTTGATAGTCAAACATTTTCTTTTTCTCTGTATCTCTTCTAACCGGCCATCAACAATTCAGGAGTGAAAGTTTCTGGCGTAATGCCCTGTCCCAGTAAGTGACAGGCCCAACGCGCATCGCCATTACACAATTCAATCATGCGGTTGCGCATCGGTTGATCTGTATTTGGTTCAGTAGTTGCCACCCAGTATAAGAAGCGCGGCACCACCAGTTTTACTACTCCTCTTGAAAGTTTGTGATAAATCAAAAAAGCATCTGAATACTCACGATTTTTTCTTGTGAGATGGGCAATCGAAGACATCTCGGCTGGCGTCAGACCGCAGGCATCACGAATCAAATCAAAGTTGCTGGGGTCATTACCAAGAATAATTTTAATGGCACTATTGGTGGCAAGGTTGCGTGCGCGATCGTCTCTAAGCAAGTCACCCAATTCCTGCGAAATACCGATGAACAAAAGACCTAAGTGGCGGCTGGTACGCGATGCGTCTTCAACCAGAGTCTTGCCGCCTTCATAACGAAGCAGGCGCCATAATTCGTCTATGCAAAATACAAAGCGAGCTGGTTTGCCTTTATCCATCTGTTCTTTTTTGTGTTGAGCGGCGCGCCTCAAGACAAAATCAGAGATGAACAAAGTGACAACGGCTTCCAGTGTTTTGTCGTGGGCGAGATCTGATGTATCAAAAACAAGCAGCTGACAATCGAGAGGAATGGACGTTGGTCCATCAAATAATTTGCCGAAAATCGCTCCGCGGCAATACAAGCTAAGACGATTCGCCAGATCTTCGCAGGTTTCGCCGCGCTTACTCTTTGGGTTTGCGGCGGCTTCAGCTTTGAGCCATTCGACTAAATCTGTTTCAAAAGGCACACGTCCCTGGTCTGCGCATATTTTGTAAATAGCCTGAATACCTTGCATCAACACTGGTTTTTCATCTTTATTCAAGGATTGTTCGCCACGTTCACCAAGCATGACCGAGTGGAAATTGAGAATTTTGATGATGTGCGATTCTGGCGGTGCCGCTGGATTAATCGGCTTATTATCAGGACCAACCGGCGGTAAGTCATAGAGATTAATACAAACAGAACCGTCTGGTCCCAGGCGAATATAAGCGCTGTCGTCATAGACTTCAGTGAGCATTTTGTATGAGCCAGATCTATCTATGATTACGCCTTTGGCGCCAGCAAGCGTCTTCATCTGCAAGATTTGCTGGGCAACCATGGACTTACCTTCCCCTGGTTGACCGAAGACTATACACAGAGCATTCGGCAGTTTTTCATCGTATGGATTGAGAAACACTGGCTCCAGAGTTTCTTTAGAGAAACCTAGCCAGTCGCCCTTATCTGAACCCAATTTGGCGTGGACATATGGGAATGAATTTCGCAATGTGGGGGTGCGAACGATTTTGCCACGGCGCATAAAATCGACACCCATACCAGGCAAACTGCCAACCATCAAAGCCTTCTGTTCATGATAGCCAACGATGAAACGTGCACCACGACACTGTGGAGCAGCAGACCGCACAAGCTCTGTCGAGCGATTGAGATCTTCAAGAGTGTCGCCAGACAAAGTGAAATAACAAGCCATATTGAATACTTCCATATTGCTTGTATAAAGTTCAGAACCAATTTGAGCGGCTTCCTGAGCCTTTTCTGCTTCTTCTTGGTTGGCTGCCGATCGCGGTCCCATCACACCTTGATAAGTATTGGCATGAGCTTGAGCCTGTTTACGCTGCATTTGTTTGCGGAAGATATCTTTATCTAGTTTGTGCGCGAAGATGTTCAAACGCCACTCGCAATTCAATCGCAAGAGCGGTGAGAGCCACAAAGGACTGGTGCGCTCTGGCAGGCGGTTCATATAAAGCGTACGAATATATTTGCCGACTTCTTGCGGACCTTCAATAGTATCAATCAATTCGTCTGAGACATCAGAGATGAACACATAGTCCGGCTTGCCGAAGTCATAACGCGACTCGCAAAGTTGCGAACGAATCGTTGCAGGTTCTGCATCTGGAAAAATGCGACGTAAATTGGCAGGCAATGGTTGAGTCTGCGGGCGCACCGGCTCTGGCAATGTCGCAACCGGCTCAGCTCCCAATTTTGGATTAAGTTCGGTGTAGATCATGCGAAAGTATTCAGTTGCCGATATCGGCCGTCCAGCCATACCGCATGAACCAAGTTGACTAATATAACCATTGGCGCGCTGCACAAGCGTGGTCACGTTCTTTTGGTGACTTCCAAGAGTCTGACGAGCAGCCTGGTTGGTGAAAGTGTCTTGAATATTGGAAATAATGCGGTCGATGTGACTTTGCTTTTGTGGTTTTTGTTTTGGTGGCCTATAGCAAAAGGTGACGTAGAACTTCAGTTCCGGAATGAAATTTTTGGACAGCAAAAATGCCTCGTCGTTCTGGACGACGCGAGCGACATACTTGAGGAAATCGTCATCGATGACTTCGACCGGATGACGTTCGAAATATTCACGCTTGGAGATGTTGTGGCAGACAATGGTCAATTGCACCGACGTATCGATGGCATTCAAGAAGCCAGTGAAGTGATTCATCAAAGAACCCAATCGCACTTCATCAAAGCCTGAAACATGCACTCCATCAAGCTCATAGCAGGCTCTATAGCTGCCATCTTTGAGCACCATGATGCCCAGCCCTGATTGATCGTCGTGAAACAAATCCCAGAGGGGCAACATTCCAGCAGCCGCAACGAACGGACGCGGAACGCCCATCTGCGGCAAATTGGTATAGCCTTCTGGCGTAGTTTCTTTGGACTTGCCACCGCCTTTGAGCTTGTCTAAAAAGGCAAGCAAGCTATTTTCTTTGGAAAATGATCTGCTGATTGAAGAAGCCATTTAACTCACTTTTCTCGAAAATACTGATTACAGGAGAGGACTAAAGAAAAAAAACTGATCGGACATTACTCATAAAACTCGGGAAGATTCTCATCGATCAAAAACCGAACTGGATTGGGATCTGGACCAGGCATCATCAATTGAGACGAGCCCCAGAAATTCACCACAGTTTCCCACTGACTGGCTGCATTATTGATTGTGCACAATGCGTAAAGTGGTCCTATCAGTCCGATAAAAATACAGAAATCCAGTCGCAGGTCCTGCCCTGCAAACTGAACTGGATTCATCCATGAATATAGCTGCGTGGAAAGGATCAGACTAATCATGCAAGAGATTAGCTGGTCATATCGCATCCCGAATAATTTCGGTTTGTCGTCTAAATTAAGCGGTGTTTGGTCTTCCATATTTGTCTATCTAGTTCTATCTTGCCATGGGTGTGGGGTTTTCTATCTCTTTAAGCAGGGCTTGAATTTCTTCCTCGGTGGGGACGTAAGGTATTTCTGGCTCAGAGTCAGCCTCTTCAACGATCGGCTTGAGTTTGAAAATTTCTTCTACCAGGTGTGGTGGCAGCAAAGTAGGCTCGGCGGTTCTCGCGTTGCACATGGCTAACTGGTGATCTATTAGTTCACGCGGGAGCAGACAACTGCTATCGAGAGTCTGCAGACGATTGGCGGCGTTTGTAAAATCACCCATCTGGCGCAGAATCTCAGACAGAATATAAGTATAACGGGCTGTGTTTCCTCTCCAGGAGGAATCACTCATTGCCGCCTCAAGCTCACGAGCAGCCAGTTTGAGCCAGCGCTGCACTTCCTTATGCTCGCAAAGACCAGCTTCTACTTCTTCTCTGGCACACCAGGCTCCATTTAAAGCAAGTAGTGCAAGATCGAGCATCGTCTCATTGTGCTTGCGACCTTCGAGCATGGCGAATCCAAACTTTTTGGAAAATCCTACTTCAGGCGCTGGCACGAGCAGGACAGGCAGATAATGATGAGGCTTGAATGCGGCCAGCCACCAGGCATAGCGACAGGATGGACACATAGCAATCAGCGCGGCCCGTACAGAAGGATGGGGCAGGACTCGATGCAAATCAGCTTCTACAGGTGTGTTGCGATCGGGGTTTGGCATCGACAAAAGACTGGGCGTGGCAAAAGGATACTCGCACTCTGGACAAACCACAGAAGTATCGACGATGACAAACTTTTCTAATGAGGATGCTTCCGGCATAAAGAGATAACCCGAAGAGCTGACAACTGTACTCTTTAAGATTATGTCTAAATAAGGTTTGGGTAAACCGGGGGAATGCCCACAAAAGTGGGAAATCTACGATTTTAATGCACTTATTCGATAAATTCTTCCAAAATCATCTATTTGAGACGATTTCTGATTCTGACTAAATCAGTCGAGTCTTAGGCGAACCGATTGCCGCCGCCATTACCGCCGCCACCACGACTATATGGTATTCCTGCAATTTGACTAAGGATGTCTTCGCGACCAATTGAACGTGCTGACTGACCTTGAACTTCGACACGCTGATAAACAGCTTCAACGGCACGCATGTTCATCTCGGCCGGTGGAAGCACTTTAGCTGCAATAGCCGCTGAACCGAGCATCTGCGGCGCATTTGCCTGTACTTGCACGGCGACTGCCGCGACATTTGGGTTAGCGAGCATGTCACCAGAGAATCCACTCTGGAACAACTGAATTGTTACTGCTTTGTCGATATGAGCGTTGGGCGTAAAGGCATGGGCAGCAGCAGCTCCTGCAGCTGCCACATCATGAGCCATATAACCAGCTTGACCACCAGCGCTCGCCTGTTGATTCACGAACACTTCAGCAAAACCCTGTTGAACAAAAGTATTGGCGCCACCGCCACCGCCAGAGACATTCATATCGACAGCACCATGGGTGGCATCAGCGGTAACAGTTTGATCTACGCTCTGAGTGATATCGCTAAGGTTTGGCGCAGAAGTCGAAGAGTTAATATCGACGTTCATCACGTGACGAATATGCGAGGCATTTGGCAATGCTCCAAGCGGCGGCAGAATAGCTCCACCACTAACATTTGGAGGAATGATTTGAGCGTTGACATTCATTTGAGTACGCATGACGCTTTCAGGACCGTTGCCGCGCGATGAAACAATCTGCTCGATTGGTCCAGCGTTGGCTTGCGAAGTCATATCATAATTCTGCGTGCCACCACTTTGAGCGGTCCCCGCATTTTGATTGAAGACCACATCAGCAATTGTTCTTTGAACTGCGCCCAATCCGCCGGATGGCAAAGATGGAGGATTGATGTAACCTGGCGGTGTAGCCGCTGAATTAACGTTGACGTTAGTGGTTGTGCGCATGTCGGCAGATGCTGGAGCCATGCTGCCAGAAACAATATTTTGAGTATATTGAACGTCTGCAACACTATTGATTGGTGCCATTCCTGCCATATTGGGGTTCATAGGCGGAGCCGGTATGCCACCATTTACGAGATTGGCGACAACATCCATGCTGGCGTTAACGTTCTGACGAGCAGCGCCATTAAAGCCACCGCCTGCCCGCATCGTAGTATTGCCGATTTGACCAACACCTGGCACATATGCAATGCCTTGTCCGACATTACCGACATTGAAATTACCGCCAGCACCTCCGCCATCACGGAAGTTTGTATCAATTGTGGTGTCACTCATCATATTGCCACCAAACGCTGGCGGTGTAGGCATCGAACCCATATTACCCATCGATTGAGGAGCAAAGCCAGATGACCCGCCGCCTGGAACGACATCAATAGTTTGACTACCGGCTCCTCGCGACATTGCGGCACGAGCGCTGGAAACATTATTCATAGATCTGTAGACGCTGGAGGCATCAGTTTTGATACCCTGAGCCGCTGCTTCAGAGACAACGGAAGCGACACTTTGCACCATACCAATGTCGCTGGCCGCGGCCATGCCCTGTTCGACTGTTGGCTGGGCGTCGAAAATGGCCTTTGCTGCGTCGACTTCATTGCGCGGGATATTCGGAATGATACGACCTGCAGCCGCGTCTCTTTCTAGTGGATGAGAATTTGGCCCCATCTGCTCATTGACCAAGGCGCCGCCATAGGCAGCAATTGCCCGAATAGTATTAGGACGAGCAGCAGGGTGCGTCTGGAAGACAGCCGCATTAGAAGCGGCTGATCTGTTAACAGCATTGATACCCATACCGGAATTGACCAAAGAAGTCGTTGCCGGTCCAAGAGTCGTCGACCAACCCGATTCTGGCGAGCTGCGGTCTGTCATCATGTGAACGCCCCACGCCTGTTGCTCATCATCCATCTGGCCGTAACGACCTTCTAAGTAAGATGTATAAGCATTGCCTGGTTGTTTGCTGACATAAGCCTGAGCGCCTTGAGCAGCTTGTTCATACAAGGTCTGCTGGAATTGTTGCTTAGCCATTGCTGTCTGGCTGAAGTTCTTGCCTGCATAACCGAGCATACCGGCAGCAATATTTTGTCCCAATCCATGAGGCTTGTCACCGCCAGCGTCAATTGCTGATTGACGAGCGGCGTCAAAGGCAACTGGATCACTGGTGTAGGCGCCAGCGTAACCGGCTGCCATCAATTGTATCGCTCGTTGAGAGTCATTCATCTCAGGAGCAAATCGCACTTGTGATACACCATGTGAACCCATCGAAATACTGGCTTGACCGTTTGCGGCATTACCCATTTGCGGACCGGCTGCGGTTCTTATATCAGTAGCCAGGTTTCTCACAGGCACCCAACGATAACCAGGTTGATCGAAGTCGCGGATACTCGGTGTGGGTGCAGCGCCGCCACCACCAGGACCGCCCGGACCACCTGGGCCACCGGTAATACTTATATCTGAAGGAGTGCCACCGCCACCACCTGCGCCACCTCCTGCATTACCAAATGCAAGTACTCTTGGCTCGCCTGGGTTCGATGGAGCACCGGCTCCCATACCGCCGCGAGTAGCCATTGCAGCGGCTGCAAGAGCCGCCGCTGTCAAACCGGCGGCTGCATTGGTAGGCGGTATAACGTGACCGGCAACAGACATATTCGCTTGCTGATGTTGACCAGCAGCATTTGGACCAGCTTGATTAACTGGAGTAGCATTCACACCAAGTGTGTTAGTAACCGGTCCGCTGGTTAGATTGTGGGCACCGGCTTGATTGAGCACGGCCTGGGTATTTTCGGTACCTGTAGCCATCGTTGGGTCTGGCAAATTTCCTTGCAATTGAGCCATTGGATTCATTGCTTGCGAAGCAATGGGTTTCACTGCACCATTATGCAAAGTTGAAGCAGTCATAGCCAGCGGTGCACGCGCGAGACCAGCGCCAATAGCCGCAGCGGCAGCTACACCAGCGACGCCACTAATAGCTGCCATCGGAGCATTAGCATTCACGCCACCACCTCGTAAATCAGCAGAAGTCAAAGAGCGAGCGTCAGCTCCAGCAGGACGAACGCGAACGCCTATTTGTTCGCCATCGCCACGCAGTGCGTTAACGGTTTCTGGATCTCCTGCCACTTCAATCTCTGAATTTTGATGCGCATTGGGGACAATCGGTTTTCCTTGAGCATCGAGCTTAGGCAATACAGGCGGTTGTACACGACCGGCTCCACTGCCGCCTGCAAGGGCTGCAGCGGCCTGAGCAATTTCTCCACGTAAATTGGTTTTGACTTCAGGTGTTCCAGTTTGCGCTCCGTTACCTCCGCCACCAGAGAGTGCTTTGCCATCTGCGCCAAGACCCTGTGCGTTTGCCGGAGTAGCAGCTGCTGGGGTAATGCGTTTGGCGGTCACATCTTGCGTTGCTCCCAAACCGAGAGCCTCAGCCGCTGCAGTTTTGGAATCAGCGTCAACTTCGGCACCCGGCAATTTGAGATTAGCATTTGTGCCTTGCCCAGCGCCCTGTCCACTGATGCCTGCCTGGCGTGCTGCTTGCGCAATTTGCTGAGCCTTTTGAGCATCAATTTGAGCCTGACTTGGTTGATGTCTGTTTTGCGGTTGCTGTTGTGGATTTTGTTGTAGTTGCGGTCCAGCCGTGGGACCACCGGCCCCTGTGCCTGTACCAGAAGCTCCTGTTGCTCCACCGCCGTTCAATTCGGCAGCCTGCCTCATTATTTCCGCTCGCATAGCCGCCTTATCTGTCGGATTTACAGGCGGCACCGGAGGAATTGAATTAGCCTCGAGTTGTTTTGCTTTAGCTGCTTCAGCGTCAGTCTGCGCGGTTTCGCCTTCTTTTTTAGCTTCGGCGCCAGCCATAACAGCTGCACCACCAACACCAACGGCTGTTGCTACTCCGGCTGCGGCAAGTCCTGTTTTAAATTTACGATTCGGTACTCCTGCTGCTGCTCCGGCTCCGGCTCCAGTGCCAGCGGCTCCGGTTCCCGCGCCAGCAGCGCCCAAAGTGTTCCTTAAAGGCGGTGTAATTTCAGCTCCAGTTTTAGCATCCTTATCGCCAACCTTGCCTTCACCTTCACCAGGCTTTTGTTTGCCAGCTGTGGCAAGCGAATTAACCAATTCAGGATTAGAAGCATCAGCTCCAGTTGCACCAGTTGTCTTAGATTGAGCAAGGCCGCGTGCCGATAGCTTTTGATTATTGAAATAATCGACAGCTTGCATGCCGCGCTGTGAGACCATGCCAGACAAAGCGCCCATACCCTTCATCAAACCACCGGTCAACATACCGGCAGAAATAAAGTCGGACATCGGACTGATTTGAGCCCGCGCAAGAAACGATGGAACTTGAATCATGATCTGCAGAACGCCCACAGCCATGATGATCTTGCCCCAGGGGTTGAAGTCGGAATAAAGAATAATCACCATGATTTTCAATAGTCCAACCCAGACAAATGTCCACAAGCTCACTTCCACAAAGGAACGGACAAAGCCCGATGTGACATTTTCAGTGTCAGGAGTGGCAAAGAAAACCAGGAAGATCGGAGCGAACATATATTGCGCAGTTAAAAGCGCCGTTTGAATCGCCTTGAGAACAATGATGTAGACCATCTCGGCAATTAGGACAACGCCTAGAAACAAATAAATAATCAAACCGGCGAAAGCTACGACATCACCAATTGTGCCTGCGGCTACACCACCAGCTCCACCACCGAGGGCACCACCGGCAGCGGCTCCTACAACAGGAGCAAAGGCATTAGCCAGTACTGCAGTCGAAGCAACTAACCCTGCTCTTACAGCCGTTGATAAAGCGGCATCGAGCATGGCCACCTGATCGGCGGAGTTAAAGAAAATCGCATTGATCATTTCATTGGTGATTTGAATTTCAAATGCATAGATAGTTGGCCATGCAAGCATCAAACCAGCAGTAAAAATCAATCGACCGACAGCGCCGAGCAAGCCAGCGCCACCGCGCCAGGCAGCTTCTGCCCAGTACTTCCAGATACAGAGGATGAAGAGCAGCAAAAGCAGGTCGACAGCAATGCCATACATTGTGTCAGCGCCTTCACGCACATAAGGAGAGATATCGTCAGTACCGGCGCCTGGTCCATTCTGAATGCCATTGACGGCAACGTTTGGATTAAGAACGAAAGTACGCAGATAGCCAGATAGGAAATGAACAGTTTGCGAAACCCAGCCATCCACAAATTCTACGAGCCATCGACCAAACAGTTGACCGATGTTCTGGAACAGATTGCCGATGATGTCATCGCCCCAGAATTTGGTAATACCAGCGTATGTGTCATTGTATGCACCAAGCTCTGTGCCTTGCAGCAGCTGTTGATTGGTGTTTTGAATAGTCTGTTGCTCACCCTGTTCGGCAGCCTGTCTGACCAATGTGTCGTAAGAAGCTTTAGCGTTACCGAAATTCTGGTCTGTGCTTTGAGTTGCGGCTGCACCAGTCGATAGCGAGGGATCGCCACCAGCGCTTGAGCTTGTGGTATTCGAAGTGGTTGGTACCTTCGCTTGGGCAAAAGCTTTGGGAAGCGAATTGGGTCCCAATAAATTGAGCGCAAGTAGCAACAATGCTCCAAGCGCCAGAGAGATTTTTTTGTTAGAGATGCTGTTTAAGCCCACAGCGTTGTTTCCGGGTTCGAAAAGGGAGACGTCAACACACAGATACTATTATCTTCATACCCACCTGTCATTGGGGAGATTCCCATTCTAAACGAACGAATCCGCATCTTTAATGATGCGGATTCGTTGCAGGACTTTTTATCTGATTTTCTTCGAATAACTTGGACAAACTTGAAGAGATTGCGATTTAGAGACCGCCGCCCAAGCCACCGAAGTTATTGATAGCGAATGTTCCGAGCAAGTGCACTCCGGTTGGTCCACCGAAGCCGATACCCAGACCTTTAGCAACGTTCATTGCTGATTCACCACCGTCACGTTGACCGAACGCAATCTTCATACCTGCCATTGAGCAAGGTACTGTCGATAGTGCGGTAACAACGCGGGAAATATCTCTGGCTGTGTCATAACCGTAGTCTGCCAACATACCTACTTCATTAGCCTGACCGAAAGCTGGGTCAACAGCTGCGCCGACTAAACCGCCAGCAGCATGTGCGGCATGGTCATAAACACCAAATGCCATCAGTACTAATTGAGGAGCGAGCATAAAACCGACGCGGGAAGCTGTTTTGAAGGCTTTGGTAGCAGCAGCTTTTTTGGTGATTGATTTGAGAGTGGAAAACATATTGTGCTCCTTGGAGATTTTTCTCAGTGATTCGATGCTTTGGTTATGTAGCTGCTTCAGCCCACACCTTATATTTAGCGGGAAGAACTTACTGAAATCAGTGGTTGCTTCCAATGCGTTGATAGTAGAAGTTTGCGATATATCTGTCATTGGGGAAATTCCCACTCAAGATGAAAAAGTCTGCATCTTTTGGCGATGCAGACTTTTCCGTGATCTATTTATACGGACTTTTTCGTTTTGGAATGGAGACGATTTAGAGACCGCCGCCTAAGCCACCGAAGTTATTGATAGCGAATGTTCCGAGCAAGTGCACTCCAGTTGGTCCACCGAAGCCGATGCCCAGACCTTTAGCTACGTTCATTGCCGATTCACCACCGTCACGTTGACCGAAGGCAATCTTCATACCGGCCATTGAGCAAGGTACTGTCGATAGTGCGGTAACAACGCGGGAAATGTCTCTGGCTGTGTCATAACCGTAGTCTGCCAACATACCTACTTCATTTGCTTGACCGAAAGCTGGGTCAACAGCTGCGCCGACTAAACCGCCAGCAGCATGAGCAGCATGGTCATAAACACCGAAGGCCATAAGTACTAGCTGAGGAGCGAGCATGAAGCCTACGCGTGATGCAGTTTTGAAGGCTTTAGTTGCAACTGCTTTTTTAGAGATGGATTTGAGAGTGGAAAACATGTCGATACTCCTTGGGAATTTCTAGGGTCTTTAAAGGTTTTAGTAATTTGCTGTGTGAGTCAGACTTGAGAGGACTTGAAGGACTTAGTTGATTTAGCGAAGGTCGATGCATAGATACTAAGATTTCAAGCAACATCTGTCATTGGGGAAATTCCCACTCAAGATGAAAAAGTCTGCATCTTTTGACGATGCAGACTTTTCCGTTATCTATTTATATGGACTTTTCGCGTTCGGACCAGGTCGGTTTAAAGACCACCACCCAAGCCACCGAAGTTGTTGATAGCGAATGTTCCGAGCAAGTGCACTCCAGTTGGTCCACCGAAGCCGATGCCCAGACCTTTAGCTACGTTCATTGCTGATTCACCACCGTCACGTTGACCAAACGCAATCTTCATACCAGCCATTGAGCAAGGTACTGTCGATAGTGCGGTAACAACGCGGGAAATGTCTCTAGCTGTGTCATAACCGTAGTCTGCCAACATACCAACTTCATTTGCTTGACCAAAAGCTGGGTCAACAGCTGCGCCAACTAAACCGCCAGCAGCATGAGCGGCGTGATCGTACACACCGAATGCCATTAGTACTAGTTGAGGAGCGAGCATAAAACCGATGCGTGAAGCTGTTTTGACAGTCTTATTGGCGAATATTTTTTTGGTGATTGACTTAAACATGGCGAACCTCCAGGGGTTTCTTAAATTGTTGAGAGGGAGAGCGAAGAGAGGGAGAAGAAAAGAGAGAACGAGCGGAGTGAGAAAACTATTTATAAAGCACCTTACCGTGGACATCAGCATGGGCTGAGGTTCCAGTGATGGTATTCATTGGAATGTTCTGGCCAATTTGGTACCCAGAACCCTGTCGCATGACTGCAGGCATCTTGAAAGCTTCCGGAGCGCGCATTGCAACAGTTGTCGGACGACGTGGCTGTTTCCATGCAATCGCGGTGTTGGTGCTGGTCCGAATAGTTGGCGCTTTCGGCATAGGTGGAGTTGGCAGTTTCGCGACAATTGGATTACCAAAGTCTGCCAATTTACTAGGACCGGCGGCTAGAGCATCCGATTTAACAGGATTGAACACGGAATTGAAGAGATTTGGAATGGAAGCCTTCATCGAAGTACTAGGTTTAGCAATTGGCACTGCAGCCACTATTGGAGCTGGTGGCGGTGGTGCTGGCTTCGAAATAAAGTCTTTGTCCATAAGAAGGGACTTTGGCATAGAGTTTGCTGCAATTGGTGCTACTTCCGTATGCGGCATCCTTGCCGCAGCGCGTCCGCCGCGACGACCTGTTGGTGCTTCTAAAGCGTATTCATTGTAGTTATAATCAAAGCGCATGCCTCGTCCGTCAGCAGCATAAGCTGCTTGCGAGAAGCTCATACCTGCTACTGCAGCGATTAAAAAAGTGAGAGATGTAATTTTGATATTCATGTTTCCTACCTACCAACCACCGAAACCACTACGTAGACCATAATTCATCATTGAAGCGCCCATCAGGCCGGGGCCATAAAAACCAAGCGGTGAAGATCTTCTGGTCAACAGAGCACCAGTTAAAGCACCACTACCGAACATTGTCGCCATCGACGCCATGTGAGCGACGCCTGCGATTTTGGAAGGACCACTATTTTTCTTGGGATAACTTTGCTGTTGAGCCTGTCCAGACAGTGTTTGACTCTGAGCGGGAGCTTGCATGGGCTGACCATTTGCGCCAGTCCATCCAGATTGACCAACGCCTGCTTGCGAACCATTCATAGCAGCCATTTGTGGTTGCTGTGTACCAAAAACCGGTTGAGAGCTGGGGTTATTCATAAGTGAGTCGAATGCAGCCTTTCTCCATTCTTGCGAAGATTGCATCGCGGCGGCTGGAGCTGCGGCTGCGGCTGGAGCTTGAGACATTGCATGGTTAGCAGCTGCTGCTGGAGCGCTGTAAGGATTCATTTGCGCTGGTTGCGATTGACTCGCTTGATAGTTACCAGCAGCAGTCGAATCCATTGGCACCACTTCTGGTGGCAATAAAGAATCCTGGTCTGGTCCTAAACCTTGCAGAATACAATTTCTTGATCCAAGACCGGTCGAAGGATCATAAGGACCGGAATAAGCATAAGCGCCTGGAGCAGAGAGCACCGTTGAGCCAATTAAAGTAACTAAGGCACTGAAAGCGAGTGTTGACTTAGCAACTATTAGCCTGGTGTTTTTCATTACTTCTTTGTTTGATTGACTTTTCATCGGTTCGTCCTGGGGAGGAGTTGCTTGATGTGGTTATGGTACTTTTTTCATTTACATGTGAATAGCGGGGGAATTCCCACAGTGATGGGAATTCCCCCACTACGTAGAGGGCTTGGTTGTCGAGAGGCGCTTGGCTTAGAAGTTGGTTTCTACAGCAATTGGGTTCTCACGAGCGGCAACGTTGTCATCAACACCGATGTTAGCTGTATTCCAGGGAGCGAATTTGCAACCGAAATCAGTTGTTTTGTTGGTGTAGATACCTGAACCATGCAGACCTTGACCGAATTCTGTTGATTGTTGAGCAGTAAGAGCACCAATTGGTGTGTGTCTCAAAACGCTAGAACCGTAGTCTTGAATCGTTTGACCGGTAGAGATATTAGTTCCGCCGATTTTCATACGTTGACCACCGCCTAAATCAACTGATGTTTGATAAAGATCGTTGTTCGAACCAGCAGGACCGTTGTTATAACCAACACCTGTTGGAATACCAAACGGGATGCCCCAGCCGGCGAGTGCGCCCATTTCAGTCACTTCGTCCTGAGCGATACCGCCACCACCAAGGATGCTTGGCAGTTCTTTGCGTTCGAATTCAGTTGTCTTTTGACCACTGCGGCGAACTTTATTGATGGTTGTGTAGTAGCCGCCCGTTCCTGGCAGAATGCCCGATTGCGGCACGGCAACTTGCTCGGCTGGATTAAAGTTAGAACCAGGTGATTGCAAATAAGAAGGAATAGGTCCCGGAGCAGACGATGGTGGTGGAATGAATCCACTCAAAGCGGGTCCAAGAACGCCAGGTGGTGTCAATGCAGCTCCACCTAAAGGAAGGGACAAGCCAGTGAAACCTTGGTCAATCGAGTTAGAAGGAATTGATGGCACCCATGGCATCAAAGCAGCTGATCCAGCCATACCTGGAGTAACTGGCCAAGGAGTTGGTCCGCAACCTACCGCAGGAATCGGTCCGCCGACGGCTGGCACCAAAGGAGCTGTCAATTGAGTTCCTGGCAGATACGGGTCAAACAATGTGGTCGTTCCCTGGGCAAAAGCTTGAGGAATAGCGGCGCCCAGAGCGGCAGCGGCAATAGCTAGTTTGATGAATTTATTGTGGAACATACTGGCCTCCTAAGCCGTTGCATCAGTTAATAAGGAGCGATGGTTTGCCGAGCTCGCAAGTCTGGACCCTGGAATAGCGTGTGAGTTCCAGTGCCTAGATTCACATATGACGAGTTAGGTAAATTCGGTTGAGCGTTGCGTGTACTTCCGTACTGTCCTGGATAATTTTGTATCCGTGGACCGTCGTCAGAAACTTGAGGATCTTGAGCACGGTCTGGATTTTGCGAAGCGGGATAACCGTAGTCATTCGTTTGCACTCCAGTCGTACGCAGCAAACCCAAATCTTGCGTTGATTGAAATCCAGTTCTTGTTGTTGGCGCAGCATCTGCTGGCAGACTGCCATCAGAATTTACGTTCACAACTGCAGCTGCACTAGCAGAACCGGTCGGCGGCTGTAAGTAAGAAGGCATAGCACCAGGGGCAGAAGGAGGAGCAGGAACGGTCATGCTCATTCCCATTGTGTATGGTTCGTACAAAGAGCCCGAACCGCCAGATAGTGAAACCTGACTGGAACTTTGATCAATCGTATTGGCTGGTAAGTAAGTGTTCCACGGCATGGTTGCAGCGGAACCAGTTTGTCCTGGATTGACACCCCAGGGGGTGGTGCCACAGCCGACAGCAGGGATAGGTCCTTCGTAAGGAGCGCTACCTGGAGGAGTCCAGGGAGTACCATCCATATAAGGAGTGTTATACGTTGTTGTTTGTGCTGAAGCAGCGTTGGTCATAGCGGAAGCGAAGAGAAGCACCAGAACAGCAAAGAATGCACTTTTTGAATTCAGTGAATATAGTTTTGTCGATTGAGAGACTTTATTCATGATTGCGACTCGAAGAGCTCGGGTGTTTGTGAGGACTCGGTCAGGTCAGGTCTTTTGGTGAAAGAAGAATGACCTGCTCTATAAAGTACTTCTTGGAACGGCCAATGTCTTGGGTGGTTCTACGCAACACCCCCCGGTTTCTCCCACTAGAATCCCTGAAACGCGGCAAAATCATAAAAAGATTGGATTAAATCGCAAAATCGAAGAAAAATCGTGTAATCCTGCCGCGCGTCAATTTTGTATCAACGTGACAAAACTGACTCCTCATTCCTGTATCGTAGAGATTGCTCCTGAGTAAATATGGATTTGGCAAAGCACTCAACATTTAAAGATTGGTTTCTCGAAGGTAGTAAAGCCGGCGATCACCAGGTCCAACATCAAGACGCCTGGTGGCGTGTGATGTGTTTGACCGGCGTCGATTATTTCTCGACGCTCGGCTATCAACCAGGCATCGCCTATCTGGCCGCTGGATTGCTTTCGCCTGTAGCCACCCTTATATTGATCGTCGTCACACTTTTTGGCGCCTTACCAACTTATTGCATCGTCGCTCGAGAAAGTCCAAACGGTCAGGGCAGTGTAGCCATGCTCGAAAAAATGCTACCTGGTTGGACTGGCAAAACTCTTGTGCTTGCGCTACTAGGATTTGCTGCAACCGCTTTTATCATCACGATCACGCTGTCAGCGGCTGATGCGACAGCGCACATCGTTGAAAATCCAATCATGCCGGAAAGTCTGCGCTATCACAAAGTGGAAGTCACTTTTGTCCTTATCGCGCTTCTGGGCGGTCTCTTTCTACGCGGCTTTCAGGAAGCGATCGGCTTATCGTTCTTTATTGTCTGCGCTTATCTTGGACTCAGTTCGATCATTTTAGCCAATGGCATGATGCACATATTTCAGCATCCACAATTGTGCGCTGACTGGTCGAACCATCTATTTAAAGAATATCGCTCACCAGCGGTGATGCTCGGTCTGTCACTCTTGATGTTTCCCAAGCTTGCCCTGGGGCTGTCTGGCTTCGAGACAGGGGTGGCTGTCATGCCCCTTGTTAAAGGTGATGCCGATGACACGCTGGAAAATCCTAAAGGAAGAATTCGCAATGCCCGTAAATTGCTGATCACAGCCGGCGTCATTATGAGTGTCTTTTTGATGGTCAGCAGCATCGTCACGACATTGCTCATTCCGGCCCCGCTTTATCAAGAAGGCGGTGCCGCCAATGGCCGGGCGCTGGCATATCTCGCACATACCAATTTAGGTCCTGCTTTTGGCACCGCTTACGATGTGAGCACCATCCTTATTCTGTGGTTTGCTGGCGCTTCGGCTATTGCCGGATTGCTCAGTCTGGTGCCCAAATATTTGCCGCGCTACGGCATGGCACCTAGTTGGTCGGCTGCAGTTCGGCCACTGGTTGTCTTTTTCACGACAGTCGCTTTTGGTGTCACTGCGATTTTTAAAGCTGGCGTAGACGACCAAGCAAGCGCTTACGCGACAGGTGTTCTGGTGCTGATCACATCAGCTGCGGTAGCAGCGACAATTAGTGTGTGCCGCAGCACCTCACGTTGGAAGCTCTACTTCGTCGGCACCACTTTTGTATTCATATATACGGCTTTCGCCAATATGGCCGAAAGACCAGAAGGTGTGCAAATAGCCTTGTTCTTTATTGCCAGCATCCTGATTGCTTCGATTGTTTCTCGCGCAATTAGAGCTACTGAATTACGAGTTGAGCAGGTCACAATTGACGACAAAGCTCTTTCATTCGTAGATAAGGCAATGAAGAATCACATGGGCGAAATCAGACTGCTGGCTCATCGCCAGGGTATGAAAGACTTCCGTCAAAACGAAATTCGCTCGCGTCTGATTCACAGCATTCAAAAAGAAGAAGGTGATTTTATTTTTCTCGAAGTCAATCTTTCGGATGCGTCTGAATTTTCTGAAGAGCTTCTATGTGTGTCAGGACACGAAGAAAATGGCTACGACATTTTACGCTGTGCCAGTGCCGCTGTTCCAAACGCTATTGCAGCCATCTTATTAGAAATTCGCGACCGCACAGGCATCACGCCCCATGTCTATTTCGGCTGGACCGAGGGGCATCCGATTGCTTCTACCTTTAAATATATTTTTCTGGGTGACGGCGAAACAGCAACTCTGACGCGCGAAATTTTGCGCTCGGCAGAACCTTATGAAGAAAGGAGGCCCATTGTCCACGTCGGTTAATTGCCATAAACCAGGTTGTGCTGGAAACGTCGAGCATGGTATTTGCTCTGTTTGTGGGCAGCCTGCTCATCTTCACTCTAACGATGTAGAAGACTTGAACACGCGCGATGAGGTGCTGACCTCATTACGAGAGCTTCTGACTGGACGAGAAGCGCGACCGACAAGAGAAGAACTTAAAGAAGCGGCCGATCGCCTGTCGCTTGTTGCTCCATATAACTTCCAGTCCTGGCGTCTGCATGCTGATTTATTGCTGAACGCCCTTAATCAGTTACTGACGCGTCAACTCGAAGCTGACACCAGTTTTAAGATTCTGACAATTCCTCTGCGCGAAGAGGACTTAAGGAATGCTGCCGAAGCAGCCCTCAGACAGTGCGCCCATTTTGCAGATAGCGCAGAAAAACGCATTGCCCTTGTAGATGAAGCAAATAGTGTTCGGCGCAAGACCTGGTTTTAACTGAATAGGAGTTTATTGCTCATGCCTACGGCGCAAATGGATCCTCTCATCGACATGCTCAGAACCGCGCGCCGGGACGTCACCCCCATTCGCCTGCGACTTTTGCTCGTGATCATCATCGGCCTAACGCTCATCTTTTGCATGTTCACCATCAACACTATTCATCAACATACGGTCGCGGTCCAATCAATTGGTTCGGACGCAGCACCATCTGTCATAGCAGCGCATCAAATCGAAATTGGCGTGCAAGCGATGGATGCCGACCTGACTGGCGAGCTTCTGCAACCGGTCAGTTCCAGACTAGGGCAACAATTTGCCCACGATTACGAAAAATGGCGAGTGCTCGTAGGCAAAGAACTGATTGCAGCAGCAAGAAACATTACTTATGGCGATATCGAAGCAGAATCCGTAGAAAACCTGCAAACTAACTTTGGTTTATACACAACTCAAGCGCAAATGGCCCGAGACGCGCACCAAGTAAACGCAGACGATGCCGCCCTACGAAATTACCGGGCTTCGCTAAAGACGCTGCAGCAATCATTGATTCCCGAGGCCGAGAAGCTGAATAGAACGAATGGCGATATTTTAGAAACGGTCTTTCACCAGGAAGAATCCGAATCGTCACTTTCTGGCGGCTTTGTTCTGGTCCTGGGCATAATGCTCACGGCTCTTCTTGGAGCCTGTCAAATCTATCTCAGTAAGCGCTTTAGGAGACGTTTCAACATTCCGCTCTTATTTGCCACAATGACTTTAATTGGCTTTGTGCAACACCTGTACCCGGCTTTGCAAGAGAACACTGGTCACCTTAAAATTGCCAAAGACGACTCTTATGATTCGATCGCCGCTTTGATGAACGCACGCGCTGATGCTTACGATGCTAACGCCTGTCAAAGTCGCTGGCTGTTAGATCGACAAAACACTGAATCCATCGAAAAAAGTTTTTCGACAGCAGTGGGCAAAATCGCCAGCTTCGGACCTGAGAATGATTACTCAAAGACTGTAGAAAAGGTTGAAAAACAAATCAAAGATGGTGCGAAGGTAAACGTGCCAGGCTTTGGTGGTGCGCTTGCTGACGCTCTTGCCAATTTACGTTTTGCCGGCGAAAGCCAGGCCGCGTTCGATATGTTGAAAGCCTTTGGTGCTTATCAAACCGCCGATCAGTCGATGAAACGATATGAAAAATCAGGTGATCACAAAACGGCCATCGAACTTGGTCTGGGTTACGATCCAGACGCCACCAAATACGCTTTTAACAAATTTGACGATGCCCTTTTGCGCACACTCGCAATTAATAAAGAGCAATTCGATCGGGCGATCAAAGATGCCACCAGCGACGTGCATGGTCTGACTATCTCTTGCCTGCTCGTTGCTTTCTTAATAATCGTCTGCACCTATTGGGGTCTGCGCGACCGCCTGGCGGAATACGCAGGCTGAAATTTCACGAATCAAGCCAGTCAAAATCTTTTTCAAAAAAATTAGATTAGAATGCGATTTTGCCTAAATTTTGCAAGGTAAAATTTGGTGCCGTATGTACGTAGGGTATACAACGCCAAGATGATCAGCCCGCCCCGCATATGGTGCTGCCCCCGGGGGCGATACCAAGTGGAAAATGCTTCTGATAAAACAAAAGACCTCACAGATGGTGCCAAAAAGTTATTGATAAAAAGCGCCACTTAGCGTATATCATAAGGTAGCAAGAAAGGGGTGGTGTGTGAGCAGTCAAAATTCAGCAGCCTTGCAGAACCAAGGCATTAATCAGTCCGAGTCCAAGCATGAATCGGCAATCGATCTCGAAGGGCTTGATCATCTGTTTAAATGGGCATCAGAGATGGTGGCTGAAGGCGAAGACAATCGCGTGCGCCAAACTCGCGACAAAAGAGTTCGCCGAGAAGTTCTCGAAGTCGTTCAGCAAGCCAGAGAATCCAAAGTCGTCACCGAAGCCTTAGATGAAGCTTCTTATTTGCAGCGCCGCGTAATTGCACTGCTGCAGAAAATGACGGAAGTTACAGAAGAAAATGCTGCCATCAAACAAATTATGGTCAGCCAGTACTACACTCTGCAACGCATTCCTTATCTGGAAACCCAAGTTAAGCAAATGCGCACTCTTGAATTCGAGCGCGACGCAGCCGTAACCGAACGTAGATATTTGATGGACGCTCTTGCCAAGTTAAAGACAGAGCGCGATCTTCTCGACGACATGGTGACATGTTGCGAATCAGAAAATGTTCGAGTTGCCAAACTTTTTCAAGAAGCGAAACTCGAAGTAGAAACACTCAAAGCAAAGCGCTGGTGGCACAATTTAGTTCCACGTAGCTGGATTGCTTGAACTTAAACGGTCTTTCCTCATACCTAAACTATGATCGCAAACACGCTGGTTCGCCAGCGTGTTTTTTTTTGATGCCTACAATCAAACTAATCCCATCAGCTCTTTGCTAGTCTCGACTTTTTGATTTTGCCCTCAAAGCCTCGGTCAGTCGGTTCAAAATAAGTGCGCCCGGCAAGCTCTTTGGGCAGACATTCCATTTCTTCGGCACGCCCGCCCTCAAAATCATGCGCGTATTGATAGCCTTTGCCATAGCCAACATCTTTCATTAACCGAGTTGGTGCATTGCGCAGGTGCAATGGCACTGGATGCTGAATCATCTCCAAGGCATCCTGTGCCACCATATTATAAGCTTTATAAACGGCGTTCGACTTGGGCGCGTAAGCCATATAGACAACAGCCTGAGCTAGAGCAATCTTTGCCTCGGGCATACCGATGAACTGAACTGTTTGCATTGCCGCTATTGCCTGTGTCAAAGCGGTTGGAGCTGCAAGACCAATGTCTTCAGACGCAAAACGCACCATGCGTCTGGCTACATACATTGGATCTTCGCCTGCTTCAAGCATGCGGGCGAGCCAGTAAAGGCTCGCATCCACATCTGAATTACGCATCGATTTATGCAAAGCCGAAATTAAGTTGTAGTGATTCTCGCCGTCTTTGTCGTATTTAAGAATCGCCTGCTGAATGGCACCTTTAACATCTTTTTCTGAAATTTCAGATCCCTGACGACGCTTGCACAACCATACAGCTAGCTCCAGACTGTTCAATGCTGTGCGTGCGTCGCCTGACGAATAAGTGGCAAGAAGAGACAAAATGTCGTCTGAAACAGTGACGTTTTCTTTGCCGAGACCACGTTCTTCGTCAGTCAGTGCTCGTTTCATGATGGCGACAAGGTGTTCAGGATCGAGTTCATGCAAAATGAAAACTTTCATTCGCGATAACAAAGCTGAATTGATCTCAAACGATGGATTTTCAGTGGTAGCACCAATTAATAAAATGGTGCCGTTTTCAACGTATGGCAAAAATGCATCTTGTTGGGCTTTGTTGAATCTGTGAATTTCATCGACAAACAACACAGTGCGAGTGCCTTCAATGTTCATGAAGGTCTCGGCCTCTTGCATCACATTTTTGATTTCTTTAATGCCCGATATCACAGCCGAAAAGGAAACCCAGCGACTCTTAGCTTTTGCCGTGACGACTCTTGCTAGGGTTGTTTTGCCAACGCCTGGAGGTCCCCATAATATAAATGAAGCAAGCTCACCAGTTTCTACCATTTGCCGCAGAATGCCATTATCGTCGAGCAAACTCGACTGACCGATGAACTCATCAAGACTTTGCGGTCGCATTCTATCGGCGAGAGGTGCTCTGGCTGGCTTTGTCTCAACCACTTTACACCTGCCTCAAAAATCGCGACTTACTGACATCATCAAATAGACCGTTAAATTCCGTCGCCAATATTCTTCTCGGCAGACAGGGCTGAGGTGGTGTTCTTCGCTGTAATCTTTTTTTGATTTTCCATATACAGTTTCATAGCCAAGGCGCAGGCAAACACACACACTGCAAAAATTGCCAAATAAATAGCTATCTCCGTGGTGGGAGTCATATCGAAATCATATATGTGTTTTAAATCCAAGCCCGTTACCTGATACCGGCGCCTTCAGCGCATAAACATAATTACCTGAGAAATAATCGACATTCCAAAGACGATAATCATGACCCAAATTATTGGCTTGTAGAAATTGCGCATTTTTGACAGCATAATCTGGACTACTCTGAGTTGGGGGAAATAGCGACTTCTTATTCTATACATTCTCCATTATTTGGCGCGGGCGTGCAAATATGTTCGTCAGCCGCAAGATACAAAGATGGCTGAACTTCCTCGAATTTAGCGACCAGTTCTTTGTAAACAGGCAAAAGCTCCTGCAACAGAGCGTGACGTTCGACGACTATTTCTCTTGGCGTATGTCTGCCTTCTAATAGCTCGCGTTTGTCAATCCGTGCAAAAGCATCGTTGAGAGAACATTCGACGTAATGCATTTCGACGTCATAACCTCTGTCTGAAACAGCCTTCAACAACGCCACATGTTGGCGATTCAAAGCCCCATGGTCAAAGAAAACGTCACGTCTATTGTCGACTAGCGCCTGAAGCAAATGGTAGCCAATGATGCGTGCAGGTAATTCGAATTGTTTGAACGCTGCAGCAGAACCAACGCGAGAGTGCTCTGCCCAGTAGCCAGGCAATTCTTCCATGACACTGTCAAATTGAACCAGAGCATAATGCGGATTTTGTTGAAGGAAAAAGTCTGTGTAAGTTGTCTTACCAGAGCCTGGTATGCCGCACATATGAATCAACTTGGGTCTCGACGAAGCTTTTGTGTTTGCAATAGCAGACTCGATAAGCAGCTTTGCCTCCTCAATCAAATCAGCGCGAATTGCCTCAATTTCAATTAAATATTCAGTGTCAGCACTTTGCGATGACATTTATTCAATCGTCAGCCTCATCATCGCCATCGTCACCATAGTCACTGCCCTCAGATTCCTCTTCAGAATCATCAAACTCAACTTCTTCGTTTTCTCCAGTCTTATAGCCGCTTTTGTCTTCAGCAACACTTGCAGCTTTTCGATCTAAGAGACTAATTACATTGTCGCCGAGTGGAGCTTGCGCAGTTTCATCCGCATTTTGATCTGCACCTGCTTCTGCGACTTGATGCAATTTTAAATACAACGATTGAGCAACTTTCTTACCCAGACCAGGCACAGCCTGAAATTCTTCAAGTGTAGCCAACTGCACTTTATCAAATGAGCCAAAGTGGTCGAGAATCAATTTGCGTCTGGCTTTACCAACGCCTGGAAGTTTATCCAATTCAGACATAATCGAGCGCTTGGCGCGCCGTTTGCGGTGAAAGGTGATCGCAAAACGGTGCGCCTCATCGCGTACTCTTTGCAATAAATGGAGAGCGTCACTGCGTCGTGGCAACAAAATTGGCTCAGAGCGCCCAGGGCGATAGACTTCTTCTTGTTTTTTGGCCAGTCCCATGATGTCCACATCCACACCAATTTTGATACCAAGTTCAGCAAGTGCTTCGCAAGCCGCGCCAAGTTGTCCTTTGCCACCATCAATAATAATCAAGTCAGGCATTGCCCGATTTTCTTCTTTCACCCGCGCATAGCGGCGTCCAACCACTTCTTTCATTGATGCAAAGTCATTAGCTTCGCCGATGCCTTCAACGCTGCGTATTTTAAAAGTACGATAATCAGATTTTTTAGAGAGCGCATTTTCAAAAACGACCATACTAGCCACATTGTCCGTGCCTTGAATATTTGAAATATCAAAACACTCAATGCGAGCGGGTTGTCGCACTAAATCAAGGTCACTTTGTAGAGTGCTCATCACTCTTTCCAGCTTAGTGTCTATTTCGGTTTGGTCTTGTAATTCTTTCTCTAGAGAATAGGCGGCATTTTTTTGCGCCATCTCAATCATGTCGTTTTTACCACCACGTTGCGGGACAGTGATTTTGACCATACGACCGGCCTTCGCATTGAGCACCTCGGACAGTGCGTTTAAATCTTCAATTGGATGTTGCAAAACAATTTCAGCAGGAACTGTGATGTCCTCACATGTCGTGTAATACTGGTCGATAAAACTTTGAAAAGCCTCATCCCATCCTGTTTTTTCTACAAGCGGCAGAGTTACTGTCTCCGACGAAATCAATTTTCCTTCACGCACTTTCATCAAACCAACGGCAATCATTTTGCTGGTGTGCGCTTCAGCAATGATGTCTTGATTCATTTTTTTATTGTCGAAAAAGACTTGCTGCTTTTCCACCATGCGCTCTAAAGCTTGCAGACGATTGCGAATTTTTGCCGCTTCTTCAAATTCCAAATTTTCGGCAAGACTTTCCATCTGTCCTTTCATCTGGGCGATTACTTCACCCTGACGACCGGCGAGAAACATCTCAACTTGTTTGACCATCTGCAAGTAATCAACGTCTGTGACAAGCTTCTGGCAAGGTCCCAAGCATAAGCCAATGTAGTAATTCATGCACGGACGATCTTTAAATAGAGGAGATTTCCTCTGACGCATAGGAAAAACTTTGCGCAAAACCTTGACGGTTTGCCACATATTGCCAGATTCGACATACGGGCCAAAGACTCTTGCCCGGGGATGTTCTTTGCGATAACGAGCTGGATCGCGCACCATCACAAGTCGAGGGAAATCGACGTCATAAGTAATAGCAAGCCAGGGGTAACGCTTATCGTCGCGCAAATGGACGTTATACCGCGGGTGGTGCTGCTTAATTAAGGTCGACTCGAGGAGCAACGCTTCTTTTTCAGAATTTGTGAGAATCGTATCAATCGTCTCGACGCGAGGAATCATCACAAGCAGCTTTGGACGTTCCTGCCAGGAAGTCTGATTCCAGTAAGAACGCACGCGTGAGCGCAGACTTACAGCTTTGCCGATGTAAACGATTTCACCATGAGCGTCCTTGAAAATATAAACGCCGGAGGAGTCCGGAATCAAAGCCAGTTGCTTGGCGATTTCTTCAGATTTTACTGTAGGCATGGGCTGCTTTTGCTTTTACTTTCACTTGAGTTTGAAGCCGTCTCGAATTTTAGTTTAATCCGAATATTCAGCAAATAGTGCCTTAATCGGTCACTTTCTTTTTCGCGGGGTTCAGCTCGAAGCCAGGCATTGCCTTGACCAATGCCTCAGAAAGCGACTCACAACCAACTACTTCGATTTGCTCAGATTGAAAATCGAGAGGCAAATTTCCAGCTGGAACCAGAGCCCGGCGAAACCCTAATCGGGCGGCTTCTTTCAAACGCTGAGGCAAAGCAGAAACCGGTCGCACTTCACCAGTCAGTCCAATCTCGCCGATGCACAGCAACCCTGGGTCAATAGAACGATCGAGCAAAGATGTAGCAATAGCCAGAGCAATGCCTAAATCTCCACAGGGATCGCTAAAATCCAGACCGCCGACAATGTTCATATACACATCGTGATGCGACAAGGACAATCCGACTTTCTTTTCAAGAACTGCAATTACCTGCAAAAGGCGGTTGTAATCCCAGCCATTGGCTACGCGCCTGGGGCTTGGATAGGTACTCGAACCAACGAGAGCCTGCACTTCCAGTAATAGTGCGCGATTACCTTCGCCACCGCTAATTACAGCTGTGCCTGACGGCGCCTGCTTGCGACCGAGCTTGCTTAGACGATCGCCCAGAAACAGAGCGCTTGGATTATCTACTTCCATGAGACCAAGCTCTGTCATTGAAAATATTGCCAGTTCTTGTGTTGAACCAAACCTGTTTTTGACAGGTTTGAGAATGCGTAATTGTCTTGCACGGTCACCCTCAAACTGCAAAACCACATCGACCATGTGCTCAAGCACTCTTGGTCCGGCAATAGAACCGTCCTTAGTGACATGCCCAACGAGAATGGTGGCAATATTTTGCGCTTTAGCAGCAGACACAAGCACGGCTGCACTTTCTCGCACCTGGCTGACAGAGCCAGGCGCGCTCGAAATCTGCGGATGATAAATGGCCTGGATACTGTCGATAATGGCGACGCGGCAGCCGCTAGTGAGCATGCTTTCACGAATGTTTGCCACATCCTGCGTGGCATTGACCATAACAGAGCCCCCGGTTACACCCAGTCGCATTGCTCGTAGCTTTACCTGCGCCGCCGATTCTTCGCCAGAGACATAAAGCACTTTGTGCAATCTGGCAATTTCCTTGGTTACTTGCAAAAGCAGAGTCGATTTACCGATGCCTGGATCGCCTGCTAAAAGCACAACACAACCTGGCACAAGACCACCACCAAGAACTTCATCAAGTCCTTCTAGTCCCGTTTTAAGGCGATATTCAGCGCTTTCGATGCCTTCAACGGGAATGTCTTCCATATTGACTGCGCCGCTTACATCACCGACTTCAAGTTCAGCACCAGCGCCAAGCGCAAGCCTCGCTGCAAAGCCTTTTTTGGCGGCAACTTCCTCTTCTTGCACTTCTTCAATGAATGAATTCCAGGTATTGCACTCGGTGCAGCGCCCAAGCGATCTAGAAGTAGAAAAACCACATTCCTGACAGGTCCACCTTGATTTCACACGGGCCATAGCACTCTCACAGTCTGTTACGAACAAATTCAGCCTAACAATTTTGACGAATCAAAAGTAAAGGTCAGATAAATTTCTCTTCCTTTTTGAGCAGATTCTCATAAGTGAGCATATACTCATGCATGATTCTCTTACTAAATTTTTGGAAGATTGAATCGGCCTCAAAACAGCCAGTGTTCCCCTTTGCGTAAGGAGGCATCCATGTCAAGTATCGGTTTACTGATCATCTCTTCCCTGACCCTCGCTCCAGCATCTTTTCACGTCCTCGAGAAAAATGCTCATTCGCCAATGGCTCAGGCAATGCAGGGGAAATTGATAATCGCCCAGCAATACGACGGAGATGACCCGCATGGTTTGGATCCACACGGCAAAGATCCACATAGTGAACGCCACGAAAAGAGCTTACCTGCAAACGACGACAGCAAATACCCAGCCAACACCGATATGACTGGCGGCGTATCTGGCAATAACAACTCGCCTGCACCATACAACGGCAGCAACTATTAGACTTTCGCAAGACAAGGTCCTCAGTGTATTTTGAATCTCCAGGCTCGGTATTACTGAAGTTCGGTCCTGTAGTAATTCATTGGTATGGCTTAATGATTGCTCTTGGTTGCGTGTCGGCAATTACGACAGCAGCCAGGTTGAGCAAAAACTTCGATTTCGATCAAGAGAAAGTAATCAATTGCGCCCTCTTTTGCTTTCTTGGAGGCGTTATTGGAGCGCGCATATACTATGTTTGCCTGAAGGCGGACTACTTCGCCAAACATCTGCTCGAAATTCCAGCCACATGGCTTGGCGGTTTATCAATTCATGGCGGTCTAGTTGGTGCCACCATACTCGGTGGTCTTTACTGTCGCAACGAGAAATTGAGATTCTGGTCTATGTGCGACCTTTTAGCGACGATAACGCCACTTGCTCAGGCAATTGGTCGCTGGGGTAATTTCTTCAATTCCGAATTGTATGGCTTGCCTGTGCCTGAATCTTTTCCGGTTAAATTATTTATTGCCCCGGAATACCGATTGCCGAGTTATCGCAGCGCTGCTTTTTATCATCCGACTTTTCTATACGAGTCTGTTCTGGATCTGGCACTGTTTTTGCTTTTATTGAAGCTGGTTCTACCACGCGCAAAAAACTATCCAGGTCTGACCTTTATGACCTATTTGAGCGGCTATTCAATCATCCGTTTGATTGTCGAGCCATTGCGAGTGGATAGCTTTGCTTCATTTGGAGGTATTCAATCGCCAATAATTGCAAGCGCCTTAATGCTAGCAGTCGCTCTCATCGGAGCCGCTATAGTGGTGGTTCGACACCACCGAATGGCTAAAGCGTAACGCGGCCAGCGCTAACCGAAGAGCCAGTAATCAAACGACGATTGGCTACACTCAACAGATCTTGAATGTTTCTACCATCATCTGGATACGAGGCTATACCGGCACTAAAAGTGGCTTTGAAATTACCAAGTGCATCACTAGGGAAATGTAATTCGCCGAATTTCTCGAGTAAAGTTTGAAGTGCTGCTTGAATGGTGTCTTTGCTTTGTCCATAGAAAGCCAGAACGAAGCTGTCTTCGCTCCAGCGTCCTTTTAAATCATGGGCTCGAAAATGACTTTGCAGCGTCTGTCCCAAGGTCTCGACTGCTCGAGAGACTGAAAAATTACTGTGCAAAGGCGAGAGCCGGAGATAATCATCAAAAGAAACTATGCACACGGTCAAAATTTCTTTGCGTTCTTGTGCCTTTACTAATTCCAGAATATTATTTGCGTAATCCATGAACTGGCTGCGTTCAAGTGTGCCGCTGCCAGGGTCTCTAGCTACGCTGTCGGAGACCGAGCTAGAACCAATGTGATTAGAAACCCGTGCCACTAAATCTGGTGCAACAACGGGCTTGGGTAAAAAGTCGGTCCCGCCGGCCTGCATGGCTGCAGTTCGGCTATCAGTACTACTTTTGGACGTCAAAAAGAGCACAGGCACTTCAGAAAATTCGCTCGCCCTAATAATGCGGCATACATCATATCCACTCAATCCGGGCATCATCACGTCGAGAATGACAAGATCCGGACGAAACTCGCTCAATTTTTCAAGAATGGTGATCGGAGTTTCAAGCGTTTCGACATAAATTCCTTCGTTACCCAAAATTGTGCGAACGAAGCCCGACAGCACAGGGTCATCGTCGACTACAAGTACGCGTTTGCGATCCGCTTGGGCGATGGCATACAAGCGACCGAAAGCCGACTGCAAAGCATCGGCATCAATCGGCAATTCAATTTCCACCGAACTGCCATACAAAACAGCTTCAGACGAACTTAGAGGCAAATTCGGCTCACAGACGAAAGCAAATGGCATCTGGCTTGCACCGTGCAGCATTCTCAAATCTTCAGACAGAGCCAGAGTGCGTTTACGATTGTCTCCAGTGAGATCGAGAATAGCGCCATCGAATTTTGTCTTTTTAGCTTTGGCTAATGCGCCTGCCACACTGCTCGACACGACAATATTGGTGCAGAATTCCAAGTTCAAATCGTGCACATACTTGCGGTATCTGTCTTCTGCTCCCACAAGCAAAAATTGCGAACTACATTGTCTTTCCGCATCTCCCTCAGACACTTCGCCCATCGCCGCATAAGCCATGCTTTCACCGTCGGCCAGGCATCTGAAAATTTCATTCCAGAGCACTTCTTGCAAGGTATCGGAAGGATCGAAGGCCTTCAGCAATTCCTCGATTTTCTTGGCTTTCAAACCCACTTCTGCAAAACCATAGGTTCCAGCCGATCCGGCAATTTTGTGGCTGGCATTAATTGCTTCGTCACGAATCATGCGATCGCTGACATCACGCTGGGCATGTTGCACCAGTTGATTCAATCGTTGCCAGTCCGAAATCAATTGTTTGACATAATTGCCTGAAGCGAGCGCCATCTGCTTTTTCAAGCGATACTTAACTTCTAACGGGCGCAGAATCTCGAGCAGCTCCATAGCAGACGTGACCGACTCAACCAGTTTCTCGATTTCTTCTGCGTCGTAGGCTTTAGTTGAAAGCAATTTCTCAATAATAACCATTGCTTCGTTGCTTGCTTCTTCTTCCTCGATTTCGGAAGGTCTTGGCTTTTCGGCCGGCGTCGGCAGCAAAGTCTCGACTTGCTGCCAGAACAAATCGGCAACAATTGGCTTATTTAATATGAGCGAGACGCGCAGAATGTTTCTTAACCAGTTAAAGGTCTTTTGGTCACACCAGTCGGCAGAAACAAAAACAATCGGAAACTTACGTCCTTGTTCTCGCACTTGAGAAATCCAGCTCACGCCATCGGTGCCAGGTAAATGATAGTCAACGATCACTAAGGCTGGTTCGGTCTGTCCAATAATGGCGTTAGCGGCTTTGGCGCTGTCCGCTTCTAAAACCGTAAATCCATGTTGTTGCAGAACTCCGCCGACAGTACTTCGAAACGAAGCATCGTCGTCAAGGATTAAGATACTGTCTATTTTCTGAATCACTTATCTACGACACTACCGGAAGTCTGGCACATGATGATTATGCACTCCCTAGGTCCAAAGGTCGAATGTCGTTAAAACCTCAAAGCATAAATATTTGAAAAGGAACTCTTGGCCTTACAACCCTTGTCATTTTCTGCTCGAAGCATATTCGGCGAGCATGAAAATGTTGTGAAAACACTCTTCCTGCCTGTATTCCTCCTCATAATTGGGTGTGAGCGTGCGCTTTCACGACCTTAACAAGATCGCTATGTAGATTGTCCAGACCGGGCTCTCGGCGAACCACCTCAATGCCAAACGGCTCGTTTGAATGACTCATAATTTCGTTAAGCAGGGGATAGGGGATATTGTGTCCAACACCTTTATCGATTGCGGTGAAGTCTATAGTTTCAATACCATGAATGGCAAACAAATTATCCCTTTTAGAACTTGATGGCCGCCCCAAACGGCTGTAACCATGCAAAATATGTGATACGCCTAGTCTGACGTCTTTAGCCGACACGAAAATTTTCACATCGTGAGCGGCATGCTCCATATAATCCGAATATCTCCGGAAGGTCTGGGTGTCTATATCAGGCGAGAAAAAGAAAATATGCTGAAAAAGTTGTTCGGAGCTTTGGCGGGATTTGTCTGAAATCGACTTAACGGCCCAGGTAACGATGCGGCAGCCCAGGCTGTGACCGACTACGGTAATGCTCTCACGACCAAAACGATTTGATAATTCCTGTAACACAGACTCGAAATCCATTGTGCTCCATTCGGCGTTGCATTCGTCGGCTGAATAAGCTAGAGCATTATGTTTAGAAGGCCACGAGAAAGCGACAACAGGCATCTGCAGATTGTACGCAAGCAAGCCAGCAGTACGCAGTGGCTTATCAAAGTCCATTGAATAACCATGGACATAAACCAGAATTTGCTTATTGGGAGCCACCTGCCTGGCTTTTTCCACTGCTTCGTAAAATTTTTCAGCAGATTCAACACGTTCAGCATGTTCTACTTCTGGCTTGTCACCAACGTCGTATGTTTCATCGGTCCAATTTACTGGCTCGGCCGATTTGGGAGTCGACTGCCTTTGGGCTTTTGGAATAGTAACAAGGACGTTGACTGAACCGTAATCCAGATGGTCACTGCGTTGATTGGAATAATAGAGTTGATTATGTCTTTCAGCCTCCCGGTCGGTGACATAATAAACGGGAATTCTTACGCTGCGAAAAGATTGATCTATCTTCTTGTGGGCAGCCGCGTCCTCGACTAAACTAGCATCAGAACTGGCATCAGAACTGGCACGAGCTGTTCCTATAAATAGAAAGAGAGCAGACATACTTGCCACTACAAGTAGTACCACAACATGGTGCCATACGTTTCTTCCGAACCGACGATCATCGATTGAACAAGCAAACGACATCATCAAAGACATATATTCGAGACTTAATTTGCGCACTCGTCCGTAAACTCTGTAATCAAGGCATCACTTATTTCAAGCTAACATAGATCGAGACGATTGCCCAGCGGTCGAGTTCCCATCATAGAAACGGCCCGGCAGAGTACTTATTGTGCAGGAGCAATTTGGTTGATTTTATCGAGGAATCGCCGGGCGTCCGCTTTCTTGCCCCGATTGAACGAAATCTCAGCAAGCCCCGCATACACTGAAATTAAGTTATTGCGCACCTCATCTGGTTTTGTACTCATCTGCGCTTCCAGGCGAGGCATCGTTTCTTTGAACAGCGTTTCCGCTCTAGCGAGATTGCCACTGTCATAGTAAAAAAGTCCAAAATCAGAATCAAGCACAGCCGGACTGGGATCGTCAGCGCCGAGGACTTTAGCCGCATTCGCCACTACCCAGCTACGCAACGCCTCAGCCTGGGAGATCTTGTTGTTAAAAAGGTAAATCTCTGAGAGTCCACTATATTCGCGAAACCGTTGCACATCTTTGGTTTGAACAACAGTTTCTTTTGAAGGTAAATTCGCGATAAGCTTTTCGGTGTCCGCGTTTGCCTTAAATTTAGCGGACACCCCGGCGATTGCACCTTTGATAGCAACGGCAAATTGCTTCATCTGCTCCTCAAGAGCCTCGTCGCTTAATTTATCAGAGAGTTTCAGATTGGCATCCGGCACTTTCGTAGCCGCCACAGGCATAACACTGTTACCGACAACCAGTACGAAACTGACTATCGCCGCAACATTGTAGATATTTCGGCTCATGACGATAACTCCGGCTGACTTGTTGGTTGATTTGGTTGATTGGCTTGATTAGCCTGATTAGGCTGCATCGCTTTCATAGAAGTGGCCGATGCAGTCATCAATATTTTAGCCTTTGGCCGCGTCAAAGGCACTTCAAACCAAAAAGTCGAACCTTTCTTTATATCTCCATCGACCCCCATAGTGCCACCGTGCTTTTCAACGATTCGCTTGCACACGGAAAGGCTTAGGGAGAAATCTCCAGGGGTGTCAAAATCCAGAACCGAGTTGGAAGCATCATCGGAACGTCCATTGCTGCCCCTGTCAACGACTGCTACGCGCAAATTCTCGCCACTTTCGTGAGCCGCCACCTCCACTACACCATCTTCAATAGCCGACAGAGCATTTGCAATCAAATTTTGCACAACGAGCTGTAAACGCGTCCTGTCTGCCTCCATAATCACATCATCACTCGACAGATTGATCGAAATCTGCGAGTTCTCATGTAATTGACTGTGCAATTCTTTGGCTTGAGAGATGGAGGCTTCGAGCATGTCTTTTATGTTGAATTTATCGTACTCGAGCTCAAGAGTGCCAGCTTCCAAACGAGGAAAATCTAGTAATTCGTTTATGAGCTGTACCAGTCTCTCTATTTCCACTTTGCCAACTCGAATTTTCTCAACAATCTCTGCTGGTAAATAGGTCCGTCTACCATCGATTGATTCAAGAGATTCTTTGATGGCAAGAAGCGGCGCGCGTAACGCACGGTCAGCAGCGGCATAAAACAAATTGAAACGCTTTTCTGCAAGCTTCTTCTCGGTAATATCTTGCACTACCACCAGTGCGCCAACAATTTCGCCATTATCGCCGCGCAGTGGTCGCGCAGTCGCTATAACCCAGAAACCTTTTTGCGATTTATCTACAGGTAGTAAAAAAATCTCCGCTTGATCGACATCATTGCCGCCAAGAGCTAGATGCAGAGGGAGTTCATGTAATTCCAGTTCTGTTTTGGCATCACCGTGAAAAAATCTATAGCGGGCAAAGAAGTCCATGTCTTTAACATCAAAGTCTTTTTCCGCCGGCATCGAATGAATTATTCTGGCTGCTTCATTAATCAACAAATTTTCGCCTGCGCGACCGATTACAATCACTCCCTCAGCCATACTATTGAGAATTGCTGACAGCCGAGATTCATTGGTGCGCAGACGCCCGTGGGTCTGCTCGAGCAGCTGTATGGCGGCTTTAACCTGACTGACAGCCGGTCGAAAAATAACGACACCGGCCAACAGTAAAGACAACAGAGTCGCAAGCAAGAGAGCAAGCTCAGTATTTTGCAATTCATCAATTCGGCTTTCAGAACCAGCTTGATAGTCGTCGGCAATTTCTTTCATACCTTGAGCAAATCGTCGCTCGGAAGGCAGTATTTGAGCAGCAAAAGTCGATAGCTCGTGAGTTTCAGCCGGCGCAAATTTCGTCATTTCGACATTTGCTAGCATTGCCCGTGACGCTTTCAACATCGTTTGAAAATCAGGCTCGACTTGTTTGAAAACAATTTGATTGCGTCCCATCTGAGCATCTGGCAATTGCAAATCCGAGTTGCCAAACTGCAAAGCTTCGGCATTTTGACTTAAGTCACGCAAAGCGACTTCCATCTCTTTAGCGTATTGTTTAATGCTGCCTTGATCCGCGGCAGTGTCAATGGCCAGTGCGCATTTGCCCACTCGTTCAGCAAGCATTCTTTGCTGACAGGCCAGATTAATTAAGTGTCCGTCGTTGAAGCGACGGTCGAGCCCCTGCTGTACGGTCAACTGTCCACAAATTACCAGTAAAGCGATACCACTCAAAGTGATAACGTAAAGCCTGGTGAGCATGTTTTCGAAATAGCCGTATGTTGTTTGAGAAACTATTTGCATGACAAAAAATGCTTCGCGAGAAGTTGAAAACGCTTATGAAAGGCTTCATTTCCATTATCCACAAAATGCCCGTTTGCTGACATTTAATCACCCGCCTCTCAAGCTTTTCCACACTTTTGGGTGAAGTCGGAAACGCCAGGGTTAAAGAGGCCTAATTTAATGTCCACGCACGGTTTTCAAACGTGTACGTACATCTGCAGCATAGCTACCTGTGGGTGCCAGGCGCAAATATGTTTCATACTCCGCGATCGCCTGAGGCTTCTTGACCATGGTTTCGTATACGGTGGCAAGGAAGTAGTGAACATCAGCATTTTTGGGATCTAGTTTAATCGCCTTGTCATACTCGGCGGACGCTTGAGGAAGCTTATTAGCGGCTTGATATGCCGTTCCCAGATTCATATGGGTGCTCGCGTCATCTGGATCCAGACGCAACGCTTCTTCGTAGTCCGCAATCGCTCCAGGCAAATCGTTTGCTTTCGTTTGTTTTTCGATCGCCCGATTAACCAGTGGTGCGGCTTTTGCTTGATTGGCCTGGCGAATCACTTGCTTGTAGGTAGGTTCTTTGGGAGCAAGAGCTGCTGCTTTTTTGTAATTCTCCAAAGCTGCATCTATGTCATTTTTAGCCTGAAATGCAGTTCCCATGCCATACCAGTAGGAAGCTTCGTTAGGCGAAACAGCAAGTGCTTTCTTGTAGCTTTCAATTGCTTCGTCCAATTTGTTTGCGGTTTGCAGTTTGACGGCTTCGTCATATGCAGCTTGCGCTTCACCAGACTTCTTGGTTTCAGCAGCTGTTGTAATTTTCTGGACCTTGCTTGGGTCAGCTCTCAAGGTGCTTAAACGTCCCTGCGCTTGTGCTGCATAAGTAGCGCGAGGGTTTGCAGCCACATAAGCTTGATAGTCAGCAATTGCTTTTTGAGCTTGTCCTGCGTTTTCATCTAAAAGACCGATGAAATAGTAGTCGTCAGCCTCGCCTTTTTTGTCTAATTCAATCGCCTTCTGATAAGCAGCACGAGCGTTTACAAAATCATCGCTGGCTTGATAGGCACCAGCCATGTTCGTGTAGCCATGTGCGTTGTCTGGATTCATAGCAAGAGCCGCCTTGTAGTCGGCGATAGCAGCTGCGTAGTCGCCAGCCTGGTGTTCTTTAACTGCTTTATCCATAATTGGAGCTGCTTGTCCGGCTTTTGCATCCTCGAAGACCTTCTTATAGTCTTTGTTACCAGGCTGCAGAGCCATCGCTTTTTGATAGTTCGCGAGCGCATTCGGTAAGTCACCATTAGCCTGATAAGCAGTACCGAGTGCATACACGAAAGCGTCTTGATTTGGTTGCAATTGAACTGCTTTTTGATAGAGCGGAATAGCTAGAGCGAAACTGCCAGATTCTTGCAGTTTAAGAGCTTTGGTATAAGCGTCTTGAGCTTCAGCACCTGCTGCTTGCTCTGCCCGAGTAGCTAGATGTGCTACATCGCCTGGATTTTTCTGCAACGCAGTCACTCGCGCTTTAGCCTGGGCTGCATACTGACCACCACCTGCTTCTTTCAAATAGCGTTGGTATTCACCAAGCGCTCTTGGACCTTGATTGAAGTTTTCATCAATGACGGCCATCAAATACATATCGCCGACTTCGCCTTTGGGATCTAGCCCATAACCTTTGTCGTATTCGGCACGCGCATTCTGGAAATTGTCAGATTGTTGATAGGCTGTACCAAGGTCAGTGTGAGCGCGAGCGTTATTTGGCGCCATCGTCAAAGCCTGCTGATACTTCGCTATCGCACCAGGTAGATCGCCTTTAGTCTGCAGCGCTACGCCCTCATCGATAATAGGATCAACGCTTGCACCAATGGCGGTGGCAAGAGCATTCGAATAATCTTTGTTCGACGGATCAAGCTGCATCGCCTTTTGATAGCACTCAATGGCCTTTGGCAAATTAGCTGCGACTTGATAGCAAGTACCCATACTGTATACATAGTCAGCATTCTTCGGTTGTGCCTGAACTGCTTTCAAGTACATGGCAATAGCTGAGTCGAAATTCTTTTGACTCTGGAAATTGACCGCAGCGTTGTAGGCATCTTCTCCAGCTTTGATTGCAGCAAGTTCCGATTCAGACTTGATGTGCACGACGTCAGAAATATTTTTATTGAGGGCAGTAACGCGCTCTTTGGTTATTGCCGCATACTTGGCGTTAGGGCCAGCTGTCTGAAGATACTTTAGATAATTCTGCAAGGCTTGAGGACCTTTGCCATAGTTTTCATCGATTGAGCCAATTAAATAGAGACAGTCAATTTGACCTTTGGGATCGGCAGCTAATGCATGCCGATAGGATTCTTGCGCTTCGAGATAATTTTGTGCAGCGTACTGAGCGCTAGCAAGGTTGTACCAGAGGCTGCCCGACTTTGGTCTCATCGTCAAAGCTTGCATGTACAAGGGGATAGCGCCAGCATAATCTTTGTCAGCATGCTTTTTGATAGCAAGATCGATGATTGGCTGGGCCTTCGCATCGAGCGCGCCTTCCAGAGCCTTTGAATAAGAAGGATTTTTAGAATCTAGCTGAATTGCTTTTTGATATTCAGCAATGGCATTGTCGAAATCTTTTTTGGCCTGATATGTAGCACCTAAGTCAAAGTGAACGCTTGGGTCATTGGGAGTGATTTGCAAGACTTGCATATATTTTTGAATGGCTGCGTCGAACTGACCTTGTTTGAAAAGATTGGCACCAGCCTCTGAACCATTTTTGACAATTGCATCTTGCTGACCAGCGGTTGCAGTCTGAATACCTTGAACTGCAGCAGCATTTTTAGGATTGATTTTTTGCGCTTGCTGATAGCACTGAATTGCGTTCGCGAAATCTTCTTTCGCTTGATAAACAGTTCCTAAATTGACCCAAACTTGATCGTTTTGTGGATCGGCTTGCAGAGCCAGTTTGTATTCGCCAATGGCCTGGTCGTACATTTTGCGCTGTTGCAAATCAAGACCGGCATTGACGTGCTTATTAACAGCAGCGTCTTTCTGCATGGCACCAAGCCCCTGCAACAATCGAGTAGCTGTGGCATTTTGACGACCAGGACTAAGATTTATTGCCTGCTGATATTCGGCTTTGGCTTGACCAAAATCGCCGCGATAAGCGTATGCCTGACCTAAACCGATGTGGTTATCTGGAGCGAGTGGGTTTTGTTTGAGCGCTTCTTCCCAACCGGCAACGAGTGCATCTAAAACATCAGGATCATGATCGTTAAACTTCAAAGCTTGAGCGTAGGCAGCAATAGCGGAAGGCACGTCTTTTTTAGCCTGAAATGCTTGCCCAAGTTTTACTTCGACTTCCGCCGAATCTTGCACTTTTGCTGCTTGCTGGTATTCGGCAATCGCTTTGTCATTGTCGTCTCTGACACGCAAGATATCGCCCATTTTGACGTGCAAACTGGCGTCATCTTTTATTTTGCAAGCTTCTGAATATTCAATCAGAGCTCCGATGAAATCACCGGACAATCTTGACTCGTCACCGAGAGCAACGCGATCTTTGAAATCTTTAGGGTTTTTACCGAGCATACCAATGATGCCATTGACGTTTTGCAAAGTCGTGGCATTCGATCGGTCAAGATAAAGAGCCATATGAAACTGTTTGAGGGCTTCTTTAGGTTGGTTGCGCAATTGCAAACCGTAGTTATTGTGAGCGATAGCCAGGTTTTGCCTGGCCAGTGTATAACTGGGGTCGATTTTTAACGCGGCTTCGAATTTAGTAATAGCAAGCTGGAAGTTGCTGGAGTTGAGAGCTTTGACACCATCGTTATTAAGTGAAATCACGGCTGCGGAATCGGCGTAAGCAGCTGAAGACGTCGATTCAGACGACATCTGGTAGCTAAAGATTACTGCAAGCACCGCTTGCGTCAGGATGAGCCGTTTTTTCCAATTATCCATCGCCAACTTTGCAACTCCTAGCAAAAGAACTTCACTTTAAAACTCAATCTGAAATCAGATCTGGATTCTAATTCATACAGCCATCCGAAAACACGGTGTTTTCCATGGAATAAGACATTTTGCCAAAAATAGAAGTCAAGGAAAAGAGAAACAGCCACCGTCTTTAGACAGTGGCTGTAGATTTTTACAAGAGAGAACCCAAAAAGCCCAAATTTAGACTTCAGGTTCAATCAAGCCGTAATTTCCATCGCGACGATGGTAGACGGTATTCACTTGAGAAGTCTCGGAATTGATGAACATAAAGAAGTCATGTCCTAGCAAATCCATATGTTTGCATGCTTCATCAGCAAGCATTGGCTTGAGGGGAAATCTCTTCGAACGAACTATCGTCGGTCTGACTTCATCGCTTGCCACGTCTTTGGCAATCTGAATGACTTCCAATTCGTCTTCTTCATTGAGTTCCGCTCGTTCATCCACTGCTGTGAATTCTCTAGCGGTTGTAGCTCCTTTATGCGAATAACGAGTTTTGTATTTGCGCAACTGACGCTCAATTTTGTCTGCCACCAGATCTATCGAAGCGTACATATTCTCAGTCGACTCTTCGCCCCGAATAACTGAGCCGTTGAGCTTAATAGTCACCTCAGCCGTTTGGCTGTCGGCTACTGAAGGATTTTTAGCCACGCTAAGTAGTGCCGAGACCTGCAAAGTCTGGTCAAAATGCTTCTGGGAGCGCTGCAGCTTATCAAGTAAATATTCCTTCAAAGCTGGCGACAAATCAATATTGCGTCCGGACACAACCACATTCATATATACAACCTCCGCGGTAAGGGAAAATGACCGCTAACACAACTGCAGACGACCACGAAGGTCCTCTGCCGTCAAACCTTTTTATGGTGAGCTGTTTCAACCAGGGGCTCAAATGACGAACCTGCTTGAAAAGCTTTATCTGATAAGAACCAATGACTGTGCAGAATAGGACTACACCTTACTTTCGAATTACCAACTCTGTACCCGAGAGACACGTGGTCAAACTCAACTGAGATACTGAGAAATTGACCATTCCTCGAGGCACTTGAAAATTTAAAATATCTCCTACGTCTTTCTAACTTTAAGTCTCTAGTTTACCTAAGACTATCTTACCCCTTCTCTAAAAGCGGAAACAAAACAATACCTCAAGCGGTGAGATTAAACCTCAGCGCAGGGCAGAGGAAGCCTGCAGAACTATCTGAGCCGCATCCAGGTAATTGACAGCGCGGGTTGATTGAGCCGTTTTGCCCTCTGCCGCATATGCTGGCTGAACCAGCCAGGCACCACCACGGCTGTGCTTTTTGACGCCTGGCGCTGGTGTTGCCACTTTTATTTCACCAGGAGCAGCCAACTCACCATTTTTGTCGATTAATTTAGCGACAACTTGCAACGCTTCAGATGATGTAATCGGAGAGCGTAAGACGGCTTCCAAATCGCCGCCTTCAGTCAGTTGAGCGATATAGTTGCCAGCTCCAGCTTTGCTCAAAATAGGCATCGCTTGCGCGCCGGTTAAGTCCTGCCCGAATTTATTCGGGTAGAGCTGATGAACGAGCAAGCTGTAAAACTCACCGCGAGAAATAGCAGAGGAGGGATCGTTATTGTCTGGTCCTTTCAAACTACCCTGCTTGCGCAATTGCTTAAATGCGGCCAGACGAAAACGCGAATTGACCGGAAAGTAATTGCTGTACTGCGATGCGCAGTCCATTTGCTCGGCGGTCATTTTGTAATTGGGATAAATGCTAGCAGACGTTACTTCAGCATCCTGACAGGCCTTGAAAAATGGCACAATAGTGTCTGCATGTGTGCCCATGCCATCGCCGATTACGTGAATTTCGACATCAGGTCGGCCACACAGTTCACGCACGCGGCGCACAGTCGAAACCGTGTAATCATAAGCATCCAGTTTTTTGTATTTACTGTTCCAGTAATTCATTGGGGCAATTACGTCATAGTAATGGTCGAGAGTCTTCCATGGAATATGAGCAACTTGGGGAGCACCATTTAGTGGACTATAAACAACCGCCACCATCGGGAAATTGGCGCCAACAGCGTCGCGCATGCGTTTGCTGTAAGATTCGACTTTAACCTGGTCGAGATTCTTTTCCATATTTGCAGCAAGGGCATCTAGATGTTGCCCGGTCGGACTGAGAAAACGAGCGGCGGCAATGAGTTTGTCTGCATCAGACGAGGGATTTGTCAATTCAGCAAAAGACCAGGCAATCACGCGGATTTTATAAAAATGGCTGGCGTCAATTAGGGCGCCAAGCTGTTCAGGGTGCGTTATTGCTTCGGTATTGCTGCGAGAGGTTTGCAGGAAAATGTTGCGAATACCTTTTGCATGCAGGCTTTCACAATAGGCTTTGACATCGCCCTGGGGATAATTCCACATGTTGACCCAAATGCCCGGGCCATCAGCAAGACCTTCGGGTCCTTTAGTGGAGGCATCGCTCGGCGAAACACTCAATCCCAATAGAGACGTCGCAAGTGCAACCGAGACAATAAGGCGGCGGAATATCTGCATCGATACCTGTTTATTTCTAGAAAGAGCGAGTAAACACATCAATAACGGCTAGTAGAATCATTATACCCATTGACTTCCCAAAAGCTACTACCACTCTTGAATATAGAACTTAGCTAGCGCCTGAAAAATCCACACATTCTGCACATTAACGCATTCCTTATCAGGCACCCAACCCACATTAAATGTACTGGCTATGCGCTTGGCACCGTTTAATCTCCGAAAGACCGCATTCCAACGAATGGCAATGCGCGCAGAGAGCGGCGCGGATTTTGTGAAGGTTTTGTGCCACCTTATCTGGTGCAACACCAGATAGAATTTTGTTCTGATCAAGGCTAGTGATATGCTAGATGTCGTTACAGCAATCGCTGGTCAGGGGTGACGAAGATCTATGGACAAAAAGGACGAAGAAATTCAACGCAAGCTTCTGGAATTAGAAGCCACCGTGCTCAAGGAAACCCCGCAGGCATCATTACCAACAACACGAGGGGCAGGCTCCGGTGTGACTGTAAACACTCACACCGCAAGCGGACAACCTAAAACCACCGTAGGACAAGACCTCTGTTATTTTCTTGGACTTGGCTTGATTTTCACCGGCATCTTAATGTTTTTCAATCACGTGCGCGTTGGCACAGGCATGCTGCAAATGCTCGGCATGGGCGGTGGCGGCTTTGGTCTGTTGCTCATTCCATTGATGGTTGGTATAGGCTGGCTCATGTACGACTCTAAAAGTCGAGCGGCCTGGATCATTACTGCTGGCACCATTGGCACAGTGGTCTTTTCGGTGCTCAGTAGTTTAGTGATGTCATTACCTCAAATTTCTCTATTGGGCATGATCATGCTATTGTTGCCCTTTGCCGCTGGCGGTGCACTCCTACTCAAGGGAATAGGCGGTCCGAAAGCGATTCAGGACAAACTCTCCTCAAAAGAATGACGACGCAAACACCAGATTCAACTCTTGCAAGACCCAATATTCTCATCAGAAAGCGAGGCTCAGGCGTCGCTTTCATGATTTTGGACGCTGGCGGTAAGACCAACGTTCTCTCGTCGCTCGTAATGGACGAATTCAAAGAAGCAATTAGAACAGTTGACGAAGACGACTCAATCAAGGCTGTTTGCATAGTTTCTGGCAAAGCAGAATCGTTCGTCACAGGCGCCGATTTGCATGAAATCATGAAATTCACGGACGCCGCTCAGGCGCGAGAACTATCTGCGCGCGGTCAAATTGTTTTTAACAGTATCGCCAATCTTTCGAAACCTACAGTCGTCGGCATCAATGGTGTGTGTCTTGGCGGTGGTCTGGAACTTGCTTTGTGCTGCACCGAGCGCATCGCCACTGATGTTCCTGGGACATTAATAGGTCTGCCAGAAACAAAACTTGGTTTTGTCCCTGGTCTTGGTGGCACCCAGCGTTTGCCGCGCCTAATAGGTGTACGCAATGCGCTCGAAATTATTTTAGCTGGCGACCCTGTGAGCGCTGCTCGAGCTCACGAGATGGGAATCATCGACAGTCTGACCACGCCCGATCAATTGTTCGACCAAGTAGAAGCGGCAGCACTTCGATTAATCGCTCAATGGCAAAAAGAAGGTCGCACAAGAAGCGACGCCAATTCTTGCAAAGACGAACTGCCACCAGAAAAATTGAAATCGCTATTTGCTATGGCCGAACGCTCAGTACGCATTCGCACAAAAGGAAATTATCCAGCCCAGACGAAGGTTCTGGAAGTGATGAAAGTGGGTCTGCAAGAGGGCCTTGAAGCTGGACTTGCTTTAGAAGCCGATGTTTTTGGCGAATTATCGGTGACCGACATTTCACGCAATCTGGTCTTTCTTGTTTTCACTTCCGAATTTGCAAAACAGTCAGCCATTGCCACTGGCAACAAAGAAAATACACCAAAGACAAAAACAGTGGCTATCATAGGCGCCGGTTTGATGGGTTCAACCATTGCTCAACTGGCTGTGGAAAAGGGTTTTGATGTTTTGCTCTCAGCGGTCAATGAAAGCAGAGCCTCTCGAGCCAAGCAAATTGTTGATGAAATTGCTACAAAGACGGATAGGCTCAAGGCAGAATCTAGTGCGGACAAAAAGAAAGAGTTTGGCAGCATTGCCGCTCTTAGTGGCGACAGTGAATTGCAAAAAGCAGATCTGATCATCGAAGCCGGTGCCGAGGATGCGCAGGTAAAGCAGCAGATTCTCAGCCGAATTAGCAAAGCCATACGTCCGCAAACTCTAATTGCCACAAACACATCGTCTTTATCGGTGACCGATATGGCGAAAGGCTTACCGGAAGGCATTCAATTAGTGGGGATGCATTTTTTCCACCCTGTCGACAAAATGCCTCTAGTTGAGGTAATTGCCCCTGTTGGCACTACTCGTGGTGCTACAGCCCAAGCAGTGAGTTTTCTTGCACATATGGGAAAGACACCACAGACGGTGAAGGATTCTCCTAGCTTTCTGGTCAATCGACTGCTTACCTGCTATATCGTCGAAGCCACCAGAATCATTGCAAGTGGTGTTCCTGTAAACTTTGTAGAAGAAGCGGCAGTCTCTTTTGGTATGCCGATGGGACCAATGGCTCTGATGGACGAAGTCGGTCTCGACGTGGCCAATATGGTTGCTATTTCTGTTTTTAACGCCTTCGGCGAACGCATGACACCACCGCCTCAATTACAAATGGCACTCGATGCGGGAATGATTGGCAAGAAAACGAGGGTTGGGCTTTATCTCTGGGACGAATCGGAAAAGCGTCTTGGTTTGAATCCACTATTAGTTGAGAAATTGAAATTTGTGATTACCGACGCCAAGGGCGATAAAGACGAGGCAGAACTGCTCGCGCGCCGAATGATTTTGCCGATGGTCGATGAAGCAGCTCGGTGTCTCGATGAAAAAGTGGTGCGCCGAGCGCGCGAAATAGATCTGTGCATGGTCATGGGTATGGGTTTTCCTCCTTTTAGAGGCGGTCTGCTGCGCTATGCAGATGCCCTCGGCATCAATAATGTGATTGAGGAACTGGAAAAAATCTACGAAAAATCGTCAATCAAACGTGAGGTTTCGCCTTTCTTACGCAAGCTGGCTACTGAAAATCGCAGTTTTTACGCTCGCTCACAAGACGAAATCTAATTGTGCCACGCTTATTTATTGGCACACTTGCAGACATTGACGAACAAAAACGGACCGAGCAGTTTCTGCCCGAATTGAATTCGACCGCACCTGCTATTTTTGCGGACGACCTGACAATTAAGTTTACGGCTGTTCAGAATTTGCACATGACCTGGGCGTTTATCGGCGATGTGCCGCAAGACGCCATCGAACAATTATCGGTGTTGGTCCGTGACCAAATAACTGAGATGCGACCAATAAAACTGCCACCTCAACTGCAGTTTGATTCTATTGAATTCTGGCCGAACGAGATTCACCCGACACTGCTGGTTTTGACTCCGTCTGAAACACCTCAGCCCGTTCAAGATTGCGCACAAAAAATTCATCACATAGTCAGTCCGTTCAAGTCGCCGCCCGAAGTCTTGCCATTTCGAGCGCACATAACCCTCGCTCGCTTAAAAAAGAGGGCGGTATCCACGGATGCCGCTGTTATCGCTCTTAAATCTTTTCTGCCTTTTACACTGAAATTAACAGATATCGGTTTGTTTGAGAGTATTTCAATTGGGCGCCAGAGTGTCTATCGAACGATTGCCCGATACGAACTGTAAACCGGTATTTGGGGAACACCCCAAAAATGATCACTAAATCAACTGATTTTTGCCGCAAAGGTGACAACGGATAAAGACTTCTTGTTATATTACAAACATGAATACTCGCGACTCAGCTCACACGAGTCGTCGTGCCCCACGCTCTTCCCAATTTGCCGGTCTCAGGAGCTTTAATTAGCAGCTTATGACACAGAAAGACAAACGCGCACTCTCCATTGTCAAAGACCTTGCCAAACCAGAAATCGTAGAAAAGGAACCGGAACCAATTCTTGTTGTCGAAGACAACGACGTGCTCAGAAAACTTTTTATCACCCAACTGCAAGTTTTGAAACTCTCTGGTGAAGAAGCTGCCAATGGCCAAGAAGCTGTGGAAGCGGTGAAAAAACGCCAATACGGATTTATCTTGATGGACGTCAGTATGCCAGTCCTCGATGGTTTGGATGCGACCAAAATCATTCGACAGTTTGAAGAAGAAAACGGTCGCAAGCGCACACCAATTATTGCAGTCACTGGCATCTCCGACCGGTCGACCTGCATCACTTCAGGAATGGACGACTTTATGAATAAACCATTTCTTCTCGAACACCTGCGCGCCACCGCCGCTCGCTGGTTAAAGCAAACAGTCAATTCCGAGCCATAAACTTTCCCGTTATATAGGAAAGCATGCGAACAGCTATATGTTCAAAACCGAACACATAGCTTTTAATGAACGACGAACTTCATTTCGCCTGAAGTGCCGCCTGGCACCTGCCCTGGCTCAGGCGCTGGTACACTATTGCCTTTGTCATTTACAGCAGGCTTGCCGAGATTGCGCAAATCTTCGGGCGCAACCTCAATTGGTCCTCGCAGAGTCGCTGGCATCTGGTTTTTGCCCGATTTAGACGACCAGGTGTAAGTCGTCGTTGAGCCAGAATCAGACTCAACAGAATCAACTTTGGCTTGAGGTGGACCGGCCGACTCAATGGGAGTAACGACCTGCACTGGTAGCAGTGGCACAGCTGGATGAGTGGTGCTTACAGATGGTGCACCAGATGTAGTGCGAGTAACAGTGGTTGTTGTCTGCGTGTTGACTTTGACGGCTGGAATAGCAATTGAGGTGTGTGGTTGCAACAAAGTGGTGGCGGCTGCAGTTGTGCTCGTTTCTACAGCGTCTGGAATATTGAGGGGTTCGGAGTTGATTTTGCTAACCCGATAGGCGATAGCTTTATTGCGAAAGCGAGTTTTCTCGGCAAGGAAGCCTTCAAAATCAAAATAGACGGGATCTGTGTGATCGCCTTGCTGCGCATAGCGATGGGTAATGATATTGTCGTCGTCGACTTTATAGCGGTCTTGCAAATACGTGACCAGCTTGATTACAGCTTGACGCTGCTCATAAGGATAATCCTGATGACCGCAATGGCACATCTCGATGCCTATACTATTATCGTTATTGATGCCAGGCAATGTTTTAAAAATATTGATATGAACGGTAGCTAGATCTGGATCGACGGCCTGGTAAATAGTGCCATCTCGATCAACTACGTACTGCGCACCGGCATGCCGACGCCCCATCGAGCCCCAGCTGTCGATAACACGAGATGCCACTTGAGGAACACCAGTTTCTGTTGAATGCATAATGATGTATTTAACTGGTTCACGCCGCCAGAAGATGCCACCATGTAAAGGATGATAGCTAACGAGTCCGGCGCGCACCAGAGAGCGAGCGGGATTGCTATCAGCATAACCCGAATTGAACGAGCGTTGAATTTGGCTGGCAACTTCCGGGTTAAATGGAGTTTTTTCAAAATCAGGCGGCTTCAACATGAATATCCCAAGAGGATAGGCATAGCGAGTCTTGGGCTTCGAAGCTACATGCTCGACCGCTTCGTGGTGGCGTCCACGGTGACCACTTGCAACAATAGCGATGTGCTTGTGACTGCCTTCATATTCGGTGACAACATGATGACCGTGTCGGGAACCCGACGAGCTTGAGCGCCCATGGTGAAGGCTTACAGTGGTGGCGTGAACAGTGCCTACGTGGTGACTGCTCACGACTGTCGAGTGAGATGTAGTTGAGTGTTTTCGAGCCCAGGCGTCATCTGTTGAGGTTTGCCAGAACAAACTCAAAAGCGTTGCCAATACCGAAACTTTGACTCTTTTCAAAAAATCCCCCACCGGCACAAATCGATACGCGAGCACCAACTGACTGCATTATAGTTTTTTGATTTAGTCTAAGCAACAAAAATAAAGTAGTCAGTCGATCCAACCGCCACCAAGAATGTAGGTATTCGTCTCATCGTATATACCTAATACCTGTCCAGGCGTAATCGCTGGTTGCGCTTCGCGAAATTTCACCATCACTTGATTGTCGGGCATTGGCGTAATCAAAGCAGGAGTGGCCTGGCTGTTATAGCGAATTTTAGCGAGAGCCTCAAAAGGCTCGGTCGGCGGCTCATCCATCAACCAATTAGTTTGCGACGCAGTCAATTCATCTCTGTATAAAGCAGATTGTGGACCGACGTATACAACTCGTAATTCTGGATCTAAAGAAGTGACATAGAGCGGTTCGTCCGCTGCAATACCAATACCACGGCGCTGCCCGATAGTGTAATTGTGCGTGCCCTGATGTTCACCAAGAGTTTTACCGGTAATGGTGTGAATAATGGGACCAGGTGCGGCCACAAGAAAATTAGAGAGGTAAGTCTGGGCTGTTTGTCCTTGCGGAATAAAACACAAATCCTGACTGTCAGGTCTATTTGCTGACACTAACTGACCTTCCAGGGCAATTGCGCGAATTTCTTCTTTAGAGGTGTAATCACCAAGTGGCAATTTTGTTTTACGCAGTTGATCCATCGTAATGCCCCAGAGAACATACGATTGATCCTTTTTAGGATCAGCGGCCCGAGCCAGTCTTGTACCGTGTTCAGTTTCGACCACGCGCGCGTAATGACCGGTGGCTATATACGAAGCTTTTAAATACTTGATGCCGTAATTGAGCAAAGAGCCCCATTTAATCAAGGTATTGCACAGAGAACAGGGCAATGGTGTTCTCGCTTTGGCATAAGAAGCAGGAAATTGATCCATGATTTCCGTTTTGAACAACTCGCGCAAATCAACCGCGTGGTGCTCGATTCCCAGCTGCTCGCAAACTCGAGCAGCATCAACCATTCCGGTATCACAACAACGACTGCCCGATTTAATTAACCAGCCTGTGACACCAACGACATCATAGCCAGCTTTTTGCATCAATAAGGCCGTGGCGCTGCTGTCGACGCCACCACTCATCAAAACTGCAACTCTTGTTTTGCCAGGCGGCACAGGTGTCACAGCCCGCGACGAAGCAAGCGCACAAACTTCAGCGACTTGCGACGCGTGAGGTATGGACGCTTCTTTAAGTTCAGCTTCTTTAAGTTCAGCTTCGAGCTGCATAATTCAATCCAGTGGCAACATTGCGCAGACATTCTGCAAGAGCAGGCATTGTACTACAATCGTTGCGCCTATTGACAGCCATGCAAAGTTTTTGCATTTTGACGTGGATTATTCGATGCCGAGCCGCTTGAGACGGACTTCTGCCTGCTTAACGTTCAATCCACGAGGCGCAAGCGCTAAATAAGCTTTGTACTCCTGCACTGCTTCTCGGGTGTTATCCATGTGCTCAAGCAATATGGCCCGATTGTAATGAACGACTGGCAATTCCACTCCCGACTGCATAATAGCTCGCTTATAGGCACTGTCGGCGGCTTTATAGTCGCCTTTTTCTTTGAGCATCAGGCCGAGCGCATTTTGGGCGAGTGGATTGGGGGTGTGATTGGCTTTGCCGTTGTCAATTGCCGCTCTGAATGACTTTTCAGCTCCGGCGTTATCATTCATCAAACGCAAAAGCTGACCCATGTTGTAATTGGCTTCGGCGAAATTACCATGTCGTAGACTCAAGGCCTGAGTAAAGGCTTTTTTAGCTGCCTGATAGCCGCCTGGTTGATGCATCAATGAAAATCCGAGGCTATTCCACAACAATGGATCGCCATCACCACCTTGCTTCAAAGCCACTTCAATGGCGCCTTGCGCTTGAGCCCACTGCTTACCTTTCAACATTTTCTCAATCAAAGCCGGCTCGTAATGCGAGCCCGTACCAGCATTGAGTCGCGCCGAAGGCAAAGTGCCGGCAGACAAATTGGCCATGATCCGGCGCGTATCATCTGCATATTGCTGACTCTTTTCATACTTCAAAGACTGTTCGAGCGCTTCTTTAGCCTCGGGAATTTTCTTCAAATAAGCAAGCGATAGACCCAGGTGATAGTAGGCTGTTGCATAGTCGGGCTTATGAGCAATCGCTTCCCGAGCCTTTTCGGCGGCTTCTTCATAATGACCATTGTCGAAATACATTTTGGACAAGCCGTTGTAAGCAGGAGCGAAGTCATTTTTTAAGGCAATGGCCGCTGCGAAGTGCTTAACGGCCTCATCAAGCCTGTGGGCGTCGCTGTAAGCATTGCCGAGATTGGTCTGCACTTTGTAGGAGTCCGGTCCTGAGTTTTCGAGGGCCTTGTTGAAGTAAGAGATGGCGTCATCATAATGCTCTTGCCGATAGGCGGCATTGCCAAGGTCGTTGAGGAGATTGGCGTCGTTTGGCTTGGATTTAAGCGCTCGCTTTAAATAGCCTTCTGCTGATTTATAATCGCCCTCGCTGAGGTATGTACGCCCCAGCCCGATTTGCGCTTCGCCACAATTAGGATCGCGTAAAACAATCGTCAGATACTGGCGCTTGGCCTCGGTGATATTGCCTTGACTGAGACAGCTCTCGCCGTGAGCTAACTCTTCGGACAGAGAAAGAGCAAGAACAGGGTTGGCGCAGACGCTTGCAAGAACAGTGCTGCAGATACATGCCATAAGAAGACTTGACAGCATCGAGTTGAGCCTAGAAGCTGAAATTGTCGTAATTCCAGTTGATTCGGCGTTCACCGTGACATGCAAGCTAGCAGTGCAATGTGTCATACCGTTGAATTTTACTACAATCTTGTAATCTCTCAACCTATTGATAGTTGTTTCCAGGTTGTTTACCGATTGTGCCGATTTTATAGTGCCCCACGAGTCCAACCTTGGGGAATCTCTTTACGATGCTCGATCGAATTTCGATTCTCTTCTTGCAACGTGCTACGATATTACATCCCCAATTTTCGAGGAAAGCCCTGCAAATGGCGCCTCCAGTGATAGTTTCGTTGAAAATGGGTCGTTCTAGGCAGACGTCAGGCAGCAAGCAGGAACACAAAGACCCATGCGTGAAAACGCCCTCGTAACCGCCCTCCATCAAAAGTTTTTGGAAAGCCCTCAATACGCCAAGCTCTTAGCAAGAACTGCTAAAGCGTCCAATAGCGAATTGAATATCGCTGGTCTAACCGATTCAGCCAAAACACTCATCCTTTCGTTGCTGATGCACGAAGTGAAGCGTCCGTTTTTCATGATTGTTCCAGACAATCACATCGGCGCTCGTTTTCAACAAGAATTTGCCAACATGAGCAGATATCCTGTGTTCTTTTTCCCGTCCTCGGAAGTATCGCCGTACGAGCAGGTATTGAGCAGCCCGGATAACACAGCTCCACAGATGGAATTGCTGCAGCACATAATGCAGCATCCTAAAGACCCGTATGTGGTGCTCGTGCCAGTACGCGCTCTCACTCAAAGAGTGCTTGACGCCGATACCTTAAAACGCAACAACATCCATTTAAAAGTCGGCGAAACCGTCGACTCAAACGGACTTGCACGGATGTTGACTCGTATTGGTTACACCAAAGAATCATTGGTCACATTGCGTGGTGAGTTCAGTATCAGGGGCGATATCATCGATATTTTCCCGTCTGCCGGCATGCCTATCCGAATTGAATTATTCGGCGACGAAATCGAATCAATTCGCGTTTTCAATATTGAAAATCAACGGTCAGTCGAAGAGACACCAAACGTTGTGATACCACCGCGTTACTGGATCATTCTCGACACTGACAAAGACGTTCGAGAAAAGCTCGCCCAACGCATAGAAGCAGTATCTGAGACTAGACAGGGCGAACTTGAAGAACAGGCTGCCGACACTTTGCGTTCGGTCATGGAAAATGATATCCATGCCTTGCGCATGGGTGCGTATCCAGAGTCGTCTGAATATTATGCGCCTTTTGTGCATGATACTTTCTGCACACTTTTAGATTACATCCCTGAAAATTCATTGCTGTTTTATGACGAATGGGACACTCTTCTCATGTCATTAAAAACGTACGAAGAGAAGTTGCGAAACACATTTTCGGACGGCTTAAACACTGGACGCCTGTTGCCTTTGCCACGTCCATTGCACATGACACAAGCAGAATTCGTCGAAGCTACAAAGAGCAAACAAAAAATCTATTTATCGACCTTGCCAATTTTCTCGGAAGAAGCAGGCAAAGCGACAATTCAATTCGACTGCCATCCAGTTGAACGATTTGGCAATCAAATGACGATTCTTGTCGATCGTATCAGGCAGTGGCGTCGCGACGGCCATCGCGTGCTGATTTCTACGGACCAGCCGCAAAGGTTACTTGGACTACTCAAAGAGAATGATTGCCCAGGTGACTATGTACCGGGCTCACCTGAAGCTTCCAAAGATACGCACCTAGAGCCAGATGCTCCAACCACCGACCCAGCCGAGAAAACTGTCGATACCAACGGTAACGGCAACGGTAATGGTCACACGCCAGTTACTCCGGCACCAGCTTCGATACCACCAAGTGGCGCCACTCTCGATCAACTAATTAAAGCAGCATCTAAACCAGGCGCTGCCGACAATCCAGTATGGATAACAAGGAATGGCTTTCTATCAGGATTTCGCCTGGAGGAAGTGAATTTAGTTTCAGTTACAGACACTGAAATGTTTGGCTTAAAACGCAAACCAACAATTTACAGACGCCCGGTCACTGAAAAATCGGCTGAACGTTTCACATCAGTTACTGATTTGAAAATTGGCGATTATATCGTCCACATTAAGCAGGGTATCGGTCAGTTTATCGGTGTTCAACGCATCACTGTGGATGGTCAGCATCGAGAGTACTTAACCGTCCAATATGCAGGTGAAGACAGACTTTACGTACCGGTTGATCAAATCAACATGCTTTCGCGTTATCGTGGTGCTGGCGAAAGCGCTCCTAGACTTTCACGTCTTGGTGGTGCCGAATGGGAAACAACCAAACGGCGCGTCAAAAAATCTGTCAAAGCAGTAGCTGAAGATCTGGTCAATCTCTACGCCATGCGGGCCAAACAAGAAGGCTTTGCAGCGTTGCCGGACACACCATGGCAGTACGAAATGGAAGAAGCTTTTCCATATGACGAAACGCCAGACCAGTGGCAGGCTATTGTCGATACAAAACGCGATCTAGAATCAACCAAACCAATGGATCGCCTGATTTGCGGAGACGTCGGTTTCGGCAAAACAGAAGTTGCCGTGCGCGCAATCTTCAAATGCATTATGTCAGGCAAACAGGCAGCCGTGCTTGTGCCAACGACGATCCTTGCGCAGCAGCACTTCAACACAGTCATTGAGAGATTTGCCTCATATCCAATTCGTGCTGGTCTACTAAGTCGATTCAGGACAGCCAAAGAACAACGAGAAGTTGTACAAAGACTGGCTTCTGGCGAATGCGATGTGGTGGTTGGGACGCACCGCATGTTGCAAAAAGACATCGGCTTCAAAGATCTTGGTCTTATCGTAATCGACGAAGAACAACGTTTTGGTGTTGCTCACAAAGAAAAATTGAAGCAGTTACGAGTGATGGTAGACGTCTTGACGATGTCTGCGACCCCGATTCCACGGACGTTGCACATGGCGCTATCTGGCGCTCGCGATATGTCGCTAATCAACACGCCACCAGCAAACAGAGCACCAATTAAAACGCTCGTTGGCGAATACAAATTGCCACTGGTGCGCACGGCCATTTTGCACGAAATGGAACGAGGCGGTCAGGTGTATTTTGTGCACAACCGCGTAGAGTCAATTGAAGCAATCGCTGCCGAAGTCAAACAGCTAGTGCCCGAAGCGCGCGTGATTGTTGGTCACGGTCAAATGCAAGAACGTGAACTAGAAAACGTCATGCTCGATTTCATGGCGCATCAGTTCGACATTCTCATTTGTACGACGATTATTGAATCAGGTCTCGACATTCCAAACGCAAACACAATCATTATCAATGAAGCTGACAAATTGGGTTTAGCCCAGATGTATCAGCTCAGAGGACGAGTCGGTCGCTCGAACGTTCAAGCCTACGCCTACTGTCTCTATCGTCCGCAAAAAGCACTCAGTGAAACAGCTCAAAACAGATTGAAAGCCATCCGCGAATTCACATCGCTTGGTTCTGGCTATCAAATCGCTTTGCGCGATATGGAAATTCGTGGCGTGGGTAATATCCTCGGCGCCGAACAACACGGTCATATGATCGCTGTCGGTTTCGATCTCTATTGCAAACTGCTTGAAGAGTCAGTTGCTGAATTGAAGGGCGAGTCGGTCTCTGTAGACAATGAAACGCAAGTTGATATCAACGTCACAGCGTTCCTACCGGAAAGCTACATCGCCGACAATGAACAGCGCTTGATCGAATACAAACGATTGGCAGCGGTGAAAACGGAACGTCATTTAACCATGCTGGTAGACGAGTGGAAAGACCGATTTGGCGCCATGCCACAAGAAGCATCGCAGCTGGTGTCGGTAGTGCGTTTGCGTTTGCTCGCCAATCAAGCCGGTGTCAGCGCAATCAAACCGGAAGCTCAAGGTATTCGACTATCTGTCAATTTCCGTCTACAACAATGGTTACCCGTTCAAACCAAACTGCCTAAACATCTTGGTCAGCGCACGACATACAAACCGGGCCAAGCCGGTGGTCACGGTGCCACTCCGTACATTTTGGTCCGTTCAGAAAATACAACTCCTTCAGAGCAACTAAGTTTGCTCGAAGAATTGCTCAGTGCAATGGTCGCCGGTCCTCAGGAAAAAGCCAGCTAATTGGAGTTCAAAGTGAAAAACGTCAAGGTTATGCCCATCCCTTCCATTAATGGCACATCCTTTGCCGTTTCATGTTCACTGGGTCTAATTCTCAGTTTGACAGGCTGTTCCAAAAGTGGCGAAAAGACTGAGACGACCAAAACAGACACAAGTACGACTACGAGTACGGGTGCGAACTATTCGGTAAAAGACAAAGCTTCAACCGATAAAGCAGCTGAACCTACTAAAGATGCTCCGGCAAAAGCGAACGAAGACACGTCCACTTCTACAATTCCTGCACCGACTACTGTGGATGAGAAAGCGGCGCCCAATTCTGCTAAAGCCAACAACGATGACATACCTCAAATTAGCGCTGCCAGCAGCTTGGTCAGCTTGACCAGCATGCCCGATAGCAAAGTCATTTGTACCGTGAACGGCACGCCTATTACAGTTGCTGACTACAAGCACGAATTCAAATTGCGTGAAGAGCAAACACAAGCGATGCTCACCGCTCAGCCCGAACTTGAGACCAGCTTACTAAACGACGCCAAATTGAATAAATTGACTTTGACAGATGTCGAAAAACAACGCTTGCTCGAAAGCGCAAAAAAGGCACAAAACGGCAAAGCAGATGCCTTGCGCAAATATCTCAAAGACAACAAAATCTCGCCAGAGCAATTCGATCAAAAGGTTTTGGACATAGGTCTTGCTTTAAAAGACGCAGCGCACCAAACACAGCAATCGTTGCTTGTTGAGCTCGTGGATCAGCAAATTCTGATTCAGTATGCTCGCAGCAAGGGCTACGCTCAAAAGGCATTCAACAAATATATGGAACTCAAGAGAACACCACAATACAAAAACTTTCTCAATCAAAGTGGGTTCAGTCCAGACGATGCACAAACACAACTGGTGAATCGTCAATTGATGATAATGGCCATAGATGACGTCAAAAAGAAGACGCCGCAACCGACAGACAAAGAATTGCAGCAAGTTTATGACTTAAACAAAGCCAACCTTAAACATGGTGAGCGCATTCGGTTGAGTCAAATAATTATTGCCGCCCCTGAAAAAGATTTGCCAGATCAAGCAAGCCTGCGTACTCAAGTGAGCAAGCAAGAGCCCACCTTAAAAGGAGCTGCGCTCGATGCGAAAGTGAAAGAACAAGAAGAAGTGCAGAAAAATAAGGCTCAGGCGATTCTCGAAGAGATTCAAAAAGGTGGCGATTTCGCCAAAATTGCAAACGAAAAGAGCGACGACGCGATTGCCAAGCAAGCAAAAAGTGGCGGCGATATAGGCTATAAAGACGTCACGCTGCTCGTTAAAGAATTCGCCAACAAAGTGAAAGGGATAAAAGTCGGCGAAGTGGTGCCAGAAGTGATCAAAACAGAATTCGGATACCACGTAGTCAAAGTGACGGGTCGTGAGCCAGCTGGTCCGATACCGATGGCTGAAGTGAAAGATGAAATCACAAACCAGTTGATGCAACGTAAAAATCTAAATTCTGTAGTCGAGTTTCTGACCAATCAGCATAAAGCGTCGCAACTGAAATTAGCTCCAGATTTTCAGGCAATGGTTGCAGCTGCCGCCAAATCTGGTGGCACAAAAACCAATTGAGCGAAGAAGTTCTGCCAATAAAAACATTCATGGGGTCCAAGAGCAAATTGACTGGTTCGGACATTGGCCGTCCTTTCACGATGCTGAAATATTGGACATGCGTATGAACAGGGACGGTCCTTCATACGTGCTCTTGACCTCTGAGCCCATCATCTGGTGTTGCGCAACGATGAATCTTCAATATTAATTGGACACAAGGCTGGGTCTCCAATAAGAACATAAAGAAGCTCTGTGCGTCTGTTCTTGGCCTGGTTATCGCCAGCGTTTCTCAAAACGAATTCTTCAGGTTGCAGGCCGCTCGCGACGATTCGATTGTTCAACAAACGCTGGTATGAATCACCGGCACAGCGCCCCTGCAACAGATTTGAAAGAACGACATAAAGCTCAGGGAAGCCACCATTTGTGTCCATTTGTCCATAAAATAATGCGGCGCCATTGGCAATAGCGCGACCAGCGAATTGCTCTCCTGTTTGCCGGGCAGAATTTGCTCCCGGTGCATCGTAAACTTGTTCAGGCGTGCTGTCAAAGTCCGAATGAACGGGCGACGTACAAAAACAAGAACCACACAAAACAATTTTGTTATTAAATGGCACGTTTTTGAAGGCACCAACATCGATACTACAAGTCATTCCCGGAATGCCGTGACCAAATAGTAATAACAAATTTGCTGCAGACAGCTGGCTCTTGGGAGTGTCAGGAAAGTCTTGCAAAAAGGTCGAACCAACATTTAAAACAGCTTTCTGAGCGTCAAATACTGGTGTCTCAATACCGGCTCGCACAGCTGCATTTGTCTTGAGAATGAGAGCATCGGTGGGACAGCCAATTTGCCCTAAGTATTTCTGCAACAGGGAGGCTTTAGCGACTGCTCGTGTGCCACCAGCGCGTGGTCCAGGCACCTGAGCAATAATCATCGGATGTAGAGATGGACCGCTCAGGGGTTTGAACTGCAAAGAACGGTCGATCAATTGCTTAAAGGAAATCGCATCCGGGGCAATTAACCAACCTGGAAAGACAGCGATTTGACCGCTTTTATCCAGTCTGGAAAATACACTCCAGAGAGACAGCAAAACGTTTTCCCTAAAACTTTGCGTTCTGGGAGCAATCGCTACATACCGGGGCTGAGCAGCGACCAACTTTTGCAAGAGAATCTTGGCGACTGCGGGATCACTGTCCAGTCGACTGAGATCGGGTATCTGAATAAGAGTGCCATTGTGATACTTTTTCAGTTCGCCCAGTGGGTCCAAATAAGCGGGCTCCTGATGGTCTGTGATAATCACATATCCTTCGCCAAGAGTCTCGTGAGGCACACCTTGAAGCACAAAATTCCGACTACCGATAGTTGGTCCATTTAGCCCGGCTTCATTCAAAACGGTTGCTATGTTGTGTTGCGCCAGATATTGCCGACTGAACTGCTCAAGTTTCGAGCCTTCAGCCTGAGCTTGCAAAAAGCCCAAAAATAAAAGGCAATACAGCACGAGCAGTATTTTGAAGCGCTGATGTAGCAAATCTACCTCATCTCGCGTCGTTCTGAACAGCTTCCGATTTTGCTTAAGGTAATTACACTGCTCTATAATACAAACCATAGATCACGGAGAGCAACCCATGTCGACGCCGCCCGATCAGCCTAAGTCAGACTCCAAGAAAAAGAAGCAGTTTTCTCAAAAAGACTATCATCACCCCGCAGCGGCCTGGGGCGCAGCTTTGAGCGTGGGCGAAGTATTGGTCAAGCAAAATCAAGTTGTTGACGGTGTACGCGCGATCTTCGAAATGAATCACGAAAGAAGTGGCTTCGATTGTCCAGGCTGTGCCTGGCCAGATGATCGTCATGGGCTTAAGATGGACATTTGCGAAAACGGCATTAAGCATGTCACATGGGAGATGACAGGCAAGCGGGTCGATCGCCAGTTCTTCGAAAAACATTCAGTGACCGAACTTATGAGCTGGAGCGAATTTGCACTGGAAAACGAAGGTCGCTTGACCGAGCCGATGGTCTATAACCCCCAAACCGATCATTACGAACCAATCACCTGGGCCAATGCTTTTAGTTTGATGGGGCGCCACCTCAAAGCTCTCGCCAGTCCCAATGAAGCTTCATTTTATACATCAGGCCGATTGTCTAATGAAGCAACTTTTCTCTATCAACTATTCGCCCGAGAATTTGGCACCAATAACCTGCCTGACTGCTCAAACATGTGTCACGAAGCGAGCGGCCGTGCGCTTTCGGCTTCGATCGGCACGGGCAAAGGCACTGTCGATATCACCGATTGGCAAAAAACTGACGCTGTTTTTGTCATCGGCGTCAACGCTGCCACAAACGCACCACGAATGCTTTCGGCATTAGCCGACGGGGTAAAAGAGCATGGCACCAAAATCGTTCACATCAATCCCTTGATTGAAGTCGCAGCAACAACAGCGATCACGCCGCACGATATCCTGGACATGGTTACTTTCAGGGAAACCAAAACGAGCACTCTCAATTTGCAACCTCGCATTGGCGGCGACCTAGCCATCATGAGGGGAATCGCCAAATATCTAGTTGAAGAAAGTAAGACTGACCCTAAAGCGATCGATTCCATTTTCATCAAATACTACACAGCTGGATTCGAAGACTATAAAAAAATTCTTGAAGAAACTACCTGGGAAGAAGTCGAACATCAGTCAGGCGTACCGGTTCAACAAATCAAGGAAGCAGCAGAAATTTATCGTCAAGCACCGACTGCCATCATTAGCTGGTGTCTTGGTATCAGTCAGCAAGAATTTGGTGTTGACACTATTCGAGAAATCTCTAACGTCTTGTTGATGCGCGGCAATATCGGTAAACCAGGGGCTGGCTTTTGCCCAATTCGTGGTCATAGCAATGTGCAGGGTAATCGCACCTGCGGTGTCGCACATCAACCCAAGGAAGCATGGTTAGCCCGTATGGATGACGCGTGTGGTATAAAATCACCACGCGAAAAAGGACTAGATACGGTGCGCACAATCGAAGGCATGCACGCTGGCTCAGTCAAATTTTTTCTAGGAATGGGCGGCAATTTTGCCATCGCCACACCTGACACCAGAATGACCTTTGAAGCTTTAAGACGATGCAACTTTACAGCGCACGTTAGCACCAAGCTTAATCGCAGTCATCTTGTCCATGGAGTCGAAGCGCTCATTTTGCCATGTCTTGGCCGTACTGAAATTGATATGCAAAAGGGTGGTGAACAATCCATCACTGTTGAAGATTCGATGAGCCAGGTACATTTATCCAAGGGCATGAATTTGCCGGCGTCACCACATTTGCTTTCAGAGCTTGCAATCATTGCCGGCATCGCGCGAGCGACCCTCACCAACTCTCCCACTCCCTGGGAAGAGTACATTGGAAACTACGATTTGATTCGCGACAAAATGAGCGAAGCAATTGCTGGTTTCGAAGACTTCAATCGTCGAGTGCGCGAAAAACATGGTTTTCGCCTCAAGCAGCATGCACGCGAACTGGTTTTCGATACACCAAATAACAAAGCCAATTTTTCTCTTGCAGCACTGCCGGATGCATTGCCACCAGCCGGCAAGTTGATGTTGAGCACGATGCGCTCCCACGATCAATTCAATACAACAATTTATTCAAACAACGATCGTTATCGCGGCTTAAAAAACTTACGCACGATGCTGCTCATGAACGAAGCCGATATGAAAGAACTCGGGCTCGAGCAATTTGATTTGATCCACATCACAAGCTTCGGCAAAGACGGCAGCACGCGTGAGCTGGACGGCTTTCGCGCAGTCCGTTACAACATTCCCAAAGGCTGTGCCTCTGGCTATATGCCAGAACTAAACGTGCTCCTGGCTATTGGAAATTATAGTCCTGCAAGCGATCAACCGATGATGAAACAACTACTTGTGCAAATCAAAAAAAGTAGTTTAAAAGACGATGGTTACACGGCTAACCTGAGCACAGGAAGCATGCCAAAATGAGAGAAGGCAAAAAAGAAACAGGAATTATAGAAGTCGACACTATTAAAGTAGTCGGCAATCACCTCCACTACGCAAAAGATACTCTCTCTGTAGAAGAACCGTTGGAAATCAGAGTGACAGCAGATGTTGGAGGAGAACGACTGACGCAGCCAGTCTCAGTGACTATGCGCACACCGGGCAATGATGGAGATTTAGCCGCTGGATTTTTGTTCACCGAAGGAATTATCAATCTGCCGGGCGATATTGACGACATGGACCTCAGTCAATGCAATATCGTTGAAGTGACTATCAAAAAGGGAGTGGCAGTCAATCCTAAAGTTTTTGAACGACACTCGTTCGTCGCTTCAAGCTGTGGCGTATGCGGCAAGAAATCAATTGATGCAGTAAGAATCAGACGCAATTACTTGGCAGAAGATAATATACCTCAGCTCAAATCAGATGTTATCCATGCCCTGCCTGAGACCTTAAGAAAGGCCCAGGCTGAATTCGATTCAACTGGTGGCATACATGCCTCGGGTCTGTTTGAAAGCAGCGGTAAGCTATTGGTGATACGAGAAGATGTCGGCCGGCACAATGCCCTCGACAAAGTAATTGGCTTTCAATTACAACAAAAGGCGCTTCCTCTGACTGACGCTATCCTCTTAGTTTCTGGAAGAGCCAGTTTTGAGTTAGTGCAAAAAGCTGCTCACGCTGGTATTGGCGTTCTTGCCGCAGTTGGGGCACCGTCTAGCCTGGCCGTTGAACTGGCCGAAGAAGCGAATATGACATTAATTGGATTTGTGCGAAACAATCGTTTCAATATTTATAGCGGTGCCCAGCGCTTTGTCGACCTGGTCGATTCACCAGAAAGTGGTGCAGTTTCAGAATCAAATGACAAATTCGTCATCAATGTCTAGTTTCAAAACGTGTCTGCTAAGCGCCGCTTTATCCTTTCTGCAGGTGTCAGCCCAGGCTGCCGACACCGATCACAACGCCTATGTGCTTGCGGAAAACAACTACAATCAAAAACGATTCGAGGAGGCTCTGCGTGGTTTTGAGCAAGTGTTGCGCGAGAATTCCGGTAAAAACAAAGTCGTCGTCCATTATATGAAAGCCAATTGTCTCGTGCAAATGAATCAACCAACCGAGGCAGACAAAGAATATGCGATCGCTCAATCACTTGCTCCCGGCTCGCAAATTGCCAAATATTGCGAAGTGGCAAGAGCTAATATAAAACGACTAACTTTGACACAAAATGCGGCATCACAGACGATGCCCCCCAAAAAAGCAGACGACGAAGATGACGATGAAAATTCCGACGAGCAGAAAACAACTGCAGCATCAGTCCAGGCAAAAAACAATCCGGCCGTTTCTCCGGCTACGCTTGATTTGATCAAAAAGCAGGCCACGCTCGCCCGACAACGCGCTCTAGAGATTGGCAACATCGCAGCCGAAAACGAGCGTATCAAAGCAGCTAACGAAGGACGCTCTTTGCAAGCAAAACTCGAACGGGCGGCATCTACACCCAGAGGCGGCACCGAGCCGGTCGCCTTGACACCGCAGCAAATCGAAGGGATCAAGAATCAGGCTACCGCAGGTTCCGAGCAATTAAGGCAAGCTGGCGAATGGAAAGCGCTGCAAAGAAAACAAGAGTCCGAAGATAAAGCAGAAGAAATCCGCCGACAGGCTGAAAATTTACAGAGTCAATTGATAAACTATCGTCCTAACATCAATTCTGATATCAAACTGAATCCCATTGGCACCAATTTATATATTCGCAACTACTCCAAAGGTATAGCCCCAATTGCACCATTGAAAGCTCAAACCCGAACGTTGCCAAGCTATAAAAACGCCACAGAGGGCATAAAAGGAACAGTGGTGTCTAAACAAACATCACTTAACAAGGTCGATGCTCGAGGCACTTCAAGTGCCACCCCATCGTCTTTAACCGTAAAAGGACAGCTCATCGGTCTGCCAAAGCCGACTCAAGCTGAGCATCCTTAACCTCAAGAGACCGCAAAATCTGAAATATTAGCGGAAATTGGGCTGCGGGGAACAATTGGAATGGTAATATAGCCGTACAACTACAAATTGCACTCACGTGGCTACAATGTGATCGGGGACACCGAAATGACTAAATATATGACCAATAAGACGATTGCGATGCCCTGCACCTGGATCGCTGCAATCAAAAACACTATTCCATCAGAGTACGACTATCCTGAATTCGATCTCTGGCGCATGGATGTTCGCAATCAGGCTCTCGACTCGACAGTAAACGCACTGACTAAAGTTGACGGTTATTTGCAGAAGTTGGAAGACGCTGTTGAAAACCTACGCGGCTGGGTCAAAGAAAAATCATCAAGAAAATATCAGTAAGCGACCGGCCACGCTAAAGACAGCAGTCTTGCCTTGAAACACTGTATGCGAAGAAGAGAAATTCCGCGATTCACGCGGAATTTTTTGGTATCTATAATGCTTTTAGCACCGGAGTTCGAGCGTCATGAGCGCAGCCTCAAAAATTGACAACAGAAAAGGACGGTGCGTTTTACTCTCGTTCCAGTGTTTATTGTTGGCGTCATGGGCTTTGGCATTATCTGCGCCTTACGCTCAAGGGACTGAAAAAAACGACAGTGCTGGTGACACCGCATTAACCAGCACCACATCCAAGACCGAGCAAAAAGATGCCGTTGTTGACTGGTTCAAAAAATACGATCAGATTCGTCGAGATGCAGAACTGAACTTTCTGGAAAAATTCCAGACAATGTCTTTTTGGGATAAAAATGTAGACCATGCTGCCGTTCTGCGCAAACGAGATCAGGAGCTTGTTGAGCGCATGAGCGCTAAATATTCAAGGGCTCTTGAGGAGATGCGAAATCTGCCGGAAGTTTCGGCTACGAAAGAACTCCAAGATGGCTATATAGATTATTTCGATCAAGTGCATCAAATTTTCACCGCATATTTAAAAAGTGCAACAGCAGAAGAGGCTCCTAGCTCGCACTCAACAATGCGGGAAAGACGCAGCGCGCTGGAAGAGCTTGATTTGAACAATAAGAAATTGGACGGCGAGTTGCGGCAAAAATTTGGCATCGCCAGACACAGACACAGTTAATAGAATTGCTGCAGTCAAGATGCTAACATCGCCTGAACATGTCACTTCTAGCGGTGAGGCTAAATAAATATGGCTGGCAAAACTATCAGTATCACAACCAAAACCGGCAAAGGTTTTACCGGATACTTAGCCACTCCTAAAGAAACTAAAGCACCAGGAATAATCCTTATCCAGGAAATATTCGGTGTTAATTCGCATATCAAATCAGTAGCGGATCTCTACGCCAAAGCCGGTTTTGTTGTTCTGGCACCAGATGTATTCTGGCGCGTTCAACCCGGCGTTGAACTTGGTTATACCCCAGAGGATGTGCAAAAAGGCATGGCCCTTATTCAAAAGTGTGATCAGGAGCAAATCCTCACTGATTTAGGTAGTGCTGTAGAAACACTGCGAGCACAGTCACAATGCTCAGGCAAAATTGGTGCTGTCGGTTACTGCCTCGGAGGGGCGCTAGCATACAGACTGGCATGTCACGATCTCGTTGATTGCGCAGTTGGCTACTACGGCGGCAGTATCGACAAATATCTCGACGAAGCGAAAAATCTACATTGCCCTATCATGCTGCATTTCGGTGCCAAAGATGCTCACATTACGCAAAGCACAGTCGATAAGATTCGCACCGCCCTCGATGGCAAAGGTCATGTCGAAATTTTCGTATATGAAGACGCAGACCACGGATTTAATTGCGATCAAAGAAAATCTTATGATCGCGAGAGCGCCATGCTCGCTTATGGTCGCTCCCAAGTGATATTAAACAAATCGCTCAAGTAGGCAAAAGTCCGCCGTTAGCTTTGCAAGAGGTATAATCTCCTTGTATTCAAGGCGTGGCGGTAATGGTTGCACTGAAAGAGCTTTTGGCTTTCGAAATTGATGGTTTTCAGTTTGGTGTCCACCTGGAGTCCGTGATAAAGGTGGTTCAGGCTGTGGAAATTCAGCCAGTTCCTGATCTTCCGGAAATGGTGCTCGGACTGATCAATGTTCATGGCAGCGTCACGCCGGTTCTCAACACTCGCAAGCGGCTGGGTTTGCCTGAAAAATCGCTTGAGCTGACCGATTTTTTCGTAATTGCCAGCAACAGTCATCAACAGATTGCCTTGATTGTCGACTCGATCCATGGCGTAATTAACTATTCCAGTGATCAGATAGTAAAAATCGATTCGGTGCAGTCAAATGATGCTTCAGTTACTGTGCTGCGCATTATCGATGGGATGCTACTACTTTACGATTCAGATAAGTCGTTAAACGTTGACCAGTGGTCAACTCTCTCCGTCGTTTTGCAGAAGGCCAGTGACGCCAATGCCGCGGGAAATTGAACGTCCCCAACTACTGCGTTTGAACGATCACCTTGCCGAGCACATAGGCCTGACATTTCCATCGGATCGCCTCGCCGATTTTCAACACAAAATCACTGCCGCTGCCAAAGAATTTGGCATGGAGCCCGTAGACTGCGTAAATTGGCTCTTGAGTTCGGCTCTTACCGAAGCTCAAATTCACACCCTTTCTTATCACCTTACAATCGGTGAAACCTATTTTTTCCGTGATCCGCGCACGTTCGAAATCCTGGAAGACGAAGTATTCAGCAAGCTCATTCGACAACGTCGCCACGGGCACAAGTATCTGCGGATTTGGAGCGCCGGTTGTTGCAGCGGCGAGGAACCATATTCTCTAGCCATGTTGTTGACCCGCATGTTGCCAGACATCGAATCATGGCGGATATCCATTCTTGGTACAGACATCAATGCTGCGTTTATAAAAAAAGCGCAGCGTGGAGTTTACGACCCATGGTCGTTCCGTATTACATCACCGGAAATGAAATCACGCTTTTTTACACAGTCGCAAGGGAAGTATCAGATTGCCCCCGCCATCAAGCGAATGGTTCACTTCAAACAGATGAACCTGGTCGATCCTCGCGTTCCGGAAGGTCTCATTCTTTCCTCTTTTGATCTCATTTTTTGCCGCAACGTCCTCATGTACTTTCATCGCGACCAGGCCGTGCGCGTGTTAACAAGGTTGCACGAGGCCCTTACAGAATCTGGCATTCTGGTGTCAACGCCATTTGAACTGTCGGCTATTCCAGATCAATTGTTCGTACGTTTGCCTCACAAAGGCGCGGTTTTGCTAGGGAAACGCAGCCATTCATGTCCTTCAGGACTCGAAGGGGTGTCCCCAAAACCGACCGCTTACGTCGCGCCTGTGCCGGAGCCCGAAACTGTGGCGAAAAGCAAAGCCAGGCCAAAACATGAACATATATCCGGGCACAAAGTTGACAATAAAGTTGAGACACCGATTGCTCAAGCAGACATTGCAACACAGGCCAGAACCTTGCTTGATGCCGAAAGATTCGATGAATGCATCTCTCTTCTGGCTCCAGTCTGTTCTAAAAATAAAACCGACGCCTCGCTGCCATACCTATTAGCGAAAACTTATGCCAATCGAGGGGCTTTTGCCGAGGCGCTCTTCTGGCTGGACCAGTCACTTGAAATAGACAAACTCAATCACCTGGCGTACTTCACCCGTGCCACTGTCTCGCAAGCTCAGGGCAACGTGCCGGAGGCGGTTAGGTCTCTCAAACAGGCGCTCTTTCTCGAACCAGAGTTCATCCTCGCCGAATTCCACTTAGCAAGTCTTCTTCTAGGACTTGGAAAATTACAGGAGTCGCGCAAGCGATTTCAGGGTGCATTGAGCTTGCTCTCACAATATAATGGGAACGAACTCGTGCCCGAAGGTGAAGGGATGACGGCAGAGGTTCTGGGTCAGATAATCAAATCATTGCTCAAAGAGACGGCTAAATGATGACTTGCGCCAATCAAATAGCATCAATGCACCGCTCACGGTGCCAACTCATAAGACTGGTGACAAGAGCATGACGAAAGCAGACGAGCTCGAAAAACGCAAAATTTTGCAGGAACGGGCTCGCTTGTTGGCGCGCCACGAAGATGAAGAAGTAACTGCCCCTGATGACGAGTTTTATGCTGTGCAATTTGTCGTTGCCGGTCAAAATTATGCCTTCGATGGACCTCTAGTGCGCGAAGTTAGCCACTGCAAAAATTTGACTCGCATTCCCTGCACACCCCCATTCATAGCCGGCGTGGTGAATATTCGCAGCGAGATAATTCCTGTTCTGGATACACGCAAGTTTTTCCAGTTGGCCCCTGGCTGGCCGGACAATTCCAAACTGATCATCTTGCAAGTTGATGATACTAAGCTCGGTATCCTTGTCGATGACGTTGTCGGAGTCTCTACTTTTTCTTTATCGAAACTGCAGCTGCCCATGACTAACATGACGGCGGAGCAAACGCGCTATGTTCGTGGCATCGCTGAAGGACCGGTGATTGTTATCGACGCTATGGCTCTAATCAATGATCCGACGATTGAAGTAAACGAAACAGTCGACTAATCGCTAATGGCAGGAATATAACCGGTGGCTGATCCAGATTCAGATTTCTTGAAAAAATTACGTCAAGCGTTCGCGTTTGAGGCCAAGGAGCAGCTGCAAATCATTTCCAGCCATCTCCTGAAGCTTGAACAGCAACAAGACGAAAAAATTCGCAAAGAACTGATAGAAGTCATGTTCAGACAAGCCCACAACCTAAAAGGGTCAGCTCGGGCTGTGAACATGAACCGGATCGAATCAGTTTGTCAGTCACTCGAAGCAGTACTTTCCGAAATGAAAAAAGGAGAAGTACCGGCGCCTAAAAATTATCTGGACACTTTGCTCGCTTGCGCCGATGTACTGGAACGTTTGCTAGCAGAAGAAGATAGCGACTCGGAGCAATTGGAGTCAACTATCACTAGAGTTAAGCATGAACTCGGTGCCTTCTTTCCTACCTCTGGCGCGCCGGTTTCTGCCTCTGCCAACGAGGATGTGCTCGTTACTGATACAGTTGTTGCTGCAGACACGTCCGACTCTTCAGGTTCAAGTAAAGCCCCCGCCACCAGTGAGAAAACTGCCACCATAGACAGTGTTCGTTTATCGGCCGCTAAGCTCGATGAATTGTTGCTGCAATCAGAAGAAATGCTTTCAATTAAAAGGGCGGCTATTCAGCATGCAGCTGACATCGGGTCTTTAGCGAACGCAGCTGAACTCTGGAAAAAGGCCTGGCACACCTTTGCACCGAATTTGCGGGCTTTGCGAACTGCTGCAAACCGCGATCTAACAGAGGCCGACTTGCTCAGTATTGGAGCACAGCTAAATAAGGCAGTCGCTTTTCTGGATTGGAATCAATATCAGGTAAATGCCGGAGTTGCTCGCCTGCTAAATCAGCGAAAACTTGTATCAGCAGACACTCACGCCATTGCAGCCGGGGTCGACTCCTTTCTGGAAAGTACAAAAAAACTTTTGCTCACACCCTGTTCTGCTCTATTTGAGGGTTTTCCAAGATTAGTGCGCGAGATGTCCAGAGATCTGGGCAAGGATGTAGATTTAAAGATGCTGGGCACAGATGTCGAACTGGACCGACGTGTGCTTACACGCATGCGTGACCCTCTTGTGCATTTAATCAGAAATAGCATAGATCATGGAATTGAACCACCTGACGTCAGACTGCAGAAGGGCAAGCCAACCAGAGCCACTATTACGATAGCCGTTAAACAGGATGAATCAGGAAAGGTAGAAATAAACATTGCCGATGATGGTGCCGGGATTGATGTAAGCAAGGTCACAGCTGCAGCAGTCAAATCAGGAACTATCAATCAGGCAGAATCCCAATCCATGACCAAAGAGGACAAGATTGGTCTTATTTTTCAATCAGCGCTAACCACAAGTCCAATTATTACCGAAATATCCGGGCATGGACTGGGTCTAGCAATCGTCAAGGAAAACGTAGCAAACCTGGGAGGCCGAATCGAGGTTGATACCAGTTTTGGTGTCGGCACTGCATTCAAGATTTTTCTACCAGTGGCTATTGCTACCTTTCAAGGCGTTCTTCTAAGTACTGGCGGCGCCACGGTTACCGTTCCCAAGGCGAATTTGCTGCGCGTATTGCGTCTTGACGCAAGCAAAATCAAAATGATCGAGGACAAGGACGCTTTTGACTTCAACGGTGCGCTGCATCCGTTGCTAAGATTGTTCGATTTGTTGGAAATGGAAAATAAAGCAAAAGAGTCGGACAACCCTGAGTTTTTGCTGGTGGCCGTGGTGCGAGCCGGTGATGAAATTCTTGGCCTGATTATTGACGATGTACTTGAAGAACAAGAGGTGATCGTCAAAAAACTGGGTAAACCACTGAACAGGGTGCGCAACATCGCCGGTGTAACTATCCTTCGAACCGGTGCAGCCGTGCCCGTTTTAAATGTTTCTGATTTGATGAAGTCTGCCAAACGGCAATCAGGCAAACGTGCAGGTGCCGCCGCTGAGTACCTTTCGCCGCGAAACAAAAAGCGTATTTTGGTGGTCGATGACACACTCACATCCAGGATGCTGGTGAAAAACATCATGGAAGCAGCCGGATATGAAGTAAAAACCGCAGTCGATGGACTGGAGGCTTTCTCAACACTGAATTCGGAACCATTTGATCTGGTACTTTGCGATGTCGAAATGCCACGCATGAATGGACTGGAGCTGACCAAAAAGGTCAGAGAGACTACCAAAATTGCCGATATACCTGTGGTCCTTTTGACTTCGCTCGCTTCTCGAGAGCACCGAGAAAAGGGCGTGCAAGCTGGTGCCACCGCTTACTTCACTAAAGGCAGTTTCGATCAGACAAGCCTGCTCGACGTTATCAAACGACTGATCTAATTCGCACTCAGGTAAGTAAGCAATGATAAAAGTATTGATCGTCGAAGACTCACTGACAGCCCAGGTATTGCTGCGACAAATTCTTAGCAGTGACGGCGCTATTCAGGTTTTGGGCACCGCTCGTAATGGCTTAGAAGCGCTCGAATTCATGCGAAATCATCATCCTGACGTGATCACCATGGATTTGCACATGCCCGTCATGGACGGGTTGGAAGCGACGCGCACGATCATGGAAACAAAACCAGTGCCCATTATTATTGTCAGCAATGACTGGGATAGTGCAAATAAGGCCGATGCCTTTGACTATCTAGAAGCCGGTGCAGTAGCTGCGCTCGAGAAGCCGCAAGCCATCGGCGATTCTTCCTACGATGAATTGAGAAAAGACTTGATTCAGACAGTAAAAATCATGTCTGAAATCAAAGTGGTGAGAAGATTTCCGGCACGGAAAAGGAAACGCGAACGCAGCAGCGCTGAATTGCAGGAGCTAAAAATCGTCGTCATTGGAGCATCAACCGGTGGTCCGCCAGTACTCAAAACCATTTTGAGTAGTTTAAGCGAGAATTTTCCTGTACCCATCTTGATCGTTCAACACATAGCCCATGGCTTTCTTTCCGGGCTTGGGGATTGGCTTGATGCGTCTTGTGCGTTACCTGTTGCTATCGCCAGACAAGGGCAGGCTGCTTTGCCAGGGCACGTTTATCTTGCTCCGGATGAATTTGAAATGGGTGTTTCTCGCTCATTGCGTATTCATTTGAGTCCGCAAAAAACGACTATTGGACCATGCCCTTCAGTTGCCTTTTTATTTAGGTCAGCATTAGTACACTTCGGTCCTCAGGCACTGGGCGTGCTGCTTAGCGGCATGGGCAAAGACGGTGCTGAAGAATTGGCATTGATGAAAAACAAAGGTTCCGTGACAATTGCTCAAAATGAGGAGAGCTGCGTGGTCTTTGGCATGCCTGGTGCGGCGGTAAAATTGCAAGGTGCAACTCACATTTTGCCACCAGAGAAAATTGGACCGCTGATCGAGCGCACTGTTTTATCAAGGTTGTAGAGATTACCGAAAGAGGAAAGATAAGGCATGAGTCTTGCACATATTTTGCTGGTTGAAGACACTCTGACTCAGGCTTTGATGATGGAGCATATTTTGCAGTCCCAAAACTTTCAGGTATCGATAGTTAAAGATGGTCTAAAAGCATTAACATTTCTGAGCGCACAAAAACCAGACTTGATCCTGAGTGACATCTCGATGCCTGAAGTGGATGGTTATGAGTTGTGCAGACGTGTCAAAGAGGATCCACAAACTCGGGCTATCCCATTTGTCTTGCTGTCGTCGTTCCATGATGCAGCAGAAATAGTCAAAGTAGTTAATTCCGGTGCTGACAGTTTTATGCTCAAGCGATTCGATCAACAATATGTGATTGAGAACTTGAAAAACGTTCTCGCCAACGGTGCGTTGGAGCATTCGAGCGATAATATTTCGCTGAAACACAATCAGGTTGATTACAGTATTTCAAGAGACCCGCAGCGACTAGCTTCGATGCTTTTAGCAGCTTTCAAAACAGTCGTACATCTCATTCCTTTACTAAAAGACGAGTGATCAGTCTCTTATTCCGGCGTGCTCTTAGCGTAATCTTTGAGTACCTGGCGTGTTCGCAAAAGCGAATCACAAAGAGTTAAGTAAACAGCTCCAAGTGCTTTCCAAGACTGTTTTACAGCCAGCTCTTCAACAGTTCTTGCGAGCTTCTGTCCTTCACTATCCATTATCGACGCGCAACACCCGGCTAGTTTATGCATCGACCGGCGTACCACTTCTGTCTCCTTACCAGTTATTGCACCGCCCATGGTATCGAGAATATCATTCGTATCTTCCATGAAGGCATTTGCTAAAGCTAGAGTGGTAGGCTTTCCTATCTTTTGCTCTAATTTTTCCAGGCGTTTTTTCACGTCTGCAACAGAGGCAACTGCTGCCTTTTCCAATTCGATTTCGCCAGTGACGATTTCGCTCGGATTGGAATCGTTCGATGAGCCAGAGTCAGCCCAACCAGCATAAACTAGACTTTCTGATTTCTTCGCAATTTCTTCAAAAGCTGACTCGAGCGAATCGACTTCGAAGTCAGCATCAAACCATTTATTGCGCAGTGCAGCCGACGCCACTGTTTCGCAAAGGCTCGCAAGCTTAGTGCAACCAAGGCTGGCCGCTGGTCCCTTGATGCAATGGGCATAATGGTGCGCTGCCCGCACGTCCCTTTCAGCTATTACGGCCTTCAAACAAGCAATCAAAACCGAGGTAGTCTTCAAGAAAGACGGCAGAATTTCCTGCAGTTCTTTCCGTCCATACATTTTTTCCAGAGATGGCAGATCAAATTCGCGTGCCGCTGATTGTTCATCGTCATCTTTGGCTTGATCGGCTCGAGCGACGATTGGCTCACCCTTTAGCACCGCTTCCGCCACTTTAAACAACTTCGTTTGGTCGATACTTTTGGTGACATATTCATCCATGCCAGCCGCCAAACATTTTTCACGATCACCTTGGCGGTCATAAATTGTCATGGCAATAATCGGCACTCGCCTGCTGTCGCCCTCGGCTTTGCGAATGGCTTTCGTGGCTTCGTAACCGTCCATCACGGGCATATCGCAATCCATCAGGATGAGCGAATATTTGTATTTGGACGCAGCATCCACAGCGGCTTGACCATTGGTTGCCGAATGCACCGCGAAACCTAAATTGGTCAAATAAGAGCCAAGTAAAATATGGTGCACCTGCACATCATCGACCACAAGCGCTAGCTTTTCTTCTGTGTTCCCGCCCTCAGCAGCCTGCAATACAATTTCTTCTGGCGAATCGACTATATCCCAGTTCTTTTGGCCCATTTTGCCGAGCAGCTCAGTAAGTTCTTCGTGAACATTAGTTGTATCGGTGAGTCTTTGCTCGAGCTGGCGGCGCACATCATGGATGTGACTTTCGGCGAGCACACCTTCTGTGGTATCAGCGAAAATTGCTATCGCGCAACGCACACGTCCGTCAGAATCTTTAACTGGCATGGCTTCGATTTGCAACCATAAGCCATCAGGAACGCCTGCGCGCTTGACGAAAATTTTCGTCTCTGACACTTCTAACCCTTCGGCTGCCCGCAGCCAGGGCAAATTGCGACCACAAGGAGTAGCCTTATCGGCCAAAAAGAACGTATCATCCACGTCTGCTTCAAAGCTAAGCAAATGCTCGCCAAGTATTTCTCTGGCACGGTCATTAGCTTCGGTAATATTCCCTTTTAAATTAGTAGCGATGATGCCCAAAGAATGATATTCAGGCGCGGCATTCAGGGTCTGAAAAATCTCTGCAGTAGCAATTTGCTCGTTTTCACGCTGTCGCAAAAGCGCGCGCAACATCTGGCTTGCACCAGCAAGGGATGGATTTCTGGCTCCAGTGTCTTGAGTTAACGCTAGTGTCTCGTTGATTAGGTCCAGCTTTTCTTTTAGCTGCCCGACGTAAGCTTTCCAAACCTTTGTCATGCCACCCTCACTGCCCTCCTCTGCATCTTACCTCTCATACCATTTTAACGGCTAGAGCAAGTGAATAAAATCAACCCGGTTCTCAGCTCTAGCGCGAGCGGCCGATTGAGCATCCCAGACATCATATCGATCAACCAGAGTTTTCAATTTGATCCCAATTTCATTTAAGCGATGCGCGGCAGTTTCTACGTGCCGTATAGCCTGCAAGTGCTCACTCGAGGCTTCCTTTATGCCAGACATCGCGTGCGCTACCTGGTCCACACCTGCCAGCTGCTGGTTGTTTGAGACAGCAATCTGTTTGGCTGCGAGCGCTGATTCCTGCACACTTGCGGCAAGAACCGCAATTGACCGCCCGGCCTGTTGCGATTGGTTGATTGCCGAGTCGACGGCTTTGCCACCAAGCTCTGTAGCCATGGCTGCTGCATTGGTCGCTTGCTGCATCTCTGTCAGCATATGTCTGACTTCGGCGGTCGACTGTTTCGACTGCTGTGCCAAATTTTTCACTTCCTGCGCCACCACCCCAAAGCCCTTGCCAAATTCTCCGGCGGCGGCTGCTTCAATTGAGGCATTAACCGCCAACAAATTTGACTGCTTAGCTAAATCATCCACAGTGGTGATAATTTCAGAAATAGATTGGCTCTTTTCACTCAATCTGATCATAGCTTCGGCGATCAAATCCATTTGTTCGCGAATGCGCTTCATCCCTTCGATTACGTCTTCGGTTGCTTTACGACCGTCTTGTGTAACCTGGGCAGTCTTTTGAGCAGTTTCTGCAACTTGTTTCGCTTTCTGATTGGCGATCATTGAAGTCTGGCGAACTTCTTCTACCGTTGTCGTCGTCTGCATGGCGGCCGCTGCAGTCTCGGAAGCGCCTGCTGCAAACTGATTGACAGAGACTAGAATATCGCCGACAGCTGTATTCACAACCAGGACCGATTCCTTAAACTCAGCGGTAACCCGGGCGGTATTGCCTACCATTTGCTCGAAGGCCGCAGCCAAAGCATCCTGCTGTGAACGCGGTTTGAGAAAGACGGTCAGGTCGCCGTCGGCCACCTTTGAAGCGATGCTCACAGTATCGCGCCACGATTGAGCCATCGCTTGAAAGGACTTTGCAAGGGCCCCTACTTCGTCATTTCGGTCCATTTGCGGCAATGATATTTCTAATTCACCTAATGCCAAACGATTTGCAGCTCGCGTTATTGCGCCGATTGGAGTGGCAATCAATCGGTGCAACAATAGACTCATGCTAATAGCTATAAATACGGCTACAGCCCCTAGCGCCGAAAGAATCACAACAGCTAGCTGTGTCCTTCCTTTAGCAATGGAGCTGGCATGATCGGCAAGTTCGTTGGTGCAGCGGGCGATACGTTCGAATCGCTGCCCTTGCATCTCCAAAGACAGCGTTCTTGCTTTCTCCATCTGATGGGCCCTGATTAAGGGAATTTGTTCGCGGTCGCGAGTATCGCAATACTGATGGAGCGTTGTCTCGAGATCATTGATCAGACCGGAAGCCATTGCATCCTGGGCCAGACGGTCCTTCAAGCGTTGTAACGCGGCATAAGTCGCCGACGTGTTTTTTTCCGCTTCGCCCAAATCATCGTCGAGCGCTATCATTTGGATATTGGTGTTGAGCAATATGGTCATCAAAGACAGGCGCATTTTATCTGCATCTATACGCAACTGTCTGGCTTCCAAAGCAATATTTAAATCATTAGTGACTTGCTCGATAGTATTTAGAGCACAGGCGATCACAATTCCCAGGCACACGATGATTACTGTAAAACATGAAAACAGCTTCCATCCGATTGTGAGATTAGCAAACCACTTCATGCCACCACCCAGGTCTAATTCAAACCAATAAAATAAAACAAGGTCTCAAATCACCGTAAGCGGTATCGGCCGACAATACTGCTGAGACTATTGGCTAGCCCGCTCAGGTTCTGAGCCGTGTCTCTTTGTTGAGCCGCACCAGTTACAGATTCATTAGCGGCCTCCGAGATGCTGCGCATACCGAGAGCCACCTGTTCTATGCCGACCACTTGCTGATTCGTCGCGGCTGCGATTGATTTAGCGGCGTTGGATGATTCCTCGATCACTCCATAGAGCTGATTGAAATTGGTGCCAATCTGATGCACCTGATTAACTCCTAATTCAACTCTCTTTTTGCCCTCTTCGGTAACGACCACTGTGGAAGCAGTAGCCTTCTGAATTTCACCAAGAATGCCATTCACTTGAGCAGTAGCTCGCTTCGACTGACTGGCCAAATTCTTCACTTCCGAAGCAACAACACCGAATCCTCGACTTGCTTGTCCAGCTTTGGCTGCTTCAATTGCGGCGTTGACTGCTAGCAAATTTGACTGATCGGCAATATCATTGACTGAGGCTGTTATCTCACCGATCTGTATTGTTTTTTCGCGCAACTCAGCGATGTTGTCGGCAATTTCCTGAACTTGATCTTTAATTTTCACCATTGCCGATACCGACTCACGAAGCGCATCTTGTCCAGCTTTGGAGACATCGAGAGAATGGTCAGCAATGTCCACAACCGATTTAGCCTTTTCACTAGCCTGTTGCACGATGGTGCGGATTTCTTCAAGAGTTTGCAATGACTGGCGAATGGATGTGGCTTGTTCAGAGATAGACGCGCTCTGTTGAGACGAAGTTGTGGCTAATTCAGTAGCGGCAGTGCTTAGAGCTTGTGCGCCCACAGACAATTCCTGAATAATGCCATGCAAACTTTCCACCATTTTTTTGAAGGCATTGCCAAAGACATCTCCATCGGAGCGCGCTTCAACTTTGACGCTTAAATCGCCTTTAGCAATAGAGTCGGCAACCTGGGCCATTTCGCGCAGATACGCCACCATGTTGTTCATTGATTGCAGTAACTGCCCAATTTCGTCGGTGCGGGTGACCTCAACCGTTTCATCCAGGTCTCCGCGAGATACTCTAGTGGCAAGACTGACAACGTCGGCAATCGGGCGAATAATTGTCTTATTAATGCGTGCAACGTAGATTGTTATTCCAATTAGTAATGAAAGCAACCCGATCGTGGCAATTTGCAATTCTGCCTGCAAAATAGTCGACTGCAGTCTTTGACTAGAAATACCCACACGCAAGATTCCCACTTGCCCTGCTGTTGTGCCAATGGGCATGACCATCTCAACGACGCCTGGTATAGGTGACTCGCGGCGCATGAATTCTGTGGCAGTAAGGGCCTGCTTTTCGAAATCGGTTTTGTTCAAACGCTTGTTCTTGTCTGCAGGATCGGTCGTGGCTAGTGCACGACCATCAGACGATAGTACGGCGGCATAACACAAATCTTGATCAGACTTTTCAGCGGCATCGATAGTCTGTTGCAGATGGTCGTATTCACCCATCGACAAAGGATCAGCAAGCACCGTTGCCAGATTTCTGGTAAGGATTTGAGACTTTTCATCGAGCGATTGTTTAAGCGAATTACTCATCGCCCAGCAAGAACTAATACCCAGAAGCAAAGTGCTGATTATTGAAATTACTACAAATGGGCTGATAAGTTGAGCCGCTAATCCAAGTCGAGAACGTCTATTTGGCACATAGCCTCCTCACTTACCTAATGCGTCTCCAGTTGCTTCCAGTCATCAAAAGTGACGGGCTGTCCATCCTTGACTCTCGTGTAGTATACAGAATCAAAACCCTTGTGACGCTGCGGACCATAGTTCAATTTTAGATTAGGACCAAGACCGATATCTTTGTTATGCATAGATTCAATTGCAGATATGAATTTCGACCTGGTCAAATCTGCTCCAGCTAACTTCAAGCCTTCGCAGACAACTAATGCATCTACGAAACCTTCGAGGCTAACGAAATTTGGCTTCTGAGAGGGAAAATACTGTTTCAACAATTTCTTATAAAGTACTACAGTCGGCAAATCATCACGATTGTAGGGTGGCACCACCTGGGTAATCACAGTGCCATCTGCGTCTTTGCCGGCCTGTGCGATAAAAGCCTCCGTGCCAACGAAAGAGACTGTCGAAAAGTGCGGATGCCAACCTGCTGCATGGCTCTTCTTGACGATTTCAGCAACCGGTTTGTAAGTACCAGCTAAAATAACGGCCTCCGGTGCTGAAGCATTCACTTGTTTAATGGCATCGCCTACATCTATGGTGTTACGTGGAAAAGAACCAAGTATGGTTAAAGTTTCACCATGATGCTCCAGAGCTTTTCTCACGCCGGCCAAAACTGCTGCACCAAAGGCATCATCTTGATAAATGACACCAAATTTTCGAATACCTAAATCCTTCCAAAGATGATCGACCTGTTCTCGCGTTTCGTCGGCATATGATGCTCTAACGCTAATTACGTGAGGTTTAAATGGCTCATGCAAAAGTGCCGCCCCGGTAAACAGACCGACCAGCGGCACTTTGTTCGCCTCGGCCATCGGCACATATTTAGCCGCCGTTGGGGTGCCAACAAAAAAAGCTGCAGCAAAAATATTTTTCTGAAGCAAATGATTGAAACAGTCAATTGCTTTAGCGGGTTCGTATCCGTCATTGAACGTAATCAAATTGACTTTGCGTCCGTTCACTCCACCTGCATCATTTATATAATTTAGATATGCCTTCGCCCCCAAAACAGTTTGTTTCCCCAGTTCGCCAGCTGGACCATCGAGGGCACTGCAGGAGCCTATCAATATTTCTTTGTCTGTGATTCCATCGCGTTCATGCGAGCGCTCGGCGGTAGCAGTTGCCGCCGTACCGGCTCCTTCTTCGCTTGATGGCATGCGCCCTTTGGCAAGCCTTGGTTGCTCGCTGCAAGCCTGAAGCATCAGAGTCATGACAATTGTCGAAGTAAAAAGTTTGAAGTAGATTTTCACAGTTCTATCCATACAAGAGCTCTTCCCAACCTGGTATCACTTCATTCCGCCAAACCGGGCGTTATCTTTTAAAGTGATCCAATCAACAGGCTAGCTACCCAACACTGGCGTAGCCAAATCGAATAGTACATCAATTTTACTCTCATACTTCCAGGCACATTGAAATCGCCCATTGAAAGATCGCCGGTTTAGGAGCGAATCGATTCTTTCGAGAGCTACTGTCAACCCCAAAGGAAAATCCGGAACAATCACTACGTGTGCGATGTGGTGCTATTTCTTCGCGGGCAACGCGAGCTGTCCCTTCCAATCCTTAAGCACAACGGGCAGGGCGTTGTGCACAATGGTATAGCAAACGTGATCGAATCCTTTGTGATCCGCGGGACCATAATTAAGCTTGAACTCTGCACCAAGCCCAATGTCCTTATTGTGGAACGATTCAATCGCTTTGATGAAATTAGAGCGCGTCAGGTTGCGACCAGCTTCTTGTAGACCATTGCAAACAACCAGAGCATCCACAAATCCTTCGAACTGTGCAAAGGTCGGTTTCTGACCTGGTGTCGCGGTTTCTAGCAATTTTCGATAGAGGGCAACAGTCGGTAGCTGAATTTCATCATATGGTGGCACGACCTGAGTAATAACGGTGCCTTCTGCATCTTTACCAGCGAGCTTGATAAATGCCTCAGCTGGGAGAAAGGACACAGAGCTGAATAACGGATGCCAGCCACTTTCATGACACTGTTTAATAATTTTGACAATGGGAGGCGCGGTGCCATCAAATACAACTACTTCTGGATGATTTGGCTTGACCAAGTTAATTGCATCGTTAACCTCCAGGCTGCCACGCTCAAATGAACCTTGTCCCACAATTTCAGAACCATGGTCTTTCAAAGCGCGCTTCACACCTTCGAGTGTAGCCGCTCCGCAGGCATCATTTTGGTAGATCACTGCAAACTTCCGGAATCCAACATCCCACAAATGATTGACCTGGGCAAGCGCCTCGTCGGAATAGGAAGCTCTAACGCCGATCACATTGTGGCGAAAAGGTTCGTAAATCGCGTCCCAACCGGTATAGAAACCTACAATTGGAAAATTATGTGTCGTCGCCAATCGCACATATTTTGTCGCCGGCGGTGCTCCGACAAAACATGCACCGGCAAACACTTTTTCTGCCTGCAGGCGCTCAAAACACTGCACCGCTTTGTCAGGATCGTAGCTATCATCGTGTGATAACAATTTGATTTGGCGACCGTTAATACCGCCCTTCGAATTTACATAATTAAAGTAAAGCATTGCACCGCTGACAACTTGCTTGCCAACGACAGCCACCGGACCTTCCAGTGATGCGCATGAACCGAGCAGAATTTCTTTGTCTGTGATGCCAACTTTTTCGTCGACTTGGTTGGCAGCAGGTGGAGTCGGCTCAGCACTTAGTACTTGTGGCACCAATGTACCCGATGCAGATAGAACAAATGCAGCTCCAAGAATCACAACTTTCCAGTAGTGCATCTCTTGGAGCTTCACTTTGCGCATGACAAGTCCCTCTCGGAATTATTTATGAACTTGATAGTATCAAACAATGTTCAGTTAAATACTCGAACTAGACCAAGGCCACACGAAACTATGGACGAGCCTTCAACCTGCACTATCCGATTTGACAAATGCAGGCAGAGACTCTGGTGACTTAGCTGACAGCCATTTATTCAAGATTTTTGAGAGTCTCTCAAGCGAAGTGGGTTTGCTCAGATAATCACTCATCCCTGATGCTAGACAACGCTCGCGGTCGCCTTCCATAGCATGCGCGGTCAACCCGATGATCGGTATATGCTTGCCTGTTTTTAGCTCCAAATTACGAATCTCCTGAGTGGCCTCAAAACCATCCATCTCAGGCATTTGGCAATCCATAAAAACGAGAGCGTAATTGTTGCGACAAACTTCCTCTACGGCCTCTAAACCATTTGAGACAGTAACAGTGCGCATTCCCAGTTTGCGCAATTGTGCCATTGCCACTTTTTGATTGACGAGATTATCTTCAGCGAGCAAAATTTTCATTGACTGCATAGCCACATCAATGTCGACACCAGCCTCTTCATCAGCTGTCAGTAAGGTCGGAGCCACTCCATCTTTACTCGAGACTTTTTCTGAGACAAGACTTGCTATTAGGTTGAATAAGCGCGATTGCTGAACAGGCTTAGTCAAATAACCATCAAACCCTTGAGTTGTAGCGTTTTCAGATTGCCCGGCAAGATCGTATCCTGTACACAAAACAAATTTTGTCTGCGCACATGCTGGCATTCGTCTGGCATCTTCAAGAAATTCAAAACCATCTTGTTCGGGCATTTTCAAATCGGTTATTACCAGATCAAATGGCGAATTGGCTGCAGCTGCTTGCTCCAATAAAACAAACGCCTGTTCTGGTCTTTCAACACAAATACATTCCATTCCCCAGGACGAAATATAGGCATTGAAAATCGCTCGCGCACTATCTTGATCGTCGACGACAAGAACTTTGGTATTTTCGAAACCAGTTTTATCAAATGATATTTTTGATGTAGGCTGACCAATTTGCAAAGGCACTTCAAACCAGAAAGTCGAGCCTTCACCCGGCACACTATTGACACCAATTTGACCGCCCATCATTTCGACCAATCGTTTCGAGATTGAAAGACCAAGACCGGTGCCACCAAATTTACGGGTAGTCGAGCCGTCAGCCTGAGAGAACGGTCGAAAGAGTCGAATTTTAGCTTCTTCAGTCAAACCAATGCCTGTATCGCTGACACTGAATTTGACATTGATCTGATTTGTAGAATCGCTGGACGCCACAGAAGCGACGCGAATTATCACTTCACCGGACTCGGTAAACTTCAATGCATTACCGACAAGATTTAGTAGAACCTGACGTAAACGGCCTGGGTCGCCATTGAGAAATGGTGGCACTTGAGGTTCGATGAAAGTCATCACGCTCAGTTCTTTAGTTCTTGCTGTTTCGGCAAGCAACTCCGCCGTGCCTTCAACGAGCGGCACCACATGAAAATCGAGAGAGTCTAAATCAAGACGACCAGCTTCGATTTTGGATAAATCTAGAATATCATTAATAATAATCAGAAGTGCCTGAGCGGATTCTCTAATTATTTGAGCAAATTCTCGTTGCTCAGAAGACATGGGCGTATGCAACAAAAGTTCTGCCATACCGATGACACCATTAATTGGTGTACGAATTTCGTGGCTCATGTTAGCAAGAAATTCAGTCTTCATCTGGTCAGCTTTTTCTAGTTGCAGACCCCGTTCTTCAAGCAATTGCCGCTCCATTTCTTTGCGCAGCAATTCTTCTTTGATATATTGCTTTTCTGCTTCCAGTCTTTCGCGTTCTTTTTCTGCAAGCAATTCGGTTTGTCGTCTGATTTCTCGCGTCTTTTTATATAACTCGACAAACACCTGCACTTTGGACTTCAAGACATCAGGAACAAATGGTTTAGTCAAGAAGTCGACCGCTCCCAGCGAGTAAGCAAAGGTAGCATCAGCATCTTCAGTGTACATAGCCGTCAAAAAGATAATAGGAGTATGCTTGGTGGCATCTCTCTTGCGCATAGTGGACGCAACCTCGTAGCCTGTCATATCAGGCATCTGAATGTCTAGAATCACAATGGCAAATTCGTTTTCCAGCATACGGATCAAAGCTTCACGCCCAGAGTGTGCCTTGACTATGTTTTGACCAGTAGCGGTCAGAACGGCTTCAAGAGCCATTAAATTCTCAGACTGGTCGTCAACGAGAAGGATATTAACGGGAGGATCGTTGAGCATTTTTGCCTCCTCTTATGTTACACATCTGTCGCAACACGCCAGCGATATTCTCCAGAGGCACCACGTGTGCATTATCCACAGCAGCTATTACGGCTTTCGGCAAAGTGACACTTTCAGCGGTAGCAGGATCCTGAACTATCAGCGCACCAGCTCGATTGACAATGCTTTTAGCTCCGGCCACACCGTCGATTGACGAACTTGTCAATACTACACCAATCAAGTTACTGCCATAAGAAAGCGAAGCGGTGTCAAATGCCACATCAATGGAGGGTTGAGCATGCTGCACGGGCAGCTCGCAAGATAGACTTATCGCTTTATTGTCTATTAACAAATGATAACTGGCTGGTGCGACGTACAAATTGCCTGCAGCTATTTTCATGCCATCATCAGCATCTTGCACCTTCATATGAGTCGATCTTTGCAAAATCTGACTGAGCAAGTCTCCGGGACTCTTGTCTCGATGTTGCACGAGCACAATTGGTGTAACAAAATCGGTTCCGAGTCCATCCAAAATTATTTGCATGGCCTGAAAGCCACCGAACGAACACCCGAAAATAATCAATTCGTACTTCATCAGGCGCACCGCCTGTAGAGCTTTTCCGTTGCGTCCAGTTCTTCATAGGTGCGCCCGCGAGCCTCAGATGGCAACGTTTCTCTTTTGCCAAGCGCAAGAATTCCAAAAGGGCTCAGGCTCTGATGGACTAGCTTCAGCACATTTGCTCTCAAATCCTCGTTGAAGTAAATCAAAACATTGCGCATCAAAACTAGATTGAATTCATTGAAGGAACGATCTGTCACCAAATTGTGTTGGGCAAAAACAATATTTTTTCGCAGCGACTGATGCAATATCGCATGATCGAATTTAGCTGTGTAATATTCGGAAAAGGCTTGTTTGCCGCCGGCTTGAATGTAATTATCCGTATATTCTTTCATCTGTGAAAGGTGAAAAATGCCACTCTTTGCTTTGCGCAAAACAGATTCATTTAAATCAGTGGCGTAAATTCGACTCTTTTCGTAAATACCTTCTTCTTGCAACAAAATGGCCAGAGAATAGGCCTCTTCTCCGGTCGCGCAACCGGCATCCCAAATTCGGATAAGCGGATATGTTTTGAGCAAAGGAATGACTTTCTCTCGCATCATGGCAAAGAACGCTGGATCTCTGAACATGGCCGTGACATTGACGGTCAAAGACAGCACAAAGCGATCCATGATCGCTGGATCATGCATCACCGCTTCTTGCACCGACGATATCGTCGGCAAATTTTCGTTGTCGGCAAATCGTAGAATTCTTCGACGAATCGAAGCCAGAGCATAGTTGCGAAAATCATAACCGTAGCGCTTATAAATGCCCTGTAGAAGTAGTTCTACCTCTATAGCTTCGATTTCATCGATGTCATTTATCTTTGCCATAACTATTGTTTTTTAGAGCGGATTGAAGAAAATTCTCACTGATACAACCAGACACGCAATAGCGACATCAATTGTTCTGTATCCACGGGCTTGGCGATGTAGTCAGATGCACCGGATTCAATGCATTTTTCACGATCACCTTTCATTGCCTTCGCTGTCAAAGCGATGATAGGCAATCTGCTAAATTGCTCCAGTTCTCTAATTCGCCTGGTTGTCTCATATCCATCAATTTCAGGCATCATCACATCCATTAAGACCGCTTCCGTATCAGGATGTTCCTTTAAAATCTCGATCGCCTGAAGGCCGTTCTCGGCGTACAGAACTTCCATTTGCTGATTTTCGAGAATGCTTGTCAAGGCAAAGATGTTGCGTACATCGTCATCGACAATTAAGATCTTGCGACCAGCTAAAATCGGATCACGATTGTGAGCCTGCGCAAGCATCTTGCGTTTACCTTCCGGTAAATTATTTTCCACTCGGTGCAAGAAGAGGGCGGTCTCGTCTAGAAGGCGATCTGGCGATTTGGCCTCTTTGACAATGACTGCCTCGGTCATCTTTCTCAATTCGATTTCTTCAGCACTGGTGAGGTCTTTACCGGTGTATACGACAATTGGCAAATGGACGAGATTGAGTTCATCTTGAATTTTCCTGATGAGCTCAGAACCTGTCATGTCTGGCAGACCAAGATCTATTACCAGGCAATCGAAATGCTTGTCTGTCAGCAACTCCAGAGCCTCGCGCCCAGAGCCCACTGCTGTGGAGACAACGTCGCCATTACCGATTAATTCAATAATTGCGTTACGCTGCACTTCGTCGTCTTCGACGATTAAAAGGCTCTTGGCTGGACGCTCAATAAAGTCTTTAATGGCATTCATCGCTTCATTTAGAGCTTCCTTGGTCACTGGTTTTTCCAGATAACCGATGGCTCCCTGTCTGTAGCCTCGTTGCTTTTGACTATCGGCGGAGATGACATTAACAGGTATGTGACGTGTTGTTGGGTCATGTTTGAGGCGGTCAAGCACAGTCCAACCATCCATATCGGGCAAGACGATGTCGAGCGTGATCGCATCTGGTCCAAATCGCTTCGATAAGGCAAGCGCAGAAGTGCCGCTTATAGCAACCAATCCTTTGAAGCCATTTTCGCGCGCTTCATCTAAAAGCAATCGGGCAAAATGCACATCGTCTTCGACAATGAGCAACACACGATCGCCTTTTTCAATGTTGCCGCGGTCATCGGCGACAACGTTATCGAGCATCAATGCCGATTCGGCAAGGGCGCCTTCTTCCTCTGTTGAGGGGCTGTGGGGCTGATGATGTAACGCTTGCATTGGGCGCGTAGCTCTCGTTGACGCAGGCGTAGGAGCAGCTACTGTAGGAACGTAGTTGAGCGGAAGGAACAAGGTAAAGGTGCTGCCTTCACCAATGTCGCTATCTACTTTGATTTCGCCGCCAAGCAGTGTCGCTATTTCACGACTGATTGGCAATCCCAATCCGGTACCACCATATTTGCGGCTGGTCGACCCATCGGCCTGTTGGAATGCTTCGAAAATAATCTTTTGTTTTTCAGGAGCAATGCCAATGCCACTATCTTTAACAGAGAAGGCAATTACCGATTGAGCTTGATCCAGTGCTCCTTTATCGGGTGTCCAGCCGCTCTCTGCTTCAAACACAGAAAGTGACACGTCACCACTTTCGGTGAATTTAAATGCGTTGGAGAGGAGATTCTTGAGGACTTGCTGCAAGCGTTTGGAGTCTGTCCTCAGTGATCTAGGCAACGCTTCTGCAAATTTCAAGTTGAAGTCCAATTTTTTGCTTTCGGCCAGCTGCCTGAAATTGCGTTCGATACCATCGTGAAGATCGTCGAAAAGAACTTCGCCAATATCGAGAGAAATTGTGCCTGATTCAATTTTGGATAGATCGAGAATATCGTTGATAAGCTCGAGCAAATCAGAACCCGACGCATGAATGGTCTTCGCAAATTCCACTTGTTTGGCGGTCAAATTGGATTCTGTGTTGTCTGACAAAAGTTTGGACAGAATAAGCAAACTATTTAATGGAGTACGCAATTCATGCGACATATTGGCCAGGAACTCAGACTTGTATTTCGAAGTTAGAGCGAGCTGCTCTGCCTTTTCTTCGAGAGACATACGAGCTTGCTCGATTTCTCTGTTCTTGCGCTCCACTTCAGTGTTTTGAATGGCGAGCAATCTTGCTTTTCCTTCAAGCTCCTCGTTTGTTTGTTGCAGTTCTTCTTGTTGCTGTGTGAGCAGGTCTTCTGAAGCTTGCAATGTTTTTGCTTGCTGCTCCAGACGTCGGTTTGTTTCGGTCAGCTCGGTTTGTTGCGAAGTCAATTCTTGCGCTAAGGACTGAGACTGTTTGAGCAAGTTCTCAGTGCGCATCGTCGCTTCAAGTGTATTGATAACGATACCAATATTCTCAGTGAGCAAATCTAAGAATGCTAGATGAGTCTCACTAAAGGGCTGAAACGATGCAAGCTCGATAACCGCTCGCACTTCGCCTTCAAAGACAATTGGCAATGCCACCAAATTGAGTGGCGTGGCGTCTCCCAGACCAGAGCCGATTTTTATATAATCCGGCGGCACATCAGTAATGAGAATGCGCTGCTTCTCAAGCGCACACTGACCGATCAAGCCTTCTCTCAATCTAAATTTATCGGAGAGATTTTTACGTTTGTTGTAAGCATAGCTGCCCATCAACTTCAGGATTGGTTCGTCATCTTCCATCTCGTTAACAAAGAAGACTCCCATCTGTGCCCTTACCAGCGGTGCCACTTCAGAAAGAATCAAATTGGCGACTGTTAGAATGTCGCGCTGACCTTGCAACATGCTCGTAAAGCGGGCGATGTTCGTTTTGAGCCAGTCTTGCTCGGTATTTTTCTGAGTTGTTTCGCGCAGATTGCGAATCATCTCGTTGATATTATCCTTAAGGATTGCCACTTCGCCTTTGGCTTCAACAGCAACCGTTCTGGTCAAATCGCCTTTAGTTACAGCTGTTGCTACATCTGCAATCGACCGTACTTGTGTCGTGAGATTGGCAGCCAGGTTGTTTACGTTATCAACAAGGTCGCGCCATGTACCCGATGCTCCTGGTACCAGAGCCTGACCGCCCAGCACACCTTCAACCCCTACCTCACGAGCCACACCCGTGACCTGGTCAGCAAATGTGGCCAATGTATCGATCATCTCGTTGATGGTATCAGCTAGCGCTGCAATTTCGCCTTTGGCTTGTAATACCAGTTTGCGTCTCAAGTTACCTTGAGCGACAGCAGTCACGACGCCTGCAATGCCTCGCACTTGTTCAGTTAGATTGCCTGCCATCGAATTGACGTTGTCCGTCAAATCCTTCCAGGTGCCACCAACTCCAGGTACGACAGCCTGCCCACCGAGTTTTCCTTCAGTACCTACGTCACGTGCTACTCGAGTTACTTCAGAAGCAAATGACGAAAGTTGATCAACCATTGTATTGATTGTGTTTTTCAACTCTAAGATTTCGCCGCGTACATCCACTGTGATTTTTTTCGTCAAATCTCCATTAGCAACAGCAGTTGTTACCTCGGCAATGTTTCGCACCTGACCGGTTAAATTACTCGCCATCGAATTAACGTTGTCGGTCAAATCTTTCCAGGTGCCAGAAACCCCTTTAACAACGGCTTGCCCACCTAGTTTTCCCTCAGAACCTACCTCACGGGCTACACGTGTTACTTCTGACGCAAATGACCCCAGCTGATCAACCATCGTGTTGATCGTATTTTTTAACTCCAGAATTTCGCCTTTAACATCCACTGTAATTTTGCGAGAGAGATCACCATTAGCTACAGCAGTCGTCACGTCGGCGATATTTCTCACCTGAGCAGTGAGGTTGCCTGCCATGTAATTTACAGAGTCGGTCAAATCCTTCCAGGTGCCAGACACTCCTTTAACATCGGCTTGTCCACCCAGTCGTCCTTCAGTGCCTACCTCCCTAGCCACACGAGTTACTTCAGAAGCAAATGATCCCAGCTGATCAACCATTGTGTTGATCGTATTTTTCAACTCCAGAATTTCGCCCTTAACGTCCACCGTAATTGTCTTCGACAAATCGCCATTAGCTACAGCGGTCGTTACTTCGGCAATGTTTCTCACCTGACCGGTAAGATTCGACGCCATGTAATTTACAGAGTCGGTCAAATCTTTCCAGGTACCAGACACGCCTCGTACATCGGCTTGTCCACCGAGTTTTCCTTCAGTACCTACTTCTCGAGCCACACGAGTTACTTCAGCAGCAAATGATGAAAGTTGATCAACCATTGTGTTGATAGTATTTTTCAACTCCAGGATTTCACCTTTAACGTCGACTGTAATTTTCTTCGAGAGATCGCCTCGGGCAACAGCTGTCGTCACGTCCGCAATATTCCGCACCTGACCGGTCAAATTGCCAGCCATTAGATTTACGTTATCCGTCAATCCCTTCCAGGCACCAGTAACGCCCTGTACATCGGCTTGCCCACCGAGTTTTCCTTCAGTACCTACTTCACGAGCGACACGTGTTACTTCAGCCGCAAACGAAGAGAGCTGATCAACCATGACGTTGATTGTATTTTTTAATTCGAGGATTTCGCCTTTAACATCTACTGTGATTTTTTTCGAGAGATCACCGGTTGCAACTGCCGTCGTGACTTCAGCGATATTTCGCACTTGCGACGTCAAATTTGACGCCATGTAATTTACCGAGTCCGTTAGATCGCGCCAGGTGCCAGAGACTCCCTTAACGTCTGCTTGCCCTCCCAATTTGCCTTCTGTGCCTACTTCTCGAGCTACACGTGTTACTTCAGCCGCAAACGAAGAGAGCTGATCAACCATGACGTTAATCGTATTTTTCAGCTCCAGAATCTCGCCTTTAACATCGACTGTAATTTTCTTGGACAGATCCCCAGTTGCTACAGCTGTTGTTACTTCAGCAATATTTCGCACCTGTGACGTCAAGTTTGACGCCATATAATTTACTGAGTCGGTTAGATCTTTCCAGGTACCAGAGACACCTTTAACGTCCGCTTGCCCTCCAAGCTTCCCTTCAGAACCTACCTCTCGAGCTACTCTTGTTACTTCAGCGGCAAATGATGAGAGCTGATCCACCATGACGTTGATTGTATTTTTCAGCTCCAGAATTTCGCCTTTAACGTCGACTGTAATTTTGCGAGAGAGATCGCCTTTTGCAACAGCGGTCGTCACATCGGCAATATTTCGCACCTGAGAGGTTAAATTTGAGGCCATGTAATTTACTGAATCAGTCAAATCTTTCCAGGTGCCGGCAATACCTTTGACCTGAGCCTGACCGCCGAGTTTCCCTTCTGTACCTACTTCTCGGGCTACACGTGTTACTTCAGAAGCAAACGATGAGAGCTGATCAACCATTGTGTTGATCGTTTTTTTCAGCTCTAAAATTTCGCCTTTAACATCAACTGTAATTTTGCGAGAAAGGTCACCATTAGCTACAGCTGTTGTTACATCGGCGATGTTGCGTACCTGAGTGGTCAAATTGGATGCCATCGAATTGACGTTGTCGGTGAGGTCCTTCCATGTACCAGAGACACCTCGAACTTCGGCTTGTCCACCTAGTTTTCCTTCGGTTCCTACTTCACGCGCTACGCGTGTTACTTCTGTGGCAAATGATGAAAGCTGATCGACCATTGTGTTGATCGTATTTTTTAATTCTAGAATTTCGCCTTTAACATCGACTGTAATTTTCTTGGACAGGTCACCTTTTGCAACAGCTGTCGTCACGTCGGCAATATTGCGCACCTGCGCTGTCAAATTGCTTGCCATCGAATTTACTGAATCAGTCAAATCTTTCCATGTACCAGAAACGCCTTTGACTTGTGCCTGACCACCTAGTTTTCCTTCAGTTCCTACTTCTCGAGCAACGCGAGTTACTTCTGATGCAAAAGATCCCAGCTGCTCAACCATTGTGTTGATTGTTTTGGCGGTGCGTAAGAATTCACCTTTAAGCGGTACTCCTTCAATTTCAAGCGCCATGCTCTCGGACAGGTCACCTTTAGCAACACTACCGATAACGCGAGCGACTTCGGTCGTCGGTCGAACAAGGTCACCAACAAGAGTGTTGACAGAGTTGATGCATTCTTGCCAGCCGCCAGACGCCTCACCAATAGACGCTTTTTGACCGATTTTCCCTTGCTTACCGACCACGTCCCCAATGCGCTCGAGCTCTCCGCGCAAATTAGAATTCAACTCAGCAACGTTATTAAACGCTGCCGCTATTTCACCGGCGATGCCGGTTTCTTCCAGAGGTAGCCTGACATCGAAATCCCCGCGCGCCATTTGCCTGAGCGCTTTTAATAGCTGCCGGGCATCGAGATTTTCTTTAGAGGCGTTGGTGATCGCCATTGCGTTCTCCTTTTCTGAAAACGGTTATTTGGAACTCAGTCAAGCGGTCGTTTTAATTGTTGGACAAAGGCAAGAATGTGCAAGGATGAGCTATTCGCAAGAGCTGCGACCGATAATAAATATCGAATCGGGTCTATACGCAAAGGTCATTATGACAAAGTATCTATGAATTCCGTACCCGAAATAGGGGCTGACTGATCAAATTAAATCAATGCGCCAGAACTGAGAATTTGAGCCGAATTTTAAGCACTATCGGTTAATGCTTTGATAGATTCACAGGCTAGCTCATCAACAGAGCGGCGAATCTACGACAGATAAGGGTTTTTCCGTCTTTCTGACCAGATTGTAGTATCCGGGCCGTGTCCGGCAACCACACGCGTACTGTCATCTAAAGTCAGCAGTTTCGATTTAATTGACTTGATAATGTCATCAAAAGAGCCACCCCACAAATCGGTTCGCCCGATGGAGCCTTGAAAGAGAGTGTCGCCCGCAAAGAGCACACTTTCTTTATCGCTCAATTGAAAACAGGAGCTGCCTGGAGTGTGTCCGGGAGTATAAAGAACTGTCGTTTTGGAATTGCCGATGCTCAATTCCTCATCATCGTTGAGATAGTGATCGATAGGCAGCGGCTCATCGTATTCAAAGCCAAACATCTGGCATTGCATGCCCAGGTTTTGGTAGAGCTGCTCATCTTTTTGATGCAAGCAAATTTGAGCGCCTGTCGCTTCGCGCATCGCTCTCGAGCCAAGAATGTGGTCAAAGTGAGCATGCGTATGCAGCAAATATTTGACCTGCAATATATTCTTTTTACAAAAATCGAGAATTAACTCAACATCGCCGCCTGGATCGATGACAGCAGCCTGCCTGGTCTCTGGGCAACCAATGATCGAACAATTGCATTGCAGCGGACCAACTGGAAAGCTTTCAACAATCATTTATTCGAACAACTCGCTGACCGACGTATCGTCATGGATTCTGGCAATAGCCTCGCCCAGCAACTTTGCCACTGAGAGCACAACCACTCTTTTCGAACCTTTGCTTGAGTCTTGTGGAATGGAATTAGTCACAATCAAACGCTCAATTGGGGAAGCATCAAGCCTCTCATGAGCTGGTCCAGACAAAACAGCATGGGTCGCGACGGCATAAATTGCCTTGGCGCCTTCCTTTTTGAGGAGTTCAGCGCCCTTTACAAGGGTGCCTGCCGTGTCGACCATATCGTCGACCATGATTGCTACTTTGCCTTTGACGTCGCCTACTACACTGTAGACTTCGGCAACATTGTGAGCGCTGCGGCGTTTGTCGATGATGGCGATTGGAGCATCATCCAGCTTTTTCGCAAAAGCGCGAGCGCGCGACACACCGCCAACGTCAGGGCTAACCAGAACGATATCCTTTTGATTTAACGAACGAATGTATTCGAGCAAAACAGGACTGGCGTATAGATGATCGACCAAGATGTTGAAAAAGCCCATGATTTGCGGAGCATGCAAATCAAGTGCGACAACTCGCTGCGCACCAGCAGTGGTGAGCAAATCGGCAATCAATTTGGCCGTAATCGCTTCACGACCAGCAGCCTTTCTGTCTTGACGACCGTAGCCATAATAAGGGATGACACAAGTGATGCGACCAGCTGAAGCGCGCTTCAGGGCATCGAGAAGAATCAGCAATTCCATCAAATTTTCATTGACAGGAGTACAAGTAGGTTGAATGACGAAGCAATCCATGCCTCGAACACTGTCTTGAACCTGGACGTAAATCTCGCCATCCGAGAAAGGCTTGATTTTGACAGGAGCGACGTTTAACTCTAAATATTCGGCGACTTCTTTCGCCAGTTCTGGATTCGCCGTGCCAGCAAGAATCATGATTCCAGCCTTACCAGGCGTATACAGTTTCTGCCTTGCCGGGAGCTGTGCAACCACTTCGATTCCTCCAGAGGGTTAAGAAGACACTAAGTGAATTGTAGGGAAGAATTGCGCTTTAGGCTAGGTAATTACTTCCCATGAAACAATTTTAGAGCTCGAGAAATGGGAATTCACCCACTGTGCTCAGCCTTAGAACATCTTCAAGAACGCACTTAACATGCAGATATGATAGTCCGCCCTGCAGAAATCCAGCGTATGGGGGGCGAATCGGTCCGTCAGCCGACAATTCAATTGTCGCCCCTTCAATGAAAGTACCGCCAGCCATGACGACCTTGTCGGGATATCCAGGCATAGTCGAAGCCTCGGGGCTTACATGGCCATTAACGGGTGAAAATCTCTGCAAAGCCCTACAGAAATTGACCAGTCGCTCCTCCGTGCCGAATTCTATGGCCTGGATGATGTCAAAGCGCCGCTCAAGTGGATGGGGACGCACGGTTAAACCAAGATCCATCATACAGTGGGCAAAAAGCATAATTCCCTTAACTGATTCGGAGACGGCGTTTGGAGCTGAGAACAATCCCTGCATAAGCAGACGATTCTGATTGAAGAGCAGGCCCAAATGGCCACCGATACCTGGCGCCGTCAGTCGATTAAGGGCCGCATCCACGCATTTTTTCTTGCCTGCCACATAGCCACCGCCGATAACGAGCCCACCGCCAGGATTTTTGATCATCGAGCCAGCGATTAAATCGACAGAATTCGCAGTCGGTTCACTGGATTCAACAAATTCCCCGTAGCAATTATCGACAATAACCAGGCAATCGGGGTTGACGGCTTTGACTGCGCGAGCCATTTTGCCGATTTCGACGTTTGATAAGGTGCGTCGCTCAAAGGAATAACCGCGAGACTTTTGTATGTACGCCACCGCGCACGGTGACCAGACATGCAGCGCTATTTGTCGAATCAATTCGTCCTCTGAAACCTTAGACGGATCTATATCGACTTGCTGATAGTCAATGCCCTGAGCGCGAATGGTCTGAGGCGCAGGTTCGGGCAAACCAATTACTTTGAGCATGGTGTCGTAAGGCTTGCCAGTTAAAGTCACCATGCGGTCACCATACTTCAAATTGCCAAAAAGAGCGGCCGCAATTGCATGTGTTCCTGACACGAACTGCATGCGCACCGCTGCCGCTTCTGCTTGAAAGGCTGCGGCAAATATTTTGTCGATCGCTTCACGCCCGGCATCATCCATGCCGTAGCCAGTTTTTTCAGCGAAGAATTCCTCTGAAAGGCGATTATCTCTCATCGCCGTCAGCACCCGCCTGTGGTTTATTGCGGCAACTTTGTCCAATTCCTCAAAACGTTCTTTCAGTTTCAATTCGGCATTGGCGATGACCGAGGCAATGTCAAGCTCTTTTGCGGTCATTTGAGATTCCTTAAACGGTAGTGCAGATAGATCAGAAGATTTTATCCATGACCTGAAAAAAATCTACCACGCTTTGAACCTTTTGGTGGTCTTCAACGTTTGAAGTAATAGGAGCGTAATTCGACGGAGGGCGTTTCATGGATAGACTATCTGCAGCAATCAATGCTGCCCTTAAGGCTTTGGCAGGTGTCACGCGCCTGATTTGTTCATGCTTATGCCTGGAAAACTGCCGCATTTGCAAAAAAGAATTATCCCTGACACTTGGTTTCGATTATCAAAAGGAAACGCCGAAAACTCTGGTTGAAACGCCGACATCTAAAATCGACCGAGCCATTGCTGGTATATCGCAATTAGTCTGCACAGAATCAACCTATCCGGCGCTTCTAAAGGCGGTGGATGCGCCCCTCCTCAGCACAGAATATTCAGAATGTCTGTGCTACGAGTGCTGGCTAAACCTCGAAATAGGAGAAGCGCTGGTAGGCACCTGCAAATTGAAAAATACCATTCAAACCAAACTGCCGATAGTAAGCGGGGCGGCTTACGAAGGCAAGGTACGTGACTTGATTGGACGTTTTAAATATGACGGAGACAAATTACTCGCAACCGATCTTAGCTACATCATGGTCAATGCCTGGTCGGCTTTAAGCGAACGTATACCGGCATCGAATCTACTACTTGTGCCAGTGCCGTTGCACAAACATCGACTGCGCAACCGCGGATTCAATCAAGCAGATCTTCTGGCTCGACACCTCTCGCTCGTAACTGGTGTTAAACGGGTCAATGCCTTATCTCGAACAATCTACACCAGACCCCAGCAGACACTGGGAAGGCAAGAACGTTTGAACAACGTCAAAGGAGCATTCAAGGTTAACGCAAGATTGGTGCAAGGCAAAAACATCATTCTGGTAGATGATGTTTGCACATCAGGGGCAACACTAATTGAATGCACAGAAGAATTGCTCCAGCATGGCGCAGTCTCTGTTGCAGCTATTACCGTCGCGCGAGCAATTATTTATCACAATCAATCAGACAAAGCGAACGACGCAGCTTAGAATTTATGGTTTAACCGCCAAGTCTTTTTCTAATGCTCACCGACGAGTTTATAGATTCGAACCGACTTCACATGCATATCATGACCTTCAGCGTTATCAGGCACGCCATCGTAAATCAATGCACTCGAAAACATGACGTCAGCAGGGGCAATGACTGCACCGTTTGTAACAACGGCAGCTATAGGTTCGCCATCAATTGCGAAAATCATTTCGTTCTCCTTCCATAGCACACCATAATCATGGAATGCCGCGGAGAGATCATCGGTGACGCTTGCTCCCCAGCCCATGCCACTATGCTTCACATCTGAAAGAGCGACATTGTCTTTCTTTGCTGGATATTGTTGTAATCCAATGTGGTCATAACTGGGATACTGGCATTCACAAACATCGATTTCAAAATAGTCTCTGGTAGCCGGTTGATTCGCTGTGTTCATCCAGAAAGCATTATTCATCCCTTTGATGTCAGCAATTTTCATTTTCGCCTCAAAAAACCCAAACTGATACGAAGACTTACTCTGAATCGAGCCAGTTGACCAGTGATTACGTGGACAATTAGTCGCAATCATCGTCTTGAGCGTTAGACCAGATTTGGAGACTTGCACGTTATCAGGAGTTCTGCAGATCTTGCCAGAATGATCCGTCATCAACCTCCAGTCAGACTCCAGTTCTTTAGGATCAGTGAAATCGGTTTGAAATACCGGCGCAAGAGTGCCCGAGCGATAGCGACGTATTTCTTCGCGGTCTGCGTTTGTGACAGAACGTCTTTTGCCATAAGACTGATCTGGACTTCCCCAGCTGACCGGCTTCGCTAGTTTGATAGCATGCGCGGGCGGAACTAAAATCGTTGTCGCAAAGATCAAGAAGAACCCTATCCAGTGTCTCAACATCGTCATCTCCTAACATAGCGGTCTCTCCGACAGCGAACCAGTTTAACCGACTTCTGCTAAAGTTAAAATTGAGGACTACCAACATGTTTTTTGGAGTCGCAGTTTTGAATCAACTCGTTTCAAAATACGTTGAACAATTTCTGTCACGCTTAGAACCCACTCAGCTGGCAGCTGGGTTGACACAGGAATTGAGAAAATCCGCCTTTGCGTTTGCCAGAGATGAATGCGGCCAAGCAATACTTTGGCACCGTGGAATGATCTTGCAATACATTTTGGATGAACTCAGAGGTTTCGGACCTCTGGAACGGCTTTTGCAGGATAAGGAAATTCAAGAAATACATGTTTATAGTGCGGAGCGGATTCTTGTGCGCAAAACTCATACGACCTTATTGACACAAGCATCGTTTACATTTTTGGGATCGAGTCAATACGACCGAGTCCTACAAAGGTTGCTTACAGCAAAAGACGAGCTGGGAAATATCACGCTCATCGACGGTACAAGATTCAATATCGAGTTCACTAACGAACGAGCTAATGCACCACATTTTAAAATCCATAAAATTCTCAATGACCCGATTTATTGAAGTCATACGTGCGGAGTAATGCTCGCTCCCTCTCACTTTCGTCGAGAAGCTCTTCAAATAGAAACGCCCATTTATCGGTAGCTTCGTCAATTACTTTCTCAGTCGACTTTCCATGCCCGTGACCGGCTTTAGTATCAATGCGAATCAAAATTGGATTATCGCAATGCTCGGTTGCCTGAGCCGTTTGTAGCGCTGCCGCAAACTTAAAACTGTGACCTGGCACCACTCTGTCATCATGATCAGCGGTTGTAACCATCGTAGCTGGATAGCAAACACCTTGTTTGATGTTATGCAGTGGTGAGTATTTGATCAAAGATTTGAAATCTTCAGCGTTTTCAGGCGAGCCGTATTCTTGAGTCCACCCCCAGCCTACTGTGAATTTGTTGAAGCGCAACATGTCCATCACGCCTACGGCCGGTATTGCTGCCTGATAGAGCTCAGGTCGTTGTGTCATGCAAGCACCAACGAGCAAGCCACCATTGCTGCCCCCGCCGATCGATAGCTTTTCTTTGCAAGTATATTTTCGCGCAACTAGGGTTTCGGCGGCCGCGATAAAGTCATCAAAAACATTTTGTTTTTTGGCTTTCATGCCAGCTTCGTGCCAGGCTTCACCATATTCGCCACCGCCACGTAAGGCAGGCATGGCGTATATTCCACCAGATTCCATCCAGAACAAATTAGACGGTGAGAAAGTTGGTAATAGCGAAATTTTAAAACCACCATAACCATATAAATAGGTCTGATTCTTGCCGTCTAATTTCAAGCCCTTTTTGTAACTGACGAACATCGGCAATTTAGTGCCGTCTTTGCTAGCAAAAAATATTTGCTCAGTGACAAAATCATCTGGATTGAAGTGTGTGTGCGGGGCAAAAAATACATCCTGACTTTCAGAGCCCTTACTCTCCACAAGCGCTTTTACATCAAGATGGTAGATCTTGGCCGGTGTATTGAACGAAGTATAAGAATAGTACGTCTCTTTATCATCAAGTTTTCCAGCAAAACCAGCTACGGTGCCATAGCCAGGCAAAGCCAACTTGGTTAAGAACTTTCCATTCAAATCATGAAGAGTGACTAACGAGTGGGCGTCCTGCATGTATGAGCAAATGAAAGAGTTGTCGACGGTGGCAACATCCTCCAAGGTATCAGTCGATTCTTTTACCACTTCCTTCAATTTGTCTTTCGCGATACTGTCACTGCATCCAGCGATGGATGTCCAGCTTGTTTCGACGATGCGCCCGCGGGGAGCATCTTCATCGGTCAGAAACCAGAACTGTTCATTTTTCTGTCCCACAAACGTAAACATTGCTCGACCAACTGGCACCACTTGTTTGAGGACAGACTTGCTGTCTTGCAAATCCTGGAGCAGTACACCATTCTTAGGTGACGTGCCGTGAAAAATTTGCACGATCAGATAACGTCCGTCGTCAGTGATTGTTGGTGAAAATTCCCATTCTTTTTGATCTTTGCGTTCGTAGATCAGCTGATCCTTTGATTGGGCCTCACCAATTTTATGGAAAAACAATTTCTGATAATAATTAGCGGCCTGCAATTCTTGACCGGCAGCAGGCTCATCATAGCGACTGTAGTAAAAGCCACTGCCGTCTCTTAGAAAAGCGACCGAACCATTTTTAACAAATTTGATTTCATCATTTAAGTCTGTATTTTTAGAAATATCTTTGACATGCCAGATTTGCCAATCTGAACCAGCCGAACTCAAACCGTAAGCCATCAACTGACCGTCATCAGTGATTTCATAATTTGCGAGATCGACAGTCCCATCCTTCGATAATTTATTGGGATCTAAAAGCACCGTACCTTTTGCATTTTTTTCGGACGCATCCTGCACATAGAGAACGTTTTGATTTTGCAGTCCGTCATTTTTGGAATAGAAAAGTCGAGTATTTTTCTTGATAGGAACACCGCAACGCTCATAATTCCACAACTCACTCAATCGTGTCTTTATCTCCGGACGAGCGGCAATCTTGGACAGAAACGCCGTCGTTACTTCATTTTCGCTTTTAACCCAAGCGGCAGTTTTCTCCGAATTGGCGTCTTCTAGCCATCTGTACGGATCTGCGACTTTTACACCGTTATAGTCGTCAACGACATCGCCTTTGTCTGTTGATGGATACTTGATTTCTGCGGCGCTAGATGAACTCGAAGAAAGCATGAGCCCGGAAATTATCACAACCAGTGATAAAATCTCTCGTGACTTGAAAGAAGCAAAGGTCTTCATCGCGTATTCCTCGTTGAGCGGTGCCTGGCAAAGATTACCACTTTAAATAGATTGATAGCGTCAACACAATTTCGCGTGACAAGGGCATACATTAAGTCACTTTACGGCTACACTAAATGACCTGTCGCGACCATTCACCCAGGTTGTCAATCTAGCTTCATGTCACTTCTCTATAACACCCGCAAAGATGGCTCGTCGGTACTTTTCATCGATGGCGACTTGCAATTCGATACGCGAGACGAAGCCGTTTATCACGAGAGTCTGGTGTTTCCGGCTCTTTCAGTTTTACAAAAAAGGCGACCGCCTCAAGCCACCTTTAAAGGATTGATTCTGGGCGGTGGCGACGGTCTGGTCGCCCGCGAAATGCTCAAAAGTAATTGCTTCGACAATATCATGGTCGCTGAATATGACGCTTCTGTCGTTGCTCTTACTCGAGCAAAACTGTCACAGCTGAGCAATAACAGTTTTGCAGATCCTCGGATAGATCTGCAAATCGGCGATTGTCGCAATTTTATCGACTATGCCATCGCAGATGGTGCACAGTTCGATTTAATCATTGCCGATTTAACTGTGCCTCAATCGCTGGACGCAGCCAGCTTACACAGTATAAATTTCTACGAGAAGATAGGTCAAATTCTAAAACATGACTCAGTCTTTGCCACGAACGCGCTTTCCCCAACTAAATATCCAGACGCGTATTGGTGCATTTACAACAGCATCCGCAGCGCGAAGATTTACCCACGTCCATATCGGATTGCGATGCCTTCGTTTCAAGCCGAAGGGTATGGACCTGATTGGGGATTCTTTCTAGCCTCGCCAGCCCCAATCGGGAAATCAGAAATAGGCGTCGATTTTGAATTTCCTGAAAGCAATACGCAACTGAAAAATGCTGAGCAAATGCAGCGGCTCTTCCATTTTCCTACGTTCATTGCAGCCAGACGCGAGCTGTCACTGCCAGCTGGAGCCAACAGCGACATTCTTCTCCATTATTTGAGCAAGGCTAATGAAGAAAACGTGGCTCATCAAACCGACTGGAACTCTCTCGATTTTTCAATCGACGCTACAGCAATTCCGCGAGTAGACCTCGGCGATCAAGTTTTGCCGCACGATGTATGCACATTGCTCAAAGAGAGCATCGACAAAGACACTGTCTTCGAGCAGATTATCGACTTGATGCCGTCCTTGCAACGAGACCAGACAAAAGAAATGGTTGGCGCGTTTCTCTTGAATCCGGCTCGTTTTTTGCAGGCTATCGATTTACCGGCTCTGATTGACAGACTAATCGCTAGGGCCGAAGAGCTGCCGCGCAAACTACTGGCAGAATTAAAAGAACTAAGAATCAAATTAGAAGAACTTGCAGGAGACTACGAGCGTTTACTGCAACTTGGACTTAAGGTAGTGACCATCGCCACTCTCGTCGTTATTGTAGGCAACCTGCTGTCGCCAGATGCGGTTTATGGCAAAGGCTCATCAGGTGGTGGCACATATGGCACATTTGCTAGCGATGCACATGGATTTTCTCAGCTCTCGCATACAAAAATGGACGTTTCGTCATCTGAACCCGAGCTTGCAACCGGCATGGGTTTCAGAAGTCGACAAGCCTCATCGATGTGCCTGGACGAAACTGGAACAGCATATCCCACTCGCTCTTATAGATATTATGGCGGCTACCGAAGCCGGTACTACTACGGAAGACACCGCTATGTTTCTTCTGAAAAACGAGATGCCGGTGATGCCCGCCGCAGACTGGAGACTTCGCACGGTGTTTTCCGACTCTCTCCTGAAGCTGATGTGCTCGAAGATGGGCGCGTTGCTATCCAATTAACAGACGCCGCGTATTTGTTTCTCGAGCCAGACGCCACTACTGTTATAGATTCGCAAACAGGAGAGCCGATTATGGATCTAAGCGCAGACCCTGCTCAACTCTGGCGAATTTCAAAAGAGTTATCTCGTCAAAAAACTGGCATCGTCAATTCTCTTGCTGGCAAGCAAGAATGGATCAACTGGGTTGATTGGCTCGGCTTTATGCCTTGGCGCGACGACGATTTGACTGAAATGAAAAATCTATTTGATATGTCAGACCGTTTGAGTGCAGCGCAAAAGCGGTTGAATTCAGATTCGAGCACACCACCTCCACTATTTACACCACCTGTTGCCGACGCCATCGAGGTGATTAACACTATTTGGTTGATGCCAGACGGCAGGTCTGTTTTCGTCTGGCTGCCTGAAAACAAATTCGCTTACATGAATGGCACGAACTGGTATAGCGACCCTCAATTGACGAAGCCTATAACTACTCCGGCATTTTCACCAAAATTCAAGAACGTCGTCAAAGGCCTACTTCTCAAAGAAAACAAAGAACAAGACTCAACTAAACAAAGTCTGATGCGCGACTTAAATTATGCGCAAGCTGATATGACAAGTTTACAGCGTGACAAAGCCGACTATCAAGCCTGTTCATCCGACACAGGCATGGGCGAAAACGTCGATTATGGCTCGACACAAATTCCACTCGGTCAAGCCATCATAAAAACCGACAACGATATCGCTCTCACAACTCAGCGCATCAAGATCTTGCAAGATCAAGTCGAAGCACTGCCCAAAGAAGCTCAACTACGAACGAAAGTGCTGGAGCAGTTTAAGGACTAATGGACAAGCAGCCCCTGTTAAAACTCAAAGCCCATAAGCTCAATCTTGAATTTAATCAAGATTCTATGACACTGTGTGCAGAGGGCATATCTTCGTTCGACTTAGCTGAACAATGGAATAGTCTCGTAGAAGCGTGTTCTAATTCTGGTTTTATGCAAAGTCTAAACTGGGCGAAATTCAAAAAACATCAGGGTTATCGCATCATCGCTATTGGTCTTTTTCAAAACGATACCCTCATCGGTGGCGCTCTCGGTTATCTGCCAGAAAAAACAAATGGGCAGGGCATAATATGCATTCCCGAGGGGCCGATTTTGCAGTGGCAAGATGAACAAATAGCAAGCGAAGGCTTGCGATTAATTGAACAAGCGATGGAAAACGAAGCTCTCAAAGCTGGTGCGATGGCTCTTAGAATCGAACCACGATTAAACCCACCTGTAGATCGGTCTTTGCGCACTTTCAAACGTGCACCAGTAGATCTGGTGCCTAACGAAACTCTTTGTCTCGATCTCAACCTAAGCGAACAAGAGTTGCTTAGGCAAATGCACCACAAATGCCGCTATAACATCGGGCTTGCTGCAAAAAAAAATGTAGTTATACGCGAATATCGAGATGCTTCGGCATTGAACGAGTTTTACCCAGCCCTTCTAGAAGCGGCTCAAAGAGACGATTTCTTTGCTGAACCAAGGTCATTTTTCGATGGTCTTTGCGATTTGCTTTGTCCGTCGGGTATGGCTCGAATTTTTATTGCCTCCCATGAAGAAGACATTCTTGGCGGCTTGCTTTTGCTCACGTTTGGTAAACGCGCGACGTTTCTTTATGGTGGTATCACCAATACCAAACGTCAGCTGATGGCTGGTTACGCCCTGCAGTGGCGCGCGATTCAAGCAGCAAAAGCGCTCAATTGCGACACTTATGACTTTTATGGTTACACCGAATTCGATGATGAAAACCACGACTATGCCAGATTTTCGCGATTCAAGCGACAATTCGGCGGAAAGATGGAAAAATTCATCGGCGCCCACGACCATTTCTTTTTAGACCGTCTGGCGGATGTCGTCATCAAAGCGGTCAATCAGGTTGAACGATAAGGAGCACAAAGATGATGAAATTTGGGCGCATACCGCCAGAAACAGTGACACTGTTTCAAAAAACAATCGTCCAGGCACGAGATCATATTGCCTCCGTACTCCCACCTGAAGCCAACGAGCAGGTGAGAGCCTATGCAATTGAACAAGTTCTGGAAATAATTTTGCGTGACTGGCGCGAAAACAACAACACCACAGGTATGGAAGATGCCGACGTTGAAGATCTCGGCAATTTTGTCGGACTGGCTGCAACACTGGCCGGTAGCGATCTCAATGGTCAGGGATTCCCGATTTTTCAAGCGACACTGAAAGGACTCCTGGAAGATTGGCTCTATAACTGGAATGCACCTGGCGATCCAGGCCCACCAGGACCAATCAACTAAAACTAAAACAAGCAGCGCTAACGAAGCTGAGGACAGCTGATTGACCACTCAAACCGCCAATTCAAAACAAGCAAATAGCATCGCCACTGCATTCAACAACAATCCGTGGTTGCCTTACACCCTTGTTGTGGGAATCGGCGGATCAGCGTACATGCTTATCAGCCTTGCAGTTTTACGATTCGTCCTGGAGTATTACGAAGAAGGCCTTCTCGTAGATCCACAATCAAAAGCTTCGCTGTTTTTTCCGCTGGTCATTTTTTCCCTTCTGATGACCATTGGACCTCTGATAAAACAAATGACCGTCCCATCACCGGGGAGCAGTTTTGATTTGAAGGCTGTGGGCATTCTCATCCTCATAATGTCGCTCATAACACTTGCGTTTCCCTGGTCATCGACCGCGGTTGCGTTTACAGTAACATTTGGAGTTACAACTGCTGTTGCTTATCTTCTACTGCATTTTTTCTCGTCCTTTCCGTCAGTCAAATGGGCAACGATAGCAATCTGGTTCTTTGCTTTCATAGCTATCTGGATGATTGGCGTGAGCGCGCCGATAAGTTTGCCTACATTTATAGTGGTGTGGGCAGCCATCGGATTTGGCGGAGGACTTCTTCTCTATTCAATCGCCAAATCCAGAAATGCAACTGACGCAACAAATGCTGACAGGGCAAGAACTCAAGCCACCAACGCTCACATCCAAGCGCAAGGCATAGCGCAAACACGCAGGCGTGCAGCCAGAACATCTGGTATCGTGTCAAGATACGGACGTATTCCTCAAGATACAGTTGATTTGCTCTCGAATCATATTCGCCGCATCACCGGACCCATTGCAGCGGCACTACCGATTGGTACCTCGGTTTCGCGACGCAACCACACTGTGTTTGTACTGCTCGAGGCAGTAGTTTCCGACTGGCGCGAAAACGACAATTTCGATTTGATGACGCCCGATGACATAGATGACTTTCAATCATTTATTGAAGCGGCGTCGTTTTTAAGCGGTCCCGAGGAAAGTGTAGTCAGTGCGGCAATTTATAAAGCCACGCTTAGAGCATTCGCTCAAGACTGGCTCGCCAACTGGAATGCCACCGATAATAGTGGACCACCAGAGCGAATCTATTAGTTAAAGACCAATCTTATCGACCGATGGTGGCATCCAAGCACCACTTAGAACTGTGGTCTTTGGCCAGTACAGTCTCATCAGCAAATTGAATTCGTCATTGGGAGCCGGCAGCCAGTTAGCTTGCTTATCTGCGCCTGGATCATCATGCTGCACATAAATATCCAGTGACCCGTCGGCACCATATTTAAGATCATCATGATCGCTTAGTGAGGTCCGCCCCAGAGGGTTGCCTATACAAAATCCTTGGGCGTCATAAAGAGAAATAGACCAGAAAGCTTTTACTGGTGGCAACTGTGATTTATCAAAGTGAATGACATAGCGATTTGCACCAAGCAGCGGCTGCCCCTGCGAGTCGGTAGTGCACGATGGATAAATTGCGTCATCCAGACGATTTAGACCGGCACCAATCATTGAGACCGCGGCTCGATCTAAGTAATTAGTACCATAACTACCTGCTATTTTGCGCTCAACACTCCAGCCATTTTCATTAACGCCAATTGTTTTTGCTCGCTCGGCAATGATTGCTTTTGCATCTGCGACTGCACTTTCAAGAGAGGCCACCGTTTGAGCGGGAAGCTTATCAAAATGAAATTCTGAGCCGGGTTCGATGCCAATCAATTTCAATTTGGCCACAAATGCCGCGTCTTCCTTGTGCGGAGGGTTGCTGAAGAGCAATTCGGCGAAGTTCCTAAAAAATCGCTCGGCGCTCATGTCAGCAATCTGCTTAGAAGGCGCTTGAGTTGTGCACTCCAGGCTAGATGACTCGCGGGACTTTGCCCCATTTGCGGGCGCAGATTCATTTTCACCGGAATTCTCAGCACCACCTGAGGCCTTAATGTAATTGGAAAGAGGTGTAATTTTTAAACCATTTTGAATTGTGTTCACTGAAGCGATATCGGCTTGTCCCTTTGCTTCGATGCGACCAACAATCCAAACATAATTGGTGCCTGAATTGAGCCTGGATACGCCAGCTGGAATGGCACCTTTCCAGCGCGGTCCGACAATGGCAAAATTGCCAGGCTGTGTACCAGACACTCTCTTACCGGGGCTAGCAAAAGCTTCTAACCAGCCATCGAGCATCGTCAGAAAATAAAAACGTTCCTGCGTATCAGGCACCGATACCACTACCGGTTCTTTCGAGACATCAACCCAGGCGACTGAATATAGAACATCGTTATTCGGACGAATTACATTGTGATCGCCTGTCTGTGAAAATTGGCGATGATGCACAAATTTATTCAAAGACATCGACGAGGATTTTTCTTCACCGGACAATGCCCTCGCCCGCGTCAATCCAAGCAGCACGAGAGGATAAGCGTATTCGTAAGCTTCGACACCTATATCATGAGCCTGCTTTTCCGGTGAAAGCGGACCAAATGCCACAGCCGGATTAAAGATAGTGGAGTTGTAGACGAGAAGACTAAACAATGTAGCTTTCGCTAGACGACTGGTCCAATTCAATTTTCAGATGTTCTCCAGAGTCATTCTGCAAAAAACCTAATCTTAGCGCGTCTGGTTCTCGAATCGTCGTGGGTAATCCAGAAACACTCTCGCCGAGACAATCTCAAGTTTTGTCAGCTCGAATGTCAGTCGAAAAATGTTCCCATCGGTGACCTAAAACCGACAGATATTAAACAGAAAAAAGGATACAAAATGGCTGATATGCCCGAGAATTACAGCCTGGCATCTTAAACCATTCTTTCTCGTGATCGTGTATAGCAAAGTATGAGGGCTCAAATTTAAATGGACGTCACAACCATCTTTTTTGTTTGCGCCAGTTCCGTTGTTGCTGTCTTCCTTTTCATCGGCGCCAAAGATGTCTTATTTCTAGTAGAGAAATAAATCTCACAGTTTCAGACAAGAATTTAAAAAGCGCATGATCGACGATCACGCGCTTTTCTTTTGTGTTATTGCCTAATTCTGAACTAAGACTTGATGCTTTCTTCCAGCGCTTCAAGAGTTTGTTCTATGTCAGTCTTGGTGTGAACGGCTGAAATAAAAGCCGATTCAAATTGTGATGGAGGCCAGTAGATACCTTTGCTTGCTAACGATCGCCATACTTTGCCAAAGAATTCGGTATCTGAAGTTTGAGCATCGGCAAGGTTTTTCACTTTTGCTTTGGTGAAGAAAAAGCCGATCATGCCGCAGACATCAACAACTTGCATGGGCACAATGTTTTTGACGGCAATTGCTCGCAAACCTTCTGCCAACATATCCGTATTGCGTTTGAGAATCTCATAAGCGTTTGATTGCTGCAAAGTTCTCAATTGAGCGATACCAGCTTGCATAGCTAGTGGATTGCCAGACAGAGTACCGGCCTGATAAACGCTGCCGGATGGGGCAATGTGCTCCATTATTTCTTTGCGTCCACCATAAGCTCCCACAGGCAAGCCACCACCGATAATTTTGCCCAAACAGGTCAAATCAGGTTTGACCTTATACAAATCTTGAGCACCACCTGGCGCTACGCGGAAACCAGTCATCACCTCATCGATAATGAGTAAGGCACCAGATCCGGTGCACAACTCACGCACTTTAGCGAGATAGCCATCTTCTGGCAGAATCAAGCCAGCATTGCCTACAATTGGCTCTATGATAACGCAAGCAATGTCGCCACCGTGTTCTTTGAACACAGCTTGTAGCGCTTTTTCGTCGTTATAAGGAACCGAGATCGTTAGTTTTGTCAGAGCTTCAGGAACGCCAGGCGAACTGGAAATACCAAGTGTTGCCATGCCCGAGCCGGCTTTAACCAGAAACGAATCTGCGTGACCGTGATAACAGCCGTCGAATTTAACGACCAAAGTTTTCTTTGTAAATGCACGGGCCAGGCGAATCGCTGACATACAGGCTTCGGTGCCAGAGTTAACCATACGAACCATCTCTATCGATGGCATCATTTGACAAATCAATTCTGCAAGATCAACTTCAGCGCGATTTGGTGCACCAAAACTGGTGCCATGTTGCAAGGCGTCTTCTATCGCCTCTAAAACGCGCGGATGGCGATGACCTAAAATCATCGGCCCCCACGAACCAATATAGTCAATGTAGCGATTGCCATCGACATCGAAAAGATACTGTCCATCAGCCTTTTCCATAAAGATAGGCTCGGCGCCCACAGCTGCGCATGCGCGTACCGGAGAGTTAACCCCACCCGGAGTCACCAATTTCGCCCGTTCAAAAATCAGATGGGACTTTGTCGCCTTAACCAGAGGAGTAACTGTCATTTATTCACCTAACCATTAAGCGGACGTTTTTGCGGCACCAACTATTCGTTCAAGTGCTTGTTCAACCATTTTGGGCGCCTTTTCACCAGCTTTAAAATCACGCATTTTATGTTCTTTGTCGAACACGTAGAATGCTGGCACATACTTATTTTCAAAAGCATCTGTGATCTCATGATAGTTATCGACAACGCATGGTTGCGTGATTTCGTATTCTTTGATGTTTTCTTTGACTGTCTCGATGTTGGTATCACTTTCCATACGAGGCATGTGTACAGAGATCACTTGTAAGTCTTGACCTTTGAACTCATCCATCCATCGCTTGATGTCTGGCAGTGATTCTTTGCAAGTACCGCAACTGACAGCCCAGAAATGAACAAGCACCGGCTTTCCTTCCAGTTGCTCACTTGTGATCGGTTGCGAATTAAACCATTCGGTACCACCCTTGAAACCAGGCAGTGGACTATCCATTTTTAAGGGCATCGAGACCTCCTTTTAGCGAGTTGCTCGCTCGCTAGTCTTTGAGCTGCAAGCAGCCAGAACTGAGCTTATTCTAACGCTTTAGCAAGTGAATAAAGTGCTTTCTCTCCGACTATTTCAAGAAGCAAAAGCAAAAAAACTGATTTCAATAAGAAAGAGGAGGCTGGCTCTATTGAGACAACCTCCTGCTTTACTGAGATCTAGAGATCTTTGCTTACTGGTCGTTTTAGCGAATCAAGTAATTAAACATTGAGTGGCTTCTGACCTGGCTTCCAATCGGCTCCGCAAAGTCCACCGGTTTTGATGGCTTCGAGAACGCGCAATGTTTCATCAACACTGCGACCGATGTTCAAGCTGTGAACTACTTGATACTGAAGAACGCCATCACCATCGATGATGAACAAACCGCGTAAAGCGATACCTTTATCTTCAATCAAAACACCGTAGTCGCGGCTAACATCTTTGGTGATATCAGAAGCGAGTACATAGTTGAGTGAACCAAGTCCGCCCTTGTCTTCAGCGGTGTTGATCCAGGCGCGGTGGCTGTATACGCTGTCAGTTGAGACGGCGAGAACTTCAGCGCCAGCTTTCTTCAAATCTTCGATTCTTGCGCTGAATGCCTTCAATTCGGTTGGGCAGACAAAGGTGAAATCCAAAGGATAGAAGAACATTACGAGGAACTTGCCCTTGTAATCTGACAAACGTACGTTTTGGCTCAGACTCTTCATGTCCTTGGTGGAGGGCATGTCGAATTCAGGAGCTCTTTTACCAACTTGCAACATAAAAGGTGATACTCCAACAACAGAAAGTGGGATTAGCTTTTAACAATGTTAGATCGGCGAATGGACAAAGTTAAAAGGCTTAATGGAATTTGCAGTTTTCAGATGCAATATGTCGTTGCAAAGCAGCGCAGTCAAGCGGCTACTTCCCTTTTTTCCCCTTCCCGGAAGCAGCTTCAGGCTTCAACACGACGGGATTGAGCGACTGCCAGTCAGCGACTTCACGTTGCAAGCTATTTTCAGACACATATTTAAGGATGAGAGGACTCATTGGATCCCACCCCAGACCAAGTAAATGGCGGAGGTGCTCGGCTGGTGTTGCCGAATTTTTGCTGCGTCCTAACTCGGAATCGTTTGTTTCACTCATGATGTCAGGCGGCTCTCTTGCAATGTGGCTTCAATCTAAAAATACTGGATTGCTTAAACTCAGTAACAAATGTATCGCCTTCTCAGGGATGATAAACCGGCGCTTCTAACACTCTAAATCAGAGCCGAGCCCTGATTCTATGTGCAATTACGCTGATTACCAATATTTAACAGTGCCCTGTGCCCGATAGCGACGTCAGGACATTAGGAAAACTTTGATTTGACCCATTACAATATATTTTGATAGTATGCTCATTCCCCTGTGCCAGTCTTTGCACAGGACAAGCTTCGGGTCGTGACTCCTTCAGATTGAAGTCAAACCCAAGAGGCATAACGACTTGCCTGACAAAAAATTCAAAAAAAGTCCAAAAAGTAAATCGCTGGAGTTAGAAAATGTTCGCCATAGTAGAAGCATGCGGTAGGCAGTATCAGTTGGAAGCAGGTCGCTTCGTCGATCTCGACTTAGCAGATGCATCAGCTGGAGACGCCTTCCAGTTCGACAAAGTTTTGATGCTCGTAGACGGAGCGAATTCGACTCTCGGCGTACCTTACGTTGAAGGTGCGAAAGTTACTGGACGAGTTCTCGCTCATATGAAAGCGAAGAAAATCATCGTTTATCACATGAAGCCCAAGAAAGGCACACGCAAAAAGCAGGGTCACAGAACCCACTACACTCGCGTCATCATCGACACAATCGAATTGAAAGACAAAGTGTTGGCTAAAGCTGAGCCCAAAGCAGAAAAGCAAGCAGCTCCTGAAAAGGCTGCTGAAAAGAAACCAGCTGCTGCTAAAAAGCCTGCTGCTGAAAAAGAAAAAGCAACCAAAGCAAAAAAATAAAGTCGATCAACACGTACAAAACTGTATAGATGAATATAGGTAATCGCTTTCGCGAAACCTATCAATGAACGAGGAGTCGGTTCGTCATGGCACATAAGAAAGGCGCGGGTTCAACGCGCAACGGCAGAGACAGTCAACCTAAACGTCTGGGCGTCAAGAAGTACGGCGGCGAAGCTGTAGTTCCAGGCAGCATCATCGTCCGTCAACGCGGCACCAAGATTCATCCTGGCACAAACGTTCTGCGTGGCAACGATGATTCCCTGTACGCAATTGCTGTCGGCATTGTCAAATTTGAAATGGCTCGCGGTCGCAAAGCTGTAAGCGTATATCCTGCTTAACCAGCTGCTGCTGTCAGTTCAATTTCAATACACTTCTCTGAAATAAGAGCATCTTCGCTTGTCTAGCCATTCGCTAAAGCATGGTCCTCAATCACTTAGTAAGCTGACCGAAGCCTTAAAGCAGGCCGGAAATCTAGTAAGTGAACCAGAGCAGTTTTTAAATAACGCACTTCCCAAAATCACGGACATTGCCTACGACTCCAGGCATGTCACTGAAGGAAGTGCGTTTTTTTGTATCCCTGGCGAAAAAACCAATGGCAATCAATTCATTGAAGCTGCGCTCAAAGCAGGAGCGTCTGCCATTTTCACCGAAGCAGCGCCTACTGCTGCACCGTCAGCCCAAACAACATTCGTTCTGGTCAAAAATGCGAGACTGGCACTAGCCCAGGCGGCATCAGCCTTTTATGACCACCCTAGTGAAAAAATGCGCCTTCTTGCAGTCACAGGCACGAATGGTAAAACCACCACGACGCATCTGCTTGAACACATTCTCGCTACGCATAAATTGCCGGTCGGCTTGATTGGCACACTTGGTGCGCGCACCAGCGTTCCATCCAATGGTGGTGCCAATGCCGGACAGTACATCGACACAAAACATACCACTCCGCAGGCATCTGATTTGCAACGCATCTTATTTGAGATGCACGAAAGCGGTGTCACACATGTGGCAATGGAAGTATCAAGTCACGCACTTGCCTTAGACCGTGTCGCTGCCTGTGATTTCGCCACGGCTGCTCTCACCAATTTGACTCAGGATCACCTGGACTTTCACAAGACGATGGAAAATTATTTCCTCGCCAAACAAATTCTTTTTACCGATTTAGGTAAATCCACTCAGAAAAACAAAACGGCAATTGTCAACGCCGACGACGAATACGCAAAACGATTTTTGGACAGTATCGACAAAGCCATCAAAGTCTGGACGTACGCCTGGAAAGCTCCAGCAGATGCCTACGTCATCTCGGCTTCATTTGATTTTAGCGGCACCAAATTAGAACTAGTGACACCATCGGGACCACTATTTCTTGATCTCAAACTCAATGGTGTCTTCAACGTCTACAACGTGATGGCGGCGATTTTGATGGCGCTGGCCGAGGGTGTTCCTCTATCCACCTGCAAATCTGCCCTGGAAGCCTTCTCTGGCGTGGCAGGACGGTTCGAATCAGTGCTTGCGAACGCCACCACCACCGCCAGTGCGAGCAAGCATAAACAACCGCTCTGCCTGGTTGACTACGCGCATACTCCAGATGGTCTGGAAAACGTTCTCAAATCAGCGCGAGCTCTTGTTCCAGCTGATGGACAGCTGCTTGTGGTATTTGGCTGCGGCGGCGATCGCGACTCATCAAAACGCCCTCAAATGGGGCAAATTGCAGAAAATCTTGCTGATCAACTCTTCGTTACGTCTGACAATCCGCGCTCGGAAGACCCGCAACAAATCATCGCCGACATTTTAGCTGGCATCAAAAGAATCAAAAGTGTTAAAGTCGATGTCGACCGAGCGGCAGCTATTGAAGAAGCCGTGCGCTCAGCAGGAGCCGAAGACGTCATCGTCATCGCCGGCAAAGGACACGAAACGTATCAAATTCTAGCCGACCGCACAATCGACTTTGACGACCGCGCCGTGGCAAGAGCCGCCCTTTCAAAGCATTTGAACAAGGTCAATTCACAGTAAATTCAGATTTTCTGGGTATAACCAGACTATGAATATCGCCGACGAAATTTCAATGTACAGAATGCACTGTTTGACAGGGCTCGGTCGCACCATGTTGCCGACAGGATTCTGGGGTGAAAGTTCCGACACCATCGGTAGTGCAAATCACCTCGGTGGCAAAAATCTCTTTTTAACTTTTGACGACGGTCCTAATCCCCACACGACAGCACAATTGCTTGAAGTGCTGGCCGAAGAAAATGTACAGGCAACCTTCTTTGTTATCGGTAGCGAAGTAGAAAGATATCCCGATCTGGTCGCCAAAATCGCTAACGGCGGCCATACACTCGGCAATCATTCTTTCAATCATAATTTTCTACCAGGGCTGCCAACTAAAATCATCGAAAATGAGATTCACCGCACAAACTCTATAATTGAAGATATCAGCGGCATTCGCACAAAATTTTTCAGACCGCCCTATGGCATCATTGACCATCGCGGCGCTTTCTTTCTCAAAGAAGCGGCAATGACCATTGTTTACTGGGGCTGCGTTCCTGAAGACTGGCGCCAGGTTGGAAGTTCAGCCGTGACGAAACGCGTCTTACGCAAATTGGAAGCGGGCACGTTGATTGTTTTACACGAAGGCGCCGAAATTGCCGATCAAACCGTTGAATCCACCCGCGCCATTATCCATAGCGCCAAAGCCCAGGGCTACACCTTCAAGACTTTGGCCGAGGCTAGCAGTCCAATGTTTAACCAGATTTTGCCCGAGTCCTTCTAAAACCGTATAATCTATGACAGTAGCCTCCAGCTCATCGTTGCACTGGTCGCTTGTCAGGCGTTCTGGTCAAAACTCGGCTCAGTTGGTCATCAATAAGTGCTCGATTTTCGTCCTCCCAAAGATAGCCCCCTGCTCATCAAGACTGTCAAAGTTGTGATGCCCTGGATGCTTAAAGTGAAAGCCGGCGGCACCGAGATTTTGCCTGCGCCAGGAGCACTCGAACGCTACAAAAAGGTCGCCCGGCAACGCGGCATTATGTGCCCCAATCATAGCAATCGTGTGGATCCAGCGGTCATGTTCACCTTCTCGATGATGGTGCACGAAGACTTCAATTATGTTGCTGCCCGCGAAACTTTCGACTGGGATTACGGCATCAACGGCTGGTTTTTGCAACATATGGGTGCTTATTCGGTAGTACGTGGTGCAGCCGATCGTGAGTCATTTAAAATGACCCGTAAAATCATCGCCGAGGGAAAAAAGAAATTAGTACTCTTTCCAGAAGGCGAAATCTCCAGACAAAATGACACCCTTATGCCCTTAGAGTCTGGTGCCGCTCAATTATCTTTCTGGGCAGTTGATGAACTACACAGATTAATCGGTGGCGACGTCGCCAATTTACCGCCGATTTATTTGACTCCGGTTGCGCTCAAATACACATTTAAAGGTGATGTAAGGCCGGCTATCGACCGCACTCTGTCGGCACTCGAACTGCGCTTAAACATCAAAAACACCAATTCCAATGAAGCTTTTTACGCACGTCTTCAAAAAATCGCCGGAGCATTGCTTGATACTTTAGAAGCTGAGTACACTCTCAAATCCACTGTCGGTGCCTCAATGAATGAGCGAGTCCAATCGCTGCGGCGACATATTTTGCAAAGCGTTTCTTCGCAATTACATGTAACACTGCCAGAGAACATCAAAGAAATCGAAGCTGTGCGCACTCTCCGTAATACCATGGATGATTTTGTTTACATCGATGAAGGACCAATGTCTGAGTATCAAAAAAAAATTCACGACGAAAAATCGGCAATCGTCAAAAGCCTCTACAAAGATCTCGATCGTGTCGTCAATTTCATTGTCATTTACCAGGGTTATGTGCAGGAACAAAATACCCAGGAAAGATTTTCCGATGTTCTGGAGCGGATGGAATCAGAAATTATTGGCGGCGATCCATCAGTAAAAGGTGGTCGTCGTATCTATGTTGACATTGGAGAATCCATAGATGTTTGCGCCCGCTATGCCCAGTATAAAAAAGAAAAAAGACTGGTTCTCAACGAAGTGACCGACGACGTGGCCAGGCAGATATCGCAGATGCTCGTCAAAATGGACTCCGTGCGCACGCCAGTCTTGATTTAAAGGCTGCTTAGATCTTTAACATTCGCCCATGATATATTGCATCTCTTAGCAAGTGCCTGTAATATGTACCCGTGCGGCAAAGCGCCGCTTCGATACTCAGTTAACGCTGTCTAAGCGAAAGAATGGAATTGAAACAGGGGCAATGCAAAAGTTAGCGCTTGTCGGTCTAGGTGCGTCAGGTCTCTTCGCTCTCAAAGAGCTAGCTGGAGCCAATGTTGAAGTACACGTCTTCGACGTCGGTCCTTCTTATGACAAACGCTACGCCTGCCCAATAGACCAGGGTAAATTGACGGTTTGCCCACCAAAAGCCTGCAGTTATTGCGCTCCTGGACAATCGGCTGGAAGCTGGAATGATTTCAAAGTCATTCTGTCAGCGTCACCAGTGATTGGAGGTCGACTTTTCGACCTGGTCGGTGAAAAAGAGTTGCAGCGCAATCTAGATATCGTGCGACAAACAATTTTGCATCATGCGCCAGTGGAAATCCCCGTCGTCAAGCCAAACGCTGAAGATCTTGAATGGATCAAAAAGAAAGCAACGCTAGCAGGCATGACATATCACTATCAGGAATTGCTGCATTGCGGCTCTGACAATGCCCCTGCCATCAATACCAGCATCCTAAACGAAATCGTTGAAAAAGGTCCAAATATTCATTTCCACTGGGACACTAAAGTGCTCTCGGTAGCCCGTCGAGCGGAGCGTTTTGTCGTGCAATACGACCGGTACCGCAAGCCTGGTGAAGAGCAAGAAGATACCTTCGATATGTGCGTCATCTCGGTTGGCAGAGGCGGCGCTACCTGGCTGACGCAGCAAGAATTCTACAAAGCGCTAGACATTCATCCAGGACAAGTAGATATTGGTGTGCGCGTTGAGACCAGTTGCCACTTTACGGAAGAAGTAGACAGACGTTTTTACGAGCCCAAGCTCTATTACCGCAGCCGTCATTCAAATGACGTCGTGCGCAATTTCTGTTCTAATCCAAAGGGCTTTGTCACACCGGAAAATCATCGAGATTACGTGCTCGTCAACGGTCACTCGAAGATGTATGAGAAGTCTGAGAACAATAACTTTGCTGTTCTGGTTTCAAAAACGTTCACGCGCCCCTTCAAAGATCCACAACTCTATTCTCAAACAATAGCCAAAATTGCAAACATGCTCGCTGGTGGCGGACCATTGATTCAGCGCCTGGGCGATTTACGCGCAGGAAGGCGCACCAAATCTCTCGCGAACAATCTCATCAAACCCACTCTGGAAGCTGAATGCGGAGACATAGCTCTGGCCTATCCGCACAGAATAGTTGAAAGCATCGTTGAATATTTGGATGCTCTCGACAAAATTTGTCCTGGTATCGCCAATGATGCCACCTTACTTTATGCACCAGAATGCAAAAGCTATCCAGATTCTATTTCGGTCAGCAAGAATATGGAAACGAATGTGCCGAATCTTTTCATCATTGGTGATTCAAGCAGCTGGACTCGCGGCGTTGGTCAAGCAGCGACAAGCGGCTTGCTCGTGGGCGCTGGCATCAAGCAAAAAGTGCACGACGACAAGCGCGTTCCACAATCTGTTTAGCCGATTGCTGATACCAGAAACCAGATAGCCAATAAAATCCCCGAAGCAATAACTGCCAGCTGACAGAACTGTCGTTGACCGATTGATTCTTTGTCGGTTTTGGCGGCGAGACCGCGCCAGGCTACACCGCAAATGACTGCAAGCAATGCTAGCAATGCAGGCAAAATCTGTCTGAAGAATTTAAAGACGTCGCGTTCACCAGGATTGCGCGTTATGACAATGCGCGTATTGTTATCGACGGCGCTTGGCTGAGGTGGAGTGTTGATTTTCTCGAACGTCTCGCTTTTACCTTCGTCGAGCTTGATGTAAAAGACTTTGCCTTCATCACCGAGAATGTAGTGATTGTCCTTGCCCACACCACGGATGTAGAAGCTTGTGCCAACCGAACTGTTTTGTGATGTGTTGTTCTGCTGCGAATTACTTCCATAACCAATTCGAGCGGGTTGATCAGAAGAATCAGCGCCTCTATCAGTTTTGTTCAACACCAACACACAGCAGTTAATCGCACCAGGATGCAATGTTGGCTCGTTGATGAAAGCCTCACCCTTTGCTGCCTGACTCTCGAGCTTTTCGTTCATTCCGGTTTTGTCTGGAACATACATAGCGGAATAAAAAGGTGCATCACCTTTATTCGTATATGGATTGATATAGCCTGTAAATGAATTGAGCTGCGAGACATCGATTGGATAAGAACCGCTTTTGTGAAATTTCTTCTGCGCATGTTTGGCAAATGAGATCATTTTGTCGATCACGTTTTTCTCAGAAGAATTCGGCAAGTACAATTTGGTGCCGGTATCATCAATCAAGCCGTCATCAGTTTGTTTGAGCCAGATTTCTTTGTGAAACAAGGAGCCCGGAATGACACGAATGGCATCTGAAAGGTCGTCTGCCAGATTCAAGGTTGGTCCAGCGAAGATTTGCTGATCTGTCTTGTATTTGGCGTTGCCTCTGTCATCAATGCTGACACTCCTTTGATTGTCAGCCGAATGCATCTCTTTGCCCTTGATGTCGCTGTCACTAACGATCACAGGCGCCGTAGTGCTGGCACCGCCGTTACTATTTTTGAGCAAGACAAACCAGGAACCAGCTGTCATCACAAGCACGATCGTGAGAGCAAATTGCAGTAATGGCGAGTGCAAGATCGAAGCGACAGTCGTATTTTGTTCCATCATGGACAAAACGTCGCCGGCGGCGTGACGCTTTTTCTTCGGTTTTTTCTTTTCTGCTTCCTGCGCTTCAGAACGGCCGATCGACGTAGTTATCGGTCGTCCATCATCACCAGCATTTGAACCGCCTTTCTTTTTAGCAGGCGATGGAATTTTATTTAGAGCGGCCAGATCATCAACCGACAAGGTCGAAGGTGCCGCATATTTGTCCCACTCTTCTTCTTTTAGAACTTCAGTCAACGGCTCAAACGAAAGACCTTCCATATTAGCGGCAGAACGGTTGGCCATGCCCTCACGACTTTTGAGCAATGTCTGCAACAGTGGATGATCAGGAGGCAAAGTCTCTCTGGCTGATAAAAAAGCGCGCTCGTAAGCCTGCTCGGCTTCCATGAAGTCACCGATGCGCTCGTAGACAGTCGCTAAGCGAAACAAAGTAGCAAGCACTTTAGTATTGTTCTTGCCTAGCTTTTCTTCCTGAATCGTAATCAGACGTTGATAGAGCGGAATCGCGTAGCCGAACTTTTGCTGGTTGTAGAGCGAATTGCCATAGTTCCACAGCAATAATGGCAACTGAGGATTTAGATCGCCCAATTGCTGGTCGTTGAAATCTAAAGCTTCCTGATATAGACGTGAAGCTTCTTCCATATTGCCAGCTTCATAAGCGACGTTGGCGCCGTGCAAAGTCCACACGCTCTCGCTTATTTCAAATTCGTCATCGTTGATTTGGTCAAGATCCATTGACGCCATTCACCCTCAGGTGAACCTCCAAACTGTGTCTCGCTTCAGATACATTCCCAGTTAAGCAGGAAATAGATCAAAAGATGTTTAAGTGAAGACGAGGTTTAAGCTAAGCCAAAGGCATATTAGCAGAACTAGGCTTGCCACTTGCCCATGACAAGCATCCAAAAAAGCAAAATCCGCCGTGCCGGCGCAAGCCAAGAAGCTAGTCGGGCTCTTTAGCATCCATTTTTTGATGCAGAGCATCGTACTGCTTTAACAGGGCCGCTACATCTGGATGTTCGGCACCAAGACTCTGCTCAGTCAACTCCAGTCCCCATTTATAAAGACGATCGGCTTCTGAAAAATTAGATTGTTCCTCGTACAATTCAGCGAGATTTCTCAACGCTTTTGCCACTGAAGTGTGCTCGGGACCCATGTTTTCCTGAGTTATGGCAAGCGCTCGCCAGAATAATGGCTCAGCATCGGCAAAGCGTCCTTGATCTTGATAAACTTCCGCCAGATTGTTGAGCATTTCAGCAACGTGCATGTGGCTTTCGCCCCAATCTTTGATACGAATATCCAGGAGGGCTTTGTACAATGGCTCAGCTTGATCGTATTTGCACTGTATATGAAAAAGCAATGCCAGATTTCCCAGACTCTGAGCGGTGCTTGGATGCTCGAGACCTAAATGCGTTTGTCTAATTTTTAAAGCGCGCCAGTGAATTTTTTCGGAGCGCTCAAATTCGTTCATCATGCGAAACATCTCCGCCTGATAATTAAGCAACGTAGCGACGCTAGGGTGTTCGGCTCCCCACGAATTTTCCGCAATGATAAGCGCCCGTTCGTACAGCGGTAGAGCCTGCTGATATTTGCCAGAAGCATGATAGAGCAGTGCCAAATGATTCAAATTGGTGAAGATGCTTGCATGATCAGCACCAACGACCTCTTCGCGAATACTCAAGGCCTTTTGAAAAAGCGGCTCTGCTTGAGCATATTTACCAAGAGCTCTATAGAAGTCTGCAAGCCCCTCGAGCGTCTCTGCAATGTCCAATTTGTTTGCGGCAGGCTCCTTCTCAAAAAGCACAAGTGCACGCCTAAAATATGCTTCTACTTCGGAAAATTTGCCCTGAGCACGATAAACCCGACCGAGCTTGTTGGATATAGCAGCCATAGTTAAATCGACATTTTTGCTATGCGCTTTTTCGCTTAAAGCAGCTGCCCTTCTAAATGAATTTTCAGCCTGTACAAACGAACTCTGAGAGAGATATAAATCACCAAGACCCATATGAACCTGCAGCTGCGCGGCTTCGGCGACGCCTTCCTTCATGACTTTTTCAGCTTCAACAAGCGCCTTTTCATAGAGCTTTTCAGCGTCAGCGTAACGCGCTAAGTTTCGAGCTTTATGTGCGGCTTCAAGATAATTTTCCCAGCCTACATTTTCAGTCGTTTCCATAGATGCACCTTAAATTTCTACGAATTCAATTTTGACTGGCTCTTTTAAAATTCCTTTTTCATAGGCCATATCAAACATGAGACGCAGAGCCTTTCGCCCATCATCACCAAAATCAACTGTGCGTTCATTGACGTACATGCCGACATACTTATCGGCGAGTGTTTCTTCCATATCGCGGGCAAACGAAAGAGCGTATTCGAGAGCTTCTTTGCGATGCTCCAGCGAATAGACAACGGATGCTTTAAAAATTTCGGTAACGTCTTTCATGCGCTGTGCGCCAATGTCTTTGCGCACTGAATTGCCACCAAGGGGCAACGGCAAACCAGTCAAGTCATGCCACCATTCGCCAAGGTCGACAATTTTTGCAAGGCCCAAGTCTTTGTATGTGAGCTGACCTTCGTGAATCAACAGCCCCGCGTCGACTTCACCTGATGCGACTGCGTCAAGAATGCGGTCGAATGGCATCATCACAGCGTTCAATCCCGGTTGAAATAATTGCAGTGCAAGCCATGCTGTAGTCTGTTTCCCCGGAACAGCAATTTTCGCTTGCTTTAATTGCTCATCGCTAAGATGTTTTTTGGCGACGATAATGGGACCGTACTTATCGCCCATGCTCGATCCGCATGGCATCAAAGCATAACGGTCGGCTATTTCTGGATACACCCCAAATGATATGGCTGTTACTTCATACAGGCCTTTTTTCGCTTCTTCGTTGAGCGTTTGAATGTCCTTCATCACCTGATTGATTTTCAGACCCTTTGTATCCACTTTGCCTTTGGCGAGCGCATAGAACATAAAGGCGTCATCTGAATCTGGACTGTGAGCGATGGAAATCTGTTCGACGTCAACTGGCATGGGAAAACCTCATTAGAGAACCTAATTGTCCACCGAGTCCACGCAAAATCAAGCAGTGACAAGAATATCTTCAGATATCTCAGATGTCCAAGATAGTTGTTGAATACTCTAAAGGTTGCTCCAGTTTAAAGCCAGAAGGCAAAGGCGCGCTCATATAGAGCTTTTTCAAAGTATTGAGGTCGCGACCACTGGGTTTGTCGCTACCAAATTGGGGTTTTACTTTATCACCAGCAGAAAGCGCTTCGACTCTGGCTGACTTGCCCGCTTTATCTTGCTTATCGTCATGTATGTACATGACATCGGCGCTATTCGTACTGTGCCCTAATAACCCCAAGGCATGTCCCAATTCATGCGCAAACACATGTTGCAAAACATTTTCTGGAATTTCAGAAGGATAGAATGTCGGTCGCAAAACGAAAACTGTAACTTTCAAGTCATCGGCAGAGCCGTCAATTCGAGTTACTCCCAAAATTTTGGCAGGCAATTTATTTACAAATTGAACATCCACTTTCGCTTTTTCGTCAGCTTTGGCGATGCTCAGCGGCACATACTGTCCCCACTTTTTCAAATCACCTTCCAGAGCACGGCGCCATGAGTCTGGGCTGTCTTTAGGCAAACGCACAATCACCGGAAAAGTTTGCCAGTGCATAGTTGTACCGCCGACCAAGTGTCTTATGTTAGCGAAATAGTCACCATCTTTGGCCGATTGAGGAATAGAGTTTGCCACTTTTTCGCAAGCTGCTGAATTCTTTGAAGAAGGTGTCTGCACAGGCACTGGAGTAACTTCCGGTGGTATTAACGTCGGCGTGCTTGGTGGCGGATATTGCGCAGGCGGATATTGTTGATAAGGCTGAATGTAAGGCTGTTGCGGCATAGACGGCTGCTGTAGCGGCGGCTGTCGATAAGGTTGATATTGCTGATAGCCCTGACCAGAATAAGGTTGAGTACCAGCACCATACTGGTAAGGATTGCTCTGAGGGGGCAAATAGGAAGACGGACTCTGCTGATAATTCTGATTACCGTAGGGATTAGCATAACCATACGAACCATTGTTAGCTGGCGGTCTTTGTGATCCATAGCTTTGATTAGAATAGTAACCGTTGCCAGAATATGGTGTACCTTGATAAGGCGGCACTGCATATGGTGGCGCAGTATTTACAGGAGGCTTTGGGGTAACTGGCTGTTGTGCAGGCGAATACGATTGATATGGCTGTTGAGACTGCGGTTGATATTGAGGAGTTTGTGGTGCCTGCACGGGTTGATTTACTGGAGGCTGATTGGAGGGAACACCTGGAATAATCACCGGTGGTGCATTGCCACCACTATAAGGAGGCGCAGTGACACCAGGTCCACCAGCTGAAGCAATCTGAGTGGGCGGCACGATTGGCGTAGTAGCAGCCGGACCAGGCGCAAACGGGAAATAGCCAGCGCCTCTTGGTGCCTGGGAGCCACCAGTAAAAGCACTTTGTCCAAACACTCTCAATTCAAGTTTCATGATGCGCACATCTGGCGGACCGCTGATTTTGCTTTTGAAAAGCTCTTCTTCCAGATGATCAATTCGATCATTCAACTCGTGCTCAGCGTACGAAGCACCAAAGGCAATTTCTTCCATTTTGCCCAAACGGTTGCTGTAAGAACTAGCAAGAACCGGATCAATAGCCATCTGCGGAGTTTGCGTAACGAGATCGCTTGGTGATGGCACAAGCGTTGAGGCCGGTTGCTCTGGAGCAAGAGTCGGCGACTGAGCTGGAGCAAGAGAGGGAACTTCAGTTGGTGCCGGAGCAGTGGTTGGAGTTTCCGCAGGAGTCGGAGCTGGCGTTTCGGCGGCAGCAGGTGTTGAACTTGAACTTGAACTTGAAGCAGGCTCAGAAACACCACTACTATCTCCAGGAGCAGGTGCTGTCATGGTCGGCGCGTCTGCTGCAGGGGCTTCAGAGCCTGATGATGTTGCTGCAGAAGCTCCCATGGACTTGTCGCTCGCTGCGCCACTTCCTTCATCGGCTAAAACAGCCTGCAGGAACGTTGAATTGAGCAAAAACATGGCAGTCAAAACTGTAAATTCGAAAAATTTGAATTTAGGAGATGACTGTAAACGCCGCACTTTTTTGTCCTTAAATCTCAATTTTGCAAAATATCTTGGTGGAACTCTCCACCCAAATGCAGACTACTCTGCAAACTCATAATCGAGTCGCTGACCACGCGACTGACAAGATTTTGCGGCTTCAACACGAGTTCGACAAGCAAATCATGAACCGGTTTATCGCACGCCTTCAATTTCTCACGTCCTTCTTTTATTGAAAAGGCCGCCAGACATTCCGCCCAATATTCATGGTGAGATGAGCGAGCATAACCAGACATAAAGAAACGTTGTGCCACTTGTTGCGGTTCGAGCAACTCACAATAACCCTCATATCCGCGCGGTCTTGGATGCACGCGGTTACAATTTTTCAAGCGTTCCTCATACATTTCCCGAATGCGTTCTTGCGTTGCTTGCGAAAGACAGAATTCCACCTGGTGTCCAAATTCATGTGCCACCACGAGATTGACTCTTACTTCCAGATATGGCTTTTGCGGAGAGGTCATGACGGCAAGAGTACCAAATCGTCGAAATAGGTCAATTTCTTTTTCAAATTCGGTGCGATCGAGCGTGACATAACCGGTTCTTACAGCAGTGACACCGGCTGCTCCGTGCTTGATATTGCCGAGCATGCAATTGCCTTCACTCTTGCGCACCACCTGCAAAAGACCGCAAGCAGACCAGAGGTGCAAAGACTCAAGAACGTACTTCTTTTGAGGTCCGGTCAATTTGTCGAAGTCTTCGAAATAACGAATGATTTCATTGTCGACGTACGTCTTGTCGCGCCTGTTTAGTGGTCTTGCGTATTCAAATTCCCACTCTTCACCTTGTGCGTTTTCGCCGACGAAAGTTGTATGCAGCTGAGCATATTCGTCTACTAGTCGCTTAAAATCAGGCGAGTCTGCCACGCGCACGTGAACGCGCCCTGCCTCATCCAAATCTCCGACATAACGGTGGTCTTTAGTGACGATTCTGCCGTTGACGACATCGAAAGGCAAATTGTTGTAGACCAGGTCACCGCTCGGTCCGGGCTCAGCAGCCGGTAACTCCAGAGCCAGGCCGTTTGTGTCAATTCCTCTAAAAACGCACCCAGGCAGCTCATCTATCCACAATGTTTGTTTACGCTCTTTGGTGCCAAAAAAGGGCGAGGTTTCCTTAAGAAATCCATCCTCACAAAGAAATCCGTATGATTCTGATTCCAGATAAATACGCCCATAATCAACGACGAGCATCTGTCCGCGATACTCGATAAAGCCGCTCGGTCCTTTTAATTGAGTTTGTTCTGCAGAATTTGCGGCGGACATTTTTTTACTTCTAGAGAGCCGGTTTAAAAAACAGTTTCAAAGATTTCAAAGATTGGAGACCTGCTTCTGCTATAGCTTAACTCTTTCAGGTGCAGAATCCGGGAGCATTTAGCAGGATTCACGAGGTCTTTGCTCCGAGAAAAATATACCCATTTGGCATAACTCACAAGAACCTGCTGAGCTGGCTAATTTTCCAGCCTGTCACGCTTACAGGTGAGATTGTCAAAGACTCGTAAAATCTGCTAAGAGGATAGTGCCCGAGCGTTAAATCAAATTCGGCTCTGGGTTAGATCAAATAGGCGGTTGTAAACAGTCCCACATCGCCGTGGAATATTCAATTGCGTAGCTATCAAAAAACCCCGCCCCCCTCGTCACCGCTTAACTGGCTGCAGATCACTATTGCGGTGGTGATAGGCGTCACAATTGGCACGGTCATTTGTGACGTAAAAAGGCGAGATACCTTCGCCACGCAAAGCCAGACCCTGGCGCAAGATATTATGCGCCTGCCCGACCGCGCAGCAAACATCATCTCTGGTAAAGGCGAAAAAATCTCCAGCTTGCCCGGACGCGTCAACATCCTCTTGATGGGAGTGGACTCAAACGGACGCAATACCCAGCGATTTCTCAATACTCGCTCAGACACGATGATGCTCGTCAGTCTGGACCCTGACACGCAAAAAGTAGGAATCGTCTCCATTCCCCGCGACAGTCGCGTCAAACTCGCAGATGGTCACGGCACAGACAAAATCAATTCAGCCCATGCCCTTGGCGGGCCCGAGCTGGCCGTGCAAACTGTCGAGGAGGCTTTCGACGTTCATGTCGATCACTATGTCGCAATTGATGTGCAGGGATTGCGCAAAGTTTTTCATGTGCTTGGACCCGCCGATATCTTAATTGAAAAAAAGATGCGCTATACAGATCATGCAGGCAATCTACACGTCAATCTCGAGCCTGGTATGCACACTTTGACGCCTGAGCAAATGGAAGAGTACGTGCGTTTTCGGCATGATGCGCGCGGCGACATTGGTCGCATCGACAGACAGCAGTGGTTTATGCGCGCCATCACGCAAAAGTTAAAAGAGCCAACAGTCATTTTCAAACTGCCTGAACTGTTCAAGCTGGCTGACGAATATGTAGAAACTGATATGAAGTTCGAAGATATGGTCCGAATTGCCGCCTTTGGCAAAAACATTCAAGCCAGCCAGGTCGAAACAGCAATGCTACCAGGCAAAGCGACAAGCATTCATGGTGGCAGTTACTGGATGCCCGATCCAACCGGTGCAGCAATTGTCTTCAATCGGCTGCTCGGCACGAATTTAACGGCAGCCGATATAACACTTGGACAATCCACCGATCGTGACGCACATGCAGCCGATGAAGCATACGCAGCTGAACTCGATGTGCGCGATAAAAACAATCGCCCTAAAGGCGACAACGATCTCACCATCACTTTGAAATATCCACGCGGTGGCGAAAAAATCGCAAACTTGCTGGAAAAATCCCTGATGCAAGAAGGCTACAAAGTTAAATATAAATACCGCGTCGATGCAGCTGATTGCACGCACGAGCAAATCGTTGAAAACAGCTACAGCGTGGATGAAAGTGCAATCACCGAATTGCAGAAGAAAATCAGCTGCATCAAAAACTGGCCAGTCGTATTAAGACTTGAATCGCACACTAACAGTGATTTGACTCTCGTGATATCGCCCAATTCTGTCGACTCTATCGCACAAGCACTGCTGCCCTGAGATAGCATCCTTTATTAACGTTATTCACGTGATGATTTTTGCGATGGTGTAATTTGCACCGCCACGCTTACTTGCGCGTGCTCATTGGCATGCACACCTTGAGGCGCAGCCGACTTTCGAGGAGCTAGATGACGGCTCAATTTGATGCCAGTTTTGCTTTCAATCATCAATTTCAATTTTTGTTGAGCCCAGTGTCCTTTGCTCTTCATATGCAAGAAAAAATATTTGTCAGGTGGCCAGTAGAACGACGGTTCGAAATAGCACCATATAGTGCACCCCTGACAGAAATCCCACGAGCCTTCATCTTTGCGTTTTTGCTGCACATGTGCGCTGTGCCAGAGTTCATCGAGGTTTGAGCGTCCATTTTTATGCGTGATTTTCACTCTTTCATCATGCATGTGGTAGCAAGGCAACAACAAATGGTCATCTGGTGACACTACCACAACAGAGCTAACGGCTCGGCAGCGTGGCTTATCTTTCTGATTGCCACCATCAAGATAAAATTCCATGAAAGCCCAGTTAACATCAACATTGTCGTATTGAGCCAATTTTTTGATTTGTTCAATCCCTTCTTTTTGCAAAGTGTCGTTTTCACAATAGTCGAAAACTGGCTGCAAATACATGATGATACCAAGGTCTTGAGCCAACCTCACGACCTCTTCCATTCCCCCTATCGACTCGGGAGTAGCAGTAGAGATAATCGATGGTGTTTCACCGAGGCTCTGCGCCAGCTTTATACTTTCGATGACTTTGGTGTAGCCATCAATTCCTCTTTCTTTGCTGTAAGCAACTGCATCTGTCGTTGATAGTGAAAATTTTAAATCGTCAACGAGACCAACGATATCTTTGGCGATGCGCGGATACAAGGTGCCTGTATTAGCCAGGCTAACCATCAATCCCATTTGCTTGGCTGCTTTTAAAACGGTGACGATGTGCCGATAAAGAAGTGGCTCTCCACCGGTAAAATCAACAACTTTGACACCCAACCGCTTGAGAGCAGCCAGATTTTCAATGATGATTTCAGGGCTCGTTTCTTTGATGCCAATGTTTTCGGCTTTGATGGGGATGTCGCAATATGTACAACGTGAATTGCATTTGTACGTCAAATAATAATTCGACAGCAGTGGTGGCAATGCAAACTCCTTTAAAATTCAGTATCTCGATATTCCGGTTTAGCTGTGGTCAAAGCAATCTGCCAGGCAAAGTCAAGATCTAGGTAAGCAGCCGTCGCTAATCTAAGGGCCTCCGGTAAATTATCCTCTTTAAATTGAAATGCGGCACGCCCAAAATAGACAAGAGTCGAATCCATTCGGCGCTGAAAGATGCGAAAGTCTCTCACTGCAACCTTCTGGGCAATACGAACTATTTTTGCCGATTCGCTCTCTAGGGCTTTGAAACTGCGATCTGCTGAAAATTTCGCTCTTTCATCATCGGACTCAGTTGTAGAAGCTGAATGTGCAGACAGTTGCCGACACAAATCAAGCTCCGAGAGAGCAGCAACTGCAGAATTTCCCACCGAGTAAATTTCGCCATCCATAATCGCCGCCACGCATTCACCCAAATGTTCCTCTGCTTCTTTGAAGTGTCTTTCGATTTTAGCCGAGTTTACTATGCCGGCGTCAGCTATTAAATTGAGGCAATTGGTCATCTCGTCAATCACATGGCGCACCCGTGCGACTGGTTCATCAATTGCCGTTTCTGGAAATTCTATTTTCCAGGATGATTGTCGATTATCAATGGATAATAGCGCGCAAACTCTTGTAAGCAGTAAAAGAGCTGCCACGCAAAAGTGACGTGCGTCTTTAGTCTCCTCGTTTTTCAAAGCGCTCAATGAATGCTTCGCTACTTTTACCGTCTCAAACAAAATATCTTGCGCTTTTTGACTGACGTGAAGATTGCCAGACTCGACTATCAATTTGGTTCTGGCGATGGATTCGAGTAGATAATTGAGTAAATATTCAGTGGAATCTTTCGGGAAATCAAAACTAGCAGCAATCGTATTTGTCTCCACCTCGCTTAGCCCATCTAGGAGCATTTGAGCCATTTGCAAATGCGTCGAGGATTGTTCAATCAACCTCTGACAGGCTGAATATTCCTCTTGCTGAAAATGCTTAAGTGCGGCATTGTGCTGCTCCTCAGCTAACGATAAATGAGCGAGCGCCCGACTTTTGAGGCTACTTTGGGTAATCTCTACAAACTTATTTGTTTCTGCGATGGCTTGCACGAGTAAATCGAGTGCTTTGCGCGTAGACACTTTGGGTGTCTGAAAATAATTCTCGATTTTTCGCACCCATTCCATTTTATTCAACCAGCTCGTTCAATGTGCTTTAAATGTGCTTAGTTTTGCACTGCTCGATAAATTCGCGAATGATACGATCGGACTTCGCAAAAGACGCGGTCAGAACCGATTCATGAACCGCTTCCACTTCAGTTAATTGCAAGAATTCCGATTCGCCAATTTCACTCTCTAGAATTTCTGCAACCATTAATTGCCGGCCAAAATTTAGTCGCAAATAGACCACATTCGCTAGATGTGTTGCTGTTTCAAAATCTCCGCGACTGAGTTTTTGTACAGCGCTCTTTAGTGTTTTGTCTGCCCTATCAATGCAATCCTGAACAACTGTGTTTTTGTGCTCGCAAACAAAAAGTTCGTCCTGCAGGCGACTAAGCAAAATCTCGAGCTGCGCAAGACGGCTCAAGATCTCTTTTCTGTTTGGTACTGCTTTTGTCATTGCTTCCAATTTTATAGGCAACTGAGTGCGCCCAATAGCCCTCGAGGCGCCGAGTTTGACTGAGGTTCCGCACCCCTCGCCAGATGACCAAAATATAATCTAAAGCTGCTATTTCGCTCGAAAAAGCAAATTCAGCAATTTGCTGATGATTTTAATATTGCTTTGCAAACTCGTGAAAAGCATGAGCCTGCTTGGCGATCTGGCACATATGCAATAGTGATCTAAAGACATCCTAATTTTAAGAATGTAAATTTTCTGGTCGGGATATGACAATATTTCAGCAGTGCAATCATTGATACGTCCTCGGTTAGGTCTTCAAAATCTTAATCATCAGCTTAGTTTATATGCTGTCCTGACGCGACTTACGATAAGTTAGAGATGTAAAGAGGGACCATTTGATGATTGTTTTCCGTCTTTGACACTCAAACTCAAAGAGATCTCACCGACCTCGAAATCACCAAATGCTCAGTCTGAGATACGGCTACCAGCCTGAGAACTTTTCCCGTTATCCAAACGGAAGCGAAAAGAGGATAGAGCCTTGCAAGAACAAGAGAGTTATATGCAAACCCTGAACATGCCAACGGCGATGCGCAAAAATGCAGGAGTCAAAATGTCGTACCCGGTAACAAACAAAAAGTTACTCGCGTGGGTCGAAGAGATGACCGCTTTGTGTGAGCCTGACAGTGTGGTCTGGTGTGATGGCTCGCAAGAGGAATACGACGCGCTCTGCGATGAGATGGTCAAAGCCGGAACCTTTAAGCGACTCAATCCTCTCAAACGTCCCAACAGTTTTCTCGCCTGGTCAGATCCATCCGACGTTGCCCGTGTCGAAGAACGCACGTATGTATGTGCCGATGACAAAGAGACAGCTGGTCCAAACAACAACTGGATCGAGCCAACTAAAATGCGCGCCACCTTGAACAAATTATTTACTGGCTGCATGCGCGGACGCACAATGTACGTCGTTCCTTTCTCAATGGGGCCGCTTGGTTCGCCAATCTCGCAAATCGGCGTGGAGATTTCTGATTCACCCTATGTAGTCACCAGCATGAAAATTATGACGCGCATGGGACGCAAAGTGATTGAAGTGCTCGGAGCTGACGGTGCGTTCGTACCATGTATGCACTCAGTTGGTGCGCCACTTGCGCCCGGTCAAAAAGATGTGCCATGGCCATGTAATGCCGAACATAAATACATCGTGCATTTTCCAAAGTCTCGTGAAATCTGGTCTTTTGGTAGCGGCTATGGTGGCAACGCTTTGCTTGGCAAAAAATGTTTTGCTCTGCGCATCGCCTCCAGTATGGCTCAAGAAGAAGGCTGGCTGGCAGAGCACATGCTCATCTTGGGCGTGACTTCACCAGAAGGCAAAAAAGATTATGTTGCAGCAGCATTTCCGAGTGCTTGCGGCAAAACTAATTTGGCGATGTTGCTACCACCAGAATCTTTTAAAGACTGGAAAGTAACCACAATTGGTGATGATATCGCCTGGATTAAGCCAGGCAAAGATGGTCGCCTCCATGCCATCAATCCCGAAAATGGCTTCTTTGGAGTCGCACCAGGTACCGGCATCATATCTAATCCAGCCGCTATAGCTATGCTCGATCAAGGCAATTGCATCTATACCAACGTTGCGCTCACAGAAGACGGCGATGTCTGGTGGGAAGGTTTAACCGAAAAGACACCAGAAAAATTAACCGACTGGCAAGGACAACCCTGGACTCCCGCCTCTAAGACACCTGCAGCGCATCCCAACTCGCGTTTTACCGTGCCCATTGCTAATTGCTCGACTTTAGACAGCGAATGCGACAACACCGATGGAGTGCCTTTGAGCGCTTTGATTTTCGGCGGTCGTCAGAGCAAAACCATTCCTCTCGTAACAGAAGCCAAAGATTGGGCTCAGGGCGTCTATTTAGCCGCCACAATGGGTTCGGAAACAACAGCTGCTGCCACTGGCGAAGTCGGTCGGGTCAGACGCGATCCTTTTGCGATGCTGCCATTTTGTGGATACAACATGGGTAGTTATTTCGACCACTGGTTGAAGATGGGCAAAGCGGTCAAACATCCGCCTCAAATCTTCTTCGTCAACTGGTTCCGCAAAGACCAAGACGGCAAATTCTTCTGGCCAGGTTTTAGAGAAAACATGCGCGTTATGAAGTGGATTATCGATCGTTTGCACCACGAAGTGTCGGCACTCGGCACACCAATTGGTTTCTTGCCTAAGTACACGGACATGAACTGGGTGGGTCTCGAAAGCATGACCAGCACCAGATTCGGTGAGCTGATGCGATTAAACGACAAAGAATGGTACGAAGAACTGGAACAACACAAAGAACTCTTCGCTCGCTTCGGCTCGCACACTCCCGCGAAGCTTGAGTCTTTGAGACAGGAAATGAAGACTAATTTTGCCAGTTATTTTCTTTCTCGGAAATAATTAGCGAACGGTCCAGCTTTCGTGATCCATTTTCCATTGACCGTCTTCTTTAACCAGAAGGACGACTCCTACTGCTTGCTCGGGCTTTGCGGCAGCTGGTTTGGTGGCGGCGGTCTCAGCTACACCCTTTTTTACTGGTTTGCTGGATTTAGCGGCATCGGCTAGGTCGCCCACATTTGGTACTTCACCAGTCACTTTCAAAGTCGCTCGATCTCCCTTTATTTCTTCTGATATTACAGTTACCTTTTTGGACATCATGTCCTTGATCATTGGATAGACAGCTTCAATTTCATCGTCAGTCATTGGCTGATCGCGAGCGATTGAATCTTTTGAGCGCCAAGCGAACAAGGCTTTAGGAGAAGAGACTGCCAAACACTTCTGGTGGAATTGTAGATAAAACTGGGTGGGCGTCTGCTCAGCCGCCTGGACACATTGAAAAACGCTGACCAGAAAACTAACTATCACTAGTTTGGTAAGTCTCACTAGATTCGGCATATCAAACTCCAGTCTAAAAAGTATCAACCCGCGTCGTCATAGTCTAAAAGAAAAAGACAGCTGCCACTAGAGCAACTGCCTATTTCTTGTGAACTAGATTGAATCACTCACTACACATCATCTAAACCAGGTCAAAATTTAGATGACACACAAAAAGCGAATAGCAATTGCTAGATCAGTTCTTGAATTAACTTCTTGGTCAGGTCACTTGAGAAACCAAGTTTCTGTTTAACGAGAGCGCCTGCTTTGAAAGCTGGTTCACTATCTTCGTAAGTTGGCAGGTCTGTTTTGTACAGAACGCCCAGTGGAATTTTATCGCCCCATTCAAACGATTTAGCTACAGAAGCATCGAAATTGCTTGGGTCCCAGTTCTGGTCTTCCAGCTTATAAACGCGTTCTTTGAACCATGGGTATGTATTCACTTTATTGAAAGTGACGCATGGGCTGAAGACGTCAATTAGTGAGAAGCCCTTGTGGGCGATAGCGTCTTGAATGATTTGCGATAGTTGTTTGGCTTCACCAGAGAAAGCGCGAGCAACAAATGTTGCACCAGAGGTGATGGCCAGAGCCAGCGGGTTCAATGGTGTTTCAACGTTACCCTGTGGGGTCGATTTGGTTTTCTGACCAATCGAGGTTGTTGGTGAAGTTTGACCTGTCGTCAAACCATAAATCTGGTTGTCCATGACGATATAGGTCATGTCCAGATTACGACGCATAGCGTGAATCAAGTGACCAACGCCGATTCCGTATCCGTCTCCGTCACCACCGGTGATGACAGTTTTCATATCGGTGTTTGCCAGGTGGATACCAGTTGCTACAGGGACTGCGCGTCCGTGCAAGCTGTGGGTACCGTAGGCGTGAATGAAACCAGGAAGATTCGATGAGCAGCCGATACCGGATACGATCATCAAATTGTGTGGCTCGATTCCCAGACGACCAGCAGCGGTTTGAATCGATTTCAAAACGCCGAAGTCTCCACAACCAGGGCACCAGTCTGGTTCGACTGGTCCTTTGTATGTTTCAATCGGAAGCTCAATTACAGTTGCCATTGTTTTATCAAAACCTCGCTTTAAGCTTTAAGTCTGTGCTGTTTATTACTGAGTTCTACTTAGCTGTTGCCAATTCGTGTTTTTCAAACGAATAGGTAGAACCGGTGACAGCACCGATTTTCATGGTTGCGCCCTTAGAACCTGAAACGCGCTCCGCTAACTCCACGGTCCAAACTGGTTCGCCGTGACCATTCGCGCTTTCGCGAGTGAGCTTGACTGGACGCAATTTTTCTTGGAAGTGAGTGCGCAAGTAGTGATATGCAACTTCTTTGGCTTCTGCTTCAGATAGATCGAGATCTAATTCTTTGCCAGCCAAAATACGTTTGACGTGTTCAACCACATAACTTGGTTCGATCGGTTCACCGTCGTACTTGGTTACATGACCGTCCATGCCGATGCCTGTTTCGCTGCGCAGGTAGCGAGCGAACATGGAGGTGTAGTTCATTTCAACTGAGATTTTCTTTTTGCATTGGCTCAAGATTTCAGTGAACTCTTTAGCGTGGAATGGAAGAATCCATTTGCCCACGATGAAGTTAGCTTTGATGCCTTCAGCAGCTAATCTTTCGATAGCTTCTTCTACGACACCAGCAGTTGATCCCCAGCAAACTAGTGTGACATCAGCATCAGCTGGTCCTTCGAGTTTTGGTGCTGGCAACTCTTTGAGCAAACCGTCCATCTTGCGTTGACGCTTCTGGAAGATCATGCGGCGAACCGGTGGTGATGTGAACATGTCGGAGATGAGAATAGACTCTTCGTCTTTTTCGTCAGAAGCCGAAACATAAGTTGTGTTCTTCGTGCCAGGCAAGGCGCGTGGCGAAATACCAGATTTGGTAAATTCGTAGCGCTTATATTTGCCTTTGCTTTCATCCCATTCGGTCACGATTTCACCACGGTCGATTTTGACAGGAGCGGTGAAGACTGATTCTTCAACGGTTTCTGGGTGCTCAGAAAGTAACAAATCAGACATGATTACAACAGGCAACTGATATTTATCAGCGTAGTTGAAAACATCGATTGTGGTTTTGTAAGCATCTTCAACGTCACGCGGAGCCACGATCAAGCGAGGGAATTCACCTTGCGATGCGCCATAAACCTGGAACAAGTCAGCTTGTTCGGTTTTGGTTGGCAAACCGGTGGAAGGCCCGCCGCGTTGTACTTCAACACAAACCATTGGCACTTCCATAATGCCAGCCATGCCGAGAGCTTCAGTCATCAGAGCGAAGCCACCACCGGCAGTTGCGCACATTGAACGAACGCCAGCAATACCAGCACCGATCGTCATATTCATAACAGCCAGTTCGTCTTCACCTTGTTTGACGCAGATGCCTGTGTCTTTGGTGTGAGCAGCCATCCAGTGAAGAATGGTTGAAGCTGGAGTCATTGGATAAGCAGAATAGAATTTGCATCCAGCGTTTGCTGCGGCAATTGCCATAGCTTCGTTGCCGGTAACGAACGGACGACGTTCTTTGCTGAATTTCCACTCGGTGGTGAATGGCTTTGCATTTTTGGCAGCGAATTCATAACCGGCTTTGAGCAAGCCAATGTTGAGATCGACAATCTTTTGACCTTTGTGGCCGAAGGTATCGTCCATGACTTTGCAGGCTTCTTCGAGACTCAATTTGCCAAGCTGCAAAACGGCGCCGACAGCAACCGTATTTTGCATGATTGCTTGAAGGGGACCGTGCTCGGCGACAACGTCGGCGGTGACGGTTGCCATTGGCAAACCTAGAACTTGAACGCCTTTACGAACGAGCGATGGGTCACATTTCAATTTATCGGAATTGAAAATAATGACGCCGCCTTCTTCCACTTCTGGAGCATGACGTTCGATTGAATCTTGATTCAAACAGATAACGGCGTTCAACTTGTCGCCGTGATTTGTGATTTTTTTGTCAGCGATGCGGACTTTAAGAAAAATATGACCGCCGCGTACTATCGATTGATAGCAGTTGTATGCATATACATGCAGACCAGTTCGTCCGCATGCTCTGGCTAAAGTATCGCCAGACTTATCGAGACCGTCGCCGGCTGCCCCTGCAATACCAATTGTGACTTCCTGCATTTGCACTCCTCACCGAGTTTTCAAAAGATGCGAGATGGACTTCCAAGGCTCAAATGGTGTCTTCCAGCCAGTTGTTCACAACTGACTTTCGACTGGCAATGCAACAAGCCTTGATGGCGCCCCTTGCAACGATTGAGCCACAATCGTTCCGCAGCGATAAACGCATAGGGTGCTTCCAGACTAATGCCTTATCCAGACTTGAATAAGATAACATAACCTTGCCATGAGGCGCCAAGGGCCAGGCTTAAGGTAACGGCTTGAGAGCAAGCATTTACATAAGGTCTTTGTAATCAGACTACTTTGCTGACTACTTAGCAGAACCGTTTGGCACTGCTTGAACGGCAGGATTTGCTGCAGGACTGGCAGTAGGCGATTGCGGTGTTTGCGCCGGGTTCACAGTTTCTACGTGTCCTTCGGGCGAATTGGTTGTACCAGTGACAGCCTTTGGCACATCAATTACCTGGACATTACTTTCGCCTTTGACAGAATGTTCGCTGCGCTGAGCGTTCACTTCATCGCCGCCCTCAGCCACAACTGCTGGAATCGGCACAGACATAAACTGAAAAAACAACCAGACGAAGCCAACGAGTACAACCATACAAAAAAGAACGAGAACGCTCTCTTGCCAGTTTTTCTCCGGGATCACTTCGCCAAAAGGAAAGTTTGGCGCACCATCGCCGTGCCCGCCGCCATGCGAATCACCATGAGAATCATGCCCAGTACTTGCGTCGGCGCCATGACCATTATGTCCGTGATCGGTACTCATTCTCTTTCCACTCCAGATTTATAAATTACGGTCTCAAGAAGAACGTAGCCAGCGTTATCACAGCAACCCAACCGAAGATTGCGATTGCATAGTATTGACCGCGACCGTTTTGTGATTTCGTCAAAAGCTTGCCGAATATCTCTGTGGCATGGGCTGCACCATTGACGATAAAAGAATCAACAAAGAATTTGTCGACAAATTCCCACATGAACGTAAACAGACCAACGGCACCTGTCGCTACAGCCATATAGAGCTCGTCGAAATACCACTTGTTGAGCGAGAATTTGTACAAAGCAGGCATGTTCTTGACGATAGCCGAGTTGATTGAAAGCGACTTGGTTTGATAAACCATATGTGCAATCGCCCAGCCACCGAGAGCCGCTGCTACTGAACATAACATGACGCCGCCATTGATGGCTTCAGCTTCTGGATGGCGGAAATAAACAAACGAAGCAAAGTGATTGCCGAATTCAGAACCGACGCCACCGGTAATGAGTTTACCGAATTCGCCCCAGGCTGACGGATTTACACCAAGGTAACCAGAGAAAATTGAAGGTACCGCAAGCACCATTAAAGGCACGGTCATTGAAAGTGGTGATTCATGCGGATGAGCATCACCGCGATAGGCACCACAGAAAGTCATGTAGAACGATCTAAACATATAGAACGCAGTCATGGCTGCCGTGAGGATCATCAGCACAGCAAGCGCTTTATCAACATGCCAGGCGCCGGCGATGATCGTATCTTTCGAGAAGAATCCACTAAAGCCCGGAAAGCCGGAAATCGAAATACAACCAATCAAATAGCACCAGGCAGTCTTGGGCATCGATTTGAACAAGCCGCCCATTTTGCGCATATCTTGCTCGCCATGAATGCCGTGAATGACCGCACCACTACAGAGGAAAAGCATCGCTTTAAAGAAGGCATGATTGAACAGGTGAAATAAACCACCGGTGAAAGCACCGCAGCCAAGTCCAACGAACATATAACCGAGCTGTGAAACTGTCGACCAGGCAAGCGTGCGCTTGATGTCGTTTTGACTCATAGCGATAGTGGCTGCCATGAAGGCTGTAAAACCACCGACCCACGAGATGATTTGCAAACCAGGGCTGCTTTCCATACCTGATGGTGGCAACCACAAAGGATAAGCGCGAGCCACAAGATAAACTCCAGCAGCAACCATGGTGGCGGCGTGGATTAAAGCAGAAATTGGTGTAGGACCTTCCATGGCGTCTGGCAACCAGACATGGAAAGGAAATTGAGCAGACTTAGCAACAGGTCCACAGAAAATCAACATCGACAAAACGAAAAGGCCGGGCACACCCCAATAAGTGAGAGAGCCTGAAGCGAGTGCTTTTTGGATGACGGAAGCGAGATCGTAGCCACCAGCGCCGGTGAAGGCAAGAACAGTATGACCACCCCAGAAATCTTTGGTGGCAGCAAACAACATCAAAATACCGACGAGAAAAAGCGCATCGCCAATACGGTTAACAAGGAATGCTTTGAGAGAGGCTTTGGCGGCCGGCTCTTTGTACCACCAGTAACCAATCAAGAAGTAACTGCAAACACCAACAAGTTCCCAGAAGAAATACATCTGAAATAAATTGGTGGCGACAACGAGCCCGAGCATTGAACCGGTAAAAAGAGATAGATAAGCGTAGAAGCGCGAATAGCTGTTGTCTTCACGCATATATCCGTGCGTGTAAACCTGCACCAGCAAGCTGACGGCGGTAACGACGATAAGCATCATCGCGGCCAAATTATCAACCAGCACTCCTATAGATAGAGTGAAACTGCTTGATACGAACCAGGGGAAATCAAGCGGAGTGCGGGCAGCAAGCGACGGATCTTGCGACAAAGCGAAAAATATTAAAAGTGAGTGGATGAAGCCATAAGTGACTGTGCCGACTGACAAAAGCATCGATGCGGTTTTGGATTTTCGTAAGCCCAGGATGATTATTAATCCTGTGATAAACGGCGCTAATACGATGATCCAGGCGCTGTTAACTATTTGAGCTAGCGGTGGCAAGATGGGTTCTCCAAGTCTGACGAAGCTGAATCGGGTTCTAAACGTACACAATATACATGGCTCAAACGCGCTTGATAACGGCAGCTATAGTCGGTGTGAAAAACTATTAGTCTTAGAATGCGTCAACCAAGTCCTATATACAAACGGCAAAATCATCAGCCGATAAGCCTTAACAGCCACGCGCAGCGGTTGTTTAGAATTTTTCGGTACGCCCCTTAACAACAGTAAATTGCAACATATCAGTAGAAGTTGGAATAACGGCCTCGTTATACTGATGCAACGCTTACTGCCACAAGCAGCTAAAGGGTTTACTAAAAGCCTTTAAAAGAGTTGGAGAAAACCGTGACCCCAGATCAGATTCCGCACCAAATACTTGCCATCATCTTTTTCTTGCCACTGGCTGGAGCACTAATCATTGCGCTCTCCAAACCAGAGATGGCTCGCAAATTTGCTCTTATAACGAGTGGATTGATGGTTATCGTTTCAGTGTGGATGGCCACAATGTTCGACGTCAATCAAGCAGGCTTTCAATTCAGTCAAATGTCGCGCTGGGTGACCTTGCCATTTCCCGTCGATTTTCACATCGGCGTAGACGGCATGAGTTTGTGCCTGGTCGTATTGACTACTATCATCGGCTTCTTCTCTATATGGGCAAGCGAAACTATCACCATGCGCCCGAAGCTCTACTACAGCTTCGTCATGCTCCTTCTATTCTCCATTCTCGGTGTCTTTGTCTCGCTCGATTTGATCATGTTCTTCATCATGTATGAATTCGAGTTGGTGCCGATGTATTTCCTAATTGCAATCTGGGGCGGTCCACGTCGCGATTACGCAGCCATGAAGTTTTTGCTGTACACATTCTTCGGCGGCATTTTGATGCTTGGTGGAATCCTCTTTGCTTACTTCAATCTCTATTCAGAGGCCCCTGCCAGCGCCACATTCAATATGATCATTCTGGCTCAGCGTTGTCCACTGCTGCCCATGGGCGTGCAAACGCTTGCCTTCCTCGGCTTCTTCCTGGCATTCATTATCAAACTGCCATCGTTTCCTTTTCACACCTGGTTGCCAGATGCTCACGTTGAAGCGCCTACGCCAATCTCTATGATTCTGGCTGGTCTGCTGTTGAAAATGGGATCATATGGTTTATTCCGTATTTGCATTGGCTTTTTCCCGCAAATAGTCGTGCACTATGGTTGGATTATTATGGCTCTTGGCTGCTTCAACATCGTTTGGGCAGCAATGGCGTGCCTCGTGCAGCAAGATATGAAGCGAATCATCGCCTTCTCATCTGTTAGTCACATGGGCTTCATTTTATTAGGAATGGGTGCACTATCGGCGGCGGCACTCAATGGTGCTATTTTCCAGATGCTCAGCCACGGATTTATATCAGCCATGCTCTTCTTTATGGTCGGCTGTGTTTATGAAAGAACGCATACAAGACAATTGCCAGAAATCGGCGGTGGTCTCGCGCAAGCCATGCCTACTTTGTTTTACTTCTGGATGTTCGCCTGCCTGGCTAATCTGGGCTTGCCGGCATTATCTGGATTCGTTGCCGAAACAGCAGTTTATTATGGTGCCTTCACCAGCTGGGTAGCGACCGTATCGCCTCACGCTGAAGCAACACGCACCTGGATATACATCTCGGCTACAGGCGTTCTGCTCACTGCGGGCTACATGCTGTGGCTCTTGAAACGCCTGTTCTTCGGACCAATCATGGACAAATGGAAAGGTCATTTGAGCGACATTCGTCCCTCAGAAATGTATTTAGCTTATGCATTGACGGCGATGATTTTGCTATTCGGTCTGTACCCATACTGTTTGACCAAGCAGTATCAGATTGTCTCCGATCATATGAGTGCAAACTTGATGTCTAGAACAAGCATCAGCATGAACGAAGCACAGCCGGTTCGCTAAAAACTGATTATGGCTTCGGGGGTTGAGTCGGTGGCGGAGTTAGACTGCCAGCTGGTTGAGCTTTGTCGCCTTCTTTAAGCCCATCTTTAGTCATTTGCTCAATAGTTTTATCGACACCTGTTTCAGTGTTCTTTACGGGCACACCGGGCTTGACAATGACTCGCCCTGAAATCGCTTTGTCGACGCTCTGTGAAACACTATCAATTAAATCGCCAGAAGTATTGGCATCGTAGTATTTGCCTCCGGTGGCATTCGCTATGCAATTAAGTTGATTGCGCGCGGCATTATCATGATGCACATCCAAACCGACGACATCGCATTTGATTTTGACACCGTATCTGGGCAACAATCTCATAAAAGCGCATGGATCCGCACCGCAAGTGTCGGCCCCATCGCTTATTAAAATAATGGTCTTTGCCCCTTGCGCGTAGCGGAAGTCTTCTTCCACTGTCTGACGCAGAGCATACGCGAGCGGAGTCAAACCGAAAGGCTCGATGGTTCGAGTTCTCTGAATTATGGAGTTGCGATTGTGCAGCCCCAAGGGAACCAGCAATTGAGTCTGAAAGCAATCCGATCCAGTACCGGTATAGCCCTGCCCGAAAACACGCATGCCAATATTCACATCATTAGGAATACGGGCAAGAGCAGTCTCTAACACCTGCTTGGCGGCATTGATTTTTTTCTCGGCACCATTCAATTTTTCTTTCATGCTGTACGAGGCGTCCAACAGAAACATGATATTAACCGGACCGCTTTCATGCTCGACTGAGGCTTGAATAACCGAATTACTCGCACCCGTTTGCATTGTTGTTGCAGATGTAGAAGCTGTAGAAGCCGCATAAGTTGGAGTTGAAGCGGTTGCCGGCGTTGAATTACTCTGCGCGAAAGCGCAGGGCGCCATCAACAGAAATGACGAAGTCATCAAAACTGGCGATACCACTCGAGGTGACAAAATGAGACTGAATAATTGGCGAGTGCGCGCTTTCAAAATCTATATGCCTGACTGATTTTGGACTTGATTTGGTGGCGTAAAAGTTGGAGTTGGATTCAATCCTTGTGTGTGACCAGGATCTTCCTTTTTCTTGTGTTTGTTTTTCTTTTTGCTACTCGGGTCCGCACCTTCTTTTATTCGCTTAGCCGAAACCGATTCAGAATTTGTTTCAAGCGTTCCTGACGCCAGTATGGCACGTCTGCTGATCGGAATTGGCTTACCGTATTTAGTAACTGTCGCCCAGACAGTAACGTAGTACAGTCCTTCTTTGCCTTCGTGGTTAATTGGAATTCTGCCACTGAAATAATTACCATCGACGTGCATTCCACCTTTAATCGGAATATCCGAAACTGGCTTTGGCTCACCGGAGCCCATACCACCAGACATGGCAATCATCGGCGCAGCAAGCGCTATTGGAGGCATAAAGACACCACCGGCGATTGCAGCAATAATGCCGATGGTTCGCAATGTGCCAAGCGCCTGCGAATAATCTTTGTCTGAGTTTTTAGCAAAAGCGCCGTAATCCAGTGGAGCAAAATAAGGCAGAGCTTCCTCCGCTTCATCGGCAACTTTGACTAAGTTGTTATTGTTCGCTTCCCAAGCCAGTGTTACTCGCTCAAACTTATACGGTTCCATGACCACACCCTTCACTTCAATTTTGTCGCCGACGTGGCAATCAAATGGAATGGGCTGAATTACGCCATGGCGAGTGATGACATCGCAGCAAGAAATATACCGATCTCGATCCGCGTCAATGCTCATAGCAAAGCCAAGCCCCGTAGCATCCGACGACAATAGTGCATCTCGTTCATCTTGCCTTTGAAAGACGGTCTTAACCAATTGCGCAACGCTACTCTTTGTCAGTTTGCGAGTCTCAGGCGTGTCTGCTTTGAATGAGACCAGACTCTCAAACATCAAATCTGTGCCACCAGCTGTGGTGTAGCGTCTGTCTGGGTTGTTTCCACGCAAATCGGCGTGAGAAATTAGCCCACGTTTGGACAATTCTTCAATGTGCGCTCTTGCGACATTACTTCCGATTTCGTCGATCGCCAAAGCAGAAAAGCCAAATTTTTGACGTTCTGCATTGATTAACTCGGTGAAGAACTTAGCTGCCTCTTCATTGTTAATGACTGCTTGATTTTCAGGTTTGGCTGAAATTTCATCATAATAGCTCTGCATTTGCATACCACCCGAATCAATCATTTGCGAGCGATTGACAAGGGAGTCGGGGCTTGTATCAATTGGCTGTTGCACGCCAATCAAAGTGACTTTTAGTCTTTCCGTTCGATCGAACAACGATAGGTTAGGAAAAGTCTGCCGAAAGACCGCGTTCTCAAGCCTTGAAAGACGCGCTTCAACTGGTTGAGACGGGTCGGGAGCACCTAAAACTGATGTTTCCAAAGTGGCAATAACTGGATAATTTTCTTCAACTCCTGTGCCAGCAGGTGGTCTAGCCGGTGCTGAACCAATTGGTGAAACAGCCGGTGCAGTTTTTGTGCCACCACTGCCAGTGCTTGCCTTATCGCTTGTGTTTTTAGGATTACTCGAAAAGGATTCGCTGGAATCGATTTTAGGCTTCATCGGCGGCGCAAGAGTTGCCATCTCTGGCTTCAATACAGGCTTTTGAGCAGTTTGCTTGGCTGAAGAAGAAGAAGAAGATGAAGAAGAAGAAGAAGAAGATGATGAAGAAGAAGAAGAAGAAGAAGATGATGATGATCCAGATGGTTGATTGGCTGCTGCCGTAGCTTTTTTTGGCGTCGATTTTTGAGGTGCGGTAGCTTTAGCAGGTGAAGTTTCTTCGGAGAAAGGCGAAGAAATAACAGGCGGCGGTGTGCCTTGCAATGTGCCTGAACCTGGTTCAGGCGCCTGAGTGGGCCGCGACGACGCAAAGGCAGACGGTAGAGTGCTTACAGAGGTAGCCTTTTCCACACCCGATTGCTCAGCACTAAGACTCGGCGTAGGCAAGCTGACCAATATCGATAAAGCAGTCAGCGAGACTGCATGGCAGCCCCGAAAGTAAGCTGCGCGTAATCTAGAGAAATCGCACACTCTTGTCACTTTTAGTTCACTACTGGTTCTGAGCAATTCGTGGCACTTAGACTCGATCAGTTCTATTTTGAACCGAAAAGGCCTCAGAAATCAAAAAAGAGTAAAAATATATATTCGATATTAGCTAAATGCTTTTAAGCATCGCTAGGGCACCCTGCCGGCCAGTCTTGCCGCCAGACTGACGATGAGAATAAAACAGGTCAGGTAGACAGGCCGTGCATAAATCAGTGACATCAACTTCGCCCACGCCACTTTCTAACAGTTGCATGGCATTGATGGCCTTCAGGTCGGGGCGAGGCTGCTCACCAGGTTCAGTGATGATTAACGAGCTTGCGTCAGTTACGGTCTGAGCCAACTGGGCTGCTGCTTCGACGCTTGTGGGGTAACAACAGCTAGAGATAGCCGGACCGATAGCGGCTTTGATATTGCCTGGTTTGGCGCCGAATTTGTCGGTCAACTCTTTGACCCCGTTTTTAACAATCATACTCGCTGTACCGCGCCACCCTGCGTGAATGACGGCTATGGCCATCGTCGAGGGATCAAACAAAATAACGGGCACACAATCGGCAAAATGCAGGAGAACCGGCAAAGTTCTGGTATTGGTAGCCACCGCGTCGACATTTTGCAGAGCACCTTTTTCCGGCACATCGGCACACGTGACAATTGTCGGCGAATGCACTTGCCCTGGCACGACCAGCCGTTCGTGGTCGGCGTTCAAAGCCTCGCACAGACTTTGTCTATTCTTCATAGCGTCCTGCCGAATCAGCTCATCATCAATGTGCCGCCCCAGATTGAAATTGCTCATCGGCGAAGCGCTGCTGCCACCCAGACGTGTGGTGAAGGCATGTTCGAGCAAATCGGAGTATCGAGCAAGAAGAGGCGACTGATGCAAAACGATAGAGCCGCGCTCTACCCGCAGCCATTGATGCTTTTCCAGCGCACGCGCCGACAAATTGTCTGTTGTAGTGCTCAATGTACGGATAATCCCCCACAGATATTTATTGATTGCCCGGTGATTCCACCCGCCAAGTCTGAACTCAGGTAAAGAATCAAATTAGCCACTTCAAGCGGTTCAATCAAACGTTCTTGCGGCACGGACAATCGAGCAATTTCTTCGGAATGTTTGACGTCGATTGAATTTAGATTACACCACTTTTCGTCATTTATCTGCTCATGAGCCATCTCGGTATCAACCCAGCCTGGACAGACCGCGTTGGTCGTAATGCCGAAAGCAGCAACCTCCAGAGCAAGCGACTGCATTAAGCCAATCATCGCAAATTTCGAAGCTGAATAAGCGGAACCGTATGCTTCGCCCGATTTTCCCGAAATGGAAGAAACAAAAATAATACGTCCCCAACGAGACTTTTTCATCGCGGCAAGAACGGCTTTGGTCGCCACAAACGAAGCAGTCGTATTGGTATCTATAATTTTTTGCCAGTCTCCTTTATCCATATCCTGGACAGAATCGGTGGCATAGATACCGGCATTATTAACGAGAATATCTATCGTTCCTTCTTTCGCAATCACTTCGGCAAGTGCATTTTCTAGTTGGGTCCACTGGCTGACGTCGCAGCAAACGATAGAACAGCGACCGCCAAAGTCTTCAATTTCCGCTTTCAATTCAGCAAGTTTCACTTCATTTCTTGCAAGCGCCACAACACTGGCACCGGCTCGAGCAAACAAAACAGCGGTGGCATGCCCGATACCACGACTAGCACCGGTGACAACAGCAACTTTTCCTGAAAGCTCAATGAAAGCTTGATTCACACAATATCCACAATCGATAAGTTACAAGGGAGGGAGCAATTGTTTTAAATCAGATTAGATCAAACATCGAAAAAAAATCGTCTAAACCTTGCTGATTATGCCAAATTCTCGAAAAGCTTTCAGCATGAACGAGGAAAACATTGGTAAACTTTGTGCTGACATAAATCATCTATCCCACAGCGAGCAAACATGGTGAATAAAATGAGCAAATCCAGAAGCTTTTCATCGAACTTCTCATTGAAAATGATGACCGGCTTTTTGCTTCTCAGTCAAACTTTATATATATCGGCAATACCTGCTTTTGCCGATACTGCCGTTCGTGTTGCCGGGCAACAAGTTTTCACCATGTCGGCTACAGCTACTGCGCGCGCTGGCACTGCTCAAGATAACCTCGACAATGCGCTTGTCGCAACCAAAGATCGTAATCCCACAGCCGTTGGTATCACTTATGTCAACGGGCTACCTGTCATTACTCTTGGTGGCTACCAAGTTGTCACTGTCACCGCCGCTGATGCAAAGCAAGCAGCGACGACTCCAGCACTGCTCGCGCAACGATGGACAGACAGTCTGAAAAAATGCCTTGCTGATAGGGCAAGCGTCAACAGCTATATCTCTCAACTCTCAGGTAGCACCGCAAGCAGTGCGCCTTCTGCTCCTGATTATGCGGCAAATCCTGCCCCAGCTGCAAATTACGCAGCAAACGCAGACACCTACAGCGCCCCTGGTGCCCGCACGCCATATATGCCTTACAATCAGCCCCCTCAAGCCCAGATGCCACCACCACAATACGGTTATAACAGTGGCTCGCAGGCGCAATACAATACTCGCCCCAATAACTACGGCGGAGGTTATCGCCAGGGACGAATTGCCTATGCTCCAGCCGGGCTGGTACTGCCTCTACAATTAAGAACGTCAATATCCACTGCTGCTGCCAGAGCTGGTGACATGGTGCAAGCTGAAATCAGCCAGACCATGCAACTGGGTGACGCTTCAATTCCGTCTGGATCAGTCGTTATGGGCACAATCACTGAAGCGAAATCCGGAGGACGCCTCAGTCGTTCAGGTGAGCTTGGTATCAAATTTACAAGTATCCGCACACCAGATGGCATAGAAACTCCCATTACCGCACATCTTGTTGGCGAAATTGGCAAGTATGCGCAAAAAGATGACGGTGACGGCAATCAAGTCGTCCACGGCGAAGGCATGACAGCCAAATTAGGACAGACGGCCATTCGTGGTGGGATTGGTGCAGGAGCCGGTGCCGCCCTTGGCACTGCAGTCGGCGCCATTGCCGGTGGTGGTCATGGCGCGGGGCGCGGTGCCTGGTCTGGAGCAGCAATTGGCGGCGGACTAGGAGTTGCCGACATGGCTTTGCGCAAGGGTCGCGATGTCACATTGCGCTCAGGTACCAAGCTTGAAATCAAACTGGATAACCCTGTCTCCATCGCTGGAGCAGGCTCTATGCAAAGCGGCAATCTATAAAGAATAACCGCTTAGAGTCTTTGATCAGAAACCAGGTCCAATCAATTGATACGATGCCCAGGTATGGGGTGACGGATCTTTAGCAATAGCCGAAATCTCGGCTTTGCGCAGCGCCTGGGCCTGAGTCAAACCCGATTCTCTAAGCTTGTAGAACTCCACCAATTCAGACATGCGTGAAGGGGCAACCCAGAGGCTGACCATAACATTGCGTACGCCTGCGTAATTGAGTCCACGGCTAAAGATGCGAACCGAATTGCCGAGCGGATCTTTTGGATTTACCGAACTGTCGCTTAAGACAGTGAGGTCGCTATTGAGGCTGCTAGAGAACAAGCTGTCGGCAGTCGCTCGGGTGTTCGTCGCTTTGTCGGCAATCAGTGGAATGGCCGTATTGAATGGATTATTGGAAAGCAAATTGATGTAATTCGCAAAGTGCAAAACAGCCTTTCCATGAGCCTGTTCACGCAGGGACGCCACATCCGCTTCACGTCCAACCAGACGCGTAACGTTATCGCGACCAAGAGTCGCCTGAAGCGAATTAGTTTCGTCAGGCAAATTGTTTTGCGCTGGCGTGGCATTCGCTGGATAGGCGAGATAAACAGCAAGAATGCTGTGGTCGTCTGCATACTTAGCAGGAATATCGAGCAAAGCGCCAATCGATGAACCAAGAGTCATAGTGTGGCTTTCAACAAAATATTTACCCTTTTCGTCCACGAGAGCGGCAAAAGGCAAATTGAAAAGAACGCCATCAGGAATTATGCATACTGATTGCTCGACGCCTTTAGGTAACAGACCACGAACAGCAGAAGGAAACAACTCTGTATAGAGGGATTGCAATATAGCCCGCTCACGCTGGCTTGTAGAACTTTCTGCACTGACATTAGAAGGAATGTTCAAAAGACTAGTCACCTGCTTTTGCAGATGGCTGCGTCCAACAGGTACCACTGTTGCCGATAGCCGGCCGGTGCCATCAACAGTAAAAATAACGCTGGACTCTGCGCCGACAAGATATTCGACGAAGGTTGCCTTGCTCGCCTGGATGGCTTTGATCAAATCACCGGTGCGTGTAGGCACAGGTGCAATCATCCGCGCAAGAGATCGGTTTTGGCCAACCAGCATACGAAAACGAACCAGCCATTGCTGCCAGTCTTTGCTCAACTTGGTAGGCGAATTAGACAGTTCGGCGGCATGCAAATGAGATCTTTGAATGGAAAGATCGTTATAGAGATCCTTATCGTCTGCACGCACCTGACCACCACGTCTGGACCAGTCATTGGTGAAAATTTCGTCCTTTAGCTGTTCAGCCGCGAGCAAGGCTTGCTCGTTTAAGTTCTCGTGAGCAGCAAGGGCAACCAGCTGTTCACCCATGTCTTCGCGAGTGGTAGGGAACATCAATCTTTCTGGCGAAGCAAAGGCACCGGCTTGCGGTGAGCGGAAAAACGATAAAGCACTGTTCAATGACTCTTTAGCCTCAGCTTGATCGCCTTGCGCCATTTGAATTTTGGCTTCAATTAGATAATCACGCCAGAGAGAAGCGTCATCATTTGTCGTCGTGCCTAATTCAATTGCCTTTTTTACAGCGGTATCGGCTGCAGTGGCATCGGCTAGCTTGTAATAGACTTCAGCCAACGCACAGTAGGTTCGTGCCTCAAACACCGGGTCCGCATTTTTCTTGAGCACGGCCAGTGCACTTTCAAGGTGACCTCTAGCTTCACTGGTAGCATTCGAACGAGTTTCAACAGCAGCCAAATTATGCAACAAAGCCAGTTGCATTTTAGGTTGAGGTGGTCTGACGACACCCTGCAAATCCAGCCCTTGCTTGAAATACTCGAGAGCGCGAGCATGGTTACCTTGCAATTCTTCGACAACACCCATGCCGTTATAGCATTGGGCTTGAGAAGTAGATGCGGCGTTGGCTCTGAAAACAGCGATGGCTCTTTCAAAATACCTTCTAGACTGCTCGAGATCGCCTGTGGCTGATAGACAGTGAGCGTAGCCGAGGTCAACATTGGCTCTTGAGAGCAGTGGTAGGTCTTTGGTGCCTAGACGACTGCTTTCAATCAAGGCATAAACTTGTTCATATGTTTTTCTGGCTGTCGCAAACTCACCAAGTACATACTGACTATTAGCCAGGGATGAAACCGCGGCAATCATCACACCCGGTTTAGAATTGGGGATGCTTTTAGCCGCTGTCACAGCCTTCTGTGATTCTTCCAGAGCCGCGGTAAACATGCCAGATTGCTCGAGAATCGAAGCAACCGTCAAATTGTTTTTAACGGCATTGGAAGCGTCATTGCCCTGCGCAAAATAAGTAGCCGAATTCTGGAAAAACTGAACAGCTTCGCGCAGTTTGCCGTAACGCAACAGCAAATTACCGGCAAGGTTCAATAAACGCCCAGCTTCGACTGAATCTGTCCCTTCGCTGCTAGTCATAGTTTTGATGGCGGCAGACAATTGTTCGCCAGCAGAATCATTATTGCCAAGACCAAAATAAGCCTGAGCAAGAGCTACGCGAGCCCGGCCTAAAGCACGCGCATCGTTACTATTGGCGAGGACTTCAAGCGAATTCTCACCGAGATATTTAGCCTTAATCCATTCGCCGCGATCCAAATAACAGCGAGCCATGTTTGTTAGAGCTCGACCTTCACCTTCTGTGTAGCGCATCTCGATTGACATGCCATAAGCTTCCTGCCATTTTTGCAAGGCTTTATCATTGATCGATTGGGCGAAATATTTTTCGCCGTCTGCTTCCAGCTTGCGCACCTTATCGATTGATTCCGCCGTTTTCGGCACCTCGATAATCGGCATTTCTTTAATCGCTTTTTCGGCTTCAGCAGTGATACCGTATGCAACACCACCATTAAAGAAGAGAACGCTGCTAAAAAGAGCGCAACTCCATTGAGCAATGGGCGATTTCGCAATTAAATTTTTCGATTTCAAAATAGGACCTCATTCAGCCTTTCAATTTGTCGACAGCTTGCCAACAGATTGCACAGGGCAGTGGGGTATCGCTCAGACACATAGCTGACTGCGACAGAAGACAGTAACAGTAAGAATACGCTAAATGCATCCGCTTTTCCCCTGCACTTTACATACCTTTGGCGAATGCAAGAGGAAAATAACTTAAGACGGTGTGCTTATGAGCCTTTGGGCGTGTTCCCGTAAAGCACCCTGCCTTAAAATAGCTAAAACTGTGTCATGATATTGGCGCCACGCATGATTTCGCGTGAATCTTCACGGTTTTCAACCGTGTCTTAAGGGAAGTTCAGACAAAGCTCAAAGGCAACATTGACAGACAAAGGGGCTATTGAGGTAGCCGAAAAAATATGAAGAGCCGCAATCAAATTTTAGAATCAGCCAGTGTTAGAGAATTCGATCTGCTCGTTATAGGCGGCGGAATCGTCGGCGCAGGTGTTGCCCAGGACGCAGCCTCCCGCGGACTTTCGGTATTGCTGGTAGAGCGTGATGATTTTGCCTCGGGCACATCCAGTCGAACGACGAAGCTCATACACGGCGGGCTTCGATATTTAGAGCAACTTAAAGTAAATCTGACGAAAGAACTTTGTCATGAGCGCGCTTTACTCGAGCAACTGGCCCCTCACTTAGTCAAGGATTTCTCATTTATATTGCCAATTGCCAAGGACGAAAAATTTTTCGGACTGAAAGCAAAAGTAGGTCTGACCCTTTACGACTTCCTTGCTGGAGGAAATTCAGGCAATCACAGACACGAAAGTCTCAATCAAAAAGAATTACTCGAAGCCGCTCCTGCCTTATCGAGTGATCTGGTCAACTCTGGATTGCGCTTTCACGATTGCATCACAGACGACTCTCGCCTGGTGCTTGAAGTGATTAAGTCAGCCTGCGGTGACGGCGCGATGGCTGTAAACTATATGGAAGTGCTGGACTTTATTACCGATGATGGTGTCATCACTGGCGCAAAATGTAAAGACAGATATGCCGGCAATGAAATTTCTATTCGTTGCAAAATGATCGTAAACGCAGCCGGTGTCTGGACCGACGACTTATTGTTGAAAGCCAATCCGCAATGGAAATCTCGTGTGGTGCCAGCAAAGGGAGTACACATCATGGTGCCACCATCTGCTTTCGAAACTAATAACGCGCTCTTTTTGCCCACCGGAGATGGTCGCTATGTCTTTGTCGTGCCGTGGCAGAGAGCATTGATGATTGGTACCACTGATACCAGTTTTAAAGGAGACCTCAATCAGCCTCTGCCCAATCGAGACGAAGTACAGTACTTGATTAACTGTGTTAATCGCTATACGAGCGGGCGCAAATTGACGGTCAAAGATGTGATTGCGGCCTGGGCCGGTGTACGTCCACTTATAAACGAGCCAGTACCAGCGCCCAAAGTAGACATGCATCCCAAAGAAGCAGCCAAACTTGCGCATGCTGAATCAAGCGACGCCGGAACCGGCTCTACTGCCAATCTCAGTCGAGAACACCAAATCATCGAGGGTCCTGGCGGTATCATCGCCATGATCGGTGGCAAGTTGACAAACTATCGTTTAATGGCCACTCAAGCACTCGATAAATTGACGGCGCGGCATCCAGAAATTGCTGCTTCCAAAAATCAGTCGAGAACTCGCAGAATGATGATTGGTGGCTGGGCCGATAAAAACGATTTTCTCACGCAAACAGCAGCAATTGCTGCCAAAGCGCGTAAATTTTCGATCGAGCCTGCTACCTTAGACCACCTTATTTCAAGTTATGGCAAAGACGCTCAGATGATTGTCGATCTAGTCGAACAGGACCCAACACTTAATGAGAGAGTCTGTCCAGATTTCCCACCAATCATGGCCGAGATACCTTTTTGCGTAGCTAACGAAATGGCTGTTTCACTTGAAGATTTGCTATTTCGTCGGATGCGGCTTGGCATGCTGCACCAGATTCAGTGCCGGGCGGCCGGACCAAAAGTGGCCAGCCTAATGCAAAGTTTGTTAAATTGGGACAGCAGTCGAGCCGCTCTGGAATTACAAGCACTAGAACGCACTCTGGATGCGCATATGGCTTCGTTTAGAGACGTGGCGGCGCCAGTTCTATAGGTTAGCATTAGGGCAGTTACTACCACGCATTCTTGGCGAACTCCGACAAGTGTGCTCAGACCAGCGTTTGAAGAATGAAAAAAACTGAGACCAAAATATTCTCTACCTTGGCAATTCCAGATGAGTTAGCAGCTGATCTTCGAACGCTTGGAAATTTAGAAATGTGGACAGAAGATGTCCCTATGCCAAACGAACAACTGACCATCCAATTGAAAGACTGTCAGGCTTTGCTATGTTCTGGCTCTAACCGCATTACTGCAGAGATGATGAGCGCCTGTCCTAAGTTAAAAGTGATCGCCAATGTGAGCGTTGGTTACGACAACATCGATGTCGACGCCGCGACTAAGGCAGGTATTCTTGTCACAAATACGCCGGGTGTTTTAGACAACGCCACTGCTGATATGGCTTTTGCTTTGTTACTGGCAGTGGCTCGCAGACTGGTCGAAGCCGATCAATATGTGCGCAGTGGACAATGGCAGGGCTTTCATCCGTCACTAATGCTCGGTCATGAAATCACCGGCAAAGTGCTTGGCATAGTGGGCATGGGACGCATCGGCGAAGCGATGGCCAGACGAGCCCGTGGTTTTGGCATGGAAGTAATTTACACAAGACGCGGTGGTCAAGAAAAAGACGAGCGTCTCAATGAACAATATTCAGCAAGACGCGTTTCTTTAGGTGAGCTTCTAAAGAACTCTGACTTTATCTCATTACACTGTCCACTTTCACCAACGACAAGACATTTGATCGGTCGAGTAGAATTTTCACAGATGAAAAAGACAGCTATTTTAATTAACACCTCCCGTGGTGGCGTTATCAATGAAGCTGAATTAGTTTCTGCCATCGCCGAAAAGTCAATTGCTGGAGCTGGCCTTGATGTTTTTGAATTTGAACCGGAAGTGAACGCACAACTGCTAACTTTTTCAAACGTGGTGCTCGCACCACATATAGCCAGCGCAACAAATGATACACGCCTGGCAATGAAAAGATTGGCAATCAAAAATTTGATTGCTGCACTAGACGGCGGCAATCCACCTAACGCCATCAATAAAAAAAACGAATCGACTGTGACGATAGCAGTGCCTGCTACTCCTTAAGGCGAAGCGCTAGGCTATTTGGCGACGTGGTCTTTTTTCGCTCGAGGTTAGTGCTGGGAAGCCGCGTATTGAAATTGCACCTGACTGTGACCATTCAAGGCCATAGTCTCAGAGCCAAAATACATGGGGGCGTTTGGCATTTCAGCCTGCACTTGCTGCAAGTCAGTCGCGCAATTGAATAAAGCAATGAGCAAACCGACGCCAAAGAAAATCAGCCCCGACATGACACTCCACGATGTCCAGCCAGTGGTAGTGCTTAAATTCATAGGACCTCCGGACATGGCAAAATCGTTGCTGTAAAACTTCCTGTATCTGACATACCACCTGCGTCTTCTGCCCAAACCGCAGAGCCCTCACGTGAACCCATGAAAAGAACAATTACAGTCCTCTCATAAGGGGTTGACGACTTTAGACGACCGGTCTACGCTGGATTGGTAATTTATTCAAGGTGTCTTGTGTTAGAGCGTCAAAGAACAGCAGTACAAAGCCAGACAGTTAAAATAGTTCTGGCATTTTTTGCATTGTATGTAGTTTGGGGCTCGACATATATTGCCATACACTATGGCTTGCAGAGCTTCCCCGTCTTCATGCTCGCTGGCGCCAGATTTCTCTGCGCAGGCACAGTCTTGTTTGCCTGGGCAATGTTCAGAGGCGCATCCCGCCCCAATCTATCTCACTGGTTGCATTCGGGGATGATAGGCGTAATGTTGCTTGTAATTGCTAACGCTGGCGTCGCTTTTGCGCTAAAAACCGTGCCTACGGGACTTGTATCTTTGCTATCGGCGATGGTACCAATATTTTTCGTCTTAATCGATTGGTTACGACCGCACGGTAATGCACCAAGCAAAAGAATCGTGCTTGGCTTGCTGATTGGGTCAGTCGGAGCGCTGTTCTTAATCGGTCCAGACAAGATATTGCAGGGAAAAGGTGTAGATTTTCTAGGCATCAGCATGGTTTTCGTGTCGTCATTAAGCTGGGCGGCAGGCTCGATTTATTCTCGCCAGGCCAAGCACAAACTGCCCGACTCGCCAATGCTTGCAACGTCCATGCAGATGCTTTTTGCTGGCGTGATTCTGAGTTTGCTGTCGCTTACAACTGGCGAACTCACTCACTTTCATATAGAGCGAGTATCGGCAGCATCTTTGATGGCGCTCGGTTATCTGATCACATTCGGCTCGTTGATTGCCTTCTCGTCATATGTCTGGCTATTGCAAGTGGTGAGTCCATCGCGCGTATCAACTTATGCCTATGTGAATCCAGTTGTGGCAGTCTTTTTAGGCTGGCTTTTGCTCGGAGAAACAATCACCAGCCAGACTATTTTTGCAGCAGCGACGATTCTACTTTCGGTTTGGTTTATCAACGATACTAATCACGCCAAAAAAGTAGCCAACATTGAGCTAGAGCGGAAATCTCGCAATCCTTTACCCCTGCCAGCAAAAAAGGTCTGGAGCGATAAAGAGCTTTGCACTGAGCAGGCCTCGTAAAAGGCGGTAAATACGCTTGCCTTCAGAACTACGTTGACTTAGCATCTCTTCATCTAATGAACGTCGAGCTAATTGAAAAAACAGCCGAAAAGGCAGCCGCGCTTATAGCTGAAACTAGCGTTGGCGAAAAGCTTATGGACGAAGTCGCTCACGCAATGGGCAACGGCATGAGAACATTCAACATTCAGTACCAAGGCAAAGCTCTTTATGGCCTCAAGCAGGTAATCGGACTGGACGAAGTGCCAGCTCTCAGTCATATCCCCGCCCACTTGCCCAACGGCTATTTAGAAGCCGGATTATATGACTCGACGTGGCACGGCTTTGTTGACAGATTTGGCATGAACGAACATCGGGTCGGTCAATTGAAGCGTGTCGAACCACTTTTAAAGAACTCAAACAAAAAGGACTGGATAGAGTCTATGCCGGTGGCAGTTTCGTCACCACTAAAGCCATCCCAGATGACATTGACTTTGTGGCGGCCTTGAAACTAACAGACCCAACGCCACTGTGGGAAAGAGTGAGTGACCTAACGTTCGTACCAAAAGAATTTGGCGAGCACGCCATGCTTGCCCACGCTGACGAAGGTATAAATTCGACCAACATGAAATTGATGCGCTTCAATAGTAGAACTAACACCGCAGTTGGTGTGGTGCGTCTAGAACTACCTCATTGATAGGCAGTTAAGCCTTAGACACTTTTGGGCTTTGCAAACGAGTCCATAGTTGTGCAACACGAACGCTCAAGTCTTGAGAGCTGTTTTCTGCAGTCACACCGACAATATTTTTTTCGAGCAAACTCACTCGTTTTTCCAGAGTTTTATTAGCAAACGTCTTGCCGAAAAGATTGGTTTCCATTGTTTCAATGCGATCGACAACTGTTGTTGCATGCACTCTTTGAGGCAGCATGGCTGGATCGACAAAATTACACAACCAGGAAAAAGGAATTTTCTTGGGTGTTGAAACAGTGGCGTTGACATAATCATTTAAGGCATCAACGCGGCAGCACAAATCATCGCTTTGAGACACTTTTCCAAATACGCGTATCTCGAGATTTTGCAAACGCGTTGCGACAGGCATAGTCACATAAGTGCTGCTGAAGACTTTTGCCTCTAGCTCAGACACGCTTGGATAATTAGACTGAATGCCAATTACAGACGATCTGCCAGAAGATTTTTGCATATTCGATGGTTGAGTCGGCGTACCAACGATTGAGCGACTGGGTAAATTCACGGTCGCCAAATTACGACCGCTGCGACTTTCTTTGTTGCTTGCACTCAAGGCTGCTAAAATTTTGACAAAACGACTTGCCGCATCGAGGTCCTGACGCTCTGCGCCAAAGACAAGGCGCTCAAGTCGCGACAGGCGCTTGTCATCACTATCTTTTTCGTAAGGATGAGCAAACAAGCGCCATTCGACGGCACCGAGCCTGGTGGCATCAATACTATTTGTCACAGAGGTGCTTTCAGAGATGGCAAAGGACGGCGCAGCGGATGCAGCTAGCAAAAACAAGCCAAAAATTGCATGCACAAATCCAAGACGCGTACTCATCTCGAGCGCTCCTTTTTGGGAAAGCCAAAAAACTCATTTATTTTCTTGCTGCTGGATCTCCCAGCTCTTACTTTCTAATTGCCCTGACGCGCAGCGAAACAAACCTGTTTCAAAAAGTCAACCCTTGATGAACAAATGATGTCAAGCAGATCCAACGCGGACCACATCCTGGCAAAACGCGTTTTCAAGCAGTGCACGCCAAATTAAAAATTTTAATGTATCGTCGCCTTTGAGCAAAAAATTTAGTCGGTATGGCTCACGCCATCATTTTTGGCTGCGACAAATGCAGACGATCCTTTTTTCATATCAACAAGCTCTTCGGCTAAATAGTCGAATAATTTCTTGCCACCAAATTCATTGAGATGAACACTGTCTTCAAAGTCAGCCATGGTGAAATAGTCCGAGCGTTGTAGATTATAAAAAGCTGCGTGATTTCTCGTCGCTATCTCGCGCACGTCCTTTTTATAAGTGCTCAGCAAATCTGGATCTAGTAATTCTAAATTGGCTGCAGTAACAGGCATACTCACCACTGCAACAGGAATCATCTGAGCCTTTGCTTCTTTCAATAGTCGCTCAAAAGCGTCTATCTGAACGCCATAACCACTCCAATTAGGGGGCTGGTAGTAATCTTTATACTGCTGAAGATCGCCTAAGATATTAGTTCTTGGACCAAAACATGGCGCGTAATCATACGTGAGCGGTTCGCTTGTGAGAGTAGTTAGATATGCTTTGTCGAAATTGTTTTTGAAAGGTGATTTGTTGATGACTGTAGCCAGGACTGAGAGCAATTTGTTACTGCCGCAAGATTTCATCGCCTGCCAGCCATTTAAAATCTTGAAATGTTTTTCAGCAATGACAGCGAGCAAAGGCGAGCCACCAAGCTTATTGCCGAGGGCAAGTTCCGGAAAGTTCTTGTCGATATAGGCCAATTGATTTCGGAAATAGGTGAGCGAAGCAATGTTTGCGCCGTGTCTGAGACTGACAAAATCACGAGGAGCAATCGCACAAACGATCATGTCTGGCTTACACTTTTCATGCACCAGTGTCTGCAACATCATCAAATAATCTGAAGACATCGCCGCGATAGAACTCATATTGAGTACACGGGCATCAGGAAGACCCAGTTGCGACAGCCTCGATTCTAAGTATTGAGCCTTGTCGTAATTCAAAGACTGAAAACACGCCTCGGTATCAATGCGAGTGCGTTCTCCCCGAGCAACAGCGTCTGCACGCACAGCGGGAATTAAAGTCAAAGAAGAGCCCAGAAGTAAAACATCAGGCTTGTGCGGATTGGCCTGGAATTGAGCAAACTTCCAACCGACAGGATAATTGACGAATTCAGCCGAGAGCAGACGCGCAGAAAAGGCAGCGAAGAGTAATGTCATTGCCGAAAAAACCATCAAGCAATGAAAAAATCTTGATGCATACCAGCGTTTTTGAGCGCCTGGTTCAGACTTCAGGGTCGACCCTGCTGCCATTGAAACCTCATCCATTCCCTATCCCAAGTTATGAGTCAGAAGGAGTCAAAACTCCTATAAGTCACACTGGCAACAGTATAAGTAAGTGGTCAAGACAAGGTTCTTAAAAATGCCACATCTTCTTCGCAACCTCACTCTTACGATCTCCGATTGATAGGCACAGGTCTGTCGCTGAACGCAAAAATAGTATGTATATAGCAAATGTGATGACAATGATTTAAAACAGCACAATCTGCCTGATTGCTACACCCTGGTCTAATTGTTCGAAGCCATAGTTGATTTGATCGAGAGTCAGTCGTGCGCTGATAAGCTTCTCCACCGCTAACCGCCCGGAGCGATAAAGGGCTATCAGTCGCGGTATGTCAGCGATGGGCACAGAAGAGCCCATATAGGAACCTTTCACGGTACGCTCTTCGGCTACCAGACTGGCAGCTGAAATCGAAAATTGTTTGGATGGATGGGGTAAACCAACAGCCACAGTGGTTCCACCGCGTGCGGTGCTCAAATAAGCTTGATGCAAAGCCTGTTCATTACCCACAGTCTCAAAAACATAGGCAGCACCGCCCGATGTGATCTTTTTGACTGCCTCGACAGTGTCTTCAGTACTCAGTCCCTTGCTGTTAAACACATGTGTAGCCCCAAGCGTCTGAGCCATCTCCAGCTTGGATTCAACGATGTCCACACAAACGACTGGATAGGCGCCGGCAGCGACAGCTCCAAGAAGTGCAGCCAATCCCACACCACCCATGCCAAAAATGATTACGCTCTGCCCGGCCGAAACCTGAGCCGTGTTGATGACCGCCCCCACTCCTGTTAAAACAGCGCAACCAAAGAGCGCAGCTATTTCTGGGGTCAGATCTTTATCCACTTTCACAGCCGAACAATCAGAGACCACAGTCAATTCCGAAAAAGCCGAAACACCAAGATGATGATTTAGCGCATGACCATTTTTGTCTTTGAAACGACGCTCTCCTGATAATAGCGCTCCGACTCCATTGGCTTTTGCTCCCGGTTCGCATAAGGATGGACGGCCACCCGCGCAAAACAAACAATGACCGCAAGAAGGTACAAATGAAAAAACCACTCTGTCGCCAACAGCAAAGCGGTCGACACCATCGCCTAACGCGATGACTTCGCCACAGGCTTCGTGACCCAAGAGCATTGGCAGTGGACGAGGACGCGAGCCATTCATCACTGAAAGGTCCGAATGACATAGTCCAGCCGCGAGCACTTTAATCAGCAATTCATGCGAACCAGGTGCTGCAACTTCAATTTCCTCAATTTGCAAAGGTTTAAATCTGGCTCCGGAGGAATCCTTTTCCCCTAGCTCTGGCCCGCGAAGAACCGCTCCACGACAAATGCTCATCATGTTTCTTGAGAAACCTCCAAATAAATAGACTGAAACGCCGCTCGCAATTTGTCCGAGAAAGGAGCCGGCTCACGCGACTTTTTATCGACAAAGACATGAACAAAACTGCCTTCGGCTGCCAGTTGAGATGAATCAGCCGCAAACAGACCGACCTCATATCGCACACTGGTGCGCCCAATATGTACAACTCTGAGCCCGGTATCAACTTCTTCTGGAAACGCGAGCGAGGCATGATAACGACATTTAGACTCGGCGCACACACCAATGGTTTGACCATCGCGAATGTCCAACTCACCGGTCTCGAGCAACCACAAATTGATCACAGTGTCGAAGAAACTGTAATACTCGACGTTGTTTATGTGCCCGTAGATGTCATTGTCTTTCCAGCGTGTGCTGATGCGACGAAAATAAAAGTAATTGCTGCGCATTTTTTCTCTCTAAGCTAGTCCTAAATGGAAACTTTGACATACTGGTAGAGTCTAAATATATCTAAGCAATCATAGCGATTTGCTTTCGCTTCAAGCTTACATTACCGAGGCTTTACCCCCCTTGCACTCTGTACCTAGACCCACAAACCGGGTTTCGCCTCAATTTAAACCGACAATTTTGCTTGTTGAAGACCAGCCGCTGACTTTGCTGGGCATCAAAATGTCTCTGCAAGAACTGCAGCGCTACGAAATCGTGGGCGAAGCCACAAATGGACTGGATGCAGTGGCTATGGCCAAGCGTCTCCATCCCGATGTCATCTTAATGGACGTCTCTTTGCCCGGTATGGATGGCATTGAAGCGTCGTGGCAAATTAAACAGGACTATCCTCGCACCAAGATCGTCATGTTCACCTCGCACCATGGCTCCGATGTTGTCGCAGCCTCATTGGGAGCAGGTGCCGAAGCTTATTTACTCAAAGACAGATCTGTCGATCAAATAGCCCAGGCAATTGATACTGTCTTTATGGGAAAAATCTGGATAGATCCACTCGTTGCTGACAGAGTTGTGCGCGACAACGACAGGGTGGACAAAACTGTTCGCAGTGACGTTAGCCAGTTGTCGCCAATGGAGCTCAACGTTTTGAAATTGATTCGTGATGGTCTGGACAACAAGACTATCGCCACTCAATTGCGCACAAGCGAAGACGCGGTTGCCGCTTTGATGCGTGGATTGCTTCAGACATTTGAATCCTCGGCACGCACAAGCGGGAAACAGGCAGCTCCGGATCCTGCCGTCATTTCTGGTGGCAATTCAGCCCGCAACTCACATACCGATCTTCCGGCAATCGATGATAAATGGCTCGAAGCGAGCATGGATATGCAAGGAGCGATGCCTGCGCAGGAAGATCTGTTCGAAGGCAAATATCTAATGCAATCGGTGATAGGCGAGGGTGGCGGCGGTGTCGTCGTCAGAGCCGAGCATATCTATATGAAGCGGCCAGTCGCCCTTAAAATCTTGCACCAGGCTCTAATTGAAGATTTACAGGCGATGCGCAGTTTTCGCCGCGAAGCAATGAGCATCGCTTGCCTCGATAACGACAACGTTATTAGAGTTTACGATTTTGGTGTCTCAGAAAAACGTGAGCCTTACATAGTGATGGAATTGTTTGAAGGCACCACCCTCAAACAAATCCTGGTGTCTGAACAAAGATTAGCTCTGACGAGATTTTATGTAATTTTCTCGCAAGTTTGCTCAGCACTTATCGCTGCTCACGCACAAAATTTGATTCATTGCGACATCAAGCCAAGTAACATCCTCGTCGACGAAAAGATTATCCCACCCGTCGTCAAACTGGCAGATTTCGGTCTTGCTAAAAAAATAATCAAAGACGACGAAGGTGCCGCTTCCTCCGAAGAAACACCGACCGTTGTTTCTGGGACGCCAGCCTATATGTCGCCCGAGCAATGTACAGCACAACCACTTGACGAGCGCAGCGACGTTTATTCGCTGGGCTGTGTAATGTTCGAAGCCTTAACCGGACACAGAGTCTTTCCCGGCAACACTACGCGCGACATTTTTGTCAAACACGTACAGGAAAAGCCCCCCAGCATGCTCTCCGTCTGCCCGCAGGCAGTTGTTCCGGAAGAGCTGGAAGGAATGATTTCTCTAATGCTGGCAAAAGAGCCAGACGACCGAATCCAAAAGGTAGCCGATGTGCTCGCGATGCTGTCGGATATTCTCGAACCTTAGGGCCTTAGATACTTAGATACTTAGATCCTAAGAGCGTTTGAGTCTTAGCGCGTAGCGCCGTCAGTTGCGTCAGAGGCACGACCGGCTTCGATACGACGCATGCTGTCTTTGCTGGCTGAGCCAATCACAATGGCTGTAACCACAATCAATAAAGCAATTATGGCAGTGCTCTGGAAGTCTTTATCTTGAAACACGCGAAACATAAGCGAACCCCATTTGGTAATTGACCGTCACTGATCTATAAAGAGTATTTATCAATAGTATCGCACTTGGCGGCGCAGTCAATTCCAGACAACTCCTTACAACTCCCCCGCAACATCCAGGGTATCAGTCAATTATTGGACAATCAGCTTCCGATATTGATTTTACAAAAAAATAGACGATCTCGCTGCACCACTCATAGTGTCATGTTCTATAGTCACCAAAGTGATTACGTCGTCCTTTAACTGGCTCGAGTCCTGGTATTGTATAGACACGGCGGTCGAACTTTCCTCCTCGACCGCCATAGCTTTAAGTGTCATATAACAATAAAGAAAGCAGGCTCCTGGATGATGAAGAATGCTCTGGCGGCATTTTGGGTATTGTTCAGTGTTTGCCCAGCTTTTGCCTATGAAGCCCTAGTCATCGCCTGTCACGACGGAGATACAGTTCGCGTCAGACGTCTCGATGCCCCGGTCAAACTGACCGAAAACGAGGAGAACGATCTGACTGATGTTCTCAAAACCGGTCGCGTTCATATGATAGAACCAATTAAAAATGAATGTGTGGAAAAAATTCGCCTGGCCGGAATTGACGCACCAGAGTTAGCACAGCCCTTTGGCATCGAGTCGCGCAATTTTCTCGAGCAACTAATACTTGGTCAAAAAGTAGAAGTCGAAGAGCGGTCCCTCGATAGATATGGTCGAAAGGTTGCTGAATTAACCACCACTAACGGTATCGACGTCAATCATCGACTCGTCCAGATTGGGCTCGCCTGGTGTTATCCATCGTTTGCAAAGAAAGACAAAGAGTTATTTTCACTTGAGGCAAGAGCCAGAGAAAATTGTGTTGGTTTGTGGTCAGCACCAAACCCTGAGCCACCCTGGGTTTTCCGAAAGCAAATGGCTGCGCAGCTGTCTCAGAAAAATCTTTGAGAATGATGCGAAATCTCTTCAAGCAGATTCTTATCTTAAATCTGTTGTGGAATGTGAGCGCGCTATTTATGCACTTCGTTATGCTGAATAACCTTCGCATACCAGTAACCGCTGTCTTTGATGTAACGTTTCTGGGTTTCAAAATCCACGTAAATCAAACCAAATCGCTTGGAAAAGCCATGCTGCCATTCGAAATTATCAATCAAGCTCCAGGCGAAGTAGCCACGAACATGCACGCCGTCGAGCATCGCTCTTCGAATTGAAATAAGATGGTCTTGCATGTATTTGATTCGTCGTGCATCATGAACCTGACCTTCAAGAGTTAACTGATCGGTTACCGCGCAACCATTTTCAGTGATGAAAATCGGCGGCAGATTATAATCTTTATTCAGTTTCATCAATAGTCGATAAAGGGCAGGAGATTGCACTTCCCAACCCATATCGGTATATTCAGAGCCAGGCACTTTGTTGACGAAACCTTTGGAGCCAAGAACCGTGCGAGTATAGTAATTTAAGCCGAGAAAATCGATCGACTGGCTAATCAACGCGAGATCGTTCGGCAAAACTGGAATCAAGTCATGACCGAATAAATCATAGACCTTGGGTGGATAAGCGGCTCCAAATAGAGGATCTAAAAACCACCGTCCACTCTTGTTCCATTCGTCGTCAGCGGCTTTTATATCTGCCGGTGAGTCAGTTGCTGCCTCAACAGGATTAACGCTCAAGGAGATGCCGACATTAGCCGATGAATTAGTCGCTCGAATAGCTTGGGTGGCAAGTCCATGACCAACGAGTAAATGATGACCGACATGCAATGCCGTTTTAATATCGCGTACTCCAGGCGCGTGCTCGCCAGTAACATTGCCAATACTTGCCACCACCCACGGTTCGTTGATTGTAATCCAGTTTTTGACCCGGTCACCAAAACGTCTCGACAAGGCGGCTGCATAATCGGCGAAATAGCCCGCTGTGTCGCGATTAACCCAACCGCCTTTATCTTGCAAAGACTGTGGTAGGTCCCAATGATAAAGAGTGATGTAAGGATCGATACCTTTTTCGAGCAGCGACTCAACTAGGCGGTCGTAATAGTCTAGCCCCGCCAGATTGATTTTGCCGTGACCGATAGGATAAATGCGAGGCCATGAAACTGAAAAGCGATAAGCTTTGCAATTCAATTGTTTGGCTAACTGAAAGTCGGCCTCGTATAGGTTGTAGTGATCGCAGGCGATATCACCGTTTTCGCCAGTAAGAATTTTGCCAGGAGCGTGAGAAAACGTATCCCAAATTGACTGTCCCTTGCCGTCAACTTTTGCTGCACCTTCAATTTGATAAGAAGATGTTGCAGCCCCCCAAACAAAGCCACGAGGAAAAACAAGGTTTTCAGTCATTTTTCAGATTTCCTTCCGCAGATCCAGTTTCCAAGTTTCGTCTGGCAAGACGATCCTTATATGTGTTCTTTTTGCGAGGCGCTTGTTCAATTATTTCTTCTGCTGGTGCAGGCAATCCAAGCGTTTTATTGAGATTGCGGTCTTGCCGCGCGTCTTGATCTAATTGATGGCGGCTGTGAAGGTCAACGGCACTATCTTCAATTATTTGAGCGCGCACAGCCGATTGCCGTTCATCTTGTGATACTAAACCTGCGTCATCACCTTCGGTGTCATCGAGCTGCTCGAAGTCGTCGAGATCTTCATCAAGATCGTCAAGATCTTCAAGCTCGTCATCATCTTCTGTTTCTATCAGCTGATTGTCTCTGCGTCTTGATGTAGCGCGATCCTTGCTGGTGAGCTTGATGATTTGCTTTGTCTTTTTGGCAGCCACCACTGTTTTGACGTTGGCTTCCACTTTTTGCGAAGTATCCTTGCGCAGCTTATATTCCGCCTGAGCATCGGCGACAATGGCGCAGTAACTTTCAAAACGACCAGGCGAAATTTGGGAGATGTTTTTCAGGACGTGGCAGCCAATTTCGCCCAGATGAAGACAATTGAGAAATTTGCAGTCATGAGCCAGCTCCAAAATTTCGGGAAACTGCCAGACGACTTCGGCAGGTTCTGGATGCTTCAATTCAAGAATATTGAATCCTGGTGTGTCAGCCACCCAAGAATCGAGACCTTCGCCCAAACCAAAGTACTTTTCGAGCGTTCCTATATTGTAGAGCTCGCTATGTGTGGTTGTGTGTCGACCGACGCCAGTGTCGTTTTCCATGATCCCCGTGCGCAAATTGAAGCCAGGCACGAGAGAATTGAGCAGGCTGGACTTACCAACACCTGATGGCCCAGCCATTACAGAGACTTTTCCCCGCATCATTTTGACCAGGTTCTCAAGACCATCTTGAGTCTTTGCACTAACAAAAGTAACGAAGTATCCAAGGGGTTCATAAATACTTCTTAAAGCAGTTAACCTCTCGGCTGAGGCTAAATCACATTTATTGAACACCAGTACAGGCGGGATGGAGCCTAGTTCTAACAGGAAGTGAACCAAGTAGCGATCGCACACTAAAGGGCTCCATTCGGGCTGATGGACGGCCTGTACAATGATTGCCTGATCTACGTTCGCCACAGGCGGACGACTGAGGAGGTTGCGTCGGTCCAATCTGACGCTGATCACAGCAGTTTTAGCTTCAGAGTTGACCTCGTCCAGTTCTACTCGATCGCCAGTGAGAATGGAAAAGCCTTCCTTCTTAATACGGCGCCGAGCCTGACAGAAATAAGTGGTGTTGTGTTCACTGACGAAGACTTGATAGCCTCCAGCATGACTTCTCAGAACAGTACCAACAACATTCAACAAACAACCGCCTTACAGATTGACTTATTAACCACGAGTTAATCGTTAAAAGAGCACTATAGATGGCTCAGGCGACGTGACTTCGAAAGAATTCGCAAGAAGTAAAAAAGTGTCAAAGAACACGGAAAAGGATACACCAACTCCACAGACTAATAAGAAAGGAAAAGAGGAAAGCGAGTTCGCTGATATAGCGCGGTAGAACATGTGTCAAGATTTTAAAAGGTAAAACCAATGAGCGCGGTAATAATGAATCAAGGTAGCAGAATCGAAGGTATCGAAGTCGAGAGCATAACTGACAATGTTATGCCTGAAGAACCTTTGGCTCCTGACGTGCTTGGTAGCCTTTCTGGCAGCGACAAAGACTTAGCCCACATCCGCAACATTGCCATCATCGCCCACGTTGACCACGGCAAAACCACACTAGTCGACCAGTTTTTGCGTCAGACCGGTATTTTTCGCCAAAACGAAGAACTCGTCGAATGCGTCATGGACTCGAACGACTTGGAACGTGAACGCGGCATCACCATTTTGTCCAAAAACACAGCGGTCACCTACAAAGACCATTTGATCAATATCATCGATACCCCAGGACACGCGGACTTCGGCGGCGAAGTTGAACGTATTCTAGGCATGGTTGATTGCGCTCTTTTGATTGTGGACGCCGCTGAAGGTCCCATGCCCCAGACTCGCTTTGTATTGCGTAAAGCACTTGAGCGTGGCATGCGTCCTATCGTAGTCGTCAACAAAATTGACCGTCCCAACATCGACCCACATATTGCAGTCGATAAAGTATTCGACCTTTTCGTCGAATTAGGCGCCAATCACGATCAACTCGATTTCCCGTACATCTTCGCCTCAGGCGTTCAAGGCATCGCGAAGCGCACTCCTGAAGAAGAAGGCGTCGACCTGCGTCCATTGCTCGATTTAATTCTTGAGCATGCCCCAGCTGCTAAAGGCGACGTTGAAGCACCATTGCAAATGCAAGTAACCATCCTCGATTTCTCCGATTACATCGGCCGTATCGGCATCGGTCGTATTTACAATGGCAAAATCAGAGACGGTCAGCAAATTGCCATGCTCAAAGAAGATGGTTCTGTCGTCCGCGGCAAAATCAGTAAGTTGTTTACCTTCCACGGTTTAAAGCGAGTTGAAGTAACAGAAGCCCACGCCGGGCAAATCATCGGCTTTGCAGGATTTGCGACTGCTAACGTTGGCGACACAGTCTGCGACATCGAAAATCCAATCGCTTTGCCTCGTACAACCGTTGATGAACCAACCATGAAAATGGCGTTCCTTGTAAACGATTCCCCATTTGCCGGTCGTGAAGGCAAGTTCGTCACCACTCGTCAGATTCGCACCCGCTTGTTTCACGAATTAGAAACAAACGTCAGCTTGCGCGTTCAAGACACCGACAATACAGATACTTTCATGGTTTCTGGTCGCGGTGAGTTGCACCTGGGCATCTTGATTGAAACTATGCGTCGTGAAGGATTCGAATTCCAGGTTTCACGACCAGAAGTGATCATGAAAGAAATCGACGGCAAGAAGATGGAACCATTCGAGCGCTTGCTCATTGACGTTCCTGAGGATTACACAGGCGCTGTAATGAGCGAACTGGGAACGCGCAAAGCCGAATTGCTCAATATGAATGTTGAATTGAAGCAGGCGTATTTGGAATTCATGATTCCGACCCGCGGTTTAATTGGCTTCCGTAGCCAGTTCTTGCGCTTGACCAAAGGCAACGGCGTAATGAACCATGCTTTTGTTGAATACCGCGAATATTCTGGTGACATCAGCAATCAACGCAATGGTGTATTGATTGCCTGGGAAGAAGGAAACGTTACCGCCTACGCTTTAGCTGGTGCCGAAGACCGCGGAACATACTTCATCACTCCAGGCACTCATGTTTATGCCGGCATGATCATTGGCGAATGCAATCGCAATCAGGATCTAGACATCAACGTTTGCAAAATGAAAAAGCTGACGAACATGCGCGCTTCAGGCTCTGACTTCCTCGTCACCTTGCAAGCACCAACGCAATTCTCTCTGGAACAATGTCTCGAGTACATCGCTGAAGACGAACTCGTGGAAATTACACCAAAGACAATCAGAATGCGTAAGCGCGATTTGAACAGACACTAAAAATCTGTTTCAAAATCTAACTCGAAATCGATACATAATAGATAGGGCATCATTTTTGGTGCCTTATCTATTTTTTTAGTAATGGCAAGTCAATCAAATCGAGAGCAATTATGGCTGAATCAAATGCACATACCGAAGCAGGCGCCGACATGGTCGAGCTTATTGTGATGCTTCATGCCGGCCACAACGAGGAGGACGCGGCACCGCTTGCGGAGTCCGTGAAAGCTAGAGTGCTTGAAGTGAGAACGATGTTCGATCACAAAGTCGTTGCTTTAATTGCCATTGCTGCAGAATTAGCAGAATCAACTTTGAGTCAATTGCAACACGACGACCGGGTAGAACTAGCGCAATTCAACCGCATTTACAAACACTGCTAAGCTTTGGATTTTCTTGCAGACAGCCTAAAAAAACGTGTCGATGGCAGGGGCAAAAAACCGTTTAATATTTCGAGATTTTTTCGACAATTTCTTACATCCCACCCAGAACGCAAAACCATTGCCAGGTAAGCGTTTGAGCGGATGAACAAAACATCCAAAGATGCTGTTACCACAGCTCGGCGAGGTAACGGTCTTCCCTGTGGGTCTTTCAGAGAGCCCATTTATTAAACGCTTTTTTGCGGTATGCCGCTGTGCTTTTCGGGTCAGACTTTTTTGCTAAATTATTGACCGTTATAGTACAAATATTTTTTGACACCGGGCGGATCTGAAGCCACAAAGATGGTCATTGACGAACGGATGGCGTTATCCGGCGAAGGTTGATACGGCAGAAAGTTGAATTTGGCAAAATCAGCGAGCACACTGTCTATTGAAGCCACCGGCACGTAAAGGGCTGCAACCGAGCAGCGCATCAGACCAACATCAAGCATTAGCCGTGTGACTGCATTTGCAATGGCGCAGGTGGAATTATTGGCATCGTCAGATGGTATTACTCGAATGACGCCCTGTTCTCCTGGTGTCAGACCCAGTTCATGATAACGCCTGCAGCCAATTGCAGCACAATTGTGATACCAGAGATCTTCGAACTGCACGACCTGACTGATTCGATTTTGATTGAGCCGAGGCGTTTGACGATAGATGATCGAGAGCTTGGTCATCGGCGTCAAAGTGGAAGTCGGATAATTCAGATAGTTCTTGATGATTTGAGCATTCATTGTAATCACCCAGTCAAAACGCTGATCGAGCGAGCTATCGCTGATCACATACTCGCCAGCGTCTTGAGCTGTTGCAGGCGCCGCCAGACAAATATTGAGCATGAGCACGCAGGCACAGGCGCCGAAACAAAATCGTCTAAATTGTTGGAATAACAACTTGATCTCGCAGTGCGTCGAAGGACGCTCGGGTAGAATTACTTTCTATCTTAAACGATAGAATTACCAGGAATGTGAATTACGGCATAAGACCTGATGCGAAAAGCCCTTTTCATCCCCGTCACTTTTAACAGCAACCACCGGAAGCGCCACGGCTTGCGCTCACATAACGGTAATATGCTGTCGATGGTAGCGCTTCTGCTTGGTCTCGTTTGCTTTGCCTGCCTTACTTCCTTCGGTTTTTACATGCTACTCTCCCAGCAAAAAAATGGACAATCTGGGACAGATCAATATGCGCTTACAAGTGCCAGCACATTGAACGCCGGCGACCGCATCGGGCAGATGAACAATGTAATCGAGCGTTGTCGTGAACTTGTATATGTATCTAGAGTCAACAACGACAAAGCGCAACTACCGATGAACAAGCTCTATCAAGCGCTATCAGCGCAACTTCTCGACGAATCCCGCGAGAATGCCAAACTCGTTGAAGAAGAACGCAAGAATCAAATCAAACTTTGTGTCAAAAATCTGCAAGCCACAATTGTCGCCACAAAAAAAGTGGCACCGACTGGCAAACGTCTCAGTCTACCCATGTTCGAATCGGCTTATCCACAAATCGAAATAGTGCGACTGGGATATATAAAAGGCGTTCAAAGTAATGTCGAAAATCTGCTCGTAATACCAGACTTGCGTGAATTCGATGTCGAGAAGAAATATATACAAAAAGGCAGCAATCTTTATCTCGGGAATATCAACGCAAAACTGCCCGGTCCTGATGACGATTTAGATTTTAAACTGTCGGCACTGCCAGCGGATGTAAAAAAGACGATATCACCATCAAGGTTGACTGCACCAGACGTTTTTGTGACAACGGCTACGATTTTTGCCCAAGATAAACCGCTAGACGCAAAAATGGATCAATTACCCGGCGCTATTCAATTGCAAGAACAAATGGATGTGAGCAATCGCCAGGCCACTTCGGAGCTGAAATTAACAAGCACTGCCACTGCTAGTGGTGCCTCACCCAGTCCGTAAAATTTTTCGCTTCAGACGAGATTTGGAAGAGCCGACGTGGCACATTGAAAATATGGTGCATTAGCTACGCCAAAACGGATAATTATCCGCCACTCGGAAGAGGCAAAAGAACCCAGCATTGACAACTATATTGCTTATTGCTCCATGCACCTCTACAATTCCGTATATGTGCTTAGCTTTACAAATGTTCAGGAAATCAAGTAGCTGATTTCCTTCAGTTAGCCCAATGCATTTACCACAACGGAATCCCGCAGTCCTAGACACCATAGCCGAAGTATTTGGCCGATAAGGAGCAGAAAACGATCATGAAAATTGCAAGGACATCCTTGAATGGTTCCAGTATCAAAAGGCGTGGTGCTGTGGCACTGGCCGCTCTCTCATTGATGCTTAGCTCTTCACTATCACTAGCAGCCAAAGCAGACAATGTCACACCAAGCAAAGTTATCGGACAGTCGCGTCCAGCAACAGCTGCTCATTACACGTCTGACGAACTGATCATCATGCCAAAAGCCAGCGTCGACAAAGAAGACCTTGACGCTTCTATTGACAAAATGGGCGGGAAAGTCGGCACTAAAGACTTGATGGGCAAATTTTTCATAGTTAAAGTCGACCCCAAACATATAGATGAAATTTTGAAAGAAGCGCAAAAAGACAAAAATTTCGCTATGGTCCAACGCAATGGTGTCTACAAAGCGCAGCAGTTTACAACAACCCCAAATGACCCCGGTTTTCCTCAACAGTTCTATTTGGGTCAATTGAACATCCCTAACGCCTGGGCATTGGGTGCCGCCGGTCAAGGGATCACAATTGGCTCGCTCGACACTGGCATCGACTATTATCAACCAGAGTTGGTCGGTCGCATGAAGAGTATTGGCTACAACGCTGTTATGAATGCTGCCAATGGCTACGACTTTTTCAGTGCATTCGGTCCAGATGCCTTCTCACATGGCACATTCACAATGACCTGTGCAGCTTGCACTACAAATAATGCTTTCGGCTTTGCCTCACCTGCGTTCCAATCGCAGATTCAACCAGTTTGCATCGACGTCGGCAACGGCGCTAGTGATATGCAAATTGCATTAGGTATCGAGTATTTGCTCCTAACTGGAGTCAAGCTGGCTAATTTGTCTTTCAATTCCGCCGACCCGAATTTCAATCTATCGGTACTTAGCTCTGCTCCAATCATCAAATATGCATCTTCAGTTTATGCAGGCTATGGCGGGATCATTTTCAACTCCGCCGGTAACGACGGCAATTTGATCAACGGTGTCACCATCCCAGGTTTTGTCCCCGTAGCTGCCCTTAACGCGGACAATACCCCAGCTAGTTTCACCGATTACGGCGCCCAAATTCAATTTGCCGCTCCTGGAGTTGGTATAACAAATACCGGCTTCTCTGGTGCTGTCTACACCCTGGATGGCACGTCGTTCGCATCACCTCTGACAGCTGGAGTGGCTGCTCAAGTGTGGAGTGTGGCCCCTAATTTGACGGCGACACAAGTACAGCAAATCATGCAATCGACAGCATCTGTGCCAACCGGCGCTGACAAGCGCTTCTATGGCTACGGCATACCGAATGCGGCAGCAGCTGTATCGCTGGCTCAAAACAGCTTCCAATAAAAAGCTGGGTTCAAACTAGCAATTCAAGATCAATAGAAGAGGGCGAATGCTAGACATTCAGCCCTCTTTTACTTTGAGGGATAGGCGCTTTTTAGAGCCACGATAGTGCCACTAAGTTTAGTGCCGCCTTTTGCGGCCGATTTCTCATCATAACTAATACGATAAATCGCGCCGCCGAAATCGTCAGAAATCAAAAGCGCACCATCAGGCATAATGCACAAATCATTGGGCCGTCCAAAAGGCTTACCATCATCTTGCAGCCAGCCTTCGGCAAAGATCTTATAGCCGGTCGCTTTGCTGTTGTTCATCGTTACCAGCGTGATTCGATAACCAAATGGATTCGTACGATTCCATGAGCCGTGTTCGCATATGAAAGCTTGATTGGTGTATTCGGCTGGAAACATTTTACCGTTGTAGAACCGCACACCAAGAGCGGCTACATGCGGACCAAGCTCCTGAGCTGGAGGTGTAAATTGGTAGCTCTTATCTCTGTCTTTATCGCCAAAATCCTTGTCCATCTGATTGGCACCCCAGCGATACGGAAAGCCAAAATTCATGCCAGCAACAGGGGCATGATTCAATTCGTCAGGCGGAATGTTGTCGCCTAAAAGATCTCGTCCATTATCTGTGAACCAGAGTTCTTTGGTTTTTGGCTGCCAATCGAAACCAACAGTGTTTCTAATACCTTTTGCAAAAATCTCAAGATTAGAACCATCAGGACGAATGCGGCACAGCGAGGCAAAGCGCGCATCATCAGGGCGCAAACAAACATTGCAGGGAGCCCCTACTGGAACGTAGAGCAAATCATCAGGACCAAAGCGGATATATTTCCAACCATGATGCGTTTCGCTCGGCAGGTCACCATACACCACCCTTGGTGCAGGCGGATTATCCAATTTGTTGTCGATATCATCATAACGACTGATTTTATTGACTTCAGCAACATAGAGACAGCCTTTTCTCCAGGCCACTCCATTAGGCATGAACAGGTCTTTAGCGACGATCTTGACGGCATCAGCATGACCATCGTGATCTTTATCAATCACCGCGTAAACAGGTCCTTTGCTACCGTCTATTCCTTTTGTGCCGACATACAAGATACCGTTATCACTGAGACACATTTGTCTGGCGCCAGGCACTGTGGCACAGTAGGTTTCAATCTTAAAACCAGGCGGCAACTTTATTTTATCGAGATTAATTGGATGCACAGCCTGCGCTTTTTCAATCAAGAAAAATGCCACGCAAGCCAGCCCTAGCAGCAGCGCCGAAAAAACCGAAAGTCGAAAATTTTTCGTCGCCGTTTTCTGCTCAGCCATGAAGTACCTTTTGCAAACGTTTTAGCGTAACGCACAAATTAGAACAGATTCGCATTGACAATAGCAACGTTCGACAGGATTTGCGTAATCTTTGCCAGGCAACCTTTAAAGATGCTCTAAATTTGACATAATAGGGGCTCCCTCAAGGAGATTTGCCAAGATGTTTGTTCGCTCGAAACTATTGCTGTCCAAGGCAACCATGATCAGCCTCGTCGCCTTCACCGTATGCTTGAGCGCAGCCTCAAATGTCAATGCGGCCTCCGAAACCGCTTCCAAGAAAAGCGATGCAAGCGGCGAAGTGACCGCCGAATCTGCTAGTAAAGCGGCATTCGCGGCAAACAAACGCGGCACGGCTCTGGCTCTAAAAGGCGACAACAAAGGCGCATTAATATGCTTCAGCGATGCTTTGAAGCTCAAGCCCGATTACGCCAGAGCATTAAGCAATCGCGCCGGCGTGGAAGCGTCAATGGGCGATTACAAAGCGTCCGCCGACGACAGTAGCAAAGCGATTTCACTCGATCCTAAGTTAGCTTGTGCGTATGTCAATCGCGCATGGGCATTGAATAAGATGCATCAATTCAAAAAGGCCGTTGAGGATTGCGACAAAGCGATCTCTTTAGATCCCAAAAATGCCATGGCATACTGCAACCGAGCTAATGCCAATTGCAAAATGGGCAAATTTGAACCAGCATTGATCGACGCCAATAAAGCCCTTGAGTTACACCCGACACTAGCAATGGGCTATGCCAATCGTGCTAATGCCTATATCGGCATGGGACAATATGACAAAGCAATCGAAGATTGTGATAAGGCGCTTAAAACCAACCCCAATCTGGCCCTTGGTTATACCAACCGTGGGCACGCTATGCGTCACCTGGGCGAATTCAAGAAAGCAATTGAAGATTGCGACCAGGCTATCAAGCTAGATGCCAATCAGTCAGCGGCCTACTACAACCGAGCAATGGCTTATGACGGTTTAGCCAACAAAGACAAAATGGAAGCAAAAAGACTTGGCTTTATCGGCGACTTCAAAGACGAAGCAGCTCAAGCCAAGAAGTAAGAAGTAATACAGAAAACCTTCGGCAGCCAGGTCGCAAAAAGACCTGGCTTTGCTGCAATTTCAGAAACAATGCAGCTTCCAGCAGGAAGTTTAAGTAGGCACCTGGTAAGACCTACCAGCGGTAAGTGCGTACGATGAGTTTATTTTCGTCGTTACTGCCAACCATGAGCGGACCGGCTGTTTCGCTGGAGTTACCAACTTCAACCATGCCACCGGAATCTGATTCAGCGCCAGACATCGTTGCCCCACCTGATTCAGAGCTGCCGTCGCCCCAGAGTACGCCGCCTGTTTCATTGCCGCTGCCTCTACCAACTGGCACAAAGCCGCCAGATTGATTACCGCCGCCCCATACGAAGCCACCGGATTCACTCTCGGCTAAAGCTGGCGCACTTACTGAGATTGCTCCAAGAGCGATAGCAAGGCAAAGAGCTCGCGAAAAACTGGCATTGTTCTGGCATTTATTTGCAACAAGTTTCATCAGATCGTCTCTCATCTCCGTAGTCACTTCTATGGCTCAACCAGTCTACAAGATTTGCGTGCATTCCACTATATCCACACAAGCTGCACACCAATTGCCTAGACTAAAAATTAGAGTGTTAAAAAGGACACCATCACTTGCCAATTAAGGTAATCTAGAGGCAAGGATGAGCCCACGCGCCTGAGGAATGATGGATAGGGAAGTGATTTACTCTAAACGCGCACAAAGTTTTGACAGCGCCCCTTTGAGCGTGCTTCTGGCGTTGAGTCTTAGTTTTGCGTTCAGCGCCCTGGAGGCTCGCGCATCCAGCGATTTAATGAGCGGCATGAGCGCTTATCAGGCAAAAGACTATCGGGCTGCCCGCACCTACTTTCAAAGGGCCGTCCAATCAGCCCCTGAAGACTCCCTCGCTCATTATTATCTGGGCAATACGTTATTAAAACTAAAAGACCCGAGCGGCGCAAAAAAAGAATATCAAGCAGGCTCCGCCAATGCCGAAACAGATGACGTCAAAACCAATTGCGACAAAGCAATTGAGTCTTTGCAAAAAAACGATAAAACTCAAACAGTGAAAGCTGGTCCAGCCATTGGTGCAGCAGCAGCCACGGCTGTGGCAACGCCTACAGGCAAGGATGCCACAGCGAATCCGTCCACACCCGCCAAAACGCTACCTGGTTCAGGCACAGTGCAGGGTTCGCCTGGCGCCGAAGCAATTCCAGAAGTTCCTTTAACGCCATTGCAAAAACATGCAAATATGGAAAAAGAGCTGCTCAAACAACAAACTGAAGCGGCGCAAAAACAGCTTTTAGAAAATGCCGCCATGCATGCCAAATCGATCGAAGCCGACACCAAAAGAGCAACCGATACCAGCGACATGAATGCAAGATACCGCGCCCGCGCTCAGGCCTATCTCAATGAGATAAAAGCCCAGGGTGATAAGCAAAGAGCGCAAGCGCTCGACTATGGCAAAACGCGTGCAGCCGACGCTCGAAAAATGCAAGAAGAAAAAGCGCGCTCAATTGATGAAGTAGTCAATAATCTAAACGATCAAATGAACTCAAAAGTGGGCAACAGCAGCGTTCATCTTAAGCCTGAAGGCACGTCGATTTATATTCGAAACTACGGTCCGTAAACCTCACGAACGCGGGTCTTCGCGCCCGCTACTGACCGACTATTTGTTCGTAATCATCGGTACGCGAGTGCACATAATTGCCGACTCCGACTCCTGCAATATGCCAGCGCACATCGCTGACTTCGTTGCGTTCGGAATTGTCAGGGAAAGCGAGAATTCTCTTGTTGTTTAACCGCTCATAGCATTTAACGACCAACGCATCAAATTTTTCATTGGGCGCCAAATATAAATCCTTGCGCAGCGCATCCAGACTGTAATTGCTCAAAGCCTCAGCGGCCTTTTGTTTGTAGGTTGGGTCATCATGCGGCAGGGCACGCACCGTTAGTTGTCTGTCTCTGGTTACTTTGTATTCGACAACGGCGAGTCCATAACGAATCGCACGATTGTGTTTGAGCAACTCGGTTTGATTTTCAATCACGGCTTTGTCAAATGTTTCGTGCCAGGGCAACCACTGAATCTGCTCAGCCTGCGTCGTCACGCCACCATCGAGAAGCATTGTTGAATGGGGCTTACTTACATCAACTTTTGCCTTTTGCGGTTGCGATAGAACGACGTTGTTTTCACAGTGTGCTGAAAGCGAGATAGACGCATAGACAGTTACCACTAATATCGTTGTGAAAAGCCAGGCACATGAATTTCTCATAGGCTTAACACCCACATAGTCAAATAGTCGATTCCGATGGAACTGTGGGCTCAGTCGGCGGCTCGGTAGCGGGCTTTGCAGGAGTTGTCGCTTCAAGTGAAGTTGCAGCTACCTCAGTTGGAATCCCGGATTCAACGGTCGCTGTGGTAGCAGGTGTGACTTCAAGCGGTTCCGAGTCAGGTACTACATCAGGCACTACATCCGGTACCGCCTCAATTGCTACTTCAGGCAAAGCAAGTTCAGGACAAGTATCAACCAATCTGTCATATACCTGAGCCCTTGCCACCATCATCACCATGTAGGCTGGAATCACTCCAATCAGAAACGCAAGAGTGCCAAGCGTCATCAGCAAGTGCATTGTGGCGGCAAAGAGAATGAGCATACCGACGCATCCACGTGTGGCCGTCCAGCTGGCAGACATAGCTTGTAGTGGTCCCATTTTTCTGTCTACCAGAAAATAATCAGTTACTGAAAGACGAACCAAAAAAATGATGCCGGGAATGATGAAAAAGCAGAATCCGGTCATAACGACAATTGCGCTGAGAATCACAGCGCCGGCATAGTTGAGAAGACAATTACCAACGGACAGAAAATCATCAAAAGTAAATTCTTGTCCTCGCTTGAACATAATATTCATCTTGATAATGCCAAGCGTACTTACAGATACAAATACGACGGTGACCAGACTTAAGAGCAAAACAAACAGAATATTGCGCTCAAGAAAGTCATGCGCTAAGGCAGCGAGCGCGCTCGGTAAAAAGGTAAGAAACAGCGCAAGCCCGGTATATAGAAGAATCGGCAAGAAGCGCTTTTTGGTGACAGCCCAGCCAACTGCGATTGACTCTTCTATTGCTACACGCTCGCGATATTTCGGTAATTCTGTTGGAGTTGTCATCGGGATTTCTTGATTGAGCCTCAGACTAAGGTAGACAAATACTTGGTGGTAACTCTCAAATCATAACATCGGTGGCACTTTTACGCTCTAGGTACGTGACTAAGGTATGGCATCTTGAAAGACACCAAACTTCGTCCGTAAATACGATTCTCCCTTTTTATATCGTGCTGTGTCTATATTTTCGGCTGTGATGAGCGCACCAAGTCTCCAAATCGCTCTCGTATAGAATTCGTCGCCTGCTTGCCCGCCAATTTTATCGGCAAGGTCTAAGGCGCGCTTCAGTATTAGCTCACGAGAGTCCATCGTCTGAGTCACACGGTCGGCATCGTGAGTAAGTTCACTGAGGAAAAGTTGAGAGTCATCACCAGTCATAGTTATGCTCGCTAGACGAAGATCAGAAGCCAATTTGTTCGATGGGTAAGAACAATTAGACAAATTTTCGGCGATGTATAAATTCCTCTGAATAGCTTCGATGAAAGAAGGTTCGTATGCGACGTGCGGCTCCAATATCTGCGCCTGCTGCAAATTTTGAGCAGCACGATAAAGCAGCAGGTAGGCTTGGGTTTTACTTTCCTCAGACGGCCAGGAACCGCGCAGCGCATCTACTATCTGAGCGGCCTGAGCAGTCAAAGAAAATGCCATGGCGAGACGCGGTCTCGCCGAACGCGGACGCTCTATCGACCACTCGCGAAGAAGTTGCCTTTGCAGTTCGCCTGTGTCATCGGTGCTCCAGGAATGTCCTATAGCGTAAATATCGGTGACTATGGTGTAACCGAATACGTCTTGCAAGTGCGCTTTTTGAGCATCATCGAGAGTTGTCTGTAGGTGATCGAACTGTTTTGATTTGAGGTCAAAATGAGTGGTTTCGTAGGTTGAACGCCAGCCAGCGGGGTTGTATTGACTACGCAAAACAGGTGTTTCTTTTAGTGCTAAAAGTCCGCGAACGTTCTCCTGCAATTGCGCAAGCCATCTTGCCTCAAACAGGTATTCGATAGCAGAAATATTTCCCATCCGGTGATCATTAATCTGAGCGGGCCACCTTGCCTCAAGCAGGCTTTCGATAACAGACATATTTCCAATCCAGTGACCGTTACCAAGCTCCTGTGCCGAATTGAAATCACGACGCGCTCGTTTGAAATCGTTAGCATCAGCAGCGAGCGAGCCTGCCATGACATAGGCTTGAAATGCTCGCCAGGTATGGGCTGTGACACCACTCATTTGAAAAATCTTTGCGGCTTTTTCGACATCATTGAGCAAATCTAGATCAACATCCTCTTTCATTTGAGATACCAGTGCTAAATGTTCAGACTTCGCCTCATTGATCAGATAAGAGCGCTTCAACTCTCTAAGCTCCGGTGAGGCAATGTCGCTTGGAGAAGCCGCTCTTGCCCACTGGGACTTTGCTTCAAGATAATGGTCAGCGTCACCCAGCTGCCTAGCACAGGATGCGGCTAAATCGGTAAAACGATGAGACTGCGGCTCTATGCTTTCACCTTCTATCAGTGCCTTGTGCATGCCTGCAAATGCTTGATCTTGATCTCGCTCTAGTAAACCCTCAGCATCATGAAAATCCTTGACATATTGAGGCGCGTAGACCGTTTCAAGCGCTGTGGTTATGAACCCATTGCTAAAACTTCCAGCAATGCCAGCAAGAAATAAACCAAAAACGAATATGAAAAAGCGGCGAGGTGTCATCGCATTCTTCGCGGGTCCATTTATTTTTGGCAAGACTTTAGAAACCGATTTGCCGTACTTGAAAGTTGAAGTAGCACGTGGTGCCTTTTCACCATTATTATGAATTTCTGGTGCGAGCTCGAGAGGAACTGTCGCGATGCCTAGAGTAACTGAGGAAGAATTTGCCCCGCCAGTATCTTCTTGCTCGACGATACGGTCCGACGGTCCGAACTCTATCCTGTCAAGTGATTTAGAAACTAAATCTTGCGCTTTTCTTTGGTCGCCCATAAATTGATAGATGCTCCAATCGCCTCTTCAGTCATTTTACAGGCACCGAACCTGGTGCCATTCTATTCAAGGTTCGCCCTCGGAAGAACACTTTGACCTTTTGAAATACCAAACTTTTTCGCCAACAAAGAATTTCCTTTTGCTAACCGCAGTACATCAACACCTTGATGTGTAGGAGCGCCCCCACTTCTCGACACGGCTCGTGCATAAAATTCATCACCGGCATCTCCACCAATCTTGCTCGCTTGAGCGGCAATACGCTTCAAACGAATTGCCATAATTTCTGGTGTTTGAACCTCGTGGAGAGTATCGTACGAAATTTCATCGAGTAAAAATTGAGCTTCGTTCCCTCTCATCGCAATATTGGCGTCATGAAGATCGGCAACTAAATCTGCTTGAGGACTAGACCAGTTTGATAAACGCTCGCCAATGGCTAGATTGGTCTGAATCGCCTTGATAAACGAGGGATCAGTCGCCACTTCAGGATTTCGCGCTAAAGCTTGACGAAGATTGTCGATCGCTTGACGAAGATGCATAAATCCATCACTGCGCGCCTGGTTTGACAGTCCGTTGTTGTGATAGTAATCGGCCGTCAGGTCGGCTTTTGCATTGTACAAATAAGCCATAGCAACCCACGGTCTAGGAGAGGTAGTACTGCTTCCCCATTGCCAAAGAAGATTGTGGTGCCCTTTGGTGATCTGAAATGATTTACTATTGTCCCCAAGGGCCAAATACATGTCGCTGACAAGAGTGTCTCCCTCTATATCTTGCACTTGTTTCCTTTGAGCTTCAGCAAACATGGAATCAATTTTGTCCCAATTTTGCGCTTCCAGATTAGAATCGAGAGCGCGGCGATTTTCTATAGTGAAATTGCCTGGGGTGTAGTGACCATGTTGGATCGGCTTATATTTGGTCGTTGAGAATAGGAAAATTATTTCTTGTAATTCAGCACGCCATCGTGCCTCCAGTAGCCTCTGACGGACTGGCCCACCATCTTGCCAATGAGAGTTTGCAATCATCTCTGCCTGAGCAAAATTTTTGCGAGCACGCAAAAAATCTTTGGCATCGGCTGCAAGTTCGCCTGCCGTCACGAAAGCGTCATAAGCACGCGCACCGTGAAACACGACTTCACTTGCCTGAAACACTGCACCTGCTTTTTCAACTTCATTCAACACACCAGGATCTACATGGGTCTCCAATTGAGATGCCATTGCCAGATGTTCTGACTCAGCCTCATTAATTAAGTACGAGCGTTTACGTTCTCTAAATTCGGGAGGAGCAACCTCACTGGGAATAGCTGCTTTAGCCCATTCTTTTTTGGCTTGGAGATAACGCGCATTATTGTCCAATTGTCTTGCCAGAGAAACAGTTAAATTGGTAAAACGACGAGACAGAGGTTCAATTCTTTCTCCCTCGGCAAGCGCATTGTACATGCCCGAGAACGCCTGCTCAGGGTTACGCAAAGCTTGAGCCTTGTGAAAATCCTTGGCGTATTGAGGTGGAAAGGCGTTTTCCATTCCTACAGTGATCAGTCCATTACTGAAGCTACCAGCGATTCCGGCAATAAATAGCCCGGCAATAAAGTTGAGGAACCGCCTGGGTGTCATCGGCGATTTTGATGGAACAGAGTCTTTTTCCGATACTTTGGAGGCTTTAGGGGCTTTGGAAGTCGGTATGCCTAATCTGTAGAGCAAATCGGCGTGGGGGGACTTCGCACTGACCGGAGGATTCGTCTGAGTGTCCTTTTGCCTGTCATTTGAGGCAAGAGGGGCGGTGTGAATATCTTTTTGCTCGTCATCTTCGGAAATTACTACCACGGTAGACGCCAAAGAAGACGAATTCGCCTCGCTCCCCTGTTTCTCAACTACCAGGTCTGGCTGACCGGGTTCCGATACTTTAAACGGTTTAGAAGCAGGACCCAGCGTGTTACTCTGCTCTTCCATCGGTCGTGGACACTCCGGCACTCTTTCCCTGTTCTTTATGCCCATTTGAGCAGGTTTAAAGTCCATCTAAACGACGGGCGGTCAGGAAAAACGCATGGTTGCACCATTTTCAGTACCACTTAGCCTCTCGATGAGCGCGAGGTTCTTGTTGGAAAGAAACGAGATTAAAGTAGTAAAAACGTGTCCAGAATTCCTGCGGTCTGTATAGAACTAACCACAACCAGAGAATTTCCACCACGGGGTAAGCAAGCTATGTCATTCGAACAGCCACTAGACAAACTGTCTTCTTCCGCGGCTTCCACGCAAAATGAAAACATCTGGTCTGATATAGCAGGCGATGCGTATAAGCCACGCAAGCAGGCGCAGATACAGGTGGCTGAAGCTCCCGTGCATATCATTAATGGCGTCGCGTACCCAGTAACCGTTTTGCAGCCTGGTGCAGCAACCAATACACTTAACGGCTCAAGTGTGGGGCACTTCAGCTATGGCAACAGTACTGCCAAGCCTGATAAGCCAGTCATATATGGCGGGTTCAGGTAGCCCTCCTTCAGTTTCATTCTTAATCGCGACAGCGCTATAAAAAGCAACAGCCGACCGGAAGACCGATCGGCTGCGCCTTGTCAAACTGAAGTTCTGAGAACCGAAGTTTAGTAGATGTAGAGCATCTCGCGGAATTTGGGCAATGGCCAGAGGCTATCGTCCACAACCACTTCCAATTCATCGGCAACTTGACGAACAGAGTTCATCGCTGGAATGACTTTGTTTTGGTAGAACTTTGCGTGTCCTAACAATTCATCTTCGGGCGAATCTTCATCGCTGTCGTGATGACGAATCGATTCCAGCACTTCCAGATTGGTTTTAAGTTGGCTAACCTTGTCAGCGATGTCTCTAAGCATACCTTCTTGCACACTCAAATTGATTCCACTGATAGCGCTCTTTGTTTGCACGATGGTGTTAGCAACGCGGCTTTGATATTCCAGAGCTACTGGCAAAATCATGTTGGTAGCGATGGTTTCAGTCAAAGAAGCTTCGATGTTCACGGTCTTGCAATAGGTCTCTAAGTTGATGTTGTAGCGAGCAAGCACTTCGTCTTTAGAAAGCACACTGTATTTTTCAAATACTTCGATAGCTTCTTTTTCAGCAAGAGCCGGCAACGCTTCAACTGTGTTTCGCAAGTTTGGCAGACCACGCTTTTCAGCTTCGTCATGCCATTTTTGCGAGTAGTTGTCGCCATTGAACAAAATGCGTTCGTTGTCGGTAAGAACTTGCTTTGCGACTTTGTGAGCGGCTTTTGTTAGGTCCATTCCGGCTTTGACTTCTTTCTCGATTTCGGTTGCGAGGTAATCGAAAGATTCAGCAACGATTGTGTTCAACACAGTGTTTGGCCAGGCAATTGATTGACTGGATCCCACTGCGCGGAATTCAAATTTGTTACCAGTGAAGGCAAATGGCGATGTGCGGTTACGGTCTGAGTCGTCTTTGGAAACGTCAGGCAAAGTCGATACGCCCAAGCCAATTGAACCAGCTTTGGAACCTGCGTCAGCCTTACCAGCAATGATTGCTTTAACTACTTCGCTCAGTCTGTCACCAAGATAAATGCTGATGATAGCTGGAGGAGCTTCGTTTGCACCAAGTCTGTGATCGTTGCCAGCAAAAGCAATGGTTGCGCGAAGCAATCTTGCATATTTGTTGACTGCACGAATAACGCTTGCAAGCACCACGAGGAACTGAGTGTTTTCGTGAGGTGTTTTGCCTGGCTCGAGCAAATTGTTGCCTTGATCGTCAGACATCGACCAGTTGTTGTGCTTACCGCTTCCGTTTACACCAGAGAATGGCTTTTCGTGGAAGAGGCAACGCAAACCGTGACGTTGAGCTGTTTTACGGAAGACTTCCATCAAAACCATGTTGTGGTCGACGGCAACGTTTGAATATTCAAATATCGGTGCTACTTCAAATTGAGCTGGAGCAACTTCATTGTGTCTGGTTTTTACAGGCACGCCGAGTCTATACAATTCAGCTTCTGAGTCCATCATAAAAGCAAGAACGCGTTCTTTGATTGAACCCCAATAGTGATCTTCCATTTCTTGTCCGCGTGGTGGCTTAGCACCAAACAGAGCACGACCCGAGTTAATTAAATCAGGACGAGCGAGATAGAAGGCTTCGTCAATGAGGAAGTATTCTTGCTCGGCGCCGACAGTGCAATTTACGCGCTTAACTTCTTTGCGGCCAAGAAGATTGAGCAAGCGTGTACCTTGCTTATCGATAGCACCGAGTGAGCGCAAAAGTGGTGTCTTTTTATCGAGAGCGTGACCGCTGAACGAGCAAAATACAGTCGGAATGCAAAGCGTTTTACCAAGCGGGCTTTCCATCAAGAAAGCAGGGCTGGTTGGATCCCAACCGGTATAGCCTCGGGCTTCAAATGTGGATCTGATACCACCGGATGGGAAGCTCGATGCGTCTGGTTCACCTTGAACGAGAGTTTTGCCGGAGAATTCCAGAATGGCAGTTCCTTCTTCAGAAATTGCACCCAGGAATGAATCGTGCTTTTCTGCAGTCAAACCGGTCATTGGGTGGAACCAGTGGGTGAAGTGAGTGGCACCATTGGCAGTGGCCCAGTCTTTCATGGCGTTAGCGACAATGTCTGCGTGTTGCGATTCGAGCTTTTCGCCAAAATCGAGACAACGTATAATTGCCTTGTAGACATTTTTAGGTAGTAGTTTGCGCATTACCTGACGGCTAAATACGTTGGCGCCATAAATGTCTGCCACCGAATGTTGAGTAAAGTCGAAACTAGGTAGGACGGCCTCGCGCTGTTGCACGGACTGCACGGCGTTTCTGCGAGCTGAACTAAAAGCGCTTTTACCGCTGCGCATAGATTGCACCTTCTTGTTCTCTGTTGCACTGTAGGTCATAAATCCTCCTGATTTCTAAATCCCTAATGCTTTTAAAATCACGCGCTTTTTGCGCTGTCCATCGAATTCCGCGTAGAAAATCTGTTCCCAAGGCCCCAGGTCTAATTTGCCATCGGTGATTGGGATGGTCACCTGATGGTTGATCAAAATTCGTTTCAAATGAGCATCGCCATTATCTTCACCAGTCTTATGGTGCTGATAATTGGGGTCTTCAGGGGCAAGCTTCTCCAGCCAGGCATCAATGTCGTTAATAAGGCCGTTTTCCCAGTCGTTAACATAGACACCTGCGGTGATGTGCATTGCAGATACCAAAATGAAACCGTCCTTAAGACCGGTTTCATTGAGAAACTTCTGAACATCGTCTGTAATGCGAATAAACTCTTTGCGCTTCTTCGTGTCAAACCACAGATATTTAGTATGACTTTGCACCGTACCGAGTGTCTTCATGCCGAAATCCTGAATCTATATGCGCTGTACACACGAGACAAATAAAACATCGCCAGCTGATTGCCATAAGGCAACGCCGGTATTGGGACGTTCGGAAATTAAGTTTAGCGCCTTGACCGGAAAATTGAACAACTTGGCATAGTCGTTCCATACAAGCCTTAACTCAATGCTCAAAATGAAGGCAGATGCCAGTCTTAGCGGCCGGTGCCGCCCAATCTGGCAAGGTCGGAAAGCATTTGCTCAAGGCTCGGAGCCTGAGCGGGAGCCGTTTCTGCGAGCTTTCCAATGCGAGCAGCAACAAACTTTGGCTCATTGACATGTACTTGAGCCAGAATATCAGTCGAAGCCTTGTAGTCTACATATTTAGGAATCGATTCCGACCAGCGCCAGGAATCAGCAAGAGGCGCTCCAGGGGCAGCCAGAGGATTGCGTTGGGCGATTCCCTCAATGACACGAGCAGTCTGTTCTTTGGGATTAACTACAAGCGCCTTGAGCGTGGGCACGCCTCGTTCTGCAAAAATTGAATCAAGAGGGAGATCTTTTGCCACTCCGGCATATTGACCTCTCACGCCCATGTAGAGAGCAATGTCATCGCCACTTTTAATCATATGAACGCCATCGAAGCGCGTAACGTCAGACACTGAAGGACGGGCACCGACAAAGTCTGGATGGGTGTGGAATGTGATGTTCTTTGGGTTGAAGCCAAATTCGACTGAATCGATGCTGCCTCGAAGCGGGGCGGAGACTCGATTCGCAGCAAGATCGACGACTCGAGCTTCTTCGATATGCGGGTCGACAAAGCGTAAAGCCCGATTGAAGGCTGTGCGCGGACCTTGGTCGATGGATTCGGTTACTTTGAGTAAATTGGCAGTGCCGTCAGCGTTCATGAAGGGTTCGTGGCTCGCAAAGCTGCCGAATTTCGAAAGCAAATGGTTTTCTGCACCGAAAGCGCGTGACCGCCAAGCATATTCGGCTTTTTCTGTGAGGTTCGCGGACAACCAGGCATTTGGACCGGCTTTTGACAAAATGGCGTGACCAGAGACTACGCCAATCCCAGCGGCAAGAGAAATTTCAGCTACAGGAGCCACATTTTTGCCGATAGCCGTTGCGTATTCCTGACCAAGCTTATCGCGGGTGACGCTATCGCTGGCATTCCAGCCTTCGGCAAGCAAGGTTTTTGTGCCTGAAAGAACTTTTTCTGCCTGATTCCACAAGGGGACCGCCGTTAGAGCGCCAGAGGTTGCTCCACCGAGTGCGGAAACGTCGCGAGTGATTATTGGCGCGCGTCTTACGCCAATGTATAAGGCTGCAGTGAAGGCTGCCGAAGCCAGCGCTTCCACCGACCGCTTTTCTGGATTTGCCTTGAAGTCAACTGCAACTCCGCTCCACAAAGCGCCAGGCAGGTCGTGCAAAACATGACCAACGACAGCTACTTCGTTTTCGACATGTTGCAATTTGCTGACTGAGTCCGGTTTGGCGTCCACTTTGAGGGTTCCGTCCGTAAATCTATGATCTCAAGACATAATCTAATGAAAATAGCCTCCCCTGGCATTGGGGAGACTACGAATTTTGAGCCCAATTTGGTGTGAAAAGGAACCGATATCGGTTTATTTTTCGCGCAAATCAGGAAGAGGATTTTGGCTGCACTGAGGGAGTGGCTTGTTCTTTATTCGATTCGCCGCGCTTCAGTTCATCCAGATGTTTGCGTGCGTCGTCTTGCGATGGATCTAGAGCGAGAGCTTCGTTGTAGGCATGTTCGGCGTCGTTCGCTTTGCCCAATCGTTCTTCGACGCGTCCTAGATGCGACCACAAAATAGCGTGTTTGGGACTTAGTTCTATCGCCTGGCGAAATTCAGCTTCGGCTTTGGCAAGTTCGCCTTTAGACTCGGCCATCCAAGCCATGTCGATGTGCAAAGCGGCAACCTTTGGGTCGATCTTGATGGCGTCGTTAAGTTGATCCATGGCTCTGGCATTGTCACCATGCTCAGAAAGAATATAGGCAAAGTCAGCATGAGTGTACGGATCAGAATTGTCGATACCAAAACTGCGATTGTACTGAGCTTCGGCCGCCTCAAAATCGCCTTTGCTAGCTAGACAAAATGCTAACGAGCGAACAATGGCCGCATTATCAGGCGAGTACAGCAAAGCTGCGTCGAATTCTCCTGTTGCATCTTTCCAGTTTTTATCATGAGCGAACTTCAGTCCCTGGCGATAATGAGTCTTGGCACCGCGGGCAGTGAGTTCAGTGCGTTCTTCGGCAGTCAGTGGAACTGGATCACCAAGACCAACCACCATCATGAATTCAGCAAGCGACCTTAATGGATGACCGCATAAAAGCGAGACCAGACAATAGTCTCGATGTGCGCTTTTCATTTCAGGCGCATACATAATGGTCGCTTCTAATTCCAATTCGGCCATTTTAAAATTAAAGCGATGTTGATAGTGCTGCGCGAGATTGAGATGCTCGAGTGCGTGATTTGTTTCGATTGCAGCAGCCTTTGCAGCGTCGGCTGCGGCCGCCTCTTCTTCAGCCTGACACTGAGCACGGGTCTTTTTCACAACTATAACGGGCGTGGAAGGTTCAACTACGAGGGCTGGATCGACAGAACCATCATCGGTCGAATCAGACATTACCTTGCCACTAGATGTGGTATCAGATTTAGCAGCAGGTGCCGCAAGACTCGGTGAGACTATCGAAAAAAGCAGACTCAAAGAAAGACAAATGCCAAAAGTCTTTCTGGCGACAATAGGGCTGATGTTTTTTTGTTTTGGCATTTTTGTGAAGTCCCTGGGAAGACAAGTTTTATTCTAAGCTGAGTCGGGGCGGTTTAGCCACCCTGGGCTAGGCGTTTCGTTCATTATGGCATCGCTGCAGTTAATCCCCACTGGCTTTTACCGGATTAAAAACTAGGCTAAACACTAGGTCAACTCACTTAACAAACGGGCGTAGTCTCAATTTGCCTCAGAGGCGGCGCCATCCATCGCCACAAAAGAGAGGTCATGACGGTCGCAATAGTCGATCATGGCATCGAGCTCTAGAACCATGGTCTCACCCGCTCGAATAGCAAGCACGTTACCGCATCGGCCCCCCGCAGTAAGAGCCTTTAACGTACCCAACCCCACTGACGGAATATAAAAGCGACGATCTTGCTGTGAACGTGCGACTTTGCAGACCACCACGCCGCCTGCTTGCTTACGCAACCCCAGGCGAATAGTTTGGTCGGTGCCATTGACGCCATCCTGGCTAATGACCTTACCATCGCGAACAACTACGGTTTGACCTTCGTTGTTCTCTGCCAGTTGCTGAGCTTCACCTAGCCCGAAAGCAATATCGAGATATTCGCTATCGGTTGGGATGCGCTTAGAGAGAACCGACGATTGCGGAAATAAATGGTCTAGGAATGTTGATTGCTCGAGCACCTGAAAGCCGTTTGATTCCATAAAATCACCAAGTGCACTTTGCAGTGTTGCGTGATTTAGGTTAGGCAATTTTGTGATGATGTTCAAAGCAGCGCTATCGAGCTTATGCATGTTAAACAGCAAATTCATGGCAGGCACAGTGCCTACGAATTGCACAGAGCTGACTTTTTCTTGCTTAAGCAATTTCTGCGCGCGCCCGAGTTGACCTACCGCGCATTCAAATAGCGTATCTGCATGCGGCTTCATTGCGGCATGGGCATTATCTGATAGCGCCAATACTACCGTTTTGGTGCCCTGCTCTTTAGCTGCCCGCACAAGCGCGACAGGCAAATGGCCATCTCCAGCAACTATTCCGAGCACCGTATCTGGTGCGATGATTGACTTACTGCTGGCAGAGTTCTTTGGCATCGCGTAATTAACTAGTCATCTAAGTTTGCTGCGGCTCGGGGCTAGAAACGGCGACAAAGGCGATGTTGTGCTGATTACAGTATTCGATCATCTCTTCTCTTTCGACAACCATTGTGCCACCAGCTTCTATTGCAAGAACACTGCCGCGTTTTTCGTCCGACCACATTGCCCTTAATGTGTTCATGCCAACTGCCGGTATATCAAACCGATGATCTTGACCGAATTTAGCCACTTTACAGACAACGACATGCCCGCGTGCCAACTTGACCGCCCGTCGAATCGCTTCATCGGTTCCTTCTACAGCTTCGATTGCGAGGATCATGCTGTCGCCGACAATCACAGTTTGACCAATGTCCAGACGAGCCACTTCCTTAGCCACTTTGATGCCATAAAGGAGGTCCGAGTATTCGTCAGCGGTGGGCTCTCTTTTGGAAAGAACACCAACTTCTGGAAAGAGGTGACGAAGGAAATGGGTTTGCTCAATTACTCTGAAGCCATTGGCTTCCATGTACTCGCCAACGCATCGTCCGATAGTGTCGTCGTCGAGACTGGGCAACCGCATCAAAAACTTAAGAGCCTGTCCATCGAATTTATGGATGTTGCGCAAAACACTGAGCTTGGGAATTTTGCCAATAAAAACAACGGTATTAACGCCGGTTTGATTGAGTAGTTTATGCGCTCTGCCAAGCTGCCCTGGCCCGCATTCGTGCGTGACGTCGGCGTGGGGCTTGACGGCCGATTTAGCAGCGTCCGAAAGCGCAAGAGCAACGACTCTAATACCCTGCGCGCGAGCGGCTTGAGCAAGCATGCCCGGCAATTTGCCTTCACCGGCAATAATTCCGAGCACCGTCTCTGGTGTTACTACAAATTCTTTAGTCGCTGATGCAGAGGTCATCAATATCGGTCCAACTTTCGTAAGAGTTTCTGGCTATAGCAGTCTAACACTAGATTCAAAGCAGTTCCTTGACGCCCTCTTATTGTTTGAGAAAATGGAATTAAAAGTGTGCCGTTTCCTTGACATCAGAGAAACAGCAGTCTTAAACTGTGCTAATAGAACGTCGGCAATGAGGTCGGGGTCGGGAGATTGATGATGTTGCAGGAATCATTTTTGACAAAGAAACCAAACAGGGTCAGCAGATTGAGCCTTAGCCTGGCTGTTTTTTCGATACTGCTCATGCCTCTTACTGCACACGCTCAACGCCAGACCGACCCAAACATCGGACACTTCTATATGGCCCGTCAGCAGGTATCAATTACTGATGATTCGCCTGTAATCAACAACAGAGTCAATGGCGGTGCAGCCCCCGGAGCGCAAATGCCAGGCAATGGCGCCCTTCCCGCCGGTCCCATGCCTCTGGCTCCAGCTCGCTGGCAATCATTTGCTCCTCCACCCACAGCCCCCAGCTTGAGTACCTCTCTGCCCCAGGTGAATAAAGGTCTACCCACTAAAGGCGCCATGCCTGGCACTGGCAATAGAGGGAATACCGGACGTTTGCCGGGAAAAGGTGGTCGGGGCGGAGGTGGTAGCAATCCTGCCGCAACAATTAGCAAGCCAAGCGTTCCAGTCGCGGCTGGATATACACCCTATAAGAAGTTTGCTGTTGAAGCTCCTGCTGCGACAAGCATTGGCAACGGCGCCAACGGAAAGGTTTATGGGGACGTTCTGCACTGGGCGCATCAACACCACTAAGACCGCTTGAGATCAAAAGCCAGCACGACTTTGCAGATTCCGTTACAGAAGTTTGATGAGTCGAGGCGTTGTGCTAAGATTACCTCTCCTATTCCTGTGTGCCCGTAGCCCAGCTGGATAGAGCGCATGGCTACGAACCATGAGGCCGCAAGTTCGAATCTTGCCGGGCACAAGTTTTAGAATAGTGAATAACCGACGCGTCGAAAGATTCGTCGGTTTTTATTTGGGCTGCAATAAGGGATCTCCCTATATTTCCCGGCGGAAAGAGAAATTGCGCTATCAAAGTGAAAGCAGAAATAATCTTCGGAATGAGAGTTCGGAAACTATTGGTCCGTTGTCGAATCACTTTCCTGCAGGTTGCATCCGCAGCCTCCACGGTCGGAGTTTGTTTACGACCGCCGAGATTTGTTTTACCCGCCTTCCATCGCCGACGGCTTCCGAACTTCCTCCAAGCGTCTTCTTAGTCGCTTTAGTTTGTCAATTTGTTCGTCCTCACCGCAAAATTTAGCAAGTTCATATGCCAATTCTTGGACTAGCGGGTCTTCAAATGTCTCATAGGTAAAATCGTCGACTTCACCCGGCAGACATTGCCCCGCTATGAATTGATCAATTAATTCAATAGCTTCAGCGCGAGTCGTGTAATTTATCCGTCGTTTCAAAATACCTTTGCGAATGCAAATTGGTTGTATCACTGCGCCGTAAATCAATAGCAACACCAGCACGCCAACAAACGACGCTGCCGTCAAAATCAGAGGAAGCATATCGAATTCAAATATTTGATTTATAGAATCCATAAAGTCATCTTATCGCATCACAAAACTCAGAAGGCAGGTAACCATTACATGGTTTTGCTTCCATGATGGTACGGTTAAGTCATCAATGCGAAACATTGACGATGCAAACTAATGACGTCTGGTAAAGCTCTTCGAAGCTGACACCAGCAGTGGTGCAAAGAAACTAGCTTCGGCACAATCACCATATATCACATTCCCATCAATCCGCTCAATTGTGATTTACTAAGGAAGCTAGCTGATGCTGCGAGATGAATTTCAAAACATGAAAGGCAAGCGAATAGACTTTGACAAGAATTGCCGGGAGCTAGCGGTCAAGTTGCGTCGCCATGAGCATGGCCGCAGCACCATGCAACTGATAATAGCCTTGGCCGAAGTGCCAAACTCCGTCGTTGCCGAGGAACTGAAAGTTGCCGGATTTGAAATAGAACGTGCCAAGCTATTGTGGGCAGAAGTCACCTCGGAATACGAGTCTTATACCTTCATGAGTGGGTTCCTCGTATCCGGTACAGGAGATGCATTGAGAATCTCTGAATATTCCAAAGGCGTCGGTGCACGTTCTAAGTGTGAAGCGATCAACTTTGGGAATTCCGAGGTGCGCCTTGAGCACTTGCTTCTAGCTGTTCTCCATAAGCATCGAAGTCATGCTTACAGACTGTTGACGAAACTCAACGTCAATCAGCAACGGCTGCAGAACCGACTGAAGGCGAGAATGAAGGAGTCAAACGGACTGGCACTGAGCCCTTGTGATTAGGAGAGTAACGTGAAGCCAGAAACGAAAGATCGTCTCTTACTAGCAGGAGCATTATTAAGAGGAATTCCCGCATTGCTCTGTGTCATCCTTATAGGGCTGTTGTGCTGCGGATTTTGTTTTGGTTTTGATCCTCTAGAAGCGCCTGTCGAAAGAGCGGGCGTGAGCGCAGTGGTGAGCTGTCAACGCATGTTAGATCCGCGATTCTTCGTGTTCCTTGAGAATAAAAACAAGTATGGTGTCAACGTAGAATTGAACGTTGGTAAATGCAACAATCAAAAAAATTGGACAGTGCGGCTACGTACAGCCCTCGCTCCTAATACAATGAAACAGATTTATTCAGGCAACCCCAAGGAATCTTTCAGAAGTGTTTCTTCCATCTGGGTCACCAAACAGTAAACTACGTTGCTCGCAAATTATTTGACTTTGATGGTTCTGCAATCGAAGCGATCATGTTCTACATCCATAGCGAGTCCATTTATGTCGACGGTCCGTTTATTTAGCACATTGACAGTACACGACCAAACCTATGATCAATAGGCAGTTCGAAACTTGCCTTCCAGCTCCAAGTAACGTCCTCACGCCTGGTCCTCAGTCTTCTGTGTGTTCTTGCTTTTAGCCGCTAGGACAGCTTCTATTTCATCAAAAATCGATTTATATGACCCAAAAATTTCATCCTCTGCGTCAAAGTAAGCTTGATTGTTGGCTACAAACTCGCAAACGGGCAAAAGTTTTTCCACTATCGGAAGGAACATCACATATGCAAAGATGTAGAATTGGAACGGAATGATGGGCATATGTTCCAGACACTCTGATGCTCCCAACGCAGCCGTTTTAAAGTACTCTTGAGTTTCAACTATTGTTTTTCGCCAGAATCTTTCAAACGCATACTGCCCATCTAAATCTAAAGTATGGATGCTCCAGTCGGCAATACTAGGGACCTGAGGTTCCGATTCCTTTTTCATTCTTTCTCGTAATTGCGCACTATCCCCTTTTGTAACCCTATCACGTTCTTCGCTTAGACATTTTGCGCGAAAATCCTCGCATCTCCTAATTCGCGTGCTTCCCTCTCAGCGCTTCTCGCAGAATAAGCGTAGACTTTTCTGGTAGTGCTTACGTCCTTGTGATTTAACGCAGCTACCAGTAGTTATTTTGAATTCGCATCAGAGCCAGGAGTGCATATCGCATGAATTTGGCCGGCGAAGCGCATTTCAAATTGGCGCTGGGCGGTCAGATTAAATGCGGCAAAGCGACCATAGACCATGCGAATATCGTATCTGCCGTCGCCCATGTCTCCGTCCTCGCTTCGCTCCGGTAATTTTCTGGATCTTTCAATCGTGGAAAGCAACCTTACTTCGGCCCGCCTACTTTGAGATCGTCAGCAGCAGCAGCAGCAGCAGAGATTGCGCTATATTCCTCGCACACCCCTTGTGGAATAATCAGAACATCATTGCAAGGGAATAAGGCATCACATGCTGCGATCGAAAAATCACATTCTGATTAAGGCAGCGCTGCTCGTCTCAGTCACTATAGTGTCGTTACCTCAGCAGCTCACGGCAACCACTGGTCCATCGGTGGGTCTAATCAAGCAAACCGAGGCGCTGCTTGATGAAGGTCGAGTCGACACCGCGCTGCCCCTTTTAGATAAGTTGATAAGCAATGAGCCCAAAAACGCGAGGGCTTACAGTGAACGTTCACGCGCTTATAGAAAAACTGGAAGATACGATAAGGCGCTTCAAGATGCAAACAAGGCAGTTGGGCTAGCACCGAGTCTGGCCATTGCGCGTGTGAATAGGGCGCCGGTGTATCTGAGCGGCAAAAATTATCAAAAGGCGCTCAAGGAATGCAATAAGGCGATTGCATTGGAGCCTCGTCTTGACAGAGCTTACACAATGAGAGCATCGGTTTACGAAAGTCTAGAAAAATATCAAAAGGTAATTAGCGATTGCGATAAGGCTATCGCGATAGCTCCGAAGCTCCCGGAAAATTATGCTCTTCGCGGGAATGCGCTCAACCGACTAGGACAGCAGCAACCTGCCATCGTAAATTTCAAGAAAGCTCTGACTTTGAGCCTTGAGCAGCCTCATCCCAATCGCATCATGCGCGGCAACATTTATCTTTGTCTTGAAGAATTCAAAAAAGCGGTTGAGGACTGCACCGAAGCCACGAAAATCAATCCTCGATCACCGGATGCATATTCTTTGCGCGCGCGTGCGTACGGAGAATTAGGTCAATTTCAAAAGGAAATTAATGATTTGACTACGGCGATTAGTATCGCACCACGTGACGCCGACCTGTATGAAGGACGTGCCTTTGCAAATTACGAACTTGGTCAGTTACAAATGGCAATCAGAGACGGAAAAAAAGCAGCGAGCCTAGATGCTCGCGCCTGGAGGGCAAATTCGTATGTGGCTACGGCTGCTGAAGAATTGGGCTTATACGCCGAGGCGATTAAGGCGCGCAATAAGCTCTTGCTCAAAGGAGCTAACGCATTTGAATGGGCCAGTAGAGCGCACATTTATGAACTTATTGGGCGGCACGATCTTGCCTTGGCTGATTGGCGAATGGCGAACAAACTTGCCAATCCAGTTGACAGGCTACAAATACAGGAGAATGATCCTCTTATTGAACTCAGTCGCTTGTCTGCTGACAGTTACAAAAAGCGCATTGCAAAACAGCTCCACGGCAAAGCTATTAGTCTGCCTTTTAAATACGCTCCTGAGGGTCACTTTGGTGTACCAGTGCAAGTGAATGGGCACGCTTTGGAACTCATGCTGGATACTGGTTCAGGTGAAACGCAGATCTGGAAAATGGCAATGCCGGGACTGGCGAAAATGAATACAATGCAATTGCACGATAACACAGCTACTGGTAAGGATCTTGTTTACAGTGCCTTCAGAGCGCAAGACTTAAAACTGGACAATATAAGCTTGCGCAATGTTCAGCTCACTGTCCGTGACGGACTCGTTGGGTATAAAACAATGAGGGGTTTCTTGGGCGGAAATGTCCTTGAAAATTTTGTAGTCACGATTGATTATTCCAAGAAAGAAATTATTCTTGCTAGCTCGTTTAAGTCAGGTGTCATAAAAAACGCGACTGTTGTGCCAATGTTCATTCGTGGCCACTGCCCGTACTGCATTGTTCGAATCGACGACACATTGGAGCGTCTCGCTCTGCTAGATACAGGAGCTCCTTGCACGACATCGGCAGATACGCTCATAGAATCACTCCTGCCGAAAAATATAAAATATTCGGAACGAATGCACGGGCCGTGGTTGGGTGAACTCAGTTGCGAAGGCTTTCGGTTGCACAGAGTAGAAGTTAGCAATTGCATTTTTAAAGAGCCAGTTTTCGATGTTTTCCCAGCGTTTGAAGGTCCTCGTGGCGCTGGGGTAGTTAGCCTTGGAAATGATTTTCTCAGTCAATTTAAAACTGTCACCTTTGACTATCCCGGTCGACGACTAATTTTTGAACCGAATGCGGGCGTCTCACAATCGGCTTTGAATCTGTACTCTCAAGGTCGGTTTAGTTTTAGGCACCAGGAAGATCAACGAGCAATAGACTCCTTAAGTAAGTCAATTGCTCTGGCACCAGAATTAGCAGCGCACTGTTATTGGTATCGAGCGGAGGCATATCTAAATTTGAAAAAATATCAGAACGCCATCCAGGATTTCACTGAAATGATTCGCTTGGATCCCCAAAATCCTTGGACCTACTGCCAGCGAGCCTGGGCGCATGGAGAACTCAGACATTACGAGAAACAAATTGAAGATGATACAGCGGCGATTCGATTAGACCCTGAGTATCGCGGTGCCTACAACAATCGAGCATGGGCCTATGACAGGCTTTACAAGCATCAGTTAGCAGAAAAGGATCGAGAAGTGGTAAAGAAGCTTTCGCTCAGAAGATGATGGATTGAAGGTGTCCGCTGCACTCTTGCTCTAATGCGTGTGGTGCAAAGCAGCGGCTCTGACGTTTTTCATCCATTGCCGCTTAGCACAAAACCTATTGAACCTGGCGAAGAAACAATGGCGGTTGGAATCCGCAACGGAATAAAAGTCGCGACGGGACAATTCTCCGAAACCAAGGAATTTGGACCCAGTCATGTTTTTGAATTGAAAGCGCCGGGAGGTTTCTCGGGAGGCCCTATCGTAAAATTTGCTTTGCCAAAACGATACGACCTGTGCTTTAATCAAAGCATGCTGATTTTCACAGCAGACGTTTCAGAGTTCACAGCTCTAGCAAACAGATCAACAAAATAAAGAGTAAACGACCGTGTTATCCCGAAGAGAGTATCTACAACCAAATGATTGCCTGTACGCGAGTAGCGTATGGCTCAGTCGTTTGTTGCTGGATTTAAATACTCATTCTTCGCGTCAGGATCACGGAAATGTTCTCTATAGTTTTATTCAATCAAAATAAGCACAGCGCCAGACCTCCGCCTAAAACGCGGACAGGAATGTGCCACTGTAAGAGCTGAGTCTAGCGGACTTTGTTTGTGCACTTCACCAGCATTTTTAAGAAACGCATGCAAGTACGTGGCACCGCATATGGTGTCATCTTCTAATAGTTAGGAAATTCGACTTCCAATCAGGTCATGCAGGTTCAATTGCCCCGGTAGTCCAACCGGCAGAGACGATGGTCTTAGAAGCCATGCGTTGTGAGTTCGAATCTCACCTGGGGCACCATTTGCGTGTTAGGTCACGGCGACCGCGAGAACTCCAAATCCTCGGGACTAGGTTCGATTCCTAGAACACGCGCCAATTCGGATACTTGCTAGAGAGGGTTACGTATTTTCCCCATGTAGATCACTAAATAGTCCATCTATTATTCGATTGTCATTCCTAGGTCTATTGCTATGGGACTAGCGGATTTAGCAGCAAGAGAAGCCATCGAGTTGACCGCCAAAACAGCGGCCGGCAAGACTGCTATCGACGCTTCGGTGCGCGGAATTGCCGAAGTGCTAGAGTCATTTGGACTAAAAAAGGCAGCAACAGCCGTAAGCAAGGGACAGCTTGGGCCAGACGAGCTAGATTTCCTAAAACATGAAACTGATGCGATTGCGCAAGGAAGAGTATGGCTCCCCAGCGGGGAAGTCGTGACTTCGGGACCGAACGTTTTCAACGCTGCGAACGCGCACAGAGCTCTTCTCACTAAAATTGCGGATGGAACTAGAAAGGTAGCGGATCATTACGGTCCGATACCCGACCCGATGGAGTTCCCGAAAGAGTGGTTGGAAACTGGACAATATCAGTACGAAAGATCATGGAATCCGATTGGCGCCTCGACCCATCGTCTAGTTAGTGCCTTGCCAAAAGTAACACCAAGAATATTGGCTGGCGATACTGTGGCAACAGGCGAGTCCAGCGAGCACGTTACGGGCAATTTAGTATCTATACATCCAAACACTGAAGTTGGGCCTACTGCTATCGTAAGGATGCACCAGGAATACTTTGCGCAGCCGCACCTCGATACCTCAGAGTTGGTACCAGTCACTGGTAAGCTGTGGCGCAGCGAGTCGGGAGCCGTTTTTTCTGGGCCTGCAGCAGATTCCGTAGACATTCCAGACGCCGCCTCCCTCAAGTTTCTTGCGAATATTCGCGCAGCTAATCCAGATGCGGTCAGATTCCTGAGCGGCGTCAGACCTTTTCCAGAAGAGGCGCGACCGCTGCTCGATAACAGCAACGCGTTAATTCGGGCGAATACATCTAAGCCGATGTCCCTTCTTTACGCGCTTTCGTCGGCACCTGAGCACGCGTTTGCCGAGTCTCCCCTCATACCATGGAAAACAGCATCCGTTTTCAATCCGCGCGGTCTTTCTAGTAACTGCATGGCCTGTACAGCCGGTGTATTCAGAACTCTGCAAACAGGTACTCTTACCACCGCGGAAGATATCACCAGAATGGTATCAAGCACCGGTGCCCGCATTGGAGAACCAATATTTGGTAGATTCGAAAATGAAAACGAAGCACTTGATTGGTTCAAGGAAGCTGCTAACGTGCGGATTGTTGACAGTTTATCAAGCACGCGCCAGCTAAAAACTGGTAGTAGCTATGCACTCACCATCAATGTGAATCCACGTTCAGGCGATTTACTACACATGGGATTCGCTCATGTTTTTGAAGACAACAGCAGTGTTTTCTTTGACGGACAAAGCGGCGTTCAATGGAAAGAAGGATCGTTTGCTAAAAGCGGTCTACCCGCGCGGTTTTATGAAGTGCAGTTCGGAAAGTAGAAGACGTAGTTTCTATTGCAATCCCGGGGTTTTTCCTATTGCTGTACGACTCCTGAGCCAGATAACATTGGTGTTGATACTATTCCGACACCATGTACTGCCCACTTCAGAGGGAGTTGAGATGAAAACAATCGCTGCAGCGGTATTGCTCTCGATAATGGTGCCTACTACCGGAATGGCACAAGACAACAACTATCCGAAGGCCAAGGTCAGCTTCGAGGATTATAAGGGGCTAGTCACAAAGGTTGAGACTCATCGAACAAGTCGCTTGATTGACCTGCACACCTTTCTGAAAATGAGCCGAGAACCAGGAGTTGTCATCCTCGACACCCGCTCAACATTTCGCTTCGATCGCATCCACTTAAAAGGCGCAAAGCACCTATGTTTTACGGACTTCACTCAAGATAATTTGAACAAGGTTATTCCTTCGCCGGAAACGAAGATTCTGATTTACTGCAACAATAATTTCGATGGTAACCAGACTGACTTTGCGTCAAAGATAGCGACACCGCGGCCAAAACCTAGCAGTGCGCTAACAACCCAATTCGCGTTGCAGGAAAAACCAATAATGATGGCACTCAATATTCCCACTTACATAAATCTCTATGGGTACGGCTACCACAATGTGTACGAACTGAACGAATTCGTCAAGGTTAATGATCCGAGGATTTCATTTGCTGGCACGATCGTAGAACAGAAATAGGCTGCGCATGGGTATGACCAGCTCAACGAAGTGGACGGCTTGACGGCTAAGCGCTAAAATTCTGCCAGACATACTGGAGAATTTTGATGCCGATTACTCTGAGCACTCCACAAATAATCAAGACCAAAGCGCGGCACATTGCTTTTATTCACGTAGTCGTACCGCGCGTCGCGTCTGCTGATAAATTGCCTGCTAATACAGAGGCAATGAAGGATGCGATTCACTGTGCCTTTCAAGAGCTGTTTCCGGTACTTCAGGCGCAGAACATAGAGGTCACCGGCCCATGGTTTGCGCACCATTTACGCAAACCGACCGATACTTTTGATTTTGAGATTTCGCTGCCGGTATCGTCGGCGGTGACTCCTGTGGGCCGTATTGAGGCCTGCATCTCGCCGGTACTCGATGCAGTGCAGACTATTTATACAGGTCCATACGAGGGTTTGCCCGATGCCTGGCATAGCTTCCTCGATTGGACAAAAAAAAACGGACACAACCTCGCGGAGCACTTCTACGAGATTTATACCAAGGGTCCTGGTCAGAGTGTCGAGTCACCTCACTATCAAACAGAGCTTATCGGTCCGCTAGCTAAGGACTGCTACGTCGGTTAAAAGCTGGCGAAGTCTATCCATTAATCTAGACGGTTAACCGCCTAGCGACAGCACCAGTTGCGGTGTCGGTATGTGATGGTCTGCACGAACAGGAACAATTGCTGTACCAACCACGAAAAACTCTATTACGCTTGGAGACCAGCCGTAACTGCCTTCTCTGATATCAACGCCAACTATTCCCTCAGCTTTTACTTCTTCGGCTTCTGCCTGCATTCGTTCCATGGCAAGTTCGCGAGCCTCGTAAAGTCCTTGCGTGAAGTTGACCATCTCAACGTTCTTGCCGATATTGCTAAACATTTGTCCAATACCTTGCATGGCTATGTGATAAACGCAGTTTCCCATAACCATAGCCAACGGACGAAATCCACTCTTGAGCAATGTCCAGAAATCCTGACCTGAGAGGTCGCTTGTAAAAGGCTTCCCGCCGACCTTCCACTGATCTCCAGTGCCATCCGCGCGATAAACAGCGGTTCCGATTGCCACGAATTCAGCCAGGTCATTAGCCCAGGGCATTCGCTTAACAGTCAAACGCACTCCGACGACGCCATCAGCGCCAAGCTCCTTAGCTTCTTCTTCCATACGAGACATCGCCAGTTCGCGAGCGTGATAAAGAGCTTGTGTCAACACATCCATTTCCTGGTTCTTAGTCCAACCAGCGAATTGAAAGCCGACGTGGTAGATGGAAGTACCCATGACCAATCCTGCTGGTTCAAAACCAGACTCTTTAACAAGCAAAAATTCATTGACAGAAAGGTCGCTAGTAAACAACTTCCGCTTGCCACCAGTGCCTCGCATTTCTCGCAAGCGATTGCGGGCGTCTTCTGGTAAATCTATAGACATCAACTCTCCTCGTTATTCTGTCGTGGCGTATTCTTCTAGCGTGACCTGGGCTCCTGAATTTTTTCCTTTGCTCAAGTCGATAAACATCAACGGAGCACGAGCAGGGACTGCTTCAGTCTCCTGAATTGCTGTGCCTAGCGCAGTGAAATGCAGCAGGAGATCGATTTGAGTTTGACGGTTTAACTCGTATTCGATCTCTTCGATTTCGAAGTCGACATCGACACCTATAGCGCCATCTGCAGAAAGCTCTTTCAATTCAGAGTCAAGCCGCCACATGGAAAGTTCTCTGGCATTATAGAAACTTTGCGTGTAGTTCACTATCTCTTGATTCGGTGCAGTAAAGAAAAATCCCGTTTGCTGTCTGCGCGTTTGATAATCGGTGTAGACGTAGTAAGAGCAACAGCCCATTACCACTCCTACAGGACGATAGCCGGCAGTGTGCAGCTTCCAGAACTCTTGCCCACTCAAATTAGAAATGAATGGTTCAGCCCCAACAGGGTAACCTGCAATTCGCACAGCGGTACCAAATGCGGTGAACTCAGTATTACGATTTCCGACATCTGGTCGTTTAACTTTGAGTCTGACCCCGACCACTCCAGACGCACCCAAAAGTTTTGCCTCTTGTTGCATCCTCTGCATCGCAAGTAAACGACTATGAGACTGTGCTTCAGTAAGTTGGGTCATTTCACCTGTGTATCGCCCCGCCCCAAGTGATGCAAAGAAACCAAGATTGTAATAGCAGGTGCCCATCACCTGAGATATAACCTCGACGCCCGACTCTTTCATCAGCAAAAATTCATTGACCGAAAGGTCGCTGCTAAAAAATTTGTCAGTGCGACCACTATGCTTAAGAATCCGCTCTTTTGCGATTGCAGGAATATCGCCATTGGTGAGCGCTTTGACAGCCTCTTTTCGTTGTTCTACAAGGGCTTCAGCCTTTGCGGCAGCCAGTAGTTCTGCCTCGGTATCGGGTCTCCAGAAGCGCCACCAAGGCATGATTCTCTCCTAATTAACGAAATCGGACAAAGCTTTTTTCATACCAGCATTTGTAGCAGACGCCTTGCTCAATTCGGTGGCAAGAGTCTTGATCCAATCATCGAGCGAAACTTCAGATGTTTTCAAAACGACACCACGCACAATTTTCATAATGGTGGCAGTTACCCGAGATTTATCTTTAGCCAGACCCAGATGCACATCATCAAAGCGCACGACCAACTTTTTAACCGGGCGGTCGCTCGACAGCATCCAACCAGCGCGCTCTACCGTTGTTGAGTCGGGAAGAATTGCCTGCAACCTGGTTGCAAGAGACTCGACCAGTTCCTTGGACTCCGATTTATCCATATGCAAAGCACTTGCAAGGATGTCAATTTTCAGTGACTCATCTTCCCAATCTTCATTCATGGCGAAAGTTTAGCATAAGAAAGTTCGAGTCAGGTTTACAAGTAACTGTGCGCCCAACCACTCTCAATCATCGTCGAAATTATTTCACTTCTCCCATACTGAAAACGTTTAGTACGAGAGCAAAGCCATTCAAGCGCAGACCAATCGGAGATAGGTCAGACCAGCTAAACAATCACAGATAACGCCGTTTGCCTGGCTCACCGCGGGCAAGAGAGTGCCACTTGTTTTGGGCATATTGCTATTGCGAAGCACGCTCAAAAAGGACACGCACAGATGACCCTCACCACCTCCATGAGAAAGTGTATTTTAGCACTCATCTGCTCCTTGGTTATCCCAGCGATTGGAGTTAAAGCAGCTGAGACATCGACGTCAGGAGACTTGGTGAAAGCCACAGATTTTGGTTGCTGGTCCCAGGTGGAAGCTCTGAGTAATCGCGTTCTTAAAAGAGAGCCGGGCAATGCAAAAGCCCTCACATTGCGAGCAATGGTCAGAGGTATGGTCGGAAAGACAGACGAAGCTTTGGCTGACTGCGACCAAGTTCTCAGCGTTGATCCTCGTAACGCCACAATCTTCTCCACGAGAGGAACGATTTTGTGTAACATCGGCGAAGTGCGAGCCGGGCGTAAGGATCTCAAAAAATATTTAGCATTAACAGAATCGGCTCAGGACGCCGGTGAATGTTTTGTTCGCGCGGAAGCGTTCGAAGATCTAAAAGATGAGAAATCAGCGCATAAGCTATATGAAGAAGTTGTAACTAAGACGGTCTCTGCCACTTCAGATGGAGACATTCTGGTTCGCGGTCAAGCTTTGTACAGACTGAAGAACTTCAAAGACGCTATTGAAACATTGACGAAACTTGATCACTTGTCGCCTATTGCACCTGCTTTGGTATCAGTGCTGGCATGCTGTCACTTCAAAAACGGTGATTCGGTCAATGCTCTTAGAGAATTTGCTCAGGTCGACGAACAGGTACCCAATTACATTCACAACCTTTTCAGTTGGGGACGATCTCTAGAGGAAATGAAAAGATATGACGAAGCTATACAACAATACGCCCGAGCACTGCAGGTGGAAGGGCGATATGTACCTATTCTTAAGCACCGCGGACATTGCTATTTGGAAATCAAAAACTACAAAGCGGCTTTGTCGGATCTCAGTAAAGCTATCAGATTGAACGGCGACGATATCCAAACGATTTTAGATAGAGCTTACGTCTACACCTGCCTAAATCAGCAGGTAGATGCAATTAGTGACTGTGAGCGAGCAATTGCACTTGACCCTGCTAGTGCTCAAGCCTTTAATCGACTGGGCCTCTCTAAAGCCCATACTGGTAAGTGGAAGGAAGCCTATGCCGCACTGAATCAGTCTCTAAAATTGTCGCCGGATTATACGGAGGCTCTCACTAACCGTTCTTGGGTCGAAAAAGAACTTGGGGACCATGTCAAAGCTCACGCCGATTTAACTAAAGCAATCAGTCTCGAACCACTTTGCGATAACGCCTATTACTCTCGCGGGGTATTGTTTCAGGAAGAAAAAAAATACGCCAAATCCATCGCCGATTTCACAAAGGCGATCGAAATATCCCCCTCGAATAGTTTCTATTTGAGTGCTCGAGGACGCTCTGAAGTTGGTAACTCCAGCTATAAACAAGCAATCGAAGATTGTACTAAATCGATTCAGCTTGATTCCCTCTCTGCACTACCGTATCAATGGCGGGCAGAGGCGTTTCTGGCAATTGGCAAATGCGACCTGGCTTTGAACGATTTGGATCTAATCATCAAAAGGGATCCGTCTGACGCTGAAGCACTAAGTCTTCGTGCTAAGGTGTATCAAAAACTGAATAAAGCACCACTAGCCGCACGGGATTTGTCAAAAGTGAAAAGATTGATGCAATCGAATACGAATACCCCACATCTGTAAATGCTCTAATGCCTAACCTCAAATTGCTACCAGCCGTTGCATTGATCTCGTTATTTGGCTTAGTGAGCGCGTCTTCGCTGGCGGCTTCATCAGAGAACATCAGTCCTTCCACCGTCCCCAGTGCGCAGCAGACCGACCACCTGAAGTCAGCAAAAGCGTTGATGTCTAAACAGAATTGGAGTCAGGCGCTTAAAGAGTTGAAGGAGTCTTCCGAATACGATCCGAAGGACCAGAACTGCTGGAACCTTATGGGCATTTGCTACATGCAAAAGGGCAAGCTTACAGAAGCAAAAGACGCATACGATAAAGTCAGGAAGCTCACAGGCGGCAAAGACGACGTTCCAAAATTCGTAACGGAACAAGGACCTCCACAGACAAACAAATCGGCCGAGCAACGCCTTTCAGAGTCGCAGGCGGCAGATAAGAAAAAGCAGGACCAACAAATTTACATGACCGATTTGCAGCGTCGAATCAAAAGAAATTGGCATCCAAACGCGCCCTATCTAACTGACAATGTCGTAGTCAATTTTAAAATAAATCGCCAAGGTAGGATATCTTGCGTCAAAATCAAAACATCATCTGGTAATTCGGAATGCGATAGGGCCGCAGTTGATGCCGTGTCAAACACCACTGGTGGATCACTTCCTGAAGAGTTGGCCGATGAAATTGACGTGCAATTCACTTTTGATAAATTGACGTTGATCTGATGTATCCGCCGGTCTTAACCTTGCAATTCAGGATGAGGTAACGCGGGCACTTTAAGAAAATCTAGCATAATGAATTCTGCAAAGAGAGCATTTGGCCAACCAAAATCGGGGCGGGTATATTGCATTTTGTTGTTAGGGTTAAGAGATTCATGCAAGCGACCATCACCTGGATCTGTTGCCAGCGCAAAAGCTAACATGGCTTCTTTTTCTTGCTCGGAGTCTGCGGTTAAACCCTGCATCACTATTCCTAGCGGCCAGACATCATGCACATTCTCGTCGTAATAAGCAGGAGACTCCGGAGTGCCTCCAAGTGCCAAAGTTAGATGCTTTGTGTGTTCACTTCCAATACCTGTCACCACTTGTCCGCGCGCAAAATTGGGATTGCTGTCTGAAAGCACAAAACGTCTGGTGTTCTGGTAAATCGAATCTCCAGCAGAAACATAGCCTAAATAAGGCGCCGACAAAAGACTCGGTATGTTGGGATCGTCCATAAGATGAGAATTGCCCTCACCATCTACTTCATAAGCATAAATCTTTCCGAACTCTGGATGGTCCACAATTCCGTACTTTTGAATTCCTGCCTGTATCTGCTCCCGCAAAAGTTTCAGTCTTTTAGCTTTTTCTTGATCGTCGTAAATAGAAGCGGCGATTTCTTCCATAGCCACCAGAGCAACTACTGCCATCATCTGGTCAGGAATGTTGAATGGATATTTGCATTCATCGTCCGATGGACGGAAACCACTCCAGATCATACCTGTGTGCGCGCAAGAATTTCCACGCCCGTTATTCGCAAGGCCCTCGAAGCGATATGAGGACTGGCCAAGATGATCCTGCTCGATCAGCATTGTTCTGAACGCGGAATCCATGCCGAGCGCAAATTCATCCGTGAATATTGAGACATCCCCAGTTTGCTTCCAGTATTGCCAGGCTAACATTTGAGGATACGCTAACGAATCAACTTCGAATTTATCCTCCCAGATTTTGTAGTCTGCAGTGAAAGCATTCGCGTAGGGATTTAGAATCAAACATTTCGTTTGCCTGGCGATCACTCGGCGAAGCATATCGTTTGCCTCGGGATCCGTTTTAGCAAAAAATAAAAACGGGCGCATCTGAGCGCTACTGTCTCGTAGCCACATGGCCGGGATGTCGCCGGTACGTATGTAAGTGGTGCCATCGCTTTCGAACGATGCCTGGGTGGATGAGTTCATAAGTGCGTTCCTGAACATAGCCTTGAGATGAGGGTCCGCCGAATGAAATTCGGCAGCAACATCTCTAATCGAGTGAAAGTTCATGGGTCAGCCTTGCGAAGGAACTGGTTAAAACGCTTGATAGAACTATTTTTCAAGGTTTCTCTATCATAGGTCAAACTTTTGATAATTGATAGCTCGGATGTAGTGGCATCACTAATGGTGTCAGAATCGAGGTTGAAGAATCCAACTGTTTGGCTATCGTGCCCCCAGCAAGATTATCGCTCAGAACGAAGTAACAATTTTGCGGTACTACTACCGGTGCTTTGTTTTCCGGATACGGACGTATCGGCAAACCATCGTCAACAGAAGCCAATTTCATTGAACTGGTGACCGCAAATAATCTCTGACGAGACCTGGATGCTTAGCGTCCAATGTCTTCAGCCTTGCACGCTTTAGTGTTACTACGAGTTCTCTTTGTTCTCTCTCGATGCAAATATCAACAGTTGACCCAGGCTCGCCTGTCAATCGGTCAAATATTTCACGCTTGGTCAAACTCTTTGCTGGAATTCCATCAATGCTGACAATCTGATCCCCGGTTCTAATGCCCGCTTTCTCTGCTGGTGTGTCTGGATACACTTCCGCGATCTTGGGCATTTGTCGTGCCCGCACGCAAAACTTGAATCCGACTATGCCATGTTTATAGTTCCTAACAGCAACCGCGTTTTGAGTTTCGTCAGCGTAACCTATGTTTGGTCCAAAACATGTAATTACGCACGCCAGGACTAATAAATACATGTTTTTCGGCATCCAGTTGCCCCCTATGATTTGCATCACCGCTGAATCAATTATACGTTGGCAAAACAAGTCTTGGGTCTCCGACCGGTTTTTACCGAGATGAACCGCTATCATCCACAGCAAAGGTTATACCGCCCTCTGCTCCAAAAGATGTGCAACACCGCCGGCTTCTACACGATTGATTCGTCCCTCAAAAATGTCCAATCGCGCTTCAATCCTCGAAAATCTATTCATAGATTGCCCCTGTTCATAGATCAGATTGGCCGCTTCCGCTTCACTTATAATTTTGTTCGAGAATAAATAACAAGAAAGGGCACCGCTTGCTGTGCCAGTCGCAGCTTCTTCGTCGATACCGAAAAGCGGTGCGAAATTTCTACAGCTCGCAGTTACGTTCTGAACTGTTTCTAGCGAAAACAGATGATATCCAATTACATCCAGCTCCTTGCTTAATGCGCAGACCTGTGCAAAATCAGGTTTTATTTCCATCAACGTCTCTAAATCCTTAATGGGCACAATTATGTCTCTCAATCCAGTCGAGACTATCTGTGGCTTGAGATCAGGATGCAAATCCTCAATCGAAATATTTAGGGAACGAGCAATTACCTGCTTATCTACCTCGTCCCCGAAGAGCGGCTCGGACTGAGTCATAAATATTTTGCCTGATTCTGTTATGTCTACATCAAAAACACCAGCACGAGTCTCTTGAAAATATTTTCCAGACTCAATTTTTTTAAGATGAAAGAGCAAAGAGAAGGTAGCAATAGTTGCGTGCCCGCACAAATCAACTTCAGCCACAGGAGTGAAGAATCGCACTTTAAAATCGGCGACATCCGAAGTCTGAACGAAAGCTGTTTCCGAATGGCCGAGCTCTCGCGCGACTTCTTGCATTTGCTCTTCGGTCATAGAATTGGCGTCAGTGACCACGCCGGCCGGGTTACCACCTTCGGCTGTTGCGCTGAATGCGTTAAGAATATATACCTCGGTCATTCCGTCAACCCCGCTTTAATGTCGACCACAGCAGCCAATTTCGACTGGTCTGAACACGCCGTCTGATACAAAACAACAGTTTATGCGAAAAAATAGGTCATAATCAAAATTGAATTTCAACATTTACAGACTAGAGTGCACAGTGCAAGTTTGAGCAATAACGAAGGCATAGTCTTTATACTCGATGGCGCTGGCGGCTCTGGTTGGACCCCGACGGTTTTACGCCACATCCTCTCCGAATTACCCTATGAAGTTCACCACTTTCGCTGGGGGCACGGTTACATGCGCATCATCAAAGACCTGACGAATCGCGATAATACGAAACTAAGGTCCGAAGAACTAGCGGCTCTCATTCGCGATTACAGAACCAAACATCCGCAGCGAAAAGTATACGTCATTGCCAAAAGCGCTGGCACTGCACCAGCTGTAATGGCTTTATCTCAATTGGAGCCAGACACCGTCGACCGTGCCTTTCTACTGTCACCAGCCATTTCGCCAGCCTTTGACTTGACACTAGCGTTAGGAGCGACAAAACAGGAACTCTATTCATACTGGTCACCACATGATCATTTTTGGCTCGGCTTAGGCACGTCTTTGTTCGGCACCGCAGATGGTGTCCCTTGTCGTGCCGCAGGCTTGACCGGCTTTAAACGACCAGAAGATCCGCAAAAGAATTTGCATTATGCAAAATTGCGTGAAATTGAATGGACACCGTCCATGTTATTGCAAGGACACCTCGGCGGACATCCCGGCAACAGCATGCCACCATTTATTCGAAAATACGTATTACCACTGCTTATATGAGCAACTGCTTCTTCTCGAGAAGTCACCATTAATCTACATGCTGCGCTCTTAAATTGTGACCAATTGTGGTAGGTATACTTTGAAGTCGTGCTGAGGAGTATCAGGTGGCAGCAACGGTCAATCTAGATTACAGCTATCTCTACGCTTCAACATTAGCGTCAGAGAACGACTCGAAACGCAGCCTACGATTGGCGACCAGCGGTGGCGCAGAAAGGAATCCCTACTTTTTTCAGGGGCGCATCATAAGCCCGAAACAGACTGCAGACCTTTTGCTGACCTTATCCGCAATCAGTCGCACGCGCTTCTTCTCACCCGGTGAAATAAGAGAGAGGATGTTAAATGCCGCAGACCCAGTGGTCACTAGCGATGGCGGTAGATTACGCTTCGAAGTTTTTTCAGTTTGTTGCGGCGCATACGCAAGATTAGACCTCCAGCCAGATGCGCTAGATGCTCAGTGGATTGGAAAAGGAACCACAAACATTGATTTCAATCCGCCAATGCGAGCATCTCTGGCAACAGTCTTGAACTCAGAGAACGTTGCACTGAACATTGGTGCTGACAAATTGGAGCTGGAGCGCAGTGGAGAGAGCGTTATCGAGCGCAAAGTGAAATTACCTTTGCGATGGCTTAAGGGTTTCGTTGAAGTGCAGGTTTACCAATCCGCATTAAAACAAGTCATGGAAATACCAGCGCTAGAATTGGCAAAAATGATTCGCACGCTACCGCCACAAAATTTTTTGCAAGCGGGAACGATCTCTTATTTGATTCCCGCAAGCAAAGGTTTTCGCCTAAGCCAACGAGACGCAGCAGGGGCTGTGCCAGTTGGTGCAATAAGCAGGTTAAGGGCTCTGGAGCCAATCCTGCGCTACGCAAAATCAGTCAAGATTTACAGCAGTAGCGACGCCATCAGCGCTTTTGAGTTGATATTTACGAATGGCAAATTCTTCTTCGTGCTCAGCCCCAATGCCGCTCGTGGTTTTTCAGGCGAGGGGCAAGCGCTATCAGCCCTAGCAAGTAATGGGGGCGTTGACGCATTGGCACACATAAGAAGCGCACTGGCCTGGCAAGAAGAAATTAGCGTTCCCCAATTGAGTTCGTCTCTCGAAATGAGCGCAAAAGCAGTGGAAGAAGCGCTGCAGGTGCTGGGTACACGCGGACTCGTCGGCTATGATCTTTCTGCCGGCGCCTACTTTCACAGAGAATTGCCCTTTGACCTGGGTCTGGTTGAAGAACTCCATCCCCGCATGAAAAAGGCGAGAGAACTGCTTGAACAAAGGCTGGTCCGCTATTCCATGAAGGGAGACGATGAGGTTGAAGCATATGTAAAAGGAAGCGCAGGCGATCATTATGTGCAAATGAATGCCGATGGAGCGAGATGCACCTGCGATTGGTTTGCCAAAAATCAAGGAAATCGCGGTCCTTGCAGCCACATATTAGCCGCTGAATTAGCAGTACAGGAGGATGAACCGAATGCTTTTAAGCCCATTGGATGAAATCATTCTGGCAGCAGACATTGAATCATGCGCTTCGTTTTTCGAGACTATGCCTGAATCTCAACGTAAATCCAACTCGGCACGCGCACTTCAATGGGCAAGCGCTATAAACGGATATATGTGTCGCAATCGCAAACCCTACATGGTTTTCGATAAAGCGATGGCTGAAAACATAAATTTCTATGAAAGCATTCAAGCTCACACAGTGGCTTTTCCCCGCAACTTCACTGAGAGTTCTTTGCCTGCGGCACAAATGTCAGTGCTAGCCACGTGTGCCCTTCCAGAGTTGAAGAAAGCGGGCTGGCTTGGCTTACCTGAAGCCCATCTCGCGACCAGAATTCTGCAGGCGAGAAAACCGAGTTGGCTCAGTAAGTGGTGTTCGTACGCACTCAAGGAGTTTCCAGCTACGCATTGGCTAACCATTTACGAAATCGAGAAATGTGGCTTATGCAAAGTCGAACGAGATGCAAATTTTTGGATGTCGATGCTCTGTAGTTTGCCGAACATTGTCGACATGTACCAGACCATACTCGCTTCTGACGAGCAAATTCGAATGCAAATTTGGGACATGCTTGCAGATCCAGACGTAATTCGTATGCTAGCAGAACCTGAACAAGTCGCTCATGACCTTTTCCGGAAACGCTGGAGGAGTGGAGGAAATATTTTTGCTCCCAAACAAATAGGCTCTCGAAAAGGAACGGAGGTCTGGCACGATACACTAATCAAACTGGCCTCCGAAGGTCTCATTGATAGAAATCGTCTCATCGATTATTCATTCACGCTTCTAGTGGGAGTAGCAGAACGAGAACACAAGAAAACATATTATTCTGTTTCAGCAGCTGATTTTGCCATCAAGCTCAATCGCGAATTAATCAAAGAGCAAACCGCGTCATTCACCGATCAATTCACGTCACTTCTCGGTGCCACTCACAAAGATGTTTCTACTTATGCATCAACCGTCTTAACTGCTATACCATCAAGCTCCTTGAAGGTTGAGGAAATCTGTTCTTGCATAGAGCCAGCATTTCTAAATAAAAGCAAAGAGCCCGCTGATGCAGCGCTAAAACTACTCAGTCGACTTGCAAAAGAACAACCATCTCAGGCAAACGACTATGGCAAAGCAATGCTTGCTGCACTGAATCACTCCAGTAAAGACATTCATCGTAAGGCATTAGCACTTATCGATTCGACGAAAATCCTTAAGGAGGAAAATCTCTTCAGCGAGTTTCGAGAACGTGTAGATATGCTTGCAGGCATGGAACGCGCCCAGGCGGAAAAGTTGGTGGCAGATTACGAGACTAGTGGAAGCACGTCCCGGGAAGTTATTAGTAAATCGCCTGGCGCTGCCAAGGTTGAGGACTTGTTCGCTCGGGCAGGTGCGCTCGACCAAAGACTTTGCGAGCTAGTGCGCATCGACGACACCATACAAGCAATCAAAGCGAATCGATTCATAGATAATCCAATTAACCTGGACAATCTAGACTTTCCCCGTTTAAATCCTGACGCCGTACTAAAGCCGATTGATAATCTGGACGACCTCATTTACACGTTCATGAAAGTCTGGTCGGGAAAACGAGATGCTATAGAGCTGGAGTCTGTTCTCGATGGAGTATCGCGACTTTGTCATGAACGACCACCAGAGTTTAAATCGAAAACCGAAGCCCTTCGAGAAAAGGCCAATAAGAGTCTTCAAGATCATCTTGCCTTCGGACTTGCTAACGGACTGACACAGCTGGCAGAGGCTTGGTTAGGCGATTGGAGCAATGTCAGGCCACCTGCGCAGCCTGGTTCATTTTTCAGCAGACGCTGCCTCGCCCTGTCCAAACGAGTGAGTTCGCGAATATCAGCGCCACTACTGGCAGCACCAACCCACGCTGGCGGATGGATCGACCCTGTCATCTTCGTCCAACGGCTCAAACAATATTTTTGGCTCAAGATTGAACCCGACGCGGCAGACACTATCCAGAGCCTTCTGCGGCTTGCTCCAGATAATCGCGAGGAAGCACTTCTCGCCGCTGAACCCATTAAGCACGAGATAGGAGATGTGGTTCGCTACGCTCTTGGTGGTGCACAGCCAGTTCGAATGGTAACTCCGGAGTATTGGGTTGCCGCCTTTCGCGCACGTGAACCACTAGGATTGAACAAAGATTTACTGAAGCTGATACCGCATGCTGGACCAGACGCTGCAGTTCCTGCCACCTATGATATCGACATGGCACCAGTTGAGCACTTTGCCACAGATAGGTATGCATCTATTGGATTAGGGCTACCAAACTTTCTTCCCGTGCATAGTCTAGATCCGAATTTCCCAGGCACTTTCGAAACTCGCAAACTCCCTACGATGGAAGCGCATGCCGCTTTATCTGGCAATCGCAGCCGCTACGCATTCTATCCAACGGTGCTTCTCCACGACAATGCAAATAACTGGTTTGCAGGAAACGATACATACAACTGGCTCCATAATCGAGAATCACTACTTGCACTCTACGCCAAACGGGTTTTACTAAACATCGATAGCATCGGCAGTTATTGGCGCGGCGACTTTGAGTTTTTGTTCGACCCAGATATTTCAATGTGTGGCAACGGACGCTATTTGCTGTGCCTTGCCATGTCGTCAAAAAGCTCTGATTTAGCAAGGCTTGGTCTTGATGCTCTAATTGCAGCTGTAGGAGAACGTCGAATCGGTGCTGATAGTTTCGGAGAAGCGATGGCTTTGTTTATCAAAACAGGTGTGATTACGGCAGTTCGCTGGACAAGAGGATTACGTGATAGCTCACGGACGTCGTCACTGCACGCGCACTTCGCCTGGCAAGCGGTTTGCACAATGCTCACAAAAGCGCAACTAACATCGACGCAACAAATTCCATTCCTGGAATTGCTACTGGAAATACAGCTAGAACATAAATTCAAACCAGATGAAGCTTTCGTTAGCTCTTTGTCTGGAAGCACTGCCAGCGGCAAAGGACAGAAGCTGTTTAAGGGTTTAATTGCCTCCCCTGGTATTGAGAACAGCAACCTTTCCACGGCATACGTGGATCTTGAATCAAAAATTCAAAGGGTTGAGCGTTGGCAGCAATGGCTGCGCGTGCTCGAACCAGAAACCGTTAAGTGAATCAGATAAGAACCGGAATCAGTCTGTAAACGTCTTCAAAAGCTTGCCTGTATCGATGTCCCATCGCTCAATAAAATGACCATTTTCACAAGCTAGCATTTTGCCGTCTCGACTGATTGCAAGGCGCCGCGTGTGCCGATGGTCACCAGATATGGTTCTAATTACTTTCCCGGATTGAAAGTCCCAAAAGTAAATACTTGTTCCGGAACCAACAGTTGCGATCAGTGTTTTGCCATCTGGGCTAAACACAATTGAATCGCATTCACCCGGTCCTTTTAAGTCTCTCACCTTACTACCATCACTAACTCGCCAGACTTCGACTGGCGGTTTTAAACTCATTGGATCAATAACGCCATGCTGATCGCGACGAGACCCTTTTTTCTCTATATCAAGTCCACCACACGCAAGAAATCGCCCATCGGGACTGAATTTTGCATCAAAGGTGTAACCATAAGTGGTTAACGATTGCATGAGCTGCCCCGTTTTCCTATTCCAAATTTGCAGAGTGTGATCCCAACCTCCCGACGCGATGAGACTATTATCCGGGCTGAATACAATTGCCCTCGCGTAATCAATTCGTCCACCCACGAATCGATGCAGCTCTTCGAATGAAGTCGCATTCCAAAGGGTTACATTTGCATAGTCAGTCGATGTGGCGAACATGGATCCATCTGAACTCAAGGCGACCTTTCCTAGATGATTGCTCGTCGCTTTCGCAACACCCGTGCTTTCACCAGTCTTCAAGTCCCAACACTTCACTACTTTACTGTCGGCATGTCGACCTGTGTCCTCGTACGTCGTCATATAGAGCTTAGAACCATCAGGACTAAAAACAGGAGAATCCGTCCAACGGGAAACATTGTCGGCGCCCACAGAAAACGAAGCGGTTTGACGTCCTGTGTTTGCGTCCCACAACATGATCGTATCGTCCTCTCCCGCGGAGGCAATGACTTTTCCATCAGGACTGAATGCCAAATCAAATACGTTGTTCTTGCTTCCTGCAAATGTCACCAGAGTCCGCCCAGACGAAACATCACAAATTCGGGAAGTGTGCCCAAACCCGCCTATGGCAATTTTTTCACCGTTTGGGCTATAGGATAAGGAGCCAGACCAAGGACAAAAAATTTGAGAAGTTCCATTTTCTACAGACGTCTCAGAGGGCGAAGGTTTCAATCCCGTGCCCGGTGTTAAAACTAGCGAACTAACCGTGAATGCCCGTGACGGAGCAGGAGCATCATTTCCTGTTTCGGCATCAAGCAATCGCACGAGGCAATTACTTCCCGCCGCGGCGACACTCTTTCCGTCTGGACTGTATGACACACTTTCAACATCGTGTAAATTCATTGCACGCGATAATCGCTCTTTGCCGCTTTGCAGATCCCAAAATTTCACCAGTTGATCCGCGCCACCAGAAACCAGCGACTTTCCGTCTGGAGATACAGAGATCGACAGCACCGCCTTGAGATGAGTACCAACAATTTGAGCGGGCGCTTTGGCAGATACGTCCCACACTCGAATAGTCTTGTCGTTGCCAGCGGAGATGATCCGACGCTCGTCGATAGAAAATGCGACACTGTTTATGCCAGCAGTGTGGCCGGTGTATGTGTGCTGAAGCGATGCCGTTGCGACGTCCCATAACTTCACGGTGCCATCAGCACTTCCGCTTAACACTTTTTTTCCATCACGACTAAGTGCGATCGAGTTTATGCTCGAAGTATGACCTTTGAAACATGCTTTTTGTCTTCCGCTATCAACATCCCAAATGCGCACGGTGTTGTCGGCGCTGCCCGAAGCAGCCGACTTACAATCACGGCCAAAAGCCAAGCACAACACATCACACTCGTGTCCACGAAACGCCTTCAGCTCTTCGCCAGTGGTTGCATTCCAGAGCCCGACCGTATTGTTGCGCCCGCTGGTAAGTAAATATTTTCCGTCTGGGCTGAAGCGAACGCATGTTACTGGCTCTTGCGTGAACCACCTGCACCACCCGGGAGATGGAACGCCAGTGATGATTAAGAGTGTGAGTAGCACCAGTGCAAAGTGATTCATTGTGACACCTGAGTCAGTCGGTGAAAGTCTTGAGGAGCTTGCCTGTTGCAAGGTCCCATCGCTCGATAAAATGCGAATTGTCACAAGCTAATGTTTTGCCGTCTGGACTGATTGCGAGATGGTGCGTACGCCGATGCTCATCAGATATGGTTCTGACAACCTTCCCTGATTGAAAGTCCCAAAAGTAAATAGTTGTCCCCCACCCCACCGTCGCGATCAACGTTTTGCCATCAGGACTAAATACAATTGAATCGCAATCTCCTGGTCCCTTCAAATCTCTGACTTTGCTGCCATCACTGACGCGCCAAACTTCTACTGGCGGCTTCAGACTCATCCAGTCCATCACACCACGCTCATCGCGACGAAAGTTCTTTTTGTTCATATCAAGCCCACCGCATGCGAGGAACCGTCCGTCGGGGCTGAACTTTACATCAAACGTGTAACCATAAGTGGTTAACGATTGCATGAGCTGTCCCGTTTTCCTATTCCACAATTGCAGCGTGCGATCATAACCTCCCGAGGCAATTAAACTGTCATCAGGGCTGAAAGCGATTGCTCTTGCTTCATCAATTTGGCCGCCAAGAAATCGATGCAATTCATCGAACGTGTTTGCGTCCCAGAGTGTGACATTTGCGTAGTTAGTTGAGGTCGCGAACATGGATCCATCGGCGCTCAAGGCAACTTTACCCAGGCGATAACTGGGTGTTTTTGCAACTGCAATGCACTTGCCTGCCTTAAGATCCCAGCACTGAACCACTTTGGTATCGCTGGATGGAACGTATCGTTGTTCGATTTTCTCATAGGTCGCCACGTAAATCTTCGAACCGTCAGGACTAAAAACCGGAGAATCTCCACCACGATTTATCATGCCATCGCCAATAGCAAACGAAGAAGTTTGCCTTCCGGTTTTTGCGTCCCACAACATAATGGCGCCGTCACCTCCCGTACTGGCAATAAATTTCCCATCGGCACTGAACGACAAATCATGCAAGTTATTGCTCGTTCCTGCCAACATTACAAGCGTTTGCCCAGACGAAATATCACAAATTCGCGCGGTGTGTTCAAACCCACCTATAGCAATTTTTTCACCGTCTGGACTGTAGGAAACCGAACTGCTCCAGGACGGAAAGAGAATTTGGGAGGTGCCTCTCTCCACTGAAGTTTCAGCAGGTGAGGGTTTCAACTTGCTGCCTGGAGTCAACACCAACGCGCTGACGGTGAACGCTTTTGTGGGAGACTCAGTATCCTTTGCAGTCTCTGCATCAAGCAGCCTCACGACACAATTGCTTCCTGCTACTGCGACACTCTTTCCGTCTGGACTGTATGAGACACTCTCAAGATCGGATATGTTGAGCAAACGTGAGAATCTCTCACGGGCACCGCTAAGGTCCCAGAACTTTACCTGTTTATCCGCGCCACCAGACACAAGTGATTTTCCATCTGGAGAAACGGCAATCGACAGCACCGCGTCGCCATGCCCCATCATTATTCGAGCTGGCAGCTTATCAGAAATGTCCCAAATCCGAATAGTCTTGTCGGTGCTAGCCGAAATGACGTGACGTCCATCGATAGCAAATGCGACGCAGTTAACGCTCCCAGTGTGACCTGTGTAAGTATGTTCAAGTTGTTGCGTTGCAACATCCCACAATTTTAAAGTGTTGTCAGCACTGCCGCTGAGCAGCTTTTTTCCGTCTTGGCTGAATGTGACCGAGTTTACGCCAGCGGCATGATTTTTGAAACATCCATTTTGCCTTCCGCTATCCACATCCCAGATTCGTACAGTGCAGTCAGCACTCCCCGAAGCAGCCAACTTACCGTCACGGCTAAACGCCAGAGATAAAACATCACTATCATGTCCACGAAAAGCCTTTAATTCTTCACCTGTGGTTGCATTCCACAGACCTACTGTGTTGTTACGTCCGCTGGTAAGCAATAACTTTCCGTTTGGACTGAAGCGAACGCAACTTACAGGTTTTGTAAACCATCTGCATGTGCCGGGATTGGGAGCGATCATGACTACTAGCAGCGCGAGAAGCAACGATGCAAACTGACTCATCCTGGTGTCACCTGGAGATTACTGCTTACCACTATAAGCTCAAAATGCGAATCGGCATAGGCTATCAAACTGCGCCTTAGTGGGGACCAAATCTACTTTGGTGTTACACCCTCTTTGCCATAGCACCCGAAGTTCACACGCAGCTCACTAATGTTTGCTAGATTGAATATGAAAGCATCAACTGCAAGCTCAGCAGTGAAATAGAGGTCACCTGCATGTCGAATGCCACCCAGCCCAAAACAAGAGAACTGCCACTATTTCCGCTCCCGGATGTTGTTTTGTTTCCTGGCTGTCCGTTACCACTGCACATTTTTGAAATGCGCTATCGCGAGATGGTGAACACCGCGCTGGCGTCAGACAAGACGTTTGGCGTCCTGAACGTCAACACGGTCACTGGCAAGCCAGCAAAAGTTGGCGGCACCGCAAAGATCGTCGATTGTCACAAATTGCCGGACGGAAGAATGAACATCCTCACAATGGGTCAGGATAGATTTCGAGTCAAAAACTTTGTACAAGAAAAACCATATCTGGTGGCAGTCGTTGAATTTATTGAAGATGATAAATCAGTCGAAGACCTAAACGATAAAACGAAAGAAGTAGACGAACTTGTGCGCAATATCTTGCGATTGTCTGGGAAGATTTCCGATCGCGAATTTCCAATGCCGAAAAACATTCCTACGGAACCGCAAGAATTCTCGTACTGGATCGCGGGACATCTCTATGGTATCGCATCCGAACAGCAGACATTGCTGGAGATGACAGACACTTACGTTCGACTCTCATCTGAAAGCGTCTTGTTAGACAAGACATTGAAAGAGCTTGCGGCGCGGTCGGCACTCAAGGATGCTTTTAAAGGGAAATAATATTCTTTAAAATTTTGGTGTACACTCGAATCCGACAGTGGTAAAAGTTGCAGCGAACTGAACAGGAAAGATTATGAGCGATCACAAGACCGTTAAATATGCTGGTGAGTCGATGACTCTCGGTCCAAATCCAAATACTGGCGCTGATTGGGCTCAAGACGATCCAGACCATAGTGGATTTCTCGTCCATGGGCTCGATGATACGCCGGGACAGAAGGCCTATTACATTCACTTGGAGGCAAAACCAGGCAAAGAAGAGCTGCTTCAGGGCTTCCTTCAAGATATTAATGCAGGTGTAAATCAAGAGCCAATGACAGGGCCGTGGTTCGCTCTTCGATATTCACAGACAACTTTCTGCATTTTTGAAGCATTCCCCGACGTGCAGGCCCGACACGCCCACGACTCAGGTCCAGGTGGGCGAAACTTCCTGCGATCAGAACTTCTCAAAGATATGCTCGCGTATCCGGCGCAGCTCTATCGGCTAGATGTGCTGCACGGGAAATTCGGCGTCATGCTGGGAAAAACAATCTAAATTGCTAATGGCCGCCAGATTTCACGTGCTGAAGATAAGTCTGTAGCTCTTGATCATGGTGAGTCATTTGCAGGAGAGTGCAATAGTTTTTCATTATCTGAACAGTCGTTGGGTGACGCATACCTAGTGTTGCTTCGTCGATGTCCAGAGCACGCTTGATGTAAGGTAAACCTTGCTCAAATTTTTGCTGGTGAGTGTACACGGCTCCGAGATTCATCAGCGCCGCAGCTGTCTCCGGTCGTCTGGCTCCGACAGTCGTTTCGAACAGCGATACAGCTTGCTTTCGCATAGCTTCAGCCCTGTCAAACTCGCCACTTTTCAAATAGAGACCACCCAAATTGTCCATGATCGTCGGCTTCAAAGTTGGGTCTGAAACTCTGCCTGCTTGGTCCACGTACTGCAAAGCCCTTGTGTATGACGCTTGCGCCTGCGTGTCTTTTTTCAAATTGACTTCGAGCAAACCTTTGTTGTTATAGGCTTTTGCGAGATCTATCCTCGACGTGGTCGGCTGAGATTCGAAGATCGCAAGAGCCTTGGCATTGTAAGTCTCTGCAGTCTCCATACTTCCTCTTTCCTGGCATAATCTGGACATATTGTCGTAAGCGATACCCAGTAGATTTTTATTGTTGGTGCCTTCCAAAAGACGAATGGATTTCTCGTACAGTCCTTGAGATTCTTGCAAACGTCCCATTGCCATATAGAGCCCGCCTAGTGCTTCATTCGCTCTCGCTTGCACGTCGACTGGTCCGCCTTCAGACATTGCGATCGCACTTTTAAAACTCTGCTCCGCTTCTCCAAAGTGACTTAATTGGCGCTGCTGCTGCCCCATTGTCAGGGTGGCGGAAATTTTTGCCTGGTCTACCACAGCAGAAGCTGACAGAGATGACAACAAGAACGAACCACATACTAATATGGTTGCGGTGATATTGATTTTGAGAAACCCTACTTTTTGCACTGCCAATCCATCCTGAGTAATGAGTGTGCAATCTTAGCAGATCATTGGTCCTCCACAGCCTTGGATAGCGCCAATCGACTTCTTATAGCTCTCGTGCCGTTGGTAGGCAGATAGTCTGCATGTAGCCGATCGAATGCGACCTATCAATCTAGGCGTAAAACGTCGTTCCTATGTGTTACTCGAGACGCTGGTAAAATAAAGATTAAGAGTTTACTTTCCTTTGCGGCACGGGGAGTTGATATGCAAACACACATCAAATGTGCATTATCAAACCTTGTGGTCTTGGCGATATATACAACCTGCGTTCATGCGGCGAGCACATCGAATGAGACTGTCATCAAGCTCAATAACGAGGGTGTCAAAAAAATAAATTCAGGCGATTTGAAAGGTGCAGTCAGTGACTTCAACGAGGCCTTGAAGATACAACCGGACTACGATCTTGCCTACCAAAATAAATTCATCGTATACCGCAAACTGAAAGATTACACGTCTACGATCGCTGATTTTGAAAAGTTGCAAAAGAATTCCTCCTTCGCTTCGTATCCAGTGAATCTTGAATGGATAGGCGAGGCATACGCAGATCAGGGAGTACGTCGTCAAAAATCTGGAGACATATCTGGCGCGCTCGAGAGCTTCGAAAAAGCAAGCTTATATTCTCCTGACTCATCAGAGTATCTGCACTTTCGTGGAGTAGCCCGGCAAACAGCTGGCGACATCAAACGCGGGCGCGAAGATCTTGAATTGGAAAAAGCAATTTCGCTGAATAAAAAAGGTGTCACTAAAATGAATTCTGGTGATCTCGAAGGCGCAATAATCGACTTCGGCCAAGCGTTAGAGATAAAGCCGGACTACGCAGCTGCATACCGCAACAAGTTCCTCGCCTATCATAAGATGAAAGCTTACGCGACTATGATTGATAGCTTTGAAACGCTCAGCAAAAACTCCAAGTTCAAACCCGACTATATTTACCTGCCCTTTCTGGGCGATGCTTACGCCGACCAGGGGCTGAGTCGTCAAAAATCAGGCGATATGGCCGGTGCGCTCAAAAGTTTCGAAAAAGCCAATTTATACTCTCCTGGAATGGCTGAGTACCTACATTATCGCGGCATAGCAAAACGAGCGACTGGCGATACCAGGGGAGCAAAAGAAGATTTCGAAGCAGAAAAACAATCATTCAGCCTCAAGTCACGAGATTAAAAGGTCCATTTCGGAGATAATGAGGAATTATGTCGTTGATATACGGCACTTTCTTCAGACACTGAGAATCAATTTGCAATTTAAAATCACACACGCGTTGTCAAATTTAATGGCTTTCGCTATATGCACCACATGTGTGCATGCAGAGACAGCACCATCCGAAGAAGTCGTTGCGCTAAATAACTCCGGAGTCAAAAAAATGAATTCTGGCAATTTAAAGGGCGCCGTAAGGGACTTCAATGAGGCACTAAAGATTCAGCCTGACTATTCGGTAGGCTACCGCAATAAATTTATTACTTACTACAAAATGAAGAACTACAAGGCTATGATCGATGACTTTGAAGCACTTCAAGAGACGTCCTATTTCGAGCCTAATTCAGTGTATCTATCACAGATAGGCGATGCCTATGTCCACCAGGGCTTGACCCGTCAGAAGGCTGGCGACCTGCCTGGTGCACTCGAAAACTTTGATAAAGCAAATATGTATGCTCCAGGAACAGCGGAATTCCTGCATTATCGTGGAGTAGCAAAAAAAGCGGTTGGCGACATTCAAGGGGCGAATGAAGATTTCGAGATGGAAAAACAATCTGAAAGCATAAAATCTCGCGTTCGAAGATAGTTCCGAAGGATTATGAGCAAGGAAGCGATGTTCATTTGATTACAGCTTTGCTATTGATTGAAATTTTTTGACTGCACGACTCACATAGTGATTGGGTGCACGAGTTTGTACCATGCCAATTGTGTAAATTGCATGATCTAAATACGTACCATCTTCAAAGCGACTGGGCTTAGCAAAATCTGCTAGGAGAAAAATTCCTGATATTAAGAGCGCCACAATGGTGGTGCTTGAACTTTTCCCACTTCTCATGACTGCAAGCACCAATAACATGCAAACTAAACCGTATACGCAACTTGAGAGCACACACCAGCTATCGCCATACGGATCGAAAGGTGACGAAGAACCAACCATCGACGATGATTGCAACGATAACTGAAACAAACGCGCCGCAAAGCCAATACAAAATGAGCCTATGATGACCAACAAGTTCATAAATTCGAGTTCTCAAAGAGTTACGCTGTAGAAGACCGGGAGCAATCTCCGTTGCTTCTACGATAAAGTGGTTTCGCATTTGGTGGAGGTCAGCCCAATCAGTTTGCAAAGTGTTGGGAAGGGGGCCGGTCCTTCGCCATGCCGCCCGAAATTTGAGCAAAACGGAATAGGAGCCAATTTGCCTGACACCGCATTTGATATCATCAAATGCTTCTGATGATGCAATGAGATTGAATAATGGTAAGACACTATTTTGGCTCGGTCTAAAATCAAATCGCTAATCGCTCTTGCCCAACGCATTGACGCGAACCTGATTGAGCTCACTCACCAACACTGTTGGCTCGACATCGAGAAGTTTCAGAAAATAAATACCGAATTTGTTGTCTTTTCGAAGATTGTCGCTGATATTTTCACCAATTATCGGTGCCTGAATAGAATCGAGTTTTCCTTTGGCATCGTAAACCAATTCAAAAGGACCTACGCTATCCCATCGCGACTCAAATACGCCTTTCAAGCTCATCGCGTAGCTGAGACCGGTCGAATACATCGTCACGTGAGGGACATTTCGGCGTTTGCCGAGAATCATTAAGACTGCCCCTGCAACTCCCATAACGATCGCAAGAACACCAGCGAAGAGCAATTTGTCGGCCCCATAAGGCGAGACTGTCCCGTGCCCCTGCGCAGATACGCCGGACCAGATCATAAAAGAACCCACAATAACCAATCCTGACGTCACCACTAAGTCCCTGGAGCCGAACTTTTTCGGTCCATATGTGATTTCGCCATCGTCCTTTACGGCAGATATCAATTCAGTAACCCCTGGTAAATTTCGAACATACATCAAAACTATAGCGACTATTCTACGCTCATACCTCCTAATCCGACAAACTGTTAAGAGCGCCGAGCAATGCTCAACGATTGACACACGATTGCCTTGATATACTATGCCGCACGGGTTTTCAGCCCCTCAGTAGGACAGATTCCGGGAAACAACGAAATGAAACGCACTCTAATTCATTCATTCGTTTGCGCAATTTTTTGCGCGACGAGTCTCACATCATTCGCGCGAACGGCGTTCGCTAACGACACTCCAGCAGAGGCGCACTACCACCAGGGCATGAAAGAAAATGAGTCAGGACAATTCGCGAGTGCCGTCGCCGATTATGACCAGGCAATAAAGTTAGATCCCCAGTACTGGAAAGCGTACGGCAATAGAAGCGCCGCTCGCTATAACAACGGCGATTACAAAGGCGCACTATCTGATCTCAAAATTGCAATTCCACATCTGCCACCAAATAAGGCTCTCAATGACCTTCAGGCTATGTGCGAAAAGGCACTCGCCAGCAATAGTACACCGTCAGCGGACATGACGGCACGTCGCGAAATGGTCAGACAGCTAATGATCAATGCTCAGTTTGGAGGGGACCTCACTAACCCCGGATTTCAAATTATCATGGCCGCTCGCAGAAAAGCCGGGCTGGACCCAATGACAGGTATGCCAGTGGGCGGTGGCGTCTCTGTACCGACGCACTCGTTCTCCTCTATGGATGCCACCAATACTAACGCCGTCACCGCCAGACTAGAGGCAATGTCCAAAGGAGTTCACAGTGCGTCTCCAGCTGTTTCAACTGCTCCGGCCCAGTCCTCGAGAGTCGAATCGGCGCCTTCTGGAAATGCCGTTCAAGATAGGCTCGCTCTGCAAGTCGCGAACTTAAAGCCAATGAGCATAGATACTGCATCTGCTGTACCATCCATGGATTCTCCGGCACTCTCTTCGCCTCTGGCTTCCAGCACAACAAACAGTCCTGATTCCAGCACCAGCGGTCTTTCGTCTGTAAATTACGCCCGCGATCCCAAGACCAACATGACGGCGCAAGATTATTTCGATCGCGCATGTGGAAAGGGAAAAGCGATGGATTTACAGGGCGCGCTCAAAGATTATGACGAGGCGATTAAGCTCAATCCCAGTCATGGTCCAGCGTATGCAAACCGCGGTTCAGCTCGCTTCAATTCAGGTAACCCCAAAGGAGCCCTCGAGGATTTCAATAAAGCTGTGCAATTGCTACCAGACAACGTTGGCCTAAGAGAGCTGCGCGACCGCGTGGCCAAATCTGTCGGTCAATAAAAAGCATCTCGGAAAAATATTTTGAGAGATATACCTCTTTCGATGGATGTTCAACTCCAAGCAGGCGCTTTATAGTGAATACATCAGGCAAATGCGCCAGTGAAACTAAAATAAACGCATCAGTGATTTAAACTCTAGTAGCTGAATCCGACGTGCAAAAACTATAAAAAGCGGAGCACCGACAGGTGCTCTTTTTTTCTGTCGAAGTAGAACTCAGCCTCGCCATGATGCGTATTGAATCCCGATTGCTGAGCCCCGCCCATTGTTTCGTGTATGCTGGATAAAGCAGGTTCTCGGAGCTAGCTGATTTACCTTGAACACGTCACTACCGCTCAATTTATGCCCAAAACCTCAAACGCTAAGGTTGAATCTTTGGCGACCACATTATCGCCGAACACTGCGAACTACCAATTTTCCTCAACCTCCTTACAGTAACAACCGAGACAGGTTTGACTTTGCCACAATCTCTAAAATGCCTCAATCAGACATTGGGCATTGGATGTCCCCATTTGAGCAAAACATTTGTCACTGTTCTTGAACGTGAAAATGCGACGAACATTTTGTTCCCCGATGCCTTGATCGAAGCGAGTAAAGAAACCAAAATCGACTTTGTTGCAAATTTGATGACTGCACTGGCGGTGTCAACCACAACGACGAATGAACTTCTTTCAATTCTTAATGCGCAGGCAAACATAGCGAATTCACGGCAGGAAAATAAATGCATCAGACTCAGCAAAAATTACTGGCGCAGGTGGGCACCTCACGTTCTATTCTTCATGATGTTTGCACTGCCAATGATAATATTTCCAACGCTCGGTCCAGCGTTTCAGACGGTCGCATTAGCTTCTCGTCCTTACTACTCACGAACTGAGTTGATCGACACCGCGATACATCTTTGATCAAACCCGCTTTCTGGATCTCGTCACTTTTGGCGATTTGCGTCATCCGACCGATTCGCATCTTGTGTAAGCCCTATCGATAAGGGACAATAACAACCAGGCATTCTTCCGCCCGTAAACAGGGTCACTTTTTGCAATAGTCCTGGAGCCTTCGCGATGCAGTCCAACGAAAACAATATTGAAAAGGCACCACAGGACAAGCCCCCAAAAGGGAATTTTAAAGACGAAGTCTCTGAATTTCTCAAGTCCTGGCTGCCCATAATGCTCTGGTTCTTCTTTTTGCGAGGCACCGTTGCTGAAGCGCGATATATTCCATCGTCGTCAATGGAGCCAAGTCTTCAAATCGAAGATCGAATTCTTGTCGAAAAATTATCTTTCAAGTTTCTTGGACGTTCAATTCAACGCGGTGACATTCTTGTCTTTTATCCACCTGAAATTGAAACCGGAATTGCCGATCCTACATTTCCTCTAATTCGCCTCATTCCCTTCATACCGGAGCAGCCGCCAGCGTTTATAAAGCGCGTGGTAGGCGTGCCTGGCGACAGAATCGAAGTAAAAAAGGACATCGGCATTTTTGTTAATGGGCTCAAAGTTGTCGAGGCCAAAGATATACAGAGTCCAAGTTACGATCTGACAGAACTCGGCGATATTCAAGGTCAGTCAATGAAAGGGCAATTTATTGCTCCATTTAGTGGCGAACGCGGTGCCATCATCGTTCCTCCCAATCAACTTTTTATGATGGGAGACAATCACAACAACAGCTCAGACAGCCATGTCTGGGGATTTCTAGATGACAAACGAGTGGTCGGTCGAGTGTTTTTTCGATTACCAGTTGGTCAGTGGCTTAAACACTCTGCCTGATCACAGATAGATGACTAATATTACGGGAGTTCCGCGTGCCTAAAAATTTCATTGTCTTGATTGCTGCAGCGACCTCTCTTAATTTAGTCTCTGCAACCTTTTCGAACGCCAGTTCAGAAAAGAAATCGCCAAAGAATATCGAAATTTCAGGCGAAGACCTCTCTATTGAGATGCTCGATCCGGTAAAAGCACAATCACCTGAATTGCAGAACAAACTCCAGATATTACGAACAACTGCAGACAAATACAAAGCAGCTATGGCCGGACGCGCGGCGATATTGTCTAAAGCTGATGAACCTGCTATGCCTGCAGAATTGAAAGAGAATGAAGCAGAGAAAACAACGCCAAGAGAAGTTGCAAAACGATCAAAACAAAATACAGAAACATGCAGTTTCCCAACAGAATGGGAAGGTAGATGGGCTGGACCTGCGCTTCTCGAACAGATGGTCTTCAGCAGAGCAATACAAAAAAGTCAACCGCAGGCGGTGGCATCTGCTTCTGGCAATATGCATTCGGGTCGAGTCGGTTTCTGCGAATTAGTTTTTGAAGCAAATGCGGATAGAGCAAAACTTCAAAAGTTCCCGCAAGTAATTTTTCGAATTGGACCAATCGAAGCGCCTTTTGTACCTGGAGCAAGAGTCGGAGCATCGAGTTTTATTGGTACCGGGCCTGCCAGAAACACGATTCTGAGCGATGGCGGCATCAAGAACTCAGAACAATTGTTTTATCGGCTCAATCAACTGAAACCAGGAATAATCGAGCAGGATTCAGGCGAGCGGGCGATCACTATTCGAAAAGTAAGACAAATTAGTGCCGACTTGCGAGAAAACGTAGTCTATTACGCCCTCGTTGGACCAGACCAGATGTACATTTACATCGTTCAGGTCGATTATTTGAGCAATGGCGATTTCAAGTCTAAGCTCTTGATACACGGCATTCTCAAACGCAAGCACGATACAGCCTGAAGGGCAATGTTTAACTCTTCGTCTACAGAGGAAAAATGCTATAGATGGCCAACCATCTTCGTCGCTTCGACCTCATTAAATAGTCAAAAAATGTGAGCAATTCTTGAAAGAATCAGAGAACTTTCAAACAGCGACCACACAAAATGCGGCAAATCAGTCCGGTCGGTCCAGGTTCGCTCAGGGGCAGGTAGTTGCCGAGCGCTACAAAATTGACTCCGTTCTGGGCATTGGCGGAATGGGAGTTGTTTACAAGGTCGAGCAAATCTTTTTGCGCAAATTTTTTGCGATGAAAACCCTGGAAATAGAAGATGCATCAGGCTTATTCTGCCGCCGCTTTCAACAAGAAGGAGCGGCCGTAAGCCGTCTGGACCATCCCAATGTCGTAAAAATCCACGATTTCGACTTGCTCGATGGCAAAATGCCATTTTATGTCATGGACTTTATCGATGGCACCAGCCTTGCCTCGCTCATCAAGCAACAAGGCTCGCTGGAAATTGATGATGCTCTGAAAATTTTTATACGCGTGAGCATGGCGCTGCAACATGCCCACGAAACTGACATCGTGCACCGAGACATCAAACCAAGCAATATCATGCTTCAGAGTCGCAATTTTGCCAACGATTCCTGTGTAAAACTGGTCGATTTTGGCATTGCCAAATTGAAAACCGAAGGTAACGAACTACAGAATCTGACCCGCACAGGTGACGTCTTTGGCAGCCCCCTGTACATGAGTCCCGAGCAGTGCCTGGGAATCGGCGTTGATAATCGCACCGACATTTATTCTTTCGGCTGCGCTCTTTTTGAAGCACTGACTGGCTCGCCGCCTCATGTTGGTGAGAATTCATTGTCGACTATGATCAAACATCGCGAAGAATCGGCTCCCTCTTTGACCGAAGGATCGCTCGGCAAAAAATTTCCATCTGCATTAGAAGCTGTGCTGCAACAACTTCTACGCAAAGATCCAAACGAACGCTATCAAAACTTTAGCGATGTCACTGAAGATTTAACGGCCCTTGCAAATGGCAAGAAACCCAAACATGTAAAAGCGGTCAAATTCGACACGGTTCAATCACCTGCGGCTTCGCGCCCATCATCGTCAAAAGCATGGTGGTTGCTTCCATTAAGTGGATTAATTCTTGTTTCGGCTTTTGCCTGGTACGCCCTGAAATCAGCGCCAAAGCAACCAATTATCACAAAACCACTGATAACGACGACGACGTCGGTCACCAGTCAGCCGAGTGTGACAACTATTTCTCCAGAGATTCAAGAATTTTACGATAACGGACAGCTGAAGGCTAAAAGCGAAATTGAAAGATCTTATGGTAGCGAAATAGAAACAGCTTATGGCAACGAAATACCGTATTCGGTACAGTGCTTAGACTCTGCAAATCGAAAAGTTCGCATATTTCAATTTCCCAATGCAACTTCACTAGGAACGCTTAAAATTAACCATCATATTTTTAAAGCCCAGGGAGACGTTATTGTCAGAGATCCAGGACCAATGCAGCTAGAGGCTAGCTATGCCTGTTGTGAACGCCCGACTCTGCTCGAGAAATTTAGACCAGACGAAATCGACGTACTCATAGTCGATGGTCTTGATTCAGCAGTAGATGAAGTCCTTAGTCACCTGAATAAATGGACGGCTCTAACAATGCTCAATATAAAAAATACTGACATCGGCAATAAAGGTCTGAGCTATGTGTCGAACAATCCCAGCTTGTTAGAATTACGCGTCAACGGCTCAAAAGTTACAGGCAAAGGTATTGCGGCTTTAAAGTGCATCAATCATCTCGAAAAAATTGACGCTAGCATGATGACCGGGGCGGACGATTTGTTCAAGGCTTTAAAAAACTCACGTCAATTGAGAGAACTCAATGTATGGCGAGATAAATTGACTGACGACGACCTAAAAAATTTAAGACAAGTCACGTCACTGCAAAACCTGGACATCTCCGAAAACACAAAGATTACAGATAAAGGGATTGAATATTTGGCGTTGCCGCAACTTCGACGATTGTTGATAAAGCGTTGCAGTATCACAGAAGAGTGCTTTTCATTTCTAAAAACGCTACCAAATCTAAACAGTGTCAGCATTGGTACAGACTGGAGTTCCACAAAACAGGCGCTTTTCAAAAAAACCTTGCCTGGGGTATCACTGATTATTGAAAAAGAATCGCATCATATGTATTAGTCTCTTTCAATCGCCCTACCTCTGAAGACAATCATGCCTTACTTGAGCAATCTACAACAACTGTTTAAGTCTAAACCACCAGAGGAAAAAAGGAATAGACGGCTAGCTATAACCGTCGCCTTGACCTGCTTAACCAGCCAAAAGCCACGAACGACTATTGAAAGAGCCAAACAGCTATCAAACAGGCGCTTCGAAGAATGACACCAATCAATCTGGACATTCCAGTTTTGCTCAGGGGCAAGTTCTAGCCGAGCGCTACAAAGTCGATGCAGTCCTCGGCATTGGCGGAATGGGAGTCGTCTACAAGGTCGAGCAGATATTTCTGCACAAAATATTTGCGATGAAGACTCTGGAAATAGAAGACGCAACAGGTATGTTCTGGCGTCGTTTTCAACAAGAGGGAGAGGCCGTAAGTCGCCTCGATCATCCCAATGTCGTCAAAATTTACGATTTCGGTCTCATTGATGGAAAAATGCCCTTCTATGTCATGGATTTTATCGATGGCATCAGCCTTTCCGGTCTTTTGAAACAGCTGGGTTCGCTAGACGTCGACGACGCTTTAAAAATCTTTATTCGTGTGAGCATGGCGCTACAACATGCCCACGAGACAGAGATCATTCATCGCGACATTAAGCCAAGCAATATTATGCTTCAAAGCCGCAATTTTGCCAGCGAATCCTGTGTCAAGCTGGTCGATTTCGGCATTGCCAAACTAAAAACCGAAGGCAACGAATTACAAAACCTAACGCGCACTGGTGATGTATTCGGCAGCCCTTTATACATGAGTCCCGAGCAATGCCTTGGCATTGGTGTCGATCACCGCACCGATATCTACTCATTCGGCTGCGCTTTGTTTGAGGCACTTACGGGTTCGCCACCTCATATGGGCGAAAATTCTTTATCGACGATGATCAAACATCGTGAAGAATCAGCACCATCTTTAAGCGAAGGGTCACTGGGCAAAAAGTTTTCACCTGCTTTAGAGGCAGTCGTGCAGAAGCTCTTGCAAAAGAAGCCAGATGACCGCTATCAAAACTTTGGCGATGTCACAGAAGATCTCATTGCACTATCCAACGGCAAGAAACCGACTCACGTGCAAGCAAACAAATCAGACAATTTTCAACCAGGAGCAACTGCTAAAGCAACGGCCTCTAAGAAGTCATCTTTTAAGATGTGGTGGCTAGTGTCATTGACTGCAGTCGCTGTCGTGGGGCTGCTGGGGTGGTATGCGTTCAAGCCAGTGGCAAAACCACCGGTAGTGGCAAAGCCGGTCGCAGTCGCAAGCGCAAGTACAGAGTCTGCGAAGAAAAAGGCAGATAAAGCGCCGGTTTCTCCTGAGCTGCAAGCATTTTATGATGATGGTCAACTAAGAGAAAGAGCTGAAGAGGAGAGGTGTTATAACCATGACCCAGACAAAAAATATTCAACGCCATGTATAAACGCCGCTCATCAAAGTGTTCGTGTATTTCAATTTCCCTTAGCTATTTCACTCGGAAAAATAGAAGTGGGCAATAAAAAGTATCTGGCTCAAGGTGACGTTATCATCCCTGAGCCAGGACCGTTAGCCTTTACTCCAAGTTATGAGTGCTGCGAGCGTCCAAGTTTGCTAGACAACTTCCGATTAGACGAAATCTATGATCTCGATATCAACCATAAGGAGTCTGCGACAGATGAGGTCCTTGCTCATATTGACAAATGGAAGAATCTACAAATTCTCAATATTGCGGGCAATGATATAACGAACAGAGGTTTGGCCTATCTGGCTGAGAATTCTTCACTCACGGACTTGCGCGTTGCTGGCACCCCTGTCACCGGCAAAGCAATAGCTGCTCTTAAATGCCTCAATCATCTCGAAAGGTTTGAGGCTGGTCTGCTGACAGAGGCACCAAATCTACTCAGGGCTTTACGGGGTTCCAAGTGTTTGAAGAAGCTCACCATACAAGGCTCTAAGTTGATTGATGATGATCTTGAAAATTTGAGTACAATAACCTCCCTTAAAGATATTGATATTTCCGAAAACAACCTGATTACTGATAAGGGGCTGCAGTATTTAAATTTGCCAAATTTAAGAGGGCTGAGCATCAGACAATGCAAGATCACAGAAGCTAGTTTTCCATTTTTAAAATCGCTACCCCGTTTGAGCAATATCTATATCGCTGAAGACTGGCCGCCGCAAAGACAAGCGCTTTTCCATGAAATGATGCCCCGTGTACAGCTTCGGATAGACAACACCCGGAACCAAATTTTCAGAATGTTGAAGTGATAGCAAACACTATTTGCCCAGAAGCTCAGTTAAACGCGTATTGAAAGTACGTGGACCTTCATTATAGATTTCAATATCTTTGCCATCCAGATAAATCAAATGAGGAAAGGTTGTGACCTTGTATTTTTGCAGCAGGGTGACAGTCGCTGGATCGGAGACATCCAGTCGCTGAAAATTAAACGACCCGCGATAAGACCTCGCGGCGGCGTCGAATATTGGAGCGAACTGTTGAGATTCCTTGTTTGCCGATTCAAAGAAGTAAATTTTGCAGCGACCGTACGGCAACCTTGACGAAACGCCATAGTTAGCATCGCTCGAAGCGCCGCTGCCAGCAGAAGTGTTGTTATTTGAATTATCAGTCGCAATCGCGGGCTCAGTCGCGGGCTCAGCCGCAGGCGAACTACCCGTCGAGACAACAGAAGAATTGCCGTGCAGCGCTGTCTCGGCATAAGAGCGCAGACGCTTGTCTTTGCTGTTTTTGGCTACCCACACAAATTGCCCTTTAGCTGAAGCGCCACTGTGCAAGCGGTCATAACAAAGCCCGAGGTAATAATGATAAAGCGGATCTGCCGGGCTTGCTTTTATGGTCTTTAGAAGTATTGGCAAAGCAGCCGCATATTCACCCTTGTTATAGAGGACGACTCCTTCATTGACCTTTACCGGCTGCTTTGCCTTCGCTTTTGCAGCGAAGACCGGATTGCTTGCCACGCAAAAACAACAGGCGACGACAAAAAAACGACTTGTTTGACTGACCAAAGTATTCAACGCCCTTTTTCATCCCCAAGCAATGGACCAGAATAGTTCCTATTTGAACTTATTCCCGGCCAATTACAATATTTGTCTGCATTAGCAACTTAAGACGGCAAATCGGCTGAAACCGATCGCAGACAGACTTTACAGCATCAACAGAACCTAAAGCTTGAAATGCTTTTTGATCAAATCGATAGCATCAAGAGCTGAAGCGCCCTCAGTCACTTTGCCGGCCGAATCTTTATAGTACAGGTGTAATTCGGGGCTGAAGCGAATGTCGAGTTCACATTTTTTATTTGAAAATGTGACCAGTATTGAGCCATTAGGAGAAACGAAAAAACGCGGCGTTTCTAACGTGGCGTCTATCTTATTTTTAACGGTCTTGAGAAAGGATTTGACAGCGTTGAATATCTCAGCGTCAGGCGCTTTATCCCCCTCTTCTTCATCCTCATAATCTTGTGCATTTGCCTCAATTTCAGACAATTTTTGTAGGGAGGTTTCAAACCAATCTAGCTCGAGTTTTTCTGAAGCTTCCATGCAATTCCTTCTTGCTATGAATGATTTGAAGCCTGGGCTGGACTCAAGCTCAAATCCGAGGGTACAACCGTGGCAGATTATCATTTTTTGCCTCCACGAACAATGGGGCAAGAGGATGCCTGCCAAGACATAATAATCCGCAAAGAAAGTGATTCTTGCTCAGAATTTTTTCTGCATAGCAATGCCACCATAAAAATCAAAAAGAACTTCAATTGAGGTTTCGCTATTGTTGTGAACGTGTAGAATTGAAATAGTGCTCGCAAGTAATTTTTACTTGCCTAGCGTAAATTTCAGGAAACCAGGAATCTCTAGACACGGTTGTTACTCGCCCTGCCACCAGGGTGAATTTTGCCACGCAAAAAGAAGAGAGGTAAAAGTGACTGAATCAGTAATGGTTGTATTCGACAATACAAAATCCGGACAGAGTCTTTTTATATCCGTCAATCGAGCCGATGGACCATGGTTAACGTTGAACAGCAAGAATCCTGTCTGGCAGTATAATTTCGACAACACCTGCCAAATCGAAGTTGCATCCGGTAGCAATTACATCTTCCCATTCATTGAATATAGTTCAGGAGTTGGCGCAAGACTTTTTGTCTCGCAACAAGCTATAACTGGCGCTCCCAATTTGACTACTGCTCAATTTGTATTCGACAAAATAGAGATGGGCTGGAACGCTATCTGGAATCAGACTAGTGTCGACTTCCTCGGCATCCCCATGCAAATACAGGTTAACGATTCACCACCTTACGGCTTCAAAGACACCGCCAGCCGAGACGTAGTTTTGCAAGGTTTGATGAATGTGACGGCGCCGTACAACACATTTGTCTATCCAGTTGGAGCAAACTCGCCTCAATCGATTTACCGTATGTTCTCACCAGGACAGGCGTCTTCAATGGGAGCTCCCCCTTGGGGCTATCAGCTCAATAACTGCTTGAGTCAAGCTATCAACTTGGGTTTAGCCGCGCTGAATGGTTATCAGGGACCATTCAACTATGGCGGCTTTGTAATGACCAACTTCAAACAATTATCTAGTACATCAATAAGCCTCAGCGTCAACGGCGAAACTATCACACTGACCAATGTCACTACTGACGGTGCACTGGCGTGTACTATAGCCTCTTCACCAAATGATGCAGCCGGGCAAAAAGCAGCTGGCTTAATTGGGGCCGTAATCAACCGCGGCGTTCTCTACAATCCCGCCCTGTGGGGTCAAAATGTGCCACCCAACAGTGGCTACCCAATCAACTACTATGTGCAAGCTGCGAACAACGCCAATCAGTTTAACTATTATGCTCAATTCCTTCACAGCATGAGTCTGGATGGCTTGTGTTATGCCATGCCTTATGACGATTTCTTCGAACAAGACGCAGCCATGACGGTTTCAGCCGGTGCAAAGGTACGCATCACGCCGCTATCATTACTTTATGCAATGAGCACGAAAGAATTGATGGCCAGGACGACCTAGAATCAACTGAGCCACTGCAATTCTTTCAACTCTGCAACAGGTTCATCAAACGAACACGTTCCAACGGAGTGGATGAATTGCAGTCGGCTCTCTTTGATTTGAGCAACATTCAGAGTTTTACCTTGCCACCGCGCGACGTCATCGAAACTGAATGCCTCTGCGCTTTGTTCGGCAACAATTGGCTCAATGTCAATTTCGCCATTCCAGGCAAAAGCGGCAGCCATCAGTACGTTAATAAAACCATGCATCACCGCCTGCGGTGCTTCATTATCATATGTCAAAGAACGCATTGCTCGAATGGGGTGGTGCAAACCCGCCGTCGCCTTAAAAGGCAAACGCAATCTGGCGCATTCGCTAATGAAAGAGGCAACCTCTTTGGGGCTTGGAATAGCCTCTGGTTTTACGCCGCCAGTGCGAATTTTGGCAAAACAACCCGATTTTTTGACATCTTCTAATTTATTCAATTCATTAAGAGCGACTTCGCAATAAACTGGTTTGACAGCTGCTAAGATGTCTTTGGTTTCAAGCGCAGCTACTCTCGTTTGATCAACATTTGACAGTACGCTCAAACAATCGACAAAGGCACCCGGTATGTGCTCAATGTCGTGAGCGTTGACGACAAGATATCTGAGCATCCAGGCGTAATCGCTGCGCTTATAAACATTGTAATTCAGTACAGCCTGATCGAGAGAGACTGTCGCAGGAGGAAAAATTCCAGCATAGTCTATGAAGTTATCGAGCAATGCCCTGAGAGCAGGAGCTACCGTGGTAGTTTTTGCTTGCATCTACTTCGTAGTCCCCGGTCCTTTCTGGGCGTTTTTAGTTGCGCAAATCTGCTCGCGGAAAACCGTTAAGTCGGTCTCAAAGGCTGTTGGAGAAACCATCACGTCACCAGAAAAGGGATCGTCATAGGCAACGAGCAAAAATATATTGAGACAAATAACCACGCTGACAATTGCCACCATCAGCATTTGAATTTTGAAATTGCCCGCACCAAAGAAATACGTGAACAAAATAGTGGCGGCACCGCCGATTGACAGAACAAGCCATAATGTCGGTGCAAGGCTGTTATTCAACGCCTCTACACGCAAACGGCGGCAATCACCAAGGCTGACGATAGCCGGCAATAATGATTGCTGCACATTACTTTGGCCTTGGGTAATAGGATTGTATGTTGCGCATTCATTGGCGAGAAGAACATATGACTCACGCGCTTCAGGGCTTGTTTGCTTCTTCGCAAGCATCGGCCATTCTATTTTGACCACTCTTTCGGCATAATCAACGCATAATTTGCGGATGCGATCGCGATTAGCTGCTGGTAATCCTTCAGCCAGTATAAATATGTCACCAAGTGACGCAGCCTCCTGCTGGGTGGTTGAACGAGCGGTGCTAAACCTTTGCATGGCATCGCCCACCATAAAGCCAAGCAGCACTGCAAACATCATCCCAACCACTTGAGAAAGCGGATCGGCGACGTCATGTTGTGTTTTCAATTCGGCAGCGAGCAACCAGCGCCTACAAATTACCAATCCGCCAAGCGAAATCGAAACTATTATGATGGTAAAAAGCAGGCTAGTTCCAAAGGTTGATGGCACTGCGTCAATCCTGAGCTGAAAGAGGCGGAATTCAGCCCCCATCATACAGCACTCGATTTTAGTTGTTATTGCTTTCTAAATCGTCAAAAACAAAATCAGTATTTTCAGAATAGAGGTTTTCGTATGACTTTTTATCTTCGATAGAATCAATAATAGTCGCGCACTTTTGCGCACAGCAGCCGTCAGTCCAGTCATGTTCTGGATCTTTTACAACTACTTCAAGCTCCAGGGCGTCACCAAAATCCTGCCAGGTGGCCATCAGTTCAAACTTCACCGGCACTGCCTTGCCGTCATCTAAAACTTTTTCAGACTGGGCTGCGGTCAAGGTGCCCAGTTCATATTGCATCCTGCCAAGGTTCCAACCATGCGAATTGATATTTTGCAGAAGGGCATCGACCAAATCGTCGATTTCCATATGGAATTCCTTCTTCATCGATTTTTCGCTCATCACCTTAATTTCCGGAAATAGTTGGGACGTCCACTAATCTTTCTTCTCCCAGAGAATCTGCAGCCAGCCATCTATCAACGATACCAGCAATTTCTGCGTGTAATGGTTGGTGCTCCATGAGCAAATGTCCTTTGCCTTTCAACACATTCAGCGACACTTTTTCCGAGCTGATGTGTGAAGCAAATTCTGGAATGCACTTCGTTTTGAAAACTTTGTCCTTTTCACCGGCGATGATTAGAACCGGCATCTCATAAGGGATATGGTCGACATATCGCAACGTTTCGTTGTTGCAATAACTGGTTTTAACAAGCTCGACTGGACTCATACGCCGGCAAATCAAAGGATCTGCAAGACACGACATGGTCAGCGCTTTGTCGTCACTAAGATATGGATTGATGTAAGGCTCAAGGTTGATTTTAGTTTTGGATGGACTCCAGATACCCTCAGCGAAGCTCAGGAACCAGCGTGGACGCGGGTGTAGCCAGCGCCTGTAACAAGGACCAGATGTAATCACACCATCGATTAAATCTGGCTTGCTTGAAGCAACCCAGAAGGCGACGTTTGCACCGAGACTTTCACCCAAACAATAAATTTTTGTATTTGGATTCTCGCGCTTAATTGAGTCAATCAGCTTCAATAAATCTTCTTTAGTTTGATTGAAGTGAATATCCGTATCACCATTGTATTCAGCAGACTCCGCTTTCCAGCGACCGAAACCGCGCATGTCGGCTGCATAGAATGGATATCCTTCGGCAGCGAGATGTTTGGCAAAATCGTCGAATGCTTCAGCGTAAAAGGTCAAACCGTGGATGCCGACAATGATGCCCTTGGTTGGCTTACTTGAATCCGACCATTCGTATATCGGCAAATTGAGTTGTTTGCTAATGGCTGGGTGATCTTCTCTAATCACCTCGGCAGAGGCTGGGAGGAACGTACCTGACGAGAAAAATGCTGCTCCAGCGATGCCTATCAAAGCCGAGCATAAATATTTTTTCCACTTACTAGACACAGATGGGTACCATTCCTATTTTTGATTCCGGTTTGATTCGATTCTCATTTTTTGAGTGCTAGCGCACGGGTGACGCAAACTTCATGCCAGAACACCGAGGTTCTCAGGATAGGATCTTGACAGAGTATCGCCGATTCAACCACCCATGACATCTAATATACTGTAATTCAACTCTGGTATATTAAGCATGACTTAGTTCAATAGTGCCAACATTAGAGATTCGAAAAATGAGATGGGCTGGAAGATTTGCCCCATCTGTTTTATAACTAGAGCGGATTCACGCGTGACCTGGTTTCATAATTTTGGCTAATTCTTACGTTACTGATTGCGCCGAAAGCTCTGCCGACTCGAACACAGATAGGCTTTACAAAAACGCGAAAGTTTTTGTCACCGGATCAAGTGGTTTAGTCGGTCTGCAATTTATTAAACATTTAAATGCCTGTCATATTCCGGTTGTTGCAGCTATTCGCGCCACAACAAAAACTGGACCGCTTCTCGCTGAAGTAGCTCGCTCGTCCGGTCGACTGCAAATCGTCACAGCGGAGCTCGCCGATGAAGAAGGTCTGGCTGCCGCCATGTCCGGCTGCGACGTTGTCGTTCATGCAGCAGCCACGATCGACCCCAATGGTCAAGGAAAAGAACTGCGTAAAGTGAATGTCGAAGGAACTCGCCATGTTTTAAACGCGGCAATAAAAAGCGGCGTCAAACACTTCGTTCATATCAGTTCGCTTTCTGTCATCACCGGCGAAGAAGATCAGTTCAAAGTAACCGAAGACGAGCCGCTCAGACGTTGCCGCGAGCCTTACGCGAATTCCAAAATCGACGCCGAAGAAATTGTCATGGCCGAGGCCAATCGAGGCACCATTAACGTTACCGCATTACGTCCAGGATTTATTTATGGTCCCAATGAACAAGCCTGGATGCCGAGACTGGTAGACGCGCTCAAAAAAGGAAGAGCCTTAATCATTGGCGACGGTTCAAAAGAAACCAATGTTATCTACGTGGAAAATCTGTGTCGCGCAATCCGACTGGCGATGCTCAATCCCATCGCATATGGCCAGGTTTACAACCTAACAGATGGCGAAAAAATTACTAAGAAAGAATTGTTCGACGCTATTGCCGACGGCTCCGGTGTGCCACGGGCGTCAATACACGTTTCAGAATCGATAGCCAGATTGCTTTGCGAAATTTCAAGCACGCTAGCACCATATGCGCCACCAATTATGCAGCCCATTCTGGCGCGCTATTCTCGCCCAGCTTTTAGACTCGCCGCTGTCAATCAAGGATTCGACATAGCTAAAGCCGAGCGCGAATTGAAATACGTACAAAGAATTCCCTTTCGAGAAGGTATGTCCAGAACGCTGAGCGCCTGGGAATGAGCGAGTAAGAGCGAAAACTATTTGAGGTTTAGACGGTGCACATAGTCAATTTGTCTTTGGTCCTAGGGCTTCTCACCAGCGGACTACCTTCTGCCGTAAATGAGTCCCCGACTATCAAAGCAGTCAACGACACGCTCGAACAAATCAGTATGCAATTGGAAAAGGCTCAATCGCAAGAGGAAGCTGGTGGTGCAAATGTTGCCATCACACCAGTCACGTCTACACCTGTGGTTGAGGAGAAGCCGGCTAGTGGAAAAACACAAGAGTCGATTACCACACAGCCAGGCGAGGCAGACTTAGCTCCTCAGTGGAATGAATTCGTCAAAGGTTGCGACAGTTTAGAGACTGAAATAGAAAAAGCCCTGTTCAAAAGTCAAATGAAACAAAGCATTGCCACAGAATTTCGTTCAGACCTCGCGAAAATACGTGCTCATATTCAAGCGGTCAAACCAAAAGCCAAAGATATCGGCTTTTCGCAAAAGCTCGTCATATCGCGAGACTTAGGAGATCTCAAAGCCGAAGTCGATTACGCAATTGCAAGCATTATGCATCCTCACGAAAGCATCGAATCGGTTAGAACCAAATTCTCAGCCGAGCTTGACGAAGCAATTAAAGCAAAAAAAATCGCCCAGGCCGACGTCGACAAGCTGAACGCCGAAGTTAAGCAACAAGAAGATTTGCTGAAATCAATGCACCGTTCCACCGAAGCTTTTGCGTCAAAAGATCAAGAGCTTATCGCCAACAATTTTGCTGGATTGCATATCGCTCTGCAACGTCGCATTCAATTCTCACAGGAGTCGATTCCGTTGATAGACGAGCAACGCAAAAAAGTTGAAGAAATGCTGCAAAACGCTTCTACAGCGAATACTCTAGATGCCGTAAAGTGCAAACAGTACTCCGACTCGCTCGCTAAAATTGCCTCTAGAGAAAATGAAGCAACCGCCAAAGGACCACTCAGTTCTTCGCAAATTGTTGGACTGGCCATGGAATTAGAAGGTCTGGACGATATCGTTCAAAGCCAGATCAATTCGGGTGCCGGTCAAAGTTCAAGTCAAAGCTCAGGTCAAACTTCGGGGCAAACTTCAAATCAAGATTCAAAATAAGCGGTAATTTCATTGTCCGCAATAGCCGCTTTCAGGATTGCAAAATCTAGCTCTGTTTGATTGGCATAGGCCATTGAAAAATTAGCGATGGCATTGTCAAATTCGTCGCTGTTGCCCATATACGCCGACAATTGAACCGGATCTCCACCTCTTGCGTGCGCGCGAGCGAGAACCCAGCCCAGAAGTTTGCCAATAGCTATCATTTGCTCTTCATCCCAGATTTCAGGACGCAGCGAGAGCTTAGCGTCTCTTAGCTGGCGCAAATAAAAGTCATGCCCGAATCGGCCCTTTGTCCAGCCGAGAAAAATGTCGCTGGCGGCCTGCATCAAACGCTGGCCGTTGACGATTCTTTCAGCATGATTATCGAAAGGACTTTTGCCGCAGTAAGGCTCAAGCACAGACATACGCGCTTCTTTGTATTGCAGAATCAGCGGATCATTTTCGGCAGCAGTCAAAAGAGCGACACCACAGCGGGTGCCAACACTGCCTACTCCGACAACTTTATGTGCGACATCCTGAAGACGATATTTATCAACTAGCACCCTGCGATCGTCTTGCAGCGAATCTTTATAGAGCTTGATGACATTTTGAATCAACTCCTCAAAATCTGCTTTCGACTCTTCGTCGGTATGGAAAATCAAAGGAGGATTGTCTTTGATCATTATTCGCCCGTTAATTGCGTGAGTCATTTTGGGAAAGTAGTGATCTGGCACCGTTTCTTTTTGCGCTTTTTTGAGCATGCCTTGCACTCTCTTTTTCCAGAGAGCGTCCCTGGTCGTTCTAACAAAAGTCTCAAGGTCGAATTTTGCATACCAAACATCAAGCACTCGCATTCGAGTAAATTCTTTCATTGAATTGCGATAAGCCTGAGCAACGCAATAAGCAGCGCGCCTGGCGAACGAGTCCCCCATTTGTTTATGCCTTGCTGCCAGCACAAAGCTTGTCGTCAGTCTTTTCAGGTCCCACTCAAACGGACCTTGCAAAGTTTCATCAAAATCATTTATGTCAAGAATGATGCGTCTTTCTGGTGTAGCAAATATGCCGAAATTCATGACGTGGCAGTCACCACACAGTTGCGCCCTTAAGCTGGTGGTGGCAGTATTGGATAAATCGAAAGCCATTAAAGCTGCCGATCCTCGATAGAATGCAAACGACGATTGAGCCATGCGACCATACCGAATTGGTATCAGTTCAGGCATGCGCCCTTCATTCGATTCTTCAAGAATGCGCACCACATCGCGTCCAGCGACTGGCGTCGCCCAGTGTCCGTGTAAATCGCGGGGCACGAAGTGACGTTCTTTGCGCCCGATTCCCTTACGTTCGACGCGAGTCATGTGCGGAAGCAAGCCAATCGGCTCTTTATCTGGACTGAAAAACTCCTGGTCGACGATTCTGCCTTTAGAAGCCTTCTTTGATTCAGAATCTTTCTTCGTCATAGCCTACCAGTTTGATTTTCACTGGCAAAGTATAACCCGTTGCTGAATTAAGGTCTCAGACGAAACGGCAATTTCGCGGCAAACATCACTGTGTGTTTTGTCGCTCTTGCCACGTGTACATTACCTGCTTTTTTGTGTTTATGTACTCGGTGATACTGGTGCGTCGATGCGGTATGCACAGTATGGGTGCTGGTTGTTGTCGTTTGTGTGCCGCTTATTTCTTTTGCATTATAAGCTGTGCCTGATTGAGGAGCCTCAGCATCTGGTCCTGGTTGCAGCGGTGTCGAAGGCAACGATGGTCTGCCGCTAGGGCCCACATACGCCACTTGACCTGGCTGACCAGATTGAGTGACTTGAGTGGTAGTTCTATCGATAATAGGTGTTTGCGCAGTCAGTCCATTTTGAGCCGGCAACAAAGATACTGTGTTACGTGGAGCCCCAGCTGGATTTGTCGAGACCGTGGTCGTGGTGGTCGTCGTCGAATTCGCAGGTGGCGTGGTAGGGGCGCCCTGCACTACTTGATCGATGGGTGGTAAAGCTGTGGCTGAGGGATAAGCAGGAATTGGAGCGGCGTTGTTCTTGCTGCCTAGCCAATAAAATCCACCTAGCGCTGACACGCCAACCACAGTTGCTAATGCTATCGTCGCTCGTTTATCCATGCTCGTTTTTCGCCCCGCTTCATAAATATGCCGACAATCAAAGTTGCCTCAGCTCTCGACGCAGACGGACAAGAATTTGTTGCTGTGTTCACTTTTGCCTTAACAAGTCTACTAACAATTTGGGTTCACAATTTAGCCACATAACCTTCATATGATTTAAGTGTTAGGGGACTGATTTACAGCAAGTACCGCACGAAATCAACTAGATAAGAGGGAAGAGCGATGACGCTCAATAACTTTCCGGCTTCACCGGATAAATGGACATCAAGAAGAAGGCACCTGGTGGGAGCGACTGCATTAGCTTTGATTTGTAGCTCATTTGCTGGTTTATCAGCGATGAAAAACAGCAATACGACGCCCTCAACTGCTCAAACGGCTCAGGCAAATGTGCAGCAACCGCAGATTTCAGTGCCAGTGCCGGCGGCGGTGCCGATGCCAAATATGCCAGAGATTCAGCCGCTACAGGGAGCCGCTGTTCAACACGCGAACACGGGTAGTATCAATTCGGCCTCAATATACAATGCCGGATACCGGGATGGTTACAATCGCGCTTTAACTCAAGCACAGAGTCAGACACAGAGTCAGACACAGAGTCAGGCTCAAACTCAAAACCAGACACAATCTCAGAATCGTCCACTGACAGCGGTGCGTCCTCACGCGGTACAACCGGCGCGAGACAATCGCACATTCTTTCAGAAACATCCAATGGTAAAGGGGGCAGCAATCGGCGCTGGTATCGGCGGCGGTGCTGGAGCTCTAACAGGTTTAGTGACAGGGCAAGGCGTGTTTCGCGGAGCGGCAATCGGCGCAACCACAGGAGCCGGAGTCGGTGTTATTCGCACAAGCAAAATTATGAAACGTCATCCAATCGTGCGTGACATAGCGACAGGCGGAGTGACGGGACTTGGTCTTGGTTGGGCAGGCAGTCACTATCCGCATACCATTGCCGCAACGACTGGAATTGGCGCAGCCATTGGTCTTGGTGCGGGCTTATTTAACAATCTCAGATAAAAACTAGCAGTCAATGCTAGATTAAAGGGATGAAAACGCTCGAGCATCCGGTTGCTGTGAAGCCACTGCGACCCAATCTTATTCTTGGCATTTGCTGTTTGAGTCTGTTGATGGTTTCTATGGATGCAACCATAGTAAACGTTGGACTGCCTTCAATCAGGCGCGAGTTCAACGCTTCAATTGCCAGCCTGCAATGGATTATAGACGCCTATACAATGGTTGTGGCCAGTCTTTTGATGCTTGCAGGCTCGATGGCCGATCGCTTTGGTCGGCGTCGTATTTTTCAACTGGGCATGGCTATCTTCATGCTCGGCTCATTGTGGTGTAGTACCGCTGGCAGTATCAACGCTTTAATTATAGCGCGCGTATTGCAGGCTCTTGGCGCAACCATGCTCAATCCCGTGGCGATGTCGATCATCACTAATACATTTATCGAACCGAAAGCCCGCGCCCGCGCAATTGGCATATGGGGCGCGATAGCCGGAGTATCGATGGCTCTAGGTCCAATCACTGGTGGCGCTTTGACACAAACAGTGGGCTGGCGCTCCATGTTTTGGATCAACGTGCCAATTGGCATTGCAGCGATGGTCATGGCCGCTATGTACATTCCAGAATCTAAAGCTGTTCATTCGCGAAGAGTAGATCCTATCGGTCAAATCCTTGTTTTTTCAGCTCTTGCCTGTCTTGTTAGCGCTGTCATCGAAGGTCCGCGTGAAGGCTGGGACTCGGCGTTTATCGTCTCATTGTTCGCTGGATCACTAATTGCGCTCCTTTCGTTGATTTTTTACGAAAGAAAACGCTTCGAACCACTCATTGATCTGCGTTTTTTCAAGAGTTTTCCTTTCGCCAGTGCCACCATTATTGCTGTCTGCGCCTTTGCCGGATTCTCAGGATTTCTTTTTCTCAATACACTGTATCTCCAGGAAATACGCCACTTTTCAGCGTTCAATACTGGTCTGTGCACACTGCCTCTGGCAATCGCTACAATCGTTTTTGCGCCTATATCAGGCAAACTGGTAGGCAATTACGGCACGCGGCTGCCACTTTTGTTGTCCGGTCTGGCCATTGCCTCAAGCGCCTTGATTTTGACTGGACTTACCAATAGCACATCTATTTGGCTGATGTTTTTGGCGTATGTAACGTTCGGCATTGGCTTTGGTCTTGTCAATGCGCCAGTTACGAATACGGCCGTGTCTGGCATGCCTAAAGCGCAAGCAGGAGTAGCTGCAGCCATTGCCTCGACCAGTCGACAAGTCGGCGCGGCTCTTGGAGTGGCCATAGCCGGCACAATTTGCGGTTCGCATTCAAGTATCGGCGCAAACTTTTCGCAAGCGACACACTCCGTCTGGTGGCTCATTGTTGGCGCGGGGGCAGTCATCTCTTTGCTAGGATGGCTGTCAAATACCAGCTGGGCGAAACGCACCACTGAAAACGCGACTCATCTTCTAGCAGAAGATCACTTAGCTTGAGTATAGTCCGAGGTGGTTACGATTGAAAAATCTCCAGCCATAGTAAGCAATTGGCACCAAAGTCAAAAGCAAAAAATTATTGACATGATCATGACCAATTAAAGTGACAGCAAACAGCTGCGTACAACTCAGTGTTATTGCTAGCTTGCGCAGTTCGTCACGTTCTGGCAGCCACAAAGACATAGGAAAAAACATGATTATGTACCAGGGGTAAAATTTGCCAGAGACAATGCAAACGGCAAGCAAAGCAAGAAGCAAGCAATACCGTAGCAAAGTTATGGGCGTCACTGTACTTTTTTGGCGAAATAATTTTTGCAGAAGAAAGAGCCAAAGAAAGAAAAATAAGACGGCTGCACATGCCTCAACCGAAGCGGCAATATAATTGAGCAGATAATCTAGCCAGTTCGGAGCCTGTTTGTGAAAAAAGAGCTTCGCTATTGGATAGTGAAGATGGTCTATCAAAGCCGGCAAAGAATTGGCATTGACTGAAAGGTTTTTTTGAATCTCCAGCCATTGAAACTTCGGCAGGTCGAAAATGAAAGGCAACGAAATTAAAGCCGCCCAAACGAGACCAATACCTGAACTTGCAAACATCTTAGCGAGCGAGGATTTATGCGCGATATAGACCATGAAAAATGGAATGCTAAAAAGCCACAAATATTTGATTAACACGCCGCTGAGCAAAAGTGGTATCACCGGCAAAAACAAATTGCACCACAGACAATAAAAAGCGGTCAACACTGGCAGAGTCATCAAAATGTCGTTGTGACCGTTGCTGACGGTATGCAAAAGCACAATCGGACTCCACATAAACAAATAAAAGCTCACAGTGGGCCGCATCCCCGGTAAGGCTTTTGCACCGAAATAAATGACTGCGCCAAGACAAAAATAGGCCAGCAACATCAAAACTTTGAAAAGTTGCAATGTCAGAGTCAAATTGCCGGCGCCCAGCAGACAAACCAATTTGGCTATAAGAGCGAAGAGAAATCCATAAGGAAACGGGTTTAGAGCCCAGAACGGTGTAAACATTGGGTCTATACCGTAACCAGGAGTTCCTACAGTCATCAAGGTATACGGATTAACGCCGTAGCGCGCCTGTTGCCAGCCTCCATTAATATAACTGTACAAGTCGGTCGAATAAAAAGGCGGAATGGCAAACGCACAGACGGCAGTGGCAAGAGCAAAAAGACTGAGTTCTTTAAAGCCCACGACATTACTGCTAGCGACAATTCTGTAGCCACGCCAGTAGGCAAATAACAAAATGGCGAAACCAGGGAGCAAAACGATGTTGCTCAAATTCCGCGAGAAATAGTCGTTCGGGAAATAGCAAAAAGTAAAGTAAAGAGCGAAGCTGAGATACACAGCAATAGACAGACAAGCGTTGTAGCCGAATTTCGAACGGGCTTGATTCTGCAATTTGAGCAATATTCCGAACGCGCGTTTTCAAGACAGCGCACTTTAGTAATGATAAATCGGAGCAATTCTAGCCGAAGCCCCCGCTCAGGTCAGGGAAGAATTCGGGAAGCTAAAAAAACAATACCCCTTGACACTCCCCCCCCCCCGCGGGCGAACCTTCTGCAATTAAGATTGGCGACGATTCTTGTGACACAAAAAACTAAATCGAGTTCGATTGAGTTTTTGATTACTCAACAACAGTGAGAAATTTTTTCTAACTTATGACGTTGGCTCAACGTCATCACTAATCAGTAAATAAAAAATGAAAGGTTGTATTTGCTCAGAACAAATGTTCCCGCAAAAGGGCGAACTTTAGATCTTGTCAATTTTCGCATTTAAAGCCTTGTTAGACACAATTCTAACTATATCTATTGCTAACATCAGCCCATTACAGACCACGCTCCCGCTATGCTAGTGCGGCACACATCAAGGTAATTCCATGCGGTCCATTTTGCAAAGTCACAAAGAGCGTTTCGCTGCGGCATTACTGGCGGTGCTTCTTGCGCCAACAATGCTTCCCGTTGTCGCCGCCGAGAGCCTCGGCACTCCCATTGTGATCGACGGTAAGGCGCCACCAGCGTCAGTTGATCCGGACTCGGTCCATGCGGTCAACAAGACTCTTGCGATGGACAAATTGCGTCTGAACTCTTCCTTAAAGGACGACTCCTTCAAGACGATTCGCCTGGAAGTGCAATACGACCAGCAAATATCTCTTGAAGAGGCGCTCAATTACGCCATTCAGAATAATCTGGCTATAAAAATTTCCAAAGACAGCCTTAAGTATCAGCAATACGTGCTCTATGGACAAGTGGCAAACGTGCTGCCTAACCTCACAGTTGCATACAACCTGACCCATACTGACATCATGAATGAGAAGGTTGGTTCTAACGCCAAGGTATTCTTGACGAGGCTGGCATATCCAGTTTTCCAGGGCGGCAGCGTTGTCTATGGGATTCTCGGTCAGTATTATCGCGAAAAGGGCTGGGAACAGGCATACAAAGCCAATATCAGCGATGCATTATTGGACCTTTATACCCGCTACAACAATTTGCTTTTAGCTCGTGTATTGCTGCAAATCCGCGCCAAAGCGGTTGAAGTTTCGCAAGAGCAAGTGCGCGTCAATACTATTAAAGAAGCTGCAGGAACTGGCGCCAGATTCAATATTCTACAATCAGAGGCACAGCTTGCTTCAGACAGACAAGCATTACTTCAGCAGCAGGTTGCCGTTCGTCAGGCTGCTCTTGCCTTGAACTTTTCGATGAATTTTCCAATGGGTGTCAATTTAGTGCCCGTCGAAGAAACCATTACAGAGCAATCACTCTTTCAAAATCAATCGACAATAGACGCTCTCGTTGGTGTTGCTCTTAAAAAACGTCCTGAATTGCGCGAGTACGAATTATTTAAAATTGCTGCCGCGCGAAACATCCAGGTAGCATCGGCACCACTTTATCCTCAAGTCTCTTTATTCCAACAGTATTCTTACACAAACACAGTATCCAAAAGTTCACAAGCAAGCAGTAGCAGCGATACATCTGGTGCCGGGGTGTTTGGTGGACTATTCCGCACATACCAACAGGGTCTCGGCATAGTCTGGTCTTTGAACAACATGGGCGTAACGGCAGTATCCAATATTGCTGCCTCAAATTCATTGGCCCATCAAGCTTCAGTTCAGGCAAACCAGGAGCTGCAGACAGTCTTGCAGCAAGTTCGCTCTGACTATCTCAACTGGCGCGCTGCAAGAGAACAAATCGACAATGCAGCCCACGGTGTCACGGCATCAGCAGAAGAACTACGATTAGCCGCCATTCGACTGGATCAAGGTGTCGGCACCAATCTCGATGTAATCACAGCGCAGCACGACTATGTCAATGCTCTGACCACGCAAGCTCAAGCAATTGTTGGTTCAAACATGGCTCAGGCACAACTTCTTCATGACACTGGCATTATTTCCAGCGACACTCTTTTGCATGGCTTCAAAGGGGACATAAACTGAAGTGAACAAGGCGTTTAACAAACTAACGCTTACAGTGTTGCTTGCGCTACTTTTGCTCGAGGTACCAGCTGCTCAAGCCGAAGACACAGACATCAGCCGCATTAGCGATCTTATTGGTTCGCCGCAAACAGTAGGCATAGGCGAAAAGGTCTTTCGCAATCCACCTTCATTTTTCAATGACACCGCAGACAACACTACCTCCAAATCAAATATCGATAATTTTACCCAGAGCGAATTATTGGGACAAGGAGCACCGACCTTAGGTACTCCAGTTCGCGGTAACGCAAGTGGTGGTCCTGGTCTGCGCATCAACGGTATTCGGGTCAATAACTCGCCTGCGTCCAATCCAAATCAAAGCCCGATTCCGACAACACCGACAAGCAATATCACAAATTCTGGCAACACGGGAAATACAAGCACCCCAGGCACCACTAGCGACACGGTCAGTTCACCTGCGCCGCGTGCCCTGCAACAACAGGAACAGCCAAATGGCACGGCAACAACAGCTCCTACAGCTGCACCAAATACGCCAACATCATCCAGCACCGAAGCCATGGCGCCAATTACATTAGCCAGTTCGGCGCCACCAGATCACGAAGCTAATAAAACAGTCAATTTGAACCCTTTGTATTTGAGCTCAATTATTGAGATGCATTCCTTTGATGCATTGCGCGAAGAGTCAAAATACAGCCAATCAATCAGTCTGCAAGAGGCCATTCGTTACGTTCTAGATCATGGCATGGCGATCAAGATTTCGCGCGAAAGCATGAACTATCAACACTGGCTCACGGTCTCGGCCGTAGGTGGTTTTTTGCCGACGTTCGCGATGTCGTACAACGCTTCTAACGTCAACGTCCCCAATCTCAACACCACATCGATCGCTCACACTTTCTTATCGGGTGTTAGCTTCCCTGTATTTCAAGGCGGTGGGGTCATGTATGGATTGTTAGCCCAGAGATACCGCGAAAAGGCCTGGCAATACACTTATAAATCCACTGTTTCAGACGTTTTTCTTGATGTCTACACAAAATACACGAACCTCGTCTTGCAGCGTGTATTGATGCAGATCTGGGCAAAAACCGTTGAAGCGGACGAACAAGCATTGAGCAACGCAAAAATTCAACTACAAGCAGGAACAGGTACAACTTATGCCATCTTGCAGGCAGAAACAAGACTCGCTGCCGATAGACAGAATTTTTTGCAACAGGGCATCGCCATGCGTCAGGCTGGTTTGCAACTAAATCTTGCTATGAATTTCCCGCTGGAAGTCAATTTGATACCAGTGGAAGAAACGCTGACTGAAGCACCACTGTTTAATCCCAATGTTAAATTGAATACTCTTGTTGGAGACGCCATGCGCTTCAATCCAGGATTGAGACAGTATGAATACTTCAGGCTGACCGCCAACAGACAGATTCAGGCCACCGCTTCGAACCTCTATCCCTCAATTTCTTTCTTCACGCTTTACCAGCAAAATGACACAGGCGTTGCCCCAGCCGCTAATTCAGCTGCATTAGGGGGTGCTGCGAGCGCTTCCATTGCTTCGTTCCTAGACTCATCTTTTGCCGGACGAGTAAGCAATAATGCTCTAGGGCAGCAATATACTTTCAGTCCAACTTCTGGCTCGACCTCTACGCAAGGAGCTAACACAGCGCCAGCAGCTCTGCCTGCGTCATCAGGTGGTACACCAATTGCGCAGATTCAATCGGGATCGCTCGTGTCATCAGGAGCGGTGGCACCATCAATTACAGGCGGTGGCACAGGCAATAGCTCGGGCTCCAACCAGAACGGCAGCTTACAGGCACCAGCCGGTATATTTGCCGGCAAATTCAGGGAAGTTCAAAGTGGTTTTCAGCTGACCTGGAGCCTTCCCAATTCGGGCATGACCACTGCAGCGTCATTGTTTGCAATCAAGACACTTGCCAGGCAAGCCCTGATGCAATGCAATCAAGAAATCAGCCTTGTCGTTGAAAACGTTCATTCCGATTATCTGGCAATGCTTTCCGCGCGCGAAGTCATCGACAAAGCTGCTGCGTCTGTTAGTGCCTTCAGAGAGACACTGCGTCTGGCCAAAGTCAGTCTTGATAATGGTGTCGGCACTTATCTCGATGTGATGACAGCCCAGACCAATTATGTGCAGGCGGTGACCGCCCAGGCTCAAGCCATCGTTGCATCAAACGTTGCACAAGCGCAGCTTCTACACGACATGGGCATGATTTCAGCGACTACTTTAACAACTGGCTATAAACCGGGCACTTTCGCCCAACCGATTCCAAATGTCCAAAGTCGATTGAAAAAACCTTAGCCTGAATGCTTTACGGTGTTGACGAAAGTACGCATGCGTCTTGAGTGTCGAACAGCGTCGCGGCTGGAATTTGAATGTGCGAAGCGGTAAGAGATTCTTCAGTTTGGAAATAAAGAATGCCTTGTGTCTTTTGTCCAGGCCAGATGATACGGCGACCAAATCGCGATGACTCTACTTCGCGACGTTGCTCATCAGGACCGTATCTTTGCAAAACTGGTTTGCGAAATTTGAATTCGTCTTTAACTGCCGGCACCGCACCAATTGTGAACGCGGCAGGCACAATATTGGTACCAATAGAGGCCATTGCATGCTCGAGTCCAGTTTTAGGTAAGACAGCCTTTTGCAAAACCGTAACTGGAATTGCCGTTAGCGTTGCACCACCGGTGGTTATCGTAGCTTTCGTACCATCAACCATAAGCGGGCGACCAGTCAGGTTGTTGACAGTGATTTGGACACCGCTTAAATGTTCAAATGCAATATTGCGTTGGTCCACTTGCAAGGTCAATCCAGCGTTAACATACGCTTTGAGCGGCTCAGCGGCTTGCTTTGCGCCATCAGTTGGTTTAATCAGAAGCAAATCAGGTGTCATCATGGCGTCTGCTCCAGGAGCTGACAATCCGCCAATATTCGGGGTTGCCGGCGCCCCAATCTTTGCCTCAGGAGCAGCTTTTGCTGCGGCGTCATCTGCGGCTGTCGCAGCAGTTGAAGCTGGAGCTGGCAATGGAGCGACAATTTTACTTGTGCCAGGCATTGGTGCTCGCAGCTTGGCTTCAGGATCAGCCGAGGCTGCCGCAATCAGCTGAAAGCTGCTGCACATCAAGGTTCCTAGAATCCAGTTTCGCTTGAGATTGCCAGTCATAAAATTCATTGCCACACAGAAGTATCAGCAGCTACAAAACAGCTACGCTCTAACTATGGCATATTGTACGACGCTCGCTCGAGCCATGAGTTATTTTGCGGTCATGAATGAAGTGTCTAGTACACGCGAACGGGCTTGCCACTCACCTTGACACCCTGAGCCTGCGGCTTTTCGGGCTTGCGACCGAATGAAATCCCAAATGTTTCAAACAACGAAACGTCACTTGGTTCAACGAGACGCTGCACGATTGCTTCCTTGACGTCCATATATTCTATTTTGCCGCCGGCGTACGAAACAACCGTCACACCTAGTACCTTTTGTGTAATCAACTCAACAGCCGCAGCACCGACTTCCAGACCAAAATTTGAATCCATCGCCGATGAAAAACCGCAACGAACAAGATGGCTGGGGCGAATTTCGCGAACTTCAGGGATTTCGTAAACGCCAGCGACAAATTGACCAGTGCGTTTCATGAACTCTTTGATTTCAGGGTCGGCTTTGATGCGGTCTTCAATTTGTTTGACAACATATTTGCCAGCGCCAAGCAGGCGTCTGTGCCCGAAGGAATCGGGCTCAGAGGACATGTCAACCAGTTCATTGCCAGAGGCATCGCGCAGCCCTTCTGCAACGACCACCATGGCGGTACCGGCATGAACATCACTTTCCTCAATACGCTTAACAAAGCAATCTTTTACATGCTTATAGAGAACGTCAAAATCGACTGGAATTTCTGGAATCAAAATGGCGTCGACATCAGCTGCCACTCCACCTCGGAAAGCGGTGTGTCCAGCGTATCGGCCAAACACTTCCATGACAATGATGCGGTTATGGGTGCGACCAGTTGTGCGCAAATCGCGTAATTGATCGGCGATACGATTAATGGTCGAGTCGCCCCCAACGCTGTATGGCATCAAATCAAGATCCATCGTCTTTGGCGCATGCACACAGGGAATACCTTGACCGGCCAAATCTGCCACGACCGAACCAGTGTCGTCGCCACCGGCAATGACAAGAGCATCGAGATTGAATTTTTTCAAACCTTCTTTGATGCGATCGTATTTTTTGTCATCTTTAATTTTGGAAATTTTGACGCGTGAGTTACCGGCTTCAGAACCAGCCATGAATACTTCGATAGCTTCGATGCGTTCTGGTGTGAGCTTTGTGATCTGTTTTAGGTCGACGAGATTATAAAGTCCGGCATATCCATTTGGAATAATCCAGGCAGTCATCCCCTTGGCTATAGCAGTTAGCGCTGCACCCTTGATAACGCCATTAAGACCGCCGCAATCGCCGCCAGATGTAATGATGCCGATGTTTTTCACAAGCTCTCTCCAGAAACTATTTGTTGATGACGCGAACGCCTAATGGTTTTTAGCATGAAAGCATGCGCCGTTGAGCAAGCTTTGGTGAATCTTCAACAATTGCTTAAAGGAATAGCTGGAAAGGTCAGTCGGGCTGATTGATCATAAACGTGGCGAAACTCTCAAAAAACTCCTTTAGAGTTTGTTTGTGAGCCTGCAATTCTGGCACCATATCCAGTGCCTCAGTCATATTATGCACCCAGGCATTGCGTTCGATAATGCCAATCTTGAAGGGCATGTGTCGTCCACGCATACGCGGATGTCCCTTTTGCTGGCTGTAAGTCTGACGCCCGCCTGTGCGCTGAATCAAAAAGAGAGCAAGCGCCTCTTTACCAGGACCTAAATCCTCGGGATATAGTGGGCGCAAAACGGTGTCATTTTCTACGCGTTTGTAGAATTCTTCAACGAGCGCGAAAAAAGGCGCGTCTTTACCGACACCTTTATAAATTTCTGAAACTGGATCGACTTCTTGCATAGAACAGAATTATACATCTGCGAGCGCCGCTTAATTCAAATCCATATATTTGAGCAAATCGAGCAATGAGCCATCAAGCTGCTCGACATCAGCATGGACATAGTGCAACATGAAGGTTCTATCTGTAAGCAGTCCGATTGATTCCTTTTGCGAAATATTCATCCCTGAAACAGCTTTTTTTGCGCTTTCAGATGTTTCATTCAATCGACGGGCGTTGCGCCAGTGATCAAGGGTCTGCTGACGGCGACTGACAGTCGAGCCAGCAGGAGTTGCGTTCAAATATCGCCAAACGAGATCAGGATAAGAATTTTCTGGACCCGGCTCTAAATCAAGAAAATGAGCGAGCATGTTGGTACCGGAGTCAGATTCTCTTTTGCCACCAGATTGCATTTTCAGAGCGGCTAGAGTCAGAAGAATTGAAAAACCGGATGTGGTCAGCAAACAGATGTTTGCTGCAAGTGGTTGCGCTCCCAAGAACAGGCCACCAGCCGTCGATCCCAGAGCACTACCTTGACCAAAGTTGGCGATAAAGTTGTAATTGAGGTTTTTGTCTCTTTTTGCAGTAAGGATTGAGCGGACGTCATAAGCGTACGCTAGTTCACCATCGATTCGATCGGCAACGGTTCGCACTTGCAACGAGGCACCAAAAACCTTTTCCATCAAATACAGTTCGAGCGCCATTTGCTCGTCGGTGGGAATCACGCCAGGTGTCTGCGATGATTGGGCTTTGAGCTGACGCAATCTTTCTACTTGAGGCAAAATGCCCATCAAATTTGCCACTTCCAGCGCATCGGCAGAAATCTTGCTCGTGGACTCACCATTTGTATAAGCGTTAACGTTGTAGGGTTTCGCGAGCTTCGGATTGGCCGAAGCAACTACTGCCACTACATCGCTTTTGGCAGTGGCATCTTTAGCGATTGCAGGAAGAAAAGACATCCAGCTAGCCTGAATAAGTAAACTGAGACTCAAGCAAATGCCACGTCTATAATTTTTACCGTTCATTTGCTAGTTCTTCCTTCTTGTTCGAGACTTCTATTGATTGTGGCACCATGTACCGCCTTGGTTGTATTTTCATCGACTGGACCGTTGGTGCTTTGGTCTGTGACACCGTAAGGAGCAAGACCAGGAGGCGCCGAGTCACCGGAGACGACCTTTGATAATTCATAAATTTCAAAATCTAATTGCTCGATCATCGCGTGCAAATCATGCAGCATAAAAATACGATCGTTGAGTGTGCGAATCGACTCTGTTTCTTCATCCGGCTTTTGAGGAGCAGCAGCAATTGAGTGAATGCGCGGCAAATTCGCTGGATCTAACTTACGCAAACTAAGCCATTGTTTGAGCAAGATTTCGCGTCTACTCTCACCATTTTTTAATTCTGGAGGAGTGGAATTAAGAAAGGTCCAGACCATTCCCGGTAAATAGAGAGGACGGGCTGATTCGATGCTATATATGCCAGCCAACGAATTAGGGTCTGTATCGATTTGGCGCTTGCCTGACTTCATCTCCATAAAGGTAAGGGAGGTCAAAACAACACCGATGCCAGATGTAGTTGAACGTATGTAGTTAGAGCTGTCAAGCATTGCATGCGAATTATGCGAATTCATCAACATGCCGGTTCGAATAGCACCAAGAACACCAAATTGCAAAAAGTTGATGGTGTTAGTGCGTGCCACCAATTTGTTGCGACGACCAGAAACCGAAGCTTCTATGTCGTAGGCATAAGCAAGCTCTCTGTCGATTCTTGCTGTGCATTTACGCACTTCAAGGGCGCCTATCGCCATCTTGTGATAGATATTGAGTTTGAGTGCGGTGACTCGCTTGTCGGCAAGACCAGGTTTGGTCAAACCTTCACGGCGCATTTTGAAAAGATATTCGACATAAGGTCGAACCTTGAGCAAATCTGCAGCTTCTGCTGCACGCGGCGTTAGCTCAAGTAGATTAGCTGGCAGCCCAGTAAAAGCGGACGACTGTTTCAACTCAGGCGTATAAGCAATAATGGCTCGGTCTGGCGAACTGAAGGCAGAAATTGTGTCGGCGGCTTCGGCAGTTTTGACACACGAGCTAAGTATTGATGACACTACCAGTAGTGACAAACTCAAGCGCGACACTAGAGACGCACAAGACCTTCGAATAAAAAGTGTCATAGGGTCTTTCCTTAACTGAGTCCGTCGCGATAGTTAAAAAAGACGCCGTCGGGGTCATACTTCTTGCGCAATTCTTCGATCTTTTCCATGTTCCGCCCAGAAACTGCTTTCTTCAAATATTCCGGATGGCCAACAATGTCTGATTCGCCGATGTAATGTCCATTGAGAAGAGGTTCAATGAGGTCCATATATTTTGCATGCCAGGCGATATTCGCGTCGTCTTCCGCCTGTGTGCGCCACATCGTCCAGGCGCCACCATACAATTTAGAACTCATAGAGAAAGCCGCATCTTTTTGCGGTTCGGGGATGTTTGGACCAGTAAATATCGCCCACATCACCACAGTCAAATCGGACGGTGCGTTTTCAGTGTGCTCGCGAGCAATCTCAAGAATTTCAGTGACGGTCGCATTCGAGAAAGTGGAATCAACCTTGTTACGCAGATTCTCTGGCCACAATGCACCGGAAGCATCGAATAATTTTTCGAAATTAGTTGGTTCGCAGACCGTTTTCTGCAGACATTTATCAATTACAGGGCATTTTTCCAGCATCGCTGCAGCCTTCTGCGCTTGACCGAAGTCATCTTCAAAGATTGAAGCAGTAACAAGGCATACTCTGCCTTTATGGTCGGCGCATTTATCCTTCAACTCTTTGGGCGCTGGCAAAATCCACATACTTAATTCAACCGAAGGCGGCAGTTTCTTGGCTTCTTCGGATAACCAGTCGCCAACTTTGGCCATATCATTGATCGAATAGAAGTAGGTGCTCGCGGCCATCGCTTTAGGCAGCGGATGCAAACGCACGTGATAGCGTGTGGCAACAGCAAACATACCTGGTCCGGAACCGCAGGCAGCCCAGAAATACTCAGGATTCTCAGTCTTACTGGCAATTATATGTTCGCCCTTGGCATTGACCATCTCAATTGCATCGAGGCTTTCAAAGCCATGTCCCCATACACCTTGATTCCATGACATACCACCCGACAGCATGTATCCGCTTAATTTCACTTGCGGGCAGTGACCTGTGGGGAAAGCCAAATCGTATGGTTTGAATTTCGCTTGCGCCTCGCGATTGCTGATGACAGGCTGTAATATGGCTTTGCGCTTGGGAGCGTCGATTGAAATAACCTGATTCAAGTCGGTAAGATCGATCATAATGCCTGAATCCCGCACTGAGGTTTGGCACCAGCTGTGCCCTCCACCGCGCACCGTGACTTTCATTTTATTTTCGACAGCAAATTTGACGATGGTGCTGACGTCGGCTTCGTCTTTAACGCGGGCTACAATTTGTGGCGAACGAGTGGTCAGGAGCTTGTTCCAGAGGCCACCGTAAACTGCCTCTTTGAAGCTAGCTTCGCTTGGAGTAGTCAATGTTCCTTTGAAAACCTTCTTCAGGTCGGTTAGATCAACTACTTTCGATTGCGCAAGAGCTGCTGGCAATTGACCGTCAATCAAGCCATGCGTCACGAAGAAGGAACCTGCTGCTGCAGCGAGACCTCGGCTCAAAAACCGTCGTCTGGAAAGCTTTTCTTGACTCTTGATTATTGCCGCCATTCTTCCTCTCAAGATTCTTGCTTGTACTGGTGTGCAAGTTTAGCGCATTACGAGGCTAAGTATGCGTCAAAATACCGCCATCCATATATTGGCGGGCTAAAAATAAAGCGGACTCGACAATGTCGAAAACAGGGCTTATTCTGCCCAGACGACACTCTTTTCGCTTTTGATGCCATCTTCAATTGTGTCTGCAGTCAGGGAGTTCTCTTTGGCCTGAATGACAACGTAATAGAGATCTTGATCGGAATTATTTCGCCAGGTGCGCACGCCTTCGGTCTTAATTCTCACGACGGTACCTTCTTCAACGTCGAATATTTGATCGTCAACCTGCATCTGCCCTTTGCCACCAGTGAAGATATAGACCTCTTCGTTCAGCTTATGCGCGTGATAAAACGGAACAGTCCGACCGGCCGGAAGTTTATTCAAAGAGATTTGTACGCTCGTTGAATCAATCGCTTCACGCAAAAAGACTTTGCCATGAACCGTGCGATTGATACTTTGCATGTGTAATTCGTACTGGTCAAGAGTAGAAAATTTGCCAACATGGACAGCGGTGAAATTCTTACCGGTATCCTTTTTTAGATTCAATTCTTGATTTACCGTCATGACTACTCCTTGGATATTGCATACTTGCTTTAGTTATAATTGACTACCCTCTGCCAAAAGATGGCTGTGGAAGGATGACTACTTATTCAGTGTCGAGGAGTTCGCAAATATGCAAAAGCAATCAGCTCATCGCTATTCAACGATTCTCTTTGACTTTGATGGCACATTATCACCGTCATTGCCGCACTGGTTATCGGCATATAAATTTGCACTTGCGCAATTCGGACATGACCTCACAGACCAGGAAGTTATAGCCAATTGTTTCTATCGATCCTGGGCTGATGTTACCAGAGATTTTAAAATTTCTTCAGTCGAACAATTTGAACGCCACATCGAAACTGGCTTGCAGGATGCTTTTGTGCACGCTCACTTATTTGATGGAGTCGTTGAAGTATTGCAACATTGCCGCGATCAGGGTATCCGTTTGGGTATCGTCACATCCGCAGCTCGTAGTATCGTCGGCGGTGTCCTTGAGCGAACAGATATCCTGAAATATTTCAGCACTGTTGTCACCGCCGACGACATCATAAACTTCAAACCACATCCTGAGCCCCTCCTTCTTGCTCTTAAGCAATTGGGTAGCACTGTTGAAGAAAGTCTGATGGTAGGAGACTCGCACGCCGATATGCTAGCCGCTAAGGCAGCAGGCATGGACATGGCTTTATTCTTTCCAGAAGAACACAAAGTCTATTATGAGATTGAAGAATTGAAAGCAATCGGTCCGCATCACATTTTCAGCAACTATGAAGAAATTGCGCTCAGTTTAAAGGACTGGAAAAAATTGGTTGATGAATTGGCATAATGATACCGAAAAACGACGCTGAAATGGATGCAGAAGCTATCATCGCAAATGTCCTGTCGACTTACACAGGCTTCAATTCGTACAACGATACAGGTACTTGCCTGATCAGTAATTGCGAAGCGCCGTTGAGATTTCAGACGCACTTCACACGTCCGGATGGATTTCGCTTCGACTCGCAAGATTTTTGCGGGCACTGCGACGACGATGCGCTCCCGAGAGAAAAGTCAATCTGGACCGACGGATATCACTACAGCGAGAAAAACTCAAAAGGAATTCGACAGTTTGAAAGTCTTGACCATATGCTCGCAATTACAGCAAGCAAATCAACCCACACAGCAGAGCGAATTCTAAGAACGCTGACTCCAAATACTTTTAAACCAGGTACGTCATGGCACGACTTAAACAGTGCAAAATTGCTCTCCGATGAGAAGCTGGGCGACACGGAATGTTTTCACTTAATTGGTACATTCAGGAAAGTCGAAGATACGGAAGTCTTCATCGAAAAAGGCACCAATCTCGTCCGCCGCATCATCAGCAAGGTAATACTTACTGACGAAGATTGTCGGCAAATGCAAACTACGATTGATAGCAAACGCAAAGTTTGGAAAAAAGGCGGCCGTAACTCAAAACAAATCGCGCGAGATCTACAGCTTCTCACACTAGCCTTTGTACCAGGCATGGATATTTATACATACGACTTCAACGACATTTTGATAAACGGCAGTATTGACGCCAGGCAATACGAAAAACCTTAAATACGTTTGGAGCAATTACGAAGAAGTTGCGTTAAGCTTGAAACAATGGACGAAACTCGCAGATCAATTGCCTCGCTGGGGGCGCGGGGACAGAAGACCGGGGCATATCCTCAGATATCGTTTAACCTTCATTGTACCGAACGTTCGGTCCTAGATTAAGTCGAAAATCGGGTTGCTCAACTAGCGCTGTAAGACTACTGGGAAATTTTCGAAAATACACACGTCAACTCTGGAGGTTTTATGCCCGACTCACAAACATTGATCAAACAAGCTTATGCTGCTTTTAATAGTCGAGATATCGACAGCGCTCTGGCACTAATGACTGAGGGCGTTAGCTGGCCAAAGGCATCAGAGGGTGGTCGCGCAGTTGGCAAAAAAGAAATTCGCGCTTACTGGACTCGTCAGTGGCAGGAGTTCAATCCTCACGTGGAGCCAGTTAAAATTGGCGAACAACACGACGGCACCTTCAACGTCAATGTTCATCAACTCGTGAAAAGTCTTGATGGAGACGTGCTCTTTGATGGCGCGGTAAATCACGTTTACACCATTGCAAATGGTCTCATTGAACGCATGGACATCAAGGAAGATCAAACGAATTCTGATTCAAGCCCATCAGCAGCATTTGCAATGCACTAGTCTTCTACGGGAAACAAAATTGAACGAGCAAGAGATCATAAGTAAAGTTCGCGAAGTTTATGGGCATTTAGACTCATACAACGACACAGGCAGCGTCGAATCACCTGATAATCATGTGCTGGAATCAGAATTTACGACATATTTTAAAAGGCCTAATAAATTCCACTTTCACTGGTCTTATCTTGATCCATCGGCCCGATCAAAAGAATGCGCAGTTTGGACAGACGGAACTACATTTAACGAGAGCTACTTCGGAAAATCAAGACAAGCAGCAGGTTTTTCACAAATGATGTGGGGTGCAACTGGTGTGTCCGCCAACGCCGTCAATACCATTTCGAATATTCTCTTTTCAGAACCTCACGAAATGCGCAACGAATGGCACAACATCACAGGTGTCCATTTTTTGCCTGTGACTGTTGTAAACGATGTGGAATGTTTTCACTTAGTCGGAACGAACAAACACATTGATGACATAGCAATCTGGGTCGACAAGAGTGAATTTCTTATCCGAAGGCTTGAACACAGAACTGTCATGACTGATGAGGACTGTAGCCGAATGATTGATGAAGTAGAAACTGAGCTACTTCGCAATGAAATGAAAAATTCAGGAATTAGCTCAGAAGCAATTGAAAGTACACTAACTGATTTGGCAAGCAGCTTTGTACCGTGCTCTTACAGTCACATTTACAATTACAAAACGGTCAACGTCAATCAACCGATTGCAGATTCTCTGTTTACCGCCCCATAAGAGAAATGCCCTCCGGAAATAAATTCCGAAAGGCATCAATTTAAGAACGCAAATTAAGGAACGCAATTTACCAGAGGTGGCAGCGGTCAGCAGCCGGCAACATGATTGAAGCGTCGTCCTTCAAGCCGAAGGCTTTCTGGAACGCTTCCATGTTTGCAACGGTACCGTTGACGCGGAATTTTGCAGTTGGATGCGGATTAGTGTTAGCCATCAAACGTTCTTTTTCCGGACGATAATTTGTCGCCCAGACCTGAGCGAATGCCAGGAAGAAACGCTGATCTGGTGTCAGACCATGTTCGTCTTTGACTTGAGGTTTACCATCAAGTGATTTTTGCAAGGCCTTATAAGCAATGGTCAAACCACCGAGATCGGCCGCCGCTTCGCCAGATACTAGTTTGCCGCGCAGATGCGTATCACCGGCAACAACATAGCCGTCGTACTGTTTGACGATGCGTGCCACTCTCTCATCAAAGTGCTTTTGATCGTCAGGTGACCACCAGTTTTTCAAATTACCAGAGCCGTCGAATTTGCTGCCTTCGTCATCAAAGCCATGTGTCATTTCGTGCCCGATGACCATACCGATGCCACCAAGGTTAGCGGCGTCGTCAGCCTTCGCATCAAAAAATGGTGGCTGCAAAATACCAGCAGGAAACACAATTTCGTTCATCTCGGCCGAATAATAGGCATTGACTGCTTGAGCATTCATGAACCATTCGTTGCGATCAACTGGTTGACCAATTTTCGCGAGTTGGCGATTGAATTCGAACTGCTCTGCTTTGAAAATATTACCTACATAAGAATCACGATTCATCTGTAGCTTGGAATAATCACGCCATTTATCGGGATAACCAATTTTGGCTTTAAACATATCGAGTTTAGCGATGGCATTCTTGCGTGTTTCAGGGTCCATCCACTCCAAACGGCTCATTTCGTCTTTCAAAACAGCGCGAACTTTTTGCACCACATCCAGTGCGCGAGCCTTTGCGTCTGCAGAGAACGTTTCTTTCACAAACAACTGACCAACAGCTTCGCCCAGTCCACCGTTAGTAGCTGCAATCACACGCTTCCAGCGAGGCAAATTGACTTTCTTACCGTTGAGTATTTTGCCTTCGAAATCAAAATCTTCATCGACAAATTTATCACTCAAATAAGGAGCAGTGGAGTGAATGAGATGCCAGGTCAAATATTCTTTCCAGTCATCGAGAGAGGTCTCGGTCAACTGCTTATCTAACTCTTTCATGAACTCTGGTTGGCCGACGTTGATATCGAAATTGCCTGGATAATCGACATCAGTCAAATATTTGGGCCAAGGGAAATTAGGCGTCAAATCTTTGACTTCAGCATGCGTCATTTTGTGATAGTTCTTTTCAGGAACTCGCAAATCGACATTCTTATAGGAAGCCGATGCGAGCTTGGTTTCCAGTGCCATCACTTTTGCAGCATTGGCCGCTGCAGCTTTATCATCTTGTCCAAGCAATCCAAACATGCGCGTCATGTGGGTTACATACTGTTCGCGAATCTTTTTGGAATTATCGTCTTGAGTCAAGTAATAGTCACGATCTGGCAATCCCAGACCACCTTGCATGGCTTGACCGATAACAGCTGTGCTATCTTTGAAATCTTGACCAGAGCCAAAAGCAAAGGCGACGTTGACACCACGTTGATGCAAGCGCGCGATTTCGTGCTGCAAATCATCAACCGATTTGATTGAATTGATTTTGCTCATTTCTTCTTCAAGCGGTTTGATACCATCAGCTTCGATTTTCGCAGTATCCATACCGGTGTAATAGAAGTCACCGATTTTTTGTTCGTTGCTACCGGCAACAGCCGCTTTGTTATTGGATGCTTGCTCTAAAATCTTGTGCACAGTGGCCAGATTTTTTTCGTCAACTATATTGAAGGAACCCCAGCTGCTGTAATCGCCAGGAATTGGCGTATTTTTTAGCCAGGTGCCGTTTGCATACTCAAAGAAGTCCTGCCCTGGCGATACTGTCTTATCCATATTGGCAACATTAGGAATGGCGGTCTGGGTTGCATCCTTAGAGACAGACTGAACCATGGACAGTTTGGTCTTTGCTCCCGGTTCATTGATTTGATTGTCAAAAGCTAAAGCGGGCAGGCAGCTGCCTGGAATAACGCTCAGCAGGCTCAAAACGGCGGTCCGAGCGAGTAAAGTTTTGGTCAGCAACATATCACCTTCTCCGACGGAAAAAACCAGTTTAACAACTTCAACATCAACACCTACCTTATCTAAAGCTATTCGTAATCCTGACAACACCTTGCGCCAAATATCAGGCTCGTGATAATATGCAACCACGAGGTTGCATATTTATGAAAAACAATGAAACTGAAAAACTAAATACTATTGAAAAGAAAATTGAATTAGCGGCACCAATATCACGAGTATGGCAGGCTATCACCGACTCGAAACAATTTGGTCAGTGGTTTCGTGTCAAATTCGACGAACCCTTTGCGGTCAATCAACCGATCCGGGGAGTGCTTACCTATCCAGGCTATGAGGATAGGATGATGGAAATCGTTGTGAAAAAGATCGAGCCCGAAAATTTGTTTGCCTACACGTGGCATCCTTACGCTATTGATACGAGCGTTGATTATTCAAACGAAACACCAACACTGGTTGAATTTCACCTGCAAGCGCAAAATGGTGGCACACTTTTGACTGTGATTGAGTCGGGCTTCGAAAATGTGCCAGCTGCGCGACGAGATGAAGCATTCCGCATGAACACTAATGGCTGGACACATCAAGTCAAGAATATCGAGCAATATCTTGCGCTTGCAGCAAAGACAAACTGAGATGAGCAAATCGAATTTAAAAAGTCTTGGCGAGCGTGCGCATCGTTTTGCGGCCCTTGGCGATGAAACTCGTTTATCTTTAGTAGAAGAGCTTTCTCGAACCAAGCGGCAAAACATCACTGAGTTGACGAAGCTGACATTGCTGACACGACAAGCGACCACAAAACATTTGCGCGTACTAGAAAAAGCGAAAATAGTGCGCAGTGTACGCGATGGACGCGAGAACCTGTTTGAACTGGAAGCCAAAACCTGCATCGACTTGCAAGACTATTTAAATAGGATAAGCACACAATGGGACGATGCCCTCGCTCGCCTGAAAGACTTTGTCGAATAAACCGACGAAACGCGATGGCACCACCAGCAGTGCTCATCCTAAAGTTTGTGAAGGAAGTTTTGATTTGCTTAACAATTCGCGGCAAACAATTGACTTCCAAATCTAACCCGCCATAATGGACAACATGAACAACCCCGCCACCACCATGAGCATGAACATGCGAAGCCTACTCGAGAGAGAGGTCCAGTTTATGCACGGGTATCGCAGCTAGGCGGTAACAACAAAGACAGTGCATTTACTCCCCCTCTCAGACGAGAGGGGGAGTTTTTTTTTAGGAGAATAATCATGTCCAACACCAATAACCAAACCGAAAACCAAGCCTGTAAGAACCAAACTCTCGACTTCGCGACCCGGGCTATCCATCAGTCTCAAGGCGCTGATCCAGCAACTGGCGCACTGATTACACCAATCTTTCAAACATCCACTTTCGTGCTCGATGAACTGGGTAAAAACAAAGGCTATCAATACGCCCGCACACACAACCCCACACGCACAGCTCTTGAAGATTGCCTGGCATCGCTCGAAAATGCGAAGTACGGTGTGGCTTGTGCATCGGGTCTGGCTGCTGTTTCTGTAGTGGCAGGCATACTGCAAGCAGGCGATCATGTAATAGTCGGTGAAGACGTTTATGGTGGCGTTTATCGTTTATTCGAGCGTGTTTTTAGTCGCTACGGTATCAAATTCACTTATGTCGACACTCGTCAAATCGACAAAGTAGAAGCAGCGATAACTCCACAAACAAAACTCGTATGGCTTGAGACGCCGACCAATCCACTCTTGCGCCTGGCTGACTTGAAGGCTGTAGGAGATCTCGCCAAAGCCCACAATTTGATTTATGTGGTCGACAATACTTTCGCCACTCCTTACTTCCAACGTCCATTAGAATTTGGCGCAAGCGTAATCGTCCACAGCACAACCAAATACCTGAGCGGACACAGCGACATCATTGGCGGTGCAGTCATCTGCAACGACGAAGACCTGTATGAACAAATCAAATTCGTCCAGAACGCAACAGGCGCCGTGCCCGGTCCGATGGATTGTTACCTCGCTTTGCGCGGCATCAAGACCCTTGCTCTGCGTATGAGAGAACACGAGCGCAACGCCAACGCTGTTGCGACTTTCCTTGAATCACACGCTCAAGTTGAAGAAGTTTATTTCCCCGGTTTGACTTCACACCCTCAGCACGACCTCGCCAAAAAGCAAATGAGCGGATTTGGTGGCATGGTTTCTTTTGTCGTCAAAGGCGGACTAGAAGGCGCTCGCGCACTCGTTAACAACACAAAGTTATTTCAACTTGCAGAAAGTCTGGGCGGCGTGAAGTCATTGCTTTGCCATCCATCCACAATGACTCATGCGCCAATTCCTCTAGATGTGCAGGCTCGATGCGGCATCGGTCAGGGTCTAATCCGCCTCTCAGTAGGCATCGAATGCGCCAATGACCTCATTGCAGATCTCGACCAGGGTCTGGATAAAGCAGCCAAGGCAACCACGGCATCCACAAGTGTTACTCAGACAGTCAAAACTCCAGCTGTAGCAGGCGCACGTTAGTCATCCACTTATTTTGCGAGAGAACAAATATGTCAAACATTGCAGTCCTAAAATTCGGCGGTACATCCGTCAAAAATGTACAGCGCCTGCGTCATGTCGCCTCTATTGTGAAGGAGGCGGCGAAAACGCAAAAAGTAATTGTGGTCGTCTCGGCGATGGGCGACGCCACTGACCGCCTGGTGCACCTGGCCAATCAATGCGCAGAAAAACCACATGCTGCCGAACTTGATGTTTTACTTTCAACCGGCGAGCAAGTGACAATTGCCTTACTCACGATACTTTTAACAGAAATAGGCATCGCTGCTCGCTCATTGACAGGTCCCCAGGCTGGCATATTGACTGACGATAATCACAGCGACGCGAATATCGTCAGCATAGATGGACGCATCATTGAAAACGCATTCGAACAATTTGATGTTCTGGTCATCGCCGGATTTCAGGGAGCAACGGCTTCGGGCAAAATTTCCACGCTCGGTCGTGGCGGCTCCGATACTACAGCCGTCGCTGTAGCGGCTGCTGTCAAAGCCACTTCCTGCGACATTTACACAGATGTAAATGGCATCTACGACTGCGATCCCAACAAAAACGTCGATGCCTGCAAATTCGATTCAATCAGTTTTGATGAATGTCTGGAGCTCGCTCAAAATGGTGCTCAAGTCATTCATCCACGAGCGGTGATTGCAGCCCGCAACTATAACTTGCCAGTCACCGTTAGAAGCACTTTTCAGCTTGACGACCTCGGCACCCTGGTTGGCAAGGTAGTTGGAGCTCCTAAAGTTTCGTCAACTGACAGATTCGAACAGAATTGCCATTTTATAGATACTGTTAATCTTAAAGAAACTGCTGGGGCGATTGGATGATAATCTTATGGCGGTGTCAAATGAAGGGAGCAATTGATGGCGAAACTGAAAGATCTTCTCGACAAGAACGGCGAGTTCTATGAAGCGCCGCCCCTTTTGGTTCAGACAATCGAGCCTGCCGACTACATCGCCGAGACTATCCTCGAGCACATGCGTTATGGCTACCATATGATGAGCATGACCGCGCTAAATACCGGTCCTCACGGTGGTCGCCTGCTCGTAATATTTCAGCGCACGGCTTAATCATACGCGCCTGAATTCAGGCGCCAGCTTCACGGGGCACAGAGCTGCTTAAATTGGCCGAATCTATATTTAAAACATCGTCCCAGTTGTGCGAAAAATCGAGCCCCAGTCTTTGCTGTTTGCGACTGACAGTAAAGCCCATCGTCAAATCAATGACTTTTATAATGACGAAAGTAAGGGCAAAGGTGAAAGCCCAGGTGCTGGCTACAGCAATGAGTTGAGCGGCGAAAAGCGCTGGATTACCATGAAAAAGTCCGTCGGCTCCAGCGGGATTAATTGCTTTGCAAGCAAAAAGACCTGTGGCTAGTGCACCCCAGGTGCCGGCCATGCCATGACAGGCCCAAACATCAAGCGCGTCTGGAATTTTGAATTTTTGTGCGAATTTGATCGAGAAATAAGAAATGGCAGAACCGATTGCGCCTATCAATGCTGAGTCCAGAACGCCTACATAACCGCAAGCCGGCGTGATTGCCACCAGTCCGACAACGGCACCAGTAGCTACTCCCATAATTGACAGTTTGCCTTCGCGCGAACTCAAGAAGAGCCAAACAAGAGCTGCAGCGGCCGCTGCGATGTTAGTGGTAACAAGAGCCTGAGCGGCAAGACCGTTAGCTGCAAGTGCGCTGCCACCATTGAAACCAAACCAACCGAACCACAGCAAAACAGCACCAAATAAGGTCATCGGCACGCTGTATGGTTGTAAACGATGGTCAACATTGTCAGGAATGTGTCTGCGCAAGGCGTAAGACATTGCAAGACCAGCTACACCAGCGGTTATATGTACGACCGTGCCGCCGGCAAAGTCGAGTGCGCCTAAATTGTGCAACCAGCCACCAGTACCCCAAACCCAGTGGGCGACTGGATCATAGACAAGTGTCGTCCAGATCAATGTGAAAACAATAAACGCGTTGAATTTGACGCGCTCAGCAAAAGCACCAGTAATGAGGGCGGGCGTGATAATGGCAAACTTCATTTGAAAGAGCATGAAAGCCATATGCGGGATGGTCGCAGCATATTCAGTAACCGAATCAGGCGTGATGCCATGCAAACCAAACCACTGCAAATCGCCAATTAAATGTCTGATGTCGACGCCGAAACTGAGCGTATAACCAATCAAAATCCACTGGATAGAGACGATCAACAAAGTGGTGAAGCTCAACATAAATGTTGTGAGAACATTCTTTTGCTGGACCATGCCGCCATAGAAAAGCCCTAAAGCTGGTGTCATCAACATGACCAGCGATGAAGAGGCCAGGACCCAGGCGGTGTCACCGTTGTTCATAAGCTAAGCAGGCGCCTCAAATACAGTTGTCAGCAGACGCTAACTATCCTAGCAGCGCGAGGTCGGCATTGCAGCCCTTTGTAAAATTTAAAAACCAGTAATGTGACAATCCAAGGGCGTCCTGCAAAAACAACACAGACAAACGCGTCTCTTTAACGCGCGTAAAGCGTGATGAAAACACGTACAAACGACGTCATGCGCTTTGGAAAACTGTGCAATTGTGCATAGGCGTAACACCCAACCAGAATTAGACTTTGCCGTAACAAACTCTTTCATGGAGAACAGCAAATGTCTGCCTATATAGAAATGTTCGCCATTGGGCGCTACGACAGCTGCCATTATCTCGCGCGTACCAAGGGATATCTGCATTACATGAAAACGCGAGAAGGCTCTGACTATGCCGAGAATCGTCCACGACCCATTTTCAACGCGCGTAAAGATAATGTGGCGACTGAATTCATTTTATCGGCGGTGAAAAAACAACCACTGATAAAAACGTGCGCATATGGCGTTATGTTGAATCCAAACTCTCATCACTTCGACTGTCAAAGCCTGGTGCGAGCGGTCTTTAGACAGTACCGCAACGAAACTGGAATCGAACTCGAATGGTTTGCCACTATTCATAAAAACACCGAGCATTCACATGCGCACATTATTGTGATGCCAACTGATGCTCGCGACCGCAGCATTATGATTCGCGGCGTCGATAAAAACTTGCTTCAATTTCTTGCCAACCAATGGCTGCAAACTGAGCGTATTGCAGCTGCTCGTCCGGCTTCATGACAAAGGCAATTTATTTTGTTCGCACCATAAGTTTGCGCGGACCACGCAAAGCAAATGGGGATTGAAAATCAATATTGTTTGATACCAATTTTAAATCTGGCAGAGTCGCAAATAAAGTAGTGATGGCGATAGCTCCTTCGGCTTCAGCTAAAGAGGCGCCAATGCAGCGGTGAATGCCTTCGCTGAAAGAAAGGTGATGAGTGCTCGTGCGCGTTATGTCGAAAACATCGGCATTGGGAAATTGCTCCTCATCGCGATTAGCACTGCCTAAAAGCATCCAAACCATATCGCCGCTTTTTATTGTTTGACCGGATAGCACAACGTCCTTGTTTGCCAGTCTTGGTGCCGCCTGAACGGGGCTTTCGTAACGCAACACTTCGTTTATGACTGAATGCGCAAGCTCTGGTTTTTGTTTGAACATTGCCAGTTGTTCTGGATGCCGCAGCAAACAAAGAACAGCATTGGAAATGAGATTAACTGTGGTTTCATGACCAGCCACAATCAGCAAAATCAAGTTGCTGAGAAGCTCGGCTGTGCTCAATTTGGTGCCGTCTTCCTCGGCTTGCACCAGAACGCTGAGCAAATCGTTTTGAGGATTTTTGCGTCTGTCTTCGATCATTGGTGTCAAATAATGACGCAACTCAATGACGGCCTTACCTGAGTCATACAACTTGGGCAGAGCACGATTACCACCAATAATGGCCACCAGTGCTTTTGACCAGGATTTCAATTTATCTGCGTCAGAGACAGGAATACCGATAATCAAGCCAATAATGGCCAGTGGCAAAGGGAATGCAAAATCAGCAATCAGGTCAAACTGCTCCTTCTGCTTCGCTAGCTCAAGCAAGTGGTGCGCCACCTTCTCAATTTCAGGCTTCAACGCGTGAATCGTCGATGGGGCAAATGCTCGCCCGACGACCGCTCTTACCCTGGTGTGATCAGGTGGATTCATATTCAGCATCCAGGTAGCCGAGGTTTCTTTCAACGCCTTGAACTGCGGAAACCATTGCAACCATGCTGGGTTTGGAGTGTATTTCCAGCGCTGTATCTGCTTTTCGAAATCGGGGCTGCGCAAAATGTGCTGCGTGTCGTTGTAGCGGCTGACAACCCAGGACTTGTTAGCCTCACACCACCAGATGGGCGCATTCTCTCGGAAGGCAGCCAAAAGTTGATAAGGTTCATTAATAAACGACTGATCTGTAAGACTTAATGGATTAACCAGCTTTTGAGCGGTGAATACAGTATTATTCGACATTTTTTAAGCGACCTGACTCAGCAAGATTTCTATCAGTGCAAAGCCTAGATCCCGGACCGAAAAAAAGCGACGATTCGGGGAGATTTGGAGTAAATATTTATGAAATGTAAGGCACGTAGCATCGGCAGGTTTTTGCTTGCGTCCTTCTTTGTTTATGCCGGCGTCATGCACTTTGTGCGCCCAAAGAATTTCATCAAAATCATGCCTGACATGCCCTACAAGCGCGAACTCGTTTATTTAAGTGGCTTCTTTGAAATTCTTGGCGGGGTCGGATTGCTCGTGAAGCCTGTGCGCAAACCCGCTGGCATCGGTTTGATTGCCCTACTCTGGGCTGTGTTTCCGGCAAACGTCAATATGGCAATCAACAATATCAATTTCGGCTTTCTACCAATCTGGGCACTATGGGCGCGCTTGCCCTTGCAGTTTGTGTTAATGAAACTGGTGTCGCTTGTAGCATCGGAAGCGCCCAGCAACAAGTAAAAGCCTAGCGGTTTAAATAGGCAGCTAGATATGGCGCCGTTTTGCTCTTTTTCGACACAGCAAGCGTCTGCGGCGAACCCTCAACCACTATTTTTCCACCTTCGTCGCCAGCTCCAGGTCCTACGTCTATAACCCAATCACTGAACGCAACGATGCGCATTTCATGCTCGACAACTATGACAGTGTTGCCTAATTCGACCAATCCATCGAGCTGAGTCATCAGCCTTTCCACATCGGAGGGATGCAAGCCGGTAGTCGGCTCGTCAAGCACATAGAGAGTGTCGCCGCGATGAACACGCTGCAACTCAGTAGCCAATTTAATGCGTTGTGCTTCACCACCAGATAATTCGGTCGCCGGCTGACCGAGCCGTAGATAGCCTAGTCCCACTTCTTTCAAGACATGAAACGAACGTTTGAGAGCCGGTTCGTCTTGGAAAAATTCATACGCATCATCGACGGTTAGATGCAAAATTTCGGCGATATTTTTGCCATTGACTTTTACTTCAAGCGTTTTAGCGTTGTATCTATCGCCTTTGCAGGTTGGACACGGCGCATAAACACTTGGCAAAAAGAGCAATTCAACCATGACGAAGCCTTCACCTTCGCAATTTTCGCAACGCCCTTTGGCGACATTGAAAGAGAATCGCCCAGCATCATAATGACGGCTCTTAGCCATTTTTGTGGCTGCAAATATCTTGCGGATGTTGTCGAACAAACCAGTATATGTTGCCAAATTCGACCGAGGAGTGCGTCCAATCGGCTTTTGATCGACGACAACCAAACGTTTGACGCCATCCATGCCAGAGACTATTTTGCCACCAGTCGGGGCAACCACCTGGCGTTCAAGCTCCTCGCTCTCATCTTCAACTACAGGCACATTTTGGCCCAGCTTCTCGGCAACGAGTTCGACGAGAGCCTGGCTAATCAAGCTAGATTTGCCAGATCCAGAAACGCCAGTAACGCTGGTAAAAACTCCTAGAGGGAATTGAACATCCAGTCCGTTTAAATTATTACGAGTAATACCACTTAATTTCAAAAAGCTTTTTGCTTTACGCAAATCCCTATTTGGCAATTGTTCTTCGGCGAATAAATATTTCTTGGTTTGCGATTGAGCAACATCCTTTAGGCCCGCTGCTGGCCCGCTATACAAGATGTGTCCGCCTTTTTCACCAGCGTCAGGTCCAACGTCGACAATCCAGTCGGCCTTTCGAATTACATCCAAATCATGTTCGACCACAAAAAGAGAATTGCCCGATGCTTTCAATTGAGCAAGTGCTGAGAGCAACGCTTCGGTATCAGCCGGATGCAGTCCAGCAGATGGTTCATCGAGAACATAAACAACACCAAACAAATTGGAACGCACTTGCGTGGCCAAACGCAAACGCTGCAATTCGCCAGGCGAGAGGGTGGGCGTGCTGCGATCTAAAGAAAGATAACCAAGCCCAAGAGAAGTGAGGACCTTAATGCGTAAATCGAGATCGGTCGCGATGCGTTGAGCGACGATACTTTTCTCGGGATGCTCTTTTTGCATTCGGGCAAGCGCATTTGATGTGCCATCAACATACGAGCGCAAAATCTGCGCCAGTTTTTTCAAAGGCAAATTGCAGATTTCGGCAATATCGAGATCTGCGAATTTAACCGACAAAGATTCGCGACGCAGCCGTTTGCCCTGACAGAGACTGCATTGAGTGCTCACCATGTATCGAGAAACGCGCTTTTTCATGAGCGCGGATTGTGTGTTTGCAAAATTGTAGAGTACATGCCGTTTGGCGCTGGAAAAATTACCGTGGTAACTTGGTTCCATTTTTTGTTTGATCGCGCGCTTCACCTCAGCCGCTTCAAAACCCGCATAAACAGGAACAACTGGTTGTTCTTCGGTGAATAAAATCCAGTCACGGTCCTTCTTTGATAATTCACGCCACGGCTTGTCGATGTCATACCCTAATGTGACCAGCATATCGCGCAAGTTTTGACCATGCCAGGCAGGCGGCCAGGCGGCAATAGCGCGCTCGCGAATAGTCAGTGAATCATCAGGCACCATCGATGCTTCAGTCACTTCATAGCGCCGTCCCAGACCATGACATTCAGGGCAGGCACCAGCGGGGGTATTCGTTGAAAAAGCCTCGGCTTCTAAATGAGGTTGCTCCTTGGGGTAGACGCCAGCACGCGAATACAGCATGCGCAAAAGATTCGACAAAGTAGTGACGCTTCCCACTGATGAGCGCGTGCTCGCGGTGCCGCGTTGTTGCTGTAAAGCCACAGCCGGCGGTAGTCCTTCGATAGCATCGACTTCAGGCACGCTCATTTGGTGAAACAAGCGCCTGGCGTATGGAGATACAGACTCAAGATAGCGTCTTTGCGCTTCGGCATAAAGCGTGCCGAAAGCAAGCGATGATTTGCCAGAGCCAGACACCCCAGTAAAAACCACAAGAGCATCGCGCGGAATATCTAAATCGATGTTTTTTAAATTGTTTTCGCGTGCGCCTCTTACTTGAACAAAGCCAGAGACGACGTGCGCGTTTCCTGTGGTTATCTCTGAATTATCTTGGCGCTTCAGTTGATGATGAGCATTTGCAGACATAGTCAAGGCACAGAGTCTCCACTTTAACAGTTGAGCACAGGGACTGCGTTAAGAGCCAGGGCACGGTCAAAGTATATCGCTATTTAACCGTTGTCCGGAGTGACTGCATTTGTATGATGCTTTAAGTAAAGCAACGCACATGCTAGAAGTCCAAGATTGACGAAGGCATAAAGATAATTGAGTTCATTACCAAGAAGCGCCCGCAACCAGGTGAACAATGGATAGAGTAGAAAAACAATATGCCAAATCCTCAGGGACACCGGTTGCATTTTAATGATCTGCATCGGAGCGAGAGTTTTCAATGTTAGTGCTGCCGCCACACAAACTAACACAACATCATATTGAAACATGAGTGGAGAAAATATCAGTGCAGTAAGAATAGCGATTGCCCAGATCCAATCAATTTTGTCTTCAATAACAGCTCTATGTCGATAGCAGAGCAGGGTAAATACAGAAAGAGCAGCAACATAAAGAATATTGGTTGTGGTAATCGCGGTCTCAAAGGGCATGAAAGTAGAAAAAAATCCTCGCAACGAACAATGCGAAAGCGTGTCTGCTCGTAAATCTGGGCGTGCCGCCAAGGCAGCTATTATTTGAGGATAGTGCAAAACGTTGTCCAATCCAATTAAGCCTGCCGACCATGCACACAGCAATGCAAGCGTCACTCCGGCGATACAAAGAGTGAGCCAGCGTTTTTCAACTGCCGTAAACAACAAAACAGGCAAGCAATATTGAGGTTTTACAGTTAGAAGCCCTAAAAAAATACCAGAGAGAATCTGCTTTCTTCGCCACGACAGAAGAAAAAAGAAGCAGAAAAAAGCAGTCAGCCACCAGGTCCATTGCCCCATTTTCATCACGGTGTTACTACTCAAGGAGGCACTTGTACCAACGATAAAAATTGCAATCTGGTAGTTGCTGAGATGTCCTACTCGTTTTAATAACAATGCTAGCCCTGTTGCACCACAGCAAAATGATACCGCTGTCCATAGAATGTAGGCAGTCAACGTTGGAATCAAACTGACTACGCTCATGATGGCTATCATCGGCGGAGAGAAATTTATGCATGAATTTGCTGTGATTTGCCGCGGAGCAATCAGCTCGTTTATATAAGGGAAATGCGTCGGCACATCGTAGATGCGTAGATGATCAACCGAGCGCGACATAACGCCTGAAACGTAATAATGCAAAAAATCAGAGCCAAAATATTCAGTGGGAGACCGCCTCCAACTCAAACCGTCACCTTGTAAAATTGGCTGTACGACATCTTCAGAAAGATTATTCAGTTGCCAAAAGACGAGGGCACACAGAAAACCAAATTTGATCAAATTAGTTTTTTTATCTGGTGCCATTCGCGCTCAAGTAAAAATATGCCTGGAATTCTCCCCAGTCATCTTACTCGACTCCTAGTGTTCGTGTCGATGGCTGGTATCAGGAAAGTGAGGATGAGTGTGCGTCAGAGCGAAATGTTTGTGCCAGTGACTGTGCGGTCGGGACAAATCTGTCTTTTCCTCATGTTCATGCAAATGGTGTCCATCATTGTGCGAATGCAAATGCTCGTGTTCGTCTTCACTATGAGCGTGTTCGTGTGCATGGTCTTCAGTCAAATGCAGAAATACTCCAACGCCCATAAAGAGCGCCGCAAGGACCAAGTTTGTAGTAACGGGTTCCTGAAATAAAGCAATTGAAATTACAGCGCCTACAAAAGGAGCAGTTGAAAAATAAGCGCTTGAACGCGCAGTGCCAAGCAATCGCAAGGACCTTATAAACAAGACAAGACTGAGACCGTAGCCAACAAGCCCAATCAAAGAAACTGCACCAATAGCGGCAAAAGATGGCGGCTTCACTCCATTGATCAAAGCCAGAGACAAATTGATTGAGCCTGCCACAAGCCCCTTCACAGCTGCAATTTGAACAGGCTTGAACTGTGAAATATTGCCGGTTGAATTATTATCGACAGCCCAGCACAAGCAGCTTGCCAGAATAAATAGCGCACCTGAAGAAAAGTTCCAGCTACAACTATTATGGAAGGAAAGCAGCGCACCACCGAGAACGATAAAAATCATGCCAAGCATTATGCGTCTGTCGAAATTTTCTTTAAACACAAACCAGGCGATCATTGCGGTAAAGACTGCTTCTAGATTTAGTAGAAGAGATGCCGTTGTGGCTTCTGTAGAGCGCAATCCGATCATCAAACACAAAGGCGCGAGCACTCCCCCAAATAGCACCGTACTTGCAAGCCATGCGTAATCTGATTTTTTTGCTCGCGCAAAAGTGGAGGCAAAACCACCCGACGACTGTCCATCTCTCACAAAGAAACTAAAAAGAGCAAGTGCAAGTCCAAAGCCCAGATATAAAATACCAGCCATCAATTGCGGTGGCATGCTGTCTGCAAAAAATTTTGCGCAAGGAGTGCTCGCGCCAAATAAAACCGCTGAGCAAAGGACAAGGAATGCTGGCGGAGGTTTAAACGATACAGTCAGTGACTTAGCTAATTTCGACATTTCTCTTAGGTAGACAGCAAGACGCTCTGTCATTCTAGCTCAGAGTAGCTCAGTTTGAGAAAAAGGAAGGCTTTCGCCTTCCCCTCCTTACTCTCACGTCTTCCTGTTATCTGGTCGCAGACCCGGTGCTGCCCTCGGCGGGAACATCCCTGCTCCCCTCTCTTGAGTTTCTGCGTCATAACACGAAAGACGGTATATGCGGCCAAATGTTTCCAAGCAGTAAAAAACGGTCTAGGCTCTGCCGACGGGCGTCACATTTGATTTAGCCACAGCGCCTGCCTCGCCAGCGAAAGCTGTTGGTGCGGAAGTGTTTTCGTTGGAAACAATTGGTGTCGATATTGCCTTGTCCGCTGTGATTCTTGACTCAGCGCCAAAACCTTCACGAATAGCTGAAACCAGCTGATCGTTCGCCTTAAACACATCCGCTTCTTTAGGAGCGGTCCAGAAATAAACTTCAAATTTCGAATCGCTACCGTCTAAACCGCCCAGAAATATTTCGGGCTCTGGCAAATCGAGCACAGTACTTGCGTGTTTGAACGCTTTGCTTATGACTTTACGCGCATTTGCGACAGACATGCCAGCAGGTAGGCTGACAGACAGATGACCACGACGCTTATCGAAGGCTGTGTTCACGATAATCGGATTGGTGTAAATATCACCGTTGGGCAACACGACGAGTTCGCCAGAGTGTGTGATGATGCGGGTCGAACGGATGTCGATCATTTGCACTGTTCCTTCAAACTCACGCGTCTTAATCTGGTCGCCGATCTTAAAAGGCTTTTGCCAGAGCAACAGCAGACCAGCAAAAAAGTTTTGCAAAATATCCTTGAAAGCAAAGCCCACCGCCACAGACGTCACGCCGAGGCCGGCGATGAGATGTCCTGGTTGGAAAGAAGGAATAACAATAGTGGCCGCAATTAAAAAGCCCATTAATGTCGTAAAAAATTTGGTTAGCGACCCAAGTGCCTGAGATAACGTTTCGTCGAGTCGCGCGCGGCGCGCGACAGAGATGGAAATACGCTCTAAAAGGTTGGCGATCTGGAGCGAGACGAAGAATACAACCACTCCGATAATCAAATTTGGCAACAGCGCAAAAAATCCATCCACCATTTTGCCGACGCTAAGAACTGTTACGGCTAATGCATGTTCCACAGAAAAACTCTCCACAATACGGTTACCCACCTTTTACTTCACAGTGAGCTAAGCCGAAATACATAACCACTTAGTTCCTGAGTGTAGAAAAAGTTTGCAAAAAAAATGCCATCGCGGCGAAGGCACTTTAGAATTCACGATGTATCCGCTGGCGCAGCTTCTTAGGCGGTAAGAGTTCTACCGGGCGTATAAGTATGATTAGGGCTGAGGTTTCCAGCATCGCCCAAGGCTTGCAAAAATGCCTGCATTGAACGCTCAACGTCTGGGTGTCCTGCGCCAAATGCATCTTTTTTCAATTCCACGGTCAAACGTAAAATCGATGCAGCCGTCTGGAAATCACCTTGCTTGAGATGGAAGTCGGCCAGTTCATCGGCCTGGTTAAGTAGACTATGATCTACCGATTTATAAGCACAAGCTTTGGAAAGGGCTTCTTTGACCAGGCTGGAAGCTCTGCTGTAACTGCGCTGTGCAAGGGCCTCAGCGACAGATTGTTCGTAAGTTCGCCATATGGCATCCGCTTGATTGCGTAAATTTTGCTGCACTGAACTTCTCCGTCGATGCATTTGTATATTGTTTATTTATCTCCCTAAATTCTATCCAATTAGGGCGATTAATTTTCGATCTATTAAGGTGATCCCTAAACAAACTAGTGATTTCCCATAACCCCTCCACCCCCAAAAACATGCAACCAGCGTAATCCGCCGCCAGCTTCCTAACATGGACTTTCGCAGGGCGCGTATCATATTTACACAACCGCTTGACGGGAACTTTTAGCCCCAAGTCAGCAACAATCAAAACGCAACTCTGCAAATGGAATCTAGAGGGATCAAGGTCAAAAAAATGCGCATCGCTCAATTAGCTACGAATGTTGAAAGCGTTCCACCAGGAGGGTATGGTGGCACGGAATTGATAGTCAGCCTACTTACAGAAGAGTTAATCGCACGCGGACATGAAGTCACTCTATTTGCTACCGGTGATTCTAAAACGAAAGCGCGACTGATATCCACAATTGCTGGTCCATTGCGCACGGCAACCGACCAGCCATCAACACGCTGGCCTGCTTTTGATATTCGCACACTGATCGAATTAGAAAAGCGTCAGGGCGAATTCGATATTGTGCACAATCACATGGGCTGGCAAGCGCTCCCATGTTTGAACAATTTGCATAAAAGCGGTTTGTCTGTACTTTCAACTAATCACAATCCCGTCAAAGATTACGTTCGCGATATTTATTTTGAATATGCCAAACTGCCATTTATCGCCATCAGCGAATCGTACGCCCGCTTGAATTATCCAGAGCGAATAAATTACGCAGCCACTGTATACAATGGCATCGACATCAACCTTTTTGCTGGAAGTGATCAGAAAATTCGCGAAGGTCTTCTATTTATAGGGCGATTGGGCCAAGACAAAGGCACCGCAAAAGCCATAGACATTGCTCGCGCTCTCGATATGCCAATTACACTTGCTGGCAAAGTCGATAAAAACGATGAAGACTATTTTCAGAAGGAAGTCCAGCCAAGGCTGGCCGCATACGACAAAGCAAAGTTTATCGGTGAAGTGAATTTAACGCAAAAGATTGAACTTTACAAGAGCGCGATTGCCGTTGTGTACCCAATTGATTTCGAAGAACCCTTCGGTCTGGTCATGGCCGAATCGCTCGCGGCTGGCACCCCAGTGATGGCTTTTGATAGAGGTTCTGTTCGCGAAGTGCTGGAAGACAAAGTGACAGCCGTGATTGGCAAGACTGAAGATGACTTAATCAAGCGCTTTCCCGAGATCAAAAAAATGTCAGCAGAAGCATGCCGCAAACGCGCGTTCGACAACTTCAGCGTCAAGAAAATGGTCGACAGCTACGAGCACGTTTATATCCAATTACTTGACCAGAAGAATCGCTTCAAATCCGAACCGGAACATTTTTCAGACCGAGGTGGTCTTCTCCAACCTGAGCTCAAATAAGCAGCAGTGCTTAGAGCACTGAACGACGATTAAGAGTTCAAAACAAGTTAAAGGAGAATTGACATGGGTGAAGAATGTTGTGGAGACAAGCCTCAAGCTGTCCAGGTTAAAGCGGATTATGTAGGCTCTATGGAAACCAAATTCGCCGAAATCGGAGCGAAGCTCGACGAACTTCACTCAAAGGCGAGCGATGCCAAAGAACAAGCCGCTAACAAATACGAAGAAGTAAAAAAGCACAAAGAAGAGTTTGCCAAGCGCCTTGCGGAAATCAAAGATTCGACAGGCGATGCCTGGACAGAATTCAAGGGCGGACTGGAAAAGGCTTTGGAAGAATTGAAGTTGGCTGCATATGAAGTCAAAGAAGGCTCAACTAAAGCTGTCGCCAAGTTCGAGAAATAAATTTTCAGTTTAGCTGTAACACTACTTTTGCAACTCCGCGTGAGTTCATGGAGGACCGTATCATGAGTATTCTTGGATTTATTCTATTTCTAATCGTAGCCGCTGCTTGCGCCTGGATTGCCGAAGCCGTCGTACCCGGAAACGTTCCTGGTGGATTCTTCGTATCAGCAATCATTGGTATCATCGGCGCATGGATCGGTGGCAGCATGGTTGGCAATATCGGCCCAAGCCTTGCTGGCGTGTCTGTGCTCCCTGCAATTCTTGGCTCGGCAGTGCTTGTCTTTGCGACGGCCCTGTTGTCCAGGGGTTTCAGGAGAGCTTAATTACTTAAGCGTTCTCGGTCGAGAAATTGAGAAGGGGAAGTTTTCACTTCCCCTTCCCCTTTGGTATCAGATTTAGTGCAAAAAAAATATCGAAGATAACCTAAATATCTAAGCGGCATTTCTAAAGTTATTCCAGTTATCGAAACCAATCTGGTCATCAAAATCAATAATATTTTCAAAATGACTGAGAGCTTCAAGATTCTGAAGCCGGATCTCTTGCTGTTCTTGAGCTTTTTGCAGGATCGCCCGCATGACAACTACGTCAATAAGGTTGTCTTCAAGACCAACCGAAGTAATGGCGTATAAGGGCTTTATGAGAACTTCCATAGTTTCATTCGTGAGTCATCTGTGGGCATGATAGCGGTCCATATCGGCAGCCCGACTGCCTTTTGTGACGTGAACGCGAAGCAGGTGTTCCCTCTAGCAACTAAGCAAGCTCGACCGTAACAGTGCAAAGAACCGCAACTGTTCAGCGTTTTATCAAGCGGAACCTTTGTTGCAGCGGAAGCGTCTGAGCACCCACATGATGTAAGCCATAGCCTTGTAGAGCATGCTTACCCGATAAGTATCCCGGTCGCACATAGACAGGTAACACTAAATGGACGTAGTTTCTTACCGCGGTCCCGGAGTAGCTGGAGGAGTTTCATCTGGCTTATCTAGCGCCTGGCGCGCACAACGTCAAAATGATACGAGATGGTGGTTTTGCGCAGACGAAGCTCTGCAATTTCTCACACCAGCAATAACTCAAAACCAATTTGTTACTCAAATCTCTCATGCCGTTGTAGAAGGTCATTACCACTTCTGCAACGAATTTCTCTGGCCGATCATGCATGATTTGCCCCAGCATGCCACCTTTCGCGCAGAAGATTTCAAACACTACAAACAGTTCAACAAATTGCTTGGTGAATTCATCAATTTCGAGCAATTGAGAAACAAACGTTATTTCGTCAACGATTATCAGCTCGCCTTTTTGCCAGGACAGCTGGCCAATGCTGGAGGCAAGTCTGTTTTGTTCTGGCATATTCCATTTCCAAAGCATGTCAACGAAGAGCACAAATCTGCTCTGACCGAAATTGTGCGCGGACTTCTTGAAGCGGGCAGCATTGGTTTTCATACGCAAGAATATGCCGACAACTTTGCTTCATTCGTCTCGGAAAATTTAGCCGAATATTGCATGAGCAATGATGGTCGCCTGGTTACAAAAAGCACCAATGCCGCTTTCAGAATGCGTACACTCGATCTCGCTCAAGGCGAAAACGATTCATTCGTCACGAGAACTTTTTATCGCTATCCACAGTTACCTTTGAACACAGTTGCAACACAAATTGTTGTAGCACCTCTTGGTGTCAATCTTGAAGCTTGGGCTGAACTCGCGGCCAAACATGAAGATGGCGCTTTGCCAGAAAGAATTAGAAATTTGTCTGGACAGAAAATCATATTTTCCGTTGATCGCGCTGACTATACAAAAGCGGTGCTCGAAAGAATCCGCATCATCGATCAATTCTTCGAAGAGAATCCAATCTGGCGCAACAAAGTGTCATTTGTCCAGATTTGCGGACGCAGCCGCTCTGGGTTAGCAGCTTTCGATCGATACTGGAGACGATGCCAGAAGCTTGCTAAAGCCGTCAACGACAAATATAGAGATGGCGACTGGCAGCCGCTGGTATGGATTGAAGAGTCTGTTGCTGCGCCAGAACTATCCGGCTTGTATAAAACTGCTCACGCCATGCTCGTAAATCCTGTACGCGATGGTTTGAATTTGACTGCCAAAGAATTCGTTGCCTGTCAGGGCGAAAACCCAGGCGTACTTTTGCTCTCTCCAGGCGCTGGCGCCTGGCACGAATTAGGTGACTTTGCACTGGCAGCCCCCCCGCTAGAGCCACAAGAAACAGTTGCCTCTATCGCTCAATCATTGATGATGGCTTTGCCAGAACGAAAAATGAGAAACAATCTTTTGAAGAAGAGCATTCAGGACAATTCATTACCTGGCTGGTGGAAGACCGTTACGCAAGCACCAGCAGCCGTTCAGACTCCGCAAACGGCACCTTCGAGACACGAAGTCAGCGCTGATGTTGAAAGCGCTTTAGAAAGAATGTTCGCTTAAGGAATTACAGATCCAAAGATCACGGACCTTCGGACTTGAACGTCTATGTCTGGGCCAAGGTGCGATCATATTGACATAGCCAATGGTCCTAGGCACCAGCGGTCTGCCCCTAGGTTCTTATTAAATGAATCTGTAGGTCCCCGAGAATCAAACTTTTTCTAGCTGAAGTGTAACGTCGTCATCTTTTTCACAGACAGCGCCTTTATCAATAGCTTTGGCGACGCCCTTTTTCGCGCAGGCATTGTCTGAGTCCTTTGAAATCTCTTCGACCAATTCAGTCGAAGCATTGGCCTTTGCTAGGTTCTCTTTTTCTTCGGAAGTTTTTGGTGCCAGAGACGGCTTACCGTGCGGATGTAGATAGTCCTTTTCGGTATCGTCTTTTATTTTGTCGATATTAGACATAAAAGTTCCTCAGTTTAATCATGATTATGGGTACTGACGAGAATGCATCCCTTAATGTGGCGCCGATTTGTCAGGCGAGCAACATTTTGTCTTTACATCACAAATCATCCACAAACTGCAGTTATTCTTTTCGCACGTTCACTGAAAGGAGTTTGTTATGGACACGAAACGAGTCTTACCATTGATGTTGACAGTCGGCATTACCTTCGGAGCCGTCTCACCAAGTTTTGCCGGACAGTTCCAACAGAACCATCCTCGACGAGCCGAAGTGCTCAGACGCGACCGCAACTTAGGTGGTGCCATCAATCGCGACCGCGGACAGCTTGGCGGAAATTACAACGGTCTTAAAACCGAACAACGGGGCATCCGTCAGCAAGAACAAGCCGATGCGAGAGCCAACGGCGGCTTCATTACATCGCAACAAAAACAACAGTTAAACGGTGAAGAAAACACCTTGCGTAGCCAGGTAAGTCAGGACTACACAGGACAAGGTGGTGCCCTGGGTACCGGTTACGGCCGCGGCGGTAATGGGGGTTGGGGCGGACATGCCGGTGGTGGCAACTTCGCTCAGAACCATCCACGTCGCGCCGAAGTACTTGGTCGAGACAACAACCTCAACAACTCCATCAACCAGGACCGTGGTCAACTTGGGGGCAACTACAGTGCGCTCAAAACAGACGACCGCTCAATTCGCCAGCAAGAACAGGCTGACTCCAGAGCTAATGGTGGCTATATAACGCAGCAACAGAAGCAACAATTGAACGGCGAAGAAAACCAGCTGCGTCAGCAAATTGGTCAAGATTACAGCGGCAACCGCTACTAGTCACCGTTGTAATTTAGACCCAAGAATCTTCTCTAATAATGCGCTGATCGACCGCTTCACCACCGTTTTAGTGAAGCGGCGATTTTGCCTTGTTATTTGGCATCGGCGATATTGGTGAGACCGAGAAATTGCTTCTTCAGCTGAATCACTTCACAGCGCAAATCAGTAAGCATCAAGAGACGAATCTGGATCATCTTAATTGTTACAGCTGCTTTTTTTGAGATCGTCCCGGCAAGAATATTTTCCTTCTCATCAAAGAGATGCTTATTTGCAGAACTGGGAAGGTAGCCTTTCTCCTTCCACAATTGCAATAATCTGTCTTTCCTTGTGGGGCCAAAAGTACGCCCAGCCGGCCGTTCGCCAAGATATGTTTTGACTACGGCCGGGTAATCAACATCAACTGAAACAGGAGCTGCAAACATCGGATTTAGAATATTAGGGTCAACTTGCAAATTGCGTTTAGGTCCCTGTAATTGATAGAGCGCATACAAAGAAAGCGCTGAAGGTATGATGGCGGCAGCAATGCCATTAATGCCGTCATCATATGAATAGTTCGGATGATGGGTAGAAGCAACAGTGAATGAACAAGACACCGACCATAAAGCAGCATTAGTCAAATTCGACAGAATCGTGCTGACCATGACATCTTTATCGCGTTTACTCGTCAAATCCTGCAAGAGTTGCGAAAAAGTATTGGTCTCAGCATCGATGCGGGCGAGCATATAGTCGACCTCCATATTTGCTTTAAATACGGCTCGCATCATTTGCTCTTGAGTCTCTGACAAATCTTGTCTGGCTGTCAATCTTTCGAGAGTGTTTATCGGTCCAATATCGTTGAGGCGGCGTCTCAATTTAGGCAAACGAGTGACATATTCAGAAATGCCGATAGTAGTTGCAATCGGCAGCAAATCAGCGTCCATAGACACAGTCTCCTTGATCAAAGGAGGCGTCAATTTTCCGGCTTCATCAACGTCCGCATCTTTGTGCTCGAGATCAATTAGCGTTGGTACCATCGAGCCTTTTGCAACCGCTGCGCTAGCACAACAAATGAGCAAAGGCACGACCATTGCGGTAATGCGTCCGACTTTGCCTCTAGAAAGAGTTTTGAAAACCATATCCTGCCACTTTGAGACTATTTTTTCATGCTTAAAGGTAACCGAAAATGCCTCTCAATTCAAAGCAGACGACCAAATTGCACTTTGCATTTTGACGCAGTAACATATTTACGCGGTCCCAGGAAAAAATGATGATAGTTTGCAAAAACACTGAACTGATAAAAGCAAATCAAAAATCGATTTGGAATCAAATAACGAGCGAGGGATGTTTTTCGAAACTCGATTCGCGGATCCAAGCTATTCAATATCCAATTCGAGCTGGCTCTGCCATCACTCTCGCAGAAAAATCAGGCGACGGTAGTGAGCGCACGAACATCGCAAAAATCTCTATACTTGAGCCGTACAGCCAGCTGATGTGGACTGGGCAAATTTTTCCATTTGGCTTATTGAATTTCAGCGAAACAATTTTACTCACCGAAATCAAAAAGAATGAAACAGAATACACTCGCACACGAGAACTCACCGGGTTCTTCGCCATTTTCATGAAACTAGGAGAACCAGAGCGCGAGCAGGCTAAAGCAATGTTAGCCACGTCAATGCTGGAGCTCAAAAACCTGTTGGAATTCAAAGGTTGAAAGGCAACGCTGTTATAAAGCAAAAAAGGGGCTTATTAACTTCCAAACTACAACTTTTAGAAGATCTGAAAAATCGTCAGCGCTGGCTTTCGCTTTAATGCCAGGAGGAAATTTCCTGCGATCATTCTCGCCTTCTAACTCCATTTGCCGACCATTTCCTGCAGACGCGTGGTTTGGCTAACATCAACTGCTGCACTCAAAAAAAATCATAACAGAAATCATTCACTCAACCAAATAGGACTTCCAGCAAGAAGTTCCCCTCTACCTGGAAGCCCTATCAATTTAGTTAATCGTCTACTTTAAACAGCAACCGCTGGTGCAACAAATGTGCGCAACACTGCCTGTAATGACTCTTCGAGAGCCACGAAGAAAGTGTCGATTTGCTCATAGCTGATAACCAGTGGTGGCTCCACTCTAAGCACGCGCGCATTGATATATGTGCCAGAGATGAGAATTTGTCTTGCGAACAACTCCTTAGCCACTTCGTAGCCAAGTTCGTTATTAGCAAATTCCATACCCAGCATCAAACCCCGTCCACGGCAACTGACGAATACCTTGGAATACATGCTGATTAAATCACGCATTTTATTGAGCATATAAACGCCCTTTTCGTGCGCTTGATCAGGCAGGTCTTCTTCCAGCAATACGTTGATTGTGGCAATTGAAGCTGCACAGGCAGCAGGGTTGCCGCCAAATGTAGTTGTATGCAGGAACGGATTTTCGATATAACGCTCCCAGACTTTAGCCGTGCCAACGCATGCCCCAATTGGCATGATGCCGCCGCCAAAGGCTTTACCTAGAGCCATCAAATCCGGAACAACTCCGTCAAATTCGCAAGCGAACATTTTGCCTGAGCGTCCCATACCACATTGAATTTCGTCGAATATCAACATGGCGCCATATTTATCACACAGCTCACGAGCAGCAGCGAGATAACCTGGAGGTGCCACGTTGATGCCGCCTTCACCTTGAATAGGCTCAAGCATTACAGCGGCAACTTTGTTGCCAGAGAAATCGTTGCACTCAAGACAAGATTTCAAAGCATCAACATCGCCAAAAGGAATGTGAGTCCAGTTCAATAATGGCAAAAAGGGCTGACGGAAAACCGCTTTGGACGTGCCACCGAGCGCGCCCAGCGTCTTGCCGTGGAATCCGCCGATCGCTCCCACAAAATGTCGGCGACCGGTGGCGAGCATGGCCATTTTCATCGTCGCTTCAACAGATTCTGTTCCAGAATTTGTAAAAAACGAATAGGTCAAATCGCCGGGAGTGACCATGGAGACGAGGTTAGCGAGATACGTGCGCAGTGGATCAATAAGCTCTTGCGAGTGAATCGCTTGCTTCTGTAATTGATCGGTGACCGCTTTGAGAACCTTTGGATGACGGTGACCGACATTGTAGATGCCGAACCCACCAAGCATATCAATGAATGTCTTGCCATTGATATCGCGAAAAACAGCGCCTTCATCGTCCCATTCCACCGCTGTATAGTCGGTAGAAACTGATTTTCTATATTGCAGGAAACCGGGATTAACGTGGTCAGTCCAGTATTTGACAGAGTCGGCGATTACTTTTTCTCTTTCTCCAACGTCCAACGATTTTTTACTGATTAGATCCAATAATTCATTCGATTGGGTTAAAGCCTTTGAAAGATTTTGCGTAGTCATTTTTCCTTAAACACCTAACTTTTTTTGCTAGCGAAATTGTCGTCAATGACAACCCCACTTCACAAAAGATTTGCCACAAGGATAACTCAAAAGGCAACAATATTGGCAATGTTCAAGATTAAAGAAGTTGACAACTCCCTTTTTTTGGTCAGACATTTTCTCTTTTTTAGCAAATCAAAAAAGAAGCTGAAGACCCTCGACCGGCTAGTGTTTGATCAAGCTTTTCGCGACGATTTTTGCACCGCTTCAATTCCTGCACGCGCGCCTAGTACCATCCCGGGTAACACCCCAAGGGCGCCTAATCCCGCCACTTTTGCGCCATACAACTCATTTGAGAAGTAATTTATTTCCGGAATCATGTCGTTTGTGACGTTCAGATCAACGGCCCAGGCGTAGGTCGGAAGTGTATTTTTCAGGCATGGTAGCCACTCTCGAGCTGCCTCAATCATTTTACGATGATAATTTCCATCATTTTTAGAAACACCCGCTTTGCCATAGCGACCACCAGAAACTGTCAAATGACCGTCGCCATAGCGGTAATCGTAATAAACAAAAGGAGCCGCATCCCAAAATAATGGAAAATTATCTGGCAAATCTACAGCAAAACTGATTGCGTAAATGCGAGCATTCGCCTCTTCAATTGGACCTGTAGCAATTATCAAAGATTTGGCTTTGACCACATCTAAATGTTGCTTTTTAGCAATTTCACTGCGTGGATCAATAACACTCAACTGCCAGAGATTAGCTACTACAGAAAATTTTTCCACTTTTGCGTGTCCGCTGAAACGAACTCCCAGCTGTTTTGCCTGTCGCGCTCTTTGAGCAAGCAGAGTCAATGGATTGATTCGCCCTTCATCTTCCAACCACAAAGCGGCCTGCACGCTATTCAAATCAATTTTATCGCCAGTCAACCTCTGCACCACATCAGGTGCGACAACCTCTGCCTCGAGGTTAAAACTGTTGCGTGCTTTCGCTTCTGCCTTGAGACGCTCAACGGCGGCCTTAGACGTGGCAAAAGAATAGGCTCCAACTTGTTTTGTTTTTAGTAGCGAATCAGTGTGTTTTGCTTCCTCATATATTTCATGCACCAAAGCCGATGTGCTCTGCCACAATGAAACCGCTGGATGACCTTGCGGCATCGAAGTGATTGGCATATTCACACCAGCACCCAGAATGCCTGCGTTCCGTCCACTTGCGCCGGAGCCAAGATGCGCCCCTTTTTCGAGAAGAATAACGCTTGCCCCATTTTGCGCAGCTGAAAGTGCCGCACTCAAACCGGCAATGCCACCACCAACAATGGCAACGTCATAGACGACATTACCCGCATAGTCTTCACTGGAAAAATTAGGCAGTTGCAAAATTTGCGCCACTTCGACACTGACTGTGTCATTCCAGTGCGCTTGGTTGAGCGTTGTCATTTTTCCCGCAATTACTGACATGCATGGATTATAAGGCAAAACTGCACGGTGCTGTTAATATAAACAGGCTAAGTCTAGAACACCGATTACGCTAAGGAATTTTCAATGAGAAAAGCACTATTACTGGCCATTGCCGCTTTGCTGTTTTCAATCAACTTTGTAAACGCTAAAGAAGTTCAGGTCAAGGGCTATACCAAAAAGGACGGCACGAAAGTCGCCGGTTACACAAGAACCGTAAAAGACAAAGATGAAGCCGCCCCAGAAACTAAAAAGGTTGCTGGTTACACAAAAAAAGATGGCACGAAAGTAGCCGGCTACACCCGGTCTGTTAAGGCCAAAGATAGCAAAGACACCGCTAAAGCCCCTAAATAATTAGCGAGCGCACGCTTAATACCGCTTCCAAAGACCAGCAGACGGATTGCCCAGGCAGTCGCTGCTGGTTTTTTATCGTCAATTTTAACCACTACGTATTTTCCCCACTGACTTCCTGTCAACAGGACACTACTGTGAGGGCACACACCTGCGAGTCAGCCAATGGCACCTCTAGACAAAGCGTCCGACAAACCAGCCGAAAAGCAGTCTGAGGCAGCGCAGTTCGCCAGCGCGGCGTTTTACGCAGCCATCCAGAAGCCTATAAACAGCGCACTACAGACAGTCGAAAAAGCAACGACACTTTCTTTACCAAGAATGGAACTGGTAAACGCTAACGGAGCGGACGGTCCACATGCCACGAACGCACAAAAGGGCGGCGAACTTTTAGGGAGCATGCTTCCGTACATCGCTTCGCGCGCGGCTGCTCGCTATGGTTTGTCAGGATTGGCCACTCCTTTTCGATCGGCTGCAAGCGAAGGCGCATTAGCAGGAGCTTTGATGGGAGGAGTGCTGACTCCTGTTGACGATAAAGAAAGCTTCTGGCAAAAGAAAGCGGCGTTAGCCCTTACGGATGGCGCAACATTCGGCACATTGGAAGGAACCGGAAAGGCGCTCAAATCATTCAAGACATTCGCTCAAATCAGCGAAGATTCCGCACTGCAGGGCATCAGTAGAGGCGCCCTGCGCGGAGCACTTTCTGGATTGCCAGCTGGTTTCGTCAATGCAGAATCACAATCGCTTACAAGTGGACATGGACTTGCCAGTCGCGACCAGATCGAATCAGCAGTGGGGCAATTCGCAATATTCGGTGCAGCACTCGGTGCCGCCGACGGTGGCATGGCGAAAATTAGATTCACCGAATCGTCCGAGTCAAAAATAAACGACCCAAATCGCATTATCTCTTTCGACAAAACCAAGAGGATTGGCGGCGAAGACGAGGGAAGCGTTTATTCAAACGGCGACGGTACTCTCACTAAAGTATTCAAAGATAAAGACAAAGATGTATCTGAAGTCAAATCAATGTTTGACGTTTTGAATTCTCTGAAAATACCCACACCAAAAATTATCGAAATGGGCAAAACAGAAGATAGCTATCCCGCGATCAAAATGCAGCAACTTGGCAACGGAGACAATTTGAGAGACCAGCTCATTGAGCGGACACTCAGCGAACGCGATCGCTCCAAACTGGTCGACCAGTATTACGCTGCTGGCGAGGCTCTAAACAAAGCCGGCAAGCGCATCGACTGGAACCTCAAAAATATGAAAATGCACGATGGTAAGCTCTATATTTTCGATCCTTCATTCATGCAAGATACGCCGATGGACAAAAATCTCGTCGATATGTTCGGCAGAGCAGTTGGACCGCGACCAGAGAAATTTCAGTAACAAGATTTTGGCACCACAACTCAAGGTAGGCCAAAGCAGTGTTCAGCTTTCGTCTAAATTCTCTGCAATCAAAAGTATTAAATATGATGCGCAGACATTCTCCTGATTGAGATCGATTGAGTGTTCGAGATAATGCACAGCCGCAATTCTCACATGGAAAGCAGTCAGACAGCCATAATCGTTGCCAGTGTTCAAGTCAAACTAGAAAACAAGTTTGCCACGTTTGAGTACATTTTGAAAAAGTTGCTCAAAAATTTGTCTGCGATCTCGTACCAGGAACGTCCAAATCTGGTAAACTGACAGTGGGAGCCCACTATCCTTAAAACGGTTACCCACGTATCTCAATATTTCATCATTAATACACCACCTTTGGTAACACGTTTCGGAGGTGCGGCATTATGCAAGCTGAGAAACTAAATACAGATCTGCTTGAATTATACATACGGGCTGGTTCGACAGAAATGAGTTCGCAACAGCTTCGAGTGCTCGCCGGGCATCGTTGCGAAAAAATTCGAATTCGTGTAGCGGAAAATCCTTCAACACCCCTTGATTTACTCTGGCATCTGGCACATGACGAAAGTCCAGATGTGCGCATTGCCGTCGGCTGCAACCCTTCTTGCGACGAATGCATCATAAATCTATTGAGATCGGATGACGATATCACTGTCCGGCATGGACTGGCGCAAAGCATTGAAACACCAAGAATGCTTCTCGAGACCCTAGCAGAAGACGACAACGGGTGGGTACGTGAAGAGGCCTTAAAGTCTCTGCGAATTCTTGGAACAAACTGCTACTCACAAAGCGGAGGATGGTCCGCCCTCAAGCGCTCACCAGAAAGGGAGACTATGTTTAATTTCGAACGTCATGCTGAATCTCAGACAAAGGCTGCAGGATAAGTAGCCCATAGCGAAGCCACTGCCAATAGTGCCTAATTCTCTGCCCTAAACAAAAAGCCGACCACCGCGGTGATCGACTTTCGTTCAATTCAGGAGTCTATACGGTCCTAAACAGACTATTTAGCAGCACCAGATGCTGTTGGCACGAGGGCTTCGTGATCGGCATGAACAGTCGAGTCTTCGGCTTTGTGCAAATCGAGGATTGATTTGGCGCGATTGACTTCATCAGCTGTGCCATGAACGATGACGAGGAATTTGTTTGCTTTCAAAGCAGTTTCATATTTGATAACACTGTCTTTAGGAATTCCCATACCGATAAGAGCAGCTCCTAAAGCACTGAATCCAGCAACAACAACTGCTGTTTCCAGAGCACCCACGAGCCAGCTTACGACTGGTCCGCCAACCATGACCATACCAACACCAGGCACGAAAAAGAAAGCCGAACCGAAAACGAGGCCCCAGATCCAGCCCCAGAAAGCGCCGGTTTTGCCCCAGCTAGCGATACGATCGCCCAGGTTGTAATAACCAATAACATGCTCTTCTGTATGATAGTCCTTGCCGACTATCGAGAGCTTCTTCATATCAAATCCTGCTGTTTGCAGTTCTTTGATTCCAGCTTCAGCGTCAGGGTGTGTTGCAAATACTGCGATCACCGAATTGTTATCTGCCATCTAAACATCTCCATAATCATAAAACCGTTCTATAAAACAGACTACAAGCCGCTTGGCATGCAGTGGATACCGTGGATTTCAACCGATGGACAGATCTTAGCACCAAGATGTGATTCAAAATGCTGGCTTACAGTGCATCTGTTGCACCTGATGAGGTGACCGTCAAACCACCTGTCGAGTTCCGCACACTCAAATCCGCAGGGCGTCTACCTGTTCTGTATGGGACGATTACAACTTAAAAGGTCCAAAGCCGCGAAGGCGAAGAATATATTGGCAATTTACATAAATCGGTTAGCTGTGATTGAGGAGTGGCAGCACTCGTTGCAATGCAGCAATAACTAGTGACATTAAGGGCTAACAGAGCCGAACTTGCTAATATCGCTCGCATCTTAGATCCAACGCATGCATTACATTTTTTCGTACCAGACCGGACCGTCGTGCTCAGACTCGGCAACTACAGCTTCGCTCTCATCGGAGGCCGCGGCAGGCTGCAGGATGTCAAGCAGGCGAATATAGATATGAGCAATTTTGGAACGCTCTTCGTCAGTCCACTCACCCTTACGAAATTCGTCAAGTAGAGCAAACATTTGCTTGTGAGAGCGCGCCAATTTCAATTTGGCAATCCAGGCATTAAGATCCATAGACTTCACCTTTTTGTCCGAGGCATCTATGTTATCAACATTCGAGTGGGTTAGGGCAAAGGCTTTTAGAAAGAAGACAGACTCAAGTGAAAGATGTGGATCTTGCTAGCAACGAAGAAAACCCTTCGACGGCCCTGTTCTTTCGACTCGATAGTACAACTATCTTTCTCTAAAATTGGCTTAAAAAATCATTCGTCTAAAAATAGACTCGTGGACAATGTCTCTATTCCGACGAAATCAGGGTTTAGCACTTACAAGCCCCCCAAAACTTTTATAAATCCAGTGATCCTTGCGCACCATCAACTGACAGAAAGTCACTCCTAGTCTTCACAGGAAGATTGATTTTATATTCTTCAAAATGTGGTGTAATAGATTCAGACTATAGTCGCGAAAAAGTCATCTTCATCCTTAACACCCTAAAGACACTAAACGGCGCCATGAGGAATTGAGAGCACAGAGTCTTTTAACCAGTTGACCTAAGGAAATCCACGGAATTTTTGTCATTCTTTGTGGCATTCAGCCAGGTCGTGAACTATGGCCCGCATTTTATTAGCAACGTCACCCTCTTCTTTTTGCCTGTTGCGTTCAGCCTTAACAGATCATGAGATTCTAGAGGCGACAACTTATACTGCGGCTCAACGACTATGCGCCCAAAACGGTATAGACCTATTCATGATCTGTCTGATGTTTGACGAGTCGCGTTCTCTGGAGCTAGTAAACCTGATTCGTTTGGATGCAAGGTATAAGCAAACGCCAATCGTAGTGGTAAGACTGACGACAACTACGATCGACTTTATCACTCAAATCATGCATTCAATGAAAAAGTTACATGTCATCAGTGACTATCTTGAGCTGGAAGACTCGCTCCAGTCCGAATTGAAAATTAGAGACATAGTAAGAGAACTAACTTTTGTCGAGAAGAAAATCAAACAATAGTAGGAACTATTATTGAGTGCAATAAATATGCAGACCAGTTATCTACATTAAAATGCCTTCGCGCGGACGCAAACGGTCTGGCAGCGATGTTTCTCTGAGCATCGAACGCAAATCAATCTCAACGTCACGACAAATGCTGGTCATCGGCACATCGTTCAATCCATTTTCGAAAGGATTTTCGCTACTATCTCCGACTTTTTCCATCGTATAAAAAATCCACGACAACAAAACACTAACTGGAATCATCAACCACAGCATCCCTGGATCATTTTTATTGAGTTCATTGAGCAATGAAAATGGCAGCAAGAGAATGAATATGTAGACGAAGATTGCGCTGAAGTGAGCGTACTGCCGAGGAAACGGGAAGCGGTTGATCCTTTCAGTTGCCGACTGTTGCTGGCTTAAAGCTTGGAGAACATCGAGCAATTTTATATATTCCTCAGTCGATAACCCCTCATCTCTGAATGAATTGAGATCATCCATTTGTTTCGTCAGCAAGCGGGCGCAGATATTATGGGTGTCGATCACTTCATCGACTTCTATCGGTGAAATAAATTTGGCAAGCAATTCTCTAAATTCAATAATTTGATTCGCATCGAACTTTCGCACGAGAGTGACCTGCAAATGCTGCGAATTATCAACGTCTTCAATTGCAAACTCGTTTCGCAGAGCATATTTGAGAGCGTTCACCCAGGCAATTTGTCGATAAACTAGACGATGAGCAATCATCGAATTATGCACGCCTGCATCCAGCCCATTGACCTTCGCTTGAGTTAAAATCATCGCCCAAAAGCGGCTGAGATGTTCGATTTCTGACCAGATTTTTCTTGCTTCCCATTGGCGATCGTATGAGGCGTTATTTTTAAAACCGACATAAAAAGCGACCGCCGTACCAATGGTGGCAACGGGCAAAAACGGAATCGCAATCATCGTCCATTTCAAATAAACAAAGGCAAAATAAGCAGCGCAAGCCAGAACAAAAAAGATCGTAGTGGCCAGCCAGGAAAAGTGCCAGATGATTTGAACTGAGACATATTTGCGTACGTACATTAAACTGCCTCGAGTGAATCAATTCTGCTTGTTGCTGGCCGATGATCCTTGACGCAAACGGATGGTCAAATTGCCATCACCGGTAGTTTCAACTTTTATATCGCTGAGGTCATGCACGACATAGTCGGCGGCGCCAATATCATGCTCTCCACGACTGACGCCAATAGCGATGACGACAGCCCCGGCGGCTTTTCCCGCTTTGATACCGTTGGGTGAATCTTCAAGCACCACACACTTTGCAGGAGCGACACCAAGAGCGGCAGCACCTTTCAAATAGCATTGTGGACTGGGTTTGCCTTCCGTTACATCGTCTGCGGTGACAAGTAATTTTGGTCGAGTCAACCCAACTGCTGCCAGGCGGTGATTAGCCAGACGCGTCGAGCCCGAAGTCACAATCGCCCAGGCAGACTGAGGAATTGCAGCAGAAAGCTCATGAGCACCATTAATTGCCACCAGTCCATCAACACAACCGCATTCGAGATCTTCAAGCGCTTTTATCTCGGTGGGCAGGTGTAAGTGAGGCGCGATAAATTTGAGACTATCTGCAGTGCGCATGCCATGTGCAGCCACCTTGATTTGCTCGGGGTCAAGATTATGCAGCTTCGCCCAGGTTTCCCAGGCATGATCAACACATCTTGCCGAGTCTATTAAAGTTCCATCGAGATCGCTGAGAATAGCTGCGCAATTGATTTGCATAAAAGGCGCTTACTTTTCTTCCTCTTCTTCGACATCTTCGTCGTCGTCGTCGAATTCCTCTTCTATTTCTTCGACATCATCGGCGCCGTCAGCGTCAGCTTTGCTATTTGGTTCGAGAGTGTCTGGATCGTAAGATTCTCCATCATCGCCGACCATGCGTGCTTCAAGGGCCCGTGCGATGTCTCCTGCAATGGCCCAGATTTTGGTTTCTGTCGGGCCCTGAGGCATGTCAAATGCGATGCAATATTCTTCGTCGCGGTAATGGAAGATATTGACCCATTTGTCCTGGTCTTCAATATAGACTTCGGTATCGCCTTCTTCAACAGGCGTTCTGAAGGCTTTACCGTCAGCATCTTTACCGTTATGAAATTTTTCTTTGCACAGACGAATGTTATCGAGCGAATTGACGGTAAGTATCCACTCTTCGAGATAAATACGCTCTTTTCTCTTGATTTTAATCATGTCAGACATGAAATAGGGCTCCTCCGATAACGACCTGGCAATGTTCAGATCATACAACCATGTGTGGACGAAAAAGCTCTTCGTAACTCAAATAACAACAGGCATTGGAGAATCCGCCGAAACCCGCCAGTCTTCACCGTTGCAGGCAGGCACCCCGGATGTCACGCGGCAACAGTAGAATTCATTCAAGCCCAAAGGTCGTCCAGACTTTCGATATCGAGCGATATTGACAAATGTCAAACTTTCGATGGAAAGGTATTTTGAAGGTGATGCGAGATGTGCTCGTGAGACAGTCCAGGGAAAAATTTAGCCCGATACTTCCACAAAATCACGAATGTGAGCGGTATACCAAAGGCCGTTGCCATTGAGCCGATAAATATGGCTAGCAATACAACTTTTAACTGCTTTTGCACCGCTTCAAGTGGCCCGGCCACTTTCTCCGTCGGCTCTTGCAGTGCCACCACTGGCTCTTTCAACTTTTGTATGTCTTTGCGCATATCAGCGATATCTGAACGCACACCTTTTACCTGGTTTTGCGTACCGCAGATTTCAGCCTGCATTATTGTAACGCGGTTATCCACGTGCGTCATGCCGTGTTGAACATCTAGAATGGGCTGACGAAGAGTAGACAGGGGTTGCTCTAACTTGGTCGCTTCCTTGTTTAATTGTTCGCTCGTGGTTTCCAGGTTCTTGATTGGCTGAACAATCTTTTTAATTGGGTGAAAACCGGTTATCGGCGGCGGGACTGTGAACTGTTCGAGATCTTTGGTTTCAGCTTGGACGTTGTTGACTTGCTTAAGCGCATCATTCTTCTGCGCTTTCTGAGCATGAGTCTCTTGAGCTTCAGCACCTACTCCGCACAATGCTATTACACTCAAAAGACTACCACTAACAATGGTTTGAATTGCCTTCACAGACGCCCCCAGTTCGAGTCTCTTACAGTTTCAGCCAACTGGTCAGACTAATGGGGTGGTGAAAAGTTCCAGAGACCGACTTACTGCTGTAAGCGCCAGAACTGCTATTTTCCGCTTGACCGGGACATCGTTTTGCCCCAATCGACGTGATAAGTGCCGTCGGACTGAGACCTCCATACGATTTTTTTGACCGGAGTATCTTGGATATGATGGTAAAGCAAGCCCACCCGCTCATAAAAGCCGCGCGTATGATAGGTTTCAGGCAAATTCAACGAAACCATATCCAGATGGTGAAAGAACTCATGCACGAGGGTGTTGAGCATCACGCCATAGGAAGTGGCTTTCTTTTGCACAGCAGTGCGCATCCACAGACGGATCCGGGCAGTATCAGGACTGTAATCTCCAAATGTTTCAACTATCCATTTTTCACTTGTTTTTAATGGTCTGGCATTGAGAATCTTGATGTCGGGCGGCTCGACACCATAAAATTGGGCAAGCACCTCAAGCATTTTTGCACATGCAGCTCTTACAGCCTTTTTATCTTCAGCTACAAGAGCTTCTTTAAGCGTCAGTGCCAGAGCGCGAATCGGCTCCGCCGGTGGCAGAGCAATCTCAGCCATTGAGTCACTACGCTGATATTCTTCTTTTTCGCTTGCCTTGCGGGGCACGGGGTCCGTATGCACTGAACAATCAATCCCATAAGCCAGCCAATACTAGATTGGCACGAATTGCCAAAAATGCAACCTGTTCATCGGAAGTTTCGGAATATATCTAAAGATTGCTAGTGGCATACTGTGCCCAAGTAAATCTAACAGAAAAACATCCAGAACTCATTTATTGGTACTGCAGGCGGTACCGTCAACAAAATAGTCGGCGTAAAGGACTGAGATTGGTACGATCTCGCGCGAAACTTTTGCTGCGTTAAGGTCCATTCAGAAATCGTTATACTGTTCTTACCATCAGCCAACATTAGGCACCGTATATGGTGCCTAACGACATACTTTTATCACCTTCAGAAAAAATGATATAATGCAAGTTGCTTCAGCGAGAGCATTTTATTTTGGCGTTGCCAGGAGTGAACTTGTCGACAGGTTTAAAAGATTCAGAGCAATCCATTGTCATTTTCACGGACGGAGCCTGTTCAGGCAATCCCGGTCCAGGTGGCTGGGGCAGCATCGTCGCTTTCCCGGACGGTACGGTCAAAGAAATTGGTGGTAATAATCGCGACACCACAAACAATCGCATGGAACTTGCTGCTACAATTCATGCCCTGCAATTATTGAAGCCGCCACTAACGTGCGATGTCATCATTTACACAGATTCTATCTACGTCATTCGTGGTATCACTCAGTGGATTTTTGGCTGGAAAGCTCGCGGCTGGAAAAGCGCTGAAGGCAAAGATGTAGCCAATCGCGAACACTGGGAAGAACTTTTACGTCAGGTGACATTAATAAAACCAGCGACAATTAGCTGGAAATATGTGCGCGGTCATTCTGGTTTTGCTGGCAATGAACGGTGCGACGCCATTGCAGTCGCCCAATCCAAAGGCAAGCACGAGCCTTTATATAGTGGACCACTGGATGGCTATTTTGTTGACTTGACCGATCTGCCTGATGAAGAACCACTGCCTGAAGCAAAGAAGGCAGGCTCATCGAGTAGTTCATCTGGCAGCTCATCTGCCGGACGCGGAAATGCCCCTGCTAAAATTTCCTACTTAAGTTATCAAAACGGTGTTGTGCAACGCCATTTGACGTGGGCTGCCTGCGAAAAACAGGTTAAAGGACAGAGCAACACAAAATTCAAAAAAGCAAAGTCGGCGGCAGAAGAGTTAGAAATTCTTGCCTCGTGGGGGCTGGCTGCCTCCACACCAATTAGGGACTAGAAGCTAAAAAAGCACGCGCTCATGCACTTGCGCATAGATATAGCCTTCCAACCAGTTGTCGCGGTCCAGTCGAAAAATCACATAGACAGGCTGCGTTTTTGCTTCCGAAAACTTCCCCAGCGAAAGCCGAATGCCGAAGTCGGTTTGGTTCAAGTTTCGCAAATCAATGACTACACCTAGACTCGTTTTTCCTGGCACTCGCGGTGAAGGCGCCTGAGTGTAAATAACATCTTCAAATTTATTGGCAGTATAGACAGTGACATCAATCTGTCTGCCGCCACCATCTTTGAAGCTTATTTTATCGCCTCCGTTTGGTGTGCGCCCAGGTGCTGCATCTGAGCGCATAAATATTATTTCGGCCATGATCGGTTTAAAATCAATGCCGTCAATTTTACCGTGCACTGGCGTTTGCTTGAAGGGAGTTTTGACGGTCTCAGAAACAAAGCTATCAATATTGCCGACAGTCCCTTGAGCCATTGCAGCAGCACTAATGCTGCTCAAAGCAGCTGCAGACAAAAATATAAGCAGTCGTGTCTTAAATGTTGTGTGCGCCATAACGACCACGATGAATCAAATCACAAAATTGCAAAACGCGATTTTCAGCCCAAAATCTATCCAGAACGATGCCTGCGTCCAGAGCGTGATGAGCATCTTCATGCTTATTACGATTGATAAAACCAGCATGACCACCGTAACTTGGCGCAAGCAACGTGATATTGCTATTGTTTTTCAAAGCGTCGCCTTCAAACTGCGAAAACGGCACTAGCGGATCATCTTTCGCTGTAATGATCAAACATGGCACAGCAATTTTATCGAGCAGCTTAATCGCGCTCGATTTTTCATAATATTCGGCAGCATCTTTAAAACCCGCATCGGGTGCCGTGTAAAGATCGTCGAAAGCGCGAACGGTCTTTACTCGCTTCAAAGGTTCAAGAGGAATCGACATTTGAATTTTATGCTTTTTGCGAATTTTCGCTTTCAAACTAATTAAAAAGCGCTGCGCGTAAATGCGATTAAAACCACGGTTCATCACGTCCACGCAGGCGGCTAGATCAATTGCTGGCGAGATGGCGCACACTCCGCTTATGTATTTTGCCGCGTCAGTTCCTAATTCGCCTACTAGCTTCACGACTATATTGCCACCAAGCGAATAACCTACGACAAAGATATTGCGTAGACCATCGTGCTCTCTCAACTCTTTAACAACAGCAAGAATATCTGCGCTATTGCCGGCGTTGTACAAAGTGGGCGACAAGCGCATTGTGTCACCACAATTGCGCAAATTCAGACGCACAACATTCATGCGAGCAAGTATTGTTTTCTCGGCGATATTGACCACATCAGGAGACTCACTAGAACTCTCCAGCCCATGCACCACAATCAGGGTTGGACGCTCTTTGTCGACAGGATCGATGCAGCAATAGCCAAGCAACTTGGTCTTTGGCGCAACGCTAAATAAGCGGGGTTCGGAAGTGGCAAGGGCATGTTTGGTATCGCGCTTACGCAACCAAAAAGCACCAGCTATTGTCATCACATGTGCGTTCGTCAAAGGAAATACAGGATTCAAGCCTTCATAATCCACGATTATTCACCTACTTTTTTTCAACGGCACAAAACGTCTCATATGCAGCGTACACCAGCACTGGTAAAAGCAAAGTAAATGGTGGCACAACTGGATGAACCTGATCTACCACAAACATCACCCAAGAAATAAATGGCAGCGATATAACAAAACGCTTCATCCACTTAGCGCCGGCAAATTCAGCTCGAATTGACTCAAGCCAAATCCAGGAGGCTGGCACCGTAAGCAACAAATAATCCTGTTTATGCGCGTGCGGGCTGAAGTACAACATACAGCAAATAGTTAAAGTGGCAAGAAATTTAAAGCGGTTTTGCAGCTCGACATTTTTGAGCCCCTTCAACCAGAAAGCAAATACAATAAACGCCACTACAAGACAACTGATGATGCAAACCCGGTTGACCATGGCTGAATCAGCGCCAGTAATGCGAACGAGAAGCGCCCGCAAATTTTGCTGGTCGGCTGGATTGACTCCGCTATAGGTACCAACTTTATACTCGCCTTCCATAACCATCTTGGGATAATCGAAAATGTTCTGCATGCCAAGAACCAGGCCAGAGCCAAGCATCGCCACAACGGACGAAATAATGGCACTGACCACAAATTTCACGCGTCCTAGGGCCGCTCCAGCGAGCCCTAGAAATGGTAGGTACTGAAACTTCACAAGCAACAAAGCCGTGGACATGCCAGCTTCTATAGCTTTCCCATTTTTTACAAGCGTCCAAAATAAAATCGCCGACGGCACCGTCAGTAGTGCTGCCTGTCCCAATCGATTACAAACCCAGAAGGGAAACGATGCGGCGATGCCAATTGAGAGAACAATAAAATCTTTGCGACTGCGCAGTGAATCTTTGAGCAAATAATGCAATGCCCAGAAAAAGAAGATGTCGCCTGCCACCACCCAGATGCTCCAGGCCACAGGCAGGCTGAAAAAAGGGAAAATCGCCGCGACAACAAAAAATGGCGGCGGACACTGAATAAACCAGGGCTGTTCAGGCGCAACCGGAGCAATGACACTTTTGAGCACCTGATCTTGCAAGACGATGTCATAAATGTTTGTGGGCGCGTGCATCGCCTGCCAGGCAATCTTGCCGGCTGCATAATAAATCGAAAAATCAGACACATACGGTCGCCCGTCTTTAACGATAGCGAACAATTCGCCCGTTTTCATCCATTCCACAAAAGTGCTGAAGGTGCACAGCGCCCACATGGCAAGGGCAGCAACAAAGCCGAAACGGATTAGGTCGAGCCTGTCTTCGCTCAATTTCATTGCAATTTCCTGACTCTTAGCATGCTTTCATAAGAGTTTAGCAAAGCCCTGACATTCCTGGTGGATACACTTAGTAATATGGAAAATCGAATTTGGATTATCGCTTCCCTGTTTTTACGACGAGCCCTCCTTTGGGGAGCTGAAAAAGCATACCCAGTCAGTGCTTGCTGCTGTTTACCCCAAAGCTGACATCATTAATGTGCTGGTCGACGACACAGGCGGTCAAGATACAGCCATAGGCGCCCTCGCCCAGCAAGAGCGCCTTGTCATTGTCCAGCCGCCATTCAACCTCTGGCACCAGGGCGCGCTCGTGTTTGCGCTCAGACGCCTGAGCACTGATTTGCATGATGGTCGTCTCAATTGCGTCAAACTCAATGGACTCGAGCTCACTGATTTAGAAGCAAAAAGTTTTCATATCTAAGTAGATTTAGTTAGTCGCAACAGGCTCCGACAAGCCAAGCTTCGCCCGAATAGCGGGCAACATCTCAGACGCCGCTTTTTCGCCCGCTTCAATTGACTCTCTAACTTTACGCTTGTCTGTTGTCATAATTGGAATGTCATCTATGTCTGGCACGATCAACACGTCAGAATTTTTAGCCGACTGAATGTCAGCCTGGGCGCAAAATAAATCCACTGTGCGTCTCTGGATACGCGCTAAAGAAGAGAAATAAGATTTATCGCGAGCACGAATGCTGCCATCTGTATAAACGGAAATAATCACATCTGCTTCGCCATCAGTTTTGGCGCAAGTCGCAGGCAAATTAGCGGCGACGCCACCATCGACCAACAATTTGTCTTCAAACTCCACTGGCTTTAAAGCGAGTGGCAGACTGCAACTAGCTAAGACAGCGCGAGTCACATCACCTGTTTTGACAACGACCGGTTGTCCCGAACACAAATCAGTAGCAACTGCTCGAAACGGTATTTTCAATTCGGCAAAAGTTTTGGGTAGATATTTATGCAGCAATTTTTCGTAGGGTGCGCCTTCTAAAACACCAGGAAAATGATTATGTGCGCCAATAGAAACGGCGTTGTACATGGGCGACCAGACTGCTTTGTACAGCAAATGATTTGACACTGTGTGTTGCCATTGACCATTGACAAAGATTTTTTCGATTTCATCGATGGGTACTCCGGCTGCATAAAGTGAGCCGACCGCTGCACCTGCGCTAGTACCATAAATGTAATCAATAGGAATTTTGTTCTTTTCTAGAACGCGCAGCACACCAAGTGCACTGACTGATTTGATGGCGCCGCCACCAATACATAATGTGACCGTTTTACGAACAGCAGCAGCAGGCGCGGCAGGCGTCTCTAGCTGAGTTAGAGTTGCTTTTTGCAACTGTTCAGCTTTAACCCCAACAGTGGTGGCACTGAAAATACCGATCAAGAAGAAACCGGCTGTCTGTCGCGAAAAATGAGTTCGCATCTGATTTAAATGCCTACAAACGGGCCTAGAATTCTAGCAAAATTCAATCTCGCCACAGAGGCATAGAGCCTCAAAAATCAACAAGACCATCCGAAACGAAACACACCGTGAGCGCTTTCTCAGTTGCAACGAGGCAATTACATATATAATTTGGGAACAAGCAGTCAAGAAGAAGGGAGCGCGCGCAAATTGGCAGACGGAGAACCGATGTTCTTTGGCATAGCAATATTTTTTGCAGCACTCGTCCTTCTCGGCATTGCGGCTAACCTCGGTTGGGTGCCAATGTAAGTGGCGATCTAGTCGTATCAAGGTAACGCAGCAAGGCAATGCTTTCCAATCCCAGGACACCAAACAATAAGCATCGAGCACCAATTGTGTGCACAATGCTCATTTCTGTCGGCGTTTTTATTTCCACATTGCTTTGTCTGGGCGGTTGCGGCGCCCCAGAAGGCGGCGACGAAGCGCTGACCAAAAACACTTATCTTGAGCTGGTGGACTGGCATATTTCGGGCTTCTGGATCATCAATAGTCCGGTTGTTTGGGTGCGTGTCGCCAATTACAATCAAGAACCAATCTCAGATGTGACCTTTCAGTACAACACATACGGGTATGAAGGACAGCCACTCGACCAGGCGACATACACGCTTGAAGGCACAGTCCCTGGCGGCACAGTGAAGAATTTCATCGAACAATACGTCGGTCTTGTGCATCTACACAGCGATAAGCTGATGATCAAATTGATTTCGGTCAAACATGGCTAAAGCGAGACGCACTCTCCTTTTGAGCATGCTGGGTGCAATGAGCGTCATCTGTGGAGCGGGTGTTGAACGCGCCTGGGCCGCGGAAAACAATCTGGATTCTGCTATTGCCTCAAACAAAATCATCGACCTGACGCATGTTCTGGGTCCAGGTCTGCCCGATTTCCATGAAGGGGCGGTATCTTTCACCTACGAGCCGCTTTATTCGGTAAAAAAAAACGGCTATGCAAACGGCAAGTTCTGTACACCCGAACATTACGGTACCCATGTAGACGCGCCCACGCACTTTTTTGACGGCAAGGCTTCAATCGACAAACTACAAGTTGAAACTTTTGTCCGCCCGTGCGTTGTAATCGATGTGCGTGACGAGGTCAAGGCAGACCCAGACTACCTGTTGACGCCCGAAAAAATACAGGCGTTGGAAAAAAAAGACAAATTTCCAACGGGCTCGGTTGTTTTGCTCTTAACGGGCTGGGGGCAACGCTGGCAAGACGCGACCGCCTACCGCAACGTCGGCAAAGACGGCAGCATGCACTATCCATCGTTTGGCGCAGCCGCAGCCGATTATCTGATCAAGCACTGCCATGTGCAGGGTCTTGGCGTGGACACAATTTCAGCTGATTATGGACTTTCCAGGGACTATCCAGTTCATAAATTGGTCCTTGGGCAAGGTCTTTATCTAATTGAAAATATAGCCAATCTAGAGCAGCTGCCAGCTCGAGGGGCAACACTCATATGTGCGCCACTGCCAATCAAAGACGGCACGGGCAGTCCTGCACGAATAATGGCTATTGTGCCCAGTGAAAAATATTAGTCGTGTTGGTCGGCCAGAAAAGTCGTTTTGACGATGAAATAGGCGACGACGCCATAAATCATCAAACAGAGAAGCAATGCCACAAATGGCATTTTCTCGAAAATCTTCGCAAAGGGTCTAGCGATGAAGTCGATTATGAAAAGTCCGGCTGATGCGGCTGGCATGATTAACTCCAGTGACTGTGACGGCTAGTATATGGGCGCCTGATTGGGATAGCCACCCCCCAGTCCGCCCTTTTTAATGAGATTATTGAAAGAAAAGCCACAACCAGTGGGGATTTTACGCGGCTGTCGGGTGGAAACGGTCAGAAGACCGGCTATTCGAGCTAGTAAATAGATAGAAAAACGCGCCAGCTTGACTAGAGCCGGCGCGAAGGACAATGAATTTAATCGATGTAATGACGATGATAATGAAAATGACTTAGCCAACGTTTGGCTATGAAAGCTGGGCGGAGTTCAGGCAGTAGAACGAACAAAATGCAGCTTGCAAATAGACCACACATTAGAAATGACATTAACCAGATCATAAATCCTTTTCTCGAGGGGCTCGCCAGGGGATACCAGTGCTATTGCTTGAGGTAATGGTCGCTTTGCCAGGGTAAAGGCTAGGTTAAGGAGTCGCCTCTTGCAAACCTTCGTAATATTAACTGTATTCCAGAAACAAGCGACTGAAGAGCTCACAAGGTCCTCAATTATAAGGCGATGACAGCCAGAAAGGCGACAAAGTTCCTCTAGCAAGCATCAGTTTTAATGCGCCACTTGACGATACTGCAGGCGATACCACAGACTTCGAGAAAAAACGAACGCTCACGCATGGAAATCTCTAATCGCAAACGACCAATACAGAACTTACTTAGAGTCTGAGTACAAACGAACGACAGAACTATCTATTCAGTACTGTACACTTTATTTACCAATGCGCTTTTTTGAGTGGGTAAAAACGTGACCGAAGAGCCGAGATCTAATCAGGACCTGACAGATGACCTAGCCAAAAGCGAAGAGTTCTTTCGCCTGCTTGTTCAAGGTGTTGTAGATTATGCCATCTTCATGCTCGACAGGGAGGGCAACATTGTCACCTGGAATGACGGCGCCGAGCGTATCAAAGGCTACAGCGCAAATGAAGCAATCGGCAAGCATTTTTCAATGTTTTATACCGAGGAAGCCAAAGCTAGTAAACATCCGCAAAAGGAACTGGAAATTGCCGCTGAGCAAGGACGTTATGAAGAGGAGGGATGGCGCATACGCAAGGACGGCAGTCGCATCTGGGCAAACGTTGTTATCTCTGCTATTCGCGAAAACGGCAGACTGATAGGTTTCTCAAAGGTCACCCGCGATCTTACGGAGCGCAAATTAGCTTCCCACAACGAACAGATATTTAAATTGCTGGTGAATAGCGTCCGAGATTACGCCATCTTCATGCTCAGCCCAGAAGGCAATGTTATGACATGGAATGAAGGCGCTCAGCGAATCAACGGCTATCAATCCGACGAAGTAATAGGCAAACATTTCTCGCTGTTCTATACAAAAGAATCGCAAAAGCGAAAGCATCCGCAGCGCGAATTAGAAATCGCGCATGCCACCGGCAGCTATGAGGAAGAAGGCTGGCGCGTTCGCAAAGACGGCAGCTTGATCTGGGCAAATGTAGTCATTACAGCCGTCTACGAGGCGGACAAGTTAATAGGCTTCGCCAAAGTCACGCGCGATCTCACTCAACGATTGCTCACTGATCAAGAGCGCGAAATGAGCGCAAAAATTCTCGATGCCACCAACATCGATTTGCAGCGCGCCCTCGACGTCAAATCTCGATTCCTCTCAACCATCAGTCATGAAGTGCGCACACCTATGGCTGCCATCATCGGCATGACAGAACTTCTCACCACGGAAGATTTAGGGCAAGACAACAATTTAGTTGTACGCAATATTTTCGATGCTTCCCAGCGGCTCTTACAATTGCTGAATAATTTGCTGGAATCAGCTCGCATGGAATCGGGCGAGTTGATTTTAGAAAATCGAAAGTTTCCAATCAGAGCAGTAATTGGTGACATCCGTCAGCTTATTACCGTGGAAGCAAACCGCAAGCAGCTTCGCATTAACGGCAACGTCGATCCAGAAATTCCTGAATATATTTTTGGCGACGAGTTGAAACTGCGTCAGGTGCTTCTTAATCTCTCCCATAATGCCGTTAAATTTACTGACGCCGGAACAATCGACATCAGCGCGGAATTGGTTTCTAAAACAGGAAACAGCTTCACTATTCGATTTGTAATTACAGATACAGGCATTGGTATCAAATCTGGTGACAAAGAAAAGTTATTCAAACCATTCGTCCAGGCAGAAGATTCGACCAAAAGAGTCTATGGCGGCACAGGGCTCGGGCTCAGTATTTCCAAACAATTGGTCGAACTAATGGGCGGAACGTTTGGGCTGGAGACAACGTTTGGTGAAGGCTCAAAATTCTGGTTCGACATTGCATTTAGAGAAGAGGGCGTCGCATAAATGCCTCAGCCTTTAGTTCTTGTTGTAGAAGATGATCCTATGCTGCGTGATTTGACGAGGCGCCAGTTGACGAAGCTCGGTTACGAAGCCGTTCTCGTTGGCAGCGGCGAAGAAGCGCTTGACCACGACCATTCGCACATCGGTCTGATTTTAATGGACATTGGTCTGCCTGGCATTGACGGTGCTTATGCCACTATGTTGATTCGCGAGAAAGAACTTAGAAACCAGCGAAAGCGAGTACCGATTGTGGCATTGACCGGTCACTCGGATGCACAAACAGCCTTTTCAGTGGGCATGGATGATTTTCTGCAAAAGCCAGCCTTGATGGCTGATCTCAAACGTGTGTTAGATAAATTTCTGACTTAGTTTTTAGTGAGAACTTTCTGGAAAGCCAAACCAACAAGTCCAGAAATTACTGGCACCATGATTTTATTGATAGGTAACGTCCGATGAACGGTGCAATCACCGAAGACTTTGAATGAAGCCTTCCAGTTCGTAACTATTCATCTAACACATGCCGATCCAAACATGGCAACAGCCTGTCCTTTAGCGGTGCCGCAAAGACTGGGTAGTAGCGCTAAACTCGTCTCATAAATGCCTTCTCAATCCCTTTGTGAAGCCCGCACCAGTTCGGCGTCGGCGGGAGCGTTACCACGCTTGGTTGTGGTAACGACTTCTTTTTAGTGGCTTCGCGAGGGCACTTTTATTAAACGTCTTTTTGCCCTGGTACTACAGACTATTTGGTACTTCAAGAACTAACCGAATACATACTCATGTTCAATAGTGCTCGAGCCATTTGGCAATCGCCTGATGCGCAAGATCCAGCCTTTTCGTAGCACTGAGCAAATTTCCACGTTGCGCCACATCGGCATACACCAGATTAGAAGGAATACCGCCAGCAAGCTTTTCTTGCGCAGTTTGATTGAGCAAAGAAGCAAGCTTCATCTCACGCTGAGTATCTTTAAAATCTATATGACCGGCAACTATCGATGAAAAATTACCTTCGTGGATATTATACAAAGTGCCCTTGAATTGCCTGGCCACCGGCATCAAGCCAGACATGCCAGCAGGTTCACCATCGCTATAAGGTAGACGAACTTCGTTTTTCCACTGCGAAAGTTGATCGGCTTTGCCGATATCCAGCACAAAAACAGGACCGGCTTCCTGCCCTGCCCGCCCATTCCATTTGCTTGCAAAACTAACGGCTGTTTCCATGCCTTTGCCAGTGCCCGAAACGAATGTCCCAGCTGGTGTTTGAGTCGCGTCGGTGGTCGCAGTTGCAAAATCAATCGGCTTGAATGCCTGTGAGCCAAGGATAGTGTCTGCACCTTCAGCTGAGGTGCCATGAAAACCAAGATGCGGCAAATGAGACTCGGCTGGAGCCAATGCCTTGGTCAAGGCGTTGCGTTGGCGCAAAAAATCATGCTTTAAGTCTTTGACAGAGCCATTGAGAAACTCCCTCGATTCAGGATATTCAATCTTTAAGGAAGGAAAATGCTCGGCTAAGTCCGACAGCATTTGCCCGGGCGATTTGGCAAAACCGAGCGCCTTACTAAACTTTGTGCTACCCAACGCCTCATCCGCGAGCTTTGCTGCCCCGCGCGTCAAAGCGGGAAATTTCTCGACGACAGCTAGTGCCCACTCCGGATTCATTCTTGCGCCCACATCTGGCTTCATCAATGCCCTTAGAGTGCATCGCAAAAATGACACCCTTTTGACATCAATATACCCAGCCCAACCCTGTCAGCTGGCGTGGCTCAAATCAACGTCGATATTGAGCATATTGCCAGGCTCGCTCTGGGTGACAGTGACCTCGCCAGCGCTGTCTTCAATAGGAGCGGCTGGCGTCGATGCGCCATGCGCAGCAGCTGCCGTCCCTGGCACATAGGAAATGCCAGCCGGCGCGTATTTCTTCAATTTTTCTGCGCGGGTCGCATCACTCATCACGCCGCTTTCGACAGGTGCTGAATAAACAACTTTGATTTTTGCGGGCACGAGGTCTTTCGAGCCAGCCTGCGCGCGCATTACGACCTTTGTGTCGTCCGGGCGCATGCCATCACCTAATAGTGATTTGGGATCAATCGGTGTTCGAGAAAACGTCAAACAGACATGTTCCGTGCCTGGATCAGCATCGAAAACCATGTAATCATCAGATGGAATGGCGATATCCACACCTTTTGCCAGATGATTGTTGTCTTTAAGCCTCTCCACCGGGAAAAGCACCGCCTTTTCGCCCAGGCTGCCGCTTTTCAGCACGACATAGGCATAGCCGTCGACGCTTGGCTTGACGTGAAACTTGATTTTGTCCCCAGTCTTGAAAGTCATTTTCTGAGTAACATGCATCGTCTCGGCGCCACGCACAACTTCGATCCAGTAGGTGATAGCCTGCGGGCTATCGCCAATCGCCGCCTGCGCGTCGCCTCCAACCGAGCCTATCCCCAGCATAATCACGAACGCCGCAAGACTTACATCGACTCTTTTCAACATCCCGTTCAACATCCCGACCTCTTGTCGTCTTCATCCGGTCCGCCATAACTATATAATCTTGTGGTCACATTGTCGTTTTCGCTTCACCTATAAAGACAGATCTAAAAATAAATGTCAGAGATTTTCGTAGCCGGCGCAGATTTTAGTGGCGCAAAAACAATTCCAAACGACACCTGGTTAGCAGTGGGGCATCTCACCTCGGTGGGATTGGAAATTACCTCGCTGACACATGTTGGTGCCCACAAGCTCGCCCACGAATTGAACGAAACGAAGTTTCTGGTGGCTGTCGGTCTCGACTTTCCTTTTTCGCTGCCCTTTGAATTCCTCAACTACATGGCCGAACAAATTAGGCGGGGTCCCTTTGAAGAATGGGAAGAAGTGGCAGAAACGCTCGCCTTTATGACATTCGATCAATTTCTCACACTGACTCAAGATTTTAAATTGGAGCCAAAGCGCACAGCCGACAAAGCCGTCACAAAACCGGCGCTGAGCCCCTTGCACCGTGGCAACCCCTCAATGGTGCAAATGACTTTTCATGGTATTCGTATGCTCACATCGCTCAATCCCAAACAATTTTTTGTCATACCATTTCAAAATCAAATTCCCTTTGGTTGTGCTGTCATGGAAACATATCCGCGCGAAACACTCTTTTCTCTGGGCTTGCCAGATACGGGCTACAAGGGCAAAGATTCGGACAAGTCACTAGAAACGCGCAAAGAAATCATCAAACAATTGAGCAAAATTCGGAACAAGAAAATTGCCGGCATCGAAAAATGTCCACAAATTTCATGGGGCAAATTCACTGAAAAACAAATGACCGAAAACGACCACGCCTTAGACGCTGTAATTAGTTGTTATTCGACTGCCATCTGGCAAACGGCCAAAGAATTTTTCAAAGATCCATACGCGAGCGACGACGCCAATGTGCTTGTCGAAGGCTGGATTTATTCGCCTTCATTGCTGCAAACCTCGCTACAAAAATAGACTTTCTGTTTCAGCGCAGTGAAACTGCCAAAACTACCGCTACAGCAAGGACTACAATGGTGAGCACTATTGTAAAAACTGTGACCCAGCTTAACGTTGCGAACTTAGGTGCAGTTACAACACGAAGCTCGCCAAGCAAAGACCTTCTGTACTCTTTTATTTTCTCAAGCTTTAGTTTAGCTTCGTTTACTTTTAGTTCGAGAATGCGGCGCCGCAATATTTGTTCGTCATCTTTGTCGTCCATGAGGCGTCCTCATTTTCTCAAATTCTCAAAATCCTCAACCGCCGCGAACCAAACGGTCGTAGCCAAGGCGATTTTTTAATAACTTTTGTCGCATCCGCAGCTTTGATGCAACAATAATACTAGAAACGTTGTCTTCAGTTTCAGCTTACTATGGACGCAGATTTGTCAGAAGAACTCAGAAGGACTCAGAAGGGAAGGGCGATTTTGACCGAAATACATGTGCATCCATCTATCAAAGCCGACGTCGAAGTGCTGCTCGGTGTCATTGTTGGCATTTCACCAGACGGTCTGGCCCTTGTGGAACAGAGTTCAATGAAAGTGCGAATGATCAATCAAACGGCTGTAGACCAGCTCAATTTGATGATCGACACAATGATGGATACGACCCTGCCGATTTTGTTGACGACTGATTTGCGGCAAGAAATTTGCATCGTCAAAGAAGAGACCGACCCGACTTATTTAGATTTACGCAAAACACAAATTGAATGGAAAGGAATTGGCTACTGGCTTCTAGCAACACGAGATGTGACCTCTCGTGTTCGTAATCGTCAAAAACTAATTTCAGAAACTTTTGTCGACGAATTAACCGGCCTCTACAACAGGCGCGGCTTGAATTCGCTGGGCGAACAAGCCCTGCATCTGGCCCAACGCGAGAACCGTGACTTACTGCTAGCTTTCATTGATTTAGATGGCATGAAGCAAATCAACGATTCTTTCGGTCACAAAGCTGGTGATAAAGCGATTACCGACGTCGCCTATTTGTTGCGACAAACATTTAGAAAGTCAGACATTCTGGTGCGCCTTGGCGGTGACGAATTTGCCGTCATCGCTCAGGGTAAAAGTCACCAAGATAGTGAGCGCATTCGCCGCCGCTTGCAAGAGGCGACAGAAGATTTAAATCGGGTCCAGCCAAATTCCTATGTACTGTCTTTGAGTATTGGTTTCGCTCACTATGACAATGACACAAAGCCTAATTTGATGGAATTGATTGAACGTGCTGACGCCGATATGTACGTGCAAAAACGCGCCAAGAAAAACAGTTTCGCTTCCTGAGCCAGCCTGCGCCGCTTACCGAAAGGGTTACGCTAAAACGCGTATCCGATCCCGCCAATAGCGAACTGGTGGGCGTTTTGCTAAGTTGAAAGAGTAAGGCGGGACGGAGAACTGACAATGTTAGAACCAACAACAATCTATCAAATGCTTGAAGCACTGGGCGCCGTCTGGGCGATCATGGTATGTCTCTGGTGGCTTATGTATGCAGCAGCAGGTACAAGTTCTGCCTGGTAAATCGGTCGGGTAAACGATTCATTCAAGCCGAAGGCAGCTCAATCCAGAAAGATGAACCTTCGCCTTTAGTGGAAGAACAGTGAATGGTACCACCCATCAGCTCCACCAGTTTCTTGCAAATAGATAAGCCAAGACCAGTGCCACCATATTTGCGGGTGTTTGAATTATCAACCTGTGAAAACGGAATAAACAGTTTATTTAAATCGGCGGCATCTATGCCGATACCATTATCTTTAACTTCAATTTTCAAAGGCGCGTCAGGACCGATATGGGTGGCTGTAATGACGACGCTGCCCTTATTGCTGAACTTGATGGCGTTGCTGACAAAATTGAGCAGGATTTGACTGAGCTTAATTTCGTCACCAGATATGGTGTCTTCACCATCGACTACAAAAGAGACAGAGGTCTCATTGTTTACAGCCGAAGTAGATGTGGCTCGGACGATGTTTTCAAACAATTCGGTCAGTGAAATCTTAGAACGGTTGAAGGTGCTCATGCCAGCTTCGAGTTTGGAGAAATCGAGAATTTCATTGACGATTTGTAAAAGCTTTCTTGCTTGAGTGTTGATGATGTCGGCTGTTTCAGCATTTGGTTCATCGATCATCATCTCTGAAAAACCAACGATTGCTGAAAGTGGCGTCCGGATTTCATGAGACATCGTTGATGCAAATTCGGATTTCATGCGCGTTGCGGCAAGCGCCTCGTCGCGCGAAGCAAGAGCAGCTGCCAGATAGTGCTCTTGCTGCTTTTGCAATCTGAACATTCGTGCCACCACAAATAGTGAAGCGATCAAAACGGATATGCGAAAAGCGTTCAACAAGTCGCGACCAGCGTCGACTAATTTCGTTTCAGGCTTGATGTTGGAGGTCTCCAGGGAAAGAAACTTTTTGGTGTCATCGCGATAAGCATCCATCGCGTCATGTCCAGCCTGCATCTTTTGCCGCATCAAAACTGGATTCCAGGCTTTAGCATCCTCGATGCGAATGTTTTCTTCGCATACTTTGACTTTGGCGGCCGCTTTCACTTGCAAATCGCCAATGAAAGCGTTTTCGTTAGCGTATTTGCACAGCGGCTTCGTTTCGTTGATATTCGACTCGAGCGTTTTTACAGCCTGCGCAAACGGATCAAGAAAATGACGGTCGTGTGTGAGCAAATAACCGTGACAGGCAGACTCCGAATCAATTAAAGCAGACAAGCATGACTGGATGTGACCGACCAGCTCTAGACGGCGGTTGCGATCGGCTGAGGGAGAACGCAGCCAGCTACCAAAGCCCATTTCGATAACGACAAAGCCAAGCAAACATCCAGCAAGAAGAATCAATGATTTTCTTGCGTTAGGGTCTCGTGGCAAAAGGGCTGGTTTGAGCACAGGTCACTTCAGATCAGTAATGAACCCGCAAGCGTGCGGTCTTTTAGATTTTAGCGAAATCGACCGAGCTTGACCGTAAAGTTACAGCAATTGAAATGTAAGCGGCAATTGTGACCAGGCGCGTGCACAGGGCGTCAACTGCAGCTAATGCGTGAGGTCGGAATTGGCTTTGGCATGACCGTTTTCGACAACGCTGCCAGCGACAAGTCCGCTGCCCTGAAGAGCCTTTTTCAAATACGCATTTTGGGTCAGCCATGGGTGCCACTTTACGCCAGTCAAATCATACATTTTCTGTTGAGCAAGACTAGACTGAAAGCTATCGTGCTCGCCATGCCGAGCCACATACAGGTATTGATCCAGGCATTCTTTCAAAAGGGCCGGCTGCTTGTCTTCCTGGGCGCGGTATTTCGTGGATAAAGCGCGAGCGAGAACGAGGCGTGAATCAATATCGAGCGGTTGTTCGTCAACGCATTTGCGCGCGATTTTGATGGCATAATCGACGTGCCCGGCAGACAGAGCCTGTTCAGCCTGGGCCATCAAATTATTGGCTGTTTCAGGCGACATAGTGAGAACGTCATCAGACGACATAGTGACTCGGTCGGTGGAGTCATCAGGTTGATCTAGTTTTGCGGTTTGTGCATGTAAAGTTGTAGCTGAACGTTTTTCACTGGAAACAACTGGCTGCGCTGTGGCAAAATCTGCTGATTGCGCAATGACATTGCCTGAAGCCAGGCTCAAAAGCGCGAAAGTGGCGCAGCGGAAAAAAAAAGCCAGTTTTGTAAGTCGGGTAGCCATAGTTAATCTCAGGTACTTATCTCAGTTATGAATCGCCTCTCGGTCAGACCAGGAACCTTAGCCCTTGCGATATATACAGCCGCAATGGTGACCGGAACAACACTTGCAGCCAGCGCTCAAATCGTCGGTCAATGCAAAACTACTAGTGCCTTAACCCCGGTCCAAGCACATATAACAGTAACGGCAGAACCAATCGCCACACAAGTCGAAAAAGCTCATGAAAAGTCTGACACAACAGCCGAGCCCCTGAGCCGGGTGCAACTGGAAAGACTGGCCGCAAACGCCCGCATTTACAAAGAAAAGGTCAGTCCCCTGCAGGCTGAATTGCGCCTGGACAAACGCAGATTGATGGACGTTTTAACAGACGAAAGTGTAAGCGTGCCACACGCACAGCTCTTGCAAGCGAAAATTGGGCTGTTGAAGTCTGACATTCGAGACCTGCAGCTGAAAAAGCAGCTGGCAGACTCGGCCATCATGACCCCCACCCAGAGAAAAATGCTCAGAGGGCAGCTGTTGCGGCGGTGTTCCGAACAACACAAAATATTAGCCCTGAGCGGCAAAGGTATTCAGTAAGGCTGTTTAAAGCGAGATCCGCTATGTGCGGCGCTAAACACAGCGCGCGAGTCAATATTAAATCTTGAAAAACTAAAGGTTACTCGGGAGACACCAGGTGATCACAATTGGATCCCCGAGTGCCGCTCAGCAAGCGCGTTGAGGCCGGTCAGTGCAAGTGAGAATTGAGGTTACCACAGGGTTTTGGGGTATTCGGACTGGCTCGCTTTCGGCAGGCTTCTCAGCAATAATAGAAAAATAGCCCCCTTAGTAAATGACGGCAAAATTGGGACGCAGAGAAGACAAGAAGCTGGCAACGCGTAATCTTATTCTGGATGCGGCGGCGACGCTATTTCCGAGAATGGGATACGAACAAACGTCGGTCGATGACATTGTCAAGGAAGCAGACGTCGTTAAAGGAACGTTTTATTATCACTTCACCTCTAAAGAAGAAGTGTTGATGGCGCTCAGGCGCAGTGCTTTGTGTTCGTCGGATTTTGAGAAGTCACTGGAAGTTGGCACGTCGCCGCTCAGGGTGCTTGCAGAACTGCTTATGGAAGACGCGCGCTGGACGCAAGATAATCGCGCTCTGGCCGAAGTTTTTTTCACGCGCGTCTTTGCCAAATTGACGCATGAAGAGCAGCCGTCAAACGGAGATGATGCGGATGTGGATGTGGTGGAATTATCGGCTGATGGCAATGGACCTGATGACAAGTCAGAAAAGTCAGAAAAGTCAGAGCATAATGCTGCAAAAAATACGCGCCAAGGGCCGCCTGCATCAATTGTTCGTCTGGTGCGCGCAGCGCAAGATGCTAGCGAATTGCGGCGCGACCAAAGTGCAGAAGATCTAGCGGAAGTGATCTTGGGCAGTTTCGTGCACGCGCAACTGACCTGGCTCATCGCCAAATCAAATGATTCGTTGATTGAGCGCGTCGAGCGCTGGCTCGAAATTGTGCTGCAGGGCTGCGCACATGAATGCAAACAAGATCTGGTCCGCTCGTAGTACTAAGTTGAATGGATTATTGCGGTATAAAAGAGCGCACCGAAAAAACGCTATTGGGTTTTACTGGACCAATGTATCTGCGGATTGACTCGTAGTGCGGATTGGTTGGCGCATAACTCAATTCGTTATCAAAACGGCATCCTTCTTCTTCGCGTCGTAAACGCAAAATCAGTGTGCCATCAATGCCCAGATAACCGGTGCCTATATATTCATTTGTTTTCTGGCCGGGTATGTCCACTAATCTACCTCCTATTTTTTTGTTGTTTTGATACGCGATGCTGATAAGACATTTAGTCTCAATCTAACGAGAGATGATGCTCGTAAAATTTGTTGACCAATTTAGCGGTTTCAGGCATGTATTGATCCAGTGGTTGCCGGTTGCTAAAGTTGGCCTGGTCGGCATGACCGCCGAACTTGTCAGCTGAAAGCTCTTCAAGTATGCGACGGCTGGCGCTTTCACTGCTTGCTTTTAGTGCACTGCCATCGTTCGGGTTGCCAGCGCGTGAATCCGCTGCTCTCAAAGACGAAGCAGAATTTTCAGATTGTGCGCCACTAGACAATGGGTACTCGCTCGCTGCAATGGGGATAATTCGATTCTACTTGATCGGTAATGTAACTGAGCAAGCAAACATGTCCTTGACATACCGCAAAAAAACCTTTATCGCTGGGCTCAGGAGGTGACCATCAGACGACGTGGACTTTAGGACGGCGGGCAGGGTCTGGTTCTGCTTCGCGCAGGATTTCGCGAGTGACCGGTGCGGTTACGCCCTCGCCTAAGAAAACGAATTGGATGGCTAAACGCAACGGATTTCCCTCGGTCCAGTACATGTAAGCATGCGGAACGATCTCATTGCGGTTGCGAATGGCAAGCAAAATCGTAGCGATGGCATTGGGAACGGCAGCACTAGTGCTGCGCAAAACGTCGTAACCATTTTCGCGGACACCTATGACATCCAAGCAGGCTTCGGCAAAGTCCGATGGCTCGGCTACTGTAATTTCTAAAAAGACAAGCTCACCATCTTCAATTGAGTGTTGTTCACGTGCTTTTTGAGCGGCAGCCTCATAATCATGCGGACCAGGATAATGCGCAATGATGTGCAGTTTTTTGCCTTTTGCCTCGTCGAGTGCTTTTGAGGCGTTTGCATCGAACGACACATTTCTGGTGCGCAATTCGGTCGAGCGAGAAATTCTGGAAATAAAAGAGATAACAAAAATGGTGAGGATAAAGAAAACGGCAATATGCAGACCCTCAGGTCTCTGGATAATATTCATAATGGTCGTATAGCAAAAGACGAGAGCGACAAAGCAATACAAAGTGCGTTTGATTTTTTGCCCTTTGGGAAAAGAAAGAACGACAGCGACAGCGGCAGAACTCATAAGGACGAGAACACCTGTGGCATAGGCGCCGCCTTGCGCGTCAACGCTTGCTTTAAACAAATAAGTGACGACGAAGGCAACGAGCGCAAAAAACAAAACTAGAGGCCGAGTGGCTCGCGCCCAACTAGGTGCCATGCCAAAGCGGGGCAGATATCTGGGCACCAAACTGAGAAGTCCGGCTAAAGAGGAAGCACCAGAAAACCACAAAATGAAAATCGTCGAGACATCATATGCGGTGCCATAAAAACTACCAAGATATTTGTGAGCAAGATAAGCAAGCGCTCGACCATTGGCCACACCGCCTGCTTGCAATAACTCTTGCGGAATAAGTAATGTGGTGATGATGCTGCTTGTGAGCAAAAACGCAGACATGATAATGGCTGCAGCTGTAAGCAAATGCTGAGTGTTGCGAATACGACCAGTTGGCGATTCTTCGGTATCACCAGGATCGCCTTCGACAAGCGGCATGACAGCAACACCGGTTTCAAAACCAGATAAACCAAGAGCCAGCTGGGGAAAAAGAATGAGCGATTTAAAGGTCATATTCCAGGGCGTGTGATAGACGGCGAACAACTGCGATTGCCAGTTGGCAAAGGCGTTCGGAGTAATGAAAATTTGATAACAACCAGCAGCTTCAACGCCTGCGCTCAAGAGCATATAGGACGAAACAATGACGACTGCAACACCAATCGCTTCTTTAAAGCCAGCCAAAAACACCACGCTTAAAATAGCGAGCAAGACAAAAGTAACGCCCATTTTATCTTGAAGAAATGACCACGTTGTATTAGCCGCGCATAAATCGTGCACGTAATTGTTTTCAGCCAGATGGGCGGCTGCGTCAGCTGCAGAAAGCGTAATGGTGATGATGAAATCGGTGGCAGCAAAGCCAATAAGAGATAGCACCAGTGCTTTGCCCCACCAACCAGGAGTGAGTTTTTCCAACATGGAGATACTGCCTTGTCCATGAGGACTCGCCACTGCCACGCGTTTGTACATGGGCAGGGCGCCAAATAGTGTAAGCAATACGAGCACGAGAGTCGCTGTCGGCGAAAGAACACCAGCAGCGAGTGCAGCAATGCCGGGCGCGTAACCAAGACTGCCAAAATAATCGAGACCGGTCAGACACATGACTTTGAGCCAGGGCGCTTTGACTTGGCGAGCATTTAGGCCTGGCTTCATGCCGGCGTAGAACCATTTTTCGAACTGGCTGGGTGTTTTATTGGGCATCTGTTTTCGGTTTTCCATAAGAGATATCGAGCGCATGTGTTCTACTTAGCACCATCACGAGGGGCACTAATAGCACGCCATATAGATGCGTAGACTCACCAACAGCATAACGGTTCCGGGCGGTTTTCCAACTTGTCAGCAGGTAACAGTGTACCTGGGGCAGCACACCTTGATTTTACTAGGCGACTTGCAGATTATTGTGGACGAAACGTTTCGCTAAGACAGTGCTAGCATTACTGCCATCGTCAAAACCACGAGTCAGTTGCTAGTCGGCTCCTAACAGTGCGCAAACTGTTTGTGTCAGCTTCAGTTTTTGCCTCTGGCTTGTACATTGAAAGAGCAAGCAGGACACGGCGGAATTAATAGATGATTCACTCAACTGAGACTAACGAAAAATTATCAAGTGGAGCGATTCTGCTCTCGCGTCCAGAGGATGTTTCGGTTGGCGCATGGCCGGCAAACGCCGAGCTAGCGCGAAATTATCTGACGAGAATCGCTGCAATAGGCGCTCAACAGCTGATTTCAAATGTACAAACCAAATCGCTGGTCTTGCGCGACGGTAATTTCGCCGTACCTCTGACTGTCAATGAAACCGAATATACCAATACCTACGTTTGCTCTCCCTATACGGCTTTTGCGCTTTATTCGAAGGCGGAAATGCGTTTGTTAGAAAACACTCTTTTAAGAAGTTCTCTTGGCGTTCTTGTCGACTTACTCGGGACTGCGATGAAGGTCGGTCAGATCAACAAAATGGTGCAAGTTAATAACTGGATGTTTTCTACCAATCTGTACGATCCGGTATGGCAGCCAGACATCGACAATTTGACGAAGCTGATTACGCAGCAATATCCCGATCATTTTATTTGCTTTCGTTCGTTGAACGAATGGTCGAATAGTCAATTGCTGACCAAATTACGCGCCGCTGGCTACACACTGATTGCCAGTCGCCAGGTCTATATCTATGAGGATTTAGAAAGCAGCTGGCGTCCGCACAAAAACGTGCAACACGATTTGCGTCTGCTGCGCAAAACAAAATACAGTGTCGTGTACAACAATCAAATTTTAGAAACAGATTACGGTCGCATGGCTGAACTCTATGATTTGCTTTACCGACAAAAATATCCTGAATACAATCCTGCCTTCACGCCAGAATTCATTCGTCACAGCCATGAAATTGGACTTCTGCACTATCAGGGATTGCGCAACGGAAATGGTGTGCTCGATGGTGTCGTGGGGATGTTCCGAGTGGGCGATGTCACGTCTGCACCAATTGTCGGCTACGATATAGCACTCTCACAAAAACTGGGACTCTATCGTCTATTGATAACACTAATTTTTCTTACTGCAACAAAAGAAAAGTGCGCAGTCAATCTCAGTTCAGGCGCGGCCTCCTTTAAGCGTTTAAGAGGGGGCGCTCCAATCATTGAATATTCGGCTGTATACGACAAGCATCTATCGCCTGTACGACGAGCAATGCTGCAATCAATTGCTGGACCTGTCAACAAAATAGGCATACCACTGCTACAAAAATTAAAGCTATGACACTAGATTTGATACCAACAGAATTAAGAGGATTTGCCAGGCAGTGGCTTGCTGTTGCGACGACAAGCGAATTGAGAAATCGACCGTTGACTCGCACAGTCATTGGTCTACCTATTGTTTTATTTCGTCATTCTGGTGGCGTTGCGGCAATGCTCGATCGTTGCCCACATCGCAATGTGCCGCTCTCAGCAGGCTCAGTCAATAATGACGCATTGCAATGCAGCTACCACGGTTGGGAATTCAATCCAACAGGGCAGTGCGTAAACATTCCGGGTCGAAGCGACTGCCCACAACAATTTTCAGTGCCATCGTTTTCAGTCATCGAAAAAGACGATTTGATTTTCGTTCGCCTGGAAAACACTGAAGAAGATGATGTGTCGACCAGCACTGCGAACATTTTGCCGACGCAGGCACTGTCTCCTTTCAAGAGCGGATTGGATAGTTTTTTGTGGATCAATGAATTGGAGTGCAATTTCATCAATGGTCTGGAAAATTTACTAGATCCCATGCATCCAGCATTCGTGCATTCACTTCTGGTGCGCACGTCTGCAAAACGAAGTGCGATGGACATTAATGTCATACGGACTGAAGAGAAGTTGGAAGTGATTTACAATGAGAATCAAATCGCCAGTGGTTTTATACCAAGGCTCTTCGAAGGTCTGCGCACGCAGAGCATCGGCAGGTATTATCCGCCATTCAGCGCGCAACTGGAATACAGAAGTCCCAAAGGCACCAGTTTCATTTTGACAACAGTTTTTTCACCAGTTGATCAGAATCACACCAGAACCTTCTCATGGCTATCTACCCCTTGCGGATTGATACCAGCATTCTTGAAAGAAGCAGTGACGCGTCTCATTTTCGCTCCTGTGCTCAAGCAAGACCAGCAGATTTTATCGTTACAAAGCAGCAATATAAGCCGCTTTGGTGAAGAGCAATTTGTTTCGACGAAGCTTGATATTGTGCGTCCGCATATTTTGCATTTTTTGAATAACCATCAGACAAAAAAAGTTTTGCCATTAGAGCGTTCTCTTTGTATTGAAATTTAGAACAAGGGTTAGAAAAATGATCTCAATTTCCAATTTAAAACGAAGTCGACTGAGCGTCGGCATCAATCCATTTTCCCATGCCGCAGCGACGAAACTAAAAGCGCCAGTTTATCCGGTCTCAATTGTTGCCACAGGCTCATATAAACCAAGCAATATAGTGCCTTCAAGCGAAATAGATAAAAAGCTCGGTTACAACACTGGTTATACAGAACGTTTAACTGGCGTTCGATCCCGCCCCATAGTCTTGAATGAAAGCACTGTCGAAATGGCTGCAGCTGCTGCAAGACACGCGCTCAAAAAAGTGAATATGCAGGCAAACGAATTAGACTGCATCATTTACGCAGGCGCAGTCACTTATCAGGCGATACCAATTTCTGCAGTTTTTGTTCAGAGGGCGCTTGGTTTACAGTTCGATTCAGTGCCTTGCTTTGATGTGAACACAACATGCCTGAGCTTTTTAGCAGCCTTTGATATGGCTTGCGCATTGATGCTTGCTGGGCGATATAAATGCATTTTAGTGTGTAGCGCAGACAGTCCTAGCTTAGGGCTTGACTGGAAAAATCCAGAGGCAGCAGCGATATTTGGTGACGGAGCGGGTGCTGCCATTTTACGACCGAGCGAAAATCAAACAGGAGTAATGTCCATTTTGTTTGAGACATACAGCGAGGGCGCCGACGCATGTCAAATGAAAGCATTGGGAACAAATCTCAATCCTCATAATGATTTAGAGAAATTTCTAGCTGGCACCGTTTTTGAAATGAATGGCAGCAAGGCCTATGAAATAGCTTCAAAAAAAATGCCCGGGTTCTTCCAGAGACTTCTGGAGTCGGCACAGTTATCACTGGGCGATATAGACCTCATTATTCCCCATCAGGCAAGCGCCTATGCGCTCAAGAGAATGACGAGACGTCTAGGTCTACCGGCAGACAAAGTAGTAGATATTTTTTCAACGCATGGAAATCAAGTTTCGGCATCATTGCCAACGGCACTAGATGCTGCTTATTCAAGCGGAAAGATAACAGCTGGCCAGACCATTTTACTTTTGGGGACAGGGGCCGGTATTACACTCGGTGGCGCGGTGGTGAGAGTCTAAAATGAAAATACTCGTTACCGGCGCCACAGGTTGCCTTGGCTCTGCCGTCGCCAATCATTTAAGTGCAAAAGGAAATGCGGTCACAGGCACTGGTCGAAATCTGGACTTAGCGAAGCATCTATCGCCAGGCATAACCTTTGTAGCAGCCGAGCTAAGTGATGAAAAAACAGTCGCGAACCTGGTGCAAGAACACGACAGCATAGTGCATTGTGCTGGATTATCGACTCTATGGGGATCATACCGTGATTTTCAAGTCGCCAATGTTGAAGCAACTGCCAATCTTTTGAACGCCGCTTTAAATAATAAAATCGAGAATTTTGTTTTCATTTCAACGCCAAGTCTTTACTTCGACTTTAAAAATCGGCTAAACATCAAGGAAGACGATCCGCTGACGCACAAATTGGTAAATAGCTATGCCATGAGTAAGCTCGCTTGCGAACAGCTCGTCAAAGACGCGCAAAATAAAGGATTGGCCAGCGTTGTTTTGCGACCACGCGCAATTTTTGGACCAAACGACCGGGCATTGATGCCCCGCCTTTTGCGACTCGCGAATAAAGGTTGGCTACCCTTGATAGACAATGGGAAGGCGCAGATAGATTTGACTTACGTCGATAATGTCGCCCACGCAGTCGCATTAGCACTGGAAAACTTACCGGACGTAAGCGGCAAAATCTACAACATCTCAAATGGCGAACCGATTACAGTGTCTTCTTTATTCAATAAGATAATTTCTGAATTTCATTTGAATGCACGCTGCATTTCAATTCCGTACGACCTTGCTTACGCAGCCGCATTGGCAATGGAGGCCCTCGCATCGAGGGCACCTGGATGTCCAGAGCCGTTATTGACGAAATACACAGTGGGTGTAATCGGTCGTAGCCAGACGCTTTCTATTGAAGCAGCAAGTCGTGATCTAAATTACAAGCCGATAGTCAGTCTCGAAGACGGCATTAGACATACTGCCAGTTGTTTCAACTCAGGCAACAGGGTCCAAAATATTGGCATAAGCAATGTCCGCAAAGTCCAAAAAGTCCAAGAAATAGATCAACCGGTGCAAAACAATGCTTGAATTTGTGCAGCTACTATCTGCTGGTTTTTGCTTACATCCAGAAGTGATGACGTATCGCACTGGCAGTTTGAAAGCGTGTGAGTTCCCGTCGGGCTTTGCTTTAATCGCGCACAAAAAGCATGGGGCGATTTTGTTTGATACGGGTTATAGCGATCACTTCCATCAGGAAACAAAAACATTTCCCAGTTCTATGTATGCTTCAATGACACCGCTTCATCTCAATGTCAAGGAAGAGGCAAAAGGACAAATCAAGAATTTCGGAGCATCAGCAGATGATGTGCGTTATGTTTTTGTCTCGCACTTTCATGCTGACCATTTTTCCGCGCTCAAGGATTTTCCAAGGGCAAGAATTGTTTGCAGTCGCGACGCTTGGAAGAGTGTTTGCAATTTGACAGGACTAAAAGCCCTACTAAAAGGCTTTTTACCTGGTTTACTACCATCTGACATCGAACATAGATTGTTGTTCGTTGAAGATTTGACCGAAACGAAATCATCGCCGTTATTTGGCGCCTTGGGACAAAGCTGGGACATGTTTGATGATGACACCATTTCAATAGTCAAACTTCCAGGTCATGCTGTAGGGCAAATCGGCGTGATATTGCACTACGGCGACAGTCCGATATTTTTGGTGGCAGACGCCGCGTGGTCGCTTAAGGCGATTGAAACCTGCACACCGCCGCCTGTAATCACAACGAATTTTCTTGGCGACACCAAGGAATACCTGAAGACACTGACAAATCTCAGTTCAATCTGGCGCAGCAAGAAGGCAATAATCATCCCATCGCACTGCAATTTTGCATTACAACGAGCGAGCGTGAAAGTATGATCGAAATGATTCGTATTTTAAAACATTTTTTGCAGGTGAGCCTAAGACCGACACATGCCAGTCGCGAAGCATTGACGATGTGGCAATCAAGGCAATTTTTGCAGTTTGCAAGTAGAACTTTAGCTTGCTCGCCTTACTACAAAAATTACACGACGCGTCCACTTGCAGACTATCCACTAATCGACAAAGCAACGTGGGTAGATAATTTTGACGAGATCAATACCAAGGAATTGAAAGGAAGAACGCTGTTTGATATAGCACTCAATTCTGAACAGACCAGAAATTTTGAAGTAACAAAAGGAGATATTGCAGTTGGGTTGTCGTCTGGCACAAGCGGTCGTCGAGCATTGTTTGTCACGGATAAGTCCGAGAGAGCACAATATGCAGGCACTATTCTTGCAAAATGTCTTGGCAAAAATATTTTGAAACCGCAGCGAGTTGCTCTACTTTTGCGAGCGAATAACGAACTCTACGAAACTATTGGCGGAAGCAGAATCAAATTTCAGTACTTTGATTTGCAACGACCATGGACTGAAATTTTGGAAGGATTGCAGGCGTTCCAGCCAACAGTAATGGTCGGGCCGCCGCAAGTTCTTGCGCTGACAGCGCAGGCGCAATTAACAGGAAAAATTAAGTTGCGTCCAGCAAAGATTATTGCCAGTGCGGAAGTCTTAGAAAAGAAAGAACAAAAAGAGATCGAAAACGTTTTTAGGATATCGGTCGACCAGATTTATCAAGCTACCGAAGGATTTCTAGGAGTATCCTGTCGATGCGGTACGCTCCATCTCAATGAAGACTCAATTATCGTTGAAAAACAATGGATTGATCGAAACACGAGACGTTTTGTCCCCATTATTACTGATTTTGTGCGCACCACTCAACCATTGATTCGTTATCGGCTCAATGACGTTCTAATCGAAAGAGAAAATCAATGTCCATGTGGATCGCTTTTCACGGCCATCGAAAAAATTGAAGGCAGAGAAGACGATATTTTGTTCATTCAAAATAAAGAAAGTTCGCCGAAGTTGGTGCCGGTTATGCCGGACTTTGTCAGGGACGCGATGGCGCTTTCTGCCGACACCATCTGCGATTATCGTCTTGTGCAGCACAGTTTTGACAGGCTAGAGATTGCAGTTGAGGGTCCTCAAATAGATCAGGCCAGATATAAAGCCACTCAAAATCTCAAAGGACTTTTCAACTCGCTGAATTTAAAAATGCCAGAACTGATATTTGCCGAGACGATCACATCTGATATGCACGTAAAATTAAGACGAGTGAGAAGGTTGTTTCCGATGGCGGAGGTTTTCGAATGGAACGCATCCTGATTACCGGAGGACGTGCACCAGTGTCTCTGGAACTGGTCAGGCAATTTTCGACGGCTGGCAAAAAAGTCTTTGTGGCCGACAGCGCACCATGCTTTTTAGCAAGTGGATCGAAATTGATTGAAAAGTCATTTCAGCTACCGCGACCACGTCAATCACCGCGAGAATTCGCCGATGCTCTCGAGAAGATTATTATCGATGAACGAATAGATATGGTAATTCCGACATGCGAGGAAGTCTTTTATCTCAGTCGATTCGCCGCACGCTTGAGAAAGATTACAGACTTGTTTTGTTTGGATTTGGGGCAGTTGCGCCCCCTGCACAATAAGTGGACATTCTCGGTAATCGCCAAGGGACTGGGAGTGGAAGTGCCTCAAACATGGCTCATTCGGACGCTCGATGATTTGCAATCGATATCAGTGCCACCAGAAGAATTGGTATTTAAACCGGTCTATTCAAGATTTGCTGTCCACACGTTGATCAAACCAAAATCAAATCAACTTGGGAAAATAAATCCAACGGAAGAGAATCCCTGGGTTGCACAAAAGTTTATAGAAGGAAATGAATTTTGTAGCTATGCTGTGGCTTGCAATGGAAAACTTACAGCCCATGCGCTTTATGAACCTCTATGGCGAGCCGGGCGCAGCTCGAGTTATTACTTTGCAGCAACCGAACGCAAATCAATTGAACTGTTCACTAGCAACTTTGTTAAAGAGACAAATTACACAGGACAAGTAGCTTTCGATTTTATAGAAGACAAAGATGGCAAAATTTATGTTCTCGAATGCAATCCGCGTGCAACAAGTGGCATGCATTTGTTTCTGCCGCAAGATAATTTGACGAAGGCATTTGCACCAGGATGCGAAAATGTGATTCATCCTTCAGCTGCAGAACCGCGAATGCTGTCTACAATAATGGCAATTTTAGGACCGGCACAAGCACTGCAAACAGGCAGGTACAAACAGTATCTCAAAGACTTTGCCAGAGCTAAGGATGCGGTCTGGAACAGCAAAGACCCTTATCCTAGCTTGTATGGGCTCGTTGGACTCAGTGCATTTCTTTGTCTTGCCGTGAAAGAAGGGCTCAATCCAATGGCTGCCTCAACTTTCGACATTGAATGGGATGGGGAAGAAATAGCGCCAGATGATTCGTTCAAATTTCCCCAATTGACAAAAATTACTCAAGAAGCCCTGTGAAATTTTCGCTATCAACACAGTAACAAATGTGATCCGCATGCGGTCTTGTCGACTTAGCACAATCGGATCACAGTTTGATATGGAATTAGTAGAAAATCTATTTATCGCAAACGATAAATGAATCACCGCTGAATGGTTTGTCGTAGCCAACATTCCAGGCGTGGTGCATACCATGGAAGGCGCCATATGGAACGCCAAAGACGAATCCAGTTGGAATGCCGATGACAGCACCAACGATTTGTTGCTTCCAGCCATTTTCATCGCCAAAAGCTTCAGCTAGTCCCTTAGAACATTTTTTTGGGCAACCATATAAAGAATCAACAACCATTCCTTCTGGGGTGTCGATCACAGTCGCAGTAGCAGCGCCGAGAGCGCCCACTGGACCGCCGCCGTCAGCTAAAGCAGGTAAACAGGCACAGACTGCAACTGCAGACGCCAGCAGGGTTGATGTAAATCTAGATTTCATGACTTATCCTTTACGTCAACAGTTCGCAAAAACTGTTTTTTGGAGTTGTATATGTTTGTGCGCCCACAACCGGTCGCAGTGGTCTTATACCCGGGCTATTATAAAAACACACTGGGCTGATAATTTAGGAGGGAATTCGTAAAGATTATCAGACGCGCACCATTTGTGGTGCCACTGGTTGCCAAGATTGCATTAAAAATCGTTCCAGAGTGCGCAATGAACTAGCAGCTCGTCAGGAAGACCCTCCTTCCGCTTGCGCTTACAAAGATTCCAGTTGCTCGCCGGCGGCATCGAGAAGAAGTCGCTCAGCATCTGTGACTCGACGTGGATTAGCAGCAATAAAATCTGGAGTATTTTCGCGACGCAAGAGAAGAGCAAGTGACTCGTCGTGAATTTCCGGCGAGTGAGCACCAAACTCAGTGGCATCCATAGTCTCTACTTTATTGACCAGATCTCGGTTTGCTGCATGAATGCGAGCCAGAAATTCCTGCTGCTTGGGTGAGAGATTGTCCTTTCTCTCTTCGAGCGTATTGCGCAAAGCTTTAGCCATCACAAGTGTTCGAGCCGGCGCTTTTTCGGGAAGTTCGGCAAAAACGGAGCCTTCGGCGTTGAGAAAACGTTCACCAAGATGCACCGCCCAATTTTCATGATCGTTTGTGCGAGCGTATCGGCGCGCGAAAAAGCCGTCACGCTCCAGCTCCGCAGCATATCCAAAGGCCCGAAAGGCGGCGCCATCCTCTAGAAGGTGTGCCCATTCATGACTCATTGTCTGTTGCAGTTCGACTGGATCATTGGACAAAGAGTCATAAATTCGAATCCGCCCTCGACCCGTTATATCTCCATCTGCCCTGGAAATAAATTCGTACTTGTTATCATAAGTCTTCTTCAAATCCCATGGACTAGGGTGATCTAAAAGTTCAACGCTGCGCACAATATCAGGTTGCGGTAATTGTTTGAGCACCTGCGCGATTTCTTCTGGAAGAATGCGGTTTTTATGTCTTTGGGTGCCGAAAGCGTGCTTCCCTTAGACACATATACGCTATACCCTGACAGCACAGACCCTAGTCAGGACAAGGTCTTGAGCGTTACAAACAATACGCCTTGCCAAGCGGTATATTAAAATCCAAAATCGGCAAAAAACATTCAGAATCTCGCCAGATGGCTTAAATCGGTCATGCTGCGAAGTTGGTCTTTGATAGCTCGCGAGCGCCCCCAGAATGCGCCTTCGATAAATTTGATTTTGTCTGCCGGTGACAAAAGGTCGACTACGCCAGAGCGCAAAAGTTGAATAAAATTTGGTTCTGACAGACCAATTGTTGCAAGCGTCATTTTTTGACTGGCAAGATGACCATCGGAGTGCAGTGGCCACGATTCAAGATAAATTGCGCGAGCCCTGGCATCATCGAGAGCCAGCAAACTTCGGTCGAGCGCGTTAGATGAGAGAAGTGAGTAGCTGTCTTTTGTCTGATGTAATACTTTTAACTGTTCACTAGCCACGTTCATAAGCAATCGCTCTGCTTTTGCTGAAGCAACAGGGTCGGTTTCCCGTGCCAGTTTAGCTAGAATGTTAATTCTGGTTTTGGATTCTACTGAGGCTGGTATCGCTTCCAAAATATCTAATTGGGTTCGGGCATCGAGCTTCTCAGAAAAAGTCTGGACGATTTTGTCAACACCATCTCTGGAGAAATTCGTCAACACACCGTCTTTGATGAGACCGGCAATTTGACTGCTATCGAGCAAATCTGCGGCATTGAGAAACGCCTTTGCATCTTTGATGAGACGAGGATGTTCGGCAATGAATTCGGGAGTGCTTTCACGATGCTCCATAATCTCAAGTGATGCTAATTGAATTTGTTTAGATTGGGCACCAAAATCGGTGGCATTCATATGCTCAACTATATTAGCAATGCTGGAATAATTTGGATCATGATATTGAGCGAGCTGCCGAAAAAGCTTGACCTGTTGGTCTTGCGGCATTTTTTCAAGAACAGCTGCCCAGGCACCTGCACGTTCATCAGATTTGATGTACGACATCGCGTCACCAATGATCATTGCCATTTGAGCAGGAGGTTGCAAATGAGCCGTGAGGTCTTTGTAATATGCCGCAGAAACTGTCGAATTTTTATTTTGCAATGCAGCCAATTTTGCTTCTGGTTCTGGTGAATTTTCCAGCCAGTCAAAATATTTTTCAGGGATTGGTTTATGAGCACGATGAAAATTCAGAGCTTCCTTTATGTGATTTTGCTCGATCGTTTTGTAAGTACCTTGTGCCAACTGCTGGGTCGGACCAGGAATTTCGCCAAGTCGTTGTAGCATGGTGCGCGCGCCCTTTGAGTCGTTAGACGATAAGTCATTAAGCAAATATTTTTGACCATCTTCTGGCAACACCTGAAACAAACGCGCTTGCGCTTCTGCGTCGTTAAAACCGTGCCAAAGTTTTGTAAGCACTGGCATTGTTTCTGGTGAGTAAATTTGCAGTTGTTCAATCATGAGACTTTCGGCGTAAGCCATTCGGGCACTTCTACCGTCTATACCAAGTGCTTCTCCAAGGGGCTTTAACTGGTCTTTTATAGGTGTGAGCACTTTCGCCAAAAGCTCAGGGCTCCGTCCATCGGTTGCCGCGATATTGAGAAATTTGAGCTTATCGGCGATAGCCGCCATATCGCCGCTAGCCATGTCGGCGAGCATACCTTTTTGCAAATTTGTGGTGGCAATATGATCAGCGGTTTCAACACGTCGGAGAAATTCATCGTGTCTGGATGATGGAGCATCTTTTCGGGACTCGAGCATGTTGCGAACGGCTTTAGCCATCACAAGTGTTCGAGCTGGTGCCTTTTCAGGAAGTTCTGAAAAAGCGGAACCTTCTGGGTTCAAAAAGCGCTCGCCTAGATGTACGGCCCAATTTTCTCTATTGTTCTCATGGGCGTACTTACGAACGAAGAAGCCGTTGCGTTCAGCATGCGCGGCCTGGTCAAAGGCTTTGTGCGCAACATCACCTTCTACAAGATGCGCCCACTCGTGAGCAGTGCTTTCCTGCATTTCAGCTTCGTTATGAGTGGAAATATCAAAGAAGCGCATGATGCCTTTTTCAGTATTAGCTTCGGCCATCGAGACAAAGTCGTCCTCTGGAGGCACCTCACCCTTTTGTTTAGCTTCTATCTTTCTGTTATGGGTCCTCACTAAATCCCAAGGACTAGCATGGTCGAGAAGCTCGACGCTTTTGACGAGATCTGGCTGCGGTACTTGATCGAGTACCTGTAAAATTTCTTCTGGCAAAATGCGATCGCGATATTTATTGGAGACATCAGAATTGGCGGTTGGATCATTTAGCCTCTGTAGACGAACATTATCGAGATGAGCTGCATAATCAGACGGCACCAGAATCTCTGCGGCCACACCGGGAAATCTATAAACATTGACGGAAACGTCGCGCTTGTCGACACCCCACTCTTCGAACTTGTTCCAATCAGATTTACCAACAAGGGACTCTCGTCCTGGTGGCGTAAAGTTGATTGGTCTTGTTTCCACAGTCATGTGCGGATTCACAAACTCAGGGGTAAAAGCTTTTGCAACAGGATCAAATTTGATGTCGAAAGGATTTGGTGCTTTGCGCAGCGGCGTGACGGGATGCTCAGATACTACAGTGACTGGTGTATTGGTCTCGAGAGGTTTTGCTTCCACATTGATTTTTGGCGAAGTTTTTGACGGCGTTTCTGTGAAAAGACCGGCGCTGCCCATGACACCACCAGCCATGGTCATACTGACGATATTCTCTTTGAAATCTTGAAGACCTGCGAGAGGTTTGCCGCTTTCCATGGCATTAAATTGCGCTTGAATAGCACCACCTGGAATACCACTGATTGCGCCATGAACCAGATTGCTATGCAGGGCAGTTTGCAGTGGAGATTTAAAAGCGGTCGGCACCACGGTCGATTCCAGAGAATCGGCTGCGCGTCCAAGCAAGCTGCCGGTGAGCGACGCAGAATAGCCCATGGTACCGAATGTGGCAAATCCGTTAATGCCCTGCTTGATACGACCGGCCAAGAAGTGTGACGAGGTGTCTTTGTCTTCCGTAGGCGAGAGGACGGCTCCAAAGAACAACCCGGTTCGGCCAGAAAGCTTCGCCTCACGGAAGGCTTTGTTTTCCATCGAAGCTAGTTGCGAAAAATGACCTTCGGCTGCGCCGACTTTGACCAGTGCCTTCTCAACGCCGCCGACCATCGCTTTGCGAGACAGCCACATGGGCACGACCATGCCGATAGCGCTGCCCAGTTGCTCGGCGCTCCAGGCGGCTGTGCCGTATCTTGCCTCCTCTGCCTTGTGAATGCCAATTTGAGCTAGTTTTGACTGGATTCTATCGTCTATTGCAGTGCCAAAAATTTGATCGACAAGCTGGGCGCCGCCCCGAGCTGGCGCTTCTGCCGCTGAATAGGCAAGTGATTGCGCGAAAACGGTCAGGGTATGGGAAAAGGAGCCGTCAGATTGCGGTTTGACGGTTTCTAGTTTTTGGTTGACCGCTTCTGCCATGGGCTGGGGGTTCCAGTATGTGATGGGTCGAGACAGGACACGTGTGGGGGTAAGCCCATGTGCACCTGTGCCCCTACCATAGGGGTACAACATGACAACATCTGGACACCGATGCAAAACGCGGATTATTATCTAGCCAAGCATTCCGGGCTGTTTAGGATAGACATTTCGAGCAATAGTCGTTGATAGCCACCCCAGAAAGAATCCCATGCAGACTAAAGACACAGTATGAAACCGTGCAGCACCGCCAAGCGACCAATTGACACCAAGAACAATTGCCCAGGCTATGACCAGGCCCAGGCTGTATCTCTTATAAGATTTGCGCAAAATACTCATCTGCCCTTCTCCATTTGTTGCCGTTGCAAGCCCGCTACAATCCATTGTCTCACCACGGTGGTGCCTTGACGATGACTGGTATGCAGAATAGACTCGGAATTGTTTGTTGACCAGAGACACCTAGCTCGTGATGTTGTTTGATTTTAAGCTTCGTCCTGTCGATGAGATCAAGCCGTGGGGAGAATCGCCTGACCTGTCTCTTTCTTGGTTTGGCTTGACCGATGGTTTTTATCGGCTGCAAGTGGGCACTGAACGACTCTTCTCCAGCTCGGACCAGATAGCCAGAGTTTGGGTCGCAAAGGACCCCAATTTCTCGGGTGTTTACGTCGACTATCAGGTGGTTCGTCTGTGGGAGGATCTCTTGCAAATCCTTCCGGATGTGTTGGCTCCAATTCCACCTGAACTGGCCCGATGGTTTTCAGCGGATAGCCCAAACACCACCGACTTGCTTCAATCTGCTAAAGATTGGTTAGATTTGGAGAAGGACCCCGACGTTTTAGACAAAGCCATTAGCTGGATTCAAAACCGAACACTCGACAGTCAATATCTCGCCGATGGACCAAATATTTGGCTTTGGTCCAACGATGAGACCGTCACAGTAACTTGGGATAACCGGCATTGCCTCCTAGACGGCGTCGAGTTGTGGTCCGCTCGCTGCGGTAGCTATTCCATGCCTAGAGCCACGTTTCTAAAAGAGGTTCGCCGGTTTAATGATGAACTAATCGGACAAATGCAGCAGCGCGTCGATGAAATTTCCGCGAGCTGGAACCGCCCGCACATTCGTATCGACTTAGAGGGCTTGCGCCGAGAACAGTCGGAAAGATCCGGAGTGCTGGACAAACGCAAGCACTGCCAAGGCGATCCAATAGATTTGAAAAGAGTTCTAGCTGCCATGGATGAAGTGTCGAAGTCGGATGCAATTTAAAGTTGCCCGGGCAGGCATCTTGGCATCAGCCCTACCATTGACATCATTCATTACGAAGTCCACTCGATTTTTAAGACTCCTTCGAAATTCGAGCGAATGAGGTTATGGCAGTCTAGGGTGAGGATTGGCGGGGTTACTCGGTCATTCTCAAGAGCTGAAATCAAGCTCACGGTAGATGATTGGCTGGGCGGCATGAGTTATAATTTGCCTTCCGTTGAAAAGCGACCGACTTGATTGGGTCTGCCGGTTCAACAGCCGCACACTGAAAATTAAACATGATATGAGAATGAACTATCGGATACGTCGGATTCTTTCGAAGAAGTTGATGTGATTGATTGAGCGCTCGTAGCTCAGCGGATAGAGCACCCGCCTTCTAAGCGGGTGGTCATTGGTTCGAATCCAATCGGGCGCAGTTTTTTTTTCCAGTCGTGGGTCATTAGCTCAATGGCAGAGCAGTTGCCTCTTAAGCAATTGGTTGGTGGTTCGAGTCCACCATGGCCCAAATTTTTATAAGCGTGGAAATTGTCGCGCCGCACCAAATGGTTTTGCCACCACATACGGTGCTTGATAGTTCATGGGCGAGTGGCGAAATTGGCAGACGCGCTAGACTTAGGATCTAGTCCGCAAGGGTGGAGGTTCAAGTCCTCTCTCGCCCAAGTTTTTAAAGCCAGGTCGAAACTCCTGTGCAATTCAATCGATGTCTTTTGTAGGAGCCGAAAGTTAATGGCACAAAAAAGGATGCCACCACCTCGGGACAGCAAACAATACTCATCGCAAACTGCAATCGATAATTACATCACTCGGAATGTGCTGCTTGGTGGAATCGCCGCTCTTTGGATACGTGGTATGCACACCTACCACATGTCAAAGGCGACGCTGATGTAGGGTTCTAGCTTTACAGGCTTTCTCTCTAGTTCGATCACTTCGAATTTCACCACAATCCTATCGTCTTCATAGTCCTTCAGTATTGAATCGAGCACCTGGTGCCAAGCCACGTGCTGGCTGTCTGCAGTGGCTGTAGTTACTGGCGAAATCTTCGATATCTACGGTCTATTCAAGGTTGCATTTGACATAAGTTTTCTCCTTGCGCTGTACATTGACAGCTTAGTCGCGTCAAAAATGCAAAACTATCCGTATCTTGCTTTTGAATCATGCTTGTAATAACCTTGGCGCCACTTTTCGTTCCACTGCTACTTGCACCCCTTTTTCTGAACCTTAAGATGATTAATTGGTGTATGCTTCAATTCCGTGATTCTGGTCACGATAAATTGGAGGTTTAAATGTCGCTGTCACATGAAGTCGACACTATCCGACACATCACTTCTGACGCAGTCACTAAGCCACTGCCGATTTACACACATGTCACTATTCACAATGGCATCGTATACACGTCTGCCATCCAGGGCTTCATTCCTGGGACATTCGACTTTCCCTCCCTGGATCCCAAAGTTCAAACCGCGCAGGTACTAGCAAATTTGAGGGCGGTGCTAGAGCAGGCTGGATCGAGCATGAATCACATCCTTAAGATGACGATCTTCATGACACAGACAAAGTATTTTGCGAGAATAAACGAGGCAATCAACGAAGAATTTCCGGAGTTTCCCCCCGCACGCAGTTCTATCACCGTGGCCGATCTTCCCCATGATGCCGAAGTGGTTATCGAAGTAATTGCGGCATTAAAGAACGGCTGAATGTACGGCGCCAAGTAAAGTCGCCCTCTAAGCAAATCATTTGGTATCCCTACAGTAAACAACCGTGGATCTATTCCTCGGCACAACAACCCACCAGGAGGGATTTGAGATGACCGCGAGCAACGTCAAGGAAAAACCACGCACTTCCACTCTAGTTCAAAATTCGTATGGCAAAAGCATTGTCCGCCTGACAAAAATCAACCGCGAAAGTACGCCGCCCACATGGAAAGAAATTACTGTTGATACTGAGCTTCTTGGTGATGAATTTGCGGGCTGCTATTACGATGGAGACAACAGCAAGGTTGTGGCTACCGACTCGATGAAAAACACGGTCTATGTCGAGGGCTCCAAACACTCTCTCAGTAGCATCGAGGAATTCGGGATGGCACTCGCAAAACACTATTTAGATGACTATGCTCACGTCAAAGAAGTGATCGTCAAAATTAAAGAAGACATGTGGTGCAACATTCCAGTAAACGGAAAAGTAAATCCAACGTCATTTTTTAAATCTGGTGGCGACAATCGGGTGACAACGATTCACATGGACAGAACGAAAACTGATATCGAATCAGGCGTTGAAAATCTCGTTGTGGCCAAGATTGCTGATTCCGAATTCGCAGGCTTCATCAAGGACAACTACACTACTTTGAAAGAAACCCACGACAGAATTTTCGGCACCACTATCAATGCTCACTGGACTTACAACAATCCCAAAGCCGATTTCAACGCAGTTTATGAAGCGACCCGCACGACAATACTGGAAACATTTGCCGATCACCATAGCCTCTCTGTGCAGCAAACACTCTATGCCATGGGTGATGCTGTTCTCAATGCCGTGAAAGATATCGAGCAAATTTCGATGATATTGCCGAACATACACCGTATACCGTTTGACCTCAAGCCGTTTGGCTTGGAAAATCGCAACGAGGTCTTTGTGACCACTAGCGAGCCGCAGGGCACAATCAAAGGCACGGTCGCGCGCAAAAAATAAAGCGTTGCATCTGCAAATCTGCCTAATCACCGCCTGAGAGTTCAACTATTGGTTATTCTCAAATCCGAGGCGATGCTCTTCGGCACGCAACGGTTTCATCCACTTGTCGGAGAGTGGCACATATTCGCCTGAGCGCCAAACAAATAACTGACCGTATGACTTAGATTTTGTCCGTTTAACAGTCTGGCAATCAGAGTCAAAAAACGTCTCGGTCAGCTCAATGCGATAGGCAAATTTGCTTGGCGTATGCGCCTTGGTTGGCATCGGTATTATATATGGTGCCTGGGTAAGAGCCTTCTCTTCCATTCTGCAACAGTATGCAAACGGCAATTTATCACAAACAGCCACAATTTTATTGTGAGCCAAGCCCAGGAGAGTGTAGATTTCAAAATTTTCCTGGCAATTGAAATGAGTGTTTGTAATCAACACTATCGGCATCGATGAATTATTGCTCAATGCCGGTTGTGGTTTTACAAGTGAGCAAAAACGATCACACTGCACATCAACCACATCGAGCAACTTGACTCTTTGAGTTACGTCATAGGCGGCAAGCAGAAAGTTCTCTCCCCAAATGGCTTCGTTGCTATTGCGCACGCTAATGGTCAGAAAAAGAAGCTTAGTTTTGCCACTTTGGAATGGAATCGAATTGTCGCAACTAATCTCCAGATCCCCTTCTAACGGCTGCTTTTCATAATTATCCATTAGCTGTTCGATAGGCAGACTTTTGGTGGCGGCGCCATCCATTGTGATATCGGGAAAAACTCGTTTGAGTAGAGCGAAATAAGTGACTTTTGACGACGACGAAATGCGATCACTTAAATTATGAGTGGACGGTTTAGCAGCTTTCCTAACCGTCGTTGAGTGCTTCCTCTTTAACGCCGTAGCTCCAACACCCAAGGGCTCAAATAAGCCTTGAAACAAGAGCAGGCAGAGCAAGCAAACGATGAACATTGAGCGCTTCAAGATAAAGATTCCCTTTTATTGTTTAGTGCCAATTGCATGCAGAATTCTAAAACAAGTCCACAAATGTAACTGGAGCATCACAAATATTAGGCGGCGTCAGCACCTCATTTTCGGCTGCCAGCTTCACGGAGGCGTTGTCAAGCAATGCAGTGGTGCGACTGTGGGACCGCAGTTTTGGGTATAGGGTTAAAGTGACATTCTGCCTGAGATTTGCCCGCTCATGTCTGATATCGACGACAAAAAGCCAGAAGAGCCCGCGGCGAAACCGAAGCCCAATGATTCGAGCGCACATGCTCTTACCGTGTTCGCTCAATCGTTGGCATATTCGGCTATTGAGGCACCTGCTCGTGGCGGCGCCCAGCTGATTGACCATGCTTTGGGCACAAAACTCGAAGAGGGCGTGCAGGCAAAGCTTGACAACACAGGTATTCACCAGCCAGAAGCCGTCCACTATGGCACGAAAGCCTGGATGGCCGCGCAATTCGGCAATGGCATCGGTATCGTCGTGCCTATGTGGCTCTCCCGCAAAGCAATGGTCGGCAAAGCCGAACAGGCGTTGGTCAAAACTGCTTCAGCAGAGGGTGGCTTAGTTACATCCCTTAAGCAGACCAGTCTTGCCGAAAACGCCTTCCACGAAGCGAAACTTTCCGCCCGAACCGGTTTTTTCTATGGCGCTGCTCTCACGCCCACTGACGACAAGAATTCATCCGGAAATATTGTGTTCGATCGCATAAAGCAAGGTTTTAATAGTGGTGCCACCTTCGGTGCCATGGGCTACTCGTCCTCGCTTTCAAGCGGTTTGCTCGGTCGGGCGGCTGGTTCTCTTGAGGCCACAACATTGCCATCTGTTTTTAAATCACCTTTGCAAACGGCTTTACACAGCAGTTTGATTCATGGTGCAATCGGTGGTGTTCCTGGTGGTATCATCCAGACCCAACTTGGTGCTATGGAAAGTGGCAAGCATTTTGCCAGTCTACAAGACATCAAAGAAAATGTCGTTAGCATGACTATGGTTGGTGGTGCTATGGGCGGTGCCGGACTGTTTGGGCAAAAGCCGGGCAAGGAAGCGGCAAAGCCACTAAATACAGAGCCACCAAAAATCAAGGTTCCAGCAAACGACCATGTTCCCGTTATAGTGCCGAACATAGAGCCATTCGTTGCTAATAGATTCGATGAGTTGAAAGCAACGGCGGCTGCTCGACCACGCTCAGAGCACGTCGAGAATACCGTTAAACACCATTTCGACATTCCAATTGACCCAATTGAAAGAGCGTGGAAACAAGATGACATAGACAAATTCAGAACCGTCGAAACGCGCTCGATCATGTTTGCACCTGATGGTCGCGCCAGCCGCATCGGTCACGAAAGCTGGGACAACTTTGAACCATGGGGCGTTGAGCATCGCAAAATATCCGTAGATGTTTATAGCTTTCCTGGTGTTCCTGCTGAAATTGTGGTGCCTTCTGATTATGCGCGCGTACTCGATCAAGAGCGCGCAAATAGGCTTAAAGCAGCAGCAATCTCGGATGATCTTGTGCTCGCGGGCTCGGCAGCTAACGACAACTTTCGAGCTAAAGAGCAGCGCATTCTTCCCGAGGAAATTGCCCAAATGCTGCAGCAATTACCCAATCACGACATTGTTCGCAGTGTTGAATTGCTGGACCATGACGATCCCTGGGACCTGAAAAAAACTAACGACACTAGAACCGCGCTACTAAGCAGAGGAGAGACTCCTGGACCGGAGCATAATTTCATAGGACTTGCCGACGCAACTCACGGCAATGGAAATGAGCGCATTCGATTTTGGAAAGGCGCTGAAAACAATCCGAATAAATTGCAGGAAACGACCTTTCACGAGTGGGCCCACTTGCTCCAGGAAGATCCTGTGTTTAAAGCCTTTGGACATGCAGCAAACGCTGAACGGGGCGGCTTTATTGCACGCCCGTATGCGAACTACAATGTTCACGAAAATTGGGCAGTGCATCTCGGTGAACGCTTTCTCAGCCCTCGCGGTCATGAATTCGCAGAACTAATTGAAAATGCGCCGGCGCGGGCTTTAGTGATGGCCAAAGCTGTGCGCAATATGCTTGATGCGCGAGCCGATAATCCATCACCAAAACATGAGGAATATCTTGCTCGCACACTAGCTGCCGACGCGCTCGCCACCAAAGGCTTGCAGGAAAGTATCGTCTCTGATATTCAAAACGACAGATGGGACCGTTTCTGGAACAAGATAAGATTCCTCAACACAGCGGCATCTTTCGGGGAGAGCCCCGAGATGTTCAACAAAGTGTTAGGTCCTATTGATTCTGAAGTGATGACTGTTTTTCAAAGATGCCCTTTCGACGACGCCGTTGTAAACGAAGCTCTGCTGAATCGCATGGTGGCACAGCACCCAGAAAATATTTCCTCAGAAAAGATGCCTGAGTTTATTGAGCGATGGCGAATGCTCGGAGAGCAAGAAGCCAAGGTTCACCTGTTCAAAGTGCTGCCCGAATATGGCAAACAAGCTATCCTCAATGATTTGATCGCAAGACACGACAATAAGATCTTCCCCGATATTATGGCGCTGAAGAATAGCGCCTCTGGTGCTGATCTCAAAATGATAAACGAGACCATCAAGGTTATAGGAAAAGAGCACGAAGAAGAAGTCCTTAAAAAAATAAGAGCTAAAAAACAAGTCTATGGAAGCGACCGCGTCTGGACTGCCCAATCGGAGAATCCAGAGATTCGCCTCGGCCTTTTGAAAACTGAGAAGGATCCCCTCACTCCTGAATCTTTTGCTACTTCAATTGACGGATTGCCTCCTTCTTCATTAAAAAAATTAATAGAGGGAGATGCTATCGCCTACGTTGCCGGCGAGTCGAAATCAACGGTGTGGCAGAACGTTTTGAGCAAACTATCGCAAAATGACCAGATTGAGCTATTTCAGGCGCTGGCAGAGACTCACGATGCTGCTTATGAAAAGATAGCTGAAAATATTGAAAAAATGGATGCCACTGAATTCGGTGCTAATTCTGCAAAGATTCATGAGCAGTCTTTGAAATTATTATTGGCACGGGAGCAGCGGCTCGATTTTATCAATGCACATCCGGATCGAATTAAGGATTTTGCATCCTACAAAGAAGTTACTCAGGCGTTAGAGGCAAACCAGATTGCAGACCTAATTAGAGATAGTGCAGAGCGGCGTGATAGCGCCTGGATTGATGACGTTATGAAAGGTGCAAGCGAGAGGTTTGACGAATCAGGACAACTCGATATTTTGACGGCTCTAGAAAAAAAACGGGGAGTAGATGGACGCATTGACACACTGATGAAGCTTGTGAAATCCCACGATTCGGCCGTCGCCGACAGGGCAAGTTATATGTTCTTACATCATATAACAGACGGGCTAGAGGCCATACGCAAGAACTATCCTGATATGGACAAATTTCTTCTCGGAATGGATGATTGGGGTGCGCGTGTAGTGTATCTGGACTATTTCACGCCCCAGTCGGGAGTATTTCAACCTCAAAGCATCGATAATGTGACATTAGCTGCCCACGGTTTGTCTGACCCACAACTAATTCGATATTTGCAGACTGGGGCAAGCATGCTAAAAGGTGACGATAGAACAACTCTTTTACGAAGTTTCTATCAGTGGCAATCTCCGCTAGTCAAAGATGCTTTACGCACCATGGGTGATATGAGTGGGCTCGAAGACTAATAGAGGACTAAAGCGTTTCCTACGACGAGCGCGGTACAAGTCGAAAAACCGTTTAATAAAAGCGAGCCCGCAAAGCCACTAAAAAGATGCCGTTACCTCGGCGATTCGTGGTAACTGACTCGCGGAGGTTGAACTGGGAAGGCTTTCAAAAAATAGATTTTAGGGCGTTTATGAGACGACTGGGGCGCTAGCTCTTGCCGATTTATTTCTTACGGTTTTGGTCGACAGTCAGTATTTTTGTGCGGCAAAAACAAGAATCGCATCGCAAAAAACGCACCGTATTCGCTTGGACTTCCTCGATGAATGGGCGGAAACTTTTATTGTACTCGTGAAAGGCTAATGAAAAGTCGCCATCACATTTTTCGAAGGCATCAGCGAGGGCGACTGCGCCGTCGATTGCGGCGTTTGAGGTTAAAAAAATGGATGGAACAATTGAAGTGAAGATTGACACTCCTTGAGCTCGAGTTGCAGTTGCAAAAAAGTTGCGAATCGGGTTTTGACGTTCTATGATTTGTCCATGGAAACTGAGCTTAGAGCCCTACCATTAGTCATAACGGCGTCAGTAGTGTCAATCTTCGCGACCTACATTTTTGTGTTACCCAGATTGCCGGGGATCACTTTTGCAAAAAATGGGTGGCAACTGGCGATGGCATTGCTAGTGGCAATAGCACAGACAATCAGCACCACCGTGCTTTTCTTTTGCTTTGGCTATCCTGCGTTATACCTGGGCTTCTGGCTTGGACTGACAGGCGGTGCAACGGCTTATCCTTCCTGGTTTGGAACGGCACTGACATTGCTAGTGGTTGTTTCTTGCGGTTTTTCGTTCCTCTGGCTTTTGGCAGCCGAATTTCTTACGAACAAATCTACCGGTGTAACTCACTGGGCAAGCCGCTTACTTGCAGCTCTCGTGCTAACGTTTCCGCAAATGGCTATAGGTGGTGCAATCTTTTATGCCGCCGAAAAGTCGGCACCAACAGGAAAGGCGGGCTATATAGATAAAACAGGAAATTTTGCCATTGCCGCAAAATTCGAGCACGTAGAAGATTTTCGTCACGGAATTGCTAGAGTCAATTTGCCGAAAGATTTTACCGGTCGATTGAAAGCGCCCGCATTCATCGATCACAACGGCAACCCCATTAAAAATTCTGATGACGGAAAACGATACTTCAAATTCAGTGCAGGTAGCACAGCCTTCGGTTTTGACGAAGAAGAAGGAGCAGAAAATACGGGAAACAGCATTCTCGTGCGAAACCACGGCGACTCCTTGCCACTCTCGGAAGGACTGTCGGCGGTGCAAAAGGCCGGTGTTCCTCCCAAAATGGAAGAATCCTGGGGCTTCGAAGATAGCAACCATAAAATGGTGATTGCGCCATCTTTTTACGATGTTCGTTCATTCAAAGAGGGTTTAGCAGCTGCAGCCATTGACGCAAATAAAGACGATCCGTCAGCAGATAAAACAAGCGTGCATGCATTGTGGGGCTATATCGATCGCCAGGGTGAGTGGGTGGTGAAGCCACAATTTCAAGTTGCAGAGAGCTTTTCAGATGGACTTGGCTGCGTCAGTATGACCACACCAGGAGCGAAGAGTTTAAACGGAACGAAAGTTGGCTACATCAATAAAAAGGGGGACTTTGTCATTCCACCGAAATTTGATTATGGCAGTCCTTTTAGAGAAGGAGTCGCCGCAGTGGTCGTTGAGCCTCGATAGGTTGTTGGGCAGTTCAGACACTCTCGGGCACACTGTGGTCTGATGCTTCTTCGGCGCAAGCGATGTTGAGAGTGCTTGCAGCGAAGAGGGCTGACTCGGCTAAGCAAAGCAACTTCTTCATCAATTTCTTCATCAATTTCTTACCTCATTAGGGAAACGATTTGGACTGCGCATATTTGCGACAGGGACAAATCCGTGTGCAGTTTGCGTGATGAAAAAAAGTTTGACACAAAAGTGACACAAGGACGCGACTCATTTGACACAGACGGTGAATACACTGGTTGCCATAAGGAGTCAATCAGGTTTTCTCGCAACGGCCACAAACATTACTATCCCCTCAACCGCGGAGACAGATCATGGATAAACACAAAACGATGAGTGCTGTTACGCTAGCTTTCGTGGTGTTGTCGTGCTTTGCAGGTGACGCCCTCAAGTTCGTAGCAGTGTTTTACAACAATTGCGCCACGGACAAGATGGAACATCGTGACTATCGCGGAGCGATTACGGATCTTTCGTCTGCTATTAAACTATATCCAAATTTTGCACGCGCGATCTGTAATCGCGGAGTAGCTTATGAGTCCGTCAATGATATGCCGAATGCATTTAGAGACTTCAACGATGCAATACAGATCTCTCCAGATGACGCGATAGCGCATACACACAGAGGAACGATTTTGGTAGGTCAAAAGCGATTTAAAGACGCAATCGATGACCTAGACAAGGCAATCCAAGTCGATCCTAAGGCTGAAACAGCCTATCTACTCAGAGGGCTGTGCAAAAGCACGTTCGAAGATTACCGGGGAGGCATCGATGACTATAACAGAGCTATCGGACTCAACCCGAAAGATGCTATGGCTTGGAAAGGACGGGGCGTAGCTCGGGCTCTTATCAATGACTATGCAGGCGCACTCAACGATTTGAACAAAACAATTGCTTTAGACCCATCGTCTGAAGCCGCATATAGATGGAGAGGCAACATTCAGTTTCTCATCGGCAACTACCGAGCGGCAATTGCAGATTCCACAAAAGCACTGGAGATAGATCCAAAGGACACTACAGCTACGCAGATCGTTGCGGAATCCAAATCCAAAGTTGGAAAAGGTAGTCGCCGGTCATGACGCCGCAAGCCATTCAATTTGGCGCAGCAAAATTACTCCATGACAAAATCGATAGGACCGCCAGTCCAATGGGTTATAACGAGGCAGCCATTGTCACTCTTATGCGGTCCGTGGCTCACACCAGCCTTTCCGACGAAGTAAGAGCCCGGCCCGTATTTAACGCCCTCCTCAATAAAATCGCCGCTCAAGACATAAACAGTTTCATGGGCATGAGTATGAGAATGACGCGGAATGACGGCTCCAGGCGACAATTTAGTTTCTACAGTTCTGGCATTTGTTTGCTCGTCAACATAAAGAGTTTTGCTCTCAACTCCATCAATTTCCAGTTTTTCCCACTGACAGTGATGGCAATCACTTAGATACTGATACACGCATGTCTCCTTCCAATTTCGTCGTTGCCAGATTGCGGCATCGCTGATTATGACTAGTAGTCCCTACCCAATCCATCTGGACAGTCTGTCTGGTTTTGCAGTTTTTTTCAACACGGTTTTTGGGACTGAGCTCGTAAACTCAAACTACTAGCCTGTTGAGCGCTTCCGTCTTCTTTCGGACGGCATTTGTGGTTTTAATCTTTAAAAAAAGTTTGAGGATGGTGTTCGGTTTGCAAAAATTTGTTATTTAATTATTGGCTCCCCAATGAGCATAACTGCTGGCTTTCGTTCCCGGAGGAGGTTTGTTGTTATGAGTAAAAATTTGAAATTAGGTCTGGCATTTGCCGCAACTCTTGTAGTTGGTTTTGCCGGAGGATTCGCAACAAAAAGCGGCATTGATTTCTTCCGACCGACGATAACAACTGCATATAGTTGTGTTGCAGCCCCAATAAAGCCACATGGTGAGGTCTGGTCAGCTCGGGGCGTGCGGCCTGTAAATTATGGTGCCTTCTTTGAACCATTTGACTTTCAGTTCAGCCCTTTTGACCTGGACAATTCGTTCAGTCAGAGCTTAAATGTGCCTTCAATCGAAACCGAAGAAACGAATACGGAATTACGACTGGTTGCTAATCTGCCAGGAATTGAACAAAAAAATGTGCAGGTAGATATACAACCTCACTTCATAACAATTAAGGGCAATCAAGTCGATAAAGAAGCAGGTCAGGTAGTCAAAAGTGAATCGTTTGTTCGCTCAATGAATCTACCGAATAATGTGGACTCTCGCCGCGCTCAGCAAGGTTTTAAAGATGGAGTATTGACCATTTCCATTCCGAAGATCGACGCCAATGATGCGCAATGCAAATCGAAGCAATCGATGACATCGGGCAGTATTTAAAATTCGCTTCAATACGTTTTCAATGAAAAATTGAATTCGACTAAGACACCCGTCGTATTTCAGACATATACACATAAGGAGGAAAAAATATGAGTATCGGTAGACTTGTACCATGGGGCCGTCATGAACTGCCAGTTCGTAGACTGACCAACACATCGTCTACACCCGCTTCTATCTTTGACGCAGTTAGTCCATTGCGTGAAGTGGAACAGTTGATGGAACAACTTGTAGGCGCCGTCAACACACAAGAACAGCTTAAAAATTTCAGTCCTGCTCTGGATCTCCATGAGACGGAAAAAGGTTTTGAGATTGTCCTTGAGCTTCCTGGAATGAATGAAAAAGACATCGACATCAGCGTGTCGCGCGATCTGCTCACAATCAGTGGTGAGAAGAAAAGCGAGAAAGAAGAAAGAGCGAAAGGCGCTTATAGACTGGAACGTAGCTTCGGAAGTTTCAGCCGCTCAATTACGCTGCCGCGAAATTCCGTTGACACGAACAATATAGAAGCCGATTACACAAACGGCTTATTGACTGTAACCTTGCCCAAAACTCCTGATTATCAAGAAGAAGCTCGAAAAATTAAAATCGGGCTGGGCAAATCTGTCGATGTGCCTAAACAATAAAAGACGCTAAGCGCACTGGGGCAATGCGGTGGCGGAAGTAGCGGAGCTCGCTGCTTCTGCCACCTTTGCGTTTAGTGGTTTTATGCAAACAATACAAACAACGCACACAAGAATTTTTTGTATCGAAATGTAGCCCCACGATGCCGTGTTATTGACATGTCAAGACCAGCCTTTATTGTAGTGAGAGAACAACAAGAGGTCGGGTAAACAGTAATGGCACCAATAATGCTTATACCTTTATCAGCTTTCTTCGTCTCCAATTGCACCACTAATCTGGATGTTGCAATAGTGCATACTATTGTACCTCAATGCGTTTTTACTCGGACCGCAGACGTGCTGATTGCAGAATCTCAAGAGGACGGCGAGCGGCATGAAGAGGAAATTCGTGAGCGACAGTCGGATGCCGACGCGCGCAGGGCCAGAGAATTGACAGACCAAGCGGCAGCCGCGGAAAAAGAGTGGCGCGACGAAAAAATGCCTACAAAGGAAGCTCGTGATTTCTTGTGAAAGCTTTTGGAGGTTAGAGTTTCTTTGCGATGCGACTCGTTTTAAATTTTGAGAACCCGAATATCCGCAACGTTGTTGTGCGCTCTTACGCTGTAGGCGATGCTGAGTCTCTGGTTCAACACGCCAACAATAAAAAAGTCTGGCTTAATATGCGAGACCGTTTTCCACATCCTTACGAGCTATCCGACGCCGAGGCGTGGATCAAAATTGCAACGACAAACGTGGAGGGCGAGTGCAATCTCGCTATCGCAATAGACGACAAGGTCGTAGGCGGTGTCGGCATAACACCTCAGACAGACGTGCATTCTAAAACTGCAGAATTTGGCTACTGGCTTGGCGAAGAGCATTGGGGCAAAGGCATAATGAGCACTGTGGTTAATCAAATAAGCGAATATTTTTTCGAGAATTTCGATCTGGTGCGCCTTTACGCCACGGTTTTTGCTTGGAATCCGGCCTCGGCCAAGGTCCTGGAAAAGTGCGGCTGGGCCTTTGAGGGTCGCAGCCGGAAATCGGTTTTCAAAGACGGCAAATACTGCGACCAGCTGCTATTCGCCAAAATCAAGGGCGAATGCAACTGAGATGGACAATCACTCGCGTATTGTATTGAATGTCGAACTCGGATTTTTCTTATCAATCTCTGCCAATAAATGAAATTCGCGGCTCGAAATCAATGAAAAAACGATGACAGCAGACCAAAAAACGATTTTCTTGATTCGAATTTGGTAAGGCGATTTCTCTTGCGGCTTGGATTTGTTTAACCAAATTCCTATGCTCTGAAAAACAAGAAGACCCAAATTCTCAATTGCCATCACACAAGCCGTTAAAGAGATATTGGTTGACCAAAATATCGCATCCTGTAGCCAGTGAAAGAAGGGACTCGGCGCCCCGCTCCAAAAAACGGCCCAATTGAGAACAGATATGGGAAACAAGAAGCAAACAAATAGGAGAAGCTGTCTTTTAGTTACGTGCAAGTGTTATTTCTCTTTCGCAAAGGCATGCAGAAAATAGGAGCAGAGTGCAGAGAACATCATAGTCGCTGCTCCGATTAGTCCATCAACGTCTCATTTGATTTCGATGCCCTTCCACCTGGACAAAATCAAAGCTTCAGAACATGAGACTGAAATGTGTCATTTTTTTCTCTGAGTCTTTTTTCTAATGCTGGACACCGGCTTGGTGCGTCTTACAGTGTAACCATCTTGAGCAGACCTATCGTTTAGCAAAAAAGCTTTGATCATCGCTATTTGCTGTTCAGCACTGGTTTGTCTTTGATGGGTCCCGCCTGCAGCCTCGTGAACTTGTGTTTGCCAACTGTTTTCCAGTAGTGATTCGAGTGTGCTCTGAGTTTTGCAATTTTGGGGCTTGTCTTGATGTGTTAAAACAAAGGTCATCCAGTCAACCAGCTCACCTTGACTGCATCCAATGTCTGCGACGAGCTTGTTTAAAGCTTCCTTTGTTTCAGGCTGTACCTGACAATGAAGATTGACGCCGCCTTTCGCGGGCCGACCTTTGGAGTCGTAACCACCGACGGTACCATGTGTCAGTTCTTCGTAAAACTGATCGAGAACACTATCGTAATCTAGCCAGGCCGCAAGCACAGTCTCACCGGTACCAATTGCGACGGCAAACAGTGGAGACTGCACGAGATAGCACTCGTCATCGGCGCTCCACCAACAATGAGCTGTATTTTTAATGACGCTTCTTTTAATCATGGAACCCTCTAACAGTAGCCTCGTAATTATGGTGCCGTCGTATCACTTTGGCTTCAAATCCATTCGCTTGACTCCTTCCCAGAATGCAGCTACTGCCCAGGTCAAGGCTATTTTGGTTGGATGCGATATGGCGAATCTTGCGACTAAAAGATTGGTATTTTTTTGTCTGACGATGTGGTGCTTCTTTGAACGGTCGATGTAACAGTCATAAGAGGCAACGAGCTGTTCGAAGTCTCTCAGATTCATGCCTTGACCATACTCACCGCCCCTCAGTGAGCTAATAACAACAGAATAATCTATTATTCTGTTGTTGTCAATACAGGTCCAGGCAAAAAGGGTCTTCAGACTGCTCACGGGTTCAATGGCACCACTTTTGAATCGAAGTTTTTTATCGTGCTAAGGATTGCTTTGTTGATTTACACGTTTGTATTTAAGACAGCGGTAGATACCATAAATACTGATCAGCATCCAGAAAGCATTGCCGATAAAAGATGATAAATTCCAGTTGTGCAAAATGGAAACGCCAAGAAGTACAGCGCTGAGAAAATTTAGTATGGAATAGCTCATTTGTTTTGCGTAGTCGCGGTGCCATTGCACCCGAGCGTAGCAGCCGATGGACAGGGCTATGCCAATCAATCCAACCAGATCGAAGATGCTTAACATACCGGATATAGAGCCTCATTTGCTTGAAGTCATTTTACCCGAATGGTGCGCCAATGCTTTTTTGAAGCACGTAGAACCCGCAGAAAAACTGCCCATATGTCAAAGCAATGTCAAGATACGCAACTAGGTTAGGTGTAGAAATTGAAATTCAACACTTTTAGATCAGACGAGGCGCGATATGGCAGGCAAACTTGATATAGCAATAGGGATAGGCAAAGAAGCGTTAGAAAATCCTTTAGTGAGAGAAGCTGCAGGACACGCAGTTAGCGCGGCTGAAAGACTACTGCAGGATACGATGCCACAATCCATGATGAGCGCGGCTAAGAGAGTTGAGGGGCTGGCTAGAGATTCTTTTTCTGACTTCAGCAGCGCGAACTACAGACATATTCCTGTAAGAAGTCTTGCGACAGAAATCCGCACCGGCGGTGATGTGTCGATGCGATCTGTCGATGGACCATCGAGAATCGTCTTTGACCAAGAAAACAAAGTACAGCATGTTTTATTTAACAAAAATGCGACAGATATTGAACGGGCTGACCACCTTCAAACCGCCGGTTATGCAAATTTGATACACAATGACGTGCTCGCAAACGAAGCGGCAAGCAAAGTGATGGGTCAATCTGCAGGATTTATTTCTCACCCAATCGAGCGTTTTGCAACACAAGAAGAGATGCAAAAAAATGCGATAGATGGGGCGCGTGCATACGTCGGGCGAGACGCGGCTAATGCGAATAGATTCACCGCTTATTTGACAGAAAGATTTGGCGCTCAGACAGAAGAAACTCAGGCATGGGGCAGGCACATCGTCAACGGAGACGGTGTAGAAAATATTTTTTCGACCACGCTTCGTCCTCCGACGTCAATATTGGACAAAGGGCTTCGCAAACCGTGATAGCGTGAGACTAAACGAAGAAACATTCGACTGGGGAGCTCACGCGCATCACCATATCATTGCTGATCTATCGATACTTAAAATCCATCAGTCTGGTTAGTCAGTTAAAAAGAAAGCAAATCAAGTTATCTGCGTAAATTCAATGTGGGAAGGCTTATCGACCAGAATGGCGCAGTCACCGTTGGTGGATCCTCCGGCTTAGGTTTTGAGAATTCTGTGCACTGCCCGCCCATGTAGCTGAAAGTAAATTGCATACCAGTATCGCCGCGATACGCTACGTTGATCGAATTGACAAATGTATCGGGAGCCATAGACACAGTCATGGCAGGAAATAAATGGTCTTTTGCCGCAATAGCCGCGTTCTCGTCCATTGTGGCTTTCAATAATGCCTTTCGCTCACCGACTGGAAGCTGAGTTACTTGCTCGTAAAAAGACTGAGATGCATGAAGAGCACGGCCCTCATTTGAACCTTCGTCGGTTTTGTCCAAGGTCGTGTGGGTCGCAGGGAGCAGGTCATAGAAGACCTTACTTGCTTCGGCGACTTGAGTGGCGTGCTTCTCACCGTGCGCTACAGTTTCATTGACGCGAAGCAGATTGTTGAAGGCGTGTGCTTCATCTTGCAGCTCCTTCAAGCGCGCGGCCGTAGTGCCGTGATCTATACCATCACAAGCTGCTGGTTGAAGCTGTACAACGTCTGCCAAATGCTGATACCCCGTGCCAGCGATTTTAGCTGTTCAAAGAGGAGACTCCAATCGTGTAAGTACGAGAATATGACCAAATTAAAAGAAATCGGGGGGATTTATGCGGGGCGCAGCATTTTGTACCAACTTCATCAATTTGCGTTGCAGCGTTTTAAGAGCCGATTATAATCAAGCAATTCGGAGACAAAATATGTTTGGAATTGAAAATCTCAGCAACAAGAGACTTATTTCGCAGGCGGCAAGCGAGATGGCTAAATATGGTCAGCTTTTTTATGCAAAAGGCTGGAATTTGGCGACGAGCAGCAATTACAGCGCTGTTATCAGCACTGAGCCCTTGAACTTGCTCATGACCGCAAGCGGCAAACACAAAGGTGAGCTGACTGATGCTGATTTTGTTGTTATTGACGAAAAACTTAAAGTGGTCGACCATGGCGCTAACTATTCAGTGAACAATTTAAAGCCGTCAGCTGAGGCTGCGCTGCATGTTACTCTGGCAAAGAAAGCTGGTGCAAAAGCGGTTTTGCATTCGCATTCGATATGGTCAACAATCGTCTCGAGGCGCTATTTTAGCCAGGGTTATGTGACACTGCATGATTTCGAGATGCTCAAAGCACTTCAGGGCATCAATTCTCACGATGCCACTGTGCGCATAGTGATTCTGGAAAATTCTCAAGATATAGGCGCTCTGGCGCAAGCTGTAGAAAAGCAATTGAGCGATGGAAACATTGAGCACGCATTTTTACTCAAAGGTCATGGTTTGTACACCTGGGGAAGCAGTCTGGCAGAAGCGCGCAACCAGATTGAAGCCCTTGAATTTATGTTTGAAGTCATCGGTCAAGGCGGAGACGACAAATAATGGCTGTAGTTACTATTCCAGACGAAAACAAAACGCTTACGAGCGTTGAAGAAATAACTGCTTATCTAGAGCAGGCTGGTCTGTGGTACGAACGCTGGGAATTGCAAAATTTGCCGCCGGAAGATGCATCGAGCCAGCAAATATTAGAGCGCTTTTCGGCGGAAATCGAACGCTTGAATAAACGAGGCGGATTTAAAACTGCCGATGTGATTAATCTCAATCCTGACACGCCAGGACTTGATGCGATGCTTCTCAAATTCGCACCTGAGCACCGCCACACAGAAGATGAGGTGCGCTTTGTGGTGCATGGGCATGGCGTCTTTCACATACACCCGGACAACGGACCTGTTTTTGCAGTCGAAATGGAATCTGGCGATTTAATCAATGTGCCCGCCGGCACACGACACTGGTTCAACCTGTGCGCTGATAAGAGGATAGTCACCATTCGTCTTTTTCAAGACACAACTGGCTGGGCACCACATTATGTCGATCAATCTAAGCATCTCGATTATGTGCCTGCCTGTATGAGCCGCTGATGCCAACTGTAGCGTTCGATGCCAGCTGCATTTTGATGGATATCGAAGGAACAACTTCGTCTATAAAATTTGTATACGACATTTTGTTTCCCTATGTTCGTGAAAATGTCAGCGAATATTTAAATCAATTCTGGACCACAGCAGCTACGCAAGAAGCAGTGCAGACAATCGCGGTCGATCTAGGATACTCAGGCTCTGACCAGTGGTTTGCAAATGCTTTGAAAACAAAGACAGGCAGCAATATCGACTGGCAAAAAATAGTTGTAAATCAAGTAAATAAATTGATGGACGAAGACGTTAAAGCGCCTGGACTGAAGAATCTGCAGGGGCTGATTTGGGACATTGGATATGAGAATGGCACTTTGCGTTCACATGTCTACGATGATGTGCCAATTGCCATCAAAGCCTGGAAAGAGGCAGGTAAGGACTTGCGCATTTACTCCTCGGGTAGTGCCCATGCTCAAGAAGTATTTTTCAACCACACCGAATGTGGTGCCCTATCAAATTATTTTGGCGCTTTTTATGACACAAGCGTGGGCGCCAAAAGAGAATCTTCAAGTTACCGCGTGATTGCCGAAGACACTAAACTTCCGCGAGAGAAAATTCTATTTCTCAGTGACGTACCAGAAGAACTAGATGCTGCCAAAGTTGCAGGAATGCAAGTATGTCTTGTTTATCGCCCGGGCAATTTAGCAAACACATACTCGCCAATTGTTGAAAATTTCGCGCAATTGAAAATCGAGGGCGTGCAAATAGCGCATCTTTGACAAAAGGCGCTAACACATGCCGACCAGCGTAACGGGTAAGACACGCCGCTCTTGTGCGGGTTAGCTGTGTCGAAATTGCTCCGGTCGCTCATTTGGAACAGGCTAACTGACGCACGCGAATGCGGGCATTACGAACGAATCGGCGCCTGATGTCAACGCTATGTTGATTTCCGGGGGGATATTAGTCTGTAGAAACGATTTAAGTAGCGTTGAATGCAATGGGTGCATGATGTGGAAAACGTGCCATGAGTTTTGAGTCGAATCCACATTCAAGCGACTTTCGGATTGCCGACAGCTCAAAACCGTCTTTGAATTTCTCAGACAGCGAAAATCACAGTGTAGGCTCCCTATCCGTAGATATGTCCGACCCAAAAACCACGGCCGTGCTGCGAGCGGATTCAAACGGAACTAAGAAAGACTCAGAGAGTCTCACAGGGCACTTGTACCAGGCAGCTGGTGAGGCATGGAATTTTGTCAAAGAACACAAGCTGGAGACTGCCTCTTTGGTGGGCGCGGCTGTTTTAGGTGGTCGCTCCCAGCTTTTGAAAATGGGCGATCGTTTTTTGGTTGCAGAAGTAGAGAAATTGATTGATAGATCTTCAATCGTGTCGATGGTAAAAGATGGCAAATTAGGGTTCCACAATCGTGGTACTGGCTTCATTATTGCGCGTGAAGGCAATGAACTGACGATAGCCAGTGCTGAACATGTACTCAAAAGTGGTGACAAAAAAGTGCGTCTGGCTGACGGAGCAATACTTTCTATTTCCGATACCGAAGCGCATCCTTATGTGGATGCGGCAATAACTCGCGTTGTCCTGCCGCCTGATTTTAAATTCGCACCAAAGCCGCTTGAAATGGGCGACGCACCAGAGCCATTTAAAGCGCTAGATGGCAAAAGTGGAGAGGGTGTTTTTGCAGTTTCTGGGTTTTACAAAAAACTGGGTGCAAGAGGCGGCTCAGTTGTGCCAGAAGATTATGAACCGGTGCGAACCGTCGGAGATAGGCTGAAAGCTCTCCCACTGTATCATTTGAGTCCATTTATCAAATTTGTCATGAAAAATAAAATGATTGAAGAGTCGTCGATTGGCTCGCCTGATTATTTCAACGCCCTTGCTCCAGGCACGCGAGGAGGTTTTAGTGGCGGCCCATTGATTTCACAAACTGACGGAAAGGCGTTGGGCATTACCGAGTCTGCCAACCCATTTTTCAAAAGCGAACCAAGCAGGTTCACAAAGATAAGTAGTGTCAGAGATTTGTTGCAGTTATCTGCACGCTCGAAAGCAGGAGACATTCTTCCAATTGAAGAGGCCGCTAAGCGCCTAAATGTAGAGGCTTCGAAACTTGATGATCTTGCTAAAGAAGGCAAAATAGATTCGATTCGCAAACCGGCAGAAAAAAGCGGCTGGACGCGACATGTGTTATTTGATGCCGAAGCACAAGAAAAGTTTCGCCAGAATGGCTTGTAACCGTGCCAGGGAACGTTTTTGTGTTTATTGACTGGTGGGAGAATATGCTTCTGCAAGTAGTGATTGCAGCTGTTTGGGGCTGGTGAGTTCAAGATCAGGCACAATGCTTCTGGAGGTATCTTGCACATACCAGGATGCTTGCGCTGTGTACATGCCCAGTCTCTGAGCTGGTTTGACGTCCAAGTTCAAACTGTCGCCGGTCATAAGAATTTTGCTGGGTTTGACTTTCAATTTGTAGGCTACGAATTGATAGCCTTCGCCTGTTTCTTTTGTGTCATAGTCCAATTCTGTCACTCGAGACATCGGGCTTTCAGCAGTGATTAAGCCGCTGCTTGGCAGATCTTCGAATGGATGCGGTCCGGCTGTGAATATCTGGTCGACGTATGGTGTAAGACCCGATGCTGAAAGTTTGTCCATCGCTCTAGCTGTTTGACTGGCTGTAAAAACGTGAATTTTCTTGTCGTTGCGGCGCAAAAATTCGAATAGTTCAACTGTTTCTGGACTGGCCTTGAGAGCGTCATGATAGGCAGTTTTTGCGCTCAGGCTGACATTGGCAAACTTTTCGTTGAGGTCGGTGTTTGGGTAGTATTTGCGGATGCCGTCTATTTGATTGAGGTCGTTGTAGTAATAGTTGCTGCCAAGTTTTCTGGCTGTTTTTTGAAGAGCGGATTTAATTACATCGTCGGGGAGTCCAGTGGCGCTACGCAGCTCAGTGAACATCGTCTGGTGCAGCGCTCGATTTGCTCCATAATAGTCAATGAGGGTGCTATCTAAGTCGAAAACAAAATGATCGACATCTTTTGCAAGCGACGGAAATATGTCTGCGACCGCGCTCGATCTTGTGACAGTTTCAACGCCCTTTGCTACTTCGGCGATTCTTTCTGGTGTTAGATTTACATGCAGGCGACGGGCTGCAACAAATGTTGCGGCGCCTACGGCAAGACCAATGCCGATTTCTGTCCAGGATTTTTGCTGGAGTTTATGTTCGGCTGAATAGGCAATCGCTGCAGCATCGGACAGCCAGCCGTGAGTTTCGGCGGGGTGAGAGGCAAGTGCTTTTGAGTCGACGTCCAATAGGCTATTGCTCGATGAGAGTCAGTAACGAGTATTAGGCTCTGGTAGATGGAAGTAAATGGGGAAAACCGCCAGCATCGCTTTCAATTCATCTGTCTGAGCCTGATGACTTTTGAGTCACGGTCGATAGACCATGAATAACCTTGCTTTTCAAATATGTCGGGTCCAAGCGTTGGATATGCAGTGCCCCACGTCGCATCACTTTTATCGAATACCGTGCCCGCGTTGTGGTAAGACTGAAAAATTCCAAAATCCACATCGAAATATGCTAGTTTGTGGGCTATACCGCCTGCGAAGTAATTAGTTCTCGCGCTAATGTCTGCTGTAATTTTTGATGCATCGAGCTGCTGATAGCTGAATGAAACGCCGGGCGTAGCGCCAGAGTCAAATAGAAGTTGCACGCTAACGCCGTTTACCTTCGCGTTGACCAGAATTCTCTGAGACTTGGCAGGACTGGTAAATGGGATTTCTATACAACCTTGATTCGAATAATGCGGTTGCGAGTTTCTGTTTGAATTCGCTTGAGCTGATTTGGCTTGAGCGGTGTTGGGCGTGATCGTGGCAGTCTTTCTTAACAGCAGCTGATTATATTTGATATCCTTTTCCACAAGATAACCTTGAAAGAAATCATTACCAATCAATATATGTGACGGCCAATTTCCCTCGCAGAAAACCATAATCGGATAATTCGTTCTTTTGACGTCTCCAACGGATACGTCACCATGGATTGTCCAGACTTTTCTGCCATCTTTATAAATAGCTGTCGGATTACCCAGGGCTGGCAGGTGCACGCCATACTGCTCACACAGACTTTTTGAGAGCACTACGTGGTCAGAACCGGTATCAAATTCGACCGGCGTTGTGGCACCTAAAATGTGGGCACTTAGAATTGTTCGGCTGTTGATCATCTCGAAAGGAATGGCGTATGAATCTGGCAAATTGTCTTGCGTGATTTCGGGATTTGTTGCCGATGGCGATGTTACTTTGGTCTGAGTTATTGTGGGCTCTGGGGGTGAAGCAGTTTCGCTCCCCTCCTCAAATTGACTTAAGCCCATCGTTGCAAGCTCGGCTTCATGAGACTTTGGACAGTGAGTGATGACATCGTTGAAGGCAAGCTTTGCGGCTGCCAGACAGCCGCTGCGTTCGTAAGCAAGTGCGCGGTAATACCATGCGCGCGCGTTGTCTGGATGTGCACTTAAGGTTTTATCGAGAAGAATAACTGACTGACGGTAGTCCTTTTTTTCAAAAGCAGCGATTCCTGCTGCGCCACTATCAGCGGAGACAACTGCAAAAGCAGGAAGGTGCGACATCAAAGCGAGAAACGCGCCCAATATGATTCGCTTTGCTTTTTTCACGATCTAGTTCTCGCCTCGTGTAGTTGCAGGTTTGTTTAACAGGTTGGCTTCGACTTTTAATTCAGCATGACTTTTTGCCGCGACGTTTTGCTTGGTCCGCAGCGGCTCGGTGAGGTGATGCGCCGTTGCAGTTAAGCCAGTCACCTGGGGTTTGATTGGCACGCCCAGATACTGCACAAATTGACCCCGGCGTAGTGGTTCGATAGAGGCAGCACTTTTTGAGGGCACGAGGATATCAACCTTTTCCGAAGGTTTTGCGAGAACGTCAGCATCTTGATGTCCTGACAAATATTGCAAGTCGGTTTCATCGAAACTGGCGAACGCACGCTGGTTCTGTGTCGATAGGAGAGCCAGGATTAAAATAGCGATGTAATGGATTTTCAACGCGTTGTGCTACCAGAGCGGGGGCGATAACGCGAGTTTACGATAACAAGGTGGAGAATATGTGGAGACCGGCGAAATAATAGCGCAACACAAAGACGCCGGGGGTCTTCGGTGAGCCACGATACAATTTCCCTTCGTGGCTGACGATACTGTAGTAATTGGACTCATTTGAGTGGAGAAATTTGTAGCGCCACCATTAGCAGTGTCGACAGATTGTGGTTTGAATTGATAATCCAAACAGGTTGAGAGGTGTTGAAAAGTCGTCTCATATTCGAGGGTCTGGAGATAGTGAATTCTTCGTTGCGTTACCTCGGCACAACGTTGTAACGGAGCCGAAAAGCCACACGGCTGGCACCATTAAAAAAATGCAAAAAACGTCGATTATTAAACGCTTTTTGAGAGGGGCGCGAGTCAATTTTCAGTTAGATCTTTCAGCATTTTTATCAACACCACTTATAGCGTAGGTGGATGAAGTTGAAAATTCTTGTTCGTCAAGCTCAGTCAGTGGACTTTTTACGCATGAGGCGCGTTTTTGTTTCATTGGCCGTGATCACATGCTGCGCTTTTGCAGCTATTTTACCTTCTCCGTGGCGTTGCCAGGCAAGTCCTTCGATCACTAGTAGAAGCGCGATGCAGACCAGCGCTCCAACAGAAGCTAGCACAAGATCTAGTTTCAGAAAATAATGTACAGCGTATCCGAGGATCAAAATTAGAGGTATTTGCCAGAGCAACATCTGAAAGCCTCGAAAACTCATCCACTCTTTGATTGGCTCGCTCAGTTGATCGGAAAGATTTGTTTCATTGACTTCTTCAACGCGTTCTATGCTGGTGGAAAGCCCCTGCTCTGCGAGTGATACGCTGATGTCGCAGCCATTCCGCTCGCAATGTTTTAAGGCCTCGATGGCTTGTTCGTCAGAAATTTGCTTCGCATCGAGCATGCCGACTAAAGTTTGAGCTGCGTCAAAAGATTTTTTATTTAGCTGATCCGACGCTAAGAGAAATTTTGCCTGATTTAAATCGAGTAAAACCTGCAAATGTTCTGAGCTCTCTGCGCGATCTTTATACACCAAACCAGCATCACGACACAATTTGAGCGCGCGAGTTTCTGTTTCAGATTGCTGGAACATTCCGCTACTTTTAGCTAATTCGGCAAAGCCTCGATGATCGGTTGCGGACATTTTCAACAGTGAAATGCCTTGATCTTTTGAAATCACACCTTTGGCAATGAGATTTTGAGTCGTCATAGCGTTATCGATTGCCTCAGCCGGTAAAAATCCCTGGTCGATAATTTCTTCGCCTAGCATTTTGCCGGAACTAAGCGCGCTTTCGACACTGGTCATAGTCTCGCGTTCAGACATGATTGTGCTCTTACTGAGTAGCTCGCCCAGCCGGGGCGATTCGGGAGCTTGTTTTTGCTGTAACGATTTGCCGCATTGTTTCAGGGCGACGTCTATTGGCGCATGACTGGTTTGCGCTTTCTTCAAAACTGTAATCGCTTCGTGTTTCGTCAGGCTGCCATCTCTGAGCATAGCAGCGAGTACCAGACAGGCATCCAGCGTGACTGTTGTAATTGCATGCGTCAGAAGAAGGTACTGTCCAATGTGCAGACCTGCTTCGGCGCTTTTACTAGTGGCGTCATCATATGCCTTCGCCGACATCACTCCACCTGGAACCAGCAGAGCACTCCAGCCCTCGTCTTCTCGGGCGCGAGGATCGAGCAAATCGAGTTGCGCGAGCGCATCATTGAAAGGAATTTTTCTTTCGAATGCTAGTTTTACAGCCATGAGACCAATTTTTTCGGTTAAACTGCCCTGGGCGATTGAGCTTTGAGCCAGCAGTGCGTTATCTAAGTCTGTTTCTTTGACATAGCCCAACCCAATCAACATCCGCCCGACCCGCTGTTTGGAGTCGGTCGCTAAATTGAGCGCGTGCTGCAACTGTTCCGCCGATATTATTTTCGCAGCCAGCAAAATTTGACCAATCTTTGGTGTCGACGTTGCCGACATTGACAGGGTCTTTCGAGCTGCCAGGTCTCCAGTTTTTTTCTGACTGTTAGCCGATTTTCCGGCATCGAACATAATTGGAACCTCTAACTGAAAACGGGCTGTGTTAACACTCTTCACCTTTTTGAAAGATATTAAACTACCAATAAACCTCGCCTGTATGAGGAATTGACGTCTTTCTGTTCACAAAATCCAATTCCAGTATTCTACCTAGTATATTAGCCTGGGCTCAGTTAGACTACGGAATTTAATCGCCTCGTTGGATATAAGCGAATTTTATGCAAAGAAAGAGAAACTCTCGGAACAATCATGATTTCTGCTTGGAAGGATTGAAATGAGTCGGAATTTCTCATGGTGCAACAGATGCATCTTGTTTATTGTAGCTATCGCTATCAGCGGCGGTTGCTCAGCACCTCATGAACCGATTAAGCAGCAAATAACAGAGAAAGAATTCTGGCAGTGGTTTCAAACTCACGAAGCACAACTGTACAGAAGCAAGTATGGTAGCGACCACATTTTTGCCGAACTGAACCAGAAAATAAATGGCGTGAGCCCTAATCTGACTTACGAAGTAAGTTTGCAGCCGGCGGCGGGTACGACATAAAGCTGTTCATCAAAAACTACAAGCCTACAGAGGCTTACGGTACGATTGCTTTTATATTTCTGGACCACACACTGGGCGAATATGACGTGGAGACAAAACTGCACAACATCGAATTTAAACCTTTGACGGATGAAGTGGCGAAAACTCGCAAAACAATCGACAAATTAGCTGCCACCGTAGACGGTTCATAGCTCCATATTTATCATCCACATTCTTTGCGAAGTTTAGAATATCAATCTTTGAATGACTAATCGAATGTCCATATGGGATCTTAATAGGGAAATCCATATTGTCAGCAAAGCACAATTTGTCATAATTCCATTGAGGTGATATTTCATGAATAATTGCTTCACAAGGAGTAGCAGGATATGAAGGCTGTAGTTATTTATGAACCTGGTAAAGCAGAGGTTCTCAAATTTGAAGAGCGTGAGGTGCCCACAGCAAGTACCGGGCAATTGCTCATAAAAGTCAAAGCTACCGGGTTGAATCGTTCAGAGATGTTTACCAGGCAGGGACACTCTCCCGATGTGCAGTTTCCGCGAATCCTTGGAATTGAAGCTACTGGCATAGTTGAACATGCGCCAGGTGGTGAGTTTGAAAAGGGTACCGTGGTGGCAACTTGTATGGGTGGAATGGGGCGCGTCTTTGATGGTGGATACGCAGAGTACACGTGCGTTCCGGCGAATCAGGTGCAAGAGGTAAAGACTGATTTGCCGTGGGAGATTTTGGGAGCGCTGCCTGAAATGTTGCAGACAGCCTGGGGCTCTTTGTTTAAGTCGCTTCGATTAGCAAAGGGAGAACATCTGTTAATCAGGGGCGGCACAACGTCTGTTGGGTTGGCAGCCGCTGCAATCGCCAAAGACCATGGGGCATTTGTTTCATCCACGACTAGAAATTCATCGCGTGAAGCCTTGCTGCGTAATAGTGGCGCAGATGATGTTTTTGTTGACAATGGTTCAGTGGCAAATCTGGTGCGAGCGAAGTTTCCCAAGGGAGTCGACAAAGTTCTTGAATTAATAGGCACCACAACGCTCGAAGATTCGTTGCGTTGCACCAAACCCGGTGGCATTGTTTGCATGACTGGCATAGTGGGCAATAAGTGGACGATTAGCGACTTTGCACCAATGCAGTCTATTCCAACGGCCGTTTGTTTAACGAGTTATTCGGGAGAGGTAGCAGATTTTATGGCGATGCCCCTGGATAAGCTCGCACAGCAAGTGAAGGCAGGGACACTGCCAGTGCAAATTGGAAAGACTTTTAGGCTCAATGAGATGGTTGAAGCGCACCGTTGCATGGAAGAGAATCTCGCAGCCGGAAAAATTGTGGTGCTGCTATGACTAGTGTTCGTGGGGCGATTTTTAGAAGCCGCGAATGAAGCGACTTATGCCGCCCACAAAACCGTTGCCGTAGCCGCCGTAGCCATAGCCGCTATAGCCATAGCCGCCATAAGCAGGATAGCCGCCAAATCCACGATAGCAATTGTTGTTCCAATCGCCATAGGCAGGGTAACCGCCACCGTAGCCATAGCCGCCCCAATGGTGATGGTACCCGCCGTAGGGCATGCCGCGGCGAGCATACCAGCCATAGCCGTGGCTGAAAGCAGGCGGTGATGCGAATTGCAATAACATGACCGCTAAAAAAGGCACCATCAAGAATAGCTTTTTCATAAAATTCACCTTGGCTCTGGGAGCCTTAACTCGAATTTTGACGACGAAAAAGGGCTGTCAAAGGATTCCGCGGGCGGAATGCCGGTATCAGTCAAGTTTTCGACGGATGACTTATGTCTGACAGCGCCCATTGTGGCACCTGTTTTTAGCAGCGTGGTCGTTATGAATGCGTAAAGTGGAGGTCGACTTAACTCGTATTCGCCCCAGTGACTCAAAAAGTAGCGTCATTTAAATTACCCATGGAGACGTCGAGGACCGAGCATGGCTGACCTGGTTGAAGAACAGTACAAAAGTTCGTCTGTTGATCTCGCGCCACATGGCAATGAAGTGCAGAGGCGCTTTTTAGCGGATTCTATGTTCAACAATCCGACAGCTCTCGATGGCAGCCCGTGCAAAGAAAAACCGGCGCCAGGAGAAATTCTCACACTAAACGCTGATCTTTCAAGCAATGGTTGCACGTTTCGAAAATTTGATAAACAGAATGAATCAAATGAGGAGCGTGACGCCAGTTCTGTTTTTGATAAAGTGGCTGAACAAGCCATTGTTGTCGAGTCGCTCAATGTTAACAGCGCAGGTAGTGGTGTCATTATCGGCAAAAATGGTCCCAAAGAATGCCTGGCTCTCACAGATTTGCACGTCATCAATGGCTCGCCGCAGGACGACTTGATGACTGACATGGTGTCTCTAGCCACAGGCAAAGATGCTGAGATTCCCCTTTGGCTTGATACCTTTACGGTCGCTGGTAAGGCATTTCCAGCTGAACTCCGGGCTACTAATCCTGCTCATGATTTAGCTGTTGTAGCAATGAAGACTGGTGACCAGACCGATCTCATTTGTAAGCCAGCTAAATTTGCCAAAGACAAATCCGACCTGTCCCCGGGTACTCGGCTATATGCGTTGACTTTTCCTCTGGACTCTAAGAGCGCATATTTTTCTGTTGGTGATTGGCAAAGATCGATTGTGCTCAGCGATTTGGACAAGGAAGGTGGGGCGGACATACGTCCTGGCGAAGACGTAGCAAGAACGTTGTGGATGCACCGACTGCCGACGAGGGCGGCGAGTTCAGGTGGACCTGTTTACAATAAAAACGCCGAGGTTGTGTCGCTGGTGGACCGAGTCAATAGTGAAAAGCATATGTCCATTTCAACTCCTATTGATCAATCGGAGGTAGACGATTTGATTCAAAGATCCCGATGAGCTGAAAATGAAGCGAATTTTGTTCTTTCTTCTAATAATGCTATTTTTTGCCACCCTATTGATGCGCAGCCAGGGGTAGCGTTTGAACAGAACTGGTTCAGGCGCAGAGGCGCAAAAATTTTTGAGCCTGCAGCACGAAATAGCTCGCTCATGTGGTTTGATCCGTCGGTCCATAAATGTCGTGAAATCTTTTTCCGCTTCTCTAAAAGCTTTATTGGATTCGTTCGTTTTTCCAAGCTTTGCAAGACAGATGCCTTTTAAATTTAGTTGACGTGCTTTGTAATGTGGTTTGACATCAGGTTGACTAATTCAAAGAGGTTATACTCACGACTCTACAAACAAGGAACATGCAATGCTCAAAAACATAGACCCGGTTTTAAATGCTGATGTGCTACACGCACTTTGCTCTATGGGGCATGGAGATGAAGTAGTTGTCGTAGACTCGCATTATCCTGCTGAAGCCTCTGCACGCAGCTCCGTTTATGGGAAATTGCTGCGAATGGAAGCTTGCGATAGCGGACGTGCGATAGGCGCTTTGCTATCTGTGTTTGAGCTTGACGGCGCTGTTTCGCATCCGGCTGCGCGAATGCAGGTAGACAACGAGCCTCAGACTCTCCCATGCGTACAGCAAGAAGTGCAGGCAGCAATCGACAAAGCAGTCGGTCGTAAATTGGAACTGGCACCAGTAGTGCGTGCCGATTTCTACGATCGGGCGAAAAATTCATTCTGCGTAATCGTTACCGGCGAAACGCGCGGATGGGGCTGTTTCATTTTTAAAAAAGGCGTAATTCTGACCCCCGACCAACCTGCCACCAAAAACAATTCAACTTTAAACATGTGGAAGCAGGGCGACTGAAAGACGAACATGGTGATCAGGGGATGGAGGTTTGCAGAATCAGCCTGTACAAGAATACTTTTGCGATTTTCCAGACATTCAGTAGCGTTAGGACTGGGGCTTGCACCACATGTAGTAATTTGGGCGTCCGGCTCATGGCAAATGTACACCACTGGCGAAACCACATATGATGCAATTGCTATTTTCGGCTCTGCAACCTATCTATTACATCCGAATTTCGGCCGTCCATTGCCTGGGCGTGATAAGCATAGTCTGCTGTTTTTTGAGAAACCGGAAAATTGTCGCCCTTAATTCCATACACGTCTGTTTTGATTCGATACTTTCGTAAGGCACCTTTCTCCATGACGAGCTCTAACGTGTGATTGTTGAAGTCATATTGAACAACTCCGTCGTCCGGTAGTTCAGCACTTTTTCATCTGGGTGAGAGCGCTTCCAACTCACTCCGCTAGTTGGAACAGTGGCGTCCGGAGGCCCAAGCAGAGCCGCTAGAGCTGGAGTTTGCATACCAATCACTTTATGTTTTCTCACCAGAGTGCCGATCCAAAATGATCGGGACTGTGGTGTATCACACCATTCTTTCGTGGTGAATGGACAGTAGATCAAGTTAAAGTCTGTGTCCAATTGGTTCAGTGCAATAAAGTCTGCTTGAAAGAAAGTTGACGCACAAGGGTGATAATCCGTCACTTGCCACTGGCCCAATTTCGCTGAATTATTTGAATGATCGGAGTCGTAGTGAGCGCGAAATCTCTTTACGTGTGCCTCGCTCGAGTCGTATTCAAATTCGAAATTCCCTGAAAATATTCGATTGCCATGCTCCTCCTTTTGCGGTGGGCCCATGAACTGGCAAATCGCCTTGACGGGCATACCCACGAGGGCAATTTTTTTATTCCAATCTGAAGCTACAGTGTCTTCAGTTAGATTTTCGGTTACCCATTCTCCGTTAATCATACCGGAGAGACCGTTGTGGTCTGTCGCTGTGATTTCGAGATATTTTAATTTATCGTCCAAGAAGTGCATATTTAGTTCAACACGCTCGTAGACAGTTGATGGGAGCGTGTAGGAGAGAATAAGCTCGTTGTTTTTCTTGACGTGCGTTTGTGCTGCCCCTAGCATCTGTTCAATAAAATTTTGCGGTTTATCGAACCAGGGTTGCATGTACACGCTGAAAAGCATTTTGCTGCGAAGTTCGGGATGCGTCTTCCAGAGTTTTGAATCGAGACACGCCTGTCCAGTTGCACACAAAAGAGATCGCTCTAATCTCGCGAGTTCAGTGCGCTCCTTTGGTTTCACAAATTCATGCGCTATTGTTTCTGTTTCTTGTTTTTTCGAGAACCCAAACAGATCTTCGCTCCGCCCCGGAGTCACCCTTTTGACGATCCACTTTGCTGGATTGTGCTGATTGGTGACGCCCGAATTCCAGGTGGAAAATGAGCCGATAGAATAAGCATGCACTTGATTTGCTTGATAGCGGATTGCAAATTCGAGATTTCCTGTGTGCCCAGACATAATCTTATAGAATTCGCATGGAGGATCGGTGCTGATACCATCGGGAGGTCCAAGCAAGCTGTGGACTTCTTTTTGTGTCATGGACAATAAATCGTATTGACGCAGCAATTTGCGGCACTCGTCATAGCGTCCGGCCGAACTTGGTGCATTCCATAAATTTGCTTTTACCTTCGACCCCAGTAAACTCAAATGCGTTGCTATCGTTGATAATCCAGCAGTTTTCACTTTGGGGATTTTTGCCAGGACAGTAGTATCCGGTAGGTAATTTTGCAAGGACAGTGTCATCGACAAAAATAGCTGTGTCATAAAAACGTTTGACCAATTTATATTTGCCGCGCTCACCGAGAATCTCCAGGAAGTTGTCTTGATTTACAGTTTTTCCTTCGATAGTAACGAGCTTGTAGAGTTTATCCTCCGAGCTTTCTTGCTTAAGCACTTCGTGTTCATTGCCCGCGGTATCAATTAGCACTGCTTTGTTATTGGCAAAATAGGCTATGGCGTATCCATGATCGAACAAGCCTAAATTGAAGTAAGGTCGCGGCTTAATGGTTCGACCGTCCGGGCTGACGAACCCATATGATGAGTCGATCATTCTATGTCGCGCAGGATATCCAGAAGCAGCCGACGAGAAAGCTAAAAAGCTAAGCATCAACGAGAACAATGATTTTCTGAGCATGAGTTCAACTCTCATTCGTCACCTAACCACCACTAGTTGTTTTCGGAACCAGATGTTGCCGCCATGTGTCGGAGCCCGGCTCATAAATCATGCTACGAGTGAACCAGGGCGTTTTGTTTTCCAAGGAAACAAAGCGCCAGCGTTTGGCGATGCGCGCTTCAGATAGTAAGGCGGCGGGTGTTACTGATTCTTTGGATTCGCAGCCTCTTCTTCTGCGAGTTTTACTAATAGCCCTTTGTGCTTAGCCACGGTTCTTCGCATGGCAGCATCAAACCGAGCATCACGACTAGCACCACTTACAGGAGTGATAATCAAACTCACGCCATCAGTGCTGATATCTAGTTTTGTAGATTCATCGATTTTAAGTAAATCCAGTATGGGTCGATCTATGATGATTGCTTGGCTATTGCCATGCTTAACTATGCTTTTTATCATGGTGTCACCTGACTAAGTTGCGGAGTACGTGCGCGATTTCTTTGCGATCTAATTGTTTGTTTGCTATTGCTTTCATCGTTTTATAAAGCTGCGTATCTGCAGACTCATCGATTTCGATTCCATTCATCGACAGAAAAACCAAACCGGCAGCAACAGCTGTTCTGGTATTTCCGTTCACGAAAGGCTGATTTTCAGCTATGTGGAAGAGATAAGCAGCTACCTGTTCAAAAATATCAGCGTGAAGAAATTTCCCTTCGTATGTCATGGACGGCATCGCAACTGCAGATTCGAGCAAGCCTGAATCCCTCAAAATGGCTCGGCCGCCGGTGACAGTTATCACATGGGCATGCAATCTAATCACGTCATCGACAGTTAGAAATTCCACCTATGCGGCCCCGCTCGTTACACCAATGTAACACCAATGGTGCACCGCGTCAAGATCAAGTTTGAGAACATAAAATATGCTGACGAACAATAGAATCAAGGCGGATCGCCTGGACTGCATTGCAAACCGATCAAACTGACATCAGCAAGAAACCTTCTTGCCGCATTTATGTAATCAAATCTCCGGCTTCACCGGTGGCGGCTGTGTTTCGTCGCGGTCCCAGTAAGCGGGTGCAGATTTTGAAGTGGGATATGGAGACTGATACTTTTACGCCTGGGCAGTGGTTTAATGGCGGAATTTATGAACGTCGATGCGACGTGTCTCCGGACGGTCAACCTTTGATTTACTTTGCGGCGAAATACAGGCAAGGGTACTAACTATGCTGAGACAGGATCTTCATAGTAGATTGCTTGAAGAACGGCAGACTTAAATGTGAAATGGATTCTGATTTTGCATTGCCATTTCTAATGGATTATCTGTCTGCAAGTGGATGCGTTCACGTAAATTATGGAAAAGACAAGTCTGGAAACCTAGATCCAGAGTCTTTAAACGTGTTGTTTTACCGATATAAGGGTCCCATGTTTCTTGAGGGATTCGAGTATCATGCTTGCGACAAGGACGTCGCTTCGAAAAGTAATTGGTCAAAATACGAAGAGAGGACTAACTACAATTAAAATTTTACGAAGGCTGATCGATCTACCGATTTGGCTGACTGGAGCGATGAGGTAGATTTGCTGTTCGTCAAAGATGGTGGCATTTATCGCCTTTGAAAGTCAGACTGGAATGCTGAGAAAGCGGTGCTTTTGATAGATCTTAACGATGCGCGCTTTGAGGCTGTGAAAGCGCCGATTAAGTGTAAGAACTGGTAAGGGACTGCAGCATGAAAGAAACTGCAGACGATGTTCATTCTTGTCCATGCCCCTTAAATCGGCAGCTATGTCGAGAGAAGAACCAGTAAAAATCTTCAAAGCCACGCAGTAGACCTCGCTTCCGACCAATTACAACTTACCCTACAAACGCCCATCATTTTCGTATTTGATTGGTCAAATCTGAACTAGACTAACCGTCCTCGATTTGATTTCGAGACTTTCGTCTTCGGCTTAGAATCAACCTTCGCAGCAACTTTGTAAGCGGCTTGCTTAGCTTCCATTACCTGAAAGCGTTCTTCAAGATGGCGAAGTCGCTCTGCTATGTCGACAGAGGAAAGTCGATCAGTTTTCGTTTTCAATTGAGTTTTTAGCAAAGATTTCTCGAGCGCAAAAGTAGCCCAGTCAACAACTTCACCTTGAGAGATGTCCAATTGTTTTGAGAGCCTGGTGATTGCGTCCTTTGATTGCTGTCGAAGTTCTATAAACGTTTTAACTCCATTCTTAATGGGGCGTCCTTTCGAGTTGCGCCCAGCGACTTTATTGTGGAGCAAGCTTTCATACATCAACTCAAGAGCGTCTTCATAATTGGCGAACGCTTCGTCCTCTGAACTACCATCCACGACGCACGGGTTAAATAGCGGAGATTCCACGACATAGCAACTGTCTTCATCACTCCACCAGCAAACAGCAGTCTTTCGAATGGTGCTCTTTTTTATCATAGTCAACTAATTCCGCTTCAAGTTGAGTTCGGTAACTCTATCCAAAAATCGTTTCACGTAAATTTGTAGTACGATTTTTTCGGGGTGTTTGACAGCAATATGGCACACGACCAGATCAGCATCCGTGAGTACTATGTGGTGTTTCTTCGTTGTCTCGATTCGACAGCGCTAGTTACCCAACAGCTTTTGAAAGGCTCTCAAATCCATTGGTTTGACCATATCGCCGCCCCCAATAGCTGTAAATATAGATTAACACATTATCTATATTCGTCAAGACTAGTCCCCAATGGATGGCAATCTAAAGAGCGACCGCAATCAGACAGGGCAGTACAAGCGATGGGATGAAGCATCTATTCATTGTCAAATGGTTTTTTCAAATCAGCGCTGATCATTGAAACGTCTGCCGTCATTTCTTGAAATCAGCGCTGATTTTTCGGTTTGATTCAAATTGCATATGCAGCAAGCACAAAGTGTTTATTGAAGTCGAATACTCAGATGACGGTTAAACAATTTGTACAAAGCGATAAATGGCGAGATCTCACTATTGAGTCTCTGAAGGCACTTCATGGTTTAGAATTGGTGACCTCAACAAAACGAGAAAATCTGTGCGCGTGTTTAATTATAAAGCTCACCGGCAGCCTCATAAATGCCATCGAATATTACGAATGGAACTCAGCTCTGGGAGCGTCACTGCAAGTGCCGCTGCAGTCATTTGAAATTGCTTTACGAAATACGTTCATTCGTCAGCTCGCTAATGCCTTTGGGCCGCATTGGTATGCTCACGTAACCGCAATGATGGACTTTCCGAAAACGTCAAAAATTGTAGAATGATGACACGAGCGATCAACTTGTTTTGCTTAATGGCATTGAATCGCTCTTGGCCGGAGAGATCAGCTGAAATGCCGTCAACAAAACTAATGCGCCGTCAAATCTTGGAAGCGGTTGGTGGCGCAACGGCTGGTTACAGTCTCTACGGTCTTCTCAGGTATGAAGCGCAGTATATCGAGATATGTAACTACCCTTCTCCTAGCCACCATCTCGTAGAACTATGCTCTTCAGGATTTGCCTTCGCCGTTAACGTGCTGCAACATGGTTCGACGTGGGCATTCGTAGGAGCTATTGGTGTGCTTAGTTCGTGCTACATCTACCGACTATGGAAAGCCGCAAACGAGTAGATGGTCGGCATTCAAGAAGAACTTCGATCTATGCAAATTGCTACAAGTACAGATTCCTCGCACAGCAGCGCCGGAAAGTGAACACGTTTACAACAGAAACTATTTGCTAAACAGCCCGCCACACTCACTTTGGCTTCTCAATCAAAAGCGCTGCGTCGTCAAAGTAGACGGCTGCGAGTCCTTCTGAAAAATTCACAGCACGATCAAACTGCGGCTTAATCAACCACTTTCCGGTTTTCCCTATGTAGCCAAACAGTCCTGTGCCATTTTTCAACACCGACGCATAACAGAGCCCATCGTGAAATTCTCCGACATCGCAAGGAGGCAACTTAATAACAATCTGTCCCGAGGTGTTTATAAATCCCTTGCCGTTGTCTGGCAAAGTCACTGAAGCTAGACCCTCGGAAAAATTTCCTTCTACTTTAAAATTCTCAGTTGACCCAATCACCAGCTCGCCTTTTTTATTGATGAATCCAGACTCTTCGTCCATGCCAACACGAGCCAGTCCGTCATGAAAGTCTTGGAAATCAGAATACTTAAATGGTATCACCAGTCTACCGCTCTTATCTATGAAACCCCAGCGCCTCTCCGAATCGCTCAGACAGACCGCGGCTAAGCCATCAGCAAAGCTCGAAGCGGCGTAGAATTTTGGCTGAATAACGATATTGCCTCTGGTGTCGACAAATCCAAATAAATTCTTGGCTTTAAACGGAAGTAAACCTTCGGAAAATGACACCAATTCTGGCGTGCCAGGAAGTCGTTTTATAGTTGTTCCTTTTGAATCAACGATTGCGTAGTCGCGGTAACCGCCATTGACTGAATAACACATGTCTGCGTACGAATTCTCAGCCATTTGCGCAAGATTTTCAATTACACAAAACAGTGGATTCGTTTGTTTAAAATGAAAACGCTCAGTTGGCAACCGAACGGGTGCAATTCCTTCTCTGAATACACAGCAAGCTTTAAATTGACGTTTCCATAGTCTGCCGTTTTCATCAATGTAGGTCTGAATGTTGGTCGAGTCGCCACCGTAGCAAACTGAAGGAATAGTATATTCAACCTGCGCCAAATGTTCGAACATGTCGCTCGTTCCTGCGAATAGTTTATCGGTGATTGGTTTGCCCGTTCTGTCAATGAGAGTTTGTGATGCGAAAAAGTCCTTGCCTATCGAAACGCTCGCAAACCCATTTTTAAATCTTGTTGACGAATTAAATTTCGGCTCGATTACAATCTTTCCGGAGCGATCGACAAATCCCCAGCCGCCGTAATAATGCCGCTGGACGTGTGCGTAAGCAAGGACTTCCGGAGTGCCCGACGGAAGAAATAGTTTATGATCTTTGTTAATGCGATAAATATTGCCGTGTTTATAAATTTCGTCGTCTCTAAAAGCTTTATCTATGCTAAATATCTGTCTGAATGGAACTATCACCAATACCAGGATTAGCATGATTACTGTTGATACGACTTCAAGAGCCCTTTTCATACAAGCAGTCCTAATTACAGATCAGTAGATGGTTTGGCGAGGTCGGAGTAAAGACAATTCAGCAGGTCAGTAAAAAACAATCAAATAAGTCTGCGTGAATGAACGATATCTACACATGAAATCACTCTCCTATTTTATTGAATTCCGAATTCGGATTTTTTTTATCAATCTCTATCAACAAATCAAATCCGCGGATCGACATCATTGAAAGAAAGATGACGGCAGACCAAAAACCGATTTTCTTGATTCGGCTTAAATAGGGAGATTTCTCTTCCGACTTGGATTTGCTTAATCGAAGTCTTATGCTCCGAAAAACAAGCAAAACGAAATTCTCAATTGCCATGGCAGAAGCCGTTAAACAGATATTGACAAGCCAAAAGATTCCCACGCATTGCCAGCGGTGAAAGAACGGATCCGGCGCGCAACTCCAATAAGCAGCCCAATTGAGAAAAGATATGGGAAGCAAAAAGCAGACGAATAGAAAAAGCTGTCTTTTAGTTACGTACAAGTATTATTTCTCCTTCGCCAGGGCTTGTAGAAAATGTCAGCAGAGTTCGGGAAACATCGTAGTCGCTACTCAGTCCTAGTCCATCGACGTCGTATTTAATTTCTATGCCCTTCCACCTGGACATAATCGATGCTTGAACTTACGGGGCCATCGGCTGGATTTCTTTGCAGCTCCTCTTCTGTATTTATCTATTTCATCAACGACGCCCACATGCTCATGCGCTTCAGCAACACGCTACAGCAAGATCAATGTCGTGCAAAAATTTACGCCTAATAATATTTTATGCAAAAGATTGCCTCTCATTTTATAAATAATGCTCATGAATTGCGGTGCCTTAGCTAGACTATTGCTTGTGAAAGCAGACGGCTGCCAAACCTTCGGAAAAATCAGAGCACTCTATAAATTGTGGTTTGATTTGCCAGTCGCCAGACCTGTTGATGTAGCCAAATGTACCTCGATTATTTTCATAGAAATTTGTCTTGCAGAGGCCTTCATGAAAATCATCGCCCAAATATATCGGAGGCTTCAGCTTGATCACAACCTTTCCGCTCTTATCGATAAACCCCCCGGAAAATGGTTTATTTAAATGCACTGCAGCTAAGCCATCCGAAAAATTCCCCCAGCATTTCCAATCCTTTTCTCGAAGTACGAATGCCCCTGTTTCGTCGATAAATCCAGATTCGGAACCCTTATCTACTTTGGCTAACCCTTCGTTAAATTCAGAGGGACCATCAAAGATGCATGGGAGCACTAAGTCGCCTGAGTGGTTGATGAATCCCCACTTTCCACCATTAGTCATGCAAACGCAAGCAAGCCCCTCCTTAAAGTCAGCCGCAGCCCAAAATTTCGGAGGGATGGCTACCTCGCCCTTTCTATCCATGTAACCAGTCTTAGTTTTCACTTTGAGAGGAATCAGTCCCTCAGAAAAATTCAAGCGTACTGCGCCTCCGGGGAGCTTCTTTAGAATGTTGCCTCGACGGCCAATCAAAACATAGTTGCCGATGTAGCCTTTTTCGTCGAACATTTTTTCACCCATTGGGAAATCTATTGGTCCAATAGGCAAACTTGCCACGGCAACTCCATTCGAAAAATTTCCGCACTCTCGAAACCGACATGGCATAATAGTGCCATCGCGATTTATATATGTTTGAGTTGGCAGGTCGACCTCTTTGGGCTTGTCAGACTTGTCCAACGTTTCAACGACAGCGACGTCATTTAACATCTCCAACGTTTTCTTTAATCGAAGAGACGTAATGGGAACTCCTTTTCTATCGACGATCGTCATGAAATCTTTTCCGTCAGCCGTAAAACTGGCATTTACCAATCCGTCCTTGAACTTGGCCTCTGAATTGAATTGGGGCTTGATGACAACGGCACCAGTTTGATCTATGAAACCCCATTCACCTCTATATACTGGTCGCTCTATAGAGCGGCAGTGAGTCGAACTTCCACGACACGACGATAGTCCGAAGAGAGCGATACCGAGCAAACAGATCGCTAAAACCTGATGCGATGGGAAACGATAAAATTGCATTTTGCTGGTGACGTCCCGTGTTGAAGCTGATCGACTAGTAAAATTTAAACTTAGCCGCCTATTATATTATGCACTAGGACAATGTTTTTCTTGGGAATGTCTTGCTGCTGCGGCACGCCTGAATCTGCCCAAATTAAGCGGATCATGCGTATTCGCATCATTGACAGATAGTGCCACAGCACATAGTCTGAGTTTATAACCGCCAGGACTATGCTCATGCTCCCACGCTGCTACGACGTTTTGCTCCGTATTTTTCTAATTTGTATTACGCTGCAATTCACCCTCAGAGTGAGTGAAGCGCTGTGCGCCGATTTGCGGTTTGATAGGGACTGCTTTAATTGTGTTGAGCTGGCATTAGTCGCACTGTTTATGGGTGTTTTGCTCTGGTTCAAAGACAGACACCTTGCGCGAGAGCCGATCGCAAAATTTTTTCCGGATTTTCCTGAGTTCGGGGCCTCCTTCAAAAAGACTTTTCGTTTGGATACCCTGAGGGCTTTCCTCTTGGTGTATTCCTGCGTCGCTTTATGCCTTTTTCCAGCCATGGGCAGTCGACCAACTTTCGACAATGCCCTCAAAACTGCTGCGTGTTGCTTTGAAGTGGCTAATCAATATGAACTCGCGGAGGAAATCTACCAGAGAGTACCGGATAAGTGGATATACAGCACATTAGCAAGTTGGCAAACCTGCAGAAAAAAAGAAGACCCGCGACGGTTTGCACAAAGGAATATTGCAGTCGCCCACGTCTACGGCAGCAACAGTGTGCAGATGGGTGACCGTTACTTTTATATTGCCTCTAACTGTTTAAACCATGACGACACTGGCATCGACGGTGAAATTTCTCACTCCTGGCTTGAGAAGGCGAAAAAAATCTACGAAGAGAATAATGCCTCCAGCAGATTGATTGATTGTCTTGGCCAAATGGCTGTCATTAAAGAGAACCAAAATAATGTGGCTGAATGCACCGCATTAATCAAGAAGGCGGCGGCGCTGACGCTCAGCGTAGGTGGAGCATCAGGCGGTTACTACTGTTATCTTCTGGAAGGCATAGCTACGAAAAAGGGACTAAACAACGAAAACATGGTTTTTAGTAGAGCGAATGAAAAAGGCCCGCAATTAGCTGCTGCCAGCTACGCCGCCGATGATAGAGTGAGACCCTACGCAGTTTGTCTTGTGCTTATGCTCTCAATTCTTGCATCCGGATTGGGTCAAGCAACATTATCTGAATTTAGTCTCGAGCGGCTCAATAGAAATTTGATGAAGAAGTTTCTTGAAACAGCAGATAGTCAGTTTCGGTTCGCCCTTTTAAATACCTCGATTTCGATCGATCTGATGCAAAATAATGTTGAGACCGCACTCGCTAAGAGTGAATATTTGCTGCAATTGGCTCATGGAAATTCTTTGACATCACTAAATTTGCCGTCGAGCTTCGATTGGTTGGGAAAACGCAATAAGGCGATTTTTACTCGTGAAATTTTTGCCGCCGCACTGACAACAGTGATAATCGGCATGCTGTCGATTAATTAGTATCTCGAAGAGGAAGGTCCGGCTTACGTGATCAAATTTCGCTTGCTCGGAGGCGATGATCAATACTTGCTCGATTTGGGTAGGACAGACTGGGCAGATTGGAGCGGTGAGGGGGATTTACTGTTCGCCAGAGACGGTAGCATTTATCGGCTAAAAAGTCTGAGTGGAATATTGAGAAAGCCGTGCTTTTGATAGATCTCAACGACTCGGTCTTTGAGGCTGTGGAAGCGCCCGCTGATTACAAGAGCTGGTGACGATTCAGGCAACTGAACTGTGGTTGGAGTATCTTGCATTCTATCATCCGATGCACTAGCTCCTTCCACGAGCCAAATTAATCACTCTTTCTGTGCAGACGAAATCAGTCATTGCCGCAGCAAAAAGAATGATATATATTTGGAGGGATATGAAAAATCCATTTGCAGGAAATACACTGCATCTTAAATGCACAGTTACGCACAGGCGAATCCATAGATGCAGCACACAACGAAGCGCAACCTGGCTATCCTGCTAACAGCCACCTCGATTAGCCTGGTCTCAATTCTGGCCGCTCGTTCAGACTTGCCTAAAGACTCGCCAGCGCAGACAAGCGTCGACGGCATCTCGGACACTGGCGAGACCGGTGTAGTTCTGAAAAGACTGAGTGACGGCAAGACGAACATACAAGTCTCGTCACATCTGGACCAAAAACTGCGAAACGAGTTGTATTTCTCTGGCGATTCATTTGTGATCAAAATTGGTGACACGTACACGAGAGGAAAATCAATTGAAGAGTTAAACAAATTGCTGCGCGGTCCGGTGAACTCAAAAATCGATGTCGTCTTTTTAGAAGGCGACCAGGTCAAATCTAAATCACTGACTCGCCTCTCCGGCACGCAAACAATAAACAAGCAAAGCTACACTAATGGATTGCTCAATCTAAATAGTCTCTTTACCAGCGTCCGAGACACAAGCCAGGAGGCTTGCCGGTCGGGCGAGTCCTGGCACGCAGAAGGCAACAACCTGGCGGCGGCACCTTATTTTATTGTCGCAGTTCATCCGCCAGAATTTATGTCTTTGAGATTGTTTGATGACGAAAAAAAATCTCTGCCCGCAGCACTGAAGTTTTTTGCTCGCAGCGGATTGTTCAACGAATTCGATTCCGCAGCGAAATCACTCTCCGATTTCGCAAAAAAGAATGACACGGACTTCAACAACGATAACTGCGAACTATTCACAAAAGGTGCCGACGTCCTGGCTCGCAACGGTCATCTAGACGACGCCTCAGCAATCACCGAAAAGCTATTTCTCAAAACTTCTTCTCTCTCACCGGAAAACAAGATTAGCGTTCTGCAAACTCGAGCATTCATCCAGACGAAAAAAGGTGAAAAAGAAGCAGCATTACAAAGCTACAACGACCTCGCAAAACTTTGCTCCGAATTGCCGCCACAGGCAACAGATCAAAAACTTGAAGTTCTTGGCGAGATAGTCTCATACTTCAGTCAGACTGAACACCTAGACCTTGCAGAATCCGCCCAATCACAGCTCGTCGCAACCGTTAATCCATTTGGTCCTAATAGACTTTTTAATTATCAAAGAAAAGTTGATGCGCTGTTAAAACTGAGTGACATCTACAAAAGCCTGGGAAATTACGACAAAGAAAGCAAGCTTTTGCAGCAATGTCTAGACCTTTATAACGAAAATCTGAACGCCCAAGAAAAAGTGATATTAGAACGAATCGGCTCCCTCTGTCCAAGCATCATCACGACACGGATAGCTGAGTCTTATTATAGAGAAGGATCGACCGACAAAGCCTCCGCAGAAATCACTAAAGCCCTTAAAATTACCACTGATGCCATTGGTGCAGACAGCAGCATAAGCTCGCAACTGGCCACGATGCAAAAACTTTTGACTGCAACAAATGAGAAAGCAGAATCCGAGAGGATAATTGCAGCATTTAAGAATCTGGATACTTTGACATCAACGCAGTCACTAGAAAACAATTCTGCACAAGAACTCGACGCAAAACAAGCCCGAGAATGCTACGACGACAAAACAAAGCATTCAGACAAATCGAACGCAAAGCTTGAATCCATCATTAGCCGAGAATTAGCAAAAACAGAGCACACCGCTGATGATATCACCCGCATCATCAATTTGATTCGTCTTACCGAAACGTCAAACAACAAAAAAAGATCCATCGGTCTCCTCGAGAGATTGAACCCATGCTTCGAAAAATCAGAGTTAAAATACAGCACTACTCAGTTATTCCAGAAGATAGAACTGGCGATGCTGACAGGCGCAAAAGTCGATGCGATTAAGTCCGAACCGCTCTGGCAATCCTTCGATGCCTTCATAAAGCAAATTCAAACACCCTCATATGGCACACCACGACAACTTGCTATGGGCATCTCGTACGCATATGCCTTTTTAAAAGAGCCAGAAAAGTCACTCGCCGTGCTTGAATATGCGCAACTTCAGCAAGCGGCGCCGGTTGCGGCGTACAAAGCGCTTCTATATCTGTTGGAGGACAATGACAGCGCGGCGCAATCTCAGATAGCAGCCCTACGCTCCAGCACACAAAGAATAGATTCTGAAGTCATCAAAATGATGGTGCTTTTGAGCAACACTTACTTTCATAGAGGCAACACAAAGCTAGCTTCAGAAATTCTTCAACCTGATTTTATTCCGTCAAATTCGACGGCTGACAGCACTCTCACTCGAATGCGTATTGTGCTTCAGTATCAACAGGGAAAATATCAAGACGCTCTCAACGCTTTAAAAGGAGAAGACACGTCTTTTAGTTTCGGAAACGCGCCCGTGAATATGTCTCTGCTTAAAGCCGTGCTTTTCGAAAAGACTGACCAACCCAATGAAGCTATTTTGGCGCTACTCAAGTGTCAAGCGCCTCCAGAACTCAGGCCAATGCTACTTCACCAGGCGGTCCTTCAGGCTCGAAAAATGAAATCGTTTCCGCCGGAAACTGTGAAAGCGCTGGTTGAGGCAACGCGCTTTTACAACGCTGCGCAAAGCGCTGAGCATCTTAAAGATATGGAGTATATCAACTCAATTGCCAGTGCAAATAAGACTTCAGATTCAGAAAAAACCAATCTTGAATATCAAATTGCAACAACCAAAGCCAGCCTGGAGCCTTTATCATACCGTTTGCTTGGCGCCATTAATCGCGCAAAAAAACTTGAAAATGATGGTGACCAATCAGCTCCCTCCGAGTGGGCAAACGTTGCTCGCCTCTACTTTGCAGAAAAAAATTATGATGAAGGCACATCAGCGATGGTTCACGCTTTGCAGATGAAAAATGGTGCTGCATTCAATCACGGCATGTACCATCCAGGTAATTTCAGAGGTGACTCAGGCTTCACAATACTAGTCGACGCGAAAAAATATGACGACGCCGAAAAAATATTGAAACAAGCAATAATAGCGCCCGGCAAAATTGGTGTCACACAGTCAAGTTTTATCGAGAAAGCACTTCTTGCCGAATTGTACATAGAAGAAGGCAAATTTGACGAGGCAACCAAGTGGGCTAAAGAAGTAATTCTAAACTTGGAATTGAGTTGCGACCCAAACATGAAAAAGACGTACGTCTATTTGATGGATGGCTATATGTTTTTCACGCTGGTCGATAAATTCATTGAACATAAACAATTTGATACGGCTCAAAAGTTGATTGACTATGCGACGAAAATCCAATTGTCAGTCTATGGACCCAAACACCCCCTGTTTATCGAAAATTACCAATCGCAGACAAAGCTCTTTCTCGCCCAGACTAAACTGACAGAAGCAGAAGCTTCAGCCAGAAAAGCACTCACGACGGAAAAATACAATGGTGGCTCTGGAAATACCGGTAAGGCAAGCGCCAAGCTGCTTGCATCAGTCCTTAGACTTGAAGGGAGAAACGACGAAGCAGACAAAGTTTCTACCTCCAATGCGCAACGACCCAATCTCAAAGATTTGAGCAGGCAAATATATAGCGGACACAGTTTCCATGGCGAAGAGCCCAGCGGGTTTCTTAAAACGGCTGAAGACCCTCTAAAAGAGAGGCTTGCGAACGCCCTCGAATACGACGGTGAAGGCACATCCGCCTATGCGGAAGCATTGTCAGGTCTGACTAGATTTTACATGGAGGCAGCGCGTTACGACGACGCCGAAAAACAACAGCTCCACCAACTTCAAATACTGAATGACAAGTATGGAAACTGTTCCAAACCAAAATTCGTGTGTTATCTCTACCTCGCGGAGATCTACCTCAAGAAAAACGAAAAAGCACAGGCAACAAAGTACGCACTTCTCATCGAAAAACCTTTACCTTCTGAGCACAGTCAAGATGATCCCAAGCTCGAATTACGGTACGCAAACGTACTATTTGAAATCGGTAAAAGGACTGAAGCAATTGCAATAGCAAAGAAACTTGAAGCCGATCTGCTTGCCTCACGAGGGAACAGAGGTCTCTACCGCGCTGGCGTTCCAATTGACGATCTCATGCACTTCATGGAACGCGCGGGGCTGTCCGAAGATGTCAAGACGCTCACCGAAATAAAAAATCCTCCTACCCGCGAGCAACTTCTCCCACCGCGCATCAAAACGCCACCACCACCGATGGCGCCTAAAACGAAAGAGCCTACCGAGGCAGAACTCTTGCAGTCGCTGCTGGAACTTTCAAAAAAGAAGACTGACTCCAAAGCATTACTAAAAATTCAATTTGAGTTGCTCAATGCCCGAATTGACGCCGGCAAATTTACCGAACTTTCGCCCGACCTTCAGAAAATTCAAAAAAATATCCTCGCCATGAAGGAAATCGACAGGCAAATTCCAGTTGTGAATTTGCTTGATGTCGCGACTATCTTAGTCAAGGCACGGCACACGGAGGAAGCACAAACAGTCCTAGCGTCAGCCTTCAAAATTTTAGATACGTTTAAATCAGTTGTTCCTCAAATTACCGATGAATTACTTAAGCTCAGCGAAGTTCTGGCCGACCAGAGTAACTTTGTTCTGGGCAAAGAAGTATTCGCCAGATATTGCTCAGCCGCACCACTTGCTGGCATCAATAACAACACTATCGACTATCAACAAATGGAGCACAAATCGCTGATGCCTCCCGAGACACCGGAGAGCAAATACAAAAAGCTTCTTGCCAAAGTCGAGCAGGCTAAGCCCGGTGAATCGCCCGTGTTGCTAGAAGAAATGGCCAGGCTGTTGATTATGGAGTTACAGCAAAAAAAACCTGATGCGAAAAAACTGGTGCCTCGCCTGGCAGAAGGACTAAAAGAATCTAAGCTTACTAAACTTGAATGGCCGCTAGGAGACCTCCTCAAAAGCGATATAGAGCTTTTGTACAAATCAAACCAGACGGCTGAAGCAAGAATATTAGTTTCCGCAACGCTCGAAATTTATGCGCGAGATTTTCATAGCAATCCTGCACCGACAGACGGCTTACTCAATCCGTGGACGCTGGACCACAACGAAATTCGAAGGGCTCGCGAGGAATACCTTAAGCTGATTGAAACGCACAAAGTTCAAGACCCCAAGTCATTGTTGATGATGTATGCAGAGCAATTGAATTACGATATTCGCAACAAAAATTTTTCAACCACTCCAACGTACATTGAAAAAATCACGCAAATCGTAAAAAACGCCCCAAACTCTAATCTCGAGGATCCTCTGGATAATTTTGGTTATGCAGGCACAGAGTACGAACACCTCAAGATGATTGCAGAAGCAGAAAAGATCTTCCAAACAGAAATTGAACTTGACGTAATCGCGACTTCCGCACAACCTAAAAAAAGACATACCAAAGCCCTCAGACGACTGGCGATTCACTATCAGAAGGACAACTGGGAAAAGTCAAAGCAACTAATGCTTGACGCGGTCAACATTGGTGTCGAAACGCTTCCTCCCATCAAAAAATATCTTGGTCCGGACATCAAGTTGGTGGTACAAAAATATCTAGATTTGCATGATCTAAATGGGTGTGAAGAAACTATTTCTCAAATAGACACTCTCACGCCCGACTGGCCCGAGGCAGCCATTCGCAGCGATTACAGGACCGAGCAGAAGTTAAGCTACGACTTTGAAAAATTTCAAAGTTGGGAAAGAGCAGCTTACTGGATAAATAAAGTTGTAGAGATAAACACCCAACAAAAAGATGTCGGCACAGCTGTCATGAATTTAAAGCGCTGCGCAACTGATTTAGAAAAAGCCGGACATCCCGATAAAGCCTCACAATGCATTCAGCAAGCAAAAAAACTGGAAGATGATTTCAAGAAAGCTCATGGTGGCAGATGGTAAGGAATGCCTGCCTCTCGATGCTTATAATTCTTGGCGCGACCCTCTCGTCACCCATAAATAGTTACGCAGGAGAAAACGACACAGCGTCGAAAGCTGTGATACCAAATGTTCCCGCCAAGCCGCTCGGTCTCAAAATACGTCTCGACTACGCCCTATTAGGCACCGCCAGCGTCGTCTTCAAAAATGGAATGGATTCATATTCCAGTGCTGAAACTTTGGAAAAGCCTCCAGCGGCAGCTCCAGCGATGGCTCCGAGTGGCATGCTCACATGCTATATCGGAAGTTTCGGGACAATGACTGGCGTAGAAAAAAGAGAAAACCAAAACTTTTTATGGAAAAACGGTGGTGGCAAAACATCAGCCACTATCCCCTTCCAAGAAAACACCGCTGGCGGAGTTGTTCACATCGGGCCAGTCAAACGTCGAGGGCATGGTCCTCGCTTTCCAGAAGTACCAACACCTGCAATACCACCGTTTCCTTTACCACCTGTGCCGCAACCGCCTAAAGTCGCTTACAAAGTTGACGAGGTGCCACTCGATTGCGGCTCCGGCGACTACATCGTCTCGAACAGTAAAATCACAAGCTCGCAGGATATCGACGGTACGCTTAGAATATTTCTCCAGAATATAAAAATCACCAGAGGTCCAGCGCTGGAAATTTCAGGCACTCTCAACAATATTCCGAGAGACAAAACACGTCCGGGTAGAGCAAACATAGCCTTTGCAGGCAAGCCGCAATCTCTGCAGATCTATTACGACGGTGATGGCATCATCAAATTGAATGACGGAGCTAAATTTACCGGTATCATCTACGCACCACGCGCAAGAATAGAACTTGGACGCTGTGAAGTTTGGGGCGCTATCGTCGGAAGAGATGTTGTCGCAGACCAGGTCGCCCGCGTACATTACGATCGAGAATTGCAAAAGATCAGTGAATGGTAGATTCCACTCACTCTGCTATCATCAAAAAAAACAATATCGGAGCACCTTAAACCGTGAACAAAAAGTTTTTGAACAGCCAGAAAGCTCGAATTAACCAATAATCGTGGAAAAGGGCTTCCACGAGAAATCGTTGTTAGATATTGCTCTCGAACTACGCTTTTTCGAGACACAGGGCTTATCCTAGAATGGTTGCGAATATTGGGTTGATTGATGTCAAAAGCCACGAGCAGTATTTCATCTTCGCCGATTGTGCAAGTGGCAATCGCCATTTCATGCATCACTGTTTTTTTCGGCTTTTGCATCGGCAAAGCGTTCTGCATGCCGGTAAACTATTGGCGCGAGGGTGGTAACAATCACGGCTTGACTGACCTCTCTGGAAAGGAGGTTGTGCCTGCACTATATCCTTGGATTGATTATTCTGGTCACGGATTATTTTTGCTCCGGGAACGCGATCCGGCAGATTGGTTGCAAATTCGCGAAGGCAAACTTTTAGTCAACCAGAACGGCGCCAGAATCAACGTAAAGGTGCCTGTCGGCAAAGTGTTCGACAAAATTCTCTGGTTGGGCAAAGCTTGCGATCAAGATCCGAAGTTTGTCCCAGCTAAACTACCCGACGATTCTCTAGTCGTCTTCAAAGATGGACAGGCGTTTGGCATCTGCGACAGCAATGGAAAAGCAATCTTACCCTTTTTGCTTAAGAAGATTAGCCATTGCAGCGAGGGTTTGACTGTCATTCAGGACACCAACGATAAGCTGTTCATTCTTAACATAAAGACTCGCCAAATCAAAGAACTTAAGCTGGCTGTAGACAATCCAGAAATAATTTTTAGCGAAGGGTTGGCGTTATTTCAACACGAAGGCGGGATTGGTTTTATTGATACCACCGGCAAAATAGTGATACCGCCAAAATATTTGGACGCAAGTCCTTTCGTTGGTGGACATTCGTGCGTAAGTTTTCCCGACTCTCAGGGCAATGCGGGAGCAAACGTAGTTATCGATAAAAAAGGGCAGATCGTCTCTTCATCAAATTTGAAGCTGTCGAGCTTCTTTGGTGGTTACGCTGTCGCCTCAAGAAAGGACGGCAAGCTTGGAGTCGTTAATAGAAGTTTTCAATTTGTCGTCAAACCTGAATTTGCAATCCTGATTCCTCAACAGGCAGAATTTTACTATGGAACGAATGAGTTGACCCTCGATTCTGCACCGCCCCTGTTTTATTATGCAGTCAGGAACAAAGGCGATTCGCCCTGCGTAGTATCTCTCAAGGGAGATGTTGCGTTTAAACTGCCAGACAAGGTCCTCCTCCCAAATTACCCTCCGCGCGTTGCCGACGGTGCGATCATATGCAATGTTTGGATTGACGATAATCATCAGAAAGAAGTTTATTTAGACATGCATGGGAGGCAAGTTCCACGTCCTTTCAGCGAGCTTTCTCATAGCAAAGCTGTAACTTACAGAAAAATTGCGCCGACAGTGCTCTTAAAAACTGTTGACTGTGGTGATGAGTATTTCAACTCGAAAATTCCCAGAAGTGGATCTGGAATGAGATTCAACTGATGCGCGATTAGACACTTGAAGCAAAGTCTAAATCTCAAAATCGATATAGCTATCAGAGTGTGTGTATTCCGGAGCAAAATGGCCGCTCGTTCCGAGCGAAAACGGCCAACCATTCCGGAGCAAAATGGCCAATGATTCCGGCTGAAACTGGGCGGAATTAAGACCGAGGCAACCACCCTCCGCGTATGCCAGGTATATGCGATTAGGGTAATTGACGCTGGGCATCTCAACGAGCACCGACACTTCATTTGCCACCAGCAAATTGAGGTCTCGATGCCAAATCGGAGGATGTCCATGAGAATGATAAAGGAAGTTCTCAGATTGCACCACTCGTGCGGTCTAAGCCAAAAAAAGATTGCCGCACATTTGAAATGTTCGCACGGTGCTGTCGGAGAATATTTAAAGCGCGCGAACGCGGCAGCACTGACGTGGCCGCTTCCAGAAGAATTAGACGATGCCGGGCTAGATAGGCTGCTGTACCCGGCTAGGCCACCGAGTAAGAGCGAGGGCCGGCCTCAGCCAAACTACGTCCAAATGCGCGAGGAGTTGAAGAAAAAAGGAGTTACCCTTTTGCAACTCTGGGCGGAATATCGCGACGAAAATCCCCTTGGTTACGGGCTTAGCCAATTCTGCGATCTCTACAGAAAATTCAACGAGCACCTGGCCATAACAATGCGCCAGTTTCACGTCGGCGGCGATAAAGCATTTTCCGATTTCGCCGGCACTAAATTTCCGATCGTCCGTGAGAGTACCGGGGAAACTCATTTTGCACATCTTTTCGTGTGCACACTGGGCGCTAGCAATTACACATTTGCCAAATTGTATAACGACGAAACAGCTGCATCTTGGTGTAACGGCCAGGCAGAAGCCTTCGAGTTTTTTGGTGGAACGCCGATCGTCGTCGTTCCGGACAACCCTAAAGCTGTTGTCGTCAAAGCCAGTCGATACGAGCCAGAAATACATCCGAGTTTTGAGCAAATGGCAGCTCATTACAATGTTGTGGTGATCCCGGCGAGAGTGCGCCATCCAAAAGACAAAGCCAAAGTTGAAGCGGCTGTAGGTCTTGCAACTCGGTGGATTTTGGCTGTCTTGCGCAAGCGGACTTTCTTCAGCTTGTTAGAAGCGAACATCGCAGTTGCTGAATTGCTCACTCGCCTTAACCAAAAGAAATTTCAAAAACGGCCCGGCTCAAGACTATCGCTCTTTGAAGAGTTAGATAAACCGTTACTGCGTGCGATTCCAGGTAGACCATATGAGTACTGCGAGTTCAAAAAAGCGTCTGTCAACATTGACTACCACTTCATCTTTGACGAACACATATATAGCGTGCCGTTCAGATTTCGATTTGCAAAAGTTGATCTCAGAGTAACCGATACGACAATTGAAGTCATGCTCGGTGGCAACCGCATAGCAAGCCACACTCGGAAGTACGCTCCTGGACGTTTCACAACTCTTCCCGAGCACCAGCCGCAACACCATCGAGATTACGGCGATTGGTCGCCAGAAAGAATGATTCAACGCGGCGAAAAAATCGGACCTGGCACTGCAAAGTTGTTCGCAGCAGTCATGGCTTCAAGGGCGGTAGCAGAGCAAGGTTTTAGAACATGCCAAGGCATTCTCCGCCTCGAAACACTGTACGGCCGCGAGCGACTGGAGGCGGCCTGCATACGTTCTCTGGCCGTACGCGGATTAACCTACAAGACCGTAAGCTCGATGCTGAAAGCTAACCTGGAATCACAGCCGTTACCGGAAAAACCAGTCCAGCTGTCAATCATCCACTCGCACCTCAGAGAGGTTTCCTCATTCATTTCAACCCCAAAGGAGAATATCAATGCTAATTCATCCGACGATAGACAATCTCAGGATTCTCAAATTGAATGCGATGGCGAGCGCTTTAGAGAATCAGGTGGAGCTTAAAAATTCGCAAGAGCTTGGCTTTGAAGACAGGCTCGGAATCCTTGTCGATGCTCAGTTAGCAGCACAAGATTCCAAAAACTTAAAATCACGTCTGCAAGCCGCCAACCTGCGTTTGTCAGCTTGTATCGAAGACCTGGACGTCAAAGCTTCGCGCGGACTCGATAGAGCTGTCATAAGTTCTTTGAGCACTACTGCATGGATTCAGCGTACACGCAATGTAATCATTGAAGGTAAGACAGGTGTCGGTAAAACATTCCTGGGCTGCGCGCTCGCACAGCAAGCATGCAGGAACGGCTACAAGTCATTCTACATCCGAGCACCAGCCCTCTTTGAAGAATTGGCAGTCGCTCGAGCAGCAGGCAGCTTCAAACGCCTTCTAGCATCCATCGCAAAAAAACATTTGCTAGTTCTGGACGATTTTGCCCTAGCTCCCTTGACCGATAGTCAAAGACGGGACCTACTGGAGATTGTGGAACAGCGATACGAAAGGTCATCTACAATTTTTGTAAGTCAAATGCCTCAAGAACATTGGCACAAAATTATTGGAGATCCCACTATTGCTGATGCGATCTTAGACAGGGTCGTACACAACGCTCAAACGCTGATTCTAAAAGGAGAATCGATCCGCAAGACAAAAGCTGCTTCAAACGGGTAAGTACAAATCATGCCAGCGTCACTTCGTTCCGATTGCACCATAAATTGCTCCGATCTAGTTGGCCACTTTCCGACCGGATCGAGTGGCCATTTTCCCCGGAATACACATGTAGGCAATGAGGTTGTCGAAGGTGAGGAGTGTCATCATCTGTACCATTCATTTCGTGGTACCCACATTTGGGTTTCAAAACCCCGATCAATCGTTTTAAGAATAGCCGAGGATTACGTAATCGAGGCTGGTAGCTCTGCCAGAATAATGAAAGACGCTCGTTTCCTTTCCTTCCGTTTATTCATGTTGTGGTTACGACACAGAAAAATAGAACTTGAGCGGCAAGACCGCAGCGAAAATCTGCATGTAAGCCACAAGACGACTTACCGAGACGTGATCACAAATTCAGACATTCCGGATAAGATTTTTTCACTGATTGGACCGAACCCATGCTAACGAACTTTTGGTAGTAATAAAGGATTCTGGATATTTTTTGCTGCCAGGGTAGATTTTGTTTTCAAACTCTTTGACGAGACCGACCAAAATATTGAAATAAATGCTCTCGGAAGACAACATTTTGCATACAATATTGTGCTTACCAGGTTCGTCTTCTGTCAAACTCTTTTTTTGTTTCTGTGAGAACAGTTTCCCAGTCGGCACGAGTTGCAGCGACTTCACAATCGCTTAGAAGAAAACGAGCAACATCTTCAAAAGCTATCAGACCGCTGGGTATATGTCTTTTGTTCAAGTCGACGAAGCGGGTGTCAGAAGCCCGTATATGAAGGTGTGGATGAGGAAATGGCTGCTTATCGTAGGATGATTGAGGACTTGCCACTGGGACTTTGTCAGTGTGCTCAGCGCCCTTTGAATGGTTTGACTGAAGGCTTTATTTGCCGTGGCTGTGTGATTTTTTGCCATATTCTGCGCTATAGCCTGTAAATGGCAAAAGCAGTAGGAGGCTCATTATGTCGCAATCATCACGATCCTCGTACAGACCATCCTGATAGTTTGTGATGAATTTCTCCGCACCAATACCAAGGTTTTCCTGCACGTTCTTATCAAAAAGTTCGCGTGCCTGAGTGGCGGTCAAGACATTAACCTCATATTTTTCATTTTTCTTGGTTGCAGTCTTCACGGCTGGCGCCTCATTGACAGTCTATTAAACAGGATATCTCGACAGGGCCGGAATTACCAGCCTTTTTTTCCAGTTATGATGTTTAAAAAGCTAAATAAGGCTCTTGAAAGATTTTCTGACGAATCTTCGTGATTTTAGAATCCCGGAAATTCATCCGATCGGAATGAAAGCGCTGCGGTGATTGCTTGTAGGAGCTCTGTCATGACAGCGGTCTGGCGTTGTTGCTTGAGTGCTGCAAGTGAGTTTTTGATGTTGATGGGCACCACAATTAATTCACCGCTTGCGGTGTCGTCGAGACGACGACGCACGTGGATGCGTTTGATGGTGGCGTCGGATGCTGTTGAGAGATATAAGATTATTGAAGTGGGAATGAGAGCGTGTTGACCGTGACCGAAACCGTGGGCGTAGGCAAAAGTTTGATAAATGTCGGGTGTTGTGATTTTTTGCGAGAAGTCCTCAGATGGGCGCGCGTCATCGTCGTTATCTATTTGCAGGTCGTAATTTTTGTATTTTGCGTCGACGGGGAGAAAGACGCCGGGGCGAGCTTTGTTTTCGATGAGAATGTCGGGTCGCAGGCTTGCGTGGGAGGTGTTTGTTTGAGCGTTCCAGATGATGTGAGAGTCTTCTTTTTGGAAGTGGACTTTGTAATTTATAGTGGCAAGCTCGAGGGTGAGCAATTTGGTGACGAACTTTTCAAAGACTTCGGACATTTTGAAGAGGAAAGAGAAAGATTGAGGAGCGCCAATGGCAAAAATGTCTTTGTGACTTAAGCCCGCCATGATTAAGGCGGCAAGGCTGTGGGCACGGCGATAATATGCGTTCAGTCGATTGTAGTTTTGACTCTGCGATGCGTACGCTTCGTCGAATTGAAAGTCATCGATATTAGCCGCGTCTTCAAATATGGCAGCCAATCGACGGACTTGAGAGGCAAGTGTACGATTGCGAACTCTGAGCGCGCAGGTTGAAAGGGCGGCAAGCAATAATTTGTTTTCGGGGATGTTTGTGCTTTGATCGTCGTACAGGCATTCAAGTTGATCGAAGCGAGCAGTTTTTAGTTGATTAAGCAGCATCAAGCGTCCGCGCAGAACGGGCAGTTTGTCTTGCGTTGAAACATAATCGGAGAGGATGCCTTTGAGAACGACCTCTTCGCAGGCGTCAACAAAGGATGCGATTGTGAGGTCGAAAAGGCTAAAGCCCTCGGCATCAAAATTGCGAGGGCGGTGTTGGAAGGTTTTTAAATCGTGCACATCGCTGATGAAATCCAGCATTTCGGCGAGTGTTGAATTTTCGCTGCCAGCGTGAAGTTTGGGTTTGATTTGCAATTCGAAATTGCTGAAGGCGATGACACCGACCCAGGACCATTTGGCAGAAATGCGCAATCCTTGTTTTAGTTCGTCGACGGCGATGATTTCATGGCGGGTGAGGTGTTCGGCAAGGCGGAGGTCTTCGTCGGTTAAAACGAGGTCGCGATGAATGACAGAATGTCCTTCGAAAATTATGCAGGAGGTGGCGACCTCAGGCGTCATGTTGGGTGCTCGTGGCTATGAGTTTGGCAAGTGACGATGCGAGTTTTGTGTCGTCTGCGATTTTGTCTTCGCGCAAGCAGTCGTTTTCTATATCGACCAGTTCGTGACCGACAAAATTTGCTAAGTCGCTGTTTCTGTCGTAACAGTATTCTTGCAAAAGCGGCAGCACGTCTTGTCTGAATTGACGAGCGAAACTTTGAATATCGTGAATTGGCTGACCGTCTTCCATGAAAAAGGAGTGACCGATTTGCTTGTCGCGATGACCGGATTTGATGAGCGATTTGTTTAAGTGGCGCAGCAGATTGGCGAGATCGATTTCTTTGAGTCGGGAGGTAGTTAGTAAATTTGGGTTGGGCTGCATTTCGATGAATGAGAAGCGGCGACGCAAGGCAATATCGAATAGTTTGATGGAGCGGTCGGAAGTGTTCATGGTGCCAATGACAAAGACATTTGGTGGCACGCGAAGTTCTGAATTGCTTTGAGGCAATTCGACGCTGACGCCTCTTTTATCTTTTTCGATGATTGTAATTACTTCGCCGAAGACTTTAGCGACGTTGGCGCGGTTGATTTCGTCGATGAGAATCAAATAGCGCTGATTGCGGTTGGCATCGGCTTCTTTACATATTCTTTTGAAAATTCCGTCTTTCAAGCGCAGGACTAAATTGTTTGAAATGGTTGGATCGGGTCGAAAACCCTCGATGAAATCTTCGTAGCTGTATGAGGGATGGAAGGTCAGTCTGGTGATTTTGGAGCCAGGTTTTGCGGTCGCGCTGTTTTGTAGGACTTCGGAGAGTGCGGGTTCTTTTTTTAGTAAGAGAGTGCGCAGAGTGTCGGCTTCAGGCGTTGTGAGTTTGAACATGGTGCCGCGCATATTTGATTGCATCGATTCGGATTTTTTGAGGACTTTGTTTTTTTGAAAATCTTCAAAGGAAACGCCGGACTTTATGCGCATAACGGGCTCGAGTTCGATGCAATGAATGTTATTTTCGTCCATGAACATTGGCCGACTGATGCGGGCGATGGCTTCTATTTTGAGCTTTGGAGCGCTGGTGTAGCCAAAAACGAGATCGCCAGTTTGCGCAGCTTTAAAATTGGCTTTGAGTTTTCCGTCTCGAAAGACGACTTTGCCTTCACTGAACAAAGCATCCCAGGAGCGATTTTGATAGTTGCTAACGACAAGCCAGCTTTGCGTCGTTGATTCAGAGGTGGGGCTGGCTTGCTGTTGGTCTTTGAGGAAGCGGCGTGCGAAATTTTCGGCGGTGAAAGTTTTGCCTGTGCCAGGAGGACCAAAGAGAATGACCTGACCTTTGTGTTCGAGGGCTTGAGCGATTTTTTGGTAGATTGCGTCGTCGATATCGGCTGATGTTTCTTCGATATCTTCTTCGTCTTGAACGTCTTTTGAGGGTGGTGACCAGGCATAGAGCAATCGTGCTAATTCGCCAGTGGTCCAATTTTCAAACACTGGATGTCGTTTTAATTTGAACAGCAACAGTTTGTTGATATTGACGATGTTTTGTGCCCTTCCGTCGAAATCTACGACGCCGAGTGAAATCAAAAAGTGTTTGATGTGGCTTGTTGAAGTAACGGGCAAGAACTCGTGTGGAAAATAACAAATTAAGGCTTTGAGAAGGGCGTTTGGACCATGGCGGCTTGTGTGCAATTTATCGATTTCATTCCAGCGCTGTAATTTTGCCAGAGCAAAGGCATCGAGATAAATCTGACGGATGGATTCCCAGGCTTTCTGCTCATTTTCAAAATCGCCTTCGTACCACCAGCGGTTGTCTTTTTTTCTGAAATAAATTTTGAAAGCTTGCGAGCCATGATTGGCAAGTAATGCCAATTTTTTGGTGCCGTTTTCGAGCGCCCAACTGAATGAATTTTGAGAATCGTCGAGCCCATACGCATAGCGTTCGAGACTTAGTTGCGCGAAGTCCTTTAAGGGGAATTTCTTGACGATCTCAAGGCGCTCTTCTTCTGCCTGTTTTAAGTCATCTTGAATGCTTTTGCGATCGAAAGAATTCTGAAAATCGTCAATTAGCATCTTCTTACCGTCCTCAAATTTTCACGTTGATTGTCGCATTTAAGGAGTTCAATTTTCAAAGGAGATTCAAAAGAAAATTCGAGTGCTTATTAAAGGAAGATGCGATATCCTTTAATAAGCACTCCCGTTATTAAAGGAACCTTTAATCAGCATGGCATTGGTCCCCCGCCCTCTTCCGCCGCCAGGGTTGTGCATGGACGACCTACAAACTCTGGTGGAGAAGTCTAGCCAATTGCTAGGGCGCCTGGATGGACTGGCGGGCGCGCTGCCAGATACACAGCTTTTTCTTTATATGTACGTACGCAAGGAAGCAGTGCTATCGTCGCAAATTGAAGGAACACAGTCTTCGTTGTCTGACTTACTTCTGTACGAAAGCAAAGAGGCACCAGGTGTACCGTTGGACGACGTCCAGGAAGTCTCGAATTATGTCGCTGCCATGAATTTTGGTCTTAAGCGGCTCAGAGACGGTTTTCCAATGTCCACAAGACTGATCAGAGAAATTCACGAGGTTCTCATGACCGGGGCGCGTGGTGGTACCAAGGCTCCTGGTGAGTTCAGGCGCACTCAAAATTGGATAGGTAGAACGACACCAGGCAATGCAACATACGTGCCACCACCGCCCGATCGAGTTGGTGACTGCATGAGTGATCTGGAAAAGTATCTGCACGACAAAGATAGCAAATTGCCGGTGTTGATTAAAGCAGGGCTCGTTCATCATCAGTTCGAGACCGTGCACCCTTTTCTCGACGGAAACGGAAGAATGGGCAGATTGTTGACCACACTTTTATTGTGTACAGAAGGTGTCTTATCTGAACCTATTCTCTATCTCAGTTTGTATTTCAAAACGCATCGCAATGAGTATTACGCACAACTTCAGCAAGTAAGGGAAACAGGCGACTGGGAAAGTTGGCTGCAGTTTTTTCTTGTGGGTGTCCAAGACGTTGCACTGCAAGCTACGGTTGCGGCACGAGAAATTCTAGGACTGATGCAAACAGATCGAGCCAAGATTGCAGACATCGGGCGGGCAGCTGGATCGGCATTGCAGGTACATCAATATCTTGAGAAGAAGCCACTAGCAGTAATACCAGAGATGGTTCGTGAATTAGGTCTCACTACGCCTACTGTGACTGGAGCGCTACAAAACCTTGAACGCATCGGGATAGTTCGAGAGATTACAGGCAAACAAAGAGGTCGAGTTTTTGTATACGACGGTTACCTCAAGATTCTAGAACGGGGAACCAAGCCACTTTAGAAACAATTTCGAAACTCAAACAGCCCATACGCATAACGCTCAAGATATGCGGCATCGTCGCACTTCAGGATGTATGTGGCCAATTGTCTGAGCCCAATCGCTGAGGGGAATAATATCGAGGCATGTTAAGCGTGGTCAAGCTATGTCAGAGACAAGCGACAAAGGCGATAAAGCGATAAAACCGGCAGAAGGCGCGGCTTTACAGACGAAAGATGCCGCTCATGCCAGAAATGCGGATGCAGCAACCATAGCGCATGCAGAAAATCTCAGGACGAACAAAAGTAATGGTTCTTTAGAGCCTGGCCGGGCTGCTGAGCATAGTTTTAATATTAGCCTTGCCGATGGCAACGGTGGCTACACGGCGCTTGTAAATCGAGATACGAAACTCACGGAAAAAGACCTTGCTTCTTTGCAAAAGAAGAGCATTGGACTTTTGGAACTGGTGGCGCTGCAAGAATCAGGCGATAAACAAGCCAAACCTCTGGTCGATCAGTATGAAGCGGCGATGAAACTTAGATGTGCAGACAAAGTGGCCGAAATGGCTCGGTTGCAATTGTTGGCTGACCAGACTTATGGCCGTGGAGATTTCGCGCCCAAAGAGCGACCTATTTTGACGCTAGAGGGACACGTTGAGACCGATGAAACAGCTCTTACGCTGAGACATTTAGCTCAGAGCTATATGCAGGCAGATGCTGCGGAAAAGAAGCTTATATTAGACACGGCCGCAGACGCTTTCAGCAAAGAACTGTCGAAACAATGCAAGGGAATCGCCGAAGGTGTAGTCGCTGGCAACCATGATGCTGTTATGGGTTTCGTACATGCGGGGCTTTCAGGTGTGCAGTTGGTAGACGATTTGAACGTTCCAAAGCATGCAGCAAATTTTGTGTTTGATTGCATGTTTGATAAAGAGGCAGCCGTAAAATCGGGCGCAGATACTGGAACAGCTATAGGCAAAGGGTTAGCCGCTGGATTTGTTGCGTATCAAAATGCTGCGAATTACGCAAACGACTGGCGGGTTTCCGAAGACCCGATAAAGCTAATTAGAGATGTTCTTGGGACACTACAGCGCCTCGACAATGCCTGGGACGATTTGCCGACGGGCGAGAAGGCAAAAAGAGGCACAGAGTTTGTAGTTTCCTGGGAATTGCCGGGAAGTGTAGCGAAAGTGGCAGAGGTAGCTAAAGAAGTTAAATGGGCGGAAATAATTGAACCCTTACGTCAACCTTTACAGGAGACGCCAGCATTTGCTGGTGTCGGCGCAGAGGGCGCGCAATGGACGTTGAAGATTCCAAATGGTGCAGAAGGTAGCCGCGCTTCAGAATATTTGTTACAGCAAAGTCGCTTTGAATCGCCTCTGACTGGCAAGGGGCTAGATCCGGCATTGGCGGCAAAGGAAGCCGGAATTAAGGACGCAGGCTGGAATTTAAAGAAAGCTGAGGAGAAAAAGGAACTGCTTGAGCCTCTCGGTTATAAACACTTTCACCCGCGCTGCTATCATATTGGCGAAGGAGAAGCGAGTGAGGTTATTGATGAAGCAAAAATGGCAAAACAGCTCAATGTGTCCGAAAGTCGATTGCGCAGTCTATCGAGAGCAGAATTAGAAAGTCTTGGCATAACACCAATTGAACCCGTTAACGGTCACATGCCGAAAAATTTCGAGTATGCAGGCAGAATATATTCAATAGAGAAAGAGAATCCGGAAGTGTTTAAAGATCTTTGCGAGAAATTTCCAGATTTGGTTGAGCAGTTTAGGAAAGGAATTCAATTTTCAAAGGATGGTTATCCTGACTTTAAGCCATTCAGACAAGCTAAGTTAGCAGTTTTCGAACATCCATTCACCACCCGCTTGCAGGACAATTTGGAAGCAGACCGATATTTGTGGCCGGGCTGTAGTAAAAGTTTTGGCAAGAAAATGCGAGATGAATACAGTTTAGTTTGGCATCACCTAGAAGCACGTCCAGGGCAACCACCAAGATTAGAACTGCTACCATCTGAATTACATAAGGCTTTGCAGCATACCGGCGGCTACGCAGTAAAGAAGACAGTAAGGAAACAACTCAATGATTGAAATGTACACCACCGGGGAAACCACAATCACTGAAAGTCAATTGAACGACTTAGAGAAATATTTTGGTGTCAAATTCCCTCAAGCCTATCGTGATTTCATGCTGATAGCAAATGGTGGCATTCCTCTGCACTGTTGCTTTAACTTCAAAGATGGCACGGATGGTTCAACCGTAAGTTTCTACACGGTTTCACCAGGTAATCGCCGCGATATAGTCGGAAGCAACAAAGCGAGGGAGCAAAGACTTCCTCGCGGTTTTGTGTCAATTGGGGATGACGACAATGGCAATGAAATTTGTATAGATTGCAATGAAGGGCAAGGATACGGAAAAATCCATTTCTGGGATCATGAAAACGAAGCCGATGCAGCCCAAGGAGAGACGCCGGAAACTGTTGGAAACACCTTGCTGATAGACGACACATTTGCAGAGTTTCTAGAAGGACTGCATGATGTTGAATTGCTTGATTTACCGAAGGGCTACCTTGAAGATGATCCAATTGCAGGAGCAAGGTTCAAAGCTCTAATGAAGCCGGAACATTATTGGCTGGATGATTAAGATGCGCGGCTAAATCGAGATGTCTTATGCCTGTTTTAAATCATCTTGAATGCTTTTGCGGTCGAAAGATTTTTGAAAATCATCGATTAGCATGCAATGGCACCATCTCTGGTGACGAGATAACTTTTGGGAGTTTCTTGTTTTACTGAGTGGTCAAGTTTAAGGCTACATAGATGCAAAATATGCGGCATTAATGGCTCGAAGACTTTTAGTGGAACGTTGGTGGCTTGAGCCTGAGAGAGCGTATCTTCAATGGTGGTGCCGACTATGGGCAGGGCGAAGGCACGGGTGCCACCACGCGACAGAAGCATGAAGCACAACTTTGGTTGGCGAGTTTCGATATCGTAGTCAAAATAAACGAGGGTCGGCAATATGCCATTGACAGAAATTGCCACGCATCTGGCAGGAAGTTGATAAAGCAGGCTGTTGCTGACCGAAAAGTCTCTGCGAGCTTCCATGAATAGCTCATGTTCGAGTTCTGGATCGAATCGGTAACGCCCCTGGGTGAGCTTCCAGGCAATGGTGCCAGCGTACATGAGAGGCTGTGATGTTTCATCTGGTGCAATGGGGCGTTTTTTGAAATCTTCTATGACAGACTGGACGATGCTAGATGGAATGGCCACGTAATCGGGCCAGAGCTTTTCGCCTCTTTTGAGGGCGATTTTTTTGTATGCGGGTTGCTTGCGGAGTTTCGCGCGGTCTGACATAGCAGCGATGCGTTCTCAGAGAACGGGTTTTTCGCCAAATTCTGCTTGAAGTGTTGCCGGATCTGGATCTGGAATGGTGTGCATCTTATTACCGTCCTTAGATTTCACGATGATTGTCGCATTTTAGGATGCAAATCGAAAACGGTGGGAGGGCAGAAAATAGGAATGCGGGAGCATTAACTATGCAGGAGAGAGCACTTGACCGATGTGGACTGGTGGTGGATTGAGGGATTTAGGGGCGCAAAATGACGAAAATATAATCGTGCGAACCGTATTGAATGTCGATGACGAATTAATCTGGATAAATAAATCCAGAAGTCACGAAAGCAGATACAAAAACGGAAACGTAGAATAAAGGTGTCAATCGTCTATGAAGAACTTGCTGAATTTCATCAGAGTGCTTGTGCTAGTACTTATCTGCACAGCATCGTGTCCCTTACCCGCTCCGGCCGATGACGAGAAGTGGCACACAAGTCCGTTGACATATAAGACCCTAGGCACTGACGTCAACAACTGTTACTACGTCGTCGGTTTGCCGAAGAACTGTATTTGCCAGTTCATGGCAAGCCAGCCCGCTTATTCTGAACATGATCACGATTTTTTTTACGTCTCTGGACATCCCAAAATGTTAATTGAAGTCGAATACTCAGATGACGGTCAAACAATTTGTCGTTTTCGTTTTATCGAGAAACTGGCGACTATGCTCAACGAGAACAAGTTTGGGGGTTGGCAGACAAAAAACATAAGGCAACATGCGAGCGATTTCACAACGGGGATTTCAATTGTAAAGCGTGATATGACTAAAGACTCCTTCAAAGTGCCGTTTGCGAGCATGGCGTTCACAACTAAAAACTGGGAAAGCAATCGACGGCACAGGAGCTGGTTCTTATTTGATATCGCTCACGATTATCCGCTCATAGGCATGAAACACTCCGAGATAATGGCTGTTCTCGGACCCGCAGACTATGTCCCGAATGTCCAGTCAAACGCGCATTCTGAATTCGATTACGTGGACAAGTACGTTTTGAGCCAAGGCTGCGTGGGCATTTACTCTGTTCTGGAAATCGCTTATAGAAACAATAGGGCAGTGGCCTTCCGAGTTGGCAGCCCTGAAAAGAATAAGTGAGAGATAACGAGTAGAGACATTCGGATTAAGTGGTTGGCAAGAGGCTCAGTAAAATCTGCTGACTCCAAAAATGCGTACTATGAAGTTGGCAAAGCAGGCGATCCAAACATCAGAGTGAAAACCGAGACTCCGCTGTTCCGAGTCATTTATCCAATAGTCGGTGACACATCCTTCAATAAGACGACGCGCAGAGACGACAGTAAACAGCAAGGATTTACAACATATGGGCATTAACGAGGTTCATGATCCCGCAATGGTCGGTGATTTCGTCGCTATAAAAGGAAACATCTTCAGCTTTTTGCACGCAGGGGTTGTTGAGTCTGTCTCAATAGATGGCACAATCACGGTGATCGAAAAGTTAGGTAGCACAAATCAACTTCCGGTGATCAGGCAAACTCTTCAAGACTTTTCCCGAACCTGGAATGTAGATACCGCAGACATCAAAGTGTTTCGAAAACAATGACACATGAACCGAGCCACACACAATCTCCTCGTAAAGCATTTTTGCTGACAGCTCCAGTTTATGCGCTTCTTTCGACAGTCTTTTTGTTTTTGGGAATGGTTGTGGAAAGATTGACTCACGACCCAGATCCCAGTCATCTGCTTTTAAGCTGGGGTGCTGGAAAACCACAGCCACTCTACGGCACCACCACGTATCTGGGACCAGATATCTCAAACGTTCAAGCATGGTGCCAGGGGCTTGGATTTATACTGGCTACGCTTGTAATTTGCTTCGTCTTCGGTAAGAGTCGAACGCGAAAAATTGAATTGGCAATGGTGCTGGAAGCCTATATTCTGTATCAGCTTCTTGTTTTAATCGTTCCTATCGTCATTCCGGCGCTTAGAGAACGTCTTATCGATACAACGTTCACCTTGGAAATCACCATGATGTCTTGTATTGTTTTGCCTATGGCGTTCGCCATCAGATATTTCTTTGATTGGTTGAAGAAATGAGAGCTTTAATTGATTTTGACCACGAGCGTGTGACGTTTGAAAAATGATACTCCTTATGACCAGTTGTTCAGTGTTCCAGAAAACGAGTGGCATAGATTGGGTGGACCACCCGATCGAACCTATGCAACCCTGAGGATTTATCACCCCGAACTGGTGCCAGACGAAGTGACGCGCATGTTTTCTGTAAGACCAAGTGACTTTCAGGTTATGGGGAAGCCGTTCAACAAGCGACCCAAATTTATCGCAAAGACTGGAGGTTGGTTTTTAACATCTGAAGATCGTTGCAAGAGCCTGGATTACTCCAAGCATGTGGAATGGGTGCTGGACCAAGTTGAGCACTGTAGGCACACTATGCTGGATTTACAATCTAAAGGCTACAAAACGGACGTCTCTATCATGGTTAATTTCAGCAATTGCAATCCGACGCCAGGTCTTTCAGCATCGGCTATTAAGCGATTGGCTGCATTCAATCTTTCCTGTTGGTTCGACGTTTACGTCTAAGTAAGTAAAGGTCGCTCCGCGCCTATTTAGGAGCTAAGCCATGTGCCACCATAACGGCATGGGCATAATTGCCGATAGAGGTTGCAACTTGAATAGCTTCAACGATAAGCCGCAATAGAAGACAGAAAATAAACTGTTTGCCGATGTAATTAGAATCGATAGAACGCATATATTTTAACCTCGTTGAGCCTCTGGCTGACTCTCAGATTCCGCCGAGGCTCCGGAAGCAAGCCTCGCGAAGCGACCGCAGGCTTGGGCTTGCTTTCGGTGGTTGCTTGGGCGGTATCATTAAGAAGCCAGGGGAGAGAGGGAGCCGTTAGGAATAGCGCCCGGAGAAGAGCTATCTCGATGATGGGAAACGCCGATGATGATTGCTCCATCGATTTTGCATCGGGTTAGCACGATATGCAATTGAACGGCTGTGAGGGAGCGCCACTAACGTCAAAACTTCCTTTCACACTTATCTGCGGTCGATGCTGCAATAAGAATTGCTGACAGTACGGTTAACTGCATGGACTATCGATCAAAATCGATTTTACAAGACTGGAAGAACGCCAACCGCAAACAGAAATCGCCAGCCGAAAATGCCGGTGACTAGATTGAATAAACTGGTGATTGCTGCTCCGACTGGGAACGACGAATTCATTACGCACAACGCGAATAATTTCTTTTGCTTTGGGAAGCATTCGCCGCCGATGCCAGCTCCTACAAAAAAGCGGTGAATGGCGAGATTACACTAAGTGGAGAGGGTGCAGAGTCCGGATGCAATCGCGTAAAGCAGGATGCTGGCAAGAATGTTTTGCTCTGCCAATTCGGTCCGCAAGGAGCCCGAAGAGAACGCTGTTAATTGCCCAGCCTACGGTGAAGATAGCGATGATTATGCCGCTGTGCCAGCCGAGGTTTGTAGCATCTCCTTTGTGGCGCAAATCGGACAACGCGGGAGAGATGAAGGCATTTCCGCAAATGACAAATTCTCGTTGAACTTATAGCGCAGACATAGAACATCACGCCACCCAATTCCAAGCCAAGGTGACGCTTCAACGAGTTGTGCTTAGGACAGGTCCTTTTGCATCTTAGCTACAATTGGCAGACGTGCTAGACTTGGGAACTGGTCGACAATGTGCAAAAACAAGTTGTCCGCCGTCCAAGTTTTTAGCCTCTAGCAATCTAAATTTTTGTTCTGGAAGCTCGGTTGACGGGATCTTCACTGAAACCTACAATACAGGTGTATGGTTCCGTCGGAATTTCAGTAGAAGTCAACGCCTCTCAGCGTCAGTCTATATCCACAGGTGATACGCTATGCCCACAGGGGATCAGCTCAAAAAGCTTTTAGCAGCCCACCGCGACAATGACGAAATCACTTTTCGCAAAACAGCCTTAAGCATAATTTCAGACGAAACTGCCGCCAACCGACACGCTTTAGCGCGTGATTTAAAGAAAGCCCTTGGCGAAATCAGACAGAATGCCGCGCTTCTTAATTTCCCGCGAGACAACGCGAGGGGTTCAGTAAAACTCTCGGATAGCAGAGTTACTGCGGATAAGCTGATCTTGGGCGAGCAGACTTCACCGCGTATACTCAGGGTGCTTGAGGAACATAAAAGCCAACAAGTGCTCGCTCAATTTGGCTATTCGCCGAAAAGGAAGTTGCTGTTTTGGGGGCCACCGGGTTGTGGAAAGACTTTAACAGCCTATTTTCTAGCTCATGAGCTAGGATTGCAGATTGGAACGGTCAGACTAAGTTCATTAATTTCCAGTTACCTTGGTGACACCGCAGCACATTTAGACAGCGTTTTCGAGATGGCGAATAAAACTCCTATGGTCTTACTGTTGGACGAAGTAGACGCTCTTGGAAAAAGCCGAGACGATTCCAATGACGTTGGAGAAGTCAAAAGAGTAGTCAACTCGATGCTCCAATGCATGGATACATTCTCGGGAAATAAAAGTATATTGATCGCCGCCAGCAATCATGAATACATGTTAGACCCGGCGCTGTGGAGACGATTTGATGACGTCATCGAGTTTCCGTTGCCGACCAATTCAGAAATAGAAAAAGATTTGAAAAGGCTTCTGTCAGGTGTTCCTGTGGATGGACGTTTGAGCGAGGTCGTTGGTGTATTGAAAGGGTTTTCATTCGCCGATATAGAAAAAATCACTATCGAGTCGATAAAAACTATGATCTTGGAAAATAGAGCCGTTCTGTCTACGAATGATATATTCTTGCAGATAAATAACTACAAGCTCATGCCATCTACAAGAAGTTAATGGGAAATGGACGAAAATTACGCGCCGTTAGTGCTCGACAATCCATCAATTAGGACGAGGGCTAGGCCAGCGAACCGACCACCCCGTTTTGCAGAATTTGTCAAAAACCAAGAAGAAATCTCTCAACGAGTAGCTGCGCAAATAAAGCCATTTGTCAAACAATTCAGCTCGTTTTCTGCCGAACAACGAAGAGCAATTTTTTATAAGATATCTCACAAAGAGATGCGTATTGACTTGAGCGGCACCGGGCTCCGAGTATTTGCTGAGGGCGATGGGTACACCCTAGCGGGGGCAAAAGGAGAGAGTCTAGAACAACTCTCCCAGAAAATTCAACAATTCGGGGATATCAAACCGGCAGGTGGGCATTTAGCAAACGAGTATTTGGTGATACCTCTGACTGATTTCACTGCAGGTTCTCCAACGGACAGGCTAAGCGAGGAGTTGTTAGCTCGTTACGCCGAACTAATTGTTGCGGACTCGATAGTTTACGAAATTGAACTTATGTCGAACGAGAATTACCCAAATGGTCAGAAGACAGAATTACAACAACTTCTTAATTCTCTTCAAGCAGCGATCACACTGAATGGAGTTATTTTCGAGCACGAGCGCGTAGGAAATTTTGTTCGCGCGGTCGTGAGAACCAGCGGGATAATATTCAAGTCACTTGTTGAAGACTCTTATTGGCAGACCAGAATTACGCGATTTGAACAGCGCCCAGAATTTGAAACTTTTCACACGACCCTCTCGGAGTTTCAAATTAGCTCTTTAAAAAAAATTGTGTCACCGCCCTCGGAGGCAGCCACCATTTGCATCGCTGACACGGGAGTTACAGCTTGTAACCCATTTCTTTCACCCGTAGTCAAAATAGAAAGATGCGCCTCATTCTTGACTGGAAATAGCGACATAAATGATGAGTACAATCACGGATCAGGCGTTGCGTCACTAGCGGCATACCAAGATTTGAACCTGAGTATCGACGCATCAAATGAAGCTCATGCCTGGATTGTTAGCGCACGCATTCTCGACGAGAACAACGAGATGCAGGTCAGACTTTTTTCGAAAGTTCTTTTTGAAGTTGTTAATAAATACGCGAAAGATGGAGTGCGAATCTTCAATCTATCCGTCTGCGTTCGCAATAAAACATGGAATGAAACGGAGAGGCGGGCCTCAAAAAGGAGTTCATGGGTCGCCAGAAAGATCGACGAATTGAGTAAAGAGTTCGATATTGTCTTCGTGATCAGCTCTGGGAATTTGTCTTTCCAAATGGTAAATGGATTTTTGTCTGATGGTGCCGCTTACCCGTCGTATTTTCAGAGCGACGAATGCAAAATTCTAGACCCGTCTCAATCAGTCCTCGCAGTTACCGTGGGCTCCATAGCCTCCTCGACCACGGTCTTAAGTGGACGTGCAGTAGCGATGTCTGACCAATTCTTGCCATCACCATTTACCAGAGTTGGTCCAGGGATGCTCGGAGAAATCAAACCGGAAGTTGTAGACTTCGGCGGCAATTGGGTCGTAGATGCAGGAGTGGGCAGAGTACGTACTGACCCAGGAACCAATGTGATGATGGCCAGCAATAAGTTGACTCCCGCACTTGAACACGACTCAGGCACCAGCTATGCAGCGCCAAGAATTAGTCATAAACTAGCGCGAATACTTAACGACCTGAGCACAGTCATATCAGAAAAAATATCTTCCTCTCTTTTGCGTGCTTTTTTAATTAATTCGGCTAGTGCTTCGTCCGATGCTGAAGAAAATCAGAAAACTTTTCAAGAACAATTTAAATCGGTAGGGTCAGCAGCAAGAATTTTGGGATACGGTATTCCAGATTTAGCGAAAGCGACTTTCGGAGATTCGTACACAGTAAGCTGCTATTTTCAAGGGACAATCGCCGTAAATAAGGTAGCCTTTTTTAGAATTCCGATACCCATCGAACTTGTTGAAGCCACTGGCAAAAAAAGGTTGCACATAACGCTAGCATATGCGCCGAACGTTCACACGAGCGGGCTGAAAGACTACCTCGGCGGAAAACTCAACTGGCGCCTATTTAGAGGAGATGCATCGGAGGAAGATGTTGTCGAATCGCTTTCACGACAAGAAGTTGACGAAGACGACGGAGATAAGACTTTTGAGCAACTACTCAATGAAGACGAAAAAGATATTGCAGTGCAAGATAAAGAAACCAAGGAAATAACAAAATTTAAGTATGGATTGCGAGTTCGATCGAAAGGAACAATTCAGCATGATGTATTCACTTGGAGCCAGCACAAATCTGAATTCAGTAAAAATGACTACATTCTGGCTATTTCATCATTCAAGAGATGGAGCAACAAGAGTATCCCTTACGCACTTGTACTAAGGCTTGAGGAGGAATCATTGTCAGTTCCTATATATTCTAGAATCAAAAATTTGCTGACACGAACACAAGTCCGCAGCCGCGTCTGAAAGTATTGTTAAAATCCGCAGCGAGAGATTTCCGTTGAAAACAATTGAACAACTGCAAGAAGGTTTTGCTGAAATAAATCAAACTAGCTTAGTCACGTACAACCGCAGCTATGACGAACTAATCAACGAAGTAAGTGCGGATAATCGCTTTATCGGGCAGCTCTTAGTGGTTCTCGAAAGCTCTGAAAGCATTTCGCATGAACTTCGACCAGATTCAAAAGGGACAATTATGGAGGGTATGTCGGCAAAGGCAGGAAGGAGTCCAGTATTATATTTGCTGAAATCTCTCTGCAAATATTCAAGCAATGACCCCGAACTCAAAAAACGATTTGACGACACGTCTAGAGAGTTATCTGAAAATGGACATTCAAATCTCACGGGAGGGACTTTAAGCACCATGGCTGTAGTTTCGCTGGCAAACTGGATTTGCGCAACGCTCCCGACTTTCGCTCATCTGGGAAACGCAGCACTAACAGGAATAATTCTATTGATCGTGAAGGTTGGCATGGATGCAGTTTGTGAATGGCTAAAAGACAACTGGGAACAGTCAAGCAATGAAAACAATAATTAGTGTCGTCATTCAAACGCAGTCAATCAGGTACGTGAAAAGACGGCTTGTTTACAAACATCATTATTCATTGCCACCAGCGTGCATCACAATTCAATGGTCGGATGATAGGTAAATGCTTGAACCAGAATTTGTTTCTCAACGAAGCACGAAAAGCAATGTTAAACCGGCAAAAACTTACGAAAATAATCGACCGCACGATCCGACCAACATTTTTAGGACTTGTGCTTAGGAGATTCATTTTGGTTCGGCGAATTTCTGGAAAGAAACTCCACATCTGATTCAACTGAGTAATCACGCCATGACCAATCCATACAGGCAACAATTTTACAAAGGACCTACATTCCGGTTGGAGGAAGTGCGTCCGGGAGTTGTAAGGGTTTGATTTTAATTTGAGGCAACACGGAGGTCAAAGTAATTGTCCACCCTCAGCTCACGTGCGACACTTGGATTAGCCGTCGTGCTTTTCACAGATGGACGGGCGAAGGAAGGTTTAAGCAAATCTACTTTATTTCCAGTCGAAAACACTCATGTTATTTTTGACCTCGAACATTGATAAGCGATGACTTAATTTTTCATTTCAAAAATGCATATTCATATTTTTTGCGAGCTTGCAGAAAATGCCGTACCTGCAAATATGGCTCGAGCCTAACACGGTTTCTTTTGTGAACGCTCAGTAAATTATGGCACCAGGGAAACGGACCTTAGTCGTTGCCCCGTCTCCTTCAAAACGTGTCGCCCACTGCTCCTGTCCCTTTAATTCCGTAAACTTTTCGTATGGGCATGGATACTCCACTCTCACCGACGAGCTCTGCGTGTCTTTGACCAGTACCACAGATAGTCTCGGTGAATCAAAACGCAGTTCCTCAGTGAAAACAATTTTTGGCATGCTAGCAACTAAATTTGTGACATCAAGCAGAGCAGAACTTCCGCTCACTTTTTCATTTGGTGACTCGGCTTTTCCAATAGTGAGAGTCTTCAAAGCCTCGCTCAAACGAGTGGATACTATGTACAGGAAAACAAGATGATATCGGAGGTCTCGATGCAAGGAAAACACAGCGTTGTCGTTTGCATGAATCAATCGCTCCGGACCGATAGAGCCGTCAGCATCAGCCCCCTCAACAAAGTAACCAAGCAAAGTTTCCGAATGAGCCTTCTGCGATGTTAAGCGAATTCGTCCTTGGGTGTGCTTTATATGGTTAACAACAAGCCCAATATGTCGACGGTAAGTTTGAACAGCGTTTTTATAGGTTTTAAAAACAAGGTTTTTATTTCTCTCTGAAGTTGTTTCGAAAAAACACAACAAAATATTTTCGCAATCTTCCATGTATTCCATCATTGAATCTAAAAAAGCATCGAGTTCACCAATAAGCTTGTCATCGAGCTGATCAGATTTTGCAAATACAAAATCTGTCTTGGAAGAAGTGTATGTTATAAGCAATGCCTGCAAGCGTCTTACGCACTGCGAATAGGCTGTATTGTAAATTCCGAGAGGGGCACGAAGACCATGTACTGTGTTAAATAAGGGCAGCGAGCTTGGCAGTGACGTTAGCGTACTGACAGCGGGAAGCAAGACTCCGCCGTTGTGTATCGGATACTCAGCTTTCACTTATACCACCCTGCCGTAGTCAAAAACCGTCGTCTTCCTTATGCCTTCCCCGACCCCACTTTTAGAACTGGGGATTAGGACTCCTCCTAGTTTTATATCGTCTTCTAACAGATTTTGCAAATTGCTCTTTTATGTGAACTGCTGCATGAATTTTTCAGGCGTTTGATTGTTTAAAGAACTGCAAAATTCTTGCCGCATGCAAGTGTGTCGCTTATGAAATCCATGGATCAGTGTAAATCGTGCATATCGTCTTAACTCATTTAAAATCTAACTAGTGGCTTCTCGTTGCCTCAATTAAGATCGTACTATCTCCATTGTGGCGTCAGTGACATTGGCGTTTTGAAGAAGCCGTTCATACGGAGAATAAGCAGTTCCGTAAGTTCGATTAATCTTGCCGCCCTCTCTGCTCTCGCTCGCGAGCTTCATGGAGGGTTGAAAGAAGTTGGTGTAAAGCCGTGAGCGCTCGTAGATGGCTTGCAGACTGCAGCACGATGCCTCCCCTTCGTATCGGTCATATCCGATTAATCGGCGCACAATAGAGCCGTTTCTTTCCTCAACGTGTGCCTGGTCGTTTTTCTTGTACTCTCTGGACCTGGTGAATGTCACCTGATTTTTCTTGCACCAATCCAAAAGCCCGTGGTTGATAAACTCGCTGCCATTGTCAGAATCGATGCCGAGTATTTAGAATGGCAATTGTCCCTGCGCAGTTGTTAAAGCTTCGACAACGGCAACTTCAGATTTGCTAATTAGACCAAAGCATTCGGTCCACGTGCTTGCAATGTCGGTAATTGTCAGCGTATTCAAAAATTGTCCACTGGCAGTCTCTCCGCCATGGGCAACCAGATCGATTTCCAAAAAGCCTGGTCTTGCTTCGTTCCAGTCTGAGTAGGTGCGCACGGCAATTTGTCGTTTGAGCAGATGACCTGGTCGCGTTGTGCTTTTTCTTTTGCCATATTTTTTTCGTTCGCTTTTCAATAAACGGTCCATTGTCGCTGCACTCAAAGAGCACAACAGACATTTTGTCTCGAAGTCGAGATTAAGATGTCCGAACCGCTCCAGCGATTCGATTAGTGTTGGTATAAATGGAACCAGGCGTTGCGAACAAATGCGATTTGCCGCTTTCCACAGCACAATCAGCGTCTCTACAACTGTCGTTCCGTATTTTGGTTTTCGTGTTCTTTTGATTGGCGCCTTTGATTCGCCGTTCAACAACGCTATCGCGTGTTTTCTGTTGTAGCCAGTCCCGGCGACAAAACCGTCAAGCAGTAATCCTTTGTCAATCCAACTCGCTGCGCGGTAAACAGGTCTCAGTGCTTCAAATAATTCTCTTCTGCCGCTTGCTGTCATTTTTAGCCCCATGGTTTTCTCCTTCACAGGAGTTAGAATTTAATTGAGGCAACGAGAAGGCACTAGTTAGATTTTCGGTGATTCAATGCGATATGCGCATGAAATTGGCCGGTGAAGCGCATTTCAAATTGGCCGACGCGCACTAACCGCAATCGTTTGATGATTATTGTGCTGAACTCCACTGAGTCGCGGATTTTCCTGTGGTTTTGTGGGTCAGAAAAATTGCTCGTTTCCGATGACTCTATTCCAAGCGATTTGAACATTGGCCTCCGTCGACGTCGGCGGAAGTTTAAAATCGCTTGCCCGTTGCTTTAATAATTTCCATGCAATATCACTTACTCTAAATGGAAATTCTTGCGGATAGCCCATCGTGCCGGCTTGTTCTACAAGCCCACGGATTATCAAGTGATGAACTATCGGAGAAGCGATGGGAGCTAGGAACAGTCTGTTTTTCCTGTATAGACAGATTCCTAACAGCACCTTTTCTTCATTGGACAAGTCATCCAACTGTTCGATAATCATCGGTTCAGTATCGCTCGGCTTCGTCAATGCTTTCGATCTTTTGAAAAAGACGAGTGCGAAAACTATGTAAAGGATGCCTCCTAGTATTGCACCGACTAATATTCGCGATAACCAGACTTTCTCGTGAGAGGTCGGTGCCGTAATACCAAAGACTGTTTCTGTGAACGACGTTGGATGTAAAAAGATAGCGGAGCACAGACAGGCAAGGATTAAGCAAAATGGCAACCCCCACCGAAGTAGGAAGGCTACGTCGAATTTTCCTATTAAAGATACGACAGCGTCTTCAATTTTTGCCACAGATTGCCTCGAAAACTTATGATCCTATCAAAATAACTGCTTAGGAGAACTACCGACAGAGGATTGGCAGTGGTATCCGCATTATGTTCCAATGAGCCATACAATTTCTCGGATCGATTTTCCTAAAAAATCTCAGCCTAAATTGCAACTTAATTAGTGGCCCTCAGTAACAAGAACGAGTTCCGTCTATGTCAGAGAATGACGATATCATATACACTTCTTTGGCTCATGTCATTCCAGTGCCGACAAACGCAGCAGGGGTCGCGCTTTTTCCAAATCTCGCAATTGCAAGCTCTCCAATCTTGAGAACCATTCCATCGCCATGAACAACACTGTAGAATCGCAAGTTGTTGCCAAATGAAAACTTCCCGTTCACAGAATGACTGATCAAGATCTATACACCAGATGTAAGCGTGCAATCGCGTTTGTTTATGAAGCGCCTGCTGTTAAGGGCGACGAATTTCCTTGTATTGGACAACACCCTATTGCCACTGGTTTCATGTTTGCGATCGCGCTGAAAGACCGGGACGTCTTTTATTTGCTCACAAACAAGCATGTTCTCTTTGAAGAAAAAGCCACACAGGACGTACTTATTTTGCGCACTCAGATGAGGGGGCTTAGAGATACAATCTGCGTACGTTTGAATGATCCAGAAGACAAGAAATTTGTTTATCAATCAATTGACCTTGAAACTGAAGGCTTGAAGAAGAACGTATGGCAACCCAACCTCGAGAGCGTTGACTTAGTGGCAATACATATACCGCTTGAAGGAGAACTAAATTTCGCTCCAGCATCGTTCACAATGGATAATCTTCATAACGGCTCAACTTTGTCCTTTGGCGTAGGGACGGCGGCGTGCGCTATTGGATATCTATCAGGTTACGCAGGTATCGAGAAGAATCACCCCATCGTGAGGTTTGGCCGAATTGCTATGACTAGTTCAGAGCAATGGCTTTCTACAGAAAGGAACTTTGCTATACGAGAGCAAGCTTATCTGGCAGAATTTAGCGCTGTAGGAGGAGCTAGTGGTTCGCCTGTAGTCCTCGATTTTCCTGAAAGACCCGACCATCCAATCATTATCGGAGTGGTGAAAAGTTCTATGACGAGTCTAAATAATGAACTGCAAGGATTGGTCGCAATTGAGCCGCCTATGAATCTGGCAGATTTTGTACAACAGTTGAAAGGTGAACTCTCCGGCCGCGGAATGGAAGTGCTATGACAAATCTAAGTGGAGGCACCTTGCAGGAAAAGTGGTTTGAGAATGAGGAAGACGCAGCCAAGCTGCAATTAGAAAAGTATGACAAGCAATCACATGTCGAATTGCGGTGCGAATTCACAAGTTTATTGCCTAACATTCCTAGCACAGAACTTGAACGTATTCTGCTTGAGCGATTGACGCATTCGTTGCTCGCCTCTCCTTGTCCGATGTTCCCAATTGCGAAAGACCTCGATACGGTCTTCTTGGATTATGACTCTCCCTTGATGTCCACCTATATTCGGTGCTCACTCAACAAATCCAGTCAGTTCTTCTTGTTTAGAACACTCGTCGAAGACACGCAATATCTGCGCTACCCAACTTTGAATATTGGACAGTGTATGGCATTGCTTCCTATGACGGCCTTTATAGCATCGTTGCTTATTTGCATCGGTAAGTTGGCTAATGACCTCCAGCACGACAAGAGCAAAACGATTACGGTAGCTTTAGAGATAGCTGACATCAAAGGGCGAATACTTTTTGGCGATCTGCCATTTGATATTGGAATACCGAGCCCGATCTTTCGGTGTGCAGAAGACAGGGTCTCAATCGTAGAACATCTAAGCACAGAGGAGATTGAGAAACAGCTTGAGGACACTGTAGATAGGTTTACATCACGTATTTTTCGGTGCTTCCAACGCACATCGTCGTCGCCCGATACGTTTGGTCGAACCCACCCTGAGTGGTATGAACATCCACAACATCATCCTGACACGTTGCGAGTCATTGAAGCTGTGAAAGCAGGATACTACAAATTTTGGAGACCGCCAGGCGAGGTCGTCGCGACAGTTGAGGAACTGGAGAAGATTTTTCAACCTAGTAGGGAGTTCATCATGAAAGCCATAGAGGCTGGCCCTACATGGGATTTGGAATACGAAACACGAGACCAAATCGACCTCAAAACCATTAGGGGTGCAAGCGGTCAGGAGTTTCCTCCTAATACTTACTGGGCGCTGTTTTCGCGGATGCAATCGTATGGTTTAGTTGAGGGTGTGACTAGATCAGGTGCAGCAGTTAAGGCACGCCAACTTCGTTTGACTAGGCTAGGAAAGTGGATAAACGAGCGACTTTCTCAGAACAGCTGACGGAGTAGTTCGACCATACAAAGAGGATGATTAGGGATTGACCAGGCGCTTCAGGTAAAAGAACTATGACATTGCTGCAATTTCAAACTATTCGCGCAGTGTCTCGAATTCAATTATGGCGTTCTCGGTGCAGGTGAGACTTGCCGTAAGCAACAAGCGTAAAGTGTCAATTTCCAAAAATTCTGGGCACTCAATCATGCTCAGCGTTGTCCTAAACAAGTCGAGATCTGGTATCAGACGCTCTTTATCAAGCGAATTTGTTATTGGATACATATAATAGGGTTCAAGAAGTCGCGCTAGCGGACTGTACTTTTGCTCAAGTACTAAGTATCGTTCATGTTTGTCGGTTGCAACCCAAACAGGACCCCCCCATATGGTTCGCAGCACAGTCGAATTAATCGAGCAGTCGGCTTATGCGTATGCACCTGCTGGCAGAAATATAATTGCATCCATGTTCGCAGATACTGTTTCTGAAATGCCTCCCAGTCAAACAGACGGATATTGCTGTTCTTCGCTGCTTCAACTACTCAGCTTTGAAAACCTTTAGCAGATACTATCCAGCCCCAATTTGCACCACAATCATTGACCAGAGTTCTCAGAGAGTGCACCACGGTTTTCGACACCTTTCTCTTCCAAAGCTTGCACTCGATAATTGTGGTGACGGGTGGAACTTGCTCATTATTCTCTGCTAGCACGTCGACATTTACACGACCACGCACGGTTTGTATTTGAACATCCGTGGCAGCCGACAAGCAACACTCATTTAGGAGCCTGGCAACACAGTCTTGCAGTGCTCGCCACTGCGTAGGGAGATTATCAATCATCAGACATGTCATATTCATGGCAGTATTGAAAGAATTGACATTAACGTGTTAACCTCTCACACTCAACTTAATCGACTAATCGAAGACCAAGCTAATTAGCGGGGTGCAGTGACAAACCGGTTTACGTCAATCAGCCACTACTTGCAGGTTGCGCGAAAAATAATTAGAAACTGAAACCTTCGGTGTCAGGGCTGGGCACCACCTCTTTAATGATTTTTTCATGAACTCGACAACCGTCACAGTAACAAGCTCAACCTTATCAGATCTGCACAAAACAAGGAACGCATCGTGCATCGGTAAAACGATTTTCGCATGAGGTCTAATTTCTGAGTGGATCATTACAAGGGCCTCTTTGAAAATCAATGAGCCAGTGCCTTGAACTTTGTGACTTACGATCGTCCTTCTCTGTTTTGGCGATAAATCGCCATCGCTAATTTTAAAGTACTTGGTGCAAGCCTGAGCGGTGCTTATACGTGAGGTCGACAACACTTCCGAGTAAAGTTCTTCTTTCCACTCCATGATTCGCTTGAACCGCTTAAAAAACTTTTCTAAACGCACACCAGCACCTAGTTGGTGCTTATTTGCGAGCTTCTTCAAAGAGGTAACACTCATTCCATAACTGTAAGATAAGAATAAGACCTTGGCAAAATTCCTTGAGCTTATATCAGAGAATACCGAGTCGGCTATAAACTCATAGATATCACGCGAATTGTAGAGATCGATCAAATCTGCGCATCCGCTCAAAGAGCCAAGTATGCCAGCTTCAAATTGATCATAGTCTACGTATATAAATTGATGACCCGGAGGTGCTGAAATGATTCGCCTGTTAACTTTGGAAATATTTTGAAGCTCAGGATCTTTGAAAATAATTCTGCCCGTTGTAGTTCCGAAGATTTCAACAATCGGATGTAACCGAGAGCCACTAGCTGGAATTTTCTTGAAGATTTGCTGTTCTCTACGAAGTGAAATCACGTCCGCCAACGTCCCCAACACTGGTTCGGTGGCTGCCAACAATTCAATTTGACGGTCCACCTGTTCAACATGCACAGCCTCATCACCATATTGCTTCAGAATTTTCGTCTTGTCGTATTCGTTGGGTAAACAAAGTGGAATATTCGTTGTGTCAGACAAAGTTTTTATTCGAGTATAAAGATTTTTTTCTACATTCCGACGAATGCCGTTTATCATACGACTGTCATACAAAACTCCTTCTACGGAAATGTTCGCCACCACTGCAAACGCAGGCTGTTCGATTGAAAAAAAACGATTAACAGCTGGCTGGTGCGCCAAGTCTTCGATCAACTTTATGATGTTCAGCTTGAAACAATTTAAAAAAGCCTGAACGATTTCATTCAATTTTTGCTGACTTGAACGCAGTTCCATATGCCCCCAAAAAGCTGAAAGATATTGATCGATGGCTGCATGATTTGTACCCTCAATGCTTTGGAGCAGCCTCGCAACATTCGACCGAGCCGTTGTAGTTTTTTTATCTTCATTTGAGCATATCGTCATCGCTAAATGACTAGCGTCAGCGATGTTCGGTGGGAACGTTTGTTTCGCTACTACGAATTCATCAATCAGTAGCGAAGTGTCGTGAAAAAACAGAGTGTCAGCGTGACATTGCAAATCGTCTCTACGAATTTGTTCAACCTTGCCATCGCTCAACAATAGATAGTAATGACTATCATGACGATTGCTAAAATCTTTCATGAAAGTGGCGAAGGATATTTTTTTATTCATATTGGCTCAAGTGGTCATACAACTCGTGAAAACTAAATGGCTCGGGAGATGAGATGTATACGCCCTTCAAAGCTGATTCTTTTATTCGTCGTCCCGTACCGCGCACAGACGGAACGCAAGCTTTGGCAATGTCTCTGTAGAACGGATGCAAGTCTCTTTCATGCAGACTTAGAAGCACAGCACGCTGAAACATAAAACACTTGTTTTTCTGCAACTTGCGCCAAATGTCGCTATCCACCTTCTCTGGATAGAGCTTTGCCAGATACACGAGGGCAGAATTGCATTCGGGCGAGTAAACTTCTTCGTTTACGAGCGTGATCGCCAAAGTTTGAAGCTTCGGTGACAAAATATCTTTTAAAGCAAACATGCGCCAGAGTAAAAAATTTTGCCAAGGAGAAATTGTTTTTTCTCGATCGCAAATATACTCGATCAGTCTCGTCTGATTTTGGAAGCTCAACTGGCAAGCTGACAAAAACGAAACGAATTTGTCACTCGTTACTGCATTCTCCTCTAAAGCATCGATAACTCCCGTCGCTATTTGGTTGAAATGCTCCGCTCCCAAATCAAAGTTTTCGCACCTCAAAAGCCTCTCGAGCCTCTCAATGCAAAATCTAAACGCTCTGCTCTGGGTTTTTTGTTCTTGAATAAGTTTTTGACAAAGCTCTGCCAGCAATGGTAGAGACCTTGCTATAACAAACTTGCTGCGAGAGCGGAACATTGCATCAATTCTATCTATAGACTCATTGTCGCTCTCAAAAAATCTTTCGACAGCTGCATGGTCAGTAGCATCAAAAATTATTGTTTTCTGTGTATTTGTACTTAAGCCGAAATTACGGAGTTCCGAGATGAGAATCTTGAGAGCCCGACGAGCTTGATACTTGTCCTCACAAATCACGCGAATGTCATCAACATATCGATAATAATCAAAATTATGTGCCAGCATAATTTCGTCAAGTTTGCTCATCACGACATTTGATATGAAATGAGACGCATCTCTATTTTGAGCTAGACCGTTCAAACCATTGAACGACCAATATTTTAAACATCGGAGCAGTGTCTCGATAGCACAGCGGATTTCAATTTTTTCCGAAACACCATGATCGGAATTTTGCAATAACCGCTCAAAGGTGCTTCGGATATCAGCGACGGAAATATTCTCAAAGAAATTTTGCACATCGGTTATCAGCAACGTCTTTCTATCGTCGAGCGAATACTTGGTTATACCTTGAAAAATATTCCATTGCTCTATTTTATGCCTAATTAAATACTTCGCCCGATCACTACTCTGACTTGTCTCCAGTCGATGGCTTAAAACACGCTTGGATAACGAAGAATCCAGACGCAACATGAGGAACGATGTTGTCGCCTGATAAACGAATCGATCGATTATATCTGTTTCCAGGCTATATCTTAATGCAAAATGACTCTTCGGAATATTGAACAAAGAGTGCTTACCCGGAACGTACATTCCGTGATTTTGAGAGACATTGCTCAAAATGTATTCGACGATAACCGCGGGCTTCAAAAAATCTTCGTAGTACAGGAAATCCGGAAACCAATCATCTCGAAGGTCTTGCCTTAGATGGGTAAGACTTCTATCTATGGGAACGCTAAATCCACCAAGATTCACCAGATCGCTCATCAACTTCCTTTGCATTCCAGAGAAGGGCCAATTTCACCACGTATCTGCGGCCGACAAGTTCCATCATTCAATTATGCCTTTTGTTGTACGAATATACTCAACCCGTCGGTTGAACAATATATCATCTGCCCCGACCTCATTTTTATGGCCGATGCTTAGCAGACTCTTTCCAGTTCTATATCTTCTTCAAACAGTTTTTGCAAATTGCTCTTTTCTTTGAACGGCTGCATGAATTTTTCAGATGCTTGATTGTTCACTGCGTGATTCACATTCAATGCGGGCTGCGGTGTCATGGTATTGGCCGGCCAATCGCAGCATCTAATCTGGCTCTCTGCCAAGAAGAGTGCGTTCGTGACAATTGCCTAAGTTTATTCAGGTCTCTTCTCTTCTGATTTTGGTCGATGCCCACGCAGTTGTCCAAGCCACACGCTGGTTTATACTTTAGTAGTTCGACGTCGCAATTAAAGTGAGAAAAGATGATTCCCAATGGTCCCAAAAGTTTGAAACTTAATCGCATGCGGCAAATCGACCTGCGTCAAGCATGGAACCATGAATCATATAATTTTACGACCTGGCTATCAAAATCTGAAAATATCGAACTACTTGCTGAGGCACTAGAAGTTGACGGGCTAACAGTGGAAAACGCGGAGGTTCCCGTTGGAACATTCAGAGCCGACCTCTTGTGCATCGAAGAGGGAACGGGCAAACGGGTGGTCATTGAAAATCAACTAGAAGTTACTGACCATGACCACTTGGGAAAGATTCTCCTATATACAGCAGGTCTCAAAGCTTCCATTGTTGTCTGGATTGCTGAAAGTTTTAGAGACGAGCACCGTGCGTGCTGCTCTAGACTGGCTAAACGCGAATACAGGAGAATCCTTCGACTTTTTTGGACTCCAGATTGAATTGTGGCAGATCGGCGATTCCGATGTGGCACCACGCTTCAACGTCATCAGCAAGCCTAACGAATGGAGCAAGCGGCGCTTTGAAGCCGCTCATGAACAGGAAAGTCAAAGCGAAGCAAAGCAACTTCAGCTGGAATTTTGGCAAGCGTTCAAATCTTTTGTCCTTACCAATAGTAAGCTTTTGCGGCCTCGAAAACCCCGCCCGCAACATTGGACAAACTTTGCCATTGGAGGCTCTGAATTCGGACTGACTGCTTATGTAGACACTACAAAGAAAGTCATTCGAGTCAGCCTAGTGATCCGTGGCGAAAACGCGAAGACCTATTTTAGGATGCTCGAAAAAGAAAAGGCTCAGATTGAACACGAAATAGGCGAAGCGCTCGAATGGCGTGAGCTTCCAGATGGCATATACAGCACGATTGACTTACGACAAGCCAGTGACATAGCCGATAAAGAGCAATGGTTGTTCCAACATACCTGGCTTTGCACCAAGTTAGAGTCATTTCATAGAGCATTTGCGCAAAGAATTAAATTACTAGACATCGTGGCCGACGCCAACATTCCGCTATCTCTTGACGCAACTGATTGATGAACTTAAATCGATCAAAAATCACGAGCATCACTGATGAGCTGCGGTAACTTCAATCACTTACTTCCAAATTGGCAAAATGAAATCCATTATGTTCGTGAAGTCAGCATACATAGCCACCTGTGTTAGTGTTGTTACTGCAGCGTGCGCAAATCGCAGAGAAACTGTGTTTTTACCATCAGATAACGGGCTGGTAAATTCGACCTCGCTTTCACCATCGTATGCGATGACGAATTCTGCCAGTTACGGTAAACCGGTTGACGCTAACGCGCTTTTATGGACTACAAGAGTCAACGACATTCTCGTGTCCAAGGTTATCAATGACGAACAACCATTAAGCGACGTGGTCTGCTTCTTTTCTGTAAACAATAAAGGCAAAATTGTTGACGCAGTAAGATTTTCTCGCTCCTTAAACCCAGATCTTGCCAAGAAAATAACAGATAATATTATGCATGCATCACCACTTCCCATTCCAGGCGGCACAGCAAGAAAGATCTATTTCGAGATTGCACGAAACGGTGACACGTGCGTTGGTTTTGCAAAATGACAGCAAGCGATACCAGATAAGAAAAGCTTCGTTCTGCTCTATTTGGGAGCCAAGCCATGTGCCACCATAACAGCATCAACATAATTGCCAACAGCGACTGCAATCTGGATTACTTTCAGAATAACCACGAATAGAAGACCTAGAACAATTTGCTGCGTGATGCGATTGATAGTGTTGTGATTCATATTTTTGTCCTCGTAGAGCCACTGGCTGACTCTCAGGCACCGCCGAGGCTCCGGAATCAAGCCTCGCGAAGCGACCGCAGGCTTGGGCTTGATTTCGGTGGTTGCCTGGGCGGTATCATTGAAAAGCCAGGGGAGAGAACCGGGAGCGCTTAGGAACTGGTGATGAGAGCAGACTAGCGCCGATGATGATGATGATGATGATCACATCAACTAATATCTCCATTCAGATACGAGGAAACGCGTATGTACATCGATGCGGTCAAATACATCTATTCGTGGTTGTTTGGGCGAGGTGCAACTTTCTTCGTTTTTGAAAAAAACACTTTGGCAAATTGCCAGAAAAATATCCTATTGTGAACGCAGAGTTTCCACGTTTCAGGCGTCTGGGCCTTGCGCTCGCACTCAGCCGCTACATGAAACTGCCAGGAAGTTCGAGTCATAAGAACACCGACAGACTCCAGAAATATTTCTCTGAGCGACTTGATGCACCGGGATAGTGAAAAGGGGCAGGTTGAAGGACCAGTGAGATCTACAGATATCCTCCTCTCCAACGATAAACATATGAGCTTTGCATCGCACGGTCTGTATCGGATAAATGGCGTCAATGGCAAGCTCGCAGTTTGTATTTCTCAGCCTGCCCTATACAGTTCAAAGGTCGCCGGAGATGTCATTAAATTTTATGGCGCTGCGAATCGGCTAGATTCGTGCTGCCCTATACTGTCTAGATCGGAAATTGTGATGATACAGTGTAATGTCGTAGCGATTAAGCGTATCAAATTCCGTTTCAAACCACAGTTTCTTAGAACGCTTTTCGACTAGTATTGTACGTTTCGAGCGAGTAGGCAGCGAAGCCACAAAAGTAAGCCAAAGCATGGCTGGCAAAAAGAATTCGCGTTGTGACGTAAGTCGGTTTTAGAAAAGCATGAGTACGGAATCAGAAATAAAAGATTGGCGCTATGGCTCTACACAGGCCGAGCGCATGTGCGCACAAATTTTAGTCCTAGAGAAATATGAGGACGTCGATCCTCAGGCCCCATTGGGAGGCCCGGATGGGATAAAAGATCTAAAGTGTGCCAAATCAGGCTCGACGTTCATTGCTGCGTGCTTTTTTGCCAGCACACCAAAATCTTTCCGTGAGGTCAAGAAAAAATTCAAAGTTGATTTACTCGGAGTCGCTAAAGAAAAAGTAGACGGAATGGTCTTTTTTGTGAATCAACCTTTGACTCTTACCGAAAGAAAGGACCTGCAAGAGACCGCGACGGCTCAAAAGGCTGTTCTTGTTCTATATCATTTGGAAAGAATTCGAACAGTTTTGGACTCTCCGAGTGGATATGGTCTGCGCGCGCAGTACTTGCGAATTCCAACGACTACCGAAGAAAATCTGAGTCTAATGACTATTCTCAGTGAACAACATCAATCGCAAAAGCAAATTATTGACCGCTTAACCCGTGAACTGTACCGGACGCAATCAATGATCTTACAGTTTACCCCCCTCCCGACCAGCCCATCGACTACCTCCGCGATGCTGCTATATCCGAACGAAGTCTCGGCAAATCTCACGTTGCCGCTAATAACGACGATACACCGCGCACTTCTTCAAAATAAATTTGATGGTTTGCTTCGCCAGGTCAATGTGTGGATAGGGCACGCTGGCAGCAATCCTGGCAATTCAGTGTTCGTTCCAGAGGCTTGGGAAAACATCCCCACGAAGCTCGCCGAATTGTTGGCAGGATGGAACTCAAATTATCCAATGTTTAAGCAAAGTCAGTCAAGGCTAGCAATTGTAAGAGCTGTTGCGTCTTTTCATTACAGATTCCTAGAGATTCATCCATTCATTGATGGAAATGGACGCGCTGCAAATTTTCTTATGCAGCAACAAGTCAGAGATTTATTGGCATCTTCGTCGCGAGTCGATGATCTGACTGGTGGGGAGTACTACGCAGCCCTTCTGAGCTGCAACGCAGGAAATCTAAATCCGCTTGAACAATTAGTAGACAACGCAATTAAATGCGCTGCGCGCACCTAAACACGCTATATTGCAAATCGAAACATCCAAGCACCTCGTCTTTGCTGTCGCGACCAGGGCATTCTGAGTTCGCAGAACTGCCACGTCCTTGCCGGGCCAAGTCGCGCTTCGACCGTTTCCCAACTGTCAGCAAACGGAGCCATTTCTGTACCGTGCGTATTAGCTGGTCACCATGCGGGTTCAATCATTAAATCAATTGGATCTGCATATGCACCGATGCTGATTGCGTAAGCCTCAATTGGTACATCAAATTCGTACTCGCACTTCGTCCAGTCTTTCGTACTGGTGACGGCAGGTTCAAGTCTTACGGAGAGCAAATCTTGTGAGTCTGCATCATACATGTCTACAAATAATCAAGCACCAGATCGAACGCGTTCTGTTTTGATAAACAGTGAGTATTTGACACGTTTGTTGCGGTAGTTTGCTGCGGCAAAATGTTGGTACAGATAGCCGGTGCCAGACTTCGATACTGGTTTAACGCAGGCAGTGGGCTTTCCTTCAAACAGCACGTCTGCAGGTCTAATCAGCTGGTATGCGGATTCGTCTGGTTCCTGATCAACGGTATCTAAAAGTGCGCGCAATTCTAATTGTCGTCAACACTCAATTTAACTTGACGTCAATCAGTTCCCAGCCAATCACCCACCTGCGCGCGGCAGAAATATAGGCATGATTTTCCTTTTCGAGAAGATATTCGTCCTCGGAAAAATCAAGATTGACGGGCGCTAAATCGAAGAGTCCTACGCAGCGCATCGCATAACAAAAAATCGAACATACGCCGACAGCCCCAAACTTGCCGATGTTGGCAAAATTAGCGAAGGCTCACGGTGTGTCTTTCGAGAACTATCTCAAGAAGCTTTTGAAAACAAGCGAGAAGCTGGAATCTGAGCAGATTGAGGCTTTCAAGAAAATGAACAGACAATTGAGCGACAATTAGCCTAAAGACTGAATCTTTTACACAAAACCATTAACAGTGCCAGTCAAATGTTATTGTTGTTCGCATCCCACGCCCGTTTCATCAAAAATACCGCGCACTCGTCTCTTACCTGCTGGTCGGCATCTTTGGCACTATCGATTATTGATTCTTCAACAAATGACTCTTTGCAGTTACGCAATTGTTTCGCGCATTCTTGCCTGATGCCAGCGTCTGGGTCGTGCTCTAGCATGTCGCATAGTGCGCGTGCTAGCAAAGTTTTTTGTTCTTCTCGTTTTGGCTTTCGCTTTTCACGCCACGCAGAGACCTCCTTGCCTGCATCTCCAATTGTTTTACCTGGCGTCCTGGTGCCCTCGACTTCTTCGATGAATGCCGAGAGCTGAAGACTGAAACTCGCATCATCTTCGCTACTTTCGATAATCTGGTGAATTGTCCCAAGGGCGCTTACTGCCAGTCTGCGCAATCTGGAACTTTTTTCTTCGCTGGCAGCTTTAAGATGAAGTTCTAACATAGGTTGAGTCTTGTCGTGTGTTTCCCACTCTTCCCAGCAATAGCGATACTTTTTTGGCAATGCGGTATACGCCAGTTCTCTTGCCGCATCTAGATTTGATGAAAACAAGGGTAGAAGCCATGTTCGCCGCCAGTCGTCGTATTCAAGCATATTTTCGACAGCTTTAAATCCGGTCGATTGGACCTTACCGTTTGCGATAAATTCAATCACCATCGGTTGTCCCTCCAGTTCGAAGATGAGTGATTCAACTACTGCGGCTGGGAACGGAAACGGCACATGATTGCTCAAACCTAAAATCAGTTCTGGTAAAATCTTTTTTCCCATGGCACGCAACTCAACATACGCAGACTTAGCCGTCGGCAGCTCCGATTTTGCACCCTCATTTGGCTCAGTCCCCGCCGCTAGATTGTCTCTACCAACCTCGTAGTCCAGGGGCGAAGCATGCAAATGAGTTGACATCTGTTTTAGCAAATACTGCACTTTAGCTTTTTCAACTGGTGTCAAGAGAGGTGGCGGAGTATCAGCATTTACTGCACTGTATGTGGTGCTCTGCACCATCAAAGTAAAAGTAACCACCACAGCAGAAGCTACATTAGATTTAAGAGAGACTTTTTGTATATTGTTCATAATGCGCTCAACTCTGTGGAAGTAAAATAGATCTGATTTTTGCGTTCAACTCCTCGGCCTCTTTTTCTCTCCCTGTCTTGCGCAGTACTTGAGTGTACAATTCCATTGTTGTCGCGACTCTTGGATGCTCTTCTCCCATAGTTGCTTTAGTGATCTTGAGTGAGCGCTTCAACGCCGTCTCAGCATCAGCATATTTTTCTTCCATCAGGCAAAGTTCTGCGATATTGTTGAGACGCTTTGCTACATCTGGATTCTCGTCGCCGAAAGTAGGATCTTTGGGTTCAGGTTGGTCAGTGAGCATGTAGCCATTGAAGGCCGGTCCTTGCATATATTCAGTGCTGATTAAAGCATCGTGCAAGAGTGACTCCGCCTCTTCGGATTTACCTTCAGCCGCATAAGCTGCAGCAAGCAGAGTATATCTCAATGCAGCGTCAGGTCCGCCGTGACTTGTGTCTATTTTTTTGATAGATGATTCAATTTCCTTCGACAAAAAAAGGTTAGCCAGTTTCTCCGCTGCAGCACCACTTCTCTCTTGATGTAATTTGTCTTGTGCGATTCCAGCAACCTCATTTGCCTTTTCTTTGAACAAGCGAACCAAAACAGCAAAGTCAGTAATCATATGACAGTCGAACGGACCGCCTGCATACATCTCATTTTTCAAAGCGCGCTTATAGAAAGCATCTGCTTCGGCGTCTTTGCCTTCTTCAATCAAAAGCTCTGCCAAATTTTGGTTTGCCTCAGCTAACGTTGTTTCCCCTGCGTGCTCTTCTTCATCATTAGTCAATGCCTGTCGAAGAAGTGGCTCAGCCTGGCTAAATTTGCGCTGCATGCGATAACAATTTGCTAAATCCTTCCGATTTTCATTCACAAAAGCATGGAGTTTTTCGTTTATTACAAGTTCTCTTTTGTATGTCGCCTCAGCGTCAGTCCATTTGCGTTCCTTACAATAAACTTCCGCCAGCGAGGCAAGAGCGTAATATTGCGCCCACTCGCGCTGATTGGGTCTTGATTCAGTGGATACTTCTGGCATACTTTCTGCTTGCTTCAATCGTAGCAATAACAATCGTTCAGCTTCCGAATAATTTTTATTATCCATCGCCTTTCGAATCGGATCTTCCTCCTGTTGATCTCCAAATAGTGGCTCTTGTGATTGAGCAATGCCAAAAGTCACCAGCATGGCTCCAGACAACATGCAAATGAACAAATTTAGCTTCGCATCGTGGAAATCTGCGAAACGACGTAACGCATCTTTCATGCGCGCAAGACCTCGTTAGTTGTCGTACTTAGTAAATTGAACACGTGTATTCTAAGGTGCATTTATGACATTAAGTAAACACCGAATATGCGACAAGCGACACCTCAGTCGTGAGACATACCGCTAATTTTCTGACCAATTGCTTCGATATTAGATGATCGGAAATTCAGAGTTTTTTTGATTGGTAAACCAATATAGAAACCCAATCAAGACAATGTGCAGCTTGCGCGCTAGAAAAAACGTTAGAAAACCCAGAAAAAGCCAGCGACTCCGGATACACAACTACTTTAGAGCACTTAGAGGCTGCCCCAATTATATGCAAATACCTTCACTTTGTATCGGTTTTCGCATATAATTGGGGCATGAATACTCTTGAGCATTATCTCGACGAACAACTCAGCCGTGGCAGGTCGCATTTTTCCAAGAAAGAGGCACTAAAAGCGCTAAATGTTACAGCGGAAGCATTTACCGCCGCTGCCACCAGATTGATCAAGAAGCATAGATTGATCAGCCCCTGGCGTGGATTTTATTTGATCCTTCGTCCCGAAGATCGTTTTACAGGAGCACCAGATCCGGTGCGCTGGATTGACCCGCTGATGAGGTATTTAAAATTGGATTATCGGGTTTCGCTTCTAAGAGCTGCTACATTCCACGGCTCGTCCCATCAAGCGGCTATGGTTTTCCAGCTAGTTACTCCAAAGCAACTGAGGGATTTTGACATTGGTCGGCATAGAATACAGTTCATCTACCAGACACCTGTGACTTTCGAGAAGATCAACAGGCCGAAGTGGTTGCAGCAGATAAAGAGCGAAACAGGATTTGCCAAAGTCGCAAGCGTTGAGCTGATGCTCCTGGACTGTGCGCGCTATTTCCATAAAGCTGGTGGTATCAATGGCTTGGCGCAAATTGTGCATGATATAGGGAACAAGGCAAATCCGCAAATGCTTGCGAAGGCGGCAGCATTGTATGAAAATTCAGCAGTTAGGCGCTTGGGTTATTTGCTTGATCTGTTTGGTCAGGAGCGGCAGTCAAAGGCGCTGGCACCATTTGCAAGGAAGGCAAAATCGATGAAAACTCTGGATCCATCGGCTAAGCCCTTAATTGAAGGAATGGCTGATCTTGCGGAGAAAAACAACAAGTGGATGCTGATAATCAATGAATCGGTGGAGATCGACCTATGATTCCAGCGGCGTACGTGCAAGAGTGGAGTTCGAAGGCACCATGGCCGGATTTCAGGCAGATTGAACAGGATCTGATCATTTGCCGGGCCTTGTGCGATCTGTTCAATTCGCCCGAATTGTCAGGAAAAATTGCCTTTCGTGGTGGCACAGCAATCAATAAGTTACTCTTTGAAAAGCCATTGCGTTATTCGGAAGATATCGATTTGGTGCAGACACAACCGGAACCAATCCGTGAAACCCTCGATGCTATCCGTAACGCGCTGTCATGGCTGGGTGACTTTAAATACACCCAAGCCAGTCACTCCACACATCTGATATTCAAGTTCTCACCAGAAGCTGCTCCAGACACAGCGCTTAAGGTGAAAGTTGAAATCAATACGCGTGAGCACAAGAGTCTTTTTGCGTTAAAAAAATACCCGTTCGAAGTCAACAGCGAATGGCATACAGCGCGCGCTGAAATTGCTTCCTTTGAACCTGAGGAACTTTTCGGAACAAAGCTTCGCGCATTGTTACAGCGACGGAAAAATCGTGACCTCTTCGACTTAAATGAAGGGCTGACGCAATTGTCCATGGATCCCAGCAAGTTGATTGAGTGTTTCGAGCATTACCTATCTCTCCAGGAGCAGACCATTACTCGGGCAGTAGCAGAACAGCGAATGCTAGAGAAACTGCAAAAGAGCTTGACTGAAGACATCGCACCGCTATTGCCGGCGGGAACTACATTTACCAATGCCGACGGAATCGCCGCGTTCGGCAAAGTGTGGTTCGAACTCATATCACGACTCTCAGGAGATCCCTGGAAGCTTTCAGAGAAAATCATTGACGAGTTGAGAGGAAACAAAATACCGAGCCTGCTTCGATAGGTCGGATCGGAAATCGCTGATTGTTGCCAGAGAACGTCAGAGCTTTGAATGAATTGACATCAGACTCATCACCAGTGGCTGCCAGGGCTGCGGAAACGCGTGTGATTGTAAAAGCCTGCCGATCTTTCATCGCTCCTCCGGAAGTCAGCGTGTAGCTTTGGTGTGCGTTGGTTCGTTTGGCTGAAGTGCATCGCTTGGAGAAGCATGTAAACTTGCCGCATATCTGTCCGAGGCAGAAAGTCGAATTTACCTCTAGAATGACGCGTATGCCTTATATCTCATTCTCAAATTTAAAAAAAGCAAAAGCTATGATGGCTCTCGCATTCGCAAGCGGAGTCAACTTGCAATGCGAGCCGGGAATCGCTGGCCCAGTACTCGACACCGCGCGAAGATTTATGAAGCCCTCTGCTCCTGACTCAACTCAGCCTCTGACCCCGACACAAAAATCTGAGCAGGCTGTATATCTGGCTTACCGTTTTTTGATGCAAGCTGATGCTTACCTCGCTGGTGAGGATCGCGCCCAGGCTGAGGCAAACGCTCCTATTGCTCTCTCCACGTTTTGGAGTTTCAACTCCAACAGTCGTGAGCAACTATCTCAATGGGCGAAAAGAGTTTCAAAAGAAGAATTTACAACGAATAAAAACGCCCCAATCGCAATCGACTTTCTAAACAAAGCTCTGGTTGAATTGAACTTGAGCACGGACGATTATTCAAGATTGTATATGTACTGGATTGCATCAAATTTGCTGCACAAGGCTGGTGACGAAAAAGACTCCAGGAAGTGCGAACAATACATCGAAGATTACATTCAACTCTTTGAGACAGGCAAATCAATAAACGAAAAACAACTAAGTGTTGCAGTTTCACTTTTGAATATCAGAGCTTACAACATCGTTGCGGTGAACATCCCAGACGCACCGCCCAGCGATCCAACTTCTCTGAAAAAAACATCGCTTCCAGGTGGGCCTCCTTCGCCCCGGGACATAGCCAGCAGCGAGGCTTTCTGGCTTCGAAGTGCTGCTCTTGCGGACCGTTTGCAACCAACGGCAGACCTTAGACGAATGGTGCATCGGAACCTATCCCTCTGGTATCAGATCGTTGGAAAGAACGACCAAGCCGAGGAACAGAAACTGATTTTGTTCAGCTTAATTGGTAAACACGATGATCGATTGTTATATCCTTCAAATGGCTTCTGCGGTCACCTTGCATGGTGGGTTGTTCCGCAAAAAAATGTCTCTGTTTTGCTTTGCGGCATGGGCTGATCGCCTGCCGTAATTCTCTCTGACCAGCACAGAGTGTTAAAACGTCTGCGTAATTCCCTCTGACCAGCACAGAGGAGACATCAAACTCACAGCCGTCACTGCCGGCGTCATGGCCTTTAACGGGCATCCTTCATTGCCCGGAAACCAAATGCTTTCTGGTACATTGCCTCGAGCATTATGGTGTCCCAATACACTCAGCTCCACCATTTGATCGGCGATTCACTTGGATTTAAGCTGTTTCAAGTGTCGAATCATAAAGTTGATCCAGAGCATCATTGACGCCCCGCAGATTATGGACTACTTGCCGCGTCCATTCCAAATAATCAAGCTGACGCTCGATGGGCCAGTCTGCTGGCGAGCTTTCGCCCAAGTCTTTGACGTTGCTGATTTTGTCCGCCAGCTTAATAAGCTTTGCCTGAGGAGATTTTTTTGAGGCTGTTTCTATTTGTCGCTGCTTGCGTTCGGCCTTGGGAAGAGTTTTGTCGTCCGTACATTCCATTACGTAAGAAGCCACAGCACCTCCAAAAATCTCAGAGATTTCTTCGATCGTCGTTTCCGTGTCTTCGACCGTATCATGCAATACTGCGGCTATAAGTATCTCGACATCATCAACGCCTGCAACCCGTGAAAGCAGCTCCGCAACCTCAATGGGATGATTTATGTATGGGGTATTTCTAGAATCTTTTCGCTTTTGCGCGACGTGCTTTTGAGATGCAAATTTTATTGCTGCAAGCAGTTGATTGGTAGGTGCGCTCATTTTTTATTCCAAATCGCTATCGGGGAGTTTTACTCGATCACCACGGCAAAACTATTGCCCATATCACTTCATGATAAGCTTTGTCGTTATGCGCTTTTTTTATCCAGTTCCACACCCGGTGATTCTACCTCTTCTGTTTTTCATCCCACTCTCGAATCGTTGCCTCTACATCCTCCATTTCTTTAGCATGAACCGAGCCCAACTTGTTCTTCAATATCTCGTGGTCTCGCCAGAATTTTTCACGTTTTTTTTCTGTACGTTTTTCTACCAATTGCGTCAGCCAGTTAATCGGAATCGATAATGCTTTGTCCAACAAAGTAATAAATCGACGCATACAATACACCTGCTCATTTTAAGGCTTTGCTTATATCTTAAGCTATTGTGGGAAAACTCGCATACTCGACCCGAAGCTGTGACTTGATTGGAATGACTGCGGGTCGCGTTGATGTTCTCCTTGGTGATCCGACCAGGAATATTGTGACCGACAATGGCATTGTCTTTAATGCTCGGAGAAATTGAAACTCATGTCTGATTTTATGACTGACGAAGAGCGAAGATGGTGGGAGCTGTACCGAAAAGCGGATAAATTATCTGCGTCCGCTATTTGCAATATTGAAAAGCAACTTCAATCAGATGTTGCAAATATGGATCTGCGAGTTCAACTTTTCGGTTATTGGAACAGCGAAAAAAATCGAAAGCGAGAGAACACAGAACAGAAGTCGTTAGTGTCGAGAATCATTTTTTCAGTTAACATGGTAGTCTCATCCGCATGGCGATTCATGCGCACGCATCTTAAAGTGCCACTTCTCTGATATTGAAACAGATGACGATTGACAAATATATCGCTTTGAACAAGCAATTTCCACTCGAAGAGATTCGTGATTCGAAGGCGAGTCAACTAGCCATCCAAACGTTAGCCACACTTGTCGGTCGCGAAGATGAGCTGACCATCCATGAGTTCGCATACCTGACGGCACTGGAACAACTGATTCATGAATATGCGAACACGAATGAGGAATCTGTTTCGGACGTATCTGCGCACGAATTTTTGGCTCATCTGTTAGCAGAGAATAGCCTTAGCACCACTGAGCTTTCTGGTGAGACAGGAATACCGGAAACTACTATCAAGCGCTTCCTTGCTGGCGATTGCGAGTTGGTTGGTTCACAAATCAAAAAACTCGGCCAGTATTTTAATTTAAATCCGGCCGCATTTCTTCTATGACAGATTCATGGCGACCCGCTTGACGTGTTACGCGGCGCGTGGTATAGTAAAAGTATGATAAGGAGCTATCGAGACAAAGATACAGAAAGTCTCGCGGACAACCGTTACGTCAAGGCGTTCGACAGCATTCAAGTTGCGGCTAGGAAAAAACTCGACATCTTGAAGGCGGCAAAAAGCTTGGCAGAACTAGCAGTCATCCCAGGTAATCGCTTGGAAGCATTATCTGGAAACAGACAAGGGCAACACAGTATTCGCATAAACGATCAGTATCGTATCTGTTTCGTAGTCGAGGGAGACGAGTTCAAAGATGTCGAAATCACGGACTACCACTAAATTGCACGACGGCGACAAATTACTGCCGATTCATCCTGGCGAAATTTTACGCACCGAATTTTTAGAGCCTCTAAATCTTAGCGCGACAAAGCTTGCTAATTTTATGGGAATAGCACCATCGCGAGTGACTGCAATAATTAGCCACACAGATAAACGTTCCATAACTGCTGATACAGCGTACCGACTAGCTTGTATCTTCAAAACGACCCCGGAATTTTGGCTCAATCTGCAATCAAATTATGATGTTGCAATGCTCGATTACACAGGTCAAGTCGACAGAATTCGCAAAGAAGTGAGAGAACTCACGAGCGTATAAAAGGCACATCGGGTTGGAAACTGAGAACAACTCCGTTGGGACAACTAATTCAAAATCTGGTTAGCAAAAATTGCAAATGCGGTAGCAAAGTAATGAAGATTTCGAAACAAGACATCTGTGACGTTTGTAAGTTATTTCGCGCAAAGCCGTAGCCTACATAGCTTTACCAATTGGTGGAATCGCGCTTCTGGCACATTGCCTCGATCATTATGGTGTTCCAATACACTGCGCACCATCGTTTGATCAGCGATTCACTTGGATGTGAGCTGTTTCAAGTGTCGAATCATAAAGTTGATCCAGAGCATCATTGACGCCCCGCAGATTGTGGACTACTTGCCGCGTCCATTCCAAATAATCAAGCTGACGCTCGACGGACCAACCTGCTGGCGGGCTTTCGCCCAAGTCTTTCACGTTGCTGATTTTGTCCGCCAGCTTAATAAGCTTTGCCTGAGGAGATTTTTTTGAGGCTGTTTCTATTTGTCGCTGCTTGCGTTCGGCCTTCGCAAGAGTTTTGTCGTCCGTACATTCCATTACGTAAGAAGCCACAGCACCTCCAAAAATCTCAGAGATTTCTTCGACCGTCGTTTCCGTGTCTTCGACCGTATCATGCAATACTGCGGCTATAAGTATCTCGACATCATCAACGCCTGCAACGCTTGAAAGCAGCTCCGCAACCTCAATCGGATGATTGATGTATGGGGTGTTTCTAGAATCTTTTCGCGTTTGCGCGACGTGCTTTTGAGATGCAAATTTTATTGCTGCAAGCAGTTGATTGATAGGTGCGCTCACTTTTTGTTCCAAATCGCTATAGGGGAGTTTTACTCGGTCACTGCGGACTATCTTTTTTTAGCTCTTGCAGCAAGAATCGGAGCTTCGAAAGTTGATTTTTGCTTTGTTCTATGAGGCACGGCGCGCTTTGATATGCTTCATCAGGATTCTGAATGAACTTATCATATTTTGACATGTAGGCTTCTGTTGAATCGATCATCGCGACTAACGAACCAATTCTCTGACGGGGAGTGAGATTATTACTATCCATACCAACTATCTTCCACTCAATTTCTAATTCTCTTGCTATATAAAGCGCGTCAACCAATTCCCTTTGGGCTACTTCCACCTCCAATTTTAAATTAGCGAGCCTTGTGGCTGCAGGCGACTCTTCTTCAAGCGAAGTAGGTTGACTATCCAGATCGATTTGTTGCTTCCTAAGCGTGGTCAACTTCATCCTCAATGCGTTTACCACTTCTACTTGTTTCGCGTGTTTGTTCATGATTTTCAAAGAGTCTTTCACGTTTTACTCCTGGGATGTGAGCACAATTTAGTGGTTTTTACGGCGTGCAACACTCGCCAACTCACTTTGCGAGCACCACATCGTTAACAGTCTCTGCAATCCCGGCCATCGATAAAGGTTCGTACAATGGCGGATATTGAGCTATATCATCCAGCCATTCGCAAAGTCTCTCAGTCGTAAGATTTGCCTTCAAAGAACTCAAAAAGATCTGCCTGTTAGCATTTGAGATAGTCGGTGGCAGTTGGTCTAACAAAAAAGAGTTTTCCCACTGTACCTCAAATGGTGCTTTTTCTATTTCCCGGAAGGAACAGACACCTTTAGCAAGAATCTCGTATGAACCTGCAAGCCACGTCAAAAAGTGCGCTCGGAAGAATGCAGAATCGATTGTTAGCAATGATTCTGTCCAGGCGGCGACTTCGGACCTCTTTAAATACGAGAGGCAAAAAAATAACGAGGCGCTCAAGGCGCCATCGCATGCCGGTCCGCGCTGCACAGACCAATCCTCACCTTGTGCCGTGATGCTTTCACCCTGCACGTCCCAAAGTGATGGCATCATAATTGCAGTTCCCAGCGTGTCAAGAATGTTCTCTCGAAATTCAGCATGCTCGCTTGTCCAGCCATTCCTGTAAATACTGAAAAAGGCTGTAATCACAGCTTCGATCAAGAAATTGAAACAGTCTTTTTCATCGCCTCTGATAATTAGCGTTGGTAGGAGATAGCGGAACCAGGAACGCCAATTTTCTACCTCATCCAAATCCTCACTGAAAGAGCTTGTGCCGCTAGAGGCTTCCCAGAGAAATTCGCACAACACTTTTTTCGGTATCTCCAGTGGTGAATATTCGAAGAATTCGTCGTACATTCTCCGTCGCTCACCCATGAACCACGCCTCGCCTGGAACTGTCGATGGAATATGAGTCGTTTCGCGTAGATTCGTGAGCGCTGCAGCCGAAGGGCCCACACCTGGAATCCAGACGAAGGATTTCTTTTTATGGGAGGGCGTCGCAGGCATTCATGCTTCCTATAGCAGCCTTTTCAGATTAAGATTACGCTTGGAACTAACAATTCGTACTTCTCATATTACCGGCAATGCAAGCAAATGTCCTTCAATCACAAGTGAAGCAAATAACAGAGCGCGAAAAAGCCATTCAGGCATATCTCGAGACGGGCAAAACAGATTCGTGCTATCCAGCATGGGGCGGCAGTGTTTTTCGTGGGTCACAGGAAGGTGCCAAAGAAGTTCGAGAGGCGCTAGTTGCAGCCGTTAAGCAGAAGAGTGCAGAGGCAGCTGCACGAATGGTGGCTGCGCCGATGATGAAGTCTGAGGATGTTCGCGATAAATTGCGGCCGATGATTAATGGACTTTTCCCCAAAACCGAAAGAGAGATTGTCTTAGAAGCGATTGCTAATGACGTTGTGATTTTAACTACAGAAAATGTAGAACAAATTTTGTTGAGCGAAAGCTGCAGTTCAACGGCCTGGCATTTAGCAAATTTGTATCTTGCCAGCATCGGCTCAAAGCCCCTGCATGAAGATGCCAGCTGTGCGCTCGGAATGAATGTCGGCACCACGTCCTATGTTTCGATGAAGTATTTTACGCAGACAGACAAATTTGCCGATTACATCGTGCACGAAGCAGCGCATGCATTTCATAATTGCAAACGAACGCTGCTTGGACTGCGGGAGACGCGGAGTCGAGAATGGCTTTTGAACATAGACTTTGGTGAGCGAGAAACCTTCGCCTACGCCTGCGAAGTCTATAGCCGCATTTTGGAGTTGGGCAAATCTCCAGCTGCGAGAATTGCGCTGGCGCAGGAGGCCATTGTAGATTTCGTGCCACCAGACGAGAAGGTTGATGTGGCAAAATTTCATGCGGCGCTGGAAGAGGCGTCGAGGACGAGGAATGGCTGGAAGAGGATTCTTCAAATTTGCTCGAAAAATTGACCGCGATTAGTCGGCCCCGCATCACACTTCCACAAGAACTACAGGTAAGCGATTCCGTATGCATCCATGATAGTCCCTAAACCTGGGAACTGGAGCCAGTCGACAGTTGTATTGAGTGTCACTTTGCCCTGGGCGCGGTCAAATAGAGCTATGCTAAATTCCGAAGGATTGTGGTTGCCTGCATAACAAATTCCATCCACCATATCTGGATGATGGTGGATTGCCCAAAGGTTTCGATGAAGCAACCTGATGGGGTTTTGCCTAGATAGCAGACTCCGTAGGTACTATCAGGAGAGTCGTATCGTTCTGTTCCCGCTCGTCCAAAAAACAGCACAGAAGCGGGGGTACGTCCTCTAGCGGTCGAAAATGATCGATACAACTCGCCCGAAAACGAAGTCACGGGCAAGTGAAGTGTATCGAAATTCGATGGTGGATAAGTCAAGCTGCGCCGTGCTCACCAAATGCGGTGGCTGCCGCTATGACGTCACCGACTTTACCTTCTCGTAAAAGATCCAGAGGGCGCCTGCCATACAAACGTGAATTGGCGCTGAGAAAGAAATTAGCCTTGATGAACATCGAGGCGTTTCCTAGAGCACGCGCTGATTCTTTCAATCCCCTCAAAACTGCACCCTCATGGATCTGCCAAATGGGGTAGCTAAATTTAGTTTGGCCTCTAGGGAAGGCGATCAATGAGCCTGACTTTCTTGCCTTGTCGACTCCGGCGGCGCTCATGCCAACTAGTTCTGCAAATTCGGTACTATAGATGCATCCACCTTCGGCAGACAAAATTTCCTGTTGCAGTTTTAGCCCACGAATTTTCGCCGGCGCCAATGGGTCGACCTCAGCCAAGAGGGCTTGAACTCCAGGCTCTTGTAGGATTGAAATTAAAACTTGTAAGTCAGTTGGTTGTGCTGCAGCCTGATTTACGTGCAGGGTCTTGACCAAACGAGATAGGGCTCTCATAGCGCGCACGAGCGCTACAGACTCGCCATCCGTTTGATTTTGCGATGCTTCCAAAGTTTCGATAACAATCTCTGCGACTTGCAGCGGCGCTTCGCGGACGGCATTTGCAGCTCGTTCTTCTAAAGATGGGGCGGGCATAAAATTCACCCTGGTTTATGTTTTCCATATTAACACGTAACACGGAAAACATCAACCAAAATGGCGGCAAGCCATCAGGCACCTAGTTCCAACGCCGCCGAGGCTCCGGAATCGAGCCTCGCGGAGCGACCACAGGCTTGGATTTGATTTCGGGACACACAACCACTTAGGAGCACTTAGAGCTGCCCCAGCTGTATGCAAATACCTTCACTTTGTGTCGGTTTTTGCACATAATTGGGGCATGAATACTCTCGATCATTATCTCGACGAACAACTCAGCCGTGGTAGGTCCCATTTTTCCAAGGAAGAGGCACTGAAAGCGATTAAAGTTACAGCGAAAGCATTTACCGCCGCTGCCACCAGATTGATCAAGAAGCACAGATTGATCAGTCACCGGCGTGGATTTTATTTGATCCTTCGCTCGAAGAGCGTTTTGCAGGAGCACCAGATCCGGTGCACTGGATAGATCCATTGATGAAGTATTTAAAACTGGATTATCGGGTTTCGCTTCTGAGAGCTGCTACATTCACTGGTATAAAAAAGGTACATGTGTTGACGGAGATTTGTATCCGTCTAGTCAACGATGGTAAAGTAAGCATTTGTCACTAGAAGCGGTGCCATAAGTTCGTGATTGGTTGGGAAATTACGGAGAGTTTTATGTTGAAAGGAAAATTTGTTTTAGCATTTCTAATTGGCTCCATTTATTGATTTCCAATCGAAAAGCAGCTTGAAATAACAGAAACATCTGTTCCCGAACTTTCTTTGCAGCATTTCGGTAAACCCCTGACAGTGATCGTTTATGAAGGGTTCAACGTCCGAAGGGTATTGTTGAAGTGAGATCAGAACGAGTCGTCGGCGATCAGTTCTGACTAGCACCGATGATGATGATCGCTCCGTTGATCTTGCATCAACTTTGAGACTGGTAGAACGGCATGTAATTGCCCCACGACCAACGAGAGTAACTAATCTAAAGTCCAGAATGCCTTAAATCTGTCATAGCACCATATTGAATTCGCATGATGCGATTTTAGAAAAGACGCTGGCGTCGATTAAAAATTCCCTTTTAGCCAACTCATCCTGCGAGCACCACATCGTTAACAGTCTCTGCAATCCCGGCCATCGATAAATGTTCGTACAATTGTGGATATTGAGCTAGCGCAAGATAGAGACCTGAAAGTTGTAAGTGAGAATTTTTACTTTGAAACTACTTAATGCTTTTTCACATTGGCCCACATATGCTAATAGACAGCTAGTATCTGAATGCACAGTAACAAGGCTAGAGAGGCATTTTTGCCGGCAATGCTGTACATTCCATTTTTAAAGGGTTGAAGTCATGTCAACAAAAGATTTGCTCGAACTACAAAGCAAGCGTAACTCGCACATTTTAAAAGAGGATGCGTCGGTTCATCATAACTGTGATTTTTGCGAGTCCAGCGAGCATGATGTTGCTCATGAAGACATTCTGGAGTTTTGCATTTTACGAGACGAACTTGAACCTTCACATTCGAATCATAAAGAACACAACGCATCCACGATTAACGGTGCAATCGATGCCATTGCCAAAGATTGTCACACAATGCTCACGAATGCTGAAACTCCCATTCGCATTGACGCTGCCCATAGAGTTATCTCCTCTAATCCAGAACTTGGTTTGCCCTATGCGATTCTGGCAAGGGATGAGGAGAAAGATTTTGAAAAGCGTCAGCGACTTTATGCAACGGCATTGGAAAAGCTTCTTATTGAGCGAGAATCACAGAAGGAAAATTGGGAAAAGGATATAAGTGAGCTCGAATTGCAAGCTCCGTATTTTATCTATGCGCCAGGCATTGAGATAATCGCCAGTGAAGCAGCAAAAGAACTCTGGCATCAAAAGCATTTTGATGATGCAATTTCTCTTCTAAAGCGCGTTATCGATTCTTTGGGAGTGAGCGAATGCGAGCTAGTGTATCTGGCAACCAGCTATTTGATAATGAGAGATAGCGACGCTGCAGCAAAAGAATTGTTAGCAAAAATGCCAGTTTCAACTAGTGAGTGGTTTTATTTAAACGCTCTTTTGCTCTTTAGGGAAACGGGCGATAGCGCGCTCGCTAGAGCCTGCCTTCGTGTGGCTGCGTCCGAAGATCCAGTTTATTTATTTGAAATAGTAGGCGCAAAGAAAGTCGAGACCGACCCTGCTTATGAATTATTTAATTCCTGTTGCTGGCACCAGACAGAAGGTTGCCAGGCTTGGTTGACTAGTTTTTTTAAAACTATAAAAGCGAAAGCGGCTGTAGCTGCTGAAGATTTATCGGAGCAAGATTCTAGCAAAATAAAGCGCTGGAAAACGCTTTTCGAAATTGCCGATGCACAGATAGAACGCGGCAGCTGGAAAGAAGCGCGCCGCGATGCCAAAGCCGCTCTAAAAACGATTTCTAATGTCAGTGGACAAGCTGATGCCGTGTCGCGTTCTATCGAGCAACTTGAGCTTATCAACAACGAATCTGAACTGCCTTTAGATGACATCATGTCTGCTGCCAGTCAATATGCAGAAGCTGAGTTAAAGATTTTAGGTAATGAGTATGGAGCAGCTAGATTAAAGATTACTCTCGCAAGACTTCTACTAGATCAGAAGAAGTTTGTGGAATCTGAAAAATTTCTGCGAGAGGGTATTCAGCTTCTGGAAACACTTTTGAAAGAAAACGATTTGAAAACAGATTTCTCCGACCTTGCAGATGCTTACAGCAATTTGGGTGAGAGCTTGGCTGAGCAGAGAAAATATGACGAGGCGGCCTCCGCATTCAGACAGAGTGTCGCCTTACAAGAGCAGTATCTTGATCGCTGTCATCCTGATTTGTTATCAGATCTCGATTATCTTGCGAAGTGTCTGCATTACACAGGAAAGCATGCCGATGAGGCTCAAGTACAAGTTCAATTGTCGAAAATAGTCGATGATGAAGAACTTCTGGCAAGGCATGAGGGACACGGCAAAGAATGTGTCTGGTCCGTTCCTGCTTGTCCTCTACAGTAGAAAGCTTTAATCCAGCGCCAGATCGAAGACGTTCTGTTTTGATAAACAGTGAGTATTTGAAATATGACGTAGTGCGTGCGCGCCGGGCGACCCGCTTGACGTGTTACGCGTCGCGTGTTATAGTAAAAGTATGATAAGGAGCTATCGAGACAAAGATACAGAAAGTCTCGCGGACAACCGTTATGTCAAGGCGTTCGACAGCATTCAAATGGCGGCTAGGAAAAAACTCGACATCTTGAAGGCGGCAAAAAGCTTGGCAGAACTAGCAGTCATCCCAGGTAATCGCTTGGAAGCATTATCGGGAAACAGACAAGGACAACACAGTATTCGCATAAACGATCAGTATCGTATCTGTTTCGTAGTCGAGGGAGACGAGTTCAAAGATGTCGAAATCACGGACTACCACTAAATTGCACGACGGCGACAAATTACTGCCGATTCATCCCGGCGAAATTTTGCGCACCGAATTTTTGGAGCCTCTGAATCTTAGCGCGACAAAGCTTGCTAATTTTATGGGAATAGCGCCATCGCGAGTGACTGCAATAATTAGCCACACAGATAAACGCTCCATAACTGCTGATACAGCGTACCGGCTAGCTTGTATCTTCAAAACGACCCCGGAATTTTGGCTCAATCTGCAATCAAATTATGATGTTGCAATGCTCGATTATACAGGTCAAGTCGACAGAATTCGGAAAGAAGTGAGAGAACTCACTAGCGTTTAAAAGGCACATCGGGTTGGGGACTAGGAACACTTGAAAGAGCAAGCACTAGAAAGGTTGGAGTTGTTCGCATATGCCTCTACAAGGCTTTCCCGTTGCAGCGATACCAGGTTGCAGCAACTGCTAAGTGAAGCATCGAAACACCGCAGTGGTATCGGCGGCGCAACATTTTCTCTGAAGTTGGATCATTGTCTCTTTTCTGGATGAAGAACTTCGACAAATGAGCGCGTTTACATCGTCCCGAGGCTTAGTCCATTTTGATAATCACTTCAAAAACATACTCACTGGTGACAGATTTGCGTTGAGCGATTTTGGACTCACGAAATGGGTCCTTCGGTTGCAGACACCATCAAGAAATATGCACCTATCGCCGGGGCAATGGTCAACTTCAATCGCGATCAAGAGAGGCGCTGATTGAAGCTGTTAAGCACAAGAGTGCCAAGACCAGTGCAAGAGTGCTGGCTGCGCCGATGATTCGATTTGAGGATGTTCGCGATAAATTGGAGCCGATGATTAATGGACTATTTTCCAAAATCGAACACGAAATTGTCCTGCAAGCGATTGCGCAGAACGTTGTGAGCCGCATCCAAAGTCTGTGGTGGCGTCGAACAGAAAACTGGATTAAACTGTTTCATTACCCGAATTAGAATCAACCATATGGCTAATACTAGACAAATTGAAGACGTCATTGAACCGCCAAGGTATTTGCCACGCGGGACGTTGGCAAATTGCTACCCAGAGCTTGCCGTCTATTGGTGCTTCGCTAAAAATTGCGGTTTCGGACCAGATGACTTTGGTCCTGGATCAGACGTCAGAGTGTGGTGGAATTGCGCTAATGACAAGAACCACACCTTTAAACAACTAATAGTTTCAAGAGTCACGGCTTTCAAGACTGGCTCAAAAGTCCATGGATGCACGTTTTGCCGCGGCTTTACGGCTGCCCCTAGCAACAGTCTTGCCAGTTATCCTGAGCTAGTTAAAGAATGGATAACGGAGAGGAACGGAAAAAAAACTGATGAGATTGTTGCCGGTTCGGCTGTACATTACTGGTGGCGTTGTTCATCGTGCAAGGGTGAATGGCAAGCCTCTCCTGAAAAGAGAGCGTATCAAGACCGCGGTTGCCCATTTTGCGTGGGGCGTCAGGTCAATGATGATAACAGCCTTGCAGCTCTTTTCCCAGATATCGCCAAACAATGGCACCCCAGAAAAAATGGCTCCCTGACACCACACGATGTCACGGCGCATTCAGGCGTACGAGTGTGGTGGCAATGTGAAGTGGACACCACGCATGTCTGGCAGAATAAGCTGCAGAGCCGCACGTCCATGAATACTGGTTGTCCGTATTGCAGAAATTTAAAATTAGCGTGGAGCAACTGCCTGCAACGCTGCTATCCATCGATAGCCGCAGATTGGCATCCAGTTAAAAACGGGGATATTAGCCCGCGTGACGTTGTGGCAAACACGACGAAAGAACACTGGTGGAAATGTAACAGAGGTCATTCCTGGAAAGCACCAGTGAGACGCAGAACTATTGACGGTGTGAACTGTCCCATCTGCAAGCAAAAATAGCTTACGCCACTGGTTTTGTTCCACCTCACGACTCTGTTAAAATCACTCTCTCTTGTTTTCAATTCAAATGCCTGAGCCTTGTGGTTATGAATGATAAAGAGTCAATAATTCAAAAAATCAGAAAGCTGCTCGCACTTGCTGAAGGCAACCAGAATGAGCACGAGAGAGCGGTTGCCATGCAATTTGCCTCGGACCTTCTGGGTAAACACAATCTAAGTTTAGCCCAGGTGCAAGGGCAAGCTCTAAAAATCGACGTCTGTGTAGTCGATGGAAACTTCAAGTTAGAGCGCTGGATTCAATGCGTTCTCGACGCCGTTTGCTCGCTTTATTACACAGACTATTACATATCGACTCGCAAAACTGCAATGTTCGTTGGAACTGCGGAAAACATCGCTGTTTCAATTGACGTCGCCCGATGTTTAATTGACTCAATCCGCAAAGAGAGCAACCGTCTGCATAAAGACAATCATCAGCGCCGAAGCTTTCGCTTAGGAGCCGCCTGGAAAATACTACTTCGCTCCATAGATTTAATCGTTGAAGAAAAGGTGTCGACCAAACGTAAGAGTCCCGGCACCAGTTTGACCATCGTGAGAAACCAGCTCGAACGCGCTAACGAGGATTATTTATCGAGTTTGAACTTGCGCCGCACTACAAAGCGTCGCGTTTATGTCGATGAAGATGCGTTCGATAGCGGCTCGAGTTACGCCGATAGTGTGACCCTGGGTAAGCAGGCAAAACGACTTCCACAAAAAGTGAGCATCGGCAATTAGAAAGCTTTAATTGGTGCAAGAAGAAGTTACTGTTCTACCGTACGGTCGCGGCAGATTTCTCGCGCAGTGTGCCAACAACATCCACTTCTGGCTCTTCAAACGCAATTCGCCCAGCGCATCTCCGCAGATAAACTGTAACTTCCAGGTCAATTTCTGGCGATTCTGCGTCGTCATCTTTGTCCTCGAGCCAATAGCCCTGATAGGTGCCCAGTACCGTCACTGTGACCCCGGAATCGGCCTCGACTACATGGCACTCGTCATAGGAAATTTCTTCGAAAATCGCGTTGGTCGAAGCGATAATGTCTTCTAACTCAAACTCAAGATTTTCATTGAGATTGGCTGGCAAGTAGTCTTCCATGACGTACTCTCCAACGTCAAAACATTCCCAGACTTCGCCCTCGAATATTCCATCACCCAGAAGCAGTCGCACTAAATTATCGACAAGCCATCCTGCTTGCGGAAGTTTCTCTGGTAGTCCTTTCAAGTCGCGCAATCTATCGGCAACTATAGATTCATCGGGAATTAAAATCGCTGCTAAATCTACATCGTCAGCGGCGTGTCTCTTGTCTGCCAGGAGCGCCGCATGGCTTTTGTAGCCAAAGAAAGCCGCTACCACTTCGTGGGCATGCGAGGACTTAAGCCCAGGGTAGCATTCGCGCAAATGGTCAGCACAGATTTTTGAAACATTGTCGGCCATGGAAAACACCTCATGTGAGTCGCTGGACTTGATGAAGGTAGAGAAAAGCGTTTAAGCACTACCACGCCAGCGTGACTACACAAAGATGCTCTGTATGGCACAAAACGTGTTTTCAGAAACGTCGTCTTTTTGGCCGCTAATAACCATGGCAATCGACTCCAATTTCAATGTTATCATACGAAAAATATTGAGCAAGATCTTTTCACGCCATTACCGATGTCTCCCTCGCAAACTAATAATTTTAAAACTTCCTTAGCCGCTATAAAAAGACGTCGACCAACTTTTGGTCGCGGTGGCAGCGGCGATATAGCCGGAGAATTGCTTGAGTTGCTGAATGAACTCAAAGACTCGCCAGTCTCAGCCGAAGAAGGGGTAAAGTCGGTGGCGTCTTTGTATGAGGCTGACCATGCCATTTTTGATAAGCACGATGATTCCAGCGGAAGTATTGGCTACGCATTCAAAGTGGCTGCGGCGGAGGTCTTTTCTTATTTCGCAGCGCAGTGTGCCGACAAAAAGTCAGTGATCAAACTCGTGTTTAAGTTGAATAAAACCGATGACTACGGGGTGCGTGATTCGCTATTTGCTGGGATGGCAAGCTATCTGTCTGAAGCTGAAATAAAGTTGGCGGTCGAGCAACTGTGGACGCTCAGCCATGCTTCAGAAAGTCAAAGAGATTCAGATGAATTTCATTACGACAACTGGTTGCAAGCGATCAAAACAATCGCAAAGCAAACGTCGAATCCACAACTTTATGCTGATGCCTGCCGTCGACCCGATGGCGAACCTTTAGGAATAGCAGCTTCAATTGAATTGGCTCGGGTATTTTTTGCTTCAGGCAATCCGTTAGAGGCATTAAATTCGCTAGCCCATTTGCCGATTGAAGAGTCGTTCATGGAAGATGAGCGCGACGAATTATTGATCGAAATATACCGCAAGCTTGCTAACGACGAAATGCTTGTCGAAACCTTATGGCGAGTATTTCGCAGGGAGCGATGTCCAGCTGTATTTGAAAGCTTGCTTCAGAAGCTCGGACCAGAAAACAAAGAACGTCTGGTTGATGAAGAAACTAGCTTGATATTTGCAGAGGCTGATTACAAAGGCACGAGCACTGCTTTCTTAATCGATATGGGGCGTTTGTTGGATGCGGAACGATATGTTATTGCAAAGTTTCGCACCATTAATGGTGGCTTTTATTCCAGCCTTCTTCCCCTTGCAGAAAGCATGTTGAGCCACAAGTTACACGTCGGTGCCAGTTTGATTTATCGGGCATTGCTCGATTCTATTTTGCACAGAGCTAAAGCGGCGAACTATCACCACGGCGCTAAATATTTAAAAAAATTGGACAAGCTTGCCTTGAAAATTACTGATTGGAAAGGCGTGGATGGGCATGACCTTTATCTCGAGCAACTCCGAAAAAAACACAGATTGAAATCGCGATTCTGGCAACTATATGGCTGAATACCTAGTTGGCGGCTTCTCATTCGGGGCAGCTTGTCAACCAATGCTTGGCGAGCATGCAATTGCGCCACGACCGGGGAGAGCAAAATCAGCACAAGCTCTGTTTGCCAAATAGTCCGCCGATGAATTTTTTCCGTAAGAGCGCTAGCCCATTACTTCAACGAGTCAGATTGTGCGCTGCTCAAACTTACGCCGCCAAAAAAATCATCTTCCACGAATAATAATGGCGACACGCTGAAAAATTTTGCCAAGCGTCCAATATCCTCACGCCCCAGTTTGCGAGTGCCTTTAAGAATCGCTGAGAGGTTTGATTTTTCAATGCCGGTCGCTTTGCAGACATCAGTCTGCTTTAGATTGTTTTCTTCCATCAAATAAGCAAGCATCTCCAGCGGTGGCACGTACTCACTGCCCGAGTAAGTTTTATTTTCAAACTCTCTGACCAGTGAAATCAGTATTTTGAAATAAGATCTTTCTGCTGCAGTTAATGAATTTTCTCTTTTTGTCAAATCACGTATAATCAATAAAGCTTCATCGTTTTGTTGCCCAGTTTCTACTGGAGCAAGAGCGAATTTATTTATGAGTTTGAGGTATTCGACTGTGGGAGTACTCATAGTGACCACCTGTCATATTCTGCGCGTGTTCCGATTTTGATTACCACGACCAGACCTTCCAGAAAGGCAATATCAGCTAGCAGCCGAAAATTGTTGCCACCAACACTAAACACCCAGCCAGAATTTGTAATGGTAGCGTCTTTAAAAGTGTTGATGACGTCTGTCGATTTAGTCCATTGTGCGGCTTCAACAGCAGCCATCCAGTCTCTCAATGGCTTTCTGCTGTTTGCATGATCTTTTTTGAAAACTTCAATTATTTTTCTACCGAAGATTTCCAATTTGGATCGCTCAGAGTGCCGATAAGAATCAAGTTATCAAATTTGATAACTCCTGTCAACTACCTTGGTGAATTGCTGCATGAACTCAAAGACTCAAAAACAGCGTTTCACTGCCTGTCTTTTGAGAGTTTGTTCTGGTTAGGAAGATTCTTCTTGTTGCGATGGTTGTTAAGCCAGCCGATAAGCCCATCTAGAACTTCTGGAGGGCATTGTCCCTCTTCAAAAATCAAATGCTCCTGGTGACCAATGAGAACAAGATTTTTGAACTTGGTTCCCATCGCGTTGTACAGGGCTAGTGTTCCTTCAGGTTTGACTAATTTGTCGCCAAAGCCCTGAAAAATGATCACTGGCAAAGTCTTTAATTCCTTTGCCAATTTTTCATTCTGATTCATAAAATGCTGAAATTTGACCAGTTCGGTGGCTGAAAGATTTAGCCGCACTTCTGGGTCATCACGCCACTGTTTACGAAGAACTTCATCGTGGGTCGCCTGCTCTATTACCTTAGATCCAATATTGAATTGCCGGTCTCTTCCCTTGAGCAATTTTAACGCTACTTCGAACGTTGTTTTTTTAGCTTTGTATCTGCTTCCAGAAGGAACCGACGAAATCAATCCATCTAAATCATTTTCGCATTTGGCTGAGACGTGCAACGCGACTGCACCACCCATGGATTCGCCCAGTAGAAACAGCGGAGTTGTCGGATAGTCACGCTTGAACAGTTTTACAATTTCGCTCAAATCTTCGACGCACGCATCAAGATCTAGCATGTCGTAACCCTTTTCGTCCTGATACTGACCGAATCCTCGCATATCGAACGAAATTATTCCGTAGCCCAGCTTGCTCATTTTGTTGCCAAAATCAGTGTAGCTTTTATGATGCAAACCAAGGCCGTGCACGCATATAATCAAGCCCTTCAGCGGAACTTCGGGATCGACAATAACAAAGCCTGGAGCCTCTGATTTTTGAGATCTTTTAAAGCGCCAATTGTAAAAGTCAAAGGGGCGTTTCGCCGAGGCAGTACTATTTTTAAAGCACACACCATCATCTAACAATTTGATCGCATTGCTACTGGAGACACTTTGATCCAACTTGTTTGATTTTCCGAAGATCGACGATTCCAGGCTCGATTCGAGTACTTCTAAATGATCATTGTTATTATCTGCACGGTCGTCCGATTTCTCTAATTCATCAACAATTCTATGTTGATTGACTTCTCTGAAAACAGAAACTGCTGCCTCAAAAAATACGCGTCTGTCATCGTCGTGTCCCAGTTTGTGCTCGACATCAGAAAGGTTCATCAGAGACCAGGCATACCTCAAATCATTGTGACCTCGAGAAATAAGGTCTATTCTGGCCAGTTCTTTGTAGAGAGGTTCAACTTCCTGATAGTCTTTTTTCCGGTAATAGCATCCAGCAAGACCTTCAAGAGCAGGGGCTAAATCTGGACTCAGTTTGGGCAGTGCTTTTCTGTAATTAGTAAGAGCGTTGCGGTACAAAACGATTGCATCTTTATACTTGCCCTGGCGATAATCGCACTCGGCTAAATAAAAACAGCAGTCTGGATCGTCCATGCCACTGTTGGAACTTCCACCTATCACAGTGGGGTACAACTTTGCCAATCGCTGGTAGGCATCCTTCGCCCTGCCTTCCTGCAAATCGCATATTGCATAATTCATTCCTAATTCAAAACATTCGTGTGTTGGTTTTTTCTCAGAGCACTTAGAACGCTTCATAAGCTCCGCAATCGCGTCTCTAGCCTGACAGTACATATCGTTCCAAAACGCCGAATTTGCGTATTCCTTTAACTGTTCGTTCGGCAAATCTATCGCGAACGCATCGCCACTAGGTTTCGCCGGGCACATCTCGTCAGGAATAAAGCGCACCGACTTGGATGGCTGTACTTCTTCTGTAGCAGATGCTCTTGCTAAAAAGCTGTAATTTGCCCAAAGGAACAGAAGAATCAAACATAAGAGTTTGATACGCACCATCAATCGAGATAAGTTATTCGCTTGCATACATGGTGCTCCTGTTCGAAGAATTGGGACCCACAAAAGCTCCTAGGATTGCCGAAATAGGCGAAAATGTCGCCAAACGAGTAGCGCTCTCTAAATCTTATTGCGCTTCAATATTTCAGGGATTAAATTTAGAGGCCAACACTAGACGCTGCTTTCAGAATAAACTTGAGATTATATTTCTGAGGTGCACCACCGGTGATTCTACCTCTTCTGTTTTTCATCCCATTCTCGAATTGTTGCCTCTATATCCTCCATTTCTTTAGCATGAACCGAGCCCCTCTCGTTCTTAAATATCTCGTGGTTGCGCCAAAATTTTTCACGTTTTTTCTCTGTACGTTTTTCTACCAATCGCGTCAGCCAATTAATCGGAATCGATAATGCTATGTCCAATAAAGTGATAAATCGACGCATACAACAATCGCTTCGCGTTGAGCCTCATAATATACCTTATGTTTCACCGATCACATACAAAGCCTAAATACTTTGACGATGACTCACTTTTCGTTTTTCGATCTCTTTACCAGACTTTGCTGAAAGGGTCGCACATAATTAGCTAATGGACGAAATCGCCCAGCATGCTCTCAGCTACGGCAAACATCAATCGTGAAAAGGTCTGTCACGATATGGTGGCGAAACTCTCACCACGACATCGTCCGGTGATTGCTTTGGCGAAACCCATTTGCCCAGATAATAAACGGCGTCGCTCATGCCCGCCGGCTTGAATGCCAGGTTTATTTTCACAACGTCTTTGCTGTTCGAATTTTTCGAATCATTGGCCACGTAGCGCTCAGATTTGAATGTAATTGAAGCTGTAATTTCAGAAGCCGTCTATAAGATTCAGAAAGAGCAATCTTTAAAGCGGCTGTAGAGGCGACCGCAAGCCTACTCCACGATGTGGCTAACAGTCCGTACGCTTTACACTCGTTGGACGAAACCGCTTTTGGTCGAATCAGAGAGTTACGTCTGCAGTACAAAGACCAATGAAAACTGGATTTTGCCGATCTGTCTTTAGTTGTTGCAGCGGAAAATCTGCAAACTGCGCGTGTAGTGACCGTAGACAAAAACGACTTTCTCAAATTGCATTGGACAAAACGAGGAAAGCGCGCCAGTTCATCGCAAGCTTTTGACGTAATTACGCCCTCATAGCCGCCCCCACTAATGATAAATGAGGATTGGATCGCGCAAGCAACGAAGCTGTTATCATGTGGAATCGTTGCTCAGAGGTGAGCCTGGAAGAGTATAAATCGAAGAAATCGAACAAAGACGAATCTCGCAGTGAATCAAAGCCATGGGTCGAATCTCATTCGAAGATTCAAACTCAAGCTGGAACCCTCCGGTCCCAGACTGTTGGCTCGTTTGAGTCAGGACGTGAAATAACTGCTCGCTATCGCGCAAAGTCCAAGGCTGTCAGAAATGACGATGCGACACCGTAACAGTAGCGCCGATGATGAACGCTGCGTTGACCTTGCGCCACATGTAAGTCTGGTGGAACGGCAGGATGAACTGTAATAAAGCGTGTTATTGAGGGCTGACGATGGAAGAAGACGCAGATCAGATTTACCGTGAATCTTGCTGGGCAAGTGTTGGTTATAAAATGGCCGCGAAGGAAGCAAATTCCATTGAAAAGAAACTACTAACTGATTCCGACAATCTGGAACTTAGATGCAAATTATTGGGCTACTATTTTTCAAAGCAATCAACGACCGAGCCGGTTAATGCACGTAGGTTTGAGCACGTCTGCTGGATGATAAGAAATCATCCAGCGCATCATATTGCAGGCGATCCTTACATGCATTTTTTCGGGAGCCACCACTCATTTAAACAATTTGCCGAAGCACGAGAGTTGTGGATTGAACAAACCTGTTTGCATCCGGACAGCTCATATGTACATGGTAATTTTGCTCAGTTTGTAATTGACCGTGATTTGGACTACGGGCTGGAACTGCTTCAGCACGCCTTAAAGCTTGATGAGACACAAGAACAATGGGCGTCACTAATCATTCTATTCTGCTCATTTAAAGCTGAACCAGGTCCGCTCATGGCTCACAGAAGAAAATATGCAGAGCTTGCTTTGACTTATGCACAAGCGGCTACCAATCGTGAGTCGGAGTATCTGGCGAACAAAATAAGTTCTTTTGAAGACCTTGCTACCTGTGCGTTATTTCTGAATAAATTTGAGCTGGCCGAAGAATATGCGAATTCGTCCGCTGAACTTTCGAAAGCCTGGAGACCCAACGATCAAAATACCTTTCAGCAGGCTGTTCTTGGCACCATCGCTTTGCGAAAAAATGACACTCAAACTGCGAGCAATTATTTACTGGATATCAAGTCGGGGGATCAGGTCGAGCAACCGATGTTCCAGCTCGCTCAAGAAATGCTTGCGTGCGAACAGCATTTAGTGGTAGCTGAATTTCTGCGACGTTTATTGAAACTAAAGTCGGTCGATTACAAGCTTGATTGCTGGCGCCACTGGCTGAAACAAATAGAAAAAGGCGAATCGCCTCAGATTGGCAATTTCAGATTGAAGCTGAAAACTAAAAAATGAATCAGGGAGTTTGCGGATCGGAGTGGCGACAGTGCAAAATCGCTGGAAGGTGCGTTGTCGATAGTTGCACCGATGCTGATTGCGTAAGCCTCAATCGGTACATCAAATTCATACTCACGTTGTCCATAAGCAACTGCAACTAAAACTTCAAAAAATTTGATCGCTGAACAAGCCCTGCAAGCTCGTCAGATCAGTAAAAGGCCGCTTTACGGATTGACCCTAGATACGAATCTGCCAAAACGTACCTCAAAGATCTTTAGGTACGTTTGAATGAACCCGACTAACTTGCGCAGCCAGGTTAAAGTTGCAACGTCTGCCGTCATCTTTGAATTTAGCAAAGACAGTTGCAACGCCTGCCGTCATTCTTTGAATTTAGCAAAGAAAGTTGCAACGTCTGCCGTCATTCTTGGAATTTAGCAAAGAAAGTTGCAACGTCTGCCGTCATTCTTTGAATTTAGCAAAGAGAGTTGCAACGTCTGCCGTCATTCTTGGAATTTAGCAAAGAAAGTTGCAACGTCTGCCGTCATTCTTGGAATTTAGCA
>JARLHI010000014.1 GCA_031292355.1 Candidatus Obscuribacterales bacterium
GGAAGATAAAAAAACGCTTGTCCAATTCTATGACCGGCTTCAACAGCGCAAGTCGCGGCGCATGTTGTGGCTGTTTTGCGCGAAGACTTCCGGGGAAATTCTGGCCGACTTGGTGTTGGAACTCCTTGATGAGGAAATCGAAGATGCGGATTCGGAGAGGCTCCAATGAGAGCCGCACACAAGCCCGTTCAAAAAACCAACCTTGCTGCGTTGCCTCTGGCTTGCACAACTTTTGGCGATCAATCGGAAATTGACGTTCGGATTGATGCAACCGGCAAATGGGAGACCATCGCCACAATACGCTCTGTGGCGGGGTTTGATGCCGAGGATATTGCAAGCGTTATCGTTCATTCCGTGAGCGCCCGCCAAGAAACGCAAAAGATTCTGCAAGATGTCACTGGAATTATGGGAGCCTGTCTTACGGGGAATCCTTTGTCGAAAAAGGTCGCACAAGAAATGCAAACACTGCTTCGGCGCGCACAAGCTGTGACCGTCATTTAACGTGCGCAGGCTAAAATATGAAACGAACAAATCTTATGAAAGCGCGACAAATAAAGGCGGTGCGGGCGTTGCTCGGTTGGCTGGAGGAAGACTTAGCCCATGCAACCAGACTTTTCGTGGCGACAACTGTAACCAAAATGCATGCGGTCAATGGGGGCGATCATTACGAATGCCATCGCTATGCGCAGGAACGTTTATTCTTTGACGAGAGGTGAATGATGGAAAACGGCGTCTATCATATTCAAACCGTCAAATTGGCTCCGCGCGAAGTTGAAGTACTGACTTTGACGGCTCAAGGCAAAATGCGTCGGGATGTCGCGAAGTTTTTATGCATCTCCGAAACTACGGTGAAGGAATATTTGCAGGCTGCCTGCATGAAATTGGGGGCATCGAACAAAACGCAAGCAACCGTTCTTGCGTTGCAACTGGGGTTGATAACGCCATACCGATCCTCTGGGCTTATCCAAAATTCGGTCGATTTGAGGAAAAAAGCGAAAAAACCCCTCCATATGGAGGATGCACGAGAATTTCAGAAATCGCTATCAGTTGGATTGGCTTCGGTCAAAAAAATTAAAGGACAGATCGACGCGGCGTAACGACGAACAAATTTTTACAAGCAGGAGGATAACATGGGTTTCCGAAAAAATTCCAAAAGTGACTACTTTTTCACCTCTGAGTCAGTTGGCGATGGTCATCCCGACAAGGTCGCCGACCAGATTTCAGATGCGCTGGTGGATCGGTTCTTGAGAGAAGATCCCGTGAGCCGTGTGGCCGCCGAAACGATTGTGACGACAAATTGGATTGCAGTTTGCGGCGAGGCTCGTGGTCCTGACTGCATTAACGCCAAGGAAATCGAACGTGTTACTCGCGAGACAATCCGTAACGTTGGGTATGAACAGGAGGGATTTCATTGGGCGAAGGCTGAGGTTGTTGTTCGGTTGCACAAACAGTCATCTGATATTGCCCAAGGCGTGGACGAAGCCGCGAACAAGGCCGAAGGCGCTGGAGATCAAGGGCTTATGTTTGGCTACGCAAAGAACGAAACAACTTCATTAATGCCTGCGCCGATCACCTATGCGCACAAGATTCTTCGCACAATCTCTGAAGATCGGCGCGCAGGCAAACTGCCTTTACTTGGGCCGGACGCGAAGAGTCAGGTCACATTGCATTATGTTGATGGCAAGCCCGTGTGTGCGGATCGAATTGTCGTTTCAATCCAGCATGACGAAAAGATCAATCAGACCAGTGTGCGCGAACTCATCCGTCCCTATGTCGAAGCCACGCTGCCCGAAGGCTGGATGCCGGAGGAAAAGCACTTCTACGTCAATCCCACAGGACGGTTTGTAATCGGCGGCCCTGACGGTGATGCCGGTCTGACGGGGAGAAAAATCATTGTCGATACCTATGGCGGCGCTGCGCCGCACGGCGGTGGCGCTTTTTCCGGCAAGGATCCCACCAAGGTTGACCGCTCCGCCGCATACGCGGCTCGCTATTTGGCGAAAAACGTTGTCGCTTCAGGGATTGCAGATGAATGCACCATCCAGCTTTCCTATGCCATTGGCGTGTCGGAACCCTTGTCCTTTTACATCAACACGCACAGCACCAATAAAGTAGACGTTTTCAAGCTGCCCGATCTCCTGCGCGAACTCATTGATCTTTCGCCGCGCGGCATCAGGGAACATCTGCAACTCAATCGTCCAATTTATCAGAAGACGGCAGCCTTTGGCCACTTTGGTCGTGATCCGGAAAACGATGGAGCATTCTCTTGGGAACGCACCGATCTGGTTCCGGCAATCAGGGCGGCATTTAATTTACGAATGTGATGAACGATTTTTTTGAAGGAGATGATTATGTTGGATGATGTTGAAACGAGTTTTGCCAATTTGTTTGTGGAATCCGACCATGCAGGGTTTCTTTCGAACAGCCTTGGCGGAATGTCGAATGCCGAGATCGTTGACACTTTTGGTTCGGCGTCGGTTTCAAATTATGAAGAGGATCGAGAACTGAAGGCTAGGCCTTCTTACCGTAAAGATGCTCGTTGGATACTTGCTCGTATTCGGCGCGTCGATTTCTTGCTTGCGGCGATCAATCAGGACGCATCCGTCATCTCCTCCAATGATCGTATGACCTCAGAGTTCAAAGAACTTCTAAGGAGTAAGATCAATACGGCAGAATATCGCTCGAATCTTTCAAACGATGAATTGCAGAAAACATTATCCGACGTTCTTGTGGGATGCGCCAATCAGGAAGAACAGCAAAGCGAAAACGAAAGGGAAAATACAAAAAAGCCATTACGCAGGCTGAAAAGCCATGTCTTCGAACTTTCTCAACATGCGCATTATTTTTCGAATAACAAAGACGATCAAGTGCCAGTTCTGCTTCTGGAATTGGAAGCGCAGAAGAACACGGACCTCGGCCAGCGCAATGAGGTCGAACGGCAGCTTTCCTATGCTCATAGATTGTTAGATACCGGCCTGTTCGGGCTTGAGGATATAGCGCGGGAGGCTCTTGGAGGGACGGACTTTATTAAGGGATTGAAAAAGCATTTCTGTGAAGTGGCTATGAACAATCGCCGCGATCATGGCAACGACTACAGGGAATTTTATATTCGTTTCGGGACAAAACATTTCAAGCGTCTTATCGCCGGAACGCTGGGTGCCGTCCTGTTTTCCTTTGACGGAGCCCAGAAACTTGAAACGTGGACACCCAAAGATGTTAGGCAAATCTCCAACTATGTTTATTCGAGATACCGGCTCGTTCATGATGTAATCGAAGGATTGGCTAACAAAAAGGTGAACCCGTTAGGGAGCAATCTGACAAAAGAACAAACCATTGCCCTTATGTGTGAAACCTTAAGGGCGGCCATCTATCCGGGCTATAAAACGGACATTCGCGTTGGCATCGGCGGCACTCATCAATCCGATGTTCTGGTTAGGGTCGGCGCCTATGTGATGAATGCCTTAGACACTATGGCCGTTTATGCGGCGGCCAATGAGGTGTGCGCGTCGTTCAAGGGAGCAAATGTTCCCTCGCTGACTCTGGTAAGTGGCACAGCTCTGGCGGAACGGGTGAATGGTTTGGATCCCGTATCGGGCAAGAAAAATGAACAGCGTTTTTTCAGCTTCATTGGCAAATTCATCGCATCCTATTATCCGGAGCTTTCGGACAAGGTGACTTATGCGTCGCCGACGCAGCAGGAAATCTTTGACAACGATCTTTATAAAGCACTCTTGGAAGCGGCCAAGGAAATTACAAATCACAAAAACGATGAAGATCAGGAGTGGTCGGAAACTTACGAAAAAAGAAGCAAGGCAGCTGCTGCGCTGATAACCCTGACTAACTTTGCCTCAAAGCGGAAACAAGCAACGGGAAACGAAGATGCGGCCAAGGAGATGGCGCTTCAATATGCTGTCGCCCACATCACGCCGCCTGTTTTTCAAAGCATACGGTTTGCCGGGGGTTATACGGCCCCTGTCTGGAAAATCGGCGGTCGCAGCGAAAAGCATTTTAATGCTTTTGGTGAGGCACTTGTTGATCTTCTGCGCGATGACGAGCGTTTCTGCCTTCCCAACGGCAATTATGGCTCATCGCTTACGGCTGGAATCTGCACGACAACGACGGTCGGGGGAAATCCACCGCCATATTACAAAGGCTCGAATGGAAGTTTCGATTTAGGCCTCCGTGAATTCATGAAGAAAATTTCCAACGGTTCTTTTTCAGATGAGTCAGTGATCGCGCGCCTTCAGTCGGAGGATAGCGGCCCCGCGGCAGACATGCGCGCGCTCCTAACGCACAAACGCCTTGGAGATGGGGACATCAAGAAAGGCTGGAGCAACTACAGGTCGTTTTTAATGACCTGTGAACATTAACCCAAATCATAGACACCGTTAACAAAGGTTTTACCTTTACGTGATTCGCTGGAGGCCTCACAACGGAGGCTCTCATGGATCAACGGCTTTACCCCATCACAGAAGAGTATTTTGCGGCAACGATTTTGCCTTTAATCGAGGGCAGTTATATCTGGAAAGGGCGACCGCCCAACATCAGTCACTATCAGGTTTTCTGCGCGATTTTATATGTGTTGCGAACGGGGACGCCGTGGCGCGATTTGCCGAGGTGTTACGGCAACTGGCACAGCATTTATACGCGCTTCAATCGAGGCAGCGAGCGCGGGCTGTGGTGGCATATCCTGATAACATTGCAGCAACGGCGTCAGTTGAAACTCAACATTGTTCTGGCGGACTCGACGACTTTCAAAGTCCACCGTCACGGCGGCGGACAAAAAGGGGGCAGTTGAGCCGAGGTCGTAACAGAGCCGGAATCACTACCAAGCTGCATCTGGCCATCACAGCGGAAAATCATGTGGTCGAAGGCTTGTTGACCGGCGGCAACGTTGCGGACATCACGGTGGCGGATGATTTAACGGCGGATGTTGTTGGCTGCCACGTCGCAGAAGACATGGGCTACGACAGCGACGAGCATCGTCGCGCTTTGGAGGCCAATAACAACGTGCCGGTTATTCCGGGGCGCAAAAACCGCAAAATCGAGATCGTTTACGATAAAACCATCTACAAGCTGCGGCGGCGCATCGAGATATTCTTCGGCAAACTCAAGGAAAATAGGCGTCTCGCCGTTCGCTACGAAAAGCTCGACACAACCTTCCTCGGCTTCATCGCCTTCGCCGTTATCAAGGCTTTCAACCTTTGTTAACAGTGTCTAGCGCAAAATGAGAATGTCACCTTTCTGCAAGTTTAAAATGTCACTTTTCTGTGAAGGAAACAGAAAGGGAACATGCTATGCAAGGTGTACTGGAGATGAGCGAAAAAGAGCGGGGACGGGCGCATGTGATCAGGCTGGTCGCGGAGAAAAAGTTGAAGCAAACAGAGGCGGCGAAACGGCTTGGGATTGGGCGGCGGCAGGTTATTCGGTTGGTCAAGCTATGGCGCAAGACGGGGGATGAGGGACTTGTATCCAAGCA
>JARLHI010000076.1 GCA_031292355.1 Candidatus Obscuribacterales bacterium
GAACTGCTGGTTCGATCACCAATACGGCTGCAATCACTGGCGCAACGGGTGTCACCATCACCACGCCAAATCTATCCAACAACGCAACCATCTCGGCTAGCGGAAATGGCGCTATTTTGGAAGTGCAAAGTAATGGAGCTGACAATGCCCTGACCGTTACCAACGTCTCGAATAACTCGGTTTTCAGTGCTGGTAATAATGTCGCTCCTGGCGATGTTGAATTCAACTCGCAAGCAAACGCTGGCGCAATCACCATGACCAATGGTAACTTCGGTGTGATCACCGACAACGGCACGGCGACGAACTTCGGTACGGTCAACTTCTGGGGTGGCAATAGCCCCGTCAACGTTTCTGTAAATCAAATTACAGGCTGCGTCGGCGGATCTGGCCAACCATTCAACATTGCAGTTCAGACAGGAACTCTTGCCTTCGGTGGAGTTACCAACGGCACTGATGTTTCTGTGACAAATGATGCCACGCCAACCGGTTCGATCATCCTTTGCCACAGCATCAACGCAACTACGAGCTTCACGGCTACGAGCGGTAATGCGGGTTCTGTCACTGAACTAGCTAACGTTTCAGTTACCGCTCCAATTGCCACCATCAACACACCTACACTCATTCAAAATGCTGGTAGCTCGATTGCAACAACTGGCGATTTAAATGTAATCAGCAATGCAACAAGTCAGACACTAACTGTAGATCAAGGAGCAAGCGCTTCTCTTTCTTCATCGGCCGGCAACGTCAACTTCAACGGAACAGGCACTAGCACTGAGGGTTCCGTCACCATCGCTGGTTACAACGGCGGCACGGGCACGATCTCCGCTCCTAGCCTCGCAACTGGCGAAGGATATGTCAATCTGAACATCGGCACTGGTACTGCTAATGTCACTGCGACTTCTATTGCAGGATGCACAGAGGATCCAAATTTCGTCACACAGTCTGGTGCTGTGGCTATCACCACATCGGCTGGTACTCTCACGGTAGGCAATTTCAATAGCAACGCAACAGTGCTGGCACAAAATAATGGCGGTGACGTAGCGACCTGCGGAAACATTACAGCCGCCGGAACTCTGACCTTGACTGCAAGCGGTTCAGTCACCAACGCTAACGTATTAACTTCAAGCGGTGATACGGTCACATTATCTTCAGGTACGACCGGCGTGTCTGGGACAATCACCAATTCTGGAGCCATTACCGGTGCAACTGGAGTTGTTTTCAACACGCCAACGTTGATTAATAGCGCAAACGTCACTGCTACGACTGGTAACGTCAACATTCAATCCGGCGCTGCTGGAAACGTTCTGAACGTGACAGATAACAGTCCTGGCTCCTTGAATGCTACAACTGGTACCGTTGCCTTCAACACAACAGGTGCAGGTAATGCCGGACAGGTGACTGTAACCGGAACAGGCAACGTGAGCGGTAACACCGTCACCATCAATAATGGTGCATTTGCCGGTAGCCTCACTCAGAATCAAATCACTGGCACAGTTGAAGAAGCTTCGGCAACTCCATCGGGTAGCGTGACCATCGCCAGCACGACTGGACCATTGACACTAGGCGCTTTCAATACAACAAATACAACCAATACAACAGGTATATTCTCAGCCTCTGATATGAACGGCTTGACCACGGTTACCGCACCGATCACATCAGCTGGCAATCTGTCTGTGAGCGGCGGTGGCGGAGTAACCGACAATGCTTCAGCTCTCACATCGAACGCAGGTAGTGTCACCCTCGCTTCAACTGCCGGCAACATCACAAGCGGCGGTGTCATTAGCGCGGCTACAACAGCCAACCTCACATCCGGTCCAGCTGGAACCGAAAGTATCACTGCAAACGTGACTGGTGGCACAGGAGTCAATCTGACTTCATCGACCATCACCAACAGTGCGACCGTAACTGCCACCAATGGCAACATCGTGGTACAGGGAAACAACGCAGCGAGTTCGGTCAATCTCACCAATTCGGGCTCTCTCGTTACAAATACTGGTGACATCGATTTCAACACGGTAACACCGGGTTCCGTCACAGTTACGGGAGTTGGTTCCTTGCTTGCGGCGAACTCCACTCCTGGCGTGCCCATGGCATACGTAAACCTGAACATCGGTGCTGGAACAGCCAACGTTAATCAAAATGCAATCACCGGTTGTGTGACTGACCCAGGCGGCACAAGTTCTGGTACAGTCAGCGTCACTGCTGCCACGGGCAATCTCTCCGCCGGCGGATTCACAGCTACGCAAGCAGGCGCCACGGTAACTATTAACGCTACAGCGGGAGAAGTCACGACTTGCGGAGATATCACCGCCGATGGTGCAGTTGCGATCAATGCAGTTGGGCTTATCAATAATTTCTATAACGTGACCTCCAACTCCTCGTCGGTTAATCTGACCGATACGGGTAGCGGCGCCACAATAAATAACCTTGGCGCTATCACCGCTCACACGACTGCGACTTTATCGACTGGTCCGTCGTTTGATACCGGCGAAGTGGTTAACCAGGCCCAGGTTACTGGAGGCACCGGAGTTTCCATCGTTGCTGCAACGTTAATCAACGACCTCGCCGGAATTACAGCGACTACTGGCAACATCACAGTTCAAAGTAACGGACCCGCAAATGCTCTGAATATTAGCAATGGGGGAGCATTGACAGCCTTGGCTGGCAACGTCGTTCTCAACGGCACTGGCACCGGCAATGCTGGCAGCATCACAATCAACAACAATGGCTCATCAGGAACCATCACCGCTTTACCTGCAGCTGGTCAATCAATGGGACTGATCACTACTAATATCGGTGCTGGCACTTTGACCGCCAACCAAGGAAACATCGCTGGTTGTATTCAAAATCCTGGCACTGCAGTCTCTGGAGCGGTCTCAATAACGACCGCCGCAGGCACCTTGTCAGCCGGCAACTACAATACTAATGCTTCTTTTATCGCGACCAATACTGGTGGCAATGTCACAACCTGCGGCAATATCACCGGTGGTGATTCAGTGATCCTGACCAGTCAACCTGGTGGTACCGTGACAATCGCTGTCGGCAATACTGTCACTGGCAGCGCATTAGCGGGCAAACCAGGCGTCACTATCAATGCGGGAACAGTCAACGACAATGGTCAGGTGATTGCTCCGACAGGCAACATCAATGTACAAAGCAACGCAGCTAGCGGTCTGTTGACCGTCAACATGGGACCAACAGTCACAGGTGTTGAAACACTGCTTCAAGCAAATAGTGCAAACGCAGCCGTCAACTTCAATACGACCACTCCAGGCGCCGTAACCATAACCGGTGGACCGAACAATGGTCTGATCTCGGCTGGCGGCAGTATGGGCAAGGTGAATATCGATGGTGGCACGGGCGATGTCAACACAAACAACAAGCAAATCATCGGTTGCATAAACGTTAGTGGCGACAATATCAGCATGACGACCTCCACCGGTGGCTTAATGTTCTGTGCTCCAATCACCACCACGGGTAACGTATCTCTGGTCGCTAATGGAGGTCTACTTGACACAACCAGCGCGCCAATCACGACCAGCGCGACAGGCACAGGAAACACATCGGGTTCTATAACGCTCGTCGGTGCTGGTGGTATCACAACTGGCAATCTCATCGCAAGCGGCATCAACGGTGCTAATGGCGGTGCAATTACTCTCAGCAGTCCTGGCGCGATCAGCGGCACGTTAATCGAATCGACTGCAACCAACGGTGGCAATGGTGGTGCGGTGATAAGTCACAGCAGCACATTCACCTTGAGTCAACAGAATGGCAATGGCAACTCAATTGAAACTCTGGCCTACGGCGGTGGAACACTGGGACACGTATCAATCAACACCTCAGCACCGCAAAACTTTGTAATCGGTAAAGGCGGCAATGCCACCGGCAACGGAACGCTAGGCTACATCAACGGCACGACCAACAGCGGTGGAATCAACGGCACCACGCCAGTCATTCCGGTCACCCCTGTTACCCCCAGCATTCCTATTAACAACAGTGGCAACGGCGGCTCCGGGTTTGGTCTCGGCATAGGCAATGGCAATGGTCTCGCCACTGCTCTAACAACTAGCACTAATAACTTCGGCAACATCGCCTTGAATAATGCGTTGCTTGCTTCCCTTGCCAACTTCGGCAATCAAGACTTCGTCATTGACTCCAAGACCGCAACCGACATCACTGAAATCTTCCAGTACGCAAGCGAAGACGAAAGCAATGTCCACACCGGCTACGTCAACCAAGATGAATATCGCAAACGTATTCGTCAGTTTATTGCTGGTACCAAGACATTTGCGCACGAATTCACAGCTGATGAAAATGCCACTCTCGTCAAAAACGGGGTGACAATCGCCAGCGCAAATGCATCGAACGCTAACGCCAACTACTTCAATATCGATAAAGGTAACATCGTCTTCAATCCAACTCGCGACATTGTCGTCGGTACACACGAAGGAGAAGTCCATATCGCTGGTGGCTCACATGTTTTCGTTATGGAAACCGGACACGATGTCGCCGTCTACAATTTGCACCAGGACGGCAAAAACAAAGTCTATGTCGTCAGCGGCAATCAAAAGTTGACCATCGGCACATCGCAGATGATCGTTCTTTCGAGACAAACAGCCAAAGACTTCGATGGTCTCAATGGCGAAATGAAAATCATCGGCTATCGTTCAGTGCGTCCGGTCGAACTGCAAAATGGTGTCCACGCCTTCATCGGTGAGTTTTCCATTCCTTCAGCGTTCGCGTCTGTCATCCCATTGAACAAAATGCTCAAATCTAACGAAACCAAAGACAAAGTGGCTGTCGACCGCATCCTCGCATCGCAAGTGATTCTCACCAGCATGATGGGAGCAGGCAGCCCGTTCGAGAACGGACAGCCAGCAAGGTAATGCTGCATGCAAACGGCACAGCGAATTTATTGATCGCAGTTTCGCTGTCCATCTTCGCGCACCCTGCCTTTGCTAAGGTAGCTCCTGTATATGAGCGCATAGATGAAATCGCCGACTTCAAACAAAATAATCCTCTGGCGGGTTTTGCTGACGGGGGTGAAGAATTTTGCGCTCCCACAAGTCTTTCTGACCATTTAATGTGGCTAGGCAACCATGGTTAATGGTGCAATCACATTAGAGTTAGAGCCCCTAGAAGAAGCGTTGAGAGTCGATTCGTCAGAAAAATAGAATTCATCTCAGTCGATAGTTCTGTTCGAAAGCCTGCCAGTTAGTAGCTAGAGACGAAGCATCAAGCAATATTCGAGTTGAAAACCAATCTGTTGTTTTAGCTTGAACTGGCAAGCATCCACCTCTTTGAGCCAACAGCACAACAGCAATTCTTGCACCATCAGGTAAGTGCCTCTGTTCTAAATCGATTGTGTCGACCCAGGCGTCGCCTGCTTTGACAGGACGACTGAGAAAGTCCTCGCGATAATGTTTTTTACCGACTTCATGACCATCTTTATCCAAGATAAAAATTTCAACAGCTTTATCCAATTTCAAATCGCGATCGGCTCGCCAGAGCAATTTCGTTCTGTAGCCATCTTCGGTCCTGTCAATGGCTGCATCAACAAGCTCGATTCGATCGTCATAACTGGCAATTGCAGGATGCCCTGCGCTGTCGCCGATGGTGGCATCAACAAAAGTCGATTTGCGCGTTACCGTGACCAAATCAGGGACGTTTGGCGGATCTGTGTCAAAAAGGTGGCGCTCGGCCATTTCTTCAATAAACAAATCTGGTTTTTGCTCAAGGATTCTTTCAGTATCAAAATCCTGAGTCCAGTGAAATTGCACAGACCGGCACAACTGGGCGATCATCGGCATCATGTAATAACGAACGTAAGAGTCATGAATCATGAATGCTTTTGGCAGCGCACTATTTTCTTGAGAGAAACCATACGACCCTTCATGGTACAGACCGTAATAAGGAACCTGCGTTTTAGCCATTGGCTTAGCTCCTGTTTTGCCCAGATCAACAACAGGCACGAATTCCGGCAACTGGAGGCATAAAGCCAAGGCAGATGCCAGATCGCCTTGTTCTGATTTTTCAAGCGTGACTGGAAAATCATTTCGATCAAAGAAACGGGCCATCGGATAGCTATCTTGCATGTGCAGCCCGATTAGCCGTGCACACACGAGCGCGCCATAAAAATTCCAGTGAGCATCATATTTTTTATAGAGCAGATACTTGTCGCCTTTCTGCTCAATCAAAGCTCTCTTGAGGTCAATAAAATCGACAGGGCGGTCAGAATTTTCATTGGCCAGAGCATCTTGAAACTCGTCCAGTCGAGACTTACCCGAATGAATGGCCAGACCAGGCGGAAAGTATTCCGGGTAAACGGTCGCCTTCTCGGGCACCACCATTAATAAGTATTTGATGCCATTGTCTGCTAGAAATTTGTTTCTCGCTTTGATCGCTTTCTTCCATAAAGCGAGATTCAGTCTAGAAAAGGGCGGATAGTTTATTTGCGCGTGAAAAACGTGAACTGGAAAATAATAAAGCCACCCGCTTGTACCGACGCCAACATCTGCATGCCCGGAGGTGGAAAGAACAGTAAGCAAAAACTGATTACGAATTGAAGCCAGAGTGTAACGCTCGGGAAAATGATCGATGAAATACGATTCAAACGCTGGCGCAAACAAAGGCAAATCTTTGCGCAAATTTCGCAGTCTGGGCATTGTCTTGGTTTCGCGCGCTTCCTGCTCTGTGACTGAACTTTTATTATTTATGCACGCCTCTGCAACTCGAATAGCACCGTAAAAAATCACTGTGCAAAACAGAGAGAGCGTCAAAAAATTCTCGAACGAAAATGGTTGGCGCGCCAAAGACAAATCAACAACAGCTTTTTGGCCGTTTGCCGGAGCTTGAGGAGGATTTTTAGTCCTGGTATACATTAATCGCCACTATCAAAGGCAGCTTTGTGGAAGCCTGCCCGGCACTAACCTACTTTGGCGATAAGTATACTTGGCTACCCGTCCTACCAGCTTGGAGAACGCTAATCTTCGGCTTTCCGCGCGATATTTTTTAAGCCTCGCCTGTCTCACCCGCTCTGTGCCATTGCTGTAAAGCTCACCTGTAACTTAGCTTTTATCTAAGTTACCAGATAAAAAACTCCCAATTTGTTCCTGTATGTTGATTGCGGAATGTATTAACAACAAAGATCGGCTGCAGTATATGCTCAACGCGTCGACTTCCTGCTTGGGTGCGAATGCTGAGCACCTACTGCTGGCGCCACAACGGTGAATTTAATTTCGGACATCAGTTGCTTAAACTGTGTCACCGCTGCCTGTGCATTAGACTCTGGGCAGTAAAGGCCAATCAGTATTGTGCAACCAGCTGACGCAAAGGCGATGGCTTGGCAATATGAACGAATTCCGACCATAGGCTCTTCAATCCAATGACCGGACTGCGAAGCCTTAACGGATTGGTTTGGACCTAGTTTAATTGTGGCGGGAAGCGCAACAGGTAAGACTTTACTCCATTGATTGCGACGCTCAGTTTTCCATTCGTTGTACGCGGAAACTTCCCCTTTATTGAGGTAATAGTCTCTCACTTTTGCAACTTCTTGATGCCAGACTTGCTGCCGGCTCAATACAGCCGGATGAAGCATCTCCGGTGTAACCAAGAGCCATAACTTCTCGCGATCGCTCTCAAATGTATCGCGCGGGTCGAGTGTGACTAAATTTTCCGGTGACATATCTTTGAACGCATAAGCCTGCATTTCGAACATTGAAGGAACGTTTGCAACCCCGGGCGCATAGAAACGAATTACCGTATTACCACTGCGTGGTTTTTCAACTTTCCAGTTATTCGGATAATTCAAAGTAACACCATAGAAGGTGCAAGCACTTCTACCTGCGCCCACTACTGTTTGCGTGATCGCACTGTCCTTGTTCGTGCTTGTTTTGTCGATGGTTTTCACAGCGGAAGCACTAATTGATGTCACACCCTTTGTATCAGCACTTGAATCTGGCGCTTTTCCAGCGTTTGTGTTTTCTAAAGAGTTTGCCTCTGCAGGCTGTGTGTTTGTAGGTTTCGATGATGGAGAATTTGTTTGCGCACCGGGCACTACAGCTATGGTGCCGGATGTAGCGGCAGTTCCAGAAGGTTCTAAAGTACGTGGGACAAGATGCAATGATGACAATAGCTTTTCCTGAGAAACAGCTCCGCCACCAAAAGCTGCGACATCACCAACAGTCACTGAAACTTCATAATAGGTATTTGGATTTCTTATGTCGAAAAGTTGCAACGTCGCTCTAGTTAGTTCAGAGTCGCACTGAAACGCAGTCTTTGCTAAAAGCATCGCGTAGATTTTGCAATCCTTCTCTGCTGCGGTATCCGATTTGTAAGCGGTCGCCGTAAGTTCGAAGCCGGAAATTCTACAAGCGACTTTTACATCAGAGGGAAAAATTTGGGCTTTAAGAATTTCTGCTTGCACTTTTTCTACAGGCACTTTTGCCGCGCAAAATTGTATGCTCAATGTAGATAGTAAAATAGCACCAAACAGTCCTTTGATCGTCTTCATTGTTTTCGCTTTCGAGTTATTGCCGGTGACGCCTGCAATTATGCCATGACTTCCCCAGCATTTGAATTACCGTCTTGGCTACTGAGTCTAACAGCCGAGGACCTGCTAGTCTTCAACTTTTTGAAGCACGGTGACGCTCTCAATATGATGCGTGTGCGGAAATAAATCGACAGGCTGCACTCTCACGACTGTGTAAGCAGCACCGGACTCACCACTTTCAAAGATTTTCAAGTCTCTTGCTAAAGTCGCCGGATTACAACTGACATACACAATTTTCGCCGGAGCAAGCTCAATCAAAGCCGCTCTTGCTTCGTCAGTCAATCCCTTGCGTGGCGGGTCGACAACGACTACATCCGGTCTTATCCCTTCTTTCAAACAATCACGCAATGCATCTTCAACTGATGCCTGTTTGAATTCCACATTTTCAATATTATTCAATTCAGCGTTTTTGATACCGTCCACGACAGCAGCTGGATGTTCTTCGATGGCAATGACTTTTTTTGCAATGGGAGCAAGCCACAAAGCTATAGCACCAACTCCGGCATACGCGTCAATAATGAGATCAACCGGTTCGTCACTTGTGCTGCCTGATTTGACGCCGTCATAAACCTGTTCAAACAGGGCAACAGCTTGAGCAGTATTAACCTGGAAAAAACTTGTCGCCGAAAGTTGATACTTAATACCTTCACGCAGACGTTCTGGCAAATCTTCTCTTTTCGTTGCGAGTACTTCCTCGAGTCTATCGACTCCGCGCAGTGTGACTGTGTTTTCGCTCATGATGCGATTGCCGACAGCACTGTTCAAGTTGATACCAACGCCTATTACTTCAGGCAATTCAGACATCATTTCATCAGCGATTAAGAGCATCTTCTCTTTGAGCGTTTTGCCAAAAGACGTGGTCAGATCGTCGCCTTTGACATTGCAAACAAAGGTGACCAGTACTTGATCGTGAGCAAGGCTGTGACGAGCAGCAATATGACGCAAAACGCCTGTATGAGAAACTTCGTCATAAGCTGGTATGCGTCTGAATTCGCACAATTCCTTGGCGACATCGAGCACGTCATCTAAAAGTTCCGGTTGCACCGGGCAAAACTTGATATTGACCAGCTCATGTGAATCTTGCTTGTAATAGCCAGCAAGAATTCGATCTGAGTTTTTGGGTTGTTTGACCGGAAACTGTACTTTATTGCGATAGTGCAAATCACTGCTTGCGGCAATTGCAGGCAAAATCTTTTCTGTCGAAAGGCCCCCAATGTGCTTAAAAGCTTGCTCTACAAAATTATGCTTGGCTATAAGTTGTTGCTCATATGAAATATGCTGCAACTGGCAGCCGCCACAAACTTTAAACAAGGGGCAAGGCGGCTCGACTCGCAAAGGGGAGGGAGTAATGATGCGCAAAACATGAGCGCGAGCAAAACTTTTGCGCACGTCAAAAATCTCTACTTCGACACGATCGCCGGGAGCGACGCGATTGATGAAAATTGGGATTGGGAAATCTTTGCTGACACCTTCGCCGCCAAGAGCCAGCGATTCGATGTTGACTTCTTTGATTTCGCCTTTGCGTAACGGGGCTATGCCGCCTTTAACGTAATTCACAATGCTCCCCGCTTGGTTTTAGATAAATCTGGATTTATCTATTAGTACAGACTAATTATATTGGGCAATTATTAGCCTTTATCCTGAGCTATCCCTTAGAATCTAAAGAATATGGCTGTCACTCTTATACACGTCTCCGACATACACTTTGGCTCAGGCGAAGTGCACGGAAAAATCAATCCAGCAACCGGTCTCAACATCCGGTTCGAAGACTTTGTCGCCGCCTTAACTAAGGTAGTCGATTATGCCATTGCGAACAAGGCGGATGTCTTCCTCTTTTCCGGTGACGCCTACCGCAATGCCTCACCAGAGCCCATTTATCAGAAGTTTTTCGCTCGTGAACTTAAGCGACTTTCTGATGCGGCGATTCAAACCATCCTGGTGGTCGGCAATCACGACCAAATCATGCGTTCAAACTCCAGTCATGCCATGTCTGTATTTCAAAGCCTGGCGGTTCCTGGAGTGATGACCATCGATAAACCGATGAAGCTAAAACTCGACACTGCAAATGGTGCAATTCAAATCATTGGTCTGCCGCATGTAACCAGGCATCAATTAATGACCATCGAAAAATATGCCAACCTTCCTGCTGCCGCCATCGACCGTATTTTAATCGAACACATTTCAGATCTACTCAAAGGCTATTACGCCGATCTAGACCCGTCCACTCCGACTGTGGTTACGGCTCACATGGGAGTAGATAGCGCGCTTTCTGGAATCGAGCAAGAACTTTTAATTGGTTACACACTCACGTTTCCAGCCGAGATGTTTGTGGATCCACTGGTAGATTATGTTGCTCTCGGTCATATTCATAAACATCAAATCATCAAGGCAAGCGAACCGGCCATCGTCTATGCAGGAAGTCTCGAGCGAGTGGATTTCGGCGAAGAAAAAGAAGATAAGGGCTTCTTGCACGTTGAAGTGGAAAGAGGACACTGTCGCTATGAATTTCATTCTATTCAACCGCGACCATTTGTCACAGTCACAGTGAATTTAGCTGACTGCGAAGAGCCGATGCTTAAATTAGTGACTGCCATCAATAAAGCGATGATTCCTGGCTGTGTTATGCGCGTTCGCTATACATTGATAGAACCACAACTGGCACTAATTGACGAAGAGAAATTGCGAGCCGCGGCTAGTCAGGCTTTAACAGTTCGCCTGCATCCAGAAGTGACACAAACAGTCAGTCGCGCCAGATTGCCTGGATTGACGGAGTCTTCAGTAACGTCACCAATGACGGCACTCGAAACTTATCTCAATGAAGTAGCACCAGATCGCAAGGATGCTCTCGTTGAGCGCGCTCGCGGTCTGATGGCTGAACTCTCGTCAGAACTTCTCAACAAAGAATAAAAAAGAATAGACATGAAGAAAAATCCGATCTTAAATTTGACTGCCGTTGTTTTCTTACCACTGATACTTTCTGCCTGCGGCAAAGTTCACGGCGAGCGAGAAACACTACCGGTAGGAGCCTTGCCTGCTAGCCAAGTCAAAGCTGGTTTGCCAGAAAGAGTATTTCGCGACGCTATTCTTTCATACACACAAGACAAAACGCCTGCTGCCTCTGCCAACGGCAAAACTCAATATCTGAGTCGGGGCACCGACAATCGCGGCGCCCGCTTTGTCATCCAATGCGTCGACGACCGCTGCATCATGGTGCAAGCTTATTATTTAGACAGTCCTATTCCCAAAGAGCAGGCGCTGTCTGTTCTGAAAGAGATCATGCCGGATTACACGGAGCCGCTTTCGAAAGTCGATGAGGGCGTGTTTCAGACCGGCGCTCATGCTGTCAAAGCAGAAATCTACGAATACGGGGAACAGCAGGCCGGCTGTCTGATTTATGCGGAAGGCAGCACAAATTCAGTAGCGATGGTCAACGCTTCCACGCTGAAGCCAAAGGAATTAGCAGCCTGGTTTTCAATCAAGCTGAAAGATACAAGTACCAAAAATCTAGCTGCCAAAGCTCCAATTAAGTCGACGGCGCATTAAGTGAAAATTTCGCAGTCAGAAAGCCCCTATCGGGCGACATTCATGAAATTGCTATTGCGCCGTACGGATTCTGACCGTACACTAGAAATAGATGTTAAAGAGGCTCGCTATGTCTGCGGAACTAAAAAAAGAACGACTTGATCTTCGTATCCCGCCTGCGGTGAAAATACAAATTGAAAAAGCAGCGGAATTGCAAGGTCGAAGTGTGTCTGATTTTGTTGTCGCTGCTGCACTGGCACAAGCGACGCACATCATTCAGCAACAGATGGTGCTAAAGCTTTGTCTGGCGGATAGCATGGCTCTTGCCGAAGCCTTCGTAACTGAGCCAGAACCGAATCCAAAAGCCATAGAGGCCGCTGAGCGATATCGTGCAAAGTTGGGGCCGCTATAGGCATGGATTTTGAGATCCACCCCTGGACGCCGGAACACAATTGCACAGAATTCAATTCAAGCCTTAAAAGCGTTGAAAAATACATACAGGAACAGGCAGCTCGGGCAATGTCGAGCAAAATGTCAACAATATTTGTGTTGACAGAAAAGGGAGACCAATTGGTGCGGGGTTATTACACCCTTTCATCGATGAGTCTGAATTTTGAAGAATTACCGACGGCCTTGCAAAAAAAGTTGCCTCGCTACCCTCAAGTCGGAGCAACTTTGCTTGGTCGTCTGGGCGTCGATGAGCGTTACCGTGATCAATTGAGTAAAAAAGGCGACAATCCCAGGCTGGGCGAACTTTTGCTTGTTGACGCTCAAAAGAATTGTCTAAGAGGGTCAGCAACTGTTGCTTCGGCGATTATGCTTATCGATGTCGAAGAGCCCAATTCGGAAGAACTGGCTTCCGGTGCACGCGATCCGATGAGGTTTTACACTCAGTACGGATTTATTCCTTTGCCTAGAACTCCGAGAACACTCTTTAAGCGTCTAAGCACCATAGAAAAGGAGCTCACCGCGCTCCACAAAAGAAATACAGTGAGTGTTGAAGTGAAAGACCAGATGCCACCGTTAGCTTGAGATTTCCGAACATAGGTTAGCAATGTCGAAAAGTTCTTCTCAACGGATTTTCAAACTTATCGTCCATGTGCCTTTAGAGCATGCGGCATCTGTGCGCCAGGCAATTGGCGAAGCCGGGGGCGGCTTAATCGGCAATTATTCCTTCTGCTCATTTAGTACTCGAGGCATAGGACGTTTCAAAGACAATGCTCAATCGAATCCTGCATATGGAAAAGCTGGAGACTATGAAGAAATTGAAGAAGAAGAAGAAGAAGAAGAAAGCATAGAGGTCTCTCCAATTTCAGAAGGCATTTTACTTGCTGTAATTAGGGCGATGAAAGCTGCGCATCCGTATGAAGAGACGGCGTACCAGGTAATAGAGCTAGTAGATGCCGAAAAACTGTTTTGAGAGCAGAGTGTCCTTCAAATTGAAGAACTGGCCGAACGAATCAGCCAGTTCTTCGAGTCTGGATTTGAGATTAGAGGTGAACAACTGTCAACGGTCCTATGCACATCTCAAGCCGGGTCGCTCCGCATCTTTTGTCGCCCATCGCCAAATTCTGAGACAATCAATGTTGATTGGTGCAGACGGCGAAATGACCAAAGCCTTTGTCTGCTCAGCTCTGCAGCTTACGTATGGATTTGTGTCATGGCACAGCATGTTTAGCAATTCCAAAGGTGTCTGTAGGTCTTCTGCTAGTCCCAGCCTTACGTTCAAATCGTGGTCGAAAGCAAGATTACGCCTTACATTTGGTGGCGTAGATGAATTCGTACCCACGGCAATACGGACGTCAACATTCTTGTCTGCTGCAAGAAGCTCCAAAACTTCAATCGGTGTGCCTGGATTCTCAGCGACACGCAGGCGAATTCGATCGACTTTGTCTCTGGCTAAGTCTTCCAGCATCTCTGGTGAGCAGTTTGGATCACCCGCTTGTACGTATTTTAAAATATCAGAATAATTCATATGAGTTTTGCCTCCGTCAGTCTATTTAGCTAAAGTCGGCTTTAATGCCGAATGAAGGGAAATAGCGTCCAGAGATATCGGTATCATAAACCGACGATCTCTTACGGCATTTTGGTGCTCTGTATAAAAATGGCGACCTCGACACCGAGGTCGCCATTTTGTTTATTCCAGCTTGGCGAGCCGGTTCAGTTGATTTGGAGCTATTCGATTTTCAAACGTTTTAACTACAAACCCCTCCTGTGGATAAGAATTTGAGCTATCTAACGAAAGGAAAAAGAACTTTCCAAAAAAGAAATTACCAAAAAAACTTCACCCTGACAAGAAGTATTAATCAATTTTTTATAAATTGCGAATACGACAGCCAGACTTAGTTTTAAGGCACCACAATCGAAGCTGTGTCATTGCCCAAGAGTGAAGATATAAACAGCAAAAATTGAATGCCAGAAATTGCCTCAACTCTACCAAACTAAGATGACGGCGCATTAAGAGCAACATTTCTCTTGCGCAAATACCAGTCCACCAGTTGACTGAGTTCCTGACTAAAATCCTTTTGCGTAGTGAATCCCAGTTCGTCACGGATTTTTTCGCACGATACGTAACAATGTCTTACGTCGCCAGGCACAAACTGCTGGTCGACTTGCGCTTCCACGAAGGGCTGATTCAGACGCTCTGACACAAGAATTCCCAGCCGTTTGCTTATGTCTAAAAGACTGCTCTGCTTACCAGAGCCTACGTTATAGAAAGCCGAACCTGAACGGGCTTTAGTTAGTGCAAGCAAATTAGCTTGAATTACATCATCGAGAAAAATGAAGTCACGCATCTGCAAGCCATCTTCATGCAAAACTGGTGCTTGCGAGCCACTGAGCAAATCGAGGAAATGTGTAATTGGACTGTGCCAGGATTGTCCGGCACCAATTATGGTGCAATAGCGCAAGCTGACGAAGCTTATATCGAGTAAATTGCAGGCGCCAGCCAACAAATCCTCTTGAGTCTTTTTTGTGACAGCATAAACAGATTCGCCCAGGCGTTCAGCTTCTTCGGTTGCTGGAATGGGCTCGATTACGGCCCCACATTTGGGGCACGGGGGGTTCCAATCAATACCTGTCGACGTTGTCGCAACGGGCTTTCTATAACGCAAACGTGGACGAACTGGACCACACGTCTCACACTGATAAACACCCTCACCGTAAACACTAATAGAAGAACCGAGCACAACCAGGCGTGGACGTTTCTTTGCTCGCTTTAAAGCATCAACTAGGGTCGCTGCCGAACCCACGTTCGTCTGCACAAATTCTTGAGTGTTTTCCACGGCGGCGAAAACGCCTTGATTAGCTGCCTTATGAAAAATCACATCGGCGGATCCGACCAGATCGATTACAACTTCAGCATCGCACATATCACCCTGGACAATTTCGACTGATTGCAATTCTTCTTTGGTAAGCAAATCAGGCACAGAGAATCTACGAGTGCGAGCAAGAGTGGTGACATGATGCCCCGCACCTACCAAAGCCTTTGTCACATGCGAACCAATCAGACCGGTACCACCGGTGATGATAATTCTCTCTGCCATGTCAACCTACTTAGAGGATTTGCCAGCCGTAAGAGCCATTTGCGGCTCGGCTGGAACTCCATCATCGAGCAAAGTACGATAACCAAAAACATCAAGGTATTGCGCAGTCATCTGACGAATTTGTTCTTTTTCAGAAGCCGACAACTCGTGAGCCGTGGCAATATTAGCTTCAGGAGTAGCTTTGCGAATCGTGCCCCAGGGATAGACCTCGGTCAATTCCTTACCGTTCCAGGTTGGTGTTTTAAGACTATCAGCGACTTCCAAGCCAAGCTTCGTACAAATTTCGCCCAGAGCTTTTTTCGAATCAGCCATGACATCTTCAGCGCGAACAATGTGCATGCGGTCAGGAAATTGCTCTTTGTACAAGAGGGCAAAATACTGATTTAGGGTCCAACCAACCATGTAATTTTTCAATGACAGAGGCACTGGACGCTTTTTGGTATCAGCATAGGCAGACCAGGGATTGCGCACGACGTGCAAGAAATGAGCTTCCGACATGTCGTTTAAAATTTTGTCGGCATCAACTACAAGCACTGGACTGTAGCCAACATACACTTCTTCACGTCCAGATTTTTTGTAGTCTTTCCAGGCTTCAAAAGATGCTTTGAAAAAGGCTGCGACATTTTTTGCTCGTGAACGACCACTGACTTTAATGTGCGCAAGATACTTTTCGAGACGATCGTCATCGGAAAATTCCATCGGTTCATGACGAAATTTGCTCACATTCGGCGTGCGGGCCCGCACTTTTCCTTCTTCATCGATAATGGCTTTGTAATCTTCATATGGGGTAGCATCCAGAGCAAATTCGGGCCAGCGGTATTTGACAGGAAATGTGGATGAAAGCTGATCATTGACCAGTCTCGTGCCAAGCTGCGACTCGAAGGGATAAACGAAAAGCTGAGGATGACCATCTAAAAATCGATGCGTTGTATTGCCACCATTTTCATACATAGCGCCAAGCATCAATAAACGAAATTTGTCGGTCATAACACTTCCTCGATATCAGAACCAATCACATCTACAACCAGATCAAAAATAAGCGAAACCCATTCAAGTTTTGAAAGCGTAAAAGAGCCCCCTGGTATTTTTGAGATCTTTATGGCCTTTGTACAAAAATGGAAAACCGGTTGACTGTTTTGCAGGCAACCAGTCAATGGCAAAAATTTGATTGCCATACTTCCAGGCAATGCTGCCGAGAACCTTGCCAGATTTTATAGCAATTGCGTGAACCGCACATATGCTGCTATTAACGTCGAGCCCTGGAGCGTACTGGGCAAAGCGCGGAATAACGCGCGAAGTGCCCACAAACGCCACATCCTGGCAAATTGACAGACCTCTGGTCCAGCCAGGAAGTGTCACAACAGGACAAAAAACTTCGTCATCAATGTAACCAAATTCACCATAACCGCTATTGTCAACCCATATTTTTTCTCGCCCAGAAGACCCGTCCAGCCGAGCTGAATGCGGTCGAGTCAGCCCTCGAGCGATTACTTGCCTGCTCTTACCCGAAAATATGACCCCTCGTCCATCGACTGGATAATTCTGATGCCCCGGTCGTCTGGATGATATTTTGTCGGATGAAGCCGAGAAAAACGATTGCGATAAATTAGCACCGGCTGCAATCGAATTTAGTTGAATGTAATTCTGGCCAAAATCGGGCTGACCATCGCGCTCGATGCAATCTGGCCACCAGACACGCTCAAAACTGCCATCATCTTCAATCTTGATGACGGCGTTTTGACCAACGGCATTGGCATGCAATTTGCCGCCAATCATCGCCAGATCATGCATATAGAGACAGCCTGGAAAAAAAGTAGAACGCACAGAAACAAGTGGTTTCCTACCAGGGGACAAGACACTGATGTCATCTCTGTCATGCAGTCCTTGTACAGGCTTAAGTGTGAATATTTGATTGGGGTTTCTGGTGCTTGCAATATGCACTTGCGACTTCAGTCGATCGACTGCAATACCAGAGGGATGCGGCAAGGGCATATAGCTGATTTCAGGACGTTTTGCACTACCTAAAGCAAGAAGGAAGTGTTCGTATTCTCGCCCGACTAGAAGTGTTATTTTCAGGCGTTCCAAAACGCCCCACCAGTCGCCTTTTACTTTAAAATCAAGTAGCCTTTGATCGATATCTGAGGCTCCGCCAAAGTGACCATTGATTTGCGCTGGATCACGCAGAAGTCCACCATGCTCCGCCCATAACGACTCGGCTTCCGAGTCTAAATTCGACTTCTGTTTTGCATTTCTCGCCACAGCTCGAATGCCCCCCAGTACATTTTGAATGCCGAACCATAATTAGTGGTTGACTTGCCACCATGCCGTCTTGTGGAAAGCACAGGCACTTCAATGATTGGATAGTTTTCCATACGGCAAATTGCATTGAACTCAGCATCGATTAAATCATCAGCACGATTCAAATCCATCAATTTAGTGAAGCTGCGAGGAAATACCTTCGGCGTACCATTGATATCCCAGACAGGCAGATCGAAAAAGGCTCGGCATTCAAGATTGTAGATAAGCGATCCCAGGCGTCGTCTCCAATTATCGCGTACTTTTCGATTAGCTTTTACAACCACCGCAGGAAATGCCTTGGCATACAAAATAGTCAATGTCAAAATTTCAGCAGTCGTGCGCGCCGAATTGGTGTAGCACAACAAATCCCCTTTGGCATGGCTTAAGCCCAGCTTGACCGAAAGCCCCCAGCCACCAGCGTTGCTATCGACGCAAACTACGTTTTCATTTTCCGCTGCCAGTTGCCGACAAACTTCAACAGATTGATCTGAACAAGCATTTGTAACCAGAACAATTTCATAGGTGCCAGGCACCACTGACAGTGCCTTCGCATAATTGGCGACAATTTCGCCAACATGATCTGCTTGATTATGGACAGGCAAAATCACAGATACACAGTTTTCCACAACCTTATTCAAACCAACACTCAAAACAACGCACCAAGCTTCAGCGTGCTAGCTAATCGCTGTACAGACTCGGCAGAAATTCCCAGCCGTTCGTGCATAAATTTTTGCGAACCGGTAATACCATCAGGAGTATTTTCAACGGCACATCTAGTTAGCTTGCACGAAATACCTTCCTGAGCGATAACCTCAGACACAAAAGAAGCGAGTCCGCCGCTAGCGTAATGAGCTTCGAGCGTGATGACATTGTCGAAACCTTGCAAATAGTTAGCAAGGTCTCGGGTAGGCGACGGATTGAACGACGAAACAAGCAACAATGAAGCTTTGATGCCCTGTGCCCAAAGCAAGTCACAAGCTCTATTAGCTTCAGCAGCAATAGCTCCTAGAGAAACAACAACGAGGTCACTACCATCGCGAATTTTCTGAATTTTGCCGAGAGTGAATTCACCATTCAAGCCAGGCACAATCGTCTTATCATCTTTACCCAGGCGATAATAGACTGGCTGGGGCAGATCGTATGTTGCACGCAAAGCATTTTTAGTTTGCTCGGCATCCGCTGGCGCAACAACAGTCATTCCTGGCTGGGTGCGCATCACGGCAATATCTTCCAGACCATAATGCGAAGCACCATTGTGTGCGTATTCAACACCACCACCGACGCCTACAATGCGCACGGGCAGGTGCTGCAAGATAGGACCGTTGCGAATGAATTCATATGGTCTCAAGGTGGCGAACGTAACAATAGAATAGACAAATGGCAAAAAACCGGCTTCAGCCAGACCAGTAGCGATGCCCACCATATTTTGTTCGGCCACACCGACATTGATGAAGCGCTCAGGAAATTTATTAGCAAATGGCTCGAGAGCCATATAGCCAAGATCACCGGTTAGCAAAAAAATCCTTGAATCAGTCTCTGCCAGCGCGGTTAAAGTGGCAGCGAATGCACCTCTCATGCGTTTATCTCCTCCAGCTCGCGATTAGCCTGGATAAACTCAGATTCAGACAGAGGACTGTAATGCCACTTAATCTGGTGCTCCATAAATGAAACACCTTTACCAAAAGTCGTTTTAGCAATAAGCACTTTCGGTTTTCCAGACAGACCTTTCGCCACAGCCAGTGTGATTTTTAAAGCCTCAAGATCGTGTCCATCCACTTCATCAACGTGCCAACCGAAAGCTCGAAACTTATCGGCCAAACATTCGAGATTGATCACTTCGCTTGTATACCCAAAAGCTTGCTGTCCGTTGAGATCAACTATCGCAACCAGATTATCCAACCGATGGTGAGCGGCAAACATAATTGATTCCCACAATGCACCTTCATTGCACTCAGCGTCACTGACAAGAACATAGACTTGCCTACTCGAATTTTGAACACGAGCAGCAAGAGCAGCGCCCACACCAAAAGAAAGACCCTGTCCAAGAGAACCCGTGGCGAAGTCGACACCCGGGCAGACCAGCTCTGGATGCACACCGAGTTTGGAGCCGTCGGCACAAAAAGAATCGAGCGTTTCTTGGTCGATGAAATCACACAAGTGTAAAGCTGCGTACAGAGCCAGAGCCGCATGACCTTTGGACAGGACAAAACGGTCGCGTTCTGGGTCTTTTACATCCTGCACATTGATAATGCCACCATACAAAGCGGCGATAATATCGGCGACAGATAACGCCGAGCCGATATGCCCGACGCCTGCGCGACGCGACTGCTCGATGATAATTTGTCGAATCTGGCAAGCGGAAAGCAATGGATTCTCGCGAAAACTCCAGATTAGTGTAAATGATCGAAGCCCGTCAGTAGACTTTCTTGGACATGCTTTATCGATCGTGTCATTAGAACTTATCAAAGTAAGAGACGTCAGACTCGGCCCAAACCGCCTTAACGCCTGCCAAATGGCAGTTGAGCCGGATTGTAAACAGCTGCTCACACGAGCTTAATACGGCAAGGATACAATGTCTCTCAACGTATAATCGACAGGCGCATATCTAGCCCGCTAAATTGCTCTCTACTGAGGAAGTCAATTGTTGAATCGCAAACCAAAAGTCGTGGCGATTGTGCCTTCATTCATTGCTTCGTGCCAGATCAACGTGATCAAGCCGTTACAGGGACTGGTTAATCGCGGTTTGATTCAGCTCGAAGTAAAGCAAGAAACGCGCGCGAATGTAAATTGCGTGCATCAAGCCGATCTAGTCGTGTTCTGTCGCAATACAGAGCCAAGCTACGCTTATTTGCTCAACGAAGCAGTTTCAACCAACAAGCCCATTATTTACGACCTGGATGACAATTTCTGGGACGTTCCTTTTGAGACCGACCCAGAGCTTGCAAGATATCACCGCCTTCCACTACGGATCCAACAACTCGAAAAATACCTGACAAAAGCCACTCTGGTCCGGGTTTACAGTCCAGTTATGGGCGACATCATCAGTAAATTTAACCGTAACGTCAAATTTCTCAAAGCTGGATTTGACTTTGATTTGCTGCCTACTCAAAAGTCTAAAAGCAAAAACGAAAAACTGCGTGTCGTTTACGCCACCAGCCGCACCGTAGACAACCAATACAAACTCTTTTCAGGTGGGCTTTTCAAAGCGCTCGAGCAACTGGGCGATTCAATAGAATTTACAATCTGGGGCTGCCAACCCGGTGATTTGATTGGTCAGAAGGGCATCCAGACTTTACCTCTGGTCGGCGACTACGAAGATTTTCTGCGCCAGTTTGCACGTCAGTCTTTCGACATTGGCCTTGCGCCAATGGAAGACACCGCCTTCTACCGCTCGAAGACAAACACCAAGTTCAGAGACTATGGTGCTTGCAAAGTCGCTGGAATCTACTCGAATGTGCAAGTTTATGCTGACTGTGTGGAGAACAACCGCACTGGATTGCTCGTTGAAAACACTACAGAAGGCTGGTACGAAGGCATCTCTGCTCTGGTGCGAGATCAAAATTTACGCGAAAGCATCCAAAAGAACGCCTACGAGCAAGTATACACATACTATCGTCAACAAATCGTTGAAGACCAGTGGCTCGAGCAAATTGAGCAAATCCTCTTAGCCGATCCCTGCTATTCGCTCACGCACAGTCCATCGCGTCAGGTCACGGAACTCTTGATTAGAGCAGACAGAGATAATTTTTCTGGCGTCACTCTACCGCTATTTTCTCCCGGCAAAGAATTGAGTCTGGGGAATTTGTTTTTGGAAATATTGACCGCTGATAACGGTGTCATCCGCGAAGCCTCGTCGACTCAGCCCATTCGCAATGAAGAAAAAGGCATTGCTGAATTCAATTTCAGCCCCATCCGCAACTCGCAGCAAAAAGAATTCATTTTGCGTTTCATCAGCGCGCCATCCAACTCTACAGATGCGAGCGCGAGCCAGTGGCACCCAGTTTCTGGTTTCGTGCACATGCAGTATGGCGGGGTCAGTGCTAAAGTAGGGGCACTAATTTGATGTTTGAGACAAATGCGTTGTCCGAATTAAACAGACCGCCCAAAACTGATAGCGACCCTGAAAGTAATCACCTGGACGATTCCGACCAGGTGCGATTGCTTAAAGCGCGCATTGAAAAGCTCGAACAAGAAATCTTCAACGTTAGCAACAAAGGCAAACTGATTGCCCAGGAACTGGATCTTTTCAGACAAAGGCGGGTCGTCTTCTGGTCGGACCGCTTCCGCAATACTTTTGATGCCTGGAATTTGATGCATCACAGTTTTCAGCAACTCAAAGACGACAGCCTGCTTTTTCACAAGGGTATCCAAAAATTTCGCTTACAACCAAGCTACAGCCTCTTGCGTGTGCCCTATTTAACTTATAGTTTACATCCCGATCGTCCCAATCTGTGCGGCATTTTGCTCGCTCCTATACTCGATGTGCCAGTGCAAGCGGGTGAAATTTGTATCCGCATTTTCTCAGAGCCTGACAATCTAGTTGCCGCCTGCAACCGTTCGGTCAGCGAAATTGTTGATGATGAGCCAGTTCTATTCGAATTCCCAGCTATTGCCTGTTCTCATTCTACAAAACTGCACATGCGTGTTTATGTTCAGGCAGTGGATGCACCAATTCGCATTTTCGAACTGCGACACTATGAATTGGGCGGCTTTGGACGGCTGAAAACAAAACCATTTGTCGGATTTCTATTTGCCGATAGTCAAACCGTTACTAAGCCCTGATTAAAATTGACTGCGCACACTGCGCAGAGGTCTAGTCAATTTCCAAGAAATACTGTGTTCCATTTGATCGATGGCCGCTTTCAATTCCTTGCACTCGCCTTCACGGTGTTCGAGCTGATTGCTGACATAAATCAACTCTTTCATCAAAGAAGTAATGCGTTGTTCGGCATGAAAAAGCGCCTCTCTAAAATCAGCGACCTCTTCTTGAGAGAATGCAGTCTGACCTCTTGGATTAGCCCGGCGCAATGCTTCTACAGTCAAGCCTTCTTCAACGACCAGATGGTCAACGTGCAACGCTATTTGCTCGGCCGCACGCTTGAAGTAATGCGCTTCATCTTCACCAATTCGCTCGAGATAATGCCCCCAGGACTTCCATATGCGCACTAAATCAGCAACGAAATAAAGTCCAGTCAAATTAGTGGATGTGGTGCTTTCACGATGACGACGAAATCCACAAAGCACATCACTTAGATAATAGAAATCGCCGTTTTGAAGAATGCGAAACCAGTAATCGATATCTCCCCAATGGTAAAGCCGTCCATCCAAGCCGGTGCCAGCGTCTTTGCGACGAAACATGCCGGTGCTTGGCTCGCCAATCCAGTTTTGCAAAACAATCAAATTGGCGACAATAACTTCGTCCGCTTTCAATTGCACGTCTTTTTTAAACCGCACCAATTTTTCGATTTCCAGTCCATTTTCATCAATCCAGCGCTTGCCGCAAGTAACGAGCGCCACGTCTGGTCTGGCTTCCAGAACTTCGACCATACGCTGTAGGCATTGGCCTTCGAGCAAGTCGTCTTGCGCATAGAGCTTGATGTAGGTACCGCTTGCAGCCTGAATGCAGGCGTTATAGTTTTCAAACAATCCAAGCCGAGTATTCGCGTCGTGCACCACTTTGATACGATCGTCTTGAGCTGCTGCCTCGTTGATGATTTGTCGACTCTCATCAGTGGAACCGTCGTCCCTAACGATCAACTCCCAGTCCGTAAAACTCTGGCAAGAGATATTGGCGATTGCCGTTTTAAGGTATTTGCTGCCATTAAATACAGGCAGACAAACAGAGACCGCTGGCTGTCGTGGATGTTTTATCACTTGATTCGATTGCGACACTTTAACCACTCACCGCTAGTTTTCAGTGCCGCTGCTTACAGTCGCCGCCAGTTGCCTCTGAGTGGGTGGCTGATGAATTTCTTTCAGTTTGATCTCATCTTCCAGCCATTGCAGATGAGGGCCGCGCGAAAAGCGACCAGCAATCTTCAAAACAAATTTGGCGGCAAACAAACGCGGGCGCATCTTCATCATATGCATCCAGTATTTGACGCGATATCGATAAGACTGTTGATAAAGGAGATTGTGCACCATTTTGTCGAAAGCAGCTGTGATGCTTTCCATATCAGCAAGAACGTCATCGGCGCTGCGTAAATATTGAGGATTTAACTTGCGAATTTTAAAGGAGTCAATGGCTTCGTTATAAACGGCCACTGTTTGTCTGGCAATTTCGGAGCGTTGAAACACTTTGAGAACGCGCTCTCTGGCATTGTCTCCGAGCCGTTTGCGTTCTTTTTCATCCAGAGCGAGCGCGATTATGGCTGCAGCTAATGGTTCAACTTCTTTGGCTGGCACCAGTTTGCCAGATGTACCATCGACTATATATTCACGCGTCCCACCAGAAGTGGTGCCGATGACAGCTCGCCCGCAAGACATAGCTTCCAGACATGAATAAGGTGAATTGTCGTAAACCGAAGGTACGACACTAATATCGCAAGAACGATAATAAGCCGGTAAATCATTGAGTGGAATGCGGTCGATGAAAGTAATACTGCTGGAACAATTAGACGCGACAATGAACTCCTTCAATTCATCGAGATGCGATTTTTGCCCTTTACCACTGTTTGTGTCATTACCAATGATGTAGAAGTGCGCATTTGGCACAGCTTTAACGACAGCAGGGACCGACTGAATTAAATACCGAATGCCTTTTCTTTCTTCCAGGCGTCCGACAAATAGTATTTTCACTTGTCCAATTTGATCAGGCTCAGCCAGTTTGCGCTCCCCATCTGGGCAAAACTGATTTGCGTCAATCGGATTCATGACGATTTTGATTTTCTCAAGCGGACAATTCAAATCGCCGGCCACAAAAGTGGCAAGATCAAGCGAAGGCGACGTAATAGCGTCAGCATTGAGCATGGCTACTCGCTCAACCATCGCCACAAACTGATGGTCGAACGTGGCTGAGACATTGTGCAAATTTTCGGCGATAAACTTTGAATGGGGCGTGTATAACCGAATCGTTAAAGGTGCCACTTTCGTCAATGCCGGGAAAAAGCCCTCGGCTAATAACTCGGGCGTATCGACAACATCAAACGGCAATTCTTTGTGCAACTGCAAGAATTTCTGCCACAAAGTTGCCGAGCTGTTAATGACATAACGTGAGTACGGAATACAAAGAGCGAGCATACCTAGCTCAGTCTCTGGAAAGTACGACTCGACCCTGTGAACCGTAACGCCTTGATCATCGACCACTTTGGCTTTGGTCTTTTCTTTAGCGAGAGATATCACTACTACTTCATGCCCAATTTCTCTCAAGCCCTGAGCAAGGTGTCTGGCAAATGTAGCAATGCCACCAAAGCCAGTATCAGGCGGATATTCACGTGAGAGAAGACAAATGCGCATAAATCCTCAATTAAGTACTCAGCGAGCGGAGTTCAGTTTATCGTCGCGCTCCAGGCGCAGCAACACCTGCATTGGTTGCTTGGCAAAAAATTGGGCCGAAGACGGCATGCCGAATTCGTCGTATTTTACAGACGGCGCAAGTGTGTCCTGGCGCTCAAACAAGTACGGATGATTAGCTACGTGCTCGCCGAATTGTTGGCCGATTTGGGCCCGCAAAAGCGCAAGCTCTAAAGTCTGAGGAATGACAAAATAATTGACCACATTTTCATAAGCCGTAAAAGCGCTAAATACAGCAACAGAACACAGCGCAACAGTTAAGACACGACTTCGGCAGCGCAGCATTTTCAAGAAACCAAATAGTGCCATCAAGGCGTACAACATAATCAAGACGATGAGCCCTGTTTGTGAACGATAAGTGCTAAAACTTTCTGCCACCAACAAATTGGGCAAATAGGCAAGAGGAACGAGACTCAAAGCCATAAGAAAGAGCAAGCTGCGTTGCCGCCCAACGCCAGTAAAAGCAAAGGGCAGCCCCAGACCGATAAAGGCGGCAGATTTAATGGCAAAAGCGACACTGTCAGAAATTCTAAAAACATTGAGAGAATCCAAAAGCGGACCTTTGACAAACCACTTTAATTTACCGATTACATCGCTAGTTAGGTGAGAGCGGCCCTCCAGTACGCCTGCAGCACCAAAGTGTTGTTTCGCCCATAGAAAAACGCCAAAATCTAGAACCATAGCTGTTCCAACAACAAGCAGACCAGCAGCATAGATTTTCACTTTTTGCTCAAAAGTAGCCTCTTCGTCAAAAAGCGATATGGCCAGAAATGACCAAAACAGCATACTTGCCGGCTGGTAAGTAGCTGCAGCACACAGCTGGAGCAAGAAGGGTACTGGTGCTAGCCACCAGGAAATATTGGCGGACTTCAGTTGCAACTGCAAAACATGAAAGGCCAAATAAGAAAAAATGCCAGCGACGACTGCGTGAGCGGCTATTGCCCAGACTGACCAAACCTGAAAACTGGGCACGGTGCAAAGACACAAAGCAAGTGCAGCGGCTTGATAAGGCGCAAAACGAATGCTGCGAAAGGCAGCATAATAACAAAATGACAAGCAAACAATGTAATCAACTGCCACTGCTCGCAATGGCAAAAGGTCGGCAATTTTATGAACGTTGCTCATGAGCGGAATGAAAAACAACGCATCGAGTGGGCGAGCCTGTAAACAAAATTGCATCCAGAATCCATCAGCCCATAGTTGATTACGCAACTTCTCGTAAAGACAAAAATAGTCATCTGAAAAAGCAAATTCATGAGTGAAAGAAGAGCTGTAAACAAGAACTAACGAAACCGCCAGCAATAGCAGTGCAACAGCCATCTGCAAAGTCGGACGCGGCTTTAATTTGGCCGGCAGGACATCATCTAATTCTGATGTGAGTCGAGTCCTGGTCAAAACTTTTGCTCTCTGCGCCTGTAACATCAATTGCTCCAACGTTTATTTCGTTTTCTTGGTCAGAACTTCGACTGGCTTTGTAAACACCCGGCCTAGTTTCCATGTTTTGGACTGCACCATACTGTGCATGTTTTTTTCTAAATCAAGTACGCGCGCCTGGTATTCTGCGATTTCATCACGAGCCCAACCGAGCCGGTCAGTAATGATACCAAGCTCTTTGCTCGTCGCCTGCAAATCGCTACTGGCTGCGTAAAAGTTTGTTCGCAATTGGCGAATCTCCTGCTCCATCAGTTGCAGTTTCTCAGGCACCGAAATTCCTGCCTGAGCCAGTATGAGCGGTTGGTAGTCAGCCTGCGTTTGCGGTCTGGTACCAGCCACAGATATGTCCGGCAACGCTTTAACCGGGTCCGTTTGCGCGCGTGCCGAAGAAGGCGAAGCGTCGGCAGGCGCAAGGGACATCAATTCAAGATTGAGTTGCTGTGCCAGTTCGCAGAGCCGTCCAAACTGCAAATCAAAACTTGGTTGACCATTTGCAAGCAAAGTCTCTTTCGCGAGATCGGCAAAAGTCTGACTGTAAGCGGTACCACCATCGATGCCGAGAGTAAAGACTTTTTTCGCCCCCATACGCCCAAGTATGCCCAGAGCCACTTCCGAGCTGAAATAGCGAGCGACAATAGTCCAGGGATCGTCACTATCAAGGTGAGCAAAATCGTAAGTGACTAAACGCTCCTGACGATCCATCTCAGCAAGCTCAGGAATACACTTGCACCAGTCGGCAAGAGTCAGATACTCTCCAGGAAAATGCCGCACATTAGGAATGCGCGGCATCAGCAAGAATTGACAATTTTTGAGCAAAGAAGCGGCACAGCTTTCGGCGACATCAATGTCGATAATGTGAGCCATCTCCACTTTTACTTCACGCACAACGTGATTCAAAGAAAATTTGTTATAAGCATCGAGGTCAAAGTCATCGCGTCTGGAAAAGGTAGGTCCTTTGCCCAGAACTAGCCATGGCTTTTCGGCAAAGCGACTTTCTTTAGCCCAAACTTTGAGTTCCAACACGGCATGTCCTCTAAATGGCAAACACAACCGTCTGCAAACTGTTTGACTTGCGCAGCTTCTCTCGACCTTCAGAGCTCACAGCCGTTTTGCTGATATCGAGAGATTGCAGATTAGGCATGCGCAAAATAGCATCAACAGAGGCGTCCGAGATTTTGCTGTGAGATAGATTTAGCTCCTGCAGATGTTTAAGTTCGGTCAGTGACGGCATCGCGGCATCAGTTACAGCAGTTTCACTGAGATTGAGTTTTTTCAAATCGCTGACACCGCTCAAATATTTGATACCAGTATCGCCGACCTCAGTTCTGGCCAGATTGAGTGAGCGCAAGCCCTGTTTGCCATTCAAGGCACTCAAGCCCTGGTCGCTAAGTTTCGTACTGGCAAGACCAAGTGCTGAAAGTTTCTTCAATTGCGCAAGCGCCTGGACAGACCGATCCGTTATTGGAGCAGCCCAGAGATCTATTTCTTCAAGCTCTGTCAAAGCCTGCAATTGTTCAACACCAGCATCTGAGACTTCAGTACAACTAAGAATCAGCACTTTCAAGTTTTTCAAGCGAGCGATGTGATTGAAGGCGGCATCACCAATTCGCGTCCACCACAAAGTCAATATTTCCAGATTCTGCAGGGACAACAATTGCTCAAAGCCCCAGCCTTTAAGACTCGTGTGCTCGGCGTGCAAAGCTTTCAAACCGGTCAAATTAGCAAGATGTCTCAATTGCCAGTCATCAACTTGAGAATTGGCTAATGAGAGCGAATAAAGCGCATCCGCGCCAATTTTTTCCAGACAGCTCAAATCGACCTTAGAATCAGAACGAACTTTTAAAAATGTGCGTTTACCCGCTATTCGACTGTCTTGTAAGTCCACAACTCCCTGTGCGTCGCCAATAAACAATTGACCGGCATAAAGATCCTCAACATACAACCGTCCCAGCGACCAGTCAGCAGGGAAGTTCATTTTGGAAGCACCGGGTACATTTGTATAATCTGGCGAATTCATAACTGCACTTTGCATGCGCCAATTTTACTGCTTGCGTGAGGCGTGACGAGACAATCTGGCTCATATTTCGATTTAATAATCTCGAGTTGGTCAGAAACAAAAATCAACAGTTTGAGTCTTGCTGTGCATAGTCCAGGAACAGATGGAGATTCGATTTGATGGCAGACCATCCCGGTTACCACATTCTAGATGAATCGAGAGCGCGTTTTAATGTGCTCGACATGATTACAACGGTTGCCGGAAAAGCCGTGCCTGCTTATCTCTTTATGGATTTAGACATGAGTTACAGCAAAGAGCTGAGCAAGCGTTACGAAACTTCGGGGCGCAAAATCACTTACACAGCCATTTTACTTAAAGCAATATCAATAGCCCAACGAAGCCATCCAGCGTCGCGCACGGCTGTACTGCCCCTGGGCAGAAAAGTCGTATTCAACAAAGTTGTTGCCGGCTTTACAGTTGAACGCATTATCGGCACACATCCTGCAGTCTTCTTTGGCATCATCGAAAACGCAGACAGCAAAGCCCTGGATCAGATCTCTATTGAATTGCAGAATTACGGACATAGCGATATCGCCAAGATGCCCTATCTAGCCACACAAAACTGGTTCAACAATATGCCTAATTTGTTCAGGCGGCTGGTGCTGTGGTTTGGCACGCGCTTGCCCTCGATGCGGCAAAAGCACCTGGGCGCGACATTTGGTCTGACGTCTCTGGGAAAACTGGGTGTTAAAAGCCTCATTGCCCCCTGCGCAACGTCTTCTACATTCGGCATTGGCGAGCTTGAAGAGCAGGCAGTCGTGCGCGACGGTCAAGTGGTGATTCGTCCAATTATGACTATTACCTGCACCTTCGATCACCGAGCCTTTGACGGCGGACCAGCGGCCCGCTTTTTGAAAGAGATTAAGGGGCTTGTCGAAGGTGGTTTGGAAGCCTACATTACAGATAAGGTTGAGCTGCCCGAAACTCTAAAAGAAGACTCGCAGCCGGCTCAAATTGTCGAAAAAGAAGGTAGTCGCTCCGTCGCCTGAGCCACTTATTGTGAAAAAATCGCACCGAAAGTAAATTTTTCCTCTCAACAAGGAACCAAATGATCGCCTATTGCGCTCTCTTCACTAGGGCATATTTCCAGGTTGTAGTCGGGGCACAATTCACTCAATGGCATCACTGACGATTTTAGTCATAGAAGATAATCAGCACGATCAGTTCGTACTGAAACACTTGTTGGAAAAGTTTGGCTTTCAATCGCAAGTGAAATCGTCGGCTGAAGAAGCTCTTGCCGCATTAAGCCAGACGAAATATGCAGCGGTTCTACTAGATATAGGCCTACCCGGTATAGATGGTCTTGCTTGCATTAAACAAATCCGGCAGCGAGAGTTAATAGCCTCCTCCCGTACCCCTGTAATAGCGCTTACAGCAAGCGTCGACGACAATATCCGAACAAAAGCCTTGAAAGCAGGCATGGACGACTTTATCAGCAAACCGTTCGATCCCGAACAGTTGCGAAAAGTGCTGCTGAGGCACGTTTATGAGCCAGCGCATCCAAATCTGAAGACTTTAAAACCTCTTTCGCCAGAAGAACTCGATCAAAATAATTGGAAAGAGCAGACAGCTTAAGCCTTTTGGGCATTTGTGTTCATTTGTGAACAGATGCGCGGAACATTTAGTAAACAACTCAAACAGAACACTAAATCGGGAACGAATGGTGACATAGTTGTTTGTCGCTATGAACTGAACAGGTCTAAGCTTTAAATCAAGCAACGCTGCCCGATCTCGTTGTTCGGTCGGGCGGCTTTGCCTCGCCCTTAAATCGACGTCAAATGGTAAAAAAGTGATTTCAACAAATCCCCGCAATAATCTTTTAAGACGTCTTCCTCTCAACATTGCCGAAACCATTCTAAAGTCGGCTGAGTTCACTCATCTGGATCTAAGAGACACTCTTAGTGAGCCAAACATTCCCATAAGATCAGTTGTATTTCCTGAAAGCGGCGTCATTTCTGTTCTTTTGAAAATGGAAAACGAAAGTCTTATTGAAATAGCTACAGTAGGCAACGAAGGAATGCTCGGACTGCCCATCGCCATGGGCATTGACACTTCTCAAGAGATGGTCTTCTGCCAGGTTACAGGAACCGCCTGGGTAATACCGGCAGAGATATTTGCCCAACTCGTCAAAAAGCATCCAGATCTAAAACTGTGGTGCGATCGTTACTCTGTTATTTTCTTCGATCAGGTTGCTCGCAACGCCGCTTGCAGTCGTTCGCATGATGTCAGCAAAAGATGCGCTCGCTGGCTTCTGCAAACACAAGATCGCTGCCAACAAAATGAATTCGTTTTGACTCAAGAATTTCTGGCATTAATGCTCGGTGTCTCACGCACTAGCGTAAACATAGCCGCTGGTGCGCTTGCGAAAAACGGCCTCATTACATATGTAAGAGGTAGAGTCAAAGTACTGGACAGAGATGGTCTGGAGAAAGCATCCTGTTCTTGCTATGCAAGCATGCGAGATTTTGCTGCCAAAGTGATGAAATACTAGTTTCAAACTTATTTGTCACCGGATTTAGTGCGACGCTTACGAGTGGCGGCTGCTCTTTTCGCCGAGTCACTGCGCGCCTTAGACTTGGACCGCACGATTCGTATACTTTTAGTCTTATCTGTCTTAAAAAAGCATCATCAGCGACGAGCCTCTAATTAGTTCGAGTTAACAGCTTTGCGCCCGGAATGTGCGATGCTTTCCGGTAGTCAACAAGAAGGTCAAAACATTGCCCTCGGTCAATTCGACTGCCGCTCCACAAGAGCTTACTGGACAGTCACTTCACTTAGATGTCGCAAATACTCGCGAAGCTGCTAAACCAATTCATTTTCCCTGGTTGACTGAGGTTCGGTTTTTTGCCGCCTTTGCAGTGCTTATACATCACACAGCTCAAGCCAGATGGCTAGCCGGACTCGGTTCACAGCCGTTCGGCTGGATCGAACACCTGGGCAATCATGGTGTGCGAGTCTTTTTTGTGTTGAGCGGTTTTTTAATTACCCATTTATTGCTAACCGAACGAGCAAAAACAGGGACAATTGCCATAAAGAAGTTTTATTTGCGCCGTGTTCTGAGAATCTGGCCTCTCTACTATGCACTGCTGGCGGTGGCTATTGCCATGCCAGCGAGTTCACTCGTTGTAAAAGAGCCATCTATGATAGCCACTCTGGCTGCAGCCCAATTTCAGTCGTGGGAAATTAAATTCGGTTTGCTTGCCTTTCTCTTACCTAACATCGCTTTGATGGTTTATCCAGCAATGCTTGGTTTTGCTCAAGCCTGGTCTGTCGGCGTAGAAGAACAATTCTATTTGCTGTGGCCAGTACTGATGAAAAAGTTGGGTAACAGACCTCTGCTCGCTCTTTCCGGCGTGCTCTCGGTCAAAGTGATTGTTGTCCTCGTTTTCAATTACATCTTTTTCTTTTCAGGCTGGCAAATGACACCACAATTGCAGCAGCACTTGGCGGTGGCTTTCAATTGCGTCAATATATTCCAGATTGAAGCTATGGTCATTGGCGGCACAGCGGCCTATTTGCTTCTGCAACATCGTGAGCTATTCGTCAATCTTACGCGCAACAATCTATTTAGGCTAACCGTCGCCGCATGCATGATTGTATGCCTATCTCAAGCATGGTCTCAGCTTCACGAACAAATTGGTTGCGACATTGTCTATGCATTATTGCTTTTGACCCTGACTTTGAGCGGACAAAGATTACCGCAAATACTGGAAAGACCACTTACCTATTTCGGTAAGATTTCATATGGCATTTACATGCTACATCCGCTGGTCATCTGCCTTGTCGTTAAAGCTTTGAGCATGACAAAGATTCCTGTGAGTAACACATTTTTCGGCGTGTTAATGTGTCTATCAATCATCATCTTAACCTTGCTTGCTTCGAGCGCTTCTTACGAATTGTTCGAGCGTCGCTTCTTAAACATCAAGCGAAAATACATGGTAATAGAAAGTTCTGCTACTTGAACCTTAGCGGCTTAGCAACTCAGTTTTATGAATAGAGATGTAGTCGGCAAGACGCCAAAAAAAGCGTTCACCGCCAACTCCATTCAAATGCAACAAATCGCTAAAATCACCATAGGAATAATCGATTGGCTTGCCTGAATTGGTGACAAAAATTCCTTTTCTACAAGCAGCAGCAGCAATTGCATCGGTGTAGCGCCTTTCAACGACGGCGGGCGCGCACATGCCTGGGTAAAGAGGCACCTGGGTGATGACAAGCTTAATTCCGTGCCTTTCGCACAGGGCAATAGACTGTTTGAACGCCTCGAATTGACGGGCTTCAAACTTTTTATTTCTCAATGCGAGAATCTCATTTTGGGTTTGAGGATTGAGCATGAGGCAATTGATCCTGCCTGCAATTTTCGCATCGTAGTGATTTTCTGATTCAGACTCTGTCGCCATACGGTTTCGCAAAATATCCGACTGACCAAATAATGCTTTAAACAGGGGCATCTTGCACGTGCCACGATAAGTTTGATAAGCAAAATAAAAACGTTGCTCATCCATATAACGAGTCAAAACGCTCGGTCTGGCGTAGACGAGAAGTTGTCTGCTCAAGCGGCTAGCGGATGAGCAGACAGGCACAGGCGAGATGTCACCCAAAGCGAATTGGATGGGCTCATCAAGCTTTTCAATGGCTGGCCAGTTTGCTGGCACCACAAAATCTCTAACGTTTACGGCAAAAATGACGACATCTGGTTTCTTGCCAAACGCCACCGCATTTTTTAAAAGCAAAAGATCGTCGGTAATGTTTGCAGTGGGAATACCCATGTGTGCGGCCGAGACATTGTTAATGCCATGACCAGCCAAGGCTTCCAGGAAAAAAGCTGGACAGGCGTAATTCACACTAGCCGTTTGCAGCTGGATTACACTCTTTGGTTGAGCGATCGCACCATTTTTGATATCACTCATCAAAGAAGGTACTAAACCAACCGACGAACTCAAAAGTAAAATATTCGGTTTAGATGATGAACACAAAAAACGTTCGAACCTTGGGCACCAGCAATCTGCAGACAATTTACGAATGAGAAAATCAATGCGCTCTCTGTGACCAATAGTGCCGGCGACAGCAATAAAGAGGACAAGAAAAATAGCCGCAGAACTGACTGCACGTGAGCGCATAAAGAAATTAAAGGAAGCAGATTCAGGTTCCTTGTCAGAACGGATAGCTTCCACGACCTTAACTGTTACGGTCTCAATGGACATTCCTTGCTTCTAAATCCTTGAGACCTAACAACACTCTGGCTGTTCCCCAATCGGTTTTTGCCGCTACAGCAGCCATACAATTGCCATCGGTAGAATGCAAATTAATGCCTAACTGAGTGATTTTAAGTCCTCTGCTGCGGGGGATTTCAACTGTATCAGTCCATTCACTAAAGGCAGGAATTGTTCGAGCAAAGGCATCCTGGTCATATTCAGCCTGGGCAAGCACAACACCGGCATCAGACATGGCGTGCACACTCACTCGTCGCTTCAATACTTGCTCAGTCAAGCTGCGCCATTGTAGTTTCACCAGCAATCCAGACTTACTTGGACTAACCACTATATTTGTCAACTCAAACTGATGATCAAAATTGGCAAGAACTGCTTTGTATGAAGATGCAGGAGGACGTTCAACACCGCCGGCGGCGATCGTTTTACTTAGCAAAAACTGAGGAATATTTTCCGGCTCGTGATCATAAAGATGCCGTTCAGCCATTTCATCTACGACCAGGTCGGGCTTTTGAGCAAGCACCTGAGGCGCTATCAATCTATTACTCCAGTGGAATTCGGTGAAGCTGGCTCGCTCGGCAAATAGGGGGATCAAATAACCAAAAAATGAGTCACGCAGAACAAACACCCGGGGCAAAGTAGAGTCAGGGTGAACCCAGGCGAAAGAAGGCACCCAGCAATCAGGCACTGGAGCAATTTTGGCATCAGCTTTTAAATGAGCCCTTTCATGCTCCATGACGACACACATACAGCGTTCGGCGAGGAAATCTCCAAACCCCAACATTTTGGCAAGATCGCCTTTGAAGGGATAATCGGTTGTGAGCCGATAGTCATAGGGCGAATAAGGCTTAACGGCGGGAAACTGCAAATGAATATGCTTGAACATCTCTTGCACCACAAGAAACGCTCCGTATTGATTCCAGTGGGTATCGGGCTTATGGTAAAGCGGATACTGCCCGGGCTTGGATTTTAAAAGCAAAGCTTTGGCATCGATAAAATCAACATCTGTGTGGGCGCGCAAATAGTCCTGCAACTGATCCAAACGAGTCTGGCCAGGATGCACCTTTAAACGAGCTGGTAAATTTTCTGGACAAATAGTGCCTTTTTCAGGTGGTACAAAAAAAAGATATTTGATGCCATTCTCTGCCAAGAAATTCTTTCGAGCCTGTATCGCTCGTCCCCACAACTGCAAATTAGTATCAGTGAAAGGTTCCAGATTGCACTGAGGCGCAAGCGCAGAGGATTCGACATAATACAACCACTCGTTTTTACCAATAGCCACCAGGCTGTGACCGGACGAATTTAATGCCCTTAGTAGCAGAAAATTGCGTGCTGCCACCATGGGTAAGCGAAATGCAAATCGATCGTTATAGAATTTCTCAAAGCCTTGCGCAAATTTCGGCAAATCTTTCTTGACTGTGTGCAAGTTGGGAAACGGCGCGAGCACACGCTTTTCAGTTGGAGAGACCGACGATTGATTGGAAGCAGTCGTCCAGGCGGCAGCGGCTGTAAAAAATACTACAGTGGCAATAAAAATACCAACAGTGACTGCGTTTTCCCAGTTTGGCTGAACATGTAGCTTTAAAGCCTGTTCGAGCTGATTCAACTGAGAAGTTGATTTCACATCTGTCGACAATGGCGAATTCGAGATCAATTTATACCGCCCATGGTGCGTCCTCAATGGACGTCATAGATTGACAGACTGTGTTGTTAGAACCTGAAATAGATGAAGGGATTGTAGGTTCCCGAAGCCATCTCCATAATGGCGAAAGCAAGGATGCCGACGACGAGCAAAGTGCGCACAGTCGCTAGAACAAACGCCGGCTGTCTCGCTTCAACCGAAAGAGCTGGAGCAAAAACAAAATTGCGCATGACTGGTGTTGAAATCAAAACACCCACTAGAAGAACGAAACACAGGCGGCCATCGAGCAGGAACGCGGCACTGGTATCACAAGAATCGACGGCCGCTTTGCCAAACATTGCCTGGCAAACAGCGATTGCTTGCGAGAACGAATTGGCACGGAAAAAGACCCAACCAATTAAAACAACAAATAAAGTATAGAGGTGCTGAATCGGAGCAGGCACTGACTTCAGCACTTTGCCAAAGCCCAGCCTTTCTACGCCAAGAAAGAAACCATGATATAGCCCCCAGAAAACGAAGGTCCAGCTGGCACCATGCCAGAGTCCACATAAGAAAAAGACTGTGACCAGATTCAAGCAAGTGCGCAACTCACCATGTCGGTTTCCGCCCAAAGGAATATAGAGATAATCTCTAAACCAATTTGAGAGAGAAATATGCCAACGCTGCCAGAATTCCCGAATCGACTGAGCGATATAGGGATAATTGAAATTTTCCAGGAAGCGGAAACCGAACATCAGGCCAAGGCCTATCGCCATATCTGAATAACCAGAGAAATCAAAATAAATCTGCAACATGTAGCAGACAGCGCCCAGCCAGGCCAGCTCAGGGGTGAGCTGACTATTCGATAAACCAAAAATTTTGTCGACAGGTACTGCCACAGTATTAGCAATGAGCATTTTTTTGCCGAGCCCTGTGACGAAACGTCGTACACCCTCAGCAAATTTATCGACACTGACAATGCGCTCTGTTAGCTGGTCGCACACATCGTGGTAGCGGATAATCGGACCTGCCACTAGCTGTGGAAACAGCGAAATATAGAGAGCGAGATTGACTGGATTGCGCTGGGCTTTTGCTTGCTTGCGATAAATATCGATTACATAAGAGAGAGCGTGGAATGTAAAGAACGAGATGCCCAGCGGCAAATCAACCGGTGGCAAATTAATGGTTTGTTGACCGGCAGCTGTCAAAGCATTATTCAAATTGGCAACGATCCAGCCTGAGTATTTGAAAAACGCGAGCAAACCAAGATTAACGATTACAGTCAAAGTCAAAAATAGACGGCGCAAAGCAGGACTTTTAGTGTCGTCAATGACTATAGCCAAAGAATAATTGACGACAATAGACAAAAGCATGATCCAGACGAATTTAATTTCGCCCCAGGCATAGAAAAAGAGACTAGCGAACAGCAAAAAGGCATTGCGAGCGGGAATCGACCTCAGCAAAAAATACGCGGCTAGAACCACCGGCAGAAAAACAAACATGAAAATCAGCGAACAAAATACCATTTGTAGTTTCTCGGTAGGATTTTAAACTGCAACTGTTGTAACCAGATCGGTGACGGGCGCAATGGGACCGTCCACTTCGGCGACTGCAGAGGCGTCGCCACCGACAAATTCTTCGTGGAAGGTAGGCTGAGCCGGGTGCGTAGCATCGATGACAATATTTTCCATGTAATAGTCAATTGACTCTTGTGGGCTACCCTCAAAAACAACCTGTCCCTTGTACATAACAATGGCGCGATTGCAAAGTTCGAGAATGTGATTGTTGTCGTGTGATACCAGAACCAGAATTTGCGATTTATCCATCATTTGATGAAGACGGTTCATACATTTAGAAACGAATTGAGCATCGCCAGCAGCAAAGATTTCATCCATCAAAAGAATTTCTGGATCGGCAATAGCGCCGATAGAAAAAGCGAGGCGACCATGCATACCAGTGGAATAGTATTTGATCGGCAAATCAATCATTTCGCCGAGTTCAGAGAATTCGATGATGGCATTCTCTAGAGACTTCATCATCTTGTATGAACGACCGAGCAAAGCTCCGTTGAGGAAGATGTTTTCGCGACCACTCAATTCATGATCAAAACCAGTTCCTAATTCGATCATGGGCGTAATTTTGCCCTTAACTTCAATTTCACCCACTTGCGGCGGATAAATGCCAACGATCGTCTTAAGCAGGGTCGATTTACCAGCACCGTTCAGACCGACGATGCCCAAACGGTCACCACTTTTTACTTCCAAATTGATATTTTTGAGCGCATCAAATTCGGTGACAGCGTTAGTCTTCTTTCGACGAAATGTCTGCATCACTGTTTCTTTCAAACCAGGAGTAGGATTTCGATACAAACGAAAACGGAGAGAGGCGTCTCTTACTGATATGTGTACATCGCTCATAGTCTAAAAATGATGTCCTTTTCTTTTTTCTGCAAAACCCAGAAACCGGCGGTTAAGGTCAATGTTGCGTACATGATGCACCAGCCCCATTCTTGAGCAGGAGGCAGTTGACCGTCAAAGATCAAAGAGCGATACAACAGAATGAAGTGAGTGAAAGGATTGGAAAGGAAAATGTGAGCATATTTCTCAGGCAAAGCATTCAAAGGCCAAATGATCGGAATAAAGTAGAAGAAACTTTGCAGCACGACTTTGACAATGTGCGTCAAATCTCTGAAATAAACAGTGCCAACCGACAGGCACAATGTAATTCCAAAAGTGAACAAAAAGGTGACTGCAATTGCCGCTGGCAATACGAGCAATGCAAAGGTCGGTTTGAGACCCACGCACATTGCTAAAAGAATCATGCTGGTCAAGGCCAGAACGAAGTTGACACATTCAGTGGAACAAGTAACCAGAGGAAAAAATAGCTTTGGTACATAGACCTTCTTCATAAAGGCTTCGGCATTTGTGATGGACATACAACCGATGGCGATTGATTCTGAAATAAATTGCCATGGCAACAGACCGGTGAACATATACATGCCATATGTCTTTGGGTCGCGATGAAAAAGCAGGGAGAAAATCGTCGTCAGTACAACCATCATCAGCAATGGATTGAGCATGCTCCAGGCGAATCCGAGTACAGATCTTTGATAACGTCGTCTCAAATTATTAGTTACAAAGCTAACAAAAGCGAATTTGATGAAGCGCAGTTCATTAACCTTGCTGAATACGTAGCGAGGAAAACTGACGGGCGCCGCCTTTTTGCCGGCAATGATTGTGGCTGAAGGCAGCCCTAATTCATCAGGCTGAAAAGCGTCGAGCATGGCTACGTCAGGCATGACACCATCGGTTGAGAGAGCCTTATCTTGTTCCAGTGTTGCCATTTAAGTCTCGCTGCTGAAGCTAGAATACCGGCTCATTATACTTGGCTACCTCGACTGAAATCGCTAAGTGAGAATTTGCGTGTCTTAGAATTTTCTAGATCTAGAGCAGTGGGATTATGAGACGGCGAACATCTTACCGCACGTATTAGGACTGTGTAACGCAATACAAGCAGCCCCCAGCTATCATTCCTGGTTGTGAAGCGCATCTAGGCAGACTATGAAGGCATACAACTATGATCGTATCCGAAACTGAGATGCCACAAGAAGCGAGTCAATCAGCTGGCTGTGAGTTTTCTCGCGAGACTTTAAAAAAGAAAACACTTATCTGGTGCGCGTACTTTGCCATACTCCTTTGTTGTGCGCTGCCTCAAGGGCTAAACACTCCTGTCACAGCCGTTGGATTTACAACAACTGGGGCACAGGAAATTCCACGCATGGCGAAATTAGCCGATGTTGTGAACCTTTACGGAGATGGTGACGCGGGCATTTATGCGCGAATGGCGACGCACTTGGGGCGAGGCCAATTTACTGAATATGAATATTGGCGTTTGCGGTTATTTGCTCCCGGTAATGCTTTTACGGAAGCCGCATGCTTGCGTATGTTTGGACCCGATTTTCCAATCGTGTTGTTTTTCACGGTGCTCACGTGCGCTTTCTGGGCTTGCGTTCTTTTCAATGTCCGCGCCCTCGGAAATTACCCCCAGCGACCAGTCTTGTGTTTTCTGATTCCTTTGTCTCTTTGCTGTTTGGGATTATTTGAACGGCATTTGCTCAATCGAGGAGTGGTTCTTTCTGAGACATTATCCATAGCCCAGCTTTCATTGGGCTTCCTCTATACGTTAAGGGCGATCAGAGAAAATCACTGGGCATACGCGGTCTGGGGCGGAGTATTTCTCGCACTCGCTGCCTACATGCGAGCCCAAAACGAGGTTGTCTGCGATTTTTTGAGCAAAGGTGGACTTCTTTTTACAGCTGTGATTTTTGCATGGTATTTCTTGGAGCGCGCGGCAAAGAAACGTCATAATTCCGTCAAAAGCGTCTTAAAAGCATGGCCAGCACTAACTTTTATCCTTGTGGCACTATTGGTGTTCAATGCATTGACGGCACCATATCGTTGTTGGAATTTGTATCAATACAAGAGCACCAACTGGCTGCAGTGGGACCACTACTGGGAAGCGAACTGGCGCGATGAAAATCTTATGCGCACGAGAGATCACGATGATGCGTTAATTGATGCCGGAGAAACGGTTGCAGCAAGAGTAAACCCGGAACTAGCCACTTATATTCAAAAAGAGGTGAATGCAAAAGGCCCCTTTGCTTTTCCGGACGAATATTATAAGCGCAGCTCGATTATGACGTTTCTGACCCATCCTTTTCATTGGACTGTTTTGAAATTTCCCGCTGCGAGAAAAGCTTGGAGAGATGGAACGACTGATTTTCAAATTCCTGGACCTTTGTCGCAACTACATCTGGAGTTTGTGCTCTATTTAGGCACGCTAGTCTTTTGCTTAGTGCGCTCCTTGGGTGTGAGCCTCGCCAGAAAACTCAAAGGGGAGGAACTCTGGAATTTCCTATTCTTCGGCGCGCTATTCAGCGCTAACGCAGCGACGACGATTTTCATTCATCTTGAAGCCAGATATTTCTACACTCTGAAAATAGTTTCGTTCGTGCTCTTTCTATGTTTCGCGCTGATCAAAAGCACGTTTACAATGAAATTAAGCGGCTTTGAAAAATCGCAATAAACCTCAAGCAGTTGCACATGCTGGTAGCCCTGACTGATGTTGATTAAAGATTTCTGTCAAAGGATTTTAAAACACTGACTAACACCGCATTTCTTCGTATATTGGTAGCTTGGAGCATTGACCTGTCGGCATCCTACAATGGTTACGGGAAATAGAGATGATGAATAAAATTTCAGTACTCAGCTTGATTGGATTTGACCACGCTTTGCTATTGGAAAGCATCGCTACTTACATCGATGCCGTAGATGAAGTCATATTAGGTTTGGCTGCTGATAGAAAGACTTGGGCCGGTCACGAATTTGAAGTGCCGGGCAGTTTTTTCGATTCTCTGAAACGACTCGACAAACATAACAAGATAAAAATTGTCGAAGAGCAGTTCTTTCAAGATCGGGTTGATCTTAATTTTATTCCAAATCTCACATACGCACGCAACATGGTATCAAATTACGCGAGCGAGGACTCCTGGCTGATAACTCTCGATCCAGACGAAACAGTGGTTAATTTCAAAGAATTCGCAGATTATCTAAGATCATTTACTGGGCGAAACGTAGCCATTTTTGGAAAGCAAGTAACGCTGCTAAAGCGCGAAGGCTCAACAACTTTTATAGTAGAAAACGACGATTGGTCGAAGGATGACGTGTGCCTCGCGACCCAAAAGCGCGGAGGTTTCATTCTAAATCGCTACACGGGTGAACCAATCGCCTTCGCCCCAGTTTACCTAACCAACAACTCCTGGGCTCGCACTGAGGATGCCCTGACGACTAAGTTTGAGCACTCGTTTTATTTCGCAAGGCAAGGATTTCGCAAATTCTTAGATGAGCTTACTCCGACGAATTACCAACAGTTCAAAGATTTCAATCCTCTTAGTGGAGCGTCCTGGGAGCATATTGCTTTAGTCGAGGGTGATCTGATGTCGTATATAGACAACAGGCTGAGCTTATTGCGCGAACATCAGGCGTGGATTGCAGTTGATCTGTACGCTCGCGCTAAACTCTTTGAAGACAAAGTCGTTGGTAGAGACTCAAACATCACCGAACTAAAATCGCAGCACGAAAAAGAGATTGCCGCATTGAAAAGCGAATATGAAACTAAAGCGGCCAGCCAGTTGCGCAGCTACAAAGAATTGAAAATGCAACTAGACGCAGAACTCTTGGCTAATAAAGCCAGAAGTCAACGCTGAGAGACATCTGGCAATGTCAATTCGACGTCTTTAAACTGCCCAATGCCAGGTCACGCTCAGAGATAACTTCTGGTGGATGCGGCCAACTGATGCCAACGGCAGGGTCTGCATAGTGTATTCCCGCAGCGCTTTCCGGGATAAAGTAGTCGCTAATATAGTAGAGCACTTCACTGTTGTCTAAAAGCGTTTCAAAACCATGAGCAAATCCACGCGGAATATATAGTGCTTTACGATTAGAAGCGCTCAGTTCGACAGCCAGCCAGTGCTTATAGGTACTGGAACTTTCCCGCAAATCAACTACAACATCGTAGATAGCGCCAGCTGTACAACGCACCAATTTAATTTCTTCGTGCGGCGCATTTTGGAAATGCATACCTCTTAAAGTTCTAGCTTTAGAATTAAACGAGATACTGGACTGCACGAAATTGTGCTCTAAACCCGCTGCCTCGAATTCCTTTTGACAAAAACTACGGGCAAAAAAACCTCGCTCATCGCTTAATAGCTCAGGTTCTATGACGTAGACACCACTCAACGTTGTTTTCTCAAATCTCACGACACACTCACCAACACTTCCAGGGTGCTTTGCCTTTCGACCACATTGCATTTAGTTGGCTATTGTCTCTCAAAGTATCCATGGCTTGCCAGAATCCTGTATGTTTGAAGACACCGAGTTCTCCATTCCTTGCCAATTGTTCAGAAGGCTTTTGCTCCCATGCCGTATCGTCGCTGTCAATATAACTAAGCACCTTAGGATCTAAAACGAAAAAACCAGCGTTTATCCAGCCGCCATCACCCTCAGGCTTCTCTACAAATGCAGAAACTTTTCCATTCTCGATTTGCAGCGAACCAAATCTTCCTGGTGGTTGCACCGCAGTAATCGTCGCAAGTGAATTATTGCTTTTGTGAAACTCAATGAGTTTTAGAATATTCAAATCACTTACACCGTCACCATAAGTGAAGCAGAATGGTTCATTATCCAAATATCTTGCAACGCGCTTCAAACGACCGCCGGTCATCGTATTTTCACCGGTATCAACAAGGGTCACTTTCCACGGCTCATGAGCGTTGCTATGAAATTCTGTGCTCTGATTTTTCATATCGAAAGTAACGTCTGCTAAATGCAGAACGTAGTTAGCAAAGTATTCTTTGATCATGTAGCCCTTGTAACCACAACATATAATGAACTCATTGATGCCATAGTGAGAGTAGATCTTCATGATGTGCCACAAGATTGGCTTGCCACCAATTTCAACCATCGGCTTCGGGCGCACATGAGTTTCCTCACTTAAGCGTGTTCCTAATCCACCCGCCAAAATTACCGCTTTCATGATGCAAAGCCTCTTACTTCAGATAGTTGCTTGTCGTTATTCACTTTTTTGCCGTCTGTTTCAAATTCATGATTTGCTCCTAATAAAGCTCCTTCTTGAGTTTTGAAACGCCGAGAGCCATTCGAACAGCACGCAGGTAGAGACCTCGCAGAATTGAAATAATTAAGCAATCTCGCAACCCGAAACCTGTTGCTCCGTTACCAAAAGTATCTTAAGCTTCAAATTCGACAACCTTTAAAATGCCTTAAATAGCCAACTGACGACATTCTACAGAAAACAATCAGGTTTTAGCACGCTAACTTAAGCGAGACTAATTCGTGCATTTGGTAGTCAAGCTACCATAACACTGCGACTAAAGCACGTAAATTGGGTGGACAACGGTACTCAAATGCCAACATACGACTGGCACAGCAAAAGAGTTTTTGTGACCGGCGCAACCGGCTTGGTTGGAGCTTGGCTCGTAAAAGAGTTGGTGCGGCAAGGGGCTTATTGCGTCGTATTAATGCATGACTGTGACCCTCAGTCTGAATTGATTCGCTCTGGCACATTAGACGAAGTTACAGTTGTTAATGGCGCACTTGAAAATTTCAACTCTTTAGAACGTGCAATCAATGAACAGGAAATACAGACGGTATTTCACCTCGGCGCGCAACCAATAGTCTCTGTCGCCCATCGAAATCCGCTTCCAACCTTTGAGACAAACATTCGTGGAACCTACAACTTGCTGGAAGCATGCCGCATTCACAACAGCATGGTCAAAAGCGTCATCATCGCATCGAGCGATAAAGCATATGGTGAGTCTGCAATTCTGCCCTATACAGAAGACATGCCACTGGCCGGTAAGCATCCATATGAAGTGACAAAGAGCTGCACTGACCTCATTGCTCAGAGTTACGCGCACACATACAATTTGCCTATAGCTATCGCTCGGTGCGGTAACATTTTTGGTGGCGGCGACTTAAATTGGTCACGAATAATTCCAGGAGTGATTCGCTCATTTCTGCGCGGCGAATCTCCAATAATTCGAAGCGATGGAACCTATATTCGTGACTATATCTACGTTGAAGACGTTGCATTGGCATACCTGACGCTAGCAGAATGGATGACATCGAAAATTGCCGGACAGGGGTTTAACTTCAGCCCCGAGCGGCCGCTAACGGTTTTAGAGTTGACAAATATGATCGCTAAGGTAATGAGAACTGAAAATATTAAGCCAACTATCCTCAATCAAGCTTGCGGTGAAATCAAGTCCCAATACCTCGATTCAACCAAAGCCTTAGAGCAACTGGACTGGAAGCCAAAATTCACTATCGAAGCAGGTCTCGAAAAGACAGTAGAGTGGTATCGCGACTTTTTCAGCAAGCAGACAAATCAGTCGACAATGCAACTTTACGGGCGGAAATAAAATGCCAATTATCAAATCATGTCGCTCTTGCAATTCGAATAAATTGACTAGTGTTTTGTCTTTAGGTACCACTCCCCTGGCAAATGGTTTATTAACGAAAGAGCAGTTGAGTGAGGAAGAAGCTTCTTTTCCATTGGAGTTAGTTTTCTGCACAGGATGCACTATGGTCCAACTCACAGAAACTGTACCACCAGAACAGTTGTTCCGTAATTACGCTTACTTCTCGTCCTTCTCTGACACCATGCTGCGTCACTCGCAAGCGCTTACCGAGAGCCTATGCACCGAAAGGCAATTGTCGTCCAACTCGTTAGTTGTTGAGATCGCTAGCAACGATGGCTATCTGCTCCAAAATTATGTTCAAGGCGGAATACCCGTGCTCGGAGTAGAACCAGCCAGAAATATTGCAGCGGTTGCTCAAGCTAAAGGAGTCAATACAATCTCCGAATTTTTCGGAATAGAGCTTGCGACGCAACTAAAATCAGAAGGTAAGGCTGCCGATGTGATTCACGCTAACAACGTTTTAGCTCACGTACCTGATATTAATGGTGTAGTAGAAGGCATAAGCGTATTGCTTAAAGACGACGGAATAGCAATCGTCGAAGCACCGTACTTGAAGGACATGATTGATAATACTGAATTTGATACCATCTATCACGAGCATTTATTCTATTTTTCATTGACTGCTTTGAAGAATTTATTTGAACGTCATTCTCTCAATATTGTCGACGTCGAGCGATTGGCGATACATGGCGGGTCATTGAGAATAACCGCATCCAAAGGGACTGCGGTCTCGCCCGCAGTAACGGACCTTCTTGCCCTGGAGCACGAATGCAAACTTGACCAACCTGTTGCCCTGCTAAACATGCAGACCAAAGTGACAGATCTACAACACCAATTGTTGAGCATACTGAACAAGCTAAAGGCAGAGGGGAAAAGCATCGTTGCTTATGGAGCAGCGGCAAAAGGCAGTACACTACTCAACTTTTTTGGAATTGGCTTAGAAACCTTGGACTATGCCGTTGACCGAAGCACGGTAAAGCAGGGACATTTTATGCCAGGGAAGCATCTCGAAATTTTTCCTGTCGAAAAACTGCTCCAAACAAAACCTGATTTCGTGCTTCTCCTGTCGTGGAATTTTGCCAAAGAGATTATCTCACAACAATCCGCCTATTTAGAGCAGGGTGGACGATTTATCATTCCAATTCCAAGTCCTTCAATTGTTTCTGCTCAAGATGCTTTTATACCTCATTGACAGCCCAGAAGCAGTCGTAATCAACCTCAGGCAACTATACAGATTTACTCATAGAATAAATTACCAATCATGCTGAAACGACTAGCAAAGAAACTTTCAAAATCACCCCATGAAACACCCGAGAGAACGCAGACCGATGCAATAAAAATTGAACCTGCGAAGGTTTCAAGTAGCGACACTAATTCTGAGTCGAAAATGTCAGCCGCTAAAAACCGAATACTTCAATCAAAACTTTTTGATGCTCAGTTTTATGCTTCGCAAATCGCAACCGATGTCGAGCCAGACTTAGATTCGTTGATTTTGCATTATCTGAGCAATAGTTCAAGTCTTTCACTGGATCCTCATCCACTCTTCGATACTCAATTTTATGTGTCGCAAAACAGTGAAGTGGATTGGACCATGAACAATCCGCTGCTTCATTTTTTAAATCAGTCAGGTGCTTCAAACTCAAGCCCACATCCGTTGTTCAGCAATCAGTTTTACAGAGAGAAATACAAAGATGTGCCACGCTCAGGCAGCGCCACATTTTTGCACTATATTCAGTCTGGGTATAAAGAAGGGCGGCAGCCTTGTGAAGACTTTGACCCGCTGCTTTACGCTCAATTTGCAGGACTCAAGAGTAAATCAGAAGCCTCGCTGTACGAATTTATCAAGATTGGCGCGGGTCAGGGTTACATGCCACAGTTTTTTTTTGATGAGGTATTTGCCATAGGAAAGGCCACCTCTCCAATAAATACGTCATATAGGCACCCAAAATTCACCCGCAGAAGAAGCGCCGAAAGTACCCCAGAAGTTCTTTCGCAGAAGCGAAGGAACGCTTGTATTTTATTCGAATCAGGGCTTATCGATACCATCTTTGTCTCTGAGCAGCTAGGTAAAAAGTTGTCCATCGAAAAATGTATTTCCGCGTATTTGAATCAGCCGTTGCCCAGAAAATTACAGCCGCACCCACTCTTTGATGTTGAGTACTATGAACTCCAGAACAATGATGTAGATTTTTCTGCCATAGATCCCTTGGTGCACTTTCTTACTCAAGGCTGGCTGGAAGGACGCAACCCTCATATTCTTTTCGATACTAATTATTATTTGGCCAAAAATGAAGACGTCAAAAAAGCAAATATCAATCCTCTTTGCCATTTTTCGCAAAATGGCAAACCACATCGATTATTTTCACCTTTCTTTCACCCGCAAACGTACGGAAAAAAGTTTCGTCTACAGCGCCTAAAGACAATGTTCTCTTCGGCCAAAAGTCCCATTCGCTTCGTTCGATTTCAAGGGCGCTCAGACGGTATCAAGAGTTTCGTCCTCGAAACACGCTTACTACCGTCCAAAAATCTCTTGTCGCACTTCATTTTGACAGGCTTTGCCAACGGGGTACTGCCGCTGGAAAATTTCGATCTTCTTTTCGATGTGACTTCAAAAACAGTCGGACTTGACGAAACCCAAATATCTATAGCATCCGTCACAAAAAGCCCAGAGTCACTAGTCTTCAAGTTTAATCCTGATCCAGAAGTACTAGCAAAGTTTCTTCAATCTCTAACTCGAAAAAAAGGTGAAAGAGCTTTCGCCCGTTCCTCTCAAACTATAATCTTGACTGCCCACGAAGCCTCGAGAACGGGAGCCCCCCTTTTGCTTCTAAGAATGGCACAGGAATTTTCCCAAAGAGGCTGGGAGTGCCTTATAGTGCTAGATCGAGGCGGTCCTATCGAAAGCGACTTCAGCAAGTTTGGACATGTATTGAATTTCAAAGCCAACAGTTCTCGATATAATGATTGGCAGAATATCCTCAGTCTTTTGTATGACAATATAGGTTTACAGCTACCCAACTGGTGCATTCTAAATAGCCTAGAAACCGGTCTGTACGCGGAAGCAGCAAAAAAACATGGAATGAAGGTAGTCAACCTTGTGCATGAAATCGCTGACTCGTACCCCCCGAATTTTGTCCCGAAGATTTTTAAGCAGCTTGACTTGGTTGTGTTTCCTGCGGAATTCGTACAAAAATTTGCACACAAACGGACCGGTGATCTGCAGTTCAAAGAAACTGTTATCCACAGCGCGCTACTCGATGAAAATTTTGCCGATTTTGATAAATCAAACGCACGTTTGAAGTGGCGAGAGGAATTGGGAATCTCCAGCGAAAGCTTGGTCGTGCTCGCTTGTGGGTCGCCCAACCAAAGGAAAGGCGTTGACATATTTTTCAGCATAGCGCAGTCTGTACTCGCGACAACTGAACATGATATTCATTTTGTATGGCTCGGTTCAGGAAACAAAATAGCTCCTCACACGCCTCAATATTATGTGGACTGGGACATCCGTCAGAGTGAATACGCATCACGCATTCACTGGGCTAAAGAAAGAGCAGATCTTCGAACAGCGTTTCACGGATCCGATTTATTCATTCTCACATCCCGGCAAGACCCTTTTCCATGCGTTGGTCACAACGCAATGCAGGCAAGTTTGCCGATATTGTGTTTTGCTGGTGCAGGGGGAACTCCCGAGATGATAGCCGGAGCTGGTGGCAAAGCCATCCCCTACGGTGACGTTAGGCTTTTTTCAGAAGCAATAATTGAATATATCAAAGACGAGGCTCTACGCGATAAACACGGAGCTCTGAACAAGAAAGTTGTCGTCGAAAAATTTAGTTTTATTGACTATGCCGATAAAATTCTTCTGGCGCTATCTGAAACGTGAGTCGCCCCACTTTACTTGTATTGTTAATGGAGCAAAGGTGTGGTGAGATCGGAAATGAATGAAAATAAGGTTTCAATATTGCTACCGTTCTATAACAGGTCGCACTATTTGCGATCTGCAATTGACAGTGTGGTTGCGCAGACTTATCAAAATTGGGAGTTGCTTCTTTCTGACAATTGTTCCACCGACGGTTCTAGTGAACTAGCTCAGGAATATGCAGCCAAAGATTCTAGAATTCGTTATTGGCGCAACGAAACAAATATAGGCTGTGGCCCAAACTACAATTTGTGCATGGAGAAAGCTGAAGGCGATTTCATAGAGCTCTTCGGTGCTGATGATATTTTGAAGCCGGAGTGCTTGCAAAAATTCGTTGATGTACTCGCGAATGATGACAGTTTATCCTTGGTAACTAGCGCAAGGGACGTTATCGATAGCTCTGGCCAAGTTACTAGCGTTGAAAGAGCATTTGGAGAAAGCCAAAAAATTGACGGAAGTGAAGCCATCCGAAAACTTATGGTGTCTCTAGAAAATTGGATTGTGGCTCCCGTGATGTTTAGAACTAAGGACAAAGCAGCCGGGTTTGACTGCAGTATGAATATTTATGCAGATATAGATTACTGGACTGATGTTCTCGAAAAAGGTAATGCAATGTACCTCGAAGATAATCTCTTTCAGTATCGTATTCACGCGGGCTCGAGAACCACAGAAGTATTCGATCGATTTGATTTCTTCAATGATATTGTGCGTTTAGTTGAGAAAAAGAAAGCCTATATTTTGAATGCAAACCGTGATTTGTCTCTGTCGACATTCATCATTGATCTGCTGATTCGGCTCACGCGACACACAACTGGAGAAACTCCGTACAACCCTGATAGGCTGTTGAACCTTGAGCATATAGGCTTAGAAGAAGCAATTCGTGATTGTAATCCAGATAATTACCTTGTCAGAGTCAAGAACCTGGCTCAAGACGCGAATGACCTAAAAAAGGTAGCTGCCCTTGCATTGGTCAACTTATCGACATCCGCGCAAGATTTAGAGCGAAGTCGAGCCGAGTTAGAGCGATCGCGAAAATTATTCGACGAAATGCAAGTTTCATGCGCTTGGGCAGAAAGCGAAGTAAACAAGCTTCGAGGGAAGCTGGGTAAAGAGCGCGAGTCAATAAAAGTCTTTAGCGAAGCCCACGAACATTTGCAACTGGTCAGCGAGCAAAATGCTTTGGTGGAGCGGAAATTGCGTGCAGAAAATGAGGAATTGAAAAAAAAGGTTCAGACCTTAGGAGATGAACTTAACGAACTCAAACACAAGCCGCTGAATCGAATTGCAAAGCTGTTAAAAAAGTAGTTTCCATTTCGCCAAGAGAGTGACACGAATTGAGTGATCAAATATCTATTCAGGGAGCGAATCTTGAATCTCAGCAATGATATTTGAAAAACGAACTTCAAAAAGGCCTGATTTGAAACCAAATTCCTGACTTATTCGAGTTATATCGATTGGCGGGAAACTCCATGTCGGAGCATTTGGAGCGACGGAAATCACACTTCCAGTTTCGCGCACAAGAATGTCGACAATTTCCGCGTTAGTTGTATTCCGCCCCGAAGCAACGTTGTAGATTCTGCTTTGGCCCGTTATTGCAATCTGAGATAAAACCGGCATGAGATCATCCATAAACAAAAAGTCTTTTTGCGACTGCAGGGATGTCTCCAGGCGTACCCTCTTTTCTGTAACAGCTTGTTGAGTAATTTGACCCAAAAAATCGGTGCTAAGCCTTGAAACTCCGATGACGTTCGATAACCGAGCGACTCTCACAGAAGAGCCACCTACCGTCAAACACATCGATTCCCCCAAAAGCTTGGATAGATTATAGATATCGGAAAGTTGCTGCGGCTGCACAACCAGTGAGGATGCCTCGCCGGTCGATTGACTGTTGGCATAAACGCGGGTGGAAGATAAATAGAGAAGACTTTCAAAGTTGCCACGCTGCAAGAGCGAACGCAAGACGCAAACATGCGCCTCAACAGTGTCCAACGGGCGATTCCGAAAGTCCGCGGTCAACCCAATACAATAGATGACATGTCCAAGATTCTCATCGCCACTGAAATCAAATTCCCGATTTGCCGACACCACATCAAAACGTTGTGATCTTAGATAATCGACTAAATGTGAGCCGATGAACCCACCGGCACCAAGAACCGTCCATTTCATGTCCTAAAACCCACTACCACCGTTGGATTGCCAACGTTTATAGAATAGGCTTCAACAACACCTCTGACCACCGAACCAGCTCCAATAACCGCACCTTTGTGGATATGCGTACCGTCGAGCAAAACCGTTCCGGCCCCTATCCAAACATCATCTTCAACAATGATCCCGCCTTTGCTTGGTGCAAACCTTTGGTTGATAATTTTCTCACTACGTGACCGAAAGGCATGATTCACTGGCGCGAATGTACAATTTGCAGCGATCAGAACGTCTTCACCGATTTTGATACCATTTCCAGTATAAAGAACGCATCCGGAATTAATGTGAGAGTTCCTGCCGATTGTGACATCCCCGCACCCACCGGCCGGTTTTATCTTTACGAAGGCGTCGATACAAACACCCTCTTCAATTATAATATGCGTTCCCCTGAGAGAATCCTCTATGTCACACATAGATGAGATTTTCGCTTTGTCTGAAATGATGAGCACTTCAATCCTTCGTGAGGCTTTTATGATTGATCAGTTTAAACACGACGCGGACAAAAGTCCAGAAACTGAGAAAGTCACGGAGCAAAGGCTTAAAAGCCTGCTAATTGATTGCGACAGCGGAACGGTCAAAGTAACGACCGATGCTGACTCTGTCGTTCATCAACTGAGTAGTCCAGAAGGCTTTGCTGCAGTAGGTCAAGCTTGGCTGAGAGCTGGTTGGGATGCGAAGTACGTCTACAGTTTTTCATGGATGGGGCGTCCCATTATTCAGCTGCCGGATGATGCTTTCCGAATGCAAGAGCTTATTTATTCGATCAAGCCAGATGTAATTGTTGAAACGGGCGTTGCTCACGGCGGCTCGCTAATATTTTACGCTTCACTCTGCAAAGCAATGGGCAAAGGCAAAATTGTCGGGATCGATATCGAAATTCGTGCCCACAATCGCCGGGCAATTGAAGAACACGAAATGTCTTCCCTAATTACACTGATCGAAGGCGATTCAGTCGATAGTAGGATTCTTTCAGATGTTCGTCGCACCATTAGCGACGCGAAAACCGTAATGGTAATTCTTGACTCTTGCCACACAAAAAAGCACGTTGCAAATGAGCTTCTTGCTTATTCTCAATTTGTGACACCGGGTTCTTACATTATTGCGATGGACGGAATTATGGAACAAGTCACTGGTGCTCCTCGTACATCTCCGGATTGGACATGGAACAATCCCAAAGAAGCAGCCATCGAATTTGCGAAAAAGCATCTAAATTTTCAAATCGAAACGGACAAATATATATTCAACGAAGGTACCACCAAACAATGGATAACCTACAGTCCTTGCGGCGTTTTAAAACGAATCGACTAAAATGGGCTCCGCTCTCGCCTTGACGGAATGAGATGTGGCGCTATTATCCTGTTTTCTAGACTGTGGAATGTTTCATCACAATCTGAGCAAAAAATTGAAGTAATCATATCTCTGCCCCTAAGGCGAAGTTAAGCCTCTGAACCACACACTTGCAGTCATTTTTTTTGATAAACAACTAACGTGCTGCCGTCTGGCAAAACTTTGGTCCCGGCAATCTTAAATTGAGCGCTACTTATTGGGAAAAGCAACCACTCATTGTAAGCGTTTTCGCTTGCCCGATCTGCAATATGAGTTCCTTGGTCACCAGTTTTCTCGATAATCCATTGAAAAGATTTCGCACGCTCCAAATCGAAACTGACTTTGTCTCCTAACATGCTCCACTCTCTGACATTGATAAAGCGGCAATTAAGTGAATCACGACAGTTTAGATAAATCAAAGTGGAGGCATTCACATCAGGTGAAGCCGGAACTACCAAAGCATCGCGACTAACTCCTCTATTGCTATAGCTTCTAATTATCCCAGTTATCATTTCGTACCCCCAATCGCCAGGTGGTTTGGGATAGCAAGGGATTGTCCATTCCGGCACTAGATCTCTGTACAATCCCATCGCTGCACCTAGGAGCGGCGGCACTCGTCGAGGCATTAACCTGACATAGTTTTGTTGTACAAAGAGCAGAGAAACGACAATCGTGAAAGGAAGAAACAACTTGAACTTCAAATTATCGACAAGAAATACTCCAGAGTACAGCGCCATCACTGTCACTATTGGAATCTCGTAGCGAGGGTCCGGCGTCCATCTAAACACGCTGATCACTATGAGCCCGATGATAGAAGCAGTCGCCAGAGGAACGAGCCTTCGATGCGTGGACATCTTTGCGAAAATCACTGCCAACAAAAAGAAACACCATAAAAGAGGCGATGGCAACGTCGGCGAATAAATCAGGTAGCACAGCAAATTTTGAACGAATCCGGCTTTGTAAGGAGATTGTTGAGCAGTGTTGATAACTTTTGACATTGCCGGATAGGCCGCAATAAGCCACGGAGTAACTAACGCAACTACAACTAAACCGGCACAAACGAGTTGACGAATCCGTTCAAATCTTTTCGTGACTAGATCGACACAAAAGAAGTAGACGAACATCGGCAAAATAAAAGCGACTTCGTTGTTCTTCGCTAAGATTGCTAAGGCAGACAGCAAACCGGCGAGAATGCACGTTGCGTAAGTTGGGCGACACCGCCAGTAACTAAAAGCCGCTTGAGCTGAAGATACAAAAGCAAATCCAGGTAGATCTAATAGATCGAAATGTGTCAGCCAGAAAATCTGAGGGTAAATCAACATCAGAATAGAAGAAGCGCAGGCTACTGACTTTTTCTCGAAAAGCACCATTGAGTGAATGTAAAGGCTTATCGCCAAAAGATTTGCAAAGGCAATTCTGACGAGCAAATCCACAGTTCCGCTAGTACCAAAGAGAATCTTTGCAATTCCGTACACCAGATAAACTAAAGGCGGATAAAGAACGTTCACAGTGGCTACAGAACGCCACCAATCCAAAGAACGAAAATGACAATGCAGAAGTAAATCTCTGCAACGAAAGGCACTTAGTAAATGAGAGGCGCCATCAAAGATCGGTAAAGTATGGTCGCGAAGTGCCCATACCAAAATTAATCCATCAATCAGTATTAACGAAAGCACAAGGGGCATCAATTCATGTGCCGTTTGTTTGGTTATGCTGCGCATTTCGATCAATCTAGAAGTCATCGTATCAGCCATTTTAACATGTGGATTTATTTACTCGCCCATTGTGCCACTGCCCGCAGTGTCAAAACATAATTTTTTCTGCTATATGAGGGCAACAAAATCCAACTGTATAAATGCATTCAAATTTCTTCATGACAATGAGGATATTTAGCCTTTCAAAGGTATGTTCTTTTTTTCAAAAACGGCTGTTCGAAAAGAAAGAAGAAGAAATTTGAACAAAGAAATACCAAGAGAACTCCCAATGTCAGTGTAAAAAAGAGCTCGGCGACCAGGGACAGATGCATGGGCTTTGCTACATATTTACTAAAAAGCTGCAAAAACGGAGCATGAATCAAATAAAGGCTATAAGAAACTGTGCCGACCCAACATAACCAAGGCGCTGATAGAATTCGACCAACAGGTCCGTTTGGTTGTCGACTAATCAATACAATCGATGAGGCGGCTATAACACCGACCAAAGTATCCAGATATGGATAGTAGGGAAACAGGGAAGTACCAAGACGTTGTGCCATCAAAAACAAAGTAATTGAAGAGACAATACCTGTTGCTATCAGAGAGGCGGAAGCTAAATACTTAGTTTTCGAAACTACTGCATCCGCAGCGAGCATGCCCAAGGTGAACAGACCGAGGAAGTGCGGTGTCAAACCAACCCAAGGGTTATTTGCCAACGCCAAAGATGCTAACAGCCCTAATACCAGAGTTGTGACAGCCACTTTTAATTTGCCAAATTTACTCCAGAAAAAAACTAGCAGGGGAAAAAGAAAATAAATCTTGAACTCAACACCTATCGACCACAAAGCGTGATTAGCGGTCGCGGGAGTCGCGTAAAGCTCTGGAATCATTGCCATCTCGTAAACAATTCCTAGTCTACGCACAGGCAGGCAACAGTCATAATGTGTGCCAATTTTGCTTCCGATCAGGGTAGTGGCAAGAAGAACAGAGATTAATATGGCCACGTAATAAGGTGGAACAATTCGCACCACTCGGTGTCTAAAGAAGCTCAAGGACGTCTGAGCCATGCGAGTTCCGTTTCGCATCACTGGTAATGCCAAACAAAAACCTGATAGAACAATGAAAATATCAACACCAAATCTGCCATACAGCAGCCACGCAGTTAGTTGATAGACAGGACCAATAACAACGCTATCAGTAAATACCGGGAAGACTTGAAGCCACGCGTGATGCGCAACAACATACAAACAAACCAAACCACGCAACCCAGTTACAAAAGGAACTTGCAGATTTGCTTTTGAATTTGAGGATCCCGACACGACTTGATGTTCACAAATCACTGGCGAAAGTTCTGTCATTCTGTATTCAAAGTCTCGCTGTACTTAATTGACAGTCGCTGTTTGCATCGCGACCGTCTCCCTTCGACGCGAAAGACGAATTCGTTGAAACCGCCTTTACGCTGTGGTCATGCTCCCTTCAAATTTGGCAAGGGGCGTAATGCAAACATGAGCGCATATAATATAATGTCCTTAAAGTGTTAAATGTTATACGGGCATAATATTCGAGATCACGTCAATACCCTGACGCCAGTCCAAATGCACTTGCACATTTCATTGCTAAGAAAACGGCGGATAAGGCTAGCCCTAGTCCTCATTTCGACTCAATATATTACGGCGCCAACGATCCTGATGTCGTGGCTTCCTGTGCGATTCTACTCGAACATTTTTTAGTGTCTGGTGCTGTAGACGGACCCGATCCAAATTTATTTTTTGACTCAATACTATCTGTGATCAGCGAACTCAAGCCATTTTTCCAGATGGAGCCTTCCTCCAGCTTTTTTGGGGGGCAAACGCTTCGCGTCCGCTTGTACTCGAGGTATGGAAAGCAAGAATTCCATCGCTACCCGTGTAACGTTGGCGCCCCTGACACGCACATTGTTGGTGAATTCAGAACATAGAGCTCATTGTGATTTGCGAACGGCTATTGAGCTAAGTCGCGAGCTGCAGATCTCTAAACACCGTGCCAGAAGAAGCGATCTGAGGCTGAGGTAGGTGTAAAATTCATGCAAAGGGGGAATTTAACTCTGATACTATGAGCAGTCCATGCTGTTGAAGCCTTTACTACGATATTATCTTTTGAGCGTTAAGTGAATTATGCTAAACAATCAACTCTACTCTTTATCCCTTGTAATTCCTGCTTACAATGATGAAGTAACTATAGAGCGCTTAGTTACCGATGCGAACGAAGTCTTGAAAGACTGCTGTGTCGACTACGAGATAATAGTTTGTAACGATGGTAGCAGAGATAATACGGCGGCTATTTTAGAAAAGTTGGCTTCCGAGAATTCGCGTCTGAAGATCATTCACCATGTAGTGAATCAAGGCTTTGGAAGAACAATTCGGGAACTATACTTTGCTGGCAAAAAAGAACTCATATTTTCACTGCCAGGTGACTATCAATACTCGCCCCGCGAAGTTCATACTATGGCCACGGGCTTGTCAAAAGGCGATCTGATTATTGGCTTGAGAGTCAACCGACGAGACCCTGTTCGACGAAAAATTCAATCCATCATCTACAATGCCATGTTGAGGATTTTCTACGGAAGCAACCTCCAAGACGTCAATTCGATCAAGCTCTTCAAGCGTGTTGTCCTGGAAAACATACAATTACTTGCGAAAACTGCTTTTGTTGATGCCGAATTATGCCTTCGTGCGCAACGCGCCGGATTTAAAGTATTGGAAATTCCTATTAATCACCTTCCCCGGCAAGCACAAGGTGCTTCCGGAGGCAAAATCTCAGTAATCTCTGAAACCTTTCGGGAGCTTGTAACAATGCGCTTCTCTCTTAAATAGCAGACGGCTATGGTTGTGTTCTGGCGATAAACATAGTTACTTATCGCCAGCTTGAGGCAAAACATTCAAATGGGCCTGCACAAATGTTAGATAGTTCCGGTTCCGCCAAATCACATAGCAATATGCTCACAATGGCATCGACTATCGCTGTCTCCATTTTGATTATTGCTGGAATTCTTCTTGAGCACTTCACACTTGCCCGAATCTTGATGACCGCAAGCAGCGCGTGCTGGCGACGGAATACGGTAATTTGCCCGATTGGTTTCCCGATGGAAAATGAATAGTTTTTACGCCTCGCGTCTACATCATGAACTTCGACATCTTTACCATTAGACTGCTGCATGAATGAATTTTTCAGGCGTTTGATTGTTCAAAGAGCTGTGCGTTCTTTTCTTGTTGTAGTCCTCATGCTATACGTAAAGTCGCCCCGATGCGAGTCCGGTCAAATCGGGGGCGCGATCGATATGAAAGTGGAGAAAGCTGCTTAACACCACCCCTCAAGAACAAATCAGATCATTCCTTCAAAGATGATTTTTTCGCCTTTTCACAATCGCAACGTTTTTTTGCAGAAGGTTAGTAGTGGTCTTTCTAGAAAATAATAAAACGGTATACACAAAGTCGGAAAAAGAAGAGCACAGCCGAGGCTTTTGGCAATACAACTAATCGGCGTATTGTGAGCTTGAAACCAATCTTGGGCGAACAAGATTAAAGCGAAGTGCAACAAATAAATGGAATATGAGGCATCACCCAACATTAAGAGTAACTTTGGGAAGCGCAGGATACGCTTAGTTCGCTCTAGGCTGATTAAGCCGTAAATCAAGAAGAAGCAGGGGATTCCAAACCAGACGCATCTCCAGCCATTCACAGTGAAATCATCGCTTGCAGTAACATGACGCACAAGACAAGCAACAAACAACCAAATTGACGCCATGACCATGGTCGGTACGGCTGGAATATCAACTGAGCACTTGATCAAAGCAGCCATTAAGACCCCGGCTATAAATTCCAGCGACCATGGGTGCAACAAGGTTTCGATATAGGCGCAGTCATTCAAAGGAAATCCAATCGGGCAAGTATTATAAATGGCAATGAGCATTGCCCACGCAATCATCCCTGGCAGCAGGATAGAACGCCGGAACGGTAAAAAACATGCAAACGCTGCATAAAACACAACTTCAAAAGCCAGGGACCATGCAACTGGATTAATCGTTCCAGCATAGCGGGGCGCAAGAAGCAAAGCAGCTACTGTCTTGCTACTCAAACAATGTTGCGCCGAATATTTCAGCCACAAAAATGGAACGCTACTTACTAACAAGAATGGGTAAATTCGAATCATTCTCTTTAACAGAAAGGGAATGACTTTACCTCGTCCAAAATCATTCCAGTGAGCTGTCGCCAAAACGAAACCGCTGACTATAAAAAACGCATCTACACCAGCATGGCCACATCGCACAAAGGGAGTCATGATGTGAGGCAATGTGTTATCCCAGTTATCCATCAGTCCAACATGCAGCCAAACGACAGCAAGGGCTGCAAGACCACGCACAACCTGAACACTTTGGTAATTTTGCTTCACTCCAATTTTGTCGTCTGACAATATGAAAGCGTCACCAGCTGTTGAATGAACCTGGTCAATTACATTCAGCCTGGAATCTTCAAGAGATTGCACAATTATTCCTACTTACAAGTAAGCTAAAGACTACAGTACTCGATGATTGGAGTATATGGAGAATCGCCATTGATTTCGTGAGAGATTTATCAACGAGATTTGACCATGAGCAAATCAGCAACAGCTGATAGGGCGTTCCGAGCGGTCTCACCGTCGAATTGAACCACCGTCACTACCGCCCCTTCATGACCCGATTAATTCTATATCGCGAAGAAGCGAAGGCAATGTAGGAGGTGTCGATTTCTCCTCCATCAACGTAGCTTGCACACCTGCTTTACGAAGAGAACAGTTTTTGATATCACATTATTGGTACTTTTTTGTTTTTGCACCGAATCAACTGTTGCCGCCTGAGACCGTTCTTGAACAGACATCGAGCTACTGCCAGCCGGTGGCTCCGGCTGTTCGACCTTTTCCACTAGAGTTGACGTTTCTGTTAACGTACCTGTAAGACTATCTTCCTCTGGCTTTGCGTATTCAGATTTCGGCAGTGGTGCTAACGGTTTAACGCTTAAATCTATATTTGTGATTGCCAGCATCAAAGCTGCTCTCAACTCAGTTGGAACAGCCTCAAGATATGGTCTCAAAGCCCTGTGTCGGCCGGGTCCCACGCTGGTTGAATGATGCATGCTCTGAGGGTGTTCTCGATACCAGAATAATGGTTCTGGCACCATTTCAAATTTGGCACCATTTAGCGCAGCGTGTGCAAAAAATTCCCAATCTTCTCCCCAGATGCCGTAGTCCTCCGTAAATCCACCGAGGCGAACAAATGCTTCTTTTTTGACTAAGGCATTGGCATCTCCATAAAAATTCTTGTACAGCCCTGAGCTTATCGCTGCTCCTAGAGGTACGTAGGTGTGTAAGTATGTCAAACTTTCAAGGCTCTCACCGCTGAAGACGTCGTAGGCGCAGGTGAGCACGTCTGCGCCTGTGTTCAGTGCCGCTTTGACGAAGGTGGAGACTTCTGATTTCTTGGCGATATTGTCGTGGTCCATAAACAGCAAATATTCACCGCTTGCCAACCGAGCTGCTTCGTTTCGAGCTGCCCCCAAGTATTTATTTTCTTGACGCTTAATTACCCACTTCCGCTGTGCGAATGTTTCTTCCAGCTCGTTCAAATAGTCTTGTGCGATTTGCGATGGGCTGCCGTCGTCTACGAGCACCACTTCAATATTGGGATAATCTTGCTCTTCAATTGATGCAATTGCTTGTTTTAGAGTTTGCGGGCTATCGTAATGAGGAATACAAATACTAACCAGCGGTTGTCGCAGTTTATTTTCTGTTATGCTTGCATCTGCCAACAAACCATCGTGCCAGCGCACCCAGGCAACCTTGTTATCGCTCGGAACGAATGAGAGAACGGCCACTCTGACTCCTTTGCTCAGTGACTCTTCCAGCTTACTAACGAGCGCATCGACACGCGGTGCAAAGAGTACTTCGTCTTGCAACTCTTCGACAATGACTTCGCGCACGCCACCAACGTCGCTTGCAATCACAGGAATACCACGCGCGATGCAGCTGACTAGCGTGTACGGAATATTGTCTTTAAGTGAAGGCACCACAGCCAATCGATTTCCAGCAGCAAGATATTCGAATGCTTCTTCGTGATTAAGTTTGGAAAGAATGAGTGGCTCAACAAGCCAATTTTTGCTGCGCCGTTTGATGAATTCAAATGCGCTGCAATTATCTATCCAGCGACTTTTGCCGAGAAAAGTAATTTTGGTATCGGCAGATATTGTCTGATGTTTAATTGATTTGTCTATTGCATCGCAAAACAATCGGAGCCCCTTTCGTTCTTCCAGGCGTCCGGTGAAAACAATCTCATCAATTTTTACTCGTGTGCTCGAAGGGGAGCCCCTGCCACCCTTAATATCACCTTCTGTTAGCAAATTAGCTTGCACATATGCTTTCTTCGCTATCACAGCATCTCGTTTGATTTGCTCATTGAGCATGAAATGCGAATGACTGACGACGACATCTGCAAGAGCAAGACACTGCCGCTCCATAAAATCAAAAACCAGCGTGTCTAGGTCGTGTACCTGTTCACCATTGCCCTCACGGAGCCAGATTTCTGAACCAAATGCCCCGACAACAAACATCGTATCTTGCAGTGTCAGGCCCTGGCGTTTTGCCAGCAGAGAATAGTAACCAAAACCCAGCCAATCAGGTATTTGAACGACGTCAAACCTTCTGGACTTCAAATACTGATAGCAGGCGTAACTGTGACCGATCGCGCGGGAAGAGTTTACAGACTTGACGCAGTCCATATCGATCGTGTCAAAGCGGATATTTCGTTGACTAAGGTCTTCCGACCACTTTTCTTGCAGTTCAGTAATTCTTTCAGGAATGGTATGCAAGAACGTAACATTGTGTCCAGTTTCTGCAAGAGCCTCACCCAAAGCTGTATAGAACGTGCCGATGCCGCCGTTGCGCTGGGGACCGTTAAACTCTGGGCTTACGATACAAATGCTTAGTGGTTTGCTTTTGCTCTGGTCGACGACAGGAAGTGCAGGCCATTTAAAAGACTCAGATGCTTGTGGTACCCGTTCTGGAGGCTGTTCAGAATGGCTCGCCATTTATCCCTTCGCGAAATTTAACGTGCTAGAGTTTGATTATTAGTGAATCTCTATCCTATCAGATGGTCGTTCTATGAAAGCTGTCTAAATAATCGGACTAATTAGCGGGAGCGGCTGCTATTTTAGGACAGTGCTCTCTGCTGGCGGAAGATTTTGAAGAAACTGTTGAACGCAATCTCAGCCAAAGTGCGACTTGCCTTTAGGCGACAAGCGGACGCAAGACCATCGCAAGCGAGTATTAGCCAATTGCACCGTTTGTCAGCAGAGATCGCAGACATAAGCTTGGACACAAACACACGAGCAAAAATCCTTGAAACACCAGGACTTTTCGATGCTCAATGGTACCTGAATTCATATCCTGACGTTGCTAACAAGGGCATGGATCCCCTCGAGCACTTTTTTCAAGTCGGAGCATTTGAGGGAAGAAATCCGAGTCCTGTATTCGACACCAAATGGTATGCGGAACAAGCGGGCTTTTCCTACGCGCAAGAGAATGGGTTATTGCACTACATGGAAAATAGCGCCACAAACAAGCTTAGTCCGTGTCCGCTATTTGATTCCCAGTTTTATTTGAAAAATTACGCTGACGTAAGAGAAGCTGGAATCAATCCGTTTAGCCATTATATGAGCGGTGGCGCAAAAGAACGACGCCGACCTAACGATGTTTTTTTACCAGATTGGTATGCAGAGAACAATCCAGATGCAGAAAATCCACTCGTTCACCATTTGAAAACAAAATCAGTCTTCAGTCCTCTTTTCAATCAAGACTGGTATAAAAAGCGTTACGCCAATGCCCTCGATGACAATTTCTCTCCCCTGGCTCACTACCTTGTTTTTGGACGCAAAGCAAATTTTTCGCCCAACCCTTATTTCGACGCGCTCTGGTATCAGCAGCAGCACCGCAAACAGATCGAGTCAGAAGACCCATTCGCTCATTTCATTCGTACAGGCGATTCCTCTGGATTGTCTCCTGGTCGAAGTTTCGATAGCAATTGGTACCGCTGGCGACATGCCGATGCAGCCAGTTCTGACATTCCACCATTTCGGCATTTCATTTCTTCCGGCGAGCGAGAAGGGCGAGAATTTTCCAGTGTGGGAGCCCATCGAAGAAAAGTTTCGGACATTGCCATCCCCAAAGGATGTACAGACCAGGAATATTTTTTAAAAGAAGCACCTGAGCGTGAAGCTTGTGACTTAAATGAAGAATTTCCCCTTACAAAGCCGACAGTGATTGCCTTCTATGATTTAACTTTTTCGTCTGACGAGTGTTTTTCTAAACCCAGTCTCTTTGCTGGACACTATCAGCCCAAAAAAGGGGAGTTACCACCCATCCCGGATGCCCGAGAGAGATTTGGCGCAGATTGCAAACTCGCAAAGAGAGCCGGCATTGATGTATTTTGCCTGGAGATAACGGCAGACACAAATTGCGATTTGGTCCAATCTTTGAGAGAACAAAAAAACTCTGAGTGTCGAATCTGTTTGAGATTCGACACCCTAGCCAGCATTGAGGTAGAACTCTCTAAAACCAAGTCTTGCCTTAAGTCAGTTTTGAACGATCCAGCCTATTTCGCCATTGATTCGAAGCCGGTACTTTTCATAAGACAAACCATCAATCCCGGTCAGGAAGAAACTCTCGCTGATTTGAAAGAAAAAACTCTTAGGCACTGTGGTTGTGAGCCCTTTATGATCGCTTCTTACGATTCTTTAGAACAATCATCGAATGTTTGCGATGCTTTTCTGCATGATCCTTCGAATGTTGATTCCATGCAACGATTTGACCATCTTAACGAGCGTATAGGCTTGCACTCTGATCTATCGAGCGCTGTCGGCTATACAAGTATGCTAGTGGACAGCTTGCAAGCCACTAGACGGCGAAAGCCCGTAATCAAAACCGTGGTTCCATCCTTCGACAATGCAAAAACGGGAGGCTTCCTCACCATCGGTAGCAAGCCCAAGCGCTATGAGTTCTGGTTGAATGCAGCTATAAGCTATAGCCGCACTGATACTGTATGCGGTGTCCCTTTAATATGTCTGAATTCTTGGAACAATTGGCAAAATGGATCTTACGTCGAGCCCGATGCACATTTCGGTTTTGCATATTTGAATGCCACAAACCGGGCAATAACAGGCAATTCTAACGTGCATTTCGATGCTCTGGCTGAATCATCTCAACGATTAAAGCTCCTTTTAGTGGGAAAGACAGCCGATAAATGCTCAGAAACTTTGCTGTTGTTAAAACTGGCACGCTTGATGAAGCGCTCATTCGGTCTGGAGCCAGTCGTTCTCTTATTGCATGGTGGGCAGCTTCAAAGTGAATTCGAGAGCGTCACAGCCACTTTTGTCGTCGATGAAATGTCAAAAGACTTTATTGGGCACGCTCAGCAGCTGCTTCGAGACGGATTCAGAAGGGTCCTTTGCAATTCTGTACAGACAGGCAATATAGCCCAAATACTGGCTCCGCTTGGATTTGATGTCATAACTCTGGTGCAACCTACAATTAGAGAAACGGATTCGAACGCACAGGAAGAAGTGCTGGATTTGGCTCTCCAATTCTCTCGATTGCTCGTATTTTCGTCTCATACTGCACTAACATCAATGCAATCGAAAACAAGGACTCGCTTAGAGAACCATGTGGTCAGCGCATGTCCAGCTGACATTGGAGAACCAAAAGCAGACGCTGATCTACGGAACTATGCCTTTGATCTGCTCAAACTATTCGACCCGTCATTGATTAAAGTGTCAGTTGCTGTGCCAAACTACAACTATTCACGTTATCTAAAGGCACGATTAGACTCAATCTTTGCGCAGACATATCCTATCTACGAATTAGTGGTGTTGGACGATGGCTCCAGCGATAACAGCCTTGAGGTCTTAAATGAATTGCAGAAGCAAGGAGACAGAGACTTCCAAATTCTTCTTAACGAAACTAATTCTGGCTCTGTCTTTAAACAGTGGCACAAATCGACTTTGATTTGTTCAGGCGAAGTTATATGGATAGCAGAGGCAGATGATGGTTCTTCTCCTGAATTCTTGCGCGCGCTCGCGCCTAGATTCTACGACAATCCCGAATTGAACCTGGTCTTTGCCAATAGTAGCCAAACAGACGAACATGGAGAACTTCTTTCGGATAACTATGATGAATACTACAGATCTTTCAATGGGCTAGATTTCACCAGAAATTTCGAAATTGATAGTAAGACGTTTCTTGCAAAAGCGCTGTCCGTCAAAACGGCCATTGCAAACGTCAGTTCCGCTTTGATAAGGCGATACTCACTTTTAGCTGTCATAGACGAAATGCAGAGTACTCTGGGGCAATTGAAAGTGGCCGGAGACTGGAGAATTTATATAGAACTATGCAAACGCGGTGGAAAAATCGGTTTTATCCGCGAGCCATTAAACGTGCATAGACGACATAGTGGGAGCGTAACTCACTCATCCAAGAGTGAGCTATTGATCAGAGAATTGAGGACAATTCACGATTTGGCGTATGCCGAAATTCCCGATCCAGTTCTGAGGGAAGAGCAAATGACCTATGTGGAATTCGTTGAGAATGCTCACGCAGAACGTGAAAGCTCCAAAATTCAAAAACAAGCCACAAATAGTGAGAGCTAAAATGGTCGATAACAACACAGCAGAACCGAAAACAAAATCACCGTTTGGTGCCTACGACATTCGCGGCGTCTATGGCGAGACAATTACAGAAGCCTTCGCTTACAGCCTGGGCATCGCCCTCAGCACACACCTGGGCAAAGGCAAATTGATAGCTGTTGGTCACGACTCGCGGCTTTCGTCACCGTCTCTCACCCAGGCGCTCATATCTGGCATCGAAGCCGCTGGTAACAGGGTTGAAGGTCTTGGACTGGCTTCAACTCCGCGCGTCTACTGGCACGGCTCGCAGAAGCAATTTGCGGGCTCAGTTGCAATCACAGCCAGCCACCTGCCGGCCAAGCACAACGGTTTCAAAATTTGCCGAGAGCAAGGCATACCAATCAGTTCAGAAGATGGACTAAAAGAAATTCAAAATTCAATGGAAAGGAATCAAAAACAGGATTTAACACTTGCCACAAAAAAACATGAACAGGCGTTCGAATCGCATGGACTGGCTGAATATCTCGATTTGTTGAGAGCCTTTCTCAAGCTCGAAAAGCCGCTCAAAATAGTCATTGATATTGGTGGCAGTCCTGTAGGTGAAGAAATCAGTGCGTTGCTGATTGATGATTTATTGACGGTAGAACTGATGGATTCGGCGCCAGATGGCAATTTCTCCAGACGCTCACCTAATCCGATGGATGAAGGAGCACTAGATGACTTATGCAATCGCGTCAGAGAAAGCCAAGCCGATTTCGGTGTCGCTTTTGATGGTGACGGTGACCGTATTGTTTTCATCAACGAAACAGGAAAAACTGTGTCACCAGATTTGGTGACAGCGCTGCTTGCCATGCGAGTTTTACAAAAAACTCCTGGCGCAAAAATCATGTACGATTTGCGTTCCAGTCGCGCTGTGCCTGAATTTATCATTACACATGGCGGACTGGCGCTCAAATGCCGGGTTGGGCACTCTTTTATAAAAGCCGATATGCGCCGTAAAAATGCAGCGCTTGCTGGCGAACTGTCCTCGCACTATTACTGGGCAGAATTAGCCTATACGGATAACGCGGTCAAAACTCTAATTGAAATAATCAACTTGCTCAGCCAACAGAAGCAAAGTCTTGCTCAGTTGGTTGCGCCCCTAGATGTTTATCCAAATTCTGGTGAAATAAACTTCGCCTGTAAGGACGTTAGAAATACTCTGGAAGCCTTGCACAAAAATTTCGCCGACGCGCAATTCGATTTTACGGATGGCATTACAGCCGAATTTTCAAACTGGTGGTTTAATGCCCGTGGCTCGCATACCGAGCCACTATTGCGCCTTTGCATAGGAGCGCAAAACCAGGAATTATTGATTGAGAAAAAAATGGCGTTAAAAGAATTGATTGAAGAGACGAATTCAAATATTCACAGCTGACTGCCCACGTCCGCTTTGCACGATCAATTTCCTATATTTGGACCGGAAAACTCACGGAAGGTTGCATCGTCAAAAAGTGCGATGAATCATTAGCAAGACAGCGCCTTCGAGCTTCAGGGATATAAAATCGGTAAGAAATCAAATGGGCGCGGACACGGCAGCAATCGGGTGAAATAAGGTGAGTCTGCCGGTGGACAATCGGGTGAATTCGGGTGACAATACGGGTGGGGTCAATCAGATGCTGAAAACAGATACCATCCAGATAACGCCGAATTTGCTTTCGTTGCTTACTGAAATCGACGGGTTCACAGGCACCTGGCGAGCCCTAGGTAGCCTTGCGCCCGATCGGCTCTGGCTCTGCGCCGTGTTGCCACCATCGAAGGCACTTTTCGACGCCAGTTCTAATGTCATTTCTTCCACGAACACTGTTCTTACTTCGGCGAAAGGGCGCACTACTTTTGAATTGACAGGCTTCACTGTTGACATAGGAGCGGTTGCTTTGTGGGGTGCTGGCGCTAAAGGCACCGGAGCACGGACGTTAAACGCTTCCACCAGAGCGGACAGACCGGCAAAACTGCACCTGACCGGCAAAACCTCTTCCTAAAAACGGCAGATTTTTGCAGATGTAAATTCACGTCAACTCGGTTCCAAATTCGTTTTCTAGGTTCCAATTGTATTGATTTAAATCAATATAATTTCAGCACGAGTTGCCTCTCTCGTGCATTCATGAGTCGTCTCTTTGCTTAAATGATGGTTTAGAGGCTACCGTGAAGCGGCGTCAATGCGAACGTAATTTGATGGGAGTGAGCGGTGAGAATTTTAGTTGAAGCCTTTTTCGAAATCATCCTGCGAAAGCAACATGAGAAGAGTGATACAAATCCTTCGAAAACAGCAGTCATCCAGAATTTTGAAACGGTATAAAATTGCGATGAACTTGCACGAAAATCGGCAACTCCCCCATTGAACGATACTAATCAGCAAAATAAAGTTGGACCTCGAATATGCAACCTAAAATCAATGAATACGCATTAAAGGAAGAATTGAACGTTGCCTTAAAAGAAGTACAAACTTTGAAAGATGAGCTCTCATCGGCTAGACGTTCAATTGCCGAACAGAACTCGAGAATCATTGACGCAGAAGCGCAGGCGCGCTCTTTTGCAGCGAGAGAACTGCACGCCTTAGCCGAAACGGAGTCATTACGAGTGCGACTCAAGTATTTAGAAGTCCAAAATAATTCCAGATTGGGCAAATTAACGAGAAACCTGTCGAAGAATCTCAAAGAGAAAATTTCTCTGAACGCGCAAGAAGCAGCCACTGCAACGAAAATCTCAGAACTCGGTTTGTTCGATGAAGTCTTTTATGTGCATCGATATCCTGAAATTTTAGACACAGGTCTCGAGCCTTTAGTCCACTACTTAAAATTTGGTGGCCGAGAACGTAAAGATCCTAGCGGCTTGTTTGATACCAGCTTTTATCTTAAGCAAGTGAACGATGCCGACCGGGTCGAGAATGCTCTTGTGCATTATGTCTCCGAAGGTGCTGCAGCTAAGCTCAATCCAAACAGATTATTTGAGTCGGAGTATTACCTAAGACAAAGTCCCGACGCAAGTTCAAATGCATTGGCACACTTTGCCGCCTCAAAAGGCGCAGCGAAACTGAGTCCCAGTCCATACTTCGATTTAGCATTTTACGGCGAGAATAATCCAGACGTTGTTGCTTCAGGTGTAAATTTACTCGAGCACTATCTGGTATCAGGTGCATTTGAAGGGCGCGATCCCAATTTATTCTTTGATTCTCAATTCTATTTGCAAACTGCAAACTTAGAAAGCAAGCCTTTTTTCCAAATGGAGCCTGCATCCACTCAAGAGTCACTGTCTAGATTTTATTCCCAGGCGGCAGTGTTTCTTCGACGAGAAAAGCGATTATCAAATCCACTCATTCACTACATTGAACATGGCGAGGAGGAAGGTCTCTATCCTCATCCTTTGTTTTCACCAATTTTCTACAAAACAAAAAACATCACTCCAGCGAAAATCCCACCGCTGAAGCACTTCTTGATTGAAGGTCGAGTCCGTGGATACAGGACTCATCCATTGTTTGATGCCAATTTCTATCTCGAGAAGAATAATGACGTTGCTGAATGTGGAGTCGATGCCTTTTCACATTTTCTAGTATCTGGATTCAAAGAGAAACGCAGTCCCCACCCGCTGTTCGACACAAGGTACTATCTCGAACAAAATGCGGATGTGAAGTCGTCAGGCGTCAATCCACTAATACACTTTTTGCAAATCGGTGCAAAAGAAGGACGAAACCCGAGTGCTGCATTCGACATAGATTATTACGTCGAAAAATACCGAGATGCCATTCCTGATGGCGCCAATGCCCTCATACATTACGTGACTGAGGGAGCCAGAAAAGGCTTTCTGCCAAACAAAAGTGGAGAAGTGGAAGTTTCAATTTGGGAAGATGCAGACCCAGCGGATATTTCCTTCCAAACATATGTAGACTCAGTCGATGTGTCGATTGTCGTGCCAAGCTATAAACAAAATGATTTTACGCTTCGTTGTCTAAAATCGCTGGCGACGCACCAGTCTCGATACCGCTTTGAGGTCATTGTAGTAGACGACTGTTCTCCTGATGACACTGAAGAAAAATTGAGTCACATAGTGGGTTTACGATATTTCAAGAACTCCGAGAATATGGGCTTCGTAATGACCTGCAATCGCGGCGTTGCAGAAGCCAGAGGCGAATTTGTAGCGCTCTTAAACAACGACACAATCGTCTTAGAACACTGGCTCGATGAACTGATAGACACTTTTTATACACATCCCAAAGCCGGATTGGTTGGCTCCAAATTGATTTATCCAGATGGTGCATTGCAGGATGCAGGTAGCATCGTATATAGCGACGGAGACGCCGCTAATTTTGGCCGTGACGACGCTGCCGATAAGCCAGAATATAACTATGTCAGAGCCGTCGACTATTGCACCGGCGCGGCGCTCGCCATGCGGCGTGAGCACTACCTCAAATTAGGTGGCTTTGGCGAAGAATATCGTCCTATTTACTGGGAGGATGTGGATCTCGCCTTCAAAGTAAGACGAGATGGATTCGAATGCTTATACCAACCATTTTCTGTCGTCATTCATTTTGAAGGTGTAACGTGCGGTAGGAACACAAATACCGGACTCAAGCAAAAACAAATCTTGAATCAAAAAACGTTTGGAGCAAAGTGGGCGTCAGAACTGCCTAATCAGCCAAAACATACAAATAAGCCATTTATTGAATGGAACCGAGATAATCGTAGGAAGGTTCTTTTTGTCACATGCTTGACACCTCAAGCTGATAGAGACGCAGGCTCAACTTTAACCATCGAATGGCTGAAAGCGTTTAAAAATTTGCATTATGACATCACGTTTTTCCCTACTTCATTAAGCCATGAAGGCAAGTACACTGAGTATTTGCAAAAGGAGGGCATCAAGTGCATTTACGCACCATATGTGAAATCTCCAAACGCATTTTTCTCTGCTCTCAAAGACGAATACGATCTTGTAGTCATTTGTAGAATTGAAGTTTTTGACGAACACTTCGCCACGCTAAAAGAAAAGTGTCCCAGCGCAAAATTTGTTTTTCAAACCATTGACTTGCATTATCTTCGTACGAAACGAGAAGCAGAAGTTTTGTCTTCGCCCGCTTTACTGGCTGAGTCGGAGATACTCAAAGAACAGGAATTATCGGCACTAAGAATCGCTGATATGTCTATCGTCGTAAGCCCTGAGGAAGTTGAAATACTAAAAGGCGAGCTGCCAAATCCGAAGGTAATGTGCATTCCTTTTTCCACGCAAATTCAGAAGTTAGAAACACCTTTTGAAGAAAGACGCGACCTCGTCTTTGTGGGAGGATATGGTCATCAACCTAATGCTGATGCCGTGGTTTACTTTGCCAAAGAGGTCTTCCCATTAATCAAGATGGAACTACCAGAGGTGCGGTTTTTCATTATCGGCGGCGGAGCAACTGAAGAAGTAAAACAGCTCGCAAATTTTGACATTGTAGTGACTGGGATGGCACCAGATCTAACCAAGTATTTAAAATACGCAAAGCTTTCTGTAGCTCCTTTGCGATTTGGCGCTGGCTTGAAGGGCAAAATTCTAAGCAGTCTTGGTGCCGGATTACCGTGTGTGGCCACAAATGTAGGACTTGAAGGTACAGGCTTGACGCCCGATGAAAATATTCTTGTCGCGAATTCACCGCAAGACTTTGCGAAAAAAGTGGTTGAAGTTTACCGGAACAAATCGCAGTGGCAAAAATTAGCTTACAATGGTTATCAGTTCGTTGAAAGAAATTTTTCGCCTGAGAAAATCGCTTTGGACATCAAGTCGTTGCTTATGGACCTGAAGATTGAAACTAGCTAAGTCAACTAATAAAGTTTTGACTCTGACCACAAGAAACCGACCGTTCGAGGCTAGTCAGCGCGCGTGTCGAAAAGATGAGAATTGACAAACCGCTTGTAATTGAACGTCACTGACGGACTCTGAGAACATCCTCCACAGCCTCCGTTAATGTCGTGCAAACAAAGCGCACATCGTGTTCCGTAATATCTTGTCCTGTCGGTAAACACAACGCACGCTGAGCGACATCTTCGGTGACCGCCAAAACCAAACCATTCTGTCTATAGCAGTCAAACTGATGCACGCCTGGATAGAAGTATTTCCGAGCAAAAACTCCTCTCTTCAGCATGGCTTCTTGAACTTCGTCGCGACAATGCGGTGGTAACATTACAACCACATATTGATAATTTGGTTCCACGTCGCAATCATATTGCATCAATTGAGCTTCATCCGGCAACAGCCTCTTGTAGCAGCCATAGACCTCCTTATTTTTAGCAATCAACTCATCTATGTGCTCTAAATTAGTCAGAGCCATTGCCGCATGTATTTCGGAAAGTTTTGCATTGGTGCCAATGCCAGACACTTGATCATATCCAGTGAAACAAAAATTCCGCAGTAAGGCACATTGCTGGGCTAGTTGCCCGTTGTTCGTTACAATCAGCCCGCCTTCGAATCCGTTAATGAATTTGGTACCATGCAATGAAAATACTTCTGCGTCTCCAAATGAGCCGGTCCATCGCCCCTTCCATTTGGTGCCTAAAGAATGGGCAGAATCATAGATCAATGGCAGCTTATGTTTGGCGGAAAGCTCACTCAAAGACTGCAAGTCGCACAATCCACCATATAGATTTACAGCTAAAATAGCTGAAGTGCGAGCTGTGATTTTAGGCTCGATGAGATCTCGACTGGCGCAGAGTGACGGTAGAGACACATCGCAAAAAACTGGCTCCGCACCAGCTCGCTTTATTGCATGCGCTGTGGCAACAAAGGTGAAGGACGGAGTTATTACTTCTCCTTTTATTTTTAACGCCGACAGTAAAATTTCCAGACCTAATGTTGCATTCGCCACAGCCACACAATGTCGCACCTCAAACAGAGAACAAATTTGATTCTCAAGATTTTTTACAAACGGACCATCATTTGTTAAATACTTACTTTCAAGAATTTGCTCTACGCGTTGCATAAACAAAGCCTTATTCATGACATTAGGTCTGCCGACTGACAGTCTGCTCATCGACATTTCCGGCGAGGTCTCATTGGATTTCGACACTTAATTCACCATAGTTTTTTTTGGGATCTAAGTTTGCGGATCGGTGCTGTAATTTTCCATGATCGACTATTGCCGATTGCATTCAATTTTACTTTCAACTCTCCGACTTCCTGCCTCAACGCTGAGACTTGGTGCTTGCTTGCGTCCAGGTCGAATTTGAATGCTTCACGCTGTGCTCCAGACTCAGATATTAACAAGCCAAGTTCCCGGATATGTTGCTTCAATGCTGCGATTCGCAACTCCTTCTGTTTAACTAAATCTTCTGCTGAAAAATTGATACCGCGTCCAGAAAGGGACTGCACTTGGACTAAGTCTTCTGAGGAGGCCGACCAGACCATCAAATCGTGCTTTTCCTCCGCAGACAATTGACTGAGCGAACGAGTCGAATAAAATGGCGTAGAGATGCCTTGCAAACGATAAATCAGGTCGTAGTTTTCACCATACGATTCTGCCAATTTATAATTCTCTGGGTCTTCAAGAAACTCGAACAAAAACCTCCCTGCTATATTGCGAAGCATCGTCGGAAATCTAAAAACCGTAGTGGCTAGAAAAAAGATCTTCTCCAGCTCCAAAGAGAAATATTTAGAACCAGGTTGTTTGAGACTTCCAAACGCTCGCACGAACTCGTTTTCATCCAAGGAACGAAAAAAATTCTCCAAGATCAATGCTGTCTCGTTAGCATCTCGAGTGGAGTTTGCCGGGCTGACTGCGCTCGTGTTCGAACCCGCTGTACGAAGACGAAACCTGACTAATTTTTCCGGCACAACAAAAATATCAAATTTTTGAATGAGTCGAAGCCACATGTCAAAGTCCGGCAGCTGTCGGAATCTATTGTCATAGAAACCGCAATCGTCATAAACTTGGCGCCTGATTAGGACGGATGGATGACACAAGCAATTTATCTTGTATAAGGTTCGTATCCACTCGCTTCTGCTTTTGTTATGTACCTTAAAAGCGTTGTACTCTGGTACCTCTTGCCTCGATAGAGAGCGCCCGGTTTCGTCTATCCAATCACAGTCAGAAAAAATTGCACCAGGGGACTGTCTGTCACTGAACGACAACTGAGTTGCAAGCTTTTGTGGCAACCATTCGTCATCTGCATTGCAGATTGCAATCAAAGGAGCATGGGTGTTTCTTATACCGATATTAAGAGCAGAAGCTCCGCCCGTGTTTCGAGGCTGAATAATGCTTCTGACCCGAGGATCCGTAACGTTTTGAATGACAGAAACTGAGTCATCAGTGGACCCGTCATCGATGATCAGCACCTCGAGGTCCTCAATAGATTGCGACAATACACTGTCTATTGACCGCTGCAAAAATTGCGAGCAGTTAAAATTTGGAATGATGACACTTACTTTCGTCATTAGGTTGACCTGTCCGCCACGGCAAGTTCGCGATCATCAATGAAGCATTTAAACTGGGGCATCAAACACCTCATTGCAGACAACGAATGATGGTATAGCTTATTTTTTTCATTGACAGTAAGCCCGCTCCACAAGCCGGCCGAATGCAACTCGTAAACTACAGACGAACCAGGCAAAAAGCCAAAGCCACCGAAGTCGGCAATCGTTGCATTGATAGCCCAATCATAAACGGGTAGGTACTCGCCGACTCGTTCAAAAACTTGTTTCAATGCTGAAGTACGATAGAAGCACGTAGAAAACGTTCCAGGATAATTTCGATAGATTAGATCTACCGCGCTAAGTACGTGGTATTTCGCACTATTGATGTCACATCTGGACGATTTTCCTGTCTCCTGGCTGAAGACATCGTAGTCGCAGAAACAACCGCAGACAACAGGATTGTCACGAAGAAAACTCAGCTGCCTCGCTAATTTAGTTGGTTCTGTCCAATAATCATCACCTTCTAAAATTGCTACGAATTCAGTTTCACAAAGGTCTAATAAACGCATGTAGTTTCCGTACCAGCCCAGGTTTGTCGACGTTCTACTGACGTGAACGTTTGCATAAGGAGCGGTAATTTTGGAAGCAATTGAAAACGTGGCATCACTTGAACAGTCATCGGACACATATACCGTGCTTTGATTGAACAGATCTTGCGCGAATACGCTGTTTAAAGCGCGCTCGATCCTTGATTCGTGATTGAAAGTCGGAATAATTACAGAGACTGATGAATTGTGCACTGGCGCAACATATTGTCGACATCTAGTATTTTGAGATCGTATCTAATTATCGCCAGAGACTGCCTTAGAATAATCACATAGGAAGCCTATTCACGCTCGTTTAAAAGTTCCAGATCAGTTTTCTTCCGCCTTTAAGAGTTTTCGCAAGAGCTCAATTCTCGGCCCCATCTGCGCTTCAGGACCATAGAGTCGGCGAAAAGCCATGCTTCCGGCTGATCTAAGACTTTCTAAACGCGAACGGTCGCTGATGTATGAAGCTATCCGATCGCCGATTTCTGAAGGAGATTGACTGATTATGACAATTTCCTCACCGTCTTTAAAATAATTATTCTGCCACAGACAATCAGTGGCGAAGACAGCGGCTCCAGCTAAGCCAGCCTGAACAGCAGCCCCCGTCGGAAAGCCGTCGAACCGTCCTTGAACCGGCTCGCCACTGCGATTGGGTGACACCAAGATGTCTATTTTTGAAAGAAACTCAAGCAGCTGCGCAGTCTCCATTGCATCGTGGAAAATCAAATGAGACCGAAGTTCCTCATCAAAAACATCCGACTGCCAACCACCAACTAAGTGGAAGCGCATGCTGTAATCCGTAGTCGCGAGCAAGTGACGAACCACATCAAGGAAAATATCCAATCCCTTTTCTCTTCCACCTTCTGAATATCTATAAGCGACGAAACAAACGTTTATAGGCTCATTCTCATTTCTTAGGGGTGGTTCTAATAGCGTAGGCGCGCAAAACTCTGATGGAACAACGACTCCAGGAATCAAGGTTATTTTCTCTTCAGAACAAAATCCACCCCTCACTAAATAATCTCGCACGAAGGGTTGTGTCACGATAACGCGGCGGAAACCTGGGTAGTCGAACACTTCTTTTAGCAGCTGATTCGTCTCATCAGAATATGGTAGAAAGGCTCCCCCCGGGTAAAGCGTGAAAACGAACGGTGTACCGCGCTTGAGTTCAGCACGAAATGTACGCACGTTAAAGAGAAACACGAAATACAAAAGCTTGTAGTGGTTCGTCGTGCTATTGAATAACTCATATGAAATAACGCGCCCCTTGGTGTCAGGATTCTCGTCGCAAAAACGCTTGATCAACTGGTTGAGAGGCTTCGTCTTTAGCCCAGTGACAATGTGCCCTGGAACACAGACAACGACGGCTTCGGGCAAGGTTTCCAAATAGATCTTGATTTCTGCGTACCGAAAGGCCGAATGTTGATCGGGGAAACTGTTGTCTAAAATGCATAACTTCCGAGCTGCCTTCACTTAGAAAAATCCTCTAACGCAAACGAGCGCGAAATTTGCGAAAAGCGCTCTTAACGGTAGTCTTGAGTGTGCTGCGCTGACGCAAAGTCGACACAATGGATGTCAATTTTGCCTCTGCGTCCCGACGTCCTCGCTCATACGCTTCATCTATTCTTTTTTGTGCTTCAGTGGTCGAATGATGCTTCCACCAGTTCAAAACCCGCAACGAATGCATCAATTCGAAAGTCAATTTGGCATAACTGTCCAACAAATGTTCGGTAGACCATTGATCTAGCTGCTTGGCTGCGTTACAGACGTCAGCCGACGTCAATTTAAGAGGGCCTGGATACTTAGCTATTTGTTGAGATAAATGCACATATACCAGTTCCTGGCCCGCCCACTTAGCGGCATAAAAATCATCGTAAACATATTCGAGCTGTTCGCTAGTGAGGAATTTTTTGTAAGAGTCCCTCAGCCGCACGACATCGGCCAGCCAGACCATAGAGAGTTTTACGGACTGATTGTCAGTTTGCCTTTCGAACTTATCTGTTTTGCAGAGTCTTTCACTTAAGAACAGGCAATCACCATGGGTTAGCAGACGCAAGAAAAATTCAAATTGCGAAAGAAGAAAATAATCTGCGTCGAACTGATGCCGCGCGAATTCTTTGCGAAAACAAATAGAAGAAGTTTGTTCGAAAGATGGTTTGAGATCTGTGAGCGCTTTTCTCGCCAAATCCCTCCCCGATACAAATTGGTTTTCTTCGCTGCCGAATTCGTTTAGACACTCTTCGATCACGATTCCGTCTTGAGTGCACAGGCTGTGACGTCCTGCAACCAACACAACTTCAGGCGCAAGCGCGAAAGCCTGCGCGAAGGTCTGAAGGCAATGTGATACCAGAACGTCCCCTACTTGCAAAAATTGAATATATTGTCCCTTGCTTGCTTTTAACAGATCATTGAGTGCATTCGGTCTGCTACTGCCTACCGTAATTACTTTGATTCTCTCGTTTTGCTTCCACTCGATAGGAATGGCAAAATCTATGTCTGGACGAACAGCTAGCAATATTTCCCAATCGCTAAAAGTTTGCACGCAGACGCTTTGAACAGATTTAGTCAAAAGCTCTGGTATCGACTCGACTAGAATACAAACTGAAATTAATGGCATTATTTGCAAAAAACGATAAAAACTTGCGAAAGCTCTGATTTTACACTAGTATGCCCGATCTTCACTTACGACTGTGATTAACTGCGTGTCCTCATGGCAAACCTTCATCAAAAACCTTTAGTAAGCATCATCACTCCTTGCTACAACCAGCAACAATTCTTGCCCACCCTTTTTGAATCATTACTGGATCAGACATACGAAAACATTGAACTTGTATTTATGGACGATGCAAGTCCAGACAAAAGCTGGCTGGTTGCTAGCACCTACGAAAAGGCATTGAAGGCAAAATTTTCAAATGTCTACATGAAAACAAACAAAAAGAATTTGGGTGTCCTGGAAAATCTCAAAAAAGGTTGTGCGCTCGCAACCGGCGAATACATGTGTTATCTCGAAGCAGACGACTATTACAGGCACGATAAAATCGAGCGCAATCTCGAATTTTTCGAATTAAACCCCACATACGGAGCTGTGCATTCAGATTATTATCAAGTCAATGAAGATTTACGAGTAATCCCTCGTTTTGCAAAGCGGGTCTTCCCTGAGTCTGCCGTGCTCTTCAATAATGGTTGGATGTTCGACACGCTGCTGGAAAAAAATCCCTTCTGCGCTCCGACGGTGCTCATGAAAGCAGAGTTTTTTAGGCGAGCGTTCCAATTTGATTTATTCATCGAACGTGATTACAGGATGGCTGATTATCCAGCGTTCATAATCTTATCGCAGATGACGAAAATAGGCTTCATCGACGAACCCTTAGTTTATTATCGCGTGCTTGAAGTTTCGCTCAGCCACAGTCCAAATGCTGGCGAGCGGCAGGCGATCGCAGACCGCGTAAAGAGGGTGCAGAAAGATGCCATCACTGGGCGCTTGAAACCCACGCCTCTTGATATTCCGAAACCTAAATTTGCCTAAGGAAGCAGTGCTTCTTTGTGTTTCGCTATGAATTTGCCGGTCAGCCAAAAATACTTTTCACCGCCGAGTGCATTCATGTGAACCGGCTCTAAGAATTCGCCGTAGTCGAAAGCTACATCGGCAGCCGGTTCATAATATTCGGCTCCATAACGTTTGCACACGTCAGCGATTTTGCTTTTGTATTCTTGTTTAAATTCAGGAGTCATGTCGACGTCTGGGTACCACGGTACCTCAACACATAACAATTTCGTCCCATGTTCACGGCACAATTTTGCGGCTCCCGAAAGAGCATTAAATTGACGATCAACAAAGGATTGTCTGCGATTTTTGAATAAATAGGTGTAGAAGGAGGAATCTTGAATAAAGGAAACGGGAGTGACAAAGTTCGCTATTTGAAAACCGTTGGCCACTGCGGGTCCACCGGTGCGCGCAAGTAGGTCAGAGGCACTAACTATCTTTTTCAAAAATCCTGTGTGGCGAACCAATCGCCTTACCGAAGAAGCAAAGAAAAATCTTTGACTTTCCCATGTCCTCACAAAAACACTCCAACGCGCGTACGTACAAATTGCTCGTACAAAACGAGGCTGCGGCATCGACGCGTTGAAAAAATGAAGGTCCTGGAGAAAATTTTCAATATAACTCCCGCCGTTTTCAAATCCAGGCGCCGGAACATAGGCAATTTCCCTACCATTCATGTTGAAAATTACAAGTCGTGGATGTTTTCCTGCAGCGAAAAGCTTATCAAGGATCATCAAATTGTCGGTGATGTTTGCCGTGGGCACGCCTAAGTGCGTTGCTGAGACACCTGTCACTCCGTTGTTAGCTAGAGTCATTAGTAAAAAGCTGGGGAGTTCGTAAATCTGAGTCCATTTGTAGACGGCGATAAGATCTTTGGGCTCATGAACTGCTTTAGCTGCTATGTCCGTAGTCCAACACGGGAGGAATCCTGTCGAAGAACTCATTAGAACAATCGCGGGATCTGCTGAGGAAACAAGAAATTTTTCAACGCGGGGATACAATGTTGCTATCGCATTTTTACGTTCTAGAAAATCCGCTACGTCTTTGTGCTTTGCAATGTGCGGCACGAAAGCAAAAAGCGCACAGAAAATTAAACTTGATATGAGCGTCGCGCTGATCCGCAAGGAATGAGATTTTTCACCTAAAAAACCATCAGCGCCGCTGGCTTCTGAAGGAAGGTTAGCATCAGATGGCGTTGTTGTGGGATTTTCTTGTGGAGATATGTCCGCGAAAACCAAGTTGGTTCACTCCCACTACTTCCATCTCTTTCGTGGAAGTTGATTTAACGCCGCATTGTACACTTTACAAGACACTTAAAAACGGCAATAAAACCCTTCGTCCGGCTAAGATTTTTTTCTAATTTGGTTTCACGGAAACAATCAGCGTTCTTTGCGAGCAAATTATATGTTAGCAGCAACTCCTAACCACTTCCAGCAACACATTCGTTCAAAGTTGACAGTACCTTTTTTCACTAATTTTTGTTCTTGAATATTCCGTTAAATAACCCCGGTTTACGGTTTACGGCTTGGCCTAACTCTCTTCTGCATTGAAATAACTCCTCCGACAAACTCTGCAATTTCTTTTCCAGCTCATTTTTCATTGCGGCCGATGCAGCATCGCGGGCGATGACTTTTTCTTCGAACAAACCCAATCGCGCCTGCACAGGCACACTCTTCCAGGCTTGATAGAGATTGAACTGATTGCTTTTCACTCGTGCATACTCATGCAGCTGGTCTTCGTCTACAAGCGCCAGCTTGTGCCACATCGGCCCGTCGAACGGATGAAAATCAACAAACTGCTCGTAATTCGATTCATTGATCGATTCCCATTTTTCAATAAATTCATCGACTTTAAAGTCGTCTCTATGAGTCCAATTAAGCAGCTTGCGCTCTAATTCCTCCCTTGTACGAGCCCAGGAAAAATGAATAGCGCAGGTGGAAGTAAAAACAATGCGCTGTGGCGTATTGCGACAGTAATTGAAAATATTGCTCTTCATTGTTGCCAGTGGAAATCTCTCCACTGTTTCTGGCTCGTTTTCAATCACAAACATATTTTTGCCAGACTGCTTAAAAAGTGTAATCCAGTTGCCGAAAAGACAAACTCTATCATCGGAAAACTCACGCAAAAAAGCAATCAAATCATCGGCATTGAGCAGGTATTCATCAGCATCTACTGATAGCAACCAGCTTCCTTCAGGAGCATGAGTTGACAAAATATTGCGTTCTCGCGTGTCTAAATCGCGTGGGTTAGAGCCTTCTACAAAAAAATCGTCTTCCACGATTTTGACTTTTTGTTCGGTGTCTATTGCTTTCAACTGTTCAAAAAAACTATCTGGAATTTCAAATTTATTGCCGGACCACGTCAATCTCTGGCGATCCAGTCCAAGTATGACGAGCTCGACCTGGTCGAGATAAGCAGGCAAAGTTTTTAAAAGAAATTCGTAGTCGTAAGCTAATAGACTGATAGCGCAGACTTTATTCATTGTGTTTTAAAACTTTCCTTGCGCGAGTGATGCATGTCCGTCAGGATCGAACTTCAAAACGACAGCATCAGGAGCTTGCATCGGCACAATTTTGTCATATATTTGCCAGTCGATACCTGGATAATGCAAATCAGCAAATTGCTTAACTTGCTTACCGAGCTCCGAATCTCGCTCTGCAAGAACCAACCACTGGGTTTGCAAACCCAATCTGTTCCTCAAATAACTACCATCTGTTCGCAGCCACGCGTTGCATGCCGGTGGATCGACAACGACGACACTCTTTGCCTGATTGATTTTAGTTTTGTACTTCAACAAAGAAGCATCCTCATTGCTGCTCAATGAAGATGCGTGAGAATACCAGCCGAGCAATCCAGCGCGCTGAGGCTGCGTACACCACACGACAACAACGGACACCAGTACGGTCAACACGACAGTCAGCCACTTCGGCGCACTCACGGCTTTTGCAGTCGGAATCGCCAGAAGCAAAATAAAGGCACTTTGAAAACAAATCCATGCCAGAGCATAAAACTCGCAAAAGTGGTTAGGCAAAAGACTGAAGGGACCGATTAGAGACATGCTCTGCAATGTAAGCAACAACAATTCTCTCTTGTATGAAGCATGGTTTCTCGCTAACACATAGAGAGACCCTATTGCCTGGACCAGACACGCAATTACAGCCCCTTTAGTACAGAACAAATACCGCTTATACGTATGCAAAATGCTGGACACCCCGAGCCCCATCTCATAGTGAACGCTCTGTCCTGAGAAAAACTGCGACGGTGCTATAACTTTTTGCAGCACGAAAGTAGCACCCAGTACCAGTCCAGTCGACAGCAAAACAATAATTGCTTTTTTCTTGTCACCACCACGGCTGGTGCCTATTTGAAAACCAAAAAACAAAAGCATTGGCAGCGCGAAATCTTCCTTGCACAAAAGGCTCGCAATAGAAAGAAGTATTGGTGCTAAAAGCCAGTATGCTTTGAACTTCTCATCTCGCAAAGACAAAAACGAGAGCATCGATGCCACAGCGAAAGAGCCGGACATGACGCCAAGAATTGCTCCAGAAAAATAGAAATACTGAGTCAAATATTCAAAACAAACCGCAGTGATAGCAGCTATGACAGTCAATCCTATGACTTTGCTCTTGATCGCGAAAAGCGCTTTTGTATATGTAAAAACAAGAGCAATATAGGCAATAACCCAGATTTCAGCGATGAGGAAAAATTTCCTTGGTCCTAGAGCACAGAGAAAAGACCACATCACTGTCGACAGTGGTCGAAACCAGGAAGTGCGAATGTTACTTAAAGTCGATCCAAAACCATCGAAATCATCGCTAAAAACTGGCGCTGCGCCAAGTAATGACGCATGTGAGACGACCAGATGGACGAGCAAAAAAGCAAAACCGACGACGCAAAAATTTATGAGCAAGTCTGTGCCGATTGAAAAAGCGCTGGTTTCAGGGCTTAAGACAAAAACGTCATCAGGCTGAGTCAATTTTGTAGCAGTCACTCAAAATCTCGCTTTTACCGCGCCCCGCCTCGAACCACGAAGCACATGCAGGGCATGATATAACGCCATCGCTCGGGCGTCGTTACGCAATCCTAATTATCGACAGATTTGTTAATAGGGTTTAAGCGCGCCAGACATACCCAATTCGCCAGGTGTCACCTCCTAGAGCTAAACTGAGCCTGCTAGGGACGTGATAAAGTCATAGCCAGCATTCCTTTCCGAACTATCGCACCGCCAATGTCTCAAGTTGATATCAGCATTATCGTCACCACTCACTCAGAGGGACGCCTGGCGCATCCGACTCTAAAGAGTGTGACTGCGGCAATTGCTGAATGCAAAAAAGTGGGAATCACAACAGAGTGGCTAATCGTCGTCGATCGTCCAACCCCAGATTTGCTCAACTATTTAGAGGCATTCCCACCAGCTTGCAACAGAATTGAGACGACGGATTTCGGTGACCCAGGCTTAGCACGCAATCACGCAATCAAACTTATTAAAGGCAAATATGTCACCGTGCTAGATGGAGACGACCTCTGGAGCGCCAACTGGTTGACCGCCGCTTACGCCTTCTGCGAAAACTTTCCCAAACCATGCGTTGCGCATTGCGAAACCAAAATCATGTTCGAGCGCAAAGAATTCATCGCCCACAATATTGATCAAGAATCACCAGACTTTCATCCTGAAGGACTGCTTGAGAAAAATTACTGGAATCCATCTTGTTTTGCCCGACGTGAAACTTTTCTCGAACATCCATATGCTGCTTCCGATCTGCCTAATGGCATTGGTTATGAAGATTGGTACTGGAATTTGGAAATTATGAAAGGAGGGAAACTGCATAAAGTAGTTCCTCAGACCATGCACGCTATTCGCTTCAAAAGCTGGAAAACATCGCAGCTTGCAACGAGCGCCGCAAACGAATGCGTAATGATGGCCAGTAACTTCTTCAACTTGCCCTTTCAAGAAGGTAGGGGCAAACAATGACTGTGCAAGCGCAAACAGCCGTAGACACGATCGCAGAGAGCGGCATCTTCGATGCGAACTATTATATGCAACAGGCAAAGCAGAAGTTTGCCTCGATTGAAAAGGCGGTCGAACATTATCTCGCAGTAGGATGCTCCAATAATCTCAATCCGCATCTTCTTTTTAATACCAAATTCTACTTAGATAAAAATCAAGATGTCGCTAAAGCTGGCGTCAATCCACTCGTGCATTACATTTTGCAAGGCGGCTTTGAAAATCGAAAGCCCTGTCCACAATTTGACAGCGTCTTTTATTTGAACGCACATCCAGATGTAAAAGCGCTAAAAACCAACCCTTTATCCCACTTTATTTTGCTTGGCGCAAGAGAAGGACGAAGACCCAATGCCACTTTCGATAGCGCTTTTTATTTAGAGCAATATGCTGACGTCAAAGAATCTGGCTTAAATCCTCTCATCCACTACATCACCACCGGTGAAAAAGAAGGTCGACGCCCTAACTCGCGACCGCTTTATCCGCGCGACCTGTATTTGCAGATGCGGCAACTCGAGCCACTACTGCCGCAATATGAGGCGCTGCAATCATTGCGCGAATCCAAAGAGTCACACATAAGCAGTGCTGGTTTTGTTTACGACAGACTCAAAACAGAAATCACCGAAGCCTTCACGCATTTGTATGTTTGCGCAAACAATCCACAAAGCCTGAAAACGGCAGCAGTATTTGTTAAGGCTCTGACTCAAACAGGCGACCACAATAAAGCACTTATAGTCATCACCGGTCGCGCTCAAGATGACGCCGAAAGGACTTCAGAACAATTGAAATCGTCTGTAAAAATTATGAGTCTTCAAGGCTTTGGCAAAAAACTGGAGAGCGAAGAAGAGCTGCAGGTAATCTGTCGTCTGGCTATTCAAGCGCAACCGCATGTTATTCATGCGATTGATTCGCTACCCTGTTTGAACTTATTTAGACGGATGCACAAACCACTTTCGCTGAAAAGCAAACTTTTCGCCTCCGCTCATGCTTTTGCTATTGATGACGACGGGATTTTGTCTGGACCCAATTTATTTTTGAGTCCGTGCGCTGACGCATTATCAGCCATTCTTGCGGCAAATAGAGAAGTGGCTGCCCAGCTAATCGAACAAATCGGTTTCGATCAACAATTCTCCCAAAGAATTGTTGTCCTCAGCCCAGAGACACCAAATTCAATGTCTGAAAAATTGCAGCAGCTAGACTACTATTTAGAAGAATCTTCAATCTGACTTATTGCAGAGCTCCTTGGCAAAGCCCCATCTTGCTGAGCCAATAAAGCTTTGACCAAAAAGTGATATCAATCATGATACAATGCAATCATTGCAACAGAATGTAAGGAGTGAACTCAATGGCTTCCGTCACCGTTCGCAACCTGTCCGATGAAACCCACCGTGCCTTGCGCATGCAGGCCGCCGCTCATGGACGCAGCACTGAGGCAGAGATCCGTGCAATCCTGGAAATAGCCGTCCGTCCCGAGAGCCGGATCAAACTTGGCTCCCTGCTTGCCGAAATTGGTCGCGAAGTAGGCGGCGTCGATCTTGATATTCAACGCGATAGAGCACCGGCTGAGCCCTTGAGTTTTGAATGATTCTGCTTGATACCAACGTCATTTCCGAGCCATTAAAAGTACACGGCGACACAAACGTGCTTGCTTGGATTGACGCACAAATCATCGAAACGCTGTACCTATCGGCAATCACATTAGCCGAACTACGCTTTGGTATCGCCGTGCTACCCGATGGCCAACGCCGGAACACGCTCCATACAGGGCTTGAGAGGCGTGTTTTACCATTGTTCGCTGGCCGCATCCTGCCGTTCGATGAGGCTGCATCGAAGGCTTACGCGAAGTTACGAGCCGACGCTCGCGCCACTGGACGCGACATGGCACTAGCAGACGGTTATATCGCTGGCATCGCCTCCACACATGATTTCATAGTCGCCACGCGCGATACATCACCTTTTGAAGCAGCTGGCTTGACCGTCATCAACCCTTGGCGGTCGAAAACAAATTGATTCGCAATCGACACGTAAAACAATCTGCAAATAGACTAGTAGACTGCAGTGTCTAATCAACGACTCAGCAAGGAACACTGGCCCTAAGGCACAACATGATAAAAATTCGAATCGGCATTGTCACTTTCAACAATTCGCAAAATCAGCTCAAGCGATTATTGGAATCAATTTCCACAAGCGCCGCATTACTGCGAAAAAACATCGCTCTAGATCTATCTATAACAGGCATCGACAATGGTGCCCCTTGCTTCGAACAAGCAGCTAACAGTGCAAGCTTGATTTTGCCAATAAATATTACGACCGTGCCTACATCAGGAAACATCGGCTTCGGCAAAGCAATGAATTTGCTGATGTTGCAAGCCTTTGCACCGCCAGATGAAAGCATTGCGAAAGTAGAAACAGCTCTGGAACTATTCATTGCTGTCAATCCTGATGGACTTTTTCATCGCCAGTGCCTGGGCGAATTGATAGCTGCCGCAGCAACATTTAAAGATGCACTGCTTGAGGCAAGACAATTTCCCGAAGAGCATCCCAAGCCTTATTCAATTGCCACCGGTGAAACACCATGGGCGACTGGAGCATGCCTGGCCATACCCAGAAAGATGTACGAAACAATTGGTGGCTTCGACGAAAATCTCTTTCTTTATGGCGAAGACGTGGATTTATCCTGGCGGGCACAGGCGGCAGGCTTTGCGATAAAGCTCGTGCACGATGCCATTTTTGTGCACCCTACGCTTGGCCGCGTCTGGTCCAAAGAAGCCAAAAAGCACTTCTTTCTGTCGGCAGTTTATCTTGCTGCCAAATGGCATGCTGAAGACTTCCAACGACTCTATGAAGAACAATTTCGCAGTCGATTCGATCAAAGCCAGGATATTGAACTGCTTAACACGGTCATAAATGCAGCAAAGAAAGCATCTACCAATATCGTCAACACCACCGGGTTCAAGCCTTTTTTTGACGAAGGCAAATCATTCAGTGTCGCGCGCTGGTCATACTAAAATAGCCGCACTTAGCGATGTTCTCCTTTTAGATGAGCCTGGCTCCATGTCACTCTAGCCTGTCAATGGGATAATAATCCCCTCGTGTAATTTCGTTAATCTGACAAAGGAAATAATTCCTTGGAGCTATCGCCGCCGCCTCTGATAGAAAGTATTGCGAGCCCTGTCAATTCAGCGGCCATTGTTTTGCCAGTCAATAAAGTGGACCAGTTCCTGGCGCTTCGAGGCATCGCCTGTCTGATCGTTCTTCTTGGACATTGCTTCCTGCGCATGACCACGCTGGTCGATAAGGTTAGCTTCGGAGGATATGACTTCACCTGGCTTATCCGTCCAAACGCCACTATCGGCATGTACATATTTTTCACGCTATCTGGTTATCTCATGGGCAATCAGTTTTTTAGCGGCAAATACAAAATTTCGACGCACGGGATTTTGAATTTTTTCCGGGCAAGAATAATGCGTATCGTGCCTCTCTTCTACGCCCTTACTTTGTTTTATCTCATTTACGATGGCGCAGATTTTTTGAGAGACTTTCATCCAAATCAGTTGCTTAAAATTCTCACATTTACGTACAGCATCTGGCCGTTTGAATATTCTGGCGACCACTTCTGGTCAATTGCTACCGAAATGCAATTCTATCTGTTCGTGCCTGCCCTGTTTTTCATCTGCAAGCGCTTTTGTAAAAACGGCTATTTTTTGATCGGCAGTCTGGTGTGTGTGCTCCTGTGCCTGGAGCTTTATCGAGCGCAGGTTTTTCCAAAATGCTTATTGCCGAACGGCGTATTAGATATGGCGCAGTATCAAAAGAAAATCTATTACCCGCTGATTGGAAATCTCGACGTATTTTTCATCGGCTTCTGGTTGAACATGTTTTATCAATGGCAAAGTGAGACAGATAATGCAGGCAACATCAAACGATTCTTCGCCACAATGGTGGCAAAGTTGCAAGGGCCAGCATTATCGAAATCATCGCTCAGCCGATTAGGAATGGCCTGGGTCGCGATTCTTTCGTGCTACGTCGCAACCACCTACATGTTGCACGGCAACCAGCATTATTTCAATATGCGATTTGGTGTTCTTAATTTACTGACCTCTGCGGCTACGGCAATTTTTATTGTGATTGCACGCGGAGCTGAAACCAATACGAAAAATGCGCATCTCAATATCGCTGCATGCATAAAGAACCCTTTCAGACTTATAGACTGCGTCGGCGTTCTATCCTACGGAGTTTACCTCTGGCATATTTCGATTTTATCTTTCATTGCCATGATCGTTATTAGAGAAAATACTGTTCACGATTATCTGGTTTTGGTTTTATCAACGAGTGTGCTGTCCATATTGTTTGCCACTGTCACCTACCTCGGTATTGAAAAGCCAATCAATCAGCTTAGATACAAACTTGCCACCAAATAAGTTGCAATGACTTTTCTGACACCCCTGCTGTACATCTTAAAACATGTGGGCATCTTAGTATTTCTCACAGTTTCTAGCTGCGGCTTTGGTCTGTTTGCTGCGAAACTTCTTAAAATCAACAGCGACCAGGAAAACGCATCAGGAATAGAAAAAGTCTTTTTTCTATTCTGCTTAGGGCTCGGTATCTGGTCATATACCATCTTCTTTTTGGGCACGCTCCATTTAATTTACAAATCGGCCCTCGCATTCCTTTTCGTCTTGTCTTTGCTGCCATATTTCACGCACCTTAAACAGCCTCGCCAATTTGTACTCAAAACAAGCAAGTCCTCGTTGTGGTGCTTGTTCCTACTTCTGTCGATCATTACAATACCTGTCTTTGTGCGCAGCTTATTTTGTGCCTCCGGCTGGGACGATACTATGTACCACCTGCCGATCGCGCGGGCTTTTTTAGAGGCGCACTACCTTGTCCCCACTCCATTTTTACGCTATGTCGTCTTCAACAATTTCACTAATTTGTTGTTTGTTCCTTTGTTCGCTATAGGCGGAGATACTGCTGCCCAGCAACTTTCAGTAGCTTCATTCATCTTTTGTGGCGTAGGCATCTACGCGTGTCTTAGAAGATTCAACTCCGAAAATGCGGGTCTGATTGGACTACTAACCTGGAGTTCCTCAGCCCTTTTCTGGGATTTGGGAAGCACCGCGCTGGTCGACATGAACCTTGCATTGATGGGACTTGCCGGAGTTTTTGCTGGACTAAAAGCGTTTGAAGCCAGCGACAGCCCTCAGCGCAATCGCTATGCGACTCTTGCCGGTATCTACTTCGGTTTCACCATCGCAAGCAAGCTATTAGGTGCGCTTCTGGTCGTTAGCTTTATGGCGACTGTGAACCTGGCTAACCTTGCCACCAATCGATTGCAAATTGCCAGAAACAAAACTGACTTCTTAATCTGCGTCAAAATGATGTTGACAATTGGGCTGATAATAGCCCCCTGGCTGATTCGTAGTTCTTTAGTGACGGGCAATCCTATCTGGCCATTCGGCGAAAAAATATTTGGACTTGGGCATCTATGGTCGGCCTTTGACTACAATTCTCAAGCTGATTCTCTCGCTGCCACCAAAGGTGTGGCTCGCAATGCCTTTAACTTTTTCATTTTGCCCTGGCTAATGTCATTCTCAAACAATCAATTCGACAAGCTGACATTCACACCATTCTTAGCTTTTGGCATTTACCTCGGCATCCCCCTACTTTTTGTTAAAGGATTTCGCTCCACAAAAATTGTCTTTGGCACAGTTTTTTGTTTTCTATTACTTTGGTTTGTCTCTACCCAGCAAGTGCGCTATTTAATGGTCGCAGCCCCGGTAATTTGCGTTCTTGCAGGAGCAGTATTGGACCGCTACCTGCACGCCTTTGCGCCATCACCGAAACTGCGTTTTCTTCTTGTGACAATATCGAGCATTGCAGTACTAATTTTTGGCTTCGAACATATTGCGTACGCAGACATGCGCGCGAACTGGGCAAGGTTGCCTTTCGATCAGACTCGGCGCTTTGAATATTTGAATTCGCGATTGCCAATGTTTACCACCATGAATACACTCAGCGTGCTACCTAAAGGCAAAATTTATGGACTCGAAATTGAAAATTTGCAGTTTTATTCTAATGGACTGATGATCGGTGATTGGTTTGGACCAGCCCGCTACGAGGACTTCAGACTAAAAAAGACGACAGGCGAAACTCTTTACCGACATTTACGTGGTCTGGATGTGAAATACCTGGTAGTAAATCTCAACAACACCATCCACTTTGAGCTGCCGACCGACAGCACGTTCAAACAACACTTCAGAAATATTTATTGCGATGGCAAAGGTGCAATTTACGAGCTGCAAAATTAACGGAACCTATGATTAAGCTGACCTAACACATTTATACTTGGATACCGCTAACATAAGGCAGTTCTCATGCTTTTATGGTCAAAGGCTTACACATGCACGCTTTAAGCGATTCTGCTGACCAGGTCAAAACTCCCGAAGAGACTTACGGCAATTTGAGAGTGCAGGCAGAAACGCTCGCTCACAACGCCAATAATTTCGATTTCCTGCGACTGTTTGCTGCGTGCCTGGTCATCTGGTACCACGCATCTTGCTTGATGGGGCGCTCTCGTGATCCTCTTGGTCAACTAACGGGCAACGCAACAGACTTAGGGGCGCTTGCAGTAAGCATCTTCTTCGTTATAAGCGGATATTTGATCACTCAAAGTTTTGAACGGAGCAAATCAATTTTGCAATATGCCGGCGCACGTTTTTTGCGCCTCTTCCCGGCAATGTTTGTATTGTGCGTGCTTACGGCTTGTTGCCTTGGACCGCTTGTCTCGGAAACCAACTGGCAACACTATTTTTCAGACAACGACTTTTGGAAATACTTCAAAAATTGTTTATTCCTCGAGACATATGTGCATTTGCCCGATGTATTTATGCACAATCATTACCCAATTGTGGTCAACGGCAGCATTTGGACACTACCGGTGGAAGCGTTTATGTATTCGATCACCTTTCTTCTAGGGGTCACTCAGGTACACAAAAGCAAACTTTTAATGACCTTGATATTTGCCGCCCTCGTCGTCGCCGATATGCAAATCTATTCCACTCCATCTGGAGGTCTGACGCCATTCTTGTGGCTGCCACCTCTCACAGCGACAGCGAAGTTCGCCATCATGTATTTAGGCGGCGCGCTCTATTACCTTTATCGCGACTCGGTCAAACTGTCATGGCAGGCTGCGGCTCTCATTCTATTGCTGCTCGCAGGTTCGTATCACACCCCTCACAGCCGCCTGCTCGAATATTTTTGCATTCCATATCTTGTTATGGTCGCGGCCTATTTCCCTGCACCATATTTGCGCAATGCCGCAAAATATGGCGATTTTTCCTACGGAATTTATTTGTATGGATTTGTTGTCCAACAATCAATAATGCATTTTACCCAGGGTCATATTTCGCCCGCCAAATTCATTTTCTTGTCTCTTGCGACCAGCTTCATTTGCGCAATTTTCTCCTGGAATTTTGTGGAAAAACCAGCACTTAGTCTCAAGAGGTATCTCAAGCCTGCCTAACCGCCACGCTCAATGTCCATGCAATGAGTCATTATCACCCACTTCGGTGGTTTCCATAGATATTTTTGAAAAGTCGTTCCGTTTTTCGAGTTCCGCTGCAAAGGCATGAGTCGCTTTATTCGCAAAGGGAGGGGCTTCTTGCTTGTCGGCAATATTGCCACTAGGAATTGTGACAATAACTACTTTGCCAATTCTGGCATAGTAATCCAATAGTTCTTTTACCCTTTCCGGCTTGCTCAAATCTGCCCACTGCCATTCCTCGGCAACGTGCGTACTAAGTTGCAACTTAGAGGCCTCGCAATTCAAGGTATTGGCATTTAGCCACTTATAGTTTGCTCCGCAGATTCTAACGTTACAGTTCGTTTGTGTCTGACGCACAATTTCTTCAATAGCCAAATGCTTTTTTGTCTGGTCCGAAATTTTTACCCAACGATTTTGTTCCAAGAATTTCTGATTGTGCGTCATGGCATACGTGCTAGGAAAAAGAATGATATACAGCCAGTAGAGTAATTTGAAGTCAATTACTGCGAAGATTGCAGCGAGGATAATAGAAAACCCCGGGAAGATAGCAAGACTGTAGCGAACTTCAGTTCCAATATTTAGCGAGAGCACAAGTAGTGCAAAGATAGTTTGCAGACCGGCTTTAACAAACATGCTCACAGGCATGATTGGCATTTGCAAGTGACGACGAAAGTAGAGTACCTTCATCGTTAAAAACAGCAAGCAAAGAAGAATAACCGTTAGAAATATTCCAGCACTTGGCTCAACAAAATAGCCAAGTGTACACTTTTCACAACCTCCCAGGCATCTTTCAAGTTTTTTCCGTACCACAACACGGACAACAATAATGATGCTGCAGCGACAAACAGAAGCCTCCAGTATTGTTTTAGTTCTAAATTCAGTGGTTCATTTGCAAGGCGTGCACTACCATACTTAGCCGCGCCGATCAGAAATGCAAATGAAGCTGGGAAGACACAATACATAAGTGTAGACGCCTTGGTCAACGAAGCCAAAGAGACTGCAGTGACAACCCAGGCGCCAATTTGCAAGTAATTCAGTTCAAAGGAAACGGCGCAAACCCAGTAACACAAAGTCACTCCAAATACCTGAGCGGGTTCTACAAAGAATTGAGTGGAGAGAATTGCAAATAGTGGACTGGCAGCCAAAGGCAAGGCTGTAAAACACCAGAAATGACGGGGCGTTTGCGGTTTAATTTCTGACCGATTTCAAACAATAGAATGAGGGAAACGGCACTGAACAGTGAAGACCCCATCACGAGGGAGATATCTATTGAATGGATAAACTCTCCCAATGGTACAAAAAATTGGGCGACCCAAACCAAAAGCGGCGGTCTAGAGTGCAAAATGCTATCAAGCATTCCAGCTGGCCATTGCACTATGTGTCGGCTAAATAGTATCCACAAGCGAACAGCAGTCCAACCGTAGGCTGCTTGGTCCCAGGCAAATTTGGAGCCTTGCTTAAGAGTCCCAAATAGGCTCGGAACGCAAAGCAAAATCATAGAAATACGCAAATATGTTGGTGCTTTAAAAAAATAGCTCAAGTCGGCTTAGGCACCATGCCTGCGATAACTATGCTTCTTCCAGGGTTCGCCCCACTTCTCTTCGAAAATCTTCTTGTTGCGTTCTAAATATTCATCACGTTGCTTTTGTTTGTTGGCATTCCACGAAGCAGACAATTCATGGTGAATAAAGCAATCTTCGGCTATGGCAATTTTGAAACCGGCGTTTCTCGCCCGTTTGCAATAGTCATCATCTTCAAAAAAACCAAGTCCAAATCGCTCATCTAGCAAACCAATTTTGGCAATGGCTTCAGCCGAAATGGCTGCGCAAAAGAAAGCGATATTGTCGAGATACAAGCGTTCACGACCGTGTACAGAGGTATAGGCGAGCGCTTTCGCGGCAATCTGTTCCTTGGCATTATAGACAATATCGATTTTAGCTTCATTGCCAATGTTGTTTGTCACAGGACCGACCAGTCCAAGTTCTGGATCCGCCTTAAAGTGACGCACCAGGCTCATGATCCAACCATCTGTGACATATGTATCATTATTTAGCAAGACGATGATGTCGCCAGTTGCTTCCTTAATGCCCAGATTATTTCCGGCAGAAAAGCCACCATTATCGGCACTCAAAATAATTTTGGCGTCAGTGTGCACACGACCAAACTCAGTTAAATACTCTTGTGTACCGTCGCTTGAAGCATTATCGACAACTATCAACTCCCAGTTAGCATAATTTGTGTGTTTGAGAAGACTATTCAAACAGACTTCCGTCAGCTTGAGATTGTTGTAACTGAGAACGACCACGCTTACTCGAGGCAAGGCCAATCTCGCGACTTCAACCACTTCCAGCAACCGGCTTGCGCGATTTTTCCAACTTTGCTCCTGCACGAATTTGCGCCGGGCCGCTCTGTATTCTTCACAGTCAGAAGCAAGAGTTTGCTCGATCTGCTGTAAAAAATCATCGGGCGTACGTCCTATCGCGACCAGCTCATCAATTTCCTCAAGCAGCTCTAACTCGGGCATCGCCGTACAAACGACGGGCTTTCCGGCAGCCAAATACTCATAAACTTTGACGGGATTAGTGCATCGTGTTAGTTCATTCAGCAAAAAAGGAATCAAACAAACATCGAAAGCATACAAATATTCAGGCAGTTCACGATAATCTATCTCGCCCAGAAAGCGCACGTTGGGCAGCGTTTTAAGACGGCTGATGTCACAGGTAATCTGGCCTATCAAAGTAAAAATCCATTGCGGTTTTCTGCTTGCTAAATGAAAGACAAGGTCCACATCAAACCACTGCGAAATTGCACCGTAATAACCAATATTGATACCATCAATTGAGTGCACGACTGCAGGGCGTCGACCAAAGAACTCGACGTCGGCGGCGTTTCTGACGATAGCGATATTGTCTCCAACAGACGCGAAATTCTCATGCAAACCAACAGAAGTCACAACCATCAAATCAGCCGACTGAACCAGAGCGCATTCTTCTTCTACAATCGCTTGCCCCACATCAAAGCCAGCCACGTGGTCCATACAGTCAAACACAATGAAATCAGCACTGAATTTTTCAGCCAATGATTTCCACGGTGCATACTGAACGATAGCCAACGTATTTCGTAAATCAAAGGCCTCCTTCACGCGCGCGAGGCTCTCAATCAGAGCCGCCAGTTGCTCTTGGTTAGGCAGCGCAAGATCAAGATTGACAGTCGGATTAGACACATGCAGCTGAATTACGCAAATATTTTCATCAACAAATTCAAACGAAAAGCCGCACCCGGGCCGTGAGTGTTTGAATTCACGATCAATATAAAAGACTCTATGTCCAGACTCTACAAATTGGCGCGCCAATTGCTGTGGCCGTTGTATACGAGAATGCCAGGGCACGATCGAATAGACAAGTATGTCTTGCTTATCAGTCTTTTTGCCAGAAATTAGAAGTCGCCGATGTGTCACGACGTTATCTGTCTGCAATAGATAATGACTCATCAGCGCACCAAACTTTGTATCGGCAAGATCGTAGTGCTCTTTATAAAAATTTGAATCGAACCACAGAGCGGGTTCAAAGCCAATATCACAGCCAGTTTTTAAATAATGCAGAAATGGATTTCGAGCGATTTCATCGGCGCATTCACCTGAATATCTTCGTGAATAGAAACGGGAATCGAAAAGCTTATTCGGATTTCCCTGAGTATTAAATTGGAGAAAGTGCAAAAGAGGATTTTCGCCCCTGCACTCAAGATAAGTTTGTCTGTAGTATTCACTATCAAAAAGTACGCCAGGATTGCGTTTCTCTTTGTAGCCGTGTTGCAGATAATGCAGCAATGCATCGCTACCGACGATATCTGGGTATTGCTCGCGGTAATAACTACTATCAAAAAGCGGATGAGCAAATTCTCGCTTGTCAGGCTCAGCGCTCAAGTACTTTTCTAAGATAGTCATGTCGTCGTCGACAGTCTGACCACTCCTCTTGAGAAAATATGAACCATCAAAGAGTGGATGGGGAGCCAATCCAGCTTTACTGCCGATCGTAATGTAATGAATTAGGGCATTGCCACCAGTGACCAGTAATTCATCTGGTGAAGCAAGATTATTCGTATAGAACTTGCTATCAAACAACGGATGCGGATCTCTCGATTCTGCATATCCCGCCGTTAAATAGTGCAAGAAAGGATTGATGCCAGCGGCTGCAACATCTGGATATCGAGCAAGATAAAAAGCAGAATCAAACAACGGATGAGGATTTCTATGTTCAGCTAGCCCTATCCCCAGAAAATGAGGTAGCCCTGCTTGCTGATCATTCAAGCCGCAGCTCATTCGATAATATTGTTCATGGAAGAGGAAATGGGGGCGACGGCCGCTGCGCGCGCCTTCAGCGAGATAATGCAGCAGCGGTTCCAGTTTAGTCTCCCCGATCTGACTTCTGTAATAGTTTGAGTCAAAGAGAATGGAATCTTTGATCAGAGCATAATCATCAGAGGTATTGCTGGCACTGCCAAATTTGCGTTTTATTTTGTCGATAAAAGACATTTTTGTCTCTCGTTTTGCCCCGCATTACCCAAGCCCGACGATGTTCTTGCCATTATACTGAGCATCGCGCTTTCATCTGGCGAATTTGTCGGATTATACTGAGCATCTGCAAAACAGACATCAAACAATGAGATTCCATTCATGACTCCAGACCTTCTCTCAGCCATTGTCTTGCTTGAACCCACCGAACAGCCGGGCTGCCTGGAAGAAGTATTGCTGTCACTTGCGGTGCAGGAATACAGTCCACTGCAAGTCATAGTCGTCTGTAGCGAAAAGCAAAATGACGAAGTCAGTATCGTAGCTCAGAACCAGCCATGGCCATCGACCACGCAGTTTGAAACCATACTTTTACAGCACGGGTCAAAAGATAATAATGCCAACCGCCTGAACGTCGCTCTTAATACCTGTCGCGGTCAATTTGTAACGGTGCTCTGCTCAAGTGATGTCGTCTACGGTTTCGCCTTTGCAAAACTAATCGCAGTGTTGCACAACGGCATTGAGCCTGTCGCAGTAGCGGGTACCCGAGACGCTTACATACAAGCAGATGGCTACATGGCTAGAAAAGCGAACCACCCACGTCCCGGCAAGCGAACAAATGACATATGGTTCGACGAAGATTGTGCTCGCAACTTTGTCATTGACAGAAACAGGCTGAAAGGCAGTTTAGTCACTGAACCAGCACTCGATTATTTTGGAACTTACTTCTTATTACTCGCGCTCTCGTTGCGCAACGAATTCAATTTTTCCCTAGCGACCGAATCTTTGTTTGAAAGAAGAACGATTGCAGGGCAAGAAAAACTGTCGGATGACATTGAAAGGATGAGACTACGCGCGCGTTCAAAAATCATCGATTGGAAAAGCGCACAGCTGACAGAATTTAGAACGAAATCTCAAGCGCTTAACCCAGCTGGCTAAATCACTTTCTTCAATACAGGCAGCCGTGAGAGTACTGTGCAAATCATAACGCAAATGGCGAGCACATACACCGTCATGGAAGGCACGTATAGCAGCGGTGAGATCCCGTGCCAGGGGATGTTAACCACTTCGATAATAAGCGACTGCATCAAATAAATACCAAGCGTAGTCGAACCAATTGCAGATATCGCTCGTCTAAAAATAGGATTCGCGCCAGAAAGCTTATGACCGGCGTTGAGCAATAATACAAACAGACAAACACTGGCAACTATAACGTTCGGGCTGAGATAGTCATAGAAAAATTCGTCCATTTGTTTGGGGGCACCTGCATTGATTATTTGAGTGCCGATCACAGTGGCTGCGTATCCGGCAAGCGCCAGCAATATAAGCCACACGGCTTGCTTGCCAGAGAGTTTGGTTCGAGCAAAACAATAGCCGGCAACGAAATAGCCACTGTATCTGGTCACCAGTTCAAGCGGAAACAAACAATAAACGTGGAAAAACTTCGCTGAAATAATTGGCACAGTCTGCCCTACAAACCACAGGCCGAGCAGCCAGAGTAAATTCCGGTCACTTACGCCGCGCACCAGAATGCGAATGAATGGTGTGACCAGGTAAAGCGATATCAGTGTAAACATAAAGCCAAAGTGATAAAAAATTGGTCCGGAATACAGTTCTTTGAGCATCTTAGACAAATGCATCGGTTCATGGTGATAGAAGTGTCTCCAGCCGAAATAGACAGCAGCCCAGAAGAAAAAGGGAATCAAAATGCGACCAAAACGTTTTTTATAAAAGGCACCAATAGATTCAGTCGGCTGAGAATCAAGCAATAAAAAACCAGTCAGCATGAAAAACAGAGGCACGCAAGGACGCGCCGCAGATTCGATCATATTGGCCATTTTCCAGACATGTTCGTGCGAAAAATCGGTAAGATAGGGGCAAACGACATGTATAACAATGACCAGAACGATAGCTATTGCCCGTACGAAATCAGGAGCAAAATACTTTTCTTTAACAAAAGCCGTAAGTACAGCAGCTGGGGCGCTCGTGTGCATCTAATTTTTCAAATTCTCTTTTAGTTTTCGCAACGGAGCAGTCATCTTCCAGGAGACGCTATTGCCCATCTCCGTGAGCAAGTGTCGCAACTCGTCCAACTCGTCATCTTTGGCGACGAGTGCTCGCTGCAGAGCTTCGATATCGTTTTGCATCGCATCGTTCATGGACTGCGCCCGACTATTAACGTCAGTCAATTCATGCCGGTGAGCGTGTTTCTTCAAACGCAACTGTCGCTCCAGCAATGCGCAGTGCACAAAGGCGATGATACCAACGCCTTCCAATTCTCGGCTGATGTTTCGTGAACCTCCAGGCTCGCACGCAAAGTAAGTAGAAAAGTCGCCGCCAAACAACTCTTTAAGAACACCATCGATCTTGTCTGAGTCGAGCCGCTTTGCTTCATCCAGTTCGTACTCGAAATTCTCGGTCAACTCTTTCAGGAGTTTCAAACAATATTGCTCATCAGTCATGCCAGTCAGGGGCAAAAAATTCTTGTATTTTGAGGCCAGCAGAAACCAGTCCAGATGTGCCGCTAGTTCTAAAGAACGAGCCTGACTCCAGCTTTCTGCGTGCCTGCGGAAAAAGCACAATTCATCGGCGATAAAAAAATAGTCACCATTTTGCAGAAGTCGGTAACTATATTCCAGGTCGCCAATTTGCTTGAACGACGTGTCATAGCCGCCAGCTGCATGCTCGCGCCTGAACATCTGGGCACAAGGTTCGCCGAGCCAATTGGTTTTATCTTTTAAAGTGTCACCAATAGCCTGATCTGCAGTTATACGCGTGTTTTGCGCGAATGGCTTCATAATTTTCGCTTCCATATCGGAGCGAGCATCAATATTGTTACCGTTTTCATCGATCCAGCAACGTGCTGTTGTAACAAGGCTGACGTCTGCATTGTTATCTAACACTGCCACCATTTTTTCGAGCATTTGCGGATGCAGTAAATCATCGTGAGCAAAAAGTTTGATGTATTGGCCGGTTGCCTTTTCAATGCAGGCGTTGTAGTTGCCGAAAAGCCTCAGGTTCTTTTCATTAATCCAGTGTTTAATGCGAGCATCACTTTTTGCATATTTCTCTATAATTTTCTGCGTGCCGTCGGTTGAACAATCGTTAGCAATCAGCAATTCGAAGTCGCAGAACGTCTGGGCGAGAACACTTTCAATCGCCAGAGCCAGATAATTCGAGCCGTTATAGACAGGCAGGCACACCGAGACCTTTGGCCCACCAGATACAGAAAACATATTTTCCGTCATTGAGAACATGCCCCGATCAGGACTTGAAAAGAACTGCAAAGATCTTACGATCCTTTGCATGCCTCATAAAGGCTGAAATCGTCCACTGAAGCACGATTTATTAGTGTTTTTACTCATAAAAAGTTTGCTACGTGCGGTGGACGCCCTCTGAGCGTGATAAAGTCATGGGAAATTACCTGCTTTCACGAGGTCGATCAACCGGAATCTATGCGCATTTTCATCTCAGGTATAGCCGGATTTCTCGGAAGCCATTTAGCCGAACATTTTCTCAAAGACGGTCACGAAGTCGTCGGCTGTGACACGCTCCTGGGCGGCGAACTAATCAACGTACCCACTGAGGCTGAATTTCACCAGTACGATATTTCTCGCCATGATTCGATGCTCAAAATCACCAAGGGCTGCGACGTTGTCTATCATGCGGCAGCCACAGCCTATGAAGGCTTGTCGGTCTTTTCCCCGCACTTGATCGTCGAAAACATCGTCACCGGCTCAACTTCCCTCTTCAGCGCCGCAATCGCTAATGGCGTTAGAAGAATTATCTTTTGCTCATCCATGGCGCGCTACGGCACAAACGAAGTGCCTTTCAAAGAATCCTATCTGCCCAAGCCGCAAGACCCTTATGGCATAGCCAAGCTTTCAGCCGAGAACATTTTGCGCAACCTTTGCGAAATTCACAACGTGGAATATGTCATTGCTGTTCCGCACAACATTATTGGCCCGCGCCAGAAATATGACGACCCCTACCGCAACGTTGCCTCCATTATGATTAACATGATGCTGCAGGGTCGCCAGCCCATCATTTATGGCGATGGCGGTCAAAAACGCTGCTTCTCTTTTGTCGATGACGATATCTACTGTCTCAAAGAAATGGTCTACCGCGACAATGTTCTAGGCGAAATCATTAACATCGGTCCAGACGAAGACTTCATCAGCATCAACACTCTGGCTGAGACTCTTGCCGAATTGCTCAATTTCGATTTAAAGCCAGTCTATGTGACCGGTCGTCCGCAAGAAGTGCAGTTAGCCACCTGTTCGGCAGACAAGGCAAGACAACTTCTAGGCTATCAGACCAAAACCACTCTCAAAGAGGGTTTGCAGGCGATGATCGATTACATCAAAACGAACGGAACGCGAAAATTCCGATATCATCTCGATCTTGAAATTATCAGCGATAAGACGCCGAAAACCTGGACCAACAAGATGTTCTAGGAAAACGAAAAGAGACCGGTGCAGAAAACCGCCTCGAACGGCCGATCTTAGACGCGAATATTTAATGAATCACCGAGAAGACTATAATCGTCAATCTAATCGGTGATAAGCGTTTCGCCTGCAACCCAGCGGTGGTATATATTAGGTAGGCATCGGTGAACGTCAAATTTCTCCGTAGACACAGGCCCTAACTGATAAATTAGGTCAAAATGTCGATCTCGCAGACAGAAAATGATATTAAAGCGCTGCAGACCCACGTTCACGCCTGCTCTCTTTATTCGGACAATGAGCAACAAAAGCGTCAGTTTGTCCCATACATTCAATCTGGCTTACTGCTCGGCGAACAATGCATTTACTTTTTAGACCACAATACGCCTGAATTCGTCCTTGAGGCGTTACAAGAAAATGGCTTTAACGCCCAGCCCTATCTAGATAGCCAGGCGCTTTCGATAGTCAAACTCTCGGACATCACCTCTGCTGTCGGCAGCTTCAGTGCGTCCAAACTACTAACTTACTGGTCGAGTCTCTTGGCTCATTGCGAACGCGAGGGTTTTGCAGGGTTTAGAGCCACTGGCGAAATGACATGGGCGTTGCATTCCGAATTTAATCTCAAGGCTCTCACTGCCTATGAATCGCAATTGAACAAATTTGCCATCGACCGCAACGTCTCGTTTTTATGCCAATACCATCGCGATCAGTTCCCTGCAAACAAGCTCAAAGACGTTATTTCTGTTCACCCGGTGATCATAGACAAAGACACAGTACTCGATAATCCGGCGCACATTCGCGATCACGATTTTGGTGCCAACTCCGCTGAAGCTCATCTACAGGCGACTCTCGACACACTGAGTATGGCAAAGGTTCTAAGACAAACCAACGACGAACTGATGAGTTCGATTGCTGAACAAAAACGTCTGCAAAAGGAATTACAACGACTAGATAAAGAACGCCAGGATCGCGAAAGTGTTGAAGCCGAACGTCGACAATACAGATTGATTGCCGAAACAATTCCGCAAGTAGTCTGGACAACAAATGCCGACGGCATAATTGAATACTTCAATCCGTTCTGGTATCGCTATACCGGCATGCTGCCTGAGAATGCACTACCTAAGGGATGGATCAAGTCCATTCATCCAGACGATTTGGCAGGTTTGCTCGAGTCGTGGAGACACTGCCAGAGAACTGGCGAGAGTTACCAAAAAGAATACCGTTTTAAAGCCGCCGACGGAAGTTACGCCTGGTATCTGGCCAAAGCCGTGCCGATGCGCGATCGCCAGGGCAATATCGTTGAATGGTTCGGCGTCAGCGTCGACATTCACGAGCACAAAACTCTCTCTCAGACCCTTGCCGCTCAGCGGGATAAAGCCGAGGAGGCAACGCGCACCAAGTCAATTTTTCTCGCCAACATGAGTCACGAAATACGTACACCCATGAACGCTATCATCGGCATGAGCAATATTTTGCTCAAAACCAATCTCGATGAATGTCAAAGCGAATATGCAGGAAACATCAGAGAAGCTGCGATCTCACTTTTGTCAGTCATCAATGACATTCTCGACTTCAGTAAAGTCGAAGCAGGGAAAGTCGCCTTAGAAGTTGTCGCTTTCAATCTCACCGATTTAATCGAAAATACATGCGGTTTTCTCTCGCCCTCGGCCGGGGCGAAAGGTGTCTCGATTGTTTCACACATAGATTCGTCAATTCCTGGAAGCATTTTCGGCGACCCTGAAAAAATCAGACAAATAATAGTCAATTTAGCCTCCAATTCCATGAAATTCTCAGACCATGGCGACATTGTCATCAGAGCTGATTTGCAGTCGAAGCGCAACGACATGGTCAATGTTCGCTTCTCCGTCACCGACCAGGGTATTGGCATGAGCGATGAGGTGCAATCGAGGTTATTTAAGCCATTTGTTCAAGCAGATCCTTCCATCGCCGCTAAATTTGGTGGCTCTGGCCTGGGCTTGAGCATTTGCAAAAGCCTCGTCGAGCTGATGAATGGTGAAATCGGCATCGAGAGCGCGCCAGGAAAGGGAGCCTGCATCTGGTTTTCGCTGCCACTACAACGCTCCACAGAGTCGCAAGTGGCCGCCCGCCAAAAAGACAAGGCATCGCACACAAACAATGCCATTAAACCTTTGCGAAAGGAACTGATATTAATTGTTGAAGATTATCCTATCAATCAACAAGTAGCGAAGTTGTACCTTTGCGACCTGGGTTTTTCATCGCACATCACAAATAACGGCAAAGAAGCGATTAAAGCTCTCAAAGAAACTCGCTACGACTTGATTTTGATGGATTGTCAAATGCCCGAAATGGACGGATTCGCTGCCACCTCAATTATTCGTGAAACCGAGGCTCTGACTGGTCGTCACATTCCCATCATAGCGATGACAGCTCACGCCATGGGCGGCGACCGCGAAAGATGTATCGCTGCCGGTCACGACGACTATATTAGTAAACCGGTCGACCCGGAAGAATTGCGCGCAAAGCTAGAAAAGTTCTTGCCCGCACCAGGGAATCATCAAACCGATGTTCCGGTTGCCTTAGATAGAGTGCACTCGCGTTACGGTGAAATTAGCGAACGTTTGTTGCGAATGTTCTTCGCAAACGCGCCCAGAGACGTGAAAAATTTGAAATCGGCCTTTGACGATCAAGACCACAAAAGTTTCATCCATACAGTTCACGGATTTAAAGGAGTCTGCAGTACTGTTTTTGCTAGCCAAATGAAGGATACTTGTGTCACCATTGAGTCGGCTGCGCGTGAGTCCAAGTGGGATGTGATACCGGATTTATTGCAGCAACTGGAAATGGAAACGACCGAGATGCAGGAATTTCTCGAGCAAAACTTAAGCGGAATGAGCACATAATGCCAAATTCAAAAATCTCTGTGATGATCGTTGAAGACCAGATGCTTACAAGGATCGGACTGCGAGCCGTAGTCGAAAGTTTTCCTGACTTAGAAGTTGTTGCCGAAGCCGAAAACGGCAAGCTAGCCGTGGAACAGGCACTAATCATAAAACCGAACGCTGTTGTCATGGACGTGGAAATGCCTGTCATGGACGGCATCGAAGCGACCAAGCAAATCAAGCAGCTGGTACCTGAGTCAAACGTATTGATTCTCACCAGCCATGATCTAGACGACGATGTTTTTGCGGCATTGGCAGCCGGAGCTGATGGCTATTGCCTAAAGGATGCAAGTGCCGACTCGCTTGCTGGCGCAATTAGAGCTGTAAGCGGAGGCGCGACCTGGCTCGACCAGGCGATTGCCAAAAGGGTTCTAAGAGCAAGCGTAGGCACGCAATCCAAAGCGCCGGTCAAGGCTGAAAAAAAGAATGATAAATTCGCCCTTTCTGCGCGCCAGACCGAAATTCTTGAATTACTTGTCGAAGGGCTCAGTAATCAGCAGATGGCTGACCGTCTATTTGTTAGCAACGAGACCATCAAAACGCATATGCGCCATATCATGGAAAAACTGGCGGTGGCTGACCGTACTCAGGCTGCAGTAAAAGCTCTGCGAGAAGGCTTACTGTCGGGTCAACAAAATTTCTAATACGGGGCCGCACCACACTTTCGGGTGACAGCTCCGTATATTGCGTCGCTGGCAAAGTGAGTTTAAATACTCTTGCTGGTGATGGCGCTCTTGCCCGGAAAAAGAGATGATTAAAATGACATCAAGCTGCTCTGGAGCGAAGACTATGGCAAAGATTCTTGTGGTAGATGACGATCTGATGATCCGAGTCATTCTCAAACATACGCTCGAAGAGCACGAAGTTTTGATGGCCGAAGACGGCAGGCAGGCCATTGCTTTAGTCGAATGGGAGCAGCCAGACCTGGTTTTGATGGACATTTTAATGCCCGGTCTCGATGGAATAACGACGGCTCAAGTAATCGCCACTCGCCATAGCCTCCCTATCATTCTTATGTCAGAGCTAGCCGACGACGTCGTTGTGCCATTTGGGCTATCGCCGGTAAAAGTTGTACAAAAGCCATTCGATCCTATTGAATTGCGAAAAACAGTGAGCATCGCTATTAGCAACGCGCTTCTAAAAAGAGCATCAATGCCCGCGCGCCTCGCTTGTAGCTGACAGGTCTACAAATTCAGTTAGCCGCCACGTTTGAGCAAATGGGCTGGCTTCGTCAACATACGACCAACCTTCCAGGTTGTTGATTGATAAACAGCGTGCTTATCTTGTTCGAGACTTTCAACTTTTTGCTTGTAATCAGCTTCCACTCGCGCTGCGATCTTGGATGAATCTTCAAGTTGAGCGTCTTTTGCCTGCAATTGCTTTTTCAGTTCGGCAATTTGTTCCTGCAGATTGTCGCAACTAGCATTGAGATGCCGGTTCTTTTTATCGAGTACAAACAGTTCATCTTTGACCTTATTGTAGTCATTTACAAGAGCCTGCAAGCCAGCCGAGTGCCCCTGCGCCTCTTTCACTTTCGGCTTGGGCACTGCATCTGCAACCACTGCATACTGTCTAAAGTGAGCGAGCGATTGACGTAAATAACCTTTTTCCAGATGAGCATCAAGTTCTGCTGCGGTTACCCAACCAGTTTCTAATGCTTCTTTCAGCGCCGCTTCCCAGATGTGACCCAGCGGATTATCGTCGTGTGTCCATGGCTGCGTTTGAATCATGGTGTAGTGCAGAAGCTTAGTCTTGCCTTCCTCGTACGTTTCGAGCTGATTCCATTCTGGCGGAATACGATCTTCAATTTCTTCAGGCTTGACCAGACAGCATTCGAACAGAAGGTTTTCATAAGAGAAAGCACCATCGTCAAGCCCTTTGATGATTTCTTCGATTTTCCATGGCAAGCGCGGCGTGTCGAGCAACATTACCGAATACTGGCGTCCTGGATGAAAGCCCGGGTTATTGCGCCACTGTTCTAGTACTGGCTGATTGGTGCACAGCACTTTTTGGTCGCCGAATTCTATGTCCCACAATTCAGAGACATCGCTAAAAACTTGCATATCGGAATCAACATAGAGGGCGCGAGCGCTGTAATTAGCCAGTTCTGGGATAACGAAACGATAAAAAGAAAAAGGAGTGCGCGCGCGATTCTTTGGATCTTTTGGCAGAGTAATCTTCAAATTATTCATAGGCACCACACGCACAGGACGTGTAGCGAATTTATGAATAGTATAGGCAAGAACATTAGCAGCTAGCATCTGCGAATCATCAGCACCCACAAATATCAGCAGCGGCTCAACAACAGCTTTGTAATCGATGCCATATTTAGCGGCAATCGCTGTTAAACGTTGAAACTGCAAATCAAAGGTAGGCTGCCCGTTGGAAAGCAATGCTTTCTTGGCGATATCTTGAAATTTATCGCTATAAGAACGTCCACCATCAACTCCAAGCGAACGTACTGTTTTGGCACCAAGCTTGCCGAGAATGCCGAGTGCTGCTTCTGAACTGAAATAAATCAATGGTATATCTTGTGCATGATCTTCTTCACCGAGCGCAAGATCATAAGCAATCAGCCGTCCTTCTTTCTCGAATTGAGCAAGGACCGGGATGGCTTTAATCCAGTCGCTCAAAGAGAGTTGCGGGCAGGGTCTTGCGCTGACATGAGGATGTCGAGGCATGATCAAAAATCTGCAATTCTTCAAGAGAACGTCGCCGAGATCTTCGACCACGTCAATATCGATGACATGCGCTAAGTCAACCGACACCTCACGCACTGCATGATTGAGCGATATCGTATTGTATTGAGTGAGATCGGTTTGCGCGACCTGAGAAAAAGTCGGTCCCTTGCCGAGAATCATCCAAGGCTTGTTATAGCCAGAAGATGCTTTTACCCAATCGGTCAATTCAATAATGGCGGTCATATTCGCAAACTCTCTTTTTTCTAACGCCCCTATTCACACCAAAATAGCAGTGCAAGCCAGCTTAACCGGTCTTGACTAGCTTCGTAATGACAAATATTTCATTCTCCAGTCAACTGCCTTAAAATCAGTCGAAAATTCATAATAGTCAAGCAAGAAGTCCTCGTACTGCGTGGTACTCAGTTCAGTCAGCGGCTTGCGACTGGTACTCAGAAAAGTATCATTTATCAAAGACGCCTTCGTCATCCATTCGGCCGATAACAGTGTGCCCCAGGCCAAATTTTTGATGCGGTCGGCAATGGCGCCCAGATCGAAAGCAAAAGGATATAAATTTGCGGCCATCGCGTTACTAAATGTATAGGAATAGGTCTCTGGCCAAATCGAGGCAAAGAATGAGGCGTGGCAATTCTGTTTGGCGATGACTTCGCCCACATTTTCATCTTGATAGGGGCCCGTGATAGTGACATTTGGTAATCGACTCAAAATTGATTCGTCGAAACTGTAGCCTACGATAACAAAATGCAGCGGCAGTGCACGCTCTAAAGCGTCCTGAGCGCAAGCAAGAACGATCTGGTGCCCTTTATGAGCATTAAGCGAACCAATTACTGCAATACGCAAATCAGTATCTGGTTTCTTGTCGGCAAAAGGTGCAAGTTGTGGTGCCATGTTTTCGAAATGAGGTCGCAACAGCAAATTAAGATGACGAAAGCGCTTTTTGTAACGTTCAAGAACGTCTGCATTAGGCACTATAACGCGTCGCATCAGACTCAATAGTTGTTGCGATTGTTGGCGCCACATCGAGACATCGACGCGACCGAAGTTGCTTCCATTTTCATCCACACAAGTCTGACACGCTACTTCATCAGGCTCACCACAATAAATGCCACTACCATCGACAAAAGTGGTGCGCGGACAAACAGGAGTGTAATCGTGCACCGTAAAATCGCATTGAATTTGCGTGTGTTCTTTAGTCTGTTGCACAAACGAGAGCAAAGCGCCGCCGTAGGCAGCAGCATGATGAATGTGTATGTGGCTGACCTTCAATGCGGCTAATTGTCTTTCCAGAATCTGCCAGTTGCCGTTCAATTCAAAAGTAATGTTAGGCAAAAGCCCCGTGTCCAAAGTGAGCACTTCACAGTGAGCGGGGTCGATAGAGCCTGGACGAATTATGATTGCGCGAATGCCTTCATCTTCCAGACGTTTAGCCAGTTCGCGAATGTGGCGCTCGACGCCACCACCTTCTCTGTGGCCAAAAAGTAAAAATGAAGATTTGAAGCGCTCGGGCATGGCCCTTGCAAAGTCAACATTTTCTCTTAAAGGCTTCAAGGGATCGCTCTTCGCAAAGTCAGAAACCAGCTTTTCGTAATAAGGATAACGAGCGTTGAGAACAGCTTGGCCCTGCTCCAGATGTTTGCCTTTATCTGCGCCAAAAGATGCACTGCCAAGGTGTCTGACGAAAGTGTCACCCGCTATGACATGCCGCCAACCGAGCTTAGCAGCCCGTAAGCAGAAGTCATTTTCTTCGCCATAGCCTTTGCCAAAAGCGGCCTCGTCAAAACGTCCAATCTCTTGCAGGCAGGCACGTTTAATCAACATACAAAAGCCGACTGCCGTTGGAATTTGAACGGTCAATCCAGCATTTTTTCGAGCAAACAATTGATCCAGTTCGGCATAATCAATTTCCAATTTCTCGTTGTTATCTTGAGCAAAAAGAGGATAGCTGCAGATGGTGGCATTATTACTAAAAGGGGTGACAGTGCCGATTTTAGAATCAGCGTCATTCGTTTGAGCGGCGGCTTCAAGTCGGTCGAGCCAGTGGTCGTAAACGATGGCATCCGAATTCAAAAGGACAATATCGCCTTCGGGACAATTCGCAAAAGCACGATTTACGGTGCCGACAAAGCCAAGATTTTCAACATTTACGATCAGCTTAAAAAGACCATCGTTAGATAGTTTCTTTAGTTCTTCACACAGGCGCGGCTCGGGTGACGCATCATTCACTACAAGCGCTTGAAATTTGACTGTTGTCTTTGCTGTAAGAACAGAATACAGACAGGCCATCGTCAAATCAAAATTGCGATAAACAGGTACCACAACGGTATGAGTAAAATCCGCCCTAGTCACAGTTTCACTAGCGGCTTGGTGTTGATCCAGCAAACGTTGCCAGTGGCTAGCTGAAGGTACAAAGGGCGGTGAGGCCAAAGCTTGTGCTTTTCTGGGCTCATAAGGATCACCAACAAGGGTACCGGGCGGATAACAAATTCGCCCCTCTTTCGCGCCTGCATGACAGTAATGCGAAAAAGGACCGAACTTATAAGACTCTACATCTGGATTGCGCGACAAATAAAAACTGCGATCAAACCAGCGGTTTGGTTTCCTGGAAGCGGAGGTCTCGTGCAAAGCAAAATCGGCAAGCGCCGTGTGAAACGCCTCAAAAGGCCCATGCCTTTGCTCATAGAACTGAACATCAAAAAATTCGTTAGCGCGACGTTTTTCTCTTTCACCGCTCCGCAAGTAATGCCCAAGAGGCTCGACGCCAGCCGCCGCCACATCTTTAGAATGAGCTAGATAGTAATGCGTGTCGAATAAGGGATGTGGCTTGACTGACTCTTTCCAGCCCCCGCTTAAGTAATGCACCAGGGAAGGAACATGCTCAGACAATCCTGATATTTCACTTCGATAAAAACACTCACTAAATAATGGGTGCGGAGAAAGCCTATTTCTAAAACCAGTGGTGAGGTAATGCTCGAGCAGGGACCTTTCAACGCGGTCATCGCCAAGCTGTTTCTTATAAAAGACCGGATCGAACAATAAATGCGGCCGCCAGCCCATTTCTTCGCCATGTTCTAAATAGTGTTTGAGCGGATAGTCCTCGGCGTCGGCGCTCCCAGACTGATTTGCCTGTTCAATATACAAAGCGGGATCGAAGATAATTGTCGCACTAAAATCATCACCGAATTTTCGCTCGTTGAAAAATCTTAGCGACTCCTCAATCTTATCCTGAAGGACGGCTGTCTGCGATGGTTTGCGAAACTTACTAAAAAAGCGACGCAATGGAGAAGTCAAACGCCAGCTCGAACTATTTTGCAAGCTAATTAGATCTTTTGTGGCTTCATCCAGCGCTATTGATTTGATGTGACCTTCGCGCAGTTGTTGCTCGTACCACTCTTTTTCCGCCAGCCAGTTATTTTTCTCTGCGGTAAATGCCACTCGTTCAGACTCGCTACCGAGCGTCTGCACACCGGCAGCGGCTAAAGCCTGCAAAGACATTTGCAACATGTCTCGAATCAAAATATTGTCGTCAATCCACGACAGCGACTTTTGAGCATTTTCATTTGTAGTTTTGAAGACTGTCGGGACGATTTCATATTTGAAATCCATTGACCACTTTTGCTTGGCCAAATAAACCCAGGTTTTGATTCTCTCCAGTAAATGCTCTGTTTCCAATTTGCTGTCTGTACACCGATTGCCTGGTATGTACTGACGATAGCGCACACACAGAATCAAAACGTCAGCGATGACAGAAAGGTCCTCCAGAGTGCGAAAACTTTCCGAATGCTGATGACGGCGAAAAGATGAGAGGCAATCGTTGCAGTAATGAAAGCTGCCACTATCTACTAGTCGAAACCAATACTCGAGATCACCATACAGCTTGAATGACGTATCAAAACCACTACCTTTATGCACATTCCTAAAGAGCACAGTGCAGGGCTCACCTACTTTATTTTTGCAATCTGTCATGCAAACAGAGATGAGATCTAAGGCACTGAGGGTGGTGTCATTTGGAAATTCGCTTGCTATTCCAATTTCTGCACCGGAGTCATCGATGATGCGCCTTGCGCTTGTAACAAGGCGCAAACTCGCGTCTTGCTCCAGCAAGGAGGAAAGCCTTTCCAGACACTCGGGCGCCAGTAAATCGTCTTGAGCGAAAGGCTTAATATACTTTCCAGTCGCTTGCTCCATACAAAAATTGTAATTTCTGAACAAGCCCAAATTTTCTTTGTTTTTCCAGGCTTTGATGCGTTTGTCCAGCGATGCCGCCTTTTCGATAATGGACCAGGAATTATCGGTTGAGCCGTCGTCGGCAATTAGCAATTCGAAATCGCTGCAAGACTGCCTCAAGCAACTATCAATGGCCGCCTGAAGATACTTTTGCCCGTTATATACAGGCAACACAATCGATATCAACGGAGCAGTCGGCATTGATTCAATCATTTTTCAGACTAAGGAGCTCCAGAGAGACTTCGACCAACCTTTCGCAAAGGTGCAGTGAGTCGCCAGGAGCTGCTACTTTTCAAGGCCTGAATATGGGCGCTGAGAGCCTCTTTAGCGCGTTGAATTTCTGCAAGCTCGTCAGAATATTTTTGCTTTTCTACTTCGAGATCTGCGATTCGTCCGATTAACTGTTTATTGTGCGCAAGCACTGCTTGTTGGGCGCGCTCTGAATCTCCAAGACTCTGTTCTAGCTTTTCAAAATCGAAGTGTCTCTCGGTAACGTATTTTATGAGATGACAAGCCAGTCTTCTGAAAGTTTGCGGTTCATCATTTTCGAAATCATCAAGAACATTTTTCTCGCCCCAATGAGCAGGCGTCGGAAAGTCATCATATTTGATACCACGCACCAACATTGCGTTAGCCATCTTATTGACCAGTCCTTTAATAGCCGACTCCCAGATCTCGTCTTTGTCGACGCCTTCAGCAAGTAAATAAGAGCCAAAGCGATCAACTAGACGCACATGATCGGGAGCAAAAGACATATCTTCAAGAGTGGTAATTGTAGTCGTTTCTTTGTGCACTCTGTAGCGCAAAAGCGGCTCGGCGATGTAGTAATAATCGCCACCCTCCAGCAATCGCAAGCCAAAGTCGGTGTCGGCTGAATGATAATAAGCGGCGTTGAAACTATTCACTCGCTCCTGACGGCGAAAAAACATTTGGGATGGATTGCCCGTTCTATTGAGAAATTCCTTAAGATAGAGCTTGATCACGTCTTTTCCCGGATATACACCGGTTGCGTCGAATTTGTGCTGAATATGATCGCCAACGCCATTTTCATTGACATGCCGTCTAGACACGCAGGCAAGCTGTATACCGGGTTGGGTTTCGAGTATCTCAAGCAAACGCACGAAACAACCGGGCTCAAAAGCATCGTCTTGAGCGAAAGTTTTAATATATTGCCCGGTGCAGCGCTTTAAGATTGCATTTGTGTTACGTAAGTAACCAATATTTTGTGGATTAAAAACATAATTGATTCGGGGATCGCGACCGGCGTACCCCTCAATAATTTGCCTTGTTTCATCACTGGAGCCATCGTCGCCGATGACCAGTTCAAGGTCTTGCACTGACTGACTAAGGACGCTGTCTATCGCCTCTGTCAGATACTTCGATCCATTAAAAGTCGGTAAGCATACAGAGATTTTTGGCATATTCTCAATTCAAAACAACGAAGTTTGCAGCAAAGACTGCGATTGTACAACAGACTTCATTGACGACGCTGTGCCTGACGCTCAAACCAACCATTTTGATACAGTGCCAGTCTGACCAAAAACTCATAAAATCCGTGCTTCAGGCTAACGAGCGCTCACTTTGCAATGTAAAAGTCGTGATAGCATTCTCGAATTCGACTGTTAGCGGTGGGACAAAATAGCAATGACCGAACAAAGAGTATTGATTACTGGGATTACCGGAATGGCCGGCTCCCACCTGGCAGAGCTTTTAGTAAACGAACATCCAGACCATAAGGTGTTTGGGGTAAAACGCTGGCGCAGTCCTATGGGCAATATCGCCTCCATCGCCGACCACGTCAATTTGATCGACTGCGATTTAACAGATCCAAGCGGCGTGCAAGAAATGATCGAACAAATCAAACCGACCATCATTTTTCACCTGGCCGCTCAAAGCTTTGTGCCAACGTCATGGACAAATCCGGCTTCTACTTTAACCGACAACATACTGATGCAGCTCAATATTTTTGAAGCTGTTCGCCATTTGAAATTAGACCCAACCATTCAGATTGCTCTGAGTTCGGAAGAATATGGCATGGTTTATCCAGACGAAGTGCCCATTCGTGAAGGCAATCCCCTGCGCCCTCTCAGTCCCTATGCTGTAAGCAAAGTCGCTCAAGATATGCTCGGCTATCAGTATCACCAGAGTCACGGTTTAAAGGTTATTCGCACTCGCGCTTTCAATCATGAAGGACCACGCCGCGGCGAGGTTTTCGTCACCAGCAATTTCGCCAAACAAGTTGCCGAAATCGAACTGGGCTTGAGACTGCCAGTTATAAATCACGGCAATCTCGACGCCAAAAGGGACTGGACCGACGTCAGAGACATGGTGCGTGGTTATTTGTTGAGCGTGCAAAAGTGCACTCCCGGAGAAGATTATGTATTGGCTAGCGGTGTCACTCGCACGGTCAAAGAAATGCTCGACTATCTCTTGAGTCTCTCCAAAGTCAAAATCGAATGCAAACTTGACCCAACTCGTCTGCGCCCAAGCGATGTTCAGGTTTTGCTGGGCGATCCAACTAAATTCAAAAAAGCAACGGGCTGGGAGCCACGCTATACGTTTGAACAAATGATGACCGATTTGTTGAACTACTGGCGCGAAGAATTGGCAACTAAAAAAGTCAAAGATTCCGTCGCTACAGCAGCGTCCTAAACTGTTAACCGGGCACCCCAGAGGCTTATCTAATCACAATGTCCACGACAACAATTTGCAAGTCACCCAAGAAGACGAAGGAGGCCCTTGTGCCGACGAAAGCTCCAGCAAGACCTGTCCAGACATCACGCAAAGGTGAATTGTTTGACTTCGATAACGCGCAATTTACTTATGAGCCATTTCCGATCGCTTTAATCAAACCGTCTTTAGACCCAGCTTTCTATGCCGAATTAGTAGACACGTTCCCAGACATCTCTTTGTTTAAAGAAATGTCGACGCTGGGTAACAAGACATCACGCAAATGGTCTTTAGCCGAATGCAATAACGGCGATAACTATCGCGAGTTTTTAGCTAAAACACCAGCCTGGAAAAAATTTCACGACTGGGTGAAAAGTCCTGAATTTCTCATACAAACAATTGAGTTTCTCAATCGAAACAATGTTGAACTTGGTTATTTAAGACCAGACGCTAACAAAACAGACACTCTATTGCAAAAGTTGGAACTTGCTCTGCGCAAAGCGAAAAACGGACACAGTCTACCTCTTTCGGCTCGCTTTGAATTCTCGGTGATGCCAGCCGATGGTGGACACTTGCACCCGCATACCGATTCTCCGTGGAAAATTATTACTTACGTAGTGTCAATGCTAAAACCAGGTGAGTGGGACCCAGCCTACGGCGGTGGCACAGACATGTTGCGCCCCAAAAAAACCAATGACAATTTTAATTGGTTGAACGGCTATCGCGAATTCGACCAATGCGAAACACTCAGCACCTACGAATTCGAGCCAAACCAGGCATTGATATTCGTCAAAACTTTTAATTCGTGGCACTGCGTCAAACCCATTCAAGGGCCACCCGGAATACTACGCAGAACACTGACTATCAATATCGAAAAGTTAGACAAATCAATCTTGCCGTAGGCGAACAAGCTCTGGCTTAGGAATGAGGTTCTGCTTTTGACCAGACCATTAATATCTGTATGCCTGCCAACGTACAATGGCGAAGATTATCTGCGTCCGGCCATTGAAAGCGTTCTCAACCAGACGGTGCGCGATCTAGAGTTGGTCATCGGTGACGATAATTCGAACAAAGAAACGAGAGCAATTCTCGAAGAATTCGCCCGCAAAGACTCGCGCGTAAAATTGACTATCAATGAAGTCAATTTAGGATACGTGCCCAATTGCGCTGCCATAATGCAACGCTGCCAGGGTCAGTTCATCAAGAACTTTGCCCAGGACGACATACTTGAACTTGATTGCTGCGAACGCATGCTCAAAGTCATGCAAGAAAATCCCAACGTTTCGCTAGTCACGTGCGCTCGAACCTTGATTGATGAAAACGATAACGTCACCGGAGTACATCAACACTTCGACCGAACTCAGCTATTCGAAGGCAAAGAGATCATCAAATTGTATTTGACTGAATTTGTTAATCGTACAGGCAACCCAACCCAGATTTTCTTCCGCACCGAACACGTCGAAAATGGATTCAATCCAGCTTATCATCATGGCGAAGATCTGGAATTTGGCCTGCGTCTGCTCGAAAAAGGCGATTATTACTACATTCATGAACCCTTAGTTCGCTATCGCATTCACAGTCAGACAACCACAGTTTCGACGCTCGCCGATATGTCTTTTGCTCCCGATCATGTTCGCTCTGTTGATCGCTTTGGGCATTACGCAGAAAATGCTGGGATGAGCAAAAATGAAATCTGGCATGCGGCGATTAAGGGACTGATCATCAAAATGTCTCATGCCCTGTACGTTCGCGGCATGAAATATGAAGATGACTTCCCAACCCCTAAATATTTTGGGCATCCCGAAACGGACGATAAAAACGTCAAAGACGAACCAGAAATTTTTCGCCGACTAGCCTGCCATCTGCTCAAATATATCAGTGAAAAGAGCCGCATCTGGACAGAAGTCGAAGAATATGTGCAAGCCTGCACCAAGGCTCAAGAGCAATCAGAAAAGCCAGTACTGGATTACATCATTGCCCTCGAGAAACGGCTGCAAAATTACGAAGTCCAGACTGTCAGTCTCAAGGCAGAGCTCGAAACCAGAAAGCAGGACCTCATAAATTTAAAAAACAGCAGTTCCTGGAGGTTGACGCAGCCTTTAAGGAACATCAGCCGCAAACGAAATTCTGATCTTCGAAATTAGGAGCGCCAATTAGATTTGAGCGTGAGTGGCAGAATCTTTCACGCCGATTTCCAGCTTTTTCTTCGCGCCTAGACCACGTTTCTTGCCCGCAGCCACAGCTTCTTCTGTCGTGAACTGATGAGCGGTGCCTTTTTCGTGAGCCGCCTTGCCGCCCATGCTGGCAATACGCCTTCTTTGCTCAATACTTAAAGCGGCGAAACCTCGGCGGGTTGCGCCTGAAGTCTGTTTAACTTCTTCCATCATATATATTTGCCCTCGGGAAACCATAACAGTGCGCCACAACAGATGGCTTGCGTCATGAGACTCATCGACACGTTTTTGGTTCCCACAATAGTTGCAGTAACTCTGAAAAATTTCGCTCTGACAGCCATTTATCCAGACTGGCCCTGTTTAGAGTCCGTAGCACAGGTAAGCATCCCGCACACGATTTGCGATATCACCCCTGCGAGTGAATTTTATTGACTGTACAGGTGACGAGCTCTTCGCACAATCATCATCTCGGGTTCTTGCATAATATGGTCTCGTGATCCATGATGGAAATGTAGACTTTAGAGTGGCTCCCCCACCATTCTCGCTGAAAACTACATGGCAACCTTTCTCGAAAATATGAGCTGAGCTGGCTTCCCTTCCCCGGGCACCATCGCTTAGATTCAAGGAAAATTGAACAAATCGACAACGTGGCCTGGCTCCTTCTGATATGAGCTTGCACTGTGTTATGGCTGCCGCACAATTGTGTGCCAGTTGGGCTTATACACGACACGATCTTGCTACGAAGGATAAAATATTATGCTCAAGAGAATTCTACTGGTACTCGCTTGTGCCACATCCGCCCAGGCAACCGTTCTCAGCGGTGCTGTCACAGAAAAGCAAGAGCTGAACAATACCAGACAGAGTCCGTTTTATGCAGTGAATTTTGGTGGCACTACCGTTCCACTGGGGCAAGAACTTCATCCATCATTCAACGATTGCTCGTTTTTTTGTATCGGCAATTTGATTTATATTTTCCGCGGCGACACACTCATGGGCACGCTCTCAGATAGCGATTACAACTTCCGCAGTGCTGAAAACATGGTGGTCAATCAAATTATGCCTCGCCCCGATGTCGAATTCCAAGCAAATCAACAGGAAGTGTCACGCATTCTTCTGCTCGCTGACAAAACAACCGGCAAGCAAATCGGCAATCTACGGTAGAGGTAAGAGCAAGGCTCGGTAGCGATCTGCCATAAGCGACAGATCGAATTTCTCTCGCACTGAATTAAATGCGTTAAGACCAATCGATTTCAGTAAGTCACGATCTTCGTACAACTCAGTGATTTTTGCGGCGAAAGAATCAATATCTTTGGCATCCACTAAAAATCCATTATTGCCATCGTCAATCATCAATGGGATAGACCCCACACTGGATGCTATAACTGGCTTGCCATGCAGTTGCGAATGTAACACAACCAGTGGCTGACCATCGCTAACTGAAGGCACAACCACAACGTCGCTTGCTGCAACCAGAGGATCGATTCTATCGGTAAATCCAAAAAATTTTATTGCTCCAGTTAAACCAAGGCTATTAATCAAATCCAGAACACTCTCACGATCAGGCCCATCGCCGACCATGCAAAAGGCGGTATTTGGCAAACTCTTTAATTTTGCCACCAGATGTACGAACAAATGCGGGTCCTTTTCCGCAGCAAGCCGGCCAAAGAAAGAAACGACAAATTTACTTGAATAACTTTCTGGCAGTAGGCTCTTGCCCAGCGCTCTGTCTGCATCTAACTCTGCCGTAGCGGGAATCTCGATACCGTGGGGGATAGTATAAACTCGCTCCAGGTCTTGCAGCTGCTCATGTAAAATAGCTGATGGCACTATGGTGGCATTGATGTATTGGTGGAGAGATCTTGTGCTAACGAGATGCTTGCCGTCATTAAATTGTTGGTCGATAACATTTAAACCAGGCAGAGCCTTTTTTATTTCAGGAAGCAACTCATAAGCCATGGTGCTACCAACCAGAAACGCATTGCCGTACCGACCGTCTTTGAGAAGACTGATGAGCGCCTGTTTGCGCTCCTCATCAGACTCTTTCAGACGAGGTAGATGAGTGACTGAACAGCCTAGTTTTTCAAATGACTCAGTACGGTCACCCATATTGGGAAGCGTTTCTCGCGTTGTGACGACGTCAAAATGGTAATTCGGACAATGCCGCACAAGACCAGTGAAAAGCGTTTCCACGCCACCAACTGGTAACCATGGCAGAACGAGCAGTACTTTTTGCGGGTCCAAAGCACATGCTTGGACATCTTTAGGGACGCGAGCTGAAAATAATTTGGTCAGAAAATTCATAGCGTTAACGCTAACATATCGGTTGCAGGTCAGGCAAAGTTCTACTTAATAGTGGTCCTCATTAGTGCTAAAATCTGCCCGTTGAGAGTGCCCGAGCCCTCTGTAGTCCTGTTTCTGAGCTGATTTTAAGATGACTGACCTTGTTTCACCTAGCCTGCGCAAACAAAACGTACCACTCGCCATTCCGTTCACTAAAGCCTATTTAACAGGCAACGAATTGCGTTACATCACCGAAGCCCTCGCTGGGAACCATCTGTGCGGCAATGGTCCTTTCACCGAACACTGTCATGATTGGTTCAACAAAAATACCGGCGCAGCTGGTACTTTCCTCACTCACTCAGGCACTTCAGCTTTAGAGATGGCAGCGCTACTGGGAGATATTCAGCCGGGCGACGAAGTAATAATGCCCTCTTTTACTTTTGTCACGACCGCATCCGCCTTTGTTATGCGAGGAGCGGTGCCGGTCTTCATTGACATTCGCGAAGACAATCTCAATTTGGATGAAACTCTCATAACCAAAGCAATTACAAAAAAAACGAAGGCAATAGTGCCCGTCCATTATGCAGGCATCGCCTGTGAGATGGACACGATCAATGCCATCGCTAGAGAAAACGACTTGCTGGTGATAGAAGACGCCGCTCATTCCGTTTTGTCCAGTTACAAAGGCAGACCACTGGGAGGGCTGGGAACGATGTCTGCAGTGAGCTTCCACGAGACTAAAAATATTGTTTCTGGCGAAGGCGGAGCACTTCTGGTCAATGATGAAAAACTTTTAGACAGAGCCTTCACGATTTGGGAGAAAGGCACAAATCGACGCGAATTCTTCCTCGGCAAGGTCGACAAGTACACCTGGCATGAACTGGGTTCCTCATATCTACCTTCAGAGATGACAGCTGCTTTTCTCTGGGCGCAGCTGCAGCAGGCTCAATACATTACCCAAAAGCGTGTGGAAGTCTGGCATCGCTATCACGACTTATTGCAGCCCCTCGAAGAAGCCGAACTGCTAAGACGTCCACAATGGTCGCAGGACGCTTCGATTAATGGTCACATCTATTACATTCTCTTGCCTAAACCAGAGATAAGAGACGCATTATTGACACATTTGTCTAAAGCCGGCGTGGAAGCAGTTTTCCACTATCTGCCTTTGCATTCTTCTACCGCCGGACAAAAATTTGGGCGTGCCGGCAGCGATTTGAACAATACGAATCACCTCAGTGCCTGTCTTCTGCGTTTTCCTATCTGGGTTGGTCTTGGTCCGGCCGAAATCGACCATATAGTTACTCTAGTTAAAGAGTTTTTTGGTCTGTAAACCCATCCCACGCCACACATGAATTCTTTACAAGGCACTAATCAAGAAGCAATGGAATAATGCTGTTGCCCAGAATCCTGGAGTTGCGAACATTTAGGCATGGCATAACAGATGAGTCCTGTCGCCGAAATTAGCGGCTTCAATTTGCATCGAGAATCGGGCTCTGACAACGCCGCGAAAATTTCCGATGCAGGGTCGGCTGATTTTAAATATCAACCAGCTTTAGACGGTCTGCGCGCGATCGCTGTACTTTTCGTCATGGGTTTTCACAGCAGTGGTCCCATCGGCAATATCATTGCGAAGGTTGGCGGCTGGGTCGGCGTCGATATTTTCTTCGTAATCAGCGGCTTTTTGATTACAAGCGTTTTGATGCATGAGAAAGCAAAAAACGGTTTTGTCGACCTCAAAAGCTTCTATTTGCGACGAATGCTGCGCCTGATGCCAGCTTATTATGCCTTTCTTGCCTGCACTGCGATTTTCAATCCCACACATTGCTCGCACATAGGCGCTGCCATCGGCATCGCTTTGGTCTATTTATCTAACTACGATCTCGTGATGGGTTGGAATCATATCAGCGGTTCAGGAACGGACATCACCTGGTCGCTTGCTCTAGAGGAACAATTTTATTTAGTCTGGCCAACAATACTGAATCGGCTGAGCAAGCATCTTTTTAAAATCACCATCGGCAGTATCATCGCCTGCGAACTGTGGAAAGTCTGGCTTCTTACACATGGCATTTCCTGGAGTTATCTTGAAGCAGCCTTCGATACCAAAGTCGATACTCTGATGTTCGGAGCACTGGGTGCTGTCGCCTTTTTCCAGCCCCAGAGCCGCGCCTGGCTCAACAGATTTTTCAGCAAGCAATTTGTATCGCTTGCACTTTTTGCACTTCTGCTTGTTTATGTTCGCGCCATTGGTCATCCCTCTGGTCCTATGAGCGTCTTCAACCAAATTATTTACTGGGATTTCCGCCTTCCTGGTTTCGCCGCATTAACAACAGCCCTGCTCCTCAGTTTATGCGTGCAACCTCGCTCATTTATTTCATCAGTGCTTTCTCACTGGATTTTTACATGGCTTGGCAAACTCTCGTACAGCATTTACTTATGGCATGGGCTCTCGTTTCTGCTGCTTGTGAGCATGCTTAAATATCCGCTTGAAAAATGGCAGCTGGAAATTGCCGGTTATCTTACGGCAATTGGATTTGCCTTCCTGTCCTATGAGCTAATAGAAAAGCCGTTCTTAAAAATGAAGAGCAAATTGGGCAAGAATTGAGTACTGAAACATTACCACCTGTAAATAGCAAATCAGCGCCTTGCGCTGAAGTGATGCTGGTTAGACCAGCAAAGCTCGACGCCCTAACTTCGCTACGCTTTTTTGCCGCAATGCTAGTTTTGTGCAGCCACGCAGTGCCCGCTTTCTTTCCAAGCACACTCGAAACGCTTGAGACAATTCCGCTTGCGCAGGGTGTTTCGTTCTTTTTTGTACTGTCTGGTTTTATTTTGACTTACGTTCACCCTCGTCTGGATACGATGGGCACCAGTCTCCTCTTTTTGCGAGCACGAGTAGCAAGAGTATTTCCAGCGCACATCGTCACAGCCGCGCTCAGTCTGGGAACCGCCAGCATATCGTTGCAACATTTGAATAAAATAGCATGGTGCATTCTCGTATCCAATGTGCTAATGCTTCAATCCTGGATACCGCAGGCTCGCTTCTACTTTTCGCTCAATCCGCCATCCTGGAGTATCTCAACAGAATTCTTTTTCTATCTGGCCTTTCCGTTTCTTATTCAACAAGCACAAACCAAACATTTCAGAAACTTGCTGCTAGCCTCAATCCCCTTAATCGGCTGTATCTCACTGGCTGGTTTTTTGCATTTACCTGAACCCTCGATGTCAGACTCAATGTCAATGCGGGCCATCATTTACATACACCCGCTCGCTCGGTTATTCGAATTTTGTCTAGGTATTTCCTGCGCCGTCCTCTTCAAAAATTTATCGCAAAAAGGCATGAACACCAAATTGGATAGACGCACAGCTAGTTTCCTAGAAGCGGGCATAATCGCTGCCATCATCATTTACATGCTGAGCATTTTTGATGCCACAAGATCCTTGCAACCCAATTCTTATGCACTAGCTCTGCGCGAATGGCTGCTCTATGACGGCAACTGTTTTGCCTTTGCTGCATTAATAATATTATGCGCGATGCAAAAGGGCGCGGTATCACAACTACTAAGTGGCAAAGTCTTGATCTGGCTGGGCGAAATCAGCTATTCGCTCTACCTATTGCATTTTGTTATTTTGAGTTATTGCCAGCGAAATATGGCGACTCTCGCGCAGTTCAATCCTTTTTTGCTGTTTGCTGCCTATATCAGTCTAACAATCGTTTCTGCGCATTTGATGTTCACGTTTATCGAAACGCCCATGCGCAAATGGATTGCTGGTTCAACAAAAAAAGTCAGTAGTTAACGTGCGTGACGCTCACGTTGAATCTTTTTCCAGGTCTCATCTTGCTCTTGCACCTGTTCGCGCAATTTTTGCAATGATTCGGCAAAGTTTTGAAGATTCTCTTGCTTCAGTTGCGCACCTTCGGCAAATGACTCGAGATGATGCCAGACGCCATTCGCTTCGTCTTTCAAAGCAATCAAAGTCTCCATGTCGACCGCGTTATCAGCCTGCAATTGCACGATAACGAGCTGTAAACTGACAACTTCCGCCTGCAGATCAATTAATTCCTTAGCGCCTACTGCCGTGCTCACACCGGCTTTGATTTCATTACGGCGGCGCTCGATTTCCTTACGACGCACCTGAATCAATTTCCGCTCAAGCATAGCTGCAGCCCGATCATCCAGACCTGATTGACGCAGATCTTCCGGCTTTTCAGGCTGATTCTTGGTACTCATCATATGTCCAGTTTAACTCATATAGCCAGACAAAAGGCGTGCTATCGAACAAATAGGCGATTTAGTTAAGGAGAGCGGCAAATTGGCGATTAATCATCTTTTCGTCAAATTCGGACTGCACAACCTTAAAGCCGGTGTCCCCTAGCTGCCTGGTCAGTTCTGGATTGTGGTACAAAGCCATGATCTTTTCACAAAAACCTTCTAAATCGCCTGATTCAACCAAAAAACCGTTTTCGCCATCTCGAATGACGACATCGATAGAACCCACTCTCGAGGCAATTACAGGCTTTGAAAAAACTCCGGCGTGCAAAAGAACCAGCGGCTGACCGTCCGTAATGGAAGGCAAAACGACGAGGTCTGATACCGACATCAGTGGATCGACACTCTCGACGAGACCTGGGCAATAAACCTTCTCGGTGAGTTCGTATTGAGCAACTAAGCGACGCACGGCTTTGGCGCTTGGACCATCACCAACCAGACAAAAAGCCATCCCCTCAACATCTTTAAGCTTATTAACGATTTCCACAAAAAGTTCGGCATTTTTTTCAGGCGCGAGCCGTCCAAAAAAGGAGACCAAGAACTTGTTCTTGCAATACTCAGGCAGAACTTTTTCTCCAGCCACTTTTGCCGCAGCGCGAATCTCGGCAGATGGCACATTGAGACCGCAACGAATCACTTCAATAGACGCGCAGGCAATATTGCTGTCGGCTTTCAACGAATGAGCGAGACTGCTGGTTGGCACAATCGTGTGAGAGATTAGATGCGATAAGTTGCGACTGCGCTGCATGTGTTTGCCACAGTCCCAGAGCTCGTCTATAACGTTCAACGCGGGATACAAGGCTTTTATCTCGGGCAGAAGATCATAGGCCATTGTGCAGCCAACCATAATCAGAACATCAAAATTTCCCCTTCGTAAAATCTCGAAGAGTTTCTCTTTTTGCACTTCTGCAGAATCTGAAATTTGAGGCAGATGCACGACCTCGCAGCCCAATTTTTCAAAAGCGGCTGTGCGATCACCCATTGAATCGTCTGCTTTGCTGGTGGTGACGACGGTAAAACTGAAACCATCGCCAAGCGATTTAAATCGCCCTGTGTATAAGGTTTCGATTCCGCTTACGGGCAACCAGGGTAACATCAATAAGATGTTTCTAGTGGGTGTTTTGATAGGCGAGTCAACAACGGGCGAAGCATTCGTAACACTTTTAGGTGCAAATAACTTTTCCCAGAAACGCATATATACCTGTTAAGACAAATGTCAAAAGGGAATGTGATTATAGCATCGTGAGAGCAAATGAGATTTTGACAAGTCGCTGGCGGTGCTGCTGGTATAATTACCCCGCGAGCTGCACGAAACCTGGCAGCGACCGTCATTTATGTCTTTAGAAAATTTGTAATCCAGCGAGCTTGTGCCTGCTAATGCCGTTAGTATCAATTTGTTTACCCGTCTACAACGGCGAGGAATTTCTCGGCGAGGCAATCGAGAGCGTCCTCAATCAAAGCTTTACCGACCTTGAACTGCTCATTGGCGATGACGCATCGACAGACAACTCAGAAGCAATAGCGCGAAAATACGCCGAAAAAGACAAGCGCATCGTCTACTGGAAAAACTCCCAGAATAAAGGTCTATTCGGCAATTACAACGAATGCATGAATCGCGCTACGGGCACCTACATCAAACCATTTGCTCAAGACGATATTTTCGACACGAAACTAATCGAGCGCATGGTCTCTGGATTTAAAGCTGATCCAGACATTGCCCTGGTTGCCTGTGCCAGACGCATTGTGGACGACAACGGTTTGGAACTCAGTCAAGAATTTGAGTATCCGTCTACCACCATCCTTGATGGCAACGACAAAGTCAGAGACGACTTGATAAAAGTGACCAACGGTATCGGAGAACCAAGCACGGTAATGTTTCCCCGCGCATATTTAGGCGCAGGCTTTGACGTCAGACTCCATCATCTAGGTGATATCGAATATTGGCACCGACTGATTTTAGACAAAAAGTTTTTGTATATCAGCGAGATTTTGTGTAGTTTTCGCAGACATGCCAAAAGCACCACCAACCGCAATGCCCGCGAAATGCGGTACGGACTGGATATGCTACTGCTTGGTCAAAAATACAAGCAATTTCTCGAAGCTAGAGGCATCACAGAGAATGACTTTGCCGATATTTGTGTTACGAATATTGCTTCTCATACTAAATTCTTAGCTGACCGCCATGGAGTTGTTCTGGCGGATTTGATGCAGGGCAAACCGCAAACACTCGAAGAAGCTGTCGCCGATTTAGACGGCTTCAAAGAAATCGCTTATCGTTCTCTAATACTGAATGGTCGGCTAATGGAAGAGCTCACGGCGATTAAACAAGAATGGGAGATGGAGCGAAACGCCCTGGAAGATACAATTGCAAGGCTAATGAAAAGCAAGTGGTGGAAAATGACGGGACCGCTTCGCGCAGCCGTGATTTCACTTCGCTCGAAGCGCAATCGATAATACTATTCTCCTCAAACGAGTAAACGTCATGCCGGAAGTTTCAATTTGTTTGCCCCTATACAATGGCGAAAAATATCTCCGTCGAGCCATAGAAAGCGTTCTTGCACAAACATTCACAAACTTTGAACTACTCATAGCAGATGACTGCTCTACAGATAGCTCCAGTAAAATCGCCGCCGAGTACGCAGCGCGCGATCATCGCGTTAAAGCATGGACGAACAAACAAAATTTGGGACATTATCCCAATTACAATGCCTGCCTCAAAGCAGCTTCTGGCAAGTACATCAAATTATTTGCTCAGGACGACATTTTTAAGCCAGAGATGTTGCAACAAATGGTCGCGGCATTTGAGAAAAATCCAGGTATCACTGTAGTTTCTTGCGCACGAGTTTGGGTTGATGGCGATGAAAGACCGATTCCAGCGTGCAATGAAGTAGCGCGCAAGCTGACACAGCCTTACTTGACAGACACACGCATGACAGGCAGTCAAGCCATCGAAGAAACATTAAAGGAACAAATAAATTGGCTGGGAGAGCCTGTTTGTCAGATGTTTTTGGGCACCGCCATTAGTGCCGGCTTCGATGAATCATTCAATCAAATCGGTGATTTGGACCTCGTTTATCAAGCACTTCAAAGCGGCGACCTTTATTTCGTAGCAGCGCCATTGTGCTTGTTCCGCAGACACTCTGAAAGCTGGACTATACACAATTTAGCAAAACTCGGCACTTATTTGGATTGGATTTTCCTGGGCGCAAAGTATTCACGATATCTGGAGCAAATTGGCATTAGCCAGGAAGAATATTGTCTGCACTTCATCAAAAATTGGATTCGCGATTTAGAATGCGAGTTCAATTGCGCAAAAAAATTAGGTGTCGCCGAACGGGCTCGAGTTTTGCAGGATCTCTGCGGCAAGGTAAAACCCTTCAGTCTATTTACTGCAGGTCGTAACCCAGCCCACGAATTAAAGGCGTTGAGCGCGATGGGACTGTTACAGAGCGCCATCCTCGAACACGAATTGCGTCTTGTTCATGGCGAAATTGCATCGCTAAGTAACGGTGATTACAGCGTTGCAACTGCCGAGCCGATGATACCAATAAGGTCAGGCATTGCTGACGCCTTATCTAGCATTAGGCAAACCTTGCAAGAGCGCGACAAAGAAATAGCATCATTGAAGACGACCTTGAAGGAGATGGGCGAAAGCACATCATGGAAAGTAACCGAACCGCTGCGTAAGTTAAATAGTCGCCCCAGAAAGAGTTTATAACAGTGACAAATTCCTTGCAAAATAAAAACATCCTCGTCACCGGAGGAGCTGGCTTTATCGGTTGCGCGCTATCGCAAAGACTGGCTGCCGAGTGCAAACGATACGTCGCTGTCGACAGTCTTCTCGCTCAGGTTCATCCACAACAGATTCGCCCAACGGATTTGCATGCAGCAGCAGAACTGGTAGTCGCAGATGTGACGCAACCAAAAACGTGGACAGATTTATTTGCCGAATTTCGCCCTGACATTGTCGTTCATCTCGCCGCCGAAACTGGTACCGGACAATCTTTAAAACAATCAACGATGCACGGTCGTTCTAATGTGCTGGGGCTGACAGTGTTGCTTGACGCCTTGAGTAAAAACGAAATCGAGCCCGAACAAATATTATGCACTAGCAGTCGCGCAGTTTATGGTGAAGGCGCCTGGCAAAAAGAAAACGGCGAAATCTTCTATCCCGGACAGCGCACTAATGCTCAATTAGCCAGCGGCAAGTGGGATTTTGATGGAGTTTCTCTGCCATCAACTTTTGGTGATACGAGAGAAAATCCAACCAGTGTTTATGGTGCGACGAAATTAGCCCAAGAAAATATCCTCAAAAGCTGGTCTTTTTCTTTTGGCGTGCCATTGACGCTGCTGCGACTGCAAAACGTTTACGGACCGGGTCAATCACCATTCAATCCATATACAGGCATCGTCGTTTTATTTTCGCGACTGGCTCGCGCGAAGAAGAAGGTTGAACTCTATGAGGATGGCCTCGTCACTCGGGATTTTGTCTACATAGACGATGTAGTGGACGCTCTCGTAAAATCCGTATTACAGTCGCCTGCAAACGGCTATCGTGCTCTCGATATCGGTTCTGGTGAAGTCACTACCTTAATCGACATCGCTCAAAAAATTGGCAATTTTCACGGCGCGCCAGAGTCATTCATCAGCGGCAAATACCGCAATGGCGACGTCCGACACTCAAGTTGCAACATTGCAGCAGCCAAACAAGAATTAGGCTGGCAGCCTGAATCCAATCTGGACAAGGGGCTGAGTTTACTGCAGGCTTATCTGTCTACAGTCAATCTGGTCGAAGTCTAGATCTAGTTTGCGCGACATTTCATTGCCAGATGGATAGGTACCCCAAACACGTCTCATAAACGGCTTATGTATCGGTGGGCTTTTAAAAGAGCGTTACCACGCACAAACGTAGTAACGCAATCGTAAACCCTGAATTTATGGGAGTCAGTTTTGCGACGAATGTAAAGTCGATTCAAGAGACTGTATCCGTAGACAATAGTTTTCGAAAAAAATCCAACTTTTCTTAGTAGGACTCCACTGGCGATGGATAGTCAGTTCAGGCAGCGGTCACTTAGATTGCATCATCCAGCCGAACTTGCCACCACCGCAAAATTTGATTTAAGTTTGAGAAAGCGTTTCTCGTATAACTCGTATGAGCCTACGGCAAACGCAATTGAAGTAAATATTGACGCACTCCAAATAGCAACAGTAAATGCAGCTGTAGTAGTGTCTATACCAGTCGAGCAAACGATTTTGTACGAAAGATAAATAGCCAGCGGGTGCAACATATAAATGCCGTAAGAAATCTTACCTAAGTAAGTTAAAAGACCACGCACGGTCACGGGCGGTTTAGTATTTAGGTTGGTCAACCAAACTAAAAATGCTGCAAAAATGCAATCAACAGGAATCAATTGCTGAGGCTGTATAAAATGGGCTGAGTTTGCCCAACAAAGAGCCACGGCAAGCAAAGCGACAAACGCCTTCTTTCGCACCGTTTTCCGAACAAATTGCGGTTTTACCATAAACAAATAGGCGGCCAGACCACCGATCACCATCGCTTCAATCTGACATGAATTAACGAAATTGAAGAGATGTCCAAGCACCGCTCGCGTGTCAGGAAGCAAATAAATGCGACGCGTCTTTAAAATGCATAGCAAAATTTCAAACAAAGCAACCTTTGTTACAAGCACACCAAGCAGAGCCTTAAGGGGGCTCTTCGCAAACTTTTTCATCAGCACAGGCCAGATGAAGTAGAACTGTTCTTCCACACCAATTGACCAGGCCTGGGCAAAGCCTGCCACGGGTTGATAGAGAAAAATGGCAAGATTGGGAAGCATGCAACAGAACAAAGTAATTTTCGGCCAGAAATCCTGCATTTGAGCGGTCGCCCACAAAGTCATTTGCGAATCAGCCTTCACCACAAAAAATGCGCTGGGTATAAGGAATGACACCGCCAGCAGTGCGTAATAAAGTGGCCAGATTCTCAGTGCGCGTCGGATGTAGAATTTTTTGACTGCAACGGTGCCTGTGCGCTTAACCTCGCTCAAAAGCAAATGAGTGATAAGAAAGCCACTGAGAACAAAAAAGACTCTTACACCATTTGGACCAATCACCTGAATTAAGCCCTGAGGATAAGGTCCAAGACCCATAACATTGCGAGTGGTCTCGACGTGATGAATCAATACGGCAAAAGCGGTGAAAAATCGCATTTCAGTTAGCCACGGAAAGTGGATGGGCGCGCTAAAAGTCTCCGCTCGCGATTCCGGAGCGCCTATAGCGGGGGTAATGGCATCGACTGCCTGCAATTGCCCATTTTCCTTTATTGCACTTGTTTGCCGCTGCAAGAATGACACAAAGCCAGATGTCATGCGTTAAACAGATCACAGCTACCGTCCAGGCCGTCTTCACGACCACCCTACCGCGGGATCAGCTGGTAATTCCTGACGTATTCACCTAAGTCGCCAGAAATTCCAGAATCATCTTTGTCAAAATTGCCGGATTTGCAAAATTGACAGAATGAGATCCTCCAGGAATCATTTTGAAAATAGCGTTAGGAATTTCGCTTGCCACTCTTTGTGTCCAAACTTCAGGTGCAATCGTGTCAAATTCACCGCGCATAACGAGCGTAGGACAGCTTATTTGCGACAGCACTTGTTGAATGTCGTTGTCGACCATTTCATGCACTGTTTCGAATGTAATTGTCCACCCCATATCAGCAAGATCGGCAAATAATTGCATCTGCGAACCTGGAGGTTCGTGCTTGCCGTCTTCGTGCAATCGCAAGAATTGCTGCCAGACTGTAGCGGCCGCAGGATCGCAAGTTGGACCAGTTAATATGAGCTTCTTCGCGACATCAGGATATTTAGCAGTCATTGCTGCGGCAATCTGACAGCCGTATGAATTGGCGAACACATTTGGTGCTTTGAGATTGTTCAATTGCGTCCATTCATAAATTATGTCTGCCTGTTCTTCCACCTTCAGCGCGTGGGCTGGCTTTGAGCTAGCTCCGTGACCGGGCATTTCAGGCACGAACACTTCTAGATGCTGAGCAAGCAAAAGTGCTGTCGGGACGAGATAGCGGCGCGATGCTGTTGCACCATGCATCAAAATAATTTGTTGGCGTGATTGCTCAAATGCTTTTTTACTGACTAGCGCGTGTACTTCATGACCACGCACGGGCGTAAACGAACTGTCGAAGCCATCAGGCAGAACATCTGGCTTTGAAGCTGAACGCGAATCTATATCTTGAGTAGTGATGACCGACACCCCATGCACATTGCTAAAGCAAAGAGCGAATGGATGAGAATTAAGTTCCCGCTATTAGCGAGCCAAACTACCCTCAGACCAGGCCTTTTTCTTGCATCATGGCAAGCATCCGAGCATTTGGTCGATAGAAGTGCACGTCAGCATAGCGTCCTCTGCGGTCGATATTTTGAATGTGGTCGTTGGCTTGAACGATGTTACCGCGATGATTGCTCGCAACGATGAAGGAATCGCCGGCGTTATAACCATGTTGACGAATAACGTGATTGCTCCAATTCCTCACACCATAGTCGCCCGGGCGTACATCCTTTGGGCTGACCTCGTCAAAAAGTCCACTCTCTCTAACGCGTCGGCCTTGCTCAGTGGCCATCATGGGCGGCAAGTGAAATCCCATTTTGTCAAAAACTATTCTCGGTCCATGAGCGCAATCGCCTACTGTGCCTAGGCTTTCAGCGACCCTGACAGCAAGGCGCGCCATTTTGTCACCAACTTCTTGTGAAATGTGTTCAAGACCATGACCAATCGTTCGAGCCGCTTCACCTAAGTCGTCACCGAACTTTTTAGCGGCATCGCCAATTGCATGACCGGCTCGATCAAGACCTCTTTCAATGTCGTGCCCCATTTCGGCAAAAGGATTTCGAATTTCGCCGGGTCTAAGTTCATCTTCCTGCCCCACTCGGCCATCTCTTCCCTGGCGCGCTGGAGGTGCAAAAGACTCTTCACGATCATCATGAGGCCGTCCGTGACGACCACGTAACGGGCGGTGGGACGTGTCAGCAGTTGTTTCGCCACTGAGACCATGTCGAGTTCTACGCGATTCGTGGCTTTCTTGCCCCAGACCATTATAAATATTGTGATGGTGGAAATTGATGCCAGTAATGTTGTTATTCCTGTCATGCTCAACACTAAGTGGTTTGTAATGATGTGCGATCAAGTCATTGCTGATCTGATGCAGTAACTGCTGAAATTCACGCGGATGGCTGTGGAGCTCGCTCGTCAGCTCGTGCCTGGCTTGTCCGTATTGATGATGTCGGAGTTCGCCGCTGATTTGGCTGCCTTCGGCAGAATCACTTTGATGATATGAATGAACCACAATTAGCTCCAGGGGTGAAAGCCGATTCTCTCAGAGATACTCATCTCCACTGTAGGGTAGTTTCTTAAAATAACATCAGCTTGACATGACTGCAATACTTTGATCACAATGCCGCAGCTCAACTGCCTTTAGGCCACCTCTAGCATAGCAAAGTGTCAATTTTATGCGCCTGTCGTCAGTGTGGCGATTACGCGCCGGACGGGTACAAGCTTAAAACCTGGTTAAAATTGAAAATCTAAATGAATAATCAAAGAATCAGTGCCGACACAGTCTTGCTAGCATCGTTCTCAGTGCTGAGCCTGGGCTTGGGTTTAACACTGCCAATTGGAGCAGAACCTGCGTTGTCGAGCAAGGCCTCTGCCGAGTGGCGCACACAAGCTCTAGTAAAAACAGCTTCTGAAGCCTTGGCTCATCACGACGCCAAGCAAGCAATTCGACTGACAACAGCCGTAATCAACGCCGACCCTAAAAATGCCTCCGCCTTCTTTATTCGGGGCAAAGCACGAGCAGAATACGATGACAGCCGAAATGCATTGCTCGATTTGTCCCAGGGTATGAAACTCGCCCCCAACTTAGCGGACCCGGCTGTTTATCTGACCATGGCTCAGGCTTATTTGCAGCTAAAAGAACCTGAACGCGCGCTTCATGCGCTGCAAGTTGGCAATGTTCAACAACCAAGTCTTGAACTGTATAAAATGAGTGCGAGCATTCACAATTCTATGAGTCATGACAAAGAAGCGCTGCTAGACATTGAGAAGGCGCTGAAGTTTGATCCATCATCAAGGACAATGCTCTTACTGCGCGGCTCAATTTACGACCACAATCGTGATTTCGAGCACGCGATCAAAGATTACAGCCGCGTCATTGAAATATCGACTAAAGGCAAATTGAAAGACACCAACTGGCTGGCTGCAACAAAAAAGCGAGGCGATGATTACGAAAAGACCGGCAGAAAAGAGCTAGCGCGCAGCGATCGAGCCACACTGCACAAAGAAAGCTCTTCCTGGGAAACGGATCTTTTCGAAGTGGCTAAATAAGGCTAAGGACCGGCGATCGGATCGAACATTTTATGCTCAGCTTCTTGAGACGGCTTGCACTCAACACTTTTAGTGGGATACGTAGACATCTGTAGGCGCTTGAGGACGCGACTGACGACTGCGTCTTGAATATCTTCGAAGCGCTCATCGAGAATCTCACCGACGGCGTCATAGACTGTCGCTTCCACAGTTTCTACCAAAAAGCGTTCTGAATTTTTGTTAGTCATGGCTTTAGAAACCCTTTTGTTTTATCGTGCTGCAATTTTCTAGAGTTATTGCGTTATGAGCGGGCAGACGATGCTCTTGCGATTTTGCTCCCGCAGCTTAAATGCCAGCTCAAACGGAACCCCAGCTGATCTTTACACGTCCAACGTATCAAGGTCTCAATGGTACTACCAATGATGCCTGCTCTACAGTCAAAAACCGGCACTTCCAACATAAACACCGGAGGCTTTAATGCAAAAAAGCTTGTCTATCAACCCAAACATCAACCCAAACATCAAAATGAATCACCAATTACTAATTTTGCCAGCCCTTCTGCTCAATCTCTGTTCGGCAAGCGAAATCCAGGCGGCTGACGCAACCCACGGCAAAGCAACCATCTATTCAGACCACTTTAAAGGCAAGAAAACAGCATCTGGTGAAACGTACAAGCCGGGCGAACTCACAGCGGCCAGCAATAAGCTGCCAATCGGTTCAAAAGTAGTCGTAAAAAATAGAAAGACCGGCAAAAAAGTGACGGTCAAAATTAACGATCATATGGCCAAAAACGCAAAAGCCCACATTGACTTGAGCAAGAGCGCAGCAAACAAACTTGGCGTCAAAGGCACCGCGCCAATTGACGCTAAAGTCATCTCTAAATAGACAAGAGTTATTGAATTAAACCGTCTGGCACGCCATTTGGATAACGTTCGGCAATTTCAGCAGTGATTCTTTTGATGCGATTTTCAGGATTAGGGTGCGTGCTAAAAAATTCAGGCGTGCGCGTCTTTGCCAGCTTGTCGAGAATTTCCATCACCTTGATCATCGAACGCGGGTCGTAACCGGCTTCTGAAGAAAAACGCACACCTAGTTTGTCAGCTTCGAGTTCATCGTTGCGACCGAATTTCAAAGAAATCACTTTGCCAACAAGCATAGCCATGGCGGCATGATTTTGATTGTTCTCGTGTGGATCATATGTAGCGACGACTGCCGCGCCAGTAAGTCCCTGTGTCAACTCCTGCTTCGCAATCTGCTGAGCAGAATGTCTTGCCACCACGTGTCCAACTTCATGGCCTAGAACGCAGGCGAGCTCTCCTTTCGTCGTCAAATGTTTATAAAGGCCCTCTGTGATAAAAACCTGACCGCCTGGAAGAGCAAAGGCATTGACAGTGTGATCATCAGCAAGCAAGTGGAAATCGTACTTATATGGAGTTTTACTAGCATCAGTCTTATTCACGAGATCGTCGCCAACCAGCTTGACTGCTGCCTGTCCTTGAAGATCATTTGCCTCGCCACCATACTCGCTGGCCATTCGCGGAGCTGATTCGAGACCTAAAGCGATTTCTTGTTTGGGCGTCATATCCACGTGTTGCTTCTGCTCAGTAACCGGGTTGTAGACGCTTTTGCCAAAATAGGAAAAAAGCGAAAAAGCAGCAATGATAAGGGCGATTGCAATTTGAATGGCAATCGAAGAGCCACTGCGTTCTGATTGAGCCATGCTTGGACGCTCCTTGAGTTCGTTTATTCTGGCTGAGACCACTTGTTTGTTGGACTGATAGTCGATCCTGTCGGTTCCAAGCAATACCTAGGTCCTTGGGGGATTAAACGCTTTTTTGTCTGCTCGTCGTGTTATTTTCTTGTGTTTTCCAGACATTTAAGGCGTGCTTCTAAATCGGCGATGCGATCGGCATCGCTTTTCATCAAATGAGCAATACCTTCAAATGTCTGATCCAACAGCTGGCCACGCAGTACCTTCATGGACTCGCCACTTAAAGACAAAATGACAATTCGGCGAACTATTGCTCCCGTAAGACGCAAAGGCGCGCCTAAAATGGGCGAATGCCACCACTTGCTACCCGCACTTTCAATCACTGTAAGCAATTTTGTCAGCGCACTATTTTTGCTATCTTTGGCGCTTATAGAATTGGCTTTATCGCCCGAGGGGATCTCACTGACGGCAGCCAGATCCAATAAAGCGTTCTTGTAATCAGCCAGAGTGGAAACTCGTTGCACTTTCTCATTGATTTGATTAAGTCTTGTGCCGATAGCCTCTGACACTGCATCAATCCCATAGCGCTCTGAAATTGTAGCAGCGCCTCTTTCGCCAAGTGTTTTGCCGTGAGCAGGATCCTCAAAAACAACCCGCATCAATTTCGCTGCATGTTCTACATCCGGCTCTGCCCAGCGCATGCCAACCTTGTAGGGACCGTAATCTTCTGTGTTTGTCGTAAACCCATACTGAACGAGCAAACTATTCTCAGGGGTCGTGAAATCCAAATTACCCGACCACCCCGTAACTATTACAGGCTTCTTCATGAGCATGGCCTCGGCAATTGGCAAGCCAAACCCTTCGGTGCGGTGCAAAGAGACATAGCAGTCGCAGCATTCGATTAGGCCGCACAATTCTCTCTTCGACATATAGGAGTCAAGCAAAGTGATTTGCTGGTGGTCGCAAGCTTGATGCAATTTCGTAAATTGCTCAGGGAAGCTGCTTCCATTAGTCGATTTGATAATTAGTCGAACGCGTGAATCTCCAGCAAAAGCCAGTTTGAACGCCTCAATTACAGCAAGTGGATTTTTGCGCTGGAAACAACTAAAAAAATCAAAAACGAAGAGAAACACGAATTCATTTTTATTTATATCGTAAGTAACTCTTGTAATGTGAGTGGGATTCGCCACTACCAGAGGTGGCATCGTCACAATCGGGATCGATGAAACTGCACGAAAATTCTCAGCGATAAACTCAGTTCCAACCCAGAGTTCGTCGAAACGAACGAATTGTTTCTGCCAGCTTTGAGGAATCTCTTCGACTTCCCACCACCAGGAGCCAATATTGTATTTGGTGGACATATACTGCAAGCCGAATTTTGCTAGAAATTGTTCGACCTCCGGCGCATTAATACAAATCAAATTAGCTGGATATTTGTTGTCAGCCGTGAAACCGGAGAGAGATTGTTCATCCCTTCGCTGATTCGTCAAAAAGGAAGCATCCTGCAGACTGAGGTCCATGCCCAGATGGCGCATGGCCAGCACATAATTTCGAGCGACTTCACCAAGCCCCAATTCGGCCGTGAGAAAGCCTGAAACATTAACGCCATACCGATCAAAGTGCATTTGCGACCAAACTTTCTGTATTTAGCAGCAACCTCGCCGCGGTCGCTATGTCTCTAGAATACCGGGAGAAGCAGCCAAGAGCAAGTCCGGCTTACTATTGGAAGAGTTCCAGGCAAAATCTGATTAACATCCGTTTACTTGCCAAGTAAGACAAATTGAAGGTTCATAGATGTCTTCAGATAATTGCTAGAAGGCGTAGGTAGCGAGCGTCAGAAGGCTCAGCCAGAGTCTTTGCAGTTTTTACTCAGCGCTCACACGAACTGAATATGTTTTTTACCATCTATCTCTCGCGCCAAAGCGCGTATAAACTTGAGGCTGTCATTCAGGAAGAGGTATTTACGTGCAAGCTCCCGTAAAGGCAAAAAATTACACCGTATTCATGACGGACGGCACCGGCGAGATGAGCATCAAAGGCTCTGAAGCGAAACCAGAAACCGCGTGTCAGTTTCTCGAGAAAGGCGGCATTGTTTACTTTCCTGAAACGCCATTTTTTATATCGCCTGCCGACCGTCGCTTTTTGTTAGCACAAAAGCAAAATAAAGCTGACTATTTCAAAAATATTGCCTATCGCCCAGCTCAAGATAAAGTGACCGGAATGAGTCGTCAGACAACTGAAGACGCCGAGCAGATGCGAGCAATAATGGCTGATTTTCACAATCAAGTATATTCATTTCTCGAAAGCTTCCTGGCTCCATATGCCCATCACTGGAAAGCAGATTTTGCAACCTGGCGCCCCCTTGAAGAAAAAGGCCGCAAAATGAGACTGCGGGCACGTAACGATTTGATTCACGTTGATTCTTTTCCAACGCGCCCCATATATGGTGACCGTATCCTGCGCACTTTCATCAATTTAAATCCTGAAGTAAATCGCGTCTGGCAGACTTCCGAAACAATGGAACAGCTCGCCAAAACTTATCGTGACAACGTCTCAGCGCCAACATCCTTTACTGAAGCCAGTTCCAAGAAAGATGGGTTAATGACCAAATTCTTGAAAAAATTTGGCGTCAAAATGAGTGGCAAGTCTGGTTATGACGAATGGATGATGAACTTCCACAATTTCCTCAAAGAAAACGAAGAATTTCAAGCGAACTGTCGCAAAGATCGCTGGGAATTTCCGCCCAATTCATCCTGGATTGTTTTCACAGACATGGTCAGCCATTCCGTACTATCTGGACAGTATGCCCTGGAGCAAACCTTTATCGTCTCTAAAGACGATCTTGTTCTGCCGCAAAAGGCACCTATCAACATTTTAAAGTCGCTCTACGGAACCCAGCAAAATAGAGATTAAGCAATCGAGCAGCAATGGCTAAGTTTCGCCTCCGCAATCTGATTAATAAAAATCTGACGCTCGATGGCTGGAGATTGTCATTTTTAGCCTGGTTCTGCAATCACGGCAGCGATTTTTTTGGACGCTCTTTTTCAGTCACCAAAATTATTTCACCTGGTAGTCGTGAATATTTGGAAGGCGATAAACCAGCGATTTTCGCCGTCTATCATGGTCGCATCATCGGCTTGCTGCATGTTATGACCAATCGCAAGATTGTCTCAATTCTAATCAGTCAAAGCCGTGACGGCGAAATAATTTCGCGCGCCTTGACCGAACTAGGCTTTTCAACGACCAGAGGATCCACCAAACGAGGCGCTGTTCAAGGCGCGATGCAAACAGTAAAAGCGGCAAAAGCGAATCAGTATCCCGTGGTTGTAGTCGATGGGCCGCGCGGACCAATCTGGGAAATCAAGTCGGGCATTTTAAAAATGGCTGAACTAACAGGCATTCCGATTATCCCGTACACCTGTTCTGCCCGCACTTTTACCACCTTTGGTGGTTGGGATAAATTCATGGGATCAAACTGGGGCTCCCCTGAAGTGTTTTTGTACGGCGAGCCAATCTTTGTTCCAGAAGGCAGCACAGATGAAGAACTCAAAGTTCTTTACGACCACCTCGACGAAAAGATGCGGAGCTTGCGTGAGCAAGCCGATGCTTACTACAAATGTGTGCCAGTTTAGCCTTTAACGGCTTTGAGCGGACTTAGTTCAACTGGCTCTGCAATCAAATCACCAACGTGCTCACGCATCTTCTTTATGTGCGCGGAAACCGAATGGGCATTCAATGCTTCCTGACTTTCCCATAGTTCCCAGAAAAAGAAACGTCCAGTGCCAGGAGATTCGTACAGGTCGTAAATTTTGCAGCCGTCTTCAGCATTAGTCGTTGCGACTACACTGGACAACAACGTTTTCAATTCTGCTTCCTTGCCAGGCTTAGCGATAAACCGAGCAACCAGAGTGACTTCAGCCATTACATAAACTCCCCATGCGTCAAATCCAGATTTGCCCCATTATAGAGCTTCAGGCATGCATGGAAGGTAGCCGAAAGGGAAGCAAAGTGATTCGTTCCACTAAGCTGACAACTTTCTGTCGGCGCCAAAATATGGTTTCAGGACGCGCTGAACTTTGGTGCGCGCTCGTGAAATTCTTGATTTGACAGTGCCGATATCGGTCTTGGTAGCAGCTGAAATCTCTTCGTAAGTCATGTCATCAAGATCACGCAAAATAATTGCTGTGCGGAAGGCTTCCGGTAGCGAGTCAATGGCTGACTCCACCATACGGTGTGTATCTTTGCGCTGCATCAATTCTTCTGGCCCTGCTGAATAATCAGCAATATCTCTTGTGCCACCATCGTTGTCATCGTCTGCAAAAATTGAGTGATCGAGAGAAATAGCAGGCGAACGTCTTGGTGATTTACGCAATTCATCATAAAAAAGGTGGGTGACAATCTGGCACATCCAAGACTTGAAGGCCTTTGGATTCTGCAATTTGGATATGCCGCGCCACATACGAATAAATACTTCCTGGCTGAGGTCTGCAGAGTCGTTCCAATCTGGTGCAAGCTTGCCCAGCATGCCGTTAACCAGTCTCTGATGCCGTTTAAAAAGTACATCAAATGCTCTTTCATTATTGTTCTGGCAAAGCACCACCAGTTCAGCATCGGTCATTTCGTTCAGAGGAGCATTGCGAACAATAGTTAGATTCGTAGTCTTAGCAGTAGCAAAATTGTTCATTGTGACCCCCAGGTCTGGTGAGTTGTGTCTATATCCAAATCCTAAACAACCTCAGCCCCCGCAAAAATCCATCAGCAGGGGTATCCCCCGGTTTAGGTAGATTAGGGCAAGAACCCACTGTCCACTCATGATCAAGAGATGTGGTGCTTGAATGAGCTGTACTTTGCTTGCGATCGGCAGCATTGTTGAAGTCGTTTTTTCACTTTCTGTGTTTAGCAGTGCACAAATAGACGAACAGTCAACAATTGAAACAGTGCTGCAGAAGCAGTTTCAGCCTCTGTTTTGGGGTTTACACAATTGCTTTAAATAAATTCAAATTCCACATTTATTCACGTGTCTAAAGAAAAATCACGATCTCAGCCGTAGAGTAACTTTGCCTACTCGCTGCACGTCTGCAATTTGCATACATAGCGAAAGGAAAGCGCACCACATGTTTGACACCAACATCAAAATATCGGTCGTATCAGCTGCCGGTGTGGGCAACGAATTGTTGCTCAAACCAAGGGGTAGCAAGAGATTACAGTTCACAGGCACTACCAAGCAAAAAAACCTACGCAAAGAATTAGCCAAAAATTTCAAGGATTACGATGCGGTACTAACGGAGAAATCGTGGACTGTGCTGATTTTCCTTTTAAGAGCAGAACACCCGGTCACATTGAACGCACTCAAAGAATTAGTGTATCCACACGAGACTTCCAATCATTCTTTATCTGAAGAATTCAGATATCGCCTGGAGTGGTTAACGCAATTGGGCTTACTTGAGCGCACTTCATCTGAGTACGAGATTTCGACGGTCGGCAAGGCTCTGCTTGATGTCGCACAGTCCCAAGAGTCGAGTGCATGTGCGAGCGCCAGACACCTGGCGAGCGCTCAGAAATCCCTGCTTCAGGGTGCCTCTTCTACCTAAAGTCACCCTAATAATAACGAATGGGCACTTTTTCCCTTGCAAACCGACATGGTTGACATCGTCTCCTTTTGCAGCCAACTGTATTATGTCAACAAAACACAATATGACTGCGCTCTCGCCCTATGAGCCGCTTTTTACGGAGCTGAAGTTGTCTGTCAGACGCGCTCAGGTAAAGGCGGGCATGGCCATCAACCGCGACTTGATTCTGTTGTACTGGCAAATTGGCAAAGCAATTTTAAACCAGCAAAAGGAAGGCACTTGGGATGAAGAGCTGATCAATTGCGTTGCCACCAATTTAAAGACCGAATTTCCAGAAATGTCTGGTTTCTCGAAAAGAAACCTCAAATACATGCAAGCATTTGCCGCCGTTTACTCGGATTACTTGATTGTTCAGGCTGGACCGGCGCTGATTACATGGCAGCACAATTGCATTTTGCTGGATAAAGTAAAAGACCCCAATGAAAGACACTGGTACACCCAACAAGTAATCGCCAGTGGCTGGAGCTATGACGAGCTAGTAGCCAAAATAGACAGCAACTTCTGCAAAGCCCAAGAAAAGAATGCAACAGCATTCAGTAACAGCCTGGCGAAACCGCAGTCTGACTTGACACAACAAATGCTTCTTGATTCTCATAATCTAGAATTTTTGACTCTCGCACCAGAAACGCAGCGCCGCTACTTTCAAAATACTTTTTTACGAGAAGTAAAAGACTACTTTGCCGCGCAAGGACGTAACCTCGCTTTGGTTGGCAGTCAGTATCAACTGATTTTCAACGATCAAGATTATTTTGTAGACTTGCTTTTCTATCACATCAAATTAAGATGTTTTGTCATCGTCAATATGGAGATAGAGGATTACTGCACGGAGCAGTTGAAAAAGATGTGTGAGCATCTCGACATTGCCAATGAGACACTCAAGCATGAAACCGATAACTTTAGCGTGGGTGTTATTCTATGCCGTACGCAAACCACCAGCACAGCAAAATATATTCTGCGTCAGGAAGAACCGCCTTACAATGTCATGCAAATCGACTGCCGGGAAAACTTGCCTGTAAGACTGCAAGAACATCTACCTTCTCTTGAGCCACTTTTAAAGCGACAATAGTCTTTTATCTGCAAGGTTGCGTTGTCCTGCTATCATTTTGGTGAAATAGATAGCGGCAATCAATAAAGCATATACAAAGAGTCACCCACATGAATCTTCCAGCTAATCATGACGTGTTCGTTCATATAAGACTGATTATCGGCATGGTCACCAGTCTCGCGATGGCTCGACTTTTGAATGGTATCGCCAAATTCGTCCAACATCCCAAAAAGATTCAAATCTATCCGGTTCACATGGGATGGGTTTTGACACTATTGCTCTTTCTTGTACACTTCTGGTGGTGGGAGTTTCACCTGATTGATGTAGTGACCTGGACGTTTGAAGGCTATTTGCTGATCATCTCCTATGCCATCTCTTTTTTCTTCCTGTCTACTATTTTATTTCCCGACCACATGGAAGAATATGCTGGCTACAAAGAGTATTTCAACTCTCGAAAGAAATGGTTCTTTGCCATTCTGGCGTCCACATTCATTATCGATTTGCTGGATGGTTTTATCAAAGGCAACGCCTACGTCGCTGCGCTCGGACCAGAGATGCCTATTAGAAACTGCGTCTATTTTTCAGTGTGTCTGGCAGCCATGTTCATAAATAGCGAAAAATTTCAGAGAGCCTTTGTCGCTATTGCTTTCATCTATGAAATTTCCTGGATTTTCCGGCTCTACCACACGGTGCAATAGGTCAATATCACATTTGGTGCTTCGAAAGCACGACTTACTTCAGACAGTGATTTTTAAATGACGATTTTGAGTGACAATGATTTGCTGCAATAGACTGGTCCGAGTGTGCTCAATTTTGTTGAACGCTTCCCGTAAAGGAGTGGTTTTAACACCGGCTCCTCCATCTTTGGGAAAGCTGGCCGAGACCTTACGCTGCCAGAGATAGTTTTCCTGAATTTCTAAGAGGGCTGTCTCCACGATGCGCTTTAAAACCAAAAGAGTCACACCGGCAGGAAGATTCTCTGCATTAGCGCTTTCCTTATCGATCAATTGTGCATAGATAGCAAGTTTTTTCTCAGCTTCCGATACTACTTGAGCTGCCAGTTTCCACTCTTCTAACTGAATCAAAAGTTCAACTAAGCTCATTGCACCAAAATCTTTAGTTGACATCTGCGCTTACCCGAACTGCTCACCTGGTCTCTCAACACAGACAGAGACTCGCAAGAGGTCATGCCGGTTCCAAAAAACATACTATAAATTGATATTGGTCTTATGGCTCAGAAGGTCCGTGCGTTCGCCAAGCCGCCACCTGTCGTAAGAAATGAGCTTTTCGGCTATGATCAATTTGGTTTGAAAAAGGGGAATTTTTTCCAACGCGACAGCAAAGGTTCAGGAAAACAGGCACATCGACATGGAAATCAAGATTCAACTAAGCGAGCAAGAACAACACTGGCTAAAGCAAATCGCGGCGCACAGCGATATATCTGAAAGTGATGCAATAAAGAATCTGATCAAAGAAAAACATGAAACCCTGACGATGGAGCTTGCATTTGAACAATATCCAGATGGCAAGATAGGAGCTGCGGATGCCGCTGCAGACAACAGTCGAAGTTCACGCAAAGCGGCCTTAAAGCGTGCATTGATAGAACGTGCCAGCCAGAGCACAGTTGCCCGTTCGGATACCGAGATGTAGAAAAGTCATCACTGGCATCGTCAGCGGTGGCAAAGCGCTCATATTCTCTTTACTCCACGATTACATCTTTGCCACCCCATTAGCTTGTGCCGCAACACCCACAGCCAGAGCAATTTTGGCTGCCCGCTAATGACCGATCTAAGGTCTTACGGTCTTCAAAAACTCAGCTAGCGCCGGATTATTGTCAGCTTTGCGCCATAGACACTTCAGTGTGATCGTGATATCGAGATCTTCAATTTCAATAAGAACGACGTTCTCAGGTTTGCGACCACGAGCCGATTCAGTCATGAACGTAACACCAATATCAGTAGAGACCAAAGTCAAAATTGTACTTTCGCCAATGGCTTCTTGCACTACATTCAGTGTCACGCCAGCATTTGCACAACGGGAAAGCATCAGGTCGTAATAAATAGGGCTGACCTCTCGCTTAAACCAAACGAAGCGCGAGTCAGTGAGATCCCTCATGCGCAGCACCTTCTTAGACGATAGTGGATTCGATTTGGCTACGGCAAGCATGATCTTTTCTACATTGAGATCACGAGATTGCAATTCAACTGAGTCTTGAAGAATCCAGTAAACGAAGGCAACATCAATTGCTGCGGCTTTCAAAAGTCGACTTTGTTCGATGGATGTAGCGGGAATCAACTCCAGGTGAACATCTGGATGACTTTCTCTAAACGAGGCGATAATCTGCGGTACGTGACCACTGTACGTAGCGCCATCGGCAAAAGCCACTCTAAGCTTGCCGAGCTTACCCGCACCGGCTCTCTTTACGTCTGAGGTGATACTCTCGACCTCGGCTAAAAGAAGCCTTGCTCGCTCCATAAGTACCCGTCCTGCCGCAGTCAGGCGCACCCCGCGGGGTAGCCTCTCGAACAATTGAACTTCCAGTTCGTCTTCTAATTGTTTGACCTGGCGACTCAATGCTGGCTGAACTACGTTCAACTGCTCTGACGCCTGCCCAAAATGCTCGAGTTCCGCCACCTTGGCGAAATATTTCAACTGTCTCAATTCCAACTCTTGACACCCTTCGATACCGATACGCTATCGATTGTAAGCATTTTAACTATTGGACGCTATCAATTGCAACAACTAAAGTGTTTACAGCCTTTCTTGAAGGAGTTATTTATGAAGGACCACAACATTTTTGAGCCCAGCCATCCTGACCTGTCAATGCCTACAGGCACTGGAGCAACAGCAATTCAAGCGAATAAAGGGCTCACCATCAAGCCATTCAAACCTGAATATCAGTTGGCCATCGAAAACCTGGTTTTGCCTATTCAACAGCACGAATTCGCTGTGGGCATCACGCGCGAAGAACAGCCTGACTTGCTGAATATTTCTCAGACCTTCCAGTCTAACAATGGCAACTTCTGGGTGGCAATTGTCGATGACCTGGTCGTTGGTTGCATTGGCCTGGTCGACATAGGCGATAGCCAGGCGGCTTTAAAAAAAATGTTTGTACATAAGGATTTTCGAGGCAAGCAATCTGGAGTTTCCAGAATGCTTATTCAGACAGCAAAACACTGGTGCATCACCAACGGTATCAAGACAATTTTTCTGGGGACAGTTTCTCAAATGATTGCAGCGCAACGTTTTTACGCAAACAATGGTTTTAGAGAAGTAACAGTTCCACAACTACCCTCAAATTTCCCACTCGTGCACGTTGATACCAAATTTTATCGATGCGATCTGGATTGATATTCAAAAAGACTCTCCATCAATCACATTTCTTTGGTAACAGCTGCAGCGATATCTCTAATATCAGAATCACGCATATTTATGATCATTTCGATCAGCGCTGTTTTCAAAGTATCGATAGTACCACGATGATTTTTATCAGAAGTTCGAAGATCGGGCAAAATAGAGCTTTCAGCACAAAACACGTGACCGTGAAGTGATTCTGATTGAAAACTAGATTCTTCAATTGGCGTAGGCTTCGTCTGTTGGCGTGATAGCGCAAATAATGCCCAATCAATCAACTCACCTTGAGTAATCCCGAACTCTTTAGTCATATTGGTCAATATTTCTTTCGTATCAGGCTTGATCTGAACATGCACGTGTACACCATTTTTAGGTGGTCTGCCGCTCTTATCGTATCCGCCCACATTGTTATGCAGTAACTGCTCGTAAGCAAACTCTAGATTAACGTCGAACTGGCTTAAGGCCTCTGCTTTGGAATTTCCTTGAGCGCCAACACGATCAAATAATGGTGATTCAACTAAATAGACTCCATCCTCAGCACTCCACCAGCAAATGGCAGACTTCCTGATTGAACTTTTCTTGATCATTTCAGATTCTCCATCATTCCTCCGTCCGCTTTCTTGCTTCTATCTTTGAGCAAGTCCCATTTCTGCGGCAGCTTTCAAAAACTCCGCCACTGCCCAGGGCAGCCCAGGGCAGCCCAGGGCAGCACAAGCCTCGCTGGATGACTAATGGCGCCGTCGCAGACGTAGACGCCTCCCTTAGTTTCGATGTAGATGTGTCTGCTCGAGTTTTTAATTCGGCAGCCATATGAATTGACGAGCCTCCTGAACTGCCGCTCGTCCAGCGCTTTCACCATATGGCGCCCTCGCCCAACCGTATATACGCAATACGCGATTAAATGTATTTTGGCAAGACTTTTATGTACGCGAAATTAATAAGATGCCTTAATGACGGCTTAAACGCCGGTTGTCTTTGCCAAAATAGCCACTGGAAATTGCTTCAAGACATCCCCGACGCGCAAAGTAGCGCCAATATTGGCCCAGCGTTGGCCAGTCAACACATTGCACAAGTCGCTGTTTAAAAGATCTGTTGGCAGCACGATTGCTGTATCTCCCCAGATTTTACCGCTCAATAATTTTTGAATGACAGCAGAGTCTGCAAGATCCAGCGTTTCGCCAAAATGCAAAAGCGATGCCACTAGTCGTGGCACTACCGTTATCGACCAGTTGCCGTTGTACTCTCGAGCGAATGCCACCACATTAGCCTCAGCCGTTCCCTGCACCTCAAGCGGAATATAACGCCCCTTCGTGAACAGGTCAGCACAGTTCTGTCTGACAGAAAGCGCGGCAGCAGTGACAAGCAGCTTACTTTGACCGTTACCAAAATTTTCTATTACTGTTTCGATAAAATTTGGTTGCGATGCGTGGTCACGCAAATGAGACTGCACCTCATGCAACATTCTCTGTCTATGTTCGTAATCGACCGCACGCCTGTTATCAGGATCAACCAGGCTAAAGTCAAAGACTTCGTTACCTTGATAAATATCTGGAACACCAGGAGAGGTGAATTTCAACACGGTCTGCGACAAACTGTTGATCAAACCCAGCTGTGCTACTACTTTTTGAAACTGAACGAAGTCATCAAAAAATGGGTTTGTCTGGCTGACCGTCAAAATCTTCTCCATGAATGATGTCAGAGCATTTTCATACTCGGTATTCTGATTGATCCAGCTTGTGTGAGATTTCGATTCGCGAGCAGCCTTCAGCATATATTCAATCACACGCTTTTTCAGGCTTTCGACCCAGTCAGTACCTTCGGTTTCGAGAGGGCAGACACCAACCAGAGTTTGATAGATCAAATATTCATCGTTAGCATCAGGTAGTTGCTCTTCGTCAATTACTGTCTTACGACTTTTGTTTTGTCTGGCCCATAGAGCTGTTTTCTGCTCCCAGATTAGGGGCAGTTCAGAAAGCACACACAGTCTTGCTCGCACATCTTCTGAACGCTTGGTGTCATGAGTAGAAGTCGCCAGCATTTCAAACGACCGTCGCTGTTGACGTTGCTGATTTTGATGATGAAAGCTTGATACAGAGATGCCAAAGCGATCAGGCTCACCACCTACTTCATTGAGAGCAACGAAGCGATTGAAGCGGTAGAATAGAGTATCTTCAACACTCTTGGCCATAACCGGGCTGGTAAATTGTTGCACCTTCATGGCAAATGTCTGGATTGCCGCCTGAAATTGACTGGCGAGCTCCTCGTTCATACTTTCAGTTGGTGACTCGGTCGCCTCCAGGCAAAGCACACTGCGTAAAAAGTCAAAGACTTCAGGAGTAACAGATTTTCCATGACGCTTAGCCAGACGTATCGACCAGTCTATATATTGCTTTGCCACTTTATCAACTTTTCTTGGTGTCACGTAACTGCGGTAAACAGGAAAGTACATGACCACATAACGCAAAGCCTTACGCAATGAGTTCAGCGTAAAGTCGCGATAATTCCAGCTCATTTCAGCTATCTGGCTCAGTCGATGGGCAAGTGTATAAAGCTCGGAAGCGAGCACCGTATCCAGTATCAGACCTTTGCAAGCGGTCTTCAATTCTTCGTATTCAACTGAACGTCCGATGAATGTTTCATATATTTGCTTGAAAGACGATTCGTTTTCGGAGGCGATGAAAACATTTTGCAGACTGTTCAAAAAGTCGTATCCAACAGTTCCATGAACAGCCCAGTCGTCTTCGAGATGCTCGAATGGAGCAAGAATTTTCTCCACAATAATGTAGAAAGGTAGTGTCTCTTTACCGAGTGCGAGATCGGATTCGCCAGGTGTTGGCTTGTTCAACTTTTCGGCAGCTTTAATCTGAAGCTGATTGAAATAGACATAAGGGTCGAAAAGACCGTCCGGGTGGTCGATTCGTAAACCGTCAAGTTTGCCTTCAGCAATCAAATTAAAAACGAGTTCGTGCATCTCTGCAAAAACGCGCGGATCTTCTGTTCGTACAGCTGCCAGTTCGTTTATATCAAAAAATCGCCGATAGTTAATTTCGTCGGAGGCAACCCTCCAGAAAACCAGACGATACGCTTGAGCCTCCAGCAACGAATGCATTCTGTCTAAAGCATGAGAATCATCGAGTCTGACTTCAAATTCAAGCAAATTTTGTTCGATAAATGTCGTAATCTCTCGATTCACTTTGCATAGCGCGGCAAGGCGTTTCATTTGTACTTCTTTTTCGCGGACGCGGCTATTGAAGCCAGCCTTCTCGGTATGTGCAGGCAATCTGTCGAGCGCCGTTATGATTGACTCATACTCCATTACGTCAGCGTTATTTTTACCCAAACGCTCTTTCAACACATCCATGCGATTGGCGAGAACTTTAGGATATGTCTTGGGATTAACAGGAAAAGCATTGTCGTAGTATTTGACGAACAAGGCACCATCATCTTCGACAAAGGACAATTTGAGCTGACCGCCTTTAAGTACGGCGCCATAGGATTCGCCAAGGACGGGCAGGGTCACCTTGCCGTACAGTTCTGGCTTAACAGGGAACCAGTCAATATCAAAATACTCAGCAAAAATTGATGCTGGTCCATTTTCCAGAACATCCATCCACCAGCGATTAGCCATGCCAATACCCATATGATTGGGCACAATATCAAGAATCAAGCCAAGGTTATACTCTTTCAGTTTCGCTACGAGTTGATCGAGTTCTTCAGGCGTACCAATTTCAGGATTGATCTTTTTATGATCGATGATGTCATAGCCGTGCATGCTGCCAGGACGCGCTTTCATGAAGGGGGAAGAATAGCAGTGAGTAACGCCCAGTTGTGCAAGATAAGGCACCAGTTCAATGGCCGCCGTAAATTTGAATTCTTTATTGAATTGGAATCTGTATGTCGACTGCGGCAACACTGCTACTGATTTTGTTTTCACGGCTGCCTTAGCCACTGCAGGCGCTAGCGGTCGCAGCTTACTCAATTCTCTGCTCACTTTATCGAGTTCAACATCATCTTGAATCGCTTCCATGTCCACAGCAGTTTTTACACGCCAGTCTCTAGACGACTTATCCGAGCTTTCGCGCGAGAAGCTAAGAAGATTAAGCAACAAGGTATCTGATTGATCCAACGACAACGTTTCTATCTGTTCGGCGGTGTTGACTGCAATGACACCAATGTTGCCGAAAAATTTAGACTCTACTTGCTCTTCGTCGCAAGCAAAAGAAGACTCTGTTTCGTCCTGTACTAACCATGCATCAGCTCCTGACGGATTGATTGACTGCGGTAATTGAATCAACAATTCAACTGGTGCTGCAATTTCCAAACAAATCGATTGCACCGCAGTCAGTTGTGCATCGGCAGTCCATTGCAAATATTCGAAATATTCAATGCGCTCGAGATTGGCTTCCGCAAATTCAATCGTGCCTGCGCCGTCAATAGTTCGATAAGCTTCTGGCCAGTTTCTCCAACCATGAGCCTTGACGGTAGGTGGTTCCAATTTTTCACGCAAAGCTCTGAACAAAGCGTAGTTTTTTAGGGGCGCCCCTTGAGCTTGCTGAAATTCACGGAATTCAATTGCCCTTGCCGTTTGCAAAGCAAGATGATGCTCACGAAAATGCTGATAGCAAAGCTGCAGTGCCGATAATTTATGCAATTTTGCTTTAACGAAATCAACAGTTTTTTCCTGACGCAAATTGGTCAGCTCTAACTGAAAATCTGGTGCGAGAATGTGACGTTGAATATCTTCTGACTCAATAAAGTCAGGCACGACTTCTACGTCTATATAAACAGGATTGATAAAGGAACGTGACGAAAAAGCAATCTGTGCCTCATTCCAATCTTCGACGGTGTCGATAGTTTGCAATGGCTCGAGTTCAATTAGACCCGCGTGTTTTGATTTCGCCCACAAAACAAAATTCTTGAGGTCGGTGAAATCACCGACTCCCCAGTTTCGCTTAGATTTAAGAGAAGAAAGTCTAAGATGAACGCCCCAGGTTTTCTGATTGAGCGTGAACGGTTCAAATATGGGGACCGCAGGTGTCAAAGTTTGAATTCCTCTAGATTATGCTACTAGCTAGCGAGCGACCATCCACAACACTGAATATGGTGGCAAGACTTTTTGATTGATGTCGTGACCACTGATCAGCTGATTTTGAAACAGGATCTTTAGATTCTCGTTTTCAACCAGGTTTTCACTGATTTCATCGCTGAAGTTTCCAGGGTCACTGGTCAAATTGGCTAACAGAACCAGAATTGTTTTGTCATCAGCATCTTTCCATTCCAATACAAGTCCGTTATCCACCTGATGCGTATGTCCAGATTTAATTGCGGAGATAATTGGCGCCACATGTTGGGAGCGCAAAGCTAATAGTTCCTTGTAATACCAAAACCATTCTTCATGATACGGTTTGGTCAGATCTGTCCATACCAGTTTCGATTTGACAAATGTCTCACGCGAACAGGGGTCGGGTATTTTCGCTTGCATCTCGGGTGACGCAAACTCCGGAAATTTCGAAAATTCGGTGCGACGTCCCTCGGTCACCAGAGGCGAAAGGTCAGGTCCATGGTTGCAAAAGAAATAGAAAGGAGTCTCACTGCCCCACTCTTCACCCATAAAAATCAGGGGAATATTTGGCGAAAGTAATTGCACAGCTGAAAGAGCGTGCAGCATTTCTTTGGTCGTTAAGGTAGTCAATCGATCGCCGAGTGCTCGGTTACCAATTTGATCATGATTTTGCAAATAAGAAACGAAACACGATGGTGGCAAATGTCCACTTTTTTCACCACGATTAGCGCCTTTTTGATCGATCGATACTTCGCCTTGATAGACAAACCCCTCTGTGAGTGCGCGTGCAAGCAAACCGATTGTCGAATCAGCTATTTGATTTTTTTGATAGTCAACATACCATCCATCCTTTTCAGCTGTGGCGATGACGTGATATGCGTGGTGAATATCGTCGTTCCATTGAGCATCGTAAAGCTCTGGCTGTCCATCCACTCGCGCCAGCAAGGAGGCGCAATTTGCCTCGTTCTCAACCATGAGATGACGGGGACGTTCGTCGGCAAAATAAGCTCGTACACGGTGCGCCAGTTCAACAAGAAAGTGAGGCGTTGAATCGTCCTTAATTGCTGAAACTGCGTCCAGTCTTAAACCATCGAAGTTAAATTCTTCAAGCCAGTAAAGCGCATTGTCGATAAAAAATGCGCGCACTTGCGAATGACCTTCAAAGTCCAGCGCGGCACCCCAGGCAGTGTGATGATGTTCGGTGAAAAATTGCTCGGCATAAGTATGCAAATAATTGCCGTCTGGACCAAAATGATTGTAGACAACATCGAGAAATACCTGAATACCGTGATGATGGGCAGCCTGAACCAGGCGCTTCAAATCCTCGGGGGTGCCATAAGCACCATCAGGGGCAAACGGCAGGACACCGTCGTACCCCCAGCCATATTCGCCTGGAAAGTCCGCGACGGGCATGATTTCAATCCCTGTGACACCGAGGTCAGCCAGGTGTCCTAACTTTCCCTGAGCCCCTGCATAAGTGCCTTCTGGCGTGAAGGTGCCGATATTAAGCTCGTATAAGACAGTCTCTTCCCACGGGCGCCCCTGCCAGTCACTATCGGTCCACTGAAACTGAGTGGGGTCGCTAACCACGCTGCGACCGTGTACATCAACATATTGCTGTTTTGAGGCCGGATCAGTCACTCTGACATCGCCTATGACGAACTGGTATTTGACGCCCGCACCAGCTTCGACCTCGACCGAATGCCAGCCCTCTTCGCCGGGCGTCATTTCATGAAAAGTCTCGGCATGATCGATAAATAAGAGCAACTTTACGCACTTTGCGCTCGGCGCCCAGAGGCGAAATTCGGTCAATCCGTTTTCTTTAAGCAGTGGACCAAATGGCATCTTATGAGCCCGCGTCACACTGTTGTGCGCTTTTTGATCGGTTTTTATTTGAGTCATTTTATTAAAATCTGATGGGGCGTATCAAATATAGCGCTCTTTTGCGGTACCAGAGGCAGCCGCACAGCCAACACGACGCAGTTCTTATTGTGAACTCGTCAGTAATAACGAAACAGGGGACTGCTCCAAATATCGATTTGTTCCAGACTGCCGATATAATGCAGTTTCAAACAGACCAGAACTTGGGGAAAATTCGATGAGCAATGAAATTACGCACGAAACATACATAGACGTTATCGGCAGACTGGTCGCCGCATTAACGGAAACCGGGCACAGCGCGGACTATCTAGATCTCATACGCGAAGCAAACGCCCTGCTCGGCGCCGAATCCAGCGGCGCTTCACAAGACAATTTGCACAAAGTCGACTGATTATTTAGCGTCAGCCATCTTGGTCTTGTCCTCGCGACTCCACAGTCTTAGCTTTCTGCAATTTGTGAGGAAGTTTGAAGCGTCATCGGCACTGCCTACTTTAACGACACCCTCATCAGCTGTCGCTGACACGCCTGCTTTCTCAAGCAACGAGGCTGCGGCGTCGTTGTAGGCGATGAATTTTAAATGAGCGAAAGCGTCGGCAATGAAGTCTTTTGCTGTCGCTTCGCTCGCCAATTTACTTGCCCCATCGGCAGACATGACGACTGCCACCGCGTCAAAAACAACGGAAGGTCCGCCGTTGATTTTTTCATCAGCCGCAATATGGGTGCCATCACTCAAATCGACTCCACCAATTGTTGGGGCAACGACCGCAACATCAGCTCCTTCTTTTTTGAAAGCGTCTTTAAGAGCATTGAAGACCCTTGCATCAGCACCGTCTGATACAAAAATGCCAAGCTTTCTGCCTTTGAAATCCTTCGGTCCGTTTTTAAGAATGCTCAGAGCCGGAGATTCGGGCAAGTCCATGCGGGTTGGTTTCATCGCTTTCATAGGCGCTGGCATGTTCTTCATGCCAAGATTGTGAGCAATACGGGCGGCTAAATTTTTATCGATATTTTCAATACTTGCAACCGCTCTTTCTCTGATTTCAGGTTTTTGCACTTTCGATAATTCAAAAGTAATAGCATCCACTATGTGTCCCTGTTCAACAGGAGTTTGACTGATATAAAACTGTCTTGCTTGACTGTAGTGATCGGCGAAAGTTTCAGACTTATAGCGCGTCTTCGGTCCCTGCACCATTGCTGGATGAGTGTGATAGCCAGTCTGTGGATTTTCGCGCGGACCGCCCCAGGAGTTTGGCTCGTAGTTAGCACGACCTTTAGGATTGACCATGGCCATGTGTCCGTCTTGTTGAAAGTTAAAGACTGGACACCGGGGCGCATTGATAGGTAATTGCGTGAAATTGGTTGAGCCCAAGCGGCTCATTTGGGTATCGAGATAAGAGAAATTGCGAATTTGTAAAAGTGGGTCATCCGAAAAATCTATGCCAGGCACAATATTCGATGTGCAAAAGGCCACTTGCTCTGTTTCAGCAAAAAAGTTATCGACTGTTTTATCAAGCACCATGTGACCAACGAGTTTGACTGGCACAATCTCTTCAGGAATATCTTTGGTGGCATCAAGCGGATCGAAATCCAACTTTTTAGCAGTTGCTTCGTCGAACGTTTGCACGCCCAATTCCCACTCGGGAAAATTGCCTTCATTGATAGCGTTCCACAAATCATGACGATGGAAATCTGGGTCAGCACCACTAATCTTCAAAGCCTCATTCCACAATACGGACTGCATGCCTGCTTTAGGCTTCCAGTGAAATTTTACGAATGTGCTCTTGCCTTCAGCATTAACGAGTTTGTATGTGTGCACCCCAAAGCCTTCCATAAATCGCAACGAGCGCGGGATAGCGCGGTCTGACATTACCCACATAATCATGTGCATCGATTCAGGCGTCAGAGAAATAAAATCCCAGAAATTATCGTGAGCACTTTGCGCCTGCGGAAAGCCGCGGTCTGGCTCAGGTTTAACGGCGTGAATCAAATCAGGAAACTTCATGCCGTCTTGAATAAAGAAAACAGGAATGTTGTTACCGACTAAATCCCAGTTTCCTTCATTTGTATAGAATTTGACAGCAAAGCCACGCACATCGCGGGCCAAGTCGGTTGAGCCTTCGCTACCAGCAACTGTCGAAAAACGCACAAAGACGGGAGTTTTGACTCCCGGATGTTGGAAGACATCGGCCTTGGTTAAATTAGAAAGCGGTTTATACACTTCGAAGTAGCCATGCGCACCAACTCCACGAGCGTGCACAACACGTTCAGGAATGCGTTCATGGTCGAAGTGGAAGATTTTCTCGCGCATCACAAAATCTTCAAGCAGGGCTGGGCCATTTGGACCGACCTTCAGCGAGTTCTGATCATCTGAGACTGGAATTCCTTGCTGTGTTGTCATCGTCGGCAAATTGTCGCCGGCCGTTTGATGCGTTTCGTCCCCCTGACCGCGGCTGATACCAGCCTGCCCCAGCACGGAGGTCCCTTTATCGCTGCTTGAAAACACAGCTTTGTTGGCACCATATGCCGAACTGAAAGACAAAAGATTGATGGAGGTTGCCGTCAGCAAAGTCAAAACTTTCAAGTTCGAAGTGCGCCCAAACCGACCATACTTAGATGTCATTTTCAATTTTCCCGAGGTGTCTTATAGTCTACAGACGAAATTGTACTCAACAGTCTTGCATAAATTGCACACATTGAGCGACCAAATTTCTAAGCGGTTATTATGTCACATTTGCGCGCAGTAGGGCTGGGCTGCGCTCCTTCGAAGGTCACTCCAATAAGCTCAGCAATGAACATTGACAGAGCGAGTGAGACCTTTACGCTCAACAATATTGAAAATTGCTGCCCCTTCATCACAATTTTCTTGAAAACTTTGGCTAAAACGGGTTCAAAATCTTTGCATTTGCCTCAACCGGCATCCACGATCCGGCCATTCAAAAGAAATAGAACAATTTCGCTAAAACCGCTCAGGAATGCGAAAGCCATATGTTCAATTCTGGACACATGAAAATTGCATATGTTGAAGGTCGTCTTGCTGGAGCACTTTCAAACTAACTATTGTAGAGTATTGAGTATGCTCGTCATTCTCTTAACAATAGACAGATGATTCAGACTAATGCTGGATAAAAGCAAAGTATCAATCCTACTAGCCGAAGACGAGCCGACATTGCGCCTCATTTTCGAGAAGCAGCTAAAACAGCTGGGATACAACACACTTGAAAAGGTGGAAAATGGCCTGCTCGCAGTCGAAAAAGCCAAGACCAATCGCTATCAACTTATTTTTCTCGATATAAACATGCCTGAATTAAATGGGCTCCTTACTGCGGAAAGAATCCGACAGGAAGAGCAAAAAGAAGATGGCCTGCGCACACCTATCGTAGCTCTGACTGCTTTAGACCTCCAGCATGAGTGCCTAACATCGGGCATGGACGACTTTCTGAGAAAGCCGATTTTTCTCGCCGACCTGCAGCGCACAATCGACAAGTGGACCAAATAAAGTCACCTCTTCAGCACCAGATCCGATGGCTTTGTCGAAGATGTAAATTGCAAAATGAGCGAGACTAAGATCACTTGGCGTAGTACCACAATCGACATTTTGCAATCTCTTAAGATTTTTTTGTCGAGCAAGAGACGCTTAACGAGGCGTTCTTACGAATTTCGGCGTTTCCCTCCGCTGAGCTCATTATGTTTACAGTTCATGTATTCTGAATGAACTAACTAACAACCATAACGGAGCAAATAAACCACGCTCATTGCACAAGAAAAGCGACATGGGTTTTCAAAAACCCGTGTCGCTGTTTTTCTTACCACCCATGGAGAATTCATGATCAAGCAAAATCTCACTGCAGCAGTCCCATTGGCAAAGAAAGCAGCGATGGTACAGGCAGCCTTAAAGCCTGGGCAGACAAAACACTGCCTACCATTAAAGAGCATAAAAAAAAGAAGCAGATGACTTGAATACAAAAGTATCCGCAAAATAGGCGACGCCGAACCAGCAGTAGATGAAAAATCTTTTTTTGCAATTTTTTCGAGAGGTAGAGGTCGGTTAGTCGTTAAACCGAGCCCGGGGCTCGTCCGGGCTCAGCCATCCCCCGACCAATGGATACCGTCAGTGCTGGATTACACGGGCAATCTCACTGGATACATTAGAAGCATTAAGAGCAGCCGCAACCCAACGGGTATCGAAATGAACACTCTGAAAATCACCGCCGCTAAATCAGCTTTAACAATCGTCAAGCCGATTCGTTATTCAGAGCTGACCGACACCGAGTTGGTCGTACTGTGCCAACAAAAAGACAACGGCGCTTTTGAAGTCCTGATGAAGAGACATCAACGCACCGTTTATGGAATGCTCACTAAACTTGCTCCTGATTGGAATGACACAGCCGACCTGGCTCAAGAATCGTTCATACGAATCTGGAAGGGCATCGGTCAGTTGCAAAACGCTCGCGCATTCAAGTCGTGGATGATTCAAATTGTCACCCATCTATTTTATGACGAATTGCGCAAACGTCCTCGTCGTACACCAGCCCTCTCGTTAGACCAGGCTCTTTATGGCGACGACGATGGTGACGCTCCAACTCGAGATATCGCCGACCAATCTGCTGGTCCAGAAGAACTAATGCAGAGAAAAGACTTGAACAATATGGTGCAATCAGCCATCGCCGGTCTACCCCGTCAATTCCGCACGGCGATCGTTCTGAGAGATTTAGAAGACAAAACGTACGATGAAATCGCTCAGATAACCAACACTGATATCGGCACAGTCAAATCGAGAATCTCTCGCGCACGAAACAAGGTTCAACAAGTTCTAAGACCGCAATTCGGCAGCCAACAAAAACTGTCGGCTTAGTCAATACAAGATAGTCAAAATAAAATTTACACAAGGCACAACTGAGGATATGACCATGCAAACCAACTTAATCAATGTCGGCAACGTCGTTGAACTGAGAAGGAAACCGACCCTTGTTTTGAGTTCGCCAGTTTACGAAATCAATGCTACCAAGCGGAAATTACAAGTCGTTTCGAAAGAAGAATATATGGGCGATAAATGTGCAAATGGCGTTTGCACTTTGGAATGGAAACCAAACAAACCAGCCGCTTAAATACTCTGGTCTGATTGACCAAAACATCGTAAGTATATAGCGACCATCGAGGGGTAACCTTTTAGATGGTCGCTTTTAATTGAGCGAGCATGTTTAATGAAAATCTAGGAACCATTTAGATTAGCTCTTTGTCTAAAACGACCATGATGCAAGAGCTACATAGAGACCAAGCCGCCAGCAAAGACCAAGAACGAAAAAAACGCAAACAGTGCGTCGAATTTATTCTTGAAGAATGTCGCATGGTGATTCCGGGCATTCAAGCTCTCTTTGGCTTCCAATTAATTGCCGCATTCAATCAGCGATTTGTAGAATTGAGCGATCCGGCAAAAATGGTGCATCTCTTTGCCTGCTTTTGCACTGTCGTCGCTGTTGGTCTGATGATGGGGCCAGCTGCCTATCACCGCCAGGTCGAGCCTGACGGCATACCTGAATCTCTTTGCACGGTCGGCAGTGTGTTTGCACGTTTAGGCATGTTCGCATTGATGATTTCCATCAGTCTCGATATTTTTGTGGTATCAGATTTGGTGACAGCCATACCTACTGCGAGCACTTTTGCCGGCGTTTTGAGTTTCATATTCCTTGGCACAGTATGGTTTATCTTTCCAACACTTGCCTCAGCTCGCCACAAAAAGCCCGAACAAAAGCTTGACGGCGCAATCAATCAACTCAGCTAGCCTTTGCGCCTCAGCCAGATTTAAGCATGTAACTCGGATGAAAGAGTCCAGTCGGTTCATAAAAATTAGAGCCAGTTTCGACGAAACCGCAATTGAGCAAAACCTTTTTTGAGCCAAGATTATCGGGATGGTGCCCGGCAAAAAAACCTTTGATCGTCAGGTCTTTAATTCCATAATTAATCACAGCTTTTGCGCCTTCCGTAGCATACCCCTGTCCCCAGGCTCCTGCAACCAAATGGAAGCCAAGCTCGTAAATGCGCTCTGGCACTTTGTATGGACGCAATCCGCAACAGCCAAGAAAATCATCGGAACCGCGTTCAAAAATTGGCCAGTATTGCACGCCGTAAGTTTGCTCTTTAACAATTTCTGCATGAAGGCGGTCGGCAACTTGTTGTTCTGTTAATGGCTCGCCAACGAAGAGGCTTGTTACCTGCGGATCTCCCCATAGCTTCTGGGCAAGCGGCAAATCATCAGCGGTCCAAAGTCTAAAACCAATGCGCTCGGAACTGAGAAAATATCGAAACTGCCTTTCTGCAGGCGCGTTCCATGAATTCATTGAAAAAAGTCCTTTGCGTTGAATAATTTACTACTCTAAACTTCAGCTGCAATTCTTTTGTCAGCGGGCACATATGCCTCGGCCAACTTCTTTAGCCCAGGTGCAATTTCGTCATTATTTTGAAATTCCAGAAAGTCTGTAATTATGCCCGAAGCCTTCAGACCATTGGTGCTGCTGCGAATGAATTTCTCGATGGTACTGGGCAAAATTCGAACTAAAATAATTGGCGTTTTAGCGTGTGCTTCCGAACGTCGAATGATGTTTGCAAACTCAGTAGCCCGTGAATCCTCAAAATGGATGCCCAAAACGAATAAGTCGATACCATCTGCAAGCGTCATCCGTTCAGCTTCTTTCAAAGATGAAGCAATCCTCAAATCATAGCCTGCAAGAGCCTGCGTGACGTATGGCAACGCCCTTGGATCTTCGGCTATAAGGATTTTAGCGACACTCATTTACTGGAAATCCATGGCAAAAGAACCACTCTGACCAATCAGAGCAGCAGACCCTCGTGCGCTCAAGGATTATAACAGGTATGCAAATTCGCCCTTAAATCTTGCCCTGAATGAATGCTAGAGACTTTTTAAAAATCTCAGAATCTGGCTGACCGGCAGCTTTGCTGATGTCGCCATGCGACAAGGGCACGGTCTGGACGGTCACGGTGCCATCGACCTTCTTTAAAGCAGAGCTAAAACTTTGATGCTGGGCGCAACAACTCACGCGTTTTTCGCCGCAAAACATCAAAAAGGGAGGATAAGATATACCTGGTCTGATCGCAAGCGTCGGCGAAGCATCAGTCAGGACCGCCGGATCAGTGCCGAAGGCAGATTTGATCATGCCACCGACCAGTCGCGCCTCTCCGGTATCTTCAGCTAGACGCTCGTTCAAATTTAGACTGGCTGTGTCGAGACTAATCACTCCCTTAATATCGGCTAGTTTTAAGCCCTGCTCCTGTAAGTACTTACCATTAGTGGCTAGAAGATCAACGAGCTGGGCGCCAGCAGAATGGCCCATGACAAAGATGCGCTTAGGATCACCACCGAACTCGCTAGCGTGCTTTTGCACCCAGGCGAAGGCTAACGCTACATCCTCTATTTGCTTGGGATGCGTAACTTCGGGCGCCAGACGATAATTGATGCTGACGAAAGCCACTCCGTTCTCAGCCCAGGCTACACCCTTATCGATGTGTCCATTTGTCTTATTGCCGATTTGCCAGCCGCCGCCATGCACAAACAGCAAAACCGGCACTGTAGTCTTATTTGCTACGGGGGTGTAAATGTCTAAGTCCTGTCTCGTCTCATGTCCATACGGAACATCTCTTTGCACTTTTACTTTCCCTGGATCAATAGCTGCAAAGGCGTCCTGAATTTTCGGGCTATTGCCCTGTTTCAACTGTCCATCGCCTTGAGCCCGTTGTTCGAGCATCTGACGCAGACGCAGACGTCTAGCCGGCCGGCTGCCTTGAGGGACTTCGTCAGGGTCAGGAACACTTGCCTGGACGCTTGTCTGGGTGGTGTCAGCGACAGCTGGAATGCATTGAAAGACAATACTCAAAGTCAAAAGCCCAGTCCGAATTGGAAAAAGATTTTTGGAGAATACCTTCATAACGACCTCACACTTCCTAATATCCATACCCGCCATCTAGCAAATAGTTCTGCTAGCATCGTCATAAACTTTTGAAGTCTTTTGAACGACGATCGGGTGCCTGTTAACGATGAACAATATTGAACCAACAGATCACAGCACCGACGCTATTGCGCTCGTGCCCACCGCCTGCAGGGATTCACAAATTGATACAGGTTTATCAAAATTTGGTGGCAATCCAGATTTACCAGATGATTTTAAGCTCGATTTTGAATTTCAGCTTTTTATCGGGCAAATAAATTTTGCGCAGATTAACGGAATCGGCGCGGCTCAGCCTTTACCTAACACTGGCTTGCTCAGCTTGTTTTTGAGCCGTTTGCAAGATTCGTTCATTGTCGAAGCCAAGTATTTTGCATCGACCGATGGGCTGCAGCGAATCTTGCTACCAGCTAAAACACATCCCTGCCATCCCTGTCGACTTACGCCTCACCTCTTTCAGTCGATGTCATCTGCAAATTGCCGAAAGGAAGAGTATCTGCAATACGAGAATGACTTTCTGCGGCGATTTTATCCTCACAAGCAAAATTGGGATTTTGACACTCCGTGGCATCAGATGCTTGGATCTTATCAAAACGGCAAAATTTTACTTTTGCAAATCGATTCAGATTCGCTGGTGTCGATGTCCTGGGGATACAACGGAAAACTCAATTTCTGGATCAGGCAAAGCGATCTGGCAACGAAAAACTTCGCCGATATCCAAGTCGAACTTGCTCAAGGCAAAAATAAGAGTTAGCGACGCTCCAGCAAAATTATTGTCCGTGGTGGCACATCGCCACCATTCCAAACTTCAACTTTTCGTTCTGGTTGCGATGTGTCAATCAAAATTTCCCAGTTTTTCAAATATTTGTAAGACGGCAATTTAAATGGCACAGTCGTGTGAGATGCATTGGCAATCAAAAACAAGCTCTTACCCTGGCGCTCCACTGATGTGAGCGGATCCATCTCTTTAATTGGCTGACCATCGAATAATACGCCAATGCACTTGCCCTCTGAGTTCTTCCACTCAGCATCTCCCATCGGCTTACCATGCGGGGCAAACCAGGCGACGTCTTTAATAGGCTTGCCGTCTTCTTCGACCTCGCCCTTGAAAAAATCTTTGCGCTGAATGACCAACTGGTCCTTGCGAATAGCGATGAGCTTTTGCACAAAGGCAAAGAATTTTCTGTCATCTTCGTCAAGGTCCCACTGATACCAGCTGATTTCGTTGTCCTGGCAATAGCCGTTATTGTTGCCACCTTGCGTTCGACCAAGTTCATCGCCACCGCTTATCATCGGCACTCCAATGGAGAATAAAAGCAAAGCCATAAAATTACGCTTTTGCTGGAAGCGTAAAGCGATTATCTTTTTGTCCGTGGTCTCGCCTTCAGCACCACAATTCCAGCTGCTGTTGTGTGACTCACCGTCGCGATTCTCTTCGCCATTAGCTTCGTTATGCTTTTCGTTATATGAGACAAGATCTTGCAAAGTAAAGCCGTCATGACAAGTGACGAAATTGATGCTGGCAAAGGGTCTGCGGCCACTGTGTTCATACAAATCGCTGCTACCTGTAAGTCTGGTGCAAAAATCACCGAGTTGCCCCGCATCACCTTTGACAAATTCGCGCACTGTGTCTCGGTATTTGCCATTCCATTCAGTCCACAAAATGGGAAAATTGCCGACTTGATAGCCGCCTTCGCCGAGATCCCATGGTTCAGCAATCAGTTTCACTTGAGAAATAACAGGGTCTTGATGTATGACGTCAAAGAAGGCTGAAAGATGATCGACGTCATACAATTCACGAGCCAGAGTGCTTGCAAGGTCAAATCTAAAACCATCGACGTGCATCTCGGTAATCCAGTAACGCAAACTATCCATGATCGTCTGAATTACTTTTGGATGCACCATATTTAATGAATTACCGCAGCCGGTGTAATCCATGTAGTAGCGACGGTCATCTTCCATGGTCCGGTAATAGGAGACGTTATCAACGCCTCTAAAAGAGAGTGTCGGACCAAAGTGACTGCCTTCAATAGTATGATTGTAGACAACATCCAGGATCACTTCGATTCCTGCTGCGTGCAGGGCTTTAACCATAGATTTAAATTCGCGCACTTGATCAACTGATTTTGGATTTGAGGCGAATCTTGTGTCTGGAGCAAAGAAAGAAAGGGTGTTGTAACCCCAGTAGTCGTTTAAACCGCGATCGATATAAGAGCGGTCGTTGACGCGATGATGCACGGGCATTAGTTCTAGTGCAGTGATGCCGAGTTTTGACAAATGCGAAATAATGGCTGGATGAGCAATGCCAGCATAAGTACCGCGAAGATTTTCAGGCACCTCTGGATGAGTTTTTGTCATGCCTTTGACATGTGCTTCGTAAATGATTGTGTGATTCCACGGAGTCGCTGGTGGCTTATCATCTCCCCATTCGAAGGAAGGATCGATCACGGCACCAAGTGGTGCAAAAGCAGCAGAGTCTCGCTCGTCGAAGGACAGGTCTTCCTCCTCACTGCCAATGGTGTAACCAAACAAAGAATCGTCCCAATCGACGCTTCTCACGACAGATTTGGCATAGGGGTCAACAAGAACTTTATTGGGGTTGAAGCGATGCCCGTTGTGGGGCTCATAAGGTCCATGAATACGGTAGCCATAAACTTGACCAGGTTTAACTGTAGCCAGGTAGCCGTGCCAGACAAAAGCAGTTTCATTGGTAAGCTCGATGCGTTGACTTTCTTCTTTTGAGTCTGCCGAATCAAAAAGACACAACTCTACTTTTGTAGCGTGCTCAGAAAAGATGGCGAAATTTGTACCGACTCCGTCCCAGGTTGCGCCAAGTGGCGCCGGCTTACCGACTGTAACGAGAGGCACAGATTCAGCAGAAACGTCTTGCATATTCGAACACCAGATTAGTAACTTCGAAATATAGCATTTTGGACACTTTTTTTATGCATGCGAGCAGCTTTTGCAACATTCTTTCGCTTTTTCTATAACCGTTTCCACTGATGAGCTAAAGCCTAGCCGTAGGCGTTCTTTTTGCCCATAATAAAATTGCGCGCCGGTCGTTCAAAAAACTCATGCACTAAGAAACTGAGCACCAGAAGAGCTAGACAATAGAGAGCAAAAGCCTGGTAGTTATTGGTCACTGCTAGGCTTTGCCAAAGAGAACGACCAGCATTGCTGACTAATGAGTGCAGCATGTAAATGGCAAAGCTAATTTCGCCAAGTTTTACCGCTATTCTGTGACCGCTTAGGCGCGCCAGCAAACCCTGATTAAGACTGAAGCTATAAATGACAAAACTCCACGGAATAGCGAAAAAAAACTGTTCAGGAAAATATTTCAAAAAGAAGCAGAATGTCATTATGGGATGCATAAGCCCAAACGTACAAACAACGACAATGAGGACTAAGACTTGCATAACGGCAGCGCGCAAAGCAGATATTTTATTTGCTCCACCACTAAAGAAAAATGCGCAGCACATACCAAGCACAAATTCAAAAAGGCGAGCAAGCGGATTGATGTAGCCGACTCATATTCGGACGTTTTGCCCATGCAAGATTTGCTCGAGAAAGCTGCAAACTGATGCCACCCCAAGCGAAATCAGCAGTACAAAAATGAGACACCAGGAACCGGAGATACGCTGTTTCAAAAGCAGAATCAGTGGAAAACAAAAATAGAAAAAGTACTCGACTGAAACACTCCAGGCTGGACTATTGAACGAAAAGAAGAAAAATGGAGACGGGACCCAGGACTGAACAAGCAGTATTTGCGCCAAGAATGTATCAAAACGAGGATACCCTGTAGCTGCGTAACCCATTCCACATGGAAAGACGAAGGCAAACAACAATAAGGTCAGCATATGCAAAGGCCAGCACCTGGCGAAGCGTGCCCGCCAGAATCTAAACACATCCGTGCGGTTAGACATTTGAGGATGCACAGAAGCGAGGATAAAGCCCGAAAGAACAAAAAAGAAGCTGACAGCAAGCGTTAAGTTGAGTTGCTCAACAATGGGCGGTAGGTGAAAGAGCGACACGCAATGATACACGACAATGGCTGAAGCAGCTATGAATCGCAAAAATGTCAGACCTTTCAAAGGTGCTACAGATTTACTTTTCTCGTCTGACATTTCGTGCTCTGGGGCAAAGGAGATTGTTTCAGGAAACGCGACAATAGCTTCGCAGGGCGACCAGAATCTTTCAACCTAACTTTAAACAACCTTTGAAATCACAGCAATTGTCTGCGCACACGCGGACCGGTCTGCACACTAAAACTCGTAACACCGCTCATAGTGGCAAAGCATCCACATCGAAGAAGCGATCCACAGCTAAGGTGTCAAAATTCCTTGCTATACTGTAGCTTGAAGTAATACACCATACTCAGTTCAAGAGAGCGCTTTTGTGAATTCAAAAAAACAAACACCGGCATCACAGCATGGTTCAGCGGCGATTTTAATAGCCTGCTTGCTCCAGATAATGACGATGCCTAACACTGTGCTGGCTCAGTCCCAGGCTGTGACCACGACCAGCGTCACCACGAAAAGCGTACCGCTCGTGAATCCCGTAAGTACGACGACCACGACAACCGTGGTCAAAAAACGCTCCCCACATCTAAAAAGAAGAAGAGGCAAGACGGCAAGAAAAATCTCCCGCTTTAAGACGACCACCGTGACTAGAACTAATTCTGCACTAAGTGGTGGCGTTGCTAAGACACACAAGCATCACGCTCATGTTCAATCAACTGGACAAACAAGCAGCGCCCAGCAAACCCGTTCAAATAAGCTAGACGCATTTTTGAAGAACCCGCCCAAGATGAAGAAAACACCTTATTTCAACCCTCCTGGTCTGGACGTACCAAGCAGTCCAGCCCTTTAAAGCCGGGCAAACACTCGTGGAAACTATTGCCAGTTGATCGTGACCGTATCCGAGGGAGCGCCAACTGGCTTTTTGTCGCCATCAATGTAGACCGCTCTGATTTGATAAAAACCATGAGCAAGAAATGGCTTAGCGCCAAACGCCTTTTCTAGATCAATCTTTTGAGGTTTACCACTCTGAGCTGAAATGACGATGAAGCGATCGACAGGATCGACCTTCTCTTGTTCTTCAAAATTATCATAGAAAAAGTTGACTTTGCTCAATTCCAATCGGATCGACGACGATAGAGCTTTTCTTGCGTCCGTTAATTGCAAGGTTACAGGCTGCAAGTGTACGGTCGACATAAATGGATTCGGCCAGATATCGAGCGGGCTAACACTCGCAATAGTGAGCATGGGAGCGCATTCGGCGAAAGGCAACAGTCGCACATTGCGAACACTACATCCAGAGGACTGTGGAAATTTAATCCGTAGCGACTGAATTTGGCCAGCAGAATACCACCGCCAGTGATGCCCCAAATTAATAGTCTCAGTCTGGAAATTTCTATAATTACGATGACTGGAAAGAAAGAAATTGGCAGTATTTTGTTTGGATGTATCAGGATCGATTATCTGCGTACCTGTCCAGCTCACGCTACCGACTCTTTCGGCGGTCGCGGGATCGCCTTTTTGCTCTATGTCAAATTGCAGATACTGGTAGTCCAGGGGATTGATGTTGCGCAAATTAAAAACAAATTCCAGCCCTGCCGAAACCCCACTTGGTCTGTCTGCCTGACTGAGAAGAAGTGGTGGCAGATTAGCTGTTGCGGTCTGACCGTTTTCAAGTTTAATCAAATCACGCTTCTCGCGTGACCAAACATAGGCACCGAGTACATCAGGCATTTGTAACATGCTTTTAAACTGACCGCCGTTGATCACATCAGTGGGGCTGTACATTACTGGCGCGCAGTTCAGAAACTTGCGACTACAGTCTTCTTTAGCGAAGGGAGCGTGCAGCATGGTATCGAAAGTGACACCATTGAGGATCATGTGTGCGCCACGATTATCTTGAGGAATACCAAGAACGATCATGCGTTCGTTGGCTGTAGTTGCAGCTGCCATTTTCTGACAGACGTCCGACAAACGTGCGACTTCTTTTCCTGCGTGCACCCAGAGCATATTGGTATTGGCAGCGGCCTTTTGATAAAAAACAAGCAAGCCGAGCAAAGCCGCAACGCCCACAATACTGACGATTTTGCCACTGCGGTCGCCTCTTAAATCCTGCGGATAGAACAATAAAAGCGGCAGGATCAAACTTAATGGCATCGTCAAAAAGAAGTAGAAGCGAGCTCCCTCCAAATTAGGTGCAAGACCCCACAATTGAAAGATGGGGGCAGCGCATGTAGCTAACCAGGCAAGAAAAAAGACGTACCACTTCCATGAGACTCGACTGGCGATAAGCCTGACAGCGGCAAGAGTCGTAACGACAGTAAGGACAGCCCAGACGATGCCGCGATAGCCTGGATTTGCGTCATAGATATCATGATGCAGCGGCACAAGCAGTCTAGTCAAAGTGTCTCGATCTAACCAGCGCCCCATCAAATCTGCTAGCTGTCCAGCACCAAAACCAGCGACATAGCCACCGACAGCAGTCTTGAGAAAGAGCATTCGCGCGACAAAATAAAATAGGAGAACGGCCCAGAGCGGCGCGCTCTGGATAAAAGCATTGCGCCATCTTTTCACTGATAAAAAAGACAGTCCAAGATTTTCACGCTGCCACAAAAATGAGATTGCGAAAACCATTACTGGCAAACCAACCGCCATTTCTTTTGTGCACAATGCAAAGACAAAAGCGATGACACCCCAGATAGTGCGTGGGTAATTTTTGTCATCTTTGGCCAGTATATTCTGGCTGAAAAGAGCAAGCCCGACCAGATAAAAGAAAGCAGTGATGATGTCGACCCGGCCCACAACCCAGGAAATGCTTTCGCAATGAAGAGGGCTCACGAGAAAAGCAGTCGCTGCACAGAGTGCACATAGAGACGAGCGAACGCTGCCGAAGCTTTTGGTAAGAACCTTTACAGCAGCGTAGTATGCCACCACACAAGCGAATAAATAAAGCAAATTAGTTAGATAAAAGCCCCAGGCTTTCGCTCCATACAAAAGCCAATCAAAAACCAGAGAGCACAACAACCATGGTCTATAAACATTCATTCCAGGAATCTGCATATAATTGCCGGTGAAATTCGACCAGAACATCTCAGGATGTCCGTGAAATATTTCCTGCACGTAGGCAATTTCGCAGAAGTCATCGGCCAGAAAATAGCTGGTCAAAGTGCGGGCGAAAGTGCACAGAAGTAAGAGCAATAAAAAAGCAGTGTGCACATAACTATTAGCCCACAAATTCGACTCAGATCGAACAGAAACTCGATCAGATGCAGCGAAAGAACCTTGCTCGATACTGTCGATCAAAATGCCACAAACCCCTGCGCAAGCGGTCTTTCTGGCAAGACCGAAATATCGACTCGTGCATTCTTGAGCTGAAACTGGCTGGGTTTCTCAAATCTTTCAGCTTCAATCAGTGGTTCGCGCGGATCATTTTGAGTTGTCGTCAGCAAGACTTTAGCGATTTTACCTGGCAACTGGCTTGCATAAAGCGGCAAACAAAATGAAAAGTCAGTCCACTCAGATTGTGACGCAAGAACCTTGGGCGACCACGGAGAAATGTACAAAGAACTTGCTTTATCGCCTTCATTGCATCGCACAGTCAACTGCATGTGCGGGCGAGGATGTCCTTCGAGGGTCTTAATCTGACCGGATACTTTGAGCAGGAGCAATCCAGTTTTCGCACACTCAGGCAAGTTAGTCGGCAACTGAACGACACTCGACTGATTTCCGCCGGCTGTAATAGGGGGCAGTTTACTCTGCCATATGGAGTTGCGCAGGGTCGCTTGTGAGCTCTCAACGCCACCCAAATTTGGTACAGCCACTAAACGAACACTTGCCACCTGAGACGCTCCTGCAGGCTTTTGACCATTTAAGAGCATTGTATGAAGGCGCTTTGCTCGCTCGTCATAACGAGGGTCAGCCCAGTCTTGTACATTTTCTACAGCGTAGAACGTCTTTTCCCAGGAATAAAGATCGACCGTCGGTAATGTGTAGGAGTTTTTGCGGTAAGCAAATTCACTGTAGGTGGTACTGGTGGTAAAATTATTTTTTTCAATCTCCACCAGCGCCGAGCCTTTGTTGACGACAGATCTGGTAGTTTCTGCATCAAGAGGAACGATGTACCACTGTCTCACATCAGCGTTACTTGAACCGGCTGCAACACTGAGACAATCGAAAATATTTTCTGCCTCCCAGCTGACAATGCCGCCACTGTCGCTGCGATAGGTGGAATAATCTGGTACAACCGAAAACCCAGGAATGCGCTCAGCACCTGTCTTTTTACCATTGACAGAAAATTGCAAACCATCTAGAGAACTGTAATTTGCCACATCAACAAACAAGTACATGTGACTATCAGCAGGCAACTTGGTTCTATCACAATCGATTTGCTGGGTGATTTTTTGACCGGGTTTATCAAGCACGATAGAGGACTCAAACCGGCGACCGCTCGCTCTTGCAGGGAAAGAGGTCAGCGGCAAACACAAAAGCAAAAGTGCGACCGTCACGCCCATTTGCAAGCGTGCCGGCAGTGGACTGTTCTTAACAACAAACTCGCGTGATGACAATTGCAACAGAATCAACAGCACCCCAAGGCAGGCAACCGGCACCGCCTTTACTGCGACGCTGAGAATGAAAGCCACACTGACATTGTCTGTGATTCCGTTTTGCAATAGAACAGGAACGAGATTAATCTGCAATGTAAGCATCAAAACTATCACACAAAATATAGTCGTGATGGTCATGGAACGATGCTGCGCCTGATGCAAACGTCTTACAAGCTCGACCATGCCAACTGCGCTAAAAATGATAAGCACCGGGCATGATGGCAAAAAGTATCGATTCATTGCGATGAAAGCTAGGTAGGCAAATCCATGCAGGCCGATCAAAAGTACGCTCAACCGTGCAACAACACGTTTTAAATCAGCGCGATTTTTAACTTCACAGAATAGTCCCAGAGACAATCCAATTACGGCAAATAGAAGAATAATTTGATGCACATAGACCTGAGCTGCATATTTGACAGGTCCAATTGGCGTTCTGAAATCACTGAAGGGAAATTTGAGCAAGCGCAAGACTTTGTCAATTTGCAAGGGCAAACTTTCGTTGAGATGCTGAATTCCATATTTGAGAACGTATTTAGCTCCGCCGTCCCATGCCGGTTTCACGTTTGGATAAGGGTAGGCGAGCCAGCCCAGAGTGCTGTAATTATTACCCATGACCAGATTGTAAGTGGCGGAACGCTCTACAAATCCTGTAACTTGATTGAAAGCTACCTTCTGAAAAGCGCAGTAAGGCAAAATGATCAGAAGAAAACCAAGGAAGAACGTTACAACGGGAATGATCGCTTTCCGCTGCCAGCGCGCATAAACAAGAAAAGGGACGACCAAGGCAATAAGTACCATTGCTGGCGGTCTCGTTAACCACAAGGAAGCCATACACAGCCCCATCAAGAAGCTGACGAAATTACCGGGCTTGTTTTCTGACATGCTTTGGGAAACACCCCAACAAAGCATAGAAATTGAAAAAGCAGTGTATGTTTCGGAATAAAGTGTGCCCGACGAAAAAATAAATCCCGGATAGATTGAGGCCAGCAAACCTGCAGTCAGACCAGCTTTTTCATTCCACAAATTTTTCGTCGTCAAAGCGATTAGAACGCAAATAAAAGCAGACAAAATGCTCGTGCACAAAATTGGACTGGCATAGTCTATGAACGAAACGGCACGCCCGAAAAGCGCATAGTAGCCCCAAATAGATAGCGGATATAGCGGTCCTGCACGGTGCAGTTCCGTCATATTGGCTGTAGTGGCACGAACATGAGCCAATGCTTCTGCCGATGCGTGTCCTTGGATCATCGAAATTGCGTCTTTGATGAATTCTGGACTACGCAAAACTGGTGCACTGAGCACCAACGCTTCACGGACGTATTCATTGGCATCGCCGACAAACGCGCAATTATCATGCGACGTATAAAAATTGGCGTATAAGCGAACGCACAAAGCGATCAAAAATACAGCGATCATCGCGGGGACGAAAAAGCGTCGCAAAGAAGGTTTAACTTCGCCAGCAACTAATTTGCCACCTGACGATTGACGCTCAACTGTGATCATCGGACGGACCCCCTTGAGCATGTTGAGTTGCCAGATAGCAAGCCAACCCAGGCTATTGTAGCCACGGGCGCAGCTTATCTATTTGAAACCTTTCTTAGCTGGGCGGCAAGACGTGTATGATAAGACCGCACACATGGCTATTAGACCCACTTCCGATGAGAAGAGTTTTACTTACCACTCACAAATTTTTCCCGCAACACCGCGCGGGGACGGAAGTTTTGACCCTTAAAGTTGCGCAAGACCTGCAAAAGCGTGGCTACGAAGTCCTCGTAGTGACTGCGAATCCACCTGATTTAGATGCTCGCCACCCTTCACAAACGCTCACATCTGACTATGTATTCGAGGGAGTACCGGTACATGTAGTTGAAGAATCATTACGCTTGAGTGGCTACGATTTTGCACATGAATTTATCCACACGGCGATCGGTGAGCATTTTCGAAAACTTCTAAATGATTTCAAACCGGATCTGGTGCATATATTTCATTGCCAGAATCTATCTGCAAGCATTATCGATGTTTCAGTCGAGTGCAAAATTCCGATTGTTTTTTCTGCTACTGATTTCTGGTTTGTCTGTCCGGTCGTTCAGCTGAAACGTCCAGATGGCGCACTTTGCAGAGGTCCGTCTGCCTTTGCCACAAATTGCCTGAGCTGCTACACGCCACAATTGTTTCCACCGGCCGAGCAAATTAAGGAGGCTTTTGAAAAAAAATACAGAACGGTCTCAGAGACACTAAAAAGGGTGCCCGTGCTTGCCAAGCTCGCTTATAACAGCGCGCAACTGGCCTATGTTTCTAGTAAGTTGTCGTCTGCTGTGACAGCCACGATCAAAAGACCTGATGCCCTTAAAGGGCGCCTGAACCAGGTCAAAAAAATAATGGTGCCTACTCAACTAATGGCGGACATTTTTCGCGAAAACGGTATCGATCCCCGCTTGATTTTGCATGTTCCATTTGGTCTAGACACCGCACCTTTACTGCCATTTCAAAAGAATTATGATGCGCGGACGTTTGAGCCGACGCAAGATAAGCCTCTGAAGATCGGCTTCATCGGCACGATTTTCGAACACAAAGGCGTCGATGTTCTAGTCAAAGCCTTTCAAGCACTACCGCCCGAGGCTCCGGCTGAGTTGACCATATACGGCGATATGAAACAGTTTCCGGATTATGCTCTATCAATTGAAAAATTAATCGAAGAATCGCCGCAGACTAAAAACCGCATTAAATTTGCTGGTACTTTTCCCAATCAAGAGCTCGGTGGAAAGCTACAAAACATCGATGTTTTAGTCGTTCCATCACGCTGGTACGAAAATACGCCGCTTGTGATTCAATCCGCCCTCACAACAAGAACGCCAGTTATTGCCACCAATTTAGGGGGCATGTCCGAATTGATTCATCACAACGAAAATGGCTTACTTTTTCCGCTAAATGACCACAACGCCCTGGCCCGGGAATTTTTGAGATTGATTGAAGAACCGTCGTTGTTACCCACTTTGATGAAAAACATTAAGGACGAGCGGACCATGCTGCAAATGGTCGACGAAATCGAGACTGTGTATAACTCGCTCTCACTGCCACAGTGGTCGACAAAAGTCGCTACAGACGCCTGTAAAGCCGCTTCCGAATGATCATTGTAATATCTGATATTATGTCGAGACTTAAACTATCGTTAGACGTGTCAGACGTATTAGACGTGAAGGATATATGAAAGCACTCGTAATCGGCGGCAACGGCTTCATTGGGGTCAACCTCGTCAACGCTCTACTGGCTAAGGGACATAGTGTTCGAGTCTTAGACCGTTTTCATCCCAGCCGCTTTCAGGAAGCCTTGCCGACTGTCGAATACGTCATGGGCGATCTGGGCAATCATGGCGAAGTCCACGACATTGTCAAAGACGTCGATTGGGTTTTTCACCTGGCATATACAACGATTCCGCATACGTCTAACGAAGATCCTATTTACGACGTTCGCTCGAATGTCGTAGACACAGTACAACTCATGCAACAGTGCCGTCTGGCTGGCGTTAAGAAGTTTATTTTCACATCATCTGGTGGCACCATATACGGTGTGCCACAACAAACACCAATCCCTGAAGAACATCCAACCGATCCAATTTGTTCTTATGGCATTACCAAACTGACCATCGAAAAATATTTGCATCTATTTCACAAATTGCACGGTATGGAATATGTAGTCGCCCGTGTTTCGAACCCCTACGGTGAGATGCAGAATCCCAATGCCAAACAAGGCGCTGTAACTGTGTTTCTAGGTAATGTCGTGCAGAACAAAGCCATTACAATCTGGGGAGACGGCGCCGTCATCAGAGATTACCTCTATATCGGCGACGCCGTGCGTGCCTTGATTCTGGCTGCTGAATACGTGCCAGGCGCAAATGGCCCTCGAGTCTTCAACATTGGTGCTGGAAAAGGTACCTCATTGACCGAAATCGTCGAAGCCATTCGTCAGGTTGTCGACAAAAAAATAGAAGTTCGTTACACACCTTCCCGTCCAGAAGATGTGCCAGCCAATGTTCTCGACATTTCAAAAGCGAAGGAATATCTGCAATGGCAACCCGAGATAGGGCTTGCCGAAGGCTTGTCAAGAACATGGACTTGGTTAAAGTCTCTTCAGCTAGCCTGAGCAATTGGCTACATTAGCAATTGCCAAGTTGATCGGAATCTCTTTTCACGCGACAATCTGACAGTTGCCACGAGTTTATGGAAGCATGTCTGTCGACCTCTCAGTAATAGTCGCCGTCTATAACGAAGACCCCAGAAATCTCTTGCTTATGCTTGAGCGTCTGTGGAGCAGTCTCGCCAATCAGAAGCTGGATTACGAAGTGATTTTCGTCAATGACGGCAGCCGCCCAAAGACAACCAATGCTTTGCGTCAGCTTACGAACGACTTCGGCTATGTCAAACTAATTGAACTGTCGCGGAATTTTGGCCAGCAAGGAGCTATTGCTGCCGGTCTCGATAATGCTGAAGGGCGATGCGTAGTCAACATTGACTCAGATTTGCAAGATCCACCAGAATTAATTGTGGACATGATCAAATACTGGCGCGCTGGATACGACGTTATTTATGCTCAACGCGCCGCGCGCAAAGATAGAGTGAGCAAAAGATTTACAGCATTTATCTTCTATAGATTGCTTGGTTCGTTGTCTTCAATTGAAATACCGATGGACTCTGGGGACTTTCGTCTAATCGACCGCAAAGTTGTCGATGCCTTGCGTCGGCTTCCGGAGAAAACCAGGTTTCACCGCGGCTTGATTCCCTGGCTCGGCTTCAAACAAATCGGCATTCCCGTTCACCGAGATGCTCGTGAGGCCGGCGAAAGCGGATACACAATCAAAAAGCTTTTCAGCCTGGCTATCGATGGACTTTTGTCATTGAGCGTGGCGCCTCTATATCTGGTACCACTACTGGGTGTGGCATTGATTCTGATCAGTTTTGTGATATTGCCCTTTTCAATACTGAATTTGCACGGCGTATTCGAACCAAGAACCTGTGTGATACTGGCCGCGTTGGCATTTTTATGCGGTATCCAAGTCGCTTGCACAGGCATTATTGCTATTTACCTGGCTAAGGTTCTGGAAGAAGCGAGAGCAAGACCTAGTTATATTGTTGGCAGCAAAATCGGCGCTGGATTCACTAAAGATTTTGAAGCACCGCAACCATTGAGCGAAGCAAAAATTGCCACTCTCGTTAACTCATTGAGTCAAAGCGACGAAAAGAATGTGGCGTCTGTTTAACATGTTTAAATAGAATGCCAATTTCACCATATCTCAAAAAAATCCGACAAAGTATTGGACATGAACTATTGCTTGTGCCAAGCGTAGCTGCTGTAATACCAAACGAAAAAGGCGAAATACTCCTTATAAAACGCAGCGATGATGGTACCTGGAGCCTTCCAGCGGGTGCTATAGATCCTGACGAATCTCCAGCTGAGGCTGTAATTAGAGAAGTAGCTGAAGAAACTGGTTTGATTGTAGAAATCGAGAAGATTATCGGCGTTTTCGGCGGTAAAGATTTCACCTGGACGTACCCTAGTAAAGACGTCGTTCAGTACACAGTAATTGTCTTTTTGTGCCGTCCCGTTGGCGGAAACTTAAGTGCAGTCGATGGCGAAGCGCAGGAACTGGTATTCCTTTCACCAATTACGGGTTTGAATCTTCAAGCGCCTTATCCTGCAGCTCTATTCAAAGCGCCATTTGATAGCGTTTTATTCAACTGAGAAGCCTACACCATTATCAGCCGCATTAATGTCGATTTGTCTGGGACAACGGGCATGTAGTACATGATGCCGCCAGTTTGTTAAAATCAGCTAAATTTCAGTTGGTAAATCCGCTAAAATCGGCAGGAAGTAGGGAGCAGGGGTGTTCAATGTTCGGCGCTAATCGCAAAAGTTCAGATGCGAACTCCACGTTAAAGCTGCCCAGACTGGGCGCTGCGCCGGCCATAATGGATTTACAAACGCAGTTTTCGAATGCGCGCGATAATCGCGGTCGCGACGTCGAGCTGAGCTGGCACGACCAGCTTATTTCCCGCACTTACGCGCTTTGCTGCCTGTGCAAACAACAGGGCACAGAACCGGTCTGGACAATTTACGAAGACCCAGACACCGAGCCAAAGATTTGCTGGCAATCTGAAACCTCCGATTACAACCTCATTATTGACGCCATCACCATGCTCGGTCGCCGTGCTGTCGAAACAGCGCGAACTTCCACATCTAATTCAGATAGTCCCGGTTTCGACCAGGGTGTGTATGAGCCAGCTACAGCGGCTCAGCAGCGCCCCATATCGTCTGGCTATATTCCGCCCCATTCTCCGGCCGCGCAGCAAGATGCAAGCCAAAAACCAGGTGTTAGCAATCGGGCTAATGTCGATTTAACTGAAGGCGATTTGACTCAAATCGGCATGCCTCAGCTTTTGCAAGCCTATCAAATGGCCCTGCTGACCGGCAAATTGGAAATAATCAACGACAACGCAGTGGGTTACATCTTCTTCCACCAGGGAAATCCTGTCCACGCGGGCACTCCCGCCGAGTACGGCGACACCGCTATACGCGAACTGGTCGGTTGGGAAGAAGGCGTTTATCGATTTCTGCCCGACGTTTCGACCACAATGCGCTCGGTTGAAAAACGCTTGCCTAATATTGTTGCCGAGGGTATTCAACTTCTCGATCAAAAACGGTTGTTGAAAAAAAGTGGCTTAACCTACGAATCTCTTCTTCTGCGCAAGCACAAAGATTTGAGCGAGACCGAGTTCAAACTGATGCTTACAAAGGGCGCGCCTTTAGACTACGCTCTGCAAAAAGAAGTCTACGATTATCTCGCGCATAACCGCACCTTGACTGACTTATTACGGGATAAGCCTCTCGAATATACGCTCTGGAATACTTTGCTCTACAATTTTTTATCGTGTGGTTTAATCGAAGTAAAAGAACCAGATACGGTGCGCGGAACAGCACTTGAATTTTTAGGAGAAGCCAAAGAGCAAGTTGAGACGCTGGCCTCTTCATTTGTTCGCCCGGAAACTGGTATTTACAGCTTCGAAGCATTTTTATTCTTTCTTCAATACGAATACTATCGCTATGAAGCTTACGGATTTCCGCTTTCAGTAATCGTTTTTGAAATGAAGAAAAAACGTCAAGATCCAACCATGGAAGTGTACGATCAATTGCCCCCTCAAGCAGCTGCAATGGCAGCCATGCGCATTGATCTAATTAAAAGACCACTGGACACATTGGCGCATTTCGAAGCACTTGATCACGTCATTTTATTGCCTAATACCAAGCCATCGCAAGCCGCATTCATTGCCAATCGCATCTACGAAAATCTAACAGCGACACCGCTTGATCCAGAAATTGATAGCGGCAAATTATTCCTCGCTCTGGGCATAGCCAGCCTGCCATCCGATGGTGAAGACCTTTCCCATCTACTGCACGCGGCCAGAGACGCCAAGTTACGAGCAACGCAAGGTTCGTTTCCGATCGTTCTCTCGCGCACGGCTAAATCCTGATCACGTTCAATTGAGTAGTATATGAGCGCCAATCAACCAATTTCAATTGAAACTTACGAACTTCTTTTGCGAGCAAGAATTCTCTCGCCCGAAGAACTAGAAGATTCAATTAAACTGGCAGAACGCATGCGTATGTCGCTTGGACGCATACTCGAAATGAACGGCTATTGCTCGGAGTCTGTCTTACCGCTTGTTGCCGAGGTGCAAGCGCTCGTTGGAGCTGGTCAATTGACATTAGATGCGGCAGTCAAAGCTGTAGATCATATAGTGCATCAACATGTCAGTTTAGAAATTGCTTTAAATCTAGTCCGGTCGACAACTGAGATCAAAAAAGAAGTACCGCTGAAGAAAAACAAACTTGGCGACTTTCTACTCGTTACTGGCATCATTACAAAGCACCAACTGGCGATTGCTCAGAACAAATGCATAAACACGAATTTGCCTCTGGGCATGTTGCTCGTAAACATGGGCATAATCTCGCAGCATGTTTATTCTTGCGCAATTACCATGCTTCGCCTGCTACGAGACAATAGAATAGACTATGACCTTGCCACTCACGCCCTAAAACGAGCGAGCGTGCGCCATCTCTCGGCGGAAGAATCCCTGTATGACCTGACCGGTCACAGTGATTTTGAATTGGAGTCATCGCATTCGAATCATCTGCTTTTGCTTTCCGGCTTAATGAGTTCAAGCCAACTACTCACGGCCATGGAAGTTGAATTAGTTGAAGATAAGCCTATCAGCGAAGTTTTTGTACAATTCGGTTACGTCTCTGAGTTATGCCTGCACTCGGCTCTCCATCTTGCTTCCATGTCACTGGATGGTCAAGTCGGTGAAGAACAGTGCTGCGCTATCATCAAAAAAATGAAACTGGCAGTGACAGATGATGACGTCAACGAAATCCTGAGCAATCTCGATTCAGGCGACGACTTGGAAGAACACAAAACGTTTGAAGTGGCGGACGTCTTGCTTGCCTCTGGCATACTTTCTAAAGACACGCTTGCAGTCGTTAAACCGCTTGCTCTAAGCGCACGCAAAAGCCTCCTAAGAACTCTTGTAGAAGCTGAATATCTTGACGAAGAAACAGCCGCACTAATAAACGAAACAAAGGACTTTCTGGATTCGGGCATGATCGTCATGTCGCAAGCTAACATCGTCCTTGCTTACAGCATGGAACACAACATCGACGTAGCGTCGTCGGTTAGTCTTTTTGGCTGGGCGCGAGCCGCTGCCTGAGTTAGCGTGTATTGTTCTAGTCAGACGACAGGTCTGCGCCGAAACGCCCGTCAAATTTGGCAGTGTTGGTCAGTGGTATCAAGATTTCTCGCAGACAACTGATGATGAAGTGCGAGGTCTTTTAGAAACTTCAGCCAAGGCGTTTACTGATGAGGTTGCAGCAATGGGCTCGACGAGAATAGATCGCCAGTAATTTTAGTCTTAAAACGCAACGCATCATCTATCATTGCCGTATTGTTGAAAAGCACATAGCCAGACTCTTTAGAAGCAACAATCTGACTTATCTTTTGGAGGTCTTCGTCAGTGTATTGATATCTATAACCGTCGACGCCGTGCAAGCGAAAATAAATTTTCTCTGGTGTTGTAGTTTCATTCACGAGCGGATCAACCGCGTGAAAGAGGTTGAGTTCAACACAGAGCTTGCGAATCAAAACTGGTGACCAAGCGCCTCTCGGTTCAAAATAAAAATCTACACCTTGAGGTCTATCGATCGAAGAGAAGAAGCGCCGCATTCTTGCTTGGTTCTGCGCGCTTGGCAGGAAACTTTTGGGGCATTGAAACAATATGCTTTTCGCGCTCAGAGCGGCCGCACTCTCATACGTTACTGTCAACGCATCTTTGACAATTGCAGTCATTCTAAATGAGCCAGCATCACCTTTTTCCTTGTCGGTAAGTGGTCGCGTGATACGTCGGTAAGTCGGGCTGGTAGCAGGGTGGGTTATTAGTTGCCAGGCTTTGATGGCAAATTCAAAATCCGGGTCAGAGCCCGCACGCCACTTTTGCAAGGTTTGCACGCGAGGCGGTTGATAGAAGGTCTGCTGCACCTCGAGCACCCTGAAAATCGCTCGGTATTTCGCAAGCGACATCCCGGGTCCACAGCATCCAATTCTAAAATTACTCACTGCAACCTCAGCCATAAAAAACTCTCTGTGTAAAAATGCATGAAAAAAAACGTCTCAAGATGTTTCTCGATAGACGTAACTCCCGAGGTTTTTGATGCTCGCCCTCAACATGGATTATCCTGCCATGGAAGCGAAACGTAAGGATGCGTTACCAGAAGGTCCTTGATGGCAACATGAACCCAAGTGGGACGACTTTAAATGTCTAGTATTCAAAGACGGCGACAAACTTGATATGCGCTCAAAAAGCGGCAAAGATCTAGCTCGCTATTTTCCTGAAGTCAAAGACTCCCTCAAAAATATTCCAGCCGACAAATTTGTACTCGATGGCGAAATAGTCTTACCTCAAGACTCCGGGTTTTCGTTCGACCTTCTCTTGCAACGCATCCATCCCGCTCCTAGCCGCATCAAGAGACTCTCTGTCGAAACGCCGGCGCAGTTCGTTCTGTTCGACATACTCGTCACCGATGAAGGTGAATCCCTTGTGCACAAGCCTCTTCAAGAACGACGCCTTGAGCTTTCACAGTTTGCAAAAAAATATTTATCCTCCAGAACAATGCACGTTTGAACAAATCAAATAACAGTTCTATTCATCTCAATCACAATCTGAATTACCTCGGCGAATGCCAACAGCTATGCGATCGCGTTCGTCGATCCCAGATATCCAGACAAACAAAATAATGAAATACAGACAGGCAAAAAATAGCCCAGCGAACAATAGAATCTGCTCGAGTGTGGTGTTCATCCTCGCTCCTTTTAGCAACAGTCAATAACTGTCGCCACTCAATCTTCTCTCTCTATAAAACGTTTACTGCGAGAAAAAAGTTCAAACAAAGGAGGATTGAAACCGAAAACTCACCAAAAACTTTTGTGAGATATACCATCGCATTTCACAAACAGCATCAAATTGTATAATTTGTGCAACAAAAGGAGCATGGATTCAAATGGAACCGGTGGCTGAACGACATCCCTCAACCTTTGAGCAAGAAGTACTCTGGTCGGTTCTCGATCAGGATTCGTTGCAGCATTTACTAATTTGCGCTAAAAATTACTGGAAAATCGATTCAGAGGAGGCGCTGGAAGTACTGTGGAAACTTATGAGCGATGGATGTTTCGCGCTATATGAGTATGATGAAAATAATGTGCCCGTTGAAGTTTTTGCCGAGAAGCTATCGCCGGACTATCAGGGAGACAGATTCCTTACCTTTTTTGAGCCAACCGAAAAAACGTTTGCGCGACTTAGAGAAATAGGGATCGCCCAATAGTGTCAAGGCTGCTTCAGTCGATTGATTTTAACCACTCGCGGGCTTCTTCAACTTCGGCTAGTTTAAAACTACGCACAGGATACGGATAAGCCGGTGCCAGAAAATTGGTCAACTGCGACACCCATTGTTCATCTGAAACAACCGCTGCACAGCGAATGTCTTTTAAATGCTTGAGTAAATCGAAAATTAGTTTGTCTTTAAAGACATCCAAATTAAGACCACTAAAATTTCTCACTTCTTTGAGAACACGAATGCGACCATACTTTTCCATGACCGCTAAAACTTTCTGCGCTACGTCATGATAGTCACTGGCTTTGATTTCACCATCGACAATTATTTCGACAAGATCGCTGTCGCCAGAGTTACGTAATTTCATTTCATCCCCTCCATATAAATACCAAAGACTAAGAAGGCTTCAACACCTGTTTAAGCTTGTGACTCACGATACGCACATAAGCGAGCGACATCAAACCACCGTAAGCAAAAGCATCCAGGTACCACCGACCGGCGCGATAGTGTTTGCGCCAGAAACGATACAAGCCACGATGAGATGACAAAATCATTCTTGCTTTGACTTGTTTTATTGATTGTCCATAGTGGTGAGTGACTTGAGCAGCAGTCGTGAACCAGATCTGCCAGCCTTTTTCTTTAATGCGGTAGCACCAGTCAACTTCTTCAAAAAGCATAAAAAAGCCTTCGTCGAGCGTACCAACTTCATCTATCACTTTGCGTCGAACAAGCAAGCAAGCGCCTTCCGGTTGGTCAACCTGACGAATATCATCATGCTCCCAATCGAGCATTTTGTATTGACGAAAAATCTCTTTATCGGGAAAAATACGACTCAGTCCAAGAAGCTCATAGAGCATTCCTAAAAAAGTAGGAAATTGACGACACGAACGTTGAATCGTTCCGTCCGAGTTGAGCAATTGTGGTGCCACAATTCCCGCCTCTGGATGCGTATTCATAAATTCGATAAGATGTTTCAGACCGCCTGGGTGCACGACTGTGTCTGGATTGAGCAGCACAACAAATTCGCCCGTGGCGATATTCATAGCTTGATTATTTGCTGCTGCAAAACCACGATTGGTGTCGTTGGCTATTAGTTTTACTTGAGGAAAATTCTCTGCCACCATTTCGCTCGAGCCGTCAGCAGAATCGTTATCCACCAAAAACACTTCAAAGGAGTTGGCAAAAAACGGATCCGATAGTTCTTGCAAAAGACTCTGCAAAGACGCACGGAGAAATTCTCGTGTATTCCAGCTAACCGTAATGACGCTTATAAGCATTAGGTTGTGATTCTACTTGCTCGACCGCCCCAGAACTACTAAAAACGACTAACAACTACTCAGAACTTTGGAATGTGGCAAATATTTCCTCCACATAATTCTTGAAGGTTCAGGCTCGCGTAGAATTATCAACCTCAGCAGGTTAAAAAATGTCTTCAAGAATGCCTTCAAGACCGAATTTTTTCTGGCTCAAGCGAGTCATCGACATTACTATCTCGACTGGCGCGATCATCGCCTTGTCGCCAGTGCTCGTGGCTATTGCAATCGCGATTAAACTTGATTCCAAGGGTCCTGTAATTTTTTCTCAAAAACGCGCTGGCTTAAACGGCGAATTGTTTGATATTTATAAGTTTCGCACGATGCGGACTGGCACTCCAGATTTACCAACTGACCAGATGTTGAAGTTGCCAAGCCCGATTACAAAATCCGGCGCATTCCTGCGCAAAACCAGCCTTGATGAATTGCCTCAGTTATTTAACGTCTTAATCGGACAGATGAGCATAGTGGGCCCTCGGCCAGCTTTGTATAATCAAACCGAACTGATTCAGAAGCGGCTGGAAGCAGGTATTCTGGAATTTTATCCAGGAATCACCGGCTGGGCGCAAATCAACGGTCGCGACGAGCTGCCCGATGATGTCAAAGTCCAAGCCGATAAATTCTATTGCGACAACTGGAGTTTATTGCTGGATTTAAAAATTATTTTTGGCACCTTTGGCGCTATTGTGACCAAGCGAGGCGCAAATTGACACACAGGCACAAGCTCTAATTCAAATCAAATTCAACTCCCCAAAGCAGGAAAAACGATGAAAGGACTCATTCTCAGTGGCGGCAAGGGCACACGCATGCGCCCGATTACGCATACAGCAGCCAAGCAGCTTTTGCCGGTCGCCAACAAGCCTATTCTTTTCTACGGTGTCGAGGCGCTAATCGCCGCTGGTATCAAAGAAATAGGCATCATCATCAGCCCTGAAACAGGCGAAGACGTGAAATCAGCCGTCGGCAACGGCGAGCGCTGGGGTATCAAAATCGAATATATACTGCAAGACGCACCACTGGGGCTGGCTCACGCAGTAAAAACAGCAAGACCTTTTTTGAAAGATGATCCATTCGTTATGTATCTGGGTGACAACCTAATTAAAGATGGCGTGGGACCGCTGGTTAAACGCTTCCAAGAAGGCAAGGCAGACGCTTTCATCCTGCTTAAAGAAGTCGCCAATCCAAGCTCTTTTGGTGTCGCTCAATTAGATAAAGATGGCAGCATTATTTGTCTAGAAGAAAAACCCAAACAGCCCAAATCTAATCTCGCTCTAGTTGGTGTCTATCTCTTCAATCCAATGATCCATAAAGCGATTGATGAAATTCAGCCCAGTAAGCGCGGCGAACTGGAAATTACAGACGCTATCCAGCGCCTCATTGCCACGAATCACCGCGTAGACAGTCACATTCTGGAGAGTTGGTGGCTGGATACCGGGAAGAAAGACGACATGCTTGAAGCCAACCGTGTTGTTCTTGACGAAATGACCGATGTTTCGATGCTCGGTACCTTCGATGATGCGTCACGCGTCTCTGGGCGTGTGCATATTGGCAAAGGCAGCATCCTTAAAAATTGCGTAGTGCGCGGCCCAGCCATGATTGGCGACGATTGCAGCATCGAGAACAGCTACGTTGGACCATTTACATCGATAGGCGATGGTGCACGAGTCAGTCACGCTGAAATCGAACATTGCATTCTTCGCGAACATTGTCAGATCATTGATTTTCACGGACGCATCGAAGACAGCTTAATCGGCGTCAACGTGGAGTTGACAAGAAGCAATAACAAACCTGTTGCGTTTCGTTTAATGCTTGGTGACGATAGTAAGGTCGAAGTTGTTTGAGGCACCAGCGCATCGCAAGTGGTAATCTGAAATTTTATTCACCGTTTGTGGTGGCTAGTTAAATTTAGTCGCGTTGATCTCAAGAAGCAAACCAGGGAAAATTTGCCTGGATGGCCTGGCTCATCCAAATCTGCGGTCCACACAATTTCTTTGTCAAACTGCAATATCGTCAACCGAGGAATCGAAATGCAACTGCTCATTACTGGTGGTTTAGGCTTCATCGGAAGCAATTTTGTTCGCCAAATATTGAACACATATCCAGAATACAAAGTCATCAATCTCGATGCCGTCACATACGCTGGACACCATGAAAATCTGGCAGACGTACAAACCAATCCCCGCTACAAATTTGTTAAAGGCGAAATTCAAGACGCCAAATTAGTCGACGAAATCGTTTCTGGTCGCAAATTTGGTGCCATCAATGGCATCATCAATTTTGCTGCTGAGAGTCATGTTGACCGCTCCATTACAAACCCTGCCATTTTCGTTGAAACCAATGTACTCGGCACCCAGGTGTTGCTTGAAGCGGCCTACAGAAATGGCAAGAAAGCAGATGGTTCTTTCGCCATCAAATATTTGCAGGTTTCAACTGATGAAGTTTACGGATCGCTTGGGCCAACAGGTCTTTTCACTGAAGACACACCGCTTGCTCCAAACAGCCCTTATTCATCCAGCAAAGCCGGAGCCGATTTGCTCGTCCGCGCTTACTTCCATACTTTCGGTTTCCCAGCACTGACCACTCGTTGTTCCAACAACTATGGTCCTTATCAACACCCTGAGAAACTAATTCCTCTATTCATCACCAATTTACTCGCCAATAAGCAAGTGCCAGTCTACGGCGATGGCATGAATGTGCGCGATTGGTTGCATGTCGAAGATCATTGCCGCGCTATCGATGTTGTCTTCCACAAAGGACAGGCAGGCGAAGTTTATAACATCGGTGGCAACAACGAACGCACCAATATGCAAATCACCAAACTGGTAATTGCAGAAATGGGCAAGACTGAAAGTTCAATCAAATATGTCCAAGACCGTCTCGGTCACGACAAGCGTTATGCAATTGATTCTTCCAAAATGCAGGCTGAGTTCGGCTGGACCCCCAAGCACACATTTGAAACAGGCATTCGGGAAACCATTGCCTGGTACAAACAAAATCAAGCCTGGCTCGATGCAGTCACAACCGCTGCTCAACCAACTATTGTCGTTCCAGTAGTACCAACACCTGTTTCAGTCGGTTAATTACCACTTCAACAGATTCTACTGATTCAACTAGATCTAGTGAAAGCGATGGAGGCAACGCCTTCCATCGCTTAACTTTAGTTAGGTCTTACGCTAAAATAGAGACTTGCCGTAACTAGAGGTTATTAAGCTATCCATGAGCAGCCAGAAAATCATCGTCACAGGCGCAGGCGGAATGCTCGGACGAGCCCTGGTACCGTGTCTTGAAGCACGCGGACACAATGTTATCGCATTGCCCAAAGAAGACTTGGACATTACCAACTTTCCTCAAGTGCAGTCAATATTGACCAAACACAAACCAGACCTGGTTGTCCACTGCGCTGCTTACACCAAAGTAGATCAAGCCGAATCTGAACCAGGTCTTGCTTATCACATCAACGGCTATGGCACCGAAAATCTAGCCGTGACTTGCAACAAGCTAGACATACCAATGCTTTATGTCAGCTCAGATTATGTTTTTGATGGCGAACAAAACTCCGCATATACAACCTGGGACGCAACCAGACCGCTTTCCATCTATGGTAAATCTAAACTCGCCGGCGAAAAGGCCGTGATGCGACATTTGCACAAATTCTATATCGTGCGCACAAGCTGGCTTTATGGTCCGCATGGCAAGAATTTTGTCGAAACGATTTTAAATATGGCTGAACAACGCAAGCCACTGCGCGTAGTATCAGACCAATTTGGATCGCCTACATGCACACTGAGTCTTTCTGAACTTATTGCTGACTTGGTTGAAACCGGTCGTTGGGGTGTTTACCACGCTACAGATGACGGTGTCACAAACTGGTACGAGTTTGCCAAGGCAATCGTTGCTGCTTATCAAGTCGACGTCACGCCAATTGAAACATCAGACATGCCAAGACCAGCAACTCGCCCCAAATACTCTGTTCTTGACAAAACCACTCTCATTAATGCCATCGGTCGCGAGCCCAGTCCCTGGCTGGAATCGCTACAGACTTATCTAGAGATGCGCAAAAGCAAAGCTCCGGTCGCTTAACGATCAGTCTATACGAAATATAATTAAACCCTCAAAGTTTACGAAAACGGGCAGCCTGGGCGCATCGCCTAGACGTTTTTGTTGCCGGGCTGCTATCCTTAACCCAGTCACGAATCATCTGGCAGCAGCCGTAAATATCTGAGAACAAAGTGAGTCATGCTGAAACCTTTAACTAAAGAAGCCATCGGTCACGATTACAACAACGATCTGTCCGTGCAGGATTACACCAAAAAGCCAACCATCGAAGGCGTACAAATCATCAACTTGAATTTATTCATTGATGACGGCGGATGTCTCGCCGAAATTGTGAGATTAGATGAAGAGGGCGGTCTCCAGGGCTTGCCTGGCTTCAAAGTTCGTCAGAGCACTTTCTCACAAATGCTGCCACACACCATCAAGGCTTTCCATCTTCATTACAATCAAGAAGATGCCTGGTTCATTCTGCCAACCAACAGATTACTGATTGGCTTATTTGACGCACGCAAAGATTCACCTACGTACCAAGAGCAAATGCGTTTTGTACTCGGCGCCGGCCGTGCTCAATTGCTCTACATCCCTCGTGGTGTCGCTCATGGTCTTGCCAATCCATGGGAGCATCCGGCGCATATGATTTATTTCGTCAATCAACGCTTTGATGCAAATGATCCAGACGAGCGCCGCTTGCCCTGGGACACTCTTGGTGCCGATTTCTGGGATATGAAAAAAGGCTAGACTTTCATTTTAGATTATATGAAAGGCGCATCTTCAGGGAAGGTGCGCTTTTCGCATACTGAACTTATTTCACCTCACTTACCAACGGCATCCATTATTTTGAACTCTGGCTGAATGGATTTGAACTTGGGGTTTATGGGATCGAACAAAGGTTTGATTTCAATTGGTTTTTCAGTCCATGGATGGTGCGGCATTGGAAATTCAGGGTAGTCGGGCTTAATTGGGAAATCCGGCAATCTATGCGGCGTTTCCGTGATGATACCGTTGAAGCCATCGCCATTGATATTGCTGGTTGCGGTATTGCCAATTCCTTTAGCAATTTTATCAACATCGGCATTGACGATTTCACCGGGCTCCAGAACTACTGTGCCATCATCGCGAACCTTAATTGGTCTGGCACTAACTGAGCCATCTTTGGGGTCAATTTGCAATGCCGATTTGTTATCGCCCATATCGAGCGGATCGTTTTTATAGAGCAATACTTTGCCGTCACCAGTAAGAGCCATCTCCACTCCGGCATTGTTTTCTTTGAACTGACGATTCATTTCTTTGATTGCATCTTTAAGCATTTCTGGATGCTTAGCCTGAATATCTTTGATTGCTTCAGCGACTTTAGCGGTATCACCACTCAACACTCCTGCATGAATATTCTTCATGTCTTGCTGCATGTCTTTTGGTGCAACCGGGCTAATTGAATCATCCAGTTTCTTACCGGCTTTTGAAATATCTTCAGGAGTAGCTTCTGGAGTTTGAAAAAGTTTCTTCAAATCACCAAGGTCGTGCATCTTACCAATGCCACCGTTGTCACCGAAAAAACGATCTTTGATGAGACCACCATCCATTTTGTAGATTTGATCGTGCGCGGCAGAACTCTTCTCACCAACTTGCTTTGATTCATCCACGACTTTGGGCAAAAGACTACGGTCACCATCAGTGATACTATGTAAACTTCCCATGATTTCATCCTCTAATTGTTTAGTAAGACTATCAGCGGTCTTTCCTCTCACAAATAGATGTATACAGACCTACACATTTTCTCGACAGAAAAAAAAAAAAAAAAAAAATGTTTCAACTCAGAATCTTTTAAAAGACTTAGAAAATCCCAAACTATTCTTTGCGGACCCACTTTTATCAAACGGTTTTTCGTCCTGGTATCACTATGATGTTCGACACTTCAAGCATGAATACTACTGATGCAAATTAGCGCATAACCTGCTGTGAACCGGGGCTCACAGGCGTTAAAACAAGTTTTGGATTTCTTTCTCTAAATGCGGTCAAATCCCAGTTTTGTTTGAACATCAAAACAGGCATATCATCTTTATCTGTAGCCACCATGAAACTACCACGCTCACGGTTTGCTGCATTGAGTCCAGCCCAACCGTCTTGAACCCACAGCGTATGTTTTACTTCCATCGGTCTAAGTGTTGTCTGCACGTTGTACTCAGACTGCATTCGAAATTGCACAACTTCAAATTGCAATTGACCAACTGCAGCCAGAATCGGAAAGCGTGTGTCGTGTTCGGTCAGCCACAAAATTTGAATCGCGCCTTCTTCTTGCAAAGCCAGAATGCCTTTGTGAAAATGCTTATGCTTGCTAGGTTCACGATTTTCCAGAACGGCAAATAATTCTGCGGCGAAACTAGGAATAGGTGGGAAACGCAGTTTTTTGTCGACGGCAATTGTGTCGCCAATTGAAAAACTGCCCGGATTGCTGAGACCAATAATGTCTCCAGCAAATGCCGTATCAATTGAAGCTCGGTCTTTGCCAAACAGTTTTTTCGGCTGGCTCAAGAGCAAAGCAGTGCCGGTACGGCTGTTATAAACAGTCATGTCTTTTTCAAAAACCCCCGAGCAAACGCGAACAAAAGCGATACGGTCGCGATGACGGGGATCCATATTGGCTTGCAGCTTAAAGACGAAACCACTGAAGGCAGCATCTGTTGGCTCGATGCGTCCTTGATTGCTATCAAAAGCGGCCGGCTGTGCGCCCATCTCTAAAAAAGCTTGCAAAAATAACTCAACGCCAAAATTATTCATGGCAGAACCAAAAAACACAGGCGTCAGATCACCAGCAAGGATTTTTTCTGCATCATAGTCCTGCCCTGCGCCATCAAGCATTTCAAGCTCGCTCATCACATCATCATATGTGCGGGTAGCCATCAGAGTTTTCAAAACAGGATCGTCAATGGAATATGTGGACACCTTGCCAATCGTTCGCCCACCAACTGTGCGCTCGAAAACGTGAGCAACTCGATTGAGACGATCGACGACGCCCATGAATGTGTCGCCAGTGCCGATTGGCCAGTTGACAGCAAAAGTAGGCAGCGAAAATTCTTTTTCGATTTCATCCAGGAGTTCAATAGGTTCACGACTTGGTCGGTCGAGCTTATTAATGAAAGTGAAAAGTGGCAACTTGCGTGTGCGACAGACGGCCAGTAATTTGCGCGTCTGCGGCTCGAGCCCCTTCGCAGCGTCAATCAACATGACCGCGTTATCGGCTGCAGCTAGTGTTCGGTAAGTGTCTTCGCTGAAGTCCTGGTGACCAGGAGTGTCGAGCAAATTCAGACAATGCCCTTCGTATTCAAATTGCAAACAAGTAGAAGTAATGGAAATGCCACGTTGCTTTTCCAATTCCATCCAGTCCGATGTGGCGGCCTTTGCGCGATTCGACTTGACTGAGCCTGCCTCTTGAATGGCGCCTCCAAATAGCAATAACTTCTCAGTTAATGTCGTTTTACCGGCGTCAGGATGAGAAATAATCGCGAATGTACGCCTGCGCTCACATTCAGCGGCTATTTGTTTTTCGGACAGGGCAAATGTCGTTTCGCTCATTATCTTAGAAGGACTTTTAAAGAGTTAGTGAAGGATTAGCACTCGTGGTCAGCACATGCCAATGCTACAGCATCAGCCACATGTTGATGCACTTCACGGTCTAAAATACTGGGCACCAGGTTGTCCATCTTGGTCTGTCCGGCGATAGCATGAGCCGCTGCAATCTTCATCGAATTTGTAAAGCAACGAGCATTAGCCATGATCGCCCCTCTAAATAGACCAGGATAAGAAAGTGCATTATTAATAGTACGCCCATCGGCAGCATAACGAGCGCCACAGGTAATGGCGAGCTCAGGATCAATTTCTGGATCGGGATTGGAAATCGCGAGAATGACCTGACCTTCCCGCACCATTTCTGGTTTGATCAAACCAGGCACGCCTGTTGTAGCGACGATAACATCAGCATTTTTCATAACGCCAGTAAGATCTGTTGGTGTGCCACCGCGGCTTTTCCAGCGATCAAGAGCATCTTGTCTTAAATCCGCACCAAATAACTTCTTCACACCAAAAGCTTGAAGTAACTGACCGATACCTGCCCCTGCAGCGCCAAGACCGATTACACCGAGCGAACACTCGGTCAATTCGATACCCATACGTTGAGTGATCGTTAAAAGAGCAGCGAGAACAACCACAGCTGTGGCGTGCTGATCATCATGCAAAACGGGGATAGAAAGCTCTTCTTGCAGGCGACGTTCGACTTCAAAACATTCAGGAGCAGCTATATCTTCTAAATGTATCGCACCAAATGTAGGGGCAATCGCTTTGACAGTCGCCACAATTTCATCGATGTCTGCACTGTCAATCAGAATCGGCACGGCGCTTATACCAACCAGTTGTTCGTATAAAACCGCTTTGCCTTCCATCACAGGCATTCCGGCAACCGGACCAATGTTGCCTAAACCCAAAATTGCAGTGCCATTAGTGACGATGGCCACAGTGTTCGGAATGGCGGTGTACTGACGACTGAGAGAAATGTCTTTGTGAATGAGCTTACAAATTTGAGCGACGCCTGGCGTATAAATTTTGCGCAAGTCAGCCAGCGATTCTAATTTCACCCGACTACGAACGGCTATTTTTCCGCCTTCGTGAATAGTTTGTACCGGGTCGATTACTGATTCGAATTGGACGCCTTCTATCTCGTCGATGCCGGCAACAACTACAGCCAGATGCTTATCATCTTGAATCTGAACGCTGATGTCGCGAATGATGAAATCAGGTCCTTGCGAAACAATCGAAATTTCGCCAATGTTCGCCTTCAGTTCCCCAAGACGGCTCGCGATTCGCCCGAAATAGCCTGGACGATCCAAAACTTTCAGTCTGAGCACACGAATGATTTTTTGTTCTGGCTTTACAGGCGTCGTTAACATAAATATACCGTTATCAAGGGGTCCAAGCGAAGGCTTAGTTTAACCCAGGAGCGGCATCTGCACAATTTTTCGAACCAATTTCGAAAGTATCTAGTTACACTCGGAAAAACGGTGTGTCGACAATGCCGTCAGCCCAGAGAATTTCGATTTTGTATTGACCGGACTTAACTGGCACACACGGAGCCACTACAGCGCCATCTTCGTTGGTTTTACGAGAAAAGGCCAACGTTCCATCGATGGATGTAACACGAACTTCGACATCACTTAAAGCTTCAGAAGCAGAGTCTTTAGCTTGCACGAGCAGTCTTAATTCGTCTTTATCAACATGCCAGCCAAGGTTGAATTGAACGCTGGCATCAGCGACTTGAGTTTGATAAGTGCCAAGTGTGACCAATTGGGCGCCAACACCGCGCATTGCACCAGCTGGGACCATTTGCTGCCAGGACATCGCGCCGAGCATATCTTGCCAGGTATCGATGGCTGACTGTTTGGCGCTGCCAACCAGGTCTTTCAAATTGAGGACTGTATCCTGCATTGATTTGGCGACGGCATCCATGGTGGTCATGGCTAGCTTGGCAGTGACGCGAGCCACCAGGTCTTCGTCGCGCTTTGACAATTTGGTAAATTGAGAAGCAGTCCACATCGCTTGATCGAATTGCTTGTTCTCACCAGGCATCGGTAAGTCGTTTGCATGCTCTTTGCAGAATGCGGCAAATGACTTGGCTACGACTTCTTCATTAGAATTGGTGAGGATTTTGGCTAGCTTTTCGTTGAGAGTATTCATTGCTTTCTCCTAAATGCGAGCTTCGTCTCTGTCTAATTTGTCTTTGAACGCCTTCAGCGTTCGGACGATTCGCTTGTCGATCGTATCTATACTCTTGGGGTCCATTTTTAGACAAGAAATCAAATCTTCTCTTTTATATCCCTCGACGTACTTCAAAAGGAAACAGGTGCGGTGAATTTGCTCTGGCAGCTCAGCCATAATCTGGGAAATCAGATCATTTAATGTTGCTTTGTCGGCCGGATCTTGCCCTTGAGAGGATGAAGACATCAATCCGTACTCAAAGCCGAAGACGTCGTCAGCCGAGCGACCGTCCTCATCCGAAAAAAGTGAATCTAAAGATGTAGTGCGCCACTGGGAGGACACGCCCGGCGCCCCTTCGGTAAAAGTCTGAGCGGAGCTGTAATTGGTTACAGCGACCATTTCACCATCAAGGCTGCCCTCGTTTCTGGACATGACAGAGTCTTCCATACGCTCAGGCGCGGGTTCATTTCGCTTCCTCAGAACAATCTTGTGATAACGCTCCAGGTTTTGAGCGATGGCCTTATTGCAGGCACTCAAACAATAAGGAGACAGTTTGGCGTCGGGGTGGTTGGGGTCGAAATGCTTTGCCACTAATATGAGTGCGTTTTGCAGAATGTCTTCGATGTCTTCGTCAGATGCCAGGCGCGCACGTGAGCGAATATAGCGCATCATTCTTTGAGGCGTAAAACTCATTTCGCCCCGCAAAAATGCTCTGCTTTCTTTGTCGTTCATTTAATATGCGAGAAGTATGCGGAATATGCACTTTCGGAAATTATCAGCGGCAGCCCGCAAGGGCTCGCCTTAAGCTAGAACTATAGCCCAAAACGACGCTTTTACTCTAGTGGTTAATGTCGAATGGCTCTAATCAGAGTGTATATCCGGAAGAATGGGAGTTCTGGACAGAAGTCAAGATTAAAACAATACTGAAGTACAATCGGTGAAGATAAAACCTATACGACAAAGAGGAAAGCTGAACAGTTCACCATATCTGGTGGCTATTTAAATACACTGCTTGAACCGCCGGTCGGCTGCGGAATAGACATGCCTGATCCAGATTCAATGCGCGGCGCAGCGCCCGTCGTTGCATTATTCAACGTTGGGGAACTGATACTGGTATTGCTCGCGTCGCCTGGCGTAAGAACAGAAGTTCGTTGACCGGGAAGTTCACGCTTTCGGACTAGTTCTTCCTTAACTGCTTGAGCAGGCATAGACTGTGTCATGTCACTGAAACTATTAAAAGCATGCACTTTAGCAGAACCAGTTTCTGCATTTTTATTCGGTCTTATGATAATTGTGTCAGCAGGTTTGCTCTGGGGTTGTGACTGAGAGACCTTGCTAATGGGTGAATTCGCCTTATTGCCGTGTGTTCGGCGTGACTCTGATGGCTGGGTCGCCAGAGTGGGTTCCATAGTTCCGCCGAGGAACAATACAAGCAAAAAAACGCTAAGAATTCTCATGAGTATCTAATCTCCATTTCTAGTATAGATGGATTTCGCTTTTAGGCTTACCGCATTACGCATTAGCAAGAGCTAACCTAACATTGGCACTGCAACGACTCGCCGGGCGACCTTTCTTCAGCAATTAAGCAATGACGCTTGTGTGCAAAATGACTGTAAGGTAGGCTTAAACGGTTCGCACCCCTGCGGAGTTTTCATATGCAAATGGTCCAACGTTGCCTTCAAGTCGGCACCGCAATAGGAATGTCCATTTCAATCAATTTGTTCGCCGCCGGGGCTCATGCTGCAAGCATCAAATTCACACCGCAGGTCAACACGAATGGTGGAGCAATAATTGGCCGCATTCCTATAGAAAAATTCGGCAAGTTAGATTTACCAAGAGGGCGCGCTTACTTCAAGTCCAACATCGTTGAAATAACGGCAATTCCAGAATGGCAATTCGATCGCGAAATTGTTTTATCAGGACCAATTTTGAAAAGCTGGTCAGCAGTTGAAGGTAATACTGCCACTATCAATGGTATCGCCTATTTTCAAGACGGTGAATGGCTGAAATACATTGATGTAAACAAGCCCGATCAGGTTATAACGACTGCCAACGTATTTAGTGGACAAATCACAGCAATGAAGAGTGGGCTTCTGGAAGTTACTCAAGAAAGTGGTTCCACTGTGCAGGTGAAGATCGCAGACGTTCAACAAATTGTCTCGCCGCGCGCGTACAAATTCAGCGTCCCTGTCACTGTTTATTCAACTTCCACGCAAAATTCTGAAATCTCTGGTGAAAGCACTATCGTGAACTTAAAACCTACAACTAACGTCATTGCCCTATCAGCAATGAAACGAGATCCATTGTTGAAGGGAGATGGTGACCTCAGTACCGCAAAGCTGACAGCCATATGGGCGGGTATAAGCTCAGTAGAAATCCTGCAGCTCCTGCCTCTTGCAATACTTGAAGGTCCAGTGCGACGCGAGCTGGTTACACAGTATCACAGTCGAATGAATGCCCAAGGACAGTACGCAAATATTCAGGCGCAACTTGGACTACAGTTCCCGAATAGTAGTATTGCCCCCGGTGCTAGTCTTTCTACTGTTTCACCGACCTATTAGCGCCATTACCAGTTTTGAACGAATCTCACTGATGCTAACTAATCGATAGGTTCACCAATGGATTGTTCCAAATCGGTCAGCGCTTGTTGATAGTTTGAGACGGCATCCAGATAATTTTGCCTGACCTGAACATTGGCCTGCTGCGCCGCAAGAGTGGCTGTAATATCTGACTGCCCAACCTCGTAACTACGTCTTGCCAATCTAGCCACTTCAGCCGAATCAGCAAGCACATGATCTTGAAAAGATTGAATGCGGTTCCGGGCTGTGATGAGATTGTTATAGGCCGACGTAACGTCGGCTATTATCTGATTTCGAATCGCCGCATCCTGCAGCCTAAACTGCCGCAGAGTTGCTTTGAGCTGGGCAAGATTACCTTGTTGGAAATTATAAAGTGGCATTTCAGCGTTTATGGTCGTGTAAATACCATTCAATTTGGGACCCGAAGGCAAGTTGGTTTCTGTGGACGAACCAAAGGCGATGTTTGGATTGGGAAGAATGTTTCCGGCTGCGTTCAACAGTTGTGCCTTGGTCAGTTTGATCTGGGCGTCATTGGTCTTTATCTCGATACGATTTTCAAGAGCCTCGGCAATGAAATCAGTTACAGGCGGCACCGGAATTGTGTAGTCCGGAAGCAAGTCGCTCTTTCTAACCTTCACGTCGAATGCTGGAAGCCGAGGTGCAGATATAGGCGTACTAAATTGTCTTCCCATAATCACGTTCAGCTGCTGCCGTGAGCGATTTACCTTCATGGCACCTTGCGCTGTATCCACAAGCGCCTGAGAATGGGCCAGGCGTGCCTTAAGGACGTCTAGCTCGGGAACATCGCCAGCTTGAAACCGTTTAGACGATACATTCAACAAGCGCAACGCAAGTTCTGAAAGGTCGTGCAGTGTCTCGTAGGTCTCCTGCGTGATGATCACATCAGTATAGGAACGGCGTACAGCATTGCGAAATTGCCACAAAGTCTGCATGATTTCTGTCTTCGTCTCTTGAACCTGTCTTTTTGCGGCAAGCAAGCGAAAAGCCAGTTTCCAAGGTGGTTCATAAGTAATGATGGGTCCCACCCGACGAACGCCTTCAGACTGCGGTGCTTCGTCACGAAAGAAAATAGGATTGGGCATCTGGGTAGCCGCAACATAGAGGGCTTTTTGAATGCCTAATAGTCCCCTTGCAGCGGCAACACGAGGACTGTTTACCAGAGCCTCGTTCAACACCTCACGCAGTCGAAGAGGTGTAACACCTTCAAGTGTCGTCTTCACTTCTTGCTCAGCGTCGCTTGGCTTGGTTTCCCTTTGCCCCGTTGGCTCAGCGGCATCCATATCAATGCGCAATTTTCTCAGCGGGGTTTGTGGCACCGTCACCGGTGTCAAAGTAGTGGGTCCTCGCAACGCTGGCTGCACAGGGGTTGCACTTTGGCTACCGCCGAACAAAGGCTGATTTTGGAAAGGGGTCGACGGTTGAGCGGGCTTGCCCTGAGGTGCTATGGCAATTTGTTTTGGGCTGGTGTCCAAAACAGGCTGTTGAGCTTTGAAGTGACTTGAATTGGTACCGTCAGGAACATCCTCGAGTGGCGACGAGGAGGCAACGAACTTAGACTGCAACAAGCCAGACTTGGCAGCTGGGCGGGGCTTTGTCGTGGACTTACCGGCTGTGGAGGCACCCGCGTTGATATTTGCGCTATTAGAGTTCGCGGTTTCTGCTGCAGCCACCTGAGCAGAAGCAGGCAGTTGGATAGAAACTCCAAGCGCGACAGCAATGCCAGTCGTCAATGATACTTTCTTCAGACTCCGGAACATTGGGCCTTTCCACTTCGTATTGGGACTCGCAGCATAAAGGCAGGCGAGAGGAACATCGTTTTTTAAGATCACCGTCAGACCGCACAAATACTATACAAAAACTAAGCGTTCACAACCCGGACAAGCCACTATCAAATTGAGCAAAACAATTTAATAAATCCTATTGGCCCTGGTTTGGGAACCGTTTGCAAGATGTTTGTAAGACGACAGAACCTGCATGCGAAACAGATTTTACCAGTTCTGTCGGGCGTGATCACAAATTTTTTGAGCATAAGGAAATTAGAGCCATATTGCTTAGCTAATTCCTCGCGCGTTTTGAGGAACAAGGCATAAACAGGCAAGTGTATGGCAATCAAACTAAAAACTTGAAGCACTACTAGTGGTGCCTTAAGACTTCCCAATGCGTTTGACAGTTCTGACAACCTCTGCGTTAAAAGCTTTCCCACCAACTCAAGCGTAACTTCGCGCCGCGACCGCAAAATTGCAGTCAAAGAAACTTGACATGCCCAGAGATTGCGGTTCTACCACAACAGGAACACGATCAGGCTCACTTGCGTCAATTTGCCACGATGATTCCGAATTGTGTTTGCATTTTACGAGGCCCCCTATGCAAGGACGAATTTTACTTCTGGAAAGCAACCCTCTTTATATCGCCGAGCTTCAGCGAGAACTGGAATCACCAGGTCATCACGTCGTAATAACTCCCACCATTTATAAAGCCACTGAAGCTCTCAGTGCAGGCGAGTTCGACCTGATTGTTTCGGACATCCATCTGGAAAGCGAGAGCGCCTTTGACTTGCTAAGAACCGTTAAGGCAAATGTCAAAACGCGCTCCATCAACTTTGTCTTCTACTGCATTCATCCGAGCGACTTCACAATTTCAATGCAGGACGGCTTAGACATTGCATCGGCGGCCCTTGGAGCAGCTGAATTTATCTTGATGGATAAGTATGATCCAGGCGAGCTTTGCCGACGAATTGAAAAACATCTACCGGAATGGGTCGAAAGAAGATGTGACGTAGCGGCCTAAATGGGACTAGAATCAAATCATGTTTGAGCTATTTCACCGGTAAGTAATGACTGCAAAAAGTACCATCGAGATTTTCTCCGTTGAAGACAACAAAGTTCTGCGCTTTGCGTTGCGCAGTTTTTTGAAAACAATTGCGGACTTCCATCTTTGTGGAGAGGCAGAAAACGGCGCAGACGCCATCAAACAAGTGGCCGTACTGCAGCCTGAAATAGTGCTGGTTGATATTGGTCTGCCGGATTTAGACGGCATTGAAGTGACTCGCCAAATTAAAAAGCAAAACCCACGCATTCGCGTATTAATGCTGACTGCAAGCGATCACTCCAGTGACATTTTCGACTCACTGGAAGCTGGAGCCGACGGATATGTTTTAAAAGGCGATTCGTCAATCAATCTAGAAATGGCCATTCGCAGCGTAAAAATCGGTGCCGTCTGGCTCGACCCAGCAATCGCTCGCCTGGTTCTGGCTAACACAAAAAAAGCAGCAGTGACGCCTGCTGGAGCCGCAATCTCAGAAAATTTGGGAGAAGGCGAAGGTCACGACAATTTCACCGATGCAGATATTGAAAGACTTGACCAAGTAGCAGCGAGTAATTGTCGCGATGGCGTCTGCCTTGTGGATCCTGACTTCATGGCGCGCTTACGTGAAATAAACAAACAAACAGAAAATGTTGATGAGAATGTCACGTCAGACGTACCAAACGTAATCGCCTAGGTCTGTTAAAGGACTAATGCGCAGCAACCGGCTTGCTGTAGCCGATTGCCACTTCATCGCCTTCTTCAATGCCTGTCAAAATCTCAGCAGAGTCGCCGGCAAAACCACCAACGAACACTTCGTGTTCTTCAAAAGTACCCTGTCTGGTTTTTACGAGGACGTGCTCTTTGCCGTGCTTTTCTATCACAGCTTCTTTGGGACAAATCAAAACGTGAGCCATTTGAGCTTCAAGATCAATTTCTGCCGACATATCCTTTTTAAAACGATGATTGGCGTTATTAAGTTGCGCTCTAATCGAGACAGTATGAGTATCTGCATTGACATGCTCGCTAATGAAATTGACGTTGCCAATAAACGTCTCATCGGGATAACTAAGCACTTTAATTTTCACTTTGCTGCCCAACTTTACGCGCGAAACAGCAAGTTCTGGTACGTCGGCCCGCACAATAACTGTCGACAAATCAGTAATCGTAAACATTGGTTTATCCGGATGGACAACTTCACCTGCTTCTGCCTCCTGACGAGTGACGACTCCTGCAACTGGAGCTGTGATACTTATTGCACCGCTCAATTTGCCAGACTTTTCGACCTGCTCAATCATGCTTTGCGTCATGCCCAGAAATTCCAAGCGTTGCATCAAAGTATTGTGGTGCTGCTTGGCCCGTGCCGTTTCAGCTTTAGCAACTTGATAGTCATGCTGCATCAGAGCGCGATTTTCATAGAGATGTTTTTCGCGCTCGAGATCAGCCACGGATTGCTCGTAGGAAGCCTGAGCACGAGCAAGTGACGCTTTTGCAGCACTAAAATCACGGCCGGATGAAATTTTTTCGCGATATAAATCTTCTACTCGTTTAAATTCCGTTTCAGCGAGATCACGTTTTGCACGCTCATCTTTGAATGAAGTTTGAGCATCAATCAATGCTTTTGGTCGCTCTACCTGCTCTTCATAAATCATGCGCTCACGCTCTTGATGCGCTTTTGCAATTTTCAATTTAGAGCCTGCTTCTATTAATTCGGCTTGCAGTTCGGTCACGTCTTTGCTATCGACGATTGCCATGACAAAATCCTTGACGACATTGTCGCCCATGCGCACGAGGACCTTTTGCACGCGTCCAGCAATGCGCGACGTAACGTCCACCTCTTTACCGAAATCGGGCTCAATCAGCCCAGCCAGATGCAAAGGCAAGGCCAGTTCTTTACTGCTTATTGTCACAGTTTTGTACACTGGAGGCGGCTTATCGTGTGACGAAGTCGCTTCATCGCCTGCACCAACATGAACATCTCTTTTTGCACCTGTTAAAGCCGGATGAATCGGTGCGCTTGCATGCTGATCTGCGCAAGAAAGACAACACAGGCTTGTAGCCATGATAAAACTCAAGGCTCGAAAATGCGGAAAAAGATATTTAATTGGGAGCGAAATTTGCGTACTCACGGTTCCTTCACCTTACCGCAATACCATATCAAACTCGTGAGCTAAAAGTGTATAAAATAGGGAGCTGGCTCTAAGGAGATAATCATGCGCCTGGACAAATGGCTTAAAGTTTCGCGCCTGATTAAGAGGCGCACTGTCGCGCAAATGGCCTGCGATCAACACCGTGTATTCATCAATGACAAAATTGCTAAATCAGCCACGACGATTAAGGCCGGCGACAAAGTACATCTGGAACTCGGCTCACGGGCAATTACGGCTTCAGTTTTGATAGTGCCCAAGGGCGCCGTGCCCGCGCAGGATGCCTCGAAGCTGTACGAAATCACCGAAGAAATTAAACGTGCGCCAGAAGTGCTCGAATGGCTAAGCGAGCATGAGAGACTCTCGGCGTCGGAAGATGAGGACGGCGAGGACGGCGATGACGACGAGGACAATTAATCACTAGAAAGACTTCACTGTTGAAGTTTTAGTTGAGGCAGAGAGTTGCCGCGCGGCTTCTTTAGTGGCGAGGGCTTGAGAAATATAAGGGACGAGTTTAGGAGTAAGCAACTCAACAAACTTCGAAGCGCCGCGTCCTGTTAAGTGCACCTGGTCATCATAATCGGCATCATTGAAGCCACTGTGTTGCATGTCGACAAAATTGGCACCATTAGCGGTGGCGATTCTCTGCGCGTCCTGCATGTAGAGGTTGTGAAGGTTTGGTGGCATCAAATTAAAGCTGTCTTTGCGCAAAGGCATATTGACCAGAATCACCTGAATATTTCGCGATTTTGCGATTTTGAGAAAGCGGTCCAGAAACTTCATCTGCGGGTTGTAGAGCCCTGGTCGAAACGGATTGTAAGAGACTAAATAGCAATTTTTGAAGTCCGCAGTGTTGGGGTGCGACTCGTCGTAAGGCGTAACATGGCAATACGGGTCGCTGTCTTCGGGCACCAAATGAAGCAAAGATTTAGTCACCTTATCGAGAGTCGGCAACTCGCAGATAGCTGGCGCAGGCAACGTTTTTGCTAGTTCTTGCTTTGCCGCACGCCGAAAAATAATTGATAATTCGGTTTGTTTATCGTAGAGAGGAAAGATCCTTCTAAGTACTTTATTCGCTGCATATTTTGCGCGATCTGTACGAGTCAAACGAGAGAGATTGGCCACATCCTGCAACTGGCCAGTCTTTTCCATAAGTTGATACAAAGAAGTATTGGCTGGCACCTCCAGACCATTATCGAGAAAATCGCGCGGAGCGATACCATATACGATGACATCGGGAATTTTGCCATCTTTGACTAATTCAGAGAAAACGACACTGGCATCAGAGGCATTCATGCCAGGCACACTCAAAGACGTGGTCAAAACTTTGCGATGAAGATCCTGGGCAAGCAAATCTTCCATATGCTGACAGCGATGATGTTCGTTACCGTTCAAGTCGTGATTTAAGTAAGTCGCCTCGCCTTCGTTGGTGACGCGGCACATTAAGGACGAGCCAATCAAAAGTACATCAGCCCGTTTTTGAAGCTGTCTGAAATTATTTACGGTCCACCAGCCGATGTCTTGATTCTGAAATTGAAACGAATCGCCCAGAGTGTCTTTTTCGGTACAGCCAAAAGCCACGTTGACCAGAGCGAACCCCAGGCAGGCGATCAAGAATTTGGGTATTCGGGGCAGACGCAGCACTTAGAGAACCAACCGGACAAGATGGATGAGTCAATCTAACAATTCCAAGCCAAAAGTGCATGACAACCGTTTCAGATTGCCATGCACCCACAAATGATCTTAGAGAAACCGACACATTTAATCGTCGATATATTCTCTCAAACGGCGACTGCGGTTAGGGTGACGCAGTTTTCGCAAAGCTTTGGCTTCAATTTGACGAATTCGCTCGCGCGTTACGCCAAAAAGCTGACCAACTTCTTCCAAAGTGCGCTGTCTACCGTCATCGAGACCAAAACGTAAACGAAGGACATCACGTTCACGCGATGATAGTCCAGCCATCACTTCGATGATGTCTTCTCGCAGCAGCTCCTGAGTCACCGACGTGGCTGGAGTTTCGGCGTCGCGGTCTTCGATGAAATCACCCAGGCGAGAATCTTCTTCTTTACCGATTGGAGTTTCGAGCGAAATGGGCTCTTGTGCCACTTTGACGATCTCTCGCAATTTAGCAACAGTAATTTCCATTGCTTCGGCGATTTCTTCTTCAGTTGGCTTACGACCTTTGTCTTGCGCCAGCTTACGCGTAGTTTTCTTCAGTTTGTTGATGGTTTCAACCATATGCACTGGAATGCGGATGGTTCGAGCCTGGTCCGCAATAGCCCGGGTGATAGCCTGGCGAATCCACCACGTGGCGTAGGTACTGAATTTGTAGCCTCGCTCATAGTCGAACTTTTCGGCAGCACGAATCAAACCGAGATTGCCTTCTTGAATCAGGTCGAGAAAGAGCATGCCGCGGCCGACATATTTCTTGGCAATGGACACAACCAGTCGCAAGTTAGCCTGAACCAGTCGCCTTTTGGCAAATGCTCCATCAGCGCCACCTTGTTCGATGCGCCTGGCGTACTCGATTTCCTGATCGGCAGTCAAAAGAGGGATTCGACCAATTTCGCGCAGATACATGCGAACCGGGTCATCCGACGATAGTCCCTTCGATACCTCTTCTTCGAAGACCTCGGGGTCGCCTTCGACTTTTTCTTCATAACCGCCCATAAATACTGGATCATCGCCAGTGGCAGCCTCATTTGCCGGCACCGCGCCAGGTAAATCGTCGTCGCCATCGGAATCCGAGTCGACTAGCAACTCTTCCAACCCGCTACGCTCGCGCTGCTTGGTGGATTCTTCCATCCGACCAAGTTTCTCGATGAAGCTATCTTCTTTATCTTTGCTCTTTGTCACGCAGTGGTCTCCAACTGTAGTGCTCAGGGCTTGCCTGTGACTTCCTTAATTTTACGCTTAAGTTCGTCCAAATCTTCTTGAACGCCGCCAAAAGTTTGGACGGCCTGTCTCAAAGCCTGTAATTTCATCATTTTGCTTTGCTGAGTTGTCTGCTCATCTTCGGATAAATCAGGCAGCAAGGCACGAGCCGTTGCAAGCTCTCTATTTAGTTTTTCCGCCAAAATCACCAATTGAAACGCCTGAAGCAAGATTTCTACTGGCGCATCTTGCTTTCTTATGTCATCGACCTTCAAAAGGACATCGACGAAAGCCTGGAGAGCATCTGGGTCTGGGCTCAAGCGGTCCATCAATTTTTGCTGCAAATCTTCCACATTATTAAATTGAGTACCAATTCCGTAGACAGCCTCTTTGATTCTCTGATGTTCGGCTGATAAAAATTGGTCATCGACCAATAAGTTACTGACACGATCGTAATCTTGCTTTGTCGTCAAATAAAGTGCCAGTAGTTGCCGCTCGGCATCGATATAACCAGACTGCATACCGCCGCGACTACCAAGCAAATGACTGCGCGGTCCAGATGGTGCCGCCTGGCTTGCTGGAGCATGGCGTTGTTGCGGACGCTTGCCTGTGTTATTTTCGCGTCGGTGGCGATTGACATCAGCAGATAAAGCAATTTCATCAATACTGAGCTTGCTGCTCCATTGCTGCGCATATTGTGATCGAGCAACATCAGAGGGAATCTGCGCGAGAATCGGCACAACAACTTTCGCGGCGTCGATACGTCCAGTATGAGTTTTTAAATCCTGACCTTCCATGGCTTTCACTAATTGATAATCGACAAATGGCAAAGCCTGATCGACAGCCTTTTTGTAACCGGCAGGTCCACCATCTTCAGCTGACGATCTCAAACATTCATCAGGGTCTTTGCCGCCTGGCACACGAATAACTCGCAAGTCGATACCGACACCACGGGCGACGTTATTGAGTGGTTCAAAACCGCTATCAATCGCTCGAACACCGGCTTCGTCCGCATCAAAAGCAAGATAGACCCGGCGCGAGTCGGTATAACGTACAAGTGACTTAGCTTGATGTTCGCCAAGAGCAACGCCACAAGTAGCGACTGTATTATCGAAGCCATAAAGATGCGAAGTGATCACATCAAAATAACCTTCAACAACAATTACTGCGTCTTTCTTCTTGATTGAGTCCTTAGCCAGATGGAAGCCGTAGAGATGCTCGCGCTTAACATAGATTGGAGTTTCTGGTGAATTCAAATATTTAATTTGATCGTCACCTAAAGTTCTGCCACCAAATGCGATGACACGTCCTTGATCGTCACAGATAGGAATAATCAAACGATTGCGGAATAAATCGTAGTGTCCGCTTGATTCAGCGCGACTTCTAACAAGACCCGCTTCTTCTAGAGTTTGCGGCGCCACTTTTGTCGACTCGGTCAAATAACGCAGCAATCCATCCCATGCAGGGCTCGCCACACCAAGTTTAAAACGGTCGATAATATCTTGAGTGATACCACGATTACCCAGATAATCTCTGGCCATTTTACCTTCAACAGGATCGTTGAGCAGATGCGAATAGTACTCGCTTGCCTGTTGATAAAGCATAAGAACCTGCGAGCGCTTGTCGTACTCATGCCGCTGCTCGTACGAATCAATAAGCGGGACATTGTATTTATGCGCTAGTTCGCGAACCGTATCGAGGAAATCCAGTTTTTTGATTTTTTGCACGAAGGCGAAAACATCGCCACCCTCATTGCAGCCAAAACATTTGAAAATGCCTTTTTCTGTATTGACGTGAAACGAAGGCGATTTTTCGTTATGAAACGGGCACAGCCCCTTGTATTCTTTGCCGGCGCGTTTGAGGACGATGTGCTCGGAAATAACTTCCTGAATAGACGCGCGACTGCGCACTTCCGCAATCACCTCTGATGTCACGCCGCCTCTCATGACAAAACTCCATTCTCACGCATAAATATGCTTCATGTATCTTTTATATGCAAACCGCGCAGCGTCTGATTCTGGCTGATGCCTGACACGCGTCGGAACAGTTGATTTATATCACGGTTGACATGGTCTTAAATTAAGTCCACACAATCGGCTAAAATTTGAGCCGGTTAAGTGGCCGTCGACTAATGACATTAAGCAGGGGTGAAATTTAAAGCATCATGAAAACCCTCATCAAAAACGGTCGAATCGTCACCGCAGTGGACGATTATGTAGCCGACATTCTCATTGAAGACGAAAAGATTTCAGTGATTGGCGCCAATCTGACGATGGAAGCAGATGCCACTATCGATGCCAAAGACAGACTAGTAGTTCCTGGCGGCATCGATGCCCACACTCACATGGATATGCCTTTTGGCGGCACCACGTCAGCCGATGACTTCGAAACGGGCACGCGGGCGGCAGCTCATGGCGGAACTACAACTATTATTGATTTTGCTATTCAAAACAAAGGCGACTCAATCATCAACGCTCTTGATGTCTGGCACGCGAAGGCTCAGGGCAAAACAGCCATCGATTATGCCTTTCACATGATCGTCACCGACATGCCTCGCGAGCGACTGGTGGACATGAAGCGTCTAATCGATGATGAAGGGGTAACTTCCTTCAAAATGTTCATGGCTTATCCAGGTGTGTTGCTTGTAGACGATGCCACGATTTTTCGCGGTATGAGTTATGCGGCCGAGCACGGCGGACTGATTTGTATGCATGCTGAAAACGGCATGGTCATAAATGAAATTGTCGAAAGAGCACTTGCAGCAGGGCACACAGCCCCTAAATACCATGCGCTCACCCGCCCCACACTAGCTGAAGCTGAAGGCGCCAATCGGGCCATCGCTCTTGCTGAGATGGCCGGCTCGCCTGTTTATATCGTGCACTTAAGTTGCTATGACGCTTTGAAAAAAGTGCAAGAAGCTCGCGACGCGGGCATTCCAGCTTATGCCGAAACCTGTCCCCAATATTTGTTTCTCGATTACAGCTACATGGAGGGCGAGGGCTTCGAAGGCGCGAAATACGTGATGACGCCACCTTTGCGTGACAAATCGAATCAAGAAAAGCTTTGGACTGGCATTCGTATGAACGACCTGCAGGTTATATCCACCGACCACTGCCCATTTTGCTTTAAAGACCAGAAGGAGCTGGGACGTGATGATTTCAGCAAAATTCCCAATGGTGGACCGGGCGTAGAAACTCGCATGAGTCTTATCTACAACGGTGGAGTCGTCGCCGGGCGCATCAATGTCAATCGCTTTGTGGAAATCACATCGACAGCCCCAGCTAAGATATTCGGTCTTTTTCCTCGTAAGGGAACGATTGCAGTGGGCTCGGATGCCGACATTGTGATATTCAATCCAGAAAAAAAGATGACTTTAAGTGCCAAAACACATCACATGAACGTAGACTACAATTGCTACGAGGGCATGGAAGTGCAAGGCGTAACCGAAACTGTTCTGTCGCGAGGCAAAGTCATCATAGACAAACAGAATTACGTCGGTCATGCAGGCGATGGAAAGTTTCAGAAGCGTTCACTCATTCATCTCAAATAACTGACAACGAAATGAAATCAAATCTATCTATCGATCTATCAATCAATCAAGGGATACAAAAAGGGAGCACAACCATGGGATCTACTCAGGGATTTACCAAAGAATTCAATCGACTGGTCACTGAAGAGCGCAACGAGCGCACCATGGACCTCGACAATCTAGACACCATTGAACTCGTCGCTCGAGTGCAACAAGAAGATTTCGAAGTAGCTAAAGCAGTCCAGTTGTGCCTCCCTGAAATTGCCAAAGCAATTGACATAATTACAGCTCGTCTCAAAGACGGTGGACGCCTTCTTTATTTTGGCGCTGGTACGAGCGGTAGACTGGGCGTTTTAGACGCAACCGAATGCCCACCCACTTATGGCGTTGAGACAACGACAGTCCAAGCCTTCATCGCTGGCGGCAAAGAAGCAATGTTCCGTTCGTTCGAAGATGCCGAAGATCAAAAGCAACTGGGGATCAATGACGTAATCGAAGCAAAAGTGACCGCTAAAGATGTGGTCGTTGGTATTTCCTCAAGCGGTCGCACCCCATATGTAGTTGGTGCCATGCATCAAGCCAAAGAGCAAGGTGCAGCCGCAATCGCCGTGGTTAATAACCCAGATAGCGCATTGTCGGTTCTTTGCGATGTAACTATAGCTGCTGTCGTGGGCGCCGAAGCTCTTACTGGCTCTACCCGCATGAAGTCCGGCACGGCACAAAAAATGATTCTCAATTTGCTCACCACTTGCACCATGGTTCGCCTAGGCAAAGTCTACGAAAATTTGATGATCGACTTAAAACCAACCAACGTCAAATTGAGGGAGCGCGCAGTTTCAATCATCTCCATTTTAGGAGATGTGCCTCGCCATCTAGCTGAAGGAGCGCTCGTGGCCTCGCATGATAAATGCAAAACAGCCATTTTGATGCTAAAGCGCAAACTTGGTCGTGCGAAAGCCGAAGAATTGATTACCAAATGCGATGGCTCTTTGCGCAAAGCTCTGGTTGCCGAAGTCTAATCTCAATGAATTTTGGTCAGCTGTTCACCACGACAAATCTTGCAGTGCTTTTGAGCCTGAACGTTTGTCTTGGCGATGCTTTGGCTAAAATGCCTTTGCCGGACGACGAATGGTTCCAGTCTGTGAATCAAGGCGAATTGCTGATTGCTCAAAAGAAAGACACCGAAGCTGAGTCCACATTGATTCATGCTGTCGGTATGTCATATGTTTTTGGAGCGATGGGTGCTGCGACCATAACGCAGCTGCTTCTGGGCGATTTTTATCTTGCGCGCGGCGATTACAAAAATGCTGAAAGATTCTATCAAATGGCTTCAATTGAGCCGAATCCAGCCGATAGTATTCGCGGCTTAAAGAGTTTGACCGCGCTCTATATTCGCCTGAATAAAAAAGAACAAGCGGATACCTGTCGTGCTCTGCAAAAGAAAGCAGAAATAAAACTTGCTCGAGAAGCGAAAAAAAGTGCGGACAAAGCTGATTACACCGCTTATTTCAAAAAAATGTCTGAGCGCATCAAACAATATTGGGAACCGCCAGTCACGCAGAAGAACAAAGTCGTTTTGGTCAAGTTCAGACTCGCACCAGATGGAGCAATTTCGCTTTTGCATGTGGCACGTTCATCAGGCGTCGCTGAAGCAGATGAGCAGGCGCTTAGAGCAATTGTTGCAACGGCCCCTTTGCCTGCTCCTACACCCCCTTTTTCGAAAGCAATGGACATGCAATACACTTTCGATCCAACCAAGAACATAGACCCGCTAAAACGGAATGTGCCTGTGAAAATATTGCGCGTCGACAATGTCGATGTGGTCGACTGGCCAGCTACAGAAAAGGCCCTCAAAGACGCTATTGAGCAGGTAGAGACCAGTAAACAGGCCAAACCGCAGATAGTGGCAGATTTAATGCTCCAGTTAGGTGATTGTTACTTCGAACAAAAAGATTCAACCGATTCAGTGTCTGCCTATGACAAAGCAATGAACTACTGCCTGCAAAATAAAGTGGGCGACAAGATTCAATTGAAATGCCGACAAAAACTGGCACTCTCATTGGAACTTGCAGGAAAACATCTTTCTGCCGACAAACAGTGGCACCTAGGACTGGCCATTATCACCGCACAAAAAGAAAGCGCAGCGCAATCCGATCTCGACCTGCAAAGCAAAATTGATTTTCTTAGCGCCTACGCCAGATACCTGTATGTGAGCGGACACAATCGTGATGCTGATGGCTTTTACCACGAAATTGCCGAACTAAAGAAGGCACAATTAGCGGCTCACGCAAAAGCAGTAGCTGCTGGTCACAAAAAATAGCAATTCGTCGATTGATCAGTCAGACTTTAATTTGTTCAGGGCTGTGCTCAAATCCAGTCCGTCCACGCGCATGCGTACATCTGCATAAAAGAGCCCACAAGCGACGAATACCAGTGGCGAAACAAACATATTGGAAGCTGAACGCCACACACTGGAGAAAATCTGAGTATACAGATTAATTGTCTTTGGGAGTCCTTTAGCGCCACCATAGATGATGGCGCGAGCATATTCCACCAGCGTCACGACGATTGGAACAGAATCCAGTGCGGCAGCTATTACGTAAACAGTCACTATAAGTAGTCCGCCAAAAAACAATGTGCGGAACAAATTGCTGAACGTTAGTTTAAGCCCCTCGCCCATGACCGTAGTGAAGTCAGTTGATTCGCAGGCGATGGCTGGGGCAATCAAGATTAGAGGCAGGGTGCAAATCAAAAGGCTGGCAAACATGGCTGCCACGCTGCCAATCGCGCCAATAGCCGCCACTATAGCCAGAGCTTTGACTTTTACAAAGACCAGTGAAACTCCCATGACGACGCACCAGAACACAACGGACGCAGTCAGCATCATATAAATCGCTGTGACGGCGAAGACCAGGTAGAATTTTCGCGTCCAAACGAAATCGTACGCATCTTTGTAATTGCTCGAAAAACCAGTAAACCAGCGAATCACAGCCATATGTCTCATCGTTAAAAAGAATTCGCCGAGCAGGCGCAGAAACAACCCTGGCATTAATATGGCAAGACTCTGCCAGATATGCGAGGTGTCACCACTGGCGATATTGTGAGCGCCCACAACAATGAGTAAATTTCCCAGCAACTCGATGATCGTAGGCATCAGCTGAATGCGAGCCAAAAATTTGATCTGACTGCGACAAAGTCTAAACGACTGACCAATGACATCGCCTACAGTGCTCGGAGCGACTAATTGATTTTGTACCTGATCTTGTGCAAGAAGTTCCACAGTCACCTCAAAACCTCAATATAGTCTTCTTCTACACTGCTTGCAAAATACTTTCAAGCCGTTTTGACGAAAATACTTAACTTCACGCCAGTGCCTATCGGCTGATTTATAGAGCCTGTCATCGCTGACACCTCTGTAGAAGATATGGACACCGCCATCGCAGCATAAATCGCTGGCATCCGATGACGCAGAATCAAGCGGCATCGATGGCAGTTCAGGCTTATACAGTCCAACTTTCACCAGCGTGTTTATGAAAATTTTGGGCACTTTAAATGTAGGCATTTTTTTGGATGACGGTCAGATGTGGCAACAGGGTATTGCCTGGGCTAGACCGATGTTGATTGTAGCTCCTTTTAGCCTGCAATGAGTGGGCATTGAATGACCAAGCTCAAGATAGCCAATGAGAGAAGATCGCTGACTACAAGAATCCGACGCGCAGCAGGCTTACCGGCCTTGATGATAAAATGTGAGCAAAGAATCAACTGGTGATCCAGGCATGCACTGGGAAGGAATCAATCCCATGCAAAATCCGAAAAATAGCAGAAAACCCTCCAGCGCAACACCGGGATCAAAAAAAACGGATAACACTGCAGGTGTTGCGGAAAGTACGGTGGTGCTACCTTGCGGCATCACCGGATTCAGGTCCACCAAAGATCGCTGCGGTTCCGCTCCCAAGCACGACTTGCGCATATCCAGTAAATCGTTTCGTAATCACTGCTTCACTGCAGCGAGACAGCTCGGTGGGAGTGTCGTTCCCATGGAAGCAGGCAATTCTTTTTATGCTAGCTTCTCTTTTTTTGTTTTAGAATTGCACAAGAACCGAGTGGCAATAGTGCTCAACAACAATGTTTATCCCATGGTGGCATTCGCAGAACCGCACGACATCGAGGCAATTTATTCTGGTCATAGCGATGGATGTTCGACTTTACTAGAGTTCGTGGAAGTCCCAGAGCTAGAGGATATATTTCGAAGTTTTGGTGAATACACTGTCCTGACGACATCACAGTTGCGCCAACCCATTAGTCACGAGATGTGCAAACAACTCTCGACAGCAGATCTGCATAACATCGAGTATTGGAAACCGGACATCCTCGGTCATCTTGTATTTCAGTACTGGGACTAAAGGTCACACAGCACTGCATACGGTGCAAGCAAAATCTTTTCTCTAAGTGCGCGTAGAATCAACCATCATATTAGACCCCGGTTGTGTTGGGGTTGAGCCAGATGCTGATACCGTCCTTGGTTCAGTACTCAGTTTTGTCGGCAAAAAGACGGCAAAGGTCGAGCCCTTGCCCAGAGTTGAGTCGACTTTAATCGTACCGTGGTGCCTGGCAATGATTTCACGAGTAATAGCAAGACCCAACCCAGTGCCACCAGCAGCGCGGGTGCGAGCCTTGTCGGCTCGATAAAAGCGCTCGAAAATGTGCGGCAAATCACTAGAATCAATACCTAGTCCGGTGTCTCTAATAGTAATTTGCATGCGCTCTTCGTCTGCATAATTGGAAGAAATAATCACACTACCTTCAGCAGGCGTGTAATTAACAGCATTAGACAGGATATTGACGAGCGCTCTTTGCAATTGGATGGCATTGCCCGGAATAACGTGGTTGCTGCCAGGAGAATTTTCGGAAACGACCGAATTAACAAGCTCGATTTTCTTTTTGTCTGCCTGGGGCCGAATCTGCTCAATAGCGTCGGCTAAAACTTGCTCGATCCCCACGTCTTCTTTCCAGTCGGCATCCAGTCCACCGTCTAGGCGACTGATGTCGAGCAAATCCTGCAGCAAACTTGTTTGTCTTTCGACCAATCTCTCTAATGAATTGAGAAATTGCGGCAAAAGAACAGCATCATTTTTGGCACCCGCCTGCAAAGCATCGACAACCGAGCCGATGGCCATAGTCGGTGTTTTCAATTCGTGGCTCGCGTTAGCAATGAATTCCTGACGCAGTCTTTCTTGCTCACGCAGGCGACCAATCATTTGATTGAAGGATAGACCCAGTTCGCCGATTTCATCGCGTCGGCTAACTGGCACGAATTCCGAAATATCGCCTGAAAGTGCGATATTTCGAGCCATCGCACTCATTTCCCGCACAGGCCGATTAACTCGCTTGGCCAGCCAGAGGCTGATGGCGACAGTCACTACAATCGTTGCCAGCATAATCTCGAGAAAGCCATAGAGGTCACTGTTGAGTCTGCGCTCCATATCGAAAAGAGGCATACCAATACGAATGACGCCAGTTGTGTGCCCCGCAGCCCGGACGGGATAAGCGATAAATAGCCAGTTATTGTTTGGGGTAGGACGTTCGTAGATGGCGACAATCCCTGCCAGAGCATCATTGATTTCAGCCTGGTTAGAAAGATTTTCGCCTTCAGGGCGTTTGCCTGAATCCGCAAGAACATGCCCTTCATCGTTGACAACCGTAATGGAGACGCCCAGTCTTTGTGCGCGCCTGTCGACAGCATCCTTGATCCGCGCTCGAGATTTCTTGGAATCAAGGGCCAGATCGTTGTCAATCTCCAGACCGAGGTTGACAGCTTCCACTTCGAGCGAGTTTCGCAAATTATTGACTGATTCTGTGCGGATCATATTTAGCGCCCACAAGCTGACTGCGCCCAGGGACACCGTGATCACGAGCAGATATGTCACTAGCAGTTGATTAGCCAGACTGCGGAAGAGCCATCGATATATTTTCTTCAAAAAGCCCATATTTGATCCAACTGATCCAAATGAAACCCGAACGTAAGAAATCGGAGAGATTGCGATCTAAGCATAATCGCCAAAATGGGCAAAAGCAAAAAACCTGTATGATGCATATGATGCAGTTGTGAGTTTTAAGACAAACTGATTTTTCTGTGGGAAACTGTAGTCGTGTTCCTATAATGACCACAAGGGCTTTACCAAGCCCTCACAGAACGAGCCCTACCGGAGGTCCATCCAAAATGTCTGCTGTTGCAAACGTAACTGATACTACTTTCGAGCAAGAAGTTTTGAAAGCAGAAGTTCCCGTTCTGGTTGACTTCTGGGCACCATGGTGCGGACCGTGTAAAGCGGTTGCGCCTGTTGTAGAAGATTTATCCAAAGAGTACGAAGGACGACTCAAAGTAGTCAAACTGAATACTGATGAAAACCCCAAAACAGCCCAAGCTTATACAATCCGCGGCATTCCAAGCCTTTATCTCTTCAAGAGCGGTCAAGTTGTAGAGCAAGTTGTTGGCGCAGTGCCAAAGTCCACTTTAGCTACTGCGATTAACAAGCACGTATAATTTCTGAGTCCCTGGACTTAGACCTGATTCAATTCTTCTTGTAATGAGCTGGATTGAACTCTTTACCAGCCTGCTCAACCAGGTAAATTCAATGTGGACTGATACAGCCACTACCTTTCACTGAACATATAAGGAGATCGTATGCGATTCGGCGTTATCAACTGGGCATCCATTGTTCCAGTGGCCTTGAGCCTTGTCAGTTTCGTCTCAGTTCAATCGACTGAAGCCGCAACCACCCACCACAAACATTGCGCGATGAAAAAGCATTGCTCAATGAACAAAAAGTGCTGCCCTAAATCGAGCAAGTGCGTGTCCCACGGTAAGGGCAAAGACATCGTTCAGACAGCAATGGCTGACGGTTCTTTCAAAACCTTAGTAGCCGATCTAAAGGCCGCAGGTCTCGTTTGCACACTCGAAGGCAAAGGCCCATTCACAGTATTTGCTCCTGATGATGCTGCTTTCGCCAAACAAGGCAAAGCAACTTCAACCGAAAAAGAGAAATTGGCTAAGGTTCTTAAGTACCACGTTGTCGCTGGCAAGCATTCAGCCGCTGACCTTGCCAACATGCGTTCAATCACTACGCTGGAAGGCGAAAGCTTGATGCTGGACAACAAAGACGGCAAAGAAATCGTTGACGGCGCAATCGTCACCAAAGGCGACATTGAATGCAGCAACGGCGTTATCCACGTCATTGATATGGTTCTCAGCCCAGAGCGCGGTAAATAAGGCAAGCAAGGAATTAAAGCCTTGTTTTAACAACTTGAAAAGTCCGGTTCGCGAGAATCGGACTTTTTATTTTGCCAGACAGCAGCCCACTCAGGGTAAATGCCAGTTGGTATCCAGAGTGTAGCCTGTGGTTATTCGGCATTTTGTGAGTGAGAATCTAGATTAATCCAAGCAAGCTTGCGTAAGGCGTGGCAATATATATAGCTGAAGGCAGATTGGAAGTAGTCAGGGTCAGCAAAGGAAAATTGAGTAAATGAAGGAAGCTATTGTCGCCTTTGTGATTGCGTTGGTTGTAGGCAGCTTTGTCAACGACTGGCACGCAAAAGAAGCCTTGAAGGGTGAGCCACCGCCGCCTTCGGCTCCGTACTCCACTCAAAACGACCCGCCAACCAATGCTCCGCCGGCTCCTCCGGTTGATCCTGATTTTGAGCAAGCAAAACAGGCTCGCGCCCTGAATCCAGCAAAGCCAGCGGAGCCGATAAACATTCCGTCTCTAGATGATGCAGGCTTTGATCGTGACGTCATTAAGTCAGCTTCTCCGGTGCTTGTGTACTTCAAAGCCCAGGGCTCCGAGCAGTGCGCGCGCACAGACAAAGCGGTGCAAGCCGTGGCAACGCAAGTGCAAGCAGACATGCGTGTAGTAGCTGTTGATATCATGGCTAACCCCATAATCGCCGAACAGTATGGCGCACAGGAAGTCCCAGCCTTCGCTGTTTTCAAGGACGGCAAAAAGGTGGATGCAGCTGCCGGCGAGCTGGATCAAAGAAGTTTGATGGCATTTATCAAAAAAACAGTGCCCACCGTGATTTAAAGCAGCTGACTGTTGAAAACCACGTTAAAATAAGCTTATCGCGCAGCCCCGCTGAATCGTAAATGAGTGGACCAAATGAAAGATTACATCGTCGCTTTCTTCATAGCCCTGGTTGCAACCAGTTGGGTTTTTACCACAGGCAGTCCGCCTCAAGCTGTACCAGTCATGGTTGGCGACGTTCAGGGAGCAACCAAGCGAAGGACTTATGAGCCATCTGATTCAACATTCGACAATTTTCAAATGGTGGACTCCGCAAGAGACAAAACCATCATGACAAACGTAGTTGAAAAAGGGGCCGGGACCGGAACACAACAGACTGTGCCTTACCTTGGCGCTGAACACTGACGATAGTTTTTGATGATTTTTTTCGACGAGTTATTTTGTGATACGAGGATGGATTGAGCGATGAAAAACTGGGCGCGATGGACACTTGTGTCCCTTTGGTTTGTGCTTTTGCTGTTGACCTGCGGGTACTGGAATCCTTTTGCTTCAACAGCGGCCCTGTTGAAATATTCAGTAGTCTCGGTTTTCTCGGCCATCATATTTGGTGCCGCGATAATCATTATGCAGTTCTACATAATGGTGACTCTGTTCTTCCCGCTTCCGCCAAGAGCGGACTCGAAAGCGCCTAAACCCTGGGGCCGTAAGTACTTCAAATGGCTGTACAAAGAATCATCGATCGATCCAAAGGCTCCTGCGAGATTAAGCGAACTGATTGGCAATGACATGGCCAGACAGGAAATCCGCGAAGTCATCGACATGATGCAAAATCCAGCTCATTACGCTGAATCTGGCGCAATCGTACCCAAAGGCTTGCTCTTCATTGGACCTCCTGGCGTTGGAAAGACTCTTTTTGCTCGTGCTATCGCTAACGAAGTGGGTGTTCCCTTCTATGTTCTCGAGGGCGGCAGCGTCAGCGGCTTGATCATGGGGTTAGGCGTACTGAAACTAAAGTTACTTTTCAGCCGCCTTGCCAAACACGATAAATGTATTTTGTTCATCGACGAAATCGATTCACTTGGCTCAAGTCGTCGCAGTGACAAGGGTTTTGGTGGACAGAGCGATATGAATATGACGCTCAACACCTTGCTCACTCAGATGGATGGCTTCCACGGCACAGGCAATTTGCTTGTTATTGGTGCCACCAATAAAGATGGCGTCTTAGACCCTGCTCTGATGCGTCCAGGTCGTATGGACAGACGGATCTACTTCCAAGAGCCTGGACACGAAGAACGCGCTGGCTTATTTAAGTACTATCTCGATAAAGTCAAACATGACGACTCGGTTGATCTCGCTGAATTGTCGATGTTAACCGCGAACTATTCGCCTGCTGAAATTGCGAACGTTGTCAACGAAGCAGCGCTGATCAGCATGCGTCCAAATGGGCCAGGTCTAGTCAACATGGAAATGTTGAGACAGGCTCTCGATAGAGTGGCTGTTGGTCTTGAGCGTACCGTCATGGATGGCGATATCAAAGTCAGTCATTCAGATCCGTCAATTAGACTTGATGATGTAATCGGTATCGACGACGTCAAACAAGACATTATCGAAATCGTTGATTTCTTGAAGCACGGAGACGAGCTACGAGCAATCGGCGCGAAGATTCCCAAGGGTATCTTGATGATTGGACCGCCGGGCGTCGGTAAAACCATGCTGGCAAAAGCAATCGCCAACGAAGCCGGAGTACCATTCTTTGGCATCTCGGCTAGCTATTTAGGAAACGGTGGCTCGGACAGAATTCAGTCGCTTTATCGTCAAGCCAGAAAAAGTCCTGCGGCAATTATCTTTATTGATGAAATCGACGCTATCGGCGCAGGCGCAGGCAACCAGGCGATGGGATTTGGCTCAGAACGCACATCTGCTCTCAATCAAATTTTGATTGAATTAGACGGTATCGGTCGCAGCACAGTCATCACTATCGGTGCCACAAACGTTGAAGATAAGCTGGATTCGGCGTTCACTCGCTCTGGACGTTTTGACCGCAAAACATATTTAGGGCTACCGGATTCGCCTGCTCGCAAATTGCTTTTCCAAGGTTATCTCAAAAAAATCCAGTTGTCTGAAGAGATTGATCTAGAGAAACTGGCAAAAATAACGACCAATTTTTCTGGCGCGGATATATCTGCGGCAGTGAATGAGGCTGCAATTCTTGCTGTTAGAAAAGGCAAAAAAGCCGTAGATAATGAGGATTTAGCTGAAGCTGCCGAACGTATTTCAATCACTGCCGGCGCCAAGCTAAACGTTGGTGGCATGAATTTGTCGAAGGTTCCAGATCTCGATGTCAGACTTGATGACATCAAGGGCATGGATGAAGCTAAAGCAGAAGCCGCTGAAGTTGTCGCCTTGCTCAAACATGCCGACCTGGTAGTTGAAGCAGGCCTAAAGTCACCGAAGGGAGTTCTTCTTGTAGGACCTCCTGGAACCGGCAAAACAATGCTTGCAAAAGCTATTGCAAATGAAGCAGGCGTGCCGTTCTATTCACTTTCTGGAGGCGACTTTCAGTCTATGTGGGCAGGTGTGGGCTCGAACCGCGTGCGAGCAGTCTACGAGCAAGCACGCCGCGCCGGTAAACCATGCATCGTCTTCATCGATGAGATTGATGCCATCGGTGGCAGAAGAGGAGTTGATATGGGTGGAGGCGCAGTTCAAGACTCCAACAAAACTCTGAATCAATTGCTGGTTGAGATGGATGGTTACGGCAAACACAAAGTTCTCACCATAGGGGCGACGAACAACTCATGCATGCTGGATAAAGCATTGCTGCGACAAGGGCGCTTCGATAGGCAAATCAACATACCGCGACCTAATTTGGAAGGTCGTGAAGCAATTTTTGAAAGCTATTTAAAGAAATGCCAATTGGACGCAACAGTAAAAATCATAGACCTTGCAAGAATGACCACCGGTAGCGCCGGGGCAGACATTAAGAGCATGGTGAACGAGGCAGGCTTGATGGCTGTCAGAGATGGTCGAAAAACTGTTTCGCAAAACGATTTGTTCATGTCGATTCAACGCATCTTTTTTGGTATGCAATACAGCCGCAAAATATTGACCGATGAACTCAGGGCAACGGCGTATCACGAAGCGGGTCACGCAACAGTTTGCTACTACCGACACCGACGTGAGCGTATCCAAGTTCTCACAATCGTGCCACGTGGTGGCGCCCTCGGTTACCTATGGAGTGTCGACAAAGAAGATTACGTACAGCAAAACAAGCACGAATATTTAACCGACATCGAAGTGGGGCTGGGCGGCTACGCTGCAGAGACTCTAACTATGGACACAAGCACTTCCGGAGTCAGTTCTGACTTAAATAATGTGGCCTGGATAGCCAGATCTATGGTTAGAAACTGGGGCATGGGCACATTTAAGTTAAATGTTGACACCGCTTACGGTGATACACCCATGAGCAAACGGTGGGCTTCTTCAGAAGAAACTGAACGCGAAATAGAAATGGAGATCAAACAAATCGTTGACGGATGTCTCACAAACGTCATGGATTTGCTCAAGTCGCGCCGAGCACAGTTAGATCAAATAGCGCAAGCGCTGCTGGAAAAGGAAACTTTGCATTACAGAGATATTGCAAGAATTTTGGAACCTGATCGCTCCGAGGAAGATATCGACAAAGAAATTACGACTATGGGTGATCGAACCAAAGTTGGACCGACACTGGTCGTTGACTTTGACCACTTCGGCGCTCTGACCGGAGCCGGTAAGAACGGTGGCAACGGCAAAGAAATTGGTAAGAAAAACGGCAATGGCAATGGCGCAGAAAAAGCGCCAGAAGAAAAGCCGGCGAGCACTTCTGAAAATTCTGGAAACATTCCCACTGCCGGTGGCGACTCCGAGCAACCGACGAAAGAGCAGAACGACTAAGAAGGTCAAAATAAAGGACGGCAATTGTAGAAGATGGCGTTCCCCAAAGGACGCCATCTTTTTTAGGAAGTCTTCGTCCGTTAATCGCGAGTTGGAGGACACATTTGAGAGCTTAAGATTTGAGTTTTTGCATATTTCTTGCAAGCCTTTATCTCTCAGATTCGGTTCTCGGAAATTGACAGTTTGCAAGCTCTTTAGCTGCGACATTTTCTTCAAAGCTACAGCACGGCGCTCTGGTCGCCCGTGAGTACCGGCTGCCCTGTGTTTCAGGAGTCGCTAATGCCACCAATTTATGGAGGGACGGCACACTTGTAGAAATCGACGGCGCAACAGACATCATTCGCGTACTAGAAACACCGGAGATGAACGCCACCGCAGGTAGTGCAACATTAGAGAATTGAGCTGCATTCATCTGCTGGCAATATGCCTAAATTCAGTTGTGTCTTGTTGAGCCATAGCGCAATGAAACATCGACATTTTTACTTCGGTCATATTCTGCGGGCGGCTATCAGGATCTTTAGCTAGCATACTGGCGACAAGCATCTCTAATTCATTGCAAAAACCACCTTGCGGACACACCGAGCGTAAGGTAGGCGCTTCAGAATAAAGATGCTGAGAGAAAATTGCCATTGCCGTCTGCGCATCAAAGACAGGCTGGTCTGTCAATACCTCAAATAAAACACAGCCCAGCGAATAAATATCCGATCGTCCATCCATCGGTTTACCGAGACATTGTTCGGGCGACATGTAATTGGGAGTTCCGCTAACAATATGCTTTTCAGTTACCTGCAACTGACTCATCGATTTCCTTGAAAGAATTTGCACCAAGCCAAAATCAACAAGTTTTACAACCTCGCTTCCTGGCGCTCCAGCGATCAAAATGTTGCTCGGCTTTAGGTCGCAATGCACGATTCCGTGGTCATGCGCAGCCGCTAATCCTTCGCAGACTTGCGTAAACAACTTCAAGATGTGCAGAAGGTCAAATCCTTTCTTATCGGCAATAATTTCGGCCATGCTTGTGCCATCCACATACTCCATAACCAAAAATGGTTGGCGATCTTCGCTCAGGCCAAAGTCGTAGACGTTCACGATGTTGTTGTGATTTAAATTGGCGACTGCAGTACCTTCACGCTGGAAACCTCTCATCAACAAAGGGTCATCGGAGAGTTCTGGATGAAGCACTTTTATGGCAACCGTACGGTCTATGTAGAGATGCCTGGCTTTATACACCGCACCAATCCCGCCGGTGCCAATCAGCGATTCAATCAAATACTTCTCATTGAAAATAGTCTCATCGCCGACATTCTCTACCATTGCCGTCAGCCACTCGTTTAGCCTCACCCTCTCTTTCTTCTCACTTTGTTCACTGGGAGTCTTTCGCTCTCCAAATCTACCGATGAGGTCACGCACTACTCGAGGTACGCTGTCTGGGCTCATCTTCAAGAGTGAAGCTATTTGCTGATTATTTAACTCATCTCTAATGTGAGCAAGTATTTGCTCCTCGACTTCGGATAATCCGATTGATAGAGAAGTTCCGCTTTTTTGACTCCGGACGACAACATCGGCTAGTGTCGGGTCCAAATATGTGTCACCGCGCGCTACTGTTTCTAAGGCGAAAACAATTTGCTCTATTGGTGCATTTTTAGCGCAGTATCCATCAGCACCTGCGCCGAAAGCCGCAGACACGGCATCCGCTTCCACTCTAGCAGTAAACATTATAATTCTGGTGCGCGGCAGTTCTAATTTTATCCGCCATGTCGCCTCGATACCGTCCATTCCGGGCAGTCCAATATCCATCAGAATGATATCTGGGTGCAATTTTAAGGTCTGTCGAACAGCACTCTCTCCGTCGTCTGCATCTCCGACTATCGTGCAACAACCAGAGTTTTCCAGTGACGCCTGCAGACCAATCTTTAGTAGACGATGATCTTCAACAATAAGGACACTAGGCTTGCTATTCATCGACGCCTTGATTCTGAAATGACGAAATAGACACAAAATTTCTTCTTACACTTATTGACACCAACCTAGCACGCACCTCTTAGTGTGACATCGCCCCAATGGGTGACTCTTGAAGGTGGTCGTTGGCGGCTCAAAAAACTAATTGAGCAATTACTTTTTAATTTCAAAATACGCGCGGGTCGCGATGAGCCGCAGTCAGTCTCATTCTTCCAGCGACTGGTCAATCCCGAACACATTACTTTCATCCTCAAGCTCGAAGCTTTGCCTGCACAATTTCCCGAATGCATGATAATTGTAAGGATAGCGGCAGCCATGTTTTCACCAGTCGATGTGACTTCGAATACTGCTGAGTTTCCCGATAATTGGTGCACATGAGACAATCCAATTTTGCATTAAACGGAGGCATCAAACATCAGAAAGATTGTTTCTTTTCGAAACCCACGAGGAGTCACTATCGTTGACAGCGTGACACTGCTTACCTGGCTTGTGCCACTGTTAGTGCTCATTGCGCTGGTAGCGATAGAAGCAGCCAAGGCATACGAAATATCGCGTGACTTACAAATTGGAGCTTCGTTAGCAGCTCGGGCACTGGCTTCATCCGGAAGCTTAACGACCCAACAGCAACAATCTCAAATACTTAGCGACATTCAGGTGGGAAAAAACGTTGTTGATCCTTCGCAATTTTATTCTGTTATATGGCAGCGCAATACCACTCCACCCACAGTGACTGTCTTCGTCCAATCGGTCTCAACTGGCCCCCAAAAGCCCCCGCACTTTCCTGATCCTGATCCATTGAATCTCGGTTCCCAATTCGTCATGAAAGCTCAATCTACCTTCCGCTTGATGCAGTGAATAAATTTTTCTGTTATGTCGATCAACTCTAATTTGAAACGCAAAAGCACAAGGAAGGTTGGTCGCCCCAACTCTGGAGCTGTCACCGCTGAATTTGCTGCTAGCCTCGCGCTGATATTACCAATGGTGCTTATGATTTTATACGCCAGCTATGAGGTCGCGGTCGCGCTAATGATCTTCAACGCACTCGACCACTCCGCTCATATTGCCGCAATGGCGCTATCAAAAGCTTATGGCTGTGATGCCAGCTGTGCGGTGTCGTCGGCGAAGCAACAACAAGTTCTCAGCAATATTACTTTCAATAACATTGTGGTGAATCCAAATCAATTTGCCGTGACGTTTCCAAACAATCCGCCTGCGGCCTCATGGAAGAACGGCAATAGCAACGTGCCGATAGTTACGGTTGCATGCACTTATGCAAGTGGTCAATTTGGACTTCCCTTATTTCCAAGTCCTGACCCTCTACAGTTAGGAAAACTATTCAAATTGCAAGCGACGGCCAGCGCGTACTTAGAGGGTTTTTGAGATGGTCATCCTGGGGACAGAGTCAAATGTATAAAAAGCAAATCAAGGTTCGTAGAAATCGCGGATCGGCAATAAACGTACTCGCTGTCATTACATTACCGATGTGTCTTGCCATTGGTGCACTGTCTGTAGATTTTGGACATGGGGTCCTCGTACGGGCGCAACTTCAGTCGGCATGCGATGCCGCCGCGTTAGCTGGCGCAAAGGACCTTGTGGGAGATGTTGGACCTTTAACGGCGCTGCAAATTTCCACAGCGCAAAGCGATGCAAAAACTGTTGGCAACGCAAATTTAGCCGATCAGAAGCCGGTTTCGGTGATTGTAGACAATCCGCCGCCTATGTATAACGTACCTCCATACTCAACAGCAGTTCCTCAATACGTTGTGACAGCTTCGGCGACAACCTCAATTTCAAATATCTTCGCCCGTTTGTTTGGTATTAGTGGCGAGCCAATTAGCGCCACTTCCAGGGCTGGTGTATTCCCTTCTTCGACTTCCACGGCACTGTACGGAAGCCTTGCGTCAACCACTGCACCTATTGCAGTCACTATTGATGTAAATGCCAATAACGACTTGGACGCCGGTGCAGCGCTGTCGTCTATAAAAAAAGGGCAGGGATTTAAAATTCAAACAAACGGTGCCACCGGAGGGGGACAACAAAACGCAGCCTGGATTGAGCTACAACAAGGAAGTAACAGTTCTCCATTATCCCCTCTTGCTTCGTCCATTCCCCTCACGGACCAATTAAGCTCACAGGGCACTCCTGGTATTTTTGAGACAGGAAACACTCCCTACGCTTCTCTCTCTGGAGGTGCAAACAACTCAAGCACCAACGGTAACCAGGGGTGGACTCCGTACATAGTGAGTCAGATTGTCGCTAACGCTGGTTCTTTCAATATCACCGTCCCCATTATTACGGACCCCACCGGCAACACAGACCCATCTTCACTGAAAGCTCACAGCCAGATGCAGATTGTGGGCGTCGCAACGTTCAACATAACTCAGACGGCCCGTGGTCCGGGCCAAAAATTGCAAGGTGACGCAACCTTCTATGGCACACTCGTAAATGCGCTCCCTCTAAATGCCGCCGAGGCAGCAAACTTTCTAACGTTTTTTAGTCAATTTCAGAGCGGAAATAGTGGTGGCACTGGCAATAGCAGCCAGGGAACTCCGCAGGTTCGGTTGTTTTAGAACGAGAACGCACAGCATTAGAGTCTAAGTTGGACCTTTCCAGGGTATATACAACTTATGGCGTCCATATTCTTTGCTGTCGGTACGCCGTGCGGCAACCTTTGTTGAGTACTTCCACGTGCCTTTACACAACTCATTCCGCCCCAATTCTCGTCAGAAGCAGCCGGTTGTCGACCTGCTCAACAGTGTACGAGTAGGCGGTGCTCCTGGGACAAAGGACCTCAGCTTTGCCATGTTACAAGCTGGAGAATCGGCCCCCGAACCGCAAGTCATCAGCTGGCAATCACACGAAAATAAGTTTCAACTTCAAGTGTTATATCGTGGTGGCTCACCAACCTGGAGGCTATTTATAGTCGACAAGGAACCCGCCGTCTTACAGTGGAGCATTGTCAGCGAGGATCCTCAACAGATTCAACGGCTCCTTAGCAAACGCATAGCACCGGAACAATTGTCGATTGCACCAGAGCCAGAAACGCCTCAATCCAGGTCAAGCCTGGCTATTGGGGCGACTTTCATGAATCGCTACAGGATCGACGAGCGCATCGCTCGCGGTGGCATGGGACTAATTTTTAAGGCTACGGATATGGTAAGCGACCGCACCGTTGCCCTAAAGGTACTGCACGATCACCTTTTGGATGATGAAGCAGCAAAGAGGCGTTTTGATCGAGAGATGCAAGCTTGCATCCAACTCAGACACCCAAACATTGTTACTGTCTATGACTATGGACTTACGCCTGATGGCACTCCCTTCATGGTAATGGAGTTTCTAGCTGGTCAAACTATGGAGGATTTTTTGGGGACCTCAGGATGTTTGTCCTTGCAGCAATTCGTTGATGTTTTTTGCCAAATCGGCGGAGCCCTGCGGCAAACCCACGATCAACAAATAATTCACCGTGACTTAAAACCTTCAAATATCATGCTGATTGAAGAAGCTGATCAGTCCTTGATCGCTAAAATAGTCGATTTTGGAATTGCCAAAACAGTGGGCAACACCTCAGGAGTGACTAAAACAGGCGAGGTAATCGGAACACTGCTTTACATGAGTCCCGAGCAATGCCAAAACGAGCCAGTTGACCTACGTTCGGATATTTATTCTTTGGGCTGCGTCATGTATGAAACTCTTGCTGGAAAGAGACCTTTTTACGGTGAGACTCCAATTGCAACGATGATGTTGCACATTTATGCAACACCGGCTCCCTTGAATAATGTCCCAGCCGATTTAGCATCGCTGATTTTCAAGACACTGGAGAAGCAGGCAGAGGATCGATTCCAGTCAATGGATGATTTACTCAATGCACTAAAGCTATTTGCAGAACAAAATAGAGAGTTGCTCAGAACCACTGGTGGTGTCCCGCTTGTACCAATGACTGACCTACAATTCGATCATATAGCTGGTTCAAATTCCAATAATTTTTTATTGTCCGAATTACGCAAAAGTGAGTTGCCACTGCCACTGGAATTGTTAGTGGCCGCTGGACTTATTACGAGTGAAGTTGCAAGCACTGTTGTTGCTTTCAAAGAGACGCATGGTGGCGACACGGTAAAATATTTGTTGGATTTAGACTGCACCAATGAACGCACATACGCACTCGCGCAAGAATGCGCAAAGTTTATGCACGAATTTAAACTTAGCGTAGAAGAAGTTGTGGACATAATGAAATATTGCAGCCAACAAAACATCAGTTTTGAGCAAGCTCTGAGCGAGTTCAGTTGATTTGCCATGAGCAATAAAAACAACAATAAAACTGAAAGCACCTTACCGGCTGAGCCGCTAGAACTACAGACCAGAGTGCTCGAAGATGAGTACGGAGACCCGATCATAGCGGGTCCGTATTCGGGACAAGACCAGACTGACCTCGACGCATTGTATCCAGGACGTCAAAATGAATCCGAATTAGACGAATCAAAAGCAGATGAGCAAGCACCACCTGATGAGACAAAAAAACAAGGCATACAGTGGAAGCGCACTTTACTCACCTATTGCGCAATAAGTATGGTTGGGATGGCATTTACTTTCGCTTTGCAATCTCGCAAAATCCAAGAGGTAAAAGAAGCAGCTCGTAACAGTCTTTCTGTAGCAAAAATGGTGACGACAAACGCCCAAACCTCATCATTGAATGCCGCTATGGCAGATGCTGGTACCGGTGCTAGTTATTCAGGGGACGACAGTTCCTGCCAGCAAGCGTTGGCATTAGTCAAAACGCACGACGAAGGAATGAAGCTCATATCGATAGCAGATGATTTTTTGCGAAAAGGAGACACAAAGCGAGCGGAATTGCTTTACAGGCGCGCTTTAAGAGTTCTAGGCTCATCCAATGGACAAACGAGCTGGGAGTATCAGCAAGTTTTGTCTAGATTGTCTTTTCTATTTCAGTCGAAAAATCGCCTTCAAGAAGAACAAGAGATAAAGGCTTATTCCAAACGGTTATCAGGCGAAGAGAAGAATTAGACTTTAATTTGAAGCCACAGAAGCTTGATCTAGATTTAAATCAAATATGGGAAGAGTCACGATGAAGGTGGTCCCTTCCCCTTCTTTTGAAATAAAGCTCAAACTACCGTCATGGGCGTCAATAATTTGCTTGGTTAGATAAAGCCCAAGTCCAGATCCGATACCGCCAGTCCTGCTGCGCTTGTCTTGTCCAAATTTGGTGAATAAGATCGATTGCTCTTTTAGCGGAATGCCGCGCCCTGTATCAGTGATTCGCAGTACCACGTTGGAATCGAGTTGTTGGGCGCTGATGCGCACTGAGCCGCCGCGCTCAGTGAATTTGATCGCATTGTCGACTAGATTTTGACATACTCGTCGAATGGCAATACTGTCTCCAGCAATTTTGGGCAAAGTCGGCGGTAGTTCAAGCTCCAGCAGTACCCCTTTCTCGTCTGCCAGGACCGAAATCTCCTTCATTAGATTCGTGAGTTTTTCTGCTAAATCTAGAGGCTTGATCATGAGTCGCGGCTTGCCTTCTTCATAGCGATAAATTTCAATAAGGTTTTGCACCATATTCAAAAGCTGATGATTACTAGATTTGAGAAGACCGAGAATCTCCGATTGTCCTTTTTCCCCGTGTCTCTGAGCCACTTCGATGAGCATCTGTAGGGTGCGTTCTGCGCCTATCAAGGGAGTCTTCAAATCGTGCACAAGCGTAGCAACAAAATCTTCCTTCTGTTGTTCTATTCGCTTTCGATCTGTCACTTCTAACGTGCTCATGGCGATGCCTATGATGTTTTTCTCACCATCTTTGTCTTCGGTCAAAGACCACGCTTCTACATCCAAGAATGCAGTGCTAACACCTGCTCGCTGTGTCGACACTTGTTGATTTTTCAATGTGAGGCTACCTGCGCCGTTCAACACGTCCTGGAATAAGATCGCACGATCTAGCCCAATAGTTTGCGTAAACGACTTCCCAATCAACTGGTCATGAGACATTCCCAATTGATCGCAAGCCGCTTTATTGACGTGGGTAATTGCAAGACTTCGATCGAGTTTCCACATTCCAATTGGAGACTGCGCATTAGTTGCACTCCCTTGAAAGAGTCGAGGTGAATCCATCGCGGCTATCGTGGTCTTCGTCAATCGACCTTCAGAAGCGTCTGCGCAGTAGCCAATGAACCCGAGGAATGTCCCATCAGACGCAAATTGGGCAATTGCGGACTCGGACACTGCGTGATAGCGCCCGTCAGCGGCTTTTAACAAATATTGTGCTCGGTAGTTTTTCGCTGCTGCAAGTGCGTTAGCCAATCGCGATCGAAGTTCAACAGCTTGCTTTGGATCAACGCTCCCCATCCATCCATCACCAAACTCAAGTTCAAGTTTCCGTCCGGTAAATCGAAGCCACTTAGTGTTGAAGAAATCTCGCTTTCCATCTGGACCACAGGTCCATACTAGACTCGAATTTAAATTAGCTAATAGCTTAAAACGCTCGATGGCTGCAGTTAGTGCTAGTTCCATGTTTGCAGGTTTGACGAGATCGCGAAAAACAGCGAGGTAACCAATATCTGGCAGAGTTGACCACGACACGTGGTAGGTTTGCGTCGTTTCTCCGTTCAGATGACTTAATTCAGAAATCGGGCTCTCCGTTCCTAGAATTTTTTCACAGAAATTTTCGAAGTCAGCAGCCACCGGTAACTGCGGAAAAATGGATTGACCAGGTTTGCCCGTCGCCTGACTTTTTTCTATGCCAGAGAACTGTTCCATGGCAGCATTCCAGGAAATGATTTTCCCTTTTGAATCAAACACGACCGCTGGAAATTGTGGTTGTGCTTGGTGAAACATTTTGATTCCTTGGCAGATTTCTGCCTGATTTGGTTGCGGACGGAACTGGTAGGTGTCTCAGCAATTGTCCATGAGCGACTCGACTAGATTCAGCTTATACACTTGATATACCACGCCTCACTCTTATGCTGTCAAAGCTAACAAACTTGTCTGGGTACCGGTGTTCCAAACAAAGAAGTCACAACTGTTCACAAGGATTACAACGTCGGCAATAGAATTGCTCTAAAGCATTCACAATTTGCAAATATGATACCAAATACGATGCTCATCCACGTTCCGAACATTTATTGACGGTACCCACCAAATTTCAAGCGAAAGAAATTATAAGACGGACAACGGAATGTCCTCTTTTCTTCATGAAAATTGAGCCGTCGATTAGGCATCCAATCGGGAGGGAACAATGTTTTGACGGACACGGATCATCTAGAAGAGTTTGACAAGAGCAATTGGGAAAACAAATATCCATCTTGATTGTTGAAGACCAGGCTCTTGCAAGAATCGGTTTGAAATTTGTCCTTTCACATTCAAAGGACCTAGTTGTTGTCGCCGAAGCTGCTGACGGGCAAAGTGCTGTTTCTGCGTGTCTTGAATTTCAACCAGCAGTGGTTTTAATGGACGTTTCATTGCCAGCTATGAGCGGAATCGAAGCCACAAAACGCATTAAGTCATCGCAGCCCGAAACGAAAGTGCTCATTCTCACGAGCCTAGAAAATGACGATACGGTATTTTCGGCATTAGCGGCGGGAGCCGATGGTTACTGTCTCAAAGACATTGATGAAAGCTCTCTTCAGTCAGCAATCAGAGCCATCTACACAGGCGCCTGCTGGCTCGATGCTGTGATCGCAAAAAGAGTTTTGCAAGCAAGCACCTCAAATATGTCTACTGCAGGTTTAGTTGACAGAAAAAACGATTTACTCAAATTTCGTCTGTCTGCAAGAGAAATGGAAATTCTCGAACTTCTTGTGGAGGGACTAAGCAATGATCAAATGGCTGCACAGTTACACCTGTCCAAAGACACAGTAAAGACCCATATGCGTCACGTCCTCAACAAACTCGCGGTAGCAGACCGAACACAGGCTGCCGTAAAGGCCATCAAAAGCGGACTTGGATGCGACTAATGCCATCAGTTCCTTACCTTTAGTCAGAGACTCAGAATTCATTGACACTGCAGGTAGTGCACCACGTTCTAGAGGACTCACTTCTGAGAAATCGATGCGCTCTGACGCGTGAATGTAGTTTCGACTTTGAATTTGCTCGCGATTACCGCTCAACCCCAAAGTTGCTACTATAGGGATACTTGGAGGCTAAACGACGATTCTAAACTTCAGAGCCATAGAAACGGTATCTTCATAACATGTCACTGCCCAAAGCCGACCTCGTGCTTCCACCCCAAAGGATTTCTTTATGCAGACAATGGACAAAACTCCAATAACTTTATCGAAAATAGAGAAAGAATGGTGCCTGGAAACAGGCGCTATCAAGCAGTTGACCAGATCGCCTGGCGAAATGCTGCGATTTGCCACCCTGCTAGAGAAATCGACAGGCGTTGGGCGCCCCGGTCCCATGCTCAGCGAGATGCGCCACGTGCAAATTGAAAGATTCAAAGACCATGTCGACGTTATCTTCACCGACAAAAACGGCGAAGACACAAATGCCTTAATAGATTTTGAAAACGTCGGAAAACTAGTCGCCTACATTCATTCGCACATCAAACTGTAAGACAGAAGGTTCACAGAATACCGGTCAAGCAGCTTTTTCTGCAATCACAGTGCCTGTCAATTGTGGGTCCACAAAGCCATTGAGCAACGAGTGCGACTCGAAACCATTCAAGATCGAAATCCTCTCTATACCATTTTTGATACCGCTCAAGCAGCTTTTAATTTTTACGAGCATGCCACCACTAATCGTGCCATCCTCAATCAAAGCGTTCATCTCATCGGGCGTAGCGACGCCAATGCGCGATGAGGGATCGGTGATTTCCTTCAACACCCCTGACACATCGGTCATAAAGACCAAAGATTGTGCTTGCAAACAACTGGCCACTGCCAATGCAGCATGATCAGCGTTAACATTATAAAAATGACCGTTGAGATCTAAAGCCAGTGGTGAAATGACTGGAAGCCCCCCAGCCCAAAGCCAGCTTTCCATGCTACCTGTGTCCACACCAGTTATTTCGCCAACCCAACCCATATCGACGTGAGCACCATCGGCGAATTTGTCTTCCATCTTTTTTGCAATCAATGGACACGATGACTGTGATGAGAAACTAATAGCATTAGCCCCTCTATCTCGAAACTTTTGAACAAGAGCTTCGTTCAACAAAGTAAAAGTCGAAACTGCTATGTCTAACGTTTCCGAATCGGTCACCCTCAGTCCATCAACTTTCTGAGTTTTTTTACCAATCAGCGCAAGAGCGTCGTTGACCTTGGTGCCGCCGCCGTGGACGACCACAACCTTAACGCCCGCCTCAATTAACTTGATCGTGTCATCGATAAGACTATTTATAGCGTCCTCACTTCCAATCGCATTGCCACCAAATTTGACAATGGTCACTTGCCCGTCAAATTTCTCAAGATTTGCTCCATCGTTTAGAAGCGCTGTTACTGTTTTCATTGTGTCTATCTCCATAAAAGTGTGCAGAACAAAATCCCCGAATGGCAGAGGCGCACTCGGGGATTACTAAATACTTTGAAAATTAAATTACAAAGTCAGCTTATCTCCGAGCGCAACGTACGGCGGCGACGGATACAGCGTCCATTCTGGCAATTAATTGTGTTGGGGCTCAACATGGAGTAAGACTTTCCTGACTTGTTTTTTGAACAATACTCACTTTGTTCAGACGTGTCAACCGTTTCTAACGAAACCTCATGCAGGAAATATTGCCGCCTGTCCTAACCCGGTCGTTTCTGGCAAACCAAAGAGCAGATTCATATTTTGAATAGCCTGCCCCGCAGCCCCTTTGACTAAATTGTCTATAGCGCCAATACAAATTATCCGCTTCGTCCTGACATCAACAGAAACAGAAATATCACAGAAATTCGAACCCTTAACAAAACGTGTTTCAGGGTGCTTATAATCGCCCTGCGGGGCATCAAAAAGCCTTATGAAAGGCTCGTTTGCATAGAATGACCTGTAAAGGTCAAAGACTTCTTCGGCCGTGACTTCTTTGAGCAAAGACGCGTAGGCAGTAACGAGAATTCCTCTATTCATTGGCACAAGATGCGGCGTGAATGAAAGTGCAAAAGGCTTTTCAGATATAACCGACAACGCCTGCTCGATTTCTGGAGTGTGTCTGTGGGTAGCCACTTGATAGGCTTTAAAAGATTCATTGCATTCATTAAAATGCACGCCCAAATCAGTACTTCGTCCAGCGCCAGATACTCCCGACTTTGCGTCAATGATGATCGAATGATTATCGATTAATTTGGAATCGACTAATGGAGCGAGAGTGAGAATCGAACAGGTGGCATAGCAGCCAGGATTGGCAATTAAATTAGCAGTAACAATTGCCTTGCGATTCAGTTCAGGCAGCCCATAGACAGCGTTTCTTAGAAGCTGTGGGCTGGCGTGTTTCAGCTTGTACCAGTGCTCATAGTCAGATACATTTTTGAGGCGAAAATCACCGCCTAAATCGATCACTTTGCATTGCGCCAAAACTCTCTCATTCAATTTAGATGCAGCCTGACCATGCGGTAGCGCCAAAAATATTACATCTACTTCTGCAGCCAATTTTTCGAGATTGGCGTCCTCACAAATCAAATCAGTTGCTTTGGAAAAACTTGGATAAACATTGTTCATCAGTTTTCCATTATGACTATGAGAAACCGCAGATTTTATTTCCACATTTTCATGCGACAGCAACAATCTCACTAACTCTTGCCCGGTGTATCCGGTTACTCCAACTATCGCTACTTTAATAGTCACAAATGTTGCTCTCCGCTTGCGTCCTTTCGTTTCGCCCATTTTCCCATGAGCTCACAAGCTACCGCTACCATATCTGGATCAAATTCTTTGATATAGTCCTGGTACGGCTCAAAGCGCGGATCTGTCTTTAAAGTTTCGAGAATCACATCCTGCGGCTGCCCACTGGCTAGCAGCTCCAACAGAGCGTCCTGAAAGTCAATTAGTGGCGATTCTTCAGGCATAACAAAACTCCAAGATCTCTTCAATCGTTTCGAAGTCATCTCGAAATTCTTCTTGCGCGTGAACGTCTCTCATCGTGCTACCAAGCCTCTCAAGAATCACGCATTCAACATTTGGACAAAGCTTCAACGCCAGTGCCGCTAGATTGAAAACCTCTTGGGGCACAGCATCGTCATGCGTGTCTCGTCTGACAGCGAGCCTATTTCCAGAGACTGAGTGACTCCACGAACCGCCGGACAAATGCAGTTCACGAACTTTGGACAGGGGATAGAGATTAAGCAGCTCGCGTTCCGACATTCGAAAATTCTCGACCTGACAATAGATATTGTGCACGTCCAACAAGAGAAATCCATCAACCTCAGAAATTAGTTGATCGATGAATTCGCCCTGACGTTTCACATCTTCAAGACCAAACGCAAATGCTAGATTTTCCAGCCCCACTGGGCATTGCGTGGCATCAGCAAATCGCCTCATCATCTCCTTTCCTTTAGTCAGAGACTCAGAATTCATTGGCACTGCAAGTGGTGCACCACGTTCTATAGGACCGGCTTCAGAAAAGCCAAAATGCTCAGATGCGTGAATATATTTTCGACTTTTAAATTCTTCTTTTGCCTGAGCGAGCCATTTTTGCTGTCTTTCCGAAAATCTTGCCGATAAGCCTGAAAGGTAGACGCCATGCCCTGTAAGCGAGTTTGACTGGCTGAAGCGATCAATAATATCCTGGCACCACGGCTCAATAGTCACGCCATTCCAGGTGAAGTCAAAACTCCATTCCATGACTTCCACCTTATTCGCTTTAAAAAGCTCGGCAGAAGCCTCGCGAAAGTCCTCCGTTGGCATTAAAGAGAGTCCAAGCTTTGGTTTACGTTGTTTCATTGCCTATCCCATGCCACACGCTTCACCGAGATAAGCACGGGCATCCCTTGATTCATTGGCTAGCCCATACCACACATAAGCTTGGGACCGGTCTCCATTTTTTTCTGCCACCAGACAAGGTGACCGCATGCTCCCGCCTGCGGATATAGAAGATCGTCGTCACTGCGCCCGATCAGGTCAAACAACGTTTGCTTTTCTTTTTTCGCCAATTCTGATTTGCCAAGTTGCATATACCAAAGCGTCAAATCGCGGTGGACTCGTCTTCTGATATCGCTGTTCGCATCAAGTCGGTCAACCATCGCTGCGACTCGTAGTCGAATTTTCTCGGCTCCTTTAAATTCCTCCTCCGAAAATGACTTCACTAGCGGCCTTCGGTCCTGCGGAGTATCTCGCACTGGTATGTGATTAGGAATAATGCCATAAGCCATTGCCTCTAACACCGAGGCTGCGGCTTTCAAATGTCCCTCGTCGGGGATAGGAGCACCTTCACACGATTGAAAAGCCTTCTCTAAGACAGCATTGCACCTCTGTGCTTCAACGTTGATTCCAATTTTGGCAAACAACTTCGAGGCTATAAAATACGTATTTAACCTGGCAAATTCATCGGAGCTTTGATCTGCCTGTTTCAAGGATTGCTTCAACGCAGCGATGGCGAGCAGTTTACTTTCATCGCCAGATGTCGCAGGCCTTAGCCTAAATCCATTTACGTAAGAGTTATCTTCTGATGATATTTGCTCAGCCAGACCAGTCCACATCGCTTCGCGGATTTTAAACTGCCGTCCGCTCATTCTAGGAAATTCAGACGCTTTATATTGTTTCTCTGCTGCAGCTACACTAGCTCTCGCAAGGTAGGCGGTCGCAAGATAGAGCAATTCGTAAGCTCGCCTCTCATGTTGCAATTGAGCACTATTCGCAATCCGCTGTATTACAGAATCACTCGCTACTGATTTGGCTTGCGGCCAAGCAGGCAACTGCGAATTGAGCAAGCCTCCGGCAAACGCAACCGCGAGCAGAGTTTGAGTACGAATTGGCTTCTTAAATTGCACCCTAAAACCTCGAAGCTATCAATACACTATATTTATACCTGCCAAACGACTAAAAACACAGGAAAACCCCTGGAATGCATCAGGTAATTATTCAACGTGTAGCTTTATCACAACCATGACACAACTCGCTGGAAACGTCTTACAACGACTTCTTGTCTGAATCGATAGTGTTGGGGTGTTGAACTTGCCCTAAGCTCGCCCGTACTGCACTGGCCAATGAGCTTTATCTGTCTGCCTTAAAGCCTTCGCTGCATCATGCGCGAAATACGGATTACGTAAAAATTCGCGTGCCAGCAAAACGATATCGGCCACTCCATTTCGAATGATTTGATCTGCCTGCGCGGGTTCAGTAATCATGCCAACGGCACCGGTCACGATACCAGCTTCACGTCTTATAGCACCGGCAAAAGAAGTCTGATAGCCAGCACCGGTAGGAATTTTGGCATCAAGCACATTGCCACCTGAGCTGCAATCTATTAAATCAGCACCTGCATTCTTGAGACGCCTGGACAATTCAATCGAGTCATTTAACGTCCAACCATCGTCCACCCAGTCAGTAGATGAGATTCGCACCGATAGAGGAATTGCATCTGGCAACGCCTCACGAATAGCGCTTGATGTTTCCAGTGTAAATCGCACCCGGTTTTCGAAACTGCCACCATATTGATCTTTTCGTTGATTAGAAATTGGACTATAGAAACTGTGCGACAAGTAGCCATGAGCAGAATGAAATTCGATCCACTCAAAACCGGCTGCTACAGCTCTCTTAGCAGCGTCAACAAACGACTGACGTACGATTTCAATATCCTCGACGCTCATTTCCCGCGGAGTCTTAGTCAAATCACCGCCAAAAGCGATAGGACTTGGACCGATTGTGTCCCAACCACCTTTGTCATTCGAGAGAGAAGCTCCACCGTTCCAGGGCAACGCACAACTCGCCTTGCGACCAGCATGAGCAATCTGTATGCCTGGAATAGAACCGTTTTCTTTGATGAACTTTGTGATCCGTCGCCAGGGTTCGACGTGCTCGTCAGACCAAATACCGGCACATCCAGGAGTAATTCGTCCGCGCGCTTCTACGCCTGAAGCTTCGGCAATCACAAGTCCCGCGCCGCCCACCGCTCTTGAGCCTAAATGAACGAGATGCCAATCGGAGGGCAGGCCGTTTGTAGCACTATATTGACACATAGGTGATACCGCAATACGGTTTGGTAAAGTGACACCACGAATGGTGAAAGGAGAAAACAGATTTTGTGTTCCAATCGCTTTCTCATCGGATACAGCGCCTTGCTTTACCTGCGTCATAATTGTGCTTCCTTGCAAATTTTGTATAGCCACTAAGACATTAGACCGGTCATTTACGGGAGTCAAGGAATAGCGTTTGCAGGTCGTCATTTTGCTTCATTTGAATGCACTTTATTGGGCTGGTCAATGAGTTTTCAAATTCGCTGCGGTCTCCCTGTCTTGCTTCGAGCGGTCATAATTGCCCATAGCATCATAAATTAAAGCCCGTTTTTCATAAGCGCTGGGGATGTCTGGGTTGGCATTGATGGCGCTTGAGTAATCGGTAAGAGCCTGTGGCATCAACCCCTCTGTCCAGTATCCGTCACCCCGCGCCACGAGAGCACCGTAATCGCCAGGTTTTTTCTCTAGAATTTTTGTCTGCGTTTCTATTGATTTTGATGCATTATTAATTATTCGCGAACCAAAGAAAGTAATGATTGCTGCAGGAATTGACGGCACTTCGCCATGTGCACCCCAAATCATATTTGGACCAGTTGTCGTTGTTTTTAAAGATTGAGATACATACAGAGCACACAGAATCGAGCAAATTGCAAAAACTACGAGGACGCTTTGAATCGGTGCGTCCACAATACTTTCCAGCAATGATTTCTGCTTCTTAATCTCAAGGTGCGAGTCGTAAAGGTAGCCGCAATATCGGCAAGTCGAAAAGCTAGTGCGATCTTCTTGATGACACTTCGAACACTTCTTGATCTGTTCGTCTGGGTCCGCTGACATAATCTTCCCGAATTGGTTTGTTCAGCACAATATACTTTCAAAAACACATGCACTCAAATGAAAGGCATGCAGAGTTTTACCTAGGGCACTTTACCATTCGGAAAGGTTTCTTTAAACAGTTGTTGATCCGCGGGTGCCCATAGCGACGTGTCAATCACAAGACGACATCCATGGGGAAGCTTTTTAAACGCAGGAATGCTATCTGCCTTGACCCTCGTTGGCCATAATAGCAACGCCTTCAGGCTTCGAACATCCGACAGTTTTTCCATACCGGCTTTTGTAATTAGTCCACAATCCTCTATATCCAGAATTTGCAAATTAGGCATTTTTGAGATGTCAAACACTCCAGTGTCCGTAAGGTCGCATTTTTGAAATTTCAAATTAACGATATTTTTTGCTCCAGAAATCTCGTGACAAAAACTATCTGTGCCATCAAAAAATCCACCAGCGAATGTCTCAATTCGCGAATTTGCAACTATCTGCCCCAACCGAGCCAGGTCAATGTCCACGTATGGAGTTTGCATTCGCAAATAGACAAGATTGCGCAGTTTAGCGATTGAATTTAAACAGTTACCAGTCAACGCCAAACAATTATCTAGATCGAGTGCCCGAAGATTTCTGAAGTACGCGATATCAGCAATTGTCTGGTCGTGAATTTTATCGTCAAGCAGCGCTAACTGTTGAATCTCATCCGGTCTAAAGCGAAAAAGCTCCGAAGGCTTCATTTCGACCAGGTGAGTCGAAAAAATTAGGGGACCAGCGGCCGGGAACGCTACCAGACCTTGTGCAGCAACCGTGTGCAACAACTCAAATTCCACATTATTTTGCTTATCTGCAAGTGCAACTGCTCCTAGCTCATTACTTGGAAAATTAAGAGTCCACGGACCCGATTTCCAATCTTTCAACGGTACCGCTGCAAAAAAGGGTTCGACTGGTTTTGAGGCTTCACTTGCAGAGACTATGTTTGAGGCGCTAGTGCCACCAATTGTCTGGTTTGCCTCAGCGCTGACAGGCACGGTGTTTTGTGAACTCTTGTTTTTCGTCAACGTAAGAACAGCAATCGAACCTGTTGCTAGAATTACGCATACAGCAATCATGGCGAGCACCGCTGGCGATACCCTCGCTTTCATCTCTACCGACTGCAATCTCGGCTGTGGCTTTTGTGGGGCACGCCTTTCTTTTACAGCGATAAGGTCGTCGCGAACGTCTGCAGCTAACTGATACCGGTTTTCTGGTAATTTCTCGAGAAGTTTCATCGTTACTTTTTCAATGCCAGGCGAAAAAACTTTTCCGAGAGAGGCTTGCTTCAATGGCAATGGCTCTTGCTCTAGATGCATCATCATTGTAGATAAAGCTGATTCACCGGCAAAAGGTGGTGCTCCGGTCAAGACTTGATAAAGCGCGCAGCCGATAGAATAAAGATCGCTTCTTAAGTCAACGGTTCGGCCAAGGCATTGTTCCGGGCTCATAAAAAGAGGGCTGCCGAAGATTTCGCCAGTGCCAGTAAGAGTCATAGTATTCAGCGTATCTTTACCGGTGATTTTGGCGATACCAAAATCCAATATTTTTACTTGCAATTGATTGTCTGCTCGATCACAAATCATGACGTTGCTAGGTTTGATGTCTCTATGAATCACTCCTTGATCGTGTGCGTAAGCCAGTCCATCCATGATTTGTATAAAGATAGCGATGGCTTCAGATTCAGACAGTTGCCCCTGTCGCTTGAGGATGTCTGCCAGACTTTCACCATTGATGAACTCCATAACGAGATAAGGAGACTCGTTTTCTAGCAATGCGAAATCAAAAACACGAATTAAATTTGGATGGTCCAACTTCCGGCAGACTTGCGCTTCTTTTTGGAAACGCACTATTGCAGTATCAGAGAGTCCTGTGGTCAGGACTTTTAAAGCCATGATTTCGCGAAGAAAAATCTGTTCTATACGATAGACAACGGCCATGCCGCCTTCACCAATCTTCTGGACAACCTTGTAGCGACCAGCAACTACAGTCCCTGGAACGATGTCGCCACGCCCATGGCTGAATTTTGGCGCTGCGTCTGACGACAGCGATTTCGTTGTGAACTCCAGGTCGTCTTCCAAGGCATGCACCCTATAATGCTTCGATCACCTTATACCATCGCGCTAAGCGTATCAAGTTTTTGTGGGAGCAGCATCAGGCAACTGATGCGGCAATGGAATAGGCGTCATCATGAATACTGCAAGCACCGCCACTGCAGAAAGAAGGGCCAGCAGCATAAAAGAATCATCGATGGCTAGCGTGAAGGCTTGCGCCTTGACTGAACCTGCGATCAAGCCGGCGGCAATTTCAGGGCGCTGAAGCGGACCAGCTGCTTGCGGAGCTAAAGCAGTACCAAGATGTGCCAGCCTGCCATCAAATTGCCAGCCTGATTGCAACCCGGACACAAGCTTCGTTTGCCAGAAGTGATCGCGCACTTGAATAAATCGGCGCAAACCAGAAGCCGACAATTGTCCGCCGAAAAGGCGAACAACCTGAAAAAATGCTCCCTGGCAATAGGCGCCCGCCCGATTTCTATAAGCGCCCGTTATTCGTCCTTCGAATACGACACCGGAAAAAGTGCCCAATATTGCCATACAGATTGCAACTGCGCCAACCATTTGTTGGATGATAAAGTCATCTCCAATCCATGTGCTGAGCGCATGAGAATCATAGAAATTGATTACTGCCAGGATAAAAAAGCCCGCGATGAGCACAAGTCTTACATGAACTCGTCTAAGCAAATCTGCAATAACTGTCAAAGCCACTAAAAATGGTATCAACGAAAATGACAGGAGGTGCCCAATTTCTGGCGGTCGATAGTGTTGCAACGTCTCTAAGAACAAGGGAATAAGCGCGACAACACGCAAAAGAACCACTCTGAAGATAAAAACCAATAACCCGAGAATCAAGATATTTCGCGACTTCAAATAACTGAAATCGAGAACAAGATAAGGATCCATTCGACGTTTTAAGACAGCAATCACCAACAGGATTATTCCTGCCAGCAAGAGTCCATTGATCAAACCATTGTTAAACCAATCCAGTCGCTCTCCTTGATCTAAGGCAATATAAAGCATGGTCAATCCGCCGCTCACATAAAGCATCTCGCCATAAATGCATTTCGGTAGCAATTGGTCTCTTGGAGTAACTGGAATTCCGACCTTGACGCATAAAAGCATTGGTAAAGTGAGAATGGCCGGGGTCCAAAAGATCCACTTCCAACTCCAATAATCGATAAAGAACCCTTCCAGCGCATGAACTATGTGATTGCTGCCGATTAAATCCATCGTGTAAGCAGCGATTCCAAAAGGTATGAGCTGAACTGGCAAATTTCGGCTAATAAAACTAAGCGCAAGCGGATAGAAGGTACCTGATGCCAGACCACCAATTACCAACAAAATTAAGACTATCGCTCTTGGTGGCATCAACGGCAAAAGCAACGACGACAAAATATAGATGCCACCAGCATATAGAAGCACCCGCCGATGACCATAACGAGCGGCCAGAATAATGGACAGTGGCCCCATAAACATCTGCGCAGCGTTAAATGACGTAGGAATATAGACTGCGGCATCAAGATCTAGCCCCCAAACACCACGCAAGTCCTCAAGGCCAGCGCCTATCAAACCGCCTCCCAAAGAGGAATTCATAGCAGCAAGGAACACGGCAAGAATACCAATCAGGGCATGTGGAGCGACTGACGGTTTTTCACTTGGGGCGTGAGATTGCAACGGAGACATTGACGTGCATTTTCCTGTGCTGTGACTAGGGGTGTGGGAACACTTTAGCTATCACTGTCATGCCGGGTTTCACACGCTGCACCAGCTTTTGATCGGCATTAAATACAATTTTGACCGGCAGTCGTTGCGTGATTTTGGTGAAATTGCCACTTGGATTGTCTGGTGGCAACAGTGCAAATTGAGCTTCAGTCGCTGGGGACAACGACTGTACCGTTCCTTTCAAAACAGCGCTACCAAGCCCATCGACGCTGACCTCGGCTTTATCTCCAACAGCGATTTTGCGCAATTGTGTTTCGCGATAACTGGCGATGACCCACGGCACTGACGACACAATTGTTACCACCTGTGTACCTGCGTTCACCTGCTGACCGGCGCGAACGCGGCGCTCGCTGAGTATGCCATCAACCGGGGCGACAATTCTCGTGTAATCCAGTTCGACTTTGGCTTCTTGCCAGGCTGCTAATTTGGCTTTGGCAGCAGACTTAGCTTCTTTAAGTAGATCGGTGAGTACGTCCATTTGCCTTCGCTCAGCGATTAGCTGAGCATCACGAGAACTCAGTTGTTGCCTGGATTGCACGTCGGCCGCATGGGTAGATTTCAGGTCTTCCTCATACTTAGCGATATCAGCCGAACGCGCTGCTATTGCATTGTTTAAACGACTGACGTCCGACTTGTCCGCTTCGACGACCGCCTTCTGGCGATCGTAGTCGGCAACCACCTGTTCTACAGTCTGCTGTGTACTTGCCTTGTCAGCAAAGAGTTCAAGCTGCCGCTGCTTTTCTTGAAGCGCTCGCAATTCAATTGCTTGATCGGCTTTAAGTCTGGCTTGACCTTGAGCTTTCTGATCGCGCGCTTCTTCTAAACTCACTTTAGCGGCTCTAAGCGATGCGGCTGTTGCGCCAACCGACGCGGTCGCACGATTGATGTCCTCGCCGCCAATTAAGGTCGATAAGCGGGCACTTTCAATATGCTGCGTTTGCACTGCAATTTGATTGCTCACCGTATTGATGTTCTCGAGGGCCTGTTCGTACAGTGATTCAGCCTGATTGGCTCGGGCGATAAAATCGTCGTTGCGTAGCTCGACCAAAACTTGTCCTCTTTTCACCTGCTCGAAATCTTGTATCAAAACCTTTGATACCGTGCCTGAAACCTTAGTACTAAGAGGCGTAACATCCGCTCTGACATAAGCGTCGTTGGTGGTTTCAAACGGACCGATACCATCCCAGAATTTCCAATCGTTTGCAAAAAGGATGACGAGAAAAATAGTCGCCGCAAGAGCGATGATTGGTATGAGGTCACGCGGAACCCAGCTACCAAATTGTTTCAATCTGGCTGACCATCCTGCTTTAGGTGGAGGCTGTGAAATTGGCTCCTGCACCTGGTTACTCTCGTCAGTCATGGCGCAACTCCGTCATCAAAAGTCCCTCCCCAATGCTTCGTCTAAATCTACGCGAACTGTTGTGAAATCCGACTTAGCCTGGACGTTTTCAGCAATCGCCTTTGCATAGGCCGATTGAGCTTCCAGAACATCTTTCAGTAAAGCGGCGCCGGCTTTGAATCTCCGATTAGCGACACGCATTTGCTCCTGAGTACTCGATTCTGCAAGTGCTCCGGCTTTAACCTCTTTCACGGCAACTTTTATCGCCCTTCTTGCTTTGTCTGCAGATATGGCAACAGAATCTGTGACATCAAGCAGTTTGATCTTAGATTGTCTCATCGCTCTTTCCGATTCTTTACTCAATTGAATTCTTCGCCCCCAGTCCCAGGGCTCCCAGACGCCCAGAAAACCAATGGATGTCAGCCTGGTGGGGAGCGGAGGGTTCATATGGCTGGCATAACTTCCGAGGGCGCCCACACTGATGTCTGGAATATAGCGAGATAACTCAATTTTACTTTCGAGGCGCTGTTGATTAACAGTAAGTTTTAATTCCGCTAACTCAGGACGATTTGCGAGCGCATCGTCGATGGTGCCATTTTCACTTACGTCTGTGAAAGGCGTCATTGGTTCTTCCGTCAGCATGATCGACGCCTGTGGTGGACGCCCCAGAAGCCTATTCAGCGTCTGCCCTTGCGTGATCAAATCATCTTTGGCACGATCGACTTCGAAATCAGCGCGCGCCAACCTTGCTTGCACAAGAAGTAAATCAATCGGCAGCGCCGAGCCTTTGTCAACTTCCGCTTTTACGTACCGTACCAACTCACCCAGAAACTTGAAATTCTGCTCAAACCCCGCAACAGCGCTCTGCAGTGCCAGCATATTTAAGTATAGTCTTTTCACAGACGCAACAGATTCTTGTTTCGTCCTTCGCAAACGTTGCAATGCGATTCGCTTGCGAATAGTTGCCTCTTCGACCTGCATACCCAAACGATATTGTTGCGTTACGGGCTGTAAAACACCAGGCAAAATCGCCAGGTTTTGATGGTATTTGCCGTCTGCCGTGGGTGCCGCTTGTTGTCCGGCATACCCTATCGCTAGAAGTTTTGGAAAGCGAGTGGTGATGACCGACTTCAAATTTGCTTCGGTTTTCTCGACTTCTAATTGAGCCTCGAGAACATCGCGATTTTGATGCAAGGCAATGGTTTGAGCCTGATTAAGAGAAAGCGCATCGGCGCCGCGCAAAGATAGTGGCTCTGCGCCCTGCAGAGCCGTCGATTCGGCTCGCGATGGCAGAATGAAACTTCCAAAGCCGATCGCTGCTAATGTTATAGCCTGTAAGGTACGATTGCGTACGGCTCGCTCAATCACTCCAAGCCGACTCCAAAATGATTCCTCAACTCTTCTCCTGCTGTCGCATTTCTAAGATTTCCGGGCAATAAATCCAGGAACGCCGGTATGCACAACTGTATTGAAACGAACACGAGTCTCGATGTTGTTGATGGCATCCATGGCCTCTTCCGAAATTGCAGAGACATCAAAATTTTCCTTGATGCGACTTGCTGTTTTTGAAGTCGTCAGCACTGAGGTGCCACGTTGCAACGCCCATGCCAACAACACCTGAGCTGGACTTTTATTCATTTTTTTCGCAATTTCGACAACGACAGCGTCATCCAGAAGGCGCGGCTCCATACTGTGTCCTAACGGTGCAAACGCCTGCATAATAATGCCGTTTTCTTTGCAGTACGCGAGCATTTCCGATTCAGGATTGTATGGATGTGCTTCTAGGTGAACGACAGCGGGCTTTATTCTCGCCGCGTCATAAATCGATTTCACCGTCTCGAGGTTAACATCAGATAGACCGATAGCTCTACATTTGCCACCATCAACAATGCTTTCCAGCCCTCGCCAGGTATCGAGCAAAGTAATCTCTTTATCGTAAATTACGTTCCCGCTTTCATCTCTAGGATCTTGATCTTCTCCTGGTTGAAACGCAAATGGGGTGTGGATTAAATAGAGGTCGATATAATCAACTCCAAGCTTCTTCAGGCTCGCTTCAAATGCCAATTTAGCTCGCTCTGGACGATGATTGGTGTTCCACACTTTGGTGATCAAAAATACATCTTCACGCTTGACAGTGCCCTCGACGATCGCTTCATGCAATGCCTCGCCAACTTCTTTTTCTGTCCTGTAGCGTTCTGCTGTATCCAGAACACGAAAGCCAGCTTCCAGAGCAGCTTTCGTGGCTGTTCGCGTGACTACTGGATCTGGAATGAGAGTACCGAAGCCGAGGGCCGGAATTGAGCCTGTTTTCGTATTCAAGGGCAATTTTTTTAATCGCAAGTCGTCAACTTTCTTCGGTTGAATTACATCCATCACATCACTCCTTGCGTTTGTGGAAATGTTTCCACTTTTTCCATCGCCCCTACTTTTTGTGGGGAATTTCACTCAACCCAAACAGCGCCCTCAAACTGTTGAGAACGTAGGTCCTTGTTAAAAAAGGGCTACCGTGACAATGTCCATTGTCCATTTGGAATCCTACCATCTTCTGATAGCCAACAATAGTACTTTTATGTCCAACGAACAGCTGTGTGTGAACCCGCGATTGCTAAGCTAGCAATGAGATTCAGAGTTTTTTTCTTCTAAAAAGGACAAAGCGGAGAATTAATTGTGCATATTTATTGGCGAATTTATATTTCTACTTTTAAACTTACTATTCTGTCAAACGGTATTTGCAAAATCTGTAGAGGATTACATTCCCTTGGAACCACGGATCTACGAGTGCGAGTTCCAGAGCGCCTACCTGTAATCGATTGTATTCAGAGGCATCAACTGTCAACTCCTTCTCGACAAATTCATTGCCCGCAGGCAGCTCGATAACGACAGGAGATTGCACGGAGCCAAACCAATCAATAGATGTACCAGTCTGCTTATATCCAATGGTCTTCACTTTGACGGTAACCGGTGTCCCCGCAGCAACCAGGCGTCGATGCCGGAGTGGTTGAAACCAGATCAAAATTCAAAAAGCAAATTCACTATCGCAAGAAGCGAAGCGACATAAAAATCGGCCCGCTGCTTAGTACCACCTTCTTCACCAATTGGTTCATGAATAGTGGGTCTTTCCAGAAGAGCATAAAGAGTGCAAGAACCGCTCTCGGTGAACCTACCAGACTTAGGCGAGTCGCTTGTTTGGACGACATAATGCTTGCCTTTAACAAGGTACTCAAAAGTCAAATCCGTTTGAAATTTGGAGATAGTGGTGCCTCTCGATAGCCAGGTATCGTTGGTCTCTCTGGAACTCACTAGCTTGGCAGAGCACAACTGACCGTGTTTGCGCAAATCTTCATCGACCGTGCAAGCGCTCAAGAGATAAAGGCCAATCAGCCAGACAAATGGGTTTGCTAACATCCACCACTGATAAACCTCTGGCGGATTCCCACCGACACGTTCATAGAAAACAATTTTGCGTGGACGCTTGGCAAAACTTTCTTCTGTGGGAACAGCTTGCCGGATATCCAGATTTGCAGCCGTCTCCAGAAACTCCAATTGGAATCGACGAGTCAGCGCCGCTCTCCACTTAACAGCAATCAAAGAGACTATTAAACTCGACGCAACAACACCAATAGCCACCATCTCGAAATATCGTCCATGCAAGCCCAGGCGCTCGCCATCGAAAATTGTGATTATGAATGGCAAATTAACCACAAAACTAGCAGCCTAAAATCGGTATGAAATAAAGCCAGCTCGATTTGTCTTTTCAGCATTGCCTAACGAATCCTCGCAGACAATTCTAAACTAAGAGAGCGCAAGTAGCCCTGCGGACAAATTCATTTCTGCCTGCTCAATGTATGGTTTCAAATCGAGGTGCTCAGGCACCCAATTTAATTCTTCTTTCGTATGTTTAAAAGAAATTTTTTGATTGAGTGAATAAGCCTCAGCCAACGCACCATAGCTAACTTTAAGCTCTGCGTGCGACAAACCAATGGTCTCGGGCACACCGACTATTCGTCCAACAAGTTCCGCAAAGTTTTTGCCACTTACTGGTTTGCCATTAGCTCCGTGGTAAATAGCGCCAGCCACGCCTTTATCGATCGCAACAAGATATAAATCAAGTAAATCCTCAAGCGCAATGATCGAGAGGGAATTGTATCCGTCCCCAGCAAAATGAGCAGTCTTCTCTCTTACTGTGCGCTTGATGTAGGTCTCCACGAAATCACCTTTATAGCCATATACATTGGCCAATCTCACAACGATGCTTCTAATACCTGTATGGGCTGCCTGGAGAACCTTCTTTTCGAAATGGGCCAGTGGAGCCACAAGCGAGATCGGTGCCACCGGAGTTTTCTCATCTGCAAGAATGTTATTTGCGCTGCCCAAAACCCAGGTATGACTGGTGTAAATAAAAGTCTTATGTGTGTCTTTAAGAACACTGGTAATCGTCTCGACAGCAACAGATTCAAGGGGGCCGGCCCCCAGATCAAATATGTTTGGGCTGTGCAAGACGATATCTGCCTCTTTTAACAACTGCACATATGTTTCAGGACGGATGAGGTCCCCTGCAACAGGAATCGCCCCGACCGTCTTCGCGAGTTCCATAGATTCCTTGTTCTGTACCAATACAGTTGTCTTGTAACCGTTGGAAAGCAGTTTTTTAATAAGTGCGAGGTTGACTGCACTGACGCCAGTCAAGAATACGTTTGGCATGCGGAATACTCCTAGATAATACTGTTCATCGACAAATGCAAAATGGCGACGCAAAGCCATGCCACTAAATACAGTGCCATAAAACAAATGGCCATAACAACAGTTGAACTTAAGTTGATAAGCTCAAGCCGTAAATTGGTAATTGGATTTATTTAAAACTGATGTGCGCGAAGTACCGGCCGCGCAAGCCTGTTATTTGCTGTCCCTTGTGGGACACATATTGCAGCAGCAAGTAGAGCAATTCAACACAAAGCAACGCTCAACGTCGCAACCGCGAGCGTTTTGACTGAGCTGATTTTGCGTGAACTTATGCATTGAACTAAGCCGCGGAAAGGAACTGGGGTGATTATCACACAGCCAAATATAGTGCATGCTCTTTGTTTACGCAAAGCTTTACAAGCGAACCTTCGAATCAGATTGCCGAATCGCATTTCAGTGTCATTCAAATCGTAGGTTAAGAACAATAATGATACTAAAATTTTGACATTCGAATAAATACTTAACAACACTGGTCTTTTCAGCGCATCCGGCGTATGGTCTTTTGTAGTCTACTTGACTCAAGGAGAGCCCATGGCACAACACCACGCGCTAGGCGATTTAGCAGCATCACGTTTAGCTAACGTCACTAAAACGCCGCCCCAGTTCGATAAAATCACGCCTCGCTGGCTGGTTCGGCTACTGGATTGGAAACCACTCGAAGCCGGTATTCTACGAGTAAACCGCGTTGCAGATAAGCCTGTCGAGGTCGCGTGCGCTCTCAAAGAAGAAAAGACCATACCTGAAACTTATGTCGATTACGAAGAAAATCCGCGCGAATATACACTGAGCGCCATTTCGACAATTTTGAATGTTCACACTCGCGCCTCTGATCTTTTTAGTAATCCCTTCGACCAGATCAAAGAACAGCTTCGCTTGACCATTGAACAGGTCAAAGAGCGGCAAGAAGACGAATTGATCAATAACAGCGACTATGGCTTACTTTTAAATGTGCCAAAAAGTCAGCGCATAAAAACTCGCAAGGGTGCTCCAACGCCTGACGATCTGGATGAATTGATAGCAAAGGTCTGGAAAGAGCCATCGTTCTTTTTAGCCCATCCTCAAGCCATTGCGGCTTTTGGACGCGAGTGCACACGCCGGGGCGTGCCACCACCAACAGTGACATTATTCGGTGCGCCATTTTTGACCTGGCGGGGCTTGCCACTGGTTCCCTGCGACAAACTACACATAAAAGATGCAGAAAAAGGGCATTCTGGCACGTCGGACATTTTGCTCCTTCGTGTTGGCGAGAAAAAGCAAGGGATTGTTGGTTTGTTCCAACCCGGATTGCCTGGTGAACAAACACCTGGTCTGTCTGTTCGTTTTATGGGGATCAACAACAAGTCACTGGCTTCGTATTTGATTTCACTTTATTGTTCCGCAGCCATATTGACCGATGACGCCATAGCGGTGCTCGAGAACGTCGAAATTGGTAATTATCATGACTACAAGTGATCAAGAACAACAGGCTCGGCAGGCAGCTCTGGCAGCACAGGCTGCCAGAGCGCAAGCAACCAATGAAGTGACACAAACAGACCTGTCTGCGGTCAACCTTCCCGATTTTTTGCAACCGTCCATACTCACTGAATTAGCCAATTCCTTTTTTAAGGAAGTCCCAATTAATTCGCAATCTGCCGAAAATTTCGTTGGCAGTTATGAAAGCGTGTCTTTGCCGACGTTTTCAGAGCCTGTTTCAACAAATGATTTGAACGGTGCGACCAATGCATTGACTCAAATCACAGATAGTTCGCTGGGGCAAGATTTTTCGACTCAGCAAATGCCTGTTGATTTTGGCGCTAATAGTGTTTTCGCTGCACCATCCTTTTCTTTCTTGGAAGAAATCCGACCGCTTTTTAATGCAGGCGGTAATGGTCTTCCTCTGGCATCTGTCGGTGCTCCTCAGATTCCTGGGTCGATGGTGCATCCGGCCGGTTTTCCGGCAGCTATGCCAACTGGATTCTCAGAAAATGATTACTCTGAATTTTTACCTGGTTTTCCATCTGGAGTGCCAACCGGTTTACCCGTCGATTCGCGTTCAGATTTTCAAACAACGTCCAGCTATTTAAAGGGCTTAGAAGTACTACCCATCTTGCAGTCGGCAGACTCTTACGGTCTCAATCAACCTTCTATCTCAGGCTTACAGCCGTCGCTTGGTCAATTTGATGTTCAGGCGATTCGTCGCGATTTTCCAATTTTGGAAGAAATTGTGGACGGACGCAAACTCATATGGCTCGATAATGCTGCCACTACGCAAAAGCCCAAAGCAGTAATTGATAGGCTCAAATATTTTTACGAGCACGAAAATTCTAACGTGCACAGAGCCGCTCATACTTTAGCTGCACGCTCGACTGACGCCTATGAAAAGGCTCGTGAAAGCGTATCGCGTTTTTTAAATGCCTCAAGCCCCAGCGAAATCATTTTTGTTCGCGGTGCAACTGAAGGAATCAACTTGATCGCTCAATCCTGGGGGCGACAGAATATCAAAAAAGACGATGAAATCGTCATCAGTTGGCTCGAACATCACGCTAACATCGTTCCATGGCAAATGCTCTGCGCAGAAAAAGGAGCGAAGCTGCGAGTTGCTCCAGTAGATGATCATGGGCAAATTCTCCTTGATGAATATGAAAGACTGCTAGGACCGAAAACCAAACTCGTTTCGTTTACTCAAGTCTCAAATGCTCTGGGCACAGTCACACCTGTACAGCAAATGGTTGAATCCGCCCATCGTTATGGAGCGAAAGTACTTGTTGATGGTGCTCAAGCTGTTTCGCACATGGGCGTAGATGTGCAAATGTACGATTGTGATTTTTACGTTTTTTCCGGTCACAAAGTCTTTGGACCGACAGGCATTGGCGCCGTTTTCGCCAAAGCTGCCGTGCTTGAAGGTATGCCACCATGGCAAGGTGGTGGCAACATGATCCAGGATGTGACTTTTGAACGAACTCTGTACCAGGCAGCTCCACTGCGCTTTGAAGCAGGCACAGGCAACATTGCAGACGCAATTGGTCTTGGTGCAGCGCTCGATTATTTGCAACGAATCGGCATGAATAATATCGCTCGTCATGAACATGATCTACTTGTTTATGCGACAAATGCTCTAAAACAGATTCCCGGATTAAGAATCATCGGCAACGCAGCTGATAAGGCTGGCGTTCTTTCCTTTACGCTTGAAGGCTATAAGACAGAAGAAGTTAGCTCTGCTTTGAGCAGAGAGGGAATTGCAGTGCGAGGCGGTCATCATTGCGCACAGCCAATTTTGAGGCGCTTCGGACTAGAAAGTTCTGTGCGCCCATCGTTTGCTCTGTATAACACCTGTGAAGAAATAGATGCGCTGGCAATCGCTGTTTGGAATTTGAAACAGGGTCGAGGGATTGGTCCGCGGTGATGGTCATTTGCCGAACCTTCCTGAAGCCTAAAGTGAAGTTTTGCAGAGCAAATTTGTCCGCTACCTTCTCATCACACATCTTTGTGTGTTGTAATATCGTCCAGCCAAGTAATCCGGGTTCGAAATGATGTCGTCCGTCAAAGCAATCATTATGTTATCTATGCCGATGAGCCAAGAGCTCTGTTGCTGCTGTTGCAAGAACAGCGCCACAGTAGACAACAGCCACACCTCATTGAGCCTGACTAATGAAACCTTTGATCGGAATAAATCTAGACATACGACCGGGAACCTCTGAACAGTTTGTTTTAAACGCCACTTATTCTCGGGCAGTTCAAGCTGCCGGAGGAATTCCCATACTCATCTCGCCGATGCCGGATGAGGACTTGAATCAACTTCTGAGCGTCGTTTCTGGAATCATCTTTACGGGTGGCAAGGATTACAATCCGGACCTTTACGGCAACTTGCCTCACGAAAAAATAGACCTCGCCCATCCCTTGCGTCAGGACTTTGACATTCGTTTGATGCGCATGTGCCTACTAAACACGCAATTACCGATACTCGGCATATGCGCCGGTCATCAACTACTTAATATCGCCCTTGGTGGCACTCTCGTGCAGCACCTTGACGATGGAATAGATTCCCAAACGTCGATTAAGCACGTGGTTGCTGATGAAAAAGCCAGCGACTTCAGTCGTCATCAAATCAAGTTTGATAAATCATCCCATTTAAAGAAGATTTTTAGCTTTGAAAAAATTGATGTGCCAAGCTCGCACCACCAAGCCGTTGGCGGCTTAGGAGCGGGGCTCAGAGTATCCTCTAAAGCCGAAGACGGCATCATTGAGTCGATTGAACTTCCTGAGCGTGGTTTCACCGTTGGCGTACAGTGGCACCCAGAACGAGATTACGCGGGAAACAGCCCCCTCTTCAATTCATTTCTCGGCGCGGCCGCTGGATATTAGAAAATGGACTACGACGCGCAAAATCAATATAACATATCTGATTCAAACCCTGGCACCGTCAATCGTTTCGCCGAATACTCCACCCCTGGTGCCTGGTAGTAACAGTAACAAGTTATGGCAAGATCCGTTTGCCAATCAGCCTCAGCTCGCACCAATACAGCGTTTTAGTGGACCAGATACTCAAGCAGAGACAGAGCGAACACCATGAGTTGCAGTAGGCTCAGTGCAATAGTGGTATCAAAAAGGTGACTGCAAAGGAACTGAAATCACTTGGCTAGGCCGGGTTTACTAGCGATCACTGCTTACCACAGTCTGCACTTGGCTAGGCCAGCGTGGCCACGTTAAGGAAAGATTGAGATTCGAGTTTTTCTTCTGCAATTCCGATAGAGCCATTCGTAAATAGACACTTTTTGGGTTTCTAACCCATCTGATTTGCAAGTGTTGAAGGTCCATCAGCTCTTTCCCAAATTACACAGCGGACATCAGAAAACGCAATCTATCGCACCTTCGTAAAACACCTTCTCCGCCAGGTCTGGCAGGAAGTGGATGTTTGTCTTGGATGAAAGCAGATGGAAAATCGAAACCTTGACTAGGATTTAAAAGATGAAGCCGTCATCAGAAAAACTTTCGCTACCACCGGATCTTCAACCTTTATCGAAAGGAAACAAAATGCGAAGAATACTACCAGGATTAGCTGTTGCCGCGTTTATGTTGCTCGGAAGTGGAGCAGCTCATGCGACAGATGATTGCCTTGCAAACTATCCCAACCCGATAAATCAAGTTGGCAGCTTTGTTCTTACTGTCCAGAACGATTGCACTTTGCCAAGCATCACTGTCACTGGAGGTGGAATCGCCGTCACCTCTCAAAATGGACAGGTCACAACAGGTGCCTTGTCAGGTGAAGATGGAGTCCAGATTACGGCCCAAACTGGCATAACAATTGCTTCTGCCACATCCACTGCATCAAACGGGTCAGTGATTCTACAGGATTACGGCGGTGACACTACGGTTAATGGCGCCATAACAACTACCAGTGGAAGTATTGGTATCGATGGAAACAACATAACAACCAAAGGCCTGATAAGCACAGCAACTCCTGGCACTCCGACACCTTATGGCTCAGTCACTGTCAACGGTAGCAACACCGTCAAAATCAACGGAGCTGTTACAGCGGGCGGTTTTGTTGCCATCCAGGTTCCTACAACTTCTGCTGCGGATACCATAGCTATCACAGGTGCCGTCTCTGCTGCACAGCAAGCAACAGCGATGCAATCTATCTTTCTGATGGCAGGCGGTAACGTAAGCAGCGGTCCAATCACAAGCTATGGCGGTCAAATTACAGTCCATGCAAATGTTGTGGCTACGCCCACAACGAGCACGACGAAGTTTTCCACTGGCGCGAGCAGCGTCAATGGCGTAAATGGTGCAATAAATGCAAACAACACCGGGAGTCCTGCGCCTACCGTTGGTGGCATCTACATCACCAATGGTGGAAATGGCGGCATCTCTATCGCAGCCGGAGCCAATCTGACAGCAACTTCTGCAAGTGCCGTACCAGGCTCAATTATTGTTGATGCTTGCAATGAAGTCGATGACACTACCTGTACAGCGCCCATAACCATTGGGTCTGGAACAATATCCACAAATGGAAATGCCACCTATCCTGCCGGTGAGCAGCTTTATATCGCAAAAACAATCACAGTAGCTGGTACGACTCTGACAGCCTCAGATACAGCCCCGGCCGCTTCTCATCCTCAACACTTCGTTGTATTAGCAGCGTCCACGCTCACTTTAAATGGCACTGGACTAACAATAAACTCTACAGGCCCTCAGCCGACTTCTGCTCCGAATGCTGCCGCTCAAATCAACAATCAAGGAGCCGACAGTGCTTCAGACAATTTCGGAAGCGTCCCGATATACTTGTCATCTACGGCTCTTCCCACTACACCCCTTACTATCAACGGTACAGGCGCACTCGTCGTCAATGGGAACGGTGCAAATGCTCATGTGAGTATACAAGGTGCCCCTCTTACCTTCGCTTCCGGTCTGGGCGCAGTAACACTCAGTGCCAATGGTTCGGCGGCATTGGTCGAACTTTCGACAGGTACAGGTTCTGCGCTTGCTTTCAATGAAACGGCCCCGGTCATACTTAATTCCAACGGTCCTTCGACCGGCGGTAACGCTGGAGCTGTCGCCATTTATGCTGGCAGTCTGACTCAGCCAGTCAAGCCCAACGTCACTATAAACTCGACAGGCGTAAATACCGGCAATGGCGGCAACATCACGCTTTTCACAGGCAGTGGCAATTTGACGCTTGGAACCAAGGTCGGTGAATTCCTGTTGGTGGCAAATGGTGGCGCGACCGGCGGTAATGGAGGCACTATCGACGTAAATCCGAATCCAGGCACCGTCACTATGGATTCTGGAAACGCCGTTACGGCGTCCGCGACAGGTTCCAATAGCAATGGTGGCACGGTTACAATAAATAGCAGCGGTTTTTCCGTAACGTCAACCCTAACTGGCGCCACTATTAATGTGAACGGTAAAGGTACAGGCAATGGCGGTAACATCACAATTCTGGGAGGCACTTCTGTTTCAGTAGGAACTAGCGCTGCAGGTTCGTTATCGCTACTAGCCACCAGCACTGGCACCGGTGCTGGTGGCAATATTGAGGTGGGGTACATCTCGACGTTGTCTTTAGGCGGTACTCTCTCTACAGCTGCCGGTACTGGAGGTACTAAAAGCGGCGGTAATATCAATCTCCATGATATGGGCTCACTTAATGTTGCCACAGGTACCACCATCAACGCTTCTGGTCAGGGCATTGGCAATGGCGGAAACATAACTTTAACCGGCGGACTGGTCACTTTGACTGGAACCGAAACGATCGAAACAAATAGCTCCGGTGCTGGCAGCGGTGGGACTTTGCTTGTAAAGAATTCGACTGTAGGCGGAATGCTCACAGTGGGAAATGGTGCCGTTAGTCTGTCTGCAAACAGTACTGGTACTGGAAACGGTGGGACTATCGATATTGAAAACGTAGCTACCGTGTCATTTAGTGGCTCCGTTTCAGTTGCAGCTGGAAAATCCGCCGGTAGCAATGGTAATGGGGGAACTATAAAGGTCAATAATGGTGACAGTCTTAGTGTAGGTACGACAACATTTGACGCGTCTGGGCAAGGCAATGGCAATGGTGGAATTGTATTCTTTGGCAGCATTTTCGCCGCCGTGGATTTGTCGAAGGCGAGCATAAACGCGTCAGCAGGTGCAATCGGATCAGGTAAAGGAGGTAACTTTAACGAACTTACAGGTGGAAATAACACTCCAATCGATGTTAACACCGTAATAAAGGTTGATGGTGGATCATTGCTCGGACAGAGTGACTTCGATGGAGCCATCGCTATACAAGGGGTGTACTGTCAGCAATGGAAAACTGGCTATACCTTTCCCAGTGCTTACTGGGATTGTACTCAAGGAGGTGTTCAAACGAGTCAAAACAGTCAGGCTCAAATTCCGGCGGCCGTAATCGATGGATTACCGAATTTGGAGGGTTTACTTAGCGGTGCCACGCCTCCAGTAAAGGTCTATGCTTTCGCGAAGGCAACGGATTTTAACGCTTTCTGGGCAGACACCAAGAATCCATTGGTTGGTGGTTCTACATTCAACGGGTTAAGCAATGGTGTCAACACAGCCTTTACCTATACAGCACCTTTCGAGCAAGGCTCGATAGGTGGGACATCGATCGTCACTTACTCAAGTATTCAATACTATGAAGTTAGCGGTCACGAAACAGGGCACCTTGTCGACCTTGCCTTCAATCTGCCATCTAAAGGAGCGCCCTATAAAAACTACGTTCTTCGAGATCTAGCTGCTCTCGATTATTTAGTCTTGGATGCAACGTCACACGCATCAACTCTTAGGGCTCCGTGCGGAGACGAAGATGCACCATTTTATGGGGTGGTTGATCTTCTTAACGGACATACAATATGCGACGGTATCGTACCAGACCAAACTCTCAACACAACAGACTGGCCTGGCAATCCATCTAACAGCTACATTCTTTTCCAGCTAGAAGTTGGATTTTGGGGCCCATCCCCTCCGGCTCTAGCACCGTACTTGGACCCTAACGCTCAAATGTTTGCCATTACCTCACATGGAAATGGAGGAGGTAACCCTACGAGTGCTCGTCCAATGATGGATAAAGTTGTGTTGAACGGTTATTTGAACTGTATGCAAGCTTGGGCAACAGCAGAAATCGCTGGCAATAACGGGCCGTCTCCAGCTCCGGGATTGTGCGCTACTGCTCTCCCAGGATGGTATCTTCCTAATCAAATACCTGCACTTAATTAGACGAGAGTGTAATATAGATCTGTGGAGGAGAAATCCTCCACAGATTTTTTACCGAGCATTCAATTAGCCACTGTGAAAAAATAGGTCTGAATGACTATGCCTGTCTGGCTCGTTTTTATGTTATTGGTTAGCATTTACACATTGCCTGCCAAAGCGATCCGTTTTGATCAGATGTCCAATATGCCAAGAAAAGAAACTCAGGCCATCAGAGACGCAACTCCTTGGGTCGAGAAACTCAAACTGTCGATTGAAAGAGACCCTTACTACAAAGTCTTGATGAAGAAATTGCGTGATAAATTCATTAGATGCAAACTCAAGCCAACGAAAGGTAGCTTATTGGCTGAAACTGAGATGGTAATAAGTGCCGGTAATACTGAAGACGATTCTTTGATCCAGGCTATGGTCAAAAGGGCTTTTTCATCGACGTCAGTTCCGCAAAGCGACATTATATTTGATAAAAGGGGTATTTCAATTACTTTTGAAAACTCCTCAAGACATCCGCAAATGACTGGCGTCCAGATATGTCTTGCAAACTCGCTCTCGGACTGATTCTTCCGGGCAATCTAGAGACTAATTTCTTGGTAATTTGGCTGCCTAAAATAACCCTGTTGGGTGATCATGATACAGTGACATCTGACTACATCTACCTTTGAATTGGGCCTGTCAAAAAGATCTCAAACATCTAAGCACTATATGTGGTGGCATCCATGATCAATGCTAGAAATGTTTGGAGGGTTTCTGGTACAGCTCTTAGCACTTTATACAAGGGAACGCGGCAGGTCGCAGAACTGACTACCTATGCCAGTCGCAGCAATTTCGAAATCGTGGCAATCGTCAAAGGGACAGCACGCGAGACGACAAATGACCAAGTCGAACGCAAGAAGGTGATGGATCTATACAAGAAGCCTCCAATAGACTTGGTGCTCGTCTCAGAGCTGTCGCAATGGAGCCGGAGTACAGCCGATTTGCACAACACAATTGAGGATCTTGAGGCTCACCAGGTTGCCATAGGACCCTCAACGGCCCAGACATAGATCTTTCGACCGCCCAACTCATGTTGAATTTGCTCGCTGCCATTTCAGAATTTAAGCGTGACTTACTGCAGAAAGAATCGAATCTGAGATAGCTTAGGTTCGTTCTAAGGGCACTAAAAGTGGCAGGGCTATGAGGAAAGCTTCGACCGCGCCAAACGTGTGACACGCCTTCTGCTGATATCGTTACGTATCAGCACTTCGTATTGAATCATATTTTACGACAACAATCGACCGGTCTGCTATTGCAGACAAAAAAGAAACCAGAAACGAAGCCCCGCCGCCGATCAAAGCCGAATATTCTCAAAAAAATCAAAAAAAGAGGTTCTAACTATTACTAGTTAAAACCTCTCCCAAGTTCCTTCTCGCTTACTAAGTGTTTATTAGTAGGCTGGGCAAATCGGAGAAGGAGGCAGATGTTGCGACGGGTTATTGCTTTCGATAAGTCCGCTTATAACCGCCTTGGTGCATTCGAACTCACCAGATATATTTCCAAGATACGTGTCTTGGTATGCATACATCTGGTTGACCACGACTTGCGCTCCAGTCTGAACGGCCATTAACTCGGCAAACACTCCACCAGTAGCTCCTCCGTCCTGAGTATCTGACAATACCGGCCAAGCCTTGAGCACCACATTCCAATTCTTTAGACCGGAATATGTGCTTGAGAGCTTAGTCCCACTGCAGATTGGTTTCCCAAGATAGTCGTTCTGCCCTGAGAACACCGCCACACCATTTACGTCTTTGGCACAGCCCCCAAGCTTGTTGAAAGCTACGATGTCGAAGTTTAGTTCCGTGGTCCAGCCAGAGGAGTCCGATACCAGGGTGGTATTGCCACTAGGGCTTGTGAACGAATACTGATTTAGCCAGCGACCTTGCTCGTGTTGAGTTCGATTCGCAATAGCCACCTGAGTTTTGCCAATGGTTTCGACAACTGCACTGACACCGGCACCATAGAAAGTCTGTGATGGAGTGTTTGCTGTCATAGCCACATTGAGAGCTACAAGAGCCGTATTGGCTGCTGTTGCGGTAGGGAAGAGATAAAATATTGGGTTCTGGTTTTGGTTTTGAGTGCCAAGAAACCCCTGTCCGTCGTTGACCAGCGTATCGAAGAACGCATTGATATTGCCTTGGTCACCATTTGGATTCGTACCGCAATAGTATGCGTTTTGATTTGGCCATCCACTGTTAGTATTGATCAATGTGCAGCCTGGCAACGCATTACCCGCATTGACGGTCACAAGTTCAGCCTCGGTGGGCTGACGTCCGTCGACGATGTTTTTGTCGACATAAAGGCTACTCGCCTTAAAGTAAGGTTTGAGTGCCGCCGCTTCAGCAGGATCGGGGGTGCCGATACCTCCGTTTTGCGGATTTTGCGCAATCATATATTCAGCAAATTCTTCAGCATACGCCTCCGTCCACATTTGTGGGATGTTGTTGGGCTTCGGGTTGAGGTAGTAGCCATAGGTACTGCGTAGTGTAGCCGCCGAAGGGTTCACGGCATGGGTATTCATATAGACTTGATCAACACTGACCGCCCTCGAAAATGCAGGATTTGCTGTTGCGAATCCAGTTGCTTCATCGTACTCATGACCCATTTCATGCAGTGCGGTATGTTGAATGTTTCCCGTACCCTCCAGGTGAAAATTTGGGAAACCATTGGTATAGGCAATAGTCGAGTAGATGTTACTGATGAAGTTGAAGGTATCGCCCTCAATACCGATTTGGGAATTGTAGTAAGTTTGTAGAACGGCTTGCGTCGGGGGCTTTGATGCATTGTACGTAGCTCGATATGTCGAATTCTTCCAAATGTAGAACGTTGCATCATTCCCGATCATCTTGGCATTGACGGCCGGGGATGTATTCAGTGCAGCCCGAATACTGTTTAACACTTCTTCTTCATTCGGGTCATTATCGTCACCGCAGAAGTAGTAAAACCCGTTTTCTGGATATGTTCCGCCTACGTGCTGGTAGCAAGTAATGCCGTTCTTTGTGATAGGTTGTCGCACAACTTGTGCTTGTGCCGGTACGGCCATGCCTAGCGAAACTGCGCCAAGTAGGGCCCAGCATGCGAACATCATTTTAAGTCGTTGCATTGTCGTTTCCTTTCAGGGGTTGAATTTGTCTCTGCATTCAATTCATGACAAGTTCTCACACAACGCGAATACGCTCGGGTAAGATTTGCTTTTTCTGGAACTGTTAGGTTTGAGAGAGATTCTCCAGAGAAGGAATTTTTGCGAAGAGACACTCAAATCTGTCATGCAGATGCAGCTAGAATCGACTAATGTATCGACGTGAAAAGAAGCCAGAGGCGCAAGTCGCTACAATTCAATTTTGTCTTCATTATTGAATGTTAGCGGAGCTAGCAGTTGGGGCTCAAAAGCAGGACTATTAAAATGACCATGACCAACCCTACAAAATTGCAAATGCGAAAATTACAACTCTGGTATCGTGCCACAATTGAATTCCCCTTATGATGTGCAGGACGCGTAAGGAGATGCGTGATGGCGTTCAAACGGCCGGGACCGACTTTAGAATGGTCAATCTTTGCAATCTTGACTATTGCAGCTCTGGTGGCACTGTACATTTATCGCGAAATGCTTTTCTATCACAGCCACCTCGGCGGTCTTTTTTGAAGCGTTCGAACACACCTGCAAAAATCTCCTTCGCCACCTTCTCGCGAGTTAAGCAATGACAATCAACTCCTTGTCTGCCAAATTAAACCAATTAGGCGCGTTTATGCTAGCGATGTCTGTTCTGCCAGCCGCCAATGCAAGCGCGATAGGCGACCTTAAGCAGGCAATAGAGATTAAGGAAAGAGCAGCTTTCAACCAGGTTCGTTCAAAAGATATAGCAGAGGGAAGATACCCAGCGCACATAGCCGCTAACGATGGCATGACGCCAGCTCAAATCCAAAAACAAACTAACAAAGCGAATAAACAAATAGAGAAGCAAGAAAAGAAAATTGCTTACGCCCTTTGCGTGCAAGATCCAGAATATATGCACCTCAAAATCGTTCGCCAAAATTTGCAAAATCAAGAAGAGTCCAACTTTCAAATGATGAGAGCGCGCACGACTGACATTAAGACGACGAACACCGTTAATGGCAGTCGAACACAAATTACCAATTACTGATTCCGTTAAATTCAACCACTGGCGGTGCAATAATGAGGTTGGCACAACACAGCATCACTCTACACGGCGACATTCAATCAGCGTGGGCCAAACTCCTAGACTGGCAGAATATGCTTGACTGGGACGAATTTATTAGCTCTATTCACTTCGAAAATCCAATTCGAGTCGGCAGCACTGGTACCCTAACTGTCAAAGACAACCAGGTGTTCAAGCTACGCATAACTCAGGTCGAGCATCTGCACGACTACACTGATGAATTTTCTATTCTAGGAACGCGATTCATCTTTTATCACCGACTGACGCAGCAATCGTCCAATCAGCTGGAACTCTATTTTTCTATCGACTGCGAAGGAGTCTTAAGCCTCTTCATGCCGCTTTTTCTCGCCAAGAAATTTGATGCCCAACTTCAGGCTACGATGAGCAAATTCAAAACACAGATTGAAGCTCAAAGCTCTCATTGATCGTTTGCGGCGAGCTTTGGCTCTTCTTTTTTAAGTGAAGTCAGATGGCGGTCCTGCTTGGCGGACTTTATGTATCGAAGTGCCAGGGCAGCGTAGATCAACAGACTAATATTGACATTGATAAAAGCAAATGCAGATGCGACTACGTAGGCGCAAGGCACCCAGAAAAAGATGCCATTAACTTCGTTGATCAAGTCGTTGCTCATTTGCGCATCAACTAATCGGTGCCCATCTGTGCAGTAACGCCAGTGAACATAACGAATAAATCCAAGTATGGCGAGGTGAACACCATAAAATGCACACGCAACTGGCTGAGTGAGGTTGTTTCCTAAAAATGATGCAGAAAAAGGAAGAAAGCCAATTGCCATCATAAAAAGCAAATTCAGAAAAAGATGAGTACGATCGGATCGCTTTATGTAGTGAAACTCCATGTGATGCCCAAACCAAAATATTGCGACAATCACGAACGTCATGACGTATGAAAAAAACTTTGGCAAGAGTGCACACAGCATCGCCATGAGAGCTGCAGAACTGCCAGCTTCGGGCGCTTTGAGGTCTATTACCAACAACGTCAAAACAATTGCGAACACGCCGTCAGCAAGAGTCGCCACCCTCTCACTTTTTAAGCCTTCAGTACTATCTAACGGCTCCTCACTCAATGTAATTGTTCTCGAACCTCAAACTGTGACTCTCACGATGTACAAGTATTATTGCACTGAATGCCATTGGGTTGACATGATACGACGGGGAGCACGTATAAAAGCGATGGTTGTACAATTAATTGGTGAAAAAGAGCGACTATCTTCTCGAAAACTCCAATGTCGAAGCCGGACGTCGATTTGAAGCGCTGTCTGCAATTTTCGATAAAGTCACTTTCGCTCATTGCCAAAGATTGGGACTTTCACCGGGATGGAATGTATGGGAAGTAGGGGCCGGTGGTACATCGGTTGTTCAGTGGCTGGCTGATAGAGTCGGATCATCTGGAACCGTCACGGCTACAGATATAGACGTCTCCTGGGCGAGTACAGCGATCGCTGGTAATGTAGCGATCTCAAAGCACGACGTCGTCAGCACTCCTCTTCAAGAAGGATTTTTCGACTTGGTGCACACCCGCTTAGTTTTAGTGCACGTGCCAGAAAGACAAACCGCTCTGCAAAATATGATTCGAGCATTACGTCCAGGAGGACTGCTGCTACTTGAAGATGCCGACCCAGCCCTGCAGCCCATGGCCTGCATCAACGAGAGCGGTCCGCCGCAGGTGCTAGCAAACAAATTACGACACGCCTTCAGGCACCTTATGGCATCGCGCGGCGTGGATCTCGCGTATGGTCGCAAGCTTCCCGCGCTTCTTCGAGAACAAGGGCTGGAGGATGTCGGCGCTGATTGCTATTTCCCGGTAGCCGAACCGTTCTGCAACATTCTGGAGATTGCTACAGTGAAATTAATCGCGCCACAAATACTAGCCGCAAATCTCGCTACCAAAGCGGAATTGGATCAACATATTTCAAATGTAGCCAGTGGTGCCCTCGACCTCACTACGGCACCGCTCATTTCCGCCTGGGGCAAAAAACCGTAAGTGGTGCATATGAAACTCACGTACCGCGAACGATTTCTTCCAGCTGTGGCTTGGAGAGCGCCGTAACGAACAGATAGTCTCGTCCATTTTGGGACCACAACGCGTATTGCAGATTGCCGTGGTTTCCAAAGTACACCCGTTTGCCTTCAACATTTTCTGAGTAAGCGCCTTGCGCAAGGATAGTGCCTTGAGGTGCCTGGTAGCAGCTTAGGTGCTGAGAACCTGAGCCGTCTTTCCTGACGAAATCGAATCTTGCGATCGGCGTTGCTGTTTTTGATTTGTATACACCAAACCTATTCATCTGCCACTGAGGAAGCCGAAGATATTTCAGGTTATAGCCTACCCTTGAATCGAGTTCGCTTCGATCGGCAACAGGCGCTAAAGTTCTTTCCGAACCGAGATCATCCACCAGAGTATCCGCTGAAGCTGTTTGTATCAAAGCGGATCTGGGATCCACTTGATGAATCGAGGACAAGAGAAATAGTCCAATTAAGGCAACGGTTGCAGCAATTGCCACCATGGGAAGTGTATGGGCGAATTGCGCGAAGTATCGCTTACGCTCACTTCTCTCCTCGTCCTTGAGTTTATCGGATATTCGCGTCATTAATCCCGCAGGCAATTGAGGCTTCACCTTTGTGCTTTGAAAGCTTGCGCGCAGCTGCTCCAGCTCATTCCACTCTTGCTGACATTCGTCGCATGATTTCAAATGATCGAGCACTAGCGCGGAATCCTTTGTTTCCAGCGCATCGTCAAAAAGCAGATCAAGAAGCGGGCGCGCATCACTGCATTTCATGGTCTTCGACCTCCCGTTTGACGTGCTTGCTCACTTTATTAGTCAGTCGATCTCTAAGGAGACGTCTTGCTCGAAACAAGCGCGACATTACCGTGCCCGTGGGAATACTGAGGACCGTAGCAATCTCGTCGTATGTCATTTCTTGCAGCTCCCTGAGTAATAACGGCTGAAGCAGATCGGTTGGTAGTTTTTGCAGAGCTTCCAGCAAATCAGGACGAATTTCATTTTCGATTAGCTGAACTTCTGGGTCTCTTGCAGAAGCTGAGTGCTGCTCCAAAGACTGATCGCAATCATCATCCATTGGCAGCACATCTGGCTGCCGAATGCGCTTCTTCAATGTGTCATTAACTACGTTGATGAGAATTCTAGTCATCCAGGCTTTGATATTAGTACCAGACTGAAAAGTATGAAACGAACGAAATCCACGTAAGTACGCCTCCTGCACCACATCTTCAGCGTCTTGCATATTTGCCATGCGCCAATAAGCCAGCCTGAAAAGTTCAGGGCCTAGAGGCAAGCTCAGCTTCTCAAATTCTTTCCGACGATTTTGAAAGAATTTCATAGAATTAGGCACCGTCTGCTATCGGTGGGGCACACGAGGTTGATTTTTCACTTAGACAGAAGAGAAGTCCTATAGCTCCCAGTCCAGCGAAGGCCGCTGGAGCGAGCAGAGGAGGGTGATGAGCCTTGAGCGCGGCACCATCTTGCAGCGTGCTCGACCAGACAGAGAAAATCTCGCTCAGTCTTTGTATCAAGTGTCCTTCCGAATGAACAACCAAGCCCAGAATACCAAGGCACATGGTGAGGCAATAGCATGCCCAAAGCACCCTCTTGCCCCCGCCATCCCACAACCATGTTGCAAGAGGAATGACTATCAGCATCAGTCCAGAAAATACAATTGGAATCCACGGGCGCCAATCATCTATCACGACCGCCCGGTGCTCAAACCTAATTTCACACAATAGAAGTAAGAAACCGCCAAACATGGCGGACGACTGAGTCGACCTCATTAAGCAGTTTTTTTGTTGAAGCATAGTTAACATAGTGGATCCCCCTGGATCGTCCAAAGAGGATAACTGCTTTGTCCCCGAATTTATTCCAACCGGGGAGTTTTTTGTGCTCTGTTTGACTTCAAATAGAGCGTCCAGCTCTTAGCAGTATGATTTCCAGAAAATTGATTTCCTCCATCATCGCGTATGAACAGTGTCATCAATGATGTCCTCTCTTTGTGTAAAACCAAAGAAAATGTCCCCGTGCGTTGTTCGTTTGGCAATGAACTTGCACTGTCATGTGGAGGGACTTTAAGAAGTATTTTTCTTACGTCATTAGCAGGCAATAAAGCATCAGTGGTTTGTTCAATATAAAGCTCTGACGGAATATTCAAATTTGTTCTTTTGAGTTCCTTCAGATAGCGGTCTGAAAAAATAATACTAAACTGAACTTGGGTTGGTTGGTCATATTTCAGGGGTAGATCATAAGTCAACTTGAGCGTTGTGCCCTCGTCATGATTAGCACCCAAGATTTTCAGTCCTGTCGTCTTGGATAATTCGCTGATTTCGCGATAATATCCTTCCTTTAACTTCAAAATTTTCGGCAATGCGTTGACGAAATAATTTTCATCAGAATTGCGATACAGCGTTGAAAAATTGATCGGATAAAACTCTTTCGGCACCCATTGTTTGAATTGTGGCGACCAGGCCGAGTCCACAGTTATTCGCGTTGAATCAGCGCTATGTTCGAATAGTTCTTGCGCACCGTACGAATTATCGACAGACCAAAGGGATGTTTTCGATTTTCCGCCTCTCGCCTGCGTGAGAATTCCATCGGCTCCAAAAACCAACTTATCTGGTGAAATGTCGGGACCAAGTCGGCTGTCGCAACAGCTTTCCCAACTGGTACCGCTAAAGGTTTTAAAGCAACTGCATGGCTCAATCGCTGCAAGACCGTCTAAAAATGTATTGAATATTGCGAGTGGATCGCCCATCTTTTGCTGTGGCGACTCAGCCGTAGAAGCTTTGAAAAGATGACCAGCTACCAATAAAGTGTTCTTGTTCGGAAATTCGAATCCCAAAGCGCTGCCGTTAGCAAGAAATAGCCAACCGCCGCTAGCTCGCGTCTTTTGCAAGCGATACGCAATCTTTTTCCCGTCGCCTTGCATAAGACACTTCTGAGTGAAAAAGAGACTCTCGGCATCTTTAAATGGTCCATGCATCTGCTGCATCTGTGGATTGGGAACGAGACTCCACGTTCGTCCAACTAAAAGCGCAACCATTTCTTCGACTGACTCTGTTGGCGTTGTTGCAACAGACTGGTGGCGGGCGGCGAACTCCTGAGCCGAGGCATACGGCAGGTAGACGCCGCCAATTCCGCCTGCAAGCAATATTGATAGAGCTATCAGGCGCAGAAAAAAGACTTTATTCTGAATTAGCATAAACCTCGGTAAGGGATAAATATTTACCACACAACTATACAGTCCACGCTGGCGATGCAAATAGCACAAGCTTTCTAGCATACAGTTTATCTGCAAAGATAGAAGAACAGATTTATGAGTCGTGCCGCCACGAGTAGACAATTAAGACCCGCACTGACGGCGGTATCAATATCACTAGTAAGGCTTCTGAAACTCACCTCGCTCTGACTTTCTCAGTTTGCCATATCGATTTCTCAAATCACAAAAAATAATAAAGGCAGTTATTCGATCAGTTAAACTACTCTGGCACTGAATTTAAAGGGTATTTGACGCAATGAACGAACAAGAAAACGAAGTAGTGATAAAAATTCTCAATAAGATTATGGAACTGGAATTAGCCGGAGTAGTTCGCTATACGCACTATTCATTGATGGTGTACGGCTACAACCGGATTCCAATCGTTGCCTGGTTGAAGAGCAATGCGAATGAATCTCTTTTACACGCGCACAAAGCTGGAGAACTTGTCACTTTACTTGGCGGTCACCCATCTTTAAAAATTGGACCTCTGCTGGAAACTGAAAAACACGACTTGGGAGACATCCTTCGTGAAAGTCTCGAGCACGAAAAAGCTGCAATTGCCGCCTACTACGAACTGCTCAAGCAATCGGAAGGTAAATCAGTTCTTCTAGAAGAATGGGCAAGAGAGCAAATTATGAACGAAGAACTTCATCTCGATGAAGTGAACAAGATGTTACGTAAGCCTGGAGACATTCATCCATTCCACGCCTAAGCCTGCAACTTAGACTCACTCAACCAATTGTCAATGCATAGTCATCATTGCCTGATACCGGCAATGGTGGCTATGTTCGTAAGAGACTCTATTGATTCATGAAGCTTTGCAGGTAAGCACAAAACATATCGCCTAGCGCCCTAGCGCGCAAATCCACTTCATCAGGCACAAAGCCAGCTTCCGAAATTTGCTTTCCCACCGCTTTTAAGGACATCATGGTGATGTCTGCCACCAATATGCGCTCAGGCTCAGCGACATGAGGAAGAATTTCTTCGATGAATGCCCTCGCGGATCGTGTACCAGCTTTGTGAATCTCTTGAGACTCTGGCGCATCGCGATAAAGGGGTGCGGCATCGTCGAGTGCATTTCTCATATCGGCTTCTTCGCATTCAGAGCGCACAAACTCAAGAACAACAGAACGCAATCGTTCGAACGGTGCCACTGATTTGTCACTAAGAATGTTTGTCAATAATCCGCTAGTGCGCTCCCACTCTTCGGATTGCAGGCGAAACAATATCGCCTCCTTGTTTGGAAAATATTGATAAAGCGAGCCCACGCTAACGCCAGCCTCTTCGGCCACGCGTGCGGCGGTAAAACGATGAGCGCCCTCACGAGCCAAAACGCGACCTGCAGCAATTAAAATGTCTGAAACCAGCTGTCGAGAACGAGTTTGTTTGGGCTCCTTTCGAGTCGAAATACGAGGCTTTCGTGGGCTAGTCACTGGGGTTTCCTCAAATGCGAATTGAAAATGCGAATAATCATTCGTATTCTATTGCAACACGACTTCGTTTTCAAATTTTGGAGAACAAAACATGACTGCACTAACCACCGCCCCCCTTTCGACAGTCCTTGCTCGGCTGTTTGCCGAAATCGAACCAGTCGATGCCAAAGTGCGCGAACAATTCGAGGCGATTCCCGTCCAGGAACGAGCGTCGCTAATCGCTAAAATGAAAGACTATCGAACCTTTTACGCGCAAATGAAGGATGCACCACTTGCGGTATCACGCGAGACGGCCAACCTGCTATACATGCTCGCCCGTTCTATTGGTGCACGCTCAATCGTAGAGTTCGGCACCTCCTTTGGAGTATCGACACTCCATCTAGCAGCTGCATTGCGAGACAATGGCGGCGGCAAACTGATAGGAACGGAATTCGAGCCTAGCAAAATCGAAAAGGCCAAGCGAAATCTCGCAGATGGTGGACTGACAGATTTGGTCGAAATACGCTCGGGTGATGCCTTGAAGACGCTTGCGCGCGAGCTTCCTCAAACCATTGACCTGGTCCTTTTGGATGGCGCTAAGCATCTCTATTTGCCAGTATTAGCGTTAATCGAGCCACACTTAAGGACAGGTGCATTGATTGTGGCAGACAACGCCAATATGGCCCCGGATTATTTGAAGACAGTACGCTCGTCAACCCAGGGCTATATGTCACTTCCTTTTGCTGAAGACGTTGAACTGAGCATTCGGTTAGGTTAGGGCTGTCAGAGCTGCGCCTGAATCGGCCATTGAAAACATCGTAGATTTACCCTTCATCTTCTTGAAGACAGATGTTATGTTGACAGACCTACTTAGCCTTTCAAGGCAGACTCATGGCGAACTCTCACAGCCCTAAATACGATGACTATGTCGATTCGGCGGTACCTCTGTCTGAAAGACGCGGTCCCATCACCATGGGCTTGCTGTGGATCACGATGGTCACCGCCTTTCCATCAGTGTTGATTGGTTTCCAGTGGTACAAAGAAGGCATCACACTACCGCAGGTCTTGAGTTGTGTTGGGTGCAGCTGTTTGATATTGCTTTTCTATTCAATTCCAGCAACTCAGCTTGGAGCGAAGACCGGCCTCGGTTATGCAACTTTGTGTGGCTCTGTCTTCGGCAAAATGGGATCGCGTCTAATTGCCGGTAATTTACTTTGGATCTTCACAGCCTGTTATGGCATGGTTGCTCTGCTTATGTCCGAAGCGTTAATAAGCTTGTTTCATCTCAGTGTGCCGATCTGGTTGCTTACTCCAGCCATGGCTATTTTAATGTCTCTCAATAATCTCTTTGGCTTCAAAGGCGTAGCTAATTTTGCCCGCTTTATCGCTGCTCCCGTGATGATTTGCTGGATAGGCTTCACTTTTTTCAAAGCAATGACTAATTGCCCTGAGGGTATTTTGTCGCAAACACCTCATGTGCCGTTCTTTACTGCATTAACATCAATTTCCAGTTTTGTTGTCGGTTATGCGGTTTGGGGCAATGAACTCGACTACTGGCGATTCAGTCGACCAAAAGCCTGGGATTCAACAATTCCGTTGGCAGTGGCACTGCTAATTGGTCAAATCATTTTTCCCATGACCGGATGGTTAGTGGCTCGAATCTCTGGAGTCACCGAATATGGTGCAGCCACCGTTTTGATGAATCAATTCTCTTTTGGAGGCTTCGCCTTGTTAGCGGCGATTGTATTGGGAGCATCGTATTTTGCTTGCAACGATTCGAATTTGTTTGGGTCACTACAAGCCGCCGAACATCTCAAAAAAATGAGTCATCAAAAGTGGGCGCTAATTTTAGGAGTGCTTGGAGCCGCTTGTGGAACCTGGCTGTCAACTTGTGGCTCCGTAAAAGCAATTGAAGCACTAACCTCGCTGAACTGTGTTATTTTGCCAACGCCAACGGTTATATTACTTGGTGAGTGGTTTTTGCAATCTAAGATTTTCAAAAATGATACTCTCATGTCAGACTCAATTCAGTCGCCAGCAGCGCTACCATTTTTCAAGATCTCGGCATGTACAGCCCTCGTGGTCGGGCTAGGTGTAGGTTTGCTGACTTCTGGTTTGATCCCGGCATTCGAGCAGTTTCACTTTGGTGTTTCGTCGTTGCAAGCCTGGCTGGCGGCTTTAATTGTGTACCTGCCGCTCCGAGTAAGAGAGTATAAACGTGACGTTAACAGTCGTCTGTACGGCGCTGAAATTGGTAGAACAAAACGTTTAGCCCTCGATCACTTGTTGGAGACCGGCTTGACACCTGCGTCAGCAGACAATTAGTTTTACGAACGACTCCGAGATTCGATAATAGTCAGCCTTCTACTCAGTTCGCTACAATCATCCGCGTCAAATCGTTCGCGGCAAGCGGTTGTGATTTTTTTTGCCATTTGACGAATGGCGGTCAAGTACGGAGGATAGTTGGTAAGGCCAGAAATATCGTATAGAACCCGCATGATGCGTAGACTAACAGCCATATCACCTTTGCCATATGGACCTATTTGATCGAAAGCTATCTCAAGCAACCGTGGAAAAGTCGTTTGACGTCTGGTCACTCTAACGACACCCTTCTCGTCCATAACATAGTTGGTTGGTGGCTGCAACGTTGCTGCTTTGACCAAAACTCTACTCAGGTTGTCTACACAGTTAATCGCCGTGCTGGGGTCATTTACAGCTGGAGAAATTGCCTTCAGTGCGATGTCTACCAACTGCAGAACACCAAACTCAACGTCGTCTTCCATAGAGCGAAGCGGACCAATGTGAAAACACGACAGTGCCTTGCGTTTGAGTTCATCAGTGACAGGAGACGGTGCCTGGATAGTTAAAAGTGGAATTCCACCTGGCACATATTGCCCCACACCTCGGTGCACAAAGACCTCGCCGTTATGCGATTCAGCAATATTAGTCAGTTTCTTTTCGTCTAAAAACTGCACGTATCCTGCTCGCCGTGACACAACGCGTGTCCCTTTGGTCGGCTCGGCAATAATCTCCGTCTCGGCCGGAAAACCACTCAATGGAGGTCCGAAGACTTTATCAACAGTCCCCTCTGCTTCTGTGGCAATGCGATCGACTATGTAATTTACCTGGATAGCAATCGCTATATGGTGAATGAAAAAAGTCAAATAGAAAAGACAAATTGTGGATAGTACGAGAGAAACGCTCAAGGAAAGCGTTGGAACGAGATACTTTGCGCCGGAATGGACTGACGGCAGCAGAATCAGACAATAAGCAAAGGTACCAATAAATAATCCAAGAGTTGTTTGACTGACGCGGTCTTTGATAAAGGATGAAAGTATGCGAGGTGAAAACTGCATGGATGCAAAAGTAAGGGCAATTAGCAGCACTGAATAGACAACGGAAACAATAGTGATGCAAGAGCCCGCAGTTGCACCGAGCATAAGTTGCGCCATGCCTGGATCACTTGGTACGAGCCAGCTTATGTGCTGGGCCCAGCGGCCAAAAGATTCATTGCTCAATTCTAACTTTGGCAAGATTAGTGCGATGCTGCTTAAAAACAGCATGATGACGATCGGCAAAACAAGGTAGCCACCATTTAGTTCATACATAACGTGACGCAACACGTTAGTCTTCAAGACCTTCAACGACTCACCTCTGCCACCTAAATCATTACCAATTGTTCAATTTTTGCATTAACTATACCCCACTGACTGTCTCAAGCCAAACTGCTGGCAGCCCGCCAATTAGCGTCCAAGAGCGGGCATACGCTCGATTAAGTCATGGATTTTTTCCTTCATCTGCTTTTTAGTCAGATGTACACGGTCGCCGTGACCGGCAAGCACCCATTCAAAATCATAGTGACTGAGCTTTTTCATCGATTCTATCTGCTCGGCCCAGTCATACCAGCAGTGGCTTGCGGAGGCGCACAAAATGTCTGCGCCTGGATCGTAACTTAAATGGTCACCAGAAAAGAGGACACTGTTTTTGTAGAGCAAAACCATGTGACCTCTGGTATGACCGGGTGTTACTATGAACTTAAAATCGGCGGCAAAGTCGACTGCCTCTTCTTCGTCTATGACAATCTCAGCTTGAGGTTGGGAGCTCAATTCATGGCGATTGATGATGCGCTTGGCGCCAAATTCCTTGGCATACTTGTCTGCGTCGGCCACATCATCGCGGTGGGTCAGAAAAATATATTTAATGCCACCAAGGGCAGTGAAACGTTTGCTCAAATGTGGCAGGAATTTAGGTGAATCAATTAGCCAGTTCCCAGAAGGATCAGTGATAAAAAAGCTGTTGCCACCGTAGGACTCGGCGGAGTTAAAACCGCAGTAGTAAACGTTTTGGGTCAAAGGTAGTGGAAAGTCATCCATAACATTTGGTTTGTCTTTTGAACGGTTGCCGATAGAACCTACAGGGCAACTGAGCAGAGCATGCATGGCGTTAATTTCCTCAGACTTTGTCTGAGGCTGTTTGTAGACAAAAGAAAAATCCCCCTGATCGGCAAAGACAGCCGGCGCGAGCTGGCGGCAGGTATCACAGTTTATGCAGGTGGTGTCTACAAAAAAGTGTCCGTCAACATTTTCCTTCACCAGTTTACTTTCATTAGCCATTTGCTCTCTCCTGCAGTCTGCAACTTAGAGATTTACTATTGCTACAGTTTACAATCTGACCTTTGTTTTCAAGTATGCCCATTTTGGAATTTATCGCTACAAGCGCTCAACCGAAATAACCTATTTAAGCGATGGCATTGATTCGTAGTAGGTATTCGGTTAAACCGCATGTGGTAAGAAAATCTAATTACGAAAGCGGTATTGAAGAATGATCAAATAGGTTAATAGGGATCGTACTTGAAATACCAAATAGCACGTAGTACCAGGCAAAAACACGTTTAATAAAA
>JARLHI010000077.1 GCA_031292355.1 Candidatus Obscuribacterales bacterium
CCCACAAAAGCGAAAGCATTGCGTGATATTTCATTGTCTAATCCTCGTGTTTCCGGCTTCTTCACCGGGTTCCCATGGGATACCGCCCAAAATTTTGCTGTCAGGACTGGCGTTAGCCACCCGCCAGGGCTTGGTCTTGATAGCAGAATTTTTGGTGGTACCCTCAAAAAACCCGGGGGAGAGGACGACGAGATCCAGTGCAGAGCGGCAGGAGTCGCTCGTAACGGTGTATGCGGATGATATAAAAATGCGCCGCAGGCTCCAGGTAAAACACAAAAAAAATAAGTAGAAAGGCTGCTAAAGGAGTGGCGCAAAGCACCACGCAGCCGGACATCCCGAAAAGAGGAGGCTAATGCCTCCTCATGCGAAGACACTCTATGCAAGGCTTTGCGATTGTGCATGTTTCGCGAAGGTATGAATACCAGGTGTCCAGGGCTCTGTCTTGCTTTTCGATGGTATCGAGAGCGAAGATTTCGCGGTATGTATTTTGAATTTCGTCTTCGATGAGCTGGTATTCAATGTCCGCTGCTTCTTCGTCACACTCTGAGCAGCAGATGGGCTGATAGCCGCCGTTCAAGGGCTCACATCCATCGTTCAATTGGTCGATTCTGTGGAATTTCAGTAGTTTCAGCATTTCTTCGATCCTTGCTTCCGGCTTCTTCACCGGCTGCCGATGGGATACCGCCCAAAGTTTTGCTGTCAGGACTGGCGTAGCCACCCGCCAGGGCTTGGTCTTGATAGCCAAACTTTTGGTGGTACCCTCTAAAAAGCCGGGGAGAGGACGACGAGATCCAGTGCAGAGCGGCGTAGTCGCTCGTAACGGTGTGGGCGGACAATATAAAAATGCCGTAGGCACACAATGGAAATCCGTGGTAAGATTTCTAAAGGAACTAAATTTTAATGAAGTTCTAAAGAAACCAATCTCCACTGACGGGGAAACTCAAATGAGCCAACTAGCACACGATGAGCCGCAAATAAGCACGTTAAAAGTTAGCAGCCAGGGACAAGTGACTTTGTCTAAAGAGGCTCGCAAACAGCACGGCTTAAATGCGGGCGAAACAGTAATCGAGATTTCGCTACCAGGTTGCATCATATTGCTCCCACAAAGCGAAGTAATGGCAGACCTGATGCTCCGCGCCCAGTCTGGTTTGCAACGACTCGGCTTAAGCGTAGAAGAGTTGAAAGTACAGGTCGCAAAACGCACTGAGAACAAATTAGCCGAACGCTATCCCGGTGCCTTTAGTGACTAAAGACAGGCTCTTAGCTTTTATTGACTGCAATATTCTGATAGCAGGAATGTTCGCGCCCATGCATCCAGCACAAGCGATCATGGTGCTTGCAAGCAATAAGCATCTGGATTTGATCACTTGTGCCGAAGTGATCGAGGATATCGACGATGAAATTCTCGACAGGGCAACCAAGGCCAACGACTATGAATTAGTTGACGTCTGCGCAAAGCTGATAAAACAAACGCGCGTGAAAGTTATGCCCGACCCACCTGTCGAACTGGTGAAAGCAACATACAAGAAATATCTTGGCGTGATGCGCCATCAAGCGGATATCCCGGTCCTTGCTTCGGCTATAGAAATCGCACCAAATCTAATTCTTTCAGACAACCGTGAACACTTTAACGACCTGGTCGCTGCGCGCTGTGGCATACATATTTTCTCAAGCGAAGAATTTTTGAAAGGACTGGTCACTGGCACAATACGCGAACAACTTGGCTCCAAGAGGTAATTAAAATGACTGGACCTGATCTAAAAACAATTACTGATCTGGCGAAAATAAATCAGACCAATTCTGCTTTATCGCAAATCGAGTCAATGGCAAAAATCCATCATGCGCCGGTTGCTTTAGACCACACCAAGATGATCAACGCTTTGACCAAATCATGCTTGCCTGCCAACCATTTTGACTTCAGCGCGGCAATTGCGAAAAGAATGATTCCTCAGCCATTCTTAGACCTCAAATCAATTTCCATGATACAACCACAAGTTCCTCTAATCAGCAGTGCATTTGTTCAAAATAAAGCATGGATGCAGCAAATGGAGTCCATCGCGGCATTGACTCAGCGTTTGCCCGTTATGCCGCCAACAGTGGCAAAATTCGCAGAACCTTTCGCAAGCTTCCAAAACAGCTGGCTATCCAGCCACGTTGATCGCATCGCAGCCATGACCAAAATGATGCCATCGATTCCTTCCTCTATCAACATTATGAATAATCACTTTAGTGGTCTGCAGGAGAAATTGCTTATTAGCCAAAGCGGAATAATGGCGGCCATGGCGGCTAACAGCATTGGCGGCGACCTTTCGAACCTGATCACCACGGGCAAAATGCTTGCTGATTTCCAAAAAGAATTCGATCCAATTTCTTTAGTCGATATTGCTGGACTAACAAGCAAATATGACTCAATTGGCGGCTTCAGCGACCCAATTGAGAAACTTTCACTGATTGACTTCGACCCAATGCCAGGTCTTCAAGACATTTTTGGCTCTCAGTCAATAGTTTTAGATCCAGCAGTACTAAGCTTTTGTTCGCTTCATCACTTTGTCAGCCTGGGTATCAACGACTTAACTACGAACCTGTCGCTCGCCGAAGAGATAATCTCTGAAACCGAATTTGAGCTACCACAGTCGATCATCAAAGTTGTACACGCTGTCCGCACCAGACTCAATCACTGCGTCTCCTCACATGAAAGACTAGATAACACGCCATTGTCAGTAATATATGATGACGGACCGCAAGCAGCGACTGCATATTTTGAGCTTTTGGATATCCCTAAGCAATTACTTCGGTTGGCTGCACTGTTAGACGATGTATTCATCGATCTTTCTGAATAATCTACCAACAAAAAATCAATTTTAAAAGAACCGGGTTCGCGACTTTCAATAGATCCATTCGGCCGTATTACCGCACTTGACGTGCGTGCAGTTGCTCACTTGCTCTCTTTCAGCATTTGTTATTGCCCGACAGTCGTCGGTTTTGTGTTCGTCGCAAAGTCGGAAGAACGGCTTGTCATCCCACTCAAAAATGTTCATAGAGTTTTTCAAAAGCTTTTCTAGCGCTGGAGTTATCTCGGGCACATAGACCCGAACATAAGGCCCTGTCTTCTCGTCGCCCACTTCATCAGGCAACCAGGTGTTGTTTCCGATAGCGATATAAAGTTGATTGAGCAGCTTGGGGTCCGGGGTATGCCAGACTTCTTTGGCAAATTTGATATACAAATTTGGCTTGTGCGGGCGTCCGCCTTTAGCTCCATTGGCTGCGGCAGCTGCTTTTTTAGCGTCAGAAGTCGAGGCACCACCGATGGTGCCACCGCGAGCTCCCAGAATGGCAGCGATATTCTGTCCGTCAGGTCTCACAAAAGGGGTATCGCCCATGAAGTCGTCCAGCTTCGCGCGTAGGCGTAGAGTGTTTTCACTCAGCTCCATCCCTTTAGCTTCCATGTAAAACTTGAGAGCGTGAAGGGCAATATCGGCGTCCCGCTCGTCTAATACAAGTTGCCTTCTGTTGTCTGACATGGTCAAATAGTCCTATTTCTGCGGTACTTGATGACTTCATCGTATCACAGAAACCCAAAGCGGTTTAGGTTATTTGAAATTTTATCTTTCTGCGCTAGCTTTTCGCGCGGCTAGAGCTTTGTCGACTGCGTCCAGTATTGCCTTACCCGGCTCGGGGTCAGTATCCAATTCCAAATACTTAGTCACAGTGCCGATTTTGCACAACAGCTCTGTCGTATTGCGCAAGAAATCAGCTAAAGGACTGGAAAGTAAACGAACCAAAATCACGGGAGTGTATTTGTGTTTACCGTCTTTTCTAAGTTCAGTCACTAATTCGACAGCTCGTGAATCGTCAAAGTGAATGCCAATCACGAAAAGTTTGAAACCATCTTCCATGACCTGGTATCGAGCAGCGTCAATACTAGTGACCAAAACAACGTTATAGCCCTGGAGCGCTGAGGTAATCACCTCAGAGCGCTCCGGCTCGTGGGCAACCAGGATGCGTGTAGTGTTCATGTGGCCATCATAGACTCTTTGCGGTCAATCTCCCAAAAGATAAGAAATGAGTCTTGGGCTGGCGGTGTTCGTCCTCTAGTCCTGCCGGTCTATACTTGTCTGTATGAACGATGCAAAAAACCCGAACACCAAAAGCTTGATATTACCACTCTGGGCATCTTTAGCCGTCTTCTTGTTTGTCGAATTGGCGGTGGGATTGAGTTTCTATTTCCACGAAGCGAATCAATCCAATGAAGGAGCAAACGTTCTTTTTGGAAGTCTGCAATTTGCTCTACTTTTTGCAGTACCTGCCGGTCTTGTGGTCGGCGGATTAATTTGGGCACTGCGGTTATTTCAGTCTAAGGGTGCATCAAAGCCATAACATTGTGAATGTGAGCCGATGCGCGCAAAACTTCGGGACGATTCGCATAATATTCTTTTTGCTGATCCCAGTGTTGAGCCTTTGAAAGTTCGACATTAGGGTGATACATCGCCTGGTAAACTTTGCCCCCGTGCCCATCGGAAAAGGAGTAAACATCGGGATTGTAAGCATAGGCGAGCTGCTCGTTAGTTGGATGTTCAATGTGGTGCTTCTTCAAATCATCAACCAAACTGGCCGTTTTTGCAGCAACGATCATCGCTACACAATCGGCATCCAGCAAAGCTTTTAACTCATGTCCTGGTCCAGTGTAGCCTTTGGATTCCAAAAATTTGTGAAACTGTGGATACTGTTTTTCGAATTTGTGAATGCCTTCAGTTGTAATTTGAGTCATGCCTAAGGTCCAGCCATGGTCAATACCGGCGATTGCTGCCACATCTTGTTTGTGATCTTCAAATCCATAATTATTCAGTTCGTTGCGAACATATGCTTGCATCAATGCAGGCGAAACGCCCTTTAGCTGCGGGAATGCCGCCTGGGCTTCTTCCCACGCACGCGGATTATTTGCAGCCGTGGCTTGCATCAACGTGCCTTCCATACCCTTCAGTGGGTGTTCGCTGGTCCAAGTTTTGTACATTTGCTTGGCTGCTTCTGCTGCGGCCGCAGTCGTTTCCTTCGTTATTCCTAGCTGTTCTAAACTGGGCACGGGTGTGGGTAAGCCAGGGAAATCGCCGAGGTTTTGAGCGATGCGTATATCAGCATCGGCTGGCACTGCTTGCTTTTGTTCAGGTGCCGCCACCTGGGGCATTGAGTCGTCGAAAATAGCAAACTTTTGATTGGCAACCTTTGACTCGCCAGGCTTCAGAAAAACATCAGTTGCAGAATATTCTTGAGCGGCAATCCGTTCTTGCTGGATTTTGCGCCAATTGGCCTGATTGTCGTTTGTGCCTGTTGTATTTGCTAGCGCCATTACTTCAGGCTTAAACACAACCTCCTGGTTTTTCTCTGAATCATTGGTGATGTCAGGCTTTTCAGTCACTTGCGCATTCTCCGGCTTGTAGACTTTAATGTACCCATTGCCAGTCGCTGCCTTACCTGAAATTGCTTCTCCGACAAAAATTAGATCACCGAATAAACTTGAGATATCTGCGCTTTCACTTTTACTTGCCAGCCCTCTGATATCGGCACTGTTCCACAATCCAGCAGAGAGAGCGGCAGATGTGTGCTCAGCTAAATCACAACGAGTGGTGCCTTTTTCTAAGATTTCCTGATTTTGCATTTGCTCGCACCGATTGACTTAACTATCGATTAAGCTACGCCGAAGTTTTGGCACGGTTATGGCAAATCCGATCAAGAAAGAACATGCGAGAGCGCTGCATAGGGCGGCGGGTGGGTAGCCTCAGCGGGCAGGCAGCCCGCGCACAATTCCGCCGGCACCGGCGGCTAAGGGAAAAAGGGTGGAGGGCGGGTAGCCACGCGGCTGCCGCGCAGTAGCAAAAGCGCCCTGGTCGAGTGATAAGCGAAAAGCCGCCAGGTGGCGGCTTTCGAGACTTCAAAATTAGACTTGTGTTTTAGTAGCCCATTTCGCGGCGTACTGCCATCACTTTTTCTTTTGAGTCGATAACGCGAAACTCGCAATAATCCTCGCCGGGATCGTCAATGTCGGTCCCGAAGACTTCCACCCGGGAAATTGCCGCCAGGTCGAACTGTGCCGGGTCTAGCTTCAGAGTGTCGGCGCAGAATTTGACGGCGTCGGCGCCTTTTTTCGTTTCGTACAGATACATGATCTAACTATCCTCGCGGTTGCAGTATTTTACTAGAACAAAGAAGGAAAGCCGCCCTTTCGGGCGGCAGATTTTTCTTAGTCGAACCAGAGCTGGGGCTCAGATTCTCTAAGGCTGTTCATACTTTCAGAGCTGACGATGCAATGATCGACGACGGGCACGCCCATGATTTTGCCAGCTTCGATTAGCTGTTTTGTCGTCTCGATGTCTTCGCGGCTGGGTGTTACTGAGCCGCTCGGGTGATTGTGAGCAACGATGATCGCGTATGCGTTGGACAAAAGCGCAGCTTTGAAAACTTCGCGCGGATGGACAAGACTAGCTGATAGTGTGCCTTTTGATACTTCGTGATAGCCGATCACCTGGTGCTTAGCGTCAAGATGGAAAGCAATAAAATGCTCTTCGGAATAATGCGCAAGCGGCTGGACAAAGTGATGAAATGAGATCGGATCGCTGATATGAGTGGGTTTGATGCCCGGCTCTTTTACCAGTATGAGCCGGTATTGAGGCACGATGTATTTAAAATGCTTTTTCAGCGGTCTTGATTCTTTTCTAGCCTTCGGGCTCCGGCTCTCAGTCTTAACAGCCTTCTCGCTCACTTTGCCAGCGCTTTTTTCTGTGGTCATATTCATGTGCTTATCTCCTAAATCCGGGATGCCCGCGCACCCCATGCAGCACATGCCAGTTACACGCCAGCCTGGGCCCCTGTGTCCAGCCTCGCGAAGCGACCGAAGGCTTGGGCTGGACATAGGGTGCGGCGTGTAGGCTTATGTGCCTGGCATGGGAAGGAAGCGGCATCCCGAATAGAGCAAAGACTTACAACGGGGCAGCCATAGGCATTACCAGGTTTGGCAGTGACGACAAAACCGCCTTCAAAGATATCGAATGCATATCCAACACCACCCCAATCAGCACCTATTAGACATACTAAAATCGAAAACTTAGCTCATATCAGCCAATAGCCGTTACCCCTGGCCACGCCAGGGGAATGACCCAAATAGGCGTCCATTTCAGCACTGATCATTCGGAGTGAGTGAGATGCGCAAGTATCCGATTGTGGAAATCGAAGACATGGCAGAACCTTTTTGCGGCGTCCGCCGCAAAAACATGGTGACGCTTTCAGATGCCCACCCATACATAGCCGAAGAGTGGGTCTATGCCAAAAACGCAGGTTGGGGACCAGAAGACGTAAGCCGAGCCTCTGGCGTCAGATGCTGGTGGCTGTGCCGTTTTTGCAATCGAGACTACAAAGCGCAGATTTGCAACCGCACTAGCGGTCAGCAAAGCGCTTGCCCATATTGCGCTAGCAAGAGAGTTTGCGATGAAAACTCTTTTATGGTTTGGTTCCCCGAAGTGGCTAAAGAGTGGCATCCTACGAAGAATGGAAAACTCAAGGCCGAAGAGTTCACGCACGCATCTGGAATAAAAGTTTGGTGGCTTTGCAGCACATGCAGCCATGATTGGAAGTGCGCGATCGCCGATCGCACATGTCTAGAATCGGGATGTCCAGCCTGTTACGAAGCGCGCATGACATATGCGCACGATCATCCAAGTCAATACGAAACACCTCAACGCATTCTCGATGAGAATTCAGAACCATCTCACTGGTACGGAAAACCAAGCAGTGAGAGCTTTGTCAGTCTCTTCGAGTGGAGCAAAGCATTAGCAAGACAATGGCACCCTACTAAGAATGGACACATTTCAGCTAACCAAATCTCAAAAGGTTCAGACGCTATTGCCTGGTGGAAATGCCCTAAGGGAACGGATCATGAATGGCAAGCGCCCGTGTATAGCCGAACAAAAACGAAGAAAGCTCACTGCCCATTTTGCTTACTGAAAAGACTGTCGGTAACAAATAGCCTAGCCGCCCTCGCTCCAGAACTGGCTAAGGAGTGGCATCCTACTAAGAACGGCAAACTACGACCTGATCAGGTCATTGCTGGAGGAAACGACAAACACTGGTATCTCTGCAAAAGAGACAAGACCCACGAATGGGAGACAAAGACTAATGCACGCATGAAAGGCACACAGTGCCCTGATTGTTCGCATGCCCGAGTCAGCAAAGATAATTGTTTGAACAAAGACTTTCCGTACATCGCAGCCCAACTGCATCCAACTAAAAACGGCGAATACAACGGCGATAACATCGCAGCTCAATCAGGCACCAAACGCTGGTGGAAGTGCTACGAAGGACCAGATCACGATTGGCAGGCAACGCCTGCAAACAGGACCGGTCGCGGCTCCGGCTGTCCTGCTTGCGTGGGTAAACAAATCTCAGTCACCAATTGTTTAGCGACTTTAGCACCTGAAAAAGCCAAACAATGGGACTACGAAAAAAACGGCAGCCTTACACCTAGTATGGTTTCTCCTCACTCAAAAGAGGTCGTCTGGTGGCTCTGCGAAGACGGCCATAGCTGGGACCAGTCAATCAACAAACGAGTCAGGTCGCCGATTACATGCTGGGATTGCACCGGCAAAACAAAACCCGGCACGCAAGCTAAAGGGCCGGCAAAACTACTCAACAAGCTCAAAACAGCTGCCGAGGCGGCGAAAGCTCCTGCAAGCGTGCCTCAGCGTCAAGCTCACGGTAACGCGAAATAGCCCGCACTATCGCTTCTTTTGAGCAAGCAATACAGCGTACATGGCAGGGCTGATGCGGCTCGCGACTCAAATCGCAATTATAGAGTCCGACCAGATCGGTTAGTAAACTTCGTTCGATTGGATTGTCAATTGGCGAATTATATTTCCGTCTTTCTGGCGAATTCTGCTTCCGCTTTGGCGAATTATTTTTCCGCTTAGAATCCAACCGAAGATCGAGCTGAATCCAGGCACCGCTGCAACACTGGCGTCCAAACACCAATTAAG
>JARLHI010000078.1 GCA_031292355.1 Candidatus Obscuribacterales bacterium
AAGCTTGCCTTTACGACATCGTCGTGCAGGTGGAATCAATCTGGCTGTCGTTGCAGCCACCTGCGGCAAAGCAAACACGCGAATGAAGTTGCTCAAAGTTGTTCAACTTCGAGTTAAGCACCAGACTTGAACGTTTGGCAACAAAGCTCGAATCATCAAAACATCTAAGGAGTTAAAGATGAATCATCCATCATCAAGACTTGGACTACCACCCGATCTTCAACCTTTATCGAAAGGAAGCAAAATGCGACGAATATTCGCCGGCTTAGCCGTGGCATCACTCGTGATGCTAGGTATCTCCTCTGGAGCACATGCTCAGCAGACTGGAGTTATCACGTGCGATGAAGGTGGCAACCCACCTAATCAGCCATATGACGGTGCCCTGACAATCACATCGAGCGGTAGTTGCACACTTTCGGAAAGTGTAACAGCAAGTGGCAGCATTACAGTTACGGCTAGCGGACCCGTCAATATTATCGGTGGTTTGACTGGTAATGGTGTCGAGGTTGAAAGCACTGGTGGAACGGTAACAGTTGCTGGTCCAATCTCTTCTTCTGCCTTTATTTGGCTATATGGCAAGGACGCAACTAACACCAACTATTCGCCGGTCAATATCACAAGCGGTGCAAGTCTTTCGCGCTCAAGTGAGTTGAACATACAAGGTTCGGATATCACATCCGGGATTCCGCTGGATAGTGCTTCGATTACCTCGCATGGTGGTGGTACCGTCAATGTTGTTGATTGACCGGTTCTGTAGATGTTACTAACGACTCTGGTGACATCAACATTGCTGGCAAGGCTGGTGATTCAACAACGACTAATGTTTATATCAGTGCCGGCTCCGCTCTCGGTGTAGGCAATATCAACATTTCTGGTGCTACGACAGCTTCGACCGAAGTACAAATGCTCGCTGGAGCAAATGTAGGCACCGGCAATATTACTTCGCCAAATGTTCAGATCAATCTGAATCAATTTGGTATTACGGGAACGAACACCTTCCTTCTTGGCGGTGGCGGCTCTAACGGTACTGGGCTAATTGATGCCACTCCAGTGAGCGGTAACTATGGCGAAATTTACATCACTAATGGAGCC
>JARLHI010000015.1 GCA_031292355.1 Candidatus Obscuribacterales bacterium
AGAACTGCATCAGCAAAGCCTAAAATTCCGGCAGCCGGACTGCGATGATTTTCACCGCCGAGGTCAAATTCTTTTGGGGTAATAACTTTTCGGAGAATATCCAATCGCTTGGGATCAACGGTAAGTCGGTATTCGAAAATGCGTTGTTCGGGGTCTGCCAGACAAAAAACGGTGGTTTCCAATGCAATCGCCTGGACAATACGCCACTGATCGTTGTCCGTATCTTGAAATTCATCCACGATAATCAATGGGTATTTGTCCGCGATCAATTGGCGCAAAGCCTTGCTGCCTTCTAGTAATCGGGCCACTCCGGAGCCGAACATATCAAAACAGAACAAACACTCTTCGCTAGCGAGACGCTCTTGCTCGGTCGACCAATCCCCGTCGTGCCGTGCCTTCCTTAGTCGCTCAGGACCGGGATAGAGCACACAAATAGGCCGGCCGGCCAGTAATCGACCGTGACTTTCCAGGAAGTCCAGGCAGAAGCGGTGATAGGTGCTCACCTGGATAAGTTGCCGCTGCTTGGCATTAAGTAGCGAGCGACATCGATCCAGTATCTGCCGGACAGCTGCTCGGGAGAAGCTGAGGAATAGAATCTCCTGCCCAGGCTTTAATGCAACGCATTGTTTCTGTGCTTTGAGTAAAGCGATAGTCGTTTTTCCCGATCCCGGTCCACCCAGGACGAGAAGATGACCTTTATGATCAATAATCGCCAGCCGGTTTTTACAAAGTTCGATTTTCAAGCTCAGCCCTTCGCGGATACCACACTTACTTCGGGTATTGTAATTGTGCTCTCTTCCGCAACATCCTCTTTTTCCTTGCAGGTGTCTACTGGTCCAGCGGGGCATTTCTCCTGCAGGTCAGTGTTTATGGTTTCCAAAATCATTCGAATTGTCTCGGGTAGGTCGCTTGCAGTGGTACATTCGTTGATAAGAAGTGCGGCGTAGGAATACCCATCACCCTTGCGAGCCTTGAGCACCTCTCTAGCCAGTTCACGGATTTCGTCTTCTTTCATTTCGCCGTTGATGGTATCTGACGCTGGATAGTCAGCACGAGCTTTAGTGGTTTCTAAAAATCGTTTTAAGATTGGAATTGATGTTTCTTTCACCAATACGTTTTCAATCCCTTTTTCTGGCGATTCCCAGACCTTCGTATAAGATGCTAATTTAGTAGCGACTTCCGCTGACGGAGGGTTCTTTTGTTTGTCGTAAAATGCATAGCTTAATTTTCCAAGTGCGTTGAAAAAGGATCCGAATTGCGGGACCGCGTTATCAGTGCCTGCGTTGAAAACGCTAACTCCAGCAAGGTCAATGTGCATGTAAGCATCACCAAGACAATTTTCCATAACCTCAGAGGCCACTGGAAAAAGTGCGGCTTCAGTGGACCCCTCGACAACAAGAACAGCACGGCTGAGCACTGCTTCCGCCATCTGCCGGCGTTCCTGTCGGTATTTTTTTGGCTTGATCCCTTCCAACGCAACGATATGGCTTGTCAATTGCCCTGTTTCCTGCCGGTCCAGAACTACAATTTCTTCCGCATCAAATTGTTCGATAACGTAGGGCGAGTGAGAAGTCATGATGGCCTGTCCCATTTCTCTAAGCACAAATCGGCAGACGCGACGTTGTGTATGGGGAGGTAGCGCAATCTCCGGTTCCTCCATCGCGAAAATTACGGATTGTTTGCCCTTCAGATCGGCAATGAAAGTGAGGAGCGCAAATACCAGGAGGTTGATCGAGCCTGTGCCGAGTTTTTGAAACGGAACCAAGTGAGGGGCCGGTTCTGCGGCAATGAACAGGTGAACCACTTCGCGCAGATCATCCCGCGTAAGCTCGGAGCCAAAGAACGCTGTTGCAGCATCGCCTGCGCACAGCGAGACAAACCTCGTCATTCGCTCCCGGATTTCCTTACGAATTGCCTTGAGCCGATCGATCTCGCCAATAGCCGGCTTAAGTTGGCGAAACCGTGTGAGAGTATATTCCCACATCTCAGTAAGCCCATCCCCGCCAAGGCGAAGCACCGTATCTAATAATGATCCTCGTTGCAGGCTGAGTGCTCGTGAGCCTGTACGAAGTGCGCGCAAGAAAATAAACCCACAAAGGCGTTTTTGCTCCCTGCCAAAGAATGTTCTCCCGCCCCCGAGCTTGACCTCTTCGGGCTCTTCTTCATCTCTTGCCGGTTCTACAGGGTGATCGAAGAACGTATTACCTATAAAATCATCCTCTTTTCGGTCGTACTGGCCGATAAAGACAATGGGGAGAGCCCATACCGTACTGTCGCCATCCGCCATTTCGGGACCGCCGTCGCTTTCATCCACAAATTCCCCCTTGCCCTCATCCCAGCGCCGTAAATGGCGATGAAAACGGCGTATGGCTTCATCTGATAGGTCGAGCAAAATGGCATTGATGGAAATCTCAACGACTGTACCGTCATCATTCAGGTAACGGCCTCGATAAAAATCATGCTCATCAATAGTAGGACGCCGGGAAAGACGTTCGGGTCCTAAAACCAGATCAAGAGCCTCGCAGACTGTTGATTTTCCTATATTGTTGCCACCGACGAGAAGTGTGTGGGCTGCGAAATCTACTGTGCCATTGGCTATACCTCTGAAATTCTTGATGGTCAGGCGCCGAACTCGCATAGGGTTCTCCTAGCCGTAGTGGCCTCGTTTAAGTGCTGAGGATGTTACTGAGCAACGTAGCGAATGGCTCGGACATGTATGTCATGCGGCCACCCGCTGCCGATAGAGATATTTTTGGAAGCCGCTAAATACCTTGCCGATCTCTTCGGGCGGGCCGAGGTCTGCCACGGCGTCGGGAATGGAGTTATGGTATTTCAGGCGTAGCAGCGGCGTCAGCTTTTCCTGGTCGAGTTCACCCACTCCGACACTCACATAATGCGACAGCACGAAGTCGAGGAAGACCCGTCGCTTCGTGTTGAAGAGGGTACCGATTACGACTTTGGCCCCGGCCGCCCGTTCCTCGCGGGTGATGGGCGGCAACGCATAAGCCACGTGAGCCAGCACATCGAAAAGATCGCTCTTTTCGGCATCGATAATCTTCTGCATCTCCGCCAGTTGCTCGTGGCCAAACCCTTTGTCGGCTAGCCCTTCCAGAAGCTTCTTGCGGGTGCTCGGGACGCTCCAAATGGCGCGTAGCTCGTCTTCGTCCCTGAAGAAGTCCTGCAGCTTCCCGAACAGTATTTCCATGAACTGGTGCGCCGACATGGGTATGCCATCAGGATGCCAAAACGTGGTGCACATCATGTGCTGAATGGTCCGCGCCTTCCCGTCCGCGAGCTTCACTTTCGCCTTTTTCTTACAGATGCACGGCTGCTGGTGACATTTCGGGCAAGGCTCCGGAGGGCAAACGCACGGCGCCTGACCGCATACGGGACAGGGTTTTGGCGGCGGCGACACGCAGACACAGGGGTGCTCGCCGCATTTCGGGCAGGCGTCCGGCGGCAGAGGATCGCCGTCCCACTCGGAATCGTTGAAGTGATGATGCGCCTTCACGAAGTCGTAGATCGTGAAATAATCCTTCCCGTCGTAGAGCCGCGTGCCGCGCCCGATGATCTGCTTAAACTCGATCATCGAATTGATCGGGCGCATCAACACGATATTGCGGATGTTGCGGGCGTCCACGCCGGTTGAGAGCTTTTGCGAGGTGGTAAGGATCGTGGGGATGGTCTTTTCGTTGTCCTGAAAATCCCGCAAATGTTGCTCGCCCGGCGCGCCGTCGTTGGCGGTGACCCGCTGGCAGTAGTTCGGGTCCTTGCTAGTCTTCATCCGGCTGATGAGGTCACGCACGGCAAGGGCGTGGTCCTGTGTGGCGCAAAATACCAGCGTCTTGTCATTCTGGTTGATTTGTTCCATGAACAGTTTCACCCGGTGCGCCTCGCGTTCCTCGATCTCGATGATCTTATTGAAATCGGGTTCCATGTAGCGCTTTCCGGTCTCGATCTCGCCCTCGATCAGATTGTCGTCGGACGTATAGACATACTCGTCTAGCGTCGTGGCGATTTGCTTCACCTTGAACGGCGTGAGGAAGCCGTCGTTGATGCCGTCTTTTAGCGAGTAGATATAGACCGGCTCGCCAAAATAGGCGTAGGTATCCGCGTTGTCTTTTCGTTTTGGCGTTGCGGTAAGGCCTAGCTGCACGGCCGGGGCGAAGTAATCCATAATGCCTCGCCAGTTGCTCTCGTCGTTCGCGCCGCCCCTATGGCATTCGTCGATGACTATGAAGTCGAAAAAATCCGGGGGATACTTGCCGAAACAGGGCGAGGGCTTGCCGTCCTTGGGCGGCCCGCTCATGAAGGTCTGAAAGATCGTAAAGAACAGGCTGCCGTTTTTTGGCACCCTTCCCCTTTTGCGGATATCCGCCGGGTCGATGCGCACGAGGGCGTCTTCGGGGAAAGCGGAAAAGGCGTTGTAGGCCTGGTCGGCGAGGATGTTTCGGTCAGCCAGGAACAGGATACGCGGGCGGCGTGTCGGCTCCCCGCTCAGGTTCCAGCGGGATTGAAACAGCTTCCAGCCAATCTGAAAGGCGATAAAGGTTTTGCCTGTCCCGGTGGCGAGCGTCAGCAGGATGCGCGACTTGTTCGCGGCAATGGCTTCCAACACGCGCTCGATGGCGATATCCTGGTAGTAGCGGCTCTGGAAATACCCGCCCCGATCCTCGAAGGGAACGGCGGCGAAGCGGTCACGCCAGGCGTTCTGCTCGGCAAAGGTCAGGTTCCACAGTTCGTCGGGCGCCGGGTAGCGGGTTAGCTCACCTTCGGTTCCCTCCTCCATGTCGATGCCATAGATGCCCTGCCCGTTGGTGGCGTACGTGAATCGGATAGCGAGCTTGCCCGCGTAGTTTTTCGCCTGGGCCACGCCCTCGGTCAGCTCTTCATCCCATGCCTTGGCCTCGACGACGGCCATCTTGGTGTTGCGATAAATGAGCACATAGTCGGCGCTTAGCGGCTTCGCGCGCCGACCACATCCTTCGAGACGGCCCAGCGTGATCGGATACTCGCGGCGGATGCGGCTGCCCTCGACCACGCCCCAGCCCGCCGCCGCAAGGGCGGGGTCGATGTGTTCGGCTCTGGTTTCGGCTTCGTTCATGGCGTGGTCCTGTGGTCCTAAAGTTGGCCGCTGAAGGCTTGGTGGAGGAGTGATTTTTTCAGTTCCTCCAACGTGGCGAGCTTTTGCTGGTAGATGGATTCGAGGCGTTGGGTTTCTGATAGGAGTTTATGGGCCTTCACCATAATTTTCCGTTGCTCCGCCAGCGGCGGCACAAGGAGAACCAGGTCGTCGAGAATGCCGTGATTCAGGCTGCTCATCGTCGTCCCCACCGCACTTGCTTCAAGGCGAGCTTTGAATTGCTTGGAACCGAAAAGTACCACGAAAAATTCTCCGTCCATGCTGTCCGAGAGACGCACGAAAAACGAACCTGTTCCACAGAGCCAACCAGTTTCATGTTCGGTCACAAGAGCACACCTGCCCAACTCCCCTCGCCGTCCGATGACAATATTTCCAGTCTTCAGGACATAGCTGGTCAGTCGATCCCTTGTTTCTTCGCTCACCATCATCTTGCTCGACGGCACTATCTTCGAGTCCACGATGTTCATCGGATTCACCAAGGGGATACCACCTGAAACATAATCAGATTTGTGAAGCATGGTGCCGAAGGGGCCGGTTGAAATGCTTTCAGCGACTTCACCCAACCGCTTTTCCACCCATCCCTCTCCGCGCTGGGTAAAGACGGATTGCAAATGGCTTTCAAACAGGGCGCGGCCGTTTTGAAGGTTCTTTTCGGCGTTGGCTTTGGCGGTGGCGATGCCATTAAACGCTTTGTCGAGGATGCCTATGATCCGTTGCTGTTCGCGGAGCGGGGGGACAGGGATCAGATAAGACTCAATGAACTCTTTTGCGACACGCTTGTGGCCCACCGCCCCATTCATCTGTGCCGCACCTTCAACTCTAAACGCTTCGCGAGACAGAAAGTAATAGAGCCAATCCATGTTTATCGACTTATCTGGACGAAACACAATGTATTCGCTCGACCCGAAACCGATGCCGTTGGTCAGGTTGGAGGCAATCCCCAACTTGCCATTTTCGAAGCAGGGGGTGATTTTTGCGAGGAGCACGTCGCCTTCAGCGAAATATGTGTAGCTACCAGCAACCTCAGCCAGAGGTTTTGTCTGTGTTGGTATGAAGATTTTCTGGTTGATGCCCAAGTCCTCCATTGGGACAAAGGACACCAGATCCGTTTCAGAGAGTCTTTGACGAGCTTCAGACTTCGGCGGTTTAATTTGGCAAACTTCGGCCAGCTTTTTTGTCTGCCATCCTGATTTCATAGCAGCCCTCGGATATTCGCCAGCACCTTCGCGCTCTCAGCGTCCAGGGAGGCGATTTCGTCCATGATTTTCTGGGGGCTGCGGTGCTTCACTTCCCCTCCGTTGTTCGGGTTCTTCACGGAGAGGTCGAAGGTTGCCTTGTCGATGCTGGCTGCGTCCACGCTCCAGCTCTTGGGCGAGTCCGCCAAGGTCTTTTGCAACTTCACGAACTCGGCCAGGTCGTCATCGTTCAGTGGGTTGGTCTTACCGAGATTGCGGCCGGGGTCGAGCTGGTAGATCCAGATTTTGCGGGTTGGCGCGCCTTTTTCGAAGAAGAGCACCACCGTTTTCACTCCCGCGCCCTGGAACGTGCCTCCGGGGCAATCGAGCACGGTGTACAGGTTGCAGCTTTCGAGCAGCAGCTTGCGGAGACTCACGGAGGCGTTGTCGGTATTTGAGAGGAAGGTGTTCTTTATGACCACGCCGCCGCGCCCGCCGGCCTTTAGCATCTTGATGAAGTGCTGGAGGAAGAGAAACGCCGTTTCGCCGGTTCGGATCGGGAAGTTTGGCTGCACTTCCTTTCGTTCCTTGCCCCCGAAGGGCGGATTAGCAAGGATCACATCGAAGCGGTCCTTTTCCTGAATATCGGCGAGATTCTCGGTAAGGGTGTTGGTGTGGACGATGTTGGGGGCCTCGATGCCGTGCAGGATCATATTCATGATCGCAATGACGTAGGCGAGCGACTTCTTTTCCTTGCCGTAGAACGTGCGGTTTTGAAGGGTCACGAGGTCCTTGGTCGTGAGGTTCTTTGCCGATTGCAGGTAAGCCAGCGACTCGCACAAAAACCCTGCCGACCCGCAGGCGCCGTCATAAATCCTTTGGCCGATCTCGGGTTTAACCACCTGCACGATGGCGCGGATGAGCGGGCGCGGGGTGTAATACTCGCCTCCGTTTCGCCCGGCGTTACCCATGTTCTTGATCTTGGCCTCGTAGAGGTGCGAGAGCTCGTGTTTCTCGCTCTGCGAGTCGAAGCGCAACTCGTCGATGCGGTCTATGATCTCACGCAGGTTGTAGCCGCTCGAAATCTTGTTTTTGATCTCGCCGAAAATCTCCCCGATCTTGTACTCGATGCTGTTCGGCCCGCCGGCCTTCTGTTTGAACCCGTGGAGATAGGGAAAAAGCTTCAGGTTTACGAAGTCGCGCAGGTCGTCTCCGACCAAGGCCTTATTGTGGTCGATCCCCCCGTTCTTCCCTTTGGGCGCGGCCCATTCTTCCCAGCGGTAGGGTTTGTCTAGGATCAGGGTGTATTTTTTCCCGTTCAAGGCGGCTTCGATGGCCTTTTCCTGCTCCAGGCCGTCGAGGTATTTCAAGAACAGCAGCCAGGACGTCTGCTCGGTGTAGTCGAGTTCCGTGGTGCAACCGGCCTCTTTCCAGAGAACATCGTCGATGTTCTTGAAGGCTTGCTCAAACATTGGCATTTATTTTCCTTGAATTATTATCGTGGCATGCGGCAGGAGAGTAAATCCCCCCTGCCCCCCTTTGAAAAAAAGGGGGGCGATCGGAGTAAATCCCCCAATCCCCTTTGGTTCCTTGCTCACTTCATCTTTCCATAACTAGCCTTCTTGTGGTCGCAAAGGCTTCGGCGAAGCCGTCAGAGCATGGCGGCGGCCGTTTCCACGATGCGAGGAACGTTAGAAAAATCCGGGCGGCTCTTTTTTTGCCTGCGCGATCAGCAACCGATGCGGCCGGAGGCGGCGTTTGCCCAAAAGCTCGAACTCGTTTGCCGCAAGGGCCAAGAGAATCTTTCGAGAGCGATGAGCTGCCGGTCAAGCACGTTCGAAACTCATAAATATCCCTTTGTAACCGATTTTACGGCGCACCCTCTTCCGGACGCCGATCACACGTCCCGTCGGCGCCTGGTTTGTTTTCCCGGCATTATAGGCTTGTTCAATCGGGGCGCTCTCGACCCCAAGCCTGTCGAGCGCTTCCGCCGCCAAAGAATACAGCCCCTTGATCGGCGCCGGGGCGCCGTCGAAAGGAGACTCCACCGCGCGCGTGTAAAGGCCCTGGCCGATTTTTAGAAGTTTGCCCTTTTTGACCAACTGCCGGAGGGCGCGGCCCACCTGGTCGTAGCCGCCCAGATCGCTAAAATCCGCGCGCAGGAATACATCGCAGCGCTTGCGGACGATACGCTTCATAACTCGTGTTTCCAGGTTTTCCGCTCTCATGACGCACCTCGCACATTGTCAATTTACGACAATTCGGTGTCGTTTTCAACAGATAATCGGCCGCTAATGCTACACCCGCTCCACCGGCGCGGAGCGAAGCGGGGTTTCCTCTGCCGGGGTGACGCGCTGCCTTAAGTTTCGTTTTCGATAAGACCACATCCGATACCAGGTTTCGTTCATGATTACTCCGCCGGGTTGCGCTTTTGCTCCACCCATCCTTGTATCTTAAAAGAAAAGGGAGCAACCGGCACGCTCCTGTTTGTTGGGCTGCGCTGCGCTTAGCCCAACCTACAACAACTGAAGTTTCATAGTAGATGCGTTTCACCCATCCTACGGCTCACTTGGCCGGAGAACATTGCGAGACCCATCACATTGACGCATCACACCGCGGAGCGGGGGCGTTGTCGCGCAAAAAGAGGGGGGCCGAAAAACCGACGCCGATCCGGTTACCGGGAGCCCCGGGGCGGCCCGATGATCGATCGAAGGCTCGGAATGCGACCAAGGTCACGGGAGCGGGAGGTTCTTTGTTTGACACTGGATATTCGATATACTGTTTCCTCAAAAAATGATGAAGCCCGGATGTGCCCTCTAAGAGCTGAAGAAGGGGTCCTGAAGCTTTCAATGTCGAAGGCTGGGAACACGGGGTTGTGGGTCGGATGGGCAGGGGGCGTGGATTCCCCAATGGGGGGCCTGCGAAGATTAAAAAAGAGACCGTGGAAGAGTGAGCGATGGCCTTTTCCGGCATGGGCCAAGGCGTCGCCGGAAGGATACATTTTGCTGCCAGGGAATAGAATTCCGAGGAAAGCTATTCGAGGAGCGCTCCGTACTTGAGCAGAATGTCCGTTTGGGAGATTGTTTGCGGCACGCCTGTAGGCATCCGCACATTTCTACCGCAAAGGATTAAGACCTCGTAGGTATCGAAGATGGCGTAGCGATCCGAGTCGAAGACAATAAGTTTATTGCCGTTTTCCTGCCTGACTTTTTCACGGAATTTGCGTATGCCGATATCCTGTTTATTTTTGGCGAGCTTCTCCTGCCTGTCCATCCAGGTCTGGAAAGCTGCAGTCAGAGCCATCACCACAAGGGTAAGGTAGACGTGTGCACGGAAGGCATCGGCATTGTTACGGGCGGGTCGCTCGATAAACCATGCCTGTTTTGCCTCCCGGAACAGCCCGTTTTCAATTTCACTGCGATCGTCGTAGCCGTCATAGGCTTTGAAGGGCTTTTTGACCGGACCGTTAGTGAGTATAACAAGGGTATTGGAGTTAGGGTTGTTGACCTTGTAGGGGTCATCGAGAACGACAACGGCATTGATGGAATTGGCAATGAAGTCTTTGCGGTTCTCGTGACTGCCGCTGCCAAACTCGCCGTAGAATCCGGCCGAGGTGAGGGATTCGATACCCACAATGTCCCAATGGTCCACGACCGTGGTTTTGTTCTTGCCGCTGCCAACAAAACGATTTCTGTCTCTGGTTTCCCGAATACCGGAATCCGTAAGAGAGATGGCGTCGGTATAGACGTGCATGTTGGTTCTG
>JARLHI010000079.1 GCA_031292355.1 Candidatus Obscuribacterales bacterium
AACCCAACCTATCAGATCGATGCAGCCTTGCCTCTACACCGGACTTACTGACGCGAGATTCCTGTCTTGGACAAGAGTGAGTTTGCAACAACAGTTGCCGCATTATTGCTTGTACATTTGTTACTCCAACATATAGCCACAGATGTCAAATTGCCACGCAAGTCACTCACAGAAGTATGTTGCGGTAGTCCTGATGTCGAGGTTACCGCTGTTTCAGCATAACGACAGACGATGAATTGCGCCGGATATCCACCCCCAAGTGACATCTGCACCTGCGATAAGCGGTTGACAATGTTGCTTCCAAGATTAGCGTAGCTGTAAAATGTGTCTGAATAGCCGCCTACACGAACTTTCCGCAGACATAATACTTTGGACTGCTTGCCAGCAAGAAGAAGTCGAACCTATGGTTCCATCTCCCCTGAACATTTTTCTGCTTCGCCATTAACTGGCCAGCTCCAATTCCTCCACAATGGCCTAGTTTTGCTCCTCCCTTGACACCGTCGTTTTTTAGTATGTGGATTATTTCACTTCAAGGAAGGCCATGAGTCACCGAAAAATACCTATTTAGTGTATTCAGCCTGGAAAGTGAGTTCGCTCGTCTAAATTGGGCTCTTTCTCAGATTTGGTGAACCAAGGCAGGCACTTTTCAAACAGCAGATCTGGAAGAAGATAGAAGGTAGCATCTGGCGATTCGCTGCGGACAACCATGAGGCAGTCCTCGTTGGTTCCCGATAGTGAAGAGGTAACCGTTGAGAGTGTAATGTCCCTCGCAGATGGCCAGTTTCTTCTGGTGTTGCGAGCAGCGTCTGGGCAAGGTTTTTGCCCGCGATGCAAGCGGCTTTCTTTTCATGTTCACAGTCACTACCTGCGCCTCCTTAGCGACCTCCCCTGGGAAGGCATTCCGGTTCATATTCAGCTTCATGTGCGGCGGTTCTTCTGCCGAGCAGAGGACTGCGAACAGACGATCTTTACCGAACGTCTTCCGCATACAGTGCTGCGTTATGCGCGGCGCACATGCCGTTTGAGCAAGACGATCCGCCAGATAACCATGGCGTTGGGCGGAGAAGGTGGGTCGAGATTGGCGCGTCAACTCGGAATCAACGCCAGTGGCGATACCTTCTTGCGCGAACTCCGCCGTCAAGACTTGGCGATCACAACTCGCGGACCTCGCGTTCTGGGTATTGATGACTGGGCATGGCGCAAAGGTCAGCGTTATGGCACGATTCTCTGCGATCTGGAGCAGAGCAAGGTGATCGATCTGTTGCCAGAGCGGAGCGAAGGAAGCACAGAAGACTGGATTCGGAATCATCCAGGCACAGAGATCGTCAGTCGTGATCGAGCAAGCCTGTATGCAGAAGCAGCCACCAAGGCCGCGCCACAGGCCATTCAGGTCGCCGATCGTTGGCACTTACTGCATAATATGAGCGATACCTTGACAGATGTCCTGACGCCGTTCCATCGTCTGCTGACAGAGGTCGCCAAAGCTACCGCTATTACTCCTGAGGTGAAGGATACCGCCGCGGTAACGCAGACTGTGTCGACAGGACCGGCACGTGCTCAGCGTCAGCAGCAGCGTAAAAAGGAGAATCGGGAGCGGCGCATTGCTAGCTATGACACGGTCATGGAACTGCTGCGTCAAGGTCTGACGCAAAGTGAAGTGGCGCATCGTTGTGGCTTAGGTGTGCGAACGATTCGCCGCTGGCAGAGGGTACAGGAATTCCCTGAGCGCAAGGTTGGTCATCGTCGTTCGCGTCTCGATTCACACACCGAATATATTCGTCAGCGCTGGCAGGCGGGATGCCACAACGCTACGCGCCTATGGCGGGAGCTGCATACGCGCGGTTATTCCGGACAACCAGCAAGCGTGAGAAACTGGATTCGAAGACACTATGGATCGCGACGTTCCAACTCGCCGCAACCAGCAATACCAGCAGCAACGGCGGAACGCGCTTCACCGCGCCATGTTGCATGGCTACTTCTGAAAGAAACACCCGATGCTCAGAAATATATTGAAGAGTTGTACCGCCGATCTCCGCAGATAGAGCAATGTGCAAAGTTGGCGCGCGAGTTCGGTCGCATCATCCGCAAGCGAGATGTGCTTGCGTGGCCCAAATGGCGCGAGAAAGTAAAAGGTAGCTTGCTGGCGAACTTTGCGAAGCACCTATGCCGTGATGAAGCTGCCTTCTTGGCGGCATTAAAACAGCCTTGGAGTAATGGACCAGTCGAAGGACAGATTCATCGGCTCAAACTCATCAAACGGTCGATGTATGGCCGAGCCAAATTCGATCTGCTAAGACTGCGTGTCGTTGCTGCCGCCTGATGATTCACACTCTGCCGTCGAACAACGAGGCCACGTCCGTTCCTCACCAAATCTGAGGAAGAGCCGGCAGATGGCCGGAAAAATACGTTTTCTCTTGGCCGCTAACAGCTGATCGCCGAGGAGGCGGTGAAGCGAAAACTGGCCCCGCGGGTGGGTCGGGAAACGATTCGCGTTCTTCTTCAGAGCCACGATCTGAAGCCGTGGCGGGAAAAAAATGTGGTGGTGCGCCGGGATAAGCCGGCATGGGATAGAGGATGAAAGAGCCTTACGAGGAAGGAGTAGCGATCCACTCGGCCCCGAGTTTTGCGCCGGACGCTGTGAAGTGTCAGGCGAAGCGTAAACAGGGGCACAGATGGGCTGGGTATTGAGCTTCGAAAATTTGCGATCAGGACGCCGACACCGTCACCACTGTGGAAG
>JARLHI010000080.1 GCA_031292355.1 Candidatus Obscuribacterales bacterium
CGCCTGAACTGCTGCCGCCACCATAACTGCGACCGGCTCCGCCTGAACTGCTGCCGCCACCATAACTGCGACCGGCTCCGCCTGAACTGCTGCCGCCACCATAACTGCGACCGGCTCCGTAACTACGGCCACTTTCACCGTAGCCATTGCCGCCGGTGCTACGACCGGCATCGGGATCAACATAATCTGGGCTCAGACGATCAGCAGAAATGCCACGTGATGACATCGGCTTTACTCTTGGTTGCGCTTGACGGGGCGCGGATGTCTCGAAATCTCCGACATCTGAATCGTCATCAGAATCTTCAGAATCGCTCTCACTTTGCTCAATTTTCATTGTCTCGGGTGAGAATTGCTCAGATTGATCCTGGTTTGATACTTCGACAACATGTCCTTCGGCGTCAACTTCTGCGACGCTCAAACCAGCTGCTTGCGCCACGATAGATAATCCCAATTGCTCTTTTGGAGATTTGCGATTTGGATCATCAACGGTGTCTTCTCCGTCGTCGGTTTGAGCGACTTGAGGCTGACCCGGTTTCCAGGTATTGATGGTCTTGTCGTTTTGACTGACAAATTCATTGACGTATTTGTCGGATTTGCCTAAACGCTTACCGTGAGCGAGCAAAACATATTTGAGAGCTTCGGTCATGTAAGTGCGCAAGTTCATTTTTGATTCTTGAGCTAGCTCTTCTGCTAGTTCGATCATGCGCGGGCTAAGAAACAAATTGACGTTATCTGGCTGTACAGGCTTTCTTGGCTTATCATTGCGATCTTTAGAAAATGGACGGCGAGGATAACCACCTTCCTGAGGAGCCCCGGCTGATTCCGAGCCATAAGATCTGGGCGTTGATTCTTCAAGCCGACGTTCCTTGAACGAACGTTGAAAATCATCAGACGTTCTAGCGGCTCTTGGTTTCGGCGTAAAAGGAGCGCTGTTGCGCCGAGTGGGTGGCTTTCGATCTTGAGGCATTTTGGAAACTCACTGAGAAGGTTGTAACGGCATCCACGGCGCGTCATAGTGATTTGCACTATGTGTGGATTCATTCAGCCAGGTCGGCGAGGTAACTACCAGGGCGCCTAACATGACTGACAACCATAACGTTTTCAAACTGATCTTGTCCATGACTACCTTCACAAAAGTATTTGCCAAAAACCCCGAAACCCTATCCAACAGAGGGACTCAGAAGTCGCCCCGGTTGCCATGTATCTAATGTTCCCTTCATTTAGTGGCCGTTAAACGGCTCAAATTCGCGACGCTTGAGGCTAAATCCCATGCCCAACAGCTGATAATATGGCAATCAAATAGACGTAAACGCCAACCAGTAGCGCCTTTCAAGCAAAACGAACAAATTATAAACACCAGACGTCCAGTACATTAGACACTGCACATAATGGCTTAGTTTTTTGAAATTTTGGTAAGGAATATATAGAAGGAGTCGAACAGGCATAAATCTCCGATTCATCCTGATTCGAACATATCCCCAAAGGAAACAATATGGAATCCAAAGTTACCTCAAAAATTAGCGACGCACGTAAAACCGGACAATTTGAAGCACTCAGTCCCCAGATTCAAAATCAGAGTTACGAAATCGTTCTTGGCGGTGGTGGCATAAAAGGCTTTGGTCATATTGGATTACTGAAAGCACTTGAAGCAAAAAAAATTCATGGGCATCACTTCACTGGCATTTCGATTGGCTCAATCATTGCCACGTTGTACGTGAACGGAATGTCGCCCAACGAAATAAGCAATCTGCTTTGCACAGAGCTCAATATTGTTGTCAAAACAGCCCATTTGGAAGATCTCAGTTGGGACTTTCGTTCTTGGGTCACAGTCTCCAGCAGTTTCTTATCACCATATCGAACACTATGGAATCTCGAAAAAATTCTCCGTGAACTTATCGCTAGATACGATTTGAAGCCGCAACCTAATTTGCGAATCATCGCCTCAAACTTGCTTGACAATCAACCAGTAATCTTTGAAGGCACCGATTACGACTTAGCAGCTGCACTTGCGGCCTCATGCGCGTTTCCGCTAGTGATGAAGCCCATAGTGCTAAAGAAAACCCCCAACAAAAAGTCCGACAATAAAATAATAGATTTCGCGCAGCGTTTCAAAATCTTTGACGAACGCAGAATTCTTATTGATGGTGGCATTCACCATCCTCACCCTGGACACTTTTGCAAAGGACCAGCGATCGTCAGCAAATTAGGCTTTGCTTCAAAGCTACCAGCAGAACGACTTGTTCCTGCAGAATATCTGTGTCATCTATTGGAGCTAATTGGGTCGGCGGCCCTGGATTTCTACTACAAAGATCCAGCGGAACATATTGTCGTTCCTACAGGTATGCCTGATGTAGCCATACTTTCATTTGCACTACCAAAATGGAAATGCGAAGACATGGTTGAATACGGTTATATGCAAGCGCAAAAATACTTGTCGGTATTGGACGTTAAAATATCAGAAATTGAAAAACCCGATGTTCAGCGGAAGTCAGCTTGAATGTAAGTTATAGCGATAGACCTCGATGTCCAGCGCTAAGCTCATATTTTGAAATCCCAATTCATCAAATAAACTGCGACTGACTGGAAAGCGTGGATCTGTAATTGCGTCTAGATATCGATAGTCCATGCGTTTGGCAAAAGCAATAATTTGATGAAAAAGTTTGAGCATCAAACCTTGTTTGCGCCAGGCTTTGTTGACAAAGACTCGGCGCACTTCACAAATCTCATCGTTGAGCCTACGCGCGGCCGCAAAAGCAATAATGTTCGATTCTTCTTCTATCACTAGAAAGATCCCATCATTGCCAAAGTACTCTGCTTCGATGTTTTTCAAGTCAGCTTCAGAATTGTCGAGGTGATATTCGGCACCCAGTTCAATCATAGACTGCTGCACCAGAGCGCGCACAGCACCTTCGTCTTGCTTATTTCCAATTCTCAATTGCATGATTCCACATCCTCGAACTGGCAAAAACAGCTTTATCGAAAAAAAGGAGGGACCCTCGTACTAGAGTACTAGGATCCCTACTTCTGTGAACTGCGTTATCGAACCAGATATGCCACCAGCAGCAATGACACAATGTTCAAGATTTTGATCATTGGATTGATTGCAGGACCGGCTGTATCTTTGTAAGGGTCACCAACGGTATCTCCAGTTACTGCCGCTTTGTGAGCGTCAGAACCTTTGCCGCCAAAGTTGCCTTCTTCGATGTATTTCTTAGCGTTATCCCAGGCGCCACCACCGGAGGTCATTGAGATGGCAACGAAGATACCGGTGACGATACTGCCAACCAGCACACCACCCAGCAACTTAGCTGCGGCATACTGACCTGGAAGTGCTGCGTTCAACCAGAAAGCACCAAGCATTGCAATCACAACTGGGGTCAAAACTGGAATCAAAGCTGGAACAATCATCAAACGAATGGCAGCTTTGGTCACGATGTCCACACAAGATGCGTAGTCTGGCTTAGCTGTTCCTTCCATGATGCCCGGTATTGCTTTGAACTGGCGGCGAACTTCTTCGACAACTAAACCACCGGCATAACCGACGGCTTCCATGGCCATTGCGGCAAACAAGAATGGAATCAATCCACCAATGAATAGACCGGCAAGGACGTACGGACTGGACAAATCAAATGTAATTGGCTGTGCACCGACAGGTAATGCAGCTTGCAGTTCTTGTGTATAAGAACTGAACAAAACAATTGCAGCCAATCCAGCTGAACCAATCGCATAGCCCTTGGTAACGGCTTTAGTCGTGTTACCAACAGCATCGAGCGGATCTGTGACTGCGCGAACTTCTTTAGGCAGTTCCGCCATTTCGGCGATACCACCGGCGTTGTCCGTGATTGGTCCATACGAGTCGATAGCCACGATTATGCCAGACATACTGAGCATCGCCATAGCAGCCAGAGCCACACCAAAAATGCCGGCTAGCGAGAAAGAAACTAAAATACCAGCGACAATCGTCAAAACCGGCAAGGCGGTCGACTTCATCGATATTGCCAGACCAGCGATGATGTTGGTGGCATGACCGGTTTGCGAAGCTTTGGCTATATATTTAACCGGACCGTAAGACGTAGATGTGTAGTACTCGGTGATTACAACAATCAATCCGGTTACGACAAGTCCAACCATCGCTGCCAGGAAGAACGACATAGTATTGATACCATCAATACCACCAAGCATTTCGTTCGTAATGAAGTAAAAGAGCACACCGGCAAGTCCGCCAGCCACAATCAAGCCTTTGTAGAGAGCGCCCATGATGTTTTGACTTTTTCCGAGTTTGACGCAGAAAGCACCAATAATGGAAGTAAGAATCGAGGCACCACCTAACACCAGAGGATAAAGCAAAATATTTGGATGGGTTACTAACTGTGCTTTGAACATTTCGTGAGCGAGAAGCATTGTCGCAATCGCAGTCACAGCATATGTTTCAAAAAGGTCGGCTGCCATACCCGCGCAGTCACCAACGTTATCTCCAACGTTGTCCGCAATCACAGCCGGATTACGTGGGTCGTCTTCAGGAATGCCAGCTTCAACTTTACCGACAAGGTCAGCACCAACGTCTGCGGCTTTGGTATAAATGCCACCACCAAGGCGGGCAAACACCGAAATCAAACTTGCTCCAAAACCTAAACCAACTAACGCCTTAACGTCATGTGTAACTGCATAGAAGGAAGCAACGCCAAGTAAACCAAGACCGACAACGAGAAGACCGGTTACCGATCCACCTTTGAAAGCTACATCAAGAGCTTTAGCCAGACCCAGTCTTGCGGCTTCAGCGGTACGAACGTTTGCACGAACTGAAACGAACATGCCGATATATCCAGCAAGCGAACTCAATACGGCACCAACCACAAATCCAGCGGCAGTGACAGTGCCGAGCACCATCGCGATGATAATGGCAAGAACAACGCCGACCATAGCAATCGTCGTGTATTGGCGGTTCATATAGGCATTGGCGCCTTCCTGGATCGCAGAGGCGATAGACTGCATGCGCTCATTGCCTGGACTTAGCTTGAGAACTTCCCAGCTAGCGTATGTACCATACAGGAGTGCGGCACCGGCAGAACCAAATACTAATGGCAGAGCAAGGTCACCCATCTACATAACTCCTTACGCGCTTGGCGTACTTAATGGCTGGTGGATATATCAGTCTCTTGACCGAGGTTCAAATGAATACGCCACTAAAATGAGAAAACGCCAATGCGGAATCTCAAACAGAAACGCAAACTCGGCCGGAAACGAACTTAGCCTACCAAACTCAAACACCCCATAAGAAAGAAATTGGTCTTTCTTAATGCTGACTCGATGCTTCACCGGTGGTGGCATATCAAAAGCATATACAGAACCGCCGAAACCCAGTGCCCCTGTGCTATCATAGTCACGCCACTGAAACTTAAGGTAGTCTAATGTCGCGGCAATCGCGCCTGCTGGTTGGATTTCTTAGCCAAATTGTCATAACAACGATTTGCACAAGTGGTGCACTGTCTCAAGCTGCCTGGGAAACGAACAAAGTAGTGGCATGCCAGGCTGATGGCGAAACCCACAGTTTGCTCTTGAGCACAGCCAAACGAACGGCATTGCCGGCTCCAAGCGTATCTTATCTGCCAGGCGACGATGGTGAATTCATCATGGTTGCTGATTTCAGCGGTCTGGTCTGGAGTTTACCCACTCGCGTTTTGCGCGCGCAACCGTCCTCCAAAGCGCATGGAATAGAAGAAATTCGCATCGGCTGTTTTTCTGAAAGTCCGCCTATTTGTCGGATTTCAATCACAGCTGACAACCCTAACGCTTTCAAAGCTCTTTCATTTAAAGCAAAGCCAGGGTCCTTATCGATCAGCTGGGCGGGCAACCACAGACAGCCGCTCCCTGCAATCGCCCCGGGCTCAAACTCGCGAGTGAAACAGCCTGCACGATATGTGCCGCCTTCGGCAAGCGAGACCCAGAGCGCTCCCGCGAAGACGAACACAATTTCTACAGGAAGCGGATTGCAAACATGGAGTTCTTCTAATCTTTCTAATGCTCAAACTAATGCTCAAACCAGTCCTCAAAAAAATCTTGCTCTTCGACCACCTTTGCCATTAAGCGGAACAAACAACAGCGGCAACGAAAACGATACTGCGCCATTGCAGACAACGGCGACCATGCCTCAGGTTGCTCCCAACTTTAAGAGTGCTCGAAGACCCAATATCAATGCTGAAAATGCCGAGCGTCCAATCGAGATTGCTGTCGACACAAAGTCTTCGCGCAAAGACAATGGACCGGAGTGCCTGAAGCTGGCGATCAAAGCCACCCACCCATTTTCATACAACACTTTTCGCCTGCATTCGCCCGAGCGATATGTTGTTGATTTCAGCAATTGCCCCGAACTGATCAACGCCCAGCTTCCTGATGTTAGCCAGAATACATTTGTTCGTTCTATTCGCATCGGCCAGCCAGACGATGACCAAAAAACCAGACTGGTGCTGGATTTAACAGACACACCAGTTTCAGTCAAAGAAGAAATCCTGGATAGCTCATCTAGACTGGGTCTTACCCTTTTAGGCGGAGATCAAATTGATACCAAAGCACCAATTACGGCGGCACAGGAAATTGTGCCAATGCCTTCCAACTTCAGCCATTTACGTATCCCGCGCGACACTTTAATCGTTCTCGATGCCGGTCACGGTGGCACCGATCCTGGCGCGCAGCGCGGCGAAGTGCAAGAAAAAGAAATTACAATGGACATCATCGAGAAGCTCAAAAAGGTGCTCGAAGCTAAAGGCGCACGAGTCGTTCTGACACGTTCGGACGATACATTCGTGTCTTTAGAAGATCGCGTGCGCATTACAAACAATACGGCGCCGACTCTCTTTCTCAGCGTGCATATAAACGCCATGGAGAGCGCTTCCGATATCCATGGCATAGAAACCTACTACCAAACGGAGCAAAGTCGCCTACTGGCCGATGCCGTACATGAATGCCTTATCTCTAACCTTGCAGCGCCAGATCGCTCAGTACGTAAAGCGCGTTTTTACGTTATCAAAAACACGCCGGTCCCGGCCATTCTGGCGGAAGTGGGTTTTATTTCTAACCAGGCAGAAAGGGACAAATTAATCTCTTCTGATTACCAAATGAAGATCGCCGAAGCTTTAGAACATGGTGTTATTCTCTATCTGGACAGAAAGCTCGCTCTGAAGAAATCAAACACTTACACAAAGACAACTGAAAATTTGCCTAGTGCTAACGGAACGACGGCCACAGCGGGAACTATTCAATCAAGCCCCAGGTCGAATTCATCAAACCAGACCACGATGCAGCGAATTGCTCAGAGTAGACGCAAAAATGCTGACGATGAACTCAGATAGGGACCTATTAATGGCTGCCGCAAGGGCATGTTTTTGGGGGGTTATTCTTTGAGCTTGCAACTGGGAACCTATAGCAGTGATTTGCTCCGCGGCTCAAAAAGAATCGGTCTGTTCGATTCTGGAGTTGGCGGTCTTTCAGTTTTAAAACAGCTTCAAAGCTTTGCCGCTGCTAACGCGCAAGACGTGGACTTTGTCTATTTAGGAGACACCGCTCGTTGTCCTTACGGCAATCGTCCGGGCAGCGAGATTGTCACTTTTGTCAAAGAAATCGTCACCTGGCTCAATGGGCAAAATGTTGATGCCGTCGTCATGGCCTGCAACACCAGTGCCGCTATGGCCTTTGAAGAAGCGCAAGCAATTTCGCGAGTACCCGTGTTGGATTTAATTTCGCACACCGCCCAATATGTGGCCACTCATGCCACCAAGGTTGGTGTCATGGCCACAAATGCTACCGCAAACAGTAAAGCATTCAGCAAAGCCATTCACAAAGTGAACGCATCTATGGAAGTAGTCGAACTGGGCTGTCCAGAACTGGTGCCAATTGTAGAAGGCGACAAGCTTTTCGAAACAGAGACTACAGTGGTTCTGAGTCGATACATTGAGCAATTGCGCAATGAAAACGTTGACACACTTATTTTGGGTTGTACTCACTTCCCTTTCTTAAAAGAACAAATTGCTCGATTGGCCGAAGGCATGCTCATTGTCGATCCAGCCGAAGTGCTAACATTCAATCGCAAAGATGTAATTGAGCGAATCGTCACAAGAACAGTAAAGGTCGACTCTTGGTTGACACTTGGCGAAAACAGCACATACAACACCGAGTTTTACGTTACCGGTCGACCAGAACAATTCGAACGCTCGGCCAGTCGCTGCCTTGGCCAGCCAGTCAGAAGCGTCAGTCAATTGTCCACTACTTTGCTTGGCGTAATGCTCTCTGCATACGAAACAGACGGCACTCTTCCAGCGTTGGCTCCTGTTTCCAGCCGTCAGAACAGCATTGTAGAGACAGGATTGCAGAGCACTGTTTCACTGAACACAGCGTCGGGACTGCCCAGCAACTAGTGAGTGACATCAAATCTGGTGCGCGATTTGAGAGCTTAGCTCAGGCTGAGCTAACAGCCATAACGTGCACTGAGTGTAGTTTGTGCAAGAATCGCACGAATGTCGTTTTTGCCCGGGGCAATCCTGAAGCAAAACTCATGCTGATTGGAGATGGCCCCGGCAGCAGCGATGACTCATCCGGTAAACCTTTTACAGGGCGGGCTGGACTGCTGCTCGACAGAATATTAGAGTCAGTAAATATAGATCTCGAAAAAGACATATATCTGTGCAATATCGTAAAGTGTAGACCGCCCGAAAACAGGCTACCTGCCCGCGATGAGATCAAATCATGCCGTCAATACATTGATGCTCAATTAGAATTTGTAAAACCGAAACTAATCTTATTAGCTGGTTCAACCGCCATGCAAGCCATTCTCCAAGTAAAGGAACCGATCAGTCGTGTGCGAGGTAAATGGTTCAATTTCGAAAACGATGCTAGAGTTATGGCCGTATTTCATCCTTCGTATTTGTTACGCAACGATTCAAAAGAAGTGGGAAGCCCGAAGTGGCTGATGTGGCAAGACATCAAAGCAGTCAGACTGGCACTAGATAACCTGCACTAGCTTTTTTGTATGAGGAACCTATGGGCAGAAAAACCGAATCTTTTTACGCAGAAATACTCGACAAAGAAATTGTCGATGCGGTCAATAACGATTTCGGCAAAGCGGTCTTACGCTTACCGAATCAAGGTCGTGGCGAAGTAAGAGAAGAAGTTCTGGTTTATTTTTCCGCAGTTGCGATGCAACAGGTTAATGCTATCGCTGAAAAACACGGTATCAACGACCAGGATGCGCTACATGAACTTTATCAGCTCAATCGAACCAATCTAATCCAAGGTTTTCGTATTGGTCAGACGATGAAGAGCAAATTTACGGCGAGTTAAACTCGCATCAATTTAATGCCTTCGATTATGACCGCCTGAAGACCGACTTCCAGAGCCTCTTTTGGGGGCGGCTGCAGTACTTACGGCAGCAGGCGGCGCTGCCGGAGCCGCCGATGATGCAACTTTGTTCTGGGCATTAAAGATGTTAGTCAATGGACTATTTGACCACCGCAGATAGCCCCACACGCCTGAAGCCAGTACAAGAGCAGCAGTAGCCAGCCCCAGCACTTTCTCGATACTGCGTCGGTCCATTCCAGAATTGAGCGAGTTTTTTGCGCGAGAGGTAAAAGCGACGTTTAGATTTTCAGTGCCTCTGAGACCCTTCTGAGGCACTGTATAGAGTCCATTAGAGGTGCGTAGTTTCGACGCTTCATGCACAGTCAGCAGTTGGTGCTGACAGTTGACGCAAAACTTGATTCCGAGTTGTGTTTTCGTGTGGCAGTAAGGACAATTTTCGACCAGCTCCGTGCCTGGTAGTCCAGCGATGGGAGCGAGGTCCGCGGCCGAAGCTGCTGCAATAGCTGCGTCACTCAATGTGCTCTTTCTAGGTCCACCCACTTTGCTGCGCAGGACGTTAAGCCAGGAAGGACTTTCTTGCTTTTCTGGATGACCGTTTTTACCGTCAGTTTGTGTGCCTTTTGCAGCCTCTGCAAGCACTGCCGTCGTACTGAACTGAATACCTTCTGGAACTTCAGCGGCTTTTAAATTGCGTGATTCAACCAGCGACTTCTGTCTGATTGCCTCTGCTTCACCTTTCAAATCACTGAATGAGGAAACCTCCACACGATGCTTGGCAGTACGGAATTTCAAGGCATCTCGCCTGCACGCATCACGAAATTCGTTGCCAAATTCTTCTATAGTTTGGTGGCGCTTCTCGGGGTCTTTTTGCAACGCCTTGCTCAAAACGTGGGTCAGCTCTGAGCACATTTTGAATTCAGGAGCCGATTGATTGAATGGAATCGGTGTTGCATAAAGATGGCAGTCTAGTAATTCGATCGCGGACTTAGCGTTATAAGGCAATTTGGCTGAAAGAGTTTCGTAGACACAAATGGCTAGAGAATAAATATCGCTTCTTGGATCAACAATCAAGGAGGAAAGACACTGCTCGGGACTCATGTAAGGAGGACTGCCGCAGACGTCACCAACTTTGGTGATATGCAGATTTTCTTCTTCTTTTTTCGTGTCGCGTAATTTCGATAAACCAAAGTCGACTAAAGTGACCCAATCATCCATGCCACCGCTGACGCTGAGCATAATATTTTCAGGCTTCAAATCTCGATGGACAAGATTGACTGAATGCGCGGATGCAAGAGCATCACATACTTGAGCATAGATGTTTGCTGCTCTTTCAATTGAAACTGGTCCATTGTCTTTGATCTCTGTCTTAAGGCTGACGCCTTCAAGGTAGTCCATGACCAGATATGGCTGACCGAGCTTACTCATGCCAAAGTCATAAAGGGTAATGATGTGATGGTGCTTCACTTGCGAAACTGTTTTCGCCTCGCGAAAAAAACGTTTTACAGCTTCTGAATCTGCCACCATATGCGAGTGCAACATTTTGATCGCCATGTAGCGGTCCATGTATTCCTGACGCACTTTATAAACAACGCCCATGCCGCCGCGACCGATTACCGAAACAACTTCGTAGCGGTCTGATAATTTCTGTCCAACCAGTGGGTCGCGTTCAATGACACGCAAAGCGGTATTGTCGTCAGGACAAATGTCCTGCGCGTCGTCGTACTCCGAATAGCATTCTGGGCAACTTTTCACCGACCGTGCAACCTCGCCCGGACTCCAAACACACCTACACCATGCCTACTATGCCAATACCCTTCTTGCCCTGAAATTAAACAAAAATGGCACTTCACGAGGGATCTAAGAGGTAATTAAGGTGGCTATTCGGACGGTCAATAGGGACGTAAAAGACATGCAACGGCATTAGAAAAATCAGAAAAATTCAGCAATAATCGAATTACTGACCGGAACGCCTTTAGTTGTAATGGCTAAGTGTCCCTCGGGCAAATGCATGAGTCCGCCCTCAACGAGCTTATTCACTGTCGATGCGTGTTTTTGCAATAAATCAACTCCGTATTTAGAGGCGAAAATATCAAGATCAATGCCTGAACGCATTCTCAGCCCCAACATAATCGCTTCTCTAATTTTCGTCTCGGCATCAATTTCTTCGTAAGTCTCATCGCCGAGGGGATCTTTCATGTAGCGCGAAAGAGAACGCCAATTGCTCGAGCGAATTTCTTTAAAATAACGGTGTGAACCGACACCAAAAGCCACATAGGGGTTGTGATTCCAGTAAGCCATATTGTGTTTAGATTGAAACCCAGGCTTACTAAAATTAGAAACTTCGTATTGTAAGAATCCGTTCTTTTCGGTTTGCTCGATCAGCTCGAGATACATACTTTCGTAGATTTCATCATCGGGATAGGCGACTGACTCTTTGGGAAAGCGTGAGAAAAGTGGCGAATTATTGGCCAGATGCAGGCTGTACGCCGAAATATGCTTAATCTCAGCATTGGCCGCAGCCAAATTAAGAATCTCATCTAGAGTCTGTCGCCAACTGCCCAACGTTTGCGTGGGTAAGCTGTACATGAAATCGCAATTGATATTTTTGAAACCGGCGGCTATGGCTGTCTCAATGCCAGCCAGGGCTTGAGCACGAGTATGATCCCGGCCAATTGCTTTCAATTCGTCATCGTTGAAGGACTCCACACCAATAGACAGGCGACTAACGCCAAGCTCCAGCCAGGCTTTTGCTTTCTCCAGTGTGATGGAGTGAGGCGTAGTCTCTAGCTCAATTTCGGCCCCCGTTGAAATCTTCGCGTGGCTCAGCAACTTATTTTTAAGCGCAGCAATGTTCTTGGGGTCGATTAAACCGGGCGTGCCACCGCCAAAAAAGATGGAGACTAAATCTTCAGGCAGAGGGTCTCGCTCCAGACGAGTTTCCATCTCCTGCATCACCGTTGCGCAATACTCATTTTCCAGATGATTTAATCCGGCAAACGCTGCAAAGTCACAAAAATCGCATTTGTGAGAGCAAAAGGGAATGTGGATATACGCGCTTATTGGCATGGCGTTTGCTATTATGCCCGAAAGTTCTTTCGGCGACCGACATTTTGCACCAACCAGCGTCAATATCGATGTTTACAACCAGACAACTGTCAGTTTATTTAGCCACCGCTGCTATCGCCTATATCGGGTTTCAAATACCGGTTGCGTCCTTTGACGGCAAAGCGGACCTACCCAACAACTGGTCTTTGCCGCCAACGGCAAAAATTAATCCAGCTGGTAAGGCCGGCGCTGCGACAAAAAGTACCACCGATTTTGAATCTGTTGTTACAGTGATCAAAACCGATCCTTCAAGCCTGGACCTCAGAGTAATTGGCGATCAAATTCTGAATTATCGAAAAGCAGTTACAGCCAAGCCCCAAGAAGCGATGCTGCGTACTCGTTTAGCCGGTTGTTTGTTTTTAGCAGGCGATCTAGAAGGCGCTGCGACAGAGCTGAAACGCTCTGTTGCTTTGCGACCAAATGATTACCAATCTCATGCATTTTTGGCACTGTTACTAGATGAAGTTGGAGACAGAGAATCAGCCACAAACGAATATCGTCGCGCCATAGAATTATCGCCTGAATCAAATGATCCACATCTTCTTTACGCCGAAAGTCTGGTCAATCACGGAGAAATTTCTCAAGGCATCAACGAATTTAGAAGAGCGATTACAGCTAAGCCGACAGCGGATGAGTACTCTGGTCTATCTGAGGCATTACTGCAATCTCATGATACTGCCGGTGCCATCAAAGCAGCCAGACAATCAGTATCTAAAGATCCAGGCTCGGCAAGAGCTCACGTCGCCCTTACAAAAGCGCTGGTGCTCGCTGGAGAAAACCAGGCGGCTTTAAGAATCGCCCGTCAAGCCGTTCTACTCAATCCATCCTCAGCCGATAGTCATATCGCTCTGGGTCGCTCGCTATATGCCAAAGGCGATCGCAGTGGCGCAGTCGACGAATTCAAACAAGCGGTGGCACTTGATCCACTCAGTGCACAAGCAAGAAATGACCTCGGATATGCACTATACGGCCGTGGAGACATACTATCCGCAGTGATCGAATTTCGTTTAGCCTTGCGCTTAAATCCGCATTTAAGTGAAGCCAGAAACAACCTGGAAGTGGCTATTCATGGGCTAACAGGACGTAAAAAGACCTAACCACATGCGGTGCCCCAGGCACCATTTCTCAAGAACTTTCTTTGCATTTTGCGCTGATGCCTGTAAAATGACGGTCTGGGTACCTCATCGAGCAAAGATCATTAACCATTAGATGAGATTCAAAGAGAGTCGAAAATTTGATCACCTGGTTTATCGGCCAGGACAAAAATGTCTAATACTGGCTGTGGTATCAGCCATCACTTTGCCATTAAGTGCACTTTTGCCGGCAGTTGCAGCGGATCCAACGGTGCAACTCGAGCAGGGCCCTGCAAATACTCACAAAATGTCCGGAGCAACTCCACCTCTTTTACTTTTTACACCGTCCAATCAAAGCGAATCAACAGGCACTCTCGTAGTGGCCCCTGCCTCTCCGGCCTCCGCTGCAAAAGCGCCTGCAAAATCCAGCGATGCAAAAGATGCTACAACTATTTCTGAAGTGCAGGCACCAACGGCGTCCACCAAAGTGACAGGTACCTCAAGTCTAAAGAGTTCGCCAGATCCGAAAGACTCAAAAGATGAAACCGAGCCCAAAAGCTCTGCCGATAAAAAGTCTGTCGCGCAGTGGATGGGGGCTCCCGATCCAACCAGACATACGCCACTGCCGACCGTAACTGGCACAGTCAAAATCCGCAAACCATTTAAAATTTTTGTACAGGAACAACTCATTCATAACATGAGTTTCCGAGAAACACCTGTGCGAGAGGTGATTGCCGAAATTGCCAGGCGCGGCAATCTAAACATCATTATCGACAAATCGGTAACGGGGCGCATCACTGGTGAATTACGCGACGTAACCTACAACGAAGCCATGGATAGTGTTCTGGCAGCGGCGGGTCTACAAAATCGCACTCTCGACAATAACACCGTAATCATTGCGACCACTCAGGCGATGGTGCAACTCGGTCTCAATCGACCGATCGCCCGAGCTTTCAAATTGAGTTATGCACATCCTTATGACGTCGCGATGATACTTCACGCGTCGATTTTCAACAAAGGTGTGATTCCTGATTTCCAGACGCTTTTAAAACATGAAAATGCCAGCGGCACAGTAGAAGAATCGGAACCATCAAGAGAAAAAGGTGGCAAAACAGAAGGTGACAAAACCTCTGACGACAGCAGCAGTACACAGACCAGCCGCCCGGATACGCAACGCACAGTGAGAGGCTCGAGCCGCAGCCAGACACAAGAAGGCGTCGGCTTTAATAATTCGGCTGTCGATCCAGGTTCGCAGCAAATTAGAGCTTTTCAGGAAGTTAATACCGATTACATCGTCGAACAAAATGGTGGCGGAGCAATCTGCATTCCCGACTCCAAAAATCGTCAGGTGATAGTAGTTGGAACTGCCGAGGATGTGGCAATCGCTGAAGAATCGATTCGCCTTCTCGATAGACGTCCAAGACAGGTTCACATTCAGACTTCGCTAATTGAATTAACAAATCAGGGGGTCAGACAGCTAGGAGCAAATCTTGCTCTGCAAGGCGAAGGCTCGTCTGGTACCATCCTCGGCAACCAGCTTGCGCCACTAGTAAATACCTTGCCGGGCTTTACTTCACCAATTGTCGGCGATGCTCTAACAGCCGTACCAACCATTGCTGGAATACAAGCAGCCAATACTTCGCAAAGCGGATTCAATTACCTCACTCTAGCGAAAACCGCCGGCGGCAAAAGCAATATTGCCACCGTTCCTGGTGCCCTTTCCGTAAACCTCAACCTTTTACTGCAAACCAATAAAGCTAAAGTGGTGGCAAATCCGAGTGTAGTCGTTGTAGACGATACCGAAGCGTTAATTACCATCGCCAATGAAGTTGTTCATAAAGTGACATCCACAGTCAGTTTAGGCGTGGTCACAACGAACGTAGAGCTGACCAAAGCGGGAATTTTTCTCAACGTTTTGCCTAAACTCGCTCAGGACGGATTTGTCACAATGCGCCTGAGACCGCAAGTGTCAACTCCAATCGGTGGTCCACAAACATTTGGCACCACCGTTGTGACTTTACTTTCAGTGCGAGAAATTATGACCCAGGAAGTACGAGTAAAAGACGGGCAGACTCTTATTCTTGGCGGACTGTTTACCGAACAAGAAGCAGCTACTTTGTCTAAAGTACCGTACGCTGCCGAAGCACCAATTCTTGGAGCACTCTTTAGAAACACTCTCAAAGGTCGTAATCGCACTGAATTGATGCTTCTGATCACACCTAAAATTGTGGAAGAAGAGCCGCCGTCATCGTTGACTGAAGGTCAAGTCAGCCCGACGATGTAAGCGGATAAGACGGTTGTCGCTCAACAATCTAAGCTGGGGATATCTCTAGCGTAGTTAAAATTTGGTGGTCGTAGCTCTGGCTACTCATTTGAGTCTTATGATATTAGGCTGCTTTAGTATTTTTTGACCTTTGACTGGAGAGCTTTTAATTCTCGATAGCCTTGGACTCGTCATCAGAAGCTGACGTCGATTGTCACAATATCCCCACAGAATCCCTTCGCAGCCTTTATGAATTTGCTTTGCTATTATTTCATCGGCGATGCCATCACTTACGCTGAAGTGGAAGATAAAACTACATAGTTAACAGTGCTATCTCAGCGGATATCGCTCCAGTTTCTCTTTCAAACTCTGATATAACTGCGGCACCCAGGCGGGCTGTCGACTGAAATCAATGTCGGGCGACGATTTTAAAAGATTGCATGGGACAATGATCAAAGTGACATTACTCAGTCCAACATCGATTGCAGCGATAAAGAGTTCTTGCATATCGGGCATCGACAGCACCAGACAGCCCGTTGAAACAGTGCCATTGTGCACAAGTATGTCACTACCAAGTGCGGTGCGCTTATCGTGCGCTGCCATACTCAAATCGAAATCATTGGGATATTTCACTTTAAGAGCCAGGCGAAAACTGGCAGCACGCCCATTGATTTCGTAAACACCTTCGGGAATTTGCAAATCACCCTGACGCAATTTTGGTCCCAGCTTGCCACTGAATGTGCTTAGTGGATATGTGCCAATCAAAACCGGGCTTTTATTTTCAGCGAACAAATACACCACGCGTTCTTGCTTCAAGGCAATCATGGTTATCTTTGCTGGAGGGTAGGCGATTCCTGCTTGAGCGAATCGTTTTTTCAAAGCCGCTCGTGCCGAAGGACCAAAGCGCTGCATGGCCTGATTGACGGTAAGTCCAAGCGGCGGCTCCATTCTGGGAGTTTCAAAGGTAAATTGCAAATCGAAAGTGCTAGCAGATCCTGGAGGCGTTGGCAGTGGACTCGCTCGCTTGAGAGCATCTATGGCCAATTGTGCTTGTTCTGGCTCACAGCCTGGATGCAAAACTTTCACAGCCGAAATCTGACCGTTTTTATCGACGGTCCAGCACAGGGTGATTTTGACTGGAGCTCGAGAGGGTTTAGGATGCCACTGTTTTCTCAAAATGAGATCGACCTGAGCGATATAGGTTCGCGAGTCGTTTTTTGCATTATCGGCAAATGAGCAAACGCATAGCATCAAAGACAGACAGGCTGCGAGGAGGCTATGCGTTAACCGTGTATTAGTGAACGGACTGGACAGGAATTTACTCCACAGTCACTGATTTAGCGAGATTACGAGGTTGGTCTACATCTTTGCCAAGATAATCAGCCACCGAATACGACATCAATTGCAAAGGCAATACTGTCAAAAGCGGCGAGAAGAATTCATCAACAGCAGGGATGCTTAGAACAGTGTCAAACATTTTCGCCACTTGTTCGTCGCCTTCGACTGCAACAGCAATCATTTTGGCTGCGCGAGCTCTGGCTTCTTGAGCGTTAGACAATGTTTTTTCATAAACAGCGCCTGGAACGACGATACATACAACCGGTACAGATGCATCAAGAACAGCAATCGGTCCATGTTTCAATTCGCCAGCAGCGTAACCAGAAGCGTGAATATAACTCAATTCTTTGAGTTTTAAGGCGCCTTCAAGAGCTGTTGGATAATTCAAGCCGCGACCGATGAAGACAACGTCGTGAGCGTCTGCATACTTCAATGAAGCTTCGCGAATATCTTGCTCTTTAGCCAGAATCTGTTCCTGCAAAGCTGGAATGGTACCAAGAGTGACTTTAAGCTGACGGGCTCTTTCTGGTGTTATCGCATTGCGAACTTCAGCCAGGTGAATGGCGAGAAGATAGAAGCAAACCAATTGAGCGACATAAGTTTTAGTAGCGGCCACTGATACTTCAAGACCGCACTCCGAAACAATCAGGTTCGGTGTGATTTGTCCCAGGTGAGAGTCTGGACGGTTTGTGATACCAGCTGTGAAAGAGCCACGTTTTTTCGCTTCTTGCAGTGCGGCAATTGTGTCAGCGGTTTCGCCCGATTGGCTGACTGCCACAGTCAATGTGCTTTCATTTACCAGCAGTTTGCGACCGCGGATTTCGGAAGCAATTTCTACGTCGCAAGGAATGCCCACTAACTCTTCAATTAAATATTTGCCAACCATGCCAGCATGATAAGCAGTTCCGCAAGCGACGATATGGACACGATCGATACCTTTGATTTCGGTGTCGGTCATCCGGAAGCCATAGCTAGGCACGTCGCCATTATGGCTAGCATCTAGTGTGAGGCGTCCAGAATGGGAAAGATATTTACCCAGTGTGCGGCGCAATACATGCGGTTGCTCGTGAATTTCTTTGAGCAAGAAATGTTTGAAGCCGGCTTTATCGATAACGTAAGGGCTACCGTCCATAGTGGCAGCTTTACGATGCACTTCGGTGCCTTCGAAATCAAACAAACGAACGCCGTCAGCTGTAATTTCAGCGACTTCACTCATTTCTAATTTGAGAATCTGGTTTGTATACTGTCGAACGGCCATGCTGTCTGAAGCGAGGAAGTTTTCATGTTTACCAAGACCTACCGACAATGAATAGTGATGATTGACGGCATAGATTTTGTCTGGATGCGCCTGACAGACGATACCCAGAGCATAGATACCATCGAGTCTTTTCACCGCACGCAAAATAGACTTGAGTATGTCTTTGTCTTTGGCATATTCCTGCGATACCAGATGCGCCACTACTTCAGTGTCTGTATCTGAATTAAAATGGTAGCCAGCGGCTTCCAATTCGTTGCGCAAGTCTTCATGATTTTCAATGATGCCATTGTGCACAACAGCGATATTGCCTGTGTTATCCATGTGTGGATGGGCGTTCTGGTCATTCGGCACACCGTGTGTTGCCCAGCGTGTGTGACCAATTCCCACCTTTGCGGCAGGCTTTGTTTTAGTCAGTAAGGTTTCTAAATTAGACAACTTACCAGCCGATTTCATCACGACTAATTGACCATCTTCAATGACTGCAACACCGGCTGAGTCGTAGCCTCTATACTCCAGGCAACGAAGCTCAGACAGAAGTACTGGAGCGGCTTCTAAGGGACCGAGATAACCAACAATTCCACACATTTGTAAGAATCCTCATTGCGCCAGAAATAGCTTTTCAGCATTAACCCTTAACTGTCAGGACTGATAGATCATCCTATAAGTTGCTTACACTTCCATTACATCGACTTCTTTATCAGCTACGTGTTTGTCGATTTCTTTCACATATTTGTCAGTCAGCTTCTGGAGCGACTCTTCTTGCGAGCGCATATCGTCTTCCGACAAATTCAATTCTGTTTTGAGTTTTTTCAATTGATCGCCAGCATCACGTCGGATGTTGCGAATTGCCACGCGTGATTCTTCGCCAAACTTTTTCACCATCTTCACCATCTCTTTCCGTCTTTCTTCAGTCATAGGCGGAATATTGATGCGGATGACAGAGCCATCATTATTTGGAGTAAGTCCTAATCCAGATTTGTGAATCGCCTGCTCGATGTCTTTTAAGCCAGTTTTGTCATAAGGCTGAATGACCAGCGTTCGGCCTTCTTGAGTGGCTATATTAGCGAGCGCTTTAAGAGGAGTGGGCGTGCCGTAGTATTCCACTTCAACACGATCCAATAGAGAAGGGTTAGCTCGTCCGGTACGAATGGTTTGAAATTCGCCCATCAAACTGCCGACGGCTTTCTTCATGCGCTCTTCAGATGCTTGCATAACTTCAGTAGCTGTACTCATAAATCTCCCTCGAATCCAACTAGCGTTCCCACTTTATCTCCGCGCACAATGCGCTCGATGCTTCCTGGCTTGGCGAAATCAAATACGACAAGCGGTATTTTGCTTTCTTCGCAAATTGAAAGTGCGGCCGAATCCATGACTTTCAAGCCTTCCCGGCGAATTTGCCCAAATGATATGTTGTCGAACTTCACAGCTTGGGTGTTCGTTTTAGGATCATCAGAATAAACACCGTCGACTTTATTTTTAGCCATCAACACCACTTCCGCTTTGATTTCAGCGGCTCTCAAAGCAGCAGCAGTGTCTGTAGTGACGTGCGGGTTGCCTGTTCCGCCGCCAAAAATAACAACGCGCCCTTTCTCCAGATGGCGAATGGCGCGTAAACGAATAAATGGTTCTGCCACTTCTGGCATGGCTATTGCGGTTTGTACTCTTACCTGTACACCCTTGGACCGTAATACTTCCTGCAAAATGAGGCAATTCATAATTGTCGCAAGCATGCCGACATAGTCAGCCGCTGCCTTGTCCATGCCCCATTCACTACCCTTAACGCCGCGAAAAATATTGCCACCACCGACCACAATAGCGACCTGCACGCCCAGGTGATATGCAATAGCTATTTCATCGGCAATTCCCTCAATTACTTTTGGATTGATGCCAAAGCCCTCGGCTCCCATGAGAGCCTCTCCGCTTAGCTTGAGAAGAATTCTTTTGTACTTAGTAGATGCCATTCAAACCGACCGTAGATAATAGGATTCCATTTCAGAGCATAATAACTTTTCAGGCTGTTTGTTCCATGACTGCAATTTCATCGGCTGTCGAGTGGCTTGTAAGTTGTGTGTCAGTTAGGTCATTTTTGGGCGGGACAAAAAAAATGGAGTGAGCCAGAATAGCTCACCCCATAATGCTTTGATCGATTTACTTCCGGATTGAAACCAGCAGTAATTATTCGGCTTTTGCGTCGCCTGAACCTTCACCAAGAATGAACATTGCGAAACGAACTGGCTTCAACTCGGTACCAAGCTCAGTGCCTTTAGCGGCCAGAAATTTGGCGATGGTCAAACTGGGGTCTTTAACGAAGGGCTGTTCGAGCAAAACGCGCTCGCCCAGAATCTTGTCGACACGACCAGTAACGATTTTTTCTTTCATTTCTGGTTTCTTTTCAGCCAGATCGGCTTTGCCAAGTTCAATTCGACGTTCGTTTTCAATTACTTCAGCTGGCACTTCAGCGCGAGTCAAGAATTGTGGCTTGGCCGAAACAACGTGCATCGCTACTTCGCGAGCGAGAGCTTGCAATTTATCGGCATCAACTTTCTTGCTTGATTCGAGTTCAACAATTGCACCCATCTTGCCACCAAGAGCGTGAACATAAAGACCGATGCAACCATTTTCAGAAGCAAGGTCAAATGTCGCAACGCGACGAATCAAAATGTTTTCGCCTGTTTTAGCAATGGCTGCTGTGACGAAGTCTTTAACAGTGCCTTGAGCATGCTTTTGGGCAAGGAAAGCTTCCGAGTCGGCTGGCTTGTTAGCCAGAGCCATATCCACTAGTTCATTAACCAGTGCGCCAAACTGCTCATTGCGAGCAACGAAATCTGTTTCGCAATTGACTTCAACAAGAGCGCCCGAGCGACCATCTTGAGAAATCTTGCCGACGACCAGACCTTCAGAAGCAATGCGATCGGCTTTTTTACCGGCAGAAGCGGCACCTTTTTGTCTCAATACTTCAAACGCTTTTTCAAAATCACCGGAGGACTCAACGAGGGCCTTCTTGCAATCCATCATGGCTGCACCGGACTTTTCTCGAAGTTCTTTGACCATCGAAGCCGAAATTTCGACCATTACCATATCTCTCCTTTCAATTACGCTAAGCAAGTTATTCAAAAAGTCTATTTCATCAATTAAAAGTAGCCAAAGCGGTCACGAATGACCGCTTTGCAAGCTATTTTCTTTATGTTCCTGTCTCAGACAACGAACTGAGGCTTATGCCTTTTCGTCGTCCAGGAATTCTGCTTCAACAGCTTGAACTGCTGGTACTGTCACCAGAGAAGCCTTCAAAGCATTGAACTCTTCTGAAGGATCGGCTTCAGGCTTGTCGCCTTCCCAGGTTTTATCAGCTTGTTGCATAGGTTGAATAGCAGATGTATTACCAGCTTTTCCGTCGGTAATTGAATCAGCGATTTTACCCATGATCAACTTGATTGAACGAATTGAGTCATCGTTGCCAGGAATTACATAATCGATGCCTTCTGGATCGCAGTTGGTATCAATGATTCCAACAGTGGTGATGCCAATTTTCTTAGCTTCAGCAACAGCGATAAATTCGCGCTTCTGGTCGATGATGAACAAGATGTCTGGCTTGCCGCGCATATTTTTGATGCCACCAAGAGACTTCTCGAGCTTATCGAGTTCGCGATTCATAACCGATTGTTCTTTCTTAGGACGACGGAAGAACTCACCGGTATCACGCATTTCTTCTAATTCTTTGAGGCGATTGATACGCAAGCGAATCGTTTCAAAATTGGTGAGCATTCCGCCCAACCAACGACGATTAACGAAGTGAGCTCCGCAACGGCGGGCTTCTTCTTCAACGATGTCTGCTGCTTGCTTTTTCGTACCAACGAAGATGATGTTCTTCTTTTCCGACGCTGCCTTGCGCATGTAGTCGCAAGCCTTGTCTAAAGCACGGGTTGTTTGTTCCAGGTCAATAATGTAGATGCCGTTCCGTTCGCCATAAATGTATGGGCGCATTTTGGGATTCCAGCGACGGGTTTGGTGTCCGAAGTGGACGCCCGCATCCAACAGTTGTTTCATCGATGCTACTGACAAAGCTTGAAAACCTCTTCTCCTTGGGAATGTTTGAATTTGACGACCAGAGAACAACTCAAGGCGCCGGGTGAGTTCCGAAGCGAAAATGCCACTCAAATTGAGTGTTCGCTGAATCTATCAGCTAACTCAGTTCACCCTTCATGCGTCACGAATAACGGCAATTACGCCGGTCTTGAAGACCTAATTCGGAGTGGCACAGTGTTGGTCATTGTATCACAGGCAGATATCTAAGCCGTGTATATGGACACAGAGCCACTCGGCTAGTTATAATATCGCAACGTAACAATTTGCTAATTGACCTGTCAAGGAGAGCAATTGTCCAAGGTTCTGGTGATCAACGCATCTTATGAGCCACTCAACATCTGCAGTTGGCGCCGCGCTGTCATCCTTATTCTCAAGGGCAAAGCCGAACAAATTGAGCACGGAAGCAAACCGATTGGCGATGACTTTCTCATACCGACAGTGATTCGGCTTCGAAGCTACGTCAAAATTCCCTATAAAGAAATCAGTTTATCCCGGCGCAATCTTATGCACCGGGATAATTATTTATGCCAGTATTGCGGCGCCAATCGTCACGATCTGACCATCGATCACATCATCCCGCGCTCGCGAGGAGGCTCCGATACCTGGGACAACGTAGTAGCAGCGTGCCTGTCCTGCAATGTCAAAAAGGGTAATCGCACTCCCAAAGAAGCCAACATGCCTTTGCATGTCACGCCAAGACGACCGGCCAATCAAGTCAGTTTCGAAATCTCCAAGCATGCAAACAGCACCGAATTGTGCTGGCAAAAGTATGTGATCGGCGCTTAAGTCATTCCGGACACTTGAATAAGCTCAAATTGGACAATTTCAAACTTAGTTAGTTATAATGTAAAGTGGTAACATTTTGCAAAGTGACTGGTAAGAATTCTTGTCAAAAGTACTTGTACTCAACGCCTCTTATGAACCGCTCAACATCTGCAGTTGGCGCCGAGCAGTGCTGCTTCTTCTCAATGGCAAGGCGGAACAAATCGAGCACAATGGCAAGTTGATCTATGCCGACTTTCCTTTGCCAACCGTGATTCGCCTGCGTTCTTACGTCAAAATTCCCTACAAGGAAATCAGCCTTTCGCGCCGCAATCTCTTACATCGAGACAATTACACCTGCCAGTATTGCGGTGACCGTCGTCACGATCTGACCATCGACCATATTGTGCCGCGCAGCAAAGGTGGCACAGACACCTGGGAAAACGTTGTCGCTGCTTGCCTTAAATGCAATGTCAAAAAGGGTTCTCGCACACCGAAAGAAGCCAACATGGTGCTGAGTTTCACGCCTAGGCGCCCATCCAGTCATGTTTATTTTGAAATATCCAAGCATGCAAGTGCTGGAGAATATTCCTGGAAAAAATATGTAATCGGCGCTTAAGCCCTCCCGCCCCTGGCAGGACAAATATTTTTTAGTGCCAAGTGATCAGATTTGGCCTATCGACAGAATCAGCCTGAGCGCGCTTCAGCCCTAGATTCGCGTGATTCAGTATGATTAAGAGCAAAAATTCTCTAGGAAAAACGACTTATACCTAGCCGTATACTGAATGCGCAGCGAGAAATAAATATATGTCGTCTGTTTGAATTCTGGTGATCGAAGTAGTGTTTGCAAACATCGTTATAGACATTCAAGCCCGCGAGCTGAAAGACCGACTATTTACCTACCGCATTCCTGAACATCTCGCAAACGAGGCATTCATAGGCGCGCAAGTTCTGGTTCCTTTCGGTCATCGCAACATTGTTGGCGGCTACATTATTTCTTTGACTGAACATTTAGACAGTCAAATGAAGGTCAAAGACATTGACGAAGTTGTAGTCCCCGAGCCACTTTTCGATAAAAACTACGTTGAATTCTTATATTGGATCGCTGACTATTATTGCTCCAGCCTATCGGATGTAATATCAGCGGCGATACCAGCTGTTTTTACTTCGCATGTAAAGAAAATCGTTTCACTGACTGAAAAAAGCCGCGACAAAACGCAGCTCGTTAAATGTGACGCTGCGCAGAGAGCCGTTATTAACTGTATCAGTGAAACAAAAAATGCCAGTCTGGCTATGACTGCGTTAAAACAAAGAGCACAAAAGCGAGGAAAGCTTTCAGGCACGAATTTTTATCGAGCCATCAATGAGTTAATGCAGGATGATTTGATTCGAGTGTCAGCAGAAACGTCGCAAGCACAGGCACCCAAGCTAATTACAAGCGTTATTCTCAGAGAAAATAGCGAGCCTCCTGAATCTTCTCGTCAGAAAGAACTGGTCGCGCTATTGCAAAATAGCGATGGCTCAATGTCATTGAAAAATTTCTTGGAAAGTGCTTCGACTACTCACGCGACCGTAAAAAAGCTTCAGGCCCAAGGCATTATCGACCTGGTTAGCAATGAAGATTATCGCGATCCATTGGCCCATTTGCACAATAAGAGCAATGGGAAACAGCAGCCGCCACCTTTAACCAATGAACAAAGTTTTGTCTTCGCCGCATTATCAAAAGCACTTTCTCAATCGACTTCAGAATCGAACAAGACCCTTTCCGACAGTGAGCCCTGGCTATTACATGGAGTCACTGGTTCAGGCAAAACCGAAATATATTTACGCTTAATCGAACAGAATCTGCAAGCTGGTCGCACAGCGCTCATGCTCGTGCCTGAAATTAGTCTTACTCCGCAGCTTGCGCGCCGACTAACAGACAGATTTGGTGCAAAGATTTCAATTTGGCATTCTGGTCTTTCTGACGGCGAAAAATACGACACCTGGAGGCGTATCAGAGCAGGGAAAGTGCAAATTTTGCTTGGTGCTCGCTCTGCAGTCCTTGCGAATTTGCCGAATATCGGCTTGATTATTCTCGATGAAGAACATGACGGCAGCTACAAACAAAGCAGTCCCAGTCCACGCTATAACGCCAAAGATGTGGCCATCGAAAGAGCGAAAAAAGAAAACGCCCTTGTCGTATTCGGCTCAGCTACACCTGATATAGCCACCTACAAACGGTCAATCGAAAGCAATCATTTGCTTGAAATGACCAATCGTGTGCACAAACAGGCCATGCCCAAAGTGACGATTGTCGATATGCGCCAGGAATTTCAAACGGGAAACCGAGGCATTCTTTCGACATTGCTCGAAACTCGATTGCGCAAATGTCTGGATAATAAAGAGCAAGCCATTTTGTTGATGAACAGACGTGGCTTTGCCAGTCATGTTTTTTGTCGAGCCTGCGGCTATGTGGCTAGATGTCGCAATTGCAGTGTTTCTCTAGTCTTTCATCAAAGTGGTAAAGGCGGAGAAACCAGCCGACAAATCTATGAAAATGGCCACCTCTCCTGTCATCACTGCGGCTTTACTTGCCCGGCATTTGTAGACTGCCCAGCCTGTCGCAGCCCATTTATTCGCCAATCAGGTCTTGGTACGCAAAAAGTCGAGCAAGAAGTGCAAGAACTTTTTCCAGAGTGTCGCATTCTTCGATTAGACAGCGATACAGCTGCGCGCAAAGGCTCTCATGAAGAGGTTTTGACCAGTTTTGCAGAAGGTGGCGCCGATATCTTAATCGGCACACAGATGGTCTCAAAGGGTCTCGATATTGCCAACGTTACACTTGTTGGCGTCATTGCTGCTGACGGTGCGTTTAATGTGCCCGATTATCGTTCGATGGAGCGAGGATTTCAGCTTCTCACTCAAGTCTCAGGACGCGCAGGCAGAGGCGATCGAGTGGGATCCGTCGTGTTGCAAACTTACAATCCAGAAATCCCAGTGCTCAATCTAGCTAAAATGCATGACTACAAAAAGTTTGCCATCGCTGAGCTGGCAGCCCGAGAAAGCTTTAGCTATCCGCCCTTTAGCCAACTGATTCGCATTGTTATTTACGGTGCTGACGTCAATGAGGTTGAACGAGAATCAGATATTCTGGCCGAGCAAATTAGCAAATATCTTGAAGACGCCTTCAGTGAATCGGCGATTCAAGTTTTAGGACCCGCGCCTTGTCTACTTGAGCGCTTGCGCGGTAAACACCGCTATCACCTTTTAATCAAAAACTTCGCCGGATCGATGGGTCAGCAGGCGTTGACTACATTTTTCCGTCACATAAAGATGCCGCCAGAGATTGTCATGGCCATTGACGTAGACGCGCTCGACCTAATGTAACAGTGTTTCTCTAAAAGATGATAATTAGCATGTTGGCTCCGAAGTCGCTAAACTGGTCCAATGTTCAATTTTTGTTATGGCTGCCTAGCAAGTATTGTCGTGCTTCTTGTTGCACCATTTCTTTTGCTGCGCGCCAAATCACGCAGTGGTTTGAGTCAAAAATTAGGCTTTGTTCCATCTGACTTCGCCACACTTACCAATTCAATCTGGTTTCACGCAGTCTCAGTTGGTGAATTTAACGCCATACTGCCTCTGCTTCAAGAATTTCACAGCAAGCATTCCTCTTTTAACGTCATCGTTTCCACGACAACTGCAACCGGCAATGAATTAGCTAAAGAAAAAGTTGGAGAGTTTGCTCGTGTGGTCTTCATGCCTCTTGATGCTCCATTTGCCATTAACAACTGGCTCGAGCGCAGCAAACCTTGCGCCCTCGTTATAGCAGAAACTGAGATTTGGCCAGGATTAACCGCGGCTTGTTACACTCGAAAAATTCCACTTCTAGTCGTAAACGGGTGTATTTCGCCGCGGTCGTTTCGCCGCTATTTACGTCTGCGTCCAATTTTCGGAGCGGTGCTAAAGCAATTTGCATATATTGGTGCACAATCAGTTGCTCAACGCGAGCGCTATGTACAGTTACTAGCAAACAAACAAAAGCCAGATCAAATCACAGTTCTCGGTAATCTGAAATTTGACGGATTAAAACAAAAAAGCGCAGCCGAAATCGCTTCTTTGCGCGAGAACATGAAATTAGTTGACCAAGATCAAATCATCATTGGCGGTTCGACGCATGAAGGCGAGGAAAGTTGTCTCCTTGATGCCTTTGCTCAGTTGCGTAAAAAATACCCGGTCTTAAAGCTGATTCTAGCGCCAAGACATCCAGATCGCTTCGAAAAAGTGGCCTCTTTAATCGAGTCGTACGGATTCAAAATGTCCCGTTTCAGTCGATCAGAGAATTTTGCAGAGGGAGCAGAAGTTTATTTACTCGACGTCATTGGCAAACTCAGCGATTACTATGCACTTTCGACTATTGCCTTCGTGGGTGGAACAATCGCACCTATTGGCGGTCATAATCTACTTGAACCATATGTGTACACAGTTCCAGTCATTTGCGGTCCGCATGTCGAAAAAGCTAAGGATATGGTGCAGGCGTTGAACGAACGACAGGCACTGCTAATGGTACCAGATGGAAAAGCATTAGTTCAGCAATTTGATCGTCTGCTCAACGATAAAGCACTATGCGAAAATTTAGGAATTCAGGGACACGCTCTCATTCAAGAAAGCAAGGGAGCCACTTTGCGAGCAATTACATTAATTGAAAAAGCTATTGGAATGCCCCACACTCATGCCCCAGCAGCAATTCCCACCACTAGCATACCAGCCAGCGATCAAACCACAGTAGTAATCAAATCATGACTTTAGACTTAGATAAAAAACTAAAATCTCTGCTCAAGCCTGCATCGTACGCATACGGACTGGGCGCGTACTGCCGATTACAAGTGTATGCTACTCACATACTCAAACAATCGAGCGTAAACATTCCAGTTATCAGCGTCGGCAATTTGACTGTTGGTGGCACAGGAAAAACCCCGCTGACGATTGATATCGCCAGACAGTTTGTGGCCGCAGGATATAGACCAGCGATACTCAGTCGCGGTTATAAACGCAAATCTAAAACGGCTCACGTTATCGTCAGCGATGGAACAACAATCAAGGCTAGCTGTGAAGACGCAGGTGATGAGCCATTTTTGATAGCCTTAAGAGTACCTGAAGCAATAGTCATTGTCGGTAGTAGAAGAATAGATACTGCAAAAATCGCCATCGAAGAATTGAAAGCAAATATTCTCATCCTAGACGACGGCTTTCAGCACATTGCACTGCGCCGAGATCACGACATTGTTCTGCTTGATTACAATGAAGATTTGACAGATGACGCGCTGTTGCCAGCCGGACGTTTGCGCGAGCCGCTGGCCGCTCTAAATCGCGCAAACAGCATCCTCATCACCAAAGTACCAGCAAAGCCAGATTTAGAACGGCTCGAGCGACTGGGGGCAATTGCCCATAGGCACGCACCAAAATCGTCGCTTGGTTTAATTAGCTTTAGCCCCAATCACGTCTCTTCGTGGCAGGCTGAAAGCCGCCTTTTTAACACAGCTAAACTCGATATCCTCAAGGGTCGCAAAGCCTACGCCTTCTGCGCTCTTGCCAAATCCAACCCGTTTTTTATGTTGTTGAAAAATGCAGGCTTAAATATAGTTGGCCAAAAAGCATTTGCCGATCATCACTGGTACAGCGAAAAAGACTGTCAAAAGTTACTGACGGAAGCAGAAAAGTGTTCCGCCGAACTACTACTAACTACAGAAAAAGACTTGGTCAAGCTTGAGCAATTTGCTCGCACGTCATCAAAACCACTTTATGCAATCGGCCTAACAACCAACTGGATCGGTCCAAAGCCTGTGTATCTGACGACACTACTAACCCAGAATCAGCTGTAACTGCTCTATACTAAATTGGTATCCCGTTTCGCTTTTGGCAACTCAAAAGAACCGCAGGCTAAAGGATGCTTAGAAACAAACGAACTTTTGTTTTTTCAATAATCTGTCTGACAGTGGTGTCATCATCCAAGCATGCTCTTGCAGACAATACCAGTAAGACGCCGACAAGGCCGTCGGACGCTGTGGAAGACGCAATCAAATTGAAACAAACGCATTTTTTCATGGGCACCTCCGTTGTCACAGTCGCTCCCAATGGCATTCGTTTGGAAAATACTGCACAGCTAAAATTCACTCTTGTAGCCAAAGCGCCGGAATGGCGCATATATGTTTACCGCTTGGATGACAAAACCTATTTCAGCCAAAGTTTGAAAGCATTCGAGCAAAGCGGTTTGATGTCCAACTTTTGCTTTCCCTTCAAGCCCGCGATGTTCACAGGAAAACGCTGCACGTCAGAAACGCTCACAATCGATGGCTTCAAAGTAATTCAATTGATAGCTCGAGGCGAAAAACTAAGATACATGGACATTGTCACCCTCCCTTTAGCGGTGAAAAAGATACTGTATGCCTCTTACAAAATGCCAACCAATGGGGGCATACCAGTCCAGTACATGTACCACGTCAGCGGAGTTGATTTGGTCACAGGAATGAACAGGAAAAATGAAATTGAAACTGTGCTCGATACGGCTACAATAAAGCAAGTCAAAGTTTCTCAACACGAATTTGAGCTCCCACCCGGACTGACAGCCATTAACTCGATGAGAGAAGTCGTTGCCGGTAATAACACCCGCAATCGCGATGACGATATCAAAGCACTTTTGAGAATGTAATTTTAGATTGAAAAACAGTCGGCTAAAAGCAAAAAAAATTCTCGTCATTCGCTATCGCTTCATCGGCGATACCATTTTGACGGTACCTTTCCTGCGCAATTTACGCAGTTATTATCCAGAAGCGCAGATTGATGTTCTCGTTGGTCCGCAAAGCGGCGAAGTCCTGACCGGCTGCCCATATATCAACAATCTTATCGTCTACGATACGACACGTTTTCACAAATATGACAGTGGTATTGGCGAGAAAAAAAGTTTCTGGAGCTATGTATTCAGTCTGCGCAAAGAAAAGTATGACACCGCTTTCGTTTTGAAACGCTCGTGGTCTTCGGCCCTTCTTGCTCTTTTGATCGGTTGCAAAAATCGCATCGGTTATGCCACTGAAGGGCGTCAAATAATTTTGACTAAAAGTGTTCCATTTGATTCACATATGCATGAAGTGGATTCGACTTTGACTGTGCTCACAGCCGGAGGCATTCCGATCAAAGACAGATACCTAGAAGGTTTCATCAGCTCATCCGAACACGAGCAAGTGCAAAGGTATTTGCAAAACGAGCAAAAAACAATTCAGAAGAAAGTTTTGATACACGCAGCCGCTGCTCATCCAGATAAACTTTATCCGCTTGAGTCTTGGGCTAAAATCGTTTCTGAGTTGCACCACAAACATGGCTTTGTGCCCTACTTTACTGGTGCGAAACAAGATTTCGAACTCTATGAACAGGTGCAGAAATTAGCGGCCGTAAAAGGCATCAATCTCGCTGGTGAGCTGTCGCTTCGTCAAAGCATGGCTTTATATTCTGCACTTGATTTGGCAATTTGCACCGACTCTGGTCCAGCACACCTGGCGGCGTGCGTAGGCACACCTACTATTGCTGTTTTCGGTCCGACAGACCCCGTGCGCTGGCGCCCGTATGAAGCCCTCAACAGACGCCTGCAGTCGTCGAGCAGTGCGGAGCAAGCGCCCCTCATTAAAAACGAAGCTATCTTTGACGAGACTTTGCCCTGCCGCCCCTGCAATTACAACAAAACCTGTATAGACCGACCTTGTCTAAATGAGCTTGCACCATCTGCGATCATTGCGAGGGCTCTCGCTCTTTTGCAAAGCCAGAGCGAATCAAACTGAGATTATTTTCTTTCGCCTAAAATCGGCAAATCAGCCGACGATTCCATCAAGGTCTCGCTCACCTCGAAATCGATTGCCGCATGAACACCAGAGCGGGTCCAGCGCCCTTGTGAATTTCCGGCAAATCTAGCTTTCATTTCTTCTGCTTCGACCGCTCGGCCAAGCGCAATCAAAACATTGGAATAATTCATCATCAAATTAAAGACAGCCGGGTGTTCAGGACCAAGTGTTAACACGCGAATTGGCAAAGAGCGCCTATACATCGACTCTGCCAACTGTAATTTGCCCATTGCGTGATAGAGCATAGCCAGATTATTGGTAATGACACCAACGTCTGCGTGCTCGGGTCCAAGAACTGATTCATAAATATTAAAGCAGCGCCTGCAAAGCGGCTCAGCCAGGTCGAAGCGTCCCTGTTTCCAGTAGACTTCAGCGAGCCCTTCGAGGCTGGTTGGTAGCCTTGGGTCATTGACAGGAAATCTCTGAGCCATCTCGATTGCCTGCTTCCAGGCATTTTCCGCAGCCGGCAGTGCGTTCATTTCGGCGTATCGCAAAGCCTCAACTCTCAACTGAGCCCAGGGATCTGCAGCGTTGTTAGCATTTGTATTTGCAGTAGATTCAGTACTTTGCTCGGCAGGCTCAGGCTGCAGATTGTCCACGCTGGACGGTTCAACCGATTGATATTGCCCTGAGCGGGTCAGATTACCGCCTGTGAGCATTTCAGAGTTTAATTGTTCAGCTTCTTCCTGCCGTCCCAGCAATTTGAGCAAATCGGCGTAATTGGTTCTGACTGCAAGAACATCTGGATTATCTGGACTGAGATCTTTTGTCAAAATGGTCATAGACTGGCGATAAAGCGGCTCAGCCTCAAGATATTTGCCCTGGAAGTGATAGAGCATGGCCAGGTTTTTGCAAACTATTCCATAGTCAGGATGGTCAACCCCTCTGGTCTTAGCGAAAATTGCCAGAGTATGCTGAACAAGAATTTGCGCTTCGTTAAATTTGCCCTGATGCCAGAGCGCCTCAGACAGCCCCTCTAGCGTGATGCTGACGCGGGGATCATATTTTTTGAACGAGCGTGCCTTCTGGTACGCAGCCCGCCATATCACTTCGGCCGCAGCAAAATCGCCCTCTTGTAAAGCGGCTTCACCGGCACTCTGGTACTGTTCCCAATCCGCGTCCAATGAACGAGACCCCAACTACTGAAAATACAACTGAGAAAAATGCCCTGCTTCTCATTAGCATAGATGAGTGGCAGTTTTGAGGCAAGCCAACAGCAAATCTGTTCTCACTTTAGCCTCACTATAAATTGTACAAAGCTCCGGCAAAAATACTCATTTTTGAGCAGAGAAAAGTTCTCGCGCTTCAATTAAAACCGGAAGTCCTCGTATCACGCAAAAAGCGGCTGAGAAATAGACAAAAAATAGAGCAACTGAGTTGAGGTTAGCGTTGCGCCCAAAAGCCGTGTGCCCAGCAATCAGTAAACAAAATGCCACTGCTTTGGAGACAGCATAGGAAAACCGACTGAAATTAGAAGCCACCAGGAATTTTCCCACGGGCGATTGCATCATCGTTTTAGCACCAAATGCGGTATAGCCTTGATCGCTGAGCGCCGATCTAACTGCGTCAACAAACGTGCCGCGCACCATGAACAATAATGGCACCCACAGCGGAATCCACTGCAACACGCTAAAAACAATCCAGTAAACCATCTCGACACAACGGTCGCCGGCAATATCAAGAATGCCACCAAGCTTGGAACTTAAATTTAGCTTGCGAGCAAGATAGCCATCGAGCGCGTCAGCATAGATAACAAAGGCGGTTAAGCCAAAAGCTACCCACATCAACTGATCGTCTGCCTGAAACAACAATGGCATAACGCCAAGAGCCAGAAAGACTCGTGCAACGGTAACAACGTTAGCAACGTTGATCAACTGTTTACCTTACTATGCTTAGATGTCGAGGTTGCCATAAAGAGCATTAGCTTCGATGAAAGCTCGACGTGGAGCCACTGATTCGCCCATGAGCAAATCAAAAACGTGGTCTGCTTCAGAAGCATCTTCCACTGCCACTTGCTTCAGCGTGCGGGTGGCTGGATTCATTGTGGTTTCCCACAATTCTTCCGCGTCCATTTCTCCCAGTCCCTTAAAGCGCGAAATCTCTGCTTTGTCACCCATCTCGGCAAGCAATGCTTCCAGCCTGTGCTCGTTATAGCAATACTCAATGCGCTTACCTTTTTTGACTTTAAAAAGAGGCGGTTGAGCGATATAGATATATCCCTTGGTGACCAGCGGTCTTGCATAACGGAAGAAGAAGGTGAGAAGCAAGGTGCGAATGTGACTGCCGTCAACGTCCGCGTCGGTCATGATGATCACTTTGTGATAGCGAATTTTGGTCAAATCCAAATTCTCGGAATTTGGTCGCAACAAGCCAGTGCTTTTGCCACCCGTTTCTTCGTCCTCTTCTTTGACGCTAAGACCAAGTGCTTGAATCATGGCCTGAACTTCAGCGTTTTCATAGATACGCGTCGGTTGAACTCTTTCTACATTGAGGATTTTTCCTCGCAGCGGCAGAATCGCCTGGAAGGTTCGATCGCGTCCACCTTTAGCTGAACCACCGGCTGAATCGCCTTCCACCAGATAAATTTCGCAGCGGCCTGGATCTTTATCAGAGCAGTCAGACAATTTATCAGGCAAAGCAGAACTTTCCAGAGCCGATTGCTTACGCACCGCAAGCTTGGCTTTCTGAGCGGCTTCGCGAGCGGTTCTTGCTTGAATCGCCTTGGTGATAACTTCTTTAGCTTGTTTGGGATTAAGTCCAAGCCAATCTTTCAATGACTCAGAAACAACTGCCTGAGTGACGCCTTGTACTTCTCGGTTACCCAATTTTTCTTTTGTCTGACCTTCGAATTGTGGCTCAGGTACTTTCACTGAAACAATGGCAGTTAGTCCTTCGCGAACGTCTTCACCAGTGAAATTAGCATCGCCTTCTTTGAGCAATTTTTGCTCTCTGGCATAGTCGTTAATTACTCTTGTCAAAGCATTACGGAAACCTGTCAGGTGAGTGCCACCATCGCCGGTTTTAATGTTATTAACGAATGTGTAAATCGACTCAGCATACATTTCTGTCCACTGCAAAGCGCATTCCACAACAATGACTGCGCCGCGATCATCGCTACGCTCTTGTTCGAAATAAATAGGCGGTTTGAACAAAACATTACGCGTATCATTTATATATTCGACGAAAGTAGCGATACCACCTTCGTAATGGAATTTTTCAGATTTTTCGATGCGCGCATCGGTCAAAGTAATAGCCAGACCTTTATTTAAAAAGGCCATTTCGCGCAACCGGACTTCTAGTTGTCCCCATTCGACCTTGATCGCAATACGTTCATTGTCTTCGTTGATATCGTGAAAAATCTCGTCATCAGGCCAGAAAGTTACTTTCGTGCCCCGCTTGTCGGTTGTGCCGACCACTTCGAGAATGCCGTCTGGATCTCCACGGCGATAGATTTGCTGAAAAACCTTGCCTTCGCGATAAACCTGAACTTCTAATTTTTCTGATAGCGCATTTACAACAGAGGCACCCACACCGTGCAAACCGCCGGACACTTTGTATCCGCTGCCGCCGAATTTGCCTCCAGCGTGCAACACTGTAAATACAGTTTCAATGCCCGATTTGCCTGTTTTTTCAACAATGCCTGTGGGAATACCACGACCATCATCAATGACTGTTACTGAGTCATCGAGATTGACCGTAATCTCAATATTTTTGCAATGACCGGCAAGAGCTTCATCGACCGAATTATCGACAATCTCCCAGACCAGGTGATGCAATCCTCTTGGACCAGTGGTACCAATGTACATACCTGGACGCTTACGAACAGCCTCAAGCCCTTCCAATACATCGATTGAATCGGCGCCGTACGCCGTGTCGCCTGTATGCCCTTGAGTAGAACCAGTTGAGGGCACTTTGTCTTTGTCAGACGATGCTGAATCTTCTGGCTTTCCCGGGTTATCAGAGTTTTCCAATTTTTCCTCATCCCCTAACGCTTTAACCGTGCCAGGCTCATTGTTCACCATTAAAAATCCACCAAATAGAAGCGGTCTGCTGCGGCAAGACCAGGGAATCAAACAGCTCAAATTAACAGAGCCGAAGTGTGAAGACATTCGTCGCAAGGGGCAAATGGAGCTTCAACTTGTATGTCGAATTTTAGCATAATCTCGGGCTGATAAGCCGCTTGCTATGGCTCATTGAAGCAGCCTGAGCACTTTTGTTTACGCAAGGGGTTCTAACATAAGCAGCCGCACATTCTCTGGGATAGAATAAGCGAAGCTTTAACATCACAAAAGAGAATGATTCTTGGAAACCTTTTACGAAGCGAAACCCGGTCTTTTAAAAAAGTCAGCTATTGCGCTCGGCTTTTTCGATGGCGTCCATCCCGGACACCAGGTTGTAATCAGTAAAGCCGTTGAGGAAGCAAAGCGAATTGGCGCAACAGCAGCCGTTGTCACTTTCAAAGATCACCCGAGACTATTAACGCGGGGATCGTCACCTTTGCTTTTGACAGTAATTGAACAAAGGCTGGAATTATTCGCCAAATTGGGTGTAGAAGCCACTCTGGCATTATCATTCACCGAAGAATTATGCAAATTGTCGCCAAGACAATATGTGCAAACTGTGCTCAAAGACGCTCTGGGAGCCGCTTCCATATCTGTGGGATATAACCATCACTTCGGTCGCGATCGCGAAGGTAATCCAGCACTTTTAAAAGTGCTTGGTCAGGAATTTGATTTTTCAGTTGACGTTGCACCAATGGTGTTGGTCGATGACAAGGAAGTATCAAGTTCGCGAGTGAGAGAACTAATAATGGAAGGCGATGTGGCGACGGCTGCTGCCCTTCTCACGCATCCTTTTGCTATCTATGGTGAAGTCGTGCGTGGAGAAGGACGAGGACGCAAAATTGGTTTTCCTACGGCCAATATGCAGCTATACGAATATCAATGCGTGCCCAAACGCGGCGTTTATGCAGGCGTTGCCAAATTGACAAAAGATCGTGGAATTCCCTGTGTCATCAATATTGGTTTTCGTCCGACATTTAAAGGCGAGCCTGATACCAAAGAGGCAGCCAGAGCAGAAAATATGCTTGTAGAAGTGCATTTGCTCGATTTTGACGGCGACTTATATGGACAGAAATTCTCAGTAGAATTTTTGCACTATTTGCGTACAGAACAAAAATTCGACGGCATTGATTCTTTGAAAAAACAAATCTCGCTGGATTGCGAGATAGCCAGAGGCTTGATGGATTCAAGTTCAAGTTCCGGTTCAACATTCAAACAACCTGCTTAAATCTGTGCAAGTTCGAAAAGTTAGCCTCACAAACTTCCGCAACTACGAACACATCGAAGTTGAATTGTGTTCCGGGCGAAATATTCTCATTGGTGACAACGCTCAAGGTAAAACGAATTTTCTTGAGGCGATTGAATTAATTTCTACTGGCAAATCAGAGCGCGTCAATCAAGATCTCGACCTGATCAAGAGCAGCTGTGCTCAGATGCGCATGGAAATCGAATGCGATATTTTTGGCAGTAAAGAGATTATCACCCTCGGCATGAATCGCACCGCATCTGATAGCATTGAAAAATCATTTAAAATCAATGGTGTCAATCAAGGCAGCATCCGCTCAATCAAGCGTAGACTAGCTACTGTCAGCTTCAAGAGCACTGATTTGAATTTAATCCGGGGCGGACCAAAATTTCGTCGAGACTGGATCGACACAATTTTGGGCGTTCTCAAACCAATGCACGAACAAGCATTGAGCAAATACGCAAAAGTCGTCGCGCAGCGCAATCGTCTACTCAAGCAGTTGTTTGAAAAAGGACGTGTGTCTGTGACCGACAACGACCAGCTGCGAGTTTGGGACACACAGCTATCAACCCTTGGTGCAAATATCATCAAGAAACGAATCGCCCTAATTATAGAACTTTTGCCTCAAGCAGAAAAATTTCAAGAATATATTTCCGGTAAACGAGAACTTCTTTCGGTGCGCTATCAATTCAAAACCGCTGAGGCTAGAGGCTCTGCTGCAGACTCCCCGTATAAACAAGATGACCAAGAAAATGACTTAGAAAATAACGACACTCACGCAATTGATGCTGAGACATTGAGCGCCGCTGAAGAAGATGACATCAGCAAAATGCTACTAAGCGGGCTCAAGGATTTGCGTTATGACGAAATCAGGCGTAAGCAAACGCTTCTTGGTCCACACAGAGATGACATCCAGTTGACCATCAATGGTCAAAATGCGCTTTATTTTGCCAGTCAGGGACAACAAAGAACTCTTGTTCTATCTTTAAAACTGGCAGAATTAAGTCGCATTACGAGTAGTTTGCGCGAGCCACCGGTGCTTCTTCTAGACGACGTTATGGCCGAGTTAGACCTCAATCGCCAGAGCCTCTTGATGGCGTCAGTTGGTGCCGATATGCAAACAATCATCACGACCACACATATTTCTGGATTTAAAAGCGAATGGTTGGAAGGGGCATTATTTTTATCGGTCAATGACGGACAGATAAAAAGCGAACGAAAGTGACTGTAGACCGCTCGGTTACAGTCTACAAGCCTGATATTCTGAGGGCATCAAAATCGGCCAGATTCATGAAAAAGCTGTCTACGCAGTCCTCTTGACCACTCCAGGATGGTTTGTTAGGCCTTCACTCGGGTACATATGTAGTGCTTTGACTCAACATTAAGGAGGAAAGCCACACACAACTTCCACGTTTCAGTTTTAACATCAGTTTTAATAACTGGTTTAACGATAAGCGGCTAGAGTCGTGCAGGCGGTTTCACTATTTCAAACAATGCCACTCAAAAAGTTTGTATTCAATGCAGCCGCAAGTTCGGCGGCGGAGAAACTGCTTGCCCTCATGATGGTACGTTGTTAGTTGCTTTGATGCAGGACCCATTGATTGGTTCGACCCTTGCTGGTTGTTACCAGATTCAATCACTGCTTGGCGCAGGCGGCATGGGCGTGGTCTATAAAGCTCGACACGGCTTAATGGACCGCATCGTCGCCATTAAGATGCTTCAGGCCCAACTTGTTTCTGACCAACTTAGCGTCGCTCGCTTTCATCAAGAAAGCAAAGCCGCCAGTCGCATCAACCATCCACATGTCATCACCATTTACGATTTTGGTATTTCGCCCCAAGGTTTACCGTACATCGTGATGGATTATCTGGCCGGTGATCCACTCTCTGACGCAATTCGCGAAAATGGACAAATCGGCGTTGACCGCACTCTTAAAATCGCCATTCAAACATGCGATGCCCTTGCTCATGCCCACAAACAGGGCGTAGTCCATCGAGATCTCAAGCCAGGCAACATAGTTTTAACGACATTCAATGAAGATAAAGACTACGTCAAAGTTGTCGATTTTGGCGTGGCCAAATTGATGAACCAAGGTGATGGTGGACAGCGTTTAACCCAAGCAGGCGAAGTCTGCGGTAGTCCGGTTTATATGAGCCCTGAACAATGTATGGGACAAGAGCTGGATTCGCGCTCCGACATATATTCAATGGGAATTGTTTTGTATGAGACTCTCACAGGCAAATTGCCAATCCTCGGCAAAACCATGGTGGATACAATGTCCAAGCATTGTTCGGAAATGCCACCGTCGTTTAAAGTTTCACGTCCAGATCTCTACATTCCAGAACGTCTGGAAGCAATCATTTTCAAGGCTTTAGCTAAGAACCCTGCTGATCGTCAGCAGTCCATGGACGAATTGAAGGTCGACTTAGAATCCGCCATTCCACGTGCTGGTCGCACGGCGACCTTGCGAACAGACTCGCCAGATTTAAGCAAAACAGTTTTATCCCACAACGCTCATAACCCTTTCAGCACTGCCAAATATTCTGTCATATTCATGGGATTGGGTGCTGTCTTGGCCTTTTTGATTGCTTTTGTGGGCTTCAAAATGATGACACTAAATACGGTGATGAACAAGAAACAAGCGACAGCTATAACTGACACTACAAAAAACACCATTCCGTCGACAACCATCGATTCGGCCACGTCAACAAAAACTGACATTCCAGACAAAGAAACTGAAAGCAGTGAGATAAAAGCCAGCAGTGAGACAAAAGCCAGCAGTGACATTCAAAAACTTGTTAGCCCCGTCCGCCATAAACTGGGCGCTGTGCACAAAGTGCCAGTAGAGCACAGCGAGAGCCATGACACCGTGAGTAGGATTGTGGTGGCACCGGAAGTTCACAAACCAAAACATCCAAGACATATCGCTGAAAAAGCCCCAGCACAAGAAGCTCCGCACGCAACTGCACCGCATCCAGTGGCACCCAAATCCAGCGAAAATCGCTGGGACATTCTTCGCTCTCAGCTCAAAAACTAGGTCAAAAACAAATAGAACTAGACAGCAAGTGCGTGCGCGAGATTTTCAACGCGTTTGGGGTCGACTGCGTTTATCCAGTTTCCGTCAAATTTTGCGGAAGTACCGACGATAACAGCATCAGCGAATTGAGCAAAATGTCCAATATTTTCAGGAGTAACCCCGGAGCCCACAAGAACCGGAATTGAAACTTCTTGTTTGACCTGAGCTATTTGCTGCGGTGGCGGCGGATATCCTGTCGATGCGCCAGTGATAATCACACCATCGGCGCGAAAAAATTGGGCATCACGTGCAGTTTCACTAAGGCTCACATCAGCTGTAAGTGCGTGCGCAGAATGTTTTTTCTTGATATCGACAAAAATTTTGATTGACTCGGCTTTTAAATTTGCTCTGCGTCGAATCAACTCGGCAGCACAAGATTGATGTATGCCTTCGTCGCCAACATGGGCGTAAATGAATCCCTCAACTCGTAAAAAATCAAGATTGGCAGCCACAGCCACTCCAAGAGCCTCGAGATTGGCTGCTGCAAGCAACTGCACTCCGGTTGGAAGTTTCGTTTCTGCTTTGACCGCTCGAGCAATAACGGCCATAGCCGCTGTGGTTTCGGGTTCAACATGACCACGCAAATACGGTACATCATGCATATTTTCAACTATTAAAGCGTCGACCCCTGCGGCTTTATAAGCAGACGCATCCCACAAAGCGGTATGAATGATTTCGTCGATTTGTCCTGAATAATTGGCAGCTCCAGGCAACGCCTGAACATGTATGCAACCGATTAACGAACACTTTTTACCGAACATCGCAACCTCACAATTACATATATTTCAATCAATTTTTTGAATTAATCGAGAAGCACTGCGCGCACAGGCGCTGCTTCCGCTTGCATCAATTTAATAGGCAATGCCATCAAAAAGTAATCCTTTCCATAAGCCTCGGTCAAATCCAGGTTTTCCAACCAGTTGATTTTTTTCTCCAGCAATTTATGATGCGACTCTAGACCTTTAGAGTCAATATGATCAACAGATGGAGTATCCAGGCCAATCAAACAAACGCCAGATTCAGCAAGCATATCAATAAGGTCAGGCGTCAAAAATGCGTAAGCATTTTCAAAAACATGGTATCGAATTTTAGTCAATGTTTTAAATAAAACGCGGCGTGGTGGCGTCTTACGCTCTGACAATATTTTTTCGACGTGTATTCGTTCAATTGCGCCCCGATGTGGCGACAGATCGATGACCGTCGCTGGACCAACAAAAGGCTCCAGAGGTACAGTTCCTATCGATTCGGCTGTTACACCCTGTGCACTGTCCATAGTGCCTCTGACATGAACAGGAGCGTCCGCGTGAGTACCTACATGCGGACTCATTGTAATGGCCGAAAGATTCAAAACATGACTTGATTCATAAGACACTTTCACCTTCAAACTAAATGGTGTGTCTCCAGGGAAACACGCCGTTGTCTCGCTCACCGGTTGCGAGATATCAATAATGCGATATTTCCCAAGCGCCTCGATGTTATCCAGATTCATGAAGACAGTGCACCATGAAGTGCGTTCTTAGTAACTTGGAAGTGAAAATATGTTTTGATGTGGTCGGTCTTAATTTCAGCCTTATCGTTGGAAACAATAGTCAATGTTGGCTTCACCTCGTAAAGCCCTAACTGACGCAACAATTCACCAAGTATGGCTTCCATATGACGAATCTCATAGCCTGATGAAACTTTGATCAAAATCCCCAGTCCGTCTGGATACTTATCGTTGGGCAGAACACCTACAGCCAGCAAGCCATCAGCACCATCTTTGGCGATTACAGGCAATTGCTTAGCCTTTGCAAAACGCCCCTGCATTAATCTGGTATCAAAACGATCGCTGCCACCAATGACTTCAGGATACTGACGCATAAGACGTCTCAGTTCGCTGCGATACTGCAAAGCGGCTTGTGCGTTGTCGCCTGCTCCTGAGTGCCTTTGCTGCAAAGCGGCAAGTGTTGGCTGTTGCTCGCTTGCATTATCAGTTTGATTTACCTCGTCGTCTCCTTCAGCCGCGCTCAAATGAGCATACAAAGTGGCAAGCTCTTTTGCACCAAGTCCATAATTAGGCAACTGGCAACCATCCGTGGTGACCAGAAATGAATCGGCAGCTCGTCCCAATTCCGCAGCGAGCAGCGCTTCCAGCCGACGATGTTCGGGATTGTCCAAATTGACGTAATCGGCCGTCGACTTGTGCTGTGCTCTTAAGGAAAGCAAATAACTCAAATGCTTGCCACTGCAATTATGAAAAAGAGCAGAAGGCTGTTGAGCGCTCGCTTTAAAGCGCATACGCATATCTGCTGACATCGGCAAGGACGCCGGACACATCAACATATCTTCTTCCAATTTGCCAATAGCGATGATATCAGCCAGCAAGTCAAGGTGTATTTGTTCACAACTGTGGGAAGCCATCATCAAAGCAAGATGTTTGGGCTTCAATTTGGGGAAATTGTCTTTGACAATTTCGTAATGGCTCAATAACTGCCATGGCTTAAGAAGGGAGCGACTCCACAGAATGTGATTGACATCCCCGTAAGCAAGAATTTCCTGACCGTTGCCAGTAGACGAATCCGCACTGACAACGGAAATTATTCCGTAGACAGTGACTTCCGGTTGCTCCGACCGTTCGATGGTATAGAGCGGCTGCCATGGCAATTGCGACATAGTCCAATAAGGATACGACCTTCGCGGTGAATATTCAAAACTTTGTTGCTGGTTTGTTTATCCTTATGTGTCGATATACTTTCCAGCGCTTGTGGCGCGCTAAAATATCGACTCTTCCTTGCTCGTCGCCAAGTTTGGTCGAATGAGCTGAGTTAAAAATTGACACACCTGGAGAATCATGCCACAACCGCCCAAACCCATTACTCACACTGACAGCGACCCACTCTGGTTTAAAGATGCCATCATTTATCAGGTGCATATAAAGTCGTTTTTCGATAGTGATGGAGACGGCTACGGCGACTTCGTCGGACTAATTCAAAAGCTTGACTATATTCAAAGCCTTGGCATCACGTGTATCTGGATCTTGCCTTTCTACCCTTCCCCACTTAAAGATGATGGGTATGACATCGCTGATTACGAACAAGTCAATCCAACTTATGGCAATCTGCACGACTTTCAAACATTTATAAAAGAAGCTCATCAACGTGGTCTTAGAGTAATCACCGAGCTTGTGATCAATCACACCTCTGACATGCACCCCTGGTTTCAACGCGCGAGACTGGCTGAGGCCGGCTCAAAAGAACGCGACTTCTATGTGTGGAGCGACACTGATCAAAAATACAAAGACGCCCGCATCATTTTCTGTGACACCGAGCCATCCAACTGGACCTGGGATCCTGTTGCCAAAGCTTTTTACTGGCACCGATTTTTCAGCCATCAGCCAGATTTGAATTTCGACAATCCAGACGTCTTAGCTGAAGTGATTCGCGTGATGAAACACTGGCTGGATATGGGCGTCGATGGTTTAAGACTGGATGCCATTCCTTATTTGATCGAACGTGATGGCACCAACTGCGAAAATCTACCCGAAACCCATGTCATTCTCAAAGAATTGCGCAAAGCCATGGAAGACAATTACGAATCGCGACTGTTTCTCGCTGAAGCAAATCAGTGGCCAGAAGACGTCGTTGAATATTTTGGCAATGGTGATGAATGCCAGATGGCTTACCACTTTCCAGTCATGCCACGCTTATACTTAGCTCTGCACCAGCAAGACAGTCGAGCCATTATCGACATTATGGCGCGTACACCGGCGATACCAGAGCAATGCCAGTGGGCAATGTTCCTGCGCAATCACGATGAATTGACACTGGAGATGGTGACTGACGACGAGCGCGCTTATATGTATGCGGCATACGCAGAAGAGCCGCGCATGAAGATAAATGTCGGAATCAGAAGAAGATTGGCACCGCTTCTTAAGTACAGTCGTCCTCGTATTGAACTAATGAATGGATTGGTCCTCTCATTGTTGGGCACGCCAATCCTTTATTACGGCGACGAAATCGGCATGGGTGACAACATTCAATTGTGGGACCGCAATGGTGTACGAACGCCAATGCAATGGAATTGCGATCGCAATGGTGGCTTTTCAAAAGCACCATTCGCCAATCTATATTCACCACCCTTGATGGACATAGTGACCGGGTTCGAAGCAGTCAATGTGGAAGCGCAACAAGCGAATCCGTCGTCATTACTTAACTGGATACGCGCAATCATTGATGTCAGAAAGAAATACAAAGCCTTCGGACGCGGCACATTTGAAGCAGTCAATAATAGCAATCACAAAATCCTCAGTTACATCCGGCGCTTTGAGGAACAAACAATTCTCGTGGTAGCGAACCTTGCTCAATCGGCGCAATCAGTTGCTCTGGAACTAGCTGAATTTAAAGGCGTCAGTCCGTTAGAGATAAAGGGTGACGCAGTCTTTCATGAAATAGGTGATTCCCCCTACGTTCTGACATTGAGTCCGCATGCTTTTTACTGGCTCAAACTCGATTCGTAAATCAAAAAATGCAAAAACCAACGGATAAAGACAAGATGATTAAGCCCCAATTACTCAGCGATTATGATTTGCACCTCTTTGGTGAGGGATCGCATTATCGCCTCTACGACAAAATGGGAGCCCATCTAACTGAAGAAAATGGGGTCAAGGGAACACACTTTGCAGTGTGGGCACCAAGCGCTCAATACGTATCTGTAGTTGGTGACTTCAACAGTTGGAACAGTGCCGAAAATCCGATGCAGCCCGTTGGTCAAACCGGCATCTGGACAACTTTTATTCCGAAGGTGACACAAGGTGCTAATTACAAATACTGGGTCACGCCATCAAATGGTGTGCCGTCTTCTGAACGTTCAGACCCTTATGGTTTCTTTGCAGAAGTGAGACCTAAGACCGCTTCACGCGTTTGGGATCTCGATGTCTACAAATGGCAAGATTCCGATTGGATGGAAAAGCGCCGTAAGAAAGCCCAAGCGCTAGACGCTCCCATCTCTATTTACGAAGTGCATTTGGGCTCGTGGATGCGTGTTCCAGAAGAAGAAAATCGCTGGCTCACTTACCGCGAAATGGCCGATAAGCTAGTCAATTACGTAGCGGACATGGGCTTTACCCATATTGAGCTGCTCCCAATTTCTGAACATCCGCTCGACATGTCCTGGGGCTATCAGACAGTTGGTTTCTTTTCGCCCACAAGTCGTTTTGGCGAACCCGATGATTTGATGTATTTGATTGATTGCTTGCACCAGAAAAACATTGGCGTCATCGTCGACTGGGTGCCTGCACACTTTCCTAAAGACGGGCATGGGCTGGGCATGTTTGATGGTACCCATCTTTATGAACATGCCGATCCAAGGCAGGGCGAGCACAAAGAGTGGGGCACGTACATCTTCAACTATGGTCGTTACGAAGTTGAAAACTTTTTGACCAGTAACGCTTTTTTCTGGCTGGACAAATATCACATTGATGGCTTGCGCGTTGATGCGGTCGCCTCCATGCTTTATCTCGATTACGGCAGACGAGACGGTGAATGGTTGGCCAATGAATACGGCGGTCGTGAAAACATCGAAGCTATTAACTTTTTGAAAAAGTTGAACGAACGTATTTATTTGAATTACCCAGATGTGATGACAATCGCCGAAGAGTCGACGGCCTGGCCTCTAGTGTCGCGCCCAACATACATAGGTGGTCTGGGTTTCGGTCAAAAGTGGGATATGGGCTGGATGCACGATACTCTCGAATATATGCAACTGGAGCCTGTGCATCGCAAGTACCATCACAACCAGCTGACCTTCCGAGCGATGTATATGTTCTCGGAAAATTTCAATTTGCCTCTTTCGCACGATGAAGTGGTTTATGGCAAACGCTCATTATTGAATAAAATGCCAGGCGACATCTGGCAACAATTTGCCAATTTACGCCTGCTCTTTGGCAATATGTTCATGAACCCGGCCAAGAAATTGATCTTCATGGGCGGTGAATTTGGTCAATGGAATGAATGGAATCACGCAAGCAGTCTCGACTGGCATCTATTGGATTATCCACTGCATAAAGGTGTGCAAAACTGGGTGCGCGATCTAAATAAGCTCTACAAAACCGAACCGGCTCTGTACGAGAACGACTGCAATCAGCAAGGTTTCGAATGGATCGATTGTCAGGACTGCGAACAAAGTGTTTTGAGCTTTATGCGCCACGGCAAAGACCACAGTGATGCGATTTTGGTAGTCTTCAACTACACTCCTGTAGTTCGACACAGCTACACGGTCGGCGCCCCATATGGTGGCGTATGGAAAGAAGTATTAAATAGCGATAGCACTGAATATGGTGGCAGTGGCATTGGCAACTTTGGACAGGTGATAGCAACAGATGACCACAAGCATGCTAGACCCCACATGCTCACGTTAACCTTGCCACCGCTGGGCGTTGTCATTTTTAAACTCGAAAAACAAAAGTAAAGACAGCAAGCAATGAGCTATACAGGAAAGTTTTTCGAAGCACTGCTGGACCTTCACAGCTGGATTAATCCGAAAGACTTTCACATACCAAATGAGATAGTTCCACATGCTGAAAATCTACTTGGGCTGTATTTAAACACGCCCGAAGACTATATGCTGGTCACTGATCGTGCTTTGCACTGGGTCTCTGGAGAGTATGTGCGCAACATCCCCTACGACTCTATAATTTCGGTCCAGGCTCCTGCCACCAAAAGTAGTCGCAGACTGGGGCTGATAACACGAGAAGCCGAGATTATTCAGTTGCCTATTCTCAATGAGACCGAGGGTATCAGCGATTTCTACGCATTTCGCGAATTCCTCATTGCCAATATTTATTTTCCGTTTTACGCCGAAGAAATACAAAAAGTCAAAAGCATCGAATCAAAAGAGGATCTCGTTCATTTTCTCGAAAAAGAAGATGGCGGTTGGGGACGTCATCGCATTACCCTCGATGCCCTTCGAGACGGTTTTCCTAAACTCTGGCAACTTGAATTTTTTCGCATCAATCCCGAAGTCACCAAACAAGGTGATGTCTGGAAAATGCTTGCTCTATTCTTGTGCCGAGAATCGCCTGAACACGATCCCCGCTCTCACTCTGACTAAACAAATAGATATCAGACGCTGCATAGCTTGAGCTGAAGAAGTATTTAGATCATGAGTCAACTGACAATGCTTCAATAAGAACAAGAAAAACAAATTGAGCGGGAGAAAGGCAATGGGCATTTCGGTAAAAAAAGGCATGCTCTGGCGCGGTGAAATTGAAAACGAGCCCGGAACTTTTGCAAACGCTCTTGAACCATTTGCCCAGAATTCCACAAATCTGCAAATTGTCGTTGGCTATTCATCGTCAAAGCCCGGTGGCAAAGGGACTGTGGAAATCTATCCTGTCGATGACGAAAAAAGCAAAAAAGCAGCGACGTTATCTGGTTTGTCTGTAGCCAATGAATCGTCTTGCTTAATCGTCGAAGGCGACGACCAGCCTGGAATAATTCACAAAATAGCGCAAGCCATTGCTCAGGCCAAAATCAATTTGAATTTCGCCATGTGCCAAAGCGTTGACAAAAAATTCCAGGCATTTTTGGGTTTTCACTCTAACGACGATGCAAATTTGGCCGAGCAAGTGATCAAAAAGCTAGATTTTTAAAATACCGAAATGTCTGATGAATTGGAAAACTGATTTTATGGGAAGTACTGCGACGGCATGAAGGTAGCGATTATAGGTGCCGGCATCAACGGTCTTGTGGCGGCGAATTATTTGCGCCGTGCAGGCATTGAAGTAACAATTTTCGAAAAAAAAGCCGTTGCTGGTGGTGCGTGCGCCGCCGAGACAATTTCGTTTAATGGCGTCGAGTATCGCTACGCAAGCGGAGCCAGTGTGCTTGGTTTTATGCAGAATTTTATTTACCATGAGACTGGCCTCGCCGAACGTCTAACCGCAATAACCCCGGAACACGAAGAGGTTGTGTATTTCGAAGGAGAAGAATCGAAGTGTTGCCTCTCAGAAGATGTAGTCGAACGAGCAGCGACTGTTCGCTCGCGATGGGGCGAAATCGGAGACATTGCGGCTTTCCACAAAGATTTAGAACACGTAGTTGAATTTCTCTGCCAAGGCTTCAAGAATGCGATTGTGCCGACCATTGATGACGCCCGAAGAGTTCTCGGTAGTGAATTGACCAGCGTTTGGATCACCGGCACTGCGCGCGATTTACTAAGCAAGTATTTTACTTCCGAGAAGATGCGCATTTTTTACGCCATTGATGTCGTCGAAAGCGGTCCGGTATCGCTGGACTCCCAGTTTTCAGCATTCAGTATTGCGCTTATGGCGACCGGTACTGTATTTGATGGCAAATGGGGATTCGTTCGCGGTCGAATCTGGAAGCTTATTGAAACACTGATGGAAATTAACAATGAGCTTGGCATTAGGCTCATCCCTGACACAGAAGTAGTTGAGGTAGGTTCAAGCTCTTTGAATGTCGTTTTTAAACGAGACGGTATGCCTAAAGAAAGACTCCAATTTGATCGCGTTATATTTGCGACAGACCCGGTCAGCGCATCTAAAATTTGTAATCAGTCAAAGCTTATAGAAACTGCCAGCGACAAAGAAATAATCGGAACGAGTGGCAAACTTGTAATGTTTTTTTCCGAACCGGTGCGCTGGAAATTCAACGAAGAAAACAAAACGGATTTCGATATGGCATTCAAATTTATCATCAGTACAAAAACACTAGACGAATTGGAAGCCAGCGCCAAAGCCTCATTACAAGGCAATGACTACGCCCCGGCGTTCAGTGAAATCTACTGTGAGGGCGCAGCGATGCGCAAGTTCGGTGACAATCCGAACCACGATGTCATTTCTGTTTTCATCAAGCACCTGGCATTTGATCAGCCCGGCAGTAGTCTTCCCAATGTCCAGAAAAGGGTAGAACGACAGGTGCTGGCATTTATCCAAAATCCAGATAGTTTCCTCGGGAGCGTCTTGCTAACGCCGCGTGATCTGCAGACTAAATTTGATTTCCCAGGCGGCAACATCGATCACATAGAACTGTGCGATAAGCAAACTTACTTTGCACGCAATTGGTCAGCAAGCCCGGCAGAGAATTTTTATCAATTCGGTGACGACGAACGCATTTTGTACTGCGCTGCAGGCAGTTATCCTTGCGGATCGATCGCTGGAACCGCTGGGTTTATGTGCGCCCGACAACTTCTAGACAGACTACCGGTTTAGTTCTGCGCTAAACGAACGAGTTGCTCTTCACTCAATGGTCTAATCAGCTCAAACACCACTGGATACTCGTTGACTTTCTGCCAGCGGTCGCCTGCAATCGCCGCAAGCATCGGACTCGGAACGATCAAAGCAGTCGCGACAAGTAGACCGAAATCATCTTTTGAAATTGCTGAAGACATTCAAATACCCCGGCGAAATTTACGCTGGAGGGAATATACATCTTCCAGGTTTTACATACTTACCAAAATCAAGAAACGTGAGGAGGTCCCACGCGTGTTTTCCCTCCTGAACATTAAGATGGCTGTAGCGTAGATGGCGGTAAATAAATCACAAACTCTGTCGAGTGCTGAATCAGAGCCGAATGCGGCAGTGCATCGGGCGTTATCAAATTCAACTTCTCGAACACTTCAAATTTTGCTTTACGGACAACACATCTGTTCATAGCCAACTTATCGTGCCAGATGCCATAAGTACCAATTTGACCATCTGTGCGACGATAATAACCAAGAAGTGGGTGCGTCAAAACGAGAGTCGTCTCGTCCTCATCGAGGAAGCCCTCTAGAGCACCACTCGGTTCATTCGTCCCTTCCATCTCAACTTCAGCGTTGCCCCACTTACCCGTGGCAACGTAGTGATAAAACTTGCAAACACCGTCTTGCCAGCTAGTTGAAATTTTCATGTCGGCATAATGCCACGGCAATCGCCAGAGACAAATTGGCACCAGCACAAACGGCGTGTGCAATGTCGTGCCGAAGAACCAAACACATCTTTGTCCTCCGCGAAGAACATATGCGCGATAATTAGTCTGCTCAAAATCGAATGTGGGCCAACTTAAAAACGCTGGATGAAAACCGAAATCGTGAAACACTGCAGCCGATACGAAAGAACACTGTCGTCCATCTTTTAGAGTGAATACCTCCGGCTCAAAACCATCCGGCAGATGCGCAGCCAGTGCCTGAGGTTCGACGGAATAGGTGATCAGCGTGAAATGTCGCAGCTCTGTAATTACATTTATGAAAGTCGGTTTTACAGGAGGCTCAATTTTAGGGGGAGACAAAGCTCTTACCTCGCAAAAAATCATTCGAATAAATGGAGTTGCCAGCGTCATTGTGACGTGTTTTCTGCACGGACACCATGGAAAATACCAGACTGGCACTCTGCCCACATGCCAATGAGACGGCCTCGATTTTTACTTTGCACCAAGAACTCGAACATACACTTCAATCACAAGACCGCAAGTCAAGAGAATTCTCCATAGTCGTAGTAAGCCTCTCTTTGAGTTATCATTAACGGCTCACCTCATTTTTTGCCGAACTCCCCTCTCTGGATGTGAACAGAAATGACCGCAAGCGATGTCGTGCCGCTAAAGACGGCTATTCGGTTGGATCAAGATGCTCCTGCTCCACTTGGAGCTTACTCGCATGCAGTCAGGGCTGCGGGTCTTTTATTTGTTTCAGGGCAGGGTTCTCGCAATGCTCAAACCGGCAAAGAGGTCGGTGTCACTCTTGACGACAAAGGCAATGTCACCGCTTACGACATCAAAGTGCAGACAAAAGCTGTACTCGAAAATCTCAAATTTGTCCTCGAAAAATCCGGCTCCAGTATGCAGGATTTAGTCGATGTCAGTGTCTTCTTGAAAGATATGGCCGACTTCCAGTCTTACAATGAAGTCTATGCCGAGTATTTTAATTTCGCTGATCCGCCTGCTCGAACGACTGTGCAGGTGGCTGGATTACCAGGCAAAAACTTCATTGAAATTAAAGCAATTGCAGTAGCACGGTAAAAACAAATGTCGACTCAAACAACACCTAAATTACTGGTTCTGGACCACTTCATCGATGGTAAATACGTCGCATCAATTGATGGAAAAACGTTTTCAAATATCAATCCCGCAACTGGTGAAACTTTCGCTCAAGTGGCGCATGGTGGCAGCAAAGAAATAGACATGGCCGCGCAAGCTGCGCAAAAAGCCTATGAATATGGACCGTGGGCGAAAATGTCGCTGCGAGAAAGGGCGACCGTAGTACGAAGAATCGGCGACATCATCCTCGCTCGTAAGGATGAATTAGCAAAAGCCGAAACTCTCGACACAGGAAAACCGTTGCGTGAAACTCTTGAAGGAGACATCCCACGCGCGGCATTGAACTTTCACTTTTTCGCCGATTTTGCATCATCAACGAACGACGAGTATTATGTCGCTAGCGAAAACGAACGGCATCTGTCCGTGCGAGAACCAGTTGGCGTCATCGGTTTGATTACTCCCTGGAATTTACCACTTTATCTTGCGACCTGGAAAATTGCCCCATGCTTGATGATGGGCAATTCTTGCATTCTCAAACCAGCAGAGTGGACGCCTTACACAGCGTCGCTGTTAGGAGAGATCGTTAATGAGGCCGGCTTACCGCCTGGTGTTCTGAACGTCGTTCAGGGATTTGGCGCAGACGGCGCTGGCGAAGCATTAACGCGACATCCCTTCGTGAGTCGAATCTCCTTCACCGGTGAAACTTCAACTGGCAAAGCCATTATGAAAGCGGCATCTGAATCTCTAAAAAAGTGCTCTTTTGAACTCGGTGGCAAGGGAGCGAACATAATCTTTGCCGATGCCGACCTAGAAGAAGCCATTCCGACAGCAGTGCGTGCTGCTTTTCGCAATCAAGGACAAATTTGTCTAGCTGGCTCCAGACTGTTTGTGCAAGAGAAAATATTCGACCAGGTGGTGGATGCGATGGTGGCTCGCACCAGCAAAATTCGCGTTGGTGACCCTCTCAGTCTCGACACAGATATGGGTGCCTTAATCAGCCAGGAACACATGGCAAAGGTCCAATCGTACATAGAGCTCGGCAAAGCGGAAGGCAAGCTCCTGACGGGAGGACAGCGCCTGACTGAACTGGGGAACGGCAATTTTCTTTCACCAGCTATCTTTACTGGTCTTGCATATAATTCACGATTTTGTCAGGAAGAGATTTTTGGGCCAGCACTGCCAGTAATACCATTTAAAACAGCTGAAGACGCAATCGCCATGACGAACAGCACAGCCTATGGACTATCAGCAAGCGTCTGGAGCAAAGACGTTGACGTCTGTCATTCTGTGTCCAGCAAACTTAAAACTGGTCTGGTCTGGGTCAACACCTGGTTTGCCCGTGATCTGCGCACACCTTTTGGCGGTCAAAAAGCCTCTGGAATTGGACGAGAAGGTGGTAAGTACAGTCTCGATTTCTTTTGCGAACAAAAAACAATCAGCTACAAATACAAAGGCTAAATAACTGGGAGCAACAATATGTCTGTGAATTCCTCCAAAGAAGCAACGTCAAATGAAAATGTTAGCTCAAGCGAATCGCAACTCAAACTAAAAGAGTACACAGCGCAAGTTCGCGCCCAGTACGAAGCAAATCTCAAGGCCCTAGTCGACATACCAAGCGTCAGCATGGACCCAGCTTTTAAAGACGATGTATTGCGAGCTGCAGAAAACGCCTGCCAATTATTGAAGGAAGCTGGGGCACACGCCGAGGTGATTCAGACTGAGGGCTATCCCATTATTTTTGGCGAATATATCAACGATCCAAAATTTCCCACTGTCACTATTTACAATCACATCGACGTGCAACCGGCTGATCCTGCTGAATGGCAATCGCCGCCATTCGATATGAAAATAGAAAACGATGTTTATCTTGGCCGAGGCACGACCGACGATAAAGGCCCAGCTTTAGCTGTTTTATATGCTGCTAAATACGCTCACGAAAATAAATTTCCGATCAATATCAAATTTATCTGGGAGCTGGAAGAAGAAAACGGCAGTCCCTCATTCGAAGGATTTCTCAAAAAGAATAAATCAAAACTGCATACTGATTCAGTTGTAGTGTCCGACACAATCTGGGTTTCACGCGAACGTCCAGCCATTGCTTATGGCTTAAGAGGACTGCAATGTGTTCTTGTGAAACTCAAAACCGGCGTTAAAGATGTTCATTCTGGATTAGTTGGTGGGCTTGCCCGCAATCCAATCGGCGAATTGTGTCAGCTAATTTCTGAATGCTACGACGCGCGAACGGGCGTTGTGCGCATACCTGGATTTTATGATGACGTTCAAGCTGCAAGCGGTAACGAAATTGACAATTTTGTCGAGTCGGGATTCGACGTTAACAATTTTAAAAAAGCGCATGAATTGCGTTCGCTGCGTACAAATGACAATCGTGAAGCTTCAGAAAGAATCTGGGCAAAGCCAACGTTTGAAGTGCACGGTATTACGGGTGGTTATGGCGGCGCTGGTGTAAAAACGATTGTGCCGCATCAAGCTGAAGCAAAAATCAGCATGCGCCTGGTACCAGATCAAAATCCAGACAAAATTCTCAAGCTCTTCGCCGACTTCGTCAAAGAAAAAGGGCCTGATTGCGAAGTGGTGGCGCAAGGCGCATTGCGTCCTTACTCTGGTGAATTTGAGGGACCATACGCTCAAGCGGCAGCAGATGCGATGCTTGCGGCGTTCAACAAAAAGGCCGCTTTCACACGAGAAGGTGGCTCAATTGGTGCGGTCGTCAGCATGCATGACGAATTGAAGGCCCCAATCGTATTTCTGGGACTTTCGTTGCCTGAGCATGGTTATCATGCAATCAACGAAAACTTCGATTGGCAGCAAGCCGAAGGCGGCATCCGCATGTTCGTTTCGTATTTCGACAAACTCAGTCGGCTGAAGAAAAAATCTTAAGCCTGAAAAGAGTGCTCGGTTACAACCGTCATTCTTTGGGATTGCTCGGAGCCATTCGAGTGCTCCAGCGTCGAACTGACTTTAACGTTGCCTGGCGCAACCTGTTCATCTGATTCCAGTTTGTAGCCGAAGCCATAAAGACTGGCGATAATTGAGCGTGCGCCTGGCTCGTCGAGTTTTCGCCGTAAACGTTTTATATGACCGCGCACAGTATCGTCCGATTTAACTTCGTTGAGACCCCAGAGCCTCAAAAGCAATTCTTCATGACTGAAAATCTGGTCACGATTATTCAACAGAAATTCAAACAGGGCGTATTCTTTTGGAGCCAAATGTACTGGCACTCCGCCTTTAAATACTTTCTTGGCATTGACATCAACAACAAGATTACGCAATCGAATTTCGACTTCATCTGTTGAAACCGGACCATGCAAAAGAGTTTTTATTTTGTCATTGAAATCATTTAGTTGGACAGGCTTACGGACGTAGGCATCAGCTCTACCTGGACCATCATGGTCAGGTAAGTTCGACTCTGTTCCGAGCAGAACTATGGATGTTTTTGCCGCTAGCTCTCGATACATCTTGCAAATATCGACGCAGCGCGCTTCTTGATCAACCAGGTCAAGAATGACTAGATCGTATTCCCCTCGAGCGACTTTGAGTTCGTTAAGCCCCTGGCTCTCGTCTTTGACCGCACGAACAGAATGTTTTGCGTCAGTCAGCCAATTAGAAATTGCGCTGGCTAAATTCGGTTCGCTTTCAACTAATAAAATTTTCGCCACTGTTTTGCTTCCCATTCAATCAGACGTAGGTAAGCGAATTCATAAAATGTACTCGCCCTCATGTTCCTATTTCTATCACTCGAATGTGACCAGAATGTGTTCCAAACTTTGCGAACCGTACCGAAATAGTTCAGATCACACTAAAATTGAATTGTCACGTGTCGAGAATGTAATCTATGGATGAGCTCAAAGGCGACCGACTCCTGGCTTGACACCTTTACAACCATCAACAAAGTGGGTATAAACCATTTACGAAGCTATGATTAACTTCTAATAAGCGCCCGCCCCGGACGCCAAGTAATACAGCATCAGCCAAAGCTGTGCGTAGTTCGTTCCCTTCATCATCCTCAAGAGGTCCCCGCCATGTCCTTGTTTAAGTCACTATCAACAGGTGCTGGGTCGGCCGTAAAGCTGATGAAAATGAATTCGATCCCGGGGACCGAGGACTTACGTTTTCTCCTGACCACCGCTAAAGATGCAAAAAAATGTGCGGAACTCCCTTTTCAGAATCCATCAAACGGAATGACTTTTACAATCAAAGTCATTCCACCAGCCTTGCAGGCGGGGCCCAAATGGACCTTTGAACGTGGCGAAAGCCCCAACTCTGTCTTCGTCTGGGTTCGCGAAAGCCCAGAAGTGATGATGATTCAAAACAAAATCAAAATTGACTGCGCATCTCAAGCGGTGCACGGCTCCGCTCAAGAACACGACCCAATGCAAGTACAAAGCCATGATGGAATTGTCTTTTCCCAGTCGGCTCAAAACACATCGTCGACATTTAACAACATACCCAGTCAAAATCCTGGTTCTGGTGTGGGATTCGATGCTTTGCAAAACAGCGGTCCGCAACCAAAACAATACAGCGGTTGGATGCCAGAGCAATATCAAGTTAAATTGCCCGACGCATACGATCTGCAGCAGGACGTCGCCAACAACATATTAGAAGCGCTTACTGATGCCAAAACTGGCCTAATCAAATTTTTTGCCTTCGTCTTTTTTCTACAAAGAGAAGTTGCCCATCACGAAAAAAATGCCACCAAATTATCAATTCTCGTTTTCGATTTCAAAAATCAACAAGGCGAGCCCATGGCGCTTCCACCGGAATTTGTGCTCTGGCTTTCAGGTAAAGTGAATTCGCTCGTCACCAGTCTCGATGTACTCACTCGTCTTGAAACCGGCGAATTTGCACTCTTATTAAGCGGCACTGGTGCCAGTGACGGAGCATTATCTGCTGAAGTTCTATATCAACAAATTGTTGAAGACGAAGGTTTTGCCAAACTACAAACTGATCCCAGAGCACTCGCTATTGGCTGCGCCAGCATTCCAGAAACGTGCAAAGACGCAGGCGTACTGCTTGCAGCATCGATAAAGGCAAAAGACATGGCGCGAACAGCAGGCAAAAAGTCTTTGCTTTTCCCAAGTCGCTAAAGCACTGTTTAGACTACAAATTCAATCAAGGCAATAGCCTGAGCCGCAATTGCCTCACCGGCACCAATTTCGCCTAATCCTTCCATCGTCTTGGCTTTGATACTAATCTGGTCAATCTCCAGTTTAAGCGCACCAGCAAGATTGCACTGCATCAGCGCGTAGAACTTAGAAAGCTTCGGTTTCTCAGCGATTAAAGTGGAATCGATATTGATGATTCGATAATTTCGTTGCACCAGAAGCATGCCAACTTGCTTTAGCAAATTGATGCTGTTGGCGCCAGCATATGCTTGCTCCGATGGCGGATAGTGCACACCAATGTCACCCAGACAGGCAGCACCAAGAAGCGCATCGATTACTGCGTGAGTAAGCGCATCTCCATCTGAGTGACCGACCAGTCCTTTATCAAAAGGAATATCGACGCCACCAAGAATGAGCTTGCGCCCACCTTCCAGGCGGTGAATATCGTAACCCTGTCCAATGCGCACTTTTACAATCCTAGCAATTGATGTTAGCTCAGTATCAAAAACTGAGTGCCTGCTTCGACGGTATCGCCGACTTTTACACTCAGCGAGGACACCTTGCCGTCTTGATCGGCAATCACTTCTGACTCCATTTTCATCGCTTCGAGAATAAGAAGTTTTCCACCTTTCTTCACAGTGTCACCATCTTTGACAAAGATCTCTTTAACTAATCCGTGCATTCCAGCCACAATAGATCCTGGTTGTGCACCATGGCTACTAGCTGTGGAAGCGGTTTGCGCACTAGAGCGAGCGGTCGTTTTAGCCGACCGTTCTCCAATAGCACGGTTCGCTCCGCCACCATTGGATTTAGCTCCGCTTGCCACCAATTTTGGCTGAACAACGGCGGCATTATCCAAATCGACTACTTCACTAACTGAAACCTTGAATTGTTTTTGATTTACTTCCACAGAAAAATTTCGCACAGGACTATTTTCAAGATTTTTCCCAAGGGCATTATCTAGAACACGGCTTTCAGAGGACGCTGCAACTGCTTTGGGCTCTGCCTTCTTGCCAAATTCTTGGGGAAAACGCTTCATAAAAATCGCTTCTACATATTTGGTGTCAACTTCGCCTGCATGGAAAGTTGCATCCTGCATCAGTGCAATATGAAAGGGTATTGTCGTCGAAACACCTTCGATTTTATAATCGCGAAGGGCAACCAGAGCTCGTGCTATGCACTCGCTGCGATCGCGTCCCCATACAACTAACTTGGCGAGCAATGAATCATAGAAAGGCAAAATCTGATAACCGTGATAACAGGCCGAATCAATACGCAGCCAGGGCAGTCGCGGCTCTAAATAAGTAGTGACAGTCCCCGGGCTGGGCATGAAGTTTTTGAAGGGATCTTCAGCGTTAATGCGAAATTCGATCGAATGACCTCGCGATACCACATCTTCTTGTTTGAACGAAAGTTTTTCGCCAGTAGCCACGCGAATTTGTTCTTTGACAATGTCGATTCCAGTTACCATCTCAGTGATCGGATGCTCGACCTGAACACGTGTGTTGACTTCAAGAAAGTAATAATCATCACCAGACACGAGAAACTCCAGAGTGCCGGCTGAAGTATAGCCGAGTGCCGTTGCTCCTTTGACCGCAGATTGCAGCAAATGCTGACGGACCGAGTCTTTTAATATAGGAGCCGGTGTTTCTTCAACCAGTTTTTGATGCCGTCTTTGACTGGAACAGTCACGTTCGCCCAGATGAACAACATATCCATGCTCGTCACCTAAGACCTGCACTTCAATATGATGGGGATTATCGAGATATTTTTCGACATAAACTTCATCCGATCCAAAGTAGCTGAGCCCCTCTCGTTGAGCCGAGGAGAGAGCCGATTCCACATCGCTTTCCGAACGAACGACTTTCAAACCTCTGCCACCACCACCGGCACTAGCTTTAATAGCAACTGGATAGCCATATTTAGCCGCCAATTCTTTTACTTTTTCCGGCGTAGTGACTGGGTCTGTAGTGCCAGGAACGACGGGTACGCCCGCTCGATCCATTGTGCGTCTAGCTTCGACCTTTGAACCCATGCTACGAATTATGTCTGGACGCGGACCAATGAATTTGATCGAGGCATTTGCGCAGGCTTCGGCAAAATCGCCGTTTTCCGATAGAAAGCCGTAACCTGGGTGCACTGCTTGCGCTCCCGACTTTTTAGCTATATCTATGATCTGCGCAGAATCAAGATATACCTTACCTGGTTGACCATCCAGTCTCCAACTTTCGTCAGCGAGTGTAACGTGACGACTCTCTTTGTCGGCATCAGAAAAAATTGCCACAGTTTGAATGCCCAGTTCACGACAGGCCGTAATTACACGGACTGCTATCTCGCCACGATTGGCTATCAGCACTTTGCTAAACATTGGCACTTTCGCTCCCTTACACAGACAACACTTGATTACAACTTGTTGAAAACTAAATTACTTTTCAAAACCCCTTAAGAGTAAGCGCAAACCCGCAAATTGATGACGCTTATGGAATTAGAACTTCCTAAAATCTTCAACCTACTTATTGATTGCCCGCCTAGGCTAAACTGCCCCTGTCAGGCGTACTGATTTGGGCGAAAGATGAGCATTGCAACACTTTTAGAACTGTATGACTATCAAGCTTCAGCAATCTCTTGAGATGGTACTATCGTGTCGTGGCTGGTCCATGCCCTGATTTGGAAGCGATAAGAATATATATGCGCCATATTCAAGGGCTCAAGGAGACTGTTTTCAATGAACTCTACTGACATAAAGACCGTCTTCATGGCAGGTAGTGGATTTATGGGCTCGGCAATCGCCTTTCTCATTGCCACTAAAACCAATTGCACTGTATATCTTTACGATATTGCGCCAGATTCTTTGAAAAAGGCAGAAGCTGGAATCGCCAAAATGGGTAAAAGTTCCGTTGAGAAAGGCTTCATCTCTCAAGAGAAATTAGACGACGCAGTCAAGAGAGTCAAAACAGTTTCTGATTTAAAAGAAGCGGCTTCAGCAGATCTGGTCATTGAAGCCATCGCTGAAGTACTAACTGTTAAGCAAGAGTTGTTCAGCAAACTGGACAGCATCTGCAAACCAGAAACCATATTTGCATCAAACACTTCATCTTTACCGATTACCAGCATCGCGGCCGCAACGAAAAGAGCCAAACAGGTAATTGGCATGCATTTCTTCTCTCCCGCGCACATCATGAAATTGCTGGAGTTAATACCTGGCATCGACACTGCACCAGATGTGGTGCAAGCTGTTACGGCTTTTGGTGAACAATTGGGCAAAACTGTGATCACCTGCAAAGACATGCCCGGATTCATCACCACCAGACTGGGCATGGTCTTGATGAACGAAGCGGCCTTTGCCTTGATGGAAGGTCTGTCAACACCAGAAGAAATCGATAAGGGCATCAGCCTTGGTTACAATCATCCGATGGGACCGCTCGCTTTAGCCGACTTCGTTGGTCTGGATATTTGTCTGCATGCAATGGAGACAATTCACAAAGGATTCGGTGATCCCAAATACCGACCTTGTCCATTAATCAGACAACTCGTCAGCGCTGGACATCTAGGGCGCAAAACAGGAAAGGGATTCTTCGAATACGGCGGTGCAAATTGATTCTATTTGTTTCCTTTTTTCTGAATACGCTGGTCATCGCCACGCTCTTTATCTTGACGGTCATTTTCTACACTTTCATTCGCAGCGTTGAAAAGTCTCAAATTGCCGATCGAGACTTGCCATTCGTCTCGGTACTTGTACCTGCTCGAAACGAAGAAACAAAAATACGACGCTGCCTGGAATCGTTGCTAGCACAAGATTATCCGAATTTTGAATTGATCGTAATAGACGACCGCTCCACCGATAGCACAGGCACAATCATCGGTGAGCTCGCAGCTAAGGACAAACGTATAACCTTTGTCAAAGGCAAAGACGCACCAGATGGCTGGGTAGGGAAGTGCAATGCACTCGCTCACGCAGTAGGTTACGCCTCAGGAGACTGGTACATTTTTACTGACGCTGATACTTGCCACAATCCCAACTCAATCAGGGATTCTGTTACGCATGGCATCAATGCCAAAGCCGACCTAGTTTCCTTTGTACCCCTACAAGAACTAGGAAGTTTCTGGGAAAGGCTTATCATGCCAGTTCTCTTAAGCTCATTTCTGGTTGGCGACCCATTCCACAAAGTCAACGATCCTGATTCCAAACTCTTTGCTTACGCCTACGGTCAATACATAATTTGCCGCCGCAGTTCATACCTGGCTATTGGTGGACATCAGAGCGTGCGCGATGAAATTGTCGAAGACCACGCCCTTGGTCGGGTCTTTAAAGAAAAAGGCTATAAGATTCTCGTCGGCGATGGCAAGACACTCTACAGTGTCCGCATGTACACCGATTTGCAGAGTCTCTGGTGGGGCTGGACCAAAAATCTTTACTCGCTTATCGATAGCAATATCGTCTTTCTGTTTTTGATCATCATGCTGATCAATATGACTGTGCTGACGCCTTATTTGCAACTCGCCTTTGTATCGGCCATGTGGATCGCCGGCGAATCATCAAAAGCTTTGACAATTTTGACACAGCTCGTGGCCGCCGATTTCCTGATGCTGATTTTCTGGTACAAGCTCACCCAGGAGCATCGTTCTGGCGTTACCTGGATCAACTTTTTCACTTTGCCCATTGGCAGTATCGCCACATCAGTTCTATACCTGCACGCAGCTTTTCTCGTTCTCTCGGGTGGCCAGGTCAACTGGAAAGGTCGCAGATACCGGGTCAATACATCCAAGACAATTCGCCCTGTTTCTAAGAATGCTCAAACATTTGGCACCGAGCCCACCGAATAAAAGCAGGGGCTATCAGCAATTCAAGTGATTCAGTAATGACGACTAAGAGTCTGGAAAATAAAGGTCCGAGCATAGCTGAACTGCAGCGGTTCATCCGCGACAAAACTCAGATTGAGTTCATTCTTGTCAACAGTCAAAGGATCAGTGGACGTCTGCGCTGGTTCGATGAAGAAAGCTTTTCGGTCGTCCAGCCCGACGATTCAAATATTACTTTGCTCAAATTGGGCGTGATTGGATATCGATCAGTAGTCATTTCGGAGAAATCGACCGATAAACAAAGCAGCAAATCCCAGCAAAAAGCTCCTCATAGCAAGCGGTAATCAGCAATAAGCCTTGTGCGCTCAATCAGGCAACATGTTAAACTAACCAAGTCCTAGGCTGTTAGGCTGGCTCGTTTGCTCATTCATCTGCGAATTTTCATGGTGCAATTTTGTTCAAGAATCTATTTCGGCAAGAAATCGGCATTGATTTAGGTACGGCCAATACTCTCATTTATATCGGTGATCAAGGCGTCGTCTTACGCGAGCCTTCGGTCGTTGCCTTCGACGATCAAACCCATCAAATTCTCGCGGTTGGCGAAGAAGCAAGGGCTATGATCGGCCGTACCCCAAAAGGTGTTCGGGCAGTCCGCCCCATGCGCGACGGTGTTATAGCTGATTTGCAGCTGGCCGAAGAGATGCTCAAAACTTTTATCAACAGAGCAACAGCCAATAATAACCTGGTGATGAAACACCCAGACATAGCTATCGGCATTCCATCTGGTATCACATCAGTCGAAAAGAAAGCCATCAGAGATGCTGCAATTAGTTCCAAAGCTGGTCAAATCTATTTGCCCGAAGAGCCAATGGCTGCTGCAATTGGCGCGTCATTGCCCGTCGCTGAACCAACGGGCTCAATGATTGTTGATATTGGTGGTGGTACCACTGAAGTTGCTGTTATCAGTCTTTCTGGCATTGTGGTCAACGAATCGATTCGCATCGCCGGTGATGAATTGAACGAAGCCATTATTCAATATTTGAAAAGGGTTCACAGTCTGGCTATTGGTGAAAGAACCGCTGAAGAACTGAAATTCAGACTAGGTTCAGCTTATAAAACAGTGGAAAACGACAAATTTGATGTTCGTGGATTGAACTTGATTAACGGACTGCCTCGCACAGTGACCGTCAGTCGCGGTGAAGTGCGCGAAGCAATCAGCGATCCTTTAAACGTAATAGTTGAAGCTGTACGTCGCACACTCGAACGCACGCCTCCTGAACTTGCCGCCGACATTTTCAATCGCGGCATAGTTTTGACAGGCGGGGGCGCACTGCTGCAAGGCATCGACGAACTCATCTCCAACGAAACTGAAGTGCCTGTGTTCATCGCCGAAGATCCACTATCATGCGTTGCTATCGGTACTGGCAAAATGCTGACCGATCCGTCTTTCCGTCGAGTGCTCGAGCAATCGCTCTATAAATAAGGACGGTTAAGCGGTGCCTGCTCCAGTTAGAAACCGCATCCCGGTCGGTTCAGAAGCAACGGCAGAAGTTGTCTTTCTGATCATATTAATATGGCTAGTAGCCGGGCCAGTCAGCGGCACAGTTCTAAGCGCTCAAGCTTTTATCACGTCGCTGGTCGCTAAAGGAGCTACTGAAGTGCGATCGACTAGAGATTTAGCGACTCAGGTACTGCAGTCCTCCGACCGCATCCGCACACTTGAAGCGAAACTGGCGTCAACAGAGCTGGACAACACGCGTCTTAAACAACAAGCGCGCGATACAGCCAAATTACGCGCATTGCTGGGTCTCAAAGAAAAAGCAGCCAGGCGCACGATTGCTGCTGAAGTAACCGAGCGCAAGCCAGACAACTGGTTCCGCCAGGTGGTCATCGACAAGGGTTCGCTTGATGGCGTTAAACCAGGCTCGGCTGTAATTACAAATGATGGTGTAGTTGGTCGCGTCACATCAGTATCCAGCACGGCGTCAGTGGTGCGTCTGCTTACAGATCCAGAAGAAAAATTGGGCGTCGTTATTTCACGCATTCAGTTGACCGGCATATTATCCGGCAATGGTTCGAACCCGGCAAAAATTGACTACGTGCCCATCGGCACCAACGTCGACATTGGCGACAAAATTGTCTGCGCCAGCAAGGGCGGCGTTTTTCCTGATAGTCATCCAGTCGGCACGGTCGTATCGGTTCGAAGAGACGCAGGCGGCGCTGCATTGCAAATTGAAGTCAGACTTTCTGAAACTTGCTACGATTTGAATCAGGTCCTGGTTTTGACTCCGGAAGGCTAGACTTATGGCGATTGTGTCTTTAAGAACAAGACGAAGGACCTGGGAAATCAGCCTGACCATAATGATCATTGTGGCTGCCTGGTTTTTGCAGCAACTGGTTTTGAATCGCATTGAGTTGAAAGAGGTAATGTGTGGTCTGCCTTTAACTATCACAATTGTCTGGGGAGCACTCTTTGGCTCGTTGATGCCCGCTCTTACCCCTGAAGAGGTGCGCACGACCTCTTTGTCAGAGGTCGTTGTATTTCAGGCACTATCAGGCTCTATTTCTGGTGCGCTGGTTGGTGGCGCATTCGGTGCACTATATGCATCGCTGCTGCCAGTGTTTCCAGTCTGCTATCCGCTTATTGGCTGGATTGCAGGATATTTCTGTTTGAAAAATTTTTCCCAGGCGCCTCTGTTGGTTATCCCACTAGTTTTTCTGGCGACAGTTCTTGCTGAAACTATCATGGCCTTTCAGCTCACAATTGCTCACCGCCCCGATGTATTTCTCAATCTCACTCAAGTGGCTTTGCCAGAGGCTGCCATCAATAGCTTGATTGCGCCACTTGTGCTATTCCCTTTAAAGGGATGGTACGAATTTTCCAAAGAACAAGCTGCGCATGCCGAAGAATAAACACGAAAATATATGACCCAATCGACTCTTCCCTACAATTCGGACGATAAGCCGATCTTAAAGACCGTCATTTTGGGCGCGGTGATTGTACTTGCTGTAAGCACGCTGGTAGCGAGATTATGCTGGTTGCAGATTTTGCAAAACGGCTATTACAAGTCTCAAGCTATAGATAATTCCAGTCGCGTCACTTTTCTTCGTGCTCCCCGCGGAATTATTTACGACCGACATGGCAATCTGCTTGCCACAAACAAACAATCGCTGTCTTTGATTGCCATTCCTATTCAAATTGATCACGCTCAGGACCTCGCCAATCGACTGGCAAAAGTTCTAGATAAGCCAGCACCTGAAGTATTAGCCGCCCTATTAAAAGCAAAGGTCTCGGGCTCGGTACTACCTGTGGTGATAGAGCGCGACCTCGATGTTGAAACAGTGGGTAAATTCTATGACCAACAATTATTTTTGCCGGGCATCGACATTTTGCCAGACATCAGCCGAAACTACACTCAAGGCGAGCTAACAGCACATGTTCTGGGCTATTGCGGACAAATAACTCAGGCTCAACTCAAGCGCCACCAAGAAAGAAGAATGGGTGACATAGTCGGTCAAGACGGCATTGAACGACTCTACGATTCTCAGTTGCGTGGCGTTGACGGTGAGCAACGTGTTCGGGTAAACGCCAATGGCAAATCCCTTTCAGCAGAAACAGCCAAGCCCACCGTCACTAAAGTAGCTCAAGGCGGTCAGCCCATCGTCTTATCGATTGACCTGGACTTACAAAGGGCGGCCTATGATGCTCTAGGAGAGCGCTCTGGAGCGGTAGTCGCCGTCGATCCACAAACGGGTGAAGTGCTTGCCATGGTGTCACGCCCCAGTTACGACCCGAACGTTTTCACCCGCAAAATTACACCAGACGTCTGGAAACGCATCAACGCTCCTGACCATCCACTCTTCAATCGAGCCATGTCCGGATATCCGCCTGGTTCTATCTGGAAAGCAATCACATTGCTTGCAGCACTCGAAAATCATGTAGTCGATCCTGATACAAAATTACAGGTAAGCGGTGGTGTCAGCCTCGGTGGTTTCTTTTTTGGCGACTGGACCAAAACAACTGGACTGTTCGATCTCGTGAAGTGCCTGGCCTGGTCGCGGGATTCTGCCTTCTATCAGATGGCGCTGAAAATGACGCCCGAGATGATTAAAGAATGGGGCGTCAAGTTTGGCGCTGGTCGCCCAACTGGTCTGGAATTGAGACATGAAAGCCCAGGGCTTGTGCCTGATTCGGAGTGGAAACAACGTGTCTGCCATGAAAAATGGTATCCAGGCAACACTCTACATATGTCGATCGGACAAACATTCATTCAATTGACTCCAGCACAAGGCGCTCGTATCTATGCTGGCATAGGAAATAGGGGCAAAATTCCCGGTTTACACTTTGTCAAAAAAATAGGCGATAGGCAAATTCCAATTCCAAAAATGGAAACTGTAAAAACACATAAGGAGTATTTGGAAGTTGTTCTTGCTGGACTGAAAGCGGTCGTAGCCAGTGGCACAGGTGGTGCCTCAAAAGTTGGCGGTGTTGAAGTTGCCGGCAAGACAGGCTCAGCCGAAGCACCGCCGGCTGGTAGTAAAACCCATGCCTGGTTTGCTTGCTATGCCCCTGCCGATAAGCCTCGTATTGCTATATGTGTCTTTGTGGAACACGGCGGTCACGGAGGCTCTGCGGCTGCTCCTATCGCTAAACCAATTCTCGACAAATTCTTTGGTCAAGAAGGTCAAAAGCCTGATGCCGCAGCGAATGTGGCCAAGGCAGCTGCGGCTGCCGCCAAAGCAAAACCGAAGAAGAAACGAACATAACTGCCCCAGATGAGTTTTTGGAACCTTCGCTCTGGCCATCCGTCGATTATGGGACGAATGCACAAAGCACGGCCTACAAAAGCCCTAATGGGAGTTCAACATGCAAAGCAATAAGACAGTGCCTGAAACCAACACTTGCGCTGATAAACAGATTCCCGAACTTGTCAAAATCGAAGTGGCAAATGTCGAAGGCGAGATTGTTCTCGTCCACAGCGAACCCAAAGACGGGTCCGCTATTGAGGCTGCATCTGAGTTACACAAGCTCACGGAGCTGCTTACAGAAAAAGTAGAAGAATTAAAAGCAAAGGCCGACCAGGCTTTTCTTGGCACCAGCGATGGTGAAACACTCGCTCACGCAAGCACACAATCTGGCACCGAGGCTGGTTGTAAGAACAACAAAGTTCTTCCTTCAGCGGTGCAAGAAATTGTTGATGAAGTCTGCTCAGAAATCCGTGAAGTCAAGCCACAGAGCCAGGTTGCCGTTCAGAATGCCGCCGCTCTCGATCAAGTTGCTCAAATTCTCGAAAACAAAGTGGCTTCTGTAAAAGACAAGAAAATCGAACTTACAGCTCACGAATTGAATAGCCTCGACGGTTTCGATCGCTAAATTTAGACACAAAAATTCAACGGCTCGGACTGAACGGTCTGAAGGCGCCTGCCTTCTTTTTCGGATTCGGTCCGAGTTTTTTTCTGCTCGCTTACGCTTTACTGAGTAGTAACCGCAGACATCGAAAAAAAATCCAAGAAATTTTTCAGGTCACTGTCTTGTATCTAATGGTGAGGCTTTGGACCGCTTTTACATATATCAGTCGGAGGCGATACGTATACAAAAGCATGCAAGTCGGCTTAATTATGAGATTTCTCAGTACTTTACAATGCCCCCACCAGTGCCCATAATTATTGGGGCTGAGTCTGGCGGCTGTGTTTTTGTTAAGCGGTGAGGGGGTTTCATGACGGTTGGCAAATCGAATTTTTCTGAACCGGTTTCGATGGAGGTTTTGAAATATCTTTTTTCTTCGACCGATAATGAGCATGATCAAAAGCTTGGAGATCTTCTCGCAAGCACATCCGGTTTAGAAGAATTACTGGCCAAAAATCCTGTCATTGATGATCAAAGAGTTGATCAAAGAGTCGACGCAAAAAAACAGGAACAACAAAAAACAGAATCTCCCGCTGAAACAGAAATAAGTACGGGAGCAGACGACGAACCAGAATTAGCGCAAGCTGAAGCAAAAGAAATTTCGGGCGAAACCAGCACTGGCTCGGTCAAAATTGACCACATCATCACATCGTCAGAAGAAAGCGCAATTTCAAAAGACGAATTGGTCAAAATTCTAGAAGCGGCTGTGACAGTAATCATGGACAGCTCCAAAGCAGCGCATGCCAACTTGCCTCAAGTAATACCAAGCGAAACATCGCATTCGGTAGCGCTGCAAGCACAAGCTTTGATCCAGGAAAAAGATTCAGAAATCAACGAATTGAAAACATTGCTGGTTGAAGCACAGAGCACAATCATCAAATTGCTCACAGATCGAGTCGATGATCGCTCGAAATTGGCGACGCTGGAATCCCAGGCTAAATTCTTGCCCGATTTCCAGAGAACTAATGCCCAGGCTATGGGAGCGGCTATGAGTGCCGCCAACAACGACATTTTGTTGCGCGACCTTGGCAAAGTGAAAGCAGAAGTGGAACGCTTAAAGGGTTCTCGCGGTCAGGCATTTGCTACCGGTGAAGTCAATCCAAGCTTGTGGACAAAAATTCGCAGGTGGCTGACGCACTAGCCATGAGCAATAGGATGCGCTGGTATATAATCGGCAATATCATCGGATTGTTGTTGCTGGCGCTCGCTATAGCCGCCAAAGAAGGCAAGCTTCACATGAATTCGAACCCGCCACCGGAAACGCAATCTCAGTAGAAACTCTTAGATTACGGTCCAAAAATCGCGCAGTTAGGCATTTTTTGACGCAAACGGCTGATACCGTGTTCAGTCACTCTCGTATCACGCAGTTCAAGGTGCTCGAGCAAAGGCATCTCGAGAAGATGTTCGAGTCCGGTGTCGCTGATTTGCGTTCCACTCAAGAAAATTGTCGTCAATGAGCCGATCTTAGCGATATGTGGCATAGCCGCATCCGTCAATTTGTTGTCATTGACATACAGTTCCTGCAAAGTCGTCAGCGACTTTAGGGGTGCCAAACCATTATCTGAAATAGCGGTAAAAGAAACATCCAGACGCTGCAAAGCTGGAAACTGAGCGAGAATACTCAGCCCTGGATCCGATATTTGAGATGGCAAGTTGAGAGTTTGCAGATTTGGCATAGACTTCAATTTCGCCATGCCACCGTCAGTAATGCGAGTTTTCTTCAAGACCAGATTGACAATATTGTTTTGAGTAGAAACTGATTCGATCAATTCGTCGGTTAAATCGGTACCAGTCAACCAGAGCGTCTGCAAGCTATGAAAGTGGCTAGCAGCCTGCAATTCGCGATTTGATACTTTCAGGAAATCAAAACGCAATTCAAGCAGACGCGGCATCGAATCAGCGAGAACGGAAGCGCTTTGGGCCGTTTTGTCATTGAAATAACTAGCCGAAAAATCAAGCGAATTGATTTTAGCTAAATCTTCTGTAGCCATTGAGCTAAAACCGTCGGTACCCAATTGCCCCAAAGCGATGCCCAGTAATTTATCGTCTTCTAAAGACAAATTGACCGAGCCCTTAGCATCACCAAGCCACTTTCTTTGATGAGGAAAGGCGCGTCCCGCGCTGTACAAACTGCCAAGCGAATGCTTTGCAGGAAACGTTACGTTGATTTCTCTTGCCATAAACGAATTAACCACTGGCTTTTCCCATAAAAGAGTCAAAGACGAAGAAACGAAGGGTCGCCGAACAAGCTACCTTACTAAAAAAACTGAGGATAAATCTGTAAAAAGTCACTCTTCATTCGCATTTCTTAAATGTCCACTAATGCATAGACCATTGCTAAGGCAATGACTATTCAACCACTGCCTCTTCTATTCGTCTGAACACCGGTCCTTCATTGCGCACACTTTGACCGACTGGAATCGTTTCGAAATGCTTCTCTTCCCCAACTTCACCAACCACTGAAATTACCTCGGCGTAACCGAGCTGATGCCAGATAGCAGCTGCAAGAGAGGGCGTGAATGGATAAATGCTCAAAGCCGATCGACGCAGTACTTCAAGCGCTGTAAACAAGACTTTCTCGCCTTCTTTTTGCTTGCCTTCTTTGAAGAGGGTCCACGGTCTTTCATCGGCAATATACTTATTGGCTTGATCCACTAAAGCGAAAATAGCCTCGATTGCTTTAGCGAATTCCAGTTTATGCATATGCTCGTCTATGACCGGATGAATTGAGTTGGCGATCTCGCGAAGATTGTGATCGGCTTCGGCATTCGGCACTTTACCATCACAATTTTTGACGACCAAATTCAATGTTCGATTCAACAAATTGCCAAGATTATTTGCTAATTCAGCATTGACTTTTTTGACCAACTGTTCTCTTGAGAAATCACCATCTTGATCAAATGGAGTGCCGGCAAACAGAAAAAAGCGCACGGCGTCTGCGCCATACTTTTCGCAAAGCGCGACAGGGTCAATGACATTACCAAGACTCTTACTTATTTTTTGACCTTCAACTGTCAAAAAACCGTGTCCATATATCATTTGTGGAACCGGTAAGTCAGCGGCCATCAAGATGGCCGGCCAGTAAATCGAATGGAATTTGACAATGTCTTTGCCAATTAAATGAAGGTTTGCAGGCCAGAATTTTGCGAATTGTCCTGCGCCATTTTGTGCGCCTGTTACATATTCTTCAAAGCCAATGCCTGTAATGTAGTTGATCAAAGCATCAACCCATACGTAGATCACTTGGTCTGGTTCATCAGGCACTGGTATGCCCCAGGTTAATGAACTGCGCGACCGAGAGACTGAAAAATCGCCAAGCTCTGGATCATCAAGTTGCTTTAGGACTTCATTGCGACGACTTTCTGGCTGCACCGCTTGAGGATTATTGACGAGCCACTCTTTGAGGATCGGTTTGTATTTATTCAATGCGAAAAAATAGTTTTCTTCCTCAATTTGTTTTGGTGGCACTTTGTGATTAGGACACAAACCATTTGCGTCCAGGTCCCTTTCGCGCTTGAAGTCTTCACAACCTTCGCAATAAAGACCAAGATACTTAGCTTTGTATATATCGCCTTTGTCTCTAGCTCGAGCAAAAATTATCTGAGTAACGCGGCCGTGGCGTTCTTCACTTGTACGAATGAAATAATCGTAGGAGATATCGAGAGCTTTCCAGGCACTTTGAAATTTCAAAGCCATCTCGTCACAAAATAGTTGTGGTGTTTTTCCGGCAGCTTCAGCCGACTTCTGAACTTTAGAGCCATGTTCGTCAACGCCGGTGAGAAAAAATACTTCACGACCGCGAATGCGATTATGTCGAGCCAGTACATCAGCGGCTACCTTTTCATAGGCATGACCAATATGCGGAGCAGCATTGACATAGTCGATCGCTGTTGTGATGTAGTATTTTTCTCGGTCTTGCGACTGTGACGATTTATCCACCATTGCCAAAATAAAACCCCAAATGAAACCAGTATTTATTTACGCGCCAATTTGATCGAATCATAATAATACAGGGCTAGATTCGCTAAAATCTCTTTGATCGCATGATCCATAAGTTGAGGTGGGCAAATGAAAAGGTCGACAAGACAAGACTCAAACGAAAGCTTTGAGGATTTCAATCCGCTCCAGGGGAAAACTGTTCTCCTTGGTATCTCTGGCGGAATAGCAGCCTACAAAGCTTGCGATATCGCCTCCAGCCTGCGTCGCTCTGGAGCTGACGTGCATGCTGTTTTAACCACTAATGCCCGAGAATTCGTGACCCAATTGAGCTTGCAGACAATCACGCGAAACCCCGCTCACTGCGAGCAATACGGGCCAAATGCCGACTGGCGTCCCGAGCATATTGACCTGGCCAAAAAAGCCGATTTGATCCTGATTGCGCCTGCCACTGCCGACATCATCGCCAAAATGGCGCACGGCATCTGTGACGATTTGCTGACAACCATGATCTTAGCTTCATCAGCCAAAGTAATGGTGGCGCCAGCAATGAATCCGCGCATGCTTGAGCACCCGGCCACTCAGCACAATCTCGAAATAATTCAAAACAAATATCGTTACGATATTATTCAGCCGGACTATGGCGAAGTTGCTTGCGGCGACGTAGGTTCGGGAAAAATGGCTTCCGTCGAATCGATTGTGGCCTCTGTTGGCGCTAAATTGCTCGTTCACAACACGCTAACTGGACGCCACATCATTGTTACAGCCGGTGGTACGCGCGAGCCAATTGATCCCGTGCGCTTCATCGGCAATCGCTCCTCTGGCAAAATGGGCATCGCCATGGCGGACGCAGCCTATGCGCGCGGCGCCGATGTCACTTTGATTTCTACTGTTGAAGTAGATAGAGCTTATCCAGTCATTCTGGTGGAAACAGCTTTTGAAATGCAGGAAACCGTCGAAGCCGAATTCGACAGTTGCGACGCCTTGGTAATGACTGCCGCTGTCGCCGATTACCGCCCACTTGCCGTCTCTTCCCAAAAGATCAAGAAAAAAGACTCCGACGACATTCAGTTAGAGTTGACAAAAAATCCAGACATTCTCGACCTACTCGGACAAGTCAAGCGAAAGGATCAAGTAATCATCGGCTTTGCCGCCGAATCAGAAGAGCTCCTCAGCAACGCCACGCAAAAACTGAAAAAGAAGAATCTCGACTACATTGTCGGCAATGACATCACAGTGCCAGACATTGGTTTTGGCAGCGATGATAATGCGGTAATCATCTTAAGCACCGACGGCAGTCGCGAAAATCTAGCGCGGATGCCGAAAAGGGCTATTGCCGAGCACCTTTGTGATGTTTTGTCGCTGAAATTTGTGGCAATGAGTAAAAACGCCGCGCCAAAAGCCAGGCAATAGGTCCGCAAAGCAATCATGTTGCAAGAGCCTTGCCAGGCTTGCAATGGTGTTATACTCCACTATGATGAGGAAGTCCGAAAGACTGCCCCAACACGTTTTGCATTTCATTTGCATTACCAATGCATCAACAATTAGTGATGACCGGAGAGACTAGTATGGGCAAACACTCCAGAGAAGAAGAGCAGTCCAATTCAGGTACCAGTTCCTGGTTCCTGGGTCTATTGCTTGGTGTTGCAGGCGGCGCGACGCTCGCACTGTTGACGGCTCCCAAATCGGGAAGCGAAGTACGCGGCGCTATCAAAGCGACAGCTACTGATATGCCTAATCGTCTGAGCGAAGTCGTCGATGATTCACTTGATTTATACGCTTCAGCATTGAATTACTGCCAACTGCTTCTTGAAGAACAGACCATGCGCTTGAAAAGAGCCGTTGCCGCCGGCAAATTAGCTGCCGCAAAAAAACGCGAAGAATTAGAAATGGGCGGCTCCTCAGTCTTGCCGTTTCAGCACCGCTAAGCAGATTACAAGACAATGAGGTAGGCCACCTTGGAGCATGCGAGTCTCATCAACGATATCGCCGTGGGTGCGCTAGTGTTTTTCGCACTGGCCCTTTGCGGATTGCTGGCGGCAGCTTCAACGCTTCTGCCGCAAATCAATCGCACTTTAAACGCCTATGAAAAATTAGCAGACACCCTTGAAACCGAGCTTGGCCCTACCTTGCAAGAAGTGCAAAAAGTGGTGGTGGGTGTTGGTGAATTGAAGCAAATAGCCGGTCAACGCGTTGCCGATGTCAGTACCAAAGTCGAAGATGTTACGGGCTCTCTCAACAAAGTCGCAAGCTCAGCTAAACATCAGTCCAGTGTTGTTGGAGCCGGATTGTGGGCTGGAGTGAGAGCCTATTTAGAAGGAAAAGACCAACACAAAGACCCCAGCCATGAACACAAAGATCACGATAGTCCACTACCAAAAGCCCCGCAAAGTAGTACCAAAAGTCTGTAAACACGGAGTCTGTGAATAATTAGCCTTAATTTTCACATTGTTTGTCATAGCAGGCATAGATCGTGAGAAGGCGGGCACAAAATACTAGAAGCAGGATATAGTTCGAGGTAAATGAAAAATGTCGGGAACAGGAAGATTTTTCGAAGGTCTAGTTGTTGGCGGAGTTCTGGGATTTCTGTTCGGCATGTTATCGGCGCCCAAATCCGGTGCTGACCTGCGCAGACAATTAGCCGATGGTTCAGAAGATTTGTACAAAACGGCAAGTGATGGCATCACTGATTTGAAGAAAAAAAGCTCTTCTGCTATCAACGATATGCAAAGCAAAAGCGGAGAAGTCATTCGCAAAGCGTCTGACAGTATGCAGGGAACAAAGGAACAAATTTCCAATAAGTTACACGAGCTCGCCGGACAAAGCACTCAAGTGCTTGTAGATGACGTTGAATCAATGACTTCAGGTTGATTGCAATAACTAAATGAAAATCGTCAGAGGTGCCACTATATATGATGGCACCTCTTTTTTTGATATCAGCTTAATCTTTGATTGCTTAGCAAAAATCCGTTAGACTCAATTTATGCCAGATAAAAACAATAACAAAACCAACAATAATACTAATAAATTTCGACTGAACAGAGCAATTGCAGCCACTGGTTTCTGCTCGAGGCGATACGCCGACGAATTAATTCGCGCGGGCAAAGTACAAGTGAACGGCCAAACAGTCGTCGATTTTAATTATCTCGTTGATATGACAAAAGACATGTTGAATGTCGATGGTTACGACGTCAGCGAAGCTCCGCTCGAATACATAATGATGAACAAGCCGGTCAATATTGTCACCACCTGTGATGACGATAAAGGCAGAAAAAGCGTCATCGATATGCTTCCTCCGCACCTGCAGCATCTGCGTCCCGTCGGTCGTCTCGATATGGATTCAGAAGGTTTGCTTTTGCTCACCAATGACGGCAACCTCGCCCAGAAGCTGACTCACCCATCAAGACACGTACCAAAACATTACCGAGTGCTGGTCGCTGGCGAAATCAAAGATAAAGCTCTCGATCAGCTGGCCAATGGTGTGCGTTTGGAAGAAGGCAGAACGATGCCCGCAGAAGTAGAATTGTTAGATCGCGCTAAGGACGGCTCATTCTTTATGCTCACGATCGAAGAAGGTCGTAACAGACAGATTCGGCGGATGTGCGCAAAGATTGGTTACCCTGTGATTCATTTGCTCAGAGTGGCTGTGGGTGGGTTACAATTGGATGGATTAGAAACAGGTCGGTGGCGATATTTAACCGCCGATGAGCTAGCAGACTTACAAGCGGATACTCAGACAAGATAATGGGTCTCGAACAAATCGGACAAAAACTCAAGGCTGCTCGCGAAGCACAGGGGCTTTCGCTGCCGCAAGTTTTCGAACGCACTAAAATTCCTATCAATCATTTGCAGTCGATTGAAAATGGTCAAACCGAAGATTTGCCAGAACCTGTGTATATTTCGGGGTTCATCAAACGCTTCGGTGATTGTGTCGGTCTAAATGGACAGAGTCTCTCTGACGAATTCCGCAGTCAAAACGGTAATTCACCAAACCCAGCCGAAAGTCAGGCCTGGGCACCGCGGATGATTCACCAGCCACAACCAGTAGTCAGTCATGGTTATATGCGCAATGGTCTGGAAGTGCGCGCCCCAAATATCGTCAAGCAAGGTTTGCTTTACTCGGTATTAATTGTGATGGTGCTGGGTATTATGAGTTTTCTCTTCACCTGGCAGTCAAATTATCAAAATGGTCAGCAAGATCCAACCTCTCAGCTCTTGAAGAACGGCAGATACACAGGCGTTTTCAATAATGGCGGAGCGCCGACACAAACACCAGTTGTCACTCAAACCGCCACACCGACTGCACCAGCAACCGATCCAAATGCTGTCGGCGACGCACAACAAGTCCCACCAACACAAACTCCAGCGGCCGATGCCGGAGCCGCGGTAGCAATCAATGCCAGCCAGCACGTCTGGGTGGAAATCACCTCTGTAAGCTCTGGTTTGAGCCTTTACACCGGATTTATGGAACGCGGCGAGCGCAAAGACTTCAAAGATCCTCAAGGATTGAGAGTGCACGCCGGAAACGGCTCGAGTGTTACTGTCGAAGCTGATGGAAAAAATGAAACTTTAGGTTTGCCAGGCAAGATAGCTGAAAAAGTATTTATGGGCAAATCAGCAACAATTATAGGGACGACGCCTGGCGGCGCGACAATTCCATTAACGCCAGAAGCTAAGGCCGCTGCGGCAGCAGCAGCATTGAAGGCAGCGGCTGTTAAGAAGGCTATCAAGAAGACGGCCAGCGTAGATCTAGCGCCACGGCACCATTCGCGCCCTGCCGAGGATGTTTCTGCACACAGCAGCGCTCCTGCAGCTGCTATTGACGTCCCTTACCGTTATACTGAAAACCATTCAGATAACGAATAGGGTAGATTACTCAGTCTTTTAAATATATTCAGCAATAGGATAGGAATGCGAAATCCAAGTATCGGCGTGGTTTCTTTGGGCTGCCCCAAAAACACCACAGACACAGAAGTTATGCTCGGTCTTCTCAATGAGGCTGGATTCCCGGTCACATTTGATTTAGATGAAGCAGATATGTGTCTGGTAAACACATGTTCGTTTATCGGCGACGCCCGCAAAGAATCGGTGGCAACGCTCGTCGAACTGGCAGAACAAGGCAAAGAATTGATCATTGCCGGATGTCTCGCCCAACACTTCAAACACGAATTGCTGAACGAAATTCCAGAAGCAAGAGCAATAGTTGGCACAGGCGATACCACCAAAATTGTCGACGTCATTCGCGCCATCGCTAATGATTCATCGCTGCGAATCGTCCAGGTATCAGATATACCCAACGACTATCAAGATGACGTGCTGCCCCGCATCAACACAGGTATTGGCGCATCAGCATATTTGAAAATTGCCGAAGGTTGCGACCATCGTTGTACATTCTGCATCATTCCTATGTTGCGTGGCGACTTCCGCTCACGCACCATTGAATCACTAGTGAAAGAAGCAAGAATTCTGGTGGCATCCGGTGTCAAAGAAATTATTCTGGTATCACAGGACTCCACATATTATGGCCTTGATATTTACAAACGCATGGCGCTGGGAGAGTTGCTCGAACAGTTGCATGAAGTAGAAGGACTGGAGTGGATTCGGGTTATGTACGCATATCCCACCGAAGTGAACGACGCTCTTTTAAAGACGATGGCCAAATTGCCCAAAGTCGTGAAATATGTCGACATTCCACTACAACACTCTCATCCTGAAGTCCTAACGGCAATGGCTCGGCCACTCAATCCTGGTAAGGCCGTGGAAAAAATTCGCGAGCTCATGCCTGATGCTCGCATTCGCTCGACGTTCATCGTTGGCTTTCCTGGCGAAACAGACGAACAATTCGAACATCTGGCTCAGTTTATTGAGAAACATCGCTTCGATCGTCTTGGCGTATTTACTTACTCCAAGCAAGAAGAAGTATCTTCAGGACACATGGCAAATCAGGTACCGGAGAAAGTCAAAAAAGCACGCCGCAAGAAGATCATGCAAATTCAGCATAAGATCTCAGAAGAAGTAAACGCTGAATATGTTGGTCGCGAAATTGATGTGCTGATTGAAAGCTATGACGACAAAAAGAAATTGTTCTGCGGGCGCTCCCAGTGGGATGCTCCTTCAATAGACAATCAAGTCTATGTCAGCGATCCTGACGGCGAAGTCGGTATGGGTGAAATTGCTCGCGTTCGCATCGATAGTTCAGCACCTTACGACTTATTTGGTACTGCCATCGCCGCTAATACCATTAGCGATCTGGTCAAATCAGTCAAGGACGCCAAGGCTAGACCTCAAGCCGCTGACGTTCTCGTTCCATCTCTTTAAGTAATCGCTCTATCTGTTAACTGTTGAAGCCAATTCTTTGGCAGGCGGATTTGTTGGCGGAACTTTAGGGATTTCGTGTGAAATGCCAGGGAATAGTTTTTCGCGGTACTTCCAAAGTACTACCGCTGCAATTGGCGTACCAATTGCCGTTGCGATAGCGGCTACGAAGATAGCCATAATAACGATATTGAGCTGTTGTTGCACTTCTTCAAGCGGTTTTGACACGCCCGCGATTGGCTTTTGCAACGAAGTGAGAGGAGCTTTCAACTCTTGAATATCGTGGCGCATTCCAGCGATGTCCGAACGAACGCCTTTCACTTCAGTTTGAGTAGAAGTGAGCTGCTCCTGCATTGAGCCCAATTGCTTATCAACGCTATTCATCTTGCCTTGCAACGAAATCATGGGCGGCTGCAGAGCAGATATTGGCCCCGTCAGTTTCATAATTTGCTGTTCTAGCTTAATGCTCATCCCTTCTAAATTTTCAACTGGCCTGAGCAACCTTTTAATAGGATGAAAGCCTTTGATCGGTGGCTGCGTTGGCGGCTCTAAGTCTTTGGAATCGACTTTGACACCAGGGACCTGATTGACTACATCTGCAGTCTGTTTAGCCTTAGTCTTTTCCTGTTCCTTGGCGGCGTCGCCGCGTTCACCATTGAGAGCCTGCGCTTCTTTGATATTGGCATTTTTAGCCGACTCCTTATCTTCAAGATCACGCTTGCTCATCTGATCGGTAGGTTTTGGACCAGAGGCAACTTTCACGTCAGCGGCAAAGGCTCCGTGAGAGGTACAGACAAACGCATAAGATACAAGTAGCATCGCACTCGTTTGAATTGAATTTCGACTTAGCATTGACCACTCTCCAGGTTCAGTCTGACGCGTCACACCTCTGGTGACGCCGAACTAGACAGGCCCGGTCTCAAGTAAGTTCCAGCGCAAATAAAATCTAAGACGACTGATTTTGCCCTGGCTCTCGTTTTGGGTGCGAAAGCAAAAAATCAACGACCATGTCTGTGGCGTTTACCGCTGACTTTTCATCTCCGAAGCCTCCAAACCACAAATGACCTTCATGATGCACAAAAACTTGTTGTACTTCCGCTCCTGTTTGTTCGTTGACCCCGCGAAGAACATCAACGTTACTACCATTAAGACCGGTAAAAGTGCTCGCTTGAGCAGGCTGAGTAATGCCATCGAGCTGAGCATAATGATCATAGATATGCTCTTGCGGTTTCATGGTCACACCCATTATGCGCCCATCAAAAGGAACGGTTGGATCATCCTTTGAGTGAATATTGAGAACGGAAAGATTGTCAGAATGAGGTTTCTCCATCCCAGTCATCCAGGTGCTGACCGTGGCTATGGCCGCAAATTGACCGGGCATCTCATTGGCTACTCGATGAGCAAAACTGCCGCCTTGCGAGAAACCAGATAGATACTGTCGAGCAGGATCAACGTTAAAGTCTTGCTTGATTGAAGCCAGGACATTTTTAGTCAGCTTGAGGTCGTCTTGACCGCTAAACCACCATTCTTTGTTATTCCAAGAAAATTTGTCATTAGGATTTCCATCCATGTAAGCCACAATAAAATTCTTATCGTCTGCCTTCTGGCTCATTCCGGTGATTTGCTCCATTCCAGCTCCACCAGCGGCAGCGCCCCCTTGACCCGGTTTATCGCTGTAGCCATTGAACACCATGACCAACGCCGTTGGCTTAGAAGCATCGTAATTCTTGGGAATATGCAAAAAGAAATCCCTCTTTTGCCCATCTAAATCCACTGTTTCGCGAACTGTATCACCGGGACGAATCAATTTGAGGTCAGGAACCGAATCGCCCGCCTTCGCGACCTGTGCATCGACTTCGGCAGTATTTTTTGGACGCGGCTGCGCGAGCAACTCTTGAGCACCGTTTGACAGTTTTTGCTTGTCTAGTGCGATTTGCTCAAGCACACCCTGATTTAGCCTGTCTGCCTCGCTCAGCGGCTTGACAACGTCCGATTGCAGTCGCTTGCTCTGTTCAGACTGGGGCGGGTTGTTAATTGCGTCAGTTGCCAATTTTCATTGCCACGGGTCAGGGACTTTATCTTCATGCCCAGCAAGAGCCCAAACTATATAAGACAACCACTATTGCTCTGGCGAACCATTGAGAGAACGTTCGATTTCGGTCAACTGCCTGTCTTGCTCAAGCCTTCGCTCGTCCGGCGTATCATGGAGACATTTGATTCGGCGATAGCGAGCTTCTTCAGCTAGATACCCACTCGTTAGCACGGCAAAATTATAAGCCTGCCCGACCGTATAAGTGGTATTGCCGGCGGCGGCAAAGCGGTTGCGCTCAGTGGCATTCTTGTTTATGTGCGAATCATACTGGGCGACGACACTCAGAGTACTGCTAACCATTTTTGAAGGACCAGTAAATAAGTCGCGACCAGTTTCTGTGCGAACGATTCTGGTTTGCCTGGTCTCATTCTTGTGCTCCTCATCTCGAGACTTGGTCAAAATCTGAATCTCGTGGTCGATAGCGTTCTGGCGCCGAGCGAACGATGCCTTTTCAAAATGACTTTTTCTGTACTGCTGCAATCGCTCCAGATCAGCAGAGAAATCATCGACATCACCCAGTTTTCTCGCCAACTCTTTTTTTGCTCGCTTTTCTTCAAAAGCAAGAACTTTTCTAAGAACAAAAGGTTTGATGGTAATCGTCACAGCAGATATATCGGCAAGCACATTACCAAGCCCGTTCAAATGATGATTACCAGTGTAACCAGCCCTGACGCTCAATTGGTTACCGATAGCGCCAATCGTGTTGCGAAACAAGTCAACTATTTCAACAGTGTTCAATCCAAAAAATTCGCGCAGCCTGAGAACATAGGTAGAACCAAATTCTTTAACTAGTGAATTTCTCAAAACTTGTAATGCCTCGCTTTCAGAGGCATAATCGGAAGCGGCCTGAAGTCCGCCGTCAGAATCAAGCAAAGCTTTTCGAGAACTGATGTTCCTATCTATTTGATCAAGCAATATTCGCGCGCGCAAAAGCGCTTGCGATGACGTAATCTGTTGATTATGGCGGTGCAGTCGCCAACCGGCGTTAAAAGCCAGCTCATAGACGTTACCAGCAGCATTGAATTCCTGTCCGATAATTTGGGGATAAAACTGCCCAGCATTTTGTGAGCCTGGTACCTCCTTCGAGACGCGACCAAGCAAAAAGAAGGGCGGCTTTTGATATGCGACGAGACCGGATCGATATTTCGAATGACCCCAAAAAACGTGATCGGCGACGATTAAACCGGCCTCTGTAGCAGCTGAATTGCCACCATCCCAGATGTATTGCCGGCGTTTCTTGGCTATATTTTCAACGATGTTTTTAACGCCGAAATCAATCGTGAGCCGATGTAATGCAATCTCGTCTTTCAAGATTTGATTAGACAAAGACTCAATTTGCAATGCACAGCCCTGAACATTGCTAGAGGGCAGTGAGGCCGCGAGCGCACAGTTGTGAGCAAGTAAGCAAAAAAACCAAACAGGTACGCAGAGATGACTTCTCAAGGCGCTTTGCCATGCGGGAATGCATCTAATCTACCACGCACAATCGCTAATTGATGGCTTCAGTGATTTTTTGAAGGAGCACTGTTGAGCAGCATTTGCAGATAATTTTCGTCGCTCGGCTGGAAACAATAAGCCCAATCTAAGCGTCTTCGATTGCATTGATGATTTGTTAAAGAACAAGTTTTCAACCAATTTTGGTCGGTGCTACTCAGTGCTATCTGCAAACGCAATGTCAAAGAAAAAATCCACCGCAAGCAATGAAGAACAGTTCAAAGCGTGGGAGCAGGCGCACACGCCTGGCCACCCGCCATTGAATGAAGAAGCTTGGTCAGTAGACAGCGAATACGGTGAAATTAGCTTTGCTAATTTCGAATCAGCTTATGCCTACGCAAACGGATTGTCTCTTGGTGATTTCAATCGCAAGATCATAGACAAGGATAAAAGGCTGATTGAAGTCTGGCTTGCTCCTGACCACATTCAGAAGCTGCAGTCAGCTAAAAAGACTCAAGCTGGAGTCGCTGGGCTGCCATGCTGAGTCAAAGCCCACGATGATGCTTTCTTCTGTGACAGCACTTTATAGAGGCTGATTAGCATGCATGGGCACCACAACGCGAAGAAATAAATTGAGGTGGCAAATGCGCCTTTAAATGCTTCTGCAAAAGTGACAGGCGATCTATGCGTGCGAATGCTCCAGAAAATGTAGAAGAAAACGTTGATGCCGCAGCTGCAGAACGCCGCAAGAAGTAGCTTGATGTATGTTTGCTCACCACTGACAGCATGATTCATTTCATTGAATATGCCAAAAGCAGTACAAAGTGGCCAAACAAATTGAATGGCAAATCCGGTCATGTCGTAGCGCTGGGTAATGTTCAACTTATTCGACAATGTCAGTGGCACCAAATAATCGAGAAATCGACGAACGCTGCCTTCAGCCCAGCGAGTGCGCTGGCGGAAGAGTCCTTTGACGTCAGCTATGCCTTCTTCCCAGACCACAGCACGTGAGGTGAATTCAACACGCAACCCAATCTGCAACAGCTTCATGGTCATATCAATATCGTCAGTAATGCTCTCGTTATTCCAGCCACCAACAGCCTTCAGAGCTGACATTTTGATCAATTGACCGTTGCCGCGTAACTCGGAAACGCCACCAAGGGTGTTACGTCCGCCTTGCAGACTGGTATCAAGCGCATATTCATAATCCTGACACTGCGTCAGCAAATTGGTTTGAGCATTACTAATTCGCTTTTGAGCTTGCACGGCACCTACGTGTGCTGGTTCGAGCTGAACAAGCATGTCTGTTAAAAATTCAGGATTAACAACCGCATCAGCATCAAAAACAGCGACAACTTCGCCGTCGCAATAGCGTAAACCCTCATTGAGAACAAACGATTTGCCAGCGGGATGCCCTTTTTCCAGACGTAGAACATGCAAGTCCGTAAATTCATCCTTCAATCTAGCGAGAACTTGGGGTGTGGCATCGTCCGAGGCATCATCGATGACGATTACTTCAAAGTTTGGATAGTCGAAATTAAAAAGATGACGAATTGTTGTCTCGATAACTAGAGATTCATTTTTGGCTGGCACCAGCACACTGACTTTAGGCTGCCAGTTCGCCATGGCAGCAGCTGGAATGCTCACGACTTCGGCGGCGGGTGGTTCGGCTGACTGCTGAGAACGCTTGCCAACGGTGAGAAATGCTCGCGCGTTACGTCTGGTGGCAAGAGCCGGACGTCTGAGCAAGCGCTCGAAGACTTCGCGACGGTTGGCATGCAAGTCAATTTCTTGCGCCATGAATATCCAGAAAGTATGAAATGCCGAAAAGCCTGCGGCAATGAGGAGGAATATCGGCAAGACCGGACCGCCGATAGCAGCGATAGCATTTAAGCCAATTAAGCAAACAGTAAGAACGAGGAAAAGAAGAACTCTGTTACTCACGCAGTGGCACCCTTAACCGACCTTATACGTCGACTCAACTGTTGGAAACCAAACGATAGCAAAAAGCATCAGTGCCAAATATTAGCGCCCCATCATCTGGCAATAAAGAAAAGCAAATAAAGGATGTGCTAGATTACCGGCAATTACCTGTATCCGGCGTCCAGGTGGAAACAGCAGATAGGGTTATTTTTGATGCCTCTTCTTGGCTACATTATTTTAAACACCCTTGTGTGCGGAATTTTAGCCGCTCTCACAATCATCTTCTGCTGGAAACTGAGAAAGGTTGACATCCCTGTAGTCACTTCCTTAACAAACGCCCAAAAGTCTGAACAAAGCCTTCCTTTTGTTTCCATTTTGGTACCAGCGCGCAATGAGGAAGACAAAATCGGTCGTTGTTTGCAGTCCTTACTCGCCCAAGATTATCCAAATTTTGAAGTAATCGTTATCGACGATTGTTCGACGGACAACACTTTGTCTATCATCGAAACCTTAGCTGTTAAGGACGTTAGAGTGAAAATTGTTAACGCTGACGAAGCCCCGGCCGGTTGGCTGGGCAAGTGCAGCGCGCTCGTTCAAGGAGTGCGCGTGGCTGCTGGTCAGTGCCTGATATTTACAGACGCCGATACTTTCCATAAACCTCAGTCTGTACGTCTGGCAACTAGTTTTTTGCTGACCGAAAAAGCGGAATTGGTTTCCTTCATGCCAGTACAAGAACTCGGCAGTTTCTGGGAACGAGTAGCCATGCCTGCATTGCTCGGCTCTTTTCTAATTGGCGATCCCTGGAACAAAGTTAACGACCTCAATGATCCAAGAGCCTACGCCTATGGTCAGTACTTTATCGTCAACCGAAAAACGTACGAAGCAGTCGGTGGTCACGGCAGTGTTCATGACCAGATTCTCGACGACATCGTGCTTGGTCGAGTAGTCAAAAAGAATGGCTTCAAAATAATGGCGGCTGATGGCTCGCCACTATATTCAGTGCGAATGTATACGGACCTCAAATCACTGTGGCATGGTCTTGTCAAAAACGCCTATACAATTATCGACTGTAATCCATTTTCATTGCTTGGTATTTTGCTCTTAATCAACACTACGTTGTTAGCGCCCACCTTGCTAATTGCCTATTTCATTGGTTTCTGGCTGACCGGCGCGCAACATGAAATTCCCCATTTCGGCTTAGCCAGTGCTCTGCTTGCCTTGCAGATTGTGTTACTTAGCGTCTGGTGGCATTTATCGACTCAATATTATCGTGGAGTAAACTGGCTCCATATGATGCTTTTACCGCTGGGCAGTATTTTTGTCAGCTCGCTTTATTTAGAGTCTGCCAGAAGAGTTTATACCGGCGAAAAAATGCGCTGGAAAAACCGCGAATATTCTGTATCGACAGATATGAGTATCTCAGCACACAGAGCTAATGAAGCAACTCTTGCTCCTGCAAATGTGCTCGACTCTTAAAAAACTACCAGCGATTGCTTTTAGAAAGCTCAAGCGCCTTGCGTGAAAGATCAATCGATTCGCGAAATAGATTCTGGGCCATGTGCAAATGATCGTAGTCAAAATTCTGGCAAAATCTCTGTAATTCATCAAGTGCATCGACAGCTTGAGCAATGCAGTAACGCATCATCTGGACCGCTGCGTTCAGTGAACCTGGTACCACCCGGCTGGATAAGGCGGTCGATGCTCGCCTGAGAACAACCTCTACTTCATTGACATACTTTTCAAATTCAGCGAGCAATTCTTCATCGTATATATCTTGAGAGAGATCGACAAGCTGTTGCTTGTATTTGCTGATTACTTTAACTATGGCAGAGCGCGAGGGCGTGAAAATTTGACGCACATACAGCTCACGGTGTTCGCCCTCGTCACTTTCATGAAAAACTTTCGTCGCTGCTGCGCGAATACGATTGTGCCGATTAGCGCCAATCAAAGAGTCATAGGCTGCCCGTTTGCTCTTGTCTGCAAGAGTCTCATAGGCCTCATTCAAACGCATCATGAATTCGGTGGCAGAATTGCGTTCACTATCAGACAGATCGTGATAGCCAAAGTCTGGATGATGGCTTTTCGCCAGGCGTCTGTAGGCCTTTTTGATCTCAGAAGCGCTAACTTCTGGTTCAACACCCAATAATACGTAAAAATTTACTAGTGTGTTTGCCATGGCAGAAACAGTTTGAGCGTACCAGACTCACTTCGACATACTTATTATGACTCAATTATTGGCATTAGCGTAATTCATCGTTCTATAATTAGGGCACGATGATTTGCCCCTTCTGTAATCAAAAAGACAGCCGCGTTCTGGAATCGCGCCTAACGAGCGAGAACTCGGTGAGGCGGCGCAGACAGTGCGAGCATTGCGATAAACGCTTTACCACTTATGAGCGCCTGGAAGTAATCCAATTGCTGGTGGTTAAGCGCTCTGGTAACAGAGAGCCTTATACTCGCGAAAAATTTCAGGCAGGCGTCGCCCGGGCGGCAGCAAAAACGATGATTTCAGCCGAACAAGTAGACGATCTTGTGGAGTCTGTGGAAAACGAATTGGCTTCTTTGGGGAAACGCGAAATCCCCTCCACATTACTTGGCGAACTTGTACTCAGTCGCTTGCGCGGGCTCGATCAAGTGGCCTACGTCAGATTTGCTTCGGTATATCGACAATTTCGGTCCATCGAAGACTTTGTCGCGGAACTGGACACATTGAAAGATACGCGTTCCATTTTGAGCGCAGCTGACAGTTTACTTTTATCGGCCAAAAAGACGACCGAACATTAGATTACGCATTTTGCGCACCAGATGCAGTGCTGTCTTTGAAGCGACGTATGTGCGCGAGAACTTTTTGCCAGTCATCCTTAACGACCATCATATGTACTCTTCTGCGCAAGTAAGCAAAGGGGAACCAGCCATTTTTTCGAACGTCTGGTATCAATTGAAGCCGTCTCTTGATAGGCTCAACAACGTCACTCTGCCGATTAAAGCACCCCCATTGACCGGCAACGAGCAGCAAATTACCATGCAAAATCGGGGCCACTTCATCTTCCATAATTGAAATCAATTCTTCTAATGAAAAGGAACTTTCAGCAACTCTTTCAGCAATCATGAGCAAATCAGCTTCACTCGGTTCAGTATCCAGGAACAATGAAGACAATTCGAACCAGACATCTTCGCGCTCTTTAGTAACGTGCTTCATATCAAGCTGCACCATATCCAGTATCACCTCTTGCAACTCAAGTCCCAAAACTTGTTAAACGGTGGAAGACCGGCACTTGCCTAAGTTTCATCTAATCAAATTAAAACTGAAGAGGGATTTATCCGCAATAGGGACTTTTAGATATGCTCTCAGAAGCCTCTCGGGCTGCCGCCGGGCAGGCGGATATGCAATTGACATCGTCACATTTTCAATTGTGCGCATTTGCAACACTTCCGAAAGCAAGGTTGAGATCAGGCTTGCCGTTAGATATGCCCGTGATAGAATTAACGACTGCTTTATACGCCCGCACACAAAGAAGTCCAGCAAATGAACCAGATTATCCAAGAGTTAGAAGCTCTTCTTATTAAGCCAAACCTGCCAAAGGTAGAAGTTGGCGACACAGTCAAAGTATTCGTTAAAATCCGCGAAGGCGGCAAAGAACGGACTCAGGGTTACGAAGGCGTTGTCATCAAACGCGCCGGTCACGGTGTTTCCAAAACAGTCACCGTGCGCCGCGTATTCCAGGGTATCGGCATCGAACGTGTTTTCCTCATTCACTCTCCTCGCGTTGAGAAGATCACAGTGATGAGAAAAGGTCACGTACGTCGTTCCAAGCTGTATTACTTGCGCACAAGAACTGGTAAAGCGACTCGTATTAAAGAGCGCATTAGTGCAAGAGACGTTGCTGGTAAAACAGCTGCTGCTCCAGCTTCTAATTAAAGTCAGTTCCACGCGATACTCGAATCGGTTTTAAATAATGCCCGCATCAAAAGGCAGGGCTAAACCGCCGTCTGGCAGTAAGTCCCAAGTCAAAAAAGGCAAGGGAAAATCGCCAGCCGGCGGTGATTCGTCTGCATCCACAAATAGAAAGAATAAATTCGCTGGAGACCCCCGCGCGGCGAAAAAGACCTGGGCGCGGATGGCGCCTGGCGTAACGACATCCGACAAACCCAAACCGCCGAAGCCCAAAGTCCCAACCACCGCCTTTCAAAGATTGACCGAACAAATCAAGTGGGTCGATGTTGTCTTTGAAGTGCTGGACGCTCGATGTCCTGAAGCGAGTAGACACCCACGTTCTGATGAGATTTTCGGTAATAAGCCTCGCGTCACAGTGTTGACGAAGGCAGACCTGGCCGACATGAACGCACTCAAAGATTGGCAAGCTACATCCGAAATCCTTAGCTTGAAAAATCAAAAGGGCAAAGACAAACTGATCAAAAGCGCACTTGCCGCAACTGAAAGCAAACGTGAGGCAATGGCCCGTCGAGGCATATTGCCAAGACCTATGCGAGTATGCGTGGTTGGCATGCCAAACGTTGGTAAATCCAGCTTGATTAACTGGCTGATTGGCATTCACAAAACGAAAGTAGCCGATAAACCTGGTGTGACGCTCGGAAATCAATGGGTGCGCGTACATCCACAACTGGAATTGCTTGATACTCCGGGCATTTTGCCAGCGGGCGCTCTCTCGAAAGAATCTGCGATTCGTCTGGCTTTGTTTAATTTGATGCCGTCTGGAAATTATGAACTGGAAGAGATTGCTCGAACAGGACTAGCAATGGTACACAGTAGATACCCAAAACTCATACAAGCGTATATGCCTGGTGCAGTTGTAGACAAAACACCAGTGGCAGAAGAAGTCACACTGGAAAGCTTAGCCAGGCGAAGAAGCTTGATTGGACTTGGTGCGCAACCGGATCACATGCGAGCAGCCAGCCTCTTTCTCACCGATTTGCGCTCTGGTCGAATCGGTCGGATCACTTTGAATTAAGCGAAAATCCAAAATAGAATTGGCTCACGTCCGAGTTTTCCGTCATATAATCGCAATACGGAATCGTCAATTTAGGAGCTTGATTCAATGCCTCAAGCACCAGTAGCAGCGGCAAAAAAGAAAATACTTCTCGCTCAACTAGAAGATTTATTGGATTTCGATCACGGACACCGAAAGTCTGGTCGTTCTGCAAAAGCTAAATGTCATATCGTCGGCACCGATGAAGTGGGAAGAGGATGCCTGGCAGGTCCTGTCGTCGCATCGGCTGTCGTATTGCCTGAAATAACAATGAAATCAAACGTTGCAAAAGCTCTAATGGAATTGAACGACTCAAAAAAATTGACACTCGAACAACGTGAACGTTTGAGCATCACTTTAAAAGACATTTGTCATTTTGCAATCGGCGAAGCTTCCGTTCGCGAAATCAACGAAATAAATATTCTTAACGCGAGTCTGCTTGCCATGAAACGCGCTATTGATCAGCTGGTCGGCACTGGACATTATTCTGCACTGCCAGTGCTTGTGCTAATCGATGGCAATAAAAAAGTTGCGAACATCGATCACATACAACAAACAGTAATCGGTGGCGATTCAAAATCAGCTTCGATTGCGGCCGCTTCCATTATTGCAAAAGTGCATCGCGATCGATTGATGACTGAACTTTCAGAGCAGTATCCAGCATTTGGATGGCATCAAAACAAAGGTTACGGCTCAAAATTGCATCGTGACGCCCTGCAAGAACATGGCATGACCGAGTGGCACCGTCATTTATTTTGCCAGAAAATTCTCTGCACACAACTAAGCCTCACCGATCTGCTCGATGAGGCTAAATTGGAACTTGATGATGATTTTTTAGAAGATTAGCTCAATTCGTCGGCACCATATTCGGTGGCAATAGAAATTAAAGTCGAGCGGGCAATCCAGCGTGACCTGGTCCCTTCGGGCCTTCTTTAGCAGCAAGTGCCGCATCAACTTTTTTCTCTGCGCTGTTTCCGCCATCAAGAGCCTGGACTTTGCCAAGATTATCCACAAGATAATCGAGACCAATTCCTGTAATCATGAAGACACGTTCGCCTGTCTCGATAAAACCCCGCTCGCGCAAATACCAGAGTGCAAATTCGGCCTCTGTCAAACCGACGTTGAGAATATCCATCATCATACCGATCGAAACCCCACCATCACGTGGTTTCTTCTTACGCGCCTGGAGCATAAGCTGCAAAATTGCAAGACGCATCTCAACTTCGTTGTAACTAACACCGGTTTTGGGCAAAACAGGCATTGACTGTTTGCCAAATTCATTAATAGGAGCCTGAGGCTTATGTTGCGCCTGACCTTTAGCCTGATCCTTCATATTCAACGTCATATCGTATGCCTGACGACGGCTTTCATCCGACAAAGTTTTCCAGGCGTCTGTGATAATGCGAAATTTTTCAGCGTCGCCTGTTTCACCGTTATCCGGGTGATACATGGCAGCCAGAAATCTGTAGGCGTAACGAATGATCGTCACGTGGGAGTCTCTATCAACCTGAAGCAATTGATAAAGTGACAAATCAGCCGGTTGTCCCAGCTGCGACTGCGCCTGGCCAGGAGCAGCTCCCTGTGGATGACCGCCGCCTTGTGGTTGTTGACCGCCAGGTGCTGGTCCCGGTCCGCCTGGTCTTTGTGGAGGTTGCCACGACATATAATCTACTTCCCTTTTAAAACGTTGCTAGCTATTACTATTCTCTGTACCTCGGATGTGCCTTCGTAAATCTCGGTAATTTTGGCATCTCTCATATAGCGTTCAACTGGATAATCAGTGACGTAGCCGTAACCGCCAAAAATTTGAACGCATTTTACAGTATTGCGCATGGCCATTTCTGAGGCATAGAGCTTTGCTTCAGCAGCCTCGCGCGTGAATTTGACGCCGCGATCTTGCAAGCCACTTGCGTGATAAGTCAAAAGCCTTGCTGCATCGATCTCTGTTTGAATGTCAGTCAACATAAATTGAATGGCCTGGAATTTATTGATCGTTTTATTGAAGGCGACTCGTTCTTTGGCATATTTGAAAGAATGATCCCAGGCCCCCTGAGCAATTCCTACAGCCTGAGAAGCAATACCGATTCTGCCACCATCAAGAGTGACCATGGCCACCTTGAAGCCCTCACTGGGTAAACCAAGAACATTGGCAGCAGGCACTGGCGTGTCTTCAAAAATAATCTGGCACGTAGATGAACCCTTGATGCCAAGCTTGTCTTCCAATTTGCCAAAGGAAAATCCAGGCGCTCCTTTTTCGACAATCAAAGCAATCAGACCACGATGCTTTTGGGTTGTATCTGTTTGAGCAATAACGAGATAATAATCAGCTTCGATACCGTTTGTGATCCAGTTCTTGGAACCATTGAGGATATATTGATCGCCCTTCAGGACGGCTGTGCATCGAGCGGATGCAGCGTCCGAGCCAGAACCCGGCTCAGATAACGCGAAGGCGCCAAGCTTTTCACCTTTGCACATGGGCACGAGAAATTTCTGTTTCTGTTCCTCGGTACCAAAAATGTAAATCGGTTTGGCGCAAAGCGACACGTGGGCTGAATAAAGTACAGATGTCGTTGCGCACGCTTTAGCCAGCTCCTCGACAACGATGGAATAGCAAATAGAGTCTAAACCGGCGCCGCCATATTGCTCTGGAAAAACGAGACCGCAAAGATCAGATGCAGCCAGGAGATTCCAGTTTTCTCTGGGAAATCGATGATTTCTATCCACTTCAGCAGCGCGTGGCGCAAACTCTTTCTGAGCCAGGTCGCTAATCATTTCTTTAATGAGCAGCTGCTCTTCTGAATATTCAAATGTCAAAGGCGAATCAATTGCAGTGGCGGCAGAAACCATATAGACGTCCTTTATAGAACAGTTTTGCAATAAAACACGATCATAACACTCTGATCACCAGAGTTTATCGAGAGTTAAGCCTCAGAATCGGCTACCGCAGACATAAAAACGATCTAGAACCCAAAATGGCGCCGACGTGCCTAAGTTGCAAGTCAAGCGGGCACAAAGAGTTTAGAAAAACCTGTAGAATCGCAACGTGTTCGGCAAGTTAGATGCTTGAACACGCCGATTTGCCACAATATCAGCCGCCAAAAAAAGGAAAGTTGCCAGATGACCGAAATACGATTGCTTCTTGTCGAAGACGAGCGCCATCCTTTTGAGGATTTACGCGACAACCTGAAGAAATCAGGTTACGGGGTGACCGTTTGCCGAGGGGCATTTGACGCGCTCGATGAGCTCAGTACACAAGGAGCTGACGCTGTCGTCACCTCGACTACACTTTCAGATTTGAGCGGTTATCAACTTTGCTCATTGATCAAATCGAATGATCGCACCTGTCGCCTGCCAGTAATATTGACCAACGATGCAGCCGCCGAACAAGATGATTTCTGGCGACTAGCGGCGCAATCTGATCACGTTTACAACGTTGAAGAAACAAAAAATACGGCTGCCATTGTTGAAAAATTAGGCAAGCTCGTTGAAGAAGCAAAAAATATGGGTTGGAAAGCCAGCCTCGTCAAGAATTTACTGATTCCTTCAACATCCTTTTCGACCGCCAATTTGATTACAAGTTACGGCGCCCTATTAGACAATCTGCTGATCGAGCGCATGATCACCCGTGCCTGTCGTACTCTGTCAGTGTTGATTGAACCGCGCTCACAGTTTTCCGAAGCATATCTGGCTCTTGCAGCGCAAATGTTCCAACCAGATTTGCTGGGCATTGCAGTCGCCAATCAAACCGATAGCTGGGCTGCGTACCAGGTGAAAAGCGGCTTGTCACGCGATTCTTTCATGCAATTAAGCGCGAAGGTAAACAAACAGCTGGGTGTTGGCAAAGATATTGAAACCAGCATATTTGGTCAACTAGACGACACTGGTGCAGCCATTGCCGAATACGAAACTCTGCCTGTGATGACCGATAAAGGGCAAGGCATCCTCATTTTCGGCTCGATGCAGAAAAAATCCTTCAATGCCACGGCTCGTGCTTTCATGACGCAATTGCAGATGCACATGCAACCTGTTTTGCAATTATTGCTAGCCAAGCAAGAAATTCAGGCCCTGCAAGATCGAGAAGTCTACAGAGCTTCAACTGATCCACTGACAGGTTTGTATAACCTGGAATTTCTAGTGGGCTTTCTCCAACAGCAATTGCTCTTTTCCTTCAGACAGAGACTGGCTGTGGGAATGGCTATCATCGACATCGATAATTTTGGCGAATTGAATAAGGATTTTGGCACTGAAACTGGAGATGTCGTTATTACGACAATCGCTAATCGACTAATGAACATTACTCGCTCAAGCGATCTTCTGGCTCGTTATGGCGGCGACGAATTTGCAGTTGTTTTGCCAAACACCGATATCAAAGGTGTGAAAATCCTTGCTGAAAAAGTACGTGCAGAAATCGAACAAATGGCTTTTGCCAGGGGGTCCAAAAAGAAAGGACCGAAAGTGACTGTCAGTGTTGGCTGCAGCAACTTCAACATGGAAGATTTAAACCCGGAATCAATATTGCGCGATGCAAAACTGGCTTTGCAAAAAGCTAAAGAACAGGGCCGAAACTGCGTATCGGTTTACGAATAAGATACGAATCGGATACAAATAAAACACGAGTAACAAGCAGACACTCAAGCCGTCTGTAAGTTCAACGCAGCATAAGCAGCATCGATCAGCTGCATTAATTCGGCATTGGCAAGTTGACCACGCGCCTGGGCTGCGGCCATGAGCGCACCAGCGCCAAGCCCTTCTTTGACATGCCAGTCTTCGTATGCGCGCAATCCGGCAAATCTCGAGAGTGCAAAGTCTGGAAAACTAGCAAAAAAACTAGCTCCTACTAATTCGCTCAGACGCCTGGTATCACCGGCTGGATCGCCAGTTACCCATTTGGTAGTAATGACGTACAACCGACTGAGATCGACTGCGTATTGACGATGGACTACGAGATTTTTGACGAGGAAGTAAACAGCAAGCATCTGGCTCCCGCCTCCAAGCACCACAGGTTTGCGCGACAGAGCGGAAATCGTCATGCCGCTTACAAATGCCTGCATCGGATCACCAACTGACGCTACCGCTTTGAGAGGATCGCTGGGCCATTGCTCCACCCTGTAAGAAGCGTTTTTGATACCACTTTCAATTAGAGCGCGGCGCATTGTTTTATCAGGAGTAATTACACTAGTTGAAACAAGGTCAAGGCAATTGACACCAAGCCCCTGTAGAACAGCGGCGGCTGTTGTGGTTCCGGCCGGAACGCACTCGGCGATGATAGCGAAATCAGCAAGATCAATAGTTGCACCAAGACGCAAACCCTCTTCGAACAAAGTTTCGACCTGGTCTAAAGCAAGTGCCTCTCCGCTACTCAAACAACGAGCGGGTACCCGCCCAGCCACAAAATCAACTTCAAGAGGCTGGCGGAACGTACCACAGTCAATGACAAAAGGTCTCTGCTCAAGCGAATCTAAACACGCACGGGCTATGACAACGGGCGAAACAATTCCATCTGGAGAGACTGGAATTTGTTCGCCTCTGCGAGCTACATTGGAGCGCAAAATGTCAGCATCAACAGATGGTGTCAATCGCCTTTGAGCAGGCGTTGCGCCAGCAGCCGAAATGCCGTCGACGTCGCTAGTGTAGGTGCTTGCCAGACACAAAAAGTAAGAGCTAGAAAATCCACTCAACATTTTGCGCAAATCGTCGCCAACATTGTGAGGGTCGTTTTGAGCCTGCAAAAAATCACAATGCGGCGCAGTCATTCGAAGCGTCCTCGCAATAATTCACTAAATGGAATCACCATGAAGGGGAAAATGAAAACTGACACAACACCTTGCCAGAGAAAATTGCAGATCAAGATAATCGCGGTCTGAGTATTTAAAACGGCAGGTTGAGTCATAAGAAAAGGCGTTAGTGGTTCGGTGGTGATGGTCAAGAAGATCAGTGATATCAGCGATAGAACAAGGCAAGGCAAGAAACAGCTTACGGACAAGCCGATTGTTTTGTAAACGGATTTCTGAATCTCCGGCTTGCAACTGCTTGATACTACGAGCGATATCATCGAAAGAACGAAAATAAAAGTGCCTGAAGCAACAAAACCAATCATCGCCATAATTTCAAACCATGGAGGCAAAACCAGTCCGGGGATACGAACAAACGTCGGGGCCACGACGACGGCGCTGCAAATAGACAGACAGACAAGAGGTGCGAGCATATAAAGTGTGATCAACAAATAGTACTTTGCCATAAAAGCCTTGCGCTGTTTTACCTGCACAAGGGCATCTTTCATGTGAGCGACAAGTATGTTCGAGTCGATGACGTCATCCCAGCTATTTTCAGGCAACGACAAAACAGCTCTCGAAACTGCGGTCAGTCTGGAGAGCCAGAGGGCAATGCTCCACAAATAAGTCACGCCAGCAATTAACAAAGCAGCCATAGTCGAAATCAAAGTCACCAAGACCTCGGTCATTTCGTTTATTTGCGATAAACGCGACATCAAAATAAAAAATGCCATCAGCCAGACACTCATGGCAATTAAACCAAGACCAGCCGGCAAAATGCATTTCGGCAGAAATGTCAGGGCAAGACGAATGGCGTTAGAAAGCCATTTCTTGTTCTTAAAGGTCTGAAAAACAAGCCATGGCGATGTTTCTTTAAAGACGGCATCGTTGTCTTTGAGGTTGTTCACGCGAGCGTCTCACAAGGTCTTTCTTGCCAACGCTCTATATACTGACCTGATTGACAATCAAACTCAATACAAGCGCATGAGTGCTTGCAAAAATTATCGAGAAATTTTGTCTATGTTTACTTCTCAGCCGCTTTTGCGACAGTCTGCTGCTTGAATTTGGCAACAAAGTCTAAAAACGACTTGCCTGGCTTGGTCAGCTCTTCGGGAACGTTTCCAATAACCCGGCTGATTACCTGGTCGGGAATGGGTTCAACACTGCGACCGACAGCGGCTGCGGCTTTAACGGCGTTGGCGTTAGCGATTATCTCAGCGCCACTTGCGTCACGTTTGGTTTCCACAATGACAAAACCGCCAATATCGTTTTCTTTGCCAAAATTACGTCCAAGTACACGTTCTGCTCCAAGGTCGTTGATTTGAGCAATATTTACTCTCTTTGGAACCACACGGGTCGCTCCGACTTCACGACTGGAGGGCAAGGCCACATCCACAATCGAGCCATCGGTGCGCACAGCATATACTTTGGCTTCAGCTGGAAGTTCCGACTGCACTTTTGAAAAAGCCTCAATCGCTTTACGAGTTTCAGGAGTCAGGTTAGCAGTCTCAGGGCGCCGGACGGCAGCAGCCTCTGGACTTTTAGGTGGGTGGGCAATTGCTGACTGCTCGGCGCTTGCTTGACTTTCGGCTGCATCGGCAATTTTAAGAGGAGTTCTTGCAAGGGCTGCCTTTTCAATTCCGCTCAGTCTTCTTTCGATCACAGTGCGAAGGTTCATGAATTTCTTGTCGTCGTTCAACGTTTGCAATGTGTCAATGGCAGCATTTTTGCCAGTTGGTGCAAGTGGTTGCAACAGGCGATCCAGATTCTTTACAGCGTCAGCCACGACACGTTCACGAATGTCGGCATTAGCTTCTGTTCGCATCACCTGAGAGACACTGTCTGTGTAGTCTTTAAGAGCGGCAAGACCATTGCGTAAGCTACCAGAGCGATTTTCAAAAGCCTTCACTTTATTTTCGGCCGCGAGCAAACTCTTATCAACATCTGCAAAACCGCTGGTTTCTCTAGCTGTGCTTGCAGCATCTTTTACAACTGCTTTAAATGGAGTTTCTCGTGGAGCTTCTTTAATCGAAGATGCAACAAACGGCTGCGGTTTTTCTGCCACTGGAACATCAAAACGCACTGAGCTACCATCTGATGCTGGTTGAAAGGGCCTAGCTGCGACAGGCTTGTCTGCAACCACGGCATTAAAGGGAGTTGATTTTTCAACAACCTTCACTTCCGCTGGTCTTACTGGAGGAGCGGCAATTCCGGTGCGCTCTTCTTGCGTTAGAATCGACGACGATGGTCTGGGTGTGCCAATTTGTTGCTCCCGCTTGCGCAGAGCCATGTCTTCTTCAGAAGTCGGTTTTTCAAAAGCACCATTCTGTTTCAGAGAATCGATCCGCGCTTGAGCCTGTTTTGCGGTAGCGCCTATAGTATCGAGCTGTTCAGCCGATTTTGCCTGCAATGCCGTAATGTGGCTTTCCACACGGGGCAGCAATCCAGGCTTTCCGGCAACGCCTTCGATTTGTTCGATACGTGCAGGCGCCGCGGCCTTCGCTTTTTCAAAACTCTCTTGCGCCGCTTCAAATCCACGTCTGGCTCCAGCCTTATCCTCGGAAGAACCTTCAAGGGCCAGATCACGCATATTTTGCTGTGCAGCTTTTACTCGTTTTAAAGCAGGCGAACTGTCCGCCGTCAATTCGGAGCCGACAGTTTCAGAGCGCAGTTGCTTGAGACTTTTGAGTTCTGTACTCAATTGAGTCAGGTCACGGTTGGCGATTTGCAAATCCTGACCGATCTGAGTATGCGTCGCCATTGAATCTTTTAAGTCGGCAGTCAGACCACGAACAACTTTGTCGCTTTGGATATTGTTTTTCAGTTCAAGGGCTTTCCAGCCATCCAAATCGCCCATCGAAATAGACTTAGGCTTAGTGCCTTCAACGATTTCTTTAGCTGCTTTCAATCGAGCGTCAACGTCTGCTCGCATTGTCACACGAGACAAAGTGCCAACATCAGCTAATGCAGCATCTCCTTTAAGAAAAGCAGCGCCTGTTTTAATTGACTCAGAACCAAATTTAGCGGCTACACCAAGTGACTTTTCTATCGATGGCAGTGCTTCTTTCGCCAGTCCACGCAATGCACCATGTGTTGCGAGGTCTACTGCAACTACCCCAACTACCGCGGCTCCAGCAGCAACCGCTTCAATAGGATGTCCGTGAGTGACTTGCTGCACCTCTGATCTAAGGGATTGCAAATTCGTTAGTTGTTTTTCTTTCCATGAATTGAAAGCGTGAGAGAGTTCATTCGAATCTTGAGGACCAAAAGCTCGTGACGAATTTGCTGCGGTGCTCGCGTTATCGCCGAAAGTGCTGCGATCTGCCATTCAAGGTCTCCCCCGGGTGATGTCTTTGCAGGCATAATAGTTTTGCCCCCGAGGATAGTCGATTGGGGAAAATCCCCGAACGCTTAGTAAAAATCCCATAGCAGTTTTACAAAACGACGAAAACACTGAGCCAAGCCAGTCCTTGGCTACCCAGCAGATTGTAAAAAATCTCAGGTTTAATGTTGACAGCCAATTTTTGGTAAAAAAATGCGGCTGGACCGTTCTTCATTTGATGACAGGCAAAGTTTTCTGTGCAGCTGAAACCATAGACAGGAATAGCTGATGCACTCGTAAATCGTCGGTAATTTCTGGATGAAATGCTGTCACTAGAAGGTTTTTTTGTCTGGCCATGACAATTCCCTCATCAATAGATGAGAGCACTTCCACGTCCGAAGAAACAGATTTGATAATAGGCCCCCGAATAAACACAGCGGGAAACGATTGAGGTCCAAGCACTGGAATGTCGAGCGACGTCTCGAAGCTAAAACGTTGTGGACCAAAGGCATTACGCTTGACGCAAATGTCCATCAAAGCCAGCCGCCCCTGTGTTGAGCCTTCAATCTCCTTAGCCAGAAAGATAGAGCCCATGCACGTCCCGTAGATAGGCATCCCATTTTGACCGCGAGTGAGGATGGTATCAAATATGGGGTCCTGATTGTCAGCCATCAATTTATCTATGGCCGTTGATTCGCCACCTGGAATAATCAAGCCGTCAATGTCCGCGATCTCAGCAGAGCGTCTGATTTCACAAGCAGCTGCACCACAGCGACGAATTATCGCCATGTGTTCAGCGAAATCACCCTGTAATGCAAGAACTCCAATACGCAAAGACATTGAAAAATCCTCAAGGTAAAAGACGGGCAGCAAAAGCTGCCCGTCTTGATTTACTCTACCAGCCGCGCTTAGCCAGCGTTTCAGCCGGACTAAGTGAACTGGCATTACGTCCAACCATGGGTTCACCTAAATTACGACTACAGTCAGCAAGCGCTTGCGCATCTCTAAAGAAAGTTGTCGCCTTGACGATCGCGCGGGCGCGCTTGCCTGGATCACCAGACTTGAAAATGCCAGACCCGACAAAGACACCGTCGACGCCAATCTGCATCATGAGCGCCGCGTCAGCCGGTGTGGCAATGCCACCGGCAGCAAAATTAACAACAGGCAATTTGCCTTCGTCAGCGACTTTGCAAACCAATTCGTATGGAGCGCCAATTTTCTTGGCATAAGTCATACGCTCTTCGCGCGGCATATTAGAAAGGAGACGAATTTCTCCAAGTATCGCTCGTGCGTGACGTACTGCTTCCACCACATCGCCTGTGCCTGCTTCGCCCTTGGTGCGAATCATGGCAGCGCCTTCGCCAATTCTTCTTAAGGCTTCACCCAAATTGCGGGCTCCGCAAACGAAAGGAATATTAAACGCCAGTTTGTCTATATGGTATTCCTCATCGGCAGGTGTGAGAACTTCGCTTTCGTCGATGCAATCAACGCCAAGCGCCTGCAAAATCTGAGCTTCAACGAAATGACCGATGCGAGCTTTGGCCATAACTGGAATGCTTACGGCTTCAATAATTTTGCTGACTAATTCTGGATCGCTCATTCGTGCCACACCGCCATCGGCGCGAATATCAGCTGGCACTCTCTCGAGAGCCATGACGGCAACGGCACCTGCATCTTCAGCGATTTTTGCTTGCTCGGCATTGACCACATCCATGATCACGCCGCCTTTTAGCATGGCAGGCAAAGCTTTTTTTACCAGCGTTGTGCCAGTTTCAATTTTGGATTCTGTAACCATGATGTTCTCCTGAGTTTTATCTGTATTTTTTGTGTGCAGTGTTTTGTAATTCAAATCAAAATATTTTCTGCATGCCTTAGAACGGCTCCTTCAAATGATTTCGCGCGCCGCACCGTAACGGCATCAAAGTAATGGGAAAGGGCTTGAGCCAACCGGTGAACACCTTCTTCGATTGTTTTTTCATTTTGTTGAATGAAGCACAATCTAAGAAACTGACTTCCGCCCTTTTCACAAAAGAACAAATCGCCGACTGAAAAACGCACCCCCTGCTCTTGCGCGAAACGCAACAACTCACGACTGGAAAAACCGTCAGGCAAGCGCGCCCACAAAAACAGTCCACCTTCAGGAACGCTCCAGGTCAATTGCGGGGCACCAGCAAAGAACTGGTGACCGATATATTTCTGCAGTGCACCAATCATGGCGTCACGACGACTCTTGTAAATAAGGCGAACACGCTCGAGATGTTCTTTATAAAGACCTTTTTCTAAATATTCAGCAAGGACTATTTGAGCAATAGAGCTGGTCGAAAGATCTAGTGTTCGCTTGGCCAGGCGAATGCGCTCCATGAGTGGTGCTGGTCCAACCAGCCAGCCGAGACGCAGTCCCGGACATAGTGCTTTCGAAAACGTACCTTGATGGACGACAAGCTCTCGGCCACCAGGCAAAGCCCGCATCGGCGGCAAGCTTTGGCCTTCGTAGCGCAAATCGCCAACGAAGTTGTCCTCTAAAATAGGCACCTGATATTGATTACAGAGTTTGATGATTTGATTGCGACAGTCAAGAGACATAGACGCACCGGTCGGATTTTGAAAATTCGGCATGGTATAAACGAGTTTCACTTGCTTTTGCTGCAGCGCTCGTTCAAACAAAGCCATGTCCATGCCACCATCGACGAGCGGCACCGTATGACAGCGAGCCTGTCTGGCCTGAAAATTGCAAATCGCCCAGAAATAACTGGGCTCTTCCAGAACCACTGTATCACCGGCATCCAGCAACGTATCGCAGACAAGACTGATGCCTTGTTGAGAGCCGCTGACAATAAGAATTTCATCGTCGCTTGCATGCACACCCTGCTGGGCCAGATGTTTTTGCACTTGCGCGATCAAATGAGGGTGACCAATAGCCGGGCTGTAACTAAACATATCGACTGCCCGACCGGCTTTCACAAGGTCTGAGAGTATTTTCTCAAATTGTTCATGAGGATAAAATTCTTCAGTTGGAATGCCACCGGCAAAGGAGATCATCTGCTCTGCTGCAATGTTGCTGTCAGTAAAAACTGGTTCACGACTCAACAAAGCGCTGGTCATCTGGCTGGCCCGGGAAAAATTAGCCGTCCAGTCGATACCGCCAGAGGGGTTCTTCAAATTTTTCTGGTAATGCTCAACTGTCGGGCTTTTTTGCTCTTTAACGTACGTGCCACGCCCGACGTGACTGTCGATCAGTCCTGCTTCAATCAACTCAGCATAGGCACGTGAGACTGTTGAACGGTCGACTCTCAAAAGCGCGGCCAGCTCGCGATTGGTTGGCAGTTTAGTCTGAGCGGGCAAACGACCTAATTCGATCGCATCTTTAAAGCGATTGCGAATCTGGCAATACAGTGGCTCACCCTTCTCAGAAGGGGATTCATTCGGTTGTAAAATATCCAGCCAATCCAGCATTAGACCCCGCGAACGTGCCAAAAACTAAGCTTAGATCAGAATTGGCTGGAAAAGCAACCCAGCCAATCAAGACAATGAGATTTAAATTCAATAAAGGAATTCAGAAATTCCAGGAACCTTTACATCCTCTTCGAGTCTTACTATGCATAATGACCAGGGCACGCCACCCAAACCAACAGAGTTGTATCTGTAGACCAAAAATGGAGCGGCGTGCCCTTCTTATTAATTTCTTTTTGAAATCTTACTTAGACGACTTTGCTAGCGACTTTAGCAGAGGCAGAGTTTGCTACTGGTTCAAGTACTGTTAGGCCCTGCATATAGGGATGCAGAACTTGCGGGATCAAGACGGAGCCATCAGCTTGTTGAAAGTTTTCCAGAATCGCCGCAAGCGTGCGCCCAATAGCGAGCCCTGAGCCGTTTATGGTGTGCATAAAGCGCGGCTTTGAGCCGTCTGCCGGTCGATAGCGCAGATTCGCGCGTCTTGCTTGAAAATCGCCAAAATTGCTGCAAGAACTAATCTCGCGATAACGGTCCTGGCCGGGAAACCAGACTTCCAGGTCGTAACACTTTTGTGCGCTGAAGCCCATGTCACCAGCGCAAAGCAAAATGCGACGATACGGTAATTGCAAAGCCTCAAGGACAGCTTCAGCATCCAAGGTCAGCTTTTCATGCTCAACTTCGGAGTGTTCAGGCAAAACAAATTTGACAAGCTCAACTTTGTTGAATTGATGTTGACGAATATAGCCGCGGGTGTCTTTGCCGGCGGAGCCTGCTTCGCGCCTGAAATTTGGTGTGTAGGCGCAATGAAATTTCGGCAATTCTGACTCATCGAGAACTTCATCGCGATACATATTCGTGACAGGCACTTCGGCTGTCGGAACCAGATAAAGCTCATCATCTGCGCATTTGTAGAAATCGCCATCAAATTTTGGCAACTGACCGGTGCCAATCATGCAATCACGATTGACTAAAATTGGTGGGAAAATTTCGTGGTAACCGCGCTTGGAATGCAGATCGAGCATGAAGTTCATCAAAGCTCTTTCCATTTTTGCGCCGTATTCTAGAAGTACAGTGAAGCGAGATTCAGCCAGTTTGACACCGCGCTCAAAATCGAAAACACCAAGATTGGTACCCAGTTCCCAGTGTTGTTTTGGATTTTCAATAACCGGAATCGAGCCCCACTTTTTTTGCTCGACATTATCATTTTCGTCAGCACCATCTGGAACCGACTGATCCGGAATGTTGGGCAGACCCAGATGCAGAGCGCTCAAGTCAGACTCTAACTTTTGACGGTGTTTATCGAGTTCTTCCCGGCGAGCTTTAATGTCCTTTTGCTCAGTCTTTAGTTCTTCTTTGTTCTCGGCTTTGCCTGTTTTAAATTGCTCGGTAATCTCATTGCTGCGTCGATTAAGACTTTCCCATTCAGCCTGGGCTTTGCGCAAGTCAGCATCAATTTCCACTAATTCTTTAGTCGTGTAGCCAGCCTTTCTTCTTGCTAAAGACTTTTCCACTTCATCAGTTTTTTCACGAATTAATTTGAGATCGAGCATTTTATTTTTCCGATTGAACTTTTTCGTTCCAGTCAGCGTTTTCTATAGAGGAGGGCGAAAAAGAGGAGACATGACTTGAGTTTTAAAAGAATTTCTCAAAAAACCGACTTAAATTATACAGAACCCCCATTGACCGGGGTCCTAATGTTGCAGGAAGAGAAGCCTGAGTGCTTGTCAGCAGAGAAAAACAAGAAGGTGTCGAATCATCGAATTCGGCTTGGTCGAACCGGCGAAAAAGCAGCCGCCGATTGCCTGACCGCAAAAGGATGGAAAATTCTGGCCAGCAACTGGCGTCATGGAAAGATGGGCGAAATCGATATAATCGCTGAAGATGAGACAAAGACAATCGTTTTTATCGAAGTCAAAACGAGAAATCGAACGACTATCGAATATGGCTTTCGCAACGCGGGCTTCGAGTCAGTCCACCATCTCAAACAGCGAAAAATAATTGCTTGTGCATTTGCCTATTTGAACACGCTGAGCGGAAAACGAAGAAATTTACGATTTGACGTCATCGTAGTCGAATTCTTAGATGGAAGACCAGTCATCCACCACGTTTTACAGGCGTTTTGATCTCACACAAAAAGCGCTACCGATGGTATTACCAGAAGTTGAGAGGAATCGAACAATAAAAAACTCATATTTGTGGCATATAGCTATTGTCGCTACACATAGAAGTGACAAAGAAATGGAGATTTGTTAGGCTGAAGGGGCAATAGCAAATCAAAGTACTAGAGAAACTACATCAGGCCCGGTGCATATATGTTCGTTTGGAAAGAAAGACGCGACTTCGAGCATCAAGTTGAAAAACTTGTCAGCAGAGATGCCAACTCTAACGGCGCTAATCGTAGAGCCATAAGTCTTTTGCCCATCCCACCGCTTGAAAGCGAACACGAAATCACGCGCTCAGAAGATTTTAAATATCAGCAAGTGCTGCTCAATATCGAAGCAAGGCAGACTACATGCTGTTTACGCATTATTTCCCCCTCGATAAAATCGCGATCGGCTATTTTGATTTTCAGAGGCCGAGTGATTGGCTGCATGTACGGCAACAAAAAGCTCAAACATCAACTATTTGGTGAACATGCCCACCAGAAAGCCATGGACGATTTGGCTCAGCCGAAGAATATCGTTGATTTGTACGAGCTTTCAGAAGAAGTAGTTCTCGCCGCGGCATCGCTTTTTCACGGCAGTGTCATGAAAGTAGCGCCAGATGTACCAGTGATACAGCTATATCAGCAGGCAGTCGAAGATATGATCGCAAGCAACAGCGTTGGTTGTGTGGTGCTTAGCGACTCAGAAGGGCTAGCAAAATGTCTGGTTTATTTGTTTGCCGGAAAAATCGCTGGTGTCTTTTCTTTCGTCGACGGCTGGTTAGAACCGAGTTTTGATTCGGGACTGGAAATTTTAAAATTGACACCAAATGGTCGCATCATGGCCAGTGCGCTTAACGCAGCCAATGAAACCGAAGCAATGCAATTATGCTTCAGCCTGACCGGCTTACTTGGAGACCATGGTCAATCAGCGAAGGCACGGATGGATTTCTCCGAGGAGGAAGCCAGAAGCACCAAAGTCGATCCAAGCAAAAACGTTCCGCAAACGGAAGCGCTCAGGACAACGTTGCAGCTTGAACAAATTCAGTATCAGGATGCAGGCAGCTCGGGCAAATTGTTCACGCGCAAAAAGACGTTGTCCGGCGACAACAACAAGAAAAAGAAGTAGAGCACCATCGATGAAAACGCTCTCTCCGAATCTTCAAATTCGTCCTGCCACTGCGTCGATAAACAGCGCCGGTCACCTGACAATCGGCGGATGTGACACTGTCGCGCTGGCCAAAGAATTTGGTACACCTTTGTGGGTGATGGACGAAGAAAGCATTGTTCAGGCAATGCGAGCCTGCCTTGCTGGTTTGAGCAGCTATCCGCAAACAAGAATTTTTTACGCAGGCAAAGCTTTTTTGTGCCAGGCAATGTGCAAGCTCATTGATAAGCACGGACTGCATCTTGATGTAGTGTCAGGCGGAGAATTATTCACTGCATTGTCTGCAGGATTTCCTGCCCACAAAATTTTCATGCATGGCAATAACAAGTCGGCTGACGAAATTCACGACGCGATAAAAGCCAACGGCGTGACAATCGTCGTTGACAATCACTCCGAACTGGAGCTGATTATCAGCATCAGCCGCGCACTATTAGCCGAAGATGCATCGATCACCAAAGTGCCGATTCTATTTCGTGTGACACCAGGTGTAGAGGCAGACACGCATCAACACATCCAAACTGGTCATCACGACAGCAAGTTTGGCTTTGCCATTAAAGAACTAGATTCGCTCGCAGAAATTATCAAAAAGGGCGCTGATGCCGTCAATTTAATTGGGCTACATGCGCACATCGGCAGCCAGACTCACAAAATTGAGCCCTATCTCGAAATTGTCGATATACTGGCCGATTGCTTCGTGGACTTTAAAGAAAAATATGGCATCACATTGTCCCTGCTTGATGTTGGTGGTGGTCTGGGTATCGCTTATAACGATCAAGACAAACCTTTAGCCATGGATGTCTGGGCACAAAGCATCGCTCAGCGCGTCAAAACATCATTCAGCAATCGCGGATTGGACCTGCCTACACTAGCTGTCGAGCCTGGTCGAAGCATCGTCGGCACTGCCGGAACCACCCTTTATACGGCTGGCCACGCGAAGTCACTGCCATCAGGACTGAATTACCTGGCCGTTGATGGGGGAATGGCAGATAATCCTCGCCCCATTACCTATCAGGCACTTTATACAGCATGCATTGCAAACCGCGCCAATGCGCCTTTATCAACAAATCCTCTCACGCTTGTAGGCAAGTACTGCGAGTCAGGGGATATAATTATTAAGGAAACCTATATTCCGGCTCAAACCGGCGACATCGTCGCCGTCTTTGGCACCGGAGCATACAACTACAGCATGGCCTCCAATTACAACCGCACCAGACGTCCCGCCTGCGTTCTGGTCAAAGAGGGTAAAGCTGACGTGATCATCGAAAGAGAATCAGTGGAAAATTTGATCCAACAAGATCGAGTGCCTGCAAGACTCTTAACTGATTAAACCGAAGCCGCTCTCGCGACAAATTCGAGTTCACATTTTCAAATGAGCGAACAATGATCGATTTCGCCCACTGGCTAGCTCGCATGCACTCGATATTTGAACCAAAAATACTGGTTCAAATACTGATGATTGGCTATGCTTTGCTGTGGGTCTGGCGAAGAATCATCGGTACACAAGCTGAACGACTCGTCAAAGGCTTGCTCGTTTTGGTTGTGATCTGCTTTATTTCGGCTTTGCTTGGGCTGAATTTAATTACTTCCATTCTCCAGCATCTGATACCAATAGCGATGCTCGGTCTGCTTATTACTTTTCAGCCGGAAATCCGAAGGGGGTTGGGCTATCTAGGGCGTGTAGACAAATTTAAAATCGACCTTTCTTTGCGCAACCACGAAGTCGATAAATCAAAAGGAGACATCGAACAGATCATCGCGGCCGTCAAAAAATTATCGAAACAACGCACTGGTGCATTGATTGTTGTTGAACCGCCAACTGGCGAACGCGACTACCTGAGCCCGGGGACAAAGGTTGACGGAGACATTTCAACCAATCTCCTTCTCACTCTTTTCTTTCCAAAGTCACCTCTACACGACGGTGCTGTCGTACTCAGACAACACAAAATTGTCGCCGCCGGCGTCATATTGCCAATGAGCGGCGATCCTAGATTGAGCACAAAATATGGCACCAGACATCGCGCGGCGATTGGGCTATCTGAACTTTACGATGGTTTGTGCATCGTCGTCTCGGAAGAAACAGGTTCTATATCTGCAGCCAATCGTGGCATGCTGGTGCGCTACAACACCGCCGACGAGCTTGCCGCGCCCCTTTCATATATTTACGACCAGCCAAGCGTAGGCACAGTGACGACGCCATGGCAGGCATTTGCTAACTGGTTCAATCGCTCGAACAGCAGCGGCAACAAATCGGTTAAACCAGTTTTGCTTAAAGACGTCAGCCAGGGCGCGGGCTATGAATCCAGCGACAGCCATAGCGCAATCAAAGACAACGTAGAAGAACTGGACACCAGCGTTAACGCCACAGCGGAAGTAGAACAAGCATAAATCGCCTAGTAAAGGTTGCTCAATATCGTTATTTGATTGAATGCAGGAATTCGATTAAGCCGTGTTGTGGCAAGAAAATCTCATTACGAAAGCGGTATTGAAGAATGACTAAATAGCTTAAGAGGGATCGTACTTGAAGTACCAAATAACATGTAGTACCAGGTCAAAAAATCGTTTAATAAAAGTGCCCTCGCAAAGCCACTAAAAAGCAGGCGTTACCACAGAGATGCGTGGTAACGCGTTCACCGAGGCCGAACTGGTGATAGTTTCAATTAGAGGTTAAGAAGGCATTTATGAGACGAGCTTAGAACTACTAACTCAGTCTTTGCGGCACCTCTAAAGAAGACTGAGTGCATCGAGCCAAACGCGCCTGATTTCACTTGAACCTATGTAGCTCGCCTCGATCGGACTCGGTGGGAAATACCAAAAGTTATTAGCGCTCCCACAAAGCGCGCCGTGCCCAACAAAATGCTTTCTGATATCAGCATAAAGAAACCCGCGCCGTGCTGATATTGCCCTGACGAAATCATTGAACTGGTCGAGATAGTCCACAGGTAATTGGCCGGCAAACAACGGCGAACCCGTGGGTAAGACGCCGGTACCATCAGTAGGGTCATAGACAGAGGCCGTAATCAGTGTTGCCCGGGGAAATAACTTTTGTATTTTGGTGAGAACCATGAAGTAGTTCTTCTGAAGCTGTTCCAGACCATTTGTCAGTGCACTCGGGCCCTCTGTTGTGCTTTTTCTGAAAGCAAGCAGAAGATCGTTTCCACCTATTGTCAGAGTTATCAATACTTTGTCCTGAAATTTCTCACTCAGGTGCTCGAGACGTTGGTTGGACAAAACGTCCTGGCAAGTGTCACCGTCTGCGCAAATGTTCTCGTGTTGTATGCCTGAGAACATCGTTTGCAGATCTCTTCCTGCAAACTCTGGGAAAATATTCGACTCGTTGGTGAATAGCAAAGACGCCGCGCCTATTGCTTCTCTACAAACCTGACCCTTTTGTACTGCATCGTTAAAAGCATAAAAATCAATACTCATTGAGTCGCCAACAGCGATGTAAGCGTCAAACATACAGAGCTAAAGCTGTCCTTCCATTTCGGACACGATGCGACGAGCGGCGTCTTTCATATCTTTAGAGCGCGTTATCGGTCGACCAACAACAATGTAGTCGGTCCCCAATTTGATTGCTTCAGCTGGCGTCACAACGCGCTTCTGGTCATCATCTGAAGCCCAGTCGGGACGAATTCCCGGAGTGACGATTAAAAAGTCTTTGCCGCACAGCGTACGAATCGATGCCACTTCCTTAGCTGATGCCACCACACCGTCGAGCCCAGCTCTCTTTGTCACTATAGCTAAGCGACCGACAGTAGCTTCTACAGTGCGTTGAATGCCCAACTCATCATCGAGCATATTGCGTGTCAGACTGGTCAAAATGGTGACAGCAATAACGAGCGGACGTTGAATTTTAAGCGCAGCCGACTCTTCTTCGACAGCCTGCATAGTCGCTTTCATCATTTCGGAGCCGCCTGTGGCGTGCACATTAAACATATGCATGCCGTGTGCAACGACAGAACGACTGGCTCCAGCTACTGTATTTGGAATGTCATGGAATTTGCAGTCGAAGAAATAAGGTACTTGCTCGGCTTTCATTATGTCGAAAATGGCAGTGCCATAACGCGCAAACAACTCCAGACCGACTTTGAACATGCCGACTTCACCGCGAAGTTGTTCAATCCAACGCCGCGCGTCATCTATGTCTTTGGCGTCTAGGGCAACAATTAGGCGGCCTTTGGCAGTCAACATGGTTTGCGCTGTCATATCGTCTAATCCTTTTTAATAGAGGGAGGAAGCCTGCCTAAACAAAAAGACCTGGCAATTGATTCTTGCCAAGTCTCAAGTTAATCACGCCGAAACAATTAACCGGCGGTCTTTGCTGGAGTCTGATCGAGCTTATAACGCTTGACGAAGCGATCAACACGACCTTCTGTGTCAACAATCTTCTGCTGACCAGTGTAGAACGGATGGCAGTTGCTGCAGATTTCTACACGAATTGATTCTTTGGTTGAACCAAGTTCGACACTATTCCCACAAACACAAGTGGCAGTCACTTTGTTGTATACGGGATGAATTCCTTCCTTCATTTGAGCACCATCTTTGTGAAAGTATGCATTGGGATACGTATGCCACGCGTCTGACTGAAAAGTCCCGCGCGCGGATGCAAACCCCGAACCTTTAATGATAGCAGAGATTAATCCGGACCGCCGCGGCTACTTCAAGGACTGTTACAGGCCGCGGCGCTCAGCATTATCGACCCGAGCCACTCAGTAAGGATACCCAATGATAAAACTTGCTTGACAAGCCTTAAGGGAAGCTTTATGTTGTTCTCACTAATATCGGTCATGCGGAGAGACACCTTGGAAAAAGGCATGCAAAATTTTGAAGCGAGCATAATGAAGGCTTTCCAGTCTTCTCCATTTGCAAGCTTGTTTAAAGAGATGCTTGGCAATATGGGTGCTGGTTTTGCTGGTGGTCAAGACCGCGGGCAAAGCGATTCCGCCATGAACGAAATCTTTAAGAATATGAAACCGCCATACGGTGACGCCTGACCTTCTCTCGCTTTTTTAATTCAACGGTTGTTTGACTTCCAGCCCGTCTCCGGCAGAAGTTAACCGTTTGCCTTCGACATCCAAAAAGACTTTGTCATGACCAGCTGCTTCCTTGATCGTCAATTGAAGTTGCTGCAGACGCGTTTCAATTGAATCCACCCCACCGGCGCCAAAACGCCTGGATAAATTGAGCTCGACTACATTGTCTTTCTTCTTCAAGCTAATCAGCACCGTGCCAACTGGTACTTCGCTTTTGATCCCAGTCTTGCTTTCCGCTTCAGTCGGTCCCTGAAGTAACTGATTGACTGCGCTGCGAAGTGGTTCTTTCTTGTCGATCTCTCGCTCGACTGCATAAGGCTGCACACTACCTTTGCTTTCTCTAGCAAACCAGATGCGCATTTTTCCTTCTTTTGCAGGTTCAACGACTTCGTCAGTGGTTGTAGCCACAACTTCTTTGCCCGCTTTGTCCACTTCAGCAGAAGATGTTTCGGTTTGCGCCAGGTCCTCTTTATCACTGGCATCTGTCTTTACTTTCGAACTGACAGCCAACTTTTTTCCCAATTTCAAAGTAGGAGGACGATCGGAAGAACTGCCATGCAGTATTTCGCGATTGGTACAGCCGCAAAGCATCGCAGTCAGAAGTACCAGATACGGTGCTGATTTAAAAACTAATTTCAATTGCGAAAGCACCCTTTCAGTTAGTCTTTTTGAGTCAACTGTTTACCCGTCGCCGCATTAACAATGAGCAAGACAAGACCACCGAAAATGGCTGGCATCCAGCCATCTACTGTCAAATTAGAAGGCATGAAATCAGCGGTGACTTTCAATGCCACAGCAGGCAGTATCCAAAAACCGATCGCCCACAATGGAATCAAAACCAGCAACGCCAAACCCAAAGTGGAAATGGTGAGCATCGTTGAAATTGCCATAGTTATCAGGTCAACAAGAAAAGAAGCGATACCGAAAGCAATCGACATGAGAAGAGCCGTCGAGAAGTGACCATGAAAGTGAATGCCGGGAATTTGCGGAAGCACGAACATGAAGATTGCTGCTGTCAGACAAATCCGAACGATAAATTTGATCATGAAATAAAAGCCTCCAGGCTACTTAACGGATTTGGACGCGTTTGCGGTTTTAGTTGTTGCTTTGGGAACCAGAAGAAGACAACCATCACCGATGATTTTATCGTGCGCCAGTTCAAATGATGTCAAACGAAAGGCAAAATTGGAGCGGTCGAATCGTCCGAAATCGACTACAGGATTGAACAGATCCTCGGCAAACTTGGAAAACGTTTGTGGATCTTCAATGTCAGGGCACGTCACATGCATGTTTTCTAACATAATTTTGGAGCCAACTAATTTAGGAGTCGCTGAAATTTCCAGATCAATTCCCGTATCGGCACTTGCCCCCTCAGTTACAAGCAAGGCGTGAATGTTAATTAGACCTTGGGACATTGTCACCTTTGGATTGAGCACTTGAAGCTGAGTCTCTCCCAAACCTGGCAAGTCTAGTTTCAAGCCGCGCATCGACTTAATCACGGCTTCAGCAGCCAGAGCGCGACAGACATGTTTTTGATTGAGTTCGGCTTTCACCGCAAGCGTCACTGGATTATTCAATCCATAAGCATGCGCGCCACCCTTACGATAGTCAAACCAAATTGGGTCGTTTGAATGAGCAGAAAAATCTCCCAGAGGCACGCCATGCAAATGACAGCCATGCGACTGAATGGAAACTGACTTCACTTTACCGGCAATCAAATCAGTCAGGCTATATGTCTTTACGGAAACTTTGATTTTTCCACCGAGCTTATGATGCAAAACTGATTGAGCTATGACACCGGCCATGATACCGGTAATAAAATTCACCCCAGTTACTTTTTGAATGTTTCGACTGAAAGAACTTCCAAGTGCAAATGGAACTGGCTTGTTTTTGTTCTGTAACAACAACACCCCAGTCGCAGTCGCGGCGCCCGGGGCAGGCTTTACTTGAATGACTTGTATTGAGCTTTCTGGAGATTGAGAGGCTTTAACTATTCCCTCTAAAGCCGATGATGAGTTAGCCGTCGCAGCAGGAGCGCCAGGCGTAGAAACCTGCTCGTCAGAACACAAGGCTGGTTGCACAAATAGCATCGCCAGAAGAACTAGCCACAGAATATGTCTTCTTGCCTGGTCAGGAGGCATTTGCAGGGAATGAAATAGCTTGCACACAGTCGTCATCTCGAAACTCAGACTAATTGAGCATACCAAAGCCAGGCCTTTGACAAGTCCCAATGAGAATTCTTTTCAATCTAACGCCCCGACGGCATATTCAAGCGTTCGTCACCGATTGGAGAGCTAAGCACATGATCATGAGAAACGTTGTAACTGCTGCATATCCACAAGGCCGCAACGAGGGCGGCAACACCTAACAAAAATCCGACCCTTAGTAGACCTTTTCCTCGTAACGATGAGTTTTTGAGACGATCACTTTTTGTGGCAGATAGTATTTGTCTGTTTAAACGCTGCCTTTCTTGCAGGGTGCCACCAAAATCAACTACGCCGTTTGCATTTTTCTGCGTTGTACTCATAACGCCTCCTTGCTTTCCTGCGTCTCAAACGAGATAGTCGGGCAGAACTGACGCTGGCAAAAGCGGCGTTGTTCCAAAAAATTTGCGAAGAATTCTACCAGAACCAGCGTTGCTGGGCATCAGCAGCAGACTGGCTGTGAACAGCATCTCGATCAAACAGTTTTCCGCCAGCTGATACTGGTACTCCCTGTCCGACAAAGTTTTTGCAGTGATCGATACACACATTCTGCTCGATTGAAAAAATGGTGTATCCCATGAACGCCAACAGCACTAGCGACCAGACGAGAACAGCTCGGGTCGAAGGAGGGTTATAGAGAACCTTGCGGCTTGACGGTCTGTAAGTACTGTTCACGGCACCCTCTCAATTTAGACTTAGCGGGTTTCCGGTCTCGGCTTTTGCGAATTGACCATTCAGCAAAATAAGCAGACTATTTCATATTAGATCAAGATGCCTAATAGGATGTAGACCGATCGATTTTTGTTGCTGCAAAACGAGCCATTAAGCCCTGTTCGCTCGTTGGTCAAAGTGTTAGAGAAGCCCGTGCTTAAAGGCTTAAGTACTCTGCTGCGGTGGGTGCTGACCGCGCATGCGCTCATTGAGGGCTTCTTTGAGCAATTCATTCTGCTTTAAGAGCGCTTTCAAATGTTCGTTGGCGATAGCAAGCTCGGCGTGCAGTTCGGCGACAGTCTGCTCATGGGTGACGCCCGTGACAGGGTCTCTACCAGGCATCTTAGGCAAAAGCACGTAACCCAACTGAACGGCTTTCAGTGCTGCTGCCGTACGCGTTGGCACTTTCAATTTGGCAAGAATGCACTCGATGTGTTTTTCAACGGTGCGCAATTTCATATCCAGTTCTTCGGAAATTTCTTTATTGCGAAGGTCTAAACGAATCAATACTTCAATTTCGCGATCGGTCAAATTTGAATTCGGAGCAGAACTGACGGCACTTTGCTTAACTAGTTGAGTAATTTTTGGATCGCAATATGGCAGCGATCGAGTCACTTGCTCAATTGCCTCGAACAAAGTGCGTGGTCCAGAACTCTTCAAACAAAAACCACGAGCGCCTGCCCGCATCAACTGATTGTGATATTTGGTGGCATGGTAAGAATCTGTCAAAATGAGGACGTTGGAATTAGGCAGTTCTGCGCTAATACGCCTGCAAACTTCAACGCCGTTTAAAACATCGAGATCAACATCGAGAATGACGAAATCTGGCTTCAAGCGCCGAATCATCTCGGTCGCGGACATTCCGTCCGAGGCTTCGCCCACAATCTCTACCACTTCCGACACAACACGCTTCAATCCGAATCGGATCAACTCATGTCTTTCGCAAAGTACTGTTCGAGGTCTAAACACTGAATGCCGAACGACGGGGGATAATGGTGCTGCGTCCAAGAGAACTCCGGTTCCTAGTAGTTGGTGCTCCACTGCATAGTGTCACACGATTTAATTGTAACAACGGAACGAATAGCTGACATCTCGATTATTAAATTCAACTATTAAACGCTAAGGTACGGTATGCGTTTGGCTTCGTCAAGTATTTGCAAGCTGGCGCCTGTTTCCAATACGCCTTGCCAAGCCCTTTTGTAAGAAATTGTGGGAATAATACGAAGTTAGGGGGATAAACCCCAATAGACTTGAGCTACGCTACATAGTTAAACTGTACTCACATTACAAGAGGCGCCAGATCGAGCCCCGCAGAGAAATACTGAAAGAAAAAAGCATGATCAGTCGTTCAACAATTTCATATTACAACCATTCTGGCAGGCATTTCTCCGGTCTGGGCTTTGCTCTGATGGCTTTAAGCCTGACTTTTGCAAGCATGTCGATCACTACACCGAATGCATATGCCACCAAATTAAATGCCACTCCGTTACCAAGCAAAAAAGACCTGCAAGACCCTGAAGACGGTCAAAAAGTCGACATTCCGCTGAGCGGAACACGCTGGAAACGCAAAGCTGATTATCGCGAAGAAGATAAAGCGAAAGAAGCCAAGAAGGCTGAAGACGCAAAGAAAGCCGAGCTAGAGCAAAAGCAAGCTGGGCTTGATGCCTTAAAAGCAAGGGAAAATCAAGGTACGGCCATCCTCAAACAAAAGGCTGCGGCAATTGAGGAAAACAACAAAGGGGTTACTTTTGGTCAACAAGGACATTGGCTAGAAGCCATACAGGCTCACGAAAAAGCCATGCAAATGGACCCGACCAACAAAGATTTTCGAGTCAATTTATCAGCAGCTCGCACCACATATGGTCAGCAGCTCATGGCACAAAATAATCTCACTTCGGCTTTGAGTCTTTTTCGTAAGGCTTTGATTGCTGCGCCTGACAATGGGCTCGCAGGAAAGAGTCTTGTTAACGCTTTGAAAAAAGCTGGGTTTAATCCAAGTGATCCAAATACTCGAATCAAACTTGGTGATCAACTGGTCGAGGCAAATGATCTCGAAGGCGCTTATATCGAATACAACGCCGCTTTACAGCTTGAACCCTCGGCAAAATCGTATGTAAAAATGGGCGATATTTCGTTGCGCTATGGCTCGGCACAAGGTGCCTACAGTTATTATCGGCAGGCCATTTCAAAAGATCCTGATTCAGGCGATGCTCACCGGCAATTAGGCTTATTGCAGATGGCGACCCGGGATAACACAGGAGCTGCTGCTTCGCTACGCAAAGCAATCATCCTCAACGCGAATGACACAAACGCTGGCGCAGCCCTCGTTGAGCTCTGGCGCAAACAGGTTGCAACCGCACCAAACGTTGCCGAAAATCACATTGGTCTGGCTGGCGCTTTGCAGCTTACAAATGATTTTGTGGGCGCAGAAAGTGAATATCGCAGAGTTCAATCTATCGATCCGCAAAATTCAGCTTTCGAAATGGGCATGAACAGCCTCCATCGGGCCATGAATCATCAAGTCTCGGACAAGCACAAAGCAGCAGCGGAAACCCTAGCCGGACAGGGATTGGGTCCCGAAGCCCTCTCCGAAATCAATCAGGCCGTGTTAGCCGAGCCGAAAAATGCATCGTATCAATTTCTGTACGGTCGAATTTTGGAAATGAACCACGACTTGGAAGGTGCGCGCAAGGCTTACCTGACAACCGTTTTGCTCGACCCACACAATGCCGAAGCTGCTGCCCGCCTTAAGCAACTAGAAAGCGGCGGTGGCCTGATCGGTGGCAATGACAACGGCGCGCAGCAGCAACAACTACAGCAGCAAAGACAATTGCAGCAGCAGCAGCAACAGATGCAGCAAGCGCAATTGCAGCAGCAACAGGCGCAGCAAATGCAGCAACAACAGTCCCAACAGCAGCAGCAACCGCCTGTCAACCAACCTCAACTGCCCCAGGGAATGCCCCCGGGTTATGGTCAACCAACTGGGAATAACGATGTAGGAACAGGCAGTAACAAAAACGTATTTGAGGGCGGAGCTGGCGCTCCAACATTGCCCAATAATCAACTGGCCTTTAGAACCCACGACGAATCACCTGAAGCCGTGCAAGCTGCTCAATCACGCATTCCAATTTCCGCTAACAACCCCTTTGCAGCAGGCAATCGCCCTCCTCAAAATGCGGCACCAGCCACTCCGAATCCCACTGGCAATGAGATCTTAGCCAAGGTAGCCCAAGCCGAAGCAAGTGGCGATTATGCAACTGCAATTGGTATCATTCAACAGATATTGCCGGCAAATATGCAAAATCCTCAAATTCATTGGCGCCTAGCTAGAGACTTTATTTCAGCCAACAAACTGGAAGAAGCAATCCCTGAATTTCGCCTGGCGAGTGCCCTTGCCCCTAAGAACCAGGACTACAGCAATGATTTGAATCACGCACTAACATTGCGCAAGCAGCAAATGCATGCTTCCGGTGGGACAATTGAAACAACTCCACCTAACGACACGGGAGTCGCTAACTAAATGAGTTTCTACTTTCAGGCACCCGATTTAGCCGAGTTTCCGAGGCGGTCTTATCGACGCTTCATGGAAGAAACTCTGGGTAATCTGTTCGCTGAAATTTCTCCCATTGCTTCTGACTTTAGTCCTCGTTTTGAAATTTCCTTTCTTGGTGCCGACGGCAAAGCGCACTGGCGGTTTGAAGATTACGCGCCTGACTCTGGTTACCCAACATCACCTGAGCAAGCTCGAAAAACCAATATGACGCATGCAAGACGCATGCTCATGGAAATTTGGTTACGCGATACTCAATCGGGCGAAATGCGCAAATCAACAGCATATATGGCAGATGTGCCCGTCATTACCGACAGAGGCACATTCGTCATCAATGGCTCCGAACGCGTTGTGCTGGGACAACTGGTGCGCGCACCAGGTATATATTTCACCAATCCAGGTCCTAGCACATACAAAGCATTGATGCTCGCCGAGCAAGGTGCACCAGTAAGTTTCGAGTTAGAAATTGACGGTAGCAATTCAAAAACAAGTCGTTCAAAATGCCGTATCAAGCTGCCCAAACGTAGCTGGGTTCCAGCAACCACAGTGCTTATAGCAATGGGAGTTGATGCTGCGACCATTGAAAAGAAAATTGGTTCGCTTTTACAGCGCAGCCGAGTTGATTGGAAACCATTGACACAACAAGAGGCCCTTGGAATTGTCGGCCGTGGTTGGAAGCCAGATGGATCTGGTGGTACCAGCGGTGGTATCACAGCCATTAAGGAACTGACAGACAAAAAGCGCTATTCGATGGGCAGCCTAGGTCGCAGGCGCATCAATAGCAAATTGAGAATTGACGGACAATCCCAGCAGCTCTCTGGCGATGACATGCTTGCAGCCGTTGAGTACTTATTGTCGCTGCCACACGATATGGGCACGACAGACATGATCGACAGCTTGGAAAACCGACATCTTCGTGGCGTTGGCGAAGTGCTGACACGAGGAGTTAGACCAGCTCTTGGTCAAATTATCCGCTCAATTAAAACTCGATTGGAATTAAATGAAGACGAAGAAATTGGCAGCCCCAACGATCTCGTTGATTGTCGCCCCTTTGCCAATGCCTTGAACAAATTCTTTTCGGGCAATCCACTCGTTCAATATCTCGACCAACAAAATCCGCTCTCCGAGCTTTCACATCGAAGACGCATTACATCATTTGGACCCGGTGGTATCGATCCAGCTGCTGCGCCGACTGAAATGCGCGATGTTCATCCCAGCCAAATTGGACGCGTCTGCCTGGTTGAGTCGCCAGAAGGTAAAAACTGCGGCATGGTTTCTTATATGGCATCCTATTGCCGCATCGATGATGACGGCTTTATGACTGTGCCTTACAGAAGAGTGCAGGCTGGCAAAGTTACTGATGAAGTAGTCTTTCTCACTCCTTCTGATGATAAAAAATATACGCTGGCACCTCCTGATACCCAGGTAAACGCCGACGGCACCATCCGCGGACCACTGGTTTCTGCCAGACGCGGTGAATCTTTTTTCCAGGTCGACCCACTCGATGTAGATATGATCGGGATTGCTCCGCAAGGGTTTCTCTCGGTTGGATCGGGCTTGATTCCCTTCCTTGAACATGATGACGCCAACCGCGCTTTGATGGGCGGGGGCATGATGCGTCAAACTCTGCCTTTGATTAAGCCCGAGCGTCCACGCGTTGGCACCGGCATGGAAAAAATCGTCGCACGCTCATCCGGACATAGCATCGTTGCCCGCCGTGCTGGCACAGTCACCCGCGTCACCGGTCAGGAAATAGTCATTACCCAATCAGGTGGAGAAACGCGCAATTACCCGTTGATTCGCTTCGACCGCACTAACCAGAACACAATTCTCGACCAGCGCCCCACAGTTAAAGAAGGACAAAAAATCGACGCCGGGCAGATTATTGCCGACGGTCCAGCAATTGATAATGGAGAATTAGCCCTGGGTCGTAATCTCCTCATTGCGTTCGTGCCCTGGAGGGGTCAGAATTTCGAAGACGCGATTGTCATTCGGGAAGGCGTAGTGAAAGATCACCGGCTGAGCCACATAGAAATTGAGAAGCACTCCTGTGGAGTGCATCAAACTTTGCGTGGTCCAGAAATTCTCACACCCGAATTACCCAACGTTGCGCTCAAAGATTTAGAACACTTAGACGATCGCGGCATCGCCAAAATCGGCAGCTACGTTCATCCAGGCGACATTCTCGTGGCCAAGCTTTCGCCCAAAGAAGCACGTGCCATGAGCGCGGAAGAAGAATTGCTGCAAGCAGTCTTTGGTAAAGTGGCAGAAGAAATGGGCGACACCAGTTTGCGCGTGCCGCATGGATCTGGCGGTCGAGTAATCGACATTCGCATCTTCACTCCAGAAACCACGCCTGAGTTAAAAGCAGGCATCATCTGCGAAATCGAAGTTTTAGTGGCGAGATTGTGTCCACTGGAAGTGGGCGATAAATTAGCTGGACGCCACGGCAATAAAGGTATCGTTTCAATTGTCGTACCCGACCAGGATATGCCCTATCTTCCCGACGGTACGCCTGTCGATGTGGTTTTGAATCCGCTCGGTGTGCCCAGCCGTATGAATGTAGGACAGGTTTTCGATACTCAGCTTGGACTGTATTCAAGCATTCTCAATCGCTACTATCGCATTCACCAGTTTGACGAATCTATTTCGGAAGACGCATCTTATAGATTGGTTTCTGAAGCGCTCAAAGAAGTACGCAAGACACCAGGTTACGAATGGATGGGCGAAGACGGCAAAGTCAAATTGTATGACGGCAAAACTGGCGAAGCCTTCGATCGACCGGTCTTAATCGGACGTCAGTACATGCTGAAGTTGAATCAGCTGGTATTGCACAAAATCAACGCTCGCTCTGGTCTTGGTGGTCCATATGCAGCCGTCACCCAGCAGCCTGTGGGTGGTAAAGCCAATCATGGCGGTCAACGCATGGGCGAAATGGAAGTCTGGGCAATTCAAGCCTACGGTGCAGCGAATCTGCTCAACGAAATGATGACTATTAAAGCGGACGACATTCAAGGTCGGCATCAATCTTACGCAGATATTGTCCAGGGCAATAATATTTCGCCACCAGGGCGCACAGCCGCTTTCGATGGACTATGTTGTGAAATTCGTGGCTTAGGAATGGAAATGACACTCGGTCGTATTGTCGATACATTCGAACCTGTGCCAGATCGCAATTGCAGCAAAGACGTGCCGCAACCAAAATCCCTCGAAGAAGAATATATGGTTTCGAAAGTTTCAACCATTGAAGATGAAGGCGTCAAAATGCTGGAAATTCCAGCTGGTGATTATGTACCGGTCTCTCGCCCCATGGCACCGCCTATCATTACATCAGTCACAGCCGGCAAACACGGAATCCGACCTAAGTTGTTAACTGCCAACGAACCAGTCAACAAGCCTTTCGAAGATCCAAACACTCCAGCCTTTTTGACTGATTTTATTGAAAGTGAAACCAGCGATATTCTTGGTGATGGAGGGTCCAACCAAAATCCGCCAGCTGACGGCCATAACAGCGCTGGCAAATTCTCTGGCACGAATCTGGCAGACATGATTACAAACGAGCATTCAGGGTCAGACAAACTTTCTCTCAACTTCTCATCGCTCGATGAGCTGAAAAATCTTGCCGCCCAGTTGATGAACATCACTCCTGAAGCGGTGGGAGCGAAATCACCAAATCGTGAATTTGGAGCAAATCAAAACAATTCAATCAACGCGGCCAATAACGCAGGCAGCGTTGGCACCGCATCCAGTGAGTCAATGGACGACAATAATGAAAATGGCTCTAGCGAAGCCGAATCCGATTTAGAAGATGAAGAAGACGACGAATAAATTTCGCGAATAAATTCAATAGAATCACCAACATAGAAAGAAGGCACAACGGAGAAGGCAGATGAAAGGTAAGTTTATAAAAAACACACTGAGAGCAGGCGCTTTGACCGTGCTTTTGGCAGCGTGCCTGTCAGCCACCAATCAAGCCAACGCTCAGTTTGCCGCTCCCTTGCAGGCACCAAATTCGGTGGTGCAGTGGACGGCACCGAATACCACTCCAACAAATAGTCCTTTGCCTCCGATTGGCAGTGGCGCTACTGCCCCAGCTGTAACAGCTGGCGACACTGGCACGGCGCCAGGTGTACCGAGCCCAGGAGCCGACGCCACAACTGGAAATATATTTCCTTATGGTCAAAGTCATGACCAAGGAATTGTCTATGTATATCACCAGCAAATTGGTCCAAACGGCGACAATCGCGGTACGAAAATGGCATTTACAATCAACGGTGGCACTCTCAACGCTACTGACAGTGCCGCTATTGGTGGCATTCTTGGTGTCAATTTACAAGGCGCTACCGGCCCCACAAATGTAATCGCCACTGATGACCAGATCGCTCAAGTGCAAGCAATTCTGGCACCCTATCCCGGTGCAACTACAAATACAAATCAACCAACCGCAAATAGTGAAACTGACCAGGTAACTACAAATAATGGTGCCACAAAGATCGACACCTCCGCACCCTATCCCCAAACAACAGACAACGGCGGCAGAAACGCCATCACAGGCGACAATCCGGCTGCAGGTTATCCCAAAACAACTGCCAATTACAACTGGGTGCCGGTTTTGCCGACAGTAAAAACATTCTGTCGCTATCTGGTCATTCTTGGTGTCGTCATGGCGACTATATGGATGGCCATGGCTGCTTATGGCATGGTGCTCGGTATGCCTTACGCTGGGTCACGCGTGCTTGGTACAGCGATGGGTCTGATGATGTTGCTGAGTGCTTTTACGATCTGGAAAATCGTCCAGATGAATACATATAACGGCAATACCAATGCTCCAATCACTGGTTTGAACCCAATAAACACAGCAGCCACTACAAACACGCAGCAAGACAATGAAGTTCAGCCAACGGAAGCTCCTGGTTTGCCTGGACTACCAAATAGTCCACAGTTCCCAGCAAGAGGTGGCTTACCGGTTCAACCGCTCATCGGCAAGTAAAACGCATTCAAAGAGCGTGAAATTACGATAAAAATGCCCCTTTTCGGGGCATTTTTTTTGAAAAGATTTTGAAATCGCGTAGAAATCACATATGCCGTCCCTGAACTTTTCAGTAAAGTGATTGCATGAAAAGCAACTCACCACTACTCAATATCAAAGTAATCAGCCAGCTGACTGCGATGGCGTCAACCCTCTTTTTGAGTTTGCCAGCTAATGCTGTGCCTGGTGCTGATAGTTTCCAGCACAACATCAACGCCACGAATACCCCGCATCATTTGCCTGGCTCAGCGAAAATGAATATGTCCGACAAACCAATGATTGGAGCGGGCGCTGGTGCTATGTTCAGCCCTCAAACGCCCATCTTGGGATGGTTTGAGCAAGTCGACAAAATGGTTCATGATGCTTTACCGACTCCAGACGAAACGTTTGTTCTCAGCCAGAACCTCAATCAAGAATTAGAAAGAGTAGAAGAGCTAACCACCGTCTACAGAAACATCTCAAAACGCTATAGAGCCCTAGCTAAAGATTTACGAGCGATGCCAGTGCAAGCGAACTGGTCTGGCGTCCAGAAGTACAGAGATCACAAGGCATCATTTTTCGAAGATGAAGCTGAGTGCTTCGAAGCTATGATCAAACCGCGTATGCCCGCGCAGACAATTGAAGACCTTAGAGCTGAACTGGCACAAGTAAACGAGAGAGCTCAAGGACTCAAATTGGAAGGTCAAACTCTGGTGGCAATGGATAGGAATTTACGCAAAACCTATTCGGTTCATGCTTCCAGATATAACGACCCACTCTACGACTACGTACACCATAAGCAGGACGCAGTTCAAAAATAATTTTCACTCCAGCAAAAACTACCCCCACCCTAATGGCGAGGACCGCACAGATGGCTATCCAACTAAATGACAGAGATCACTTGATCTTCAATCTAATTGATGAACATCAAGTTCTTCTCGAAAAACATATTTCCTGGTTTATATCCGGGGAAGACAAGCCAGTGCTGATTCGCGATCGGCTACGCAAACTCTTTTATCTCGATTATCTGTTATGCCACCGTCACGGTACCAAATTGCCATGGTGGACAACACCAACCAAACCACTAGTTTACATGCTTTCTTCTATGACTCGCTCACTGTCAGCAATGAACGAACCAGAAATTGATTTGTTCGATGCCAATGTGCAACGCCATCTCCTTGAAATTGCCAACATTCGCATGCTCTATTTGATGGGCGTCAAAGAAGGCGGAGTCAGCAACTTCACATGGACAACCATGAGAGGCGGCAACAAAAGACTAGATGCAAGAGCTGAATTCAGAGCCAATGAATCGGCTCAAAGAGTAGGCATCATCAACCATCCGACCATAAACGATGAAATGATCGCCCGTTTTGAAGTAGCTCTTAAAGAGGATGCAATCGACAAGATTCTCATCATCTCGAGAGACGAAGCGCACCAGATGCAGTTACAAATGAAGATGAGCAGCAATGCCGCTTTGCAAAAACGCTGCTTGTTTGCCACTCACCAGGAACTCTACAAATCAGGCGTCATCGGCGCCGACTGGCAAAATTGCGACCAATCAAGCTCTTGCGCTTTTAGAATACCAACTATCCCTGTCACGACAGGCTGGTCGAATAACTTCATTGCAGCAACTGCCTGAGCCTGCAGCCCCAAAGTCCTCTTATTTAAAGAGCAAAGGCAATACAAAGCCTTTGCTCTTTTTGTAGTTATTTTATATTTTTAGAGAGAAGCGATAGTGGTCGAGGAGTTCGCCCAAAAGTGGCTGCAGTAGTGGCTCTTCCCATGTACCAAATTTTTCAACAGCCAGTAGTTGTGGTCTTTTGTCAAACAGAGCTACACTCATTCGTGAGCCGTCATGCCGGCACCGATAATAGATACCGTCAATATTTTCTGGATGTGAATACAACTGGCTCGACCATTCCTGAGAGAGTTCGTGTTCGCCTGCGGCGACTTCTCCAGCAGCTCCTATCCAAGCAGCTCCTTGCGCAGTAATGTCCACAAGGCGCAATTTCTCTGAAAGGTGCAGTGCGGAAAGTGCTCTCGCGTGGACGAAGTTCAAGTCGAGCAAAATTTCCCTAGCTTGTCCAAAAACCTCTATGAAAGCGGCATATGGATCTTCGCCTAAGTAACAGACACCAAATATTTGTCCTGTGGGATCGTCAAATCGCTCAGTCTTGTTCTTTCCAAATAGATAACACCAGATGCTCCTCTGGAAGCTTGTGAGATACGAAAAAGCTGCCCATCAATTTCCTTAATGGGTAGCTTTCTTTTGTGCAAATCAGCAGGCGGTCCTCCTGTGAATTTAGACAGCGCCATGTTCTCCATACAGCTTCGCCGCCTGCACGGCTCTCGCTATTTCTCCCCGGCGAAGAACCGAAAGTGGAGTTTCGCCATCCAAACGTGTGTTTTTAGCGAGCATGAATGACGCTTTCATCCATGGATCACAGTTTAAAGCAGCGTACACATCTTTAAGTCCGGTGAGAATTTTGCCTGAACTAAATTGCCACACTGGAAAAGCAAATTGGTTCTGCCCACGCGGAAGCCCAAGCAAACGCCCTTCACTTCGGGCTTTGTGTACGGCAGCTTTGCCAATTCCAATCATTTCACCAGCTTCTTCGGCAGGTAAACAACCGCCCTCGGCCTGCGCTATTTGCATTTGAGCTCTTAGTCCCCGCAGCTTGGCACTCGCAAGAGGGTCTTTCTTGGATAGTTCCGAAATGACTTCTGGTTCTTCCAAGAGAGACAAGATAACCTCAAAGTCTGATGATGCAGAGGCAACTTTGCTCGCATCTATCTTCTCCAAAACGCCAAGAATAGCCTTTAATGAGCGAATCAGCACCACTACGCGACTCGAATCCTTCGGTTGTGCTTCTGCAAGTTCAACCGTCTGCAGGGCAACCTCAGTCACCATTTCCCCTGCCTTCGGCACAGCTTTTCTGAACCGCTCCTCAAATAAGAACGCATTAGACATAATCGTGCCCCTAGTTGACAGTTTCTATTGTGGACTATAGCGACAACTTCGTCAACCCAAAGTTCCAAGACGGTCATTCTCTGTCGTGAATCTCGGAGAACCGTTAATTGAAGTAATCAAAGAATTTGCAATAACTTTTCTTGCACTATCTACGTTGTACTCTCACTTTCGGTCAGCACTTTCTTCAGTGGCAAACGAATATGCTTAGTCGTATCTGCGCTAACAGAAAGCTGACGAATAGATTTGTCTGAGTACGAGCCTTCTTGAGGCGGATTAAAGCGCAAGGAATAAATGCCAGCTGGAAGCGTTATTTGGCAAACTCCTTCATCGCTCGTGAGTAAGTAGCCGCGGGGCAATTCGCTCTCATTTATGACTCTAGCTGAACGCTCGAATTTAACAACATTACTGTGCGGCTCGGAGGCTTCCTCTCCAACGGACACTTCCTCTGCCAATTTCTCACTTTCCTCGAGCGCTCCAAATGGTCCGTAACCAACCCGGCAGCGAGGAATTGGATGACCGTCGTCACCAGTAATTTCAAAACGCAACTGGCACCAGCCATGCCAGTCGATGTTTAACTGGACCGGTTCTGATTGAATTTCGACTTTGCGCACGCTCGCCACATCAGTGTGAACGGCAATCCAGTAAACACCTGGTGATAAGAATATGCAATAGCGCCCTTCACCATCGGTAGTGGCTGAACTCAAGGCCCCACTCATATGGTCTGACCTTTTAGTCCTTCGCGGCGCCTCCGGGAAAGCTGACACGCTCACGCCTGCTCGTGGCTGTCCTTGCTCGTCTTTGACAATGCCATACAGAGCCGTGCCTTCTTGCATAACGGCAGCAATATAGGCATCACGATTGACAGTAACCATGCGCGTCCATGGCGCAAGTCCAGCGTATTCAGAACCATTCAAGTCCACTGTTGGACCATGTTTGGGATGAGCGCTGACGATGATTTTGTATTCTCCAGCAGGCAAACCCGCTGAGAACTCACCTTTATTATCTGTTTTCGTAATCAATTCGACATCGTGCTCGACGCCGCTGATTCGTACCAGACACTGGGATAAAGGCTTTTCGTCATACAGAACTTCGCCAAAGACTCTAAAACCTTCAGCGACTTGGAAATTATAATGCGTGTCTTTATTAACCGTCACTTTTTTATCTTCAAGACCAAAAAGATGGACGCTTTCATCTGGTGTAACGATGATGTCGAATATTCCTGGTTGCAATTTAATTGCAAATTTACCAGTGCGATTTGTCAAAGCGGTAGCACTTAAGGCCAGTTCCTGGAGAACCTGGTCCTCTTGAGAGAGACTGGGTTTGACCGTGATCTTAGCGCCACGAACAGGCTGTCCATAAATATCAGTGACGTCGCCTTCGTAAGTAACAAATTCTGGCAGAGTCAAATTGAAAGTGTCGTCGCGCGAGACATTCAACACTGCAATCGATGTGGCGATGAAAGCTTCGCCAAGATTTTCGTCATCGTAATCATGAGCGATGCGAATGCGTTTTCGTGACGATGAAGGATCGCGCTCACTTAGATATTCCCATGGCAGTGTACGAAAAGCGAGGTGATACCTGCCTTTGGGCAGCGTCAATGTGTAGCTACCATCCTCTTCAAGAATGGCGGACGCGCGATAAGATGATGGCTCGATTCCGAGAGCGACAACTTCGCCACTGCGAACATTGACACCATTAGTAGTGCCAACCTTGCCGCTGATAATACTGCCGGTCGTCAGACCAATATTGCAGACCGTGTTAGCTGTGACTTGCACTTCAGACAATGTATGCCGAATAAAACGAGTCGAGGTGTCTGGTTGAACTTCGATACGATACTTGCCTGGACGAACGGCAAAAGTAAAATCGCCACGGTTGCCTGTCGTTTGCTGACTGATGAGATTGTCTAACGGAGACGGCGCGCCAGATATTTCACTGAGGGCGTCATACAAAGATACTATGACCCCGGCTACAGGTAATCCCTGATGGCGCACAGCCCCTGACAAATTGTAAGTTAAAACGTTAGTTGTCAATGCCGGTATAGCTCTTTTTTGTGTGAGACAACCTCAATTGCATCTCCGATTCTACCCGATTCTATGCACCCATCTTCAACACTGAGCCAACCAAGTGCCAACATACTTTCACGGACCGTGGCAAATGAGCCCGTGGCGACTATCACTTCATCTGGCTTTTTAAGTTCGACGGCGGCCTTCAAAGCACCGGCAGTCGTTTCAAATTGCAGAGACTGCAATCCAAGTTCCGCCGACAATTGATTAAACTTTTCCCTGGAAAACACTTCTCGACGCGAAGCCGCCTCTGAGAAAAAAACTCGATCGCCAGGCCTAGCTAGAGTACTAATAATTCCAGTCGCGTCTTTATTGCTAAAACAAGTAATCACAAACAAGCATTTTTGATCAGGAAAATTCGTATCCAGGGCCGCCCGCAAGGCAACAGCCCCTGCTGGATTATGCGCACCATCAAGAATCAAATTATATTTGGGCAAATATTGCATGCGCCCGGCCCAGTAAGTATTTTTGATTCCGTCTTCCCAGGCAGTCGCAAGTCGACTACGAATTTCATCACCAATTTTGCCACCGCATAATTTCAAAGCTGCATAAGCAAGGCGAGCATTTACTCTTTGATGTTCACCCATCAGCGATAAGGAATTTAGAGAACACAAATCGACGACGGCGTCACTTTCATCGTTCTGCGCACTCTCACCAGAAAGAACATAAATATCAGTATTTAGACTCTTCGCTCTTTCTAAAATCACTTCCAGAGCGCCGCCTTGCGCAGCCGTCACGACTGGCACCCCTGCTTTTATAATTCCGGCTTTTTCAAAAGCTATAAGCTCGACCGTATTGCCAAGTATATGTTTATGGTCAAGATCAACATTTGTGATGACAGAAACGAGAACGTTGCCGACAGCGTTAGTGGCATCAAAACGACCACCGAGACCAACTTCAATCACTGAGATCTCAACCTTTTGTTCGACAAAATATTGAAAAGCCAAAACTGTAATAAATTCGAACCAGGTAAGAATGCCCAGCTCAGGGTGTTTTCGGGCGAAAGCCTCAGACAAAACGCGCAACTGCGAAGCGTACTTTGCAAATTGCTCGTCAGAGATGGCTTGACCATTAACATGAAAACGCTCATTCCAGCGCAATAAGTGCGGACCTGTAAATCGAGCCACTTTCAACCCGCACTGCCGGAGCGTACTGTCGAGAATGGCTACAGTCGAGCCCTTTCCGTTAGTACCACCCACATGAATACAAGGTATGCGATTTTGAGGTTGATCATGCTCTTGCAAAAAAAGCGTGATGCGCTCCAGCCCCGGTTTTTCAAGGGTTGGCGAGAGGCTGTCTAAGTAAGCAATTGATTCCAGATAGTTCATCAATTTCTTTAGCGTTCTTATAATTTCACGTCATTGCATATACATACATATCCTATCCAGAATCATACCTGTTAGGATGAAAAGCCGACGTCCGCTTCCTTGTCAGCAACAATATTATAGAAGCGATTGCCTTTGTTTTTTTGGAGACTGAAACTTGACTCTATTCACTCATGAACATACTGTTTCCAGCAAAATGGTGCACAAAGGTGGCATCATTAATCTACGCGTAGACGCGCTTAAATCGGGCAATCACGAAACCACACGCGAAGTTGTAGAGCACAATGGTGGTGTAGTTATTCTTTGCCAACCACAGCCTGACCAGGTTGTGTTGATCAAGCAATACCGCTATTCGATTAATGAAGATCTCATAGAATTTCCGGCTGGACGCATCGAAAAAGGCGAAGCGCCGCTACCAGCCGCGCAAAGAGAATTGACTGAAGAGACCGGATACATCGCTTCGCAATGGCGGGAGATTTCGCGTTTTTTCACGGCACCAGGATTTTGCAACGAAATTTTGTATATGTATAAAGCCACCGATGTAGTGCTTGCCGAAAAGTCTCTTGACGACGATGAAGAAACCGAAGTGATGTTAATGACTTTAACGCAGGCCTGGAATCTCGTCACGTCCGGTCAAATTCGCGATGGCAAGACGGTTGCTGGACTAGGACTTTTGTTGGGTGAAAGCGGACATTTCAAGCTCTAGAATAGGGGGCAACCAAAAATGCTATACTGCGCGTCGTGGAAAACTGCCGACTGCAAATGGCGCTAGATTAGCGCCAGCTAAGCACAGAGGGGACTAAGGTTAATGGACAAGGGCACAGAAAAAAACAACGCTTTCAGTATGCCTATCATGAGCGCGTTGATGATGGCACTTCTAACCGGACTTGTTAGTGGTTTGAGTTTCGTCGTAATCAAATACTGGCCATTGCCAGTGAGCGTCGCTCCGGTTTTCGGCTTCCAGGGCGGTTTCCTCTGGGGTGCTGTGATTGGTGCAGTAACCGGGTTAGTAATTGGTTACTGTGTTGACGACCAGAATTACAAAGACGCACCAAAATCCACAAAATAGCCCGTAACCTCAACCTGCAAAGACTTTCAGATGATCTCGAATTCGGGATCATCTTTTTTTGATAAATTCAAACAGCTGCGCCTTTTAGGCCCATAACGTAAGAGGCATCACCGGCGTTTTTTGTCAGCTTGCCATTTTCCATCAAGCCTACAGTCTCGAGCCAACGCTCGAACTCAGGCGCTGGACGCAGGTTCAACAATTCACGCAAAGTAGCAACGTCATGAAAGCTGGTGGTCTGATAAGAGAGCATGACGTCATCGCCCATGGGCACGCCCATAAAATAATTGACTCCAGCACAGCTCAGTAACAAAGCCAGATTCTCCACATCATTTTGATCGGCTTTCATATGATTTGTATAGCAAGCGTCAATGCCCATCGGCACGCCAAGCAATTTGCCCATAAAATGATCTTCAAGACCAGCTCTTATCATCTGACGTCCATCTGCTAAATATTCAGGACCAATAAAACCACAAACGTCATTGACGAGAAATGGTTTAAAGAGCCTGGCGTAAGCGTAACAACGGGCCTCGAGGGTGACTTGATCGGCGTCATTGTGCGCACGCGAAGACAGCTCAGATCCCTGACCAGTTTCAAAATACATTACCGACTTGGTTGGATTGTTGCACTTACGCTTACCTAAATCGTAAGCTTGATCGAGCATATCTGAGTCAATGCCAAAGGCGCGATTGCCTTTTTCACAACCGGCGATGCTTTGAAAAATCAAACCAGATTGTGCCCCACGTTCAATCGCTTTCATTTGAGTGCTGACGTGACTAAGCACACAATTTTGCGCAGGTAAATTCAATTCTCGAATTACCTGATCGGTAGCCTCAAGTAATCGTGCCACCGTATCCGGTGTGTCGTATGCAGGATTGATACCAATAACAGCGTCACCAATGCCATACGAGAGTCCCTCGTAAATTGAGGCACGTACGCCATCGATGGCATCAGAAGGATGGTTCGGCTGTAAACGAGCCCCTAATCTGCCAGGCAATCCTAAAGTCGTGCGAGCCCGTGAAATAACCTGACATTTTTTTGCGGCAACAACCAAATCGAGATTAGACATGAGTTTAGTGACGGCGGCAGCCATTTCACCGTTGAGCCCCCAGCGTATAACAGATATTGCATCACAATCTGTTGATGTAGCCAGAATAAATTCTCTCAATTCACCAACAGACCAGTTCTGCAAACGCTCGAACGCGGCGGCTTCTAGTGAGTCATCAATGCGCCGGCCGACATCATCTTCGTCTAACGGAATGACCGGGTTGTTCCGCAATTGCCCGAGCGTCACGTCAGCCAATACTTTCTTTGCGGCGACTCGTTCCAGCTCGCACGAAGCTGAAATTCCAGCGAGGGTATCTCCTGATTTTTCTTCGTTAGCTTTTGCTAAAACTTCTTTGAGTGATTTGAAGTCAAAAGTGCTGCCACCAATAGTTGTCGACAATTTCATGAAGCGCCTCTTGAACGAACCGTATAAAGAACGTAAAACGAACCGCAAATGACAAGAATAGCTAATTAGTGTAACCTATCGTCATGAATTTCACACCTCAAAATGGTCCCCTTCTAGAAAGGGCCATGACAGCCACGCAGGCAAGAGTCGGAGTTGGTCGAGTCGGTACCCGCCCCCCAACTGTTGCCCTTCTCCAATTTAGATGCGACCATGCGCTGGCAAATGATGCTGTCAACGGTGAATTGAGCGTCGAATTTCTCAAAACATTTGCAGCAGAACAAGGCTTGCCAATAATTGAGAGTCTGGCGACATCTCGTGAAGACTATGTCTTATTCCCCCCCAAAGGCAAGCGCACCACAGACAGTGCAATTGAATCGCTAAAAAAAATCTGTCCAGCCAACCAGGATATACAGATTGTTGTCAGTGACGGACTTTCTGCTCGAGCCGTAGAAGAAAATCTTGCAGACTTACTGCCAATGCTGAAACATGGTTTCACCCTTCACAATTGGACCTACGGATTGCCCGTTGTCGTTCGACGCGCAAGAGTAGCTGTTGCAGATCAAATAGCGGAAGCTCTCAACGCTAAATTAGTCATTAACTTAATAGGTGAAAGACCAGGTCTTTCGTGCGCAGATAGTTTGAGCGCATACATCACCTATTCGCCTGGTGTCAAAACAATCAGCTCGGACCGCACTGTTGTCTCGAACATTCACGCCCGTGGCACGCCAGCAGTCGAGGCTGGTGCTTATATCGTCAAATTGATTGAACAGATTTTTCAACATCAAGTTTCAGGTGTTGGCTTACAGCAGTTGTCGTAAGCATGGAAAACAATGCAAAAGATTCGCTTTTGAGTGTCGGCATAGACATTGGCACAACCACGACTCATTTAACAATCAGTCGTCTTTACTTCGTTAATCGCTCATCTTTGAATCAAACGCCTTCGTTATCCATCGACAAAAAAGTTGTCGTCTACGAAAGTGCCATTCATATGACTCCCCTGAACGACTCGGGACAAATCGATGAACAAGGAGTTGTCTCCATCATCGCCAGTGAATATCAAAGAGCACAAATCAAAGCAGCGGACATCGACACGGGAGCCGCCATTATTACCGGTGAGTCAGCCAAGCGTCGCAATGCCAAAGCAATTCTCTCGGCTATTTCGGCCCTAGCCGGCGATTTTGTTTGTGAAAGTGCTGGCGCTCATCTTGAAAGTATTCTTGCAGCGCGTGGCTCTAGTTGTGATGTCGCATCGTTAGAAAACAATATGACCATCGCCAATATCGATATTGGTGGTGGCACCTGCAACATTGCCGTTTATTCTCATGGAAAACTTTTAGAAACGGCATGCATTGATATCGGTGGCAGATTCATTGAATTTTACGAGGATAAACAAAAGCCTGCTGCTGGCACCAAAACAATTAAATCCCTCACGAATTCAGGGTTACAATTCCTTGGTCCAACTGGTTGTGGTCTAAAAAATAATGATGCGGTCTCGACCAAAGAACTCGGGTCAATTGCTAAGACACTGGCCGAGTGCCTGGTAAAACTAATCTCAAACCGGTCTTGTGCTCTGGATCTTCTTTGGTCGGATGAGCCGCTGAAATTCGAGTCAAAGATTGATCAGTATCGTTTTACGGGCGGCGTCGCCCAGACCATGAAAGAAATTGACGACAGTGAGATTGCTTCGCAGCTAGATAATTTTGCTTTCAACGACATGGGCGTCCTGTTAGCGAAGGCGCTGCTCGAAGAGTTAAAAAACGAAAAATTACCGTTCAAAATTTCTGATAATGCAATTCGCGCCACCGTAATTGGTGCCGGACACTGTAGCGTTCAATTAACTGGCTCGACTATCGGACTCAATCAACACCAGAAACCAATTCGCAACATTCGCCTGACGCAACCGCAGTTTGATCGATACTTAACTGTTGAGGCAGCAATCTCGACCTGCTTTAGGCTAAATGAAATCGATTGGTCAGAAAAACCACTGGCATTGGTGGTCGACTCTGCCTTTGAAGGTGAACCAAGAATCAGCTTCACGAAAGTACAAAAATTTGCGCAGGAAATGGCGGCTGCTATTGACGATCACAAATCTGCTGAGCCGATTATATTGGTCACCAGATTTGATATTGCTATGGCCATCGGTCAACTTTTAGGCGCGTCTTTGCCTGGCCGAAAAGTGCTGGTCCTTGATGGTTTGTCTTTTTCATCGGGCGACTATATAGACATTGGCAAAGTCCTTGAAAAAGGGACGGATAGCGCGACTAGCACGGTGCCGGTTGTAATTAAGAGTCTCGTTTTTCGTTAAAAAGTAACGAGGGAGTTGATGAGCGTTTTTGCTAAAATCATGGACGAGTTCGCTTATTGTCGGTTCGAATCAATTCAGTTGAAAAGTAATAAATATATTCGCAGTGCCAGTCTGGCTTTTCTATGCTTGGGGGCCTTCACATCGAATGGTCAAGCATTAGAGCAAGATACCTCACAATCCAAAACTAACACCGTTGCAGCCACCTCACGCGCTCAAACTGAATTACTTTCGCCTGTGCAAATACAAAATCAGTTTGGCCAGTCAGACATTCCGGTGACCAGTCAAAAGAGTGCTCTGCGCGAACCGACAATGACTTTAAAGGGGGCTGTGGAAGAGGCCGCCGTCTCGAACAAAGATATTAAAAAAGCGCAATCCGAAGTGTCACGTTTTAAATGGGACTATGTCGCTTCTCAAGCTGGGCGTTTGCCGAATTTGCGTGTCATCAGCTATTTAGCCCAGCAAACCGTTACAAATACGCTTGTGCCTCGCCAGGCTGATGCCTTTGTTTTCGCAAGCTTTCTTGTGCCAATCACACAGCAATATCGGCTTGGTTTAGAAGCAAGGGCAATAAAACTTGGACGAGAAATTGCCGCTTACAAATTAGAGCAAGAAGTCGATGATACCAAAGCGAAGGTCAAAGCTTCGTACTACAAATTGGTGCTCGATCAAAGTCAACTTTCCAGTATTGGAGTGTCGATTAAGTATCTAACTGAACTCGAAATAACGGTAAGTAACCGAGTCAAAGAAGGCAACGCACTCAAAGTGGATGCCATGCAAGTCGCTGCTAAACTGGCAAAATCGAGACTGGACGAAACAAAGGCGCGCAACACCTTTCAGATTGATCGAGAAAAGTTCAATCATCTGCTTGGTCGCAATCTGCAAAGCAATATTTCCTTAGAAGCTATTCCGCAGCCAGACGATCTCGAGTTGAACGTACATGAATCTGAGCAGCGAGCCCTATCTAATCGACCTGAAATTCGCGCGGCTGATGCTCGAATGAAGCAGCTTCATCTTGAGAAAAAGATTCGCCTGGCTGAATACATTCCGAATGTGAGCATCGGCGCGGTTTACATCTCACTTCCTGGTTTTAACAATCAAGTGGTGCCGAAAAATATTTTTGCTCCGGGCATATTTATCAACTACAACGCCTTTGATTGGGGGCGCAAAGCCTTTCTCGCAAAGGCTCAAGCAAAATCAGAACAAGCCGCTTCGTTGAACTTAGATAGCATTAAAGAAGAGGTTTTGATCGATTTGCATTCTCAAATCAATAAACTCACCGAAGCCCGCGAGTCAGTTAAAACAACAGAATTTGCGCGCAATGTGGCGTTGGAAGAATTGCGAGTTTCAATGAATAGATACAAATTCACTTCGGAAAAACTAGCCGAAGTGCTGGCTGCACAAGCCCTTCTTGCCGACGCAAGCAACAACTATCATCAATCTTTACTTTCGTTCTGGGAAGCAAAAGCAGAATTTGACCGAGCGGTTGGCGAATGAATCACTTAATTGAAGGTAAGTCTGTAAATGTCTGAAGAACAATCATTATCTGAAAAGGCTGCATCACCAGTGCAGAGCACCGCACCTTCAACCCCTGCGGCGACACCACCGGTATCGACTGCGAAAAAAGACTTTAATTGGCTGATACCACTTGCTGTATTTGCTCTTGCCGCGGTCTTATTTTTTGTAATTTCTAGCTGTTGGACCACCTGGGAAAACGCAATCTCCATCAAAACTGATGATGCTTATGTGCGTGCCGATGTTGCCCCACTTAGCACCAAAGCCAATGGCATTGTTTTAAAGACAATGATAAAAGACTACGACCAAGTGGTACCTGGACAAGTGTTAGTCGAATTGAGAAGCGAAGACTATAAAGACAAAGTCGTACAGGCGCAACAAACTGTCGCACAAGTGAAAATCAAACTCGATGACATGAAGCAAAGAAAAGAAAAGCAAGACGCAGAAGTAGCTGATGCCGAAGCATTACTAGAGAATAGTCGCGCTACAGCAAAGCAGTCTGATGACGTTATTGCGATAGCGAAAGCGGCAGTTGAAGAGGCGCAAGCAAATCTGGAAGTGGCGAGCGCCACGATCAAACAAAGCGAGTCTTCTGTCAAATCAGCAACTGCCGACTCAATTAAGGCGGAGGCTCAAAAGCGACGCGAAGAAGCTCTCTTAGCGGAAGAAAGTTCCACAAAAGAAAGGGTAGAGCAAGTCATTGATGATAATGACCGTGCAGCTGCTAATCTCGATTCTCAGAAATCGGCGCGATTAAAGGCTAAGGCCGAGTATTTGGGCAAGAAAGCTCAATTATTGAAAGCCAAACAGCAGCTTGCTTCCAGCATAATCGACAAAGACAAGGCCTTTATTGCAATAAAAAGTCGTGAGGCAGAAGTTGTTTCCCGAACCAAACAAAGGGAGTTGCTCGATGGCGAAGAAAGACAGTTAAAGGCTGATTTAGCTTCAAAGCAATCCGGTGTCGATTCTTCTGAAACTGACCTTGGCTATACGACCATCAAAGCTCCTGTTGCCGGTCGAGTCGGCGAATTGAAGGTAAAGCCAGGTCAATTTGTTAGCGCTGGCACACAGGTAATCACACTCATTTCGTCCACTCCCTGGGTTATTGCTAACTTTCGCGAGACCCAATTAGCTAAGATAACGGCTGGTGACAAGGCTGAAATTGAAGTCGACGCTTTACCAGGTAGGCGATGGAAAGGCCATGTAGAGAGCATTGCGCCAGCCAGTGGAGCGCAATTTTCACTTTTACCTCCAGACAATGCAAGCGGAAATTTCACAAAAGTTATTCAGAGAATTCCAGTGAAAATCATTTTCGACGACGAGGTCGCGAAACTATCGGAATTGCGCCCTGGCATGTCAGTCACTACTTCAATAACTCCAAATAGCGGCAAGTAGTGTCAATAAAGTCGATGTCATCGAATCAGACTAGTAACAAGTCAGCAGCCGTCAGCCAAATCACAACACACCCGGCACTCGCGATCATTGGCGTCCTTCTAGGAGCATTGACTTCGGTATTTACTGGTCGCCTGCTTTCTATTGGTCTAGCTGACGTTCAAGGAGCCATTGGTGCAAGTTCTGATTACATGACTTACATAACTACTGCATTTAATGCAGCAAATATGTTTATCGGTCCACTGACTGTTTTCATGGGAGCAATACTCGGTGCTCGTCGCGTATTGCTATGGGCGAGTGCAATTTTTATTCTCGCAGAGTTTCTGTCACCATTTGCAACACATAATCCTCTGGTATTTTTAGTCCTACAAACCATAGCGGGTCTTGCTGCAGGAACTTACTATCCACTCACATTCACAATCATCATTCGAAATTTTTCTTTGAAATATCTCTATCTAGGACTTGCTATTTACGCCCTTGATATTCTTGCGTCTACCAACATCGCTCATCTTGTTGAAAGCTTTTACATCACGCATTTATCCTGGCAATGGATATTCTGGAATGCATTGCTACCAGCTCCAATAATGATGTTCTGTGTTTACTTTGGCATTCCTAGACAGCCCATTGCTAAGCCCAAAGCAGGCATGGAATTTTGGGGTTTTCTTTACGCCGCTTTTGCTTTTACCTTCATCTACATTGGTTTAGATCAAGGCGAACGACTCGATTGGCTCAATTCGCCGTGGATTGCCGCTTACTTTGGCGTAGGCATATTCCTTCTGTTTGCGACGCTTTTTTCACATGCTAGAAAGCCCAATCCGATGATCAATCTAAGCTTTTTACGCAGTCGAAATTTTCTAATTCTTGGATTTGTGCTCGTTTGTTTTCGTTTCTTATTGCTAGAGCCAACGCTGCTAATTCCTAGCTACCTAGCACTTCTGCACAATTACCGTCCAGAGCAAACGGCAGCAGTTCTTGCATGGATTGCGGTTCCTGAACTCTTACTTGCTCCCATTGCGGGTCTTCTTTTGTATAAAGTAGATTCGAGATTTGTTTGCGCATTCGGTTTTGCTTTAGTCGGACTCAGCAGCTATGCCAGTTCAAGATTAGACCCAGCCTGGACCGGCGAAACATTCCTTTTTGACCAATTAATAACGGCTGCAGGACTTGCTCTGGCCCTAACTGGTTTGATTGCCACTTTGCTTAGGTCAGCTTTAAAAGTAGGGGCGCTATCCAACCCGGTCAATATCTTGACCATATCCTGCTGGTTTCAAACTTGCAGACTTTTTGGTGCTGAAATTGGCAAAGCAATATTGTCTCGCTTCTTGAAAGTGCAGAGTGATTTTCACTATTCAGTTGTCTCAGCACACATAAACGGCGACTGGTTGACCAATGACAGGCTAAAAGCGCTGACGTTCAATAATTTCGGTGCAGGCTCTGGTATAGATGATGCAAAAGTAAAAGCGTTAATAGAATTAGGTGGCAGTTTAAAACAGCAGGTGGGTCTGCTGGCCTTTAGCGATGGCTTTGTTCTGGTCGCGCTCAGTGCCGCATGTTGCATACTGGCAATTGGTTTCGTCAGCTATTCACCGCCATTGGTGGCTGCCAAAAGCAGCAAGTAATCGATCTCCAGTGTAGATTGCAAATTTTCATTTAGCTGCTTTGCAAACTCCGAAGGCAACCTTTGAAGTTCACCTTCATATGTGCAATAATTTTCCTATGGACAAACACAAAGTTAAGGTCGATGCCGTTTTAGTCGCGGCTGGTGAATTGCACGGTATCCTCGGCAGGCTCAAGAGAAGGCTACGCGAGGAATACAACACGGGCGATCTCACGCTCTCGCAGCTTGCAGTTCTCGGGCATCTTGATCGCAACGGTCCGGCCACCGTCACGAACCTGGCTAAAGCCGAGGGCGTGCGCTCTCAATCAATGGGAGCAACTGTGGCTACTCTTGAGGCAGCCGGTTTGGTCAGCGGCTCTGCTGATCCCAATGATGGCCGGCAGACCGTCATCCATATAACCCCTTTGTGCCGCGAAAAGATTGATGCGAGGCTAGCTGCACGACAGGATTGGTTGTTTCGCTCAATCAAAGCAAAATTATCTCCCCCAGAGCAGGAGCAGCTGGCCAGTGCAATCCAGTTACTCAAAAGACTTGTCGACGAATAAATAACAAACAGGAAAATACTTATGTCAGACCCCATGCAATTAGTTACATACGTGTCCTATTTTTTTGGTGGTGGATTTATCACAAACGCCATTCCACACTTTGTCCGTGGAGTGATGGGACAACCATTCCAGAGTCCTTTCGCCAAACCTCCTGGTCAGGGACTTTCGACTTCCACAGTCAACGTATTGTGGGGATTCTTCAATCTTGTTGTGGCGTATTTGCTCATATGTCGGGTTGGCATGTTTAATTTGCGCTCCACTGATCACATAATTGCTCTTGGTCTTGGTGTCCTTCTGATGAGTGTTCTGACGGCGCGCTTGTTTGGCCGTTTCCACGGTGGCAATGCTCCTCACTTGTCATGAACAGTGCTCCGACCGCAAAAGACTATAATTAGCGGTCATGAATCTAACTCGACTGTCACCCCAAGAAATTGCTGGCACATTGCTTGTGTCGAGTTCGCTGGCATACATTCTTGCTTCGACGTTGTTGCTCGCTTTCAAGCGACTGGTCCTGAAAGAAAAATCAACCACGTCGTTTTCACGCAGCCATGACATATTCATCTCGATCGCAGCGATAGCCTGCATCATCTGCCTGCTTTATGGTCTATTCATCGAACCTTATCAGCTTGATGTCACTCACACAAAATTATTTAGTCCGAAAATAACCACAGGCAGTGTTCGCGTTGCTTTGATTTCTGATTTACATACCGAAAGAACAATCCGCCTAGAAGAACAATTACCAGCTGTTATTGCTGCTGAAAAGCCAGATATCGTAGTTTTTACTGGCGACGCCTTGAACGAAAAACAGGGACTTGATGTATTTCAAAAATGCATGACAGCTATTGCCAAACTAGCGCCCACTTATGCTGTAGATGGCAACCATGATGTGCGCCAATTTCCGAACGTCAAGCTCTATCCAGGAACCGGCGTCATACAACTCAATTGCAAAACAATCGAGCAAAATGTAAGAGGCAACATCATCTCTTTAACCGGAGCGCCTGTTGACAAAGAAGGAAGTATAAAAGGCCTCATTGCGGCGCTTAAAGACAACACCTACAACATTTTGCTGCATCACTTCCCAGCCACAATTTTGTTGCTTAAAACGCCCGGAGACGAGCAGTTAAATCACAGTAAAATCGATTTACTTTGCGCTGGTCATACTCATGGTGGTCAAATCTGTTTGCCATTCTACGGAGCCATTATTACGCATTCTGGCACCAGCAAAAAGTACGAAAGCGGCTTTTATCAGGTGGGAAAAGTCGCCCTTTATGTCAATCGGGGAATCGGCATGGATGGCGGAATGTCTCCACGCATTCGTTTTCTGGCTAAACCCGAAGTGACCATTTTCGATATCACTGCAGATAAGCCAGCCGAGGAAAAATAGTGTCAGACACCGAAAAAACAAAAAACCGCGAAAGCCAGATTGCCGAAGAAGTCGGTGCTGCTATGCTTGAAACTGACGTTGTTGCAAATGTTCTCGGGATGAAGCTAAATCAAATTAAACCCGGATTTGCCTCGGTGACGATGCCGGTGCGAGCAGATATGCTCAATAGCCATGGCACCTGTCATGGTGGCATGACTTTTACTCTTGCAGACACTGCGTTTGCTTATGCATGTAATTCTCGCAACGAAAAGACAGTTGCTCTTGCTTGCAACATCACTTTTGCTCTAGCCGTTTATGAAGGCGACACCCTTTGTGCCACGGCGGAAGAAGAGGTTCTGAATGGACGCACCGGTCTCTACAACGTGACCATCACAAACAGCCGTGGCGATAAGGTCGCCTTTTTTAGAGGTAATTCGTATAAAACTTCTCACCCGGTGGTCTCCAAACTGCCGAAACCGGCCAATGGGACCTAAATCCCTAAATTTTTGCCAAAACAAGCTTTCACGTCTTTTTCATAAGTGCCCGATAAAGTCGGAAGATGAAGCGGAGGAAGCACGGCAGATGGGATTACCTTTAGAAGTCGAAGCCCGGATACTAACAGCAGGAGCCGAACAAGCCAAAACACAGGCAGACTACGACCAGGCCAAACAACTCTATACAAAGGCATTGAGTCTTCTCGAACACGCACACGGCAATCTCAGTATGGAAGTAGCCGTCATCTGCATGGATATTGCCGAGATGTTCGAAGAATCAGGTAATTCAAGCGAATCTGTACTCTACATAGAGCGCATGCGCAACATCGTTTCTTATCAAAAATCTCACTGTGACAATCCACTGCTGGTCTAGCCATATAGCCAGAAGTGTGACCTGTCGGGACGGAGCGCGGATTGACTGCTGGGGGAACATCAGCCAACCCGCTCTGATTGCCCGATTAACCCAAGACCTTTTCGTAAGCCTCTTCGTTAAAACCAACCAGCAAGGTTTTACCAACGCGCAGAGTCGGCGCGCGCAAGTTTCCGCTTGGACCAATCATTAAGGAAAGCAGCGTTTCGTCTGCGGGCTTGTCTTTGTGCAAATCAAAATGCACCAGCTTTGTGCCTTTAGTCGCGTACAACTGGTCAGCAGAGCCTGCAAGCTTTAAAGCATCAGCTTCTGAAAGACGCACTTTGCGAGCATCAACAAGCTCACCTGGCTGAATTTTTTTCGCTTCCAAAAAATCCTGCGCCTTCTGGCAAGTATTGCAATTTTTTCGATGATAAATCCAGTCAAGAGTCATTTAGTTTTACCTCAGTTTTTTTGCCTATTCTAGCAATTTCATATGCGGCGATTCCAAAAGCTACAGCCACGTTTAAAGATTCTTTTGTCCCCTTCATGGCAATGTGACAAACCAGGTCGCAAATACTCAATGCTTCTTCACTGACACCTGAGACCTCATTGCCGAGCACCATACATAGTGGCATCTTCAGTTTGACGGGAAAATCAGGATCATTCAAACGTTCTAAATCAACACTTGTTTTGGTTAGCTCCAACCCTAGCAAAAACACGCCCTCTCCTTTTAAAGCTTGCAACGTTTCTAGCGAGGCGTGAGAATATTTCCAGCTAATATGCTCTTCCGCTCCAAGGCTTGCCTTGGTCACATCTTTTCGATTCGGAACGCCGCAGATGCCAGAAAGAAAAATTTTCTCAAAGCCGATGGCGTCAGCTGTGCGGAAAATCGAGCCAATATTTTGCAAACTACGCAAGTCTTCAAGCAATGCAAGCAATCGAGCCGGTTGTTCGGGAGTCACAGAAGGTCCACCTTCGAGTGAGTTTTGCTCAACCAGATAAACTTCTTTTTTCTCCATCTGCTCGAGCAGCTCGACTGGTTTCAGAGTACATCGACGTTTGCAGTTAACACAGATTGCTCTTTGAAAACCGTTGGATGCCTGACTGACAATAGACTCTTGGTGGCTTGCGCTATCGAACACGAAACGGCAATCGGGGTACGGACAACGAGTTTCCATTTTATTTCAGCTCACAAATTTATCTGGCAGTCTTTCCATCGCTCTCTTGTCAACTCAAAAATTTAGGCGACTTTTGGCAACGAAAAACGCCATATACAGTATTGTTAAACTTCGCAGCCGATCAGCCTAGCCAACCCAGCTGGCCGCATCGAGTATGTCGTCTTTTATTGTTCAAATTCCGAATCATATCCGATCATGATGGTTTCTCTTAATTAACGTCTTTAACTGGCTGAGCCGGAGGAAGTAATGAAGTTGGTGGAAAAAAACAAAGGCACCGAAGTTAGCCACAGCGCCGCTAACAGTTCGCCGCAAGACGAAAACAATGGCGGCAAGACGCGCCCGGAGCTGATCAAAAAAGCCAGCACGCGAGCGAATCTGGAAAATTACGAGGAAGCATACGCCGGTTTTTCGTGGCAGGACGCGCGCAAAGAAATTTCTTATTTTGCCGATGGTAAAGTCAATGCGGCTCACAATGCCGTAGACAGACACCTCAATAATGGCCGCCGCAACAAAGTAGCTCTATATGCTGTGGGTTCAGACAATAAGCTCGAAAAACTCACATTTCAAGAAATCAGCGAGCAAAGTAATCGCATCGGCAATGCTCTCAAGAGCTTGGGCATCAAGAAAGGCGATCGCGTTTTTGTCTTTTTACCACGTGTTTGTGAGCTTTATACGTCAACTATCGCCATCGCTAAAATCGGCGCTGTCGCCGGTCCTTTATTTTCAGCTTTTGGTCCTGACGCATTGCGCGATCGCCTGCGCGACAGCGGAGCTAAAGTGATAATCACCAATGCCGCCCTCAAAGACAAATTAGACTCAATCAGAGGACAGCTACCAGAACTCGAGTATGTAATAGTCACGGATGTCGAGCAAAACAAACTGGGACATCAAGAACTTGGTTTCAAGGAACTCGTCGCCAAACAGTCAGACAAACTCAACTGCGAACAAATGGATCCAGACGATCCGCTTTACTTGCTCTATACGTCTGGCACAACAGGCAAACCAAAAGGCATTGTGCACGTGCACGGCGATATCATCGGGCATCACATGACGACTAAATGGGTCCTCGATTTACGCGACGACGATGTTTACTGGTGCACGGCGGATCCAGGCTGGGTTACAGGCACCGTATATGGTATCTTCGGTCCCTGGTCGAACGGTGTGTCTTGCGTCAGCTACGAAGGCCGATTTGACGCCGACAGCTGGTATAAGCTGATTGACAAGCTGAAAATCACAGTTTGGTATACAGCACCAACAGCTCTACGCATGTTGATGAAAGCTGGTGATGATGCGGTTTATCGTCACAGCCTCGAAAGCGTTAGACATATTTGCAGCGTCGGTGAGCCTCTTAATCCAGAGGTCGTACGCTGGGGTATGAAAGTTTACGGCTTGCCCATTCACGACAACTGGTGGCAAACAGAAACAGGCATGCAATTGATTTGCAACATTCCATGCTTGCCGGTTAAGCCAGGCTCCATGGGCAAACCACTGCCTGGAGTTTACGCTGCCATCGTCGACGATGAAGGTAACGAACTCGAAGCGGGAAAATTGGGCAAACTAGTAGTCAAGCCAACCTTCCCAAACATTTTGCGACAGGTCTGGCGCAACCAAGAAAAATACAATGAGTATTTTAAAATTCCAGGCTGGTACTTCAGCGGAGATAACGCCTGGAAAGACGAAGATGGCTATTTCTGGTTTGTTGGTCGCGCTGACGACGTCATCAACACTGCTGGACACCGTGTTGGTCCATTCGAAGTGGAATCGGCTCTAGTCGAGCATCCATCAGTAGCTGAGGCTGGTGTCATCGGTAAGCCGGACCATGAGCGTGGCGAAATCATCAAAGCCTTTATCGTTCTAAGCAATGGCGTTGAGGCAAGCGACAAGCTAATTGAAGAAATTAAAGATTATACAAAGAAGCAACTGGCTGCCCATGCCTATCCGCGCGAAATCGAAATCAAGGACAGCTTGCCCAAAACGCGCTCCGGCAAGATTATGCGACGATTGCTCAAAGCCTGGGAACTGGGTCTGCCGACTGGTGATATTTCCTCTCTAGAAGACGATTAGTCGTCAAATTAAAAACTTCAGCGTGAATATGCTCAGTAGATGATTTATTCTATTGAGCATATTCACAAATTCAATCAAAGCGCGTGGAAATTGAACTTTTTCCCAATTCCATACGTATTAGAGAGTAATGATTCAAGCAGACACGAACATCGGCGACTCCACTATTGAAAGACTGCCACCCCAGTCTCTCGAATCCGAGCAGGCGGTACTGGGAGCTCTTCTGGTTTCTGGTGATGGCGTATCGCGCATTGTCGACGTGGTCGAAGCAGAGCATTTTTACAGAAAGGCTCATCAGACCTTATTTGCGGCCATGCTCGATTTGTATGAAAACAATGAACCAATCGATATAGTTACAGTCTCTCAATCTCTCAAGGACCAGGGCAAGCTTGATGCCGTCGGAGGCAGACAGTACATCACTGATTTGTCGATGTCTGTAGCCACAACTGCAAATTTAGAATATTACGCAAAAGTCGTACAAGAGAAAGCATTACTGCGCATGCTCATCAAAGCTGGTGGCGACATAGTCGGTACTTGTTACGAAGAAAACGATGCAGACGTCGCTTTAGATAAAGCAGAAAGCATGATTTTCAATCTTGCGTCCAAACGCAACATGCAAAGCTTGGTTCACATCAAAACAGTCGTCGAATCGGCATTTACAAAGATCGAAGAACGATACGAAAATAGAGAAGTTCTCTCTGGTGTGCCATCTGGTTTTTATGATTTAGATGCGATGACTTCTGGCTTTAATCCATCGGATTTAATCATCGTCGCAGCTCGTCCTTCAATGGGTAAGACCGCATTCGTTCTGAACGTCGCACAACACGTAGCTGTCGAAATGAATTTACCGGTCGCTCTGTTCAGTCTAGAAATGTCCAAAGAACAGCTCGTACAACGTATGCTGTGCGCCGAAGCCAAAATCGATGCTAATCGATTACGCACGGGACACTTGCATACAAATGACTGGACGCACCTGGCTATGGCGATGGGCCGGTTGGGCGAAGCGCCTGTATACATCGACGATTCAGCGATGATCAATGCTCTGGAAATTCGCGCGAAGTGTCGCCGTCTGAAATCAGAGATGAAGTCGCTTGGACTAATTATTATCGACTACATCCAGTTGATGTCTGGACGCAAACAAACAGATAATCGTGTTCAAGAAGTATCTGAAATCTCGCGAAGTTTGAAGCAGCTAGCGCGTGAGTTGAATGTGCCAGTTATGGCTCTTTCTCAGCTTTCTCGCGCTGTTGAAGCAAGACAAAACAAACGCCCAATGCTATCTGACTTGAGAGAATCAGGATCAATTGAACAAGACGCGGATATTGTGATGTTCATCTATAGAGATGAATATTACAATCCAGAAAGTGAGCAAAGAGGCGAAGCAGAAATCATCATCGCCAAACAAAGAAACGGTCCAGTGGGCACTGCGGAACTATTGTATCAAGCCAGTATCACGAGATTTTTGAACAAGGTTCACACGGACGGCGGCGGCGGCAATCATTAGGTAGATTGAAGTGTAAACGCTTATGCGTGAGCCTCTGGATTTGACACCTTTATGATTTTAATACAAGCGTTCTGAGCAGTTCACCGTTTCATGCAGCGTTACCACGACCACGCATTGTAACGCTGCGCCCTGTGACGGTTTGACGATGCCTCAATATTAAATCGTTTTCGAGGAGGGTTAGAGTCGCGCATGTATTTAGGAGTGTCGGCGGCAAACGCAAAAGTGCCCCGACAACGTAAGTCATCGAGGCACTAAATACGGTGACGAGCTAAAAACTAGCGAATGCCGCCGCCAGCAAGAAGCTGTTCGCCAGTCAACCATCCTGAAGCGTCTGAAGCCAGAAATACGGCAATTTCCGCGATATCATCAGGTTGTCCAGCACGACCAAGTGGGGTCTGAGCGATTACAGCCTTTTCCATATCACTGCCAACCATGCCTGCAGTTGTTGTGCCTTCTGTATGAACTATCCCAGGATTAAGAGCGTTGACGCGAATTTTCTTAGCGCCGAGTTCACGAGATAGAACGCCTGTAATGGCATCAACAGCGCCTTTGGTGCCTGTGTAGACAGCGCTGTTTGGTGGTGTGATGCGACTCACAACAGAACCAATATTGATGATGGTGCTGCCTTCGCCCATATGTTTGACTGCAGCTTGAGTGGTCAACAATAGACCAAGTACGTTGATATCAAAAATCCTGTGGAAATGTTCTTCAGTGATTGCTTCCAGTGGAATCATTTCATAGACGCCGGAATTGTTAACGAGAATATCCAGTTTTTTGTAATTTTTGATCGCTGCATCGATGATGCCCTGGGCTTCAGCTTTCTTCGAGACGTCACCCTTTACGGCGATAGCTTTGCCACCTTTTGCAGTAATAGCTGCAACAACTTTGTCGGCGCCTTCTTTGCTCGAGGCGTAATTGACTACAACAGAGGCACCATTTGCCGCGAGCGCTTTAGCAATGGCTGCGCCAATTCCTTTAGACGCTCCAGTGACTACGGCGACCTTACCTTCTAACTTACTCATCTGTGCTCCTTCTTCAATTTCTTGAGACAGTAACTAGTTTATTACTGCATTTCTATAGTTCAGAACATACAAACTATAGAACTATAAGTCAACGGAAGGTATGATTAAGATTATGCGACCTCTATTTCATCCATCGGTAGACGACATTACTGTAGAAGCAATTCTACACGCGCTCAGCGACCCCGTGCGCGTGGCGATCTATGCCGAAATAGCGATGTCTGACTGCACGCAAATTTGTTCTGCCTTTCTTAACGTCAAAGAAAAAGCTATCCCGAAGTCAACTTTATCTCAGCACTTCAAAGCGCTCAGAGAAGCCGGTCTGATTCGCGGAGAACGGCGAGGCGTAGAAATGCACAATATGACGCGATGCGCCGAAATAGAGGCAAAATTTCCAGGATTGCTTAGCAGCATTTTGAATGCATATATCAGTCAAGCCAAAGCAACAAAAAAAGGCCACCAAAAAAAGACCGTAGGGCGACGAACCAAATCGACCAGCGGAGCGTGAGAAATTGTCAGAGTCTCAACAACCAAATTCGGAGCAAAATTACACTCTAACCCTACATAATCCAAGGGATAAATATTATGTAGAACGTTCACAAGCAGTGTATCTCGTGATTTTTAGCGTCGGAATTTGCGCTGCATATTACTTTATCTTCGGTTCAGCACATCGCCCGACTGCCGAAGGTTCGTTCTGGAGTATTGTAGGCCTGGTCATAATTCTCACGCTGTGCGCCGTGATACCACTTTTTATGGCTGCCCGCATGTGGCTTAACACTCAAAGTGAAGACAAACTTGTTGCAAGCGACACGGAGCCTGTGTTTATGATAAATGCTGATGGTATCTCTTTAAGCATCATCATGTTAGAAGATTTTCAACGCGGTAGGCTGAGAAAGAACCATATGCCTCGCGTCTCTTTTCGCTGGGATCAAATAGGCGAAATACGCTTTTCACCTGGCGGATCGCACCATGCGCCGAAGATGAGAATCCTTCCAATCGACGACGCAGTCTATATTGTCGATCGAGACAAATTCATGGGCAGCGAGAAACACATCGTTGAAGTCTTGCGAGCGCATGGTGCAGAAGTCTTAGTAGAAAGCGAATTGCATTAACCACGCCAGTCGACTGGGTCAAAGCGCCTTTATTCGATCGGAATCCACAACATTTGATCGGTTGAATGTCCGATTACAGGCTGACTTTCAAATTTCAGTGTTTGCGTGTCCAAAATACCTATCGACTCTGTCAAAGTACTTGATACAAGAAGACGTTTTCCATCTGGCGTGAGCATGACACCACCTGGAAAATCAATATCGAGAGGGAGCTTAATATCTTCGACTTTCTTGCGCGTGCGTGTATCAAATACGCTCAATGAATTATCTCTTGCATTGGCTACGTAGAGCCTGTCTTTGACATTATCTAGCGCAAGGCCAGTCGGTCCCGTGCCAGTAGTCAAAGACCCCGTTACTTTACGCGAATTGATGTCGATAATTGAAACTGAATTGGAAACTCGATTAGAGACGTAAGCTAAACTGCTGTCGCGATTGATGACTATACCATTAGGCAAAGTGCCTACGACGACACTGCCAAGCACTTTTTGAGTAGCAGCCGAAATCATAGTTACCCGGCCAGCCGGTGCATTCATCACTATGACCGTCTGACCATCTGGAGTAATAGCAAGTCGCGAAGGACCAGCGGGCACCTTTGTGCGGACCAGCACTTTATTATTTTCAGTTTCAATGACGTCTATATTGTTAGCCGTGTACTCAGACACATAGAGCAATTTGCCATTTGGTAAAGCGGCAATTCCCTTTGGAGTGGTCTTAGGCGGCAAATCGATTTGACCAAGGAATTTTCGCTGCTTGGGCTCAATAATCAAAATACGATTTTTAGCTTGGTCTGTGATGTACAGACGATTTTCCGCAACGGCAAGACTATTAGGAGTGCCTTCGGTAGGGAACTCTACGAGCTTACTTAAAGTTTGATCGTCGAGCAAAGCAATTTTGCCAGTGCTTGGTGAAGTGACAAAAATAACTCCGTGAGAAGATGACGACTTAATTTGACCAACTAGTGGTTGCTCCTCCTTACGTGGTGCCTCATCGAAATATGTTACTGAAATATCTTTTGCAAGCACCTTCAAGCGCCTGGGCAAACTAAATTTCTCGGGCACAATCAAATCGGTCGCAAAATGCCCCGATAGCAACAGCTTGAGCAGGTTCTCGGGCAATTCATGTGGATTGACGATGGTTTTGTTGACGCCACGTTTGAGCACGCGCAAAAAGCACCATCCATCCGAAAACACAAGCATATCGGACTTACCTTGCGGTGGATAGACTTCAGTCAATTCGACCTTATCTGTCTTAACCTGAGCGGCCGGCAACAGGGGCAAAAGCAGCTCAGTCTTGTTGATTTCAACTGAACCGTCAAGCCTGGTTTTAACATCCGAATAATGACTTTTTAGGCAATTCAATAAATCCGACGGCAGTTTTGTCGCCTGTGCTGGCGGCACCATATATGATGCCATAAACGCACCACACACAAGAACGGTCCAAACCGTCTGAATCTGTCTACTCGTCTTCTTGTTCGCCATTTTTGGGTCTAAAAAATTCTCCCAACTTATCCAGTATTGAGGAGTCTTCTTTGACCTGCTCGTCTTTGTGTTTGGTCTTGGACTTGGCACCCTTTTTGTCCTTGTCAGAACCATTCTTTGCGTCCTTGCTATTAGCGTGCAACAGAGCCTGAGCGGCTTCATATGCTTCTTTCTCGGCTTCAGGAATGACGAGACTTTCACCTCTTAACTGGGCCAATTGCTCCAACAAGGTTTTTTCTTCCGCCGACAATTTCGTCGGAGTTTCCACGGCTACGTGTACAACTTGATCACCACGTCTGGCACTGGGACTGTTAAAACGAGGCACGCCCGACTCTTTGAGAATCAAAGTCGCGCCACTTTGAGTACCAGCAGGTATCTTCAATGGCCTTTTACCATCGACAGTCTCCACCATCATTTCGCCGCCCAGAGATGCAAGAGATACACCGACTGGTTGTCGCAAATGGATAGTTTCGCCTTCCCGAATAAATGATTTGTGTTCTTTGACATGAATGATGACGTAGAGATCGCCAAATGGCCCACCACGTCTGCCTTTATCTCCAGCGTTGGTGAGGCGTAGGCGCACACCGGTTTCGATACCTTGAGGCACTTTGATATCGAATTCGCGCGTTTTTCTTTGCTGACCTTCGCCACGGCAGGTTTTGCATGGTTTTTCGATTTTCTTGCCAGAGCCCTGACAGGCTGGGCATTCAATGACACGCATACTCTGACCGAAGAAGCTGTTCATTACCTGCTGAACTTGTCCCTGTCCGGCGCAGGTCACACAAGTGGTGGTCTCAGAGCCAGGCTCAGCACCAGTACCAGTGCAGGTTTCACAATCTTCCAGACGCTTGATCGTGATTTTCTTTTCGACACCGAAAACGCCTTCTAAAAATTCAATTTGCAAATCAAATTTGAGATTCGCGCCTTGCTCTGGTCCACCGCGACGGGCTTGTCCGCGGGCTCCACCACCAAAGAGCATATCAATGATGTCGTCCATGCCAAAACCGGCGAAATTGCTGAAGTCGACATTGTCAAAACTCTGTCCAGCACCTTTTACACCAGCATGCCCATAACGGTCGTATTGAGCCCGTTTATTGGTGTCTGACAAAACTTCGTAAGCTTCAGCCAACTCTTTAAAGGCCGCCTCATCACCGCTTTCCTTGTTGTCAGGGTGAAGTTTACGGGCAGTATTTCGAAATGTCTTTTTGATCTCTTCATAGGTCGCGCTTTTCGCAACGCCTAGAATCTCGTAATAATCTCGTTTTGTCATCGTAGCCAAATTTGATACCTAATCAGTGGATTTAGAGAGATGCGTATATTGTGTCATTGACAACGTCATTTTGAAGCTCTCGCGAGCTATCGCTTAAAGTAATTTGAACTCAGTCAAAATTAGCAGTTTCTTTGTTTGAACCTTTGGCTTGCTGTCCAGATTCTCCAAGTTCAATTGGCTGAGAATCTTCGACCGTCTTTTTCTTGGGCTGGACGGAGCGATTGCCCGAATGGATCGCTCGTCCTAAATCTAGCAACGAGACATCAAGTCCAGCCGACAGCTGCTTAATTTCGTCAGGATTGTCGCTTGCGAGAGCTTCCTTTACTAAGTCTAAGGCGCGCATCACTTTGTCGACAAAACTCTTTTCGACCCGTTCGCCATATTTTTGCACCGTCCGCTCCGCTTCAGCGCAAAGGGCTTCCGCATGGACACGGTTAGTAATTTGTTCACGTAAGACTTTGTCGGCATCGGCGAATTCAGCGGCCTCTTTCTGAAATACTTCCACCTCTTCTGGCGAAAGTCCGGTACTTCTCTGAATCGTCACTGAATGCTTGATACCCGAACCATAGTCTCTAGCGCTACAGTGCACAATGCCATCGGCGTCAATGTCAAATGTCACTTCAATTTTGGGCACGCCGCGCGGAGCCGCAGGGATACCTGCAAGATGGAATTTAGCTAATGATTTATTGTGAGCAGCAATTTCGCGCTCACCTTGCAATACATGCACTTCAACAGATGTCTGACCATCTTCTGTTGTCGTAAATGGCATCGTACCGCTAGTCGGAATGGTTGTATTACGCTCAATTACACGAGTAAACAAACCTCCTGCTGTCTCGATTCCCAGAGAAAGAGGAATGACATCCAGCAGCAGCACATCCTGAACGTCACCAGCCAGAATGGACGCCTGAATTGCCGCACCGAGCGCCACAGCTTCATCAGGATTAACCGATTTGGATGGTTCTTTACCAAAGTAGCGACGAATCGTGTCTTGCACAGCCGGTATCCGGGTGCTACCGCCAACAAGAATAATGTGGTCGATTTTGTCGTTGTGCAAACCTGCATCATCAAGAGCCTGGCGAAGAGGATCTAGAGTTGCCTCAACAAGATGCGCGGTTAATTCATTGAATTTAGTGCGCGACAAAACCGTTTCTAAATGCTTAGGACCACCATCATCAGCCGTAAGAAACGGCAGATGAATTTCACTGCTCATTGCCGTAGACAGTTCAATTTTTGTTTTTTCGGCGGTTTCTTTCAAACGTTGAATAGCCATCAAATCATCAGAAAGATCAATTCCTGTCGAGGCATTAAATTCAGAAACCATCCAATCGATGATGCTCTGGTCAAAATCATCACCACCAAGGCGGTTATTGCCGCTGGTTGCTTTGACTTCAAAAACTCCATCGGTAATCTCCAGAATGGAGACGTCGAAAGTGCCACCACCTAAATCGAAAATCAAAACAGTCGCGTGTTCATCCAGACGATTGAGTCCATAGGCCAAAGCACTTGCAGTGGGCTCGTTGATGATGCGTAAAACATCAAGCCCGGCTATTTGCCCGGCATCGCGGGTGGCTTGCCGCTGTGAATCATTGAAGTAAGCTGGAACCGTAATGACAGCACGCGAAATCTTCTCACCGAGATAAGCCTCGGTGTCAGCTTTCAATTTCTGCAAAATCATTGCCGAAATCTGCTCGGGGCTGTGCGAAGCACCATCGATGGTGACACGATAATTTGTTCCCATCTCGCGCTTGATCGACTGAATCGTTCGAGCTGGGTTGGTTACCGCCTGCCGCTTGCCAACCTGACCAACCAGTCGTTCGCCAGCTCTAGTGAATGCCACTACTGACGGTGTTGTTCTGGCTCCTTCAAAATTCTCGATAATGACCGGCTTACCGACTTCCATGATTGCCACACAGGAATTGGTAGTGCCAAGGTCGATACCGATGATTCGGTCGCTACTCATCTACCACCTTTTTATGAGCAGCAGCCGACTCAGCTAACTCTCCAGCGTTTTTTGCGTTAGAACCCTGTTCTGAAATTTCAAACACTTGATCGCTATCACTGGTCAATTGCTTTACTGCTATTGGCGCATCGGCACTGAGACTTTCGAACATAGCTGGATTATAGACCGGCACATCGGCTGTCGCAGATGGATCGTACATATGCTCGTCATCATGCTTTTTTACAGATTCGGTCACCGCAGATTCAGGCTTTGTTTCGGTCTCTGCCTTGCCGTCAGTTTCAGGGGGCTCAGCTGGTACCGCATTCGGTGCAACATCTACAACTTCAGGAACAGGAGCGACTTCAGGTTCAGGTGTTGCAGCAGCTTCAGGAGCTGGGGCTGCTGCGGTTTCAGGAGCTGGCGTTGCAGCGGCTTCAGGGGCTGGGGTTGCAGCGGCTTCAGGAGCTGGGGCTGCAGCGGCTTCAGGAGCTGGGACTGCAGCGGCTTCAGGAGCGGCTTCAGGAGCTGCTTCAGGAGCTGCTTCAGGAGCTGCTGCTGGCGCCGCCTTCGGCACCACCACGCCAGAAGAGTTGGAAGCTACGTTTACGAGCGATGGACGAATGACTTTATCTTTCATGATATAGCCACGTCGCAGCTCTTGCATAACCACGCCATCTGGAAATTCATTCGTTTCCACTTCTTGGACGGGCTCATGGAATTTAGGATCAAAAGGTGTGCCAATAACTTCCATCGTCTTGACGCCCTGACTCTCCATACATTTGGCAAAACGGCCAAAAACCAAATTTAGGCTCTCTGTAACAGCCTTGGGATCTGTAACCTGAGTGAGCATTTGTTTGGCTCTTTCGAGATCGTCTAGAGCCGGCAAGATTGCTTCGAGGGCTTTTTGCACACCAAGGGCAACGGATTCTTCACGCTCTCTGTCGGTGCGGCGTCTGTAGTTCTCGAAATCGGCGACAACTCTCTTGTAATAATTGTCTGACTCGTTTTTAGCTTTCTCGAGCTCTTTGTTTTCCGACTCGAGTCGGGCGCAGTTACCACAAGGCCCACTGGACTGAGCAGCGCCCTTCGTATTCATGCCGAATTCCTCTGGATCTGGCTCGCCACCTGCATACATAGCTCGATAGAAAGCCTTCGCCGCATTTTTGCGATCGGCTAAATCACTGGCGCTTTGGGTGGACGGAGCGCTTGCCGCCTCATTTGAGGCTGGCGTTTGAGCATCTGGCTCTTTTGCGCCTTCTCCACCGATATTATTCTCTTCCATTGCCATTAAAACGGTCTCCCATCCAAGCCAGCCTTGTCAGCAGGTGCATTAGCCCTTTCGATCCAAAACTCTCAACATTAAGACTAATAATCTCCCCTATAATTTTATGGCAACGAAGCGCCAATTCTGAGAGATTAGTCTTTTAACAACAAAATTGAGACCAAACGAATTCAAGTGGTTCTCAGTCGTTCATCAAACCATTCTATCTGTTAAGCATAGCAGGGCGCCGAGCCAGACATAAGAGACAGTCGCCCGAACACCAAAATGAGAGTAATTTGAAATACATAAGTGCTGACGCCAGACTGGCGCTCTATGCCGAAGGCGAATTCGGTAAGGGTCGCTCCAAAACTGCCGAGGGAGTAATGCGATACGGGCAAAATCCAATTGCCGCGGTCATCGACAGCACGGCCACCGGCAAGACCATCAAAGAAACTGTGGGTATTGACTGCCCTGCACCAATTGTTGCGTCTATCAAGGACAGCCTGGCTTACAAGCCCAACGTACTGCTTTTAGGAACCGCCCCAACCGGTGGGCGCCTGCCGGACTCCTGGCGAGCAGATATTATTCTCGCAATTGAAAATGGACTCGACATCGTCAGCGGTCTGCATGACTTCCTTGAAGATGATCCAGAAATTAAGGCCGCTGCTAGCGCTCACGGCAAATTATTACTTGACGTGCGTAAAGCGCCTGAAGATCTGCCGATTGCTTCAGGCCTTGCCAAAAAAGTTAAGGGCTTCACTGTCTTGACAGTGGGCTCAGACGTATCGATAGGCAAGATGACAACGAGTCTGGAATTATTGCGATCCGCTGAAAAGAGAAATCTCAAGGCCGAGTTTGTCGCCACCGGTCAGACCGGCATTATGGTCACTGGCGGTAGAGGCATTGCCGTTGATCGCGTCATTGGCGACTTTATGGCTGGGGCCGCTGAACAAATGGTTTTAGCCGCTGATGAAAATTGCGAGCTGATTTTTGTCGAAGGGCAGGGTTCGCTTGCCCATCCCGGATTTTCCGGGGTTACGCTGTCACTGCTACATGGTAGCTGTCCCAAGGCAATGATTCTGTGCCATCAGCCCAGCCGCAAATTGATTGGTCGCCTGCCTGATTTTCCGGTTTTGGATTTAAACAGAATGATCGCGCTCAATGAAACGATGGCTGCTCTTATGCAACCGGCGAAGGTCGTAGGCATCGCTCTCAACACTAACGGTTTGAACGAAGAAGAAGCCAGACTGGCTATCTTAACCATTGAAAAAGAAATTGGTTTGCCCTGTATCGATCCTGTCCGATTTGGTGGCGACGTTTTAATTGATGCAATTCTTGCAGCTCGAAAAAACTATCTCGCAACGACAAAACAACTGGTCGAGCATTAAAGGAGAGGCAGGTGACGCAAACCAAATTACATCAAATCGAAATGGTCTGGCAGCCACTGGAATTAACCACGGCCCATCCCTTTGGTATTTCATATGGCACTTCCGATAAGAGCCACAACGTTTTAATTGAATTGCGTTTCAAAGATTTCGTCGGTTTAGGTGAAGCTTCGCCTGCAAGCTACCACAGCGAAACACCTGAAACCGTCAATGCCGTACTAACTGTTTTAAGCAAAGCAGGGGTGCTCGGCGACGACCCTTTTGCCATCGCTGAAGTCACCCGTCGAATGGACAAAGTGGTGGCAGGAAATGCCTCAGCAAAAGCTGGCATCGAAATGGCCCTGCACGATTTAGCTGGTCAAATTGCTAATCAGCCGACCTACAAAATGCTCGGTTTATCTGGGCTTGCTCAGCCGATCACTGACTTTACCATTGGCATCGCATCTTTAGAGATGATCGAAGTCAAAACCGAACAGGCAATAGGTGCCGGTTACAAGGTGCTCAAAGTAAAGCAGGGTACGGATTTTGACCGCGAAATCATAAAGAGAGTGCGCAAAGTAGCAAAAGATATACCGTTGCGAGTGGACGCTAATGGTGGTTGGACACCCAAGCAAGCGGTAGAAATGTCAAAATTTCTTGCTGAAAATAATGTGCAATTCATCGAGCAACCTCTACCAAAATTTGCACATGTTGACGACTTTCGTTTTGTGAAAGAACGCTCACCCATACCAATCTTTGCCGATGAAAGTATCTGCAAAGCCATTGACGTGGCTCGATTGGCTGGCGCCATTGACGGTGTCGTCGTGAAACTGGCAAAAACCGGTGGTTTGCTGGAAGCCTTGCGAGTAATTCACACAGCACGGGCTCATTCACTTCAAGTCATGTTTGGTTGCATGATCGAATCTTCAATCGGCGTGACAGCAGCCGTTCACTTATCCAGTCTATGTGATTATCTGGATCTCGATGGCGCTCTGCTGTTAGCAAGCGATCCTTATGAAGGAGCCGAATACAAAGATGGCTATTTGCGATTGAACGATAGACCAGGTCTGGGCGTAAGAAAACGAAATTAGCGCAGCACTAGCCCCATTTCTCAATTCGCTCTTTGATCAAATCCACTGTTGAAGGGGCGTACAAATGAAAGACGAGCACTTTAGCCTTGCCAGCTAGTGGCATCACTACGCCCTCGCTCGTTTTGTCGCAGATGATCAAATCGGCATGCTTCATCATATAAGTCAATTCCTTTCCATCAGAAAACAAAACTGTTCGAACAGCCACTTCTTCGCCACGATTAGACGCGATCAATTTTGAAGCCATGCGCATAACGGTTTCGCTCGCTGATACCAGAAGCACCAGACTACCTGACGGTAATTGAGTGGCGGTATCGATTTCAGAGCCGCCGGGCTCAATGTTACTGACGACCAGGCGAGTTGGATCGCTGACCAGTTCTTGGAAAGCAAACAAATGATACAGACTGGTGACAATCAGCGCGTTAGCACTATTTTGCTCTTTGAATTCATTGACTGTGCAAGTTTCAACAGGAATCGAAAAATGCGGCATTAGTTCAGCCAGCAAAAGAGAATGAAAATCAACATTGGCATCGACAACTAAAATGCGTTCAATCGGCCTGCGTTTGGCAATATTATTGAATGTGCCAATGAGATCTTCGCGCGAATAGCCACGGTCTGCAACTTTTGCTAAGAACTCAAAAACTAGACCATCGAGATTTTTCTCCGAATCTTTTTCTTTGCCGCTGCGCGTCGATCCTTCGCTGTTTCGACCGGCAACTCTTACACCTGAGCCCTGACGAATCTCGAGCAGGCCAACTTCGGCCAAATGATTATAAGCAGCGGTAACAGTGCTGTAGTGAATGCCAAGCCTGGTAGCAAGAGCGCGGATACTGGGGAGCTTTTCTTTGTGCTGCAAAATTCCAGCCGCAATTTGCAAACCAACCTGCTCGATCAGTTGATCACGCAACGGAATGGAGCTGTCTTTATTGATTGTGATTTTCATCAGTATCAGTATCAGTTTAAGAAGTTGACGTCCGACGGTAACGGCTGACATCCAGCTTCCTAATCATACAGCTAATTATCTCAACAAGACAGCCGAACGGCTGCACCGCTGACGGTGCTACACCACTACACCCGCCGTGCAACAGCCAGGGCAATTTTCATTCTGCTCATTTTACTGGTCTCAAAGGTGACGGAGACGCGGTAAATAAAAATGTCGATAGTGCAATCAACTTGCAAGGAGTTTGCCATTCACTGCGAGTAATTCTCACTACCGAATGACAATAGACTACTATGAAGCAATGCCAAGGTCAAGTCATGGCAGACCATTCTTGTTGACAAGGCAATTATTCGTAAAAATCTTCCAATGCCTGATTGTGTGGTCGTCACGACGTCAGCATTGCGGAATTGGAAGACAAGACCGCCCCGACCATACAGAACCCGCAAGGTCAAGCATTGACGGCACTTTGTGCGTTTTTTTGGACGAGGCGGCACTTTCATTGTCAATATCGCAACTTTCGAAATAAAAACTTCCACGAGCGCATTAAATGTGCGATTATTCTCAATAATCAAAGACTGAATGCAACATTGCCCGCAACTCGGTGCAATTAATAGAGGTCCGTTCCAGTAATGTCCGAGGAAAACTTGAAGCGCCGTACGCCCAGATATGGCGAAACGCAGCAAATCATCGCTGAAATCGTCAAAGCACTGCCCAAAGGCACACACCTCACGGCGCCAGAAGTGTACGAACGGACGAAAGTTCTGGGTGTCGACATCAGCCTCTCCACTGTTTACCGCTCTCTTCATCGCCTCAAACTGCACGGTAATGTCTCTACAGTCGCCGGTGAACGTGGTCTTCGGTACGAGACAGCCGATGAAGGTCCAGATCACGATCACCTTATTTGCCTTGGCTGCGGCATCACAATTGAATTTATGGATGACCTCATTAGAGGATTTGGCAAAACAGTAGCCGAGCGCAAAGGCTTCGAACACACATCCAGTCGTTTCGATATTCTTGGCTACTGCAGCGAGTGCAATGCTAATGACTTTGGTCACTGCGTTCAGCAAAGCGCTGAATATCTGGCTAAAGCGATGGAACTCATCGAAAGCAGCGCAGTACAAATCAAGCAAGGCATTGAGTTTCTCGACACACGAAAACTAGCCCGCACTGCAGCAACAGTTCAAACTGCAATGCAAAAACTGAATAAAGCGCTAACAGAATGCGAAAGTTCACTTGCTCTCATTGCACGCGATACAACTGTTTAGCCTTTTTTAGCCAGTTCAACGACTTTACGTGGTGCGCTTATAGGAGACTCCTGCAGATTCAATCTCTGCTTCGACTCCTTCAAATCTTGTTCAGACTCAAATATGATCTGCTCCATATATCTAAGAGATACCTTTCTCTTTGATTCAATTTCGCGTCTCTTTTCCATCATCGCCGGCATCAACTTTATTGCCCCATATGCACCTTTGAGCCAAGCGACCATCTGACCGCTCCGCACCAGCACAACCGCACAGTAATAGAGTTGCCAGTACATTATCTCTGGTAGGAATTTCCACAACAGGGGAGCTGGAATATTTTTGACAATAGTGTTGATGTTATTCTGCGACGATAAACGAACAACGAGCGGACTGTAGCCACTGCCTGTAGTGCCACAACCGAGGTGGTAAACAATTGCTGTCGGCACGTAATAACACTTGAAACCGGCGCTTTGTGCACGCAGACCGAAGTCAACGTCTTCTAAATAAGCAAAATAGTCTTCATCTAGATAACCGACCACATCAAAGATATTACGACGATAAAATGCGGCACCGCCGCAAGCACCAAGGATGTAACGCGGCGTATCGAATCGGCCTGTATCTCTTTCGCGGTGCCCAATGCGCCCGGGCAAGCCGCCTCGGCGATAACCGTCACCAGCGCCGTCTAACATCAAATGATCATCATAGGCAAGCATCTTGCACCCAGCACTGCCAATTTCTGGATGCTCGACCATGGCTTTCACCATTTCAGCTGCCCAGTGCGGATCAACAACAGTGTCGTTATTGAGCAAAGCGACAAAATCACCCAGTGATTCTTTTATACCGCGATTAACGGCCACACTGAATCCAGTGTTTTTTTCAAACAAAGCAAGGCGTACGTGCGGATATTTCTCTTGCAAAAATTCGACCGAGCCGTCTTTAGAACCGTTATCAACGATCAGAACTTCAAGATTTTTGTAAGTCTGTAAAGCGAGCGAATCCAGGCAACCTGTGAGGAACTTCTTACCGTTCCAGTTGGGGATAACGACACTCACCAGAGGCGAGTCGCCACCACGGTAGGCGGTTTCTTGCACATCACTCGGTAATTGATTTGACACCGTTTCGACCAATTGACTTCGACTGGCTAATTTTAGCGCGGTTGTAAGGGTATGCCAGTAAAGACTTTTGTAATGCGGCGTGAAGCTTACCGGCAAGGGTATACAAGCGTTACACACAATTCACAGAGTGAGGTCAAACTGAGCGTTAAGAGAGCATGTCTATAATAAAGTCGGTCCAAACACTTATCTTTTGTCAATTTAGCGGTAAGCATGACACCAGTCCAACCACGCAAAATACTCTGTCTCACGCTCGAGCCTCTGACGGCTCGAATGGCTGGTCCGGCCATACGGTGCCTAGAGCTTGGCCGTCAGCTGGCACAAGAATTCACTGTCACAGTCGCATCGCCGTGCCAAGTGCCTGTTGGTATGGAGCTCGCGAAACAGTCAGGGTTTACAGTTTGTGCTGGTGCCAGTCGCAGCGAGATTCTCAAACTGGCAGGCGAGGCCGATATTCTATTTATCCAGGGAAATGTGCTCAAACCGTTTCCACAACTGGTTGAACTAAAAAAATATCTCGTGATCGATTTATACGATCCCTACTTGTTCTCTTTGCTCAATCAATATTCGGAGAATCCAGCCACAGCGTCTGCCAGTTATCGACTGATGCATCAGGTCCTGGAAAAGCACATGCTCGCTTGCGACTTTGCCATTTGTGCGTCAGAGCGCCAGAGAGACTACTGGATTGGTCGTTTTTGCGCGCTCGGACGTCTGGATCCACGAGTCTGTCAAATAGATCCGTCATTGCGCAAAGTTGTAGATATTGTCCCCTTTGGGCTGTCTGACGTGGCACCAGTCAAGACCGGTCCGGCTATGAAAGGCGTAATCAAAGGCATCGAGCCAGACAGTCAAGTTTTACTCTGGACGGGCGGCATCTGGGACTGGTTTGACCCATTAACAATAATTGAGGCTGTTGCTCGCTGTCATGAAGAATTGCCACAGTTGAAGCTCTTTTTCATGGGCATGAAATCGCCGAATCCACAAGTTCCTTTAATGCCGATGGCTGAAAAGGCACTGAAAATGGCAACAGATCTTGGACTACTCGACAAAAGCGTCTTTTTCTCGCAAGCCTGGGTCAAATACGAAGAACGTCAAAATTTTCTGATGGAAGCAGATGCCGCTGTTTCAGCCCATTTCGACACTATTGAAACGCGATTTTCTTTTCGTACGCGCATTCTCGACAACCTCTGGTCAAATTTGCCGACCCTCACAACCGGGGGCGATCAACTGGCTGAGCTGATAAGTGTTCATCAAGCAGGCATTGCTATTCCCTATAATGACGTGGGCGGCTGGGCGCAAGCCATAAAGACGATAGTTACGGACCGCGATTTCAATGAACGTTGCAGAAAAGGCGCGCATGAGCTTGCTCAGCGTTTTACCTGGTCAGAATCAGCCCGCCCGTTAATTGAGTTTTGCCGAAATCCCCATCATTTACCGCCTTTTCAAAGAATCAAAATGCCGTCGCTGCTCGAACGCGCGAACGCGGTCTATTCGCGCGGTGGTAAAGAACTTATTTTAAAGCGCTCTAAAGATCTTCTTAATGACATGTTGCGTTAAGCTGTAATTGTCAGCATGTCCAATACGCCTTGCTTGCGGCGCGTTTGCCACGGTGTCTTGAGAGAACGCACATACGCTTTCGACACGAACACGGCAGCACTGGCAGAATATTCAGAATATAATGAATCCTTTATGCAGCCTGATTTTAAGGGCAACTAGACCTACAATGGTTGAATTGGAGTATGAGCGATTTGAGCGATTGCACTTGTCATTGCCATATTTCAAACCGAACGAACCGAGGAAGACTGAATGCCATTACGAAAGAAGTTGACGATTCTCGGCTCTGGATCTGCGGGTTTGACCGCAGCCATTTATGCCGCCCGCGCTAACCTTGAACCACTCGTTATTCAAGGTCTGCAAGCCGGCGGACAGCTGACAATCACAACCGACGTAGAAAACTTCCCGGGCTTTCCTGAAGGCATTCAGGGTCCACAGTTGATGGAAGAAATGCATAAACAAGCTGAGCGCTTCGGCACCCAATTCATTTATGACAACGCCGAATCAATTGATTTGAGTAAAAGACCATTTCACATTCGCACCAGCGCCGAAGAAATTTATACAGACGTCCTCATTATCGGCACTGGCGCTTCAGCCAAATTGCTAGGAATGGAATCAGAAAGCAAATTGATGGGACACGGCGTATCTGCGTGTGCCACTTGTGATGGTTTCTTTTTCCGCGACAAAGAAGTTTATGTAGTCGGCGGTGGTGACACAGCTCTTGAAGAAGCAATGTTTTTGACACGCTTTGCCACCAAAGTGACAGTCATCCACAGACGCGAACAATTCCGCGCTTCAGCGATCATGATTGATAGAGCAAAACGCAATGAAAAAGTCGAATACATGCTCAATTCAGTTCTGGAAGAAATCAATGACGTCTCCAAAGGCGAAGTAACTTCTATCAAAGTGCGCAATCTGGTCACGAATGCAGTAACAGAGCATCCAGCTGATGGTGTGTTTATCGCAATTGGCCACAAGCCAAATACCGAATTATTCGTTGGTCAACTCGATATGACAGAGGCCGGCTACATCAAAACGGACGGCGTCAAAACAGCCATTAAAGGTGTATTTGCAGCAGGCGATGTGCAGGATGAATTGTATCGTCAGGCTATTACAGCTGCAGGAACCGGTTGCATGGCAGCATTAGAAGCGCAGTGGTTGCTTGAAGCCGAGGAAGAACAAGAAGGTCATGGTGAAGCCCCAAAAAAGCAGGTAGCTGAAGCGCTTGCTAAACAGTAAGTAGCTTCCAAGAACTCAGTGACACCAGCAGGCTCTATCCAACAGACTCTCCCGCAGACGCAATCGAATGACGCGGCAAATGCCGATTCGATTTTGCTTGATGTGGCTAGAAATCATCCTTGCGCCAAGCATGACTTTTTTGAAGTTGTGCGCTCAATCAAACTGACGCCCAGACGGGCGGGAGCGCTTTTGCGTAATTATGACGCTCACGCCAGTGTGCTCAGACGTTTGCTTATAAAAGCGGCTTCCATAATGCCCGAGATGGCTGTCGGATATGTGCTGGAAAATGTGCGCACCGAATTTGGTGCAGGTAACGTGGATGACCGCCATCAATTGCAATTGATTGACGTCGCTTTGCAAACTGGGATCACCCTTGAAGAATTTGAGAGTTATTCGATTCAACCAGGCATTAAACGTTTTATTAAGGCTGTGACGCCATTTTATTATCCGATGCAAAAGTCGCACAAGGCGATTTTCGGAAAAAGTAATCGTGGTGCCATTTCTGCGGGTGCTATCACAGCCACAGAAATTTTGGCGATAGAAGAATTCAAAGCCTTGCAGATTGCTTTTGAACAATTCAATCTGCAAAGTCACATCTGGTTCGATCATGTAACGGTAGAAGTCGATCACACGGAAGAATCACTGGCACTTGCTACTTATTTTATGCAGGCCAACCCTAACTACAATTCTTCTGAAAATCATACGAACGCTGTCATGCTCGGTTTAAATGGAGTGCTGGACGCAAATGTAGCGCTCTATGATGGCCTTCTTGAAGCACTGCGCAATCATTGAAGTATGGCAAATCAGGGCACTGAAACTGACGCTCGCGCCCTGAACATAGCCATGGTCGTGCGAGCCTTCTCTGAAAAAGGAGGGCTCGAACTTTATGCTCACCGCACAATTGAAGGATTGCTTGAAAGAGGACACAACGTCACAGTTGTCTGCGAAGAGTCCGACTCCAACCTTACGCACCGGAACTTAAAAGTTTCCTTTTTTGAAAGAGCAAACAAGAAAGACCGCAAAGCAGTACGGATCAAGCATCACTTTGAAGCCGCCACAAAAGCTGTCAAAGAACTCGGACCTTTCGACATCATCCATTCACAGCATCTGCCCATGCAGGGACACAATGTGGCGAGTTTCCATAATCACACCGCCAACCGCCTAGGCACGGTCGGTCAGACCTGGGAAAAACTGCTTTCAAATTTGAAAATGCTTTATTCGACCGCTTATAAGAGACGCTTTGAACAAGACAGGATTTTGTGTGAGGCCAAGGTTTTAGTCTTTCCCTCAAAAGTGATGCAGGATGATTTCCGAGCAGTTTATTCACTCGATCAAAATCATAGGCAAACATCATATGTGGTGGCTTATCCTGGCGCCAATTTTCCTAAAATTGAGGATAAAAATGCAGCACCGTCTGAAAGTAATACGGCCCAAAAGCCTGTTACTTTCCTATTCGTGGGCAAAGGCTTCCGCAAAAAAGGGCTGGACATACTATTTGCTGCCTGCAAAATCTTAAAAGCAAATGGCACACCATATCGATTGATAATCGCCGGACTTTCGCAGAAGCCAGTCGATGGACTACGTTTGCAGACTCTTGGTATAACCGACAAAGTAGAATACCTGGGATTCCGCAAAGATATGGAGAATGTATTTGCGCAGGCTCAAGTAGTTGTTTTACCTTCGCGCATTGAACCATTTGGAATGGCGCCGGTGCAAGGTATGCTCGAGGGTCTGGTACCGATAGTCAGTGCAGTAACAGGAGTCTCTGAAGTGCTCACTGACGGTCATGATAGTTTGATTTTGAAAAATCACCTTGACGCAAAAGAGCTGAGCAGCTTAATGACAACTTTAATTAAAGATGCTGAATTGCGCGAGTCTATGTCTCAAAATGCTCGAAAAACGGCATCTGCATTGACATGGGATAAAACAGTCGAATCGACATTAGCCGGCTACCGGAAAATAATGTTCTAGAGCGCTAGCGCATTTTGAGCGCACCAGAACTAACCACCCACCAAATCGCAACGCCTAAAATGAGCAGCCCCAAAAGCTCCATTCGCCTTTGCCAGTCACCTGCGTCGTCAGGAGCTACTTTGAAATCGATTAAGGCCATATTTGGATTGGCTGGGTCATATCTGACAACATGCTGCGAGCCTTCGGCATAATCGCTCGCCATTTTTTCTTCGGTCGTTTTTGAGTATGTGAGAAAACTTGGCGTCCCCCACTCAGCAGGCGGCAGTTGACCCTGTTTATGAGGATAATCTAGAAACTTATCCTGCTGTGCAAAATGCGAAACTCCGTCGACGACATACTTATAACGCACTCTCACTTTATATTCTTCATGCCCGTGTATTTTGCCGTCCGAAACATAAACTGGAGCAATTGAGAATTCACCAACTTGGGCGGCAACCGGTACCCACTTTTTTGCTTGCTCAATCGGTTGACGATCGACAAAATGTAGAAATTCTTCGCGAATGAACGCGCTGGTTAAAAGCAAATACAAGAGTCCCCAAATGAAGCCATACACAACTGGGTTGAGCAAGCCTACGTTTCTAGGGTCGTAATCCTTCAGCGCCATCGATTTTACTCTGCTTTTCAGTCGCATTATTCTAACCAACAAAACAGAATGTTTGGTAGTTTGAAAAAGTTTGGTCGATCTTTGAACTTTCCTGGTGTCTGCAACGTATTAATAGTTGGGTAGATGAATCCTAAGAGTGTTATTCATTCGTTCCAAGTGAATTCACCTAAAGCAGAAAGCAGGGAGTGTGCAAAATGTCCAAGCGTAAGTCTCATAACAAAGCTGTGATCACAAAAGGAGTGGCGATCGCCGCTTTGATATTTGCAGCAGGCAGTGCCATGACAGAAGTCCATGCGCAAAATCGTTTACCAGCACCTGATTCCAATTCGCTAGCACAAGGCAATGGCGGCGGTAATGGCGGCGGTCAAGCTGGTGGTGGTAATGGACAAGCAGGTGGAGGCTTTGGTGGACGTGGCGGAGGCGGCGGTGGAGGCAATGACGCAGAACGAGAGGCTCGCAGAGCAAAATTGAGAGCTCGTTTTGATGCCAATGGTGACGGTCAACTGGATGATAAAGAGCGCGCAGCCTTGGAATCCTTTATGCAACAACGCAGAGCTGCTCGTGAAGCCGGTGGACAGGGCGGCGGACAAGGTCAAGGGTTTGGTGGCGGAGGCGCTCTTAGACGACGCTTCGGCGGCGGCGGCGGTGGTGGGCAAGGCGGTGGTGGTGGTGGCCAACCAAACGGCGGCGGCGCTGGCGCAGGGAACGGCGGCACTGCAACGACACCCTAAAAGCTCATTTTGAACCAGCAGATTTAACTCAATAGGCCGGTCATATGACCGGTCTGCTTGATTTGTTTAAAAGTCGTTCATTGGACTTTCCAAGCACACGTCAATTACTAAAGAGCCCATAACATCGCCTTGAGTGAGACGTCCTTGCACTAAATTTGCACACTTTGTCGCCCACTTTGCTGTAGATTCCTACTATTAAGGGTTTGCGAACCAAAGAGCAAGATTTGCTCTTGTTTCAGAATTCTCGATGCTTATTTTACGAGCAACTATGGCAACAACTGGTTCTACTTCTTTAGAGCGCACAGAAAATCGCCGGCACAAGAATGTGTTGGTAGCATGCTGTACTTTTTTCACGTTTTGTAGTGGCACCCTTTCAGCTCTAGCCGAAAGCTCAGCCCTCTCTGGCCTCGGCGAGCCAGCAAGTCCAGGCAGCCTGGCTAATCCCTCTCGTTTAAGTCCGCAAAGCGACAATGTACAGTCTGCCGGTCAACCGCCGTCGGCTCTCACCACCGCTCCGATTTCCCTGCCATCTCAAGATCTGACGGCTCCATCAGCGGGCATTGATTTAAGAGGCTATGCGCGACCAGAGGGAGAAACAAAAACTCCCCTGATACTTCATCAGGCAGTTGAAAAAAGCAATATCGATGGTCACGGTCTGACATTGAAACAAGCCGTCGACTATGCTGAACAAAATTATCCAAATATATTGAAAGCTCAAGCGCAGGTCAATGCGTCGCGCCAGGGCGTTCACCTGCAGAAGTTGAATGAGTATCTGCCTGATAGTCTTTTTCAATTTCAGGAAATCATGGCCAGTCATAATAAGCTCAACGAGGTCTTTTTCGGCAGTCCTGTTTTTGCTGGTATCACAGGAACTGCCTTTCCAAACGTCAACATGGAACCAATGTTCTCGAGCGGTGCTGGTGTCAGTTTGGACTGGGCCCCTATCGATTTTGGTTTGCACAAAGCGCGCATTAATATGTCTAAAGCGCAATACAAACAAACGCAAATGCAGTACGGCTCGACCCAATTAGACGTAGGTCTCAGCACTGCTGGCGCTTTCTTGGACACCGTGGTGGCATACGAACAAGTAAAAGCAGCGCAACAAAATATGTTGTCGTTCAAGCAGTTTAGCGACGTGGTTCACGCACAAGTCGGTGCAGATTTAAAACCGGGCGCTGACGCTTCGCTTGCTGACGCTCAATATGCAAACGCGCGTAATGATCTCATTCGCGCGACACTGGCTAAAGACATTGCAATTGCCAATCTAGCTAATACTCTTGGTCTTGGCGGACAACCAGTGATGATCAACGAAACGGGTATTGTCGACGTAGACGAACCTGCGCAGATTCAACAAGCACAGCCAATTTTCGATAACGTGCCTATATTGCAGGCTGCTGGTGCCGCGCTCCAGGTGCAAGTGGCGCAAAAGAAAATTCTGGACAAAGAATATTTTCCCGTTTTTCATTTTCTCGCAGGTTTTAATGTCAGAGGTTCTGGACTGAGCAACCTCAATGGTCGCCCTACCAGCGCGCAGGGCAGCGGGACACTACCAGCGGTACCAAACTATCAAGCGGCTCTGATCATCAACTGGAATTTTCTGGACATTTATCGCATCAGAGCGCAAAAGAAGGTTCAAATTCAACGCATCAGCGAACAGCAGCAGGAATACAATCTAATCCTGCAGAGTTTACGCACGCAAGATGTTCAGTCTCGAGCCAGAGTCAAAGCCGCGCTGGCTCTGGCCGAAAATATGCCAATCCAAACTCATGCCGCACAAGTGGCGGTCAGTCAGTCTGAAGCTCGGTATAAAACAGGATTAGGCTCAGTCGCCCAGGTTGCTGAAGCCAATCAGACCCTTGCTAATTCTCGCGTACAAGAAGCCATGGCCAAAGTTGGTGTATGGCGAGCACTGTTAGCAGTGGCATCAGTGCACGGCGATCTTAAGCCATTTCTGGCTGAAATTGACCGCGTTCAAAGAGGTATGTAACAGATGGGTCTGATTCGCCTGGCTATGGGTCGCCCCGTCACAATTATCGTCATTGTGGCTGCTGTTGTTCTATTTTCCATGGTCGCCATGACCAGAATGAAAGTCGACATTTTTCCGCAAATAAACCTGCCCAGAGTGACAGTCATTCAGCCATACGGCGGCATGGACCCGGCACAAATGGAAGGTTACATGGTGACCTTTTACGAGCAACACTTTTTCTATATAAGTGGTGTTGACCACGTTGCCTCGAAAACAATCCAGGGCGCGTCGGTCATGGATGTATATTTCAGACCTGACGCAGACATGTCTGACGCCATGGCTCAAGTCGTTGCCCAGGTTGAAAGATCGCGTGCATACATGCCACCAGGAACAGTTACACCCTTTATTTTGCGCTATGACGTAGGTAATGTGCCGGTCGGTTACCTGGTTTTCTCTAGCCCGACGCGCAGTCTGGGCGAAATCCAAGATCTTGTCTATGCCAGAATCCGACCAATCGTTTCAACTACACCTGGTGTGTCTACTCCACCTCCCTTTGGCGGCAATCAGCGTTCCATCGTCATAACAGTCGATGCCAGTAAACTGAGTCAATATCATCTTTCTATAGACGACATCGTTGGCTCAATCAATACCGGCAACGTCATCATTCCCTCCGGTGTGGTGCGAACCGGTAGCTTGCAACGCATGGCCAAAATCAATTCAGTAGTTACTGATATTCAGGAGCTCGGTGATTTGCCCATCAAAGGCCAAAGCGGCCCAGCCGTTTATCTACACGACATCGGCAAAGTCGAAGACACGACCGATATTTTGACCGGGTACGCCCTGGTCAACGGTCGTCGGACGATTTACATGGCGATTTCCAAACAAGCGAGTGCATCCACTCTCACTGTGGTTAATGGTGTCAAAAAACAAATTCCTTACATGCAATCACTCTTGCCCGAAGACATCAAATGCAGTTTCGATTTTGACCAGTCTGTCTATGTCACTGAGGCGCTTTCAGGGTTATTGATGGAAGGCGGCATTGGTGCCTTACTAACAGGAGGAGTCGTTCTTCTATTTTTGCAAGATTTAAAAAGTTCACTGATTGTAGTGCTCAACATCCCCTTTGCGCTTCTAGCGGCTGTGGTCGGTCTGTGGTTGACAGGCCAATCTATCAACATAATGACCCTGAGTGGATTGTCTCTTGCTGTGGGAATTCTGGTGGACGAAGCCACTGTGACCATCGAGAATATTCACAGCCACTTGGCCCAAGGAACTGAATTACTTAAATCGATTTACGACGCGTCATTAGAAGTTGTGATACCGCGATTGCTCGCCATGTTGTCTGTGGTATCGGTATTTACGCCATCCTTTTTCATGGTCGGTGCGACGCAGTCTCTGTTTGTGCCTCTATCTCTAGCGGTTGGTCTAGCAATGTTCGCTAGCTATTTGCTATCGGGCACATTCGTTCCAGTAATGAGCGCATGGCTCTTAAAAGCTCATCCAAAACCAGAAGGTGTTCACGATGAGATCCACAACGGACACCACAAACCAGCTCATAACGAAGAAAAAGGTTTGATGGGCGCAATTCGAAAAAAATATCAAAGAGTCTTAATTCGAATTATGCCATTCCGAATCGTCTCCATTATCATCTTTGCCTTAGCTGGCATGACAACATTTTTGATCTACCCAATGCTTGGCAGCGAAATCTTCCCTGCAGGCAATCCCAAAGGCTTTCAACTGAGGTTGAAAGCACCAACCGGAACGCGCTTCGAACAAACCGAAGTAATTGCCAAAAAAGCTCTGGACATAATCTCTGAGGATGTAGGCGCAGACAATGTCGAAGTGTCCGTAGGTTATGTAGGCGTTCAACCACCAAGCTATGCGGTCAGTTGCGCTTATATGTGGACGAGCGGTCCACAAGAAGCAATTTTGATGGTTTCTTTTAAAGAGAAAGCGAAAGTGCAAATCAAAGCGCTCGAAGAAAAATTGCGCCAACAATTTAAAGACAAACTAGACAACGTCGACATCACTTTTGAAGCAGGAGACATCGTCAACAAAGTAATGAACTTTGGCTCTCCGACTCCGTTGCAAGTCGACATTGACGGTCCAAATTTTGATCGCGACCAGGAATATGCAGCCCGCCTAACTGAAGCAATGAAGAAAATCAGCTATCTGCGGGATATCACAATAATTCAGCCGCTGGACTACCCAACTCTCAATGTTAAAGTCGACAGAGTAAGGGCAGGACAATTGGGAGTGACCGTCCATGACGTTGGTAAGGCCTTGATTGCAGCCACCTACTCCAGCCGCTTCGTCACACCAATTTACTGGGCCGATCCCAAGAGCGGTCTTTCTTATCAGGTGCAGGTTGAAGTTCCGCAAGGTGACATCAATTCGCTGCGCACAGTCGGTAATATCCCCATAAAAACAGGTAGTTTTTCTGGTCCTTTCGTTAGAGATGTGGCGTCTACCAATTTCGGCAGCATGCCTGGCGAATACGATCACTACAATATGCGGCGAATGATTAGCATTTCGGCGAACCTATCTGGTGACGACTTAGGCAAAGCGGCGAGATTGGTACAACAGACGATCAAAGACCTGGGCGCGCCTCCAAGAGGTATTAAAGTGACCATTCGCGGTCAGGTACCGACAATGAAAGAAACTTTCGATGCTTTGATCCTCGGAGTTGGCTTTGCAATCGTCGCAATTTTCCTGCTGTTGGTTGGCTTCTTCCAGTCAGTCAGACTTTCGCTGATCATCATCTCGGTCATCCCTGCCATTATGTTTGGTGCAATCTCCGCACTTGCCCTGACTAACACCACCGTCAACGTGCAATCATTCATGGGCGCAATTATGGCAATAGGCGTGGGAGTAGCCAATTCAATTCTTGTCGTGGTTTTTGCTGAGGAGCGTCGCATGTTTGGACTGTCAGCGAAAACAGCAGCCATCACAGGCGCCGCCGCACGCTTAAGACCGGTGCTGATGACCAGTATTGCCATGATTGCTGGCATGGTGCCGATGGCCCTTGGTATGAGCGAAGGCGGCGACCGCACGGCTCCGCTTGGGAGAGCAGTTATTGGCGGATTGCTGGTATCGACGACAGCCGTTCTTTTGATTTTGCCTCAAATATATGCCTTAGTGCAAAAGAAGGCTTCGCGCCGCGGAGCCTCGGTCCTACCCGAGGATAATATTGAGAATACAGTGTCACCGTTGCCTGTTGGAGTTAATCGATGAAGCGCCTTTTTTTCCCGCGAGCAAACGTTTTTTCGCCGCTGCTTATCTTAGCGGTAGGATGCACCATATCGGGTTGCGGACAAGATAGAGATTCTGCGCCAGCAAAAACGTCCGAGCAAAGCCAAGACACCGAACAAAGCAAAGATTCTGAAAACAAAGCGGCTGTCCCAACAGTCCCTGTGGTGCCAATACAACTAAAACAACTTGACCGCACATTTGCCCTGCCAGGTGAACTTGAAGCCTATCAAAACGTGCCTATTCACGCCAAAGTCGAAGGTTTTATCTCCTACATTGGTGTTGATAGAGGCTCTGTTTTGAAAAAGGGGGCAAAGATGATTACCATCTCCTGCCCAGAACTCGATCAAAAATTGAAAGAAGCTGAAGCTAAAGTTAGCGCCGCCGAAGCATCGTATGAACGAAGCGTGAGCGGACTTGCCAGTGAACGATCGAAAAAAGTCGAAGTCAAATCAAAACTCGACTCAGATCAATTGACTCTGGATCGCTTGAGAGTAGCAGCAAAAACTCCTGGGGCAATTGCTCTGAATGAAGTAGATGTGCAAGCCAAAGCTGTTGAATCTGACAGCGCCCGCGTCGAATCGATTGGTTCAGAAGTAAGCGCAGCTCAGGCAGTGGTTCTCTCCGAGAAAAACAATGTTCTTGCTGCAAAAAACGTAGTCAAATCTCTGCAGGCAATGACCACTTATCTAGATATCAGAGCTCCCTTTGATGGGGTGATCACTGAAAGAAACGTCCATGAAGGCAGCATCGTCGCAGTTGATGCCTCCAGACGCGATGAGCCACTGGTGAGAATCCAGCAAAAAGACATTTTACGTTTAGTGGTGGCTGTGCCAGAAGATTGCGTAGCCGGTCTAAAAGACGGGCAAGTCTTAACCTTTACAGTGCCAGCATTTCTTGGCAAGCGATTCCAAGGCACAGTTGCCCGATTGGGTTATGCGCTCGACACAAAAACTCGCACCATGCCCGTTGAACTCAATGTCGACAATAGGAATGGCGAACTTGAACCAGGCATGTTTGCCTCCGTCACCTGGAAAGTAAGTAGACCTTATCCGACCCTTTTCGTACCATCACCAGCGGTATCAACCGACTTAAAGGGTACCTTTGTGATCGTCACTAAAGACGGTGTCAGCAAAAGAGTTGACGTCACACGTGGACAAAGCATGGGCGACCTCGTAGAAATCGTCGGCAATGTCAAAGCAGGCGACCTGGTTGCGCTTAAGGCAACCAATGAGTTGAAGACAGGCACCAAGTTGATCGCTAAAGCCGCCACGGAAAATGACATGAATAAAGCAATGATGAAAAGTTCAGCTGGTGGTGAATAGAAATGACTGAAAATCGCACGAAATCTGCAATGTTTTTGCTGGGGTTAACTACCGTCTGCGCTCAAGTCGCATCAACATCTCCGTCCTTCGCTCAGGCAGTAGCTGGAACGACTTCGGCTAAAGTTGGTAACGCCACAGCGCTCCCTCTTTCAAACTACGCCAACAATCCTTTGAGCAGCACAGATCCAGGCGCATCGACAGAAACAAGACACAATCGTCGCGGAAACAATACAGGCATTGGTGGCAGTTTTCTCGGCACAGAAAGTGTAACGTCTGAGAGCGCGCCAGCGACGCAACCAGTTTATGCCCCAATCATTCGCAACCCAGCGCTTTCGCAAACCAATAGCTATAACTATTACACTTCACCGCAAATTAGTCCCGCTCTGCGATCAATAACAGATACATCGCGACTATTTAGCTCAGGCGCATCGCCGAGTTTTGAGCAGAACATCTATTCCACGCCAGCAGACACCGGGCTAGATTCAATTCCATCATTCAATCATAACACCGTTATTCAAGGCTATTCACATGGCGGCAGAAGCTGGCTTGGTCAATAATACCTGGACTAGAAGACGAACATCGAACAAAACCTCATGGCAAAAATTCTACTGGTTGAAGATGAACCTGATTTAGCGACCCTGATGGCAGGGTGGCTAACGCAACACGAGCATGACGTTGAGATATTATCAAATGGAGAGGTAGCTTTTGAGCGGATCAAATCGCAAAACCAAGACTATGAGTTGCTGATATTGGATCTTATGCTGCCTGGTAAGAACGGCATAGAGATTTGCCAGGAATATCGCAGGAACGCAGGTAGTGCCCCAGTTCTAATCGTGACTGCAAGAAACGGTATCGCTTCAAAAGAACAAGCGTTCGAGCAGGGTGCAGACGACTATGTGACTAAACCTTTTCACCTCAAAGAGCTGGCCGCGAGAGTTTCGGCTCTTTTAAGAAGAGGCAATCTACCCTTAAATACTGTCATCAGAGTCAGAGATATCATTCTGGATGTCAACGAATGCAAGGTCACAAAAAGTGGAAAATCTGTGCATCTCACGCCGCAAGAGTTCCACCTGCTCGAATTTTTCTTCAAAAATCCGAATCGAGTCTTCAGTGCCAAAGAACTACTGGCAAAAGCGTGGGGTCAGGCCGATGATTTAATGGAAGACACAGTACGAGGTCACATCAAGAGAATTCGACGCAAACTTGACTCGAAAAATGCAAACTCTTTAATAGTTAATGTTTATGGTTTTGGTTATAAGCTCGAATCATCAAATCGAACAACTGAAGCCTAAAAGCCACCTGCTCAGCGGTTCAGCTCAGCATTTAAAATGATGGCTACCATTTGAAACGCGTTGAACATGAGTTGATCAGGCGTTCAACACGCATCAATTACGCACCGGGTTGCATGCACTGGCAGATTTAGACAAAGCTATTTCGAAACAGCGTCGCGATTAAAGCCCGAGTACGCCGCAAACTACGGCGATCGAAGCTGGGCGTATTATTGCCTACAGGATTATCAGCATGCATACGAAAATGCAGAAATGGCAATAAAAGTGGATCCCAGCGACGCATTCGGATATTTGAATCGGGGACGTGCTAATTTCGAAGTATAAAGAATAGTGCTCATTGATGCGAGAGAATAATAGGAGATTATGAAAGCACAATCGTCAATCGCTAACCTGGCAATTCTCGCAGCCTTGTGCCCACTCGCATTCGCGAACTCCGAGCCCGAATCTCAGCATGCTCCATCTGCAATCACACAAATAAAATCACTGATAAAAATGACATCTCCTCCCTAAACGAAGCAGCTGTAGCGCAACATGTCGGTCAAAAAGTGTCTGTCAAAGGGAAATTGATTAGACTTCAAAATGGTCGCGTGGGCGTAATTGTAAATGGAAAACCTAGCACTCAAATATCGATTGATCCATTGCCGTGCCCAACACTCGGCGAAGTCACCTTTAAATTTGAAGTGAAAGAGTATCACCAAACGACCAAGAAGCCCAAATACCATTGCAAAAGTCCGCAGAATTGGATAGGAACTGATGCCAGGCGAAAAAAATTAGACCACTTAATCGAACAATGCGAATTTGGAGATTCCATAGAACTAGCAGGCAAGCTGTGCCATTTGACGACGACAATCATCGGCAACGTGCAAAAGAACATCGGTTACCCTCGAATTCCAGAGAGTCATTTCTTCTTTTCTATTGACGATGTCACTTTAATTCCAACCGCTTCGCACACGCAAAAATGACCTAGTGGTCACGACGCTTCCTTCACCACCACAACATCCTTCAACTGACTCGCTTCGAAAAGCAGCTTTCCCCAAGCAATTGCAAACACTCCAAGCAGAATGCTCCACACTGTAATAGAAGTGTGCAAGTTTTCTGGAATTTGCGAGAGGAGCTTTGGGTTAGTAAACAGCGTCGACCAGAACATCATGACAAAACTGCTGGCTAAATCTTGAAAAAGAAGGGGTGCCATCACAAATGCAGCAGGGATCAAAAGAATCAAAATATTCAAAGTTCCGATCACATTTCTGTTTTCGAGCTGACGCCGAAAAGCTATCACACTAGGAAGCATGGAGCAGGCGATGAACAAAAGACCGAATCCAATCGCAATCACGAGCAGCGATATCCAGTGCGCAGGAACACCACCTTCTAACCATGCCTCTGAATTGGCTATGACACCAGGCGAGTACCACAAGTTCGAATTGAGGGCAGCGCTCATCGCTACTGCCAGGGCTAATAAAACTGCACCTGCCAATGCCAATCGCTTTGAATAATGCCAATTGCGCTGCAACAACATCAAAAGCGCGCCTGCGATAAACGATACGAACAACAGGCTTCCGCCGCTCAATATGTATGTAGCTAATGCATTACAGAGACAACCTGCAAAAGATGGGGTCGCAAAGACAGCATTCAACCCCACAGCCAAAATCAAAGATAAAAAACAAATCTTTCTTGTGCTCATACAATAACTGCTCTTCAAAGAACTCACCTAATACATATATTCAGGCACTTGCAGCAATAAAGTAAATAGTCAATGACATTTGGCACGAGAACATCGTATTGGCTCACTTAAGTCATGAGCATACACGGTTTATTGGCTGTCTTACCTTAATCGCATGCTTCTTAAGGAGTACGCCTACATCGTCTCGGTCTTTCGACTGATGCCCTACTCACGCAAAAGTGGGATGCTGGTGCCATTACTAATGGGGTTACAGATCGTGCGTTGGTCACTCGGCGCTAGGCATCATGGGTTGCGAGATAAGCGAATTGAGAATTTTAATAGCAGTAGATGCATCAAAACATTCAGAACTAGCTCTGCAATCGATTAAAGTGCGTACCTGGCCAAAAGACACAAAATTCTGCCTGTGCACAGTGGTCGACAATCCCACGACGGTCTCCGTTAATCGGCAGAATTATTCCGAACCAGCTTTGACGAAATTGCAAACAGAAATGAAAGCCGCGGCCCTTGAGGTATTACAGCAGAAAAAAGCAGATCTTTTAGAAAGTCAGCCTGACGCTCAAATTGCGCTAAGGCTGGAGTTTGGCAATGCCAGCGATGAAATCATTGCAGCGGCGCTTAAATGGGACGCAGACCTAATAGTATTGGGCTCACATGGAAGACAAGGCATAGAACGCTACGCCCTGGGCAGCGTATCCGAATCCGTGGTGGAACGAGCACCTTGTTCAATAGAGATCATTAAGACACCGAAATACGGCAGGAACTTTTTGGACCAGAAACGGATACTCGTTTGCTATGACGAATCGAAAAATGCTGATGCCTCTCTTGTCTGGATTGCAGAAGGACAATGGTCCACCGACCAACAATTTGTTCTTATCTCTGTTCTAGCGCCTTTGGAAGACGTGGTCCCACAACGTTTCAGCGACATACGAACGAGCGGGCAGATGAAAACACGGTTGTTAGCCAAGGCTCAGGAGATGCTCGAATTACGCTGCTCTTTGTTGAGAAAATGTCTAAAAAACATTGAGATAAATCCTGTAGTTATCGAGGGATATGCAGCCGAAACAATTATTGAATTCGCCGAACAGTGGGGCGCGGACTTAATTGTTTTGGGAACGCATACAGCATCAACCACCGACAGCGCACCATTGGGCTCAGTGGCCCGAAGAGTCGTTGCCGGGGCAAACTGCTTCATTAAATTGGTCAGAAATAAAGTCGTTTCCAGCAGCGATAAGTGGCAAGAGTTGGACGCGGAATCCGTAGAATTAGCCCTCTAAAGAGTATCTTGCGCTCAGCATTCAAAGAGAGTATCAGGCAGGAAAAGCAAAAAAGTAAACGGTCAATGCCACTCCTATTAAAATCACAGTTGCCTTAACGACCTTCTGAGGAACTTTGCGAGCGGTGGCAGCTCCCACATAACCGCCAATGATGCACGAAATCGTCATGATGATCATGCCATGCCAGTACACTTGGGTATTACATAAAAAATTGATGACTGCCGCCAGATTCATCACGCCTGTAAGAATTGTTTTGAGTCCATTCATCTTGTTGATGTCACTCATCCCAAGCAATCCCATCACGGCAAGTGTCAATATGCCTATACCAGCGCCAAAATACCCGCCGTAAAAGCCAATTAGAAGGAACAAAATAGCAGTGCCTATCTTGCCCAACTTGAAGTGATTGCGCAGCTTTTCGCCTCCCTTTTTGCCGTAGGCAAACAATAAAGTGGCACCAAGAATCAGCCACGGAATAAGTTCAGAGAATGTCTTTTGCGGCGTATGCATCAAGACTGTCGCACCGAGCCAACCGCCTATCAGCGAGGCCAGTATGGCTGCAGGCATGTAGATCTCGGTATTGTTCTTAAAATCGTTGCGATAAGCGTAAGCAGAAGAAAAGCTGCCAGGAAAAACTGCCACCGAGCTTGTGACATTAGCCATGATCGGCGAGATACCAGTGGCAAGAAGAGCAGGGAATGTCAAAAAGGTGCCACCACCAGCAACGGAGTTGATAGCGCCCGCCAAAAATGCGCTCACTATTAGCAAAATATCGACTGAAGATAGCACTACGGCTCCTTGAGAAAGCTCAATCTTAGCATCACGGCGAGAGGCGGCTGTTGGCTAAAAAAATGTTGCATTAGATGACTGCAAAGGCCGAGGATACTATACTAGCCGTGATTCATAGGTGCCACGCACTGAGCGGGCTCACCCCTAGCAGCTAACAAGGCATTAAGGAGGCCGCATGCAAAAACTTCTGAACAGATTCACAACTTGCCTGTGGTTCGATAACGATGCCGAAGAAGCAATGAGAACGTATGCTTCTATATTTGAAAACGCAAAAATTGGCTCGGTGACCCACTATGGCGAAGCCGGACATGAAGTGCATCACCGACCGAAAGGCTCAGTACTGACCATTACATTGACAATAGACGGTCAAGAATTAATGGGCCTGAACGCCGGTCCGGTATTCACAATTAATCCTGCCATTTCGTTTTATATAACCTGCAAATCTGAAAATGAAATCGACAGGCTTTACGAAAAATTGTCTGCTGGTGGTTCTGTTTTGATGGAACTCAACAAATATCCATTCAGCGAAAAATACGCCTGGGTCAAGGACAAATTTGGTGTCTCGTGGCAGCTCAATCTCACCGACAAAACATCACAAAAGGTCTCATCTTGCCTGATGTTCACCGGCGATCAAAAAGCTCGTGCCGAAGAAGCAATCAAGTTTTACACGGCCATTTTCAAAAACTCAAAGATCGACTATCTCGTTAAATACGAGGCAGGTGAACAGGCACCAGGAGCTGTAAAACATGCAGCTTTTGAACTTGACGGACAGCAATTCATTGCCATGGATAGCCCAATAGACCACGGTTTCGGATTTACACCGGCGACGTCATTTATCGTCAACTGTGAGTCTCAAAATGAAATTGACGAAATCTGGGAGAAACTGCAAGCAGATGGTGGCGCACCGGGTCAGTGTGGATGGCTCACCGACAAATTTGGTATGTCGTGGCAAGTGGTGCCTACCGTTGTCGCGCAAATGATGACAGACAAGGATGAAGCGAAGCGCGAAAAAGCTTTAGCTGCAATTATGAAATCGCAGAAACTAAAAATTGATGAGCTAGAAAAGGCTTTCAACAGCTAGTTTTTTTGAGAAACTGATATTTTTTATTTTTGATGCTGCTCCGTTACTTCCGCAAAATCCTTTTTGCTGATGAGCGCGTGTATGCCCTTTGTCTGATCTACAACCTGTGTAATTTCGAAATCGGTGGCGCCACTCAAATAAGCCATCGCCGTAGCACCATCCATGCCCATTCTGTCAACAAGAAATTTGATAGCTATCCGCACTGTTTTTTTCATTGCCTGACTTAGATCCTCGTCTAAACCTATCGGTATCCAATAGTCCGGAGTTTCTGCGAACGGCTCCGTGAATAATCCTTTGAGTGGTATCGCAGGATCACCGGCCTTCAAAAGTGTTAATCGCAATTTGCTTCTGAGCGAAGCTTCCACTGCCGTCAAAGCAACTTCACCATCACCTTGGTTGAAGTGTGGATCGCCGGTAAAGAACATCGCGCCAGGCACTTGCACTGGGACGTAAAGTGAAGAGCCTGGTGTCAGATCTTTGAGATCAAGATTACCGCCAAATGATGATGGTGGTATCGAATTGACTTTGTTGCTCGTGTCCGGCGCCACTCCCATAGTTCCCATAAAGGGATGAATAGGGAAATGTACTTCCTTCCCGGAAGTTGTTTTCACTGTTGCTTGCAGCTCGCCGTCGACATTTTTAATCGGCACGAATGTGAAAACATTTCCAAACAATTCCGGATGCGCTTTGCTGGCACCAGCTTCGGGACCAGCGTTTTGAGGAAATTCACCGGGTAAGGCTCCTTTGCCATGCCTGTTTCCGATTATTCCGTAAGGCACTCTTGGTGTCAGTGAAATTACGTCGATTTTCAGCACATCGCCAGGCTGTGCGCCTTCAACTTCTATTGGCCCCATGATGATATGTGGGCCGTCTGTGGCAATGCTATGAGGCAAACTGGAGGCGCATATTTCTATTGCGTCATCTAATACTCCCGATGGTGGCACGCCGAATTTTCCAAAAAAATTGACGGGATCGCGCCCTTGATCCTCAACCATTCCTTCCGATGATAAGGTGTCGAAAAGGATTTCGCTTTTAGAAGGAACGGTCAAAATTGGTTTTGAATCTTTATTGGGAAGATAGCCCCAGCGGATAGTTGGCAGCGTGCACGGTACATAAAAGGTGCCGTCGGGTAGCTTTTTAACATCAGAATGCAATCGTTGCAGAACGGTGCTAGAGGTTGATTCTGCGGCGGCTAATTTGACGCTCTCGATATTGCCGGCTCTAGCATTACTGAAATTTGCTGCAACCGTTGCCATAGCCAAGGTTGGCAAAAGCAAATATGCAGTTTTTTTGATGTATTGAAAACGCTTTTGCATAAGCATTTTTTCACTCCCTTTTTGGTTCATTCTATCGGCAACACTAATAATCAATCTAAAGCATGTAACAAGTCGACCAGTCCGGTATTTAGAAGATCTGTCATCGCTCGCAAATCAAACAACATAGTCACTCTAGCGTTCATCAGTTTGATAGTTTCGCACCATTTGCTGTGATGTGGGCCAAGAGCAGATACTCTTTCTTTAGTCGACGACTTTTGGACATTTATTGGCAAGACATTTGCAGTTTTCCAATATTCCAACAACTGCTCTCTTCTGGTTAATCCGCGTTTGGATGTAGGCGCTGTCGAATTGAGATAAGACCACAAAATCGGCGGCAACCGCTCGTCGCTGGGTGGATCGAGCCCGAGCGGTTGTCCGAGCAAATTGGGCTCGGCTTTGGAATGCCTGATACCGCCTCTTTGCTCGGCAAACGCAAGAAGTGCTAGCCCACCGACGGTGTAGCCGGAAACTATATTTAAATAATTGCTTGTACGAACGCGACTTTTGCTTGCAGATTCGCCGAGAGGACCGTCAATCAGAATTGCCAGAATATTCAATTGGAAAAAGTTGGCATTGTTTGTTTGAGCGACAACAAAATCGCGTTCTCGCGAAACCTTATCCAATGCCTGGCGCTCTAGAGTAATTTCTTTATCGAATTTTGCAGAGACTGTCCGTAACTCTAGTCCAGTAGTCAATATTTTTCTGACAATTGTCGTCTGCAGTCTCAATGCTTCTCTGTCAACCGTCTCCAATTTTCCATCATTCTTTAGTTCCAAGTATCTATGAACCTGGCTGTCGATGCCCAACAATTTCGCGGCTTCTTCGGCTTGCTGTGTCAGATTTGGCACGCTCTCGGCTGATTTACTTGGTTGTGGCTGAACCCACAATTGCAAGGTCAATAAGCAGATGATTGGGATATATTTTCGATTTGTGCGATTCGTATTTTGCATGCGTTACTCCGTCGCTCGGAGCAAATCAAGCGTTTCAAACTGGAATGACTCAAGCTCTTTTTTCAAAGAATGTAGCAGAATAAGCCTATTAGTGACTTGCTTGATAGTGTCGTATTTATGCGTTTCCATTGATGCCAGCGCATTCAACGTTTTCGGTCGATTAAGGTTGGCGGTTGTCACCTTGTTCTTTTTCCAGACATCGTTGAGGATTTCCCTTCTCGATTTTCCATCCATCGAACCAGGCGGACAGTCGTTAAGGAAACTAGAGACAAAGGGAGAAAAACGGTATTCAGTCGGAGGATGAAGATTAAGAACTTCGGCTAGAGAATTCGGACTAGTATCTACTTTTCGCCAGCCACCATGAGTTTCCAACATTGCCATAGCCGTTAAACAACTGCCGTTGCTCCCTGCTACAACAAACATTTGATCGCCGGCAAATGAAATGCGGCTCAAGTACAATCTTCCTGCGATTATCCCGAGAATGCCCGATTGCAAAAAGTTAAGGTTGTAATTGTATTGCAACCAGCGCGCTCTGGTCTCCAGAAGCTGCGCCAAAATAACGTGGTGATTGTAATTCAATTCCTCATCGACTTTGTCGCTTGCAACTTGTAACTCGAGAGCACCCTCGAGCGTCGATTCAAGTACCAAAATTTCTAATTCGTCGCGCCTGGCACTTTCCACTTTGCTCTTACGAAGGCGTTCCAGCTCATCGACTTGCAATTGTATTTTCAGAAGTTGGGCAACTTCATTGGCACCATCCGTGTAACCAGTGGCGATTACTTTATCACCGGATGCGTTACCATTTTGAGAGTCGGGGCGTTTCAACAATTTGAGCAACGCCAGCAGATCCCGATCAAAATCCTGAACGAAAGTATGCAGCGACCAAAGCAACAATATTCTAGAGTTAAGATAATGAATGCTGGCTTTATTCTTGTTTGCGATGCTACACAGATTTTCAACGTTTGATGCATCAATGTGATAGCTGTTCTTCCACATCTGGAATAGCTCTTCTCTTCGCGAGATCATTGAGTTGGGCGCTTTAGCATCCAGGTATGTAGTGAGAAGAGGTGGCAAGCCCGTTGTATCTACAGGACCTCCATCAACCATGCCTTCTAGAATTCTTAGTGGAGCAACGTGGCTTGCTTTTGCTACTTTTCCATGAAGTTTGGAGAGCGTGGTGATTGTTGTGCCAAGCGATCCGCTGGTCGTCGTGAAAATCGCCGATGTTGCAAAGTCCTTCTGCAGCCGAAAATATGGCTCCATCGTGTAGAAGGCGGAGAGCTGAGCGAAAACGGCAAGGTTAAAAAGGGCGTTGATGAAGCTCTCTCGCCGTTCTTCTTTTTGAACTACATCATATGTATAGGCTAACTCGAAATCGATCTTATTGCAGGTTTGTCGGACTTCAAGAACTCCACGCAGAATTTTTCTTAGAACCAAACTTCGTTTGAACAAATTCTCGTCCGAATTGCTAACGGAGAGAGTCTGTGCGGCAAGCAGCTGTTTTACAGGCTCTTGTATACCGAGAATTTCTGCTGCCTGAAGTGCTTCCTCCTGACTATAACCGACATGTCCAATGGCTCTGTAAGCTAAGCATTGCGGCATCAGGAGAAGCCAGCAAAGACATACTGAAATAAGTCGTTTTAACCCTAACAACAATTTAGACTATTCCGATAGATAAACAATCGATGCTCCAGGATGTAACTGAAGCAATGCACAACAGTATCTCTGATAATTTGAAATATTAAAAGTAGTCGACGATGACCAGAGGAGCGATTTCACACCACATACGGTGGCTTGAGCTATGATATTTACAGGGCTCATCCCGACCGTTACAGCTAGACAAGTACCGCTGGGACGAAAGTATGGCTGCAAACTAGAAAGAGCATGAAATAAACCTTATTTGACTGTCGTATTACATCCTATGTGCAACATTGCACACAAAATAGAGGCTTTCAATAGCTGAAACGTCAAATCTCGCTCAGATTTTCTGGCTCACAGGTAGCGTGACAATAAACTGCGAGCCTACTCCTAGTTTACTTTTTACTTCTATGCTGCCGTGGTGCGCTAGTACTATTGCTTTGACGATCGAAAGACCTAGTCCGGCGCCACCAGATTCACGTGAACGCGATTTATCAACCCGATAAAAACGATCAAAAATAAAATTCAATGATTCTTCCGAGATACCAATGCCACTGTCTTCAACAATAGTGCGCACCACATGTCCGTCTAGCGAAAACTTCAGTGATGTCTCACCACCAGTATCAGTGTAACGCCAGGCATTTTCGATCAGATTGCTAAACAACTTCTCGAGTGCACTGGAATCAGCATTGATAAGAACTTCAGGAATTTCATTAACCGTCAATCGCATTCCCTTGCGTTTGAACTTAGGAGCGAAAAGAGCAACCACTGGCTCGATAACCTCAGTTAGTCGAACTTCGGCGGTAGCCGCTTGAATCTCAGGTGACTCAAGCGATGACAATAGCATCAAGTCCTCTACGATTTTGCCCATGCGTTCGCTCGCCGAGATAATCAAGTCGAGGTCGACTGTGCTGACATCGGTATTTTTCATTTTCCATTGCTGCGATTCGGCGGCTGCTTCAATGATGCTTAATGGCGTGTTGAGCTCATGACTGGCATCTGCAAGCAGTTGCCTGAGCATGCGATTATTATTGCGAATAGAAACGGTTGCCTTTTCGGATACTAGATAACTACAAAAGCCCAACCCAATCAGCACCAGGGGCGCTACCAACGTCATAATCCAGGCTAACTGACTGACAGCAGTGTCTCTTTGAGTTGTCGGTAATTGAAATTGCAAGTAGCCAACGACATTCGAATCAATTTTCAATGAAGTTATAGCTACACGTAAAGATTGACCATTTTCATGTATTTCGTTTTTATACCGAAAGAATTTTGGTATGCCGATGCCTGGGCGCCCCCAGCGTTCTATCAAATTGCCTTCCGCATCGAATAATTGAATTGCTGCTGGTGTACGTCCTGGCTCAGTTTGAAGCGTACGCACCCAATCTCTAAAGGCCGGTTTGCCGTCTTGTAAAACGACGGCATGTCCACCAAAGCTACTGGTGAGAAGTTTCAGTTCATTATCAAGAGCATTGTTCAAGCTAAAGTAAAAGAGCGCCACCGACAACATCGTGGGCACAATATAAACTGCAGTAGATAAACCGATGAACCAGAGTGCTATGCGCCAGCGCACATTACTGAACATCTGACTGTGCCTCTAGTTTATAGCCCACTCCGTGCACGTTATGAATTAGCGGTGAATCACCTGGCGCATCCACTTTCTGCCTGAGAAAGCGAACATAAGAACGCAGCGTTTCTGGCACGACATCACTGTTTTCACCCCACACGCTATCTATTATTGAATCAGGCGTCAAAACCTGCCCCGGGCTGCGCATCAGAATTTCAAGTAACGCATATTCTTTAGGTAGGAGTTTCAAATCCTTGCCACCACGCGAAACTTTTCGAGAAGCAGGCTCTAATGTTAAATCAGCGATTTGCAGCACAACAGGCATTAGAGAAACTGGTCGACGCAAAAGAGCTCGCATTCTGGCTGATAGCTCTCTCAGCTTAAAAGGTTTAGTCAAATAATCATCGGCACCGCTATCGAGTCCAGCTTCTTTTTCCGATAGTGATCGTTTTGCTGTCAACATCAAAATGCGAGCACTGCCGCCTGATTCACGGTATTGTTTGCAAACGCTCAGCCCGTCCAATCCTGGCAACATAACATCCAAGATGATCAAGTCAAAATTGGTTTCAAGCATCAGCCGCAAGCCCTCGGCACCATCGAAACACGCTTGCACCGTATAGATTTCATCACGCAACCAATCGCAAATTAATTGCGACAATTGCCTTTCATCTTCCACTACAAGAATTTTGGACATAACACCAGATTCACACGTTATTCGAATAAGCTATCACCAGTCCACGAATTATCCACGAATTTGCGAGAACCTGGTAACACATCGGAACGGAAACCAACGTAAATCAATCAATTAGAAAAGGATGAAATCCAATGAATATTTTGCCAAAGATCCAGAAAGCCAGCCTATTAAGCGTTGTAGCTTTGGGTCTTTTGATTGCTTCGACCGCTCCTAGCTTTGCCGGCCAGTTTCAGCGCAATCATCCTCGCCGCGCACAGGTGTTGCATCGTGACAACAATATCAACAACCGTGTCAATGCAGACAGAGGGCAACTGGGCGGACATTACAACCAGCTAAAAAGAGAAGACCGCGGCATTCGTCATCAGGAACAGCGTGACGCCAGAATGAACGGCGGCCACATCACCAAAGGCGAGCAACATCAAATTAACCACGAAGAAAACCGCGTCAATAACCAGATTCGTCGCGACCACAATTAACCCAGGATTATCTCGCCCTGCTCTAGCTTGAAAGCGTTATCAATTCGTTCTCTCCAGTGATTCGGAGAAATCATTGATAACGCTTTTGAGTCTTTCACATCAATGACAACCTAAAAACGACCGTTTACTCTGAAGTAATGCCGCACCGACATTGCTAGAATAAGGCTTTGTTCCTGCTCACGCGGTAATACAGAGGTGTTGACTTGGCCCAAATAGACCATGCTGCAAATGAAGCCAAAATAGTAAAAGCCAACAGACTGCTAAATGAAACCAGCACCTATTTGCAGCAGCACGCGATGAACCCTGTGGACTGGTATCCGTGGAACCAGGAAGCGCTTGAAAGAGCGAAGAAGGAAAACAAACCAATATTGCTATCTATTGGCTACGCAGCTTGCCACTGGTGCCATGTCATGGCTCATGAGTCATTTGAGGACGAACAAACGGCCAGCTTAATGAATGAACATTTTGTCAATATCAAAGTCGATCGAGAAGAACGAACTGATCTTGACGAAATTTATATGAAAGCCGTGCAAATGATGACCGGTCATGGTGGCTGGCCAATGACCGTGTTTTTGACACCGGAACTCAAACCGTTTTATGGTGGCACTTATTTCCCACCAACTGATCGACATGGACTGCCGGCCTTTAAATCGCTGCTTAAAGCGCTATCTGTTGCCTGGACAGAACAAAACGCAGACATTACACAAAGCGCAGATGAGCTGACTGAGCATCTAAAAGCTCTGGACAAAATCAGTCAAAATCAATCAAGTGAAAATTTAGTCAACATTGATACGCTTGGTCTTGCCTGCGCAAAACTTTTAGAATCGTTCGACAAAGTCTGGGGCGGATTTGGCAATGCGCCAAAATTTCCGCACACAATGACATTAGCGTTGATCATGCGGAATTTGCACGCCCAACCAGAAAGCGCAATGTTTAATCAATGCCGCCAGCTGATCGAAACATCACTCAATCGTATGGCCTATGGTGGCATGCACGATCAAATCGGTGGTGGATTTGCTCGTTATTCAGTCGATCGACAGTGGCTCATTCCCCATTTTGAAAAAATGCTTTATGACAACGCGCTGCTCGCAAAAGTCTACCTGGACGGATATCAACTTTTTGGCAGGGACTACTGGAAGCGTGTGGCAACGGGCATATTCGATTTCATCTTAAATGAGCTCAGCACCATTGAAGGTGCTTTCTATTCCAGCCTTGATGCCGACAGCGAAGGAGAAGAAGGCAAGTTTTATGTTTGGTCTGAAAAGGAACTGCAAAAGTACTTGAGTGCCGATGAATTTGCCTTTATCGTCAAAACTTTTGGTATCACTGCAAATGGCAATTTCGAGCACAATACAAATGCCCTTCATCTACCAGAAGGACCGGAAAAAGCGGCCGCGGCTGCACAATTGAGCGTAGACGAATTCTGGAACAAGCTTGTCCCAATTTCCGCCAAACTGCTAAAAATTCGCAATCAGAGAATTCGACCTGGACTTGACGAAAAAGTGCTGACTAGCTGGAATAGTTTAATGATAAGCGCTTTCGTCAGCGGTTACAAAGTCATAGGCGAGCGCAAATATTTTGAGGTGGCAAAAACTGCCGCTCAATTCATTCTCGACAACTTATATAGAGACGGACAACTTCTGCGCACCTGGGGTAAGGGTCAGGCCAAGCTGGCCGGCTGTTTGGACGACTACACATACTTTATTGATGCGCTCTGCGATCTCTCCTCGGTCGACAGCGATCCGCGCTGGCTAACGACTGCAACATCTTTAGCCGATGTAATGCTCGAACAATTCTGGGACGAGTCGGGTAACGGTATGTATTTCACTCCGCACCTCTACGAAGTATTACTGACCAGAACACGCAACTATACAGACGGTGCTATACCATCAGGCACATCCACAGCCGCTTTTGTTCTGGAGAAATTGAGTCGCATCACCGGCAAGCAACTCTATGCGGATAAAGCAAAAATTTTGATCGACCTATATGCGTCTCCCGCTCGCACCTACCCGGATCAATTTTCAAATTTGTTATGCGCCATGGATTTCCACTTATCAAAACCATGTGAAATTGTGATACTGCAAGACTCAAGCCGAGGTAAAGATGAACTAACAGCTGAAATAGACGCCTGCAATAAAATTATCAACCAAACATTCTCACCAAACACAACAGTCATTTTCGATACATTCGACGGTGATAAATCAGATAGCAATTTAAATGTCCTGCTTAAGAAACAAAACAATTTGACATCGCCATTGCTAGAGGCGCGGACTGTTAAAGGCAAGCCGCTTGCGATTTACATCTGTGAAAACTTTGCTTGCCAGAATCCAGTTTTTTCAATCGAAGATTTTGCCGCACAAATGCAAAAGCAGTATTAAGCTGGACGATAGAGGACCACTCTTTGAGCACATTTGTACTAGTACATGGAGCGTACCTCGGAGCCTGGTGCTTCGGACCACTAGCTTCTGTTTTGAACAAATTGGGCCATACTGCTATCACCTGTGATTTGCCCATTCAAGAGCCCCAGTCCGGCGCTTTACGTTATGCTGAAGTGGCACTACAGGCAATTGAAAGTGCCTTTATCGCCGACCAATCTCTGCAAAATTCTGAACTCATTTTTGTCGGACATTCAATGAGTGGAATGGTCATTCCTGCTATGCACGAAAGAATGCCGGCGAACCAGCTCGTTTTTCTCACTGCAGCGCTGCCTAAACCTGGACAGTGTTTCATGGAGCGAGCGCGCGGAGTTGAGTCTGACGTCTTTTTAACAACTGGACAAATCAATCCGTACAACGATATCGAATGTGCCAAAAAGTACTGGTTTCACGATTGCCCCGAAGACGTCGCCGACTGGGCGGCTCCATTGATGCGCCAGCAACTCTCTTCGAGGATACTCACAGAAAAGTGCGTTTTCGACCATTTTCCCGATATCAAAATGACTTCGATTGTGGGTATGAAAGAGAGACTGCTTAACCCTCAGTGGTCGATTCGCCTCAGTCGTGAGTTATTTAGCGCAGATCCGATAGAACTGCCATGCGGGCACTGTCCACAAGTTACGCACCCAGAGCAATTAGCTACAGTTCTGGATTCCCTCGCTCTAAAAAATTGAGTAAAAATTGCAGTGACAATAGCATCAACATTCATTTTTAAAGCGGCACTGTCGATGGTGATAGCCAGTCAGGTATGTTGTTCTCAAGGAAACATGACAGATGCTGAATTTGACAGATTTTGTGTCGAACGCCTCGATAGCGCGAAACTACTTACAAGCGAAGCCGCAGTTCTTATTGAACAGAATCGAAATCTGACGAACGAAATCAAACTTTGTCAAACTATCACCAGCCCGTCGGTCCCTTACAACAAATTTTCGGCAGTTTTAAGCGACTATCAAAATGCACGCAGTCTGTACTTAGATCACAGACAGCAATATGATTTGCATGTTAAAGAATTTCACCAGCAAGCAAGACCAGACAATCGGGCTTTGCCACCACTTGCAGTACCAAATCTGAAACCGCTAGCAGTGGCCGCCGAAGATGCCTGCTCACAGTTACAACAATTCGAGCAACAACTGAAAAGCTCAGAAACTGAGCTCTGCAATATGATTCAAATTTTGCAAGCTGAAAAGGGCAAGATTCCGGAAGAGGCGTATTTTCAGAAGTGGTTGAACACTCAAACAATGGCTACAAATGTACAAAGTGGAGCACTGCAATTTAACCGTGGAGTTACCACCAAGGGTGTCGATTCTTCTAACCGTATTCACGCTGCAACAGACGCCGCTAATGTTTCTGGTGACTACGTGCAATCCAAGAAAGTCTTTTCATTCGTTCAGACCGCCACAGAAATTGAAAATGAAGAAACCCGACGAGCGCATCTTCATAGTACGTTAGCATCTCAATGTTTTATTTACATCAATGCTCTCAATCCAAATGCTCCTGGAGCCGATGGTTCAAGCACTATCACCGCCGATCAACTCGTGAAAGAGTCGAATGAATTGCAAACTGAATATGAGGCACTGCAGAGTAAATATTCTTCAATGCAAAATGCAAATCCCAGCCACGATTGAAGCGTCTCGTAAAGTCAGTTTTTCCTACGGCTTGCCTGATAGCTCTTGCATCACTTGCCCATAACGCCGCCCAAGGGCACCGCATACGATGTCGCAAATTTCATAAGTACTCTTGTCAGCAATACTGTAGTAAACGAACAACCCCTGACGTCGCTTCTGAACTAGCCCTTGTTCAGCTAAAACCGACAGGTGTTTACTGACGTTAGCTTGATTCATGGCAGTTAATTCACATAACTCTTGCACTGAGCGCTCATCAGTAAATAAGTACTGCAACAACTGCAGACGCGATGCGTCCGACATTGCTCTAAAGCGAGCTGCTACAAGTTCCAGAGCTGCCCGTGATAACAGTTTTTTAGGCTCTTTCATACCTGAAAACTCGCTGATACTAAATCTCAGCTTACAACTACCTAGTCAAATAATCAATCATTCTATTGGCTGATTTACCATATAACCAGATAGTGATATAGTTAATTCGTCCCCGAGGAGATTTCCTATATGTCAGTTCAGCCGAATTCTGTAAGTTGCCAGCTAATTAGCGCGGCAGACGTCGCAGCGCTCAATGGCCACGTTGTCCTTATAGACGTACGCAGTCCCATCGAATTTGAGACCGAACACATAGACGGTTCTATAAATTTGCCACTGCCAGAACTTGATACCAGATTTGATGAAATTCCGCGAACAGGTCAGCTGGTGCTTATATGTCGCAGCGGCAAACGCGCTGAGCAAGGCGCCTACACCCTGCTGGGCAGAAACTTTCAGCCAAGCATCTTGGAAGGTGGCCTCCTTGCCTGGCGCAAAAGTGGGCAGAAGGTCAAGGAAGGGAAAAAAATGCTCTCAATCGAGCGGCAGATTCAGCTGGTCGTAGGTCCCGGAGTTTTGAGCGGAATATTTCTGGGAGTGTTCGTCAATCCATGGTATTTGATAATTCCCACATTTTTCGGAGCCGGGCTGACTTTTGCAGGCTTAACAGGCACTTGCGCGCTCGGGCTTTTGCTGATGAGAGCACCATGGAATCAATTACCGATGACCGTGAACTCTAAACCGTCAGACACGTCAAAAAGCAACTGCTGCGGTTAATCAGGTCCACACCCAGGATATTCAATTGAAAGGAGAGAGATTGATGCTTGCAAATTCTAAGCCAACGCTAAAGAAAATCGTCATCGTTGGTGGTGTCGCTGGTGGAATGAGTGCCGCTGCAAGAGCGCGCCGACTTTCCGAGAAATCGGAAATCATCGTGCTGGAAAGAAGTGGGTACGTGTCATACGCAAATTGTGGGCTGCCCTACTTTCTTGGTGGTGAGATAGAGTCCAGAGAAGACCTCGTAGTGCAAACGCCAGCTTCATTGTTGAACAGGTTCAACCTGGATATACGGGTGCACCATGAAGTCGCTGAAATAGATGCAAAAGCTAAGCAAGTATCGATAAAAAATCTCACCACCGGTAATACCTATCGGGAAAGCTATGATGATTTGATCCTGTCAACTGGCGCCTCTCCCATTAGACCAAGGGTGAAAGGCATCGATTCAGCCGGTGTGTTCGCACTGCGCAGTATCGAAGATGTAGACTCGATTCAATCCTGGTTGGATACCCAGAAGCCTCGCAGGGCCGTTATTGCAGGCGGTGGCTTTATCGGGCTGGAGATGGCAGAACAACTGACACGCAAAGGTCTATCGGTCACGCTTATCGATAGCAAGGATCAGGTACTGGCACCAATTGATCCTGAGATGGCCGCCCATGCTCACAGTGAATTGCGTAAGCACGGAGTCAAGCTTGTGCTTGGCGCGCCGATTTCAGCCTTCCTCGCACCAGAAGAAAAAGTCTCATCGGTTGCCGATACACCAAAATCGTGTTGGGTATTAGCTGGTGACAATGCCCCCGTGCCTGCCGACATTGTTATTCTCGGTCTCGGTATAAGACCGGAAGTAAGTCTTGCACGCAAAGCCGGACTAGTGATCGGCAAGCAAGGCGGAATCAGGGTTAACGAAAAACTTCAAACCAGCTCACCGCATATTTGGGCAGTCGGAGACGCCATTGAAGTGCACCATCCTCTCAGTGGTGAATGGACATTAATTGCCCTTGGAGGTCCTGCCAATCGGCAAGGACGCATCGCCGCCAATAATATCCTTGGAGCATCCGACGCCTATTGCGGAACTATTGGCACCGCCGTTCTTAGAATTTTTGATCTTACTGTCGCATCTGTCGGGCTAAATGAAGGACAGTTAAAAACAAGCACAATTCCTTATGAATTGGTATACGTGCATCCGACCAATCATGCAAGTTATTATCCTGGTGCTGCGCGGCTTGACATGAAGGTCCTCTTCCACAAGGAAACGGGCGTGTTGCTTGGCGCACAGGTGATCGGCAAAGATGGTACTGACAAACGGATTGATGTCCTTGCTACTGCAATCAAAGCGCATATGACCATTCGCGATATCGCGGAGCTGGAGCTTGCATATGCTCCGCCATTTGGTTCAGCTAAAGACCCCATCAATCTCGCGGGAATGACTGGCACGAACTTACTCGACGGATTCCTGGAGCAGGTGCATTACCATCAGATTGCCGCCTTAAGAGAAAGCGGAGTCTGTTTGATTGACGTTCGCTCGGATGAGGAAAGAGCGCGAGGATTTATTGATGGCAGCATTCACATTCCATTACCTGAACTGAGAAAACGATTATTAGAAATACCATCTGGAACAAACGTTGTGACGTATTGTCAAAGCGGCCAAAGATCTTACATAGCATATCGCGTGCTCAAGCAAAATGGATTCAACGTAAAAAACTTGTCCGGTGGCTACCTGACGTGGGCTTCGAATTTGTCGGCGGATCAGAACGCACCGTTTGCACAAGGTCTGGCACCATCTGCAGTGGCGTCACATGGAGCGAACAAAGTATGACCGCACACAATTAATTAGACCTGCACAACTCTTGCACAAAAATCGCGTAATAATAGAAACGTAAATAAGCGATACTCAATGTCGAGCGCTACAACAAAATGCTGAGCAGGACTGGTTAAATGCTAAACACAAACCCTTTATGGACGCCCAGTTTCTCGTCATTATTCATTGTTTTAGCATTGTTTTCCAATATTCTTTTTTCACCAGCCGCTCTTGCTCAAGACTCTGAGCAAGACACACCATTGACGGCGAGCATTACCAATTTTGAAGCAGTCACTCCTGGACTCTGGCGCGGTGGTGAACCGGATGAGAAGGGATTGCAGAACCTCGCTCAAAGTGGTGTCAGTACAATCATTGATCTAAGAATGTGGAATGGTGCCACCGACAAGGAGTCGAAATCAGCGAGCAAACTGGGATTGAAGTATGTTCGCATCCCTATGACGTACTGGGGACCATCTAGAGAAAGTGTCAGACAGTTTTTTGCCACGATTGCAGCCAACAGAGACGGTGTGACATTTGTACATTGCCATCAAGGTGCCGATCGTACAGGAACGCTGGTGGCGCTCTATAGAGTGCTGGTGCAAAAATGGGAGTATCCGCGCGTCTACAAGGAGATGCGTGCGCATCACTTTAAACCGTGGTTGTTTACTTTAAAGGAAAAAATCGAAACTAGCGCTTCTGCGGCTTATGTTCCTGAGAAAAGGCTGCTCGACCTTTTAGCGACGTGCAGTGGCACTATCGAGAAAACTCATGTTCATCAACCTGCAGTTTCCTTATCGCCGGGTACTTAAGGAGCCTTGACGGCAGGAGCTTCAGGAGTCTTGGCTGCTGAAGCCTCGGTGGTCTTAGCTACGGGTGCTTCAGAAGTTTTTGCTGCAGGAGCTTGGGGTTTAGTAGGAGCCGGCTCCTCCAATTCAAGATGAAAGACAATTGCCTTCTCGATGTTTGGATCTTGAGCCAGAGCTTTCTTTCTCCAATCGAGAGCCATTTTCTCATTGCCCGCCATGTGTGTGGCAACTCCCATCAAATACATCGCTTCCGCGTTCTTAGGTTCTTCATGCAGGACAATCTGAATTTTTGGTATAGCCTGAGCAAAACGTCCAAGATCTATTGCAGCTCGAGCGAAAAGCAGTTTTGACTTAGGCGTGAGCATCACAGCCATCGCTTTGCGAGCAAGACTAGCAGCGGTCTGCACGTATTGTCTGCCACCAACGTCGAGCATTGCTTCGATCAAGGGCTCGAGTACCCAAGGGTTGTTAGGTTCCAATGTGTAAGCGGTTTGAATCTCCTGCAAAGCAGAGAGAAATTGGTATTGCCCGAGTAACGCTTGCCCGGCATAGAGATGCAAATTAGAACTACCCGGAAAAACGGCCAGAGCAGGCGTGACATACTTTTGAGCCTTGACATAATCATGCATTTGGAGACAAGACCTGGTCAGTTGCTGCTGATAAGCTGCACGGCGCTCAATAGCTGTTTTACGCGGCTCGCAACTTTCAAGGGCTAACTCAAACTCTTTCGCGGCTTTCTGATCTTGTTTTTTTGCCGTATAAAGTTGACCGAGAACTTCGTGAGCGTTTGGGCAGTCGGGATCTTTCTGCAGTGCTTCAGTTTCAATTTTTTGCGCCTCATCAAGAGCGCCTGCATCCAAACGCACACGGCCATATTCGGCCTGAGCGCGAGCGCTCATATTGTCTGCATTGCCGGCCCAAACTCCCTTATTGCTTTGCCAGGCTTTTTCGCGCCATACAGTCAAACCAGAAATCACAGCAATTAAAATAGCGCCAGCGAAAATGATTTGCTTGGGCTGCATTTGAGTTTTACTTTTAACAAATTCGAAAATCATGCAGCTCACGGTCAGACTCAGACCAGCTAGAGCGAAATAAAATTTCTGGTCAGAGACATATTCATGCTGCACGAAAAACAAATCGGCGATAAATGGCAATGTTGCGATGCTTAAAGCAATTGTGAGCACGGGCCTGCGTTTCAACCAGAATACAGAAGCGGCACCACCTAGCAAAATTGCCGCGCCTAGAATCGCCACGGGGTCTGCAAAATTCTGAGCAAGAGTGAATGGAGGCTCGATACTCAATCCAGCCGGCACCATAAAGCATCTCAAAAAATATGTGACGTACGCTTTGCAGCAACTGGCCGCATACGCAAAATGCGACATTTGCATCAAATCGACACCATTGTCGAGCAGGTTTGTGCGCGCACTAAACAAAGTCACGGCCGCCGCGACAAGGTAAAGAGCAATAGCACCAAAATCTTGGAAGCGCTCCTTTAACCAGTTATTCCACTCAATTTCATCTGGTTTTAAAACATAAGCGACAACAAACATCGTCAGCGGCAGCGTGAGCATCTGAAAACTGCAAGCGATGCCAGTAAAAAAGAAAAGCAGACCGAGCATGTAACAGACAACGATACGCGTTACTTTTTGCGCATAGAAAGCCAACAGAAATAAATTCAGACAGAGAAAATAATTGCAACTGGCAAGGAGCGCAGCCCTTCCGGAGATGTACGCCACAGCGCCTGAAGCGAGTGGATGACAGGCAAAGAGCAGGGCTCCGCACAGCGCAAAAATGTAAGGATTATTGACTGAGCGCTTTTCCGCCTTCAGTCTTAGCCCCAACTGTAAAACAAAGAAATAGAAATACAGACACGATGTTGCGTGCAGTACCACATTGACCAGGTGATACCATGCTGGCACTTGTGGAAATGAAATGGCATCAAGACCGTAGGTGAGTTTCACCCATGGTTGCGCTAATGGTGCTGACAGTACGTTAGCAACCTGTTGGGCCCAGAAAACTGAAACGTCATATGAACGAGTAAAGGAGCGCAAATTCAAATCATCGTTAAATACAGTCTTTCCATTCAAACTGTAGGCATACAGAGCAAAGATAACGATAAATATAATTGCTGCAAAACCGCCCAGATATTTCCAGTGAATGCGTTCTAGTTTTGCTTCCTGTTGATGGGGAATTACAGGAACAGCGCCTTCAGCATTTGGAATGCGCGTTGGCGTCGCCTTCCATAATTTTGATATGTCTGGCTTTTGTTTTTTCTTGCCTTTACCATCTCGTGACACGCCCATAATTTTCTTCCTAGAAATCCGGTCTACCCGCATCGACCCATTCTTTGAGCGTTGGAGGCTCGCTGACCGGTTTTACTGTTTTAGATGTTTCCTCAGTGCTACCTAAGTCGGATGACGGTTCACTTTCTGCACCGGACTTTTCGAAGTATCCAGCGAGCAGTCGATTGTAATTTGTCACATCGTTAGCTGTGAACGCAGGTTTTGAAGGTGCCACCGTTTTTTTTGCCACTGGCTCTAGAGAGGGAGCTGGCAACGCTTTAATTTTAGCCACCACAGGCTCGCTTACAGCAGGCTGGGCCGCTTCCTGAGCGATCACGGCTGGCACCGCTTTCGGTATCAGCGATGAAAGCTTTTCCGCGGCAGTTACAGATTGCGCCGTCCCAGGTGGAACATCTTTAAGATCTTTGACGGCCTGTTCTATTTGATTTCGACCAGCATAGAGTTCACTTCGCTTCACTAAAGCCTGTCCTAGAAGTTCCAGTGTCTGTGGCTTTAGCTTCTGAGCACGGGCTAAATACAGTCGTTGCAAAATCTCAGCCGCCTGCACCGTATCATTATCAACGATCAATTTCTTAGCATGATCGCAAATGTAGTCTTCGCTCATCGCGTCATAAGATCCAGCAATTGCAAGCACTGCAAAAACAGACAGACCAACGACGGCAATGACGGCTGTTAATACAGCAAACCGTTTTATTGATGCAGTGTATTCGAAATTACGCAGCGCAAGTATTTTATCGACATTTGAAATTGAGCCTTGCTCGAATGCATCTTCATGATTCTCGTTATCGTCCCGAGCAATGGCTAATGTCGCACCACATTCCTGACAAAACAAATCATCTAAAGCGGCGGTTGTGTTGCAGTTTACGCAAATTAACTGGCTGTCACGAACTTTGACCTGATTGGCAGTCGATGACCGAGAAATAGATGTCGATTCGTTAGTAATCATAAATATGTACTAAGCATATCCATTAGAGCAGTACAAGAACGTCTGAAACCGGCTGTCAGTGCTGACTTTAGCGCATCATCATATTAGCATTTTGCAACCAGCTTTATGACTGTCATTTTGCGTTCCCACAAAGGCATTCAAGTGGTAGGATTGAGCGCAACAGAGGGTGCCATCATGAAAGATTCAATTCGAGAAGCAGAAAAAGCAGAGCTTTTTCAAGCAGTTAGCGCGCTGTATATTCCGCTTTCACTGTTTTTAGCTTGCGTGATTATGGCCGCCGGGACTTTCTTAATTTACAGCGAATATCCAGTTGGCTGGGCGCTCGTCGCTGTTTCAGCAACGATTATGATAAGCGCCTTTGTGATTCTCATGCGCTTTCAAAATGACCTCAGAGTGGCAGGTATCATGCCGTCTAAAGAAGACGAGCAAGTTGATCCCCAGGAACTCGCCGAAGCGATCAATAAAGACCTTGGTTTGCGCTTTATGCCAACCGTGCCTTTGATTCCATCGCGGGAAAAAGCTGAAAAATCAAAAGACGAGTCCGACACCAAAGCAGAAGTCGAAAAAATCTCTGTCTGAGAAATTATTTCCAGGTCTGAATACTTTCGAGGCGTCTGGCTAGAATCAAGTTGTTCTGCGCTGCTCGCATCGAAGGGTCCAGCTGAACCGCTTTGTTGAAATAGATAATCGAATCGACTGAATTGCCGGCTTGATGCTCTGCGACTGCTAAGTCATTGAGTAATTCAGCGTGAGCCTTGGGTGATATCGACTGTATTTTCTCGGCTTTTTTTAGTGAAGCGATGCCAGCTTTTAGGTTGCCGGCATTGACCTGCTGCAAACCCTCGTGACGCAGCCTATTCCACAGCGCCGTCTTAGCGTCACTAGAGCCAACTGGCAGAATGCTCTGTCCGTCCAATCCCCAGATCTGCAGTCCATCATCATGATTGAAAAAGTAAGCACTGACTGAAGCGCCTATGGCGATACCAGTGAGCACCAGAAAGGCGCTGACAAGACGAGCATCCCGCCACCATTCACGGTGCTCAAGACAAGCATTGTGATTGGTCCAGGCTTCATAGTGCGCCTCTTTTCCACAAAATTGCTTGTGCTCTTGCAAAGAAGTTGTAATGGGCATATGACGCCTTGCTTTAGAACTTGACTTGACGTTCGAATTAACTGACGACTTGGAAACCATGTGATTTAGAGAAGCCTTCGATGTGATTCCCGATACCAATTATCAACATGGTTAGCATAGTAAAAAAAACTGGTCCAGCCATAAGCTGAACCAGATAATTTGCGAAAAGTTTCGCGAATATTTTTAACGCTTCGAGAATTGGAAACGCTTACGAGCACGTTTGCGACCATACTTTTTACGCTCTTTAACGCGCGAATCGCGGGTCAACAAGCCTTCACCGCGCAAGATCGGTCGGTTCTGAGGAGCTGCTTCTGAAAGAGCTCTCGAGATACCGTGACGAATTGCTCCGACTTGCCCGGTGATACCACCGCCACAAACTGAAACGAGAACGTCAAACCTGCCCATGGCATCGGCTGCCTGGAAAGGAGAGAAAAGGTCTTTACTCAAACCGTGACGACCACCGACATAATCGTCCATGGCGCGACCGTTGATTGTAACTTGACCGGTGCCAGGAACGAGACGAACACGCGCAGTCGCGGTCTTTCTTCTACCTGTTCCGTAATACTGAATAACGCTGGTCATCTAACTTTCGATCCTCTCGCTTTTAGCTTAGCCAATTAACTCATAAACCTGGGGATTCTGGGCAACATGTGGATGCTCAGAACCGGCGTATACCTTCAATTTGGTGAATTGATGATCGCCTAATCTGGTGTGGGGCAACATCCCGCGGATGGCCTTTTCAAGAATTGCCTCTGGCTTTCTGGCGCGCAGATCTCTCAGTGTTTCTTGTTTGAAACCGCCTGGGAAACCAGAGTGACGGGAATAAACTTTTTGCGTTTCTTTTTTGCCGCTGACTGCAATTTTTTCAGCGTTGATGACGATGACGTGATCGCCACAATCAACGTGAGGAGTGAAAATCGGTTTGTTCTTGCCGCGCAGAATGTTAGCGACTTCTGTAGCAAGACGACCCAACATTTTGCCTTCAGCATCAACCACGTGCCAGTTGCTGGTTATATCTTCGGCTTTAGGACTAAAAGTGTTCACGAGTGCTCTCCTACAGGTCAACTCAATGGAGTTTCTTCAAATAATTTGTAGTGTTCCGGATATTTTACCGAGTGGAGCGTCAAGCCAAATGGTGGCGCTGTTTTCCCGGTCAGACTGCGATCGCTCTTACTGAGAGCTACTGCAATAGTATCAGGCGCTCTTTTGCCCAGACCGATTTCGATGAGGGTACCAGTTATTATGCGCACCATATTGTACACGAAGTGATTTGCGGCAATCCAGAATTCGAGCCGCCCTTCACCTTTATTCAATAATTCAGCCCTCGTTACGCTGCAAACGGTCGTCGTTTTTTCTTTGTTTGCCCCTTTAAAGGAGGCAAAATCATGTGTGCCAATTAGGTCAAAAGAGGCTGCCTGCATAGCTTTCAGGTCAAGCTTGTGGGGCATGAAGTAGTGATTATCTTTTAATAGCGAAGATCTTTGCGCTGAGTTCAGAATTCGATACACATACTGTCTTGAAGTGGCTGTAAAGCGGGCATGGAAGTCATCCGGCACTACTTCAATCTTGCGAACGGCTATGTCTGAACGCAAAATGCCATTAAGTGCCCAGCAAAGACGCCACAAATCAATTTCAGCGTCCTGCTTGAAAGACTGCACAAAACTCTGTTCTGAGTCTTTCAGTGGCTGCTCATCAACCGTTGCAGCGTCCTCTTCTACATCGAAGTGCACAACTTGCCCCTGAGCGTGGACACCAGCATCAGTGCGCCCACAAAAGATGGTCTTCATCGGTCGGCGAAAATAAGCCGACAGTGCCGATTCTAAATCACACTGAACAGTTCGCACGCCCACCTGATACTGTGAACCATGCAGGTCGGAACCTACATATTCAAGTAACAAAGCAAGGCGTGGCAAAATGAAAAGTCGCTCTGACTTCTTAGACTAGTTGAATGATAGCCATTGGGGTGGCATCGCCGCGACGTGGACCAGCTTTGATAATTCTGGTATAGCCACCAACGCGCTCTTTATAACGAGGAGCAATTTCGTTGAAAACACGAGTGACGACTTCGCGGTCATACAAGAAAGCAGCAGCCTGACGATGCAGATGCAGTGAGCGTGCCAGTTCGTCGGCAGCAGCTTGATCTCCACCTTTAGCTTTGTCATAAAGAGCCGTGTGATCGGCAACGTGACCCTTTTTACCAAGAGTGATGATTCTTTCCACTTCTGGTTGCACAGCTTTAGCCTTCGCCAGTGTCGTGACGATTTCATCGTGACGCAAAAGTTCGGTGGTTAGTGCACGTAAAAGAGCCTTGCGTTGATCAGCAGGACGTCCTAGACGGTGGCGGGGTACACGGTGACGCATGATTAGGTCCTTCTTAGTTACTTTCTATCTTTCTATTATTTGTCTTTCGGTGTATCTGACAAAGTCAGACCGAATTGACGCAAACGTTCAATTACTTCGTCAGCTGATTTCTTACCGAAGTTCTTGATGTTCATCAAGTCATCGTAAGAGAGCTTCAACAATTCGCCTAGTGAATTGATATTGGCGCGCTTCAAACAGTTGTATGCACGAACCGACAATTCCAATTCTTCAATTGAGATTGATGAATGCTTACCGTCTGTTTGAGCAGGAGCGGTAGCGGCTGGAACCATTGGCTTACCAGACAATTCAGCAATCGGCAGCAAATGTTCGATAACCTGACGAGCAGCCTGGCTGATTGCTTCGGTGGCATCCATCGAACCGTTAGACCAGATTTCCATCGTCAGTTTGTCGAAATCAGTCGACTCACCAACGCGGGTAGCTTCAACGTTGTAACTTACTTTGCGAACTGGCATGAACACAGCATCAATTGGCAATACGTCAATCGCTTGTTTGTAGTGTCCGTGTGAATCAGCTGGAACGTAACCACGACCTCTATCAACAGTCACTTCAGCGCGAAGGCGAGCGCCTTCGGCTAATGTGCACAGCTGCCAATCAGGATTGATAATGGTAGCGTCGGCTGGGCAGAGAATGTCGCGTCCGGTCACGGGACCAGATCTTTCAACATCTAAATGCAGGTATTGAGGATCGTTGCTGAATGTTTTAACAACGAGTCCTTTCAAATTGAGCATCACGTCGATTACGTCTTCAACGACACCAGGGATGGTTGTGAATTCGTGAGTGATACCATCGATTCTTACGGCGCTAACCGCTGAACCATCCAAAGACGAAAGCAGAACTCGTCTGAGCGCATTGCCCAAAGTGGTTCCGTATCCTCTTTCTAGCGGCTCAATTACGAATTTGCCGTAGATAGAGCCGTCTGCTCCGGTCTTGTTCTCTAGACACTTGATCTTTAGAGGTTCCATACTTTCTCCGTCATGCTCTCAATTCTGTTCTTAAATATGATGCCGTTATTTACTAAACGCGGCGGCGTTTTGGTGGGCGGCAACCGTTGTGTGGGATTGGTGTGACATCTTTGATCAATGTAATTTCCAGTCCTGATGATTGCAGGGCGCGGATAGCGGTCTCACGACCGGCTCCTGGTCCCTTCACCAAAACTTCTACTTGACGCATGCCTTGGTCCATCGAGCGACGAGCCACTGATTCAGCAGCTTGTTGAGCAGCGAATGGAGTGCCTTTCTTGGCGCCTTTAAAACCGACAGTGCCGGCTGATGCCCAGGCAATAACTTGTCCTTGCGGATCGGTCGAGGCGACGATGGTGTTATTGAAAGTGCTTTGAATATGCACCACACCTTGCAAAACGTAGCGACGTTCTTTCTTTTTTGTTCTTGCTTTGGGCGACTTAGCCATAGGTCTTCTGTCTCAGTCCTTGTATGTGTAACTTTAGTATCTTGGGAAATCTATTTAGTTCTTGTTTAGCTCAGAGCTATTTATTTGGTAGCAATCTTCTTGCCGGCAACCGTTAAGCGCTTACGACCGCGTCTTGTGCGGGCATTGGTCTTGGTGCGTTGACCACGAACTGGCAGACCGCGACGGTGACGTTGACCGCGGAAGCAGTTGATTTCAATCATCCGCTTGACGTTCAAGCCTTCCATACGGCGAAGGTCGCCTTCTACTTGCAAGCCACTTTTTTCAATTTCTTCACGCAAACGGCCTGCTTCGTCTTCAGTCAAATCCTGAACACGACTGGAATCAGGAATACCGAGCTTTGTGCAAATTTTTTGTGCGGTCGAACGACCGACACCGTAGATGTAAGTTAACGCAATTAGCGTTCTCTTATTGCGCGGTAGGTCCACACCAGCTATTCGAGCCATTTATCCTCCAAACCATTGCTTCTTTCAGCAATTTTCAACGCGTAAAATCTTCTTTCTTACTATCGATTACCAATCAACTTAGCGATTAAGTGATCAGCCAGGGGCGCGGTTCGCGCTCTTATCCCTGTCTCTGCTTGTGCTTAGGATTTTCACAGATGACGGCAATGCGTCCTTTGCGGCGAATCACTTTGCATTTATCGCAGATTTTTTTGACAGACGCTCTAACTTTCATTTTTCTTCTCTACCAGGTTATTAAAATCGCTTTGCTTCTTACTGCTTCTCAGCTTCAAAACCAGACCAGTGTTTCTTGCAGCCCTTCTTAAATAAAGAGGGAAGTTATCTACCGCTGAATTCAACCGCCGGGGTCAAATCGAGCAGGCGCAGACAAAACACCTAACAAGCACCAAATTGTACATCAATCTTTGATTCTGTATGTTATGCGTCCGCGTGTCAGATCGTAAGGCGTAAGCTCAACACGCACCCGATCTCCTGGCAGAATCTTAATAAAGTTTTTGCGGATCTTGCCAGAAATGTGAGCTAAGACTTTGTGTCCGTTATCGAGTTCAACGCGAAACATCGCATTGGGGAGCGATTCGCGGATCGTCCCTTCAAACTCGATTACCCCTTGCTTAGTCATCCAATTACCTCTTCCGGGCGTAAAGTCAGAACTTCTGGCTCGCCTTCTGTTATCAAAAGTGAATGTTCAAAGTGTGCTGAAGGCTTGTAATCTTGCGTTACAACAGTCCAACGGTCAGTTTTGGTCTTAACCCTGTCGCCACCTAGGTTGAACATCGGCTCAACGGCTATAACCATACCAGGTTTCAACTTCACTCTACTACCGGTGCGATAGTTGAAGATGAACGGATCTTCGTGATAGTCAGGGCCTATGCCATGTCCACCGTAATCGCGAACCAGTCCATAAGAGTTCGCAATTGCAATATCTTCGATTGCGCCACCGAGATCATCCAATGTCGCGCCCGGTCTACAGGCTTTGATCGCATCATACAAAGATTGCCTGGTGTCATGCAAAAGCTTTTCAAGACGCGGAGTAATCTTGCCAACCGGCACGGTGAGAGCGGTGTCACCGATGAAATCGAACTTTTTGTTGCCGTCTAGCTGCCGTCTAATAGTGGCACCAATATCCATGCTGCAGATATCGCCTTCTTTAAGCACTTTCTTTTTATTGGGAATGCCGTGCACGACTTCTTCATTGACCGAGATACAAACTGTGTTGGGAAAGCCTCGATAACCTTTGAAGGTGGGAATGGCCCCTGCGTCTCGAATCAGTTTTTCTGCATGCTCATCAATTTCCCAGGTCGTCACGCCGGGCGCGACCAATTTTGAAATGGCATACAAAGTAGCGCCAGCAAGCTTGCCCGCTTGGCGAATCAGTTCAATATCTTCGTCTTTAGTGAGAATCATTTTCTTATGTGGCTCTAATTTCTATTGCTCGTTTTTTTTTGAGAGTCGAGAGTTTTTAAAATATCGGCGAAGATCACTTCTGCTTTACCCTGCGCATCAACGGTTCTCAAGAGCAGCTTTGCGTCGTAGAAGTCGATCAAAGGCTCGGTCTGGGAGTGATATGCGGACAATCTTTCCTTGACCAGTTCTTCTTTGTCGTCAGAGCGCTGGTACAGTGCTGAACCGCAAAGATCGCAGCGACCTTCTTGCGCGGGGGGTGCAAAGGTCATGTGATAAACAGCATTGCAGGTTTTATTCGAGCAAACGCGACGACCGGTGATACGCTCGGTCAAAAGGTGATCGTCGATTTGCAGATTAATCACTGCATTCAACTGAGATCTCAATTTCTCGAGCAGAGCATCGAGACTTTTGGCCTGAGCAAGATTGCGGGGAAAGCCGTCAAGAATAAAACCTTTGGCGCATTCTGGGCTTGATAGTTTCTCTTCAAACATTTTGATCAGCACATCATCAGGAACAAGCTGTCCTTTGTCCATGAATCCCTTGGCTAGCTGTCCAGCTTCAGTGCCTTTAGCAGTTGCTTCACGCAACATATCGCCAGAAGAAAGATGAAGCAGACCTGTCTTGTCGGCCAGTTTCTTGCACTGAGTACCTTTACCGCTGCCGGGAGCGCCGAGGAAAAGAATGCGCATGATATTGTTCAAAGCCTCCATTTAGGCGTCTTGAGTTCTGTCTTTAAAAAGTCCGCGTGCTTGATATTGAGCCGACAAAGCATGTGTACGAATCTGCCTTTGCGTATCAATAGCCACACCCACGAGGATGATCAATGAAGTGGAGCCTAAGCCCTGAAGCGTTTGTACGTAAAAAAGTTGCTCGGCATGAATCGGCAAAATAGCGACAATACCGATTGCCACAGCACCTATCAAGATCAAACGGTTCAATGTTTTTTCCAGGAAGTCAGCAGTCGGACGGCCCGGACGAACGCCCTGGATAGCTCTACCGCTACGTCTTAAGTTCTCAGCCATGTCTCTTACTGGCAACACAATTGAAGCGTAGAAAAAGGCGAAGAAGAGAATCAAAATGAAGTAAATGAGCGAATGCTCCCAGTGATAGTAGGAAAGCATGTTGGCAAATTCAGTAGAAATTGTGGTCCACGCGCCCTGCGCCCAGGGTTGAGCTGCAATCGAGTCAAGCTGAGGGCCAACTCCTGGTACCTGTTTGGCAAGAGCTGTTAGCGCTTGACCAGGGTCTTTGCCACGACCCACAAAAGACATGATGGTCGAAGGGAACATCAAAAGCGAAGAGGCGAAAATAATCGACATCACGCCGGAAGGATTAACTGGCAGGTACATATAGTCATCTGGTGCGGCAAAAACCTGGCGCCCGACATTGCGTCTGGCTCCCATCACCATCAATTTACGCACGCCCTGCTGGAGACAGACAATCAATACAACCAGACCCAGAAAAACCAACAATAAGGCGATCACGCCCCATAGTGGCGACTGCCCGGTTTGGACTGCTTCATAGGTGTTTTTGATCATTACAGGCAGGCGGGACGCGATACCAAGGAAAATCAGCAACGACGCACCGTTGCCAACGCCACGGTCCGTAATCAGCTCACCCATCCACATGATGAAGACGGCAGACGCCGTCAAAATAATGGTTGTGTTAATCAAAAATGGCAGACCAGGCGTCAAAACGACATCAGGACTGTGAATTTTGGAGAGCAAATTAGCAAGCATGAAAGACTGAAAAGCGGCCAGTCCTACCGTTGCAAAACGTGTGTACTGAGACAACTGTTTGCGCCCCTGTTCACCCGATTGCTTCTGCAATTCTTCTAACTTTGGCACCACAACCGTCATCAATTGCATGATGATTGAAGCCGTAATGTACGGCCCAATCCCCATCGAGAAGATGGAGAGCTTGTTGAGGGCGCCGCCTGTGAACAAGTCGATCATGCCGAGCAAATTCTGAGCGAGCTCAGGATGCTTGGTAAAAGCAGTTGGATCCACGCCAGGAATTGGAATATGAACGCCGAAACGATAAATGGCGATCATCGTCAGAGTAAAAAAGATGCGTTCTTTCAAACCTGCTGCTTTGAGCATTTTGAAGAATTCTTCGGGTCCGCCGATTTTGCCGCCACGTTTGGACTGCATAATTTTCTGCTCCAACTATATAGAACTGATATTCGATTTAAATCAAGAAGACTGAGACAGGGACAAGCTATCGAAAAAGAATGTCGCCTGTCTGATCCTAACGCTATTGAAGCGTATAAGACAGACTAAGCGACAAAACTTTCGACTACGTTAACGCAAGATTAGCGATTATTTCTTCTTGCCAGGTTTCTTACCGCCCATATCTTTGGGTGGAGCTTTAGCGACTTTGGCTGCTTTGGGTTGAGCAGCTTTCACTTTAGCCGCTGCTTTTTCTTCAGCGCGAATGGCGTTAGCAGCAATTGATGGCAATGGCGCATTGCGACGTTCTTCATAAGCAGCCACTGCTTTATTGAAGCGTTTGGTACGCTTACCTTCTACAACTTTCACTTCAACAACTTCGACGGATCCGCCTGCTGCTTCGATTTTGGCTTTGGCGCCAGCTGAAACGTGGTGGCAAAGGACTTTCAAAGCGACTTTCAAATCGCCGTTGCCGAGAATACGCAAACTGTCAGTAGCCTTGCGCAGCAATTTGTGATGAACGAGTGAATCACCATCAACTTCAGTACCAGCTGGCAAATTGTTCAAAGCGCCAACATTGACTTCAACCCACTCACGTTTGATGACCTGGTCAAAATTGTGCAATTTAGGTAAACGACGGAAAAGGGGAGTTTGTCCACCTTCAAAGCCGAAACGTTTGCTTTCGCCTGAACGCTGACCCTGTCCGTTGTGTCCACGAGTGGATGTTTTACCGTGACCCGAAGCGCGACCACGACCAACGATTTTGCGTTTTCTGGTCGACCCATCGGCTGGGCGTAAATCTGTCAGTTCCATTTTCGTTCTCCTTTGCCTTGCGCCAGAACAAACTATTGCTTGCTATTGCAGGAATATTTGTTTGACTCGGCTAAATAGAAAGCACCAGACTCTAATTTCTTAGCTGGCGCTTTCAGACTTTGTCTTTGATTATTTGCTAGCTTTGGCTTCGACCGGCTTTTTGGCAGCGGCTTTAGCTTCAGATTTAGCTTTTGCAGCTTTGGTCTCATGACCTTCAGCTGGTGTGACGGTGACAAGGTGATGAACCTTATTCAGCATGCCACGGATAGTTGGGCTGTCGGAATGAACGGCTGAACTACCGTATTTGCCAAGCCCTAAAGCCTGAACAATCTTTCGTTGAGTCTCTTTCTTTCCAACTAGACCACTTGTAAGTGTGATTTTTAACATTTTCCATCGCTCCGACGCTGCTCACGCAGCCCTGTGTTTGAAAATTTTTGAGATTTTTGCGTAACCAGCAGTTTAAGCAAACATTTGTTTGATGCTGATACCGCGCAAGCGGGCAGCTTCTTCGAATGTACGCAAATTAGCTAGTCCATGGACGGTTGCGCGAGCCACATTCAATGGAGCGCGTGAACCGAGCGACTTCGAAAGTACATCACCAACGCCGGCCAGTTCTAGAATCGAACGAGCGGCACCACCGGCGATGACGCCGGTACCTTTAGCGGCTGGCTTCAACATAATTCTGCTGGAACCTTGCTTACCATAGATTTGGTGAGGAATGGTCGTACCCACTAATGGCACTTTGACCAGGCTCTTCTTAGCGTCTACAACGCCCTTTTGAATAGCGCTTATAACTTCGGCAGCTTTGCCGACGCCGATACCTACTTGACCTTTACCGTTACCGACAGCGACAACAGCGCGGAAGCTCAGTTTCTTACCGCCTTTGACGACTTTGGTAACACGTCTTACTTGAATGATTTTTTCTTCCCACTCAGACTGCTCGCGTTGACGTGGTTCGTTGCTGCGACCTGGGCCGCCACCACCTTCACGTCCACCACCGCGACGACCTTTGCGGGCTGGAGCATCTCCTGGTACCGCCGACAAATCATCCGCTGGAGTTACCTTATCTTGATTATCTGCCATTTCTGTGTCCTTTATTCCGGGTAGCTGATTGCTTCCCTACACATCCCAATTTTGTTGTCTTTAGAATTCTTAGAAGTCTAGCCCGGATTCACGTGCCGCTTCAGCAACTGCTGCAACGCGTCCGTGATAGATATAGCCACCACGGTCGAAAACTACGGCGGAAACGCCTTTTGCTTTAGCGCGCTTAGCGACGAGTTCACCAACTGCCTTAGCAGATTCGCAATCCCATGTCTTGGTCAAAGCCTTGAGCTCAGGATCAAGAGTTGAAGCCGTAACGAGAGTTTTGGCTGAAGCATCGTCGACGATTTGCGCATATATATGCTTGTTTGAGCGATAAATGCACAACCGTGGACGCTCTTGCGAACCAGCCAGGCGACGACGAATTCGCATGTGGCGCTTGAGGCGGTTTTGCTTCCTGTCTATTTTTGTAATCATCTCTAGGATCCTCTGTAAGCTCGATGGCTTTCCAACTATTTCTTCTTACCGGCGGCTTTACCAGCTTTACGGCGGATAAATTCACCTTGATACTTAACGCCTTTGCCTTTGTAGACTTCTGGCGGACGCTTGCTACGAATGAGAGCACTAACGTCACCAACGGCTTGTTTGTCAGCACCAGATACGGTGACTATGTTGCCCTTACCGACAACGATAGTGACGCCTTCTGGTGGATCGATATTAACTGGATGGGAATACCCCAGAGACAGAACCAGTCTCTTTCCTTCCATCACGGCGCGATAACCGACGCCGATGATTTCCAGGTTACGGTCGAAACCTGTAGTGACGCCCTTGACCATGTTGGCGATAAGAGTGCGACTGAGGCCATGAAGACCACGAGTGCTTCTCTCGTCATTGTTTACGGTCACGAGCAAATTACCATCGGCCTGTTTGACAGTCAGTTCTGGACGGATTGCCGTTTGCAATGAACCTTTCGGTCCTTTGACGGAAACCAAGCCTTCTTTTATGTCAACAGTGACGCCAGCTGGTACTGCTATTGGTGCTTTGCCTATACGAGACATCGTTATTTCCTCTAACCTTCGCGTTATTAAACGCTCGTTACCATATGTGGGCGATGATTTCGCCGCCAATGTTGCTCTTGCGAGCTTCGCGGTCGGTCATCAAGCCACGACTCGTGCTGACGATGGCGACACCTAGTCCACCATAAACTCTCGGCACTTGCTTAGCAGGACGATAAACCTTCAAGCCTGGACGGCTGATGCGTTTAATGCCCTGGATGACCTGCTCACCCTTGGCACCGTACTTAAGTACTACGCGCATTTTTTGTTCTGGTGTTCCCAAAGCTTTGGTTTCGAAGGAAGAAATGAAGCCTTCGTTGCGAAGCAGCTCAGCGAGAGCTACTTTTTGTTTCGAAGCTGGCATTTCCACTGCTGGTGCCTGCACTCTGGCTGCGTTACGCAACCTTGTGAACATGTCAGAAATTGGATCTGTGACGGGCATTTACTATCTCCTACCAACTAGACTTGGTGACGCCAGGGATTAGACCTTCGTGAGCCATCTTCCGCAAGCAGCAGCGGCATAATCCGAAATCGCGATAATAACCACGTGGACGTCCGCAGAGTCGACAACGATTGTGCAAGCGCACGACGGGATATTCTCCCTTGGCCGCAAGGACCCGGCGCTTGTGCTCTTTGTCGATCATCGATGTTTTAGCCATACTGTATTTTTAGCTCCATAGCAGACGAGCTGCTCTCTGTGTGTTTTCGCTTTTTCTCGAAAGAATCGGCTCTATCTCGTTATTGTTTTTTGAACGGAAAGCCGAAGGCTGTCAGTAATGCATGCCCTTCTTGGTCAGTACGAGCGGTGGTAACAATGGCAATGTCCATACCGCGTACTGCGTCGACTTGTTCGTAATTGATTTCCGGGAAAATCAATTGTTCTTTGATACCAACGGAATAATTTCCGCGACCATCAAAGGATTTACCGCTCACGCCACGAAAATCGCGGATACGGGGCAGAGCAATGTGGATGAACTTAGCGAGGAAATCGTACATACGACTACCGCGTAAGGTGACACTGGCTCCGACTGGCATACCCTTACGTACTTTAAAAGTAGCAATTGATTTGCGAGCGCGATTGATGATTGGTTTTTGACCGGTAACTGTGACCAAGTCTTTAACGCCACTATCGATGGCTTTAGCGTTAGCGGTTGCTTCGCCGATACCCATGTTGATGACGATTTTTACGATGCGGGGCACTTGCAGATCGTTTGTGTAACCGAACTGCTTTTTAAGAGTTGGCACCACTTCTTGTGCGTAGTGTTCTCTGATATTGATCATTGTCTTACCGGACCTCTTTTACTTTAGACGGTCTTTGCCGTCCATTTTTTGCTCAAGCCTAGCCCAAGCAAAAATTCCACTATTAGTCGATATCTTCTTTCTTTCTGAATTCAGCTCTGACCGCTTTGTTCGACTTGGTGCTGAAAAGCATTACTTTCGAAGCGAAGATCGGAGCTTCTTTCTTGGTCAAACCACCAGGTGCCATAGGACCTTTTGGTTTAGCGGCTTTTGTCTTCAGGTTGATACCTTCGACGATGATTTTGCCTTCTTTAGGCATTACTTCAAGCACCTTGCCGGTCTTGCCCTTGCCCATTTCAACGGAGCCGGACATGATTTTGACGAGGTCGCCTTTTTTCACGTGCATTTTAGGCACGAGATTGGTGGCGCCTGGCTTGACGAAAGCTTCAGAAACGACGGTTCTGCCGCCGAATTTGGTTTTTTGTTTGATAGCGGCCTTCGTGAAACGAACTTCGCGTTTTTCTGGTTTAGGCGGATACATTAAAGAACCTCCGGAGCCAACGAGAGAATCTTGGTGTAGTTCTTGTCTCTAAGCTCACGAGCGATGGGACCGAAGACGCGTGTACCTTTTGGGTTACCGTCTTTTTGAACGATAACGGCGGCGTTGTCGTCAAATCTAATTGTGGAACCGTCAGCGCGACGGACGTTTTGGCGAACGCGTACTACTACGGCGCGCACCACTTCCGACTTTTTAACGGGCATATTGGGAAGTGCATCTTTGACAGCTGCGACAATCAAGTCACCAACAGAAGCGTAAGTGCGATTTCCGCCGCCAATGACGCGGATACACATGAGCTCTCTGGCGCCTGTATTGTCAGCGCAGGTCAAGCGTGTTTGTTGCTGAATCATGCGTTGGAATCCTTATCTACGTTGGTCATATTGTCGCGACCAGTGGTTTCAACAACCAACCAGCGCTTTTCGCGAGACAACGGACGGCATTCACGAATGCGAACCCGGTCGCCAATCTTGCAAGTATTTTCGGCATCGTGCGCTTTGAATTTAGCAGTTGTCACGATTTGTTTTTCGTACTTGGGATGAGGAGCATAGCTTTCAACAGCTACAACAACCGTTTTCTCCATTTTGTTGGAGACAACCTTTCCGACTAATTCCTTCCTGGGCATATCACTTGTCCTTATTTCAGATCTTCCAGCAAACTCGCTTGTGCTCGCTTTTAATTGAGGCTCTTAGTTCTTTTTGATTTCAGCATCCAATTTTTCGTTTTGAATGGTCAAAAGCTGAGCCAATAGTTTGCGTGCTGTCCGCAGTTTGGCTGGGCTTTCCAACTTTCTCATAGCGAGTTGGAATCGCAAATCAACAATGCTCTTACGAGTGTCGTCGATACGGGAGTTGATCTCTTCGTTGTTCAATTCTCTAATTTCTTTGACTTTCATGTTTATTGACCTCCAGCATGTCTTTCGACGATGCGGCATCTGATTGGCAATTTCTGGGCGGCTAATTCAAGCGCCTTGTGTGCTTGCTCAGAAGTGATACCAGCCATTTCAAACATGATGCGACCTGGTTTAACAACGGTGACCCAGAATTCTGGATTACCTTTACCGGATCCCATACGGGTTTCAGCGGCTTTCTTCGTAACTGGTTTATCGGGGAATACTCGAATCCAAACTTGACCGCCTCTTTTTACAGAACGCGTCATCGCTTTACGAGCTGCTTCAATCTGACGCGATGTGATCCAGGCTGGGTCGAGAACTTGCAAACCGTATTCACCGAATTGCACTTCAACACCACGGGTTTCACAACCGGTCATGCGTCCACGATGCTGCTTACGAAATTTTGTTCGTTTTGGGAGTAGCATCCTTAACCTGCCTTTCTGGGTTTCTTACCAGTTCTGTCACGGTTATCACCGCCGCCGCCACCACCTTCATTGCGTGGTTTGCGTTCGCCGCGATTTTCGCCGCCTTGTTGTCCGCGTTCTTGTTGGGTCTTGATGTTTGGTGGGGACCATTGTCCGCGCTCCAATTCACCACGGAAAATCCAGACCTTGATGCCGATTAAGCCCATCAAAGTGCTTCCTTCAGCAAATCCATAATCGATGTCGGCGCGCAATGTCTGCAGCGGAATCCGACCTTCTTTAGCCCATTCGGTACGAGCAATTTCAGCTCCGCCCAAACGACCGGCAACCATTACTTTGACGCCGATAGCACCAGCTCGCATGCAACGTTGCATTGCTTGCTTCATGGCACGACGGAAAGCAACGCGCTTTTCTAATTGTTGAGCGATTGATTCAGCAACCAGTTGTGATTCGAGATCAACGCGAGCGATTTCAAGAATCGAAATTTTGACATCAACTCCTGGACGATTAACGAGTGCTTTCACTTTCTGGTGCAAGCTTTCGATACCGGCTCCGCCTTTGCCTACAACGACGCCTGGACGGGCGGTGTAGATTTCGAGAGTGATTTGTTCGGCTTTACGCGAGATTTCAATTTTGGAAACGCCAGCGTTCGCCAATTCTTTTTTCAAGAAGATACGAATGTGTTGATCTTCCTCGATCAAAGCTGCCACATCTTTATCGGCGACAAACCAGTTTGACCGCCATCCTCTGTGGATGCCGACGCGGAAACCGTTTGGATGTACTTTCTGACCCACAGGTTTACGAGCTCCTTCTTATACGTCTGAGAGGACGAGTGTGATGTGGCTTGATCTTTTCAAGATTGGCTTAGCCATACCGCGAGCATGCGGTTGGATGCGCTTCAGTGTTGGACCACCGTCGGCATAAGCTTCAACAACTTTCAAAGCGCCGGCGTCTTGTTCAGAGACATTGGTCTTTTCACCGTTGATGAGGTTGTACATGGCTGATCTCAAAAGTTTTTCCACTTCTCGGGCTGCCGAGTAGGGCATAAATTTGAGGATGGTCACGGCTTCAGCAGCCGACTTACCACGAATCTCATTGATTACGCGGCGCACCTTTCGTGGTGACATTCTGACCCATTTAGCTTGAGCTTTACTTTGCATGATGACCTACCCTCTCTTGGCGGTTTTGTCACCACCAGCGTGACCTTTGAAGTAGCGTGTCGGTGCAAATTCACCCAATCTGTGACCGATCATTTGCTCGGTAACATAGACGGGAACATGCTTGCGACCGTTATAGATGGCCACTGTATGACCGATCATATCGGGAATAATCATGGAAGCACGCGACCAAGATTTGATCACTCGCTTCTCGCCCTTCTTGTTCATCTCTTCAACTTTTTTTGCTAACGAGGGATGTACAAATGGTCCCTTTTTCAGCGATCTCGACACGGTTTACGTTCTCCTGATTTGTTCACTCCGGCGCTTAACGCCCGGTTTTTAGATTCGCTCGCTATGCAGCTTTAAGCTGCAATCGCTCGCATTCGATGAAAGTTACTTCGTGCGATGTTTGACGATGTAACGTTCGGAAGTTCTGTGTTTGCCTCGACGAGTTTTGTAACCCATCGCTGGTTTACCCCATGGAGTTTGTGGCTTACCACCAATTGGCGACTTACCTTCACCGCCACCATGTGGGTGATCGATTGGGTTCATGCACACGCCGCGGTTGGCTGGTTTGATACCGAGCCAGCGTGAGCGACCGGCTTTACCAGAGCGAATATTCTTCGCATCAGTGTTACCAAGTTGACCGATAGTAGCGAAGCAATCAACTGGCACCATGCGCATTTCGCCAGATGGCAAACGCAGTGTGCAGTATTTGCCTTCTTTGGCTAGAACCTGAATTTGAACGCCTGCCGAACGACCAATTTGGCCGCCGCGACCTGGTGTCATCTCCACGTTGTGAACCATGGTACCTAGAGGAATAGCACGAAGTGGCAAAGCATTGCCATTCTTAACTTCAGCAGCTGCTCCGGACATGAGGCTTTCGCCGACTTTCATTCCCAGTGGTGCCAAAATGTAGCGTTTTTCGCCATCAGCATATTGCAACAAGCAAATACGGGCATTGCGATTTGGATCATATTCAATCGTTTTGACAACGGCTGGAATATTGACCTTATCGCGCTTGAAGTCGATGATGCGGTAGCGTTGTTTGTGACCGCCGCCTATATGGCGAACTGTCAAACGGCCCTGGTTGTTACGACCTCCAGACTTCTTCACTTTGGTAAGCAACGATTTTTCTGGGGTGCTGGTTGTGATGTCAGAGAAATCAGGTCTCGACATATTGCGACGACCAGCTGACGTGGGATTGACTTTACGGGGAGGCATTCTCGTGGTCCTTTGGTGGCAGCTATAACGTAGCTTCTGCGCTACTTCTCAGCTGATGGTTAGGCGGTATACAGTTCGAGTTGATCACCAGTGATGGTGACAATCGCTTTTTTACTATCTTTGGGGTGCTTGCCGTGACGCTTGGAGCGACGGTTGCGACCGCGGATGGCAGAGGTATTGACTCTTACCACTTTGGAGTTTTTGTTCGGATACATGTCTTTGATCAAAGCTTGAATGGCCTGACCAATTTCAATTTTGTTGGCGGATTTCAACACTTCGAAAGTGTATTGTCCGATTTCGCCCAAATAAATGGCCTTCTCATTGAGAATGGGGCGGAGAATGATGTCTGTGTGACGGCTGTTCATTTCAAATTACCTGAGGCTTATTCCTGAAGTCTTTTTTTGGACTAGTTGGGCTTAGAGTCGGACTATTCAGCTTTCTTAGGAGCTTTTTTAGCTGGCTCTTTTTTCTCAGCCTTTTCGGCCTTTGGAGCTTTCTCAGCTTTTTCTGCTTTAGGAGCAGCTTCTTTTTTAACAGGTGCTTTTTCAGCAGCGGGCTTAGTTTTTTTGGCTTCAGCAGTTGCTTTTGCAGCTTTTGAAGCCTTTGGAGCAGCTTCGGTAGTATCTTCTTTCAAAGCGGCTTTGAAACGATTGTTGACCGCTTCAAGAGTGCCTTCAGTCATCAACACTTTGTGAGCGTGAAGAAGATCTTTGACGTTCAAGTTCAAAACTGAGATGACAACTACATCTTCGATGTTACGAGCGGAACGCTCGACGAGCTTGGCACCATCATGTTTGTAATCGAGAACGAGAACAACCTTTTGTTCAGCGATATTGAGTTGCTTCAATGCTGACGAGAATTCTTTAGTTTTGCCTTTGATGTCATCGAAGTTAGAAACGATGACGAGGTCTTCGCGCTTAGAGGCTAATGCCGATTTGATCGCGAGAACGCGTACTTTCTTAGGCATGGATTTGGAGAAGTCTTTTGGTTTAGGACCAAAAGCGACACCGCCGCCTTCCCACAATGGTGAACGAATTGAACCGGCGCGAGCACGACCAGTTCCTTTTTGACGCCATGGTTTTTTACCACCACCGCGAACTTCAGCTCTGGTTTTGGTGTTGGCTGAGCCCGAACGACCATTAGCGAGCTGACGCACTAATGCCTGGTGCATTACATGCTCGTTAGGCGTGATGCCGAAAACATCATCATCGAGCCCCACTTCATGGAGCTTCTTGCCTTTCAAATCTACGACTTGAGCCGATGTCATTTCTTCTTACCTTTACGCTTTTTGTTTCGTGTTCTTTTGTTGAACTTACCGAATATCTATCTGCAATCTATATAGATAGGATTCAAGAGTTCCATTTTGTCTTGGAGGCGTGAATCGTGACGAGAGTATCGTCAGCGCCTGGCACGCTACCATTGACCAGAATCAAGCCTTTTTCGGCATCGATTTTGACGACCTTGAGGTGACGTACTGTCACATTGGCGTGTCCCATGTGACCAGGCATTGGCAAGCCACGGAAAACACGTCCGGGTGTTGTACCGGGTCCAATTGAACCCATTGAACGGTGGAATTTAGAACCGTGACTCATCGGTCCACGACCAGCGTGATAACGCTTGACGGTACCAGCAAAGCCCTTACCAATCGACTTGCCGCGGATATCAACGAGCATGCCTTCTTGGAAAAGGTTATCCACTTTGAGAGTGTCACCTACGTTATAGGTAGATGAATCATCAACACGGAATTCTTTAATAGGTTTGAGTGGTGGCAACGAATTCTTCTTCGATACGCCCATCTCTGGTTTGTTCAACTTTCTTTCTTTAACAACGAAACCACCAACCTGAATAGCCTGGTAGCCGTGTTTTTCTTTGGTCATTTTCTGGGTGATGATGTTGTCGCCAATTTTGACGACGGTAACTGGAACTGACAGACCTTCGGCATCGAAGACCATTGTCATTCCGACCTTTTTACCCATTAAACCTAAAATCATTGCTCAAATTCCTTTGATATCTATCTAATTCCAGACAGTCGTCTGTCTTCTTAGAGCTTCACTTCGATGTCTACGCCGGCTGGCAAATCGAGACGCATGAGCGCATCGGCAGTTGTCGGAGTAGGGTCGTTGATGTCAATTAACCGCTTGTGAATACGGATTTCGAAATGCTCACGGGATTTTTTGTCCACGTGAGGAGAACGCAATACGCAATACACACGCTTTCTTGTGGGTAGTGGTACTGGACCGCATACCGTAGCGCCAGTGCGCTTGGCAGTTTCGACGATTTGATCGGACGATTTGTCCAAAAGTCTATGATCGTAAGACTTCAAGCGAATGCGGATCCGTTGAACCTTAGAGTTGGACCCAGCAGCGTCGTTCTTGTGTGTCTTGGGGGAGCGTGCCATCAGCGCTATTTTCTCCTAGTCTCTTCTCAATGCAAGTGGTGATAAATCAGCAAGCGCCTAGAGAGAGGCGATTGTCTAAAGTCGGCACGGAACTGGGCGTTCTGTAGACTTGACCATTTACCAGCCGCATTAACGCGGTCTTATAAACGAAGTCGCCACAGACTGACCATCACAGCCGACGAACCATACATTCTACCTATATGCATTAGACGTTGCCCGAAAAATTTATCTCACAATAAGGTTTGAGATGGCTCATTTTCGGGCATCTGCCGGTTGCAAGGCGGTAAAGCCCGGCACTGTGGGCTTTTGAGGAATTTTCGGGCATTTCAAAAATTGAGTAGCAATGGTGAACATTGATGAATAGGGCGCTTAACAAAAGGATCAAAGTGACTGACTGCTCGCCACAAAGACTCCTCTTGATTATCGAGGCATTCAACTAAATGGGTATCGTCATCTGCTTATCATCATTCACATAAATAGAAGAGAAAATGAATTTTATAGATTCCCAACTGATGGAGCAGCTAGAAGTCCACAAATTCAAGCGAGCTTGAGCCCAGACGAGATAGGGAATATTTCAGGCAGTTACCGATAAAGAAGTTGTATGCAAGACTCCTCCGGAAACGAAATAGATAAGCCAAAGCAATCGCCACTCGAATTGAAGGACTTGAAAACGCCTGATGCAGTTGAGGTTGCCAATTCCGACAAAAATGCCATCAACGCGGCACGCTCTAAAAATCCCGACAAAAGCAATGGATCGGCTTGGCAAGACAAATCGAAAGCGCCACCAAGCGATTATCAGAGCATTCAAATAACAGGAATGGGCAAGCCCATTTCCAGATTCAGTGAAAAACAAACTGACACGAGCGAGTCTCAAACGCCTTCAGCAAAAAGCATTAGCAAGATGGAACTCGCTCATATGCAAGCTCAAGGCGATAAGACGGCTGAGTCTTTTGCGAATGAATACGAGAAAATCACGCAGTCTTTAAGTCGAACTGCGCAGGCAGCCGCTCTTTCAGATTTGCAAGAGCGTATGGACAAGACATACGGTCGAGGGAACTATCATAAAGAAAACGATAACGACGATTCTGATGCTCGTCCTATCTTCTCGAAGGATTCAGTTTTAGAAAGTAAAAATTTGATTGTCAGCGGTTTGGATTATCAAGAGAATTCAAAGCAGTTCGATAACCGATCGCCGAGCGAAAAACTCTCTGACTTTGTCAATGCGGCTTCATCGAGAATCTCCGATCCAATTGGACAGAAAACGTATATTCAAGATCAATTAGACAAGCTGATTGGAATCGGCGAGGGGATGAACATCGCCAAAGAAGAAACGAAAGCTTCGGCAAGACAAGCATGGACAGCACTCACGGACGGCACTGTAGCAAGTTTTTTAGCACAACCGAATGCAATCAATGACCCGTTATTCCATACACTAGGTCGAGTATTAGATGCATTTGAACGCGATCCCAATACCGTGAACAAAGCGTTAGTGCTGTTGGGACATCAAATCGAGCTTGCGAGCGAAAAATATAGTGCGCTTCCACAACATGAACAGGGAAAAATTCTTGGCGGAATTGTTTTCAACGGGTTCAGTGGAGAACCAAGTTCAAACTCAGTCAAAGAATCGCTCTCGCGTTCTATTGAACAGAGTTTTTCAATTTTGGAGAAAGCCGAACAAAAGGTTTTCAAAGACTCAAATCTCATTAGACAGAATATTAGCCACGATGGGAAATTGATCTCCCAAGAACTGGCAAAAGCTTCCGACACAGGAGCAGGTGGAAATTGGCTAAGATTGAACGAACGTGACTCTCCCGATGTAGTAAAACAATGTCATCGATTAGCATGTGTTTCTGCCTGCGGTGAAATGCTAACCAATGGTGAAATAACGCAAACTGATTTAGTAACGAGGCTTGCTCGCTATGAGCCCTCTCATGTTTCAGGAGAAATATTAGCTTCAAGTCCGCAGTACTTAGCGGAAGAACTCGGTGCTGGATGGACCAGCAAACCAACTGGAGCCGGTAAGTTAGGCGACCTTTTGAGAAGAAAAGTACCGTTTGCCATAGAACTGAAGGAATTTGACCATATCCCTCACCTTGTTATCGCTGATGGAATTGATGAGGCAGGCAATATTATGATCCGAGACCCCTGGGATGCAACACGCTATGAAATGCAACCATCGGAGTTCGCAAAGTTTTTCACAGGACGTGTTTGCTTTAAGAAATAGGATGGAATTGTTTGAAAGATACACCAAGGATGGTGACTATGACCGTTATACGAAAATCTAGTTTAGACAAACTCAAAGACGCCGGTTTGTTTGTGTCAGAGCCGTTTCCGACAAACTCTCCATTTCCAGATGGGGTGGTTATCGCCAAACCAATCACTACGCCTGGAAATTCCATACCTGATTATTCGTCCAGTTATGGTATGGAAAATGAACAGGAAGAAGTCCCGGTGAACACGCCGTTCATTCACCTTTACTGCCACAACAATAAATCAATTGTCTACTCGGTGGATTATATTCCCGGTCCAGGTCCCGGAGATTTTGTGAACGAATGGGACTCGATTGACGAAGCCTTGGATGACATCCTGGATTTTTTCTTCGGAGACCCTTCTCGCATGCTGCTTAAGCCGGAAGCTCGTATCAAAGCCAAGCATCAACAACGTTAATTGCAGCAAGCGGAACCACAAGGCGGTATCAAATCACCAAGAGACGGCTTCAAATCGCGCGAGGACCATGGCAACGCAGTCTCGCGAGTCAGGATGCTCATTGCAGTTTCTTCAAAGCTTTATCTTCGATCAACTTGATTCGAGCAATCGTAAGTCCATAAAGTTGCGATATCTCAGCTAGTTCTCGGAGTTCATTATCGGCTAGTCCCACTCGCAAACGAAGAAGATCTCGCTCTCGCGATGCCAATGTAGACCACTTCTCTGGATTGGCCAAAATTCCTTCCCTCACTCTATAAAGACGCTGGCGCTCTATATCGTTCAATTCTACAAACATCCTGTGATAGGAGCGAAGTCTAAGCAGCCGATCGAAGAACACCGGCAACAAATGCTATTGGCACCCAAAGAAAAAAAGCGATGTTGAGAAGTGCACCGAAGAAGTCGCTGCCACCACTAGCAAGGGATGCGACCGCCTCCACAAACAATCCTGTTAGTTGAACCCCAATCGGACTTAAGCTCATGCCCAAGAGAATTCCAAAAACGATGATCCGGATGGCGCTGCCGCGTAGTCTGTAATCAATTATTTTTGCTAAGTGCTGACCGGCGTACACGCCAATAAAAAACCAAATGAAGCAACTAATGTATGGCAGACCGATAAAAGGCATCAACCAAGCTGCACCAAATCCCATTGCCGCACATATAGCAAATGTTTTGATCGAAACCATTCGCAATGAAGGACCTTGCGACTTATTCGATGAACCAACACAAGTTTTGCACCGAAATCCGACCGGACACTGGACCATGCACTGGCTACAGATAGGCTTACTGCATTCAATGCACGTTAAGCGGGATTCTGCGTGAGCACATGCTGTCGCCAATTTTCGTCTCCGGACTCTATAACGCCTTGATGTATTTTACCGCACACGCGGTCGGCAAAACTTCGATGCCATAAATGAGCACAGCGGCCACAATCAGTAGTCGCTGTGCTGAGAAAGTTGAACGGGAAGGTTCTGCGAATCAGAATTACTGGTTAGAAGCAATTGTTGTGGTCTTTCCACCGATAGAAGCGGTGTAGTTGGTGTCAGCCACGGTCACGGTGCGTACCGATACGACGAATGGATGGTTGCGGTCTTCACCCACTGCCCAGACTGCGAAATAATATTGACCGGGTGCCCATCTGGAAGTGTTGACTTCGAGTGCGAACTCTTCGCCGTCACGTGTGTTTTTAACTGCTACTTTAGCTGGTGAAGCATATGGTGGTGGGAAGAAAGTCGTAACGCGATTGCTTGGCAGTCCGTAAGAGGCAGGAACGTTCAATTGAGCCATAGTCATTGGCTGAGGGATGGTGCCCAGTGACACATCGACATTGAATAATTTGTAGCCTTTTTGCAAATGTCCTTGAAAGCCAATTTTTTGCCCAGGCAAGGCTTTGTTAGGGATTGGTTGAAATTCGCCATACTTATTGATGAATTCTTGATCGGATGTGATGCGAACTCCACGAACTCCAGCATGAGCTTTGCTCAGCCCGAGACCAACAGACGTATGAGCAGGATCAAGAATATTGCGACGGTGACCATCGTTAGGAGCCACTTCATTGAAATATAGTGATTCGAGGCGTTCGACTTCGCTGCGTTTAAAAGTTGGTTGAGCGTCAACTGGAACAGTAACTGCAGCTGCTTGAGGGTGGTAATCACCGACTGTATGAATGTCTACATTTTCCATCGTGTAGTCAGTGCCACCAGCACCTGTATAGCGTTCGATTGGGTTGGCACCAGATTCATCGTAGTGACTGAGATAACCTTTGGTAGCCATGTCATCGCTATGGGTTTGCGCAGCACGACCAGCGATTTGGTCGATAACAACGGCTTTCAATCCCATGGAAGCACGGTCACGATTGATCAAAGAAAGCATGTATTGACGAGCATCTTCAAGAGTTAGATTATCAGACTCGGACACCGCTGCCGGTGCTTGAGCAGACAGAGCAGCAGGCTGCACGAGTGGTGCACTCATTGCTACGGTCATTTTTGAGTCGTGCACTGACTTATAGGATGATGCTGCTACAGAGAGCATCGAGTTCACAGCAAGCGCAACAAAGCATGACTGAACCAGCCAGAAGTTTCTCATTGGAAACAGGCTCCGATAAATTATTTAGAGGGGGTAGATGTCTGTACCTATTTCATACCCAGGTGAGGGACGTTTATCTCACAAACTTTTCACAGGACTGGGCATTAATCGGCAATTGTCTTTGGTTGTAGTCTGCAATACCTTCAGCTCAAAAGAGGGATAAAGCGCAGGTGCTTTGGGTATATAACCATGCTTACATTGAGACGTCGCGTCGACATCGCTCATTCGAGTGGACAACACTCATTGAAGAGCGATCAGTGCTTAGAAGCGCAGAATCAGGAACAGCGCAGCTGTTGCAGCATATTAAGTGCAACAATGAATACAAGAAAAGCGCCATCACCAGATACGGTGCTCGCGCTTTTTTAAATATTAGAGCCAAAGTTATCGGAACGTCAGAAGTCGTTTTTGCAAAACGAGAGAGTCTTCAGTGTGCTGTCCTCATCTTTAATGCCCTGTGGCACCCCGAACTAAACAAAAAGCGTTTAGGACCTGTTACAGACACTTCTGAACGAGATTCCCGTATGCCCAAAGAAGGACCAAACAAAACAAAAAGAGCGCCCCGAAGGACGCTCTTTAATGTTCTAACTAATTGGCTGTTCTATTTGCCGATTATTTGATGATGCTAGCTACGACGCCTGCGCCTACGGTTCTGCCGCCTTCGCGGATAGCGAAACGCATTCCTTCTTCGATAGCTACAGGTTGAATCAATTCCACTTCCATAGCAACGTTGTCGCCAGGCATAACCATTTCAACACCGGCTGGCAGTGTGATGTTACCGGTAACGTCTGTTGTACGGATGTAGAACTGTGGTCTGTAACCAGGGAAGAATGGAGTGTGACGTCCACCTTCTTCTTTGCTCAAGATATAAACTTCAGCTTTGAAAGAAGTGTGTGGCTTGATTGAACCTGGTTTAGCAATAACTTGACCGCGTTCAATCATGGTCTTGTCGATACCGCGGAGCAATACGCCCACGTTGTCGCCAGCCATACCGGAGTCGAGGGTCTTCTGATACATTTCAACGCCGGTTACGGTCGTCTTACGGGTATCTTGCAAACCAACGATTTCTACTTCTTCGCCGACTTTAACTTGTCCGCGTTCAATTCTGCCTGTTGCTACGGTTCCACGACCTGTGATCGAGAAAACGTCTTCAACTGCGAGCAAGAATGGTTTGTCGATTTCGCGAACTGGTGTTGGGATGTATTCGTCGACAGCTTTGATCAAGGCAGTCAAATTAGCTTCTTCAGCAGGATCGCCTTGCAGACCCTTCAGCGCGGAACCGCGGATGAAAGGAATATCGTCGCCTGGGAATTGATATTTGCTGAGCAACTCACGAGCTTCCATTTCAACAAGGTCCAACAATTCTGGATCGTCGACCATATCGCATTTGTTCAAGAACACAACGATATGTGGAACGCCTACCTGACGAGCGAGCAGAATATGTTCGCGAGTCTGTGGCATAGGACCGTCTGATGCTGAGATCACGAGAATAGCACCGTCCATCTGGGCAGCACCGGTAATCATGTTCTTGATGTAGTCAGCGTGTCCTGGGCAATCTACGTGACTATAGTGACGGGCAGGGGTTTCATACTCAACGTGAGCGGTGTTGATTGTAATACCACGAGCCTTTTCTTCTGGGGCGGCATCGATTTCGTCATACTTTTTAGCTTTGGCTTGGCCTGTTTTAGCTAAAAAAGTGGTGATCGCTGCGGTGAGTGTTGTCTTACCGTGGTCAACGTGCCCGATCGTGCCGACGTTCACGTTTGGTTTGTTTCTTTCGAACTTCTGGCGGGCCATCCTCTCACTTCTCCTTCAATAATTACTTATACGTGCTGTCCTAAACTAACCGTGTACTCTGGATCGTGGCTTTCGAGCTGAATTCCACTGCAAAAATTAAGCCTTGGGTAAATGGAGCCCTTGACGAGAATCGAACTCGTGACCTCCCCCTTACCAAGGGGGTGCTCTACCGCTAAGCTACAAGGGCCCGGTTTCCCAAAGTTATTTCGCTCGCTTTTGCAGTCGAAACCTCCAGAGGTTTGGATTTGGTCTTGGTCATTTTGGGGTTTTGATCTCTTTTCGAATATTGAGATCAGGTCAGTCCTTTCGGACTATTTTCTCCCAGAAGTCCCGTCTGGAAAAAAAATATGGGCAGAACTGGATTCGAACCAGTGTAGGCTTTCGCCAGCAAATTTACAGTCTGCCTCCTTTAGCCACTCGGACATCTGCCCACAAGCCGATGATGGGATTCGAACCCGCAACCTACGGTTTACAAAACCGTTGCTCTACCATTGAGCTACATCGGCACGAAAATGCACGCAGCGACGCGTGAAGGGCAATAATATCGGATCGCTTTAAACGGTGTCAAATAACGCGACCATCAACGTTTGAACATTCGATACACAACGGACACACAAACGCTAAAAAAGGTTTTCAAGCCGCTTCGATTTACCGAATTAACCCTTCTTTTGAGCACCTTGCATCTTAGCCTGATTCGTCAAACGCTGTCTGACTATCTCGTAAAAAACCACACCGGCGGCTACAGAGGCATTGAGCGACTCGGTGGCGCCAAGCATGGGAATTTTCAAAAGCATGTCGCAATTTTTCTCAACAAGACGACCCATTCCCGCACCTTCGCTGCCAATGACAACAGCGAGTGGTCGCTTGAGATCCGCTTGAAAATGCATTTCGCGAGCATCAAGAGATAGACCGGCAATCCAGAAACCGTAGTCCTTCAGCTTGGTCAAGGCGTTCGTGATATTTTGAATTCTCACGATTGGCAGCGTGGCAAGCGCACCAGCACTAGTCTTCGCCACAGTACCTGTAATACCAGCAGATCTTCTACCTGGTAACAGCAATGCTTTTAACCCCGCGGCTTCAGCGACTCTAACGATTGCACCCAGATTGTGCGGATCTTCGATGCCATCAAGAACGGCTAAACAGAAGGTATCGAACGGATCAGCGCCGCCTTTTTTCTGAACGTTTTCGCGTTCAATTGTCAAAATATCAAGGAAATCCTCGAGATCGAGGAATTCCGCTGGACTAATCTGGGCGACTACGCCTTGATGGATATGTTCAGGACCGAGCATATAGTCAAGTTTCTTTCGCTCCGATTCCACAACCGGAATACGCAACCCCCTTGCCAACGTACGAATCCGGTCCAGCCGTTTGTCTGAGTGAGTACTCGGAGCTAGGAATAATTTGTTAACGCGAGACTGTGTGTTGTCAGCATCTCGTGCGCTTTCATTCTGCTCGAGATAGGCAAGAACCGCGTTCTTGCCATAAATCAATTCGTCTTCGCTTTTATTACCAGCCATGCTCAATACCTTTGAATAAATACCAGTGTGCCCGTCGTTTCGTTCTGACCAACTCGAGCCCTGCCTTCTTATATATGAATATTGAGAAAGGGGCAAACCACCATAGACGCTCAAGCCATTAAATGGTTTGCTCTTCATGTGCTCTGCACTCTTTGGTGAGGCAACATTCTGACATGATTTTCGACGTCGTCTTCTTTGGTCTTCCTCTAATTCTTGGCATTTGCCTTGCCGCACATGCAGTGCGTGAAGAAGACGTACAATACTGGCGTCCTGCCTTTAGCTTTTTCGCCTACTGTGCCTTTTATTTAGCAGGCGGCCGCGATGTCCTGCTTTATCTGACTTGCGCGTTGATGATTGGTGGTTCCACGATTGCTATCGACGGCGTTGGCGCCATCTAATTAAGCTTTAGCTGCCGTGCCGATTCTGTTGAGCTTCAGCAAGTGTGCGCATAACGATGTTATGTTTTTTCAACCAGCGTGAAATGGTGTTAGGATCGCACCATTTGTTTTCTTCTTCTCTGTAGGCACGCGCGATTTCAACGGTGCTCAGCTTTTCCTTGACATACTTTTGTACAAGCCAGTCTTTATCTTGGTACAGAGTTTTGTTTCTGAGAGTTTTACCCACCGATTACTCCGCCTTTGCTGATTTCAGTTGCCGAACGCGCCAATTCGTCTTACTATACCTTCTAATTGTGCTGCGTCGACCGATATATGGCAATACCAAGGATGAGATATGAGGTTATAATCAGTCGGACTGGCAAGCCTTTTGGCTTATTTCTTACTAGATATGAGAGGCGAATATGGAAAGCGGCAAGGAAATTACGTTCGCAACCCTGGCAAAAAAGATCGACGATCAAGCCCGTTTTACACGAGCTGTGTCAGTCATTTGCACCCTGGCTATTCTCGGTGTGCTTTTCTATACACTGACAGAAATTTTCAATGGTTTGCCACAAGCAGTAGTGCTGCACTACATGGCTAATATGGAGCCAATCGTCAAAGAATGGCGCGCTGCAACTTCAACAATCGAACGCAGCGAAGCCAGACGCGATAAACACTAGAGTGTGTTTCACTTTTCGGAGATACTTGTCCTTCGAAAAATGGCTGTCTGTCAAATAGCTCAGTTGCTCTCGGGCGGCAATAAATTCGTCAAATTTCAAGACTTTATTGTATGCTTTTATCAAGAGAGAAACTCCTTTTATCGTTACTGGTTGCTACCGCAGACGGTACCAGCCAGTAACTTTCGTGCATCTTCTTCTTGCCAGATAGTCCACATTTTAGACTCACACAGCCTTACTGACTAAGCTGTGACATCGACCTAAATGATCTACAGGCTTAGCGTTTCAATTGCGGTCACGTTCGGATGTGTATTCACTAGGCTGCGTTCTTTTCGAAGCGCTTACAGGAAAACCCCCTATATGCGGGCGCACCGCATTTGAAACCATGAATCAGCACCTGGCCACTACACCCCAGAAACTTTGCTATGAACGGCGTTCCCTGGCAACGCATTTATGCCGATCAAATGAAAACCTATGCTATTTCCAACTCTGAAGTCATACAAGAAGAAGGCAGGCAGATCGCGCGGCGATACAAACTGAAAGCGATGGAAAAATCTGCTACGGATAAATTCACCTCCCTCGATCAGAATTCCGATCAATTTGTAAGCAAAGAAGAATTGCGTGCGGTTTTGAAGTCCAAGCAACTACCGTGGCGCGAGGTGCACTTCGTAACATTCTTGTTGGAGCATCTGCACGAAATTCAAGACATTACAGAGTATTTTCGAATGCTAAATAATAGCGACGTGCGAACATAAATCGTGAGATCTCAGCTCATTTCTTCAAAAGAGCCTGGCGCCGTTTCACTTCCACTTCAACTTCATCTGGCGAGATGTTGTTTACTTGCATTGGACCGGCGCAAATCTCGCGCCATGGCGCCCCAGCAAGAGCCTGTCGCACGATCACTTCGAATACCTGAGCTCTGACACCGCTGCCATAACTACCTGGACCAGCTCCAGCAAACGGAGTGGTGACAGCACCCTGCCTTGGCACCGCCTGCGATGACGTCTGCTGATTGATTTGAGGCTGAGTCGGCACGCCTTGCTGCGAACCGGCATTAGCGGGAGCTTGTGGCAATTGCGCCTGCTGGTGTGGCTGCGCTTGCAGCTGTTGGGGCTGTTGGGGCTGTTGAGGCTGTTGCACGCGATTGCCAGGAGCAGCTATGCCCTGAGCCAAAGCCTGATTTGGTGGCGCAACTGGTGGGCGGGCGGGCGAGATTGGAATGTTCGTTTCAGTGACATCACTTTGCCCCTGAAACAATGGCTTAGCAGGCTCTGCATCAAAGAGAGATTGAGTTTGCTTGCTAGGAGCATTTTGAGCCCCTGCGTCAAAAAAGCTATTTTGAGCATCATTTTGCTGATTAGCTTTGCCCGAGGTGAATTGCTTTTGCAAATCAGTCATCATGTCGCGCAATTCTTCCATCTGCGCGCGCAACTGAATATTCTCCGATTCTTTACGAGCGATTTCAGTTTCTTTCTCCTGCAGAATTTCATCGCGTTTAACGAGTGAATCGCTCAGTTCGTCGTATCGAGTGTTGAATTCGTCCCAGCGCGAATGCAATAATTCCTGGGCGTCATGCAGTTCTTGCTCTTTGGCGCCAAGCATCTGCGAAAATTCCTTTTCTCGATTTTGCATTTTTTCTTCAAAGGAGCCTTGCTGCACCTTTAGATGTTCTAGCTGAGCGAGCAGCGCCTCATCCTGTACGATAGAGACCGGCGCAACATCACTAGATGCGGTGCCTGTTCCCCGTCTTACAGGTGGTGGATCATTACCCTGAACGGCATCATACGCCGAACGGAACAACTCGCCAGAAAGTCGCTGAGTACCAAGCAGATCTACCAGTCGGTGTAATAAATCAGCTGGGTGGTCTGCTGGAAACACTGCCATGTAAGCGCTCTTAAATGTCCAGGGGTCAATGATTCCCGATCCCAACTGATCTGCTAAGTTCATCAATAATTGATCTGGAGACAATCTCGACAATGGTTCTTCCCTTGAAACTTTCCCACCCAATTCAGAAACGAGTGCATCAATTGCCGGCACCAATTCGCTAACTGCTTTCATAGGCTCAAGAGCAGCTGCAAGAGATTCCATCATGCTGCTTAAGTTCAAGCCTAATTCCGAAAAAGTCTGATGTTCGAGAGTGCGAGTCAACGCTTTTAATGCTTCTGTTTGTTCGCCTGCAGTTTTCTGCAGAGTCGACAAATTCATTGCGCAGGCACCCATCGCCTGGTCCATATTGTTTAAAAGCTCAAGAACCTGTCCTTGAGCGCTGCTGCTCGAGGCAAAAGTGAGAGGGTCAGGCAATTGCACATTATCAAAATTTGGTGTTGACGAAACACTGGAAGTTCCGCGCAAATGGAGCGGCACCACTGCCGGTGCTTGAAACTCGGCTTCAATTTCTCGCTCTAATTGCTCTTGCGCAAGCCGAGCCATCTCTTTCTCATGTTCACTCACTTCATTTTCATCGGACTCTTGCAGAGGCTGATCATCTGACGCGCCTGACTCGACTCCACTGTCGCGTGATTTGTCTTTGGACTTTTGACCACGCCCTTTTTTGGGATTTTCTGCAGGTTTTGATTCTTCCTCGTTCAATGGAACAACCGGCGCTGAGGCTTGAGCCACGTAGTCAACTTGAGCAGCGGGCATTTGCTCAGCTGAAGGAGGCGAAATGGGATCAACAATAGCGCCAATTGGATTGGTCCAGGTCTGCCCAGACACTGAACCATAGACCGGTAGCGGAGTATTACCGTTGAAAGAAGGTGAAGCGATCGACTGATTAGCGGTTCCGTATTCGTAGTCTAGTGGTGAAACAGCAGGCACCGCGACATTGGCGAACGGTAATGCAGGCTCTTGCTTGGAGCTCGAAAATGCTGAGCCGAAGGCAGACGAAGTTTTGCCAAACATACCCGAGTTGTAAGTGGTTGGATCATACTCAAATTCGGAGTCGTCCGGCATAGGTGGCTCAGTCGTTTGCATTGTGAATTGCTTCGAAGAATTTGAATTGACTGGGTCTGACGGAGGCTTGGAAGTAGACATTGCTGGTGAATCCGAAAAATTAGAAGTAGGTTCAGCTGTAGGTTCTAAATATTGGTCAGGATCGGACTGGCCTGAAGCAGATTGACTAGCTGGGCTCGAGTTATTTGACGACTCATCATTTGCAGCAGAGGTGTTATAGGGATCCGCCGGAATTGCCTGTTTGACCAGCGAACCTCTCAAGCGCGCACGTCTGGCTGCAAGAGATGAAGTTTCGTCTTTCGGTCTGTTAGGCGTTGCTTCATCATGAGAACCCATTGTGCTTAAACTCTCCCTGTCTCGTTCTTTGATCTTGTGGTCACTGCGGTCTAAACATGAGGTCGTCCGGTCAAGCCGAGCCTTTGTTTATCAGTCACCAACGTGTATTAGTCTCTATCTTGGTATGTACCCACGATATTACTTTGCGACCACTCTGACGACTGCAAACAAGCAAATTTTTCTCGAAAAATTGCCAGATAGTCAATTTGAAAATTGATTTCCCTCTTAAAGCTAGTATATAAGCATATTCGAGGCGTCAAAACTTTTTTCTATTCGCGTTGCTCAACCAAAATTAGACATCGTTCTCTTAGCTGTAAAATTGCTCAGGCGGAGGCATCCAGCGCTTGACATTGACAATAGTCACGAGTACGATGCCCGTAATTGATTTTGCTCAGCACTTTACTAAAAAAATAGATTTTCTGCCCAAACCCGCTTAAACACGGCTAAAACGCGGTAAATAAAGGTATACCGGAAATTCTTCAGTTCTTGGGGTCACTCTTCAGGTATTTCTAACTTGGAAGTTCTCATTTGTCAGTCTTGTGGAACTGTGCTGCGCGGCAAATCAAAAAATTGCGCAGGCTGCGGCTTGATCGTCTCGACTCATTCACCGACTACTGCGCCTACTCTAACCAACACCAATCAGGCTTTATCAGTCGCCGTCAGACCAGATCCTGTCGTCCTGGAAAGAGTTCTTGCCAAGCGGGCTGCCGGAATTGATGTCTATAGCAAAAACTATAGTCTCGGCGGTGCGTACAGCGGTGGTAATTCGAATTTCGGCAGCAATGATAACGGCTCTTCCGACCAATATCCCGGCAATGGCAATTCAGCTACATATGACAGAAGTCCTGTGGGAGCGAATGTAGTTACTGACCCGTCGACTTTTTTCCAACCGGCACCGCAAGAGAACGCGCCAGGCAACAATGGTCTCGGGCCTGAAACCGCTGCCTACGCAGACAATGACTATCAACCATCCACCCCAGCTCCGACGCAAGCTCCGGAACTTGCGCCAGCTCCGGGCAATGGTTCGTTCAATTTCTCTCCGGGTGTGAGTCCGTTTGGCGGTCAGTCTGAGTACACACAGGAAGCAAATCAGCCAGAGGAGCAGGCTGGCATACCTCAAAGCACTCAAAGCATTAGCTCAAATTTTGTCGCTGCACCACAGTCGGCATTTATGTCAAATCAGTCGTTTGAAGAAGCGACACCGGCTGAAGGCACCGCGAGTAGTGTCAAACCAGATTTCTTTGCTACAAACCCGGCAAACCCACAACCGTCGCCGACGACATCACAATCTCAATTGCCCGCATCTCCAGCGCAGCAGCGGCAGAGCGGCTCACAAAATGCCATCACAAACAGTCGCGCTCAGCAGAGTTTGTCTGGCGCCCAGCCGCCACCAATGACTACGGGCGTCCCCCGGCCAGTCGATACTCATTCGACTATGCCACCAGCCAGTATTCCGAAACCAGAACCAGCGCCGGCCGAAACCATCGTTGCCCCAGAAACTAAAGCCACTGCTGCAGCGGCGCCTGCATCGCTTCGAGACGACGACGACCTCATTGAAGAACCAAGATCTGCTTCTCAACTGGACTTTTTCGCTTCGAGCAAATTTCCTGCCGTGGCTTCGGGGGCATCCTCAAGTAAGGAAGAAAATTCGCTGGCTAAATCGCAAAAGTCGAGCAATCGCGACGAAGCCTCTCCTTTCGACGAGCCTGACACCCGCAAATTTACACGCTCTAAGAATAAAGAGAAAGTGGAGCGTTTAGTTGAACCACCTGCAGACGAAGACGACGAAAAAGACGACTTCGAGAAATCACCGAAATCAAAGAAAGGTGAATTGGATTTTGACTCGCCCAAGAAATCGAAAAATATTATCGAGGAAGGACGCAAAAGAAGTAAAACCGATGACGACGACGATGATGACGATAACGTCAAAAAGTATCTAAAAAAATCATCGAAGTCTAAAAAAGCCGCAAAAGATGATGACGATGACGATGATGATGACTTTTCACCACCGCGACGTTCATTTTCTGGCAATGCTTCAACTACAAAAAGCAGACCAATCACAAAACGCAGTCGCAAAGTCGTTGACGAGGATGACGATGACGATGAGGACGAGGACGAGGAAGAACGCAACGATCACCGCAGCCGATCGGGCGGTCGTTACGACGATGATGAAGAAGAGGAAGATGAAACCTCGCCACCCTATGTGCGTTTCCTCAAAAAGCCAGTTCGCTTTTTAGGATTTTCGATGCCCCGCCATATGCAATTGGTGGTAATTGGCGTTTTTCTAGTGATCATACCAATGTTGATTGGCTTCACTGGTGCCGTATTGCAGTGGAGTGGTGAGCAGATCAAAGGACTCGCGCCGCAAGAGAAGATGCCTCTTCTTACTGGCGACTGGCACATGGAAGTAATGGATAATGGTAAACCCTTTAAGTGCGATATTGAATTGCTGCAAATCGGCGACAACATCTACGCCCAGGGCACAGACGCCAGATCATTCTATATAATCGGTCGCCTCTCCAAACCAGATCATATCCAGTTCAACAAACTTTATCGATTGAACGATGGAAGCTTCGACAAACCAATCGAATACTTTGGTGATTTCGATCTAACTCAGGGTCGACCATATGCAAGGGGATTCTGGAAGGTAGAAAAAAGACAGGGCGCCTTCTATAAAGCGCACACCGTGACCTTTACTGGTCAGTGGCAAATGAAGCAGACTCGCGTGCGCTCGCATGTGAACGTTCCACTACCGCAAGGCGTAGACCCAGCCGCAAGTACTGCGGGTACTAGCAACACGAACCCCGGTGGCGGACCAAAGAAACCCTTCTGGCAAAGTTGCTTTGAGGTGGCTGGCTTCTTGCTTGTCGGCTCGATTGCCCTTGTAGTCTTAGTCTGGAAATCCTTTGGTACAAACGGCACGCTCAGTATCATGGGCAAACGTCAGTACATCCCGTCGCAATACAGGGGTGACCACAACAAAATTCTTGGAGTTCTTGGCAAACCACAGCGCCCAGGCAGCATGCCTCTTGGTCGGCGAAACGAGTGGAAACCATTTTTCCCGTGGGAGAAAAAGGATCTCTGCCTGCCGCCTGAAATCCGACGAAAAGATCCGCATATGCTCTTGCTTGGTGCAGGTGATAAGGGCAAGTCGCGCATGATCGCGAGCCTGATCACAGCCGACATTGAAGCTAACGATAGAGCTGTGGTGCTAATTGATTCCGACGGTGCGCTGGTCGATCTGATCACCCGCTGGATTTCACATCATCCTAAAGGCAGACAATTCGCTAAACGCGTAATCGTGCTGGATCCGACCTACAAGTACGGCTCTCTTGCCTACAACCCACTAGAGATGCCACCAGACGGCGACCTGCAAGCGGCTGCGTCCTCTCTTGTTTACGGTTTCAAAGCCATTTACACAGAGCCACCCGGTTCGCAAAGTCAATGGAACCAACAAACCGCAAACATCCTGCGCAACGCTGCCTTGCTGCTCATGGCCAATGGCAAGACTCTGACCGATTTGCCGACGCTTCTGCAAGACAATGACTTCCGCGACATTCTTTTAGAAAATATAGAACGCAAGAAGAAAGAGAAAACTGAATACATAACCTTGCTCGATACATGGGGTCAGTACAAGAAGTTAGCGAGAACAGACCAGTGGATCAACTGGGTTGAACCGATTTTGAACAGAGTTGGTCCAATGCTCAGCGACCCTCGCATTCGCCCAATTCTTACTCAAGCTGAAGGTCAGATCAAACTGACCAAGGTGATTCAAGAGAAACAAATTCTGCTTGTCAAAATCAAAAAAGGACATCTCGATCAAAACGCAAATCTTCTTGGTAGCTTGATTGTGACTGGGCTCAAACAGGCAGCCATGTCTTTATCTGGTCAACAAAAGCAAAAGCCAGTTGCGCTCTATCTCGATGAATTCGACAATTTCATTGAAAAAGAAACTTTCGAATCGATCTGCTCTGAAACTGATAAATTCCAAATTGGACTTGTTGGTGCACTGAGAACTTTGCAGCATTTGCCGGAAGACTTCCGCAACAACTTGATCATTAACGTGGGCACGATGGCCTGCTTTGCCCTGTCCAAAAAGGACGGCGATTTGCTTGGACCACAAATGTTCCGCGTAGATGGTCGAAAGATTAAACACCAGACCATGTCGAACTTCTTCAATCCGGTCAACACCTCACCCCAATTCGAATTGATTTCAGACGAAGAAAAGCTCAATATCGACAGAGTTGTAGGTCAAGACGCAAGAAACTTCTATTGCTACAGAGTAGGCAGTCAAGCTGGCGTCTTTCACATGAAGACTCATGACTTCAACGACATCCCGGAGCGCGACGTCAACCACAAAATAGTCGAAAAAATGTACGGCGTTTCAAAAAAAGCTGCCGATAATGATGATTAAGCCCTAAAAGCGACCGAAAAGAAAGACATAATCGATTTTAATTAGGTATCATCTATTCAGACCGCGTTCACCTAAGCCTTCAGCGGTCCCAGCTACCTATCAGGTCTTAAATGGCGCCTTCGGAAGAACCAAGTCGTAATATCTGGGAAGAAAAGATCGCCGATCTCAGGCGATATGATCTTGATGATCTCGAATCAGACCCGATCAATCCCGCAGATATCAGCAGCTGGCCGGTGCCAGACCTCACTTTTGCTCGTATCGACGGTATTTTGCGCTCGTGGGACATCGAACGGGAAAAGCAGCAACAGTCTCAACAACCGCAACAGCAAAACGACCCCAATCAAGTGCCCAAGCGCATGTATTTGAGCGAAGACGCTCTGACAGGCTTGCACAGCCAGAAGACTAATTTAGCCTATGTGATTATTGGCGATAAGACCGGCGTGCGCTATTACATGGGCATCTCTATGCCTGCCCAAACCGAACCAGGCTCGCCCTCGACCAAGTCTGAAGCGCGGGCCGCTTCTTATAACGCTGTGAAATCAATTATGCACAGTGTCTACAATGGTGTAGATATCTTCAAAGAGTCGTTTTCGGCGGACAGTATGAAAGCGATGATGTCGCCGCTTGCTGAAAATGTCGGTCTCGTCACAGGTATCCCGGCACTTAAATCAGCCGGCGAAACAATGGACTCGGAACAGATTGAAAGACTGGCAAGCGGTCTGTCTGGCCACGAATTTGGCATGTTAGTTTTAGCCGTCCCCATTCCCAACCAATATCTCAATCGTGAAGAATTTGCGGTCGTAGATGACATTCAAAAAGCTCAAGAAAATGAAGATCCTGAGAAAAAGCGTCGCATCAAATATTATCTAGAGTTGCAAGATGCCTATCTCAAGCACGTTCAGCTTGGCACCGCCATTGGTAGCTGGCAAGTAGGCGTTTACTTCTTTGCTCCCAAGCGCGATGTTTTCACAAGACTGCAATCTCTGATTCGGGCAACATATGTAGACGAAACGGCGCGACCAACGCCGTTGAGAACGCACGTAATGAAGGGTTTGAAACCACATCTTGAAAGCTTTGGTCTGGTGAAAAATCAAAGAACAGAAGCATTCCGAACTTTGCTCAGTTATAAGTTTCTGACACCATTAAACTCGCGCATGCTCTCAGCCTATGTGCATCTTCCCAAAAGAGAAATGCCTGGCTTTAGAGTACGTCGATCTGCTGAATTTAGTCTTGCCGAAATTCCACCAAAAGACGCCAATCGCGTTATCGCTATCGGCAACATCCTTGACCGGGGCGTCGATACAGGCAATCTTTATCACATCGACGTCGACGCCCTGCAAAAACACACAATCGTTTGCGGGGTAACAGGCGGCGGTAAAACTAACACCTGTTTTTATCTGCTGGGACAATTATGGAAATTCGGCATTCCATTCATGGTATGCGAACCAGCGAAATCAGAATATCGGCACATGTTGCTGATGTCAGAGCAATTTAAAGGAGCTGGTCAAGCGTTCTCTTTGGGCGATGAAACAGTTTCGCCATTTCGTCTCAATCCGTTTGAAATTCTGCCTGGCGTAAAAGTGCAAACGCACTTAGACGCGCTGAAGTCAGTATTTAACGCCAGCTTTGAAATGTATTCGCCAATGCCTCAGGTGCTGGAAAAAGCGCTTAACTCAATTTACAGCGTACGCGGATGGGATCTTGTTCAAAACAAAAATAGACGTCTGCCTCCAGGAGTAAATCTAGGCGATCCTGATTGTCCTGCTGAAATTTTTCCGACGATGAAAGATCTCTATGAAATCATCGAGCCGATTACAGAATCATTTGGTTATTCAGAAAGAATTGGACCAGACGTTCAGGCTGCGCTCAAAGCCAGAATTGGTTCATTGCTGATTGGTGGTAAGGGGCAGATGCTCAACACCAGGCGCTCCATCCCCATGGAAGCTCTATTTGGGCGACCGACAGTAATTGAACTGAAGATGGTTTCAGAAGACAGTGAAAAGTCATTCTTGATGGGGATGATTCTGGTCTTTCTCTATGAATACAGAGAAACAATGGGACCGTTTGACGAACTAAGACACGTCATGCTCGTAGAAGAAGCGCATAGACTTTTGAAAAACGTCCCCACCGGTCAAAGCGGTGAAGGCGCAAACCCAGCAGGTAAAGCCGTAGAATTTTTCACGAACATGCTTGCAGAAATTCGCGCTTACGGACAGGGATTCATCATTGCTGACCAAATCCCCAATAAATTAGCGCCAGAAGCTCTTAAAAACACCAACTTAAAAATTATGCACAGAATTGTATCTGTGGATGACCGCGACTCCATGGGTGGTGCCATGAACCTCGATGATATTCAAAAGCGTCACGTTACAGCGCTTGGACAGGGGCGTGCTCTAGTTTATGCTGAGAAAATGGAGCAGCCTTACCACCTGGCCATTATGTTCGACAAAACAAAAGAAGTGCCACCACCAAGAACGCCGCACGAATCAGATGAAGTCGTGCGCCAGGCAATGAAAGGGCTGGATATTGTCGGCACCTTCGACCGTCACGTGGGCTGCAAATTCTGCTTGCACCGCTGCGATTCGCAAATACTAGACACTGCGTCTTTAGTTGCCGATGACACACTATTTAGACAGGTCTATAACCGCTACATCTTATCGACACTGAAAGACCTCACCCAACTTGTTCACTTCCGCGCTCAAATAATTCACGAAATTCAGCGCGTAATTGGCGGACGTGCACGCTCTGGCAATATCACCGGCATCACCTGGTGCGTGCTGACTCAGGCAACAGAGAGATATTTCGAGCGTAAGGGTGAAGAAAACTACTGGTTCTACGATCAAGTAAAAGAGCAGCATTTGAGATGGTTGAACCTTTTGCGACCAGCCTTCCAACCAACTGAAGTTAACCGCCGCCTTGATATTTCTATCCTCAAGCAGTGGCGCGATGATTTCACAGAATTGCATAGACGCGATCAAGGACCTCTAGCTACTTGCGGTCCATGCACATCGAAGTGTCTATATCGCTTCGAGGTTTCAGAAGTTGTCCGCGATCCAAAAATCAAATTCGACTTCAATTCTTCAATCAACCGCAAAGACACTCCTGCTTCTGATTCAGCGGCCTGGTTCTGCCGTCTGCTTACCGAAAGATTGATCGGTCAGGCAGATGTTGACCTTTCATATTGTCTGGCGGTACATTTGATCAAAGACCAACAGCTCTCTAATGATGCTCAATTAGTCTTGTTGCATAAAGTTCGCCAGGCTCTGGAAAATTTCCAGAACGAAGGCGGGGATGAAGGAGAAGAGGGCGCGGGCGGGGGAGTACCTTCAGGCAATGGCGAGTGAACCTGAACCAGACGACGAAGACGAAGACAATGATGAAGATTCTCTCGAAGAGAATCTCAAAGATGCCGATGCCGAAAAAAAAACGCACGGTCGGGTGCGACCTGTTATAGATCCAACTAGGCCCGTGAACTTCGCCGATGAACTTGGCGTTATCGATATCACTGAACCTGTCTTCGGTGGCAGAGGTCGCCTGTTCTCCGTAGCCGGAAGAAACGCACCAATAGCTGAATTCACCAATGACTTTCTAGTTTTGCATCCACCTCAAAAACCCTTTAACGAAGACGGGCCTGCCGAAGTCATTACGAGCCACCAGGACAATCGCGGTGTTCTTCTCGATGAACTTGGCCGTGAGAAGACTATTCCAGGAGCACGGTTTAAAGGGCAGCAACTGTATTGGCTAGCCGAGCATAAACCAGGCACACTTAAACACATTGCAGGCTGGATCGACGAGCGCAATAAAGCGCACCGCTTATTTTCTGAAGGTGAAGTGATGCTCGTCGACGATGTTTTTAAATTGCGAAACCGTACTCATGACGGCGAGCTGAGTATTTATCCGCATTTATCTACTGAGTAAATTGACAAACGGGCATCTCAACCAATCATCTGGTCGCGATACAGTTGCCAGTTTGAATTGACATCATTTTCCAGCATTTGATGAATGGCTGACGTCGGCAATTGAATTTTTACTTTTTCGACTTTACCATCTTGAGCAAATCTCTGGCACCATGATTCAGTATCAGACACATTGTAGACGAGCGCTACTTTCCAATCGCCGTTGACCATTACATCAAGCTGAGCCTGGAAGCTGCGACTACCGTCAAAATGAGCCAGGTGTCTGCGCACTATGCGACAGTCGTCAGACAGCGCACGCACATTTTCGATGGCCTTTGAATTCTCCAGCAATTGCGCTTGTGACCGTTCAAATTCAGTTACCGACAAATAAACAGCAGGCGCACTGGTTGGGCTTAGAGGGTCTGTAAGAGCCTCGCTCAAAGGCTTCGTTCTCGGTTTAAAGCCCCCCGCTTGCAACATCAAAGCACCTGCATCTTTGAGCGAATTGATTTTGTGTTCAATCGGTCTTTCTGGATCAACAACGGTTGTTGCTGCCCTCGGGAAAGAGGTATTTGATACAAATTCGTCAGCCTTCGACTGAGAAACACGGCGTTTTTCAGCTAGATAAGCAGCCACTTCATCGGGATCTGGAATGCGAATCTTAGATCCTCTAACAATTTTTGCGATAGGTACGCCTTTATTATCAACCGCCGTTGCCAGTCCATTGATTTCAGCGATGAGCTTCCACAATGATGGATCTTTTAAAGCAGGATGCTTTACAGCAATTGACTTTAACGTATCGCCGAGTCTGCATGTGTAGTACAGCGCAGTGTCATCGCTTTTACTCAATGGACCAAGCAGAGACTCGATGTTCTGGCGACGAATCTGATCTTCTTGCGAAGGAGAATCTTGCGAGGCTACACCATCCCAATTTTCACCGAAGCGTTCGGCAAGTTCTTCTTCGGCTGTAAGCTCCTTTTCGTTCGAATTAATCTCAGGCGTAAAACCAGTAGCCAACTTGCCTCTAAATGTCTCTACTTCAGTCGCTGACGGTAACCACAAAATGGTACCCGCGACTAATTGAACTTCACCGCTTTTCTTGATGCGAGCTTTAGCTTGCAGTATGTGGGCGTTGATCTCATAGATCAAAGGCACGAGGCGCACATCACGCAAATAGCGCTTGCAAATTGAATCGAGTGTATCTTTTTCTTTGACGACAATTTTTCGTCTCTTTCCATCGTCTTTCTTCTTGGCTTTCTCTGCCTGCAATAGGCGCTCTTTGAGCTCCTTTTCTTCCTTCAATTGACGAGCAGTGATAGCCGCTAATAGTGCAGCGTCAGTGTTTGAATTATTGGCAACATTAGCTACTTCAGAAGTGCGCCCACCAGCAGCACTTTGCTGACTACTGATATTTTCGATTTCATTTTGACGAATACCGAGAATGACATTGTCGATGCGATGTTCGATTTTCTTCGCGGCGTCGTGAGCAGCTTTAGCTCCTGCTGCCGTTTCAATTACAGACTCAGCCGCTCTTCTCACGCTATTTTGCAGATTGTCCTTTTGATCTCTGCCAGCAAGTTCTGGACGCCCAGCAGGTTCATGCTGAACAACCGGGCGCAATGGCTCGAATCCAGGTCGAGACGTTAACAAACCAGGATTGGTCAGATTCTGCATATCAGCTCGTGACGGCAGCATAGAATCAAGTCTGCTTGGCGGAGCCAAATTTAAATTCGAGACAAGCTGATTACTCTGTTGATTCTCCAAACGACGGTTGATCAATTCAGAAAGCGGAACGCGGCCGGCGCCTTCAGCTTGACCAGCGGCATCACGAACTCTATTGAGTTCTGAATACATGCGACCACTCACTCCCATCGCGAGTTGATCAGTAGTCGTTTGATTGCGCAAGAACTCGGCCATACGCTGCAACATCATTTGGCGCATCATCTCCTGCGTCATTATTGTGCCGCTGCCATCCTGCATCTGGTTTCGCATTAGGAGCTGATTCTGCAACCACTGTTGACGCATTGCAAGGAAGTCCGGGCTATTGATTCCAGCTGATTGGTCGAGCAACATTTGACGTTGTAGTAACCACTGTTGGATCATCATGGCGCGCATTTGCATCGGATCTAAAGCACCAGTGGCGATACCATCCGCCATCGATTGACGATTGAGATTCATTTGCAACATGCACTGTTCTCTCGTCATCGCATTAGGATTGAGACCGGAGAGTCCGGTCACCTCCAACATCGCCTGTCGCCTGGCGAGCCATTGAGCGCGACGCTGGTCCAGATCCAAGCCGCCCTGCAAAGCTCCGGGAAGTCCATTTGGATTGAGCGCATTCGCAAGCAATGCCTGTTGCATAGCGTCACGATTTTGTAACCATTGCTGACGCATATTCTGCCAGTCGGCCATGGCTTGACTCTGTGGGTCTAAAGGATTGACTAGTTTGGTGCCATCATTGAGCTTGGCAAGATTGGCATCTTTGCCGTCTTTAATACCGTCAATCGAGGTGATCTTAGGCTGACCGTCCTGTGTCTGCTTGTCTAACGTACCACTGCCATCGCCAAATCCTTTGGCACCACTGGCGGTACCCATAGGTCCAGACGGACGAGGTGATGAGTCGACGGCACCAGCGTCAATTGCTTTTGTCTTGCCAGGATCAACTCCAGCTTTGTCGAGTGTGGGAGCATTCGGATTAACGGCTCCAGGCGCGGTTATAGGTGCATTTGGACTGGGATTTTGAGTCTTATCAACGGAACCCTTGTCAGTCGGAAGCGAACTATCCGGACCAGTTTTCGGCGCACCAACTCCTTTAAGAACGTCTTGTGGTGGCGGCGCACTAGGTGACGCGTCGACCTTCTGGTTTTTGGGATCTCCAAGTCTTGGATCACCAACTTGGCGCACATCGCCGCTAGCTGTCGGGATTGTTTTGTCCGGAGTCAACTTATCTGGAGCTGGTGTCGAAGCGGGTGCGGACGGTAATGTAGCATCCCCTGATTTGCCCAAAACTGGTGGTGCTTTAGTGTCACCAAGACCGCGCTGTGTGTCGGCGCCAGAAGGATCTGCCCGCCGATTAGGATCATCAATTTTTACTGCTCCTGGATTTCCTGGAGCCAATGGAGATGGATTCGCTACAACAACAGCAGGAGGTTGATTCTTATCACCTGTTGAGATTGTTTTGTCCGGAGTCAACTTATCTGGAGCTGGTGTCGAAGCGGGTGCGGACGGTAATGTAGCATCCCCTGATTTGCCCAAA
>JARLHI010000081.1 GCA_031292355.1 Candidatus Obscuribacterales bacterium
CACAGCGGGGTCAATTTTATTCGGTAGGATGCCTTTTGCCATGACAAAAGCATGATCCTTTCTTGTTCAAAAGGCCATCCTTGATTACTGCTTTTGAAATGAAATTTCCCTTACCACATCACGGGTACACCGAATACTTACTAGAAATGCGGCAACTTTGCTGAAAATAATAGTTTGTTTTTAGCTCCTAAAGTTGAACTTCATCTTGCAACGACGGTGTGAGCTAAGCGTCAATGGTGCGATTTCCAATCGAGCTCTTATTCAGCCCCAGCTAGGTAGAATTGCTTTCGTCGCATAGCCGTTGCAGTCTCACTTCATTATTCATGAACTTCCGGTTTAAAAACTCGCCAATGTTTATACTCCCGGAAAATACTCGTATCAAGATCAGGACTTGATGCGAGCTCTTGCAGTAAAGATCTGGTTCCGTCTTTAGGATAACTATTGTAGAAAAGCTGCATCCTGTCCGATGGTTTTTCAAGAGCTGTCTCGTGCCCCGGTGTAGTCTTGATTAACTGGACGTCAGAAGCTTCCACGCTTTTAAGAATCTCAGGGTGCAAAAGTTCTTTTGCAAACCTTAAGGTATGCGATTGGGTTCGGGTCGTTAAGCCGGTTTCTACTAACAATTTCTCTACGGCATTAGACGCACCAAGTGTGCGTTCAGATGGGAGCTTGTCGCCGGCAACGTGTCCAACTTTTGGTTCTATGGGAACGGTAATTCTATGGGCGCCGATGTCATCGACGCTAGGAATATTGAACCGCGGCAGTGTTTTTTCTCCGGTCGCGATTTCCACATCGCCAATGACGTAAGCCTCAGAGGTGGGAGTTCTCAATGCGTTTGCCGATAATTTTACAGAAGTTCCCTCGGACATTTCCTTTAACGCGGCTTGAATTTCCTGATAGGATTTACTCGATTCGAAGGGTTTCATCTGACTAAATGCCCCGCTCACAGTCTCAAAGTTGTCTCGTAAGGCATTTTGTTGAGAGGCAGACGCATTAAACTTCATAGCCCTTGAGAATTCGATAGGAGGATTTATATGGATCAGATCCGACTTAACAGCTTTAGTATCTGAAATCAATTCACCCGCCGCTGTACTTTTTTTTCCTGCCAATTCTAAGAGTGAAGATGCTTTTGGCAAATAACCTTTGATAGTTCCCTCTGTCAAGCTTAAAAGCGTGGATGCCTTTGGCAAATAACGTTCGACAGCTCCTGTAAGCTTCCCACGACTGGCTATCACTGTCCCTAATGCAGCAACACCGAGCGCAGATTCAACCCAGCGATTAGTCGCAAGATCACTTGCAGTATCTTGCCAGGTGTGGGGAGCGACTATTGCTTTGTTGTCTGACATATCCATGAAAATTTCTTCCTCCTGATAGTGCTGCAGTACAGGAAATTTTTCTATTTCCGAAACCTCGTTACTGAGGTGCTTGCGTTTTCATGCCTTATATATAGGCAATCGGGGTGTCGATTTTTACTATGGCATAGGCTACATAAAACTAACGTCAAATGCCCCTTGGGAATTTGAGTAGGGTTCAGGGCTGCGCGTACCCTTTGTGGATTGACTCAGGACGGCAGCGCCGTAATTTTGAACTGCTCAGATGAACTGTTGCACCGAATGCGGTGTCAAAACGCAATCGTAAATTTTTTTAGCCGACGCCAGTGCGTTGGTAGGTACCTTCAGTTGCGGCCTTGCCTCCAGTAGTTCTTGAATTGTCTGCATTGCAGAGACGAGCCTTTGACGATCAGGTTTGGAAAGAGGTGTGATCAATTGTTCGATTTGCGCCCGAGGTGACAGTTCAAGGAGCTTGAAGACTGTGCGTTCCTCGTCAGTCAGCGAAGACAGGACTGACGCCCATTCTTCCGTTTGGGTAATTTATTCTGAGGGATTATCTTGACTGATTTAAGTATCTTATTGCGTAAGTCTAGTTTGGACTGCGAGGCAGCAATGGCAGAAAGCTTTCATGCTGGCTGGTTGGCACAAGGCGGCGCCGTGTCGCAAATAGAGCAATGTATCGGTTATAAAAAGCCATTATTTTTCGGTGGTGCCGATACCAGCATCAACTTGGAGTTATCAGATTTGGATGTATATTGGACGATAGCTCGACAGTTCATCCAGGCGGTAAGTAACCATGACGACTCAATTCTCACGCACTTCGGGGTGTGCCACCAAATCGATCTTCGGCCACAAGAACTATAACCGCAAATCCCCAGGTCGGAAGAAAAAATTGCTCTGGTTTTAAATCATCGAGGGATAGTTCCCTGCAGCCGATAATCTCTCCTCCATTCTCGGTAATAGTTTTGATGTGGACGGCGCCTTGATCGACTACAGCCTTGCCAATCAGGTCGTCACTAGTTGGCGGGTGGTCTCCTACCCAATCCATGAGTCCAGCTTGAAACATTCTGGTGTTGAAGCGGCTGTCTTGCACTTTCATTACCCTGCCACAAGCAAATTTTCCATTACTAAGAGGTATGCTCCAAAATTGTCCGGGAACTAGGCTTTTACTTGATTTCGGAATAAACGGATATTTCATGGTTTTACTTATAAAGGGCGGGGATAGTGCTGGAACGAAAAGTGGTGTGTGAGCGAGCGCAGACGTATTCGCGACGCTAAATGCGATACCACTCTGCGCATCATTTATCTATTGAATCCTCTGAGTTTGAGACGATCAGCTTCACGGAGCAATGGTTAGTTTGAGTAATATGACTGAGTTAAAGGAGCGAGAAAAGCTCTTACCTTTTAATTTTGGGATCTGGGTAACGATTGTAATAGCCCGTTTTTCCTTCTTTGTAGTCAACAAACCGAACTCTTTTCGGGCTAAACAAAATTACTCTGACTGAATCAGAATCCAAATCTCCACTGTCGGGCAAAACTCCATGATTGTCGACGATGACTACTTCACATTTATTCGATGGACGGCCCTGCCATCGCTTCTTGGCTATCTCCAGTTCGTTGCGATCTCCATCTAGTCCGATGTATATGTCATCAGACACTAACCCCATCCCTCCCTTCCTAAAGGACATAACATCAAGCTTGCTGTCATGGGCGAGGCCTGATTGAGTCAGCATGAATAGACCTCCGATTCCCAATATGTAGGCTATCGATTTTTTCAATGACAGTTCTCCTGCATTTCGACGATTTGATTTAAATCAGGAACGACAAACGGAGCAAGTCACAATTCTTTCATGTGTAATTTCCCTTCAACATCTTATAAGTGTCAATTTTATCTATACCAAGCCATTCTATATAGAGCTTGCTCCCCGGGCAGCAGGATAATGTCATCTGGTAGCGAGCAAATGAAGGGCAAATCAAGTCTCAATTTTGTCTTTCTCAAGTAATTGCCTGGAGAGTCATTGTTCCAAAGGCCTAAACGATCGTCGTGCCATGAGCCCGCTTTTTCCAGGTGACAAAAATGATCGGCAGCACTGCTGACGGCGCATAGAGCGAGGACGTAGACGGGATGTGCTTTTAGCGTATATATCAACGACATAAACAATTATGGGGCCCTGGATAAAAGTAAAGATAGTTACTGCGCTGACGGCCTTCTATTCTTCAAGTCTTCGACATCTGCCTTGCTGAAGGGAGTTATTTGTAACTTCTCTGTATTTACTTTCAGAAGTCCTTTATCCAGAGCGACAGCGTGGGTGTAATTATTTTTTTCAGCACTTTCACGTGCTCGTTCGCTTGCCCACCGATTTTCGCCCTTATCGATTATGCCAACTACTTCGCCGTGCTTATTAAAAACCGGGCCGCCCGACTGCCCTGGTCTGACGTGCGCCCGCTCGTTGTGCATTGGCCGTCCGATCTGCTCGCCCTCTGTGTTAGAACTTTGAAGCGGCGCCGTTTCTTTTACAGTGCCTGGGCTTGCATAGGCGGTCTGTGCCCTTTGGGGAAAACCAATTCCAAGCGTTTTGTCGCCAGGATTTACTTCGGTTCCTTCGTCTGCAATCTTTGCCGGTTTGCAAGCGATGTCCGTATCTGCTCCCGTTTTGATTGAATACATCGATAAGTCTTTAGCGGCGTTTTCACCGCGCAATTCCATGGGATAGGTCTTCCCATTGGCGAGAGTGACATTGCCGTCCTTTAGAGTTTGCTTTCCATCTTCGCCATGTATGACGTGATAATCAGTGACACCTAAACAATCGTTATCAGAGTCCTTTCCAACAATCGTGCCTGAACCTCGATGTCCGTCGGACATTTTTTCGTCGCCGCGTGCAACATTCACGCTTGTCACGCTCGGCAATCCAGCTTTGTATTGCTCATTTAGATTAGCGTCTTTGGAAAAATGGCAACCTGGTCCGTCTTTACCGGGCTCCAGGGTTGGCGTTTCGTTCTTTCCTGGCTGACGGTCACAACTCTTCCCGTCTAGCCCGGTTGCTCTCTGGTGTTCATGGGCTTCGCTCTGTCCATTCTTGTGACTGGCTAAATCATAGCGGTTCGTTTTATCGTTACTCTGCGCTTCGGCAGCCAGGCAGGATGCAAGCAGATGATCGCCATCTGGGAAACCGTGCTTTTGCAATTGCTGATTTTGGCTGCAGTCAGGCGCGGTTGCGTGTCCGTCGGATCTTTTCCCGTCCTTCAGGCTGTGCGAGATATTGTGGTACTCATGATGTAGCGCAGAACTTTCATGAGTAGCAGAGACTCTGTCTCTAATGGTCTCAAAGTGAGGCATTTCGGTGTATTTTGCTGCTTAGTAAAATCGTGCTGTCGATTTATTTACTATTGCATGGGCTACATAAAATTAAGATCAAATGCCGCTTGGGTATTTGAATGAAGTTCAGTACTGACACATTTGCGACTGTACGAAAGCTGCTTATGGATTGACGAAGAACGGAAGCGCCGTAGTTCTGGTCCGCTCTGAGGAATTGCTGCACCAAATATAGTGTCAGAACGCAGAGAATCTCTTAGAGAAACACTAAATTTCCGTAGTCTCGCAGCCTTCGGCTGCAACCTAGTCGACAGGAGCTATTCAGTATCCCTGAGCAAATTACGCCCGGGTGAATTTTTCTCCGTGCGCATTTGCCATTTGTGTGTTGTTATTTACCGACGACTTTGTGAGGCTCAGCTCCCATGTCTGTCCCATTAACTCTTTACCGAATGATTGGTCAGGCTCCGATTTGACTAGTTTAAAGCCGACAGCTTCGTAAATCTTTCTTGCCGATGCCTGCGCGTTGGTGGTCCAGAGAGTCATCGTTTTGTAGCCTTTACCGCGAGCGAAGCGAATGCACTCATCAACGAGTTTTGCGCCGATTCCCAGTCCTCTGGCGCAGGGTTCGACGTATAGTAATCGCAGTTTAGCGACATCGTCAGACTGGTGCACCACAAAGACGGAGCCAACGATCTCGCCCTCGCGCTCAGCGATCCAGCAACGTTCTTTGTCGGCATTGAAATTGCGCATAAATGCGCCAGCTATCTCAGAAACGAGAGCTTCGTAATTGTCATTCCAGCCTTGTTCCTCCCCATATAGGACACTCTGTCTGTGAACGATCCAGCTCACATCGCCAAGATGTGGCGGTCTAAGTAGATAAGGTACCTTCGGTTGTGGCTTTGCCTCTAGTAGTTCTTGAATTGTCCGCATTGCAGAGACGAGCCTTTGACGTTCAGTTTTGGAGAGAGGCGCTATCAATTGTTTGACTTGCGCCTGAGATGACTGTTCAAGGGGCTCGAATACAGCGCGCCCCTCGTCAGTCAGCGAAAGCAAGGACTGACGCCCGTCTTTTTGAGAGGTAGTGCGCTGCACCATGCCACCATTTTCAAGTTTTTTCAGTAGCCTGCTAAGGTATCCTTCGTCTAAGCCGAGATCTCGTTTCAAATCTGCTGCGGCTAAATTGTCTCTTTGAGCTAGCTCGTAAAGTACACGTACTTCAGTCAAAGAGAATTTGCTTTTCAATAGTCCCTCATCGAGTAAACCGATTTGTCTTGTATAAAATCGATTGAAAGCGCGAATCGCAGATATCTTTTTCGCATCAAGGGGCAAAATAAATTCCTCCGTCTGGGCGATTCATTTTGTGTGAATTACTTGACCGAGTCAAGTGTTTTCTTGCTTAAGTCTAGTTTATCGAGAGCGGTTAGCGATGGGTTATTGGAAATACGTCTCCAAGTCTCCAATGCCTGTATTCCGAAAAGAACTATTTTCGGTAATACACTGCAAAAACATAATTATGCTGAAAGAGGAGGAATTGCGGCTGTACAAGCCCGCAATTTCGAATCGATGCTAGCTTCAGATTAGATGCACTCTCCGCGCTTGGCCGAAATCGTAATCCGACCATTTGTATTTGGCGTCGTTATGGGTGTCGCAGGCATCCTTAATCACTTCCACCTTGGCACTGGGAAACAGCACGGTCAGATTGACGGCTGTGTTTAGTACACACAGGTCCGAATGCACTCCGCAGAGGCGAAAGCTTTCGACAGGAAGTGATTGTTCTTGCGTGACGGCGAAGACATCTTTGGCACCCGATTGATCGGATTTGCGACGCTTGTGGAGGCACTGGTAGTCACCACCTTTGTCGGCAATTTCGGAAATCGTTTGCCATTGAGTCGAATACAGCAAGATGATGTTGTCACCTCGTTGCACCGCCCGCTCGAATTCGCGACTGACTTTGTCGATTAATCGTTGCCTGCGGTGAGGGTTAAAGGCACGCAAAAATGCGTGTTCCATGTCGATGATGATGAGACTGTTGGCAGGCAAAATAAACTCTCCGTGTTAATCGTTGGCACATCAGCCGTGTACTTCGGCTGTCTCTGCTGCTTCGCGCTGATTTTCTGCCTTCTGCGCTGCCACGGACTCGGCAATTGTGTTGGTGTGAATGGGCAGGTGATAAGCCTTCTCGCGCTTGTTCAGCATCGCCTGAGTGTAGGCCGGTTCGCCTGCTTCTAGATTGCGCATCGCCTGGTGGCGATATGACACCATTTCGGCTGTGATATTAATTTGCCGCGGCAGCTCGTATTTAACCGGAGCCAGCACTTCTTCCACAATTCCTGTCAAGGCTCGCGCTCCTGTAGCCAGTAATGAGGCTTCGGCGGCAATCTTATCGAGGGCTTTGTAGGAAAAAGTGAGGTGCAAAACGTTGCTGCCCAACAACTCGGTTTGTTGCCGTACAATCGAGTCTTTGGGCTCCGTGAGGATGCTGCGGAGTTGGCTCTGTGAAAGTTTATGCACGGCAGTGCGGATCTGCAGACGCCCGACGAGCTCTTTGATAAAGCCGAATTCAATGAGGTCGGCATCTGCCACTTCGCTCAATAGCTCGATGCGTTGCTGCTCGGCTTCTTTCAGTTCTTCCTCCGTGAAGATTTGGGCGCTGAAACCGATCGATGAACGCGTCGTCACGTTCAGCCGCTTGGCGATGATGTCCTCTAATCCCGTAAAGGCGCCGCTGAAGATGAACAGGATGTTTTTGGTGTTGACGTAGACTTCAATGTCGTTGCCTCTTTCGTCTTTGCCGAGTTGCAATTTCACAGTTTTGCCGCCTACCAGCTGAAGTAGCTCCTGTTGCACCCCTTCACCGCTAACATCCAGCCCTCCGTCTGCGCTTGCTCTCATCGCCTTCTTGTCCACCTCGTCGAGGTAGATAATTCCCTTCTCAGTCTTTTTGACATCGCGCCCAGAGGCCTCGTACAGCTTGTAGATAACGCTGTCGGCGGACTCACCGACATAACCCGATTTGGTAAATACCGAAGCATCTGCGCTTACCCATGGAACGTCAATCTTTTTGGCGAGAAGCTCCACCAGAAGGGTTTTGCCGCACCCGCTGGGACCGAGTACCAGCACATTCGCTTTCTTGATCTCGATGTCGGGGCGCGCGCGCGGAGGTTCCACTCGCAGGTAGTGATCGTGAATGGCGATTGCCAATTTGATCTTTGCCTGAATCTGACCGATTACATATTCGTTGAGCCAGCTCGTCAGGGCTTTGGGGCGGAAAAGATAATTGCTCATTTCAATCTCGCAGAAGTGGTACTGCGGTTAGTCAAAGAATCACTGAATGTGGTGCTGAAGATTCCCTGTGGCTCAAAAGAGACGAGGTTGAAACCTCGTCTCCTTTTGATTTTAAGCCTTACCTTCCGGAATGCGAAACTTGGCTTTGTTGACCGTTCGCTCGTGGTTTGCGAAAGCGTCTAGCTGTTGCCGAAACGACGTTGGACTTGGGCACGTTGGGAACGAAGAATTTGCTCCGGTCATCGGGCAGTAGGACGTCATTCTGGCAAAACCAGAACACCTGGGAGAGCTTGTTTTTTGCGTCGGTGAAGGCTTCTGTAAGCTTGTCGATGGCTTCGATGTCCTTTCTTGTAACTTGCCAGAAGTGCTTTTCATCGACCGACTTTTTCTGATTTTCGCAGAGAAGTTGGTAGTAATGGCTTGCCATCTCCACGTTTTCGATGACATCCGCGAGGAACGGTCGGTGGCTAAGACGGCGGCTGGTGAACTGAAATTTCGCCAGAGACTCGAGGTCGCCGGTGAGTCTGCCGAATGCGGTTTGCAACTCGAGCAGAGCACGTTTTTTTCCTGCTGCGGGGATGAATTGTTCGAGTATTTTCACAATTGTCTCCTTGGACAAGACTTTGTGGCTTCTAAGTGCGATGTGGGTGGTGTTTCTTAGGTTGGACTGAATAAAACGTCGGAATGAGATTGATTTCTTATCCTTGCTCTTATTTCTAAGCAATGTCGAATTAGAAGGATCTTTACAACCGGGCGCTGCGTTTGACTTTTAATTGCAGGCAATGACCGAAACGTCAACTAGTAGAGGCTTTCAGTCTTTGGTTAGGCGGCGCGAAGCTTGCTCCCAGTGTCTTCGCTTAGTCGCAGTTGAGTTTGCGCGGCTGCGCTATCGGGCAAGAACGTTGTTCCACGGCACTTTATGAGACAGATAAGAGGGCGAATTCATCCCTTCTCACATCGCTCGACTGCAGACCCTATTTTCGGGATGTACAAAGACAAATATTTTCGCTTCTTGACGAATTGTGTTTGCTGATACCACATTTGGTGGCTATACGTATGATGTGAAACGAAGTTGTCACCAAACAGTGCTGTGCCAAAAATAAATTTGGAAGTGCACATTGTAAACTTACAGCCTACAACTTTGAACGGAATTGATTAGAAATGAGTACGATTGATGATGCTCTGATTCTTTTGAGTGACACAGGTCCCGAATATGGCAGTGGATTGTCAAACCACGGACCTATGCTTGCTGAAGCGCTGATTACGCTCAATCAAGCTGATTTAGTGATGCCATGGTTGGAGAGATACAAACTCAGTCTACGTCCGCTGCCGCCCAACCACAACTCCATAAACGAGCGCAACTATCATTCGGCATTGGGCGACATCAGCAGATTTCGCGATTGGCAAACCTTTTTCCAAGCAGAACTAAAGGAGAAGCCTTGGAAGCTCGTGCTAAATACGTGGGTTGATCGATTGGCGCCAGGTTTCATTGCTGCAGCTATGCATGGAATTATTAGAACCGGGCATGCAGCTCGGAGCCTGACCCAAAACGAATCCGATAACGCTATTACCGAGCTTGCCAGCGGACTTGCTTACTGGGCTGCGAGATATCAGGCTCTTTCCGAAACGGAGTCAAGACCGCCAGTTGTCTTCAGCTCAGTTTACGATGCGTTGCAGAATATAGAACTCTTGCCTGAAGCTCAGCGAGAAAGACGTGAACTGATTGTCGAAGAGGTTGCTGATATTCAAAATATGGCACGTTTTCCCGAGACGATAAATATTCTCGATCAAAATGAGGAACCCGGCACGATGTTGTCTCATCTCACCGAAGGATTTGCATTTATGTTTGCCTGCAATGCAGAACCATCTGGTAGCGTTATAGCGCTAGTACATGCTTTAACCGGGCCGTATGCGCTTCGGCACATGCTGCCCTATTTGGCTGTGCCAGTGGCGAAAAGGGCTTTGAAATATGCCTGGCAAGCTTCGGCTGCCCTGTATGTACGATACGGACTTGGTCTTCAAGTTGCCACAAACAATGGCGCGATATGTACCGAGACGGACCTGATTGAAAGAGCAGTGGCAACCGATGATGAGCACGCGGTGAAGTTTGTTGAGGCATGTATAACAGAGCACAGGCTCAATCCTGACCCCGTTTACTTATCTGCCGCGGCACTCTGCTGCCGGTTACTTTCATAGTCCGGCGGACAGCCGTTCCAACAAGCTGCTAGAGGCTGTGGATAAAGACAGATCGTGGAATCCGGAGCTAAGTTCGTTTCTCTCGACGAACGCTGGGCGGATACGACAGGGACAGTTGGCGCGAGAGGTAGCAGACACCTTTGGCGTTCACTAGACCACCCTATGTAGGCTGCTCAGATCCTGATACCACCTTCGGTTGCAGGTGTGATAGATAATTCTGCAAGAACCGCGACATTTGAATTTTTCACCACACGAGCGTGATATTCATAGGACATAACTGCTCATTTTGGCTGTATATCCCAGTCTTGATAGAACCTTGATAAACTAATATCCTGTGACAGGATGGTGAGGATGAACTCGCCTAGTGTAGAAAGTAAGTGACATAATTTGTCTTGATGAAAATTTGATGTTACATTCGCAATCAATTGAGAAGGGCATGATTACTGCCTTTGTGTGTGGCCGGTTTTGTGCGATCGAGGCAAACCAGTTTCGCTGCGCGGCCTAGTTTTGTTTGAGAAAAGTGGCGGTTTCAATAGACGGTACTTTGTAATGCTTGTTTGGGGGCGATGTTTTTGTATAGGTTCAAGAGACTTCTGAATACAGCATGACCGAGCGATTACTAAACAAACGCAACCCCGCACCAGAAAATAAATACAGCAGATCTATCTATCTATCTATCTATCTATCTCACAGCAAATCGCTCGGTGCGGAACAACGCTGTGTCGCTCAGAAGTTTTCGCATGTTCAAACAATGGAGAGCATAAATGTCGTCTTCTGAAAAAAGCATCTTTGGTACTGTTCTTGGCTATGCTCATCGCGCCGGACAGGTCGCTCGTGACGCCGCCAACGCTGCTCAAGCTGCCTGGACTAATGTCGGACCCGGTGTGAGCGCCGCTCTCGCCAAGGCCAAGTCGCTCGCTGATCCTCAGGCTCTTGCCTTGGCTCACGACCAGTTCGATGCCATTCTCGCTCGCGCGAAGGCGACGGGCACTTCGGCGATGAGCGACATTCAAAAAGCTGTGACCAGCCTCAAGGAAGCTGCAAACGGCATGCCGCCTCAGGTTGCCCTCAAGTTGGCGACGTTTGCCAGTCTTCAGGAAGTCGCCGCCTCTAAGGGGTGTCTTGAACTGGCCGAAGTCGTTGATTGCTCGCTCGCCTTCAACAGCGTCCGCGAGTCGGTCAAAACCGATCCTGCCAAAAGCATCAGCACTGAGACTTACGATAAGCTTGATGCTCTCGTCATCTCGGCTGGCTCCGCGGTAGATCTCTTCTCTGCCGATCCGGCGCTCGTTAGGGGGAGTCTCGCTAACGCAAACGCACTCCTTGGAGTTCTTCGCACCGCCGTCGCTCAACAAAAAGGCGGCGCCAATGCGGAAAATTCCGACCTCGGAGTACAGGTCGGGGCTTTAGCCGCACGACTTGAATCCGCTCAACGTGCGGCAGACGCCTCCAGCTTCGCTCCGGCGGCGGTGCTCGTTCATAACTGGTCGATTGACGCCAATAAATTGAAGGCGATCACTAATTAGTCGGGCGCCATAAGGTAACGCAAGCGGCTCAGGCTATCTAGAAAATAGCCTGAGTCTCTCTTTGCTCATAGGTGAGTGACATTTATATGACACAACTGCTCATTTTTTTTCTGTGCATGTGTGTGTTGATAGAATCTTGATAAACAAATGTATTGTGGCTAGGTCGCTTTGGCAGCGCGAGAGAAATGGCTGCCATTCCCGCAGCAGAGCTCGATAGACCTTCTCTCTATTGTTCGCGCTAGTTGAATAAGCGGAAGCATGAATGGTGTCTTGCCCTGGGCCGTAAAATGTTAGTGTTCTTTCTTTGTGTGCTGTTGAAGCAAGCGCTAAGGTAGTATTAATGCGACTTTTAGGTATATTTGTGGGAAGTAAAAGGTCGGGTCAGCTACAAACTTTTTCACAGATAGCGCTTTGAGTGACCTTGATAAAATCTTGATAGAGAAACCAATGTCGCTGATTTGAACTGATCGCGACAAAATATTCTTTTGAAACCCGGTTGAATAAAGGGTTTCTGGCCAGACTGGCATTGCCTGGAAATTATTGTCGGCTTACTTTAGTAATCAAGCAGTCTGGAAAATCTCTGGAATGGTGACATCATGTACGGTCGTTTTGTGTTTTGCTTGATCTAGTGAAGAATAAGTCTATAAGCTATTCTTGCTAAAATCTTGAATTCTGTTCTTTAGAATAAAAAATGTATTGAGTGGAGAAAAATTTATTTCTTGATAAAAGATTGATGACATATTTTCGCCTGATCGCGTGAGCTGATGCGAATGCTCTTTGTGTCAAGAGTGGCATTATCACTACATTGTGCGCCCTGGTTTAAATTTTGACCGGCGTTAGGTTAGGTGGCGTATGTGGTGCACTATTTTTTTAGATTTCTTGATAGCGTGAGGTGCGATAGCGCAAAAAGTAGGCGGAAATTACTAATGATTCGCATTTTTGAAATCTCTTAGAAGGAATAGCTTTTCCGCAGAAATGGCTGTACACCTGAATACAGGCGATTTTTGCCTGTCGCATTTGTTCGCAATTGCATAAAGTTGTTTGCGTGGGAATGATGCCAATGTTTGCGTAGGAATGATGGTTTTTGTTATCAAGAGGTATCCATTTTTCCCAACCCACCCTGAGTCATCAACAGAGCTTCTCACCTATCCTTTCCACATAAAAGCCTCAAATCGGCAAGCAACATTGTTGCAGTGGGACGGTACAGGTGTGAAATCTAAGGTGGATTAGGTGGTTTGGGACATGGACATTTACGTGCGTTGATAGCTCAGCTTCCTGCACCTGTTAAAGGACCGGTGCCAACCTGGAGAAATCGAAAATGTTCACGAAGACCCTCTCGCTCGCGTCGCTCGCCCTTGCCGCTTCTCTCGCTTTCGGCGCCGTCTCGCCGTCGATGGCACAGGGAATCAACATCAAGAAGGGCCCTGTGGTCGAGCCGCAGACGAATCTGTCGCCGAAGGACTGGCTGGATTTCGAGACCGGTCATGCGGCGCTTGGGGCCTATGCCAACGAGC
>JARLHI010000016.1 GCA_031292355.1 Candidatus Obscuribacterales bacterium
AGCGATGATGTTGAGCAATGCTTCTAAGTTAGCCAAGTTGTTAACGCGGACTGTACCTGCGGTATTGACACCGGTGATATATGTAGCATCTTGACCTTGTGGACCAACAGTACCGTTGGTGGCAGCTTGCAGTGTGGGTGCGTTGTTGCCAGGTCCAGCCTGGTTACTAGTTTGCGAACCGGTGTTGATTTGTTGGTCACGCCCCATGCTTCCTTGACCAGCTGACGTGAAGGCATCGGCGGCGGTGGCGGTGGTGCCTTGAGCGTGGGCTGGAGCGATTGAAAGACCAAGAGTCAAAGCGGACATAACTGCGAAAGAAGCGGCGGATTTAGTAAGTGAAATTTTCATACAAGAACAACCTCCCCGGTTGAGTCTCTGTAACAGGAATAAAAGAATAAAGAAGCGAGTGTGGTAAGGGTTTCAGGCGGCGCGCTCAGCGATGAGCACGGATATAGATTAATCGTATCCAAGCACGAAGTCAAGTGCAAATATGTTGGACAGACTACATTTAATGAACAATAGTCAAGATTTCGTAAATACCGCCTGTACAAAAAGAATGCAGTTCTTCAAACCTTTCCGTTCTGCCTACAAAAAAGACGACCCAGGCAAAGCCCAGGTCGTCCTTGATAGTGCTGAATTCGTGCGGATTAGCTGAACAAGTTAGCGTCACGAGCGGATGCTACGAGCCAGTTGATGCAGCCTGGTGTTGCCAGTCCACCAGTAACACCAGCAGCGCCGAAGAGAACTCTCTTCATAGCATCCTGTGTACCAGCAGCCATGTGCATGAAGCCCATGATCATTGTGGGTCCGCCCCAGGCAATTCCCAGGATTTCCAAACCGTTAGCGATGATGTTGAGCAATGCTTCTAAGTTAGCCAAGTTGTTAACGCGGACTGTACCTGCGGTATTGACACCGGTGATATATGTAGCATCTTGTCCTTGTGGACCAACAGTACCGTTGGTGGCAGCTTGCAGTGTGGGTGCATAAGCGCCAGCAGCAGCGGTGTTGCTTGTTTGTGAGCCGGTATTGATCTGACTACCTTGATTGTAGTTGCCGGTACCTGCTGATGAGAAAGCATCAGTAGAATCTGCAACATTGCCGGCTTGAGCATGTGCGGCAGTTGCCATGCCGAAAGTCATTGCGGAAAGAACGCTCAAAGAAACGATTGATTTAGTAATTGAATTTTTCATACAAGAACAACCTCCTCGGTTGGATCTCTGTAACTGTG
>JARLHI010000017.1 GCA_031292355.1 Candidatus Obscuribacterales bacterium
AGCGATGATGTTGAGCAATGCTTCTAAGTTAGCCAAGTTGTTAACGCGGACTGTACCTGCGGTATTGACACCGGTGATATATGTAGCATCTTGACCTTGTGGACCAACAGTACCGTTGGTGGCAGCTTGCAGTGTGGGTGCATTACCGCCAGCAGCAGCGGTGTTGCTTGTTTGTGAGCCGGTATTGATCTGACTACCTTGATTGTAGTTGCCGGTACCTGCTGATGAGAAAGCATCAGTAGAATTTGCAACATTGCCGGCTTGAGCATGTGCGGCAGTTGCCATGCCGAAAGTCATTGCGGAAAGAACGCTCAAAGAAACGATTGATTTAGTAATTGAATTTTTCATACAAGAACAACCTCCTCGGTTGGATCTCTGTAACTGTGATTGCGAAGTGAAGTTTGGTAATTAGCTGCTGAAAGAGCTTCAAATCAGCTTGTGGAAACAATAAGACTAAACAACAGCGAAGTCAAGTGAATCTCAGCTGTCGTACCCACCTCTTTTCAAGATTTTCTCTCTAGAAAAGTAGCAACTGGAACAGCTCAAAAATTCAAGCTGTTCCAGTTTACAAATTTCGTTCTAGCTGAACAAGTTAGCGTCACGAGCGGATGCTACGAGCCAGTTGATGCAACCTGGTGTTGCCAGTCCACCAGTAACACCAGCAGCGCCGAAAAGAACTCTCTTCATCGCATCTTGTGTACCAGCAGCCATGTGCATGAAGCCCATGATCATAGTTGGTCCGCCCCAGGCAATTCCGAGGATTTCCAAACCGTTAGCGATGATGTTGAGCAATGCTTCTAAGTTAGCCAGGTTGTTGACGCGGACTGTACCAGCGGTGTTAACACCGGTAATGTATGTAGCGTCTTGCCCCTGTGGACCTACAGTACCGTTGGTGGCAGCTTGCAAAGTTGGTGCATTCGTGCCTGCCACAGCTGTATTGCTGGTTTGCGAGCCGGTATTGATCTGCGACCCTTGGTTGTAATTGCCTGTTCCGGCTGACGCGAATGCATCATTCGCATTTGCGGGAGTGGCTTGAGCGTGAGCTGGAGCGGTTGAAGCAACGGCGGCAACTACTGAAAAGCTAAGTGCGGCCATAGAAAGTGCGCGGAATGATTTCATGAGAAACTCCTTCGAAGCGTATTTAAGATGTTAGTAAGTTGGAATGTGATGCCGGTACTGCGAAAAGTGCAGGTCCCTTCTTGGAATCACAGGGATAGATTAATCGAGGAGCGGAACTAAGTCAACACATATTTTTTACTTGAGCCGACATTTAATCTTACAATCGCACCAGCAGTCGCTAAACTGGGACAGGCATTGACTCTTCGCTCACCGGCACAGAAATATTGGAAAATTATCCGTCATTCCTCTTTGCACAAAATATGATCAACTCGAGCACAAGTGAACAAATTAAGGCGTCTCAACTTAGGCCGCAGACAGAATTCGATCGAGCCGCGATGAGCTAAACATGAGCAATTCAAAGACAGCAGCAGCCATTCCATCTACTGAAGTTTCGCCCATCCGTTTCTCTAATTGTCGAATAGCTGCAACCACATCGACATAGCTGACTTTGTTAACGCCACGTGAAAGGGCAAGAGCTTTGGATTGCATTTTGACCAGGGCGTACAACAGCCCGAGGTGATGAAATCCAGTGATGACGGTCAATTGACCAAATCCAGCCCCAAAATAAAGCTTGGCAAAAATGCGCGAATAGAAATACCTATATAGAAGACTCTCGATATCTGGATCTTTGTCGTCCCAAGCAACTGCGCTTAAGTCTCCGAGCGTATAAAAGGCTGAAGGCAAAGCCACCCGAAACTTATTGCCGATTCCTCTAAAGGCAATTTGTTGCAAGAAACGCATTACTTTAAAATCGCCATCTCCACGGCCCTGCAGCTTTGTCGGAAAGTACATCTTATGCAATGTCAAAAGCAAATGATGATCGAGTGGCTTCAACCCTGACGAGGAGCGAGCTTCAGTAGCAGCGCTAACTGGAGCTGACGAGACACCCCGAACTCTAGCAAGAAGTTTCTCTGAAGCTTCACGAAAACGATTTTCGAGAGAAAGCTCTCTGTTTTGCAAAGAAGAAACAATTTCCGACTCCACCACCAAATATTCGTCCCAGGAAATTGGTTTGCCATTGGTCATCTCCAGCTTTGCCCAATTGGGATGATGCCCTGGATACAAAGTCTGAAAATCAGAAAACTTCTTCGTCATATAATCGCGTTGCTCAGCAAGCGGCTTACCAGAGTTATGAATTACACCCATGCTGACGAAACTGACAGTGGCATAAACACCGCTTGGGGTTTCATTAAAGCTATAAGGAAACAACTGGCAAATGGATGGCTTGGTTTCAGAGTCGAATTGACTATGGATAAAGCACAAATTGTCGACAACGAAAGGACACTGTCCAGTCGCGCTTTCTTTAATAGCATGCGTGTAAGGAGTGCCTTGCTTTTCGTAGTCCTTCAGCGGTCGATACAGGCTAGTTGCCTGAAACTTAGGCAAGCGCTCACCCCAGTCAACTTTGCTGATGCGCTCATAATCCACTTCGGTCATGGGCACCGCCCAGCCACCGCAACATTTGCCACAGCCCGTGCATTCGTAATTGATCCCTTCGGGCAAATGCAATTGCAAATTATTCATTTCAGCCAAATCTATCGCGCTCCCACTAATTTCCCGAGACAGACACGCTTTGAAGCACCGGTGCAAACCGGCACATTATTGGGGACGCCAAAATAAGTAGTATAGGCAAGCAAAGCAAATAAAAGAGCTTCTTTGAATTTGGTCGAAATGCCAAAGTCTTCGTGACGAAGTACTTTCACATCGTGCGGCCAATACTTTTTCAACAATTCAATTAAATAGGAATTGTCAGCTCCGCCACCGCCCACGACAATTTCATCAAGTCGGACCGTGGACTGAATGAAATCAGCATAGGCATCGGCAATGCTTTTGGCTGTAAATGCAGTCAAAGTCGCTACAGTATCTTCGCCCGAAAGTCCTCGAGCTTTGGCATCGCGTATCAACTCATCAGCATAAGGACGACCAAAAAGCTCTCGTCCTGTAGTTTTAGGAGGTTGTCTCTTAAAGTAAGCTTCTTCGAGAATTTCTGCCAACCACTTCTCGTCGATTTTTCCCTTGCGAGCAATCATTCCGTCTTCATCGTATTCTTTGTCAAAGAAGGCTGAACAGGCTCTATCTATAATCATGTTTGCTGGGCCTGTATCAAATGCCATAACGGCTTTGCCACGCTCGTTGATAGCAGTGATGTTAGCGATGCCACCCAAATTCAAGACACCGCAGGCAGTACCACGACCACCGAACAACACCTCGTCGGCGAAGGAGACAAGAGGCGCTCCCTGCCCCCCAACTGCCATATCGGCAGTGCGGAAATCAGCAATCACAGGAATATTAGTGCGAGCCCAAATGACGGAAGATTCGCCAAGCTGCAAGGTGCCTCGGGTATCGGTTCCCCAGAAGTCTGTAGCATCCGGTACATGCCATAAGGTCTGCCCGTGCGAACCTATCAAATCGATTTCAGAAGGCGTTAAGCCCGCCTGTTTGATAATCGTTAAAGCAGCCTCGGCAAAAGCTTCGCCCAGAGCCGTATTCAGCAGACAGACGGTCCGCCAATCGAGCGAGCCTCCAGCGACCACTTTCTGCATTTTGGCAACGAAGTGCGGATCAAAAGGTACTAGACCGCTATAGACAAGCTCGGTCTCAATCCCTGGCGTATCGCGACCATCACCGTTTCCAGTTTTTGTCGGAGATAAGCGAAAAATCGCAGCGTCTATGCCGTCCATGGACGTGCCACTGTTTAAACCAATGACTGTAAGTTTTTTCAAAATGCGCCTGCTTCTAACCACGTCTTAATTATGTCCTATCGACAACTGATTGGCACATGCGGGCCGCCCAAAACAGTCCAAATAAGCCCGTTACAAATTTTGGAAAGTCCTGACCGGCAGTGATAAACTATCCAAAATTCCCTCACTCAATTCAGGGCAGGATCAATGGTTAGCAATAAATCGCTCGAATACACGACAAATGTTCAACCCAACCAGATGTACATCGGTCGAGGTAAGAAAACCAGAAGGGCTTACGGATTCGACGAAATTGCTCTTGTTCCTGGCTCAACCACAATCGATCCAGATTTATGCGACGTCAGCTTTAGCCTCGGTGGGCTTGAGTTCTCTATGCCAATCATCGCAAGCGCCATGGACAGCGTCGTTGACGTGCGCATGGCAGAAGCTATGGGCAAATTGGGTGGGCTTGCAGTCCTAAATTTGCAGGGTGTACAAACACGCTACGCAGATTTTGACCAGGCTTACAAAGAAATCACAAGTTGCGACAACACTCAATTTGTCGAAGTAATGCAGAAGTTTTATTCCGCTCCTATCGACGAATCGCTCATCACCAAACGCGTTGAAGCGATTAAAAAGACTGGCGTCAGAGTGGCTGTTTCGGTCACACCGAATGTGGCCGAAAAGTATGCCCCCCTCGCTGTAAAAGCGGGCGCCGATATCATCTTCGTACAATCAACAGTGACAGGCATCGAACATCGCTCGGCTCAGGGCCAAACCAGCCTTGACCTTAAGGCATTCTGCAAATCCATCGGCGTGCCGGTGGTGGTCGGAAATTGCGTCGCCTACGAAACCGCTCTCGAATTAATGGAAACAGGCGTCGCCGGCATTCTCGTTGGAGTCGGTCCAGGAGCGGCCTGCACGTCCAGAAGCGTCCTTGGCATTGGGCAACCGATGGCAACAGCCATTGCCGACTGCGCTGCCGCAAAAGTTGATTATGCTCGCGAACATGGCGGTAAAGCTCCTGCTATCATCGCCGATGGTGGCATGGCTGTCGGCGGAGACATCTGCAAAGCGATTGCTTGCGGAGCAGATGCCGTCATGATTGGCTCGCCCCTTGCCCGCGCGAAAGAAGCACCAGGTCGCGGGTTCCACTGGGGCATGGCTACGCCAAGTCCAGTTTTGCCGCGTGGCACACGCATCAAAGTCGGCACAGTAGGCACGCTGGAAGAAATTTTGATGGGACCTGCGCATATAGATGACGGCACCCAGAACCTAATAGGTGCACTCAAGACCAGCATGGGAACACTCGGAGCTGGTACGCTGTCTGAAATGCAAGAAGTGGAAGTTGTAATCGCTCCATCAATTTTGACTGAAGGCAAAGTCTTTCAGAACGCGCAGAAGCTCGGGATGGGACGCTCGTAAAAACCTGATTGCAAAGCCTGGAGGTGTGATGTCCAGAAAAAATTTCGAATATTGTTTAGGTGCCGTCCTCTCGCTAACACTTTCTGCACCCTCGACAATATTGGCTGGCGCTTGCGCTGAACTGCCTGGTCCCGATCAAAATCTATCTGACAATCCCAAAATCGCCGCTCCTAGCCCAAGTGTGAGTGCGGCTATAGCGACGATGCCCCTTGGTCCGAACACCATTGCTGACGTAGCTCAAACGGTCGCACCTTCGGTAGTCAGTTTAAAAATCGACAAAGACGTCGTCGCGAACAGAATGATGATGCAAAATCCAGCGTTGAGATATTTTTTCAACGGACAGGCAATTAGTCCCGGGCAGCTCCCACCAATGATGCGTCAACACTTCCAGTCCCAGAATATGGGCTCTGGGTTTATTGTGCGCCCGGATGGTTACATCGTCACAAACAACCATGTCGTCAAAGAAGCATCTAAGATCATGGTTACCCTAAACGACGGGCGCGAACTTGAGGGCAAAGTTGTCGGCACGGACCCGTTCTCTGACATCGCCATCGTCAAAGTAGAGGCGACCGAATTGCCGGTCGCTCGCTTCGGTGACACCAAAACCTTGAGGCCCGGAGACTTCGTCATCGCCATCGGCAGTCCGATGGGTTTCGACCACACCGTTACGTTTGGCATCATCTCGGCTCTTGGGCGCAGTGTGGATAAAGTGAACAAGCATATTTCGCTTATTCAAACTGATGCGGCAATCAATCCTGGCAATTCAGGTGGCCCGCTGCTCAATTTATCAGGTGACGTAATTGGCGTTAACGTGGCCATTCTCGGCAATGCTCAGAATCTAGGCTTTTCTATTCCAGTGGATATTGTGCGTTCGGTAGCAGATGCGATTATTGCTCATAAACCAGTCGAACGCCCGTGGCTTGGGCTGGTGATGGACCCCTCAAGCGAAGCAAAATTAAAAACGTTGAATTTGCCAACTGGCACGAAGGGCGTCTTCATCGCCAATGTGCCCGAAGGCACTCCGGCACAAAAAGCTGGCATAGTCGCTCACGACCTCGTACAAAAGATCGATGGAGTGGCTGTTTCGAGCCCCAAAGAAGTCCAGAGACTTGTCCTCACCCGTAGAATCGGCGAGACGCTCAAAATCGAGCTTTTAAGAGCAAACGTGGCGAAAACAGTGGAGTGCGTGATTGGTCACTATCCAATTACTGAGAACTCTAACGCCAACGACGAGTGAAGTAGTTTTGATTGAGCCTGGGGCATAACTTTATTAACTTCAGAACGAAGCTTCACAAAATATCCTCATCACCTTTCTAAAATGGGAAAGTGTGAAGACCATCAAATATTGCAAACAGTACCATGTCGAAATCGAAGTCTCAGTCAGCGCTAATTCCTCACCTTTTGCGACGAGCTGGTTTTGGTACCACGCCCGATGAGCTCGCGTATTACCAGAGTATTGGCTACGACAAGAGCGTCGACGAACTGCTAAAACCCGAAAAAATCGACAACGACAAACTCGAAGATTTGATCAAAGCGCAAAATTTCGATTTCACCCGACTGGAAGATCTCAAACGCTGGTGGCTTTATCGAATGTGCTTCACAAAGCGTCCTCTGGAAGAGAAATTGACACTCTTCTGGCATGGTCACTTTGCCACATCAAACAAAAAGGTCAATAATCCCTACGCTATGTATTTGCAAAATCTCGCGTTTCGCAAAGAGGGCATGTCTAATTTTAGCGATCTCCTGTTAACTGTTTCCAAAGACCCGGCAATGATTGTCTGGTTGGACAATCAACAAAATAAAAAAGGCAAGCCAAATGAAAACTATGCCAGAGAGATCATGGAACTTTTTAGCCTGGGCATAGGCAATTACACAGAAGAAGACATCAAGCAAGGCGCTCGCGCTTTTACTGGCTGGGAAACCCGCAACAGCACATTCTTCTTCAATGCCGGTCAACACGACACCGGCGACAAGAGGTTCCTTGGCGAATCGGGGAATCTCAATGGTGATGACATTGTACGCATCGTCTCCCAGCAGCCAGCAGCATCGAAATTCATTGCCAATAAATTGATTGCGTTTTTTGTTTCAGACTCACCTAATCCAGATATGTCCGATGATTTGGCCAAAGTATTCATGAAACACGATGGCAATATGAGAGTCGTTTTGAAAACCTTATTCACGCACAAAGACTTTATGAGTGACAAGGCTTACCACGCCAAGATCAAAAGCCCAGCCGAACTGGTTGTGGGCACAATCAAAACGATGCAAGTGCAAAACCTTGATGGCGATCTCACATCAACGATGTCCCGTATGGGTCAAAGCCTGTTTGAGCCGCCCAATGTTAAGGGCTGGGATGGAGGGCGCGCGTGGATCTCCACCAATACAATGATGGAGCGCTTCAATTTTGAAACGCGCGTGACGCAACAGAAATTCGACGCCATAGAAGGATATATTAGCCCCAGCGAGATGGTGGCGCAGCAAAAACTGACGAACGCCCGGAGCATGGTCGAATACTTCCTCAATCTTCTCGTTGACTCAGACGTTCCAGATTCCGCTAAGCAAGAATTAGTAAAATACGTGTCAGCGGACATTTCGGGCAAAGCACTAAATGCAATACCAGACGACAAATTACTCGATGCCAAACTAAGAGGCGTGGTGCATCTCATCATGACTCTGCCGACCTACCAACTAGCATAAAATTCAAGAGCCACGCGCAGGTGATCAAATGTCTTTAACAAGAAGAGATTTTCTTAAAGCTGGACTGGGAGCCGTTTCACTCTCATTGGGAGCACCACATTTTCTCGCACTTGCCGCCCAAGCGGCGAACTTTGACCCACGTGTAGCTGGGAAATCCAAAATTTTAGTGGTGATTCAATTAGCTGGCGGCAATGACGGTATCAACACAGTTGTGCCCTATGGTTTTGGCGAATATTATCGCGCACGGCCGACAATTGGCGTGGCTCAAAAGGACGTGCTCGCGCTGAATAATATGATTGGTTTGCATCCGAGCATGACCGGCATCAACGACTTATATAAGCAGGGCAAAGTTGGTGTCATTCTCGGCGCCGGTTACCCCAAACCAAATCGGTCGCACTTTCGGTCCATTGAAATCTGGCAGACAGGCGATCCAGAAAGAATTATCGAAACCGGCTGGCTAGGTCGCTATTTAGACCTTAGCACCAGTCACACATGCGGTTCTGATTATCCACTGCCTGCTGTCAATGTCGAATCGAGCTTGCCCAAGACTTTGTCGGCAGATAGAGTCGTGGTTCCATCTGTAGCCAATGTGTATGACTTTAAATTCGCCACCGATCAACATTATCAACAAGACCGAAAGTTTCAGTTGGAAGTTTTCAACAATATTTATGCCAAATTCGATATGGATAGACCTAATGTCGATATGCTTCGTCGCGTTGGCATGGATAGCATTGAAGCAGCCGATTATCTCTTGAAGGTGGTGCAAAATTACAAAGGCACCGCGAACTATGGCGACAGCGGCTTTGGCAAAGGCATGAAGTTCATTGCCCAGATGATTACAGCAGGTGTCAAGTCTCAGGTCTATAACATTAGCCTTGGTGGCTTTGACACACATGCGGGACAAGCAAGAGCACAGGCTAATCTTTTAAAACAGTTGTCTGAAGGAATAAGCGGTCTGCAAAAAGATCTAGAGGATCATCACCTCGATGAAGATGTGATGATCATGACCTTCTCTGAATTCGGCAGACGCGTTGCCGAGAACGGAGGGCATGGCACTGACCATGGAACCGCTGCGCCAATGTTATTGGTTGGTAGCAAGATTCGTGGTGGCATATACGGTGAGTATCCAAGTCTCTCCAATCTCGACTCCGGCGATCTCAAATACACAGTCGATTTTAGAACGGTCTATTCGACCATTCTCGATCGCTGGCTGACTGCAGACAGCAGACAGATTCTTGGAGCTAATTACGAGAATATTCGTTTCGTTTAGCATCCGGTCTACCAGGAAGACTTATGAACTTAAAACTTGAAGGTGGTTGTTTGCTTGTGGCACTCGCTGTGACAACAGCGACCTGTAACCCCGGATGGGGGCTTCCTGGGGACCAGGACCTCCTAATAGCACCAGACCAATATAACGCTCAATTTGATCCCTGGATTTGGTCTAATAGCAGAAATTACCGCCTAGTCATGCTTAGCGACCTGGTTAACGGTCACAAATTAATCGGCAAGACTCGTAATCAAATCCACGAGATGCTTGGCAAGCCAGAGCCAACCAATAAATACGACAACGAAGGCACATCGCTCAATTCCGACACTTACCCGCTTAATCTAACCCGCTGCGGAAATGCAGGGCACGATTATCTTGACATAAGTTACAGACACAACCGCGTACAAAGCATCCGTGAGCGATGTACAGAACTAGGCAATCCAACGGTGTATGGAAAATACATTGCGAAGAATCGCTCGCGTCTTGCCGAATTTGATGGTCTACCTAAGTTGGAAAGAAATCACATAAGACCTGACAGCATGGACCGACATCCGAAGGTGACTCAACTTTGAAACATAAGGCATGAGTAAGGATTTGCAGGGCGCCGAGATAATTGCTTCAGACGGCTGCAGACTTAAAGGCTATCACTTTACTAACGACGCGGCTAAAGGAGCAATCCTGATTTGCTGCGCAACAGCAGTTAACCAAAAATTCTATTTTTCTTTCGCGCGCTGGCTGTCTGAGCAGGGCTACAACGTACTGACCTTCGACTATCGAGGTCTTGGCGAATCGTTAGCAGAATCCACAGCGAAGGATTCTCCAGCGAGAAAGCAGGAGTGGGGAGAACTCGATATGACAGCGGCCTTTTCGTGGCTGATAGATAAACATCCGGATTTACCGAAGCACCTAATTGGACACAGCGCAGGCGGACTGCTTTTTGGCTTGATGCCAAACTATGGGGATATCGAAAATGTCGTATCCATAGGTTGTTCAACAGGTTATGCAGGAAATATTCGGATGCCAGATCGGCTTGGCGCGTGGTTCTTTCTGAAAATCTACTTTCCCTTGACGATGAAATTTCTAGGATACGTGCCAGGAAAAAAACTTGGGCTGGGTGAAGATTTGCCAAAAGGAATCGCCAGGCAATGGGCAGATTGGTGCACTAATCCAGGTTATGTCAGCAATGCATTCGGCAAAGAAATTCACAAAAACTATTATCAGAATTTATCGATGCCGATGCTCGTCATAAACATGAAGGACGACGCTATATCTACTCCGCGAAACGTCGAAGCACTGCAAACGTTGTTTCCAAATGCGCAAATAGAAACGGTCTGGCTCGAGGCTCAAGACTACAAACTAAAAACAGTTGGACACATGGGTTTCTTTCGTAAGGAAAACAAAGTGCTGTGGACCACTGTTAAAGAGTGGCTGGAGCGACACAGCCGTGCCAACGCTTTTGATTGTGAGTAGGAAAATTTGTCTTATCCAGATTCTGACGATTCGAAAATCACAATAGCCTATTCCTCTAGTTGAATGCTGGACCACCCTCGTTATGTCGGTGCGTCTCCCAAGTTTTAAAATCTGCTGGAAAGCTTTTCACTGAATTCAGGTTATACAACCTCGTTTCAGGTATGTCTTTTACAACGGCCGTCAGCTCTCTAAGCGTTGCACTAGCAGGACTTTTAAGCAGACAGACAAAGAACAACGTGACGCCGGGTCTTAAAAATCTTTTTGTTACTTGCCCGACACTTCCTTGGTTAATATCAGGGCCACCCATGAAAAGAACTACTGCACTTGTTGTATCGGCTTGATCCGGCAAGTCTTCGGAGAGGGCCTTGAAGAGAGCTTGAGTCGAGTTACTGAGACCTGACGGCTCCATCTTCTTTAACTTCAAGAAAAGAAGCTCATGATTCGTATTAAAAGGAGTCACTAGCTCCGTTGAATTGCGATCTTGTTCATTCATGTGTTCAGGTGCTCGTTCACCGAAAACTCGAAGTCCACATTGAGTCGTCGGCGGTAAAGACTCAACGATTTGTTTTATTGTGTCTTTAGACAACATCATACGCGTCCTGTTCCTGTCGACAATTTTTTCCATCGATGCAGAACAATCCAAGACAAAGAGGACATTGTCAAAAGCGGGTTTCGCCGCCATATCGACAGGAGTTTTCGCAAAGCTTTGAGAATCGAACAGTCCTGCCCAAAGACTGAACAATAAAAGAGCAAACATTGCGCAATGGTGTCTCGTTCTGAGATGAGTCATTAATTCCTACCGTCCGTGTAACCTGCCTCTACGTGTCAAAATTCTATCGAAATTATTGAAAGAAAGAAGGGGAGATGAACCTCCCCTTCCCGTCCTTCAACGCAGTCAACTCGTCCCCTTCAACGACGAAAGCGGCCACAGCTTATGCTGCACTTCTGCCAGATTGGCGTTAGTGATTACTCGGATTACCTCATCGGAATCTTTGTAAGCATCTACTGCTTCATCCAATGGCACGTCCTCATGATCATTGACGATGATTCCATCTTTTTCGTATTCAGCATTTACTTTTTCTTGATTGAAAAGCTTCGCTTTTGCGCGACTAAACTTCCTACCAGCACCGTGATTAACGGAGTAAGCAGAGTTTTTAACCGCCGGAAGCGGACGCAGAATATACGAGTATGAACGGTTTGATCCTGGAATCAATACCGGATGTCCGGTCGATTCAAAAATCGAATCTTTCAAATTAGGATGGTGCGCAGGAAATGCTCTGGTTGCACCTTTACGATGCACCCAACACATACCGAATTCCTCCGACCATTCATTTTGCACAAGGTTATGCGAAATCTCGTAAACCAGGTCCAGTGGCTGACCAAAGACTTCGTCGAAAGCCTCTGAGACTTGTTCGAAAATGACCAGTCGATTCAAGATGGCAAAATTTCCACCGGCAGCCACGGCGTTCAAATAGCCACGATGATGGACCGAATCAGGTTCGAAATAGCCAAGATCTAGTTGCTTGATTTTCGGATTTTCCTCTTTGGCTAAATGGAAGTAGTTGGTGGCCAAACCATGACCGAAGCCGCGAGACCCGGTATGAACTTGCACGAAAAGATTTTGTGTCATCTCGTCGCGTTGCAGCTCGATAAAGTGGTTACCACCGCCAAGTGAGCCAATTTGAGAGATACCTCGCTCTGGTCTTCCCTGACCTCCCCATGGTGGAGTCCAATCATCATCGACAGGAATTCGGTTGCGCTCAGCACGCGATCGATCGAAACTACCACCATAAATTTTGATGTATTCATCGGCACCACCTTTTACAAGTGACATAAATGCTTCCTTGTTCAATGTTTTCAATCGATGAGATCTGCCACCAGCCCCCATCTCAACACGTTTCATGACGGCACGATTAAATTGCAATCTTTTCTCTGGAGTCGCGGCTTCCGCAGAAATTGTCGAAGAGGCAGACATCATGCCGCAACCTATGTCATAGCCTACCGGTCCCATGGCAACAGCACCATCAGTCACAAGCACGCAGCCAACAGGTACGCCGTAGCCAAAGTGAGTGTCAGGTGTAATTACAACAAGCTTTACACCGGGGAATTTGGTGGCATTTACGATTTGTGAAAAGAGATTGTCTTCGGCTTCTTCCAAAAGCTTTTCGCTCAGGAATAGGCGCACGGGTACTGACTTAATTTCGTCCGCGCTCAGATCGAAATAGCCATTCTCATTCCAGATAGCTCCCTGTTTCCAGTTATTGTTGATGGTCATAACAAACCTTCTCGTGGTTGTGTGTGTGTGTGTGATGCGTACGTGACGGTCAAGCAAAGACAAACGTTGAAAACTCTGGAGAGAGCTTGCATCGCTCATCTTCAGAGTGTTCACGAAATTGCGAACTTAAAGACTTTAGCGGCTCTCGCTATTTATATTTTTCGCCGGCTTGTTTGCCCGTCTGCCGAGTGCAAAGGCGCCGCCTATTGCTAGCCCTGGCATTGATTGGCGATCGTTTATCTGTTGACCCACAAGACGTTTTGCAGACAAACGACGATAGCTTTCGGTCGAGTGAAAGAAATTGGTCACGTCAATAATTGTTCTGTGGGAATTCATTCCACCACTCTACACCACATCTCAAGTTTTTGGCGAGTGAAATTTTCTAACTACTGAACTTTTTTCAAAGTCTGTTGATCTAGATCGTAAACCCACGCGTGCTTAGCGCTTTGAACACGCAGCGCACGCTTGCCCATCCACGCGAGGTCACGGACGTCACCATAAAAAGGCACCTTCTGATTGACCGTCACGCCTTTGCTGGTTGCAGCAATCAAATAAAGCGAGCTATCATTTTTGTCGACAAAAGAAACGGCCTTACTATCATTGGACCAGACCAGCGGCGTCAAGAAGAGATGGTTGCCCAGTGCCGGATTTGGCTGATCTGCCGGATAGACCACTTTGTCGCCAATTTTAAGAAAATAGCTGTGTTGCTGCTCACGCACCGGGGCGTTCTCGTCCCAGCCAACATATGCAATTTGTTTAGTATCAGGAGACCATGAAAAAAGAAAACCTAAGTGATTGCCCAGCATTTCACCACTGCTGGTGTCAATGATAATATATTGATTGCATTGAGCTGTCACCATATATTCAACACCAACGCGACGATCGTCGATCCATTCAATTTTGGTTGCTTTGGCAAAACGCTCACGCGCACCGACTTTTTTCAGAGTATAGCGATGCAGTCGATGTCCGAAGGTATCGGCGATAATGACCGTATTAGTGCGAGTGAATTCTTCTTCAGGGCTAACTGTATAAGCCACTTTTTTATCATCTTCCGATAATGCCCATACTCCTTTTTTAGTACCATCTTCGGTGACTTGATGCTCGCCGTTTGCTAGTTTGAGCCAGAGTTCACCATTTTGCTCAAAGACGACGCTCTGAGTATTTGCAGCGAAGCTGGGCAGACATTCGAAACAAAGTAATAAATGCACCATCCCAACAAGACAGAGCAAGCTCTGTATTTGAAGCCCTTTGCGCTTTACTGAGGCCATCAAACTAAACTCCTGGCTCTGTACGAACATTGGTCAAATTACAAACACTGGCGATGCGTACAGCCGCCATGGCGGCGCCAAAACCATTGTCGATATTGACCACAGTTAAACCAGCAGCGCAACTATTGAGCATAGTCAAAAGCGCCGATAATCCCTGAAAACTAGCGCCGTAACCAGTCGATGTGGGCACGCATATAACGGGTGATTTGACCAGCCCGCCAATAACGCTCGGCAAAGCACCATCCATACCAGCAATGACAATAACTGCCATTACACTATTCAATACATCGATATATGGAAACAAGCGATGAATTCCCGCTACACCAACGTCATTTATTCGCTCAACACCCATGCCTGCAGCCTTCAAATAAATAGCCGCTTCCTCAGCGACTGAAAGGTCGGCCGTGCCTGCTGTGACAACCGCGACCTTCGACTTTCCAGCATTGACTAAACCAATTTCACTGAATCCGACTTCGCCACCGGCACAAAAAATGAGCGTGCGCGAAAGTTCGTCATAATAGCCATCTTGTATCATCGCCAGAACTTTTTCAGCAAGCGCCTCGTCTGCCCGCGAAGCAAGAACCACATTGCGCTTCGCTTTCATTGCATGCACAATGGCGACGATTTGTGAGGCTGTCTTACCAGGGCAATAAATCACTTCAGGAATTCCCTGGCGTGCTTCTCTATACTGGTCGATCTTTGCAAAACCAACATCGTCGAAAGTCATGCCTTTCAATTCGTCGAAAGCCTCGTCCGTGCTCGTACTTCCTTGAGCAAGCGCTTTTAAAATTTGCTCTAACTTTTGAGCATCCATTTACTAAACCTTATGTAAGTCATGGTGCAAATCTTGCTTCTCACTAACTTTATCAACTCGATTCATGATGTTGGCAGAACCTTGCTTGTAGCCTTCAGGTTCAAGAATGACATCATCGTATCCGAGTGATCGGAGCTTTTCAGCGATAACGTCCCACAAAGCCGGTTCTAGGCTAATCCTACCCATCTCTGACTTTTCAATTTCCACTTTCGCTTGTTGCTTATCTTCGTGCAAATAATGTCTCACTCGCACTTGTTTAAACCCCAGTTCACGGATGAAACTTTCTGCTCGATCGACTTGAGTGAGAGCCTCAACAGTCACCGGCACAAAGGTAGGCAAACGAGAGGCGAGACATGCCGCTTGTGGGCGATCCCATGAAGGCAGTCCAGCTTGTTTAGCAAGTGTTCGTATATTCTCTTTCGTCAATCCAGCTTCTTGCAAGGGGCTTAAAACCTTGTGTTCAAAAGCTGCTTTGTGCCCTGGTCTAAAATCACTCAGGTCATCGACGTTTGCACCATAAGCGATACTACAAATATTTAAGCGCTGAGCAAGAAATTCCAGATCTTCAAACAAAGTCGCTTTGCAAAAATAGCAACGCATGGCGTCATTGCGTCTGTACTCGTCTTTAGCCATCTCATCAGTTTCAATTTCAATTAAATTCCAATCGAATTGAATGGCTTGAGCACGCGCTGCGACGAGCTCCGATTGAGCGAGACTGGGCGAAACGGCGATGACTATGGAAGCCTTATCACCGAGCACCCGCCTTGCGTAATACGCAAGCAAAGAACTATCGACGCCGCCTGAATAAGCAACGATGAGACTATCAGAATCACGAAGAATTCTGCTGAGCAGCTCTACTTTTATTTCAACATCTTCCACAAGGTCCATTCTACACGCCTGCGGCCAAATGCAAATTATTTAGTCTTTTCAGCCACCAGCGAACCGCCAGCGAGGCCATCCAGCGCAATCCGGATGCTTTCTTCATCATCTTCGTTTGCGCCCTTGAAAAGTTTAGCCAGAGCTTCGGTCAATCTCTGTGGTTCTAAAACCTGTGGCTTGCCAACAAAGATTTTTTCATATGACGTCTTAGTAAGCCCTTCTTCGGCCGTCAACAGCTCTTCGTACAATTTCTCGCCGGGTCGTAAACCAATATATTTGATCTCAATATCCGTGCCGACTCTAAGTCCTGAGAACTTAATTAGGTCATGAGCGAGGTCGGCAATTTTCACTGGTTTACCCATATCGAGTACGAAAATTTCACCACCTTTTCCAAGCGCTCCTGCCTGCAAAATCAACTGCACAGCCTCGGGAATGAGCATGAAATAGCGCGTCGCGTCTTTATGCGTTACGGTCACCGGACCACCAGCTGCAATCTGCTGACGCCAGAGCGGAATAACAGAACCACGACTGGCAAGAACATTACCGAAACGCACCGCCACATATTTTGTCTTCGATCGACGCGCCAGTTCCTGTACAACCAGCTCAGCAATGCGCTTGGTGGCACCCATCACCGATGTTGGATTGACCGCTTTGTCGCTTGATACCAGGACAAAAGTCTCGACATTAAACTCGGCGGACAATTCAGCCACATTCTGGGTGCCACGCACATTGTTGGTGATAGCCTCGACCACATTTGCTTCCATTAAGGGCACATGCTTGTGGGCAGCGGCATGAAAAACAACTTGAGGACGATGTTTGGAGAAAACGTTAAAAAGACGCTGATAGTCTCGAATGTCTGCAATCACCGGGATGATTTCGACCGGTTCAGGTCGACCATGCAACTCTTGTTGGATGGTGAAAATCGAGTTTTCTCCCTTTCCCAAAATCATCAATTTGGAGGGCTGAAAACGCATGATCTGACGACACAACTCACTGCCAATCGAGCCGCCCGCGCCTGTGACGAGAACGCATCGTCCTTCAATATAAGAAGCAATAGCAGCTGTGTCCAACTGGACCGGATCGCGGCCGAGCAAATCTTCCAGCGACACTTCGCGCAATTGATTGACACTAACGCGACCATTTATTAACTCAAACAGTCCAGGCAAAATACGAGTTTCCACTTCAGCAGCGCGACACATATCAACAATGCGTCGAATTTCCGCTGGTGGAGCCGACGGTATAGCGATAATGACTTGATCGATGAATAAATCTTCAACCAGTCTGGGCAGATCTTCGGTGGTACCAAATACGGTGAGCGCACCAATTCGTTTTTTAAATTTCTGCGGGTCATCATCAAGAACACCAACGATATCCACACCAATATCGGAGCGTTGGTTCATTTCGCGCAAAACAAGCATACCGGCGTCGCCAGCGCCTACAAGAAGCGCTCGTCTGCGCACGGGCTGACGCCAGTGGCGCCTTTGATTGTGCTCAGTTTGCAGGCGCCGCAGCACGCGCGGCCCGGCTAAAAAGGTAAAGCACAAACCGGCTTCAATAGCCACGATTCCATAGGAAAGCTGGTGCCCTTCAATGCCTAGAAAATCAAAGGCACGAGCAATGTACAAAATAACTGCGACAGAAAGCACTGACAAGCCGAGTTCCATCATCTCGGTCAAGCCTGTATAGCGCCAGAGACGTCGGTAGACACCGCACTTCCAATTGGCCGCAAGCTGCATCACGATAATGACCGGTAAAAGCCATTGCATCTGATGGATATAGGTGAATCCTTGAGTTGGACCAACGAGTCGACCGTCAAAGCGAATCAAAAATGCGCCTAAAATGGCCAGCGCAATTAAAGCCGCATCCAGAACGATCTGAAGTATGCGCATCCAACGGATATTTTGCAGAATGTCTTCTGACTCAAAAGACTTCAAAACGGTATCCCAGCTTCATCAACAAGAGGTCAAGAGAAGCCTATATTAGCACTTCTATACTTGAGGAGGGCTTAGGCATTATTTAGCTGAACCGATCTACCTTCGCGAAGTGCCGAAGGAACTGGCTGGGCGCTACTTAATACGCATTTTGCCTTTGTTGCGTTTGATCATGTCTCGCACTTTCTCGTACGGCAGCCCAAGAGTGCGGGCAGTGCCTTTAAGAGCGTCATCATGCTTGACGTCCAGCTCCAACAACTCGCGATATCTCTTAATTGCAGAGACTACCATTGGTCCTTCGTTATAAATCTTGGTAGCGCTGTTCACAGCCATCTGCGAGACCATATAGCCACACCCCAAGGCGACAATCGAGGGCAGCAGTCTGAAAGTATCAAACTCGTTTCCCAGCGGCTCGAGCAAATATGTGGTTGGAGTCAGCGGATTGCGCACACCCATCGTCACCCAGAAGTGAAACAGCAGTTGTGCTGCCGCAAAGGTGCCAATAAACATCCAGGGATTAGCAATCCATTTAGCGCGCATATCATGCTTGTGTTCTTTTTTGCGCACAACGTGTTTTTGCGTGTAATTGCCGCTACCAAATTTTTTCAGCGGCACTGGTGGAACCACCAAATAGCCTCCAATCATGCAAAAACAAAGGAAAGCACCACCAAAAAAAGTTGTGGTCGGAATTGGCTGAGCGTCCCATTGCAAAACCAGCCAGGGCATAGTCATACCCAGGATCAAAAGCAGCAGATAACGTCCAGAGCCCAGCCGTCCTTCCAAATGCGAACCGAAAACCCAGAAAAAATAGAGACTCAAGCCCATATGGAACATGTTGAATGAACTCAAATTGGCGTAACCAAATAAATTACCCAGTTCCATCCATTTGGCTGTATGAATTAAATCGTTGACATGATTAACAGACCAGCAATGACCGGCGAGAAAGAACTCTTCGTGCTTGACAGCCAGGGTGTAGTAATAGATACAACCCAGAATCAACAGGGCCGTGAGCATCGGCTTATTTGGGGTATCCTCGAATTCGACTTGTCCGTCAACTTCTTGTACCGGGTTTTTTAGCATTCGCGTCGCCGCCTATCTCAGATGTGGAGGGGTGATTCTGTTGAGTTCTGAACAAACCTATAACTTTATGCCCAATTTAGCCGCAACACATAAACGTCATGCACTAATCTGGAAAGACTTCGGTTAAATCGGCCTTCAAATGACAACGTTAACCAATTTATCAGGCACAACAATTATCTTTCGAACAGCCTGTTGACCAATTTTTGCCTTGATTTTGTCATCGGCAAGGGCCAGGTCCTCGGCTGCCTGCTTGGTCATGCCGCGCGACACAATAACCTTGTTGGTAATTTTGCCGTTCACTTGTAGAACCAGCTCAATTTGATTATCAATTGTCAAACTGTCGTCAAAGCCAGGCCACATCGTAACGTGTATGGAGGTCTTTTGCTGTCCTCCAAAGCCTGCTTCTTGCCACAATTCTTCGCTGGTGTGAGGAGCCATTGGGGCAAGCAGCAAGAGCAAATTGCGGATGCTAAATGAGAGCAAAGCCTTCTGCTGGTCAGTATATGTGGCGCCTGTGCTAGAAGCACCTTCGCCAGTGTATTTGTAGAGCCCGTTCACTAGCTCCATACAGCGAGCAATTGCCGTGTTGAAAATATAACGTTCCTGGCTCAAATCAGCCGAGACCGCCTTGATAGTTTTGTGTACGAGCGTCAATAACTCACGGTCGCTACCATCGAGCTGCTCGGGAGCCAACTTTGCTTCGTCAGCGTTGGCTGGGCCGACGGATTTACTCTCGAGCAATTCTTTGCAAATACGCCAGACCCGCGATAGAAATCGGTATTGCCCAGAAGCACCTTCTTCAGACCATTCGAGTTCTTGTTCTGGTGGTGCTGCAAACAATGTAAATAATCGAGCAGCGTCAGCACCATAACGCTTGAAGAAGTCTGTTGTGCCAACAACGTTTCCCCGCGATTTAGACATTTTCTCAATGCGGCCGGACGTGGGTGAATATTTGGTGACCATACCCTGCGACAACAAATTGACGAAAGGCTCATCGAAATTCACAAGTCCCATATCACGCAAAGCTTTCGTGAAAAAACGCGAATAAAGCAAATGCAAAATGGCATGCTCCACGCCGCCAACATACTGGTCAACGGGCAACCAATATTTCATTTGCTCGATTGAGAATGGTTCTTTTTCGTTTTGAGCATCGGCATAACGCAAGTAATACCAGCTTGAATCCATAAAGGTATCCATCGTGTCGGTTTCGCGTTTGGCGGGGCCATGACACTGTGGACATTCAACATTGACGAAGCTGTCGAGCCTGGCGAGTGGCGAACCGCCCTCACCGGTCAATTGAATTTCATCAATTGGCAAAATCACTGGCAAATCTTTTTCAGGGACAGCAACGATGCCGCATTCTTTACAATGCACGAGAGGAATTGGACAGCCCCAATATCGCTGACGACTAATCAACCAGTCACGAAGACGAAATAAGACTTTCCCAACACCAAATTTGTTTTCTTCAGCCCAGGCAGTGATTTTCTTCTTCCCTTCCATATTGCTCAGCCCGTTAAATTTACCGGAATTGAGCATTGTGCCTGGCTCTGTAAATGCCTCTTTTAACTCTCCTAGCGACTTACCATCAGGCGAAATCACCTCGACGATCGGCAATTTGAATAATTTGGCAAAAGCAAAATCGCGTTCATCATGAGCCGGAACGCCCATTACAGCGCCAGTACCATAATTGACGAGCACATAGTCAGAAACCCAGATTGGCACTATATCGCCGTTGAATGGATTGACTACATGCGTACCAAGAGACACACCAGTCTTGGCCTTTTCGCCGGTCATACGTTCGAGTTCTGATTTTTTACTCGTAGCATCAACATAAGCCTGCACAGCATCGAGATTTTCCTTCGTCGTCAATTCTTTAACGAGAGGATGCTCGGGAGCAAGTACAAGATAACTAACACCAAATACGGTATCAGGACGAGTAGTGAAAACCTTGATCTGAATGTTTGGCGTGCTCTCAACAGTAAAGGAAAGTTCGGCACCTTCAGATTTACCGATCCAGTTCTGTTGCATGACACGCACGCGTTCTGGCCAGCCCGTGAGCTTGTCTAAATCAGCGAGAAGTTGTTCGGCATAATCGGTGATTTTGAAAAACCACTGACGCATTTGTCTTTGATCAACAACTTGTTCTGGATGTCTCCAGCAGCAACCACCCTCTACTTGTTCATTAGCAAGAACAGTCTGACAAAGCGGGCACCAGTTGAGGGTAGCCTCTTTTTGTATTGCTAATTTCTTGTCGTAGAATTTCAAAAACAGCCACTGTGTCCAACGATAATAGTCGACATCGCAAGTTGTTACTTCACGTCGCCAGTCGTAGCTTGTGCCGAGTTTTTTCAACTGCTCATCGCGCATATAGCGAATGTTCTGCTTGGTCCATTTCTCAGGATGCAGTTTGTGTTTGATCGCCGCATTCTCAGCAGGCAATCCAAAAGCATCCCATCCCATCGGATTAAGGACGTTAAAACCATTCATGCGGCGGTGGCGGCTGATTACATCCGAAATCGTGTAAACGCGCATATGCCCCATATGGAGGTCGCCGGAGGGATAAGGAAACATCACCAGCGAATAAAACTTAGGTCGGGCGTCAGTGCTCTCATGCTTATCAAGAGCTTTGTAGATGCCAGTCTCCTCCCAGTGTTGTTGCCATTTTTCTTCAAAATCCTGGGGCGTATATTGACTGACCATCGAGCTGACTGACCTCTTGAGAAACTCAACAGATCTTAGCTCAGTGAGCGGTCCAGACACAAGCGAAGGGCTCACCATGCTAAGATTTTTAGCTCGATCCATAAGGCGTCAAAACCATGAGCACTCTTTCAAACATTCCAGAAGTCAGCCAGGAAATCCCGCAAGACATCCCTCAGAGCGTTATTGACGAGGCTAAAGAGCTAGCCCGCGGCGCCGAAATTTTGCCTGAAGGCTACATGGGATTGGCAAGGAAGATTCATGCTGCAAGAAAGCAGGGAAAGGTGCTCAGAGTCAAACTTGGGGTCGATCCAACGTCAACAGATCTCCACCTTGGACATGCTGTGCACTTCCGCAAGTTAAGACGTTTTCAGGAGTTCGGTCATCAAGTCGTTGTCATCATCGGGGGCTTCACAGCTCGCATTGGCGATCCCAGTGGGCGCAATGCTACCCGTCCAGAACTGACTGAAGAGCAAGTTCAGGCCAATGCCGAAACATATTTGAACCAGATGGGCGTCATTCTTGATCTGAAAAAAACCGAGATTACAAACAACGGCGATTGGCTCGCCCATATGGATTTGACCTCATGGCTGAAGCTAGCAAGCAAAGTTACAGTCAATCGTTTGATCGCCAAAGAGGCCTTCGGCGACCGTCTTGAAAAACAGCAACCTGTCGCTTTTCATGAGCTTTTCTACCCTCTGCTCCAAGGATACGACTCAGTTGCTATTAAAGCTGATGTTGAACTTGGTGGCACAGATCAGCGTTTCAACATTTTACAAGGGCGAGAACTCCAGCCCCACTTTGGCTTAGAGCCGCAGCTGGCGATGCTCTCTCCGCTTCTGGAAGGCACCGATGGCGAAAAGAAAATGTCCAAGTCCTACAATAATTACATCGGCTTGAAAGACGCTCCAGACGATATGTTTGGTAAGAGCATGCGTATTCCAGACGCGCTGCTAATCAAGTTCTTTGAAATGACCACGACTTTTACAGGCGCAGAAATCGACGCCATTGATGCTAGCTTGAAAGCAGGCGGAAATCCCAAAGACGTCAAACAAAAACTGGCAACCCAGATAGTTAGACAGTATCACGGGGAAGAAGCCGCTCAGGCAGCCACGGACAACTGGGATAAAGTGCACAGCAAAAAAGAAGTGCCAGACGAAATGCCATCACATGTGGTGACAAGTGGTACAGCTATTTTTCGCATTCTGGTCGACGCAAAATTGACTAGTAGCGCCGGAGAAGCCAAACGACTGTGCCCCGAAGGCGGTGTCAGGCTAGATGGTGAGCAAATCAAAGACCCAAACTTCGCCGTCGACTTGGCCGCTGGACAAGAAAAAGTGCTGCAAGTCGGCCGTAGAAAATTCGTCAGGCTCACACTTGTCTAAAGAATTTAGCAAGCCTGACGAACGTTCGAAACTGACCGCAAATACTGGCTAGACCGCGGTCAACACGTTCAAGGCAGGCACGCCTTTACCGTCTAGATAAACCTGCAGCTGATCGAGAGAGAATTGGATTCCTGACCAGAAGTCTCCGAATTGTCCATATTTTGAACTTGCCTCATCGAAGCGCATTTCATAAATGAGCTTTTTGAAAACGGTTGGGTCATCGGCGTAGAGATCTACACCCCATTCGAAGGTGTCGAACCCGATAGAACCAGAAATCACCTGTGTCACCTGACCGTGATAGGTGCGTCCAATTTTGCCGTGCTCCATCATCAGCCGACCACGTTCTTCATACGACAAGGTATACCAGTTAACCTCTTCACCACGCTTCTTATCCATCGGATAAAAGCAGCAATAGCGTCGTGGCGGAATTGGTGCCCACAATCTGCCGCCAAAATGAGGAATTTTTGCCTGTTCTTGAACCATTTCATCAAAAGCAGCATTCCATTCAGGCGAATGTGGCTTGAGTAATCGCTCTGCCAGTGTGGAGTGAATTTTTCCGGTCGCTTCGTACATCCCTAGTTCCAATACAGAAACATAAGAGGAGGCGGCGACCAAATATTCAGAAAGGCGTAGCTTATCGACGATGGTTTGCACGTGGGCAAGACCTTCATAATCTTTGCTGTAATGCGTCAGCATCAAGTCGGCTTTGTGACCCAGAATCTGGGCAAGACCGACATCCGAATCTTGTTTGCCTTTGAAAACATCGAGAGCGGATACCGCTTCTTTGACCATAGAATCACGCTCGTGTTCTGGTAAGCGATCCCAGGAGAGACGGTCAAAAGAAAATAAGCGGTGAAGAATCCACCAGCCTTCCAGTGATTCAGGAACATTCGGATGGCGCATGGAAAAGACCTCTTGAAAGCTGTGTTTGCATTCAGATAGTCTAAGACACTTAGTGCGGGCAAATTGCAGATGCTAAGCAAATTTTTCATCGACTGATAGCCGATTAGCCCTTCCTTAACTGCTTTTAAAATAGTAATATTCAAGCAGAATCGGAGGAGCTAATGCGCTTTCAAGGCTTGTACAAAAAAGCAGGGCGGGTCTACACCGTCGCTCAATCTACATTTTTGCTGGCAACGGTGTGCATACCTACGCCAGTCCTAGCTTCAGACGCCTCTGCAGTGGCCTTTGCCCGAAGCAAGACTACCAAGCCCAACAGCACTAGTTTTCGTTCACCCGAAGAACAAGCGGCTTACACCCGTATGCAAGACGCCGGTCAAAAAGCTAAAGCCGCCTACGCGCAAGCTAAAGCCGCCGCAGACACCGCCAAACCTTTGATTCAAGCGGAGCAACAGCGAGCGGCCGCCGCAATGAGGGCAAAAAATGCGGCAACTTCGGCTGTAGAAGCTCAGGAAGCAGCGAAATTGCAAGCCGAAAACGCGGCAAAAGCAGCCGGTAACTATCAAGCGGCGCAGGCAACAAAAGCGAACCTGAAAAAGGTGGCAGCATCGGCAGAAGCGGCAAATTCTAAAGCCGCCGTGGTGTTGCGAGCAAACGTTAATTGTCCCAAAAAAGTTAAGGCTGGCTCTGACTGCCACATAACCGTGACAACGGCACCCAATGCCGAATGTCACACGACAATTAGCACTGGCGCAGGGGCTAACGACAAAAAGACCTTGCCTGATTTAACGGCCGACGCATCAGGTAGTGCCGAATTTGTCTTTACCGTGCCCGAATGCCGTCGCGGTTATTTGATTGTTAACGCAGAATGCACACTGGATGGCGCCCGCGTCGTCGAAATGAAAAAAGTGGACCTGGTCGAAGACAACTACTGGTTCAAATTTTTTACTCCAGCACATTGAATTACAGCCAATCTGGGATTTATAATGTCAGCCTGCGGGGATATAGCTCAGTTGGTAGAGCGCACGGATCGCACCCGTGAGGCCAGCGGTTCGAATCCGCTTATCTCCAGATTTTTCCAATTCAATCGATAAAGTAAATTCCGTCCGACATAGTAGTGGAATTGTCGTTCATGTTCTGAATTTTGCAGCGCCACCATATACAGTGCAAAGAAGTCAGACTATGCAAATCTTTAAGGCTCACAGTATGCAATGCTCTGACATCATTCTATTTCCGAATAGCCCCATTGCCGCATGTTGAGCACTTCCTTGGCAAAATCGGCAGTGATGGGATTAGTACGATCCGAAACAACGTAGGGGTTGAGCTGGTTCGCCACAAGTGCTTTTTTACCCTCAACATCTTTGGTCATTTGCAGCCAGACGTCTCGTCTGGCTTTGGCTTGCAACAGTTCATCACTCGAAGAACTGAAGAAACCACTTTCTGCCTTCAGCGCCTTTATAGTCGCGCGGCTGGACTCGGCGATTGGATCTTTAAGTTCGGCGGTAAGAAAACGCAGCCCTCTGGGCGTACCAGTTGCAACGTTATACTTCATCACTGTGGATGATTTGAGAGCGCTAATTGTAGAAAAAGAGAGTCCGCCAACTCCATGCTCCCGACGCAAGTCGAAGGCCACTTCTCTAATTTGTTCACCAGAATGAGACATGTCATCTAACACATAAGTACGTCGGGGTGCCGCACCTGCACTCGGTTTATAATACATGCGGTCAAAATCAACAAATTGTTTGGGTGGCAATCCGTTCATTTCACGATAGATAGAACTAACAAACCCGCCACTTGATGCGCCCATATTTGGCCAGTTATCGATACCCACTAAGTACTGAATATCTTTAGCGGGATCCATACTGGAAGCCTTGGCATCAGCAGCTATTACATCGCTGAGCTTTTGAGTTTTCTTGGCGATGCCACTGAAGCTGTCATATTCTATGTCTGCCAAAGTTTCTGCCGCAAAACGTTTGTGAGCGGGATTTTGAAACTTAGCCAGATAATCTTCGACTTTATCTCGATTGACCAATTGCCGAAATAACGCATCATCAGAGACCGGCGACGGTCGAATTACAGTCGCACCAAGAGCGGCAGCATCTTGATCAGTCTTTTCGTTTAGCACACGATAAGCCAATCTGTCAGGTGTTACCTCCGACGCATCACCGCCAAGTGTTTTTGCCTGATCAACTAAAGCCTGTAATTTCGATTCAGCAGTGCCTTTTGCAAAATCAGTAAAATTGATACCATTCTGAAAATTATTTGCATCCATAACAAAAACTTGACGGCCGCTTTGCGCTGCCTTCTGGAGATGCTCTAATTGAGGAGCGCTTAAATCAGCAACATGATCAAAAAGAAAAATTGGTTTCGTTGAAGAAACAGCACCAGATATAGGGGCATCAACAGCGCCTAAATTGTGGATTCCAAGTTTAATCCCATTCGCTTTGCGAAATAAGTACGCTGTTGTTTGTCCTGGAGATGCCGGGTTTGCTGACGTTAACTCGTGCATTTCATGCAGATTTATGCCACTTGATTCTAATTGCTTCCCCATATCTCTAAGACTATGCATCAAGGTGAAATCGGAAGCATTAGGCAACGACAGTTTAGCAATCGAAGTAGCGAGGTCCTTATCGGCTGGAGCAACACTGCCGACTAGATGTTTAAAAGTCTCACGAGTTAAACAACCTTGATTGAGATTGTTAATAATTTTTGTGACCAACCCGTCTAAGCCAAGTTCCGGATATTTGGGAATTAACTTGGCCAGTCGCTCAGCTGAGTTCTCACCACCTAACTTAAAGACGTCTTCAGCCAGACCCCTCAAGGGTTTGTACTTAATGCTGGCGACTAACAAGCCCGTAGCGGCAATGGCAATTCCGGCAAATTCGAGATCTTTGACAAATCCGCTAGACTGTGTCTTTGGCGCGCTTTGAGCAATGTCAGAGCTAGCTCCGGGCTGACCCACTTTCGCTCCCGACAATTCAGCCTGCACCGATTCAGACAGCTTCGCTCGTAAATCGGATAACGACTTATCGGCAGGCGTTTTTAGTTGTTGTTCTAATTCCGAGCCCATAACTGCACCGAAAAATGCACCAGTTGCCTCATATGTCTTGCCCAAATTACAGGATTTGAAATCCGTCCAAGACAAATACGGCATGCCCTTCTAGTTTAATTCGCTTGACAAGCCAAAGGCTTAGTAGGGTGAGCGCACAAATTGCGGGTCTCAGAGTCAGCTGTTCGAATCAGTCTATCTCCAAATTTTTATACGACGGACTATAAAACTGTTTAGTCTAATAAAGTGATTGAGCGGCATTTCTTTCCTCGCATTGCTTGATGACACCACATATAATACCAGGCAAATTCGTACGAACGACTAGACCAAAGCTTCAAATTTGTCAATTTTCAGAGCCTTCTTCGCGGTACAATCCTCTAACGCAAATTGTAGCGAGGGTGGTCAGTTGAAGATTGAAAAATTCACTGTCGCGGCCGTCACAATCCTGTCAATCTCCATTTGCCGAACACCAGTTAAAGCTGAAAATATAACTCCATCTGATTTCATCAGAGAGTCGCATCAAGCAGATCAATTTATAAAAGAGAAGCACTGGGATGTTGCAAAAAGGATTCTGCTAAAGCTGGTCACCACGCCCTATGCGCGTGAGCATGAATACTCAGAGCTTTCCTTTTGCTATATCAGCGCTTTCCCGAGCAAAGAAGACTGGACTCTAGCCGAACGCTACGCCCGCAAGGCGATCTTTCTCGACTCAGAATCTGGACACGCATATGCTGCCCTCGCTTCCACAATCATCGAGAAAAATGATTATCCGGGTTGCATTCAAATAGCGACCAAAGCAGTGACTTGTAAACATCCAGATCAGTTCGCACTCTATCTGCGAGCGAGAGCTTACACTGCAGTTCGTAAATACAAAGAAGCATTAATCGATCTCGAAAAATGGGATAGCATCGTTACTCAAGTCGATAAATCGCAAACCACAGTGGAGATGCAAGGTCAGATTCTGGAGAAAATGGGCAAAATCGATGAAGCCGTCAAACGGTACAAAGCGGAAATCCCTTATCATCCAGAACAGGCTATCCAGAATGTGGTGCGTTGTCTACAAAAAGAGAAAAAATACCCAGAAGCAATCATTGAAGTGTCGACATTGATCGAGCGAAATTCTGACGACAGTGACGCTTATAATCTGCGAGCCAGTTTAAAAGCTCAAATGAAGGATTGGAAGGGAGCAATTGCTGATTACGACCATGCTATTAACCTCTCACCAACGTCAACATACTATAGAAACAGAGCTCAAGCTTATGAAGCGTTAGGGCAGGCGAATTTAGCAAAACAAGACTTGGCCAACGCCGAGAAATCGCCTTTTTAAATAGTTACACCGAATGGGATGAATCCCAGTGACTGGTCGGGATTCTCCTAATAATATTCAGTAGCTGCTGCGTACAAATTAAAGTCAACGGTGCAATTTGGAATTCTTCCACGATTTGCAAACGAAAGCCAAAGAAACACTTCAGGATGATTTTGCCAGACATCCGTATCTCACAACTGGAGCATTGTTAGCTGGCGCAGCGGCAATCTCTGTGGTCGCTCGACCATTTGCAAAATCAATCATTGCCGGACTGAAAGATGAATTCGCAATTGATGACGGATTCGCCTCAACTTTGATGTCCCCATCGGCCTCAAGCAATCCTATGCTAAGACAGGCACAACGAGACTATCAAAAATCACTCGAAAGACAGATGACCCAAGCTGTCACACGAGAGAAAGGCTTCACGTTCAAAAATCAGCCGGTCACTTCTTTGACCGAGGACTTGAATACAGACGACGGCAAATCAACAATCCCGGTGGCATTGCTCTGGCGCAAATCGCCTGTTCATGTGGCAGCAGACAACAATAGCTGGTTAGCTGAGACATTCGACATCGCCAAAAAAACTGTATTTCGCGTTGAATCAAGTGACGGAACCCACATGGGTAGCGGCTTTTTTAGTTCAGCCGAAGGACATTTCCTCTCTGCTCGCCACGTATTTGAACATTCCGGTAACGGGCAAATTCGAATGGCAGATGACACCGTATACCCGTTTCATGTACTCGCACGAGATTCAAACGCAGACGTCGGACTGGCCAAAGTGCTCGCTCCAGAAGGCAGCAAATTTGAGTTCCTCAAACTTGGAAAACCGACTCGAGTGGAGTCTGTACGGGCTGCCGGCATTGGTTATCCAGGCGCTGAGCCACATCACTTGCCTATAATTTCGCCAGGACGAATCCGAGGAGTTGGTTATGGTGAAGACGCTTCGGCCTTCTTCACAATGCATGTCGATCCAGGTAACTCTGGTGGGCCAATTATCGGTAAAGAACGAGAGGTTTTATCGCTTGTGCAAAGCGGCGACACGCCCTCGAATTTTTATAAAAATCATTGGATTCCTGGACGAGCTTATGGCCCGACTGCAGAACATATGCAAGCTTTGATTGACGTGCATGCAACGAAAGGATTGCCAAAGTCAGACTATTTGCACGTAAGCTCGAACACGTTGCCAGCTGGTCATAACCGGGCACTGCTGATAACAGACAAAGAATTTGACGAGGTGCTCGCAAATCCGACTCGCAAAGCACGAGTGGAAAAAAGACACGAGGTGCAAATCAAATCGGCTAATTACTGGAGCGACTATTGAAATGAAAGCCTATCCCTAAAATATCCTGACGAAGTTCAACCTTTCTGTCGTGGGCTGATACTCGAGAACATGAGTCTTGTTGTCTCCACTATCAAGATTCGAGCTATAGAAAACGATGCTGTCAATCGAACCATTGTTAGCGTTGATCCGGACGTTGGGAAGAAGCGAGAATGAGTCAGTTCCTAGCCTCTCCAGTTGCTTCCCTACCTGTTGAAACAGCTCTGGATTTTTACTCAAATCGTTGAGTTGCTGGTTCAAAATAAATTGCATAATGCTCGCTTCAATGGGCTTGTGAGCCAACTGATCTAAACATGTTCTGGCCTCCCGCTCTATTTGAAGCGCCTTCGTTTCTGGATCAATTGTTTTTAGCATAGGGCTCATCAACCTCTTGCAACCGTTGAAGAGAGCTTATGTCTTCGAAAGAACAGAAGTGTGACAGTAGTTTGATCATAAACGGCAAAAACAGAGCACAAAAAAAGCCGCAAGCTATTAACTTGCGGCTTTTATAACTCCTGGCACCGGGCTATCTTCCCAGGCGGTCACCCACCAAGTATTGTCGCTGCTGACCGTCTTTACCGTCGTGTTCGGGATGGGAACGGGTGTGTTCCGGTC
>JARLHI010000082.1 GCA_031292355.1 Candidatus Obscuribacterales bacterium
CTAATCCACTGCTGGAGCAACGGGAAAATAATCTTGTCAATGATGTTCTCTGACAGTTTATTACATTGCTCGCAAGTGACACGGCCGATGTCGAAATGATCGCTGCCCTCTATGCCAATAATGCATGAGACAAATACGAGCGGGAAATTATTGTAGTAGCCCGCGGAACAATCTATAGGCCGGATATCGACTCCGTATCTACCTGTGTGAGATCCGTGCGTCTTGCGCTGAGCTGCGGGGTAATGCATTCTGTGCCTGAGAAAAGGAGCACTCATGCAGCGCACACCGGGCAAAACAGTTCAAGAGAGAGAACAATACTGGACCAAGATCATTGAGAAAGCGCGCACGTATGCGGGCGGCGTAGCCGCTTACTGTGCCAAGCAAGGTATTTCAAAGCACACGTATTACTCATGGTTCAAAAAGCTTCGGAAAGATCATCCGGAGTGGCAAAGCGACCTAACATCGCGGTCCGCCATTGCGGCCGCGGCGCCACTGCGAGTGGTGCCGGCAGAGACAGAGGTCGAGGAACGCGTACAACGGAGGAAATTTACGGCAGCGTACAAAGCGAAGATTTTGAAAGAAGCCGAGAATGCATCGGATGGACAAATCGGAGCTCTCCTGCGGCGGGAGGGGCTGTATGCATCACACTTGCACAAATGGCGGAAGGAGCGTGAGCTGAACAATCTAGAGCCCAAGAAGCGTGGTCGCAAAGTCAATTTGCTGCTTGCAGAGAACAAGAAGCTGCAGGCGAAAAACGCTAAATTGGAGAAGCGGCTCCAACAGGCCAATGCAATCATTGATCTTCAAAAAAAAATTGCTCAGATTCTGGACGGAACGCTGGTACAGCCGGACGAAGAGAAGTAGCCAGCGAAATAGCTGCCGCAGCCGATCAAAAGCTGTTACCTGTCGACCTCGCATGTGATTCTCTCAACATGTCGAGGTCGACTTATTATCGCTCACTGAAGTCGTTTTCAATTGAGCAAGTAGTTACCAGACCATCACCTCCGAGAGCGCTGAGCGCAGCAGAGAAGCAAGAGGTTCTGGCTGCTTTGCATGAAGACCGATTTGTTGATAAGGCACCATCGGCAGTGTATGCAGCGCTTCTAGACGAGGGGCGTTATTTGTGCTCCATTCGCACCATGTACAGAATCTTGAAGGACAACAACGAGGTGCGAGAGCGCCGCAATCAAGCTCGGCATCCCGAGTATAAGAAACCAGAACTTCTGGCAACAACACCAAACCAAGTCTGGTCTTGGGATATAACTAAGTTGAAAGGGCCAGAAAAATGGACTTACTACTATCTCTATGTGATCATAGACATTTTTAGTCGCTACGTGGTCGGCTGGCTCATTGCACCGAGAGAGAATGCAGAACTGGCTGAAGCTCTGATTACCGAGACTTGTTGGCGGCAATCGATCGAGGTGGACCAGTTGAGCATTCATTCAGATCGAGGCTCGCCTATGACATCAAAGGTAGTGGCACAGCTGATGGCCGACCTGGGGGTTACAAAGTCACTGAGCAGACCGCGTGTGAGTAATGACAATCCCTATTCGGAAGCAGGATTCAAGACTCTCAAGTATCATCCGACATTCCCTGCACAATTTGGCTGCATAGAAGATGCTCGCGCATTTTGCAAGGGTTTCTTTGATTGGTACAACAACGATCACTACCATAGCGGGCTGGCCCTGCTCACGCCAGAAACCGTACACCATGGCCAGGCGCAAGAACGAAGTGATGCCAGGCAGCTGGTTTTGAGTTCAGCCTATAAGGCAAACCCGGAGAGATTCGTGAATGGTGCTCCGATGGTGCTCCAGTTGCCGAAAGAAGTCTGGATAAACTCACCCAACGAAGCAAACTTTCAACCGATATTGATACCAATGCCGGTGCCACACTGACGATTATGCGAAACAGCTACACTAGCTATTAATGCTGGTTTTCGATGGGCTGTGCACCCGGTTTTCAGTTTTGAAAGAAAATATTCAAACCTTAATCGCGGCGTTGAGCCGCGCTTCCTCGGCCTCAGCGAAAGTCTAATTTGCCGACCGACGGGAGGCTGAAAAGGCGTTGCCAAGCTAGATACCCGGTCTCTACTCTAAATTCGAACTGAAAAGTGTCTCACTGTTCTTGACAAATTCCGGCCGGGAGTGCGGAACATTACACCACGGTTGGTACGATAGCAAACGTAAACTGGTACGAGATGTTTCGTGCGGAGACAAGGATGTCTACTTAGAGATTGAATACAGGAGAGTGGACTGTCGGTCCTGCGGTAAGGTGAAGACTGAAGAATTGAAATGGTTAGCCGATAATCCGCTGTACACCAAG
>JARLHI010000083.1 GCA_031292355.1 Candidatus Obscuribacterales bacterium
ATTGGGGACCTGAGCGCATCGAACTTTTGTGACGTGCCTGATCCCGGGAACCCGACACCGGCAAATACCGCTTTTGACAGTGCGTGAGCTATTTTTTCATTCGATACCGGGAATTGCTGCTATTCTTAAGGGACGAAGACTTCGTGCTGGTCTTTGGCTTTCAGCGGCAGTCAGCATCAAAGTGATTCCGGCTCTTCTGTTGGCTTTTCCATTGTGGCGCAGAGATTGGCGCATGCTATTCGGTAGCGCGGTAGGTCTTATGACCTGTCTTATCGTTGTGCCAGTAATTGTATTCGGACCAGCGAAAACTACGACTATGTACAGTTCATTCTATCACCATATCATTATCGCCGGGATAAGGGGAAGTAAAATTGGGAGATGCGCTAGAGAACTTACGGCCATTACTACTACAGATAGCAATTCTCCTATGGTAATTATTCACAATATTATGCACCCTAATAGAAACACAAGGCCTAAGGTAGCCAGTCCGATAGTACGCGGCATTCATTGGGTAATAGCCTTCCTCATGCTGGCCTTATCATTGGTCCTTTCGGGGTGGAGAGGACGGTGGTATTCCGGCCGGGTGGAAGCAACCATATCCGAAGTTGCTTTCATGTGTGCTCTTATCCCCCTGATGTTCATTACTACTCCCGTATTTCATCCTCATTACGTCTCAATGGCCCTCCCGCTGGTTATGATAATTCTGGTGATACTCTGGGAGAGATACCCATACGGGCAAACTCCATTTACATGGAGATTCGTTTTTGGGTTCGTAACGGTAAGCCACATTTTGACAGCCATAGATATGGGGCCATTTTTGTACTTGAGGGAATTCGGGCTGGTTTTGTTTAGCACTGTTACGCTCTGGCTTGGATCACTTAGAGCGATAAAACAAATTGCTCTGGTACCCAATATATCCGGAACAGAAAATTTGGAGGCCGGCTCGAAAAAATATCGAAAAGATCGCGTATATTCCACCGGCAGGTAATGCGATCGAATCTGGGGGGCCAAATCCAGGCCTCCACTTCCTGTACGTGGATGAGGGCTCAACCTGCGCGGCGCAACTGAAGCTCTCAGCGAAGAGCGGGGGCGCCCATGAAAAGACAGATGTCAAGAGCATGCGATGAGGTTCTCACTCGGATATCTGAGCCGCCGGGTTCCATTTGTTTTAAAAAAAAGGTAAGCGTTCACCACGAAGCCCCATTTTTCCCTTCGCGCTCTTTGTGTTCTTCGTGGTTGAATCCCGGTATTGCTCTCAGTTCAGACCTCCGGGTCAGTAGCCAACCACGAAGAACAGTAGAGTAGAGAGGGAGACATCAGATGTTTAGGCCACATGCTTCCATCGTATCTGCCTTTTCAGGCGTCGTGGCAAAAGGCATGCAGGCCGTGCCGCTTATGTCACCCTCCCCCTCGTCGGACCGGACGTGCAGATTTCCCGCATCCGGCCCACCGACAGTCTCTTGCGACAAAGCATACGCAAGGAGTTGTTAGCCTTGCCAACGCTACAGGTAGATCAGCCCGTACCGTTTGAGCCCCGCGTAAAGTGTTTCCCCTTCGCGAAAGGGCTTGCTCCGCCTTTGACTCCGATTCCGCAGGAAACGGCGGAATCGACCTTGCACAAAATGGTTCACATCCCGGAACGTCTTGCGAGGATAGCCGTAACCGAAGTAGTTGCCCCAACCTCGAAGGACGAGGTTGAC
>JARLHI010000018.1 GCA_031292355.1 Candidatus Obscuribacterales bacterium
ACTATTTCACTCCCCTTGCCGGGGTTCTTTTCACCTTTCCCTCACGGTACTAGTTCACTATCGGTCGCCGGCTAGTATTTAGCCTTGGAAGGTGGTCCTCCCGAATTCCCACAGGGTTCCACGTGTCCCGTGGTACTTGGGCACAAAATCCAGAGAGACAATCGCTTTTCGTTTACGGGGCTATCACCCGCTCTGGCCTCTATTTCCATAGAAGTTCAACTAAACGATTGTTTTGTAACTCTCCGAGCAAGCTGCCGCTCGCTCCGAAAATGGCCCGTGACCCCCCGTGAACAACGCCGGCAGGCTTGACATTCACAGGGTTTAGGCTATTCCCCGTTCGCTCGCCACTACTTGGGGAATCTCAATTGATTTCTTTTCCTAGAGATACTAAGATGTTTCAGTTCTCTCCGTTAACTCTACAGGACTATGTATTCATCCTGCAGTGATGAGGGTCTACCTCATCGGGTTGCCCCATTCGGAAATCCCCGGATCAATGCTCTCTTAGCAGCTCCCCGAGGCATATCGCAGCTAGACACGTCCTTCATCGTCTTCCGGCGCCAAGGCATCCACCGTAAGCCCTTAGTAGCTTGATACCAAAATATGAGTATCCTCGATCAAAACCTATTCGATTGTCAAAGAACTGGTGGAGGTGAACGGACTTGAACCGATGACCCCCTGCTTGCAAAGCAGGTGCTCTCCCAACTGAGCTACACCCCCGTCAGAAGCGTGGTGGGCCTAGTTGGAATTGAACCAACGACCTCACGCTTATCAGGCGTGCGCTCTAACCAAATCTGAGCTATAGGCCCTAAGCCTCTCCGTAAACCTCTGAGGACTGAATAGTGAATGAGTTCGAATTGACCTAGGTTTGACCAGAGTTATTCACTCTGAATTCACCTTAGAAAGGAGGTGATCCAGCCGCAGGTTCCCCTACGGCTACCTTGTTACGACTTCACCCCAATTACCAACCACACCTTAGGCGCCTGCCTCCCTTGCGGGTTAGCCCAACGACTTCTGGTGCAATCAGCTTTCGTGGTGTGACGGGCGGTGTGTACAAGGCCCGGGAACGTATTCACCGCGGCGTGCTGATCCGCGATTACTAGCGATTCCAACTTCATGGAGTCGAGTTGCAGACTCCAATCCGAACTGAGAACGGCTTTTTGAGATTGGCTCCAGCTCGCGCTTTCGCTTCCCTCTGTACCGTCCATTGTATCACGTGTGTCGCCCTGGATATAAAGGCCATGAGGACTTGACGTCATCCCCACCTTCCTCCGTGTTAACCACGGCAGTCTCCTTAGAGAGCCCAACTTAATGCTGGCAACTAAGGACAGGGGTTGCGCTCGTTGCGGGACTTAAC
>JARLHI010000019.1 GCA_031292355.1 Candidatus Obscuribacterales bacterium
CCAGCCTGATCACATGCGCCCGTCCCCGCTCTTTTTCGCTCATCTCCAGTACACCTTGCATAGCATGTTCCCTTTCTGTTTCCTTCACAGAAAAGTGACATTTTAAACTTGCAGAAAGGTGACATTCTCATTTTGCGCTAACACACTAATGTTTCTTTCGTGCGCAAAATTATTCAATAAGTTACTTTTTGATGCTATTTATGATATTGACAAAGTACCATTAGCTATCTATAATGGGCAGGAAGTTAACGTTTTTTGGCAGCCCCATGTTTAATTCTCTTTCCTCCGCTCAGGTTCGTATGGCTCGTGCGTTGTTAGGCGTATCCCGTGATGATGTGGAGGCCGCAACAGGCATTGCCAAGCAGACGTTGTTGCGCATTGAGAACAACGCAGTTAAGCCCCGTGATGAAACGCTAAAATTGTTGCTCAATTATTTTGAAGGACTTGGCATTGAGTTTCAGAAAAATGACGGCGTAGCACGGCGAGAAACGAATATTCGTCGATTTAGCGGGCCATACGCGATTACGGATCTTCTCGAAGATGTGTATGAAACCGTCATCAAGGACGGAAGCGGAAAAATCTGCATCAGCAGTTGTGACGAAGAGGTGGTAGGAAAGTACTATACCATTCGAGGCGAGCAACACAGCGTTCGCATGGCTCGCATCGCCGACAAGATTTCTTGCCGTGCGCTCTTAAAAGAGGGAGATCACAATCATCCTTACACATCCTACGTTGAATACCGCTGGTTACCGAAGGAGTATTTTCAGCCGAATACCTTCTACCTCTATAATGGCAAATTGGGATTGATCGAATACAAAGGCAATATTTGCGAGGTTACGATTATTGAATCGGCACAATTGGCCGTGGCATTCCGTGATTTCTTTGAAATTGTATGGGCGCAATGCAATCCGCCTCCCTCTTATAAAAAGGAAGCCACAGAATGACGATGCTTCATTATCCACAATATGAATGTGAATTTGACGCCGAAACCCAAGAATTTTATGATGGCGTCGTAGATATGTTTACTGGCATTCGCGAAGGTCATATAGGGCGCTATTGTTTTTCAAGCGCACGCAGTGACAATGATCGTGTGCGAGGCGACGAGCATTGGACTCGATTTATCAAGACGAGCGCGGCTTACTATCCCTATCGGCATGAAATAGAAATTATCCGACACGCGGCAAGCCATATTGGCAAGTTGGTTTCCGACGCGCACACCTTTATTGATTTAGGAACCGGCTCTCTGAATTCGTTTGAACGCAAAGTTCTCCCCATCATTCGGGCGGGTAAATTCAAAGAAATTACTTTTGTCGATTTATGCACGGCGTTTTCTGAAATTGCCACGGCAAGGTTAAAGGAAGAGTTGGCAGATATTAAAACAAATACATTTTTGGGTAATTTTTTCAACAGCCTTCCGATGCCTCAAAGCAAAGCTGCAATAAATCTCTTTGGCATTACCCTTGGCAACATTGTCGTCGATTTGCCTAATGAGACTCCAGAGTATGCCCTGACGCGAACGATGAAGCATTTTGCCGCGCCATTGAAAGAAAAGGGCGGTTATTTCATTTTCGATTACGACACGAACGAGGACGAATCTTCACTTCATGCTTCGTATGAGCATCCGTCTTATCATGCTATGGAGTTGACCATATTGGATCGAGTGAAGCGGGATTTGCCTACATCTAACTTCGATCCTGATGATTTTGAGCATGTGACTGTATGGCATCAGAGGTGGAAATTACTTGCGCACGGGGTGAGAGCAAAGACTGACCTCAAATTTAGCATCGGCCCCTATCAGATAGACGTTCCGCGCGGTAAATTTTATCGCACAGGCAGCAGCTTCAAATACTCCGATGTTACAATCGAACAAGTTGCAGAAAACGCTGGATTCAGAAAATTACAGGTATTTTCAATGCCTGGATCGACGATGCGTGTGGCCGTTTATGCAATGCGGCCTTAAAGAGATGGAAAATCTGTCCGGCTCTGGCCCCATAGAATCCGCAGCCCTTCCCCTAAAAAGCGCATCAAATCGACTGAACTTGTAACAAGAATAACGCTTATTCACCTTGTTGCGACGCTATACGGAAATGATCAAGGTATGGAACCGCCTTCTCTAGAATGGGGTCTTGGAACTCGTCAAGACTCGCGATGGTGGACTCCACAAGAACCTCAATATCGGCATTGGTGAAAACCTTCTTATCCACCAGCCCAATCAAGATAGCATTGATCAATAACTTCTGCGCCGTTGCCTGCGCACGCAAATCATCAAACTCTTCCTGTGAGATTTCCATTTTCCCCAGCTTTCTCTTGGTTGAATTTCGATCATAGAGAAAGCTGGCATCAAGGTCACGCGCAGAATTGACGGCCATTATCACGGCAGCACCATCCAAAATCCATACCGCCCTTTCCACCGAAAGGGCGTTTTTGATTCCAGCCGCACTCAACAACCAGCATAAGGAGAAATCAAATGACCGAAGAAATCGAAGCCTATCGCGTATCTGATTTTTGCAAACGCTACGTCCTTTCAAAAGCCACCTTCTACCGTGAAGTCGCCGCCAAGCGGCTGCACACAATCAAGCGCGGCCGCACAACGCTCGTCGTCCGCGCCGAAGCCGAACGCTGGTTCCAATCGCTTTGC
>JARLHI010000020.1 GCA_031292355.1 Candidatus Obscuribacterales bacterium
TGCCCCCAGTATTCGCCGCTTCCGAAAAGTTTACCCTTAGGAGATGCTAATACGGGAATCCGACACACAATACTCACGCCGCCTTGGACTAAATGCACTGGGTCTTCAATGACCGTCCTTCTGGTATTAATAACTTGGCGTACGGCTTCTCTTTCGTTTGGAACCCCAGCAAGACCGTCTCCAATGGTGTCCTCGTTGCCTTTAATAGGATAGACATCTACAGTTGAAGTGCCTCTGAGCAACGACACATTTTGAATCATACGGTCCTCAGCGACCAATTCTTCAGCAAGAGACTGAAATGTCTCATGATCGATGTCACCATTGAGCCTCTTGCAAAAGTATGATTTTCGGCAATTAATCTGGTGAAAAATGGGCTTCACGGGCAGTCCCGTGGTATAGTGTTTTTTGCAAAAAGACGCTTTGTCACAGGAGGCGCCAGTGAAGCTTAGAAAAAGAATATCATGGTTGATGGGAACACTGCAACGAACTCTGTTTCCTAAATTAGAAGAATGCTGGAACAGTCCTTTAACGGAAAAAGAGCGTCAACTTGTATCTATTTTGGAGTTGGTCCAGGTTGAGAGGTTTGTTCCAAAAAGCTCTGATACGCAGTGGTTGGGCAGAAAGCTTTGCGATCGTGAATCGATAGCAAGGTCTTTTGTTGCGAAGTCTGTTTACGGATATCCGTTCACAAGCTCATTGATTGAGGCGCTTAAGACCACGCCGAGTTTGCGCAAGATCTGTGGTTTTGAGAAGGTTTCAGATATTACTTCCGAGTCCACTTTCTCCAGGGCTTTTGCCGAGTTTGCTGATAGTGGTCTTGGAGAGAGGGTCCATGAGGCTTTGGTTGAACGATCTTTGAAAACGCAACTGGTAGGCCACATATCCAGAGACTCTACTGCTATAGAAGGGCGTGAGAAGCCAGTAAAGAAACCGCCAAAGCAAAAGCCTTCTCCGAAAAAACGGGGTCGTCGGCCGAAAGGGGAACACTCAGAGCCCAAGGAAGTAAAACGTTTGGAGCGGCAGGTTCATCAATCAGCGGAGCAGGCGCTCGATGAATTACCGGTGGTCTGCGATGTGGGTACCAAGAAGAACTCCAAGGGATACAAAGTGAGTTGGATTGGCTATAAGTTTCATGCGGATGTCAATGACTGCGGATTGCCGGTGAGTGTAGCTATGACTTCCGCGTCATTACACGATAGTCAGGTCGCCATACCGCTCATGAAGATAAGCAGCTCCAAAATAACATATTGCTATGACTTGATGGACTCAGCCTATGACGCCGGGCCGATCTACGAAGTTAGCAGGAGTCTTGGCCATGTGCCCATAATAGACAAGAACTCACGTGGGAAAGACATTATCCCCATGGCTCCTCACGAGGCTGCCAGATATAAAGAAAGAACAGCGGCTGAGAGGTTCAATAGTCGGCTAAAAGAAGAATTCGGTGGATGCAATATCATGGTTCGGGGAGCCCAGAA
>JARLHI010000021.1 GCA_031292355.1 Candidatus Obscuribacterales bacterium
CTCACAGATTCGAAAGACTTGAATCGGTGGTTGCGCGCAGCCGAGCTTCCTATCCTGAGCGTGGCAGGATTTTCCTCATCGTCGAATCACTCTCGTGCGCTGCTCCTTCTCCTCTCGCCTCTGCGCTTCAGCACGGTGGTACAAAAGCGAAATTAAGCGTGACAATGAAAGTACCTCTGTGGAATTAGGTTTAAATTAGTTTGGCTATGATTGCGGCAACGTTGAGCGTTCAATCCATCGATTTACCGACCATTGCCGAAAAGATGCCGACCAACTCGAATAGAAAGTTTGAGCGACTCGTTGACTTGAAGCATTTAGGAGTGAGGGTTGGAAATACAACCATGCTTTGACCAGCACCTGGCTCTATACGATCGAGCTGTTTGATTGGTCATGTGATTGTCTGTTGTGCTGATAACGCGTTTTGAATCGGTCAAAACCACAACTGCGTGACGAACGGATGACCATGTTTGCACCCTTTTGCACTCATGAAAGTAGTCCCATAATGTCTGTATCGGCTAGGCACATCTACCCCACGCCTTGTTTCATGTGAGGAAGGGTGTGCCTGGCGTGGCCATCGATTTCAATGGCCGCTGCCTAAGCTTTTTTGGTCGGTCTCTCTGACCAAACTGCGAAACCTCAGAACCAACTTGAACAACCATTCCAACGCACCCAAGGTCATCTCCATTCGGATTAAAACATGTTCCCTGTGTTTAATCAGTGGTGTTTGTTCCATGTTGTTTTCGAAAGAAAACCTCATTCCGCACCGTAGCCGGTGACCGTGACACCCCATTTTCCACCGACGGATAGCATTTAATATTAAAGGTAGGATGTTCGCTGTCCTCAGATTGTCCCGCACTCGTTGTCCCACCACCATCGAGACAGCGCGGAAATAAGAAGGACGGTTTCCAATTTTCGCTCCGCGGCCGCCTAAGAAAATTGCGTTTTTTGAGTCCTGTTTGCACGCTTCTAGCGCGCGTATCCAGCACCCGATCAGGCCAAAAATATGATCAAAATGGTGGATGGTGTTTGAAAAATTCCTCGGGTTGGGTACGAGGCGTTGGGTGTTGTTATTGCGCGAGTTAGGTCGACTTGAAGTGAGGGAGGGACGAGTTTTCGCGATCCATCCCGATGGCAAGCAACTTGAAATGAACTTGAAACAAGTGTCTACACTAAAAGAAAACATGTTCTGAGCCATCCAAGCCGGTTTTCTTGTTGATGTTCGAAGTTTGACTTGACTGGGCTTCGAGACAAAACGGGCGCGTTTGCAAGCAAAAACGGTAGACAGGACGCCATATCACAGTGGCGTGTGTTGGCGGATATCTTCAATGGTACAAGATGCTCTTCTTTGAATTCGAGCTGATTCCTGTGATGTTGCGCTCGTTTTGCCGCCAAAATCGAATCTTTTCGCCGGTCTAAACTCGGCATTTTCGGCGGGCGACTAAACTGCCTGTTTTTGCCGCGCCCAAACGCCATGGGGATTTCGAATTGAACCATGCCACAAGAAATGTGAAATAGTATACTCATGTTTCAATGTTCCCTGTTGTTGAATCCTGAATCTCCGAACTCTCTTGCGCCAGCGGCATGAGCAATCGCGTCGAGCGATTGCGAGTTCAAGCAGCGCGCACAGAGCTGGTGAGGTGCAAGGAAGACAACCAAAGTAAGATAGTACTCATGTTTAAACGTTACCTTTGTTTTCATAGCGAAACTCCATTACGTGATCGCATCGAGCGACTTCGACCTTGCGACTCTTTCGCGCCACCAGGCATGAATGCAAACGCATTCAAGCGTTTGCTCATGCCGATGACGCTTAAGAGTCTGTACTGCATGTTACGACTGTTTTCGCATCGAAGTCCATTGGGGTACCCAATGGACGGTGCTTTGCGCGCCGAAGCATGAGCAATCGCGAGGCGATTGCGAATCCTGCGCGCGAAGCACTTTTTGCAAGGTTGAAGAATCAAAATGAAGCAATACGCGAAAGATCTAGAGTCTGTATACTGCATGTTATAGTTGAGATTCAATCTACAGTCTGCTGTGTGGATTCTGGTGAACGCGCTGTTGGCTGGCCTGCTGCGCTGCGCTCGTTTCGCCGCTGCCGCTGCGCACTCTTTGACTCAAGCCACGCGCACAGCAAACATCAACGACACTTGAACGACACCAAAATTCGCATTTACAGTCATGATCAACCGTTATGACTGTTTTCTTTCGAAAACAACCCCCCCCCAAAGAGGGCGGAGACCTCACCTAATGACAGGGTCGTCTCTGTCTGCGTGTGCGTTAGTAATACGTTGGGTTGTCTCGTCTGTGACGTGAGCGTACGAAGAGTGCGCGAGCGAGCGCGCACAAGGCAAAGCTTAGGCGCGTCTGACTGCGCGCCTACTGACTGAGCACTTTCTCTGTATCGCCCGAAAGTGCTCCCCCTGCCACGCATGCGCTATGCGTGCTGTTGACCTGCGATGCTGTGCATAAATAGCGATAAGGACTATCTTCCTATAGTCCTTGTTGTCTTGACTGAGCAACCCGC
>JARLHI010000003.1 GCA_031292355.1 Candidatus Obscuribacterales bacterium
ACCACCCGAATAAATTCGCGGTGGTCTTTTCACTATTGCCTGACTGCCTTTTGCGAGAAGGCTCAATATTTCTCTAAGCTTCAGTCAGTCCGTCACTTAAAGCGGGCTACTCACTACAGTTTCTGGTCTGCGCAGACCTGGTGTTTCCGTAATGCCCCTCGGCTCGTAGTGCGCAATTGCTGTGCACTCACCGGTTATGAATCTAGTATAGCGACTACTAGAATAACGAAAAGTCCCCCACTGTACATTTAATAGATAATGCTTTGATCGGCTAAAATGCTCTCTCTGAGTCATTCTAGTCTCAAGCTCGAGTAGACAAGATTTCGATCAATTGCGTCACTCAAGTTTTACGGATTTTGATATCAATGAGCAGCATTATGTATATCGATAGTGGTGCATTGATATGCTACCTGCATATGCAAACGGCTGCCGCGATTTTTATCCTGGAGTTTGCAACTCCAGATTTTATCTACGATCGGTTCGCTCCACTCACATATTATTGCCGTCAATACAATCGAGACAGTACTCCACTTCATGGCTGCACATTTCTGGATGATCATTAATGTATTTCATAATGACCACTTTGTTGTTGGGGTGCTTAAGGTGGTTAAGACCATGCAAGGCTGCTGCTTGGCAGTCTTCAGATTCCAAATAAAGGATTTTGCATAAGGTTGCAAAAAGGACATCATTCATCATCAACTGATCTGGGCTTGTTCTCTCTTCGTTAGACACTCCGATGAGACCGTCGAAAAACATATTGCAAGCTGTGTGCAAAGCGTCAACTGAAAAAAAATCTCTATAGAGGCAGTAAGTTGATTCGATCATCTTCTGGCGAAGTGAGAAAGGAATGTCTGCATCCCAGAGAAGCTCACTAACGGCGCCATCCAACAAACAGCCTTGTATCGCCCAAAAGGCTTGTTCGCATTGCTGACGACTGTAGCCCTCAGTGAGAGTTTTCGAATTCAAAAAGAGAGCTGTGAACAACTCGGTGTTATGAACCGGGTTGTACCTTACGTATTCGTCTCCATTCCAGAGTTTTTCGCCGAAGGTCTGGTTGGCTGGTCGATCAAATAAAAATTTGACGAATTCACTTAAGGTGGCATTGGTCAGATCATTGTCGAGCATCAGACAGTCCTTTGCGAATGATTTGCACTACTCATTGTCGACGATTTTGATTGCCACCAAATAAAAAGACCACCCGAATAAATTCGCGGTGGTCTTTTTACTATTGCCTGACTGCCTTTTGCGAGAAGGCTCAATATTTTCTCTAAGCTTCAGTCAGTCCGTCACTTAAAGCGGGCTGCTTACTACAGTTTCTGGTCTGCGCAGACCTGATGTTTCCGTAATGCCCCTCGGCTCATAGTGCGCAATTGCTGTGCACTCACCGGTTATGAATCTAGTATAGCGGCTACTTGCATTACGAGAAGTACCCCGCTGTACATTTAATGGATAGTTTTTCGATCAATTAAAACTTGCTGCTAGAGTCGTTTTTTGCGCTGAACGTTAGTAGACAAGATTTCGATCAATCGCACCACTCTCCATCACAAGACTTTTATATACTGGTATCACATTGCGCATATTTTTTATCGCCTGATGATTTATCTCTTGCATATAGAATTACCTAGTCAAGCGGTTTTTACCTAATTGCAACTGCGGATTTTATCAACAGCCATACCTTGCCAAGCTGCTTTTCAGACTGATATGCATTTGGCGAAGAACGTCGGGTCGACATTGCCACCGCTGACAATTACACCGACTTTTGCGTTGCTTAAATCGATTTTGCCAGACGAGACGCCCGCCGCAGCCAGACAGCCAGTTGGCTCAACGACTATTTTCATGCGCTCAGCGAAAAAGCGCATCTGCTTGCACAACTCATCATCTGTGACGGTGATGATTTCTTTCACAAGCGATTGCATAATTGGAAAGGTAATCTTTCCGACCGCCATTGTTTGAGCACCATCAGCGATGGTGTTAGGCAAGTCAATACTAACGATTCGGCCAGCTTGCAAGGATTGTTGCGCGTCATTGCCAAGCGCTGGTTCAACGCCAACGACCACAACATCAGGATGCAGACTTTTTGCTGCGATAGCGCTTCCCGAAAGCAGTCCGCCGCCGCCTACACAAACAAATAGATAATCGAGGGGACCTGCTTCTTCGATTAATTCCAGAGCGGCTGTGCCCTGTCCTGCAATTACATGAGGATGATCAAATGGCGGGATTACCGACAAACCATATTGTTTTCCGAGCGCGGCAGCGATTTCTTCACGACTTTCTGTGGCGCGGTCATATAAAACAACCTTTGCGCCATAGCCTCTCGTGGCTGCCAATTTAATCGATGGAGCGTCGGATGGCATGACAATGGTTGCTTCAACTCCATTGAGGCTCGCTGCAAGCGCAACCGCTTGAGCATGATTACCAGACGAGTAGGCAACAACACCTCTGGCCTTTTGGTCAGGGCTTAACTGTGTAATGGCGTTACTTGCGCCACGAAATTTAAAGGCGCCGCCACGTTGAAAATTTTCGCATTTGAAAAAGACGCTTGCGTTGAGACTCTTGTTCAATTGAGTCGATGACAACACGGGTGTTTTGTGGGCGATCCCGTCAATATTTTTAGCAGCTAGTAGAATGTCATCGTAGTTCACTGTGGCGATATCAGAAATTGTCATTACACCCCCCCCAAACAAAAGATTCAAATGGAACACGATCATTTCTTGAAATTTAGAATTTCAATTTCGTCTAGTTGATCGGCCGGTTTGAAACCGAATATTTTTGCGTAGAAAAGAAATTCAGCATCTAGTGTGCGACTGATATTCGCCGACTTTCTAAATCCGTGCTGCTCGCCCTCATACGTGATGTAGCAAACTGGTAGTCCCTTCTTTTTCAAAGCCTCGACCATGACTTCGGCTTGATTGGGTGGTACCACTTTGTCTTCCAATCCCTGAAAAAAAATGGTTGGGCAGGACAGTTTTTCTGGAAAATGAATCGGTGAACGCTGTTTGTATACGGGAGCAAAGTCCGGCAGAGGACCTACCAACCTATCCAAATATCTGGACTCGAACTTGTGAGTGTCCTTAGTCAGAGCAATTAGGTCGCTTACACCGTAGTGGCTTGCCCCGGCAGCAAAGACATCGCCAAATGTAAGAGCGCACAAAGTTGTATAACCGCCTGCGCTACCACCAGTAATAACCATTCTCTTTGGATCAGCCAGACCTTTGTCAGCTAAATACTTAGCTGCGTTCTGACAGTCCTCGAGATCGACTAGCCCCCAGTTTAAATTCAGGCGTTGCCGATATTGTCTGCCGTAATTTGAACTGCCGCCGTAATTGACGTCAACTACTGCATAGCCGCGGCTGGTCCAATATTGAATGGATGGACTGAGAACGCTCGATGTGGCAGCAGTGGGGCCGCCGTGACTTTTCACAACAAGTGGTGGCAGACTGCCTTGTGGTGCCACTACGTCTTTATTTTTGGGTGGGTAATAAAAGGCATGCGCTGTTAGATTTCTTTCGCTGGGAAATTCAATTGCTTGAGCCACTGAGACATAGTCGGCATCTAATTTTGTTGATGCCGATGGTTTGACCACGCTGAATTCGAGGGTGTTCAAATTAAGTTCAACGATTGCAATTTGTTCCGTAGGTGATCCTGCGCACATAATCGCTCTACCGTCTGCAGAGTTGATATACGAAAAATCCGTATACGCACTTTCGATTTTTTTTAGTGTGCCCTTGTGTGTCTTGGCATCAATTTCCAGGAGAGCCAGTTGCCAGACGCTGTTTTCGACGTAAGTACAAAGCAGCAAATTGGGCGCGATGATTGAATAACTGGAGAGACCGAATACCCATTGTGGCGAGCTAAAATCGAAATCTAAGGGATAAACTGCGGTGGCGGAAAGTCCTTTTAGAGGTGTTTGGAAAACATATAAATTCCACCAGCCTGATCGATCTGAAATAAAATACAAATCGCCATTTTTAGCGAACTCAGGTTGCATAATTGACTCGTCGGCGCAACCTGCTAGGTGTACTTTGCTTATGATTGAACCTTGCTCGTCTAATTGACCGAGCCACAAATCACAGCCATCCCAGGGCATATTAGGATGATTCCAGCTGAGCCAGGCTATTTGCTTGCCATCATAACTGACACGTGGATTAGAATAAAAATCGGCTCCTTCAACCAACACATCAACTCGACCAAATTTGCTTTTATCTTCAGACAAACTCACTGAAACCAATTTGGTCGCAGCCTCTTTATCAGCCTCCGAATGGTCTTCCATAACAGCAATCAGTCGATTGCGTTTGCTATCCACATCTGCGTCAGCGTAACAAAACCGGCCATCAGCTGTGATTGGCTCAGGTTTGCCACCAGCTTTAACACGATAGATTTTTTGATCTTCAGCATTTGAAAAATAACAGATACCGTCGTGCACCACATAAGCACCACCACCGTATTCTTGAGCAAGTGTGCGAACACTGATGGGAGCGTCCAGCACATCTTTGATTTTTCCATCAGGGCTGCGGCTGACGAGTGCCTGACGACCGCCTTCAGTTGGTCTGCCCTCCAGCCAATAGGCTGTCGATCCATCCAAGTAAGTTTGACTCAGCCGTAAAGTGCCAGAGGCGATTTCGCGGGATTGAATTGGTGATTGCCAAGTGCCGTACGGCTTGATTTCCACAGGGCTCATAATTTGCGTCAGCTCCGGATTATTCAGACTTTCGACTGTTCTGGTGGTCGATTAGAATACCAAATTGGCAAGACCGCTGTCGAAAGCATTACCTGTTCATTAAGAGCGAGGGTGTATCATTTGGTCTGGCGTTGCCGTTTATCTGAGATTCCCGTGCATAGATTCAAAGCCGATCCATTTCGTCGCTATTACGCTTTTAACAAGCCATATGGGGTGCTGTGTCAATTTACGGTGCCTGAAGGAAGTGATAAAAGTACGCTTGCTGATTTTGATTTTCCAAAAGACATTTATACGGTTGGTCGGCTCGATTTTGATTCGGAGGGGCTCATTATCCTCTCTGACGATGGTCGGTTGAATACGCAGCTCCTAACGCCCGAGTCCAGGCATCCTCGCACTTATATGGCTCAGGTTGAAAATATTCCGACCGAGAAACAACTTCGCGATCTAGCGAACGGTGTAATCATCGAAGGCAAAGTGACGATGCCTGCAAAGGCGAGCTTGCTTACTTATGAACCGAAATTGCCGCCACGTCCCGTGCCAATACGAGAGCGCAAAAATATTCCTACTGCCTGGATTGAGTTGACGTTGACCGAGGGGCGCAACCGTCAAGTGAAAAAAATGACTGCTGCCGTTGGTTGTCCGACACTGCGTTTGATCCGTGTGGCAATTGGTGCTCTCAATCTCTTTCACCTGCATTTGAAGCCCGGTCAATTTGTCATGCTCGAACAAAAACAACTGGATAGTCTTTTCGCCTTGGGACCTGAAAATCTTAGTGTTTAAATTTGGATGTTCTACTGGAGAATTTTATGACCGTATTGATCTCAAAACAAAACAAATTGAATACGCTTGCACTAACTTTTAGTGTGGCTTTGTCTGGTCTTTGCGCTCAGGCAGCCGAGTATCATCCAGATGATCTGAGTGCCGACGTTGAAAACGAACATACGGCAGGTGGCCATGTTGCATCCCATTCTGGTGTTTTAAATTTGCAGTCACCAGTTAATAGCACGGTAGAATTTTTCAACAAAAAGATTGCTTTGAACAATGGCACGATTTCTGTCGATGCACGGTTTTCTGCAGATGCAGATCCAGTTCAGTCGCACCTTGGCCTGCTCTTTAACAGAATAGGAGCGCATACTTTCTGGTCACTACAAATCAATCCTTCGGGCAGATTCATGATTGTTAAATGCGTCAACAATGCCAATGAATATGTTCATCCATCAAGTATCACTCCCGCCTTGAAAAAAGGCACTATGGTCTGGAATACACTTTCGATACAAACCACAGACACGACTGTTAAAGCGTTCATTAACGGAACCGAGGTCTATTCGGGTCCTCATAAGTTTGTCGCTGGTGGCAGAATTGGCTTGTTGTCGCAAGACCCTGGCTCTGCTGATTTCAAAAATTTCAAAGCAAATTATTGAAGCACTTAGTTTGGCGCACCGTATCGCAAGCCATCAACTAAAAGTGCCACCATGCGCTGAGTGTGGTCGCTGCTTACGTCGTAAGCAGACATGCTTAGATGCGCCACAGCATAGAGAATATCGTCTGCGTCGACATCTGCGCGAATTTGTCCTGCTTTTGTCGCTGCTTCAATCAGCGTCAAAAAAGCTGGGCGAACGCGCTCTTCAAAATAAGCTCGCAAATTCTTGAAGGCTGGATCGCCTGAATGTAAAGCCGGAGCCAGTCCCCGCTTAGTTGTGATAAAGGCTGAATATCGCTGCAACCACCTTGCCAGAGCTTCACCAGGTTCATATTGGGCCGCCAATAGTGGAGCTGCGTCTGCGCAAAAGTCGACTTCGTGACGGAAAACGGCGGCGATGAGATCAGAGCGTTGGGGAAAATGACGATAGACAGTGCCAAGGCCTACTCCTGCTTTCTCGGCAATCTCTCGCACCGGAGCATCTACGCCAGACGTAGAAAATACGTCCTTTGCAGCTTCTAATAATGCATCAAGATTGCGTCGAGCGTCAGCTCGAACAGGGCGATCTTTTTGATCTTGAGCATTCTTGCTGGCATCGAGATTTTTTGATTTTTTACTCATCACAAACCAATTTGACAAACGGAACAATGTTCCGTATGCTGTGGAACATTGTTCCGTTTGTCCAAATTAGCACAGTAGTGCCGTGCTGACAATAGAACAACCGTGAAGGGAGTAAATCATCATGACAGAAAAACGTATAGCGCTCGTCACGGGCGCCAATCAGGGAGTGGGTTTTCAGGTCGCTAAGGAACTGGTAGCCCATGACCACATAGTATTCGTTGGGTCGCGCAACCTGGCGCGCGGCGAAGCTGCCGCAAAGGAAATAGGACACGGAGCCATTCCACTTCAGCTGGATGTGACTGAGCAAGCCTCTATCGATGCAGCAACAGAATCTATTCGCTGGGAGTTCGGTCGTCTTGATTTACTGGTCAACAATGCCGCTATTTCAAATACGAAAAGGGGCAATTTGTCTCTGGAAGAATACGCAAAGACAACCAGACCGAGCAACGTTTCTCTTGATGAAATGCGCGCGGTTTGGGACACAAATGTCTTTGGAGTTTTAGCCGTCTATCAAGCCATGCTGCCACTGCTTCAAAAATCATCGGACGCTCGCATCGTCAATGTATCAAGCGGTGTAGGCTCGCTCGCGACCAACGCTGACAAATCCTTTACTTATCGCTCAATCTATGGACCTGTCTATCCGGCATCTAAAGCGGCTTTAAACGCCATAACACTAGCGATGATGATCGAGCTTGAGTTGACTGAAATCAAAATCAATCTGGTATCGCCGGCTTTCACCAAAACAAATCTCAACGGCTATCAGGGCATCGAATCGCTTGAGGATGGATCACGGGAAGTGGTGCGCGTTGCACTGTTTGGACCAAACGACCCATCAGGTACGTTTACGCGTTGGGAAAACACTGCGATTCCCTGGTAGCAATTTCACGAAAATACTAGGCACGCGTAGAAAATCCTGTTGCATAACACAACAGAGTGCATAGAATATCCATGCTGTATCTTACGCGTCTTCCAGCACCTTGAGCTGGCTCAAAATACTCTCTAATTGATTTTCTAGATCTTTCAATTCAACCTGAAGTTTTTCCACTTTCTCTTTAGGCGCTTTAGCTACAAAATCGGCATTGCCGACAGTGAGTTTTTTCTTGTCGATTTCTTTTTCAACGCTTTCTTTGCGCTGCATGATTTTCGCCTTGGCTTTTTCAACGTTGATCAAACCATTGAGAGGCACGCAAACAGTGACACCAGAAACGATTTCTTTGGCAGAAAGTTTAGGCATAGCAGTTGCCTGCGTTTCAATGGTCACAGGATTGGCTTTAGCTAAGCGTTTGATGTAATCCATGCCTTCTTTGAGGATGTTGCTTTCATCTACATTTTCACTAACGAAAATAACTTGTGCTTCAGCTGATGGTGGCACGTCGTAAGTCTGACGCAGGTTTCGAATTGAGCGAATAATGCGCATAACAAATGTCATGCGAGCATCAGCCTTTTCATCGACGAAGCGTTCATCCGAACGTGGAAATGGTGCAAACATGACTGAATCAAGTTGCTGATAGAGTTCAGATTTAGGCGTGCGCTGCCACAAGTCTTCTGTAATGAATGGCATAACCGGGTGCATAGCTCGCATCAAACCTTCAAACACGGTCGCTAAAACGCGCTTGGTTTGCGAGTTTTCGCCTATGGCTAGACCTTCAGCAGCGATTTGAATTTTGGCCATTTCCAAATACCAGTCACAGAAATAATCCCATGTGAAAGTATGTAATTCGCTGGCCACAATGTGAAAATCAAAATCGTTGAAGCCTTTGCTTACAGCTTTAAGCATTGCTTCGTAACGATGCAAGATCCAGCGGTCGGCTGGTGTCAACTTGTCTTGCTCAATGCCTCTGGCGGTATATCCTTCTAATTGAGTCAAGGTAAAGCGACCAGCGTTCCACAACTTATTAGCAAAGCGTTTGTACTCTTCTAATTTTGCTTCTTGAAAGCGCACGTCTTGATCGCCTTTTACGCCAACCGAGCAGAACCAGAAACGATTAGCATCTGCGCCATATCTATCGATCATCTCTAATGGATCGATGCCATTGCCCATAGATTTAGACATGCGTTTGCCGTCTGATGTCTGAACAACAGGGTGCACCACAACTTCTTTAAATGGAATTTTTTTGAGTAAATGCATACTCATGAAAATCATGCGTGAAACCCAGAGATTGATAATTTCACGGGCTGTTGATAAAACAGCAGTCGGATAAAAGACTTTCAATTCTGGCGAATCTAAATCTGGCCAGCCCATGGTGGCAAATGGCCACAAGGCAGAGCTGAACCAGGTATCGAGCACGTCTTGATCTTGAGTCAAAATAGCTGACGCGCAAACGGAACAAGCAGAAGGTGTTTCTTCGTATGCGTCAACGTGACCCTGGTCACATGTCCATACGGGAATGCGATGTCCCCACCACAACTGACGACTGATATTCCAGTCGCGTACGTTGCGCATCCAGGCTAAGAAAGTATCGGCGTATCGTTCGGGTACAAAACGAATTCGTTCTTCTTCGACTGCCAAAATTGCCGGTGCCGCAAGTTCCGTCATCTTCAAATACCATTGTTCGGTCAAAGAGGGCTCGATCACGGTATCGCAACGTTCGCAATGTCCAACACCATGCACATATTCTTTAGACTCGACAAGATTGCCAGATTCGGTCAGCGCCTCGACAATGGCTGTACGCGCTGCAAAGCGATCCATTCCTTGAAACTTTTCGGGAACGAATTCGTTTGCAAATAATTTGCCGTTCAAATCGATCGTAATCGGTGCCGAGAGATTATGACGTTGACCTACTTCCCAGTCATTGGCGTCATGAGCGGGTGTGATTTTTAAGGCACCGGTGCCAAACTCTCTTTCAACATAATGATCGGCAAGTACTGGAATTTCACGATCTGTTAAGGGCAAACGAACATTTTTGCCGATGAACGATTTATAGCGATCATCAGATGGGTGGACGGCAACAGCTGTATCGCCGAACATTGTTTCAGGGCGAGTGGTCGCGACCGTTAACACACCTGAACCGTCAACAAGAGGATAGTTAACAGAATAAAGAAATCCTTTAGTCTCTTTGTGCTCGACTTCGAGATCCGAAAGACTTGTCAAACATCTTGGGCACCAGTTTGTGACGCGGTTGCCTCTATAGATGAAGCCTTCTTTATATAGAGTGACGAAAGCCCGATAAATCGCTTTGACGTAATCGGGATCCATTGTGAAAGCAACGCGGTTCCAGGCGAAAGAAACGCCCAGGCGCTTGTATTGCTCCATAATTTCGGCGCCGTTTTCTTCCTTCCACGCCCAGACTCTTTTAATAAATTCTTCGCGGCCGAGCTGATGACGGTTCTTTCCTTCTTTCTTTAATTGTTTTTCAACCTTGTTTTGCGCCGAGATGCCCGCGTGGTCAGTGCCTGCTTGCCAAAGAACGTTATAGCCTTGCATACGTTTTAGGCGAATAAGCATGTCTTGAAGAGTTCCATTCAGCGCGTGCCCCATATGCAGGCTGCCAGTAATGTTAGGCGGTGGCAAAGCGATTGAATATGGCGGCTTGGATGGATCGACGTCCAGGTCGAAGACTTCGAGTTTTATCCATTCTTTGGACCACTTCGTTTCTACTTCTTTGGGCTCGTAGGCTGATTTCGGGGTTTCCGGTTCTTTAGAAGACATAACTGGCATCGACATTTGCTGAAGTGACCTTAGAGAGGCTGAAAAGCTGATTATATCCAGCTTCACGCTCCTTTGCCAATTTCTCGGTCTCGGCTGTTGCAACATCTTTGCAGAGATCGCGGGTTTGAGAGTCTTAGACGAGCGGGGTGATAAAATCAGCGATGGCGTAGAGGCAGCCGCATCTCTTCTTGACTACCAAGCCTTGCCTCAGGCTCACGATATTGGATATCTAATGATCTCGAGTAACGATTTTAGACCTGGTGTCACAATCCTCTGGAACAACGGAATCTGGCAGGTTGTCGAAGCCATGCACGTTAAACCGGGCAAGGGTGCAGCCTTTGTGCGCACAAAATTGAAGAACGTTGAAAATGGCAGCACTTTAGAACAAACGTTTCGTGCCGCTGAAAAGGTTCCTACTGCAAACGTCGAGAAATCGGAAATGCAATATCTTTTCAAGGCAGGCGACAAGTTCACCATGATGAACAAATTCACCTACGAGCAGTTTGAACTGGATGAAAAGCAAATCGGACCTACTTATGAATTTATGAAAGAAGGTCAGGAAGGCATCATGGTGATGATGCACGATGAACGAATAATCGGCGTTGAATTGCCGAATACCGTTGAATTGCAAATCAAAGAAACAACACCTGATGAACGTGGTGACACCAGCTCCGGTGGCGGCAAGCCAGCGACTCTCGAAACTGGTGCAGTAATCACGGTTCCGTTTCACATCAAACAGGGTGAAACCATCCGTGTTGATACACGTACGCGAAAATACTTGACGAGAGTCTAGTCTGAGCGAGAGCTCTGAAGAATGCAGGTTAGAGTGTTCTCTTATCCGTATTCTTCAGAGTGCTAGTGACTTGCCAGTCGTGTGACAGCAAGTCTTTTTTAAAGTCGTGAGCTAGTAATAGCTTTAAAGCAGGGGCATGCCGGTGGAAATTGATCTCAAGCAAATCAGTGAGTTAATCGCGGTCGTCACAGACACGGACATCACAGAGCTGACAATTGAACACGGTGATCAAAAGATCACGCTTAAAAAGGGTGGCAATGTCCAGCCTGCAACACAGATGATATTTGCAGAGCCTCATGCGCTTGCTGCTCACGCCGCGCCACCACAAAAAAACAATGTGATGTCTTTTGAACCAAAAGCCGAGGCACGCGCTGAAGCAAGAGCTGCCGAGCCAGCTCCCTCACCAGTAGCAGTGAACAATGCAGATTTAATCTCTGTCACATCGCCAATGGTTGGCACCTTCTACAGGGCTGGATCGCCAACAGCCAAGCCATTCGTAGACATAGGCGACCGTATTTCGATCGGTCAAACCGTCTGCATTATTGAAGCGATGAAACTGATGAACGACATGCCTTCAGAAGTTGCCGGTCGCATCGTCAAAGTATGCGTAGACAATGGCAGCACTGTCGAATATGGACAGAATCTCTTTTTGATTGATCCTAAAGGTTAAGTAGATAAGGCGGCCGATTGTGATTCAAAAAGTACTTATTGCCAACCGTGGTGAAATCGCACTTCGCGTTATCAGAGCATGTCGCGAATTAGGAGTGCAAACCGTTGCAGTCTATTCGCAAGCTGATGCCGATTCTTTGCACGTAAAGCTTGCTGATGAAGCATTTTGTATTGGACCGGCTCCTTCGAAACGCAGCTATTTGCATATTCCCGCCTTGATATCTACAGCAGTTGTCACCGGTGCTGACGCCATTCACCCAGGCTATGGATTTCTTTCGGAAAATGCTCATTTCGCTGAAATTTGCGCTGAACACAAAATCAAATTTATTGGACCGAGCACACATGCTATTCGTTCGATGGGCGATAAATCAAACGCCAAAATCACCATGCGCGCTGCCAAAGTGCCTGTAGTGCCTGGCACTATCGGCCTTGTTTCTGATGAAAAAGAAGCTTTTCGCATAGCAGATGAAATTGGTTATCCAATCATCGTCAAAGCCACCGCAGGTGGTGGTGGTCGCGGTATGCGCGTAGCCAATGATAAGGCGGCTCTGGCAGCGGCTATTCAATCGGCTCAAAGCGAAGCTGCTGCTTCATTTGGTGATGCCGGTGTTTATCTTGAAAAATATTTGAAGCCCATTCGCCACGTTGAAATTCAAGTGATGGCTGATAGCTTTGGTGAGTGTGTTTATCTTGGTGAGCGTGATTGTTCTGTGCAGCGCCGTCACCAAAAATTGATTGAAGAGTCACCAAGCCCTGCGCTTACTCCTGAAATTCGTAAAAAAATGGGCGAAGCCGCAGTCAAAGCCGCTAAATCAATCGGCTATGAAGGCGCTGGCACAATTGAATTTATTTTTGCCAATGGCGATTTCTATTTCATGGAAATGAATACTCGCATTCAAGTAGAACATCCAGTCACCGAAATGATTTACGGCGTTGATTTGATCAAAGAACAAATTCGTGTTGCTTCTGGCTTGCCCCTATCGTGGAAGCAAGAAGACATCGTGGCACGAGGACATTCAATTGAATGCCGCATCAATGCTGAAGATCCAGATCGCAACTTTATGCCATCGCCTGGCCGCATCGATGCTTACATAGCTCCAGGCGGTCCGGGCGTTCGCGTTGATAGTCATGCATATCCTGGCTATTCCATTCCTCCTCACTATGATTCGCTAGTGAGCAAATTGGTGACCTGGGGCAAAGATCGTGAAGAAGCTATCGCTCGTATGCATCGCGCTCTTGATGAATATGCAATCACTGGAATTCGCACAACGATTCCTTTTCATCAAAAAGTTTTGGCGCATCCAGCTTTTGTCAGAGGAGACGTAACCACAGACTTCATCGAAAAATATATGACTCCACAACCTGCGGAAGTCAAATCCTGATTGATTTGTTGATAGATTGACGAATTGCTTTTCGATAGTCCAAAATAAGTTGACCACTTAGCCATCAAAATTTTCTGGCTCCATAGCTCAATGGCAGAGCACGCGACTCATAATCGTTTGGTTGTAGGTTCGAATCCCACTGGAGCCAAGTTTTCCTTTTTTGCGTGGCTTAGCCTTTGTCCTTCTGCTTGAACTGAGGCTGCTTTTGCTGCTGCGGAGCGCCTTTCAATTCATCGACAGCCAGAGTTTCTTTAATCTGGGCTTTGAGTTCTGAGTATGCGTCTCTTAAATCTGAATTCAATTGACTGTTTGCCTGAATGGCTCGGTCGATTTTGATGGCGGTTTCTTGAAGATGCCGCGAGTCTGGGCTGTTGCGAAGGCTGCCGTATTTTTTATCTACTTCTTGAACCTGTCTTAAGGCCTTGAGCAAATCGTGGTCCATCGTTTCGCAGAAGCGTAGACCTTCTAGAAGATAGTAGCCAGATGAGCCCTGTACTTTATTCAAATTGACAATCAGGTTTTGGGCGCGATCGAAACTTTCTCCTGGTAGCTGGCTTTGTTTGGCTGACTGGGCTAAGGGGTTTGCGAGGAAGAATCCCGCAATGACCAGACTGAAAACGACCAGATTTTGACTTTTCCGCATGCTCGCTCCCGATGTTATTGACTATGCCTAGTAATTTATCACCGCTGGCGTCCACAGAAAGCTAAATGCAATCCTAATTTCAATACTAATTTCAAGAAATGTTTGAGATGGCAAGCGTGCGCTATCATCTTGTTGTTAGCTGCGTCGCTTTAAAGGCGACTGAGAATATGGGCACAGACACTGAACCTTTTAATTTGGATGCGACGCTTGCGGCAATCGGTCACGCGTTTTATGGTGTGACCTGCAATATTATGTTCTGGGCGGCTGTGCATGGTCTGGCTATCGCCCTGACAGTGGGTGTGCTGGGCTTTTTCTTGTACCACATGCGATTTAAGCTGGGCAAACCCTTTATGATTGTTTGCCGCCGCCTTTGCATTGTCTGCAGCATTATCGCCATTCCCGGATTGGTCACGCTCGCTACAGCGCATAGCCTGCCTTCCGCGGGTGTTGCCAATATCAATTCAATTGCCTTCATCGTTTTCTGGAGCATGATTTGCGTTCATCTTTCCGCTGAAGAGATGAATACGCGCTGGTTTAAAATATAGGCACAATTGCTTTCAGTTGTCGTCTTTACAATTTATATCCGGCCCGATTTCGAGGCAGAGTCTATGAAGATCGCCAGCGCAAGCGCAAGACCAGTTATCGTACCGCTGCTTGTAGTATTTGCAGTGCAAGTGGTGCTCAGCCCATTTTTCTCGCTGGCTGCAATTGCCCAGTGGCAACGCGGCTCAACTTATACAACCCAACCCTATGTGCCGGGGCGTCCAGTATTTGGTAGTCCCGCTTACAATCCCGGCTTGATCAACCGCGGCACAGGCTTAGCGCCTGCTTATGCACCGTATTATTCGGTGCCGCAAGCGACCGCTGCAGGAAATTACCTCATTAACGCCAATCAATTCTGGCGCAGTGAGAGTGGTTATTACTATCCGTGGGTGAATAATTCAGCCTATGGACAAATCATTTATGCGCCGCAAGTCAATCAGGCGCCGACTGCTCAAGTCCCGCCGCTGTCGACCGTTTTTGCCGATTTGCTCAATTATCTCGATCAAAAAAAGGCGCAAGGCGTCATCAGCTTGAGCGATTATCAACATTTGCGTCGACGGGCGACTGATTTGCAAACCAAATATTTTAGTTTGCGTACTGCCGCTGAAGGAAGTATTGATGAGCGTGACGAAGCGCAAATCCGTCGAGATCTCGATGAACTCGGGGCGGAAGTGGCTAAATCCGTTAAAACTTGATTCGCATCAAACGCCTAGTTGCACCAGATACGGTATCAATCGGCAAGAGCTGCCAGATTGAATTTTTCACCGAGATTTTCCAGTAGTAAGCGCCTGAATTCCGATTGGACGACGCTCATTGGCTTACTTGCATCTAGTATGCGCCAGCGTTCTGGCTCTGCTTGAGCGAGATTGAGATAACCCTGTCGTACTTTTAAGTGAAATTCGAGCGCCTCGCGCTCCAGTCGGTCGTGACCACCTGGATGTAAGCGAGCTAGACCATCTGAACTTTCGAGATCAAAGAGGATTGTCAGTTCAGGCTTGAGACCACCAGTAGAAATCAGACTGAGTTCGTCGATTATTTTGAAATCGATGCCTCGACCATATCCTTGATAGGCGATGGTGGAGTCTACATAGCGATCACATATGACAAGTTTGCCAGCGTGAAGAGCAGGCATAATCAGCTCAGAAATGTGTTGAGCGCGGTCTGCCTGATATAGCAGCAATTCGGTCATTGGATGGACGGGATTTTCCGGGTTGAGCAAAATTCGTCTGATTTGGCGCCCGAGTGGTGTGCCGCCGGGATCGCGGGTGATGATGTGGGCAATACCCATGGCATCCAGTTGTTTGGACAAATTTTTGGCTTGAGTCGTTTTACCGGCGCCTTCTGGTCCTTCGAGCGTGATAAATGAGCCCTTGTAGGGCTTTTCCGCTTGATTCGTTTTTGTCGTCATTGATCTTACAAAGAAAATTGGGTAAAGGCGCAGAGTACCGCCACACACGATTGCACACAAGAGAACAATTTTCGCACATAATGCTATTATTAGTGCACTTGTGACACATTCGTCGTTTCGCCCGAAAGCCCAGCTCTAGGCTGTTTCACACTTTTGGCGCAAGTACATTTGTTGAGATTAGCCAAAGTCTAAAGAGAGGTTGATTGCATCATGGCTCAGACCATCACGGCACCCAAGAATAAAGTCGATCGTCAGTGGCATCAATTCATTGGTGGACAATTTAAAGAAGGTGGGTCTGAAAGAACACTTTTCAATCCCGCTGATGGCAAACCACTTTGCAAAGTAGCAGAGTCGAGCAAGCAGCATGTCGAGCAAGCTATTCAAGCTGCTCGCAAGGCGTTCGACGAAGGTCCATGGCCAAAGATGTCAGCCTCAGAGCGCTCGGCGTTTCTCTTTAAATTAGCCGACAAAATTGACGAAAACGCTCAGGAATTAGCCGAGCTTGAGTCTCTTAATGGTGGTAAGCCTTTACGCGAAGCCCTTTACGACATGGGTGACGCTGCTCAATGTTTTAGATATTACGCCGGATTGGTCACGAAACCGACCGGACAATCAATTGATGTGCCAGCGCCTTCAGTGACTACTGTCGTGCGAGAACCAATTGGTGTTTGCGGTATGATTGTGCCCTGGAATTATCCGTTGTTGATGGCTGCCTGGAAATTGGCTCCAGCTCTAGCTGCTGGCAATACTTGTGTGCTTAAGCCGAGCGAATACACACCTTTGACGGCTATAAAACTAGCTGAGATTTTTCAGGAATTAGAATTGCCACCAGGCGTGGTGAACATTGTTCTCGGCGGCGGCCAAAATGTCGGACAACCCATTGCTGAGAGCATGCTTGTCGACAAAGTCGCTTTCACTGGCAGTGTAAAAACTGGCAAAATTATCGCTTCTGCCGCACTTTCCAATCTCAAGAAAACGACATTGGAACTTGGTGGCAAATCACCCATGATTGTTTTTGCTGATTTCGATCTCGACATAGCTGTGGACTATGCATTGTTTGCGATTTACTGCAATGCCGGTCAAGTCTGCTCTGCTGGATCGCGCATGATTGTCGAACAGTCAGTTTATCCAGCGTTCATCAAAAAAATGAGCGCACGTGCCAAACAAATCAAAGTTGGTGCAGGCAACCTGGCTGATACGGAAATGGGTCCGCTAGTTTCGGAACAACAAATGAACCGAGTTCTCGAGTACATCGATATTGGCAAAAAAGAAGGCGCCAAACTAGAAGTTGGGGGAGAACGTCTGCGCGGCGACGGATATGGGGATGGCTACTACGTTTCTCCAACAATTTTCAGCAACGTCAAACCGACCATGCGTATCGTCCAGGAAGAAATTTTTGGACCCGTAGTTGTGGTGCAGAGCTTCACTACTGAACAAGAAGCAATTGAACTCGCAAACGGAACAGTCTTCGGTCTAGCTGGTGCTGTATTTAGCAATGACATTACGCGTGCTTATCGCGTGGTTAAAGCTTTGAAGGCGGGAATTACCTGGGTCAACGGCTACCACAGCACATACAATGAATGTCCGTGGGGAGGCTATAAGCAAAGTGGTTGGGGACGTGAACTCGGCACTTTTGGCCTCGATGAGTATACAGAAATAAAACAAGTGAATATCAATCTGGCGCCCGAGGCGGTAGGTTGGTTCGAAAAACGCTAATAACTGCTTGGCTATAATCTAGAAAAAAGCTGACTCGTTTCTCGTGAACGCAGTCAGCTTTTTTATTAGCAGTGGATGATTCTTCAGCTTGATTAGACGTCAGGGCTTTGATCCATGGCTCGCCATTGCTGCAGCTGAGCGAGAGTAAAGTGGCTGTGTCGTAAAAATTGCACCACTACATCTTTATCTAATTCAGTAATAACGGTTTCAGGACCTTCCTGGTCGTCAGACATATGAATGATGGTGTCAAAATATTTTCCCAGCAATTTGAGCATGGCATATTCATCATCTTTATATTGCCATGGTGTCAATAAAGCTTGTGTCAGTTCTTCTTTCGTGATGCCATCGCGATTTGGGTCGAGCTTGTCGAAGTGCTTATCGAGTAAGGCTGCAAAATGTGCACCGTCCATAGTGTCTTCGCCGACCGTCGAAGCCTTGGAAGCTGCAGGTTCAGAGCGCCTCAAATCTCCAAGCACGTCTTCAAAGGCAACATTGATTGCTCGTTCACGTTTGTTGGTTTTGCGCTCGTACATTGCATTTTCCTCTGCTGATAAATTTGCCAATAAATAGGTTATGGTGATAATTGTGTCCTGTTCAAATATTATTGCAGACAAGATACAAGATGATTACTTATTCATTTTTGTTGTAAAGTGTGCGATGAAATTGTTCATATGCCTTAGCCACGCTCTAGAAACAAGACAGGCGCTTCGATTCTGGTGTCACAATTTATCCACATAAACGACCTATAACTTTGGAGTCGTCTGATTGAGCACTAGAGACCTTTTCTCATCTTGGCATGCGGATAGCGCATGCTAGAATTGGCACCAAGACGGTTACAGGCAAATTCAAAAACTGGAATTAACTGCGTGAAGTTGCAGAAATTTTTAGCACTATCTTCTTTGATAGCACTTTCAGTCAATATCGGGCTCGTGCCGCAATGCGTTCTTGCGGCTGAGGCAATGGCTATGCCCGGTCCATCGAATGCTGATACAGAAGCTTTGATGCCCACAGCTGCTTCGCCATCTAAAGACTTAACTAAAGAGCAACCTAAAGAAGCTCCCAAAGAAACGCCGAAAATCGAAAAGGCTGAAGTCGAAGAAGATACTGGCAGTGCTGCAGCGGCTGGTGACTTAACCGTTGATGAAGTCAAAGTAGAAGGCAATCGTCTGGTGCCCAGCGACGAAATCATGAATGTCGTTAAAACCAGACCAGGTGATAAATTTGACAGAGACCAGGTTGCGGCTGACTTAAAAGCCATCAATGGTCTTGGCTATTTTGATGACCGCACGCTAAAGGCTGTGCCCGAGCGCACCACTAATGGTGTATTGCTCAAAATCACTGTGACCGAAAACCAACCGGTTAGCCAGTTTTCTTTTGAAGGTAACAAAGTCCTTTCGAGCGAAGTCATTCACAAAATGTTCGCAGATCAGTTAGAGCGTCCACAGAACCTAAATCGTCTTTCGACTGCTATCGACACTGTAGAAAAGGCTTATCACGAAAAAGGTTTTGTTCTAGCTCGCGTTACAGATGTCAAAGATGATCCAGATGGCAGTATTTCATTGAATATCAATGAAGGCGTGATCGATGACATCAAAATTTCGGGTAATCACAAAACCAAAGACTTCATCATCAAGAAATACATCAAGGTCAAGTCTGGTGGTGTTTACAATGAAAAGGAGTTAACAGGCGATCTGCGTCAACTGTTCGCCAATGGCTACTTCCAGGATATTCGACGCAGTTTGGCACCATCGGCGACTAATCCCGATAAGTACACGCTCAAAGTCGAAGTCGACGAAAAGCGCACCGGCTCTGTCAACCTCGGTGGCGGAGTAGATACTATCGCTGGTCCATTTGGTTCGCTTGGTTTTGGTGACAATAACTTCCGCGGTCGCGGCGAAGGTTTGTCGTTCAATGCCCAGGTCGGTACGGGTATGTTCGGCACAATCACTAATTCGTTGAACAACGCCGGTCAGCAATTTATGACGACCGCTAAGACATATCAGATTGAAGCGAATTACTCCAAGCAAGTTCTTGGTGACACGACTATGACGATGTCGGCCTTTGGTCGTAACTTCAACAGCGCTTTGATCGATTATTCGCAGCAACGCACAATTGGTGCCAGTGTCAATTTTCAGAAAAAGCTGAAGGGACACTTTCGAGCTAATCTCGGCTTGACTGGCGAAAATACACATATGACCGATTTGAGTTCCTATTATACGAACGTCAATTTACTTAACCAAATGGCGACTAGAGCCATTCAAACTAATTTGACAAATAATATTCCTCAGGCTGAAAACATCGCTAACAACGCCCGAAACAATATTCTGAAGGGCGGCACATACTTATCGGTTAGCCCAAATCTCACATATGACACCAGAGATAGGGCGATGGACCCTACTCGCGGTATGTACGCGAAAATTTCAGCGACGCCATCGCTTGGATTGTCTGGCGCTGGCTTTGCGAAACTCGGTGCCAGCGTGACCAAAGCTGTTTCTGTCACAAAGGAAACTACCTGGATTACGAATTTGCAGGCAGGTACTTCAATGGGCAGCTTACCAGGCTTCTCGCAATATAGACTAGGTGGATTTAACGGCATTCCAGGCTACAGACAATTTTCTGACCTTGGTTCAGGGAACTCTCTACTTATGGGTACGACTGAATTCCGTCATCGTTTGCCGATTCCTAAGACAGACAACAAACTTGTTGACGGCGTTGTTCAAAATGTCAAGGTGGCGACTTTCTTAAGTGGTGGTGTGATCGGCGGCAACAACATTTACAACAGCCTGCTATCCAGAAACTCAATGGGAGCCTCAGTAGGTATCGGTTTGCGACTTAATTTGCCAATGCTTGGCATGGTGCGAATCGACTACGGTTATCCTCTAATCAGCACGGTTCTTGGTGGTCATACACCACGCGTGACATTTGGATTTGGAGAAAGGTTTTAATAACCTGAGCTTGCAGTCTGCCTTTCCAAGCGCTTGAATGTTGTAAACTGAGCCGGTTGGCAAGCATTTGTAAGTTACTAAATTTTGGAGGAGAGATGTTGTACTCTCAGAAGTCTATCCCTGTCGTTCTCAGTTTTTTCGCAGCCGTTGGTATTGCATCATCCGCGATGGCAGCCGATCAAGCACCAGCAATTACCGCTGCCCCTAAGTTGAATATCGGCGTTGTCGATAAAGACAAAGTTGTTACCGGCTATCCTCAGGCTCAAAAAGCCGCTGAAGATTTGAAAAGATCTGAAGACAGAGTGCACAAGCTCATCGAAGACAGCAACAAGCAATATGAAGAAGCAAAAGCATCTAAGAAGCCACAAGCTGAATTAGAGTCTTTGCAAAAACGTCTTCAAACTTCTATCGATAAAGAAGTAAAAGACATTCAAACTAAAGCTCAAGGGCTGGAAACACAGCTCGAAAGCGACATTGACGGCGCTATTAAAGCCGAAGCAGCTGCTCGCAAATGCGACGCTGTATTCGTCAAGCAAGCTGTTCTTGTTGGTGGTACTGATATCACCGATGGCGTTGTAAAACGTCTGGGTGTAGCTAAGGCTGCCGCTACAAAATAGTTCGTTAAGTTCATAAAACGAGCAAACACCACTTCAGAGTGGTGTTTGTTCGGCGTTATGACGGAATTATCAAAAGGATTATCAAAGGCATGGTCAGAGGAATTAGAGGAAGGAGACAAAGATGAAGTTGCCGATGGAGATGACAGTCGGGCAAATTGCCGCTGTTCTTGGTGGACGTGTTCAAGGCGCTTCGGACGTCAAATTGAGCTCTGTTTCTCCTTCTCCATTGAGTGCTACGGCGAGCGATCTCGCTCTCATTTTTGACAAGGCTCTATTCAAAAAAATTGATCAATGCAACGCTGGAGCCATAGTCGTTCCATCTGACGCCGACTTGAAGTCAGACAAGCCATTGATCCTGGTTGACAGACCAAATCTGGCCATCCAACGCATGCTCACGGCCGCGAATGTCAAACGCTTTTTACCACCGAAAGGCATTCATCCAAGCGCTGTCATCGATCCCACTGCAAAAATTGGTGCAGACGCAAGTATCGGACCTTTCGTCGCAATTGGACCAGGCACTAAAATTGGTGACCGCGCCGTAATTATGGCCAACGTCACCATTGGCGGTGAAGTTGTAATTGGCGATGATTTGCTGATGTATCCCAGTGGCGTCATCTCGGATTACTGTCAAATCGGCAATCGAGTCATTCTTCAGCAAGGCGTGAGCATTGGCGCTGATGGTTATGGCTACGTCACTGAGCGTAAATCAAATGCCGAGAAAAAAGCTTCTGGAGAAAAAGACTTCTCTGATGATCCCAATCCTTTATTGAAAGTACCGCAAATTGGTAACGTCGTTATTGAAGACGATGTCGAAGTTGGTGCTAATTCCACAATTGATAGAGCGACTATGGGCTCGACCGTAATTGGTCAAGGCACCAAAATCGACAATCTCGTTATGATTGCTCATAATTGTCGCATCGGGCGCGAGTGCTTGATTATTGGACAGGCTGTCATCGCTGGATCTTGCAAAGTCGGCGATCGCGTGATCATTGCGGGCAATGCTGGTGTCAAAGATCATATCGACATTGGCAAGGATGCAATCGTTGAAGGCATGGCTGGAGTGCTCAAAGATATTCCTGAACATGATGTTCAAAGTGGCATTCCTTCTCAGACTGTGCGTGATTTCTTTGTGCAGCATGCTCATTTACGGAAGTTGCCAAAAATGTCTAGCGAAATGAGAGAGATGCAAAAGCGTCTTGCCGCATTGGAAAAGCAACTGGAAGCAGTCAGCTCCGCAGCGCTAATTGCTGCAAAAACTGGCAAATAATGGAAATTGATTAGACTGAATAAAAGAGGCAAGAATACGATGGCCGCTGTTTCTCAATCAACCGATAAAAATGATGTTGTAAGTGCCATGAGCAAAATTGTAGACGGCGGTTTTTCAACAAAAGTCAGCAGTCGCGGTCTCACGTCAAAAAAAGAAATCAACACCACAGTTCATGAGGCTAAGCCAGGAACAGGAATAGTTTTTGTAGTGACAAATAGCGATGGCGAAGCCATCGACATTCCTGCTCGCTCTGAATTTGTGGTCAATACTTTGCGCAATGTGGTGCTCGGTGCAAAAGGCACTAGATTGTGCATCATTGAACATCTAATGGCAGCAGCCGCTTTCTGGGGGCTTGAGGATCTCGTCGTCGAAATCGATGGACCAGAATTACCTTTAGGAGATGGCAGTTCGGCTATATGGCTCGACGCTTTCAAAAAAGCCGGCATTGAAAAGAGAGCTGTTGTTGCAATTATTGAATTGAAGCAAGTGGTGACAGTTACCAAAGGCGATCGATCGATTACGGCAATTCCTGATGACAAATTTTCAGTGAGCTATTTAATGGACTGGAATCATCCAGCTATCGGCAAACGCTGGCATACCTGGACGGTCGCTAACGCCGTTGAGGACGTGGCCATTGCACGCACTTTCGGCACATTGAAAGAACACCAATTGCTGGGGCTGGAAGAGGACGTAGTCAGCCTGACTGAAGATGGATTCACGAAGCCATTGCACTGGGACGATGAACCCGTTCGTCATAAACTGCTCGACCTAGTTGGCGATTTGGCACTTCTTGGCTTTAATCCACTGAAATTAAAAGCTCGCTTTATTAGTTGCAAGGGTGGACACGAGCTCGACGTAGATCTAGTGAAAAAGCTATTGCCTGCCATTGGGTGAGCTGCGAGACTGAGAAGCGTCAAGACCATGCTCTGACGGTTCCAGAGGTTTTTCAATGATAAATTCTGCTGCTCGCTTACTTCGCTCCACCCTTGCTGCGGCTGCTCTCGCCATGACGCTGCCGCTTGTGACCCTGGCTGAAGAAGAGATAAAAGCCTCCGAAAGCAAAAACGTCAGTGTCACCGTCTACAATCAGAATTTCGGTATTGTGAGAGAAGTCCGCAATCTCACATTAAAGGATGGCGTCAATTACTTGCGCTTTGAAGATGTAGCTGAAAAAATCGACCCGACTACTGTCAGCTTTAAGTCTTTAACTGCACCTGATTCCGTTGCTGTTGTCGAACAAAATTATCAGTACGATGTGCTTAATGTCGCCACAGTTTTAGACAAATCGGTTGGCAAAAAGTTGACCATAAAACATTATGGAAGCGACGGACGTGTTACATCCGATACTGGTATCTTGCTGGCTCCGCCGCATGAAAGCGGCAGTCTGATGATTAAAACTGATGGTGGCGTTGTCCTCAACTCGTCAGGCGAAGTAGAAATTGGCGAATTACCGTCTGGAATGGTGCCTAAGCCATCATTGCTATGGAAGTTGATGAGCCAAAAAGCGGGCGAACATGCAGGCGAAATAGCCTATCAAACTCAAGGACTTAACTGGCGTTGCGATTATGTGGCAATTGTCGATGAATCAGAAACCAAGACTGATTTGAATGGTTGGGTGACGATTGATAATCAGTCTGGCGCAAGTTATAAACACGCAGCACTAAAGCTTCTGGCAGGCGATGTGCATATGGCAGAGCCACGCGATTTAAATTTGTTCCAGGTTGCGCCAGGAGCTTCTATGGTGCCTCCACCGCCGCCCGGTGGTGCACCATTTCAGGAAAATTCGTTTTCTGAATATCACCTATATAGTCTCAATGGTCAAACGGACTTGAACGATAAAGAGACCAAGCAAATCAGTTTATTTAGTGCTGGCAATATTGGCGCCAACAAAAGATACGTTTTTGATTCACAAACTGCAGTTTATATACCAGTTCGCGAAAGTGATGATGAGCAACTACAGAAAGTGGCTGTCAAACTTGAAGTGCAAAATGGCAAAGCCAATGGTCTTGGAATGCCATTACCCAAAGGGCGGGTGCGTATTTTCAAAAAAGATAAAGATGGAGCCCTTCAATTAATTGGAGAAGACGACATCGACCATACCCCTGTAGACGAAAAGGTACGCTTGAAGCTTGGCGATTCATTTGATTTGGTGGCATTGCACAAAGAGACTAATCGTATTGTGCTTTCTAATAAAGAAAATCACTCGCGAGCCAGCTACGAAATCACTTTGCGCAACCACAAAAAAACAGATGTGACCATTAACTGCGTCGAGCATGCCTCTGGTCAGTGGAAAATAATCAATTCAAGTCACCCTTACGTTAAAAAGACAGCGGATGTATTTGAATTTGCGGTGCCCGTTCGAGCTGGTGGCGAAGCAACCGTTACTTATACAATAGACACCAAAAACTAGTTATTTGGCAACATGGGATTTCAGCGTTTTTAAAGAGGTTCTTCAATGTTAATTTCAAAAGCAGGTTTTCTTCGTGTAGCTTTTGCCGCAATAACTCTTGCGTCGACACTACCTTTGTCGGCTATGGCTGAAGAAGAAATTAAAGCCTCTGAAAGCAAAAACGTGAGCGTCACTGTTTACAATCAAAATTTCGGCATTGTCAGAGAGGTACGCAACTTGACCTTGAAAGATGGTGTCAATTATTTGCGTTTTGAAGATGTGGCCGAAAAAATCGACCCAACGACTGTCAGTTTTAAGTCTTTGACGGCACCTGATTCAGTTGCTGTTGTCGAACAGAATTATCAGTACGACGTGCTCAATGCAGCTACGGTCTTAGACAAATCGGTAGGGAAGCGCTTGACTGTCAGACACTATGGAAGTGATGGACGAGTTAGCACCGACATTGGCACTCTTCTTGCGCCACCGCATCAGGCAGGGAATCTTATGATCAAGACAGATGCCGGTGTTGTTCTCAATGCAACAGGCGAAGTTGAAATTAGTGAACTGCCTGCAGGGATGGTGCCGAAACCATCTTTGCTTTGGAAGCTGATGAGTCAAAAAGCAGGTGAGCACGCTGGCGAGATTGCTTATCAGACCCAAGGACTTAACTGGCATTGCGACTATGTTGCAATCGTAGACGATGCCGAAACTAAAACTGACTTAAATGGATGGGTTACGCTCGATAATCAATCTGGTGCAAGTTACAAGCATGCTGCCTTAAAACTTCTGGCAGGCGATGTGCATATGGCTAGACGGGTTAATTTTGGCGGTGGTGCAGACAGGACAGCCAGACCGATGATGGCTCGAGCAATGGCTGCGCCGGCCCAGTTTCAAGAAAACTCTTTTTCTGAATATCATCTATACGCTTTAACTGGTCGCACCGACTTGAATGACAAAGAGACTAAGCAAATCAGCTTGTTTAGTGCCGATAATATCGGCGCCAAGAAAAAGTATGTTTTCGATTCACAAACAGCGGTCTACATTCCGATGCGCGAAAGTGATGATGAGCGGTTGCAAAAAGTCGAAGTAAAACTCGAAGTACAAAATAGCAAAGACAACGGTCTCGGCATGCCTTTGCCTAAAGGTCGCGTGCGCATTTTCAAAAAAGATAAGGATGGTGCGCTGCAACTTATCGGAGAAGACGACATCGATCACACACCTGTCGATGAAAAAGTTCGCTTAAAGCTTGGCGATTCTTTTGATCTTGTAGCTCTGCATAAAGAAACCAATCGAATTGCGCAGTCAAGTAAGGACGATCATTCGCGAGCCAGTTACGAAATAACTTTGCGTAATCATAGAAAGACTGATGTAACAATCAATTGCGTCGAACACGCTTACGGGCAGTGGAAAATAACTGATTCCAGTCAACCTTTTGTCAAAAAGACGGCGGAAGTATTTGAGTTTGCAGTGCCCGTTCCAGCCGGCGGCGAAGCGAAAGTCACCTACACAATCGACATCAAAAACTGATTACTTCGCAAGACTTTGACTTTGCCGCCTTTCCTCGTCGCGTCTGGTCTTTTGAATTCTAATAGCAAGAGCCAGGGCGGCTATGACTGCGGCAAGACCCAGCACAAAAAATAAGTTGTTGATTGAAAAAGGCGTGTGAGCGTTTACACCTTTGTGGTCAAAATAGGCAACGGTTGGATCGTTCGCGCGATAGTGGACTTTTATCTTGCTGCCTGAAGTGAACTGCGAAACGGTGTCGCCAACTACTTTTTCGTCAGTGGAATCGCAGCTGGTGTCATCTGCTTCGTAGACTTTGCCATTGACTATGTACGAATAAGCAAAATCAGGATGCACATTTGTTTGATAGGGAAATTTAAAAGATTTCGTGCGCACAATTGAGGATTTGAGCATGACACCATCCGTAACCAACCAGTCTTTTGCAAGACTGAGAGAGTCTAGATCGCGTCCGGTCATGCTACAGATAACCATGCCGCTTATAGCAAGCAGCAACACCAGGCGTGCCTGATTTCGGATCTTCTGTGCGGCGGCGATTTCAGCCGTTAGATCTTCTTGGTTGGGATATTTCATGGTCTATTCCGCAACTAGTGTTCAGCCGGCATAACATCGTCGAGCACGACCTGAGCGGCTCCAATTATTCCGGCAAAGCTCCCTAGTTGCGACTTTTTGATACTGAGATTTTCGCCTATAGTTGAGAGACAACGGTCCTTAACCAGCTCACTAAGCATTTCGAAGTCGATGACATTCGACATGCCGCCGCTGACGACAAAACAGTCAGGGTTGAGAATATGAGCGATGTTCACCATGCCGGCTGCCAGATGCGAATGCCAGATATTCATGGCCTTGCACGCAACCATATCGTTTTTGGAGGCTGCATCCGTAATCATGCGCGTGGTTAGCTCGTCGATTGACGCGGCTAGTTCAGATTGGTCTGGTGAAATACCTGCCAATAGTTCCTTGCAGGTTCCAATCAGGCCGCGGCCGGCGCCATATTCTTCCCAACAGTCAAACATCCCACAGGTGCATAATCTTTTGTTATCGATGGAGATGCGCAGGTGACCGACTTCGCCGGCGGCCCAGTTGGCGCCGCGATAAGGACGACCGTATATGAGGAGACCGCCACCAATACCGGTGCCAATCGTTATTCCGACGACGCAAGCCTTTTCTTTGAGTCCCATGGCATGAGCGTCGCCATACGTTGCGGCATTGCCATCGTTATCTACATGCACTGGTAGCATCGTCTTTTGTTCGATGATTTTTTTAAGCGGAGTGCCGGTCCAACCGGGAATATTAGGCGTAGAGCCAATGATATTGCCAGTGCGGCAATCAACGACACCAGCGGTAGCAATGCCAACGCCTGTGAGTATTGATTTGTCCTGAAACAGGGCAATCAGCTCAAGGATAGCTTTGATAATTTTGTCTGGTCCGTATGGAGTCGCAACTGTTACAAGGTCTGACTTTACAGCCCCATCGAGGACAAGAGCTGCACTGAGTTTGGTACCACCAAGGTCAATACCCAACGCTGGAGCTTTGCCTTTTACATACGAATCGAAATTGCTGCTGCGAGGCGTCATGCTGGCCATTAGATGCCGCCTTGCTGTCCCTGGTCAGCTTTGGTTTTCATAACCAGTGTCTTGAAAACGGTCGGATTGCCATACAGCACGTCGAAACCAATTCTGCCCGTGCCCTGAATCATGTCGTAAGCGCCAATGACTTTTAGGTCTTCAGGCCCGACAGCTATATTGACAGTTTTTTGCACAGCCAATTTATCGTCAATGTTGTAGTTGTAAGTTCCGCCGACCATCAAGTATTTGTTAATCTTAAAACTGCCTGAAACGAAGGCTGATCTAGTACCTTGAATGAATTGGTCATATACGAATGGCGTTGAGCCTCTATTTGCAGATTGCGTGTAGCCAGTTTGCAGGCGCAGGCGATTCAAATAGATGTCGACGACAGGACCAACCTGACCGATGAGAGAACCTTGACCGGTAGAGTAACCTCTGGCTGTGGCACCACCATAGATATACGACTTCGCACCAACTTTTGTATCGCCAATCATAAAGATTGGATGAGTGGTCGCCGTGAGCTGTTCCTGGAATTTCCAGGCTTTATTCATCACTGTAGAATTTGCCGCTGAACCGAACAATTGCTTGTATGTGCTGTTCGTGTTCAACAATTGTGGATTATCTTCTGACCAACCACCTGAAGTTCTGAACTGAAAATTGGCTAGGTAGGGAATGCCGGTGATGACTTTGGTGTGGACTAATTCTGCATCCAATCTGGCTCGTCGTACACCGAACATACCGTCTGACAAGTATCTGTTGATACCAGACTGGAATTTGATGTTCTTGGTCACGGCGGCTTTCAAGTCAGCGACCAGCAAGTTCGATACGCCACCGTAACCGATGTGTGTAGCGAGCATGTCGTTGGTGAAGGCAACTTGACCGCCCAGTCCAAATCCGTGCGTGGTTGTACCGGCTGTGCTCACACCACCGTATTGAATCAATGGAGCCCACGAGAGAACGCCAGATTTTGCAATCTGAGTGTTAAAGCGAGGACCAATGTTTGTACCACCTACCTGCATGTTGTTACCGAAGATAAATGTGACAGGCATGCCCACTTTGGTGGCCTTACCGGCTGTCATAACAACTTTAGGCAACGGTATAGTGAAGTTGTTAAACTCCATTCGGGCACCATACATGGTGACGTTACTTTGTTCTTTATACCGTTCATAAACGATCTTTTTGGCTTTAAATTTGAAGGAAGCATCGGTCGGCAAATAAGCGTCAGGGTGATTTGTCTTATCTGCGACCAGTTCTCTATACGCCAGTGGACCGAATGTGGCGTTCCTAGCAATGTAGATAGGATCGGGGGTGGTCATGGTCCCGTTTTTAAACGTGACACCGTTTTCGGTACCGAGTGCTTTGCGAGCGATGACTTCCGAGCCACTCAACTGAGTGTTTGGATTGGTGATGAGATATTCGCTAGATGTGACTTTGAATTTGAAAGCATCGCCGGTCGTAAGCTGCCCCGTGCGCAGAATGCGGACGTGTCCACGGGCATCCATGATTTGCGCGTTCTGGTCATACAAGATGGTGTCGGCTTCTAACTTCGAATCCTGTCCACCAATGAGGGCGACGGCATTCCCGGTGCCTAAGAAAGTGTTCTTTTCCTGGTCGTATTCAGTATCGTCAGCAACGATTTGAATTGTTCCTTTAAGGGTTGTGTCTTCGCTGGCTACATCGCCAACTTCGTCTTCGACAGTGCCTTTTTCAACGCGAGCCATGGCTTCTTCGCCAGCTGACATTTTTTTCTTTGGCTTGTCATCGGCTTTTGTTTTATCTTTGTCTTTCGCGCCATCGGCAGCGGCCATATCGCCTGAATCAGCGTCATTTTTAAGAGCTGGAGCGACGTCGTCTTCAATGGTCGCATCTTCTACGATTTGCTTGGCTGGGTGGTTCTTGACGCTGTCCAGTTTAGGAGTTAGCGGAATGAGCAGTGTGCCTGTCGGCGGTATAGGTTCCGCAGCACCCTGGGCTCCTGCTGGCAGTGAAAGCCCGACCAGACAGAAAAGCTGACTCTGAACGAGAAGACTTACTGATAGGGCGGTCGTAAAAATTTTCTGTTGTCTTCTCAAGGCTGGCACCGCGCGCTCTTTAGGAGTGCTGCCGCTATTTTCAAAAACCATTGAGAACCCTCTTTCTTTTGGCTGGTGCCAACATCGTCGACGTCTTTACTCAATAACTTGAATGGAAAGCCCTCAATGAGCCAATTGTCTCACTACTAGCGGGAATATCGACAGAGTTGGATGTCAACACCGGTAGCAATACTATAGGACTACTGGGGGAACGGTCAAGCAAACGATCCTTCATATGACTTTCATATGAGTTTGACACGGTTCTCATGTCTTTTGTTTTTGCAGCATTAACCTACGTACACCATCAACCTGACACTGTATCATCGAGGTTGTGTAAGAACTGTGACTTCCGTTGTTGAAAAACCGTCATTTCATAGCTGCATCCTATGAATAATTTGTTATCTTTTACTGTGTGCGATGGACAACCCTAGAGACTGAAGATGATGAACCCCTTTGTTTTTCACTCGCCTACCCGAATTATATTCGGTGAATATGCAGCCTCCTCCGTTGTGGATGCTGTTCGAGAGGTTGGTGGTACTAAAGTACTTTTTGTAACAGACGAATTTTTACTCAAGTCAAAGATCTTGGAGCCAGTTTTAGCATCGCTTGCAGAATTAGGCACTGAGTGCACTTTTGTCTTTGCGGATGTTCCTCCAGATTCAGAAATAAAGACGGTCAATAGCGCTGCAAAGATTGCCGTAGATGCTGGCTGCGACTGCGTTGTGGCCGTGGGCGGTGGCTCGGTGCTCGATACCGCTAAAGTGGCAAATATTTGTATCTCCATGGGCGGGCATCTCATGGAATACCAAGGACTGAATAATCTAGCGGAAAGGCTCAAACCTTTGATTGCCATACCGACCACAGCTGGTACGGGGTCTGAAGTTTCAATGGTTGCTATGGTGAAAGATTCGGCCGAGTCAAAGAAATTGCTCTTTGGTAGCCGATATCTTGCTCCAGACGTTGCCATTCTCGATCCGACATTGATCGTCTCTTTGCCGCCTAGATTGACCGCGGCCACGGGTATGGATGCCGTCACGCATGCCATTGAATCTTATTCGTCGGTAATCTCCAGTTCAGCTTTCACTGAAGCTTTGTGTTTGCAAGCCCTGCGCTTTCTTTTTGATAATTTGGAGCGTGCCACTGTTGATGGTACCGATATTGACGCCCGGTCAGCTACTTTGATTGCTAGTACGATGGCAGGTGTAGCTTTTACTAATTCCGGTGTGGGCATTATTCATGCCCTTTCGCATGCTGTTGGAGCCCGCTATAACACTCATCACGGTGCGACCAACTCAATCTTTTTGCCGCATGGGATGGATTTTAATAAAGAAGTAGCGGCGCCGCGGTATGCCGACATGGCTCGTTTTCTAAAGTTAGACAACTCGGGCAATGATGAAAAGGCGGCACAAGCCTTAATCGACGCTGTCAGACAACTAACTCAACGGCTGAGACTGCCATTGAGATTGCGAGATATGGGCGTAACTGATTTTGAAAAAGAGCAATTAGAAGAATTGGCAGAACTGGCTGCCACTGACGCATCCATTATGTTCAATCCTCGTGAAGTCAGTAACGACAACCTGATTGATATATTCAAACGAGCTTACTAAAGACGTTTCTGCCATAATTATCCTTTTCAATTGAAGAAATTGAGATTGTTGTTTAGCTGGCAAGAGGGATGATGCGATGGCGGCCTACAAAAATACAGAAGAGCTTCAGCAAGTTATGAGCGAACTCTGGGACAAGATTAAAGCGGACAAGGGAATGTCTACTGAATTATTGAAGGCTCAACTGGTCGTTCGTTTTGACTATAAAGAGCCAAAAGGCTCAATTACTATCGATAGCTCGGACGGCCAGGAAATCAAAGTTTATCCCGGCAAGTGCGACATCAAGCCGTTGGTTGAGATGTCTATGAGCGCCGATGTAGCCCACGAATTTTGGTTGGGCAAACTGAGTGTGCCCATGGCCATATTGACTGGCAAAATGATTGCTAAAGGTCCGGTAAACCAGGCTCTTGCATTATTGCCTGCGATCAAACCGGCTTTTACTATTTATCCACAACTTTATGAAACAAGCAGTGCTCGCTCTTCGACCCCTGTATAGCGCTTCGATATCCATTCGTTCGGTAAATAATTTACTTTCCATAACGTAAGTAAATTGTTAGACTATGTTGTGGAATCACAGGGGATATAACATGGGCGTCGGCGATATCGTAAATCTTTTCCACGGGTTTTCTGCAGCAATCATTGCCTCAATCATTGCGCTTTCGATGGTTGTCGCATTTATCGTCTTCCGTTATTTCGACACAGATTTTTTAGACGGTGGTACTTGGAACGATTAGTAGTCGACTAGTAATCGATTAGTAACCGTTTTCAGTTCACGCCATCAATGTTTGAATGAAGTCACCAGATTCGGTGAATTGCTTTTGGCAATTCATATAGATATATATGCAAAGTTTTTGTGGTCGAATCACGGCAAACAAGAGCTGCACGAACTGAATTCTATATGCGCTATGCCTGCTTCCTTCGACGTCAATATACAAACAGCTATTGAAGCTATATGCGAAAACCCGCATCCTCGCAAGCTCTCAAGCAGTCAGTGATTTGGGCATTCCAAGAAAGCTTTTATATTAGTTTCGAAATCATGTGTATTTATGGGCGTTCTAGCTCTTTCAAAAAGTTCGTCATGAGTGTAGATTGTATTTTCAGAAAAGGACTTGGGGTTGCGAACTGCAAAACAATTGCAGACGCGTAGCCACAACATCGTCCTGTTTTTGTTTGTTTTTTTGTTCTTGATTTTTCGTTTTAAACAGACTTGTTTCTGTTGATAGTTAGTCTCACTTACCCAGTACATAGCTGATTACTAAAGGACCGTGAATGCCGAAGAAAGTACTAGTGGCTTTGCCGCCAGGATTGCTCGAACAAATAGACTTTGTTGCCAACGTTGAGCATCGCACTCGTTCAGATTTGATTAGAGAAGCGCTACGTCGCTATATCGAAACCTTCAAACGTACTCAGGGACCACGCATGTCTGTTAGCACAGTTGGCTCACAGAAAATGGCCTTGTTGACTGATTCCGAGTAGCTTCTGGTCGCTTTTTGCTCTTGTGCGATTGCTGGAACAGCTCTGAAGGGCTTTGTTCTTAGTATTTCCCCCACCTATATATTGACTTGGTTCGGAGCAAGGCTTACGATCAAGCTGTCGTATTGTGGATAACATCCGCGTTCGACCTGGTAGTAAGACGGCATTCGTGGGTCTGTATATGCAGTGGGACCGAATACTAATTGCAGAATTCGCCTTCCTGGCATTTGTTCTCTTTTCTCTGGGCTTTATCAAAGCGCCCAGATGGATGATGCGTCGCAAACTGGCGAGAGGCTCGCCTTGGGGCTATTATCCTGATCAGGTGCCGAAAAAAGACCCTGGCTACTACGATGAAAACGACCATGACTTCTTGCACGATATGGGCACGCAGTTTGGTGGTCTGGAAGGGTTTGGCGAGTATGGCGAATTCAGCGGTTTTGGTGAGCTTGGTGAATTTGGTGGCAGCTTCTTTGGCGGTTCCGACTCTTAAGTAAAGGTCTGAATCGGATTTTTCGTCCAGCCTGCTCGCAAGGGCAGGCTGGCATTGTCATACGGCTATACTGAAAGCTTCCGGGAGGCTGTCAGCCGCGTTTTGCAATTATCAATTATCTATTCAATTATCGTAGCCTGCGTTGCAATTGCAATCGGGTTGTTTTTTGCAGGTAAAAAGAAGCTTGGCGTCAACGTTTTGTTTGCATGCGGCGTTTTGTTCATCGCCCTCACTCTGGGCAAATCAATTTTCATCGACAATCGTCTCAATCGAGATGTACCTGGTGCAGACACAGGTCGTGCTGAATTTATGCTTCGGGTCGGCACCTGCATCGACCGCGTCTCTGCTAACTATTTGATGAAATCGTCAATTGGCAAGCAACAGGACGTATTTACAGAAGCGGAAAAAGTTCTCAATAAAGCGCTCAAAGGCGAACCGGATTCAGTCGATGCGCTATCTAAAGTAATTGTCGTCGAGCGGGAAGCCGGGCGCAAAGACTATCAGAAACCCCTGGAACACCTGCTCAGCCTTAAGAGTGAACACGCACAGCAACTGGCTAAAGCGCTCGAAAAGCTGTATCACGGCGGCGAAATTCCATTATCTGAGGCGTCAGCGCTCAAGACGACTTTTGTCAACGAGCTGCCCAAGGGCTGGTATGTCGACACTACTTTGAGTCACCTGTACGCACAATCGAAACAGAAAAAGGCTCTTGCTGAACTTGATCAGCGAATCGACCAGAGCTCGTTAGAATTTGTTCTGAAACTGGCGGCCCTGAGTCTTTTCGGGCTGTTCGCTTTGATAGTCGGCGTGATTACCCTCTTCGTACAGCTGCTATTTGTGGCTCGCAATAAAAAAAATCAAAATGGCGAAGCAGATGTTGCGCGTCAACTTGTTCAGGCTCCTGCAGATTATGGGACGAAAACGATCATCGCTGTTTTTGTCGCCTGGCTGTCAACTGAACTAATAGTCGGGCTTGTAGCCCAGCTCGTGATGAAATCCGTCAATCCAACTGAAAATCTGGCAACAGGCGCTACACATGCACCAAATGTGGTGCTCGCTGCAGTGGCTATGGCTGTGCTTTATCTGGTGAGCAATGCTCCAGGCATGCTTTACGCTTATTCGTTCGCGCTTAAACCGCACGGTATCGGCTTTATGGAAGGTTTGAAATTACGCTTCCGTGTTGGCAACAATGGCCCTTTTAAATTGATTCTCAGTGGCTTGATGACCTGGTTCATGGCGGTTCCTCTTGTGATCGCAGCGTATGCAGTTGCCACACAGTTCGGTTCACAGGGCTCATCTAATCCTGTCGTCGGTATTGTCATGGAAGCTGCGCACACTGGCAATACTCTTGCCTTCTTCATGTTCTACATTACTCTTGGTGTGTTAGCGCCTATTTGCGAAGAAACCTTGTTTCGGGGCTTTCTCTATTCAAGCCTGCGGCGCAAAATGGGAGTTTTTCCCTCAGTGGTAATCTCTGCAGCCTTATTTGCCGCTCTTCATCTGGATGTAGGTGGCGTATTGCCGCTCTTTACTCTTGGCTGTTTGTTCGCCCTGGTCTTTGAAAAAACAAAAAGCATTATTCCGTCCATGATTACGCATGGTCTCTGGAATAGTGGAACTTTCACGCTAGTTCTTCTTCTATTTGGGAATTAAAGAATAAGAGGGACCAGAGTTGGTCTGCCTTATTCTGGGTGAGCGGATGGCTGAGCTGGGCAACCCTACAGCAAGCGGCTTTATGAGGCTCCGTTCTAATCCTCATGGCTGTCGCAGTGGCCTAGTGCCGATGATAATCGGTATTGCGATTGGCTGGATTTTCGCTGGTTTATGGGGCTTTGTAGCCTGTCTAACATTTCAGTACAGCTTAATCTGGGCTGGATTGGTCACTGCGTCGACTCTGGCCTTTGGCTTCGTTTTGTATTTGTTGACACTGGGTCTGGTACAAGACGCCTATCGTGACTATCTGCTTGAGCTAAATCAAACAGAGGCAGTGCTCGTCGTTACCGATAATTTGCATAAGCGCAAGGCAACTCAGATGGTTTTGCTCGATGACGTCGAATACGCCGAGTATTATCCGTACTCAGACTCGGCTTGTTTGATTTTGCATGCTAAGTACTGCGATATGGAAGTGCCACTTTGGCCGCTTGGCACGCGCGCTCAGGACGTCCTTGATTTTCTGACCGGACGAGGAGTCCGGGTAGTCAATGTACAGTTCGATGACAAAATCCCTGTCTAAATACCCCTTGTAAATGTCTAAAGCGGTAAAAAGTAGTAACCTTCTATATTGACGAAGGTGAATCTCCTCCGTTCGGATATCTCGAGCTCAGCTTGGGCCGCAACGAGCAATTTGCTATTTGTTTTATCATGCCACCATCTGTAGTGCTCTCTGCGTCAAAAGCAGTCGACACCAGGAGAAAAACTTATGAAGACGAATGTTACTGAAGCTGCTCTAAAGGAATCTCAACTGGTAGTTTTTGGCGACTCTAAAGCACTGGTATCGGCTCTTGCTTTAAAGATTTTCGAAGAGTCTGAACAGGCTATTAAAGAAAGAGGAGTGTTCACGCTATCGCTTTCGGGTGGCAGTACCCCTAAAGCGCTCTATGAGCACCTCGCTAGCAAATACAAAGAAAAATTGCAGTGGTCCAAAATTCTGTTTTTTCTCGGCGATGAAAGATGTGTTGCCCATGACGATAAAGACAGCAATTTCAAAATGATCACAACGGCCATGTTTTCCCAGGCGGCGGTGCCACCAACAAACATCTTTCCGACTGTCGATCAAGACACAGACCCAGAACTATCAGCTTCGAAATATCATAAAACGATGATCGACGCTTTTAAGGTTCCAATTAATACCGTACCAGTTTTCGATTTCGTTTTGCTGGGGCTCGGTCCCGATGGTCACACAGCTTCGTTGTTTCCAGAAAGCAAAGCTTTAACGGAAGAAAAACATACCTTTGTTGCTAATTGGGTGGAAAAGTTTAATTCGTATCGATTGACTTCGACCTTCCCATTGCTGAACGCTGCGCGTCATGTCGTATTTCTGGTTTCAGGCGATGGCAAGGCCGAAATCATGAAGTCGATTTTTTCCGCAAGCGAAGTCAAATATCCTGCTCAAAAAGTAAAACCAATTTCTGGCAAAGTGGAATGGTATGTGGATAAGCCGGCTGTAGCACTACTTAATTTGAAAGCATAACAAATTTTTTGAATACAAAATACTGATAAGTTACCGGAGGAAATTTCATGGCAGATAAGGCGCAGGTCGGTCTAATCGGTTTAGGGGTAATGGGTGAAAACCTGATTCTGAATATCGAACGCAATGGCTACACCGTTGCCGTTTACAACCGCACAACAGCCAAGGTTGACGAATTTATCGCTGGTCGTGGCAAAGGCAAGAAATTCATTGGCTGCGACGACCCAAAGACCTTCATAGAGTCGATTGAACGTCCACGAAAAATCGTTTTGCTGGTTAAAGCAGGCGAAGCAGTTGACGCAACCATTAATGGTTTCAAGCAGTATCTTGACAAGGGCGACATCATCATTGATGGTGGCAATTCGCATTTTACAGACACTATGCGTCGCGAAAAACAATATGCCGAAGAAGGCTTCAAATTCATCGGCTCCGGCGTCTCTGGTGGTGAAGAAGGCGCATTGTGGGGACCTTCTTTAATGCCAGGTGGCGACAAAGAAGCTTACAACGAAATCAAACCAATCTGGGAAGCAATCGCTGCTAAGGTCAATGACGGACCTTGCGTCACTTATCTTGGACCAAATGGCGCCGGTCACTATGTGAAAATGGTTCACAATGGCATTGAATACGGCGACATGCAGCTGATCGCTGAAGTCTATGACATCTTGCGTAAAGCGCTCGGGATGTCCGCTTCGCAAATTGCTGATTTGTTCGAAGAGTGGAACAAAGGCATTCTTGATTCTTATTTGATCGAGATCACCTCCAAAGTTCTCTCTGTAATCGATCCAGAAACCGGCAAGCCTCTTGTTGATTTGATTAAAGATAAAGCTGGTCAAAAAGGAACTGGTAAGTGGACTTCGCAGTCGGCTCTCGATCTCGGCATCGCCATTCCAACAATTGATGCCGCTTTGACTGCACGTATGCTTTCAGCCTTGAAAGACGAACGCATGGTTGCCGCTAAGAAACTTAGCGGTCCGCAAGCAACTGTTTTAACCGGTGATGCGGCGAAGAGATTGAAAGATAGTTTGCAAGATGCACTCTATGCCAGCAAAGTTTGCAGCTACGCGCAGGGCATGGCTCTGATCAAAGCCGGTTCTGATTTCTATAAATGGGATGTGAACCTCTCTGAATGCGCTCGTATCTGGAAGGGTGGTTGTATTATTCGCGCTGCGTTGCTCGAAAAAATTCGTGCCGCGTTTGCTCGTCAAAATGATGTACCGAATCTGCTAGTTGATCCGGACTTTGCCGCGTTCATGGTTAAGGCGCAAGATAATTGGCGTTATGCGATCTCGACTGCCACAAACCAAGGAATCGCTATTCCTGCTTTGAGCGCATCGCTGTCGTATTACGACGCTTATCGTTGTGAGCACTTACCGCAAAATCTGACGCAAGCTCAAAGAGATTTCTTCGGCGCTCACACGTATGAGCGAGTAGACAAGCCAGATGCTGGTTTTGTTCACACCGAATGGAATCAATTGATCAAAGAAAAAGCGAAGAAGTAAATCGACTTTTGATAATTCAGTAATTTAAGAGGTCGCCTTTTTATCGAGGCGGCTTCTTTTTTCGGAGTAGCTATTCTTCGTTTTTCAGGAAGTGATATTTGCAAATCAGATTTTTTAGCAAGGTGCCAGCACTTTTGCCGTCCCCCTTTCTGAGCGCTTCTATAACTGGAAGGTGTGCGTGTCCGAATTCGCCGAGTTGATTTTCGCCAATAGTTTTCAGCGTTTTTCGAAAGCGGGTTTCGAGCACCACAGATTCCCAGATAGACAGTAGTAGTGAATTATCGGCGGCGGTCATAATTAGACGGTGAAACTGAATATCGTGGGCAGAGTATTTTTTGACATCTCTATCGGCTGCAGCTTGTAGAAATAAAGCCGACTCGGCCTCAAGCTGGGCGACACTGTCTTTCATTCGTGGGCCTGCTAGCTGCCCCCCCAATTCTTCAAGGGTGGCGCGAACCGTCGATGATTCTTCCAGTTCTTTGGCGGTGATGCTTCTGACTCGCGTACCTTTATAGGTTTCAGTTTCGACAACTCGCATCGCTTCCAAATAACGAAGAGCTTCGCGAACTGGCGCCTGGCTCGTTTTCAATTCGTTGGCAATCGTCAACTCTACCAATCTCTCACCAGGTTGGTAGGTGCCATCCAATATGCGTTCCAGCAGAAGCTGAACGATGTGTTCTCGGGCTGATGATCGTTTAAAGATACGAGGACCTCTGGTCAAAAAAAGAAAATAGCTTGTATGGTCAATCAACCAAACGATGACCTAATTGTAACCGCCTCGGGATGCACCCTCAACAAAACGGCGTTGTGTAGCGCCTGTTATATTTGGAATAGCCACCTTTGTCACGACTAATGCGGAGGTTCATTAGATTACGTCCGAGATCGGATTTATCATCTTGACGAATAAACTGACCGTCATTGAATTGGCGGCGAAGATGAGTTTGCCGGAAACTGAACTTATTAAACGATTGATGCAAAAAGGCATTATGTGCACGTGGAATCAGCAGATCGAAGTGGAACTGGCTAGAGGGCTCGCTGAAGACCTCGGTTTTGAGGTCTATGTAGTTGAGGCGCCTGAAGTAGAAACCTATAAATCTAGCGAAGCGCCGTCGGTCAAAGAGAACGTTGCTCTAGATGGCGTTTCTGCAGTCGTGACATTTGTGGGGCACACCGGCCACGGAAAAACCAGTTTGTTTGATGCCATCGGTCAGACCAGGCTTTTAAGAAAAACAGTGCCAGTGCATGGTATCACTCGGCAACTCGGCGGCTATCATCTTGGACTGAATACAAAGATTAGCAACATCACTCAGTTAAACTTCTTTGACAATCTCGACCTGCACACTCTTTCCGGCACCACCGGCCACTGTGGCAAAGACACGAACATCGCAATCCTCGTCGTGGCAGCCGACGAAGGCGTGAAACAGCAGACAATCGATGCAATCAATAGTGTTAAAGGCGCGGGCATGCCTATCATCGTTGCTGTCAACAAAATTGACAAAGCTGGCGCTAATTCAGATCGAGTTTTGTCGCAATTAATGGAACACGGCTTGCTCGCCGAAAAATATGGCGGGAACACAATCACTTGCGAAGTGGTTGCGACCAAACGAAAGGGCGTAGACGAACTACTAGACATGATTGTGCTCGTTGCTCTTGCCGCCGGCTAAACCTCGAGACGGGCTTCCGGCTAACCGTTCGCCAAGTATTTTATGAATTATTGCTGTCCTTTCTCGATTTCTTTACCGATTATCGATAATCGATTATACTATTAAGGTGGAACGGTTACGTCCCGTCTCGAATTAATTTCAGAGGTATTTGTAATGTCAGATCAAGACTATATTTACGGTGTGTTTGATAACAGCGAACACGTCGCTTCGGCAGTCACGAGACTGCATGAAGCCGGTTTGAAGACATCAGAAATTTGTGTGCTGGTTGATGATGCTGAGCAATTCCAGCTGATCTCGGGCAAAATCGAAGACCCAACAGCCAAGTACTTTATGTGGTTTGGTATAGGTGGCGCGATCGCTGGATTAATAGCCGGTATTTTTGTTTCTTTGCACATCCCAGGAATCAACGGATTTCAGCTGATAGTGCCTTTGATGGGCACTGTTTCCGGTGGTGCTTGTTTCCCTTATGTAATCTGCCAGCTTTCTACATTTTTGACATCGAACAAACCTCAGCACTGGGCGCATGTTTTTGCTGGTTCGGTCGAAGGTGGACAAGTCATTGTTATGGCTGAACCGCAATCGACTAAGCAAAGAACGGCTGCAATGAACATCTTGCTTGAATACAATCCAAGCGATTTGATTGTACGCAAGGCTCAATGGGGAGTTTCCAAAACTGCAACTCCAGTGTCAACCCGCGAAGCCGCAACAACGCAAACAGAAAAAGAACGTCGCCTGACCGCTGTAGCTTAAAAACTGCGCACCGGTAAATAAGAGCGATAGCTGCTAGATTTGAAAGCAGCTATTGCTTTTGTGTGGTCTCCGATGTCAACGCTCTTTTTGATGCTTCCATTTATATTGGTTGTCGCTCAAGCTTTTGCTAAAGCGTTCCTTTTCATGTACTGGTGTCGACAAAAAAACATCAGCGACATTACATCCGAATCATTTGGCTTCGCAATTTTCCACACTGTGATTTGGGATAGCTTTTCATTTTTTGTGGGCGAGACGAGGAATCTCAAAAGTTCTATAGCTGACAGTGTAAGCGTTTTGAGTCCTTCCAGTGTGCCTCCGTGGGCGCAAAATTTATTTCTATGTACGATTCTGCCCAACTTTATTTTGTCCTTTATTCTTATCTTTTTGTTCGCAAAAATGTACAAGAGCCTCGCGACACTTACCGATGACTATCAGTCCGCAAAACTCGCTGCTGTGATCGTTTTCGTGGACCTTTTTCTCATTACAATCATGGCTTTAGTAATGGACCTTCTTTTTAAGCGTATTTCATGAGTGAAGGGCAATCAATCGCTTCGTTTCATTTGCGCGCTTCTAGATTTTTCTACTACGCGCAAAATAAAATAGACGATGCCGCAGGTCAGCCAGGACTGCAGCGAACACAGCCCCACGTGCCACTGTTCTAACGCCGGTATTACACCACACGTACCAATTCCAACTACATAACCTGAAAGCAATGCAATGACCGCAGCGAGATTTACTGCCGGCAAATCTTCCATCGCTTTTACGGTGCTAAACACATTTCTTTCAGTGTCGGTCCGGCAAAAACAAAAATATTCAACGAGCATGACGACTGTTGCGCATGGCAGGAAAAATGATGAAATCCCGGCGATTGCAACAAATGAATCAGCCGCGTTCGGCAGCAAAGCTGCAGTGGTAGCTCCCAGAATGGTCAAGACTGTAACTGTCCTTCGCCGTGGAAAATGATGTATATTCTGAATGCCATTGATGGTGCCATAAAGCGATGAATCATTGGTGGCAAAGTACGAGACCGCAAGCACCAGAGCAGACAATATTGTGATGCCGCCAAAAGAATAGGTGGTCATCAAATTTGTTGCTGCGTCAGCGTCGACAACACCTGTAACGCGAGCAAGCATCCAGCCTGTGATTGGAAAAACGAATTGACCCACTAGCAACGACAGAGCCAGCGGCAGCGTCGTCAACATTTTTGATGGCTTACCATATCGCCAGTAATCAGCTTCATTTCCCCAGACACTGTAGCCGACAATAAATGATGAAACCAGGGCAAGCGCTTGCGAAAATGGCACAGTGGGAGCTACCGTCAAAACAGACGTCGGACAGCTGCCGAGCACTTTGAAAAACGTGAAGGACACCCATGCCATCATCACTGGTGCGGCGAAATAGCGCGCAAAATTAGCGATACCAGAAAAACCAAAGTAGTTGTTAAAACCCATGAGAACGGCAAGAATGGCTCCAAGAAGCCACATCGGCGTATCGAGATGGTATAAATCTTTGAGCGCTGTGGCGAGAAAACTCGCCGTCAATCCATACCAGGCGATGCTCACCCAAACGAGGTTGGCTGACACCAGACGTGAGCCCCAGCTGCCAAAAATCTGTCGGCTGAGCAGACTGTAGGTCATGCCACTTTTTGCTCCGAGATAGCAGGAAGGCAGCATGTAAGCCATCAGCAAAAGACAGCTGAGGCCAACGGCTTGCAGTGTCTGAGTCATGGTCAAACCGGCTTTGAACCATGCAAAGCCAGCAAGCACAGACGGAAAACCGCACACCATTGTGATCCACAACAGTCCGAGAGTGGCTGGACCGCGTCTTTCGTTGAGTGGCACGACTTCATTGCTGTGATCGTCATCAGAGGACGTCACTACCGCGGCTGGCTTGATTGTCTGGGCTTCTTTTTGGTGCATAAGTGGAAAGCTTAAAGCAAAGCCTGCCTGAATGATCACTGGCGATCATCGGTTTTATAAAATGGCTTATGATGAACAAATGGCAACCTATTCCGTTCATGCAGTCAATCTCAGCACGTATCCGCTTGGTGAAACGGACAAAATCGTCACCATGTTTTCAGCCGAGCGCGGGATGATTCGTGCTGTCGCCAAAGGCGCTCGCAAACCTGGGGCAAAAATCGGCGGACGTTCTGAGCCTCTCAACGTCAATCAATATCTTCTGGCTAAAGGACGCAATCTCGACATCATTACTCAAGCTGAAAGTATCGGCAGCTTCCCCAGGCTGAGGCATGATTTGACCAGACTTTCATTTGCCCTCTATTTCGCCGAATTGACTCAAAGTTTTGGCCAGGGTTTAAGCGATGAAAGTGCCGCCTTCTTTGAGTATCTGGGACTGTCTCTCAGTCGGATGGCTGATTCTGAGGAAGACCCTGTTCTTTTATCTCTAGAATTCGAATTGCATCTTCTCGATGAGCTGGGGTACAAGCCTGAGCTGACAATATGTATTGCTTGCGCGGAGCCGATGACCGAGTACCGCCTGGCTATTTTTCATCATGATTCCGGTGGTCTAATTTGCAGCGACTGTCATCGCGGTAAAAATCAGGAGTCTGTGCAGGAGCATTTTTCGTTCGAGTACGGCGAAGGTGCTCAAAGCAATGCCGTTTTGCAAGAGCGTAAATACAAGCCATATGCCGGACACGTCACAACGCATATCACGCCTCTGGTCTGGAAGAGATTGGTGACGATGTCTTCGGGCTTAAAGCATGATCAACTCGAAACAAATGCCTCAGAGGGTATGATTCGAGCTAATCAAGCGGCGAGAAAGCTGATTCAGACTTATCTTGAGCACCGCAGTAGCCGCCGCATGAAAGCCCTTGATTTGATAGATGTCTGAAGTCTGGCAGGCTTAATTCCAGGTCAGATCGATTTTTCAACACGCCTTTAACCAAAAAAGGCTAAAATAAAGGCGTTTATAGCTCTTGTTGAGGAGATTGCCTCGTGTCTGGTCTCAGAGAAACCGATCCCGAAATTTACCACCAAATCTCCATGGAGCTGGAACGTCAGCAAAATGGCATCGAGCTCATTGCAAGTGAAAACTTTGTCTCTGAGGCTGTCTTAGAAGCTCAGGGCAGTGTTTGTACCAACAAATACGCAGAAGGCTATCCAGGCAAACGCTACTACGGTGGCAATGAATTTATGGATGGCATCGAGCGCTTGGCAATCGATCGCGTGAAAAAACTATTTGATGCGCCTCATGCAAACGTTCAACCGCACTCTGGTGCTCAGGCGAACATGGCTGTTTTATTCGCCATGATGAAACCAGGCGAAACAATTATGGGAATGAGCTTAGACCATGGTGGTCACTTAACCCACGGCTGGCCGGTAGCTATGTCTGGCAAGTGGTTCGACGCTAGTTTCTATGGCGTTAATGCCGAGACTGGTTTGATTGATTACGATAACGTCGCCGATCTCGTTCTGCAAAAGAAACCAAAGCTTTTGATCTGTGGTGCGAGCAACTATTCCCGCGTTATCGATTTCAAAAAATTCAGAGAAATTGCTGATTCGGTCGGTGCTCTTCTGATGGCCGACGTCGCACACATTGCTGGACTCATTGTCGCTGGCATTCATCCCAATGCTTTCCCTCATGCTCATTTTGTCACCACCACTACGCACAAAACATTGCGTGGGCCAAGAGGTGGCGTGACCATGTGTCAGGAAGAATTTGCATCTGCAATCGATAAAGCTGTTTTTCCTGGCATTCAGGGTGGACCGCTGATGCACGTAATAGCCGCTAAGGCAGTCGCTTTTCACGAAGCGTCGCAACCAGAATTCAAGACTTATCAAAACCAAATTGTTCTGAATGCTAAAGCATTGGCTCAAAGCATTATGGATAATGGAGTGAGCATCGTTTCTGGCGGCACCGACAATCATTTGATGACTGCTGACTTGCGTCCTATTAAAATGACAGGCAAGAAAGCTTCGGCTCTGCTTGATACCGTGCACATCACAACCAATAAAAACACTATTCCTAATGATCCGGAAAAGCCGATGGTCACAAGCGGTATCAGAATTGGCACACCGGCTGTCACCACTCGTGGCATGAAAGAACCGGAGATGAAAATCATCGGACAAATTCTCACTGATAAATTAAAAAATCCAGAAGATGCTGCCGTCCATGACAAAGTCTGGAAGTCCGTTGGAGACCTTTGTAGTCGTTTCCCGCTTTATCGCGACCGCTTAGCTGGGGTTCGGTAACCAAAAGGCCGCATGGCCAATGTAGGAACATAGTTGAAGACCTCCAAGATAGCCATCAGAATCAGCCAGGCTCTCCTCTTAGTTGTGGGCGTGTGCTGGGTTGTTTTTTCATGCGGCACGCACCTTGATTCGGCGCAATTTCCTGGCTTTCTTATTGCTATGGGAATCAGCTGGTGGTTGACGCCAGAGATTCGCTCACGAGCGATGAAACTTGGTCTTGTCGATAAACCAGGCGAAGACCGACGTATCCATAAAGATCCGGTTCCGCGGCTGGGTGGGGTGGCCATTTATATTGGCGTGATGCTCACCATGGGTATCTTGATTGCATTGACAGGGCGGTTTCCCAAAGACGCTCGTGGATATGAGGGAGGACTTGCTGGTATTGCAGTTGGTGGCACTCTGATTTTCGTACTTGGGTTGCTCGATGACCTGGAGTCGATTCCAGCCAAGGTCAAACTATTGGTGCAGATTCTTGCTGCAAGCGCTGCCTACTCGCTGGGTGTGCGCATTAAGACACTGCCTATTCCATGGGGATGGGATAGTATCAATCTTGGCTTGTTCCAGATTCCTCTGGATAATCACGCTCTCAGTCTTGGCTGGCTTAGTTTGCCTTTGACTGTTTTCTGGCTGGTTGGTATCGCTAATGCTGTCAACCTTATTGATGGCATGGACGGGCTGGCTGCAGGCGTTTCGGCGATATCCGCTATTACTGTTTGGTCGGTGTCAGTGGGCGCACTCGATAGACCATATGCTGGATTGCTGGCTGCAATTCTTGCTGGTGCCTTACTCGGGTTTTTGCGCTGGAATTTCAATCCTGCTCGTATTTTTCTAGGCGATTCTGGTGCCTATCTCGTTGGCTTCGTTCTTGCTGCCATCTCTATTATGGGAGTGATCAAGGGAGCCACTGTTGCTACAGTTGTGGCGCCAACATTTGTTCTCGTTGTGTTGATTATGTTCTTTCCTATTCTCGACACCTCCTGGGCGATTGTCAGACGGCTGGCTAAAGGCAAATCAATTTTTGAACCAGATGCTGGTCACATTCACCACAGACTTTTGCAAACTGGCATGTCGCAAAAGAAAGTCGCCTATCTGATTTATTTTGTCAGCGCCTGCTTTGGCCTGTTGGCCGCAGCTTGTGTGCATCAGGAAAAATACTTTTTGATGCTTGCTTCAGTAGTGCTGGTTATGGCTTTGTTCTTCGCCGAAGTTCTCAATCGGCATAAACAAAGTCGCTATCAGAAAAAGAAACAGGCGATGGCAGCTGAATCATCTGGCGACAAGGTCAAGCCAGTGGCTCCTGAGTCGATCACTCGAAGTGATCCAGCTGCCCTTGAAACTGGCCATGATACCCCTGAAAAGAGACCTCAGATTCAAACCAGTGCCTCAGACATTTCGAGCTCTAAAATTATCAGCACTCCCGAGCGCGAGAAAATTGAGTAAACGCGCTAGATATGCATTACACACTCTTTAGATATAAAGTATATATGCATTTTTGAATAAGTATATCTTTTAAATATATAAGTGATATTGATTCGAATCCTTTTTGTGTCTGTTTTTAGCCTTTTGAATCGTCCAGCCCAGTTTTCAGGAAATTAAGTGGTGGCAAAGAAAGAAGAAAAGAACTACTGGTTAATGAAGTCGGAGCCCGACGTTTTTTCCATCGAAGATCTGGAGAAAGTTCCGGCTCAAACCACCCACTGGGATGGTGTCAGAAATTATCAAGCGCGTAATTTTATGCGCGACACCATGAAGGTCGGCGATCAATTATTTTTCTACCACAGCAACGCTGCTCCTTCAGGAATCGCCGGAATTGCCGAAATTGTCAAAGCAGGCTATCCAGATTTCACAGCCTTTGACAAAAATGACGTTCACTTCGATCCCAAAAGTGACAAAGCCAACCCCACCTGGTATATGGTGGACGTCAAATTTGTCGAGTCTTTTGCAAGAGTCTTGTCTCTGGAAGATTTGCGCGGCATCGCTGCCTTGCAGAATATGGTTCTGCTGCAAAAGGGTAGCAGACTGTCGGTACAGCCTGTGACCTCGTCCGAATGGCAAGCTGTGGTTGCATTGGCGCGCAAACTCTAAAAACGGTTTAAAACTATGCGGAGGCTCTCATGATTTTCAAAAGCCCTCATTCGGATGTCGATATTCCAGAGATCCCTCTGCATCAGTTGGTGCTAACAAATTGTTCGAGACTCGGTGACAAAGCGGCTTTCATTGACGCTCCTTCAGGGCGCACAGTCACTTACAAGCAGATGGCTATCTACGTCGATCGAATGGCCGCTTATCTAGCAAGCACCGGTTTTGCCAAACATGATGTCCTTGCACTCTACTCGCCAAACGTCCCCGAATATCCGGCCGTTTTTCTGGGCACATCAGCTGCCGGCGGCACCATCACGACCGTTAATCCGCTTTCTTCTGCTGAAGACCTTGCTCATCAGCTCAAAGCAACTGGCGCAAAAAAAATAGTGACGATTCCACATTTTATGGAAAAGGCTGCAGAAGCGGCTAAAAATGCGCCGACAGTAAACGAAATCATTGTCATCGGTGAAGCGGCAGGCGCAACTTCTTTGAAAAAGGTTCTGCAAACTGATGCAAAGTCCCCGGTCATTGAATTTGATGTTCGTCAAGATGTAGTGGCACTGCCTTTTTCCAGTGGTACCACAGGTTTGCCCAAAGGAGTAATGCTTACTCACTACAATCTAGTCGCTAATATTTTGCAATCGGTGGCCATTAAAACTAGCGATGAGGTTGACGTTGTCTGCAGCGTTTTACCTTTCTTTCATATCTATGGCATGACGATTCTTGTCAATACGACAATGGTTGTAGGCGCTACTACTGTTACCCTGTCTCAATTTGACGCAGAAGCGTATTTGAAAGCGATGCAGGACTACAAAGCGACCGAAACTTATGTGGCACCGCCTCTGGTGCTCATGCTTGCTAAGCACCCGCTTGTGGATAAGTTTGACCTTAGGTCTCTGCAGCTGGTTTATTCTGGCGCGGCCCCACTGGATGCTGCCCTTGCACAAGCTTGTGAGGACCGCCTTAATTGCGTCGTCACGCAGGGTTACGGCATGACTGAGGCCAGTCCAGGTACTCACTCAGGCTATAGGAACGCGGAGAAAAATAAAGCCGGCTCTGTCGGTCAATTATTGCCAAATACAGTCTGCCGCATCGTTGATGTGGCTACGAAAAATGATTTAAAGAGTATGCAAGATGGCGAGATCTTTATTAAAGGTCCGCAGATCATGAAAGGCTATCTCAATAGTCTCGAGCAGACCAGACAAATGCTCGACGACGAAGGGTGGCTACACACTGGCGATATTGGCCGCTTCGACGAAAATGGTTTTTGTTATGTCGTCGATCGAGTCAAAGAGCTTATTAAATATAAGGGCTTTCAGGTCGCGCCAGCTGAATTGGAAGGCTTGCTACTTACTCATCCAGCCGTTTCTGATGCAGCCGTAGTACCGGCAGCTGATGCCGAAGCTGGCGAAATTCCCATGGCTTTCGTTGTTAAAAAGTCCGAGATTGCAGCAAACGAGCTGATGGATTTTATCGCCTCTAAAGTCACTTCCTACAAACGTATTCGCGCTATCGAATTTGTTGATGCAATCCCCAAATCGGCATCTGGGAAAATTCTTCGAAGAGTTTTGGTCGACAATTTACGTCTTAATCAATCGCTCAAATCGGCGGGTATAGAGCGCATTGAAGACCGTATCACGATTGAGCGCAAAGGCAAGATTATGCTTATCGGTCTTGATCGCCCGCACAAACTCAATGCTTTTGACCCAGCAATGTTCATCGGACTCGCCAAGGCGCTAACCGCCGCCGACGAAGACAAAGAAATTAATTGCTCTGTTTTGTTCGCGCATGGCGATTCATTCACAGCTGGCATCGACCTTGCGGCTTCAATGCCAATGTTTGCCACAGGCGAGGCTTTTTTGCCTGAAGGTTGTGTTGACCCGTGGGGCGTGACTGGCGGTCGCGATCGTGTCAAACCTTTGGTAATGGCTGTTCATGGACGTTGTTACACTTTGGCTATCGAGCTTGCACTCGCAACTGATTGTGTGATTGCTGCTGACGATACCAAATTCTGCCAGCTGGAAGTCTCGCGCGGCATCATGCCGTTTGGCGGAGCAACATTGCGTTTACCTCTATATGCTGGCTGGGGCAATGCTATGCGTTATCTGCTGACTGGTGATGAATTCGACGCGCATGAGGCTTATCGTCTAAATATTGTCCAAGAAGTTGTACCGCTTGGCAAACAGTTAGAACGGGCCATTGCTATCGCTGAACGAATTGCCGCTCAAGCACCACTTGCGGTGCAGGCAACTATCGCTTCAGCTCGTCAGCTCGAGCGCGAAGGATTCACTACTGCAGCAAAAGATATGGGGCCGACTGTGCGCAAGCTGCTCAAATCTCAAGATTGTGCTGAAGGTGTGCGCTCGTTTTTAGAAAAAAGAGCACCAAAATTCGAGGGTAAATAAATTGAGAATCTCCGCTTTCTCGGTTCGTAATGCCGCTTTGCTGGCGATCATAAGCATTGGTATTGGCGGCAGTCTGAGTTTTCCGCAAAATGCTGTGCAGGCGCGCAAGGCTGAGCATTCCGGAAGCCAATTCGAGCGGGCTCGCACGGAGATTGAAAAAGCTCTGAACGCTCAGGCGAAGGCCTGGAACGATGGTGATTTGTCCGCTTTTATGAACACCTATTCCAGACGTGGCGATACTTCCTATGTCTCGAAAGACGCTCAAGTTTACGGTTTCGATGCCATCGAAGCGCGCTACAAGAAACGCTACGGCGACAATCGCGAATCTATGGGAATGCTCACGTTTTCTGACTTGAAATACGTGGATGTTTCACCGACATCAGCAATCTGCATTGGTCAATGGCAGGTCGAGAAAACCGACCATTCGAAATTAAGTGGCATTTTTAGTCTCGTCTTTATTAAAGACGAAAATGGCTGGAAGATTTTGCACGACCATACGTCGTAGTTAGGTCAGCAATTATTCCTTCAATGGATCTCAAAAGCCCTGCGGCTTCTGGGGCATTGATGGAGGCGGAGGATTCTGCCCGGGCGTTTCGGTTACTGGAAGTCCTGCAGCCTTTTGCTGTTGCTGCAGTTCGGACTGTTTAATCATTTCCTGTACTTGCCGTTTACGCTCTTCTGCTTCCTGTGCGCGTTCAGCAGCTTCTCGAGCTTCCTTTTCGGCAGTCAGTTTGTCCATGAATTCTTCGGTTTTTTTCTGCATGGCCAGACCTTCGATGTTAGCCGCCGCTTTCTTTTTATCCATCGCGATGCCTTCCCAGTGCCTTCGCTCATGATCTTTTTTAGCGCGTTCTCTTTCTTTTTGTTCGATTTTTCTGCGTTCTTCGCGTTCTAGAGCTGTTCTGGCATTAGCTTCGGCTTCTCTTTTAAGCCGTGTCTTCTCGTAATCGGGCATGAGTCCTCCAATGGCGCTGACCAGCTTCATCTATATGAATGCCACGAACCGAAGTCAATATCTCTTTGACTCTGATTGATTTAATCCCTGGAGTGATCTTTTTACTTACGATCAAATGGCATAGTCGTCACCGCCGATGCCTTTAGGTGCTCGTCTGGCTACGCCTGTTGCTTGAGCTGCTTTAATAACTGCAGGCGCCACGGTTTCAACCACACGCGGATTGAATACGCCTGGAATGATGTAATCTTCGCTCAATTCAGCATCTGAAACCACTGAGGCAATAGCATAAGCTGCTGCCAACTTCATTTCTTCATTGATGTCGGACGCCTGGCAATCGAGAGCGCCTCGGAAGATCCCGGGAAAGCAAAGAACATTATTGATTTGATTAGGATAATCCGAACGTCCTGTTGCCATAACGCGTACATAAGGTGCAGCATCTTCCGGCATTACTTCAGGAGTTGGGTTGGCCATTGCAAATACAATTGGGTCGCGAGCCATTTTAGAAAGAAAATGCGCTTCAATGGTGCCAGGACCAGAAAGTCCCATATATAAATCCGCTCCCTCGAGCGCTTCTTGCAAGCTGCCTTTGATGCCATGTGGATTGGTGTTGTCGGCAAACCAGTCCTTCATGAAATTCATGTTTTCTTTGCGCCCTTTGTAGATAGCGCCAGCGCGGTCGAAGCCAACTATGTTGACCACGCCTGCGTGCATCAAGATTTTTGAACAGGCAACGCCGGCAGCGCCTACACCACTGACAATAACTTTGAGATCTTTCATTTCTTTTTTGACGATTTTTAAAGCATTAATCAAAGCAGCCAGAACAACTACAGCTGTGCCATGCTGATCGTCATGGAAAACCGGGATATCCAGCTCTTTCTTCAAGCGTTCTTCAATTTCGAAACAACGTGGTGCGGAAATATCTTCGAGATTTATGCCACCAAATACAGGGGCAATTAATTTAACGGCCTTGATAATTTCTTCTGTGTCTTTTGTATCCAGACAAATCGGAAATGCATCCAGTTTGCCAAATTCTTTGAAGAGCATTGCTTTGCCTTCCATTACCGGCAGAGCAGCTTCCGGCCCAATATCTCCCAGACCAAGAACGGCCGTTCCATCTGTCACTACAGCAATGGTATTGCGCTTAATCGTGAGGTTATAGACCTTCTCTTTATCAGCATGAATAGCCATACAAACGCGTGCCACGCCAGGCGTGTAGGCCATAGAAAGGTCATCTCGATTAGTTAAGGGCACCTTGCTGGTCACATGAATTTTGCCGCCCAAATGCATCAGAAACGTACGATCAGAAACGTTGATGATTTCGATGTCACTCATTTCTCTTAGTGTGTTGACGATTTCTTCGCCGTGACGTTCACCTGCCACATTGATTGTGATATCGCGAATGACGTGCTCTTTTTCAAAGCCAACAATGTCGATAGCACCGATGTCTCCGCCATTTTCGCCAATTTTTGAAGTGACTTTACCAAGCATGCCAGCCGTGTTCTTGATTTTCATCCTCAGCGTAATGCTATAGCTAGCACTTGTTCTAAGAGCCTTCGGGGGAGTTTTTGTCTCATCGGTTTTGATTGTGTTCATTTTTTACTCTGTAATAGTTTTTTTTTGAATCTGACGGAACAGACAGACATGGGCGAAGCCAGTACATAAATGTATTTTGCTTGTGGCAGTTTATGCTAAGCTGAACCCTTGCTAAATGTAGCGCGTTGGGCTGAAAGTGTAAGCAGAATTTGCTGCGACAAATACATTTTTAATTCACTTGGCTAGTCTGATTATTTCTGTTGCTGTCTAGGAGACGACGATGACTTCAAAAGATCGCGAAATTGTAGGGAATTACGAAGTGTCTGACCAAGGCATCATGACCCGTCGAGAAGTGTTGATGATGGGCGCCATGGCCGCTGGCGGGTTGCTATCGGCAGCGCCAGCTATGGCCGCTGCACCTGGTGTAGCTGCTGCTGCTGCCACTGGACAGGCTGCCAGTGCCATCTATGTGGCTAAAGACTTCTCGAATTTGACCAAGGGTATGGATGGTTTTTCGGCCAGTCAAATTGAACAGCATCTCAAGCTGTACAAAGGATATATCGGTAAATCGAACGAGATTTACGACAAGCTCAAGGAAGTTGATCTTGCTACAGCGAACGCAACTTATTCGCCATTGCGTGAACTATTGATGGAAGAAAGTTTTGCCATGAATGGCGCAATCTATCATGAGTTTTATTTTGGTAATCTTGGCGGTAAGGGTGGCGAACCGACTGGCGATCTAAAGAATGCTCTGGAAGATCGTTGGGGCTCTACCGGCAAATTCATGGATTATTTAAAAGCTGCTGGCAAGTCGATGCGCGGTTGGGTCGTAATTGGCTACAACACTCGTGGTTCGCATCTGAGCGCTTTTGGTCTTGACAGTCATAATATGTGGGCGCCGGCCAATGTAGTACCAATACTGGTGCTTGATGTCTATGAGCATGCCTACATGGTCGATTACGGTATTGAAAGACCAAAATATCTCGATGCCTTCGTCAAGAACCTCGATTGGGATGTCGTGGCCAAGAGATTTGATGCCACCAAACATCATCCATCAGGCGCTGCCTCAACAACCTAAAAACTGACGGCTCAATTGAAAATAATGAAAAAGGACGGGCACTGCTCGTCCTTTTCTCGATTTACAGTTAAACCGTTAACGGTTTAACTTACTAGGAGGAAGACAAATTGACTGGTTACGTACAACATAAACGCGACCCGGCTATTCGTGTGGTTTTATTGCCCCGCGATACTAACAGCCGAGGGACGATTTTCGGCGGCATAATTCTCAGTTATATAGATCTTGCAGGCTCAGTGGAAGTTGGCAAGGTGACCCGGCAGCGTTATGTCACTGTGGCTATGAAAGAGGTAGTTTTCAAGGCTCCCGTGCATGTGGGCGAAGTCGTCTCTTTCTATTCATCGATTCTCAAAATCGGGCGCACTTCAGTATCGGTGCATGTGGATGTGGAGACAGATCGCAATGGTGCGATTTGCTATGTGACAGCCGCTGATTTGACTTTCGTGTGTGTTGATGACAACGGTCAACCAACTCCTGTGATTCATGACGTATGAGCATCGCTCATCGAGAATGTGGAGAATGGGTTCAAAAACGATATGATTAGGCGGTTGGAGAACTGACTGCCAGTAGTGGTTTAAAACAATGGATGAACATAATGTAGAAAGAGTTCGGCTCTACTTAGGAACGGGCAATGGTAAATCCACCGCCACTTTCGGCGTCATCTTGCGCGCCCTCAGTCGCTCTAAGAATGCCAGTCTCACTTTCTTTGACAAACTGGAAGAAAACTCCAGCGAAGGCAAAGCTTTAAGAGCCCTTGCAACCCATGCAGAGCCCGGTTTTGGAAAACTAATTGTTCAATATACTGGTGTCAATCGCATAGGCAGCGGTCCTAAAGGTTCGTTTCGCCTGTATAGCTCGCCCAATGGCATCTTGCCTGAAGATAAAGAAGCAGCGCGTCAGGGGCTGACTTTCTTGAAACAAGCTTTAGAGCGCGGCGATGATGTGGTTATCGGCGACGAAGTTCTGGATGTCGCTCGCGTTGGATTGATTGAATGGGATGAACTCAAGCGCGTCGTCGAGATGCGTCGTGACCCCACATTGCTTATCTTCACCGGACGCAGAGCCCCTGATTGGCTGATGGATGCTGCTACGACTATATCTATGACGACGCAGCTCAAGCATCATGGTCGCGCCATTGAAGGGATAGATTGCTAGCCAAGGCTAAACAAAAAATGCAGCCGACTGGCTGCATTTTTTAGGTCTTCGTTTGTTGCTTTAGTCTGCTCTAGTTCTTGGGCGTCGCTGTTGTCGCCGAAGCTGTTGTATCTGTGGTCTTGTGAATTTGCTCTTTCATCACTTCAATGGCTTTAGACAACTGAATGTCTTTGCCATCAGCTGGTTGATGCTTGAAGCTCGAATAATTGACATCGATCCACCATGGACCTTTGCCGTTGGTGTAATCAGCTTCTTTCAAATCAACTTTGAAGTCGGGCACGATGCCCACTTTGTGAATGTCAGTATCGTTAGGAGTGACATATCGAGCAATTGTGACATTGATACCAGAACCGTCTTCAAGCCTGTTGATGGCTTGAACAAGTCCTTTACCGAAGGACTTCTGTCCAACTAATTTGGCGCGATTGTTATCACGCAGAGCACCGCTCAAAATTTCGCTGGCGCTGGCACTGCCACCGTTAATCAAAACAACCAGAGGCTGTCTCGTCAGTGGCTCACCCATAGCCGGGGTCGAGTTTTTGTAACCATCTGAATCAATGGTGGAAACAATGATGCTGTTCTTTTTCAAAAGCAGCATATTGGCGATGTCGATGGCGTTAGCAAGCAGTCCACCAGGGTTATTGCGCAAATCGATGATTAGTCCATCGCAATCGGCGAGTTTCTTCAAAGAGTCACGCATTTCTTTATTCGCTTTTTGCGAGATAAAGCTATCGAGGCGGATGTAACCTATATTGTCAGGTAGTTTCTCGGTAGAGGCAATGGCTCTAATTGGGATTTCAGCACGGTTGAGGTCCACTTTGCGCTTCTCGGTTTTGCGCATGAAAGTGATACTGACTTTGGTGTTGATAGCGCCTCGAATTTGTTTGACGACAACATCGAGTGACTGCCCCTGAACTGGCTTACCATCTACTTCTGTGATTTCGTCGCCTGGTTGCACATTGGCTTTGGAAGCTGGTGTGCCTTCAATTGGAGCAATAACCACTACCTTGTGGCCTTTGTTCATGCCAAGCTGCATGCCCACGCCAAACAAATGGGCTTCGATTTGAGACTTCTCTTCATCGAAGGCGTCTCTGTCTAAAAAACGAGTATATGGATCAGACAGGCTGGCGAGCATCGTTTCAATGCCCTTATGTGCATCATCGCTGGTCTTCAGTTTGCCATCGTAATGATGCTCCCAGCGACTCCAGTCTTGACCATTGAATTTCTGGTCGTAATAACCATCTTTGATAATGCGCCAGGCTTTGTTGTACTGCTGGGTTGGCGTTATCGCTGTGCGCGGTGTGGATTGAGCCAGTAAGTTGAGCGATCCAGCGCCAGAATTATCTGCCACCAATACGCGTTGCTCATTTTGATTGTGGCGCTCGCCCGTTAAAAGCCATTGCTGCAAGCCAAAAAAGAGCAAACTTAGGGACAGCAAGCCGCCTATTCTCGCTGCTCGTTTGCGTTCAAACACTATGCCTACCTCAGTTCTATTTATAAGTCGATTATCTACTAATAGGTTTGTCTTGTCACACTGTCTGTTAGATTTCGGTGCCAGTTCAAGGCTTCTTTGATTTTCAGATGATGCTTGACAGTTACTTCTTAAATCTTACGGCATTGAGCACAAAATTCGGCCAGGGCAGTGAGGACTTGCGCTTAAAAGTCAGGGTCCTCTTATTGATGACGCTCGTCTCTATCAATTTATCCCCGTTTTAAGCGAAAATTTCGCTATTTGCATTACTTCAATTAGTTAAAAGCAAAGCCGACCGAGGTCTTGAAAAACTTCTTGCTGCGTTCAGGAATTTTAATTTTACTCCTATGTCGAATTGTTAGTCGAGGCCTAATTGTCGCCCAGTCAATAATTTGGTGGGGAATTCGAGGTATTTACAAGCCTTTTCTGACCCATTTATCTTGACCTTAAATGTTTGAGCAAGACAAGCCAAGCGATACCTCCTAACATTGTTCTATTGTCTGAAGTGAAGGTATTAGGGGAATGGAATCTCAGAGTCTGACCTCGGCAAAGCCGTTAATGACGCGGGACGAGTTAATAGAGCCGATGCAGCAAAGTGTCCGATCAGGAATAAAGAATGGCATTCTGACGAGAGTTACAAGCTTGTCGAAAGGTGCCCAGCTCAAGCTCAAGATACTATTCAGCCTCATCCTCTTCGCTTCGCTGTTTATCTTTGGCAAAGTCGATTTGACTAAAACCATTGAAGTGGCTTCCCAAGCGAATCTCTGGTTTTTGTCAGCAGCGATTCTTGTGTTTGTGGGCAGCACGATTCTTAATGCCTATCGCTGGAAATTGCTCGCAGCCGCCCTTGGCTTCGAAAAGCCCGTCCTGCAATTGCTGCAATATTGCTTTGTTGGATTGTTCTTCAATTTATTTCTGCCATCTACCGTTGGTGGCGATGTCAGCCGCTGCTATTACCTTTCTAAAGGAACCGGGCGCTATAAGCAGGCCTTCTACTCCGTCCTTGCCGACCGCGCAGTGGGCATTGCCGTTCTTTTTATGTTTGCAACGCTGGGCATTTTATTCGGACCAGGCGCAAGTGGATTGCCGGGGGCAATGAAGTTGCCAATTTTTGCGGGTACCTTCGGCGTTTTTTGCGTTGTGCCCCTGATGCCTTTGCTTTCACGCAAGTTGCTGGGACAAGAGCACTGGTTGACTCAAAAATTCAATAATTCCTCTGCCACGATTTTCTGGACAAATAAAAAACTGATAGTCATGGCGCTTCTGCAGTCAGTGCTTCTGCAAGCAATTATTGTCGGTTGTCATATTTTGATTGCCTGGTCGCTGGGCTTGTGGAGTGTGCCTCTGTGGTACTACTTCATTTTTTATCCAGCAGTAGCTGTACTTGGATTTATCACTCCCAGCTTTAACGGCATCGGCGTAAGAGAAGGTGCCTATACCTATTTCTTGATGCTTCCAGTTGCCGGCGTTGATAAATCTCATGCCTTTACTTTCGCTGTCATCTGGCTTGGTTTGAATACCTTTATTAGTCTTGTCGGCGGTCTGGTCTATCTGGCAGGCCACTTCCACTTCTCACAGGAAGAAGCAGAGAAATTGCAGCACGAAGCTATAGACTGAGTTGGAAAAGCCTCAACCAAGCTCAAGCTCATTCATCTATACTGGTAGTGCAAACGGTACCCGGTCACCGGAATACCCCTAACATCAACGCCAGTAAAGAAGATTGTCTGATTTTAGCACCCGAAAACAAGTCGCTCTACCAGGCTCCGTCCAGCCTGCGGGGTACGATGACGTCAAGCGTGCACTTTCTATCGCCGATGAAACCGGACATAGGCTGTATCTTGTCGGCGGCTACCTGCGCGACGCTTTGCTTATTGCCTCCGGCAAAATGACATCCAGCGACAAGCCTTTTAAGGATTTTGATTTTGCTGTGGAAGGCGGGCATGCTTTTGTTTTTGCCAAGTACGTCGCTGACAAAATGAATGGGCACTTCGTCCCACTCGATGAAGCAAATGACACAGCTAGAGTGGTTCTGGACAATGGCAACATATTAGATTTTGCTGGTTGCGTCGGCGGTACCATTGAAGCCGATGTCTGGCGGCGCGACTTCACTATTAATTCACTGGTTTGGGATCCTCTCAATCCTGGACAGATTGTCGATTATGTGGGCGGTCTGAACGATCTCGAAAATTTGACGATTAGAGCTGTTTCTGAGTCTGTATTTATAGAAGACCCACTCCGCATTCTCAGAGCCTATCGATTTGCGGCCGCTATTGACGGCAATATCGAAATGAGTACCAGGCAATGGTTGGAAAATCATGTGCCTCGTCTTGCTCAAACGGCAGTGGAGCGAATAAATTTCGAACTGTTCGCAATTTTCAATCAAAAGAATTCCGGTCGCTTTATTTTTGATATGGGCACAGCTGGATTGCTTGAAGCAATTTTTCCCGAGCTGACTGAATGTCGCCGTGTCACAGCTAACGCCTTCCACCATTTAGCCTTATTTGAACACAGCCTTGAGACTATTCCTCAACTTGAAAGTCGTATGGCGCAAATGCCGGACTTTGTACTGGAATCAGCAAGCGGAGAATTATCATTTGGCGTTTCGCGGCTTGCCGCAACTAAGGTAGCAGCCCTCTTGCACGACATAGGCAAGCCAGAAACCTGGGTTATAAACGATGACGGGCGTCACACCTTTTACGGCCATGACAGAGTTGGTGCGGACTTGTGTGAGCAGCTTGCCGAGCGCATGAAGTGGTCTAAACCAGTAAGCAAATTTATCGTCAAGTTGATTGCCTGGCATTTGCGCCCTGGTCAGCTGTTTCATCAGGGTTTGCCGACTGAGCGCGCTGTCAGACGTTTTTATCGCAGCTGTGGAGTTGATACGCCAGAATTGATGATGCTTGCTTTTGCTGACCTTGGTGCCACCTGTGGGCCAGGATTGATGGGAGAGAATCGAGATTATCTCGATAGCAGCTTGATCGATTTGATGAACGGCTACAAGGATTTCGAAAATGCCGCTAAACTGCAGCCCAAACTACTGGATGGCAATCAGATCATGACTTTGCTCGGTATCAGTGGTGGACCAGTTATCGGCACTTTACTCGCTGATCTGGATGAGGCTCAAGGATTTAATGAAGTGCAGGATCGCGCTTCAGCTGAGCTTTTCGTTAAAAAACTGTACCTGGAGAAGTATTCTAAATAACTAAAACTCCGCTTGGCATCTAAGTTTGGGGGTTAGGGAACTTTTTGCCGGGCATAAAAGATTCAGAGAGACAGAACGCAACTGATTAAGACAGTTGATTTCACTTTACGAGACTCGGTTACCGAGTTGGGAATTGTTGTTTGCCATTCTGGAAAAAGGTGTAACCATGAATACAAAGGTTGATAAACTTCGCAACTACACAATCATCGCTCGGCTCGATGATGCCATTCCGTTGAATACAGAAGAGTGGATGTCGGTTGAACGTTTGCTCAATCAAGTTTCCGAATTTGTACCGATGTCGATGCTCAATAGCGTCACCGAAGCTATTATCACTTACGCTGACGACCAGGCGCGTCGCGGCTACCTGCTCGGTCAAGAAGACCTCGTACAAGAACTGAAGAAGAAAGCTGCTCGTATCGCTTAGTGCATAATTCCCATGCATAAGTCTTATGCACAATGGCATCACGATTCTGCGGTTGCTTTGTCTCAATAAAATGACCTAATATCTTTTACACAGTCGGATTTATTCCGGCTGTTGTTTTTTTGAATGCTTTTTTAAATTTGTCCCTCGCGTTTCGATGCCTCATTAAAGGACTGCTTTTATTCTATGAACGAGACAATTCGCTTGATACCGCTCACAGTGGCAGCTTTAATCAGCTGCTCATCGCTTGCAACACTTACAGTGCAACCGTCAAATGCTCAACAAAATCAGGTTGAAGCTAGCTCAATTCCCAATGCGCCAGGATTTCCAGGTAAGGGAAAAATTGCCGATTGGAAAAAGGCAACTGTACTTTTTAATCAAGGCATCGATTGCTCACGCTCGAAGGACTATAAAAACGCAGTCAAAAAATATCAGGCGGCAATTGCTGTATATCCTTATGACCCTAATTTTTTCGCCAACATGGGTTTTGCTTACGAACACTGCAACGATCCAAAATCTGGTGAGGCCGCCTGCCGCAAGGCCGTCGCTCTCGACAAAGGATTTGGCGGAGGTTATGAGAATCTGGGCAATTGTCTTTACGACCAGAACAGATTGGTCGAATCCAAAGCCGCTTTCAATCAGGCGGTAAGTTGTGAATTGGCGCTCAGTAAGCGCAACGAATTGCTTAAAGTTATTGATACACTCGATGTTGAAATCAAAAAGCACGGTTCCAAATAATATTTGACATTTGGCTAAGCGCCGGGAACCAATTAAACTGGCTTACCGTCTAGCTTTGTGTCAGCAAGATGCGGCAATTCAATCTCAATAGAGAGATGTAACCTGTTTCAGGATTTGCCGCGTCATTCTGACAAACCTTTAGCCTAGCCAAAAATCTCTTTGATAGTTGTTATAATAAAACGCTTAGTCGATGACCTGTTTCTGGGATGGCGACCGTGATTTTCTGTCTTTGCCTGCATGAAGTCTGAGAACTTCCTTGTGTCGGCGGTCTTCGTGACGTCGTTGATAGTTTTTGCGTGTCTGGGTCTAGTTGGCGCAGTCGACTCAAAACATTCAGATTCGATTTCCAAAGCAGAAAACAGGAACCTGGCCAGTTTCCCTCCCTTGAGATCATTGCGTCGCGATCTGCCTGGTTTTCCTGCGCTGTTTGAGAATTTCTACAACGACCACTTTTTGCTTAGATTGACACTGAGCCGATGGCGTAATTATTTAGATTATGCAATTCTGCGCAGTTCTGGCAATGCCTCGGTCGCGCTCGGTGGCAATCACTGGTTGTTTTATGCTTTGAATAAACTACCGGTCACTCAACAGAATCTTGCTCCTTACACAGAGCCAGAACTCAATGCCGCAGTCAAGTCATTTTGCGCGCGTCGGGATCTTCTTGCTGCCCATGGCGCCAAATACGTTCTTCTTCTTGCTCCTGAAAAAGGCACCATTTATCCCGAATTAATGCCACCAGGTTGGGTTAGAGGGGCAGGAGCGAGTCGACTTGAGCAATTGCAGGCAGCCCTTTCGAAAGAAAAAGTAGATTACGTCGATGCGCGTTCTTTATTGCTTCAAGCAAAACAGCACGAGGCACTTGATAAACCACTTTATTTTTCCAATGACAGTCACTGGAATCGCTATGGTGCGTATCTTGTAGCGCAACAATTATTTCGTCAAATACACTTAAGGCTGCCTGCTCTGACGCCGTTTCAAAGTAACGAAATCCAATTGGAGAAAGACAATCACAGCGGTGATCTGTCCATGTTGCTAGGCTTGCAAAAAAGTATCGTCGACAAAAAAAGTCTCACCGCCACCATTTTGCAAAAACATGCACATGAAGTCGACAATAAAGGTCTTCCTCGTTTTGAAAGTGGTATTGTCGAGACCGCTACCGAGCCAACAGCTTACCGAACATACGACGCAAAACTACCACGGGCATTCGTTTTGCATGATTCGTTTATGGAATTTTTGCAACCATATCTTGCTGAGAAATTCAGTTTCTCCGAGTTTCATCTGGCGAGATTGCTACTGCCGGAAGTGGTTGCTGGCGAAAGACCAGATGTGGTGATCGATGAAATTGCTGAGAGACATCTATACGATCGTGGTTTCGACAATGTCCCAACATTTTTAGACAAGAAAGCTCCACAAGGCAAGTCGGCTTCTACAAAACAGGTCGAACAAAGAGGTTTTGCATGTCCGGTCGAACAGCAAGTTGTTGCGTGTTTTCAAAATAGGTGGCAACTGCTTTCCATAAAAACAACCGATTACCCGAACAGTCTCGGCGCAGAACTTCACTGGCGTGCTAAAGCAGATGGCAAACTCAACGACAGGGTGCAGATTAGTTTGCTTGGTAGGGAGTCAAAGGAAGTAAAAGGAGTGGCTGACTATCGCCAGGACACATTCGATCGTCCTGTAAAGGCCGGTCAGGAGTGGGTGGACATTGTACCGGTGAGAGTAAATAGTGACGATATTTTCGACCAGATTGGCATTATGGTCGTGGGAGCTTCTGGCGCTTTGTACTGTGACTCTCCGCGCTGTGATTACAAGGTGCGCGCTATTGTCGATCATATTCTCACGGTCTTGTACTGATGCTCGCCGTCGCTTCTTCGTAGCATCCGGGTACGTATAAGTTACTGACACAGGCAGGAGTTTGACTTGAAACGGCTTTTTAATCTGGCAATTTTTGTGATACTGGCTGGCTATATTACCTGCTCAATAACGTTTGCAGATGAACAAATGCTCAATGGTTCAGCCAGTCAACGTCAACCCATGAATTCTTCGGTCAAATTGATGAAACCTGTAGAACCTAATGTTCTTCAAATAAAAGCCGCTCCACGAGTGCCTGTTAACTCAAATTTGCGTATAACTTCAGTTGCTCCCAATGCAGTCGTGCCTCAGTTCAAGCGTATCAATGCCCTTGGTCCAGATGGAAAACCAGCACCTATGCGGACGCCTTCACCAGTAACTGCTCTTAAGGCAACGAGCGCAACTCAAAGCGACCCGGCTACAAATGGTTCCTCTGTTGGAACGAATCCTGCTCAAAATGGTGTGGTCAATCTCAATCCGCAATTTCAATCCTTCAAAACCGACACGAAGGTGCAAGGAAATCAGGCGACTGCTCAATCTGCAAACTGGCAGATGAAATCTAAAGCAGGACTTCTGACTCAGCCTGTGCAAAGTCAGGCGCGTAGCGCAAATTGGAGTGACTGGTACAAATTGGTAGCAAAAACTGTCTACGACCAATGGGTTGTCAACGAGACGGGACCGGGAAAAGTCTGTGTTCAGGTGACTGTTTGGGCAAGTCGCGATATTGAAGGACGAATTTTGCGATTTGAAAATGCGCCAGATTCCGTGCGCACCAGCGCGCAGCAGGTCAATTTCTCGAAAGCCGCTCTACAAGCAGTTAACAGCCTCGAGAATAATGGCATTCTAGAATTTCCGGTCAACGATCATCGCACCAAAATTGTGTTTGAGCTCGATATTTCTCGCCTGGTAGGTGGTGCTTCTGGCTGCCAGGTAGTTAACGCGCACACAGAAAATTGATGCGTTTGTCGCATGTCAGACCAACGTATAATTTAGACGGTCTGTGAATTGATTTTACTATGTGTATGAGGCCCTGATGCGTAAGAAGCCATTTTCTGGAATCTCTAAGAGAAATACAAAGGCAGCCAGCTTAATCGAGATGGCCATGGGATTGATTGTTTTGTTGCCTGTTCTTTTAACGATTATGGATTTGACAGTAATCACGCTGGCTGTGCAAATTAACGATAACGCAGCCAGAGAAGCAGTAAGACTTGCAGCTTCTGGTGATCCTGGCCAGGCTCAAGCAAGAGCGCAACAAGTCATTGCTCGCATAAACAAAAGCACATCCGGTTATGTGTCTAACATCACCTTGACGGCTCTTACTTTTAAACCAACAACTTTGTTGGCGAACGCGGTCGCCTTAGTGCCCTATGGTGGCACTATTTCTGGCAGTGTTACAGTGCAGACTCAGGCCACTGTGACACCGTTTGTAGTGCAATATGTTTATCCAGGACCGTACAATTTTAACTCGGCGCAAACCTGTCCAATCACTTACACGGTGCCCAACACAGCCGGCGGACAGACCATCGCTCCGTAGCGATAGTTTTTTTATGCCATTGCTTTTTGATTAGTGCAGATAAGCCATGGGATTGTTCGGCTTACCATTGACGCGCACTTCAAAATGTACATGCGGACCAGTCGAAAATCCGGTGGTGCCTTCATAACCGACGATATCGCCCTTGGCGACATTTTGTCCGGTTTCGACATTGGTCTTGGACATATGGGCATAGAGCGTAGCCATCCCGCGTCCGTGGCTGACGATGACAACTTTGCCGTAACCGCCATACCAACCTGTATAAAGAACGTTGCCACCATCGGCAGCGCGAATGGCTGCATGATTAGGACCGGCTAAATCCACTCCAGTGTGAAATTTGCGCACACCAAAAATTGGGTGCTGGCGCCACCCAAATGGTGATGTTACAGGAGCGCTAATTGGCAGCGCTAGTGTGCCCGATCCCATCGTCATGTTTTTATTGGAGCTGCGGTTAGATGTCTCCATCTGTTGAATGCGCGATTCTAATTGATGCGATTCTTGCTCTAATTGTTGTTCAGCCTGTTCATAGAACGCTTGCTGTGTTTTCAGTTTGCCAGCTACCTGTTCTTGGTTGAATTTTTCCTTGGCGATTTCCATGGCCTTTTTGGCCAGCTCAGAAACGATGTTGCCAATCTGATTACGCTGTTCGCCCAGCTGATTTTTATTGCTTTCAAGGGCCTCGGCTCTTGCTCTTAGTTCAGCGAGCAATTTCTTGTCCATCTCAGCCACTCTTTCCTGGAAGTAAAAACGGTCCAGTAAAGACTGCAATGAATCGACTTGAAAAAGCATCTCTAAAAAGGAAATTCTTTGACCTTCGAAAATTTCACGCAATCGTTTGGAGGCTGCGTCGGAAAGGTCTTCTTTGGTTTCTTTCGTCTGTTCGATTTTGACTACAGTTTGCTCGATTTTGGCATTTGTTTTAACGAGTATGCCTTTGTGTTCCTGCAAAACGCCAGTCGTTTTTTGCAACTTCTTATCAATCTCTCTGACTTTAGCTTTCGCGGCTTCATGAGCGCGCCTAGCTTCAATTGCTTTTTTGTGAAATTCTTTCTTTTGTTTGTCCAACTCTTTGAGCTTAGAAAGAGCGTCTGACGAATGTCCCTTCACAGCGAGACCGATGACTTCGCGAGCATTCGCTGGTTCGCTGATTGACATTTGTACCGGAAGAAACAGACTGACTGCGAGCAGCGTCCAGTTCTTTGCGAGATTTTTGCCAGATTTGATCATTCTTTTGGTCACGAATGGGGGCAATGAGCTTGTCAGTAATGTGCAGACTGCCCAGTCTACCATTGATGATTGGCCAAAATGTGCTCTCTGAAAGCGGCTTAAGCCTGAGCTGGCAGGCGATATATCCACTTGCCATCCAGTGTGCCATGCAGGCAATATCTGTCATTAATGAAGCGCAATGTTGGAGGAAGATGAAGATAGCGTAAGGTTACAGACAAGCCCGCTATAATTGCTTGCATGTGAACTGCAGCTAGATTCCGACCCGGCGGTAAATTTATGTTGAAAGAAGTAATTAAGGAAGACGTACTTAAATTCCCGCTGAGAATAACTGGCGCTCAAGCCGGCTCGACTATGCAGGTTAAAAGTCCTTTTGATGGTCGATTGATTGCCGAAGTTGAACTGGCTGATGAAAATGCCATCAACAGGGCACTCGATATCAGTTGTCGCGCTTTCACCGAGGTCATGAAAAAAATGCCCGCCTACAAGCGCGCTGAAATTCTGGCCAAAACTGCCGAAATTCTTGGTCAAAGGAAGGACGAATTTGCAGAAACAATCGCTTTAGAAGGTGGTAAGCCTATCAAAGACGCTCGCACCGAAGTGTTGCGCGCGATCAATACTTTTTCTATCGCCAGTCGCGAAGCCTTAAATATTTCAGGCGAACAAATCCCGATGGACTTGCTCGCGGGCAATGACAATCGTTTAGGCATTGTGTTGCGTGAACCTGTCGGTGTTATTGCCGCTATCACACCTTTCAATTTCCCTTTGAATCTGGTGGCACATAAACTGGCGCCAGCGCTTGCCGCAGGCAACACAGTGGTGCTTAAACCCGCTTCGTCAACACCTGTGGCTAGCTTTAAATTGGCTCAGGCTCTTAAAGATGCAGGACTGCCTGACGGCGTATTACAAATCGTGCCCTGTCGTGGTGCGCAGGGCAATGCTCTGGTCAAGGATAAACGTGTTGCTCTTGTAAGTTTTACTGGTTCACCTGAAGTGGGCTGGAAAATGCGGGGCGAGGTGCATGCTGGCACGCGCATCGCTCTAGAGCTTGGTGGCAATGCAGCGCTCATTGTGCATGAAGACGCAGATTTAGAAGCTGCAGCTGCCGCTTCTTGTCGTGGTGGTTATGGACATGCCGGTCAAACTTGCATCTCGGTGCAACGCGTGTATGTTCAGAAAAACATTTACGACAAATTCGTCAAAATCTACAAGGATAAAGTCGGCGCTTTAAAAGTTGGCGATCCCCTAGACGATACCACTGACATGGGACCGATGATTGACGCGTCTGCTGTGAAAAAGACTGAAGAGATGGTTGCCGACGCCGTTAAATCTGGTGCCCGAGTGATTTGCGGAGGAGAAGCGGCCAAGGCTAATTTACTCAAGCCAGTCATTCTCGAAAATGCTACGCATCAAATGACAGTTGTCTGCCAGGAAGTTTTCGGTCCAGTCACCGCGTTGATGAAGTACGACACCATCGATGATGCCATTAGCGCCGTCAATGATTCTGACTTTGGTTTGCAAGCTGGTGTTTTCACAAAAAATGTGGATATTGCTTTTAAGGCTGCAAGAGGAATTGATGTAGGGGGTGTGATTGTCAATGATGCTCCAACCTATAGAGCCGATCACATGCCTTACGGCGGCCGAAAAGAATCTGGCGCAGGCCTTGAAGGCGTCAAGTATGCCATTCACGAAATGACCCAACCCAAATTCATATGTTTGAATTTAGCTCCGTAATTAGATCGTCCGACCGATATTTTGTCTGGGTCTTTAAGTCAACAGGAAGCAAAAAATGGTGCACGAGCGAAAATGGGAATGCATTTCCCGGCTTGAGGGTGGTTTGATAGCCTCATGTCAAGCAAGCACAGGAGAGCCTTTGTGCCATCCTGGGCATATTCTGGCCATGTCGCTTTCGGCAGTAGCTGGTGGTGCTGTAGCCTTGAGATTAGAAGGAACAGACAATATCAAAGCTGTTCGGGACAGTATGAAACTGCCACCAGATTTTCCCATCGTTGGATTAATCAAATCTACATTGATTGCGGCCGAAGATCGCCTGAAAAAGGCCTATATAACCAGTACTTTTGAGGAAGCGAAATCTATAGTCGAAGCTGGCGCTGATATCGTGGCCCTTGATGCGACAGGACGTGAACGTCCCGATGGATCGTCCGTAGCTGCGATGATTGAGAGAATTCATGATGAACTGAAGCGGCCAGTTTGGGCAGACGTGGCTACTTTTAGCGAAGGGATAGCAGCCGCAAAAGCTGGTGCTGATATTGTATCGACGACATTATTTGGCTATACCGAAGAGACTAAGTCACCACTTGAGCAAGGACCGGCTCTCGACTTGTTGAAAAACTTGTGCGACCAATTGGAGATTCCAGTAATTCTTGAAGGCCGCGTCTGGCACCCATATGAGGTGACAGAAGCCTTCGAGCAGGGCGCATATGCAGTAGTGGTTGGATCGGCTATCACACGACCAACATTGATTGCAGAACGCTTTGTTAAGGCAATTCCGCTGCGCCGCCCAAAAAAGACTCTGGCGTAACCACAATAAATGGATCAGCAGCTTAAACTATGGCTGGCACCGCCTATCATTATGGGTGTTGCGTACATATATTTTCGTTTAAAAATTCCAATGGCTTGGTCATGGGGATTTTTTCTGCAAGGATTTTTATTGATAATTTCTGGGGCTTGCGGCTATCTGTTCGGTCCAGAATGGCTCTATGTTGCCCTTTCCTGGACGATGTTTTGTTTGTTTTTGATAGCACCGAAAGTTCTTATTCTAAGCTGCGACCAATATATTTCGCTTCTTAATTCGCGCAAACTTTTTTTCTACAGTAGTTTTTTCCCTTTCATCTACTGGGGCAAGATGGGCTTGTTCTGGCGTGATCTTTATCTTGCCAATGCCTATGCTCTCGATGGCGATGCGATGAAAGGAAAGGGCATTTTGGACAAATGGCGTCACGAATCTCTGCCGTATGTAGTTGATGTTCAATTAAATGCTACCAGTACCGGTATCAACCTTATTTTGTTCGACTGGGATGGTGTCATCGATGAATACGATCAACGCATCGCCAAACGTCTGCCTGTTTCTGTTGGGCTGTCCGTGCAGACGGCAAGAGCCTTTAGCGAAAAGCATAATTTTGAAAGAGCCGCTCAGTGCCTCGAAGCCTCACGCCTGGCTGAGACAAAAACAGATCCGACAACGCTTGCTTTTGTTTTGCTGCCATTTTTTTGTTTAAGCGGACAACAAGCGTATGCTGAGCAGTTGGTGGCAGTGCTTAAAAGTGCTAAGCGCCACACTGCAGAATTTCTCTTGCTTTACTGGCAGGCGCGGCTCCAGGTTACACTTGGCAATCCGGAAGAAGCTCGTCATTTATTTGCTCAGTCTCTCGATAGTTCAAGACGACTATCGGTCACGGGGCAGAGTAATTATGCGGTCTGGCAAAGCCGGATCGAGCACCAACTCGAACATATAGATGACAAATTTGACCTGCCTGCATCTGATGTTTTGCAAAATATCGCGGCCAGAGTATGGCGACTTTTTGCCGATACTAATTTCGTTGCCGCGGCTATTCTTCCCAAAAAGGCGGCACCGGCTGTAGTTGTGCTTTGTGCATCGCTTATAGTTACTTATGTAATGTCTGGATGTGTGGACATGGTGGCAAGCTCTTGGGCTCAACCATTCCTCAATTTAAATGTTGATTTTGGCAACAGTATTGTCGCCCTGAGCGAAAAGCTTGGCAATTTTACCTTTGAAAATCTCCTTCTCGATAAAGATGCTGTCTTAAAGAATGGTCAATATTTTCGCCTGTTCACGTATATGTTTTTACATGGCAATATCACTCATTTATTTTTGAACGTAGTTGGTTTGTACTGGTTCGGTCGAAGAGCCGCCAGCATCTTTTCGCCGCGGTCATTTGTGTTCATCTTCGTCTTCACTGGTATCATCGCCGGACTGGCTCAAATTTTGTTCAGCGATATCCCAGCTATTGGTGCCTCGGGTGGCGTTCTCGGCGTTTTTGGAGCCGATTTTGCTGGCATTTTCAGATTGAAAAACAGCTTGCCTCAAAAGGTGCGGAAAGCGGAGCTAACTTCAATGTCGGTGCTTGCTGGAAGTCAATTGCTGCTGGACCATGTCATCCCCAAAGTGGCAGGCGAGGCGCATATGGGAGGCTTGATAGCCGGCCTTTTGATTGGTTGTTTGATACCTCTTTCTCGGAAACAAGAGCCAACCTCAAAGACCTGAATTTTTACGTCATTTTTGATAAAGTAATGGCTGATTTGAGTCAAGGTGGGGAATTATGCACGACTGTCCCAGATGTAGAGTACCTCTTCACGGTCACGAAGAAGTCTGTCCTTCATGCGGTGAAAGACAGTATGTCGACCCTCAATATCGCAATAGCCACGTGCCGAAAGCACCGCCTATCAATCTTATGCCCGTTGTGGTGGCAGTTGTAATTGTCATCGGCGTCGGTATTTACGCTGCTCAGAGCAGCTGGATAGGGCAAGTGATGTCGCACAAAAATGATGTTGTCGACCCGCTTGATTCGATGACACAGGCTCAAGCAAGAGACATGATCGAAAATGGCATTACACAAGGGCTCACCGCCGTTGGTGCCACTGGCAAAATTACTTACAAGGCAGAAGGTCAGCCAGCGGACAAAGCTGCAGCTGGACCAGTAGAGATGACGATCGACACCAAATTGCAAAGCCCCGATCAGCACAAAGCTGTGATCGAGCCAATCAAGCAATATATGGAAAAAGCGCGCATTCCGACGCTAGTAATGAACGACTCTAAGTCCCGTGCCAACTGGACGTATCAAGTCACTTTGACTGCTCCAGTTGCCGATGATGCAAACCCACTCGATGCAGCACCTGGTGCTCCCGCACCAACAGCACCACTTGCTCAATAACTCAATTAAAGCTTTAGTTGATAAAAAATCCATCAAACAAATTTTCAAAGTCGCTTGCACGAACTTGAAAGTATCCATCATCTTTTTTATCGAACGGGCGCACAGTATCTTTGGCGTCTGCTGGTATGACATTGGCTAACGGATTGCGAATAGTAATCAGATCTTCTGCACCATGATCTTGGTGGTCGACTCTTATTACAGAATAAATATGTCGGTCTAAGATATGAAATTTGTTCTGCTCATGGCCTGGTTCGCTCGACTGTCCAAGCACTTTTTTGTCATCCGTGCCACCAGTGATAATTACCCATTCGCTGCCTTTGGTTGGCGTATGAGCGACCACTGGTTCACCTTTTTCGAGAGCGTCCTTGAGCTCGGTAAGCCATTTAGAATCTAGTTTGGGGTCTTGAGTATCTCTGGGATCGCCAGTGAATGTCTGTTTCTGAAACGGATGTTGACCTGAATCTGAAGTAGTTGAAGGGTGATCGAAGTTAGTGACTTTGCGCACACCGGTCAAAAGCTGCAGACCATCGGCGCCTACACCGCCATCGTCCTCGGTAATTTTACCGGTCAAATAGCGATGTGCTTTTTCCATCACCGATGACCAGTAGCCAAAATTTTGCTTTTTGTCAAAGGGCAAATTGAATGTGGACATCTCGGGTGGTGTGGGAGCCTCAACTGTAACGTCTAGAGTTGGTCTTTTGCTGAAATCAACCTTTGAAGAAAATGTCGGATCACTAAGAGGAAATTTGACTGTGTAAGTGCCGTCATGGTTGTCCTGGATCATGGCAGCGATGCGTTCTGGATTTGTTTTGGCGACTTCTGCAACAGACCCTTCGAAGTAACAATCGCCCAATTCTGTCTGTTCGACGCTGACCGCTTTAATGCTATCTAACGGGTGCTTTTCGTCTTGATAAAGCTTTTGTCGCTTGGCACTTACATAAAGGTCAACAGGCAACAATTGAGCGTCTGTGAATTTCTTGCCTAATTTGATCTCTTTGCCGCTTTCCGTTTTTATGTATTCAGTCAGTGGTTTACCGGGCTGATCACGCTTCCATATGTGTCCATGATTGTCGGTCACCATATCCAGTGTCGCCGAAATTTTCAAGTTCTGCTGTAGTGATATGGGGACAATCGTCGGCGCCCCGTCTGGATCGACGGCGCGATCAAACATTGCATCGGAACGGCTGGACCCTCTAAGGTCTGCAAAAGCCTTAGAGTTGAAGCCTCTAGTAAATAATTTTGGAATTGGAGTTTTTTGTCCGTTTACATCAGCAAACTGAAAATACGTTCCGTTTTGATCCTGGAAGACACTTTCGTTTTTGATTCCGTAAAGCCCTGACCTGTCTTTAGCGGTGTCATGATAAATGTATGTGCGGCTAGTGGATTTGTCTTTGGATTCCCAAAAAGTAATATTGCCGGCTTTGTCGAAAGTGACTTTGCCTCCGTCTTGCGAGTGGCCGTGAAGATCGCCGTCATGAATACCTGGTGAATTGGGCACCTGCTTTTTTTCGTTTGGTGTAAAAGGTTTTGCAGGAGCTGTCGGCGGTTGCGAGCGAAGTTGACCAGGAATTGCTTCCAGTTGCAGTGGTGTGAATCCTTCAGTGTCTGCGCTTGCATGACTGAGATGATCTGAGTGTTCTGCTGCTAAACTGGCATTTTCGAAGGCCAAAACCGCTTCCCTCACCGAATCCAAGGCTGGCGCTTGCTCTTGTTGGGAGGATATTATGATCAAAACATTAAGGCAACAATGGGAGACTCCCCACTGATTAACCTTTATGAGATATCCGTAAATTAGGTTCAGGCATACCGTTGAGGTGATTTAGCCAGTGTCTCGAACAAAAGCAGTAGATCACCACGTTTGGTGCGACGGTTAACGGGACCAACCGCTCAGTTGGCATGTCGCCGTCGCTGCTTATTGAAGCGAAGTGTCGTTGACGACAAATCCATTGAACAAACTTTCAAAGTCGGCCGGGCGCACTTGAAAGTAGCCATTATTTTTTGCATCAAATGGGCGAATAGCGGTTCCAGTTGTGGGAAAGATGGCGTGTCCTATAGGATTCCGGATGGTAATTAATTCTTGCCCTTCACCGTTATGATGATCGACGCCGATAACAGAATACGCATGGTGACTCAAAAGCTGAAACTTGTTTTGCTCTAACCCTGGCTCGGTGAATCGGCCAAGCACTTCTTTGTGCTCGGTACCTCCAGTGACAATCGCCCACTGGTTGACGAATGGCGGCGTATAAGCGAGCACAGGTTCACCTTTTGCCAGAGCCGATTCTAAGCTGTCTAACCATTGCGGATCGGCTGTGCGAGCCTTAGTGTCTCTTGGATCGTTGCTGAAAGTTTGCTTCAGGAACGTATAATCATCTGAAGGAGATTCCGAAAAAGGGTGTTGAAAGTAAGTGAATTTGCGCACGCCACTTATTAGCTGAAGCCCGTCAGAACTCGAACCACCATTGTCTTCAGCGATCTTGCCTGTCAAATAGCGATGGGCTTTTTCCATTACCGAGGCCCAGTAGCCAGAATTTTGCGCTTGTATAAAGGGACGATTGTAAATCGATAATTCAAGAGCGGTCGGCGCTTCAACCGTTACATCCAGCGTCGGTCTATCCTTGAAATCAACCTTTGAGGCAAATGTCGGGTCGCTTAAAGGAAATTTGACTGTGTATGTGCCATCGTGGTTGTCCTTGATCATATCCACGATGCGTTGAGGGTTCGTTACGACATTTTCGGCGACTGAAGACTCGAAGTAGCAGTCGGGAAGTTCTGTTTGAATTACTGACGCTGCCCTGATGCTTGCGAGCGGATTATTTTCGTCTTGATAAAGTTTTTGTTTGTCGGCGCCAAAGTTTAAATCGACCGGTAGCAGTTCAGCATCGGTAGCTGACTTTCCCGTTTTAACGAGCTTTTCGTCTGACGTTTGGATGTATTCGGTCAATGGTTGACCAGGCTCGTCACGCCGCCAGACGTGTCCTTGATTGTCTGTCACCATATCGAGTGTCGCCGAAAGCGAGAGGTTCTGGTTCAAAGTAATAGGCGCAATTAACGGCGACCCGTCAGTGTTAACAGCCCGTTCAAAGCCTTTACCGGACTGAGCAGCGCCGCGCAAATCGGTATAAAGAGATGAACCGAAGTCTCTGGTTACTAGCTTTGCCGTGGGTGTTTTTTGCCCCTTAATATCGGCGTACTGAAAAAATGTGCCATTTTGATCCTGGAAGACCTTTTCACCTTCCACGCCATAGAGGCTTGCTCTGTCTTCGTTGGAGTCGTGGTAGGCATATTTGCGACTGATTGATTTGTCTTTAGATTCCCAGGCGACAATGCTACCCAGGTTATTGAAAGTCACTTCACCGCCGTCCACGGACTTTCGCGTGTGGCTATCATCATAAATGATGGGCGAGTCTGGTATTGATTCTGAAGGCAAAAGAGTGCGACCAGGCATAGCTTCCACTTGGAGTGGCGTAAAGCCTTCAGTCATAGCGCTTTTGCGATTGTTTTGGGCTGATTTTTCGGGAGCAAAATCAGTATTTTCGAAAGCCAAAACCTGTCCCTCATCTGAATCCAAGACGTGTGCCTTGTCCTCGATGATGGCAATATATGGTGAAAAGATTAAGGCAGCAATGGGAAAGTCCCCACTAACTGACTTTTTATGACAATCCCTAAATTCGCTCCGGGCTTACTGTTGAGCTTATTCGGTTGGTTCTATTTGACGACTTTTTTCTTTTTCTTATCGCCAAAAATGGTTTTGATCATTTTGGCAATTGGATCATAGAACTCGTCTACAACACGTTCTTTCAAGGGAATGATGGCATTGTCTGTGATGTGAATGTCCTCTGGACAGACTTCTGTACAGCATTTTGTGATGTTGCAAAAGCCTATGCCACCTTCATCTTTGAGAAAGTGAGTACGGTCTGCTTCATCGAGCGGATGCATTTCGAGCCCGGCTGTGCGCACCAGAAAGCGCGGTCCCATGAAGGAATCTTTTTTGTCGTGGTTACGCAAAACGTGGCAAACATCTTGGCAAAGAAAACACTCGATGCATTTGCGGAATTCTTGCACGCGGTCGATGTCTTCTTGATAGAAAGTCCAGTCGGCATCTGGTGCTGGAGAAAACGGTGTGATTTTTTTGTTCACTTCGTAATTCCAGGAAACGTCAGTGACCAAGTCTTTCACGAGCGGAAAAGTCTTCAATGGTTGCACTGTAATTTCTTCGCCATCGACGAACTTATCCATTCGACTTTTGCACATCAAAGCAGGCTTACCATTTACTTCAGCACTGCACGAACCACATTTTGCGGCTTTACAGTTCCAGCGCACGGCAAGATTAGGATCATAGGTGGCTTGAATGTAATGGATGGCGTCAAGCACCACCATGCCTTCTTCAATCGGCACTTTATAAGTCTGGTATTCGCCACTGTTATCGGTGCCACGAAATACTTTTAACTGGGCTTCACGCATTAGCGGGCTCCTTTTTGACGAACAGCTGTTTCAATTCTTCGGGCATCACCGGTGCTGGTGTATGCTCGAGTTTCATCTCATCGCTATCTTTTGCCTTGTAGATAGATGTATTGACCTTGGCCCATTCTGGCTCCATTTTGGGGAAATCCAGACGACTGTGGGCACCGCGACTTTCCTCACGAGACAGAGCAGAGCGAGCGATTGCTTCAGAGCTGATAATCATGTTGCGTAAATCGCGGCATAGGTGCCAGCCTGGGTTATAAACGCGGTTGCCCTTGACGCCAACTTTCTTAGCCTTCACTTTCAATTCATCGAGTTTTTGAATCGCGAGTTCCATATCCGCCTTGACACGGAAGATACCAACATAAGTGCTCATGATGGTGTTCAGTTCTTTTTGAATATCGAATGGATTGGTTGGATCAGTTTCGTTGAATGGTGCTTCGAGTTCGGCAATGGCTGCATCAACTTGAGCCTGATCGATTTTCAATTCAGTATCTTTGAGAGCCTTCACATATTCAGCGGCGCCAAGTCCGGCTCGACGACCAAATACAATCAAGTCAGACAGCGAATTTCCGCCCAGACGATTGGCACCATGCATGCCACCGGAAACTTCGCCTGCCGCAAACAGTCCTGGCACTCGTGTTTCTTGCGACTCAGCGTCAACACGGATGCCACCCATGATGTAGTGCATGGTTGGACCAACTTCCATAGGGCCTGCCGTGATATCCACATCAGCCAGTTCTTTGAATTGATGGTACATCGATGGCAATTTCTTTTTAACGCGATCTGCTGGCATGTAACTGATGTCCAGGAAGACACCGCCATGGGGCGACCCGCGTCCTTCTTTTACTTCTGTATAAATAGCGCGAGCGACGTTATCGCGAGTAGATAATTCGGGCGGTCTGCGAGCATCTGATTGCACGCCTGCCACAGCTGCATCTACCCACTTCTTCGCTTCTTCATCGTTTGCTGCGTACTCATGTTTTTTCGATTCGGGCAAGTAGTCGTACATGAAGCGCTTACCTTCCGAGTTACGTAGAATGCCGCCTTCACCTCGCACGCCTTCAGTCACCAGGATGCCGCGCACGCCTGGTGGCCAAACCATGCCTGTGGGGTGAAACTGAACAAATTCCATGTCAATCAAGTCGGCGCCAGCATCATAGGCAAGAGCCTGACCATCAGCTGTGTATTCCCATGAGTTGGAAGTAACAGAAAATGCGCGGCCGACTCCGCCTGTGGCTAGAACCACTGCTTTGGCTTTGAAGAGAACATATTTTCCATCGGCTCGATAATAACCAAATGCACCAGAAATTCTGTCGCCGTCTTTAATCAAAGAAGCGACTGTACATTCCATATAGACTTTGATGCCTTGATGGACGCCACGATCTTGCAAAGTGCGGATCATTTCGAGACCGGTTCTGTCACCGACATGGCACAATCTCTTCCATGTATGCCCGCCAAAAGCTCTTTGCAGAATCTTGCCATCTTTGGTGCGGTCGAAAACTGCGCCCCATTGCTCGAGCTCGCGCACCCTATCTGGTGCTTCTTGAGCATGAAGTTGTGGCATGCGGAAATTATTCAGCATCTGCCCACCATTCATGGTGTCTTTAAAGTGCGTTTCCCAACCGTCTTGCGGGTCGACGTTGCGCATGGCAGCGGCGAGTCCACCTTCTGCCATAACAGTGTGAGCTTTGCCTAGTAGTGATTTGCAGACCAAACCAACTGAAACTCCTTGAGCTGAGGCTTCGATTGCCGCTCTTAAACCAGCACCGCCCGCGCCTATAACCAGGACGTCGTGTTCGTGCGTTTCGTAATTAGCCATTTTGGAACCTGTCTCCGTATCTATTTAAATTTGTTTTTGCGCTTGAAGTATGTTCTTTCGTTTTTTTTCGTTAAAACAAAGGCAACGCAAGCGCTGGATTCTGACTGGCACAGCGGACATAGAAATCAGTCAGTCCAACTGAGAACAGACTGAACCAGGCCCAGGCCATGTGGTGCTCATTCAATTTAGTGACGAATTTCCAGGCACTCAATTGCGGTTTAGCTGATGGACACGAGAAGCAATCGAGACGTCCGCCAACAAGGTGCCTACAAGCGTGGCAGCCGCCCGAATATCCAGATAAAAGCACCACATTCAAGAGCATGAATAATGACAATCCGCTAAGGTGAAAGCCACCGTCATAAAACATCGCTGCAAAAACGTCATACCAGAGAATAGCCAGCACGACGCCGGCAAGGTAGAAAAAGTAGCGGTGCATATTCTGCATGACGAAAGGAAATTTGGTTTCGCCACAATAACCGCTGCCAGCGCCAACTGGTGGAGTAACTGCGCACGCAGGCGGCGTTAGAAAATAAGCGCGGTAATAAGCTTTGCGATAGTAATAGCAAGTAGCGCGGAAGCCGCCTGGTATCCATAAGATTAGCCAGGCTGGCGACATATGCATGGACTGCCAGAAAGGAAGGAGAATCTTGGGCGAATAAAACGGCGAAAGGTAGTGGGCAAATTCGTAGTAGTTATTTTCGAAAGCTCGAAAGGTACCGTACGCGCCGAAGCAGGCGAAGCCAATAGCGACAAGCGCTGGCTCGAGCCACCACATATCTTTTCTCGTTGTCATTCCTGTGTGAGCCGCAGATGTGGCCGACTGGGTCTGTTGCATGACCATTTCCTTTGTGACTTGTCAAAGCGTTATCGCTTGAATTCGGTTACCGCCAAATTAGGCAACAAAGATTATAACAACTGCTTGTCAGGCTTTCACGCCGTTGTAAAGCGGGCGTGAGCAAAGTGAATAGTTTGTCAGTCTTACTTTCTTTGGCTGCCAGTGCTCCTAAACGGCAAAGAGAAAAATTTGTTTGGCGAATTTTGAGCGGTTTCCTGTACGAGAATTTTTCAGAATTTTGCTTATATCTCTCTCTAAATCGGAGCCTTCGCATCAGTCTGAAAAATGCTGCTGGAAGACAAGTGACCGATTTAAACCAAAACTATATGCAAAAGATCATTAAACCGTTGGAAAGGCAGATGTCATTGGGTTTTCCCGGGGAACAGTGTATTTAGAGGGCCGTCTTCCTCAATAGAAGGCGCGAGATGAAGCCTCAATTTCAGTCAGTCGACTGAGAACGAATTTTGTCTCGGCTGGGCAGTAAAGCCGCAAGCTGAATTGATCCACAACTCCTGCACATAAGAGAGCGAAAATTCCGCGGATTCACATCAGGGAGAGCAAAACATGAAGCGCATCAAAAATCTCAAAGATTTACAGGTCAATCAATCGAAAACCGCAGACCATGTCGTTTCGCAGCGTCTTGATGAATCAATTCCGTTGCAAACCGAAGACTGGCAGAAAGTCGAACAAATTTTGATGCGCATGACAGAATTTGCGCCAACCAGCATCATCAACGAAGTCGTTTCAGCAATTGCCTCATACGCAGATGATCAAGCAAAACGCGGCTATCTGTTAGGACAGGAAGATATGGTGCAAGAAATCGCTCAGCGTCAAAGAGTTGCCTAGTGATTGGCGCATGAACCCTGTCGTCATCGGCGCAATGTTGTTGCTTATGGCAGCGGGCACGTATTGTTTTTTTTGCCCGCGCCTCAATTACGCAATTTATGAACCGGCACTTTTTCATCCGGCAATAAACCGGGAATTAAAAGAGATGGCACCGCCTGAAGTTCATGGTGGTGCCGTTGCTGCATCGGTCACATTTGCTTCTGAATCTGGTAAAACGATTCGCGGTTGGTTCTACGTTAAACCAAATGCTAAATATACGGTTCTCTTCAGTCATGGCAATGGCGGCAATATCAGCTCTCGGACTGACATCGTCGAACTTTTAAACAAAGCTGGTACTTCCGTTCTTATATATGACTACGAAGGCTACGGCGCGAGCGACGGTACGCCAAGTGTCGCTGGTATTTGTGCAGATGGCTTGGGTGCCTACAAATTCCTCGTCGAAAGCAAAAAAATCAAAGAAGACCAGATCATTCTTTATGGAGAGTCTCTGGGCGCTGCTGTTACGACCTATCTGGCCGAACGTCTGCCCTGTCGCGCCATGATTCTTCAATCTGGATTCGCCTCATTGCACCGCATCGCCACTGAGAGGTATCCAATTCTTTCAATTTATCCAGAAACTTTTTTTCCAGAACCTCATCTCAATAATCTGGAAATATTGAGCAAGGCTCATCCGCCTGTATTGATCATCCATGGTCAAAAGGATACTGTCGTCCCCTGCGCGCATGCTGATTCCCTCTATCAGCATGCGCTTGCCCCCAAGAAGATTGTCGTATTCCCTGAAACTGGCCATTCCAATTTCTATAAAACGGCTCCTGAAAAATTCATTGAAACTGTGCAGTCATTCATTGGCGAGCTTTCTTAATAGGCAGCGATGTTTCGGACTTTATTTTTAGAAAGTTCATCCTTGTCGAGTGTTTTCATTTTCTGCGATATGTTCTGGGCCTTGAAATTCTCTTTGAAATTGAGGTTGGCGACGTTCGACTGTGACTTAGCAGCTCTGGCAATAGTGGCAATCGTCATTGCTGCTCGCGACACCACATAAGGATTTTCGTCTTCGCAAAGTTGTTCGAGGATTTTTATCGGTGTCGTCAGATTATGGGCGACTGCGTAGCGCACTGAAATACTGGGATCCTGACTGAGAGCGAAGAATACTTGACCGGGTAAGTGGTCATGCTCGGCTACGCCCGTTCTCACTGCTGGATCTGGGTAATCAGACATTTGCTCCAGCAGTATGTTTGATAAATGCGGATTGCTGACCAGTTTGAGAATGGTATCAGCTGATATCACACCCATTTGGTTGACTGTAGTAAGTGCGTTATCCTGAAAAAGCCACGATGATAATATCTTCAAATCGACGATGCAAGCGCGTTGCGTCGCCTTGCTTGGATTGGCTTGCTTGGGTTGACTAGCAATGATCTCGTTGAGAATCTCTTCTAAATTTACTGGTGCGCAATTACTAAACATTTGTCTTCTCCATTTAATCGCTCGATTGTGACTGAGATTCCAATCGCTGGCGTGTTTCCGACATCTTTGCGTCTCCATGCCTCGATTATAGATCCGCGGTTTCCAACAACCCTATTGGACTTTCGCACTTTTTCACATACTCAGCAGCCGTGCAAAAAAGGCACAGGGAGTGAGTCCCCGCGCCCTATGCGTTCTTGCGAATTTTGCTCAACAGCAGTCTAGACTTTCTGACTTTGCCGTTCGCGAATCAGATTGAGAGCCGAACCTGCTTTAAACCAGCCAATTTGCTCTTCAGTCATTGTGTGTTTAAGGACGATCGTTTCGTGCGTGCCATCAGCGTGCTCAATCAGCATATCTACTGGGTGTTCGGGTTTGAGCTCGCTGAGGTTGAGGAGACTTACTCGATCTTTTTCTTGAATCTTGTCGTAGTCGGCAGGATTGGCGAAGGTGAAGGCGAGTATGCCTTGCTTTTTCAGATTGGTTTCATGAATACGGGCGAAACTACGCACTACAACCGCTTTGCAGTTCAAGAAGCGTGGTGACATAGCCGCGTGTTCACGACTGGAGCCTTCGCCATAATTCTGGTCGCCCACTACGATCCAACCGAGGTTTTCCTTTTTGTAGTGGCGAGCAACAGCTGGGTATGAGGCTGTTTCGCCATTAAGCACGTCGAGCCCCTGCCCGACTTCTTTAGTGAAAGCATTGATGGCGCCAATAAACATATTGTCGCTGATTTTGTCCAGATGACCGCGGTAACGCAGCCACGGACCAGCCGCTGATATGTGATCGGTCGTGCATTTGCCGAGTGCTTTAAGCAACACCGGCAATTTGACGAAATCTTTGCCATTCCATGGAGTGAACGGCTCGAGCAATTGCAGTCTTTCGCTGTCTGGTTTGACGGATACAGTCACTTTATCGCCATCTACAGCTGGTGCGATGTAGCCGGTGTCTAAAGTGATAAAACCATTTGCTGGAAGTTCGGGCGCAACCGGTGGCTGCAATTGTACGAGCGTGCCATCAGATGCGGTTAGTTTATCTTTAAGCGGATTGAAGGCCAAGGTGCCTGCAATCGCAAACGCTGTGACGATTTCAGGGCTGCCGATAAAGGCCAATGTTTCTGGATTGCCGTCGTTGCGCTTTTGGAAATTGCGATTGAACGAAGTGATGATCGAGTTCTTCTCGCCTGTTTTGATATCATCTCGTTTCCACTGACCGATGCACGGTCCGCAGGCATTTGCGAGCACTGTTCCGCCCATGCTTTCGAGAGTTTCCATTTGACCATCGCGCTCAATGGTGGCATGAATTTGATCAGAGCCTGGTGAAATCAAAAAACCAACTTTTGCTTTTAGACCGTGGTCGACGGCTTGCTTAGCGATATGTGCAGCGCGACTCATATCCTCGTAAGAAGAATTTGTACAGCTGCCAATCAAGGCATAGCTCAAATTGGCTGTGTATCCTTTCTCCTTGACTTCATCAGCCAGAGCAGAAACTGGTCGGGCTAGATCGGGCGTGTGGGGGCCAACTACGTAAGGCTCGAGTGTATCGAGGTCGATTTCGACAACCTGGTCGTAGTATTGATGCGGATCTTGCGCGGTTTCGGGGTCAGCAACCAGATATTGTGCAAATTGTTCAGCAAGATCCGCAACCTCAGCTCGTCTTGTTGCCCGCAAATACCTGGACATGCGTTCATCGAAAGGAAATACAGAAGTTGTCGCACCCAGTTCAGCGCCCATATTAGTGATTGTGGCTTTGCCTGTGCAGCTGATTGACTTTGTTCCGTCACCAAAGTACTCAATGATTGCGCCAGTACCGCCTGCAACTGTGAGAATGCCAGCGATTTTGAGGATGACGTCTTTGGGCGAAGTCCAGCCGTTGAGCTTGCCTTTCAAATGGATGCCAATTACTTTAGGCCAGCGTACGCCCCAGGCTTCTCCAGCCATTACGTCAACGGCGTCAGCGCCGCCCACACCGATAGCGATCATGCCCAGACCACCAGCATTTGGCGTATGTGAGTCAGTGCCTATCATCATGAAGCCGGGTGCCGCGTAATTTTCGAGGACTACTTGGTGGATGATGCCCGAACCTGGCTTCCAGAAACCGATACCGTGCTTGTTGCTCGCAGTTCTTAGAAAGTCGTAGACTTCCGAGTTGTCGTGTAACGCCGTTTCCATGTCCTTTTCGACGCCCACTCGTGCTTGAATCAAGTGGTCACAATGAACTGTCGATGGTACGGCGACCATCTTTAGCTGTGCCTGCATAAATTGAAGAAGAGCCATCTGAGCGGTTGCGTCTTGCATGGCCACGCGATCGGGACGCAAGAAAGCATACGTTTCACCGCGAATCGGCGTCTTGCTTTCGGTTGGCCAGTGATCGAGGTGGGCTGTCAGTATCTTTTCGGTCAATGTCAGTGGTCTGTCATACTTTGCTCTCGCCTCTTTATATCTGGCGGGATAAGCTTCATACACTTTCTTGACTACGTTTAGATCGAGATGGGTCATTGTTTTTCTTCTTTTTTTCAAAGCGGTTGGCAAACTTTAGTTATCTTCTTGAAAGCCTCATGAACACTGTCTGATGCGACAGCGCAGTGAGATAGAAGACCATTTGATTTTACTACTCTTGGCGACGGAGTCGGGCAAGCTTCAGTAATTTGCAATCAAATTGTTGAGATGTGTTTGCGTTCTGGTGTTCTCTTCACAACTTAAAACTTGCTTTTTGTGATTTTTATGTCTAACAGGCATAGATCGCTTTCTTCAAAAGGCTTGCTTGGGCTACAATTTGCCGCATTGCAGAAAAACTCAAGGTGATTTCAACATGGGACAAGTTATTGAAAAGACTTTCAACGGATTGAAGGTACCGCAAGGCGAAAAGATTACTTTTAAAGATGGCAAACCGGTTGTACCGGCCCACCCGATTATTCCGTTCATTGAAGGTGACGGTATCGGTCGCGACATCTGGCGCGCTTCTCAGCGAGTGTTCGACGCCGCTGTAAAAAAGGCCTACGGAGACACGCGCTCGATTGCCTGGTACGAAGTGTTTGCTGGAGAAAAAGCGAAGAACAATCATGGAGAATGGCTCCCTGAAGGAACAATCGAAGCTCTCAAAGAGTTTCCAGTCAGTATTAAAGGACCTTTGACCACACCAGTTGGCGGTGGTATTCGTTCTTTGAACGTAGCTCTTCGTCAAATCTTCGATTTGTATTGCTGCGTGAGACCCGTTCGTTATTATCAAGGCGTGCCATCACCTGTGGTATCGCCAGAAAAAATGAACGTGGTTATTTATCGCGAAAACACCGAAGATGTTTATGCAGGCGTTGAATTTGTTTCCGGCTCTAAAGAAGCTAAACAGCTCATTGACTTGATTGCTAGCTTTGGCAAAACCGTCAGACCAGATTCTGGTATCGGTATCAAACCAATCTCTAAATTTGGCTCACAGCGGTTGGTCCGTCGAGCGATCGAATATGCCATCGCTCACAATTTGCCAAGCGTAACTTTGGTGCACAAGGGCAATATCCAGAAATTCACTGAAGGCGCTTTCAGAGACTGGGGCTACGAACTTGCTGCTGAAGAATTTGCTGCCAAAGCAATTTCAGAAGATAAAGTCTGGGCTGATTTCGAAGGCAAGACACCAGCCGGCAAAGTGCTCGTTAACGATCGCATTGCCGATTCGATGTTCCAGCAAATCTTGACCAGACCGTCAGAATATTCGGTGCTTGCTACAACTAATTTGAATGGAGATTATCTCTCTGATGCATGCGCTGCTCAAGTTGGCGGTTTGGGTATCGCCCCAGGAGCCAATATCGGCGACAGTTGCGCGATATTCGAAGCAACACACGGTACCGCACCAAAATATGCAGACAAGGATGTTATCAATCCCGGTTCTGTGATTTTGTCTGGTGTCATGATGTTTGAATTCATGGGTTGGACTGAAGTTCGCGACCTGATCAATAATGCTTTCGCTAAAACTATTCAACAAAAGCTCGTTACTTACGATTTGGAACGTTTGATGCCTGGCGCGAAGAAGCTCAAGACAAGCGAATTTGCTGATGCAATCATCAGCAATTTCTAAAATCTGTCGTCAGATTTTTAGCTTGTAATACAATAAAAATAAGTGCGATGTCTCCTTGGCGTCGCACTTTTTTCGCGGTGAAATTTAATTTTTTTTGCTGGCGCCCTTGAACCATTTAAGAAGGAAATTTGTCTAACCCGTTGGAGAAAAAAATATTTTTCCAACCGTGACCTGGAGGTAGATTTTCTGTATGGTTTCAGACTACATCAAAAATAAAATCAGCAGCGCAAGCCCCGATACACTGTTTTTCAATCGCGACTTTATCAATTTCGGTGCGCGCAGTGCCATCGACATGTGCTTGAGCCGAATGGTGATCAAGGGTTTTCTCAGACGATTATGCTATGGCATTTACGTTCGCTACGACTGTGAAAGAGAATATACAGCTACCGAGCTTGGCGAAGCAAAAGCGAAGCGTTTTGATCGTGTCGTCACGGTTCATCCAATAGACACGGCGCGACAACTAAAATTCACCGAACGTAGATTGATTGGGAAGACGTTTCACGCGCAGGGGCGAACGACTTCTTTCCGCTCGCCGGAAGGGCGTATCTTTTATCATGCGACGTCATCACGTCGAGTGGCTCTTAAACATATAGATTCTGGAGCTGCAATTGATGCCCTCTGGTGGCTCAAACGCGGCGTTGCTACCGAGGAGCACGTGCTGTCTGTTCTGCAAAAAATGAAACGTGCAGAAAAGGAAGAATTTCTATGGTCTCATGATTTGATGCCTGGCTGGTTATCCGATCTTGTGCACAGCGCCTGCAATTGGAAAATTGTTTTTCCTCTGAAAAATCGCGCATAGTGACGTCCCCACACTCAATTTCCCGATTTGTGATAGGCTGAGCCGTCACGAATATTCGCCACACGGGACGGTCTTACACGAAATGAAAGATGGTTTGCTGATTGGTTTGGCTGCAATTACAGTTTTATTTGTCTCGGTCTGGTTGCGAGCGATTTTGAATCGCCGCAAGGATGAGCCCTCAATAAGGCTGCAACCATCACCATTTGAAATTTTTCTGGGCTTTGCCACAAACTTTCTGGACACACTGGGCATCGGTTCGTTTGCCACAACGAGTTCAATGTTCAAACTGAAAAAGCTAATTGCTGATGAAGAAATTCCTGGCACTCTCAATGTGGGACATTGTCTGCCCTCGATTGTTGAAGCCTCGATTTTTATCTCGATCGTTCAAGTTGATGTCACGACTCTCGTCTCGATGATCGGCGCATCTATTGCTGGCGCCTGGTTTGGAGCGGGAGTAGTTTCTAGGATGCCACGATTACTAATTCAAATTTCGCTAGGACTTGCTTTGCTTGTTGCTGCTTGCTTGATGCTTGCTACTCAGTTTCATTATTTGCCCGCTGGAGGCGAAAAAATTGGTTTGCAATCGACCGAATTAATTATTGCAATTGTTGGTAATTTTATTCTCGGGGCATTGATGACCCTTGGCATTGGCTTGTTCGCACCTTGCATGATCATGGTCAGTTTGCTTGGCATGAACCCCAAGGCTGCATTTCCAATAATGATGGGTTCGTGCGCGTTTCTTATGGCAGTTGGCAGTATTCGCTTTGCTGCAACCGGGCGTTACAGTCTCACAACAGCCCTGGGCTTAACGCTCGGTGGCATTCCTGGAGTTTTGATTGCTGCTTTTTTAGTAAAGTCTTTGCCATTAGATGCGGTGCGATGGCTCGTTATCGTTGTTGTCGTCTATACTTCAGCAATGCTTCTGCGTTCGGCTGCTATCTCGAAAGAAAAGGCTACTTAATCTGTGATCTCTTTTAAAATAAACAATATTCCGACTCTTTTTATCAAAGGCTATACTCCGGCTGATACCGATACCATCGTCGGGTTTGTCAAAAAGGTAGGCGAGCCAACAGGCGACAGTGTCGCAGATTCGGTTCTCTTCATCGATACACCGGCAACGCTGCACACTGTGGCTGCCGTACGAAAATTAAAGGCTGAAGGCTATCGAGTAGTTTTTAAAGATCACCATGGCATCGAAGCCGAGCCACGCAATGAAGTCGAGAAGAATCGCGAAATAGCAGTCAGCGAGCTACGCAAATTGCTTGGTAAAGACTGCAATATCACTGTTCGCAGTCTGCATCCGGCTTGCAGCACGCTTGTTAAAGTAGGAGAGTTTAAAAATGCTCTGGCAATCATCGCAGATCCTGACGCTGACGGTTTAACTGCGGCAATGAAAGCGGCTGGACTATCGTATCCAGAACTTGATGAAGACGCCGCTAAATTAGATGGACAGCCATCATTGCAGGTGACTGGCACATACATTTCGCAGCTTCTGGCTAAAGGCGTAGCGACACTGCCGCCTACTGATCCAAGAAACCCAGCAAGTCGCGACAAAGCCAAGTCGCAATTATTTTCTCAATGGGTTCTTGCCGTTCAGGGTAATGCAGATGCTCTCGCTAACCTCAAAAAGGGTGAAGCGGCTTACGATACAGCGATAAAGTTATCGCAGGAGCTGGCCGAAAATGCCCGCGAAGTAGCACCAGGGGTGATGCTCGTTGATGTAATGGATAGACTTGGATTCGATGAGGGAACACTGCAAGTTTTACTCGAACAGAAACCAAATTGCAAAATTACCGTCGTGCGCAAGGGTATCGGCCCAATCGCTGCCTTAAACGGAGTGCAGTACAGCCTCGCTGTTGCTAAGTCGTGTCAGCCAGGTCTGGATATAAGAGATTTGCTACCCAGTCAATTCGAAACGGGACCAGAAGCAGGTATCATCAGTAATGTCTCTTTTCTTTTGCACGTATCTCAGCCGGTCTGGGAAAAGCAAATTATGCCAGCCTTCAAAAATTTGAAGTAGCGAGAACCAAATAACTGGATTCATGTACTCTATATAGAAGTCTATATTGCCCTCTGACTTATTTCGGTCACTCATTTTTAAAGGCACTTTAATTTACGATGAAAGATAATCCCTATCAGTTCGTTGCACATGGAATGGCACCCTTTGATGTGACTGCCAGAGCAAAAGTAGAAATGGTTGCTCAGCAATTCAGTCCGGTTTTTGAACCGACTGTTTTAAAAGAAGTTGCTGACATACGCAATGCTAATCTGACTGAAAGCAGCCTTCTCTCCACCGAAACTGCTCCCAGAGATTTGCGTAATTTACTGTGGTCGTCAATTGACAATGTTGAGTCGCGCGATCTTGACCAGATTGAATATGTCGAGCGTCTCGATGGTGACAAGGTTCGCCTCATGGTCGGCATCGCTGACGTCGACGCTTTTGTGCCGAAGGGCTCGGCGATTGATAAGCATGCTTTTCAAAATACGACTTCGGTTTACACGGGTGTGGTAACGTTTCCGATGTTGCCTGACGCACTGTCCTTTGATTTGACTTCTTTGGTGCCGGATCAAGATCGATTGACGATGGTAATTGAACTGATCATTGACAGCACCGGACTTGTGGTCAGCAGTGAGGTATATGCGGCAGTCACGCGCAATCATGCCAAGCTTGATTACATAAGTGTGGGCAATTGGCTCGAGCAAAATGGCCCGGCACCAGAAAATATTGCTGCCGTCTATGGTTTGACCGAGCAATTGCTTTTGCAGAACGAAATAAAAGAACAAATCAAAGACCTGCGACTGAAGCAGGGGTCGCTTCAGTTGCAAACACCAGAAGCTGAAACTGTCGCTGTCAATGGCATCATCACAGGATTGGAACTGATTGAAGATAATCCTGCTCGTGATCTCATTGAGAATTTCATGATTGCAGCAAACATTTCCGTCTCCCACTTTCTCGCCGAAAAGAAATTCGCTTCGCTTCGTCGAATTGTTCGCGAGCCACAGCGTTGGGACGAACTCGTTAGATTGGCTAAGTCATTTGGTTTCGCTCTGGCTGCTTCGCCTGATGCAAAATCACTCGCTGCTTTTTTAATCCAGAGAAAGAAAGCAGATCCTGTTAGATTCCCTGACTTGTCTTTAACGGTAGTCAAACTCTTAGGCCGCGGCGAGTATGTGGTTGAAGTGCCAGGGCAACCTGACATTGGTCACTTTGCGTTGGCTGTGCATGATTACACTCATGCCACGGCACCTAACCGCCGTTTCACCGATCTGGTCACACAAAGACTGCTCAAGGCCGCAATTGCCGGAAAACCCAGTCCTTATTCGCTTGATGAATTGGAAGCTGTCGCGAAGCAGTGCACCGAAATGGAATCTGCGTCCAATAAAGTCGAAAGAACGATGCGCAAAATCAGTGCTGCTGTTCTATTGAGCAAACACATCGGCGAAACCTACGATGCCATTGTTACTGGTGTCAAAGGTGCCGAAGTATTTGTGCGTTTATTTAGACCACCAGCTGAAGGCATGGTCGTGAAGAATGGCTCGGGTTGTCATATTGGCGATAAAATCAAAGTTAAGCTTCTCTCTACTGAAGCAGAAAAAGCCTTTGTGGATTTTGCTAGAGTCTAAAGCGCATTGCCTTTTGCCGTCGGTGTCATGTAGTCACCAGAATTGACCTGGCGACCGTCGAAATAGACCGGTATTTGATTGGCAATTCCATAGATATCGGTATGTGCGCGCCTTTTCTCGTTGAGCAGACAGGCGATATTCCATTCGTCATGGCCGCCGAGGCTGAAATTGGTGCTGGCTTTGGTGGCATAGTATTTGAAAAAATCGAGGCGCTTCTGGCGCCAGAGGTCTTTTTCTACCGGTATATCAAGATTGAGAGGACGGCAGATGCCGTTAGGTTCAAGACAATCAAAATCGCGTCTGAAATCCGAGTCAATAGTGTATTTTCGAGCAAAGTAAATTTCGACTGCCTGCGAAAGAGACTTGGCTTCTCCTAGAAAAAATTCCTGAACATCGGCTGGACCAATGCAATAAATAACATCGATGATATTGCCGCAATTCGGTACCACTGGATTTGCGCCCTTATAATAGTCGTCTTCGACCATAATTTTAGTCCACATGCGCATGTAGTCGCCGCCAGTTGGTGGGCACTTTTTGACCATTGCCTCGAGATCAATTTTACGACCTGTCTCTCTGTAAATAGCTTCAGCATGCTGCAGGATGAGTCCGGTACCTTCTTTAGATTCCATTTGATACTTAGTGGGATTGAGGATGAAGAAACGCTCGCCCCACTTCGCCATCAGGTTGCGCTCGACTGCGCCTACAATGTCGACATTAGTTGAAAAATGACCGCCGCCTACACTCGATATCGCGCAGCTCAAATAGACGATGATGCGACTGTCGGCATGTGCTCGTCGAAGGTCTTCTTTGATCAAGGTGGTCTGGCGGTCGAATAACAATTCCCAGTCACCAGTTTGCCACTCGAATTCAATAGGAAAATCTGCTACTGGTCGACCTCGACTGAATCCTTCTTTGCTTGGAGGCGCTGACGTCGCGTCTGGCGTGTTTGCACTGACGCCCCCTGGAGATGTACTTGCCGCCTGGATATTATCGATTTTTTGATTTCTATCTGAGTTTTCATCTTGATTTGGCACGAGATTTTCCTGTTTGCCTTGCGCTCAGATTATAAGTAATTGTCTCCAGAAATACACTCCAATCTATTTGCTTGTGGTGATTTGCCCTTTAACTGTCGCTACAGGGATTTTGGCACCGTTTGCTTGAAGGGCCTTTCGACCAACCTCCAGCTGCCGGTATTCTTCCTTGAGCGTGGCGTATTCTGCCGCAAGTTCTTGCTCTTTCAAATAGCGGCTATTTTGTTTAGTGATATCGGCGTCGCCTTGTGCGCTTGCCCCAATGGCATTATTTAGGCGATCTTCTGACTCGGCGAGTTGAGCTTCTTCTGCATTGAGCTTTTGCATATTTGTGCGCAATCTATTTTGCGCTGCAGCAGCATCCCCGACGGCTGCGCGCATGGCGGGACAAATATGCGGTGGTGCTACGTCTTGCATGTGGTACTGCCCACAGTGTATTTCGTAGCTGAGTTTGTTTCGCTCGAATTCCTGTTCGCTTGCATGACATTCACCGACTTGCTCTCTCACTTGTTTAGTGTGTTCTCGATAATCTCTGGCATGCTGCGCGAAAGTCTGCAGATCCGATTTGAACATCACCTTCGCTTGAGCAAGCTGGGCACCGTTCAGGCGTCTTATTTTCGGCGCGATTTTAGATTGGTAGGCGTTGGCGTTCCCTTCGAGGCGTTTAGCGTCTGACGTTGCTTTGGCCGTTTGGGCAATGAGCAACTGAGCGTGCCTCTGGTAAGCGCGTGCGTGTTCTAAAATCTCTCTGGCGCTTTCAATGCGATCATTCATTTGATCAATTTTTTGATCATTTTTTTGATTATTCTGGTCGACTTCATTGTTTTGAGTCGAGCCAGAATGCGGACAAATGAAAGTCAGGATAAAAGCAAACGATGGCACCACTATTTTCGAGAGCGTCAGTTTTCCTTTAACCATGGCTAGATCCTTTTTTTTGGAAGTTCGAATGACGTTTTGTGAGTTTTAGATGCGGCGGAAGTGGTGCAGAAAGTGTTTGTTGTTGAGCCTTCAGTTCAACCGGGTATTCGCGTGGAATATAGTATGGCGCATAAAGATAAGTATCGGATCCATAGTAGCGAGTATTTAGATTTGTGCCCCAGGCGCGCAGATGTGCGTCACCGGGTTTGGCTTTCAAACCCATTAGATGTTTGAGATTATTCGCACTCTCTTGAGTAAAAGCGTTTTGTAGAACGGTGTTATTTTTCGCGCTAGTTGCTTGAATTTGAGCGGCAAAACCTGTGCCAAATGGCAGTTGTGGTGTGCGGCTGCTTTCACGATTGTGAAAATTGATCAGGCCAGCAGATTGCTTGTTGATTTTGTCGAGTGACGACTGCAGTACTTCGTCTGAATCCACCGGTCCGCGTTTGCGAATCTCTTCGTCACCGGCTAGTTTTAGCAAACACAATTTTGCATAACGACCGTATGTGCCGAAAGGATCAATGGCATAAGTTGTTCTAAATTCTTCAAGGGCCGCCGGCCGTTCATTTTCTTGCAATTTAGTGATAGCTAAATAACTGTGAACTCGTGCCATATCTGGAGCCATGGCGCAGCACTGCTCGAAATCGTCTTCAGCTCTTTGATAATCGTGCACATTATAATGGTCGATACCGTGGTTGATAACAGCGATCAAACTTTCTGTTTGTTTTAGCGCAGCGGAGCTCTGTCCCGACAGTATTTGGTCTGAATTTTGCGCACTTTGAGAGGAGCTCTCGTCTGGTGAGGTCACTGTCGCTTGTGGATCTACAATCTTTGCGATCTTTTCCAGGCGAGTTGTAATTGTAGTAGTGCCATTTGCAATTTTTCCGAACACGAATTGCTCGAGTCGCGCGACACGCTGCTCCATATTTTCTTTGGCAAAGGTGCGAGAAAAACATTTGTTCTCAACAGAATCTACCGACACATTCGAAGCAGCACCGTTCTGTGATTTCTCCTTTAAATAGAGATGAATATCTGAATTGTCGCCTTGGTTCTTTTGAGGGCTAGAAGAAATTGGATTGTTTAAACTAAAGGTTGCAAGATTGCCACCATCGGCAATATCATGCGGAATCAAGTTGGCATAGTCCATTTTAAGGTTTAAAGGTGCGGGGAGTCCATTCTTGTCAGGGCTCGGGGATTTAGGCAAGGCAGAACCAGAATAGCTATTATTACCTGGTGCGCCCGAATCTGCCGCCCGACATTCCTGCTGCAAGAAAGATGCAGATAGGAACAGAAAACACATTATGACAAGCGGTGCCCGCCACATCTAGACTTTCTCGCGCAGTCCGTGTACTTTCGTTTCCGCCGAAGCGAAGGTCATTGACTCAGCCTGTTGCGCAATTTGAGGTTTCAAATAATCAAAAAGCACACGCCCGTAGGGCAGGGTGAGGTCAGCAATAAAGTGACTGCCACCAATTACTTTTTGCACCGGTAAATCAGCTACTGGTGCGTTTACATGAGGTATGAGGTGTAAACGTGCCGGTCCGCTCCAGGCACCTTTTACATGAACATTAGTAAGGTTGAAAGCCACTAGCTGCGCGATTCCCAGGCTACCATCAACATTTGGAATCAATTTCAAATTGACGTGCGTTTTGCTCAACTTTGTTCTCATCATCTCTTGCGCTGTCACTGAAGAGTCGGCTGGCAAAGACATCAGATCGTTGTGCTTGTAACCCATGGTGCCCATCGCCACTCTTTCGCCCGCGTATTCGAGTGTTCCGGTCAGAGTGTCTGAGGCGACTATTAGTTTAGGATTAGCGTGTTTCTTTGGAAATCCCCAGATTTCGCGACCACCGGCTATCGGCGGCTCGCAATCAAGGTACATCTGGGCGACGAAATTTACGGGCTCACCATTGAACTTGCAAGGGATCACAATTCCTGACTCAGTGTAATCACCAAAGCCCGAGCTATCTGGCATGCGAATAAATTCGTATAAAACAGAGTTGCTGCCATCCGGCACTAGCGGCTCAGGCACGGCGTCACGGATTGCTTCTGGAGACGACAAATAGGTGACGATGAAGTATTCGCGGTCGACGAATCGATAAGGACCAGGCGGAAAGCTTGGACTGGAGATAGGCATTGAAGGCTGCTTGAGGATTTCTTCGATTTTCACTGCTTGCTCTCCATTTGACTGGCATAAAAAGTGACCAGAAGCTTACGCCGCTGCCAGAATATGATACGAGGAGCAGCTTGTTCTTGATCGCCTGTGGACCGTATATTCACAGAAAATAAAACAGTCGCCGCGGCTAACCGAAGCGACTGTCTTTGAACGTTAGTGGAGTTCTCGACGTTACTCGAACTTAAACAATGCGGCGTCTTCCGCCGGACTTCATACGTCTAGCTGGCGAAGGTCTGCGACTACCACCACCTTGAGGACCATTTGGATCAAGCTGACGACCAACGACTTTTTCAATATCGCGGATCATATAGCGTTCGCCTTCCGAAACGAAAGAGAAAGCTACTCCAGAGCGCCCAGCACGACCGGTACGGCCGATTCTATGAACATAGTCTTCTGGTGTTCCAGGCAAGTCATAGTTGATGACGTGGCTGATTGAGGGCACATCTAGACCGCGAGCGGCAACGTCTGTAGCGACGAGCACGGGGAATTGTCCGTCTCTATAACGAGCAAGAGTTTTTTCGCGTTGGCTCTGGCTGATATCGCCGTGAATTTCTTCAGCCATGATTTTGGCATCGCGTAAACGATTAGTTACCCATGAAGCTTTACGACGAGTCTTGGTGAAGACGAGAACCGAATTCATATCGTGATCAGTAATCAGTTGAGCCAGAAGTGCATCTTTGCCAAACTCATTGACGTGGAATATTTTCTGCTCAATTTCAATGGGCTCGATTTGCTTTTTGTTGACCCGAACAGTGTATGGATCTTTCAAGTACTCGGCAGCCAAGCGCTCGACGCGATTGTCGAAGGTCGCTGAGAACATCAAAGTTTGACGTTCTTTAGTGATTCTGGCGATGATTTTGCGGACTTGCGGCATAAAGCCCATGTCTAACATGCGGTCTGCTTCATCGAGAACTAGAATTTCGACTTTGGAAACATCACATGTTCTGCGGGTTACATGGTCCATCAGTCTGCCTGGTGTTGCCACAACGATGTCCACCCCGCGAGAGAGTAAACGAATCTGTTTGTCGTAGCCAACGCCACCGTATAAAGTGACACACTTTAATTTGGAGTATTTAGCAAATAGTTGGAACTGTTCTTCCACTTGTGTTGCCAGTTCTCGTGTTGGCACTAGAATCAAGGCTCTTGGTGTTTTTTCTGGTTCGCCCAGACATTCGATTATAGGTAATGCAAATGCTGCTGTTTTGCCGGAACCAGTTTGAGCTGATGCCATCAAGTCCCGACCAGATAGTGTTACGGGAATTGATTGAAGTTGAATATCGGTTGGTTCGACGTAATTCATTTCTTCAAGGGCGCGTAAAATCGACTTGGATAGACCAAGATCAACGAAATTTGTCAATGTAAATCCTTATTTGTAATTGCAAATGGCCAGCTGGCCTGCTTCTTCTTGTGTAAGTTCTGAAACCTTACAGACGGTTGGTTTACCTTTCCCTAATACTTAGGGACCTGCGCAAAAGACGGCGACAAGTTTCAACCACCTTTTTTGTCCAGAATCAATCGAATTAAAGCATGAAAGAGTGAGCCTGTCAAAGTTCTCAAGTGTAGAAGCCCTCTGAAATGGCATTCTTTGCTCTCGACAGTGGAACAAAGTGGCTCACGAGTGCGACTCTAGGCTGGAGCGTAATAAAGATACAAAACACGACAAATAATCTAAAACAGTCTTAAAAGGAGTAAATTGCCATGAGTTGGGATGTTATCAAGGGTGACTGGAAGAATTTCTCCGGCAAAGCCAAAGAAAAATGGGGAAAGCTTACCGACGACGACCTTAAAGTCATCGACGGCAAGAAAGACCAGTTTGTTGGCAAAATTCAGTCGCTTTACGGTCATGCTAAAGACAAGGCCGAAAAGGAAGTGGATGAATTCTGCGCAACACATCACGTGGACGCATAAACAGTTCGTGTCGATTTGACCGAATATTCAGAATCTATGATGCAAGAAAATGGATTTCTTGCATCATTTTTTAGGCAAACTGCTCACATATAAAGCTTCAGTCGATGTGGGGGTGGTTGTTTTCTGTGTGAAAGATTGGCTCAACAGGAGCATCTTCGGCTCTCAAAATAAACGGTTTTGCATTCTCCAACATAATTGGTTTGCCATCAAAGCCACCGGCGAAAATCATATAGTTCTGTCCTTCATCAGTCAGCTGGTAGTACAACTTGCCCTTGCCCAAATTGGTGTCATTCTCCAGCGATTCACTATTTGCAAGCTGCTGAGGCAATTCCGCTTTCTTGGTAAATGGATTGGTGAAATGACCACCATACTTATCAAGATAACCCCGAGTAAGCTGTGCGATCTTTGTCGGATATTGATCTTTGTGTTCCCGAGCGTATTCTTCAATGGCCACTTGCAGAGCTCTTAATTGAGTTTTAACCGCTAGTTCAGCGTCAATTTCTGGTGCTTCTTTAGGACCGAAATGTAATTTGCCCTGCCTTTGTCGTATCAATGTAATGAGGTCGTCAAAGTGTCCTGTGCCTTCATTGCCCGCAAAACTCGATGATATTTTCTTTACTGCCATCAGCTCTTGCTCGGCAAGCCCCCAATCCGCCTGCAAAATGGCGATTTCGGCCCTGATTTGATGAACTTCTGCTTCGATGCGACCTTTTGTTTCTGCTTCTGGTTCTGCGTTTGCGAGCTTCGCAATCTCTTCCGCCGTTTTCTTTGCTTTATCCAGTTGTTTTGCGTGTACTTCTCGGTCCGCCTGCTGCGAGAGGACGACGAAAGACACAGAGTTTTCTATTGCCTTTTTGGGACCTTGACCGGTTTTAGGACGGGACTTAGCACTACTTGCAGCGGCACCTTCAGGCTTAACCGAAGGAGCCGCGCCCGCTGCGCTGACGCTCAAAGATGTTGCAGTAAGCACCATGCAAAGCAGCAGTCTCATTATGTTCCTCAAATATAACCGGCCTAAATACCAGACGCACAATTGTCCAACGCTTTTAGCAAAACGTCAAAAACTGATGCATTGAAGATCTTTAGTATGACATGCCGTAAGAGCTATAAGCGTGTCTGCGCACCCCTGAACCTGCTGGTGCAGGCGCTGGAGTGACCACACGAGGTTTATGAGCTTTGTGACCTTTGGTGCTTATTGGTGCTACTGAAGCAATTTCGCTAGTAATGTTGACCCCACTGGTGGCACTGCCTGCGCTACCGGCACCAGTAGTCGGCTTGACTGATTGAACAGATGTAGCAGCCGCTGGTTTCACTTCCTTCGTCTGGCTAACCACTGACCTATCTGAATCTAAGGACTTTTGATCGATAGCAGCTGTCTGGTTTTGAGCTCGTTCGTCAGGAGCTACCTGAGCCTGTTTCGGCAGACTATTGAAGTAGCTGAAACTGAAAAATGCGCTGAGTATGACAACAAATGCCAGTCCCGCTATGACGAGCATGGTTTTGCTGGAATCTGTTTCGTGCTTGATGAATTTGCGTCTGTTTTCACTGAGACGCTGCGAGCGGTCAACATGCTCTGCTGACTCGTCCAATTTGCCGCGTATCGAGCGCATGTGAGAGCGGTCTGGTGGTGCACTGTTTGGTGGAGTGTCGTGACTAATTTTTGCTGGTCTAACGTTTGGTGTCTTGATTCCATCAAGGACAGAAGCCGGGATTCTTGCCTCAACTGGAGTACCAGGGAGATTGACAGCAAGTGCTGGCACCTCTTTTAGCGTTGGCAGGTTAGCGTCTACGGCTGGCATTTCTTTTAGGGTCTGACTGACGTTTGCTGCTCTTAAAGGAGTTGGAGCAGTCGAGACTCGAGGCGGATGCTGCAAATTTGCGGCGATGCCAGTATGAGACGCATGCACATTCTGACCACTCGAAACGTTGGGAGCGGTAGGGACATTAGGAATGTTAGAAGCAGGGTTAGAAGGAGGCGGCACATTCTGTAGGGCTGGTTGAGACGGAAGCGACTGTTGCGAAAGCACTTTCGCTCTGCGCTCTTGTACGGGCGCTCCATTTTCTGGAGCTGGTGCTAAGTTTGCTTGTCCTGGTTTCGCCGCAGTTGCAGCCGCATGTGGAGCTTGCACAATTGACAGCATTTGCGTGTCAGGGCTGGGCATAGCCGCTTGAAGGGCTTCTGCAAAAGTAGCTCTTGCCACTGGTGGCACTGGTTTAGCGGCGCTCACTTCGGCGGCTGGACCAGATGGGTTTTGCGGAATTGGAGATTTATTTGCAATATTTAGAAGTGGTGATGCAGGAGGACCTACGGCAGATATGGTTGGTTGCTGCACGGCAGAGGTATTTTGAGCTGGTTGCTGATTGGGAGCGACAGGAGTTGACGTTTGCTGTGGTATCGGTTGCGGTGCAACTGATTGCAACTGTGGTTGTGTCACTAGTGGTTGCATCATTGACCCAGCCGCTGAAGGTGGAATTGGCTGACTGGCAAGCTCGGGTTTCGGTTCTTGGGCTTGCGCTGCTGAAGCTGGCGCTGAGGCTGAATCTGAAGTGGACTGAGCAGAAGCGGTCGGACCATTCTGAAAGAAAGGCTGTGCGCTCTCCGAATTACTCGCAATCGAGCTTGCCACCGGCTGTGGTGCTGGCTTGACACTAGATGTCAATGCACTTTGCGTTAATTGTGAATTGAGCGTGCTTAGAAATTCAGACGGGCTCAAGTTGTGTGGAGTAGCAGGCTGAGGCTTGGCACTGGTCAAAGTGCCTTGAGTTACTTCTGGCCACTGCACTGGATCGGGTTGTGCGCTTTGAGCAGAGACCGCAGGCAAAGAGGCGCTTGGCGTCGAGCCTGTCGTTGTCTGTGTCTGCAACAATTGCTGATCTAACGGCACAACGGCTGTCGGCAAATGCGGAGTTGGATCATCAATAATTTGTTTTCGTGGCCGTGCTTTCTGAGCGGCAGGCGCATCTGCCGTAGTACTAGGAGTATCAGCGCTTGCCGCCGCTCGGTTCTCGACGACCTGTGCAGCTACGTCTTCTGCCTTAGTCTGAGCGGCTCGGCTTTCCGCTACCAATGTATCTCTGACTTTTTCCAACGCTTCTTTGAATTCAAGCATGGTCTGGTATCGGTCGTCAGGATTTTTCTCCAGTGCTTTAAAAACAACTGCCTCGAGTTTATTTGATAAAAACAAGTCAGGAGCTGCTTCGGCAAAGGAAGGAGCTTTTTCATTTATATGTTTGAGCATGATTTGCAACGGCATTGAATCGCCGTTGCTCTGCATTGGATTTTTACCAACCAATGATTTATAGAGCACACATGCCAGAGAATAGATATCAGCTCTATTGTCTAATTCCAGACCGCGGCATTGTTCAGGGCTCATATAGGGAGGGCTGCCATAAACTTCACCAGTTTTAGTCAATTCAGCAGCTTGTCCTTCGATCTTATTCATCATTTTGGCGATGCCAAAGTCAACGATTTTGACGAAATCGGACTGGTCATCGAAATTGACGAGCATAATGTTGCTTGGTTTTATATCGCGATGCAGGACTTCATGCTGATGCGCATGAGCTAGAGCAGCACATGCTTGAATAAAAATGTTGAGGGCGCGAACTGGTTCCAGGTGATGCTGGTTGAGAATGATTTTGTCGAGACTGGTGCCGTTTAAATAATCCATGACCATATAAGGCTGACCTTCTTCAGTCAAACCAAAATCGTAAATGGTCAAAATATTGGGCAAGCTCAACCGGCTGGCAGCCTGGGCTTCTAGCTGAAAGCGACGCAGTACGTCAGCGCTGGTCATCATCGTCTTGTGCAGCATTTTGACAGCAACAATCCGATTGATCAGGCGCTGCCGGGCTTTATAAACAGTGCCCATGCCGCCGGTGCCGATAATTTCCAAGATATCGTATCGATCAGCAAGGACCGTGCCTACCCTTTCGTCCTGGGTAAGCACAGTCAGGCGGGTTTGATCCTCGGGACAAACCGATATGAATCCGCTGTATTCAATTCCGCAGGTCAGGCAGAGCCTGTTGGCTGCGACCATCGTCTGTTAACTCCCATCTACCCATACTAAATATTCCCTTCAGTATGTCTAATTAAGGCAATTAATCTGTTTTTTTCAAAAATTTATCTAAGTCCCGGTCAGTGACTGATATTTAAGCCGTATCGTGAAATGCCCGAGACGCAGCAATCCTAAACAGGAGTGGCGTCTCGGGCATTTCGTCAGACTGCGGTTTAGTCTAGTGGGTTACAGCGTCTGAAGAAGCTGATTTTTTGCCATATTTAACTGAGCAACCATAAGATTTGGTTGAAGCAGTGCTGATCTTCTTGCCGGCGAGGACTTCATCAAGAGCTTCTTTGACATAGTTTTTGGCAGAAGCGACGTCTTTCACATCCGTAGTGGCTTTGTCGTCGATGGCGCCTGCATAAACGAGAGTGCCTTCTTTATCGATCACGAACATGTCTGGTGTGGATTTTGCACCATATTCATGACCGACCGTGCCATCAGCGTCAACTAGATAAGCTGTGGCTTTTGAATGATGTGCTTCGATTTCCTTCTTCAAATCAGCGCCCTTAAAATAGCCCTGTGCATCAGGATTGGAAGAGCAAATTGATAGCCAGATCACACCCTTTTTTGTGTAAGCTTGCTGCAGCTTCTGCATATTGTCACTGTCGTAGTGCTTCTTAACGAATGGACAACCAAAATTCACCCATTCAAGAACGACCAGTTTGTCTTTGTATTGACTGAGTGAATGCTTTTTGCCGTCTGCATCTTCAAGGGTGAAAGCAGGAGCTTTCTTGCCAACTTCGGCTGTGGAAGTGAATTCGCTTGCTTGTGAAACAACAGCGTCTTTGGCTAGCGCTTGTTGTGGTTGCACAGAAAGAACGGCCGCTGCTGATACCAGGGATAGTGCCACGGACATGAACAAATTGCTTTTCATGCAAAAACTCCTTTGTGTTTTCTGTCTTCTCGATCGCAATTAAAGCTACACAGCAAAGAGGAAAGCGATGTAATAGATGTTAGCGCCCGAGCCGGTTTAAAAGCTCTACTGTCAACTAAATCGTGATGTTGCAATGATAATTTGTCGTCTTTTCAGATTGAAAATGCCCATCAAAAAGCGCATTTTCGACACGGAAAATGCGCCCAGAGACAGGTTTTAGTCGTTATGTCAAGCGCTGCATTTTAAAACGTGATCAAACAGAATCTGGCTAAATACTTTCATGGGCTCGACGCACTTCATCGTCTTTGCTCTCATCACAGCCCCACTCCAGCCACATTGGAAAAATTCAGCAAGGTCGCTTGCGTTCATAGTGTTGGAAATTTCACCCTTTGCCTGGGCGTTTGCGATGCAGGAGGCGAAAATACTGCGCTGAGAAAGCATCACTTCTTGTAAGCGGTTGCGGAAAACTTCGGATTGGTCGGCCATTTCTTGACTGAGATTACCGATGAGGCAGCCCTTGCGACAGGCATTTTGTTCGAGGTTGCGCATGGATTCTTCGCAATATGAACGTAACAAGCTTAGTGGCGACTTGGTTTCGTCTAACAAAACCTTCAATTTCTCGGAGTAAGTCGCATCATAGTGGTTGATAATCTGCATCCCGAAGTCTTCTTTGCTATCGAAATAATAGTAGAAGGAGCCCTTTGGCACGCCTGTAGACTGCAAAACTTCCATGATGCCCGTGTTGTTGTAGCCCTTTTCCAGCATAATCTCCGTGCCAGCTTCGAGCAATTGAACCTTGGTCGATTCCTTAGTAGTAGTTTTGGCCATGATATTTGGACCTTATAGAAGTTACGGATACTCAACAACACAGACTAACTCTGTTTATATTACTTTACCACACACCCCATTAGACCGGTCGGCTAAGGGTGTAAAAAGCATGAAAAATTAAAGGTCTATGGCACCTTCACTATTTCGCCGACTTAGGCTTTTTCACTCCTTTGCCAGATTTCTCTGCACCAAATTGAGCTGACTCGGTCGAGCCAACCAGTGCCGAAGTGGAAGAATTGCCACCGGTGACGAGGTTAAGTACTTCGTCAAAATAGCCAGCCCCCGACTCTCTTTGATGACGCACTGCAGTATACCCGTGCGACGCGAGCGCAAATTCTTCTTCCTGCAATTCGACGTAGGCAGACATTCCTCTTTCGTCGTAGCCTTTTGCCAGTTTGAAAGCGGCGAGATTGTTGAGATGCCAGCCCGCCAGGGTGACAAACTGATATTTGTACCCAAGATCACCAAGTGTTGTGTTGAACGCTGCAATTTCATCATCGTTCAAATGCTCTTTCCAGTTGAAAGACGGCGAGCAATTGTAGGCGAGGAATTTCCCTGGGTGTTTGGCATGAATTGCTGATGCAAATTCTTTTGCTTCGGCAAGATCGGGAGTTGATGTTTCAAACCAGAGCATGTCTGCATAAGGAGCGTAAGCCAGACCGCGCGCAATGGCCGATTCTATTCCTTCTTTGACGCGGAAAAAACCTTCAGAGGTCCGCTCGGCGTAAATGAATTCTTTGTCTCGCGGGTCGATGTCTGAGGTGAGCAGCGTCGCGCTATGAGCGTCAGTGCGAGCGATTATCAAAGTTGGTACATCGCAAACATCGGCTGCCAGCCGCGCGCCAATTAAAGTACGAATAAATTGCGAAGTAGGCACTAGAACTTTGCCACCAAGGTGTCCGCATTTTTTTTCTGAAGCTAGCTGATCTTCGAAATGAACTCCAGCAGCGCCAGCTTCAATCATCGATTTCATCAGCTCAAACGCGTGAAGAGGACCACCGAATCCAGCTTCGGCATCAGCGACAATTGGCACGTACCATTGTGTTTCACGATTTCCCTCGACAGCGTCAATTTGATCGGCGCGTGTCAAAGCACTGTTTAAGCGCTTCACCAATACTGGAACACTATTTGACGGATACAAACTCTGATCGGGAAATGTTTGTCCTGCTAAGTTGGCGTCAGCTGCTACCTGCCAGCCGCTGAGATAAATTGATTGCAGTCCGCCTTTAACCATTTGTACTGCCTGAGCGCCTGTCATGGCGCCAAGACTGCGGATGTGGTGCTCGGAGTGTAGTAAATCCCACAGACGTTGCGCTGTATGCTTAGCCAACGAATATTCAATTTTCAAGGAAGGGCGCAGCTTCAAAACTTCTTCGCTGCTGTAATCTCGCAGAACGTCTCGCCAGCGCGAGTCACTCTCCCAGCTTTGCTGGAGCTTCTTTCCTTCTTCTTGAGTATCCCAATTCATTGGTTGTCCTCCACTGCTTTTATCGACTGACCTTCAATTTTCGTGATCGAGATATTCATAGGCAATCAACGTCAAAAACTCTGGAAAATCCTTTGTCAAAACGAGTTTGTCTAGTATTTCGGCCGCTTCTTTGAAGCGACCAGATCCTGCTTCACTAATTAGTTTTTTCAGCTGAGCGTCTCTAGCTTGCTCATAGAATTCTTTTGTCAATGAATGTCCATTGTCTGTCGCGACATTGTATGCAAGCCACTGCCAGAGTTGCGCTCGTGATATTTCAGCAGTGGCAGCGTCTTCCATCAAATTGTGAATCGCCACAGCTCCATTGCCGCGTAACCAGGCTTCAATATATTGCAAGGCCACATCAATATTTAGTACAAATCCATCACGGGTAATCGTGCTGTTTGCAATTTCGGTTTGAATTAATTCAGTGGACAGCACCTTTGCGTCGTCGCGCATTACGTCTTTTTGATTCGGTCTTTCACCCAAATGAGCGTCGAAAACCGCTTTTGCCACGGGCACCAGATCGGGATGCGCCACCCAGGTGCCATCAAAGCCTGCCTTGGTTTCACGTTCTTTGTCTTCTGTTACTTTAGCCATTGCTTTAGCATTGACTTCTGCATCCTTGCGACTGGGAATGAAAGCGGCCATCCCCCCCATTGCGTGAGCTCCACGTTTGTGACAGGTCTGCACCAGCAGGTCGCAATAGGCACGCATAAAAGGAACGAACATCGTAATTTGCGAACGATCGGGCAGAATAAACGCTAGATTATTGCGAAATTTTTTGATCATACTGAAAATGTAATCCCAGCGCCCCGCGTTCAATCCAGCTGCGTGATCACGCAATTCATACAGTATTTCATCCATTTCGAAAGCGGCAAGAATTGTCTCCAGCAAGACGGTAGCGCGGATGGTGCCTTGAGGAATATTCAATTGCTTTTGAGCAAAAACGAAGACATCATTCCACAGGCGCGCCTCTAAATGATTTTCCATCTTGGGCAAGTAGAAGTAAGGTCCCGTGCCGTTTTCAATTAATCTGGAGGCGTTATGAAAAAAGTACAAACCAAAATCGAACAGGCTGGCTGAGATTGGCTGGCCTTGTACAACTACGTGAGCTTCCTGAAGATGCCAACCTCGCGGGCGAACGACAAGAGTGGCGATCTTTTCGTTCAGTTGATAAGACTTGCCCTCTGCCGTAGTCAATGAAAGAGATCTGTTAATCGCATCCTTAAGGTTAATCTGTCCTTCTATGACATTGCTCCAGGTAGGCGACAACGAATCTTCAAAATCCGCCATAAAAACATTCGCGCCAGAGTTCAAAGCGTTGATCATCATTTTTCGTTCGACAGGACCGGTTATTTCGACTCGGCGATCATTTAAATCTGCAGGCGCTGCGGCCACCTGCCATTGCGACTGACGGATATTTTCAGTCTCTGTTAAAAAACCAGGCGCAAAACCATCCTCCAGTGCTTGTTGACGTTCGATTCTTTTTTTCAATAATTCAATTCGTCGTGGTTCAAAACTGGTGTGCAGATCACCGAGAAAGCGCAGTGCATCCGATGTGAGGATCTCACTGTATTCGTCTTTGAGCTTGCCGATTACCGAAATACTTTCGACTGATCGAGACATCAAGAGCGCTCCTTAAAATGTATTCGAGAAAGTTATGGACACGTGAGTGTCTACTTATAGTATGCCTGAAGAAAGCGCGCCTGACGGCAAAACCTTGCTCAGCCCGGACGTTTGTAATTACTCTTAATCTTCAAAGTATGCCTGAGCACAGTTACTCAGGCCAATATATTGCGTCCCAGAAGCCAAGCCGGCACACCTGCACCAGAGTCCGAGATAATTTTATACGTCGCTCCGCTTACTTGAATTCTTCCAAGCTCAGCCAATAAGACCCGCATACGGTCATACGTGACAAGGTCAATATTTTCGAGTTTTATCTGAGTGGCGGGGCGAACATCCCCAGAAGGAGCGGCAGAAGGAAAAATTTGTCCTCTTTCAATTCTCAATCTTTGTTCAACACCAGTATCACAAAATTCAACTGTCGCATTAAGTAACGAGTGCAAGGCTTTGCTCTGTAGGTAAACTCTTGCTGCTCTAAAGAAAAGCCTTTGAAATTTCGCTCCGACCTCTTCCACGGTCAGTTCTTCAGCTTCGCCCTCATCTTCTGCGTCGACCTTTTTAGAGATATCATCGAGGCTAATTGGAAATTTCGCCTCTTCTTCCTCGGACTCGGCGGTCTCCTCCAAGTCATCATCATCAGGTTCCGATCCCAACAACTGTTGTTGGACCGCAATTTGCATCTGTTCTCTATACATTTTTATAGCTGCGGCCATCAAAGTACGAGGGCTTGTATCTGACAACTGTAGCGAGCAATATTGGACAAAATAGCTAAAGCCAGCTTCGAGCAAATCGGGCTCGATATGGTCGAAAAAGATACTTGCATCAAACTCTCCGCTATGCAAAGACGTGCTGAGGCGAAGCAAGGGCTCCAGTAAATAAGTACTGGAAAATGGGCCGATACAAAAAATACTGTCAGGAATATGCTGCCATAATGTCAGTTCACGGTTGTAGTAAACTAGCTGTCGGCGCCCGGTTTTCAATGCAATGTTGTATGGTGGATTCCAATACTTGATTTCGTCTGTTTCCAAAATCGCCGCTTCAAGACGCGTATTGCAGACAGTGACTTTTAAGTCGTTGACGCGGGTGAGCATCTCCAGACGTTTTGCATCTTTGCCTTTTTTGCCGCGAAAATAACTGTTGACGCGACTCTTTAAAGAGGTCGCTTTACCCACATAAAGAATTTTGCCGTTTCTGTCAAGCATCCTATAGACACCTGGAGCATTGGGCAAGCTCGCGCGTTTTTGTTTTTCGAGTGGATATTCCACTTTGGTGCGCTTTGTGGCTGGCACATTCGTCATCCAGTCGTCCAACTGAGAGAGAGTCAATATGCCCTGTTTCTCGAGTTCTTCTGCTAATCCTTTCCAGATAGACCAGGTGGCCTTTACATGACAATCAGCTCTTTTAATCTCTGGCATGTGCGCACCAAAAAATCCGGCAATTCCATTGATTCCCCTTGTGGGTAAATTCGGAAAAAGCCTTCGCGCAATCTCGTAGGTACATATTATTTTAAACGGCAAAGCTGATTCAATCGGGCTTTCAGCGCATTCTGCAACCAGCATGGCCCCCTCTTTCATACAGGCATTTTGAGAATGACGATTATTGATGTCTCTTAAGAAGGCTTGTTCGAAACGAGCATAGTGGATAAGCGCTATCCTGTTTTCTTGATTTCCAGATAAATGAAACTGTTCAAGAAATTGACTGTAGGCAAAGTGTTCGTCCACTGCCTTCTCCATATCGGCATCGACAATTCCGGTGAGATTTTGAATCATGAAAGGTATAGACTGACCTTCAGGCTGCTTGATTAAAAATGCTTCGAGCTTATCAGGCTCATTTTCAGCCGAACATTTGCTCCAGGCCATTTCGAGCACATTGCCCTTGCCTGGACTCGCTCCAGTGGACTGGCAGTCAAAAAATATAAATTCGTGTGATTTAAGATTCAAATCAAGGCATACCTATCGCCTGGCAATGACGCATCTGCCGATGTGTTTTGCCAGAAATTGGCGATATCTGCGCTCACCTGCTGAGACACCAGCTCGTGCACTGAGTGCTCAAACCAGTCTGATGGCATTGTCTCAGCGTATTCAGCAGCCAGGAAGCGCTTATCCATAAGAACAATCAAACCACGATCTTCTTCCGAACGTATCACTCGGCCAGCAGCCTGTATCACTTTAGCCATGGCTGGATAGATGTATGCATAGTGGAAGCCCATACCGTAATTATCTTCATAATACTCTCGAAGAACTTCTCGCTCGAGATCAAAAGTCGGCAGAGGTGGTCCAACGATTATTGCCCCAATCAGCATATCGCCAGGATAGTCGACACCTTCAGCAAAAACGCCACCCTGCACAGCAAGTAGCAGAGTTGGCGTGCGCAACATTCGCATTTGCGCAAGCGCCATATCTACCGACGCCTTCTTCCATTCGCGCTCTTGTTTTATAACTTCTAATTTGCACACAGGCAATCGTTCGTGCACAGACTCCAGAAAGGAAAAGCTCGGGAAAAAGGCAATGTAATTGCCTTCTCGGCTCGATGTTATACGCACGATAGCGTCAGCAATTTTTTGATAATTTGACTGTCTGTCTGAAAATTTTGTCGATACTTGTGGTATCACCAGTAGCTTACGGCGTTTCTTTTCAAATGGACTGACAAATTCGCAGCAATTTGAATTGTCTTCAGAAAAGCCAGAAACCTTTGCATAATACTGAAATGGCTTGAGAGTAGCTGAAAAAGCCGCTACAGAATCGAACGACTTATAGACGGTTTCGAGCTGATGAGACGCATCGCAGCAGATAATTTTGAGCGCACCGCCAGAAGTATCATTTTGAAAAATAGTGACAAAGGCGTCGCCCTCATAACCAAGACCTTCCACAAAAGAAAACCATTCGTTGTAGAGCGAAACTATCGGGTCACCCTGTTTGATTGTCGAACTATCCTGGAGATATTTGCCGAGCAGATCTTTTATAGTTTCTAGGTGTCTAGAAAAGCGCTCTTTATCAATCGTAATGCGAGCGCTGACACCTTTTGCTCTTGGTTTGTATGATTCAAAAATGTCAAGACATTCTTTGACGACAGCCTCTGCTCCACAATAAAGTGCTTTTTTATTGCGTGGCAATTGCCACAAAATGCCGTTTAAAAAAGAGAAGCTAATCGATGGTGAAAAATAACCGGCCGCGCGCTGCGGCAGATTGTGCGCTTCATCGATGACTAGATTCGATTTTTTAGTCGTGCCGAATTTACTGGTGGTGAAACGTTGCAAAAGCGAACGTGGCGAAAAAACATAGTTGTAATCAGCGACAATAATGTCTGCTTCATCCAGGCAATCAGTGGAGAGTTCAAATGGACAGACTTCGAATTTCTTGCCTATTTCTTTGAAAATTTCGCCAGTCATTTGTGCGTTTTCAGCTGCTAGTTTGACTAAGCCTGATGATGCCACTTTAGTGTAATAATTACGCGCAAACTCACAGTGTTCAGGATTGCAAATCATTTCTTCTTTGAGGCACAGCTTGGTTTTTGCAGTCAGCGTGAGCGTTTTTAACTCGTGTTCTTTTTGCAGCGAAGCACAAGCATATTCAGCCACTGAATGCTGCGAATTCTTTGGAGTCACATAGACGACGCGTTGCCCGCGAGAGAAAGCATCTTTGAGCATCGGAAACAAAACACCAATTGTTTTACCAAGTCCTGTTGCGGCCTGAATCAAAGAGTGCTTTCCGTTTTTTAAATTTGCTTCGATAGCATCCATCAAAGCTTGTTGGTTCGGACGTCTGTTGCTGAATGGAAATTGCAAAAGGCCGGCCATTTCTTTTCTTTTAGCCGCTCGTTCTTCTCTTTCGGTCGCTTCCGCATTTAGCTCAATTAGACGCAATTTGAGCCAGTTTTCGTACTCTGCTACATCGAGCGCAACCGGCAACGAAATTTCGCTACCATCCCTAGATGAGGCAATACAAATTGACAGCCTGGGCAAGCGACCATGCCGTTGAAACCACATATAACCATACGTTTTGGTTTGCAATACATACGGGTGAAAAGGCGAATTGGCCAGCTTTTCACGCAGTGACAATATATCAGTAGTGGTCTTGACTTCTTCAATGTGATCGTCGTTATCGAAAAAGCCATCGGCAAAACCACTGACGTTGAAATCCCAATCGGCCGCTTTAAAAACATATGAAAGTTTGTATTCGGCTTGATAATCGCCGCGCTCTAGCTGCCTTTCTCTTTGAATGGACTGATGAATTACCTGCCCTGAGTTCGTAGGCGAAGCATAGCCAGAATGCGTTTCGATGCTGCCTGTCCGAGGAGCAGGTAGAGCGAATTCTCTAACACCGATAGTCAATCTTTTTGCCATATACATCTGTATGGTATAGGCTGGCAGTGACGATGTCAACCAAAGAGATTTAAGTCTAGAAACTGTGCCATTTGCCGATTACTTTGCTCAGCTTATCCGCAGTGACCGGCTTAGCGATAAAGTCATCCATTCCAGCTTCTTTGGCTTTTGCTTCATCACCTTCTCTAGGGCTGGCCGTGACCGCAATTAGCTTGTGGCGATAATTCTTGTCTTTTTCCGCTTCGCGGATGCGTCTTGCCGTCTCAAAGCCGTCCATATCAGGCATCATGCAATCAATCAAAACGAAAGCAAAATTTTGCTGTGCAATCTCTTCGAGCGCTTTTGCACCACTTGTCACCAGTGTCGACTGATAGCCAAGCTTATTCAACAATAGTTTTGCGATTTCTCTATTGACGCGATTGTCATCTACTAACAGAACTTGTTCTTTCTCAATACGTTCAGTCGTTGAAGCATTGCTAGCATCATTGTCTAGGACGTCATGAGCCCGAGACGAGGAAGTTGCAGCCGGCAAAAAGTTCACCAGACATGAGACAAAATCGGACTGTTTAACGGGCATAAAAAGCTGATCTGTGTATTGCAAAGTGTCAATCTCTGACTCTGGATCGTCAATGTCGCGGAGAAAGACAATCGGTGTTTCGCTTTGCCTTAAAAGCCGCAATAACAATGGTTCGAGGCTTTTGCCTCTTTCATCGCCAGAGAGATCGACTACGGCGAGCATGTACGGGTCACCGCTGGCAGTGGCATTTTGCAATGCAAGCGGCACATGTTCGACGTTGGTGATGGCAAAATGCCGAACGCCGTATGACGAAGCAAATTGTTGCAAAATCGACAGTTGAATCTCTTCAACATTAGCAAAGAGAATGCGTTTGTCCTTGAGCAGTTTCAATATTTGGTGACGTTCTGTTAAATCTGTTCCGGTGGCAAGAGCTAGGGTGAAACCAATTGTGGTGCCCTTGCCTGCAATACCGGTTACCCAGAACGTCCCGCCCATCGACTCAATCAAGCATTTTGCCACGCGCATGCCGATATGGCTGACGACATCAGCTTGAAAATTGCCGGCATCAGATAGAGAGTGCAGAGGCTGCGCAAGCCAATTGATTTCTTGCTGACTGAGACCAGAGCCGGTATCGGTAACAGTAAAAGTAATTTTTGACTCGTCTCCTTCGCTAGCGTCTGGAGCAACTTTAACGAAGATGCTGCCGTGCGATTTATAGAGCAACGTATTGGCTGTGAGATTAGACAAAATTTGACGGAGGCGCTGAGAGTCGCCTTTTAGCACCGGGGCAATGGCTGGGTCAACAAACCTGGTCACCAAAATTCCTTTCTCAAGAGCTCTTTCAGTTGAAGTCTCTGTGGCGTGCTCTACAAGTTTGAGCAAATCGAAATCAAGAATATCTAGACTCAGTTTGCCAGCCTCAACTTGCGCGATTGTCGAGAGATCGTTAAGGCGGTCAAGCACCGATTGATTGGCATTGCGAATTACATTCACGCCTGCAATTTGATCGCCGGTCAGATGACTGCCTTTAAGCAGATCCGCAAGCTCCATCGCTAAATTCAACGGAGAGCGAAGCTCCTCGCAGAGCTTGCCGATAAGGTCCGGGCTAAAACCAAGGTTGTCTGGGTTTGCATGAGAGGGCTGCGCTGATTCTTCTTGAGAAACGCTTGGAGTGTTCTTCTCGCTAACAGTCGCGCTTTTTCTCGATTTACGTTCTTTTGTCACAGACCTGCACCTTACTAGTCTCCATATTATCTACTAAATTGATCCAGTCTTATCAGTTGACGCCAAGAGGTGACGGCATTGGCCTTCCTCTTTGCACCTGTGTTCTGCCCCTCAATTATGGTCAATGGTCACGTTTCGTCGAGATTCTTGATATTCATTGAAGTTCTAAGGTCCGGCTCGATTTTAAATGCTTTAATGTAGCAGCCGTTACTGCGCTATTGAGCCGGTATCAGCTGCTCAACAGTGTCCAAGCGGTAATGGACTGATCCAGTCAATTCGCCAAATTGGCATCAAATAGCAAAGCGATTCAAGTCCGATTGATTCGAAATGGAGAAGCAAAATGGTAACGGCTCAGGCAATCGAGAAATCTCAGACGCAAAACGTGCCCAAAACGGGACCTTGCGTCATGATCATATTTGGTGCAGCTGGTGATTTGACGAAAAGGAAGTTGTTTCCCGCACTACTTAATCTGTCTGCCAACAACATGCTGTCCGATCAATTTGCAATTCTTGGAATCGCCAGAGCCGACAAAAATACCGATCAATTCAGACAGGAGTTGTCTGGTGAAATAAAAGAGTTCGCCACCAGTGAAATCGATCAAAAATCGTGGGACTGGTTTCTCAATCGAACCTTCTACAAACGCGGCAATTTCGACGAAAAAACAACATACGATAATCTCGGTGCTGAGCTTGCCAAACTCGATAAGGACTTTGGCACCGAAGCCAATTATTTGTTTTATTTAGCGACTGCTCCAGAATATTTCTCCAAAATTGTTGATTCACTCAAGGAAGCGAATCTTCTCGATGAATCCGATGGACACTGGCGCAGAGTAGTACTAGAGAAACCATTCGGTCATGATTTGAAATCGGCCGAGGATTTGAATAAGGACCTGCTCAAAAATATTGGCGAAGACCAGATTTTTCGAATCGATCACTATCTGGGCAAAGAGACAGTTCAAAACATCATGGTGTTTAGATTTGCCAATGGTTTCTTTGAACCGCTCTGGAATAACCATTACATCGACCATGTGCAAATAACGGTTTCGGAAAGCGTTGGCGTGGAGATGCGAGGTAACTATTACGACCACACAGGCGCCCTGCGTGATATGGTCTCGAATCATCTTCTCCAGCTCGTTGCGCTTGCGGCAATGGAGCCACCAACATCGTTTACAGCGAATGCTGTGCGTGATGAAAAGGCGAAAGTGCTCAACGCTGTCCAACCAATCCAGCCCGAGCAGGTCGCTAAGGTGGCAGTCAGAGGGCAGTACGGTAAAGGAGCTGTGCGCGGCAAGCAAATGAACGCTTATCGCGACGAGCCACGCATCGACAAAGAATCTAATACAGATACTTTTGTCGCCCTCAAGATTATGATTGATAACTGGCGCTGGGCAGGCGTTCCATTTTATTTGCGCACTGGCAAAGCAATGGGTGACAGACGTAGTGAAATCGCCATTCAATTCAAACAAGCACCATATGCGATGTTCCGCGACACACCAGTTGATACTTTGAGCAAGAATTTCCTGGTTCTACACATTCAGCCTGAAGAGCGAATTTCATTGGAATTCGAGGCGAAAATTCCTGGACCGTTTGTGCGTATGACACCAGTCAGCATGCATTTTGATTACAAAGACTTCTTCGGCGCTCAGCCAAGCACTGGCTATGAGACGTTGATTTATGATTGCATCCTTGGTGATGCAACTTTGTTCAACCGCGCTGATAATGTCGAAGCTGGCTGGAGAGTGGTCGAGCCTATTCTGGAAACGTGGGCCAAAGAAAAAGAAGCCAATTTCCCGAACTATGCAGCTGGTTCGATGGGACCAGATGCCGCCGATCGTCTGATTCAAAATGACGGACGCGCATGGAGAGTTATCGAAAAATGATTCTGTCAGGCGATATCGGCGGTACGAATTCCCGTCTGGCATTCTTTGAAGATATTGATGGATCGCTGGTCTGGAAGTTACAGGCTAAATATCCAAGTGGCAAATATAATAATCTAACTGAAATTGTCGAAGAATTTGTCGAGAGTTATCATCTTGAAGTTGATTACGCCTGTTTCGGTATTGCTGGACCTGTCGTAAACGGTCGTGCTCAGACTACGAATTTGCCCTGGATTGTTGATGCCGTTGATCTCGCGCAGGTTTTAAAAATCGAAAAAGCGCACTTGATCAATGACCTGGAAGCAAACACCTGGGGGATCGAAGTTCTGCAACCCGAAGACTTTTCCATTTTGAATTTCGGTAGCAGCGGTGCATCAGGCAATTGCGCGGTTATTTCAGCAGGCACAGGTCTCGGTCAAGCCGGAATGTATTTTGATGGCGTCAAACATCATCCATTTGCTTGCGAAGGTGGTCATGCCGACTTTGCTCCCAGAGATGAAATGCAGGTTGACTTGCTTAATTATTTACTGAAGCGATTCGAGCACGTGAGCTGGGAGCGGCTTTTGTCTGGACCTGGCATAGTCAATATTTACGAATTCATGCGCGACTCGGAGCGTGCCCCTGAGCCGAGCTGGCTTTTAGACGCAATGAAAGATGATGAGCCAGCAAGAGTAATTACCGAATACGGTATGAGTGGAACATCGCTACTTTGCGAAAAGACCTTGAATTTATTCTGTGCGCTCTATGGCTCCGAAGCAGGCAATCTCGCATTAAAGACGATGGCCCTTGGTGGAATCTATCTTGGTGGTGGCATCGCACCAAAGATTCATTCTCGACTTAAAGATGGTATCTTCATGCGCGAGTTCATAGATAAAGGACGCATGCGTCCACTGCTGGAATCAGTGCCAGTGCGCATTATTCTCAATGAAAATACAGCGCTTTTAGGAGCTGCTCACTACGCTTCAGAGCACTCAGAATTAAAACCACGAGTAAGAGAAATCATTCCGACATCGCCCCGACAAGCGGTCTAGAGATCCTAGAAAATTGCTGGAAATTTAAGGAGCGAACAATATGTCTAGTTTCGACTACACAGGTAAAACGGCATTAGTAACTGGTGCCTCAGCCGGTATCGGCGTTGAATTCGCGCAGCAACTGGCGGCAAGAGGCTGCACCGTAGTTCTGGTAGCACGACGGAAGGATAGATTGGACGAGCTGGCAAGCAAATTGCTAGAAGGCAATATGAAAGCGTTTGTGTGCGAGGCTGACTTGTCCAAAGTAGAGGCAGTCAAAGAAATTCGCTCTTTCGTTGATGCCAATAACCTCAAAGTCGATATTCTCGTTAACAATGCTGGGTTTGGAACATATGGCCCGTTTTTAGAACAGAATGCCGAACGCGAGCTGGAAGAAGTGGCGGTCAATATCACGGCCGTTGTAGCTCTATGCCACGAATTTATTCCACTTATGGCGAAACGCGGGCATGGTGCGGTAATCAATGTAGCTTCGGTAGCTGGTTTTCAACCGCTTGGTTTTATGGCCGTTTATGCTGCCACCAAGGCTTTCGTTCTGTCCTTTTCTGAGGCTCTATGGGCTGAACTTACTCCACATAGAATTCGCGTTCTGGCTGTGTGTCCAGGTCCTGTGCAAACTGAGTTTTTCAAAATCGCAGGCAGCCGAGCGAAGGGCGCTGTCGAGACTCCGTCACATTGTGTGCAGATGGCCTTGCACGCCCTCGATAAAAAACGCAGCTTCGTCGTCACAGGTGGTATCGCCAACAGTGTGCTGACTGAGGTCAGTCGCTTCACCAGTCGTGGTGTGGCAGCAAGAGCTGGAGCTCTCGCTTTGAAACCGAAACGTTGATTCAAAAGTTAGTTATTTTCGTGGTTCTGGAACGAAGCGTGCGAATCAGCGCCATCGTCATCGGATTCGGATTTATTGGCTAAATCATCTCTGTAGACTTGAATTGCTGCCTTGACGTACGGGGCCGCAATAAAAGCACCAGCTGCGGTGGCTGCGCCAACGACGAAAGGAAAAAGTCCGCCACCTTTTTTGACTACTTTTATAGCTGTTTGAGCTGATTTCTTGTCTTTGAGAACGGTATTTTTAAGTATCCACCAGATAGCAGGAAAGAGTTTAAAAATGAGGCTGAACATAATTTTGACCTACGCTTGTTTTGATAATTGAGCGACTGTGGTATCGGTTACGGTGACTCCACGTTCCAGTAAATCGGCGATTACCATCTTAGCTATGTCGGGATTTTTGCCTAGATGTTCCGGCGGGTGAACGCCGGGCTCAGTAAAGACTTTCTTGGCTAAAAGCATAGCTACTGCCGCCGTTGTATAACCTGTCGTGCGGCTCATCGCCGATTGTTCGCCGACTTTGCGGTCAATCAAACGCCACGAACGCTTTTCCTTGCCTTTGCCGGCTTCGACAACCATTAAGAGCACGTCTGGAAATTCTTCGGCTGGATATTGCTTCCCGAACAGATTGCCCAAAGCCTTAGTGGTTGCCGCATCTTTGAAACAGCCTATTTCATCAAGCAGTTTCATCGTTTGCAAGTGTCCAGTCCAACGAATTGTCAATTCGGCCATATCTGGTACATCAGGGAAAGAAGTCAAAAGTGTGCGCAGACCGTCGCTTAGGAACAATTGCAATGCACCAAGCTCCGCGTCGACATATTCATCAAAGGGGTAATCCATTGGATTTGGTTGAATGTCAGCGCCATTCTTTCTGGCTCGAGCAGGTCGAATATATTCTGAGACCAAATCGTGCGGATTGAAGTAAATGGCGTGGTGGAAGCCTTTGGTAGGCTTTTGCGGCATGCCACCCACTAGAATTCTCACGAAATCTAGCCCACCCAATTCTGCATAAGCACTTGCAGCAAGGATATGACTGAGTCCAGGGGCTACACCACAGTCAACAACGCAACAAGCACCGTTAGCCACAGCCGCCTGGTGCAGGCTCAAAGGCGGTTCGGGTGTGAAGCTTACATCGACTGTCGCAATGCCGGTTTTAATCAGGTTGCTCAAAGCTTCATGTGAAATCTCGCTTGGCACCGCTAAAACAGCACTGTCACATCCTGCGACAGCGGTTTTCACCTGCTTCTCTTGCAGTACATCGCAGGCCACAAACTTGGCTCCAGCAGGCATGGATGCCGGTTTGTTCAAATCGGCGATGATTACGTTTGGTTTTTCTTGGCGCTCGAGCAGGTTTTGAGCGATTACTCGCCCTTGCATGCCGCCGCCGAATATAATTATTTGCATCGCCAAAGTATAAATTATGGCTATGTTCACTTCAAGTTCATTTGGCTGAACAAAAAAGCTCGTTTAAGGCAACAGGATCTACAGCCACTGACAGCAATTTGTCTTTAACCGCGCGCTTCATCCGGTCACCGGTTGTCTGTTCCATATTGAGTTGAAACGCCAGACTTGCCCCATAAAAGAGTGCATTGAACTCAAAGGCAATCTGCTCGGCATCAGTGTCTAGCTTGAGTTCGCCAGTTTCTATTGACTCTCTAATCAGTCGTTCCATATATTTCAGCCAGTCGCGCATTGTCTTGGCTACCACATCACGCATGGGGCCCTGGCGGCCGTCATATTCAGCGGCAACATTAGTAAAAAATTCCCCGCCAAAGAACACCGCCCGGTCTCCGTACTCGAGCCAGACTGTGCACAGCGTCCACAATCTCTCGACGCCTTTTCGGGTTTTAAGTGCTGGCTGCATCACCTCTTCGTTGAAGATCGTGCAGGCTTCATTGAATGTGGATAGCTGCAGGTCCTCTTTCGATTTAAAGTGAGCAAACAATCCGCTTTTGCTCATCTTTAACTCTGTCGCTAACTTGCCAATAGTCAGTGATTCCAGCCCTTCACTTGAAGCCATGGAGACGGCGGCACGCAGAATCAATTGTCTTGTTTGCTCGCCCTGTTTAGTCCGTTTGCGCGACGCCGAGCCAGCCTCTTTTGACTGTAAATGTAGACTGGCAAGGGGTTGCGGGCTCATCCGGAAAATTCCTATCTTAATTCTCTGATTTCGAGTATATCAGATACGAACGTTCGTGCTAGCATTAATATTACGAGTGGATCGACCGGGAGTCAAAATGGATTTTGTTGATATTGCAAAGGCAATTCGTGCCGGGAAGCCAGATATGGCCATGCCATTTCAGGTCAAACCCTACGATATAGATGTAGCTGGAATCGTTCACAACAGCGTCTACCACTGCTGGTTGGATGATTTGCGCTGTGAGTTTCTCACAAGGGTACTGTCGGTTGAAGATCAAGTGGAGCTTGGTTTCATTCCAGTACTTGCCAGAACCGATATCAGTTATAAAAGGCCGATTAAGTTTGGCGATAAGATTTCAGCCGAACTGCGCTTGACTAACCTCGGCAAAATTAAATGGCGCATCGACTGCATATTTTTTGTCGGTTCAACGGTTGTCACTGAGGCGATGCAGGAAGGTTGCGTTGTAGACTTACAGAGTCACAGACCAATACCGATGCCTGACTCCTTTCAAAGCTACTGGCAGACCAAATTAGATTTGCTGTCAGGCAATGCGAATGCAACGTCAAGTAGCTTTCAAAATGTTGAGTCTTTTGTTGATTCCAGTGTTGATTCCAGTGTTGATATGTTCAGTGACCAGGCGGTAGTTTGTCCGGTTTGATTCAAATTCAGAATCAAGAGTTTAAGCATTACAGGCGCGTTTTAAGAGGCGAAAGATTATGTCTAGTGTCAAAGAAGAAGTAGATAAGCAACCAGAAGCCCAGGTTAGCTTCGCTGAGACAGCCATGCGGCTAGGTGGTAAAAGCGAGGAAGAATCAACACGAACTGGTAAGCTCGACATGGCCGACGATCAAGTCGAGCAGCTTTTTGCGCAGCAATACAAGACTTCGAACAGCCCTGTGCATAAGGCTGTCTGGGAGAACGAAACTCCCATCGCTCAGTTCATGACACCAAAACTGGACGCTGGACTGCTCGAGTTACCAGTGATGAAAAAGTCTCTGGAAGTGATTCAAAAGCATATCGATGCCAAGACATTGATGAATGACAAGGGCAAAATCACCGAACAAGTGATTGCCGATCTCGGCGAAGCTGGCTACTGGGGGCTATTTATACCCCAACAATATGGCGGCTCCGGTTTATCGGTTCGTCAATTCATGAATTTCATTTCCGAAGTAGCATTGAGAGTACCGATGCTCGGCGGCCTTGCTTCAGTGCATAGTTGCATTGGTGCAGTCGATCCAATTGTCACCTTCGGTAACGAAGAACAAAAACAACGCTATCTGCCAAAACTTGCTAGTGGCGAAATGATTTCGGCTTTCGGCTTGACCGAACCAAACGCAGGTTCTGACCTGACGGCACTGCGCACCACCGCCACCCTCAAAGGCGATAAATATGTATTGAACGGCGAAAAACTGTTTATCACCAATGCACTTCTTGGTAGAACGGTTTGCGTAGTCGCTTTGATCGATGGTAAACCTGCGGCTTTGATTGTCGAATTTCCCAAAGAAGAAAGTGACAAATTCAAGCTGGTGCCATATGGCATTTATGCAGTGAAGCAGGCCACTAATCAAGGTTTTATCTTCAAAGACTTTGAAGTGCCAAAAGAGAATTTGCTGGTGCCAGCTGTAGGCGATGGCTTGACCATTGCTTACCACGGCCTCAATCGTGGACGTTTGGCACTTTGCGCCACTGCCGCTTCTGGTATGAAGGGAATGCTCGCAAATATCATTCCATGGGCGCAATTTAGGGAAACTTATGGTAACGCCATTGTCAAACGTGAGCTCGTACAAAGGCGCATCGCCAAAACGGCCGGTTTGATTGCTGGAGCAGAAGCGCTCTACAACTGGGGTTCATGGCTTTTAGACCAGGGCTATCGTGGAGAATTGGAATGCATTCTCGCCAAAATTTTTGGTTCAGAAGCACAAAAAGAAGTAGCCATTGAGTACTTGATGAAAACGCATGGTGGCAGATCGTTCTTACACGGACATCCTTTTGGTGACAATGTTCACGAATATCTAGCACCTTGTATTTATGAAGGTGAGGGCGAAGTTCTGGGCATGGCGTTCTTTAAATCGCTGGCTAAGGACCACGGTGTTCGTTACATGGAACCAATTGGCAAAACGCTCGCTAAGCATAAAATCAAGAAGATGAATCCGTTTAACCCCGACCATGCGTGGAAATTGCGCAATGCCTTGATTCCTTATTCATTGTGGTATGCCGGAAAGTTCCTGGAATCAGAACATAATCCTGACCTTCCGACAATGAATCCAGTTTTGAAAGATCATATTGAATTTGCAGTGAAGCAATTGCATTCAACACCTTTTGAACTAACTCATGCAATGATCAAGCACCAGTTAAAACTGACCGACAGACAATGCCGCATCGCTGATATGTCTGAGCGCATTCAGTGGATGATCATTATGCTTGTCACAGCGTTGTGGGCACATCAAGATGGCGACCCGATCAAACAGGCATCTGCTGATGTTTTATGCCAATCAATTCGCTACAAACTTACAGGCGAACGAGCAACGGATGAATACTACAAAACACTGGTCAAGCTCGCCGATCAAATTGTAGAGAAAGGTTATCCGGGCATGAATCAAGTCACTGTCGAGAAAGTGCTTTTCCCTTATAGCAAGACGGAAAAAGCTGAGAAAGCAGATAAGAAAGAAAAAGTAGCTAAAGCCTAAGCTGGAGTTGCAACGGTATCAAGTGTAGTGACGACAGAAAAGAGGTATCGCAGAAAAGCGGTGCCTCTTTTTTTGCACTAGAACAGCTTTAGTGTCTGGAGAACGCTGTGGATGGGGTTGTGTCCGAGTTCGTGTCGCTCTCTGCTATGTCCATACGTTCGATGAGACCGTTCGCGATTTTATAAGCGTGCCACACTTCGGTATCAGAAAGAACATCGCCATCAAGGCTCTTTACGAGTTGATGAACTCTGACGTTAGTAATACCGTTTTCCTGTTCGATTATCTCAAGTGGTTCCACTAGGGGATCAAATTCCTGCCACTGACGGGTCCAGTAGGACCGAATCTCTTCTTTGCCGACAACACGCCTGCCTTCTGATGCTTTGGGCCAGCTAACGTTCTCACTCATAAGGGCAAGAGCAGTGTCGATATCTCGATGATTGAAGGCCGCGTACGCCTGAGCTATCAATGTCTGTATGTTCAGCATGAATCCTCCAGAGTGGATACGTGCATTTTACACATCTTGGCGAAAAGGTAGGGAGCGCTACCGTTAACAGCTGAGCTGTGAAAAGGGTTAAACTGATGCTGCATATCTGCTCTATAGTGATCGAGTCGTGATCGAACAACACTCACCGGAGATAGTAAAAAAGTGAAAACGCCATTGGCCCTAAAAGCAGTGTTAATTGCGAGCTTATCGCTTTTGACGATTGTTATTCTTGCCGGCGCCTGGTTTTTTATTCAACAATACATGCCCTCAGCGGGAAATCAAGGAGACTCCGACTCTGGAAACGCTAGGGCTCAGTTAGATGATGCAGGAGCGAAAATACAGGAGCTTGTCGCGAAGGGAAAGTACAAACAAGCCAATGCTATTTATATTGAAAACGTTCCTGACATGAAAAAAGATTTTGATAAAGCGTGGCCATTAAGGTCCTACTTCGAGCAAGCGTTTCATAAAAAATCGCGAGAAAGGAGCAACGATGAGTCAAATAGTCAGCGTTGGCAGAGTCTGCTCGATCAAAAAAAATATGCGGACCTAGAAAGAATCTACGACGATTTTGTTTCGAGCAAGAGCCAAAGGCCAAATGGAGAGTGGAATGCAAGTTTTTTTCTTACTGGAGTTTGTCTCGAAGAAGACCCGGCTGATGATAGATGGGAACCGCATATAGCTCGCTTAAATGATTGGATTAAGTCCAAACCAAACTCATACTTAGCAAAATTACTCTTAGCGAGAACAATGGTGGATTATGCGTGGCACGCTCGTGGTTCTGGTTACGCCAATACTATTTCTGACGAAGGAGGGAAATTATTTGGTACAAGACTTGAAAATGCGCTAAAAACTTTGATGAGTATCTCTGTACGCACGCCCAATTGGTACTCGATCAGGCAGACAATAGCTCTAGGGCAAGGAATGGATAGAGCCGAGTATGACAAAGTTGTTGAGGAAGGGCGTCGGAAATTTCCAGATTTTGCATTGATCGTGACCAATAAAGTCTATTTTCTTTTGCCGCGCTGGTATGGACAGGAAGGTGATGCCGAGAGATATCTCGACAGCGAATGCAGCAAACTCGATAAAGTGCATGGTGATATTTTGTATGCGCAAGCTGCCATGAAAATAGAAACATCGATAGCGAACGCCATGAATAATTGTGCGTTCTCTTGGCCGCGCACCAAAGATGGAATGCTCGCCTTAATTCAGAAAAATCCTGACTGGATTTATGGTCGATGCTTGTATTCGATTCTCGCGATGGAAGCCGGCGACAAAGCTTCAGCCAACACAGCATTTGACGTATCTGGAAAGAAGCAGTAGTTGCGTCAACGTGCCTCAGCTGAAAGCTCGACGCAAGGCCGAATTTCTATCCCGGATGAAGTCCTTGGAGTGTCGTGTTTCAAGCTCCATGTCAAATCCGTGGGTAGCGCCTTGATAAATATGCAATTCAACTGACACTTCTTGCTCAATGAGATGTTGCGCATAGACCGCGCATTCTCGCGCATATGGAACAAGCCTGGAAACGATTCCGAAGTTTTGGCATTCGGAGTGTAGACAATCACAGGCACAGGTTTGTTGTTGTTGTACACATTACCGGGCACCAAGTGTCTAGCAACTTCAACTCCGCTTCTTAAAAGAGGCTTATTGGATTCAGTCATCATTCCAACGAAATCCGACCTTAATTTACTAAGATTCAGCGCATCCATATGTATTCCATCGACTCCTTCAATTAGCCTATGTTTATACTTTAAGATTTTGTCTTTATTCCGAGCCGCTCAGCCACACGTTCTGCCGTTTTTAGACGACTGGCAGAGAGCTCACGCACCGACATTTGCGCTACGCTCAAAACTGCTGGCGATGCAGTTTCTACAGTGCCACTATTAAATGGTGGCTCCGGTGCATACGCTATAGCAAGCTGAATAGTCTCAGCCACCTCCTGCCCTCTTAGAGCTGCAGCTACAGCAAGAGCGCCATCAATGCCTGCAGTTACTCCGGCTGTGAAGAACCAGTTTCCATCTCTCACCACCCGCTCATTCACAATAATGGCACCAAAATATGGAAGCAGGTCAATAGCGCTCCATATGGTGGTCGCTCGGCGCCCTTTAATTAAACCAGCTGCTCCGCAAATTAAGGCACCGGTACAAACTGAAAAAACAATTTTAGCCTCAGCGGCTTGAGCCCTTATCCACCCAAGAACTTCTTCATTGTCCATCAAAGATTCTTGACCGGCACCGCCAGGGATGTGCAGCACATCCAACTGAGGAGAATCGGATAGAATGGCGTCTGGTGTCAATTTCAAGCCATGCATATCACACACGGTGGACATGCTCGCTCCAAACAGTCGGCAGGTTGAGTTTGGCAAGCGCGAGAGAACTTCAAAGGGACCGGTCACATCTATTTGATCGATGCCGTCAAAAATAAGTGAACCAATTTGAAGGTGGACATTCTCATCAATTATCATTTGAGCTACTCTAAATCTTTCCTACTGCGACTTGATACTACTTATCGATGAAGACTCAGACTCCATCTTTAGTTCGAGACTCATTCTTATTTCTCAGCCACCATCTCCTAAACGCCACCACCGACCAGATTGCTTCGACTAAACCGAACGGCCAGGTCCCTGCTAAAAAGCCATAAATGGAAGCCATCACACAAGACATGGCAAAGGCAAGAACGCACCATGCAGCACGAGCTTCGAGCGCATAGAACGTCAGCATCAACAAGACAGACATCAGTCCGTAAATTGTTAGCATCTCCACGATTGCGTCCTCTTACTGGGGGGAGACTGCTGCCTTTGCCGACGATTGATCAGTCGGTTTCAACTTTATTCGAAATATTTGGAACGGGCGAGTTCGCAAATCTTTATTCATGTGGTACCAGGGCGAGCGATGTATCTGACTAGCCGTCACGTAGAGATAACCATCTTTGCTCAAACACAAACGGTCAGGCCAGGACAACCTTTCATCTGCAGCGACCTTTGTTGCACCGCCATTGGGGCTACGTTTCCAGATAGCATCGTTTTCAACGTCGGTGATGAATATGTCGCCTTGGTCATTTATTGCTACCGAATCGGAAGCGCCAACTTTGGAGCCTAGTACTTTGATAGTTGCAGCGACTTCATTGTCTTTTATTTCGGCATCGCACAATTTGTCGAAGTCAACAGAGTAAAAGGAGTGGCTGGCCATGGGAGAATAGAACAAGGTTTTTTTGTCAGAACTCAATGCCAATCCCGACACGCCAGCAAGCATGTCAACTTTATTTGTATCAGATATTCTGAAGCGCACCATTTGCCCTTCTGCAAAAATTACAAAATCAGGTTCGGACATAACAGATGGATCTTTGTGTAAACGCCTGAAAGCTTTCCCTGTCTCTAGATCCACTACAACAAAAGCATTATCACCTTGAGGTGACGAGTCGGCGATAACCGCAAAACCACTTTTTCCCTTGCTTTCATCGAGACAAAAATCTTTTAGAAAAGTATTTTTCAATATGACGTCATCGCCAAGTGGTATCACTTTTTCAATATTATTAGTTGCTAAATTGATAGCCACGAGTTTGGCTGTATGAGGCACCTGCAGCCGACTGACCCGTCCGCTGTCGAGAACCCAGAGCAAGCCGTTATTACTTGCCCTGGTCGACATGATTGAAGCAAAGCCATGCGGGTTGGATGTCTGGTCGAATTGATTAATCGGCAGATCTGGATACGGTTGTAATTGACCGTTTTTCAACTCGGTTAATGTGTAAGGCACACTGTCTTCATGACGTGGCAGACAAACAAAAATGCGGTTGTCATCGGTTACAAAAATGCCCCTGGGCATATATTTGTCACTGGTCGCGACGAGCTCCAGTGGTAGCAAAGTAGCGCCAGGGCTGCTAAGCGAATACGCATTCGATTTAGTGACAGTGTTTTTGACTGCATTTTGGGCAAAACTTGGCTGTTGACCGAACTGAGTCAAAGAAACCGTTGCTGCAAATAGCAAAAACGCGGCAGTGCTAATTTTTTGGAGAGATCTCATGCTCAGCTTCCTTTTGCAAGAAAATGCTTAAAGCATACAGCTTTAACTGTTAGTCGAGTGTAAGCGGTTACAATTAACGGAAGGTTCAACACTGATTCGACAGATTTCTAAATCTTCGAAGGGAGAAATATGACCACTAAACAATTGGAAACCCATATGTACACAACACATATCGATATTCCAGAAACCACAAGAAGCAAGGTAATCCAGTTATTGAACGTTTCTCTGGCTGCATCTCATGACGTCTGGTCCCAAGTTAAACAGGCTCACTGGAATGTCAAGGGAAAAGACTTCTATCAATTACATTTACTTTTTGATGAGGTGGCAACTGTCGTCTACGAACAAATAGACGAATTGGCTGAGCGGATTACAACGTTAGGTGGTACTGCAAACGGTACAACCAGACAAGCTGCTGCAAATTCTATTTTGCCTGAATATCCAAACACCGAAAAAATGTCGGAAGAAGACCATATTAATGCAGTTGTCGAAAGACTCGCTTTGTATGGCAAGCATTTGCGTGAAGCGATTGCTAAAACTGCTGAATGGGATGAAGCCAACACAAGCGATCTCTATACCGGTCTATCTAGAGACATCGATAAAAAACTGTGGTTCGTCGAAGCGCACGTACAACGTCACCGCTAAACAGACACAAGACACAACAAATGAACAGGAGAAAGGCAGGGAGATTCTTCCTGCCTTTTACTTATTTCAAATTTTTGATCTTTGCTTCCATTTGCACGGCTTCTTGCAAGCGGCCATTCGAACGCAAAATGGTAGCATAGTTTTTGAGCACGATTATCAACGTTTGATTGTTTGGCGATTGTTCCAATAGCGGTATCGCTTTTTTATAGTATTTTTCTGCGTCGGCTAGTTTGCCCATCATCCCGCCGATATTGCCAAGATTGGCATAAAGAGCGCCCAGGTTTTTGGTGATTAAAGCGTTTGATGGAGCGATTGTGTGCGCTTCTTCCAGTTTGTGCAAGGCCGGCGCATATTGACTATTTTGCAAAAGAATAGCCGCTTCGTCATTTAGACGAATAGCTTGCATAAGCGGGCTATTAGAGTCGCCGGCGTGCTCGATCTGCTCGAGATCGATTGGTTTATGGACGACAGAATCGCCAGCTGGTGAATAAAGCTTGAGCATGGTGACGACGTCAGCTGCGCTGAGTTTGGCATTGGTATCACCTGGATTAATCATGTAATACATGATGTCTGCAGGATTTGGACTATGGCCCAAAATACCAAGAGCGTGACCAATCTCGTGAAGCATTAAATGAGTTGCGTAAGCGTCAGGCATTACTGAACCATCAAGCTCGGTCGTCAAAAGTTTCATTGTCACTTGCACGATGCCCTTGTCGTCAGGCATTACTTCTGTATGGCCGCCCTCATTTGAGGACATCATTTCTTTGCGATCCTCCGTCCAAGAGATCGTCATAGCGGCTTTGTCGGGAGATACCGTTTGAAAGCGTATTCTGTCGCTGGTTGCTGTAGACCATTGCTTTAACGCAGCTTCTAGATCTTCCTTAAAAGACGGACGATAACCGGCAACACCCTTGCCCTCTTTGATATAAACCTTGATTGGCATTTTTGCATCAGACCAGCGCGATGCGCCTTTTTCAGCAGCCTGCTTGAGGTAGTCTGAAAACGGCACGGACTCTTGCGATTGTGCAAAGCCAGCAAAACTAAGAAGGCATGCTGTACTAGCAAGGACAATAGGCAGCATCACGCGCGTCATACTTTTTCTTCTCGTGTGTATTCAGCACAAGGGTAAAGCGCAATGCCACCGCGGGGCGTAAAGCGCCCTTCTACGCGCAGGTATTTTGGCTCAAGTAGTGTAATCAAATCATTAGCAATGCGATTGACGATGCTTTCTTGAAACTCACCTTGCTGCCTGAATGCTCCAAGATAAAGTTTGAGGGCTTTCGATTCGACGCATCGTTCAGCCGGTTCGTAGTCGATGACAATGGTGCCAAAGTCTGGCTGTCCTGTGATTGGGCACAAGCTGGTAAATTCTGGTGCTTCGATGTGCACCATGCCTTTCACTCGATTGGTATTTTGCTTTGCGTCTGCAAAGGCATTTGGCACCGATTCTAAAATCGAAACGTCAGGATTATCGTAAATGAAAGGCGATTTTTGCCCCAGATGTTTCAAGTCTGCAAGCTGCTCTGATTGTCTTTTTTCTTGTTGGTTTTTCACGATCACACTTAGTCGATAGCCAGTATTTTATGTGTTTGCAGAGTCAGTTTATAGCCAAACGTTTTAGCGATGTCAACGCAATACTGCGTGTTGCGCCTGTTTGCATCCTCGTCATATTGATCCAATGGCATTACATAAACTGGCATCTCGCCTTGCGGTCGCGCAATTCTTAGCGATTGTCCGGCTTTTTGTGTTGAGACAATTGGTAGCCCGTCACTTGAATCGGTCTGCTGATAGGTCACGACGTATTTGTACGCAGATATTCGAGGCACTATCTCGGCGTGCAATTGCGCTGTTTTGGGGCTACAAACAATTGTCAGTCGAGGATCGTCCGGAAGATCAACCCAGAGAGTGCCGTTGGTTTCAATCTGCACTCGCATGTTCTGCTCGAGCAAAGCGAGCACCAGCGGTTTGATATTCTGTCGGAAAGGTTCACCGCCTGTTATTACGATTAGATCGCAGACTGCTGGTCTCAATTGCGCAATCTTTTCGAGCAATTCCTCTAAATGCGGCTTCCATGTTGAAGATTCGAATTCGGTATCGCACCAGTAACAGGCCAAATTGCAGCCGGAAAGCCTGACAAAAACAGAGGGATGACCGCTAAAGGGTCCCTCGCCCTGCAACGTATAAAACACTTCCTGGACCCAGAGCACCTGTCCGGAGCCATGTTCTTTGAGACGCAGTGGATTACTACCGCGCATTGACTCCGGTTCCGATGCTAGGAGCAGGAGTCAATCGGGCCATCAAAGGATCGACAATTTGAGCTCTGGCAAAACCGCGCTCGCGCAAGAGGCAGGCGTGACAGTGAGCGCATGGTGGTTCGGCGCCTTCATAACAAGTCGTCGAATGAGCGAGAGCTTCCATGCAACCTGGCATATTTTTTGCCAGTAGTACAGTTTGTTCTTTGTCCATTTTCATCAATGGTGCATAAATTTGCAGTTTGTAGTCGAGCCCGCTAGCAAGAGCTACCTTCATTTTGTCTATGAAATCTTCACGACAATCAGGGTAGCCGCCAAAGTCCTCTTGAGAGACACCAATGACCAGTGAATGGCAATCGAGCACATAAGCGCGATTGGCAGCTACTGAAAGAAATAAGATGTTGCGCCCAGGAACGAATGTTTTTTCCAGTCCGCCAGGTAATTTTTCAGCAGACTCGTACAATTCAAGCTTTTCGGCTGTGTTGGTCAATGGACTCAAGCCAGCAAATAGGGGGCCAAGCGAGATAACCTCATGTGGAACATCAGCCATTTTGGCTATGACTTTCGCACTTTCGATTTCTCTGCTGTGTTTTTGACCATAATCGAACGTTACGGCACAGACTCTTTCGAAATTTTGTTTAGCCCAGTACAAACATGTTGTACTGTCCTGTCCGCCGGAGAGGACGACGAGAGCGCTGCCTATCATGGCTGTTTAATCCCCAGTATCTGCAGCGATTATACCTTTCGAGCGGGTAAATCCCTCTGTCTGGACTGATTTTGCAAAGTGCTAACGTGAGCAAGACTCTACTGGCAAAGACTGTAATCAGCGACAGTTGGTCTTTTGGGACCGCCTTTGGTTATCAGTCAAGTGTAAATAATTGCTGCGCGCCGTCACGGGAAACCATCCATGCCAAGAAACGTTTTGCTGAAAAATAAAATATTGCCAAATTTTTGCCCTTTGCTATTATGGTGGCGGATGTAGTGTCAGGGATTTTGTCATTGGCTTTCTTTACTTATCTGCTCGAATGCTCGAATGGCAGTCTTTATGCAGGCTGGACCGTGGATCTTTGCAAAAGAATTGAGCAGCATAACGCTGGGAAAGGGGCTAAATATACACGTGCGCTCAGACCGGTTCGGCTGAAAGCAAGCTGGGAGTTTCCTTCTAAGACGGAAGCGATGTCGTTTGAATGGCACCTAAAGCAATTGTCTCGTCCGCAAAAACTAAGACTAATCGAACAAAACGATGACATCGCCGGCGTTTAGAAATAATTTCTCATGATACTACCTGTAGTATCCATTGAAGAACCGATGCACACCACCGAATAGACCGGAACTGTATCCATAGCCTGGATAACCACCGTAGGCGCAGCCTCGATTCCATGGACGTCCATAACCCCAGCCGCCGCAGTTAAACGCTCGCGCTTGGTGTCTCTGGTACCATCCGTAACTATGGGCAGAAGCTGGCATTGTTGTGGACGTCTGCATTACGAGAACGAATAAGAAGGGTAGTATTAAGAGCTTTTTCATAACTTTCACCTCACACTCGGTGTTCCAAATTATATTTAGTACGACGATCAAACACAAAAAATGATTCCACATTTTCTCTTAAAGTGATGTCACATATGGTGGCACAACTTATCCACAAAATACGCATAAACATGACAGTACGACAAAGAAAAAGGCACATCTCGACGAGACGTGCCTTCCTCAGGGAAACTGCTATTAAGCAATTAGATTTTTGGTTGGATTTGGTTGCGCTTTTCTAACTAACTAGAAACCACGCATCATGCGACTGAGACCGCCGAACGCACTAGTGCCATAGCCACCATAGCCTCCGCCATAGTTGTTATAGCCACCATAAGACGGGTAACCGCCATAACCACCACCGTAGCCCATGTTGCCACGGTACATGTTGCCGTAAGAGTTACCGTAACCCATGTTATTCCAATGATGATGATGGCAGTAATTACCGCCGTAACCGCCGCCGTAACCACCGTATCCACCACCCCAGTGATTATGACTCCAGGCTGGTAACGGCGCGAATTGCACTATTGCTATTGCCAGTGCGGACAATAAAATTTGCCACTTCATAGCTTCTCCCTGATGAGTTGAACTCATTTCTACTAACAAGACTGTCGACGAGGGTTATTTAAGAATGATTCCGTGGAGAATCTGTGAAGCCAAGACCGTTGGGGTATTAAGCTCGCTTTACCGCAATAATTAATTCTGGAATTCCGTAAAAAAAGAAAGGGCATGTCAAGAGAATGTCACGTTCCAGCCTCTACAATGGTGGAATCCCCACTCTAATTACTAACCGTCCGCTGTTGGATTACTCACTTAACCCTGCAGGCTTGAATTTTGGTAGAAGGCGCCGCAATCAAAGATAAGGTCGACACTAAACCAGCCGTAAAGGATGGTTCGGATACACCGCACCCGCTTGTTTCGCGTCAGGATATTGATACGCATCAGTCGACAATCGCCGCCGCCACCAAAGCCAAGGAAAGCGCTCCCGTGGTCAAAGACGGTAAGTTGGACTGCAGTGGAGATTGCTATGCTCCTCAAGCCGGAGCCCCTAAATCTGCCGCTCAGACTGGCGAAGCCACGGCTGCCAAAACTCCTGAGCATGAAGCTCTTACTCCTACCGTTTCCGGCAAAGCCGACAAAACCGAAAAGCCTGGTCTCGAACGGGCGCCTGAAGTAAACAATGGCGCAGATGCCGCGCGAGATCTCCCTGTGCGCCCCGGCGACGCGCCACCGACCCGTAGCGATAAACCGTCTTATAAGCCAGACGACCCAGACATCAAAGACATCCAGCCCGCAAGAGATCGACTACTCGCTTCCGAGAGCAGTATGTCTCCGGAGATGAAAGCGGCGATGACGAAACACATGGATGATCTCGAGCATCGCTTGCCTCCTGCGACGGCCAAGCAGATAGCAGGTGTTTACGATGCGACGACCAAACTTTTAAATGACCCTGAAAAGACTTCACCCCTGAGCCAGCCTGAGCGCAATCGCCTGGCTGATGACATATTGAGCAATGCGGCTCAACAGCACGAAATAGACCAGGGCATGCACAACACCTGCAATGTGACCACTCTCGAACAAACTCTTAATCGCGAAAGTCCTGATAAAGCGGCTGCCTTAGTAGCCGATGTTGGCTTGAAAGGTTATTACACCTCGCCAACTGATGGTAAGCGCATTAACATTGACCCCAAATCACTTCATCCAGATGGCGAAACAAACTTCAGAGGAACTGAAGCGAAAGATGGCAACCGCAATTATGCCAGTCAAGTTTTTGACATGGCCACAATCAACGACTACTGGCAGCATCAAAATCCAAAAGGTATGTATACGCAGACCAACGCCCGTGATGGTCAAGGTGATACCGGCGAACGTTTAATGTATGCAAACGGTCAGGAGATGCGTGGACCTAATGGTAAGCCCATGCGAGAACCTGGCTTAGACAGCGCCGCCATGGCACAGATTGGCAAAGACATAGGACTAAAAGGCGACTACATAGTCTCCACCAAACAATTTCAACAAGACAATTCAAATGGCGAAAAAGGCGAACAGAGAGTTCAGTCTTACGATGACTTTAAAAACGCGCTGATGAAGAATTCAACGACAATCGTCGCTCTCAACGCCAAAGACAAATTGTTCACAGGCACTGATGACAAAGGTGGCTCACAAGGTGGACACGTCGTTACGGTCAGTGATTTCAGAAAAGGGGAAAATGGAGCACCTGACGAAGTCTATATGCGCAATCAATGGGGCTCCGAAAACAACAAATGGGTCTCAGTTGCTGATCTTTATAATGCGTCTCTTCCTCCTGGCTCCAAAGATCGGGTCGAACCTGCCGCTGTAGCCAACAATTCGGTTCCTGGCAGGGAAGACCACGATGGCCGAGGCGAATCTGGCCGTCAAGGTGGTCACGGCGCTCATGGTGGTGGTGGTCGTGGTTCAGACTCTCAGCCTGACGGACCGAGAGTAAATCGCAATGAACGCATGATGACTGATGAAGAGTATCAAAAGTGGAGAGACGAGATCAAAAAAGAAGATCCAACTGACAAAGAGAACATCAAGCACAAACCTGAAGTTGACATACAAGCACTAATCGCTCCGCTACAGGCGAAACTTGAAGCAGCAAAAGCGCGGAAAGATGACTTCAATGCCTCGTTGTTCGACGCCCAAATCTCAATTTTACGTAACTCTCAGTAACTAATGCAAATCCCTGGATTCGTCTCTCTGGATTCCATTGAGATACCCGAAGGCTGGCAGGAAGACGCTGAGACATCAACAGCAATAATGCTGATGAAGCAGTTTCATCCACCTGAACACCCAGACGTGGAGATTGCTTTTTTTAAAAGGCGAAAACCGCTGCCACCTGATGCGATGGCATGCCTATTCAGAACGCTGGAGCAGCCACCACATCTGGTTGAACAGGGTGGTGCGGAGATCATTTCTTTGAACGACGCTTTGGGAAATGTGGGAAACAATCAGTGGAGCAACAGACAAAGTGGACTCGATGCTGCTGGTTTCAGAATGCTTCATGCGCAAAGCTCTGACTTAAATGGCAAAAACGTATTAATTGTTTCCGGCGCTTTTATAGAACCTGATACAAAAAAGCCGGTGAATGAGTATTGCGGTCTCTTCGTGCCCGTAACGGTTCCACAGCCCTTTATAGAAGAAATATATTTACAGGTCCCCAGTAAATACGGTTATCTCTATTTCGAGAAATATCTAAAAGTTTTTCGTCAGACTATAAACACGATCGTTTGGCTTACTAGCTTCGCGCCTTGAACCATGCCACCAGTTATGATGCAGTCCTATGCACCACTTTCTTAGTCTGTTTTTTTGGCATCACTTCGCCATGCACTTTGACTTTGGCGTTTGGCAGTAGCGATACTTCCGAACTTGGTTCGCCAGTGAAGTCTTGCTTGAACTCGGCAAGGAAGATATCGCCCGGTTTAACTATCGCTTCAGGACCGCGAATAATGCTTTCTGAAATCAAAAAACCGCCGGGCAAACCCGACACGACGCCCATACCAAAACCCTTTAATCGTCTATGTCTAACGTTTTTGCCAACAGGTTGCATGAAAGCAAAAGATGGATTGATAGCGCCGATTACACCAAAAGCAGCAGGCACTGCACCGAAGCTAAACACTCCACCGGCAGACGCTGCTGCACTTATTGCAAAGTGGAGAGCCTGACTTTTAAGCTGAATCGAAAAGGGGCTGGCAATTTCTCCGTCCTGATTGACCCCGAGAATACGTCCTTCGCTGCTGTTTTTGACGACTCTTGCAGAACTCGCGGGAATCGCAACCAACGGAATATGCTGGCCGTTTTTAGTGATGATTTCATCGAACTGGACACCAAGAGCCCCTGAGGCGCGCAGGAATCGTTTCCCTGACACTTTTGCTGCAATCATCCGCCGTGCCTTAGTGACGCTTATGACATGACCAAGAACCTCGGCACCAGCAGGTGCAATTTCTTTACCACCAATCTTGATTGCTACTTTTAGCTTGCCTTCGACAACATCACCGACCTTGGCTGTTTTGCTAGAGTGAGCTGAAACGACGTAGACCGGAAATCTTGCACCAGCCTGGATATGCGTTTTTCCTACTTCATCGGGAATTTCCTCCCATTTGTATTGACCTTCAATTTTCGTATTCTGTTCATCGTTATCAATTATTTCCAGCACTTCAAGGTTCTTCGTTTCTTCTGGTGAGAAGACAGGACGATCTTCAGAAATATTTGAACCTTTATCAGATGAAAGCGGCCGCATCGGCTCTGACGATGCTTTCGCAGCATTATCTTCGTTTTTTTCCAGTAATTCTGTTTCAGGCGCTGGCTCGTTCACTTGACCACTGATCGGTGCCAACGGTACTTCAAGTGTCGCAATTGAGTCTGCAAAAGCCGGAGTGACACAACTGCCGATCGCGATTGACAATGCTATTAACGTAGTAAAAGGTGAGCACAGGGGTGAAGAATTCATCTAACGGTCGTTCTCCAAAAACTTGCATTGCCTGCATCTAGTCAGCACTCATTGAAGGGAAGTACTGGCTGCATGCACGACTATAGCCTGGTTGCCACGGCGGAACCACTATTTATTGGTTCCATCATATTTTGTAAACTGAATGAAGCTAAGCTATGGGTCTTCATTCAGTCTCTAAATTATAAGCGGCAATGGCATGATCAACAAAATAAGATACACCTATAATTTCAGCAGCTGGCTGTTCTTACGTATCCTTGGACTAGTCTATTTTTTTGCGTTTGTGTCTCTTGCTAGTCAAGTCCTCGCTCTTATCGGCAGCGAAGGCATCTTGCCAGCACAGCGCCTCATTGACGTTGTGGGAAAAAGTGAGGGACCAGTCGCGCCGTTTTATTTCCCCACCTTGTATTGGCTGCAGCCAAACGACAATTTTTTACGAATGTTATGCGGCGGTGGCATCGTTTCAGCTCTATGTGTAATGTTTGGCACATTGACAGCTCCCGCGCTTTTTTGCTGTTGGTTGTTTTGGCTTTCACTTGTTACCATCGGTGGTGACTTTCTCTCTTTTCAATGGGACGTCTTGTTGTTGGAAGCTGGCTTCTTAGGGATTTTCCTGGCACCATTACGTCTTCTTGAAGCGCCGTTCTCATTTTTTAGAAAAAAAGTAAGCTCGACTGAGTACTCCAATATAGTCATCTGGTTGTTCCGATGGCTGCTGTTTCGCCTGATGTTCGAATCAGGCTTCGTCAAATTGAAAAGCGGTGATCCTAACTGGTGGGGATTAAAAGCTCTCAATTATCACTACTTTACTCAACCGTTACCAACTCCTCTGGCCTGGTTTGCCGACAAAATACCCGAACCTGTTCACAAAATCAGCGTCGTTCTGGTTTTTATCATCGAGCTGTTATTGCCGCTTTTGATCTTTTTGCCTCGAAAATGCAAATTGATCGCTTGTGGTGGCTTTATATTCCTTCAACTGCTGATCGCTGCAACAGGCAACTATGCCTACTTCAATCTACTTACGATAGCGCTTGCCCTATTTCTAATCGACGACCAATTCTGGTTCAAGAAGTTACCGAACTATTTAACCGGGTGGTATCAAAACCTCGCTCTAATGCCAGAGCCTGTTTTCAAACAACTAATTACCGGCGGCGTCGCATTATTAATAGCTTTGCTTAGCCTAGTCAATTTTGTTGGAACTTATTCCGTACCACCTGAATTACAACGGGCTCTTGCACCCATTGAACGGCTGAATCTAGTCAACAGTTATGGCTTGTTTGCTGTGATGACAACAGAAAGAAACGAAATCATTATCCAGGGAAGTTCCGACGGTGCCAACTGGAAAACATATGAATTTTTCAATAAGCCCGGTCCAATTGAGCAAGCACCGCCTGTAGTTGCTCCTTTTCAACCCAGACTTGATTGGCAGATGTGGTTTGCAGCACTTGCTCCGGCTGACACCAGTCCCTGGTTTTCGCACTTTATGGTGCGTCTTTTTCGCAATGACCGTCAGGTTCTCACTCTTTTGAAATACAATCCATTCGCCGAACATCCTCCTCGCTATCTTCGAGCAGAATTGTATCGATATGAATTCTCGAGCTGGCAAGAGCTATTTCAACAGGGCAAGTGGTGGCAGCGACACTACGTAGGTCCTTTTATTCCAGCCGTCAAAAACGACTTTCTGGACGAAATAAAATAAGAGATGACTGCAGACAGCCATCTCTTATTCGTGCATGAATTGGTAGGTGCCAGAAACGAAGATTACATGCTGTGATTGATTCTGGCTTCCCTAATGATTTCCGGACCCTGATAGGCAATTTCTTGTTGCAGGATTGGGACAGTATTTGCAGTCAACTCTTTAACGTCTCTGTTCAAATTGTATGCGCCGACCAGAGACAATAATAAGGCGGCTGATAGGCTGATCATCAATGTTTTAGTGAAGTCAAAGCGTCGAATTTCACAGGTATTGCCTTCGTTGACCATGCCGTTTTCGGTATACATAGTTACCATAAGACCTCCAAAATTTGTACGAAGATGATATTTCTAATTATTGCTACGTGAAAGTCAGTCTTAGATTTCATTCTTCAATGTTTACGTGTGTCTTGACGCCTTAGCGGTGCGATAGGTTCCGAAACTAGTGCTGAACAGAAGCAGCCTCAGCCGCAGAAGGCACAGTGCGCCTGGCACTTGCGAGATATTCTTTGGCGACAAAAGCTGGTGATTGACCAAGCCCATCTACCTTATAGTTCAGGCTCTGCATGACACTGTCATCGATTTGATTTCCTAATTTATTTAAGGCGCTCTCAAGCTCTGGGTGCTTTTCTAATACACTCATGCGCACCACAGGTGCAGCCAGGTAAGGCGGGAAGAAGTGCAAGTCATCTTCGAGCAGACGCAAATCATACGCCTGCACATGCCCATCAGTAGCGTTTCCAGCAGCCACATCCAGCTCTTTTTGTTGAAGAGCTTTATAGGCGATGTTGGTATCAATATCTTTCACTTGCGAAAAATCGAGACCATATTTTTTCCGCAGACCAATGAAGCCATCTTGTCGCTCGGCGAATTCGGCTGGTACACCAATTGTTATGTTTGACTGATCATTCCTTAAATCAGAAATTTTCTTCCAGCGGTTACTTTTATTACAAATTAGAGACCACGTATTATTGAAGCCAAAGGGTTTTAGCCATTTGATTTTGAAATCATTTGCATATTTTTTACTAACTATTCCCAATACAGCATCTGGTTCAACGACCTCATTTATATTGAGGATGCTGGTTAAACTGGTGCCGGTATACTCAGGGTAAGTGTCGATTTCCCCTCGAATTAGTGCACCATGGCAGACCGCCGTTCCGCCTAGATCGAATTTTCTCTCTACTATCAAACGCGTGTTCCCTTCAATCACTTGAGCCATCAGCTCCGCGAGAATCAACTGCTCAGTAAAATGCTTGCTGCCAATTCTAATGCGATTATCTGACGCTGTTTGGGGATGTTCGAGTGCGTAGAAAACTAGGCTGAAAACGAAAAGAAGAACTGGAAAGGTTGCAGCCAGTCTTCGTCGCAATCTTTGTTGTCTGAGATTGAGTGGCTTGTCATCCTGGCGCACAGGACGAAACCCCCACTCAGCGCAGCCAAGAGCCAGATCGCAGATAATTGCGAGAAGCCCAGATGGAATAGCTCCGAGCATAATCAAACGAGGACTGGAAAGGGCAAGACCTCGATTGATAAACTCTCCGAGACCGCCAGCACCAATAAAGGCACTTAGGGTGGCAATACCAACACAAACGACAGTAGCTGTTCTGATACCAGCGAGAATTGCTGGCGTAGCAATTGGGAAACGGACGTACCAGAGTTGTTGAAATTTATTCATGCCTATGCCACGGGCCGCTTCCATAGTGGCATCTGCGGTGCTATCCAATCCAATTAATGTGTTGCGTACAATTGGCAATAAGGCATAAAGGATTAGTGCCACCAGAGCAGGAAGGACGCCTATTTTGCCAAACGCAATCATTAGCATGACCAACAACGCTAGGCTGGGTATCGTTTGTAAGATGCCAACGATTGTAGTAATGGGACCTCGCAAAGACTTTTTCTCAAAAGCGAGAATTGCTATTGCCAATCCCAGTACAACTGCGCACATTACCGAAACAGTTGTGAGCATCAAATGCTCAGCAATATGTTGTAGCAGTTCAGGCATCCTCTCAACGAGGAAGTCGTATAACGTTTGACCTTGCATGTGCTACACCATCGCCGAGAAATCGCGAAGTTGCTGCGCTGGTCTTTCAAAAATGCTGCGAACAAAAGCAGTGTTGGGGTTAGTCATAATTTCTCTGGCCGTACCCACCTGCTGCATCTCGCCTTCATGAAAAATAGCGATACGGTCACCCAGTGTTAGAGCCTCGAAGAGATCATGCGTGACAAAAACAAAAGTCTTTTTTAGTTTCTGCTTGATTTGAATCAACTCTTGTTGCAGCCGGTCGCGGCTAACAGCATCGAGAGCTCCAAACGGTTCGTCCATCAGTAAATATTGCGGGTCGGTAGCTAAAGCGCGAGCCACACCAATGCGCTGTTGCTGTCCCCCAGACAATTGCTCGGGCAAACGCTCGCCGAACTTTTCATATGGCAGTCCAACCAGTTCCAGCAATTCAATCGCTTTTTCTCGTCGTTCGCCGGGCGCCCGACCAATGAGTTTTAAACCAATTTCCACATTTTCGCATATTGTCATATGCGGAAAAAGGCCTATGCCTTGAAAAACGTAGCCAATAGAGCGTCTCAACTCGACAAGGTCATAATCAGTGTTACTCTGTTCGTCGATTAGAAGCGTTCCCTCAGATGGCTCGATCAAACGATTAATCATTTTCAGCGTTGTGCTCTTGCCACTGCCTGAAGATCCAAGAAACACCATAAATTCGCCACTAGCGATGGTCAAATTGAGATTGCGCACGGAATAGGTGCGTCCTCCGTCATAGCTCTTGGAGATGTCTTGGAATTGAATCACTGTGCCACAATTAAGACCGACGGCTAGCTGTTGGGTTGTCCAGAGAGCTATTATCTAAACACAAACAAGGACTTTATCATGCCGAAAGCTATATGGAACGGAAGTGTTATTGCTGAGAGTAATGATTGCGAAAAGGTAGAGGGAAATTTTTATTTTCCGCCCGACTCTTTAAAGAAAGAGCACTTCTCAGAAAGCTCAACCACTAGTGTTTGTGGTTGGAAGGGGACTGCAAATTACTTCAATGTTACTGTTGGTGACTCGGTTAATAAGGACGCCGCTTGGGTTTATCGAACGCCCAAAGATGCCGCCAAACAAATCACAAACTACGTTGCTTTTTGGAAAGGCGTGGAAGTGCAACCCTAGCATGCGCGCTTAGACTCCTAGGGCGAAAGCCTGCAATTCCTTTTTCAATTGGTTTGCAGTTTGATATGGCCGGCCAGGTTCGCCAAAGCACCCTTAAGCAGCTTAGCGGATTTTCATATTCTTACCCTTTGTGCGTAATTACCCCAATTCGATTGGTCCTTTTAATTTGTCGAAAGCCGCTCCACGTCTTAAGATACACGGGTAATGAAGATATCTTTCTCTTCGCCTTACAGGGGAGTCGTCGTGGTCGATCAACTTATTACTGAGGATGCTAAGCCCAAAGATCCTGCGACAGAAATCCAGAGACTCTCGCCTGGTGCGCAACTTAAGCTTGCCGATGCTGGTAAGGGCACGTTGGGGCGTCAAACCAGCCACGAGACCAGAATCGCAGACAATGTCAAAGAACTGAGCGTACCCGCCATAGAAACCGACGCTACGCGTTCGGTACAGAAATCTACAGAAAGGCTGACCGCAGACAATCATCAAAATGAAAATTTAAGTGCCCAGCAAAAATCTGAATTAGATCAGTCAATCAGCAAATTTCTGGCGGTGGCCAAAGAAAAGAATTTAAGTGCCGATGAAATTAGCCGCACACTAGATGCCACTTCTAAGCTTCTGGAAGGAAAGACAGATGACGATTCTAGCAAAGCACTCTCGGCTCAAGACCGAGCCTGGCTAGCTGAAAGTGTCATGCACAATGTAGCTAATTCTCAACGTGTCGATCAAGGTTTTCACAACACCTGCAATATCACCGCCATCTCTAAAAGAGTAATGGCAGATGATCCAGCACGCGTCGCCGAGATGGTTTCCTTTGTTGGTCTTCATGGATTTTATCGAGCCGCAGATGGTGCCCTTATCAAGCTCGATAGTCAAAGTCTAAAGCCAGACACAGAAGCTGCCGGCGGTGAGACTGAAGACAATAAAAGGAATTATGCCAGTCAAGTTTTTGCAGTCGCCGCAATCAACAATTTCTGGCAAAGACAATTTCCGCCTCACCAATATATTCAGCACAGTCCGACCGGTCAGGGCGATACCGGCGAGAGGCTGATTAATTTCACAGGCAAAGAAGAAGTTGGCAGCGATGGCAAAGTGCTCGATCATCCAAACTTAGACTGTCGAGCGATGATAACTATTGGTCGAGAGCTGGGTATCAAAGATAATTTTCTAATTGCGAATTCAAAAGCCGATGCAGCAGCTGGGGCCCTTGTAGACTCCGCTGATGGTCTCGGCAAGACCCTTGAAACCATGCAAAACGATGGTCGCCTTCCTGCTGTAATTTTCGTCAGGACCGACAACAAACTATTTACCGGGGCGTATAACTCTGGTGATACTGGAGGTTGGCACGTTATTACTGTCGATCATTATGACGCTCAGACAGGTAACGTGCACATTAGCAATCAATGGGGACAAGCAAACGATAGAGAGGTTCCTCTCAATTTGCTTTATGATGCGACGTTGCCTCCAGCACTCTGGGAAAAGAGCCCCGGCTATATGGATCGTGCTCAGTTCGAACGTTATCACCAATACATGGCCGATGGTGGCGCCGGACTCGACAAAAATGGTGTTGTCTCTAAGACAGATATGGAGATATTCTTGCAGCGTTCCAGAAAGGAACTGCAAGAGGAATTGCCACCAGAAGTAGTGAATAAGCTAGCTACATTGCACAATCGACTCGAAAAAGCCGAGGCAGAGCAGGACAGCAACACAATCAGCCTGATAATGGGCGAGATTGATTATCTCCGGCAAGCCTGGAGCGGTCAGGGCCGTTGATTTAACGAACTTGATTGCTTGCGTCCTAGTCTAGCGTGTTTGACCGGGCACTGTCGGTGGTTCTCTAGGAGCCTCAGGTTGTCCTGCAAACGGCGTCTGTTGTAGGTTATTGGTTGTACCGTTCACCGCAGCCTGACCAGGTGTGCCACCGGGTTTAGAGCCCAACGCATTTGGTGTTTGCTCAGGTGGACTGCCTACTGGTGTTGCACTACCCAGCGGCGAACTTTCCAGCAGAGATTTAGGTTTTGGTCCCATCTTCAATCCGGGAGGTCCAATCATATTGCCGGATGGGGCAGCAGGAGCGTCTCCAACAGCGAGATCTTTGACTTTCGGTGCGACTTTCGTGCCTTCTCGTAAATCGTCCGATGGATCGACTACAACAGTGTCACCATCCTTGATACCACTGGCAATTTCAGTAACGCGACCATAGTCGCGACCAATTTGTACCTGTTGATAGTGAACCACGTTATCTGGCTTCGAAACACGAGCTACATATTCGCCATCTGGTTCTGCGACAAGGCAGCCGCTTGGCAATAGGACCGGCGGATTTGGCACATTAGTAATGAATTTCACCTGCGCGTATGTGCCTGGTTTAAGTACATTGTCTGGGTTTGGAATATGCACTTCTGTTTGCATCGTTCTCGAGACTGGATCTAAGGCTCCAGCAACGTGCTTGACGATTCCGATAAACACTCGATTTGGATACTCAGCTACCAGAATTTGCGCTTGTTGACCAACATAGATGCCCTGATAAGAAGCCTGCGGCACATAGACGTACACACGCAAAACATTGGTTCTGACCATGCGCAGAAGCTCTAAATTAGACGAGCCGCTGCCTGATGAGATGAGAGCACCAGCGTCAACGTTTCTAGCTGTGATGACACCATCAGCTGGAGCTTTAACATCTTCAAACGAAACTAGAGCCTCGAGCCGTTCGACATTGGCCTGGGCGGATTTGACGGCTGCTTCAGCGACAGCAATTCGCTGTTTGGCTGCCGAAATTTGCGCGGCTGATGCATTTTGAGCTGCAATGACTGAATCCAAAGCGGCATTAGTGGATTGAACGTCGCGTACACGTGAATCCTTTTGTTCAAAACTGACGGCGCCTTCTCCGGCGAGTTCGTTGTAACGAACAACCTCGGTTTTGGCGAAAATCAAATCTGCTTTGGCTTTTACAACATTGGCTTTTGCTGTGGCGAAATTGGCTACAGCTTGCTTTTCGTCGGCCTTGCTGCTCTCTAAAGTGGCTTCGGATTGCACCACATCTGATTTAGCCTGTTGCAGCTGCTTATCTAGCTCTGGGGTCTCAATTGTGGCAAGAAGCTGGCCGGTTTTCACTCGATCGCCAATATCGACGAAACGCTTTTTCAAAAAGCCATCTGTTCTTGCATAAATCGGAATGTCTTGAATGGCCTGAACACTCGCTGGCAATAAGAGCTGCTGCAGATTGGGAGCTTTTTTAGCGACAATTACATTAACAGGCGGGACAGCTGCTGCAAGGACGTCCTCTGTGTGTTTCAGGTCTTCGTGGCGGGCAATCCGCGGCAAGATTCCAAAAACTAAAAGCAAAACTAAAGCCACTCCCACAATGAACGAAAAAATCATTATTGGCGCTTTTTTGACCGGCGTTTCTGCTGTTATTGTGCGGTGCACTTCTGTTTCAGTTGCCACGTTTCACCTTCGGCTTGTTGTGCCTTTATTCACTGATCGGCGCTATACGCTTGATATTGCACGTTGTTGGGCTTCAGCTTCTTCTTTCATTCTTTTGCGGTCGTCGCGACCTCTAATCAAGCTAAATACATTGGGGACAAATAGTAACGTAGCAGTCGTAGCCACAAGTAGTCCGCCTATTACCGCTCTTCCCAAAGGCGCATTCTGGGCACCACCTTCTCCCACACCAATAGCCATGGGCAGCATACCTATTATCATAGCCGATGCCGTCATGACAACAGGGCGAAAGCGGGTATGACCCGCATTCAGTGATGCTGTCAGAGCGTCGTGACCTTCTTCCATCTGTTCGTTGGCAAATGTGATCATCAAGATACTATTGGCTGACGCCACCCCAATACTCATAATCGCCCCCATCAAAGCGGGCACGCTAAAAGTTGTCTGGGTGGCAAACAACCCCCAAAGAATACCCGCACCAGCCCCAGGTATAGCCATCAAAATAATCAATGGGTCCATCCAAGACTGGAAGTTAATTACAAGTAGGAGGTAGACCAGGACCACGGCGCCCGCCATGCCAAAGAGCAAGCCGCTAAAAGCGCTATTCATGCTGTCAGCCTGACCTCTGATTTGAATCGTGCTGCCACGAACAAGTTTGGGTTCAACGTCTTTGATGATTTTATTGATGTCGGCTGTGACTCCACCTAAATCTCGATCTTGAATATTCAAGTAAATGTCATAGACGTTCTGAATGCGGTAATGACTGACGATACCGTATGTGGCACCACGTCGCACTGATGCTAAATTGTTGAGAATCTGCGGTGTTTGTCCCTGATTACCACCGTTTTGACGCACTGCTGCAAGAGTGCCCCCGGTGAGAATGGTGCCGTTTGTAAAAGGAGTACGCATGATGTCATCGATACTCTGCAACTTATAAGTGGGAGTTTGTGTGGCGAGGTTATAGTTAACACCATTAGCTGGATTGACCCAGAAGTTGGGCGATACCTGGAAGCTTGAACTTAAAGTGGTGAGTAGCGAATTGGCGATGTCTCTTTCGGTGAAACCAAGCTGACCAGCGCGACTGCGGTCAACGTCAATTTTCAGCTGAGGCTCATTGACGACCTGGTGGATAACGACATCAACAGCGCCTGGCACATGCGCTACTTTTTCGCGCAGCAATTGAGCTATAGCGTAATTGCTTATTTTGTCTTTGCCCAGAATCTGAATATCGATTGGCGCTGGCAATCCGGCGTTCAAAATCTGACTGACGATATCTGCCGGTTGAAAGAAATATTTGACCTGTGGAAAGTCTTTGCTCAGCATCTTTCGCAGTTCTTTCGAATAATAGAACGTCGAATTTTTGTGTTCTTCTTTCAAAGAAATGAGAATCTCACCATCGAAATCACTCATGGTGATGTTGTCACCATAGGCTAGATTGATACCACTTGTCGGCAAACCAATGTTGTCCAGAATCGCTTCCAAATCCGAGTCTGGAATAATTTTGTGTATGCCATCTTCGATTTCATGGAAAATCTTCTCAGTTTCTTCAATACGTGTTCCTGTTGGCGCAACAACATGCAGACGCATTTGACCGGCATCCACAGCTGGGAAAAAGTCTTCGCCGATAAAGGGCAGCAGACAATATGAAACAGCATAAAAGATTACAAAAACGCTGAGGCCTAAAATACGATGATGCAAAACGAAGTGAAGCATTTCGGTATAAAAGTCACGACAGGCATTGAAACCATTGTCGACCGCTTTGCTGATTTTGCCAAAGAAATTCAATTTGGGAGGATTGGCCTGATACTCAGGAGAATGCAAATGCTGCTCTGCGGCGAGCAGAAATCTTGCCATTACAGGCACAAGTGTTCTCGAGAGAAAATAAGACGCCATCATGGCAAATATGACGGCAAGACCCAAAGGCACGAATAGTGAACGTGCAGGCTCGTTCAGAAAAATAACGGGAATGAAAACAATACAAATAGAAATCGTAGAAACGAACGTCGGTACAGCAATTTGCTGAGCGCCATCGAGGATAGCCTTTTCAATGTGTTTGCCGAGTGCCATATTTCTGTGGATGTTTTCAACTTCTACAGTGGCATCATCTACGAGCATGCCTACAGCCAGAGATAATCCACCAAGGGTCATCGTATTAATTGTTTGACCGAGAAAATTTAAACAAGTGATCGAAGCCATAATAGAAAGTGGGATCGATACAGCCACAATACATGTGCTGCGCCAGCTGCCCAAAATCAATAGTATGAACAATGCTGTAAGAGTAGCCGCAGTGACAGCCTCGCGCACCACTTCATTAACAGCGGCTGCAACGAAAACAGATTGATCAGAAAGAAGTGTGACATGCAAGCTTGGTGGCAATGTCTTCAATACTTCAGGTAATTTTGCACGTACCGCTTTCACCACACTGATAGTTGAGGCGCCACCTGCTTTAAGACAGTTGAGCAAAGTCGAACGTCTGCCATTCTGGTCGACGATATTGGTCTGCACAGCGTATCCATCATGCACAGTAGCCACATCGCGCATGTAAATGGTGGCGCCATTGACTACTTTTAACGGCAAGTTATTAAATGTCTCAATTGCCTGCGGACTATTATTTAATTGGACTGCGTATTCAGTCTCGCCGATTTTGACGGTGCCCGACGGAATAATAATAGCCTGGGCATTGAGAGCACTGACGACGTCGTTTGGTGATAGGCCTTTACCAGACATCAAATCCGGGTCGAGGTCGACCATTACCTGTCTTTGTTTGCCACCATAAGGCAAAGGTATCTGTACGCCAGGCACTGACGATAATTGCGTACGAATGAAATTTAAACCGAAGTCGTATAGTTCAGACTCTGATAACGTTTTACTACCCAATCCCAGCTGCAAGATAGGCACGTCTGATGCACTAAAAGAAGTAATCAAAGGTGGTGTCATCCCCGGCGGGAATGTTTTCAGCAAGGTCTGACAAAGCGCTGCAACTGTTCCTACGGCCTTACCGACATCACCACCCTGGTGCAAATAAATCTTGATGATGCACAAACCTTGCAAGGACGAAGACTCGATATGATCGATATCACTTGTAACAGTGGTAATAGCACGTTCACAAATTGTGGTGATACGATTTTCGACTTCAATTGGCGGCAATCCGCTATATGACCAGATGACGGAGACAACAGGCAAATTGATGAACGGGAAAATATCAATGGCCATTCGCGAGATGCTGACGAATCCCAGAATGGCTATGAACATTGAAACGACGACAAATGTGTAAGGCCGCTTTAGAGCTAGCTCGACGATCCACATGCAACAAATGTCCCCGTTTTAGAAAATGCAAAAAATAAGCGTCTGCTAGGACCAATATCCACTGAGATACTGAACAATAGGCTCTCAGTGACTCGCTCAAGCTCGTTTAAAATCAAGTATAGAACGCGCTGTCCTGCAAGGATCTATACACAGCATCGTTCAATATTAATATGATGTCAAATATACGCAGAGTTTGATGTCATATGTTTTAAGTATAAGCGCCATAGGACCTTATTTCGGCCACTGAATCGACGCACTAGACGGATGCAAATAATTAGTTATATTAGCTAATCAAAATTATGCGAAATATGGGGTTCATGACGGATACCTGTGGCTTCCCCATGCTCGAGATAAAGCTTGAGGCTGCTAAGCAAAACGTTCCAGGATGTTGAATATCGTTCTTTGGTGTCGTCGGAGATTTGGCCAAAAGCTTGATGATTGAATTTCAACTTGGTGCCCTGTCCTGAAGCAAACAATTCGTATTCGACCAAGCCTTGAATCAAAGTATCGCCCATACCAAAAGTTCCACGCAATCTCAAAAGTTTGGCATGCTTAAGGGCCACCACTGTTCCAAGTAAAGCGCCATCGGGAGATTTTGTGTCAAGCGACCAGCGTTCGAAGAACTTGCCACCCAGGCGTGGCTCAAGGTGAATGTCTACGGCATCTTCGGCTGACTCGAAATAGTCTCTTCCCCACCAATTTGCCACTCCATTGGTAATGGCATTGAATACGCGCAACGGCGAAGCATCAATTTCTAAATCGATTGCCAGATTCATTGTCGACTGCCCAGTTTCGGTCATTTGTCTACCTGCTTGAATTGTTGCTTTATACTGTGCTTGACTGCGTTTGCTAGGGAACTTTTCCCGGTGATTTAAGTTCACAACAGGACGACGTAGAGCGACTCAACCGGAATATCTTATCTGGTTTCAGGGTTTCTATCGTCTTGGCTTCAGTATTTCGGCCTGTTCACTTGGCAATGACAGCATATGCCTGGGATAGTCTGAGATAGAATGATACCTGAGAGCACAATTCGAGTGTTTGCGACATTCAGGTCAGTACTCAATTAGAACCAAATCAGAACAAAAGAAGGCTACTAAATGGCGAATTTCCGCGACCAATGGGACTCCCTCAAACCTCACGGTTATCTCTCGGCGCAAGAAGAAATTGACCTCAGAGAGTCGCAAGCAGTCCTGGACAACCTGCAGCCTCGCAGAGGTCGTGAAACGGTTGATTGGCTGAACGAAATCAGCGACGAAATTCTGCAGGTGAGCCCTGAGCTTGGCACTCGCGAAATCTCGCCTTCACTTTTACCAGCATCAGCAGACGAAGCTGAGCCTAAGACCAACGAACTTGTGCGCTGGGTCGATTCAATGTTCGACCACTTCGAAGAAATGAGCGCTGATTTTAATGAAACTGCAGTAGGGACTAAGTTGACCGTGGCTGTGCAACGTCCTGTATTCCATTATGAAGAAGGTGCTTACGGAGTCTATAGCGAAGAAAATACCATCGCTGTTTTTAAAGGACATCTTGCCACACGCACCTGGGGCATGCTCATTCAAGGGCACCAGGACACCATCGACATCTACATCGTCCCTTCAGACCGCTTACTCAAATTCACGCTAGGCGACATCAAAAATGCTGGCTTCAAGCCATTTATGACAATTCAATCGGTGCATACGGCAGAAGGGCTTCAGTGGCGCATCGATGGATGCAAGTTGAGATTCGAAATGCTGCCCATGCTGTGTAAAGAGTTGCTTGGCGATCTTGTCAGAGTAGCAAGCGGCACCATGAACGAAGGCGAATTGTTTTCGCGGCACCCCAAATTAAAATTGGGTGAAAATATCGGTCGACGCAAAGACCCAGATGATCTGCCAACTTACATGGGCATGGCACCCTACGTGCCTGATGCTCCTGTAAATCCGACCGACCTTGCTCCCCAATCGCTCCCTACGTCAGTTGTGCAAGCACAGCCTGCTGCAAGCAGTGCAGGACCTGCTGCACCACCAGTCCCAACACCTGCAGAAATTGAGGGACCAGACGTGCGCAACCTGGCTAGTTGGGATGCCTGCAAACGCCTGTTCTTAGCTATCGATGCTGATTTTGTTCAGCTACAACGCTGGGAAGCAATGCCTCAAACACTGGACGCACTTGATGCACCAAATCCGGTGCACGCAGTGGCTACAGATCTGACTAATCTCAAAGAGCAGATGAAATTTCTGCTGCGAAAATATTCAGATCCCTCTATCAAGTAAACTACAAAATCGAATCTAGAAGTTCAGCCAACGTGAATTACAATTTTGCCGAAGTGCTGCGCAGATTCCATGTAACGCAAGGCGTCTTGAGCTTCTTCAAAACCAAAAACACGATCGATCACCGGTTTGATTTTGTGCAAAGTGATGGCGGCATTCATGGATTCAAACATGCTGCGAGAGCCAACGTAAACGCCCTGCAGTCTGATCGCTTTCATCAAAAGAGGCATCGGATTAACCTGATTTTGCGCACCGCTTAAAACACCAATGAGAGCAATGTGACCGCCAATTTTTACAGCCTTGAATGACTCGCCTAATGTGCCTCCGCCGCCAACTTCGACAATATGATCGACACCATTCATGGACGTTAATTTCAACGTCTCTTTGCCCCAACCTGGCGTCTGTTTGTAGTTAATAGTATTAACTACACCCATATTTTTCAATTTAACGATTTTTTCGTCACTGCCAGAAGTGGAAATCAAATGAGCGCCGGCTGCTTGAGCAAATTGAATGGCAAATAGCGATACTCCGCCTGTGCCTTGAGTGAGGACAGTTTGGCCAGGCTTAAGGCAATCGTCCTCAAATAATGCATGCCAGGCAGTGACAGCCGCACAAGGAAGAGTTGCCGCTTCTAAAAAAGACAGGTGGGCGGGAATCTCAACCACCGCATCTTCGTCGAGTACTACATATTGTGAAAGCATTCCTTCGTCGCCACCACCGCCGAGTGCCAGACGCACCACATCATTGTTTGGAGAGCCGCTAATCCAGCGTGGCATAAAGGCACCCATAACGCGGTCACCGACTTTGACCCTTTTAACGGACGAGCCTACTTCAACGATCTCACCGGCGCCATCAGACAACGGTACCGCCGGTTTCTTTAAATTGGGGTTGTAGAGCCCCTTGCATACCAATAAGTCTCGATAGTTGATAGATGTCGCTTTGACGGCGATTCTGACCTGATCAGTGCCAAGAGGCGATACTGTTGCGTCTTTTATCTTGAGCGACTCAACGCCGAAGTCTCCATCGATCTGATAACGCTTGAAAGTATCACCGGGCTTAGGAGCAACCATTTAGAACACCTCTGTCTGTGAAATCGCAGACAAAGTTTAGCATCCAGCTGATAACTTCTAACTTTAAGCAGCATTCGTCTTGGTCGAGAACGAGCTATCAATTTGACGCTGTAATTTCGACGTTTCTGCAAGAACAGACCATAGTGTGTCTTTCAATTCTTCCCATTCATTTTGAGCGATCGTGCCCATTTCATATTTGCGACAGACGTCTTCCCACATTTGAAAAACACTCTGCGGCGTAGTCAGCGCACGTGCGTCTCGTTGATACTGAATCAAGTCGAAATTTTTAGACTTATTATTGCCCGGATTCGAAAATGCTCGAAATTCCATTTTGTTAGACCTCTACTCGTTTTTCTTTCAATCGATTGCCGGTTAAAGTGGACATTCTTTCATGTGAAATTGTTTTGAAAGATCTTCGAATGTGTTTCTTTTTCTGAGAGCTACGACGAAAAAAAGATGTGACTGTTCCTTCGATAAATGATCTTTTTGAAGCCATTCAAAGTTAGAATGCGAGCATGCAAGAAAATGCTCTATTGACGCATCCGCATCTGGAATGGGCTCATCCCATCGTCTCAGATTGGTTTATCAAAAAATTTGGTTCGCCTACAGAACCTCAAGAGCGTGGATGGCCATCTATCCTGTCAGGACGCAATACGTTGATTTCGGCGCCTACAGGTTCTGGTAAAACATTCGCTGCATTTTTAAGCTGCATCGACAAATTAGTAAGGAAAGCGCTTGATGGTCAGTTGACCGATCAACTCGAAGTGATTTATGTTTCACCGTTGAAAGCTCTAAGCAATGATGTGCAGAAGAATCTTGCCGGACCACTTGCTGAAATTCAGGCATTAGCCCGGCATCGTGGACTTAACATGGCTGAGATTCGCACATTCGTCCGCACCGGCGACACTTTAAACATTGACCGTCAGAAAATGTTGAGGAAACCTCCGCATATTCTTGTAACCACTCCTGAATCCCTCTACCTACTTTTGACGGCCGATAAAACTAGAAAATTACTGACGCATGTAGAAACTATTATTGTGGATGAAATTCACGCCGTCGTCGACGATAAACGTGGCACTCATCTGGCTGTCACGCTGGAAAGACTTGACTCAGTAACAGAAAAAAAACCTATACGTATTGGGCTTTCCGCTACTCAGAAGCCAATCGAGCTTGTGGCGAATTTTTTGGTTGGCAACTCAGATTCAATGCCAGACATTGTCACTATCGATTCGCGACGAGTTCTCGACATTGCAGTCGAAGTACCTTCCATGCCACTACAATCGGTGGCAACTGATGAATTACGTGAAGAGGCATATTCGCGCATCATTGAATTGGTTATTCAACATAGATCGACACTGGTATTCGTTAATACACGCAAACAAGCTGAAAACGTAGCGAACATTCTTGGTCGGCGATTGGGTAAGGATCTGGTTGCAGCTCATCATGGCAGTCTCTCACGAAAAATTCGATTGGATGCAGAACAAGCTTTAAAGAATGGCGAGATAAAGGTCCTTGTCGCAACGAGCTCTCTGGAACTTGGTATTGACATTGGCAATATCGATCTCGTTTGCCAGATATCTTCACCGCGGGCGATTTCGGCAGCAGTTCAAAGAATCGGCAGAGCTGGTCATTGGCGAGGTGCTATTCCTAAAGGCAGGCTATTTCCCACCACCGTTGAGGATTTGTTCGAATGCGCTGCGCTCATTAAAGCAATTAAAGAGGGTGAACTTGATCGACTGGCGGCTCCATACGAACCGCTAGACATTCTAGCGCAGCAAATAGTGGCAATGTGCGCCTCTGGTCAATGGTATGAAGAAGATCTGTTTTTGACAATAAAAAATGCCTACCCGTACAAAGACCTTTCGAGAGAAAAATTTGAAAGTGTACTGATAATGCTTAGTGAAGGCATCGAATCAAGCCGAAGACGGTGGGGCGCACATATCATGCGAGACCAGATTAACGGTGTGCTCAGAGCACGCCGAGGAGGCAGGCTCGCTGCAATCATGGGTGGTGGCGCAATTCCAGAGAGTGGACTCTTTCAAGTTGTTGTCGACCCCGAAGCCATTGTCGTTGGCACACTGGATGAAGATTTTGCAATTGAGAGTGCAATCGGAGACGTGTTCCTACTGGGAAATACTTCATGGCGAATCAAGGAAATTCAAGCCAGAGATTCAAAAGTAGTGGTAGTGGATGCGCATGGCGAACCACCTAATGTGCCCTTCTGGCTTGGAGAAGGAGCTGGACGAACAATCGAATTATCCACTCATGTCAGTCAGCTTCGCCACTTGATTGATGTTGCCACCGCCAATATGAATATCTACATAGCGACACAATCTCTCTCGGATGATTTGCTTGTCTTTGTGCAGCTACTCAAAGAAAACTATGGCGTCAATCAATTTGCCGCTGAACAGTTGATACAACATGTTGTCTGCGGACGATCGGTTTTGAGAGCTGTTCCCATCCTTTCGCACGTGATCGTCGAAAGATTGTCTGGTTTCACTTCTGGGTCATGTCTGATTATTCACGCGCCATTTGGTAATCGGATCAATCGTGCGTGGGCACTTGCCATACGCAAAACGATCATGTCGGGCTTTGGCTTTCAATTGCAAACGGCTGTAACAGACAATGGCATTTGTATTGGTTTGACCGAGCAGCAACGTTTACCAGCTGACTCTTTGCTTACCTACCTCGCTCCGGATGACTTAACCAGAATTCTAGAATTATCAGCAGTTCAATCTCCAGCTTTTGTCACCAGATTTCGATGGGATGCTGTACGGGCGCTCGTTCTGTCCAGATTTTCAGGCGGTCATAAGGTACCACCAAACATTCAACGCATCAGAGCTAATGATCTGCTATCACATATATTCGTCCAATTTGGTGAGCATCAAATCCTCGCCGCAAACGCCAAGCCAGAAATCCCAGTTCACCCTTTAATTGACGAAGTGATGAAAGACGTGATGACAGAATGGATGGATGCCGCGGGCTTGGAAAAAATTCTCACCGATCTAAAAAGTAAAGCGATTGCCTTTTCGTGCGTCGAAACAGCGATACCATCATCATTTTCAAATGAAATTATCAATGCCAATGCTAATGCTTTTCTTGATGATGCTCCGCCAGCGGAGCGGCGATTACGCGCTGTTTCCTCAATACTCAGTTTGCCCGATGCGATTGTAAAAGAATTCGGCGGCCTTGATCAGGAGACAATCAACGCTGTGTGTGGTGAGATCTGGCCAGATATTCGCAATGCTGATGAATTGCATGATTATTTGGAAACAGTGATAGCTTTGCCTTTGGATTTGACTATGGTGGCTAAAGCGACTGCCGACGATATCTGGGGCGATTACTATGATCAGCTGCAGGCAGAAAGCCGAGCGACCACAGCCCAGGTGGAAGAGAAATTGTTCTATGTAGCCACCGAAAGACTTGAGCAATTCAAAGTTGTTTATCCGCACTGCTTGGTGCTTCATCCGGTCCCATTATTTAATCCTTCAGCGCAAAACCTGAGTGATTTCACAAGCATTCTCAAACGTATTGTGTCTGGATGGATGCAGCATCTTGGACCAACGACCGCCCAAAAACTAGCAGATTTTCTCAGAATCGCGCCGCGAGATGTCGACTTGGCGTTGCTTGCCTTAAAGAAAGATCGGTCTTTAGTTAAGGGCAAATTTTCCCGACAATTCATCGAAAGCTTGAAAGAGCTTTCTGAGACCGAATTCAATGCGGACGAGAACGTCGAATGGTGCAATCGCCTTTTGCTTGAGCGCATTCATCGCATGACTATGGCCGTCATGCGCAAGCATGTAGAAGCGGTTTCAGCTCAGCAGTATATGAACTGGTTGGCTCATTTTCAGCATGTCATGCCCGGTGCACTTCTTAGTGGTGAACGCGGCACCCTAGAGGTGCTAAAACAATTACAGGGCTATGAGGCGCCAGCTAACGTCTGGGAAAATGGAATTTTAGCCAAACGGATAATCGACTACAGTCCGCGCTTTCTCGATAAGCTCTGCCTAAATGGTGCAGTCGGCTGGGGACGCCTCTCACCGCATCCGGCCTTAAGTGCTGCATTAAGTCCAGAAGGCGCTTCGGCACAAAGACGCATAACGCCTGCGTCTAATTCACCAGTCACTTTTTTTGTAAGAGAAGATGCCGACTGGATGGCAATAAAACATCCCGAGCTCGAAGGCACCAGTAATCAGGCTCTCAGCAGCCAGGCTATTGCCGTAAAACAATTTTTGGAACAACGCGGAGCCAGTTTTTTCGTCGACATAGTGCGCGGCAACACTTTGCTCAAATCAGAAGTGGAGATGGCTTTGTGGGAACTTGTGTCAGCGGGCCTTGTCACCGCTGACGGTTTCGACAATTTGCGCGCCCTCATTGACCCGAAGCGCCGAAATGGTCAAGGACGAGGAAAGCGCCCTCGAGACGTGAGTGGCCGCTGGAGTTTGCTCTATACCAATGTTGCCCATGACCAGACAAAAATGATTGAAGCTACTTGCAAAATGTTACTCAACCGATATGGTGTTGTCTTTAGAGATCTGCTTGCCAGAGAATCGCTGACAATTCCCTGGCGTGCTCTCTTGCAGTCGTTCAGGTTGATGGAAGCGCGTGGAGAAATTAGAGGCGGTCGTTTCGTTCAGGGTTTTGTCGGCGAACAATTTGCTCTGCCAGCTGCACTTGATTCTCTGCGCCTGGACCGCTTTAAACAGCCAGCGCTGAGCAATATCACACTAGCCGCATCTGATCCCCTCAATTTGCAGGGGATTATTTTGCCTGGTCCTCGCATAGCGGCTCTGGCTGGCAAACATATAGTTGTTGCTTAAAGCAAATTGTCCATCAAATCTCTAGCCTGGTTATCTTTGCGTAGCTTCTTCAAGGCCCTGCATTCAATTTGTCTGATGCGTTCGCGAGAGACTCCAAGCAATTGCGACAGTTCCTCGAGACTCTTGGGCGAGTCGCAAACGAGACCAAAGCGCATTTTCAAAATTTCTTGTTCGCGAATATTCAATCGAGACAAAATAGAACTCACCTGGCGACAAAGCAGTTTTTCTTCAGCAACTTTTTCTGGCAACGGACGAGTTTTGTCCTCGATCATGTCTGAAACCAGAGTTTCTGAATGATCTGCCAATTTGGCATCGAGTGATACCAGTTCACGAAAAGCGCCAATGGTCAGCTCCACTTTATCTCGCGTGTAACCAGAACGCGAGGCAATTTCATCGATGTTGGGCTTGTGTCCTAGTTCTTCAGCCAGTTGCTTGACGACTTTGCGCAATTTACTCATGCTTTCGCCGACATGCACAGGAACGCGAATGCCTCGCGACTTATCGGCGATGGCCCTTGTAATTGCCTGACGAATCCACCACGTAGCGTAGGTTGAAAATTTATAACCACGTTCGGGATCAAATTTTTCCACAGCTCGAATCAGACCAAGCCCACCTTCTTGAATCAAGTCTTGAAAGCTCAGCCCACGATTATTGTATTTTTTTGCGATGCTCACAACCAGGCGTAAATTGGCCTGAATCAATTTTCGACGGGCGTCAGAATTTCCATCTCGTACAGCCCGTCCGAGCTCAATTTCTTCTGTCCCATTGAGCAAGCGATGACGACCAATTTCGCGCAAATACAATTTGAGCGAATCTTCTTCAACGGCGCCCGCGCCAGGCTCGATCACATCAGTATGAGTGTCACCAGCGCTTTCGGCTACTTCTTCGACAAAAAACTTAGCTTCGATGACGTCTGAGTCGCCGAGCTCAATTATATCGTCAAGCTCGTCTGCTCTCATTGGTGGCAGATCTTCTTCACGGTCGAGGGCTCTTTTGTTTGATCTTTTTACAGGCATAGATTAATAACCGATTGGGGATCCAGCGGACAGCACAAGCAAACGTCGCCACGAGGAAACGCTGACGCCGAGCCATTGCTCGGCTTAAATTACAAGGTCCAGCCTAACACGCAGCGCATGATTATGCTTGAGCGATTTAGCCGCGTTTCTACTCTATGCCCGGATGTTCCAGTAAAACACCGCAAGGACGAGCAAATTGTTTTTCTCATCAAGAAAATGCGACCAAAAATGGTGTCCCAGCAGACACTGCAGCTTACTAAAATTGACTACTGCTCTGTGTTTCTATGCTTCCGTCTGGGCTTCGCTTACAGCTACGTCATTTGTTTGCTTTCGTGTCGATTTGTTTTCAATTACGTTTGCAAATGTCTTCGAATACAACTCAATATCAACCTGTGCTGTTTCAATAATCGTCACCAGGCGCTCAATCTCAATGTGTGCAAAATCATTCTGATAGAAATCGACAATGTCTGTCCACACCGGCAGAATGAGCGTCTGTCTGCTTTGCATTGAAATAATGCGTCTTAAGTCGATATACGCTTCCTGCACGTTGCCGCGGTTTAAATCGGCGATCAGCCAGGCGACATTTATATCGTTAAAATATCTTTCTGCAATTTTCTGCAATGTGTCATCAATTTCGACCAGAATCGTTGGTCTAAACAATGGTTCAGTCTTGATCGTATAGTGAGCATTGTTATTGCCCAGAATCTGCTTGAAAAACTTCTGTACATCCTGCAGAAATTGTTTTTCGTTCGCCTTAATCTCGCGCAATAAATCACTCGATACGGCAAAACTTTCAATGTCGTCGTCAATCCGCCGCCCGAGACTTTTGGCCTTAGCGGCTGGTCTATATTTTCTAGCAACTTCCAAAACTTCTGGTCCATCTCGATGCGCGCTTTGATTGCTTTCAAGAGCTGGGTTTGTTGTGAGCGTATTCTGGTTACCTAAATCTTGTGGTATCACCCTATCGTGACGCACCCTGGCAATACCTGCCGAGGCGATGACTGCCGCAAGAGCAATCTCTGCGCCCAGAATGTACCGGCGCTGACCTATTTTCCCTTTAACCACAACAAATTCTTTTGCCTGAGACTGTGGTGCCTTCTCGTTGTTCGTACTTCGCCTAACAGGCTGTTCTGATACTGGGCTTCGTTTTGCGGCGGCAATAACCCTGGCCTCGAACCTTGCTGCAGCGTCATTTTTCTTGACTCGATCGACTTCAGGTGTCCGCGTCAACACATTCGAAACAGGTAAGTTGAGACGCCGGTGTGCATCCACTTTGAGCGACAGAATGGAGGACAATTCGACACGGACGTTTGTTCTAATTGGCGTTATTTGTTTTTCTAAGGCGGAGAAATTCTCGATTCGCCTTAGCGATGTCTCGCTAGCTGGTCGCGGAAATTCATTTGTTGTTTTGACCGACGTTATAATCTGCTTGTCGGTGTGAAAACTGCCCGGAGTCAAAACATGATTCTCGATTTTCGCACCCAGTTTCGAGTCGGGTTCAGATTTCGAACTTGAGGTAGATTCACTCTTTTCAGGTGCCCCTAAGTGTCGCTTAATAACGCCCGACTCTAGAGGCGAATGGCTGGAATTTATTGCTGCGCCCGGCTCGAACTTGATATTTTTGCTGAGGTTTTCTGACAAGGACTGAACAGCGTGTCTAGTGATGACTATTTCTGATTTCAAAGAGTTTATTGGTGAAAACTTTTCTGGCGATTTCTCGTTCTGAAGGCTTAAGGTCCTTTGCACAGAAAACTCACGTTGATTTAAAGTATTGAGCGTCTTTTCTGACAGTGTATGTTTTCCTTGAAACTGAAGCGTTAACGATTGAGATATAGACTTACTCTCAGTAGGATTTTTCGAATTCTCTCTTTGTTCATGAGCCGTTAGAATTTGTCCTTTTTTGCTCAAATGTGGCACTGAGCCAAGATTTTCACCATGACTGTGCGGTATTTTATGGCTTTCGACCAGCTGATTGCCTCCCGAAATCGCCCTGTTATCGCTAGGCAGCCGTTCTGCTTTTGCAGAAACTGGACGAATTTCTTCGGAATGCTTTGGTCCACCAAAATGCGCAGCCTGTGTTCCTGCCACTTGAGCCGCCGGTAGTCGACTGCGCTCCTGCCCGGTTTGTCTGGCATCACTTACCTTAGTCTCGTTTTGTTTAGCTAGGTGTCCGACCTGCGGCGCAGGTGAAACCGGAACCGTTTTTTCAGTCTGGCTAAAACTTGGAGCATGTTTCTTCTCCGCTGGAGTGGAGGAGTCTACTTTAGTTTGTTGTTTTTCAATCTGTTGTGTCTTGTGAAAAGACGGCGCGTCAGCATGCGGAAGCTTGCTGTTAGAAACAGGAGCTTCGATAATTGGCTTATTCTGTGAAACACGTTCGGCGATTCGGGCATTGAGAGTTTCAACGAGAGCATCATGATCAAAAAGTGGAATTTGTCTGGTGATAGTGTCTTTAAATTTTCTATAGTCGTCTAACGACTGGTGCTCATCGACTGATAGGCGCATACCTTTGTGATCTTGCAGTTGCTGGTCGAGCATTTTGCCGTGATACAGTCTCTCAGCCATCTCGGGCGAAAGCTTGTCTGCAACACTCTCTATTTTTTCGCCGGTAACAGTCGCTATCAGTTTGTTGAAAGAGTGGCCGAAACTCTCGAATGATTCGGCGTGATCCTCCTTAGCCTGATGGATCTGTGTGTCCTTGATCAACGCTCTCTTGGACTCATTGCCCGAAGATTTATCATTGCTTTGAGCAAGGTCTTTATTGTCGGTGTTTTTACTCATCGCCCTGTCTTTGTCAGCGAGCTTTTTAAATCCGAGTCTACAGCTGATAATATTCCCTGCGGCTGTGCTCGACAATCAATATTGCCTGTGTTGAGGACTATTTTTCGACGTTCCGGAAAGCTACCTTCGTACACTTCGTAGCCATTACCAAAACGAATTTGAATACCGCCGTTTTTATAGGTGCGGAAGAAGCTACCGTCATTATTGCGACTTTCTAAGTAATGGCTGGTTTTAACCCAGGTCAAATTCTCTTCGAGCCACCAGTCATAGCCTTTTTTGTGGATAGGCACCTTGGCATATCCCTTTTGGTGTAGCCATTTTTGTCCGCGCCAGTCCTCAGTGGTGGATATTCCATGAGAATAGGTCGCCTCCACCGAATCCAGACGGTTTTCCTCTTTGAGCGACGAAAGGGTTGTGGCATCGACCAAAGTCAACGGCGGTAGTGCCTGCTTTTCCCCCCAATTGTTGATTTTTGAAAGGACGCACATCGTACGTTTCTCTTTTGCGACAAGGGCGCCGAGGGCAAAGGAAGTGAGTCCGACTAAAGTATTAACTTGCGCCGACTCTAGATGAAATTCGTGACCGGTCACAGCCTTGACTGCGCTATTTAATCGAGCGCTAACGTCAGCAAACTTTTGCTGTCGCAATTCACCAGCCTGCTTTTGTAACTTCTGGCAACCCACAGCAAAATCGACTGAGCTTTCATGCAGACTTTCTGTCGCTTTGTCTAAAACCGCGCCTCTGGCCATCTTTTCTCCTCCTAGCCCTCATGTGACCAGCCAATCCTAGTCTTGAGCATGCGCCAAAACCCTGTGGTTTTACACAGTCGCCGCCCCAACCAACCGTAGTTTCACGAGCATCGGTTAAACTATTTAGAGATGAAACTCGAAATTATCCCGTCGCGGAGCAAGTTGTGAATTTAACCTGGGAAGATCTACGAAAAGCCGGTTTTGAAGAATTCGAGGAAGGTCGGTACGATGATTGCGAGAAGACGTGGCTCTCTTGCATCGCTCAGGTACGAGCCAATGACGGCAATAAGATTTTAATTGCCACAACGAGACTCGATCTCGCTGTTCTCTATTCGGCCCTTGGACGTTACGAGGATGCCGAAAAGTGCTTGCTCGAAGCTATAAACATTCGCAAAGAGCAACTCGGTTCTGAAAATTTGCAAGTCGCCGAGGCCTATCTTTTGCTCGCCAAAAACTATGCCCATCTTGGGAATCTGTCCGCCTCCATTGAAAATTGCGAGAGTGCTCTGCTGATTAAAGAAGCAAATCTTGGCGAGACCGACATGGAAATTGCCGATATTCTACAAGAACTGGCAATTTACTACTCAGCCTCTGGAATGCTTGAAGACTGCGAGCCCTTATTGCTCAGAGCTCTTGAGGTGAGAGAAACAAATGGCGCTGGACGTTCTCTGGAAGTCGCCAATTTGCTCAAAGGCATGGCACGCAACTATCGCAAACTGGGTCGCTACGCCGATGCGGATGAATATTATTTGCGTGCTCTTTCAATTAAAGAAGAGTTGCTCGGTCCTGACCACGAGGACGTCGCTGAGTCCATGAGAAGCCTCGCCAACAACTACTCGTATCAAGGCAAATACGAAGAAGCCGAACCGTTGTACAGAAAATCTCTAATAATCTACGAGAACAGTGCCGAGCCCAATCATCCAGAGGTTGCCACCAATTACCATAATTTGGCTGTTCTCTACTACAAAATGGGACAAGACGCCGAAGCAGCTATCCATTACCGCAGATCGTTGGAACTTTTATCGACTGTTTTGGGCTCAGATCACCCAGAAGTAGCGAGCACCTTGTTTTCGATGTCAAAATTCTATGAGGAACGCGGAAAATTAGACAAGGCTGAGACATTGTCTTCTCTTGCTATTTCAATTCTGGAAAAAGCCCTCGGTCCCGATCATCGCAATGTGGCTCTCAGCCTCAATGATCTGGTGACGGTTTTAGAAGGTCAGGGACGCTTTGTGGAAGCGGAAAATGCTCGCTTGAGGGCTGAACAAATACTGTCGGCTTGAGCTACTTGCTTGAGCCACTCAAATATCCAGATCGCTATAGAAGCAAGGAAAAAAGTACCAACGCGACGATAGACACTAAAGCGACTGGCTCAATCTCAAATAGTTTTGCAGGGTTCATTATCGGTTTTCTCTGTTGTTGAGGATTTGACACTGCTAACGGTGCCTTTAACTGGCCATTCTGTCTCGCTGAAATAGCTCCGATACTTTCATTGCGGCTCGTTGCAAAAAACCTTTCGATTGCATTTTTCGTAAACGACGACGATGCAAGAGCTCACCTTTGCTGGGCACCACCATGGTCCGCTCTTCAGCATAGACCCGCTCAGAGATGCTGCTGAGGTAATAATCTTGCAATTTGATCGTTTGAAACTTGATTACGTTGGGAACTGACATTCGCGCTTCCTCCGCTGTCTAGATGAAGTCTATCTGAGCCCACGGGGTTTGCAATCCAGACATTGAGGTATCCCCCTTTAAAACGAAGAGAAAGGAGCGAGATCACTTAATGCTCTCACTCCCTCTAATTACAAGCCCTGATTGGGTTTATCGATTTTCCTTGCCTGCTTCTTTGTCGAGATCAGAGGCCACTTTATCGTAATTGGTGTAGAGAATTCGACTTTCCTTCAGTGAGAGATCACCATCTGGGCGTCTGAATTCAGCTTCCATTACATCGATGCTATTCATCTTATCGCGAAGTCTTTCAGCCTGACTGCTAGTCAAACGACCTTGCAGATAGTCCTTGGTGATACGTCCTTCGAGATCGGAACGTCTAGCCGAAACATCATCCATCTCGGCTATTTGTCCATTAGCGATGGTCAGATGCGAGCCTTGAATAATTGGTTGAGGAATGTTCAAAGTTGGCACCAGGACCAAAACCTCTCCACCAACCATATCTAGATCGCGAGCCAACAGAACGGCTCGACCGTATGTAATTGTCGGTACTGTCTGGGTGTGAATCCGCTCTAATTCAGCCAACATGGCGTCAGCTCTAGCGCGATCCATTACTTTCTTTTCGCGTGATTCTTCAATCAACTTGCGCAAAGTTTCGCGTCGAGTTTCTAGAGTGGTTACATAGACCTGCGGCGTAATCGTTCGAACAGTTACAACTGAGCTTCCGGCTGGTGAAGTCGTTACGACAGTTGTCGTTCCACTATTGGCCATGAGAGTGTCAGGGCTCGACGTTGTCGTTGTCGTTTGCTGCACTATAGATGGTGACGAGGAGAAGCTATATGTGTTGATTGGATGCAATACGACTCGTCGGCTGCCACCTTCTAGAACGATGATTGAACTCAATGGCCGAATGGACATTGTGGTGGCGATACGGTTATTCAGTTCATCGAGTCTGGCGCCTATAATCACAGCTTCATCAGCAGTCATCATGCCATCAGACGATTTATAAACCATCTCGTCGCGGGTAATCGAATCGAGTTCATTGCGCAACTCAGCCACTTGATTTGGTGACAGTTTGCCGTTACTGAGACCATCGTTCAGCATATTATTGATGGCATCGCGACGGGATTCGAGCGATGTGACCAAATCGGTGCTATTGACGACGACGCTGGTGCCACCGTACTTAGTTTCGGTGGTCTTCACAACAGTTGTTCCGTCTGGAGTGAGAGTATTTGTGACCGTAGTCTGAGTTGTCTTAGGCACAGTAGCAGCAGTTGTATAGGTCGTCGAAAAATAACCACTTGGGGCCACTGCAAAACGCGTCGCTCCTGATGCATCAACGACAATCAGTGGAGACATAGGCGACAGTCTCGATGATGCCGAAACGTTTGCAGCCAGAGAGTCCAGGTCACGCGCTACATCAAGGGCTTCGTCATACGTCAAAACCCCACCAGAAGCTCTAGAATTGTTTTCAGCTGTTTGGATGCGATCTAAAGATGTGCGATAGTCACCTTCCTGGAATTTTGATATAGCACCGCTCTGGTAGCTTGCTTTAATCATTCTTTCTAGTTCGAGGCGTCTATTGTCGAGAATGGCACCCAATGTATCTGTGAAAATTGCTGGTGGAGCGCTGGATGTAACTACTGTCGTGCTTGATATGCCGGGGTCGTAAATCCGAGTAACGGTATTGCCACGAGTGTCCACAATAACGCCGTTTGGATTGAGAACACCGATAGCAGCGCGGCCAATTACTCGACCGTTTGGAGCGATGATGTCACCGTTTGCAGCGACGGTACCCTGAACAATCCTGCCATTGGTATCGAGCACGTTGTGCACGACGTTAATAAGATAATCTGCTTTCGCTGGACCGCCGACGCATGCAGCTAACAGGGCAATGACAGCTAGCGGCGTCTTAAATTTGTGTACAAACATTCTCAAATCTCCTCAGATATAATTTCGTTGTTCTGTGCAATGCTTTCCGCCAGGACGCGAAGCAACTCAGGCTTGTTCCCGGTTTTGCATGGTTGGGTTGCCCAATTTAGCGTTGCGCATCGACTACATCTTGGCTTCGCCATGGTGCCATGCAACTTTTTTGTTTCCTTTGCTTCATACTGATGGTTGAGTTCTTTTTGAAACTCGGGACACTATTAGTTGAAGGCGGTGCATATGAAACGCAGCACGATCAAAAGCTGTTTGAGTCTAGGAGTCATAGCTGGATTCCTATCCCTTAACTGTGGTCTTAATGCTTTTGCTGGTAGCGAAGCGGGTATGCAAGCTGGTGCTGAGGCTTCGAGCCAACATGGTGGTGAAGCCAGCCGTCAAAACTCGTCGTCAGCTGCCACGCAGAATCACAGCGAAGCAAGTATCCAAGCAGGGCGGTCCACCAATCCAAACAGAACACCAGTAAGGACAACCAACAACCGTGTGACCACCGTTCAGCCAGGTATCAAGACCATTGGCAATGCAAGACACTCCACACGCCACCACCACTGCAGCAACAGTTCTCGTAGTTATATGTTGAATACTATTCAGCAGGCCGCCCGAAGCAAATAAACACGGCTAAGAGCTAGCCATCTTAATAAGTTGGCGCTACAGAATCCTCGCTGATTTCACTAGTACACACACCTTTTGACTGCCATTCCCCTTGAATAGTTGACCAAATGGTGATGTCGTTGAAACTGTCGTGTCTTAATACCCGATCGCGCAATTGCCCCTCTTGAAGCAAACCGGCCTTTTCTAGAACTCTTCCTGCTGCCTTGTTGCATGATAAATGTGCAACTGACACCAAATGAATGCCAAGCATCGAGAAACCAAAGTCGATTACTGCCTTCACACTTTCAGTAGCATAACGTTGATGACAATATTTCTCGCTGATGCAGAATTGCAATCGCGCTCGTTCATTTTGGCGTTCAACCGTCAAAGCAGCATATCCAATTAAGTGTTCTCCGTCTGAAGCAAGTGACACACCAAAAGGGTAGTGCTGCGACATTCGACCACCCTTCCTTTGTTCGTCAATCCAGGCTGAGGCAACTCGATCCGTGAAAGGACGGGGAACCTCCAAAATACTTTCGCGGATTTTCGGTTCGTTCAGGATTTTCACCAAGCTGTCAATATCGTGGTCAGTGATCTCCCTTAAGAGCAGCCTCTCGGTCGTGATTGTGTACATAATCCTGCCTTCAAATCGGTGGCGCTCAACTTACAATGTGCATCCTCAACTTCTTAGTCCTTATTTCGATTATAGATTATTCACAGACTAATTGAAGGCATCAACAAATTTGCGGAAGAAGCGGCCAATCTTGCCTGGCTTTTTTTCTTTCTTGTGTTGCTTCTCACGCTCTAATTCATCTGCATCGTTTGCCGTCGACAGGGGCTCGTGAAAACCTCTAAGGCCGCCCTGTGAATTCATCGGAGCAGGAAAAGCGCCAGTCTGATTTGTCGCATTTGGTGCCAAAGGAGGCATCATTTGAGCGCCATTCAATCCTAACTGAGGCTGCACACCGCTAGCCGCCTGGGCAGCAAGTTGAGCCTGCTGAGCGGCAAGAGCAATATCTGACTCGTCCATGAACGGTGTTTGTGGTCGGGGAAATTGATTGAATGGTGTGGGGTGAAGCTGATAATAATTTTGCATATAGTTGCGCCAGATACCAGCAGCGACACTACCCCCGCTGACGCCATTGCCAGGAATTGGCTTGTCGCTGTCGTTGCCGCCCCACACAGCAGTAACAACATCAGGTGTAAAACCGACAAACCAGACATCTCTTGCACCATCAGCAGTGCCTGTTTTTCCGGCCACAGGCCGTCCTCCCAGCGATGCCGCTTTGCCTGTGCCAAATTTAACTACATCCTGCATCATATCGGTCAATTCAAATACGGGCTCCAGTTCAAAAGCTTTTTTCATCGAAACCTGGTGAGCCTCAAGCACTCGCCCGTCCTTGTACGTAACTTGACGAATCATATAGGGCTCCATAAAAATGCCCTGCCTGGCAAGCGTTCCATATGCATTGGCCAACTCGAGTGGTGTCACCGCCGAACAACCAAGAGCTAGAGCTAAATTGTTGTCCAGTTTCGAGCGAATTCCCGCATCCTGGGCCGTATAAATTACAGCCTGAATCCCAACCATTTGCGCGATTCTCACGGCGCAAACATTTCGCGACAAAGCAAGTGCCTTGCGTACCGGCAAAGGTCCCATGAATTTACCATCGAAATTCTTGGGCGAATAGGCCTCGTTAAAACCATTTGAAATAGTCAAAGGCAAATCATCAATCATCGTATTTGGATGCAAAATGCTATTTCGCAAACCCGCAAGATAAACGAATGGTTTAAAAGCCGAGCCAACTGTATGAGGATTAATGGCTCTGTTCCAGGGACTTTCAGAATAATTACCCGCACCGCCAACCATCGCAAGCACTTCATCAGTCGGCACAGCAATGCAAACCAGGGCTCCTTGTGATACTCCTTTTGGTGCTCGGCGAATACCGCTACTCAAAGCAGCGTCTGCTGACTGCTGGGCCGATTGATCAAGAGTCGTGTAGACATGCAGGCCTTCATGCCAGAGTTGATGATCTGTGTAGCGTGTTTTCAGCAACTGAATAGCATAAGCAATAAAATAGCTGGCGCTCTCTCGTGCTGTTGGTCGCTCTCTAAAAACGAGGTTTTGAGCTTTGGCCTTTTTTACTTCGGCAGCGGTTGCGTAATTCAGTTTTTCCATATTGGAAAGAATTTCTTGCTGGCGTTCAATTGCTGCAGCATGCCCTTCTTTTGAGCTCAACTCTGATGGTGCGTTAACCAGACCGGCTAGATAAGCTGATTCTGCTAAACTTAGTTTAGCTGTCGATTTACCGAAATACTTTTGCGCGGCGCGCTCGACTCCATAATTTCCTTTGCCAAAATAGACATAATTCAAATACGCTTCCAGTATTTGCTGTTTGGAATATTTGCATTCCATCTCAATCGATAGCACGGCTTCTTTGATCTTTGTCCAGAACGTGCGTTTCTCTTTGTTAAAATATAGATTTTTTACCAACTGTTGAGTCAAGGTCGAACCACCCTGAACGTTGTGACCAGCATGCAAATTGGCTAAAAGCGCGCGGGCGATACTGCTTATGTTGATACCATGGTGCTCGTAGAAATTTCTGTCTTCTGCTGTGATGAGAGCATTTGTCAGAGGCTTGCCGATTTTATCCAGCGAAAGCGGATAAATATCTCGGTCTTCGAACATAATTGCGACGAGTTCGTTCTTTCGATCGAATACTTGCAATCCGGTTGTGTTTTCTGGAAGCTCAGGTCCTCTCAAGCCAGGGTTGGCAAACAGGACAACGAGAAAAAGTAAAAGTGGTGTTAAGAGACAAAATGAAGCGGCAAAAACAATCAAAGTCTTTTTGCGGGTCCATCTGATTCTTTTTTTTGCGTCGGCGGCGTTAAGTGTTACCATGACCGGTATTTGCGACAAAGTTGCCAATAACTTTAACCGGAATTTTGTGAACTGTCCTGCCCCTTAGAAAATACTGGCTTATCAATGACAAAAACTTCATCGCTCAATCAATCTGACGAAGAACGGCTCAAGCCTCTCAGAGACGACGTTAGAGAGCTTGGACAAATTCTCGGAGATACCATTAAGCGTTTTGAAGGTGAAGGGATCTTCAATTATGTCGAACAATTTCGTAAGTCTTTTCGATCACTGCATGCAGGGACCCAGACAAGTGCTCAGCCTGTTTTGCAGCTAGCCGAGTCGCTAGACCTCGAACAGTCGATGAAAGTTGTCAAATCTTTTGTCACATATTTTGACCTGATCAATATTGCCGAACAGAACCACCGTCTACGCAGGCGCGCCATACAGGAAGATATTCAACCTGATGATGTGCCCGATGATTCACTGCCGGCTTGCTTAAAGAGATTGACCGAAAGAAACAAGAGCGACCAGGGATTAGCACCGATTGGTGCAGTGTTGGATAACCTAGATATTCAAGTAGTGTTCACCGCGCATCCGACCGAAATTACCAGGCGAACTGTTTTGCTAAAACAACTGGAAATCGCCCGCTATCTTTTCAGGCGCGATCATCCACCACTGGGAATTCGTGAACGCCAATCAATAGACAAAGCTATCCGCGCAGTTGTTGAATCTCTTTGGTTGACAGATCACATCATTCACTTTAAACCTGACGTTCTTGATGAAGTTCGCTATGGACTTTATCACTTCGATCATGTCGTTATCGATGCAGTTCTCGACGTCCATGAACAATTGGAGCAGGCGGCTCCGACACCAGACATGACGGCGCGACATTTTATAACATTTGGTTCGTGGATCGGCGGCGATCGAGACGGCAATCCTTTTGTCACATCCGGTGTGACCCTGGCCACTCTTGCATATCAGCGCTCACTGATTATCAATCGTTATTTAAAAGACCTCGAAACGTTATTCAATGCTCTAAGTCACTCCCAAAGCTGGGTAGCGGCCGATCCTGAAATTCTTGCTGCCAATGAAAAAGACGCTGGAATTTTTCCTAAAATTAAAGCTCGGATAACTGGACGATACGATAGAGAACACCACCGTCAGCGACTTCTCTATATTCAAGCGCGCTTGCGCAATACACTGGCTAGAGAAAATGATAGTTCTTCCTCTGATCTTTACTATGAAAATTGCGCAGCTTTTCGGCACGAACTGGTGTCACTTTTTAAAAGCCTTACCAATTCAGGATGCACTTTCAGTCTCAGTGACTTAAAACGCACCATTGCCACGATCGACATTTTTGGTTTCCATTTATGTAAATTAGACTTGCGCCAGCACAGCGCCAGACACGCAGCAGCGCTATCTGAGACAATTTCCTCATTGAAATTAATGACCGAGCCATTTGAGACACTGTCTGAAGAACAAAAATGTCTCTGGCTGAAAAATGAAATCAATACTGCGCGACCTTTGTTGCCGCGTCACCTAAATTTCAGCGAGACTTCAAATGAAACTATTGAAGTCTTTAGAACCATGCATGCAGCTCAGGAAGAATTTGGAGAAATAGCGCTCGACACTTACATTGTCAGCATGACAAGAAACGCGAGCGATCTGCTCTCGATCCTCGTTTTTGCCAAAGACAGCGGCATGCTAGATATCAATGCCGGTAAGAGTTCGGTCAGCGTGGTGCCATTGTTTGAAACAATTGAAGATTTGCGCAATGCGCCTAGAATCTTTCAGCAACTAATCAATGATGACGTCTATAGTCTTTATTTAAAGAGCCGTGGCAGCCTTCAAGAAATCATGATTGGCTATTCGGACAGTGGAAAAAATGGTGGCATCGTCACTTCGAACTGGGAATTGTATAAGGCACAAAAAGAGCTCGTGCGTATTGCCGAAGCAGCAGGAATTAAGTTGCGACTGTTCCACGGTCGTGGGGGCGCGATCGGACGCGGCGGCGGTCCGACTCATCGCGCGATCCTGGCTCAGCCCCCAGGCACTGTCGCTGGTAGCATTAAAATCACTGAGCAGGGGGAGGTAATTTCTTCCAAGTATGCACTACATGAAATTGCTGTGCGCAATTTTGAAAGATTGGCAGCCGCTGTCCTGGAATCAACCGTAGTCAATGCCGGTGAATTACAGGCGGTGATTGAAAAACCAGAATGGATGCAATTGATGGAAGAAATTTCCAATCATTCGTTTGAAGCATTTCGCAAACTGGTTTATGGTGACGAAGACTTTGTCGACTTCTTTTTCCAGACGACGCCGATTGAAGAAATTACTCAATTGAAACTTGGCTCAAGACCGACTTCAAGAAAAAAGGGCAGCCGCTCAATCGATGATTTGCGCGCTATTCCCTGGGTTTTCGCCTGGACTCAAAGCCGCTACATGTTGCCTGCCTGGTTTGGCTTTGGTGCCGGACTGCAAGCCTGTCTGCAAAGCAATCCTGAGAATTTAAAGACATTGCAAGAGATGTATGTCAAATTCCCTTTTTTCAAGGGACTCGTAACAAAAATCGAAACGGCCCTAGCCGTCGCTGACATGGGCATCGCCGAATTCTATGCGGACAATTTGGTTGAGCCAGGTTTGCGTGACAAATACTTCCCGTTAATTAAGCAAGAATATGAAATTAGCAAACAGGCAGTATTGAAAATTACCGGCATCGAGCACCTACTTGATCGCTCGAAGTTTTTGCAACAATCAATTGGCTTACGTAACCCGTATGTTGATCCATTGAGCATACTGCAAGTCAAACTATTGCGTGAGTTGCGCACCGCTACGCCTGCTAACCAGAGCGCCTTGCTAGAAGCTGTTTTGATGAGCATTAACGGGATTGCTATCGGTTTGCAGAATACAGGCTAAAACCTCTCCTGGAATGTTCAGGAGATACGTCTACCCGACCAGGGCACAGCGTTTTTTGAAGACTCCTTCATTGCTTATGTCCAGATGATTCAACCTCTCATCTGGATTTACATTATGAATGGTGCCGTCCAGCACACACTGGATTTCGAGAGGGGGCAGATCTGTATTGTCTCTGACGACTAACTCATTGCTATTGAAATTTCAACAATTCCTGTTCGAACTCAGGGGCTGTGTAATAAGGTGTATCGTTAAATAACACCTTGCCATCAGCACTCAATAGAACAACGCGCGGATAAGAATTAACCGAATAACGTTTTACAATATCGGCGTTTTGTGGATCCTCAGCGTTCAGTTCCTGGAAATCGATTTGCCTGTATTTCGCCTTCATAGAAGCAAATGCGGGCGCAAACTCCTTGCAATGTGGGCACCAATCGGTATAAAAGTCGATTGCTTTTCTAGCCTTTAAGCCAGTTGTGATTATGCCAGCGCCAGATGGGCCATTGCCCTGAGACGCGGCTGCAGTCGTGTTATTAGCATGAGAACCGGATAGCTGTTGAAGTCCTGTTTGAGCCATCGACTTGTAGGGACCGCTGCGAACTGCTACCCACTCAAACTCAGCCTTTGCTCTATCGATATGATTCAAGCTTTGTTGGCAAAGAGCAATGTAATAGTGCACCAACGCATTGTTAGGGTACGCAGTCTTGTAAGATTCAAGTTCTGAAAGCGCTAATGAATATTTCCCATCCTTGTAGTCTTGCACGGCGCGATTGAATGATACAGGCTGAGTTTCACCTGGTCTCACAGCGAGCACGCCAAGTAAAAGCGGGATGGATAAGCTTGCGACCCTTACTTTATTGGTGTTCATGGCTCATCTCCAAGAATTACGCATGATCGTCTTCTTCATGTTGTATTCTATTTTAACGGATTACAAGCATAACGTCGCAATGTCATCTGCAGCGACTGAAAAGATAATCGCTTTGCCGGCATCACATGTGGTGGCAATCTATAGTCGAATCTGTTTGTGAACAGTCGTCGATAAGAAACTAAGCGCGCAGTAGCGTCGACGAAAAGATGTCTGGATTGTGTTTCCAGTTCAAACAAAATGCTTTGAATTTGGCAGCCTTTTGTTCAATTTCAGGTACTTCTTTCTGGCGCGACTGCTTCTTCAAAAATGCTGCATATTTATCCAGGCATTCAACGAGAGTACCATAACTCTTTCTCTGCTCTAAAGCCGCTATAGCCGCCTTATAGAGCTTATCGGCTTCTTCAGGCTTGCCCAGTTCATCTTGAATTTGTGCAAGCATGTATTGATATTCTTCAAGCGGTCCAAGCGGAGAATCAACGTTTTTGGAAGATTTTGTCAAAAGTTTTTCCGCTTCAGCAAATTTAGCCAGCTTCATTTGGATAGCAGCCATTTTCACAGTTAAACCAAGTGTTTGACGATGCTCTCCACTTAAAGTCTTATCGCTGATTTCCATAGCACGCTGGCAAATTGGCTCGGCTTCAGCATACTTACCCTGAGCGAGCAAGATATCGGTCAGATGCTCGAGTATCGGAGCAATTAAAGCGTGACCGGCATAGTAAGTCGCTTCGAGCACAGTTACAGCTTTTTGAAAGTAGGTCTGAGCAGCCTCGTTGTTACCTGCAAGCTGAGACGTCTCGCCCAGTTGTTTCAATAATTCCGCGACACTGCGATCGTTTTCGCCTACGACAGAAATGCGTTTTTCCAGAGCCGATTTCAACTTCACTTCAGCTTCTGCATATTTTTTGTCATGACGTAAAACGACAGCTTCGTCTGCGAGTGCTTCTGAATCAAAAAGTGCTGTGCTCATCTCTATTCTTTGACCTGATTGTTGTGTCGGGGCTATCCAAAGTGATCCATTGGCTGTGTGGTCTTGCAAACTGGCAAAGACCCAACAAGCTCGATTAATAATACACCGCTTTTCTCAATGGGGTGAGGCTTTGAGACCTTTTGCTAAGTCGATAAAATTGTTTTTGCCAATCATTGTGGCCGCTATGTGACCGTCAGGCGTTACGAAGACGAAGGTAGGAATGGGCCCGACCGAACAAGCTTTGACGATAGCGTCGTTGTCATGATCTTCCACATTGATTTTGATTAAGCGAGGCTGCGCGGTTGTAGCTTTTTTTGACAGGGCCATAAAATCGTCGACTGATTTGCATTCCTCTGCCCAAGGAGCATAAAACGCAAGCACTACTGGCTGTTTTGAGTTTGCAGTGACACTATGTAATAAGGGCAACGGAATCGCCGTACGATTCGCGGCGGTCGTTGCGTTTGCTCCAGTGCTCACTATCCAATCTACCAGCGGACGTTGTGTGTTTAATGAATCCAGTTTGGCTTGACGACGGTTCGCCAGCATAGCTGCGCGGCGAGCAATCAAGGCTTTGTCATTAGCCTGCCATTGCGAGAAGATCCAGGCATCAATCATGCTCGCCACTTTTTCATCAAATGCAGTGCCGTGGTCTTGCTGTACTTCAAAGATTAGATGCTCTGAGGGCACGGCCAGAAAATCTTTCTGACCGGAGACAATTTCATTATAGATGTCCCAGGTACCTTCAGGTTTGACCAGCTTGTCCCTGCTTCCCTGCACAACGAGCACAGGTGTATTCGTGATTTGCTTTGCTACTTCATGGTTGTCGTTCATGAATTTTTGGAACTGAATCAATTCTTTGGCCGAGAGATCCATGCGATCGAGTGGGTCATCTTCCCAGTCATCGCGCAGTTTTTCGTTTTTGGTAGCCTGTTCGATTACCGATTTACCGATGTTGTGTTGCTTGTTGGGTCCAGTCAAAAATTCCAATGCCACTTTCAAATCTGTTTTCTTTTGCTTGAACCGTTCACCTGCTGGTACCGATGAAATCAAGCCGTCAATCAAGTCTGGATACATTGAAGTAGCTCTCAAAGCAATGGCACCACCCATTGATTCACCCAACAAAAAAATGCTTTTACCGGGGTGCGCGGCTCGAATAGATTTGAGCGCAACTTGAACGTCACTCAAACAACTATCGAAATCAACTTCGCTGTGACCTTGCGCCTTCATCCATGAACCAAAACCACGTACGTCAATGGCGTATGTAGCGATACCATGACTGGCCATGCGTTGCCCGAAACTATCATAAGAACCACTATTCAAGCCCAGTCCATGAATGCACAATAAGCAGCAAGCAGTTGGTTGAAGCGGATCGACCCAGCTCAGACAGGGAGCGTTGTTTCCGGTGTCAGTGCTCTTATCGCTTTTAGACTCTTTGAATTTTGTATCTTTGGTCTTTTCTGATTTCTCTGCTTTTTCTGTTTTGACTGAGACTTCAGTCGTTTCAACAGTGGTATCAGCTGCTGCAAAAACCGACAATCCAGCTAACTGACTGGTTAGAGAAGCTGCAATCAAAACCGTATTTATTCTGGATATTAAAGTCATTAGACAGAGCCTCAGTAGTGATATGGTGTGCGAGCAGTAAATGGACTTTTGGGATACTTTTTATGCAACAATTCAAATGCCTGCTTTGAATATTTCGTCGTTGATTTGTCTTTGTTGCCGTAATGCGAAGCCCGTACTTCGAGGGCCAACGCCTCTGGAACGCGACTGTCAGATGGGTGCGATATAGCATAATTGCACACAATCGATCCAAGATAGGTGGGACCAGCTCCAAGCTCTGCTATCTTTTTATTCTCAATCGCTGCTTGCGCTTTTTGTGTCGCTGTCAACAAATCAGGGAAATTCGGCAGTTTGGAGAAAACCATTGAGCCAGGCGTTTGAGAAATCGTTGTGTCTGAATTTGACGAGGTAAGCCACCAATTATCGTTATATTCATTTAGCTCGTTCAATCCATCTTGCCTCTGTGCACCAGCCGTGACGAAAGGGTCCATACCGGGATTATGTAACATCAAATAGGCAGCTGCAAATTTCTGGTCAGCACCGCTTGTAGCAAGTACTGCCGGCAACAATTGTTTTACTGATTTAAGTGCCGAAATTTGACTGCTTAACTGCTTTAGCACTTCGGATGATTTCTTCAATGCCTCATTGTCATCAAGCAACACAGCTCTTACGAATGTTGCCTGAGCCAGATTTGCCTTGAGAGCAGAAGGCAATTTGGCATCACTGCAGATATTTGCAAGAAGTGAAACCGGCATAGATTTGTTCATGCAGTCAGCATTAGCAAGAGCAAAAGCTGGTGCAATTTTCTTCGGCTTTTCTTGACTGGGACTGGTCTCAACATCAAAATAGTCCATATTAATTGAATAGGAAGCTGGAATTCGAACAGCGTTAGCAATAAACCCACTGGCGTGCGTGGGCAACTTTGCGCGCAAATCCATAAGCAAATTCAACGACGAAGGTATTTGTTGATTCTTCGCCTGAGTCTCGAGTGAAGAAATTAGACTGTTGGCGCTTGCAACATCATGCATTCCAATGAGCAGCTTTGCGACAGCGTAATTAATGCTTAGATAGGCTGGAGACGTCTGGGGTAAAGCATTGGCTGCAGCGAGAAGGCTGCTAACTTTAGCTTTATCGAATGGAGCATAAGTTAAAGCGACGAGCAGCCAGGCGATCGAATGCGTCTTCTCGAATTGAGCTTCAGCCTTTTTGAAAGTTTTTTCTGGCTCTGCGTAATTGCCCAATTGGTAACTCGTAATCCAATTGGTCAAATCGTCTTCGACAGCTGTTTTTGGGGTAGTTGGCTTAGCCGATTGCGTGTCATAGTAGTCGTCAGTATAGCCCTCGGCATGATGTACCAAAATTGTATAGTCGTCTAGATTTTGTTGAAAGCCTTTATCATCGTCCGAGCTTGCAAGCAATCGCCCGAGAGTGTTTATCTGCTTGTCTGGATGGATGGTGCAGTCGATCAATGAAATCAGCTTTTGAGCTGGTTGGTGAAAGGCTTGATAAGGAGCAGTAGTATTTGCATAAACTTCATTCAGAACGCTTAATGCTGACTCAAAAGCGCTTTCTTTGGCTGCGGCATCGAGCTTCGTTAAATTAGCTTTACGAACCAGACACCTTGCTGTCATATAACGTGATAAGGCTGCATAAGGTGATTTGGAATCATCGGCAATGGCTGAAAATTCTTTAAATGCTGCATCAAATTGTTGCGCATAAAAATGAGCGGCGGCTATCTGATATTGCCGATCGAATCTTGCTTCTGGGTCTGTTTCTTTTGCAGAAAGTTCAGGAAAAGCTGGTTCTTTCCCGTACTTTTTCGTATTCCAGTCATAATGATTGCCACCACAGTGACAGAAAACTGAATCTTGAGCCGTCAACCAACTTTTGACGAAGGGACTTGTTAATCCGTGCTTGGCGATCCTCTCCTGCAATGTGGTGTTCGCGTTGGAAAAGGCATCATCACTGCAATTCAGATACGACTCGCCCATACCATCTGGGCTTTCAGCCACTTGGCGATTGGTGTCGATATCGCCGACGGCCGTCACGCCTGGCACTTTGTTGTGCGCTGCTTTCCATATTGCAAGCGCAGAATCGACCGTTCCAGAAACTGGAACAGAGGCCGTTGTCAGATTGTTTCGGCTGCCTGAAACATCTAAGCGATTGAGAAGTAGTGCCATAACCGCTTTTTGCTGAGTCACCGATAACGGCTTGCCGTTCAAGTATCGATATGCCACCACGAGATAAGTTTTGGCAAACGTCGGTTCGATGATACCAAGTCGGCCTGCCACGAACTTTTTGAGAGGCAGATCCGGATTCGTGTCGTACGAAAAATCGGCATCATCGAAAAACGGTCCGCAGGCAATCGCCGGAGCTAAACTCGAAGAAACCATTGATAGGGCTAGAGCCAACGAGAACAGGTATTTTGCAGTGCCCATTGATTAAGAAGCCTCCGTATACTTCAAAATTTTTGTTATGTCATTCCTTTGGCGATTTGAAAGCATTTGCCAGGGACGAGAAGAGAAAAAATAAACTCGTTTGTTTTTGTACTGTGTCGCGCGCAGCGGAATAGCTTCGGATGTTGAAAGACCAAGAGCCTTATGACACTTGCAATTCGCAGTCCAATCATTTCGAGTATTGTCAGAGATGTACTGAAAGTACTGCCACTTCATGCTTTCACTTACACCCATATCAAAATACATGGGCACGACTTCATCGACAGGTAAATCGGCAAGCCAGAGGTCACCAGCGCACCAGGAAGCAATAGCTGTCATAGAAAGTGGCATCTCCGGCGGCATCGATTTTCTCAGTCTGGTCAAAAGAGTTTTATATGATTCGCGTTGCCCTTGAGTCGCGTCAAAATCGATTTGCACGCCATGCCAATTTGGATTGGCTGCGATCTGCAGAATTTGTGCAACCACCTCATCTACTAGATCGACTGAGAAAAAAGGCGGGTTCTTGCGGCTTGTCTCGATACGTACAACCGGCATCAAATATTGGTGCGGTGAGCAAAGCAGTGGTTGTTTACGCCTGTTCACGCCAGTATGGATAGCTGAGAGATTGATCGTGGCAGCGAGGAAGGCAACGCCCACTTTGTCCACATCAGGGAAATTTCTTATATCCTCTGGTCTCTCCCAAGCCCATAACATGATCGAGGGAGCGCCCTTGAAGCGAGAGCGAACAAGAATTTGACCGGGCAAAATCCACGTCAAAATGCCGATTAAAAGAAGGGTCGGCAAAAATTTTGCAGTGACCGTATTTTCAACCTGTAACATAGATTATTCGAATGTCTTCAGAGCTTTAGTTAAAGCATCTGTTTGACGAGCAAATTGTACATTCACTTGCACGAATTCGTAAGTTTCAGCAATGGAACGCTCGGCATGTGCGACGGGATGCTTGGCAATGAAATCATGCAAATCTGACTGCATGGCCTCGGTGTGGAAATCGCCTGTGCTCTTCACCATCTTACGCACCATATTCTCAGGAAATCTCTTATTGATTTCAGCCCAGTGCTGTTTGATGAATGCCCAGGTAGCTTTCTGCGAGTAGCGATAGCTCAATCCGTCCTGGAGCAAGCGGGGTGCGTCTTGTGTACGAATGTCGTCCGTCAAAGTCATTTTCAGGGTGCGCTCGAGTAGATCTGGCTGACGGAAACACATCAAAGCATCCAGATTGCGATGCTCCACTTCTGACGATTTTGCGGTTTTATAAAGTTTGAGAATTTGTTCGTAGTCATTCCCATCACCGTTAAACGCCACAATGACAGTCATAGGTGCAAGCATTCCACCTTCAATCTGCTCCGGAGTCTGCAAATAAGTTTTAAAATACTGTCTTGCCTCTTCAATTGTTGGCTTATCACCACCAATAGTGCCTAGCGTTGTGAGCACGCTATTGCGCAGTATCTGGCGCATGTCTTTTGTCAGAGCGTCATCTTTGGCGCCAGACCAACCAAACTTTTCTTTAAGAGGGAACAACTGTTTCTGAATAAATTCAGAGAAGGAATCCAGTGAGCTGTCGGCGCAGACATGGTAGAGACCATAGTAACCATCGATAAATATTCGCTGAACGTACGGATTGTCGTCGTTTTGCATTCTCTGCGCTAGCTTCAAGAAATCTATAATCTCGATTTTGCCAGCCTTGGTTAGTGCCCATGTGTCTGCTGCCAGTGACGCCCGCTCTGGCACGCTTAGTTTTGATGAATTCTCAGACAAGAACTTAAGGTGCGCAGCAGAATACGCCGTGCGGTAATACCCGTTACCGCCAGCATTTAAAAATACTGTTTCAGCGGCGTTTCCTTCATTAAATCTCTCATCTTCCTTTGCCAACAAAATGCCTGATGGAGGCGTCGCTTCTTGCGGTGAGCGCAAGGAAATTGGCACTTGCCAGACGGTGTCAAACGGATGCTTACTGGCATCGGGCGCTTTGGTAAAAACAAAGCGATTTTGGAGCAAACGCAAGTTTCCATCGCTGTGTGCGCCAAGCATTCCAAGACTAAGCAAAGGGAAACCGGGCTTTTCAGTCCATTCTTTCATCAGGGCACCGATGTTGCGGTGTGATGCCTCGCTCAAAGCCTGCCACAAATCGTTTTTTGTAGCATTGCCATATTTATGCCGCCCCATATAAAGTCGAATGCCATCTCTAAATGCATCTTCGCCAATGAAAGTTTCCAGCATGCGCATAATCGAAGCGCCTTTGCTATAAGTGATGGAGTCGAACATTTCATCAGCATCGGCAGCGCTTGCAACATTGGCATGAATTGGACGCGAAACATTTAGTGAATCGTGTTCAAGCGCCTCTTCTCTGGTGTCGGTGAATTCATCCCATTGGTGCCATTCCGGTTTAATGTCGTTAACAGCCTTTGAGGCCATCCAGGTTGCAAAACCTTCATTGAGCCACAGATCATCCCACCAGGCCATGGTCACCAAATCGCCAAACCACATATGGGCCATTTCATGCGCGATTACGCCCGTAACGCTCATTTGTCCATTGACCGAGCCATCTTTGTCATCGTATAGCAATTTTGTTTCGCGAAACGTAATGGCGCCAAGGTTCTCCATTGCGCCTGCTTCAAAATCTGGAATCGCAATCAGATCCAGTTTGGAATTAGGATATTTGATGCCGAAATAGTTGTTGTAGAACGGCAACAGTTTTGCCGTGGCAGCGCTCGCAAAGCTGAGTTGATTGGACTTTTCACCAATAGACCAGATACGAATCGGCACACCCTCGACGACAACAGCTTTAGTGCCAACAAAAGGCCCAACAATCAAAGCCACCAGATACGATGACATCTTAGGCGTTGTTGCAAATGTGACCCGCTTTAGAGTCGGAGAAAAGGGTGCAACAGATGCCACCGCTTCGTTTGAAATTACTTCCAGCGACTTGTCTACAACACAAGAAATGTCGAAAGTGGCTTTGAACGATGGCTCATCAAAACAAGGGAACATTCTTCGTGCGTCGGCCGCTTCCATTTGAGTGGTCGCGATGTAATGTTCACCATTTACGTCGTGAAATTTAGATCGATAAAAGCCACGCAGCTTGTCGTTTAGTACGCCTTTGAAGTGACAGTGAAGAGTGTAAGCGCCAGGCGCGATAGCTGATTTGAATGAGATTGAAACTTGCTCGGCCGTCTTATCATAAGCAACCGTAGCAGCGCTAATTTTGATTTGAGTTTTTGTGTCGACAATAAAGGCGTCGTCGATTATTTCTTCTGCACTGTTTAGAATCAGTGCGCTTTGTTCTGTGGCGACGGTAAATTGTAAATCTTCGTCCCCGTCAAAGCGCGCTTTCTCGAGGTCTGGTGTGAAGGACAATTTGTAGTTAACTGGCTTGACGTCAGTTGTTAAACGCAATGACCTGGCTTTGAAAACTGGCGACAATGCTTCACCGAAGCCAGGTTCCATATTCAGCGCTTTGACTGTTAAAACTGAGCCGAGAATGAAAACCGAGGATACCAGGAATGCGCTTTTCAGCAGTATGTCAGGCTTCATAAACTCCCATTTTTCTATTTAGTTAAAGTCGTCGGAACAGGCGTAGGTGTAAAATCTTGCGAAGTAGACGGTGCAGGCGTAGAGGCCTTCTGTCGGAATTGCGCAAAAAGAGCTTTCATGTCTTTGCCCTGGAAGCTATCTTGAGGTGCAAACTGAGCAATTTTTTTCTCATAGCAAAACGATTTTCCGAGCAAAGTAGGCAAGCCCTGCTGGTCGAACACTTTAGCAGAAGATTCGCGTTTGATCAGCCCAGCTTCCTCAGGTGTATAAGTGGTTAGCTGTTCACCCGACTCAACGGCTTTAATGCGGTTGGTCATGCGATCCACTCGAATTTGAGTATCTAGACTGCGTCGAACAAAATGAGTGTCGTTGCTTTCGACCGGCTCCATGCTGCGCACCAACTGAACAACATATTCGCTGCCCGTATCTACAGTTGTTTGAAAGGGCGTGGCATCGTATTGCCAAACATTTCCATCGGCATCAATTTGAGTACCCCAGGCGCCATCTGATCTGGCGGGCTCGGTTCTGGTTGTGACGTCTGTTTCTTTGGTCAAATAGTTATAACGATAAAAATCCGTCTGCGAATCTTTATGCCAGCTGCCTGCAAGCCAGCTCGGGATAATGAAAAACCGCACGGCCCCTGAAGGCTGTGCGGGCAAATTGCGGGGATCGAATAACTCACCTGGTGCCAGCTTAGATTCAATCGGGGCCAGCCGCTCCGAATGCTGAACGCCACCTTCAAGAAGTTTCGCTTGTCCTGTTAATGCCAGAGAAAAGGCTGTAGAGCAGGCAAAAATAAGACCCAAAGACAGATTGACAACCGACGAAAATTTCTTCATTGAGGAATAGCGGCCTCTGCCGCGGTTTACTTAATCCAGAAGAAGATCTTACGCCACCAGGAGGCTTTTAGTCTTTCATTTTCGGCTGAAATCATTGCCAGACTATGTTCTAAACCGCCGATACGAGCAGCCTGTGCTTGATAGTGGGCTAATAATTCCATTTGCTTGTTTTGCGCAGTTACCTGGCTTGACAAGCTGACGAGCCTTTCATTAGCCAGAACCAATTTTTCACTGGTCTCGCGAACTAGTTCGCCCACTTTGTAGAGCTGATCCAGGAGCCGCAAAACTATCTGTGTTTCGGACTCTTCTCCAGCGTCTACCGATTGATCTTTCGAACTAACGTCTTCCGTTTGTACGAGAAACGCTTCAAGTCCTTCGAGGTCAATGGCTTGACGCTCTCTGTCGAACTCAAATTTAGGCAAGGAATTCATGGACAGCTCTTTCTAGTAGGTAAGCCATGCCATTATTAGTGGTATCACACTTTAATACAATACTTGGCTACCAGCAATGCCCGTAAGTCCCAGAGAATAAGCATCTTGGACCAGCCCGATAAGAGACGAAAAAATGAAACGGCGTCATTAAAACGCTAGCCTTTCATTTTTTTCGATTTTACGAAGTAAAAAATGACGCCACCAATGAGAGAGAGTGCAAGAAAGACCAGCATGGCAATGCAAATAGTCATCAGCTTGAATCCGTTTGGATCAAGCGCCTGCGAGTCGATTTCGTCAACAGCGGCTTGGGCAACTGGCGCAGCTTGTGCAGCAAGTGGCAATAGCGCTGAAATTAGTAAAACCGGAATTCGGCTCAGTGCATTTTTCATATTCTGGCTCTCATCTTTTTAACAAGCCCATTGTAGCGCCATTCGCTCATCTGTCGCCGATGTGGAATAATATGGTCCGCCCATGCACATTAGTCGCACCATCTGCCTAGAGGCCAATAACATGCTCTTTCAACGCACTCAGAACCTGGTCAAACTCCTTGGCACCGAGGTACCAGAACCACGACTTCTTATAGACTTTCTGGGTTTTGAAACGCATGTGAAGCAGATTCGTCAAAAACGCGGCGCTGATATTTATTTGAACTGGTACGAGCACGCAGGCTACTACATCAACGACTTGATGCCGGAAAAACTCTTTGGCACCGGCGAGGAGATTTTTATACCTGACTTTGTCAAAGCACCAGACTATGAATTCGAAATTGGCTGCTATGTCACAAAGGCAGCAGTGCTGAAGACTCCTGAAGACGCTCTCAAATTTTTTAAAGAACATTGCTATTTGACCATTCTCAATGACTGGTCAGCAAGGGACGTACAGAAAAAAGATATGGAAGGTTTGGGACCGACAAATGGTAAAGCGATCATCGGCAACAGTATCGGACCGAAATTGGTTCGCGCCTCTGATTTCAATGTGGATGAAAGCGGAGTATTTGACGCAGCAATGTCCTTGAAGGTTAATGGCGAACAAAGAGTAAGCAGTAATTACAACAGCCTCTACCATACTCATCCAACGACTGGCAAGAAACAGGCCTGGAGTTTCACGCGCATCATGACCTTCCTTGGTCTGCAAAACATCGCCGTACAACCCGGATATTTGATTGGCTCTGGTACTGTGGGCAATGGTTGCATCGCTGAACATACAGCAAAAATAGATCCTGTTTCGAATGCCGTTCTTGAACCGGCTACCTATCCATGGTTGAAAGACGGAGACGTAGTCACTATGGAAGTCGAAAGAATTGGCGTTCTCGAAAATAAAGTACGCATTGCAGCGGAGGCTCCGGCAAAGGCTTATGTATCAGCTAAATAAAGGTAATAGTTTTGGTCTCAAGAGAGCATCGCAAACATTTCCCTCAGAGCTATTGCTGAAAATTCTTGGTACGAAAGAGGCTTATACTGCTGGGCATTTTGAATTTCCAGCGCCGCAAGAAACCAGACGAGGCAATCATCTCGACGCCATTTATGTAGCTGACCCAATCGTAAAACACAATGAATTTGTGGATGCGATTGTTGCAGACATACTTTTGTGGATCGAGCGCGAGAAAATTGAGTTCGATGTAGTGCTGTCGCTGTCACAAGAGTCAGCTCGAAAAATCGTAGCTGCCCTCTGTTCAAAACTGAACAAAAAAGCGGCCTACCTCGCCTATTTTCCCAGTGGTTGGCTGGGAGGCAAAATCGTTGAAGGGCAATTACAGAAAGGCGATCGTGTTCTTATCTTTGCGCCGGTCGATCAAACGGGTCGCACAATTGGTGAGACGATACCTAAGTTCACCGAGCAAAATGGTGGCACCGTGGCTGGCATTGCCGCCTTTTGCAAAGGCACTGCAGGCGGTGTAATAACTGCCGAACATAAATTTGGCAAGAAGTTTTATTCCTCTATACAAGCACACATAGCCGTTCATTCAGCTGCTGAGTGTCCCGCCTGCAAAATTGAAAATGCGGAAAAATTGAGACCTTGGACAGACCTGGCGTAAGAAACTGCCAGCTATAAACGGTCAGTAAATCGTTTCAATTCCTGCAAAAAAGCGGAGAGTCTTCTATCGACTCCTCCGCTTTTTTGACAATTGCTTGTCATGTAGAAAAGTTTGCCCTTGGGGGGATTCGAACCCTCAATCCCTTACGGGCAACGCATTTTAAGTGCGTCTCGTATACCAGTTCCGACACAAGGGCTTGTGCGAAAGCCTATTCTAGCAAACCCTGCGAATCTCTTGTACCAATAAAGCTCCAAGCGTTTCACACTCTTCACGCACCGAACTAGTCAATAGCATGTCCGTCGGGCAAAGCGTCCAGGTTTTCAGGTGCCTCGAGATCTGGTTCAACTTCCAGCATCAGTAAGCGTGCAGTCCAAGCAAAAAACAGAAGCCAGAGAACACCAATCAGCCGGGCAATATCGCGCTTGATCTCGGTAGGGTCATGAAAGAAATTGCCCGTACAGGCCGAAACAATCAAAGTCACGGGATCTGGATTTTCGATTGTACCCGTCTTAATCCACGTCAAAATATGGATGCCCATTAAGCTTAGAGTTAAAAATGAGATCAAAGCGAGTGGTTTGGAACCAAGTCGAATTAGTTTGAAGGACAACCCGGTGTCTTCGCCGCGACACCAAACAATTGGCCGCCGTAAATAAAAACCGACGCCCGCGCATAGAAGCGAAGATAAGGCGACTTGCGTAGAGTTTTGAGTCCAGGTCTCAATCAAATAAAAAATAGCAAGCACAAACCACAGCCCTGACAAAGTATTCTGCAATTTATCGCGCACGCTTTTGTGAACATAGATAAAACGATAGACACCAAGCAAGATGACGGCGAGCCAAAATACTGCAGCAAGCACTACAGGCACAGATTCGCGCGCACGATCAAATTCGTAATGAGACAAAAGAAACGACGTTTCTTTGTCCTTACCAAATGAGTCATAAAAGTCGGATTTTAACTGCGTATAGGCTTCGGTCTTGTGAAAAGATTTCATTGTGCTCTTAACAGCCCTGAGTCCTTGCTCTTCGGCCAGAATTCGAGGACCAGCGAGCAAATTGTAGAAGAAACTACTGAAAACACTGGCTGGAAGCTCGAGGCGTTGCGGCGTCTGGGTGGCGTATATAAACGTCGGATCTTTTTCAAATTTATTGGTCGCCCACTCACGCACAGCTCCTAGAGCATTAGCGTTTTTCTGCGAAAACTCGCTAATGACAAAGACCATAGCGAGGCCGTGCGACTTGGAAATTCGGTTAGCCAGGGGCACATCGCTCGAATGCATGACCAGAGATGCAATATCTTCTGGTACATCGGCGCGTTCAATTGACAGCGGGTGTGGCTTGACGAAGTAAGCCATCACAAACGCCAGAGAAATTAGGATCAGCGAAATAGCTGTGGCTAATTTGAGTTTTCTCTGCATACCAGTGCTTTCTATGAACCCATTCAGTATACGAGGTCTAGTCTAATTAACTCTTGGGCGTGATTAACCTGAAGTGGCGTTTGCTTTTCGACGCTGACTTGGCCTAAAAAGGACAGCAATTAATAAAAATCAATCCACCAATAATCCGTAATCAATAGCGGCACTTATAGCCCAAAGAACTTGTCAATTAGTCATTGGGACTATCAACTCTCCTCCTAAACTCAGGAGTGTTCTCGTCGCATTCTCGTCGGCACATCGACGCTGTCAAATAAGCGATGTAGACTTTAGTTCCCCAAGGGTGGTGTAGAAAATGTTCGAAAATCAACGTTCGGCTCAGTCGCTGCTTCAAAAATCCTTGCTCTCTGTGACGCTCATGATGACGATTGGCGTTTTTGTCAGCCCATCCGTTCATGCCCAGAATAACGCACCAGCAAGCAACATTCGCAAACCACTAGATGTTGAAATTGAACACGATGAAAAAGTACCTGGCTTGGCCCCCGAATATCAAGTTGGCAACCGCATTGACCCAACCCAATTGACGGCTTTGAGTCCAGATAATTTGTGGTTTCCCATTCCGTCCTGGCTTGCCGGCAAATGGCATTCAGAGAACATGACGGTGACCAACGTCACCAACTGTCTTACCGGACAAAGTGCAAAGGTGCACCTGGAGCGCAAAGAAGTTGCTGATGTTGTGCACGGTTTTCAAAAAGATAAAAGCGGTCAGGTCTGGGAATTTCTGCAGATTCCTCGCGTTCAAAAGGTAAGCGTTGACAATGGACAATGTTATTTGACATGCTCTCGCGAAGATGTTTTGAGAACTGATAGCACTGCCGTCTTACTTAAAATCCTAAACAATCAAATTACTGTCGATAAAAAGAACAAAGTACTAGCAACAGAGCAGGTGCAACAGATTAGCAACTACTTGCCGCTAGAAGATGGGATAGTACGCATGGAAGCGTCTTTGAAGAACTTCGATGCTGACGGTGATCCGCAACAAGTTCAAAAGGCTGAAAAAGTGATACAGCGCATTGCCCCCTATGAAGCCATCGACAGCAAGGACGGTCTCGATTTAAAGCAGCTTTTCGTCGAATTCCTTAAAAAGAACGGTAAAGAAGATCTTGTACCGGACAACCTTAAAGCAAAATTGTAAACGTGACTTCGTGCACCGCTGTCGATACCAAAAGAATAGTAAAAATATAGGAATTAAGCAAAATGGTGAATCGATTCTATCCGAATGCTCTACTCGCTTTGAGCACAGCTTGTCTCGTTGCTAGTCTAGTAAGCCTCGCTCCAGGTAGTGCCGCTCAAAAAAATTCCACTGCCGCAGCAGGCGTTTCTAAATTGGCTGTGACATTCGACGGGGCACATCTGGCAAAAACGCTGAATATCAAAATAGTTCCTAAAACTCCTAACAGCATTGATGATGCACCATTCATGAATGGAGAACCCGAGCACCTTCAGATAAGTTTCGATAACGACAAAATAAATGACGGCTTTGATTGGCATCGGCAGATTCTTGTCTATCCTCTTACTCCATATTCGCAGCTTTTCACAGGTAAAGAAAGGACCGAGTTTGATAAAACTGTAGGATCGCTGAAATCAATAGTGCAAAAGCGATCAGCTGCTGGGGTAAAAGAATTGCCCATGCTGCCTGCGATGGAATCGTATGAGGTGTTTCACAGTCATGTCAAAATTCTAGACTACAAAGGTGGCACCGGAGTTGCGTTTATAACTTGCTACGCGCAAGATGAGGCGCCTTTCAAAAATGGCGATTTCTTTTATTCATATCAAGGACTCAGCAGTGACGGCAAATACTATATTTCGCTGACCTACCCAGTGAAAGCAAAAGCTCTGAAGGATAATACGCCGCTAAAAGCCGGCATCAAGTTATTGACGAATCTACCCGATAAAGAATTTACGCCAAGCCTTAGTGAAATCGATAAAATGATTGAGTCAATCTCAATTAAGTAGAGTCAAACAGAGCATGGACAGTGTACAAAGTGGCAGTCGCACATTTCTCACGATCGCAAATCTAAGCAATCTGACCGAGCTAAATAATCTAAGACAGCGCAACATAGATTTTCATAAGCCTTGGGTTTATCACGGCAATACCGATACGTATCTCGAAAAAATCGCCTCCGGGAGAACCATCAGTTTGCTCTTATGGACGTCTCCAAGCACTTCCTTGATCGGCGTCATCAATCTGAATGAGCCGGTAATGGGGGCCTTGCAATCTGCTTACCTTGGCTATTTTATCGACGAGCGATTTGCTGGGCAGGGCTATATGTCGGAAGGATTGCGACTGGCTCTCGACCATGCTTTTAGCAAACTTGGTTTTCACCGATTGGAAGCAAATATTCAACCTGGCAACACCTCATCTATTGCTCTCGTTAAGCGTCTGGGTTTTCGGCTGGAGGGTTTCTCACCGAAATACCTCAAAATAAATGATCACTGGTGCGATCATGAACGCTGGGCCATACTTGCTGACGAACGAGTCAGGGTCAAAACAATTGAGAGCTACGTATGATCAATAGGGATGAAGTTCTTACACGCTTACGCAACGTGAGCGAGCGCGTCACAAGCGATGGGAAAGCAGTCGCCAGTCTAGATCAAACAGTCCACGAAATTTTTCCAGTAGCAATAACAGCTACTGAAGGCAAAGTTTTGCGCGACTGGATTGTCAAAGAGAAAGTCGCTACAACGATTGAGATAGGGCTTGCTTACGGAATTTCAGCACTATTTATCTGCGAGGGGCTTCTTCTGAACGGGCACAATGACGCACGACACGTCGCTGTGGATCCCCACCAATCTGGCTTTAAAAATTGCGGATTACAGCTGCTGGAAGAAGCCGGAGTTACGGATCTCATCGAATTTCACGCAGTAGAGTCACAAATTCTACTACCAAGATTGTTGAGTGAAGAACGACGTTTCGAACTAGCTTTCATTGACGGGAGCCATCTTTTTGAACGTGTATTCCTCGACTTGATATACCTTGGACGTCTCGTAAATCCGGGCGGCATCATCTTTGTCGATGATTATCAACTCCCAGCTATCGCGCGGTCCGTATCTTTTTGTTTGAGCAACCTTGGTTGGACACTTGAGGAGTTATCGCCTGCAGATGAGCATCATCAATGGGCGGTGCTGAGGACAGCAAGAGAACCGGCTCCTCGAACATTTCGTGACTTTGTTGATTTTTAAAGTCATTGACACAGCCCGTAGTATCATGTGCAAATTCATAATAACGAGATTTTGACACAAAAACCAACAGCCCAACATAGACAAGCTCTTACCGCGAGAGGCGCACCAGAGCTGGCCTCACATAGAGTTTAATTGGAAGTGCTGCTTCAGCCCATTCGACTTATAACTATCTTAAAGTACTGCTCGATATCGAGTCGCGAGATACCATCACGATATTCAGGCGTTCCCTCCTGCACGGAATCAGCAATATCCTGCTGATTGCTTAGCAAGAACATGATAAATGATTTCTCGCGCATGTCGATATTTGGATCGTTGAAGACAGCGTGCAGCTCGGAAGCTTCTATAAATCCATTATTGTTTGTATCGAGCTTATCGAACTGTTCGTAAGCATACTTTTTGATGTCTTCCAGATTACGCTGTGCAGGCGATATCTTCTTTTGCTGAGGATCAACGCTTAAACTAAACCACGCATTTTCAAGATCCTTGTCTTTTGGATCTTTGGCTCCGCCCTCATCTTGATTGCCGCCCTTTTTGTTAAAAAGTTCATTTAGGGCCATGCCAGCTTCTCCTTGGTGTTTTGGTGGGCGCCGGTGATGGCTTTTGTCATCACTGGCCTTTGTTTCAGGGGTAAGTATGTAGTTCGGGCCACGCTTGGGCAATTATCATCCAACCCTTGGTAATGTACCTTCGGTGTGCAGAAACTAATCTCTTGTTACATGCGCGTCGTCATAGCCCTTCGGAGTAGTTTGTGGAGAACTGACAATCACACGAGCTACCGCACATGCGACATTGTCCAGAAATTCTCACGATCAGATTTAGATCGCCTTCAGATGCATTGAAGCATAGCTTGTAATGACTAAAATCCTACAGCAAGACACCTTGCAATTTGTAAAAGCACATCGCCGCCGTCAAATCGAATTTCTTTGACGAAAGCATCAGCGGTGTGAATAAAACTGGCCGGAAAATAGTGCATTCAAGTGCTCTCGATCGAGTGAGCATGACAGACAATCTCGTACTTAATTCCCTCCAGGTCCTTAAAAAAAAGCGCGTAATAGCCAGGCGGAACATATTCTGGATATTCTCGTGGTGGGCTGACTATCACCGCCCCTATCTCCACCAATTCACGATGTAGCCTATCGACTTCCGCTCGAGACGATGCTCGAAAAGCAAGATGATGCAGTGCACCCGGTCTTCTGCGATGGATGGCGTCTGAAGCGTACGCACTTCTGGGCGAAGTGATTGCAAAACACAAACGCTCGCTTTGCCATTCGACCACATGGAATTCATTTTCCGCGATTTTAGCCTCGCCTCTCTTATTGAGGTCGAATCCAAGCAATGGAAGAAATTTGTCGTAAAATGGCACGGCCGTCGCCATATCTTTGACGGTGATTTGGATGTGGTCAATAATTGGTTCCATCGAGATTTCCTAAGCCTTGAAACTTGTAGTATCTTAACGGAAGGATAGCAAACTCAAACTCGCTTTAAGTCACTTTCATGCCCCAGCTACCTTCAGAGCCAGAAGATAAGACAGTCCCAAGCGCTCGAGGCGACAGCGAAGGCGTTGGTCAAGTAATCGCTGGAAAATACCAAATTCTGTCGCAGCTTGGCAAGGGCGGCATGGGCGCAGTTTACAAAGTTCGCCAGATTTTTCTTGACGAGATTTTTGCGCTAAAGCTGCTTGCACTCAGCAATATAATGAGTGGAGTTCAACTCCGAAGATTTCAGCAAGAAGCCAAAGCAGCACGGTCCTTAAGCCATCAGAACCTAGTAAAAGTCCACGACTTTGGTGTGCTCGAAAACGAGCAACCATATTTGGTGATGGACTATGTTGATGGCCCCACACTTGCAGAATATCTGCGCACTAATGGAACACTGACGGTTAAACAAGCAAAACTTCTGTGCACCCAATTGTGTTCAGGTCTAGCGCACGCGCATGACAAAGGTATTGTTCACAGAGACATAAAACCCAGTAATATTATCGTTGTCAGCGAGCACGAACTAGGCACCGAAGGTAGTATCAAAATTGTCGATTTTGGTATTGCCAAAATTATGACAAATGAGCACAATCTGCAGCAGCTGACTCGAACTGGAGAAATTTTCGGCAGCCCTTTTTACATGAGCCCTGAGCAATGCCTCGGCACTCCCGTAGATCAGCGCTCAGATATATACTCGTTGGGCTGCGTGCTTTTTGAATCGCTAACAGGCACACCGCCATTTATTGGTAGCAATTCATTGCGTACAATGGTCTTGCATGAAACTGCGCCAATCCCGTCACTAAAAGAGGCCAGCTTAAGCAAAGAATTCCCAGAAGCTATCGAAAGGATAGTTGCGAAGATGCTGGCGAAATCACCAGCCGATCGATATGAGACGGCTCATGCAGCCGCTGATGACTTGAGTCAATCTGGTCTCACCAGTGTTACGCCAACCCAAGTCACGAAAAAGGACGCTCGAACTAGAGTAATTAAAATTGTCGCTGGTACAGCAATTTTCATTACAGGTTTATTTCTGTTGGGGGTTACGGCGACCAGTTTTTTTCAATCAACCGCACCGCCAAAATCTTCGACAACTATTAAGTCAGATTCGACGGATGAAATGATCAACGCCGTCGCAGGAGGTGTACATACTACTGCCTCCACTCTGGCTCTAGCGCCAAGATCCAGTTGGACTGGCCAAGCGATTACATCAAAGAAGCTGTGGAAAGGTGCAAATCAAGTTAGGGAATTTGTCTTCCCTAGTGTGCCGATTGGATGTGTGACAACTCACTTGCGAAAAGCTACCAGAAATTGGCACCAATTAGAGGTGGTCGCTTCCGGTACTCGAGATTTTCCAGCAAACGAGCCGCTGACTTTTCTCATTGACTTCGAACAGTTTCCGAAAGGATTTCCAGGTGACTACAAATACATTGGACCCGATGAATTTTTTGGTCTGCACCTGAAGGGATCGGCATTAACGGCGCTCTTCGAAGACACAATGCCTGTCAATCAGCAAAAGTTTATGCTCAGTGTTCTAGAGACGGCTCAACACTGGAAAAACCTGCATGCCGTACTTTTAGAACAAGTTTCGTTGGACGACAGGTGGATGCGAGCGCTCGACAAAATGCCGAATCTGGAAAACCTTCTTATAGTTAGGCCCTATAAGGGATTTGTTTCGTCAAAAAACTACGAATTTTTTCACGGGTTGCGCAGAATTTGGTTGAATCAAACAGCCTTGGAGCCATTCACTGACAAACTCCGGGGAAGCAGTCAACTTGAGCGTCTCGTCGTCGCAGAATGCGATATCACTGACAAATCCATTGACAATCTTGCTGATTGTACTGGGCTGAAAGAATTACATTTCCTGCAACCAAAGCTCGGCAAAAACGTGCTTGAACATGTGTTCAAACTTGACCAAGTCGAAGCCCTTAATCTGTCAAAAACCGAACTTTCAATTGCAGAAGTGCAAAATATCCTACATAGAATGAAGATCAAAAAGCTGGTGTTGAGTCCAGATACCTATAAGAGAACGCGCGAAGCAAATTTTCTTGATCCTCGTCTTCTTGGCGATCAATCGATGCCCACACAGTAGCCGTTAATTCATTTTATCACCGAACTCTTTGAATCTAGCATTGTGTCGACATCGTGAGCGATGTTACACGATCCGATTGTTCCGTACGTCACGTGGTTTGTCTGCTGAAGTTTCACAGCACGTTGCAGTCTTAATTCATCCCAGATAAAAAGCCTTTTCACGTTTCAACTGTTGGCCGCAGCGCCTCAAAAAAAGAAAGCACATGCTTTACTTATTCAATAATTCAGTGCGTATTAGGAAACAAAGATTTGGATGACCTGCTAGAGCAAGATCATTTTACCAGTGACGTGTTATTCATGCTTGCGATTGCTGGTTTGGGCTTTATGGTTGATGTCTATGACCTCACCCTGTTCGGTGTGGTGCGAATTCCCAGCCTCAACGATCTGGGAGTCAAGGGAGCTGAGTTGTTGTCCGCCGGAGTTGTTTTGCTGAATTGGCAAATGGCTGGTATGGCTCTAGGCGGAGTGCTCTGGGGAGCGCTCGGTGACAAATATGGTCGCCGATCTATTTTGCTAGGCTCGATTCTTCTTTATTCCATTGCCAATGTTGCCAACGCCTTCGTCAATTCAGTTGACAATTATTCAGTCGCGCGATTTTTTGCCGGAGTCGGACTGGCCGGCGAAGTCGGCGCAGCGATGACGATAGCTGCAGAGGTGACACCCAGGAAATTTCGAGCGTATGGAACTGCTGGCGTCGCCTTTTTCAGTACACTCGGAGCAGTATTGGCCAGTTATAGCGGGCAGTGCATGCCATGGAGAATGGCTTACTTAACGGCTGGTGCAGTTGGTTTTGCGTTGCTTCTAGCACGGTTTTCTTTAAAAGAGACAACCTTATTCTTGAAGACAAAAACTGCATCTATTAAAGGAGGCAGTTTGAATATCTTGTTTTCGAGTCGGGCAAGATGTCTGCGCCTTCTCCGTTGTGTACTCGCCGCAGCACCAGTGTGGTTTGCTATTGCAGTCCTTGTATCCTTTGGACCGGAGATATCTGCCCAAGGCAAGCAGACAACCCTTACGGTCGCATCTTGCATATTTTTCAGTTCGATTGGAGAATCATTCGGAGAAATTTGCAGCGGTGTAGTTAGCCAACTGCTCCACAGTCGACGACGAACCATGTATTCATTTCTCGCTGCGGGCGCTGCTTTCGCGCTTTTGATATTGAATTGTCCAACCGATCTTTATGCACCATTGTGTTTACCATTATTATTCAGTTTTGGGTACTGGTCGGTAGCCATCACAACAACAGCCGAGCAATTTGGGACGAACATTCGCGCAACGGCTACGTCACTCGTTCCAAACCTGGTACGCGCTTCAGCAATACCCGTGACATGTCTATTTAGCGCGCTTTCACAGAAAATAGGCGCACGCAATGCTGCCATTGCTACTGGTGCCTGTTGCTTCATTTTAGCTATAATTTCCATTCATTGTATGGAAGAAACTGCCGGTAAGGAACTCGATTTTATTGAAAGTTGAAATTCGAAAGAATTCGAAAGACAATTACAGAAAAAAAGAAATACATGATGACGCAGTATTTGGTTGCGATTCACCACCCCGACGATTACGATCCGCTTGTCGCAGAGGACGAGGCACTACTAACAACCGCGGTGCTGCATTCGCTTCGCCTGGCATCTTACATCGCTGACTTGGGTAGTTTTATCCGTCATCTTATTTGCAGTCGCGCTAGGCACATTGATTGGGCTTTTTTAACAGGGATTGGATTTGTGTCCCTTGTTTTTCCATAAATACGACAAATTAAGCACTTAGAAGTTTATGCGACTTAAAAGAGAAGTCCTGGGAATGTAGACAATATAGTGTACAGAGGCAATAGCGTTGGTCAAGTATTTCAGACGGTTCGTCGCTGTCGCTGCGGTCGCTCTAACAGCGGTACCAGCCTATTCCCATGATAAATACGGTTTGGTTGATCTGCAAGACAAATTTGTCATCCCGCCTATTTACGAACAAATCTCGACAGTAGGGCCTGGTGTTTATAAGTGCTTTCCAAAATATAAAGATTTATCGGAATTTAAAAGGAATCCCACAAAGGCAACGTCAGGCGGCGCCCGTAACCAGAATCAAAGTTCAAAAGAATCTCTCAGTGAGCACTTCGGAAATCCGAATTTCTTGCCTTCGGAGTTGCGCGATAGAAACAACCGTCTAGTTCATCTGGCAGTGCCGCAGAATTGTTCGGTCACGGAGGTATTTGTACCGCAGAGTCTGAAGCAGCCAACAGCCGAAAATTTGCAAAGTGCCAACGTCCTCTATCGTATTTACGGCTTAAATGGCTGCGGGCTGATTGACGGTTCGGGAAAGGTAATCCTAACTCCACAATTCGAAAATTCAATAATAATCAATAACTTTGAAAATAGTGGATTTAAAGGCATTTCTGCAAATCAAAAAACAGGCACAAATCGTTCAACAACAAATATCAAAATAAACATACCTTCTGATGTCGCTCCGCCTTTCAAAGTCAAGAACGAAGGCTATAAGCTTGTGAGGGGAGCAATTGCGACGGCTCCAAAAGAACTTCTGTATAGAGCAAACCTTGTCTGCAAAATTCCCTCACAATATGATCAATGCGATGTACTCGACGATTCGCATTTTCTTGCCCGAGTAAGCGGGTATCAGCCCGGCGGAAAAACGCCATCGCCTATAGTGCTGGATCGCGCCGGGAATATTGCACCACAATTACCTACTAACGCCACCTTTGTTCAACTCACAGACCACGGTTTTATCTGCGTAATCAAGACTGGCGACATGAAGACCGATTGGCAAAATGGAATTGATTTATTGTTCTTTGACACAAGCGGCAGATTACTTTCGACGATACACTGCAACGCCTTCTCGCGATTCGAAAACAAGCTGTCGGTGGCTAAGACGAACAAGGGCAAGTACGGTAACAAAACCTGGTTATATGAGAACGAATCGGTTTGTAAGGGCGTGATCGACGAAAACGGAAAATGGCTTATCAAACCAGAGTTTTGTGGATTAAAGATTGCGGAACCAGATCGAATCATCAAGAAAGTCTTTGAAACGCACTTTAACAGCCAGGAATGCAAGAACGAAGATTCCTCCTTGGCTAGTCAGTTCGATTTGCTATTGAATGATTACCATCTCATTGGCATGACGAGAAATGAGTTGGATGAACTTATTGGTGTCAGAAACAGCAACATCATGAATGGCATTCTCACGCGCACAATTTCCGGGTTCGGCTCCCGGTGCGGGAACGCGCACACCTACGTACAATTCAGAATCGATAATAACAAGGTGACTGGCTGGCGGTTCTCTTCCTTGAATCGCGAAGAATCCAAATGGATAGACAAAAATATCTCTGGCGCGGATTTTGCCAGTCTTAATGGCAAAAACATCTAGTCTATAGAGTAAGTATCAAAATTCGAAATTTCAAATGTTCGGAAGTATGTCATCTCAACTGGTTAAACATTTCATAGTTCTTATATTTGAATTATCGAGTAGACTAATATTCGACTATTCGTATTGTCGAATACTTGATTGTCTAATAAATTAGAAAAGAGATCAAAAAGGTTCGTTAGCAATTGTCACTAGCGGTCGGTGCTTACCGACGAAATCCAACTCCCAAATCTGGTTGTAAACGGACGATTTCCATTTATTCGGAAACGTGCCATCTTTTACACCAAGTGCGTGCACCAGCGCGGGTAATTTTTCATGGTGCCAGACAACCACAATCAGCTTGTTTTTGAACTGCGGATCTTGGGTTAATGCCTGAGCCAGTTTTTGATAGTCTTCGTCTCTGAATGAATCACTCAAGGGGACGCCGGTTTCTTGAGATAATGGCAGTGCAGTTTGAGTGCATCGGCTACTGTGCTTTGAGTCAGCGGCGACAAAAATATAATCTGGACGGCCAAATTGTGATGTTATATATGGTGGCAAGTTTCGCGCGCGCGTATATCCAGCAAAAGCTAGATTGTTGTCATTTGACTTATCGGGTTTCTCGGCATGACGCATGATAAGAACCCGCTCAGTCGTTTGAGCCGCAGGCGGTGTCTTATATTTATGACGTGCAAGGGCTGTGCACGGCCAGATGCTCAAGCTGGCAAATAAGACGACTGCTAACAATGTTTTGCGCATGCTCGTTATCCATAATGGTGCCTAGAGATGATGACGTGAGCAAAACGACCAGGAGCCCTTAATTCACAATTTCGGCACATATCAATCAGGCATCGCTTTCAGGCATCTGCCAGCCAATTGAGGCGGCCCATCGTTGAGCAGAATGCATAATCAAATCGCAGACTGGATCTTTGATGTCGCAATAGGCCTCAATATCACCACAGTGCTCAGCAAGCTGCTGCTTCACCTTACCGTAGTGCTCGGCGACGACTTTATCGGCCCGCAGAAAATCACGAAAAAGAAGCGGGTATTCTTGATTTGCTTTGCCACTAACACGCACGTGCAAATTCATCGCTCTGAAGCCCTCAGGCGCTCTATAAAACTGCTTTTGCCAGTGCGACTCGTCAAGTTGGCAACCGGCCGGGATATGGTCGAACGAATTCTCGCTCGCACGAGCAAAGCCACCACTTTCAAGTTTATCTTTGATATCGGCAAAGTCCTCGGCGGACGCGACTGTTATCTGAATATCAATTCTGTCCTTGGCACAAAGATCCTCAACCGCGGTCGAGCCGATGTGGTCGATCCTTCTCGCCGTCGGCCCAACTAGATTTCTTATGATGGCGGCCAAATTCTGAAAGTCCAATTTCCAGCTCTTTGAATGCGGGACTATATTTATTTGGTTTGTTTTGGAAGCGCTCATTTCAAATGCTCGATTTACAGGTCTAGAAATTTGCTTAGGGATATTTTTGAGTCAAAAGTAGCGAATTGACCTTAAAACGCCATCAAAATTCGAGGCTGCAAACGCCCTCTCTGTAAGTGTTTTCAGCCTCGGACAACAGGAATGAAACATAATATACATTATCAGAACTACGCCGCCAGCAAAAAAGACGGGATTTGACGGCAATCGAACAGGAATTTCCAGTCGTTACCAATCTAGGTTTTGACGAGAGCTAAAAAATTCTGCTCGATCGAAATCGTAATTCTCAATTTAAAGGTCGACGGCCTGAATACCCATGTCAAGCCCGTGTTGACTGCTTGAGCTATGCTCTGTATGTGGCAGTGTGGGTCGAGTAAGTTTTTTGACAGTTAGCAAACATATTGAGTCCCAACATTCTCCAGCGCCAGCAAGTGACGGAGCACCATCGGCTGAGGATTCAGCCATCAGGAAATTCTCACTCAGCTGTCACAGCGAGCCGCAGCTGATTGCATCTGAGGCTGCTAAACAGACAGACCAAACCAAAGTCCCCGCTGAAAAGCTTTTTCTCGGGCGAATGGGCGAAATCGCGCTAAACGCAGACAGCAGTCTTAAACCCGAAGCGCAGGCCAAAGTGGCCTGGAATAAGCTCTTCTATCCTGAATGCTTCAATGAAAAAACTGAACCGGCGAAAGAAGTGAGTCTTTGTTTGAAAGACAATATCTACGGCTAAAACACTTCTTACCAGCGAAAACTTCTACTATTGGATTATTCGACAATACGACTGCTTAAATTGTTGAAGTTCTGAACTGTCAAACATTCAGAATTGTGGCACTGTATTATTGTGGTGTGAATGGGAATCAAACCAACCGCGTTTGGCTCTGAGGACATCATGGTCTATTGTCGCTGTCCAGTTTGTGGGAACGGGTTTCATTTAAATCCTGGTATTCCAATCGATGACTGGTATCGCAAATTTGCGCCTGGTCTCAAACCAAATGATGAACCAGAGATTGCGTGTCGCGATTGCTGGACGAAGCTTGACGTTGGCGATCGAGTAAGGATCAGGCTCAAGACTGCTCGAATTGATGGTGGGTTTCATGAGCGTGATGAAGGCATCGTCGCCGCTCTCGAAGCGGAGGCAGAAAGTTGGTTTGTAGTGGACTTCGACAATCCCGTGCGTCGAGCTAAATTCCTACGTGATGAGCTTTCAATCGTTAAGAGAGCAACGTGCTCTCATCCTTCCTTGGAAGTCTAGTTACGCTTTATCGTCTGTTTGGTGCATACTCGGGCGCATCCATTGTTGCGCCGCTGACACTGGTGTTGCCAAAGTCTTATTTCGAGTTATTCAAAATCGTCCAATCGTTGTACCAGAGAGCGTTTGATTCTTGGCCATAATCCTTAAGCATCGCTACCCCGGGCACAGTCACCTTTTTGTTCGGCGCTAAACGCTTGAGCGCGTTGTAAGCATCGACTCGCACATAGGCTTGGGGATCGTCCACGAGCTTCAATAGAACTGGTATCGCAGATGATGCTTCACATTGAGAATTGGCAATTGTTCTAGCGGCACATGAGCGCACAGAATCAATTTCGTCACTGAGCATGGGCAAAACCAAGTTTAAATTGTCATCCTGCACACCAATTTGTAAGATGGCAAAACAGGCTGTATTCCGTAAAGCAACGTTTTCAGTGGCCATTAGAGCGACTAGATCTGGCAACGCCGCTTTTGCCGATGGACCAATGTCAGCGAGGGCACGCACCGCACTAGATGCGACACCACTTTCTGGATCGTCCAAAACTGTAATCAAGGCAGGAACAGATATCGATGCAGCCGCGGGTCCAATATCTCCAAGAGCCATGGCAGCACGGCCGCGAATCGAATCATAAGTCTTGTTCTGTAAGAATTCGATCAGAACTGGTGCTGCATCTTTTGCATCTGGTCCCATAGCATCTAAGGCAATTGCCACCTGTTCCTTCACACCTGGATCGCTATCGGACATAGCAGCAATAAGAGCCGGAATCGCCTCTTTGCCTTCGACACCCATTTTGGCCACTTTTTTTGCAGCATTGCGCTTCAAATCCAAGTCGTTGGACTGTAAATCGGCAACTGCTGCGGCAATTTCGCTGTGTCGAAAATTTCCAGCATCGGCTGGTAGACTCGACGAACCGAGACAAATATAGATTACAAGAGCGATCCCTATTCCCAGAGGACGTTTCGCATGCACACTGGTACACAGATTGGATAATTTTGCCGGTGGCAGCATAAGACCTCAACTCTAAAATAAATCGCCCAGACAAAGTATCGACCATGTTTCCTGAAGAATTAGGGGTGCTTGACGATAAGTAGAAAGTAGTCATTGGTTTAATCGAGCAGTCAACAATACGTATTTATGAACCGTCGTCAATACAACGATACAAATAGATGATAATAAGTAATTTTGAACTTTCAACCATTCAACAAGTCACGTCAGTTGTAACTAATTACAAGCATCTAAGTGTTAGCATAAACTGATGCATTTCTATTTTATTGGTGTCACCACTAAACAATCTGCGATGGTGAGTATTCTTCCTCTGTGGTCCGAAGCTCTAAATATAAAGCTGGAACTCATTGGCATAGATCTTTCCCTGGATGCCTCACCGTCTCAGTATCGTGAAGCAGTCGCCCGCATAAAGAACGATCCAGACGCGATTGGCTCTGTTGTCACCACTCATAAAACGAAATTATTTGAGCACGCCTTTTCGCTTTTCGATAAATTTGATACCCTCGCCGAGGTCACTAAAGAGGTCTGCTCCATCACGCGGAGAGCAGGGATCCTCGAGGGTTTAGCGGGAACGGATTGTTTGTCGACAACTCATGGTCTCAATGATATTTTGGGTAGTGAATACTGGAAATCCTACCCAAGTGATGTTGTATGTTTCGGTGCAGGCGGCGTTGCAAGATCTATTGCACTTAGCCTGTTGTGCGATTTTCAGACGTCATTGCCGTTTAGTAATCCCAGAAGATATCTGCCAAATCGATTGGTATTTGTTGATATCAACTCATCGCAAATCCAATCTATTAGAGATCTAATGGCCCCTTTTTCCGATCGTATGCAAATTGAATTTTTGCACCAAAACGACATCACGGCAAATGACAGACTAGTAACCAATTCGTCGGAGCACTCATTGATAATCAATGCGACCGGCATGGGTAAAGATCGCCCCGGCTCACCACTGAGCAATGCTGTGATTTTTCCCAAGCAATCAATAGCCTGGGATTTAAATTATCGAGGCGAAAGGCTTTTTCTGCAGCAAGCGCAAATGCAAGAAGAAAGTCGAAAATTGACCATCCATGATGGTTGGTTGTGTTTTATGCATGGATGGACGCAATCCATACAAGCATCACTTCAGTGCAACTTTTCCAAAGAGCAATTCGATCATCTAGTCGATGTGGCTCAAGCGTTTCGCTCGAGATAATAATCCTATGATTCACGCCACCGCATCGGCTTTAAATAAACTGGAACCTTTGCTTAAGCGCCTTCGAAATTTCACGAAACTTAGAGAGAAATCACGCGGAATTTTTTACTACAAGTCAAAAGCATTTCTACACTTTCACGAAGATAGACAAGGTCTGTTTGCCGATGTCTCCATCAGTTCAACTTGGACTAGATTTTCGGTAAATTCGATAAACGACCATCAGCAGTTGATCGATGTCGTCAAATCAGAAATCGGCTCCGCAGATAATGTCTAGGACGTCGCATGCCAAACATCATTTTTTTGCATCGTGGTCTCTCATAAAATATGATGCACTCACCGTAAGGACAGAGTTAGAAAAACCAATTTCGGAGAACAGTAGACCATGATGAATGAAGTTCTAATACCGCTTTTGGCGAAACTCGAAAATCTGCTATTAGCTGAAATTCCACCGGCTGTTAAAAACTCTAATTTTAAAGAACGCACCTATTGCTACGACGTCCCCTTCGATGATGAGGCAGTCACCTCGCTTTGCCGTGAACTCTATCCGATCTGCTTCGGACGACTTTGTCGTCTTTCCCGCGGACTGGTCCCACGACACAAGCGACTTCGAGCACATGCGTTGCATTCCAGAAGAGAAGCTTTATTTGTTGCGTTCACGCAGGCTATTAGGGTCAACTGAAATGCACGTGCTGCAAGAATAAGCTTAAGATGGCACCCGAGAAATTTTGTCGTCCTTCTGCGGCTCAAGAAATAGCTTATCTTTGAGATTCCAGCGGTAAGTTAAGGAAAAGCTCTCACAGTAATGGCCAGCGGCATTAACCTTGTCGTCCTCAATGCGAATCTCGAGCCATTTTGAGTTTATCCACCTTGTTGCTAGAATTTTTATTCCTTGCATTGTCCTACTGTGAAAAACTCTCATTTGGTCCTTGTCTTTGATCAAGAGTTTTAGTCTTTGTTCTATATCGACCCGATGACCTAAATCATTGACGTTATACAAATAGGAACAGGCAGTACGACCAGGATCATAGAGATTCACGACGAAAGCCATACTGGTTGGAGACCATAGTACTTCTACAAAGTGGTCATATCCGTTGGTGTCGTCTAGTTTTACGGGCCGCCGTTTTTGGTATCCCTGCTGGACTAAGAAAAGATGGCAAACATGGTTGTCGCAAGACTTCTGTAAAAAGGGAACGGTCTCGATCTTGTAACGCTTGTTCGGTGACCAAGCGGCTTCACGCTTGTGTTCTAACTTTTTACCATAAGGGGTTTCTCTCGCTCCGGCTGGGCAAACGATTGAGCAAACCATCAAAGATAGCGCTACCAAGATCTTCATACGACTTGGACAGTCTCCTATTTCATTTGAGTCTTACTCACAGCATAGTGCTGACTGAGTTCCACGGCCATACTATTTGGAAGCAGCATTCAACAGTTTGATGGTTGGCATTTTCAGTTTTGTGAACATCAGTGCTTCGCGACAATTCTCTGATAAGCTAGCCTACAGCATTTCGAAGTTTCTATCGATCATCTGGTCCCGGGAGAAATGGTCTACATGTCACACAGCAAGACAACGGAAATTTGGCGAAGATCGTGCAGAGCACTGCTTGTGTTAGCGAGCTCTGCTTTCTTTGCCTGTCCTTCTAACTATGCTGCATCTCCACTCCAAGGAGGAGTGCAACACAGCGACAGTCTGTCTCCTGTGCAACCAGAACTAACCCCCGGGAACACATTCAACGAAAAAGAATTACCAAAATTAGATCCCGGCAATATGTGGGTCGCAATACCGAGTTGGATAGCCGGCACATGGCAATTCAAGACTGAGACCGTCACGCGCATGAGCATCTTCGATAAGAAAAAGCACTCTAAATGCCCCTTTGTTTTGCGCAACGAATTTCAAAAGGTCTTCGGCTATCAAAAAGACAAGTCCGGTCAAATCTGGGACTATCTCAAAGCGCCATATAGTTATACTGCTAAGCTCGATGGTGGGCTGTCAGGCTATTCTCGTATTGATTCCGTCGATGAAGTCGTGAACAACCATGATGAAGTGACTCGCAAAGTAGTTGGCCCAGATGCTGTTGTCGAGCCTGGTTCGCAGAAGATTTTGCTCACCAACCAAAAGGAATGTTTTCTGCGTTATACGCCCTTTGGCGACGACGCAATTCGCCTGGATGGCTCTACCAAGGTCTTTAATGCACTCGGGCATCCAAGCGTACTCAAAATTTCTAATATGGCCGCCACACGTATCAAGCCATTCGAGCCCATCGATCAGCTGGATGGCTACAATTTGAAACAGCAATTTGCCGAATTTTTGACTGCTCAAAAAAAGGCTGAGCTAATTCCATGAGAATGCCCGCCCGAATTAAGTTTCAGTAAGGCGCCCAAAAGTGCGTAACGATTGCCGAATGATCGCTGGTTAACCCAAGGCAAGGTGCTTGAAAACGGCTATAATCCCTGTTATAGCGCGCAGCAGGCGCGTCTTTTTATTTGTGCAAGGATTCAACGGTAATGATTATAGTCAACCAGGTTTCGAAGGAATATGGCACCAGAACTCTATTTGAGAATGTGTCTGTCAAATTTAGTGATGACAATCGCTACGGCTTGACCGGTCCAAATGGAGCTGGCAAGTCGACTTTCATGAAAATCCTCACCGGCGAAATCGAGCCCACTAATGCCGGCACTATTGATCGTCCTCGCAAAGTCGGCGTACTCAAGCAAAACCAATTTGAATACGATAACGAACGCATCATCGACACAGTAGTTATGGGTAATGAAGTACTCTGGAGCGCCTTCAAAGAAAGAGAAGCACTCTGCGAACTGTCATCATTGACCGAAGAACAGATGCTGCGCCTGGGCGATATCGAAACAATCATCGCTGACGAAAATGGCTATAACGCTGAATACGAAGCATCTGAAATTTTGCGCGGTATCGGTATTCCAGACGATCAGCACGAAAACAAAATGAGCACTCTCGCTCCGGACTACAAATTCCGTGTACTGCTAGCGCAAGCACTCTGCGGCGAACCTGGCGCGTTGCTATTGGATGAACCGACAAACCACTTAGATCTTGATTCGATTCACTGGTTGGAAGAATTTCTCTGTAATTACAAGGGCACTCTAGTTGTAATTTCTCATGACCGCCACTTTTTAAATTCCGTTTGCACGCACATAGCCGACATCGATTACGACACAATTATTCTTTACCCAGGTAACTACGACGACATGGTCGAGCATAAGATGCAGGCTCGATCCAGCGTAGAATCAGCCAATCGTGATAAAGCGAAAAAAATTGAGCAATTACAGCAATTCGTTTCTAGATTCGCTGCCGGTCAAAGATCTTCGCAGGTACAATCACGAAGAAAAGAGATGATCAGACTCGCTCCCCAGGAAATGAAGCGGTCGAACATTGCTCGCCCCTTCATTCGATTCGAGCAAGAAAAACCGATTGGCCGTGAACTGCTTCAAGTGCGCAATTTGACGAAGGGATTCGACGGCAATACTCTTTTCAAGGATCTGACTATTGATATCACCCGTGGTGACCGAGTGGCCATCATTGGTGCAAACGGAGTTGGGAAAACAACTTTGCTGCGCTGTTTAATTGGCGAAATACAGGCGGATTCAGGATCATTAAAATGGGGCGACAGCGCAAGCTGGAGCTACTATCCTCAGGACTATCATGATGACATCAAACCAGGTTCTACTGCTCTTGATTGGTTGATGAAATATATGACCGATGAGGGACATCAATTCGTCCGCGGTGTTCTCGGTAAAATGTTGTTTTCTGGCGAAGAAAGTTCGAAAGCTACAGAAGCGTTGTCTGGTGGCGAAGCCGCGCGTTTACTGCTGGCCCGTATGATGATGCAAAAAAATCCTGTGCTGATACTCGACGAACCGACCAATCACCTGGACCTCGAAGCCGTTTCGGCGCTCGCTGAGGGGCTCTCTCTATTTCCAGGAACAGTCTTTGTTGTTTCACACGACAGAGATCTTATTTCGGAAGTTGCAACCCGCGTGTTGTCTTTCACTCCAGACGGCGTCGTGAATTTCCTCGGTACATATGATGAGTACCTCGATAGCCAGAAAACCAAGGCTCCCGTAAAAGCCAGCAAATAATCTCACCAGATTGCGCAAAGCATCTAATTGATTGATACGGATTAGGTTCCATTTCCGTGTCGAGAAATCGTCGCGTGGGTATATATTCATGTGCAGTACTAGAGGTGACGCATGAGCAAAGACTCTCTTGAAAGTCCAGTCAAGCCTGAAGCAGCCGCCCACAAAGGAACCGACACCAGCAGGCATCTGTTGCCGTCAATTGAAGACTTTCAAAATTTCATAGCAAGCGGCAAATCGACCGTCACACCAAGATGCGATCTTCCAGATTATACGATTGTAGGTCACGGTCAGGAGCAGAGCCTGGAGCCCACACAAAAGCGTATTGATTATGATGATCTCGCTCGTCAAGCCTTAAATAGTCCGGCCCAGGGTGATGGCAAACCGGTCTCCCAGCAGGAAAAGGAAATTGCTAGAGAAGTAGCTGAATTGACTTTGAAAGCGCAAAAAGATTTGCCAAAAATAACTGAAAATTTGGACCGAGATCACGATAACCAACGATTACGCGACATCTTTCAGAAACTTGATCCAGAAAGTGCTCAAAGAGTCATTGATGAGGCTAACAAAACACTCGAGGGCCACAACCTGCGATTAGGGCAGAGTGCAGTGGGAGAAGTTTGGTCGGGTTCGCGTGAAAAAAATGGCGATCCATATTACCTGGAAACCCGCCTGAAGGATGTCGATTGCGCTCCAAGCGTTTGAGCTAACACGATGCCTGCAGCTATTTGTCCTCAATCTAAGTCTTGAAAACAAGCAAATAGATCCAAAAAATATGAGCCCAAGCGACAGCGCACATGGTTGCACGGCACGGCATCGTATTTGGTGCCAGCATGACCTCCGCTAGCTTTCGAAGTGCTAAGTTGCAGGAACTCATTCAAGTCCAGTTAATCGGCCGATAACGTGGCTAAACCACGTTACTCCGTCAGCCGCCGCAGGTCGGCGGCTGAAGCCGGCTTTGTCGAGCCCCGCTTGCAGGTTTGCATCGTTTTTCATCGTCTGCCATATGGAGCCATGTCGGTAGTTTTCGACCATCAGTAAAATTGGTCCTTGATCTATTCCCAGGTGGGCAGAATCTACCCAGCCTGATGCTTTTGAGGTGTCAAATGTTGGGTTGAATGCGTCCTGGAAGCCCAGTCGGCCAAAAATTTCGGGACGAGTCGTCAGCCAGTGCCGCAGAGTAGGCATGACAATTTCGGGCGCAAATGGCAGCGACGATGCTGCGGCAGTAGGAGCTATAGTGCCGTCATCGGGAGCATTGGGAAATCCTCGCGCGTCGTAGTCGTGAAAAACCCTGTCTCGCCCGTCCACAGTCTTTGTCACTTCGCCAGGTCCATCAGAAGCCGTTAAACCCCAATCGAGAGGTCCATAGCCCTTCCACGCTTGCGGATTGGCGATAGCATATTGATGCTGCGCTAAGACTGCCTGTCTGGAATTTTGGAAATAATCCATGCCCATTTTTTTATTGGTGGCATCCATCCTACCCCGAAAGTCTAGCCAGACTTGTGTGTATTGATGTCCAAATAGCGGTCCAAATTGCAGGCTCTCATGACCATACGGCGAGGCTATTTTAGCTGTGGACATATAAGTTTCCCAGGCTGATGCAGGCACAGGATGTGTGGGCGAGCCCATGGACAGAAGTAGCAAAATGTGGGCTTCATCGTATGCCTGCCAATCGTGCTTAATAAAGCCACCTTCAGGCGTCCAGCCCATGCTCAGCCTGCCACTCTGCGTGTTAGCCCAGTTCCAATCAACACGGTTGTATAGCTTGTCTGAGAGTTCTCTGATTTGTGTTTCTTTTGGACTAGTGCCGTCAAAATAATTCTTGGAATACAAAACACCTGACATAAGCAGAGCCGTGTCGATTGTCGACACCTCGTTTTGCCCCATTCGCAAGCCGGTTTGGGGATCGAGAAAATGGTAGAACAATCCGTGATTGCCCGATGTGCCCTGGGCTTCGTCACCTTGTTTTGTCGACCATAAGTTATTGAGCACTTTGAGAGTGTAATTAGCGGCTTCGTCACGGCTGACCCATCCATGATCCACTGCCACACCATGAGCAGTAAGAGAGAAGCCGACAGCTGCAATGCTAGCCGCTGATGTGTCTGTAGAACGGTCTTTGGTCAGCCCGGTGATGGGATCGCTTTCTTCTTTAAAGTACTGAAAATGAGCCTTTTGCACTTGTTCCAGCATCTGCTGATCGGCAGCATTTAGCCGAGGAGGCGCATATTGGGCCCGTGTCTGCGCTACATCCGCAGCTGCATGGTAATAGTCGCCAGTTGCGTGGATAGTGTCCAAAGCCGCACCAGTAACCATAAATGACGCTATCGACTGGAGCACTTGCTCTTTAGCGGCTAGTCCCTTGCCGGCAAGCAGCGAATTTGATTCCGCACTGACAAAGCCGCCGACTGAACCGCCCAGGGAATTTGCCCCGACTCTGAAGGCGATGCCTCTGCCCGATAAATGAAAAGCAGGATCCGCTAGCGGCAGACCAAACTTTGCCGCAGCGCCTTCCATAATGCCCCGGCTCGTCAGTCCCATAGCGCCGAAGGTAATGGCCGAACTAAAAGCGGCTGCACCACGTTGCTCCCAGAAGCCTTTATTGGGATCGGCGGAAGGAGTTAGAACCAGCCCATAAAGCCCTCCATCAAGGGCCATTTTTGCAGCAGGAACAGAAAAACGCATGGCGCGTGGCAGTTGGCCTGCGGTTGCTGTCTCTTCCGCCGCCATTTTGAGTGTGGACCTTAGCGTTGTGTCTTTGGCTAGCACTTTGGCCTTCACAAGGACACCCCGGGATGCCCCTTCCAAAAGCAGGTACGGCAAAACCATGCCCAATCCTGAGCCGGCGGTTTCGCTAAACCAGCCCAAACTGCCGAATTTGGCTTGTTTAGGCGCTGCAAATAACTGTGGATCCGACAAGATGTCCCGTTTGGCGACATGATTAACGAGTTGAGTCACTCCATCAAGCGGCTGCTGCACCGCCGCATGGAGAAATGCTTCTACGCCTAGCTTGATGGCGCTATCCCCGTGCTTCTGCGTGTCCCGTGAGCTGCTAGCCTCAAAAGTGATTTTTTCTGCAAACGTCAGTTCATGCGACACTTTGTACCCTGGACGCTGGTTGACCCGGATTACGGGTTGGCCTGAGCATAGGTACCATATTGATTTATGTCATTGTGGAAACTACGTGTTTCAAGAGAAAATCACACGGATTGAAGCAAAATCTGGGTCCAACTCCAAAAATTGCGCCAGAGACCACCCCGACTAGCATTTTAAATGGAATTGCATTGCACGATTAACAACTACGACTGCCACCACTAGCAGTATCAAATAAATTTTAAAACCACTATTGATCTTTTTTATCCAGATTTATAAAGAGAGCAGGCAAATCGCCATTACACATCGGCGCATCGAAGTTGATGCTTTTTTTAGCCTCTTCCATTTTAGCTAACGCGTCCTTGTACAGTGGGGATCCAGCTAGAACCGGCTTATCATTAATGGTCAGATTTTTCTGAAACTCGCCAAGCGAATATACCTCGCCTTTAAAAGCCATATCCAGGTAAGTTTTGTTAGTGGGACCAGAATCTCCAGCTCCGTCTTTTGCAAACCCTTGGCGATGTTCCAGGGACTCGAGTTGTTGTGGCGTCCAGGTTACCTCTCTAGCCACAATCCCAGCTTGGCCTTGAAAGACTTCTTTGTAAGCTTCACCCAAATGCCCCTTAGTTTCAACGGTGCACTGTTGTGCCGGTTTAAGATCAAATTTTTCTGCGCCCATAGCTCTCTCTCCTGGATTACGGGAAGTTTTTCGACGCATCAGAGAATGCGATTTGACATTAAAGTCCGTACGCAAAACACTACATGACAACCGTGACATTCTTTTGACACGATTGAATCAGATATCTATCGCAATCCTATGAATTTAATTGATCGAGACTTCTGCTTTCGCACTGCCCATGCCTTCTCTTTCGAGTTCTTTTAAAAGAGGCTGAAACACCAACACTGGCATTCTAAAAACAACGGCACTGCCATCAATAGTGTGTACTATAAGTGACGCACCAGATTTGGTGCTTGAAGATTCGATCGATTCAATATTGTCTCGCTCAATACTGACTCTCGTTGAATGAACAATAGATGAAATCAATTCAGGCACAAAGACCAGTCGCCTCGAGGTTATAACGAAACGCCCGGGCTTGTCTTTGTAAAATGTCAAAAAGAATGATTTGAGTAAAGTCTCACCCTCTTGCGGCTTAAACCTCGACCCGGCAAATGTGACCGCGAGAATGGCACCAAAAAAAACAAATGTCGCTCCCCAGCCAAATAAAATGCGACTCAATGCTCCCGACTGTAAGCGCAGAGATGTAGCGATGGTTCCTTCGCGCAAAGAATTTTCGAAATCTCCAGCTCGCCAGAGGGCAGACCCCAAGTGACCATGCGCGATTGCACTGGTTGGGGCGGCCTTTACTGCGAGCTTTAACTCTTTGACTTCATCTTGAGTTTTGCCCAATTTAGCGTAGTCGGCTGCCAGTCCGATATGCGCCGGCACAGAATTTGGTCGAATAGACAATGCCTTCTTATAGACCTGCACTGAGCCTGCATAGTCGCCCTTGCGCCCCATCGTCGCAGCAAGAGCAAGATATGGTTGAAAATCTGTGGGATCGAGCGAGATTGCTGTCTCTAACGCGACTATCGCCGGTTGATAATTTTTCAATGCAGTCAGCGCCGATCCTAAAACCACGTAAGCGTCTTGATTGCGCACGTCAATATTTAGAGCTTGATTCGCTTCATAAACAGCTTTTTCATATCGTCCCTGAGTACCATACATGAGACCCAGATGCTGATGCGCCTCGGCGTCTTTAGGGTCGATAGCCAGGCAGTGCTTATCTTCGCTCACCGCTTGATCGATATTCCCCTGCTGAGCGTAGGCCACTGCAAGATGTCGCCTTGCCGGAGCGTTTTCAGGCGCAACCCTGGTGATTACTGTAAAAGCAGCTATAGCATCATCCACTCGATCATTATCGAGTAAGGCATCGCCTTTTTTGAGTTGTTCAATGATGCCTGCGTTATCGTCAACCCGAGTCGATGCCGCCTGCGCAATTGTCTCCACTACCAGGGCGCAGCAAAACAAGACTGCCACAAGCGCTGATGTTTTGACTTTTCCATTCATGACGTCGGACCTGGTAAGTAACACTAGGGTATACTAACGCAAGCGCTTGTCAAGCCCACTGATAGAACGATTAATGTCAGCCCGTGACGTTATCGGTCAGTTGACCTGACGACCGGTCGACGACCAGTGTTTTTCGCGCAGACCCTTTTTGAAAATCTTGCCACTGCCTGTCTTCGGTAGCTCTTTGACGAATTCAACAGAACGGGGCACTTTGTAGCTAGCCAGTTTTTGTCTGACGTGGGTCATTAATTCGCTGTCGGTTACCTTTACACCGGGCTTCAAAACCACGACAGCGGCCACAATCTCGCCCCATTTTTCATCCGGTATACCAAACACAGCGCACTCTTGCACGGCATTGTGTTCGTACAGCGCATATTCGACTTCTGTCGAAAAAACATTTTCGCCGCCTGTGATAATCATGTCCTTTTTGCGATCGACGATGTTGATATAGCCTTCTTTATCGACGCACGCTAGATCGCCTGTGTGAAACCAGCCATCGACAATTGCTTGAGCCGATAGGTCTGGTTGCTTCCAATAGCCCTGAGTGACATTTGGCCCAAGCGCAATGATTTCACCAACTTGCTTATCGTCGTGCAAGACTTCTTGCCCTTGATCGTCTACCACTTTCACAGTAACCGAAATAAAGGGTCTGCCTGTGCGGCTTTTTAACTGAATTAGCTGATCTTCTGGTAAATCTTGCAAATGCTTTTTGATCACACCAATTGTCAAAAACGGGCTGGTTTCTGTCAGTCCGTAAAACTGAAGGTAGTCACATTTGAGCTCCTTCATGACCCTTTTCACCTGCTCGGGAGCAATCGGTGAACCAGCTGTGGTCAGCAACTTGAGCGAATTGATATCGTAAGTCGCTAATTGTGGATCGCCTAAAATTTGATTGACCATGGTAGGAACCAGAACCGTTGCTGTGACTCCTTCTCTGGCAATCGCGTCCAGAACTGCGGGCGCTTTAAAATACGGAGTAAAGACATGCTTGCCACCACCCCAGGTGACAGCAAAAAGAGACCAGGCGTCGGCCAGGTGAAATACGGGAGCAAAGTGTCCCCACACCGTCTGTTCGTCGAACTGAAATTCTGCCACGCAGCCAAGCGCATTGGATGCCACATTCAAGTGCGTGAGCATAACGCCCTTTGGCTTTCCGGTGGTACCACTGGTGTAATAAAGATGAGCCAGGTGATCGCTTTCAAAAGTGCGCGCAGGCATTTCAGCGTGCTCACAACTCTTCAATGCATCTTCGTACCCATCAATTGTGCACTTCGACTGCATCTTGCTTGCGGCTTTCGCCCCAATAAAGACGCCTTTCTTGATCGCTGGCACTTTATTTAAAGCACTTTCTCCAATCTCACGAAAGTCTTCGTGGAAAAACAGGGCGCAAGCTTCTGAGTCAATTAGAATCGCAGTAATCTCATCTGCCTGGAGGCGAAAATTCAAAGGAATAGACACTACTCCAAGCATCGCACAGGCATAGTAAATTTCCATATATTCGTGGCAATTAGGAGCAAGCACAGCAATGTGCGCACCGGTATCCAATCCATTTTTAAGTAAGTATTGCGCGAGGCTCGCGACCCTTGCACCAAACTGAGCATATGTAAAATGAGTGGAACCATCAACCACGGCTATCCTGTCTGACCACAAGGTCAGTGCTTTGTTTAAAGACAGCTGGAGATTTAAAGACAATTGCCCCTCGTCTATTCTCGCCCGGGCGCCGACATAAGATCAGCCACCACAGTTTCTAACTGCGCGGCATGCGACCCCTTAATAATGACGCAAGATTCTTGATCTAGTTCCGCACCAATTAGCCGAACAACTTCATCATTTTTAGATAAATGGATAATATCGTAAGACGCTCCAATGGCACCATCAGCGATGCGCTTCGAGTGAATCCCTACGGTTATTAATTGGCTAATTTGCTTGTCTCTCAGCCACTTTCCCAATTCAAGATGAAGGCTGTCCGTTTGCGCTCCGAGTTCACCCATATCGCCCAGGATAACAATCTTTTTTTGTTGTGGAAAAACTCTCGTGTCCAACATCGTAGAAACAGCACACCGCATTGAATCCGGATTAGCGTTATAGCTTTCATCGATTATGGTGGCACCATTTTCAGCGGTTAAACAATTGCCTCGTCCATCTATAGAATGATAAGCAAAGAGCCCGATCGCAACTGTTTCAGCAGACATCCCTAACTTAAGGGCCGCACGGATGGCACACCAGGCGTCTTGCAAATGAGCCAATCCATGAGCATGAATGAGGAATTCTTGCTCCAGTCCTTGGATTTTGAATGAAGTAACAGCAAACGAAACTTCATTTTCTTTGAGTTGCTCGATATCACAAAGAATGATTTCCCCGGAATAAACTTCCTTTGCTCTTTTAACGAGATGAGCCGCCGGATTACCTATGAGAGCCAATCCAGAATCAACATTCAGATGCGAAAGCAATTCGCATTTTGCTTTTGCTATATTGTCCAGTGAGCCGAGAAGTTCGATATGAGCGCTACCGGCATTGGTGATGATAGCCACGTCAGGCGCGGCTATCGAAGCTAACTCATCGATCTGTCCAAGACCACGCATAGCCATTTCGGCAACAAGAATTTGAGTATCATCAGGCATCAATAGAATGGTTTTAGGCAGGCCAATTTCATTATTTTCATTTGCGGCAGATTTATGCACGCTAAATTGTGCTCCAAAAACCGAGGCGCACATTTCTTTAGTCGTCGTTTTACCCGACGATCCCGTGATTGCGATAACTTTTGGGTTGACTCGCTTTAAGTGATAAGTAGCAATGGCCTGATACGCTTCAAGAGTATTTGAGCATTGCAAAATGAGAAATCTAGTTCCACTCTTTGCCTGCACTTCGTCGACGTGCGTTAGATCCGAGACAATCAGTCCGACTGCACCACGCGCGATGGCATCACCGACAAAGCGATGACCGTCGAAACGCTCACCCTTAAGAGCAAGGTACCACTGTCCGGTGGCTATGCCGCGCGAATCTGTAGAAATAGCGCCGATGCTCGAATCGATTTCGCCTTTTTCGTAGCCAAATAATTTGGCCTGCGGTAACGCCGCGATTAAATCGGCAAGCGAAAACAGAGCCTGATAATTCGTCTTCTGCCCGTAAGCAACTTCGTTCATGACACAAGTTTACTGCAAAGGTCGATAATCAATCAGCCTTTTTCTTTTTGCCAATCAGTTTACCGAGCCAGCCCGCCCCCTGCTCATTCTTGGCAGCTTCGGCTTCATCGGCCTGATTTTGAGCCTTGATGTCATTGATCGCTTTGGTGAAATTGATCTTTCGTTCGTGCACTTCTTTTAAGGTATTGATTATCTGCTCGGCTGAGCAAACGTCATCTTTCAGCAACTCCAAACCATGCATTGCATTTTGCACTATCGAGCGTTCGAGCAACCGACTGGCGACAAGCACATCCACAGTCGTCAGATTACCGTCTCGAGCCTGCTTTTTCGCTTCGCCAATTTGTTGTTTTGAAACAACGCCAGCTGCTTGCAACAATTCGAGCGCGGCGTTCGCGTGAGCGACTTCGTTTCCAGTCTGACTGCGTTCAGAGAAAATGACGTCAATTGAAACTTTTCTACTGTTTGCAATACGCAGAATTTCAGTTGCTTCAAGACCACTGATGCGACCAGATGACACCATCTCTTGTAGGCGTAGGCTTTCATCTAATTGAGTATCAGTGATATTTCCGGACTGAACGAGAACCTGACCGACTTGTCGTTCTTCAACCAAACCAATTTCTATAGCTGAGATTTTGTCGCCTTCAGTCACCAGTCCAGCCGAGCTTAGCAAATCACCGACTTTAATCGTCGTTTGATTCGGTCTGTAAGCACCCGTCTCATCGAGTGAATTCTCGAGGGGCTGATGTTTTTTCGCTGAAGCTCTCAATCCAGCCAGAGCCTGCTCTCTGGTAATCTTGCCGTCACGCAAAAGCACCTGAGCTGTCAAGGCCGATGAAAGCAAAGGCGCTGGAATGGCTCTGGCCAGAACGAGACAACGTCCAAGCGGTAGATTGTTATCGCGACTTTGCTTGAGGGCGGCGTCCAGCATCTGCTGTCCAACAATATTTGCGTCTCTGAGCAGCTCTCCGAGCTCGCTACCGGGCAATGTCTCCCGTTGTGGTAACTTCCAACCCAGTTTTTGAAAACCTTCTTCTAAGGTCAGACCATTTTGCACGGAAACACTAATGGCCTTGATGCCAAAATCAGCCGAGATTATTCCTTCACGCATCAAAGACTGAGCTTCGATGGCTATCTGAACGTCTTTTTCAGTAATTACGCCCATGCTCATAAGAATACGGCCCAAGGGCATCGTATTCTTTTTCGCCAGCTGAAGCGCCTCTTGCAGTGCTTCCGGCTTAATTACATTTGCCCCAACCAGAAGTTCGCCGATCCGTTTGGTACCGGGTCTTTGTCCGCTAATTTCAGTGCTCAATTTACAGGTCTCCCTCTCACCCATATAAGTGCCCAAACAAAAGAAGTATCAACCGCGAGGTTGACACTTCTTCGAGAGCCAAACGATCTAGAGTCAGATTTTCGTAAAAGGCAGACTGAAGTTTTCATTCAGCCACTACAAAGCAATTGCTTAATAGTTGTCGTCGTAAGGAACGACGAAAGCCTTGCCCTGGAACAGCATGCTGTGGCTACCACTATGTGGGCTTGGATAACCAACGAAACCATGGTGCATACCATAGCCTAAGCCATGAACTAGACCATAAGTACCGCCAGCAACAGCGCCGACTGGTCCGCCGACGATAGCGCCGCCAACCATTTCGTACACGCCATCTTCATTGCCCAAATTGCGAGCAACCATCTTTGTGCCACCGATAGAGCCCTTGATAGCGTCTTGGAAAGCCGCTGTAGGGACATCCCATGCTGTTGTGACAGCCATCGAAATCAAACGTACTGGGAAGTACTCGATTTCGTACCAGACGCGAGCTGATTCGGGACGTTCAGGATAAGCAAAGCTTGGAGCCATGAAGCTCGCTGCCAGGCCGATTCCTGCAAGAACCGATAAAAGAACCTTTTTACCCATTTTATTCACCATCTTTGTAATTCGACTTTAGTCCAAGCTAAGTTACGGATTTATTTTTCTTCCATGGTCACATAAGACCATCTGCTGAATGGTTTGTCCCAACCGGTTTTAAAACCGTGGAAGAAGCCATGATAACCAGACTCGGTGCCACCAATGACCGCCGCACCAGGACCGGCAATAGTGCCAGCCGTAGCTAATTGCAGGTCGCCTTTTTCGTCGCCGAATTCGCCGGCTACGTGTTTGGTGCCTCTGAGTCCGCCATGATAACCGCCATCGATTGGTCCGCTAACCAATCCGGTGAATAAGCCACCAGATAGAGCGCCAGCTGTACGAAAGGGAGACATAAGCACCCAGTGCACTGGCTTCGCTTCGTAGTCGAGCGCAAGGGCTGGTGCCGCAGCGCTAACTGCTACTAAAGCAGTGGTCAAAATCTGACCTAGATTTTTTTTGTTCATTTCTCCACCATCAATTTAATTAGTGCTTTAAAAACTGCTTGTTTATATGTTTGGCTCTAAACGCGCAGGTTGAGCTAATTTGTCTTACTTGTCGCTATCGCAAACGATGAATGATTCACCGCTGAATGGTTTTTCCCAACCTGTTGTCCAGGCGTGGTGCATACCGTGGAAAGCGCCGTAAGGAACGCCAAATACCATTCCTGTTGGGATGCCGATCAAAGCGCCAACAATCTGTTGTTTCCAACCATTTTCGTCACCGAAAGCTTCAGCAAGACCCTTCGAAGCTTTCTTTGGGCAACCGTACAAGGAATCAACAACCATACCTTCTGGAGTATCGATTACTGTAGCGGTGGCAGCGCCGAGCATCCCTACTGGACCGCCGCCATCAGCCATTGCTGGAGCGACTGCGATTGTAGTAAGTGCAGCGGCTGCAAATAATGATAGAACTTGATTTTTCATACTTCCTCACCTGACAAGGAGTGGTTCGCCAGGAACCACCCCATGATTACCTTTACACTGAATGTTCGATATCGAAAATCACAGAAGTTATTCGTCTTTGAAAGTGAAAGCTTCTTTAGTGAATGGTTTTTCGTAGCCGGTTTTAACACCGTGAACCAAACCATCAAACATTCCAAAAGCGCTACCGCCAACTGCTCCGAAAGGACCACCGATTGAGCAACCGACGATTTGCTGGAACGAGCCGTCTTCGTTACCCATTGCGCCTGCAACGGACTTGGAAGCTTTCATCCAACCTTTGACGCCATCTTTCACTGCGCCAAGTGGTACGCCAACCGTTCCACCGACTCCAGCACCAACGACGCGGACTGGGACATTAACGATCGACTCAAACGTACTTTCATCACCAGCCAAGGATGGAGCAACCATGGTGCCGACCAGTGCCGAGGCAAGAATGAAAGAGGACGCTAGTTTATTAAGCATGCAATTCTCCATCTCTTAGCAAATCAAATTAACCAAGTCCCAGACATAACTGGGCCAAGGACACCACCAATTGTACCCATTTATTCAAGGAGGTCCATATTGGTAGGTCCGGAAAATCTGCTATGAGCACTAAAACGCCCTGCCCGGTTGGCTCTTGGAAATTTTATCTTAGTGTAAAAACTTTGTACGCTGAAAATTTGAAAGTGGTGACCTTTTCAAGTGATATACAAAATGACCTTTTCCTCAGTACTGTTTTCAATATGGATGCGGGCACCACTTGTCAGTAAGTTGACTGATAGCATGCGCTTTTTGATACCACCAATGATGCCAAGACCATGACAATTATCCCTGGTCACAAACATCATCAAGTCCGACCTAGGTCTTCAAAAAGAGACGCCGACCATGCGTAGATGTTTCTTGATTATGCTTCTTGACCATGCTGAGTCGGATGCCATGTCGATGTTTTCCGACCAAACAAAATCTGACAGAAAGACACAATTACCACGGGAACCCAGTGACCGTACAAATATGCATTCACTTCGAAACTATGCAAAATAGTTTTGTATAGGCCGAGTTGCGGCCGGTACATGCGAATCGCGACAATCATATTCATCTGCGTGATCAATAAAACAGCAATTGATATCAGCCCGAATAATTTGCCATTGGTCGGAATGCCCATAAGCAAATGTGCGCATTCAGACACAATTTCACAAAGAATCAAAGCCGGCACAACAAAATAAACGGTGAAGACTAAGGTGTCGATGCGCTCAACTAGAGACAAGCGCGTCGGCGAGTTGAGAGGAAAAATGTAATCGAGGTAGCGAATAATACTTCCTTCGGCCCAGCGTCTTCTCTGGCGGATCAGTCCTTTTAACGATGGCACCGCCTCTTCAAAAACATAGGCGCTTGGACAAAAGCGGATATCCCAGTTGCTCACAAGCAAGCGCATACTCAAATCGAGATCATCTGTAATTGACTTGTTATTCCAACCACCTACATCTACAAGAGCGGCACGCTTCAAAACCTGTCCATTACCGCGCAATTCGACAGCACCGCCGATAAGGTCACGCCCCATCTGAAAATAAGTATCGAGAGCGTATTCCGAAGACTGACATTCGACAAGAAAGCCTGATTGATATTCGTAGATTTTCTTCTGCGCTTGTACTGCACCAATGCCTTCCGGTTCAAGAACTGGCAAAGTGACTGCAAAGAAGTCTGGTGCCACATAAGCATCGGCATCAAAAACAGCAACCACTTCTCCCTTAGCAAGGGGAAGGGCCTCATTCAAAGCAGCGGATTTTCCAGGACAACAGCCAGGTGTTCGGTGCAACACTTGCAGACGAGGAAACTCGTCTTTTAGTCCATCTAAAATCGCTCCCATTGAGTCGGTTGAACAATCGTCTATCACCCAGAGATAGAAATTCTCATAGTCAATAGCAAAAAAGTTGCGAACGGTTTTTTCAATCACGCGAGATTCGTTCTTGGCTGAAATAAAAATGTCGACAAAGGGTGTCCATGACGATTTTTCATCAACCAACTGCACATTCATCCGACTCGCTAGTGCCTCTTGAGCCAGTCGTTTACGAGCATGTCGGCGCGTCTTCAATTGCCAGTGCCCCTGTGCAATCAAAAGCCAGATACTATGCCCGAGCATCATGAGGCAAGCTATGGCGAGAAGAGTTAATACTTCTGGTCCGGTGACAAATTCGTCAAGCGCCTTGAGACCGACCCAGACACCGAAAATAAGAGCTAAAAGTATAATTCTGCTTCTCATATATTTTTTCAGTCTGACACACTTTGCTACTGATATCTAGATTTTCTAACCTTCTATTGACTATTACCAAGCGCAGCCAGGACGCTACAGCTCAGTGGTCGCTGGCGGGGCCGCGCATGGCTCGAACAAGGTGGATGACACCGAAGACTAAAGTCGGCAAGCCCATGATTAACAATGTCGTCGAAACACCGCCTGGCAGGTTGTCTGAGGACACGCCCGCCAGAATTACAGGAATAGTCGAACCGGCCGACATGGCCATGTTTTGAGCACCGAAGACTTTGCCCCGCAATTCCTCTGGAACTGCCGTCTGTAGAGCAGTTTGCGTCGGCACTGCGATGAAGGCCGAAGAAACTCCTGTAAAGCCTGCAAGCAGTAAGGGAATACCCATGAAAGGTCCGTTGAAATAGAAATCTCGGATCCCCATGGCGGCAACAGCATTTTCAACAAAGCCAAGGGTGCCAAGCAAGCTGATAAACAAGCCCAATCCCGTAAAGCCAGCGTAGACCAGGCGTTTGTGATGGACATTTGCGGATTGTTTGCCTACCCACAAATTACCCAGCCCCATGCCACCGCCTGCGGCAGCAATGATATAACCGAATTGTTCCGGTTTGATATGCATCACTTGTTCAGCAAGTCCCACAGCCACGATATTGAGCGTGATCATCGTACTGAACAGAAAAGAGATTTTGGCGATCGCTTTAAAGACAGGAGGATTGTTGGCAATGTAAGCAATCCCCGAGCGTAAATCTTCCCACCACTCATTTTTGGACTTGGTGCGAACTTGATTGTCGCTAATGCCCAACAATAACATCGCAGCAATGAAAAAACCGGCAGCGACTGCCCAGGGTGCGTTTTCTAAACCCCAGAGGTCAATAATTGGGGCGCCTATGGCAAAGCCAAAACCAAGCGCGATCATCATCGTCGTGAAGAATAAAGAGTTAGCAGAATAAAGATCCCCTCTTTTGACCAGACGTGGAATCGATGAACTTTCGGCGGGGCCGAAAAACTGCGACCCAATTGAGATGAGCATGGCCATCGTGAATGTAAAAATGTGAGACATCGAGGATAAAGGCGAAGCCACAAGGCTAACAAAAAGAGCACGAGCGAGATTTGAGACAATCAAAACCGTTTTATTTGACCAGCGGTCGACATAGACTCCAGCAATAGGACTGAGAATTACAGCCGGAATTGTAAAAGCAATATAGAGTCGGCTCGTCATCTCAGCGGCGCCTATCTGCTGAGTACCTATCTGGTGGCTGGTCAAAACAGCGACGAATAAAACAAAAACCGCCCGGTCTGCAAATTGCGAAAATATTTGCGCCGTCCACAGACACATGAATTGCCGATTTTTGAAAAGCGACGAATAGCCGCCCTTTTCATGCGGTTCGGTGTCGAGATCGGAAATTTGGAATGCCATAGAATTTGCTCGGCTATTTGATATTTGCTCTTGCTCTAGAACTGTAACACTCTGTAGTTCCCCAGAGAGAGCAACGCAACACTTGCCAAACCGTTTGGTTCCCGTTAGAGAACGAGTGTTATATGCGGACCTTACGACTGAGGAACATTAGAGGAAGTTGCAACGAGATTGGCATCATCTTTATCTTCACCAAAATCAGTTTTATCTTCACTGTCTCCACCAGACGGACTAACAACTCCTCGCTTGCTCGTTTTGAAGAAGTCGAGCAGCTCAATGACTTCAGGGACATGTCCGAGTTCTTTTTCGACACGCTCGAGCGCTTTTTCAAGGATAACTTCAGAAACATAAATGATGCGGAAGGCTTTCTTAACAGCCATGCGTGTTTCCAGCGAAAGTTTATTGCGCTTAAGACCGACTGAGTTAGTGCCTCTTACTTTCGCTGGACGTCCGTCACACATACCAAATGGTGGCAGATCTTGCCTGGTAGCGCTGCAACCTCCCATCATTGCCATTCTTCCGACACGGCAATTTTGATGCACAACAGTATCGCCACCCATTACCACGGCATCGCCGACGGTGACATAACCAGCTAAAGTGCAGTTGTTAGCCATGATAACGCTGTTGCCTACGACGCAATTATGCGCTACATGAGAATAATTCATGAGAAAGCAATCGTCGCCAATGGTCGTGAAACCACTTTTTGTAGCACGGTGAATCGTCACGTATTCGCGAATAGTTACACGATTGCCGATAATGACTCCAGTAGCCTCACCTTTATATCCAAGATCTTGGGGATCCAGACCAATGGAAGCTCCTGCGTAAATTTTGCAATCAGCACCAATGGTGGTTACGCCGTCAATAATGGCGTGAGCACCGACCACGGTACCAGGTCCAATTTGAACATCCGGACCGATGACTACATAAGGTCCAATCTCAGCGGCCGGATCGATTTTGGCTCCGTCGGCAATTATGGCTGTGCTGTGAATCGGCATTGGCTTCCCTCTTTTGATGCAGTACAGAATGCAATATTACTCAGACCCACTTTTTTGCAAATTACCGTCAGCTCGTGTGAAAGCAAAACTGATTTCACCTTCACAAGCAATTTTGTCACCGACTCTGGCTGTCACTTTTGCTTTGCCCAGAGGACCACGACGTTTTGTCAGCTCGACTTCGAGATCTAATCGATCGCCTGGTTCGACCATCGTGCGAAATTTGACATTTTCAATACCTGTAAAGACACCAAGTGAGCCTTTGAATTCGTCCAATGTCAACATCGTGATGCATCCCAGCTGAGCGAGAGCTTCAACCATTAGAACTCCTGGCATGATTGGCTTGGTAGGGAAATGACCGTTGAAGAAATCTTCGTTGGCCGTCATATTCTTAAAACCAACTGCGCGGACGCCAGGAACCAATTCGGTAACTCGATCCACCAGTAAAAAAGGATAGCGATGAGGCAGAATCTCTTTGATCTGAAGAATATCTAAGGTTCTGGTCTCTAGCGTTGTCGACATCTATTCACTCCCCAAAACTCGCTGAACAAATGGATCGCTGGTGCTCAAGCCACTGTTGTCGCCATTTCTAGCAAACAAATAGTATACAGTACTGCCGCAAAAACTGACGAGTACCGAAGGGGCGATTGTTTCTTCAAGCGACATACATCACCACTTATTGTGGCACGCAAATTCTCAAGCGGTAAAATGAGTTTCATGCATTGCCATCTGTCGCGACTAAAAGCTCTGTTGCTGTGACAATGACAATTCACGAGTGAAATAACTAGTCACAACAGGGACTTACCGTGGAATCAGAAGCAATCCCGACAAAAACGCTGAATCAGACACCAAATCGAACGTCAGCCAAAATGCCAAAGCAAAGACAACCTAGCGCCACTCAACTTGCCGGAACCACTCTTGGTGAATTGAAGCGGGCTATAGACGGCGCTGATGAAGGTTCCATGGATCTTGAAAAAGTTGCTCGAGGAGTGAGCTTGATTCTCGAGGGGCTGGGTGAAAACCTGAACAGAGAAGGTCTTTTGGAAACACCGGCCCGTGTTGCCCGAATGTACGGCGAACTCCTTTATGGATTGAACGAAGATCCAGCGGACGAGATATCGTGCACTTTTACTGAAGGCGAAGAAGAATTGGTGCTTGTCAAAGACATCTCTTTTGCCTCTATTTGCGAGCATCACATGGTGCCTTTTATGGGCGTAGCACATATCGGTTATATTCCAGCGCAAGGGAAAATCACTGGTTTGTCGAAGCTTGCCAGAGTCGTCGAATTGGTGTCGCGACGGCTGCAAGTGCAAGAGCGAATGACAGCTCAAATTGCTGATGCGATAGAGACAAAACTGAATCCACGTGGTGTCATAGTGGTGCTCGAGGCCGAACATTTATGCATGTCCATCCGCGGCATTCGTAAGCCAGGCAGCAAGACCATCACCACATCTGCCCGCGGCATCTTGCACTCCGATCAGTTTCGTCGCCAGGAAGCTCTGACGCTTTTACAGAATAGGTATGTTTAAAATTGAAAGAAACAGACATATCAAAATACTTTGAACGCACTGTCAGTCGAAGACATCTTTTGTTGGGGCTGACGAGTCTGGCGGTATTGCCATTCGGACAAGAAGCAAAAGCATTTTCTGGGTTTGACCCATTTAGTTTTGGTTATGTCACTGGCTCCTATTTAATTACCGGTCAACCTGACAGCTACAAGCTGCTGCAAGAAAGCCAGCTGTTTTTGCAAGATGCTATCAAAGGGCTGAACGCCGAAAAGCTGGATTTCGTTTTATTTGGTGGCGATAATGTCGAGGCGCCAGGCAACGACGACGCAAACTGGCAACTCTTTTTGGATATCGCACAGAGTTTGAACTGTCCGTGGAATTTCGTCATCGGCGAACAAGACATATCGGGACCGCAAATGGCCGATCCGATGAAAACTTACGGTCGCGACTGGAAAGGTAAAGGGATCGATCGCAATGTACCTTATTGGTCGTACGACCCGATGCCTGGCATCCACGTAGTCGGCTTAGATACTGCCCGTCGCAACAGCAATACGGGTTATCTCGGCAAAGAACAACTCAACTGGTTAAAAGACGACCTCAAAACCAATCGACATAAATTTACGATTGTAGCCAGCCACCACCCACTTTTGCCTCCTGCACCATTTGATGGCGGCTCGCCTTGGGATGACTATGATGTCCCCCAAGGAGCTTCGGCTCGCGAAATCATGGGGCAATATCCAAGTGTTCGCCTCGCTCTAAGCGGTCATGTACATATTAATAAGATTCAGCAAGAACGATCGATCTGGTACGTAAGCTCGCCCAGTCTCGCTGTCTATCCATGCGCTTATCGAATATTTAGAGTAACCACTGACTATGTAAGCGTTGAGACCTATCAAATCAGTTTTCCGGCCCTCATCAAAAAAGCAAGACAAAAGGTTGAAACCTGGTCTTTGCCGTATAAATATTCTGCAAAAGTCGAAGCTTATACCGAGTTGATGGATGGTGGCAAAGCCAATCAATTTGCTCGACTACCGATGGCCGCTGGTAAACCAATGGAGCCACTGTCAGCTAAAAAGCGCAAAGAACCTGAAAAAACAGCGAAAACTCACAAAGTTCAAAAAGGCGAAAAAAGCGAAAAAAATACTGGTCATGACGAAAAACAAAGCACCACATCTGATGACAGTTCTTCAACCACTGCCGCCGCCGACGAGCATAAAAATATGTTTGGTTTCGGCAAAAAGAAGAAAAATAAAAGCGAAAAAGTAGAGTCTGAGAAAAAGAAAAAAGAAGACGCTGAACCAAGCAAAAAATCAGACGAAGCCGAATTGAAAAGCAAGTCCGAAACACAAGCACCTGATAGCGGCAGTCCTGGCTCTGAAAAAACAATGCCAGACAAAACAGAGCCTGACAAAGCGACAGACCAGGCACCGGACAAAACTGCAAAAGACCAGACCGAGAATGTCGACAGCAAAACGGACACTTCGGTAACCGAGCCAAAGGCTAAACCCATTCCTGAACTTCTTTCAGCGCCCGATCCAAAAGCAAAGCAACAGGATAAAAAACATGAGCGAACCGACAAATAGAAGTGGATGCCCTTTCGGTGAGCTACCACCTGTTGGAATTACGGAAAATGCCTTAAATTACAACGACTACTTGAAAGTCGAACAGCTGAAGAATCTGCAAATTTGCATGTCAGAGCCAGCGCACCATGACGAACCACTATTCATTATTATTCATCAGACGTACGAATTATGGTTCAAGCTGATTTTACATGAGCTAGATCTGGTTATCGAATTTCTAAATAAGGATAGAATTCGCCGCGCTAACTTCTTCATGAAACGGGTCAATGCCATCATGAAATTACTTGTGCAGCAAATTCACATCCTCGAGACAATGACACCAATGGAGTTTCTCGGGTTCCGCAATAGCCTCAATCCAGCAAGTGGTTTTCAATCAACTCAATTTAGAGAAATTGAAATTGTTGGTGGTTTAAAAGATAAAAAGCTGATGGCGCATTTCGATCGGGCCGGAGACGCTTACGCCAAGCTCGCTCAACGAAATCTAGAGCCAGGTCTTGGTGACGTTTTCTATGCAGCCTTAAGGCGAAAAGGTTTTGTCTTGGAGCAAACACCAGATTGCGACGTTTCCGACACGGACAGCAATAATCAGCACCAACCACAGCAAAAGACAGATACCGCCCAAGAATCTCGTCTACAAGAACTGCGTAAAATTTACGAGCATCCTGAACAATTTCTCGACTATCACGATTTTGCCGAAAGCCTCATTGATTTTGACGAATCTCTCGCACTGTGGCGGTCTCATCATGCGACCGTCGTAGAACGAGTGATTGGGTTTAAACGTGGCACAGGGGGAAGCGAAGGCGTGCAGTATTTACGCTCAACATTGAACAAACGCTGTTTTCCTGACTTGTGGAAAGTGCGGACAGTGTTGCAGTATCGAGAAATCGACTATTAATCACCCAATATTCACTTTGGTCTGGCTAAAGTGCTCATATTAATGTAGTGAGTAACTCAGCAGGTTTGAGACTATGACAAAGCCAGCAATTCTTTGGTTTCGGCAAGACCTCAGATTAGCGGACAATCCCGCTCTAACCGACGCCATCGAAAACGAAAAGGCTGTCGTTCCAGTTTATATTTACGCTCCAGAAGAAGATGACGGCTGGCCTCCAGGGAGTGCAACGAAGTGGTGGCTGCACCATTCATTACAAGCGTTGAGTGACGAACTAGAAGAGCACAATTCGTATCTTGTGATTCGCTCTGGAGACAGTCTTGCCCAGTTGCAAACGATCATAAAAAGAACTGGGGCTGACACACTTTTATTCAACAAACGATACGAGCCGGAAGCACACGAAATTGAAGAGAAGATCACAGCCAAGCTGAGCAAATCTGGAATCATAGTTAGATCTTTCAATGGCAGTTTGATGCGAGAACCTGGTCTGATTCGCAATAAAGAAGGCAAATCCTTTAAGGTATTTACTGCTTACTGGCGCAATTGCCTAGCCGCCAATCAGCCACGACAGCCTCTTCCTGCACCAAAATCAATCAAGACTTTCAAAGACAGGCCTGAATCAATTGCCTTAGAACAATTAGCGCTGGAGCCCAAAATCAAATGGGCAAAAGGTATAAGTGAAGCCTGGCAGCCCGGTTCAAAAGGCGTGCACAAGAGCCTCAAGCATTTAACAGAGTCAGTCATTCACGATTATGGCGACAGCCGAAACAGACCCGATCAAAATGGCGTTTCACGCTTTTCGCCGCATTTGCACTTTGGCGAGGTCAGTCCAAACATGATTTGGCATGTGGTGAGTGAAGCGTTGCGCACCACTAGCAGTGCTAAAACTAAAACGAATGCTTCGATTTATTTGAAAGAAATTGGCTGGCGCGAGTTTGCATACGATTTGCTCGTCAACTTCCCATATTCAACAAACGAACCTTTGTACGAAGACTACGCCAATTTTCCTTTCCTTAAAGATGCTCACGCTCTAAAAGCCTGGCAAAAAGGACTAACCGGCTATCCCATGGTCGATGCTGGCATGAGAGAACTCTGGCACACAGGCTGGATGCACAACCGCGTGCGCATGATTGTGGGCTCCTTTCTCGTCAAAGATTTGTTGTTACCCTGGCAGGTGGGCGCAAAGTGGTTCTGGGATACACTGGTTGATGCCGATCTTGCCTCCAATACCATGGGATGGCAATGGGTGGCTGGTTGCGGAGCCGACGCCGCGCCTTATTTCAGAATTTTCAATCCGATTTCGCAGGGCGCAAAGTTTGATCCAGACGGCAAGTACGTACGCAAATGGGTACCTGAGCTGGCAAAAGTGCCCACAAAATACATTCATAGCCCATGGCTCGCCAGTAAAGACGAACTACGCCAGGCTGGCGTAGAATTGGGAAAGGATTATCCGCTACCGATAGTCGATCATGCGTTTGCCCGAACCAGGGCTCTTGCGGCGCTTAAAGAAGCGAAGAGTAAAATTTAGAGGAAATACTGATGACTGAAAACACGGATGAAGCGACCAGGCTGCCTCTGGATGCAATAGACCATATTGCCATTTCGGTCAAAGACATAAAATCGGCTGTCGACTGGTACACAAAGACGTTTGGTTGTGAAATTGAGTATCAGGACGAAACCTGGGCTTTTTTGAAATTCGCGAACATTAAATTAGCTCTTGTAATCCCAGAACAGCACCCACCGCATCTTGCTTTCGTCACACCTAACGCCGAGTCTTACGGGCAACTGAAGACACACAGGGACGGCACCCGATCAATCTATGTAAACGATCCTGCCGGCAACTCTGTGGAAGTGATGGCGCCCTATTAGGTTTGCTATCATCAATAGGACGTCCAGTGCATATAAGATAAAGACGGTTCCGCCAGTGAATCAAGAGCGACCATCAGGCGCGGAAAAACTTAAAAGATGTCCAGCCTGCCAGAGAGAATTTACAGGCGGGCTTGCTGTTTGTCAGTTTGACGGTACTCTCTTGATATCGGTAATGAAGGATCAATTCATCGGCACCAAAGTAGCCGACAAATATGAAGTCATATCCGAAATCGGGCGCGGCGGCATGAGTATTGTCTACAAAGCGCGGCATGAATTGATGGATCGCACTGTCGCCATAAAAATGCTGCAGGCTGGTCTCGTCAACGATCAAACAAGCATCAAAAGATTTCAGCAAGAAGCCCAGGCTGCAAGCTGTCTCACTCATCCCAATGTGATCACCGTTTATGACTACGGTCTTGTTCCATCGGGGCAACCATATCTGGTGATGGACTATCTCAGCGGTGAAAGTCTCTCTGACATCGTTCTCCGAGATGGTTTTGTGGCTCCGTTGCGCGCAATCACCATCTTTGTTCAGGCTTGTGATGCCCTGGAGCACGCTCATCAGAAAGGCGTCCTACACCGCGATTTAAAATGCGGCAACATTATGCTTACTGAAATCGAAGGCCAAAAAGATGTCGTCAAAGTGGTGGATTTTGGTATCGCCAAATTGATGCCTTCATCTGGTAAGCAGCAGCAGAATTTGACTCAAACTGGCGAAGTGTTCGGCAGTCCGATTTATATGAGTCCCGAGCAATGTATGGGTGAGCAGCTCGATGCTCGTTCAGACATTTATTCAATGGGCTGCATGTTGTACGAAACTCTTACCGGTCAACCCCCTTTGATGGGTGACACCATTATCGATACTATGCAAATGCATGTTACCACCCAGCCACCACCATTTGTCAAAATGCGTCCTGGTCTCAATATTCCGCAGGCGCTAGAAGATGTCTGCATGAAAGCGCTTGAGAAGAAACCAGCTGACCGGTTTGTCTCGATGGCCGCTTTCCGTGATGCTTTGATCAATGCTGCAATGCGCATTGGTGGTCAAACCGAAGCAGAAGACGAATCACCGAGATTTAGCCCTCGCAACACCAGACAGGGAATCCTTGAACCGCGCGTGCCTCCGCCGAACGCGGCCGCTTCGGCTAAACACAACGCTTTGCCAAATCCATTCATCTCCAATCCGCAAAATGCCGGTGGCACTTTTGGCGTCACCGGTCAAAACGCCGGCGAGTCAGCAGGCTCCCTCTTTGGTGACGCGCCTACCACCAAACCAGCGCCTGCAGCACGCGCAACCGGACGCAATGAAAGTATCCCTAAAAAAATTGCTGAAGACGACACCAGACCAGCAAAAAGAATCAATGCCAATTACACGGTCAATGACTCAGATCGAGCCAGTGAATTAGGGGCGGCAACAAGTAATCAACGGGCTCTTCGCAAGCAAGGAAAGAATCCTATCGCCGACGTCGATGTAAAAAAGCCAGGGAAACGCGAAGTAAGAACTGACATCAGAGAACCAAAGGAACCACGCAATTCCAGAGATAAGAATCGCTCTAAAAAAGAGAATGAATTTGCATCAGTACCTTCTCAGTCAAAAGTGAACAAAAAAGGATTGATCATCATCATCGCCATGATCGTAATCGGGGTGATCATTGCGGCCGTATTCTTTTTTGTGGGCGGCAATCACTGATATTTAGTGATTTACCTGATGACGTTGATCGTGGACGTTATAGTCGAAAGTAAATTGAATTTCAACGTTTTTATCTTTGGACGCAGCTGGTAGATGGGCAAAAGGAGCCGTTTCTTCCACGGCCTGTCGAGCTGATTGATCTAATTCAGCGTCACCAGAGGGTGACACTTTCAAATTCGACAAATGCCCCTGACGATCGACATTGAAGGTAACTGTGACCCGTCTAGTCATGTTGCGTTTCGGCGGATGCCAGTTGGTCTTGATTTCTTTTTCGATACTTTCCATGTATGGACCATAGACCCCCCAGGCAGCGCTATTGGCATCAGGAGGCCGCTTTAAAGGAATCCGCTTTTCAACCGTTGTCTTGTCGTAGGTCGGTGGATTTGATTTTATAGCGCTTGAAGCCCAGTGTATAAGACCAGCAGCTCCAGCTGTTAAGCCACAAATCACCAGAACGACAAAGGACACTGGAAGTAGGTTATTAGACCACCAGGATTGTTCTTTCACTGACGCTGACCTGTTGCGGGGCACACAGTCGGACCGACCACTGTGTTCAGTTTAGATGAAAGTCCGTCAAGGAGATAGCGTTTGCACAAACAAAAAAGGTCTACCTGTGGCAGACCTTCAATGAATCAGACGAAAATGGCTCCCGAGGTAGGATTCGAACCTACGACCAAGTGATTAACAGTCACCTGCGCTACCACTGCGCTACTCGGGAATAGCTGGTTGGAATATATTATCATGGGTGAGAGCAAGCGCTACATGGCCGGTTATACTTTGTAGCGTTCGAGATAACAATCTCTATGACACTTGGGGAATTCGGCAGAGGATCAAAGAAAATGAGCTTGTTCGGCACTAACAAAGTGAGCAAGGGCTTCACTAACGAAGCTGCAGACATGGTGCAACTATTTTTTCGTCATCGCGACATGGATCCCCGAAAGCATGAGCTGAAGGGGTCTGAAGGCTTTGGCTGGTGGTTGACAGAAGGCTCGGCGAAAATTTACATTTTTGTGCAGGACAGCCCGAACGGTGCTTTACTGAGAATAACGAGCCCGATTGTTTTTCTGCCGCAGGACAATAAAGAAGTTTTCTATCGAAAATTGCTAGACCTCAACACCAATTTGACAAATTGTGCACTCTCTACTCATGAAAACGTGGTTCTGGTTGTGGTTCAACGTCCGACGTTAGGACTGACTCAAGAAGAATTAGACGAACAGGTATGGAATGTGGCTTATGTCGCCGATTTGCTCGACAACAAACTGGCTGATGAATTTGGTGCCCAACTTTACTCAGAACAAGTGCACGCCAATATGCGCGGCGCCTGAATCACCAAATAAGGCGCATTCATTTTGGTATCACAGGTGAATTTGAAAAGACATTCCCTCAGCGAGCAAGACATTCACTATGTCAAAGATCTAGCTGAGGAAGCTGGTCGCATCGCGGTAGAAATGCGCGCTGGAGTGATGGTCAGAGAAAAAAGCGGTCCGACTGATATGGTGACGGCGGCTGATCTCGCACTGTCGAAGCTAATTGTCGAAAGAATCGGTAGTCGTTTTAGAAACGATGTGATCGTCTCTGAAGAAGACGAAGTCCACGCTCAGTGCACAGCCAAGGACAGAGTTTGGCTGATTGATCCAATCGACGGCACTGACAATTACATCAATAACGATGGACAATATTCGGTCATGATCGGTTTGCTTGAAAACTTTCAACCGGTTTTTGGCTGGGTTTATGCCCCTGCTCTTAATAAGACTTATCTCGGCGGTCCGGGTTATGGAGCGTTCAAGCAGCTGGGCAGCGGCGAGCTCATTGCCTATGAAAAGAAGCTAGCACCGTTATCGTTAGAAAACGAGGCTCGTGTCTTGATGGGATATAGAGATCGAAAATCGCACCCATGGGTGAAAGAACACCCAAAAGTAACTCTTGTGAAAGCTGGCAGTATCGGATTGAAGGTGGCAAAGGTACTGGAAGACGAGGCTGATCTCTTTATTCATCTTTCCGGCAAATTGAAAACCTGGGATACAGCTGGTCCAGTTGCTATTGCCCTTGGTGGCTTCCTGGAAGCGGGTTCATTGGAAACCGATCAATTGATATTTCCAACACCAGAAATTCGCCACGACACATCCATCATCGTCGGACGACCTGGCTCGTTGAGCTGGGCTAGAAAGTATTTGAAACAGAAATTTTATGACACAAATGTACAAGCATGAATTCAGAAGACAAAAGCCCTTTAAACATGAAAGACTCAAACGACACAAACAATCCCGAACCTCGTACCGCTCCTCCTCATCACAAGCTAATTTCCAAAATGAACGACCTTGATGATGTCGTCAAGGAAATCGACGAGGGAAGACGTTGTGCTATCGATTTGGAATTTATTCCCGAGCGCACATATGCACCAATACTATGTCTGGTGCAGGTAGCAACCGACAGTGGTGCATATATTATTGATCCAGTGGCGCTACCTGATTTGCAAAAATTATGGCAACATATCGCCAACCCTGAAATTCTCGTCGTGCTTCATGCCGCCAATCAAGACCTCGACATCATCAATTCGTTGTCCGGACAGGTCCCTCAAAATATTTTCGACACACAAATTGGAGCTGGCTTTGCCGGTCTCGGTTATCCCCTGGGCTATGGCAAATTACTGCATCAGCTGCTCGGCATCACAATTGATAAAACTGAAAGTTTTACAGATTGGCTCACCAGACCATTAACCGATGCGCAAATGAAATACGCCGTCGACGACGTCTGTCACCTTTTGCCAATTTATGATCGACTGACTGCTGATTTGCAAAAAATGGGACGACTGAGCTGGGCCGAAGAAGAATGCAAACGTTATGTCGATGCTGAGCGCTATGAAAAAGATCATTCTCTCGATTTTCTCAAAATCAAAGGCTCAAGTGGTTTAAGTCGACGCAACCTCGGCGTTCTCCAGGCACTTTGTCAGTGGCGCAACACAGAAGCGATGCGGGTCAATAAGCCGCTTAAAAGTATTTTGTCCGACAATACACTGCTTGAGCTTTGCAGACGCCCTCCCAAACAACTAGGTGAAATTCAAAGAGTGCGTTCGATTCGGCCAGACCAAGTGAGAAATTTTGGCGCGGGAATAATGCTTGCCGTCGAAAACGGGCTCAAAGTGCCGGATCTCAATTTACCGATCTGGCCATCATCGAGAATGCCACCACGCAAAGACGTGTTGATAGCTGACATGCTTTTTGCTTTGCTCAAAGTATTTGCCTACGAAGCGGATCTCGCAACTGAACTTGTTGGTACCAGGGATGATGTACAGGCGATGGTCCGGATTTTTCGCGAAAACAAGCGTGAAACCTCGACTTTACCCCTTTTGCACGGCTGGCGTTTTGATCTGGCTGGCTCGCGACTGTGGTCGGCTATTGATGGTAAACCATTCACTATCGTCTGTGACGCCAGGCTTGATCCACCGGTAACTATTACAATGTCGGCCGACGCTTAACAAACTCCTTCAGAACTACGTCAAGACTATCGTCTGCGCAGAATATATCCGCAGTGGTGCTTTTTATAGTGCTCAGATAGTGCTATCGGCGCTCTAAGTTGGGATTCTTAGCGATTCTCAGGCAAAAATGACACAGTTTTCATTCCCTTTTGTTATGATGACTGGTGCATTAGCGTAATTTAGGGAAGGCGCGGCATATGACATCAACTCAAGGTCAAGACAAAGACGTCAGTTTTGCAGAAACAGCATTGCGATTAGGGGGCAAATCGGAAGACGAAGCCACACGCACTGGAGCAATGGATAGAGCAGATGACCAGGTTGAGGCCATGTTTGCGCCTCAATACAAGACTGTCAACAGTCCTATTCACAAGGCAGTCTGGGAAACGGATGTGCCAATTGATTTATTTAGAACGCCAAAAATGACAGCAGCTTCTTTGACTTTGCCAGCGATGACAAAATCTCTTGACCTGATCAAGAAATACAAAAAAGAAGGCAAAATCTGGGATGAACAAAACAAAGTTGCCACCAGCTTGTTGGAAGACCTTGGTCCAGCGGGTTACTGGGGCATGTTCATCGACAAAAAACATGGTGGACAGGGCTCCACCGTTCGTCAGTTTATGAATTTTCTCGCTCAGGTGGCTTTAATTGATCCAACCACAGCTGGTCTTGCCTCTGTACATGGTTGCATCGGCGCCGTCGATCCCCTGCAAGCATTTGGCACAGACGAACAAAAGGCAAGGCTGCTTCCTCGATTGGCAAGTGGCGAAGCTCTGTCAGCGTTCGCATTAACCGAGCCTTGCGCGGGTTCGGACCTGACGGCCTTGCGCACGACTGCCGTTCTCAAAGGCGATAAATATGTTATCAACGGCGAAAAGTTGTTTATCACCAACGCCGTGCCAGGACGCATGGTTGGCATCGTTTGCAATATCGATGGCAAGCCAGCAGCAATAATTGCTGATCTGCCTAAACAAGAAAACGAGCACTTTAAAATACATTCCTATGGTCTGCATGCCTTAAAGCACGCATACAACCAGGGACTAATTTTCAAAGATTTCGAAGTGCCAAAAGAGAATTTATTGATTCCACCAATCGGCGATGGTTTGACGATTGCCTATCATGGTTTGAATCTAGGACGTCTAGCTTTGTGCGCTGCTTCAACTGGTGTCATGCGCACTATGCTTGCCAATATGCTGCCATGGTCTAAGTTCCGTGAAACTTATGGTCAACCTATTCAAAGTCGCGAACTGGTCAAACGTAGAATTGCTCGCACCGCCTCTTTGATTGTTGGTGCTGAAGCCCTGTACAACTGGGGCTCGGATCTGCTGGACAAAGGTTATAGAGGCGAGCTCGAGTGTGTAATTGCCAAAATTTTTGGTAGCGAAGCACAAAAAGAAGTAGCAATTGAATTGTTCATGAAAACTCATGGCGGCAGATCGTTTGTGCACGGTCACCCATTTGGCGACAATGTCCACGATTTTCTTGCACCATGCATTTACGAAGGTGAAGGCGAAGTGCTTGGAATGGCGTTCTTCAAGTCTCTGGCCAAAGCTCACGGACAACAATTCTTTGAGCCAATTGGCAAGACACTAGCCGAACATAAATTGCGCACTCTCAATCCACTAAATCCGGCCCAGGTGTGGCTGCTTAGGAATCAATTGATTCCTTATGCTGCCTGGCGCGCTGGCAAGATGTTTGAGGGCTCCGCTAGCAATGTCATCTCCGGCATGTCTGAACGCTTACAGATGCACGTTGATTTCGCTCAAGAAATGCTGAACAAGCTGCCTCTTGAATTGAGTGAAAACATGGTCAAGCATCAACTTAAATTGGCCGACAGACAATGTCGCATTGCTGAAATGTCGCAACGTGTGCAAGACACCATTGTGATTCTGGTCACGGCTTTGTATGCGCATGAACACGGCAACGACGTTTATATGGAATGCGCTGATTTACTCTGCCAGGACCTAACACGTAAATTGACAGGCGAGCGTCCCAGCGATGAATATTTCAAAGCCTGCTCCAAGCTGGCAGATAGAGTAATCAGCGGAGAATTCCCTGGTCTGTCTGAAGTAGAAACAGCCGAAATCCTTTTGCCATATGACAAAAAGAACGAAGCAGCAACATCTTCAGAGGCAAAACAAGCCGCCGCAGTATAGTTCGTGCCAGATGCTAAAAGCATCAAATTGAAAATTCGATAAGGAGCGGCGCATGATTTGATGGCCGCTCCTTTTTTCTGGGTGATTTGTCAATCCAGGAACGAGAAACTTTTTGACAAAGATCAGAAGTGGCCCAAATGTCGTCGATACGAAAGCCCAGGTTGCATCTGAAAGCGCCCATACGATAACTCCACCACGTTTACTCACCGCCGTGCATATGGCCCATTTGGGATATAGCAATTCAACACATATATAGAAGCAATTTTGGACTCGATATAGCGTCGAGAAAAAGGCTCTACTTCGCCTATGAAGCCCTTTTGTATATTTTCTGCCGGAAGCTTTGACAAAATCGCGACGCCATTGTAAGTGCGCTCGTAAAAAAAGCGGCACTGCTAGCCAGCTTCATTCAATTGAGCAAGAGGAAATTTCTCATCAACATTCTTTGTCCCTAGCAGGCAAACTACATCTTGGTTAACTTCTTGCAGGCATTCAAGATTGTGTGGTATTCGAACAGAAATAGAATTGACATTCCAGCTTGCAACTATCATCTTCAAGCTTTTTTAAACCATTTCCAACTCATTTAAAGTTTTTGCATACCACGATATAGAACTAACGGAGTAGCGATTATATCTATTTCCTCAACTTTGCCTGAGCTTGCTGTTGTCTCAGCACGGAAATCACAGCGAAAAAAGTCTTAAAAAAATAGCAAAAAGGTCATACCAATAATTCCAGATTTTTTTTGCGAAATTGAATTGCATCTATATAGAAGATGCCGATGATCGCTCATCTGGTTGCGGCACATTTGCATGCGTAGAGCAATAGTATTTTGCGAAGTTTCGCGCTTTGATCTTGCTAATGAAGAATAAGTCTTTTTGCTTACCTCCCTACATCGACGCGAGAAAAATCGATTGTCGATGAACCTGGGCAGGGCATTCACATAAAAGACGGAAGAAGCTTTAGAAATAGGCATCTTCCGCCTTAGTGGCTTGTGATCAGCGCTTTACGCGACAGACGCAGTGTTGAACCTATGCCAGACCTAATTAAGATGCGGGTTATCTTCTTCGACCGCGCCAACTGCGCCTCTACTCATCGATCCGTTGAGGCACTGCATCTGGTACCAGCGCTCGATTCGCTAAAGTCTATGGGCTTCTGCGAGATCCGCATTAAAACTAGCCTTGCGCTTTCACCGCTTGAGTACGATAACCGACGACTAAAGTGGTGGCAGGCTTACCACAAATGTTTTGATTTGCAAGTGGGTGTATATGTCTGTGAGCCATATCACCGCGTATATGAAACGCTCTGAAATTCAGTCAAAATCACTGTAATGGCTGTCTTTGTTGACTTAGCGACTTTAAGAAAAAACGTTTATGTGGTGGATACGTAAAATGCGTGTTTATGCCTCTTTTAGACCTTTACGATATCGGTTTTGGTGTGTAGAGTGAATAGACGTTGAGGGTGCTTTGCGAAACAACAACACACCCCATGCGACGCGAGATTTCTTTAAGATCCGTGAACAAAGTGGATTGCCAACAAGACTAGTTGGAAAGTCCACACTATCCCTATTGCTTTAAGAGGAAAACGTGCTATGCCCAAAAAGGTGCTCATTGCTCTGCCGCCCGCGATGCTTGAACAGGTGGACTTCATCGCTCAGTGCGAACATCGCACCAGATCCGATTTAATTAGAGAAGCTCTACGTCGCTATCTCGACAACTTTCGCCGTACACAAGGTGCCCATATCAACGTGAGCACAATAGACGCTCCTGCTGAATCCTTCACCCCTCTCTCGTAATTCAGACCCCAGAGAACTGCCGGCGGTGGCAAAGATCCGAAAGACAGTCACAAAACGACTTTTGAACGGTTACAAGCATCTCATCATCGACTGACTCACACACTCACTCAACAAAATCTAACAGAGACCGTCTGGCTATTTACCAGGCGGTTTCTGTTTTTATTAGCTATGATCTGACCTTATGAGCAACTCCAAAGACCAATCAGGCAACGAAACCGCATTTCCTTCACTGGAACCCGATCCAGAAGCATTTCTGACCAGCGCCTCATGGCTCGGGGAAGTTTTTCGTTTGAGCAAGGCCCTCGAAATCATGAGCGAATGTCTGGCCCGACTTGCAGACAAAAGAGAAACGTTGGAAGAGAAGATGATTAAGTCCTATTTGCACCGTCTGTCGATCTCTTGCTGCATTTGCATAGAAAAGATCCACCAACGCTTTTTGAACAGCTCTGAGAGCCTCCAGGAGGCTCCTGAAGAAGTCTGGACAACGTTAACCGAACAGTTAGTCGTCAGTCTGACTGATTTCGTCAAGATCGTTCGCTATAACTTGAATTTTCTCGAGCAATACTACGAATACGATTTTCACTTGAAACTGATCAGCGAATGGCGATTCCAAGAACGAATCGACACCTTGTTGAGCAAGCTGACCTGACAATCTAGTCTTTGTATTCGCCCATTAAGCGCAGAGCTTTTTGCACCTTCCAGCGCACTTCATGGTCTTTATCATCTACAGCGTCTCGTAAAGCCTGCGCTGTCACTTCACTCTTGGTTTTGCGGCGGCTGCACAGTTTGCCCAAAGCCCGCGCTGCATCCTTGCGCACTTCTGCATCTGGATCCTTGAGCAAATCTGCAATTAAAGCAAGAACTTCGTCAGAACCAACATTGAGCTTGTCGAGCGCGTGGGTCGCCTCACGTCTGACAAAGGGGTCTTCGGCCTTCAATAAACCGGCAATTGCTTTAGCGTACCCCTTGCCCATGCCTGGCTTCTCTTGAAACCAGCGCAAAGCGGCCAGCTTGACGTACACGTCCTCATGACCAAGCGCTTCGCAAAACACTTTAGCCGAGGCGTTATTGACCGAATCAGGCAAACCTAATTTTAAAGCGCGGGGCTCGAAGCCTGGATAGTCGTGTTCAATGATCATTGTCTGAACAACTGAGACAAGTTTTTCTAAATTCATACGGAAATTATATATCGCCTATTGACCGAAGAGTCCCTTGAACGGATTCTCTCCACCGGAACCGTTACCACCGCCTGGATTCATTGGGTTGAAACCTGGTGGAAGCAACTTTTGAATATCGCCCCCCATGGGCACTGTCTGCTCGACTTGCCCCTTTGTTACGTATCCCTGAAAAAGCATTTTACGCAAAAAGCGCTTGTCGTAATTGTAATCAACGGAAGCTGCCTGAATAAACAGACGAGTCTGGTCATACCTAGTCACTCTGACAACACTCTCGGAATAACCACGACCAGTTACCCGTCCGGACGTAGCATCCGTGCTTTGCTCGGTGGTGATCAAATCTTGCTCAATTACTGTGGGTGAAAGCTGATGGATTGTCTCTTTGATCACTGAGCCCTGCACGCCCTGACCACCAACGCCAATTCCATTGATATTTCCAAGCGAAATCACAAATGTGTAGGGCATAGAAGCCATCATCGTTTTCATCATCTGGCCCATCGCTCCCATTGAAGCAAGCGAACCCATGCCTGGAATACTGTCCATGCCGGCTCCACCCAGGCGACTGTCAGCCATGGGCGCACTGCAATAGATTTGCAGGGGCTGCAATGAAATTTCAGAACCTGTTTGTACGAGTGAAACATTGACGGTGCCTTCCAGTCCCTGATGCATAAGCTTTGTCGCTTGTGCCGCCTCAGCAGCCCGAACCTGAGCATACAATGGAGAAGTCTGCACCATACTGAGCTGCAATTTGCCGCCGTATTGACCTTCAAAACTAGTTGGGAAGGATCTCACGACCTCACCTGAAAAAACAGTGTCGGATGCAGTCGCTTTTAAAGTGACACTACGAGTGTCCATTTTGGCAGTTTGTGCTTTGAGATTTGGAAACTGAGCCCCGGCTCCTGCTGTCAATTGCTCGATACGACCGAATAGCATGGTTGATTTAGGGCGAGCGGATGAACCTTGCTCGGCATGCAACATGCCTCTTGCACCGTTTTCAGGCGCGGCCAGTTTGGGAACTTCTTTGCGCGCAAAGGAAGCCGTTTGCGCCGATGCTGCCGATTCCCTGGGTATCTCTGGCGCTATTTTCTTCAACGACGCAGGAGGCGTCTTAACCTGAGTGCTGTCAATTTGAGGCGCTATCTCTGTTTTAGCAGATTGAGCAGATGAAGGGTCCATCCATGGCCATGCTTCCGAATCAGTTTTGAGCGGCGCTGGATTACCACTTTGAGCAAGTACAAATGGCATATACACTGACTGCCATAGCAAGACACTGATAGTTGATGTGACAATTTTTTTATTGATCATGTCTTGACTAAATTGCTCAAAGAAGGAATTTTCAAATTATTGCTTGCACCACATTCGGTGCAGTTGTAAATTTAACAAAGGTCGATGGTAATATCTACTTCCACCCCCTTGACCATTCTTTTTATTTTAGCCTAGTTTGCCGATGCGGACTGGTCAGCTACAGTTTTAGATAAGAGACCCTGTGCCTGCGCAAAATTTAGAAAATAAGCAAGACGGTAACAGGCAGGCATCTGCTGTAGTAATCATCGTCATGGGCGTGGCCGGATCAGGAAAGACTGCCATTGGCAAGCTTCTTTCTGAGCGCCTACATTTTCAGTTTGTCGACGCAGATGATTTTCACAGCCCTATCAGTATAGAAAAGATGAAATCAGGAGAACCTCTTACTGACGCAGACAGAGCCCCCTGGCTTACTCACTTAGCCAATTTGATTGCAGAATGGATTAATAGCAACCGCCATACAGTTCTGGCTTGCTCAGCATTAAAACAGAGTTATCGCAATATTCTTCAACAACATAAGACAAAATCAGAGGCGATTCAGTTTGTTTATCTCAAAGGCTCTTACGATCTTTTTTTAAATCGGTTGCAGTCTCGCGCTGGTCACTATATGAAAGCCGATATGCTGAAAAGTCAATTCGCAATTCTTGAAGAGCCAAACTCGGCAATCGTCATCGACGCTTCTTTGGCAGTTGAGGAAGTAGTGGCAAAGACAATTGCCGCAATTTCAAATAAAACGACTTAAGTCAAGAGTTGCTGTGGGTCAAGGGAGCAAGCAACGATTCGATTTTCTGTTGAACGGCATCATCGAGAACAAGTCCAGATGCTTGAGCATTCTCGGCAATCTGCTCCTTTTTGGTTGCGCCAATAATGACGCTGCTGACATTGCTTTCACGCAGGCACCATGCCAGAGCCAAAGTGGCCATGGTTACGCTAAGTTCTTGAGCAACTAGAGAAAGTTTGTCAACGACTGCCAAAGATTCTGCACTCATCGTATGGCGGCCAACGAGGAACGCATTGATTTGCTCATTGGCGGCCCTGCTGTCTTTGGGGTAAGGAACGCCAGCTTTGTACTTTCCAGTCAAAACGCCCTGAGCAAGCGGAGAAAACACAACCTGTCCAAGGCCTAGGTCCTTGCAAACTGGAATGACTTCTTTTTCAATGTCGCGCTGCAGCATGTTGTATTGGGGTTGATTTGATACTGGCGGCGAAGCATTCATTTCTATAGCGGTCGCAACGGCTTCTTCGATTTGCTCTGCTTGCCATTCACTCACGCCCCAATAAAGGATTTTTCCCTGTCTAATCAAATCATCCATAGCACGGACAATTTCGCACATGGGCACTTCTGCGTCGAAACGATGGCACTGGTATAAATCAACATAATCCACTTGCAATCGCGAAAGACTGGCATGGCACTGTTCGAAAATATGTTTGCGCGAAAGCCCTCTGTCGTTTGGTCCTTTGCCCATTGGAAAAAACACTTTGGTAGCAAGTACATATTGATGGCGATTAAGCCGCTTCAAAGCCTTACCAACCGCTAGTTCACCATTGCCCAGTCCATAGACATTAGCTGTGTCGAAAAAATTTATACCTGCATCGAAAGCGTGTTGAATTTGTTCTGCGGTCGATTTTTCATCGACGGCACTACCATATGTAAGCCAGCTGCCGAGACCAACTTCACTAACTTTAATGCCCCATTTGCCGAGTTTTCTATATTGCATATTTTTAGTCTCCGACAAATTACGATTCTGCTTGCCTTTGCTCCAGATCTTTCACGGGCAAAAAAGGAATAACGATAATACCAGGCAACGAAAGAGCGAAACTGAGTAAAAAGAAGTTGGCATAGCCGAAAATACTCTCAAGAGCACCTGACTTCATGCCTGGAAGCATTACTCCCAGTGCCATAAAGGCAGTAACGATTGCGTAATGTGCGGCTTTATATCTAGGTTTGACAGTGCTCATCAAAAAGACTGTGTAACCGGCAGTACCAAGACCATAAGAAAACTGCTCAAAGGCATTGACTGCAGCCACCGTAAAAATGGCCGGCTTGTACGCAGCCAGATACCAGTAAAGCGGCAAGGCAAGATTTTGCAGCAAAGCAAAAGGCAAAATGCATTTACGTAGACCCAGTTTTGAAATCAGCCAACCGCCTAAAATGCCGCCAATAAAAAGAAAAAACGTACCGACGGTTCCATAAATCAAGCCCACATCAGATGTCGACAAAGCAAGACCACCCTTTGACAAATCATCAATTAAAAAAGGCTGAGCCATCTTTAAAAGAAGAGCATCGCCTAAACGAAAAATCAAAACATATAAGAGGATTACGACGATGCGTGGCTGATCGATAAAATCCATGAATACGCGAGGAAATGCCTCGAATAGATTGCGGCTGCCGGCCTTATCTTCAACTGCATGTGCTGAAATTTGTGGCTCTGGCAAAACCTTGCTGTGAAATATAGCCAATATTAGAAAGACTACAGCTGTGGATGCAAATGCGCACGACCACCCACTTTCGATAAAATTATCCGTCCCATTTTGATGTAGATGCTCGGAAATTTTGCCCGCCACAAAAACAAGCGCGCCTGAGCCAAACAGCCAAGCTATTTTGTAGGCGGCATTGCGCACTCCTATATAGAAGGCCTGTTGGGTTTTATTGAGAATGTCCAGGTAATATCCATCAATGCATATGTCTTGTGTTGCGGATATAAACGCCATTAATGCAAATACACCCAGAAGTACATATGTTTTGTGCGGCGCGAAAACGGCCAGTGACAAGCCCGCTGACAGACATACTAGAATCCACTGAACCGAGATTATCCATCGTCTTCTGGTGCTAATAAAATCAACCAAGGGCGCCCAGAATAATTTGAAAGTCCAGGGGATGTAGAGAAGACTGGTGAAAAAACCGATGAAATCGTTGTCGGCGCCAAGCGTCTTGAAAAGTAAGACCGACATTGAATTGACGATGGTAAATGGCAATCCTTCAGCAAAATACAATGACGGCACAAAGAATTTGGGTCTTGCTAGAGACAGCTTGTGATCGTCATCTTGCATCTTGAAAATATGCCTCTCAATCCAATTCATAGCTAACGCCAGTATTATAGAAGTTTAGTCAATGCAATATTGACGTTTCTCGTTTTCGCCTGAAAGTTTCGTTCTATCTAAATGGGTGGACGCATCGTATGTGGTGCCAAAAACCTGACGAGTTTGGCAAACACCGGCAAACAGGTCTAACGAATAGGAATACCAGTTACAATCAAATAGTGACTTCGTGGCATGAACCTATGGCTGGGTCCAAAATCATCAAACTCAAACAAGTTTCAGATTCGCTCTGGCGAGGTGGACAGCCAGATCGCGACGGCATGTTGGAACTTGCTGAACTTGGCATATCAACAATCGTCAGCCTGCGCTGGCACACTGAGACCATTCAGTTCGAAAAGGAACTGGCTCAGGAACTTGGCTTGAAATATATTGGCATTCCACTGTCTTATGTCGTGCTGCCAACACGCGCTGAAATTGATGACTTTCTATCGGCAGTAACCGAACCCTCTCACAGCAGCGTTTTTGTTCACTGTAAACATGGCGTCGATCGCACGGGAATGATGATCGCCATCTGGCGAATGTCGCAACAAGGCTGGTCTGCCGACCGTGCATACGCTGAAATGGAGCACATGGGCTTTCACAAAATTCGCATGTATCACTTCAAACTGGCTGTCTACGACTACGAATACCGCTTGAAGCGAGAAAAACGTCAAAATCTCCAAAAATAAATTCGACTCAGCCATGAAGATTTAATTAGACTCTAATCAGTTAGATTGTTATCTTAAGTCTATGGTTCCAACTACTAAAAAGCCAGTAATCGATATACGGGACCACTGTCATTTTGGCATCAGTCTTCGTTTTGAGCTATTTTTCGCGCTCCATACACTCTTTAATCCTCACGCTCGTATCCACCTGTCATGGCGTGATAAGGCTCTTGCCGACTTGCCTATTGCTTTTCTCGATTTGTTCAAGATGCTGGGCGGTTCTTGTGAGATTTTTCCGGCAATCGAAGGGGCTTTGCCGGGTAACCAGCCATTCTTTAGTTTCCCCGAACTGATTGAAACCTTGCGAACTCAAAATGCTAAGGATTTGCAGCGCCGCATTTTGATGGGCGAAATCCATGTAGATGAAACGGTCGAGGAATTAGTCGAAGGCAAAACGGATCTAGCCACGGCCCTTGCTAAATTGCCCAAAATAAAACATGAGTGGTTATCGTTCATCGGTATCTATCCATATGATCCAACTTCGCCAATGATCATTGGTCTCGAGCTTTTGCTCAAAGATCCAGAAAAATTCAGACAGACCACAATTGATGCTCTCGAGATGTTCTGGCAATATTCGTTTAAAGCCACATGGACTTCCATTCAAGATCAATTGCAAAAGTCTATGGAAGAGAGAAGCCGTCTTTTTCAAAGCTGCTCTTTTTCGGAATTTGCTCAACAAGCTCTTTTACGTTTACGTATAGACGAGAAAAATGGAACACTCGAAGCTATTCGAGGCGGTTTTATTGTTCCCTTCGATGACATTGAAAGCCTTTATTTTTTTCCTTCTGCCTTTAACGACAGACGTTACTGGAGCTCTTATCATCCGGACTTAAAAGAAAGTGCCACTTACTGCTACTTCCCTTATTTCGATCCTGCCATCACGCTTGGTGCTGGTACATCAACAATTAGAACGAATGAAATTGTCGAACCAGAACTTGATCCGGCCCTAATATTTAAAGCTCTTGGTGATACAACCAGATACGCTATCGTCTCACTGCTAGCAAGACAAACTCTAACAGCTGCTGCCATTGCCAAATTGCTGGCTGTTTCCAAACCAACAGTCTCACACCATATCAATCAATTGAGAGAAGCTGGCCTAATAAACGAACGCTATCAAAGTGGAGCTGTACAAATCACATTGCGGCGCGAAGTCTTTGAGAAACTGTCAGCTCTGACTCTCAGTCGTCTCTTTGAAAATCCGCTTGAGGCCGTTCTCAATCTGGCTACAACCAGAAAAAAGAGTGGCTAATTATCTAGCCGTTTCTGCCAGAAGCGCTTTTTTCTTGCCCGCATACAATTCCTGCGCACGCTCAATTGCTTGCCTGGCCTCGTCAGGACCAAGAAATCCCTCTACCGTTACAGCTTTGCGCTCTAACTTTTTGTAGTCTTCAAAAAATCTCCGCACTTGATTGAGACGATGTGGTGGCAGTTCATCAATTGAATCGTAATGAGCATATTCTTGATCATCAAAATGAACGGCAATTACTTTGTCGTCAGGCTCACCTTGATCGATCATCTTCATCAAACCAATGGCTTTTGCTCTAACCAGGCACAAGGGCACAAGCGACTCCTGCCCAAGGACGAGAACATCTAATGGATCATGGTCTTCACAATAGGTCTGAGGAATGAAGCCATAATTGGCTGGATAATGAACTGAGCTAAAAAGCGTTCTATCAACTTTGATCAAACCACTGTGTTTATCCAATTCGTACTTGACGTTTGAACCCATAGGAACTTCAATGACGGCGGTCACAATTCGTGGTGCTTCGTCGCCAATATGTACATCGTGCCAGGGATGCATAATCTATCCTCTCAGTTATTAACCTTGCGCCTCTAACTCAGCCCACCGCGCAAAATACTGTTCTAATTCAGTTGTGGCCTTATCTCGATCAGCTGCTAGTTCAGCTAATTTGACATAATTGGTGGCGATTGCAGTATCGCTCATCTGTAGTTGCAGCGACTCAATTTTGGCTTCAGTCTTTTCAATTTTTTCCATTAACGTTCCGAGTTCACGTTTCAATGCCGTTGAATTTGCACTCTTACCAGATGTCTCTTTTACACGAGATTGAGTTTTGCCAGATTTTTCACTTTTGTTCTTGCCACCGTTCTCATCATCGACAGAGGCAAAGCGCTGAAACATCTTTTCGCATTGCGAATAATCGGCGAAGAATTCGCAGACACCATTACCATCAAGCGCGAGAATATGATTAGAGACTTCATCTAAAAGCATGCGGTCATGTGATACCAGGATTACAGCGCCTGGAAAATCAAGCAAGCTTTCTTCCAAAACTTCCAGTGAAGGGATGTCTAAATCATTCGTTGGCTCATCCAGAATCAAAATGTCTGCGCTTAAAAGCATCAAATTAGCAATGAGAATTCTTGCCTGCTCACCACCAGAGAGATAGCTAATAGGCAAATCGAGTTGATCTGGTTGAAACAAAAATTTCTTCGCCCAGGTAGTGATATGCATGCTGCGGCCGCGATAGACGACCGAATCACTCTCAGAACTGAGCGACTGCTTGAGAGTTTTGCTTTGGTCTAATTGTTCGCGATTTTGATCGAAAAGAACAATTTTTAAATCGTTGGCCCGCTTAACGGTCCCAGAGTCTGGCTCAATGCTCCCCACCAACAGTTTGAGCAAGGTAGATTTGCCGCTGCCGTTGCGACCAACCAATCCCAATTTGGTGCCATTGCTCAAAACAAACGAAAGATCTTTGATCAGCGTTTTGCCACTGAAACCTTTTTTGAGCTGTTTTACTGAAATCAATTCTTTGGCTTTTCGACCTGAGGCGTCAAATCCAATTTCAATAGCTGTATTCATTGAATTGCGCGTTTTCACATCAGCTAAATTGTCCATCAACTTTCCAGCTTCGGCTATTCGTTCACGCGACTTTGTTTGTCTGGCTCGAGCACCGCGAGCAAGCCATGCCACCTCGCGTCTAACCTGGCTAGCAAGAGCCTGTTGCAAATTGGCCTGTGCGCTCAATTGCTCTTCTCTGGCCATTAAAAACTGGCTGTAATTACCTTTAACGCTGAGTACACCCTGCGGGTAAGTCGGATTCAATTCAATAATGCGTGATGTGATGTTTTCCAGAAAAGCCCGATCGTGACTGATGACGACATAAGCCAGACGAGACGACTTCAGTAAATTTTCCAGCCATAAAACGCCTTCCAAATCAAGATGATTAGTAGGTTCATCCATTAAAAGCAACTCGGGCTGCTGCACTAATGCACAAGCAAGGGCCAGGCGTTTTCGCCAACCACCTGAAAGTGAATGCGTCAGAACTTCGCGATCGACAAAACCAATCTTGCTTAAAACCGAGTCAATTGCCGCTTCCTGCTCATAGTCTTCAAAGGGCGACTTAGCCGCGTATTGTCTAACGATGGTATCAACACTCTCATCTTCAGGAAAATTCTCATCCTGAGGCACATAAGCGACTCTCAGTCGTTTACGTGAAACCACACTTCCTGAATCTGGCGAGACTATGCCCGATAAAATCTTAAGCAGTGTCGATTTGCCTGCACCGTTTGGACCAATGAGACCCAGTTTTTCACCATCTTCGATGCCAAACGAGATATCGCTAAATAATGGTCTCGACCGATAAGACTTGGTAAGAGACTGGCAGCTGATTAAGATTCCCATTGATAACTTCTAAAAATTTGATCTAAAAATTGTTCCAAGCCCGGAATACAGACGAATATGACATATATCAAGCCTCTATAAATTGTTTGAGTCTCATTCATCGTGGCCCTGATTCATGGATATCACTCAAAGCCCGGTAAGGTCGCCCGTTACCTGAACTGAAAGGAAGTCGTTGCCCCCTTAACAAATGCAGGCGTAGCTAATGATTCAGGTTGCCAACAACACAGATCAAACAACGCGTTTCGATGAATCGACTTGTTATCCACGAAACCGCCAGCAATCTTCTGCAAAAAACCAGTTTAGAAATACTGCCAAAATGTGACTCCACTAAAGCATAGAATGCTCGCTGACTGACAGTTACTTTCGTATTTTCAGCATGGACAGCACTAGTCTTTCCGTCCAAAATTCAATCTGTCATCAAAATGGAGTAAAGTGAAGTATGGTAGAGCGATTCAATCCTGGCGATGCGCTTCAGAAGCTGAAGCAGTCGGCTTTCGACGATCTGCAAGCTGGCCGAATTCAGCCCACACTGTCTCCGGAAGTCGATGTTGATGCACATTCTCTATTCATGAATGAACTAAAAACACTGACAGGTTCACAGTTAAGGGAGATGGCTGCTGCCCCTGATAAACAAGCGCTTGCCCTTGGTGCGAAAGTAATCGTGCATGAGACACCAAGCAAGTGTGTTGACGCAGTACTCTTTTTTGGATCGGGACAGGTCAAGATTGCTGATCATCCGAGCAATGGCGTGACCCTTGGAGTGGCGTTGGATCAACGCAATGAATTGTCAGCCAAGTGCGACTGAGACATTCGCTCCAGATCATTATCGCACCCGCGGTTTTAGCTACGTAACCTAGTATAACGGCGCCTTTTTGCCATTTTTGGTCAAGACTCAGCGTCATCATTTGACACCACCATGAACGTTTTTATGGCCACCATTCAATCTCTCAAAATCATCGAATAACATTCAGACCAAACGGCTAAGAGATGAAAACAACCGCAAATGAATTCCAATCGAAGCGACTTTGTTCAAGGACTAGACCTGTCTGAAAGTTTTTACCGTCAGATCGTTCAGCCGATTCTGGCTCGACGCCTGCCGCAACTTAAATATGCCTGCGCTCTTATCGGTGCAGGTTCTGAAGTTCTGGGCTTCGATACAGAGATGTCCAGCGACCATGACTGGGGTCCACGCCTGCTCCTATTCGTTGAGTCGGAAAATCTAGTCAAAAATGGTCGCGAAATAAATACAGTGCTGCAGCAAGAATTGCCAGTGGAATTTCGCGGCTTTCCGACTCAATACGCGCTGTCTAAGCCCGACGCCGATGGTCAAAATTTTATCCAACACCGTGTGGACGTTTTCTCAGTAGCAAGTTTTCTAAAAGACTATCTTGGTTTTGATTATGCGCAAACAATTAAAAGTGTCGATTGGTTGACCTTTCCCGAACAGAAACTGCGTTCGATAACGGCCGGACGAGTTTTTCGAGACGAAGTAAAACTGCACGAGATGCGTCAACAGTTTGCCTATTACCCTGACAATGTTTGGCTCTATTTGCTTGCCAGTGGCTGGAATCGGATCGAACAAGAGGAACATTTGATGGGGCGAGCAGGACTTGTGGGCGACGAAATCGGCTCTTCATTGATTGCTGCGCGTCTGGTGCGAGATTTGATGCGGCTGTGTTTTCTCATGGAAAAGGCATACGCACCGTACGCCAAATGGTTTGGCACTGCTTTTACGAAATTGTCATGTTCTAAAGAGCTAGCACCTGTTTTAGAGCAGATATTGCAAGCTTCCACCTGGAAAAACAGAGAAAAATACTTGAGCCACGCTTATAAATTTGTAGCAGCTATGCACAACAAATTGAAAATTACCGAAACGCTCTCAGAAGATGTTGCTCAGTTCCATGGCCGTCCTTTCTGGACGATCAGCATGGGAGCCTTTTCGCAGGCCATAGCTGCAAAAATCACAGAGCCAGAAATGAAGAAGCTAGCTCAAAAGCGCCTGATCGGTGGAATCGACCAAATCAGTGACAACACGGATATTTTAGAAGATGCCAATCGCCGTCTGCTTTTCAAAGATTTTTACGGCCTAGACTGAAATTAACCGGTGAAAAATTCACCATATTAAGTAGAACATTGCAAAGTTGAAAAGATGATCGTCATCATGGCGTATCTGTAATCTATATGGATTACTGGCGCCTTATATATGTCCGTTGCAAAAAATTCGAAATCCATAGAAACGGCGTCAGAGATTGACATACAAGCCTTTCGGATTGTTGACATGCATGAGTTTAAACAACATGAGTGAAAGCTAACGAGTTAGGCTTGACACTACAGCGTTAGATTGTTATCTTACTAGCACGAGGTCGAACTGCCTCGGAGGAAAAATGAAAAAAGTAAATCAAACAATCAAAGTAATTCTCGGTATCAGCGTGGCTCTTATCTCCACGATTGCCGTAAATGTCACCCCGGCGATGGCTGTTATACAAGACAGTCAAATGGCTTTCAGAATCGATAGCAGCCGAAAGTTTTTGCAAGTCAAAGAACAGAAGTTGATGAAAGACATCGACGATTTGAATTGGGAACTGCATCATGGTGATGCAAATAACGATCCAAACAACACTTATGATCTGCAACGACGCATCGACCAAAAATATCGTGACTTGAATCTCGTCCGCCTGGATATCAAAGACTTGAGCCGCATTCTTTAAAAAGAGCCGCCCCGTGGAATTACATCAAACCTCGAACACCTGCAAAGTGTTTGAGGTTTTGACTCATGCCAAGAATCAACAACCGTACAAATTTTCTCGATAACCAGATATACTTTGCGGCGAACAGTGACAACTGTACTCGTATGCTTTAAGGAGCAATTAAATGCACAAACTTTCTAAACCAGAATTGACAGCTCTTGCCGCTTTGATCAGTTTCGGCATTGGTATGACTGAAGCCGCCAATGCAGCAGACAAGACTACAGACACCACCTCTAAGACCACCACCGACGTAAAAAACGATGATGGTTCTGAAAAGAAAGAAGTCAAAGAAGTCAAAAAACATTCAAAAGATGGCAAAGGCAAAGAAATGGCCTGCGGCGCAGACAAAAAGGGCAAAGAAGGTAAGTGCGGCAAATAGTTGGCCAGCCTTTTATTGAAATAAAAAAAGAGCTACCAACACTTGGCGTCGGGCTTGGTTTGCGTCGTGAAATTGCCGATGAAATATTCAAACATCATCAGCATATAGACTGGCTTGAAATCAATCCCGAAAATTACATGGGCACAGGCGGAAGCGCAAGCAAGCGATTGAAACTCGCAAAAGCTGCGTTTCCGCTTGTTTCTCATGGTCTAAATTTGTCAATTGGCAGCAGCGACGATTTAAACGAACAATATCTACGCGATCTAAAAGCTCTGCTCGATTTTATCGAAGCTCCCTGGTGGAGCGATCATTTAAGTTTCAGCTCGATAGACAATCGCTATTTGCATGACCTCTTCCCCTTACCTTTGACACAAGAAGCCATCGATCATGTGGTGGCACGAGTGCAAACAGTTCAAAGATTTATTGAACGACCATTCCTGTTAGAAAATATTTCCTACTACTTGCAAGTACCAGGCTCGCAACTCAACGAATCTGCATTCATTTCGGAAATTGTCGAAAAAGCAGATTGCGGGCTGCTATTGGACGTCAATAACGTATACGTCAATGCCACCAACCTCAATTTCGATCCGTATAAATATATTGATTCACTACCTTTAGAAAGGGTGGTGCAAATACATGTCGCTGGCCACACAATAAACTCGGGGCAAATCATTGACTCACATGGTGAGGCAGTAATAGAGCCAGTTTTCGAACTCTTGAGATACGTCCTGAACAGAACTGACGTAAGGGGAATTTTGCTCGAACGAGACCAAAATTTTCCAGACTTCTCAGAAATTTTGCTGGAGTTGAAGCAGATTCGAGAAATCACGGAGGAGACAAAAAGTGGAAGTGCCGTCAAATCTGCCATCCAAGCCCAATGTGCAACCTGACCTTAAAATTTTTCAGCAGCAACTAGTAAAACTTTTTACCAGTGAGCGAGAACGCGAACATTTTTTGCAGTCGACGAGCACCGAATACGCTACCTTTCAGAGTATTCAATTATTACCTAAAGCCCCTGTAGTCATCTATGCCGATCTTCTGAAAACCGCAGCTGATGGCGTTATGTCATCAATATTTCCTGCCGTTCGCACTTATTTCGAGGAAGATCAGTGGACTCATTTGATCGAAGATTATTTACAGGCATATCCACCATCACACTATCGGCTTAATTTCATAGCTCAAAATTTTTCTCAATATCTCGGGCAGTTGACGGTAGAAGAACCATGGCTCGCCGAAATTGCAGACTATGAATATCAAGAACTCGCAGTTGAGGAAAGTATAGAGCCCTCAGCTAACGGTTCATTTACGCCATTGCTGTCGCAGACAGATATCATGACTCTATGCCCTCTGCTCAATCAAACACTTTGCCATCGTCGTTATCCATTCGATGTGGTCGAGGCTGTAGATGCAATTTTAAATGACACACTACTGCCAGTGCCACCAATAAAGAAACCGACGATTGTAGTCTTTTTTCGTGATCCAGAAACTCATCGCTGCCGCCAGCTGAAACTGGGGAGAGTAGCTGAATCAGTGCTTTTAGCGACGCTAGAAGACAAGCATACCTACGCCGAGATTCTGGGCAAATGTCTGGCTATTGAATCAAACGCTAAAATTGAAGATCGTCTGGCCGAACTTTTAGGGATCGTGAACGATTTTCACGAAGCCGATTTATTCACTGGCAATTTTAAGTGTGCTTCAGGCGGGTCATAGCTTCGCGACTGGCCTTAACGATGTCTGCCTTTTCCGGAAAATCTGGTGCTTGACTGGCTGTTTCCATGGCCTTTTGAAAATTCACTTTGGCCTGACGAAAATTTTGCAAATTGAAGTGACTGGTGGCATTGTTGAAATAAGCGACAGTCAATTGAGTCTGCATGGTCCCGGTGATGTCCTGCCCCTGACTTTCAGCGAGCTTGGTGAACCAGCCTTTTTTAGTGGTGGCAAATTTGGTCATTGTTTTGCCAAAAGCGTCGATGGCTCTATCATTCCAAACAATAGATTGTTTCAAGTCGCCTGAGACCTGCTGCGCCATACCAATTGCTGTATATAGAGGAGCCAGCGTTTCGGCAAATTTAGGATTATCGCCATGCAGGGACTGTTGCACCTCGCCAAGCTCTATGGCTTCTTGAACGCAGCCGCGACTGAGCAAACTTTGGACTAGCAGCATCGACAATGTGACGGCGCTACCATCGGGAAAGAACCGGGACATTTTCAAACCTTTATTACAAAGCTCTTCCTGGGCTTTCCAACCTTTGTCTTTGGCAGCATTCATTACAGGGGCGATAATGCTCAACCAGAGCAAACTGCGAGCAATGAAAAACACGGAAGCCAAAGATAAGACGCCAATTACGATAGCCACGTAATTCAGTGGGATGGTGCCCATACCGGTGTAAATTTCCCAACCGCCATAGGCAAGAGCACCGACACTTGCAACTACGCACAACGCAAGCAGTCCGTAATGAATTGTCATGGCCTGCTTATCGGCGGCTGCATTGCTTTCCACAGCCTGAATCGGAAACTCTGGACGTTTGCCTTTTGTGCCACCGATTGTTTTGGTCATCACTCGTTGAGCAGACTTTGTTGATTTAGCCACGTGTACACGAGCTCCGATTGAATTGAGGAAAAGCTAGATATCTCACTGCAGCTTAACAGTGAAAGAGGGCATATGTGCCCATTCTATAACGTTCTTTTACGATGCCAAGGTGAGGATCTACTAACATTGCGAAGTCAATCTTTATCGCAGGCTGAATTCTTATTCATATGGCTGGTGGAAGCGCCAACCTGCGGGCTTCTCACGTTCGCATCTCGTAAAGTGTTGAGAGTCTCAGGAACATTTTGGCCAAACCTTTCCGCACTCCCTAAAATTAGAAGGCTTCGTTGGACATCGTTTTTCAATTGGGATTTGGAATCTATTAGTGAATCGCTCGAGAAAGTTTTATAGCTGGTTTCTTGAGGGCATGAAGCCCAGTGCTCCCGCCCATAAAGAACACAAATCGTCCTGGTACAACGTTATGTGCTTGACCGGGGTGGATTATTTCGCCAGCCTCGGTTATGCGCCTGGTATCGCCGCTCTCGCAGCCGGAGTACTTGCTCCATCGGCGACACTGGTTCTAGTTTTTCTGACAATATTTGGCGCATTGCCGATGTACAAAAAGGTCGCCGAAAAAAGTCCTCACGGACAGGGCAGCATCTCTATGCTCGCGACCATGATTCCTGGCTGGCCAAGCAAAGTTCTGATTCTCGTCCTAATTGGCTTTGCGGCTACCGACTTCATCATTACGATTACACTTTCTGCAGCCGACGCAGCCGCGCACATTGCTCAAAACTCTTATGTCGTTGATTTGTGCCACCAACATACTCAAATATCCTTTTTGCAAGACCGCATGGTCACGACATCTGCACTGCTAGCCGTTCTTTGTACCGTTTTTCTGATTGGCTTTAAAGAAGCAATTTTGGTGGCGGTAATAATCACCTGGTCATATTTATTACTCAATTTGGGCGTTGCCGGTGTGGGCATCTATCAGATCTTTTTGCATCCCAACTTATGGGGCAACTGGCATCAGCAGCTCTGGTCTTTGTATAAAACACCGCTCGCTATGACGTTGCAGTCGTTGATTATCTTTCCGCAATTAGCTCTGGGTATGTCTGGATTTGAGACAGGTGTTGCTGTCATGCCCCTGGTAGAAGGCGACGCCACCGATTCAGAAGCAGATCCAGCTGGTCGTATTCGCAATACCCGCAAACTGTTGACTGCCGCTGCCATTACTATGTCCACTTTCTTGCTCACTAGTAGCTTGATTACAACAATGCTCATTCCGCAGGCAGACTTTCAAGAAGGCGGCGTGGCAAACGGTCGCGCGCTCTCCTATATCGCCCATCAATATTTGGGCAGTGTCTATGGTTCGCTTTACGATACATCTACAATTTTCATTTTATGGTTTTCGGGAGCTTCATCTTTAGCTGGACTTCTCAGTCTGGTCCCTAGATACCTACCAAAATTCGGTATGGCGCCGATGTGGGCCAGGGCAACGCGACCACTTGTAATGTTCTTTGGTGCGGTCTCATTCGTCGTTACCTATATATTTAAAGCTAACGTAGATGCTCAAGGTGGTGCATACGCCACTGGCGTTCTCGTCTTAATGAGTTCGGCTGCTCTGGCCTGCGTTCTTGTTACGCCAAAACAACGGCACTGGCAACGCCTGATGTTTTCTGGAATTTTCCTAGTCTTTGCATACACCACAGTGATGAATGTTATACAAAGACCAGAAGGCATCCATATTGCGATGTTCTTCATCGGCACAATTTTTGTGATTTCGTTTATCTCGCGCGCAGTGCGCTCTACTGAGCTGCGCACCAGACGCGTCAATTTCGATGAAACGGCTGACGAAATCATCAAAGAATTTTGCGGCAAAACGATGCATATAATTCTGCGACCACCAGGTTCTTCGAATTACCATGCTTGCGCAGAAGAGGCACGCGAAAAACATTATCTCGACGTGCCTCACCTAGTTTTTCTTGAGGTTACTATCAAAGATGCATCTGATTTCTCCGAAGAGCAACTGACAGTAAATGGTCGCGAAGACGGCAGTTATTACATTCTCTCTTGCGAAAGTCCGGCTGTGCCTAACGCCATTGCCGCTGTATTACTGGCATTAAAGAACAGAACGCATGCCATTCCAAACGCTTATATGTACTGGACTGAAGGCAATCCGCTGTTTTATGTCTTGAAGTATTTATTCTTGGGCGAAGGCGAGACCGCGCCTGTAACGCGCGAAATATTGCGCGAAGCGGAAAGCAATCCGCACGAACGTCCGCGGATTCACGTCGCTTAAATTCAGTCGTCTATTCAAGCGGAGCGCATGACTCGAATCTGTTGCAAATGACTGGGTTTAACGTGCTGAACTTTTGGTGGTAAGGCTTCGTGCACAACAGGCTTGATTTCAAGTTTTTGCATGCAGATTTCGCGAGCGCGCTTGCGGTGTTCTTCGGCTTGATCTAATTTGCTCTGGCATTCCTGCGTAAAAGCGAGATTGTTCAAGGTAAGAGCGAGCGTCAGATCATCTACATAATGATACTGACCGAGCATCGTCAATCGTTCGGCGAACAATTCTTCAGCGACATCGAATCTACGTCTACTCAACGCATTCTGTGCCAGATCGTCGAGCCTCTTCAAACGCTCATTGCTTACAACTATTTTGCCTTCGTTCATACTGGTGCAACCCCGAGGAATATACCTTCGATATACAGATTTTCACACGCCTCTTTGCAAGTCCAAAATTAACATTCCTTAATGGCGGGCGAACCAGTCCCAATTGTGACAATCCAAGCCTGATTCAGTTGTTTAATGGCGTGCTTAACAGTGGCGATCAAAGTCTGGTGGGACTTACTGGGTAATCCATCAATTACTGTTCTCTGCCCCAAAATTGTTAGGGCGAAGAGGAGGTCGCTCCCGCCAAATAACTATAGTCGGGGTCGTTTTGCCGGCGGAAGCTTCCTGGGGCGAGCCCTGTTTCCCTTCTAAAGGCCTTGGAGAAAGCGGCTTCGGATTGATAACCGACATCGACGGCAATTTTGGCGAGATTTTGAGAACCCTCTTTCAAAAGTTGCTGAGCCTTATTCATGCGCCAAGACGTGACGTATTCCAGAGGTGTCTTGCCTGTGAGCGCCGCAAATTTGACAGCGAAAGATGAACGGGACAGATTGGCAGCTTCGGCCAGGGATGATACCGTCCATGGTGCTTGGGGTTTTTCATGAATTAAAGCGAGAGCCAAGCCAATTTGAGGATCGGAGATGGCTTTAAGAAAGCCTATAGTGCTTGGACAATCTTTTGATTGACCGATAGAAAATCGTAGAGTGTGAATAAAAAGAAGGTCCGTCAGTCGGCTAATGGCAATGATTGAACCAGGTTTGTTGCCTGAGATTTCTGAAACTATTAGACGCAGCGTCATCTCTAGCCAGGGTTCACTTTGTAATTGTTCAGCTTTGACATAGATGTATTCTGGTAAAGAATCAACGAGCGGATTTTTTGCCATAGTATCAAATGTAATGCAGCCCATAATGGCCGTTGTCATCGCTCCGCCGCCACCAAATTTGATCACTTTCTCGTCGTCGCCTGGTTGTGGGAACTGGCTTATTGGCACAATCTCGGCATCATTGCCGGACTTAAAAACATAACCACTACATTTAGGGACCATAATAAAATCGCCGCCAGTTAGTGTAAGTGAATGCCCAAGCCCATCAAAATCGGCATAGCAACTGCCTCGCACTACAAAAATAAATCCAGCGTGACCATTGGCGCCATCAAAGCGCAGCCCCCACGGAGCAGTAAATTCCGCTTTGCAATAAATACTGCCTGTAAATTGCAGTGAGTCGAGCGTATCAGATAGTATGTCCATTAAACCATGCGATTTCCCATATCTGGACGATTGGATATAAAGTTTGGACTAAATGACATTGAGAGTCCAATGCGGCAATCCTATCATTAAAGTCTAATCGCTACTGGAGAAAAATGGAATGGCCAAAATATTGCATGTGGACTCGAGCAGTCGCTCGAAGAATTCAAACAGCCGTCAGCTCTCAAAATATTTTGTAGAAAAATGGATCGAAACACATCCTGCCGACAGCGTCATCTATCGAGACCTGGTGCAGGATTCTCTAGTACCACTTACAGATACTGTCATTTCAGCCATGTACACACCCCCTGAACAACGCACGGAAGCTATGTCATCGGATTACGCGACGCTGATAGATAAAAACGTACAAGAAGTCATTGATGCCGACATCTACGTCTTTGGCGTACCAATGTACAATTTCAGCGTGCCTGGCGCCTTCAAAAGCTACATTGATCGTATTGTCGTGGTTGGACGCACTTTTAGTTACGGAGCCGACGGCTTGAAAGGACTTTTGCAAAACAAGAAAGCTTTCATTCTTCGATCTTCAGGTTCAAATTTTGACGGACCTCCTTACGCCAGCATGGACTTCCACGAACCTTATCTACGGGCAATCTTCGGCTTCATTGGTATCTCTGACATAACCTTTGTAAAAGTTGACGGACACTCTGAAGAAGAAATCTCCGCAGCCATGAAGAAAGCCAAAGAACAGATCGATCATCTCACTGCCGAACAAAAACTAGTTTCAGCGGGTCGTTAACTTCGCATAAAACTTGAACACCAGAGACGCTATATGCATTAGTCTGTCTCTGGTAGTTCAATATGCGGTTGCAAACAGCTTCTCTGTTGGAACTGAAAAGATATTCGTACACTAGTTATTTTGATTCGGAGAATTCATGAAGTACAACGCTCAATCTTTAATTGGTCTTTCTGTGTTCGCGATCAGTCTGGTCGGTTTTCAGTCGGTTTCTGCCATCGAACAAACCGCCGCAAAAACCGCGACTGCATGGAAGCTAGATCCTGCTCACACATCGGTTCGATTCACAATTCAGCACATGATGGTGTCGAAAGTTCCTGGCGCCTTCGCCAAAGTTTCTGGCACCGCCAAGTACGACGGCAAGGATTTGAAAAACGCTTCAGCTGATGCCACCATCGACACAACCAGCATCAACACCAATGAAGAACATCGTGATGCTCATTTAAAGAGTCCCGATTTCTTCGACGTCGCTAAATTCCCAACGATCACCTTCAAATCGTCGAAAGTGACACCAGAAGCAAATGGCAATTTCAAATTGACCGGCGCATTAACAATGCACGGCGTCACTAAAGACGTCACACTCGATTGCGAAAAACTGGCAACACCAGTCAAAGACGCTAAAGGACATCTCCATAGCGGAACATCAGCTACAACCACCATCAACCGCAAAGATTTCGGTTTGACATTCAACAAGGCGCTGGATAACGGCGGCACAATGCTCGGCGACGACGTTAAAGTTAACATCGACGTCGAACTCGTTGAAGCCGAAGACGAAAAAGCGAAAAGCTAATCTCCTTTCGGATTTTAAGAATGCTAGAAAAGAGAGCGTGCATCATAAGTGGTGCACGCTTTTTGCTTGTGATGGTCATCAAAGACTCAGGTCTTAGTTTTCACTTTCTCTAGAGCCGACTTTACGCTGGCCGGCGCCGTACTGCCGCCAGAGCGCTTCGCTTTGACCGATCCAAGGGGATCAAATAACACAAATACTGTTTCTGTAAATTGCGGCGCAAAGCTTTGAAAATCCGCGAGTGACAGTTGCGAAAGCAGCAAATTCTTTTTTTGCGCATAGGCAACTAAAGACGAAACCGCTTCATGCGCTTGACGAAACGGACAACCTTTTTCCACCAAAAATTCCACTAAATCGGTACTCATCATGCCAGGATCGCTTGCGGCCTCAAGCATTTGGTCTGGGCAAACAGACATATTGTCGACAACAACAGCCATCACTTTCAGGGCAAGGCATAAGTCTTTGCCCACTTTGATGGCAGGCGGCTTGGTTTCTTGCAAGTCGCGATTATAACCAAGTGGCAATCCTTTTAAAGTAGTCATCACATTAATCAGCTCGCCCAGCATGCCACCAGCTTTTCCTCTCACCAGTTCAACTGGATCTGGATTTTTCTTTTGCGGCATCAAGCTCGAAGCAGTGGTGACAGCATCGGCAAATTTGACGAAGCCAAATTCACTGCTTGCCCAGATAATCAATGTTTCTGCCAGTTGAGATAAATGAATAGCAGTCATCGCACTATCAAATAAAAATTCGGCGACAAAATCTCGATCGCTGACTGCGTCCATAGAATTTGTAAAGCAGGCTGGCAGTTCGAGTAACGAAGCCGAAAAAGCAGGCTTTATTGGCAATGAAGTACCAGCCTGCGCACCAGCTCCAAGAGGCGATACAGCCGTGCGCACACGGGCATCAATAAAGCGACTCTTGTCTCTTTCTAGCATGGTCACAAAAGCATGCATAGAATGAGCGAACAAGACTGGCTGGGCGCGCTGCAAATGTGTGTAGCCCGGCATGACTACATCGATATTGGCAAGACCTGATTTGGCTAGACAAGATTGCAGATGGGTCAGCAAAATCATAATCGCATCAATTTGAGTGAGCACAAACAAGCGCAAATCGAGAGCAACTTGATCGTTTCTGCTCCTTGCAGTATGCAGCCTGAGGGCATCTTCTCCAATTAATTCCTCCAGTTTCTTTTCGACATTCATATGAACATCTTCAAAGACAGGATTAAGTACAAATTCTTTTTTTTCGGCGAGTACGAGAATTTGTTTGAGCCCCTGTTCAATATTTGCGCCCTGAGCTTTGCTCAAAATGCCAACCTCGGCAAGCATCGCCGCATGAGCGATGCTGCCTTTGATGTCCACTTCAACGAGCGCCTGGTCAGCATCAACTGAACCGACGAAAGCAGTCAGAGTTTCATTAAGCTGTTGGCTGAAGGCTTTTCTCAGTACTTGCATGCTTCTGGCTCCATGTAGAAAGTCTTAAACCATTGATATTGATAAAACCACCGGCATCAGCTGGATTAAATGCCGACATATTTTCAAAGCTCGTTTGCTTTTCACTATATAGCGATTGCGGCGATTTGCGTGCCACCACCATCGATGTCCCTTTATACAATTTGATTTTCGCTGTGCCTGTAACAAACTTTTGACTTTCCACAACGAAGCCTCGCAAAAGCTCTGCTTCAGGCGCAAACCAGAAACCGTTATAAGTCAGTTCGGCGATTTTGATAGCCAGCGATTCTTTTAAATGTGCAACTTCACGGTCTAATACAATTGACTCGATTGCTTTATGCGCTTGCATTAGCACTGTCGTTCCTGGTGTTTCATAAACTCCGCGACATTTTATGCCAACAAAACGATTTTCCACAATGTCAATTCGTCCGACGCCGTGAGCAGCTGCAAGCGTGTTGATCTCATTCATCAAAGCGACTGGTCCCAGGGTCTGGCCGTTGATAGCAACCGGACACCCTTCTTCGAAATCAACAGTGACAAATTCAGCCTCAGCAGGAGCCTTTTCGGGTGCTGTCGTCCATAAGTACATATCTTCTGTTGCTTCGTTCCAGGTATTTTCCAGAATGCCGCCTTCATAGCTGATATGCATCAAATTGGCATCCATTGAATAAGGCTTTTCTTTGGTTATTGGTAATGGAATGCCATGTTTTTCGGCATAATCAAACAAATCGCTGCGCCCGGTAAATTCCCATTCTCTCCAGGGAGCGATGACTTTTAAATGCGGCGCTAGCGCTTTCATCGTCAGTTCAAAGCGAACCTGGTCGTTGCCCTTTCCGGTTGCTCCATGAGCAATATAGTCGCAGCCTTCTTTTAACGCTGCCTCGACCATACCTTTAGCAATGCAGGGCCGGGCAAGCGACGTGCCCATGAGGTAAACGGTTTCGTAGACGGCGTTAGCTTGAATCGATGGAAATATATAGTCTTGGACGAATTCTTTTTTCAAATCATCGATTATGCATTTTTCGGCGCCCGTTTTTAATGCCTTGGCTTTAACCGCTTCAAAATCTTCCTCCTGGCCGACGTCAGCGCAATAAGCGATGATCGGAGCATCGTATTTTTCTTTAAGCCAGGTCAAAATGCAGGAAGTGTCTAGTCCGCCGCTGTATGCCAGTAATATTTTCTTCATCGCCACTCCATCTATATCTATTTATAAAAGTGATAATTGCAATTTTCAGTGCAAAAAAAATCCCGGATCGTTAAACCCGGGAGATGATTCGATTTTGGTGCTAATGCTTAGCTCAAATCGTGCCCGGGTTCGAGGAGAATCCGCGGCGGCGACGATTTTGATTTAAGGACAAACTGTTGGAAGGCAACATTTCTGCAAACACCTGAGTAATCTTTCAGCAGATTACAGGCGTTATCGGGCACTGTCAATAGATTGTAGTAATAAAAGAAGTAGTCTTATTGCTTAGCTTGTCGGCTGGAACCTCAGCAAAGCCACCCACGTCTTGACGACAAGTGCGAATCGAAATTCGCAAAGTTAACAGCTTACTGTTTAACAAATCAAAAAGAATAGGGGAGTTGAGTATATGAAATTTATGGCAGCGATTTTGGCAGCATCATTTGTCATCGGCAGTGCAGTTAATGCAGCTAGAGCCGAGGAAACCACAACCACGACGACAACCACCAGTCAAACATTTGCATTGCAGGCGGGCGCTAGCTACGTGGTTGTCGACCCAACCACTGGCCTATCTCGCGGTGTATACGATCCAGTGACCAGAATGATAAACGGTCGGCCAGTTCCTGCTGGATATTATGTTATCGATCAAACCAGTGGCAAAACAATGGCGACAGTTGACGCATCAGGCAACCTGGTCACTCTCAGTACCATTCCAACTGCATTGCCTGAACACTTCATGGTCGTCGACAACAATCTTGTTTATTTTGCTTCAGATTATGCTCTGCGTCGTGCAAAAATCGAACGACGCATGAACGACGAGTATACCGCGGGCAAATTGTCCAAAGACCAGGTTGCTGATCTAAACAACAAGCTCAGCGAAATTGCTTCTTTGGACAGCAAGCGCAACAGTAAAGGTGAACTGAAAAGCGGTACCCGCAGACGCATTGAAAAAGACTTTGATGCAGTCCAGAGCAAAATGGATAAAGACATCGCCTTGATCAATGAAAAGCGTGCAAAAATTGGTATCCGCGTCAACTAATTGACGCTCCAATCAAAAAGAACTAAAGCGAAACGTCGGCGTTGAATCCAATTTCTACGCCGTCTTTTGCTTGCTTGGTGACAACATTTTCAACACTCAGCGTTTGCATCGATGCACGCTTTTGTTTGAACAAATCTATTTTGCCATCGTAATTTAAAGTGACTGGTTTCATCTTTTTGATCAAACCGACGATAATCGAACGTTCCGTGCCAGCGAACAGACCTTTAGAAACATCGTCCCAGTCTAGATTCACATCATCTGGCGGAGGCAGAGTTATGCCGACTTGATAGGTCAAACCACTGTCAGCGAGGCATTTATTCGGAATGAATTTGAATGAAAATTTGCCTTTACCCTGCAAGTGGCCAGTCGCCGACCAGGGGCATTCTTCCCATTTCTTCGTCTTTTTTATGACTGATAGCATGCCACCTTTTTCTACAGTGCCATCGACTTCGACATCGCAATTTCCAGAAAAGCTCTCCTCATTAGGGTTGGACCACTGCACTTTATCGATTGCCAGTTTCTTCACCAGCAATTTGTTAATAACGGCATCGCGATATCGCCACTTCTGATTCTTCAAAACAATTTTGTCCATTTTGTATTCTTTATTTTGCGGCAATTGGTCGGTGATAGTGGCAAGCAATGCCTCGTCTGGCACGGTAATTGAGCAGGTTTTAAAACGAGCAAGCGACTTGCCACTCTTTGAAGATAAATCGATAGCACCGACTTTAACGTCGATTGGATTGTTACCAAGAATTGCACATTTATCGAGAGTCAGTGACAAGTCGCTATTCAACTCGATTTCTTTATCGACTACAACATGGACGTTGCCCTTGACGTTACTCAAATGCAATTTGGTCTTGGCTCCAATTAAATCTGCAGCTCCTGCCTTAATTGCAAGTGGTAATGAAAAATGCATGCCGGCCGAATCTTTGTTGAGATTGAAATCCTTTCCATCTGGAATCGATAGGGTTGATCCAGGCGCCGTAATCAGTTTAAAACTGCGCTTGCCGTTAGACCAGGAAACTTGATGCAGCTGTGCCACTCCATTGTCCATAAAAAAGCCCAGATCACCTTGCTTGTCCAGACTAACCGGTCCGACGTTGGCGTCGGTAGTCAAAACTTCGACATGTGAATTGGGTCGATTGATATGCAGTTCCATGGTGGCTGCTGGATAAGCTTTAGCTGTTGACCACAGATACTCTCGTCCTGCTTCACGTGTGTCTATCTGCAGTTTTGAATTAATTACTTCCTTGAAAGCAGCAGTTAGAACCATTTTTGGATTTTTGAGATACAACTTCGCCTTCAACAAATCAAGATCTGCCAAAGCATGCAAATCCCCATGGTCAGCGCCTTCAGTCTTTTCGAAGGTGAAACGTTTGAACGTCAAAATAGCGTCGCCCGTGACATTGCACTGTTTTGTTTTCCCAAATCTGTACGTCACGCCTTGAACATTCAGCGGTTTCAAATTCTTGTCGGTGGAGAGGCTGAAGATGCCATTTTTTCTCTTCGCTAAAAAGACAAAATCAGTATCACCATCATTGAATTCTATATCGACTTTTTTGCCTTCATATTTGCAGCCCTTTGCAAATTTGATGTCCAGCAAACATTGCCCCTCATAACTCAGGTCTTCATTGAGTTTGACATTCGTAAATAACACCCGGGAGTCTTTGTCGCAATTTATGTGCAAACGACCAAGGTCAAATTTCGCGTCTGGTCTTAAATCTATTGTGGCTTCTTGTGCCACCATTGTCTTGAGAATATTGCGAAAGTCGCCACCACCACTTTGATCGACCGCTTGATACTGCAGGACATTGAATAAGAAATAACCAAGAGCCTTAACGAGATCAACGTCAGCAGTGGCTTTCCCATTTTCTAACAAAATCGTTTGCGGCATTGGTACTGCCGACAATATCAGTGGTTTTGACGTTATTAGTTTGCCGGTGGCTACGCCCGTATTGATTTTGCCCGGCTCTTCAATTGGTAAATTTAAATCGAATATGAAAGTAGTGTCCGGCTCACATTTGAGTGGAACGCCCTTGACGGTGAAAGTACCAGCGTTGAATGTTCCAGAAGCCTTGACATGAAAACTCTGACTGGCGTCAGAAATGCGCTTAAATAACGGGTCTTTTACCTCTACTGTAAAAGCAGCAGGCAGCGTCTTTTTCTCTAGACGTGAACAGCTTGCAAGACACAGAAAACTGACTAACAGAGCAAGCCAAACTGATATCAAACGATCCACTGATGACATAACGAAACTACCGCAAACAGTTGAACAAATACTTGCTTAGCTTACTCGTTTACGAGGCAAGCAGTACACCTTGCCGCCTATTTGACTAGTTTTTTTGCATCCACGGACAATGTTTCGGCTGGCTCTTTGCTGAAGCTCGCGGCGTTTCGCTCTGAACCAACTGAAGTCTCAGCCCCCGTACCGGCGGCAATGTCATTATTTGTGGCGGAGGAATCTGACGGCAGTTTTGCTAGTCTGCTGTCAGCGTATTCAGTGACTACGCGCTGATATTTGCGAAATATAGGCCACCAACGCTTTTGATGATGCAATCTGAATTCATCATCCATCTGAGCAGCTGTCCAGTGTTGATCGACCATACGCATAGCAGCAATATAAACTCCAGTGCGATCCATATCAATTTCACAGGAAGCATATATAGGTTGTTGTTTGGGATCATTGACGATGCTGCGGAATTGATCAAACTGATCAGCACTTGGTGTCTTGAAAACACCAGTTTTAATTTGCACCCACTTCATACCAAGTTTCTGACAGAGTCGTTCTTTGTCGTGCTCTGGATTCGTACGCAGTGAAATAATCGTCTTTACGCCTTTATCGTGCAGCGCATAGATATCTTTGACTTTGGGATCCGGTCCTCTATATAGAACAGGTGTCACTTGCTCGCTCACACAATGGACTAGTGGCGCATAGAGAAAGGCAAACTGTATAGCTATATTTTGCAGAAAGTTCAAAGTCAGGTCCTCTGTGTACGATACCTACTCAATTAAGACATATGCATTGATGAGACGCAGATTCAGTCAAAAAGTAGCCCATACAAATGATCATTTTTTTGAACGATCATTAATTTCCAGGCCCTTGTAATTGAATGAATTCATTCAGTATACTACTCGTTAATGAATGAATTCATTCAAACGGTTCTATAGAAAACCCACTGGACGTATTCTTCTGGGCTTATGGTGAAAAGGGGAGGACAAATGACTAATTCCCACGACTGCAATTTACGACTCATTAAGGGGACAGGCAGCTGGCTGTTAACTTTATTTCTGGTGGTTATTTTCGTAAGTTCAGGCTTGCACAAGATTATGCCGTCACCATCTGTGGTGGAAAGCTTCCAATGCTGGGGCTATCCAGATTGGTTCCGAGTCACGCTAGGAATAGCCGAACTCGGCGCCTCAGCTTTGCTACTAATACCAAGTAGAGCAAGCTATGCAGCTTCATTTCTCGCCACTTTGATGCTTGGAGCAATTGCCACCCATTTGCGCTGGCAAGAATACTCGGGCAGCGTCGCCCCCATTCTGCTAGGGGCGTTCTGCGTGGTGCTTATGTTCGTACGCCGTGACCCCAAAATGCTCACGCAAAATATTATGACAATGGGAGATTATCAATGAATATCGCGAATTGCTCAAATTCTCATTACGCTGTGCAACCCGCTTTGATTGCGGCCGACAGAGCGTTTAAAAGAGAAAAGCAAAACATTCAGTGTCAAATAGCCACTCAAAAGAAAACGTTTATCAAAGCACTGATACCGCAGGGATTTCCCACCAATTACGCGCAATTAGTGGTGTCGGTATTTTTTCTCGGTTCTTTTATCGGCGAAAACATCATCAATCCTATCGCTGCAAATGTAGGCAAACGTCCGGTGGCCTTTTTCGTTACTGCATTATTTGTGATAGCGGCAACCATCATCAGTCAGCTAAGTGCTGCGGCAATGGCTAATGTAGTTAAGGCATTGCAAGTGATGGCGATTTTAGCCGGCGTACTTTCATTGCTCTATAGCTTGCAAGGTGGTGCCAATATGGTGCCTTTTCATGAGCTGGTCAATTCAGGCGCAGCGGCTAAAAATCTGCTGTTGATTCTTTTGTTTGGTGTCGTCCTCGGCACGCACAGCACTCAAATAAAACAGTCAATGTCTGCTTTTTCTGCAAAGTATCTTGGTCAAAGTGCTATGGTCACATATGTGCGAGCCACTGTATATGATGCAAAGAAGTCCCTGGTGAAGCCGATGCCAAAACTTGACAAAGTAGACCTGGGCATGGTTTCCTCGGATGAATATCTATTCTCCAGCTTCTACGAGTAACCAAAAGTCAAATGGCACGTAAAATCGATCCGGCTAAGCGCAGCGCCATATTGAAAGCGGCCCGAGTGATTTTGTTGCGTGACGGCTATGCGGCCGCAAAAATGTCAGACATTGCAGTCGAAGCTGGAGTCGCTCCTGGCACCTTGTATCTGTACTTTGACTCCAAGGAGGCACTGGCAAATGCCATCGGTGAGGACTTCTTTACTCGTTTGAGCTCTGCATTTGCCGAAGTGCTGATTAATTTGGATTCACCAGACAATGTCAAAGTTCTTGTGGATTGGGCAGTGAGGATAGGTACAGAAGAAAAAGATCTTTTTCGCTTGTTCAAGCAACAAGCTCCTGACGAAAAGACCAAAGAAGGGCCAAGGCTTGAATTCAGAAATCAAATGTCGAGAGCAATGGAACGCCTGATGCAAATTGAAGGAACGCGTAAGTATCCACCGGTGGATCTCGCCGAAGTGATAATGGGAGTTTTGCACAGTGTGATTATGTCGTGCGCTATGCCCTGTTTCAGTATTAACAGCGAAGAGCTGCATGCAACAGCTGTCAAAGTTTTACAGCACGCCTTGTTTGAAGATACCGCGCTACGCAAAAACATCTAAATTTTAGGCTAAGTTTTCGGCAACAGACCATTGAGCATAAAATCAGCACATCTCTGCATGCTGGCTTTCAGCGCATCATTCTGACGTCCGTTTTTCATCCAAACAAAAAAAGCATTCATCAGACCTAGAGCAAGAAAATGAGCAACTTCATTCGGAATCAGTTCGCGACGAAATTCACCCGTCTTTTGACCATGGATAACGAGCGCTTCCAAAAATATAACAAGAGGTGGCGTCTCATGCTCTCCGCACAATTCTTTTCCTTTTTGCGGTGCAAAACGTTGAGCGGCAAAAACCTCGACCATGCGCCAGTTCACCTCAATCCAGGCAATCAAATCGTCAATCATTGTTTGCAAAATAGACACAGCCGAGATATTTTCAGCCAATTGCTTTTGAGCGCGAGCGAGCGTCTCGACGGCGGTCTGCCGTTTCATTTCGACAACAATTTCTTCTTTCGAACGAAAATAATAATAGAAAGTCACCTTCGCGACGTCAGCCGCACTGACGATGTCGTCAATGGTCGTTTCGTCATAGCCTTTTTCAATGAACAATTTAAACGCCGATTGAAGCAGCCCTTGCTTAGTCTGCTCCTTTTTACGCTCTCTTCTATTTGAATTAAGGTTGGTTGTATTCATGTTGACAATCTTACCACTGTATGATTTCATACTCTAGTATGGAATTAACTAATTGTCCACCACTGCATGAGCGAATGACAGCTGTCGATTTTGCCAGCTGGTTATACAATATCGGATGCCAATAAGTCACTAAGCCCCCGGAAAAGCTACCCCATGAAAACCGTCGAAGTCGATAAATTGCAAAATTCTACCCATCAAACTAATCAGAGCGACCAGCAAGCTGGCAAACTCTCCAATCAAAGTTTGAGTGGGTCGAAACAAGCTGGTAGAGGCGACAGAAAGTTGTTGATACGCTCTGTTGTGGTCGGTCTCATCGTGGCAGGGGCTGGAGCTATGGTATTCAGCTTGCAAAAGGCTGGACACAGTCCTGCCGCAAAGTCTAAGGAAAATCAGCTGCATGCGCCTGTCTTGACTGTGTCAGTGCAGAATCCGCAGGTTAAGCCAATCGAGCGCAAACTGGCCGTGCACGGATCGATTTCGGCATGGGATCCAATTTCCATTGGAGCCACCACCTCTGGTTTACAGGTAGAAAAAATTCTTGTTGATGAAGGTCAAACTGTTAAGAAAGGACAACTGCTGGCGACGTTAGATTCCTCACAGTTAAATGCACAATTACAGAGCGAAAAAGCAAGGCTGGCATCGGCTGTCGCCACAGTCAGGAAATCAGTCCAACCAAATCGTCCAGAAGATATTAATTCAATGACTGCCGCAGTCTCTCAAGCTGAAGCCAATGTATCCGATACCGAAGCTGCGCTTGTTCAGGCGAAAGCTAATTTCGAAAATGCTGAAGCGAATATCAAACGCTATGTATATTTGAAAAAGGAAGGCGTGGTCAGCAACCAAGAAGCAGAAGGCAGAGAGACAACTGCTCAAGTTGACGCGGCTATTGTGCGCAGCGCGGAACATCGAGTGACTGCAGCTAAATTTGGTTTGAAGCAGGCTCAAGAAAAACTATCGATGGCTCATGTCGGTGGACGTCGTGAAGACATAGATATTGCAAAGGCTAGCGTCAAAGAAATTGAAGGCAATGTGCAAAGACTGCAAACGCAAATCGCTCAAACGCTGATCAAGGCGCCGGTTGATGGTCTGCTAACCAGGCGTGATGTGCATCTAGGTGATATTTCGTCGGCTGGCAAAACGATGTTTTACATGTCTCGAGATAATCGTCTCGAACTAAAGGCGCAAGTTCCTGAAAGCGATTTGCAATTCATCAAACCAGGCGAAAAGGTGAGCATCGATAATACGCTCGGAACTAACGATCAAATAACAGGCACTGTCAGAGAGATCAGTCCTCTCATTGATGCGGATTTGCGACTGGCAACTGTGCGCATCGACGTTCCAGCCGATAAGGGATTGAAATCCGGCATGTATGCCGAAGGGCATATAAACGTTGGCAAATATTCTGCATTGACCGTCCCATCGCAGGCAATCATCAGCCGCGACGAGAAAAGCACCGTATTTGTTTTGCATAACGATCAAGTCGAACGCCGTCTGATTCAGGCTGGTAACCGAGTCAATGACGACGTGGAAATAATTTCTGGTTTGAATAATGGCGAACAAGTTGTTGTCGATGGTGCAGGATTCTTGAAAGATGCCGACTATGTCGCCGTCTCTAAACACTGAGGTTCGGTAATGGATATTCGCAACATCTCCGCCTGGTCCATCAAAAACCCGGTGCCAACAACAGTTTTATTTCTAATCATGTCAATCATGGGCATGGTTGCTTTCATGGGTCTGGGCATCGACGAGAACCCAAACATCGACTTGCCCCTGGTATCTGTAACAGTCACCGAATCTGGTGCAGCACCATCTGAGCTAGAAACCCAGGTAACAAGGAAAGTCGAGGACGCTGTCGCGGGCATCGGCAACATCAAACATATAACCTCGACCGTGAACGAGGGCGTATCGACCACGTCTGTTGAATTTGTTCTTGGTACAAATACCGATAGAGCTGTCAATGACGTGCGCAATGAAGTCTCCAAAATCAGGACGCAATTGCCTCAAGGCATTGAAGAACCAGTAATTCAACGTGTTGAGTTTACCGGCAGCGCCTTTGTCACGTATACAGTATCGTCAGACAAACGTTCAGTTGAAGAATTGAGCTGGCTTATCGACAACAACATCGCTCGCAATCTGCTTTCTGTGCAGGGTGTAGGGCAGGTGCAAAGAGCAGGCGGTGTCGATCGTGAAATCAATATCAATCTCGACCCAACCAAGCTGAACGCGCTTGGTGCTTCAGCAGATCTGGTGTCGATGCAAATTCGTTATCTCAATATGAATGTGCCTGGCGGTCGAGGACAGCTTGGTGCCAAAGAACAATCTATCCGCACTCTGGGAAGCGCTCAGACCGTCAATGATTTAGCGAACACTCAGGTAATGGTCAACACAGGCAACTTCGCCCGTCTAAATACCCTTGGCACTATCGTTGACGGCACAACAGAACAACGTCAGGCAGCCTTATTTAACGGCAAACCAGTGGTTGCATTTTCCATTGTCAGAAGTGTTGGGTCAACAATGGTGCAGGTTGAAGATGGCGTCGATGCCAAACTCAAAAAGCTCGAGCTGACTTTACCGCCTGATGTAAAAATCAATAAAATCCGCAGTGAAGCAAGATTTGTGCACGAGTCCTACGAAGCCTGTATCGACTCTCTAGCTTTTGGTGCCATTCTTGCAATCATCGTTATCTGGCTATTTTTGGGCAATTGGCGCGCAGCTATTATTTCGGCAACCGCAATGCCGCTGTCTCTTATTCCGGCCTTTGCCGTGATGAAAGTAGCTGGCTTTACTTTGAACAATATGTCTTTGCTTGGATTGTCTCTGGTTGTAGGCGTGCTAGTTGATGACGCCATTGTAGAAATCGAGAACATAGTGCGGCACATGAACATGGGTAAAAAGCCATTTAAAGCGGCGTTAGACGCCTCTGACGAAATTGGCTTGGCTGTCGTTGCCACTACGATGACGCTGGTTGTAGTATTCGTGCCAGTTGGATTTATGGGTGGTATCCCTGGACAATTCTTGCGACAGTTTGGTCTAACTGTGGCTGCAGCTGTGATGTTCTCGCTGGTTGTGGCACGTATGCTCACCCCACTGCTAGCTGCCTATTTCATGCGCCCTATGAAAGAGCACCAGAGCGCCTCTTGGCTCATGAAAGGCTATGATTGGCTCTTACACGTCGCACTGCGTCACCGTCTTTTGACAGTGGTTACAGGTGTGGCATTTTTCATCGCCAGTATTTTATTAATGCGTACACTGCCCACATCTGTCATTGGGAATGTTGACCGCAACGAAACTATGTTGACCGTCCAGGTGCCACCGGGTGCCACGCTCGAAGATACAATTGCAGTGGTGCAAAAACTGGGCAAAAAGTTCGAGGTTCGCCCCGAAGTAACGCAGGTTTTTGCGACAGTAGGCACCCCCACTACCGGCAAAATGAACAGCGGTGGCAGTAGCGGTGAAGTCAATAAAGCGAACATCTATATCACTTTGTTGCCGCGCGAAAAACGCAAATTGAGCCAGCAACAATTTGAACTTTCAATGCGCAAAGAATTGAGTGAAGTGCCTGGTGCGCGACTGGCCTTCAATCGAGTGGGTGGTATCACAGGCAAATTGAAAGTAGTGCTAACAAGCGATGATGGTGTGTCTTTAGGTAGACAAGCTGACAAACTAGCTGACGAAATGCGTTCAATCAAGGGCATCTCTGACATCGTCTCTAGTGCTTCCTTACAAAAGCCCGAAATTTTGGTCAAACCAAATTTCTCTAAAGCAGCCGAGCAGGGCGTATCGGTGCAATCAATAGCACATACCGCCATGATAGCCACCCTTGGTGATGTTGACGCCAATTTACCCAAATTCAATTTATCAGATCGACAAATCAATATAAGAGTACAACTGGATCCAAAATACAGAGCCGACTTAGAAACCATCCGCAATCTACGTGTTGTAGGCAAAGGCGGACGATTGGCACCACTAAGTACCCTGGCTGAAGTGCAAATGGGAAGTGGACCGGCTCAAATTGACCGTATGGACAGAGCTCGTCAGGTGACCATTGATGCAAGCCTCGATCCAGATTTGCCACTCGGTCAAGCGCTCACCCTGGTACATCAGCTGCCTGGCTACAAGAATTTGCCAGACAATGTTACCGATACACCATCTGGTGACGTCGAAATTCAAAAAGACATTTTCACCGGTTTTGGTCTGGCTCTGGGTGCAGCAATTTTACTGATTTACGCAGTACTTGTTTTGCTTTTCGACGGCTATCTACATCCTCTAACGATCATGATGTCACTACCTCTGGCGTTAGGTGGTGCCCTCATTGGACTTGTGTTCGCACACCAGTCACTCGGTTTCTATGCGCTTATAGGCATCGTAATGTTGATGGGATTGGTGACCAAAAACTCAATTTTGCTTGTTGAATACTGTCTGATGGCTATGAAAGAGGGCAAACCTCGTTACGAAGCCCTTGTGGAGTCTGGCGAAGCACGTATGCGTCCGATTTTGATGACGACAATCGCTATGATTGCTGGCATGTTGCCAATTGCATTGGGTATCGGTGCTGGTTCTGAGGCACGAGCTCCGATGGCTATATGCGTGGTAGGCGGTCTCGTTACGTCCACGCTATTGACTCTGATCATTGTCCCAGTCGTCTTTACTTACATCGACGACTTCCAGATCTGGGTTATGCGTTTTATGCCAAAAGCGGATCATCAAGATACGCCTGATTTAGTAGCCTCCGAGCCTAATCATGCTACCGAAAAGGAAGTTTCTCGTGCCTAAAGTGAAGGCAGTTCTCTTTGACTATGGCAATGTTTTGTGTTTGCCTCAAGAACGCTCCGATTTATCGCTAATGGCAAAATGTCTGGACCTTGAGCTTGATTTACTCGAAACTCTTTACTGGCAACACCGCGATGAATACGATTCAGGTGCAACAGATGGTCAGCAATACTGGTCAAAAATCGTGCGCAATCTCAATTGCCAAATTTCCGCCGAACAGCTCGAACAGCTGATCGAAATAGACTTCAATAGCTGGAGTCGTCCCAATCGTGTCATGGCTAATTGGGCTGGTTCACTGCAAGAACATGGCTATCGCACAGCGATAATCTCAAACATGCCAATTGAATTGCATCGGTATATTGTCGATAAATGCACATGGCTGCCGAGTTTCGACCACTACACCTTTTCTTGCAATATCAAAGCGAATAAACCAGACGCCGTAGTTTATCAACACTGTCTTGACGCTCTAAACTTAAGAGCAGAAGAAACAGTATTCCTCGACGACCGCGAACACAATGTCGAAGGCGCACGCAGACTGGGTATGCATGGAATTGTTTTCACAACGGCAGCCGAGCTGTCTGCCGAAATCAGCACACTAGGGCTGCCAGAACTATCTGTGTAAGTCGACTATACTGCCGCTTCGTAGCCAGGTACAGCACCTGGTTGCGTTGGGTTATTTTGCCATTTTTGCACATTTTCGTAAGCTAGCTCAGCGTTATTTACGCGATTTTTCATGTGTGGTATGCCAGGCCGTTCATAATTGCTGGTAAAAGATCTAGCAGCATCGGCGACAGTGGTCGTGTGTTTCAATCTATCGAGAGCTTTGTGCTCACTACCTTGCAATTCTTTTTCCATGAAAGAAACTTGGGTCTTGAAGTCAGTTGGATCTTTGCCTTGTGCTTTGGCGAAGCTCTCAAGCTCTCTCTTGCGGCTACCGACCCAATTCACGAAACCAAGATCATGTTCATGCTTATGATCGACTCGACCCGAATAAAGATCGGGAGATTCGCCTTCAAGACTGCCAATTACTCCTGCAGCTTGCTTTTGAGTTAGACCCAATCCGCCGTCTTTAGTTGATTTCGTCAACTCTCCAACGATATATTTTTCTTTATCATGTTTGCTCATGTTTGAGCCGTCGTTTGTAATTTTCGAGCCGTCGCCATTGTCGCCTGGAACGCCTTTCTCTGGTGTATCAGACTGCTCGTCACCACGCCCGGTGTCATCATTGCCATCGCCTTCATTGCCATCGCCTTCATTGCCGCTATGGTGATGATGTCCGTGATGGCGTCCATGGTGACCATGATGATGTCCGTGACGACCATGATGGTGCCCACCACCACCGCCTCCACCACCTTGCCTCGTTGGCTCTGGTCGCTCTCTCTCAGTGTCGCTTGTATCTGGCGCAGTCTTATCAGGAACACCAGATTGTTTGGCATCATCCATTTTTCTCAATTCAAAATCATGAGTCTTTTCATTTTCAACAATTTGCAATCCAGGCAGTAAGCCCTGTTTATGCAAATCATCATTGAGTTTGCCCATGTCCTGCTGAAAAGCAGTTGCGGTTTCGCATCGCTTCATGTCGTGCAATTCCTGATTGAAAGCCCTCGTACTATCAGGCTGTGACCTAAGCGACTGCGCTACATGATTTTCGGTTGTTTCAAAATTTGTTGGCATGTGGCACCATTGAACGCACCTCTAAATTTACGAAGAGATCACGAGTTTTGAATCTACCGACTAAGCCTGCTGCTTAAGCTTTGCGTATTGATCAAGCCAACCCTTGGCTACATCTTGTTGTTCGTAGCCAAATCTCTCTCCGCCAATGTTGGCTGTTTGGTTTGGAGAAACCCAATTACGGTTAGCATCGTAATGGCCACCTTTTACACCGAATCCTACGTGCTTCGAAGAGTTGCCGGTTGCACCGTGTATAGTATCAGTCCCATTATGCCAGGCATCATCAATTACTTTAAGACACCGAGGGTCAGCCTCGGGCAATTTTTCGGGGTTATGATGTTTATAGTATTTGCCGGAAAGGGCCTGCATGAGTTTCTGCCCCCTAGCTGCGGCTCTATTCATCACCTCTTCGGCAAACGCAGTTTGGGCCGCTGGTCCTTGTGAGCCTACTTCCGCGGTCATGCGTCTAGCAAATGCATCCCGAACTGTTGGATTCTTCAATTCGTCATCAAATTGCGACCGATCTATTGAACCCGGTGATCTTTCAGGCTTCTGACCGTCACCGGCGTCGGCGGCCTTTTCAGGCTTCGGAGTGTCACCGGCTTCCGCGGGTTTTTTAGGCGCCTTGTCGGCATCTGGGGAACGTGTCAAATCACTGTCAGAGCGTGCCGGAGCCTTACCAGAATCTATGGGAGCGGTATTCTGAACATCCGACATCAGTCCAACGTTGCTCTTTCCGCCCTGGGAATCGGCCCAGCGGCTTCCTTGAAAATCAACATTGCGACCGTTCCTGTCTTTTTCCTGACTAAAGGTGCCGTTGCCGTTATCTACTCCGCGCAAGGCAATCTGATTTTTACCGTTATCGTCTCTACCGTAGAGATGCACAGTCTCATGGTCGCCGCTCTTTTGGGTTTCTATTGAATAATCGCGCATCTTGCCGTCTTTGTCGGCAACCTGAATATTTTTGATGCCATTTTTGGAAAGATTTTCTACCGTGCTCAACTTGTCTGCGGCGGTGGCCTTTGGATCAGCCAAAGTCCGTTGCGAATTTTCGACAATAGACTGTCTGTCATTGCCACCGCGTCCTGGCAGACCGTGGGGCTCTATTCGGTCGTTGCTGTTTATTGACGCAACTCGCTCGGGGCTGGCTTCAGACTTGGCACGATCCATTTTTTTCAAACCGAAGTCACGATCGGGGCCACTATCGACAATTTGCAAGCCAGGCAAGAGCCCCTGCTTATGCAGGTCATCATTCATCTTAGCCAGGTCTTGATGAAAAGCCTTTGGGGTTTCGCAATGCTGCATACTATGCAGCTCGTTATTGAAAGCTTTGGTGCTGTCGGGCGCTTGCCGGAGAGACTGCGCTACGTGGTTTTCAGTTTTCTCAAAAGTTGTTGCCATGCTAAAACCCGTGAACGCACCGGAGGAAGTTCAACAATTTGTAGTGTTAATTAGTAAGAAGACTGCTGGAAGCGGTAAGCCCTGTGAAACCGCTAGGGGATGTCAACAAATGTAATGTAAGCGTTGAACACAACATTAATGTGACATACGTGTTTTCCCCATGTAATTTATGAAATTGCCAGCCTGTGGGCGTAAGCGCTGTCCAAAATGAGGCGAACCAACTCAACCGCAGGCTTTAGGGAGCGCTTTCAGCCTTGTGATTGCCCTCGAGATTGCTCAATTTGGCCTCAACTGTGCCTTCTTTTTGCATCGATTTCATCAAGTCTGTAAAAGGTGTGGCAGGAGTTTCAAAATTATGAGCGTCAAGAGTGTCTCTCAAATATAGATAGAGCACGCGTTGAAACCTTGCGCGATGAACAGGATCGCTTTTACCGCAGACACACAGACAACCGATTGTCGTAGGAGCCTCAGCGTCACAGTGATGAGCGCCAACAATTTTGACGTCATCAAAAGAATAAGGAATTGGAGCAAGACACTTGAGCATTCTAGCCTTTTCATTACACAGGGTGTCTTCGGCTCTTAGCGTTAAAGCGTTGACTGGTTTCAGTTCTTTTACAGCTGCCCACGAGCGATCCCATGGCACGCCATCAAGAAAGCAAGCTGTGCGGCAGGGCATGCCACGTTTTTGCATTTGAATTAAAAGTTCGAGAGCTACAGCGCCCCCAGAGCTATTTCCACCGACAGCGAAACGATTGACGTCAATTACTTCTTTGTATGGTGATTCTAGAGTCAACCACTTTAGTAGGTCGAGAATATCTTCTATGTTGTTCATCCGTGTTTCTTCACCAAGCAATAGCTTGGTGATGTTTGGAGCGATTACAACCATGCCTCTGCGGGCAAAATATTCACCGTTTTCTTTTTGCTGCTTGGCCGTCATCAAAAAGCCGTGGGCCATAAGCACAGTTGGATAAGGCGGTTTAGGCAAATTAGGATTGGCGTCTGGCACATAAATAGTGAATTCACGTGTGCGCCCAGAGTGCGATGTATGTTTGGCGACCGTCACCTTGTATGAATAAAGCTGGCTGCTTTCAGTTTTTGATTCGAGCACTTGTTTGACTTTTTCTGCAGCGCCTTTGGCTGGAGTGGAAGCCGACGCAAATCCAAATGGAGCGCTACTAAAAAGGAGTGACAGGACCACCAATAAACTACTCGAAAAAAGAACTGACAACTTTCTATTAATGTACATGCGCCACTTTGATTCCAGACTGTGTCCGGCTATACTCGCAAATGCCCGCAGGATTTGCAAATATCAATGATTTCACATTGATTTCAAGTGCTGTTTATATGTTCAGGAGTTTGCTAAGACTGCCGGTTCAGAAGGTCCACATTCACTCAATGTTTTTAAAGAGATTGCCTTTTTTTGCCACTGTTATTTGCAAAGTCGCTTGCCTGCTGACTTTGTCAACAGCTGGTCAAGTCGCGATTGCTCAAAACGTCCCTATCACCAATCCGGCCGACGCCAAGGACCTCCAGGACGCGGTGAATTTCGAACTACAGGGGCACATAGAACAGGCGCAACCAATCGCACAACGACTAATTAAAAAATATCCCAAGTGCAGTCAAGCCTGGAGGTTGCTGGGCTCTTGCTTGTTCTTCTCATTTCAAGCAAGCCACACACCTGGTGATGCAAGAATTTGCGCCGAGCGAGCGGTCGCTCTAAATCCAGCCGATTCAACTGCATATCAACTGCTAGCCGATATCGAAAACGAAAGTGGTCGCTTCGGCCAGGCAGTCGTGTGCGCAAATAGAGGTTTGCAATGCAAACCAGTCGATCTTAGAAACTATCGCTCCCGGTCATCGGCCCTGACAAATTTACATAAACCGGAAGAGGCCCTCGCTGATTACAGTAAATACCTGGAGTTATCGCCACATCTGGCTGTCAGTCGCAAAAATCGACTCTCTAAAGCGACCCTGTGCGAATCGGCTGGTCATCTGCAAGAAGCTTTGGACATCTATGCACAACTGCAAAAAGAGCAGTACGGCGATACCATTCCGCCTTTGCAGGCAACCATTCTCGTCAAAATGCATAAAAATGCTGAGGCTCTCAATATCTTGAACGAACTGGTGCGGAAAATTCCAGGCGATGAGATGGCATTTGTGGCTCGGGCACGGGTGTTGGAATCAATGGGACGTTTGCCAGAGGCTGTTCGGGACTATTCATCAGCTATCGCCGTTGACCGTCAGGCCAATTTTTATAACTCGCGCGCTAGCTTGTATGACAAATTAGGGCAAAAAGACAAAGCCGCCAATGATCGAAAATCCGCGAGCACAGTCGACTCATATTAAAAAGAGATGGTCAAGACTCTCAATCTGCAAAAGCGTTTTCCGCGGTTTTAGTGTCATGAGCTTCGGTCGCCAGAATACTCAAAAGCGTTTTACCAACGAGCCAGTTTTTGTGCAAAGTAAGGAGTGAACGAAGTCCTCTTCTGGTTCTATCCCAGGACAAACTGGTGACATTTAAAGTGTCGTCTGTGGCAAGCGTCTCAAGATACATAACGGTTTGAGCATACAAAATGTCGCTTTGAGGAGCAGGTAATTTTCGACATTCGTCTGCGACGTATTTTTCAATATCGCCGTCCTCACCATAGGCATCCGGCAGTAATGTTGCCGCTTTCGAAAAAACTGTCTCTTTATAATTCGGAAATTTACGCTGACATTCATCAACTATTTTGTTGTACTTTTGCTGATCAAAAGAACAGTTTAAAACTACTGTTTGAGAGCAATTGTACCAACTGGGAGTTTTCATCTTTTCTTCGCTCAAAACGCGTTGAGCCCTTGCAAAAATTGCCTCCACACTAGGCGGACTACTCTTTTGCTCTTCACTTTCTGACTGGGATTTTAGACTCAGGGCATAGCTTGCAAGTACATCTGCGAGAACTAGTTTGGCTGCTTGAGAGCGTGGACACTTTTGGTTCCAGGTTGTAAGCGCCGCAATTTTATTTTTCCAATCCGTCGATGGAGCACTAGCAGCTAAATCATTTAAATAAGACAAATATATATCCACAGGTAACTGTCCCGAAGGCAATTCTTTTTCCTTATTTAATTCAGCAGCAAAAAATTCATCAAGTTTGGCAAAATTCTGCTCTTGCAAAAGCTTTAGCAAGTTAGCTTTAATTGCATCATAATCAGTGTCGATGCTTGCATCCGCTTCTATCATCAAGGCAAAATAGTTTGAGCGAAGAGTGTTAGCATCACCATCTTTATCCTCTACACCCTCGAGGAAAATATCATTGCCTAACCGATAATTTTTTTGAATAACAGCGACCGTAATCATTCCCAGCCGAGCGTCTCGTTTGCCATCACCATCTTTGAGTGTAGACGCATCAGCCAGAGCCTTTTTGTAAAAGGAAACCGCCTTACCATACTGCTCGTGATCAATTGCGATATCAGCAAGCGCAAGATGAGCAGCCTGAACCGCTTTGTTCGGCAATTCTTCTTTGTCGGATCTCAATGCGAGAGCGGTTTTGACTATGGCTGCGTCCGGCATATCGGCCAAGCCAAGCTTATAAGCGTCATGCCAGGCGCGCGATTCATAAATTAGAAAGTCAGACTGTCGCTCTAACAATCGACTACGACGAGCCAGAGCACCAGCATCATGATAGCCCGCTTTGGCCTCCAAATATTGGCCATCAGAATAGAGTGAGTCCGCATGCTTTTCCATCAAATCCAGGCGAGGACCAGGTGGTACATTATCGTTCTGGGCTTCGGTGATCGCTTTTTCGTACAGCGCTATCGCCCGTTTAGGATTCGATTCAGCTTGATCAGCAGCCTGGTCAGCGTCCTTTTGCCACTGCGGCTTGTGCATTTCTGCAAAAATGAGAGTGCCGATGATTGCCGTGCATAGAAGAAGCCAACCAGCTGATATGGCGATGAGTAATTTGACTATATTTCTGCTGCCCATCTAATTGTTTCAGACTTTTATGATGCAAGGACTGAGTCTGACAAATATAGCAGGGAAAGGCAGTTACACTATTGTCACCAGGCTATCGATTGTTCCAGGAAAAATGACAATGCACTTACAACGATTTATCTCAGTGTCAGTTTTGCTCCTCTATATCGCATGCACCTGCCGAAACGGCGTTCACGCCGAGTCGCCCGGAATGACCGGCGGGCAGGGTTGGAGCGAAGCGCTACCTTATTACAACCGGGGAAACCGATACATGAATCAGGGACGCTACGAAGACGCACTACACGACTACCAGGAAGCAGTCACAAGGTGTTCAACCGATTCGGACTTCTTTGTCAATTTAGGCACTGCTTACGAAAAATGTGCCGATTTTAGCAATGCACAAAAATCGTTTGAAAAAGCTATCGCCTTGAATAAAGAAGATTGGTCTGCTTATAACAATCTAGCCAACTCTTTGACTAAACAGGACAAATTAGCCGAAGCAATCAAAGCATTTGAAGAAGCGCTCAAAAGGAAGCCACCCTCAACAGATGCTGAAGCCATCAACAAGGATATAGGCGATATCAAAAAAATTATGGAAGCCAAAGGAATAAGCACCACCAGTGGTTCTCAGGCGCCAGTTATGAGCAAAGGGGCACAATCAAAACAAAAACCTCGACCAGTCGTCGAAACAAAACGTCAGCCAGAACACCATAGTTCTGCAAAAATTCCCACTGAGACTCCTGCAGCAATTCAGGCACCTGCTTCAGCTCCTGCTCCTGCTCCTGCTGCGAAAAAAACTTCAGACTGGGGCTATTAAAAAGCTGACCGCACAGATAATGCGGTCAGCTTGAAGTTTCAGTAATAAGATAGACAGCGAAGTACCTGGTCTTACTTAGCTGCTTTTTCTTTAGTCTTTGCAGCTTCGTCTATTTCTTTCTTCACTTCCTTAGCATTGTTTTCGACAACATTTTTGTCCGCGGCAACCTGACGATCAACGTCTTTTTTGACCAGGTCGGCAGTCTTTTCAGTTTCTTTCTTCGTCTCGTTCAAAGCATCTTTCTGCAAATCTGCCGATTTCTTTTCAGCGTCAATTTCGGTTGAAGTAGCTTTGGTCTGTTGATCGACTTCTTTTTTCAGTTCTTCGCCCTTTTGATCGATAACAGCCTTCTGTTCATCTTTTTGCTTATCTATGTCATGTTTTTGTTCCGCAGCTTGCTGTGCTTCTTGACTGCAAGCGCCGAGTGTCATGGCGATTCCGGCGATAGCCAAAAGATTTCTGATCTGGTCTTTCATTTTTAAGACAACTCCAATAGATATGTTTCACTGCACAATTTAGCTTGACCGGATGACTTTAATAAAAGTTCCTGCCACTCATTGCTCAACATTGGACATTTTTGCAGAGATTAAGACGAAGCGCCCGCTCGATCAAAAAATTTTTACGCAAGCAGCAGATAATAAATGCGCAATGTTTTATTGACATGTTCTCGTTGCTCGCTTAGGATGACACTCTGGTCCTGCAAAAAGCGATATTGATTTTGTTTTCTCTGGCAAATAGCACTAAGCATTGGAAATTTGCGTTTGTAAACGCAGGTCTTCACGCTGCTGCCAGAAACAATAATAACGACGATGACGCAAACCCCTTGCGGTTAGACAGTAACGCCTTTTAGCACCAAGCCTGAAAGTACTGCCGAGCCGCAAGATTTGAATCTTGCGGCTCTTTTTATTTGGAGAAAATCGTGGAAAACGAGCAAACGCAATCACCGTCCACCATAGTTACGATCAAATCTCTGCCCACAAAAATCGGTTCAGAACAAACTGTTCAAGGACACGTGCATGCGATTAGACGCCTGGGCAGTCTAGTCTTCATGATCATCCGAGATCAAAGTGGGCTTTTGCAAACAGTCGTAGAAAATGAATTACTTGTGTCTTTGATTGACCAGGTCAATCCAGAGACACCAGTGGTAGTATCGGGGGTCGTAGTTGCACACAAGGGTAGTCCCCTCGGCGTAGAGATGCAACTGACAAGTCTGCGTGTTTTAACCCGTTGCGAAGGCATCTTGCCCGTTGAAATCGCCAAAGAAAACAAACTGACGTCTGTTTCGTTACCTGTGATGCTTGATTATCGCCCTCTGACCTTAAGGGCGCCATCCATTCGCTCCATTTTTCAAGTGGAAGCGCAAATCTGCGCGGGCTTTCGAGAGTTTTTGAGTAACCAAGAAAAACCATTTATCGAAATAAACACTCCTAAACTGGTTTCTACAGGCACTGAAGGCGGTGCGCAGCTTTTCAAACTGGACTACTTCGGTAAAACTGCATATCTCGCTCAAAGTCCACAATTCTACAAACAGATGATGGTTGGAGCGCTCGAGCGTGTTTACGAAATTGGACCAGTGTACCGTGCCGAAGAGCACGATACGAGCCGCCACATCAACGAATACGTGAGCATGGACGTAGAGATGGGCTTCATCAGCGGTCCAGAAGATGTAATGCAGATTCTCGAACAAGCCGTTAAACATATAATTGCTCGTCTAAAGAGCCAATGCGTCGAACAACTGAGCTTGCTCAACGCAGTGCTGCCCTCGACGGAAAAATTCGCTGTTGTGACTTTGCCTGAAGCAATGACTATCCTCAAAGAGAAAATGGGTTGGGCTGGCGCCGAAGAAGGAGATCTAGACCCGTCTGGAGAAAGACTTCTTTGTCAATATTTCGATGAAAAAGAAGGCGTAGAATTTGTTTTCGTGACTGGCTATCTGCAGTCTGTGCGCCCTTTTTACGCCATGCCGACAATTGGCAGCAATGCCACCTGTAGCTTCGACTTGCTCTTTCGCGGAGCAGAAATAAGCACTGGCGGCCAACGCATCCACGAATACAAACAACTGGTAGAAAGGATAGAAAGTCGCAAAATGGTTGTCGAGAATTTCTCTGACTACCTGCAATGCTTCAAATACGGTATGCCACCACATGGAGGTTTTGCGATTGGTCTGGAGAGATTTACCCAGCAATTATTAAGGCTACCGAGCATAAAACTCGCAAGCCTCTTTCCGCGCGACTGTAATCGTTTGACCCCGTAAACTCAAAGACACTTTGCATGGCATGCTTGCAAGATTTGTATTATGATTTGCAAACCCTGATTTCTATTTGAGCGATTGGAGTCTATAGCAAAGTGTCTTTGAATTTGTCGAAATATCGGTTGGTGTTGCTCATAAGCCTGCTTTGGGTGACTACTGGGAGTTCCTCATGGGGAAGCGATATTGCCCCTCCCGTATCGAAGAGTTTTGCCTATTTTGATCTCAAAGTAATCAGAAATACGTTTCCGGATTCGGTGACATTCGAGCAATCGCGATATAGCGGTGAGGATGCACTACGCAATAGCGCCAACGAAGCCAATCAACAACTGAAACAGTTTGAAGCTGAAAATCATTCAGTGGAAGAAATTCAAAAAGAGAAGCAAAGATTGCAGTCAGCCGTCGACGCTAAGACGAGCACATTTGTTCGACAAATGCTTGCCTCAAATCTCAATATCACTGAGAAAATAAAACATGCTGCAAGTACTGTGGCTGAATCCCACAACGTCGACGTGGTGCTAGATGCAAACTCGGTCTTTTTCGGAGGCGGCAAAATTCTCGAGAATGGTATTGATGTCACCGCCGAAATGATGAAGATTCTTGGCACCAATCCCTCAGAATAAATCGTCTTAGTAGCAAAGCTTCCTAATTCATTTGCGAAGCAGTTTCTGCCTGGCTGGCACTACGACCGATATCGGCTCGTTTTAACTCCATGAATTTGCCATTTTTAAAATAGGCATTGATCATTGAACCATCTTTTAATTTCATCATGCGCAGCCATGGCACAAGTTCATCCCCAAGAGCAATAGGATCGGGTGTGCTAATTTCAATTGAAAAATAACCATTACCGCAGGCGGTGGAAACCAGAACAAAATTCTTTTCCGCAGCCAATTTCTCTAATTCCTGGCAAATAGATGCCCCCAACTGAGCATCTGCTTCATCGCCGCGATGCTCGTCAACAAGAGCAATGTTTATTGCCAATCGATTAGAGAGCGGCTCTTCATCGCCTTCGCCAGATACCAAAACGGAGACGGCCAGAGGCTTACTGTAGTCTGTGCCAGTCGTCTGACTCAAATTAGCAAGAATGCGATCGAAATTTTCAATTGACACATCTAGTTTTCTCAATGCTTCCTTGACCACGAAAACACTAGCCTGAGCGATAAAATTCTTCATTTCATCGTTGTTAGCTTCAATTTTATTGCGCCAATCGACTTCCATTGCGCCAGCTATAAATAAGCGCTTGTCGACTCTCGTAATTGGCGTGAAAGTAACGACCGTATCACGATTACTGAAACTCAAAGAGACCTTCAGCGAGATTTCGATAGTCTCGTAATTATCGATTAAAAACTGGGCGAGGACTTTGCCCAGCTCCGCTTGAACATCTAACTGGCACTGCTTCTCAAATTTATTCCAACCACCATGCTTGCGGTGATTTATTTCGATCAAAAATTGGAACACCACTAATCCTCGCAACTAATAAATGTGAGTTTCTTTGCGTGGCGCAGAAAGCGGTCCAAGCGATTTTTCAAGTAAGCCAGCAGGCATGAACGTATCAGCATCGCTGCCTTTAACAGACACTGGAAAATTTTGTTGAAGAATTTGCGTAGCTGAACCAGAAGGCATCGGTACATTGATGCCTGGTCGAGCATCGTTGATATTGAGCGCGGGCAGACCAGAAGCCCCTGGATATGTTGGTCCGCTGTGAGGGTCCAGGCGCAGACCAGAAGTGTTTTGTGCGCTCGAGACAAGCTGAGTGCAAAACAAAAAACAGCCTGCCATCAAACAGTAGAACCTTAGACGTGCAACAGACATAATTTTACCGCTCGTTCAATCGGGGTGTAGTGGCAACATTAACATTAGCCTTGGCCATGATAGCCCAGAGATTATCCACTGTCCGCCGTAAAAGGATTCACTTTGGGCGCTTCATCAGGCGGTACATAATTTTTACCCCAGCCTTTGCCACCACCGCCGCCACCACTTCTACCAACGCCCATACCACCCATTCCGCCAGCGATGGCATCGGAACAATAGCCCCAGAACATTGCGTTGACCACGAGTATTGACACAGTCATCGAAGTAGACAATCGGCACGAAGTTGACATGTCTACCTTTTGAAACATTGGATAATACCACCCTATAATTTAGCACAACTAACAAAGATGGGATGGTCACGATGTCGGAGCTCGCGGCGGTGCGTGCTAAAATGAACATCGATTCACCTGGGAGAAAATGCATGAAGCGGCATTGCGTCACAATCTTGAAATTGCTGGCAGTTCTTCCTTTTGCAGTCTATTGTGCCATGGGCGAAAAGGCTCTTTCCGAAACGTCGCAACTCCAGGCCTATGCAGCGGCTATGCAAATCGAAGAGACAGCAAAGTCTTCAGATAATCCATACGCCTGGCAGCAGGCAGCTCAAGCTTGGATGAAACATTATCCAAATATGGTGCAAAGTCGTGAAGAAAAGATACTGGCTGCAAAAAGAGCCACTGCCTGTTCAGTGAGAGCTTACGAGTCGGCCACGCGCAGTGGCAACAAAGACGCTATTAAGACTGCAAGCGAGCAACTTTTTGCGGCCTACCATCGCATGCAAATCCTCGAGCCCGGGAATCCCGCATGGCATTACCTTTTGGGTGTTGGCTATACATCCAGTGGCGATTACATAGCAGCCAGACAAAGCCTCAGCGAAGCTGTACAAATGGCGCCAAACTCAGACGTGGCTAAAAGAGCAATAGTTGTCGCTAACCATAATTTGCCTGCTGTGCGGCAAGCGCAAGCGGCTCACGATGCTTATGAGAATTCTCCAAGAGGAAAAATGGCTAAGCAATTTGACGCAAATATGCAGCAAGCAAATTTGTACGCAGCCACGCATCCAGCTCAGAGCAATGGTCGAGGTCCGCTCAATGACCCATATTTTCGCTATAAGCAGTACAACAATAATCACGCACAGCAATCTTTCGATAGCTGGAAGTCAAATGGCTCGCCGTATTAACTCTGACCGATTACGGTGCCGACTTTTTTTCGTTGAAATCTAAAGAAGCCGAATTTATACAATAGCGCTTGCCGGTAGGTGCGGGACCATCTTCAAAGAGATGACCTAGATGAGCTCCACAATGCTTGCAGACGACTTCTTCCCTAGTCATACCTAAAGTGTTATCCGCCTTAGTTTTTACCGCTTCACCGTCAGTCCTCGTAAAACTTGGCCAACCAGTGCCGGAATCAAATTTGTCTTTTGCATCAAATAGAACGGCCCCGCAGTTACTACAGCGATAAATCCCGTCTTTGTGGTTGTCCCAGTACTTTCCCGTAAACGGTGCCTCGGTTACGCTACAACGGGTCACGGCATAAACCTTTGGATCAAGCTTTTTTTGCCAATCGGCATTCGTCATTTTGGCCGGGTCCACGACCTCAGGCGCCTTGGCTGGCTTAGCAACATCTGCAGCAAGAACTGGCGTTAATGCAGTTAGCCAAATAGCAGCCCCCAGAAAAAGTTTATGCCACATCGATTCACACCTCAGTTTGCCAACTATACCGCTTGATTTGTTATATCAAGATCGTGAACGTTTTGCCTGTTTTTGCTTCGATCTATGAGCCAAATCAAAAGTGCACAAATCGCTGGCAAAGCTAATAGCGTAAACAGAAATACAATTTCTGGTTTGGCCAGTTGACTGGCATGATCGAGAAAACCAGACAGGCTCGGAGCCACGATCATGAACAAAGCGGTGAATATATAAGCAAGCAAATTAGTGGTAAACACCTTGCGAACGAAGAAATAATAAGCGAAATATTGAGCAAAATTGAAGACAGTTGAAATGACACAATCCTGCCACTGCCATGAGCCAAAGCCAGCGATAACGGCAATGATGGCGAAAGCGGTCACAGTGGCAATTGACGTTTTTATAAAACGCCCCCACAGGCTGAAAATCAAAACAAAAAATAGCGCAAGAACAATGTTCATCATCACAGCGCCAGTAAACAAATCAATGAAGGGCACACTAGAACAATAAACATTAGCCAGCGACAGAGGAATATCGAGTTGCACAGACGGTGACAAATTCGTCATGGCGAGTTCCGACAACGTTTTAAAAGCGACAGTGAAACCAAGAAATGCGTATACAGCTATAGCACCATCCACAAAAATATTAGTTCTGCCTTGGCGCTGCGAAGGATTTGGTTTGAAGAGAATCCATCCTCTTAGCTGTTGCATCGTTTGTGGGAAGGAATACTTCAACATGGTCAAACCGACGATGGTCAGTAAAAACGCACCGCCAATTTGCAAGAGCAACTGCAAACCATCCTTAGCAATTTTTTCCCAGACAAACGAATCAAACGATTGAGCGGTGTTGTATTCGAACAACATCTGATTGGCATCATTGAATTTAGCCAGAATGATAGAGATTGCACAAATTATTCCCAGAACAATAGCGTGTCGCCATGGTACTTTCGCCGCTCTAAGTACATGGACACTCCACCAGAGGATTACACCAATGAAGATTGCTAGACAAGCTGTGCGCAAATTCGAATCAAATTGTTGATACCACTTTTGCTTTTTGTGGGGCCAATTCCATTCGTCCGGTAAACTCCAATCCAGTTTTAAATCGGACAATTTATCGCCATTAAGCTCTGTATGCAACAAAGCAGGAGTGTCTAAGACGGCAAATTGAGGAATTGAAAAATCAAATTTATAATCTGTGCGAGCAGCTTGCGCCGTTTTAGTTTTGGCAATGAGATGCGCAGATACAAATTCTGTCCTATTTTTTTTGAAATAGTTCTCGACGATTGCAAGCGCTGCGTCCTCATCTAACTTCGCACCAGGTGACTCTTTGCTATCGTCGTCGATGGCGATCAAGCGTCTGGTGCCATCACCGTTTAAATAAGCGTCAATTGTTTTAGGGTCTTCTGGCTTAAAAAATCTCACTTGCCACTCAAGACCGGGTCTTGTAGCGTCGAACAGAGCAGACGCTTTCTCATAGCCAAGTTTTTCGTAAATAAACTGCCAGGTTTGACGGTCAGAGTTTTCTGGCATTACAAGCGCTCGGGCTACGCTCTTGTAACCGTCCATTTTGAAGCCATCTTCCAGCGCTTCCTGCTTGGCCATCGCTGTGGCTTGATCGGCGCTGACAGTAACTTCTTTATGCTTACCCAAAGGATCGCGCACTGGTAATGCAGCAAAACAAAGACCAATCAATCCGACTGCAGCAAGAACAAGGCGCTTCTTGCCAGACATGGCTGTATAAGTGAGGGGCAGATCGAAACCATGCTCAATTTCATTGTGTACAGGAGCAACATGCGGTGTTTGTCCGGCGTTCGTTAGATCGAGCGATTCTATATGCAGCTTGCGAGAAGCTGCCCATTTTTTGCTGTACAAAACAGCGATGGCAAAAGGCAGAAGAACGAGGATGGCAGGAGCAATCAATAATGGATTATGCGAAGCGAAAACCGGCTCAACAGTTAAGAAGGCGTCATAAAGATAATGAGCAATGAAGCATGGCAAAACGCCATAATTCTTGATGATAAAACCAAAGAATAATCCAACAACAGTCAACTCAACACCGCGAGCATAGCAAGGCTCTTGAGGATATTGACTGTGCGCAAATCCCCAGATCATTGCCTGCAACAGATTGGCAAGCCAGAAACTCTTAGTCCACTTCTGCAGAAGACCAAGAGCTACGACACGACAGGTGAATTCTTCAAGTCCAGCCGCCGACACACCAATCAAGGCACCACTGATGGCTGGACAAATATTGCCGAGAACTTTGTAATCGTCAACACCAAGAGGGCAAAAATAACCAATTGTCTGACCAAATTTATAATAGCCAATTGCCCAGAACATCATGATACCGACAATAAGATAGCCCATCAACATTTTGATGGAATAGTCATTCTTAGCCATACCAGAAAGCGTAAACAGATTTTGCATAGCCATGTGTTCTGGTCGCGTCATGCGATAAACAAGCTCGGCGCCACCAGCCAGCAGAACGCTCATGACAAACGCGCCAAAGGCGAGCAATACATCCATAAGGGCCGTCGTAACAACGAAATTACTGTATGTCACACTACTCGAATAGTTGTCGAATGAATAACTAAAATTATTCAAGGACTCGAGCAACACCAACACAGCGACAATACCGCTGGCAATGAGAGTAAAACGCCAGCGGATGTTGTGTTGCGTCAGGCCATATACGAAGGCACCAATTGTAGTAGCGATAAACAGGAATAAGAGAAAGGACGCGATTGTGCCCAGAAGTTCATTCGACTGGCGAATAGTCTTATATTCTCTGGTCCAGGTGTCAGTTGGGTCTAGCCAGTATCTGTAAGTCGACACTTGATTGCCGGCTACTTCCACTTTGATTTTGAAGAAAGACTCTGTAAAACCGGGCTTGCGCCAGACGAAGTGATAGTCGACTCGATTTGGTCTTTTCTCAGCACCGCTGTCAAATAACTCATATTTAGAGAGGTCTTGTTTCCCCACTTTTGCGACAAATTGCTTTGCCGTTTCAAGGGCTTCATCCTGACTGACGGTCGGTATTTTTCTGTCGTTCTCGAATTCGTGAATGATCGATTTGAAATCACCGTGGGTGGTGTATGCAACCTTCATCTCATCTTTGCTCAGCTCTTTGCAAAACCGAGTACGCCAGATCCAGACTGGTACCTCACTCTTCATTAGCTCATTGGCTTTATCCACCCCAAGCTTGAATTCGAGGACTGTCTTTGCATCATCATCAGTAGTGAAAGTAGTCGAGCTCAAGCTGTGGTCGACGTCGTAGCCGAAACTGCGGGCGAGAATTTTCGAGTTCTCAAATGCCTGCTCTTTCGACATTTTTATATCGATAGAAGCAGCGGGAAACACCTGTTTATCAAAAATCGCATAAAAAATAAAGCCGGCGATGCTCAATGCCACAAACAGCACCACCCCCGGAGAAAATTTCGATTTTCGGGGTGCATATGATGATTCTGTTGTTGATGATGATGATGATGACATTGACTTGACTATCTCGCGGTGGCTAGACAAATCAGTCTATACCAAAGCATGCTTTCGAGTTAAGCATTTTCGCCCGAGTTACTTCCAACCGGCAACAAAACCATCTCTGCCACTCATCATGCTCATTAAATGATCTGGCTTAATTGGTTGAAAGTGATCTACATTTTTTCGATCGGAGTCACCAATTATGTAATCGCCAACTTCGTTTCGGCCGGCGACGTATATATAATGTCGGTTGTTAGTATGAGGATTGATTGCCACGATAACCATGCTTTGTCACACCAGCTAGTTTCTTCATCGCTTCTGTTTCATCACCGTATTCGAGTGGCCGCCCAAGCACCTGATCGCTGTAAAGCATGCCCATAGAAAATGCCGAACAGCTTTTGCCATCATCTTGATGAAGATAAAACCGCTTCAGATCATCACTGCAACAGACAGTCCGCCCATCAATTACTTCTCTTGCCTCAATTGAACGGCTAATAGTGAAAGCGAGCAAAATCACTAGAGGCAGGTAATAGTGCCAGAAAATCATCATTGAGAAGTATTTACTGAATTGTCCTTCCGTAATTTAGCTATGCAGCTTTCAGTGTCGTCAAAATCTGACAAATATAGCTCGGACCTACCAGACTGAGACGAAATATGGACTGCCTCTCTTTTCGCCAAGCATCCAGTTTTCCAGTTCCTGTCTACCAACTGGCGGAGCATTACCAAAGGTGTGTCGACCCGAATTGCCTACTACATATTTGCCATCTTCAGTTTTTCCATCGATGAAGATGAAGTGACCGTGACCAGTGGCTGGATTGCGAATGTAGGCGACGGCATGATGTCCTTTCGCCAGCTCCTCATCGAGCTTGTTCATTTCTCCGCGCGGATTGCCTGCGAAATCGTGTGTTTCGGCATTTACACCATGAGCCTTCAGTTGTTCTTCCATGTTTTTGTTGCCGGCACCGTGAGGAAAAGCACCAGCGTTCAAAGAGCCATTCTCTCTAGACAATTGATGAATTTCGCCGGCTGAAAACGGTGCTCGACCTGTGACTTTGGAGATAGCCATAGCCTCGGCCGATGATCCACACTCGAATTTGCTTGGTTGAACGACCCAGAATTTGTGCAAATCGGATGGTTTGACAAATTCACCACTTTGCCGCTCTCTCGTATCTTCTTTTTCAGGCTTGATTCTGCTTTGTGGCTCTGGCTCAGGTTTTCGTTCTTGACGCTGCGGTCCTGGTCCTGGTTCGGTATTAGGCTCAGACTCAGCCGCTGGCTTTTGCCTATCATGGCGAGGGCGTGCATGATGATGACGATCACGGTCAGGTATAGGCGGAAGTGGCACATTTTTTTCAGGCTCATGGGGTCCAGCTTTCTCACGATCCCGCTCTGGTATCGGTGGAACTGGTACAGTCTTTTCCGGCTCATGAGGGCCAGCTTTCTCCCGATCACGATCAGGTATCGGTGGAACAGGTGCCACTTTTGCATCTGTTGAAGGAGCGAACTGACTGATCGCACTATCGCCAGCGTGTTTCGACCACCAGTCTCCTTTGAAGTCAGCCTTATTTCCGTGTTTGTCTTGCTCTTGATCGACATGACCTTTGCGTTCAACACCGCGCAAAACCGGGTGGATATGACCTTTTTCATCACGATAGGTCAAATGTGTGAGATTGACGCCATGACCAAGCTTCTCTTTCGAAATTTCGAAGTGCTTGTCTTTGTCGCCGTCATGCAAAGTTAAGTGGACACGACCATTCCCGTCCTTGGGCATAGTGTCATAAAGCTTAGATACGGCTTCAATTTTCTGCTGAGCAGTAGCATTGGCGGACGTTAGCGTGCTCATTGCAGATTCCATAGGCGCCGCTGCGGGCGCTGGTTTTTCAGGACCGACGACAGCAACCTGGTCAGTCTTAGCAACAAATTTTGGAACCGCGGCAACCTGGTCGGTTTTAGCGACAAATTTTGGAACATCAGCTCCAGTCTGCCCATCCTTAGCACCGCCTAAATAGAACTCCTGCAAGCTAGCAGTCGGCTTCCCTTTTGGCACGGTATCCATGTCAGCGAGCACCTTGAGGCGATCGATGTGAGGCAAATCTGATCCTGGAATTTTAGCCTTGGACTCTTCTACCCGGTCGTTGTTTGGTCGTAACTCAGCTGGAGATGCCATCGGATTGAACCTCTAATTTTACCTAATTGAAGTTTTTAGGGCTTGAACAGCCTGCGGACCATTCTATCCGAGCCCATATGAAATATCGCTCACCAAGTTGCCAACAACGTGACATGGAGTTGACATGACAGAATTAATCTCGTAACGACACTTTACTTGCCCTCTCCATTGGGGGCGTGTTAGATTGTGAAAAATCAAATTTCTTCAGTCAGAGATTCATGCAGATTTCTTCGACAACTTCTAATAACGCTTTTGCTGTCCAATTCGTTGGCCATCAGTTGCATCATGTGCATCATCACCATCATTTGATTTATTAGGAGCGGACTGACAGACTGATTGCCTCAACGGCACACACGCAAATTGTCAGAGCCCGCTTAGCTAGCGGGCTCTTTTTGTTAATAAGGGATGGAAAATGGCTAATCAAACACAAACGACACCAACAGAACAAAAGCAGGGCGCAGTCGATAGCGATACCTTACTAATGACCATTCCCACCGGTCGCATCCAAGAAAAAGTGCTGATTTTGCTCAAGCAAATTGGCATCAGCTTCGCCACCAGCGCTCGTTCATATAAACCGAAGTGCAGCGAATCGGGCATCCAAGCCAAAATGCTCAAAGCCCAAAACATACCAGCGCTTGTTGGTCTAGGGCGACACGATTGTGGATTTTCTGGTGCTGACTGGATCAAAGAGCAGCAAGCCGATGTGATCGAATTACTCGATCTCAACTACGACCCGGTTCGTATTGTCGCCGCCATGCCCGAAGACCTTGCCGCTCTCGGCGAGAGCGTCTGGACGAAAAAGCCATTGATCGTGGCTTCGGAATATCGCCTTTTAACTACTGAATACATCAAGAAGAAAGGCATGAACGCCGTCTACCTTCAAACGTTTGGTGCAACTGAAGCACTGCCGCCAGAAGACGCTGACATGATTGTGGATAACACAGCCACTGGCAGCACCTTGAACGCCAACCGATTGACGATTGTTGATGAATTAATGCGTTCAACCACGCGCTTTTTTGCAAACAAAGCGGCGCTTTCTAATCCAGTCAAAAAGCAAAAGCTCGATGAAATCGTCATGCTCATGCAAAGCGCACTACGAGCAAAAGAGAAAGTGCTATTAGAAATGAATGTGGAGAAGAAATATTTTGATGCGCTCGTTGGCAGCCTCCCCTGCATGAGAGCTCCCACAGTCTCTGAACTATACAACGGTCAGGGATATGCCATTAAAGTAGCGGTACCAACAGTTGACGTCTCTAAACTGATTCCAAAACTAATTGCATTAGGTGCCACAGACATTCTCGAATACAAGCTCGAAAAAATCGTTGTTTAAGGACTCTCGCCATGCCAGTTACGCCAAGACTCACAGTGCAGCAACTCAAGCCTTATCACAAGCCTCTGGAAGGCAGAAGCGAATTCGCGAGGCTGGACTTCAATGAAAACACAACGGGTTTTCCCGCTGTATATCCTGATGGAGTGCCAGCCTTTGCGATTAGTGCCTATCCTGAATACGACGTTTTCATCAATCGACTGGCGGACTTTTATGAAGTGAACGCTGACTCGATTTTGCTCACTAATGGAAGCGACGAAGGAATATCGGTGGTGGCGCAAACTTTTGTGGAAATACAGGGCGATTACGCAGTGGTTTCCGACCCTTGTTTTTCGATGATTCCACAATTGCTAACACTCGCCGGTGCAACGCTGCGTGAGGTAAAAGTCCTCCCCGATCTCTCTTTCGATTTAGCAGGCATTGAAACGGCGCTGCAACAGGGAGCCAAAATCGCCATGTTTGCCACTCCGGAAAATCCGACCGGAGCAATTTTAGATAGAGAATCGATTAAAAAATGGTGCACACAATATCCCAATACTCTTTTTGTAATTGATGAAGCGTACGGGGAATTTGCCGACTCATCGATGCTTACTAACATCAAGAAATTTGAGAATTTGCTGGTCTTAAAAACATTTTCCAAAGCCTGGGGCATGGCTGGACTACGATTGGGAATTGCTTTTGGAGCGCCTGCCTTGATTGAATATATGCAGCGCGTGAAATTGCCATACAGCGTTAACGCCATGGCCGTTCAGACAGCAAATAAACTTTTAGACCGAGCAAGTGAGGTCAAAGCGACAGCGGCAAAAGCAGTTGTTGATATCAATAAATTGGCTGATGAATTAATAGATGAAGGATACAGAGTCAATAAAGGCTTTTCCAATTCGTTTTTGCTGGGAGCCGGAATCAACGCAGAAAGACTAAGTGAGCATTGCCGCAGTCGCGGGGTGCTGATTAGAAATCGCAGTAATTCAGTTTTCGTTGATGATTTGAATGGCAATCGGCCTGTCATGTGGGGACGTTTGCGCGTTTCTGTGGGTACTGAAAACGAACACATCAAATTTTTGACGGCGCTCAATTCTTTTAACAAGAACTACGGCATCTTATTTGATTTAGACGGCACTCTGGTCGATACCACTTTCAGCTTTGACCAGACCGTGAAAGAACTGGTCGAGCACTATACCGGTCACCTATTGCCAGATGCTGAATTGCAAGCCCTGCGAGCAGAAGGCGGCTTTAATGACGACTGGCAAGCTGCCCATGAACTGATTAAGCGTCGTGGTACTGTCGTGCCGCTCGAAGACGTTATTCAACGTGCTCTGCCCCTCTATTTGTCAATTGCCAAAAAGAACGAACAAATGATGTGTTCCTGGGCCGTGCTTGGCAAATTGCGCAAACGGCATTCTCTATACATCATCACTGGACGCACACGCCCTGAGTATGAGCCGATCTGGGCAGAGCGACTGGATCCGATTTTTTCGCGCATATATTGCCTCGGTGACATACAAGGTAAGCAAGCCAAGCCATCACCTGACTATTTATTACAAGCAATGAGCGATGCCAGTTTGACAGGCGGATGCTACATCGGCAATTCTGTCGACGATATGCAAGCCGCACGAGCAGCAGGATTAGATGCTATCGGCATCACCTCCACTCAACCTGCTGAAGTTTTGAAAAAGGCTGGTGCCCAAATCACGATAAAATCAATGGAGCAATTAGAAGAGGTATTTATGCTATGAGCAATTCGACTGAGACATCATCAAAAATCAAGTCAGCTCCGCCAGCAAAGGCTCAAAGAGTGGCAGAAACACATCGCGTCACCAAAGAGACGGACATTTTAATCAAAGTCGATTTAGATAAACCTGGCAATGTCGATGTCGAAACATCGCTGCCGTTTTTCTCGCATATGCTAATTGCTCTTGCCACTCATGGTCGATTCAGTTTGATCGTTCGAGCAACGGGCGACATTGAAGTTGATCCGCATCATCTTATTGAAGACACGGGCATTGCCCTTGGCGAAACAATCTATAAGGCGCTTGGATCTCTCGCTGGCATTCAGCGCGCTGGATGTTTTACATATCCTATGGATGGCAGTCTTGCAAGCGTCGCTATCGATTTATGCGGACGTCGAAATCTCACCTGGAACGTAAAATTTGGCAATTTCACAATCGGCAATCTGGATCCAAATCTGTTTAGAGAGTTCTTCAAAGGCTTTGTCGATAGTCTAAAAAGCACCATCCACTGCAATGTGCTCTATAGCGATAACGATCATCACGCTATTGAAGCCGTTTTCAAAGCCCTGGCCAAATCCTTAAGACAGGCCATCACACCTCTTGAAAGTGGTGAATATCTCAGTACAAAAGGGATGCTAGATGAAAGCTGAATTCGATTTAGTAGACATCAAAGGCGGAAACATCGGCAGTGTAAAACGCTGCCTGGAACGTCTAGAAGTAAAATTCAACGAAGTCGGCGCTGACAATCCACCTGATGGCTCCAGACCTTTGATAGTGCCAGGCGTTGGTGCTTTCGGCGCGGTCATGGATTCGCTCAAGCACGGTCACTTAGATACATTGCTACCGACGTTGGTGCGAGCTGGAACACCCTATTTAGGTATCTGCGTGGGCATGCAAGTTTTGTTTGAAGGTAGTGAAGAAAGCAAAAATTCACCCGGGCTTGGCTTGATACCTGGAAGAGTGGTGCGCTTTCAACATGCAAAGGTGCCGCAAATCGGCTGGAATAAAATTTCGGCAAGGCATAGTGAATGGCAGTCAGGCTATGTCTACTTCGTCAATTCTTACTATGCAAAACCAGCAAACGAAGACTGCATTTTGTATCAGTCGAATTATGGCGACGCATTTTGCGCGGCAGTAGAAAAAGACAATATCACTGCGTTTCAATTCCATCCAGAAAAGAGTGGACCATTTGGTGTGTCTTTAATTGAGAGGTGGCTTACTAATGTCAGTAAGTGATTTATGTAAGCGCATCATTCCCTGCCTCGACGTCAAAAATGGTGTCACTGTCAAAGGAATTAAATTTGGCAATCTACGCGAAATTGGTGATCCCGTTGAGCTGGGCTTGATTTACCAGGAACAGGGTGCAGACGAGTTGACCTTTCTCGATATCTCCGCTTCAAACGAAGAACGAGCGACTGTTGTGGATCTGGTACGCCGAGTAGCAGACAACCTTTCTATTCCTTTTACTGTCGGTGGTGGCATCTCATCGTTAGATACAGTAAAAAGATTATTGCAAAACGGTGCCGATAAAGTCACTGTAAATACAGCGGCCGTAGCGCGACCACAGTTAATTGAAGAAATCGCCATTGCCTGCGGCAGTCAATGCTGCGTCCTAGCAATCGATGTACGCGCCAATGGTCCCCACAGCTGGGAAGTGCTAGTTAAAGGTGGCAAAGTGGCAACCGGCATGGACGCTTTTACTTGGGCAAAAGAAAGTGTTGAGCGCGGAGCAGGAGAAATTTTGCTCACATCCTGGGACAAAGATGGCACACTCGAAGGCTTTGATCTCGAGTTAGTAAAAACCTTTGCCCAAGCGTTGTCGGTACCGGTCATTGCATCAGGTGGAGCAAGAGATCCACAGAGTTTTATTGATGTTTTTACAGAGGGCATGGCTGATGCGGCTCTGGCTGCAAGCATATTTCACGACGGCACCTGGACAATTGGTGCAGTCAAAGAACAATTACACAAAGCAGGAGTGACGGTCAGGATATGTTAGTTCCAAGCATAGACATCATGGACGGTAAAGCAGTGCAACTTCGCCAGGGCAAAGAATTTGTTCTGGAAAGCGAAAAAGACCCGCTCACCCTGGCATCCGAATTTAATCGCTATGGTGAAATCGCCGTAATCGATCTCGATGCCGCCTTGGGAAAAGGCAACAATAGAGAGCTCATTGAAAAAATTTGCAAAATCGCCGATGTGCGCGTTGGTGGCGGAATCAGAGATATTGAAACCGGAAAAGAATTGTTAAAGGCTGGAGCAAAATCTCTAATTATTGGCACAAAGGCCACGCCAGAATTTTTGAAAAACTTTCCCAAAGAAAAAGTAATGGTAGCGCTCGATCATAAGAATGGCATTGTCGTCGATCAAGGTTGGGAAAATTCGACGGGCGAATCTATTTTTGATCGCGCCAAAGCTGTGGAAGACTACTGCAGTGGTTTTCTTGTCACTTTTGTGGAAGCTGAAGGTGGTCTGGGCGGCTTGCCGGTCGATAAAGTACATGAAGTCGTGACTAAACTGAAACGACCAGTCACTGCCGCTGGTGGCATCGCCACCACTGAAGAAGTAATTGCAATTTCTCAAATTGGCGTCGATGTCCAGGTGGGAATGGCCCTATACACAGGCAAAGTGAATCCAGTTGAAGCAGTCGTCAAAAGTCTGCAATTTAAAGACAACGATTTGTGCCCAACCATTGTGCAAGATTCTAAAGGCAAAGTTTTGATGATGGCCTATAGTTCGCCAGAGTCACTGACAGCCGCGCTAGAAAAAGGCAGAGGCGTTTTTTACAGCCGCTCGCGCAAAGAAATCTGGGAAAAAGGTTTGACGTCAGGCAACACTCAAAAATTGATTTCCTGTCGTGTTGACTGCGATCGCGATTGCATTTTATTTATCGTAGAACAAGAAAACGCAGCCTGTCATCGCAACTCTTATAGTTGTTTCGGTCAAGTCACTGCCAACAAAGACTTTTCAATTGCTGATTTATACGACACCCTCAAACAGCGAAAAAGAGACCTTCCAGAAGGCTCGTACACAGCCACTCTATTCAAAGAACGTCGCAAGCTTTTGAAAAAGCTAATGGAAGAAGCTTACGAAGTAGCAAGCTTCAATTCGCGCGAAAACCTGCGCTGGGAAATTGCCGACTTACTTTATTTTGCCAGCGTACTAGCTGTAGATGAAGGTATCGAGTGGTCCGAAATAGAAGCAGAACTAGGGGGACGATATAAATGACAGCCCTCTACGAAAAAGAAGATGCTAGAAAATGGTTGCAAGCTTTGACGTCAAAACGTCTGGATGAAGATGACTCTCAAAGCGAAAAGGTAAGCAAGGCAGTCAAAGATGTAATTGCGACGGTTCGCGCGCGAGGTGATGCTGGTCTCAAAGAAATCGCCGCACGCTTCAAAGATCCTATGCCGCGCTGCTTGCAGATGGATTCTAAAGAAGCGATTCAGGCTATTGAGCGCCTGACGCCAGAGGTAAAATCAACGCTAGAATTTGCAGCTGAACGCATTACAAAATTTGCTGAAGGCGTGATGGGCGCCATCCAGCCGGTCAATATACAATTCGACCAATACAGTGCCGGCCTAGATTTCAAGCCAATCCAAAGAGCCGCGTGCTACGTGCCCGGCGGTCGGTATCCTCTGCCATCGACTGCGTTGATGACGGCACTGACAGCAAAAGTAGCTGGCGTCAAAGAAATTGTCATTTTCACACCAGTGTTGAAAGACGAAATTGTTTTTGCAGGAAGTCTCGCCGGTGTTTCAGCATTCTATGAAATTGGTGGTGCCCAAGCTGTTGCAGCAGCGGCTTTCGGCACTGAAACAATCAAAGCCGTTGATATAGTCGTTGGTCCTGGCAATGCATATGTGACCGAAGCGAAAAGGCAATTGCAGGGCGTCGTCGGTATCGATATGCTAGCTGGTCCCAGCGAAATTGCGGTGATCGCAGACGGTGGCGCAAACATCGAATGGGTATGCCTCGATTTGTTATCACAAGCCGAGCACGATCCAGATGCTCGTGCATATCTTTTTACCGATGATAAAGTGCTTGCCGAGTCAGTCTTGAAGCGTTTACCGGAATTACAACTTAGTTTGAAATTACCAGACTTTGTATCAGAATCACTATCATTGAGTGTCATCCTTTTGCTGGAGTCAATTGATGAATGTATTGCGGCGGCAAACGCTGTTGCGCCAGAACATCTGCTGCTCGAAGTTAAAGAACCGCAATCACTAAAAGCAAAGTTGACTAATTATGGTGCTCTGTTCATGGGTTACAGCGCCACAGTCGCCTATGGCGACTATTGCGCCGGCCCAAACCACACACTACCGACTAATCGGGCCGCGCGTTTTTCTGGTGGGCTGAATCCTCTCACGTTTCTGCGAGCCAACAGCTGGTTGGATGTACCTTCACCATCAACGGTGCTGGCTTCACAGACAGCTGACTTTGCGCACATAGAAGGTTTGATTGCGCACGAAGCCGCTGCTTCTGCCCGAGTTGGCAAATAACTGGACAGAATCCAACTTACTTCATTTGCTTGAAAACAACCATGTCTTTGCTATCAGCCTGGACAAGACCGCGGCCAGGCATGAAGATCAAAGATAAGTGGTCGTGTCCCAAATTAACTGTATAGGATTGAGTATCGGCATCTTCAAGCTTCCATTTACCAATCGTGCCATCGGAGGTAGAGACTGTGCCATCGGGAGCAAATTTGGTGATACCCCAGTCATTCAACATTGAGGCATAAGCGCGACAAATCTGATCTTTTGCACCGCCACCTCCGCCAAATGGAGTGTCTGTTGTTGCACCTATGGCACCATCATCGCCACCACCAAAATGGACAGCGCCCGTCACTTCGATTTGATAGTCGCCGCCTTGTCTAACCAATCCGGTGGGTGCAAGAGCATCAAGGCGAATAACCATTTTCGTTGGCTTGGTCATTTTTCCGCTAAAAATGACGCTCTCTGGCATTTTCTCTGAAGTACATAATTTCTTTTCTGAACCTAACGGACTAGATAACGTCACTGCCAGAGTATTTTTCATTGGTGCGCCAAGTACGCCCATCGATTGGAAAGTAACTTTGACAGTGTGCTGTCCTGGATCTGCATCGTAATACCAGTATTGCGTGCCGACAAAGTTATCCACCGTTGAGCTATTGATACCAGCCTTAAGCGGTCCAGGATTTCTTGGGTCAAGAGTTTGCGCCTGCGCGTGCTGGATAGTCAAAATCGACGCGCATCCAATCAATACCGATTTAAAAAGATTGGTCTTATTTAGCGAGCCTGTGAACGACATTTCCTAACCTCTATTGTGTGCAGACATGTAGTCAAAAGCCTACAGTGTATCCGCTGAGTTATCCATAGTTGATTACTCATGCGCTAAAGAATTTAGGGCCACAAGATTGCTTAAAAATTTAAAAGGAGTCGCCACAATTGCCAAGACCGGCATTAGTGTGCAGAAAAAGATCGCACAAAGTAGATGCACCAAAAGAAAATCTAGAGTATCTTGTTGAGAACGACAAAACTGGTGCTAAGGCGGCGCATAAAACATCGTTGACTGAAGAAAACAAAGTAAAAGGCTGAAGTAACAAGGAATACGATCTTATGCGCCCGCAAAAATTTTTTTTGATGACGATAATTGCGTTGGCAATTTCTCAAGTCGACAAAATTTCGCAGGCCACTGAAGTGACAGCTCAAACGCTCAACATCAGTGGTAGACGCGTCTCATCAGATAAGACTGGTTCGCAATACCTGGCGATGGGCGGTGCAAGGGCTTTTATCGAAGGTGAAAAGGCGGCAGTTGACGCTGACGAAATTAGCTATAACGAATTGACTGGAATAATGGACGTTCGAGGTCATGTGCATTTCATACGGAATGGAATGCTTACCACAGGCGAGGAATTCAAATTCAGAGTTCGTTCTAAGGACTATCTGATAACCGAGCCGTCTAAAAGTGCCAGCACAAAACCACTCACCACAAAGTTGTCTGTAACTGACGTAAGTATTGACGTTCAAAAACATCGCGACGACAATCCGGAGATTTAGATGATTTCTCTTTCTATCACTCTGAATTGATTTAATTTGACCGTTGTCAACAGACGCTGTACGTTGGCAGCACTTCCGCATAGGTATGAAGGCAAAGTCGCAGTAATTTCGGCTGGCTGACGTACTGTGCTCAAAGCACAAAAAGTGAACGCGTGGTCTGGAGAGACAAAACATCATGGATCACACAATCAATGACAAGGCACCGCATGACGGCAAGGAAGACGATGCCAAAGAGGCCTGGCAGAGAGTATCGCAAGATGCCAATAAAATAGAGAATTATACTTGGGGATTTCGCAGGATCAATGACGAGAACGCTCGCATCAGTGGCTGGACTATGGCCAGTGTAAGTGGCGACAGCATTATTGAGTGTTCGGGCACAGCCAAGATCAAGGCAACAGGGCATGCCAAAGTGGTGGCGACCGAGAGTTGCTCAGTAGCTGCAATGGACGACGTCGAGGTGTCAGCTACCGGGAATGCCCAGGTACGTGCCTACGACAGGACAACAGTAAAAGCCTACGGCAACTCCAAGGTCGCTTATTCCGAAGATGCTCATGTACAAATCAATGAGAATGCTCAAGGCGTGAAAACAAATGATAGTCGCCGGCCATGAAATCAGGGCATGGCGCGTCAACCTCACGGTCGATTTGGACTAGCAGCAGACTGCACTATTCGACTTAGCGCTTCGCGCCATTTGCGAGCGGGCAACTCGACTCCGTTTATCACAATTCTTCGGGCGTTTAAAGTAACGTCAGTACCGATGCAGCTGACCGGTCCATCAAAGCGTATGTAGTCGGATGTAATACGAACCGGTCCCTTGATATAGGATCGCATTTTAATTTGTTCGCGAGTAACGGAGCGATCCGCAAAGGCTCGCCTACGATTCTCCATAGTCGATTCCGGTCCCCACATGATGCCAGAACCAGTCAACTGGATATTGAAAATATTACTCGTTCCGGCTGCGGCGAGGGCATCATCTTTGTTCATTGCAAACCTCTCAGCTCCGACGATTCCACTACAAAGAGAAGGACTGAGCCAGTTTCCATAGTTTACGACGGCTATATGTCCCCAACCCACCAATGGGAACCCTCGAAAACATCCGTTGTTGATGGCTCCTCCGTAAATGTAGAATGGAGAATTGCAGTCTACCGTCGCGTTAAAGTTGAGAGAGTCACGATAATCCAACTGCGGGAGGCGGTCCTCTCCAGTCCAAAAGTGAACTGATGGCATCTGCTGGGGATCTGAATCTTCGCTTGCAACATTAGAAAATGCAGGAACAACAGCTGCTGTCGCACTCAAAAAAGTGGCGCACATAAGTTGGAGCATGGGTGGTCGTATACAATGAATCATCACTTGTAGTTCCCTAGTGAGGTGACTATAGTTCAAGCTTGTGCAATATGCATGACTTTAAAAAAAGTCCAATTGCGGCTCGACGAAGAGCGTTCGAGCACTGGGAAATTTCTTCTAAGCCTCGGTCTTTGGAAAACCTTTTTACGAATTCGTATACTAGCAAGATGAATGACGAGCGCCCCAAAGAAGCCAGCGGCACGAATAAACTGATGTCCATCGACGACTATCTGAATGCAGTCGACTGGAGGTTTCATGATTACTCACTTCAAGGCGAGCATGGTTCGTTTCACTGGATTTTGCTAAGAATCCATGCCTTATTTCAAGAACTTATTCCTCCACCTAATGGTCCATATCGCATTTTAGTCACTGACTGGGACCACAGCGACGAAACTGCGAGAATCTACGCTAAAACCGCCGGCTGGTCAGCTATTGATCAATTCGCTATCAGCGAACTAAATACAGGTCCATTCCCTGAGATCAATAATCACGCAGATACGGCATTCGTATGTTTAGAGCAAGGCGTTACAGACGATGATATTCGTGACGCATTGCCCTATGCCGACAAGGAGCCTAGATTCGACTATGAGGATTCCTGGAGTTTTCTTGAAAAACTCAGGCCCTATCTTTACGTACAATTAGCTGACTACACCTATTGTGCTTCGGAAAATAAACAACTTCTCGACCTACTGCAGACTTCCGAGGTGCTCGCCGAGGCAGAGCAGTATCATCTAGCTAAGGAGAAATCTCATAGAAGGGGACAGTGGGAAACTATGGGTTCTGAACTAGGCACCGAAAAATGCATTGAGCAAGAATGCGACAACCTGCGAATCAGACTTGCCGTCCGTTGTTTTCTTCATCAAAAAAAGGCATTTGGCGGATTGGCTAGTATACCGCCCTTCATCTAAATGGCTGTAGCATAGCTCATCTCTACAAGCGAGAATCAACCGGTTCACTCTCAAGAGCAAGCACGCCAAAAACGCATTCATGCACTTTATACAGGGGCTCGTGCCTGACAAAACGATTGAGTGACTCGGCTCCCAGCGCAAACTCGCGGGCGGCAAGAGAGCGCTTTGTCGCAACAGCTCTTTGCCTTAGCCTGGGCAGGTATTCTTCAGCCGTGTACTCTGGTCCATAGATTATTCTGAGATATTCTCGGCCGCGACACTTCACGGCTGGCTGCAGCAGTCCTTTCTCATTTCTTGCAATAAAGTCGTAAGGCTTAACTACAAAACCTTCGCCACCAGCAGCGGTGAGATCGAACCACCATTGAATTGCTTCCTCGTAACTCGTTAAATCATTCAGGTCGATTATTTTATAAGGAGTTTCAATCACCAAACCGTCACTGCCCTTCGCGATCTTTGAAAGCGCCTTCATATGCCATTCGTGATTATGGTCAAAATAAACTTTGCCCTCGCTGGCGAGCAGATGGAACGGTGCCAATTTAATGTCATCCAGAGAATTGACTTCCCAGCAGTAACCTCTGTACGCTTCGCGATATTTTTCAGCCATCTCGAGACGCTCTTCGGTTTTTCGCAGGAGCGAGACAACATCAGGATTTGTAAGCGCAGTTTTTGCAAGTACAGCGACAGCTTCCTTCAAAGAGGTAGAAGCGGCAGAACCAACCGCAGCATATTGATCTCGAATCAACTCTTGCGCCTTTGCAGACCAGGGCATCAGTTCACAATCGAGAGCCATCCAGTCGGTGCTCAATTCCTCCCAGAGATTCGCGTCGGCAATCGCCTTTTGTACGCGGCAAATGAACTCATTCTGCAACGCGATGTCGTTAAAAAATCTGCGACCGGTTCTGGTGTAGCAGATGCCTGAGCCCTCACCGGAAATGCCGAAACGCCGTTCAGCAACCTCATCGTCTTTACACACGATCAAAACAGCTCGTGAGCCCATGTGCTTTTGTTCGCACACCACTTTTGTAATACCGTTGCTCGAAAAATATTTGAGGGCCGCCGACGGATGCTCAAGAAGCCTCGGCTCTTTGCTTGTGTCACAAGGAGACATAGTTGGTGGCAAATATATGAGCCACCGGGGATTTACGGCAAAGCGACTCATAACTTCCAGCGCTGCGATAGCGTTCTCTTCCCGAATAGTAATATTTTTCTGCAATTCCGTGAAGACAACTCTTCTGCCAATGACGTCTTGAATATCTAAGAGATCACCATCTCTTTTGACTTCACTTGCAGCTTGGGCATTTTGTTCCAAAGCGGCTAGGAAAGGCTTCGTAGGCTCGTAATAGACCTGCGCGGCTTCTACAAAAACAAACTCATTTTCTGGATATTTGAGCGCGGTTAGTTTGCCACCAAATACGCAACCGGTGTCTATGCAAACCGTACGATTGATCCATTCTGGTTCGGCAACAGAGGTATGACCATAAACAACTTTGGCGTCACCGCGATAGTCTTGAGCCCAGTTGTATCTAACTGGATAGCCGTGGTCATCAGTTTCTCCAGTTGTCTCGCCAAATAAAGCAAAGTCACGCACCCTTCTGGAAGCACGCCCTTGATATTCACGCTTCATACCGGCGTGGGCAACAACTAACCTTCCGTCATCAAGAATAATGTGACTGACCAATTTATCGATGAATCTCGCCACATCCTGTCTGAATTGCTCGGACTCTTTGGCCAGTTGATCGAGCGATTCTTTGAGCCCGTGAGTAATCCGAACATCACGTCCTCTCAGCTTCTTGAGCAATTTGATGTCATGATTTCCTGGCACGCAAATAGCATTGCCGGAATTGACCATACTCATAACAATCTTCAAAACGTCCGGTGTTTTCGGTCCTCTGTCGACAAGGTCACCAAGGAAAACAGCTTTGCGACCGTCTGGATGCCTCAATGTTTGGGCACCGTTTTCGGTATCAATGGATTTGTATCCTAGTTTCTCTAAGAGTTGTGATAGTTCATCGGCACAGCCATGAATGTCGCCAATTATATCGAATGGACCGTGATCGTCTTTGCGGTCGTTAAACATTCGTTCGCGATCGATTTCTACGGAGTCGACTTTTTCTTCACTATTAAATACGTATACGTGGCGGAACCCTTCGCGTTCCAAGTTACGTATAGAACGTCGCATGGCACTGTGTTGCTTGTGGATAACGTGGTCACCAAAGTTTCGGTCCTGCCTAGTGGCGTTGCGCTCATAACATAGTTTTTCTGGCAAATCGAACACAATTGCTATCGCCAGGCAATCATTTGCTTTTGCAGTTTCAATAAGCTGTTTGCGATCATCGGGCTGCACGTTTGTGGCGTCTATGACTGTAAGTCGCCCTGCGGCCAGGCGTTTGCTGGCAATATGATAAACCAGCTCAAAGGCCTCTTTGGTGCACGCCTGATTGTTTTCGTCGTCGGATACAAGTCCGCGACAAAAATCTGAAGAAATCACTTCAGTAGGTTTGAAATTTTTCCTGCCAAATGATGACTTACCTGAACCAGACGGTCCGATGAGTGCAACCAGGCAAAGTTCGGGAACACTAATTTTCACTTTTTAAAAATCGCCATTTGTGTTGGTGCACCAAGGTTCTCATCAACATCCCCAATGTTGTCGAATTCCACTTTATACGAGAATCGCTCACAAACGCCATTAGCCCAGCTTTGAAATTCTTTTCTAGTCCACTCGAAACGATGATCGCGATGTCTGAACTTGCCAGCAGCAAGTGTCGGAAATTTTGAATTGTATTCAGAATTTGGTGTGGTTAACACAACAATGTTAGGTTTTGCACACTCGAACAATACTCTTTCAAAAGCGGGCAAACGGTCAGCATCCATGTGTTCGATTACTTCTATGCAAGTGGCAGCATCATACCCTTCCAGTCTTTTATCTCTGTAGGTCAGCGAGCCCTGGATGAGATTTATTCTCTGACGCTGGCGTTCTGGCAATTTTTCCAAATGCAGCCGCTCGCTAGCCGATTCAAGGACGCGATGCGAAACATCCATACCTGTAATTTCGGTGAAACGATTTTCTTGTAGTAATAATTTGAGCAAATTGCCCTCGCCACAGCCTACATCCAAAACACGCCGAGTGTTCTCTTTTAAAACAGCTGCAAGCACTGCGGTCATCCGCATTTCATTGAGACTAATCGTCTTTTCGATCGCAACCTCTTCACCAACATTGCTTTCTTCGTTGACGTCGGGTTCACTTACACCCTCACTCAATCTGTCCATAGCGATTTTGGTGAGGCTCTGCCTGTTTTTCAAATAACGATGGGTGATGTACTTCGATTCGGGATGACTAGCCAACCAGCCTTCTCCGTGACGCAGCAATTTCAGTACTTCATCTTCGCCAACATAATAGTGTTTGTCGTTATCCAGGCAAGGCACCAGAACATAAATGTGAGTGAGTATTTCCTTCAAAGTGCAGATTTTCGAAAGTTTGATCGAAAAATATTTACTCGCACCCCACTCTGGAAACTTTTCATCGAGAGGATGTCCTTGTATTTCTACGTCATAGCCGAGTGGCTCAAATAATTTTTGCAATAGCACTTCGCCGCCATGGCTTTCCACAGCCGAAATCGTTACCTCTAGGGCTATGGGCAAGTCAGTCAGCTCTGGTTTGTCCCTACACCGTCCAGCAAGAGCACTTCCAAAAACCTTGTTGATTGCAACACTCATGAAAGATGAAGCAACGTAGGGACGATCATTCACGTATTGAGCTGATGTTCCTTCAGAGCGACTATCTTTGCCGCCGCGCACTAGAGAGATTGGGTCTATTGCCAGCATAAGAGCTGCAGTGCACCGCTCTTTGCTAACTTCTGGATAAAACACGTGCGCTTCACCGAACGGAAGCTCAAACGTTTGAACTTTCGACGGATTTTTAGCCAGAAGAAAGCCCAGGTCTGTTGCTGGTTGATGGGTAGTGGAAATTGTAAGCAGCATTGATGATTAATGTATCACGGTTGAAAGCGAAATCGTTTATTGCGCAGCAGTCAGGAGCAGAATGTCTAAGCATGCCTCTGTTAGACGTGCGATATTTTCGTAGATATCCATTCTTATCATTTTTCCTTCCGCCTGAACATTCAAGCACGGTTTGGGATGGAGCATTTGGATAGCACCAAATCCCACTCTGAAGTCAGTGAGTTCAGGAATGAGGGGAATTATCGCTTTCAATGCAGCACTGTCTGCAAACTTTGCTCCCCACGACTCGTTATTACAATAAAGTGAAAAATCGTGGCGAGCAAAATTTCTTTCAATCAGTGTAGGTATTTTCTTGCCCATAGGCGAATTTGCCACTTCTAGTAAAGGTTTTGGAAGAAGCTTTCTATTCAGCCAGGAGTCCATGCTCGGATAAAACTGCTGTTTGCGGTGAAACCATTTCGCATCTTGAGAAATATTATAAAAAAGCAGCAACCCACCAACATCAGGAATGTCAGAACGTACGCTAAGAGATAACGGTGGGTGCTCAGAGGCAAAGTTGCTTCTCAACTTAAACATGATGCTGCAGCCCCGATATTCGTACGCAACAACAGCACTAGCGAGAAATGATTCAAACGGTGGGTTACTCTGTTCAACATCACGCTTTTGGAAACGTTTAGCAATTTGTATGAGCCAATTCATCGACTCAGACAGACATTCTTCTTCTGGAGTCGGTTCCCTATGTATGACTGAGCTTGCATTTTTCGTTTTAGCAAAACAAGCCAGAACCGGCTCCGCCAAATTAAAAGCTTCCAGATTGTAAACGTTGTCGAATTTCATTCAAGCACTTTTAAACAATCACGAAATTATTTCGCATCCTCATCGTCTCTCTCGATTTTATTCCAATCTTGCAGCTTTGCTCTAAGTGCTTCTTTCAATGTCTTCCAGCAGCTTTGCTCACCACTACGCCCTTCGGGCCAAGCATAATGCAATAGCTTCTTCGCGTCGGCATCATCACCTTCATTGCATAATCTAAGTACAGCTTCTGCCAGTTCAGGAGGTGCAACACCCTCTCCGAAGTAGCCAAACAATGGCTTGTATAGTTGTCCCTCCGCCTTCAACTTGTCGTTTGGCACAGAACCATGCTTTCCTGGCGAAACCGGCTTGAACTTACCGTTTTCCCAGGAAAACTTCATCGGTACGATTACTTGCCGTGCACCGCCGAGGTCGGCAAAGGCATCATCGACTGTTACAGTGAAGGCTGAATGTGAATCGCCTTTTGCAATTTGTAAATGTCCGTCGTGGGTATGGACCGAGTTAGTGACTCTAAACTTAGGATGAGTGATGAATATCCAGTTTGAATAACTACCATCTTTAAGTGTCCATTCAATGATGGCATCGGGACCGGTGGCATATCGACTGTCATTGACTGGCTTCAAGAAAATCATTTTACCAGACCAAGCAACGTCAATTGCTTTGACGTAATCTACAACTCCAGTCTGTTTGAATTTAATTGAGCAGGGGGGCATTGCATAGAGCTCAAGGGTGCCATTTTTTAGTTCGTATTCGAGTGGCACTGCTGGGGTGTTGATCGTTGGAGCAGGTTCTTGTACGGGAGGCTTTTGAACGACCTGGCCGCAGCCGCACAATAGAATAGATAGCGTCACAAGGTGCGCCGCTGGGACCACAAAAAGCTTATAGTTTTTAGAAAACACAACGTGCTCACAAATTGGCGAAGACTATCGGTGACGAGAAACAGCGATAACCTTAGTTAACCATACCTGATCGAACTAAACGATTACAAATTCGAGGCACTCGATTTTTCATGCTTTCCCACTATCCAATTGTATTGTTTTTGGAAGAAAATAATCTCAGACCATCAGCCCACTTCAGAGCCAGGATTTGTAATGAGTGATTTAAGAAGTCTGGCAAGCCTTCAACGTTTTACAGACAATGAATTGCTGTATCTGGCGAAGCCCAGTAATCACAATAGTTATGTTCATCATCGACGAGCTCGAATATCCATTAGTTTGACAAATGTGGAATATGTCTACTTGGGATAGACTCTTTTTGGCTTATATGAACTGCAAAGTTTAACTTTATGCTAATATGTCTACTATGGCTAGACAACAACGCATAAAATTAAACCAGCTGCAACACGTCTTACCTGAGGGTCTGCCGGTTGACTCCAACTGGCTTCAAAAGCGGGGCTATTCCCGCCAGTTGATAGCAAAATACCTGCAACACGGATGGCTTGCGTCGCCAGTGCGAAGCGTTTACTGGCGCGATAGCACCACATTCGATCAAAAGAGCTGGGAACCAGTCGTGATATCGCTGCAAAATTTACTCGAAGTGCCAGTCACAGTGGGAGGACGCACAGCACTAGAATTGCAAGGTCTGTCGCACTATCTCTCAAGGACGGCACCATCAAAAATTCAGCTCTACGGCTCGGCACCACTACCCACTTGGATAAATAAATTGCCATTAAAGGAACAGTTTGTGTTCCAGTCGACGCATCTATTCAGAACAAACGAACACGGAACAGATAATGGTAAAACGTATCAGGAAACAGACTTCATAGCGCATCGGTGGGGCACATCTCAATGGTCGATGATTATCTCAACTCCAGAGCGCGCGATTCTCGAACTCATTGACGAGCTGCCAACTCATGAAAGCTTTCACCAGGTTGACGTACTAATGGAAGGGTTGAGCAACTTGCGCCCCAAATACCTGGCGACACTATTAGCCAGATGTCGCAGCATCAAAACAAAACGCCTGTTCCTCTGGTTTGCGGCAAGACACAATCATGCCTGGTTGAGAACTCTCGATGCACAGGCCGTTAATATCGGCAGGGGAAAACGCATGATAGTCCCTGGCGGCAAGTTAGATTCGAAGTATCTCATAACGGTTCCGGAAGAATTCGCAAATGATCGACAACCCACCTTATAGAAACCAAGTCTCTCTTTTAATGCGCGTTTTGCCGATTGTCGCACTAGAGCCTTGCTTTGCGCTGAAAGGGGGCACAGCAATCAATTTCTTCATTCGCGATATGCCTAGACTCTCTGTTGATATCGACCTGGCGTATCTTCCAGTCAAGCCACGCGAAGAATCTTTGCAGGAAATTGATATAGCTCTCAAGAATATTGCCGCTAAAATCCAGAAAGGGATCTCTGGTGCAAAAGTGCAACCATCTATCTTGCGAGGCACGAGCAAGGCCGTCAAGCTTATTGTTACAACGAAAGAAGCTCAAATCAAAATCGAAGTTACACCCGTTTTGCGCGGCACAGTCTTCCCACCGAGTGTTCGCTCAGTCTCAGAAAATGTACAGGCAGAATTTGGCTTCGCTGAGATCTCTGTGGTTTCTTTCGAAGATCTCTACGCTGGCAAAGTTGTGGCCGCGCTCGATAGGCAACACCCGCGCGACCTCTATGATGTCCGGCTGCTCTTCGCGAATTAAGGCTTAACCCGTGATCTATTTCGAGCATTTTTGGTTTATCTAATCAGCCATGATCGCCCAATGTCGGAAATCATTTCACCGAGCTATCGCGACATAAGTAAGGAATTCGAGCATGGCTTTGTCGGAATGACGATTGATGCAGTAAGTCGAGAAGAGCTGGAAAAGGTTAGAGAGGATCTGGTTCAGCGAATACAAAACGCCTTTACTAACCAAGACCGTGAATTTTTAATATCAGTCAAAGGCTGTTCACCGAAGTGGAATCTGCTTGAAATTGATGGAGTTGAGGCATTACCTGCGGTGCGCTGGAAACTACAGAATCTTGAGAAACTCCAAAATGATAAGCGCACTCAATTAATTGAGAGACTTACCACTGTGTTATCCAAGAGAGACGCAGAAGAACAGTGATTGTCGAGCATGCCCTGAACTAGCAGAGACTTTCAAGAGACCACTAGCCCACAAACTCAAGCAGCGGTGTTATCTATCCAGCGTAAGGCACCTGAGAGAGCTAAAACCTAAAACCAATATCGTTGTGTTTTCGTCCGAACGATTGGACACAAACTTTGAACGATCAGGCATAGATCTCAGCTTCAGGATGCAGTTTTATAACGGTGTAAGTTTTTGAACTCTCCGCAAAGGAAAATTTTATGACGCAGGCGAGACTACCAACATATTTTCTCTCCCATGGGGGCGGTCCATGGCCATGGATGAGGAAAGAGCGTGGCGCCATGTACAACCAGCTTGAAGCCTCACTTCTGGAAGTGCGGCGCGAAGTCGGACACTCTCCACGTGCCGTGCTCATGGTGTCTGGACATTGGGAGGCGGACCGCTTTCGTCTGTCGTCAGCCGTCAATCCGCCTATGGAATACGACTATTTTGGCTTTCCCGAGCACACCTACCAGATTCGCTACGATGCTCCTGGTGATCCAGATCTCGCCGAGGCGATCCAAGCGATACTCGAACACGGAGGTGTGGTCTCAGACCTTGATCCGAAACGAGGTTTCGATCACGGCACTTTCACCTTGATGTACACGATCTATCCGGAGGCACAAATACCCATAGTGCAACTCTCGCTCAAGGCGGACTTTGACCCAGCCGAGCATATCAAGATTGGCGAATTGCTCGCTCCTCTGCGCGATGAGGGCGTGCTGATTGTCGGCAGTGGACTCAGCTACCACGATCTTCGAGGAATGATGAGCGGCCGCGGAGCCAAAGCTTCGGCGACATTTGATGAATGGCTCAATGATACTTTGGTCGTTTCGTCGCCAGATGAGCGCCGAAAAAGACTGTTGCACTGGTCAGATGCGCCAGCAGCCCGTGCCGCTCATCCTCGCGAAGATCATCTTATCCCGTTGTTCGTAGCCGTTGGCGCTGCCGCAGACGAAGGCGGTACCAGAATCTATCATCAGAACGATTTCATGGGAGCAATTACTGTCTCGAGTTATCGCTTCGGCGTACCAATTGTCCCGACGTGACGCCCGCAGTTCCAATTAAGGCTTTTCCCAACCGAGTTCCTCAATAGCCTCATCAAACGTCACCCGACTGCGCTGGCAATAGTGAAGTGCGATGATCGCTTGCTCTATCTTCAAGCGTTTTTCTTCAAGCAGTGTCTGGCATCTTCCAGCTGCTTCATAGGTGATTTTATCGACCTTTCCAGCAGATTCCAGAATCTTAAATACTTCGCCACCATGTTTCTTTTTGACAGCAATGGCTGTTTCCAGGTCGCCTGGTTGTATAAGTCGTGCTTTGATGAACAGCTCCAGAACATTTTGATCGTGAGATGATTCGCCAGTTCCTTGCTTGCCTGCTTTCCCGAAGTGCTCTTGGATAAAAGCTTCAACTGCTTCTTCTTTCGATAAGGCGCCCGTTCTTACTACTTCTTGCAAATTGAGTGCAGCCTTCAAAATACTGATTCGAATCAAACCAGCTTCCACGAGAATTTCTCCTAGTGGTGGCGCGTTGACTCTTGCGCCACTCGAATCTGCTGGTGGCGCCGATGGTGAAAACTGTTCTACTTGTCCCCCACGATTATGAGCGCGCCTTACAGCTTCGGCCGCCTGAGTCGTGCTCAAGGAACCACTTCTGACCATCTCTTGCAGCTGCAATGCGGCTTCAAGGGTGGTGGCAGGAATTAAACCTGTCTCTACCAGAAAATCGCCCAACAAAACATTCGGTCGCTTAGTTATCAAATCTGAATCGGCCGTGACCCGCGGAACCATAACGGTGCCTTGTTGCGCTTGTGGATATTGAGGCTGCGGATAGCCCGGAGGAACCGGGTATCCAGGCGGCACTTGATATCCTGAAGGCAAAACATAACCTGGTGGATATTGAGGATATCCCGGATGTGGGTATCCTTGCGGATAAGCTGCAGGATCGACTGGCGGATATTGCGGTGCGTAGCCGGTCGGGTAGGCACCTGGATAACCCGGGGGATAATTTGGTGGATACCCAGGCGGATACTGATAAGCAGGGTCGTGTGGTGGGTAAGCCGGGTTGTAGTTTTGCGGTTGAACGTTTCCATTGGCAAGTGGGTACTGTGCTTGAACTGGTGTTGGTTGCGTCGGCGGATTTTGACCTTGCAACAGCGGATCTGGACTAATGGGAAATGCGGCAGGAGTCGCTGGGTCTTTTGTGCTTTCGCCAGGTTGGCCGGCAGGAGTGGCGGAAACCTCAGAACCGTGCTCAGACAAAGAACTATGAGGTTTCTCGAAATCGGTTTCAGTCATCAAAAATTGATGAAATGGACCTGAGTCGGGCTTTTTTGGTAGTGGCGTATTTGGTGGCATCGACAGCAGTTCGGCTTCGTTGCTCTGCGCGGCATAAGTGTGTTGGCTTCGATCTACACGTGGATCGTAATCACGATTTCGTTCGTCTGCCCGCGTATTTTCTTCGAGACTATTAAAAGCTGTCTCTGCCGGCAACGATAAAATGATTACATCGCACAACAACTCTGGATCTTTGAAGGCTTGCGTCCAAACCATTCGGGACTGCGCGCCCTCACCTTGATAAAGGCTCCAGATGGGCTCACTGCCGCCTGATTCGTGGCAAACTGTAATGCTGTAGCATAAGCCCGTTTTCTGGGATCGCCAGGGAAGTTCAACAGTGCAACCGCGGGCATTATCAGACTCAACCAAAAGCCTCTGTAACTCAACACTTTTGGGCGAAGCCGAAATCTGGTCGAGACGAATGTATTTTTTTCGCTTAAACATGCTTATTGGTTCAATTTGCTATTCCTAGTATTTACCCACATAAAATGAGGTCAGTCATGTCCGACTGATAACAAGGGTGGATTTTCGGCAAATTTACAGCAGTCTTTAGCGGGGACGACACCTGTCGGCAACGGACTTAGCCGGCTCTCAACATCGCATCGACAAAAACAGTGATGAAGACATCTAACGAATGGGTGCTCTTAACAGTCTTTGCTCGCAACATCGCACCAGTCCAACCCGCTTGAAACAATTCAGCTAAGGCCTGTGCGGGGAATTGCTTAGTGATTTCACCGACCGCCTGCCCTTCATCAATGCAGGCGATAAACATGTCTTGCCATTTATTCAAAACCGACGAGAGTTCTTGCCGTAAGACCTCGCTTTGATCAGCCATCTCCTGACTGAGATTTCCCACGAGACATCCTTTTCGACACTCTCTAGCAGAAAGCATTGTTTTGCCTTCTTCGCAATAAGCGCGCAATCGGCTCAAAGGAGACAATTCGGTATCCCGCAAAATTCGAATCAGATCAGCCGTTTGCCTTTCGTCATACGAGTGAATTATTTCCACCGCATAATTTTCTTTACTCTCAAAATAATGATAGAAAGAACCTTTGGGGATATTCAAAGCCCCGAGGATTTCAGCAATGCCAGTATTGGAATAACCTTTTTCGAGCATGATGTTCATGCCCATTTCCAGGAGTGCGGACTTAGTCACACTTTTGGCAGCTACCTTATTCATCGCCCTGTCCTCGTTTTCTATCCTTGTATTTGAATGCGTGTTAACCAATTTCCTCTAGTGACTAATAGCCACCAGATTTCCTTCTACTAAAGTGTCAGAAGGATTGACAATAACTTCGTCACTACGATTTAACCCACCGACAATCTCCACTTCTTTACCGAGATCTTCGCCAAGCTGCACTTTGTTGTAATGAATTTTCTTGGCACTATCCAAGGTGGCAACTTGCGTACCTTCGGCTCGAACAATTAACGAATTGGCGGGAATCAAAAAGACGTTATCGGGCCTTGCAATCTTGAAATTGACATCGGCATACATGCCTGGAGCAAGAGCAAGATTGGCGTTAGCAATATGAATTTCAGTCTTCAAAGTGCGGGCGTTCGGGTCCATGGCCACTGACGTCCGAACTACTTTGCCAGTAAAAGTCTTACCAGGAAATTCCTTTAGAGAGACATCAACTGTTTGTCCAACATGAATACCGCGTGCTGCATATTGGGGAACGTCAACAAAAACTTTGACCACGTCGATGCGTGCCACTCTGAACATGGGCATGCGTGAGTTGTCACTGCCAGATGATATCAATGTGCCCTGATCAATATTTCGCTCGGTGATGACACCGGCAAACGGACTTATCACATTCTGAAAGGACTTTTCGCTGGTAGAACGTTGAGCGTGGGCAGTGGCAGCCGCGATGTTTGCTGAACTTGCCGAAATATTTGCTTCTTCTGCTTTTAGACGAGCGCGAGCAGCGATCACTTCCGATCGTGCCGCATTGACTCTTTCTTCAGCTGCAGAAGTTGATGCCACGCTGGTCTTGAGCCGCGTTTCTTTTTCATCGACGTCCTGCCAAGATACCGCGCCTTCGCCTCCAAGCTGTTTATAACGCTGATTGGTTGCACGGGCAAAATTTTCGTCACTTCGCAGCGCAATAACATTCGCCTGGGCCTGAGCCAGAGCAGCAATTGCTGTATCTAAATCAGCTTTGGCCCGATCTCGATTGGCTTCAGTCTGTGATTTTGCAGCGAGGCTTGTGAGCACTTGCGCCTTCGATTCTTTCTCGGTATCGTCAATTTCGGGTGTTTCCATTTTGACCAGCAGCTGGCCAGCTTGAACTTTGTCACCAATATCGACAAAACGCTGTCTGACATAACCATTGGTTCTTGCATAAACCGGTGTTTCAAGAATAGCCTCGAGGGAGCCAGGCAAACTCAACTCCCGGTTGGCAGGGGCAAGCTTCGGTTCAGTAATGGAAACAGCAGGGATATGTTGCGCGATTTTGGTTTGCGTCTGATCTAATTCGTGACTTTGCATCATGCGCGGTACTATTCCAATTGGCAAAATAAGTGCCATCAATGTCCCAGATACACCTATAAGCTTGCCTACATGCGACTTATTGGATGTATTTGCTTGATAGTCCTGACCAATCTTGCTGTCAGCCGCATGAAAGTCATTGGCATTTGTTTTATCTGAAACTGGCAATGTAGTTTCCGTCACAGCTGATACTCTCTCGATAGTTTCGGTTGTCATCTTCTGGTCCTTTGGGATGTCAAAATTGATGCTGGTCTGTTAGCTGGTCAATCCTATAAAACTATAGTAGACCGGTCGGTCATATAAGTCAAGTGCGTTTGATTAATTGGTTGAAAGACTTGCTACGGCATGTTCTCTAGCTGGCTGAGCCACCTTCCGTCTGGTCAACTGTAGAGCTACGGGCACAAAGAAAAGCGTGAATAATGTAGCCATCGACAACCCACCAATTACGGCGCGCCCTAGCGGAGCATTTTGTTCGCCGCCTTCGCCAAGCCCAAGAGACATGGGAATCATGCCGACAATCATCGCGAGCGCCGTCATCATTACCGGTCTTAAACGAGTCTTGCCGGCTGCTAGCGCTGCCTCCCTTACGGTCGCACCTTCTGCAAGCTGTTCGTTTGCAAACGTGACCATCAAGATACTATTGGCCGTCGCCACCCCTATACTCATGATCGCTCCCATCATTGAAGGCACATTGAAAGTTGTGGTCGTCAAAAAGAGCATCCAGATGATGCCCGCAATAGCACCCGGCAAAGCGGTGATGATAATCAGCGGATCGGTCCAGCTTTGAAAATTGACGACCATCAAAAAATATACAAACATGATGGCGCCGATAAAGCCGAGGCCTAATTTGAAGAACGCACTGTCCATACTCTCTACCAGACCACGAATGATAATCTGATTGCCGGGCTTCATTTGCGACTTATAAGAATCCACCACGGCGTTCACTTCTTGAGCTACGCCGCCAAGATCGCGTGATTGTACGTTCGCGTAGATATCGAAAACGGGCTGAATATTATAGTGATTAATAACACCGTATCCAGTGGCTCTATCGATGCTTGCCACATTGCCAAGAAACTCGCCTTTCTTCGTCAAACCAAGAGTAGACAATGGAGTTTTGAGAATGGAAGCAATCGAATCTATTTTATATTGCGGTGTTTGAATGGCTAAAAAGTACTGAATGCCGCTTGCTGGATCTACCCAGTAATTAGGCGTGACCTGAGTATTTGAGCTAAGTGATACTAGAACATCGTTAGCTATGTCTCTCTGGCTCAAACCGTAGCGAGCGGCACGCGCTCTGTCAACATTGAGCATGAGTAGCGGTGAATCCACCTCCTGATGCAAGTGTACGTCGACTGCGCCACGAACATTTTTCAATTTGGCGATAATTTCTTTGGCGATTTTCAGATTTTCAATTTTATTGTAGCCAGCAATACGAATGTCGATTGGGGCAGGCAGTCCGAAACTCAAAATCTGATTGACGATATCAGCGGGCTGAAAATAAATGGTCAAATTAGGAAATCTGTTGGCTAAGGCGATTCGAATTAGCTTCATGTATTCAGGAGTTGAATGTGCCCGCTTATGATTCAACGCAACCAGAATTTCTCCGTCAGATGTGCCTACAGTAGCGCTGTCACCAAACGCAAGATTGAATGTTTCAGAAGGCACACCGATATTGTCGATCATCAGAGAAATTTCAGATGGCGGAATAACGTTGCGGATTTCGTTTTCAACATCACTAAATATCTGTTCCGTTTTTTCAATTCTTGTGCCGCTGGGAGCAATGACATGCAATCTAAACTGACTGGCGTCAACTGTAGGGAAGAAATCCCGTCCCACAAAAGGTAAAAGGCAGATTCCAGACATGAAAACAAACAAGGCGACTACAGCAATTGCCAACGGCGCATCCAGAGACCAGGACAAACCTTTGAGATAAAAGTCTCGAAAATGATCGAAGCGTATATTGAACCAGTCATGGAACTTAGCGAAAACGTTTCGGGATGAATGATGGTCAGCCGACTCAAGCATCTTGCGATGGTTCTCTAATTCGCCTTTGAGCATATATTTGACCATGACAGGAACCACTGTGCGCGACAAAATATATGAGGCGGCGACTGCAAAAACTACCGCCAGGGCAAACGGAACGAATAAGAAACGAGCAGGACCTTCAAGCAAAATTACAGGAATAAAAACGATACAAATAGCGAATGTCGCCACGAAAGCTGGCACTGCAATTTGTTCAGCACCATCGAGAATAGCTTCTTGCAATTCTTTGCCAAGGGAAATATTTCTGTGGATATTTTCAATTTCTACGGTCGCATCATCGACAAGAATACCGATCGCCAGTGCTAGTCCACCCAAGGTCATGATATTCAACGACATTCCCAGCAGACTGAGGCAAATTATGGATGTAAGAATAGATAAAGGAATAGAGACCAGAACAATTAAAGTGCTCCGCCAGCTACCTAAGAAAAGCAGAATCATCATCGCTGTCAAGCAAGCGGCAATTATCCCCTCTTCGACTACATTGTCGACTGCGGCTTTAACAAACAATGATTGATCGAATAGTTGCTCGATTTTCATCCCCGGTGGCGCCGCAGCCTGCAAAGTCGGCACCAAATCTTTGATTTGTTTAACGATATCCAGAGTTGATGAAGCGCCGTTCTTTAAGATGGTAACTAGCACAGAACGCGAACCTTGCGACCGAACGATATTTTGCTGAACTTGAAAGCCGTCGCGAACATGGGCAACGTCACGGATGAAAATGACTTTTCCGTTGACCATTTTGATTGGCAAGTCGTTTATTACTTGCACTGCCTGTGGTGTATTGTTCATCACAACGCGATAATCGATATCGCCGATTTTCGCCTTCCCGGACGGTAATGCCAGATTTTGAGCGTTGATAGCGTCGTTTACGTCGCGTGGAGACAGGCCTTTTGATTGCAAGGCCATAGGATCGATATCGATCATGATTTGTCTGACTTTGCCACCAAAAGGAGCAGGCAATGTGGTGCCCTGAACAACGGCTAGTCCTTGTCTAATTCTAAAAATCCCATAGTCATAGAGTTCTGACTCACTCAAAGTTTTGCTGCTTAAAGCAAGTTGAATGATGGGCACAGACGAAGCGGTATAGCGCAAAATAATCGGTGGTTGAACACCCGGCGGCATGCGGCGCAAAATGGCTTGTGAGACTGCTGTTGCCTGCGCCATTGCAGAGTCGACGCTTGCACCGGGATGAAAGAACAAACGGATTACTCCGACCCCATCAAGAGTTTGCGACTCCATTGATTTGAGATCTTTAACATTGGCCGAGAGAGAATATTCACTATAAATAGTCAAACGTCTCTCAAATTCTTCAGCAGGCATACCAGAGTAGGTCCAGATAACGCTGATTACTGGAATGTTGATATCGGGGAAGATATCAACCGGCGTCGTACGTATGGACGACACACCCATGATCAGAATTAAAATCGCCATCACAACAAAGGTATAGGGGCGGTCCAGCGCTAATTTGACTATCCACATCGGTGCGGTCCTTTAAAACGTCCGTGACAATTGCGTCATCATTCTTACAAGGTGCGTCAGCACGCACAGGACATCGACTAAGATGACCTTGTTATTAACCGAACAGTTAATAAAGTTATATTAGACCGGTCGGTCGAGATTCGTCAAGTAGGTTCGAACAAATATTCAAAGATTCCTGTAATGGCTCACAGGAGCACTAATCCTTTTCAATCTCGCACTCGACAAAGACGGACAAATGGTCTGAACCAAAGTCGCGACTGATTCGGCGTTCTGACGTGCGAATATTTTTGCTGGTCAAAATATGGTCGATGGGGAGAATTGGCGGTGCAACATTAGCTGGCCATGTCGGTTGAAAACCATGTCCGCTGTCAGTATCGTTCAAGTCACCGCTAGCAAGGAGCTTTTGAAATTTGTTTGTCCACGGAGCACAATTGAAATCTCCCAGCACTATCCGATTATCGTTGCCTTGTGCTTCAACTGCGAGCTGCAAAAACTCCTTCTTTCGGACGTCACAACTGCCTTGATGAGGCGGCATGAGATGAACAAGTTCAATAAAAATAGTTTTGCCGCCCATCGATAATCCGGCCTGCAATCTTGGTCTACCATTTTCGCCCGGTGCCGCCAGATTTTGCTCCAGGGGAAGCTTGCTAAATAGAGCTACGCCACCACCTTCCATATTGAACATCGAGAACTTATAGACTTCAAGCTTCTGTTGCAGTGTGCTGCGCCACGCTTCATTTACTTCGACGAAGCCAATGACATCAGGGTTCCAAGCCTCGATCTGCTTAAAAATTGTTTTGTAATCTTTGTTGTGAATAGCGTCAAGATTGGCAGTCATGACTTTCAACGGCTCATGCGCCTCACGCTTGTGTGAAAATTCAGGAGCAAAAAACAGCGGCACGATCTGCAGAGAATTGAGAATCAAGAGTGATGCCGAAGCTGTCAGCTGTATCCACTTTTTCTGAAGACCAAAAATGACAGCCAACACGAGTGAAGCAATTGCAAATATTAGTTTGCACTGACTAATGATGTCGCAGACTTGATTGCGATTTTCAAATTGAGCCGCAACCGACAAAGCTGCTACCAGACACAGAACAGCAGTAACTGCATTTACTCTTGCTAACGGTTTATTCATACAGACTACTTGTGGAAATCAAGATTAAACTCACTCGATTGGTCCTGATCTCTTCGGCACCGGAAGCCGGCAATTGCTTGCCATACAATCACTTCAACAACCTGGGCGCGAATACCGTTATTCTTCAATTCGATACCTTCTGAAAATATGCTTCGAATCAGTGAAACTAAATATGGTGTGGAGGATTTCCATCAGCCGGTTTGATTTCCTGCCTCGTTCTGTAATTTTCTCTTTCAAGATCTTGCTGTAACTGTGCCTCGGAACTAGCTCTATGAATTGCCTCTTCCTGGTCCCGGAATGTGTCCGCGAATGCATCCAGCTCACTGAGGATTTTACTGAATTTCTCCTGCAAATCAGTATGGTCGGCACCAATCTCCTTGGTTAAGTTTAGGACCAACGCACGAACATCAAGAAGTCGCCGACTCGGTGCTGGTAGAGGCAAACCGATACTGCCCGCGCCTGCACTTGGGTGCGGTTTCTTCGGCACAGGGGCCGTAGGAGGCTCCTCGCTGCCGCCTTGCCTGCGTCTTACTTCCTCCTCGATTTCCTCTGGAGTAATCGAGTTGACTTGCATTGGTCCAACACATATTTGGCGCCATGGCGCACCAGCAATAGCTTGACGCACAATAACTTCAAAGACCTGAGCGCGAATTCCCGGTCCATAAGGAGCGGCCTTCGATTTCTTTGAAGCCTCCTGAGACGCCGCAACACCGCATATTGGACAAAAGCGCCAATCTGCTTGTAGATCGAGTTTGCAACTTTTACAGTTCATCTGAAGGTACCTTCTTGTTAGAAAATAGACTAAAAGTTCTCGGCTCCAAGTACTGATTGTAGCGCCTGCATGTTACTCAGGTATGAATTCACGCCAATCAATAGTTCTAGTGACTCTCATCCATTTCACTCCAGGAAGCAATCTTGTTTCAGCCTGTTCATAACGTGATGGCATTTCTATAGCACTGCCTCCGCTCTCAAACAGCTTGATGCTCTTGCGACCATCTACTCTCTGCTCACTTATTAGCTGATCACTAGTACCTCTGAGCAAAAAGTTCAGCAAACTGAGAAAAAATAAAAAAGAAAACAAGAGCAACCCAAGAGCTCGCTTGTCGGTCGTTTGCGATGTATTGGACTTAGCAGTAAGCAACCACAGAAACGGCAAGACCGCTACAGACAGGTCCACCCAAGCTTTCAGCTTTTCACTTTCGAAATCAATTCCACCAAAGCCATATCGACAGCTAAACCAATTCAAAATACACATGATGTAGATTAGGATCGCAGCGGTGCCAACTTTTTCGTCGAACGAAAGCTGCTGCCACCGCGACAAAGGCTTTATCGACAGTGTCATAAAGTGCGATTCTCGTAAATCTTGTTTGTGTCCTGCACGAGCGCCGCAAAAAGTTCATCAGTTTTATGGTGGCGGCTCAATCGAGCGGCTTGACCAGCCCAAAGACCTACTAAATCTAAGCGCCCTTGCGCAAGTGCTGCTGCTCGCAGTGGAGCGATTATCCAATTGTGCGCCGGATATGGTGCAAACTCTTTTTCGTGTCGCTTCATCTCACTGGCAAATTTATTGTGCACTCCCCGCGCAAGTCGTCCAGTGAAAGCTCTGGTCAAGACAGTGGTTCGAGCATTCTCTTTGAATAACAACTGCCGATGAGCATCTGTGGCGCCAGACTCGTCGCAGGCGAGAAACGCTGTACCGATTTGTGCGGCGTCAGCGCCAAGTGTCAAGGCTGCTGCGATACCACGACCATCAGCAATCCCGCCAGCTGCAACGACTGGAACTTTTACTGCATCGGCAATCTGAGGTACCAGCGCAAACGTTCCAATTTGAGATTCTTCTTCCGATCGTAGAAAAGCAGAATGATGTCCACCGGCTTCAAAGCCGGAAGCGACTACGATGTCTACTCCAGCTTCCTCGAGAAGCTTTGCTTCATCCACAGTTGAGGCGGCTCCAGCAGTAAGGATACCCTCACTCCGACATCTGCGCAGAATTTCATCAGAGGGAACACCAAAGACAAAACTAAAAACTGCTGGCTTTGCTTCAATCAAAGCATCAACTTGTTCCTCAAAATTTCTTGGGGCATATGGCGTGCTATCAGCAAACACAGCAGGTTCAACACCTAACTCGCGATAATATGGTGTCAACAATTCAATCAGTGGTCGATGCTTACTTGCATCAAGCCTCTCGCCGCCCTCATCGAATGTTGAAACCCAGAGATTGATGTTGAACGGTTTGTCCGTCAGTGCTCGAATTTCTGATATTACGCTAGTGAGTTCTTCAGGAGATAGATCGTTTCCTCCGTATCCTCCTAAGCCACCGGCATTTGACACTGTGGCAGCTAGCAAAGGTGTTGAACCACCGCGCCCAAAAGGACCTTGAAAGATCGGATATTGAATCTTTAGTAGTTCAGTAATTCTCGTTTTAGCCCAATTGTTCTTACCATCTACCGGCATGTGCGCCCCCATCAACTCGTAGGTTTTCGCCGGTGACGAAGCTCGCCGATGTCAAATAAAGTACTGCATCGACAATATCTGAGATTTCAGCAAGGCGCTGAATTGGGTGCAACTTTTTGAGGGTTTCGTGATCCTCACTCGCATGCATCGGGGTATTCACCGTCCCTGGTGACACAGTATTTATTCGAATACCCTGGGCGGCATATTCGATGGCAAGTTCTCGGCTGACCGCTGACATCGTAGACTTGGTCAATACAGGCAAGCTAGCCGGAACTCCAAGAACCGGTTGATCTACCAGAGTGGTTGAAATATTGACAATGTGCCCAGATTTCTGCCGTTGCATTGCCGGTATAACTTGCTGAGACATATAAAAAAAGCTTGCCACATTAGTGCTCACCATTAACGCAAAATCTTCTTCTGTGTAATCGGTAAAAAGCTTCGACATAAACATCCCGGCATTATTTACTAATAAATCAATCCTGCCGAAGTGTTTCATTGCTGCATTTGCAACAGCAACGGCCGTGGTCTTTTTCCCGATATCGCCATCGACCAGAACAAGGTTCGGTGAAGCCGCAAGGTTTTTAGATTTAGTAGCAGTCCGTGATGTCGCAATTACGGCATAATCTCTTGCCAACAATGCCTGGACAAGACCCAGCCCGATACCGCTGGAAGCACCGGTCACAATCGCCACTGACTTTTGGGAATTAGACATCTCTACCTCTGCCCTGAAACATGCCCGCAATAAAAAGTGATCAAGTTGGCCGTCTAGTATAGTCTGTTTTATGCTACGAATAAATGCACGCCTGGAGAGCCAAATCTGTGGTGCATTGCTTCTGCATCTTCAGGCATTCAGACCATTCAACCTTGCACATTCGATCAGTGCATTGGCAGTCCTTCTGCCCTACAACGCGTGCTAAACTGCACAAAAGCTTTTTATATTCTCAAGTTGTTCAACGGCGTTTATCAGTTCAAAGCTAAACCAAATCAACCAGGCGGGTTTGTCGATGAAATGGACTCTCACTAAAACTGTTTCTGTTCCACTCGCAGCAACCTTGCTAATTTCAGGAGCGATATCTTTTGTCATAACCCCATCAGCATCACGGTCCGAAGAAGCAGCAGCTGAAAGTCGAGCGAACCTCATTCATGAGACTGCAACGCAAGCGTATGAACAAAAACGGCAGGATGCGCTAAACAAAGCAAAGCGCGAATTAGACGAAGTTGCAGCGAACAAAGAAACAGAACCGAGGAGATATTTTCCAGCGCTGATAAAGATGTTTCATGCATCGGTAGCAGCCAATGTTCCACAAAATGAACAAGAATTTGAGATGGAAAAGTCCGACAAATATTATCGCGAGGCTGTTGAGTTTTACTCCAAACATTCTCTCGTTCTTGATAGCGACGCCTCCAACCCACAGCAATTGCAAAACCTGTGGTCTATGAGTAGGCAAGTATCTGCAAAGACATTTTCTGAGCTATTCGATAAGCTTTGCAAGCTCAATGATTCTAAATGCGAAGGAGAGCGATACTCCGACAGACCTATGTTCGAAGCGTTGCAACGCTCACGGCGTGCGGTTCGTCAAAGTGACGTCAGGCAATTATTGCAAAGAGCAATTGACGTACGAAAAGCGGACCTCGGAGCAACTTCCGCAAAACTAGCACCACTTTATATTTACATGTCCATTTGCTGTGAACACTTGGACGATTCAGCTGCTGCTGAAAGCTTTCGACTTAACGCTTGTACACTTACAGCCAAACCAGAGTTACAAATAAACGAGTGGTTGCAGATGTCCGAGCTTTATGGGCGAATGCATAAAGCAAATAAGCAAGAAAGTGCTTGGCGAAAAGCGCTAGCCATCGCCAAGCAAAACAATACAACCCTCTATTCAAGAGCATGGACGCCTTTGATAGAAGAGCTGCAAGACAGACATGCGCCAGGCGCGGAGGAAATCATAACTGCGATTCTGGCCAATCCAGATCGCAACGGCTTATCTGATCTCGACGAATTTTTAGGTAAGCAAGTAGACAATCTCGAAAAACAGCGTGAATACCAACGCGCTGCGGTGCTGATTAAGAAGAGGCTCGCCGCACCAAAAGCGGAAATTTCCTCACGCATGAAATCTTCTGATTGGCAAATCCGCTTATCCCAGGTCTATTTAGAGCAAGGCAACGACAAGGAATCGCAATCGGTTTTTGAGTCAGTACTTGCTTCTCTCACCCAACAAGGCATTCCAACTGACGAAGTACAAAGAGACCGAGCACTGCTCCTCAATCGTTTAGGCAAACACGTCGAAGCCCGCCAATTAGACCGGCAGGTGCCAAAGTTGACAGGAAAGATCATTCTTGCCGCTCCCATGATGGTCAAACAGTCAATTCGATTCGGGCACAATAACATTTTCAATAGTTTTGATTCTAACTACCCGACCTATCCGGTTGCTATGCGTTTATCGGACAGGACTGCACCGGGCAAGCCTTTGATCATTTGCCAAGGTTCAGTTACGCGTGCCGGCAACTTGTCCATTGCTGGAACTATGGCATGCCAGCAGTCAGATTCTGAAGGTATGCGAGGGAATATGATTGTGCCCGTACCAGCCGGAATTCAAATAAATGATGCGCTTAAACCGCCACTAGAAGCAATGCGACTAGAGTCAAAGTCTCCCACTGCATTACAAAACACCACTGGTGGTGACTATATTGCCACCGCAATTCCCTCGAATCCGCTCTTCTTGTCAAAAAATATTCAGAAGCCGGTGAGGATTTTCATTCAAGACAATGAAGATACCAAGGATTTGATCATTCCGTTTCTGCCAACTCGAGACATCTCGCATCAGCAATTGCAGATTTGGTACAACGGTAATAAGACGATACGAGTGCGCGATTTTTCCGGACTTCTTTACGCACCGCACGCGAAGGTGATATTTGATTTTAACGGCTCATTTCGTGGTGCACTGGTTGCAAGCCAGGTAATTTTGGAAGGAAACAATAACATCGAATTAGATCGCAGTAGTGTTGGTTATGAGATAGGGAAATGATCTGTCACGAAAGAACCTTCTGATTTAGATTCAACAAAGTCAACAAGGTTCTGGGAAATCACTTCTAAAGATTCACTGAAATCTCAAAGTAACTAAACCACCTCCAAGTTATGGATGTGAGATCCATAAAATCCTGACTTCGGGGTCGGAGTGCTCTCACATCAGCAGCTAGACGCAAAGCTTGACGGAATACAGAAAAATGAACAATCACAATGTTGCGTAATGTCCACACTGGCGACGAAATATCATAATTGACAGCAACTTATCACCAGTGCAATATGGATGCGAGTCGAATCAGGAGTTATGAGATGGGCGAAGACATCAACTATCGCATGTGCAAGGCCGAGGCGACCACGGACAATGAACTCAGAAAACAGGTAGCTGAAACCCTAATCAATGAGTTTCTAATCGATCGTAGCGGCAGGCCCGTTAACAAAACTGCCTATGACAAAAACCCAAAGGGATTCACCCGAGACGATGTTGATTACACCGCACGATCGTTTTACGGAACATTCCAGCTCGAAGCCGTAGCTCACTGCGCCAACGATGTGAGAATGGACGCAACCCAGGTGCATTACATGTACGATGCCTCAGGACATTTTGTGTACGTGGCGACGTCTGAGAATAGTAGCCGATAGGTATTACACCTTTGCGGACACGAATTTTTTAGCACCACTAATAGTGCCTCAAGCAACAATTGCTGTATCTATCGGAAGATGAGCACACTCGTGCTAGCCTGTCTAATGACACCGGTTGTGGTGCTACCGAGTACATTTTCCTCCGGTGTTCGGTAACCATATGCGCCCAGTATCAGTAGAGCGTCGGAAGATGTAACGTACCTTAAAATAGTTTTGGTCGTGGAGCCTTGCAGAATTGAGAACACCGCTTGTCCGTTCATCTCTCGCAGCACACCGCTACCTTGTTCGACAGTGAGATGGGCTGCGGCCATGTGTTCCTTTGATTCGGATTGCGCTACGACTACCGCCTTTAGTGGCTTCTTTGTCTTTATTGCCAAGGACTCTGCAAGAAGTAAAGCTCCGCGTGACGACTCGCTTCCGTCAAACGCTACCGCAATTTCTTTTACATCTACGATTGGTTTAGTCGCGACCAAGACTGACTTCTTTGACAGAACAGCAACCCTTTCTGCAACAGAGCCTATCATGGTGTTAGCCAAAGTCCCCTCAGCCCTTTTGCCGTGGTGTCCAACGATTACGAGATCGTGAGCCGCCGAGCGCTCAAGAATTTGCTCTAATATCCATCCGACATCAAGAAACGTCTCGACCTCGACTTTGTCTTTCGCCTCTCTTTTAACAAGATCGAGAATAGTTTTGCCAATCATTTTCAATGCCACGAGAGCTTTATCTGAGGCATCAATAGTGGCGGCAAATCCAAGGCTTGCTGCAAACTCAGGCGCGATGATCATATCGAGCAGGCGTGGATCAATAATATGTTGTGCTGTAACACTTCCATCCAAGTGTTCCGCCAGCCAAAATGCGTAGTCGATTGCAAGTTGGCTATAAGTGGATCCGTCGACCGGAACGAGTATTTTTGTTAAAAGCATTAGTGCAATCCCCACAGTTGTTTCATTGTTGACTGTAATCGGCCAGGCAGGCGGTCATCTATTCAAGCTCACGGATCATCTAACACAGTTTAAGACCAAGCATCCTCCGGATAGCTCACAAATGTCCCGGTCGCACGCCCCCCAGTGATCGCTTCACTGCTTCAAACGGTTTTCGCGCCGAGCTCCCGACCTAGCGGTAACATCGGAGTTGCGAAGTTGATGCTTTCTTTCATCGCCGCCACTACTTCCTGGTCGGTGGTTTGGTCAAAAGAAGAATAGTGAAAGCCGACAGAACTGAAAGGCTCAGGTGTGCTTAAAGCCACTACGTTGTCGCAGTGCGCGTGCAAGTAGTGATAGCTCTCCAAACTCATGACGGGTGCAGCCACGATTACATGTGCCGCCCCGCGGCGGCGGGCTGTCTCAACAGCGACCACAGCGGTCATTCCAGTGGCAACTCCATCATCTATGACAAATACAATCTTGTCCGTCAACGCATTCTCTGCATATCCGGCAGCCGCATACAGGTCTTGCTCCATTTGCTTTGTACTAATGAGCAGTCCCTGACGTTGGGTCTCTATATATTCCTGCCATTCATTGTCGCTCGGCAGATTGGGATTCAAGACTACGACTCCGTCCGATGAAACAGCGCCTATAGCAACCTCGGATTGCCCTGGAAAGGAGAGTTTCTTGGCTACGATGAGTTCAACGCGACAGCCGAATTTTCGCGCTACTTCAAGCGCCACCGGCACTCCACCTCTGGGCAACGCCACAACAACTATATCGAGCTTTCTGTCCAGGTTTGGGTTAGCCGATATGTACTCGGCAAGTCTCTTAGCCAGAATCGTTCCTGCTTGTTCTCTGTTCAAAAACATGATCATCACCTGATGGCACAGCCGCACTCTTCGAGATTACTGCATGCTATCGAACAATCCCTCCATCGGATTGCTGAATTCCAGCCGGAGAGAACAACCTGTCTATCATTCGTTCGGGTGATCCACCGGAATCGTACTGGTAAAAAAAACACACTGCGCCAGCAAAGTGAGAATCGACCCATTTCAGCGAGACGAAGACGAGCGATCCGCCCATGGTCGTTTCTGACAGCTTGACCGAATTAAGTCACCGCTGCTCTGTTTAAGGCACCAACCTTTTGCAACTGCAAAATCAAAATGCAGACTAGCACTGGTCATTCCAATCGGTCCGGCTGCTTAAAACAGTTTTACTTTGATCTATAACCCACAATCAGCTAGCACCTCTTAGCTAGCCAATGCCGTGATCTTATTAATTTGGATAAGCTAACCCAGTGTTCTTTGTGCCTCGACTACACGTTCAGACACTTCAGTCTATCTAACTTAAAAATGCCGACCAACCGATTAGTGCCGATACCGCCAATAATTCAATACTTTTCGGCTGTGCAGGCTACTTGTGGATACGTTAACTCAGTGCGAGTCGCTAGCGTATGACTTTCAAGCTGCCACCGCAAGTGATGGCTCCAGCTACGCGACTCATGCGTCCAGATTCGTTCACAAACTGCACCAGATTTCACTAAGTTTTTCTAGCTTTGCACAAAATTCGGTTTCAATCCTTATCTGGAACAGGGCTGCCTGGCGGGAAAGTCGGGTGCTTAGTGCGAACATCGCTCCAATCAGATTTGCCGATTTTGTCATTGTTAAGTCTGTATTTTATAAGTCTGCCTCTTTCAAACATTGCGTCGACTTCGAATTTCTCACCCTCGCGAGAGACAAGATCGTATCTCATTGCGCCTCTCTCCCCGCATCGCGATGGTGCCCCCCATAGGGCTCGGGCAACTTTCTTCGTGATGTCTTCCAGATCTGGAATAGGACCGTAGTCGAATTCATCCTGCGGGTTCAAAATTGCTTGCCTCAACAGGCAAACAACCGCAACGCAATTGGACTCGCCTAGTCGATGTAACCAATAAATCTTTTCCCACGAGGTCCTGTGGAGCCTGCAAACGATCAAGTCACGCGGCTTAGTTACCATGCCGATGTAACTTGGACCGATAGAACAATCATGGAATTTTTTTAGCTCATACAAGTTCTCTTTTGCATCAACCAAACAAATAGAACAAGCAAAAAGCAAACTCAAAAGCAGAAAGTGAGTCGCCCAATTGGATCTGAAATGATGCATCGGCTCTTTCAATTCAAAACACCAGCTGGTCGCCAAGTCTGCCCCAATTTGCCACCGCAGCTAGAGGCAGCACCTGTACATTGAATATGCTGATCTTCGCAGAATAACTTAACTAAAGAAGAAAGGCGATTCTCAACCGAGAACCGCCCTCTAAAAAATTTGCGCGGTAAGAGACTCGAACTCCTAACCCCCTCGGTGTAAACGAGGTGCTCCACCATTGAGCTAACCGCGCGCTGGAGAATCCAGTTTATCACGGAGACCGTTTTGTCGACAGCCAACGCAAAATTACTCCACAAAACTTTTGAGAACTGGCGCGCCGAATCGCTTAGACAGATCAAAAGTCGCTCCACCGGTCCGTTTAATGAGTTATGCTTAGAGCCAACATGCCGTCTCGACCGGGTTTTAATATCAAATGACATCCGAAAAGCACAATCACTCCACAGCGCACAGTCACACAGCCACAGCTGTCAGGCAAGACCGACTGACGAAAGGGTCGAGAAAGGTACTGGAAGTTTTGGGGCGGACCACCTCATTGAGTAGTGCCCAGGATATTCATGGCTTTTTGCGCAGTGAAGACCCCAACGGTCCTGGCTTAACTACAGTTTATCGCTCCCTTGAATCACTCGTAAGCCTAGGTCTCGCTCAGGCCGTCGATTTAGGCGACGGAGAACGCCGCTTTGAGCTGGTTAACCCCGGCGAGCATCACCACCACTTAATTTGCGACGAATGCAAGTCCAGCGTCCATCTCGATCAATGCTTGGTCGAAGAACTGGAACACGCCGTTTCCAGCAAGCACGGCTTTGAGATCCGGAGCCATGTGTTGGAAATTTTTGGCATTTGCAAAGATTGCAAAGAAAAGTCTAAAGCCGGCAAAAAAGGCTAAAACCCTGTCTGCCCGGGCGCTATATGACAACAGTGGCGCCCCATTGGCTCTGCTTATACGAAATTATTCAGATGACCTAGGCGACAGACGCTTAAAGCTGTATAGTTGAAAATGGAAACGATTACCAAAGCAGATCGTCGAGTTTCGGCTAACCATGCAAGCACCTGCCAGAATCATGCAGAACAGCCATCAGGCTTCAGACAACACATTGTCAATGGACACTTTGGGCATCGTCGCCTCGACCCTGTGCCTAATTCATTGTGCGGCCATGCCACTGGTAATAACATTTCTGCCAATTTTAGGTCTGCGTTTTCTGGAAGGGCATGCTGCCCATCACTTTCTGGCGGGTTTTGTCGTTGCCTTCGCGCTTCTGGCGATAGTGCCAGGATATCTAAAGCATAGAAAGACGTCAGTGCTTTTATCTATGCTTGCAGGCGTCGGCATAGTTTTGCTGGCCACATTTGGTGCCGACCGATTATTTTCTGAAAATCTCGAACTTCCCTTGATTACCGTCGGCAATTTGATCGTGGTGATGACTCACCTGCGCAATCGCGGACTATGCAAATGCTAAATTGATGAGTCCTTGACCCAAGTCATGAGATGATTAGGCAATGGTGCTTTCAAGGCTGTAAAAATGACTATCTGGTTGATCGCTTTCTATTTTTTTGTAGCGTTGTGCGGCGGTTTCTTGTGGTTCATGATGAGCTTGAATCGTCCGCGATTTCGCAACGATGAAGGCGACCTCACAACAGAAGCCGGGTACGAAGAAGATTCAGTCGGTCGACGTTCTAAAGAATCCGAAGAATCTTTGAACGACAGCGATAGCGAGCCCCATGTCATCGCTGAGCCTGGCTCTGCAAACAGCGTTATCTAAACAAATCCTGGGTATGGCAAAGGATAATAGGTAAACGACGACTCCCGGCAACTCGGAGATTTAGGTTAGATGGCAGATTATCAATTTGGATTGCCAGAAAACGATCCGAACTATAAATTGACGGAGCAAAAAAGACTCGAAGAAGAGCAAGAACAAGAAAGGCTAAATCGACCGGCGCCGCCCCAACCCAAATTATTTTCCGACGCGGCACCACTGGCGACTCCAGAACCGCAGCCCCAGGAAAACGCACAGACCGTAAAAAATCAATCCGCAATTAAAAAGGGTGGCGGTCAGTTTCCCGTTGCACCGCCACCTGATGAATTAATTGAGGCAGCATCACCGGAAGTGGCACCAGCTTCTCCTGCGCCTGAGTTTATTGATGCTTTGCCACCAACAGCTGGTAAGTTACCATTTTTCGAACCCGGGCAACCTCGCAAGACACGTAAACTTCGTCCTCCTGAAGAAGATGATGACGACGCGGATGAGGAACTCAAGCCAGCCAGACGCGGCACCACTCGCCCACGTCGGTCCCTGTCAAATCAGTTAAATAAAGAAAAAGCCGCAGAAAAAGCCAAGCAGACTATCGGTGATGCTGTTCCCATTGCTCAATATTATCTCGCTCAGGTGCAGCGAGTACTTTTTTCGCCGGCTGACTTTTTCGCAGAAATGCAAGAAGAGAGCGAATTCACTGAAGCTGCAATATTTATGGGGATTACGCTCGGTGTCTGCGCTGTCATGCGCTTGCTTTGTGGAGATTTCTGGGCATTGGTCCATCTCCTCGGTGGTGTCTTTATCGTCGCCGCAGCATCCTTTTTCGGCACGTACATAATCAAACATTTTGAGCCAGAACAGCAAATCGACTTCAACACCGTTTTTGCAATTTTCGCCTATGCTCAAGCACCAAAATTGATCGCCTGGATTAGTATGGGGCCACTTCCCGTTGGTTATTGGATTTCCAGCATCTACAGCCTTTATCTTTGCTGCATCGCCTTCGACAAGATATTTGGAATGTCCAAAATGAAATCCGGATTGATAGTCAGCGGTGTGTTTGTGGCAGCCGGAGTGATTGCCTGGTTTTTGCATTTATAAAACTTCCAACTCTCAGTCGCGGGTGCATTGTGCCTGAACTCAAAAAGTGTCTGTATAAACTCGCTAAAACAGCTATTGCCGTAACTGTGATGCTCACGGCTTCTACTGCAGCGCTTTGTGCAGAGAACGCAGTTTCAGATCTCGAAAGAACAGCGACTGCTCAATATCAAAATGGTGACCTCAAAGATTGCTTGAAGACTTTAAAAAAGGCATTCAAGGCGTTACCGCAGTCGACCGCGTCGGGGATGAATGAATCAATCCAGCGTGCGAGACTTTTAAAACTGCAGGGCGATTGTTTCTATCAAAACGAAAAATATGGTCAGGCAATAGAGCTGTACAACTCCGCCATTACAGAATTTGAACACTCAAAACTTGAAGATGAAGTTGCGTTCGATGATTGTCTCAACGCACTGGCTGGCTCATATGTGCACCAGCACAATTTCGACAAAGCAGCTCCCGTTTACGAAAAATTAGTGCAACGCACCGAAGCCACTTGTGGTGCAAACAGCGTGCAATTGATCTGGGCATACCTTGATTTAATAAACATCTACAGAGAATTGAAACGCCAGAGCGAAATCGACAAGCTGCGCAATGGTCTTCTGGAGATGCTCTCTGCTAATGTCAGCAATCAAGACATAGAAAGCTCGCGGGCAAAGCCTGCAGGCGCCAGTGAACAAAGACCGCTGCCATTAATTTTATGGAGAGCCAACACTGCGACGCCAAAAGCAATGGTTATTGCGGTCCACGGATTAGGGTTACATTGCGCTTCTTTTCAAAAGTTTGCCGAGCGTTTGAACGCAGAAAACGTTACGGTTTGTGCCATGGATGTGCGCGGCTTTGGCTCATGGAGATTGGCCAAGGGACGAGAAGAACTCGATTTGAGGAACTCCATCAACGATGTCCGTGGTCTTGTCAAACTGGCACATTTAAAAAATCCGGATGTGCCTGTCTTCATTCTGGGAGAATCAATGGGTGGTGCTCTTGTACTTCGTTACGCCGCTGAATATCCAGATACTATTAGTGGTGTCATCTCTTGCGTCCCAGCAGACAGACGATATAAAGAAAAACGTGACGCGTTCAGAGTTGCCATCAATCTTGTAAAACATCCAAACAAACCAATGTCTGTTGAAAACGTCTTATCACGGGCGGCGACACTAGATTCAGTATCACCAGAGGTCTTAACCGATCCAATGATGCGCGTCGAACTCTCGCCAAAAGAATTACTCAAATTTCAATTGTTCATGAGAGAAACCACTCTCAAGGCCAGTCAAATCAAAAACTGTCCCGTACTAATGGTTCAAGGTATGAAAGACAGACTGGCCAAACCGGGCGCTTCTATTGATATTTACAATAATATTGCGTCCGAAGACCGCAACCTCTACCTCGTCGGTGAATGTCAGCATCTCATTTTCGAGGAAGTAGATACGCCGGATGTGGTGTTCAAATCAGTAATGGTCTGGCTGAATAACAGAATTGCGCTCGCTAAAAGTTCCACAATCAAGCAAACTGATTTATCAGCACCATAGAAAAACGCGAACTGACAATTTCTTGCCAGCTCGCTCGATTTTCTGTCAACTTGCGAACTTAGTCGATATAGTCCTTAAGACCACTCAATTTCGAACTGCGTCGCAATTTCTTTAGCGCCCGATGTTCTAATTGACGAGCTCTTTCACGACTAACACCAAGAATTAAGGCGCATTCAGCAAGTGTTGCTGGTTTGCGTTCGGTAAGACCGAATCTCAACTTAATCACCTGTTCTTCGTGAGGCAATAGCGTTTTGAGAGCATCAGCAATATCTCTGGTCATCAATTGCGAAGTGACGATTTCAGATGGAGCATCAACAGACTCATCTGGCACCATGTCAGCCAAAGTCGTATCGAATTCACTACCAGTGGAAGCGTCCAAGGACAACATTCCTTTGGAAGACTCAAATACACGATTCAATTTGACTTTGTCGACTTCGGTAGCGGCGGCGAGTTCGTCTATTGTCGGTGGACGACCAAGCTTAGCCTCAAGTAAACGGACGTTCTTGCGAGATTTGTTCAATAGCTCAGTTAAATGACCGGGCAAACGAATCATGCGCGATTTGTCAGCTAGCGCTCGAATAATCGCCTGGCGAATCCACCAGGTGGCGTATGTCGAGAATCTAAAGCCGCGCTCGGGGTCAAATTTGTCCACAGCCTTCATCAAACCGAAATTACCTTCCTGAATCAAATCAGACAGGCTGAAGCCGCGATTTAAGTATTTACGCGCAATGCTCACGACAAGACGCAGATTGGAATTAATCAGCTTTTCGCGAGCAGTAACATTGCCCGATTGGGCCAGACGCATAAGCTCTATCTCTTCGGCGCCAGAGAGCAACGGATAACGCCCAATCGCCCGCAGATATAGTGTTACTGTATCCCCAACCTTGGATTGTTCATCTTTCTCAACGGCGACCAATTCTTCACCAATATCAGCTAGATCAGCCGATGTATCGGCAAGTTCATCAATGAAAGCAGTATCGTCAGGTACTGCCAAAAGGTCAAAGCTGTCATCGGTTCGAAGCGTATTGGTTTTACTGCTCATTGTCTCCACCATTCCTGTATGACTGGTTAGCTGCTGCATCGACTCTAAATTAGAGGTTCGGTTTATTCGACTCCAAATGTCTTAGCGGCGCTCCCGAGATCAGTAGACAATGAGATTGCCACATTGTTCCCACAGTCAGTGATAACCACAAATCGAGGTGCCCCAAAAAGAATCAAAAATCTCAATCATTCATTTAGAATTGCAATGATACTTAGCCCCGAATTTGGGTACCGCGACAGCCCTGACTCAACTAACCAAAGAAGCTGAAAGTGCAATGTCCGTGGCGCAAACATGCCACCACGAACAGTGCCTCGTGAAGCGCCAATACGCCGATCACAATTACACAACCGTGGAGTAGGCCGACACAAAATTTTGAAATGATAAGTAGTATGCAATACAATTGCCGATTTTACTTGGCCAACTACTTGAGAAGTGTTAACATCGGTCAATTCCGAGGAACTTTTCGCTTCCCAGGCTCAACAGCCTTTTGTGAGATTTCTACTTGACGAAGAAAATTTTCGCGCTGGCACTTTCAACAGTCACCACCGCAATGCTCAGCCTAATGGCACCACTGACGGTGGCGGCCCAAGAGTACAAGATCGGTCATCTCAATTCAGAAGCTTCGACGGTTGCGTCAGCTATAAGTTCCAGAATTTCACCAGTTAGTGAAAGTCTTTTGCTCGGTGCAGGCATTCACAATTTCGATAAAGTGACAGACCACGTCTGGCGCGGTGCTCTGCCTTCAGATAGCGCTATTGAAAAGATGAGCAATAGCGGCATCACTACCATCATCGACTTGCGTATGAACGGTGAAGGCACAGAGCACGAAGAAAAATTAGCATCCAGCCTCGGCATGCACTATTTACACATTCCGATGGGTTTCACTCAACCATCCGACGAGCAAATCCATACTTTCTTGCAGACCGTCCTCAGCCCTTCCAGTGGTGCAGTATTTGTTCATTGTCGCCAAGGGGCTGATCGCACCGGCACAATGTGCGCAATTTACAGACGATTAGTCGACCGCATTAGTTTTGACGAAGCATATATAGAGATGCGTCGCCATCACTTCAAGCCTTTTCTTGCCGGCATGAAAAAGTCAGTACAAGAATTTCCGTATGAAGAGTACAGAAATCATATGAACGACAAAACAGCCGAACAGGCTTCAAGCACAGGCAAGTTCAGCGCGAACGGTTGACCCAACCAGTTAAGTCTGACATCATAATTTGGCTGTCCTAAAGGGTGTTTCCTTTACGGGCGCAGACTCCAACTGGTTTGCCATGCCGCTTCTTGAAATCAATAATCTCGGTACGATTTTTCCCACAGACGCGGGGCTCGCGCAGGCGGTCGACGATGTCACGCTGAAAGTGGAAAAAGGTCAGGTACTTGGCATAGTTGGGGAATCTGGCTGTGGCAAATCCATTACCGCCCTATCCATCCTTCGCCTGGTTCCCCCTCCTGGACGCATCGTTCGCGGAGACATTTTGCTTGATGGGGTCAGCCTGCTCGGTTTAAAAGAGTCGCAGATGCAGAGCATTCGCGGCAATCGCATTGCGCTCATTCCGCAAGATCCAATGACTTCGCTTAATCCGGTTTATACCATTGGCGAACAAATAATTGAAGCTATTCAATTACACCAAAAGGTCTCTAAAAAGGAAGCGCGGGTTCGGGCGATTGCAGTACTCGACAAAGTACGCATTCCTCAAGCCTCTACCAGACTCGATGAGTATCCGCACCAGTTCTCCGGCGGGCAAAGACAACGCGTCATGATTGCAATGGCTCTATCTTGTGAACCAGAGCTTCTAATCGCTGATGAGCCAACGACAGCGCTGGACGTCACTGTTCAAGCGCAAATTCTTGATCTACTGCGCTCAATTCAGCAAGAGCAAGGCATGTCTATTGTGTTAATTACACATGATCTTGGTGTTGTCGCCGAGATGTGCGATATGGTGGCAGTGATGTACGCAGGCTCTGTTGTTGAATACACAAGCGTGCGCGAATTATTCTCTAATCCCCTACATCCATACACAAATGGTTTGCTCGCTTCTATTCCCAAACCTGATTCTGTACGTTTGACTCCTATCAAAGGGCAGCCACCAAATTTAGTGCAGCTTCCAGCTGGTTGTAGATTTGCCAGTCGTTGTCCGCTTGTTGAAGATCGTTGTTTGCACGCGATACCACCATTAGAAATTAAAACCGAAGAGCATTTTGTGCGCTGCGTCGTCGTTGAAAAAACGGAGAGATTATGAGGATTCCCTCTAGAGTTCCCACGACCAAGCAAATTCGAGCGCACGAAGCCTCGTATATAAAGCGCTCTGGCATCAACTGGGGACAGGTGCTCATGGAAATCGCCGGGCGTGACGCGGCCCAAATTGTTTTTGATTTCTGGAGCAGATCAACTGGCGAGGTCACAGTTTTTTGCGGGCGCGGTAATAACGGCGGCGATGGTATGGTCGTCGCTCGCTATCTGCATTTATGGGGAGTGCCTGTATCAGTCATTGTCATTCCACCTAAAACTGAATCGAACGAAAGCGATTTTGCTATGAGCACAAGCGAAGCAAACGCTAACCGAGCTCTTGTTGAGAGTCTTGAGATACCAATTTCAATGGCCAATAAAATCCCCGCCTACAGCACAGCAAGTATTGTTGTGGACGCGCTTCTCGGCACAGGCATAGATAGAGCTGTCAGCGGCGACTACAAATCAGCAATCGATTCAATTAACACCTTTAGCGCGCGCGTCATCGCTATAGATTTGCCGTCCGGTCTCAATTCTGATTCTGGCGAAATTATGGGCACGGCTGTGCGAGCAGATGCCACAGTGACATTTGGCTATCTCAAAAGCGGATTGCTCTGCGAGCCAGGGGCTGATCAAGCTGGTGACATCACTATCGTTGATATTGGTTTGCCTGATATGGACGATGAAGAATCGCCAGTTATTCAGTTGAGTATGGCCGCTTACATACAAACCAAATTGCCGGTGCGTCCTGTAAATTCACACAAAGGCACATTTGGCACCGTTCTTACTGTAGCTGGCAGCCTCGGCATGATGGGCTCGACACTCCTAGCAAGCGAAAGCAGCCTGCGCGTTGGCGCGGGACTTGCACTGTTGGCGGTGCCGAAGTCACTTATTGCACAATTGCCACCAAAGGAAGTCATCTATAAACCACTGGCAGAAACCAAAGATCAGTCAATCAGCATGGAAGCGCTGAAATTCCTGGAAGAAGAGATAGACAAAGCTTCTTCGGTGATTCTTGGTCCTGGCATTTCTACCCAGGAAGAAACAGTTGAATTTGTGCAGACTTTTCTCAAAGACGTTTTGCTCACTTCCAAAAAACCTTGCATTATCGATGCCGATGCCTTGAATGCTATCTCTAAAAAGCCAGAAGTTCTAAATGGCAAGGGCTGCGAGATAGTGCTCACACCGCATCCCAAGGAGCTGTCTCGTTTGCTGGGAGTCGATACAAAGGAGCTGCAAAAGAATCGCATCAAATCAGCTCTTGATGCTGCCCAGAAATTCAACTGCGTAGTTGTCTTAAAAGGATCGCGCACAATCATTGCCGATCCTGAAGGCAATATCTTCATCAACCCCACAGGAAATTCTGGCATGGCCACTGCTGGCGCTGGCGACGTTTTGTCGGGAGTAATAGGCGGTTTGCTGGCTCAAGGATTAAGCGCCATGGATGCCGCTGTAGTTGGCGTCTATGTGCACGGCACAGCTGGAGACCTCGCTGCCGAAGACATCGGCGCAACTGGGATCATCGCCGGCGACATCTCGCACGCCATTCCTTTTGCCTTGACTCACATTCAAGAAGGCGATTGCAGCAATTTTGAAGAACAGCTGTTACACAAGCACAACGACAACAGTTAGCTCTTAGAAGAAGCGGTGTAACATACCGCCGATGCCGCCCTGCTGTCCTTGGGCGTACTGTTGATTCTGCCAGTTATTGCCCATCTGTTGATAATTAGCCTGGTTGCCCTGAGTCCACGGTGGTGGCGCGCCATAGCCACCATTTTGACTTTGAGCCCAGTTGTGATGGTGCGAAAAGCCACCATTGTTGTAACCATATGCGTTGTTGTTATAGCCGTTGCCATAACCCGAGTTGTGCATAAGAGTGCCTTGATTCATATTTTGAACACCCTGCATCTGAGCACCCAGCTGTTGACGCTGCCATCCATTGATATGACCACCATTCATTGCCCGGTCCATTTGTGACTGCTGAGCTGTTTGATAAACTCTGTTTTCCATCTGCACGGCTTGAGCTGGCGAGATCTGACCGCGGTTCATTTCGTTTTGAATATTCCGTGCCTGGCTATCCAAAGCTTGCTGGACATTATCGGCAGATGCTGCCGCAAAGCCGTTACCTAGTAAAAAGCCCAATACTACTGCCGCTTTGCAATTCAGACGCATAGAAATTCCTCATTCGTAAATAGGTAGACGTTGACGAGCCCCAAATGGTTCAAAGTCGACAATTAAAAGTGCCCATATTTGGATTAAATGTCGAACAAGCTTTCTGTAAATGACAACGTCCCTTGTTCCACAGACAATACGCCGGTAATGCCCAAAGGTAAAGGCAGAACATTTACCGAATCGCCGAACGGCAAACCAAAACAAGCAACTTTCTTCAAATCGGTCAGGCGTTCAAAAAAAAGATCTTCCCACGAAAGTACACTTCTTGAGCCGCGCGGACCGCAACCTGAAAAGTGACCAAAAGCTAGACCTTTGACTTTTTTCAAGATGCCAGATATGTCCAGATTGGTGAACCAGCGGTCGAGACTGTCGTTACGTTCTTCTATATCGTCAAGGCATAAAATTACATCAGTTAGATCAGGCATGTAAGGCGTGCCCATCAATGAAATGAGGGCATTTAAATTGGCACCAATTACGGTACCAGTGACTTTGCCCGCTCCGCTGGTTAAGCAGCAGGGCCGAGTCGTGCCCCCCAACGAAGACGCGCTCAGTTGCCAGTCTTTGCAGGGCGATGTCATCGCCAGCTGAAAAGATTTTAGCGCTTCCACAGATGCTATTTGATCCAGATTTGGTCCGTAGCAGGAGACCAGATTTGTTTTAGAGAATATGCCGAGCATCAATGAAGTTATTTCGTCTGCGCCAACGAAAATTTTTGGATTGCGCGCAATCAAGTCATAGTCGAGACCATCGAGAAGGCGCAGTGAACCATAGCCGCCGGTAACGGAAAAAATCCCAGCGACTTTTGGATCGGCAAAAAACTGGTGGATATCTTGCAGACGTTCTTGATCGGTACCAGCAAGATAGCCGTTGATATTCAGAACATTCTTGCCGACTTCAGGGACAAAGCCCATTTCTTCGACACAGGCTATGGCTTTGACTAAAACAGAACGTTCATAAGGTCGGCTGGCTGGGCACACAAGCCCAACTCTATCTCCCTTTTTCAGCATTGCTGGCTTCAGCACTTTTCCGCGTGCACTCACAGCGTCGCCCCCTCATCTATACGAAAGCGAACGTCTTTGTGAGAACACTCGAGCGTTGCCATCACTCCTAGTGGCAGGGTGAATTTTTCAGAACCATGGCCAAACCGCAGACCAAATACAATCGGAATACCCAATTTCCCCAATCGATCGCGCAAGACAGTTTCTAAGCTCTGATTGATATTAAAGCGTCTTCTGCGACTGCTGCCTGGACGACAATCAACACACTCGCCAACAAGAATTCCTGCGGCTTTCTGCAATTTTCCAGCAAGCAGCAGTTGCGTCAACATGCGATCGACGCAGTGTGGATCCTCTCCAACTTCTTCGATGAAGAGTATTTTGCCTTCGGTTTGAATTTCAAAAGGAGTGCCCATAAGCTGACGGATTAAAGTCAAAGAGCCGCCAGTGAGAGGACCTTTGCCAAACCCTTCAGAAATAACAACGCGAGTGGGCGGATACTGTGGCTGCCAGATATTGGCCGGAATAGGGTCCACAATCAAACCCAGTGGCTCACGCTTGAACACGGCTTTCTTGAAATAGTGAAATGTATAAGCAGACTCAAAAAAGAGTCCAGCAGTTGGTCCGTGAAAAACTACCATGTCGGTGCGCTGATGAATGGCGATGAGCAGAGCGGTGATATCGCTAAAGCCCATGAAAATTTTGGGATGCCTTTTTAGCATCTCGAAATCAATGTGCGGTAACAATCCAGCCGAGCTATTGCCTCCACGCAACGAAAATACGGCTGCGACTTGGGGATCGCTCCAGATCTGATGAAGGTCATCAAGACGCTCTTGTTCTGTGCCTGCATGATCGCCACGCTGGCAAAAAACGTTTTTGCCAAGCTTTACTTTCAAGCCAAGCTTATCTAGCCAAGACACTGTGAACTCAACATGAGATTCTTCGGCCAACGGACTGGATGGCGCAATGATCCCAACAAGATCTCCCTTCTTTAGAGCCCTGGGTTTGATCAAATTATTCACGGTTGATTCTTATCGCTTTCTTCAATCGCTGACAGCACATACGGCGCGAGCTTAACGGCGGGTTAATTGTAACCCATTAATTGTCTTCGCGCGTTCAGGATTGCGCTTGCAAGCTGACTGGACTGAGGGTCCACTGCTATAGTTAAGCAAGATCTATCAGTTGAGGCAAGCAGGCTAGTCAGGAGTAATGATGCTGCAAACGGAAGTCAATCTCACCCAATCTGACACTTTCTCTCTATTTACGGCAGCTCAATTGGAATGGCTGAACAAAGCCAGGCGCTTCGCCGATACCATACCCCTTGCCGACTGTCTTAAGTCCGACAGTGAAAACGTTTTCCGTCGCGATTTGTTTGAAGCGGCTTGTAAACAAGGTTTTGGGTCACTTCCTTTCCCTGATACCTATGGTGGTTCGGGCGGCGACTACATCAGTTTCGTCTTGATCAATGAAGAATTTGCAAGACGCTGCATGCCTTTCATGAGTTCACTTGGAGTGCATGTCCTCTGTCAAGAGCCGGTATCGCGCTTTGGCACTCATGAGCAAAAAGAGAAGTACCTGCGTCCTTCAGCATCTGGTCTATTTCTTGCCGCTTTCGGTCTAACCGAGCCCGCTGCAGGGTCTGATACCGCGGCCCTTGAAACGACTGCCCGTCTAGAATCAGATCACTATGTCCTCAACGGCACCAAAACATTCATTACCAGTGGTGGCTCTGCCAATTATTTCATTGTCATGGCCAGACTTGCCGATGCCGGTATCACAGCCTTCATCGTTGACAAAGAAAGCAAAGGTTTTGAAATCGGTCAAAAATTCGATATGCTCGGCATGCGTGGATATGCCACCTGCGAGCTGGTCTTTTCCGACTGCATTGTGCCTAAAGAGAACTTGCTTGGTATGCACGGCGAAGGACGAAAAGTAGCTTTATCTAGTTTGGCCAAAGGGCGCGTCACCATCGCCGCTCAAGCGACTGGTTGGGCTCAAGGCGCCCTCGACACGGTGGTAACACTATTAAAAGAGCGCGTCAAAAAAGGCGAAATCAAAGTCGACGAATTAGAGACATGCAAATATCTGCTGGGCGATTTAGCGACAAGAGTGGCTTCAGCACGAGCACTGACTCATCAAGCAGCTTACGCCATTGACCGCGGAGCAGTGGATGTGACGCTTGCAGGCATGGCTAAAATTCAAGCCACCGACACAGCCATGCATGTCGCCACTGAAGCCCTATCACTTGCCGGCAAATTTGGTGCTGAACCAGATCTATTGCTGGAGCGCATCTTCAGAGACGCAAAAGCTGGACAAATCTATGAAGGAACAAATCAGATCCAGCGCATGCTGATTGCGAGAAGTCTGATCAAATGACAAACATCGTCGAACTAGAACACAAAGCCGTCGCATTAGAAAAGAAAGTCGAGCAGATTCATAAATCTCTGGAGTCACACTCACTTGCACCGGTGGTAGTACTAGCCCTTAACGCATTGGCGATTGCTCTAATTGGATACTATTTCACACCGATTGTCGCTTGCAAGGTTCTTTTTGTCGAAATTACGGTGATTCTCAGCCTGCTCTGCCTCCTCATAGTGCTGTTTAACCGCATAATCCAAAACGAATTGATCCACCTAGAGGTACTGGCCATTCAGGGGCAAGATGAAGCGCGACAAGGTTTAAGGCAAGGGCGACACGCACTGCAGCTAATCAGTAAAAAGATGGACGAAACGTTTCATCCTCAAGAAGATACAATGCACGAGCTATATTCAAATCTTATGCCGATGGTGCAGTTATTCATTACCAAGGAGAAGAACTTGCTTCGCTGGGGGCATCTCAGCTGGAGAGTAGCAAACAACGTTATCAGCATCCTCAATGCGAGAACAAAATAAAGCCCAGTCATGTCTTCAATCAAAGCGTCCAAATTGTCATCTGCAACATTCGACTTCGAACAATACGTGCTCGACTGCAAAACGCAAATCGAGCATAGCCTCGACTTGTGGATGAAGCCTCATGAACCGGAGATTCTCTGGGAGTCCATGCGCTACTCAGTGCTATCTGGTGGCAAAAGATTGCGCGCAATTTTGTGTATGGCCGCTGCCGAAGCCTGCAGCAAAGACAGAGAGACCGCTCGCAAAGCAGTTATGCCTTGCGCAGCAGCAATTGAAATCGTGCACGCCATGAGTTTGATTCATGACGATTTGCCTTGTATGGATAACGATGACCTGAGACGGGGCAAGCCAACAAATCATAAAGTTTTCGGCGAAGCTCTGGCACTGCTGGCTGGCGACGCGCTATTGATGCTCGCTCTCGAGATACTGTTAGATCGCAGTGACGCTTCAGTAACGCCGAAGAACGTTATGGCTGTGGCCAGCGAACTGACTCGGGCAGCAGGGGCCCTCGGCATGGTGGGCGGACAGGTGCTGGATCTCAGCTACACAGGGCAGGGCATCGAGCGAACAAATGCCTTCAAAGCGCTTGACAATATTGCAATTGATGAAGCGATCCTTGGCACCATTCATAAAAAGAAAACCGGCGCCATGATTCGATTTTCAGCTTGGTCCGGGGCAAAACTAGCTTCAGCAAACGAGAAGCAATTAAGCACAATCTCAGAATTTGGTGACATACTCGGTCTGGCTTTTCAGATTGCAGACGATCTTTTAGACGTTACAGGCGACGTCACCACACTTGGCAAAACCCCAGGCAAGGATGAAGCAAGTCAAAAAGCGACATGGGTACGAGTTTTTGGAGTGGAAAAATCTCAATCGAGATTGGAAGCTTTGGAAAAGAAAGGGCTTGAACTGATTTCAGCTGCTGACTTCAATGCTGATGCCGTGCCCGCCTTAGCAGCCATCTTGAACTATGCGATTCACCGCAAAAATTAGGAGTTAGAACTACGCGCATGGATTTATCCAGCCTCTCCTGTCACTTGATAACCACTTTTGCTGACAGCGCCAGCCAGACGTTTTTGTCGGGACCGCCAGCTATGAGCAGCCAGCTTGCTTCTCCAGACACAAGAGGGTGGCAGGTCGTCATCGTTACTATCCTCAGTAGCTTTCTCGCTCAATCTATAAAGATAGTAACCAAGCTTTTGAAAACCGGGAAACTCGACCTGCGAATGGTGGCAAAAACAGGCGGGATGCCTTCCAGTCACAGCTGCTGCACCATGGGCATGGCCGTCTCGGTTGGGCTGATTGAAGGCTTCAACAGCGTCTCGTTCGCCATTGCCCTATGCCTTGCCTTCATCGTTATGTACGACGCAGCAGGTGTTCGTCGCACGGTTGGCTTGCAGGCAAAGGTGCTCAACGAGATGATGACTGAGCTATTTTCTGACCATCCACGCTTGTCAACTGAACGCATTAAAGAATTCCTAGGACACACACCGAAGGAAGTCTTCGTCGGAGCGATACTCGGATCGGTCATTGCCTATGCGTTCAACCTCTTGGCCATGACTCAGTTTCTGCATATTCTGCATTAGTTGTAAGGCACCGCAAACGCACCACAGAATGAAAAGAGTGTAATACATGACTTCCAGTCATTCCTGTAACTTTGCTATATAATCAAGGTCTTGGAAAGGGTTGCCAGGATCACTCCAGGAAGAACAAATCAATATTGGATTACCTGGATGATTAAGTAGGAGTAATTTTCTACAGCTACGATACGCACGATTCAACATTGGCGAGTACGAGCGAGCGGTCCTTAATCAAGCCATTGAATAACAATGGTAAGAGCGTTGGAAGAGAGAAAAAGAGATTAGCGAAAGCTGTCGAATTTAATAAGCAAGTTTCTGGCTTGCAAAACAAAAAAACTATCATCAGGTTCCGTTCTTTTAGAAAAGGAGGAAAGGCAGAGAATCATCAGGAAATACTTATGCGAAAGAGTTTTCTTGCTGCCGCAAACTAAATGAATACAACGGTCCAAACAAACACTCCCGTGACCACAAAGACTACTTCGCCGCGCAGATCGCGCTTCCCTGGCAAAGAGTCCGGTTCGGTTTCGTTCAATTTGACCGCTCTCGGACGTCAGTTGCTCAAAGAGCAAGCTGCATCCGCTGGTGTTTCGAATGGTGACTACGTCGAAATGCTCATTCGTGAGCGTGCCGGCCAACCGCCTTTGAGATTGCCTGCGTCAGCGAAACAAACTGGTCCTAAAGGTGGTGCTAAGTCGTTCTTCTTCGGCAAAAACCGTGGAACCACGACAGCAGTATGTGTCACACCAATGGCACATCGCTTATTGGACGAACAAGTTGCTGCTTCTCGCATGAGTCGCGGTGATTATATCGAATACTTGCTCCGCGAAAAAGCTGGAGTAATTGACGAAATCTCCGTAGCCCCAGGCGCACCTGTAGCCGCTGTAGCTCCTGCTGCAATCGTAACTCCAGTTGCACCGCAAACCTCATTTGCACCACCAGTAGAGCAATCTATTGAAGCTGCTTATGTTGCACCAATCGCCCCTGTAACTCCTGACTGGAATCCAGCTCAGTAGAATCAGGTTAGATTCCTCCTTTAAAGGGCCCCTGCTTTGGCGGGGGCTTTTTTATTGGGAATCGTCGTCTTTATGCTGAAGATTATTCTCGGCCAGCCGCTGTGCACCCCCTAATTGACGAATACAGAAAAATCGATTAATGTGTATTTAGCCCATGAGGAAATTCGATGGTTAAAGCGATGAACCTCAGAGAATTCGAAAAGTTGATCGCTTCGCATGGCTGCCGATTAATACCGTCAAAAAAGCATCATGTTGTAGAAACCAAAACAGGTGAATATGTTTGTCGCTTAGCGATTAAACATCCGGCAAAAATAGTTCTTGCTTGCTATGTCTCAGATTTTTTGAAAAGCGTGAAACCATGATCAAAAAGAAAACAATCAGAGCAACAGCCACTTGTTGGTGGAGTGAAGAAGACAATGCGTACCTCGTTCAATCACCGCTATTTTCTGGCTGTCTGGTGGATGCGCAGTCAGAGTCTGAGGCGTGGCAAGAATATGATGAGGCACTAAACGAAGACTACGTTTATCTGCTGGAAAACAAAGCATTAGGGTACGACGCCAAAGGTCGTCCTCCCAAAGGAAAACTGGTGAATGTCCACATGCAAATCCGTCCTGATTCCAAAAAAATCTTGAGCGAGATGGCGGCACAGCACAGTTTGTCTCAAGGAGAAGTTGTCGATTGGGTCTTACACATGGCAGCGCATCAAATGAAAAAGCCATCAAGTGCACCAAGCCCAGCTCCTATGCAGTATTTGACACCTGAAAAAATAGCAGCCGAATTCGAAAGAATGAATCACCGAATCTCAGTGCTTGAATCCAGCAAGAAATATCGTGCAAGCTCAAAATAGCTATCCAGCGCAAAGCATGAGTTGACACATTAGACAGAAACCACGGTGTATCACATAATCGATGTGAGCAACATCCTGTTAGCCCAAATAGCCGCGTTTGAAATATGTACCAATGACCGACTCACCCTCAAAACCACCAATTTACCAGGTATTGCTTATAGCAACTTCTAGCCTTATCCTAAATTACGTCGGCTTGCTTGCATGGATTGTGGTTATGAGTACTGGGATGATCGTAACCAAGATTTCTTTTGGCTTTGCCCAATCCGGGGATTTTCCATCAATGGCTTGTGCATCGGCTCGTAATCTAATCGTCTACGGTCTGCTCCCACTCTGCGCCTTCCCAGTTGCTTTTTATGGACTTTCGTTTTTAATCGATCAAGAAAAAACATTTAAAGGATACACGGCAACATCATGCGCAATTGGCAGCATGATTATCTGGCTAGGATGGGCTGCTTTTGTGTGGTTGCAGCCGCCCCACCCGCACTACGGATGTGGATTCGGTGGTCCTGAACTCTTATTCCCATTTCCATTTTTTGAAATTCTGGTTTTAAATACGCTCGGCCAAAGTTGGGCAGCGTACAAAATTCGCACGCACCAAAGCAACTTGTCGTTAATCTCATTGCTTCGAAAGCGAATATCGAGGTAGGGTCCAACCATACGACCAAGTGATTAACAGTCACCTGCGCTCACGCGCTAATACTACCGACTCTGAGTCATCGCACCGTCGCCAGCAGCTAAAGCCTTTGTCGACGATTTCAATTTATGACCGGCATAAGACAAAATCGCCTCGACCTGGCCCAGATAACTGACGATGTATTGAGCTCTGTAGCCACGCTGAATGAAAGCTTCAAGGCGCAACCAGTTCTTCATCGTGTTATGCAAAGTCAAAACGTCTTTATTAGCAGCTTCGATTTGATCGACACTCGATTGAGAATTCAAAGCTCTCAAAGTATGCTGCAAATTTTCAATCTGCATCAAGACATCGTTAGTGCTTGCCTGGTCAGACATGATGTGCTTTTTGGGATCTGCCATATAACGATTGACCATGGCCGCAAAGTCGTCGACCAGCAAACGGCTCGCGCGCAGTGGTTCTGATTGCGGTGTCATTGTTGGTTGTTTGCGATATGGACCGGACTTCAATACACGCGATTTTTTCTCATCTAAATGAGCTGCAGCAAAAATACTGGTGCCAAGCGTACCTGTTTCGCGAGCCGTGTCTAATTGCTCGATCATGCCAGCAGTATCTAACTGACGAATTGAAAGACCAGGATAAATCAAAGCTCGATCAGCACAACTTTCGCGAACGTACGATGCCATCGTCGACAATTCTTTAGCGGTGCCAACGTAAGTCATTGGGTTCAAAGTATCGACCCAGCCATTAGCAACCCATGTTTCCCATTCTTGCTGAATAGCGTTCAGGCGCATGCGGCGCGGCATCGCATAAACAGCCGCTGAAATCCGAATACCGGGGCGAGTAGCACGAATGGCAGCGGAGGTATCTTTGACAAAGCTATTGATATTTTGAATTTTCCAGGCTTGCCAGAGTTCGCGCGTGGCGTCGTCCAGCTTATCTAGAGTCAATCCCGTATCTTGTTCGAATCTCTGACGGCCTAGCCAGTCATACCCCATCTCGGAGCCTTTGCCGTTAAAGGGATAACGAATATAGTCGAATTGAATTCCTTCAACTGGATAGTTCTTAACGACTTCCAAATAAAGCGATTTGATATAGGCGCGACCTTCTGGATTACTTGGATCGATCCAGAATTCGGTTTGTCTTGGCGGCACAAGCTGACCGTTAAGAGCGGCAAGCGCCCAATCTAATTTATGCGTGGTCAACACAGGACCTGGCCACTCGGCTTCTTTGCCAACGATTGGATTGTGCTTGGTGTTACCGACGTTGAAAGTCCACAACCAGGCATGCAATTCCATGCCGCGTTTATGCGCTTCTTTGACAGCGCAACCAAGCGGATCCCAGCCTACAGTGGCAGGGTTTTGCGTCGCGATTTTGCTTGGATACATCACGAAGCCGGCGTTATTGGTTTCAAAATAAACCACGTTGATGCCATTGGCTTTCAACTTATCGAATAATTGAGCCATACCCTGCGGGCTCTTGGTACTGACGATGGTGCCACGATCTAGCCAGATGTTTCTTGCTTCAACTGGGCGAACTGGCATTGATTGAGCGAAGGCTAGAGAGAACTCTTCGCGCGCCTGTCGCAAAAATTCATCAGCTTCGTAATATTGTCTGTTGTGATAAGCCTCTTGAAACTGTTTGACGTGAGCAGTCGCAGCGTCGTAATTCGTTTGAATAACGTTAAATGGTACAGCGAGATCTGCTTGTCGAGCTGTTTTGATCGCTTCTTCGGTCCGCTTCGTCAAATATTCGAGCTCTTGACCAATAGTTTGAAAATCAGCAAAACTGATTTGCACCGCTGATTGAGCTGTCAATCCAGGAACCAGTTCATCAAGGGCAAGACCAAGTAAAGTTGCATTAGATGTGATGTTGCCCTGCATGCCAGGCGCCCAGGTCATGAAAATGATATTGCCGGAACGCCAGACAGCGCTTCCAACTTTATTGCCTGTTGCGTCCATCCAGCTGGCAATAGTGCCGACATTGTCGCCTGCACTCATCTCTGACGATACAGAGCCGATGGCAAAATCTTCATTGACTGGAGCAGGCGACTTTGGCCAATTGACCATCCGTTTTTCAGTCGATGTCGTCTGACGCACAAAGGTCAAACCAGCAGCTTTTTCTAAAGCTTGTGCACCACCAAGTGGTGTCGCACCAGAATCGGTGACCAGCAATTTGCCACCACCGCGTTGAAATTCAATTAAAGCATTGACGACATCCATAGGCAGATCGACCAGCAATGGCACGATTACTGCTTTGTAGGCGCTTAGCTTGCTCGAGCCAGCAGTTGCATCATGCTCTGGAATCTCATCAAAGCGAACGTTCGCTGCAGTCAGCGCTTTTTCAAAGGCCGCGAAATCGTCCTCGTATGTGCCGATGTGAGCATCGTTATAAGCAAAAGAATCACGAGCCGATTTGAGCACCGCTATTGGTGCATCAGCGAACGCAGGAAGTGGCATGCTCAAACTGAGAGCTTGCATCAAAAGTGATCCAATCAGCAAAGGAGCGCCAAAACCCAAACGTTTCGTCAAGCGTTTTTTAAATTCAAAAGTCTTAGCCTTAGTCAAACCTTCCCCCAATCAACGCAATGATTCTTTCATGACGCGGTCAATTTGCCGCTTCGTATCTTTTTTGGCTATATCGGCTCTCTTGTCGTAGAGCTGCTTGCCTCGAGCTAGTGCCAGATCCACTTTAGCCCAGTTACCCTTGAAATAAAGTTTGAGCGGCACTAGCGTCAATCCTTTTTCTTGCATCAATGCTTTTATCTTCGATATTTGGCGCTGATGCAACAGTAATTTACGTTTTCTAATTGGATCATGATTGTTGCGATTGCCATGATCATAAGGAGATATGTGACAGCTATACAGCCACATTTCGCCTGCCTCAACTTTAGCGAAAGCATCGCTTAAATTGGCTTTGCCCTGACGAATCGATTTGACTTCAGTACCAACGAGAGCGATACCGGCTTCGAAAACTTCGATGATCGAATATTCATGGCGAGCACGACGATTGTCGGCGGCAATTTTAAAACGAACCTCTGGTTCCTTTTTTGCAGGAGCCGCAGGTTTGCCTGTTGCAGTCGGTTTTGTCGTCTTAGCCATTAATCGCAGCAATTGAAATTACAAAATTAGACTATCAAGTATAGATGGTTGGCACGAGCCTAGTAGCGTTTTATACAATCAATCAAGCCGATCTAAACGGCAGCTTGCACCATTGTTCAACTACAGCTTCCTCGAAATTAGGAACTCGCCGCCACAGTTGAGATAAAGCCCCAACAGTTAAGCGCTATGGTCTTCTTGGCAGGCCGGTGTTATTATTGGAGCATCATCCATCTGCCTACTTTATATGCACTAATATGCGCTGCAATAAAACGGCTTCTGTTGAGGGATTCTGTCAGTGATTAAGATCGAGCCACTTTTTGCTACTGACACAACTCAGACACGCGCCTTGTTACGACATCAGGACGAGCCGATGCCGTATGAAACCTTTTGCGAAGAAGACGCGCTTTCGCTCAAAGGCATGACCTTCTGGCAGCACTGGATTCCCTGCGGACTGCATCTGGCGCCATCAGTATATGTAGCCAAAGAAGACGGTGTCGTCATCGGTCTCATCTCTTTGCGGTCGCTTGGAAAATCGCATTCGTGCTGGCGTCTGGAACATCTGGTCGTACACCCCAGCCACCGCGGTCGCGGCATTGCCCAGGAACTGTTGCGCTTTGTCTTTGCTCTGTTTGGCAGTCAGGGCGTCAGCCACTTTATTGCCGAAGTATCAGATCAAAACTCAGCCGGTCTGAATCTGCTCGGCGACGTTGGCTTCAGACGCTGTGCTCGCGTCAACCACTTCCAGGTACCAAGCGATTACCAAGAAGACACCAATAGTGTCGATTTCGGTATGTTCAGATTGGCTATGCCTGACGATAAGCAAAAGCTTTATCAATTGCATCAAGACTGCCTTCCGCCCGATCACCGCTTGATCTACGAATGGGTGCCTGACGACTTTAACGTGCCTGACTTACCGGTCGACAACTTTGAAAAAATGAGCAAGCGCTTGATTAAAAAGCGGCGCTGGTTCTGGGTTTCGCAAGATTCCGATCGAAAGGTGTTGACGTCTGCGGTAAAGGTGACCGCGCATCAAGAAGGCGACTACCATCTGGAATTCGCTGTACATCCGGGTTGGGCACATCAGGCGCCGCAAATTGTCGCTTTCACTTTTGCCATGATGCGTCGGGCGGGCATGCGCGGCATGCTGCTGGCAAAAGCTTTTGATTATCAACCGGCAGTCGTTGAAGCACTTGACGATGCCAAACTTGACCGCATCGGTTACTTTTCGCTGCTCGCGCGCGAGCACTGGCAACGGGCTAAGCAGCCGCGCAAGTTGAAACTGGAACGCAAGGTTGGTCTTGCGCCAATAGCTAGCCCGGCCATCAATTTGCCGCGGCACAGCAATCGACGCGGTGACTCCACCTGGAATACTTGAAGTCTCTCGAGCAATGGCGCTGCAATTGTCAAGAAAGCACAATCACATATTCGCAAAATATTATCAAAATCAAATCTGAGCGATTGTGCATCGGTGGGAATGCAATAGATTCGCGCCTGAAGGTGATTACGCACTGAATATCGCTCGAGGAGCCGACCACTTGAAGACTGCAAGCCAGTGGCAATGTAAACTAATTACGAAAATCGGCACCTGCGGCTCAACTATCTGATAACCTGTCCTGTACTTGTGCTGTACTTGGTTCATGACGCAGTTGAAACGAGCCTACTGGCTTTCGTTGACACTGATGCTCCCAAGTCGGTATTATTTCGAACCCGCCGTGTAGGCGGTATACACATTATTTAGTCGATTTAGCGACCCAGGAGCTGTCCGGTGCCGACCATCAACCAATTAATCCGCCGTGAGCGCGCCAAAGTGACTTACAAAACTAAGTCCCCGGCCCTCAAGTCATGCCCACAACGCAGAGGTGTCTGCACACAAGTGAAGACCACCACTCCTAAGAAGCCGAACTCAGCCTTGCGCAAGATCGCTCGTGTCAGATTGACAAACGGCACTGAAATCACAGCTTACATCCCAGGCGTCGGCCACAATTTGCAAGAGCACAGCGTCGTGCTGGTTCGCGGTGGCAGAGTCAAGGATCTTCCAGGCGTCAGATATCACATTGTTCGCGGCGCCCTCGACACAGCCGGCGTCAAAGACAGAAAACAAAGCCGCTCCAAATATGGTGCCAAGCGTCCTAAAGCCGGTGCAGCAGCAGCCGCTCCAGCCAAAGGTGGCAAGAAGAAATAAGCACTCATAACGAGTGATTGTTTTAGAGACCGTTATAAACAAGAACGTCAGACATAAGTAAGTAGCAGGAAAAGATTAGACATGTCACGAAGATCGACCACAGCAAAGAGACTCCCTGAGCCAGATCCAATATTTTCTAGCTCGCTTGTCACCCGTTTCATCAATCGCATGATGACCTGCGGCAAAAAGAGCACCGCTCAAAGAGCTTTCTATGATTCTTTGACATTGCTCAAAGAACGCACCAAGCAAGAGCCAATGGATCTTTTCAACAAGGCTGTCAAAAACGTGACACCTTTGGTTGAAGTAAAGGCTCGCCGTGTCGGTGGTTCTACCTACCAAGTGCCGATTGAAGTTAAACAACAACGTGGTGTAGCGCTCGCTACCCAGTGGATCATCACAAATAGCCGCAAACGTCCAGGTCGTACCTTCGCAGAAAGATTGTCATCTGAACTTTTAGATGCATCAAACGGCGCTGGTAACTCTGTTCGCAAGCGCGATGAAACACACAAAATGGCTGAAGCCAACAAAGCTTTCGCTCACTACAGATACTAAATCAGTTTCTGACAAAGCAATTTGAGATTGGTACCGAGAGATTACTCGGTGCCAATTTTTTTTGCCAAATCTTGGACGCTGACAACTGAAGCGATTTTGTAACGAGAAGCTACAGAAACTCAGCCTCATTGTTGAACATTTTGTAGAGAAAGCTGGATATAGTTAGATCTTGCGTTAGCATGTCATGAGTAGACTTGTGCGTGGACTTTTTTGAAGGTTCGCGCAGCTCAACCCTCCGCACTATATAGAGAGACTTCGAATATGGACACACTGTCTGGCGAGAAAAAATCCGGCGCAACAAACCCCAAAAATGCTGCGTTAGCTGATTTACGTAACATGGGAATTGCTGCGCACATCGATGCGGGGAAGACTACAACTACTGAACGCATATTGTTCTACTCCGGTCTCGTCCACAAGATCGGTGAAGTGCATGACGGTACTGCTGTGACCGACTGGATGGAACAAGAAAAAGAACGCGGTATCACAATCACCGCTGCCGCCATCACCAGTACTTGGAAAGGCAAACGCATCAACTTAATTGACACACCCGGACACGTTGACTTCACCGTTGAAGTTGAACGTTCAATGCGCGTTCTCGATGGCGTTGTCATCGTTCTTTGCGCAGTAGCTGGTGTGCAACCACAAACCGGTACAGTCTGGAAACAAGCTAACCGCTACAAAGTGCCACGCATGATTTTGGTCAACAAAATGGACCGTTCAGGCGCTGACTTCTACAAAGTAGTTAAGCAAATCAAAGAAGGTTTGCCAGGTTTGCACCACACATGGGCCAACGCTCACCCAATTCAATTGCCAATCGGCGCTGAGAACCACTTCACTGGTCTCGTCGATTTGATTCAACGTAAGTCTTATATTTACGCTGAAGACGACCCAATGGGCAAGAAAGTGCAGGAAGGTCCTGTTCCTGACGACATGAAAGAAGATGTCGAAATCTACCGCAAGCAGCTTGAAGAAGCGATTGTGGAAGCTAATGACGACATGATGGAAAAATATCTCGAAGGTGCTGAATTCACCCAAGAAGAATTGATGAAAGGCTTGCGTAAAGCTGTCGTCGACAACATGGTGATTCCAGTCCTTTGTGGCTCTGCTTTCAAAAACAAAGGCGTGCAGCCATTGCTCGACGCTATCATCGACTTGCTGCCATCACCATTAGACAAAGCTGCTATCAACGGCGTCCTGCCAAATGGCGACGAAGCAACTCGCGCTCCAGACGTTGACGGACCATTCTCCGCCCTGGCTTTCAAAGTTATGAACGATCCCTTCGTTGGTAAGCTAACATTCTTGCGTTTGTATTCCGGCAAATTAACTGCTGGTTCATACGTTATGAATGCCACCAAAGGCAAACGTGAACGCATCAGCCGTCTGGTGCAATTGCAAGCTGACCAACGTACAGACGTTTCAGAAGCGTATGCTGGAGACATCGTGGCCGCTGTTGGTCTCAAAGACACCACCACTGGTGACACACTCTGTGCAGACGATGCTCTGATTATCCTCGAATCAATGAACTTCCCAGATCCAGTTATCTCGGTAGCCATTGAGCCGAAGACCAAAGCAGACTCCGAAAAACTCGGTGTTGCTCTTGGCCGCCTGGCAGAAGAAGATCCAACCTTCAAGGTACGCGTCGACCCAGAAACCAGCCAGACCATCATTGCTGGTATGGGTGAACTTCACTTAGAAATCATCGTTGACCGTTTGCTTAGAGAATTCAAAGTAGACGCTAACGTTGGTAAACCACAAGTTGCTTACCGTGAAACCATCAAGGCTCACGTCAAACAAGAAGGCAAATTCATCCGTCAGTCGGGCGGTCGTGGTCAATACGGTCACGTTGTTCTCGAACTCGATCCACTACCAGCTGGTACCGGATTCAAATTCGTCAACAAAATCGTCGGTGGTGTCATTCCAAAAGAATACATCCCTGCCGTTGAAGCTGGTATCCGTGAAGCTCTCGCTGGCGGCGTCCTTGCTGGATATCCAGCCATCGACTTCTCCGCGACGCTTGTATTTGGTTCATACCACGACGTTGACTCGAACGAAATGGCGTTCCGTGTCGCTGGCTCCATGGCTTTCAAAGAAGGCTTCATGAAGGCTAAACCAGTTCTTCTTGAACCAATCATGAAAGTAGACGTTGACGTTCCAGAAGAATACATGGGCGACGTTATCGGCGACATCTCCAGCCGTCGTGGACGCATCGAAGGTATGGACACTGTCGACAAATTGTCGAAAGTGAAAGCACAAGTGCCACTGTCTGAAATGTTCGGTTACGCCACAGACATCCGTAACAAAACCAGAGGACAAGGTACATTCGTAATGGAATTCGCCCAATACGACGAAGTGCCAAACTCGATTGCTGAAACGGTAATCACGTCCAACAAGGACCGCAATACCCGCGCATAATTGGTGATCAGTAAAAGTTGAAAAAGGGAGTCAGTTTGAAAAAGCTGACTCCCTTTTTGTCATTTGCGGATATGTTCGCATTCAGGTTTCCGGAGCAGACAAACTGGCACTCAAATTCGGTAGAAACGGCTGACTGATGGGCAAAAAGCAGGAAGATATTACTGTCTCTGCATCTTGCAATCAAATCGCCTAACATGGAAGACAAAAACGAAACGACGGTCCACTATCGCAAGCTTTCGTGGCGCACCAAGCTTGCTGAAAGGAAATACGAAGTTCTTATAGGGCTGATGCTTTTCATCTGTAGTTTCGTTTGCTCATTCACAAGCACCATTGCTGGTCCTACAGCCTTACGATTAGTTGGTCTTCAAGGTCTGTTAGCTTTCGTGATTTTTGGGCTCATTTTCGGTCTAGGCGGGGCATTGGCGTTCACCAAAATTAGTCGAAAACTTTTCTCCAAAGACAAAATATTGCTCGCTGCGCTGCAAGAGAAGGCGGTGGTAGGCGCCACTCCATTAACGATGGAAGAAACTCACCTGCTCATCGACCGATCTCTCAAATTGAATCACCAGCTCGTATCCGATTTTTATAGCAAGCAAGTGCTGGCTCTGAGCATGCTCAACTCAGAAGATGCAGTAATGAAGCAGACCTGGATGATCTCTTCAGATTGCTGGGCATCTACCGGAGAGTTTGACAAGCAATGGAAGAAGAAGATGTGGTTTCTCTACGAAACTCGTGGAATTCTGACACTCAGCCCCTCAGTATTCAATTTTCAGAGCAAAAAGTTCACTTTCGAATGCGATCCATTGCAAATAAAGAGTGTGGAAGTGCGAAAACATCCGCTCTGGATTAAACCAATCCCCTGCAAATACTTGTACATAACTATTGATGATTCCGGTTGTGAACATAGTTTCGTACTTACTCCAAGCATGGCGGTGACCGACACAGTTTGGGATGGTAACAAAATGGTCGACGAGTGGGTTATCCGAATTGAAAGCGTTCGGTATCATCCAATACAGCCAAGTTAATTTCGATTTCAGTTGCATTCCCCAAGCGCATGCCATAAAGTGAAATCATGCGCGAGGTGAATCTAAGTTCTCTTGATTTAAACTTGCTGGTGACGCTCAAGGCGCTGCTGGACGAGCGTCACGTAACGCGAGCAGCGGAGAGAGTTGGACTCAGTCAACCAGCAATGAGCAGGGCGCTTCAGCGCCTGAGAATAATGTTCAAAGACCCCATCCTCGTGAAGGGCACCGGCGGCATGATGCTGACAGCACGAGCCGAGGAATTGAAGTTGCCGCTGCAAGGCATTCTCAACGAAATCAGTCATATCATCACTGCGCCTGTCGTTGATCCTAAAGAGATGAACGGAGAAATTGTCATCGCTACTCGCGATTTTGAGATGAGCGCAATCTTGCCCACTGTGATCACTTCGATTATTGAACAGGCTCCTGGCATCAAGATTCGAGTGGTGCCACTTGCAGGTGATGATCTGTCTCTGCTTGAGCGCAACGAAATTGACTTCGTAGTGGCAGGAACTGACAAATCACTGGCAACGCTCAATCGCGCAACTTTGGTCAAAGACAACTTTGTATGTCTAGTCGCACCAGATAATCCAGCCGCGCGTGAAAAGTTGACACTGAAAAAATACGTTTCGATGCGACATTGCCTGGTTGAAATCGGCTTATTTCGTGTCGGTATCGTAGATGCCTATTTGTCAAAGCAGGGGCATTCTAGGAAGATTGCGGTGCGAGTGCCATATTTCAACGCTGCAGTCGCTATGGTTGAAAATTCAGACCTAATAATTACCGTACCTAAACGACTGGGGCTTTTGCTTGCACGGCAAAATCGGCTGGTCATGCTGGATCTACCTATCAAGGTGAAAGACGTTTCGATCTTCCTCTATTGGCACGTTCGTAATCAAAACAATCCCATGCACGTTTGGCTTCGCAAATGCTTTGATAGCCTCCGTAATTAATTCGGAGGGTTATGCACGCCATGCATACTTACCATCACATCAATGCATTGGACTAATGAGAGCATCGGTCTTACACTAACTGCATACAAACAACCGCAAGCAGCGGAGCGGGGCACAAAGCGTGTGTCCCCGAATATTTTGGCGAAGTGTAAATCAATGACGACTCCTTCTTTTGCCCCAGTTGCAACCAACTATTCCACTAAAAATTATGCGCTCGAAGGCACATTCGCTACAGACCTCTCGGCGAGTATTGCCAGAGGGATTTTGGCTGAAGTAATGATGTTTCGTCGTGTGCCGGCTGGTGCTAGCGTTTGTAGCACTGTGTGTGAAAAATGCGCATTCCCTCCGCTACAAAAAATTCACGCCGCTGTCAAAAAGAATCAGCCTGTAACTTTCATTTTGCCGGCCTTCCCAGGAAAGTCTCCGAACCCTGAAAAGGTACTGGGACATCTTCCAGACCATGCCGAGAGGCTTTCTCTCAATTTTTTGGGAGCCCTTTGTCAGCGCATCAAAAGCATTTATAAACCGGGAATAAAAATCATTCTTTGTTCGGATGGAAGGGTTTTTAGCGACGTGGTCAAGATGAATGAAAACGACGTCACTGACTACCAAACAGAAATAAATCGACTGATAGAAGAACAGTCTCTTTCAGACATATCAGTTTTCAACCTGGACCATTTTTACAAAGGTCTTCACTTTGTTCAAATGCGAGAAGAACTGATGAAAAGCTTTGGACAATCCTTGGACTTTCTCAAAGAGAAGATTCGCAATGGCGCAAATGCATTTGCAAGCTCTGATGAGCAGGAAGCGAATCGCATGTACAGTGGTATCACTCGTTTCCTTTTCGAAGACGCGACGCACGCGGGGCAGTTTAAGAGTCGTTCTGCAGTCCAAAAGGAAGCCCGCGCAAACGCATACGAAGTCATCAGAAGAAGCAACGCATGGAGCGAACTGCTTTCAGAACATTTCCCAGACGCTGTTCGATTGTCTATTCATCCTCAAACTTGCGGAGCGAAGAAATTGGGAATTCGCTTGATCGGAAATGAGAGCTGGATGACCCCGTGGCACGGCGTTGCCGTTGAAGGCAATGAGGGATACACCCTGTTAAAACGCTCTGAAGCCGAGGCTCTTGGTGCCACCTTGATCTATTCAACTGATGGAAGACCCAGTCATTACAAATTAAGAGTGGAGGCATAGTCGTGAATTTCAAAGTCACGAATCTCAAGCCGTTTGGTGTGCTTGTCGAGCCTAAGAATGATAAAGTAAAAGTCCAGGACCTAGATATCGAGTCCTTGCGTCATCTGTTTAGAATGAATCAGCTCGTTGCATTAAGAGGATTTGAAGCATTCGAGAATGCCGATCATTTTTCCGACTATTGTGAATCTTGGGGCGAAGTAAGCCTCTGGCCATTTGGAAAAGTGCTCGAGCTCGTCGAGCAAGAAAACCCCCAAGATCACATTTTTGATAACAGCTATGTGCCACTACATTGGGATGGAATGTATCGACCGCAAATCCCTGAATATCAGATTTTTCATTGCGTAAAGGCGCCCCTACCCGGACAAGGCGGGAAGACAACTTTTTCAAACACCACTCTAGCTTTGCAGTCGGCTTCATCTGAAGCACGAGAAATGTGGACCAAAGTGACCGGCGTCTACGAGAGGAAAATGGAATTTTATAACAGTAAGACGCTGTCGCCAATAATCACAAAGCATCCACACAGAGATGTCTCCGTTATTCGCTACGGTGAGCCTCACTCTGCAGCCAAAGGACATTTTGTTAATCCACCAGTTCTCGAATTTACTGGCGTTGACGACAATGAATTGAATGATTTCCATCATAGTTTGGAAGAAGCTCTTTATGCACCAGACAATTTCTACGCTCATGAGTGGCAAACTGGAGATGTCGTCGTCGCGGATAATTTTTCGCTGTTGCATGGCAGAGAAAGATTTGTCTCGAAGTCTCCTCGTCATATTCAACGAGTTCATGTTCTGAGCGATCCGCCATTTAGCAACCCTGGTCTGGAGTCTTACCAATGAGCGCGAGAGTTGCTGATGTTGTAGTTGTTGGAGCTGGTCCGGTTGGACTCATGTGCGCATATCTTGGTCGACTTTGTGGCATCGACGTTGTTGTCATTGATAAGTCCGAAGGTCCTTTAGAGGTAGGACGAGCTGATGCGCTTAATGCGCGCACGTTGCAGCTTCTCGAGTTGGTTGATTTATTCGACAAACTCTATCCATTTGGAAAGCCCTGCAACACAAGTTCTGTTTGGGCTAATGGACAATTTGTTTCGCGCCAATCAAAGTGGTGGGAGCAACTGGAAGGTTGCTTGCACAAACATTTCCTCATGCTTGGACAATCTCATTTGGAAAAACTGTTGGATGGAAAACTCAGTGAGATTGATGCCGCAGTAAGACGTTCAACATTCATCGAAAACATTGAGCTCAATAGCACGGGATGTCTGACGACCCTTTCAACTGGAGAGCGCATTCAATCACGCTACGTCATTGGTGCTGACGGTGCGCATTCTTTTGTTCGAAATCATTTTGAAGTACCGTTCGAGATCACGCGACCACAGATTGTGTGGGCTGTAATCGATGGCGTTATCGAAACGGATTTTGTAAAGGTTCCGGAAATCATCGTGTTTCAAGCGGAAACCTCCGATGTGGCATGGATTCCTAGAGAAGGAGAAATCGATCGATTTTACGTGAGAATGGACACGAAAGACTTCACTATGGATCAGGCGATTGCTAAAATAAATCGCGCAATGCAGCCTCACACTTTATCCTTCAAAGAGATTGTTTGGTTTTCGCAATTTGCTGTCAAGGAATCTGTGGCCGAAAACTTTTTTGTGCACGACCGTGTTTTCCTTGTAGGCGATGCCTGTCATGTACATTCTGTAAACGGTGGACAGGGTCTTAACACCGGTCTCGCCGACGCTTTCAATTTAATGTGGAAGCTAAATATGGTTCTCAATTTTGAAGCTCCCAAAGAATTGCTACAGAGCTATGAGAATGAGCGCAAACCGGTGGCTCGCGATGTGATCGCGACTTCTGGCGAGCTTGTACGGTCTACTAAATTTTCTGCCAGTGGCACGCACGCTGAAGACTACGTCAAAATCGTAGAAAAACGTGCTGGCAACATCACGGGCATGGGAGTTCGTTATGGCGACGCGGAGCTTCATGGCTCTCGACTCTTTGATTTTGAAGTGTTTAATGGCAGCGCCAAAACACGACTTTACTCTCTAATGGGCTACACGAAATTCACCTTGTTCATTTTCGGTGATTGCCAATTAGATTTAAAAATTCCAGAGTTTGTCAAAGTAATGCAAATTCTTCCAAACGAAGACCGAGAAAACTATTGGACACGCAACACCCAATACGAAAATCTGGCACTGTTAGTAAGACCTGATTCCTATATTCAATCTACTGCACCACTAGACAAAATCGAGAGCTTGCTTGAGCTATGTTCGATCAACAATTCAGATTCATCCAAGGTATATAGCGCATGAGCAGACCAGTAGTCATTGTCGAACCATTATCATCTGGAATTGAATTGGCTCCGGCTTTTAAAGCTCGGGGCATACCGGCTATTGCGGTAACACTGAAATCTGCAGATTGGACTGGATTTGGAGCTAAAATTCGAGCATCTGACTTTGTCGAAATTATTCCAGAGCAAGCAAATCTTGTTGAACTGCTAAGAAAGTTTGACCCTCTCGCCATTATCCCCGGTGCCGAAGAAGGGGTTCCACTTGCAGAAGATCTGGCACTAATGATGACACCACACTTCGCCAATGATCCTAAGAAATCGCAGAATAGATTGCACAAGGCCCTAATGCAAGAGGCTTTGCAAGAAGCAGGCGTGCCGGCGCTTAAGACGCTCAATACGGCGTCCGAAGATGAAGTTGCAGCTTGGCTCAAGGCAAACCGATTACTTGATTCCCCGCTTATCATCAAACCCGCAGCATCGGCTGGCAGTGATAAGGTCTTTCACATTCCTGCACGAGGAGATTGGAGAAAGGCTTTCAACCTCGTTTTGTCCGAACCATCCAAAATTACCGGAAAAACAAACGAAACGGCCGTCGTGCAAGAACAGGCTATCGGGACTGAGTTTGCTGTAGGCACAGTCAGCGCCAATGGCAAACATTATTTAGCCCATTTGATCAAATACAACAAAATCTCATTCAATGGTCGTGAAACTGTTTACGATCATGTTGAATTTGTGCCTTACGATGCTGAAAAATACGGTCAATTATTTGAGTACACCCAAAAGGCATTAGATGCATTGGGGATTCGATGGGGAGCCGCTCACAACGAAATAATGCTCACGAAGGATGGGCCACGCCTCATCGAAACTGGCGCCAGAATGTGCGGCGGCCCTGTTGTTGGCTTCGCTCGAGAAGCTTCCGGCACCAGTCAAGCCGACAAGCTGGTTGAGATCTATGCTGATGGAGATGTCTCAACAAAAGAATATACATTCAAAAAAACAGTAATGCCTGTCTTCTTAAAGTCACCCACTCACGGAAAAGTATCGAATGCAGAGGTCTTTAATGACGTTTCTAAGTTGCCGACTTTTTTGAATGAGAATATTTGGTTTAAAAACGGTGAGATGGTGCCGCAAACAGTTGATTATCTGACTAGTATCGGCATTATCGCGTTGGCTGGTAACCGGCAATTAGTCTTGTCGGATTACGAAAAGATTCGTACCATGGAATCGAAACTAGTTATCGTGTAAAGTCAAAAGGTTGGGGCGCAGGTATGCGCCAGACAAGTCTTAGCCGGATGACAACTGGAACGATATTGGATCTAGGCAACGATTGACCTAGAATAAGAAAGAGTCAGCCCAAGAAGCTGGCCCTTTTTGTCGTACGCGGATACGCCATTTTATTTGAGGAGATGGATATGAATTTGCCGAGAAATACCTTCAAACACGCTCTAGCTGAGGGGCGTCAGCAGATCGGTTTGTGGTGCAGCCTACCTGATGCCTATTGCACTGAAATTGTTGCTGCCTCTGGGTTTGACTGGATTCTTTTGGACAGTGAACATTCACCGGCAGATCCACTCACCGTTCTCGCACAGCTACAGGCTGCTGCACCGTATCCGGTATCAGCTGTCGTACGTCCTGTTAATAACGACACTGCATTAATCAAGCGCTTTTTAGATAATGGTGCTCAAACACTCATGATTCCCTATGTCCAAAACGCCGAGCAAGCGCAAGCAATAGTTGATGCAATGCGCTATGCCCCACGAGGCATTAGAGGAATGGCAGGAATCACGCGCGCTACACGCTTTGGTCGCGTGGCTGACTATGCAACACGAGCAGAAGAAGAGTTGTGCCTCATTGTGCAAGTCGAAACGGCTGAAGCTATTACGCAAATCGAGAAAATATGCGCAGTCGATGGCGTCGATGCCGTGTTTATCGGACCTGCGGATCTAGCCGCAAGCATGGGTTATCCTGGTCAGCCTGGACATCCGGAAGTTGTTTCGCTGATAGAGCGCACCATCATAAAATTGAAAGAACTTGGTAAGCCGTCAGGAATTCTTACAACAGACACAACTTTTGCCAATCGTTGCATTGAGCTTGGCACCACATTTACGGCCGTAGGTTTGGATATACACATACTTGTGTCTGGAGCTGACAAATTGGCCAGTCAATTCGTAAAAAAAGCTGCTACCAGCGCCGCTCGGAGTTAACAGTCTTTCCTCAACCAGCTTATCTTGTAAGATGAACTCATGAGGAAAAAGACACTTTCAATTATTTTGGGTGTAATCTCAACCACGATTTGCCTCTTATCTATACGGGGCCTCATTTGTGCGCAGCATGCTTCTGACGAGGAAGCTGCCAGGAATAGCGGCGTACAAGCTTTTCTTGACGGCAGAACGGACACTCTGGGTGGTATCGATCTCGCGCATTAATCTAGGAGCCCGAATTAAGGACTTTGAGCTGGATGACAACTGGCTTTGATTTGGATATAATATGGGTTATGTCAATTATCCAATCTAACTCTACTTCCAATCCACTAGACAATCGTGTCCTGGCTGACGCTATCGACCTCATTCTCAAGGCAGAATCCATGGGCATTTTGACTGCCCCAGTGGACACTCTGACGCTAGATCTCGAGGCGTTAGTAAAAGCCATCAAAGACATCACGGCTCTAGGTATTGGCGTCAAGGTGGTAGTAAATGTGGACCGGTGGCGCGATTACACCGCAGAGGATTTGTGCGCGAAACTGCGAGCGTTGAGTCGCATATTGGAAGAATCACCTCAACCGAATAGTGAATGGAAGAAGCTGAGAGAATTATTTCCCGACGACATGCTTTCAAAGATCCTTGCAATCTCCGAACAGAGCGTCCGTCGCTACGCTACGCAAGAACGAGCGACCCCCGATGAGGTCGCATCCAGGCTTCACTGGCTAGCACTTGTCGTAGGTGATTTGCACGGTGCTTACAACAGTGATGGAGTAAGAAAATGGTTCATTCGTCCGCGGAAATCTTTTGGTAATTCAACTCCACTCAGCATGCTGGCTGATACGATTTGGACTCCCACTGATAAAGGCCCGGTTAAAATCAGAAACTTTGCCCATTCTTTGATTGAGAGCATGAGCACTTGATAGTTTTTCGAAATGCCGACCCTCGATTCCCGTTTCTATGGGAGACCACAAGCCAAATGGCTGGACGGTACAATGCCGATTCTGATGGACCAGCTCAGTATTTCGCTGACACTCCCGATGGTGCCTGGGCTGAATTTGTGCGCCATGCTGAAATTACTGACAAAGAGGAGCTATTGGACGTTAGGCGCAGCCTCTGGGCAGTAGAAATTGCCGACGATATTCCTACGCCCAGCAAATTGCCGTTAACCACAGCAACGGGAGGCAGAGCGACTTATGCAGCTTGCCAACACTACGCGCGTAGTTTGCGCAATCAGGGACAGACTAGAATTCATGAAAGGTCAGCCGCACTGATTCCTGGCGGAGCCCGCGGGCAACGCGTAAATAACGGAGTCAAGCCTGGTCCCTCCAGAGAAGGAACCATCATCGTTATATTTGATTACTTGCCTTCAAACACTGGCTGGTGCATCAGCACTGCATCTCCGCCAATGCACGTTTTCTCTAGCACTAAGCACTACTAGTTTGCCGATTTCAGAATGTGAAATTTTATTGGTGGCGCGATAACTTTGGTGTGTCCTTAACTGACCCCGTGAGATAACTTTTGTTGACAACGGACATATTTTCCGAAAAAAATGACGATCTTGACCGATAGTAGAGGAGCAGGAAGTGGCGTGTTAGCCATTTGTAAGAGGAATCCCGTGACACAGCAGATACAAGTGCAGGCTGCAGAGCCTGTCGCCAAATTCAAGCGCGACCAGTACGTCTGGACCTACTACGGTCTGGTTGGGCTAAATTGTTATTTCATGGCGGCTCTGGGTCCAATCATGCCCTTCTTGCGAGCCGACTTGCATCTGGACTATAAAGTAGCCGGGATGCACTTCAGCGCTTTTGCCGTTGGCTCTATGATGGCTGGCTTCAAAGGCGATTTAATCACGCACAAACTTGGAAGAGTGACAACGCTGCGCGGTTCTCTCATCGCAGCGGCTCTGTCTATGGTGCTTTTGATCACAGCGACGAATTCGATTTGCTCGATAGCAGCAATTCTGATTGTTGGTTTTTGTGCCAGTCTTATCTATCAAACTCTCGCATCGACAATCTCTGACCATCTCGAAGACTTGCGCACCTTTGCGTTTCTCGAAGGCGAAGTGTTTGCAATGCTGGTTGCAGGCGCTGCACCCTTAGCTGTGGGTGCCTGCGTAATGATAGGCCTCGGCTGGCGGGCAGCAATTATTCTTTTAATCGTTTCGTATTTAGGCTGCGTCCCTTTGCTGACACAATTTGGAAATGTAAAAAACAGCCACGACCCAAAGGTTTTATCGACCGGAAAACTGTCGCCTTCGTTCTGGCTATTTGGCCTCATTATTCTTCTCAGTGTGGCAGTGGAATGGTCAACAGCGTTCTGGAGTGCTGACTATCTTGCTTCCAGACTGATGATTTCCAAGGCAACAGCAGCTTCAACAGTAGGCGCGTTCTTTATCGGCATGGTCACAGGACGCTACGGTGGCAGCAGGTTGATTCACACCTATACATCAAGCCAACTTCTGTTTGTTTCAGGGCTGACAGCAATAGTTGGATTCGCGATGTTCTGGCTCGGCACGATGGTGCCCGTCAATTGTTGTGGACTGTTTTTGACCGGTCTAGGTATCGCCAATATGTATCCGCTTTGTTTTTCACAGGCCGTTGCTGCGTCTCCTACAATGAGGAGCACCGCTATCGCTCGAATTGGTTTGCTTTGCGGCGTGTCAATACTGGTAGCACCAATGGTGCTCAGCTTCATCGCCGACAAACATGGACTTTTCGTTGCTTATGCAAGTATTGCTGTGGTATTGATTTTCTGCTTTGGCTCAATTGTGCTAGCGAACAAGATTGCCGTGCAGCACGATTCACATGGTACCGCTCATTAGCCAGAAGGCGTCTGACGAGTTTTTTTGCTTCATCGTGAATGCATTTTTCGTTCGGTTTGTTTTGCCCATTCGGGAGCATCTGCTTTCAGGAATTGGGTATCTACATCGCCAAAGGTTTCCGACAACATCCGGCCTGTCTTACTATCATAAAGTTGATAATCACCAATTTCTGGCCCATGCGTTGTTCCCCATACGGCTGCAATACGTTTTCCTCCGTCGAGGAACATCCAATACCAAACCATCTGTCCTTGCTGGATATGCAAAATCGTCTTGCCTGACTGGTAAATAGCTAGTATCAGAGGAATTGAATACGATGTGCCGCAATTATCAAACGTTTCTGTCCAAGCAATAGTTCGCTTGTCCGGCGCAACAGAAGGATCGACAATACCCTCCTGATTTTTGATGATATTTTTATCGCTGCTCTTGGCTTTGGGTGATACCTTTTCAATGACTTCAGTCTTATCGCTGTAAATAATATGTAGATTCCCGGTGTCGTATTCTGAATCGTGCTTAGTTTTTTCAACGTAATATTTGACGATATGCGCGGTCTCTGCCGGAACAGCGCCACGTATTTTAGTTATGGTAACTGTTGGTCGGTCGCCAGCTGTTGATTGCGCGCAAGCGAGCGCGGGCAGGAACGCTAAGCAGAGAAACAACAAAATATTTTCATTCTTCATCTTTGATGTTCCCTAAATAGGAAGGTCAAATTAAATCCAAAGACTACCTCTAAGGATGAATGAGTTTTTCAAGTCTTTTATCAATTGCATCAATGTAAGAAGAGTCCTGACCAGTATTCACACCGCTATGATTCATTTTTGAAATGACTGATCTGATTAATTCATATTGCTTTATCGAATCTTCCCTTCTTCCCATCTCGTCTAATAAATCGCCATAAATTGTTCGCAAATTGATTTCAGTTGCCTGGTTCTCCTCAAAAATCTCTTCGATCTCCAATTCTTTTTTCAAAACCTTTTCTGCTTTCTGCAGGTCGTAAGATTGAACATAAAACGGAACGTTAATCCCAACGGCGGTCCGGTTCTGATTGCCGTGCAGCCAAAACGGATTGATGCCCCTGAAAACAGTCCAAAAAAGTGTGTCAGCGGCAAAATGTAAATTCGTCAGCTGCAAATCTGGAGTGCACTGCATAATCCGAGCGGAAAAAATCTGCTTGTCGGAGTCTTGCAGAGAATCATAAAGTGGGATCAACTCTGTTATTGCACCAAGCAAAATAGCTGAATCGTTCGAAGGAATAATGTACGTTGTAACTGTCTGAGCGGCATTAGATTCTTTGCCTTTCATCCAGGAAATTTTGTAGGGGGAATAATCGACGGGTTGAACTTCTTTGCGACAACCAATCAAGCAAGTTTTGAGCTTATCCTCAATTATTTTGACAAACTTGTCGGTGGACATTACTTGTGCTGGCGGGTCAGAGCCCATCGCTCGAATTGCCTGAGCTCGTCGATGCGGGGCCAGACGTTTATCTGCTGCGACCAGCGCAAATTCACTTCTCAAATCGTCATCTTTGTACCAGCAGGCATTTTCAGAAACGTCTAACACGCAATTGATGATGCTCATGCCGATGGAGTCAAACTTTCTGTCGTGCTCGACCTCCAACATCAGTCGCCCGATATACAAAGCATTTTGGGCCATCGCTCGCTGAGAATCGATGGAAACGGCAGGATAGAGTTGAAGCCACTCTTTTAGGCACCCTTGCATGCGCTGCGGGTCGTGTTCCGTAAACGCAGCCAACATGTCTGACTGCACTTCACTTAACAACAAACCATTTTTCGCGCCGTAAAGAGATCGATATTTGGCGATACGAGCGGCTTTCATATCCGCAAAGGCTTTTACTCGTTCTGGTGCATCAGCGCCTGAATAGGGAGGGTGGAAAATGTGATCGTTGATAACGGGTTCAGAAGCACACACAGACTGAAGAGAATTCCAGCCTGCCATTGCGAACACTACTGACGCTAGAAATGACGTCCGACAACAAGCATTCATGTGAATCTTAATGTTTATGTATTTCTCTAGCAATTTTATGGTGTCACATCCATTGCCAGTTTGCCTCCAGCTACAGCCATCAGTTTATGCGCTTTCCCTCCGGCGGCGAAATCAAGTTTATTCATGTCAATCGATTTCAAGGCAGAATTATCATATGAGCGAAAATAGAAAACGCGATCCTTCAAATCTTTGAGGACCACCCATTGAGTATAGTCAGAATGGGCGATTTCGCCGGCTTTTTCGCGAACATCACCGAGTGGAATGTCTACGGCATTCAGGATGTGGGTTGTTAAAACAACAGCCTCGGAAGCATTCTTTGCTGGTTCGGCGAATGCGAGCATTGCCGAGGCACGAACAAAACGCGAAGGCGGCGTCCAATCACCAGGGATTCCTAAAAAGCCACCGCCCTGTCCAGGCGGAGCCAGAACAGTATCTTTGATGGCTATCGTATGCGTGCTCTCAGGAGAAAGACTAATATAGTTGCGCAAATTTGTTCGGTGCCAATCGAAGGTAGGAGCATTTGTAAGAATGCCACCAGGATTGTCGAAGATTTTCTGCTGACCATCGGTGAACTCGATGACGGCGCTATTGCCCGCGGCGTCGTGAATAGCTAAGTGAGCCGTTGGTTTCCCGCCCCAATCGGCGAGCGCCGGACTCCAGACGCGTACTTTTGCAATTGCAGCTTTGACTTCGTCGACTGTCTGAAAATTACCCAAAAGCCAATGACCGATGTCGAGCACACTCATGGCTACTTCCGGATGGTCACTGGGCACATCCTGATATATGGAGCCAGACAACCAGAGCAACCCCACAGATAGCCCCTTCTCGTTCATACCGTCAATGGCTACAGGCGTGTCATTGCCATCAAGAGAAAGATAACCATATTGCGACGTCCAGGCGACTCCCGGTTTGCCGTCAGGACTTTGGGAAACACGTTTTTCACCACGGGGCGTCATCCAAACGTTGGAGCGCAGTTGCAGTCCCCATTCCATCGACCGACCAACTACGTTAGTTCCGTCTTTTGCTTTAACTAAAAAATCTGTGCAGGCTTCGACTTCTTGCATTTGCGTCGCGGCTAGCATGAGCAATAACATTGCCGTCGAAATCGATTTTTTATTCACTTAAGAAGCACCTGAAGTTATAGGAAACGTCCACAGTCTATCGCAAATAGCTTTGACTATGAACGTCTTGACGTCAGTCAAAATGATACAATTTTCGGTTAGCAGTTCATTGGTGCGCCATGTTTGCTTGTCGTGCAAGCCCGAAATTCAAAGACAAAATCGTGAACAACGTCCGCTCTCATATAATTGAGATTGGCGCTCCCACTAATCATTTTCAGCTGCAAGAAGATCAATCACAAGCAGGGCAATTTGGCTGTCCGGGCGATTGCCTCCTTCATTTGGGAGCATACGCAGACATCGAGCGCCTGCTCCACCGACGGCTCCCTGGGTGGCATCTGGCTTAACGTACTATTGGTCAAAATCGCAGGGCACCATATCCAGTACCGAATAAGCAGAGCAGAAAGCAAGGAAGAAATTACTGGAGTTAGTTGCGGCAGCGCATTGACTGGGCTCGCACGAAAAACGTATATTGAATACCGGTTAATGAGCCCTTACAGTATCAATAAACTTGTCCCAGGCTTCCCCACCAGCAGCCTGGTCTTCCTTTCTTTCTTGTTGATAATGTGCCTCAGATGGCGCTTCTGCAGCTTTCAATTCATCGCGAAATATCCCTATATTCTGCAACCGCTTTGCAGTCTCATAGACTTCGGTCAATTTTTCTTTTGTGAAAGCATCGCGTTCGAAGGCAGCTGATTTCACTTCAGAAGTTTCACTGGCAAGCTGTTTAGCGATGGTTTTAGCTTGCTCATCGTTGCCAGCCTGTTCGATGATGTCACCAGTAATTTCGGCAAGGTGCGAAAGATTTAGTTTCGTCGCATCGCTTGGAGTCTTGGAATGTTGAGCATCAATTACAGCGCGACTCAAACCTATAAAAGCTCCAAGCATAGTTTTGTCTGCAACGTCTTCTTGCGCGTTATCGAAGTCATTGCCGGGCAAAAACGCGCTCATGCCACCAAGGTCCGAGTAATGCACACGAACGCCGTTATGAAACTCATGCATCCCATGATTGGTAGCGAATTTCTTTGAGATTAACGCGACCTCGCTTCGCTTTAGCGACTTAAGGGATTGTTCTACAGCGTGACTAGGATCTTTGATCTGTCCGCTGTCAATCATTCTCCGCGTGTTTTCACTGAAAGAATGAAGGTCGCGAAGTTCGCGACGCGTCAACCATTGCATAGAAGGTGGAATAAACTTAGGTTCTCCGACATGACCTAATGCTGGCGTCTCGTCAAAAAGTGAGCTATAAACTGCTTTATTTTTGGGATCGAGAGCGGACACCGATAAAGCGTTTGCTGCCACATCGAACGATTTTGCAAACTGAGGATATTTTTCCAAATCGTAATGAGCCAACGTCGCCAAATTAGTAAAAAAAACAGTTTCAGACGTCTCTCCGCTGCTTAAATCTTGAGAACGCTGATTGGCTGCGGCGATGTCTACAGCCGCATCCGCAAATCCTTTTGGGCTCAATGAAGGATTGGTATAAAGCCGTCGAATCCAGGCATTCGCGTCCTGAAGGTTCATAGTCGACTTTGGCCATGCTTGCTCCAATTCCTCTGAAGCAATCATATGGCTGGCAACTCTGCTCATGTTATCCACAACAGGACGTGAAGCCATTAAGCATGCGTCAAAATCAAGCACGTCGAACTTTCTGCTAGAGCCGATTCCATCAGAAATCGCTTTTTGCAGAGCACTGAGTGATGTATAGCCATCATCGCCTCGCGCTCCTTCAACAGACCCACCATGCAGAAGAAGTGACAACGCTTGATGCTTTGCCGGGTACGATTGCCCAATAAATTTGACGAAATTAGTGACGTTATTGGCTAATCCATCTGATTTTGGCGCAGCTAGTTCATCGAGTTTTCCATCGTGTATAACAAATCGATGAAGAAGCATCTTATTCGCTTCGCTGTCCCCTTCTTTGTATTGAGGATTTGGTTTAACGGCTTGAACAACGATGTTTACTGGTTTGCCGACGGACTCCGCTTGAAGTTTCATCAAAGCTGATTCGCGCTGTGGTGTGCCCATTTTGCCCGTAAGACCGTCCACCTCAAGCGTGGCGTCAAGAATTAGTCCAACAGTCCATTGTGATTGTTGGGAGGAAGAAGAAGAAGATGCAGGATGACGTTCTGTGTATCTGGGTTGAGTCATGATTTTGGTCGATAAGTTCAGCTTTAACCATCTTACGGTTTCACCTGACACCCGCCTGACATATCGGAAGCCATTACTCGCGTTGCCTTCAACGAAAACGAAAGCGGCAGCCACGCCTTATCCGGCCATCGAAACATGCCCTGGTCATCTTCTACCAATTTATCAAACATTTGCCACGTTACTGAGTCGTGCTCATGCAGCCAATCAAGGCTCAATCCAGCCTCTAACAAACTAGTAATAATCTTGCCGAGCGGATGTATCCATTCATAGGTCAGCGAATTTTTAAGCACGGCATTCTCGTCAGCATAATCTCGCGGATCATCGATGACTAGCGCCTCCTTGTGAAAATATGGCGCATACAATCCTGGCATGTTATCTGGCATCGCAAAGGCATCATCAAAAACGAGTGCAGTTGGATGTCCTTCGGCAAGATAAAGCTTGCCTCCAGGTTTGAGAAATCCTGCCACCACTTGCGCCCAACCTTCTATGTCTGGCAACCAGTTAATGGCTCCCCAGGTGACGTAGACGAGATCAAAAGATGCAGGTTCTGGAAGGACATCTGGAGTGTGATATAAATCGCACTCAATAAACCGAGCTCTCGCAGACAGTCCCAACTCGGCAGCTAAACTACGCGCCATCTCAATTGCTGGTCCAGAGAAATCAATGCCAACCACCTGGGCACCGCGCTGCGCCAGTGTCAAAGTGTCAACTCCGAAGTGGCATTGAAGATGAAGCACGCGAAGCCCATCGACGGAACCAAGTTCATCTTCTTCAATTGCGTGTAACTCGCCGCGCCCTGAGCGCAGGGGTTGCAGATCATAGCTCGACGTTTTCAAATGAACCGCGACACGCTCGTCCCAGTTCGCGCGGTTAACGCTGCGCCAGTTAGTTAAATCAACACTTCCATCAGCCATTGCCTATACCTGACATCCAAATCGAATGTCAGTATACGTCCATTTGGGCGCCAGTAAACCCGATAAGTACGAATCTAACGGGGTTTGCCGTCTAATGCACTCTGATGCGGTAAACTGGAGCACGTTTCAGCCGGGATGTGAGCCCGGTCGGTCTGGCGCCCATCGGTGGAGTTCATGAAGTACCTACATAGCGGCTATTTACTATTTTGCGACGAAGCAGAGCATACAGAAAACGGGCGCATTGACGCTCAAGGTCTGTTCGATTTATTTGTCGGCAAAAAACTGCCCATCAAAATGAATTGCACCATCGTCATTGGCTTTGGCACTCCCTACGAAAGACGGCAATACAAAGGCACAATCACGCTGGAAAATCCAGCTGGCGAAGTTGTTTTTGAAAAAGAATTCAATGCTAATGATCCAGCCGACATCTACAAAGGTCACTATCTGCTCAAGCCAGATGTCATCCTCGACAAAGAAGGAATGTGGACCGCTAAAGTTGTTTTAAAGAACTGGAAAGAGGATCCGATGTGGGACTTCGAGCGCAAGTTCTGGACGATGATTGAAGGCGACGCGCCACCAGATCCATAAAAAGTGGACCGCACAATTAATTCGCTAAATGCCAGAGGTAAAAATGCAGAGAAGAACGTTTCTTAAGAGCGCCATGCTGTTTCTGTCTATCGGTGGCGGTACCTTTTTGAGTCAGAGGAAACTGTTTGCAGAAACTGTTTCCCTCGGACCGATGCTTGCGCCATGGACTGGGGCTCATGATGGATTACCTCGGTTCGATCTGCTCAAAATTAGTGACTTCAAACCGGCTTTACTGCAAGGCATGGATCTGAAGCGTGTGGAGATAAAATCGCTAACAGATCAAACGGCCCCCGCTAATTTTGATAACACGATAGCTGCCTTGGAAGATGCTGGACGTCCCTACGGTCGAACCAATCGATTCTTCAACATCTACACATCAACGATGAATGACAAGTCGATGCAGAGCATTGAAAGTGAGATGACTCCTTTGCTCGCCAAGTTCGATGACGAAATTATTCAAAACGATCCGCTCTTTCAAAGAATAAAAACAGTCTACGAAGCTCGCAAAAATTCCAAACTGACAGACGAACAGCAGCGCCTCGTTGAAGTTTACTATCAAACATTTACGCGTCAGGGTGCGGGTTTAGACGACAAGAAAAAAGCACGTTTGCGTGAGATCAATGAAAAACTCGCGACCCTATACACAGACTTCCGCCACAACCAATTGGCAGACGAAGAAAAGTATATGCTCGTGCTCGATAGCGAAAAAGACTTAGCCGGATTATCTGATAGTTTGAAGGCCGACGCGGCTTCCCAGGCTGAAACTCACGGTAAGAAGGGCAAGTGGATAATCACTAATACACGTTCGTCGATGGAACCTTTCATAACTTTTTCGTCAAGACGTGATTTGCGCGAAAAAGGTTGGCGTCTTTGGACCAGTCGTGGCGATAACAATGATGTACACGACAATAAAAAAATCATCGGTGAAATTTTAAAATTGCGCTCAGAGCGAGCAAAGATTCTAGGCTTCTCCACGCACGCTCATTGGGTACTCGATGACAACATGGCAAAAACTCCAGAAAATGCCATGAATTTGATGCTCAAAGTTTGGAAAGCCACGGTTGCGCGCATTCACGAAGAAGTCGCAGATATGCAGGCTTTAGCAGACAAAGAGCCTGAAAAGATCAAAATCGAACCCTGGGACTATCGCTATTACGCAGAAAAAGTGCGTCTGGCCAGATATAACATCGATCAAAACGAAGTCAAAGAATATTTGCAGCTCGACAAAATTCGCGATGGCATGTTCTGGGCAGCCAAACAAGTTTATGGCATCGATATGGTCAAGGTCGATGATGTGCCGGTCGTTCAAAAGGACGTCACAGTCTACGAAGTAAGACGAGACGGCAAGCAACTTGGCCTGTGGTATTTCGATCCGTATGCGCGTGATGGTAAAAATTCTGGTGCGTGGATGGATGAATATCGCACTCAAGAAAGATTCCGTGATCCAATCACACCGATTGTCTCCAACAATGCAAATTTCGTTAAAGGAAAGCCTGGCGAGCCTGTTTTGATTTCATGGGACGATGCGACAACAATGTTCCACGAATTTGGTCATGCACTGCATGGTCTGCAATCGAATGTCACATATCCTTCGCTCGCTGGAACAAGCGTCAAGCGCGATTTCGTTGAATTCCCCAGTCAGGTAAACGAACGCTGGCTTATGACGCCTGAAGTTCTGAGTAAGTTCGCTTTGCACTACAAAACCGGTAAAGCAATTCCTGAAGCTCTGGTTGAGAAATTACGCAAAGCGAAAACATTCAATGAAGGTTTCACGACCGGCGAATATTTGATCTCGGCAATTTATGACATGAAGATCCATCTAGCGGCCACTCCTGATACCACCATTCAGCCTGACGACTTCGAAAAGGCAACAATGAGAGAAATTGGCTGTCCCGCAGAAATCGTGATGAGGCACAGACCAACAGCGTTCGGGCACATATTTGCTGCCGATAGTTACTCGGCTGGATATTATGTCTACATCTGGGCAGACACAATGTCTGCTGATGCAACTGAAGCATTTAAGGAAAATGGTGGAATGTACGATCGCAAAACATGCGACCGCTTTCGTGACACCATATTTAGTGTAGGCAATTCGGTTCCACCTGATGTAGCCTTCCGCAATTTCAGAGGGCGCGATGTAGACACGAACGCGCTCATGCGCGATCGAGGTTTTCCCGTACTGTAAGTTACGCCAATTCGAACATGAAAGACAGAAAAATAAAAGCCCTCAATAAACCGTTGATCCTGATACTCGGGCTAGCATCAGGTTGGCTCATGTCAAGCATTTCTGCACCGTTAGTCTCGGCACAAGAAAACAATCCAAACGCAGCAATGCCTGTCACTTCACCAGATGGCACTGTAACCGCTCTCATTCCTCAAGGCTGGCAGCCTTTTATCTTCCAAGAAGGTGTCTTTGCCGCAAGCGGTCCCAATAACGCGCAAGTAACTAAAGAGCAGACTTTCATATTTATCGATCCGCGGGGTATGAACGCGTCTCAACACATGGCACCACTTGTTCCATTTACTAACGATGTCGGTCAAGCTTTTAAATTAGCCATGAACGCTCGGGCAAAAAATAGCCAAATCGGTCATGCCGAAGTGTTCATTGAAAAATTAACACAGCTACCATCCCCAAACATGCCTGGTTTAAACGCTGCCACCATATCTGGCACTATGACTTCCAGCCGGGGTCTGGAAAAATTCGAAGCACTAGCTGGAGTGAGCGTCATCAACAAAAGAGGCGGGGGTTGGTGCGTTTCGGTAAGCATGATAGAAGCTCCAACTGCAACATTTGAAAACAGCAAACCGACGATGATGGCTATCTACTCTAGCTACCACGTCAATCAAAACGTACGTCAAATTCAAGTACAAAAAAACATTGCTAACTCCGCTCAACAGAGTGCCGCTGGCAGAGAGATGCTCGCCCGCACAAGGGCGAGAAACACAGCTGTCGTTAACGCCTCTATGGACAACACCGCCAACTCCCAAGACGCCATAGATAAATCGACAGCTGGATTTGTCCGCCACCTCCGAGGCACCACAACTGTGGAAAACACAGCCACAGGCGCACATTCCCAGATGGACGCCGGTGCCGCCGATTCATTGACATCAACAAACTCTAATTTTCGCCAGGTGCCGACAAAGCAAATGATTAAAGGCGTCGACTACTAATCCGACGTCACACACAAAAAGAGAGACCGAACTGGTCTCTCTTTTTCATGCTTTCAAAAATTTGGACAGTAGAGGATTCGAACCTCTGACCCCCACTATGTCAAAGTGATGCGCTACCAACTGCGCCAACTGTCCGCAAATTCTCGAGAATAATATTGTAACCCGTCAGACTCTGGGGGTAAACCAGAAAAAAAATTAGGCGGCACCCAGATTCGAACTGGGGGTATCGGTTTTGCAGACCAATGCCTTACCACTTGGCTATGCCGCCATGATTAATTTCAGGTCTTTTCAAAGTCTACTTTTAAATCTCTGAGCAATGATTATCCTACGAGCGGGGCGAAAAAATCAACGCGAGTATCCCTGTATCATGATTGCTGCAAAGATTTAGTCCTGAATCAGAGGTCTCGGTTTGTTCGGAATCATCTATAAGCGCTGCCTGGCCGCGATTCCATTGCTTGCCGTCCTTTCCCTTGTGGCGTTTAGCATTATTAAGAGCCTGCCGGGAGACCCTGTTGATGTCATGCTGGGTACTGCCCAGCGCGACATCCCACCGGCCGTGGTTCTTGAAATGAAAAAGGAGCTGGGACTCGATCAGCCTCTGCCCAAGCAATACCTGGGCTGGCTTGCCCGAATCGTTACCAAAGGTGATTTCGGGAGGTCTTATAAAGATGGGCGTCCGGTCATGCAGGTCATCGGCGAACGCCTGCCAGCGACCGCCGTTCTGGTCATTTCCAGCCTGATTATTTCCTTTTCGGTCGGTATCGTCTGGGGCATCTTACTGATCTGGCTGAGAACTGCCAGAGCATCAGCATTGGCCGAAAACTGTGTTTTTGCCCTGGCTGTTATTTTCTATTCAGCCCCAAATTTCTGGATAGGCATGCTACTGATTGCTGTGCTGGCATCAGCACCACAATTCGACCAATTAAGCTTGCTTGGATTACACGACCCCGGCGTGCCGCAATCTCTACCTGATATTGGCAGGCACGTAATTTTGCCGGCGATTGTTTTATCCACAAGACGCGCTGCCAAAGTGGCCTTATTTGTACGAGCATCGACGCTCGACGAGCTGAGTAAAGAATATGTACTCACTGCGCGCAGCAAAGGTCTCAGCAAAGTGGCTGTAATAGTCCGTCATGTTGCCCGCAACAGTTTATTGCCGGTTGTCAGTCTGGTTGGGCTTTCACTGCCAGCTTTGCTTGGTGGATCAGTCCTGGTTGAAACCGTATTTGCCTGGCCAGGAATGGGCAGACTGGCCGTCGAATCAACCTTTGCCAGAAATTACACAATCATGCTCGCCCTGATTCTCTTATACGGTTTTCTAGTAATCGTCTCCAATCTCGTTGCAGATATCATCCAAACGATGCTCGACCCAAGACTACAAGACGACGGCGACAGTAGTACAAAATCATCCCTATCCACAGGCACTGCCTGATCAATAAGCCTTATGCCATTTCTCAAAGAATTACGACCAAAACAACTGGCAAGCGGTCCGGGCACTGCCGGCAGTGCCTCAACTTCGGCGTCTAGTTTTTCCAAAATTCACCTTGGTGTTCGTCTGTTGATTGGCACTGGCAGTTTGATGACGTTAATTATTCTGGCTTTGTTAGCACCTGTCATTTGCCCGATCAATAGCGACATTGCCCCCAGTCATCTTAATCTTGCCACTATCAATTTGCACCCACTTAGCGCAAACCATCTGCTGGGTACCGATTATCTCGGCCGTGACGTGCTCAGCCAGGCGTTGTGGGGAGCCAGAGCCACACTTTCGGTGAGCATTCTGGCGGCAGCAATAGCAGCCTCTTTTGGTAGTATTTGGGGAGCTTTTAGCGCGTTTGTCGGTGGTATTGTCGATGGTGTGATGATGCGCATTGTGGATGGACTGTTGGCTATTCCAAACATCATTTTGTTGCTCATTCTCAATTCCATTTTTTCTACTCCTACTTTGATCAAATCCTTTTCACCAGAGATTGCAAGGCTTCTTGGAGTAAACAATTACAGCTTTGGCGTGATGCCGCTGGTGCTTGTAATTACAGTGATTGCCGCTACTAGCTGGCTCGAAGCAGCCCGCGTGGCAAGAGCAAAAGTACTGGCTTTAAAAAGCGAAGAATATTTGCTCGCTGCAACATCAATGGGCGCAAGCGTAATACGCACCCTAAGAACGCATCTGCTGCCCAATGCTGCTTCTGTAATTTTTGTTGAAGCGACTTTACTTGTGTCGGATGCAATATTGATGGAATCCGGCTTGAGCTTTCTCGGGCTCGGACTTGGACCAAGCACACCAAGCTGGGGTACGATGCTTGGCTCTGCCCAATTGAGCTTAATGCAGGGCAACTGGTGGTCCGTTTTAGTGCCGGGACTGTTGATTACCTTAACCGTTGGTGCAATTAGTCTTTTAGGCGAAGGCTTATTAGAATTGTTCGGTCGCTCATCACTAACCATTGCTTAATCCATTGTTTAAACTATCGCCTAGACTAAGCACGATGCCAATAGTCGCAAACGGTGTATTAATGCCGCGGGAAAAGAATTGATCAAATTCTTGGTAAAAGCCGGTAAAATAGCCTGACAGTCGAAATCAATCAAACAGACAGATAGTCTTGAGTAATTATGCAGACAAACCACAAATTGACCTTAGCTTTAGCCGCCTGTGTAGCGTTTGCCGCAGGTTGCTCCAACGACAAAGAAGTTTCGTATAAATCTGCAGGAATGACTCACACCTTCAGCGAAGGTAAAGACGCTGTACCGAAAGACTTTGCTCTGCCCCTATATCCTGGTGCGGCGCCCACAGGCTCTGTGTCGGCTGAAGGCGAAAGTAACGAACAGTCTAAATATGTCATTCTCAGCACATCGGATCCTTTAGATAAAGTAAGCGATTTCTATCAAGACGAACTGAAAAAGCAAGGCTGGACACTTGAGCCTGTGCAAACGATGCCTAAGCTCGTGAGCATTTCTGGCACACTTAAAGGCCTCGACAGTAATGTGATGATTTCTGATGATGGTGGCAAAACCACAATCAGTCTTCAGCTGAACAAATCGGTTGAAACAAAAAAAGAAGACGAAGAGACAAACGAGAATTTCACGCCGGACAAAGTCACTCCTGCTACCGACTGAGTCAGACTACTGAAGAAACAAATGAACGCTGATATTTCCGCTCAAGCCGTCGGCGAAGTACTAACATCATCTATTACCAGCGTGACAGCCGAATGTTGGAGTCCTGAAAATAATGAAAAGCCAGCCGCACGTCCTCGTTTTGGCAGCTTTCTCAAAATTGATTCCACCGATACAAATTTGCAAATCTTTGCAGTTGTTTTCAACGTGTTGACTGGTCCACCAGATACGGTGCACAAACCGTGGGCGCTGGGGCTCACTCGCAGCCAGCTAAGAGTAGAGCAGCCGCAGATATTCAGCCTATTACGTACTGAAATTCACGCTCAAATCGTTGGCTACAGAGAAAATGTATCCGGCAAAGACATTCGTCACTATTTGCCCCCGCACTCACCTGACGTGCATGACTTTATTTATCCGGCTTCCGAAAAGGAAGTGACTGAGCTGACTACAAATTTCGAATTCTTGCGTTTGCTTCTGGATGTAAGTGCGGTACCAACTGACGAATTATTGGCTGCCACCATTCGCGAAGCTCAAAAAGTGCATGACAATCAATACGCATATCTGCTGTCTGCCGGACAGGCACTATCGCAACTTTTGCACAATGATTATGATCGGTTGGTCAGTTTACTAAAAAAAATTAGACCGGGCGCTTAGTGGGTCTGCGCCTACAATCGGGCTGAAATATATCGGTTCTAAATGATTGTAAGCATGAAGAGCGCGGAATGACTGCCATTGCGAGTACAATAGACCTTCGCTTGCACACAAATTGATGAGGTCTAGTGCAGAAGCTCCTCTGGTCAGTCATTTGCGGCTTGACTCTTACTGCTATCGGTCTTTGGTATTGCTTCTGGGGCCCCGGAAAAGCCTCCATTGGCACGCCCATTGCCTCACAAGTTGCAACAATTAGTCAAATAATTCCGGCCGTCCCGACGTTTGGGTCTATTTCGCAGCCGACGACCGTTCTTTTTATGGGCGTGGATGTGATGTACGAAGGTCGCGGACGCGATCTTAAATCCGACCACACCGCCCTCAATGGTCGGTCGGACACTATGATGCTGGCGTTTTTTAACCCGCAGCAAAACAAAATTTCAGTCTTGAACATCCCTAGAGATACCGAAGTTGCCATTGGCAAATATGGCGTGCAAAAAATAAATTCGGCTAACGCCCTTGGTGGTCCTGAGTACGCTCGTGCGGCAGTCACCTCCCTGGTCGAGATGCCTGTCGAACATTACGTTGTGATGAATTTGCAGGGTCTCGTTCAACTCGTCAATGAATTGGGTGGCGTCACTGTCGAAGTGCCAAAGAAAATGAGCTATATGGATTGGACGGCTAAGCTCAAAATCGACTTAGAGCCAGGCGTTCATACGCTTACAGGCAATCAGGCCATGGGCTTCGTGCGTTTCAGACATGACGAATTAGGCGATATCGGCCGAGTTCAGCGGCAACAAATATTTTTGCATGCGGCAGCTGGAAAAATGATGGACCCAAGGTCCTGGCTCCATGTGCCGGCACTGCTGGAAATTGCTCAAAAAAATATTCAAACAGATTTGTCTGAAGTGGATCTCGCGTCAATACTCAATTTTGCCCATAACGTTCCGAAGGCAAATATCAAATTTGTCATGCTGCCAGGTCAATTTGCAGCCAATGGCAACTGGATAGCAGACCCTAGCGTCAAAACCGTCGCCTTTCACATGGCTAATCCAGAGCAAGAGTACGTATCAAGCAGGCGAAATATCTCCATCTGTATCGTCAATGCCAGCTCCGATCCCACCTTTGGCGGCAAACTGGCCACCGCTTTGCGTAAACTTGGATACATCACAAGCGTCGGCAAAGATGACAAAAATCCCATTTCGCCACGCACTCGCATCATTGTGCAAAATGGAAACGTGGCCGATGCCAAAATGTTGCAGCAAGACTTAGGTGGTGTCGGCGAACTACTGAACGCCTCTGTTGGCAGTCTCTATGCCACTATGACCGTTGTCGCAAGAGACGATCTGGCGTTAGATAAAATCACGATGTCCAGCGTTGACGCTCCATACATAGCACCACCACCGCGTCCTGTAGCGGTATCGAAAATGGTGCTAAAACGCTCATCAAGAAATTCAGAAACAGATCCCGAATTGGAAGTACTCAAAGCTGCCGACGAAGCCCCTGTCACAACGACGTCGCCAACAGCTTCCGATATTAGCCCTGATGTCACTGAAGTTACACCAGTTCCTACTCGTACTGAAAGAGAAGACAGAACAACCACTGTCGAACCTTATCGCCCACCAACCGCTGACGTTGCGCCGGCAGCTATTCCAGCGCCTGTTCAAGCTCCTGAACCGGCGACACAATTGCCCCCAACTGCTCCGCAAAGAGTGCCAAAAGAAGACTCGCCCGGCGGCAACGAATCCAATAGTACAAGCGGCACCAATCAGCAATAAACGTTCAGGCGGCGATTTCGCTTTCGCCGTAACGTAAATAAATCCAGACGAATAACGCGACAATCATAATTAGAATCGTGGAGACCGCGCAGCCAAAAGCCCAGTCTCTGACTGTCAGGAATTGGTTCTGAATGAGATTGCCGATAAACATTGTTTTTGCTCCACCAAGTAAATCTGGTGTCACATAATCACCAAGGGCTGGCACAAAAACCATGACACAACCAGCAACCAGACCTTTAGAACTGAGCGGTGCCGTCACTTTAAAAAATGTCTGCAAAGGGGTCGCACCAAGATCTGCTGCCGCTTCCAACAAGCGCCTGTCTAGCTTTTCGAAGGCAGTATAGATTGGCAAAATCATGTACGGCAAATAATTGTAGACCATACCAATTAGCACCGCATATGGTGTATATAGAATCACTGGAACGTCATGCCAGTTCAACAATTGAAACAAGTGAGAGAGAATTCCTGTCGGTCGCAGGATTGTCATCCAGGCATAAATGCGCAGCAGAAAAGACGTCCACAACGGCGCCACAAGGAAAGTAACAAAGAGCTGCTGCCGATTGCTGGGAATTTTAAATGCCAGCCAAATTGAAAATAACGAACCCACAGCCAAGCAAATTAAGGTCGTCAATCCTGACAAGACAATGGAGCGTCCAAGAGCCGCTAAATACGGTCCGGTGAAAAAACGCGCGTAATTGTGAAAACTGAAGCCAAGCTCTATTTGTCCAAGGGCATTGCGACTGCCCAGGCTGTAGACTAAAAGGATAAGCAGCGGCAACAGCATAAAAACCGCCAGCCACAGAGCTGTTGGCAGTAAAATTAGATGCGCACGACTGAGTTTAGTTGGCGATTGACTTCCCATTTCCCTAAAAAGCCTGCCTAAAAACCCTTTAGATTACCAAATCTAACGATACATAATGAGGTTTGGACGTGCTGATTTTGAGAAAATGCTTAAGCTTGCAGAGCAATTCACTTGGCAAGCATCAAACCAGGCATCAAGAGACGCAAAGGACAAAATCTTGCAAATCATCTTTCTGGGCACTCCCGAGTTTGCTGTTCCCACGCTCAAAGCACTGATAGAAGCTCCTGAGCATCAAGTCGTGGCCGTTTTGTGCCAACCAGACAGACCGGCTGGTCGAGGCAATAAATTACACGCTCCGCCTGTAAAAGAACTGGCAGTGGCGCACAACATTCCCGTCTTTCAACCAGAAAGGCTGTCTAGATCACCGGAAATAGTGGAGGCCATGCGTGCCTTGAACGCCGACGTCATTGTCATGGTGGCGTTTGGCCAAATACTTAAAAAAGAAGTCTTATCGCTCACCAAATATGGTGTCATCAATATTCACGGTTCACTGCTGCCACGATATCGAGGTGCTGCACCAATCAATTGGTGCATTATCAACGGCGAGAAAATTACCGGTATCACAACAATGATTACCGAGGCAGGAGTCGATACTGGTCCAATGCTACTAAAGGCGGAAGTGCCTATTGGTCCTGATATGACGTCAGATGAACTAGCGCTCAAGATGTCCGCCATTGGCGCTAATCTACTGCTTGAAACTTTGAGTCAACTTAGCGCAGGTGAGTTGAAGCCTGAAGCACAAGACGATAGTTTAGCGACGCTTGCGCCCATCATGACCAAAGAAACCGGGCGCATCAAATGGACTGAAAGCGCCCAGTCTATACACAACCTGGTGCGTGGGGTGCAACCCTGGCCAGCAGCTGTTACGACATACGAAGGCGCACCTTTAAAAATCTGGCAAACCAAGATAAGCACTGAAAAGATCTCGTCAAAAAAAGCCGGTTGTCTATATTCAGCAGGCGACCACGTTTACGCCGTTTGCGGCGAAAATGGCGATGAATTGCTCGAATTGTGCACGGTTCAACCAGCCAACAAAACACGAATGAGCGGGCGCAACTGGGCAAATGGCATACGCCTTAAGGGCGACGAGACACTTGGATAAGCTTGGATAAATATGAACAATAAACCGATCAAAAAGCCAATTAACAAGGCAATCAATAAGAATCTGCCCAAACTAGCCCCTGGGCTAAGATCGCGCAGCATCGCCCTCGATATTTTAATTGCTGTCGAAAAAGACAATGCCTACGCTAATCTGGCTTTGTCAGCTGCTTTCAAAAAACTAGATCTCTCTGAAAGAGACAGAGCATTTATCACAGCTCTAGTTCAGGGCACGACGCGCAACCGTCTTTCGCTTGACGAAAGTATCAGCAAACTCTCCACTCGTCCACTAGCTAAATTGCCTTTGCCACTGCGCAATGTTTTGCGTATGGGCATTTTTCAACTCGAGCATATGTCTAATTTGCCTGCATCAGCTGTGGTAAACACAACCACTGAACTGGCAAAATCAATAGGGCACGCAGGCATCGGCAAATTTGCCAATGGTCTCATGCGCAATTATCAACGACAACTCGAAAAAGACTTCCCAGAGGGACGCGAACAGGCAGCATCACTGGATGACACTGTTGATGGTGCTGTAGAAGAATCCGAAAACGAGAATGATAATCAGCCACGTAAAGCAGTTGAAGAATCAGGAGACGACCTCAATTCGCCAGGCGTCGCTTCAAGATTAGGCACAAAATATTCGATGCCTGAATGGATTGTCGAACGCTGGCTAAAAAACTTCGGCGCAGAAGAAACAGTCAAACTTCTAAAATTCTCGCATTCTGCCCCGGCTCTGGTTTTAAGAGCCAACGACATGGCTATCACGCCCGAAGCTTTGCACACAATTCTGGAAAATGCCTGTGTGCCATTTCGCAAAGGAGCGCTCGTAAATAGTTGTGTCATTGTCGAGCGCGCAGAACGCAATGAAAGCGGACAACGCAGCGCCTCTTTTCACGGCTCGCCGCAAAAACTACCCGGATTTGCCGAAGGCATGTTCTCTGTTCAAGATGAGGCTGCCGCGTTTGTGTCACTGGTATCACAAGCCAAACCGGGCAATGTTGTGGTCGACCTGTGCGCTGCCCCTGGCGGCAAGACCGTGCACATGGGCGAAATGATGGAGAATCGAGGGCGCATTGTCGCAGTCGATGTTTCAGAAGCGCGCCTGAAGCTGGTCAAACAAAATCGATTACGATTAGGGCTGACTAACATCGAAACCGTTGTTGCTGATGGACGACAGTATCAGCTCGGCAGTCTCGCTGACGTTGTGTTAGTAGATGCTCCCTGTACCGGCACAGGCGTACTCAATCGTCGCACCGATTCTCGCTATCATCTAAAACCTGAAGACATTCCTCAGCTGGTTTCGATGCAAAGAGAATTGCTGGCAAACGCTGCGACCATGGTCAAACCGGGCGGCATTTTGGTTTACTCTACCTGCTCAATTGAACCGGAAGAGAATTTTGAAAACATTCGCTGGTTCCTCGACAACTTCGAAGACTTCGAAGGCGACGACCTATCTCCTTTCCTGCCTGACTCTATTCTGTCTCAATGCGAACCGAACTCAAACGGACCAGCTTGCAAAACAAATGTCGAAATGAGTCGACTCCTGATGCTACAGTTGTTACCATCAAGGCATGATGTATCAGGATTTTTCGTCGCCCGCCTGATTCGTAAAAAATGACAGAGACCTGACCTAAAACACCTGACTCGAAAAGGAATGAAAGTGATGTTGGAATTATTGCTACCTGCTCTTGGAATTGGTTTCGTGGTTTTAGCCAGCTGCGCCAAAGTGGTTAAAGAATACGACCGGCTCGTCATATTCACACTCGGTAAAGCCGACAATGTCATGGGTCCTGGGTTGAATTTTGTCATTCCAATGATTCAGACCACCAAGAAAGTCGATCTCAGAATCATCACCATGAGCATTCCGCCTCAAGACGTCATCACTAAAGACAATGTCTCGATTCGCACCGCCGCTGTTTGTTTCTTTCAGGTCGTAGACCCATACAAAGCAGTGATAAAAATTGAAGATCCAGTCAATGCCACCAGTCAAATTGCCCAAACAACTTTGCGCAGCGTTCTTGGTCAACACGAATTAGATGAATTGCTGCAACAACGCGATGCTATTAACGCCAAACTCTCCGAAATTATTGACCGACAAACAGAAGGCTGGGGCATCAAAGTCAATTCTGTGGAAATCAAAGATATTGAAATTCCTGATTCTATGCAACGAGCAATGGCCAGACAAGCAGAAGCAGAACGCGAAAGAAGAGCGAAGATTGTCGCAGCAGAAGGTGAATATCAAGCTGCCGAACAACTCGCAGCAGCAGCAAAGTTGATTTCTTCACAACCTGGTGCCATGCAATTGAGACAATTGCAATCGATGGTGGAAGTATCGGCTGAGAAGAATTCGACTTTGATCTTCCCAATTCCAATCGAGCTTCTCGATTTTGCAAAAAATATGAGCCATCAAAGCACGATGAATACTCAGATGCAGCAACAGCAACATGACGCCGCAAATGCAGCAGCGGTAGCTGATGCCATTGTCATTAAAGAAACTGCGCCAAAACAACCGGCTTAGCCAGACGTTTCAAGCGTTTTAAGATACTCGATCAACGTCATGCTCTTTGGTCGATTGACAATCCATTTGCAGGCTTCGGCAATTGCTTCATGCAATTGATGAACGGGCTCGTCTTCAACGTTTGCCTCAAAGATAGGTCGATAAGCGGCAGTGTTTTCGGCATACCAGAGCATTACTTTGGTTTCCTTGTTGTGCATAAAATTGAGCAACAAATGATCCATTTCCCCCGGTGGTGTCACATCAAATCCGCGTAACGCTTCGGCTATCGTTGATAAGCCCGCGAGATTATCGAGACCGGCGCGATAAACAGGAAAGAAGCCGCCTTCGGTAAAAGCGCGTCCTCGGCAAATTAGCAAAGCCTGGGGACGACGGAAACTGAGCCAGCCAGTCCAGGTGGCACCAGTTTTATTGCCCAAACTCATGCCGATTTCATGCTCGACAGAATTGAGCAAAAAGAGGCAGTCACCACTCAATTGAGATTGTTTTTGTAAAGCCGCTGAAGCGCGCGAATTTTGAGCGATTATTTCTGCTTCTAATTCAAGCAACTTTTGATAAATACTCATGCCAGTGTCAACCGATTACATATGAGTCGCCAACAATTTGCCAAGCTCTGGATTATCGACAATGATTTGATTGAAATCCGGTTGCTTCACAAGCAATTTACCAATTTTACTGTCGCGTTTAATGGCGCGATATATGCCTTCAGGATCGCAGTCGATTACTTCTTTGACTTCCGGATTACGAGCAAGATTACGTGAGGCGGTTTTCCAGCGCGTGATATTGCGACAGGTATAATGGTCGGCTTCAGCAATGGTGCCAATTCTTGGATGCTTAGCCAGAATTTTTGCCGCCGACGAATACTGAGTAATGGCGTCGATCAAAGAAGGATCGGCTGCCACCGCTTTTTCCAACCAATGATCTTTAGCCATTTTGCGAGCCAGTCGTTGGTCGATTCTTACACGCACAAGAGGCTGGGCTGTAGTATCGGTTATATCTATCGACCTTTGCACGCTTTGTTCGATTTTTTGCGGCGGACGTAATGTCGATGTGCTGGTGGTTATATTTGTCGAACTGGTAGCCGTCGTTATCGTTTTAATTTCAGGAGTGCCTATTGTCGACACCGCCGGGGTCTGCCCCTGGTCGCCAGTCAGCGAGGGAAAGAGTTTGGTTTCATCGGCTAACGCAGGCAAAAGGAAAGTCTGAGATAAGAGGGCAAAAACTCCGATAGCACCCACCAATTTGAGCTTCATCCAGTTTTCTCCGTTTTTTTGAGGGGCGAGATTGGGACCGCAAAATTTATCTTACTCAGTTATGACCAATTATAGCCACCATGATTGGTGCGTGATTGGGGTAATATATGCTTGTGCGCCAGCTGTTGGTCGTTAGAGAGGATTTTATGTCTAAGGAAAATGAACCTGACGACTTATCAAAAGCCAACCAGCCCTTGAAAGAGAACGCCAGTCCAAAACCTGAGCAAGATATCCCAGGCGATAAATATCAAGGTGCTCGGGCATCATCGGGCGGTCAAATAGAAGATGCTATCACCCGAAAAGATATGCTTGCTTACAACAAGCAAAGCAAGGCAGAACAAAAGCAAGCTGAAAATTTTGAGACTAATAAAGCAGATTCCACTATTTCACGCCTGGATTTAACTCTATCCGTCTCTAAATCAACGGCCAAAATCGGCTCATTTAACGCAGTTGGTGGAATTGGCAGCAAAATATCGCCCGAATTTCCGCGCCAGCTTGGCAATTCGAACACAACGCGCAATCAAGAATTTAAATATATCGGTCCGAATCAAGCTCAGGCTCGTCCTGACCAGTTTTTGATGGGCAACACATTTGGATTGCCCTTCCAGCAAATGCTCAAGTCTGAATTTAAGGAAGAAAGCAAAGACTGGTCGAAAGAAAATCTCAAGCCGGTGATAGATATTTTTTTATCAGAGACTGCGCCCAAAGAGCAAAAAAATCTAACAGTGGCCGAAAGAGAGCAACTGGCTAAGCATCGCCACGCTATAGAAGATTCTCACTCAGACGCTGAAGTTCTCTCAAATGCTCTTCATCTGAGCCGACTGTATCAACATTTGCGATATATTGAAGAAGCGAAAAAAGCTCTCGCTCTGGCGCTTTTAATCGATCCCGACAATATTTTAGGAAATCAATTGTTTAGCGAATTGGAAAGAATGCATCCAGCCGATCTCGGTCGCGCTGCCATATCTGCCACGAATGGCGAAAACCTCTTGAGCAAAGCGCAATTGCGCAAGCGAATTCTCGAATTCAGCAAAGGTCGCATCATGGTTGTAGGCGATCTGCTCATCGACGAATTGCAGGAAGGCAGACCGGTGCGCATATCCCGCGAAGCACCAGTGCTTATTCTCGAGCACGTCGTGACCGAATTGATTCCAGGCGGAGCAGCAAACACCGCGCATAACATCACAGCCTACAATGCCGTTTGCCACGCAGTGGGCATTTGTGGCAAAGATGATTACGCAAAGAAAATGGCTCAGGTCCTGGAGAAATGTCAGATCAAGCACAGTCTAGTGGAAGATCCAAACCGCCCCACGACAGTAAAAACGCGCATTCTCTCGAAAAGCCATTCGCAAATGCAACAACTTTTGCGGCTTGACCGAATATCACACGAGCCCACAAGCGAAGCCACCAGTAAGCTTCTGGTCGAAAAAATTAAAGCCGAAGCAAAAAATTACCAGGCCATTATCCTCTCGGATTATCGAGCCGGAGTGATCACCGATGACGTCATTGAAGCCTGTCGTGAAATTGCTAACTCACAACAATTGATGGTCATCGTAGACGCCCAGGGAGGCTTTGAGCGCTTCCGCGGCTTGACTTTGATGACACCTAACCAGCCAGACACTGAAGCGGCTGTTGGTTATTCAATTGAAACTAACGATGATCTAAAGAGAGCAGGATTGGCAATTATGCATACGACCGGTCTGGAAGCGTTGCTTGTGACCCGGGGAGGCGATGGCATGGTCTTGTTCCAGAAGGGCAAGGATATGGTCGAATTACCGGCTTTCAATCGTAGCGATGTTTTCGATGTGACCGGAGCAGGAGACACTGTTGTTGCCACGATGACACTTGCTCTGGTGACTGGCGCTTCTTATGTGGAAGCTATGGCTCTGGGCAATCTAGCTGCTGGTATTGTCGTTCGCAAATCAGGCACTGCTGTGACCAATCAACGAGAATTGATGCAAAACCTGGAAGCGCTGGATATTCCAGAATAGACCCAGAATAAACTCTAGGCGTAGCTTGCTTCGTGGTTTTTCAGAAATCCAGCGAGACCATCAGGATGAACCTGAGCGGCACGTTTATAAATGTCTTCAATTTTGGCTGAAGCCAGTTTGATTGCTGCTTCGTTTTTGAACAATGCTTCAGTCAATGGATCTTTGTGACCTTCCATGACTTCGCTGAAATTGATTTTGGAAACATTATGGTCACCCGAGGTAAGTGCATTTTGCTCAACTCGTGGTGTAGCGTCGAATTCATTGTTTGCCATGATTGTTTTTATCCTTGAAACTTTAGTAGCGTCCCCGTGTGATTGAATGTATTCCACTGGGACGTTTTTGTAGACAGGCTTCTACGTATAAACCGCATAGAAAAAGCAAAATCTCATAATTCAAGCTGTCCAAAAGCCAAAATGTCATCTTGGCGACCTTTTCAATGATTTCACCCATTCGTCTTTCTTAGTTTTAAGGCTGACTTCGCTTTATCGATATAAGGCGCATATAAATGACGCTACAAATCGGCCTATATCACACAAAAACTGTCGAAAACGTGGCTAATACTTCGTTTCGACTTTTGGTCCATAATTATTAATCGACTTATGAGGAAGTTATTTCAGTGCAAGAGAAAAAGACATCGAACAGCAAGCGGTCAATCAATGCTTTTGACGCCGGTCTATTAATGGTGGTTTTGCTGGCACTGGCCGGCTTTGGTCTGGCAAAAGCTGGACACGCAGGAGTTAATAAGGTGATCGAAGGGACAAACAAAGTCGCCATCGATGTCTTTATTACAGGACTTAAAACCAAGGACGTCGACATTTTCAAAGTCGGCGACAAATCAGCTATCACCATTCGCAACCAGCCAGTCCAGCCACCAATGACCATTTCGGCGGTGCAACACTGGGCAAAGCAAGTATCATTCCTGTCGCCTGATGGCAAGAAAGCCGTATCTATGGCTGATCCAGCCAATCCTATCGCTCACGATTATCTAGTCACCGTAGTGGATGAAGCCGATAGAACAGCTGATGGTTTCGTCATTCGTGGCAATAAAATCAAAATCGGCAATCAAATAGAGCTTGAAGGATTCAAATATAGAGTGCAGGGAGTGGTCGCTGATATCAAAGCGACTGAATAAGTAAGTGCAAGTTTTAGACGCTCCTGATAGCGCTATCAACGCGGCAATATCCAAGCTGGCTTTAGAGCCGGCTGATTCATGGTGGTCGCAATCAGCCAATAACTCTATCGCCGGTCGATTGCTGAAACATACGAAAGACCTCTTTTCGGCAGCATCTGGTCTTTCGCCTTTTGGCACTATTTTGCAACGCATTGCCTATCTGCTCGTCATCGGGCTATTTGTCGCTATTGCTCTGCCTCAATTTGCCGAAGACAAAGAAGGTCTTGGGCTGATTGCTCTCTGTGGATTTGCTTTCTGGTTCATCGGCTATTTGCTTGGTGGCACCGAAGAACGTCAGTCGCTCGCTGTCGACATTCCGGTCTGGCTATTTCTTGCAGCGAATCTAATTTCTGCTGCGTCCTCTCATTACCCGGTGCCAAGCCTGAGAGGGCTGGCTAAGCTTCTCATCTATATAACGAGCTATTTTCTCTTTACTGCAGTGCTACGCAAGGCACCACAAAGACGCGTACAGATTCTTTCTCTTTTAGTAGTAATAGCGTTTGGTGTTTCACTCTATGGCCTCTACCAGTACAAAATCGGCGTCGCGCCTCTAGCAACATGGGAAGACCCAACCGTTGAAGTAAAAGGCACGCGCATCTTCAGCACTTTGCTCAATCCCAATTTGCTCGCGGGCTATTTGATTCCCATTGCACCAGTGGCGATTTCACTGGGCGCCCTGTTCTGGCAACAAAACAAAAAGCTGCTTTCTCTAGGCGCCTTTATAGCCGCTGCAACCATTGCAATATCTATTGTTTTGACAGGCTCAAGAGCCGGTTATCTAGCACTTTTTGCGTGTGGTGGAGCTGTTGCTGTCATAGCCTTTGCCAAAATTTGGGTGCAAAAACCCAAAGCTCGCATTCCAATTCTAATAGCAGCCGTTGTAGTGCCTCTATTGCTCGGACTTGCTCTGCATTTTGTGCCAACCTTCGACCAGCGCGTTTCATCAATATTTGCCGGACGTGAGCACAGCTCTAACGCATTTCGTATCAATGTCTGGCAATCTTCATTGCGCATGCTCAAAGACAACTGGTGGCTTGGCATAGGCGTTGGCAACCAGGCATTTCGTCTGGCTTACGGCCTTTACATGCGCAGTGGTTTCGATGCTCTTGGTACGTACTGCGTCCCTTTAGAAATTGCCGTTGAAACGGGCATCGGCGGTTTGATCATATTTGGCGCCCTGCTCGCAAGCGTCTTCGCCAAGGGTCATCTGGCGTTCTGGCAAAATGAAGACATCACATCAAGATGGCTTGCAGCAGGTGCTTGCGCTGGAATCATTGGCATGATGGCCCAGGGACTCTGGGACACCGTTTTTTATCGCCCGCAGGTACACTTTATCTTCTGGCTATTAATTGCGGTTGTAGTCAGTTGTAGACCGCAACCAGATTTGAGAGAGCGTTGACATTTACTTGGTCGGCGAGTTGGCCACTAGTTTGTGCTCTTTCAAGTACAGCTCACCACCATCAGAAAGCAAATCTCTGTGCATGCGCCATGGATCTTGAAAGAATGCCACAGCCACTTTACCGTCTATGATGTGGGTCAAAAGCAAGTCAGTCGCTTGTTCTTCATCAGTCATACCTTCGGCAATAATAATCTGCTCGCCTTCTTGACCTTGACTTAACAGTTTCGAAAAATACTGATAAGACAACAGACCTGGTCTCGGCATATGAGCGGTCAGGATGATTACGTGGAGCTTCTTCCACTCGTCATCAGTCATCTCTTTATGCCATTTCAAAACTGTTTCATCCATAGTTCTTATTTGAGAGCCCGCAGCCTCATATGCATTTTCCAGATCGGACACAGTGCACATGCGCACATACGCTTGCAGCTCCGCATGTGAAACTTGCTTGTCATCGATTACTTTGCCAAGAAAGGCAAGTGTCTTTTTAATCAGTTCCTGTTGTTTAGCTTCGTCTTCAGGTTTTAAACCTTGATTTTGCTGCAGTTCTGGAGCTGAGAAACTCTGCTGATTAATAACATTGCAATCAGTTCGAACATTGCTACGAAACTACTTACTTCGGGTAAAGTAAGTACACCTCTCGTGAGGCAGCCAGTGAGTGTAAGGTTCTCAAAAATCAAATGCCTCTAGTAATTGAGTCAAAGAAAATGAAACGACAGGCAATGCATGCTGCTGTTTTGATCATTTTCGCCGTCGGTTTGTGTGGTCTTCAGCCTGCCCAGGCTGAACCAGAGAATGTGCTCAACATCGGTTCGAAAGCATCAGCGGGCGAAATTAATGTCCCCTTGCATCCGGTTGAGAACTACAATTTCAAACCGAAGGCAGAAATCTTTGACCAGAGAAAAAAGTACGTGGAAATGTCACCGGAGCTGGTGCCAGGTCCATACAAGCCAAATGATGCTGTCTTTGGGGCTGTTGAAGACAAACGCCCCTGGTGGGGATTGCAGGGTAGTGCCGTATATGGTGCAGGCGAAAAGAGCATTGAAGGACCTGCTGAAGAGTCGCGTTTCATCGCCAATCCTTTGCTTCTCGTTGGTGCCGATGCGGCTTCAGCCAACAATTTCCAAAAGAATCTCGTCACACCTAGCGATTTAAACGACCCTGATTTCCCCTATACCTGGAAGCCCCTATCGCTAACCTGGTGGGCAAATAGAAGCTGCGCCAGAGTGATATACAACGTCAGCAAATTCAACGATGACCTGTACCGCTTTCGCACGAAATTAGTCAAGCCTTTGATTTATCCAGCGTTCAGTCTGGTGGCATATAACGCTCGCGATTTTGGCTTCAATTACATTTGGCTCGCGCCCGAAAAATCTATAAACGTAGAAAATTATGCAAAACCAGCAGCTGAGGCCGTACGCATAAATCAGATGCTCCATTGCGGTGGTACTTGCGGATATCCTGGCGGCTGCAACAACATGAGTCCACGCAATATTGCCATCGACAGAATTAAATACTCTAAATTGCCGGCTCGCGCTTACGTCAAATTGTGGCGAGCCAAGCCAACAAAAGTGACTGATGATGCCGATATGGTCTTCTTGATCGATCTCAAGTGATGACTCAAACGCTTCAGTAGTCAAGTATTTCCGTTATTTAAATCAGGGAAAACCCTAGTCGATTTAAGATGCAATAGGGTTATTCTGGTGGAGTACTAGCCGCCGGAGTCTCGACTCCGAGAAAGATTAACCACCTAAATTCGGCGGCTCATTTATTTAAAAGAGGAGTGTTTGTGCGCTCCTCTTTTTTTGCTTCTGGAACTCATTATTTCGTAGGAAAGTTTGGAATTTCACGCGCCAAAATGGACAGACAATTACTGCATCAAAATCGTCACAGTACGAGTCGTCTGGAATCAATTCTAAATAGCTGTGTCAAAAGCCAGAAATCATTCTAGCTCTTTCGACAAACTTGACTCCTGATTTAAATTGCCAAGAAAGGCTCGCGAAGTCAAACCAGCATATTGCATTGCGGTGCTAAACAGTCTTACTTTCGGCACAAACGTGCTAGTTGCTCCCGCAATTGCCACACTATCGGCTACAAGAGCCGCAGAATCTCGCAATGTATCATGTACAGAAGTGCTGTGCGTCAGAGAGTGGAAATCGCGAGAAAAAGCGTAGGCAGCAGCGGAAGCAATCGGCAATGCCATGTATTTTGCGGCAGTCAATGTTGTTTCATGCGCAACAACATTGATACCCGCTATGTTTTTTGAAAAAAATTGTGCTCCCTCGCCAAAACGCTGTTCGGCGAGAGAGAGTCCACTATAAAGCGCCACGTCGGCAATGCCAGCTATGACTGGTGGCTTTGCATCACTGATCACCTTTGCAAAAGGATTTGCAGGCTCGCTGATACTTGTCGTGTCCCTTTTAGTTGGCGCAGACCATTGGGTTGCAAGCTCCTCCTGAAAAGGCTTTGACTTCGCGTCAGAATCCGGCGCCGAAACTCTTAAATCCTGGATGCGATCTGATGACATTCGCTATACACCTCAGAAGCATCTTACCCCAATGATGGTTCTTCAAACCTTGTAACCCCTATAGTCGACATAGTGCTTTGCTTTGAGTAATCTGAATGGTAGACCAATAAAATAACTCCAGCTTCATTACACACGAGCAATTGTGCAAAATTGCCAGCAGCGCTACTTAAGCGAGTCCTCACGCGACCTGTTTTAACTCATAGTCTTGAAGCATCCTTTCTGTTTTGACTTCGCTGACGCGATTAATTAGCTTTCTAGCTTCATGATTATCACGGGCAGTTTTGGCTAACGTAAAAGAAGAACCTGTGCTAAATAGCAAGCCCATAGCCATGTAGCCTTTAATCCACAAGTCTGTCGGCAAATGATAGATACCAAGCAAAATTGCAATTTGAGAAGCGGAAAAAGTTATCCAAACGAAAGCATTCCATGCAGGACTATTTTCACTTATGTTCGGTCTGTCCATGAGAAAGCACCTCATTCAAACGGGGGAGTTCATGTCCCAATTGTGCCTTGATTCTGCGAGCAAACTTGCTTTCCAATACACTTTGAAAAGTGTTCAGTAGGCTTAGCAGGCTACACGAATCTGTCTAAGTATGACCTTCGACAAAAACCGCATAGCGCATCTTTAAATCGGCTATGGCATCAAAAGCGCGTCCATTGAAAAAAAGCGCGACATGCGGAATAAGAAAAATGTCTGCAGTTTTGTCGATTCCAATTTCCAGACGAAAAAATTTGATGCCCTCAATTGATTTGGATACCTTTTCAATCTGAGGGTATTTGCCAGATCGACAAACTGTCGCTCTATGTGCTGTAAAACCGCTAATACCTCTAATTTCTAGGGCCTGTAAAAATGTTTCGGTGCACAAATAATTGCGTTGCGCAAAAATTAGATCGTCGCCAAACCAGTCATCCAATAGAAAAGTGGCCGAGGCAGCAATGTCGTTTTGCAGTCGTAGAAGTTGGGCACCGCTGAGTGACCGATTTTCGGCAAGCACTGAGGTCCATGATGACTTTTCGCCACAACCAACAATTTCTGGATAAACTCGGAGCCACATCTCGGCTCTATTTCTTTTCAATACGTCCTTGGCCGTCAAACAACCATGGTCGGAGAAGCTGCGCATAATGGCCTCCAAAGATAGCGGCGAAACATTACTGCAGTGTTGTCGATAAACTATTTCCGCTTGTTCTTGAGCCAGTCGTTGCAATTCAGGCAGCGCCACAATCACTTTCTGCTCTGTCGTTGGACTGGAGACGGAGACATGCCTGATCACACGTTTAAGATGCAGTCCGTGCAATGCACCGATGGTCTCGCGACGCGCACGCCTGAGCAACCGTGAGACATCGTACAGGAGGCTAAAGGCATAGCCGACGCTCGGCGCTCCAGCCGATTGAAAATCGACGCCTTCTATTCTCAAATGCTGAGGTTCGAAGTTGGCTGTCCAAAAATATGGGTCGTGCTCCATATCATTAGGATAACCGGTGTAAAGAAAGCCAGATGCAAAAAAGCCGGTGACCCAGTAAATACTGAGCACACCAGCTTGATCACGAATTCTATTGCAGTCGAGCTCGAATTAGAATTCGGCGACTAAACCGAATGAACCAATCAGCAGAATGAGCACAAAGTAGAGGACGAAAAACCATCCCCAACGGGCGATCATATCCAGCTCTGTCAATTTAACGGGTTTATCTGCAGCCATCTTCGTAATCCTTTGGTTTCGTAGAACAGATTATTTGTTTTCAGCGGGATTTTCTTTAGCCAGTTTTTCAGCTGCCGCATCGGAGGTGGCAGCCTCATTAGTTTTCGATTCTGCTGGAGCTGTAGGAGCTGGCGTATCAGGCGTTTTCACAACTGGCTTAGCAGCTGGAGTAGCGGGCTTTGCTGCTGCATCAGCAGCTGGCAAATCGCGTACTTTCGCAATGAATTCTTTTGCTTCAGCAACAAATTGCTTGCCTTGCAAGCGAGACAACCACAAAGCTTGAACGCGTCTGCGATCAACTGTTTTCTTCAAACCTGGTGGACGATTACCGAGCAAACGCTCGCGAATCATCTTATTGCCTTCGCGATAGTAGCAATCGCCAATTTGGCAACCGCAAACAATAACGCCTTCGGCACCATTCTTGAGAGCTTGCTCGATCATCAAAGGTTGCACCATTCCGCTGCATGGTAGCTTCACTACGTGCAGACCGTCGACATCTTTGACTGCGCCATCTGCGGACAGCAGCGAATTAACGTCTGCAGCCCTTTCGCACATTAGAGTGATTACTGTCTTTTTGTCAGACATGGTGTCCTTTGTTCTCCGTCGATATAACCTGAGGGTTACCTTGTTCTATCTATCTTTTTGAGCACCACATGTGATGCTCTCGATTGGGCACGTTATTTGGCTTCCACCATTGCTTTGATTTGAGCATTAACATCAGAGTCGAGCAAATTAGGCAAATCGATAGCATCAAAGGCGCAGGCACCGACACAAACACCGCAGCCCGAGCAGCGATAAGGTTTGACGGTAGCAAGCAGCTTGAATCTAGAACCAGCAGGAGCTGGCACCATCTCAATAGCCTGGAAGGGACAATCGTTAGCACACAGCGAGCAGCCAACGCATTTGGTGAGAACAACTTCAGCGGCTTCTACTGGACCAGTTCTAGTCAACAGAGCAATTGGCGCTGGCAAAATGCAAACCGCAATTGTGATTAATGCCATGGCGATCCAGTAACCGGTGAGCGGCAAGGCGCTCATCATGGCGTACGGCCAGAGGAACCACCAATCAATGTCGAAAGATGTTGGCTGGCTGTTGATGTTAGCCATTGGTCCAGAGACGATTGGAATGGCAAAAACAACGGCGAGCAAAATCGCTACCAGAATGTAGTTGATAGCTGGTGGCGGAGTGATGATCGGACGTGTCATGCGCACATAGTGCACCCACAGACCAAACAGCAAGAAGAACGACAAGCCAATATGAATGAAGAGGAAATTCGACAGTGTCAAATTGGTGATGGTGTCACCATTCAAGAACCAGGTCTTCAAGCCAGGTCCAAGTGGTCCAAGGGCATCGAAAGCGCTGACAGTCATACGTGTGAGCAAGAGCGAACGTTCGTCCCAGACCAGGTAATAACCGGTTTGACCAATAAAGAGAACGAGACCGAGCAAAGCGATACCACTAAGCCATTGCACCCAGCGATACTGACGATATCTATCGGTGAACCAAACGCGCACTGCGTGAATCAAAATCGTGATAACCATGGCATCGCCGGCATAACGGTGCATACCGCGGAAGATGGCACCAAATGGCAGATTCTTGGTTATATATTCGACTGAGGTGTACGCATTAACGAGATTTTTAGAGTCGTAAGCATTGTCGATAGTCGGCATGTAGTAAGCAAAGAGCAACAAGCCAGACAGATATAGAACCCAGAGATAAAACTGCGGCAAAGCGCCGTGGTAATACATTGGGTTGTATTTGCTAGTCATGATTTTATTGAGGCCATCCTCAAAAACCAAAACCGCGCTATTTAAGCCCTTAATGCTCTCAGTATAAGCACTCATTTTCGTTTGTTACTCCAATCGACTCCAGGAAAGAAAATATCCGTCTGCTTTATTTTTTAACAGGCAAAATCAACTTCTCTTCCGCCTCTTCACGTCCAACAGCAATGTAAGCAATACCAATTAAAGTCAAAACACCAAACATAACGAGGGCATACATATAATCGCCGAAATTGGTGGATGCACCACCGGCTTTCAATGATTGCTCAGCCCAGTCACCAAGCGGCTTCAAGTCACTCATGGGCGGCGACTGCACAAGGGCACGCGACCATTCAGGAATGGCTTTCAAATCAAAACCAAACTGAAGCTCGGACCATGGTTGCAACACTAGCGCTGCCACCAGGCAACCCAATGCCACCAGAGCAACAACAAAATCCTTAGGCTTCATGCTACCTCAACCCCCCGTGTGTCTTTGCGGCATGCCGCTTCATGACTATTTCGTAAAGCGTTTCGAATAAACCGATTCTTCGCACCAGCGTACCCTTTTGTTTCTCTTCGCAGTAGGTCCAGAAAGTCATCAGACCTAGAAGCATCAGAGTGCCAACTGTTCCCACAACTAGAATGCCGACGGTGGCAAAATTCACAACTCTGTGAATTTCTCTCCAGCCTTCAAAAAACCAGGAAAGTGAGATGACAGCGCAACAGAAGGCAATGGCTTTCATGATGAATTTCACTTTGAAAACAGGTTGAGCGACCGAGGAATCAACCTCGGAAGATTCCATCTTGTTTTCAATCGGTAATTCTTTGTCTGCCAATTTGTCCTCTTTATGTGCTGGAAGAAACCGGCACTTTCGGCGCTTCATCCGCTTTTTTTGCAGGAGCTTTGCCCAGCATGACTACAATGGCGATTGACACCACAGTGGCAGCGAGCGAGCCAACCATCCAGAACCAGTCCATTTCAGGCACTTGTAGTGGATACGGAGGAACTTGCCCTTCGGTCATACGCATGGTGAAAGTGACATAGTCAAAGCACCAGCGGTTATTAACCATGTAGTCAACGAGTCCGTAGTATTGAGCATGCGGAGCAGGCGTGAAGGTTGGAATCAGTTTGAACAACCAGTCCATTGCTGTTGGTTGCTGACAAACTTGAGCCAGCTGAAGAATCTGTTCTTTAGCCGCTGGTTCGCCTACTTTAGCTATTTCATGCGGATCAAGCAGGAAGGGATAGTTCCAATAGTCTTTGTTCGCGATCATCAATTGCTTGACGAGCGCTTCAGCTTTTTCGAAGTGCTGTGCACCAAATGGACGGAAAGCCATGTAGGTCCAGGCTTGTGTGATCGGCGAGAAGAACATTTCGGTCTTAGCCATGTAGTAGTACATCACAGCCAGCACCAATTGAATCGCCGCAAGGACGGCCATGCTCACAGCACCCATCGCCGATTTGGCCTTCTGCACAGGATCTTTGGTTGTGTAAACCAGGAAGCACTGCCAGAGGATACCGATATCGATGGTGCCCCAGAGGAAATCTCTCCAGTACGGTGGATCAACGTGAATATTGGCGATATTGACGATAATCAGGTACGAGAAGATAACCCATGACCAGAAGCCCATTACGCAGAACATCAAAACGAAAGGACGTTTCATGATGTTCTTTTCGGCACCTGTAATGAAAGTGTCGAGGAAAGGAATTGCTACCACTGTCAGTGGAATCAACATCGTAATTTCTGTAGCTACAACCGGCTCCAGATATTTGTACATCTGATACAAGCCAAGGAAGTACCAGTCAGACAAAATCGGCAACGGTGTAACGTCTGGATTTGAACGACGTCCTTGAGCAGCTGGCAGAATAATAGCCACGATGACCAGCATCATTACAATGATGATGCGCTTGGTCCAATTGATTGGCATTCTTTCGTATGCGTTCTTGTAGAAATAAAGTTCGACAAGAATCAACGGAATCAAAGAGAAAGCAAGGTGCAAGGAAAAGAATCGAGTGATCGTTTCTTGCGTAATAGCAGCTCCACCGCCAAGCAGTGTTTCAGCAGTATTCCAGCCCATGTGCAAAGACTTGACCAGAGGCTGATAGAAGTCTCCCATTACTGGAAATTGATCCATGTAAGTAGGGAATGTAGCAAAAACCTTTGTCGCCCAGAACGCTCTCTGGTTCCAGATCAATAGATAACCGGTCAGACCTGAATACATTGAAAGCAGCAACGTTACTAGACCGATAGCGATGTTCAGTTCTTTGCCTGGCTTGTAGTCTGCCATAATGAACATGCGATACAAACGTAGCGTCGCCGCGATGATCATCGCGTCTGCTCCGTATTTATGCATTCCGCGGATGATACCGCCGAATGGAATTTCAGTCTGAATTTTAAAAATGGAATCGAAGGCGGCTGGCTTGGTGGGCACGTACCACATAATGAGCAAACAACCGGTCACCATGACCACAAACCAAACTAAGTAAAAGATTGGTCCCAGAGCGTAGAAGGGATTGGTCTTTGCTTCGTTGCGATAATGCTCATCGAAAATATCAATGTTATTGATGCGCGTTTTAAAAAACTCACCAAATGCGGTGACTTTATCTAGCAGTCCGCCCTGCGCAGTAGTACTAGGCAATTCCCCCGGCCTCCAAGGATAGTATCTGGAAATTATCTCCGACTTTCTTGATGTCGAAACGACGTGGTGGACGTGGTGCAGGACCGCTGACTACCTTACCGGCTTGAGCAATGTCATAAACGCTTAAGTGGCATGGGCAGGCAAATACTGGACCAGCTGGCTTGAAGTTGTAACCTTTGGAGCATTCGGTTGGGTCTTTAACGAAGTTAAAGATGCAGCCAAGGTGCGGACAAATACGGCTATAAGCGACAACATCGCCGGTTGGCAATTTGACGATAAATCCAGGAATCTGGCGAACTTCCTTACCTTCAGGGTTATATTCGAGATAACTCTGTTTGAACATGAATGGAATACATGTCCATGGCTCAGGGAAATCTGATGCTTTGAAGGTTGGGACTGGTGGCTCAGCAATTGGTTGATCCGAATTGCCAAACACATCGAGTGGTTTCAATGTCGGACGCAAGAATCGCACTAGTGGCGATACTATCAGTCCGATAGAAGCGGCCAGTGGAATGGCAGCTACTGTCTTCAGTATGGTTCGTCTTGTGGTTCCATCAACCATGATGTTGTCCGTCCTCTGTGTCCCTGGAAATAATAGGTCCGATAAATGACCTACTTCTATTGTGCCTTTACTGGCTCTTTTTCGCTTGTTTGTGAACTTCCCGTATTACTTGAACTACCAGCGCCGTCAGCAGCGATAGTTGGCTCGTTTTGTTCATGGAAGTGGCGCACATACTGTACCAGTTTCCAAATGTACTCATCGTCGAATTTGACGTTCTTAGCCTTGTCTTCCTTGCCGCGGAAGTTAGGCATTCCTTCCCACTTAATGCCGTTAGCAATGTGATCCCAGAGGATAGCGTCGGTTCTGTCGTAGAAGCGGTCGAATTGCTGGAAGTTTGCTGGGACTGGCTCGAGGTTGTGAGCCAAAGGACCATCTCCATAACCTTTTTTACCGTGACAAACAGCGCAATTTGAACCGAATACGGCATCAATCGGCATCGTTTCTTCATCAGTCAACAAAGGTGTGGCAAGCGATCTTGCGTAAAAAACCAGACTCCAGGCTTCACGGCGGGAGATAGTGCCCTGCATCGTTGGATGCTTGACGCCTTCTTTGCCGGTCCAAATAAATGAATATTGATCAACTGGCTTTTGCAAACGCATGTAGCCTTTGTCGGCGAAATTGACCTTGCCAGCGCCCGAATTAGAACCATCAGCGCCATGGCAACTAGCGCAATTTTGCTTATTCCAGACGACTTTGCCATCAGCTACTGACGGTCTGTCATCAGGAAATACGACTTCACCTGTTCCCAGAGTGACCGATTTGCTGGCGATTTTGTCGGCCTTGCTACTGAGGTCGATTTGCTGTTTGCCGCAGGCAGTAAGCGAAATCAGACACAGAGAAGCTGCGCCTATTGCGATCACCAAGTCATTAAGACGATTACGTTGCATTTTGCTCTTTAGTATCCAAACAGGGGAATCCAGGAGAAACAAGCCCACATCACGACAAAGAAAAATACCAGCACGAGAAACAACGGCGGAGCACCTTCACCAATGCGGTATTCGGAAACTTCTTCGTAATGCTCTTCTTCAGACTTTATTGCATCTGCCATTGTCTACCTCTTTATGTACTGGCGCTGTTGTTTAAACGCGCTTTTTCAACTAGGGCTCTTGCACGAGCAGCCTTAGCACCTTCAACTTCATCGTCCATCATGTCGAATTTGGTGCTTTCGAGATCTTCGAATTCACCATTTTTGAAAGCCCACAGAATCGCGGCCAGAGCCACTACAAAAAATATTCCGCAGACTCCGAAGGCAACATAGAGGCCGCCTTCCATACTGGCTTGATTAAGAATGCAATTTGGACACATGTTTATTGACCTGCGTGTGGTTCGTATTCTTGATGGCTAAGTACTGGCAATTTGATGTCTTCAACCTTATCGATTTGGGCCAGGCTGTCGACCGTATCTTCTTTGTCTTTCTGCAAAGTCTTGAGATAAGCAACTAAGTACCAACGTTGCTCTTCCGTCAGAACTTCACCGAATCTCGGCATTCTTGTACCAGTTACGCCTTCAGTTAGACGATAAAAGTACATTTCATCCGAATACTGCTTGTAAAAAGGACGGGTGAGATTGGCTGGTTTCTTTTCCAAAGATATGGAATTTGGACCATTGCCTCTTGCTTCAAGACCGTGGCAAGCAGCACAGTTTTGAGTGTAGATACCACGTCCAGCATTGGCCGCCGATGATGAATTCGTATCAACCGTTTTGCGAGCAATAAGCTTTCTACCAGCTTCTGTGGTTGCCATGTATTCATCTGGAGCTTCAACATAAGCAACTGGCTTTCTGTTGTCACCCAGAGATTGAATAAAAGCGACAAGGTCATTCATATCTTGATTGCTCAAGTGAGCAAAGCTCGGCATGATTGAACCGGGTTTGACGGCGCGAGGATTGATTAAGTGAGCCTTTTGCCATTCCGAAGGGAAGCGACCACCTTCGTTAGTCAAGTCAGGACCGGTACGAGCAGTACCCAATTGATGAGGCGCTTCGTAAACATAGTCGCCAGCTTTGACCAGTGGCCCATAGCCTCTATCTTGTAAGCGGTTGAATTGCGTATGGCAATAGAAGCAACCTTCACGAACATAGACTTGACGACCGCGAGCGGCATCGGCTAGTTCAGTTTTAGCGTAAGTGTTGCCATGTTCCGAGGGCTTGGGATTGAAAAGAACCATCGGCATGAGTACTGTCGAAAAAATGATGATGAAGAAGGTGCAAACGATACCAATGGCACCAAGACGGTAGCCGTACATTAGACTTTGACCTCCTTAGTCTTGCCAGCGGCAACGGTGGCACCAGCAACAGGTGTATACAGCGTCTTCCAGACGTTGTAAGCAAATAAACATTGTCCAGTCACGATCATGATGCCGCTTATCGCTCTGAGGAAATAATACGGACGGATAGCAAGGCTCCATTGGTCGACTGGATAACCCAACTGCCAACCAGCGGCTTGAACTAATCCAGCGATCGTCAATACGGTCATCATTAATAGGAAGCCGAGGAACTTCAACCAGTAGTGCGCGCGAATCAGTCCCTGACTGTGCCACTCGCGACCAGTTAGACGCGGCATCGAATAATAGAACGACGATGTAAGGATGAAAGAGAACGTACCAAGCAGTGCCAAGTGAGCATGACCTACAACCCACTGAGTGAAGTGCAAGTACCAGTTCACCCAACGAGTAGCCTGGAAAGGCCCTTGAACGCAGGTAACTAGATAGAACATAGAAGAAGTGACAGCGAAGCGCAAAGGCATATCGGTGACAACCATGCCCCATCTTCCTTTCATTGTCATGAAGAAATTGGTCAGCACGGTCAACACTGGCACTAACAAGAAAATTGAAGAAATTACAGCAATTGCTTTCAACCATTCTGGAACGGGAGATTGCAAAATATGGTGAGTTCCAGTTGGAGCATAGAAAAGAGCGATGCCCCAGAAGCCCAACATGGACAGACCATGGCTGTATAAAGGAGCGCCAGTCAAGCGCGGTAGCAAGTAATACATCATGCCGACGCCAACAGTCGTGAACCACATTCCTAGAATGTTGTGTCCGTAGAACCAGCCGACAATCGCATCATTGAGACCAGGCAAAGAAACGAAAGTTCTTTGACCGATGATGTAAACCAGTGGGAACCAGAAAAGTGATCCAAGGAAGTACCAGAGCGAGACGTACAGCTTCTTCACTCGGCGATCGAGGATGGTCATATAAACGTTGAGGGCAGTCGAGATCAAACCGACCATGACGAGAACGTCGATTACAGCGCCTAGCTCAGCGTACTCACGGCCTTCTGTGTTGCCGTTCAAGAGAGTAGCCATCGCTGATGCCATCAAGATATTCCAGGCCCACATCGTGAAATTGCCCAGACGTTCACTCCACAATTTTGTTTTGCAGAGTGTTGGCACCATATGAAACATTGACCCGACATAGCCCATCGACAACCAGCCGATTGCTACAGCGTTCACGTGAAACATTCTCAAGTGTGGAAACGCCAGTTGTGAGACGTTGTGCACGAGATCTGGCATCGAAAATTCGATCCCACCCAACATGCCAGCACCCATTCCCCAGAGAGACCACCACAATGCAGACAAGAAGAAATTGCGGCTTGCGCTGCCTTCTTCATTGCTCAATAACCGATCGACGACTGAAACTGCGCTCAACTTTAGATACCCTCAACAGACGGACTGCCTGGCTCGATGTGAAAATTTTAGAATACTGACATCGGACCTTCTGCCCCATGTAGTATGAGTTTTCGATCAATTTGTGTAAGGTACCCCTCCACAAGCCCCGAAACCCTGAACCTGTCTGATACAAACCGTAACGAGAATATTCAGTGAGAACGGCTTGTGAGTAACGTTTTACTTTTTAAATTCACAATATTTTTGGGCGACCTTCAAATGTAACGAAGATTACGACAAAGACTATATGCGATGCGTATAGATTTCTCATTCTTGGCGTCTTATCGTAATTAACCGTATTTTCCAGCTTGTCCAATTTTGGCGACCAACCTATGCTCGGGAAGCCAAGCAGTTGGCAACCGCATCTTCATTTAGCGGTTGACTTCCTCGACAGAGAGTTATGTCCCAAAGCAGCCTCAGTAAGAGCCCAAGAACTACTGCCGAAAATGGACTGGTTGCCGTAAATAGTGGCGACCAGCCCTCTGCGCCTGCGCAATTAAATTTGCTCGAATTGGGCTTGCATTATGGCGGCGATTTGCTCCGAGGCGGCAAAGATTCGATGCTTCAACCACTCACCGGAGCCAAATCTCTTTTGGGTGAACAGCACCCTTTAACTTCTAGCGGCGTGCCAGACAAGACTGGACCGAAAAGCATCGCCTATCAAGCTGGAGCAATGGTTGGACAGGCTATCGATTTCGGCATAGTGCAAGCGGTCTCACACAAAATTCCGTTCATTAAAGCGCTGGGGCGCACGGGTGCAGCCATGTCCACCGGCTTCACCATGAGCTTTCTCTCGGTTCAAAGCCACGACTCAAACCGGTCAGCGGACAATTCGCTCAAAACTAGATTTATGGCAGGGCTTGAAGGCGCCGCCACCATAGGCATAATGGAAGGCGGTGGTAAGGTGCTCGGTAAACTGGGAGTGGCCGACACTTTAACTGGAAGACTGGCCAAGAGCACTATATCCGGTGCAGTTGCCGGTGCGTTTTCGACCCAAGTCGAGAGCAAATTGACGACCGGACATTTCGCTTCATTGCAAGATACAGCACTTGCAGCTGCGTCCTGGGGGCTAACTGGTGCGGCTTTTGCCTCGGCTCCAGCGTTTGCAAGTGGTATCAAATCAAAATTCACTGCAAACAAAATTGGCTTAAATGAAAAAGCGTTGTTTTCGTCAGCTCATGAGCCTGTTATCGAGCCAATTGCAATCGAGCCAGCACCACGCCCCGTAATCAATCTGGAAATAAATCAAGAGCCTGTTTCAACCGTACAAATCCTGCCGAAAAGACCTGCGGACAGACCGCAAATAGAAATAGAATGGCACGACCCGGGTGAAGAACCAACCAAACCTTTTGACACCAATCTTCAGGCCCAAATCGAAGCCAATCATCCTCACTTAAGTGATCAACTAAAGATTCATTTGCAAGAAGCAGCAGAAGCTATTTCTCTCAAATTGACACCACATAAGCCGATAGCTGCAGCAGACTTAATCGGAGCGAACTTCGATGCTCATGCTTTTGCCTCTATATATGAACGTCTTCACGCAGACAGCGAAAATTATCATGTTCTCAGCGTATCCAAAGAACTATGGCTGGCTGAGCCTGCACTGAGAATCGCCAAAGTCTTTGGCAACGACTGGCCAACTTGGCTTCTCGAGCAGGAACGTTTTAAAAGTAAAGGCTTCAACTTGCCAGTAAAACCAGATGAAGAGACTCTCAATTTGACCGGCATCGTCAGGACGGCCAAGAGCTTACCTCTTATGTCCGACGCAGAACAGAAGCAGGCATTGTTATTAAAACATTTTCTGCTGGAATCGCCTGGTCAAAACTCGGTCAACCTCAAAGAAATTTCTGCAGCGTTCAGAAGTAATCCTGAAGGTGCGACCTTTCTCCTTGGAAAAGATGCTGCAACCACCCGTGGAGCGCTCAAAGCACTGCAGTCTTTGCCAGATATACCAGTGCCTCTAGCCGTGAAATATGCACACGAGCCCTACACCAGACAGCTAGCGGCTCTTGCCGCGTGGAAGAAACTTGCTCCGCAACTTACTGTCGAAGAAACTCAATTGTTTGCCACCAGTGACCTCAAACACAATTCTGTCAGTACACAAGATAGATTTTTGGCTTATCTTCACTCGGCCGAAGCCTCCGGCACACATCACCTATTGCAGGAAACTAACTTGACTCCAGCCGTGGTGGCAGAGCTTCACCCCGCATTGAGTGAAGAACAAGCGACTCTGATTGCAAGAGTCGCCAATCAGCTTGCAACCGCAGACAAAAGAAACGGCTCACTTTACCAACAGACTCCTTTCGAGCTTGTCTCCGGCGGCTTTCAACCCGAGACTTACCTAGCTGCAAGACAACAATTAAGTGAAAATCAAAGTCGCAACATCACGATGACTTCACTCTGGGACCGCGACGAAAAAGCATTTCAATTGGTCAACACATTTGGAGAAAACTGGAATACTTTTGTAAATCAACGCGAAGAGAGCCTTGCTAGCAGCCTTTACACTCGCGATCAGTTCTTTTCGGAACTGCGCTTGCCTATGAAAACGACGGACGAAACAAAACCTCTTGCCGATTTTCTTTTGCGCAACAATTCAATGTCCATTCAAGAAACGCTTTCTTTGCTAGAGCGCTTGAAAAAATCTTCTGATGCAAGTTTCAATGAGATTTTCTCTGCCACCGATCAAGAAATTGTACAGGCCTCGCGAAGCTGGATGCTGGCACCAGATCTGCCTTTTGCGCTGGCTGCACATTTTGGCGATAAAAAGACAATCGAAACTACAGCTGCTGCCTTGACCTATTTTGAGCAAATCGAGACGCCACCATCAAACCTTGCTAACTTAGATGCTTTAAAAATAGATTCGCCTCATTTTGAAGACTTCTGGGAAAAATATCCAGAAACCCTGGCTAAAGGAAAGCATGCCCTAATAGCCGAGTCTAATTCCGTGAGAGCGGCTATTGGAGCCTTCCATCCCAATCTCTCAGAAAGACATAAGCTGGCACTTGAACGCGCCGCTATGGACACAGATGCGCCGCTCAAATTCGTCGCCGCTGATACCAAAGCCGGAACTTTTGCAAAAGTATTCGACCGTTTTGCCGCCTCTAGCGGCCAAGAAGACGGCGACTGGCAGGGACGCAGCGCTCTTGCCACAACAAATATTTTTGGCCGCAATGCTCTTGCTTGGCTGGATAAACAGCAAAGGCGCGGTCTCGACTTACACGACGCGACTCGCGGGCTCCCCGTCTATTCGCCTCAAGAAGCAAGTGGTCTGGGCGATTTCTTAAATTCTCAAGGACAGAGAAAAACGCGTGAACTTAGCCTGATTGCCAAACGATGGACAGAACTACCCGATGAAGTGCGTAAGCTACCCTTTAGCAAGATCATCACAAAACTGCGCGACCAAGCCTATGAGAATGTGGAATCTCCTGCTTTATCAAAAGAAGCATTTGCCTGGGATGTTTCAGCACAAGACTATGCAAGAGATGAACCGCGATTCTTAAAATCGCTGGACACTCCGTCTCCATTTCCTCTAGAGAAGGTCTGGAACGAAGAAGGTTTGACTGGCCGCTTTCTGCCGCGCTCAGATCCACGTGGGCTCTATCTTGGTGAACACACAAATTGCTGTCAACATCCTGGCGAAGCAGGCAGCAGTTGTGCCTGGTTCGGGCAAGAAAGCGCACTTTCGGGTTTCTTCGTCGTCGAAAATAAAGCAAAAGAAATCGTTGCACAATCCTGGGCCTGGATTTCAGATCAGGGTGGTCTGGTCTTTGACAGTCTTGAAGCTAAGGGTCTGGGTAAACGAGCTGACGCCGTCTCAAAAATCTATCAAAAAGCGGCCACAGATCTCAGTGAAAATTTTTCCACGGTCACACTGGGCAAAGGCACCAATCGGGTTGATTTGAGCCAGTGGCCAGAAGCTGAAGCGAATACCCAGGCTCTACCAATCGCTTACGGCAACAAATATACAGATGCTCGACAACAAGTCTTGCTGGCTGCAAATTCGTCCGCCAAAGGATTTTCGGAACAACCAAATTTAGTTCAAGACCACAGCCAAGGGACAGGTCTTACGACCAATCGCACGCTACTGAGCACGAACGGTCGTCAACCAATGGCTGTCCGACTAACCGACTTGTCGTCGGACATCTTTGCGGCCGAAAACGTAGCGGAAAAAGTTTATCCACAGGATTATCGATATGTATCTGATGGAGATTCGCTACTAGTACTTGATGCATCCGGACATGGGCCGGTTGGCTATGCTTCTATTGATTTGGCCGCTCACGAGATAACTGATCTAGCTGTTCTAGAGAAATTCAGACCGCACTCTCGTTTACTTCTAAAAGGAGTCTATGACTTTTTGCGCACCAATCAAAACCAGCCAGGTCAAATCTGGAATGCCGAGCTGAGGCAGTCTACAAGCGACCGTCTTGTTAATTATTACGAGCAAAAAGGTTTACTGACCGTGCTGTCCAGACGTCAGGTTGACACCATGCATGGTGAACCTATGTATAACGTTCGCTTCACCCTCAATTAAGTTCATTTCAGACATCGTCAGGAGCGTCTGGATTCTCATCCTCTTCTTCGAGACGCTCTTTTTCGAGCCGCTCCTTCTCCAAACGTTCCTTCTCCAAGCTCTCTTTTCGCGCCTTGTCTTGTTCCGCCTTTAAACGTTTCTTTTCGGCTTCGAGCTTTTCCTCGGCTTCAGTCATGCCGAAGTTGACGCCATTGACACCATTCATGGCCTCCAACATCCCTTTATCGAGATATGTGCCAACAGCATCAGCTGCAGAATTGATGCACTTCTCATAAAGCCACCAGTCGGTCTGAGAAACTTTGCCCAAAACGTAGTTGGCCCGACTTGCTCCACCAGGATCGGGGCCAACGCCAAATTTCAGGCGATCGAAATCTTTGAGACCACCAAGCTGTTTGATTATTGACTCAATGCCATGTTGTCCACCAGCGCTGCCTGCTTGCTGGAATTTGAGTCTGCCAAGATTGATCGAAACATCATCATGTATAACGAGCATATCTTTGTGACTTAACTTGAACCACTGCAATATAGCCACAGCTGCGTGTCCGGAGAGATTCATGAAGGTCTGTGGCATCGCCAGAACGACATCATGACTTCCGATTCTTCCCTTAATTACCGCTGCTTGCAGGTTTTTGACGATTTTCCACTCGCCACCGGTCATGGTGCTCAGACGACGCATCACCTGAAAACCCGCGTTATGACGCGTTAACTCGTACTCAGAACCGGGATTTCCTAATCCAACTATTACTTTCATTAACCTTATAAAAATTTTTCAGTAGGGCATAGTGCGCCAAATTCAGCCACACGGGCGCTCAGCGATTTGACCAATTGAAGCACGTGATCAATCCACCGACGATAAGGATAAACTTAAAGAGAGGCGTGTGCATAGCAAGGGCAGCCAGTCGTTGCCCGTAGCGAGGTTTTCATGACAGAGCAAAATTATTCAAACATTCCCTACCTTCCTCACACTGAGGGTGATCGGCAGGAAATGCTCGCAGCTCTAGGCAAGAGAACCTTTGAAGAGCTGATCAGTCACATTCCACAAGAAGTTCGCGCCAAGACGCTCGAACTTCAAGATGGACTAAGCGAAATGGAGCTGAGCCAGCATGTAGCGGAGCTTGCCGCAAAGAACAAATCCACCTCCACTCAGCCGTCTTTTCTCGGCGGCGGTTCTTATCACCGCTATGTTCCAGCGATTGTAGGGGCGGTTTGTTCTCGTTCTGAGTTCTCGACTGCTTATACCCCTTATCAACCAGAAGTCGCCCAGGGCAGTCTTCAGGTGATTTATGAGTTCCAAACGGCTATATGCCTCTTAACTGGTATGGACGTCGCTAATGCCTCAATGTACGACGGGCCCACCGCCTGTGCCGAAGCCGCACTAATGGCAACTCGCTTGACCAATCGCAAAAAAATCGTTGTCAGCGAGACTGTAAATCCTGAATATTCCATGGTCACACACACTTACGTCAATTCTTGCGGACTCGAGTGGCAAACACTTTCGGGTACGACCGGAGTGACCAAACTAGAAGCAAGCGACCTCGATCAATCCGTTGCCGCAGTAATCGTGCAGTATCCGAACTATTTTGGCTGTCTGGAAAAACTGTCTGAATATGCCGAAGCCGTTCACAAAAATGGATCATTGTTGATTGTCATTACTGACCCGATAAGCCTTGGTCTGCTGACACCACCAGGATTGTTCGGCGCCGATATCGTTATTGGCGATGCTCAATCTTGTGGCAATTCCCTTTCTTTTGGCGGCCCATCAGCCGGTTATATGGCCTGTCGCAAGGAGTTCATCAGACAATTACCTGGACGACTTGCTGGTGCCACGGTTGATAATCGCGGTCAACGCGCATTCACATTGACTCTGCAAACTCGCGAACAACATATTCGTCGCGCACGCGCCACATCGAACATCTGCACAAACCAGGCGCTAAACGCTCTTGCCATGCTGGTTTATCTAACTTACATGGGACCACAGGGCTTGAAACAAATAGCTAATATCAGTTTGCAACGAGCTCATTACCTGGCCGATAAATTGGCTGGTATAGAAGGAGTTTCGCTTGCTTTCAATGCACCATTTTTCAATGAATTTGTGCTGACAACTTCCTTCAGCGCCATCAAAGTCCTGGCGGAGCTTGAAGCACAGGGGGTTCTCGGAGGCATTGCAGTGTCTGCTTTCAAGCCGGAGCTACCCAATGCCATTCTGGTTGCAACGACCGAATTGACCACTCCAAGCGACATTGAGAAATATTTGAGCGCCATGGCGACTGTAATGAAATCTGTGAAAACAGGTGTGGAAACTCAAAAACAAAAAGTGCCCGTCGCTTGACAAAGTTGCGCAAAAGCAGAACTGTATATATTCTTTTATGAGGCTCTCCGGTAATGGACGAACGGGATACACAAACCACCACGCGAACACCAGTCGACGGGAGTGACGGCAATTTGACACCTCCAAATGGCGGCAAATCTCCAGATAAGTCCAATCCGATCATCACTTTCATCAAAGAAATCGTCGAGCTTGTGGTTGTCACACTCGTCCTTCTCATTGTCATTCGATGGGCATTTGCCGAAGCTCGTTTTATCCCGTCGTCTTCGATGGAACCGACTTTGCAAATTGATGACCGCTTATTGGTTGAAAAAGTCTCAGGACATCTAGGCAAGAAAATCGAACGCGGCGATATCTTAGTTTTCTATCCACCTAAAGAAGAGATGGGCGGTGAGGATCTCAAAAACGATCCGATTACCGTACTCGGACGCCTTACGGGCTTGCCCTTTCTACCTAATGAACCGGCGTTTATCAAGCGTGCCATCGGCTTGCCTGGCGATCATATTCGCATCGCTCAAGGACAGGGTGTCTTCATCAATGGGCAACTACTTGATGAATCGGCTTATATCAAAGAACGCCCAAACTATAATTTGAACGTATTGGGCGACATTTGCGGACATTCATCAGCGAACGGATCATCTATGGTCAAGCCCTATGGTGATAAACCAGACGCACCAATAATAGTGCCACCAGGTCATTTATTCATGATGGGTGACAATCGCAACAACAGCGAAGATAGCCATGTCTGGGGCTTCCTTGATGAAAAGAGAGTAATTGGAAGAGCGTGTCTTCTTTTCTGGCGTCAACTCAAGCCACCACATTACGGCACCATACTTGACGAATAAGTAATTTTTGAAGGCACCAGATTTGGTGCCTTCTTTTATTCTCGACGAAATTTGAATCGAGACGGTAGAGTTCGCTCTCTAAATCTTGAAAATTTACGTTGTGAAGTTGCCCACCAGCGCTTACAATCACTGATGGCGGCGCAAAAAGTCCAATTGCTGGGCTTTTTTTACGAATTAAGCTGGCAACGGCGCCATGAGCAGTATTGCGGGTATATAACTCAAGTAAGCTGGCTACTAAAATCGAGGTTGATATTGTTATGGCGAAAACTTCTGGCAATGGCGCGAAAAAGTCGCAAATCGCTGAAGAATTCAAAGGTACACAGCCCAGCCCCAAGGCAAACCAGGCTCAAAACACTCAGGCAAGCTCAACTACAGCCACTTATCTAAAATCATCCTCCGGCGCCGCCGCCCTTGATGTGGAACACAACCACTGCGACCACGATCATGGCGATATCAAGAATAAAAATTTTCCTGCTGAGCGAATAATCGACCCCAAGCTTCTGGCTGATAAAGAGAGTCAGCTGCTGAAAGTCGAATCTGACCTTAATAACCGCGAAGTCTCTTTGATTGAAAGAGAAATCAAATCGTTGCGCCAGCAAGAAGAGCTAGATAGGCTCCGTCCGCTTTCTGGCCTTTACCGCGTAGTAAAGGCGATGGCCACAGAAAGGAAGCTCGATTCGCTGCTTGAAGTGATTACACGTGAAACTCAGACGATGTTGCATTGCGACCGCTGCAGTGTATTCGTGCTTGAAGCGAACAAACAAGAATTATGGACACAGGTAGCTCAAGGGCTAATCGCTCACCGCACGATTCGCATTCCTCTACATGGAACGAGCATCGTCAGCGAATGTGCTCGCAGTTCAACAATCATCAATATTCCCGATGCCTACAACGACTCGCGGTTCGATCGCGATGTCGACAAACAAACTGGTTATCACACTCAAAGCGTTCTTTGCGTACCAATGCTCAATCGCAGCGGCGAAGTCATTGGTGTGTTTCAAGTTCTGAACAAGGTCGGCGAGCCGTTTACGCACGAAGATCAAGACTGGCTCCAGGGCTTGAGTGCAGTAGCGGCCGGTTTGATCGAACAAGCGCAGGCTTATTCTGAAATTGAAGGTTTCGTCGATAAGACTCTTGAAACGCTGGCGAGAACAATTGATAAACGCGACCCGCTTACAGCAGGTCATTCTATGCGAGTAATGAACTACAGCTTGATTCTTGGCGGAGCAGTCAACGTTGCCGACGAAGATATGGACGTTCTGCGTTATTCGGCGATGATGCACGATTACGGCAAAATTGGCGTACCTGAAGCGATCCTCTGGAAGGACGGTCGTCTGACTCCAGAAGAGTATAAAACAGTGCAAAAGCACGCCAACATCACGTTTGACCTGCTGTCTAATCTACCATTCACGAAAAGATTGGCCGCCGTTCCTTATATCGCCTCGTGCCATCACGAGAAAATCGACGGTACTGGCTATTACCGCGGACTTAAAGGCGAAGAAATTCCATATCTGGCAAAAATTATCGCTGTCGCCGACGTTTTCGATGCTCTGACTTCCAAAAGGCACTACCGCAATCGCATGCCGATCGAAAAAGTGACAGAAATTATGCAGGCCGGACGTGACAATCACTTCGAAGGGCATTGCGTAGATGCCTTCTATCGCCTGCCGTCAGTGCAAGTGATGAAAGTAATGGAATCAGAACGCGGTCAGATGATTCCTGCAGAAATCGAATTGTTCAAGCACACAACCTGGCAAAGACTGGTTGAATTGCTCTGCGGAGCTCGACCGAAAACCGCCGAAGAAGGATTGAAAGATACCTTCGAATCAATTTATAACGAAGGATTGCCGGCGGACTACAAGGCTCTCGATTAAATAGTATTGCAGCTGGAGCAGATTCCAGCAAAAATGAGCGCCATCTAGGACATCTCCTCTTTAAAAGCATTAAAATGCTCGGGAGCGGGAGATTATTAATGGATATTGCCAAAATTAGAATGCGACTGCAAGCCATAGCGTTTAGCTGTCTCGTCTGTGCGACGCTTTCGCCGGCGCAAGCGCTTGCGGTTTCGACAGCTGATACCGCAGATACGACAACCGGCGACGCACCACTGCCAATGCCCAAATCTTCTCGACGCGCTCAATCGACCGAGACATCAGGTCAATCAACCGCACCAACAGATGACACTGTCACCCAAAAGCCCAAAGCGGCGAACATCAATTTGCCAGAAAAATCTTCCGATCATGGCTTTAATACTGAAGATTTTATGCAGCAGTCATCAGCCGCATCTGGCTCAAAGAAGAAAATAATTGCTCCAGTTGATGAATCAGACAAGATTTTTGTGCGCATCCAATTGACTGTGCCTCACAGCACAAACGCGGTACATAAGCTCGTCGCTTATCCGTATCCAATGCAGTTGCCCAAAGCAAGAAAGGAAATTCTCGATCTTTCCACTGAAAGCACGGCGCTAAAAGATGAGATCTTAACCAGCGGCTACACGCAAAGAGGCACGTCCAACAAGCCTTATCCGTTCCAGGGCTGGCGATGGCAATACGCTTACCACAACGCACTCAAACGAGCCCACGCCGACGAACCATCCGTAATCAGCGATATTTATCCATTCGTCAGAAAAATGATGCCTTATTGCCGTGAAGAAGTCAGACGCATTAACAACATCGAACACGAAAGAACAGAGCGTTATAAGAGACTGGCTGAAGAATATGAACAGCATGGTCAAGAATCTGAAACGGAAGCAACCAGAAAAGGGTATGTACCAGTACCTATAGAGATTAACAAACTATGGCGCGGTCACTTCAATATCGGTGAAATCAAACTCGGCGAAGGTACCTGGTGGATCACTGGCACCAAAAAAGTACCTGGTATCACTTATTATTGGCAGCAACCAATTGAAGTAGTGAAAGGCGAGTCGGTTGTATGTGAATTGACCGAAGACAACGCTCTAGTTATTGAGGGCGGCTGGTAGAGAGCTCGTGCACAATAACTTGCACCGTAGGTTTAGCCTGTAATTTCGCACGCAGAGTTTTGACTACAATTTCACGCACAGAAGATCGCAGCGCACTTAATTCGTAAGGTATGCGGTCATCGCTTTTGGCGGAGCTATGTTGACTGTAGCGGTTCACCGTCTCGAGTATGTTGTTGCGCACTTCGATTTTGGCAACTTCCCATTCAGCCGAACGCAAAAAACCTGACGCATCAACTTCAATTGAAGGACCGCTGACCAAATCTCCTTTTTCCGTTACGACAAGTCCAACTGAGACTATTCCCTCAAGGCTCAGTGTGCGCCTTTCGTTAACAGAATACGTGGTAACACGTTCGCCTTGGTCACGATTGAACAAAACAGGCTGCGCTTCTGTTGCACCAATAATTCGAGCATTACCATGACCAATTTCTAGAATTTCACCGTTTTTTAGAGGAAAAATTGATTCAGAGGGAATTCCCCATTCGATCGCTAGATTGGCATGATTCATGATGTGCCGACCTTCACCGAGTGCTGGCACAAAGTAATGTGGATGAGTCAAAGAGAACATCAATTTCAGTTCTTCTCGACTGGCATGTTTGGAAACGTGCACATTTTTGCGTGCTCCAAATACGGTGGCAACACCAAGCACCAGAAATTGATCGAGAATATTGGCCATTTGTCTTGCGCGCCCGGGACTTACTTCTGCGCTGTAGATGACTATGTCCCCTTCCTTCATCGTGATTTCTTTGTTCTGACCAAAAGCCAATTCATCGAGAATCTGAATGGGATCGCCTTCGCGACCAGTTGCGATAATCAAAATTTCGTCATCGGCAAGATGCTTCAAATCAGCAAGCGACGCTTCCAATTTGCGATCGTAAGTTAAATTGCCTGTGATAGCAGCCGACACAGCCGTGCGAACCAGGGTATCGCCAACAAGCAAGACTCGGCGATTGCAGCCTCGGGCAATATCAAACAGAATTTGCAGGCGATGCGTATTTGTGCCTGGCATGACCACGAAAGCACGACCGTGCGCAGTAGCGATGTGAAAACGCAAGCGCTCAACGACAGCTTTTTCAGAAGCTGTATAGCCTGGATGCTCCACGCCTGCCGAATCACCAATGAGTAAGAGCACTCCGTCGTCACCAGCTTTGGCAAGAGCGGCAACGTCCATCAACTTATTGTCAACTGGTGTTTGATCGAGCTTAAAACTCGAGGTATAGATGACCACGCCCTCTGGGGTCCCTATCTTAAGAGCACAGGCGTCGGCAACTGCGTCATTGACCTGGAACCACTCCACCTCGAATGGACCGATTTGATAGGCGCGGCGCGTTTCGATGACATCAACCTGCGGACACTCAAAATCGACGGCAGAGTTACCGCCAATTGCGCATTGAGCAAGAAAAGCTGAAACAAAACGTGGTCCCATGATTTTGGGAATTTTGAGGTGATGTAGAAGATAGCTCACGGCTCCACAATGCTCTTCATGGGCATTTGTCAACAGCAAACCGAGTATCTTTTCTTGATTGGCTTCGAGAAAATTGGTGTTTGGCAGAAGCAAATCAACGCCTGGCAGATCCGCCGAGGGATAAGACGCACCAGCATCGATGAGCAACATTTCGCCCCCATAGGCAATGATCCAGAGGGCCTGCCCAATTTCGCTTTGACCTCCCAGCGGAATCACAGTCAGTCGGTCATTTCTCAGCTCGACGCCGCCAGTCACTATGTGAGCCAGGGTATGTTCCTCCACCTTTTTCTATGCAAATCGCATTAATTATGGGCTCCGAGACTTTCAATCTTGTCTCGAGGCGAAGTTTCAGACATTCGCTTGCCCCATAATGGACGAAGCTCAGTTTCAATGAAACCAAATCAAATTTTCTCTGCCGTTCAATTCTACAAGTGTTTGACACCAGTTCTTCTGAATTCAAAAGCGCGTAAAATTTAAAACATGTCGATTTGGATATAAAATTCTCGTTGATCGTCAAATTTTGAAGCAGGCAGCTCAACTCATTCTAAAAAAGAGACAAAATATGTTAAGTACTGAAAAAGCCATGCAAATAGTGTTCGACGCCGAGAACGGCCGCCCGGAACACACTGACCAAATTGCGGTCATTCAAGCAGCAGGACACCCCGACGGCACAGACAAAACAGTCACGTACGCCGATTTTCAAAAGATGCAAGACCGGGCAGTGGCTGCCTTTCAGTCTTTGAAAATTGAACCAAGAGACCGCGTTCTGCTCAATTGCCCTAATTCTCCTGAGCTTGCGGCAGCCATCGCCGCTATCTGGCGGATGGGAGCGGTCGCTGTACCTGTCGATTTTAGATTGACCGAGAAAGAAGTGGAAAATGTCGCCAATCAAGTGGGCGTGAAGTTGCTATGTGGTTCAAGCCGATTCAATCCGAATCTGACCAATTCCTATACTCATGCCAATGCTCGCAAATTTGACTTGAAGAATCTGTCAGATGACGCTGGCTTTGCCTCTCTAGATATTGACAGCAGCGTTGTCGATAATGCTGGAGCAGCGAGAAACCGACCCACGCTGGATGTGCATGCACCGGCTCTGGTAATTTTGACTTCGGGCACGACAGGCATTCCTAAAGGCGCTGTACATGACCTGCACACTTTGATTAACAATCTCTGTCAACTCGGACCACTCGTTGATCTTAACTATGGCAAAAAGATGCTGGTGCCATTGCCTCTTAGCCACGTCTTTGGTCTGGAAGTATTTTTTGCCGCATTTTTGCATGGCTCGCCTGTAATATTCACCGAGCTTTCACCACAGAGCTTTTTCACCTGCGCAAAGAAATACGAACCGCAAGTTTATATCGGCGTTCCCACACTCTATGGAGCAATGCTTGCTTTACCGCCAGGCTCTCTAGATTTGAAAAAAGCTGAATGGGTTCTCTCTGGTGGTGCCACATTGCCAGTTTCACTCGCTCAAGATTTCGAGAAAAAATATGGCATCAGACTGTGTAATGGATACGGTTCAACCGAATCAAAAATCATTGCATTCAATCTCGAAGGACCTCTTGATGCCGTTGGCAAAATCATTCCATCAGTGAAAGTGACTATTACAGATGAAAATGGAAAAGCACTTCCCGACGGGCAAACAGGCGAAATTCATATTTCTGGCTCTTGCTTGATGATGGGCTATCTGGATAATCCAACAGCAACGATGGCCGTGCTCAAAGACGGTCAATACAACACGGGCGACATGGGTTTTATGAAAGACGAGCGTCTGTATATCTCGGGACGCAACAAAGAGATGATTGTAGTCGCCGGCAACAAAGTGTTTCCGTCTGAAGTTGAAGATGTCTTGCGCAGCCACAATCTTGTCAAAGAAGTAGCTGTAATCGGCATTCCTAATAAGCAGTTAGGACAAGTCGTCAAAGCTGTCGTCGTTTTAAACGATGACGAAAAAAGCAAAAAACTCGAAGGCGATGTACAAACGGCTCGCACTGCGCGTCATGACCTGATTGCTGAACTGAAAGAATTTTGCAAACAGCATTTGAAACGTGAATTGCGACCGATGGAATACGATTTTCTGCCCTCACACAAAGCATTGCCTAAAACATCCAGCGGCAAAATCGACAAAAAAGCACTGATGCCAGCGACCTCTTCTAGCTGAGCGAAAGGGCTTTCGACAGTTACATCTCATTGCACTACTGGTCTGCTTATGGCAGGCCAGTGGCGTTTCAGGCTTGCTGAGAGAAGCTTTATCCTGAATAGGAAACGGATTGGCTCTCCGTTGCTTAACATATCAAGCTGCAGCACTGACAGGGAAGCGGAGAATATTTCAAGCAATGAGCATAAAGCAATTCCTCAAACATCATTATCGTCACTTCAACGCAGCAGTCGTAATTGACGCGTCTGAAGCTTATATCGCTCACCTTGAAAAAGGCGGCAAGATGTTTATGACGCTCGCTGGTGCGATGAGCACAGCCGAGCTTGGATTGTCTTTAGCGGAGATGATTCGGCAAGATAAGGTGCATGCAATCACCTGCACCGGAGCCAATCTCGAAGAAGACGTCTTCAATCTCGTCGCTCACGACTTCTATAAACGTATTCCCAAATATCGTGACTTGACTGCTCCTGAAGAAGCAAAGTTGCGTGACGCCGGTATGAACCGCGTCACAGACACCTGCATTCCTGAAGAACAAGCCATTCGTCGCATCGAAAAAGAAGTGCTTGAACTGTGGATGAAAGCTGACAAAGCTGGCGAACGCTATTTCCCACACGAATTCATGTATCAATTGCTGCGCTCTGGTGCCATTGAAAAGCACTATCAAATAGATCCTAAAGACTCATGGCTAATTGCCGCAGCTGAAAAGAATCTGCCAATTGTTGTTCCAGGTTGGGAAGATTCAACGCTCGGTAACATCTTTGTTTCGCATGTGATCAACAAAGAAATCTCGAACTTCCAGGTCGTTAAATCTGGTCTGGAATACATGGCTGAATTGGCTGAGTGGTACAAAGCCAATCAGAAAAAACACTCGATTGGTTTCTATCAAATTGGTGGCGGCATTGCTGGTGACTTCCCAATTTGCGTGGTGCCAATGATCCAACAAGATTTGCAAGAAGATTGCAATTTCTGGGGCTACTTCTGCCAGATCTCAGACAGCACCACATCGTATGGATCTTATAGTGGTGCCGTTCCTAATGAAAAAATCTCATGGGGCAAACTGGACATCAACACACCAAGTTTCATCATTGAGTCCGATGCCACAATCGTTGCACCACTGATGTTTGCTTACATTCTTGATGATCAAATTTCGCCGATGATTGACGCCAAAGAATCGAGTTCATCGAAAAAGAAGTTGACTGCCGTTTAAATAAAGCGCTTTCAATGTCTTCTGTTTACGACGAAATCTACAAAATTGTTCAGACTATTCCCAAAGGAAAGGTTCTGACCTACGGAATTGTTTCGCACATGATTGGCGGACGAATGAGCGCTCAGGGCGTCGGTTGGGCGCTTAAAGCTCTAGGCAGTAAAAAACGAAAGGCAGAGTCGCCTATCAATGATATGAAGACGGTGCCATGGCAAAGAGTGGTCAACACACAAGGCGGCACGAGTACTCACAAGATTGCTGATATTCCTCCGGGATTTCAACAACACCTTCTGGAGCTCGAGGGCATCGTGTTTGACGAGGAGGGCAAAATGGAGCTGCCCAAATACCTGTGGACTGAAGGACTGGCAAATGGGAGCCAGTCAGATGCTTTTCGGCAAAACAAAGCTCGAAAGACTGCATCTAAAAGTCTGCCAAAGACAAAGTCTACTGGGGACCCTGGTTATCGAGATCCAAAATAGGATTTGTCTGAATAGTGCCCGTTCTTTTATCGCAGAAAGCATAATAATTATTCATGTGCTCCCACATCTGCACAGCCAACAATGCGACAGGATTACATGACTTTTCCTGTTCAAGCTCCACGTGACGTTGGAACTCTTTCGGTGCAGCATTTTCTGGCAGATTTTGTGTTGACGCAGATTTAGGTGGCTCAACGGAAACAGATAAGAGTCTTTCGCTCAAAGGTTATGCTCCAAGTAGGGTAAGCATGATGATAATCAGCATCCCAAAGTCTGCATATCGTGTTTTCACTAATGAGCGCGCCTTCATCGACTTCTGTATCGTTCTTCGCGCTCAACAAGCCGCAGCTCTCTTTTTACAGGTTCGTTCTTTTTATTAAACAACTCATCCAAACGGTCTATTTTTGCATTCATTTCTTTGAAATATTTGGTTTGCTCCGAATGATAAATCAGCACAACGAGAAGCATCAGTAGCATCACGATAGTGTCCATGTTAGCCGGGCCTCGGTTCAATACGGTTGTCAGTTTCTGTCAACGATTAAACAAAAATTTGCGCCAAGCAGGGGTCAAACAACGCTGCGGTTTTGACAAGTTTTTGACAAGATTCAAATAGGGTAGGCGTTTACGGCAAGGCTGCCAGCGCAGATTGATTAATTGCGCTCGGTACAGACATGAGGCCGTAGTTGCGGGGAAGAAACCAACTTATCACTCCGAAAATGCTTTGGAGCTGCTTTGGATCCCCGCCTACATCATCGATTCCAACATTGACGGCTAAATTCTTGGATGGCTTGAGTTGAGTATCGAGAATCAAGCATATTTTGGGATCAGGATGCCCCAATCTCTTCCTCATAAAGTCACCAAGCGCTTTAAGCGATATTGTCGGTAGATAGTCTTCATTTGGCTGCCCAACCAAAATGTCTCGAGCCTCGGTCAAAACTTCTTGTTTGAGAGCGGGAGATGGCCGCGTATTCACCTCGGCTGGATCGCCTGCGAAAGTACCGTAAAGCTTGTAAGACAATAAATCACCGTAGCTAAAAACGTACTCCGGTGCCGACGTATTTTCCAGGCTGCTAAAAATACAAACTCCAAATACATTGGAAAGCGCGTTATCGAGTATGTGTGAAATACAAAACGGTTCAAACGCACCACGGCTCGGCAGACCTAGATGAAAGTATGGAAATTGATCTGGACCAATCACAACTTGTGGATGGCCGCACACAAGGCTGGCATCGACCACAGCGCTGAAAAAGCTCTTGTACCACATTTCATCGCGAGCCTTGCGATCGACTTGGAACAACCTTTCGAGTTCTTGCGTTTTCTCTAGATCGAATTTTGGCACTTTACACCTTTCATGCATTCTTGGAAAGTTTAACGATCGTGCATTGCCTAAGTCTATAGCTGATAAAATTGACAGGATACCTGAACCTGTCAATTTCGGTTTTGGAGATAATCGCTTAATGGAAAAGAAAGTTGTCTTGGTTACAGGTGCGAATAAGGGCATCGGCAAAGAGGCTTCTAAGCAGCTTGGCAAAATGGGTTTCAAAGTATTCATAGGAAGTCGCGACCTCAGCCGAGGGCAAGCAACCGCGAAGGAATTAAAAGCAGATGGTATCGATGCCGACGCTGTTCAACTGGATGTAACCTCGCAATCATCGGTCGACGCAGCCATGGCGACGATTGAAAAGAGCGCAGGGAAGCTCGATGTGCTGGTAAACAACGCCGGCATAGTAACTGAGCGCACCACCGCGCTTGATACCACGGAGATTGCCAAAGTTGAAGAAACTATGCAGACAAATTTTTTCGGACCACTCCGCGTGACAAAATCTGCGCAAGCACTGCTGGAGAAATCAAAAGCACCACGCGTAGTGAATGTCTCCAGCACTCTCGGCTCGTTGAGTACCCTCAGTGACCCAGGCTCTGAGTTCGCCAACTTCCGCATTCTAGGATATACATGCTCTAAGGCTGCACTGAATATGCTCACGGTTGTGACTGCAGGCGCTATCAAAAACGTCAAAGTTAATTCTATTTGCCCAGGCTATGTCGCTACCGATATAAACAACAACTCTGGACCTCGTAGTGTAGAGCAGGGTGCAGCCATAATCGTGAAAATGGCTACTCTTGAAGAAGACGGTCCCACAGCCGGATTCTTCAATGATGACGGCATAATTCCATGGTAATGGGCATTATTGTCCGCAAATATTCGCTCAAAAGTATTCAAAGCCGAAAATTAGCTGGCAATAAAGAGCTCATTCTTTACCAGCCATTTGGGGGCGCTTGTGCACGTGTTTTGAGAAACTCAAAATACTTTGGTTCCTCATCATCAAAAATTTCTTTGCCAGCGCCCATGTAGGCACGTATTAACTGGTCGGCAGCTTTATCTAAATTACCCAATTCGAACTGACATTGGCCCAATCGAAGATGGATAAAGGGGTTTCCAATCGCATCTGGACATAACATCGCTTTGGTCAAGTTGTCTTTGCCAGCCTGGAAATTCCGGATAAAAAAATTGGCGTCGCCTATAGCCGTCAGAATCCAGGTTGCAGCCTCAAGATCTGTCTTCGGTTCTGGCAATAATTCCCATGCTCGCTGGTATTTTTTGAGCGCACCAGCATAATTTTCTGCCTCATGCAGTTTAGCTCCCTGCTTAGAAAGCGCAGTTACTTGCTGGTGAGTTATATCGTCCATGCCATCGCTACCTGCGTTTACTCAAGCCTAGCAACTCGATAATCTTTGCCGGATCATCAAATTTGATCAAAGAACCATCATTGGCTGCTGGTGGCAAATACTCCCAGCTGTCGTAATCGACTGCAAAACTCCAAAGCTTATATTCACCAGTGAATTCATACTCGCTGAGTCTTCTATCAGTAAAAATAGGAATGCAATTGTTGGCCGGTCGATAATAAATTTCGCATTGCCCAAATATGGCTACCGTTTTTATGCCCTGCTGCACTGCAATATGCATCAGTCCGGTATCTACCGAAACCACCGCCTTGCTACTGGAAATCAAATTGATCGCATTCTGCAAATCTGGCGTCGCGATGTGTTCAATTCCAAGGTCGACTAGTTCAGATATTTCTGGCGAAGCATCCGCATTTCCAAGCATAATCGTCTCTATGTTTTTGGTGCGCAGCTGACTAACTAGACTCTGCCAGAAAGTCGGCTTCATCTTTTTCGCTTTCATGGTTGTGCCTGGTATCACAATTACCTTCCCAGCTGCCCGAGAATCCAGTTCAAAAGCAAAGGGTTTAAGCTCCCTGGGGGTTGCCGCGATCCCCTTGTCGCGACATATGTCCTCAAGGATTTCTAGAATTTTGATATTTGGATAGCGAACTTTAAAATCCGCACTGAACCAATCATGCTCGCACTGCCAGGGATGATCGCGCAAATTGATGACCGTATCGCCATCTTTCATGGTCTGTTCAATTTCAAACTCATTAATCTCTCTTGCCGCGCCATCCAGTAATTTAGATAAACCAACCTGGCGCGGTCCGCGAGCGACGAAAACGACATCCTCGTTTGTGTTGCGGCAAAAGGACTCAAAAGTCGATTTGCAAACTACAACATCGCCGATGCCGCTTCCAAGAACCTTGAAGAAGACCGTCATAAAGTGAAACTACATTACCGCGTTTTCACGGTACGCGCCCCACACTTCACGCATGGCATCACAAATTTCACCCATGGTGGCATAAGCCTTAACTGCGTCTAGGAGCAATGGGAAAGTGTTTCCATCTGAGCGCATCACATCCTTGAGAGCGCTCAAGGTGCTTGCGACTTTTTCATTGTCGCGGCGAGCTTTGAGAGCCTTGATGCGGTTGACCTGTCTTTCTTGATACTCGCCGCCGATTTTGAGAATATCGATTTTCGGTCCTGGTGCTTCTTCTGTAAAACCAGTCAAACCAACGAAAGTTCTTTCGCCAGAATCAAGTTTTTGTTGAAAACGATAAGCTGAATCAGACAGCTCTTTCATAAAGTAACCAGATTCGATACCAGCAATGACGCCACCGATTTCTTCAATCTTTTTGAAGTATTCGTTTGCGCCTTTCTCCATTTCGTTCGTCAGCCACTCTACGTAATAAGAGCCAGCCAAAGGATCGACAACATTAGCCACACCTGTTTCGTGAGCGATGATTTGCTGTGTTCTCAAGGCAATGTGAGCGGCTTTTTCCGTTGGCAAGCCCAGCACTTCGTCCATAGAATTAGTGTGTAGAGACTGTGTGCCACCAAGAACTCCAGCCAGAGCTTCGATTGCAGTGCGGATAATATTGTTTTCTGGTTGTGGCGCAGTCAAACTACAACCAGCCGTCTGAGTATGGAAGCGAAGCTTTAGTGAACGCTCGTCTTTAGCACCATAGTGGTCGCGCATGCGCTTGGCCCAGATACGACGGGCAGCTCGGTATTTAGCGATTTCTTCGAAGAAATCGATATGAGCATTAAAGAAGAAAGAAAGGCGTGGTACGAAATCGTCTAATTTCAAACCAACAGCAAGTCCAGCGTCAACATAAGCAAATCCGTCAGCCAGTGTGAATGCTAGTTCCTGTACGGCTGTCGCTCCGGCTTCGCGAATATGGTAGCCGCTGACCGAAATAGTGTTCCAACGTGGCACTTCTTTGGTGCAAAACACCATCATGTCTTGAATCAGTCTCAAACCAGCGCGCGGTGGAACAAGATAGGTCTTTTGAGCGATGTACTCTTTGAAAATGTCGTTTTGCAGGGTGCCATTTAATAGCTTTAAGTCGACACCGCGATTTTGAGCATTAGCCAGAAACATGCAAAAGATGATGGCCGCTGGACCATTAATGGTCATGGAAGTGGAGATATCCTGCAAAGGAATATCGCGATAAAGAATTTCAACGTCCTCGAGACTATCGATGGCGACGCCGCAGACTCCGACTTCTCCATGAGACTTTGGATGATCTGAATCGTAGCCCATCAAAGTTGGCAAATCGAAGGCAGTCGACAAGCCCGTTTGACCTTGGCTGAGCAAATATTTAAATCTGGCATTGGTTTCTTCAGGACCACCAAAGCCTGCAAACTGGCGCATGGTCCAGAGTTTGCCGTTATACATATTGTGGTGAATACCACGGGTGTAAGGAAATTGACCGGGATCGGCTAGATCTTTGTCATAGCTCCAACCCTTCAAATCTTCAGCTGTATACACGCTTTTCAGAGGCAGCCCGGATATCGTTTCAATCACGGGTTCAGCTTTGGGCTGACGGGCTGGCTTAGATAGTTCTTTGACCATTACAACTCCCTGGATTCACTGGGGCTCACCTAATTCAAGGAAAGTCCGATATGATCTTTACCTTGCCAGTTTACAACACACCTGGTCATCAGTAATGTTTTCATAATTACTTAGTCAGAATCAGAGGTAATGCATCATGTCTGCCGCTCCGACCCAAACAAAAGGCGCCCTTCTGCTCGAAGAAATTTTCGCCAGTCAGAAGCCGATTAAGGTGAAGGCGCTACATGGCAGTGATTTGCACACAAAGGGCTGGGTTCAGGAAGCCGCGTTGCGGATGCTGCTCAACAACCTCGACCCCGACGTCGCCGAGAAACCAGACGAGCTCATTGTTTATGGCGGTCTGGGCAAAGCCGCACGCAACTGGGCTTGCTTTAAAGCAATTGTCAAGTCCCTCGTTGGTTTGGAGAATGATGAGACTTTATTAGTCCAATCGGGCAAACCTGTTGGCGTTTTCAAAAGTCACTCAAACGCTCCTCGGGTGTTAATTGCCAATTCTAATTTAGTTGGTGCCTGGGCCACATGGGAGCATTTTCGCGAATTAGACAAAAAAGGTCTCATGATGTACGGGCAAATGACTGCCGGCTCATGGATTTATATCGGCACACAGGGCATCTTGCAGGGTACTTATGAAACTTTTGCAGCCCTTGCAAAGAAACACTTCAACGGCACTCTCAAAGGCAAAATCGTTCTCACGGCCGGGCTTGGTGGCATGGGTGGTGCACAGCCTTTATCCATCACTATGAACGAAGGCGTCGCAATCTGCGTCGAAGTCGACCCCACAAGAATTCAAAGACGACTGGAAACTAAATACTGTGACGTCAAAGCCAAGAATTTAGAAGACGCAATTGCGCTTGCCACTGATGCAAAAAAACAGGGCAAGGCGCTTTCAATAGCGCTTGAAGGTAATGCTGCCGAAGTATTGCCAGAGCTATTCAAGCTTGGCTTTAACCCCGATGTCATGACGGACCAGACGTCAGCACACGATCCACTCAACGGTTATGTGCCTGCCGGCATGTCGTTTGAAAGGGCTCTTGCACTGCGCAAGGAAGATCCAGAAAAATGTCTCGAGCTAGCACAAAAATCAATAGTGAAGCACGTAGAAACTATGCTCGCCTTTCAAAAGCAGGGCACAATCACTTTTGACTACGGAAACAACATCCGTCAGGTCGCTCGCGACCACGGTGTCAAAAACGCTTTTGATTTTCCAGGTTTTGTGCCTGCTTATATTCGACCACTATTTTGCCAAGGCAAAGGTCCCTTTAGATGGGCAGCCCTTTCTGGTGATCCCAAAGACATTGAAACCATCGATAATGCTATTATCGAGAATTTTGCACACGACGAGCACCTTTGTCGCTGGATCAAAATGGCTTCGGCACAGGTCAAATTCCAAGGACTGCCTGCGCGCATATGCTGGCTTGGCTACGGTGATCGCGCTAAACTCGGCTTGATTATAAACAAGCTGGTGGCAGATAAAAAACTGAAAGCCCCTATCGTCATCGGCAGAGATCACCTCGATGCAGGCTCTGTTGCTTCGCCTAATCGCGAAACCGAGTCCATGAAAGATGGCTCAGACGCTGTTGCCGACTGGGTTTATCTCAACGCCATGATAAATGCCGTCAACGGGGCGAGCTGGGTATCATTGCATCATGGTGGTGGCGTCGGTATCGGTTATTCGTTGCACGCTGGTCAAGTAATTGTAGCCGACGGTACAGCAGAAGCCGCCGAGCGATTACAGCGCGTGTTGACGTCAGATCCTGGTATGGGCGTAATCAGACACGTTGATGCCGGCTACGACGAAGCAATTGACTTTGCTAAAACCACAGACATTCGCATCCCCATGTGGGAAGTTTAGCGCGTCTTCAAACTACCCACTTTCGCAAACGTCTCGGCAAGCCACAGCATTATTTAGGTGCTGGGCATTGCTGCAACATAGCCAGAGGAGGAAGTAAAGTGCCGCTATTGATGTTGTGGAAAGAAATTTCAAAAAAATGTTTGCAATCTTTTCCAGATTGCAAATCGGCTGAAACGATCTAGCCATCAGCACCATCGACGATACTAGCCACCATGGTCCCAGACTCGGTACCACAATTTGCATGAAAGGTCTTTCATGATCGTCCAATATATCTTATACTGCAACGGTTAGACGGTAATCGTTACCCGAAACACCCCCCCAAAGATATAGATTGGCGACACAGATGGGACGACTGATCCAAAAATTCGATGGTGGCTCTTTCAGCAATCCAGCTTATATCCGTATGGCTGCCGAGCAAATTGCATCTGCCACCAGACAGGGTTATGAAGTGACATCTGTGGTCTCTCCTAGCAGTCAATCCTGTAGAGACTGGATGCAAATGGCCCGGGGGCTTAACAGTCAGCCAAATATGCGTGAATTAAATAACCTGCTTGAGGCCAATGAGCAAGTTGCAACCACAATGTTGTCTTTAGCCCTTGAATCACTGGGAGTAGCAGCGCGCTCTCTTCCCAGTTCAGCAATCGCCCGGCGTGGCGCAATTAGAAGCCAGAGCGATAACCTTGATATTGAACAACTCGAGCTTTGCATGGCCAGAGGCGAGGTAGGAATTGTGGGCGGCAGCACATCTGTACTGGATACAAAGTCCTTTGATAGCGGCTTACAAGATGACTCTGATTTACTGGCAGTCGCTCTCGCTTCAGCCCTTGATGCCGAACGATGCGAATGCTTTGTCGAAAACGATGGCATTTACACGGCTGATCCAAAAATTGTCTCAAACGCTAGAAAGCTGGCTTCGTTGAGTTATGACGAAGCACTGGAGCTCTCTCATGCAGGCACGCCAATGATGTCTGCCGATGCTCTCGAATTTGCCGCCGATTCGCTTATGCCTTTGCGTATTCGCTCTGCCGATCAAACTGAAAACATCGGTACACTCGTTACTCACAGCTCCGAGACGCCACTTTACACCGTGGCTGCAATAGCCGTCGATGACAACATGGTCGCTGTTAATTTGACTATCGATATGAACCATGAAGAGGCGGACCCATTTGAGGGTGTTTCTCCAGTGTTTGCGAGATTTTCTGAGCTGGCCATTCCCACCGACATGCTCTTCATCATCGCCCGAGAAGATAAACCAATTAAAGAACTGGGCTTCGTCGTCAAAGAAAAGAATCTAGACCAGGTGTTGCGAATCATCGAGTCACACAGCAAACGTCTGGGTCAGCCTGCGCTGCACCTCGATCGCGGCTTGTCGCGCATCTCAATAGTTGGCAAAGCCCTGGCTTCACGCGCTGACGTCGTCAGCCTCATTTTTGAAAAGCTCAATGCCGCACAAATTCCCATCCGCCTTGTTGCTTCAGGAGATTTGCGCCTGAGCTTGCTGTTGCCCACAGAATTTGCCAGGCAGTCGATCCAAATAGTGCATCAAAACATAGACCTGACAGATATATAAATCGCCCTGTCATCATCAAGATCTTTTTTAAATGATCGGAACCAGCGGTCAGGTGGCGTATAGTATTGGTGTTTCCTCAAGAGATAGTGATATGACAGCACCTGATTTCGGCAACCTGTTCGACAAAGTCAAAAACGCTACAAAACAAGCTGGCGATCAAGCATCTAAATTGGCGCGCATTGCTAAATTGAAAGCCAATGTTCTTTCCTTAAATTCAGAAAAAGAAAGACATCTAAAAACAATCGGCATCCGCGCAGTCATTTTGTTCAGCGACGAAAATTCTACTGACGGAGAAGAATTGAAGAACCGAGTGCGTGATGAATTGGCTCAAATTCATAGAATCAACGAGCGCATTCAAGAATTGAACGACCAAATCTCCGAAATGCAAGCAGGCGCGCCCGACGTCGATGTCACTGATGTCACAAAAGACACCAACGAATAGAACTTCAAATTCAAAAGTTTACTGAGAATAAAAATGCAAAAAACAGCTTTGCTTGGTCTGCTTATTTTCATCGGCTCGACAACCACCTGTAAAGACGCCGTAGCCGACGCGATTTCACCGCATGTTGACGGCAACAATCAACAGTATTCCGGAGAGCCAGTTAACGCCGCTTTCTTTGGTACCGGACCAGCTGCCTATTTGACCGAAGCTTCGCAACTGCGCTTTCAAGGTGCCGAAGATACTCGCAACGGCAAACCGGAACAGGCGATGCGCAAACTGGCCAAGGCCGTTCAGTTAGATCCAGGCGATCCTGATGGTCACTTGCTTTATGCCCGTGCTCTCACAGCTAAAATCAAACTTTCCCCAGCAGACGCTTCTACTTTGCCGTTGGTCTATAAGGCGTTGGATGAATGGAAAATGCTTTGGCACCACGACGCAGATTCATTCGAACAGACTGAAGCTAAAAACGAAGCAAAGCGGATGACAAAAATCGCTAAAGCGATCATCAAGCAAGAGCACGTTAATCACGGCATTTCGCAAGAAGAAGCTCTCGCTACTGCCACTCATAGATCGCTGCAATAGCAATTCACTCAATCAAGGCGTTGACGCTGCATCTGTCTCATCGGTATGAGACAAAGAGACGATTTCAACTGCAATCTCCTTATCGGCCTGAGCTAGCGTCGCAACTGGCGACACTAAAGACAGTATCAAAATTATCGATATCAGAATTGTTGATATCGCACAAACCTTCATTCTCAAAAACATGGAATCAGGCACCTGGCGATCCTTTTAGGGAGTTCTGCAGTAGCGCCTTAGCCTGGGAATCATGCTTCCAAACAACAGCATCAACAAAATAATGATGCAAACTCAGACAAACAAAGGCGGCAAGCAAAAAGAAATTCCCATTCAAACCAGGCACGAAATGCTGTTGATCGAATAATACCGGCAAGTAATTGAAACTCAAAAAGCCAATTCCAATAAGACTGAGAGAAATTACCATGATGAATAATATACGACTGCCCTTGATTTTAGGCAGCCTGGAATACATATTCGCGTCAAATCTCGCGTTTTCAATACGAAGTGCAAAAAATAGATATTGCGCGCCATGCGCAAGCGGCACTACCCAGGCTTGATAGCCAAAAGGTTGGTTGAATGGTTGCAGCCAGAGCCACACAGAAAGGACAGGCACCGATGCTGCCATCGGCGGCAATTTGCTTGTCTTCCTGTAAATGGGGACAACTATTTTTAGAATCAATAGAGCGCCAGTCGCAAAGAAAAAAACAATTGCAATTACACCAAAAACTTGAGGAAATTGCACCGGGTGATAGACAAAATTGCTTGTATTAAAGAAGGCGAAGAACGTATAACCACTAAAGAGATTCATCGCCGCAAGCGCATAAAGATTCAGTCTCAGTAGCAACTTTTGCCGCGTGGATATTTTCAGACCTTCATCACTTCCACCTTGAAGCGCGACTCCATAAGCTTGCATGCAATAGTGCTGGACCGCCATAATTGTCTGACAGATGAATAAATTTGCAAGTAAAAGTTGACCGCAGCTCCTGTATGAAGACCAGTGCAAATCGAAACCAAACGAACGCAAAGTATTGTCTGCACTAGACACCCATGGTAGGACCGTAACAGGCTGACTCCAGGTCATTATGCAAACAAGAATGAGAGTTAGGAGGACTATCGGCGCTACCACAAGCGCTAAGAAATGGCGACGGATAAAATCAAAACCTTGCTGATAAGCACAGCGATAAGACCAGATAAAATGTGGATAGCTAAAGATCAATATAAAAGCAAAGAGAGCTGACGTCAGCCACTGCAAAAACATTCGCGTAGAATCGAACATCAAGATCTGCGGCATTCGCAAAAAAACAAATAACGCCAGCAGAATCATGCTGGCGCCACCAAGCATCAAAAAAGCACATAGCTTCTCTATTAGCCCGCTTTTAAGGAAGAACATATTTGGTTTTTATGATTGGACTAGTGTAAGTCTGGCTGAAATTCATATCGTTCGTCCAGGACGCACCGAAGAAATATAACGGCACAGGCATCTTCACTTTTACTGAGGTAGTCACCTGCACATAGGGTGTTTCACCTGCTGGTGGAGTACCACCGTAATCATGATAATTGAGTAAAGTCAGAGCAATTGGACTGATAAAGACTCCATCCGTTTTGTGATTTTTAATTGACGCCGTGGCGAAAATCATCGCTTGCGAAGCACTGGTTTGTTGCGCCGCCGCCCTGACCACATCGGTGCAAGCCTTGTCGTTGACCGAAAATGCAAAAATTAAAAGCGAAATATCGAGAGCTAAAGCCGCCATGATAATGACGAGAAATGAAGAGGCAGCTACTTCAGCAAAACTCATCGCACTTTGGCTGCGAGCCGTTCTATATTTGAATCTTGACTGACATTGGCGCCTGAGCATTTATTTGTTCAGTCCTTGTGGTACTTCAGCTGTATATTGCGAGTGAACAGTTACCGGAATAGGTGCGTTTAACCCTGGCACACTGCCGAACCAAGATTGCCCGAAGGAAATTAAGGGGTCAATTTGTCCATTCAGTTCTACCTGGATATCATAAATATTGCGTGAAGTATCGACGGCATTCACGAGAGGTACGCGACTCAACGATTTGGAAGTGGTGCCTGCATAAACGTCAGTTTGCAAAATATAGACATTGACCGGTGGGACAATTGTAATTCCAGAAAATGAAGAACTTGCAAGCGTGGCCCAGCTCGTAGCAGTGTTGCAAGCGGATTTGCCAACAGCCGAATCGACAACAAAGGTCTGGCATTGAGCGGCGTGCAAAGCAGCTTCGCGACAAGCATTCCAAAAAAATCCAAAGCGAATTGTCTCAGTCGCTAAAATCAAAAGAGAAAAGCACAACATAATGATAATCCATAACGCGAGTGGCATTTCGGCAAGCGTGGTACCAGATGCGAGGCGCTGCTTGGTCATCCAAGAGTACCTTTGGTAAGAGTCATCAATTGTCTGACGACGTTATTGAAACTGCCCGTGAGAGTTGTGTACATGGCAGCAGGTGATGACCATGTGTCTATGTAAAGCGCACCACCGTTGCCTGCTGTGTAAACCAGACCACCAGCAGCTGTATCGCTAAACTGACTAGTGAAATATGGTGTCATAGCGGCTCCCTGACTTTGATCTAGCGCCACGACAAAAATAGGAATACCCGCAGTGTTTGCAGCTCTCGCTACAGTTAGGGCATCATTTATTGCTGGACCATTAGAGCCAGGAGATTTATAGATAGTTCCAGCGAGATCGCGGCTGGGAACGGTGTCAGTGATAACCACTATCGCTTTCATGGCACCTGTGCGACTGTTTGGCCCAGTCAGATTGTTCACGGCTTGCGTTAGACCATCGGCTAAATTTGAACCACCGTTGGGAGTAAACAAAGGTGGTGCCATGGTACCAATCGCCGAAGGCGGAGTCAGTACTGAAGTGACAGCAGCGTAATTATTAGAGGCTGTCGAAAGTGGCACCTGAGGAATCAGATAACTGGTATTTAAAGCATTCCCCGGATTATAGGCCCAGGAGACTGTCGGAGCCGTATCTGTGTCGCTAACACTCAAACCAGCACGATTGTTATAAGCGACAAAGCCAAAATGACAATCCGATGTTTGCAGCAACTTGGTCATAAAGTTTCTAACAGTTGATTCGATTACAGTTTTCGGCTGTAGTTGCAAATAAGCTAGATAGAGATAGGCCTGCTGGTAGCCTGGTTGAGCGGCAGACCCAATCGCCCAATCAGTGTACGTATTGGGAGCAATGCCATTGCTCTCCATATTACCTCGCGCTGCCTCTACTAAAAAATCAATCGTCGGAAATGGATATGCGGCGAAGACTCCAGAACCTGTGTATCCTCCGAAAGCATTGTTACCATCAATATTGACCACCATATCAGTAAACATGGTGGGGTCTGCTCCCCATGGATTATAGGCGGGATCGCCAGGGTCGAAACCAGGGCTAAAGTGAGCTTCAGCAGGTTGCTCCAGGCGAAATTTATTTAGAGCGTGACACAAATAATTCAACCAGTTTATTTTCTTTTTCTGCCTGAGGTTGTGAGGCAGCAATGCATAGGAATCTTTGGTATTTCCAGGTCCAACTGACAGCCCCGCTATACCGACACCACCAAGACCAGGTGCAGTGTCACCAGGAGGTGAACCAGAATTTGTAATACCCCTTAGAGGAACGGTACGACCAGCGTTGCCCACCTCACTAAATTCCTTTGGGCAGGGCGTCACTTTGGGATCACCTGCGGCATCAAGATTTTGTGGAGGTATGGCGTTAAGGGCCGAGCCAAATGGCGGTGAACATACTAAACCAGAAATTGGACCCTGGTCTAACCCGCCGCCACCACCACCTGGCGGAATCAGATAAGCAGACGAAGGGACTTTGTAATCCCAATAGCGTCTGACCATAGTGACTGGAGTTTGATCGTCCATTGACGAAGACGAATCATAAACAATTTCTAGATCGAGAGAAGGCAGGCCAGCCTGTGCTTGTGCCTGTAAAGCATAAACGCCTACACCTATTGCACCAAAGCCACCGGAAAATAAATTGTAGGCATAGGTGCCATACACTTTCATCACGTTGCCTGTTGCAGAGGGCATCTTCGTGATGGGATCATCAAACTCAAAGGCAATAGCAATTTGTCCAGCAGTCGGATTCATGTTGACTGGTGAACTGACAGTGACAATATCATTGGCCAGCGATTGACCCAGAATAGAATTCTTTTGCAAAATGAAAGTAGCCATCGTTGCGGCATTGGCTTGAGCTGCTGCACCGACTGTACTTGAAGATGCCATCTCGGCACCACCGCCAAGAGCAGCAAGTTGCAGGCAATGTGTTAGTTGCTCACGCGCAAGAAGTATACGGCTCATCTCATAAGAGACGATACCCAAAGAGCCCACTACGAAAATGGCAATGAAGACATTCAACGCAAGGGCTATAGCTCCTGTTTGCTTACGCAAGAAGCCCCCTCCGCTCAAAACAACGATGTTATTCTTACAATACATAAAGTGATCGATTTGCGCTATACACGAAAACGTCTACCTCACGAAATTCAAATTATTTTTCACGCGAAGGATTAAGTGACAGATAAAAGGATAAAAATTGAGGGCTGCCTTGATGCTGGTATTGGTGGCACTGCCAAAAGAGGGAGTGTGCTGCTAAGCGCAGGTGCTGGCGGCGATATGGACACTCCACTACTTTTTAAAACAGCCACACAATTACAAAATCTTGGCTTTCTCACTTTGCGGTGGAACTATTCTTATGTCGCTCGCAAAGGTGTGGCCTCAAGTGGTGGCAAGCGCGAAATCAAAGAGATGGAGAGCGTTTTGAATTATCTACGCACTGTCGCCTCGGGCAAGCCGCTGATTCTGCTAGGTAAGTCTTTTGGAGCAAGATTGAGCACATACATTGGAGCCTCTAACGATAACATCGATGGTTACGCACTCTACGGGCTTCCTTTGCAGGGTCTGTCACCTCAGTCCAAGCGACGCGACTGGTCTCATATGTCGAAACTCAAAGCGCCAGTAATTTTTATCACTGGCGCAAAAGATCGCCTCTGTCCGCTAAGTGAATTGACTGAAGTACAAGAGTTGCTTAAGGCTCCATATAGTTCTTTTGTCGTAGAGGGCGATCATTCATACAAACCCCACGGTGAAAACGAAGCATTGAAATTGATGTCGCACTGGTTTGATAAGACTTTTTGACCTGATTGTCGGCCAAGCACAATTGCGGGCTATTTACAAAAAACTTAAGCACAATTACTGGCAATCCGGGCTAAATTAAGACGGTTAATAGCCTTGCACTGTTTGACAACATCAATTGAATTCGAAACTACGACAATTATCCCTGATCGCTTTGACCTGTAGTCTCTTTAGCCAGAACTGCTGGGCGGCAAGCAATCTAGTGGACAGACCCAAACAGGCACTGTTTACCGCTATAAACGTGACCAAATTATCTCCCTCAAACGAAGAATTGGCCGAGCAGTTAGAAGTAAGAGCACTTCTCGACGAGCTCTACAGCCCCACGACTCCGGTCGAACGCAAAGCCGTCATCAGAGAAAAAATCAATGAAACCATTTTAGAAAGTTATTTCGACGCAGCCTCTGTGCAGGCAGAAGCTGAAAGAGAACAAAACAAGCTCGAGGCATTAAGACAAACTCTCACCTCTCAAAGAGATCGACGGGTCGAAATTAACAATGCCGCCAATTTTATCGCCTCGGGTACGTTAAACACACTTGGCTCTTCTCTAGGCTTTTCCAACCGACTGCCAGCATTTCCGGGGAACTTCTATCAGATGTTATCTGGCGTCGTTTCGACGACAATGTCTATGTACGCACTCAAGCAAAATGCTGGTGGCAAGACGTCTGGCCAAGGAAGTCCCACTGTCCTAGCCGAATTATTTGGACGACCAACAGACGAAGCGACGACCTACCCCGAAAGCGTCTGGCGATTTTTCCACGGACGTGCACCGCAAGATCCAACCAAAAGTCGCATCGAACACTTAGAAGAAATATGGATTCGACGTAATGAACTGGAGCCGCATGGCAGTAGACGCGAAAAACTTAAATTGGACCTTGTCTGCGGCATGAAAGATTCGAAAAAAAGCATGTCGATCGATGATCTGTCAGACGAAATCAACATGCTTTCTGATGTATCGGCACTGTCACTGCTAATGTCTCATCATCTGCGCGACCTTTTAAGAACAATCGATTCTGATGTCGTCAAATGAGAAACATCATTTGTATCGCACACCGCTTACAGGATCGCGACCAGGATAAACGACACTCGCAAACGGAAATTTTTCTTTCATCCACTTTTTTATTGTCTCGAAAAGTTTCTGTTCAAGGCCAGATTCAAGCTCACTGTCGCGCACCCAAAATATAATTTCTGCATCGACTCCTTCAGAAGTCGGAGGATAAATGTACATGCAACCCAAACAGCGGGTTTCATCTAGAGACATCATCGTATAGGCAAAAGATGAACGTCTTTGAAATTCCTTCTGATGCCAGGCCAAATCAATTAAATCCTGTTCCAGTGTTAGTGTTTCGGTAGGCCAGGTTGATCCGATACCGAATACTCCCTGCAACGATTTGGCACTGGTCATGACCGCATCATAGTCTTTGACGACATCATGTATGGTCAACATGCGCAATCGAAAATCAGCAGTCTCTAAAGAAGTGGGCACTATAAAGTCTGCTGGAACTAGCGGGCTATTCAAAATCTACTCCCATCACTTTATAAAGTGTTTCGCCAACCTAATTGCAGCTCCCGAAAAGTCTATCGTTATAGATATCCCTGAAAGCTATTACGGCAATCATATCGCAGAGGTTCATCTATGACGAACAAACGCTCAGAGCAATTTGCTAGAGCTTTAAAAAAAGAAGTGCCACTCTGGATTGAGGCTGGCGTCATCCAGCAGACAAATGCGGTGACACTGCTTGCAATGTATCCAGTCACTGAATCTAGCAATCGTTTAATCACCATAATTAGCATTCTGGGCAGCGTATTAGTGGGACTGGGAGTTTTGCTTTTTGTCGGCTCGAACTGGCAAGCAATGAGCTCACTGATGAAACTCGGAATTATTTGCGGTTTCATAGTCACAGTCAATATGCTCGCCTTGAAGCTACATTTTCATTCTCATCATCAAAAACTTGGTTCTGCTCTATTTTTGCTGGGGGGAATGATATACGGAGCTGGAGTCTGGTTAATCGCTCAGACATTCCAGCTAGACCTCAACTGGTCTCTTGGATTATCAATCTGGTCGTTTGGTTTAATCCCTATGGCTGTAGTTACTCGCAGCCATCCACTGGTTGTACTCAACGGTCTGGTTCTTCTTTTGTGGGGTTATTGTCAGCCACAATTTTTCCAGGCACTAATCGTTTTTGCTCTGGCAATGTTTTTGAGCTACTCATTCAAAAGTCGTAGCGCCATGGTCATGGCTTTAATTCAAGGTCTGGGCATCTGGTACAGCGGACAAGGTTCACAAATAATAGGGCCGATAATGCCCGCTTTTTTATACGCCAGCACTCTTTTCAGCTGGTACTTATGGCACCGCTCATACAAACCGTTATTTGCCAATTGCTATCTTGTCATAAGCCTGTTCATAGGTTTTTGCAGTGTCTACATCACCACTATTGATTCTGGCGGCTCTTTCACCAACAGCAATTCTTATCTTCCTCTTGCCACCCTTGTGATGCTAACAACCGCAAGCATTACTTACGTTTTCAAAACAGTAAAAACTAATCGGGATGAAATTGCGGCATTGATTTTTATGATACCGCTCATGATGGCAATTATGAGCATCGGCAATACCTTCACACCGGTAACGTGGCCTTTTAAATTGCTTGCCAATGCGATTTTGTTTTCATCGCTCATCGCAGTCATTTACTCGGGCGCCAGAAGACTCGAGAGTACAATTGCAGTCAATATATGCACAGTCTTTTTCGCAATCGCCGTTTTGACTCGATATTTTGACACCTTCTTTGCCATGATGAATCGCTCCATCTTTTTCATCCTTGGCGGTTTAATCTTGCTTGCCGGCGGTTATCTATTAGAGCAACAACGACGTACTTTCGTCAGGGGGATTGCACATGAATGAGTGTTTGACTTTCTGCATACTGGCAGAACCTGGATTGCAAACTTTCACTCCGATGTATTTCACACTGCTTCTTTTAATCGCGGCGACACTGGTCGCTTCTACTTTGCTAACTTCCAATGGCGTGATAGCAGGTAGGCATTCAATACAGTTCTCGCCTGTGGAGATTCTCTCCAATCGAAAAACACAAGTGTGTCTTGTACTCATTCTTCAACTTCTAGTACTTGCAAGTTTTGAAGGAAAATATTCACAAGTCGTAAAGGTAGGCAGAACGATAAAACTGGAAGCGAATCCAGCCGATCCATTTGACTTTTTCCGCGGCAATTACCAAGTCCTGAATTTTCCGCAAGCGCGTCTGTCAGATAGTATTGTCAGATTCCACAGTCTCAACAGTACCTGCAAAAACTCAACTGTTTATGTGGTTTTTCAAGCTGATGGTGAGCTCTGGAAAGCAACAGATGTCTACCCAACGAAACCTGCATGGTCGGCACAATCGGTCGTAATGAAAGGCCGAGTCGATAACTGCTGGAGTGGTAACCTTGTCCTTCACTACGGCATCGAACAATATTTTTTCCCAGAAGGAAAACAGGTAGATATGGCCAAAGGCGCCTCAGCAACTGTGCAAGTAGACGACGACGGCGACGCCGTTCTGACATCGCTATTAGCACTGGGCAAACCTGCCAGTCATTGATTGTTGCTGACTATCACCGTTCTAGAGGGAGTTCAGCCGGTTTCGATTGTGGCTGACCTTTGCTGGCCTCACGATTATGGACTTCAGCCGGCGGGCTGGTTGCTTCAATTGCTGAGAACGACTCGATGATGCGATAGTTGTGACGAGCACCTCTGGGAACAACCCAAGAATCTCCCACAGTCAAACTTATGGTCTGTCCTTCGCATGTCAGTTCGGCTTTGCCTTTTAACACATAACCGACGGTTTCGTATTCTCTTATGGTAGGTTCTTTCGATTCGGAAGGCTCATCCAGCCATAACCGCATAGAAAGACTCTTGCCGCAAGCCAGATATTTTTGACCATCTTTGCCTTGAGGCGAAAAACGCGAATCAACTTTTACTGTTGTTGTGTCATTCATGATGAAATCCTCCAGAAAGTGGTGAAGCAATTGGCGGACAATTCGTTCCCCCAATCCCCCCGTGAACACAGATATAGCTTGCTGTGCTAATCTTTAGCTGGTCGGTGGATTTGGACGCTTCAAAAATGTCAAAGCAAAAATTTGCCAACTCCATCAGCTTTTTGGCCATATTTTTGATGCACGCAAACTCAGTCTTTGCTGTCAATGGCAATGGTCAGGTAGTAAATGCCACTTCCACCAGCGATCCAGCCTACAAAGCTTCTGTCCTATGTAATCAGGCTCTAAATGCTATTTCAAAAAGCCAATGGAATGAAGCCCAAAGTAGTCTCGATGAAGCTTGTAAATTCGATCCCAATCAAGCATCGTGCATGGTGCACACAAATTTAGCTCAAGTGCTTGAACATTTTGAAAAGTTCGATGAGGCATTTAAACATTTGAAGCTGGCGTTAGAATTCTCGCCCAACGACCAATCAGCGCTTGTAGACATGGGTGCCTACTATCAGCAAATTGGCGATGTCGCAAAGGCCACTCCTTACTTTCAAAAATACCTCACTCTTTATCCCGATGCACCAGATGTGATGACTATCCGCCAACTGCTCACAGCCTTCAAAAAAGTAAAAGTTGCGACAGTTGATGAAAATGCCACGGACTATTTGTATGAAGCAAGCGGTGACAAAAAAATTCGCTTCGACAAAAAGATCTTGAATGTCTATTTTGAACCGGCGGCTGATGTTGTCGGCTATCAGGTCAGCTATCAAAATGCACTTACCGAAGCCTTCGATCTGTGGACACAAGCATCAAAGGTCTTAAGCTGGAAGACCATATCAGACAGGAGTTCCGCAGACATTGTTTGCAAATGGGTGGATAAACTGCTGGATCAAAACGGCAAACTAAAAGTCGAATCTGGAGAAGCGCAAACCGCATCTTTTGCAAACGTCATTCGCTCGTCGGTGATCGTGCTTTCGACGTTGCCAAAGCCCGGTTTGGAAGTCACTGACAGTTCGATTAAATCTTTGTGTCTGCATGAAGTGGGGCACGCACTCGGATTGACTGGTCATTCTCCTCACAAAGAAGACATCATGTTCTTCAGCAATCGAGACAGCGAAGCCCCAGCTCTTTCGCCAAGAGACAAAAAGACAATCGAGATGCTTTATGCTAGCGACTCAATGGTCGTGAAGTAAATAACCACGACCACGAATTGTGCGGATTATCGATACGGGTCGACCAGCATCAAGCTTCTGACGCAGCATCTTGATGTGAGTTTTCAAATTGTCGGATGTGGCCGCCACGTCATCCAGCCACACTCGTTGTAATAAGGCGTCGGTACTAAATGCTTGATTGGGATGCCGCATCAGAAATTCAAGCAGACTCAGTTCTTTGGGGCGCAAATGAATCACGTCGGTGCCACGTGTAACAGTCAGTGTCACAGTATCGAGCGAAATATCATGGGATTTCAACACATTGCCAACGACAGCATCTGGGCGTCTCAGTAAAGCCCTTACTCTTGCTGCAAGTTCTCGCTGGTCAAAAGGCTTGGTCAAATAATCATCGGCCCCAGAATCGAGAGCACTTTCTCGATCTTCAATTTTGATTTTTGCCGTCAGCATCAAGATAGGCATTTTGCCACCCTTACTGCGATATTCACGGCAGACTTCCAGCCCGGATACGCGTGGCATCATCCAGTCAAGAATGAGTAAATCGAATTTACATGTTTGAAGATGAACGAGACATTCCTGTCCATCGAAAACTTGTTGAATCATATGACCGTTATTTTTCAGCGCAAACGTCAGCACTTCAGAAAGGTCATGATCGTCTTCAGCTAAAAGTATTTTTGCCATCGTTACGACTTAGGTACTAATGGAAGGATAAACCAGAAAGTGCTGCCATTTCCAACAGCACTATCGACCCCAATGGTTCCTCCATGCAGTTCTACAATCGTTTTCGATATTGCAAGACCCAAGCCACTTCCAGGTTTAGGTCGCGTGTCCGACGAATCCAACTGGTGGAATTTAAGGAAGAGTTTTTCCTTATCCTTTTCAGCAATACCAGGACCTTCATCGGTGACGGCAAAATGCATTGACTTACCGACGTCTTTAACTGCTACCGTAATTCTTGAACCTCGAGGAGAAAATTTAATTGCGTTAGCGATGAGATTAATAAGCACCTGTAAGATGCGGTCTGAATCTGCGCATAGCGATTTACGAGTGTTGATTTGCTTGATCACTTGAATATCGGCGTTAGCAGCCAGTTGACTGAGTGACGACAAGACGCTTGTGACGATTATGTCTGGCTCAACGATAGCTGTGTTGAGATCAAGATTTCCGGTTTCCATTTTTTTGAAATCTAAGATGTCGTCTACAAGTTTCAACAGACGTTCCGCATTTTGTAAGGCGATAGTGACCAGACGTTTAGCACCCGAGGGTATATCACCGGCTGAGCCTTCGTCTATTAGGCCAAGAGAGGCTCTAACAGAACTGAGCGGTGTTCGCAACTCGTGAGAGACCATCGAATAGAATTCAGAGACGCGTCGGTCAGACTCTTTTCTCGCTGTGATATCGTTCTGGACACCGATAAAATTGATGACAGTGCCTTCATCGTCGTGCACAGGCGCGATACTCAATTCATTCCAAAACAAAGTCCCATCCTTGCGATAGTTACGCAAGATCGTCATAAGAGAACGACCTTCAGCAATGGCTGAGCGCACTTCAGCGATTTCGCTTTGATTGCAATCAGCGCCTTGCAAAAACCGACAATTATGTCCCACGATTTCCGCTTGACTGTATCCAGTCAATTCTGAAAAAGCAGGATTGGCATAGACAATTGGATTATCAGGCAGCTTCGGGTCGGTAATGACAATTCCGTTACGCGCAGATTGGACGGCTCTTTCCAGAATTTTGAGACGCTCTTGCGAATGCCAGGATTTGTTCGGCTCGTTCATAGTCTCCAAACTCAATCTCCTGAAAGCAGACAGCTATTACTCATCCTAATCATTTATTTGAAAAAACAGAGAGCGCCAGAACTGCGGGGGCGTTACTAGCGCTCTCTATACGAATAATAAAAGTTGAACGTGAACAGGCGGTGAACAAAAGGCGGATAAAAGCTGCTCATATGCACTTTAATGTGTTCACCCGTGATTCACTTATAACAGTCATTATAATAGCGTGAGAGTTTGGAGGGTGGATGATGAAAGTTGCTGTCAGCGGAGCCAACGGTCTGGTAGGACATAGACTTTTATCGACATTACAGGAAGCTGGGCACGAAGTAGTCAAAATTTTGCGCAACGGTGCTTCCGCTCGCCCCCAGGACATCGTCTGGAATCAAAAAGCTGATTCAGATGCGCTCAATCAACTTAAAGGAGTGGACGCTGTCATTCATCTAGCTGGTGAAAGCATCGCCTCTGGTCGCTGGAACGACGCAAAAAAAGCGGCTATTCGCAGCAGCCGCGTCGAGCCAACGCGTGCCCTGAGCGAGAAACTGGCGGAACTTGAAAATGGTCCAAAAACTTTTCTATGCGCATCAGCGATCGGTTTCTATGGTGATCGAGGCGCACAGGAGCTAAGTGAAAGCTCACCGGTTGGCACTGATTTTCTCAGTGATGTTTGCAAAGAATGGGAGAGCGCAACGGCAAAAGCTAGCGAGGCTGGAATCCGGGTCGTCAATTTGCGCACCGGGGTAGTTCTTTCAAAAGAAGGTGGGGCGCTAAAAGCCATGCTCCCACCATTTCTCATGGGCGCAGGCGGCAATATGGGAGATGGCGTGCAATACATGAGCTGGATCGACATAGACGATGAAGTTCGAGCAATTTATCACTGCCTCATCACAGCAACACTCTCAGGTCCAGTCAATCTGGTGGCACCAAATCCAGTATCAAACGCACAATTCACAAAGGCACTCGGTGCTGCCATTAAGAGACCGACAATTTTCCCGATGCCAGCTTTAGCCGCCCGTCTGATTCTGGGTGAAATGGCTGATGCCTTGATTTTGTCGAGCGCACGAGTCAAATGCGATAAATTACAGGAAAGCGGTTTTCAATTCGAATATCCAAAAATAAGCGATTCGCTCAATCATGTCCTCAATGGACAGGAATCAACAAATGAAACGACAACCACGATTAAATAGCGGCAGTTTAACGAGTCGCTGATGACGAAACTTTGCCCTTGAGTCCGTCTTTGGGTTCGGCTTTATAAACCGGTGTCAGCCACTTCATATATTTTGGATCTTCACCGCGACAGGCTGAAATATAAGTGTCTTTAATGAGATTAGAGATGCGACCAGCTTTACCATCACCGATGACGCGACGATCAACTTCGATGATGGGGGCAATTTGAGCGCCAGTACCGCAGAAGAACAATTCATCAGCAATGTACAACTCGCTTCGATCTACCGTACGGCACTCAGTCTTGAGGCCGAGGTCTTTGGCGATTTCGAGAATGCTTGCTCTCGTCACGCCTTCAAGAATGTTTTCGGTGGTCGTCGAAGTGATCAAAATTCCTTTTTTGACCACGAACAAATTCATGGCACTGCCTTCTGAGACGTGACCATTTTCTGCAAGCACGATACATTCATCGAAGCCAGCATTGAGCGCATCAGTCTTAGCGAGGGCTGTGTTTGCATACGCACCGACAATCTTCGCTCTAGCAGGAATTGCATTGTCTTCCACCCGGCGCCAGCTAGAAATCTGCACCTTCAAGCCTTCAGCGCCATGAAAATAATCACCAAACGGCACGGTAAACATACAAATATCGCTTGGATTATTATCGAGGCTTGGTCCAACTCGATGAGCCGTCTTATAAGCTGCCGGACGTATGTACATGTCGGTTTTAGGGCTATTGCGACGTACGAGCTCGGTGGTGATGTCACAAAGCTCAGCCACTGTGTGCGGAGTCTGCAAATGCATGATTTTCATGCTGTCTTGCATCCGCTCAAAATGCTCTTCGAGACGAAATAGAAAAATCTCGCCCTGCTTCTCGCTCCAGTAGCCACGAATGCCCTCAAATACAGCGGTGCCGTACATGAACGAATGATTCATGATGCTGACGTTCGCTTCTGCAAGTGGCACGAAATTGCCTTTGAAATAGGCTATGTTTGGTTCATTGCTCACTATTGCGTCCTCAGCTTGTGTGGGTTACCGATACTTCAATTATTACTGCTTTTGATTGCGGCAGTAAGTAATTCTGTCCGATATGGCCCTTCTTTGTCCCGAGTCTGGCTTAAGCTGGAGATATTTTTCGAAAGCCTGGGCGGCGTTTTCAAACTCTTTGTCGTCTTCGAGAACCTTGCCGTACTCCAAAAAACCCTCGGCAAACCCGGGCTCGAGTTCGGTAGACTGGCGAAATTCGGACTTGGCATCGCTAATTTTGCCAAGACGGCGCAAAGCGATGCCAAGACCTGTGTGACAGGCACCAGAAGTTGGATTTTTTCTAACCTTTCCTTTAAAAAAATCAATCGCCTGCTCGGTATTCCCAGTAGATATCTGTGTATAGCCTTTCTGTAGTTCTTTGTTCCAGTCTTGGTCCTTGCAAAGTGCTTGTTCGGAGCAAAAACCTGTTACAGCCACGGCAATCAATATAGAAGCGGCAAGATATCTCATTTTGTAGTCGTCTTTTTGAGAACCGAACCAGTAGCATTAAGCGAATGATTTATATTTGAACCTAGCGATGCGCTGCCACCAACTGATTTGATAATCACAGCACTCACATCGGTTGTCACCTTCTTGACCGAATCGCCAACAGCTACGCCTGCTCCTTTGACGATATCGCCAGTAGCAGAACTTGGATCAACAGACGAGATTTTGATAACGGCAACAGTATTCGTCAGCTCTTTCAGCGTTTTGCCAGAAGTTGGGTCTTTGATGGTTTTATATGGATGATCGACCGAAAGGTTGTCACCGACGGCGATACCATTTTGCTTGCCAACATTGATGATCACCTGTGTTCCGGTGACATCTGCAACTTTGCCTTCAACGTTGGCTGCTGCAACTGATTGTCCATCTGGAATTTTGGCAGCGAGTTCGACGATCTGACCACCCATCTGATCGACAGCGGCCAGAGTAGCTTCACCAGCTATAGACGAAGCAAAATCAGATGAGCCCCAGTCGAAACCACCACCACTTCCCATTGCGCCACCAAACATCGACATGCCACCACGTTTTGACTCACCAGCACCATGAACGGCGCCAAGAATTTCACTGGTGTTGATGTCAACAACACGAGCATCAATGGCTACATGAACTTTGCTCTTGTGGCTCTTAAGACCACCAAAACCGCCGAATCCGCCAACCACAGGAATGTACGAGGTGACAGAGCTTGCAGCAGCGCCCACATTAGCTGTATGGGTTTCGAAACCAAATTGAGTAACTGTTCCGACAATGATTGCATCAACACTAAGCAACTTCCCAATCTTGGCTGCAGTTGCTGGGTCAGCTCGATCACTGACTGAAAGATTTTGTTCTTTCAAAATAGAATCTAAAACCTGGCGTTCAACAACCGAATAAGTCCCGTCATTAACCAGTTTGGTAATAAGCAAGGTGGTAATCCCTTTGCCCACGTCGACCGTGCCAACAGAAGATGAAACCGCTCCGTATTCAAAAGGCAAAATAGCCACTCGACGTTTTGCTGCAGCATGAACGCCTACAGGCAAAACAATCTGGGATACCAAAAACAGTGCTGACAATAAGGCACCGATTTTTCGCAGCTTCATCACATGCTCCTCGCCGAAACTATAGTCACTGGCATCAGGCAATGAACATTCATGCCTGCAGCAACAAACCAGCCATCAGTTTACAAGAAAGCCTGATTTGAATAAAGTCCTGACAGTTAATCAGCCAATTTTAGGCTGGCTTGTTTGTAACTTTTATCAGTGTTTGAGGGCAGCGGTACATTCGGCAACTTTCTGGCGGGCCAACTTAATGCGTTTAGATTGTGCGCTCACCTGCTTGTATGAGGCAATTGCTTGTGCATAGTGCTTTTCTTTTTGTTTTTGCAAACCACTTTGATACGCCTTCAAAGATTGCTGCTCCATAACTAGAGTCTGCATCATTTTCTGAACACGACCAAAATGCGCTGTATCTGGAGTGATGGGCGAAAGCAAACCAATAGCATCATCGTATTTGTCTTGACTAGCAAGCTCACCGGCTTGCATGACGCGTTCCCGGGTTTCCATTTCGACGACCACAGCTTGCTGAATTGGTGCAATTGCCCTCTGGGCAAGCGCGCCAATGACATCTCTTGCTGCTCCGTCGACCAGTGCTTTATTCAAAGGTGCCCCTGGCGAAAGAGAAAAATCCTGGTTGTACTTTTGCACAGCGTAAGTACCAATAACCTGACCATCGGTCGTTTTCACAAGCACCGTGCCGTTGTAACGAATCTGCCCGGACGCCTGATCAATGTTCTCTTTTACATTACAAACAACATACCAATCTGCATTGACTGTGCTGAGAACGATTTGTTCATTAGACTGCAGTTGACTTGAAATCCGATCGACAACATCCTGCTCCATGCCGCTGCCACCACCAGGGACGACCGCAATGCGCACAGGCGGGGCTGCTGCCTCGGCTGCAAACTGGAGCATGAGCGCCAGACAAAAGCCTAAAAAGGATGCCAGTACAAATGATTTGTTCGAAAAAGTCATGCCAGCCCTCAAAAATATTGGGGACTCAAACATAGCATTTTCACTAGGAACTTTAGCCGGCTTTTTCCACAAGCATCGCTTTAATCTTCTCGAAAGCAGCTGCGATTTTAGATGGATCTTTACCACCAGCCTGGGCCAATTGTGGCTTACCGCCTCCACCTCCGCCGGTTATGGTGGCAAATTCTTTAACAAGCAAACCGGCGTTAAAACCTTCTTTGACAAGAGCGTCAGAAACGGCAGCCGTAATGGCCACCTTATCAACGCCATTGCTACTTACAAGAAGAACGACCATATCTGGTGCTTTTGCTTTCAAACTCTCAGCAGCCGATTTGAGACCATCGGCATTCATACCAGGTAATTCTTGTCCGATATATTGAATTTTGCCGATGCGTTCAGCTTTAAGATCACTAACTTTAAGCAAAGCGAGTTCTTCATCGCGTGCTTGCAAGAGCCGTTCTTTTTGTTTGACTTGATCTTGCAAACGCTCAATCTGCGATACAAGGTCCAGAGGTTTGACTTTCAACAAACCAGAGGCATTTTGCAAAAGTTGCATGCTCTCTGCGATATGCTGCCACGCGCGAGCACCAGAAAGAGCTTCAACACGCCTGACACCAGAGGCGATACTACCTTCAGAGGTAATTTTTATCGGTCCAATCTCACCAAGACTAGAAACGTGCGTGCCACCACAGAATTCCAGAGAGACATCGCCCATTTTCAGAACCCTGACTACATCACCATATTTTTCACCAAACATGGCGATAGCACCACTGTTCTTTGCTTCTTCAATACCCATTTCAGTTGTGATTACAGGCAGATTTTGACGCACCCATTCATTCATGGTGCCTTCAATTTTTTGCAATTCGGCAGCTGTTGGTTGACGCTCAAAACTAAAGTCGAAGCGCATATTCTGAGGAGTTATTTGCGAACCTGCCTGAGCCACATGCTTGCCCAGAAAATCTCGAATCGCTGCATGAAATAAGTGAGCAGTGGAGTGATGCAACATGGTTGCAGTGCGAGTTTCTTTATCAACCGACGCTGTCACAGTTTGACCTGGCTCAAGAGAGCCAGCGATCGAGCGCACTCTGTGGACATGAAGACCTTCATGCTTTTTGGTATCAAGCACGTGCAAGGACGAATCTTTGTTGCTGATTAATCCAATATCGCCGACCTGACCACCAGACTCTCCATAGAATGGCGTTTGGTCGAGCAGAACGTCAACTTCATCACCTTCTTCAACATGCTCAATGAGCTTGCCATCTTTAATTAAAGCAACAACATGAGCCTCACCATTGAGGTCTTTGTAGCCGGTGAATTTCGTCGCGCCGTGTTCCTTTAAAACTTTGCCAAAAGCACTATCGCCCGTCATGATCACGTTGAATTTATTACCGGCCGAAATTTCTTCATGCTCTTTGCGCGCAGCAGCAAATCCATCCATGTCGATGTCTTTGCCCTGTTCAAGAGCAATTTCTTTCGTCAATTCGACAGGAAAACCAAAAGTCGCATAAAGATTGAAGACAGCGGCACCATCAATAATGGGCTCTTTCTTCTCGAGCAATTCATTCAACAAATCTATGCCGCGATCAATAGTTTTAGCAAAACGCTCTTCTTCTTCGCGAATGATTTGTGAAACCAGACTTTCATTGCCGACAAGCTCGCGATAGTGGCTGCCAAACTGACTGACAATAATCGGTACTAATTTATAGATAAACGGCTCGGTTAAGCCCAACAACCGACCAAAACGAGCAGCCCGTCTGGTAATGAAACGCAGCACATAGCCACGTCCAACATTGCTCATACGAACGCCATCGGCAATCAAAAAAGTGACGCAACGAGCATGGTCACTAATGATTTTCAGATAGGTATCTTTAATGGCGAGTGGATTTTTAGCGTCATCAGCCTTTGGCACACCGCCTGTGTAGGGAACTGAGGCTAGCTCGCTAACTTTTTGCAGAATCGGAAAAAACAAATCCGTTTCGTAGGTATTGTTCTTCTTCTGCAGAACAAGGGCCATTCGTTCGAGTCCACCCCCTGTGTCCACATTTTTGTTGGCAAGCGGGGTAAAAGCGCCATGTTCATCTTTGAACAATTCCATGAAAACTAGATTCCAGATTTCCAGATAGCGGTCACATTCGCATATGCCTATGCCGCAAAGTGCAGGGTTATCGCTGCAACCGTACTGAGCGCCGCGGTCATAAAATATTTCCGAGCACGGTCCGCAAGGGCCTGTTGGTCCAGGCGGCCCCCAGAAGTTGTCCTTTCCAGGAATTCTAAAGATGCGGTCAGTTGGCACGCCTACCGATTTGTGCCAGATATCATAAGCCTCGTCGTCGGCTGCAACTTGCTCGCTGCCTTTGAAAACCGTGACAAAAAGCTTTTCTGGTTCAAGACCGATTTCTTTTGTGACAAATTCCCAGGCCCAGGGAATTACTTCTTTTTTGAAGTAATCGCCAAAACTGAAATTGCCCAGCATTTCAAAGAAACTATGATGGCGCGCTGTTCGTCCGACATTTTCAATATCGGAATCTTTGCCGCCAGCGCGAGCACATTTTTGCACTGTGACCGCCCGCGGAGGATTGGGCGCAGGAGCCTGCCCCAGGAAAATCGGCACAAATTGCACCATTCCAGCTGACGTCAACAACAAGGTTGGATTGTCTGGAATCAAGCTGGAGCTTGGCAAGTGGAGATGACCCCGCTTGTCTTTGAAATAAGAGACGAATTTATCTCTTATTTGAGCGCCAGACAATGTCAAATTCTGCTCCACTGACTGCATAAATCCTCTCTTGCGTTTTCCGGTTTTTAAGTATAACCCACTGATTTGGCGAAAAACCCGCCGGTTGCCATTGTCTGAAGCTTTGTGTTGTCCCATTACAGAGTGCCGTCATATGCACTAAAAGTCGCCAAAAAGTCTGCTCAATCTGCTAATCTTGCCATCTGGATTGACATTCAACCGAGAGAAGCGTTGAAGATTCGCAAAGTTCTAATTCTTCATAAAAAATCGACTTTCCAGTTACAGGCCGTCGAGCACAAGGAAGCACGTTTCCTCAAGCTGCTTGAGGAAGGAAACGAAGTCGTCGCCAGAGTTAAACTGGCACACGAAGAACATATTGAAACTCTCAACCTTTTAGAGTCTGAACTAAAACGCCGAAAAATTGAGTTTCACTCAGTCGCTCGAGCCGAAATAACCGACTGGGTTACCGATTACGATTTGATGATGGCCGTAGGTGGCGACGGGACTTTCTTAGATGCCTCGCACGCGCTGCATCATGTGCCTTTACTTGGCATCAATTCATCGAGTTCTTCAAGCTTTGGTCACTTCTGTCTGGGAAATCAAAAAAATCTGACGAGCATTCTTGATCAAATTCAAGATGATTCGCTCAAAGCTAGTCAGCTCTTGCGCTTGCAGCTGACAATTAACGGCAAGCTCATGCCAGAGCTGATTCTAAATGAAGTGCTGGTGTCACACAAACATCCTGCTGCCACGAGTCGTTATTTTATTGATTTGCACGGCGAAAAAGAAGAACAACGCTCATCAGGCATCTGGATTGGTACACCTGCTGGTTCAACCGGGTCGCTGCGATCAGCTGGTGGAGCGGTTCTTCCTATATTAGATACGCGCTATCAGTATGTTGTGCGCGAAGCATGCATGCGCCCAAGTGAAAAATGGCATCTAATACGCGGACTTTTGAGCGCCGACGAATCAATTCATCTGGTATCGCAAATGCGAACGGGCGCAATTTACGCTGACGGTCAACATATCGAATACGACTTCAACCTGGGTGACGAGCTGATTGTTCGCACCTCGCCCAACAGTCTACGTGCTTTTGTCTCGGCCAATGTAAACGATATATTTTCCACGAACTGCAGGTGAACAATTGACCACAGCCGATAAAATAGCGATATTCTCGGGCAAATTCGCGGCCTCAGCTATTCGTTTATTGGGAGCCGGTCTTGGTTCAAATTTCCCGGGGCGTATAGCACGCAAAGTTGCACCAAATGTTCTTGGTGATTTGTCCAGACAGGCTCGCCAGGGCATTATCGCAGTCACTGGCACTAATGGAAAAAGTACAAGTAGCGGTTTGCTATCATCCATTCTTAAATCGGCTGGATTAGAAATCGTCCACAACACTCAAGGTGCCAATCTGGTTCCCGGAATAACGGCATGTCTCATCAATGCGGCATCCTGGGATGGCAGTCTGGATGTCGATTACTGTCTCTTTGAAATCGATGAAGCGGCACTACCGCTGGTTGCACGCGAAGCGAAGATAGGCACCATCGTCGTCACCAATCTTTTTCGCGACCAGCTTGACCGTTTTGGCGAACTGGACACAACCAGTCGTTTAATCGACCAGGGCATTGCCGTCAATACCAGTCTCGCCGTCCTTAACGCAGACGATCCCAATGTCAGTCAACTAGCACCCAATTCTACTCGGCTGTTTTTCGGCATCGAGTCTTTACTCGAAAATAAACCAGGCAGTGTCGAAGGAGAAGAGTTAACTAAAAGCGGCAACGCAGAGCTTGCCTATTGTCATAAGTGCGGCGCTGAAGTCAGTTATTCAAGATTCTATTACGGTCAACTGGGGCTATGGACCTGCTCTAAGTGTGATCACGGACGCCCTCAACCGGATGTGTGGGCTGAAAAGGTGGATCTCAACGCTGAATATTCTGAATTTCAAGCGCACGTTAAAGGGTCAGTTTTCGATGTGCACGTGCCTCTACCTGGATTATTCAACGTCTACAATGCTCTTTCGGCGCTCGCTGCAGCAACGACCCTTTCGATCTCGCATCAGGCCATTCGAGACGGTCTAAAGACCTACAAGACATTATTTGGTCGCTCGGAGAGAGTGACAATTAAAGGCAAGCAGGTTCTGATTCAACTCATCAAGAATCCGGCCGGAGCCAGTCAAGCAGTATCGTCTGTAGTATCAGACCCGCAAGCTTTGGTATTGATTGCCATCAATGATAATCTCGCCGACGGCCGCGATATTTCGTGGCTCTGGGATGCTGATTTCGAACAATTAAGCGTAGCAAACCGACAAATCATCGTCAGTGGCGCAAGAGCAGAAGATATGGCGGTGCGCATGAAGTACGCGGGGTTTGCCTCTGAAAATATCGTTTGTATTCCGAAACTAAGCAAAGCTCTAGATGAAGCGCTATCAAGATTAAGTGCCGGGCAGACACTAAGACTGCTACCGACATACACCTGCTTGCTCGAATTGCAAAAGCTGCTAAAAAACCGCGGTGTAAGCCTTTCCGGCACTTAGAAGCCGCAGCTGTGCTGAGCACCCTAATGACCGATAAGTAATTTCGTCAGCCAATCCAGTCTGATGATATTTGAAAATTCGCATAAGTGGAATAATGTACTAGATGTGGCGCTACGCAAGTTTAAAGTTCGGGCAACCGACCGTTGGAGCTAACGGCTATGGCCGATGAATTTGGCAATTTTCAAGCTGGTTTGCACCAATCGGCGCATGACCCCAGTCCAGATTTGGCTCTTTTTGGCTCGAGCGATCCTCTCGTCGGCAAAATATTAGACGGTCGCTGGAATGTTCTTAAACTTCTGGGCGAAGGTAGCATGAGCACGGTTTATCAGGCTGAACATTTACAGTCTGGTGAATACGTGGTTCTAAAAATTCTCAATCAACAAATTTCCACAAATGCTGCCAATGTCAAACGTTTCGATGCCACGTCGCGCGAAATCATCGGTCTTAGGCATCCTCGCATCGCCAAATTCCTCGACATCCATTTAGACGACCGCGGTTCTGTGTTTTTAGTTTTAGAAAACCTGCCCGGTGAGAGCCTTGAAGATATGCTCGCTAAAAGCGGTCATCTGCCGACACATAGAACGGTCGAAATTTTCACACAGGTCTGCGAAGCCCTCGAATATGGGCACGAAGACGATGTATTGCATCGAGATTTAAAACCAAGCAATATCATTTTGCTCGACAGTCACAAGCAAAAAGACGAAGTAAAACTAGCCGATTATGGTGTCGCTAAATTACTAGGCGACGATAGTGAAGATCCGCGCAACAGTGGCTATATAACGCGCAGCAAAGAAGTGTTTGGCTCACCGATGTATATGAGCCCCGAACAGTGCATGGGCAAAAAACTTGATCCGCGTTCTGACATATATTCTCTCGGATGCGTCATGTATGAGACGCTCACCGGCAAGCCGCCATTTGTAGGTAAAAACGTTTTAGAAACAGCCTACAAGCACATGAACGAGCCACCAAAGCCACTTGTGCCGGACCGTTCCGCCGACAAAGTTCTTAATCGCCTGCAAACAGTAATTTTCAAAGCACTAGCGAAAGATCCAAACGAACGCTACCAATCTATCTCGCATATGAAATCCGACCTTGCCTTGATGCTAAGCGGCACTGATGAAGAATGGAACGCCAATACTTTCGCTCTAAAAAAGATCACCAAACTAAAAGGCAAACCTGCCAAAAATAAAAAGGAAAGTTCAGCGAGAGCATGGTTTTCTTTCGAAGCAGCTGTCATTGCGGGCGTTTCGTTAATAATCGTTCTGGTTGTGGTGGCCTTCTCATTTTCATTCCTCAACCCAGAAAACACAGAAACCGTCAAATTCAATGATGACTCCCTTTGGCTAGCTAATCACGCTATCATCCAGGGAGAAGGCTCTGATTACCAAATACAACAAGAGACAGCTAAAAGCGAACTGACCCGAGCTGAAAAAGACACAGGAACGGGATCAGCTGAATACGCCAAAGCAACAAATACACTTGTTGGTGTGTATCAAAAAAATGGTCACTTGCCTGAAGCAACCACATATTTGAAAATTTTGGTTGAGTTGTACAAAAAAAACGGGAACGAGCGACAACTCGGTGAGACGAACAAGCTTCTAGCCATGACCTATTTAAATCAAAATATGCTCAACGAGTCGGAAGCTGCAGCCAAAGATTCAGTTGAGGAGCTGGAGCGATCCAAAAGTCCTCATACCTCATTGTGGGTTCCACTGCAGATTCTTGGTGACATTTATTTGCAAAAGAAAGATTTGAAAAAGGCCGATGAAGTTTATACAAAACTGCATGCCTTAACGATGGAAGAAAAGACAGTCGATCAAATCAATTTTGTCATGTGTGAGTTCCGTCTGGCTGATGTATTTAGACGCGAAGGCAAATTGAAGGAAGCAGAGGCCGCATTCAAAGACGGCATAGAAATTTGCGATACTGCAATTAGACAGGAGTCCATACCAGAAGCTAAAGCCTATTACTGCATGGGCTTAACGCTTGCCGCTGCCAACAGAAACACTGACGCCGAAAAATATTTCAAGATGGCCGTTGGTACATTGCAACGCCTTTCAGACGGTGCCAGTGGTGCCGGTAATGCTGAATTTCTCAAAGCCGCCAAAAAACAATGCGCAAATATCAGATGGCGAACAAACTTCGTAGGCGCAATCCAGGATAAATTGACAGGCGATAATTCAATCAAATAGAATGCTAGAAAATTCCAAAAAGAGTGGTGCACCGCTATCGCCTGAAAATATCGCTTTTTTTTTCGTGGTCGCTCTGCTTATAGTCGTTGTCTACTGGTACTTCCATTCGGTACAACGGCTCAATCATTTTAATATCGATGATCCTTCTTTGTGGAATTTGAATTTGCCCGCACAAAAAAATATCGCAGACGGATCGCGCGCGGCCATTACAGAATATCTAAAACAAGAAGAGAATCTACAGAAAACCCTTTATCAAAAACGCAACGCTACAAACGTAGACTGGTTGGAAATAGCCCGGCTGAATTCCGAACTTGGTGCGCTACAACTCAATGCTGGTCAGTTTCAAAAAGCGGAAGTCTCTTATTCAGAAGCAATCAGTGTATTCAATAACCATGCCACGAAGGCCCTTCCTTTGGAAGTCGCGCAAAATTGGCAAGGTTTGGGACAGAGTGCTCTTGCTAATGGAGAAACTTTGAAGGCTCTTAGCCTGAGTGAACGTGCAGTACAACTCTTGCAAAACGATCAACATCCATCTGAAAATATCAGCGATTTAGCATTAGTAACAGCGGCCGAAGCGAATTTCAAGATGAATCGACTGGACGCTGCAAGCGCTAAATACAAAGAGCTGATTGAAAGAAATGGACACGGAAAAGTACCCACAAACGTTTTTACTTGCGCCCAGGCATATGCTAGATGTGGAGACATTGCTCGATTCCGCAAAGAGTATTCGTCATCCCGCCAAGACTATCAACATGCAAATGAAAATTTCGCGATTGCTCTTGCTCACAGGGACGCCGACCAGCGCAACTATTCGGCGCGCTGCCTTTACAGCCTCGCTCTGGTTGACGAGGGCGAAAACAACTGGGCCAAAGCCGCTCAGGAACTTGAGGAAGCCATAAAAATCACAGCCGAAAAGCACAGCCCATTTGTTGTCCTTCTTAAAAAGACATATGCACGCACGCTTAGCCATAGCAACTTTCTCAAAGGTTTATTTGCCACCGTCGACGCTTTGAACGCGCTGGACGAACTGGAAGCAAAGAAAATTTGAGCAAGTTTGAGCAGATCTAAGGACTAGCCGAGATGCTATTTGGTTTTCGTTTTGTTAGCTAATTCATCTAAACCATCTTGCGCCAATTTCGATTTTGGATTGGCCTCGAGTGCTTTGCGATATTGATTGGAGGCGTCATCGGTCTTGCCCTCAGCTGCCAACATTTTGGCAAACTGAACACGCGCGGTGACATCATTTGGATTCAATTCAATTGTTTTCTTGAACTCGATTGTCGCTTGATCAATTTGCTTGTCTGCAGCAAGAGCTTCAGCTAATCTTCTATGAGCTGGAGCAAATTGTGGTGCCACTTTCAGTGCTTTGTATTGCTCGGCAATTGATTCCTTGAAATTGCCCTTTTTCATCAACATCCATCCAAGTCCTGAATGGGCGTTGGGATTTTTAGGAGCAAGGCTGACTGCTTCCTGAAACGCTTTAAGAGCATTTTCTATATCATTTGAATCAGCATAAATATTGCCCAGATTGATATGCGCTTGCGGTGCTTTATTGTTTATTTGAATCGCCGTTTCTTCCGCTTTGATAGCGTCTTGAAATGATCCTTTTTGAGCAAGCAAAACGCCCATATTTAGAAATGGTGCGGCGTCCTGTGGCTTCAGCTCAGAAGCTTTTTTATAGGCGGCTATGCCGTCTTCCAGTTGATTCAATTGAGCGCAGGCATAACCTACATTCAGTTGAGACTGATAGCTGTCTGGCTTTAAAGCGACCGCTTGTTTAAATTCCGCAAGAGCTGACTCGTTTTTCATTTCGTTTGCATAAATTTGACCCAGTACTACGTGAGGCAAGAAGTACTTTGGATCTAATTTTATAGCCTGCTTTTCTTCGAGAATGGCAGTCTCGTAATCGTCAGCGGCAGCAAGAGCAGCACCCAATCTCTGATGGGCTTTGGCATTATCAGGAGACAGTCGAATAGCTTCGCGAAATTGCGCCATCGCCTCTTTGATTTTGCCATGCGCCGTCAGGTCATCGCCCTTTTTAATTGCCTGAGCATCAGCAGCGTCAGACGTTACAGCCGCTGCTGCAGCATTCGTTTCTTCGGCAAATGCTTTGAGGAAAGCACCAGATGATGCTAAAGAAACGGTAGTTACCGTCAGTGCTAAAAACGCTGATGACGACACTTTTAATCTGCTAAACAATTTGCTACTCCTGCGTACTTATAAATCGAACAGTGAAAAATACAATGAAAAACACTAATAACCGGCAGGAACGGCTTGCGCTCCTTTGACAATAGCTACACCGGCCGATGTACCGAGTCTTGTGGCGCCAGCGTCAATTAGAGCCTTTGCCTTTTCGTAATCACGGATGCCAGCACTGGCTTTAATAGCAAGCGGTGCTGTACCAAGCGTCTCTTTGATCAATTTCACATCTTCTACCGTCGCGCCTTTTCCGTCTTTGACAAAACCAGTTGAGGTTTTGACAAAATGAGCGCCAGCTTTCATGCAAGCTTTGGTGGCGTTGACTTTTTCCTCATCGGTGAGCAAGTCCGCTTCGATAATCACTTTCACTTTAATATCTTGAGGCTTAGCGACTTTGACAATAGCTTGAATGTCGTCTTCAACAGCTTGTAGTTCGCCATCTTTGAGCAAGCCTATGTTGATAACCATATCCAGCTCTTCGGCACCTTCAGCAATTGCTCTTTGAGCTTCAGCGACCTTAACGTCCGTTAAGTTTGCTCCAAGAGGAAAGCCAATCACGGTAGCGACAGCGACTTTAGAGGATGACAACTCTTTGACTGCTTGCTTGACATAGTGTGGGTTGACACAGACAGCAAAGAAATTGTTTTCCTTCGCCTCGTCACACAGCTTTGTCACCTCAGCTTTCGTAGCACCAGGGTTCAATAAGGTGTGGTCAATATATTTAGCAATCTCTGAATGCACGATTCTCCCTCCTGAGGCAGAGAGAGATTATAGCAATTACGAGATAAAGACCCGCTTTTTGTTGGTATTTTCCCAATAATCTACAGTTTTATGATATTCCTGCAAGCTATTTACGCCAAGCGAACCGCGTTGCATCGAAGCAATGGCCGAGGCTGTAGCGCGTGCTCCAGATAGGGTCGTGACAACAGGCACGTTGTAGCCAACAGCCGCCCGCCTGATCATTTGATCGTCATCACGCGAAGTTCTGCCCGAAGGTATGTTGATAACAAGATTGATTTCACCGTTGACGATTCTGTCAACAAGATTCGGTCGACCTTCTGAAACTTTATTGACCACGATGACCGGTATGCCACCAGATTTGATGGCAGTAGCTGTACCTCTTGTTGCCACAAGCTCAAAACCGAGCTGATACAAACTCTGCGCAACCGAGACTACGTCTTGCTTGTGGATATCAGAGACGCTAATAAAAATGCGACCCTTTTCCGGCAATTTGTTGCCGGCAGCAAGTTGCGCTTTGGCAAAAGCCGAACCAAACTGTGAAGCAATACCCATCACTTCGCCTGTAGAGCGCATTTCTGGACCAAGGGCAATTTGTGAGCCAGGAAACCGCTTAAACGGAATCACAACTGATTTCACTGAAACATGAGCCGGTATCAAACGAGGCGAAATTTTTAATTCAGATAAAGTCTTGCCTACCATTACTGCTGCTGCTAACTTCGCCCATGGCACCCCTGTCGCTTTCGAAACAAAAGGAATGGTGCGACTGGCTCTTGGATTGACTTCCAGAATAAACAAATCATCGCCTTGCAAAGCAAATTGAATATTCATCAACCCAACAACTTTCAATTCCACGGCAAGAGCATTAGTTGCTTTGCGCATTTCTTCGATAATTTTCAAAGGAATTGATTGGGTCGGCAAAACGCAGGTACTATCACCAGAGTGAATGCCAGCTTCTTCTACGTGCTCCATGATGCCTGCAATGATTGTGGCGCGACCATCAGAAATTGCATCCACATCGATCTCAATTGCATTTTCCAGGAACTGATCGATTAAAACTGCAGCCCCTGGATTGACGAGGAACCCCTTTTTCAACCAACGTTCGAGTTCGTCGACGTTATAGACAATCTCCATTGCTCGACCACCTAACACGTAGCTTGGTCGAACGAGAACTGGATAACCAACCTTTGTCGCGGCGGCAATGGCTTCAGCTGCGTCATAGGCGATAGCGCCAGGTGGCTGACGCAATCCCAGTTTGTCGATCATTTGACCAAAGCGCGAACGATCTTCGGCTATGTCGATTGACTCTGGCGATGTGCCAAGTATTTTGAAGCCACGCGCTTCCAGCCCTTTAGCCAATTTCAAAGGTGTTTGACCACCCATTTGCACAATGATGCCTTCTGGTTTTTCCACAAGCGCAATATTGGTCACATCCTCTAGAGTCAAAGGCTCGAAGTAGAGACGATCAGAGACGTCGTAATCAGTCGAGACTGTCTCTGGGTTGGAGTTGACCATGACCGATTCGTAGCCTAATTCGCGCAACTGAGTGCTTGCATGGACACAGCAATAATCGAATTCAATACCCTGACCGATGCGATTGGGACCACCACCAAGAATCATCACGCGAGGCTTTGTGGAAGGCGGCACTTCGCTTTCGTCCTCATAAGTTGAATACATATAAGGAGTGGCTGCAGCAAATTCAGCCGAGCACGTATCAATAGTCTTGTAGCCAGGGGTCAAAGAAAGTGATTGACGACGTTCAAAGACTTGATCTTCGGTAACTGGTTTTCCCGCACCAATAGTCAATAATTGAGAAAGCTGCAAATCACCGAAGCCAAGTTTTTTCAAATGACGAAGTTGCGGTTCTGTCAGTTGTTCGAGTGATTTCACATTAGCTTTGATTGATTCGGCCACTTCAAATAGTTCAACTAAATTGTCGACAAACCACGGATCGATATTAGAAAGTTCCTGAATTTCTTCCGGTGATACTCCGGCTAAGAGCGCACCATAAATATCAGTGATGCGGTGATGACTAGGCACAGCCAGGCGTCGTCGCCATTCCCAGAAATCTGCTTTAGCGCGGGCAACGACGGGCATGAAACCAGACAACCCAAGTTCCAGTCCACGCAGAGCTTTTTGAGTAGCCTGCTGGAAAGTGCTACCAATGGCCATCACTTCGCCAACTGACTTCATTTGCGTAGTCAGTGTGGTATCAGCACCTAGAAATTTTTCAAAATTAAAGCGAGGTATTTTGGTAATCACATAGTCGAGCGTCGGTTCAAAGGAAGCGGGTGTGGTTTTAGTGATGTCGTTTGCAATTTCATCAAGAGTAAGACCGATAGCTAATTTGGCAGCCACTTTAGCAATTGGATAACCGGTTGCTTTGCTTGCTAGAGCCGATGATCGAGACACGCGTGGATTCATCTCAATGACGATAATTCGCCCATCAACTGGATTAACACCAAATTGCACATTGGATCCACCGGTCTCGACACCGATCGCTCGAATGATTTTTATTGAAGCGTCTCTAAGTTCTTGATATTCACGATCGCTCAAAGTTTGTACCGGCGCTACTGTGATTGAATCGCCAGTGTGCACGCCCATAGGATCGAAATTTTCAATGCCGCAAATAATAACGACATTATCTTCGCAATCGCGCACTACTTCGAGTTCAAGTTCCTTCCAGCCAAGCACGCTTTCTTCCAGAAGAATCTCATGCACAGGACTTGCATTGAGTCCTTGCATGGCCATTTCTTCAAGTTCTTCCTGGTTGTAGCAGATGCCACCACCTGCACCACCCATGGTGAAAGCTGGTCGAATGATCAAAGGGAACCCAATTCGCGAGGCAATTTCACGCACTTCAGACATTTGATGAGCGGTGCCTGAATTAGGCACAGCCAGACCGATTTCAATCATTTTCTGCTTGAACAACTCGCGGTCTTCAGCAAGTTTGATCGCTTCGACTTTGGCGCCAATCAATTCCACATTGAATTCTTTGAGCACTCCGGTTTCTTCAAGTTCCACAGCCACATTCAAAGCAGTTTGCCCACCCATGGTCGGCAGCAGAGCCTGGGGACGTTCTTTCATAATGACTTCGCGAGCCACAGCAGCAGTCACAGGTTCAATATATGTGGCGTCCGCTACTTCCGGGTCAGTCATGATTGTGGCTGGATTAGAATTGATGAGTACGACCTCATATCCCTCATCGCGCAGTGCCTTACATGCCTGGCTACCCGAGTAGTCAAATTCACAGGCTTGCCCAATTGTGATAGGACCAGCTCCCAGAACCAGAATCTTTTTTATGTCTTTGCGTTTAGGCACGTCAGATTGAACCCCTGTCTTATTGAAGGTGTAGCCGAGCATTAGCCCACGCTAGCTTTCCCTGCACCAACAGTTTACACGCAGGCACAGAGATACTGGGTTTAACGAACCTTTTATCAATGATTTTTGACCTTATATGTCGTTATTGAATTCGGACACTGTTTTAAAGTGCCAAGGAACTTGGTATAGCTAGGTTAAGGGGCCAATAGTCAGTTTTTACTTTTTATCAACTGACAAAAAATAGCACAAGGCGAATTCTGGGAGCCTGATGCATTTGCATCGCCATTAAATGAAAAACATTCTCTTAAAAAACTCGGCGCTCCGATTTGGAATCATGGTCATTGCATTGACCATGATTCCAGCGCCAGGCCAGCAGTTGAGTGCTTTTGCTCTAGATGGTAAAGCAGAAGGCAACCAAACTGTTAAAGAGAACGCGGCTGTAGAGCGAACCGAATATGGTCCCAAAGAATTTGGACCGGCTCCGACAATCGTCTGGCAATCTTCAAGCACTAAGCCCAGAGCCGTGATTGTGACACTGCACGGACTGATTATGCATGGCGGCGTCTTCGATTCGATCGCTAGACGTCTCGTGAATCAAGGCTATATTGTCGCCGCACCTGACATGCGCGGTTACGGGCGCTGGAGAAAAGGAAAAGAGCCGTGCGAGGTCAGCTACGACGATACTTTCGACGACATTTTGGGGCTGGTGAAAAAGCTCAAGACTCAATATCCGGATTTGCCGCTCTTTTGTGTTGGCGAAAGTTTAGGGGCCGATATGTCGATGCGCGTGGCCAGCACCGAGCCAGGCTTGGTTGACGGTCTGGTCTTATCTAGTCCGGCTATTAAACATCGCTCTTATCTTGGGCCACTTGTTGCGAACATGCCTCTTTTGATTGCCAAGCCGGGCAAACAAATTGATTTAATTCCCTATATCCGAAAATTTGCCTCTGAAGATCCGCGCATCATTGACGGCGCCTTGAATGATCCTCTCGTGCGCAAGCGACTGTCAGCGTCTGAACTAGTACGCTCAGTGTCAGTTTTCAAAGCGTCATTGAACTACGCAAAGCTAATACCGGCATCCATTCCAATTCTCGTCATGCAGGGTAGCAGCGATCGCGTGGTGAAATCGAACGCCGTTGTCAGCCTGCTTGGTTGTCTGAAATCAACAGATCAAACAGTGAGATGGTTCAATGCTCGCGGTCATCTATTACTGGAAACTGACTATGTCTACCCGGATACTATGCAAATCGTCACTGGCTGGCTCAAAGAGCATGTTGACGAATCCATTGCGATGAAGGAAGCACAGGCAAACAAGACTGAAAGCGAAAAAGCAGAACAATCCGCAAACGCCATGGAAAACGGATCAGATCAAGACAAAATATCTGAAGATATGTCTAAATCTCGCTTGTAGACCGCTGCATATTCAACATAGTGCTGCCATCCTTCACTAATACGACTTTGATCGGCAGGCGAGAGATTACGCACAACTTTGCCTGGAATACCCATCACGAGCGAGTTCGGTGGCACCTGTGTGTTGGGCGCGACAACTGCTCCAGCTGCTACAAGAGAGCCCTGACCAATCACTGCGCCATCGAGAATGATTGCTCCCATAGAAATCAAGCACTCATCTTCAATTCGACAACCATGCAAAATTGCACCATGCCCAACTGTGATTCGACTACCAATGACAACCGGGTGAACGTTTGTTACGTGCAATAAACAGCCGTCTTGAATATTGGTCTCCGGTCCGATACTGATTGAGTTTATGTCCCCCCGGATGACCGTATTAAACCAGATGCTCACACGGGCAGCCAGTTCCACGCGTCCAATCACTGTCGCCGTTGGCGCAATGAATACGCTGGACTCGATCTTGGGATGGTGTTCTTTATAAGGAATAAGCATGGATGTAGTGTACCCCATATGTGCCGCCTGATTTAAAGTTGCAAAGATGTTAAAATTAACCCTTGGCACGGAAGGAGAGTTTGAATGACGCCCGTTTACGATCAGCCTATGCGCAAATTGTTAGGAATCCTATCACCAACCATTTCATGGCTGAACGAGAAAGGTTCGGTCGATGTTAGTTCTGTGCCCGATAGTCACCTCGAAGCGATTAAGCAGCTCGAACGCATTGGTGTTGTGCATAAGCGTAACAATCGCAGCTACGAATTGCAGAGAATCAGATTGAAAAAATTGCTCGGCAATCTTGGCATTGAAACCTTAGTAGCAGAAGAAACCGAACAGATGGTTTCAGTTGCACCTGCTGTTACTGCTGAATAATTACTGCATTTAGCACTTTGAGCAGGCACTAGATTTTTTTAGTGCGTTAGAGCCTTGGAAGACATAGTTGTAAGAACATATAAGTCGCTTGAATGGGAGCGTCTCAAAAGCTTTTTGATCGCCGAGGCCGAATCTAGCCTCGGCCGTGTTTTGAGTGCGAATCAAGAGCTGGCTGACGATCGTTTGACGATTGAGCGTTTGCTTGGCGAAACACAAGAATTTGCCGAGATGATTCTAGCGCGTTCTGGCTTTGTTCTAAGTGGTCTGCCTGATCTCGAGGAAACTTTGCAGCGCCTTCAATCTGGCGCTCAGTTAAGTGCGCTCGATTTTCTAGACGTCAAAAAAATGCTGAAAGTGACTGGCTCCGTTAAATCTAGTCTCAATTTGCTTGCAGCTGAGTCATTTCCTGCCACAACTGCCTACGCCAAATTTTTACACGCACTGCCGGCGGTGATACTTAAAATTGAATCGATCATTGATGATGGTGGATCTATTTTAGATAGCGCGAGCGTTGAGTTACATCAATTGCGCAAAGAAGTGCATAAGCTGCAAAATTCAATTCATTCGGAATTGACCAAAATCATTCAGTCGAGCACACTGGCCAAAGCACTGCAGGAACCAATTTACACTCAGCGCAGTGGGCGCTTTGTCTTGCCGGTTCTAGCAAGCAGTCGCAATGTTATTTCAGGCATCGTTCATGACAGTTCAGCTTCAGGGCTAACAGTCTATATCGAGCCTATGGCAGTCGTTGAGATTGCTAATAAAATGCGCATCAAAACGTCCGACATTGAAAGGGAAATCGCTCGCATACTCGATGAACTGGGCAAAAGTATGCACGAGCAATGTCACTTGCTAGTGGAAAATTATCATACTCTTGGCCTCGTTGATGCGATTTCAGCAAGAGCGCGACTGAGTTTAAAATACCGCGGCACCCGACCGGAAATTTCAGAAACTCAATTCATTGAATACAAAGAAGCCAGGCATCCGCTTCTTATTCTGCAGACATCAATGGAAAACGTAGTTGCCAACGACATTCGTCTGGGCGGAGCCGAAAACGAAAGTCAGACGCTTGTCATTACTGGTCCTAACACCGGCGGCAAAACGGTATTACTTAAAACAGTCGGCATCTTTGCTTTAATGTTGCGAATTGGATTGCTTCTGCCAGTATCGCCTAACTCTAAGGCCAGTATTTTCGATACAGTTTTTGCTGATATCGGCGATGAGCAATCGCTAGAACAAAGCTTATCAACTTTCTCGTCACATATGAAAAATATCGTTCACGTGGTTGATAGCGCAAAACCAGGCACACTTGTACTTCTCGATGAAGTAGGAGCAGGCACCGATCCCAAAGAAGGGGCCGCTCTTGCACGAGCAATTTTAGAATATCTCACCACATCTGGTGCTATGACCATTGCGACGACCCATTACAGCGAACTGAAAACGCTGGCGTACACAGACAATTCCTTTGTTAACGGCAGCCTTGCGTTTAACGATGAGACCTTCAGCCCAACTTATAAATTGCGACTGGGAGTTCCCGGCAGCTCCAAGGCAACAACTATCGCCAGACGTCTTGGTTTACACAAAGACGTCATTAAAAAAGCGCAAGAGCACCTGGCCACTTGCGATCAAGATCTGCAAACGACAATTTCGCAGCTCGAAAGTCGCATGCAAGACCTCGAACATCAGCAAGAATTAGCCAAGCAAGCCCATACTGAAGCCATTGTTTTACAAGAAGAATATCAAGCTCAAAAACTGGCACTGCAAAAACAAAACGAAAAGAACAGGCAATCACTAGCTAGCGAAATGGAATCTGAATTTCAAATTTCAAAAGAGTATATTAGAACCATCATCGCCGACCTACAAAAGGCACCCACAATCGCCAAAGCTCAGCGAGTACAAAAAGATCTCGAATCCTTACGCAAAGATCTGGGCTGGATGGAAATCAAAGCCAAAGATGATCCCAATAAACTCGAGGTTTCTGAGTTAAAAGTCGGTCAAATGGTGCGCGTTAAATCTCTCAATCAAAGAGGATTGATCCAATCAGTGGGAGCTTCTGCAACAAGTAAAGAAGAAGCTGTAATTGTTGTTCGCGCAGGCAGCATGAATTTGAAAGTAGTAATTTCGGACCTGGAACTTGTCGCTGGTCACAGTCTGAATAATGGCAAGCATTCACCTTCTAACATCAGCAAGAGTGCCGCAAAAAGTATAAGTTCCTTCAAACAAGAAAATCGCATCGCTCACCAGAAAGAATCTGCCGGCCGTGCGCCAAAATCAACAAGTAGACGGATGCCAGCCGATGAAGAGCCTCACGTTTTTGTAAGAACATCAAGCAATACCATTGATTTGCGCGGACAAAGAGTAGAAGAAGCAATGAACAACGTCGAGCAGTTTGTCGATCAATGCATGGCTGCTGCAATTTCACCTTTGATGATCATCCACGGCCATGGCACTGGCGCAGTTCGCACTGCCGTGAGGGATTTTCTCGACAGCAGCAATTACGCTAGCGCTTACCGTCCAGGCGAAGCGTATGAAGGCGGAGACGGCGTAACCATCGTCGAATTCAACTAATAATTTCGTCGTCATTGAAAAAAATAAAACAAAATCCTGCTTCTTTGTCCAAGAATTTTGCCAGCCGTATAGACATGAACACCCGGCATCTTGAACTTCGCTCTCAAGTGACCGGATTCTGAAACACTGAATGAAGGTGAGCGACTATGGCTGCAACAAAAGAAATTCCAAATCCGTTTGCTGTCAATAATGACACCAGCGATATAGCCAAAGCGGCTAAAGAAACCGCACACGAAAAGATGCTGCGCGATTCGCAGGCTGCTAAGCCTCTAACGGCGAAAGAAAAGTCAACGCTCGACGACACCGGAAAGCTGGCTAACGGCATTATCAAGTCTTTTACCGATGCCGGTGCCACTCCAGCTCAGGCTAGCGCCCTGCTCAAAGATTTCGTCGATGCCAAAGATGCTGCCGGTCGAGCCAAGGTATTTACTGACAGCAATGTGGCACCACCTCAAATCGTCAATGACTACGAAAGTAAATATGGTGCAGGCACAACAGACGCGATTCATAAATCTATTTCGCTCGCAAAAAGAATAGACCAGAAGCAAAAGGCAGAACCGGCAATTGTTGATCGTGCTCACACTACCTCTGCGCCTGTACCCGCACTTGAAGCTGCCGCTGATCCACTAGATAAATTAATTCCTGGTTGGACCGAAACAAAGGCTGCAGTCGCGGCTTCAAGCGATCAGAGCCTGAGCCCTGAACAAAGAATGGCCAAAGCAGCACCTCTATTTGAAAGCGCATTGAACGCGGCCAAATTAATTAAGCCAGACGATATCGATGCAGCGAAATTGAAAATCAGCGCAGCCCTCAGTCAACTGACCGGCGGACGAGCCCAGACACTGGCAGATCTCGGCAAAGAAGTAAACGCCCCTCTGGTCCGAGAAATCGAAGCTGACAGCGCGAAATTGGCGCAAGTCGAAGAACTCATGGGTAAGGATGCTCTGCTCAATAGAGCTCGTCGGCAGGAATTGGGTGTCTCGGAAACATACGCTCAAACTCTGAGCAAAACGGCTTCAGATCTACGAATTCAAGCCAATCGCGAGCCAGAAAATTCGACAAGACTCAATGGCGAAGCAAATGCCATGACTGACAAAGCTGTTACTGTTTTAAAAACCTTTGGACAAAGAGACTCCGACTTTGGTGTAGCCGTGGCTTCTGACGGCGATCCCGCAAAAGCGTCGCATAGAGCGACACTCAATCAAAAGCGCATTCAAGAAGAGATTGCTCAAGCCAATCGCGGTGAAGCAATCAACCCTAAAACAGCAGGCGCCATCAGTGGTGCCACATCGGCTATGGAAACAATGGACCACGCCGTCATGGGCGAAAAATTTATGGGAGTGAACTTTTCCGAATTCGCGCGGCCTTTAACAACCGTTCTCAATCCTACTATTGATGACCTCAACTATGCTGGTCAGGCACCATATGTCGGAGTTTTGCCTAGATTCGTCAGCAGTGGGCTAAGTTTCCCGATGGACTATACCCACGCGGCCGCCGGCGTTTTTACACCAACAGCCATTGATGATCTGGCCGCTGCCAAAGTTGACGATTCAGTGGCTGCTAAAGCCATTGTCCAGAAAAAAGAAGACTCTGCGTTACAAGGTGCAGTTAGTCTTGTAAGCGATCTCGTTTCTGGACAAATTGGTGTTAATGCGGCTAAATGGGCGCCTACACTTCTTGCAAAACTGCCGCAGCTCGAAGAAACAGCATTCACAGCCGCTCTTAAAAGCGGAAGCTGGCAGGTAAAACTAGGAGCTGTGGTCACAGCTGGAGTTGGTTTTGCATTTGGATCAAGATGGGCGATGGATGAACTTTCGCATGATTTCCTCGGGTCAAAAAGAATGTCTGTCGGTGAACTTGCTTCTCATTCTACGGCGGCACTGGCTGCGGCCTACACTGCTCGCGGTCTATCATCTGCCATGCAAGATGTTGAAGGTCAAAGGTTCATAAATCCTCTTAGAACGGCTCTTACCAGCGGCTCGACCTCCGCAGTCTTTAGCCTGGGCGAGATTAATCCACTCGTAACCGATCAAGCGACAGGTCGAAATTACACAGCCGCTGACACGCTGATGAATATGGGTGAAAATTCAATATTTGGCGGCGTCGGCGGAGTTGCATCACGCGCAATTACACCATATTTGAAATATCAAGGAACTTATGGAATATCAGCTCTGTTTAAGTCCAATGCTGGTCTTAAAACCGGTGAAGAAGCAGTCGAGTCAAAATACCTCAGTCGTCTTTGGTCCACAAGCGGTAAGGCCATTGCCACCAGAGCCGTTGGCGGCTATGTCCTCGGAGTTGGCGGTGACCTACTTATAGGCGCTAAAGAAGATGGGCATGGAAACAAATTGAGCTGGGGACAGATTGCCTACGATGCTAATGTCGCTGGGCTAATAACTGCTGGCGGCGCGGTAATCGCCCCACCGTTGGTCAAATATTCATTAAACAAAGCAGCAGTTCCGTTTAACGCCAGCCGACGCTTTCTTGGCAGAACGGCAGAAACTGTTGGAAATTTCGCCGCCGGCAAAGACACCTTCCTTGGAGACACCGTTGTCAAGCCGTTGAACGTCTTAGGACAAAAAGTTGTAACTCCAGAAACCAAACAATATGTGCGAGCGCATGCTCTGCAAATTTCAACTGCACTGAGCGGATTTTATGAAGACCACAAGCTAGGAGAAATCGATCGACTGTCTGATCTAAAAGCCGAAGAACTAAGAAAGGAACAAACGGCAAGACACTAGAAGATTTGTCAGAGAAGTCATCCACCCCGTTGTCAGTGGGGAAAATACGAAAGCCGGAATCGCAATTTAATACAGGTTCTGGCTCAAAGATTGGCAAATAAGTTTTGTCTAAAAATCGCGCAACGCGTATACACATGGACACGGCGGCAACTAAAGCCGCTGGCTGTCAAGAGAAGAGTGCCTTAAAACCTGAGCTCCGTCACGGTTTCCCCGGAAAGCAAAACGGGAATGAAGTTTAGGTCAAGAAAGGTGCAATAGCACTACATGAGGATGAGCGATTATGGCTGCAAACGACGCAAAAACAGAAGTACCGAGCAAAGTAACTTCTCCTAATGATGCCAGCGAGGCAGCCAGAATTAAACAACAGAGCGACGCGGCGCACGCCAAGTTGTTGCTTGATTCGCAATCGAAACCACCGACAGCCAAAGAAAAAGAAGCTCTCAGTGACACTGGAAAGTTAGTGCATGACTTCGTCAAATCGTTCACCGATGTGGGAGCTACTGATGCGCAGGCTAAGCAGGCGTTCCAGGAATTCGCCAGCGCGACCAAAGACAGCGACCGCGCGAAAGTTTTTACCGACGCGAACGTCACACCCCCACCATATGTTGCAACCTATGAGGCTAAGTATGGTGCAGGCACACATGACGCTATCAGTGGTTCTATCGCCCTTGCAAAGAGACTAGAAAAAGAACAAGGAGCTCCTGTCGAAGCTCCAAAACCAACAGACGCTCGAATTCTAGCACCAGCACCAGCTGCTACCAGCGCCGAACCGGCTGTCGTTCTCAACAAAGCTAACGACGCCATCAATAAATCTCTAACTAGTTTGGCGACTGTTCAAACTGATGGCAAACCACTTCCTGATAGCTTAAAACAAGTCTTCCAAGCAGCGGTAGATGCCAGCTCAAAAATCACTCCAGACATGATCACCAAGCAAAGATCATTGCTCTATGGCAGCGTTCCGGACTGGAATCAGGCTAAAGAAGACAAATATCTTTCTGTAAACAAGGCTTTTAACGACGCTACAAAGAATCTTTCACCCGCCGTTCAAGCCACTCTCGAAAAATTGCCCCAGACAGCTTCACCGGCTGACCAGCTTGCGGCTGTCGAGAAAATGACGACCGACCCTTCAGCAGTTGCCCTCAAAAAAGCAGATGACGCCCTCAAGGCTTTTCACCAGGTCACCCCTGGCGCAGATCAAAGAGACGGTATTGACGGAAAACTTCACTTGCTCTTCAACTTAAGTCACGCGCAAGGTGCTTCTGCAGCCATTTATGCAGAGGCTCTGGCTAAAACCGGCAATGCTGGCGATATTCCTCAAGCTCAGGCGATGATGACCGAAGCAGCGAAGGACAAAAATCTCACCGCTGTCATCCCTACAATTCAACAAATCTACGACAAAGTAATGGGCCCAGGCGCACCAACGGCTCCTGAAGCTGATCCACTGGACAAAACAATTCCCGGTTGGACTCAAACAAAAGCTGCTATGGCGGCTATGAGCGATCAGAGCCTGAGTCCTGAACAGAGAATAAAAAAGGCAGCGCCATTATACGAAGCGGCATTGAACGCAGCTAAATCAATCAATCCTGATGATATCGATGCAGCTCAGGCAAAGATTGGTGCAGCGGTCAGCGATATGACCGGTGGACGGGCCAAATCACTGAGCGATTTGGACAAACCAGAAAACGCCGATCTTGTTAAGACGATTACAGATAGTCCAGAGAAAAGAGCTCAGGCGACTGAGCTAGTCAATCAAAGTGCAATTTTAGATAGAGCTCGTCAGCAAAATCTGCTTGTCTCTGAATCTTATGCGCAAGCGTTGAGTAAGACCGCTTCAGAGTTACAAGCTCAAGCCAATCAGGATAAGCCCAATGCTGCCAAATTTAATACTGAGGCAAATGCCCTGACCGACAGAGCGGCCACGGTTTTAAAAACGCTTGGACAGACAGATCCCAATTTTGGAGTGGCCGTCGACAGCGCAGCTGATCCAGAGACAGCGAAACACATGGCGACACTTAACCAAAACCGCATTGCAGAAGAAATCGCGCAAGTTAATCGAGGCGAAGCGATCGATCCTAAAAAAGCAGCTGCTGTATCTGGCTCCCAAATGGCAGTCGATGCCATCAACGACTCAATCATGGGACACAAGTATAAATTCGAGACTGCTTTATTCGGCAATCAAATCGATGGCTCTATCAACGTATTAAAAACGGTACGCCCGTTAGAAGTTGGCGTGAATGCGACGATTGAAGGACTCGATTATGTGCACGGTCATGTACCAGTGGTTGGCGCTGTAACTGGATTTGCCAGCGATATGATGAAAGGCTATCTGCCTTCTCCTGACACTGCCATGCCAAATGCAGTCGAAGACCTGGCGAATGCAAAACTAGCCCATCCGCAGACGGCCAAAGAGGTAATCGAGGCGAAAAAAGAAAGTGTTTTAGGTAACGCTGTCAGTCTCAGTTCAGATCTCGCATCAGGACAAATCGGTATGCTTACAGCAAAAGCAACACCGGGGCTAATTGCTAAAGCCTTACCAGAGATCGAAGAAACCGCTCTTAAAACAGCGATTGAAAGTGGTAACTGGAAAATTAAATTAGGTGCCGCAGCCACTGTGGGAGTAGCTGCTGCCTTTGGTTCACGATGGGCTGCTGACGAACTCTCTCACGATATACTCGGCACCAAAAGAATGTCAGTCGGTGAGCTGGCTTCGCATTCAACAGCCGCACTGGCTGCAGCTTATACAGCTCGCGGTTTAACATCGGCGATGCCAGCCACTGAAGGCGCCCTCGTTAAAAAACTGGGACAAACAGCTCTAACTAGCGCCGCGACCTCCACGGTTTTTGGTCTTGGTGAAGTTAATCCGTTCGTGACTAACAAAGCTACTGGTCAACACTACACAGCCGCTGACACATTGATGAATGCCGGTGAAAATTTGGCGTTCGGCGCCACCACTGGTATGGCTGCACGCGCTGTGACACCATTTGTACACTTCTCAACCGTAGGAGTCGCCCAGGGTATAGGTAGTGTGGCCAAGGGTGTAGGCAAATTCGTCTTCAATTCCGAAGCAGGCAGGGAAGTCGCTGAGTCAACTGTCAGTGCTGCGACAAAAGAAATCAAACCTGTCTTCACTGGACTTACAAGCGGCTTCATGGGCACTAGTATCCGCAGTGCACTCGCCAGAGATGCAGTCGGCACCGCAATTGGAGCAACAGGATCGTTTGTTGCAGTTAACCCATGGGAAACCAATGCTACGACCGGCAAAAACTATACCGTTGGCGAAACTTTGCAGAGTGCCGCTGAATTCGGTTTAGGTACTGGTGCTGCCTTTGCCGCTGCTCGTTATCCTTTCGCCGGACTCGGTATGGGCTACCGCGCAGCCGTCAATGCTTTACCTGGAGAGGGTTCAACCGTCGCTCGATTCATGGGTAACAACCTCATCGCTGGCACAGAACGATTTGCTGTCGGCGGTACTGTCGGCACTGCCGGTAGCCTCATCTTCGGTGACAAAGTTGATGCCAATGGTAGGGCTTATACAACCGGTGAAATAGTCACTAATTCATTAACTTCAGGTTTAGAGTTTGGTAGTGGACTGGCAGCGGCACCGTTTGCATATTCAGCCCTCAAATCCGCTGGTAAGTTCATTCCAGAACCTGTGAAAGCCCTTAGTCCAATCGATGCTGCCAATGCAGTTAGGCGCGGTCTCGGCACAGCAGCTGAAAAGACGGGCTCAGTAATTGCAAACGGAGCTAATACTATCGCTGGTGAAGGCACCATCCTCGGCAACAAAGTCGTATCACCAGTAAGTAAATTCAGTGCGAAAGTCAGCACAAAGGCCGGTGATGCTGCAACTCAGTATGGTCCAGGCGTAAGGAATTTCTTACTGCCGCATGCCAATCAAGTTTCCACCTCACTAAGCGAGTTCTATGAACACGAAAAGCTGGAAAAACTCGACGAATTATCGGATGAGCGGGCCAAAGCAATAAAAGCTGAACAAGATGCCGAGAAGAATAAATAAAATGTCCAAAAAATGCTGGTCTGCGTATACATAAAATTATTGAAACACGCAGACTAGAACAAAGAATCGAAAGGGTACGCATATGACTGACGCAAAGCCAGCCGCAAGAAACGAAACATCTGATGCCGCAGCTTTACTTGCCCATGCTGCTGATAGTCCGGCTGACAAAGCTGTGACCAAATTTCGAGCCGAAGCTGCGACTGAAAAAACGGGCATTAAGCCAGGACCTAAAAGCGAACCGATAAACTGGCGCAGTGAGTTGCAAAATGCGACAACCGAAATCAAAAAACTCGAGCAATTAAAAACTGGCGATCCAGCTTCAGCCAAAGAACGGCACGAACTAATTGATTCCATCGACAAGCATTTTCAAAAAGCACTGCCTCTGGTGCGACAGGATGCCACATCTGCCGATAGTGAGCTTCTCATCAATGTGGCCAGAGCTACAGTTTCCGACAAAGACTTCAAAAGTTTCAAAGTCAATGGTAAAACCATAAATCCAGAAACGACAAAAATTGACGACATCCATAATGCCATCTTAAACGCTCCTGATGAAGCCACACGCAAGCAGCTAAGCAGGCTTGGTATTCTGGCTGAAAATCGTGATGTAGCAATGACTCAGGTAGATGAGAGTTACTGGAAAAGCAAAGCGCCGATGATGGCAGCTCTGGACTATGCTAATTTTTTGGTCAAGCATAAAGACGGAATAACTCAAGATAGCAAGGGCAATGCTTTTAGCGCTGGCGAGATCTTGAACGCATCGATGACTCAAGAAATGGCCGCAAGTCCACAAGGTAAAGAAATCATGCGCCTGGCCGCCGATTCTATGGCCAGTCACCAAAATCTGCTCATACCGTCGGAAAAAAATCCGATGCTCGCATTGCAGGAAGCAATGTCTGGACAATGCGAACCCAAAGTTGCTATGGCTAAGCTGCAGCAAGCGTCAGAGCTGGCGAAGGACAAATACTTCGATCCCGAAAATTTAAAAAAACAAATTGACGCTGCCAAAAATGATCACAGTCCTGAAGGACCCGGAAAATTGGCCGCGCTACAAAGTTTTACACACGCAAGAGCCCTGTCTGAAGCTTATCTCGGCGCAGCTGAAGTCCAACAAACAAACGGCAACAGTGCTGAAGCTTTCGGTCACCTTCTCAATGCAGCCAAAGACCCGGTCGCTGCAGAGTCGCTCAGAGACGGGCAAGGCCACGCAATTTATAATCAGCTTTTATTGAAAGCAATGTCTGGCGGTGAGCACAATCTGCAAACTGCTGCTCTGGCTTACAACACAACTCACAATGAAACAGCCGATCACGCCGCTAAATACGGACAGTTGATGCAAGCCAAAGACTATGACGGTGCAGCAAAAGAACTAAAGCTAGCAAGTGCCAGCGCGGACGAGACAATCAAGAACGCCAAAGCAATCAAAGACACTATTGGCGACGAAAACGGCAAAAAAATCAAAGATGAATATGATGCCCTCAATCAAAAAGTAGCAAATAAGGAGACTTTAAAACCAGAAGAACAAGCCATGCTTCAGGCTCTTAGTCCCTATGTCGAGGCACAAAAGTATGAATCACAAGCGATGTTCAGCAAAGCTAAACTCGATATGGCTGGAGACAATCACAATGCAGCCGTTGCCCAGCTGGAAGCACTGCAAAAATTAGATCCGGCCTTTGTCTCGAGCAAAGAGAATCAAAAAGACTTTGATGATATTCTAAAATCGGCCAAAGATGGCGCTGAATACGATAACGCTGGATTCTTGGGTAAAGCCTGGATTAACATTGAAAACGCTCCAGGTCGTGCCTGGGAGTTTGCCAAAGAACATGAACGAATGGTAGCAGGGGTAGCAGCGCTTGGTGCTGCTGCGGTGATTACATTTGGTACTGCAGGATTAGGAGCACCAATAGCGATCGGTTTGGGTGTAGTCGGCGGCACGCTAATTGGCACCGCAGCTGGTGCAGGAACCGAGTTAGCCAGCGGCAGAAAAGACAACTTTTTAAGTGCAGCAGAAGACGTTGCTCCGTCAGCTTTAGCCGGTGGAGTGACCGGTGCTTTACTAGTGGGATTGCCAGCTGTAGGAGCCGGCGGAGCTCTCGATTTCGGCACGGGACGAGCAGCCATTTTTGCCGCTAATTCGCTCAAAGGTTCATTAATTGCCGCGCCACTGAGCTTGAACAATGCTTATGAAAATTATCAATCCGGTAAAGACAAAAATTTAGCCTCTGCCGCCTTTGACTTTGCCTCTACGGATTTATCCTGGGGAATAGGCGGTGGTTTGATGAAAACTCCAGGAATTGCAGCAAAAATTGCCAGTCCTCTCTGGCTGGTTGGCTCAAGCGTGGGTGGCAACGCTGGGAACTACTATTTAAACCGTCTGCCGCTATCGGCTCGTTTTGATAAAAACTCAGTGACCTTGCCTGATGCAACTGAAACGCCCCAACCTGAACAATAAGGTCTCCTTTGTAGCGGTCTTTTAAGCCAGTTCGGCAGTGAAAGCCTGACCGAGCTTCATTTGGCGGCTCATTTACTTTTGATTATTCGCCATTGGTCAACAATCAAAGTAAACTTAGGCAATGGTTGAACTATCAGTTGTTATCCCTGCATATAACGAAGAGAAGCGCTTGCCAAGCACTTTAGAGTCTGTGCATGCGTTTTTAAGCTCCACAGAGCGGGATTTCGAGATTATCGTCGTCAACGACGGCAGTAAAGACAAGACCTGTGCTGTCGTTGAAGAATTTGCCACCCATCATGACGGTGTGCGCCTGCTCACTTATGAAACAAATAAGGGCAAAGGACACGCAGTTCGCATCGGCATGCTTGCAGCAAACGGACAAAACGTTTTGTTCAATGATGCCGATGGTGCCTCACCCATAGAAGAAGTAGTGAAATTAGAAAAGGCAATAGCTGAAGGCGCTTCAGTGGCAATTGGTTCGAGAGCTAAACCGGATGAAACTCGCAAAGTCAACGCTCTTGCACTTCGAAAATTTATCGGCAATTCGTTCAACACAATTGTCAAAACGCTTGTCTTAGATGGTATCTACGATACGCAATGCGGCTTTAAGCTATTCACAAACGAAGCCGCTCAAGAGATTTTTTCAGTCGCTCAAGAAGATGGATTTGCTTTTGACGTTGAACTTTTATACATCGCTAAAGTAAGAGGGTATAAAACATCTGAGGTTGCTATCAACTGGTCGAACGTCGAAGGTTCAAAAATCAACGTCGTTGTCGATTCAATGAAAATGTTTGGCGAACTTCTGAGAATTTCTCTTAGATCACGAATCGGCAAATACAAAGCCTCCAATGCCCCCATTACCAAGCAAACTCTTAAACTGATCAATCGCGAGAACACATCTTGCTCTAATGAGTCTTGCGAACACACACATCACTAAGTGAAAGTTGGCTAAATGACCGCAAATATTGCTGAAAGCAAACCAAAGCAGACGCCTTTGCCAGATGTTGGCGACATCATTTTCTTTTTGATGATGTATATCATGTTGTTTTTGCGTCCGAGCTTTGTTTTTGGAGACGGCTCCACAGGATGGCATATCTTCACCGGCAAAATGATTCTTGAATCGGCCAATCATGCTATTCCAACTACAGATTTTATGACTTACGGCATTCATGCAGGCAAACCATGGGTCGCCTATGAATGGCTTTCAGACCTGGTTATGGCTACTTTAGTTCAGCTTGGTGGCATGAATTTGCTCGCTGTGTTTGTCAGTGGTGCCATTGCCTTGCTTTTTTTATTGCTCTACGAACGTTGTCGCCAGGAAGGCAGTCACTTTGTCACCGCTCTTGTGATAACCGTACTTGGTGCCCTCACCTCATCGATTCACTGGCTTGCCCGTCCGCATTTGTTTACTTTTTTCGGTGTCTATATTTTCGCGACAATCCTTGAAGACCGTTATCGCGACCGAATCAAAGGCGTGCGGTTTTTCTTACCGCTAGCTTTGTTCATGCTTATCTGGGCTAATGCACACCCCGGATTTATTGTCGGCTTTGCCATGATTGGTCTTTATTTAGTCTGTTCAATTATAAACTTCACCATCTTTTCAGACGCACAAACCCGCGCGCTCAGTTCCGCAAAGATACGCGACAACGCCATAGCTCTTGCGATTACCGGTGTGGCTACATTAGCCAATCCTTACGGCATCAAGCTTTACTCTTATCTATCGCACTATCTTAAAACCAGTCAAGCGATACTTGCAGCCACCCAAGAGTATCTGTCGCCGAATTTCCATAGCGACTTTGCTCCAGTTTGTCTTGCTTTGCTTTTTGGCATATTTGCATTTTCATTGACAGCCAGTCTCAAGAGACTTTCCATGCCTAGGTTTTTGTTGTGCCTGGTTTTTGCTTTTCTGGCGTTGACTGCCGTGCGACATATGCCTCTGTTTGTGATCGTTGTGCTGCCAGCCATCGCTCAATTATTTTCCTCTGTTAAACCGATCACCACAATCAACTTGGGTGAAAGTGCACCAGAACCCGTGCCTGCAACATGGTGGCAGAACCTGGTGGCGAAGCTCAAAGAAGTAGGCGAAGGGTTCGCTGAAAATGAGGCGATTTGTCAAATGCACCTGGTGCCGATTTTGACTATTTTAGTTTTTTCACTGGCTTCTATTTTTGGCCATGGCAATTTCCTGCTCGGCAGTCTGGCATCAGACTTTGATACCGATGGATTGCCCGGACAAAAAATGCTCTCCTATATCACTGAAAAAGAACGAAGCGGCGAACTCAAGCCTGACGCCGGACTCAATTATGATAACTGGGGCGGCTTTCTCCGCTTACGTCTTTACGATAGGGAACATCCTTTGAATTCACGCGTGTTCATCGACGACCGGGCTGATTTTTACGGCGACAAATATTACCAGGATTATGCTGTAGTTAGTCAGGCTTTGCCAGGCTATCAAAACGTGCTAGACAAAAACAAAATTAACTGGATAATTTTCCCAGCGAACAGCAGGCTAGGAGCCATTCTCAAAGGCAGTCCCGATTGGACTCTCGCTCAGAAAGACGCAGCGTCATATTTACTCGTGCGCAAAACCGCACTGTAATCCAACAGGTCCGCTTTCAGTGCTGACGGCGAAAAACGACAACTGCAGATGATGCCAGGGCAAAAGATGCAGCCAGTTCAACCAACCACAAAGTCCAGTTAACTTCTAGATATTCACTTGTTTCGGCTTGTTGAAAGGGCTGCTTACTGATTTGCCACCAAGGCCGAAACCCCGCTGAGCGATACGTCTTTAAATTGTCCTGTGTGGCGAAAGCGCAGACATCATTCCATGGTGGTACCACAATTACGGTCGCCAGAAATAAGACGCCGATAAAAGCAGCGACAAGATGTCCTTTGTTCATGCCAGATCTAAACATATCCTGAGCAACCCAACCGAAATCGTTGTGCCAGCGCAAATCTCTCCACTCCTAAGCTTTCACCCTTTCGTGAAATACTTGTGAAAGAACGATGAAGACTTGGTAAAGACCCGTTTACAGCGAACGGCTGACCTTTAGCGCCGTTACAACCTGATCGTGAACAAGTTGGTTCGTCGCCAGAATGTGACCAGAGGCAAAATCGAGCGGACCATTTTCCAGATTCGACACCTGACCTCCAGCTTCATTGACCATTAAACTGCCGGCAGCCACATCCCACGGCGCAAGCTTCATCTCCCAGAATCCATCCAGTCGTCCGCAGGCGACAAAACATAGATCCAGAGCAGCCGAGCCATCTCGTCTGACACCATGAGAGAAATTGGTGACGTGAGTGAACGGTTCCATGTTTTTATGTTTCGAGGTCGCAGTATCAGCAGGAAATCCAGTGGCAAGAAGACTCGCGGCCAGGTCATCAATGTTAGAAACTCTTATCGGCTCGTTATTAAGAAATGCGCCGCGCCCTTTTTGTGCGAAAAACAACTCATTGTTGGTTGGGTTTAGAACAACGCCTATCTGCATTTCACCGTCAATTTCTAGACCGATCGAAACAGCAAAAAAAGGATATGCGTGGGTGAAATTAGTTGTGCCGTCGAGAGGATCGATCAACCAGCGGCGACTGGGATCAAATTTGTTTGCCTGAGCACCCTCAGCTTGACCGCCACCTTCTTCAGCCAGAATAGTGTCATTGGGAAATGCACTGCGAATGATTTCAATAATTATTGCTTCAGAGCCCTTATCTACATCTGTTACTATGTTGTAAGCACTCTTATAGTCGATTTGTCTAATCTGACCGACTCGGCTCGCTATAAATTTGGCTGCTTCGCTTGCGGCTTTAAGGGCAATTTCTCGGGATTTATCGAGATCCTTGTTTTTTGCGTCAGACATAAGACTTTAGATTCCTTAGATGCTTTAGATGCTTTAGATGCTGTGTTGTAAAGGTTTGCTCGCAAATGGCATGCGACAAGAACAGCTAAACAGGCGGCAGCTTGCAGTATACCAGCTAAAAATTGGCAAAGAAAACGCGCCAGGTGCATCTGCAGCAAATAAGAATCTTTAACGGGCAGCAGTCATTGATTGACGGGCTCTAAGCGCTAAGATTACTCTTGGTTTTCAGTCACATAAAGGGGTTTTGTAATGGGCGACTATAACGTCAATCTTCCGCACACAGACTTTCCTATGAAAGCAAACAGTGCCACGCGCGAAATTGACATTCAAAAGCTCTGGCAAGACAACCGAGTTTATGAGAAAAGCTGCGCCCAGAGAGATATCTCTAAAAAGTATGTTTTGCACGACGGTCCTCCCTATTTGAGCTCCAGCAAAATACACATTGGCACTGCCCTGAACAAAATTCTCAAAGACATAGTGACGAAATACAAAGCCCAGCGTGGCTTTTACTCGCCTTATGTACCAGGTTACGATAGCCACGGGCTACCCATCGAAAACGCTGTTTTAAAGGATGTCAAAGGTGGTCGTGCAGCACTCACGCCCGTTGAACTGCGTGGTCGCTGCCGCGATTTTGCTCTTTCTAATCTCAAAGGGCAAGAAAACAATTTCAAAAGACTAGGAGTCTGGGGCGACTGGGAGCATCCATACATCACGCTCGACCAAAAATTCGAAGCCGCTCAAATCCGCGTGTTTGGCAAGATGGCGACATCAGGCTATTTGTACAAAGGATTGAAACCAGTCTACTGGTGTGCCAGTTGCGAAACGGCTCTGGCTGAAGCTGAAGTCGAATATGCCGACCACAAATCACATTCTATTTACGTCAAATTCGATTTGCTCGAGAGTGAGTACTCAAAATTACCTGAATTTGCTCAAAAGGCAAAAGATATTTCTTTCGTTATCTGGACAACGACTCCCTGGACACTTCCAGCCAACCTGGCCATTGCTGTTCATCCGCAATTTACGTATCAGTTTTTGCAAACCAAAAATCATGGCGTGCTAGTTGTTGTTGATGCGCTCAAAGAGTCGTTCTTGCAGGTAGTGGCTGCCGCGCAAGGCGATGATGCTGTAGCAGACATCAAAGTTCTTGGCGAAGCAAGCGGTAAAAGCCTCGAGCTGCTGCAAACAAAGCATCCATTTATGGATAGAAACAGTCCAATCATCCTCGGCGAACACGTTACAGCTGACGCCGGTACCGGTATCGTTCACACGGCTCCTGGACACGGTCCTGATGACTTTATCGTCGGGCAAAAATACAAACTCGGCGTTTTGTCGCCGCTTGATGGTCGCGGTATTTTCACCAAGGAAGGTGGGCCATTTGAAGGACAACGCTATAACAAAGCAAATCCACTGGTCGTTGAAAGACTGAAAGCTGATGGCAAACTGCTATCACACTCGGAGTTTGTGCACAGCTATCCGCACTGCTGGCGGTGCAAAAATCCACTGCTTTATCGAGCCACCGAACAGTGGTTTGCCTCTGTAGATGGTTTTAGACAACAGGCACTCGACGCTATCGATCAGGTGGAGTGGGTACCTGCTAGCGGTCGCAATCGCATTTTCACAATGGTGCAAAATCGCTCCGACTGGTGTATCAGCCGCCAAAGAGCATGGGGCGTGCCAATCCCTGTCTTCTACTCCAAGTGCGGCAAATCTCTCATGACTGGTGAGTCAATTGAAAAAGTGGCGAAAGTATTTGCCGAAGAAGGATCCGATTCCTGGTGGCTGCGCGACAGTGCTTTCTTTCTTGGAGAAGGCTTCAAATGCGCCGATTGCGGCTCTGATGAATGGACCAAAGAAACAGACATCATGGACGTCTGGTTTGATTCTGGCTCCACTCACGCAGCGGTACTTGATGCTCGCAAAGAACAACTTGGTGGCAGCCCCTGTGAGCTGTATTTAGAAGGAAGCGATCAGCACCGCGGATGGTTTCAATCATCGCTGTTGACGAGCGTTGCTGTACACGGTCGCGCTCCCTACAAAACCGTCGTCACACATGGTTTCGTCGTCGATGAAAACGGACGCAAATTATCTAAATCTCTAGGCAATGGCGTCGAGCCCGATGATGTGATTAAACAATATGGCGCGGACGTATTGCGCTTGTGGGTAGCTTCTGTCAATTACACAGATGACATTCCCATAGGTAAAAATATGTTGGCGCAGCTGGCTGATGTCTACCGCAAACTGCGAAACACCGTTCGTTTCTTGTTGGGCAATCTCTATGACTTTGACCCTAAAGTCGATGCCGTCCCACAAAACGAATTGTCCAGTCTCGATCGATATGTGCTGCATCGCTTGCATAAAGTGACAGCAGAAATCACACAAACTTTTGATAGATTTGAATTCTTCAAGTTCTATCAACTGCTGCAAAATTTCTGCAATGTGGATCTTTCATCCTTCTATTTCGACATCGTTAAAGACGTGCTCTACACGACGCCGGCTAAAAGTCACGCCCGACGTTCGAAGCAAACAGTGCTCGATGAAGTGCTGCAGGTACTGGTGCGTTTACTCGTGCCTGTAACACCGCACCTTGCCGAAGACATCTGGCAACATATTCCAGAAAAAATCAAAGAAGCACATAGCAGTCCAGAAAGCGTTTTATTGACTGATTTTCCTGAAGCGCAAAAAATCCAGAAAGATGCTACGTTTATCGATTACTGGGAAAACATGCTAGCTGTGAGATATACAGTCAACAAAGCTATCGAGCTTGCTCGTGGCAGCAAGAAAATCGGCAGTTCGCTCGAAGCACAGGTGATATTAGAATTCGAAAACGGTGATTTGCAAGCGAAAGTACTTGAACTGGGTGCGGACCTTTCTTCCTTCTTCATCACATCGCAGGCTACCGTCAAAGATGCCAACTATAAAAACGGCAAAGAACATGGCGAACCACTAGCCCAACTAACTGAAAATGGATTGACCGTGACCGTGCTCACCGCTGACGGTAAAAAGTGTCTGCGTTGTCGCAAATTCTCGGACAGTGTTGGCGAAGACCAGGATTATCCAGACCTGGATTTAGAATGCGCCAATATTGAAAAAGGTCTGGACCAGTAACAAAAACACGTCTCATAAAGGGTTCCTGTATTTTGGGGCTTTCAGAGCACCGTTACCACGATTTCGCGTGGTAACACTGTCGAAAACCCTGAATTTATGGGAGCGAGTTTCACGGCAATTGTAACGACGATTTTCCGCCCCCTCAGCGAGGAATCGTTATTTTCAAGAAAAAGCAAACTTTCTCTTAGTAGGACTCCCACTAAGAGTGCCCCGAGCGCGGTTGAAAAGTCTAGAATTACCGTGGCGACTTAGACTTGAAGGAGTACGTCTATGCATGGCGGCTTTGGTGGTGGTGGTGGCGGCGGCGGATATGGGCACAGCGGCGGTGGCGGTGGTTACGGCCATTCCGGCGGTGGACACAGCGGCGGCGGACATAGCGGCGGCCATAGTGGTCACAGCGGTGGACATGGCAGCGGCGGGCATGCTCAGCCGATGGCTCATGACGGCGGTCATCCGATGCACGCAGATCATCATCATCATCATTCAGTCGGCAACAAAGACGATAAAGGCGGCGGCGCCAAAGGCCAAGGACAGTCTTTCCTCAGTCATGCAACCAGTCTGGTCCAAAATGGACATGGAATTCTCGGTGCTATAGCTCAAGCGCTCAGCGGACATACGACCACCGGTCATGGTGCCGGCGCCGGTCAAAGTATGCACTTAGACCAGTATCTTTCGCCATTACAAGCAGAAAAGAAAGACAGCTCAGACCAAGTAGGCAATCCAGGCGCTTTGAGCCATCCAGACAATCTGGTTCAAAACGGTATGGTTTCCAGACGCACGCACAACGAACCTAGAATTGTGCTTGCCGCAATTTTTGGGGGCTTGTTGATTTGGATGCTTGTGGTCCAAGTTTTTAGTGGCGGCGCACCAGTACATAAGAGAACGGCTTTCAACCCGCTTCAACAACGTTCTCTAGCTGCGCAAGACATGGGGCAGAACTCTTCAGTGGCTCCGCTGCTTTCAATTTTGAGCATGGCCGAGTCTCACAGTCCATCCTCTGGGATTTCTAGTGGGATTTCTGGAATTGGGCAATCGTTGAGAAACGATTCAAATTCAGATCCCAATGAAGCCACGCAAACCGATTCGTCGGCAGCAGCGGAGCGCGATGATGCCAGAGAAAGCAGCGACAACGATAGTCGCTACGAAAAGGAGCAAGCCGACTTGCGCAATGAATCACCGGCCGATTCCGAAAAAAATAGCGACAGCTCAGCACAGCTAGCTGCAGCTATGCAAATATTTCAACCTCGCGCCACCGCAGACGCTGGCACTGCCATGCCATCGGCGATGGTAGCTCCAGCTTCGTCAAATCCTGCTTCGATGAGATCAATTTCGCAAGGCGCGCCGGTCAGCGCTCGCTTAACAGCAAGACCGATGGGCAACCCACATCCTGTGCAAATGGCGACCCGAGCTCCTGTTGCTGCCCCTTCCAATCTTTTACAGGCTGAAACCTTGCAAAAGAGTGCTCAAGAAACCTTTGCCGCTGGAACCTTCGGTGGACCACGCGCATTATCATCTGATGAGCCAATTATGATAGGCACTCAGCCGACTGCTCCCGGAGCATCAAGCGTGTTACGGGTACAAAAGCCGGGCTTACCAGGTGCACCAGTTTCCTCAAATCAGCCGTCCCCACCACTTTTAAGCGCTACGAACACCCAAACAAATCCAGACCCCACTTCTTTTGCAAGCCTCTTTATACCAGCAGGCAACGGCGGTTCTGTTCCCCTTGCCGCTCCGTTCAAAAACGACTCCGCAAGCAACACGCGCAGACGCTGGAGAACAAGTCAAGCAGCCACTCATCACACCATCAACAGCGCTCGCAATAGTACAATTGCAGATGCGTCGATTTACACAAACTCGCCAGTTGACGAATTAGGTCACAGCCGCAAACGTGTACTCACCGACCGCTAATTAGCGTTGGATCTGTTAAACAAGTTGTGGAAGAGACATAGATTGAAAAAAACACACATCGCTTTTGCGTCAATTTTTTGTTTGACGAGCTTTTGCCTGACGACGCTGATGGCTCAAAGCAGTCCTCCGTCAGGGTCTCAGGCGCCGCCTGTCCTAGACTCAAAACAAATATTGGAAGTCACACCAGTACCACGTGAGATGGAATGGTGGATGCCATTGCACAACGCAAACGTTCAAGCCGTGCAACAAGGTGGCATTGATATAGCCATATTCGGGGATTCAATTACTCAATTCATGAACGAGCAATTGATGCACCACATTTTGGGCGACCGAGCAAAGAACCTTGGAATCAAAGGCGATCGCACAGAGCATCTCCTCTGGCGCTTGCAAAATGGCGAACTCGATTTTAAAAAGCTGCCACCAAAATTAGCCGTCGTTTTAATTGGCACCAATAACTTCTCTCATAGTAAAGACAATGATATTTTTTTGGGCATCAAAGCTGATGTCGATGAAATCAGAAAAAGACTGCCCTCCACCAAGGTTCTAGTGGTCGGCATGTTGCCGCGCGGTCAAGATCCTTCATTTAAATTGCGCGGACGAATAGTTGCTATCAATACGATGGTTGCTAAACTGGCCGACAACCAGAACATCTGGTACACGGACATCAGTAAAAACATGCTAGAACCAGATGGTACGATCTCTCCTGCTGTGATGGATGACTTTCTGCATCCCACTAAAGAAGTCGGCTATACAAAAATGTTCGAAGCCTTGAAACCAGAAGTGGACAAAATTCTCGCCTCCAAGCACTAGCATTCAGCGAACTGTTTAGCACCTTTGCGTCTAACCACCTCCGCGATGACGGTCAGGCTGACGGTTGCCACAATCATTAATGTACTGAGTGCATTGATTTCAGGTGAAACACCAAATTTAACCATGCTGTAGATGCGCAGTGGTAAAGTGGTCGCACCAACTCCGGCATTGAACTGGGTGATGATGAAATCGTCGAGAGAAAGAACAAAAGCCATGAGCGAACCTGCCACTATCCCCGGTGCAAGCAGAGGCAAAGTAACTTTAAAGAAAGCAGATAGTGGTGAAGCGCCAAGATCACGAGCAGCCTCTTCGAGACTCGGATTGATACCATCGAGACGGGCCATTACAGTAAGCACCATATATGAAACACAAAAGACGACGTGCGAAACAATAACAGTCGCCAGGCTTAGATGCACTCCTAGAAAAATAAACAGCGTCAAAGCTGACACGGCCATAGCGATTTCAGGAATGATGATAGGTAACATAACGGCCCCGCGGTAGATACTCTTACCGGCAAATTTCAAGCGAGCAAGCCCAACTGCGGCCATAGTGCCCATCACAGCGGCCAGTGCAACAGCAAGCGTGGCAACGAATAAACTGTTAAAAACAGCCAATCCAAGGGCTTGATCCTTGAATAATTGCAAATACCAGTTGAAGGTAAATCCTGTCCATTCAACTGCTATTTTAGACTTTTCGAAACTAAACAGAATTAGCACCGCTATCGGTGCATATAAAAAAGCATAAACAAAAACTGCGATCAGATCTAGGAAGCTCAATTTGGCTTTTATCACGGCTCGACTCAACTAGTTTTATCTGTCGACTCTTTCATTTGCAAAAGAGCAAGACGCTTTTGCATTTCTTGCATGGGCATCAAATCGCCTCGTTTGGAGGCGACGGCAACGCCTTCTTGATAAATTGTTTTTGCCTTGTCTAAATCTAAAAGACCTTCAAAAGCAGCGCCTAAAGCCACATAGGCGACGGTGTAACTAGGCTTGAGAGCAATTGTTTTTTCAAGCAAAGGAATCGCCTCCGCAAATTCACCAAGAGCCACGTGGCAATCGCCACAACCATAATTTGCGAGCAAATCTTCAGCATCTATAGTCAAAACTTCCTTGAACATTGCCATTCGTTCGAGAGTCTTTTGGCGCAAAATTGCCTTTTCTTCCTGTTCTTTACGCTCGTCAGTTGCCTGCTTGGCGGCCATGCGCATGCGTATGCTCATCGATATAGCGAGCTCTTCTTCAGCCTCGTCTTTGAGACCTTTTTCCACATAGAAAACAGACAAATTAGTGTGGGCCATCACTGAGTCTGGATTTAATTCAGCCAGCTTCTTCATCAATGAAATTGCTTCTTCGATTTCACCCGACTTCGAAAGAATGACACCCAATGCCTCGTACGCGTCTTCGTATTTGGGCGATAAGCTAAGGGCTTCTCGCAAAAGTGCGACACATTTTTGAGAACTATCTGTGTGCCTGGCGTAGGTATCAATGGCTTCTTCGTATAATCTTTGAGCACGCTGTGCGGTTGTCTCCGCTCTGTAAAAAGGCAGAGATACGACTTGCACCGAAAAAGTTTTGCCATTGATGACAACATCTATGAGCTTATCTGGAACGCGAAAATCTCTCTTTAAAAAAGCAAAGGCAATTGTGCGATTGAGACTTTGGGAATAAACATTACTGCGCATCCAGCCGATCTCATCGCTTCCCAACATAATCTTGCTGTCCAGGGCAAAAGACAATTTATCGCCTTCGGCAAACATCAGCCCCATCACCCCACGCGACGGAGCGCCCTGACTTTTTACACGGGCAAGTACTTCTTGACCTTGAAAGCAACCTTTGGTGTAGCTTGCTGCGTCATGTTCGAGACCGGTCTCGGGCAAAAAGTTTTCGGCACCAAAATCGACACCAAAATGCAAAAGGCCCGCTTCTACTCTCGCCACATTCAGCTCATTTGCGTGAATTTCAGTTAGTTCACAACTTTTGCAAGCGGCTCTGAATTTGTTTGAAAACAACGGGACGTCAGCATTAGCAAGCCACATAAAATAACCATCGTCACCGGTTAGGCTACATTTTAAAATGTGCACAGCACACTCGAAAAGGTGAGCGTCCGAAAGAGCATGTTCAAAAACTTCCAGTTTAGAGGCACCGGTAAACCCAGAGTTGATGAGCCTCCGCGACATTGGTCCCTGGACGGCAAAAAATTTCCCAGAATTAGTGAGATCTAGAAAATCCACTTTATCAGCAAAGCGAAATTTATCGAGATGTTCGAGCGTCGCCGAAATTTGTTTTTTCTCGATCAAAATACGATATGAATCGTGCTTGCGATACAAACGAAAGAATGACTGGATATGCGCTTTTCGGTCAAGCAGACTATTGAATTGACAACCGTACTCAGGCAAAGCAAAAACGTCATTAGTGGTTTGCGATTGCAAAAATCGTCTGGCATCGGGGCCATAGATTTCGATCAAGCCATAATCACTTGCTTCAAAAAAGCCACCTATGTGTCGCAAGCCAACAATGTCAATTACTTCGGCGATATTGGATGGTGGCATTGTCATCGTGGCTGCTTAGAGATTTGGTATTGAATCTTTAGTTGAATTAGAAAAATGGTCTACCTGATCAATATACGATCGAGGTAGACCAAAATTCCCGTAATTAAAAAGTCTGTTTCATTGAATCAGACGTTACTGCTTAAACGCTGAAGGAAGATCCACAACCGCACGAGCTTTTGGCTTGTGGGTTTTTGATCATGAAGCCTTTGCCTTCTAGGCCACTCTGGAAGTCCAGGGTCGTTCCTTTGAGGTAGATAGCGCTTTTTGGATCTACATAGATTTTTACGCCATGTGCTTCAACGACGTGGTCTTTTTCTTGTTCGGTGTCAAAGCTCAAACCGTAGGACATGCCCGAGCATCCGCCGCCACGAATTTCCAGACGCAAGCCAGTTTTGTCTTTTTCTTCAGTCAGCAATTGTTTGATTTGCTCGGCAGCTGATTCAGTTACTGCAACGACAGCTGGAGCGGTGGTGATTGTTTCAGTCATTATTTAGAATCCTCATTTGAGCCTTAAAGCCGCCAGTTGCTGCTTTGTCGACTGTTTCCAATGTTAATTTAGCATGATAGACACGCGGTCTACCAGGCAGTAAGCAATTATTAGTTTTGTATCATGAGCTAGAGCCCTAGTAATCAGCCCAAGAATTAGAAAGATTCGAACAGAATCTGTCCTAATTCGGACAAGGCTCTGAATGTCTCAAGGTAAACATCGAGGTCTAGACTGTTGAAAGACTTCGGTTGAGAAAGAGACAAGCCCGCATTTGCTTTGACTTGTATCTCGGTAAACTTGGTCATTTCCTCGAGCTTGAGTAACGCATCGTAAACACCTGGGTAGCGTAGAAAGCGATCGGCCTGTTCGTTGTTATTACAGTTAATCAAGTATTTTTCTTGAATCCGCTTGTCTCCCACTGCAACGCCGCGAGATTCCATCAGCAATAAGCGCATTACAGAGCGCAGAGGACCTCTAGCATTGCGGTGCATGATGTTTATCACCAGATCATACTTATTGGCGATGCGGCTTGAATCATCGATCACTCTAGTTTCGATTACGTATGTCACGCCAAACGGCCAGCCTTCATAAATAGCCTGAAACAGTGCGGGGAATCCAAGCACCATGCCTCTAATCATCACAGCCACGGGCGCCTCGCCAACGACGACGCGGCCTTCAATAAGCTCTGCTGCAGTTTTTACTTTTGCTGCATCTAACATCAGTTACTCGGCGAAGTCATATTGCCGGGCGTAGAAGGATCTGGCACAGGCGAATCAGAAGTGCCACTGTTTTCAGCTGCAGGCATTGTAGGTCTTTCTTTCAAATCTTGAGACTCCGGGTCGGTGCTCGCTGGCTGAACGAACATATCTGCGCCATCGCTTTTGTTCTTCTTCTCTTTTTTAGTCGATGATTTGTGCTTAGAAGCGGAACTCGATTTCTTCTGGGGCACCGGATAAGTATCAACTGAAGAAGTGGAGGTATCAGTGGCAGGGGTGGTCTGACTGGAAGCTGTAGTATCAGATACAGTGGCACCAGTAGCAGCTGCTGTCGTTGCACGAGCAGTGTCTGCTGCGGGCGCTGGTGGCGTCACAGTAGGGCTGACCTGGGCGCTTTGAGCAGCAGCTTCAGCGGCAGCACTCTTGGCCAGCCGAGCCTGCTCGCGAGCAGCAACTCGTGCCGCTTCTCTTTCAGCTCTAGCTGCTTTTGCTTCCTGACGCGCCTTTTCCTTCAACTCCTTTGCCTGTTTAGCGTCGGCAAGACGTTTTTCTTGCGCTTCAAGGGCCGCATCGTTAGTCGAAGGCTTGCTAGCCGCTGCAGCTTCAGGCACTGGCTTCACATTAGGTGGTGGCACAGACGGTGCAACTGGTTTGCTCGAAGCGGTGGTGTCGCTTTCAGCCGAGTCTGGCGATTTTCTCTTTGACTTTGACTTTGCCACCTTTTCAGACTTGGTTTTATCTGGCTTTTCCTGCGCTTTAGTATCTTTGCTCAAATCTGAAGCGCTTGCAGCAGGGCTAGTTGCGGTAGTCGCTTTTTTGGCTGCAGATGTTTTTGTCGCAGCGGTTTGCGCCGTCGATTTCTCATCAGAGGAAGGTGCCGCCCCCTGCGGAGCCATCACATTCATTTTCACTTCTGCATCGCGAGGCTCAAGGGCAAATGCGCTGTCCATGCTGTTCAAAGATTTTTTAGCGTCGCGAACCCATTCAGCATCTGGATCTAAATCAACAGCTTTTTTAAGCAATGTATGAGCTTGGGCTAAATGATTGTCTTTGTAATACAAAGCGCCAATACGGTAGAAGGCATCAGCCATCTTGGGGTTAACGGTGATAGCCTTAACCCAGCTGTTGACAGCATCTACGTATTTATGTTCGTACTCGAAAGCGGTGCCCAGATTGTAATAAGCAGAGGCAAATTTGGGATCAACCTTTACTGCAAGAGCCCACTTCTCTTTCGCTTCGTCAATTTTTCCACGAGCATATAAAACGGTGCCCAGTCCATTCAAGGTCGTTGGGCGGTCAGGTTTAATTTGTAGCGCCTTTTCGAAAGCGTCAATCGCTCTGTTATAACTCTTTTGCGCAGCATAGACTCCGCCTAAGTTGCTGTAGGCTTCTTCTAATTGCGGGTCCGCCTCAATTGCTAATTTATACTCGGCGATGGCTTGATTGAGAAATCCGGATCCATGCAAGTCAACGCCACGGTTGTAGTGCTTCACAGCCTCGTCGTGATGCTCATCTTTCTCGTTTTTAGCTGACTTTGCTGGTTTTTCTTCCGCGTCAGCGTCGCTACTTTTGCTATCGCCAGCGGTCGATTCACCGGCATCAACGGCTGCTATCTTCTTCTGAGCCAGAGCTGGCTGTGAAACGGCCAAGTGACCGATCGTTGTCATAGCAAAGACGAAAGCTAAAAGAAGTGTTTTGAGCTGCTTAGGCACGGCGCTGATTATCCTGAACGAGGTCTAAATTAAGCTAAATTGAAAGACAGAGTGATGTCAAACAGCAAACTGTAGCGACTCATTATAGCCGGTTACCGATCCTCGCTAAATGAGCCTGGTGAAAGACTTCTATTACGTTACTTATTGTCGTTTTCAGGTTCAACTTATTTGTGTATTTTGTGTGAATTCTCAGAGAGTTTCGCAACCAAACCACGCAAACCCAAAAGATAGCTATCTGAGCCAAAACCAACCACAACACCCAAAGCTATATCAGATAGCATCGTTTTATGACGGAACGGCTCACGAGAATGGATATTCGACATATGCACTTCGACAAATGGCAAATTTACAGCCTGCAAAGCGTCTCTTATGGCCACTGAAGTGTGACCGTAAGCCGCTGGATTAATGAGGATGCCACCGACCTTGGTGCCAAGGCATTCTTGTATCTTCTCGACCAATGCGCCTTCATGATTTGACTGGAAAGCATCAAGCTCGTAGCCAAGCTCGTTAGCCAAGCTTTTGATACTGGCATTTAAATCGTCAAGTGTTTGCGCACCGTAAACGGATGGTTCGCGTTTACCAAGAAGATTAAAATTTGGGCCATGTATAAGCTGGATCAACACTTATTCGGCTTCTTCTTCTCGCATTGCTTCGTACGCGCATTGCGCTTCGCCAAGGAATGGATCGTTTCGTGCAAGCAGGCGTTCAGCGCGAACCAGACCGATAAATTGAGCGAGAAGGTCTCTCACAGGCATCGGCTGCCCGCCATGATCGACTTCTTCAGCGATGATAAACATAGCTGATGCTAAAAGCACGCGAGCTTCCACAGCGCCCACTTCGTTACTACGCATAATGTCAGCGAGTCCGGTTGGGTCGACTTTATTTTCGAAAATAAGTAATTTGCAAAATTGTTGAACATTACCGCGCAAAGGCTTGGTGCGCTCGGCAGGCAATGACGCAGCGGCACGAATCAAGTTCAGGCGATTACCAGCATCTCCCAGTGATTCGGCGCTATCAACGAGATTGCGCACTTGATTAGCTTTGGTATTGAACTGTCGTCTCAATTCGTTTTCGGCAACAGAAGGCACAGGCTTCGTTGCGGAATCAAAGCGCTTGTCGTAGTAATCCTGTACTTGCTGCCGTTTCAGTTCAACACCGAAAGGCATCAGTTCCAGGAAAATCGATTCCAATCCCTCCAGCTGGGACTGCAAATACATTAATTCGTCTTGTGAGACCGGCAAGCCTAACTCCTTTCGTGAGCTACAAACAAACTCTGTGCCGACACCATCCTATCCGATTCGGCGCAGATTGCCATCATAATTAACAGCCTAATAACCAAATTTGGTTCAGACGATATTTACATCCAGCTGAAGGAAATCTTATCCCAGGTCAGGGGGCAAATTCAAACGCTCGACAATTAACTGAGCAATTTCTTCAGGACTCAAATTGCCAGTATCGAACACGTGCGTAGCCGCTTCGTAAAATTGGGCGCGTTCAGCAAGCAACGTTCTGAGTCGATTGGTAAGCGCCAGGTTTGGCTCTAACGGTGCTTGAGGCGAGGCATTAACAGCTGAAGACTGTAAAAGTGGTCTGGTCGTATCCCCGGCCAAACGCTCCACGAGTGTTTTAAGTTCGGCTTTCAAATAGCACAAAAAATCAAGATTATTGAGCATCTGGCGGTTGCTCTCGCGCAATATAATGCCGCCGCCCGTACCAATGACAATGCCAGAACTCGACTCATTGAGCAGAGTGGCCAGAGTTTTGGACTCGAGATCACGAAACGCCGCTTCGCCGTGGCTGGCAAAAAAATGACTAACAGCACACCCCTGTTGTTCTTCAATGACGCTGTCAGTATCAACAAAACGCCAACCCAATTTAGCCGCTAGAAACTGACCGCACGTCGTTTTACCGGCACCGGGTGGTCCAATTAGAACTATTCTTTTGTCCATTGTTGAATCAGTTTTTGGCGATACTGGAAGAAGTGTCATTGAGCTTGCGATAGGCTAACTCAATTTTTTCACGAGCATCCAGATATGATGGATTAAGAGCCAGCGCCCGCTTCAATTCACTTATTGAAGCGCGATAGTCTTTAACATTGTACAAAGCCATGCCTAATCCATAATGTGACGATGCAAGATCTGGCTCTAGTGCAAGAGCCCGACCATATTCGTCAATGGCGTGCGGATAATCGTGCTGCATCGCGTAACTCATGGCAAGGTTGTTATGAGCCGCTGGCATTGAAGGACTTACTGCAACTAGTTTCTGGTAAATCCGAATTGCTTCGGGCACCTGATTTTGAGAAGCACATATATTGGCAAGATTGAAAAGTGCAAGAGTATTTTTTGGATCAATGTTGAGGGCTTTAAGAAATTCGGCTCTCGCTTTGGCTGGCTCAGAGAGTGCTTGATAAACAGTGCCTAAATGAACATTGCAATTGGCATCGGCTGGATTGAGACTAAGCGCAGCCTGCAATTCTTGCTTGGCTAGCCAGAAGTTACTGGAACTCTCTGCTGCAAGACCCAATTTTTCGTGCGCGATGCCCACTTGCGGGTCGATTTTCAAAACTTGCTTATAAAGCTGCATGGCTTCAGGTAAGCGATTGGCCTGAGATAAAGCTTCTGCTCGAGCGAGTTTTTGCAAACACTCTGAACTCAAGCGATGTACAGGACTCGCTTCTCTAGCCGTTTTAGCAGCAATGGCTGGACTCAAACCAGAACCAAAGGAAATATCGTGATTGAGCATATCCAGTTCAGCGACAACACGGTCATGTTGACCGAGCTTGTCATAAATGCGCGCAAGAGAACTGTGAGCGGCTGCTAAATCATTGCTCAATTTAGAACCAGCAAGAACAATTTTTGCAGTGGCCGATGAATTCTTTTGACTGAGAGCCGCTTTTTCCTGGGCATTGAGGAGCGTCAGTTGCGTTCTTGCAAGTTCAATTGCTTTTTGAAAATTCTGCAGGGCTTTGTCAGACTGACCTGATTCTGCATAAATCAAACCTAGTTGATTGTGCAATGAAGGATTGCCAGGTTCCTTTTCAATTGCCAACAAAAGCTGTTGGGAAGCCAGATCGAGTGTGGCTATGTCATCGCCTGTTGGAGCACTTTCGCTCCCATTGTATGCAGGCACCGCCGAATTGCTGATTTGCGCATCAGCGATGTTTTTATCAGGGCTATTAACATTGAAAATACTTTTGCCGGCACCGACTGTTGGTGCGCCAGGCAAATGCAGATTACCGGTTGTGAGGTTAGAAGATAGCTTTGTAAAAGCAGTGCTCAATCCACTAAAAACACCAAAGAATGAATGCAGCGCTCCTGATGTCGTTTTTTCTGGCGAAGATTCTTGTTCTGACGACTGCTTCATTTGCGTCAATTGCACAAGTGAAATCGTCACTACAAGAAATGCGAGCGAGAAAAACACAAAGACCCTTGGAGCTGGTCTTCGATTATCAATATTTGCCGTATGAGTTGAACTTGCCAATGCCGTTCACTTGGTTTCCTTAGAGATAACGTCACGATAAGTGCGCGCTGCCAAGCAGTCAATGCGGTTTTTACGAATGAAGCGGGAACCGCCGCATTAATGGCAGTTCAGCTTATTCGTCAGCTCGACAGGCGGCGCAAATAGCTATCTCTACATGTAAGGACAAATTACGCGCTAACGTCCTCTGAAATACAAGATCACAAGGCCAAGGGCCCCGATTACCATATTTGGCAGCCAGGCAGCTATAACAGCCGGAATACGACCAGCTTCCCCCAAAGCGCCCGAACTGGACTGCAAAACGTAATAGAGGAATACGACTACCGCAGAATAAATCAAACCAAGGTTACTTCGAGAACGTCTGGCTAACAAACCTAACGGCGCTCCGGCTAGAGCTACAATTAAGCAGGCTAGAGGCTGCGAGAATTTCTGATAGAGACGCACCATCAAGTCATTTCCAACGCCATTAGAGCGTTTAAGAATGTCTATGTAATGCATTAGCTCTATCATGCTCATATCTTTAGGAGCTACTTTGGTTGAATCAAGAGCTTCTTGAGCGTTCCTCACCCCCGGAATGACCAGCTGATCGAACCTCAAGATACGCGTAATATCGGAATCTCCTGAAAGTACATAAGTACGTCCTTTATTCAGCGTCCATTCACCGTGCATATAGGTTCCGTAGGCTGCGCAAATAATTTGCACTAATTTGTCTCTAGTGAAGTCCAAAATAATGATGTTTTGAACGCGCGATCCCGTGTAGAAACCAATGTAGAACACCCGGTCGAGAGTAAGGTCAGCTCCCTTTTCCATGTAGGTAAAGTTGGCTTGACCTTCAGGCAAAGTGGAGTGATACATCGCCAAGAATTCCAATTTCTTGGAAGTGCGGTTGGCTATAGGCACGATGCATTCGTTGATACCGAGCGAAATGAAACTAGTGAATAAACCGAATACAAGCGGTGCCACCATGATGCGATAGAAGCTGATACCACTTGTTCTTAAGGCGATAATTTCAGAGTCGCCAGAGAGTCTGTTGAATACAAGCAGTGTCCCGAGCAGCACCCCAATTGGAATCGTCATCACGATAACTTCTGGCAAGTGCAGCCCGAGAATCATGAACGCCATATGCCACGGCACACCAGATCTCATGATCAAGTTGAAAATCGTACGCAACTGCTCGGCACCGAACCACACGCCCGTTACGATACCTATCCCAAATAATAGCGGTTGCCAGAATTCGTTAGCAATGTAAGTGTCTAGTAGTTTTAATCCAATCACAGGCTGAAGTCCTCGCCAAGATATTGTTTACGAGCGATGGGGCTATCAGCCACTTCGCGTGATGACCCGGCAACGAGAATTTTGCCTGAATCGATTAGATAAGCACGGTCTGTAATTTTCAAAGTCGCTCGGGGGTTGTGGTCAGTCAATAAGACTCCAAGATTCCATTCATCGCGCAAACGACGAATCAAACTTTGAATGTCCGAAATTGAAATCGGGTCAACACCTGTAAACGGTTCGTCCAGCAAAATAAATTCTGGTTCGGAAGCCAGGCATCGGGCAAGCTCGAGGCGTCGTCTTTCACCCCCAGAGAGCTGTACTGCTGTCGTCTGTTTTAAATATTGCAAACCGAATTGTTCCAGCAGATTATTACTGCGTCGATCTGACTCCGCCTTACTCACACCCTGCATTTCGAGAATTAGTCGCATGTTGTCCCAGACCGACAACTTTCTAAAGATTGAAGCTTCCTGTGGCAGATAAGCAACCCCCATGCGACTGCGCATGTGGATGGGCAGCTTAGTCATGACTTTATCTTCAAGCCGAATTACGCCCTTTTCGGGCGTAACCAAACCAAGCACCATGTCGAAAGATGTCGTCTTTCCGGCACCGTTTCTTCCCAATAGTCCAACGACTTCGCCACGTTGCACTGTGAAGCTGACACCATCAACTACGCGTCTGCCACCATAACTCTTTTGCAGACCTTCCACATAGAGCGTTTTCACACCTGGTCGCAGTTTATGCGCCGAATAAGGCGTTGCATCGATCATGTCTTGCTGCTGTTGATTGCGCGCCATTAGAGTTGCTCTCCATTTGATCCGCTGACTTGACGAGTAGTTTGTGCATCGTCATCTTTGAGATTGCTCTCTGTATTACCTTTGCTAGCTTGAACCTGAGTGTCTGGCTTATCCAGCTTCTTCCCGTCGACACTGGCGGTTTTGGCGGCAGTACTTGAAGAAGCAGTCTGCTGAGGCGCCATTTGCGCTTTGGTATTCAAAATAATGGCGCGGGTATTGCCTTCGGCAATTACTCTTTGATCAGGCACGATGAAAGTAATTTTGTCGCCGATCCAGCGTTTGCCGGGCTGAGTAACTTGCGAGCGACCAAAAAATATGATGCGTTCAGTACGACCTTCTTCGTTTCTGAGCATCAAGACTCGTTGCCCTTTGCCTACAGATTGATCGTAATACACTGTGACGTTACCATTAGCAGTCGAGCGACCATTGTCTTTTGTGTATTCTTGGGCATCTGAAAGAATATAGATAGGTTCATTCGAAGATGAATCCAGCGAAGCAAAGCTGGGTCCTGGAGCCGATTTCCTTTCTTTTTTTGCTGACGCTGCAGTGCGCACGTAAGAAGGATCTTTAGTTGGGTCTGGCTTTGCGTCAGCAGTTTTATTAGCGCCTGTTCTGTCAGTTGCAGCTTTACCGTTTGCAGTTAAAGTCTTGCTGTCTTTTCCACTGGCTGAATCTGCGGGCTTCTTACTGACATCGTCAGGGCCCCCTTTTTTAGGACTCGCCTCTGGAGTACCGGGTTTTTGTTGAATAACTTTCGATCTAACGTTGCCCACTGCCTGCAGCCGCTGCGTCGCGAGGTAATAGGTCATAGCGTCGGCTTTTGTATTATTGCCATTTTGATTTGCCGACACAGCCCCTTTGAACAGCGCCGTCTCGGGCTTACCATCGGTACCATAGACCAACTGCAGGTGATTGGCATCAACTTTAATATCACCGTGTTTGACTTTCACGTGACCAGTGGCTTCGAAGTGACCTGTGTTTTGTTCGTAGATTTGACTGTCGGAATCTGTGTAGATTCGATCTGGCGGCTTGCCTTTGGCTGGAGCTGGTTCACTACTGGGTTTAAGACCAGTGGGTGTAGCATTGCTTGCAACTTCGTTGCCGGCGTTTTCATCATCTGCATCCCAATCGCCTTTTTTAGCAGGCTTAGCTGCGGGCTTGGGGGTAACAGCAGGAGCAGCTGCGGTTGCTTTAGTGGCGGCTGGTGGAGCACCTTCGCCACCATCAGTTGATAGAACTTCAGAATGCGCATTGCCATCAGCATGAATAATGCCTGTAGCAATTTCGAATGTGAGTTTGTCTGCGTCGATTTTGTTCGACTCTTGCACTAAATGCGGGTGCCCGGTAAAGATTGCTAGCTGCGGTTGACCTTGAGGATCGCGAAAAAGAGTAGCAAGAGGAGCTGTGATGACAGTTCCTTTAGATGTAACTCTGACATTGCCTTTAGCGATAACTTGATCGCCAGCAAATTCTTGTTCATTAGCGACGATATCTATCGGCTGAGGCGCATTAGGATCGACAGGACCGGCTACACCAGCTGTGGCACCAGCAGGTGCAGGAGCTGGATGGTCGCTTTTAGGCCAGCCACCAGGAGGTGCTGGGAATCCGCCTCGATCTTCAGCCAAACAAACATATGAGCTGGAGCCAATCAAAATCGATGAAGCAAGAAACAAAATGATATTGCTTCTTGTCATTGTTTTCTGGATAACAACTTCGATTTTAGACATCGTCCCTTCCAGACCGCTCCAATTACATTGCGCCGATTAACGCATGGGTGTGACCAATTATTTTGAAGTTTTTCAACTCCGCCGTCTTCTCTAAAGCGCCAGTAGCCTTATCACCAGTCACCTTGGCTACCCCAGGAAGATTGATGTTAACACTCCCATTGGCTATAAACTGATTTCTTTTCGTTAATTCAACTGTGTTGGCTTCCATCCGACCTTTGCCTTCACCACCGTCGGCAATCACACGCTGTTTGGGGTCGGACTTTAGATTGACTATGTGTGTACTTTCGTTAGCGACACCACTAGGTGCAGTCATTCTCATTTTGACGACACCTGCGTCCATATATTTCATATCGACACCATCTAATAAAACGTCCTTTTCGCCCTTGCCTGCGTCCATGACGCCACGCCTGGCATTGAGAATCCATTTGATTGAATTACTGTCGTCGACCTCTTTCAGTTCATAGTTGTCTACTGTTGTTTTGCCATCATTAGGATGCTCTTTCTGTTCCTTATGCCAACCTTCCATTTCTACCTTCGATTGATTTATGGCGTAGAACCAAAGACCAACCAAAACAGCAGGAATCGCAAGGGCACCAACCCATTTGAACCAACTGCTATAGAGAATTTTGTAAAAAATGTACACTACTACGACCCGATGGAAAACTCAGTTACCCAGGCCGCGTAACATAATGGCGTGGCTGACGTTAACAATACATTCTTTGAGATTGCCCTTCTTTAGCCAACCTTCACCATAGAACAAGTAAAGAGCTGGATTGAACGGAAAACGCTTGAGCAGGGCTTTCCACTCTTTCATCGATTGATCGAGATCGCCAGAATACTCGGCATAAAGGTGCCATTTATAGGCTGCAGCCCAGACATCATCTGGTTTCTTCGCGATAACCTGGTCAAGATTTTTTATTGCTAACTGATAATATTGTTTAACTTCCGGCACCGCAAATGGTGCGGCTTTTTCGAGCGCCGATGGCACGTGCGGCATATCAGTAGCGCCGGTTTTACCAGGTTCAGAGTTAGCCTTTTTCGCTAAATCCGGATTTAAAGCACTGAGAATATCGAAGGCTGTGGCGTTATCCACTTGCTTCTTTTCGGCTTTGGCTGTGAAACCTGAACCACCATTAGCCTGAGCGTCTGTCGGCTTAGCGGCATTATTAGCAGCTGCCGGAGCAATGATTTTTTGAGCCTTCTTAGAATCCTGAGCGAGCAAATAAGCTTTCATGTAATAAGCCCAGGCAAGACCATAACGAATGCGATTATCGTCTGGAGCATCGGCTAGAACATCCTCGTAGCTCTTGATCATTTTATCGAAATAAGTGTATCCACCAAGCGGCATGGCCAGGCGACGGGCAGTGCGTACTTCCTGCAATGCTTCTTCGACTCGGCTAGTGCGCGTTAGGGCGACAGCATAAATAAAGTGCGCTTCAGGACTGTCTGAATATTTGTCTTTTTGTTCACGAGCCAGATTGGCGTCATCTGTAGGTTGCAAATCTTCTTGAGAGGTGCCCAAAACAAGCGGTTGGTTCGGCTTGAGCATCACTTTTGGTTGCACAGCATCAGCATCGACAGCCGCAGCCGGCAGCGGTGGTTTGACTGCACCATCAGCGGTAGCACTGCCTGGAAGCTCGACAGCAGCTATTTGTTTATTTGGCTTGGCTTGCGCATCGGTAGCGGCAGCTTTGACTGCTTCGTCAGCAGAAGCTGCAAGTGTCGCTGTGAAAAAGGTCCCCGGCAAAACACCAATCGAAAATGCAGCAAGCATCACAAGCGCGTTTAATTTAGTTTTCAATCTCTTTCTCCTGCAATGAAATATCGATGAGACGAAACTCATTACAATTTCCGTGCATCTGCCCGCGAGCTGTTTGCCCGAGAACGCCTCATAATAGCAGACGATCGGAGGTTGCCAATTGGAACAACAGTAGTATGAGATTTTTCTGCAATGACATCAACAAGTGAGGTACGAAAAGAGCCCTTAGTGGGTCAGTTTGCCATTGCGTCCATTAAGAATTATTTTCAGCACATCTTCTAAGCCAGCAACTATGTGTTTCGGTTCAGATTTGGACAATATCACTTCGCTATGCACACCGGTAGTCACACCAATAGCATCGACACCGGCGTTGCGAGCCATATCTAGGTCATATGTACTGTCACCGATAACCACAGCGTCAACAGGCAAAACGTTCAATCGATCCAAAGTAATGTGAACTGATTCTGGATGAGGCTTATGATTAGAAACATCCTGAGCGCCCACTAATAAATCAAAATATTTCATCAGATCATGATGTTTCAACACGACTTCAACAAGAGGTCTGCGCTTGGACGTAGCAATAGAAATTTTGATCTCAGCCTCTTGTAAGGCATCTAACATTTTGGTCAATCCCGGAAACAGAGGACACAATTCAATCGTTTTTGCATCATAGATTTCGCGATAGCGCGTCGCCACTTCCAACCAGTACTCTTCAGGACTTTCGGGAAAAACAATTTCCATCTGACGCATCAAAGGAACACCAATGAGCACGCGCCATTCCTCAAGTACCGTATTAGGCAATTCGTATTCGTCGACGCATTGACGCATCACATCCACAATGCCAGGCGCAGAATCTACCAACGTGCCATCGAAATCAAAAATCGCTAATTTGTACAATTAAATGCTCACTTTCCCATAGGATTCTATAAGGTCAATAAATCGATCGAATAAATAATTCGAATCGTGAGGTCCAGGACAGGCTTCTGGATGATACTGCACGGCAAACACTGGCAGCGTTTTATGCTTGAACCCCTCAGCTGTTTGATCGTTGAGATTGATATGAGTCAACTCCAGAAAGTCAGGCAAGGTTTCAGTATCTACTGCAAAACCATGATTCTGCGATGTGATTTCAATCTTGCTGGTTTGCAGATCTTGCACAGGTTGGTTGCCACCACGGTGACCAAATTTCATTTTATATGTACTTGCACCAAACGCCAGAGCCAACAATTGATGTCCAAGGCATATACCAAAAATCGGTAAGCGGGCATCTATTAATGTCTTCAATTCACTGATAATTTCTTTGCAAGCCGCTGGATCACCTGGACCGTTTGAGAGAAAAACCGCGTGGGGCTTAGTGGCAAGAATGTCTTTTGCAGTCGCACCAGCTGGAAATACAGTCAGCGTCGTGTCTTTCAAAGCAAGCTGACGCAAGATGTTTTTCTTGATGCCATAATCGAGAACTGCGATGTGATGCTTTCCTTTGCCTATTTTGTACGGTGCCGAAGCGGTCACTTCTTCAGTAAAATCGGCGCCCACCATCACTGGCGAGTTCAAGGCTTTTTGCACTAATTCGTCTGGATTTAGAATTTCGGTCGATATGGCGCAACGCATTGCCCCTTTGTCTCTGATGTGTCTGGTTATGGCTCTGGTATCAACACCGGTGACACCAATTATGTTCTGCTTAGCCATAAATTCGGGCAATGATTCGGTACCGCGCCACGAACTGTATTTGCGACTCAAATGGCGAATGATCAAACCGCGAGCAAAAATTTTGCCGTTTGATGATTCGAGATCCTCATCATTGGCCCCATAGTTGCCGATTTCAGGATAAGTAAGAGTAACTATCTGTCCGGCATAGCTTGGGTCAGTGAGAATTTCTTGATAACCAATCAAGCTGGTATTGAACACCAATTCGCCAACAACTGTGCCAGAGGCTCCAAATGCATGTCCACGAAAATGCTTACCGTCTTCAAGGGCGATGAGGCAAGGCGGACCACTAACAGTGAATAATTGGTCAGTCGAACTGTCGCTAGATTTCACGGTCGAATGCTTCGAATTGTCGACAGTATTCAATTTAGACTCCTCTTGTAAAACTATCTTACCGAAAAATAGCGCATATATACCTGATCACTCAAGTTTAGATGTAGTTATAGCCGTGATTGGAGAGTTTTAAGTTATCTGGCCGTCCTCGACTTTAACCCCTAAACAACAGGCCGGCAGGGCGAAACGGACAATTTCGCCGAAAAGAGTTTTTACATTATTTATGAGAGTTGGAAGTAAGGTGCAATTTCGCCCTCTTTAGCTAGGTAGAATTAAGTGCTTTCGCTGAGCGGCGAAAAGGGTCTCTTGTCTTCCCGGGGTAATGCTTTTTCATGAACGCACTTTCCAGTTATAGTCATGCGCTTCATTTCCTTCTGCCTGAAGGATTGCTGGTCGTAAGCATTTTGATAGCGGCACTATGGAATTTGTTCTTTCCCAAGATGAAGGAATGGACCCCGGTATGGTCGTTCCTAGGTCTTGGAAGCGCCTTCTGCATACTCTTGTGGCAGTTCACCAAACCTGGCAGTGTTCTATTCAACGGACTCTACACCGTCGACGCTCTCACCTTGACTTTTGGTCTTATTGCCACCTTGGTTGGCATGATCGTGGTCTTGATGACGATGGGTTATGAGCACCACTTTGGTCGCAACCGCGGTGAGTTCTATGCCATTTTGCTGACAGCCACTTTGTCTGTGATGCTTCTTGCCGGTTCGACGGACTTGATCATGCTCTTCGTCGCCCTGGAAACCCTCAGTATCTGCTGCGTCATGCTGTCTGGGATGAGCAAACGCGATGCAAAAAGTAGCGAAGCATCACTCAAATATCTTTTGTCTACGGCCGCTGTTACAGCCACACTCCTTTACGGTTTGTCATTCCTCTATGGTCTAACAGGCTCAACTACCTACTCTGTCATCACTGACAAACTCAGCCTGATTCAATTACCACCTTATTCTCTAATCAAAGTTTTCATCCTCGTCCTCGTTCTAAGCGCCGTTGGCTTCAAGCTCTCTATCGTTCCATTTCACATGTGGACGCCAGACGTATATGAAGGCGCACCAACACCGGTGACTGCCTTTTTATCGATAGGTTCCAAAGCTGGTGGTTTTGTCGTCGCTTTGCGTTTGTTGATGACAGTCTTTTATAAAGACTCCGCTGACTGGACTCTAATTGTCAGTTTGATGGCAATTGTCTCGATGATCGGGGGCAACTTAATGGCTCTCAGTCAAACGTCCTTTAAACGTATGCTTGCTTATTCGTCGATAGCGCACGTCGGTTACATGATGATTGGTCTGGTTGCTGCCAACCAAAACGGTCTAGCGTCGATGGTTTTTTACATCATCATTTATGGATTGATGAACCTCGGCGCATTCGCTGGGGCCATTTTGTTCAGCAATGAAACCGGCAGCGACAACATCGCCGACTTCGATGGCTATATGCGCAAACGCCCATGGAAGGCTCTCTTATTAACGGTCTGCCTGCTCAACCTGGCTGGTTTACCGATTCCACCAGCTGGTTTCTTCGCCAAATTCTTGATTTTTGGTGCCGGTCTGCAGATCAACACAATGGTTGGCAACACTGGATTAACATGGGGCTGGCTACTTGTAGGGGTCGCTCTCGTTACATCAGTTCCTGCAGTGTTTTACTACACTCGCGTAGCAATCAAAATGATCGTCAAAGACGAATCAAAGGTCGTTGCTGCCTTGCCTGATGAACCAGCCTACTTAGACAGTCCTCAGTTTCCAACGTTTGCTGCCTTAACCATCAGCGTCGTTAGCATGACTTTACTTGGCACCTTCTATGTAGGACCACTGATGTCGATGACACATGACTCGGTAGAGCCATTAATTGGCACTATGCACACCAGCCATGGTTTGCCGCTGCCAATGAGCTCGTTACCGGGACATAACCTCCAGTAAGAATTGTTTTTGACATCAGATAGGCCGAAAAGCAAATTCAATTTCGGATCGATTCGGCAGGCGCTTATTTTTTCAGCGTCTTTGTTAATCGCTTTGATTTTGATTTATCTACCCGTGTTGAGCGGGCAGAGAACTTATTTCGTGTCTGACCACACCTTCTTTTTCGAGCCGTTCTCGAAGTTTATTGGAGAACGCTTGAGACAGGGTCAGCTACCGCTGTGGAATCCATATCTTTATTGTGGGATGTCACAAGTGGCAGTGCCTTCGCCAGGCATTTTTTATCCAGCGACCTGGTCGTACGCATTTTTTCCTTATTCGCAAGCACTCGGTTGGCAGATGGTAGTGCACCAGAGCCTGGCTGGCTGCTTTATGTTCCTGCTCGTGTCCAGTTTTGGTTGGAGCTTTGCACCGTGCGCGGTGGCGGCATTGACCTTTGCTCTAACCGGTTACATGTTTGCTCTTTCGACAAACTTTACTCTTGCAGCTACTTCTTCCTGCCTTCCTCTAATCATCTGGAGCTTTCGCTCTGTGGCAATAGCCCGGGCTCTTAATCGACAGTCGTTAATGTTCGGCTTCATTGCCCTATCCACTCTTGGTACTTATTTACTGATAGCAGCCGGCCGTCCAGAAATATTTGCTCCCGGAATATCGTTGCTAGTCGCATTTGTTGTGCTTGATGGTATCAATAATCATCAGCGCGGCATTCAATGGAGTGTCGTAGGGCAAGGCTGGTTATTTCAGCTCCTTGCTTTTGGCACAGGCATGCTCTTAACCATGCCCGTTCTCTTACCACTGGCAGAATGGGCAAAACTTTCGCCAAGGGCGGTCGGGCTAACTGTCAGCCACGCTTTGATGTGGAGCTGCAACTGGTACGACTGGGCAAATCTAATTCTTGTTCAACCATTTGGTGATTTACAGATTCTGGGCGCACCACTTCTAAAACTTGTCTGCACACGACAAACGTTTTTGCCGTACATAACATCCGAATATATCGGGCCGATTGCATTTACTTTGAGCTTGTGGGGATTTCTAGATAAACGCTGGTCCTGGCGCGGGCCGCTTGTAATGATGATCGTCTTGTTCGTAATTATGTGCCTGGGCGAATTTACTCCTGTTGCACCATTTCTCATCACTCACTTCCCGAAATTTTCAATTCTTCGTTATCCTGTCAAATGGCTGATTTTTATCATATTCTGCCTGGCAATCTCTGGCGCACGGGGGCTCCTAGCCGCTGAAGAAGAGGCTCTATCCACAAACGCTATCGCCTGGACTGGTGGCATCTGGATCTTTACTTTCGTAGTGGCGCTCATTTTTTACTTTATGAGCGCGAAAAATATGCTTTTAGGAGCAGCGCCACATGCGCTACCACCGGCGGCCATGATGCCTGTGAGCAAAGCCATGATTAGTGCATCGATAATTGGTGCTGGCTTTTGCTTTTTCGTATGGATGAGCAAAAAGAAAAAATGGCGTACGCAACGTTACGCGACTTTTGTGGTGCTGGTGCTTGCGTTCAATTTGCTTATCGTTGCCTGGCAAACTAAACAGATGACCGAAAGCAGCGACTTTTTCAAGACGCCGACTTTGATGAGCAGTTGGCTAGATAAGCATTCGTCGGGAAAACCTGGGCGACTGCTGCTTACCTACTTTGACCCCGTTCATGTGCCCAGAGACTACCGATATAAGCCGGAAGCGTCCTGGACAGCGTCTTTCTATCAATATTGCAGACAGAGCTCCCTGTGTAATACCAATCTCGATACTAAGACTAAAAACGTTTTTGGTTATGAAGCAGGCGAAACGAATGCTTATCGCACGATGGTGCTCGATACTTTAATTGGCACCAAAATTGAAGATGCGGACCAGCCAGAAGCAGCGGATTTGCCATTGTGGAAATTATGCCAGAGCACATCAACTGAATTCGTCGGCGGACAAATTCAGAAAACGGGCATTGCACGCCGTATTCTGTCGCCAAAATATTTCACTGTACTTGAAGAAAATCAAAAAATGAATTTGCGACTCTATCGTGTCGTCAATCCATCTAAAAGGATCTTCTTCGCCAAAACCTGGCTATATGTCGAAAAGCAAGAAGAAATTGCTAGCTATCTAACAAGAGAGAAGGCAAACAGTTTTGAGCCCATCTTGAAGCCATTGATTGAACGACATAGTGCCACTGGCAGCCCAGGCCAAGTTCAACTCTATGCCCCCACTATTACTCAGGCACCTGTGGTAGCGCCGATGATATCGCGTAAGGCGCAGGAGAAAGCACTGCCTGTAGTACCAGAAGAAAAGAAGGTTACACTGTTAACAGATGAACCAGAACATATTTCAATTGCAGTGGCCAGTGAAGTGCCAGGATTTGTGGTTTTAAACGATCACTTCTATCCTGGTTGGAAATCATCGATAGACACAATTCCAACTGAGATCTACCGAGCAAACACAGAGATGAGAGCTGTGTTCGTCCCGGCCGGTAGGCATTTGCTGGAATTCGATTTTAAGCCAGCAAGCCTTTCTCTTGGCTTCAAATTTGCCGCTACAGGGTTCGCGTTGCTGCTTTGTTATCTTGTCGTGGCGGTCTTTCCGTCTTTCTGGCGCTTTACGAAGACGATGGCAGGTCAATAACGTCCAGGAATCTGGAAATGCTAGACTAGAGGTCCGCTGTGCCCTCGTAGTTCAGCTGGATAGAACACCTCCGTCCTAAGGAGGGTGTCGGGGGTTCGAATCCCTCCGAGGGTATTTTTTTGCAAGGGTTTCGAGTTTTTTTCGAAACCCTTTTTTTATCTGATAAGTAAATGCCTTGACAAGAAACTCTCACTGAAATGACACATTAGCTGGCAATCGAGGGTTGTGAAATCTAGCTGTGCCCACCTCATCTCGAGCAGCTGTTTTCATGCCCAATTTGAAATAACAGTAAGCTTGTGCCAAATGATAATCCGAATTGTTCGGTACATCGGCAATGAGATTTTTTAGTTCGGTTGCTGCTTTTTGATATTCGCCCATCTGAATGAGCACTGCTGCTTTCCTATAGTAGTAAGCTGGTTCGCTGAAGTGAGCTGCTTTTTGTTCGCAAACCTCTCGCCACGCAGCTTTTAAATCGGGCTCATTGCAAAAATACTTGCTGCTTAGGATCAGACTGTCGTCCTTGTTTTCCGTCACATTATTTGAGTCAGCGGCTACTGCATTGTTTTTCACAGGCACTTCCGTTGGAAAATTTTTCATCGGAACCGTAGCGCCAAGCCCTGGTGCTTCTGAATTTGACGAATGCATCGGCTTTGCTAAGTGAGGCGAAGAGAGCGTCACATCCTTGCCGAAAAAGCTGCTGTTCTGGGCTTCGCCAGATCCATAGTTTTCTGATGGAGTTTGCGCACCGACAGTACTACCAAGAATGAATGGAATCCATCCTGTAAGACTGATCAAAAATTGCGAGCGATTCATTTGCCTTCTCTTCGTCATATTTGTCAGACGATTATTGCAAAGTTCTAGGCAATTTTGCAAAGCCGAAGGGAAAGGCTATCCCCAACCTTTCCCCTCGATTCTCTTTGGCAAACCCTTGCAGTGTGTGGTGCGGGAGGAAAGCCAGAAGAAGAACTTATGCAATTTTTCGTACAAACCAGAGCTGTCTTATTAAGACATCACCTTTTTCAACCTGGTCGAGCGTCGAGGCACGGCCTTATTCGCCGAGTTCATTAAAAAACTTGACGGCGAAAAAGACATCTCATTTTCAGTCTGTTCGACTAAGGATTCACTAACAACAGCACCAAGGAGAGGCGCTGTGCGCACGTCGGTTAGATCGATTTCGCCAGAAATAATAGCTGCTTCTGGATCATCGGTGGAAACGACTCTCAATTTAGGGGGAAAGGCCAATTGGCTAGCTTCAACTACTGGTGTGATGCGCTCTTTTCCCTGCTTATCCATCCAGTGGTCGAGGATTAGTCGCCCACTAACAGTGACCTGACTGCCTTTCGTCAGATAAAGTGCAGCCAGATTGGCAAGCTTGCCCCATGTTTCTACTTTATAGAAATCAGCAGTTTTTCCTTCGGCTTTGCTGCTGCGTGAAGGCGTATTAACAGCTACAATGAGAGTTGTTTTGACTCGTTCTGCGCTGAAAAATGTTTGTTCCGGCTGGCGAGTTAGGTTCCCCACAATTGAAACATTGGCAAGACTCATAACGTTTACCTCCAGGTAAAAAAAGAAGTTCAATTGGGGAGATGCGAATCATATTACACACCATACAAACGTATGTCAATACTATTTTTTGCCGAAGCATCAATCTCGTGCAACAAGGCATATAGCCATGGATTGACATCTTGACCTCATGGGTATGAAAACTGTATTCGCAAGCGTTTGCGGACCTTCAGGGACTTAATAGTGTCTCGTTCAGAAGACTGGTTTAATCGATATAAATTCTGCCAACCACTAGGTCAGGGCGGTATGGGCATGGTCTATCTTGCTGAAGACAAGACCAATGGCGATTCACGTTGCGTGATCAAGCAGCTTATTAGCAAACCCAGCGATAAAGAAGAGCAAGCTGAAGCAATCAGACTTTTTCAACGCGAAGCGGAAATTCTCAGACATCTGAATCATCCAGGCGTCGTTAGAGTTTTTGATGATCATGCAACCATTGACGGTAAATATTTTCTGGTCATGGACTACGTACCAGGGCGAAATCTTGATGCCATTATCAACGCATATGGTCCATTCAATTCTGAAGCAACTGTAGAAATAGCGATCCAATGCTGCGAAGTGCTCGAATACCTGCACGAACTGCCCGAGCCAATTATTTATCGCGATTTAAAACCAAGTAATTTGATGCTGACACCAGATGGAAAGGTCGTTTTTATCGACTTTGGTATCGCTCGTGCATTCGTGCCCAAGGAAAACGCCACACGAGTTGTCACCACTGGCTATTCGCCGCCCGAGCAATACTTCGGTAAGCCTGAACTAAAAAGCGACCTATATGCACTTGGCGCAACACTAGGCAATTTGCTCACCGGCAAAAAGCCTAAACCGTTAGCTGAAAGCTCACCAAAATCCATCGATCCACAGGTTCTGTCATCACTAGATGGACTGATCAAACGACTAACCGCCCATAATCCAGACGACCGACCAGACTCAGCAAGAAAAGTGCGTTATGAGCTTTTCTATATATACAAAGAAATCCATCCCGAATTTCAAATACCGGTAGAAGCACGCAGTCAAACGACGCGACCAGGCACTTCCAAAGGCTTGACAGCAACAGCTCGCAAGGGCGGCAATAAGCCATTGAGACATGCCATCACCGAAGACAAATTACGCAGCCTCGTTCAGAAGTCTGTTAAAGACACAAATGTGGTCGATTTCGTGCCCGTGCGCAAACGCGAACAACCACAAACGTTCTGGGAACGAGTCAAAAACTGGATCGACATTCACACTCAGTAAATAGTGATTAGGACTTATCCAGTCCTGCACTCATCAAAATGCGTTCAACCAAAGCATCATAACTGATACCAAATTCCAGGCACATAGCAGGTAAATCGCTCGTGTCAGTCATACCTGGCAGTGTGTTTACTTCCAAAACAAATGGCTGCCCAGCTGTCGACACCATCATATCGACACGTCCATAACCACTACAACCAAGAGCCTTGAATGTTTTAATAGCGATTTCCTGAGCAAGCTTCGTTGTTTTAAGATCGAGTTCGGCAGGCAGAACGAAGTCGGTCAGACCTTTAGTGTATTTTGCCTCGTAGTCATAAAATCCAGCTTTGGATTTTGGTCTCAATTCCAAAATGGGCAAAGCGATATGACGTGAGGACTGAGCACCATTGCGAAGTTCTTTTTCTTCGAGCACTCCCACCGTAATCTCAGGTCCAGAAATCATTGATTCAATAATCGCACCACCATAAGTGCCTATCAGTTTTTCCAGAGCCGGTCTAATATTCTTGCCATCTTCAATTTTTTCCACACCGACCGATGAACCTTCGCTCAAAGGTTTGACAAAAGCAGGCACGTCAGGCAATTTTTTCTCTAATTGCTGATAATTCAACATTTCGTCAGCGCGCACCACAATAGAGTATGGATAGGGAATATCATGCGCTTTCAAAACCTGTTTGGTGAATTCTTTGTTCATCGCAAGCGCGCTTGCAAGAACACCGGAGCCTGTGTACGGAATGCGCAGCATCTCGAGCATGCCTTGCACCGAGCCATCTTCACCAAACTTTCCGTGCAATGCTAGTACCGCAATCTTAATCTGGCGTTCTAGCAAAACCTGGGGTAAGTCAGTACTGACGTCAATCATCTCGACATTTTCATAACCGAGACGCTGGAGCGCAGCGAAACAATTACTGCCAGAGCGTAAAGACACTTCTCGCTCATTGGATAATCCGCCACAGAGAACGGCGACTTTGGTTTGTTTAGTAATCAGAGGGTTAGTTAGCGCAACATCAGGCACGTAATGATTTACTGCTCCACCGATGATATTCATTTTTACTCCCTCCAGATTTCTTGCTCCGATTCCGAAAAATTGCCCAATGTTTTCCATTCAGGATGCAGCTGAATCTCGAACTTTTTCAACACACCTTCTTGCATTCGCTTCAATAAAGAGGTGACGTCTTGCGATGTGGCACCACCAGTGTTTATGACGAAATTGGCATGGATAGAAGATACTGCCGCTTGTCCCTCTTTTAGTTCTTTAGCACCAGATTGATCAAGTAAAAGTCCTGCGCTGCGAGTCGGCTCGGGATTTTTAAATGTACTTCCAGCATTTGGCCATCCAAGAGGCTGGGTCTTCCAACGGTACTCTTCATTGTGCTTTGTTTTCTGCTCAATTGTCGCACGGTCATCACCAATTAGTTTAAAACGAGCAGATAAAACCACGTGGCGAGCGGGATCTAGCGCGCAATGGCGATAGACGAATTTCAGTTCACTGTTAGACATCTTATGAATATCGTTTGTCGCAGTATCAAATACAGTAGCGTCCAAAAGTATATTCGCAACGCAGCTATTATGCGCACCGGCATTCATTATGACCGCACCGCCTACAGTGCCAGGCACTCCCACTAAGAACTCCAGACCACTAAGTCCCAGAGATGCTGCGTATTTGGCCAAATGAGGCAAACGAGCGCCAGCGTCAGCTTCTATAACATCAGATTCCAATTGACGCATTTCGATAAGCTTCGCTGTTCGCACAACAGTGCCTTCAAAGCCCTCGTTTGACACCAAAAGGTTGGAGCCGCCGCCAAGAATAAAAAACGGCTCCTGTCGCTGTTTTAAATCAGAGGCGACTTGAGCAAGTTCGTCTACTGATGCAGGCTGGCAAAAACTACCAGCGACGCCGCCGACTTTCAATGTTGTATAGCGAGCTAAAGAGACGTTACTTTGGGCTTCCATTTTTGGTATCAGCCTCTTTAAGAGCAGCCAACAGTTTTGGCCCTAGTTTAGTGATATCACCGGCACCAATTGTCAAAACCAAATCGTTCGGCCGAACATATTGAAGCACCAGATCTGCCAGTTCAGCGCCTGGACCGGGCAGATAGTGAGCATCCTTATGATCGAGGCAAGACGTAAAACGCTTGGAATCGATTCCTTCGATATTGCCACCACGAGCCACGTAAATGTCGGCGATCAAAGCCACGTCGGCATCTTTTAGAGAAGTGCTGAACTCATCCCAAAAGTCTTTGAGACGACCAGGCTGATGCGGTTGAAAGACAGCGACGAGACGCTTATGAACGCCAGTCTTATTTTTCAACTGCGCTATGTATTGCTTAGCCGCTTGCAAAACAGCTCTAACTTCGGTTGGGTGGTGCGCATAATCGTCAACGACAAGAATATCGTTCTCTTCACCAATGATTTGAAACCTTCGGTCGACTCCCTTAAAGCTCGCGAGGGCCTCAGCGATCACAGGAAAAGCAATGCTGGCTGCCAATCCCACAACAACAGCAGCTAATGCATTTTGCTTATTATGTTCGCCAGGTACCGACAACTCCACAGTACCCAACTTTTCATCGCCGTGATAAACATCAAATGAGCAACCAGGCAAACTGTCGTACGAATACATGGCACCGTTTTCTTGGCCATGACGACCATAAGTTAAAAGACGCTTGCCGCTTGCTTCTAAGTTGCGTAAAATCGTGCGACAGCCTAGGTCGTCAACGCAAATAACGACAGCGTCTTCGGCATTTTTTGCAAACGAAGTCATGATATCTCGAATTTGACTGACGCCACCAGGATAATTCTCCAGATGATCGGCTTCGATATTGGTCACAACTGCAATGGACGAAACGACATTCGCGTGAGTTCTATCGCTTTCGTCTGCTTCGGCAATAAAATACTGACCATCGCCGGCGATGGCATTGGAGCCAATACGATCAAAAATGCCACCAACGACAATTGATGGTTCAAGACCAGCATCGAGAAATACTTGACCGACCATGCCGGTAGTTGTGGTCTTGCCGTGAGTGCCCGAGACGGCGATGAGCTTGCCGAGCCGACCAATGTGATAAAGCAAATCGGAGCGGTGCCAAATTGGCAAATTCGCATTTTTGGCAAATACCAGCTCGGGATTGCTGCTGTTGATTGCCGTTGAAACGACAAGAGCACCAGCGTTTTGGACATTGCTTTCTTTGTGTCCTATATATATTTTGGCACCAAGAGCAGACAGTTCCTGGGTGATTTCTGATTCGCTTTGATCCGAACCTGAGACCGGGCGCTTCTGGGCTAGGAGTAATCGGGCGATACCTGACATCCCAATGCCACCAATACCGACAAAATGAATCGGTCCTTTGATTTTGCCTAAATCTATTTCGGCAGACATATCTCCGGAATGTTGACGTTGCTGCGCGGGTGCGCACGATGCGGCATCTGATTCCAAATTTTCCTCACGTAATCAAAATATCAGTACAAAACAAAAACGGTAGCAAGGCTACCGTTCAGGCATAACTATAGCTCGAATCAATCAGCCTCTCAATAAGAGAAAGCCATTCTTTCGCGCCGCAATTTATTTGGACTTGCCGGACAATTTGAGAATTTGAGCAGCAAGACGCGATTTCTTTCTAGCGGCAGAATTCTTGTGAAGAATGCCTTTTGAAACAGCTTTGTCGATGATGGAGTAGGCACCTTTCAAAGCTTCTGAGGCTTTTGCAGGGTCGGCAACTTTGACCGAACTTTCTACTTCGTTTCTTTGTGTACGGATAGCCGATTTCCATGAGCGGTTACGCAAACGATTGCGCTCAGCGACTTCGACACGTTTGATGGCGGATTTGATATTAGGCACGGCTAATTCCTGACTCGGATATATATATATACTACGGCTGACGATCTTAGCACGTCGCCTCGGAAGAGATCGTCATAAAGGCTCTCTGTGAAGAGTTTGCCATCATTGGTAATCGTTAAGGAAGAGAAAGCATCTTTTCAACAGTAACAAGAAAAGAAAAAAGGTAGCGTCGCAGCTATGCGCAACGCTACCTTTTTCAGTAATTTGTTCTGGTTATGCGCTCAGGACTTTAGAAGCAGGTATTTCGCCCTTTACCGCGGCGTGAAGATTTTTCTGCGTCACGTCTGCCTGTGAGCCTGGTGGATGATCGAGCGTTGCAGCCTTCATCACATTATCAGGATGGTATGGGTGGCTAGGGTCGAAATTTTGGTCTGCCAATGTTTTCAGGTGACCTGCAGCGTTCGCAATAGCGGTCTCGGCAGCTTTGAAGCCTTCACTTATCTCGCGCTGCAACTGGGCAATTTGCTTGTCTAAAGCCGATTCTGGCTTGACTGCTTCAGCACCTTTCCCGTGAACCTGGTTGAACAAGGCTTTTTCAGACCCCTTATCACCTTCGTTGCGGGGTTGCCCCTTATCACTTCCTGACGGAGGCGGTGCGTCGAATGCGTTACCCATGATTTTCGTGCTCCAATTTTTCTTGTAATTTCCCGGCTCTTTGCCAGCGCCACATCACCAATCTACACCTGGGTACCGATCTCGTCCATGTGGTAATTACGTAGTGAGGTGAAAGAATTTTTCACAATTGCCAAGAGATTGGGGCAATTTCGATAGAACAAATACCAGCCCAACGCAGTCCTGGCTAATGATTCGAGATTTTCCACTGAAATTTGTAATTAACCCGAACCGACTTAGGCGCCCCCATCGGTAAAGGACGAAGTGGAGAGGCGGCCGTAAGCGCATGCAAAGCCGACTGATCGACTAAAGGCTCGCCGCTCGCTTCAATGACTTCGGCGTCGGTAATCGTGCCATCCTTCAATATAGTAAAAACGACGGTGACCTTCTTCTGTTCCAATCCCTTCGGCGGAGTCCATTTGGACTGAACATAGGCTTTCATGTAACGCATATAAGGTCCCATATCCGCCTTAGGCTGGTCGAAATCCTGGTCTTCATTATCGTTTTGGTCGTCTCCGCGCACAGGATGAGCCGCCGCGCTTGCAGCCGCCTGCTGAGCAAGTCCAGAACCAGCAAGTGCGCCATGAACAGTCGGCACAGTTTTCACAGGTGCAGGAGCCCCTGGCAACAAATCGGGATGGTCAATACCCAAGCGCTCGTAAGGATAACCAATACGAACGTTTGATTGTGTAGATATAGGTACCTGCACCGTAGGCATACCGAGAGCAAGATAAGTCATCGACGGAGAGTCCGGGGCAAGACGCATTTCCACCAACTGCTCCTGGGCAAGCTCGTTGCGTGCGTCATTGACCGCATTCTGGCCGACGTATTGTGTCAAATCGCCGAGTGATTGCAAACCTCCTCCTTGACGCATGCCTTCAGCCAGATAATAGGAGAAATAGGTGTTGTGCTTGGAAGGCGATTCAAAGGAAGGCGCAAGAAGTGTGTTCCCCGAGACCAGGCTGACGTCGCTGACTTGAGCAAGACGCGTAAGGGCGCTTAGGTTGGTGGCTGTCTGTCCTTGAGGAGGCGGAAACAACAAATTTGTCGATGGAGAAACAGTACCTGTGAGTGGCTGCAGATCTAAAAGACAAACAATATTCTTGCACTGCGAACGTCGTCGTAGCTGAGAGAGCAAATCATGCAACACAAGCCCAGAGTTCTCTAGACTATCTGAGGCTGTATCGTAAGTACAGACCACAAGTGCCTTGCCATCGGATGATGGCACTGCGCGCGAGCAGAAATAAACCACTATCAAGTCGTTCGGTAAAGCTTTACTCAATAACCAACTTTCAGATAGGGCAGCTGTAATGGCGCTTTTAGTGGCGTGGCTGCGGGTCAATGTAATGACGTGATCCGGTGCAAATTTTCCAGCTGCATCGTCCACCAAAGCAGTAGTCAAACCTTCTGCTGCTCGTTCGCTAAAGCGAAGCTTATGAAAAGCTGGATCTTTATAGTCACCAACGCCCACTATTACAGCCCATTTGTCATGAATGACAGGAGCCGCGTCTCTGGCTTTAACAGCTGCAGACTGAGGTGCTTTTTTACCGAAAGGCATGCACTGTGCGGCTGACAGAGTGATGGCCGCAACTAGAAAAGACATTATGCCGACAGTAGCAAAGGCAGTTTTTGACCGGATTTTCTTCATTGAACTTGATTTATGTATGTTGGAGCTACTTAATTTACAAGGTTAACGGTTTCCCAAATAACCTCTTACAGGTCTAAGGGCTAGTAAACAACGATCAATAGATGTTCAGCTTACTAGCAAATGGGAGCATTTTACATATACATTCCACCTTTTAAGCAGTCCACAAAATACCCTTGCCACGTCTGTTTTTATACTCGGGGTAATGCCAGCCAAATTAAAGCATATCAATTGCACCACATTTAGTATCACGCAAATACCACCTTAGGGCATGAAAATATATCCAGCATGATCAACCCTCATAGAGAAACCTTTGCTTCAGTTGTGCAAAGCTTTATCCGGCTTATAAATTCCAACCCGCCAACGAACACAAATTTAGATCAACCAGAAAGATATCCAGACTAAGCAGATTCAACATGCTCTAAATAGACAATTCAAACATAGCTGGATACGTAAGTGCAAATTCAGCAGATGCAGTGCAGGACCGACAGAACGTTATATCTAAACGACGTTGTTCACATCTATCACGTAACAAATTGTTTTCCATGCTTTTTTGATCACTCCATGCTGAAGGCAACATTGAAGCCTGATGGACTTGCACCACACGATTGAAAATACAAAGCTCAAACCTCTTTCTGACAGCCTAAATGCAGACAAATGAATCGACGATTAACCAGCAAACAGTCAGAAAAATGCCAATCTACCTTGAGCTTCACAATGCCTGCCGTCATGCAAGTTGGTGCCTCTTAGATCCAGGCTTAAATTATCTACAGACTGTAGATAACCCTGTAGAAAACTCCCGAGCACCTTTACAAGTGCGGTTCTCCACAAGTAGACAGATACTTACAAGATGTGCCCAGAATCAGTTAAAGTTCCCCTGTATGCCAGGCACTCTTTACTTAATCGCCACGCCAATTGGCAACCTGCAAGATTTCAGCCGTCGCGGTATTGAAACAATAGAAGCCTGCGACTTTTTGTTGGTTGAAGATACTCGGGTAACGGTCAAGCTTCTAAACCACTTCAATATAAAGAAGAGAATGGTGAGCTGCCATGAGCACAACGAAAAGCAACGGCTGGATCTGCTTAAAGAAGCGTCTGAGGCGAATCAATCCGTCGGCTTAATTTCGGACGCAGGGATGCCTTTAATTTCAGATCCAGGCGACCACATAGTCCAGCAGGCTCTAGAAGTCGGTATGAATATTATTCCAATACCTGGTCCCAGTGCTTTTTTGCTTGGGTTGGTGGCAAGCGGCTTTGCACTTGACCGTTTTGTATTCGAAGGCTTTCTCCCGGAAAAATCGAGCGATGTGCGAGAGAAACTACAATCGTTAGCCACTGAAGAACGAACAATCGTTTTTTATGTCAGTCCGCACAAACTGTTGAAAACACTAGCTGCAGTTAGACAAATAATGGGAGACAGAAAGGCGTGCCTTGCGCGTGAGCTCACTAAAATGCACGAAGAATTTGTGCGACTACCAGTTAGCGAAATGTTGACCAAATACGAAACAACTGAGATTCGTGGCGAATTCGTTTTGATCATCGAAGGATTTGCGCCAACCGCCAAAGAAGCGCCATCGACTGATACTTTGAAATCCCTAATCAAAATTGCTCTCGACAGCGGGCAGTCAGTTAAGGATATCTCGACAAAATTAAGTCAGGAACTTGGTTTACGTCGTGGTGATATTTACAAAATCGCTCTGTCGGTAGACACCGAAGCTGCCGATTAAGTGCCATAATTTATGGTCGAACGGCTTTCAATGGCAATGGAATCAAAGGAGAGGGCAAATGAGTGGTGGCATGTCGCTTGTCGAAGCAGCGGTGCTCGGCGTGGTGCAAGGAGTTACCGAATTTTTACCAATCAGCAGTTCCGCGCATCTTAGAGTAGTGCCTGCGCTTCTGGGTTGGTCAGATCCTGGTGCTGCCTATTCAGCCGTCATTCAACTCGGTTCTGTTTTTGCCGTTATTAGTTATTTCCGCAAGGATATCTTCACCATATGCAGTGGCGCCTTTACAGCAATTGCTAAAGACAAAAATTATGGCGATCATAATGTTCGCCTGCTCGGCGGCATTTTGCTAGGCACCTTGCCAATTTGCATTCTTGGGCTGGCCTTGAAACATCTTCTAGAAGCCGACCACAGCCCTTTACGCTCCCTCTATGTTGTTGGCGGGGCAGCTATCTTTATGTCTTTGTTTTTAATGGTAGCTGAAAAAATTGGCACACACACTAGAACTTTGCAAGCCATGGGCGCGCGCGAAGGTTTCTTAGTTGGGCTTGGTCAGGCAATGGCTCTCATTCCGGGTTGTTCGCGCAGCGGTTCGACTCTGACAGTAGCAATGCTCCTCAATTTAAAACGAGAAGAAGCCGCGCGATTTAGTTTCTTGCTGGGTATTCCAGCGCTTGTTCTGTCTGGACTTTTAGAGCTCAAGCATATGTTTGAGGCGGACATGAGCAGCGCCGATACAGCAAGCCTCGTTGTTGGTCTGGTAGTATCAGCAGTGGTTAGTTATGCAGCCATCGTCTGGTTGCTGAATTATCTAAAAAATCACGCCACCTGGATTTTTGTCATTTATCGACTGATCTTTGGCATAACTATTATTGCCATGACCGCTCAAAACATCATTCATTAAAGCAGTTGGACTTATTGAGTGTTCGATGACGTGTCAAAGTTATCGACAGCCTCAGAACCAGGAAGCGGCGGCAGACCTTCAGGATCTGTTAGCTGTGCTTCGTCTTGTTCCTTGAATGCAGTAGTCATATTATTCGTGCGAATGGTCTTTGGCACAGTCAACTGCACACCCGAGCGATAGTTTTCTGGTTCGATCCGGTCGGTTTTAGAATACTGACGCAATAAACCAAGTTCTTTCTCTTTGTTGCTCTGCTGATGTTTTACAGTCTCAAGCTCTTTCAAAAGCTTTTGATTTTGCGCGATTTCGGCATCGCGATTTTTATTCATATCAGCAAATCGCGTGTACGCAAGAACACTTAAACCAGTGACGAGCAGCGCCATGACGGCGATAACCCAGTTAGCAATTTTTAGGTTGTTACCGCGTCCAGGGTTGAGGCAGCGTTCGATCTCATCCTGCATTTCTGGCGCGCTCTGATAGCGCAACCAGACATCTTGCGAACAAGCACGCACGACGAGCTGATCTGCAACTTCTGAAATCCGGGGATTAACACGCTTGGGCGAGGGCGTCTGCAAAGCCAGTGGCTCTTCGCCAGTAAGGAGAAAGTGCATCGTAGCGCCAAGTGCATAAATATCAGAACGTGGATCCGCACCACCCCAGTACTGCTCTGGAGGCGAATAGCCAGCTGACACAACGTGAGTATTGTCTGCGTCTTCAGCGTACGGTCGGGCGATACCAAAATCGACCAGTTTGACCCGGTCTTTGGTATCGATCATGATGTTACTTGGCTTCAAATCCCGATAAATAACGGGTGGATCGTGACTGTGCAAATAATGAAGCACTTCAGCAATTTGCGCCCCCCAGGCCAAAACCTGCACTTCAGGAAATGGTTCGCCTCGGCGATGTAACATCTGTTGGAGGTTTTCGCCCTCAACATATTCCATGACCAGAAAATAGTCGCCATTTTCTTCGAAATAGTCCAGGATGTGGACGATATTTGGATGTTGAAGACGACTTAAAACAACCGCTTCACGCTGAAAAAACGAAAGCGCTTTTTCTTTGTCTTCCTGTCTGAAAAAATCATCGCGTAACTTTTTAACGACGCACTGGCGATTTGCCAGCCGCAAATCTCGAGCGATGTAAACGGTGCCCATTCCGCCCTGACCAAGATGACTAATCACTTCCCAGCGATTTTGCAGCACAAAACGACGGCCCTGTCCTTGTTGACTGCTTGTGTTGGGTGCCCCGTTAGCGGGCCTGCGATTGGGCGGGTCGGGAGGAGTCATCGAAACGGCTCGGAGCGACAAGACTGCATCAGTATAACAAAAACTTAACTGTCAAGATAGAGTGCAATTTCAGACACCGAATGCGGTGTCTGCGTGCTGATTTCGACCTGAATCAAGCCTCTTTGTTCAAAAACTCAGAGCAAACCGTGTTTCAAACAAAGAGTTCGGTAGAGTTCCAGCCCTTTTAAGTGTTCAGCCGTCATATCAAAATTTAGCTCGTGACGGTAGTAGACCATCAAGCGTTGACTGGAGAGTCCGGTGCGCCTGGACGCCTCAGCGACAACAGCTGCAAATTGGGCACCAAGTCCGGCGTCGAAATAGTGCCGAAGGTCTGAACATAGCTCCTGGAACTGGGCTTGGTGAGATTCAACGAATTGCTTGCGAGCCGCCCAGACACCAAATACCATAGGCAAGGAAAATGCCTCGAACCACCAAGCTCCCAAATCAACGCGAACGGAATCACCGACACTGTCGCCCGAGCGAGCGTCCCAATTTTGATCGAAAGCAAGCGCTCGGTCGCCAATGACGAGAGCGCCAGCGAACTCGGTGTTGAGTTCTGGTTCATCGCAAACAACAAATTCAGGAATAAAGCCGATTTTTTCGGCAAATAAGACTTTCAAAAGGTTGACAGATGTGGCAGATGCCGAAGTGATAGCGATTTTGCATCTTTGCAAGGCCACAAGCGGTCGGTCGGCGAAAAACAAAACACTGCCGACAGCGCCCTTGCTGGCGATCGATATCAGTGGAACCAGCTCAAGATTGCCATTTTGCAAAAAGTAGAAAGAACTCATGGCGCTTACATCGAGATTGCCTTCCTCGAAGCTTCTATTTAAAGCCGACGGCGTATCCAGAACAAATTCCAACTGTGTTTGGTCTTGACTGGTTAGCAACGGCATTGTCAGCGGCAGAACATTGATAAAGTTGATCTGGCCAAAACGGATCAAACCGTTCTTGTCGGTCTCGGCCGGCTTGACAGGTGAACACTGGGAAAATTTTCCGACAGACGTCAGGTGACTAAAAGGTTCGTGGATTGACATAATTGAGCCTCATTCCCGCCCTAATTATGTCACTGACAGGAAGACCTTGATCTCTCAAATGAAAGACCTTTACATGTCATATTTGCTAAGCAATTGGTTGGGAGGGGTCCTCGAGACTTAAAATGCGCTACGTAAGGCGCCCGCTCCCTAAAATCTATTATCCAGTTCTTAACAACCTCGTCAAGAGGATTCGCTACAATTTTTCTCTGCAATTGTTCGCTACTATTCTTCACTACAATTCGACGTCAATTTAGCTACTTTCAAAATCCAATACTGACCACGTTGATAGAGGGACAAAATCCATGCGAATGGTCGATCTGATTCTCGCCAAAAGAAATAATCGCGAGCACAGTAAGGACGAAATTGAATTCATTATTTCCGGCATCATGGACGGCAGTATCCCCGACTATCAGCTCTCTGCCTGGCTTATGGCAGTTTGCTGGCAGGGCATGACCATCGCCGAGACAGCTTTTTTAACCGATGCGATGTGTCACTCAGGTGAAGTTCTCGACTTATCATCAATTGGAGCAATTGTTGGCGACAAGCATAGTACAGGCGGCGTCGGCGACAAGACGACTTTGGTTTTCGTGCCGCTTCTAGCAGCCGCTGGCATTCCAATGGCCAAACTTTCTGGGCGAGGACTGGGACACACTGGTGGCACCATCGATAAACTGGAAGCCATTCCCGGCTTTCGCACCGATATTCCAATCAGTGAATTTATCGCTCAGGTCAAAGAAATTGGCATGGCAATCGTTGGCCAAACTCAAGATCTTGCACCAGCCGATGGCAAAATCTATGCTCTACGCGATGTCACTGGTACTGTCGAATCGATTCCTCTGATTGCCGCATCAATTGTTTCGAAGAAGATTGCTGCCGGCTCCAATCTAATCATTCTCGACGTAAAATGCGGACGCGGTGCCTTCATGGAGACTCTGGAACAAGCGCAAACACTCGCTAGAACCATGGTTGAAGTGGGCAAGCGATTGAAGCGACCAGTAACCGCCGTTGTCACCGATATGGAACAGCCACTCGGAAATGCTGTTGGCCACACGCTCGAAGTAATGGAGGCGATTGAAACTTTAAAAGGACGCGGTCCCGACGATTTCCGGGAACTTTGCCTGACTCTTGGAGCCGAAGCGTTAGTTACAGCTGGCAAAGCCGAGCATGAAAAACAGGCGCGCGAAATTCTGGAAGAATTGATTCACTCTGGAAAGGCTCTGGATAATCTGAGGAAACTAATTATCGCGCAGGGTGGAAATCCTGCAGTAATTGAGGATCCATCATTGATGCCAACCGCCAAATATCAATTTAACTTTGTCGTGCCAGGCAAAGGCGAAAAATACATCAGTCACCTCGATGGAAGATTTGTCGCTGAAGCCTGTAAAGTCATGGGCGCTGGTCGTTCGAAAAAAGGCGAGCAAATTGATTTATCTGTGGGCGTGGTTCTGCAAGGCAAGATTGGTGCAAGAGTCTCTGGCGGAGAGACCATTGCCATCGTGCATGCTAATTCGCCAGAACAATTTGAAGCAGCGTCAGTCAAACTGAATGAAGCATTCACCTTTACCGATGCTCCCGTTGCTGTACCATCGGTGATTCGTTCTTGCGTGGTTTGAGATGTGGCGCTTAATTCGATATGAAAATTTCGATGGTGCCACGAATATGGCTATCGACGAAGCCATTTTAGAATCGCACATCCGAGGGGACACACCGCCAACTTTACGATTCTATGGCTTTAAACCAGAAGCTATATCCCTGGGCTATGCACAAAAGCTAGACGATGCTTTATCTAAAAGACTAAAGCAGTCAAAATATGCACTTGTCAGACGTCCAACAGGAGGCCGAGCTGTTCTCCATGCAGGCGATCTCACATATTCATTTGTCGGTTCAAGTGTCGCTTCTAGTCTTACCCCAGACACCGCCGGTAGTATCGATAGACAAACAAGGGGGTTCCTTGACCAGAGCGTATCCAAAGCCTACAAACAAATTTGTGCAGGACTGATTGAAGGACTGCAAATGCTTGGTCTAAGTAGCGATTTGGGCGCCAGCCATGTCAACTATCGTGACGTGCATGATTGCTTTCTTGCGGCAACTGGCGCCGATCTTCAGGTAAAAGGTCTGAAGCTTGTTGGCAGCGCACAACTGAGACGGCGCCACGGTGTCCTTCAGCATGGCTCGATTTTGCTAGATCAAGAGCAAGAAATCATGGCCAATATATGTTCGCCTGAGGCTGTGCTTGTCGCGGCATCAGCAAAAAAAGAAGAAAGACTGAGTCACCACGCCAATTTATTCGAACTAATTGAGAAACGCCCGATTTCAGAAATCGAAGAAGCGTTGATTGCTGGTTTCTGCAAAGCCTTTGGCACAACATTCGAAACCACAGGTCTAACATCGGCGGAAAAGGATTTCGTTGAAATTGCCAAACACCGCTATTTATTGCTTTGACTCCGTAAACAAAAGAGGCCAGGTCTTTTCCGAGAATATTATGCTGAAAAAAATAAACCCAAGTATTATCACCGCCGCCGTAACCGCCGCACTCTGTCAACTCCAGGTCGTTGCTCAAGGAACTTTTCAACAGCCTGTGGTTTTGTTCAACAACTCGCAGATGTCGATGCCTTTTGGCTCATCTAGCGGTAGTTCAGTTTTTTTGACCAACCCATTTACAAACCCCTATAGCAGTGGTTACGGTTTTGGCGGTGGCTTTGCACCAGGTCTGGTGACAGGTTTTTCACCGTATACAATGTCGCCACTTGGTTACGGAGCCGGTTACTCGGGGTTCGGCAGAAACTGGATTGGACGTGCAGTTGGCTTTGGCGGATTTGGCAATCTCGGCTATCCCGCCGCATTCGGTCTCGGCGGATACGGTGGCAATCCTTTCACAGGTGCCGGCGGCTTCGGCAATTTTGGCTATCCAGGCGGCTTTGGTGGATATGGTGGTTATGGCAATATCGGCTATCCTGGCGGATTTGGCTGGGGTGGATATGGTGGAAACCCCTTCACCGGTTCCGGTGGGTTCTCTCCCTTTAATTCAACGTCAGAATTAGGCACACTCCAAGGCTCTTCTCAGGTTATACAAATTGGCCCCAGCAAATCGTCCGGGAATTATTATCAGCCGTCGACAGTGGATACATCAGCTTCTGGCAGCTATTACGCCTCAATAACACCTCCAGCTCAGCAGGCAGCGCCTGTATCACCGCGCCCGTCGCGCAGCGGCTGGACCTCGCCTTCAGGAAACGGCGACTTTTGGGGTAGTGGCGGTAATGGGTTGCCCAAAGATTTAAACAGCGTTCCGTGGAATAAGTGAGCAGTTGCCATATACTGAATACAAAACCCTGCTGAGCTTTTGAAGATTTCGCCGGGCAAATGGATGAACAGAGGTTTAATACTCTGCAAATTCTTTGTCACGCATCGTAATCAGCGCTGGGAAGACCCTTTCCAGAATTGTATAATCTTCATTAATTCGCAAGAAAATCGGTCTGTTCGAAATCGGTGTTTTCATGGCCCAGGCAATCGAGCACAATCTCTTCGCAATTTTGGACAGGCAAAAACGCCCGCCGGAAGACATTGCTTTCGTCCGTAAAGCCTACGAATTCGCCTATAAAGCTCATGATGGACAGCTCCGCAAATCCGAAGATCCATATATCATTCACCCGGTCGAAGTCGCTTGCTTACTGGCAGAACTCAACGGCGACAAGCAAATCATCGCTGCAGGACTGATGCACGATGTGCTGGAGGACTGTGATGTCAAAGCCAAGGAAATGGCTGAGATATTTGGCAAAGATGTCACTCAAATTGTCGAAGGCGTAACGAAACTCGGCAAATTTAGTTTCAGCTCAAAAGAAGAACGCCAAGCAGAGAACTTTCGCAAACTGATCGTGGCCATTGCCGAAGATGTGCGTGTAGTCATTGTCAAACTGGCCGATCGACTGCACAACATGCGCACGCTCGACTATATGACGCCGCGCAAGCAAGCCGAAGTTGCCAAAGAAACTCTCGAAATATTTGCGCCACTAGCTAACCGCTTCGGTCTTGGACATATGAAGTGGGAGCTGGAAGACCTTGGTCTCAAGTACCTCCACCCTGAAGAATTCGCTCAAATCGAGCAATTAGTAACAGACAGTCGTCAAGATCGCGAGATGTTGATCACACAAGTTGTCGACAAACTGCGCGCCGATCTTGATTCACGCGGCATCAGCGCCACAATCAGTGGGCGCCCTAAACATCTTTTTGGCATCTGGAAAAAGATGAAAGGCCAGGAAAAAAGCTTCGAAGAGCTTTATGACGTCTCGGCAATAAGAGTAATCATCAATTCAGACGACAAGAACTACTGCGAGCTGGGTTCTGACCCCGATACGCAAAAATGCTACGAAGTGATGGGCGTGGTCCACTCAATATTTAGACCCATTCCTGGTCGCTTCAAAGACTACATCGCCATGCCGAAGTTCAACAGCTACCAGTCACTGCACACAGCTGTAATTGGTCCCAATGGTAAGCCTGTGGAAATTCAAATCCGCACTCAGCAGATGCACCATATCGCTGAATATGGGATTGCTGCGCACTGGGCATATAAAGAGAGCGGCGATTCAGTCAAAGCCGACGCTGACGTCAACCGCAAATTAGCCTGGCTCAGACAGCTTGTCGACTGGCAACAAGATCTTGTCGATGCGCAAGAATATCTTGATACGGTCAAGATGGACCTTTTTGCCGATGAAGTTTTCGTCTTTAGTCCACGCGGCGATGTTTTCGATCTACCATCCAACTCAACGCCAATCGACTTTGCTTACCGCGTCCATACAGACATTGGACATAGATGTATCGGTGCACGAATCAACGATCGTATCGTGCCACTGAATACGGTGATGAAAAACGGCGACATCGTAGAAGTCATCACAAGTAAAAATGCTCATCCAACCATGGATTGGTTGAACTTTGCAGCAACTCATAGCGCTAAAAGTCGTATTCGTCAGTGGTTTAAGAAACACCACCGCGAAGAACACATCCAGCAAGGCAGGCAGATGCTGGAAGCAGAGCTTGGCAAATCTACATTTGATGAATTTATCAAATCCGAGGAATTGCTCAAAGAAGCCGGCAAGAAACTCAATATAACAGATGCCAACGATATACTCGCTGCTGTGGGTTATGGCGAACTGTCTCTCAATCTTGTAGCTAATAAAATTCACGAAAAAGAGCAGCAAGAAAACCCTTCGCAAAAAGGCTTTCCGAACCTGCCGGCTCACATCCCCAAACCAAGCAACATCAGCAGTCTGGGTGGATTGTTGCATCACCTGGCGAAGTGTTGTCAGCCAGTGCCGGGCGAAGAAATCATTGGTATAGTCACCAGGGGCAGTGGCATTGCGGTGCACCGCACGGACTGCAACAACATACTTAAAGCAGACGTCGGCAGGCAAATGGCGGTTGACTGGTCACGCGAGCGTAATAGCGCCTATCCTGCTGGTTTGCAGGTTGAATGCCTGGATAGAGTTGGTATCGCTGGCGATATCTTGAAGAAGCTTTCAGACAACAAAATCAACATCAAAGATTTGCGAGTCGAAATTCACAAAGAGACGAAGACAGCAACCATCAGCTTGCTAGTTGACGTTCTCGACATCGATCAACTGACAAAAGTCTCTCAGTCAATCAGTATGATGAGCGATGTTCTTCGTGTCCAACGCAAAGATCACAGAAAAAAAAACACAGTAGCTAAACCTGCAAATACCGTAAAAAAGAGCAATGTCACTCCGCTCAAAATTCCCAAAACGAATTCCTCGTTGACGCCCAGCAAGAAACAGCTGAAATTGAGCGAATAAGGCTGTGAAAATCGTCCTTGCAACAAAAAATCCCGGCAAATTAAAAGAGCTGCAGAAGCTCGCAGGCAAACAAGATCAATTCGAGTTTGTTCTCGCCCCAGACGATTTTGACGCCATCGAGGATGGTGACACTTTCGAAGCAAACGCCATCATCAAAGCGAGTAAAGCTGCAAAAATGACTGGCTTATATGCAATTGCAGACGATTCCGGAATTTCTGTAGATTTTTTAGGTGGTGCCCCAGGCATATACTCAGCAAGATATTGTGCAGGCGATGATCGCGACCGCCGCTTGAAATTGCTTGACGTCATGCAAGAAGTATCCGACGAAAAACGAGGCGGTGCCTTCGTTTGCGCGATGGCACTTTGCGCTCCTGATGGCAGTACGATGCACACAAATTTAAAACACTGGCGTGGCAAAATCACGCGCAGTGAGCAAGGTGATCATGGTTTTGGCTATGACTCAATCTTTTTTCTGGAAGAGCAGAATATGACTTCAGCCGAAATTACAGCAGAAGAAAAGAATTTGATTTCACACAGAGGTCAGGCATTTCGCGAAATGCTCACCTTCATGCAGCAAAATTTAAAGTAATTGGCACCGACAGCAGGCGACAGAAATGGCATTTAATGACCTCCGAGATTTTATTCAAACTTTAGAAAAGGCGGGCGAACTACTCAGAGTGGACGTGCCTGTTTCGCATGATTTAGAAATAGCCGAAATCACCGACAGAGTCAGCAAAGGACCGGCAGAACAAAATAAGGCTCTGCTTTTCACAAACGTACGCGGCTTTGAAATGCCCGTTCTTATAAATGCGTTCGGTTCAGCCAAGCGCATGAATATGAGTCTCGAAGTGGATAATCTCGACGATATTGCCGATCGCATTAGGGTTTTAATCAAACCTAAAGTGCCTGAAAATTTCCTGGACAAATTGGCTCTCGTGCCAACCTTAATGGAAGTGGCCAAATTTCCACCGAAACTTAGTACAGGGGCTGCGCCTTGCCAGGAAGTCGTTCTTACCGATCCGACCCAGCCGATGCTCGATAAAATCCCAATTATCAAATGCTGGCCAGAAGATGGTGGCGATTTCGTCACCATGGGCGTTGTCATAACCAGAGATCCCAAAAACGGCATTCGTAATCTGGGCATGTATCGTCTGCAAAAATATGACAATGTGACGACAGGCATGCACTGGCACAAGCATCACGATGGCGCGAAAGCCTTTGAAGAAAGTCGTCGCGAATCGACGTCACAAGCGGATGCCGCCAATGGCAAAGCAAAAGTAAGCAGTGGCGCCATTGCTCCTCAAAATGCAGAGCCACCAAATTACGGCGAAGTTTTCGAATCTCAAAATGATCCAGCCAATCCAGGAAAACGCTTCGAAGTGGCGATCGCTCTTGGTTGTGATCCGGCCATTACTTATGCAGCAACTGCGCCACTGCCTCCAGATATAGATGAATTTCTACTTGCTGGCTTTCTGCGCCAGAGCCCGGTGAAGCTCGTTAAATGCAAAACGATTGATTTAGAAGTGCCAGCGAACGCGGAAATCATTATTGAAGGCTATGTCAATCAAAATGAATTGCAGCTAGAAGGTCCATTTGGCGATCACACTGGATTCTATAGTTTGGCTGGAATGTTTCCTGTCTTACATGTGACTGCAGTGACACACAGGCGCGAGCCCATTTATCAAACAACAATCGTCGGTAAACCGCCTCAGGAAGACTGTTATTTGGGCAAGGCCACTGAGCGCATCTTCTTACCGATGCTGCAAATGCTGGTGCCCGAAATCGTCGACATGAATTTGCCTTGGGAAGGGGTTTTTCACAATTGCGCAGTAATCGCCATCGACAAGCGCTATCCCGGTCATGCGCGCAAAGTAATGACGGCTATCTGGGGACTTGGACAAATTATGTTTACCAAGTTTGTCATCATCGTCGATAAGGACATTAATGTTCAGAATCTATCCGAAGTCGCCTTGCACGTATTCGGAAATACTGACCCACGGCGCGATACGATGTTTGTTGATGGTCCGCTGGATATTCTCGATCACAGTGCACCACTGATGGGTTATGGCTCAAAAATGGGAATTGACGCAACCAGAAAATGGAAATCTGAGGGATTTTTGCGCGACTGGCCGCAGCCTTTAGTGATGGATAAAGCCGTGCAAAGTCTCGTCAGTGCCCGTTGGGCAGAATATGGACTGACACCTGGGTCAAGGTCCAATAAAAATTCTTCTCTTGTCAAGCAGTAGTATTTAATTTTCAGGCGTTGAATCTGAATATCGCCGGGAATAAAACAAGTACGAACCCGGAACTTTCTACCAAGGTTTACAGCCGCTATGAAGAGCGGGTCGTAGTTTACTGCATATCCTAAATCGAGTGTGCGTCCCATGAAACACCTGTCACGCATAGGTTCACTTCTGCTTGCTTCGGCACTGACTTTGAGCGTTGTCTACCAACAACCAGCTCAAGGACATCGGTCGCTGCCGCAAGAAACTTACCACCGCGCCTGGCAATTAGTGCGTGACAATTATTACGATTCATCGTTCAATCACCGCGATTGGAGCGATCTCGAACATAAATTCGATGGCTCGATCAAGACCAACGAAGACGCCTACAAATACATCAAAGTCATGCTTGAAGGATTGAACGATCCCTATACTCGTTTGCTTGAGCCACGCGCTTTTCAGGACGAAAATGACGCTATAGACGCTCGCATCGTCGGCATCGGCATCAATTTGCAACAGAGCAAAGAAACGAAACGCCTCGTCGTTACACGCACTATAGAAGATGGCCCAGCTGAAACCGCAGGCATCAGAGCAGGAGACGAAATCGTCGGTATCGATGGACTTAATGCTATCGGTATGACTCCAGAGCAGGCAGCAGAACACATTCGCGGAAAACAAGGCACACCAGTGCAGGTTGCCGTAAGCCATGCAGGCACAGCTAAAACCGTCAATATAACTCGTCAGGAAATCACCATCCATGCGGTTTCCAGCAAAATGCTGGATAACGGCATCGGCTATATTCAACTTTCTACATTCATCTCTAATGATGCATCCCGCGAATTCAGACAGGCTCTACAAAAACTGTCTAACGCCGACGGTATCGTCCTCGATTTGCGCGATAACCCTGGCGGTTTGCTCTCTAACGCTCTGGAAATCGCCGATATGCTTCTTGACAATGGCGCAATTGTGAGTACAATCAGCCGTCATGGACACCATACAGATTTATCTTCTGGCGATCCTCTAACACATCAGCCAATCGTCGTTTTAGTCGATGACGAAAGCGCCAGTGCTAGTGAAATTCTGGCCAGCGCTCTCAAAGACAACGGTCGCGGAGTGTTAATCGGCACCAGAACTTACGGAAAAGGACTTGTCCAGGAAATTAATCGACTACCTGGTGGAGCGGCAATCCACATCACGGTTTCCCGCTACCTCACTCCAAGCGGTTCCGATATCAATAAAGTCGGCGTCATCCCAGATGTTAACGAAGCTGACAAAGAACGCCAATTTCAGAAAGCTCTAGTCTGTTTGAAGGAGAAAATTGCTACTCTGAAGCCTACTTTCGGAAACAACAAACCTATCTCCTCGATGAATGTCATCAGAACACAGAACACCGCAGTAGCTCGCAGATAATTGGTCAAACTATGTTATGAAAAACCTCTTGCGGTGGCTTAAGTCCACCATAAAATTGCAAACATCAACCTTAATGGCGTGGCTCTTAGTGGCTCCGCCAATTTTGGCATCTGACCTGCAGCCAGGCGAATATTTGAACTCCACAAATAATCAGTCACAGCAGCCAAGCTATCAAGGTTATACGCAAACTCAAAACAGCATGGATTGCGGCACTTATGCTCCTCCCACGCAATCAAACAATTACCAGCAGCAGCAGCAGCAGTCTCAACAAGCCTGGACTCCGCAAACACCCCAAGCCATTCCACCTTCTTACTACGGTCAAGTTCAAACACAACAGGCTCAAGGACAACAAAACTATAATGCCGGCTATCAACAGCCAGTCACAAATGTGAACACTAATGCCTGGCGCGGCGCTCAACCCACGGCCAGCGAGAGCAACACCCAGAACTCAGGACACGCATCTAGCAATCAAAATGATCCAAACAGTGGTGCCACGGCTAGAGCAGTAGGTCAGGTCGCCACAAGAGTACTGCCCATGGCGGCAGCAGTGGTGGGGATGGGGATCATGAATAAAATGCGCACCGGTAGCATGATGGGTTACCCGTCGTATGGAGGTTATGGCGGCTACGGCGGCATGGGCAACATGATGGGCTACGGTAGTCCTTACGGTTATGGCAACAGCTACGGTGGATATGGTGGCGGATATGGTGGTGGTTATGGAATGAATCCCATGATGAACCCCATGTCTCGAATGGGTATGGGCATGGGTAATCCAATGATGAATATGCTTCATTTTTGAACGACGATGAATTGAAAAACATGAAACTTACTAGAATCAACACTCGATTTATATTCTCGCTAACATCGACGGCCTTAATTGCCGGCAATGCAGCCTTTGCTCAGCTGGGGCAATCAGAATGGCAAACGCCAGGCGGTGGCTCTACTAGCACAAGCAATTCGGCTCCCGCTCAAGGTTTAGGTCAATCCGACTGGCAGACACCTTCTGGAAACAGTGGTGGCGGTGGTCAGTCACAGCTAGGGCAATCTGGCTGGCAACAACCTCCGGGTCAGCAGCAACTACAGCAATTTCAGACAGCACCACAGCAACAGCAGCAGCAGCCACAACAATTAGGTCAATCTAACTGGCAGCAGCCTGCAAGCAGCAATCAATTGGGTCAGTCCGACTGGCAACAACCTGCTGCTCCAGCAAATAATCAACTCGGACAATCTGGTTGGCAACAGCCTGCCCCGTCACAACCATTGCAAGGAAGCGCTTCCACCACAACAACTTTGGGTGATGCGTTGAAATCTGGACAGGGCAATTCAGCCAATAGTGATATAGATCCAGCTGCTGCCGCGATGATGATGAGCCAATTGAATGGTGGCGCTAATGGTGCCGGCATGAATATGGGAGCCACTGGCGGCGCGATGAATCCAGCTGCGATGATGATGGGTGGTGGTATGGGCGGTGCCGATCCGATGGCCGCGATGTCTCAACTCGCACCAGCACTTGGAGCGCTCATGATGGTGATGCCCAACAATAACAATGGAATGAACACGGGCATGCCGTCGAGCCGTCCATTTACGGGTGGTTTTGCCGTACCACGTCGCTCTGGAACGGTATACAACAACAATAATAATGGTGGCATAGGCAAAACTGTCAATAAAGTACTGCCACCAAGCATGGTGCAGGGCATGATGCGCCAGATGATGTATCAAGGTATGAGTCGAGCAATGTATCATTGAATCTAGAATTCAAGTACATAATCGCATAAAATAAATTGAACAGATTGTGCGCGAATTTCGCTAAGATTTGAGCGAGAGCCGAACTCTAAATGTTTTCACGTGGTGGCAATTGCTTTTTTGCAAATTCGCCGACTGCAGACAGCAAGTCAAAAAGGCTTTCGAAGGTGTTAGTGTATTTCGCCCGCATAGAATCCGGATAAAATTTTAGCGCGTCGGCGAGCTTTCCCTGAAATACGTAGCAAACCATCAAGCGATCAAGTAAGCCCTTTTCGGACGCCGTTTTCAGTTGAGCACTATGTTCAACCATGTAGAGAGCGCGTTTTGTATAGGGCTCGGCTTCCTTAAATTGAAGCGATCCAAGATGGGCAAGCCCCAGCCCGCTTAAGGCGGATAACAATAAAAGATCCTTTTGCGCAGGTGTTTCTTCGGCGATTGAGAGGGCACGCTCAAATGGGACTCTAGCTTCTTTGAACTTGCGCTGTGCAACTAGCGCTGTTCCTAAGCCACTTAGCGTCATACTCAGTTGAGGGTGTCTTGGTGGCAATTCCTGCTCAAAAATTTTGAGTGCTGCCAAAAAGTTCTCTTCTGCTTTTTTAGAATCTTGATGCTTCAGTTTCTGCGAACCAATGTTGTGGAGACTGTGACCAATCGAAGGATGATTGGCGCGCAGATGTTTGCGCCGCAAACTCAGGGCTCTGGTACCCAGGGCCTCTCCAAGAGTGAAATTATTTTGCATTCCATAATTCACAGACAAATTATTCAGTGATTCAGAAAAACTCACGCTGTCTACGCCAACCAATCGCTCACGCATAGACATAGCTCGCCTGAGTGGTGCCTCGGCTTCTTTAGCTTGCCCAGCCTCTCCAAGTGTTACACCCTGCGAATTCAAAGCATTCGCTAAATGCAAACTATCGACGCCGTAGCGTTCCTTTTGCTGCGCCACCAGTTTTGCGATGCCTTCTAGAGCTTCTTCGTGATCACCGAGAAGCGAAAGCAGTCGCCATTGCACGGAAGCTATATCAGCAACTCCAGCAAAATCGTTGTAAACGTTATCATCGATTTCTTTGTTCGCACACTTGCTCGCGTTATCAACAAACTCTTGCGCCTTCTTAAAATCACCAATTTGCAAACAAATTTCAGCAAGCCACAGATGAAGAGCATAAAGACTAACCTCAAGTTGCTCGGCAGAAGTAGCCTCATCTTGAGCTCGTTCGCACAATTGAAAGGCATCAAGATATCGACCATCTTTGTAAGCGAGAATTCCTTGCGAGAGAGTTTCTGATGCAGTCATTTGAATAGTTACCCTGGGTGTCAGTGGTTGGCGTCTACATCAGAAACGGGCGCTTTGCGACCAATTGAAGCGAGCACTCCTTTGAAATTAGTGACCGAAGGCGAGGCTTCCAATTTCTTCCTCGCTTTAGACAAAACAGTTGAAGTGATGTTTGGCAGTTCACGCGCCAGATCAATATATTTTTTCTGACCTACGTAACACCGAACCAAACTCGCCTCTAAAGACTGTTTACAAGCTTCATTGTCGATTTTTGCACTTTCATACTGATCTAAGACACGATAGATATAATGCTCGCCTTCTTCGAAACGCCGTTCGACCACGTAAAGATGCGCAAGGTTACGCACGGCGTCACACCATTCCTTGGAGTGAACATTAATATTGAAAGCTACAGATTCCAATTTCTGAAATGTCAGTTCGGCTTTCTGAAACTCATGTTGTCTCAAGTAGGTATATCCCAGAGCCTTCAAAACACTGATGACACCAGAATGTGTTGGAGGCAAATATCTTTCTCTGATAGCCAGTGTGCGCTCGTAATAGCCAGAGGCTTTTTTGAAATCACCTTGGGCCATGGCGGTTGAAGCCATTATATGTAGTGTCATCGCGATATCAGGGTGATCATTACCGAGAGCTTGTTCGCGAATTGCCAGTGCTCGCCTTGAATATTCATGCGCGCGACTGTAATCCTTCAGCCGCATTTTGCACAGAGCCAAGAGACCAAGCGTTGGAGCCAATCCTAGATCTTCTTGACCAAGTAGTTTTTCTTGCAAATTTAAAGCTTGTTTCAGCAAAAATTCACCGTCGGCTAAAAGATTCTGCGATATGTGCAGGCCACCAAGTACGGCAAGACTTTCAGCAGCCTGAGTACTTTCTTCACCAAAAAGCTTGCGTCGCATGTCTAATGCGCGTCTGAGCATAGATTCCGACTGAGCATATTTACGCTCGTTCAAATACAGCGTGCCTAATTGTTCAATGATTCTTGCAACGTCTGCATTTTCTGTGCCACCAGCTTTGCCTCGAATCGCAAGAGCCTTAGTCAAAGCCGATTCAGCTTTGGGATAATCTTCAAGGTGAGTGAAGACTTTGCCTAGAAAATAAAGACTGTCCGCCAACTTTTCATTGTCATCTGCATCTGCTTCAGCCACACCGATGGCGATGGCGAAATAACGGGCAGCTTCAGCATACTGACCGTGCGAATATGCGGTTTCGCCGTTAGTTTGATTTTCTTCCCAGGTCATCTTGGATTCCAACTCTCTTTCTGTTCAAAAGCTATGCAGTCAGCGCATAGGAAATGATAAATCATCATAATAAGGCTCAGGCGCTATTTTTCTGCCGCTGCGGACAAACTTCCTGAATTATTTCTTGAATACGACTGAGCAAGCCACCAAGCCCTAAACGTTTCGATGCAGAGATGATAACAGGACTTGGCACCTGAGCGATAATCCATGTCAAATCTTCAGAGCGAACCATCTCAGCCTTGTTGAGGACCGTGATTATGGGTCGATCTATCGCATCCAGTTCACTCAGTACGTCATATACGCTGGCTATATGATCCATTACATTTGGATGACTCGCATCTATAACATGCAACAAAACATCAGCCACTTTGACTTCTTCCAAGGTGGCTCTAAAAGCAGCAACAAGAGGAGTTGGCAGCTTTTTGATGAACCCTACCGTATCAACCAGTAAAACTGTGCTGTAGTCCGGCAAGACCGTGCGTCGTGTGGTCGGGTCTAAAGTGGCAAACAATTTGTTTTCGACATTGACGTTGGATTTGGTCAAAGCATTAAGCAAAGTCGATTTTCCAGCGTTTGTATATCCAGCGATTGCCACTACCGGTAGATTCTCATCAGTGCGGTGGCGGCGCTGAGTATCTCTATGCGTCTTGATGCGGTCTGCTTCTTTTTCCAGAAAATTTATACGGTCGCGAATTCGTCGTCGGTCGATTTCCAACTTCGTTTCACCAGGACCTCTCGTGGCGATACCGCCCCCCAGGCGACTAAGCGAAAGCCCTTTACCCACAAGTCGAGGATATAGGTACTGAAGCTGGGCAAGTTCGACCTGTAATTTCCCCTCTCTCGTTTGAGCACGCTGGGCGAAAATATCTAGAATCAGCTCAGTGCGGTCGATCACTTTAACACCGACCACATCTTCCAGTGTTTTTTGTTGATTGGCAGAAAGCTCCTGGTCGACGATCACCAAATTGGCGCCAAATTCTTGCACTATCAAAGCCAGTTCCTGCACCTTACCAGCACCCAGGAAATATTTAGGATCTGGCATTTTGCGAGTCTGCATCAATCTCTCGCAAACAGTTGCTCCAGCACTTCGAGCCAGTTGCGCAAGCTCATCAAGCTCGTCTTCAATTTGAAATGCGTCTGTGCCGTCAATAACCAGACCTACCAGAATCGCGCGCTCCTCACCTTCAGCCACCGGCAAACCAGGCGCCTGTTTTCTGAATTCGGCTTCGAGCGAATCCATCAAATCTTCAAAATTATCTTCTTGCGCTGTACGAACTGTGCTTGATGGAAGCAACTTCCACAACTTACCTTCGCTATCGCGGCCGGGCATCAAATGAGCGATATTGACGGCATCAGCAAATTTCGAGTGCTCACCACGAGACCGGGAAAAGGTCCCACCTGGATCAACTTCGATTTGAGCCAGCAGATCCAGCCGATTACGGGCAAGTACTTGCAAATTTTCCATGCTGATTATCGATGCATCAACACCAGCGACTGCAATTGTCGGCTTTTTGACGATGTGCGTGTGGATGATCCGGTGACCACACAGACGTCCAGGTCCCACGCGCACTCCGCGTAACTCGGGCATGTTCACGTCTGAAGGTTGCCCCACAGTGATATTTACGACCTGTCCACGTCTGTTTACAACCACAGACAATGGATAACCTGTTGTATGAGATAATTCCGCGACCGAATCGGCGAGATCGATAGTAACAATCTTATCCATGGGAATACGCTGCTGTAGCAGTCGATTCAATTGCTTTATTTCAGATTTTTTGAGTCCCTTTGCCTTTGCGAGATCCAGTTTGCCGTGCAAACTATTTCCTCCGGTTGGTACTAATCAAAAAGCAGATCGTGATTCCTCTTACAACGCGATCATACCGCCAATATTCATCATTAGCATGCACAATTAATCTTACAAAGCCTGATTCTATGAGCTAAAAGGCACCTTTTGCAATCAACGAGGCCGAGCTATCGACGATTGAATAACGCAATAATGCCCTCATACCAGACTCTCCGCAGTTTTTCACTGCTGGCAAAACCTTGCCGGGATTGCATATTCCGTCTGGATTAAAAGCTTCACGGAATGATGCCATCGCCTTTAAATCACTATCTGAAAATAGCTCAGGCATTTCTGACACTTTTTCAATGCCAATGCCGTGTTCACCCGAAAGTGTGCCACCAAATTCAACGCATGCGTTCAAAATCTCGCGACCAGCAAGCATCACACGACGCAACTCGTCGGCATTGTCGCGATGAAACAAGATGCACGGATGCATATTGCCGTCTCCAGCATGACAAACGTTCGCTATAGTCAATTGATATTTTTCGGCTATCGAACCGATTCGTCGCAGCATCTCAGCGAGCTTGGAACGTGGGATGACACCATCTAAAACATATGCATGCGGTGCAATGCGGCCATACGCGGCAAACGCTGATTTACGTGCTTTCCAGATCTTGGCGCGGGTTACAAGATCTTCGGCCCAGTGCAATTCCATCACTTTGTTCTTGTGCGAGCAGGCTTCCACAATCTCTTTGTGGACAGTGATACCAGTGCGCGGTCCATCTAATTCAACAATTAGAAGTGCCCTAGCCGAGCGCAGCAATCCCATTGCAAAAGCGTCTTCAACGGCATTGAGAGTGGGTCCGTCAATCAACTCCATAGCCGCCGGCACCACTCCATGGGCAATGATGTCGGCGACGCACTGACCAGCATCTTCCACGCTAGAAAAGTAAGACACCATCGTTTCGACAGCTTGCGGTCGGGGCACCAAATTTAGTGTCGCCTCGGTAACTATTCCGAGCGTCCCTTCTGAGCCAATAAAAGCGCCGAGCAAGTCCAGACCTTGATTGGGACGGGTTCTTCCGCCCAAGTAAACGATGGCACCATCAGGCAAAACAACGGTCATGCCAAGCACATGATTGGTCGTCATGCCGTATTTTAAACAATGCGGACCACCTGCATTTTCGGCGATATTACCGCCAATCGTTGAAGCTAACTGGCTTGATGGATCAGGAGCAAAATAAAGTTCAAAAGGATGCGCAGCCTCTGAAACCGAGACATTAGTCACACCAACTTGCACAACTGCAATTTTTTGATTTTCGTCGATCTTGAGGATTTTATTCAGCCTCGTCAAAACCAGACTGATGCCTCCCATAATCGTCGTCGCACCGCCAGATAAGCCAGTACCAGCGCCACGAGGTGAAAATGGAATTTGATACTTATTGGCTATTTTGACAATCTTAGCGACCTGCTCGGTATTTGCAGGCAATACAACACAATCTGGTCGCGCCACGTCCAGAGTTTCTGCGTCGCACTCGTATACAGAAAGGTCGACATCGCCCGTGAGCACATAAGGCAAACCAACTACTGCTTGCAGTTCTTGCAGAATTTTTTTGGTGATAGGGTTGGGCACGAGTTATCGTCGTTGTTGTTGTTGTTGTTGTTGTTGTTGTTGTTGCTGCTGTAGTTGCTGCTGTTGCTTTTGCAGCCGGACGGTTTCGGCGTCGCCCTGAGTGTACTTGAAACCTTCCTGAGGTCCCCAGTTGACGGTGAAATCGCCGGATTTTTCCACACTGAAACGTCTGGATCCCTGTGGAAATGCCAGCACTCCAATATCTCCGTTAATGGAATTAACTACGGTCAAAACCATCGTGTTGTATATGATGTTAGGACTTTTTTCAGTCAGGTGAGCATTAACGATGTGTCCGTCGCGGGTGACACTGTAAGCAACAATCGCTCTAAGCGGCTGACCGTGAGCAAAAAAGCGATTACTCAAGGTCGAAAAACGCTGATAAATAGTCATCGCGACGTTTTTGTGCCAAGCATCCCATTGCAATTTCAGTTCGGGTTCTTCATTAGGCTCGGCTTGCCTGGCGTTGCCTTGTTGCATCGGCTGTTGCGGAGCGTTCATCGGCTGCTGAGGAGTACCATTTTGAAATTGCCCCATTGAAGGTACACCATTTTGAAATTGGCCTTCGCCTGCATCCTGGGCATTTCCACGCAAAGGTTGTTTAGGTGGAGGCGGTGCCGACCCACCAAAATCGAACGAGGCGGCTGAAGGGTCGAAAGTCTCCTGTTTGGGCTGACCGCCGCCCTTGCCGAAAGGATCAGAGTTCTTATTTAAGTCATCACGACTCAAGCCCGAAGGCCCCTTAATCATGTCTGACTCAGATGCACTGCCGTTTAGAGTTGTTGCCTTGACGTGACCGACAGAAAGGCTTAAAGCGCAAACGCAGCAGGAGAGAATAGCAAAAATGTTTTTTGAGAAAGTTGTTTTATACATGGCTCTTCAAATTAAGCGCTAAACTTAGCTCGGCAAGTAATAACAGGCATCATAATGTAAATTTACTCTATATCTGTAGAAAGTAAATGTGCCTTTTACGTAGTGTTCTCACTCAATGACATTGTACTTGAATTTAAAGGGCTCCCAACGGTATGAAAAGCATCATCGATAGTCATTGTCATGTGATGAGAGAATACTTTGGTGATGAGCAGAAGGAAGTAATTGAAAGGGCTTTTGCCGAAGGCGTTGTGCAGATGGTAAATCCAGCCTGCTCCCTGACAGATATAGGAGAAGTGCTGACTCTAGCCGAGCGCTACCCTGGTATCTACGCTGCCGTGGGCATCCATCCGCATGAGGCAAAGCATTGGCAGTCGGATAGCGAATCAATTTTGCTCCGTGCAGCTGAAAATTCCAAGGTTGTAGCCATTGGAGAATGTGGACTGGATTTCTTCTACAACCATAGCGAAGCCGCTCAACAAAAAGAAGTTTTTGCCATTCATGTGAAAATGGCGGTTGCATTGAAAATGCCCATAATCGTCCACTGTCGCGATGCCTGGGATGAATGTCTGGATATATTAGAAGAACACGGTCAGGGACAAGTCAGAGGTGTCTTTCACTGCTTTACGGGCGGTCCAGAGATTTTGCCTAGAATCAAAAAGCTGGACTTTTATGTTTCATTTTCTGGCATCCTCACTTTTAAAAAGTCTGCAGCGATTCAAGAGGCGGCGCCTCTTGTTGCCGAAAATCGCATTTTGGTCGAAACCGATTGTCCCTACCTTGCTCCACAAAAGGTGCGCGGCAAGCGGAACGAACCCTCATTCGTCTGGCATACTCTCGATAAATTAGCTGAACTCCGAGCAACGTCAGCTGAATCTACGGCCAAATCTTGCGTCGATAATGCAAGAGAGTTATTTGCTCTGCCTGTTCTCAATTAACAGTGTCAGTCACATAGCTGCGACTGGCACCTCATATGGTGCCGATGTAAAACGAGTTATGATGCTAAGTCAAGACTGACACAATCGCGATGATGGCACTCTAGGAGCTCAGCGGACGTTTCTTCAGTTTTTTCAGAAGATCATCGGCCTCATGCGCCGAAGGTGATTTTGCCGGTATTTTCTGCAACAAATCCCTAGCTTCTTTGAATTTGTGTTCCTTCGTCAACTTTTTAGCATACTGAATATACGCGTCATGCAACATGTCGGTGCCTTCATCACCGAGGCGAAACTCTTTCTGGAGCTTCTCCAGCACCTTTACTGCGTCTTCAGGACGGTCGCCACTCATTGCAACGGTTGCGCTCGTCATATTTGAATTGTAATCACTTAAACGCACGAGGCAAATCGCTGCTATGGCAAAACAGACTGTCAGAAAGATTTGCACGGCAAGCGATTGAGAATTACTGGTCTTTCTATGCTGACGACCTTCGTCATCATTATGGTGTTCGCTTTCGGATTCAAGAAGTTTGACAAAACGGTTCATTGTGTCTGCTGTAGTTTCCAGAGGACCGTTTTCTGGAGCCATCAGAACTGGTGCGCGGCTGCCACCAAAAGGAATCCAGGTGCTACCCCCGGCAACCATTTTGCGATTGCGAGTGCTACATGCTTCCTCCACTTCAGCCCAGAGTTCATCAGCGCTTTGTTGCCTTGCTGAAGGATTTTTACTGAGTGCTTTGATCACTACTTTTTCAAGATGCTCTGGATAAATCAGCTCTGGTTCAACTTCAGCCATACGAGGAGGAGTTTCATTGACATGCATAAACATGAGAGCCATAAGATCATCCGCCAAAAATGGGCGTTTACCAGTGAGCATTTCGAAAATCACAACGCCCAGGGAATAGATGTCGCAGCGATAGTCGAATTCAGCACCACGACACTGCTCTGGACTCATATAAGCAGGGCTACCACAGACCTTGCCTTCGACAGTCAAAGCGCCGGTCGAACCATCATCACCGACTAATTTCGCCACACCAAAGTCAACGACTTTGACTGAAACCGAAGCTGCGTCTTTGCCCTGCAAAATAATATTGTCAGGTTTTAAATCTCTGTGAATGACTCGCACTCTATGCGCTTCTGCAACCGCAGCGCAAACCTGCTTGATGATAGGGAGCGCGGCTTCAATCGGCAGCGGTCCTGTTTCTCTTAAGACTTGCGCTAAGTTCAAACCTTGCAAAAACTCTGTGACGATGTATGGTTGTCCATCTTCCATCAAACCGTAGTCAAATAAAGTGACAACGTTTGGGTGCTTTAACGCACTAACTGTTTGAGCTTCACGCCGAAAACGCTTAACTGACTCATTGGAAGTCTCGTGAAAATTCTGCAAGACCTTGATTGCCATCTCACGTCCCGATGAGACCTGAATTGCCTCGTAGACTATGCCCATCGCTCCTCGGCCAATAGCGCATAGAATTCGGTACCGTTCACCGACAATGGTGCCAATCAATGGGTCATTGCCGACCGAAATCAGCTCGGATGAATCACTCGGGCAAATATCTGCCTCGTCATCGTAATGCAAATTGCAGCTCAGACATAGCTTCATTTTGTCTATCCGGCGATGTCTTTCATATAATGCTACTGCCCTGAAGTAGAGCCCTTAATAACCTTATATCCCTTCAAAAGTTTTTGAGCTGCCCGATAAGAGGGACTGCGGCGTGGAACATACCCCAGAACCTCGATGGCATCGTCAAATTTTTCTGTATCAGCAAGCTTTTTCGCCAGTTTGACGCAGCGTTCGGCATCTTTTGGACCGACTTTGGAAGTTTTGCGGACCTTATCTAGTGCTGCCTGAGCCGCCTCCAGTTTGTTGCCAGCAAGCATCTGATCCACAGTCATTGTGGCTGGTACAGCGTCTTTCGGAGCAGAAGGGTGAGCGATAAAATTTTGGTAGCCATAGTAGCCACCGCCGCCCAACACAATTAATATCACAGCAGTGATGCCTAATTTAGCAACATCCGGTCCACCGCTGTGGGTGCGAGATAAACTGGCACGGTTAAATTTGGTCGATCCGGCGGCCTTTGCTCGCTCGCTCTTAACTGAATCCTGAACGTTCCGGAAGTTACTGGAGTGATAATCAGATGGCGCATCACCAGCTGGATCAATTTGCTGACCTTTCTTCTTTAGAGCCTGCGTCACCAACTGAGCGGCTAAATCTGCTGGGTTCTGACCTTCTGCTCCAGGAATTTTGGAATTCGTGTTGTTTGAGCGCAGCACATTTGCTTCCACAGAAGCTAGTCCTTTTGCCGCTTTCACAGACGTAGAAGATTCGCCCGGTTTTGCCACCATTGGTTGACCAGTCGGTGTCTTAAGGGCCGGCATGCGATTGACCGTGCCTGTTTCCACCGCTTTTTGTGCGGCTTCAAGCATGCGTTTGCGAGAACCAGCTACGGAATTAACGTCGGGAATTGCACTTGCGTTGACCTTAGAACCTGTCGCTTCGCCCGGTAACTTGACGTTCGATGCGCTTGAAGCGGTTGCTGCTGGCGGTACGGCACCACTTTTCAATGCCTCAATTTTCATTTTTACAGATTCTATCTTCTTATTCAAAGCATCAGGCTGGCGGGCGATGCTAGAGGAACTAGCAGTAGACATGGTGCCCGCTTGCGCCTTTCCTTCGGAGCGCTTTGCCGCTTCAATCAAGCGACTGACTGCGTCTGCACCAGCCTTATCTTGGGACTTGGCGGCAACCACACTAGCATCAGAAATTTCTGGCGGTGGGCTTTCGGTCAACTTGCTTTCAGACATGGCAGCTGTTGCTGGTAAGGCTTCTGTACTACCAGTAGCTTTGCTAGCTTTAAGTCTTTCCGCCAGTTCAGCTTTTAAGTCAAATGGAGCAGCAGGCTTTGGCAAAGATGTGCTTGAATCAGCACCTTTTGGTCGTTCGCTGATCGGCTGATCGTAACGCTTAACGGTTTCTTCTTTCGCCTTGGCTTTTGCAGCCTCTTCAAGTGCGGCGGCTTTCGCTTTGGCTTCAGCGGCAGCTTTCGCTTCAGCAACTGCTTTCGCTTCAGCAGCAACTCTCGCTTCAGCAGCGGCTTTTGCTTCGGCAGCGGCTTTCGCTTTTGCTTCAACAGCAGCCTTTGCTTCGGCAGCGGCCCGTTCTTCGGCGGCAGCTCGTTCTTCGGCGGCAGCTCGTTCTTCATCAGCGGCTCGTTCTCGAGCGATCACTCTTAGTTCTTCTTGCTCTTTGACCTCTGCTTCGAAGGCTGCTTTTATCTCTGCAGCTCGAACCTGCTCGGCATGTAATTGCTCAGCGGCTTGAGCTTCTTGCTCAGCAATAGCATCAGCTGCTTTTTTTGCTTCTTCTTCAGCGCGAGCTATTTCGGCAGCATTGACGTCTTCTTCTTGTTTGACTTCGTCCGTCTTTTCCTGGACATGAGCGACTTCGGCAACCGGCTCATCTGTTGTCCGAGGGCCTTTCCCAGAGCGCGCCAAAAACGCGCGTGCAAGATCAGCAGCACTTGGTCGTTCACTAACTACGGGAGGTTCTGGTTCTACAGTGGGTTCTGGTTCGGCAAGGGATTCAACAGATTGCTCCGCAAATGATGTCTCTGGTTCTGCCACCGCATCGCTGACAAATGGGGAAGAAGGGGGCTCTTCGAAAACATTCGGTGGTATTACTTCGGGTGCCACGTCGAACTCGGAAGGAGCAGAGGCTGATGCAAATGATGGTGCATCTTCAATTATATTTGAATTACCAAAAGTACTGCCGGTCGACGACAACACAGCGTCGAAAGCCGCTTGTTGAGCATCCAATTCGCTCTCCATCAAAGCATCTATGTCTACAATTTCAACATCTTCTATAGGATGCGAGTCAACCACAGATTCATCAATCGGAAGCGGCGCATTTAAATCTTCTTTCTCGAATTCAAAACCGGTGTTTTGATAAGAATCTGGTCTTGCTGGTACCGAGGAGTCTTTTTCTGCGATGTCGCTTCTACCGCTTTGAACCTCGGACGACGCCATATTTAAGTTTGAGAGTTCTTGCTCTCTGGAAGAAAGCAAGTCAATTGGCGGCTTTTCTTCGATATCGGAAGGTGGAACGTCGATGGCGGACTTGCTCATCACCAGATCTTCAGACATTGCATCGGAACTTAGATCACTGGCTCCATTATCAGCGGTGCCCTTTTTGGCAAGTGGTGGACCGCTGGTTGAAACTATGCCTGAAGGATCCGAGCCGGTTTTCGAAGTTTTCTTATTGCCCCCGATAGCGTTAAGTTCATCTAGCGAGAACGGTTTCTTTTCAGCCGGTTTTTTCACCGATGCGTCACGATTTACAGCTGCTGCATGGTCCTTTGCAGGCGGCTCATTTTGATTTCGTCCAAGAGCCGTCCACGAGCCGGTATCATCACCCATGCGACGCACTGAATCAGGTTTCATAATCGCCGAATCAAGACGTTTTTCAACTTCCGACGCGAATTCGTTATCTAGCTCTTCGCTCTTATGTACTGGTTCTTCAAAGCGCCGTGGGTCGAAATTACTCGCGGAAAATGCTGGAGCTTCTCCCACTAAATCGGCAGCACCAAAAGCGTCATCTTCAACAATTCCAGAAACGTTGTCTATAGAAGGAACAGGCAACTCCTGAACGTCGGAATGAGAACCAGTCATTTCCTCACTGGCAGTGGCAAAATCATTGCCACTACTGGCGATATCATCCACATAGTTTGGCTGTTCTTGACTCTTCGTGCTTGAGGATTTATTTGCTGAATAAGAAGGATGATTGCCCGACAAAGAATGTTCGCCTGTATGAATGATCGCTTCGTCGAACTTCTTATCTATCTCCGAAGCGAATGAATTGGCGGCTTCAATCGAATTATGGACAGGATCTTCAAAACGTCTTCGCTCAAGACTCGTCGTCTCAAAATTAGGAATTTCATGATTTGCCGAAACAATTGACTGGTCAATCAGCTTATCGACTTCCGCTGCAAATTCATTCAGGGCCGGCGGTTCGACATTAGTCGGCGTATGAGGGTGGAGATTCGCGTCATCATTAACTCCCACCGACTCTTCGGTTCCGGCGGGATCATGTCCCGAAGGCGATGTTTGACTCCCCATGTCATCATGTCTCGGAAACGAGTTTTCTTTGCCGATGCCACCATCCGGAGCGTCAGAAAATTCGTTGTTGCCAACACTGTTTGCGCTACTACTAGCGGTACCAATATCAGGCTGTGTTTTGAACGAACCCATCAAATGATTGGCCGCTTCGGCAATTTGTCTGCTTCGTTCTAGTTCGCGACTTTTTAACTCGTCAATGTTGGTATCTTGATCTGGAGAAAGTAAAGGTTCCACTGAACTTGAGTTGGGCATGCCAATCGGCGTAACGTTTGCAGAAGATGAAGCCTTCCCTGCTGCACCAAGCACCTTTTGAGCCCATTTTGATACGTCATTTTTTGGTGGCGGCGGCGGTGTCAGTGCCTCCTCGCCAGCGTCATAGGCTTCCTCAGTTAGCGTTTCAGTAACACTTCTTTTAGGCGGCGGTGGCGGCGGTGGTGGTGCTGGTAGTTCGGGCGTAGCGGGTGGACTACTTGGCGTTAACGACGTTTCGTCGTTTGTAATAAATGGTGCGTGGTCGCCTGAAGCAAGGTGTTCCTTAAATGACTCAGAAGCTCGCTTGGCCGATTTCAATGCGCGCTCAACATCCAATTCTTTATCGGACGCAATCTGCCCATTACCCGATGGAGTTCCTGTTCCCGCGGCGCTATTGTTCGCATTGTTTTGATTTTGATTGCCCAGTCTACTTGCTGGCGGCGGAGGCGCACCCACAGGTGTTGGTGGAGGGGATGACGGCCTCGCTGGCGGTTGCAGTCCGCTCTTATTTTCGTTGCCAGACAACAAACTTTCATTACTATCTAGTGGATTTCTGACTACTGAAGCTCCACCCAAAGTACTACCACTGCGCGATCGGCTGTAGGAAAACGCAGCCGGGACAGACTTTGGCGTATCGCCTGGGGTGCCTGGTCTAGCAGGCAAAGTTGGGTTGGCACTGCTGCTGGAAAGAGAATTTTCTGCCGATTCACTAAACTCACTGTCTGATTGGCTATTACGCATATCAGCGGTCAATCTCTCACTTGCCATAAATTCAGGACCTTCCAGGAAGTTGTGACTTCCCGTTCCCGTTGCTGTGAAGTTTTTGCTTTCTTCTGGCACATAAGCTTTGCTTGCGCTTGCAGTTTCAGACGCTGCCTGCACAGCACCAAAATCGAAACCACGGCAGGCATCTTCCAGCTCATTGCCGAATTCCATAATTGATTGTTGACGCTGGTCGGGCTTTTTAGATAGAGCTTTAGCCACAACTGCTTCGAGTTTATCGGGGAATTTCAAATCCGGGCGCACCGAAGCCAAAGTAGGAGCAGGCTGTTTCACATGCATGTGAAACAGTTGCATCACTTCTTGAGCTGAAAAAGGTCTTACGCCTGTGAGCATTTCAAATACGACGACGCCCAGAGAATAAACGTCACTGCGAAAATCCAGTTCAAAGCCCTGACACTGCTCAGGACTCATATATGCCGGACTTCCTGCAGCGGTGCGTTGCTTTGCTTTGCCACCACTGCCTGCCGGTTGATCGGCAATACCAAAGTCTAAAACTTTGACAAAATCTTCGCCTTTCTCGTAGTCTGATTCCTGCAAAACGATGTTTTCAGGTTTGATATCACGGTGCACAATTGACTGATTATGCGCTTCAGTTAAGGCTTCACAGATTTGTCTAATGATCAAAAGCGCACGGCTGGGGTGCAGATAACCACGGTCCTTCAAAAGCTGAGCAATAGTTATCCCTTCAAGATAGTCCATAACGAAATAGGGCTGACCGTCGTCAGTGACCCCTGATTCCCAAATATTGATAATGTGCGGATGACGAAGGCGGCTAGCAGCTCTGGCTTCACGTAAGAAACGATCGAGGGCTCCGCTTTCGGCGCCGAGATAACTGTGCAACACTTTGACAGCAACTTCACGTTGCATCAACAACCTGGTTGCTTTGTATACGATTCCGCTTGAGCCTTTGCCTATAACGGAGTCGACAACATATCTGTCGTTAATCAACGCACCAATCAGTGGGTGGTCGCCAACGGGTTCCAAGGAGGAGCCGTCAGTCGGACAATTCGCCGAGGCATCTTCAAAGTATTGATTGCAACGCAGACAGAGCTTCATAGATCCTAGTTTCCAGAAATCAAGTTGAAATTAAGAGGCATAAGCACCAACTCTACCGATAAACTGCCACAATTTCGCCCCCATAAAGATTAATACCCCACAAACTGCGCTCTTAGTCGGACTTACAGGGCGGCTATTCGGTTATTTAACAGCGACCTGACAATAATAATTGGTAAAAAATGATGAAGACAAACGCCCGAAACAGCCTCTCCTGCCAGCTTGAGAAAGTATGTGTCCGATAAGGCTTTTCGGACTCCTTACTTGTACTTGCCCAGTCCTGCACGAATTCATACAGCTTGATAACAATTTTGCCTACACCAGATTTTCAACGTATTTCAGAAGCCTGCTTTTCGCACTCGTACCAATCACCAGGTAGTCGTATAACAATACCAGCAAGCTCAAGCATAGTCAGCGTCGCTGAAAGCTCACCGACAGATAAACCGGTGTATTCGACCAGACTTTCAAATTGCCGTGGTTCAGCGGCAATCAATTCATAAATTTCACGTTCTCGACCGTACAGCTGAACCATCGTTGGCACCGTACCTCCTGTTCTGGCTTTCGCCCACTGCATGGTCTCCATAATATCAATGTGGCTAGTCATAAGGTGTGCTTTGTTTGCCGCAATCAATTTGTTCGTTCCTTTCGATGCCGGACTATCAACGCGACCCGGTACAGCAAAGACTTCGCGGTTCATGTCAAAGGCCATATTGGCTGTAATCAACGAACCCGAATCAACACCGGCTTCTATTACCGCCACTGCCTTTGAAATCCCAGCCAAAATGCGATTGCGAGCAGGAAAGCTCCAGCGCTCGGGCCTTGTGCCCGGAAAGTATTCGGAGATAACGCAGCTGAATTCACCCTCGATTAATTCCTGATACAGATGTTTGTTTGAACTGGGATAGCAAATGTCAACACCTGTGGCAAGGACGGCCACTGTTCTGCCACCGCCTTTAATGGCGGCCCAGTGAGCAAACGAATCGACGCCGACCGCCATGCCACTGACAACAGTGGCGCCATTTTCGGCAAGACCCCGGGCCACTTCCTTGGTTAGTTTTTCACCGTAGCTGCTAGGAGTCCTTGTGCCGACTACACCGACCGGACACGGCAAATTTTCTAGACTGAGATTTCCCTGCGCAAAAATTACAAAAGGAGGGTCGTGCATTTCACGTAAATGAGCAGGAAATCGTGGATCAAAGAGATGGTATGCCCGCACGCCAGCGGCTCGTACTTGCAACAACAAAGATTCCGGGTCGATAGTTTTGCGCGCTTCCCTAAAGGCTTGAGTCATCTCATAGCTCATCCAAGTTAGCTGCTTAAGCTCATCTACATGAGTATTCCAGACCTCTTTCAACGAGCCGAAGTGTTCATACAACGTTCTGGTCTTGACGATACCAAACCCAGCACCTGACATTTTGCTGAATGCAAGCCAGTATGAAAGTTCTTCATCAAGCTCTTGTTGCAGCTTTTTATCGCTCAATTCATCAACTAAAGACACACTTCTCTCCAAAATTTTTCAATGGCTAGCCCGAAGCAACGTCTTATCTGCCTCTTAAGTATAAGACGCCCGGGGCTGTCTCAGCGTTCAAAGAGAGGACAAATATTATGCGACCAATTTCGGGGTTCGTAGTTTCCCCAGTTACAGGGGCGGCGCATTTTTCTATATTGAAGCAAGAATGGCTCTGACACGGTAAGAGCTGAAAACAATCGATTTAACAATGAGACCTAATATCACACGCACCAGACGGGTCAGTGAAATGAGCAATGACAAGATGGCAAAAACTTTCATTTTGATTGCCGCTCTTCTATCAAATTTATTTCAATCGGCAACTGCCACGACAAGCGACCAGAAAGTGACACATAGCGGTCCTTTTTTGCAAGCGCAGGTATCGATGCACGCCATTAGCCAGGGGCTTAGCCGCACAGAGTTAGATCCAAATCAACCCTCAATGGCAGCCATTAATCCAACCGAGGCCCAATTTGCGAGCGCCAGCATGCAAGCGCGAACAGCCATACTTTCAGGCAATGCCCAGAACCAATTTCAAAATCAACAGACTAATCTTTCCGGCAACACTAAGAATCAAATGATTGAATCTGATATGTCGACAGACGTGCGTGCCAGAGAATATAACGTCGATTGGGCAAGCTGGATATCACATTTTGCTGACCGCTGGTATTTTGTTCTCAAGCAATACGAGATGTCGCAGAATGCGCACTACGTCACTGAGCGTCCCGCGTTATTTCAATTCACTTGTTATACAAATGGCACTGTCGCTAATGTCGTCTTGAAGCAGAGTTCGGGAAACATCGCTTATGACCGCTTGCAGGTGATAGCATTGATGCAGGCTATGCCAGCTCCTCCCTTTCCGGTAGGAACGCACAGACAATCTATAACCCTCGTACAGGGCTGGGAGTCACATGTGCGCAAACCTGGAGAAAATGATTTTATTCCAGGCAGTTTTGGCAGAGGCTTTCCGATGGAGAAGGTCAAAGAATGGGTGCAGACAAATTAGTACCGAAAGTTCTATCTGTCTTAATTAGCTTGAGCGTATCGATTGCTTGCAGCCAGTCAAGCACTTTTGCCAAGGCAGATAGCTCGCCTCTTTCTGAAGTGGAACAAAGGCTGTTCTTTAAAACTTACAGTGAAGAGACTAACGACGAACGTCTCGAAAGACTTGAAAAAAGAGTCTTTGGCACAGTCATGACAGGTAGTTTCGAAGAGCGTTTGAGCAAAGTCTCAGTAGCGTCTCAACCTCAGGTCAATCCAGATGGATCAATGACCGGCAACGTTCAGCAATCTGATACCAGCACCGCTGGCAATACCAGCAGCGCGCCATCAAAAAGTGCCGCCCAAATTCAAGAAGAAGAGCGACAGGCGGCAGCAGAAAGATCGCGTATCGCAGCCCAGGCTGCTAAAGAAGAGGAAGCTGCTCGCACTATGGCAGACGGCGTCGAGCTTTGGCGTTCGAAGAAAGGACCAGATGCGCTCGCCAAATTCGAACAAGTAATAAGAATGCAGCCGAATAATGCCGACGCTTATTTCAGCGCCGGAATCATTTACGAGTCAACTGGAAATCTTGCCGAAGCCCTATCTGATTATCAAAGAGCAGCAGATATACGCAGCGACAACAAAGACTATATAGATGCAGTACATGCGGTGCAAAAGAAAATGTCCGCGGCTGCAAATATTTCTCCTAAGCAAGCTGAAATAAATCGATTAACGACTCAAGCTAGCGCCGCTTATAAACGTCAAGAGTATCTTTCGGCACTCGATTTGTATAAGCAACTGGATTTTGTGAACCCCAATCAGGCTCTTGTTAAATACAACATTGGCACACTGTATTTGCAAATCAAAGATCCATTCACAGCATTGCAGTATTACAAACAAGCAGCCACCTTGAACCCTAAAGAGCCCCGTTATGTTGCGGCTTACCAAAAATTGCAAAATGGCGTTCAAAAAGAAGAGGCAACGCAGGAACAGAGCAACGCTCAGTGGACCGCTGCCGGCTACGATCTAGCGCACATTGGAGAAAATCCTCCACCAGGGAATGGACAAAACGCACCAGTTCAAAATCCACCAAATAACCAGGGCAATTTCAGACGTCCTGTTTTAAATATGGGGCAACAGGCAAGTACCCAAGCGGCAAACAACAATAATGGCATGCAGCAACAGCAACAACCGCCTCCGATGCAAACTGCCACAATGACACCGCCGCAGGGATTTTTGCCAGGTGAACAGCCTCAGTTTCCTCCAACTGGCATCAAACCAACTACTTCCAACAAAGCCAGCAAACAAAAATCTCAGACACCGGCGAAGGCAAAGCAACAGCAACAGCAACAGCCACCACAACAACCGCAGCAGATGCCGCCGCAAATGCAGCAACAGATGCAGCAACAAATTCAGCAGCAAATGCAACAGCCGATGCAGCAGCCGATGCAGCAGCCGATGCAGCAGCCGATACAGCAAAATTTTAATAACAGTGCGAATCAAGGCATAGACCCAGCCGCTGCAAGAGAAATGCAGGCGGTGCTACAGCAAAACATGCAGCAGGGTACATTGCCTCCAAACTATGGTGCGCCCCCTCAACAATCAGCTCCCACGCCAAATCCCAGCGTCAATATTCCGCTCAACAATTACCGTCCAAGTTTCACGCCGGCACCGGGTAATCAGGGAGGAAACAACACTGCGCCGCCAGCCTTGAGTGGTCATTCCGCTCAAAAAGCCCCAGTCAAAAATGCCGCTATTCCAAGCAACAATAAATTCGGCTTTGAACCGCCGCCGCCAGACGCAGCAGCTACGTACGGCATCATCGCTGGAGCCTCGAAAGAAGGCATCCGCGCAACTGAAGTCGGCATTGGCTCAAGAGCTTCAAGAGCCGGTTTGCGACGCGGCGACTTAATCAGAGCCATAGATGGGAAAGTGTTGCAAAGCGTCAAGCAACTGAACGACACTCTCACCAAAAAGAACGGCGGAGCTGTCCAACTGTACGTACAAAGAGATTCTCAAATGGCGACACTTACCCTTTGAGAATCTATGATGCGGAAAAAGCACAACTGAACCTTGTTCAGAATGCTAATGGTGATTCGAGGCTTCCGGAAGTTCGTCTGACATGTACTCGCCAACTGGGACGTTATCGTTGAACCATATGGCTACGGCAGTTGCGATAAGAACAACTGACAAGCCTCCCATAAAACCCATTGATCCTCCAATCGTTTCCTTGCGACGCTCAAGTCAATCTTTCATGACTTCCCGTCTACAAGAGTTATACGTATATTCGTACGCTGCCATATATATGACGCATCTTGGGTGAAGGCGAGGTTAAGGTGAGGCAAATTCTAATGTTAAACTTATTAGCAGAGAGCCGCGACTCTCTGTTCAAGAGGCGGTATGGTCAGGGTTTTCGCCTCTGCGACCCGTTTTATATTGTAAACAGTGTCACGTTCTACCGGCAAATAACCCGCTGTGTAAATTAGCTCTTCCATGCGTTCTTTAGCCAGTTGTAATGGAGTCGTTGCGCCGGCTGCGTGGGTAATTTTTTCCTCGGCTATCGTTCCATCGAGGTCATCAGCTCCAAACGATAAAGCGACCTGGGCGAGCGTTTCGCCAAGCTGAATCCAATAAGCCTTGATATGGGGAAAGTTATCGAGCACCAGACGCGATATGGCAACGTCCTTAAGCAAATCAATGGCTGTTGGTTCAGTAACTTCTTCTTGAATGTTGGTGCCATCGTAGTAGCACTTTAATGGAATAAAGCACTGGAAGCCGCCTGTTTTGTCTTGCTGCTCACGCAGTTGCAACATGTGGTCGACTTTATTTTCCTCAGTTTCGCTAATGCCAGTAAGCATTGTGGCATTGGTTTTTAGACCAAGATTGTGGGCGACGCCGTGGATTTCCAGCCAGACAGCAGCAGTGGTTTTGTTTACAGCCATCCGCTCTCTGACACCGTCATCAAAAATTTCAGCACCACCGCCTGGCATAGAACCAAGTCCAGCAGCCATTAGACGCTTCAATGTTTCTTCATAGCTGATGCCTTCGAGATCAGCCAGATATTCAATTTCCACAGCCGTCATGGCTTTCATGTGAATATGGGGGAACTCGGCCTTCAGCGCCTTGAGAACTTCTTCGTAATAATCCAGATTACAGGCGGGATTCAGTCCACCGACCATATGTATTTCGTGAATACCAAGTTCTACATTACGTCTGGCGGCATCCAATACTTGGTCGATAGACCATGTGTACGATGGATTTTTTCCAGTTGGATTGGCGTATGAGCAAAAACGGCAAGTTTGCACACACATATTGGTTGGATTTAAATGCATGTTGTGAATGTAATAGACATACTTTTCACGACCTGGACCAGCTGCGCGCTTGCGAGCGTATTCCCCTAAAGCGCCAATTGCCATAATATCGTCGGATTTATAGAGCCTGATTGCGTCTTCACGCGTCAGCCGAACACCGTCATAAACCTTCTGAGCGATATCTCCAAGCGGATTCGCTTTGCCCAAAACATTTTCCAATACAACTGCCACAGTGAAGACTCCAGATAGGATCACATCTACCTGTGATCGTAACATGTCATATGCGCGCAATTGCTTCCATTTAGCCTATGTAAATGAAGCGAATGGGCACCTTAACTTAGTGAATACAACGGAAAGATTAGTGCTCAGTCGAAGACTCAAGCTGCTCCATTGCTGCCTTAAGCTCAGCATCACGAGCGCTATCCACGGCAAAACCATCAAGATCATAGGCTGCCATTGATTGATTTGTGGCGATTAATTTAGTGCGCAACAAAGAGCGCTGGGCAGTTAATCGCACTTCAACGCTCTGCGCGGGTTGAACGGTGGCAGTCGACACATTACTTGCTGCAACGGCAAATTTGGGAGCACCATATTTAGTTACAGTCACAGCACTGGAGTCGAAACTATCACTTTGACTATCTGAAAACACAGACTTCGAGCCATTCCAGCGTCGAATCGTCGCCCTATCTTTCGAGCGGATATTCGTGCTGACGAAAGTGCCCTTTAACGACGATTGGTCCGCCAATGACGGTCCAGCAGCAAAAGCGAAATCCAGTGCCGTCGCCGGTTTGGCAAAGCGCATTTGGACGAGACGTTGACGCATGTGATTGATCTCATCCCAATCGATTATGTCTGTATTGGCAGTCTTCTTGCCAAGATATTCAAACCAATTAGCCACACGCGATAAAAGAGTGTTCATAATTCGTCTCTTCCCTTGTCATCCTTGCGCTCTGAGCGACTTTACTTTGTCAATTGTTATGTAGATGAGTGCAAGTTTAATCACCAAAGACGGTGGCGTCAAATGAAACCATAGTTTCCAAGTACCGCTTTTAGAACGTCACTTGAGCGAGATCGGCAACAACTGAGCTGTATGGGCTGAATTAAATCATCATCACTTGGCAATCAACGAGGTAGTCAAGGAAATTCAAACGCTGAAAAACAAGTCAATGGTCAAACAAAGCCTCGCCTTTTGCGAATCTCCTTGGGACTGACCGAAACCCTGGAAATCCCCAAATCAACCATTTGATTAGTCATTAGCTGAAAAAAACGATCGCGGTCTGCTCCGCGAATGACAGCCTGATTGTGCGCTTCAGCAAGGCATACAGGATATCCCATTCCTTTTCTCACTTGCGAACGCACCGCTGACAGTGCAAATTCAAAAAGATCAGGCGTTGCCTGCAACCAGCGTGGAAACTCAAGGCGTGCCACTTCCGAAGAAACATTCATGTAGGCAAAGCAGATGCTTTGGTCATAGCTGAATGATTTAGCCACCGAAGCAGCCGACACGAACGCACCTGAACATTGCCACACATCCAAACTTTTGCCATAAAGTAAGCGGTCGGGCAAAGGCCAGATTCTCGAGCAGGGAAAGTCCTCTTCGTTTAAATCACCACAGTGGCGCCTGCATTCACTTTGCTCATAAGGGCAAATCGACACGCGCAGAGTGTTCACGACGTCGGCGGCCCGACTGTTGCTGAGATAGCCAATCAAAGGAATTCGATATGCTCGAAAAACTTCCAAGGCATCTTTCATTCTTTGCAGAAAAGCGTTTTTATACCGGTCTGACAATTTTTCGACAGACCAAGGAATGAGCGAACCGTCAACGAGAGCGACCACATCTAATCCTTTAGCCTGATGAGCGACAGAAAGCTCTGCGAGCGTTTGCAATTCAAGGATGTTTCGCTCAAGTGAAACATAGAGTTCATCGATATGTAAGCGACGACGATCAACTAGTGGGTAGATATCCTCCTGTCGATGAAAAAGAGTTGGACGACTATCTAAGATAGCTTTATGAGCCGAGTTGTACGAGATTGCAGCAATACCAATATTGAGCAAGTAACAAGCATGCACCTCGTGGTGGCTGGGCATAATTTGCGAACCATCGACACCAATCACGGTGACCGCTCCATTGTATTCAGGACAATCTGTTGTCGTTTTCAAGTTTTGCAAGGGCACAGAAAGGGGCCACAAAACGTTCTCGGCATTGCGACAAAGCTTGTCGACAAAGGCACTCGAGTCAACTGCAGCTTTTTCGAATGCCTCGCAGGCTCCAAGTAAAGCTTCTTGATGCTCGGCTTTTTCAGCGAAACTAGCGCCTTCAAGACCTGCTATTTGTGGTGCCAGTTTATTAAAATCGAGCATAAGCGTCACCAATTTCAGAAACGACGACCAAATAGTCAGCAAGGGCAAAGCAAGCACTACTGAGAATCATAAACTAAATGCTAGACTACACAATCAGGTTCAATTGCGTACAAAGACACTGAGCTAAATATGCGTCAATTCAAATCTATTCCAGCCGAAATTCGCGACAACCTCGCGCCAACTCTGGCTCAGCGCATCAATCAATTGCGTACGCTGCGCAACATGACCGTCAAAGATGTAGCCAAAGCCTGCCGCTTCACTACCCAGCGCGTAGAAGACCTGGAGTCTGGTCTGGAATTGTGGCTCTCCGCAACAGACCGTCAACTTTTAGCCAATGCTCTCGCTATCGAGCCTCAAGTGCTGCTTGAAGTTGAAGCCAAATCAACTACCAATCTAGTAAAAGAATCTGCCGCCTACAATCAGCAAAAGGCAAGGGCGATTAAAGAAGACATTCTCGAGGGCGAGAAAAACATCGAATGTCCCAATTGTGGTGGCATTTTAAAATGCAGCATCCAAGATGGTCTCGACATAGAAGGTAGACCAATCATCTTTGCTAAAGCATTTTGCCTCAAGTGTCCATGGGTTTTGAAAGAGATATAGGCGAGGAATTTCCAATCAAATTTGCCAGAATACTTTTGGATCTGGTTTTCGCGTGGGGCATCTCATTAGTCATATGCTTGGCGGGTAATCTTGCAGCCAATCTTGCTTGCAATACTTCTCGCTTTTACTCTGGTGATTTTCCTGATCTAGTCGTTGACTGCAACGCCATATTGCAATATGGCGCTGGCGCGTTTTGTCTGGGTACGCTCGCGAGAAAGACGAATATATGGTTGCTGGCATTTTTATTCATACTACCCCTCTTATTTTTAGTGCCGTATTCTGGGCCATCTTTGTCAGAATTAGCGCGACCATTAGGCAGCGTGGCGTTGGGCTTCATCGGCTCACTGTGCGCGATTGCTGCCGGTCAAAGCACCCAGTTCAATCGCGATAAAGCGGCGCTCGATATTCCGTGGTATCACTGGCTCTGGCTTTTCCCAACCAGCCTTTTCCAAGCAGTTTGCGTCCCGCTCACTTTATTTTTCGCTTTTTTCGAAATGGAGCTGATTTGTTCGCGCGCTGATCTAAGGCCTGTAGGTCGCATTGCCATTTTGATACTCTTGCCAATCTTTTTACTGCTTATATATAATGCTCGCAGAATCCTCGCCAGTCCAGCCAAGCTGACTGGACTACAACGATTCACCCTGATATTTAGCTGGCTATTTCTGACAATTCCACAGGCGATTCTCCTGGTTATCCAGTCCGCCAAGGATATTTTTTAGCAACAAGACGCAACGCATTGTCTATGCAGATATCGGGTGTTTAATGAAGCACTGACGAATGGTGTCGCTCAAGCGTCCTCGCAAACGAGTAAGTCGTTGGGCTACTTCTGTTCGGCGTTTCTGCAAAGTCAACAACTGCTGACGACGATGATCATCGAGAGCTTCGTCAAACAAATTGTGTAAACCGATTTCTTCGCTTTGCGCCCACCACAAATCTTCGATCACACTACCAATCAAGTCGTGCTCAGCATCGTCAAGCATATGGTCGAGCGATCGATATTCCTGGCACCACAATTGCTCAATCACTCCGCGCACATCAGAGCGAAGATTTTGAGCAGCAGTCGAGATAATAGACGCTGTGATTTCTTTGTCGAGCGCACCAACTCTTTGATTTAGTGACTTCAAACTTTCTTCCAGCAAATATCTTTGGAAGCCCACTTGGGTTGCAAGGAAATCGCTCAAATAGGTAACGCAGACCATATGTACGACTTGCTGGCGGCTGTATGTGCGCAACAGAGGATTCCGGCTGCGTACTCCTAAGTCATTCAAGGCATCGACACAAGTTTGATACTTGCTGACGAACTCGGCCATTCCTTCTTTAATAATTTCGCGGAAGGTCACTTCTCCATATTCCAGAGAGAATTCCTCGGCAAGAATTTGCATAATCTGACGTCTAAGGAAAATTAGGTTGACACTCAATTCTTCGAAAACTTTGAGCGCACCAGCATCTTGCATATCAATCATGGCCAGTAATAAGTGTTCTGGCTCAACTTCGTATTGACCAAGAAAAATCGAATATTCTTCAGCGCGGCGCAGAGCCTGTATGACAATTTGACTAAAAGCTGGTTTAACGTAATCATTGGCATTCGGCAATGTCAGCGAAGCTCGTGCTTGCAAAGCGTCGGCTTCTTCCGGTCGTTCAAGATGAAGCGGTTCTGTCTCTTTTTTGTCACGCAGACGTTCGAAAATTTCCTTTCGAGCCGCCTCTGCCGAAATATTCATTGAACGCAGAGCAAGGCTTGCAACGTCCTCAGCACCTTCTTCAAGGTCTTTTGCCAGAACCAGGAGCAGATGCTCGGTGCAAACCCACTTGCTCTTGACCTCGGCGCTTATGTCGAGTGCATCGTGCACAACGCGCAACAGGGACTCCCCGCTTCTTTCAAAAACTGCATCAAACATCGACAACTCCAAATAAAAAATGCCAAGCGCTTATCGTTCTCAGGATAGCAAGCAATAAGCGAAGATTCCACGTGTACAATTCATGTTACAGGTCAATGTTACCGGCTAGCTCATGGCCACGTAGTGGTCTCATCTCAGGAGAACGAATTTGAAAATCCTCATCTCTAACGACGACGGCATTCATGCTGAAGGAATTCGCGTCTTAGCTGAGTTTCTGGCGCGCAAAGCTGAAAATGAGGTTTACGTTGTTGCTCCAGACCGCGAAAGAAGCGCCACAGGGCACTCCTTAACCCTGCACAAACCGCTGCGAGTAGAAAAAGTAACGCCGCCTGGCAATGTCAAGGGCGCCTGGCTAACCACTGGCACACCCAGCGACTGCGTCAAACTAGCAGTCATGGAAATCCTCGAATCACCACCTGACATTGTCATCTCAGGCATCAATCGTGGCTCCAATTTAGGCAGTGAATTGCTGTATTCGGGCACGGTCGCGGCAGCCATGGAGGGGTCGTTCCTCAACATTCCAAGCATAGCTGTCAGTCAAATGGTGACAAGTGAGATGGAAATGCACTACGAAACAGCCGCCCAATTCGTTCAAAAACTGCTGGATGTGTTTCCCAAAGCGCATTTATCCAACCGCAGTTTGCTTAACGTCAATATCCCCAATGTGCGCTGGTCAGACCTCAAAGGTTGTGCCATTACCGAACTCGGCGTGCGCCTCTACGACGACCGCTTCGAAAAGCGCACAGATCCCCGCGGTCGCGTGTATTACTGGCTAACCGGTCAGGCGCTCGATACAGATGAAGCAGAAAATTCTGACGTGTGGGCGGTATTAAACAATATGGCTTCAGTGACACCGATTTCATTCAATATGACCGACCGCAATACCCTAGAGCGACTGAGCCACTTGCAAGAGCTAAAGGACATTGGTGATCATCAAACTGTCGCCCATGTAAGCGCTGTTGATGCAAAAAAAATGAATGAGCATGCCGGTTAACAGACTATGAATGTTGATAGTGATGGCTTAGATCCAAATCGCGCTTTTGCTCTTTTCTTCAAGGATCCTGACTGGAAGCTCAAAGCCGGACTGGGAGCAGTTCTCAATGCTGGCACCCTCTCAGTCGTGGCCTCCGGCGCTGTAGTTTTGCCACTTGTGCCAATTGCCTTTCTTATACTGGCAGCCGTGCAGGGCTATACTCTGCGCGTGATTCGCAATGAATTGAAGAGCGACAATCTTCAAGACAAATCTCCCGAGCTACTACCAAAATGGAACGAGTGGCTGGATTTGATGATTTCTGGCTTGACCTGGCTTGCTGTAGTTTGCAGTCAATGGATTGTTATTTTCTTAATTGTCACCGGCGCATTGCTCATCGGTCAGCATTATGGAGCGCTGAACGCCCAATCGACCTCGTTTAAGCCATGGTTTTTAGTAACCTCGTTGGCAGTTTCGATGTCGGTCTTTTTTGCCAGTTTCTTCCTGCCACTGCTCATGGTTAATTTTGCAGAGCAAGAAAAAGTAACCGCGGCTTTAGCCGTTGATGAGGCATTCGCTCGCTTGAAGAGACGACCGCTTGACTTTCTGGCAGTCTGGATGCTCAATCTCAGTCTATTCACGCTTGGGCTAATTGTGCCTACGATAACTATCTTCGGCATCTTTTTCGTCCCCTTCTTGCAATTCGTCATTGGCACAATCAATGCCATCATGCTCGCACAAGTATGGAAATCAGCAAAAACCTGACTCTCAATTGTCAAAATGGTTTATTGAGCGGTGACTGTCTTCATGCGCCCATCTGTAAGTAACCACAAGGGATGCTTAGCAGTAACCGAGCGCATCGGTTGTCCGCGATAACTTTGAATGCTGTCGTTTTGAGTAGACAAAGCAGGACCAGCCGCTGGCGTCATGGTTGGTGTAGTGGTTTGCTGCTTCCACAAAAGAGCGAACCAGCGTGTTAGCTGAGCAAATTGCTTGCTGCCTTCTTTACTTATTCGGCGCGCCGTTACACTCACGGCGTCAGTCAATTCAGCTAGCTGCTTAGCGCTTGCCACATCAGCAGAAGTCTCGGTTTTTGGCAATGTGCGAGGAGCGAGCGCCAGTTGGCGTCCCGAGTTATCTGAGTGCGAATGCATCATCGACTGCTCAGAACCCCACGAAGCAGACACGGGCATGACCGTCTTTATGCCTTCAGCACGGGCCGTGTTTGCGACGGCTGAAAAGCTCGCCGAAAAGACGACTAAAGCGATACAAAAATTTCGTTTATATAACATGCAAATTATTGTTCACAAAGGCTGAGTTGACTGGGACTTGAGCTAAAACCAGCTGCCGGGCAGATTATCGCACGATGCGGCGACGAGACCGGCATTGGCGGGGATGATTTATTGATAAGAATAGCCGCGAAGCCTCGCGTACTCATTGATATAGGCAGAACGCAGTCAGTGGACCGACAGGCTTTATGGTAGGATCAAATTTATTCTGCGGTGTGACCTTAGAATTAGCCGCAGGTTCATTGTTTAGACGATGGAAGATTCTCAAAGTAGCAGCATACCAGCCAGTTCAGACGAACCTCCCCAGGGGTGGTTGTATCCTGTTTCGGCGTTTATAGAACCAGATCAAAACTGCCTTTTGCCTTTATCGGCGCACAGGCGGTTATTTTTTTTGGCCCTAACGTTGCGTAAAAGGAGCTGAACGCCGACAGCAACCGGTGTTAATTCGCTATTTTTCAACTTTTAACCATTCCACTACTGATATTTCTCAACGGCTTCTTTGTAGCAGCCGAGATGTCCTTAGCGCGGGTCAGACGCACACGCATAGACCAGCTTGCAGACGAAGGCAATAAAGCAGCGCGCTCGGCGCAAAAAGCACTGGACGATCCCGAGCGCTTCATCTCTGCCTGTCAGCTAGGGATAACTCTTGCTACGCTAGCCTTGGGTGCGGTCGGCGAAGCAACCTTTGCTGATGATCTGGCCAAAATGGTGGCTGCCCTTGGCATAGCGCAGCACTGGCCAGTCGAAGTTCTAAGCGCCAGTCGCCTCTTTTGTTTTGCTGTGGCCTTTGGACTGACTGCTTTTGTGCAGACCGTGCTTGGCGAGCTCATTCCTAAAACCTGGACATTTGATCGGGCTGAATCCGTAATACTGGCTCTGACACCACCAATGGATATATGGTGCCATCTCACTTCGCCCATTTTAAAACTGCTCAATTATTCCACTAACTTGATTTTGCGCCTGCTGCGCGTAGAAGAACCTTCAAGGCATCACTATGTGCATTCAGAAGAAGAGCTGAAAATGCTTGTGTCTGCCAGTCATAACGAAGGTGTGCTCGAACCTGAGGAAGAAGAAATGCTGCACAGCGTTTTTGACTTCTCAGATACAGTCGCAAGCGAAGTAATGACGCCTCGCGCAGACATGATTTGTGCCTCAGCCTCAAGCACCGTTCAGCAATTTGTGGAAATAGCTTTAGAAAAGGGTCACTCTCGTATTCCTGTTTTTGAAGAAGACCTGGACAATATTATTGGTCTAGTTCACATTCGCGACACACTAAGAGCAATTGTGGACCATAAAGAAAACACAAACCTGCGCGAGCTGGTGCGCAAAGTGTTAATCGTGCCTGAGAATAAAAACCTCGGCGATCTGCTCTCTGAATTCAAAAAATCTAAAATGATCATGGCTATAGTCGTCGATGAATATGGCAGCACTCGTGGACTTGTAACCTTTGAAGATTTGCTTGAGGAGCTGGTAGGCGACATTGCTGACGAGCACGAAATCGTCGAAGAGTTTATTTCCGAACAGCTTGATGGTTCAATTATTCTGGATGCCAAAATTTCGCTCGATGAAGCCAACGATAAGTTGGATTTGGGGATCGTCGACGAAGAATTCAATACTCTTGGCGGGCACGTATTCGGTCAGTTGGGACGAGAACCTCTGGCTGGTGATTTGATCGAAACTGAAAAATATAGATTGATAGTGGTCGAATCAGAGCGCCACCGCATCAGCAAATTGCGATTGATTCGGCTAGATATGAAAGAAGAAGAAGCTCATGCTAGAGCAAAAGAGAAAGAACGCGAAGGACATAAATCTAATGGCAATGGTCGTAAGGCAGACATAACTACAAGAGAATTTTTAGCTAAATCGGAGGCTAAAGATTAACAAGATTAATAGCCATGCTTCAATTTCGCGTTCTGAACTGATTCAGCTAGCACGAGACTTCCGCACAAAAAAAAGACTTGGTCAGCATTTTCTTGTTGAGCCAATCGCATTGCGTAAAATCACAGCCCTTCTCGATTTAAAACCAAACGAAAGCCTTGTCGAGATTGGACCGGGACTGGGATTTTTAACACGCTTTTTGTGCACATCTGGCGCAGACATTACGGCAGTAGAACTAGATAGAGAGGCGATTGCCGATCTTGAGGTTTTGAAAATGCCTGGAGTCAATCTTGTCCACGAAGATTTTCTGCAATTCGATTTGTCTACGATCAAGGCACCATTTAAGGTGGCAGGTAACGTTCCTTACCAGATCACGACACCAATCATTGCCAGACTCTTTGGTGAAATCGGTGAACCTCAACCCTGGTTTTCCAGCATCGAAAAAGTCGTTCTGACAGTGCAATTGGAAGTCGCGCAGCGTTTTGTCGCTCAACCGAATAGTCGCGAATACAGCCAGATCACTTTACTTACGAATTACTTCAGTGAAGCCAAAATTCTCTTTGAACTTTCAGCGACAGAATTTTATCCTCCACCGAAAGTACAGTCAGCCGTCGTTGAATTTACACCTCTAGCAAAACCGCCAATAGAGTGCACGAACACGAAGCTGCTGCGCAAGCTGATTAAAGCTGGCTTTTCACAACGTCGAAAAATGTTGAGAAATAATCTTGGCTTCTTGCATTTGAGCGATGATGCTATCGGTCAAGTTTTCAAAGAGCTGTCTCTCGACCCACAAATCAGAGCAGAGCGATTGACACTGCAAACTTACGCCGCATTAACTAACAAGTTCGATGTGTTGCAAAAATCAGCGGCAACTACATAGGGCAGAAATACTTTCGTCATGATCGTAAAATCGGCTGCCAAACTCAATCTCACTCTGGACATTCTTGGTCTGCTTCCGGGCGACTACCATGCCATTGAAACTGTTTTTCAAAACATAGATATCCTTGACACGCTGGAGTTTTTTTTCAAGCAAGAAGACGGTGACGACGACATTTGTACCGCAATCGAACTGCTCGATTCGGCTGGTGCTACAGCTTTTCCGCTGGATGGAGATAACTTAATTGCAAAAGCGGCGAAAGCTTTCGCCCTCATGTCGGGACTGGGTAAAGGTCTTACCGTACGCGTGGCGGTGCACAAGACCATTCCCATTGCAGCAGGACTTGCAGGCGGCAGCGGCAATGCGGCCGCGACTCTCGTTGCGCTGAATGAACATTTTAAAAAGCCATTGAGCAAAAACCAGCTGAGTGAAATAGCGGCGACTCTTGGCTCCGACATCAGCTTTTTTATTTATGGTGGCACTTGCGCCGGTCGTGGTCGAGGAGAATTATTAGAGTCAATAAAACATCCTCTGGACCTTTCATTTTTTATCGTAAAACCGCGTGATATCGCAATTTCCACACCATGGATTTATCGTGAGTACGATAATCTAATGGGCAATCAAAAAGATCACGTCATCCAAAGTAAATTGGCAGACTGCGAAATTGCCTTGAAGAGTGGCAATCAAAAAAAGCTGATTCAAAGCCTCAGCAATGGATTCGAGCCGATAGTTTACAAGGCTTACCCCGAGGTGAAGGCGCTACGCGACGGCATGCTGGAGCTTGGATGTTTAAGCGCCAATATCTCTGGCAGTGGACCCACGCTTTATGGCATAACGACGTCGCTGGCGGAGGCTGTAAGCATTGAAGCGAACTTTGTCGAATGGCATCGCCTGCAGAATGACCTGAGTCAGGTTAAAGTAGATACCTGGACAGCTAGATCTGTCGATTTTGGAACCACAATCATCAACCCCAACTAAATCAATACAATGCCGACATCAAATAACAAAGACTCTAAAAAATCAAAAGTGGTGCCAAAGACCGGTGCTAAGGCGTCAAAACAAGTAATCGGAAAGCAAAAGGCTCTCAAACAAAGAGATTTACCTGTTGTTGCGCCTAGGAAATCTGGCGGAGCCAATCAAAAAGCGCTCGACGCTTTTAAAAAAGTGCCAGACAAAATCGCAAAACAGGAGATGGATTTGCTCTGCATCCAATATCCAGATGCTCAATGCGAGTTGGATTATGACAGCCCCTTCCAATTGCTCACTGCGGTGATCCTTTCTGCGCAGACAACCGACGTGAACGTCAACAAAGTGACGAAAGGCTTATTCAAGCAATTTCCCGATGCAAAATCCTTAGCAGAAGGCGATCTCGACGAAATCAAAAATCTCGTTCGTTCAACTGGCTATTACAACGCGAAAGCCACGAATATTCAAAATTGCGCGAAGGCTCTCGTTGAAAAATTTGGTGGAGAAGTACCTCAAGATCAAGAACAATTGCAAACACTGCCTGGTGTCGGCAGAAAAACAGCAAATGTGGTGCTAGGCGTATGTTTTAACGTTCCCGGATGGTCTGTTGACACGCACGTACAGCGTCTTTCCAAACGATTAGGCTTTACTGACGCAATGGAGCCAGAGAAAATCGAAAACGATTTGCAGAAGCTTTTCGCTGGACAAGACTGGTCAAAGCTTTCAATAACTTTGATATGGCACGGCAGGCGAACATGTTTTGCTCGCAATCCTGACTGTGAACATTGCCCTATCAACCATATCTGCCCCAGCACTCAGGTCTGCTAAGTCTTTGTAGCTTCTCTTTCCCACAATCCCACGAGTCGTAGCATGAGTGTCACCTTCAACTGATATAAAGATCGGAGAAATTTAGTTTGAAGCCTTGGCTTGTTGAAATACAAGATATTTTTTTGCTTTTTCCTTGATGTTATCTGCGGCTTTGGGATTATTGACTACACCAGCTAAGACATGTGTCCAACGCATCCTTTCTTCATCAGAGAGATTTTCATTGAGAATTCTATTTACCATCCACACGTTTAAATAGCCAGGCTGTCGTTGAACCGAAATTGGTAGTTTATCGAGATGAAAACGATTTCGTTCTAAGTTATGAACAATAGGTCCAGGACTACCGAAATCAACATCAGGATACCTTTCAAGTAGACTATACAAAGCATCGGCACAAGCACCATTATCGGTTTCACCTTCCAAAGCGTCGGTAATTTCATAGAGCCGTTCCATGTAATTGTCATCGCCGATATTGAAAGCTGATAATTCATTTAAAGCTTGATTGACATTCACAGCTGTTCTACCTCATTGCACGACATTATGCGCATCCGACAATTTAACCATTACTGAGAGGCAGGCGAAGCAAATCGCCGCGTCACCAAGTTGAAATCCTCTAACTTCTTGAGAATAGGGAGCAGGAATGGGCAGAATATCCCTACAACACGAACATTCAACGATAGTAGAATTTATAGTTCGTTGACGTCTTCCTTCATCTAAGTCACGAATGCATCGATGACATATCGGCATTCCATAGAAGAGTTCAGGCCCCTTATAGTGTTCATTACAAGAAAGACATTTCAATACTTTATCCTGCATTTATGAGTGACGAAGACGATTATGGGATACCGCATTCGAACTATCCAAAATGCTGTTCTCAAGACTTAGGCAAAGTAGGTAGATCCGTATCGCTAGAAATGCTTCTCGCACGCTCTGTATGGGACTTGCTCTTCGGCGCTCTCACTGGATATTGGTCGGAGATCTTTTGCACTTGATTTAGCAATTCCTCCGAGGCTGTTTTGTCTCCACGAAGGAGGTAAAGACGGGACAAAACTTGAGCAGACTCGTGGAACTCCAGAAGGCGTTCTTCGGTATCTGTCACACATCGTGACTTGTCGAGCGATAGTTCGCACTCAGCAATAGCCTCTTTGCATAGTGGCTCGGCCAATGAATATTCTTTTTTTGCAATATACGACTCGCCAAGATTTGTCATTATTGGGCCAGTAGCAGGCCAACAAGGAAGCCTCGATCCAATTTCATTCTTTGGTCTATATTTTTTGATGACCGCCAAACAGTCCTTTAGTTCTTGCTCGGCGCTTGTCTCGAGACCAGCTTTTTGGTAGATAACACCAAGCCGACTCATAAGCCTGATTGTCCACACATAATCATCGCGGGTGGTGCCTTTTCGAGCAATCGAGACACCTTGTTGCCACCAGCTAATGGCTTGCTTTTCTTTGTGCTGAGCGCAGGACAGAATGCCAAGTCTCTCCATGACTTCAGGTATTGCCGACGTTCTACCTGTCTGCTGATGGTCTCTCAAGACATCGTCAAGCAATAATTCAGCGTCTTGGTATCGCCCTTGAGCCTCATATATGTCTACCAGTGGAAAAACCACGTTCGATAAATTCAACCCGTATTCTGCGTAATGCTGAGGCAGTTTCACAAAAACTGATTTGATAAGACACTCTGCTTCCCCATATCTTCGTTGAGATTCATAGTATGAGGCCAGTCTTAGCTTCACTATGTCGTTATGCTCACCGTCACCCAACCACGCATATTTCTCTCCTCGTCGCAGAGCATCCCGGTAGAGAGTTTCAATCTCCGGTGAGGTAGCTGTCTCGTAATAACTAGCTTTGGCCCAGAGAACCTCCGCAAGACGTTCCTCGGCAATAAGGAAATACCCTTCGTGCCATGGATCGAGTGGACAGTTTTGCAATTCGCCTCGCCAAATACTCTCCATTTTTGCAAAATCGGCATTCGCATCAGCCTTCAAATCGAGTTCCCTACGTTCGGAATAGTGTTGCGAGCACGAATTCTGAATGTGGCTCATCAGTAGAAAAAGCGCTAAGAACGCCGTCGCAGTCAGGATACTAATCCATAAATTAGAACGACGGTTGATTGGAGGGGGCAGCATTTGCATAGGTTATTAAATTGCTGATGGAAACTGAAAAATCAAACATAACGTCTTCTAGATTTCCAGGCTAACAGATTGGGACAGAGTTACAAGGGGAATTACACGCAACTCAAGCCTCACAAACTAGCTCGTAACCACCAATTTTGAACTAACGCTATCGGCAATCCGACGCAGAATATATGCACCACTAGCTGGACTAGCCATGGTTGCCAGGCAAATGGTCTTTTGCGGATTCGCGACAGCGGAAGCACCACCAAGCTCATCACTAAATGAACGACGACGCCATACAATGCACCACAGGCAAGCGGATGCTTGTGGATGTCCGGCAGTTTGTCGCTTATGAAAAAATATGCGGTTGCCCAGATCGCGGCAATCAGGAAGTGAAAAAGCATTCCGCCCACTGCCGTACGCATCCCGCCCTGAAACGCAGCATCTCCCAGGGCGCCGCTTGCAACAAATTGCAAGAGGGTTTTAAACGTCATGCCTCGCGTTTTTGCAAGGAGCCCTGTAGTAGTGATGTCCAAGAGCCCTGCGGTAGCGCTACTGAGTGCTAAAGCCATTAACGTATTCATTTCTACACCTCGTACATAATTGTTCTGTTTGGCGTGCATTCGCCCACCCGAGCGCGAGCTACGTTGACGTGTCGGCAACGTAGTAAAATGAAGTCTCGGCATCGGCGAATATTGAGCCAACCGAAGTATCTTAACGTTAAGATACTCAATGTTAAGACGCTTGTCAAACCCTGATTTGCTTTTTGAAAGGCGGCGTAAAACGAATGCCCGAAGAAACTAAGCCCTCCGCCAGTGATGCCGTTGACCGTATCGTTGAGCAGTGGAAGAGGGAACGGCCGGATCTAGACGTTTCAGCGATAGCGATAATTGCTCGCATTTCGCTCGCCGAAAGATTGATTGACGAGCAGATGAGAAAAACTTGCTTGGAATTCGGTCTGGAACGTTGGGGGTTTGATGTTCTGGTCGCGCTTCGACGTTCCGGCAAGCCGTATCAGCTCACGCCCACACAGCTTTACAGCTCGCTTCTTCGTACCTCTGGAGCAATAACCAATCGGATCGACCGCTTGGAAGAGGCCGGCTTTGTTAAACGACTACAGGATCCAAACGATCGGCGTGGCACGCTAGTCTCGCTTACGGCAAAGGGTTCGAAGACTATTGAGGCAGCAGTCGATGCGCACATAGCTCTGGACGAAAGTATGCTTGCGTCGTTGTCCAGCCCTGAACGAAAAACCTTAGCCAGTCTGCTCAAAAAGCTTCTCGGCTCGCTGTCCTAAACGGCACCACTAGACCCAGCAGGCGGTCTCTTTTCATCGTACCAGTTGTAGCATTTTTTCAATTTAGTGACATAGGGCTGTCACTCAGGGTCACTAGAATCGTAGCTGTTTCCCACTTTGAGGACATATCGATGATTACAAAGAAATACGCTGAGTTTAAAAATCTGGATCCTTTCTTCAACGCGTTCACAACGGGACTTGGCTCGCTTGTCAAAGGTGAACACTTTTGGGATTACATTGGCGAGGATATCACTTACGATTTTCGCTATCGGTTTCCAGGACTACCGGAAAAAATTGTAGGCCGAGACGAGCTGATGAAATGTTTTGCCGGTGTTTGCGATATTGAAATTTTGTACAGCAATAGCAATCTTATTGTGCATCAAACGACAGACCCGCGAGTCATAGTCCTTGAATGCGAGATACAGGGAAAATCGCTGCGCTCAGGCAAACCTTATGAAAACAGATTCGCATGCATTCTTACTGTCGAGAACCAAAAAATTGTCTACTGGCGAGATTATATGGATTCGTTAGCGGCGTTTACGACCCATGGCGAAAACAATTAAGGGATAATCATAGCCGTGTAACTTTGCTGATTGCGAGGCCCAGCGAGCGAGTGAATAGAGTTGACCGGCTCTTAGCCATCATTTTGCACATACAGTTGCGACGCGGCACCAGCGTCGATGAACTCGCACGTGAATTCAACTTGACTGTGCGCACTATTTATCGCGATTTGATTGCTATTGGCGAAGCTGGTGTACCGCTTGTTTTTGAAGCAAAACGAGGATATTCCATTGCGCAAGGTTATAGCTTACCGCCGGTGAATTTAACCGAAGCGGAAGCACTAGCACTCACTATGGGACGATTGCTGGTCGATCGATTGGTTGACAGCAGTATTCGTCAAAATCTCGAGACGGCTGCCGAAAAGATCAAAAGTGTTTTACCGGCAAAGTCAAAGGAGGACGTGCAACGATTAGAGCGAGCAATGGCGATCACTGCGGTGCCAGTGGTTGTCGAGCAGACTGCTCTAACCGAATTGCAAAAGGCAATTCTACAAAACTCTGTTGTCCGCTTCGTTTATCAAAAACCAGAAGCAGAACCAGAATCTCGCACTGCTGATCCGATGGGGTTAATACACTATCTAGCAAGATGGCATCTGATTGCGTGGTGTCACAAGAAAAAAGCTCTTCGAGATTTTCGTACCGACAGAATTAGCGCACTGGTGATTACCAACGAAAAATTTGAGAGAGAAGCCGATTTCGATGCAAGCGAATTCCTTCGCAAGTCTATGCCATCAGCAAGTCTCATCGCCACTGTACGGTTTGATGCTGTTTCCGTCGACCGCGCAAAGCGTGAATGGTGGCTAGGAATTGTAGGCGAGGAACAGATTGCAGAAGGTACCATTCTTCAATTAGCAACGGTCGATTGGCTTTGGTTAGCACGATGGCTTTTTACTTTCTCAAATTCTGTTGTCGTTTTGGAGCCTAATGAATTCAAACAGATTTTAAAACTTGAATCGGCGAAATTATCTGAGCATTACTCTTAGATTCAATTGAGGTATTTTGGGTGATTTAATTCGCTCGCGCCGCCTAACGGAACTGTTTTCGATTATAGAGGTGATGTTTATCAGAGTGATCAAGCCGACGTCGCCGAGTAGGGTCGCACCTATATATTTTGTGCGATCCAATGATGCTCGAAGAAAAAGCAAGCCGAAAGCCAATAAAGCTGCACTATTGATAAATGGTCATACGTATAATGATACGTATAAGCTTGCGGAGGTCTAAGTATGAGTTATAAAGGCAAAATTACTACAAGTGGCACCTCCGACGCCATCCGCCTAGACAAAGATCTGTTCAAACAGAATCCCGAATTCAAACACCAAGCAGAAGTGCGTGCTGACATAATCGGACCTGGCAAAATGCTGATTTCAGTATTGGATAGAACAGAAAGCACAACGGAAGAAGATCCTATCGTTGCTGCGTTCTTGTCTTTTATTGAAAAAGATATGCTGCGCAATCCTGGCAGCTTCACGGCGCTCAACACTGACGTCATAAACCGCGCCAAGGCTTTGACTGAGGGGATAGTTGTCACAGATGAAGACTTTGAAGACTAGCTGCGCATGCAAGTAAACGGCTGGAGTCTTTTCCAACAGCCTTTATTCCAAGCACAGGCAGATATAGAGATTGAATTTCCACGGTCTGGCTAACTCTGCTGTCCACCCACTATTTAGCAGCGGCGACCTCACTTAATTTACGCCGAGTTTTACGACCGGTCGTCTAAAATCTGCTAGTTTGGCTCATGCCAACAGTCACAGATTAACTTTACCTAAGTCAAACGCCATAAGAGCCCAAGAAGCTTGCAACGCATACTGTCCCGGTAGACCTGCCTGTTGTCAGGACTTCCCCTAGTATTAAAAGCAGCTTAATTTCCTTGCACGAAGATGGCATCGGTTTCATAATCGTTAGAGTGCCCTGTCTCATACGCATCTGTCGCTAAGACTAAGTTTTAGCGATAAGAATTGCATCCAGGTGACGATCGTACTCAGAGGTTCAATTCTGCAACCAGAGATTCCAAACAAGGCTTCCCACGGGGACGTTGCAGTTCACGACGAATCTGGTCGCGCACCAGAATCGTCTGCGGAAAAGCACACCGAAAAAAACGTTGCAACAACAACTGTTGCGAATGTCGATGCTTCGTCGACCGCGCGTAAAAAGCTAGTCACCGCATTAATCATCGGCGCTTTGACAGTGGCGGCAGGAGTCGGTTTCTATTATCAGCAATCGCTAAGTAACGCGGCTGCAGATAACAGTAAACACTCGCTCAACACGGCTCAATCTGTAACAGTAGCCAAAGCGACATTGATACCAGTTGAAGATGAATTGACAGTGACAGGGACGGTCTCTGCCTGGGATCCGCTCAACATAGGCGCTGAAGCGAACAATTTGCGCATCAAAGCTGTAAATGTAGAAGAGGGCGACTTCGTCAAAAAAGGACAGACGCTGGCATTACTTAATTCAGCTCTGCTCGAAGGACAATTGGACGAAGCGAAAGCCAGACTAAGATCGAGCAAAGCAACTTTAAAAAAAGCAATAACGCCAAACCGACAAGAAGAAGTTCTTGCACTTAAAGCAACGCTCGCTCAATCTCAAGCAACACTGGCTGATCAAGCTGCAGCGCAGAAAGAGGCTGCTTACAAAACTAAGGATGCCGAACTGAATGCAAAGCGCTACGCTGAACTGCATCGACTTGGCGTTTCAAGTTCTGTGGAAGCCGAAACAAAACAATTAGCCGCAGACTCCGCAAGATCCCAGCTGGCTAGCTCCGAAGCTAAAGTAAACGCTGCTCGATCGGTGGTGGAAGAAAACCGCGAAAAAGTCCTGCAGGCTGAAAACGGTGGACGCGGCGAAGACATCGAAATTTCGCAAGCAACGATTGCTCAGACCGAAGCGCAAATCAAAGAACTGACTGAGCAGCTTAATCAAACGATAATCAAGGCTCCAGACGATGGCGTGATATCAAAACGCAGCGCTCACCTGGGAGAGATCGTTTCGACAGGAACACCACTTTTTTCGCTAATCCGTTTGAACAAACTGGAATTGCGCGCACAGGTGCCGGACATTGAGCTCGCAAAAATCGCCGTTGGACAGAAAGTCACCATCTCTCTCAAAGAAGACGACACTGCAAAATTCATAGGCAAAGTAAGACTAATTTCTCCACTGGTTGATGACTCGTCGCGCATCGGCATCGTTCGTGTGGCGTTGCCGGAGAAAGCCGGTCTCAAGCCTGGTATGTTTGTGAAAGGACAGATCAAGCTAGGCACAAGGAGTGCCCTGACAGTGCCACCGCAGGCAGTATCGCGCCGCAATGGTGAGTGCTTCGTGTTTACAATCGACGGCGAACGCGCCGATAGCCACGTAGTGAAACTGGGAAGCGAATCAGATGGTTATGTGGAGATCACTTCAGGTCTGAAACCCGGTCAACTTATTGTCTGCGACGGCGCGAAATTTCTCTCCGATCGCGACTTAGTGCGCGTATCTAAATAAAATGAATTGGAATATCTCCGCCTGGTGTATACGCAATCCGATCCCACCGATCATCCTCTTTGTCTTGCTTACCATAGCAGGAGTGACAGCGTATCTGGATCTCGGCATCGAAGAGAACCCGAATATCGACTCGCCTTATGTGACCGTTAACGTTAGCGAAAACGGAGCAGCACCAAGCGAATTAGAAGCGCAAGTAACGAGGAAAGTTGAGGACGCTGTCTCCGGAGTATCGGGTGTAAAGCATATCATCAGCAATATAACTAGCGGTATGTCCAGCACGATAATCGAGTTCGAACTGGGCACTAACAGCGACCGCGCCACCACTGATGTGCGCGAGTCGATAACCAGCATCCGCTCTGCGCTACCGAAAGGCATCGACGAACCCCTTATCATCAGAGACGATTTCGATGACGGCTCCTGGATTACTTACAGCGTGTTATCAACTAAGCGCTCGCCCATGGAACTGAGCTGGATCATCGACAACGACGTCACCCAAGCGTTAATGGCAGCGTCGAGTATAGGTCATGTTTACAGATCGGGCGGCGCCGATCGCCAGATTAGTGTGAATCTAGATCCCGTTCGGCTTGAAGCATATGGAGTCACAGCCGATATAGTCAATTCACAATTACATTCTTCAAATATTGACTTGCCTGGAGGCAGAGGAAACATTGCCTCTGCTGAAGAAACTATCCGAACGTTGGGTAGCGCTAAGACACTCCAATCGCTGCGTGAAACTCGCATCATGCTTCCAAACGGACACTGGGTATCTCTGGGCACGCTAGGGACTGTGGAAGATGGTGCCGGCGAACATCGCAGAGCTGCGCTGCTGAACGGTAAAGATGTAATCGAAATAGATATCTCTCGCAAGCGTGGCAAAAACGTTGTTGATGCTGAAGCCGACGCAGAACGAATTATCGCCGACCTGGAAAAGCGCTTTCCTGACATCAAGTGCACTCGCATCTACAGTGACGCCAAGCACGTTAAAGAATCATGCACCGCAACTTTCGAATCACTAATTATTGGCGCTTGTCTGGCCGTATTTGTGATATTTCTCTTTCTCAAAGACTGGCGCGCAGCGTTGATTGCCGCCGTAGCGATGCCACTGTCTGTAATACCGACGTTCGCCTTCATGAAAGCGGTCAACTTTACACTCAACGACATGTCACTGCTTGGTCTGGCACTCGTAATAGGTATATTGGTTGATGACGCGATTGTAGAAATTGAAAACATCGTGCGCCACATCAACCTGGGGAAGAAGCCTTTCTTTGCAGCAATCGATGCAGCAGATGAAATAGGGCTTGCAGTAGTTGCAACGACAATGGCCGCAGTCGTCGTCTTTCTGCCGGTGGCATTCATGGGCGGCAAGCCAGGACAATTTTTCCGTCAATTCGGCTTTACTGTTTCGGTCGCAGTCTTCTGCTCGCTTTTGGTTGCGCGGTTGATCACGCCGTTGATGTCTGCATATTGGTTGACTCACCATCAGACCCACGAAAAGCCGGGCAAACTCGCTTACACATACGAACGATGCCTTAAGACGGCACTCAAACATCGTTTGACGACCGTCATTATCGGGCTTGCCTTCTTCGGAGCGAGCCTCGGATTATTTCAACTTCTGCCGACTTCTTTGGTTTCAAGAATCGATAAAGGTCACTCAATGGTATACGGTCAGCTGCCGACCGGTTCATCACTCAAAGAAACCCGAGAGCTTGCACAACGCCTTACCAGGCTGTGTTTAACCCACCCGGAAGTAGATCTGGTCTCAAGCAGCATTGGCGAGCAAGGAATCAACAATTGCAGACTGTTCATCATTCTCAAACCGAAAGAGCAACGCAAGCTCTCGCAAGACGAATTTGAAGCGGCACTTCGTCCTGAACTGGCACTAGTGCCTGGTGCACACATCAGTTTCGGAGGCGGTTGGGGTTCAGGACGAGCTGACATTCTTCTTACCAGTCTCGACACTGAAGCACTGGAAACAACAGCCAGTGAGCTCGAACGACAGATGAAAACAATTCCAAAACTTACCGATGTTCACAGTGGAACCGGAGCGCTTAACCCCGAAATCATAGTTAAACCAGACATTGCAAGAGCTGCTGAACAAGGCGTTTCAGTCGAGTCAATTGCGCGCACGGCACTAATTGCGACCATCGGAGAAAACGAAGCCAATCGCCCCAAATTCGACGTAAAAGACCGCCAGATTCCTATCGTTGTTCAACTCAATCCAAAATTTCTCAACCAAATGTCTGTGATTGGCAATCTAAAAGTTGCTGGCACAAACGGCAAGTTGGTGCCATTGTCTAGCGTAGCAACAGTCAGCCTGGCAAGCGGGCTTGCAAGGATTGACCGTTACGACAGAGCAAGGCGTGCCAACATTTACGCAAAGTTTGGCAGCGATTACACATTGGGCGAAGCGCTCAAAGCGATTCACGCGCTCCCTGCTTATGCCAATAAGCCCTCGTCGGTAAAAGAAAATCTAACCGGTGATGCCGAAACCCAGCGCGATATCTTCGGCGGCTTTGGCTACGCAATCGTCACTGGCGTCTTACTTATTTACGCTGTTCTTGTCATTCTTTTTAGAGGCTTTTTACAGCCGCTTACGATCATGATGTCGTTGCCGCTATCTTTAGGTGGTGCATTAATTGGTCTATGGTTATTCCATAAGCCAATCGATATGTACGCCCTGATTGGCATTGTCATGCTCATGGGGCTGGTGACGAAAAACGCAATATTGCTCGTGGAGTATTGTTTGACGGCAAGAGCGAGAGGCATGGAGCGCCAAGAAGCTCTATTTACTGCAGGACGCACACGCATGCGCCCAATTCTTATGACCACGACAGCGATGATCGCTGGCATGCTACCAATCGCTAGCGGCATGGGAGCAGGCGCCGAAGCTCGCTCTCCAATGGCAATAGCCGTCGTCGGCGGGTTGTTCATGTCTACCTTGCTGACACTACTTGTAGTACCAGTAGTATTCACCTACATGGACGATCTACAGCAACTCATTCTCAAAGTTTTCAATCATCCAGATGCCGACGAAGACAAACGAAACAGGCTGGGAGCCACTTTACCTCGCGAGGAATTGTTGCGAAAACTCAATGCCGACCTTCATATAGAGCCATCCGGTGCGTCCGACACCAAGGACAATTCTATACAGCCGATTCAGTAGATCAAAGTTGTATCGCGATCGGCTCATCCAAGTTGACCACGTGGCAGTCGAATTCGGAGCCGTCTTCCCAAATAAGACATGAGAAGTCTATAGGTTGCTCGAGAGCCGTCATTGGATAGTGCCAGACACCAGGCTTATAGCTGATGCCTTGGGCACCTGTAACGACGAAAGCTTTAAGGGTAGCGAGATCCGGAAGATTTGCTCCGAGACTGACGATGACAAGAAATTTGGCATCCTGATGCATAGGAATAAAAACCTGCGTCGAATAAGGATGTCGTTCCAAAAGCTTCATCTCGAGCGGCAAATGCGCAGCCTCACATCTAAATACGCACAGATTGAGCCTGGCTTCATTCGGTCTGAGATTAATCACATCGCTCAGTTGATTGAAACGCTTTGCTGTCCCCATGTTGGCAAAGCGGAATGCTTCGCTTTCGTCGGCCGAAATCAAGTCGCCATAAGCCTCATAAGCTGAACGTTCCATGGGAACGCATTTAATCACGGCTGCGGGGACGGTCATCGAAAACAACCTCTTGGCTGGGAACAGTAATGCGCATCGGGCGCCCTGAACATTGTACAGTTCGAAATATTGAGGGCGCTACGAATTCAACGTGCATTGGCGCAGATCGGCTGAAATCACAAATGACAAGAGCAGTAGAAGATTTATTGATGGGATGGGGGATCAATAGCGGGAATTTGATATTGGCCTTTGCAGCGATTAGTGTTGAATGGCAGCGACTATGCTGTTAGTGCGCTTGGTTGGGCTGATAAACCACTTTCATATCGCCCACATTTTGGAAAAAGCATTGTCGCTTGCGATGTCGACGTCGTATAAGTTGTTGAAGCAACCGATGCAGCATTGCCATATATCCGCTTCAAAGGTACTGCCGGTGCAGGTCAATGTAGCTGGCGACAGTTTTTCATTGGGAAGCGTTGATAAATACTCAGTCTGACAATATTGATTATTTCCGGCTTTGTTGCCGTCTATCGAATGTTGCGCAGTCCAAAGAACAATCGACTTTTGGGACGCAACGTCTAGGCTACAGAAGCCTTCGCCAAATGGTCCAAGAGGAGCCATATAGATGCCTGGAATGAAACCACGACTTGTTACACCGTTGATCCAACCAGAGAGCCAGGCTGCGCTGACTTTGTAGTTGTATTCGATATCAGCATAAATGACGACTTTGCCGTTCGCCGGAATACCAAGATAGTCGACAAGAGCTGAGGCAGTAGCCGCCGCAGCATCGGTTTCACCATCGACCGCTGTTCCGGTCAGTGCGCTCGGATGTTCGGTCGTTTGCGCATATATCGGCAATATCCGCGGCCTAGTAGCTTCTGGCAATGACCGGACGAACGCGGCTTCTTCAGCTGTCATTCCGAAACTCCCGCCGAGATAGCGACCCCAAAAACTTGGCGTGGCTCCTAGATGGTCACAGACGCTCGATAAATACTCCGCTGATATTGGGTTTGCAGAATCCACGCCTATAATGGTTTTCATATAAAATTCTCAGTCCACATAATTGTTTTTTAGATCACCATCAAAATCGATTTGACTCTGAAAAACTACATCATTTATATGAAGTTTTTTTGATGCTTGTAAACGACTGATATCTAAAATTAATCTTTCAGTAAAAGTTGTGTTTATTCCACAGGTTGACGTTTGCATCAATTCGGCTGCGTGCGAGAAGAAATTCGAGGCTTGATCTACGGCGACGTTCCAGGTATTTTTGAACTATAGCTGCAGGCGAATAAAATTCTCTGCTAGTCACGAATCGTGGTTCGTGACTTTAACGATAATTTGGCATTGTATGCCTGGATTTTTTGTTAGCTTGCGGTAACAGTTGCTCATCGGAGCAAGCTTTCAAAAACAATTGGAAAATTCATTCAATTTTGGCCGTCCATGGGCGGCTTGTCTTTTGGCTCAACTTTAATCATTGGGTGCTCTGCATGCCGCAGGACTTTGCTCTGAACTCAGACCGTTTCGATGACGCAAAACTGGAGCTTAGAAAGCTTCGATCATTTTCGTGTCAGTATCATTTATCGGCGAAACTCTTTTTTTTAGTACCGCTTGTTATTGCGGCTTTTACGTATTCCACATTAAAGGCCAGTGCCACAGAAGCCGCACCATCTATAGTGCCAAATTTTCAAGTTTTTAGTTCTGGTCCGCAGACTGTATCCATTTCTGACACCGATGGTAGTGCCGTAATACATTACACGACCGATGGGACGACCGTAACGACCAGCTCTCCGACCTATTCTGCGCCATTTCCTGTGAGTGTTACCACAACGATCCAGGCACTTGCTGTAGGTAGTGGTGGCACCAGTCCAATCACGACGACTGTGGTGCAAATAGATCCAAGCACTGCCAATATACCACGCTCTGGCTTGCTCACGTGGCAAAAATCCGATCTTGGTCTGACGATAAGCGGCAGTTCTGTCACTGCTTGGGCAGACGCTTCAGGGAATGGATATAACTTAACCACGAACACGGGTGCTACTAATCCGACGTATCACCCGAATGCTGTAAATGGCCTGCCAGCGGTAACGTACGATGGTGTGGCGAACAGCTCAATATGGCCTGCGGGATTTGCGAATCTGACCGCCGGTTGCTCAGTGTTCGTCAACTATCATCCTATTGGAAGAAGCAGCGGTGAAATTCTTTGCCTCTCAAATGGTGGCACCGGCGACAGCCTGAATATCTGGCCTTTTTGGAATGCCGGTAAACCTTTGTACTTTTTCGTAAATGGACCGGGCGGCTCGACAAATTTCACGTCTACTTATTACCTCGGGCAGTACCAAACCCTGTCATTTATCCATAACGGTTTGAGCACTGGTAGTTACTACATCGATGGACAATTGATGAACCAGAGCACCACCTTGAGCAGTTTTGCAAACGTAACGCGCGCGAACAATTTTATTGGAGGAGGTTACTACGGAACCTTTTTCAACTGCGACTATACGGAGATATTGATTTACAATCGCCCTGTCACAACTACCGAATTTGCAAATATCCAGGCGTACTTGACATCTCGATATCTTGGTCCTACTGCCAGTGCTCCAGTAGCGCCAGTCTTCAACCTTGCAGCAGGCACATTAGCCGCACCGACGGAGCTCGGAATTTCTACGGCTCCTGGCGCAGTTACGCACTTCACCGTGGATGGCACCACCCCTAGTGCCACATCTCCGGTGCTGACGTCGGCTGTGCAGATAAACTACTCTCAAATAGTTCAAGCAATTTCAATTCAAAACGGTTTGTCTAGCAGCGTGACAAGCGCCTCCTTCGTTTTAAATAGCACTAATTATCCAGCGCCTAGCGTAACCGACACATCGACCTTACAGATAAATCTTCAATCTCCTAGTCCTGCTCAATAACTGACTCAATGAGGACCAAAATAGTGAAACTGGGTAATGGCGCTCAAATGGCGCGAGTATCAGCAATTTGGATAATGATTGTTGGTCTTGTGCTTCCCCAGTCACAATTACCCGCTGAAGCTGCCGGACGAGTTCCGTCTAGCGTAGCCGCACCGAGGATGGTGGCACATCCGGTTAGCGCCACAGAGCGGGCAAGCAAAGCGAAGGCGATCAAAGTCAACTTGAACTTGCCTGATAGTCCATCGGACCGCGATCTTTTTCTTTGTCGCGCTTTTGCAGAGCCCCTGATCCCTATGGCTGGCCCAGTTATTCAAAGCGAAAATAATTCTCTGGCAGCAGCGATAAAGAAATTCAAAGCCGGTAAAGACCCAGAAGACTTTTCAGCGCTGCATGACTTCGTTACTGCCCACCCAGATTCACGCTGGCGAGCGGCGTTGGAATTGAACATAGGTTTGTTAGATTTTCGCGTTGGTTATTTAACTGACGCGCTGAAATCATGGACTTCAGCCTGGGAATTGTCTAAAACTGCCACACAACATAATCAAGTCAACGTGGCCGAAAGAGCTGTTTCCGAGCTCGTTCAACTTGAAGCCAGACTTGGTCGAATGGACGAATTGAAGAAGAATCTAGTGGAGCTTAGTGGCAGAAAACTGCATGGTTCGTCAGCTTTCAGGTTAGACAATGCGAATCAGGGTTTGTCTTTCATGCAACGGGCTCCGGAAAATGCCTTCAAATGCGGACCGTATGCGGTCAATGCGCTTTTGCAAGTCAAGAAACATGTGCGCTCACTTGATCCCGCAATTAAGAAAATCCGGTCTACCAATAAAGGCACCAATTTACAGCAGGTTTGTGACTGGGCTAATCAATTTGGTCTGGACTATCAAATAGCAAAAAGAGACAAAGGTGCATCAATCCCGACTCCGTGTGTATTTCACTGGCGTGTCGGACACTTTGCAGCGATTACCGAAGAAAGGGATGGACGATTCAAACTTCTGGATCCAACTTTTGATGCTGACGGCAAATTTACTTTAAGCCACAACGCACTCGAAACGGAATCGGATGGATATTTTGTTATCCCAGCAGGACCGTTACCTGACGGCTGGCACTCAGTATCGAAGGCAGAGGCCCAGCAAATCTGGGGCAAAGGGCATGCAAACGGTTACGGTGGCTGGAATTGTCCAGGTGACCCAAAACCGCCGTCGCAATGCAATGGTGGACCAGTTGATTGCGGTTGTAATGGTGGAATGACCAAAGCTACATTCTGGACCGCAAACGCCGAACTGAACCTCTCCGACACTCCGTTATCCTACAAGCCACCAATTGGTCCATCTATGGACTTTCTGCTGAATTACAATGAAATCGAAGGCAACCAACCTTCGACGTTTACTTTTTCCAATGTGTCTGCGAATTGGTCTTTAAATTGGATTTCGCATCTGAACTTGGATGGCTCAAACAATGCCACTGTAAGCGTTAGAGGGGGCGGCTTCGAGATTTACTACAACAGCAATGGTAGTACACCAGTCTACACAAATGCGATCACCTCTCAAGCTCTATTAGTTTATATCTCAAGCGGCGTATTTCAGAGACAACTGCCTGACGGGTCAATCGAGGTATTTAACCTATCCGATAGTTCTGGCGACATCTTTCTGACCGAGGTGATAGATCCGCGCGGTAATACCACCAACATTTCCTACGACGCTAATTTTCGCGTCACTGGCGTCACGGATCCTAATGGTGGCAAAACGACTTTTTCATACGTTTCAAATACCGTTGGAAATTCTGGCTTCTACTTAATTGCTGGATTGACCGACCCTTTTTCTCGCACGGCGAGCTTCACTTACGATTCGACAAACACATATTTGTTGTCGATTACGGATGCGGTTGGCATCGTTTCGAGCTTCATATATGAGGCTCAAAGCTCTGTCATCGAATCTCTGAAAACGCCATACGGAATAACATCTTGCCGTCGATACACGCCCATGGGTCCCTATAGCACTCCGCCCAGAGGGCTTATTTTTCAGTTTCCAGACAGTACTATTTCACACATCGAAAACTATCTTGACGAGCCCAAGAAAACCTACTACTGGGATCGTGAAGCGATGGCTTTGTATCCCAATGATTGGCAAAACAACATTTATGTGCACGCGACAACATTCAAATGGTTGTTCGACAATAATGGCTATGTGCAGGCACCAGTTCTACATTATATAAAAAAGCCACTTGAAGCCCAAATAGCCTACACTTACCCTGGTCAGCCTAGTGTCGATATTATGGGCACTAGCAACCAACCTCTTACGACGACGCAGAGAGTAACTGGCGCCAATGTTGAGAACGCCGTGGTTGGCGGCACCGTCACCCCTGGCGACGGTATATTCATCGACATTGACGATGCATCGCTAAATAATTTTCAAGCTGAAATCGAATACGTCGTGCAAACTGGCGACACATTAGCGACTGTTGCAGCCGGGCTTGCTGCATCGATAAACAATTTCATTGATCTTCAAAGTGCTGGCATAACGGCGACATCAAGCGGAACCACTCTGCACATAGTCTCGACATCACCTCTAACCCAGACGTATGCTTGGCGCAACAACGGAGGAACAGAAACTCTTACATTCAGCGCCAATAGCAATTTGCCGGAAACAGCTGGCTTAACTGGCACCATCACAGCCGCCGATGTTTTGACTCTCACTGCAATAGATTCGGGTCTGCCAGGAGGTTCCGAATCTGTCAGTTACACCGTGCTAGCAGGTGACTCATTTGGAAAAATCTCTACTCGCCTTGCTTCGCTAATAAACGCAGATACGAATTTACAGACCGTCGGAATTACTGCCACCACGAGCGGTGATATCGTCAACATCCTCTCTTATTCGCCAAATTCAACGACATTCTCCAAGTCTACAAGCGTTGGCGCAACCGAAGTAATTACTTTGACTACAGCTGCTAGCAGCAGCACGTTGCAAGTCTGGCAAAAACAATACAACAGCTTTGGTCTAGTGACGCAATCGATAGATCCTGTCGGTAGAACTTTTACGTATTCATATGCCACCAACAACATTGACTTGTTGCAAAAAACAGAGACAAAGGGCACGGACAACTATGTCATGGGCAACTGGACGTACAACACCCAGCACGAGCCAACCTTAAGCATCGACGGCTCCGGTCAACAAACGCACACTGCCTACAATGTCTTTGGCGAACCGATCACGATCACAGATCCAAATTCTAATGTCACGAAAATGACATACGCGAGCACCGCATCCGCCACCATTGCTGGCACCGTGACGACTGGCAACGTTCTCACGATAATCGTGCATGATTCTGGTCTATCTGGAGGAATGACTTCAATTCCGTATACTGTCGTCTCAGGCGATACACTGACGACAATAGCGACGCATTTAACTACTAGCATCAATGCCAGTACTGCTCTACAGGCAATTGGCATGACTGCCACATCCTCTGGCGCAGTTATTTCGCTCAAATCGATTTCGCCAAACGGCACGTCTTACACCGAGACTGTAACCGGAACAGAAACAATGGCTCTTAGCCCTGTTATTAATGGTTTCCTTCAAAGTGTTGATGGACCGCTGGCCGGTTCGCAGGATGTTACGACCTACACCTGGAATCCGACAGGCACGCTGCTGACAAAGACCGATTCAGAAGGATATGTGCTCACGTACGGATACGATAATCTCGACAGATTATTGAGCACGACATATCCAGATGGTACAGCCGACAAAACAACTTATCAAAATCTAGACCCAGTCATGACCACCGACCGACTGGGACGAACAACAACCAGAACTTATTCGGTATTGGACCAAATTTCGTCTGAAACAGACCCGCTTGGAAGAACAACCCAGTACTTGTGGTGCCTATGTGGTTCCCTGATGGCGTTAACTGATCCAAATGGCAGCGTGACAACATGGAATCACGATTTGCAAGGGCGTGTGGTCCAGAAAGTCTATCAAGACGGCACGACCGTGAATACTTCGTACGAGAGCCAAAACAGCCGTGTTCATTCGACGACTGACGCTTTGCAGCAGCAAACTATTTTTTCCTACAATCTCGATAATACGCTAAGCTCGAAAGCTTATTCGAACGCTGTCAACGCGACCTCAGCTGTCTCCTATGTTTATGACCCAAACTTTTCGAGACTAACAAGTGTTGCAAATGGCTGGGGGACCTACACATACGGCTACAACCCTTACATAACCAACCCTACTGGCACGCCCATTACAGGTGGTGGCATGTTGTCCTCAGTTACAAATTCAGTGATTGCCAACTCAGCCATCAGCTACAGCTATGATGCTTTGGGCAGGACCACAAATCGCTCAATCAATGGCTCGGCCAATTCAGACACGTGGGGCTACGACGCGATGAGTCGGGTCACGTCTGAAACAAATACTCTAGGTACCTTCAACTATTCATACATTGACGATGTGAGCGGATCATCAAAAGGAACGACCAGACTCAAATCAGTTGCATATCCAAATAGCCAGGTCACCAATTTTAGCTATTACGGCAATACCGGCGACGAAAGACTGAAACAAATAGCCAATCTCAGTTCAACCTCGACAGTTTTGTCGCAGTTCGATTATGGCTACGACCCAGCAGGTGAGATCACCCAGTGGACGCAGCAAAACTCTTCTCAATCACCAGTTCAATACAATAATCAGTATGACCAGGCTGGACAATTAGTTGCTTTCAATGGCAATTTTGGCTCGGGAACTCCCTCTTTAGCCAGCCGCTACAATTACGCCTATGACCCTGGCGCAAATCGGACCGCCGCTCAGAAGACAGCAGTTTGGCCAATCAAACTTGGTGGCACGGTCACTGCAGGTAATACCGTAACAATCACAGTTTCCGATTCGGCGTTAACGGGCGGGGTCGAAGCCGTTACCTACACTGTCGTGTCCGGTAATACGCTAGCAAATATTGCCTCCGGTCTAGCGGCTGCTATGTCCGCAGATACGCATTTGCAAGGAATCGGCGTAAATGCGGTTGCTCATGGACAGACGGTCTTTATTCGCTCTTGTTCATCAAATACAACCACCTATGCAGTTTCAAAAAGTACTGGTGCAACAGAGACGATCACTTCTGGGATCGCTGCAAATGTCGTTGAGAATGCGAGCATCGGCGGAACGATCACTGTCGGCAATACGGTCACTATCAACGTTTTAGATAGTGGACTGTCTGGTGGCACGGTCGCAATCACATACACGGTTGCGACTGGTAACACGCCGACAAGCATTGCGACCGGTCTCAAGACTGCAATAAATGCCAACACAAGCTTGAGCACTCTTGGAGTGACCGCAACTTCTGTTGGCGCCGTAGTCACAATCAAATCGACCTCAGCGAATGCGACGACTTACACGTCTTCGACAAGCTCTGGAGCCACAGAGACGATTTCGATGACTGCCAATTTCAATACGGTTCAAGGCGCGCTTTTTAGAGGCTCGATCACAACCGGTAATGTTCTAACGTTAACCGTCAAAGACGTTGCGCTAGCAACCGGTGCCGAAACTGTTTCCTATACCATTCCATCTGGCGCCACTCTCACGAGCATCGCAACAGCGATGGCAGCAGCCATTAACGCAGACGCCAATCTCACAGCCATTGGTGTGAGTGCGACTTCTAGTGGCGCAGTCGTCAGTTTGTCTTCGAATTCGGTCAACCTGACAACCTATCTCTTTGGTAAGACCTTAAATGGTCCAGAAACGCTTGTGATTGGTCTGCCGGTTAACGGGACCCAAACGGCAGCAATTGGTGGCACCAAAACGACTGGGGACGTCTTGAGCCTGACAGTCTATGACGCTGGTCTAACTGGCGGTAAAGAGACTGTCAGTTATACAGTTGTCGCGGCCGACACGCTAACCACGATTGCAACGGCACTTGCCGCAGCCGTGAACGCTGACAGTAATTTGTCGGGCATCGGCGTTACAGCAACTGGCGTTTCGACTGTAGTCAATCT
>JARLHI010000022.1 GCA_031292355.1 Candidatus Obscuribacterales bacterium
ACACGCCAGGACGATCAAAAAAATAGCCGAGATCAAGCCCTTTCTGCTCGATCGGCACCATACATATGCAGGACGTGCAAATATCGTGCAATGTGACAATTATCTTGCAAAAAAGTGTCGCATTTATCGTGCAAAGTCACAATAGTCTGTTCACAAAGCGCAAATTTTGGACCACATTTCCACCCCTTAACCAAAACTGTCGCGAAGCGCCAAAATGGCGGGTCTAATTCTTCAGGAAAGTTTGAGATCGCGAAATTTCTGTGTTGTGTTTAGTTTGATAACTTCACAAAAGGACACTCTGACTCCGCTTAAATAGGGTGTCCCATCTAGCGCGAGCGCCTTGCCAAGTCCTTTCGGAGTTTCGCTAAAGCGATTCCACACCGCTCGCTATAGCTAAAGCTATTAGCTCGCGGTGCGGTTCTTCAGGGCTGTGATGGTTTCAGAAGGTCTGAGAAATTGCGTACTTGCGTGGATTGAGTTGGAGTAAACGGAGGCGGAGTGCTGGGTTTATTTGAGTTTATGAAAGCGTCAGCCCGGCGTCTCAGGTCTTGTTGATCGATTACTGCGGGTTGGGGGACAACATGCGGCTCTACTGGTATAGGTAGCGGTGCGGGCTTTCCGGTCAATTCAGCTAGCATTTTCTGAGCCGTGTTCATGTCCATTTGCGCCTTGCTCAAATAATTTCTTTGCTGATTTTGCATGTCCACAAGCTTCATTTTTTCAGAAACTCCGATGCTCCGATTGGCAATCTGGATTTCAGATTCGGCGATTTGTTGCGTGTAGCGATCAATTACTTTTTGGTCGCGGTCAACATCATTTTGATATTTCAAAATGTCGTAAGTTTTCTGTCTTTGGGCTTCCTGGTCGCGTTTTGCTTGTTCCGAAATTTGGTCTAATACGGGGTCTTCGGGTGGTGGCATCGCCGAATTCTCGGGTGGTGCCTGAGGCTGTTGATAGGTGGAAGTATTGATAGTCTGATTGGTTTGTAAGTCTGGCTTCGGGTCATCGTGCTTGGCAAACATCTGTTCTACGGAAGTCGCGATGTTGTGCCAAACGTGTTCTACACCCAATGAGACAATGCTAAAGAGGCTTACTAATATCCACGCGGCGATGATGCCGATTGATACGCGCCAGCGCAAAGCCTCGTCTTCGCTTGCCCTCTGTTGTTCTACGGCGTCTTTTACCGTTGCTGCTCGCTCAGCCTCGGCGCGGTCCTTGGCTGCTTTTCTTTCTCGCTCTGCGGCGGCGGCTGCCTCGGCGGCCTTTCTTGCGCGCTCTGCTTCGGCGGCACGTTCAGCGTTGCGCCTGCGGGCGGCCTCTTCTTCGGCTTTGTCATTGTGTGGTGGTGGAGGTGGAGGTGGTGGCGGCGACGATTTAGTACCAGGCCTGCAATCGCACGGGCCGCTATTCTTGTGACCTTGGGCAAAATGCTTTTTCAACACGTCGCGGGCGTTGTTGATTTTCTTCATTTCCTCTTCGGCCTTTAGCTTCTTGTCTCCGCTTGGATAGCGGTCTGAGTGCCAGGCCATAACGAGGTCTTTATAGCGCTCTGCGACTTCTTCGGGCGATGATCCAGCCTCAAGGCCAAAGGCTAGATAGGCTTTTGCTAGGTTTTGCTGTTCTGTCATCACTTAAACACCGCGGTTCTAACGTCGGCGCATAGGGTGAGAAGCCCAAGAGCGCCTATGCCAATAACCCACCATGGCGGCGCGGGCAAACTTGTGTCGGCTGGGTTGCCATCGTCCGTGCCCGGTCCTAAAAGGGCTTCGGTGTCAGCCAAAAGGCCGCTTATTATCGAATCGCAGGCGTACCAGGCTAAGCCCTCTGTCTTAGGTTTGAAGTCAAATTGCACTATGCAGCTATCGTCCGTGCTCTCTTTTAGCTGAATATCTAGCTCTAAAAGCCGCTGTACTCGCTGGGTTTTATGCTGAATATTGCTGATGTTTGAGCCATGGAAGCCTCGGGACTCCTCTTCGGTAAAGCGCAACTGAGCGCTTATTCTTCGCTCTAATGTGTCAGAAGCTGACACATGCCACTTGTCGCCGTAGTTGTAAGACTTCTCGCTAATCAGGCGCCGGAGCTTACCGAAGGTGTTTTTTAATGGCACGTTATAGCGCCTGGGCACGGGATGAAGGAAGTTATAGCGGTGCACCGACCCAGTATGGAAGAAGGGCCAACCGGCACAAATACCGGCTAATAGACCTTCCATAACTCCCGACTGTGGGGTTTGTAAGACGACTTGACCGGTGATCGCTCCAACGACAAGGGCCACGATCAGACCTACGGCTATTCCTGCTCCCATTTGTAAAACCTATCTGTGCGGGGCTTCTCGGGCTTCCTGTTAATCATAGTCGGGGGCGCCCTTTGGTTTATTTGGCGCTGGTCTTCTCTCGTCTGTCTCCGGCTCTTTTGGCTTAGGAGGGGCGCCGCCTCTGTCAGATCGGCTGTCTGGCTTGCTTTGCTGCTGCGGTCTTTTACCTTGTTGTTGCTGCGGCTTTGGCCTTGCGTTGTTTTCTCTATCGGCTCTTTGCTCTTGCTCAGTGCGTCCGCGCCGTTTTACAAAGTCGCTAACCTGATGCTTTTCTCTAACCGGCGGATCGTAAGATAGTGCTTGCTCATAGGCTAAGGGCTCTGTTAATGGCAGTCTCAGGGGGGCTGTATCGGCGGTGAATACGATCACCTCTTTATTCAGGCTGATTAATTCGTCCGGCGTAATTAGGTGGCGTCCTTGAACAAACTCCTGGACCCGCCCGCTATCGCTTACTGTGGCGTCTTCTATGGTCGTTCTTCCGATGGCTTCGCTTAAATCTCTGGCTTCCTGGAAAGTTTTTTGCTTGAAATAAACTTGCGTAGCAGGCTGGTCGATAATTATTTTTGCTTCTTGTCTGCTGTAGACCTGCTCTAGCTGCGCGTAGTTTTGAAAGCCGAGAATCAGGCCTATTTTGTTTTTGCGGATAATTGAAAGAGTGTCACCGATGCCGGAGATTTTTCCGAAGTTTGTAAACTCGTCAAGGAGCATGGTTACTGGGTATTTCATCTGCTCGCGTATTTCCAAAATGTGGTCAAGCAAGAAATTGACCATAAGAGATCCGATCAGTTTGCTATCTCTTGAGCGGCTTGGCACGGCTAAATAGAAGGTGAAAAGCTGGTGTTTAAGCGCATCTAGGTCTATGTTCGTTGTTTCGGTTAGTGTCACCATCTGGTCAGTCATCCAGGGGTTTAACTTGGTAATCAGGCCAGAGAAGACGCCGTATTTAAAATTAGTTTCGCCGGAGAGCCGCATCCAGCCTTCGAATTCCATCTGCGCCACGTCCGACGGGCTGCGGTAAAGTATGTCTGCAACTTTGTCCGGCCCTTTCAAAAGTAGCCAGCGGAGCGCGCCAAAATGCCCGCGTTCAGGCTCTCCGGCTGCTGCGTGGAGAATGAGCGGGATAAGCAAAAGTTTCTCTGACCGGTTCCAAGTCTGGTCGCCTCGATGCTCCCCGCTCTCACCATTCATGATGATTAGATCAGCCAATTTCTCGGCCAAATTGGCTTTTTCCTCTTCAGGTGCTTGCCTGACTCGGTCAATCGGGTTTATTCGGTTTGAGGTCAGATCTGAGGGATTGAAGCAATAGATTTGGTGTCCGGCCATCTTTCGCCACCCTGAAGTCAGCTTGTATAGCTCTCCGGCTTCATATCCTGGTGTTGCTTCAGTTACGATCATGCTCGTTGCAATTCGTTCGACGAGGTTGGGAATGAAGAAGCCGCGAGACTTTCCGACCCCAGTACGGCCGCAAACTATGGCGTGTGCATGGGTCCAAAACTCGGGCACCTGGATGTATTCATTAGCCGCCGTCTTGCCAATGATGAGCCTTTTGGCGTCTGGCGCTTTCTGAAAATAGCCACGATTTCTGAGGTCTTGCTCTGTTCCCCACTTCGCGGCGCCGTGTACAGTGCTTTTCTCCTTGTACTTTTTAGCCTCTTCGGCTCGACTGGCATCGTTTTCCAGCTCCATTAAAATCCGGTCGCAACGCTTTTGGCACTCCTGGTGAGTGGCGCCGCCCTTGCGTTCTTCTAGTTCAAGGTTAACGAGCATGCCGCCCGAGCTTGCGACACGCCAACGCAAAACTACCCGGTATTCATGATGCCAGCGGTCCTGACCTATCTGTTCCTCTAGCCGCTCTGTAGCTAGTATCTGATCTAGCTGTTTGCTCGCTCGTGAAACCTGGTAGCCCAATCGGTCCAGGACGTTGACGGCCAAGATCGGGAAGTCTTTAGCTGTCGTCTGTACGATACCTGAATCTTTGATTAGTACGGCCATTAGTGGCGCCCCCATGGGTCAAACATGTGGGGATCATCTTGTTTATCCCGCTCTTGCTTCTTCTTTTTCTCTTCTTTGCGTTCTTTTTGAGCTGTTTGATTATCCTCCAAGGCTTCGTCCAGTTTGTCTATCGAAGCTTTGTCCCGGTCTTTTTGCTCGGGTGTTCTGTCTGCTTTTACATAGTCTTGATGCTTTTCTACTTTCCTATTTTCTAGTGCCTTTTCGCCCTCTTTTAGGCGGTCCCTGTTGTCCAGGACCGGCACCCAGCTAACGACAGTATTGGCTGCTGATGCAAATGTCATAAACAATCCGGTGACGGGGTTACTCATGACGTTCTCCTGCAACGGGTTTAAAACCCGCCCGCCTTCTAGTGCTTTGAGCTGCTCGGGCGTTTTCATAAAGTCTTTTTTGTGCTGGGCTATTAGCTGCCTTTGCAGTATCCCGGACCATTTCGCGCGGTCTTTGTCTTCCAGCCAGCTGCGTAGCTGGTTGTATTGTTCGTAGGGAAGCTGCTCAGCGTCTTTCTCTCGGAGCTTTGTGGATAGTTCAAACAATCGCTTATGATTGCTGTCTTTGCTATAGCGCTTGCCTTTGTAGTCGAAATAGTCTTTTTGTTCGTTGTCGCCCTGCTCGCTTTTGCCTGCCTGCTCAGGGTCTTTACCGGATCGTTTAAGTTCGCGCTTTTCATTCATCCAGCCTAAAAGCTTGTCATAGTCCTCTTTTGGTATCCATTGCTCTTTGTCATCCCAGAGGTCACGGTTCAATTGCTCTAGCTCTTTCAGGCTGTTGTCCCGGCTCCACGTCTCTCCGGCCGCCTCGATAGTGTCCTGAAAATAGGGTTTGTCGTTCTCGGCTGCAGGAGTTTTATCACTTCGGCCTTTCGCCTCTTCGCGCTTCTGCTCCTGCTTTTGCTTCCAGTCTTTGTAAGGCTCTAGCTGCTCCCGGATGATTTTCTTATGCATCCACGGGAGTTCTAAGCCGTCTCTTACTCGTTCTTGCTTCCTTGTCTCGCGGGCTCGTGCTTTAATTTCTTGCTTTTCTCGCTGCTTATTTTCACGCTCGGAGCGCGACCGCTCTAGCTCATGCGGGTGCATTCGTTCTAAAAACTTGTCGCCATAGTCTTTGATTTTCGGGTAGTCGCTTTTGTCTATCCTCACATCCTTGCCGTTTTTGTCCTTACCCAGGACGACCACATGAATATGGTGATGGTCGGTGTTATTGTGCTCGACGCCCACCCATTGCAGGTCTAAGCCTTTGTCACTGCCTAGCTTTTTCATCACCTCACGAGTAAAAGCTTTCTTGTCGTCGGGGTTTATCTCCGGTGCCAGGGTGATTTTATGAACTAGCACCTTGCTATTTTTCATTTCTTTGACGAGCTTTCTTACTCGTTGGGCGCTCATTTCGTCGTCGCCTTCGCCAAAAAATTCGCGCCCACCTTCGGGCCGATCTTCGCCCGGGCGGTGCTGGATGTACTTCAGGTGAGCTAGTGCTCTGCCCATTGCCCGGACTTTCGACGGCTTGCCGCCGACCTGGCTTTGCCTGTCTCTTGGCGAGATGTAGCTATGCTTGAGGATTATCATTAGCAGTTACGACCTTCTTAAATGAGGCTGCTAGCAAACTTTCGTCTTTTTCAACGTGCCTTCGCATCTTTTGCTCTGCCAGCTTTCCGGCTTCTACAAAGGCTTCTCTTGACTCATCGTCGGGCAAGGCCATGTACGAAAGCTCGTATAAAGTGCCTATAGCTCGCCCCTGTCTAGCCAGCATTTTGCAAATCCTCTCTACACCGGCATTTATTGCGCGCACGATTTGATCAGTTGCGTAACGTATCGCCTGGGCAACTTCGCTCTCTCGTTTATCGTGCTCGAGTTTTTCCTGATTGTCTAAAAACCAGAGCAAGGCCTGTCGGGAAAAATCAGACCGGCTTTTGCCTGCGATTTTTGCCGCTTTGTCTAACCGGATCGTGTCGTCTTTGGTCAACCGAGTTTCGATCCTCGGATTGAAGACTCTTTTCTTGGTTTCGACCATGTGCACACTCCTTACTGTCATCTCCAGTATAATACAGACACTGTGCACGATGATACGGGGCAAACCCTAGAGCCGTGCACGCGAATTCTTCCGCACCTGTGCGGAATTGACAAACATGTGCACACGCACTGTATCTTGCCTTACCGAACGGTGAAGCCTCCTGCGTCGGCTCCCGTCGGTTCGGCTCCGCTTCGCTCCGTCAAAATTTGCGCGTCAGTGCCTCTTCCGCGCGCTGCAATCTGAGCTAAAATAATTGGCTCTTTTTTGCGGGAGGCGCTATGTCTGAGTTCAACGAAGGCGATATTGTTCAGGTCATAACAACAGAGTCACTGGACGAATTTCCAGAGCAAGGCAAGCTTGCCCGAGACTTTTACGGTGTCAGTGGCACCCCCCACCCGTTTTATGGCATGATCGGATTTGTATACGAGACTAGGCCAAATGGCATTGTCTGCGTGTTTTTCAGCAAGTCGTATACCAATCCGGAAGCCAATAACATGCCTGGTTGGACTGGTAAATTTAGACCAGAGCAGTTAACCAAGGTCGGTACAGCGGCTGTGCAATTGCCTTATGCCAAATTGAAAGCCCACGAAGAGCAGCTTAGTAAAATGTTTGCCGAGTATTGGAATAAGCAGTTCGGCACTAACTTTAAATCGCAGGACGATGTTATGGACTCAATTATCAAAGAGGGTAAAGATAAGCCGGTACGCAAAATTCGGCTTCAGGCTGTTGGCTTTAGCAAAGAGGCCAGAGAGCACTTATTCGACAAAATTAAAAAAACGACTCCTGACCAGGCGCTAACGTGGCAGGGCGTGCTCGACGGCAATACGATTAATCCATTCATTAAAAACTTGGATATGGGCGAAACTGTTGCTATAACAGCGTTAGAAGGCGATACAGAAGTTGCTACTTTTGATACGGTTTTTCTGCGCTGCAATACTCTAAATATAATCAACCCGCATAACGTTGAAGTCCGTCTGGAATTCCGTAATAAATAACTAGTCTTTCCAGCGTGGCGGCGGCGGTCCTGGCCCTCGGGTGTCGTCTTTCGTGTTGCCTAACTTTGGTAATTCGATTAAGCCTGCCCCTAACCTGAAGACCGAGCTGACTATGCTGACCAGACCGCGCACGGCCATAGATAAAACTCGGGTTGCAATCGCGGTCGCCGGTCGGATGACGTTCCGATGATGCCCGCCTGCCATGTGATTGAAGGCAAGCAGCATAATTACTAGTAGGGTGACGGCTGCAAGAATGTCCAATTTGGGCACCTGTGGGCTTTTCATTCATCATACTAGCTGCCTAGAGATTGACAATATGGCGTCAAAGCTATATAATTGCGTTTATGCCATACGAGTTAGTTCTAATCAATGATTTTGCCACCTGGCTCGATGAGCAAGACGAAGAGAGGCGCATTAAGGTGCTAGGCCATCTCGACTTATTGGAGGAGCGAGGTCCGCTACTTGGCCGCCCGTATGTCGATACGCTCAAAGGCTCCAAAATAGCCAATCTAAAAGAGTTGCGGGTCCAACACAAGAGCGAACCAATCAGAATTTTGTTTGCTTTCGACCCCAAACAACAAGCCGTGATCATCCTGGGTGGCAGTAAACAAGGCGATAAGCGCTGGTATGACACAAACATTCCTTTAGCTGAAACGCTGTTTTCAGAATATTTAGAGAAGCAACGAAAAGCAGACAGGGCAGCAGCTTCCAAGGAGAAAAAAAATGATTAGCTATAAAGATTACAAAAAAAAGCTGACTCCCGAACAACAGGCAAAAGTTGATGAATTGGCACGGCAACTCATTGCCGAAGAAAAATCCCTGCGAGAAATACGTAAAGCTCGTGAGTGCTCGCAAGCAGAACTAGCTAAGAAACTAGGCATGAATCAAGGCGATCTATCAAAGTTCGAACGTCGGACTGATGTTTATTTAAGCACCGTGCGCCACTATGTCGAGGCTTTAGGCGGGACTTTAGACCTGATTGCTACCTTTCCAGAAACGGGCTCAGTCAAGATTGCAAACTTTGGAAATGCTCTTGTTCTGGACGAAGACGACTCTCAAGCTTCAGCTACTGTTTAACCGAATCTTCCCTATTGCGGTTAGATTGGCGTCCTGAAGCTCCATACAAAAAATATTGCTAGCTGAAGTCCCTGGCGCGAGCAAGCGAGCGCGCACGAAGTGCCATAAAAAAGAGGCTTGTGGTAAATGGAGGGGACCCGCGCAAAGCGTGGGGAGGCAACCGTTTAAGGAGCAAGCCATACCCGAGGCTTCACCAACCTGCAAGCTTTGCTTGCGCCTGTGTTTGACCCCGGAGCTAAAATCGAAGGAAGTGGCGGCGAGAAGGTCATTAATCGCCATTGCCGTTGAGTTGTTCGCCGTCGCTCCGTAGATTTTTAAGCGCAGGGTCTCAAACACCATAAAAAAATCAGGCGAAGCCTTCCAGGCTGTTAAAAGAGGTGAGAGCCCAAAAAGTTTTTGGGGACTTTCGAGTACGGGCTCTTTCAACCTAGAAAAATACACTAAATCCGATTTGGCCACCGGAATTTCAACCACCGGCTCAGACTGAATAGAATATGAAGACTCTAAAGAAGGCAAAACGGCCACCCCCCGGCAGATAAGATCGCCTAGCCCCTTTGACAACTGCAGGGCAGCCCAGATATCAGAATGTCTTCTCACGGTCTCCCGCCGACAGCCAGACAGCCTTTCTAACCCCTTTATTGTTATCTTGCGGCCTTCTTCGACTAGCTTGAGCAGTGCCTGACGGATTTTGTCTCGGGCACTCTCTTCTCTTTTGACGTTTCCTTTTTCAAAGTCTTCTGGGTACCAAACCCGGCCTGTTTGCTTGGTCAAAACTATTAGTCGATCGATCGCACGATCGGTAGCTGGATACTTTACGAGAGGGCGCTCTTTGCCTTCTGGCTGCGTCCAATTGCAAGCCCTCCCTATCTCACCAAGGATAGTTTTCCAATCGCCTTTTAAAACGGTCTGGGAGTACCCGTTATGTTTTGTTCGCAGCCAGGTTTCTATCACTTCGGCCCGCTTCATGCCCTGACGCAAGCCGGGCAAGGCTCGGACGCCTGCGGCGTCGTCTCCGTACCAGAGATAGTGCCCGACGCAAAGAATTGCGTGGTTCCGCTGCCCTTCTTTCGTCAGCCCATTTTGCCAGTAAGCTCTGCCGGCGTCGTAGATTTCTGAAATCATGCCGGCGGAAGTGAAAAGGCTAGAAAACCCGTCTTCTTCGGGCTCTATGGCCGGAGTGGCAACGGCGGCCGCGGCTTCCAATCGGCGCTCGATATTGGCTCTAACTAAATTCCACGAATGTACAGAAGCGTCCAGGGCGTCCAAGAAACTAGCTATTGCCTGATCTTTGGTTAGCGCTTCGCGTTTTATTTTAATTTCCGCTTGGTCAGTGAGCCAGGCGAAACCCTTTTGTAATGGCAGTCTTAGCCCATTATTTGAAGGGAAAATTTCCAGTTGCCCTTGCCGAATTTCATAGCCTTCGGCTGCAAGCCAAGCCCGTAGGGTGTTTTGGACTTCGGCGCTATTCGCCCAGGACGAAAGGGAGAGATAGATATGCCAGCCGCCTGAATCGCTAGATTGAAACAAGAGCGGTTTATCTAATCCGACCGAGGCTAGCGTATGTCTCAGCCTGGCTAGACCTAGCTCGTTATGCAGTTGGCTGTTTTTGTCTACGTCGAGGACGGCAAACTTAGTTTGCTCGTGCCAGCGACAGCCTCGCAAAAGGTTTTCTTTTAGCGATATTGCATCAATAAGCTGTGAATCTATAAGCGGAGCGTGGCGGCTAATGGTCACCCAGTCAGAGTTTCGGCTAGCATCTTTCAATATGCTTTTATGCCTGTTCGGATATAGCGCCAAAAATTGCCGCTCTAATTCGTGATTAATTTCGCCACTGGTGGTGGCGTCTAAAAATGCCGTAGCTCCGGTCACTGTCTGCCTTTTGCCTTGAAAAAGACGTGCTTGACTGTGCCAGATCTATCCCGTATTCTTTTTGCATCGGGGAAACGTCGCCAAACAAAACCCCAATTACAATCAGAACCGAAAGATCCGGTTATAGGTCTTAGAAATCACCGCCCCTGGCGGTGTTTTTTGTTTAGGACTGTTTTGCTCCTGGTGCCACGGACAGTGGCAGATACTTTAAATCACTTCTGATGTTACGCCGGATCGGTGGATGGATCAAGGAGCCTGTGGCGCTTTCGAGATATGCACCATATATAGTTTTCTGGACAAGTGATCTATTACCCCTCATAATTTAGGGCGTTAACCCTGGTTCCGGTCTGGAACCATTGCGGAAGGTGTAAAAAGCGCATGTCAGCTTCAAACGCTCAGTCCAGTGACATTTTTGAGTCCGGAAGCTTAATTGAGGCCTCTCTCCAGCCTGGAACCGAATCCGGTACCAGTTCGGAACCAGATCGAAACAGTATTAAGCTATCAGATGGTTCGATTAACCGAGAGCGAGAGGCACGAATAAGTGCCAAGGGTGAGGGATATCACGACTTTTTCCTAGCCACTTCCGGACCAGAAAACAACAAAGTCGAATCCGGTACCAATCCGGAACTGGTCAAGCAAGAAACAACTTCCAATCCGGTAGTAAGTCTCAGCCTTAAGGAGGCAGTGGACTTTTATAAAATTTCTGAAAAAACTATTCGGCTTCGGATCAAAGAAGGGAAGATCCCGGCTCAAAAGGTCCAGGGTGCAAATGTTCCAGAGTGGCGAATTTATCCAAACGGAATTCCCTCTGAAGTCATCAAGCCAAGTTCCGAACCGGTACCGGAATTAAGTGAATACACTTCCAGCCTGGATGAAACTGACTCGCCCTATGCCGAAACGGAAATTGAACCGGAACCGGAATGGTACCGGTCCGGTTCCGCTTCAGAAACCCGGCAGGAAAGACCGGTAATTGTCTCTATAGCGCCCGAATTAAAGACGCTTATGGATGTCATTACTAAGCAAGCAGAAAAGCTAGAAGCTGCAAACCTGCGCATAGGCTATCTTCAGGCTCAAACAGACAACTATCAGAAGGAAATCAAGCTTTTAACTGACAGCCAGCATAAGCGGGGATGGTGGGTTCGATTTTCTGCTTGGTTTATAGGTAAAAAGGACTAGAAAGCTTTGCCAACAACGATAATTCAAGGATTCTCGAAACTTAGTTCCAACCTAGAAATAACTGGGTTGCAAGGCTCGACCGTTTCGACGCGACAGACCAATGTTCGGGCGGCTGTCCGGAATGATTTGACTACTGTTGATGATTTTCTCACTGGTTCCTATCAACGTAACACGATGATAGCGCCTTTGAAAACAGCGGATGTAGACATTTTTGTGGTTCTAGGCGTTTCCTACTTCGAGGACTTCAAGCGCAATCAGGCCGGACTCCTTGATAAGGTCAAGCGTTCGATAAAAAAGACTTATTCGCAGACTCCAGAAATAAGTAGAAATGGGCAAGCAGTGACCATTTGCTTTAGTGATTTTACTGTGGACGTTGTTCCAGCGTTTAACAGGTCCGGTGGCGGCTATCTAATCCCTAACTCGGTCACGTCGACCTGGATCGAAACAGATCCCAAGCAACATATTTCTATCTGGAGTTCAGCAAATAGTCAGCATTCGGGCAATTTGGTCCCCTTAATCAAAATGATTAAGGCCTGGAATAAAGAAAATGGGCAGTCGCTTAATTCTTTTCACCTTGAGTGCTTGGTGCTAAAGGTTTTAACAGGGGTAAAAATGGGCTCCTATCCGCAAACCTGTCTCTATGTTTTCGATAAAATGCGTGATTTAATCGACCTAAAAAATTCCGATCCGGCTGGATACGGCGGTGATGTAGGGGCCTATTTAAATAGCTCAACTAAGCGAGATGATGTAAAGGCACGACTGACGTTGGCTTATAATCGCGCATCTGCCGCTATAGATTATGAATCTCGCGGTAGCACTTATAACGCATATGATCGGTGGCGTTTGGTTTTTGGCGACTACTTCCCTGCTTACGGATGATAATGACAGGCGCAACCATCCTCGTTAAACAGAACGAAGATCTCGAAATAAAGCGGCTTGCAGCTATGCGGCAGCTCTACTCAGAGGAAAAATGGATTATTGGATTGCAATTTTGGTTAGCTGTCGGCGGCAGCTTTGGCATATTAACCTGGAAATCGCTAGCACCTTCAAATTCAACAGCAGCGGCAGCGACCGGCATAGTGATTTCCCTTGTGGACTGCTTTATTCTGCAGCACCTTCGAGGCAAGCGTCGAAAAGACGCAGCAAAAATCCAAGAACAATTCGATTGTGACGTACTGGATTTAAGCTGGAATCGCGATTTAATTGGTGAGGAGCTGCGCCCTGAATTAGTCATAGAGGCAGCAGCAAGGCATCCACAGACAGGATATGAATCGCTCAAGAATTGGTATCTAGGACGCCTTCAAGAGGTTCCGTTTGAGGCTGCCAGAATTATTTGTCAGACGACTAACGTTGCTTATGACCGCAGTTTACGCGAGCGATATATAAAAGTCCTGGTCGCCCTCGTTTTGGCGATATTTTTCACGACGTTGATAGTTTGCATCGTTCAAAAAATACCTACGGATCAGTGGTTAGTGAACTTCATTGGTCCTCTGAGCCCAATCTTGAGTTTCAGCGGTGTGCAGTATCGCGAGCATACAGAAGTAATCAATAAAATCAGCGAACTGCGGACGGAATTACAGAAGACCTGGGGGCTTTGCCGAGACTCAGAACCTGGTACTACTGAGCTAACAAGATTGGCTCGCAACCTGCAAAACAAGATTTTCTTTCATAGGTCGACCGGTGTGCCTTTGTTCGACAAGGTCTACTGGCGCTACAGAGGCAAGCAAGAGCTTTATGGTGAGGCTTTAGCAAATCAGATGGTAGACGAATATCTCAAGGCAAAAGGGTCCGATAATACGAAACTCAGCTAAAATGGGGCGTATTCAAGGTACCCCAAAAATACTTTTGGAAATTTTTCGACGAAAGATTTAAAAACTAAGATCGGAAAAGCTAAGCTCTGTAAGCTTTTTCAGTGTCGACTAAGGATAATGAAACATAATTTTTATTATCAGACAGAATTTTTATACTATACCAACTAGTATCTTGAAAGCTCCAAAAATGAGAATAAAATGTAGACTAAAGTGCTACAAGCTTTGGGAGAGAAAATCTGCATGAGAGTCTTGGTCTTCATTGCGCTTTACCTAACTACTATTTGCCCTACATTAGCTAACAGTCCTATGTTCAGCCTATCGCCGGAAGTCGATAAACTAATAAAAAGTGGAATAGAATGTGAGAACCAGTCAAAATACGATGCCGCAATATCTTTCTATCGAAAAGCTATCCTGAAAGGTGCAGTTAAACAATCAAACGGCACTATTTATGTAGATATGGGCTCTTGCTATGAGAAGCAGCAAAAATTCAATGAAGCGATTACGAACTATAGACTGTATCTCAAGTCTCATAAAGACTTTTCAATAAGCATCAATATCGCCCGCTGTTATTACCGTTTGCAGCAATATAGTCTTTCTCGTGCTGAACTTAAACCCTTGTTAGAGTCTCAACCCGGAAATACTGAAGTCAAAGCACTTTACACAATGGCTAATTTCAAAATCGAAAAAGTTAGACCGGCTGTTTCCACCTTAAGGTCGTTTGTTGAAACATACCCCGATCATGACGCCTATGAGTATGGCGAAGCAAAACGAATATTAGCCGAGATTTCGAAAAAACCGGCGACAAGGTCAACAAAACCTTGCCGCCGGTGAGTTATTTAACCGCCAGTATGGGCGTTAAGTCCGGTTCCTCCTAGTCCAGTGCAAGTGCCAGTTAATCCGTAGCTGGCATAAGTCGAAGCAGTAGGGGGTTGCAGATAGTTCATGTAGTACCACACATACAAATTGGCACAAGCTGTTCCCTGTGGGGCGCTCGTAGGTGCGATCGCAGAAGTATCTATTGTTGAAGGAACGCTTTCGTATGGGGGGCTCGTTTGCCAGAGCGAGCCAGACGCGCCCATCGCAAATTCCTCAGCAAAAAGATCTTCAAAATCGTTTTGAACACCGTTGGTGTTTGCGCAGTGGAAGTAATAACTGTAATAGTAGTTTTGAGTGTTACTCAGCCAGATGCCGCTGGCGCAGCCTCCAAGCCTCACATAATCTGCAACCAAAGCACCGAAATAGACAAGCGGTCCGTTCGCAACTTGATTTTGTTGTGAGAGGTAAAGGGTTCCATCCCCTCTAGCCCAATCGAACGCATGACCGGCTTCATGTAAAGCTACGTGCGGAAGATTAGTAACTTGAGCAGAAGCTGGGTAGGCGCCAGTTGATGCAGCTTGATAAAGCTGGGTAGTTGAAGTTAAGCCCGGTCCAGTAGTGTTCTTTCCGGCTTCGTTTCGAATGTAGGTCACCGCGTCTGTACATTGTTGAGCAAATGTCCGCGGTTGATTGGGCCCGACACTATAGGTGATTGTGAGACAGTAATCGTTTAATGTCTCGAAGTAAACGACCTGATATTGCGCAACGTTAACTAGGGTATTTGCAGCTGCGCTGGACATTCCCGCAGAGTAAGCGCCAAGAACTGCGTTGAGATTAGAATTAGATGCAGGAGGTGTGATGCTCCCACAATAAATAAAGTTCGCAACTGCTGGAATTTGTCTAGCACCGTTTGCGACAACGAGCGTATAACAGTTGGGATTGCCGGGAATGGTTAAACCACTGCCACCATGGCCAACAGGGGCATAGGTGAATTTAGCGCTCCAGACGTATGCCTGAGCTGGTGCAGCAAATGCCAGGGAAGTAAGAGCTAAAGCTATTACCATCCCTATTGACTTTGTTAACTTCGATTTGATTAGAGCCTCAAAAGCTCTATTGATTGCGTGTTTCATTATCTTTCCTTGATCTGTTGGATTGAAATCCACTCATTCCACAAACATGGCAGCACCCACAGCTACTCAGTGGTAGACGAATAAGGCACTACATTGTCGGTTTGGTTTTGGTTGTGTACGGTTGTGACCGAAAGTTCTGTGAATGAGTGGATAACGCCAAACTACGAAACGGCAGGGCTTTTCAATGTATCGCACGATATAGTTGTCACTTTGCACGATAAATGCGACAGTTTTTTGCACGATATTTGCGTCGGTTGACCGGTCTACTACAAAATTTCGACTAAAAAATCACGCCCGGAGATATCGATAAAGCGTAGTGAAATGCACCCCAAAAACATCCGCTG
>JARLHI010000023.1 GCA_031292355.1 Candidatus Obscuribacterales bacterium
ATATCCGTTTACTGCCGGCAGCCTTTCTAAGGATTTTGACTTTTCACTTTGGCGCGTCTAGCTCGTGCAAATATGAATGAAATAGGGCAACCATGGTATGTGGTGGTAGCTTGTGTGTGCACACTTGCTGGTGCCAATTGCCAGCCCTCGTCATTCGCTGGCTGTAGACTAAGATCGAAAAAGGCGAGAATCTGAAGATTTCTGAGTTCATTTGTCTAACTGCAGAACAGCGTGTGATACATGCGAGCTCAGCATATCAATGCACACGTGTGGTGGTGTCATACACTATCTTATGATAATGTGTGGTCGACCTCTTCTCTGTCATCCGGTGGATGGTGGGTCAAATTGATGGTGAATTCTGCGAGACCAACGAAAAATGGACGATGGCTTACAGAATGGGGAGGAGGTGAAAAGATGCTGTGGGCATCACAATGCAATCCACTACCACTAAACTTGCCTACCGTAGAGTTACAGGCTGATCGCTGTATGTTTCACAGCAGTGAGACTATCATTGTTGTTCACATGCACACTTTCTATGTGGAAAATTCTGTCTCCACAGCCATCAGCCAGGTGAGCCGGCCACGATCAGGCAAGCAAATTCAACACATGAAGTAACCATTCCAATAGACAGTTGGTCATGTCCACTCGCTTTCATGGAGTTACACCGCCACAAAATTGACAGACCACTTTTCCTTCGCATTTTGGCCTCTTCTACGGTCTCTCCCAGCACAAGCACCAGTGCAGCGGAACGTCACATTGGGTGGCACATGTCAGCGAGGGACAAGGTATGCGTACACATATGAACCACGGTTCAATTGTATCGCATGCAAAAATTACAAAGGGGAAGCACATGTATGCACTTAGCCGGCAGTAAACGGATATGCATATACAACCCTGGACAAAAGTCCCATACATTCGCTCGGGCACACAGGGTATCAGCGTTTCAGGTCAACTAATTACAGTAAATGATAGATAACAGAAAATGCGTGATGTGCGCCAGTGGGGCGCATGTTGTGTCTCTTCTCGTTGCCGAGATAGAACGCAAAGATTGACCATAATCCGCCTTAACCCCGGGTTACGCAACTTTAACCCCACCTCCGGTTCTCCATAATGACAGCACATATGAATG
>JARLHI010000024.1 GCA_031292355.1 Candidatus Obscuribacterales bacterium
AAATTTGACTCACATGACCCTCACATAGACTCACATGAATTAGAACGGAACATCATCACGGTCATTGTTAACTAGCTTTAGGCCTTTGATATAGACCTTGTGGCTATAATTCACGAATTCCACACTGGGTCTATATTGCTGAATGGCCCGTTTTAGCGCCTTATCGCTCCCCACTATGCGACCATAACCCTCTGCGTAGTCTTTCCATGCCCGGAAGATGTCCTTGAGATATTCCCCGCTGCCTGGGGCAGCCTCTAGGTGGTTTTCAACAAAATCACATCTGGGATCTATGGCTGAGACGGTTTCTTTGTATAACTGGTTATGACATGCGGGAAGTGGCTCAAACCCTTCCTTGTTTAAAAGCTCTAATCCCTCAACAGCCCAATTCAGGACACCTGACATCTCCGTATCAATTATTCTCTTTGCCCTATTGAGGTCTCTATTCGTGTCGTCCATTTTCTTCTCGAAGTGAAGGAATAGAAGACGTCGCATGATTCCATAACTGGTGTCTTTGGTGTCGAACAGATGGTTAGCCGCTACCCATAGTTTTGCAAAAGGTCTGAAGGAAATCGGGCTTGCGACATATTTCTTGTCTACGGTTAATTCTGAACCATCCACTAATTTCTTGAATAGCGCATCATTCCTGACCTTACTGGCCTCAACCTCACTTGAGAAGTTCGCCAGTTTCCCTTGAACAGCGTGGATCATAAACTTGTCGCCTAGCGCCTCTAGTTCCATTGTGGTGTAATTAGCGGTATAAACGCCGGTGCAATAGTGTCCCTCTAAAGCGGCCGAATTTTTCGGTTGCGGCGGTATAAAAGTGTACCGCATTAATGCCTTCCTCTAATCTGTCCGGAATTGGGCAAGAGGGGAGGCGGAGGGATGTACAGCGTGGAAATGTATCAACGAATTCGTCGTGCGTGCCACGTAGAGGGCATGAGCATTCGGGAAGCGGCCAAGCAGTTTGGAATTCACCGCAAGACCGTGAAGAAGATTCTCAGTTTTTCCATCCCGCCAGGGTATCAACGATCACAACCTATCAAATATCCTAAGCTTGAAAATTTTAAGGGTGTCATTGACACCATTTTGGCCGATGATCGACTGCGGCCCAAGAAGCAACATCACACGGCAAAACGTATTCTGGAACGCCTTCGAGAAGAATATGGCTTTTGCGGCGGCTACACCATTGTTAAAGAATATGTAAGGGAACAGACTCTGCGTTCGCGTGAAGTGTTTATTCCCCTAGTCCATCCACCAGGCCACGCCCAGGCGGATTTCGGTGAAGCGGTGGTCGTGATTGGAGGTATCGAGCAGAAAACTCATTTTTTCGCTATGGACCTGCCCCATAGTGACGCCTGCTTTATCAAAGCATATCCAGCGGAAACGTCTGAAGCCTTCTGTGACGGCCACAATGCGGCCTTCGCATTCTTCGGTGCGGCTCCGAGATCCATTCTCTACGATAACACGAAAATAGCGGTCGCCCGCATTCTTGGTAACAGACAACGAGTGCGTTCGCGTATCTTTGCCGAACTACAATCTCATTACCTGTTTGAAGACCGCTTCGGTCGTCCAGGCAAAGGCAACGACAAGGGCAAGGTGGAAGGGCTGGTGGGATACTCCCGCCGAAACTTCATGGTCCCAATCCCAAATTTTGCCAGTTACGCCGACTTCAACGCCTATTTGGAAAAACGCTGTCGGCAACGGTGCCAGGACACATTACGAGGGCATAGCGAAACCATTGGTGAGCGCTTACAGCGCGATTTAGCGGCTTTCCTATCCTTGCCAGAATCCCCATACGACGCCTGTGTCAAAAATCCGACGAGGGTAAGTTCTCTGTCGCTGGTGCGCTACCGAACTAACGACTACTCTGTTCCGGTCGCCTATGGGCACCGCAAGGTCCTGATCAAAGCCTATGTCGATCGAGTCGAAATATGCTGTGGCGCCGAACTCATAGCCCGGCATGAACGCTCGTACAAAAAGGGAGATTTTATCTTCGACCCGGTTCACTATCTGGCGCTTTTAGAGCAGAAGATCAATGCGCTGGACCAGGCTGCGCCCCTTGTTGGCTGGCAGTTACCCGAAGTGTTTCCGACCTTTCGACGCTTGCTTGAAGCACGCATGGGACACATTGGCAAACGAGAGTACGTTCAGGTATTACGCTTGATGGAAACCTTCTCCCCAGAGCAAACCGAAGCCGCAGTCAAACATGCTATACAATTGGGAGCCATCGGCTTCGATGCGGTAAAGCACCTGCTACTATGCAGTATTGAACGAAAACCCCCTCGGCTCAATCTTGACATTTATCCCTACCTTCCGAGGGTCCAAGTCAAGACAACAACAACCAACTCCTATTTATCCCTGCTCAATAAGGTGGCGGTATGAACGAGACCCCACAACTGTTGCTGTCACATCACTTGAAGGCCCTGAAACTGCCTACTTTCCTTAGGGAGTATGACAAGGTAGCTCAGCAATGCGCCTCAGAAGGGCTGGATCACCCTCGCTATCTGTTACGCTTGTCCGAGTTGGAGTTGATTGACCGCGAGCGCCGCATGGTAGAACGTCGGATCCGAGAGGCCCGATTCCCAACGGTGAAGAGCCTCGACAGCTTCGACTTCATGGCGTTGCCCATTCTGAACAAGGCGTTGGTTAACGAACTGGCCCGCTGCGAATACATTATGCGTCGAGAGAACATCATTGCCTTGGGCAACAGCGGGACGGGCAAAACGCATATCGCTCTTGGATTGGGCCTGTCGGCATGCCAGAAAGGCCTGTCGGTCTGTTTTATCACAGCTTCGGCGCTGGTCCATGAACTACTCGAAGCACGAGACGACAAGCGCCTGTTGCGGTTTCAGAAGCAACTCGCCGGCTACAAACTGCTCATCATTGATGAGCTTGGCTTCGTCCCATTATCCAAGACTGGCGCAGAGTTGTTGTTCGAAGTCTTCAGCCAACGCTATGAGCGGGGCTCCATCTTAGTGACCAGTAATTTACCGTTTGATGAGTGGACGGAGGTGTTCGGCTCGGAGCGCTTGACCGGGGCTCTACTTGATCGGCTTACCCATCATGTCAATATACTGGAGATGAATGGCGAGAGCTACCGGCTCAACCAAAGCAAGAAACGGCGACGGCAAACGGCTGCCAAATCATTAGACGAGAATGGTCAAAACTGAAACACAGACCCGGTTAAAACAAGATGAGGGGTCCAACAGGATCTCTTCTTTCGGCCCCAAGTGGTACACTATTGCTCCGTCTCACCGGTACATTTTTTCTCCGGCCTTGACACCGCTAGTAAGATTTTTCGCCAATAATGCAAATAAGGTAATTTATGTTTGGAATTTTTATGATGGATTCCATTCCCAGATATCAATAAGTCTGAAATTCTTAGAGAATTTTAGCTCATCAGATTTGTTAAGAGGTTCTGCAGGAAAAAATGATGATGGACACTATGAAATGGTAGGCTCTCAGTTTTTAAATTCTTTTGTAGGAAAGATGACAAATAAGGACAAAGTATTCTTGAATAATCTACTAAATCAAGATTGGGATTGGGTTGATGATTATATAAAAATCACTAAATGGATGAGTTCATTTAAGGGAACTTCTAT
>JARLHI010000004.1 GCA_031292355.1 Candidatus Obscuribacterales bacterium
CACAGCGGGGTCAATTTTATTCGGTAGGATGCCTTTTGCCATGACAAAAGCATGATCCTTTCTTGTTCAAAAGGCCATCCTTGATTACTGCTTTTGAAATGAAATTTCCCTTACCACATCACGGGTACACCGAATACTTACCATCAGTCAGATAACTCTGCCGAAAGAAAGGCACCAGAGAATGCCAATTGAACGTCAAACTTTTCAAGAGAAAGCGGGCACAGCAAACTCTTGAAAAGTAAACTGAGACTTGCTATGCAAAATTCTTGGTCGATTGTAGTTTGAATCTGCATATTGAGCTTTAAAGATGGTATAACGACCCCAGAAAGCCCTGGCCAGGATATTCTTAATACATATGAGTCTTGAACAAATTCAGCAAAATTACGCCGATTCAACCGGTTTTGTAATGGATCGCACATGCAATCCGCCCAAAATACTAGGACAGGCCTTCTTAGTTTCGAAAAGTCGCGCTGTTACATGCGCCAGTGTTGTTTACAATTATCTTGAAGCCCCGTGGGCACTTGAAGTCGTTTTTCCGCATCCAGACATCGTCCTCGGTCTGAAGTCGATTGCTTTACACAATGAATTCGATAAAAAAGCCGCCAGGGCCTGGTATTTGAATCAAACGGGCACTCCGGGCGAGCAACTTCTGTTACCGAACGACATGGCGTCGCTCGTCCTTGACGGCACGTTGCCAGAGATGGCGCCAGACAAAATAGGCGAACTTAATCGCGCTCTGACCATTCCTTTCAACTCAGAAAATGTTGCTGCCTCTGGAAATATCGCTGGACCGGAATTGCTATCGGTTTTGACTGGCATCATTCAGTCACGCCGAACTGGTTTGTTAACGTTATTCGATGCGCGAAATATTCCAATTGGCCGCATACAGTTAAATCAAGGACATATCGAGAAAGTATTTTTTGGTGGCATCCTTGGTGAATTAGCGTTCTTTGAACTAATTTACCGCAATCCTTGCAACGGTTACGTTTTTCAAACTGAAACAGATTTTCAGTGGGGCAATGTTCGAGACATCGTGGCACCGTCTGATGCACTGTGCGCCGAGGCAAACCGTCGGGTTGCAGAATTGCCCCAGATGCTCGCTTATCTTGGTGGTTCAGAAGTTCGCTATCAAAAAAGAATTGAATCAGTTGACCCTAGTTCAGTAAACGAGCAGGTACAGTGGCTGGTCGAACGGCTCTGGGAGAACCTTGATGGCTACATGGTTCTGGATAAACTATCCGAAAGAGTCGGTGCTGACACCTATACAGTTGCCCAGACTCTGCGAGAACTTTCAAATGGTGCCGCAATTTCAATGATCAATCGTGCTACGCCTTTTCATTGCAACGGTCAGCTTGGCACACCTTTAACTTCGCACACAGACTTCGAAGTGCACGCCTGGGATCCCCTACAAGCGTTTTATCTGGACCCGCTATCAGGGAAAGGAGTCTGGGCTCAAGGTAATTTCTTTGGTGTGGCAAACGCTCTGCAACCCAAAAACATGTTGCACACAATTGCATTGCCACCAAATATTCCAGGTTCGCTAATCCTCAAAGATTACAAACTAATCGGTGTTCACAGTGGTGCCCACGTACCGAAACCCGGTCAACCAGCACCACCAGTCAAGCTCTATCAGATGGTCTGGATGGGCGCACTGCTTGATTTGAGCACGAAAAAACTGCGCTCCAGTCTTGAAGAAGGGGCCGATCAGCAATCGACGATGACTCGTTTGCGAACCGATGAACCAGAAGCACTTGATCCCAATGCAGAAAAGCCACAGAAATTTGTTTGTCCCAGCTGTCACACTACCAATACTCGCATAGGTCCATGTTTCAATTGCGGCACAATCATCGAAGCACCGATAGTCGATCCTGCTTCTGAAAGCAAATTGGCTCAATCTGCTGTCGGTCGACAAATTCTCGAAGTACAAAAAAAGACGGGCTTATCCACAAAAATGCTGGCCATCGGTGGTGGCATCATCGTCGCTATTCCGTTGTTATTTATGACGATGTGTGGACAAACTCAGGCACCGCCAGCTCCAAGCATCAATCAAACAGCTGCAGATCTGCACAAAGTTCCGGATGGAACCATTCAGAATGCTGTGCAGTACGCCGGATTTACTGGCACTGCTATCCCAGGCTACTGGTTCACTGACACCACAGCCTTAACGGCTCCCGCCAAATCTTTCGGCATGGAATCGGAGCAAAGCAACAATAAAGTTCTATTCGTAATCATGGACGACATGGCGCCGATGAAAAACCTTCAAGCTTTCTCTGGCAAGGTGCCTTACCAGCCTGACCTGGTTAATGACGAACTTCTGACGCCAGACCAGGCCATGACCAGTTCTTTACTCGGCAGCGAAAAACTCGATATCTGGAATGGCTTCTATAAAGACGATAAGAAACAGAGAATCAAGGTGCTCATCGGCGCCTTCCCATCACCCATACTGGGCAAAAGCGTACTGCTGGTCAGCCGCGCTCTCGACTCTTCAAAGCCATTCGATCCACGAGCAACTCAATTTTTAGTTGACCAAATGGAAGTAGCTTTAAAAGACAGGGCCGACAATTCCGATACCAAAGCTTCTGTGAAATCTGGAGAGGAAGCGAAGCCAGAAAAAGAAGAGAAGAAGGAAGAGCGCAAAGTGGCGTCTGATGAAGATATTGACTCTTTCTGCGAAACCATTGCAACGTCCATTTTCGACAAAATGAAGCTGCCAGACGAAGTGCAGAAAGACGTCGAAGAAAAGCACTTTAAGAAGCTCAAATGCACACTAACGGTGGGTATCGATCCAGATGGCAACGTGAAGAAGCTCGAACTAACAAAATCGGCTGAAAACGACGCTGTCACAAACGCCTTGCAAAAAGCCGTTAACGCTTGCGCTCCTTTTGAAGACGCACCTCAAACAAAAGACCCCCTCCTCACCGTTGTTGTCAAATTCACCGGCGATAAAGTTAAAGTAGAACGCCAGTAGTTCAGGCTGAACTTAATATCGGCGCCTTCTTGAAAACAAAGGCTTTGAAGTGAGATGGTCGATCTCCTATAATTGTCCTTTGATGACGTCAAAAGCGATGTCATCGATTTGCCGACGTAGCTCAGCTGGTAGAGCAACGGTTTCGTAAACCGTAGGTCGAGAGTTCGAATCTCCTCGTCGGCTCCATTTTTAAAACTCAATATCACCAAGGGAAACACTTAAGAGTCTTAAGTGCATTTCTTTTATTGACGCCTAAGAAAACCTAGGGTTTTCTCCCTGTTTAATCAAGAGCTGTTGCACCATAATTGCGTCGTTGCCTAGGCGACAATTTCTATGCAGCTCGATTTGGCGTGGAGGCCTGATGAACTTCGATATCAAAAGCGGTTTGAGCAAATTGACTTTGAGCTGTCTCGTTCTTACTGCAGTCTCCACTTCTGCTCACGCTCAAAACGCACACAAGTATCAAACACCGCTAGACATCGAGCTATTAGATAGCGCTCCTGTCGTCAACAATTTGCGGCAGCGGTCGACAGTCGAGCATATGATTATTCACGTCGGTCATTCCGAAGCCGGATTAGATCCCCAGCCAGAGATGATTTGCCCGACGGCCAAATCACCAACAATTCAAGAATGGCCAAGTCAATCGACAAAGATTTATGCAACACGTCCAGTAGCAGTAATCAGTCAACATGCTCCAGTCAAAGTACAATCAGCCTCGCATCAGAGTTTCACAGCAATTAAAAGCAAACCTGTGCCCATAGCCAGCGCTTACCCTTTTTATACAGGCAGCAGCTCCTACACCACTGGCGGCAAGATAAGCGCTCAATATAAATAAGCGATCTTGCTACTTAACGACCGGTTGTGCCACCGGAGTATCGTGTAAAAACCTTGACGGTGTATCTGGATTATTGAACATCTTCAGCTTGAGCAAAGCAAAAGCGTCAGGCTGAATTTGCAATTCTCCGCTAAACGGCGAGCTATAGGCGGCCAATAGCCAGATGTTCAAGCCAAGACTAATTGCAATCAGCGCCGTCATGACGGTGTGCAATTTTCCCAGTTTGGCAGCAAAAAAGTACGTGAACAAAACTGTAATGATGGCACCAGCGGTGATTGCAATCCAAATTGCTAATTGCAAATGAACAGTACAGGCCATTCCACGACTGCGCCTGGCCTGACCGAATTGCTGCATCGCCTGAACCATTCCTTGATGCAAATTCACTTCGCGATCGTTAACGGGATTTACAGCCACTGCTGCTTCCCACAATTGTTGATAAACATCCCAGGTGATATCGCTCATGTGACCATTCTGCATTGCTGGCCACTCTTCTTTCATCACACTATCAGCGTATTGCCTGCACAAAACTCTAACCCGGACTCGATCTTCCTTTTCAAAACCGCGAGCGATACGAAAAACATCACCAAGCGAATTAGCTTCGGCAGACACCTGCGTTTTGACATCATGATAGCTATCGATTGAATTGGCGACAAGCAAACCCAATAGCACTGAAAATAATGTACCGACGACGCCCAGCATGGCTTCCACCACGCCTTGATGCGGTTCGAAGTCATGTTTTACCCAGCGTTGCACAACGACTTGTCCGCAGACCGTCAGCACAACTAGCCCAGTAATTATAAGAACCGTAAATGTCATTTGACTCCTTTTCAGTCAGCCGCCAAGAGGCCACGTGGAAATTCAGTATAATGCGCCTCAGCTGCGAAAAAGGATGCAAAGAGGAAACCCGTTTAATGACCAACGAGACGATAGCTCAGAATCCTGAAACCAAACAGTCCAGTACGATGCCAAATAGCGCCTTTTCAACCAGCGGTTATGATGCCATTCTCCTTCTATCTTTCGGCGGTCCCGAAGGCAAGGATGAAGTCATTCCTTTTTTAGAAAATGTTTTGCGCGGAAAAAACGTCCCACGCGAACGCATGGAGGCTGTCGCCCATCATTACGATCTTTTCGATGGCGTCAGCCCCATTAACGGACATTGTCGTGAACTAATAAAAGCACTCAAAGCAGAACTGGAAAATTCAAATATCGATTTACCAGTATTCTGGGGCAATCGAAACTGGCACCCAATGCTTGCCGATACTTTGCTCGACATGAAAAATAAAGGTGTGAAAAAAGCCCTTGCTTTCGTCACCTCGGCATACAGCTCATATTCGAGTTGCAGGCAGTATCTTGAAGATATCGAAAAAGCACAAAAGGAAGTAGGTGTTGGCGCACCACAAGTCGATAAAATTCGCGCCTTTTACAATCATCCCAAATTCATCGAAACCAATCGTAAGAACCTTGAAGACACACTCAACACAATTGTTCCTGAAAAACGACAAGCCACTCACATCGCTTTTACAGCACACAGCATTCCTAAATCTATGTCTGACAATTGCGCTTACGAGCAACAGCTGAATGAGACGGCCACACGTTTAGCACAAGCACTCAATCACACTCACTGGCAAATGGTTTATCAAAGTCGCAGTGGTCCGCCGACACAACCTTGGCTCGAGCCAGATATTTGCGATCATCTAAAAGCATTGCGCGCTCAAGATGTAGAAAATGTTGTGATTGCTCCCATTGGTTTTCTGTGCGATCACATGGAAGTAATTTATGACCTGGATGTCGAGGCTAAAAAGCTGAGCGAAGAAATCGGACTGTCGCTTGTGCGTGTCAAAACACCAGGCACCGACGCATTATTTGTGGAAATGATCAAAGACTTGATTGTTGAACGGCTGGACCCAGATAAGCCAAAAGCCGCAGCCGGGAACAGCGGCCCTCGTGAAAATTTCTGTGCTCCTGATTGTTGTCCTTCTGGACGTCCTGCAATGCCTGCAGGATCTTCCGCTCGTCCTTAAAAATTAAGCCTTATGACCGGATTTGCAGTAGTTTTATTCAAGTCCACCGTATTGCCGAACCAAATCTGCCATTTCGACATTACCTGCAGCCTGCAAGTTTTCAAATACGCCCTGACGGTCTTCAACTGCTCTATTTTGACTAACTTTCCACTTACCTTCAAGATGGTCGACCTTGATTTCAATGCCTACAATCGCTTTTATTTGAGCATCAATGAACTTCTCAGGGGCATCGCTCACCTTCCACGGGAGGCTACTCCCGGCTTCCTGCTCATTTGTCAGTGCTGTTATTTGAGTCTTCAACCATAGCGCATCGTCGATGACGCGAGCGACACCACGCGCCTGAACCATTGCATAATTCCATGTGGGCACAACCATGCCGTGCTCTTCTTTCGATGGATACCATTTTGGCGATACATAAGCATTTGGTCCCTGAAACACGACCAGAATTTGTTGACCGTCAATACTTTGCCAGTGCGGATTTGCTCGGGCTAGATGCGCTTGCAGACTACCAAATTTTGAACCATCATCTACAAGATGGAAAGGAATAGAAGTAGCGAGCGGCCCCTCTACACCATTTGAAACAAGTAGCCCGAGCGGATTTGACTGAACAAGTGAGTGCAGAACATCCAACCGCTCTTCTTGAAAATATTGTGGTGTGTACATAAGCGTCGCCTCAATTTAGCGCAAGCAAAACCAGCAACCGACAAGGAGTCGACTGCAGGATGGTATGCGAGCCAGTAAGATCACTTTGGCGCTTTGGCACCGGGAGCATCTGGTTTCATTTGAGCGCGTTGTTCTGGCGTCAGCACTTGCATTTGCTGGATTTGATTTTGCAAAACGGCATTAGCCATGTTGTTTGTGGCGGTATTCAACTCGGTCTGCAATGATTGCAATTTATCGGAATCTATTTTGGCTTCAGTTAGCGAAGTCAATACAGCCATGCGCTTCGTTTCCAGTGTGGGCATTGCTTCTTGTAGTTTGCTCAGCAACTGAGTTGAAAGAGCCTGCAGCTTCTTCTCCTGGTCGGGAGTCAAAGCATACTTACCAGTCAAGCGATCGAAACCACCGCCACCTGGAGCGGGGCCGCCTTGGGCCGCTGGCTGACTGATGGCCGGCAATGCCAGCATTAAAGTAGCTGCTGAAAGCACTATTAAACGTCGCAAAATCATCATCGTCTCCTCGAATCAACTGGAGTATGTTAACAAATTAAATGGACGTGATCTGACGCTTGCTAATAACTAAGCATTCTGAACCTGACCGATTGCTTGAGCGAGCTGTTCAGAAAGCATGGCTCTTTCCACAGCGAGGGCGATTTGACCAATGAACGTTTCCATTAGATGAGACTCTTCCAACGTCAGCGCATTAGATACATCTTTGAGCATAATGCCAATCACACCAACGGTCCCAATCGCGCCGCGCATAGGTTGATAGAGACCACGGGCTCCAGGCAATGTAGTACTGCCGTGCCCAGCACTTTGATCGTTTATGAACACCCATTGCGCGACCCCAAGCTCTTTGGCATCCACGTCGTAAGTGCTCAGCTCTTTTAACTCCACCAGCTTTCGAGTCCCATCCTTGAGAAAGACAGCGGTTTCGCATGAAAACACTTCATTAAAATGCCGCAGAGATGCTTTGAGCACCCCTTCTTTAGTGAGAGCCGATGCCTGTTCACGCGACATGGCGTACAGAGCCGATGTATGGCGTTCTCTCAAACGCGCCATTTCCGCTTGCTTTTTGATAGTCGAGGTCATCGTACTCAAAACCAATGCTGTCAAAAGCATTACAGAAAGAGTCAACAAATATTCTGTGTCGGTTACTGAAAAAGACCAGTAAGGCGGAATAAATAGAAAGTCAAAGCACAACACACTGAGAATACTGGAAAATATCGAAGGTCCTCTACCCCAGCGCGTCGCGACCACTACAACCGCCAGCTGTAGAATCATTACTAAATTGACCAGGCGCAAATAAGGGAACAGAACGGTGTCGAGAGCAGTCGCTGCAGCCACCACAGACAGTGCATAGAGATAAGGTGCAACCAGAAACTTTTGCTTTTGAAAAACGGTTCCGCCTTCGGCTACTGAAGCGTCTCCTGTGATTACATAAACATCAATATTGCCGCTTTGCCGAATCAGTGTGTCGACAACCGACCCAAATAATTGTTCACGCCACCTCGCTTTGGCTGGTTTACCAATAATGATTTTGGAAATATTCTGACGCCTGGCGAACGAAATTATTTCATCTGTGATATTCGTTCCAGTCAACGTCGCGGTCTGCGAGCCCAGTTGCTCTGCCAGCCTAAGCGTTCTTGTCACACGATCTTGCTGCAATTTCGGTAATTGTGAATAAGTCGGCGTTTCAACGTTGATGGTGAACCATTGTGCATGCAGTCCAGAAGCCATTCGTCTGGCCGCGCGCACAAGCCGATAACCGAGCGGATGGGGACCAATACAAACAAGAATTCGTTCAGAGGCCGGCCACACATTATGTACCAGTTCTGCACTGCGATACTTCTGCATTTGCGCATCCACGCGCTCAGCTGTTAAACGCAGTGAAAGCTCTCTTAAGGCAATCAAATTGCCCTTGCGAAAAAAATTCTCCAGTGCAACTTTGCTTTGCTCTGGAAGATAAACCTTTCCCTCTTCCATACGCTGAATTAATTCGTCAGGTGTAAGATCAATTAGAACAATTTCGTAGGCCTTGTCGAAAAACGAGTCAGGGACCGTTTCTTTGACCGTAACACCGGTAATCTGAGCGACAATATCGTTAGCACTTTCTACGTGCTGCACGTTCATCGCTGTATAAACGCTGATACCAGCTTCTAGTAACTCTTCGACGTCTTGCCACCGCTTTTCGTGCCTAGAGCCAGGGGCATTAGTATGAGCCAGCTCGTCAACTAAAATCAAAGTTGGATGTCGCTCAAGCGCGCCGTCTAGATCGAACTCCTCGAAAGTAGTACCTTTATATTCAACTTTCAAAGGCGGCAATACTGTGATGCCATCGAGGAGTGCTTCGGTGTCCTTGCGCCCATGAGTGACAACGCAACCGGCAATGACATCTACGCCATCGTGTAATAACTTTCTGGCAGACAACAACATTTCGTAGGTCTTGCCTACTCCAGCATTGGCCCCGAAGAATATTTTCAGCCGCCCTCTGTCGCGCTCGGCTTCTTCCTCTTGCAGACGAGCCAAAATGTCTTCGGGGTCTGGACGCTCGGTCGACACTTCTAGCTCCTTCGTTTGTTTCTATTTTATTCCTTGCCAGCTCCTAACATCTCAAGATCGGAGCCTTCGGACAACAAATTTCTATCTGGATGATCTACAAGAGAAGGCACAGCGATTTTGCTTGCGGTTGCCCGCGATGACGAACCCAGTTTTTTTGTTGTGCGATTAACAGGCGTCATAGCCACAAATTGTTTATCACCTTGAACTACCATGGCAAGCTCCAGCAACATACGCTTCATCTTCATGACTTCAGAACTTAATTGTGTGAGCATGACCTGACGTGTTCCCAGAGTCGAAATATTTAGCCCTTTTTTCTGAGCAACACTCGCCGTAATTACATCCAGTTGCTCCTTCGCGCTGCGACTGGTAAATCCAGGGATGTTCGAGTCAGCTACCCATCGGTCGATCATTTGTTCTTTGCGTGTCTTACCCTTCGGCTCATCTGCTGGCACTTCATTTAGATACGACCAGACAGAAGCCGGATATTCGATATCGGCTGTAGTTGGATAATTGAAAAGCTTGGCAAGCATATTAGGCTCGACCTCCGAAGTCTTCTTCTTACCATTCATCGCTTTCAAAGTATAAAGAGAAGCAAAGGACGGTATCACTCCAGCGAGGATCCCATTTATTCCGGAGGGATTGGCGTAAAAAGCCTTTGTGTGAGTGGGTATATCAAAGCCTTCAGCAAGAGCCCAGAGAGCCCCGTTGCTAATAAAACTGATAGCGTTGACTTTAGCAAGAAGTTTGTCTCTGTCACCGGTGAACGAAGACAATATTTCAGAATAAACATTTTGCTCAGCTGACATTTCGGCCATTGTAAAGTCAATTTCCAGATTGGTCTTATTGATTAGCTGTAAAGCTTGCTGCTTAGCTTCCAGCAAATCAAGTCGCGCATCGGTGCGCTCAGGTGAAGCGCCAAATTCACTAATTTTGCTATTCAGGCTCTGGATTCGCTCCAGCAGTGGCACAAGCTGAATATCTTGAGCAAGTTGCATGGAATTTGCCGAAATACTTCGGGCGTTCAAGTTAATGCCAGTACGCAGAATTTGACGAGGAAATTTATTTGAGTTAGCCCCCGCCTCGGCGCCTGCTCCGACTGAAGCTGCAACTTTCGCCGACGGCGGGACGCCAGTTTGGGAATCGGCCTTCACTGGAGCCAAAGTAAAAGAGGTTGCCATCATGGCGAGTAGCAGTTTGCTTATATTTTTCATTGCTGACCTTCAAAATCTGTTTGTCGGCAGTTGCGCAGCCCATTTTGAGCCAACTGACGGAACTTATGGAGTATAGATTTTCATTCATCAAGAATGTATCAAGTTCACATCAAGAAGGTCTCAAGAAATGCCTCCGAATGCAGCAAAGGAGCAAGGTAAGACAAACCTTCTTGATAGTTTCTTGATGTACAGGCAATAATTACCTGATCTGTCGTGTAGATAAGATTTCACCCATTTTGGAGGTCGCATTACAGTGCGTGCCTTATATCGAAAAAAATATCTCAAAAAACTGTCGATGGTCTTTTCGATTGCTGTTTTGACGACAACAACTAGCGTGTACGCTGCTGATGCTGGAGCGTCATCAGCTTCTCCAGTTGCTCCACGATATTTAGCTGCAGCGGCCCCAACCAGCGAACAGGGTGCCAATTCGCAAAAATTACCAACGCAGATTTTGAAGACCGGCGTAAATGTCAACACCACTACTGTTTCATCCAATAGCAAACAATTAGCCACCAGCTTGAAGTTGACACCACTGCTGGAGCGTATTCAAACACTCAAAGGCAAAATTGACCCGATCAATTTTGAACCCACCAATGAAAATATAGCCACCAGTCAACAGCTTACGGCAGCGACTGTGCAGGCAATGCAAGTGATAGACCAGACTAATTTAGCAATCGATTTCGTTCAGGCAGAGATTGCCGCTGAACAAAATTTATACAACGAAATTTTGTCTACCTTCACCGGACAAAGAGACAAAGCGGTGCTCAAGACTAACGCTTTGAGTTTCATCTCCAATGGAGCCTTATGGGCAGTTGGCGAAGCCCTAGATATTCCGACGAATACTCATCCAAATTATTCTGTGTCGTCGGGCACATTGGGTATTTTGGCTGGAATCATTCCCACTATCGCTTCGATGTATGCTCTCAAACAATTAGATGGAAAAAAGGAAACGTCCGAACGAGCACCGAACATGCTTTCGAAACTGTTCAACTATCCAACCAATGTTGATATTGAATACCCAAAGCCAGTCTGGGATTTTCTCAACTCTGCGCCTGTCGATGACAAAGAACAGCGCAGTCGAAAAGATCAGCTCATTGACCGCTGGGTTTCTGACAACAACATTCCTAATTTCACCGACCGTCAGTCGAAGAAACAGCTTGATGTAATCACAGGAAGCATTCCTCAAAAGAACGGGTTAAGCATTGCCACGCTCAATGCTAGGCAAGCAATGTTGCAACAACTCGGCGCCGAAGTGACGAAAATGAAAAGAATGCTTTATGAATTATCGATGATAGTCAGTGGTGAGAAGCAACTGTAAAACGTTCGTCCAATACTTGATTCAATTTCAAAACATTAATTCCAGGCTCACCTAGAATGCCAAATTGCCTTGAATCAATCGCTTTGCTAACACAATTGAGAATATCTGCCACGTCACAATGACGGGCAGCGGCCACTCTTTTTGCCTGAATTTGCGCGTTTTCAGGGGTGATATGCGGATCCAGTCCTGAGCCAGAGCGAGTGATGGCATCAACTGGAACGGCATCGTCTTCGCTCAACCCATTCTCTTTTCGAAAATTTGCAGCCAGTTGTTTAACACCCAAAAAAGTTTCGTCACTTTTCGTTTGAGGATCATCGGCAACGCCTTCAATCAATTTTTTAGAAGCTGGCCCTAAATTACTGGCGCTAGAAGCTTCTGCGGCGTAGCCAGAACCAGCAGCTGACGGCCTTGGATGAAAATACTGAGGTTGAGAAAAAGCCTGAGCAATTAGCGACGAGCCTATAATTTGCCCATCTTTTGACTTTAGTAATGACCCGTTTGCGAGTATTGGGAAACATAATTGCGAAATAAAGGTCACTGAAAGCGGAAATACAATGCCCGTCAAAAGTGCAATGAGAAGCGTCGTTCTAATAGCCTGGACAATGACTTTAAACATACTCAAATCCTATCTATGAAGCCGGCGCCAGACGCAACAAAACGAGAACGTTATCAATCAGCCAGATGCCAGGGAAAGGAATGATCAATCCACCCACACCGTAAAACAAAAGATTGCGACGCAATAAAGAAGCAGCACTCATCGGCTTGTACGATACTCCTCGCAAAGCAAGGGGGATCAAAGCAATGATAATTAAAGCGTTGAAAATAACTGCTGCGAGAATCGCCGATTCCGGAGAGTGCAAAGACATGACGTTCAGGCGCCAGAGTGGTCCATGTGCCATTCCCGCTGAAGCGTACAATGCGCCAAACATGGCTGGAAGAATGGCGAAATACTTAGCCACATCATTAGCGATCGAAAATGTAGTGAGAGCGCCACGTGTCATCAAAAGTTGCTTGCCAATTTGCACCACTTCAATCAATTTGGTCGGATTTGAATCCAGATCAACCATATTGCCTGCTTCTTTGGCTGCTTGAGTACCTGTGTTCATAGCAAGGCCAACGTCTGCTGCAGCAAGCGCTGGAGCATCATTGGTGCCGTCACCGGTCATTGCCACCAACCGTCCACCCTGTTGTTCCTTTTGAATGAGCTGCATTTTTGTTTCTGGCGTTGCTTCGGCCAGAAAGTCATCGACACCGGCTTCGCTGGCTATCGCTGCCGCGGTCAACGGATTATCGCCCGTAATCATGATGGTGCGGATACCCATTGCTCGCAGTTGTTCGAAACGTTCGCGCATGCCACCCTTGACCACATCCTTGAGATAAATTACACCAAGGGCACCACGAACGTTATCGGCAACCGCTAACGGTGTGCCTCCCAAATGAGAAATTTTTGTTACTTCAGACTCGACTTCACCAGGAACTGTCAGACCCAAATTTCGAACATATTTGTAAATTGCTTCAGAAGCGCCCTTGCGCAATTTTCGGTCCGAGACATCGACTCCACTCATTCTAGTTTGCGCACTAAAAGCAATGAAGTGTACATCGGCATCGCCCAGTTGCCGCTCCCGGATACCGAAGTCTTTGGCCAATTGAACAATCGAGCGTCCCTCAGGCGTTTCATCTGCAAGTGACGATAATTGCGCGGCGTCTGCAAGTTCTTGTTCGGTCACTCCAGGGGCTGGAAAGAATTGCACCGCCTGTCTATTGCCGAGTGTAATTGTGCCTGTTTTATCGAGAAGCAATGTGTCAACGTCTCCAGCCGCTTCAATGGCCTTGCCGCTCATGGCCAGCACATTGTGCTGAAGTACGCGGTCCATCCCAGCAATGCCAATAGCTGAAAGGAGAGCACCAATTGTGGTGGGAATGAGGCAAACCAGCAATGACACTAGAGAAAAGATATCTGGTGGCTGACCAGCGCCAGCGGCTCGGACTGCGAAAATCGAAAATGGCAGCAATGTGGCGACGGCAAATAGAAAGACGATCGTGAGCCCGGCAAGCAGAATATTCAGGGCAATTTCGTTTGGTGTTTTCTGGCGCTGAGCACCTTCAACAAGCGAAATCATGCGATCGATGAAAGTTTCACCAGGCTCTGCTGTGATTTTGATGCGCAACCAATCAGACAAAACAGTGGTACCACCTGTAACCGAACTGCGGTCACCACCACTTTCTCGAATGACTGGAGCTGATTCGCCGGTAATCGCACTTTCGTTCACTGTCGCTACACCTTCAATAACTTCGCCGTCGCTAGGAATTATTTCGCCGGCTTTAACCAGCACGATATCACCCTTGTGCAAGGCTGTAGCACTTACGGATTCGTAAGTTTCTTTGCTGATTTCTTTACGTGCTGTTGTCTCAGTGCGATTTTTTCTCAACGAATCAGCCTGAGCTTTGCCCCTTCCTTCGGCAATAGCTTCAGCAAAATTGGCAAACAAAACAGTAAACCAGAGCCATAAAGTAATTTGCACCTCAAAAGCGAGATGCCCACTTTTACCACCATTAATGGCATCAACCCCCAAAAGGTATGTCGTAAGGACGGCGCCAAGCGCGACGACACACATCACAGGATTCTTGGCGAGCAGTATGGGATTGAGTTTGCTGAAAGAATCAGAAAGAGCACGCCTGACTATGCTGCCTTCGAGCAGCGGTCGGGATTTTCTCTTTGCGTCCATTAATTCTTCCATGGCATCCTTCAAAAATAAAAGCACTAAATAAGAGTGAAACGACTAAGACAGACTCTTTTGCCACATCAAGAAATGATCGACAGCTGGTCCCAAAGTCAATGCGGGAAAATATGTAAGGGCTCCCACAATCAAAATAACGCTCGACAAAAGCACCACAAAAATTAGGCTATTGGTGGGGAAGGTACCTGTTGTTGGTGGCACATATTTTTTGCTGGCAAGCGAGCCTGCCATGGCCATGATTGGCACAATCATCAAAAACCGACCAAGTAACATGGCAATGCCCGTCGTTAAATTATAGAAAGGGGTGTTCGCCGAAAGTCCTGCAAAGGCAGAACCATTGTTGCCAGTAGCAGAAGAAAAAGCGTAAAGAATTTCAGAAAATCCATGCGCGCCATTGTTGTTGACGTTAGCAAAAGTGGCGCCAGGTGCATTCCAGTACGTATTGACCGGGCAATTCAACACACTGGCCATTGCCGAAAAAATCAAAATCGACGCAGCCGATGTAAGCACATACAACATCGCCATTTTTACTTCTTTTTTCTCGATTTTCTTGCCCAAATATTCAGGCGTTCGTCCAACCATCAAGCCGGCAATGAAGACTGTCAACACAGCAAAAACAAGCATTCCATACAGCCCTGAGCCAACACCGCCGAAGATGATTTCACCAAGTTGAATATTTAAAAGAGGAATCAAGCCACCAAGTGGTGTCAAAGAGTCATGAGAGCAATTGACTCCTCCGCAGCTGGCGTCCGTTGTCACTGTTGCAAACAAAGCGGAATTAGCTAGACCGAATCTCACCTCTTTGCCTTCCATGTTGCCACCAGAATCACCAAGGCTGAGCGTGGAACCATTAATATTGAATGCGGCGAAATTAGGGTTACCAGAAGCTTCAGCGTTGTAGCAAATTCCTAAACCAGAAAGAAAGAAGATAAACATGGTCGTAAGCAGAATCCAGCCCTGTCGCGTATCTTTGACCATGCGGCCAAAAGTATAAGTAAGAGAAGCGGGAATTATGAAAATAGACAGCATCTCAATGAAATTAGAGAAGGGGGTCGGATTCTCGAATGGGTGCGCGCTATTGGCATTGAAGAAACCACCCCCATTGGTGCCAAGCATCTTGATTGCTTCCTGAGAAGCCACAGGTCCCATCGCAATAGTCTGTTTAGCACCCTCAAGTCCGGTAGCAACAACATACGCGGAGAAATTCTGAATCACTCCCTGTGATACCAACAAAAGAGCGACGACAAAAGTGAGGGGAAAAAGCACATATAGATGCGCTCTAATCAAGTCTTGCCAGAAATTGCCCACTCCGTTACTGCTACGTCTGACAAAGCCGCGAATGAGCGCAACCGCCACAACAATACCTGAAGCTGCCGAAAGCCAGTTATGCATAGCCAATCCAAGCATTTGCGCAAGATATGAAAATGTACCTTCGCCCGCATATGCCTGCCAGTTAGTATTTGTGGCAAATGAAACAGCCGTGTTAAATGCTAAATCGGGAGTTACAGCAGTAGCGAAAGATGGGGCCGATGTTGTAGAAAATCCCATCGGATTGCCAGGTAGAAATCCCTGCAATTGCAAAATCGTATAAGTAAATAACGTAGAAGCACATGAAATAGTGAGCAAACAAAACGTATATTCTGTCCAGTGCATATCAACTGCTGGATCCACGCCGCACAGTTTGTAACACATTCGCTCAATTGGCGAAAAGACAGCATCAAGAAAGGTAGGCCGATTCTCGAAAACAGCTGCCATATGGGCTCCGAGCGGTTTTGTAATCGCAACTAACAAAACACAGAAAAGAACAATTTGAATCCAACCGACTGCCGTCATATTTCCGCTCAAAATTTCTCAGGTACGAGCAAGGCATAAAATAAATAGCCGAGCAAGCCCAGTGTCAGTACTAAACCAAGTATGTAATTAAAATCCATTTGCCAGCCTCTTAAAGTTTCTGGCACGCGGTCACATAGGCTCCGCAAAGTGCGAAGAACACTATGATTACAGCGATGTATAAAATATCCAAAGTGACGCCTGTATTCTTTTCAATCGTTCTCTTGATTGAACGCTTGTTCAGGGCAGTGTAGACCTGTCAATGCCAAATAAACATCAAGGGCTTGGTGAATTTTATCAAGTTTTCATCAAGAGCGCGCTAAAAATAAAGCAGGCTTTTAGTTTGGCGGTAAAAAGCGATGACGATCATATGTTTGAGTCGGTGGATAAGTTGCCATTCCAGGCTCCTTTGTATCGCCCCAGATAATTGCGTGCACATCAGAAAGCTTGCTCTGTTGCAGCTGCGCTTCCAATGAGTCCACCATTTTCTCGGTTTGCTCCTGCTCTGTTGCCGGAGCAAAAGTGGCACGAGCGGCAAGCATATACCCAGACACGGCACCCATGAGATTTTGATTTTCCTTGCTCGTTAAATCGACTGGACCATTTGCTTTCTCCCGTGAAATAGCATCGGCAAACGTTTTGCCGAGGTCAGCACCAATGGCTTCTGGCGACGGCGGCGGATTGGTTGTGAGCTTATCGGTAAGAGCAGCCAGTTCTTTAAAAGTCTTATGGTCTTGCTCATAAATCGCGGCGACGCGCCCCTGGAATTTTCCCAGGCGCCCGTTATCATTGGTTGCATCAAAATAGAGCTTTCCTGCCTTGCCAAAGCCGTCAACAAACTCTTGCAGGCGCTCTTGCCTGGTCGCTGGTTTAGCCGAATCGTCAACAATCGTTAAATCATTGACGACAACACGTGGTATCGGTGTTGGCAAATCTTTGAGTTTAGCGTCAGCAAGGGTAAGCCCTTTGGTCTCTGTGATCGTTTGCTGGGGAGGTGTTTTCTCGAAGTTTTCCAAAATCATCGCTCCTAAATTCCAGCCATCAAATTAGACTGAAGCCCAGCTCTCTGTTTTAAATCTATACCCAATACGGGGCTCAGTTTGAACAAATTTTGGTCGTTCGGGATTGATTTCAATTTTGTTGCGCAGATTGGCAATGTGCACTCTCAATGTGTGCGTATCATCGGCATACTCCGGACCCCAAACTTTAGATAGGAGCTGGCGGTGCGTTAGAACGCGATTGACATTCATGGACATATAACGGAGCAAATCGTACTCTTTCGGCGTCAGATGCACTTCTTTGCCGTCAAGACTGACAAGCCTGTGGGCGAAATCTATGTGCAACTCATCGCAACTAAAATCAGACTGATCCAGTTCATCCTCGGCGGCACTGCGGCGGTGAACAGCGCGCATGCGGGCTAAAAGCTCACCCATGCCAAAGGGCTTGGTCAAATAGTCATCAGCTCCCAAATCAAGAGCTTTGATCTTGTCGTCTTCTCGATCTCTTACTGAAAGCACGATTATTGGTGCCTTCATCCACGTTCTCAATTGTCTACAAACTTCGTAGCCGTCAATTCCTGGCATGGCCAGATCCAAAATAACAAGATCGGGCGAGTTCAACGCTGCAAGATCCAGCCCTTCTTCGCCAGATGAAGCGAGAAAAACCTGATGTTCATTGTGTTCAAGGAATACTCTAAGGGCGCGTCTTATTTGCGGTTCATCATCAATGACTAATACTTTCATTTTTTTTGACTGACTATATTTGTTGCTAGAGAATTCACACGGGAAGAGTAACACGAAATATGGAGCCACCACCTTCTCTATTTTTGGCCTCAATTTTTCCACCGTGAGCTGCCACCAGACCACTACATATTGCTAAGCCTATACCAACGCCCGGAACATTGCTTTCACTTAGAGATCTGCCGCGATAAAACGGCTTAAAGATTTGTAGCTCTTCACCGGCAACAAGACCTTTGCCACGATCCTCAATAACAAATTCCAAATGACTATCTGTTTTAGTCGCGCGCAATCCAACATCGCTATCAGCTGGCGAATACTTGAGTGCGTTTTCAATGAGATTATGCAGAACTTGCACAATCTGCACCGAGTCCAATAATGCACTACCCAGACGGGCGTCGTTTTGGACAATAATACGGGCGTTTGCACGCGCATCAAATCCAGCAAGAGTCATGCCGATGACTTCACTAATTGGAATGGATTCCAACTTCGGTCGCCATGCTCCAGCTTCCAAACGGGATAAATCAAGAATGTTCGTGACCATACGATTAATGCGATCTACTTCAAGATCGACATCATTAAGTAAACTTTTCTGTTCTTCCTGGGCCAGCGCCTCTCCCGTACTCTTCAAGGTTTGAATGGTGGCTTTAATGGAAGTGAGTGGACTACGAAAGTCATGTGACACCATTGCCAGCAGCGCGGTTTTCATCTGATCGGCCTCAAGCACTGCCTGGGCTTTAGCCTCGGCTCTCAGCGATTGTTCTCTTTGCAAAAGCAAACCCACATGATTGACGAGAGCGGTCAAGATTTGCTGTTCACGTCTATTAACGTCTGTTGATTCACCTGTTTTTAAATAGAGGACTGCAGAAACGCTACCTTCTGTATAAACAATAGGTACCAGCGAAAAAGGCAAATTGTCGTACGAACTAGCGTCCTTATAAGCCTCATGAGCGCTATTGGCGTTCGGATATTGCAATGACTTTGATCCAAGCGGTAGGGCTCTACTAAGCACAAATTTGACTGCTCCTCGCCATTGCTCGATCAACAAACTTTGAGCTTCTTCGACACTCAAACCTTCTGTCACAAAAATCTGCAAATCGTCGTCACTATCTGCCACCACGACTGCCAGTTCTCTCACATTGAGCAAATTGGAAATGCGGCGCAAGATGTAAGACATTGCTCGCTTCGAATCCAATTCGGACGCGACCTCCCAACTGGTTTCTGCAAGGGTCGTCATTTCTCGATCATGCTGGGAGGCGGCCTGTAATTGAATACGTAATCTTTCTGTAAGTTGACCGGTTACTATCGACACCAGTAAAAATACGCATAGCGCTACCCACTCCGAGGCATCTGCGACGGTCAGGGTATAGAACGGCGGCACAAAAAAATAATCGGCACACAGCACACATAATAACGAAGTAAAAATTGCCACAAGGCGGCCGAACTGAATTGATACAACGATGATAACCAGCAGATTGAGCATGTAGACATCCGACAGAGTGACGGACGCGCTCAGAGATTTTAGTAACAGCGTCATCACAGCAACGCCAGCGGTCGAGAATATATACGCCACTGGGGTCGAACTACGCGACGAATCACCTGGATAAAAGAATCGACTTTTGCCGGTAATGGTGGTTTGCAGTTTCCTGAACATAAACGATATGACTTACTTGTCGATTGAGGAGCCGCCCATGATGGATATCGAGAAGACACGCCAAAGGGACAAAAAAGGTATGCAAAGAGTCCAAAAGTCCATCGTTGCAAACATTACCACGGAAGAGAAATTTTTCTACTAATTGTCGAGCAGTGATGTCAGCAGATCGCCAAAACCCTTTACTGTAAAGCATTTCAAGTCAGCTATACCTCAATCGGTGGATACCCTCATTGGTGGATTACTTTGTCACCAGACCTCAGTACGATCAAAAAACAAGCCGCAGAAATTTTGAACTTTTTGAACTTTTTGAACTTTCTGAACTTTTTGAACTTTTTGAACTTTTTGAACTTTTTGAACTTTTTGAACTTTTTGAACTTTTTGTACATATGGGGATCTTATGAATAGTGCTTTAGCCTGTCCGGCAAAAACAATGAGCGTGGTCAACGGGACAAATCTCGCCAGTCTTTCGGATGGCGAACTTGTTGTACTTTGCCAGAAAGATAATCGGGGTGCTTTTGAAGTGCTGGTCAAGCGTCATCAACGCACCGTCTATGGCATGCTGATGAAACTGGCTCCAGACTGGACAGACACAGCCGATCTCGCTCAAGAATCATTCATTCGCATATGGAAAGGTATTAACAAACTGCAAAATCCACAGGCATTTAAGTCTTGGGTGGTGCAAATTGTGACGCACCTATTTTATGACGAATTGCGCAGACGTCCACGTCGCACACCAATCTTGTCTCTAGATCAAGCCATGTATGGCGAGGACGAAAGTGACGCAGTAACTAGAGACATTGAAGACCCAGCTGCCGGTCCTGAAGAGTTGCTGCAAAGAAAAGATCTTGACGCCATGGTGCAATCAGCAATTGCCTCTTTACCTAGGCAATTCCGCACAGCCATAGTGCTGCGTGAATTAGAAGACCTTTCTTACGACGAGATTGCGCATCTGACAAACACGGATATAGGCACAGTCAAATCGAGAATTTCGAGAGCACGGAGCAAAGTGCAGCAAATTCTCAGACCACAATTTGGCGAATCTAAAAAGTTGTCAGCTTGACACCTTTATTCTTAAACGATGCCTTGCTTCATAGCTTTGACAGCGGCTTCAGTACGATCTGAAACTGCCAATTTTTCCATAATGTGGCGCATGTGCGTTTTTACTGTTTCAAGTCCCAGCCCCAAGCGCTCGGCGATTTTCTGATTGCTTAATCCATCGGCTACAAGGCGCAGAACCTCTGTCTCACGTGGCGAAAGGCTTAAACTTGATTTTTGCTTTACAGCTGGTTGAGGACTTTGCTGTTGCACAGAGGGCACCACTTGTGGTGCGGAGGCATTAACATTGCCGGCATATGCGCTAAGGACACGATTGGCAATACCTGGATCCAACCAGGCCGCGCCGCTTGCCACCATCCGAATCACTGCAGACAATTGAGAAGCTGTTATGTTCTTGAGACAGTAACCATTGGCACCGGCGCTCAGTGCCGCAAATATGGTCTGGTCGCTCTTATGCGAGGTGAGCATGATAATGCTTACACCCAGATTTAATTCTTTGATCGCTCTTGTCGCTTCAATACCGTCCATGACGGGCATTTCGATGTCCATTAACACAATCTGCGGCTTTAACTCTCGCGTTTTCTCGACGCCTTCTTGACCGTCAGCGGCTTCACCAACAATCTTCAAACCGCTCAATTGTTCAAGCGACAACTTCAATCCCATGCGAGTAAATTCATGGTCTTCGACGATCAAAACGCTAACTGGGCTTTCAGAATCGGAAGAATCGCTGTTGGATTGCGGAATTGACTCGGGTGTCATTATTTTTCACTGCCGGATAAGGTTTGAGTTTTTTGTGCAGAAGCTTCTCTAGTCACCATAGCCGCATTTTCAATCGGCAAGGTGATACTGAACACCGTCATTTTACCAACATCACTGTGGCATTCGATCCGCCCATGATGGGAATCCATGATTTGCTTACATAAGAAAAGCCCAAGCCCGTTGCTATTTTTGAATGTCTTGCGCGTCGTTCCGTGCCAGTAGCGCTCAAAAAGATGCGACCTGTCGGCAAGCGGAATGCCTACCCCATTGTCTTTCACGCGCAAAACGATGCCATTTTCTTCTCTTTCACCTGACACTTCTATTAGACCACCACTTGGCGTAAATTTAATGGCATTGTCGAGCAAATTGAGAATGACACGGCGTATAGCCGTGCGGTCAGCACTGACGTGCGCAAGGCCATCAGGCAAATGCGATTGAATCTGCAATCCCTGCTCTTGAGCAAGTGGCAATAATTCATCGATACAGGCGGATGCTAATAACTTCAGGTCGACATCATCGAAATATAAAGCTTGCGCTCCGGCTTCATAGTGATAAAGATCAAGCAAACTTTCGATCATATGCAACAAATTTTCGTTGTTCTTTTTCAGCATCGACAACAAATTGATAGCATCCGGCGAGGCGCTCTCTTGAAGTTTATTGAGAATCAAAGAAAGAGCGCGATCAGAGGCGATTACCGGGGTTTGCAAATCGTGCGCAAGAGTCGCGACAAAGTCTTTGCGTTGCGTATCCAGTTGTACTCTTTCAGTGACATCATGGGCTAATATGATCGTGCCCATTGTCGTCTCACTCAAGCCACTGACAGGCCAGGTGGCAACGTCGCAATGTCGCTCTTTCTGATCGCCATGCAAGTCGACAACAAGCATTTTTTGTTCGGTAATTTGAATGGGTTTACGTTCCGCGACCGCCTCAAACAGAGTGTCGGGTAGCCAACTGACAGTATCAAAAAATTTCTTGCCGACGACATTTTCAGCAAGCAAACCAAATTGCTCGGCAAACTGACTGTTCATATCTGTCACTATATGTCTGTCGTTCAATCGAGCAATTCCCATCGGTGCATGCTGCACGAGGGCGTTCATGGCATTTTTCTCAGCCTTGACAGCCTGTCTCTCGAGCTCCGTTAAACGCTCAGCCTCAGAGAGTTTAGCCGTAAATTCTCGTTGCTCGATCAAGCGAATGACTTCAGCTTGGCGCCTAACCTCTTCTTTCTTTTTGAACAACTCAACAAAAACAGAAACTTTCGAACGCAGTATTTCGGGCTGAAAAGGCTTCATGATGTAATCGACGGCGCCCACCGAATACCCTTTAAAGGCGTCGGCATCGTCTCTGAGCATAGCCGTTACGAAAATAATCGGCGTGTGTCTCGATTTCTCCCGCTCACGAATCAGTTTGGCCGCCTCGAAACCGTCCATTTCGGGCATCATTACGTCAAGCAAAATGACAGCGAAGTCAAATTCGAGCAAATATTTCAGAGCCTCTTGCCCAGATTTTGCCTCGATTAAATTCTCACCAAGCGATGCCAAAGTAGCGCTCAACACGAGCAAATTCTCTGGTCGATCATCAACCAGCAGAATATTGACCTTGGACCCTTCCGTCATGCCAAAACCTCTGACAATGAAGCCACACCAGCCGGATACCTCATCAACAACCGGTACGGGCACGGGCGTTTACCCAGTATAACCTTGTTGCTTGTTGGTTTCGAGCATGACAATGTCTCAGACTATCTTTTCAGATTCGGGGGATGGCGGCATCCCTCAATAAGTGGATACCTATTTGGCTGGATTGATTTTTAGCCGAGCGAGTTTAACATTGGAAAATTCCCCTTTCGCTAGGGTTGCGCGAGTCAAGAGGATAGCCAAGCGTTGGAAATCGAGAAAATTAGCTGGAAGTTCGTGCAATTGGTCAAGAACAGTGTCAATGCGACGATCTCAAAATAGCCGACCGCTCGTCCTCGTCGTAGACGACGATCCCCGTCATGGACAACTTTTAAATTTACTCGAAGAGAACCTAGCAATCAAAGTTTTTAATGTGCATTCCTGCGAAGAAGCGCTTAGCGCTGTCAAAGAAAACAGCTTCGATTTGATACTGATGGATTACAGCATGCCTGAAAGAGACGGTGTGGATTGCACAAAGTGTCTAAAGGAAATTTTTGCAACGTCGGAAATCTTACCAATCATTGCAGTCACGGGGCACGCAAGCGATGAAGTGAAAAGGATTTGTCTTGATTCGGGTATGGATGATTTTCTGACTAAGCCTTTTACTATTAACGCTCTGCAAGCAATGATCGATAAACATCTTGCATTAAACGCCGACAACTAGCGGGCCTGGGTTCCAACGCGTCGGATCGCATTCAAACTACGAGAGACAGTGCCATCCGGTGATTGATGCAAAGAGGGATCCAACTCGATTGCTTTAAGATAAGCCCTTTCTGAACCGCTTAAATCACCGAGTTTGGCCTTGATTGCCCCAAGTTGAACGTAGGCGTTTGCATAGCGTGGATTCAACTGAATGGCGCGACTGACTTCATCGCTGGCTCTTTTATAATCACCAGTTTTACAGCAGGCCACAGCCATCTCATAGTGGGCAACCTCATTGCGCTCATCTTGGGCAAGCACTTGTTCGAGCACTTTTATTGTTGCTTGCCAGTTACCATAAGCGGCGTAGGCTTCGGCTGTTTTACAAGCAGCAGAAGCCGCCTGAAGGTGTTGAGCAAGAGGAGAAGCAGGCGGGTCTGGTTTATCGTCTGTGCTAAGCGTACTTGGCCCCATTGTATTGATTGAATCCAGAACATCCTTGCCGTTTGCTCTCTGTCCAGTCGAACAAAAAACAATCAACGACGCGAGCACCAGATAAAGTGGCACGAAAAAGCTGGATAATCGCCGTGACATTTTAGTTTTCAGGATTGACCTTCTTTAAACTGTTTACGATACAGATCGCAATAATATGCATCAAGGGCCATAAGTTCGTCATGTGTGCCCTGCTCAACTAGACGGCCTCTCGCAAAGACGAATATGATATCAGCTGCAATGATTGTCGACAGGCGGTGGGCGACAATTAGATTCGTGCGTCCCTTCATCAGTTCCGCAAGCGCGTTTTGAATGAGAATTTCATTATGAGAATCAAGAGAGCTTGTGGCTTCATCAAGGATGAGAATCTGTGGGTTTTTCAAGAGAACGCGAGCAATGGCTAAGCGCTGTCTTTCTCCACCGCTCAATTTATGCCCGCGCTCACCGACCACTGTCTCGAACTTCTCAGGGAGCGAATCGATGAACTCATAGATGCTCGCGGCTTTTGCGGCAGCCATGATTTCGTCGTCAGACGCCTCAGCGCGTGCATATTTGAGGTTATTCAAGATAGTATCGTGAAATAGATAGGTCTCTTGTGTCACAACGCCCATATGTTGACGCAACGACAACAAATTGAATTCACGAATGTCAGTGCCATCAATGGCGATGGCGCCTTCGGTGGGATCATAAAAGCGGGGCAAAAGTTGCGTTACCGTAGTTTTACCAGCACCAGAGTGGCCAACAAAAGCAGCTGTCTGCCCGGCTTTAATACTAAACGATACATGCTCAAGAGCTTGTCGAGTTTTGGGATAAGAAAATGAGACGTCATTGAAAGCGATCTGATCTTTAATCAGCTCGAGCGTCTGAGGCTGAAGTGGTTCTGTTTCGATATCCATGTCGAGGTAATCAAAAATTCTTTCAAATACGGCGATAGCACTAACCAGCTGCACCTGAACGCCAGCAAGGGCCGCAGTTGGTCCATAGAGACGATTAAGCAAAGCGACAAAAGTGACAATGATACCGAGAGTGACACCGTACTTCATCACCATCCAGCCCCCGACCAGCCAGACTATTGCCGGTCCCACGACAACCATAGCGGTGACTATCATGATAAACCAGCGCCCGACCATAGCCAGTCGAACTTCGAGATTCATTAAGGCCGAGCCTATATCGTTAAAACGCTCTTTTTCATAAATGCCCTGTCCAAACGATTTAATCAAGCTAATTCCAGACAGTGACAGCGTTTCATGTAGAAGTGCTTGCACTTCGTCGCGTTTCTTGCGAGTCAGTTTTCTCACATCATACATTTTGCGACCAGCTGGAAAAATAGGCACAATCATCAGCGGCAAAATACCTATGGAAAGGATAGCCAGGCGCCAATCGAGAACGCAAATGGCGATAATAGTAGTGATGATCGTGAACACATTGGAAACGACCGTAACCAGAGTGCCTGTCAAAACATTATCAATGCTTTCAATGTCATTCGAAACACGATTGATAATTTCGCCTGATTTGGTTTCGGTGAAAAATCCTAGCGGCAGTTTATGCAAATGAGTGACTAGCGCCGTGCGTATATCGCGCACGATACCTTCGCCGATAACCGAGTTGAAATAGCCCTGAAACACACCAGCAGCCCCAGTTAAAAGAGCGGAGCCAACCATAATGCCGACATACCAGCTCAAAGCCACAAAATCTTTTTGAGGCAGCGCTTTGTCGATAATCCACAGAGTCAAAATTGGTGGCAACAGCCCAAGGCAAGAAGAAAGAACAATGGCGATGAGCAAATAAATTTCTTGCTTGAAATAAGGGCGGAACAAACCGGCAATGCGCCGCCAGTCAGTATCCTTTTTGATTCGTTTCTTTTCTGGATCAAACATATTGGACCACATCAACTGATGCGGACCGCCAGAGGCAAACACTTAGGACACCTCAAATATTTCGGAAATTTTCACTGTAGTCTTCAAAATAGTAGTCAAATAGTAGAGACCTGCGGCAAGAAAAGCAATGTAGCGATGCAAACTCGGCGCCAGGAACAATTTTTGCAGTTGAGTATTCTGATTAAATAGGAGAGTCTGACTATCGCCAGGGCATGATTTGGCCGGCTCCTTATTAACTAATCGTGTATTTTTCGATTGGCTAAATATGCTCTGCATAAACTAAAAGTGTCAAGTAATTTTGCAGGTTAACCAAGATGGCAGAAAAGAATAAATTACTTCCCTGGTTTGGCGGAGCAGCGCTAGGAGCGGCAGCCGTTGGTATCATCGTTGTCGTTCCTCAACTTGCTGCAAATTCACCCAGCTCACCAAACACAGCGCCGCAAGTGAGCACGATGCTTCCAGCTGCTCCTGTGCCAAATCTTTCAGTTGATAAAATTGCCACAGATAAAGCGCCGCTGGCTCAAGCACCTGGAACCAATCTGCTCAATGGCAGACCGCCATTGATGCTTTCTCCCTTTGGCGAAAACACTGTCGCCGATATCGCCAAAGACGCAAGTGATTCTGTAGTTAATATCGATATCCGCAAAAGCTATGTCGTTGATGACGGACCAACCTTTTCGCCCTTTGGCTTTGGCGATAGCCAAGCCCGCACCTATGAAGCTAGAGGCGTCGGGACTGGTGTAATTTACCGTTCAGACGGTTATATCCTCACAAATAATCACGTCGTCGGTCAGGCCGACGACATTCTGGTCACCTTGAATGACAAACGAAAATTCAAAGGCAAAGTTGTTGGTCGAGATACCTTTACCGACTTGGCGCTGGTCAAAATCGAGGCGTCAAACTTACCTGTAGCCCGTTTTGGTACCAGCGTCGGACTCAGACCAGGAGAGTGGGCAATAGCCATTGGCAGCCCGCTTGGCATGGACCACAGTGTCACTCTTGGCATAATCAGCGCCCTTGGCAGACAGGTTGAAGGTCTCAGTCAAATTGCCGAAGTCATTCAAACCGACGCGGCCATTAATCCAGGCAATTCTGGTGGACCGCTCTTAAACATACACGGTGAAGTGATTGGGCTCAATGAAGCAATCAGAGGTGACGGACAAAATATTGGTTTTGCTATTCCTGTCGATACAGTCAAAGACGTGGCAAAACAACTGATCGACCATGGCAGCATCGCGCGTGCCTATCTAGGCATCAATATGCAGGAAATCAATCCGGAGCTAGCGCAATCTATGGGACTGCCCGATGAAACGAAGGGAGTGCTCGTCGCCCGAACAATGCCAGACGGACCGGCGGCAAAAGCGGGTATAGAAAACGGAGACATCATTCAAAGAGTCGATGGCAGTTCTGTGCAGACACCAAAAGACGTGCAGAAGTCAGTTTTCAAACACAAACCAAACGACAAATTATCAGTCCTTGTTTCCCGCAACGGTGCCCTGAAGCCAATTATGGTCACAGTCGGAGATCGCCCCACAAAAGACCGTTCTTAACCAAAAAATGCGATGATTCAAACAAACAATAGAACTAATAGGACTAATAGGACCAATAAAATCAAAAGGATCAAAAAATCGAAATGACTAAAGAGACCAAAGACAAATTGATTAAGTCCGATGATGAATGGAAAAAGGAACTGAGTGCTCAGGCTTTTCAGGTAACACGCAAAAAAGGCACTGAGATGGCTTTTACGGGCGAGCATTGGAACAACCACAAAAACGGTGTGTACAAATGCACTTGTTGCGGCCAAGATCTTTTTACATCGACTACTAAATTTGACTCTGGTAGCGGCTGGCCCAGTTTCTTTGCACCAATCAGCGAAGCAGATGTGGATACAGAAACCGACACCACACTGGGAATGAAGAGAATAGAGGTGATGTGTAGCCGCTGCGGCGCGCATCTTGGTCACGTCTTTGAAGACGGTCCAAAACCTACTGGACTACGATATTGCATCAACTCAGTAGCGCTAAAATTCGACGAAACGAAATAATTTGCACCAGAACCGGTACCATGTTGAAGTCTTCAGTTAGCGTTGTGCCGGTCATTATCTAAACGGAGCCTCCAAACCATGAGCTATTTCGTTCACCTGATTTGCGATTATGCCCCTGGGGATTTGGCGTGGGCTGAAGTGACGTCGGCTTTTGCAGCAAGGCTGCCAGAACATACCCGCACGCACAACACTACAGTTCGCTCGTTTGACACCATCGCAACTGGTTTCGTCGTGGGTCAATTAGCCTTATCTGATTCGGCTCTTAAGCCTGGAAAAATGATTATTTTCGCCAATTGCGCGCCACGCAAAGACAGCAAAGAAGCGCGCCCAAACAATGAAGGCGAAGGATTTCTCTATTGCATTTTAAAGAATGGAGTAGAAATACTGGCTGTAAACTCTGGTTTTTCACTCTCATTTGTCAAAGACGAAATTCAAGAGATCTGGAGCACCAGAGCCGAGATTGAAGGCAGTCAATTTCGCTCGCGTGACTTCTTTCCACAATTAGTCGGGCAGGCAGTTTTGGACGATTACACCTTCATCAACCACAAACTGGAAGCGTTTGATGTCATTCCCGACGTGCCACAGCACGTAATCGGTTACGTTGATTCTTTCGGCAACATCAAAACTACGTTCCGTGCTGGCGACAGTACTACACAATCCTTAACGCCCGGTTCACGTTTGAAAATCCGCATCGGCAGCACGATTAGAACCGCCACCGTGGCTACCGGCAGTTTCTCTGTCATGGAAGGCGATCTGGCATTTGCTCCGGGTAGCTCGGGTCAAGACAAGCGTTACTGGGAGCTGTTTCAGCGCGGCGGCTCTGCCTGGTCAGAATTCAAAGAACCAGCAACAGGCACCAAAATCCATATCGAATAATTTTCACAGAGGTTTTGGCCTCAGGGTTTTGCCTTTGGTGGCGCTTCTTTAAGTTTGCGCACAGCTTCAATTTCCACCTTAGCTTCATCAAATTTGTCCATCTTGCCGAGAGCAAGGGCTAGCGTTTGGTGGGCGTCGATACTGTCTGGATCTGCTTTGACAGCGTCACGATATTTATCGACAGCAGAAGCCATATCGCCTTTGGCCTCAAAGACTTGTCCTTGTCCGCATAAAGCAGGGACGCTCTTGTTGTCGTAATAGACGGCCTGCTCGAATTCCTGTTTGGCTTCGTCAGTGTTCTTGCGGCTCAAATACAAAGTGCCTAATCTGATATGCCCATCAACACTTTTCGGGTCGCCCTTCAAAGCATTTTTATAAGCCTCTTCGGCACCGGCATTGTCATTCAATTTTTGCAGACAACGAGCAAGGACCATGTTGGCTTCAAAATCGGTAGGTTTATCCTTCAATACTTTCTTACATTCTTCGACAGCACCGGCTGCGTCCGTCGGTTCAAGACGCTTGGCTGCATCAATGTGCATTGCTTGCTCAGCACAACCGCCCAAAAGCAGCATCATTGCAGGCAAAATCAGAAAACCAAAAGGTCTACGCATATACCCTCCCACTAAGAGACATCAACTTTACGCCTGAAATGTTCTAGTCATTTTTGTAGTAAAAAGAAAACGTTTTCAAAAAAATGAATTTGCTCCCCAAACAAATATAAACGCTATCTTCATTCTTGAATAGCGATTTAAGGATACTAGGATCAGGGTAAATAATTATCAGTCTTATTCAGCAAAGACAATTTGGTCCGATTCGATGCTTTTAATACGAGCAAGTGACACGACCGGTACGTTGATGTCTTTCAAGAGCGCGCGACCATTTGAATAAACTTTCTCGATAACGGTGCCAATTCCAATGAGAGTGGCGCCGCTTTGTTCGACCAATTTGGCCAGGGCTACAAGTGTTTGCGCTGAAGCGAGAAAATCATCAACAATCAATATTCGATCACTACTAACTAAATATTCAGGTGATACCATCAGCGAAACAATGCCACCTTTGGTGTGCGAAGGTGCTTTCGCTTCAAATGGCTCGGACATTGTTACTGGACGATTTTTACGGGCGAAAACCAAAGGCACCTTCAGAGCCATAGCCGTAGAGAGCGCTGGGGCGATACCGCTTGTCTCAGCAGTCAAAACACGCGTCGGAGCGTATTGAGCAAAAACTCTAGCAAACTCCAACCCCACTTCGTGCATCAGAACAGGATCTATCTGATGGTTCATGAAAGAGTCTACTTTCAATATACCGTTGCCGAGGATCTGTCCTTCTTTTTTGATTTTTTCAATTAAAATTTGCATCGCACAATCTTAGCAGGCTTACGCAAAGAGGTTCAGCCTTTTAACTGAACCTCTTTAAGATCGTATTACTGTTTTATGTCTTGATTAATGAGCCAGGCTCTTCTTGGCCGAGGAAGCCACGAACGTATTTTCATCTTCTTCAAGCAAACGCAAGATATGCGATGGGATACGCGGATTTTCAGCGATTCCCATGCGTACATCTTCACTAGAATCTTTTGCCAATTTTTCAAGCAACGATTCTGGCGCGGCAGGATTTTCGCTGACTCCCAGACGCACGTCTGGATGCTCGTCGCGGGACATTTCTTCGAGAACGTCCTGAGGTGTTTGAGGATTTTCAGCAACTTCGATTCTGACACGATGATTTTTTTCGTGAGCTAGTTTGCGCAGCACCGCGGGCGATGTATGTGGATTGCAAGCAAGCACATAGCGCACGTGCACTTCGTGAGGCGCGAGCTCTTTGTTTGAGTCTGCTGCAAACGCCTCTTCGGAGCTCAAAGAGAAAATCGAATTGACCAAAGCGGCCAGAGTTTCTGCTGAAACAGGCTTAGCCAAGTAATAATTCATTTTCACTTTGAGCGCTTCCATGACATCTTCGTCGCGGCGAGATACAGTCAAGACGACTACAGGAATAGTTCTTAAAGTGGCGTCAGCATGAATGTCTGCAAGAACTTCATGACCGTTCTTTTTAGGCATGTTGAGGTCAAGCAGAATAACGTCAGGCAATTTTTCAGAAGAAGTCTTTTTGCCGTTCAAGTATTCCATCGCCTCAACGCCGTCGGAGACAACTGCCAAGTTGTATTCCAGGCCGGAATCCTTGAGCGCTTCCTGCGTCAATCTGACGTCTGAAGGTGTGTCTTCAACCAACAATATTTCGATGCGATTACCCATGCGAATTCTCCTTAGCGTGTAGAGCGGCTGGAAGCGAAAAATAAAATATCGATCCTTGTCCGGGCTCAGATTCCATCCATATTTTTCCGCCGTGCGCCATTACGATTTTCTTGCAAATGGCAAGACCAATTCCTGTACCCTGATACTGCGTTTTGCCGTGAAGTCGGGCAAACATGTCGAAAATCTTCTCAGCGTACTTGGGGTCAACTCCGATACCATTATCCCTCAAAGTGAATAGCCATCGATCAACCGATAATTCCGCCGAAATGTGAACATTGGGCGGTTCGTCCCCACCATACTTGATTGAGTTACTGATTAAATTCTGAAATAGCTGAATTAATTGTGTCCGTTCTACAGCTACTTCAGGCATTTCGCTGATTTCAAACTGCGCTTTGCTCTCTTTTATAGACTGGCGCAAATTTGTAAAAACCTCGTCAAGAACCGAACTGACGTCCGTGATGCTAGTCAAGTCCTCTTCCGTTTTGATACTCGAATGGAGCAGCACAGCTTGAATTAGTTGTTGCATACGACTGGTTCCGTCCACCATGAAGTCAATGAACTCATCGCCTGCTTCGTCGAGCTTGCCCTTATAGCGGGTTTTGAGCAATGTCGCAAACCCCTGAATGGCTCGCAGAGGCTCTTGCAGGTCGTGTGAGGCAATTTTGGCAAATTGTTCGAGTTCTTGATTGGAGCGAATCAACTCCGTAGTTCGTTCTTGTACACGGCGTTCCAACTCTTCATTAAGTTCCCGGGTTTTCTCGTCAATCAATTTACGCTCGGTGATATCACTGACAAAGGCGCAGTACGATTGCTTATCGCGGTCTTTGATAGGGAAAACGCCAATTTCGACGGGAAACTCCTGCTGATTCTTATTGAGAACATACATCTCACGCCGTTTGTTTAGCATGCGCCCGCGGGTCATTGAAAATAACTGGTCTCGATCGAGGACGTGTTTGTCCCGAAAACGAGACGGCACAATTACTTCCGCCACCAACTTGCCAAGCACGTGCTTGCGTGTCCAGCCAAATAACTTCTCGGCTTGCAAATTCCAGTCAGTGATACAACCTTCAGAATCGATAGCGATAAAGGCGTCAAGAGAATTTTCAATGATTAAACGTGTGCGCCTTTCACTCTGGCGAAGCGCCGCCTCAACACGATTGCGTTCAATGGCATAACGCAAGCAACGTACGACCGAATCATCAGAAACTCGTCCTTTAATCAAATAATCCTGCGCGCCGTGTTGCAGAGCCTCAAGCGCTACTTCCTGGTCATCCAGGGCACTTAAAACGACAACTGGCGTGCTTTCAGATAATGAATGGACTCTGTAAAAAGACTCGATACCATTGCTATCTGGAAGTGATAGATCCAACAGCACAACGTCTATACCTGGCTTGCTCAAACGCTCGAGGGCGTTTGCCAGCGTCATAACGCAATCGACGCCAAAACCGAGCTTTTGCAGGTGCAAACGCAGCAACGTCGACTGGGTCGGATTGTCCTCGACGACAAGAACATGCATGGCTTGTTTTTCGGGTCTGACAATTTCGATTTCTTTAGTAGCCACGTGTTTTTCGAACCTTTCCGAACCTGCAAACCGAAAATAAACAGAAAAAGTCCATCAGCAGTGCTTCAACGGCTCTTCTTATTTAACACTCTAGCACTTCCGTCTGTTGACGTTGGTCGGTCCAACAAAGAGCCTGATCACAATATTAAAAAGACGTATACTGTTAGCACCTTTTATAAAAATGTTCGCTGCGTTAGAGTCTAGCACTGCACCGTATTCGATACCAATTGACTACTACGTTTACAATCACTATGAATAGCTACCTTAGAACCCGCTGGGTGACAATTTTTGTTCTCAATTCGATTCTCATTTTTTCTTGCTCAATGGCGCAGGCAGCGGCAATATCAGCAACTGAAAAGGCCAATAAAAAACTAGATTCCGCAAGCGCATCTATACAACAGCACAAATATCACAGAGCTTTTAAGCAATTTCACAAGCTTGCCAAACAAGGGCATCCAACAGCGCAGCATATAATTGGCATGATGTATGAAAACGGAATTGGTGTCGAAAAGAATATATCGAAGGCTGTGGCTTACTACGAGAAATCTGCGATGCAGGACTTTGGTGACGCCCAGTGCACTCTTGGGCGCATGTATCAGCAAGGTAATGCAGTAGTCGTCAAAGACGCCGAAAAAGCGCGAGATTGGCTGACAAAAGCAGCTGAAAGGAACATCCCCGAAGCGGAATATAATCTCGGAATGATGCACGCCAACGGTGACGGTGTACCGCAAGATCTGGCGAAAGCCAGTCAGTATTTACAAAAGGCTTCCGCACATGGAGTCGATGAAGCGAAAGATGCGCTCGCAAAACTGCCACCATTACCAAATTATCAAGCCAATGGAGCGAGCAACGCGCTTGGATCGGCTGGAGAAAGCTATGGTCAGGGCTTGAATAATATCCAACAGGCATGGGGCGGTTATGGAGATTTAGTTAAGTCGCTAAAGAGTGCCAATGGCGCGGTTAATTAACTGCCGAGATTTAGTCACTGGCACTTGAGCATTCGCCAAAGACTTATGTCCCTTAGCAAATCGCAGATTTTTCAAAAACTGCAGAACAATTACAGATACCTGGAAAATTCACTCCGACGCAAAAACACGAGAAGCATATGACAAGACTCTGCAGCGGAACGAAATTTGAGCATAACAGTTAAACGTGACAACGATGCAAGCGGGACCGCCCTTAACTAGAGAACGTCATCGCGTTTGGACATTGTTTCATCCGTTATCGGTTTACCTTTCAGTCAGACAGAAGATGCATATTCTGAATTTGTTGAACCGTTATCGGTTTACCTTTCCGTCAGACTAAAGACGCATATTCTAAGATTTGCAGGCCATCTCTGTCGCTTATCGTAGTCATAGCCAGAGGCGCAAGTCTAATAACAATCCCAATCACGGCCATCCTAACGGGTGATTCCAGGAACTCCAAATAGCCATATGATGAGAGCGGTAAGTTGAGTTCGCATGCCAGAGATGACGGCCCCAACATCATTTACGAACGTGCAAAGGATGAATGTTGCAACTTAATCCTTACTGGGTTTAATAGGAGTAATCCTCAAACCATTTGATCCGCCAATTCCACAAACCGAAATTGCAATTGACCGGAAACAGCGCGAGCTCATGAAATCAAAAATGCTTGTACCCACCGCAATAGCCTTATGGTTATCCATATGTGCGTACTTAACCGTTCAATTAATTGAGTTCGGTACTCGGCCTGGACAGAAAGCGCAAACCATAAGCCAATTTCCTGCGGACTCTAAATTAAAGCTTGTACGGGGGAAATTCACCATAGTCGCCTTTTTACATCCACAGTGTCCTTGCTCTAAAGCCTCGGTTGGTGAACTGGAAGAATTGATGCAGCACTCTAGCGACGACGCTACGGCCTACGCTCTCTTTTTAAAGCCGACTGGGTGCTCGGAAAAATTTGCAAAGAGCGACCTTTTTGAGCAAACTTCAAAAATCAATGGAGTACATGCGCTTGTAGACGAAGATGGACGTGAGGCTGGCATCTTCGGGTCCAAAACCTCCGGTCAAATGATGATATACAACCCAGAAGGAAGGCTTGTCTTTTCTGGGGGAATAACATCATCGAGGGGACACTTCGGTGATAATCTCGGTTTAGACACAGCTTTACAAAGCATAGGCAAAAAGAGAAATACTTTTGAGTGCACAGACGTCTACGGTTGCCCATTATTTGCTTCGAACACCTCTGATACCGCGACTCACCGGAGGTAATTCAAATGCGTGCATTCGCTTCAGGACTACCATCAGCGCTTATGAATGATACCGCTATAGCCGAGGTTGATTTTGTAAATGGTCATGCCACGTTTGATCAGCGTGTACAGAGGCTCTTTGAGCACTCCAAGACCAGTATTTACAAAAAGGTCGACAAACTATTTGCAATTTTGCTATTTTCAGAGTGGATCGCCTGCATAATCACTGCCTTAGTTTGGTCACCGCGCACATGGATTGGTGCCACTAGTCAAACTCATATCCATCTTTATGCAGCGATATTTTTGGGTGGGGCGATCTTCACCTTGCCAGCGATTCTTGCATTTTTTCAACCCGGAAAGACTCTTACCAGACATGTTATCGCAATTGGACAGATGCTAATGTCTTCCCTTCTGATAGACGTATCTGGAGGGCGCATAGAGACACATTTTCATATTTTTGGTTCTCTGGCATTTCTTGCTTTCTATTTTGATTGGCGAGTCCTTATAACAGCATCACTTGTAGTGACAATAGATCACTTTGTACGCGGTTTTTATTTTCCCCTTTCAATTTTTGGAACCACTACAGTTCAGCCATTTCGCTGGATCGAACACGCGGCATGGGTCATCTTTCAGGACGTTTTCTTAATTTATGGGTGTGTGGCAATTACTTCCGAGCTCAAACACCGGTCCGCAAGGGTTGTAGAAATAGAAACCAGCAGAGAAAAGGTTGAACGAGAGGTACAGCTGCGAACTAGAGAATTGCGAGATAGTGAGAAAAAATTGTCCGCTCAGCATGCCGTTGCTTCCTCATTGAATAATTCAGCGTCGGTCGAAGACGCAGCACCGACGATTCTAAAAGTTATCAATCAAGTCCTTGCTCGTGACGTAGTCTATAGTGCGTTTTGGGTAACAGACCGTACCTCAAAAGAAATCGTCTGTGTCACGAAATTTTCGCCTATGGATTTCCCTGACACATGCAGCAAAAAACTCGCACAACTGGTGTTTTCTAGAAGTAGAGCAATCGAGATGGATGCTGCCAAAATCAATGACTTATGTTCTGGAGATTCATTTGTAGGTTGTTCAGAGCCGCTCTCTGCATACGGCTTTCCACTTATGGTCGACGGAATTGTTATGGGCGTTTGCCAGTTCTTTTATTCGTCCAAGGACGTGATTGATACCGAAACTAGTTCACTTCTACAGTCAATGGGTCTACAAATTGGACAGTTTATTCTACACAAATATGCTGAGCAAGAGAATCAAAGATTAGCTCACATCGTGCGTTCTACCGTCGATTCCATCATTGGTATGGACAAAGATGGCAAGATCACTAATTGGAATCGCGGTGCCGCTCGTCTCTACGGTTGGTCCAGTAAGGAAGCGATCGGCAAACCCTATTCGATATTGGTTGGCAATGATCAGGCCGCTGAAGTGAAGCATCAATTTGAAGCCGTACAAAAGGACGGTCAATTAGAGAATCAAGAGATGATGCACAAGCGCCGCAACGGCAACGAGATTTGTGTGTCACAGTCCTGGACCGTGATTAACGACAGAACTGGCAAAATGAGCGAAATTTCGGTCATTGGTCGGGATATTTCTGAAAAGAAAGAAGCGGAAAAACGAGTCAGTGAATTTTACTCAATCGTTTCACATGAATTACGATCTCCATTAACGTCTATTAGGGCTTCACTTGGTCTCCTGGAGGCTGGTAAGGGGGGAACCCTCACACCTCGAGCCACTCAACTCGTGAAAATTGGTAGAGAGGAAGCCGATCGCCTTGTAAGGTTGATCAATGACATACTCGACTTGCGCAAAATCGAAGCTGGCATGCTTGAACTTAAATTCGAAAAGCTCGCAGTTTCTGAATTGATTGAAACAGGCATAACGAGCCTCAAATCGATGGCATCCACTAGTCACGTCGAGTTTGTTAACACATCTACAAGCAAAGAATTCGTCTATGGTGACCGCGATCGCATGACTCAAGTGTTAGTTAACCTTTTGAGTAACGCCGTCAAGTTCTCACCTGAAGATGGCATAGTCACTGTCAGCAGCGAACCAGCTGGTACAAAGATCCGCTTTTGTATTACCGACAAAGGCGCGGGAATTCCTGAAGACCAAATTTCGAAACTTTTTCACAGCTTCCAGCAAGTAGATTCTTCCGACGCACGCGCAAAAGGTGGCACCGGGCTTGGCTTGGCAATATCAAAGTCCATTGTTGAACAGCACGGCGGCGAAATTGGATTGATTACAAAACCAGGCGAAGGGTCGACATTCTGGTTTGAAGTGCCGATAGCTTCAGATTAGAAGTCATTTGACATCAAGCACACTTTTTCTGAACAACGTAATTATTTCGCTTTCTTTCTTCGCAACGCACCAGGCACGGGCAAACTCGGTTTGTTCGTGAAATCCGGCATCATTGGCGGATTGGCTTTAAGCTCCTTCAAAGCCAGCTCCAGCGCTTTATCCATTTGCGGGTCGATGCCCTTTTTATAATCGTGTGGTGCAATATCAATATCAAAATCGGGATCAGTACCATAATTTTCTACACGAAATCCAACATCTTTGAACCAGAAGCTGAATTCAGGTTGTGTCGTAATCGTGCCATCAACCAGGCGATGACGCGGCCAAATGCCAATCACACCGCCCCAAGTACGTTTGCCTACAAGCGGTCCAAGCTTATAGAGTTTAAAGCAATGACTGAATATGTCGCCGTCAGAGCCAGCAAATTGATTGGTCAAGGCTACGATAGGTCCGCCTACTGATTCAGCAGGATATGGTTGTGGCTGTCCCCAGCGTGAAACATCATAGCCAACTCTCTTTCTCAAAAGCTTTTCTAAAAGTAAAGCCGACACGTGCCCGCCGCGATTATAGCGAGCATCGACAATCAGTCCGTCGCGAGCATGTTCGGCAAGATAACCTCGATGAAATTCAGCAAAACCGAAAGGTCCCATGTCTGGAATGTGCAAATAGCCAACTTTGCCTTTACTCTTTTCGTGCACAATTCGACGATTGTTTTCGACCCAGTGTCGATAGCGCAAGAGTCGTTCACTGTACAGGGTTTTGACGATCACATGACGAAAATCTTTGCCATCATCGCTCACAGTCAAATCAACTTCGCACACAGCCTTGTTCAACAATAATTCGTCAATTGAACACTCGTACGTGGCAAGATTGCCATCGACTGCGTGAATGTAATCGCCCTCCTTAATCTTTAAACCAGGCACGGCCAGGGGTGAATCAACTTCACTATTCCAGGAATCGCCTCGAATTATTTGATCGATGCGATAAGCTTTCTTTTTGGCATTCCAGGACAGGTTTGCACCAAGAAAACCACGGTAATAGAATGGCGAGCTCGGGTAGTCACCACCCATTTCATAGGCATGAGAGGTGCCAAGCTCACCTTGCATTTCCCACATGATGTCAGACAATTCTGACCGTGTTCGAATACGCGGCAACAAACTGTCGTAGCGATCGTGCACAAGCTGCCAGTCAACGTCTGACATACTCTCATCCCAAAATTGTTCACTTTGCAGACGCCACGCTTCTTCATACATTTGCTGCCACTCTTCTTGAGGCTGAATTAGAATTCGCGCTCGAGATAGATTAATCCAACCAGATTTACGAGAGAACTCTGATGGTGAGGGAATAGGGGGATCGACTCCTTCGGCTGCTAAGGTAGCGCCAGCATCGATCACTCGCAAAGCCCAGCGATTAACTCTATAGACAAGGGTGCGATTGTCAGGACCAAGCCTGAAAGTGCCAACCTCTCTCACGAGAGTAGCCCACCTCTGCTCTTCAAAGTCATAGGCAATCAAACGACCAACATCATTATCCTCAGCATAAATGCTGTGATTGGGGCGAATTCCCCGCACTGCAAACGACGAAAGTATTACGCGTTTTTTTAGCGCTTCCATGTGGACATAACGCCCTTCATCTATAGGAAACGCAAGCACACGAGAATCGATCCCGTCGAAATCAATATCGAAAGTGGCATCCTCATTCCTTTTATCAGCGCCGGCTGCACCAGCAGTTTTAGCGGCTGCCTTGGCATCTTTGTTCTCGGCATTATTTCCAGACGCACTGCTCGAATTGCTGGCGTTGCTAGAGCTGTTGTTATTGCTCGGACTATTAGAATTCGACGTAAAAAGTGCTTTGGGCGAGCGCAAAAACGGCGACGGGACGTCTTTGCGTAAAGGTATGACATAAGGTTTTGTCGATGTCGGAAAACTCAAATCAAACTGCAATGAGTCATAAATCGGGTGAAAATCGCGATTGGAGAGAAAGTATAGATATTTGCCCTCGGGGTCAAAACACGGCGAAAAATCCGAATTTAACTCTTTTGTCACAGCATGCGTGGTGCCCTGTCGAACATCAGCGACCTTGATGATAAAAGCCTGAGGATGAGGAGCCCAAGAATAAGCAACCCAGCGTCCGTCAGCAGACCAGGACATATCGAAGATACGGCTGGCCGCACTCTTATCTACTACTTTTGTCTTATGTGTTTTGAGTTGCACCAGAATCAATTCATGACGATGATTGGTCAAAGCAACGACATCGAACTTGGGTGATACCGTTAAGTCCAGCACGCGTCCAAGATCCAGTTGTGGCAAAAATACAGGCGGACTACTTTGATCAACAGTATGAATTTCCAGCCGTTCATAGCCCTCACTGTCATTGACCAGGACTATGCGTTTGCCATCATTGAGCCATTTTGCGTGTCGATGGCGGCCTGAACTCAACGAACCGTGCTGGATCACGGCTCCTTCCCAGTTCCCCATGGTTACGGGCTGTCCGCGAGCTATTACAGCCAGCGAGTGGCCGTCAGGATGGAGAGAAAAATGCTCCAGATAATTGCGGCTATCAATAAATTTGCGTTGCGATTGATAGGTTGTGGCAGGAGCTATAACTTGAATTTTGCTCGTTTTCTTCTGCTTTATGTCGTAAACACAAATATCTCCGCCGTTTGTGTAAACGATCCTTTTTCCATCAGTCGAGGGAAATCTCGCGTAATACTCCTGGTGATTCGTGAGCCGCTCTAGTTGCGAACCATCGCTCTTGCAACAATACAAATTGCCGATGCCTTCGTGATCGGATAGAAAGTAAACTTTTCCGCCAACCCACATCGGCGCTACGTGGTTGCCTGAAATATTCAGCAAAGGTTTGTATTGCCCGTCTCCTTTTTGGTCGATCCAGATATCGCCTGCAGTACCTCCTCTATATCTTTTCCATCGAGCAGGATCGAGGCTATTTCTACCGATTAGAGTTTTGCCTTTCTCATCGATATCAAAATAAACCATATGGCCAAGATTGAGAGAACGAGCCACGCCGCCAGCTATCGATACGGCTAGAGCTTGCGAATGTCTGAGAAAAGGCGACTGAGCATCAGATACAAACAATACCTCTTTGCCATCTTTGGACCAACCGCAAACAGTGCAAGTCTCACCACCGAGATAGGTCAGTCGGCGGGGTAAACCGCCTTCGGCTGGCATTACATAGACTTCTGGGTGACCTTCCGTGCGTCCCACAAAAGCAACCATCGTGCCATCTGGCGAAAAACGTGGCAATGAACACTCGCTACGACCGGCTGTAATCTTCTTAGCGTGGCCGCCAGTGACAGGAACGCTCCATAAATCATCCTCACAAGCAAAGACGATTTTGTCACCAGATATAGTGGCATATCGATAGTAGCCGACATTTTCCTGAACCTTTTTAGTCACTTTTGTCGGAACAGGCTTGCTTTTAGGACTGTCTGTCGACGCCCGACCTTTACCGTTTACCACGGCCGTGCTGAGTTTTTTTCTGTTCTGAGGTTTGCCTGTTCGTGTCATGAATGCTTATTGTCTCTATAAATGAGTCTCGAATACTTAACTATGCACCAAGTTTCGCTTCTCCACACGTCTTGCGAGAAATTTATTTAAAAATGAGTGATAGTTGATTGTCGCAGTTAAAGCATGGGTATTTGATTATAAGAAGCCCTCGATAAAAGCCTGTAAATGCAGTTTCAAAGCAGATTTGCTTCACGACTCCTTTATTAAACTATTTGCCTGGTCCAGGCATCTATGGTGAACAAATTTATCAGTGCTTCGGCAAGCATTATTCGCTCCCTATTCTTGGAAACGAAAAGTGCCATAATGCAGATCCCGGCGACCACGAAGATAAGTCATGGCTGAACTAAAAAAGTTTTCCGATACACTGGTGCTGCTCATTCAGGGCACAAACGCAGTCGCCCAAGACAAGCTTGAAGAGGCGCTGCGCACGGCAAAGAATCTCAACTGTCCCCTCCAACGAGCCTTATCAATGCTCGGATACGCTTCAGATCATTCGCTCAAGTCGATTCTTGAGGCGCAGACTGAAATTACTGAGGGTCGAATCAGCCTAGACACCGCCGTAAAAGCTTTGAGATTCGCCAAACAAAACAATCTCGAATTTGACGAAGCTGTAAATGTGCTCACCTCGGTGCATAAAAAGACGATGGTGGCGCCCTCCATCACAAACACTCTCACCAATCTTTTGCTCGACGCCAACATGATTACCCGCGAGCAACTGGGTTCTGCCTTGCAGCGATCACTTTCAAGCGGTATGACCATCGGCCGTTTGCTCGTTTTAAATCGAGATTTATCGAGCTGGATGATGATTGCCTCACTAAACGCATTGTTGTTGGTTCGCGATCAAAAAATCGTTGTGGACGACGCTATTAACGGCCTACAGGCAGTCGGACGCAGGCGCATCACAATCGAACAAGCATTGTTTGAGCTGGGACTCTACAGAGAAGGGCCCGGACAATCACTAAAACTCGGCGAGCTCTTTCAGATGTCTGGATTTCTGGGTGAAAGCGATATGCTCGAATGCCTTGAAATCGAATTGGTCAAAGAAAAGTCATTCGGTCAAATCTTGTTGGAGCAAGGTCTTGCCACCAGTAGTTTGCTCGAGGCAGCAGTCTACTTGCAAGATCTGACCGCTTCCGACACATTGAGAGGCTATCAAGCCGCCGAAGCGCTGCGCTCGGTCAGGACCAAAGAAGTATCTGTCTACCAAGCTGTAGCTGAACTACAGCCACCACCGCAAGTTGCACCGCCCATTTTGCGTTTTACAGAATTGATGCAAAAGGCTGGCACATGTGGGTCGGCAGAATCAATCAAACAGATCATTCCGGAAGACGAAGACAGCTCTGTCAAAGCCGGAAAGAAATTGCTGGCCGCAGGACTGGTCAATGATGTCAGTCTTTATACGGCTCTACGCACTTATTCTCTGCTGCGAGAAGGCTATGTTACCAATGACAATGCCGTCCTCATTTTGCAGCACTGCAAGGCAAATAACGTCAACGTCGATGACGCACTAATCAAGCTTGGTCTGAATATTCCATCGCGCATGCAATGGCTCTGGGTTTAAGCCTTGGAATAAGTCGAACTCAATTGCGAAGCGGGCGCTGGAAGCTTCTGGTCTTTGTCTTTTTTGACAAGACTTTCAGCTACATGCGACTCTAATCCGCCTTCCATGAGCTGACGAATATCTTGCATGAAGCGAGCGGCAGGTGCGCCATCAATCATGCGATGGTCGAAATTCAAAGTGATGGTCATCATCGGTCGAACTTCCACTTTGCCGTCTCTAACGACAGGGCGGTATTCAACTTCGCCAATACCGAATGTCGATGTGCTCGCGCATGGCGGAATCAAAGCCTTGATACCGAATTTGCCGAGTGAACTCAAACCAAAAGTAGCGCCCATGTGACGCAGACGTACAGATGGAAAGCGCTGGCCAAACCACAACACCGCCTGACGAAATAGCCAGGGCATATAGTTGAACCAATGTTGCGTAGCGAGATGATCGACATCCTTCATCTCAGCGGTTCCATAACCTTTTAATTCTTCTGAAATCAGCTCCAGCGGCTTGGTATCGGGAGCTTCAATTGCACCGAAAAACACTGCTGGCTGCGAGCCAACAAAACGCTCGACAGTGAAGCCGGCAACAATGTTATTGAGAATCGCTCTTTTACCAAATGGCAAAGCAGCTGTGCGACTGGCTGGATGTGAACGCTGGGCGATGCCTATTGCCTTGAGCAAAATCGCCGTCACAGTAATCTTGCGCCCTAAATCTTTAAATTGGCCTCTCAAACCTTCCGCCCAAGTCATATCTATGTCCATGAACATATATGTGGGCACGGTGCCTTTGGCAATCACGGTAATCATGTCGAGAACATTCCAGCGGGCGCGGTGTTCGTCTGTTACCGAAAAGGCCTGTTCATTAGGAAGTTTTTCTTGCATCTTAAGTCCGCACTAGTTGAGTTTGAGTGATTCGTACAGCGTTTATGACGCTCGGAGAATAATTAGAGCTTTCTCTATTATAGGATGCCAAAGGTAATAGCGATACTGTACACCCAGTTTAATCCCAATTGTCATTAGGTAAACCTAAATTACCAATAGTTCCCTTAAATAGCTTTAGTATCCATGCCGGGATTTTAGGAGGAAATAACAGTTAGAGCAAACTGGTCAAGGACTTCGACGGTTTTTGTAGTGAAGATAGTTCCCACCAGCCAATAAAAACGAGCCTAAAGACACTTAATAGCGATAACTTCAGTTTGAATATCGCCACCAGCGACAATTACTTCTGTTCTTGAAACAAAAACATCAATCTCACTGCGCACGCCAAAATCTTTGAGATAAACGCCAGGCTCTATGGAAAAAGCCGTATTGGGTAGAATCGTGCGCTCGTCCTTTGTTTCGAGATTATCGATGTTACAACCATTGCCATGGACTTCAATACCAATAGAATGTCCGGTTCTGTGCACGAAATAGTCGCCATAGCCCTTAGCCGTAATATAGTTGCGCGCTGCATCATCGACTTCCCAGCCATAAATCTTGCGCTCCTGAGTCACCGCCTCACGAACAAAGTTCAAGGCCGCGTCCCGGCCGCCTGCAACAACCGCGAAAATCTCTTGATAGCGAGCTGGCACACTCTCGCCCACATAGCCTGTCCAAGTGATGTCGGCGTAAACTGCGTCAGCAGGCTCTTTTTTCTTAGCCCAGATATCCAGTAGTACAAAATCGTTTTCTTTAATTTCCCAGTGTCTATCGACGGCTGGCTGATAATGTGGGCTGCCGCTGTGTTCATTGACTGCAACTATCGGCGGTGAATTGGTGGTCATTTGATGACGCTCGAATTCTTCGAGAATAAATTGTTGAATTTGGTATTCATTGATCGATTCGCCTGCACCCAAGCGTTTTTTTATTTCCCGAAATGCCGCAAAAACTGTCTGTCGGAGAATCGTGGCAGCCTCCACATGCGATTGCAGCTGCGATTCGCTCCAGATAGATTCGAATTGCTGCACCAGATCACCCGAGCTGACCACCCGGATACCAAATTCTTTGAGAAGGTCGAGAATGCCACCGTCGACTTTTGAAACATAAGGAACGGCATTGCGGGGCGAGTATTGCATGGCAACTTTTTTGCTGCCATCGAGAAGTTCTTTTAGTTTGAGCTCTAGCTGGCGCCAGCCAAGATAAATATTCGTCTGACCAGGCAATCCATCGAGTGCCGTATCTTCGATGCGGTGGACAAGCTTTTTTGGCTGCCCCTTTGCCGGAATGAAATAGAACCAACGCCTGGAAAAGAAATGATCGCCTTCAAGTTTGAGAATGCGCAAGGCGAGAGGATCATTTTCGTGAAAATAATAAAACAGCCAACCATCGAGATTTTGCTTCTGCAATTCAGCCTGGATAGCCGAAAGATCTAAGCTTTCGACTGTACTGACACTACTTACGCCTGCCATTGTTTTCTCAAGCCTCCGACCAACTATTCGTGATAGCCAAGAGTCACTAGCAGACACGGTCCACCAGCAATAACATTGAGACCAGCGGCGCGCGCTTTGTCCACTGCCGCCTGACTTTCTGCTCCTGGCTGCAGCCAAATGTTCTTCACTCCTGCAGCAATGGCATCATCGACTACTTTTTCTGTCACCGCCGGTGGTGTAATCACCGACACTGATTCCACTGGCTCTGGCAAAGAAGCGAGATCGGCATAGGCCGTATCGCCAAGCACCGTTTGCGCACGAGGATTGACGGGATATACCTTTTTGCCATGCTGTTTGTAGCAGACATAGCATTTGTGTCCGTACTTAGACCGATCATCACTAGCGCCGACAACGGCGAAAGAAGGCGCGGCTAGAAACAAATCAATGAGTTTTCCTACTGGGACCATGTTCAAAGCGCCCTGCCTGGTAAATTAGTATCTTTTACTTTTTCGCGAGAACTTCATCGATACAGGCAATGAAACTGCGCTTGAAATTGACAAGAATGCGCTCAATTTGCTCTTTCGAGACCTCGCACACAGCGTTACCCATACCCATGCCCATATAAATATTCAGTTCGGGTAATTCTACATAAGTAATTTGACCGGGCATATTGGCTGAATCTTCCAACCAGGCGACAGGCGCTGCCAGAAAAAACTCTTTGCGCTGACCAATAGCGTGCGCGACAGGTGCTACGTTACCCTGACTATCCATGACTCGCAGTGAACCCTGCACAACTCGATAAGGAGGAAATTCGTTGGAGGGATTTTTGTAAAAATCCAAAGCATTAGGGTAGCCCTGCAGTTCATTAGCCAGCCAGTTCAGCCTTGCATCTCCCACCTTACCGCGGAAACTAGGCAAGGCGCGCCCCAGAGCTTCGCCCAGCAGGATTTGATTAGCCAGCAATTTAGTTTTCAGCTCTGTAAGCACAAGTACCCCCGCATGTGAATTGTTCAATTTGCATCGATAGCATCGAAAAGATCTCAGACCGTATATTATGCCCGCTTAACTCTCTAAGTGCTATCGGTTCTAGCAACAATACGTGCAAAGTTTTGCGAGTTTTGTGCTGGTTCTGGAGTCGGATCAAAGGGCGCGTCTGGCATAATCTGGAGCAGAAAGACTGCTTGCAGCTAATAAATGCTTCAGTTTCATCAAGAAAGCGCTTTCTCAATTGACGAACAAGCGCCATTTGTGGAAAGCTTAAGTCCCGATGACAACCTATCAAAGTACAAGTCCAGCATCCAATCACCACGCTTCTGAGCCTGGTGATGCGGCGTCATTAGCCAATATTCTGGCGCCAGTGGCTCCCGAAATAGCTCTGGTCGAAGAATACCTTGTCACCAATTTGATTGATGACACTGTTTTCATCGGTGAATTGCTTGCACAGATTTTTCAAGCGGGCGGCAAAAGAATCCGACCGGCTATTACTTTGCTGTGTTCCAAAGCAACCGCAAAAGATAAAGATAGCGAACTGAGCAGATTGCATATCATTCTGGCCGTTTTAACAGAGTTAATTCACACAGCCAGTCTGGTTCACGATGATGTGATCGACAAAGCGACGTTGAGACGCGGTCAAGAGACTATCAACAAAAAGTGGAACGAGCGACTGGCAGTGCTCATGGGCGATTTGCTTTTCGCCCAGGCATCGGTTTGCCTGTCTCGTATCATGAATCCTGTTGTAGTTGGCATTTACGGACAAGTACTGGGTGATTTGTGCTCAGGCGAAATTCGCCAAATGCAGCAACAATTTTCGACCAGTATTAATTTTGACTCTTACATTCGCAAATCGATTGGCAAGACTGCCTCATTGTTTGCAGCCGGCAGCCACAGTGGCGCTATTTTGAACGGCTCAAACGATGAAGTCGTAGAATCACTTAAACAATATGGCTTGAATCTCGGTCTGTGTTTTCAAATTGTAGACGATTTACTCGATGTTTCTGGCACGTCCTTTGAGCTGGGCAAACAAGCAGGCAGTGACCTGTCTGGTGGTGTGATTACAGCACCTGCTCTCTTTGTTTTAGAAAGAGGAGACGCTGCGGCGAAGAGGCTCGAAACATTGATTAAAACGCGTGCTGTAAGCACTGCTGAAGGAACGCTAGAAGCGCTCACATTGATCAAAGAAAACGGTGGAATTGAAAAAACCCAAGACCTCTGCCGTCATTACGCCAATTTAGGAAAAGATTGCCTGCTCGTTCTGCCCCAATCCGATTGCAAAGATTCGCTCGAATCTCTCATTGATTATGTCGTCACGCGCAAAAAATAGCACTGGGTCACCAAGTCATGGACGCAAAACACACAGCTAAGCATACTGAAAGCTTCTTTTTTCCGATTTCCATTGATTTGAGCAGCCAAAGTTTGCTGGTTGTTGGCGGCGGTCGCCAGGCTTATCTAGAGTCTTTAAAAGTGCTCGAATATGGCGCGCACATTGACGTTGTTGCATCACATATGGTGGCAGAGTTTTCGTCTCTAAAAGAAATACACGGCGCTCGCGTCAATTTGATTCGCGAAAAATTCGGCCCCGATGCCATCGCTCGAGCAAAGCAAAAGAAATACAGTTTGATCTATGCGCTATCTTATGCTGATGAAGAAAACCAGGCGGCTATCGAGATGGGCAAAGAAACGTCAGCCTTGGTTTACGCCTGTGACCACTTAAATGCATCGACATTTGTGCCGCCGACAAGCATCAAGCGTGGACACCTCAAATTATCTGCTTCATCAGATGGCTTATCTCCTTTGCTTGAAGAAGCTCTCGTGCAGCGAATAGAAGCACATTTGATTTCTGACATCGACAAATATGTGCTGTTTTTGAGCAATCTCAAAGAGAGAATGGATGCTCTTAAATGCTCTGTTGAGCCCAGTCGCGCCAATAAAACAGCACGCGAGTTAGCATCCACTGAAGAAATTCTCTTTGCCCTCAAGCGCTTGAATTTCGACGAAGCTTTAAGCGTTACTGATGCGATCATTGCGGAAGCGGTTGCAAATTCAAGCGTCAAAGAAGGACAAACTTGATGAGCATCAACGTGGGCAACACCGTGAACGGCAATGATCTCGCAAAAAAAATCGTCCAGTTTTTCAATTCGGTAAAACTCGCGGTCGTTCTTTTAACGCTATCGGCTCTGACTGTGCTGATTGGCGCATGGTGCCCACAAGAATCAACCGTTGGTCAGGACAAAATCATTCAACAGTTCGGCGTGGAAACAGCCACCAATTTAATGAAGTGGGGCATCACCGATATTTTTCACACCCCTTACTTTCTCATTCTCATTGCTTTTTTGTCCGTCAATTTGACGGTGGCCAGTTTTCAACGAGTATTTCCACGTCTGAAACTTCTAAAAGGACCATTGAAATTCTTAGAGACCACTGCTGTTTCAAAATTGCCCACTCGTCAAAGCGCCGCGCTCAGTGGCAATGTGGACGATATTTTCAACAACCTCACTCATAAACTAAATCGCGCTGGCTACAAGGTCGAACGCAAAGATACTCGACTGAGCGCAGAATCCGGACGCTGGTCACGTCTTGCTGCAACGATGACACATATAGGTTTACTGTCGCTGTTGCTTGGCGTATCAATTACATCGTGGACAGGTTTTTCTGGTTTTAAGCCGGTCAAATTAGGTGACTCTCTCGCTTTTGCCGATTCTGAGCACTCCAAATTGTGGATTGGAAAGTTGCCGCAATGGAAAGTAAGGGTCGATGCGACAAAACGCGAAGACTATCCCACCGGCGAAGCGAAACAGTGGTACAGCACACTGAGCGTCGTCGATCCATCCGGCAAAGTTCTAAGTACCAAAGAAATTTCGGTAAACGACCCATTGACCTGGGAAAACGTTGATGTTTACCAAAGCAGCTGGGGACTGGATCAAGTCCTCGTCTCATTCAATGGACGCGAAAAAGCACTGGACCTGCGTCCGATGGGACAACGTTACGCCGCGTTTTTGCCGCTTGATGGCACCACGATTTTGATTTTTTCTATTAAAGAACAAGACAAACCACTGCGCTTGTTTGCCAAACGCCCCGAGTGGACCAGTCCCAAGTTGCTCACACAGATTCCGGTGGGCGGTTCAGTAGATCTAGGATCAGTCACACTCAAATACATCAAGCCATTGCCTGTGACAGGACTGCAATACAAATGCGATCCGGGCTTACCGATTACATATGTGGCCTTCGGTTTCATCATGCTTGGCGTACTGCTTGCGGCATTTCCCCATCGTTATATCTGGGTGGCAGCGCAAAAAGACGACATCGATAAAGGCGGTATCCTTGTTCATATTGGCGGCTCTTCAAATAAAGCCAAAGTGGGATTTGAGCGATTTTTAGAGAAAACTATGCTTTCTCTCAAGAATGAAATTGGCGAACCTGCAAAGATAGTGCCTTCAGTAGATCAAATCGAAACGAAAATTGAAAAAAATCCAGAATTAACCGCTTCAGGAACCAAGGTCACAAACAATGTCTGATTTTCAATTAGCACTGACAAATACAGCTGGATTGTCTTCGGTGGCTTCTTTCTGGGTGTTTGTCGCATCCAACGGCATGAAAGAGTGGAAAGAACGCAGTCTCAAATTCGCCTCAACCATCGTGCTTGTCGGTTTTATTGCTCTGACTGCCGCAATCATCGCCAGAGGCGTCGAAGCTCAGCGCTTCCCCCTTTCCAATTTGTATGAATCGCTGCTCTGGTTTGCCTGGGCCACTATGGGTGGTTATCTTTTTCTGGCAAAGTCCTATGGCATTCGTCAATTAGGCTGGCTAGCCAGCCTCACCGCAGCGACTATGTTCTTGTACGGTAGCTGGTTGCCTGCCAAACAACACGAAATCACCCCGCTAGTCCCTGCCCTCGTCAGTTACTGGCGTCAAATCCATGTGCCACCACTAATTGTCTCTTACGCCATGTTTTTTCTAGGCGGACTTTCAGGCATGTTGCAACTTTGGCATTCTGGACGTAGAGCAAGCCTTGCAGCTACCGCTGTGACCTTGCTTTTGACTAGCACGGCCATTGGTCTTGGCACTTTCACAACAGTCAGCACTCAGTGGCTGCAATTACTTTTTGTCGGCGGCAGCCTCGTTGGCATGGGTTTCGCCTGGAAGTTTCTTGATCGCAAAACGCAGAGCGAAAACTCGACCATTGCCGCTTCACAGACCAGTCAGGCGAATACTTTTGACGACGTCAGCTACCGTTGCATCGCCATCGGCTTTCCACTTTTGACTATTGGTATCATCACCGGCGGTTTGTGGGCTAATCATGCCTGGGGAACATACTGGTCATGGGATCCTAAAGAATCAATGGCTCTTGTGACGTGGCTGAGCTATGCCGCATACATCCACCTGCGCGTACATCGCGAGTTATCTGCCGAAAAGCTTTCACTGGTGGCAGTAGCTGGGCTACTTCTGACTTTGCTTACTTATTTAGGCTTCAATTCTCTAGGGTTTGGCGGATTACATAGCTACGGCAGCATCAAAGATCAATAGCAATTCCATTGCAATTTACCAGCAATTCAAGTCCCCAAAAGCCCGTCACAGCCTTCATACCTGGGGTAAACCCTGGAGTCTTCTGGCATAGGAACATCTATTTTCCCCCGGCGTCTTTAGAACTGTGGGGACTGGGATTTTTTGCTGATTTTTAAAATCACAGAACAAGTAAGAGCAAAGACCTCAGTAATGCCAATAACCACACAAGCGGCTGCAGGGAAGCGGTCGGCCGTTTGGTGTGTAGTGAGGAACCTCCCAAGGTGGCAAGGGGCGACAGGAAAATGGAAAGAAAATATTCTCTACCTGCTGATGAACTCAATATCGATGACCTTATGCCCGGTCTGAGCTTTAGCTATGGCGGAGAAGAGCTCGATGCCTCAGCAATGGAAGACTCTGAGTCGAGCGACTCATCTGAAGGCAGTTCAGAAAGAATCAGAACTTTAAAATCAAAAATGCGCGGAGCAACCAGCGAAGACCCCGTTCAACTTTATTTGCGTTCAATTGGACGAATCAAATTATTGTCTGCCGTCGAAGAAATCGAACTAGCAAGAAGAATCGTCAAGGGCGACATGCTCGCAAAAAAACGACTGGTGCAATGCAATCTTCGCCTGGTCGTAAGCGTTGCGAAAAAATACCAGGGCCGCGGTTTGCCCTTTCTTGATTTGATTCAAGAAGGAAACGTCGGACTAATTCGCGCTGCCGAAAAATTCGACGCCGAACGCGGTTACAAATTTTCGACTTATGCCACGTGGTGGATTCGTCAGGGCATCACGAGGGCGCTGGCGGATAAATCCCGCACGATTCGTGTGCCCGTGCACATGGTCGAAACGATCAACAATTTGCGCAAAGTGACAAGACAGATGTCGCAAGAACTTGGGCGCCGACCAACTATGGAAGAGCTGTCTAAAGGGATGGGCGTTTCAGTTGTGAAGGTCAAGGAAATTCTGGCCGCCAATCGACTGCCATTGTCTCTCGACACTCCTTTTGGAGAAGAAGACGATAATTCGCTAGCCGAGCTGGTTGAAGATGAAAACTCAACTAGGCCAGAGGATTCAACAGAAGCTGCGCTGATGGCCGCCGACATCAAGAGTATTCTCAACACTTTGACACCACGCGAACGCGATGTGCTTGTGCTCCGATTCGGACTCAACGATGGTAAGCAACGTACGCTCGAACAAGTGGGAAAAATGGTCGGAATCACTCGCGAGAGAACAAGACAAATTGAGTTGAAAGCTCTACGCGCTCTGAGACAATCAAAAACCACACTGAGATTGAAAGACTATCTCAGTAACTAAAGGATTGCGAAGACCCATTGCGTAGAAACCTACAATATCAGACGCGAATTTCTTGAATGACTCCGTCTTTCACGAGAATTTCACCGCCTTCCAGTCTCTGGAAGATGTTTTCGCCCAATCTCACTTCAACTGGATTTTCCACGGTGAATTGGGTGATTACGCTGCCAATTGGTAATTCTGTAAGAGCCTGCACCTGTCCTTGCATCTCTTCCTTCATCTGATTCAAGCGGGCTTTTTCAGTTTCAACCTGGCCCCGCACTGAATCCATCTGCGCTCTTACATCAGGCGTCAGATTGCCAGCAGAACGCTTTTCGAGGTCCGATATGGCTCGTTTGCCCTTGAACTCAAGTTGCTGCAATTCAGCATCGATTTGCTGCAAATTTCTTTGAATTTCAGCGCCAACCTGGCTCTTGAAGTTCTCGGTGACGATCGCCCGAACTGCAATTTGCCTAATTAGCTGAATGGACTCTGCCATCGAAACCTCTCTTTGCTACGCTGAATTCGACACAAGTTTAGCATCCCTGTCTCCTTGCGGAAATGGAACGGGCAGCTATGTACCAGAAATGCTTTCCTTGACATCTAGCATTGGTTTTCACCGACGCCACCATATATGGTACTGGCTCTTGCAAAAAAATGCTTTCAAGAGTTAGCGTCTTTCGGAAATAGATTTGCCCTGAGTAAAAAGCAACAAATAATCGCGACCACCAGCTTTAGAGTCTGTGCCACTCATATTGAATCCACCAAATGGATGTACACCCACTAAAGCGCCGGTGCACTTACGATTCAAATACAAGTTACCAACGAAGAATTCACGGCGAGCCTGCTCGATGTGCTCTCTATTTTTCGAGTAAGCGGCACCGGTCAAACCAAATTCTGTGTTATTGGCGATTTCGAGAGCATCTTTCCAATCTTTTGCTTTGATTACAGCAAGAACAGGTCCAAAAATTTCTTCTTGAGCAATGCGAGCCGTTGGGCTAACGCCCTCAATGACTGTTGGTTCGATAAAGAAACCAGCACCATCCTTGGTGTCGTAATTTCCACCTGCAACGCATTTTCCTTCTGTCTTGCCAATTTCAATGTATTCGCAGATCGATTTAAATGCAGATTTAGAAGCCACAGGTCCCATGTAATTGGCTTTGTCTTCGACATTGCCCATGGTCAATTTTTTAGTTTCTTCGACAATTTTTGCAAGCAGTTTGTCGTAGATTTTTTCATGAATAATAACGCGTGAGCATGCAGAACATTTTTGTCCAGAAAAGCCGAAAGCAGCAGCAACGACGTCTTTAGCAGTCGAATCAATATCAGCACTATCATCGACGATGATTGAGTCCTTGCCACCCATTTCAGCAACAACACGTTTAATCCACAGCTGTCCTTTCTGCGGTTTTGCAGCAAGCTCGTTTATGCGTAAGCCAACTTCCTTGGAACCAGTGAAGGCGATGAAGCGGGTTTTAGGATGCATAATCAAAAAGTCGCCAACAGATGCGCCGGGACCAGGCAAAAAGTTGACGACGCCATGTGGCAATCCGACTTCCTCAAGGATAGCGAAAAATGCTTGAGCGATGCTTGGCGTGTCACTCGATGGTTTCAAAATCACTGTGTTGCCGGAAACAAGCGCTGCTGTCGTCATTCCAACGAGAATAGCTAGCGGGAAATTCCATGGTGGAATTACAACACCCACACCCAGCGGAATGTACTGCAGTTCATTTTCTTCGCCAGGATATGGGACCAATGGTTGCGGCTGGCTCAAGCGGATCATTTCGCGGCCATAGAATTCGCAAAAATCAATTGCTTCTGCAACATCGCCATCGGCTTCAGCCCAACTCTTACCGATTTCGCAAATCATCAGTGCCGCTAGTTCCATCTTGCGAGCGCGCATGATGGCTGCGGCTTTAAACAAATAGCTAGCGCGCTCAGCAGGAGCCACGTACTTCCAGGTTTCAAATGTCTTCAATGCAGTCTGCATCGCTTTTTCAGCGTGCTCGGTCGTCGCCTTGTGAAATTTACCAATCACTTCCGACGGATTAGCAGGATTGGTCGAAACGAGAAAATCGTTGGTCTCAATGCGCTCGCCACCGATGACGAGCGGAAAACTCTTGCCCAAATTCTTCCGTACAGTGGCAAGACCGTCTCTCATCGCCTTTTCGTTTTGCGCTACGGCGAAATCAGTAAACGGCTCATTGCGGAACTCTGTCATCACGGCGTTCCTCTCAACAACAGTATTTCCCATAGTTGATTTTTCTCCTCACTGGCAAGCAAAGCTCATTATTTCTCTTAACTGGCAGGCAAAGCCGAATGATCACGGTAGCTTTATAAATGAAGCGATTTTGCGGTTGTCAATCAAGCGACTGTCCTGGCGTAGCTGAGCTGATTTGAGCAGATATATACAAAAGGAGCAGCTCCATGGCTCTGATCGAGGTGATGTTATCTAGACGCACAACGTAATACAATGTCAAATGGCGACGAATGAAAAGACTGCACCTAGACAATAGATAGAAGCATAGATAAAACAAGAGATGAAGCAATATTTGGATTTGGTCAAATACGTTCTAGAAAATGGTGAACGACGCGAAGATCGCACTGGCACCGGTACAATTTCTTGCTTTGGGTTGCAGACAAAATATGATTTGCGCGAAGGTTTTCCGTTGCTGACGACCAAGAAAGTAAAGTTCGACGGAGTCTTGCGCGAATTGTTGTGGTTTCTCAAAGGGTCTACGAATATCAATGATGACCTCACTCAATACACGCCAATCTGGGACGCATGGGCTGATGAGGAAGGAAATCTAGGACCCATCTACGGCTATCAGTGGCGCCATTGGGAATCCTTTACTCTAGACGAAAAGACTGGACAGTATCAAAAAGGAAGCGTCGATCAAATTGCAGACGCATTGCGTTTGATCAAACACAATCCTGATTCGCGAAGAATCATAGTCAATGCCTGGAACGTTGCCGACATTGGCAAAATGGCGTTGCCACCGTGTCACGCAATGTTTCAGTTCTACGTTATCAATGGTCGTCTCGATTGTCAGCTTTATCAACGCTCAGCCGATCTGGCCCTTGGTGTTCCGTTCAATATCGCCAGTTATGCTTTGCTCATGATCATGTTTGCCAATGAGTGCAAACTAACGCCTGGCATCTTTACGCACACGCTTGGAGACGCACACATTTATCTCAATCACCTAGACGGTTTGCAAAAACAATTAACAAGACAACCGGGGAAACTGCCCAGCATCACGATTGCGAACAAACCAATCTTTGACCTTCAATATGAGGATTTCGCCCTCAATGATTACGCTCCTCAGGGCTTCATCAAATTTCCGGTCGCAGTGTAGAAAATATGACCCTGAAGAAATTGGACCTGATTGCAGCCTGCGATCTCAATCGAGGCATCGGCAATAAAAATGGATTGCCATGGTATCTTCCGTCAGACCTCAAATTTTTTAATAGCAAATCGTCGACGCGCAGTTCCGAGGACGCTCCAGACAATATTGTGATCGTCGGACGCAAGACCTGGGAATCGTTCAAGCCGAAACAAAGACCTTTGCCCAGACGACGTAACATCGTTATCACACGTCAAGAGATTTCCGAACCAGACGATCATTCTTTCAAGGACAGTGACTCTAAAAACAAAGCTGTGTTTGTTCACACGTTACAGGATGCAGTCGATCTGGCCTTTGCTCAAGATGACCGAAGTCACTGCTTTGTTATAGGTGGAGCAGTGATCTATGAACAAGCATTGCGACATCCCGCCTTCGATCTTCTCTATTTAACCGAGATTGAAGGTAAATTTGAATGCGATGTTTTCTTCCCACCATTTGAGAACATCTGCTCCTTAATCTCGCAATCTGAGGTTCATGTAGAAAATGGTATTTCCTATCGTTTCAACACATACCAGAAAAAAAGATAAGTGCCTTCTTTCGACAGCAGTCTTTGCACTGATTTGTCTGAGCGCTTGCGGTACGCAAGAAGATGCCTCTGCCCAATTAAATTCAGCGAGCGCAAATGAGTCTACGAAAAATGAGAAGAATGAGAAGAATGCGAAAGTCGAAAGCGGTTCGGTAAATGCCGGACGCGAGATTTTCGAACGCTTAAATTGCGCTATGTGTCATCCAGGTGGAAACAATACAATGGATCCTGGACATCCAATCAAAGGACCGGACTTTGCGCGCAAATACGCAGACGACGCGGTTCTAGAAAGCACTATTCGCAAAGGCTTTCCTGATGTCGGCATGCCTTCCTTCAGCAAAAAGCAAATCGATGAGCAAGAAATGAAAAACTTGATTGCCTACGTTCGCACCCTCACCGCTTCGCTCCAAGTGGCCCCTCAGAAGTCACCGCAAACAATAAAGAACCATGCAGTCAAATCCCATTAAATGATATTCGAAAGAGAATTCACCCCAGCTTTAGTCCTTGCAGCTTATGGCGCTGGCATTTTTCCTATGGGCGAAAGCCGCGGTCGCATCAGCTGGCATTCACCAGATCCCCGTTGCATTATAGATCTTGAAAATTTTCACACACCGAAGAGACTCGCACGCACATATCGCAAGGGTATGTTCGAAATGAAAGTCAATCACAACTGGGACGCAGTTATTCGCAAATGTGCGGAACGCAAAACGACCTGGATCACTGAACCAATCATTGCTGTCTACACAAGACTGCATGAGGCTGGTTTCGCTCACAGTGTCGAAGCATATGCAGACGGACGATTGGCTGGTGGACTTTATGGCGTCTCACTAGGGGGCGCTTTTTTCGGTGAGTCGATGTTTCACGAGGTGACAGACGCTTCAAAGATCAGTCTGGTCTTTCTTGTTGAACGCATGAGAGAAAGAGGTTTCACACTCTTGGATTCCCAATTCATGACCGAACATCTCAGTCAATTTACTGCCGTCAACATTCCCAGAAAGCACTATCTTGACCGATTGCAGAGCGCTTTGCCTCTCGATTGCCGCTTCGGTGATGAGCAAATAAAAACCCCGCTCTAGAATCTAAGGACTCTAACGCGGGGTTTGAAATTCAGATTTGTACTTGGTCCTTATTTATTATCTTTGTGGACCATGTGCTTTGCGCCCGTTCCAACTTTTTTCATGCCAGCGCCAACTTTTCTTGGCACGTACATGACGCCGTTGCCAATTTTCTTGCCCATCGTTTTCATTTTGCCATCACCGGATGCAGGTGCTTGAGCTTGAGAGAACGCGGGAACGGAGCCTGCTAACGCGGCACCAGCGACAACTACAAGTAATAACGACTTTTTCATGAACGACTCCTCTATTACCGATTTCTTTTGATTGAACCGGTTCATTATACTTACTTTTAGAAAATGGACAGTCACGTCGCTAAATGTTTTGACGACGAGCCGCTCTATTGCTGAGTCACTGCAATTATTAATGAGCCATTGGAGATTGATTGCAAAAGTTGAGCGAAGTTCAAAGTAAAAAGCGAAGAAGCAACGAAGAAGCTGATGAACACTAATTTTACGCAGTCACCATGGGCAATACCGGAGGTTTTTGAAGGGAAAAATCACCTTCAAGAAAACTCAGAATCCTTTTTACAACCATTCATTTTTTTATATCTATATATAAGTACGATTTACGAAATTTTTGAAAACGAGAAGAGTGGCGTAATTTTGTTCATTCTAAGTTCAGTCTTTGTTCAGTGATGGTACAAAGCTGTAAATGGGTAGAAGATCTTTGGAAGGTAACTTATTCATGGCTTTATACGCTGATCTGCATAGACATCTTGGTGGTGCACTGCACCCACGCATCATCTACAAATTTCTACAACGACAGGATCACAAAGTACTTGGTTACTTCCCTGACTATGAAGGATTTTACAACTGGTTCACGCGACCCTGCCGCTCGCTTGAAGAATTCGTCAAAATACACACTCTCGTAGAAGAATTGCAGAGCCTGGAACATCTTCCGTACTTTTGCATTCGTCTTTGTCGCGGCGCTTACACTTTTGAAAATTTGCAGTATCTGGAATTGAGATACAACCCTTATTTCCGAACTGGTCACGATTTGCCAAGTGAAAAACGCATTGGTCAAATGAATGAGATCGTCGAAGTGATAACACAAAATGTGCGACCCGCTGAGTATCCAATAACGGTTAAACAAATTTTGTGCCTGGACAGACGTCTGCCAGAAAACATCAACGAGGCCATTCTCAAAGTCGCCGTCGACAACATCGGTCCTGTCGTCGGAGTAGATCTAGCGGGTCCCGAAATTGAACCGGAAAAATGGGAAGGTTGGGTCGCACTGATGGCCAAGGCACGCGCAGCCGGTCTCAAAACAACTTCGCATCTGGGTGAAACTGGAATCGAAAACGTCAACCCAGCCTTTTTCAATGTTCTCGATCGTATCGGTCACGGAATTCACATTCCTCTCTTACGACCCGAGTGGCTCAAAGATCTGGCAAAGAAACAAATCACCCTCGAAGTTTGTCCAACCAGCTACAGACAAACCGGAGTGATGGAAAATTTCTCACAGCTCAAAACCGTTTTCTCGCGATGCAAGGATGCTGGCGTGGCGATAGCTGTGTGCACAGACAACCCCGGGCGTAATCCTTCCCCATGCACCCTTCCTGGTGAATACGAACGACTGATAGACAATGATGTAATCGATTTTGCCGAATTGAAGCAATTGCAAAACGAAGGGTTCAGGTCAGCATTTGGATTTGCCGGACAACTTCGTAGCTGAGTAGTCGCAATTGCAGTCCCTCGATCAAGCTCGTCCTCAGATGTAAACGAGGGCAAACTTTCTTTTGCCAATATCTCGGTCCATGGTCTGCCCAGAAAAAATTGAGCATGTTGAGCATATCGATCGGGGCCCTCAAAACTCTCATTCGCTAAAAACTGCACGTCAGCCGAAAGCAACTTGGGCAGCTCTAGAATTTGGTGTGAGGGCTGTTCTGCAGCGACACACCGATGACTACAGCCTTGTTTTTGCAGAAGAACAATCGATTGCCACTATCTCTATGTGGAAAAAGATTGCATGATGATTGAACGAGGATTGGATGTGACGCAACTAATAGACCCCACCAGTTTCAAACTCAAATCTGGAAATTGATCCAGTCCAAAAATTCGAAAATTGTCGCTAAGTATTTCAAAATCATCCATCACCAAAAAATATTTCAAAAATTTTTTTGCTCATAAAATTGACTGCATCATCTTTTTCGACACAACGAAAAAGCTGATGAACAGTCGCAGTAAAAATATCAACATTGCTTTGCGGCAAAATCACGTGGCACCAAAATTCAATTTTGGCATTGATCTATATATTGCATTATTGGAGGATAGAAAGTACCCTATGTTTGTGTGGTGTGATTCGTATTAGTGCAAAGCACTTTTACAAAAGTGGTGGCATCGGGTAACAAACGTTCACTGAAACCAATTCAATTGACCAAAGTGTTCGAGACCTGACCACTGCATTATGGGAGGAAAACAAACAATGGCCGCTAAACCAAAGAAGAAAAAGACAGCTCGTCGGGCTAATCCGGCAGCTGCGATGGAAGAAGAAAGTGGTGCAGCCGCTGGTGCCAAAAAGGCAACCAAGCGCAAAGCAGCTCCTAAAAAAGCCGCTGCTAAGAAAACCACTGCTAAGAAAGCAACCGCTAAAAAGCCAGCTGCTAAAAAAGCTACCGCTAAGAAAGCAACAGCCAAAAAGCCAGCTGCTAAAAAAGCCGCTCCTAAGAAAGCTGCTGCTAAGAAGACAACAGCTAAAAAGGCTGCTCCTAAAAAAGCCGCTGCTAAGAAGACAACAGCTAAGAAGGCTGCTCCTAAGAAAGCTGCTGCTAAGAAGGCTGCTCCTAAAAAAGCCGCTGCTAAAAAATCAACAGCTAAAAAAGCCGCTCCTAAGAAAGCCGCTGCTAAGAAATCAACAGCTAAGAAAGCTGCCCCTAAAAAAGCTGCTGCTAAGAAAGCTGCTCCTAAAAAAGCTACAGCTAAGAAAGCCGTTGCTAAAAAGGCTGCTCCTAAAAAAGCAACAGCCAAGAAAGCTGCACCTAAAAAAGCCGCTGCTAAGCGCAAACCAGCCGCTAAGAAAGCTGGCAAGCGTAAGGCTTCAGCTCCTGTCTCAGGCATGGACCAACAAAATGGTTCTGGTGAAGAACACGGTTCCTAATCTTTTAGGAACATTCCCAAAAGACCCCGGCAAATTTGCTGGGGTCTTTTTTTTACTACTTCATAAGCAGAGTCACAGCAAATTCAGGCGCTTTAAAAACGAGCGCGAATGCTCCCAAATGTAATCGAGCGAAGCGAGCAGTTGATGATCATCATCAAGCGGGTGGAATTCGACCTGGTCAATATTGCTATCGTAGAAGTCTTCACTTTCAACTATGGGCACTGTTGCGTCATTCTTTCCATGAAACAAAATGGTTGGCACAGTCACTCGAAGATTATCCGTTTGGTAACGTGCGGCATCATCGATGAACTGATACCCCAGAGGCAAGTATGAACCAGCGCCGTGATGATAAACATCGAGAGCGCCGCGCTGTTTCCAGTCCGCTAAAGTATTCTCTCCAAAGAGACCAGGCCATCGTTTCATCAAACCAAAGCCAGGCGCCATCAATACCAGGGCGGCGACCTGAGCGGAATGAATGCTTTTCAAAACCGCGAGCAGTCCCCCCATGCTTGAACCGATCATCACGACTTTCTTATTTGAAGAATCAAATTGGTTTTCGATTATCTGCAGCTGACTGCTTAAAGTAAGTTTCTCAAAGCTTCTTCCATTTAAATCGGGAATACTGACGGGGACACTTTCAGAACGCAAATGTTCGTCAAAATATCTAGCTTTGCTCGACGAAGGACCGGAAGCGAATCCATGCAAATATATAAAGGAAGGTTTTTCAATCATAGTTTCTTTTCAGCTCAATCCTTATTAGATGTCTGATGTTTCGGCATCTCATCCGAGAGAAGTTCGTATAATCTTAGGCAAATTGGAGCGAGTTTTGTTTGTGCCGGTCGACCTTTGAACCTGAAATAGGTTGACTTTTTGTCACAAAATGTTATGGATGAGCACAGAGTTCGCTTTATTATTATCAGCCGCCGCTCCTAATTGCCTGCACCGGCGCCACTCTTCAGCTCGTCACAATTGGCACTGACTAGATTTAACACAACTATAACCGGCGCTAATCGCCAATTTAATACGGCTCCCATAGGATGAGACTCTAGACGCCTGAGTTTCCGAACATCGGTCTCCAGGTTGTTTTTTACTCTATTAGGAGATTTATCATGCAAAAAGCAACAGTAGCAGCAGTATTAGCAGCAATCCTCGGCTTGGCTGTTTCCAGCACCGTTTTCGCGGCTGACGCAGACAAAACCACCGCTAAGACAGAAACCAAAACCGAAAAGACCACCGAAACCAAAAAAGCCGGTAAGGTCAAAAAAGACAAGAAAGAAAAAGAAACCAAGACCACCGAAACTAAAGAGCCAGCCGCTACCAAATAGTCGCTGACCAATAGTTTCAGCTGCTAACCGCTCTGCATGAGCCGATAGTGCTAAAAAGCCAGTCTTCTTTGAGGACTGGCTTTTGCTTTGCGGCCCCTCAAGTAATTTACGAATTCAACTCTGCATGGGCTTGAGAAACAATCGCGTTCACGTCAGGCAAAGGAGCATCCACCTGACTTTCGTCCCGCCTACAATGCATCAAAAATTCGATGTTGCCGGCAGGACCTTTGATCGGTGAAAATGCCAGATTGAGTGGCACCCATTTCAATGCCACTGCCGCTTCCATGACGTGTTGAATAACTTCTACGTGGTCGCAAGGCAAATGCACCACCCCACCCTTGCCGACGCGTTCCTTGCCGATTTCAAACTGAGGCTTAATCAAGCTAACAATCTCCGACATCTGCGGATTAAGGACAGAAGAAAGCGCTGGAAAGATTTTGATCGATGAAATGAATGAGACGTCCATCACTGCCAGATTGGCGAACGGGTCGCCCTCTTTATAAATTTGCTCGGGCGTCAAATTGCGGGCATTCAATCTCTCGAACACTTTGACTCGATTATCCTGACGCAATTGCCACTCTAACTGACCGTAGCCAACATCGATGGCATACACCAATCGAGCTCCTGATTTCAGCAAACAATCGGTGAAACCGCCAGTAGAGGCACCGATATCCAGACAGATGCGGTCATTTGGCAGGACGCCGAAACTAGCAAGAGCCTTTTCCAATTTGAAACCACCGCGACTGGCAAACTTCTTCGCCCCAAAGCTCGGCAAAATTTCGATTTGAGATTCTCGAGGAATTGCCATGCCCGGCTTTGTGGCCTTCTGCCCGTCAACGAGAACGGCACCATCCATGATGGCAGTGCGAGCGATTTCCCGACTGGCAACCAGTCCCCGCTCTACCACTAGCACATCAAGTCTTTCGCGCGCCATTTTTTGCTCCCGTAATTGCCATATTCTAATTATTGTAGATTGCTAAGCAAGTCTTACGCATTTTTGTATGAGCCCTCTGTGCGTAGTATTATTCATAGGTTCAATATGAATTCAGTCGACCTCTGTGGAGCAGACCTGGCTGGATGAAGACACCGCCTTGAAAGCGGCTGCCCGAAAGGGTTGGGGGTTCGAGTCCCTCCTGCTCCGTTTTTTTTAAACCAAATGCAAATTCTCGTCGGTATAAGTAATAGCAGCTTGACCGACCTGGCGCACGCACGCATTGTTTTACTGTGTAACAGTAATTGCCAATTAAGTGTTGTGCCGCAATCAGCATTGTTATCCCGTGATGGAAAACAGCAAAATTTTCGATTAGGGCAAAACAGCTCGGACAACAAATCTCACTTTATCGAAAAAGGCAGTGAACTTGTCCTTAGTGCAAAGCACGGTCAATTACAAATTTCTGGTCCTTCCTTCAAATTGGAAACAAAGGAAGCCGTTTTTATCGGCTCGCCATCAGGCGGAGCAAATCATGAAAGCTCGTCCAGTTTTCAAATTACCAGTATTTCGCGGCAACGCGCAAAGGGAAACACCAACCCTCACTATGTGGGAGGCTTTGTCGCATTTGCCAAAGGTGATTCGACACGCATCAATCTTGTTTCTGACTTAGAAAATTATGTGCGTGGGGTTCTGCAATCCGAAGTTCCCGAAAGTTATCACATCGAGGCAATCAAAGCGCAGGCAGTTGCCGCTCGCACATATGGTCTACACCCAAGAATAAACCACACATGCGATCACGCTAATGTTTGCGATTCTTGGCTTTGTTGTCAGTATTTTGCAGGTAGCAACTTTGAACTGTCGGGCAAATATAGGAGCGCCATTGCAGAGACTGAAAATCAAATTCTCACTTTTACTGGTCGGCCAATTCTTGCGTTATTTAGTTCGAATGCTGGCGGCTTCACCGAGGATTACAAAAATTGTTTTTCAGACAACTATTCAGAAACGTCTTTGGACCCAAACACTGCCGAAAAATTTCCAGGCACTGCGTTACCTTATCTAAAAGGGGTGCCTGAGGGTCGTTTGCCCGGATTGGAACAGGACAATCCCCATTCGAACGAAGAATTACTCAGACGCATTTATGCAGATAAGAGCATCGTGACAGCTGATTCTTGGTCGACGCAATTTCGCTGGCAGGTTGCCCTGTCGGCCGATCAACTGGAAAGCCACATGCATCATGTGATTGAAACGATGCTTGCCGATAAGCAATTTGCACCGTATATAGTGGCACCACAAAGCTCTCAATTCGGGCATATCAAAGGCTTTCGCGCAAATAAGCGCGGTATTTCGGCGACGATTATGGAACTGGAAATTGCCACTTCAACTGGTAACTGGGTAGTAAAAAAGGAGCTCGTTATCCGAAGCATCTTTAAAAACCCGGACGCAAAGCTGCAACGTCTTAAGAGTGCCAAATTTTTTATCGACCAAAAAAACGATAGTCTGGGTCTGCTCTCATCTATTCAGATTTCTGGCATGGGTTGGGGACATGGCGTTGGCATGCAGCAAACCGGCGCGCAGGGCATGGCTCTTTCTGGCAGTTCGTACAATCAAATACTGGCTCATTATTTTCAAGGGGCTGCCATTTCGAAGGCTTGAAGAATAAATCTATTAATGGGCATGGGAGGACAGAATGCACACAGTACAAATGAGAGTGAAACGTTTACCACATGGTAAAACGCTTCCAGCCTACGCAACAAAAGGCTCAGCGGGACTAGATCTTTGCGCGGCGATCGACTCCCCCTTATTAGTTGGAGCGCGCGAGCGTACAAAAGTGCCGACCGGTTTTGTCATTGAAGTGCCTGAAGGTTATGAAGGACAGGTTGTTCCTCGCTCTGGGCTGGCTGCCAAAGCCGGCATCAGTCTCACCAACTGCGTAGGTACTATCGATTCTGATTATCGAGGCGAAGTGCAGGTCCTCATCATTAATCACAGCGAGACGCCTTATACGTTCGAGCCCGGCGAGCGTATTGCTCAATTAGTGCTCGTGCCGATTCCTCGAATCGAAGTAATCGAAGTCGACGATTTGGGCGAGCTCACTGAGCGCGGTGTTGGCGGCTTTGGTTCCACAGGAAAAACGACAAGATGATTAAAGTAGCGGTCGCGGGCGTCACCGGACGGATGGGCAGAGCAAGCATTAAGGCCATCCTCAGCGACCCAGAACTGAAGCTCACTGGCGGTTTTGCTAGCGCTAACAGTGCACTGATTGGCACAGATTTAGCTGATTTAAATGCAACAGCAACAAGCCCTGATTCAGGAATTCGTGACAAGACTGGTATACTTGTCAGCAGAGATTTCAAAACCTGCATTGCTTCTGAAAAGCCAGATGTACTTCTGGACTTCACGCAGGCAGATATTTCAATTGACGTTTGCAAGCAAGCTTTAAATGCTGGAATTGCACTGTTAATAGGTACTTCGGGACTATCAGCCGAGCAGCTGGAAGAACTCAAGAAAGTTCATCCCGAAACAAAATCTGAAAAAAGTCCACCAATATTTGTTGTACCGAATTTTTCTGTTGGAGCTGTTTTGATGATGGAATTTGCTAAACAAGCAGCAGCTCTTTTCAATGATACGGAAATAATCGAACTGCATCATGCCGGCAAACCGGATGCGCCTTCTGGAACGGCCATGCACACCCTCAATAAAATGGCGGCCCAGGCGACAAATTTCAATCAAAATCGCAAAGTCGAAAAAGAATTGATGCCAGGTGCAAGGGGCGCTAAACATGAATCGGGACTCAGAGTTCATTCTCTAAGGCTACCCGGTTTGATATCACATCAAGAAGTGTTGTTCGGTGGTCCTGGAGAATTGTTGAAGGTCTCGCACGACAGCTTCAACACCGATTGCTTTAGCAAAGGAATTTTGCTTGCCCTGCATAAGACACAGTCGCTGTCTGGTTTGACGATTGGTCTAGAAAACGTTCTTCCGCAACTATCTTAGCCTAATATTGATACTACCCGTGATGCTAAAAAAGCACAAAGAAAAGAGGACGAAAGCGTGATAGGTACAGAAAAAAGTACATTTGGCCGGTTGATGACAGCAATGGTCACACCATTCAAAGATGATCTTTCTCTCGACCTCAACGCAGTCGATAAGATTGTCGCTCATCTCATCGAGACAGGCACAGAAACACTGGTCGTCTCTGGCACTACTGGTGAAAGTCCAACTCTTGAAGAAGACGAAAAGAAAGTTTTGCTCAGCCGAGTAATCAAAGCTGCAAACGGTCAAGCAAAAATAATCATGGGCACAGGCTCGAATTCCACAGATAAGTCCATCGATGCCACAAAAGAAGCGGAATCTCTTGGTGCTGATGGAGTTCTGGTTGTCGCCCCTTATTACAATAAACCCAGTCAAAATGGCATGATTGAGCACTTCTCCAGAATCTGCGCCTCAACAACCTTGCCGGTCGTACTCTATAACATTCCAGCCCGAACAGGCGTAAATGTACAGGTGGAAACGATACTGGAGTTGAGTAAGCGCCATAAAAATCTTCATGCTCTCAAAGACTCCACAGGCAATGTGGATCAATCAGCCGAAATTGCCGGCCGAGCAAATGCCGAATTTCGGATCTATTCAGGAGATGACTATCTCACACTGCCCTTCCTTTCAATTGGTGGCTGCGGCATAATCAGCGTGGCCAGTCATATTGCTGGCAAGCAAATTGCTCAAATGATCGAGCAATTCTTTGCTGGCAATTTAGATCAGGCTAGAAGTCTCCATTATGAATGGCTGCCATTGTTCAGAGGCCTTTTTGCTCAACCAAATCCCAGCTGCGTAAAATATGCGTTATCTACTTTCAATTTGTGCAAGAACAAATTGCGCTCTCCTTTAATCGCTTTAGATTCAGAGCAAAAGGAAGCGATGGATAAACTCCTCAAAAATCCAGCTCTTGCGCCATCCAGTTTTAATTTGTCGTCGACTTCCTCAACCAGCAGGTAAATAAGTGCCGAGCACAATTCCAGAAATTCTAAAAATTATTCCGCTTGGTGGCCTTGGCGAAATCGGCAAGAACACAATGGTTATTTCCTATGGCAACGACATGATTCTGGTCGATGCAGGTCTTGCGTTTCCCACTGACGAAATGCTCGGAGTCGACCTTGTACTGCCAGACATCAGTTTTCTAGTTGAAAATCAAAGCAAATTAAAAGGGCTCGCTATTACTCATGGCCATGAAGACCACATCGGCGGCATTCCCTTCATCTTAAAAGAAATGAGCATCCCTGTTATTTATGGTCCAGCACTAGCGCTTGGTCTTCTTGAAGGAAAGTTGAAAGAAGGCGGACTGGAAGACAGAACTTCGTTACGTCAAGTCCGCCCGAGAGAAAAGGTGAAGATTGGCTGCTTTGAGGTGCAATTCATTCGTTGCACCCATTCGATTGCCGACTCGTTCTCATTGATCATTAAGACGCCAGTCGGCACATTGATCCACACAGGCGATTTCAAATTCGACTTTACTCCAGTCGATGGCGAACTTTTTGATATTGCTTCTTTGACCGCAGCAGCCGATGAAGGCGTTCTTCTATTGATGAGCGATAGCACCAATACAGAGCGCGAAGGCTACACTCCGTCCGAAAAAACGGTATGGAATAAGCTAAACGAAGTTTTTGCCAATGCCAAGCAGCGCATCATCGTCACTACATTTGCTTCCAATGTTCATCGCGTTCGGCAGGTTTTGCAGGCAGCGCTAAAATACGACCGCAAAGTTTGCATACTTGGCCGCTCGATGTTGAATCTTGCAGGTATTGCTCGCGAACTGGGCTATATGACTTTTCCAGATGGACTTTTATTGCCGGTAGATCAAATCAAAAAATTACCCATGGAGAAAGTGGTGATTTTAACGACTGGTTCTCAGGGTGAACCGTTATCAGCTCTGACGCGCATCGCTAATGACGAACACAAACAAATCAAAATAGTCAAAGGCGACACAGTCATAATTTCGGCCACCCCAATTCCAGGAAATGAGCGCTCGGTAGCTAATACCATCAACGCTTTATTTACGAGAGGAGCAGAAGTAATTTATGGACGCGACTCTGGCGTGCATGTTTCCGGTCATGCTTGCCGCGAAGAGCAAAAATTGATGATCAACTTATGCCAGCCAAAATTCTTCATGCCTATTCACGGCGAATATCGCATGCTTGTCAGCCATTGCGAGCTCGCAACTCAATGCGGAATTCCAGAAGAAAATACTTTCGTTCTGGAAAATGGCGATGTCCTGGAAGTTACTGCTGACTCGGCTCGCAAAGAAGGGCATGTTAAAGCCGGGTTGATTTTGGTAGATTCCTCCAGACACTGGCATATAAATGATGCCATCGTCGAAGATAGAAGACATCTTTCAGAAGACGGGCTGGTAACCGTGGCTCTAACACTTGATCATGAACGAAGAGTACTGGCCGGTCCCGACGTCAATCTCAAAGGTGTGATTTTACCAAGAGGTATTCCTGCCGAAGAATTCGTCATCAAGGTTCAGGCAGTAGTCAAAGCAATAATTGACGATCGTTCTGTTATGGACAAAATGGAAGATCGCGAATTGCGCACTCATTTAACCGCGGCGCTTGGAAAATATTTTGACGAAAGAATGCGAGCGAATCCTCTAGTCCAAATCTTGCTTCATAACGTGTCAGTTGATGCCGACAAAATCGGTAAATTCAAAAGACCTCCAACAACGACCAGTCGCTAAAACAAAACTTCCTCCCCTGGTAAGGTGGGGAGGAAGGAATGTTGTGGTGGATTAGGTAAGGAGGAAACATGGCACCGGCGGCTATTCCCGCCCCGCGCCTTGTGTTTACATAATAGCAGCGGTCTTCAGGCTTGGCTGTTAAAAAATCTGAAGAGTGTCTAGTCCAACGCCGTCGCACGGCAGAGATGAGATTTCTTTAACCAGCCATTACTGGAGGGTAGGCCAGTTGGCTCCAAGTTGCGACTTGCCAAGTCCAATTCCAGTTTGCGTTGATGGATAAAGGAAATCTAATTCGCCCGAGCTACCGACATTACTGGCGATTCCGAGACTTCCCAGACCGCCAAGTGCGGAAGCGCCACCGGTGATACCACTGGTCGTGCCAGTTGTTGGTTTACCAGGAGCAGTGATTTTGATATTACTAGGGCAGAACAAATAAACTTGTTCACTCAATTTATGAAAATCGCCATCTAATGCAGCAGAGGCACCAGCGACGAAATCAACAAGGCGACTGGCATCCAATTTTTTGAGATTCTCGAGAGAAATCGTCGTGGCGGCACGACCTCTAAGGCATTCGACAATATCGAGCGCTTCTTCAAAAGAGGCAGGACAAAAAATTGAAATTTGAGTACCGATTCGCGAAGGAGAAGCCTGACGGGCGGTCATTGGTATACCGCGTCGGTCAGTAAGAGCAGGGAAAATGTTCACGTCTTTTTTTCCGGCGCGACCATTGCTCACCGTTGGTTTGCTATCTGGAGCATCTTTTATCTCGTCAACCATATTAGTCCTTTGCAAGTGCGCTCAGTGAAGTCAACTCTTTGAGGCTATAGAAGTATCTAGTAACGATACTCTGGGCATATTTTCGGTACATTGAATGCTTACCATTGAATTTTATCGAGATGCCATCTCCAATGGTGCTTTTCAGCATACATTTCTTTAAATACATTCTAGACAATTCGTCGTATAAAGCAAGTACGCGACTGGATGTCCAGTAGGGTTATATAGGGATTATAGACGCTATTCAACCACTCTCGCGTGTCTCGATCAGCCCAGCCAATGCCTCACAGAGCCTAATGTCTTCTTGCTTTGTAAGTTTGATGTTATAACCTGAGCCATCGACAATTATCACTTTGTGTCCGGAATACTCAAGGATTGCCGCATCGTCAGTGGTACTAACGTTTTCCTGCTTGGCTTTAAGATGAGCGTCCAATAACCACTGAAATTTTCCACCTTGCGGCGTCTGAATTGCATAGATGTCGCTTCGATCAAGGGTTTCTTGAATGACACCGTCCTTGATTCTTTTAATTGTGTCGGTAACAGGAACCCCCAGTGTAAAAGCGCCAGACTCGCGCGCAGCTTTGATACTGCAGCTTACGAGCGCCTGGGTCAAAAATGGGCGTGCAGCGTCATGCACGAGCACGTAATCAGGCTTTTGCGGTCTTGTGGCAAGCGCCGTCAACCCACAAAAAACGGACTCCTGTCGAGTATCACCACCAGTGGTGTAAAGGACTTTCTGTGCCTGTTCTTTGGTTAAATAAGACTCGACTTCCTCTTGCACTTGTTTACAAGCCGTCGTGGTGCTCAATACAAGCATCACCGCATCGATAAGTTCGTGCGCACAGAGAGTCGATAATGACCATATATAGGTTGGTCGACCAAGCAATTTAAAAAACTGTTTGGTCCGGCCATTATCGGTCAGAACAAACCTGCTACCAACTCCTGCAGCAGGCACCACCGCGGCAATCATTTATGTGTCCGCTTCACTTTCTGAATCTTTCAAGGAGATTTCGAGATCTTTATCAGAAGGTCGAAAGATTAACGAAGAATCGAAGCTCTCGGCAAATATTTTCTCGAGGTTATCTTTTGAGTCCTCTTCGTCCTGAGCACCATCGCCAGCGTCAGCCGCAACTTCTTCTTCTGTCTCTCTGTCAGCACCACTGATGCCCGCTAGTTCGTCGATAAAACGCACTTCTTCCTGCATATTCACAGTCATCGGCATTTCTTCGAACTCGATATTGTCAGCTTCAGTACTCTCGTTGCTGCCCTCGGCATTTTCAGCGCTCTCAGCAATTGCAGCATCTTTCTTCTGTTTCGACAGATCCTGCCTGAGACTCTTCGCGTCTTGCGACAGTCGGAAATACTCTTGGAATTTTTTGGTGGTGGAAAGAGCAGGCGAACGACCGCCTTCTTCTTTCTTTTGAATCAATTCACGCAACATCAGTTCTTTAACGTGCTCGTAGGCACCGGCACCACGAATTTTGATGATCTCAGATTGCGTCACTGGCTGCTTCAAGGCGATAGCCGAAAGTGTGCGCACCAGAGCAATTGGCATATCCATTGGTGCGAAGTCATCAATAATTGAGGCGTATTCGTCGCGAACCTGGATGGCATAACCGTCATCGTTTGCAATTTCCAGACCACCGTCTCGATCTTCATAATCATGAATCAGCTCGAGCAGTGCCTGCCGCACGACCTGTACATCCTCATTGACCTGACGGGCAATGGCTGCAGCCTTAATAGGTTTATCTGTGAGAAACAGAATGGCTTCGATTTGTGCTTTCAGTTTCATAGTTTATTACTGCTTTTGAGAGGCCTGAGGGGATATTGACGGATACTCTTGGGCAAATATGTTGGAAGATCCTTCAGGGATCGTTTCAGCATTTTTTCCATCACCACGAAAGACGAAGAGAGGACCGTAAAATTCAGGTTGTTCGAGGGTTATTTTACCGGTATTTGACAAAAAGAGAACAGCGAGGAAGGTGTCGACCCAGTCCCCTTTACCACCAAGCAATATGATCAAGCGCAGTAGTGGTATCAGTTCGCCGGTTGTGGTGTACTCGATGAGAATTTGTTCAATTCGATCGATAGTCTTTTCGATGTCTTCATCGTGCGCGAGCTCAAGAATATCGTCGTACTCATGCACTTCGTGATAGCCAGAAAGCTCAATGCGCGCTTTGGGCTGTTTATTGCTGCGTTCTTTTTCGAGTTTTTCTGCGTCTTTGAGGGCATCAATCAATTGTTCGAGAGTGACTTTGCGCTGTCTATTTCTCTGCGTATTAGTGCGGCGCACAAGCGCCTTTTCTAAATCGAGCAAAGTAATCTGACGACCAACCACCTGTCGCCTAGAGTCGTAAATCAATCCCGACTCGTCGTCGAAATCGAGGAAATCATCCATCGGTTCGATTTCTTCTTTGGCAGCAGCAAGAAGTGCTTCTGCTTTCATTCGCAAAAGGACGCTTGCATGAAACAAGACTTTGCCACTTTGACGTAAGTTCTCTTTAGGAGCAGCCGCAATGGCTTTTAGAAATTTGTCAGTGACATCGATGATGTCTACGTTCTTAGCATCGATTTCGCCGCTTTCAGCAAGCTTGACCAGAATTTCGATACCACCCATGCTGTCTGAATTGACAGCAATTTTTTTGGTGCCATCTAGAAAATCAATGGTAGTTGATTGCAGATTTGCCGCAATGTCAGCATCTGCCCAATCAGAAGCATTCATCGGAGGCTGAAGAGCAGCCTCTGCCTTTTCTGCTTTCTCAGCCTGCTTTGCCTTTTTTTCTGCCAGACGATCGGCTTTGCGAGCGAATTGGTCGAGTCCACCGGACGTTGACTGGTCAAGCGATTTATCCGAGATTCTCAATGACTTGGATTTCATACTCTTTAAACGCCCACTGCCTGCGCTTGGAGTTCGGATTCATCAGGCAGTTTAATTTCCTGAATGCCTACTACGCGAGAATAGCCATCCGCTCTTAGCGATACGCCAATTGCATGATCGGCATTTTCAATCATTGGACGTCTTAAACTGACGGCGATAAATTGAGCGCTTTCTGATTGACGTTTGACCATTCTGGCCAAACGTTCGGCGTTGGAACCATCAAGCATCATATCGACTTCGTCGAAAGCATAGAAAGGAGCTGGAGCATATCTCTGGAAAGCGAACACGAACGATAGCGCCGTCAGCGATTTTTCGCCACCAGACAAGCCTTCAATGCGTTGCATCTTTTTGTCTCGCGGCTGTGCTCGAATAATCAAGCCACCCTGGAAAGGTGACTCTGGATTTTCCAGCTCTAGCTTGCCGTGACCGTGCGAAAGTTCAGTAAAGATATCTTGGAAGTTCTGATTGATAGCGTCGAAAGCTTCCATGAAGGTACGCTTCTTCAGTTCATCATAGCCGCCAATACGCTGATTGATTTCATCGCGCTCACCGCCGAGGATATTCAAATGCTCGGTCAATTCTTTTTGACGTTCATCAGTTTGATTGAATTCTTCAAGAGCCTTCATATTGACTGGCTCAAGGGCGCGCATACGTTTTTCCAGGCGGTCAACTGTATGTTTAAGGGCTTCTACAGTGGCTGCCGATGGCGGTTCGTAATCTGGATTTTCTAGCTTGAGCCGTTCGATTTCGCCCTGCAATTTGAGCAGTTCTTGCGAATAATCGAATTGAACAAGCTTGTGGTCTTTGCGCTGTTCGCCCACACGAATGATTTCCTGGTCAATTTTAGTTTTGGCTACTTCTTCTGTTGTCACATCTTCGTAGATAGCTTCTTTGCGTTTACGCAAAGTCTCCAGTTCGTCAGACAAGGTGCTAACGCGCGCTTCCATCTCGACGATACCGTCGTGCAGTCGTTTAATTGCGCCCTCGTGATTGGGCTTGATGTTATTGATTTCGTCGATTTCGGCTGTGAGTTCCGTTTGTTGCTCCAGCAACTTAATTCGACTTTGCTCTTCCAGTCTTTCTTCTGTTTCAGCCGTGTCAATTAGTTTTTGAATCTCTTTAAAGTCACGTTCAATGGCTTCGACAGCCGAGCGCAATTCCTCTGATTCAAGAATCAATTTCTCGATTTTTGTCTTTTTACCGCTGTCTTTGATGCCATCGAGCCCTTCTTCGAGCTTAGCGATTTGCTTGGTCAAATCGGCAAGGGTATCTTCAAAAGAGAGCAATTCAAGATCGATGGCTTCGATTTCGTCACCATTCAATCGCAATTTAGGCTTGGTCGCCTCGATTTCTGCTTCCATAGCAGCAATCGATTTGCGGTGACCGTCAAGCTCAACTGCGCGCTGAGAGAGCAATGATTTGGCATCGTTCAATTTGCTGCGCTCTTCATTAAGGCTTGAAGCAAGCTCTTTCATGCTGTCTTGCAGCCATTTAATTTGATCGTTCAGACTTTTGCTAGTTTGTTTGATGACGGCGAGGTCAGTTTCTCCCTTTTGAGAAAACTTCATTCTGCTCTTATTATCGTGACCACCTGAAATGCTGCCCGATTTATCGAGCAATTCGCCTTCAAGGGTGACCATACGCGCCTGGTTAATGAGACGACGAGCGTTTTCCATGTTGTCCATGACAATTGTCTGACCACAGGCATACTGGAAAGCACGGGTAAATTTGGGATTGAAGTTGATCAAATTGTAGGCGAAATCAACCACACCGGGACGCGTGGGGAGCAAACCAGGTGGCTGAGCTTGAATCTTATTCAATGGTACGAATGTCGCGCGTCCGGCTTGATTGCGTTTAAGGAATTCAATGCAGGTTTGAGCAATCAAGTCATCATCGACGACGATGTGACTAAGGCGCGGTCCAATTGCCGTCTCGAGAGCAGTCGTGTATTGCTCACCGACATCTCCAAGCTGACCAATTGTGCCATGCACACCACCGAGACCAGCCGATATAACGGCTTCCACCGCTCGTCCGTATCCGCTTTCGCCTGACACTTCTCTTGTGGTTTCCATCTCGATCAATCGGCGATTGATCTTTTCCAGTGCGCCTCGTTTCGCTTCAATTTCTTCTTGAGTCGAATTCAGCTCATCGTCGAATTGACGAATACTACGTTCGATTCCCAGAACCATGGCTTCCTGGTCCTGGTGCTTACGTTCAAAATTGCCACTTTGGTTTTTGGCATTGGCGAGCTTACCGATAAGGTCGGTAGCAGTCGTACGAAGAGTTTCAAGATCCTTTTGCAAAGCAGTTTTGCGCGTCGTCAACTCAGTCTTTTTGACGTCGAGTTTGTGCTTGTCGTCACGCAGCTTCTGCAAATCAGTATGAATTTCCGAAACTTTATCAGTGGAGCGGTCCTTCTCCTGACGCAAGACTTCGACTTCGCCCATGACGGCGCTATAGATGCCTTGCTTTTCCAGCAAGCCCAAATGGATGGCCTGCTGATCGTCTCGATGTTGTTTTTTATGCTTAGCTATATCTGAAAGGTGTTTGTCAATCGCTTTGATCTGAGCGCTGACCTGTTTCAAGACCTTATTTTTTTCGCCAATGACACCATTGAGGTTAGATAGTTTGTTTTCTTCACGGGTCAATTCGCCTCGTGAATTTTCCAGTTCCTGACGCAACAATAGCTGCTCGTTGCCGCCTTTTTCACGGATTTCTTGATCGAGCTGGCCCATCTGAGCGCGCAACGTCACAAGAGCGACTTCAGTTTTGGATAGCTTTTCGAGCAGATCGGCTTCTTTGTCATTGAGACGAACGATTGCCGCTTCTTCAGCTGACACCTTGCTCTCTAAATCTAGAGCCCGAACGAAAATCAAATCTTTCTCAGCTGATTCTTTTTGAGTTTTGAGGTCCAGATATTTCAAAGCCTGATCGCGGTCAGAGCGCAAAATGTCCAGTCTCGTCAAAATTTCAGCGAGAACTATTTTTTGGTGTTCGATTTTTTCACCAACAGCTTCCAGCTCGCCACGAGCCTGGTCGATACGGCGATCAAATTCAGCAACTCCTGCCAGTTCATCGATAATTTTGCGCCTTTCGCTGGCGCTCATCGTGACGATGCCCGTAACGTCGCCCTGCATAATGACGTTGAAGCCAGTTGGACTGACGTTGTATTTCATCAGCTCGTCATGCACTTCAGTGAGTGTGGCATTTTTGCCATTCAAGTTGTAAGTGCTGGTGTAGCCGCTTTCTTTGACGCGGATACGTCTTGAAACTTCTAGCTCTTCGTTCTCATCGTTGACAAAGCGCACGGTCACTTTAGCTTCGTTGCGACCACTCAGATTATTTAAAAGATCTGGCAGACGTTCGGCTCGCATCGAACGGGTTGAAGACAATCCCAGAGCAAACAAAAGGCTGTCGATGATGTTGGACTTGCCCGAGCCATTAGGCCCAGAAATCGTCGTAAAGCCGTCTAGGAGAGGAACGCGAGTATGCTTCCCAAACGACTTGAAGTTATCAAGCTCGATCTCTTTGATTCGCAAACGGAACTCCCATTAAGCTTTCACAGTGCGAATTAGACTACACACTGCATTTGGTGTCAAGAATCTACACAAAACGGATTGTTATTCTTGCGCGAGGGCTCATACCAAGGAGCCATTCTAGAGGTAAAGCGCCCACTTGTCACGATCTCAAATTCGATCTATCGATCGACTATTCACTACCGGCGATATCCATACAGCAAAGATATACAAACCGCATATGGTGCGAAGCTGATACCACCTTGGTGCAAATCACGGACGTCCCAAATTGGTTTGCCACCATCATTTTTATATCCAACAGGATGCATTCCGACTCTCAAGTCCCAGGGGGCAAAAATCTTTTGCCAAATTTCTGTCGAGTATCTGTCTTTAAGGGATAATACGTGAGCAAAAGTGATTTTAGCCCGCCGACCTGCCAATTAAGCCTGCAGAGGCTTTTAAGAGCTGAGTGTGATCTTGAAGGCTCCCGGGCATAAATCCAATAAGAAGGAAAACAGCTTGGCAAGCGAAAACTGAGTGAGCGACGTCCAGATAAAACAGGCAGAAACGATTCGGCTCCCTCCACGGCTGCCGAGTAACCCGACCCTTGCCGACATTCACCATTATCTGTCCAAAGCGATCGAAAACCGCGGTGTCGTTGTCGACGTTTCCTGGATGCACCCGGGCAGTGCTTCGGAATACAGTTTAAGGGTCCAGTGCTCACCACGAGGCGCAGACGCCGAATGGAGCATGTTCGTCATTGCCTCGGGCAAGCAAACACTAGTCTGGACCTACGTCAGTTGCGATGTGCTTCTGGTTTACAACCTGGTCATGTCATCGTGCGGCGGCGCCTCGCAAGCTGAGCATGGGGCGGGCGCGGGGGCAGGACGGGTTCCTAAAACGGAAAGCACTTTTTACAAAATTGAGGGTCTGACAGCGCCATCCCCTGCCGGGCAGGCCAAAGCCGAACCGCCAAATCTGCCACCCAATGTGCCAGAGGCGAGGATGCGCAACCGGAGCGCCTTGACAGGTGACATCAAGCATGTTCAGGCACCCACTCTTTTACAATCTATATTGATGGCCCAAATGACCGGCTGTCTGGCAGTTTCGCTATCAGACAACACAGTCGAGATTTATTTTGTAAATGGTGCGACAACCCACGCTCAAAGCGAAAACACAGTTGGCGAAGAAACCATCTTTGAACTTTTAACATGGAAGTCTGGTGAATTTCACTTCGAGCCGGACAAACGCAGCGATGCCAATACGATCTCGCAAAACCTTGACTCGCTTTTGCTTCAAGGCATGCAATTACTCGACTATGACGCTTATCTCTCAAACGCCGGGCTCAGACCAAGTTCAGTTTTGATCAAACAGCATTCCAATATTTCTGAAAAAGACTTCGAAACGATGGTCGGCAGCGGTGCGCCCGTGCAACTGGCTTTGCAAAAGCGCTTCTACAAAGCGGTCGACGGACGGATGACGGTTGAACAGCTGGTCAGCAAAATGCATTTACCTCGCAGCCAGTGGCTGCCTGTAATGTGCAATATGTTGCGCTGCGATCTACTGGCTATTGGCATTAACAAAGAAAATAACACCAAGGCACCACCGCTGGAGCCTAAATCAATCGATAAGCGTGCCATCCAGAATGTGATGATGAGCCTACGGCGCACCGACACCGGCATGTTTACTTATCCGGCCTTTCTATATTTCTTAGAGCAAGAATATTTTCGCGCTTATCGTTCATCGAGCCCAATTTCGATTGTGGTTTTCCAGATGCGCCTGAAAGGGTTAGATTCGCAAGATCCCGTCCGAGAACCGCTTCCACTAGACGCTGTTGGCGAGGCTGTGCGACGAATCAGTCGAGTAAAACGACATGTTGACTTGCTCGCTCACTATGAGACCTTCGACTATGCATTGCTTCTGCCCAACACTAAATCACAGGGAGCCGAAGTTTTTTGCAGGCGCGTCATTAAAGCTCTGACGATTGAGCCCCTGATCGACAAATCAGTCAAAGCAACGCTTTCGCTTGCCTTTGGATCTGCTTGCATTCCAGAAGATGCAACCGATCCAGCCCTTGTGCTATCGGCAGCAGAGGTCGCGAGTAACACGGCTTTGCGCACAGAGCAGCCACTTGTCCTATACAGAGACATCAAATAATTTTTTTCGACTTATTTGTCAGCACCACGCATTTTGACAAGCATTTCTTTTGCCGATTTGACGTCTGGATCGGACGGCGCATCAGCTATAAAGCGCTCCAGCTGTTCAGAGGCTGCCGCTTTTTGACCGTCTTTAGCGTATAGCAACGCCATGTTGTAACGCACGGCTGCACGCTTTGGATCAAGCGCAAGCACCTTTTCGTAAACCGCTATCGGCTCAGCAATGCCGCTTACCTTTGGTGACTGAGCAAGCATGTAGGCGCGGTTGTAATAGCAGTCTGCATTTTTCCTATTTTGCTTGATCATCGCAAGCGAAAGAGCATCAGCTTTTTCGTATTCCTGAGCTTTTAAGAGAGTGCGCAACATCGCAGCTTCTAGACGCACTTTCAAATCATCATCTAAATCGCAGGCGAGCTCATACTGCAAATAAGCGACTTTCCAGTTGCGGTTGGCTTCCTGTAGTCGTGCAAGTTCCACGTGACCTTCGGCATTTTTAGGCGCATATTGCACAGCCTTGCGCCCCCAATTTAAAGCCGAATCAAGGTCTCCCAGGCGAGCAAAAGCCTGAGCCTCACGCAACATTGGAACGGGATCTTGAGGACGCTTCCAGGCCAGTTCCCGATAAATCTTCGCAGCCTGGGCGTAATCGTGCTCGTTCATTTTGTCATCGCCAGCTTTGAGCAGAGTTGTGTAGACGTGCATCTCTGGGCTCTCTTGCGATTCTGTTTCGTAGTTTTTTGCTTTAGCATCAACCGACGCATACAGTTGCGCATCACAAGAAACTAGCAAGCAGGCTATTGAGGCAAGCCAGAAGAAAAATGATTTGTGCATATGCTGACCACACTTGTTTATAGAAGAGCCTTTATAGAAGAATATAGAGGAATCAATTTTAGCGATACTGTAAAATAGCTCCTTTTGCAACTCTCTTTGTAATCAGTGTGAATATATTTGTCAGCACCGGAAACATTAGTCGATAAGAAATCAGCCATTAGCTTTGAGGTCCAGGCCATTTGCCCGTGGTCGGGAGCACGAGCTGGTCTTTTGACTACACCTCATGGTGTGGTGGAAACGCCAGTTTTCATGCCTGTTGGCACAAACGCCGCGCTCAAATCAATGACTTACGATCAAGTCGAAGCCTGTGAGGCCCAGATCGTATTATCTAATTCGTATCATCTATATTTGCGACCGGGTCATGAATTAATAGCAAGAGCAGGCGGTCTACATCAATTCAAAGGCTGGCACAAGCCTATTCTCACGGACTCTGGCGGCTTTCAAGTTTTCAGTCTGGATAAATTGCGCACCATTACCGACAAAGGTGTCAACTTCAAAGATCACAAAGGCGGACGCAAACACTTCATTGGACCGGCTAAATCAATGGAGATTCAAAACTCAATTGGTGCCGACATTATCATGGCCTTCGATGAATGTGTCAAAAATCCAGCCACTCACGATGAAGCAAAACGAGCAATGGAGCGCACTCACGACTGGCTTTCCATTTGCAAGGAAACGCACGGTCGTAAGGACGATCAAGCCCTCTTTGGTATTGTTCAGGGCAGCATGTTTGAAGACTTGAGAGAAGAATCAGTCAAAGCTGTCACTTCGCTAGACTTGCCTGGCTTTGCTATTGGTGGCGTTGCCGTAGGCGAAGATCGAAAGACAATCGAGCGCATTGTGGAATTCACAGCACCCTTGTTGCCAGTGTACAAACCCAGATATTTGATGGGAGTGGGCACGCCATGGGATATCGCCTTTGCCATCAAATGCGGTATCGACATGTTCGATTGCGTTTCACCGACGCGTCTTGCCAGGCACGGCGCAGCCTTCACCAGCAAGGGCCGAGTCGCTTTGCGCAACGCTTGTTTTACCGAGGACTTTGGACCGCTGGAACCAGGCTGCAAATGCTACACATGCCAAAATCACAACTGCGCCTATCTCAATCATTTATGCAAACAAAAAGAGATGGCTGGAGCGATTTTACTCTCCATCCACAATGTCACATTTTTGATTGAGCAGGCCCAAAATTGCCGGAAGGCCATACTTGAAGGCAACTTCCGGCAATACTTCGAATCACAATTACCAGTGCTTCAAAATCTGGATAATTAGTCTTTTAAATACTAGTCGTTAACTTCGCGCACTTCTTGAGCGTCGACGGCCTCTGGATGCTTGTTGCTATCCATCTCGAGCAAAGCTGGATCTTTAATCACCAGTTTTTGTGGCTGCTGCACGCCCATCGATTGCTTCAAAGCAAGTAGTTCTGAATCTAGATCAGCCTTGCCTTCGAAGCTTTTGAATTGCTTATCAAGCTGGTCGGTGCCGAGTTCGTTCAAGGCAGCGGCCTTTGCCTCTCTTTCCTGTACTTTCGTTTCCATACGCTCAATTACAGACATAGCGCCTGAAGCCGTCGTCTTGGAAAGAATTTCGTTTGCCTTGGAAGTGGCTTGAGCAGCCTTATCCCGGGCAATGAGAACTTGTTTTTTGCTATATGCTTTCGATACTTCTTGCTCTAAATCAAGCAACTTTTGACGCAAGCTAGCTACTGATTCGCGTTGCGCTTTTAGCTGGGTTTCAAGATCGCTTGCCGCCGAGACATACTGCTGACGGCGCTGCAATGCTTGTTTGGCTAGATCATCATTACCTTGCTGCACAGCCATTGCTGCTCTGTTTTGCCAGGTTGCCGCCTGCTCGTTATTTTTCTGCAATTGCAATTCTAATTGCTTTTCTGTGGCGATTGCTTGCGCTACAGCCTGCCTGACCTGCACCAGATTAGATTGGAGGTCGCTGTAGGTTTGCTCCAACATCACCGTTGGATCTTCCATCTTGCCCATCAAGGAATTGAACATTGCCTTAAATAGGTTAGCCAGCCGCTCAAACATTGACAACTCCTTACAGAATTTTCTCGGGACCGATAAAACTTCAGACTCAGATGGCCAGATCACATATTAGTAGATGGGCCAGGATTGGTGTTGTAGAAACGCGAATCTGCTTTACTTTTGCCAGAAGTCCCTTAGCTTTAACTAATAAGTGTACCAAAGACTACCATCTGTTATGCCCGGCGCAATAGAGTTTGACGCTCTTGTGACAATGACCGCATCCATCAATAACTAAATTTGGCACTGCGGTCCTCTTGACTGAGTTTGACCGAAAATTATCCAGGACTTACCCAATTCTGCTGTGACCGGCTAGGATGAAAGAAACCATTAAAGAAACGATCGAACAAACGATCTATGCAGGCATATTCTAAGGACGCTTCAGCATGCAACCGGACGCCCACAACAAGCTTAAAGCGCTGAAGAAAGTGCGCAAAGCTCAAAAAGACCAGGTTCAGGAAATAGGCAGCGACTTAAACCGAACGGACTGGCTGGCAAAAAATGATTCCGAAATCGACAAATTACTTGACGGGCTGGACGCCCAATCTTTAGATGAGCTTATTAAGGGTCTGCCAGAGCAAAGCGCACCCATCAATCCTTCTTCAAATTTAGAGACAACACTGCCACTGACAACGATCTCAGAGAAAAACATGACCAAATCGAACGAACCGCCAACTTCGCCTAAAAAGTCTGATGCTGACGGTCTCGGTAAATCGCTCGCCAGCGCCGGGGAATCAGTACTGGGAATCGGCGTACTGAGCGGATTAGGTGCATGGGGCGGATTTCAACTGGATCAGCATTTTCACACCGTGCCATGGATTGCCGTTACTCTCTCAATGCTCGGTTTAGGCGCTGGATTAACGCGAATGGTTATCCAGGCACTCAACTCGGAAAAGCCAGCGACAAGCAAATCGAAAGACGAAGTTTAAAGAACCTGTTCAAAAGTTCAACCGTTAACGGATGAACAATCTGCACTATGCCAACTTACATTGAACAAAATTCAGGACAATTTCTGATATAAATTCGAAATGATTTGTTAGCCCACTGAAGAACAGATTCTCCATCTGCTATCATCAAGCCTTAAACGCACGCGGGCCGCTCTCAAACAGCCCGCCGACAAGATATAGGGAATATGTTAGGTAAAAATCTTCCGCTTTCGGCTTTTATTGATTCAACAGCTGGTACGCCAATTGGTGCCATTCACGTGGATACCATCGCGCTTAGCGCAGTGTGTATGTTGGGCATTCTCGGCTACACATCGATGGTCAGCCGCAACCTCGTTCTCGATGGTCCAGGCAATAAAAACCAGGCAGTTCTTGAAGGTGTTTACAACTTCATTGACGATTTAGCCAAAGGACAGATTGGTCCTCACTACAAAACATTCTTTCCTCTTATTGCGGCAATCTTTATTTTTGTGTTAATGGGCAACTTCGTCGGAGTGGCTCCTTGGAAAGTATTTGAATTCCTTCCAGGCTGGCCACATATCGATGGTGGAAAAGAAGCGTTTGAAGTCGCGTCACCAACGACAGACTTCAATGTCACACTTGCTTTAGCCACTATTGCCTGGTTTACTTATTTGGGTTCGGGCTTCTGGAAACACGGTATGGGCTTTGCCAAAACGTTGTTCTTCAGCCCGATGGCACCGATTGAAATTCTCGACATGATCATCCGTCCTTCCACACTGGCACTGCGGTTGATGGTTGTGATCACTGCCGATGAATTGATGCGCGCCGCTATTTTGTTGATTTTCCCGTTCTTTATACCTGCCGGCATCATGGGTTTCGAACTCTTTATCGGCATCGTACAAGCGTTTGTTTTCGCATTGTTGACCTCAATTTATATTGGTCTAACAGTGTCAGAACATCACTAAAGATTAGCCAAACTGCCCGAATCGACTTGATATAATCTGGGGTGGCTTGTGTAAGGGAATGGACGCTGCGTGAAGGCGCTTCAGCTTCCTGCAGCAGTGCACGTCGATGCATCTTTAGTAAAGTCCGTCAGTCCGAGATCCAAACACAGAGTAAGCAGCAGTACACAAATTTTCGTTAGTACGACACGAGGAGAACTTAAGTGGACCACCAACTAATTGCCCAAGCAGGCTCAGCAGCTATTGATCCAACCGCGATGATCAAATCATATGCATTGATTGGTGCTGCTCTTGCTGTATTAGGCGTCGCCGGACCTGGTATTGGTATCGGATTGGCCGGCGGTAAAGCGCTTGAAGGCATGGCTAGACAACCAGAAATGGCTGGCAAATTATTGGCTAACGCCATCATCATCGCCGCTTTGATGGAAGCTCTCGGTCTTTTGGCATTCGTTATTGCCATCTTGCTATTCAGCTTCGGCACTAGATAACTGAAACGTCATGAGCCGGCTGGCTATTTGCACCGAATTGCGACAATTTCGATACCAAGTAGCCATGCCGGCTTTAATTGACAATTATGATCAAGACCAGCGCCTAAACTCAGTACACACAGACAAGCAAAACCCAAATGTTTGAATTAGATCCCACATTTTTTATATTCCTGATTATGTTCCTGGCTTTCACAAAAGCCTTGAGCACGGTTTATCTCAAACCAGTGGGTGCTGTCATTGCCAAGCGTCGCGCTCAAATTGAAAACGACATCAAAGTCGGCAACGATTGCCGCGAACAGGCTCAACATTTGGTTGAAGGCTATGAGAAAGATTTGCACGACATTCGCCACAAAGCCCAGGCTCACATAAACGAAGTCACAACCGCCGCACAAAAATCGCGAACTGCAGAACTGAAAAGAATTATGGATGAAGGTCAAGCCAAGTTGGCTGTCGCAAAGAAAGAAATCGATGCTGAACGCGCAAGCTTACTGACTGGACTTGTAGAAGAGGAAAAAGGAATCGTTGAGACCATTGCTCGTAAATTACTCGGTGCCGATGTCACTCTCAAATTTGATTCCGCAGTGGTCCGCACCGCGCTTGAGGAGGCCGTTTAGTGTTCCTTTTTGCTGAAGTAGACGCATACGAGTCACTAAAAGCGCTCTTCGAGAACAACCTGATTAACTGGTTGGTTCTGATGGCGGGTGTAGTTTATCTCTGGAACAAATTCGTTCCACCAATGTTTAAAGCACGCGAAGACTCAATCACGAGTGCCATCGTTGAAGCTAGAGCTACCAAGGCTCAGGGCGAAGCAATGCTTGAAGAGCAAAAAATAAAAATCGCAAACGCTGAACAAGAAGCCGCCAAAATTTTGGACGAAGCAAAGGCCCTTGCAACACAGCTCAAGCAGCAGATGGAAGCGCAAACACTCAAAGACATGGCCGATCTCAAAACAAAAATTGAGCAATCAATTGCCAACGAAAGACAAGCGGCTATCTCCAGTTTGAGACAGGCTGCCGCTCGCGCTTCAATTGTTCTGACTGAAAAAGCACTTCCCAGTCTTCTCGATGAAACTGCAAAGGCACGTTTGCTTACTCAGTTTATGGAACAACTCGATAAAGAAGTTGGCTCTGACACCACTTTGAAAACCAGTGGCAGTCTGGAATCAGCGCAGAAATAGAGATTAAAGGCAAAGCGTAAACAACAATGAAAGCAGAAGCAAACGCAGTCGCAAGACAATACGCAGAGGCAGTCCTCGACATCGCTTACAAAGCCAATCCAGGCGCTGCCGATGTCATTTTCAACGATATTAAGCTGGTCAATTCTGCCTTCACCGCAGAGCCTGATTTAGGGCTGGTGATTGGTCATCCATCAGTTCCAACTGAGGAAAAGAGAAAAATTCTCGTTACTCTTTTTCAGCCCCGCGTCCAAGAATTGACTTTGCGTCTGCTCGAATTATTGCTGGACAAGCGTCGCATCTACATCATGCCGGCTCTTGAAAATGAATTTCACGCTCTTCTCAATGTGCGTAAAAATATTGTCAGCGCCAGCTTAACCAGCGCTGATAAATTGAGCGACAACGCCGTAGCCAATATCAAAGCAAGACTGACAGAGCATCTTGGTTCCAGTCTTGAACTAGACGTAAAAGTTGACCCAACTTTGCTTGGTGGCGTCGTCTTGAGACTCGGCGATCAAGTCATTGATGGCAGTCTCAAAGGAAAATTAGCAAGCATCGAAAAAATGTTGATGTCAGTATAGAAATCAAAAATCAGTTTAAAGAAGTTCAAAGAAAGACCAAAAGCAAGAACAAAAGAGGTTAGACGAGAAAATGGCAATTCGCCCCGATGAAATTACATCCGTGCTCAAAGCACAGTTGGAGCAATATCGCTCCACTCTCAGCGTAAGCAACGTCGGTTCAGTGCTTCAAGTAGGCGATGGTATCGCCCGCGTTTATGGCATGGAAAAGGCAATGGCCGGAGAACTTGTCGAATTTGAAGATCCTGAACGCACACGCGGCATGGTTCTTAACCTCGAAGAAGACAACGTTGGTATCGTTATTCTTGGTGAAGGCCGCAAAATTTCCGAAGGCATGAACTGCAAAACGACAGGTCAAATCGCGTCGACACCAGTTGGTGAAGCACTGCTCGGTCGTATCGTCAATCCAATCGGTTCGCCATTAGACGGTAAAGGACCAATAGCTGCGACTGAAACCAGTCCCATTGAAGTTAAAGCTCCTGGTATCGTTCAGCGTAAATCAGTACATGAACCCTTGATGACCGGCATTACCGCCATCGACGGGATGATCCCAATCGGTCGCGGACAACGTGAGCTAATCATTGGCGACAGACAGACTGGAAAAACCGCTATCGCGATTGACGCCATCATCAATCAGAAGACGCAACCAAATCGTCCTGTCTGCATCTACGTCGCGATCGGTCAAAAAGACAGCAACATCGGTCGTATCCAAAAAGTGCTCGAAGAAAATGGCGCGATGGAATACACAGTTATTGTGGATGCTCCAGCAACAGCCGCCCCTGCTCTGCAATTTTTGGCACCATATACGGCGGCTGCCATTGCTGAATATTTCATGCGTAAAGGCATGGCTACGCTTTGCGTTTACGACGATTTGTCGAAGCATGCTCAAGCATACCGCGCAATGAGTTTGCTACTTCGCCGTCCACCAGGTCGTGAAGCTTATCCTGGAGACGTATTCTATCTCCACAGCCGCCTACTCGAACGCGCTGCAAAATTGAGTGATGCTCTCGGTGGTGGCTCAATGACTGCCCTGCCGATCATTGAAACCCAGGCTGGAGACGTTTCGGCTTACATTCCAACCAACGTAATTTCAATTACAGATGGTCAGATTTTCTTGGAAACAGATTTGTTCTACGCAGGCGTCCGTCCAGCGATTAACGCTGGTATCTCAGTTAGCCGAGTAGGTGGAGCAGCGCAGTCCAAGGCGATGAAAACCGTAGCTGGTAAATTGCGTCTCGACCTTGCGCAGTTTAGAGAGCTAGAAGCATTCTCTCAGTTTGCCTCAGACCTCGATAAAGCCACACAAGATCAAATTCGTCGTGGTACCAAATTAACTCAGGTTCTCAAACAACCTCAGTATCAGCCACTCTTGCTCGCGCAACAGGTATCGATTATTTTCGCTGCTAACCGTGGTGTCCTGGACAACGTCGAGAATAACGACATCCAACGTTTCAAAACTGAGTGGTTCAAATATTTCTCCACTCAAGCCAAAGATGTTGAAACGAAATTGAATCTTGGTGACAAACCATCGGCTGAGGACGAAAAAGCACTATACGATCACCTTGTTAAATTCAAAGACAATTTCTTCCAAAAGTAAGGCACAGTCAGCTAAATGGCAAACCTAAAAGCAATTCGTAATCGAATTAAAAGCGTACAGGCGACTCGCAAAATCACGAGCGCCATGCGCCTTGTGGCTGCTGCAAAAGTGAGACGTGCACAAATGCGTGTGCAGGCTTCGCGACCATTTACAGCAGCTGTGATGAAAATGCTGCAGGAGGCTGTTGGTGAAACGGCGCCCGTAGATCTCGCAGAAATTCCATTGTTGGTGACTCGCCCCGTAAAAAAAGTGGGCATCGTCGTAATCAGCTCGGATAGAGGCTTGTGCGGTTCATACAACCCCACTGTCTTTCGTGAAGTGCTGCAACGCATTGCCCAGCTAAACAAAGAAGGTAAAGAAATTTGTCTAACGCTGATTGGCTTGAAGGCAGTATCGTTTTTCAAATCAATCAAAGTAGAAAAAGTAAAGACTTACACTTTGCTGCCTGCGATTCCATCGGTTCAAGAAGCCAAATTAATCGCTAATGAAGCGGCGGAATTATTTATTTCGGGAAAAGTGGATGCTGTGGAAATCATTGGCACCAAATTTATTTCGATGCTTACTTCTAAGGTAACCAATCAGAAATTCTTGCCGGTGGCCGTGCCGCCTAAAATCGAAGGTTCGCTTCTTAAACCAGAGCGCATGTTTGAGCCATCGATCATGGAAGTGATGGAAAAAGAGTTGATTCCCAAATACATCGAAAACACTATCTATCAAGCGTTGCTTGAAGCAGCGGCCGCCGAACTTGCTGCTCGTATGCAAGCGATGACAAATGCTTCAAACAATGCTCGGGATTTAATCAGCTCATTGAGTCTTGTTTACAACAAAGCCCGTCAGGCAAGCATCACTCAGGAATTGTTGGAAATCGTCGGTGGTGCCGAAGCTCTTAAAGGCTAAAGCTCATTCGGTCCGTGCCAAAGCTAAATAGTCCCTGGTGAAAGCTGGGGACTTTCCTTTATTAGTCCAATAATATATACGCTAATGCGCTTTCGCTTCTTGACATAAGGGCTTATAATCTAAGCAAAAGCCTGCTCTGGCTCATCTTTCGCGAATAAAACGGTTTAGCCTGACTTTTGACAACGCTATAATGGCTCAATGGCAACCACCATCCTTACTGCTCATAAAATTACAGTGACTGACGAAAGTCAGCCGACTGAATCTGAAATTGCAGCAGCCTTTGCGTGTGTATTGTCAGTTCTGAGCGAAAACGCTTCAGATGCTACAGCCACTTCGACAGCCACCGATGGCAGTGGCTGGAAGCAAGCCTCCCTTTTAGAAAGTGTAGGTGGCATACCTGGTGTCCAGGCGCATGGACGCCATAAATTATCGCTCTGGCAAAGAGCCAATTTCATCAAGTTTTGTTTTATAGCCTTTTTCATGGTGACAGCAAACGCCACCTCGGTGCAGGCGGAAGAATCTCAGTGGTTAGAAGACGACCTCGACGCGCCAGTCAAAAGCACCAATCAGATTGCCTCATCATCGTCGTCAGCATTAGTGAATTACAGCAAGCGCTCGAATCCACAGACACCAGTGTCGCCAATTAAATTTGGCGTTCTGGGCGCAAGTCCCCAATTTGCCTCATGTGTCAGAATCGGTCTTTCTATTGGCGTTTCGCATGTCGATATCACCGCCCTTGATGGCTCAAAAGTGATCGACGCGCAAACAGGCACATATGTCGCAAATCTCGGACCAGCGAGCCAATGGTCAATTGACAGTTCATCGAATTCTCAAATAAGTTTCTCGCCTAAGCGAGGACCGGATTCCAGCACCACCGCCTTCAGTGGCACCACCATCGGTACCAGCCGCTATAAAAATGTGGCATTTTTTCCAGGCGCAGCGGCCTCACGCTCAGTTGCTATTAGACTGCCGATAAAACCAGCTCTAGAAGGGATTAACAATTCCACTGGTTACATCATCAAGCCGGCGAGCGCAAACGGTGTCACCGCTATTGATGGCAAGGTTTATCGCGGTAGCCTCTACCTGCTACCCACTGCAAGCGGTTTCAATGTCATCAATGTGGTCAATTTAGAAGACTATGTACTTTCTGTTTTACCATCCGAAATGCCTAGCAACTGGGCTCTTGAAGCTCTTAAGGCCCAGGCTATTGCCGCTCGCTCGTATGCAGTCGCCAATTTAAACAAACACGCTAAAGACGGATACGATCTCACAGCCACCATAGCCGACCAAGTTTATTCTGGTGTCGTCTCAGAAAGCGACAACTCAAATAGAGCAGTCGCCGAGACCGAAGGCATGGTCCTGAAATATCAAGGTAAACCGATTACCGCCTTTTTTCACAGTACAAGCGGCGGCGCAACCGAACTTGCTGAAAATGTCTGGAGCAAGCCGCTGCCTTATTTGCAAGCGGTAGCCGATTATGACGATTCTTCACCGCATTTTTCTTGGAATCGCAAATTTACAGTTTCGGACATTGAAAGAGCCATACCCTCGGTGGGTCAGCTCTTGTCATTTGATGTGGTCGCTCGGACGCCATCTAAACGCGCCCAATACGTATTGGCTCAGGGCACACGGGGCTGTCAGATGATTTCGGGCGAGTCTATGCGCAAAATCTTCAAGCTACCAAGTTCACTTTTTAATGTTGGTAACGAAGACAATAGTTACGTCTTTGCTGGCCGTGGTTTCGGCCACGGTTTGGGAATGTCACAATATGGAGCAAGGGCGCTTGCTGACCGTGGTTATAATGCAGCGCAAATCCTGTCGTATTACTATAAAGATGTAGTGGTCGACTTTATAGGGACCGCGCCTGGCATTTGAGGCAAGTTTATTGTTAGTGCAAATTTTCGCAGTTTTCGTGATGCTCGCCATTTTGAGCGTACTGATCATCGTGCATGAGTGTGGGCACTTTTTTGTGGCCAGGTTTTTTGGCTTTCAGACACCCGTATTTGGTTTTGGTCTGCCTTTTGGTCCATCCTGGACTGTGGGCAAAAAATGGGGCACTGAGTTTCGCATTCACGCCTGCCTGCTTGGCGGTTATGTCGCCATTCCTGAGCTAGGCGACGAATCCAATGCCAGCCCTGACGCCTTCGGGGTTCCTCTTGCGCCATTCAAAAAATTTCCGATCTGGCAAAGAGCGCTCGTAGCTTTTGCTGGCGTAGGCATGAACATGATTTTTGCCTATTTGGTCACCCTTTTCATGTTCTTCAACCTCGGACAGCCGTCCACTATTACCTCAGTAGATTTTCTGCCTGCGGCCAATCCAATTGCAGCTAACGCTGGCGTCAAAGTTGGCGATGAAATCGTAGGCATCGACGGACACAAAGTCTTTGGCTCAGACGATTGTGTCGATTATCTCGGTGAACACAAAAACACCAAGGTCACGCTCAATATTGTGCGCGATAAAAAGCCAATGGATTTGACCATGACCACCAATGAAAATGGCAAAGTGGGCATGGGACTGGGCGGCAAACCACCTGTAATCTATAAAAAAATGACCGGCAATTTCTTCGACACTTGCGGTCAGTCGTTTAAGTGGCTAGCGAAGATGACTAAAATGATGGTTGATGGTCTGGGACAGATGTTCCAGGGAATCGTCTCCGGCGGCAAAGGTGGTGCACCAGGGGCGCCGAAAGTAGGTCTGCAAGATTTACACGGTGTTTTTGCTGTCATTAAAATCGGCGCCGACATAGCTCAGCAAGATTGGACCCAACTTTTTATGTTCACGATCATGATTAGCATGGACCTTGCTCTCGTTAATCTGGTGCCGTGGCCAGCTCTTGATGGTGGACATTTGGCCTTTATGACCTTTGAAGCCGTGCGTGGACGCCCCATGGGCGAGCGAGCCCAAGGCGAAATCGTCAAATGGGGATTTGCCGGCTTGATGGTGCTAATGGTCTTCATCATGTTCAATGACATCACCGCAATGATGTCGGGCAAACTTGATTCCAAAAAACCGCAAGCCGAAGAAAAGGACAACAAAGATAGCAAAGATAGCAAAGATAGCAAAGACGCAAAATCGTCTGCGCCATCTGAAGTGCAAATGCCTGCGCGTTAATTCGCAGCAGTGCAACTATTGAGCTCCAGTTTCTGATAAATTCCAGAACGAATAATTCTGCCGAAAATTTATCCCAATTCTCAAAAAATTCGTCTGCAAGGAGGCTAGATGCCATTTTACGAATATCGCTGCCAGGATTGTCGAAGCACATTTGGCGAAGAACGTTCCATGAATGAAACGGCAACACCAGTTTGCACCGATTGCCAGAGTACAAACGTCAATCGCATCTGGAATGCCCAGATCAGATCTGGTGCTAAGTCGGCTGCTACTGGGCGCTCAACGGCCAACCAACCATCTAAACCATCTGGCGGCTGCTGTGCTGGCTCCAGTCATTCTTGTGGCAGCTAACAATTGTTATGCTAGTATTCTGCCAGTGACCCTGATGTTAGACAATTAACTATTTGGGCATTGACGTTGTTAGAGTCATTTGTATGTTTGATTAAGTCACTGTAGTAGCCGTTAGAGAAAATTTCGAATTGCTGCACATGGAGGATTGTTAATGGAAGTATTATTGAAAGACCCGATGATTTGGGGCTCCGTCCTGGTCATGCCTGTTGTAATCATCGGTTTGGCTGTGTCCTGGAAGAAACTAAAAGTAAAAAAGGCTGAAGCCGCAGCCAAAGGCACACCTGAATAAGGCCAAGCATCTGATCATTTACTAAAAGTCCAGACGGCTGAAGCTGTCTGGATTTTTTATTACTGGGCAAAACGACCGATTCAGCAACCACTGCCTGTCAACCAAATCAATTCTGCACCAGATGATTGATCATCTTGCTGAGCTAATTTGACGTTCAATTCATCCAACTCTTCTTGAGGCAGAATAAAAGATTCTGCGGCATTCGGAAATTCCTTACTCATCACGTCGCTTGCATAACTTTCTACGGCTTGTTTACAGCTTTCTGCGAGATTTGCGTAGCGTCTGACAAAACGCGGTTGAAAATCAGTGTACTTGCCAAGCAAATCGTCAGTCACCAGAATTTGACCATCGCAGTCATTGCCTGCACCAATGCCGATTGTTGGAATTTGCAAACGCTGGGTAATAATTTTGGACACCGCCTGCGGTACCATCTCTAGGACGACAGCAAAGGCCCCTGCACGTTCGAGTGCTTGAGCGTCGTTTATCAGTGTCATCGCTTCTTCAGCGTTTCGCCCCTGCACTCTGAAACCACCGAGTCCGTGCACAGATTGAGGTGTGAAACCAAGATGAGCCATTACAGGAATTCCTGTTGCCACAAGTCTCTCAACCACTTCCAGAGTTAGTTTGGTTGCGCCTTCTAACTTGATTGCATGAGCCTGGGCTTCTTTGATAAAACGACCAGCGTTTGTGATTGCTTGAATAATATCGACCTGATAGCTCATAAAAGGCAGATCAGCAACGACCATCGCTCTTTCAACGCCACGAGTGACAGCTTTTGTATGGTGCAGCATTTCTTCAACAGTCACTGCATGAGTCGTCTTATGACCGAGGGCGACCATGGCCAGACTGTCTCCCACAAGGATGACGTCGACGCCGGAGCGATCCAGCATTTGCGCGGTGGAATAGTCATAAGCAGTCAGAGCGACGATTTTTCGCCCTTCTTGCTTGTATTTAACCAGTGTCAAAGTGGATACGGCTTTCCGTGAAGATTGACTGTGCTTACTCATAATGGTTTGCAGCCTCAGTTTATGCAGTCGAAATATCAGTCTAGATATCGATATTTGACTTCAATGATAGCAGGTCAATATCCGCGCCGCTTTTTCAACTCTGTGCGAGCACGCTCCCTGGCCTCTTCTTGCTGCAAAGATACAATGTGTTTGGGGTCATACGGATAGTGCCCGGAAATCTCATGGAATTTTTGGTACATGAGACCGGCTTCAGCCTGCAGATTCATTTTCTCTAGCACATAAGCAATGTTGTAATAGGCTCCATCAAATGCCGGCTTCAAGGCCATCGCCGCCTGATACTTAGCGATTGCACCCGGTAAATCATTCGATGCTTCGGCATTTTCACCAACATATTGCAAAGCGCTGAAAGACTGCGGATCCAGCTCCAGTGCTCTTTCATAGGTGACTTTTGCACCGGCGAGATTGTCGTCTTCGGTTTGATCGATACCTTTCCAAATCAATGCTCGAATTTGCGCTGGATCAACCGTGATTTTTTTCTTTTTCTTATCGAGATTTTTCATGATTTTACGAAGGTCAGCCAGGTGCTTGACCGTATCAGCATTACTGGGCTGTAGACTTGCCACTCTGCGCCAGGATGAATCAGCGTTGTCGTAATCTTCAATTACTTCGTAACTCTTCGCTGCGATCGCATCAAGCAAGACCAAATCCACTTTGGGATAGGCTTTACCTGCTGTGTAAGCCGGACTAATCAAAGAGGCAGCCTTGGATTCGGTAATAGCTCGATAGGGATCACCTCGAAAATAACGCAGCTTGCCCAGCTCAAAGTGGGCTGCAGCAAATTTGTCATCTTTGGTCAAAGCCGTACGAAAGCGCTCTTCCGCCTTGTCTAATGGTCCCTGAGCACAAAGTATGCGACCGAGATGATAATGCACCATTGGGTTGTCTGGAGCTAAAGTTGCTGCCAGTTCCAGCTTGCCAACCGCATCATCGAGAGAACCGCCGCCGCCAGCTATGCATCTTTTATAAATAGCCAAACCTAAGTCTTGCTGGGCCTCGTACATTGTGGGCTTCAAACGCGCGGCCATGTCATAGCATTCGATCGCCTTTTCAAGATCGCCTTTATCATCGTGAATTTGACCGAGATGATAATAAGCCTCTGGATAATTGGGATTGATTCGAACACACTCTTCGAGTTCTTTTTGCGCTTCAGCCACTTTGCCGATTTTGCGCTCAAAGACAGCATAATTATTGCGGCATTCAACCCAGTTTCGATCTAATGTCAAAGCCGAACGAAAAGAACCTAGTGCGTGCTCGTCATCGCCAATTTCTGAATAAGCCATCGCCAGTAAATTGAATAAATCTTTGTTTCGCGCATCCAGTGATTTGCCTACGTTCAACAAACCAATACAGACCGTATAGCGCCCCTCATGATAAGCCTCGATCGCTTTATTATAAATTTGCTGAATCTGCGCTCTCACTTGAGGCGAAGCATTGCTCGAGTTTATTTGAGCACTTGCCATTTGCCGAACGTTCATGCCACTCAACTGAGCACCAATGGTTACGGTCAACGTGGCAGCAACTGTGCCCAAAGCAAACCCCATTCTCTTTCGCATGCAAAACTTTCCTCAAAACAGAACTTATAACCGTGCAGTTATATTAGCGCAGTCAATTTCCCAGAAGTTCTTTTTGCTTTTTATCAACATCCATCAAATCGCCAGTCAAATTGACGCCAGTGGGACCAGCCAGCCAGTCAGTTTGGTTTTCTGTCCAGTTTCTGATATTGCGATTTTGACCAGCCAGGGACGAAACCGCCTGGCGAGCAGCAACATTAAGACCGCGCATGGTGTCGATTTTCATAACAGTGCTTACACGCGGCGTCAAAGCGGTAAGGTGAGGATTGTTTTCCCGATATGTCGCTCTGAGTTTGTCTGAAATAGCGTCGATTTTCGCAAGCGCTTCAGTCGGGTCCTCGCCCCGGCGAGTGGCTCTCAACAAGGCCACCAAACCAGCGGCAAAAACCTGTCCGATCGTGAATTCCTTGTTATCAAAAGGACCGCTCAACTCTGAATTACCTTCATGCACCGCATCAACCATGCGATTGGCCAGAGTGTCGATGTTACGCACAGTGGTGCTATGTCCGAAAGTGATGTCTCTAAGAGTCTTAATATCGCCTTCGCCTGGCTGAAGATCTGGATCTTTTAGCTGAGCCTGAACAAATTTCTCAGTTTTTAAAGCGTCCAGGGGGGTATCTAGCTGAGCCTTGACGATGTGGGGAATGACCGCATCCCACTCGTGCATGGGAATATTGATCGTTTCGCCAGCATTATCTACGCTGGCAAAAATATAACTGGTTTCGCCAGGTCGACTAGCTTTCTGGGCGTACAAGTCGAGGGCGTCTGCATATTCTTTTACAACTGAATCATTCGGCTCTAATTGACGCATCACCTCAGCGCAAAATTTGATTCTCCATCTGTCGATGCCGTGAGGCTCAATGCCATCTTCAAATTGCTTTCCATAAACATTTCTCGTTTCCAGGTAGCCACCCTTGCGCAATGACTGAAGCAGCACACCAAGAGTCAAGGGAGTGTCGGCGCCACCGCTTTCGGTGCCCATGAAGTCAGCCGTATTTTCATTGGCCTCAGCGTAAAGAAGACGTTTGAAAAACTCACTTTTGGAAATTGTTTCATCGCCAAATTTGATTTTTATGTCGGGAATTTTGTTGTCGGCCATGGCTGTGTGAATTGTCGTATCGGCGATACTCGAAGGAGTAACTCGTAACGACTCTAGGCCATCGCCGACTGAGGGAAGCTCTGATGCCCACAACTTAACCAGTGATTGATGAATTCGCTGCCGAGTAGTGCGAATTTCGTCAACCTTTGTTGCGTCCTCGAGCTTTCTAGCTTTCATTGCATTATCAACGGCGCTACCAATCAGGTCATCGCGTATGTTTTCTGGAAATCTGATCACAACCGGGTAGGTGTCATTGTGACCTTTAGCTTCATGCCGCAATACCCCCGTCATAATGGAACGCAAGCCGGTCATAGACCTTGGCACAACACCCACCGGACGTTCAAGTATGCCGTCCATGCTGGGAATAGTGAAGTAACCGGAGCCATTGTCATCAGTCACCGCAATCAGAGCGGGCACTTTGCCGCTCATGACACTCTCAGAGACACCAGCCCGTCGCATTCCTTCCAAAAATGAACCATGCAATTCATCAGTAAAATTATTATAGTCAAGCGTGTCAGGTCGACGAGCCAGTATCTGCAAAGCCGCTCGTGTATGCAAATTTAATAGCATACCCGCTTTTCGTGCGGCTTCTGGGCTGTCAATTTGAGAAGCCAGCTCAGTAATTTGTTGACTACTGTAGTCGTATTCTGGTCGCAGCATTGAGCCAACGCGTGCTTGATCTGAAACACCCATCGACGGTCCCTGAACAGAATCGCGGTATTCAGAAAACATCACTCTTTCTTTTGACCATTGAGCCTGACTAGCTTTGGCAACTTCCGCAACTTTAGAAATTACGACTGGATCAAGATCTAGTTTAGGCTCAGACACAGACGGAGGCTTCGTAAGTGGAGGAGTGTTGATTGCATCAGTTCCTTTGCTAAGTAGAGAAGCTTTCTCTACGCCAGGCACCGAATCTGGTACTGCCGGTCCAGCATCGACGGAAATAGGTCCCAATGGTGGCGACTCAGGAACTGGTATAGGAGAAACTTCCTGGTACATATTGGCAGAGCCGAGCTGCTGAACGGTTTTGCCTTTATTAATGAGAGAGTCCATATAATCGCTGTAATTCATGCCGTCAGGCGCATCGTTATAGACCTGATGAAATTTCACACCAGCAAATGGCTCAGCGCTTTGTGGGCCTTCTTCGAAGAACTTCTCACCTTCGACTCTTTCAAAAATTTTCTGAGAAGTGGAGGCAATACGCTCCATCTTCACTTCTGGAGCCAATTCCTCAAATTGTCTCGGAGCAACTTTAAAAGGATTCCAGTTGTCTCGCACTCTATCGAAAAAGCCATCGACACTATCCGCTTTGCTTTGTAAGAATCGCCCAACTGGTTTTTGGGTAGAGAATTGATCTTCTTTCCAGGCATCGAATCGTCTCAGTTTGGCGACGCCTGGTAACTCAGAAACAAATGTCGATTTACTTTCAAGCAAGACGCCGGTTCCTTTGGCGCCAGCTATCCCAGTGGCCATGCCAATCGAGGAATCAATGGCAAATTTGCTAAGGTTGGTGGCAAGTTCGCTTGACGCACTGTTCAATTCATGGTCATTTTTAGCAGACCAGGCGCCTATCACACCATGCACGAACGGTTTGGCAGCATCAACTACAAAATAGCCAACCATTGCTGTCGCTGCGACTGCTTTGGCAACACCTTCTTTTGGCGTTAGCAATCGAATCACCGAGCCCATTGTGGCACCACTGACCGCTTTCTCGACTAATTCTCCCTTATTAGCCCATTCATCTCGTCCGGCCTGGCGCAGTCCTGCGATGCCGTTATCGAGTACAGCGCGTTTGAGAAGCACGCCTTCACGCTCAATGCCTGCAATCCAACCAGCACCATATAAGCCACTATTAGAAAAAGAAGAAGATGATGATGAAGAAGAGGAAGAATTTGATTCTGTCGCAAGCGGAGCCACAGTTTTGTTTTCTTGCTTTGCGTAGATCTGCTTGAGATCTAGACTTTGAGGAGGTTGGACGATCGCTTTGTCCTTGCTCAATGCTCCATCAGTTCCGTCAACCATTCCAAACCTCCAGGCTTCCAAGCAGATCCAACATTCGCAATGTTGATATTTTTTTAATCAAGCGAACCGCCGGTAACTTCCGTTGGATAAGACTTTCGAGGTTTCAACCTCAGATCGTTAACTGCTTGCTTGTAAAGTAGTCGAAGAGGGAGACAGTGTCGATACGCGGTTTAACGGTCTTATTCGTGTTCGTCCCACTGATTGCCCGATCTTTTAATCAAAAGTATGTCGGAAACTACGATGAACACAGGAACCTTAGCCGGTCGAACCTTACGCCCCACTCATAATAGGCTTCATTGCAAGGCAATCTCTTGTCTCACCACTCTGGCATAATTGATTGGTTTCACACCCTGCACTGTTTTCAACAGGCTATAGAGGTTCAACAGGGGAAAAAGGCTATGGGTGCAAGAATTGGATAATTCGGCTTTAGAAAAAAAGAGTGCGCTGAGTGCAGAAGACACGGCAGATCGCGTCAAAGGCGCAATCTACGGTGCGATCTGTGGCAATTCACTGGGCGGATCATCAATTGGTCTGAACTATAAAGAGATAGCTGGCACTGTTGGATTGAGCGGATTGAAAGATTTCGCACCAGGATTGAGCAAAAGCCTGCTGCCCGAGCATCAAGCAGGTCAGTGGCTTGCAGATGGGTTTTTAGGGATGACCCTCGCGGATAGTTTGATTGAATCTCAAGGCAAGCTGGACGAGGCAAATTTGCGCCAGCATTTTGCGAAATTATTGACCGACGAAGAATTTCTGCGGTCTAAACCAGGCGTTCCATGTCTTGCCGGCTTAAGACATATGGTGGACAGAGCCGAACTGGCTAAAGAAGGCCCCGAAGCCGTTCATATCAACGCCGCTTCTCGTGTATTTGCAATCGGCTGCCTGCCTGGCGGAAGTAAATCTGACAAGCCTAGTCAGATTGCTGCAAAACAAGCGGCGATGACACATGGCGATAGTCGCGCCAAAGCAGCAGCAGCCGTTGTTGCAGACAGCATCCACTACTTTCTGCAAGGCGGCACATTGAAAACTGCCGACGAAGTGCGAAATTACGTCAATCACGAACTAACAGTGGCGAATGAACATGATGCTCGATTCGCCGAAGCGTGGGATGACGTTGCACCAGACCTTGATTATGCAAATCCAGCTGACGAATTGCCTTACTCTTTGATTAATGTCGAATCAAGCGTCAATGAACTGGTGCCAACTGCAGTCGGCATCTTCTTGATTTTCAGACATGACGCAGAGGCAGCAATTTGTGCAGCGGCTCGCTCTGGTGGTGACACCGACACTGTCGCTTCGCTGGTTGGCGCTTTATCTGGGGCATACCACGGTTTTTCCAAACTACCAGAGAAATGGCTGAATCAAATAGATCATAAAGATCGCATCGACAAAATGTGCGAGCAAATTATCAAATTGTGGAAGTAACAACTGAGAACACTGAGAATAAAAAGAATACAAAGCGTACAAAAGGAACTAAAGGAATTTATTGATGAAATTAGCAGACAAAGTCGCCATCGTAACTGGATCTGGACGAGGAATCGGCAGATCGATATCTGAAGCTTTGATGGCTGAAGGCGCCTCTATCGTTATCAACGATATGAATGAAGAGCTATGCAAAGCTACAACCGAAGAACTCACCAAAGCAGGTGGGAAAGTTCTGGGTGTTGTATGCAACGTCACAGACAGCGCTAGCATCGAAAAGATGGTGGCAGAAGTAATGGAAAAATTTGGCCGTATTGACGTTCTCGTAAACAACGCCGGCATTACCAGGGACAACCTGTTCATGCGTATGTCTGAGGAGCACTGGCAAGCAGTAATTGACACAAATCTCACGTCGGCATTCAAAGTGACTCAGCCGGTATTGAAAGTGATGTCAAAACAACGCTCCGGTCGCATCGTCAATATCGCGAGCACCACTGGCGTTCACGGTAACTTCGGTCAGTGCAACTATGCCGCGGCCAAAGCTGGTCTCATCGGTTTCACAAAAACAATTGCTCTAGAATATGCTTCGCGCAACATCACATCGAACGCTGTCGCACCAGGATTCATCGACACCGACATGACGAGAAAATTGGGCGAGGAAATCATCAAAAGTTATACCGATAAAATTCCACTGAAGCGTATGGGCACGCCTGCCGATATTGCTGAAGCGGTTTTATTTTTCGTAACCGGTGGTTCTTACGTTACCGGACAAACACTGGAAGTAAACGGCGGACTCTACACCTAGAGCCCGGTTCAAGACAAATTGTGAGAGTAAGGGATTTATTTCTTGCTCTCTTTTTTTATCCGTTAACGGTTCAGCTTTTCCCTCTTAGCTTCCTGCCGCCAAAGCCAGAGGTTTGAGGCTGGAGCCCTGGAAGGTTTGCTTGATCGCCGGATTCTGCAGAGTTTGACGATCTCTTAGAACTTCTTCTTCGACTTTAGCTTTCATAAGTTTATAAGCATCAGTCAATGTCGTCCCCGTCCCCTGACTATCTAATGCCTGAATCAGACGTCTTGTGAAAACAGAGTTTGGATACTCTTTTGATTCCCAGGAAACTTGATCGGATGAACTGGAACAGACGACGATTTGTCCGGCTGTCGGAACCAATTTGGTGACGTCGACATCATCATGTCTAACGAGTCCCTTTTCACCATCAACGACTGAGCCGCTATGACAGACGTCAAGCACCAACAAAATCCGATCGCTTGGAACTTGCTCCTTTATAATTTGTGTCAGCCGCTGCATTGGAATTCCGCTTGAAAGTAATGCATCTTTATTTGTGTCATACGCCACCAAAAAATTTGTGTTGTTTGCTTGCTGCATCGATTGACTGCCATGACTGCTGATGTAAATCACGACTAGGTCGTTCTTTTTAACTTTCTGCCCAAGCCACTTTTCACCAAGCTCCCCAAGAATACCTTCACGACTTGCACTTTCATCTGTCAAAAGACGAACATGTTCGGCTGGAAAATTCCCTTTTGCGACCAGGAAATTACTGAAGTCGGTGGCATCTTTGGCGGCATATTTTAAATTTATCGTCGGATCTTGAAAGCTGCTGATACCAACGCAAAGAGCCCATTTGCTGCCGACTGCCTCATCGATGACTTTCAATGGCGGCTGCGCGGCAGTTTGGTCACCCGAAATTGCTATGACCTGATAGCCAGGTATTTTTTTCTTCAAAGCCGCAGTTTCCCCGGCGATACCATCGGCGTAGTCAGATTTTCCTTGCGCTCTAATTGAGGCTTCCAGACCTTCCATAGCGCTTATTTTAAGAGCGGGTCTGGTCGCGAAATATTTTTCGTCATACGACATCACTCGACGATACATCGTTTCTGCCTTGGTGGGCTGGGAATGGTCTCTATAGAAATCGGCGAGTTCACTCATGCTTCTAGCAACATCTGGATGCCCAGCTGGCAAATTTTGTTCGCGCAAACCTAAAGCTTCCTTGAAAGACTTCTCGGCATCATCGAGTTTATTTTCTGACACATATACCTGTGCCAGACGAGATAAACCGAGAGAGTAAGCCGGAACGTCACGCCCTACAGTTTCAGCATCTATTGATAGGGCCAGGTTGTAAGCTTTTTCAGCTTCACTCAATTGATTTTTTTGCGCCTTCACATATGCTAATTCAATCAGACATTCAGCAACATCGGGATGCCTGGCATCAAGCGCCTTAGTCAAAATTTCTATAGCCGAATTCAGCAAGGATTCGGCTTTGTCGTAATGCCCAAGGCATATGTTCAATTTGGCGATATCCAAAAATAGAATCGCTTGATAGGTATGCCCAGCACACTTCTTATCGATAATCGCACTGGCTTCTCGGAAAAGCTCCTCTGCCTGCTTGTATTTTTGCATCTCTGTATAGAGTTTACCGAGGCGTTGCAGACCACGGCCATAATCTTCAGTTTGGTCGTTATCGCGAGCTTTAGTGAGATCCAAAATTCTTCGATCATACGATTCGGCGTCGGCGTATCTATCTAAGTACAAATAGCACGCAGCAATATTACTCATGCATGACGCGATCAAGCGCCAATCGACAGTGGAATTGTTCAAACCATTTGGATCATTCAACAGCTGCAGCAAACCGACTAATGCAGTTTTGTAATCGCCGCGCGTAATCAGATTATTGTAAACCCCTAGCCGCCCGTAGAAGACTTGCAACGAATTAGGGCCGTACTTCGTTTTGAATTTTTCCAACGTAGCATTCAGCAACGTTGCCGCTTCGTCAAATTTCCCTTCCTCAATCAAAGTCTGCCCGAAATTCTCAGAAGCCTCTAATGCCATCGCTGAATCAGGTATGAGATTCGCAAGAGCCGCTCTATACAAAGCGTCGGCCTGTTTGAACTGATTTTCGTAGAAATAGAGATTGGCAAGATTTGCACGGGTTGTTGCTATTTCAGGACTGGTCTCAGCAAAGTCCTTGCTTTTAAGAGCCAGTAACTTAGAAAAAGTTTTTTCCGCCTCTTTGAAGTCTTTGGCACTTGACTGAGCGACTGCCAATCCTTCCAGAGAATTGACATAGTACAAATTACCGGAAGGAATATTTTTGGCTATATCAACAGCTTTCATCATGTATTTTTCAGCAGCTTGAAAATCGCCGCCTTGCATAGCGTTTAAGCCGTTTTGATAAGTTTGAGGCCACATTGTAGCGGCAGACGCATCCTGAGCAAGCGCGCTGTCATAAGCACCAGGTAGCAGAAGGGGCAGGCTCATAATCAGGGGCATCGACAATTTGAGCGCGGAGACTTTGTAGTTTTGGCGAATAGCTGGAAAATTCATTGATACGACCCATCAAGCTGACACACATGCATCTTAGATACCGCCGGCTAGTCTAAATTACGAGACATTGAAGGCGAATATTATTTTCTTTGAATCACAACGGTGAAACCCGCCGTTCATTTATTTATTAAGAACTAAAGACAACGAATGATCAGGCTGTTTTTGCGTCCGCAATCCGCAATCGGCACTTGACAGTCATCGCTTCTATTTGCATCAGGTAGCACAATTTATATCTTTCGCGTACCTGCAAAGCAGCGACATAACGTCATCGATATTACCGAAATAGAGACGAGTGCCGATATGCAGATGCCTGACAAGCAACGCGTATTCAAATTTGAGCCCCAGATAATAATTCAGCGTCTGAGAATCCTCAAGACGCAACAATGACGATGAGTTTCAACTGATTGCTTTCTTCTAATTGAGAGGCAAAAACGCTGCACCAATCTTCTCAACAGGCACTACTGTGGCTCTTGTATGGAATTGTCAAACAGTGGCATAAAGCGGCAAAAGCCAATGTACAAAGAAAGTAACCAGCAATGATGGTTGCGGTGCGACGTGATATTCTATTTTTTCGCTAACCGGAGAGGTTAGCTGTGGTTTTTGTTGCGTTTTGAATTTGGGGGTTGTAAGCACAAATGGAAGAGAAGGAAGCCTTCGAGCGAGTGAAGAAGGTCGCCGTTGCACAGTTGAACGTGAATGCCGACGAAGTAACGATGGAAGCTAGCTTCACCAAAGATTTGGGTGCAGATTCCCTCGACACAGTTGAGCTAGTTATGGCGCTTGAAGAAGAATTCGGCATGGAAATTCCTGACGAAGATGCTGAAAAAATCACCACCGTTGGTGAAGCTGTTAAGTACATCTCTGCTCACATATAAGATCGAAATATTTGGTAATCGCTCCGTTTCTGTGCGATGCGTTTTCGAAAGAGTCAATTACATTCTAAGTCTGCGCGCATGGCGGTCACCCCGCCGTGCTGTGCAGATTGAATATTGAACTCCACGCAGAGTCAGAGCGGAGCGTTTTTAAATTAGTTGAGTGAAACAATGGTCAAAGAGCGTGTAGTAGTAACGGGCATCGGCGCCGTCTCATCTGTGGGAATCGGCAAAGAAGCTTTTTGGGACGGTATTGTCAGCGGTAAATCAGGCGTTAAGCTGGTTACCCGTGTGCCAGAAGAATATCAATCGGGCTGCAAAATTGGTGCTGAAATCACCGATTTCGATCCGACCCTTTATATGGAGCCCAAACAAGCAAAACGTCAGGACCGCTTCATTCAATTCGCAGTCGCGGCGGCAAAGCTAGCTGTCGAAGATGCCAAACTAGACACGAGCAAAGAAATTCCTGAGCGCGTCGGCGTTGTTGTCGGCTCTGCCGCTGGTGGCTTCACATCCATCGAAGAACAGTTCCATATCTTGACTAAGAAAGGCGCTTCACGCGTATCGCCTTTTACAGTGCCAATGCTGATCGTCAATATGGCGGCTGGCTGGCTCTCAATTTTGCACAATGCCAAAGGTCCCAATACCTGCTCTGTCACAGCCTGTGCAACTTCAACAAATTGCATCGGCGATGCCGCCATGATTATCGAACGAGGCGACGCAGACGTGATGTTTGCTGGTGGTTCCGAAGCTCCAATTACATCCTTATGCATGGCCGGTTTTGCCTCGGCTCGTACTCTGTCATTGCGCAATGACGCTCCAGAGAAAGCCAGCCGACCATTTGATAAAGACCGTGATGGTTTTGTTATGGGTGAAGGTGGAGCGATTTTGATTCTCGAGTCACTGACCCATGCTCAGGCTCGCGGCGCCCATATTTACGCAGAATTAGTGGGCTACGGTATGACCGGTGATGCTCACGACATAGTTCAACCTTGTGCTGATGGTGCAGGCGCTGCCCGCGCCATGCAAATGGCTTTAAAACACGCTGGTCTTCAAACAAGCGACGTCAATTACATTAATGCTCACGGCACTTCGACGCCACTTGGTGATAAAGCTGAAACTCAAGCGATCAAAAGAGTTTTTGGCGATTATGCTAAGAATGGTTTAGCGGTCAGTTCAAGTAAATCAATGACCGGACATCTGCTAGGAGCGGCTGGGGCCATTGAAGCGGCGGTTTCAATCCTCGCTATTCAAGATTCAATTTTGCCTCCCACTATCAATTTGGACGAACCTGATCCAGAATGTGACCTTGACTATGTGCCAAACGTAGCCAGACGTGGAGTTCCCATCAACGTTTCGATGTCTAATAGCTTCGGTTTTGGTGGTCACAATGCTTGCCTCGTCTTCAAGAAGTTAAGTTAGTCCTGAACTGGTGCGAGAATGCAAGAAATTGTTGGATTGGGGATCAGAGAACTTCGCCAACTTCTGGACAAGAAGCAAGTCAGCGCCCAGGAAATTCTCAAAGCTCATAAAAAGCAAATCGGCCTCTACGAAAAAGAAGTAGATGCTTTTATTTGTCTCACCGACGAACTTTCGCAAAAGCAAGCCAGTCTAATCGACGAACGCATTGGTCGCGGCGAACGAATGCCAGCAATGGCCGGAATTCCAGTGGCCGTCAAAGACAATATGTGCGTGCCCGGATATGCCACCACGTGTGCCAGCAAAATTCTCGATGGCTTTGAACCAGCCTATGAAGCAACAGCTGTCTCGCAAATCATCGCTCAAGGCGCTGTTTTAATTGGCAAAACAAATATGGATGAATTCGCCATGGGTTCATCCACTGAAAATTCTGCGATTAAAAAGACGCGCAATCCCTGGAATTTAAATTGCGTGCCTGGTGGCAGCTCTGGTGGCTCGGCAGCAGCAGTATCTGCTGGATTCTCAACCGTGGCGCTTGGCTCAGATACAGGGGGTTCTATTCGCCAACCGGCTGGTTTTTGCGGCGTTGTCGGCATGAAACCTACCTATGGAATGGTTTCGCGCTTTGGTCTAGTCGCTTATGCATCATCATTAGATCAAATCGGTCCTTTTGCTCGCAGCGTAGATGACGCGGCCATAACGCTTACAGCAATTGCCGGGCATGACCGCCGCGACTCCACTTCACTTGAATATTTCTTCGACAATCAAAATCGTGTCACCACAACTAAAAATGGCACGGTCGATTTTTCAGCCGGACTATCTGAAAAGTCGCCAGAAGAATTAGCCGGCAAAATGCGCATAGGCATTATCAAAGAGCTTATAGGCGAAGGCATCGATGAAAATGTCCGTCAGTTGATTTTAGAAGCCGCCAAGACCTATGAAAAAATGGGTGCAATCGTTGAAGAAGTTTCGATACCCAGTGTCAAACATTGTTTGCCCGTCTACTACATTTTAGCGACAGCTGAAGCAAGCGCCAATTTAGCTCGCTTTGATGGTGTTAGATATGGCTACCGCGAAAAAGATGCAAAAGACATTATGTCGATGTATTTGGGCACCAGACAAAACGGCTTTGGCGATGAAGTAAAACTGCGCATCATGCTTGGCACTCATGTTTTAAGCACCGGCTACTACGACGCCTATTACAAAAAAGCGCAACAAGTTAGACAGCTTTTGAAAAACGAATTCGATAAAGTTTTCTCGAAATACGATGTGGTGATATCGCCGACATCACCCTCGGTGGCATTCGAATTCGGTTCCAAAACTGACGATCCTGTCTCGATGTACTTATCTGACATCGCAAGCATTCCTGTAAATCTCGGCGGACTGCCAGGAATCTCTATTCCCTGCGGCTTTAGCAAAAACTCTAACCACGGCAGCTTACCTGTTGGTCTGCAAATAGTCGGAAGCTCCTTAGCTGATGCCGCTGTTTTGCAAGCGGCTGCCGCCTTCGAAAAAGCAACTTCTTTCCACAATGCAAAATCACCCTTACTTGAGCGCGTAAGCGTCTAAGTAGCCCTGTTAAGCCAATGCGAGGACAAACTGATGCCAAACAATTTCAATCGAGCCCTTAGTGCCGGACTTCTTTTCACTGCGCTGATGGGCTTATCTCAACCAGCTTCCTTTGCAGGTTTTGGCAATTTGTTCGGCGGCGGCGGCAGTGATAGCAGTAGCAGCAGTGGCAGCTCTTCAAAGACGAATGTAAATAGTTCGAACCCGACAGCAAACGGCGACGAAAATACCTTTGTGCCTCCAGGTGCTCAGGGACAGATTGTTGATCCAGACCCACAAACACCTTTGATCAAAGATAAAAAGAAAGTCAAAGATACAACTGGTGCTCCTCCAGCCAATGGCGACTTCACTGCCGACGAAAAGTTGATGCAAAACCGTTTTCGCCAGCGTATCGCAAACGCCCATAAGAACATTGATAAAGGCGAGAAAATGATGCTCTCTTGCGGCAGCGACCACAATAAAGCCGAATACAAAAAGGGCAAAGTGATGAAAGAGATAGGCGAGAAAGACCTGGCTGCTCTAAAAGAAAACAGCCCATTCCCATCTAATTCTTCATTAGATCCAGATCGCCCAGCAAGAGCAAAAAAACCAGACTCGCTATAATCACAAGACGACCTGTCTCTGTTTGCGATAATTTCGATTTGTTTTCAGCGCGCTGATTTTATGGGGCTTTCAACCGACCGTTACAACGCCCAGCGTAGTAACGCAATCGTAAACCCCGAATTTTTGGGAGGCCTTTTTGCAGCTTATGTGAAGACACTTTTTCAGAGGGTAAGTTGTGTGTCGCCTTGTAAAATAACCGGTGAAGCCGAGCCTATGCAAAACAATTTCAGTCGAGTTCTGAGGGCCGGATTGTTTCTTATTGTACTGACAGGAGCTTCTCAAGTTCCGTCTTTCGCTGGTTTTGGCGATCACAACAAAGCCGAATATAAGAAAGGCAAAGTAATGAAAGAAATCGGCGAAAAAGATCTGGCTTCTTTAAAAGACAACAGTCCATTCCCCTCTAATTCTTCGTTAGATCCAGATCGCTTGTCCAAAGGCAAAAAAAACAGAGTCTCTTCAAAGAAATGACGCAAACTAATTCCACTCGAACACTGACTATTGGACTGCTTCTCGCTGCATTGATGGGGGTTTCTCAACGCGCTTCATTTGCGGGTTTTATGAATCTATTGGACGACGAAAACGAAACCGCTTCACCCAATGCACAGGGGCAAACAATCGATAAAGATGACTCCAAATCTATTATCAAAGACAACAACAGCAACAAGCTTGGCATAAGTGGGATACGCTCGGCGGTCTCCGAATTGATGCAGGACGAGTTCCCGCAGCGCAGTTTTGATAAGCGTCTTGCAAATGCCCGCAAAAATATTGAAAAGGGTGAGAAAATGATGCAGTCTTGTGGCGAGGATCACACCAAAGCCGAATATAAAAAAGGCAAAGTGATGAAAGAGATCGGCGAGAAAAATTTAGCAGAACTCAAGGCTGACAGCCGATTCCCATCTGATTATTCGACAGAGCCAGCCGCTGCCGCAAAAACCAAAGAGGTACCAGATTCGCTTTAATGCAACCCAGCATCAGGCTCTCGCTGACCGCCGCCTGGATTGGCTGGTGGTGGCAAGCCCGGCCGCATATTTTGCTGCGGCTGCTGATTTTGACTCTGCTGCGCTAGATGCGCCTGAGCCTGGAGGCTCACAGCCATTTGAGAGGGGTCTGAATAATCTTTGAGACTGCGTAAAACAGCGATGAAAATATCGGTAAGGAATGGGTCCCACTGATAGCCAGCGCCCTCTTTCAAAACCTGAATCGCTTCCTCGTGACTCATCGCTTTGCGATAAGGGCGGTCCGAAATCAAAGCGTGATAGGAATCGACAATTGCCACAATTCGAGCAGGCAATGGAATTTCTTCGCCTTTTAAACCTTTGGGAAAACCTGTGCCATCCCATCGCTCATGGTGATTCTCTAAAATCTCGCAGATATCGCGCAGTGCACGAATCGGCCGCAACAGCTGCGCCCCCAGCACAGGATGCTGATTCATTACATAACGCTCTTGAGCAGTGAGAAAACCAACTTTGTTGATCAAGTCGGAGGGTATGGATAGGGTGCCTACGTCATGCAGTAAGCCAGCAACGCGAATTTGTTCGATTTGTTGTTGATTCAAGCCCATGACTTTAGCCAAAAGCTCAGACAGCCGAGCAGTCTCCAGATGGTGCACTTTGTTATAGTCTGACTTCGAATACAAAGCTGTGGCAAGAGCCTTCACCATCTCCACGACTTCTGGCACCAGCTCTTCTTGCATTTCAGCGGCTTCAGAAATGGCTGTCGGTATAAATTGGCTAAGCTTTGGCGGCGGAATGATTATACCCTTAGCCACTTCGGCGTCTTTGGAAACAGTCATATCCTCAAACATCAAATCACTGGCCGAGTGCACTTGATTGCGTCCTAGGCGCTTTGACAAATACAATGATTTATCGGCCAAATCGAGAAGGCTTTGCTGCATTTTTGCATCTTCAGGAAAAGACGAAACGCCAAAGCTTGCAGTCACTTTGATTTCAATACCTTCGTGTCGCATGACTTCAGCTTCTAAGTTCTTGCGGATACGTTCAGCGACGATGACTGCGCCTTCTGGATTGACTTCGGGCAAAATCAAAAGGATTTCTTCGCCACCATAACGTACAGGGAAGTCTACATCGCGAATTTCACTGCGAACCAACCGGGAAACAGCCTTCAAAACAGTATCACCAGCTGGATGTCCGTAATTGTCGTTGATAGATTTGAAGTGATCGACGTCGATCATCACAACAGAAAGATTACGTTGATAACGTTCAGCCAGACGCAGTTGTTCTGACAGCTTTTCTTGTCCTGTACGGTGATTGTAGAGTCCAGTTAGACCGTCTGTAGTTGCCTGTCTTTGTACACGGGCATAGAGTCTGGCGTTGGTGACACCAGTTGCGATTTGGTCGGCCACTGACTTTAAAAAAGCCTCGTTGTCTTTGTTCCACTGCGCCATTTGCTCGACTTTAAAACCGCCCAGAACGCCAAGCAATTTATTTTCGTAAGTAATCGGCAAACAGAAAAAGGATAGAGGATGATAGTCACCGAGCAAAAAGCGAATTGACTCAAGGCGTCTTTCGTTTTGAAAATCGTTGGAAAGAATGACCTGCTCGTTTTGAAATTGCTCGATATAAGTGTTCAGTATGCTCAAATCGAGATCGTTCTCTTTTACAGAATAGCCAGTTTGAGCTGATTCAGCCCGAATCGAATCTTCTGGCTCGTCGTCTTTTGGCATGACGGTGAAACAACATTGCAAATTGCGCCAGCCAGCAAGTGAAACCAACATCTCATGCAGATTTTCATTGATATTGAATGAGCTTCGAATGATGTTACTGATTCTGTGTAACAACACTTCCTGGTTGCGCAGAACTTCAGTGTCTCGCAATGCCTTGTTGAAAGCGTTGCTGCGCTGCACTTCCAGATTTTTGTCTTTAGAGAGATCCTCATGCGCTTTCTCCAGACGTTGCGCATAATCTTCTAATAGCTGTAATTGAACAGACAATTCACGTTCTGCTTTGCGGTGCTTCAAAGATGATTTGACGCGCGCAAGCAACTCCGAGTCAAAACATGATTCTGATAGGCAGTCATCAGCACCAACGTTCAGTCCTTCAACACGCGAGGCAGGATTGGTATCCAGGGTGACAAGAATAATTGGAATATCTTTCCACTGCGATTCTTTGAGCACCTTGCAAAACGCATATCCTGTCGTGCCAGTGATTTCTGAGTCGAGTAAAATCAAGTCCACTTTTGTTTGCGGCAAAAGTTCAAGAGTTTTATCGCCATTATCAGCTTCAAGAACCTGATACTGGCTGCCAAGAATGCGGGTATAACGGCGTCTAATCGGTCTTTTTGAGTGCACGACGAGCACGCAATCCTGGTCGAATGGATCGACTGCCTTTTCGGCTTCAGCTGCCTGCACTTCATTGCTGAATGGCAGTTGATTGAATAAGTGTTCGGCCATCAAGCGCAGCGTCTGCAAATCTTTAAGACTAATCTCTCGATCGCCATCAAAGGAAATTACTCGAATCAGCCCGCGCACCTGAGCAAGCGGACTGCCTGGATTTTCGACAACAGGAATAATGGCGTAAGGGAAACTCTCTAGCTGCGCCGGTTCCGTAGAGCCACCAATAGTGCTATTTGCAGTCGTAAATATTTTGCCCACCCAGGCACGCTGGGTTTGTTTTACTTTTTGAGCAACGTGCGTATTTGCGGCGACCACAGGTTGTTTATGCTCATCGACGAGAGTGCCCACGAATTGATGGGCTTCGGCACCGTCATCGGCAGCCGAAAAAATCTGCAGCGTTTTAATTTCGTGACCGCGCACACTGTCGAGAAAACCATAGTCGAAACCCAGCACCTGGCAAATATGCCGACGTACCGCGTCCACTTCAGTTTCGGGACGTTTTTCCGACTGTGTTCCTTCGTCGAGTTCTGTCAAAACGTAAGTTCTCTTCCAGCAGGTGCAAAGCGCCCGACAATCACCTTAAGTCTAAAGTTTGAGGCGCTCTAAGCTGAGTCTAACAGACTAAAGTAGCTTCTCTCAACTCTCTTGTTGTGATGATAGACTGAAGATTTGTGAAAGAGCTTTTGGCAACCTATCCTCGAGAGTTTTATGCGCGGTCGACACTGGCTGTCGCCTCTGACTTGCTTGGCACAAAGCTGGTTAGACGGCTACCAGGCGATGTCTTGATTTCGGGTCGGATAGTCGAGGTCGAAGCATATACAAAAGATGACTCCGCCTGCCATGCTTTCAAAGGTGTTACAGAAAGGGTCAAAGTAATGTTTGGACCGCCTGGTCATGCCTATGTGTACTTCATATACGGCATGCATTATTGCGTTAATGTCGTCACTGAAGCTGAGGGCACACCAGGGGCTGTTCTAATTCGGGCCGTCGATTTCGAAGGCGCAAAGGGAGGCAGTGGTCCCGGGCGGCTGTGCAAAACGATGGGAATTGACATGGAGCTTCACGGAGCTGACCTTTGTTCTTCAAAATCAGATTTGTGGATCAGCCCAGCGCAGAAAATGCCTCAAGAAGAAATAGAAGTCTCGGCGCGTGTGGGAGTATCTTCGGCTGAAGATAAGTTATGGCGCTTTTTCATCAAAAACCACCAGGATGTCACAACATATCGCCCATATACCAAAAAGAGCCGATCAGCAAAAAGGCTGGCCAATGACTAATCGCCGAGCCCTCATATTCGACTGGCTACTGGTATTGGCCTGGATGGCGATTATTTTCGCCTTCTCCAGTCAAGCCCATTCAGGCGAGGTGACGCGGCAATACTTTGGTTCGTTCAATATTTTGCTTCGAAAAACAGGACACGTAAGCGAATTTGCGTTGCTTTTTTTATTGCTGCAACGCGCGCTAAAACACACCGTCGGCGGTGCCCTAGCCCTTACACTAACGGCTAGCGTCTTGACGATTTTGTATGCAGTCAGCGATGAGTATCATCAGTCATTCGTGCCTGGACGCACGTCATCAATTTACGATGTTGCTGTAGATTCAGCAGGTATCATGCTCGCATTACTTATTTTGCGAATCCGCGGTTACTTTCTGGCAGCAGTCAAATCCTGCAAATCCTGAATTTCAATCTCATTGTCTGGCGTTTCGCTTACTTTCAATTTGAGGTGAACAGGACTGCTAATTTTGCTATTTACGCTAACTAGTTCTGCGAAAATGTCTACATCTTTTTCTGTGGCGTTAAGGCGCTCCTGCGAAACGTTCGTAATCATCAGGGTTTGATTATTCGGACCGGCATTAAGTTGATTAACATCAGCAGGGAATCTGGTTTCCTTCCAATATTTGTCTAAAACAACTGGACTCATATGAGCCATAGCCTTGACTTGCGATGTGCGATAAGTCTTTTTGTTGAAATCAAGCATCTCACCGACAAATGCTCGAGCAAATTTGTCTATCGCTTTATCATCTAGTGGTGACATTACCGATGGAGCCACTGCGGTTTCTTTTTCCTGTGGCTGTACTGTTTTTGAAGGGCTCATCCAGGACGAGAGCAAAAGTCCGACAAGACAAAGACCGACAAGAGCTGAAGCTGCGGCAACCATTTTGATACCAGAATTCGGCATCATTCGGCGATGACTGCGAATACTCGCCTTAGGCGGATAGTCGGGAGTTTTCACGTCACCGAGCTGGTCGCTACCATCAAAATCGCGATTGCGTGCACCAGAGTTTGCACTAGAACTAGAAGACGACCTAGAAAATCCTGAATGCAGATTGTCATTGCTTGCACTATCTTGCTGTTGTCTATAGTCGCTTGACTCTACGGTGCTCAACCACTGTTCAATCGAATCAGGCAAACGGCCGGCAATTGCAGGCAATCCTTGTTGACTGACAGTGTAATTGGCGAGTATGACTGAAAGTTGAAGCGACTCATCAGGTGTAAAAGCAATGACACTCGTTGGTGGAGTGCCAACACGGCGTTTGACTGAAAGAGCAATTTTTCGCTCAATTTGCTTTAAAACAATGAGAAATCCCGATTGAGTATCAACTACTCTTTCTAAAGTGAGAGGAGATTGACGCACCACGTCAGGCAAATCAAAAAATTGGCCAGAATCATCGCCAGAAAAACGCGAGCCAGGAGAGGCGAAATCGTCTGATGAACTCAATCTAGTATCTCCTTGAAAACTCTTCCCCAGCATTATAATGCAAAAAGAAGCCCGGATCTCATCAATCCGGGCTTCCTTTAATTTTTTCAGTAATTTCTTTGAGATTTCTTTGAGATTTTTTTGATATCTCTCAGAGTCTCAGTGCGATTTAGAGATATTCACGCAAACGTGAAGATCTGCCTGGTTGTCTCAATTTTCTCAGAGCTTTGAATTCAATTTGACGAACACGTTCGCGAGTTACAGCAAACAGTTGTCCAACTTCTTCCAATGTACGTTGACGACCATCATCTAGACCAAAGCGCAGACGAAGAACGTCACGTTCACGCGGCGTCAGCTCATTGAGCATTTTCGCCAAGTCCTGACGAAGCAGTTCATGAGTAACAGTAGTTTCTGGACGATCCGTTTCAGCATCTTCAATGAAGTCGCCTAGACGTGAATCTTCTTCTTTGCCGATTGGTGTTTCAAGTGAGATTGGCTCCTTAGCTGCTTTGATAATTTCATGCAGTTTAACGAGAGATACATCCATCGCTTTAGCCAATTCTTGTTCAGTTGGCTTGCGATTGAGTTCTTGAGCGAGCTGACGAGTTACTTTCTTGAGCTTGTTGATGGTTTCTACCATGTGCACGGGCACGCGGATAGTTCTCGATTTATCAGCCAAGGCTCTTGTAATAGCCTGACGAATCCACCACGTAGCATAAGTAGAGAATTTGTAACCACGTTCGTGGTCGAATTTTTCGGAAGCGCGAATCAGACCCAGGTTGCCTTCTTGAATAAGGTCCAAGAAGGACAGACCGCGACCAATGTACTTCTTAGCGATTGAAACAACCAAACGTAGATTGGCTTGTACCAGCTTACGTTTAGCAATCATGTCGCCTTGCAGAATCTTACGAGCGAGCTCGATTTCTTCATCAGGCTTGAGCAGTTGAATACGACCAATTTCTCGAAGATAGAGACGAACTGAATCTTCAGTTGCGATTTCGCGACTTGACGGCAGCTCTACAGGCTCATCGTCATCATCGAGATTATCTTCTTCGTCATCAATAATAGTGAAGGCGTCTGTTTCATCAACAAGATCGAGCTCTTCAAGTTCATTGCGCTTGGCCATGTTCTCGTCTTCTACTAGAACTCCGCCAATTGTGCGTTCGGTGTCTCCAGACTTAGCTTTTGCCATTGGTGCCTCGTGTTTTTTTTGGTTCTTGCCTGTCGCTCTAACGCGACGATACCCGTGAGTGCTACTTAGTGAGAATTCTCTTAGTTCATCCCGCAACGTTTTATATTTTTTGTCCCCGAGGCGGACCTGTGTGCAGTAGATGAAGAGTTTTCAGGAGCAACTCCGCGGCAGTATCATATTTGCGGATTTTAAAACCAGGGAGAATATACATACTTCCATAAGATTTCGTCTGAGCTTGGTGACAAACTTAGCAATAACCGGTAGGAAGGAGTGTTTCAGGACTTGGTTTTTGTTGTTAACGCAGACTAATTTCTTAGTTGCTTGGCAACATCCACGAGCCTAGTATAAGTGCGCACATGGACCTGTGCGCATTTCATTAAGGGACCTTAACAGCATTTCGTGCTCAGCAATACTTTTTTGAAAACCGCATGAACACTAGGTCTTACGATTGCGTGCCGCTTGTTCCTGTAAAACTTTTAACTGATCTCTTATCTGCGCAGCCCTCTCGTAGTCGAGATTCTTAGCTGCATTCTTCATTTCTTTCTCCAGTTTTTTGATTACCTGGGGAATATTGATTTGCTTGCCATTAATAGTGGTGTAATCACCATGCGGCACACCATCCTTATCTACGTTGAAGCGGTTGTAATCATCAGATTGAGGATCCGGCTTGCCACGCAAGGCTTCAAGAATGCTGTTACCAAATTCTTTGACGATAGTGTGGGGCGTAATATCGTTGGCGGTATTGTGAGCAGTTTGCAATTCTCTGCGCCTCAAAGTCTCGCTCAAAGCCTTCTTCATTGAGTCAGTGTGCTTGTCGGCATACATGATCACCTTGCCACCAACGTTTCTTGCTGCTCTGCCAATGGTTTGAATGAGAGCTCTTTCACCTCGGAGAAAGCCTTCTTTGTCTGCTTCCATAATGGCGACCAGACTGACTTCCGGTAAATCCAATCCTTCTCTCAAAAGATTGACACCAACCAGAACATCAAATGCTCCGTTTCTTAGATCTCTCAATAGCTCTATGCGGTCAAGAGCAACTATGTCCGAATGCAGCCAGCGCACGCGAATACCAATTTCTTGCAAATATTCAGTCAAATCTTCGGCCATACGCTTTGTCAGAGTCGTCACAAGAACTCGTTCGTTTTTCACGGAACGTATTTTGATCTCTCTTATAAGATCATCAATCTGTCCTTGGATTGGTCTAACCTCGACATCTGGATCAATCAATCCAGTCGGACGAATAATTTGCTCGACTATTTGATCTGAAATTTGCATCTCACGATCGCCTGGAGTGGCAGATACAAAGATAGTCTTGCCGACCTTTCCCCAGAATTCTTCAGCAGTCAGCGGACGATTATCGCGAGCGCACGGCAAACGAAAACCAAAATCGATCAAAGTGTCTTTGCGAGATCGATCGCCTGCGTACATGCCCTGCAACTGAGGCAGCGTCACGTGGGACTCGTCGATGAAGGTCAAAAAGCCATCAACTCCGTATTTGCGTACAAAATAATCAACCAGCGTCTGTGGTGGCAGACCAGGCATGCGGCCTTCCATGATGCGCGAATAATTTTCAATGCCGCTGCAGTAACCAACTTCCTGCAACATCTCAATATCAAAACGAGTTCGCTGTTTAAGACGCTGAGCTTCGACTAATTTGCCCTGCGAGATAAGCTCCCCCACTCGTTCTTCCAATTCGGCTTCAATTTGCTCGACAGCCGCCTCTAATGAATCTTCATCGGCTACATAGTGCTTGGCTGGATATATGCGCACCATATCTGGTAGCTCTTCTATTTCGCCACTGACTGGATTAACAATGGCTATTCGTTCAATTTCATCACCAAAAAACTCAATGCGAATAATGCGCTCTTCGTAAGCTGGATAAACTTCAACAACTTCACCACGAGCACGAAAGCGAGCCCTTTCAACGACAATGTCATTGCGTTGATAATAAATTTTGACGAGTTCTTTGAGAAATTCCTGGCGATCTTTTGTTTGCCCGATTTGCAACTCAATCGCCGCCGAAAGATATCTCTCGGGTACACCCAGACCATATATGCAGCTGATTGAACTGACAACAACAACGTCGTCTCGCTCCCACAACGATCGCGTCGTCGAGTGCCTAAGACGCTCGATTTCGTCATTGATACTGGCTTCTTTTTCGATATATGTGTCGGTCGAGGGAATATACGACTCAGGCTGATAGTAGTCGTAATAGCTGATGAAATATTCGACTGCATTCTCGGGAAAAAACTCGCGAAACTCATTACACAATTGTGCAGCAAGAGTCTTATTGTGAGCTAGAATCAAAGCTGGCATCTGAGTTTCTTTAATCACCTGGGCCATGGTCATCGTCTTGCCAGAGCCGGTGACACCAAGCAAAGTTTGATAGCGCAGGTTTTTGTCGACCCCGTCTACCAGTTGAGTTATAGCCCGCGGTTGATCACCTGAGGGCGTGAATTTTGAGACCAGGTCGAATTTTGGCATTAACCACTAATGAGCTATTAAACGATCGGGCGTGAAGTCTCATCAACGACCACTGGTTTTTCAGCGACAGCCTCGGTCTTGCCTTCGGAGCTTGAAGCAACTGGCGCAGCCAAAGCTGGAGTTGCAGATGAGGTTGCGGTTGTGCTGGTTACCGTTGGATGAGCTGGATCGTCCTTAATAGCCGATTTCACTTCTTCTTGCGCTTCAAATAATGCTTTTTTGAAGTTGCCGATCCCCAGACCAAGCGCCTTTCCCATCTCTGGAACTTTCTTTGGTCCAAAAATGAGAAGGACTACACCTGCGATGAGTGCTATGTCTACTGGGCTTTGCAGCATGAAATTGGCCTCTGACTTACCGATCTATTTATAACCTAATTCTATAACTTAATTGCTCAACTGGCGCCAAATTGATCCTAACACACCTACTTAGCGGGTTTAGGTTTGTCTTTTAGAGTCACAGGAGGAGGGGCGGCGCCATTATTGTATTGAACCAGGACGTCAGTCAAATTGCCGCGCAGATTCTTGGTTCTGAGACGATCCGCAAGTTCAGCTATGCAGCCGTCCATGAACACATAATCGGGCACAATTCCTTCGGATTCAAGAAAGACATTCATTTCAGACGCATCAATAGGCGACTTTGGTGGATTGTTTTTAAAATTGCCTTTATTCATCTGTGCTGCTGCAGCCATGTAGTACTGATCTGGATTGAGTCGCACCCACTTAGCCTTGTTTGAAAGCCAGGCGTTGTAGTTTAAAGCGATATGCGGATGATCGAGCTGCCTTTGCAAATGATCTACTTCCGAGCCAAATACCATCACAAGAAGATTGGGGAATTTCTCAATAATTTTAGCGATATACAAGGAACCATCGCGCTCCTCAAAGTAAGCCTCGGATTCTTTAAGTGTGGCAATACTATCCGGCCAGACCAACATCAATTTCTGGAAGGAATTATCTGGTGCTTTTTTCGGTAAATTACCGAAACGGAACTTCTGACGCAAACTCGGACCGCCAGCGACTTTAGGCGCTTTAGGTGCTTTAGGTGCTGGCGTTGCCTGAGTACTTTTAGCTGAAGTTTGATCGGGCTCAGTAGTTGTTGTGTCATCAGTCGGTGCATCGTCTTTGGTGGCGGCATTGTCGCCGGTCATCGTCTCACTTTGCGCGTCCTGCTTGTCCTGGTTATCGGTTGTTGTTGCTCCATTTGTCATTTCTACATCATCGATAACTTTCGGTGCTTCGACCCCGGTTTCGTCGGTCATGGCCCGCTTATCAACTTTAGACGAATCATTTTTCACAGACTCAATCGCCAATTTCGTTTGCTTCTTAATACCGCGTAAAGTCAGTTCATCGCTTGCGGAATCATCTTCGCTCGCTGGTTTCTTCGGCTTGACTGGTGCTGCGTCTTCGACAACTTTATCATCGCCACTCTCAGCAGTTGCGTCATTTGGGTTTAATGCTAGAGCGGCCTTTTTCTCAGCGGCACGCAATTTTGCTTTTTCAGCTTTGTCTTTGGCAATTGCACTAGCCGCTTCTTTGGCGTCTGCTTTGGCCGCTGCGTCCTTTTCTCTTGCTTTTGCCGCTAGATTGATGAGCTGTCCGTTTTCGCCTTCTTCAAAGCCCGGTGGCAGTGGTCTAAAATAATATTTGCGATTGCGAGCGCTAACTGGCGCATTGCCTGGCACGCCCCAGGTATAGGCCCATTTGTCAGTCGCTTCAGTAGCGCTTAATGACGGCACTTTTCGCGGAGTGGCCAATGGATCAACGGGAGGATTAGAGGGATCGCCTTTATCGAACAGGCCAATGAAGCCCGTTGGCACAGGCGGTCCGCCTTTGCGTTTTTTAGGATTAATCGTGACCTGACGAATAAAAGTCGGTTGCAACTCTAAGGCAGCTGTTAGATCGGGTGGATAAATTTGCTTTTCTAGACCAACATCGGTGGCATAAGAGAATGCATATTCGATGGATTCATCCCATATACCATTGTGGTTTTCGTCAAAATAAAGAACACCCGGTATCTCGATATCACCAATTTTTTTTCTTTCACCAGCGTTGCGCTGGAAGAAAGAATCGAATGTCAAATCGTTGTAATTAATCAGACAATCACCCGTTGCGCAGCTACCCTGGCGATAGTGTTTATTAATAACTAGATCGTGCTCACCGCCTAGATTGGGCGGAAAGAACATGGAACCAAGCGGGCTTTCATAAAATGCAATCCAACCAATGAACGAAAGTTGTTCGGCGAATTTGTACATGGTGACAAGAGCAATATTGCCACCATTCGACCATCCAACCAAACCGATGTTTGTTGAAGAAACCTTGATAGGCACTAGTTCATAGATCTTCTGCCCATCGCTGCTGCCAATCTTTCCGGCAGCGAAGAGCAAGACATCACGAAGAGCCATTTGACTTTCAGGGCCGCGATTATCATAGATGCCGCTGGAGAGAAACTTGCCATGGCCGCCGCCAGGAAATGCAAATCGCACTTCTATAAAACCAGCTTGGGCTGCATGCATTTCAAAACCAAGACCATCGGCACCAGCGCCTCCTGGAGCAATCACTGCAACCGGGGCGCCATCTGGATAACGAGGCAGCTTGGCATAGATTATGTTGACTGCAAGCCCCTTACCGGGAGCGGATTCAGATGGCACGTAACAACTCACAGACTGCTCTGGCACCATTGGTGGCTTCTTCATTGAAGGTTCTGCCAACTCGCTGTATGCAAAAACCGGACTGCACCAGCAACAAAATTGCATAATCCAAATCGAGATTAGAGACAGTGCGATAACGCTTTTATTTGAAAAAATCAATTGGCAATCTCGATAATGTGAAAATAAGGTCATTTGGCCGTCCGCTCACACAAACGCCCAGATTCGATGAAACGAATCTGAGGTTCTCCAACATATACGCCTGGCAGTGGGGTCCCGCCAATCAAACAACGAAAGGGCGACATGCAATACAGCTACAAAAGTGACGTAGCGTCCATTATATAGGGTGCCGCCTCAGCAATTCAGGCAGACTTTTTAAGCTGCTCTTCAACAATTCTTGGATAGATGTTGAATGCCGGTTTGATTACTGGCAAAAGTGCAAGTGCGCGATTTACAGGACCGCGTGAAACCATTTTGCCGGTTAGCAATGAAAGCGCAGGGTTTTCGCGTCCCAACCAGAAAGCATGCGCAACATCTGACTTCATGGACATTTCAACAATCGGCGTGGCGTCGCAATCGCCGAGCGTAATTTTCAAGGTTTCACCGTCGCTGCCGTCGATGGTAATAAAGCCATCTGGTTCGCGGTATCGAAAACGCACTATCAGCCTCGTTTTTAAGAGCGCATCGGACATCGTTGGGTCTGCTTTGATTTGATTCCAGAGCTCGTCCATTACTCTATAAAGTTGATCGGTGTCGGCGAAAACAGACATGGCACGGCTCTCCTTGAGGTTCTTTACATATCATAACTTTTGTTCACAAGTTGTAAAGACCCGGGCGTGATTAATTCGTGTTTTGTTCCCCAAATATTTTTGTTTTCTCGTCGGCGGTATCCCCAACGCGCCAAAACAACCGTTTAAGGCTCAGTCCGGCACGTTCAAGCCAGCCGATATTTTCAAGCGTTAACGGTTGAGAAACTAAACTCTTCTGGAAACAGACCGAAATTCCCTCGAGTAACTTTCACGCCAGGTCTTTAAAACGGCTTCAGAGAGCTTTCTTAGCGGCAATACCCACCAGCTCGGCACTGACTAGCAGCAAGCGAGAACGCACCACCGACGCTACCAGCTAAGCCTTTTCAGCCCGCTTTTTTGGAAGAACGTCACACATCAGAAGCAGGTAGCCAAGCGCTAGTAGCCATTTTTCCTTAAGCCCTTTCGGTTGAGCAATTTTTTGACCTTTTTCTTGCTAATATACTGGCACTTGAAACAGCAAAAAAGCGCGCGGCACTCAGAGCGACTGCGCAGAATCCTCAATTCATCGACCTCTTGCGAGGCGGTGCCTGAAAGGGATGCAAGACTTTTGATCAAGCTGACAAATGACAACCTCACACACTACACACACAAACAAAAAAAGGAACGACAAATGATGAAACGCAAAGGTTCAGCACAATGGAATGGCGGTCTCAAAGACGGTAAGGGAACAGTTTCAACCGACAGCGGCGTTCTCAAAAACACCCAGTATTCATTCGGTAGCCGTTTTGAAAGTGGCACCGGCACAAACCCAGAAGAGTTGATCGCAGCCGCTCACGCAGGATGCTTCTCGATGGCTCTTTCCAATGAACTCGGTAAAGCCAACATCACACCTGAAGCAGTCAACACCACAGCTACCGTTACTCTGGAAAAATTGGAAAGCGGTTTCACCGTCACCGAAATTCACCTGGAAGTCACAGCAACCATTCCTAACGGCGACGAAAAAGCCTTCCAGGAAGCTGCTGAAGCTGCAAAAACAGGTTGCCCAATCTCGAAATTGTTCAACTGCAAAATCACAATGGCAGCCAAATTGCTGACCAAAGCAGCTGTTTAATTTCTCAAAAGAGAAAACGAATCGACAAAAAAAGAGGGGCCAAAACCCCTCTTTTTTTTGTCTCGATTACGGTGGCACCAGACGACCAGGAATTTTGCTGGTCAGCCTTCTGCTTTCATCTTTAAACCACCAGTAGTCATCCTTAAAACCGCGCTCTCGGCGAATCAAAGCCAGATTGTCGAGAAAATTTGCGCGTTCGACAGGGTCTAGTTTGAAATTCAAAGCTTGCAAAACATTTTCTTCGGCAGCTTTAAATTCACGCTGTCGAGCCGCTTCATCAACTTGAGTAATGCCGCTCATGTATCTGGCTACACCCAAATTATTTAAGTCACGAGCAGCCTTACCCTTATCTGCACCGAGCCACTTGTGATCAAATTTTTTCACGTTCGCGTAGCAGAAAACAGCTCGTGCAGGCAATCCGGCGTCAAGATACAGATCAGCCATATGCAACAACGTCGTCGGATAAAGTTTGCCATAATCAGGAAGCTTGTCTGTCAAATTATTAAATACAGATAGGAAAAACAATTCTGACAATTGAAATTTGCGTGCCAGATGACAGACCGTTGCAGCCTCGAGTTCCCACAGCATCCTCTGCGCATCTGTTCGAGGTCGATTTTGCAAACTCAGTAAGTGCTGGTCAATCACTTTCCGTTCTGTTTCTAGAGCTGCTCCCTGAGCTCGGGTCTTGGTCTCGCTGACCAACAATGGGCGCTCTATCGAAGCAATGAAAAAGCCAAAAAACAACAGCAGGGCGACCAGTCCCGCAAACAATCGTTGCCTCAAACTGTCGTCGTCTAAAAATCTCATGCCATGATAGCCATAACTCAAAAATTCGATTACTCGAACAAACAGCCCTGACGCCAGGGAAAATAGTCGAGCGCTCAATCCAGTTGCTTGAATCAGCAGATTGATTGGCACAAATAAAGTTAGCAGTGGCAATTTTGTGCAAAGCTTCGCAAAGGCTCTGTAGCCCGTGTGCAAGGAACCGCCACAGTCTAAGGCAATCAGAGAATTCAGCAGATCGTCTTGACTCTCTTTAATTTCAATAGTGCGAAAAATATCTAGACGTCGAATAATTCCTGCAATTTTTACAGACAAAAATTGATTGCCATTGTAATAACAAACCAGCGGCTGACCAAAAAAAATACGACTGCACCGTCTTATCCAGTGGGCAAATTTGTACAGATCTCGCGGTCGGACAAAAAGAATATAGGCTGATACAAATCCTGTCTCGAAACCAGGCAGCGCCATTGAGGCATCTATACCCGCGTGAAAAATCAATCCAGCCAGAAGCACTGGATAACAAAGCGGTCTGATCCAGACGCATACCGAAAGCGCCCCCTCTAGAATGATAGTGCCATAGGTCAAAAGGCGAATGGTGATATCGTGCTCAAAAAGCTGTGGAATATAAACCCGTTGCAGATCTTGCACATGAGTCGCGTAGTAGACGGCCGTTCCATCGCGCCACTCAGGGCCATCTATTTTATTTTTAGTGACATTCCAGTAAATAAAACTAAATTGCAATTGGAGCCAGCGCAAAGCCCAGACTGGTTCAGACTTTGGAGCAAAGCCGTGAATGCGCCAGTCTTGCTTCAAACCAGAAATTATCGAATCGAGAGAAAATGCAGTTCCAGCTGGTGCAAAGCATAGGAACATAAGCATTAACCGTCTGAATTCGTCACCCCCGTTGTATACGAACACATTCTGGTTATACAAACCAAGCAGACCGAGAAAGAGCACCACCATGGATAAGCGCGTGAACAAGCCAAGTATCATGGTCAAATTGGCGAAGAGCATAATCAAAAGTAATAAGACCGCCCAGATTGGCGAGCCGTTAAAAGCAACGAATGGATCAAAAATAAATGGAACAAACCAGTAATAAGTAGCTACGACGTCTTCAGAACAAATGGCCTTGCGACCAAAGAAATAGAAAAAGTTCGGTACAGTATGCATCAATAGAACTTCAAGAATGTTGAGGCCTAAAAGCACACGAAAGATAGCCAGAGGTAGAGGATCTGCCTTCTTAAACCAGAATTCGTTCCAATATGCAATTGGCGACTTCATTCAAGGTCCTTTTGCTGAACCCGATAAACATAATTGGCCCGTATTTGAGTATGTGGTGGCATAACAGGCTTGTTGTAAAACAAAAACGCGTCTGGAATGGTGCTGACGACATCAATCAAGGTGACCAAGCGCGGTTGATTCGCTGGATTGATATTGGCTCTTACAATAAATCTAGCTACAGATACTCGCAAACGTCGACTGTAGTCGTTCGGCAAATTATCAGTAAAGAGCTTCGAGTACGGTTCGTAGTCCCCCTTTTTAAGCAAATCGACATTGTCGACTCGGGGCCACTCATAGAGCTTTACGGTCCCGTCCGCAAATCGTATTTTAGCGAGATGATGCATATTGGTGAAACTAGTTTTCGGTCCAAACAGTGCCCAGTTCTGTTTCAATCCCGCTGTATTCATCACTTGCTTCAGAGCTGGCAGAACCGGTTCCAAAACGGGGGATTCACCACAACACCACATAAAGAGGCATATAAAATAGCAAACGACGATAAACACGCCCCAGCTTTGCGTATTGACCAGACAAAAGCGCCTTGATTCACCCTCTGGCAACGTGCTCTTATCCTGGCATTGGTCGGAATTCTCATTCATATAGCAATTATCATAGCGCCCGAACACTTCTGGTCAGCCCTTTGGATCTAAAATGAAGATTCAAAATGGAAAACCACGAGTGAGTCGAAAATGCTCCGTTTAGAAATTAACTGCTGTTTCTTCGCATCGACCATGTTTTTTCTGATGGCACCCCTGAGCGCGCAACCTTCACAAGAGCAAAGTCAAACGACTGCGGCAACAACACCTGCTGTTCGTCCGCTGCCTGGAAATCTTGACACGGTTGAGATGTTCAACAGCAATTCACCAGAGGTGGTTAAAAGTAGCGGCATTTTGGTATCAACCTTTCCCTCACTCAATATGGCACATCCTGCTGCCCATCTAAACCTGCCCTTGAATGGCCAAGTAAATTTCTTTCTACATCACATCAATAATCGGGTTAACGAAAAGGATTTACAAACAGTCTTCATTGCGTTGCTTGTGTATAACTCCTCCGATAAAAAAGCGACCGTAAAAGTATTGTCTGCAACCAGCCACCTCAGCCAGCCTGACGCACCTTTCATCAGCTTGCCTGCACTGGAGAATAACGATCGAGGCCAAATTTACGCTGGTCCAGGAGATAGAGCGATGGCAGAGATTCTACGCGGTGAAAGAGACGAAAAACTATTGAAGGCAAAGCTAGAGATAGCACCGCATCAATATGCCTTGCTTCTCAATCAGGCAATTCCGGTCGAAAAATTGATTCCGCCGATTAACGGGCGCTCGGCTTTAATCAAAATAGAAACCAACCAGCCTCTATTTGCAGCGACTTTATCATCGTTGCAAAACAATGGAGATGAAGCGCCATCTCTGCAGAGATGGCAGGAAATTCTTCAGCAAAGCGATCTTGTCATGCCACGCGAAAAGCCAGCGACCGAAGCAGGTAAGCCAGGACCAATTATTTATGGCAGAGTGGCCGGCGTGCAAAAAGGCAGTCTCTGGCTTTCCAATGTCGTCAACTCCGAAGATGGAAAATACTATGAGGTGGGTGAAGCAAAAACACTGAATTATCCAATATCGACCGTTGCCGGACATACTTTCGATACCGGGCAGGTTCAGTCAGCACCACTTGTAGTGCGCAATGCAGATACAGCGTACTTGGCTCATGGCAATTATGCAGTGCATTACAGTCTGCGCATTCCTCTGCGCAACCAATCAAGTAGCGAGCGCCTGGTAACGATTGCTTTGCAAAATCCATGCAGTGACACAAAAAACAATTTTTACTTTCTGGAAACGCCAGACAGTCGCGTATTCTTTCGAGGCAGCCTCAAAGTCACAAGCGGCTCTTCAAAGAAGCCCGAAGTGCACTTTTTCCATCTTGTTCTGCATCATGGCGAGCATGGGCAAGCAATTTTCAGCAAAATCTTGTCTCCTTCTGAGTCTGAAAACGTGCAGGTGGATTTTTACTATCCACCCGATGCCACTCCGCCTCAGATTATTTCGATTGCATCAATCGAATCGCCAAAAGGAAGCAAGCAACTAGATACAACACCAAAGTGAAAGGTCCATTGCACGGGGCAACAGACCTTTCTTGTTTGACGGAATTCAAATACATCTTTGAACTTTCTGAATTTCAATGCACCTAGTTTGTTGTATTGAAAATATTGGCTCCAAGAATCGTATTGGCGAACTCCAAATGACCAAGCAAATTGCCATATCCTGAAGAGTCTTGCCACAAGGCATGATCTACTCCAGTCAATGTAGGCTGTCCTGGTACTTGGGTATTTTGACCATAATATGGCATGGCATGCAGATTCAAGTCGGCATTAACCTGAGCTGGCGGCTCAGGACCACTACCCCACCACTGAGGTACACGGGGCACGTCAACCATACGACCGATCAGAACGTACGTACCAAGACAATTGTGAGTTGGATCGACCGGTTGAGGATTGACGGGCGTGCCATCAGGAATAGCCGGATTACCTGAGTTATAGCCAACTGGACCTCCGAATGGACTGGCTGCACCACCTGTGTCCATCGCTAAACCACCGTAGGGACCCGTTAGTGTTTGATCAGCGTGCGGCAAGTAGATGAAGAACTTAACGCCCATGCCAAACTGTTTATTGGAATTCAAGAGATTCTGGACTTGCGTTTGAGTCACGGTCGGTTGAATCTGTTGGCAACGATGCCAAATAGAATTGAGGATACTGACTGTGGTCGCCGATGTACCGCAATTACCAGAATTACCCCAGGCGTCAATTTGCTGCAAATAATTCCAGGGAGACATTGGCTTCATGATTGGCATAGTGTTTTGGGGAGACGGATATGTCGCTGCCAAACCACTAACTGCATTAGGATTAGAAACATCTGTGAATACGCCCATTCCAGTCGATCCGTTCATCGAGGCATTGTCTGGGAAGTTAGGAGTATTTGGAGCGTACGAAAGGAAACTCTGGAAACGATTTTGGAACTGCTGAATGATTACCATCTTGATATAGTCGACGTTCGAGAAAATTGGTCCCTGTGCGGTCAAATCCACACCATTTCCTGTGGTAGGCATGGTTCTGTTGTAAGTTACAGCGACTGTGTTCATCCAGCTCAGACAATCACCGTTGAGATATCCCTGTTGGACTTCTTGCTGCATGCACTGAGTAGTGCCGGAACCGGTCGGCGGGATCTTCTTGAGAGTGGAAATACTGGCACAGACACTCGCACCTATTCCTTGCCCCTGGTTCGCTAAGTAAATATTATCGTCGAGACCACCGTTATTGCCGCTTGCTCCGGCGACAGGCGGTTGAACGGGAGCTGGATTTGGCGGGGGAGCGGCAGGATTGTAGCTAGCCATCGCCGAATTATAAGCAGCCCACATATCAACGAGATTTTGTGCCGGGGGATTGTTTTGAGCTGGTCCAGGATAGGCACACGAGAAGACTGGTGCTGCACTACCATTTGGTCCCAAGCCAGGAATCATTGCAACCGAAACTCCGGGGTTACCAAACATTTCATTGTTGAAAATATTATTCGAATTATCGACCGGCGCGATCCATGGTCCACCTTGCGGGTTAACCAGAGCTGTTCCTGGGCGATTAAAAATCTCGATATAACCAGCTGGAATAGAAGCTGCGTAACCACCATCGACTGAGCCTACAAGAGCACAGGCGACTGCACCACCGAGGTTTCCAGCTGTGCTGTCGAGCGACTTGGAGCTAACTCGGAAAGTATTCGGCGGTATAAAGGAATCGCCCGCAGGCGGACTCGTGCAGGCATTAAAATCTCCCAGAGAGACAATGTGGGGAGGCTGCAAGGGGAATGTCGGAATACACATATAATTCAGCGGGCCTACACCTGGCACCTGAATAGAAATCGACTTATAACCCTGAACGTAATATGAGGCGCCAAAATTATTTCCGTTATAAGTCCCACTGAAAACCGCGCCATTACCCACAGTGCCAGATGCACCTGCACTTGCAGGGGTGAGTGTAGCTGTTGTGTTCAGCGGAATTCCGCTAATTGCTGGAATGCTCGCATTAAGGCTAGTTGGAAAATACAAATTGCTAGAACCTACAGCTGCGGGGTTCGATGTACCGCCTTTCATGTAAGCCGTACCATAGCCTGCACTTTGGACGATGTTGTTGCCGCTCATGCGAGTGTTGTTGGAATTAGCGAGATTTGAAAACGCGGACTGCAAAGAGTTACTACCGCCAACAAGCGCCGCTTGAAGGGGTTTTTCGATACTGTTTACTAATTGTTGTTGAACTGCCTGGGCGTGAGCGCCGGCCGTTGTCGACCCTGAAGCGGCGGCGTTGAGCGCGACCAGCATAGCCTGTCCGACGCATCTGTTATATGTATACAGACTGATTACTTTACTGGTCATCGGTAATCCGCAGTATTCGAAATCAGTCCCAACAGAACTGACATTGGGACTGTCGAGCTCCTGCTTGGCGACGTTCAAAATTCCAGAGTCAGTCGCATGAGCAACTTCTCGTCCGCCACCAAACATTTTGGTGAGGAAGTACAAACCAATTCCCAGAATCACGATCACGATCACACACGCTGCGACCAGACCTAATACAGCTCCACTGCGCCTTCGCAATCTCATGAGGGCCCTCCCGTGTCAAACATTGACGATGCCAAAATAAGGATAAGATTAGGACATGCCTAATTGCTCAGCATCACCGCAAGTTAAATCCTCTTAATCATATTGCCCCATATTCACCTCTCCGTCAATACAATAAACCGAGAAAGTGGCAGGAATATGCGAAAATAATGTAGTTACATAGTCTGAATTTTGGGCATTGTCATTAGAAGCAGTTTATCTGATTTAGTACTAAAACGACGACAGACTCGCAGCCTATTCAGATACACGAGTGTTTCATGGTGGCGAGAATTTTGACGTAATGCTGAGACCGCTATCGCCGAAAAACAGCCCGATGACCAGATGACAATACCAAATAAATGCGGAATAATGTAGTTACTTAGTCTGATTTTCAAATCGCCATCATTAGAAATAGTTTACAATACAGGAAGGACTAATCAGTTTTAGGATGTCGTAAATGCCAAAATCTCCGTTCAGGTCAGTCACTGGTGCCAGTCTCATTGAGGCAGCAGCTGGTCTAGTCATTCTGGTACCACTTGTGCTGGCCTTGATAGACATCTCGGCTATCGTCATTGCTCAGACCTCGAATGACGCGCTCGCCAAACACGCAGCTCGTCAGGCTGCCACCCAGACTTCTTTTGCTCTCAGACAGCAGGCCGCGCAAGCGGTAGTGACAGCTTATGGCGCCTCCTCACTGTGCTCGTCCCCCCAGATGCTCAGCTATTCTGAGCCCAATTCCGGCCAAGCCATATCCAAACAAACTGTAAAAGTTACAACTCAAATCGTCTGCAATTTGCCCGTGCCTATTCCGCTGGGTGGTCCATCTACGCAGACATTCCAGGCGTGCGATGTAGAACCCCTAGTTGGTGTACGCGGGGCGATCGCAGACCCAACTGGAGGGCTAGGTGGCGGTGGCGGCGCAAATGGACCTTCCGATACGACTTATTTGATTCTCAGTTCACCTTTGCCGACCGGTCTCGGCGGCACGCCAATACAGACCCCAGGGGCAGCACAACTGCCAGGAGCTGCGAGTCCTGCACCCCCTAGTGGCGTTACGACAGGCACCACCTCATCCGGCGGTGGCGATGGCGGCGGCGGTGGCGGAGGCGGCGGTGATGGCGGCGGTGGCGATGGCGGCGGTGGCGATGGCGGCGGCGGCGATGGCGGCGGCGGCGATGGCGGCGGTGGCGATGGCGGTTAAGTCCGCCCTTACGTAATGCGGCCGCTACCGTCGTAAAGCAATCTCGTGACTGGCTTATTGCCCAGTAAGTGCGATTCTATAATCTCAACACAGTCCTCGGGTTTGACGTGCGCATACCAGACCGAGTCTGGATAAACTACGACGAGCGGCCCGTGCCCGCAGGCATCGAAACAGCCAGCTTTATTGATGCGTATTTCTTTTTTCAAGCCGCGGACAGCTATTTCTTTGCGCAAAGTATCGAGCACTTCGGCTGAGCCAGCTTGACCGCACGGCTTTTCGTTGAGACAAACAAAAACGTGCTTGCGGTAGACATCTAGTCGCGCCGCTTCAAGAGCAGACTGATTTAAATCGGCCACTGATTGGACTCCTTGGTTTGAACGCATCATTCTAATTCCTACCAAACTGCGGCTTTATTAAGAAAGCCTTATAGCTTATTCAAATAAGCTAAAAAACCTTGACCTTCTATATATAGACCTGACAGCATTATCACTTGCTCAATGCGAAACCGCAGACAGTGTGGTGCCACTCCGAAATGAGATGGCTTAAGGGCTTCTATTAGCCGCCCCTCGAGGTTACAGCGACATCTTTAAATTGTCGAAGAGAAGCTTTGCTATCTCTATGTAATCCCGGCGGACTTTGCTCCCGGGATTTTTCTTTGGCGAGTTGCATTGGGCTTTTGCAAGATCGCAAGATCTATTACAGAACGGCAAGGAGAGGCATCAATGGCCACCAAAGAACGCAAACGGGAAATCGTTTCCGAATTGCATCAGTTTTTTGATAACGGCAAAGTTGCAATCGTCGCCGATGTCAGCGGATTGACTGTGAAAGAACTGACACAGTTACGTCGCAAGTTAGATGGTAACAACGCCAAAGTCAAAGTAGCAAAAAACACTTTGATCAAAATCGCTACTCAATCGAAAGATTTCGAAGCGATCAAATCTTTGGCTAAGGGTCCGTCAGCTATTGTCATCGGTTATGACGATCCAGCGCAACCAGCCAAAACAACCGTCGAATTCTTCAAAGCGTTGAAGAAAGGCACCTTGCGTGGTGGAGTTCTTGAAGGCAAGACAATGTCGCCTGCTGATGTAAAAGGATTGGCAGAATTGCCGTCGAAAGACGAACTGCTCTCCTCCATCATGGGTGGTCTTGATTCGGGAGCACGCGGCGTAGCGGGGCTACTCGAGGCTGTTATCAGAGATATCGCACTATTGGTCGAAGAAGTGGCGAAGAAAAACGAAGCTGCCTAGTCAGCCAGTAGTTCTGCAATTTTTTCGAATGACTTTTTAAAATTTAAAGCAAAGGAGCTAACTTAAAATGGCAACAAAACTATCAACAGACGACTTGTTGGAAGCAATCGGTTCTTTGACATTGCTCGAAGCAGCCGACCTCAAGAAAAAAATGGAAGAAAAATTCGGCGTAACAGCCGCTGCTCCAGTATCATTTGCCGCAGCCGGCGCTGGTGGCGGAGCTGCTGCAGCTGTTGAAGAAAAAACCGAATTCGACGTTATCTTGACCTCAGTTGGCGACAAGAAAATCGAAGTTCTCAAAGTCGTCCGCGAAGTTACCGGTCTTGGTTTGAAAGAAGCAAAAGACTTAGTCGATGCTGCTCCAAAGCCAGTCAAAGAAAAGATCAAAAAAGAAGAAGCCGAACAAATGAAAACCAAACTCGAAGCCGCTGGCGCCAAAGTCGAAATCAAGTAGACTGCTTAAGCGGACGGGCTGATGCCTTTACGCTTTTGATCGAGCAATTTTTTCAAATGAAAAACGGCCACTTTAAAATGGCATACACTTCGGCAGCAGCGCAAGCTGTTGCCGAAGCTTTTTTATAGGAAGTCAGCCATGAGATGTCGTCAATGCGGTCTACAGAATCCACGCGAGGCGCAATTGTGCTTTGGTTGCGATGCCGATTTATTCTCTGTTAATGACGAAGAGCAGCCCCTCAAAAAGCCACGTCAGCAACAACGGCATCATGTTGCAAACGGAGTCAAAACGGATTTCGACGACGAAGATAGAAAGAATTATCCAGTCGACCCAGATCAAGCTTTCGATGACCGATACGGTAGCCATGCACCACGGACGGTGCGACGTTCAAAAACGCAAAAGCCCAAAACATCCGGCACGCCGGCATTGCTCGGTATGTCTGTCGTAGCCATTATTGTGCTTATCCTAATTGGCGGGGTTACCTTTTATCTAACCAAGTCTCCAGAAGAGCAAAGATTGTACGAACAGGGGCAAAAGGAAATTGGCAATGGTCAATACGCCTTTGCCGTAGCAACACTTTCTAAAGCGAGCAGCTTGAAAGCAGATGATCCCAAAATACAGCTAGCGCTTGCAAGAGCGTACATAGGCATCGATCAAATTGACAAAGCTTGGGATTGCATCAGCAAGGCTCAGATACTCGGTGAAGGTGTCGCCGCTCAACCGGCCTTAGCCACTGAGCTTGCTAACTTTTACAGACGCCAGGGAAAATATGAAAAAGCGATTGAAATTTTGCGTCCACTAGCCAAAGCTGGAACGCCTGGCAAAAAAGCCGAACTGGCTGATTTGCTCGCGAGCTTTGGCGATGATTGCTTAACGCAAGGAAAACTAGAACTGGCGCTCAAAAGCTGGGAAGAAGTAAAAGACCTGCGAGAAGGATCACGTTTTTCTGAGGCAGAAGCACGCCTGTCCACGATCTATCAGAGATTGGCGAACAGCCTGGCCTCGTCTAAAAACGATGCACAGGCACTAGCGTTTCTAGACAAGCTCAACACCATCGCTCAAAATCCAAAAAACTATGAGATGGCCGCTGACATTTACGTGCGCTCAAAACAAGTAGATAAGGCAATCGAGTCTCTTCGCAAAGCTATCACTTTGAGTTCCAAGAATCCAGAACTGGATAAAAAACTCTCCGATCTTCTTGCCCGTCGCGGTAAAGAACTGGTCAACTCTGGCGACTCCGAAGCTGGCGTTGCATACTTGCAGCAAGCTAAAGAACTGAATGCAGCAAACGCCGTGCCGGAGGCGGCCTTGCGTTCGGTATCATTGGACTATGATAAGAGCACTAAGCAATCGTCAATCAACGGCGAAGTGATAAACCTGGCCGATAAATCGCTCAATTCACTCGATCTAAAGGCTGAATTATTTGATAACGCGAATTCGAAAAGCCTCTGGACAAAAGATCAAAAAATCGTTGATTCCTTCACTCCGCCAATGCAGTCTAAAGAAAGCAAGCCCTTTACTTTTTCCGCACCGATTTCCATTGCCAACAATGGCACAAACGAATTTCGTCTGTACATTAATGGCAGCCTTTACAAGTCCTATCCAGTCGGTGAAAAATCGGATAAAGACGAGGCATCGTCTGGGCAAGAATCCAAAGCCCACGCAAAAGCCATAGCTCCCGAAAATGCAAAAGCAAAGACGGCAGGCGAAAATTCTGCAACCGTAAAAGCACAAACACCTGCACCAGCGGTTGCAGCACCTGTTCCTGGAGTGCAGGATGCACTACAGGCAGTATCGAACAAACAAACGCCTGCATCTGGTTCGGCCGAAGAAAAAACGTTAAAAGACCTGGAGCCTTGATGTTTAAAAGGCTGTGGGTCACCATTGATTGTTTTCTTTTCACACCGATTTCCGCAAACGCGGTCTGCATTTTCAGAATCGGCCTCGGTTTATCTACGATGGCTGCTGCAATTATGCGATATCCAGATTTTTTGATGTGGTACGGAGAACGCGGATTGACCCCTTATGCCGACGTGACAGATTTGAGATTCGTTTTTTCGGCGTGGAACTTCATTGAGCCTACTGACAAAAATTTGGAAATCCTTTTGGTACTATTTTTGCTCGCCGGTTTGTGTCTGACAATTGGTCTATTTAGCAGATTCTCTACATTAAGTGCGTACTTTTTATACACTTCCTTTCGCACCCGCAATCCGTCAGTCTGGCTAAGCATCGACGCTGCGCTATATTTGTTTCTGCCACTCATGATCATTGCACCGATTGGCGAAAAATTCTCGGTCGATCAACTGATCAGAAAGGAATTCAGCAAAAAATTCAGCAAAGACTATCGCGAAAAACTCCACAGTCCGTTTGCGCAACGTCTAATGCAATTTGTGGTAACCGGAATCTATATTCGAGGGTTCTCTTCCAAAATAGTGACCCGTGCCTGGACAACTGGAGAAAATGGTCTCAATTATTCAATTCACTCAGATTGGATAAAGCATGGCTTGCCGCGAATATTCGAAAACCACTGGTTCTACTTGTTTGCCACAGGTATGACGTTGGGTATCGAATTATCTCTATTCACTTTGATTTGGTTTAAGGAAACACGATACTGGACGCTCGCCGTTGGAGTGTTTTTTCACCTTCTACTCAATTACGCTATGAATATAGATTTTCTCGAATATGCCGTGATCGCTTCTTATGTCCTGTTTATTTATCCAGAGGATCTTGAACGCATTCTGCAGCGTTTTAATTTGAAGCCAAGTCCTGTGGTGTAACGCGATAAATGTACATCTGCCGCACAACTGGCGGTGCAAACTCGCTTCCCACAGGCGGCACACGGTGTATAGCTTCCAAGCACTCCACGGCAACCGGATGACTGTTAGCGCTGTTAAATTTGCGAGCAATATAACGAGCTGCAGCTACTTTGAGCGAATTGGAAGATTCTTGGCGCCACATATACTCACAAAAAAGCCGAGCATATAGTTGTTTGTCGAATAGAAACTCCTGTTCTGGATACGCCCAATCCAAAACGACAGAATTTGGAAAATAAATACGATAGCTGTAAGACGGGTAGTAGCTCTTTTGTCTCGCAAACAGAATCAAAAAGTATTCCAGACCCAGTTGTTTGACGATCTGTGGTGTGGTCGAAATACAAAACTGCGTCACCAGCCACTGCCGGGGCAGAGCCTGGCTGAGCGTAAAAAAGACATAGTAAAAGCAGAATATCGTTATGACTGGTTTTCTGCAGTCACTCCACTTTACTGAATGCATCACCCTGAGTTGCCTAACTATTCCGTATAAGCCTGGTTGCCGCCGCGCTCTTGAGCACAGTGTAGAAATTCTACCGCTTTATTCAGTAACTCATCGCCTTCACGACCGTGAGTGGGAAAAGAAACGACACCGACACTGGCTCTCACTTGCAAAAATCTCAATTTATCATTGATAATCTCTTTTTTGATTTTTTCACACAAGCGCGCACCACAAATCGTAGCGCGAGAAGAATAAGTCTCCGGAAACAGCACAACTACCTGATCGTGCTCAAGACGGGCGGCAATGTCTACGTCTCGAATCACCTTAGAGATGGCGCGAGTCATTGCTCTAAAGCAATCCTCGATGCAGAGATCGCCGTATTGCTTACCAATGACAGCAAAATCGTCAATTGAAATGACAGCCAGTGAAAGCGGGCGTTTATAACGTTTCGCTCGACTCAATTCATACTTGAATTTACGTTCGAAAGAACGCTTGCTCAAAAGTCCGGTCTCACGATCGTACAAAACGGCGTCGCCACGCAACATTTCCTCAAGAGGTCTGGCTTTTCTCGCCTTAGCGATTGTTTGTCTGACTTCTTCGAAGCGAACTCGGCTGACTCGATTCTCTTTCACCTTTTTGGTGAAAATGTTTTCCCTGGCAAAGCGCTTGATGTGAAAATCATCTTCAGTGCTGAATTGTTCAGAGGAATATTTGTACATAGGCGCCTGCTTTCAGCGTGTCTCGAGACCTATAAGGTTGGTCCCATACTTACCTTATGCCCCACCGGTTCAGCCTCAATCGTCGATTTCCGCAAAATTTGACTGCTGCCTGGTCAGTTCCCAGGGTGGCACTTTGAGTCTGGGTTGGATAGAAACGACACTTTGCACCACCAGTAGTATCAAAAAAGTCCAGTCGTCCGTATTTAGACGCAAAAAAAGCGAGGCGAACCTCGCTTTTAAAACTTGTTAGCAGTTTTATCGATTACCAGTTGTTACGCTTTGGCGCAGCTTCTCTGGGTCTCGAAGGATTTACAACGATTTGACGGCCGTCGAGAGTTTGACCGTTGAATTCGCGAACGGCAGCGTCAGCTGCTTCAGCTGTTTCCATTTCAACAAAGCCGAATCCGCGCTTTCTGCCGGTCTCACGGTCTGTAGGAATGGCAACAGAAACAACCTTGCCAGATCTTGAAAAAGCTTCTTCAAGCTGTTGTTCAGTTGTTTTGAAAGAAAGGTTACCAACAAATAGTTTCGTGTTCATATCGTCTCAATTATCTCTATAACTCTCTACAGCAGCTAAACGTTGATCGCTGCTAGGGAAAACCCCACCTGGCAGTATGACAGATTTTATTCAAGCAGTCCTGAAATACAGGGCAAAAATGAAGATGAAAAAAATAATCTGAGCCTCTTTGCCGCCCTGGCGAAGTTGTTTAAGAGGCCTGACCAGCCTCACTTTGCTCGCAAATCCCCCCAAATACGAAAAGAGATGGGGATCGCTCCCCACCTCTATAAATTTCAATGTTTAGACTAAATCAATTTTTCAATTGTGTAGCCTAAGAATTACTGACCAGTTGTGGTGGTTGTAGTCGTTGTAGTGTCAGTTGCTGGAGCAGCTTTCTTTTTGTGATGCATCATGTGGGCTGGTGCCAAGAGAACTTTCTTGGTGTCGCGACCAACAGCTTTGACGCCCTTTTCGGTGTCTTTAACCATTGCTTTTGGAGCGCCTTCGACGTCCTTAACAACTTTGTTGCCTTTTTTAGGGGCTGGAGTTGTGGTTGTGGTTGTATCGGTTGTGGTTGCTGTATCGGCAGCAAAAGCAATGCCTGTCGTAACTGAGGCTACAGCGGCTAAAGCCATCAAATTCTTAATTGTGAACATTTCGAGCTCCTTGAGGGTTCGGTGCCGGGCGGACTAAATCGCTGCCAGCTACACGCCTTACATTTTGCCCGACTCTTGTAAGTAATTTGTTATGACATGGAAAGATTACGTTGTGTCGAGCTAAACATTCCAACTAACTAACCTAAATGTCGGTCAATTGTTCAAGATAGTCTCTATCTGTTCTATATATAACTTGACGACCACCCGACAAGCGATTTTCCCCACGGATCCTCTCAACATCCTCGAGACTAGCTCTCAGTTGCTCATCGGGGTCACCAATCAGTCGTTCGTAGTGCCGGCGAACCTGGTTGCGTTTTCTCACGCCGCGATTCAAATGTTTGACCACAAAAAACCGTACAGCTGGGATAAACAAAAAGAGACAACCGTAAACAGCAAAGAAAGTAAAAAGTCCCAGGTGATGCAATTGAGTGCCTTTTACGGAAAGGATCAAAACAATAAACAAAAAAGCACCCAGAATACTGCTGAAAGCAAGCATCAGCACCGGATTGGTTTGGCTCCAAGTCAATCCAGTAAATTGCCATTCTCTTTCTTCTAGCAAAGCATTCACGTGCACGTAATTATCCACATCGCTGCGAGCAGCCATACTGGGAAAGATGTAGGCGATGCGCGAATTTTCGAGCACCGTCGGGTAGCCGCCAAATTTATGCAGAATTTGGAAAATACCCTTATCGTCGTCTGATTGAGAGGCTGCATAGGGCGCAAGATGTTCAGGTAAAACAATGCCCTCATTTAGTCTTATTACTTGCGCGATCAACTGCAAACGCTGGGTTTCAATATCAGCATTAGGATTGCCTGGACCAAATAAAAACAAATAGCAATTCATCAAAAATGGTCTGATATTCAAACCACTACTCTTTTTAGCTGTTGGGTCCTGCCCCGATTGCAAACTGTTCTGCCCATCAGGCAAATGGATAGTTTGCTCCGACGAGATCCATTTGAACAAGGAGAAAAATTCCACCCACATCTTGCGCATTCCTTCGAAATCATTTGCGTAAGCATAAAAAATGGTGCGACATATGCCGGCCACGACGAAGATACATACGACCGAGACGAGCAATATCAAGCCAAATGAAATTTTAAATAGGAATGAGACTAATTCAGTGGCAGCGGCTGCGCCTTTTGAAAGAATGAGACCGAGTCCGCGTCCAAAAAATTGATAATAAAGATGTACCGGGAAGCAATATCGAACCAGACCATCATCGCAAACTTGCAGACTTGAAGCAGATTTTGCCGCAATAGAAGCAAGGAGTCTCGATACGACATCAATGGAAAGACCTGTGCGCGCAACGACATCTGCGATCGTCACCTTAAATCCAAGATCTTGAATCACCTGGAGTACTTTCTTTTCATCGCTAGAAGATGAATTTGTCAATTTTGATTATTCAGTTTGATTTTTCAGTGGGATTTAGTCGAATACTGTAAATGAATTGACGCCAGACCATGGTACCAAACGCCCCTGCTCTCTTGGCAATCATACCCACTCCGGCGTCGCGAGTCATAATTTGCCCACTCGACCAAATAAAAACTGCTCACCGCCAATCAAAATCCAGTCCAGAATCCTTCAAAAGCCCACTAGTAAGGAACATTACTGGACAATCCACTGTCTTTTAGTTTAGTTTGTCGTCTGCTTGAAATAGTGATATCTTGACCGCAAGCAAAGATGAGTAACAATTGTTGCTGGGTCAAGAATTGTCAGACTACTTGTAAAGGAAATGTCTCTATGCGGTGCCTTGAAAGTAAAAAAGTTCTGCTGGAATACGCAAAGACGACTCACACCTGTCGACTGCACCTGGTATCGCCGGCAGTGGCAATGCTAATTGCTTGCACTCTTCAACTTACATCCTTTGCCCAATCCCCTTCAACTGCTGTCGCAACTCCAGCAACCGGTTACGAACAACCGTCTTATGCTGCGCCGCCACAAGCGCCAGCTCAAGCACCACCACAAGGGCAGTACCAGCCACCACAAGGACAGTATCAGCCGCCACAAGGGCAGTATCAACCGCCCCAAGGACAGTATCAACCGCCCCAAGGACAGTATCAACCTCCCCAAGGGCAATATCAACCGCCTCCACAAGAGCAATATCAGCCGCCCCAAGGGCAATATCAACCGCCGCAAGGGCAGTACCAACCACCTCCTGGGCAATACCAACAGCCTCAATACAGTGTGCCGGCCAATGGCTACCCACCACAAGGTTATGGTCAGGCGCCCCCGCAATACGGGCAGCCCCAAGCCTATGGGCAACCGCCCTATGGCGCCCAACCACAATTTCAACAGGGCGGGGTTGCCTATGCGCAAGCAGGAACGACAATCTCAGTGGCATTGAGAACCTCCATTTCGACACAGGTAGCCAAAGAAGGCGATTTCATCGAGGCAGCTGTCACGCAAGCGGTGCCTCTCGGTGGTTATGCTTCGATTCCAGCCGGATCTGTCGTCGCCGGGCAAATTACCTCGGCTGAAGCCGGTCGCCGCTTAAGTCGCTCTGGCGCTTTAAGTATTACATTCAATCAACTGCGTCTTCCTTCAGGCGTTACAGTTCCCATTCAGGCGCATCTTGCCTCAGGTGTTGGCAAATACAAAGAAAAGGATAACGGTCAATTGCGCGGCGAGGGTGGCAAGGCTAAACTCGGTCAAACAGCCATTAGAGGCGGTCTCGGCGCAGGTCTTGGAGCAGCGCTAGGAACCGGCGTAGGCGCCATCGCCGGTGGTGGTTATGGAGCAGGCATGGGTGCGTGGTCTGGTGCTGCTATTGGTGGCGGTCTCGGTGTAGGCGATATGCTTTTACGCAAAGGGCGTGATGTCACCATTCAATCGGGTACGACGATGGATATTCAGCTGGACCAGCCAGTCAGCATTCCTGACGCGAATGGCACTGTGCAACAGCCGGCAACTGGCGGCGTGTTTTAAATTAACCGCGAATATCGCGGGCTCGAGCGGCTAGTTTCTTGGCTTCCAATTTTCGATTGCTCTTCACGAGCGCCTCGGAATAACTATCTAAGATCGGCGCAAGAGACAGATGCTGAGGTCCATTAGTCTTTTCAAATACAGTCAAAGCCTGGCCAAGATTAGTAGCTGCCTCAGAACATCTACCCTGTTTGAGCAAAAATGTGCCAAGGGCAAGATGCGCGTTAGCGCTCAATGTGCTTTGCTTTCCATAGGACTTTTCGGCAATTGCCACTTCTTTTTTGAACAGTTCTTCAGCTTCTTTTACCTCGCCCGCGCGAGCGTAACAGTCGGCGTATTCATCAAGTTTAGCTAGCGACGCGGCATTTTGTTCGCCCTGAGCTTTGATAGACACATCAAGCGCACGTTTAAAGTATGGTTCAGCCAAAGAAAACTTGTTTTCCGCAAGATAAGTTTTAGCCAGATGTTCATAACTGCTAGCCAGAGCAGCGTGGTCTGCAGGCAACGTTTTTTCGCGAATAGCAAGCGCCGTTTTAAATAAATCCTCAGCCAGAGCCAGTTTATTGGCAGATTTCAAAGAGCCACCAAGATTATCGAACAAAATGGCCATGTCTAGATCTTCAGCTGGATTGTCTTGTCTTGGCAGAATCACAGTCTGACCAAAAGAATTGAGTTTGACGATGAGAGGTTCGGCGCGATTCATCTGCCCGTGCACAATGTAAAACTGACATAGCTTGCCTACGCTCATTATTACTTCTGGATTTTGTCCGCCCAGACAATTTTGTTTGATCAATATAGCCTTTTCAAATAAAGGTTGAGCTTTCAAAGGTTGATTACGAGCGACATACAACACGCCAAGATTAGTCAAACTGCCAGCAACTCGTAAATCTTGAGGCTCAAGAGATTCGCTTTCTTTGACCGCCAGCTTAAACATACGCTCAGCCAGCCCGAAGTTGCCTTCCTGCAGCGCTGCGGCTCCCGATCGGCTGTACTTCTGCCACTCGACCTCACCGGCTGAAGCAGAGCTGCAAATATTGCTCGCTGCAATTAAGCAATAAAGAACAAGTGTCTTTTTTGTCAATTTTGCAATTTCCATTTTAATTTCTTCAGGCACCGTATTTAGTGGCTTAATCAGATTGAAATTCAACAAACAAAACAGTTAGGGGGCAGGCCAGGCAATATTTCAACCCACTCTATCAATTTCTAACTCAATTATAGTGCTCAAAGCGCGGTTGCAGAGAGTCAACTTCGTCTACAGCAGTGTCGAGATTGTTGATTTAATGCAAGTTCTATATACAAAAAGCATCCAAGCAGCGCTAATAGAAAGATTCTCGCCGCCCCTAGCTTTAATGACAACCAAAATTCCCACCGTACACCCTTGAAACATTTAACGCGAAAGCCTTAAGCAATCAGCAATCTTAGCGAATAATCCGGTATCTTTAGTATCGGATTAAACTTCAGTCCAGACTAAAGACAATTTAGAGAAATAAAGATGAGCATTACAGAGACAGGCGCGGGCAAGACCTCCAAAACTTCGAATCGCAAACAAAGCGATAAGGTTGAGAAAATCACCGAAGAACATGGAGTAGCTGAATACAGATTGCCCAACGGGCTTAAGGTTCTGCTTGTCGAGAACACGACGGCGCCCGTAATCACTCTGCTTGTCCTTTACAAAGTCGGCAGTCGCAACGAAGGCGTCGGCTATACAGGCTCGACTCACTTTCTCGAACACATGCTCTTTAAAGGCACAAAAGAACATAATCCAGAAAACGGCAACGGCATAGATGATTTGCTCACTCAAATCGGCGCTTATTGGAACGCTACAACCTGGTTCGATCGCACGAGTTACTTTGAAGTTGTGCCTAATGAATATACCGAGTTATGCATCGAGCTAGAGGCCGATCGCATGCGCAACCTCTTGCTCAGACAAGAAGACCACGATTCAGAAATGTCTGTTGTGCGCAATGAGCTGGAGCGCGGCGAAAATTATCCAGAAGACGCTCTAGAAAAAGAAATTTATGCTGTGGCATTTCGCGAACACCCATATCATCATCCGACAATCGGCTGGCGCTCGGACGTTGAGGGCGTGCCCATGGACAGACTGCGCGAATTCTATAACACTTTTTACTGGCCCGATAACGCCACAGTCATTCTCGTTGGCGACTTCGAAAGCTCAAAAGCAATGGAGATGATGCAAAAGCATTTTGGCAAATTGCCCAAAGCGCCAAAACCAATTCCCACAGTCTATACAGTTGAACCGGCTCAAGAAGGCGAGCGCCGCCTGGAGATTAATCGAGCCGGCGACCTGCCTCGATACTGGATGGCTTTCCACGTTCCTGAAGCCGCTCACAAAGACACTTATGCGCTTGCTGCGTTGCGTCATATTCTCGGCAGTGCCTACGAACGCTCGAGTCGCTTGTACAAAGCCTTAATCGACACCTCGCTTGCTTCAGACGTTTTTGCTCGACATGACGATCTGCGCGACCCGGGTCTGTTCATTATCGGCACCACAATGAATCCAGGCATTGAAATAGCCGCAGTGGAAGAGGTACTCGAAAAGGAAATTGCCAAAATAGCTTCTGAAGCAGTCGAAACCGCTGAATTAGATCGCGCCAAAAGTGCGAATCGAAAAGGCACCATATTGTCGCAAGCCGATCCAAGCTCACTTGCTTTCATGCTCGGTGAAGCAGAGTCAAAAGCAGACTGGCACTGGCTCATGGAATATGACGATAATTTCGACAAAGTGACCGCGCAGGACATCATGCGCGTTGCAAAAAAATATCTAGTCAAAATCAATCGCACAGTGGGCACATTCATACCTAAACACGACCAAGGTGACAGCGGTGAAGAATCAGCAGATGAACATTGCGAAGATCATGACGATGATGAATGTGACTCCTCAGCAGATGCCGTGTCCGGTGAAGACGCCAAAGAGCTGACTCCTGAGAATCTCAAAGAAATGCTCGCGTTGCGTCCGCCTATGGTGAAAGTAGAAAAAGGCGAAAAGCGTGTCTGGACCTTTGGCGAAAAAACTATCAAAACTGTGTTGCCCAACGGTCTGACATTGGTTTATCTAGCCAATCGCGGGACTGGATCAGTCGGTATCAGCTGCATTCTCAAAGCCGGAAAATTCTTCAGTCGCCGATCGAACGAAAATTTGTCTGAGGTTGTAGCCGATCTTCTCACTAAAGGAACCGCTAATTATTCGAAGCTGCAGATCGCTGAAAAACTTGAAAATATGGGAATCTCTGGTTCCCTGGAATTTTCTACCGACAACTATCGAGCGGCCTTTGGCACGCATGTGGTGACGGAAGACATGCCCGAGTTCATGAAAATGCTGGCCGATGTTATGCGACGACCTCTCTTTCTCGATGACGAGCTTTCTAAAACTAAAGTTGAGTGGCAGGCCCGCTGTGCTGAAGCCGTCGTAAACACCAAGATGCAAGCCTGGAATCGTGTCAGACGAACCATTTACGCACCTGAACATCCCTTCTACGAAAAGACTTTCGAAGAGCAATTAAGCGATTTGATGTCCATTCAATCCGATCACCTACAAAGCGCTCATGCTTCACTGTATAGCCCTAAATCCACAATTATCACAATAGTCGGTGATATGGACCATGATGAAGCTGTTCGTTTGGTTAGCGAAAACTTTGGTGACTGGCAAGGAAACGCACCCGAGCCGATTTTCATCGAACAGGCGCCATTGCCCAAAGCTAGCAAGCGCATCGAAATTGCCCTCGCCGATAAAAAAAGCACCGACGTTGTTATCGCTCACCCTACCGACCTGCGCCGCACCGGTGCCGATTTCTATGCAGCGAAACTAGCAAACGCAGCTCTTGGTCAAGACACCATCACTTCTCGACTGGGCAATGTAGTGCGCGACAAAGCCGGTTTGACTTATGGCATTCATTCGGCTTTTAGTGATACCGCATTTGGTAGCGCACCATGGTCGATAACATTTTCAGTTAATCCAGTCAATGTCGACCGCTCCCTGTCGCTTGTCACTGAAGTTGTCGCTGATTATCTTGAAAATGGCATTAGCGCCGATGAACTGGCTAAGGAATCAGGACGAGCCGTCGGCTCATTTGCAGTAGGATTGGCATCATCACTAGGAATGGCTAGAGCACTCGCAGAATTCGAATTTCTTGGACTTGGTGCAACCGCCCTCGATCAGGTGGTCGAACAATACGGTAACGTTTCAAAAGAAGAAGTTGACGCGGCTATGCGGAAGTATTTCCACCCGACAAACGCCGTCACAGCAATTGCTGGAACTTTTTAGTTCATAAGCTAGTTCGTCCCTACTACTGCTGCCAGGTTGCCAAAAAGGTCTTTAGATTCTCGAGAGCCAGGCGAAGCGCCTCGGCCAGGATTTTTGCCTCGGTCCAACTTTTGCGCTCGGCTGAATCAATCAACTCGGTGCCAAGTTTGATCATTTCTATGGCATGAAATGAATTGGAACTGTTTTGCATTTCAAAGGCAAGAGCGCGCAAAGCTCTTGCGTCTTTGCTGATGATAGCGTCGGCTGCATCTTTGAGAATGCGATCGCAGGTGGAAAAATAAACTCTCGAAATCACACGCGGATCAGCGCCAGCATAATCTTCAGAAAGTCGGCGCAAATCGACTGGATATGTTGTGCGCATCTCAACACAGTCTGGTTGCAACGCAGGCATCTCGGATGTGTCTAGTTGCGCCCGAAGCGAGTCGCCCTTTTCGTGGCGGTCGTATCCTGAAGGCTTGGCACCAAAGCGGTTGGCGTCATTGTTAAGTGGCACCTGTCCAACCTGAGCCTGGTTCATAGTATTGGCTGAATCAACGGTTGCTGCCTGCGAGAAAATAGAAGACTCACCGACTGGCGGTGGCATCGACGTTGATCTGTTTTCCAGCTTCAACCATCTCGTCAGCAATGATTGCAGATGCTGGGGATTAACAGGCTTGCTGATATAGTCGTCCATACCTTCTGCAATGCATCGCTCGCGGTCGCCTTCCATAGCGTGAGCGGTCATAGCGACAATAGGAATGTGATTACCGGTGAGAAGTTCACTTTTGCGGATGGCGTTGGTCGTTTGAAAGCCGTCCAATTCAGGCATCTGACAGTCCATTAAAATCAAAGAATAATTCGTTCGCGAAAGCGCATTCAAAGCTTCGTGCCCGTTCGCGACTGCATGAGCAGAAAAGCCCATCCTCTCCAATTGCAATAGAGCGACTTTTTGATTGACTGGATTATCTTCGGCTAAAAGAATCAAATGTTTGAATTCACCAATTGCTTTAAGCCTTGTCTGAGAATGATCACCAGTGCGAGGACGCGACGGCAACTGTCCTTTTTTTACTTCTTGTTGCAGCAAATTTGACAGGCATTCAAACAGCAACACTCTTTTCACTGGATTGCTTATATAGGCTGAGAAGTTATCATCGATGAGCGCGTCTTCAAACCGCTCGCCTTCAAGTGAATAAAGTACAAGCTTCGTCTGACAAGCTCCGGAAAGCTTAGCAAGCTCGGTAGCCAGCCAGTTGGACGAAACATTTTGAACAAATGACGCAACCACGGCAAAATCGTAGGCACTACCATTGGTGCTCGCTTGTTTGATCATCTCAAGAGCCGTAGCCATAGAGTTAGTCTGTTCGCTGAATACAGCCCAAGATTGGCAATAGCTTTCGATAATCCTTCTAGCGACATCAGGTATGCCTATTAGCAAAATCTTTCGACTGGCAAGATTGAGAGGACGCACAAACGGCTCAGCTGTAGCCTTTTCGAGCGGAACAACGAAGGAAAACTCCGACCCTTTTTTCGGATCGCTAACAACAGCGAGCCGTCCACCCATAATTTCAACCAATCTGCTACAGATAGACAAACCCAATCCTGTGCCACCATATTTAGTTGTAACGCTACCATCAGCTTGTACAAAAGGTTCAAAGATATTGTGCAGTGATGACTCGGGAATACCAATACCTGTGTCACTTACCGAAAAGCGCACAAACCATTGATTGTCCTCGACTCGCTCAGTCGTACAACTAATCACAATGGAGCCACTTTCGGTGAATTTGACCGCATTACTTACAAGGTTAAGTAAAACCTGTCTCAACCGGCCAGGGTCGGCGCGCATTTGCCGCGGCAATTCCGGTGATACAAATGTCATCAACTGCAACTTCTTTTGTCTGGCTTTTTCAGCCAATAATTCAGCGGTTCCTTCAACAACCGTGCATGGATCGAAATCGCTAAGCTCAATACGCATTTTTCCGGCTTCAATTTTTGAGAAATCCAAAACATCGTTGATGATGTCGAGCAAATTCGACGCTGAATCACGAATGATTTCAGCGAATTCGGACTGCTGATTGGTCAGTTGCGACCGCAGCAACAAGTCGCTCATGCCAATCACCGCGTTCATTGGCGTGCGAATTTCATGACTCATATTGGCTAAAAATTGCGATTTTACCCGAGAAGCGTCAACGGCCTGATCGCGTGCCCGAGCCAATCTCTGTGTCAAAGATTTGAGCTGGGCATTGAGCACCGCAAGCTTTAAAATCTGTCCTTCCAAGTCATGATTGAGCCGTTGAATCTCGCTTTCGGCCTTTTTACTGGACTCTACTTGTTGCTCGAGCTGCACGACTTTGGCCTGCAAACGCTGCAGTTCGGAATCGAGGCTGCTAACTCTATTCAAGCGCTCTATCGAGTCAGACTCTGGCATCTAAAGTTGCTCCAAATCCACCGTTAACTTATCTTTGCCCAAACGCCACGCAATATCTAACCACATCGGCCCCTAGGCAGCAGTAGAATAACCTTTTGACACAAATAACAGGGCAAAAGTAGTGCCTACAAGGTTAGCCCGTAGAGAGGCCTGTAAAACCACCATAGCAATTTTTTTGGCCATCGTCGCGCCAAATCTGCCCATTGCCGCTATAGCCGAGCAGACAGAAAGCGTCTCCTGGTCGAGCCTTGCCGATCTTGCCCAGAAGAAACTGAGGGCAGGTGATTTAGATGATGCCAGAAAAGACTATCAGCGGGCTCTTTTGCTTGCCGAAAATCAACAACAGATTGATCCAGGTGTCGTTACCTGTCTGTCCAGTTTATCCTTAATCCAGCATAAACTTGGGCATTTTGATGAGTCAGAGCGGCTCTACGAGCTGTGCATGCGCGATCTAGAAGCACTTTATGGACCTTCAAGTTCGAAATTCATCGACTGGATGTCCGATCTGGCCTGGCTATACGATGAGCACGGCAAACAAGACAAAGCCGAGGTACTGCTTAAACGAGTGCTGAATGCACGAGAAGCACTCCTGGGTAAGGACGACCCAGCCGTGGCAAGCTCACTTGACACTTACGCCAAATTCTTAAGAGGCCATCAAAGAAACAGCGAAGCAACGATTCTCGAAACAAGAGCTGCTTCGATTCGGGATAAACAATCACCCTAGCAAGCGAACAAGCGAGTTGCGAACTCTGATTTAAACAGTGCCTTGAACTATACCGACACCGTTGCCACCCTGTTCACGGGTATTAACCATAGCGGTGTAGGCCGAGCGAATCAAATCTTCCTCGGTTGTACCCTGGGATGGAAATTCAACTATGCCGACACTTGCAGTCACAGTCCAGTTTTGACCAATATCAGAGATACGATCCTGGCAGATTTTGTTGCGAATCCTCTCCGCAAGAACTGTAGCCCCGGTCAGATCCGTGTTGGGGCAGATAATCATAAAGGTCTCGCCGTCATAACGTGATGGAATGTCGACGTCACGGATGGTTTTCATCAAGAAATTGGCGGCTCCCTGCATAATCGAGTCGGCAGCGAGCGGACTGTATTTAACAGCAATATCCGCGATGCCATCGACCGTCATCATCACGAGGCTCGATGAGTAACGATATCGCTTGGCTCTCTTGAGTTCGTCCGAGAGGATGCGCATGATGGTCTGATTGTTATAAAGGAGAGTCAGATTATCGAGCAGCGCGATTCTTTCACTGTCTGGCTGGTCGATTTTACCCAGATTACTATGAAGATTATCGAGAATAGTGTTTCGCTCTATCTCTTTGATTCGATTGAGCGTATTCGTATCGACAGGCGTATTTGTCGTGATGTTGCCGTTAGTACGCAATTGGTTCAGTTTGCGGCGGAAAAGAGACTCTCTTCCCACCCAAGCTTGATCATTGTTACCACCCCTGGGACCCATTTGCGACCTCACTTCCAAAATGACGATGTGAACTAACAAGAATTCTATGAGCTTGGAGCCATAGTCTTCGAATTATACACATTTTCAATCCACTCAACCATTTAAGATCGGCAAAATCGAGCCCGGGGGCGCGATGGTAAGCCACATGACAATTTGAGCGAACAAACCCAACAAAAGGGCGAAAAACGCACGGAACTAGTGTCGTGATTCTTTGCAGCCGACAACGAAAGCAAGCAATAGTGCCAGCACTATATGCGGTATCACAGGTCAAACCTTCCGAAACTCGAGCTACAGCAGAACAGCAAACACATGTTCCTCTGATTTGTCGTGATTAAAAAAATCCCCAGCTTGCACTTGCCAACCCGCAAGCCTAGCATTTTGGCTCTTTTTAGGCATTCAGCAAGGCAAATAATCTGACGTGAGACAACTCCAATGCCTCCTTGACTACAACACTGTTATGCTTAGCTACGTTTCCAAGACGTTGTCAAAACAACAGCCCCCACTCAGGTAACTAATGCGTCCATTTTTGCGCTCGTTTCGTTTTTCGGCTGTAGCTCTTGCCGCAGCAGTTTTTTGCTTACAACCAGTAATTGACGCACGCACGGTTGATCCAGCGATGGAGTTGCAAGAACGTCTTCAGCATGGCGAGATAGTTGTCGGCATGAAAAATGTTGGCGACGCAAAATTCGTCACAGGTTCGTTGATTATTAACGAACCGCCCGCTAAGGTCTGGCAGATTATTGCCAACCCTTATGAGTTTAAACGCCGTATCAGTCCGCGTATGAAAGAGTTTCAAATGATGGTGGATAAGCCAGAACGCTCTGTCATGAGAGTCGAAATGGATGTCATGCTCATTCCGCACTTCAATTATGTGGTGGAATCAAACTATCAAAACGGGCAGCGCATTGAATTTCACCGCGTCGATGGCACACTGAAAGATTTCAAAGGAACCTGGGAAGTTAAACCGTTAACGGATGGCAGACAGACCGAATTAACCTACGCCATGTATTTGGATCCAGGCTTTTTCGTACCACAGTGGCTGATGCGCGAAGGCGTCAAATCAGAGTTGCCAAAAACGCTTGAAGCAGTACGAAAAAGAGTAGTCGCCGTCGTCCTGGACAAAGAAAAAATAGAGACTCAAACAATTGCCGCAGGCGCCATCGGATCAGAAAAAGACGCTAAAGCTAGACATGAACTGGCCGGCACAGCTGTTTTATACAAATAAAGCCCGGCCGAGCTAACCAAGACTTGCTTTCGCTTAATGCCCGCGACGGGACCTTCTTGCTGGTGAAGAAGCGCTCTTTGTCGTTCTTGGTGCGCGCGAACTTACGCCGGCTCCGCGAGCCAGCTCCACATAAGTTGTTTCTTTTGCAGACGCCGGACCTTCAGCATCTGTCCTCAACGCATTCGGCCCAAGAGCTTTACCCGCGTCTTTTATCACCGGGGTTCTCGCTATTTTTATTGTTTTGATGGTATCAAGAAGAGCTATCAGTCCATTGACCTCGGCGCTAAGATTGCGAACATTTTGAGCGTGACCGTTGACCATCACAGTAACAGCGCATTTTTGTCCACCGACTGTCTGAAGTACACCGGCAATTGAGCGCACCGTATCCATGGTTCCAGTCTTAAACGAGAACGAGCCGCGCGAGCCAACAGGGTTATTTCTCTTCAGCAGCAAAAGATAAGGTCCATCAAGGGTTGGTGTCGCCATATACTTGAGCACCGTATTCAGTGCATGAGGCGAAATGCCATTTTTTCTCGACAAACCACAGCCGTCGTAAAGCAAAACTTCTTGTGGTGGCACACCGATTTTAGTCAACCAAGCTCCCAGCCTGGAAAGACCTCGATCTTCGAGACTCTGGCTTGACCAACTGGTTGCAGTATTAACCAAATTGGCGTCAGGGGCAGAGTCCAGCTCGGACTTACCTGCGCCTATACTGCGTAAAAGTTGCTGGGCATACAAATTATCACTCTCGTGCAATGTTATTTGCACGATTGTCCATAGCGGCGTCGAGTCATGTTCAGCAATTAACGTCAGGGCGCCATGGTCTTTTGCAGTGTCATGTTCGGAAACTTTTATTCCTGCGCCAACAGCGCTTGAATGCGCTAACGCTTGATTAAATTCAGATGGGTTTGCCACTACCAATGGTGCACCAAGCGACATGCCGGGACTGCGATAGAAATTTAACTCTCGACTGTGCGGATTGCATTCGAGCCACGCCGAAGAATTTCCAGAAATAAGTAAGCTGCGGTAGGCGGCATTGTATGCCTGATCTGGACCAAAATTATTGGATTTGAATCCCTTTAAAACAAAGTTGCCTTGCACTATATTGCGGTCGACAATCAAATTAGATGAGGCTGGCATCCATTCTTGCCCCCAATCCTCATTGAGCCAACCGGTGTTGAAAGAATCAAAACCGCCTGCAACTGGCAAAAGAGAAATTTTACCGTAGACACTTCTGATACCTTTTTGAACGGTTGATCGAAAGAGCGTATTCAAATCAGATCGCGAAAAAGTAGGATCTTGCGATGGCACAATCACGAGATCGCCACCGACTGAAGAATCAGTCACTTTGCCGCTTGCGTACAATCTAGTTTTGTACTTGAAGGCACCGCCAAAGGTATCAAAGGCGCAAGAAGTTGTTAATACTTTAGCTGTCGAGGCAGAGACAAATCGTCGCGAGCTATTGAGCGAATAGAGCACCTTTCCGGATGGTAACTCCATCACTTCGATACCAATGCTGCTGTGGGCAAGATCGGGGCGCTTCAACCAGTTGCCGACGATACTGTCGAGAGATTGGAAAGAAGCCGGGATCGCAGTGACTGTAGAGGTAGAACTGGAACTAGCACCATCAGTGGAAGAAGAACCGGAAGGGGAGACGGAAGATGAGATAGCAGAAGATGTATGGGGCTCGGCTGCGAGTTTAGAACCAGCCGCATGTTCGTCTTCGCAGTAAGCTGGAGACAGCAATGCTAAGGCTGACACCACGGAGAGAATCCGCTTTCCTTTGAAATACCGACAATAGTCAAGACGCCAGAAATTCACCGTAAGTCACCTACTAACAGTCAAAGGTATATAAAAGGACAGTTTAACAAGCAGAAACAGCCAGGACTATTGTCCGCTAAGTATTAACTCAGGGGAGTTTAGTTCTGGCTGCTCTTCAATCTTGCAAAAAGTTGGCAGTTCAGTCGAAACTGTTCACGCCATTCGGAGATTTAGTAGCGTTTGTTATTGCTACGGCGAGCTCCGCCTTCTTTAGGTTGCGAAGGGTTAACAGCGATCTGACGTCCGTCAATGGTTTGGCCATTGAATTGCTTTACAGCAGCTTCGGCTTCAGCTTGTGTTTGCATTTCAACGAAAGCAAATCCGCGCTTGCGCCCGGTTTCACGATCGGTTGGGATTGCAACTGAAACTACAGCGCCGGCTTGGGAGAAGAGTTCTTCCAATTCGGATTCTGTAACTTTGAACGAGAGATTTCCAACAAACAGTTTCGTATTCATATTATATTCCTAAGAGAAAACAGTGCTTCCGGTCTAAATTTAGGCACTGAAAAGCTTCCTTCGAGAAGCCCTGAAATAAGTATTGCATGGTGGCGACAGATCTGTCCCCATATCGGAGACGAATTTAGGTCCTAACATCATTATTTATTGCGCTTAATTGAAGTAGCCATTTAAGGAAGAGGTTGGCTTTCGTTGAATCTGGTTCGCACTATTTCAGGCACACGTCTGGGTTTCATCGTTCTCAGGTCAACAAACACAGCTGAATGCCAAGCTTCGGTCGTCTTTTTCCCATCAACCGCAAACTCCGCCCGCAGCTTGATTGTGGCGTTGGTCAAAGATTCAACCCACATTTGAGCTGTCACTCGATCGAATAAACGAATCGACCTTTTGTAATCTATATGTGTCGTTGCAAGAACCAATGTGATGTTTTCTTGCACAAAAGCCTGTAAGGAAAAATGCTTTTCAAAAAGCTCGAGACGCAAATCTTCGAGCCAGCGAATGTACACGATATTAGACACGTGTCCAGCCGAATCAATATCGTAAGTGCGCACGTTAATTGGTAAATCTACAGACAAAGGACGTGTCAAAGCCAGTCTCCTGAAGTATGCACATACCGCCTGGTCGGTTTTTGAGACTTTGGGTGAACCCTACGGTGCTACGTGAACGAGCCCAGTCAGGCGTATAGCCGTTTTCGCCAACTCATTGATACGCTCCTGAACAGTCTCGTCGATTTCAGCTTCACTAAAATGTGATCCTTCCGCGTAGACAAACCGCGGAATAATCACTGATCGAAAGTCGAGCATCAAGCTGTTGGCAACAGCCATAACCGACATATAACTAGACTTGCCGCCTGCTGCACAAAGAAAACCGACCACCTTATCGTGCCAAGCTCTACCACTCAATTCGATCAGGTTCTTAAAAGCGGCATTAACATCGTAGTTGTAAATAGGTGTAGCGACAATGATGCAGCTGGCGTTGATAATCTTCTTCGTAACCAGCGCTACGTCGGGGTGGGCGTAGGCCGAATCACCGTCGCACATCGGCAATGCATAATCTCGCAAGTCGACGAATTCACAACCAACCTGCGCCTCAAGTGTAGCGTGGGCATATTTAGCCAGCATGCGACTTTTACTGTCTGGATTCAAACTGGTGCTGATGACAAGAAATTCTTTACTTTGCATTTTTGTTCGTCCTCACTTTTATAGAAATTCTCAAAAGTCATCCGCTAACGCTTTAAATACAAGCCGTTGATGCACACACCGTGCTGAGTACTTACGCCAAGCCGACAAAAGAGTGTTTTCAGACTGTATAACTGTATAGATGTAGGGAGATTTGAATGGCTTATTTTGTGAATGATATTGAATACTCGCTTAGAATAGGTCTAATAATATAATTTGTCAACGCATTCCTTGCTAAGCTTAGGACTCTCAGCAACAGTACAGATTGACACGATAGAAGAGGATGGTTACTCAAATATGTCCCAGGCAATCATAAAAAGGGCAATCGCAGAAAAGAAAATGCTGTGCCCGCAATGCCAGAAGCCCGTCAAAGAATTCGAAAAACTGGTCGAAATGACCGATTCAGTATGGGACGGCGCTGGCGATTCTAACCTCGAAACAAAAGGCGTCAAAGTTACTTTGATCTGCGGCAACCCGCCCTGCGACTGGCGCGAACGAACCGAGTACTGGAGCAATTACATCAGCGACTAGTCTCTTGCGAGTGCGAGCCCACAAAGGTCACTCAGCGCCTGGTTTCTTTTGCTCTGATTGACGATTATTTTCATTAGTGACAGTCTGTCCAGCAGCGTGACTTTCAGAGTTGCCATTGACTGCAGAGTCTTCGGCTTCGGCTCGCGCGGTCTCTGTCTCTCTGGCATAGGCCGCACCATTTTCGTTTTTAGTCGAACCGCCTCCGGCCACAAGCTTTTCTTCGATGGCGTGGGCTCTCTTCAAAGTTGCTTCAGCCAGTTCGCGCTTATTGCTTAGCTGATACAGCTCCGCCAAACTTTTGAGCGAATCAGCGACTTCTTGGTTTTCGCTACCGTAAATTTTTTCGCGAATCGCTAAAGAACGCTTAAGAAGAGGTTCGGCAAGATCGTATTGACCGCGAATTGTGTAAAGCTGGGCAAGTTTATTGAGATTATAGGGCGTGTCAGGATGAGCCTCGTTTGGCGCTTTTTGATCTCGGGCTTCAATAGCGCGCTTATAGTCTTCTTCGATACTTGTGAGCTTATTTTCTCGCTCTGCCAAATTCTCGAGAGCTTTAGAGAGTGCTTGGGTAGCAACTGCTTTATCTCTCTCAGAGCCGTTTTGACTGAGCGATTGCAATGCCTGCACGGTGCCAGTACTTGCAAAAATTTGCGCTACTTTTCCGGCCGTTTCTGTATTCGTCAGACTGGAAAGAGCCATGATGGCAGCTTTCTTACTTTGTTCTGAGCCCATCAAATGCGGAATAAATTTTTCAATCGTCTGCACTTCTTGAATTTTCAATTGCTGCTGATTGTAGTTATATGTGCAATAAAAGCCTGTCGCGAAAATCATGAAGCCAGACAGTATCGGCGCAAGCGCTGCGGTTTTATCCCAAATATCTTTATTAGAGTGAAAAAGACCGCCGGTCAACTGACGTCTGTCCAACTTTCGTCGAGAAGTCTCAAGACGTTCCTTTTCCGAACCGTCTTTAGAATCTTCGGCATCTTTAGGACTTTTAAAATCTGGGGTCGTTCTAGCAATACTTTCTTTAGTCTCAAGCATCAATATTTCCAGCCTTCTCAAATTCGGTCGAACGAATTCTCAAAACGTGCGCAACTGAGTATAACGCCCTGTTGTCAGCAGTAGCAACCCGCTTCAGATTTGTCGATACAAAAATAGAAGCATCAATGCATAATCGCTTGGTGGTCCACTAAGATGACAAAAAAACAGGAGCCGTTTGAGCCATGAATTCAGAGACGATGCAAGCGATTGTCATAACTCAGCCAGGCGGACCGGAAGTCCTGACAATCCGGGAAGTCGAAAGACCGGAACCCAGTCACAATGAAGTCTTGATAAAAATTCACGCAGCAGCAGTCAATCGGGCGGATTTAATTCAAAGAGCTGGTCACTATCCACCGCCTCGCGATGTCAGTCAGGTGACCCCAGGTCTTGAGTTTGCGGGCGAAATCGTGAAAATAGGCAAAGATGTTTTCGATTGCATGATCGGCGAGCGCATTTTTGGTCTGGTAGGAGGCGGTGCCTATGCACAGTATCTGACAGCCCATCCCCGTACACTCAGTCGTATCCCTCAGCAGTTAAGTTATGAGGAAGCCAGTGCCTTGCCAGAGGCTTGCATAACAGCCTGGGACGCTATGGTTTCACAAGGTCAACTCCAAACAGGAGAATCAATACTGATCAATGGTGTCACCAGCGGTGTAGGTACTATTGCAGTTCAAATTGCACACGCCCTAAATTGTTTTGTAGTAGGAACGACTCGCTCATCCAGCAAATCGGAGAAGCTAAAACAACTCGGACTGGACAACGTCATCATCAGTGAAAAAGTTGAATTTGCCGATAAAGTCAAGGCATTCACCGCAAAGAAAGGCGTCGATGTAGTGTTGGAATTGATCGGTGGCGACTATTTGGGTGAGGATTTACTGTGCACTGCGCAAAATGGTCGAATCATCCTAGTGGGACTTATTGGTGGTGCCAAAACAAACGTTGATCTGAGCAAGGTCTTGATGAAGAGAATAAAACTCATTGGGACATCCCTTAGAGCACGTCCACTCGAAGAGAAGATTGCGGTGGCTCAAACGTTCTCGAAATCAGTAGTGCCATTGATAGCGCAAGGTAAGATTGTTCCGGTGGTCGATGCCACTTATGACCTTAGAGATGCAGGAAGAGCGCACGAACATCTTGCACAAAACTCGACATTCGGCAAAATAATTCTCAGGGTTTCTCACTAAAAGCCGCGTAGAGTCATGTGAATTCATCCGTTATCGGTTTAACTCTGCTATTCCAAACTTGCTCCGTTATCGCTTAGCTTTAAGCGGAAAAATATCAACCACCTACATCAATTCTAAAACAGAAGCCTTGGTCAAAATCTTATTGTCTAGAACCAAGAAAACATACCAGCTTTGGCAAGAAATTGACCGTTACAGTTTAATCAAATTTGATTGAACTTTTAAGCCTCAAAACACGTTTCTCTAGTAGGAGCGTGAGGGCTGCTAATGACAAATTCAAGTTTTGAACGAGAAAGCTTCAAAGACATTCAAGAGAGAGAAAAACTACTAGTGAATTGGGCCTGGTTCAAATTTCGCCAGAAATATCCACACGAAGAAGCCTGCATCGAAATGCTTTTTCAATACCTGTCCAATTTGGGGAGAATCATCTGTCATCACTGTGATTGCTCAGCGGTTGAGAGAAAAGATGTAAGAACTATTCACTGTCTCGATTGTCGAAAAACAAGTTGGTTCACTTCTGGCACCTTTTTTGATCACGGCAAAAAGCTGGAGGCAGTGATCGGTGCAATTTGGTTATTGGAAAGCGGTGTCAACTGTAGTGCGAATTATTTTGCAAAGCTGGCTAATATAGCCACCTCAACTGCTTCTCAGCTGTTCAAAAAACTGGCAATCGTTATCAATGAAAAGATGACAGAGACAGGCGTCGCTCTAACATCAAAAGAATTTATTCGTCTCTTTATGCGCAGAAGCCGTATGACGCCTGCTAAAGAGCATCCTAGTTTCGAACAACATGCGTATGAAGAGGAACAAAAAAAGCTGCGCCTCAAAGCCATAGCGCAAGAAAGTGAAGAAGACTCAATTTCTCTCACCGACACGACTTTGGTTCATTTGTCTGATAGCCAGCTCAGACTGTGGGCAGCATTGAAAGATAAGCCTCAGAACTTCGATCAACTGTTAGAACAGTCCGGTTTGACCACTGGTAAGTTATCGTCTGCACTCCTGGCGCTTGAAACCTACAACTTCATCAACCGAATGCCGGGTGAATGGTACGTGCGTAGGCAACCGGAACCATCCGAATCAGCTTCAAACTTAGAACAACCTGAAGGTTTCGATAGAAGAAAAATACTAAAATCTATTAGCGACTTCGTCATATTAACCAAGGATGGAATTTCAAGAAAATATTTTCAACTCTATTCGGCCATATATTGGGTCGTAGCGGACAGGGAGAGATGGGGTACAGGAAAGCTCTTGGCTCTTTGCGGTCAGGCAAAACCGATTTCACCGACGGCGATTGAATTATTCGTCACAGCCTTGCAAGTGTATGTTTCGCCAATTCTTGCAGACAGAACTTTTGGCGTAACAAGAAGAACTTCATGGAATTGAGACATCAATTTAGCGACTTCTCAATTTAAATTTCGGATTTCGACGCCACCGCTTCGACTGACTGAACGGACTCGTCTGCCCCATCTGACTCATTTTCAAGACTACTCTTTGCTTTTTTTACCCGACCTTTTCGTCCGCCACAAATCAGCGCGTATTGAGTCGGCAAAACTAGCAAAGTCAAAAGCGTCGAAGTAATGAGTCCGCCAATTACAACGGTCGCTAAAGGTCTTTGCACCTCGGCACCAACAGAGGTTGCAAGAGCCATCGGCAAAAATCCTAAAGAAGCAACGAGCGCCGTCATCAAGACAGGACGCAATCTCTCTTTGGCGCCCTGTAATGCGGCTTCTCGCGCGTCGAGACCATGTTGCAGTTCTAATTGTCGAATAGTAGAAACGAGCACAACGCCGTTCAAAACGGCAACGCCAAAGAGCGCTATGAATCCGACACCGGCTGTAACTGACAGTTGCATACCTCGCGCAGCCAGACCAAAAAGTCCGCCCGACATAGCCAAGGGAATGTTCAAAAACACAAGCAAAACAGCACGCGCACTGCCGAAAGCGCAGTAGAGCAGCATACCAATTAAAACCAGGGCAACTGGCACGAGAACAAATAATTTGTCTTCAGCAGCCTTTAAATTTTCGAACTGCCCACCCCATTCCAGACGATAGCCAGTCGGTAAAATCACAGTTGAAGCTACCTCTTTTTGTGCGGCTTCTATGAAGCTGCCGAGGTCCCGCCCGCGAACATTTGTTTGCACTGTAAAAATCCGACTGCCATCTTGATGCGCGATTTGCGCTGGAGCATCTTTTTTGACAATGCGTGCGACCTGGCTCAATGGCACCAGATCGCCGCCAGACATAGCACAAGGCAGGCTACCCATTTCCTCGGCACTGGCAATATCTTCTGGTGCGAAACGAACCACTAGAGGATATCGCGGTCGACCTTGAAAAATCGTGCCTACGACTTTACCGTCGACAGCTGCAGTCACAGCATCTAATGCCACCTTACCATTGACGCCATATGCGGCAAGGGCATTTCTATTCAATTCAGCAGTCATCACCGGAAAACCGCTCGTTTTCTCCAGGCGAATTCCTTCACAACCATCGACATGACCAAGAGCTTGAGCAACAGCACCACCTAGTTGTCTTAGAATGTCCAAATCGGGTCCGCAAATTCTCACCGCTACATCAGATTTCGCTCCGGCCACTAGTTCGTTCATACGCTGCTCGATTGGCTGTGATATGGAAATACCCGCGCCGGCTACCTCCTCGCGTAATTTTTTGTCGATGGCGTGTTCGAGTTGATCCTGCGTTTGCCCACCGGTCCATTGACTCTGAGGCTTAAGATTAACAAAAATGTCGGATTCGTCAGGGCCCATTGGATCGAAAGCTTCTTCAGAATGCCCCGTGCGAGAAACAACTTTTGTCACTTCAGGAAATTCAAGCAGCAATTTCTCAATTTCTTTTGTCTGCGTGGCCGCCGCAACGTAAGAAGCTGACACAGGTCGATTGGCTGTCAAAACAAAGGAGCCTTCTTTTAATTGCGGAATGAATTCGCTCCCCAAATGCGGTATCAACATGACACTGCCAATGAAAATCGCAAATGCCAGTAAAGCAGTCACTAGCGAAAATTTGCTGGAAAGGCGCAAGGCCAAATTATAGACAGGGCGAATCAAACGCATCAAAAATGCATCTTTATCATCAACAACTCTCGGCATAAGTAAGTATGCAAGTGCCGGAGTCAAAAAGAGAGCGATGGCTAAAGCTGTAAGCAAACCAAAAACGACCGTTAAAGCCATGGGTTCGAATGTTTTGCCGGAAACTCCGGGCAAAAACAATACAGGCATATAAACAACAGTGATAATCAACACTGCAAACAGAATTGGAGCTCCGACTTCCTGACTGGCCTTAGTAACAATCAAAAGTCGCTCATGGGGGTCCCGCGATTGCGCCTCTGACAGTCTTCGCAGAATATGGTCGATCATCACCACCGAGCCGTCAATCAAAATACCAAAATCAATTGCGCCCAGCGAAAGCAGATTGCCAGAAGTATTACTGAGAGTAAGAAACGTGACGGCTCCAAGCAGTGACAATGGAATAGCAAGAGCGGCAATGATACCGCCCCTAATATTACCCAGCAGCACAAAGAGGACGATCACTACTAATGCAGCGCCTTCAATCAAGTTGTGCCAGACAGTATCAATCGTTCGATCAATCAAAATACCGCGATCATAAAACGGCACGATCGTCACGTTGGGGGGAAGATTTTTCTGAATTTCAGCAACCTTTTCCTTAATGCGTTCTATCATCTGTCGCGAATTTTCGCCCTTACGCATCAAGACGATGCCGATTGTAATTTCTTCTTTGCCATTTTGAGTGACTATGCTTGCCGGCAATTTTCTGAAGATTTTGACGTCGCCTACATCTCGCACACGCACCATACCAGAGGCTGTGCGTCTGATCAAAACATCACCAATGTCTTCAGGCGAAGTAAGTAAACCCTGCGCTCGCAAATAGATGAGATTTTCCCCATCAACTGCATATCCGCCACCAGCGTTACCATTATTGGTGGCAAGAGCGGATGTGACATCTTCCAGGCTAAGTTTAAAACCATGCAGCTTCTCAGGGTGAATCCACACCTGATATTCTTTAGCCTCTCCGCCCATCGACTGCACTTCATCGATGCCGGGCACTGTTTTCAAAGATGGAATAATTTCCCAGGTGAGGATATCTCGTAATTGCATTTGCGAGTATCCAGGTCCCCGGACTTCGAATTGATAAATTTCACCAAGGCCGGTGGCAATCGGTCCGAGAAAAACTTTAATGTCACCACCAGTTGGCATCTGCTCTTGAGCACCTTTCAAACGTTCTGAAATCTGTTGGCGCGCCCAATAAATATCTGTGCCATCCTCAAAAACAGCGGTCACCTGCGACAACGCGTATTTAGATACAGAACGCAGGCGAAGGAGCTTCGGCATTGATTGCAATGATAATTCGACGGGAAATGTGATGTACTGCTCGACTTCTGTGGGTGCCAATCCCCGGCAATTCGTGGTGACACTAACCTGCACGTTAGAGATATCGGGAACAGCGTCGATATGCATGTTAAAGAATGACCAGACACCGATTCCAGCAAACAAAATGGTGAAGGCGATGACCAGAAATCGTGCCTTAATGCTGGCTGCAATCAAGCCTTCTAACAAGCCATAACTGGCCTGTTCTGGTTCGCCGAAATCTTCTCTATCACTTACTGTTTGCATCATTCGTCTGGTAACAGCTCGCCCTTCAAAACTTCAGACTTCAAAGTAAATGAGCCTTTAGTAACAACGCGTTGACCAACTGAAAGTCCCTGAAGTACTGCTGTGTAGCGACTATTCTTGGCGCCCTTTTGAATTTCTTGTTTTTTGTAAGTATTCGGACTTGTCTGCACAAATACGTATGCTTTACCGTTAATATCTTGGATCGCTTCGTTATCCACAGCCACAATGGGCGTCGAACTTGTGCCTTCTTCTGCTTTTGCCAGCACCAACATCCCTGGCTTGAGGACACCACTTGGATTATTCACCACAACTCTTACAGAAACAGTGCGTGACTGCGGATCAAAATTTTCCCCACCTTTGACCACGCGCCCTTGAAACAATTTACCTGGTGCGACTTCTGTTTCGAAATTAACAGGTGCTCCCACTTTTAGCTCAGAAACTTCTGATTGCGGGACTTCCAGCATCACCCAGACCTGATCTAAATTGACAATGTGAAAAAGTCCTTCCTGCGCGTTCAATACACCCGTACCATTCGGATTGACGTTTTCACCCGCTTTAATATTGCGCTGAGTCACGATACCCGATATGGGGCTGCGAACCGCTAGCTCACTGGTCAAATTCTGCGGATTCAAATTAGCAACGCTAATACCAAAGGCTTTTAAGCGCGAAGCAGAAGAAGCAGCTGCTGCTTGTGTTGCAGCGAGCATGGCTTTGGCGGCTGCCAGTTCAGCTTGAGTGGTTGAAAGCGCATTCTGCGCAGATTGCACTTGTTTGACTGAACTGATGCCTTCCTTGTTCAAAGTCTGTTGGCGCTCCCAATCAGATTTGATTGTGCTAATTCGACTACTGGCTGCAGCGACTTGCGCTTTGGCTTCCAATACTTTGGCTTGTTCGCTCAAATAGCTTGACTGCGCTTCAGCTAACTCAGGGCAATTGACGTAACAAAGTATTTGATTGGCTTTCACCGACTGTCCGATATCAGCGAGCACTTTTGTGACAACGCCCCGAACAAGCGAGTTAACAACAGCTGAGCCGTCAGAAGTCGGCTCCACGCTCGAAGAAAAAATTGTCACTTTTGCCATAGAATGCTTAGCAATGGTTTCCGTTTTTACGCCAGCTCTGACTTCCATCTTGGGACTCAAATGATAGACAATGCGGTCTATAACTTGTGTGCTCTCTTTAGAGTTGACCGGCGCTCGCGTCGGCACAGAAGCTGCAACACTGGCGCTGTCTTGTAACGCTGAATTGGAATTCTGAGCGCGCTCGGAGTTGGAACACGCGCTCAAAACTGATAACGAAATAGGTAGCAGGCACCAGATGAAGGTGCCCTTCAAACAAAACAATTGCAAACGATTCTCATTTTCTTCGGCAATGACGTCACCAATTCATTTTACCCCGATCAACAAGAAGATGTTGCTCCGTGAATATTTCGGGATGGATTGGGATGCAATATGAAGCGACTATCTGCACCACCAACAGTATCAGTCAACTGCCTAAATCAAGCCTGCTTTCAAAAGATCCTTCAAGTCGATTAAACCAACTGGCTTTTGAGCATCGTCCATGATCACCAAAGCACTAATGGTGAACACTTCCATGATCTTTAACGCTTCTTTGGCAAGCGACTGTGAAGAAATAGTCTTGGGATTTCTAGTCATGAACTCGGAGGCATGTTTGCCGAAAACATCTAATCCAGATGTCAAAATCGCCCGACGCAAGTCGCCCTCTGTAATTACGCCGGCAAGAGTGCCATCGTCGTTACAAACGCAACTGAAGCCCAATTTCTTGTCTGTAACCTCTTGCAACACCTGCTTATAACCAGTATTCAACGTCACTACAGGCAAAGCCACGCCCCGACGCATCACATCAGCGACAGTCAGCAACTGTTGACCAAGCGAACCGCCTGGATGACTGCGCGCAAAATCTTCGTTCTTAAAGCCTTTTCTAGTCATCAAAACAATCGCCAGAGAATCGCCCATCGCTAGAGCCGCTGTGGTTGAGGACGTCGGAGCGAGATTCAAACTACAGGCTTCACGCGGTACCCAAACATCCAGGACAACGTCACTGAATTTGGCTAGTGTCGAAGATAGATTGCCAGTCAAAGCAATTATTGGCAGCCCAAGCCTCTTAATGGGTTCAATCGCCAGCTTGATCTCGGAAGTTTCGCCGGTCGCAGACAGTGCGACGACAACATCGCGTGCATCCATCATGCCAAAATCACCGTGACGCAATTCAGCTGGATGAACAAAAAACGCCGGAGTGCCGGTCGAGGCAAAAGTAGCGGCAATCTTGTTGCCGATATGCCCAGATTTACCCATACCGGTGACTACGACTTTGCCCTGACAGTTAAAAAGCAAATCGATTGCTCGCGAGAAAGACTCGCTAAGCCGCTCGCTCACTCCTTTAATGGCGTCTGCTTCCATCGTCAGCACTTGCCTGGCCTGCTCGATGCTCCAGGACTGCAACGCGAGGCTATCCTCGCTCAACCCAGGCTCGTAAGCTGGATCGAATTCGTTTGCAGACTGAGGTGTGTCCGGCGCAAACGGCTTTATAGACAGCGGTTGAAGCACTTCAGGGTCCAATTTCAAATTATCTGCTGCCACAATACATCCTTGAGAGTGTAAGGTCCAAGACCTTGAACGAGCGCCAGCGGTATTTTAAACAATTTGCCGCTTGTGTTTCTTGACAAATGTTCAGTTAAGCCCTCCAGGGTGAGTAAAAGGGTCAGCTGTTGGTGCTTTAGCTAATTCGTGAAAGATTTTAATCTTTCATTTTCACCCCAAAAGTTAAACCGTTAACGGACGAAATATACGGTGAGTAAGAAAATCTACCTAAAAGGTACCAATCGACCGAACCGGGGAACTAATGAACTAGGACCACGAATTTTCGAAAGGATCTTATTATTTTCTCGCACGGCGACAAATTAGAGCAGGGACACTACACGGTTCTCAAAGAACTTGGTGTAGGCGGGATGGGCGTTGTCTATCAATGTAAAGACGAGCAATTGTTGCGCGATGTCGCAATTAAAATGCTGTTGCCCGAACTTATGTCTGATAAAAACAATGTAGAAATTTTCCACCAGGAAGCGCGTTTTGCTGCCAAACTCGAACATCCGAACATTGTCACCGTATATGATATCGGCGTCGAAGAACGACAAAAGAAATTGCATCATTTCGTCTCGATGGAATATCTGCCAGGCGGAAATCTCGCTCACCGGATGTCTACCGGTGCACTAAATGTCGAACACTGCCTCAATTGGATGAAACAGCTGGCGTCAGGTCTGAGCTTCGCCCACAAAAACGGTGTCATCCATCAAGACATAAAAGCGGACAATATCTTTATCACCAATGAAGGTGATTTGAAAATTGGTGATTTCGGGCTGGCCAGATTGCTCGTAGGACGTGTCCCATACAACGCGGCTTCAAGAGGAATGGGCACGCCAGCCTATATGTCGCCTGAACTTTGTCGCGGAGAAATCCAGGACCATCGCTCAGATATTTATTCGTTAGGTATTTTGTTTTTCGAGATGTGCACGGGACAGCTCCCGTTTCGAGCCAAGGGCATGATCGAGATGGCCACTAAGCATTCATCAGCCCCCATTCCGTCTGCCAACCGTCTCAATCCAGACATCCCCGAACCACTCGATAAGATGCTGCGAAAAATGATGGCCAAAACGCCAGAGCAAAGATATCAGGCCACCGCCGAAATAATTACATTGCTGGATGACTTGATTTTCGAAAGACGTGTAGCAAGACTTGGGCTTGTTAACGGTGCAAACGCTGGCACGATCCAGGTAGTGCCTGGCAAAGTAGAAGACAATTTGATTAAGCAACAAGATCTAACGCAAAGCAGCACAATCAACCCGACTGAAACTGACGATAAACAATCTGCACGTTTACCTTCAAAGCAAATACCACCGCGCAACATTGACACTACAGGTAATGTCAGCAAAATCTATGCGCGTGACCCAATGCCTAAACCATCAAATCACCCCCAAACGGCAAAAACTCCTGCAGAAAGACAAGTTTCTGGTGGTGCAACCCTCAGCAACAACGTAAATGTTAACGCAAATACAACGGCGGTCTCAGCTCGCTCCGACGTCCTCAAACAAGTATCTCCAGACAAAGGTAAATCATTCGTACAGACGAGAAATGGTCTCTGCTGGACTTTCAAGACACAAGGTCCTATCGGCTGGGCATCTGCACCGCTAGCCAACAAAGAGGAAAGTATCCTCTTTGTCACTTCGAGCGATGGACAACTTTATGCAATTGAAATCAAAACAGGACGCAGCCTCTGGCACACGCAGACAGCCGCTCCACTTCTTTCCTCAGCCGCATTAATGGATAATAACGTCATCAGCGCAAATACGCAAGGCATAGTGCAATCTCAATCAATTTCCGATGGCGCTGTGCTATGGAAATACGAGACTAAGGCTGCGATTTTAGCAACTCCTGTAATTGGTCCCGACACGATCTATGTGGCGACGAAAGATGGGCGTGTGCTGGCAATGGACTCTCAATCTGGTAAAGTCAAATGGATTCATCGAGCGCAAGAGGCAATCGTCTGTTCGCCTTCGATGCATGCTGACATGGTCCTAGTTGGTACTCGCGGCGGATCATTTCTTGCGCTTTCGGCTTTTGATGGCAAAATAATCTGGAAGTTCAATGCTCGCTCACCAATTGTCGCAAGTCCAGCAGCGTCAGTAGATAGTGTCTACTTTGGCACCATGAGCGGTGGCTTCTACGCTCTGGATGCGCAGGCAGGCGATTTAATCTGGGAGTATCAAACCGAAAAACCAATTGTCGCAAAAGCAGTAATTGCCTTCACATCGGTAATTTTTGCGAGCTTCGACAAATGGCTTTACTGCTGCGAAAAGTATGACGGTAGCTTAAAGTGGAAAGCGGCAATTCGTGGAAAAGCCATGGCAAATTTGGTTGTTGATCGCGACAATATTTTTGCAAGTACACAAGAAGGTTTCACGCAAATGTTCAACACAAAATCTGGTACTTTGCTCTGGCAAAAAGACCACAATCGCAGTCTCGAATCAGCGCCACTCGTGACCGATCATTATTTCTTTCAAGGGACGGTAGAAGGCGAAGTATTCGCCTTCGAGCGCGCTAAAGATTGATTAGTCCCAATTGATCTAGAGTAAGTGCCGCACAAGATGGTCAGCCAGAATCACGCAAAAAGTAGAGATGCTCAAAATGCCATTCATATTAAAGAATGCAGCATCAAGCTTAGACAAATCGTTGGGCTTAAGCAGCAAATGCTCATAGACTAAGATTCCAGCGACAACGCAAACTCCACCAAAATAAATAAAGCCCAGACCAGAACACCAACCTACAGCCAGTAGTGCAAGCGCAGTCAACACGTGCAAACCGCTGGAAATTTGCAGAGCACGACCTGTACCAAACCGAGACGGTATGCTGAAAAGCTTCTCCGCTTTGTCTATCTCAATATCTTGCAACGCATAAATGATATCAAAACCAGCTACCCAGGTACTGACCGCAAGAGCCAGGTACCATGGCGTTGCTGCGCTCAATGAACCGCCCGCTGCGACCCAACCGCCAAGAGCAGCGCCACCAAGAGCAATGCCCAGCACGAAGTGACACACCCAGGTAAATCTTTTGGTAAAGGAATAAAGCGACAACCATGCCACTGCAACTGGTGACAAGTACAAACAAATTCTTGGCAGCATAGAGGCAGCAAGAATCATAACTAAAAATGACGCAAGAGCTAGAAACCATGCCTGTTTCTTAGAAATTCGACCAGCTGGAATGGCTCGTTCTTTGGTGCGGGGATTACGGGCATCAATTTCTGCATCAATCAGACGATTGAGCGTCATCGCCGCGCACCGGGCTCCCGCAAATGCAATCACGGTCCACAAAACTGTGGCGAAATCAGGCAATCCCTTTACCGCAAGAATCAGCCCGGATAGTGCAAATGGTAAAGCGAAAACAGTATGCTCAATTTTTATCATCTCCGCCCATTCGCGCACAGTCGCAATCAAACTAGGCGAAGAAATTTGAGACGTTTGTGACATAGGAACAGATTCTCCTGGGCGATAATCTAAAATTATGCACAATAAAAGGTATCTGGAGGCAAATCTGAGAAAAGATAAGCCTTTTCAGTCACAAGCAAAAATAATTCAACATCGGTTCAACATCGGTTCAACATCTAATGAACGAAACGAATCACGTGCCTGGTGGAATCAATGGTGAACTGGCGATCCCTAAAAAATTCCTGCCCAAGCAGGGGAAATGGAATTTGCGTATCTGCAACCACCACTTCCACTCCCGATTTTGAGACCGCGCCCAATTCAAGGCGATTGATTCTGAATTTGAAGCCGGGTGCGTTACCGCCAACACCTCCGGTCTGGATCCGCTCGGCGTTGCTAGGAATCGATAGGCCCATTCCCACCCAGACTCGTGCAGGAAATAAATTTGTAAACGCGCCAGTATCAAAGAACATCGGACAATCATGTCCATCCACTTTGGCTTGTACCAGCATTTCTTGCCCGACCGATTTGTAAGGTACATCGATCGAATCGTAACCACCCGCAGCAGCAGGGCTGCCAGCCTTTGTAAAACGTATGACACCAGCAGCTGCATCGATTTGATATTGATAATCTCTGAAAAAAGCCTGTCCTAGCAGAGGATCGATTGAATAATTGGAGACAACTAAAAACGGGCAACTTTTCATGATGTCGCCAAGACCTGTGTCAAACATAATCATTTCTGCAGGTAAAGTCGTGGCTCCTACACCCCTAACCGCTGCGATATTGCCCGAAGGTTGATAAGACACCCCCGAGCTAGTCAGTTGATTTTTACTGATCATGCAAGCTTCGGCTCCCGTATCGAACATCACTTCTACAGGGCGGCCATTCAACGTCACTCGCACATACAGGTGTCCACCAGAGCCACGTCTAAAGGGCACAACGCAATTATTTGGCATGGCATAACCATGTCCGGCTGAGGAACCAGATGCTCTTGTTACACTTGGCGCAGGCGAAGTTCGCTGGATTGAAGCCAGCTCGGCGTTACTGGCTCTTGCAATGAAATAGTCGTTGGCTGGAGCCGCTTCTGGGCTGCTGGGATATTTACTGATAATTTCGTGCAAGATGGCATCGCCTTTATCCCGATGTCCGAGTTGCTGCTCGCAAAGTGCCTGGTAATACAACGCTGTAACGTGCGATGGCGTATTACCGACTTTCTTGAATTCTCCAAGAGCCGCTGCATATTGCCTCTTTTCATAGAAGTGAACGCCGGACTTAAGCTGAACATCAGCTGCTGATGCCGGTTGCCTCTTTTCGTATAGTTTAACGCCGGACTTAAGCTGAACGTCAGCTGCTGATGCCGGTTGCAAAATCAAAGCGAATAGCACAATAGTCAACATTGGCACAAGAACGAGCGTGATCGTTCGCCCAAATTGACAGCAACGACAAAGAGAAGAAAGAGACATCAAGTTTTGCCCGGCCAGATAAACCATAGCTCCATTTTACCCTCATATTTAAGGAATTAAGCGAAAACGCAAATTGACACCGCTGACGATACCAAAATGTCTCTGAAAAATAGTAACCTTTACGACTCGTGCGTAGCCTGAGCTTGGCTTTGTGGCGAATATCTTGAATAATTTTGGCGATGCTGCGATGATATGCGGGGTTGTCCTTACACAGTTCTTATAGGAGCGACATGAGTACACAAGAGCCAAACATTAGCTCCGGGCAAGTTAAAGTCGCTCCGGGAAAAACGATTGATTTACAAGGTGTTGCAAGCTTTGCCAGTCTCGTGGAGTTACTTGCTCAGGAGCTCGGTAGTGCATCCGGCAAAATGACTGGCAATTTGCCAAATGGCCCCGCTTCATTCAACGAACTGATTGGCGAAATCGATATGAATGGTCAGGGCTTTCACCGCCGCCTGACTCTTCTTGCTCAACCAAATTCGCCCATTACTCTGCGCTTTCAAGTGTCTTGGAACGACGGTCGCGGAAGAGCTGACTCAGGCTTCACCAGTGGTGTCACATCAGACTATTATTTGGGCGCCACCGTAGAACAAATTGCACCGCAGGGCAGAGCGCTTGCTCGCTATATCGAAGATATATTTTCGGTTATGGACCGCATGGTTACACTCGGTCAGGGCAATAAGCTCTCGGCTATGAACGTTTCAGCCGCCGAACTTCAAGCCTTTGAGGCTGCTGAAGGCGACAATCTTCTAAGCGAACATACCGGCCGCGCCACAAACCCGTAATCGCCAATTGCCCACCAGTAATGCTAAGTTAAACCGTTAACGGTTTAACTTAGACGCGCGTCAACACGTGGCGCCGAGCCGTGGAATTTGATCGACTGCAGTAGTCCGATTGCCACGAGATCAACTAACAATGCCGTCCCACCATAACTCAAAAACGGCAATGGCACACCGGCAACCGGCATGATGCCAATCGTCATGCCGATATTCAAAAATACGTGAAAAAGAAACATACACATCAAACCAATGGCCATAACCGAGCCGCCTGGATCTCCGCGACACTGGAAAGCGATGGTTAGACCGCGGATGCAAATGATAGCGTAAGCAAGAATGACCAGAAAAGCCACTTGAAAGCCAAGCTCCTCTCCTAGCACAGCAAAAATAAAATCTGTATGTCGCTCGGGAATAAACGCACCCTGCGTTTGATTGCCCTTGCCGAGTCCGGTTCCTTGCAAACCGCCAGAGCCCACAGCAATAAGACTCTGCAAGATATGGTAACCAGAACCGCGTGGATCATCATAGGGATTGACGAAACTGGTCAGACGCTTTTGCTGATACTCCTTGAGCAATCCCCATAATTTGGGACGGATAATACCCGTGCCGTAGTTCGCGCCGACGATAAGCACAATCAAAAGCAAACGTACAACAACATGCCAGCCCCGCCAGCGCCAGAAAGCAAAAAGCACACCACCAAGGGCTGCCAGATAAATCAACCACCACTCAGGGTTCACGGCATTCAAAATAAGGCTGATCAAAGGACTGACCATCACGAGTACATCGCAGATAGTGGCACCAGCCCAGAATGACATACCAAAAAAGACCGCACCAAACGTCAAAGACGTGCCCAAATCTGGTTGCTTGAAGACAAGCACAGCCGGCGGCAACATAATTCCTATGACAAAAAAAATGTCCCAAAAATTCTTAATCGGGCGCCGCCCTAGATAGGCTGCCAGACTGAAAATTACAACGATCTTGGCGATTTCGGAGGGTTGCAGAGTAATTGGTCCAAGCGCCAGCCAGCGCTGCGCGCCAAGAGCCGAGTGCCCCTTGAGCATTACAGCCAGCAGCAGTCCCAGATTAATCACATAGATTACGGGCGTCACATATTTGTGAGTCCAGAACTTATAAGGAACGCGACTGACGATCACCAACAAAACGATGCCCGCCCAAAGAAACTCGAGCTGCTTATCGAAAAAACCGACAGTCTGCTGCGAATAATGCAGAATGTTCAGCCCGGTATAAACAAGAAAAGCTGTCGCACCAAGAAGCAGAAAATCGACGCCGGCAAATAGGTCTGCTATATAGCGACCTAAATAACCAAGCGACGATCTCTGTATTATTGAATTCACGTTAACCGGGACATGCACAGGGACTGCGGATTGCTCCAGCAGATCCTAACATCTCTATCGGTCCTTCTAGTTAGATAGAAATCAGCACTTCGAACGAATCAAGCGAAAATTGGCAATCAAAGCCGCTTTACGGTCGAATTGTTGTAAGTCGAAGTGAGTCGTATCTTTATCTAAGTCGAAGTAGCGCGACACAACGGCCATAAGCTCTTCTTCAAGAATTTGAAGACGTCCAGCTGGCAATTCCAACCGATCATGAGTGAGCATATTGCGCATGCGGTCTTTTGCAGTTGCTTGTGCTGAGTTTTTTGTGTTCCGGTTTGCGATTCCCGACGCATCTTCATCGCCACGGAACAACCAATTGAAAAGTGACACTTTTTGGTCCTCCGTTATACGCGAGCTGTGTTAGGAGCGAAGAATTTGACGATTTTATTCATCCAACCGGTTTCAGGGACGTTAAGGTCCATCAAAGGCACATCATCACCACGCAGACGTCTAGCGATATTGCGGAAAGCAAGACCTGAACGCGTATTGTCTGTACCAGAAACTGGTTCGCCACGGTTGGTTGAAGTGATAATCTCTTCGTCTTCCGGCACTACTCCCAGCAATTTTACTGAGAGAATTTCCAGGACGTCTTCAACACTCATCATGTCCGCGTTTTTGACCATGTGTGGCCGAATGCGATTGATGACAAGACGATATTCGGTGATTTGATCTTTGCAGGCTTCAAGCAAACCAATGATGCGATCTGCGTCGCGAACAGCCGACATCTCTGGTGTACAGATGACGATTGCTTCGTGAGCGCCGGCGATGGCATTTTGGAAGCCGCTTTCAATACCTGCTGGACTATCCACTACAACGAAATCGAACAAGGTGCTCAACTCTTCGCAGAGTGTCTTCATCTGCTCAGCATTGACCGCGGTTTTATCGCGTGTTTGAGCAGCGGGAAGCAAACTCAAATTCGGAACGCGCTTGTCTTTAACGAGAGCTTGACGCAGCTTGCAGCGTCCTTCAATGACGTCGACTAAATTGTAGACGACGCGATTTTCCAGACCCATTAGAATGTCCAGATTGCGCAGTCCTATGTCCATATCAACCAGAGCGACGCTTGCGCCGGTATTCGCTAACGCCACACCAATGTTTGCAGACGCGGTAGTTTTACCGACGCCGCCCTTTCCAGAGGTTATTACTATTACTCGACCACTCATGCTGTATACCCTGTTCGCTTAGTGCTGTCTTTTCCGAAAAAATTACTCGATATTGCTTCGAGCAATTCTGATCTTGCCATCTACGATGCGCGCGGTTTCCGGTCCCAATCGCGCTCCGAGGGCGTACTTAACACGCGGCCTGTCAGGCGACCGCGCGATCGCATGTGCGATGCGAATTTGAATTGGTTGCAATTTCAAAGCACGAATTTCGGCTTCGACGTTGCCACCAATTCCAGCGTGGGCAATGCCCCGAAGAGCGCCCCACACAGTGATATCTCCTTCTGCCATAATTTCAGCACCGGGGTTAACATCGCCGATGATGACCAGATGTCCAGCATGACTGATAGTCTGCCCTGAACGCAAGTTCTGACGCAAATAAAGAACGGCTGGCAGATTTGATTTGGTTTGAACCGCTTGCTCACTATCAGAAGATGTAGTGACTGTAACGGCTTCAACGTCTACTTCGTCAGCATCTTCTATCTCTTCTAAGGTTTCAGTTTCCAGAATTTGGTCGGCCATATCTTCTTCAAAAATGACAGCCGAATCAACAACTTCCTTATCGCGAGCAGAAGCTGCCAGTTTGCCCTGCTTCGCGTCTCTGAGATCAACAGCATCATCGACATCATCTTCATTTAAATCATGTTGACTCATCGTGCTCAAATCAATCTCAGGCAACGCTGCTGGTTCGCCAGAGGCAAGATTGATATTGTGTTCGCGCAAAGCAGTACGAGTTAAACCACTCTTTGCAAAAAAATGGGAAGGAGTGGCGCCGACACCTTTGGCAATAGCTAGGATCTGAGCCACTTGTGTCGTATTCAATTCCAACTGACCAAGATTGATGGCAATCGCTGTGCCTTTCCAAAATTGATTGGAGACTTGCAGAGTCGATGCCAGATGCTCGATCGCCTCTCTGAAGGAAGAGCAGCCGCTGACATCGATGAGAACACCCTGGTCAGCTTGACTGATAATAGCTATTTTAGACATTCAGTGAGAGCCCATGTCGTGAGATGTATGTATGTGGAGCGATTGCACAATCAATCTGCTTGACGCAATCCTATGTGCTGGAAAACCGCACGTCAAGCCATTCAGCATAGATGGTGTATATGCAGGCTATGTATATTTTCATGACATAAGCGTAAGGATCGAGAATATTGTGAACAGGTGCACACTTACGCAAAGATGAGACTATTCAGAGAAAGTCGATAACCGAGATAGGCGATATCAAAGAAGCACCACTTAGGTATACGCTTGACATACGTCAATAATTATCGGTAGCGCTTTCGCACCATCCTTGATGGCAACAAAATAGAAAATGCTGTAGAGCAAAAGCGAGGGTATTCAAAACTCGGTTAATATTTGGCATACGTCGTTTGACGCTTTCAAGGTACCGTTACCACGCCTCGTCGTGGCAACGCAGTTCGAAACCATGAACTTCTGGGCCCCCACTTTTCCACAAATGTAACGAAGGCTTTCAGCGGGTAGCCCGCCAGCTTCCCCCTGCCGGACATTAACAGGCGCTAAAGTGTGACACAGTCAATGTTTCAGGGCTCTTGAGATGCTATTATCCATCTCTTGATTTCCCGCCCAATAAGACCTTGCCCTGCTTTCGGGACAAACAAAGTGCTGTTCAACAGTTTTACCTATTTACTCTTCCTACCACTAGTAGTTATTTTGCACTGGCTTCTACCGAAGTCATTTCGCAAAACGCTATTGCTTGTAGCAAGCTATATCTTTTACATGCATTGGATGCCCAAATATGGACTGCTGATTCTGGCATTGACGTTAATCAACTATGGCTTCGGCTTAGCCATCAACGCCGCGCAAGTACAAAAGAGAAAAAAAACATTTTTGGTTGTGGGCATCGTCCTCAATTTATCGTGCCTTTGCTTTTTCAAATACACAGGCTTCATTGTCGCTTCGATTTTTGACAGCCTCAAAGTCGTCTCTCCGACACTTGGCGTACACACACTCGATGCAGCAACTTCTCCGGCTTTAAAAATCATTCTGCCGTTGGGAATTTCCTTTTTCACCTTCGAATTCATTCATTACATTACCGATGTTTATCGCGGCAGTGCACCAATTCGAAATATTCGAGATTTCGCCTTATTTGCAGCCTTCTTCCCTTCTCAAATTGCTGGACCAATTAAACGATTCCAGGACTTTGTCGCCCAACTCAAAGAAGCGTCCACTTTTTCAGCCGCCTATTTTCACGAAGGAATTTTTCTTATTCTCCAGGGACTATTCAAGAAAGTAGCTCTAGGTGACAATCTTGGTGCCCTAGTCAATGCGGGCTACGCAGGCATACATACACTCAATACAGTTGACGCCTGGATTACTGTCAGTGCTTTTACTTTGCAATTATTTTTCGATTTTGCAGGCTACACAGACATAGGCCGGGGCTCAGCCTTGCTTCTCGGTTATAAGGTTCCGGAAAATTTCAACTGGCCGTATCTTGCAGCCAATCTCACAGAATTCTGGCACCGCTGGCATATATCTCTTTCAACCTGGTTGCGTGATTATCTCTTCATTCCCCTTGGTGGCTCGCGCGGCTCGCCATGGCTTACCCGTCGCAACACATTTTTGACGATGGTGCTTGGCGGACTCTGGCATGGTGCATCCTGGAATTTTGTTTTTTGGGGAGCATTTCACGGGACTGGACTGGTTCTTTCCAAGGACTGGCACAACTTCGTCACGAAGGTTCCGTATTTGGCAAAACTTCGCCCACATCCAGTCTGGCACTGCGCCGGAGTCTTCAGCACTGTCTTTTTCTGGCTTTTGACGGGCGTTCTCTTTAGAGCAGCGACATTGCCTGAAGCCTTGAACATGGGGCAAAACTTGTTTTTCAATCAAACAGCAAACGCAACAACAACTTCGCTTGCAGGCGGACAAATTTGCACTCAATTTTTAGAATCGACTATACCTGCTGCACTGATCATTTATGCAATATTTTGTCTGGGAAAATATTTTGTATCCAAACTAGATGATGTCCAAATTGCCAATCCGCTTAAAGCGTTCAAAACAATAATTGAATGGACACGTCAATCTACGCCGTTTAAACTGGTCAGTTGCCTGTTTGTGGCCGTCCTTATTCTTGGGTTCGCGCCATCGCAAGTAATTCCCTTTATCTATTTTCAATTTTGAGGCGATAGATAATGTTGGCGCAAAAACAATTAGAAAATTTGTCAGGCAACAAACTGCCGAACCCAAAAAGGCAACGCAGCGATTCTGCTAAGTTTTTGTTTGACATCATATCTGGTGCGCTGATTTTTCTCATTTTGCTGATTGTTGGCATATTCCTTCTCGAAACCGTCTTTAGACTTGCTCGTATTGGGGAAGGCGAATCGCTGGAACCAAGTCAGACACTTGGTTGTATCCATATGCCAGGAAAGATGGTGACCTTTCGTCTGGAAGGATATTCGCATGAAAATTTGAGTAGTCAAAGAATGCGCGATGTAGAACACGACATCGTCAAGCCCGCTGGCGTGAAACGTATTGCTGTTCTTGGTGACTCAACCACTGAAGGACTGCAAGTTTCTATGGATGAGACTTACGCCAGGCAATTACAAAACAGATTGAACGCGAATCCCATTGGTTACAATAAGTCAGACAGGTTCGAAGTTTTAAATTTTGGTTGCGCGAGCTACTCAACCGGACAAGAACGTTTGCTCTACCAACAACAGGTGCGGCAATTCAAACCAGACACTGTCGTTGTTCTCTATAATTTTGGTGACTCAGCCGAAAATATTTTCGTGCCTCAATCAGCAGATCATGTTACGCCACGCCCTTACTTTCATCTGGAAAAGGGCACCGAGGACAGCACATCGCTCTACCTGGTAGAAGACGATTCCGTTTTGAAAATGAATACCGATGTTTTGCAGCCTAATCCCATAATGGATTACATCCGTCGAGAAAGTCGAATTTTTGGAGTGCTGAGCCAACAGAACTTGATGTTGTCGATTAACGAACCTCTATACACCAAGATCAAACGCGTCATCGGAAAAATCCCATTTCCTGGCACTGTTCGCCACTCTACAGCAATTATTCATCCAGCTTACGATCTGCCTGACGCCATGCAGGTTACTGCAAAAATTTTCAGTGAACTAAATTCAGAGGTTCAAAAAGACGGCGCTCGCCTAATTGTCGTCACCTTCCCGAATATGGGTGCCGACCCTACTTTTGAGAAAGAAGAGGCCGTACTAAAGGAAACAGGACGAAAACAAAACTTTGCGGTCATTAGTTTGACGAAAGCATTTTTGCAAACAGCCAATTCTCCCAATTTATTTTTAAGATACCACTTCTCCAAATACGGTCACGGTGTTGTCGCCAACGTTTTAAGTTCTTTCATCGAGAAGCAAAAACCGTGAATTCAAACAATCCAGGTAATTCTGGAGAACCCGCTCCCAAACCATTTACTGATGAAGTAAACGAGCTTTTGCAAAGCGTAAAAGGTCGAACACTGGGTGGTCGCTATATCGTCTCAGATATTCTTGGCGTCGGTGGTATGAGCGTGATCCTAATGGGCCGCGACATCCTCACAAACAGTTCAGTGGCGCTCAAAACACTCAAACCGTCGCTCAATCATGAACCATTTATGGTGGCAAGATTCCAGCGAGAAATTGTCAGTCTGGCTAAACTGGACCATCCTAATGTGGTCGGGGCACAAGACTGTGTCAGTTCGGAGTCCGGTCAGCCATTTATAGTGATGGAATATTTGCACGGCTATACTCTGGACGATTTAATCCAGCAGCATGGTCCCCTGCCACTGACCCGACTGAATCCTATTTTTCAGCAAGTCTGTGACGCGCTCAAGCACGCGCACGGACAGGGAGTGATTCATAAAGATCTAAAGCCGGCAAATATCATGCTTGTCGCCGATGGTCACAAGGAAATCGTCAAAGTCTTCGACTTTGGACTGTCTAAAATTCTCGAAGAAGAACCAATGCGTCGCACAGCCAAAGGGACAGTGGTGGGCTCGGCGGCGTACATGAGTCCTGAGCAATGTCACGCAGAAAATGAGCACGCCATTGATGAGCGCTCTGATGTTTACCAGATTGGCGCAGTGATGTACGAGGCATTTACGGGTCGCGTGCCTTTTTACAAAGCCAGAAACACGGAAATATTAAACAAACACATTTACGAATATCCACCCTCGTTTGCCTCGGTCATACCAGAAAATCCCGGCCCGTCTATATTTGAAGCAATCGTCTTCATCGCCATGGCCAAGGCGCCCGAAGAGCGGTTTCAAAACATGGATGAACTAAAAGCAGCTCTGGATGCCGTTTTCAACGGATCGGACACTGTACAAGAAAGTCTTCTCAAGCGCCGTCGTAAGCTCCAATAGAATCAGCCCACCAGGTAATTTTTAATCCACGCGAATTTTATTCTATTCACTCTTTTTAGATTGAAAACAAACCCTCACGGGAAAATCATAGGAGAGGCGTATTTTGCAATCCTGGTCAAACAAGTGGAAGAAGACGACTCTTTAGAAAAAAATACGTCACGATTTGACGAAACTCAGCTATCTGATAGCCGAGTCAGTGGCGCGCGCGGCACCGAGCCAGCTACTATTCGTCGGATTATGATAGTCGATGACTTGGACATCATCAGACGTGGGTTGCAACTGGTTTTCGAAAAGACATCAGATCTAAGAGTGGTCGCCGAAGCGAGCGACGGCTTCAGCGCAGTTAAAACCGCCTTGAGCGTAAAACCAGATCTGGTCTTGCTGGATATCAATATTTCTGGTTTGGACGGCGTAGAAGCGGTCAGTCGGATCAAAGAACATTTGCCCAAAACGCGCATCATCATGTTTACGTCACAAGAAGACGACGACCTGGTCATGGCCTCGTTTGGCGCCGGCGCTGATGGCTTTTGTTTGAAGAATATATCCTTTGAAGAATTGCAATCTGCTATTTACAGCGTCCTCGCTGGAAATTCCTGGATAGATCCACGTGTAGTCAATCGTCTAATAGAAAAAGAAAAGCCCATTAATTCGGCTGTGGCTGAAGCTGGCAAATCAAATTTGAGTGAAGCCGATTTGTATATGCTCAAAATGATTGAGCAGGGCAATACGCATGAGCAGACGGCAAAGCGTATGAATATTTCAGTCAGTGAGCTGAGGGAAAAATTACGTCATCTTATTGAAAAGCTGTTCGCCTCAGATCCAGCAACCAACCGCCCCAGTCCGCGCGTACAGCTGGAAGAGCGGCTGGGTGCAAGAAGTGATGCCGACGATGAAAGTCGCATGGAGAGCAGCCTCGACACCCACCATAGTGAAGGTATTTTGACTGCCTTACCACCTGGCAGCATTTTTGACCGACGTTATCGCATCGAACACGTTTTGGGTCGAGGCGGCATGGGTATTGTCTATCGCGCCAAACATATCCACATGCAACGTTCGGTGGCCATCAAGGTGCTTTACCCGCAGCATGGCACAAATTTGAAATTGATCAGGAGATTGCAGCAAGAATCGCGTGCGGCAAGCGCCCTGCAACATGCCAATATTGTCAGTGTCCACGACTTCGGTTTGACAGAACAGGGGCATCCTTTCCTAATCATGGATTATGTCGATGGTGACTCGCTCGACCGCTGGATTCGCGTGAAAGGCGGTATGTCCATACATCAATATATGGATGTATTTATGCAGGTCGCGAACGCGCTTTCAGCTACGCACATGCAAGGAATCGTCCATTGCGATTTAAAACCAAGCAATATTATGCTTGACGGCAATATCAATCATGGCTTCGTACCGCAATTAGTGGATTTTGGTTTGGCTGTGATTATGCCAACCAGCAAAAACGTTTATGACCAGCAAACTCAATCTTTCGATGTGTTGGGCAGTCCGCTATATATGAGCCCCGAGCAGTGCGAAGGTACTCCTCTCGATTTTAGAACCGATATATATTCTTTGGGCTGCATCATGTACGAGGCCCTGACTGGACGTCCCGTTTTCGAATCCACAACGCCCTATCAGTTATTCCACAAGCATGTAAACGCAGCTCCCGAACCGTTCTCAGTCGTAGCACCAGACGCTGAAATTCCTCGAGAACTCGAGGTAATTGTGATGCGTTGTCTGCAAAAGAAGCCCGACAATCGGTTCGCTTCAGCCTCTGCTATTGCCAGTGATTTGCGCAAATTACTGGCTGTTTAAAAGAGAGAGCATTAAGTAATTCGCTTTGTGTCTTTCAAAAACGGAATTGTTTCGAACTTTTTGCCCAGGATTTCGGCGTGGTCGACATTGAACCATTTATCGAGAATGCTCGCATAAATCTTCCGGAAATCCATTTGATATTTCAAATCACCGTTGTCTAAATCGTTCAGGCTCGCCGGTTCTCCATAAATGCCACCACGTACCGCACCGCCAATCACCATGCATGGCTCGGCCGTGCCATGGTCTGTGCCATTGCTGCCATTTTCACCAACACGGCGGCCAAATTCCGAAAAGACAAAAGTAAGCACTTCGTTCTCGCATTTATGAGCGCTAAGATCTGCATAAAATGCGGCAATAGAATCAGACAATTGACGCAGCTGCGCTCCCTGCCCTTGCAGTTGCTTAGTGTGAGTATCAAAGCCATCCAAACTTACGGTGTAAACTTTGGCGTTGACACTGCCTGTAATCATCTGGGCAATGAACTTCAAACCGTTGCCGAGTTTTCCCTGTGGATAGTTGGCGCCCTGTCTGTAACCGGAAATTACACTGAGCAAATGGTCAGAGGCTTTACTCGCTTCCATTCCAGCTTCTGTCAATAACTCTACATGTGGGCGTTTCAAAGCAAAATCAGAATATATATCGGAAAACGCCTTCAGCTGAGCGTTTCGGTCGCCAGCATACTGCGGATCTGTGCGAAATTGAAAATCGGCGACATTGCTCACCGAAGGCACCGCAAATTTATGTGAGACAAGTGTCATTGGCAAAACCGAATCGATATTCACCGCTGGCAATACCGAATGCAAATCAGCATTGTCTTTGTGCTGACTGCTCAAATCAAGCAAACGTCCTAACCAGCCGGTTGAACCTATGATGTCTGGCTGCGCTGTTTGCCAAATTTCAATCGAGCGAAAATGCGACCGATTGGGATTTGGATAACCGCAGGCTTGAACGATGGCAACATGCCCTTTCTCATATAAACCGGCGAGCGCAGACATCTGCGGATTCAAGCCAATTTTGCCATTTAGATTAATCGCTTCGCCAGGCTTAATCGCAATGGTCGGGCGCAGATCATAGTATTTACCGGTACCATAAGGCACCACCATGTTCAAGCCGTCATTGCCACCGCTCAATTGAATGACGACAATTGATCTTGTGATCCTGGCAGGGCGTGTTAAATTCACAGCACCGGCAGCGAGTTTGAATATTTCGAGTGGGCTCAAGCAAAGACCAAGGCTTGCAGCTCCAGCGCTAAAAAGAAGCTTGCGGCGCGAAGGAGACTGAATTCCAGCTAATAGGTCGTTTTCTGCGCTCACATCAATCATCCTCAAGACAGTTGATACACGGGCAAGGTCATTATCAAATGTACCAGACCGCGCAACTTTGCATCGAGCATTTTTTCATCAGCGGTAACCGAACCGTGCTTAGCGTCCGTGCCACTGCTGACATATTCAATCAAACGCGTTCTCGTCTTTTCAGGCACATCAGCATCGACGAGTAATCTCAAAAAATAATCGACCATATCGGTTGATGTTTTCATACCCTGACGGTAAGCAAATTGACTGGGCAATAATTCACGCCTTAATTCATCAAATTTTTGCGTCGTGATGTTCGTGGCAAAATTAAAACGTTGCATCATCGTCTGACTGGAAATCCAGGCATCACCTCCGTCCCATCCTTTAACGCTTGGTGGTTCGAAAAGATTTTGGCCCATACTGGCCATCGTTCCAGGAAGATCCATGTCTATTTTGTTCAAGCGCAAAGTTTTGACAGTGCCGACGACAAGCTCGACGGGGCTTTTGATTTTGGCGTGATAGGCCCTTGAAGAAAAGAATGATGAATCGGCAAAAATAATCTCTAGCATCGGTCTGATTTGATTGCCACTTTTGGTATACGCATAAGCTACTCGCTCGATGAATTCTGGCTCTGGATTATCATAAGCAAAAAACGTAATTAGTTTCTTAGCCAGATATTTTGCCGTCGCCGGTTCCTTAACCAGGGTATGAATTATATCTTCGCCATTGAAGTCACCACTTCTTCCAAGAAATTCCTTGACGCCATGGTCATGCTGTTTTTCGTCGAAGAAGAAAGCACCATTTTTGGTATGCCAACCAGTAAAAGCGCGAGCACCTTCTTTAATGTCTTTTTCAGTGTAATTGCCAATGCCCATCGTAAATAGCTCCATCACCTCGCGAGCATAATTCTCGTTGGGACGACCTTTCACATTTTCCTGGTTGTCTAGATAAATGATCATTGCTGGATCTTTCGACACTCCGAGCAACAGTGATTCAAAATTGCCCAGAGCATTTGCCCTAAATAGCTGATTCTGCCTGTACATCGCTAAGGGATCACGAATTTTTTGATCTGAATTGGCAAAATGTCCATGCCAGAACAAAGTCATTTTTTCTTCGAGTGGTTTGTTCGAATAAGTCATTCTGGCAATCCACCATTTTTTCAAACTAGATGGATTGGAAAAATCGTAGTGCTCGCGCGCGAGCATAGCATCGAGAGTGCCATTGTGCACAAGATCGGGAAAAAGCAATTCGTGCAATGTCGCTTTGTAGCCAAGCGACCTATAACGAGTCAATTCCTGATAGCTAGCGCTGAAGCCTGCTCGTCGAAGAAGATGAGCGATCCAGAATTCATCTCGTTTGGGTGCTGCAGAACCCATCTTCTGTACCTGCGATGCTGCGTACAACGCTTTAGGCGTCTCAGTCTCTGGCTCTGAACAAATCCTGTATAAGACCTTCTGCTGCCGTGTGAGGATCTACTTTTTTGTCGAGAATTTGCTCGAGTAACTGCTGCACAGAGTCTGAACTCTCCATTGAATTCTTCAAATTTTCGCGGGCGCGTGCTGCCACTAATTCAGCAAGTTCGGCTTGCACTTTGGCTTTGCGACGATTAAGCAGAACTCCCGATTCTTTGAGAAATTTGAAGTGTTCCTGCAAAGAAGACCACAAACTATCGATGCCCTGCCCAGTCTCCGACACGGCCACAATCACTGGCGGTCGCCAATCATTAGCAAAACTGCTCAACTCCAGCGAGCTTGTGATTTCACTTGCCGATTTATTAGCGCCCGGTAAATCGCCTTTGTTGACGACAAATATATCGCCAATTTCCATAATGCCTGATTTGATTGCTTGAATGTCGTCTCCAGAACCAGGCATCAACACAAGAATAGTGGTATCGGCAGTTTGAGCTATAGCTAATTCTGACTGGCCAACACCGACTGTTTCAATTAAAATGACGTCAAACTCGGCGGCTTCAAGCATACGCACAGCATCATATGTAGCCAGTCCAAGGCCGCCAGCTTGATTGTGATTGGCCATCGAACGAATGAAAACACTCTTGTCTAAAGTGTGACCTTGCATTCTGATTCGATCACCAAGAATGGCACCGCCGGTAAAGGGACTAGAGGGATCGACAGCGAGAACACCGACTTTCAGGCCGCTCTTTCTAATTTCTGTAATCAAGGCATCGACGAGAGTTGATTTGCCCACTCCTGGCGACCCTGTGATACCAACAAGATGCGCTCTGCCGGTATAGGAGAAAAGGCTTTTGACCAGGTCTGACGCATCTGAGCCCCCATCTTCAACTACACTGATAGCTCTTGCGAGCGCTCGTCGATTTCCAGCCAGTAAGTCTTTAGATAATGTTTCCAAACTAATTTTCACTTTTGTCAGATGGGAGCCTAGAGAGTTTCGCGTGCTTAAATTAACGCTTTGATAATAACCAGAGCAAGCCAGAATTCTAGCAAGTTCACCGTACAGGGAACAATTGAAATATAGTCTTTGTCGAGATAAGTGTCGAGATAAGATATGACAAACAGTGCAGGTAAGCCATGAAACCACGAGAATCCCGAGAATCTCAGATAGCCATCATCGGCAGCGCCTTGTCGTTTGCGTGCATGCTGTCGTCAAATCCAGCCTTTGCTGGCTGGGGTAAGCTTACCGTCACCGATGGCAACGGCGATGGCGTTCAAGTAAAGCACTATCTACTCGGGCAAAAGTCGCTAGTCATGCAAGACGCAAATGGCGACCAAGTCGAACATAAAGAAGGGTTATTTGGCATCAACAGAGAAACAGGCGTCAACGTTTTGGGCAATGGAACCACAGTTAAGCACGGCTTATTGCGCGGCACGTCAGTTGAAGGACAAGACATGCTCGGAGATTCCTGGAAGTCCAAAAAGACGTTCATGGGACTGGGACCACGCATCACAACAGTTAACGCCAAAGGCGTTTCCGACATGCTCAATGGCTTTATGCACGGACAACTGCCAGGGCAGATGATGCCGCCTGGACAAATGATGCCGGGGCAAATGAATCCCGGACAAACGATACCTGGGCAAATGAATCCTGGGCAAATGAATCCTGGGCAAATGATGATGCCAGAGCGAGGAGGTTCTGTACCTGCTTCAAATTTCAGTCAGTACGCCCCAGCTCGTGGATTTGGGGAACCTCAGCCACAAGATGCTATGCCAGTGCCAGCTGTTGAACCAGCTCCTGGTCAGCCTTAAGCGCTAGGAAAAACTCAGGTTTTTTTCGGATTTTTGCCGAATGGCCACGCGCCTGCATTTTTGTTTCTGGCGTCTTGTTCCATCGCCGCGATAGCGTCAGCTTCTGCACGCTTTGCGGCATTTTCCGCTTCATTGAGCATGAGCGCAAGCAAATCGCGTTCCTGCTCCCGCATCTTCAGCTGTGCCTGAATTTCGGTATAACCTGCACGTAACTCTTCCACTTCATTCAATTTGACATCCAGAACTGTGGTCACGCGAGACAATTCTTGGTGAAGATGCTTGTTTTCACGACTTTTATCAGACAGTAACAAACCCTGCGCGGTCAATTCTGCCTTCAAATCGTCTGCGTCTCGAGCGACTCGATCCAGTTCGCGAGCCTGTGCGCTGAGAACCACACTCTTTTCTTGCGCTTGCAATAATTGCTCTTGCAATTCCACTACGCGCCTTAACAGCGAATCAACATCCCACTCCCGCCCTGTTGCCGGATTTAAATTTTGTTCGTCGACTTGAGACATTTGCTCGTAGTACTTGTGTTATCTGTAAATCAAGCTCTAATATGCCCTGTGTATTCCTGATTCAATCGAATCAGTTTCGAACTCACTGGCAACAGAAAATATATAACATGTCTGCAATATCATTGGTAGGCGGCACGCTAATCACGCCGCACGAAACTAAAGCTAACAGCATCACTTGTGTTGACGGAAAGATAGCAGCAATCGGTCAGGCACAAGGATCCGGTCGAAACAATCAGTCTGAAATTTCAGAACTGAAAACGATAGATGTCAGCGGATGCTATGTCACTCCTGGCCTGATCGATATACAAGTGAATGGCGGACCGAGCTGCAACTTCTGGGGTGACCCTACAATCGAGCAAGTGCAGGCTCTCAGTGCCGATATGCTAAAAGCGGGCGTCACAACTATCCTGCCAACTCTTATAACCGACGATATCTCTCACATCCGCAAAAACATTGAATTCCTGAAATCAATCGGTGTTGGAAAAAGCGCAGCTCTTAAATCTCTTCCTATTTACATGCCAGGCATTCACCTTGAAGGCCCGTGCCTCTCGAAAGCCCGCCCAGGCGTGCATCCGCCTCAACATATTCAACCGTTAACGGTTGAGATTCTGGCTGAGCTTGTAGACAATTCGGTCATTTTAATGACCTTGGCTCCAGAAGAAGATCCAGAAGGAGAGGCGCTTGCCTTTTTGAGAAAAAATAAAATCTTCCCCTCACTTGGACATTCCAATGCCACTCTCGAGCAAGCCAATACTGCTTTCGACAGAGGAGTCGAACTAGTCACGCATTTATTCAATGCCATGCCACCGCTTCACCACCGCGCACCAGGAGCAGTTACAGCAGCTCTGCTTGACGATCGCGTGCGCTGTGCAGTTATCGCTGACGGCAAACACCTGGACAAAAACGCAGTCAAATTGGTCTTTAAAGTCAAAGGCGCCGATAAAGTGGTCCTGGTAACTGATGCTGCCTTCATTGGCACCACAGGCGGTGATCTGGTCGGCTCATCTATAACTTTGAGCGAAGCCGTTTTGAATCTAGTGCATTGGCAGATAGCCACCTTCGCCCAGGCAATTTTGATGGCTACCTACAATGCCGCCCTCTCAATTGGTTTAGACGATCAAATCGGTCAACTAGCTGTTGGCAAACGAGCGGACTTAGTCGTCTGGGACCAGTCAACCCTGGTTATTCGGCACGTTGTGGCAAACGGTTCATTAGCCTACAGCTCAGAATGAGCAGTAATTAATTTCGCTAGACTTCGCCCAGTTGCCGGTTGCCACCTCCAATTAAGGCATGGTCAGCGGCGCATCGTCTGTTGCCGTTCAGGACATTGCACGGTCCACTGCCTTCTAGGCTTAACATTGCCTGCTCTGTCGTGCTTAAATAGACAGTGCTTGATTGCAATCCCGCAATAGCAGTGCTTACCACGTCGAGGTTACTTTATGAGAGTTGTTAGAGTCTCTCCGATATTACTCAGTTCGCTCATGTTACTGGGCTCATACAGTGCCTCCGCCCAGGGAATCTCGGAAATGGGCGCCGCTCACGCAATGTCTGCTGCATCTACTAGTTCGGTCATAAACAAAGCGAATGCCAATGCTTTAACACGCTCTTACGGCGCGTTGGAGCAAATGAATAGCGGTAAAGAGACCAAAGGAAAAGCTGCCCAGAACACAGATGATGATGATCCGGATCATTACGACCCGCACGTCACTGTAAAAAAAGCAGGAAAGTATTCCAATGACCTTTATACAAAAGGCAAAGCCAAAGAAGCGGCTGGAAAATTACTGGAAGCCGAACAATATTATCGGCAGTCGATTTCTTATCGTGAAAGAATCTGGGGCATGAATGATCCTGCCGTTCAAACTCTGACAGAAAAAATCGGCGATTTATCAGCCAAGCGCAACGCTTTGCCAGAAGCTGAAAAATGCTACCGACGTGTGCTCATGTCTCAAATCAAAAAAAACGGACAGGGTGAATTCGTTTTGACACCGATTTTAACGAAGCTTGGTCATACCTATGTCAAAGAGAAAAAATACACCGATGCGATCAATGCCTTCGATCAGGTTTATAAGTTAACTGAGCGCAAAAATGGAGCGTCAGAAGCAACAACCGTTCAAGCGGCCGTAAACCTGGCTAAAGCTGATATCAGCCAACCTGAATTTGTTGGCGACGGCGTCGACCTCATGAAAATGTACACAGACCTGCTGGATAAAGGCGACGCAGCCGCGAATACACCGGCTTTATTATCAGTGTTAGACACTTACTCTGAAGCCCTCGAAAAGTCAGGCAAGCAAGAGTTGGCCACTGCTACAAAAGCAAGAGCTGACAAAGTTCGTGAAGCAATTGAAGCAGCCAAGCCCGCTGAAAAAACTACTGACACTAGCGCTGACAAATCAGCCGATAAAAAGGCAGATGATAAGAAACCAGCAGCATCGCCAGATGCAAGCCAAAACGCTGTCACCAAACCAGCCGCAGCGACCACGAAAAAGACCCCGACCACGAGCCCTGCCAAGGACACGACCAAAACAACCACTGGCCCTGGTTCTTCTAAATAAAGAAGACGAACCGTCAAATTATCGAATTAGGCAAAGGCAGCTAAATTAGCTGCCTTTGCTGCTTCAGAGCCAATTGAAAAGTCCAATCTTATTGTGTCAGTTAGTATGGAACGAAGTAGTAGAGCCATTTGTCACGGGCGCCTGCATTCGCGATACAAACGTTGTCAAAGCACTGAATTCGCCGTAATCCGCTCCCCAGGCGGCAAGCAGACCAATGTATGCTAATCCAAAAAGCTATAGAATGCATGTCTTCCCTGATGTCATCAGGGTTTTGATGATATGAAATTACGAATTAATCCGGGCTAAGCCAAACAGTAAGCCTGTATAAAAACGATATCGAATAATCAGAGCAACACATACCTATTACAAGCCCCAACGAATACCACCTGGATATAAAAACGGCATTTTGACATACAACTTCGCAGGCGGTATAAAAGTTAGTATCAGTTCAATTTAAAAACAGCAGCAAGCGGATTCGTTTTAGACGCCATGAGGGCACGAACGACTGCGATCGCTTTGTCTGCACAAGATTTTTCCAAGTCTTGTGCTGTTCAATGGTCGCATGATTCAAATCCGCATTGCTTTCTCTTGCCACTACGCCCGGAATGCATAAACGCACGAATAGGAGATACCATGCAGGACGCACTCGAATTAAAAAGACTTGGCGAGATGTACGTAGAGCAAGGCGATTATGAAAGTGCCGAATTGCTTTTTCGAAAAGTAGTAGGTATCGACGAACAATATGCACCAGATTCGGTGGCATTGTCCGAGGATTTATACAATTTGGGTTTGCTTTGCTCTGCTCTGGAAAAAAATGCAGAAGCTCGAGCCTTCTTGATGCGCGCTTGGGAAATCGAACGCACCCTGCTGGGCGATTCTCACGCTGAAACACTGAAGACGTTCAACGCTCTCAACGAAGTATTTTACGACCAGGATTCACTCGCTAAAGAAGGGCAGCTGTACGCGTCTACTCGCGCGAACAAGACGAGCGTCCGCACTTATCACTAATTCTGAATCACATACTGCGAGATTTTTTCGGCACTCATATCGGGCGACAGTATTGAAACTGGATTCTGAACAGATTCACTGGATGCTACCGGTCCTGAATTTTCAGCAACGATCATGTCTTTGTGTTTGGTCAGCCACCCAATAACAATTTTGCTGACTTGCGGCTTGATGAATTTTGTTCCTAAAAGCACATGACCACAGTCTTGCATAAAAATCAATTGCTTGTCTTCGCCGGCCTTCTTACGCACAATTTGTTTGACTGACGTAGGACTGCATACATTGTCTTCTGTTCCCTGCAACATCAAAAGTGGCATATCTTCCGGTAGCTTCTTCATGTTGTCTGGAGTGGTGTGAATGAACATAACAGTGGCTATTAGTTCTCGGACACTCATGCTGCGTCTAGACAGAGGATCTGAAAGCATCTCTTGAGGAATGCGCGGATCGTCAGAAGAATATTTTTTGATGTACTTAGAGACAAGCAGCGGCCGTCCGCAGTGCTTGGCTATTGCGACTGCATCAGTGAAGATAAAATCGGGATTGAAGTGACGAGGATGAGTGCCAACGCTAGCCAAAATAATGCCCTTACACAAATCTGGATTTCGGGCAGCTGTGCTGACAAGAACTGCAGCACCACAACTTTCACCGATAGCGTAAATCGGTAAATCTGGATGATCTTTTTTCAAGACTGCAAACAAGCGTTCTAGATCAAACGAACTCTGTTTGTAGTCGACTGTATAACCGCCAATGAATTGATGTGGTTTGAAGTGCCATTTGCCATGACCACGCAAATCAACCGAACACACGAGAAATCCTTGCCCGGCCAGTTGCCTGGCCAAGGTGTCGAATGAAGAAGCTTGTTGGGTCGCTCCATGGATAGTGACGACTATGCCATTGAGACGTTTACTGGCATCACTCCACTCGTAAATGGGCAATTCACAATTGGCGGCGTCTTCGGAGTCTTCGGTGCAAATCACGGCAGCACTTGCTGCTGAGAACAAACAGGCTGCAATCACTAAGGCAGCAAATAAAAAAGGCTTGGAGATCCACAGACGGTTGGGCATGAGCGACGACCAGACAACGTACAGTGCATGTGACGCCAGAAAAAAGTTTTTCAATTGAATTAAGTGAATACAGGATATCGGCTATAAGCAACAACTGCAAGCATTATAAAACCTTTTTCACAACGCCTGACATTCCTAGAGAAGGTCGTACAGCAGCCCCTCCGCGGCGCTTTTCAAGCATTTGTTGCAAAGTGAGCTTAGATCGCAGATTAATGATCTCTTCTTGAGGTTGAGAATAGATGTCTTTGCTCAGTTCAATAGTAGTAATTTGCATACCAGTTCCTGGCATGTAGCCTGTACAGCAGGATGGTTTGTCGAAAGAAATAGCATCTAGCGTAACGTTAGCAATAATTGACCAAACGGTTAATAAGCATACAAGTTAGACAGAGTGCGGTTTGCAAGCATTTCTTACTCATCATTGAAACTCATTAAACTCATTGTCACGATACAAAGTGACCAAGATCGAATATTCTCGAATTGTAGATCTCAATTCCCTCAATCTCAGATCCCTCAATCTCAGAAAATCCTGTGAGTGCCTTCGGCGTTATCGTGAATAAAACAATCGTCCAATTTTTGCAAACTGCCATGCTCGTCTCAATAGTTTCGAGCACACTTTGCGCCTGTTCTAAATCAGAGTCTCATCCGATGGGACCGATGCCCATTTCAGTAAAAGTACAAGTAGCTAAATCAGGAGTGATCACTGATGCCTCCAATTACACGGGCACTGTCGTCTCTCGCCAATCCGTGACTTTATCTCCACAAATTGATGGGCACGTAACTAAACTGTTTGTCACTGCCGGAGCAATCGTCAAACTCAATCAACCTTTGCTTGAAATAAGCCCCGCTAAACAGGCCGCTTCAGTGCAAAGTTTTGAAGCCATTCTTGAATCCAACAAAGATGACCTGACGACTGCCAAGCACAATCTAAAAGTCTACGAAGCGACAAAAAACGCCAAAGTTTCAGCCCTGCATTTGGCCGAAAAAGATCGTGACCGCTACACAATACTCAGGCAAAGTGGCGCTGTTTCGCAACAGGAACTGGATCAGAGACTAAATACTCTAGAAGGTGCAAAGGCCGAATTGATGGGTGCTGAATCTCAAATTGATGCTCAGCGTGCAACCGTCAAACGCATGGAAAAAATCATCGGTCAATCTGGAGCCAATATCAAAGAGCAGAACGTTCAGCTTCAGTACTACACCATTAGAGCCCCATTTGAAGGGACGGTTGGCGACATCCCAATAAAAATTGGCGACTACGTCAACACCACTACACGATTGACCACGGTAACTAAAAACAGACCTCTAGAAATTTATGTCGCTATTCCAATAGAACACGCAAAACAATTGAAACCTAATATGCCAATTGAATTGCAAGATTCAGCCGGTCAAAAAATTGGTATGAGTCAGGTCTTTTTCATCGCTCCAAATGTCCTCTCCGACAGCCAAACAGTTCTAGTCAAATCGCGTTTTGCAAACGAAAAGGATGTGCTACGCGCCGATCAAACAGTGCACGCGCGGGTCATCTGGGAGAAGAAGCCGGGAGTGCTGATACCAACTGAAGCGGTCAGCCATCAAAGCGGACAGGACTTTGTTTTTGTCGCTCTTACAGATAATGGAAAAACTATCGCTAGACAACTGCCAATTTCTCTGGGAGCGATAGAAGACACTCAGTATCAGGTTCTCAAAGGCCTCAAGGTCGGCGATAAAGTAATTACATCCGGTGTCCAGAATTTGTCTGACGGCGCGCTGATCGCGCCAACAATTTAGAAAGCGTGCGGTCCTTAGTTTTGCTCTATTCGTAATTGCAGGTACCTTTAGTGTTTGTAGACTTCTTCATCCGACGGCCAATATTTGCGACAGTTTGTTCTTTGATTATCGTGCTCGCTGGCGCGATTGCCATTCCCAATTTGGCGGTCGAACAATATCCACAAATCACGCCGCCGCAAATTACAGTCAGTTGCAATTACATTGGCGCCAACGCTCAAGCGGTAGAATCAAGCGTCACTGTGCCTCTAGAACAGCAAATCAACGGCGTGCAGGGCATGAAATATATGTCGTCGACGAGCACCAATGATGGTACCTCGACGATAACAATCACATTCGACCTAGAGCGCGATATCGACACTGCAGCAGTGGAAGTACAAAACAGAGTGGCGACCGCTCAGGCGCGTTTGCCTGCCGAAGTTAAAGCGACAGGCGTCACCGTTGCCAAAGCCTCGAGTGGAATCCTGATGGCTGTTGGTCTGGGGTCGATGCATGGCGAATATTCAAATTTATTCGTTTCCAATTATGCTGACCGCTACATTAGAGACAACTTAAAGCGAGTCAAAGGTGTTGCCGACGTCCAGATCTTTGGTGAGCGCAAATATTCAATGCGCCTCTGGCTTGACCCGCAACGTCTTGCTGCTCGTTCATTGACCGCTCAAGACGTCGTTTCAGCTCTCGCTGAACAGAATGTTCAGGTGGCCGCCGGTCAAATCGGTCAACCGCCAACGATGGACAATCAATCTTATCAAATGAGTGTTCGAGCAGTCGGTCGCTTGAAAGAACCTCGCGAATTCGAAGAAATAATTCTCAAATCTGGTGCCGGTGGCGCCATGACAAAGCTTAAAGACGTCGGTAGAGCAGAGCTTGGCGCAGAGGACTACAGCACTTTGCTGCGCTTCAACGGCACAGAAGCGATAGGCTTTGGCATCACTCCACTGCCGAGCGCGAACGCCATGGACGTCAGTCGTGGCGTGCAAGAAGAATTGAAACGTCTATCTGAGTTTTTCCCTCCGGGCATGATCTACAAAGTAGCGTTTGATGCCACCAGATCAGTGGACGCTTCCATTCACGAAGTACTCATCACTCTTGCTGAAGCAATTTTGCTCGTTGTAGTCGTCATCTTTGTTTTCTTGCAAAACTGGCGCAGTACGCTTATTCCAGCAATCACCATTCCGGTTTCCTTAATTGGCACATTCGCCTTTATGAAAGCCCTCGGTTTTTCAATCAATACTTTGACCTTATTTGGTATCACTCTCGCCACAGGTCTTGTTGTCGATGACGCCATCGTTGTCATTGAAAACATCGCCCGTATTATGCACGAAAAAGGTCTTGGCGCCAGGCAAGCGGCATCAATTGCCATGGAAGAAGTGACAGGTGCTGTCGTTGCCACCTCTCTTGTTCTTGCAGCCGTTTTCGTTCCGGTGGCATTTTTCCCGGGCACCACCGGTCAACTCTATAAGCAATTCGCTTTGACAATTAGTTTCTCGGTTGCACTTTCTGCCTTCAACGCCTTGACGTTAACACCAGCTCTATCTGCGATGTGGCTTGATGGCGAGCAAGAAAGCACAAAAGGTTTTTTTGGTGTAATCAACAAATTCATTGAATGGTTGCGTCATACATATGCTAGCTCCTTGCGACTATCTCTAAAAATAAAACCGGTGATCATCGCTTTGTTCTTGGCGGGCATGGGCTACACCTATTATCTATTTCAAACTGTGCCTTCGGCTTTTATTCCTAACGAAGATCAAGGCTATTTCTTCGTCATCGTTCAAGGACCGGACGGGGTCTCTTTGAATTACACCCAAAAGATTCTCAAGCAAGTTGAATCACTGGTCATGACCTTTCCAGAAGTTGCTGGAACGTTTTCCATCGGTGGTTTTGGCTTCAACGGCAATTCACCAAACAATGGCTTCCTCGCTGTCACTCTTAAAGACTGGAAAGAAAGACCACGTCCCGACCAAACGCTAGAAGCTATCGTTAACCGCACAAGGGGCCCCTTAAGCGGCATCACAGGCGCTATGGTGATTGCCTTCCAACCGCCAGCCATTCAAGGATTGGGCGCTTTCGGCGGCTTCTTTTACGAACTACAAGATCGCAAAGGCGTAGACATTCATGAATTCGCGAAAATTGCCAATTCGCTCGTCGGAGAGGCTAATAAACAACCGGCCCTCAGTCGTGTGTCGACTCAGTTTAAAGCAAATACTCCGCAGCTTTTAGTAGAAGTGGACAGAGAAAAAGCAAAGAACTTGAACGTTCCTCTGTCTTCCATCTTCAGCACGATGCAAATCTTTTTGGGCTCACAATACGTCAACGACTTTGATTTAGATAGTCGTATCTACCGTGTCTACGTCCAGGCTGACAAAGAATTCCGTTCTAATCCGCATAACATCGAAGAATTTTATGTGCGCTCGGTGACGGGTGCCATGATTCCACTCGGCAATCTGGTGCACGTTAAAACCCTTGTAGCACCACCTGTGATATCACACTACAATTTATTCCGCTCGATTGAAATCAATGGCAATTCTTCTCCAGGCTTCAGTTCTGGACAATCTCTAGAAGTGATGAAGAAGCTGTCGGGCGCATTACCTAAAGGCTTAACTTACAGCTGGTCTGGTATTTCCAAGGAGCAAGAGGAGTCACAAGGGAAGGCAGGCATCATCTTCGCTCTCGGTATAGTCTTTGTGTTTCTGGTGCTCGCCGCGCAGTATGAAAGCTTTTCCGATCCGCTCATCATTCTACTGTCTGTGCCGGTTGCAATCCTTGGTGCACTGGGGGCGCAGAGCATGCGTGGTTTAGACAATGACGTTTTCTGTCAAATTGGTCTGGTCATGCTCATTGGTCTGGCTAGCAAGAATGCTATTTTGATTGTTGAATTCGCCAATCAATTGAGACGCAAAGGCCTTACTCCAGAAAATGCCGTGGTCGAATCAGCTCAAACTCGCTTGCGACCTATTTTAATGACTTCCCTTGCTTTCATTCTAGGGATAGTTCCTTTAATTGTCGCTGAAGGGGCAGGAGCTGCCAGTCGTCGCTCGCTTGGAACAGCAGTCTTTGGTGGAATGATCGTCTCGACTGTACTCAATCTCTATATAGTGCCGACTTTGTATGCTCTTGCGAACAAATTCCTGGGCCGACATAAAAAGGAATTGCCAACAATGGATGACGGAGCAACAGCCCCAGCAATCGAGCGCTCGAATCAGCTTGATCGCGCGACTCTCGAGCTGTAAATTGCTCTTGCCATGGTTTTCGGATACTTCTATAAGACATATTGAGTCAGACCTCCAAACGAGCAAAAATGGCGACGCCTTGCCAGTCAGCTTAAAGGCCGATCATTCAAGGTCTATATAAGGTTTTCATTTTGCCAATGGTTTCCAAGCGCTGTTTATATTGCATAATCAAGCAATCCGCGTATGCGGCAACGGTAAACAGACAGGCTTCTTCAGATAATTCAGGTGTCTTACGATGGCTCATCCCACTCAACAAAAGTCACCTTCTGCATCTACAATTTTGCATGAGGCAAGCGGCTTCCACTTACTACTGACTTTGAAAGATTGCGATCCTGCGCTGTTGAATGACTTACCTAAACTGCAAGAACTGACTCGGGCAGCAGCAGAAGCTACAGGCGCGACGGTTCTTGAAATTTGCACCAAACAATTTTCTCCAGTAGGAGTGACATCGATGGCGGTGTTGGCTGAAAGTCATGCCAGTCTTCACACCTATCCTGAAGCAAACGTAGTCTTTTGGGACATCTTTACGTGCGGCACAATCTGCAAGCCAGAATTGAGTATTGATGTACTGACCAGTGCTTTGAAACCAGGCACAATTACCAAGCGCTTAATAAAACGCAATTAGAAATCGGCTCTCTATAGGTTGAGTTAAAGTCGTACGCACGCTCACTCACAATGGATGATGCGATACATGACATGCTCGCGGCTTATCTCGACAATGGAAACTTCCTTTTTACAGTCCGGGAACAGTAGAGGTGTCATCCCGTCACAACTCCAGTCAGTCATTACACAGGAGATAAATCCATGACTTTTAAGAAGAATGCAGTTGTTGCTACGATGGCGTTCATGGGGCTAATGTCGGTAGTACCTGCATTTGCCGATGAAGTATCAGCCAGCTCGACCACAGTTTCTGGAGATGGCGTGGCTTCCAAATCTACAACCACATCTACAGATAGTGGCTTGACCGGTGCTTCAGTTGAAAGCAAAACCACAACTATCGGTTCACCAGTCACCAAAACGACTACCCACTCGATGACTGTTGCTCCACCAGTTGGTTCAACATCGACAACAACAAAAACCAAATCAGTACAGTACTAAATCAGACGATTTAGATCTTGATCAAAAAAAACAACTAGCACGAGAGAGCGGACACCAGGTTCGCTCTCTCTTGCTATGCACATCAAGGTTTGACAGCAATTCTTTCATCCACACCAGGCGCCGACTGAGTTTCGGTATTGAGAAAATTATCAATCGAGCGGGTGACAACAGGTTTCATGTAGCTGGTGCCAATCAAAACGTGTCCGCTGCTAGGCACCATAATCAGCCTTTTGTCCTTTGTTCTCGATAAGGCGATAAATTTTGATGCACTTTTTGGATCCATGATTTTGTCACAAGCACCTTCCAACACGAGAATTGGTACATTCTCAGGCATTTTGCCAGCCCACTTTTTCATGCCTCGCATTAAAAGCGCTGTTCGAATGGCTTCGCGAGCACTCAACGTTGGGCGACAATACGGATCACTTAAAGTTTCAACTACAGTTCGCTCGTCTTCTGACGTATAGCAGTCCTCATACCTTTCCATTGAAATCATATGATCCCAGCGATAAGAATCACGCAACAAATCGCTTAATACCCATTTCCAGCGCACAGGAGCTGTTTTAGTACCAAGCCCACACAAAATTACGCCATTGAAAAGGTCGGGTGAATGGACAACACTGTGAACGCAAACAGCAGACCCTGCACTTTCGCCAATACAGAACAACGGCAATCCAGGATTTTCACCACGAATGAATGTCGACAACTTGAGCATATCTTTGACAGTTTGTTTATAGTCGATTCGATAGCCTTTTTCACCAGGCTTTGTACCAAAATGCCAGAATCCATGCCCTCTTTGATCGATGGCATAAACAAGATAGCCTTGCTCTGCTAAGTGCCTTGCAAGCACTGAGACAATTGCACCGTTTTGCATCAAGCCATGAACAAGGACAACAGCACCTCTTGCTTTTCGTTCAGGCATCCATTTGTAGACCGGCAAATTGACTGCGTTTGCTTCTGGACAATCGATGCTGGAGTCAATTGCTGAGAGTTCACTGACAGCTGGATAAGCGAAAGCCTGCGGGACAAGAGTGACAGCAGCAGCAGCGGCGCCAATAAAATATTTGTCCAGACTCAACTTAAATTTGGTGGCTTTAGAGAAATGATCTCTTAAATGATTTGTTAAACGGTCTTGCATCGCGGAAACCCGGTCTTGAAACAGCTTTCGAGTACTGTCTAATTCTTACTTTAGCAAAAGTGACGAAATCAAGTGGCAAAAAGGTCCATTTTTCAAAAGAAATTTTGTGGTAATTGTCAGTCAGCAATAGTAAAACTAGGGAGTTGACCGCTAAAACTTTTGTCGAGGAGCTCATGACTGAAACTTTTTCACTCTACGTTGTTGATGAAGAAGCTCTGCCCACCGAGCTTGACACATTATCTGACCAGGAAAAATATGATGTTCTGGTTGGAGCAATTGAATCGGACGGAAGTCTCAATGGTTCAATTGAAATGTCAGTCGACGATTTCGTCGATGCTTTAGAAGCCATCGACGGCTACATCGAAGGCGACCGTTTCTTGCCGGTAAATGCCATGAACAACTCGCCGTACGATGTGCTTGGCAAAAATTCCGATTGCCCTTACTTTGGCTACTTTGGTCCCGGTGATGCCCAGCGGGTTTTCAACGCACTCAGCGATATTCCAGAAGACACGATTGATTTGATTGAAAGTTTTGAAAGTCATGCGGAAGTCTTTTATGCGCTGCGAGATGCGGCGATGGATGCAGTCGATGCCGGCTATGCGCTCGCTATCGTACATAGCTGAATGATCGATTCGGACACTATCAATAGCCGTTTTCAATTCGCCCAGTCGGTCATTTTGGAAGCCGGTGCAATAGCCAAAGAATATTTTGGCCGAATCTCAGCGCTCACGATAAAGAACAAAGGGCTACACGATTTAGTCAGCGAAGCCGACATCAACACTGAACGCTTTATCAGTCAAAGTTTGAAACAGCAATTTCCCGATGACTTATTTTTCGGAGAGGAAAGTGCAGTCGAATCGACGTCAAGCGTGAAAGAAGCGCTCAGCGCCACAAACAAGCGGGGCATCTGGGTGGTAGATCCAATCGATGGCACTCAACCTTTTTTAAATGGTATACCGAGCTGGTGCATTTCGATGGCCTACGTCTTCGACAATCAAATTCAATTTGGTGTCATTTATGACGCCACCCGCAATGAACTATTCACCGGCGGATTGGCTCACCCAGCCACTTTAAATGGCAATGAAATTAAGCCACATGCAGGCCGAGATTTTTCTCAAGGCTTGGTTAGTATTGGCTTCTCTGCAAGAACATCAGTCAACTTTTTGTTTACGGCAACGGCCAAACTTCTGGAAAATCAAGGCATGTTCTTTCGCAATGGCTCAGGCGCTTTGAGTCTGGCTTACGTTGCCTGTGGACGATTAATGGGACACGTAGAACCGCATATGCACTCCTGGGATTGCCTGGGTGGACTGAGTATCATTAAAGCCGCCGGCGGTCGTATCAATGATTTTCTAGTGGACGATGCCTTGATTAAAGGCGGCTGGGTGGTCGGCGCTACACCGTCGATTTACGAACAACTTCTGGCAATGCTGCCTGAACACAAATAGTCTCCTCCGCTAATTGAGGCGATATTGCTCCGAGCGCAATGCCGTTTTGCCCTGGTCGATGATGCTGCGCAGCAAATCGCGCCCGATTTCATCTATATCGGGTGCATTTTCTATTGGCTTGAACAAAGTCGCAAACCAGTTTTCATCTGCAATGCACTCATACCAATTGCTTAAATTGTTCCATTCACCGTCGTTAATGCCCAACAAAAATCTCGCTCTGAAGGGATCGACTCCTTCATAGTCAAATACAGCCACTCTTAAGTCGCGACCAAGTCCCGTGTCAAAACGAGCGACCCCAGCAGCATCCACATCAGTGTCACTAAAAATATCGTAGCGTTTAACCAGATCTTGAGCTTCGCTAATGTATTTGTCGTATTCAATCTTGCCTGCCGGAGTCAACTTGTATGAGGCTTTTTTGACATCAATGTCCACCAGCTCTTTGCGCTCTAGTTCAGGCAATAAGTCAGCAAGTTCAGCAAAATCTTTTGTCACATCAAGCTGATAGCCTATCGCCAACTGATGCAAAAACATGATTCGCCCGTACAACTTCATGGACTCGTCTTTGCTCAAAACCGGCTGAGCAACTGGCGTTGCGTCAAATGAATTAACGGTATTCTTTTTAGTTTTTGCCAACAGAAAAGGAGCGCTAACGATCAAATCGCAATGCATATATTTGATCCCATTTCGATCGGCTGGCTCAAAGAAAGCCTTGAGATTGGCTTCAGGATCGAGGGGCTCGTGATTGGCTTCGAATTGCACGCCCTCGCGCACAAAAAAGCCTTCCTCGTCCTTGTCAAAAACGATTTCTTGAATAGCCAGTAAATCATCTATTTGCCCTGCGCCAAGCACGTTTTCCTCAACGAGTTGATTGACATCAACCGCGCCAAGAATCTCAAATACAACGTCAATCGCCTGGTTATTAGCAATCGTTTCTTCAAGAGTTAAGAGCACCATGTGTTCGCCGGCTGAGTCTGCCACTTTCAACAAATACTGCATTCCTATCTCCTTCTAAAGCCGCCCCAACTACGACCACTGCTGCGCATACCACTGCTTGAGCCACCGCCAAAAATACTGGTGCCTGAAGAGCGACGCATGCCCCACCCGGAGCTACTAGAAGCTGAAGAAGTTGCGGCAGTTGAAGCGGTTGGCGCGCTCGCTGGTGAACTTCCGCCCCACCAGCTACGCTTGGCAGTTGCACCGCTGGCTGAGGAAAAATCGCTGCCACCGAAAGTCTTGCTGCTTTGCAAACCGCCTGCCGAATTCTTTTTGAAACGTGAGAAAAAGCCCTGATTGCTGGCTTGCTGTTGACCATATTGGGGTGTCGAGCGATACGAATTGCGATAGTCATGGAGCACTACGACACGGTTATAAGGCGTGTAATAGCGTCCGCCCCACCCTCCCATCAGATGCGAAACAAACATCATTTGAAAAAATGGATTGTCGAGGATTGAGTGATGCCCTTCATAGTAGGGACGATTATCAGCGTCGCTTACGCGAATAGGCAATTCGTTATTAACGGCATCGCCTGTTTGCTCGATTGAAAAAAGTTTTTCGTCGCCATTGACAAAGCCTTGCTGTTTTTTAGTGTCGATATAACCAACAACAGCTAATTTGCCTTCTTTATGAGTGGCATCAACCGAAACAACTTCCTTGCCGTCGTATATTTCATTAACGCGCTTTTCAAAAGCTCCCATCCAGGAATTGAAATCGGTGCCTTTAGTGTCCCAGAAGGCCTTCTGGACTTCATCGAGATTGATTTTTGCCGCTTCGCCCTGCACAACTGCAGGCGACGAGACATAGCGCTCAACGCGGGTGTCTCTGCTTGCACAACCGCCAAGGACCGTGCTCAGCGCCAATACCATTATCAAACTACCACTGCGCCATGCCTTGATCATCCTAACCTCCAGCTCGTACGCACTGCCCGATTGTCATATTACACCCGCCTTCGACAACTTTGCCGAATCGCGGTATTTCCTAAATAATCAGCGATAAATTAGCAGTTTTTGGTTGGCTGGCACGTAAAGTGGGTGCCTAGGCGAGCCCCCTTTATTCGTGCCAAGACAGTGCAGAGCGCAGCTTTGCAACAATTCCAGGACCTCAACATCACGACTGCGAAATTGTCCATGATTCCCCCAGGCTACAAGCGTGAGCGCAGACGCAATTGCCGCCTGCTCTATAAAGGTATTATTTTCGCTCCCGACTGGATTTCTAGCTTTTTTGAGATCGATTGGCGCCGTTGCCCGAAAGGCAAACAAATTGACCACTGTCAGCTGCTTGAAACCGTTTGCATGAGCAAAACGAATACAGCGCGTAATGGTTGGATCGTTATGTTGAGCGTCAGCAATACTTGGGTTGAGCATAATCATCGTCAAAATGCCCTCGCCCGAGTCAAACTGGCGATAAAGACTGTAACGATATCTCCCGGAGCGATCGAATGAAGCCCCGGAGGCAATTATTGGCGGGATGAAACCCTTAAGTTCGAGGTTGGGCTTTGGCATTTAGAATATTTTGACACTTCTGCACAAATTACCAAACTAATCCTGACGTTTCCCTGACGCCGAACCGAGCAAAATAATAGTGTGAGGGTCGTGAAGGAGAGAAACAAATGAACGCTTTGAGTGCTTGCGCTACGCCGAATGCTTCGAGCAATGCTAGACACAATGTTTTAGACCTACCTCGTGTTCAGGACTTGCTGCAACTAGCTCAGATCGCTCACCACGACGAGAGCATTAGACCACTAATAATGACACTATGCGCGGTACCGACTATGAAAGAAGCTACAGCTATGTATTTTGAATCGACATCTGAAATAGACTGGGAAAAAGTAGCCGAAGATCCAACAACAGGCTGGCAAATCTTAGAGCTTTTAGCAAACCATAATTCGCCTTCTGTTAGAGCGGCAGTCGCCGACAATATCAACACAACTCAAAACACTTTACTTAGACTAGCCTACGACAGCAATGCCGATCTCAGGTATCAGTTAGCTGAAAATCACAACATTGGCAGAGAAGTACTAGAAGTGCTTTTACAAGACGAAAATCCGTACGTAAGAGTAAGGGCGGAACTGACACACAGGAGAACGACGCACTAAACAAGCTCCGAACAAAGATTAAAAGACCAGGTTATCACTGTCAGGGTTTTGCTGCTAAAGAGAATGATCGTGAATAACAAGGAGGTAATGCCTATCGAACTAGAAGCCACTCGAACCGCTGCTGTTCAATTGCTGTTCGAAAGTACAAAAAATTTGCTGCTTAAATTTCAATTGGTAGATCAGTCTTACACGGAAAAAGGGGTGATGCCTATACGTCAATGATAAACAACTGAGCTGCTCGATTTGATAATGATGGCATCGACCAGGTAGCATATAAGCGCCTGGTCGGTGTCATGTCTATCTCTGAAAACGTCACCGGCAAGGAAATGATGCTAGGTCTAGTTAAAACGCAGAAGCGAAGAAGCACGAAAATGGCCAAAATAGACAACACATCAAGTGAACACAAAATCCAATGGGGAGAATATATAGTTGCGGCAGCTATCGTTGGTGGCTTTACGGCTATCGACTCATTCGTTTACGACGGCTCGCACCATTTGAATCTGGTTATGCTCTATTTGCTCGGGATAGTATTTGTCGCGACCAGATACACAATTGGGCCGGCTATTTTCACAGTAATCTGGAGCGTAGCTTGTTTTGACTATTTTTTTGCCAAACCGACTTATGGCTTCGGTGCGACACCACCACGATATATGTTTTCTGAATGCGTGTTGCTGGTCGTCGGCTTCACTATTAACGCCCTCTCTGCGCGTTTGCGTCAAGAAATACAGTCGGCCGCAAAAGCCAAGCTCGAATTCGAAACTGAAAAAATGCGCACAGCAATTTTGAGTTCTGTCTCGCACGATTTGCGCACGCCTTTAGCCTCTATCACAGGCGCTGCGAGCGCTTTGCTCGCCGAGCAAGGGAATAGCGAATATCAACAAAGCAATCGCGAGGAGCTGCTCAATTCGATCTTAAATGAGTCAGAGCGCATGTTTCGCCTGGTGCACAATTTACTTGACATGACTCGTATTGAATCTGGTGCCTTAAAAGTCAAACCGCAATGGTGCAGCATCGAAGAAATTGTCGGCGCAGCCATTCCACATTTCAGCAGACGTCTGTCCCAGCGCCATCTGAAAGTCTCAATACCGGCCGACCTGCCTCTTGTCGAACTGGACGAAGTGCTGATTGAACAGGTGATTGTCAACCTGCTGGACAACGCCCTGAAATACTCGCCTGCTGGCTCTGATATTGGTATCTCCGCAAGGGCTCTACCATCGATTCTGGTTGTTTCTGTCGTCAGTCAAGGAGAGTTGATTTCGGAAGAGGAGAGCCGTAAAATTTTTGAACGCTTTGTCAGAGGAAAACATGACACCACAGCCGGTGGTTTTGGCTTGGGACTGGCCATTTGCAAATCCATCATCACCGCTCATGGAGGCGAAATCTGGACTGACGCTTCGACAACAGGGGAAACGAGCGGCAACAGTTTCAGCTTTAGTTTGCCTCTGGGCAAAGGTGCGCCACAAATGACTCTGGAACAACCGGAATTGAAAAAACAATGACAGCCAACAACAGAGAAACGATTTTGGTCGTCGAAGATGAACCTGAAATCAGACGCTTCTTACGTTTGAGTTTGACAGAACGCGGTTACAGCGTCATCGAAGCAACCAAAGCTGAAGAAGGCTTGAAACTAGCTGCCGAGGGAAACTGCAATTTGATCTTGCTTGATATTGGGCTCCCTGATTTGAGTGGGATGGAAGTAATCAAACGCGTTCGCGCCTGGTCTCATATGCCAATTGTAATCTTGAGTGCAAGAGACCAGGAAGCAGACAAAATTGCCGCTCTTGAAGCTGGCGCCGACGACTATGTAACCAAACCGTTTGGTGTCCTGGAACTTATCGCTCGAGTAAAAGTAGCCTTAAGACACGCCAGCAACAAAGCTGAAACTGTCGAATCAGCGATTGTCGAAGCCGGTGACCTGCTTATTGATATCAGTTTGAGCACTGTTCACAAGGCTGGAGTTGATGTCCACTTGACACCGACTGAATACAAATTACTCGTCACATTGCTGAAAACACCCGGTAAGCTGGTCACACAACAGCATCTCTTGCGCGAAGTATGGGGACCAGGCTACGCCAAAGAAGGTCACTACCTGCGCACATATATGGGGCAACTGCGCCATAAATTGGAAGACGAACCCAGTCAACCGAAGCATCTCATTACTGAACCAGGCGTCGGTTACAGATTCGTACCATAATCGGCAATCTGAGTATAATTCTTAGGTCAGGGCATAAGAGAGCAACGATTTCAACTATGGATTCATCAGAAGCAGTGATAAAGCCGAGCGCGCCAAGAAATCCGGTCAAAGACTTCTCGCGGCGCAACTTCGTTGTGTTTTATATACTTCTGGTAGCTATTCCGACCATCTATTTCATCAGCTATGTTCTAGGGGTGCAAGATGGCAGTCAGCCACCTCCGCCAGTGCATATCCATCTACCGACACAGTCGCTGGCCGACTCGCCACCGTTGCAGAACATTGACTTTTTCAATGTCGTAAAAGCTTGCTGGAATGCGGCACCAAAACTCATACCGTACGCAATTGGACAATACCTACTTGGACTGGAATCAGATCTCAATCAGCCATTCGTCTGGGCCAACGGCTCTTTGCTCGCTCTGATGCTGCTAACGCTTGCCGGCGTCTTTGATATTTTCGTCAATCCGGAACTGAAAAACGTTGGCAAATTTGTCTGGGGCATCGCTTTAATAGTCGGTAGCGCCTTTGGTGCCCCGCTCCCATTGCTCGTTTACTGGTACCTTTATATGTTTCTTGAACCAAGCAAAATAAAAGCCGAAACAATTTGATTTTACTGGCGGAAGAATTTGTATTCCATCGAGCCAGACCGACCTTTCAGCCGATTGAAATTGTCAAAAAAGACCAACTCTTTGTAGTCTACCTTGACGAAGGGTATCCAGTTGCGTCCCGGCAAAACCACTGTCAACTGGCGGTTCGAACGCTCCCATGTCCAGGCCAAATTTCGCTCTTTAAAGTAGGAAACTACATCTTTGACCTGCGTGCCATTCTTTATGTCGTTGCGAAACTCTTTTTCAAATGTTCGCCCATCTGGACTCAAAACGCCAAGCAAACAAAACAGGCAGATGACCACCGAGGCGAAGAAGATCAAGCCTTTCTTATGTTCGCTTGCGAAGGAATCAAAGCTAGATTGGTTGGCTTGCTCCAGTTCAGTCGCTTGTGCAGGTCTCATCTGTGCTGCCGAAGACCGCGTCGGATTGACCTGACTCGTTTGATTTGTATCACTTTCTTGATTGGCTTGGCCGGGCTGATTAGTTGATGGCTTGGATGAATCGAATTGAGAATCCACAACAATTTCCTTCAATAACTACATGAGTATAAACGCAACTCAGACGATCCTAATTGATCCTAATTGATCCTGATTAATCCTGATGTTTCCCTTACGCCACTCAGCAGTTTAATAACAACATCGGGAATACCCAACAGCCCCGATAACCCCACCAAAAACCTATTTCGGAACTATTAATTCGAAACTATTGTTCAAAACTATTAAAAGGAAGATCGATATGAACGCCAGGCATCGTGAAGACGATATAGACGACAGTCAAACGACAAACATCATCAACTTTCCGCGTCACGGAGAAGTGCCAACAGACGAACCCGATCATCTGGCACTGGAGCATGAACACGGTTGTCTGTGTGATTCAGTGCGTGAATTTGAGAGAACACCAAACAGCGTTCTCGACACCCTGGACATTGATCTTTTATTGGGAACAGCCAATTGCCCCATGGCACAACCGTGGCTTCTCAATAAACTGGCTGACAGTTACTGGAAAGAAGTAAGAACCGCTGTGGCAAATAATCCTAAAGCGCTCATTTACACCTTGCTCAAGCTGTCATTCGATTTCGATGCAGATGTTCGTTATCAGCTTGCTGAAAACATCAATCTACCCATGCAGATCTTGCTAATTCTAGAACGCGACGAAAATCCGTTTGTCTCATACAGAGCGAGTTTGACCGCATGCAAGAGGCGCGGCTGAACGCCAGAATTTAAATGCGCAAGTCATGGCAATTAAATGGCAACAAATGATCAAGGCGACGCAGGCTGTCCAGCCGCCTGCGTCCCAGGCCAGGCTGGGCAAGAAACCACCTAAGCAACCGCCCAGGTAATACAGGCACACATATAGTCCTGCGGCAGCAGAAGTATGTTGAGCTGCAAATTTGCGCAATGAGGTTTGAGTGGCTGACTGACAGAGGAAGAGCGATGAACAAGTGGTAGTCAAACCAAATAGAATCACATACAAATTGGGGATAAGAGTGAGCAAAACGCCACTAGCTGAGATAGCCATGGCCAGCACCAGAGTTTCGCGAAAACCAAGCGAATCGATAAATTTGCCAGCGTAAGGAGTGGTGACCGCACCCACTAAATAGACTGCAAACAGCAAACTTAAAGCGCGAGCGTCCAACAAAAATGGTCGAGCGGAAAGGTGGAACGTTATGTAAGTGAAGGTGGCAACGAGCGAAAACAGAATGTTAAAACCAACCGTAAATGAAGCAACCAGGCGTCGATCTGCTAACAAAATCTTGATCGTTTTAAACATGGCCACCTTACCTGCGCTGGCCTTGAAGTTTTTTGAGGCCGGCAGCAAGAGCCAGATCAACAATGCACCAATAACTTCTGTCACAGCAAGAACGATAAAGGCAGTTCGCCAGCCATACGATGCTGCCACCATCCCTGATATGAGACGTCCAGAAAAGCCACCGATGACATTACTAGAGACATACACCGAAAGAGCTCGACCGAGCCCATGCTCAGACCATTCTTCACAAACATAGGCAAGTGTTACGGCAAAAATAGCAGGCAAAATCAGGCCCTGTAAAAATCGATAAGTAACAAGTTCTAAAACACTCGAGGCAGCCGCTGCTAGAAGAGTGGGAATCACAAGTAAAAAGGTAGCTGGAATAATCAAATTCTTGCGACCAATTCGGTCGCTAAGCACACCGATGAAGGGAGCCGAGCACGCAACCGCAAGGCTCGCTGCACTAACTGTCAAAGAGACCTCTGCTTTGCTGGCGTGAAAACTATCAATTAGCATCGGCAGCAGGGGCTGTGTCGCGTATAGATTGAGAAAAGAGCAAAACCCAGCTACGCCGACACCTAAAATCCCAGTCAACGGAATAGCTGATAGACTTGCCGAAACATTTGCTTGGACGGCATCTTGCCTATTGTAATTTTCGGCAGAAGTTAACCGATAACGGTTTAAAACTGATTGAGCTTTCGTTTGACTGGTGTTCATGATGCCGATTTCGTACTTGGTTGCCTTGTTTAAGTATGGTGGACAGAGATGCAGACGTCCAATATATTAAAGGTACACTTTGAGACCTTTTAGATATGACAGTCGAAATCAGACACCTTCGCTACTTTCTGGCAATTGCAGAAGAGCTCAATTTTTCTCGTGCCGCCGAAAAACTTCGTATGGCTCAGCCACCTTTAAGTCAGCAAATCAAACAACTGGAAAACGAACTTGGCGTTCAGCTGATCGAACGAGAGACGCGGCCGGTGAGGCTCACTGAAGCCGGTAAGTTTTTTCGCGAACAGTCACAAACACTAGTTTCGCGCTTTGATGAGCTGGTGCAACAAATGCAAAAAATGGGTCGTGGAGAAACAGGCACACTGGCAATTGCTTTTGTAGCGTCAGCGACATTCGAGGTGCTGCCTATCGTTTTGCGCGAATTTCAAAAGTGTTTCCCAGATGTTCAACTCGATTTATTCGAGATGAATACATCAGAGCAAAAAGTGGCGTTGTTAGAGCGCAGGATCAACCTCGGTTTTGTCAGACCGGATTTAAAAGATGAATCTATAGTCGTTGAAAAACTGTTCGAGGAATCTATAGTTTTAGCGGTGCCCAGCGGTCACAAATATAGCGACCGGCAGAGCATCAATATTGCAGATATCGCCAAAGATCCCCTCATTTGTTTTCCGCGTTTGCCTGAGCCAAGCTTTGGTAGTTTTATTCTGGGCGTCTGTCGTGCACATGGATTTGAACCGATAGTGGTTCAACATGCTGGCGAATTACAAACCGCTCTGAGTCTTGTGGCTGGCGGCATGGGTATCGCCTTACTACCCAATTCAATTCGTAAGATTGAAAGAGAAGGCGTTGTCTATCTACCGCTCAACGAGCCAGTACCAAAAACTACTTTAAGCGTGGCTTTCCGCAAGGACGATGCCTCGCCGACCCTAAAATCCTTCCTGGAGATTCTCAGACCGGTCTTCAGAGCCGACAATACTCTTCATTAGTCAATTTTCGTGGTCGGAGAAGTCCACGGGCTGACAAATAAAAAAAGTAAGTGGGGAAATCACGTATGTCACAAAGATGTCATGGGGCTCACTTAGATTAATAGCACGAAGAGAAACACCGCTGAGGACCGCCGAGATGACTAAACCAGTAATGATTCGCAATTTCTTCGAAAAAATCTCTACTGCAAGCGCAGCCAAAGCCCCAGAGCAATTAGCAGCACCAGCAGCCGTAGTAACAGTTGAATTGCCTGAATTGGCAGAAGCCTTAGCAATTCCAGTCTACGCGCCTTATAACGATGCCTGCCCACCATTGACCACACGCAACAATGCTGCCACCAGAGCTCTTGCAAATGATTTCGGCGTCGGTTTGCCTCCGATGGCCTACAGCTTCAACTAAGATTTTCGAACGACTTCAAACTCAATACACAGGTGAGAGCAGCTATCTCTCACCTGTGCATCAATTTTTGCGCCTTTCAAAAATGGCTCCATGACACATTCCATTTAGCGATGGACTAAGTCAAAAGCTTTCATTGCAACTTTTTTTCTAAAAGGCAATACGTGATTCACGTATGTCACAAGCATGTCAAGAAGAAGTCGTAAATTGTTCTCATGGAAGGGAAACGACCACCCCGAACCCCAAAGAGAAGGAACAGAGAAATGGAAAACCAAGCAAGCATCCGCGAATTCTTCGGCAAGCTCCAAGCTGCGTCTGCCGGCAATGCTCCACTTCCATGGGAATTGTTACACACAACACCAGCAGCTGCGAACAGAACCGCAAGCATCAACGGCGCTCCTGCTTTAAGCCGCATCTCCGCTTCCACTGGCACAGATTACGGTGTCGGTTTGCCTCCAATGGCTGGCTAAATCCATAGTCTGCTCCGTCTGATATTCAAACAGTGCGCCTGAGCCACTGCACGAAACTAAAAACTGAAATTTTTGCTTTAACACCATAATCATCAATAGTTTGCTTGAAAGACTTCAAGTGAAACAGTGATTTACGGTGCCGATGCTCCAGCCAAGACCAAACCGGGGCTGGATTTTGTGCATTTTCAAAAAGGTCAATACGAGTTTCGCGCATGTCACGAACATGTCAAGAAGAAATCGTAAATTGTTCTCATGGAAGGGGGAATTCCCCCACCCCAATCGAAGAAAAGGAACAGAGAAATGGAAAACCAAGCAAGCATTCGCGAATTCTTCAACAAAATCCAGGCTGCTTCTACTGGCAATGCTCCGCTCCCATGGGAACTGTTACACACACCTCCTTCGGCTGCAAGCAGAACAGCAAGCATCAACGGTGCTCCCGCATTAAGCCGCATGAGTGCATCTACAGGCGACGACTACGGTGTTGGTTTGCCTCCAATGGCTGGCTAAACTTCGCTTTAAAAAATCAAATGCGCCGGTGCGCCTGAGCCACTGAGAACCAACGCCGAATCTCTAAACCCGAAAGTTTCAATTATTCGAAATCCATCAATCAGCTGACTGTGTGCTCGAAAGCTGCAGGCACAATATTGGAAGCGCCCGCAGCTCGCGAATATAGAAAGCAATCAAGACCGAAGTAACTTTGAGAAATTGATGTTTTTTTCAAATTTGGCAATACGTGATTCACGTATGTCACAAGCATGTCAAGAAGAAGTCGTAAATTGTTCTCATGGAAGGGAAACGACCACCCCGAACCCCAAAAGAGAAGGAACAGAGAAATGGAAAACCAAGCCAGCATCCGCGAATTCTTCGGCAAGCTCCAAGCTGCTTCTAACGGCAATGCACCACTTCCATGGGAACTGTTACACACAACACCATCTGCTGCTAACAGAACCGCAAGCATCAACGGCGCTCCTGCCTTAAGCCGCATCTCCGCTTCTACTGGCACAGATTACGGTGTTGGTTTGCCTCCAATGGCTGGATAATCCAGACAGATTTTCACAGGAACAGTGCGTCTAATCCACTGTTTGCGGCGGTTCTGACAAATTTTAATCTCCTGAATCTGAATCAAACTCCAACAAAGGGTATGTATGGTGTAGTTCTGCATTGTGTGAGGAAAATCGATGTTTGGAATGAAAGCGACTTTCTTTATTACTCTGGCACTTTGTGCGAGTCTTAATGCTCTCGAAGCCAAAGCGCAAGGAGCTCCTTTTGTGTTGGGGCAGATGCCATCTAACGCGATGAACACTGGCTCTATGGCGGCTGGGGGAAGTGGGGCAAGTCCTACCGGGTATAACCCTCCTCCAAGCTCTCCCAAAGCGGCGGCCAAATTTGCGGCCCAACAGGCAGCCTTTAACGCGAGCCTGGTCAATATGACACCAGCCCAAAGAGCAGTAGCTATTGCTGCGCAGCAGGCAAAGCTCGCTGCAAAAAAGGCTGCGGCACAAGCACTGAAATTCGCAAAGCAAGACGCTGCAGTCATGGCACAGAGAACAGCAACTGGAAATTTATTCGGGCCTTACGACCCTAGTGGGTTTCAGTTTCCATGGACTATTCCAGCAAACCAGGTATTTCCGCCGCCGATTGGTGTTGGATTATGGGCAGACGGATATGGGGGCGAGAATTCAACCGGTGGCTAAAACCGGTTGTCTTGCAACACTTACGCCAAATATTGTCAGTTTTACGCAAGCACACCCATTTAATTTTGGCAATACGTGAGTCACGTATGTCATACAGATGTCAAGATAGAATCGTAAATTGATGACGTCGAGATCGAATCAGCCAGAGCATTCGCCTCGACATTACTACTAGATTTCTTGCATCGATAAGAATCGAACTTAGCAAATTCGGGCACAACATAAAATATGTTAAGTACATTACAAGTCAAATACAATCCGAATTTTCGCTTAGTGCTTTGCACACTTGCCGGTCTGACTCTCATCGCGTTGAGTTCAGCGCAGGCTGCTCTGGCTGATGGGTCTTATACGCCTTCCGGAAGCTCTATGGGCGACATCCTTAAATATCAAACCGGTGGGCACAACGTTGACGCTCTTAATGAGGTCAACATGATTCAGATAAAGAAGTCAGATCAAACCGACCCCACATGTCACTATGCGGCTCAGCCGGTTGGCGGAGCCCAAGCCGGGAACGCACAATTAGACGTAACCACCCCAACACCCGAGACAACTTCTCAGGTCGCGGTGCCCGATCAACCCATCAAGGGCGACTCCGGATGGATACATAACCCTACCGGACTGACGCAATATCCAAATCCTTTGCTAAATCATATAGGACCTCCGAAGGGTGCGCCCCCCTGGTCGTATACGAAACAGACGGCTTATCGACAAGGGAAAGGCAACAATGTTCCACCTAACACTTTTAAAAATGGTCCGCTTCTTGGTCAAACTCCATCTAGCGACCTAAATGATGCAATCGGAGCTGCTGTTGGAGGTTTGCGTCTCGGGTCACAGTTGAATAACCCGGATTTCAAACAATCTGTAGCGCAGCAACAAGGACAAGTGCAACAGGCAGCGGAAGGCGCCAATGCAGCCGGGACCAATCAATTCATGGGCAACATGGCTATCGTTCAAACTTACTTGATCAATGTCGCCAATGAAAATGCGGGTGCTCCAGGTGGCGGTTCTGGTCCCCATACTTTGCCTCAAGCGATCGGCATGGTGCAGGCAATGTACAAGAATGTATATCTACCCATCGCCCTTCTTTTGCTTTTGCCTGGCGCCGTGGCTACGCAAGTGATGTGCGTTGTGCATAAAGCCATCAACCACGAAGGTAGCGAAGAAATTTCAAGTCCTTTCACCGGGATTATGCGAGCAATGGTTGCAGTGTTTCTTATTCCTGGCACCCAGCTCATAGTCAGCTATTCGATTGACGTCGGCAATTCAATGACCGGAGCCGTCACCGATAATCTGCAAACGGCTGGTATTACATCATGGGTTAACGGAATCACTAATCCAAACCCCAATCAAACGCAAAAACAAAAAATACAGGCTGCCGAGGCGCAAAGCACAACTGGGGCTATGCAAGACATGGTTTTTGGCACAATTTCTATGTTGGCCAGTGATGGATTGATGATATTGACGCAATGGCAAATTGTACTCGCATGCTATTTGCTTCTATTGGGTCCAATAGCCGCTTGCTTCTTTGCGTGGCCGGCCAAAGTCGGCAAACTTTTCAAACCAGTTTTTGGGAATTGGCTTGACGCATTGTTCAATCTAGTTCTGTGGCGATTTTGGTGGTGTGTAATTCTTTTGTGTATGGCGACTCGCTTACAGTGGCTAGCGGATATAGGCGAGCCGACTCAAGGACCATGGGAGCGCCTTGTTTTCATGGCTTTTGAAGTGATGCTGACTTACGTTCCATTTATGGCGCTGGAATTTAAGCCTGGAAGTTTAGTCGACCAGCTAATGGAAAAAACAAAAGGCTCGTCTGGTCAACAGGGTTCAGGAACTGGGAAGTTAGGCAATTCACGAAATCGTGGATTCAATACCAAGGGCAGTGTTTAATGATGCGAACGCAATTTAAAATCTCAAATTCTATACGAGCTATATTTGCTTTCTCGATTATCGCGGCCGCTTTTGTCTTGATTGCGACACCAGGATATGCGGCCTTCCCAGTCGAACAGACCACAGGAACAAGCATTAAAACTCTCAATGCAAATCAGCGGGCAAAGGATCCAAAATCAAAAATCTTCGATTATAAAGAGAACGGCGGCATGTTAGACCTCAACGACGATGGCTCAGCAAAGCCGGATACGTTTAATCTGCCGGATTGGCCTGGCGCTCCGTCTCCCTACTTCAAATACAACCCCCCGACTTTATCTTCAACATACAAAATACCGGTCGACAATGGCACGACGGCGGGCGCTATGGGTCTCGGTGTTAGCACCGGCTGCTCAGGTCAAGGCTCAAGCGACGCCCAGCAGGCTCTCCATAGCGTTGTTGGCGCTCAAATTGCTGCCAGCAGTATGCAATGGCCCTCTAATGCAGCCAATGCTGCGAAAGCATCCACGATGGCGCAAGGTGCTCAGTCTGGAGACTCCATGGGGGAGGCAACCAAAGGACAAGCCGCATCAGCCATCAATTATGTGTCAATGTATCTCCAGAATTTCACAGCGGTCGACGGCAACCGCTGGCAAATAATTCACGACAACATTTTCGTGCCGATTGCGATTCTACTCTTACTACCTGGCGCACTTCTCACACAAATCAAAGCAATCATGTCTTCCGCCAATCCAACACTTGGCGAAATGAATCCATTTGAAGGCATGCTCAAAGCGATGGTGGCACTATTTCTAATTCCAAGTTCCAGTCTTATCTTGAGCTACGGCATCGACTTCTCAAACAGCATCACTTATTCAATTTCCTCTGAGTACACGAACCTCTTTGGTTCAAATATGTACAACGATGCCATGCAAGCTCAAATCACCGCATTTCCAACCAGAGGTCCTCAGGAGCAGCAAAATACAGGAGCTCCGCAAACATGGCCGCAAGTTCCTGTAACCGATTGCGCCAGTTTTGAAAAGGGCATGATAGCGTGTGCCACCTCTGGCCCAGCAGCCCAACCCAAGAACACTCCAGAGGGCATGCCCTCCGGCGCAATGGCTGCCAGATTTGCATCCTTTACAGGAAACGCGGCACTAACTGCTACATGGAATATTTTATGCGCTTTCCAAACTGCTTACCTTGAATATCTTTATCTGGTAGGACCGATCGTCGCAGCCCTCTGGGTGTGGCCTGTCAACAGCCTTAAATCAGCATTTCCCAACTGGGTTGAAGGCGTAATTACTATCGCGTTCTGGAGCTTGTTCTGGAACACAGTCGTTTTGCTAATGGCTTGCTTCAACGGTGTCGGTTCACAAAATGGTGGTACCGGCACGGTCATGATGAGTGCTCTGAACTTTTTATCGACCGCGTGCGTTAAATTCGCCTTCGACTTTGCCGGACTGATAGCAGCAGCAGGACAAGAAGCCGGCAAAGCAGCCAGCCAGGGTGGTGGTGGTGGTGGTGGCGGCGGTGGTGGCGGCAAGCACGCCGGCAAACACAGTGGTGCTGCTGCTAAGCATCACGCAGATGCTAAACACATGACCAACAAACATGACACTCACAAACTTGGTAGCGCCGACCCCAATCACAAAGCCGCACCTGTTGTAGCCGGATCAGCGCCAAAAACCTCAAAAGTTGGGTTTGGCAGTGGCGGAGGGGCCGGTGGAGAAAAACACGGTTCCGGTGGCGCTTGCGAGATCCCTCAAGATGTGTCTTCTAAACTCAACGCAGGAGGAGCGGGTGGCGCTTTGAGTCTGCTGAACGCCTCGGTCAAAGAACCACCAAAAACTAATGGTGGACTAATACACGGAGATCCGCACACTACTCCGCATACATCTACATACGCGATGGGGTCAAAGCAATCAGCGACTCTAGAGCATGATCAGCACGGTAAGTTAAATGGTGCCTCCATTCATGATGAACACGGGCAACCAATCGCACACTTCAATCACGCGGAGCTTGCAAAAGCAGGCGGCACCGATAAAATGGTGAACGGCGAGAAGATCCATGGAGAACTGAACAAAGATGGCACAGCCTCTTTTACCACCGGTAGTGCAGATGGTAAAGGAGAAAGTCAGTCACTTCATATGGCTGCCAATGGAGACGTCAAAACTTCCGCAATAGATGCAAACGGAGTGCATGGCCCGGAAACTCTAGCTGGTAATGTCTTCGATAAACCAGGTACCGATTCAATCGCACTGGCTGGAAAAAATGGATCCATGTACATGGACAAAAGCGGTGAGAAACTGTTCGTGCCCAATGACCACGGCGGCTATGACACACTCAACGTAGGACAGGAAGGCAGTGCACAGATAAACATGGCCAATGGCGGGACCCTCTCACTTGAGCATTCGGGAACAGACGCACAGTCTCTGGTCAGCGTTACCGATGCCCAAGGAAAAACGGTCGATCAATTTGCTGTGAGCAATATGACTGGAAACTCTGCGACGATTGGTCACATAGATTCCAACGGTGATATGCACAAGTTAGGATTCAACAACGACAGCACTGGCTCCCACTACACTCACTTTGCCGCCGATGGTACGACAGCCACACAAATTGACACTGCCACTGCTAATGGTGGCACGAGCCAGTTCCTCAATCCTGACGGCTCTGTTTCTGGCTCAGCCACGTTTGACTACAAAGCCAACGGCGACATGAATACTCAATACTTCAACGCCAGTGGTAACCTCTTAGCCTCAGTCGACCACCAAAATATCCCCGGTGGATTCATTGACACTGTCTCAGCCCCTGGAGTAGATGGCCAGAACCATTTAATGAGTCAGCAAGAACAGAGAATGCTTGCTGATGGCAGCACAGTCACTGAATTTGCGAAATTTGGGACCGATGGGCAAGTCCTGCAGGCTCAGCAAACTGTATTCGATCCTAACGGCAATATGAATATGAGCGAAACACGTATGTACGACAATGGTCAATTGTCTGCAATTGCGACCGTACAGCCAACCGCCGACGGATACTTTAAAGAGTCCTACACGCCGGTCGATGCAAACGGACAGCAAGGTATCACTTCTACAGCCATGGTAGATACCGCTGGAAACGTTGTTAACGGTCAGTATGGTGACAATATCATTGCAGCTTCATTCACTGGCGACACTAATTTCTCCAGCATGATTCAGCCCGCGTCATTTGAAGGAATGGGTTCAAGCGTAGGAGCCTTTGGTCAGGGCGACGGCTTTGGCGGTGTGAATCCAGCACTAGCAATTCCAGACTCGGCAGTGTCCAGTGCACTGAATATCAGCAACTTTGAAGGCGCCGGTTTCACTACCAATGCATTCAGCGCTGATACCATCAACAATGCTGCTGGACCTGTTGCATTCAACGGTGACTACAACACAATCAATCCAACAGGTACCGGTGGCTTCGACATAAATCAAGCCTTCAACAGCGACACAACTTTGTCCAGCGCCGCTTTCTCTGGTGATGCCATCAATAATGCTGCACCTGTCGCATTCAACGGTGACTACAACACAATCAATCCAGCAGGTACCGGTGGCTTCGACATAAATCAAAACTTCAATAGTGACACGACTTTAACCAACGCCGCTTTCTCTAGTGATGCCATCAATAATGCTGCTGGACCTGTCGCATTCAACGGTGACTACAACACAATCAATCCAACAGGAACCGGTGGCTTCGACATAAATCAAAACTTCAATAGTGACACGACTTTATCCAACGCCGCTTTCTCTAGTGATGCCATCAATAATGCTGCTGGACCTGTCGCATTCAACGGTGACTACAACACAATCAATCCAACAGGAACCGGTGGCTTCGACGTAAATCAAAACTTCATCGTCGATAGTGGTTTAGGAGTGGGCGGAGCGGCTGGCGCATCCGGTGACGGAAGTAGCTTTGGCGGTCCCATCATACATTCGGCAGATTCAACCTCCAACCCCGTTTTCGGTGATTCCCCTGTTAACTGGAGCGGTGTGGACGCCACAAACGTCGCATACTCAGCCAACGACGCAGTCAACTGGAGCGGAGTGGACACCGTTGCCAATGCCTATGAGATTAACCACGACATTACTCACGGGGACATATCGCATGAAATCAACTATTCAGGAGACACCATCGCTCAAGCTGCAACCAGTGCCATAATGGCCTCTGCTTCGTTCAGTGAACAAGCGCCGCTAATTAATAATTATGAAATGGCACCGGTCCCGATTCAACCAGTGGTGGCGCCCCCAGAACCTGTATATGAGCCTGCGTATACGCCACCCCCAGTTCCAATGGAGATGCCAGCAGAGGCGCAGGCACCAACTCCAGTGCAGGCACCACCACCAGCGCCAATTGAGACACGGGTTGCCCCAGTTAGTGGTTACACACCAGCGATACCGCCTCGGGCCCTTGTGGCAAGAGCAGAATCAGCAGAAGGCATATCAGCAGCTCTTCCCGACAAAGGCGTCGAGACTGCAGCAGCTGAAGATGCAGCTCAAGCAGAATCGGCATACGTCCCTCCTAAACCGGAAGGCGCAGGCTATAAACAGCCAAAAATTCTGGGAGAGATAGGCGAATTCAAATCCAAAGAAGAAGAGGAAGAAGAACGTAAGCGGAACGCACAAGCGCCGACACCACCCGCAACCACGTTTGCCAGCATATTCAACAGAATGAAAAAAAAGAATGACACAATAGACACCTAGTCTATCGGCCAGTCGAAAATATTATCGAGACTGCTCAACAAGAGATTTGCCGGAAAGTCGCTCCACAAAGCGCCCCATGCGAGTCAGGGCAGTCTCGATTTTTTCGAGACTGGTGGCATATGAACATCGAATATGATTTTCACCGCCCATACCAAACGCGGTGCCAGGAACTACCGCTACATGCTCTTCAAAAAGCAAACGTTCAGCAAATTCTTCGCAAGTCAATCCGGTGGAAGCAATACTCGGGAAGGCATAGAACGCTCCTTTGGGAAGATGACACGTCAGACCGATTTTATTCAAGCCGGTGACTATAAATTTTCTTCTTCGATTGTATTGAGCGATCATATCTTGCACGGCGGCTTCGCAGCTTCGAAGAGCCTCGATCGCACCTTTTTGACTGGTTATCGGTGCACAAAGCATAGTGTAAGAATGGATACGCATCATCGGAGTAAGAATAGCTTCCGGTGCGCACACATACCCCAATCGCCAGCCAGTCATTGCATACGCTTTGGAAAATCCATTAAGCAAAATAGTGCGCCCGAATGCTCCGGGTATTGACGAAACACAGTTATGCAATTCGTCGTAACTAAGTCGGTCATAAATTTCATCGCTAATGATGAACCAATTGCGAGCCACAGCCAGTTTGACGATTTCTTCGAGCGCCGCTCGTGGCATTGTCGCGCCTGTAGGATTAGACGGAAAGCCCAGCAAAATTGCCTTGGTTTTAGACGTTGCTGCAGCTTCAAGTTGTTGTGCGTTGATGCAAAAATCGTTTTCAGCACTGGTGGCAATGCCGACCGCAATACCACCAGCAAGCGTCACACACGGTTTGTACGAAACATAACAAGGTTCGGGCACCAACACTTCATCGCCTGGGTCGAGAATGGTGCGCATCGCGAGATCCATGCCTTCAGATACGCCAACAGTGACAAGAACTTCGTCCTCCGGACGATAATTGACCGAATATCTCTCTTGCAAATGTTCTGATATCAATTTGCGCAGTTCGATTAATCCGTAATTCGAAGTGTAGGTTGTTTGACCACGCTCTAAAGAATAAATTGCCGCCTCGCGCACTGCCCACGGTGTGACGAAGTCGGGCTCACCAACACCAAGGGAGATCACATCCTGCATCGATGCCGCGATATCGAAAAAGCGACGAATACCAGATGGTGCCAATTCACGCGCCAATTTGGCGAGAGCAGGCCTTGTTTTACTTTCTTCTTTCATGCGTTATGGCGTCACAACCAGTCGTTCATCATCTTCGGAATCAACAAAAATATCGTGGTCTTCTTTATAGCGACGCAATAAAAAATGAGTGTCTGTAGCGATTACGCCGTCAATTGTCGCGAGCTTTTCAGCGACGAAACGACCTAGCTCACGAATGTTTTCGCCATGGACAACCACACGAAGGTCACTGCCACCTGAAACTAACCAGACACTTTGTACTTCGGGGAAGCGATATATTCGCTTGGCCACATTGTCGAAACCAACGTCGCGTGCCGGTTGCACTTTCACATCAATAAAAGCGAACATTCTTTCTTGACCGGTTTTTTCCCAGTCGATAATCGTTTTATATCTCTTGATGACGCCGCGTTTTTCGTAGTCGGCGATGGCCGCTGTCACAACGTCCACAGGGCGTCCTGTCAAATCCGCGATACGCTCGGGTGTCGTGCGAGCGTCTGCGGCTAATATCGATAAAATTTCATCTGGTTTTTCATTTGGCATAACGCGATAGTTTACCACCTCGCATCAGATCGAGTTTCCACAACACAAACTCACTTAAGAAACGGCAAGCAATCGCGGGCAATTGCCAGTTCCTCGTTTGTTTTCACAACTAGCGTTCGTACCTGGGCTATTTCAGTCGATATATCTTGATGAACGCCAGACCGGACTTTTTCAGATGCGTCATTGTTTGATTTTTCATCAATAAAACAACCTAAGAAGCCCAACTGCGCGCACACGGCTTCTCTAACAGGCGCACAGTTTTCGCCTATACCTCCGGTAAATACGAGCGCGTCCAGTCGTCCCAGCCGCGGCACCAGAGCGGCAATATTTGAAGCCAGACTGTTAACGTAAATTTCGACAGCGAGACTGGCTCGCCTAGACCCATTTTGAGACGCTTCAAGCACCTGACGCATATCGTTGGATATACCAGAAATCCCTTTCAACCCCGACTCATTGTTCAAAACGTTGGAAAGTGACTTGGCGGTATATTTACCAGTATCAATTAGATCAACAATTAAACCAGGGTCGATAGCGCCGCTGCGATTACCCATGACCAATCCATCGAGAGGCGTATAGCCCATCGTCGTCATAATTGAAGCACCATCTTTGATGGCACATAAAGACCCACCATTGCCGATATGACAGGTAATCAGACGCATGTCTTTGAGATCGCGCTTCAATAAAATAGCCGCTTGGTGCGAGCAATAACGATGACTGACACCGTGAAAGCCAAAGCGTCTAATTTTGTCTTCTTCGAACCAGGAATAAGGTCCAGCAAAGACAACCGAAGATTCTGGCATCGTGTGATGAAAGCCGGTATCGAATACAGCAATTTGCATAGCTTCAGTGAAAACAGTGCGGGCGATTTGGATCCCGCGGATATTTGCCTCTTCGTGTGTCGGCGCAAGAGTTATATATCCAGCGAGGTCGCTTAAAACCAAGTCGTCCACAACTGTCGGCGAATGATACTTATCGCCGCCATGAACGACTCTATGACCGACAGCCTTGATTTCATCAATAGAAGCAAGTGGTCCGTCAGACTGAATGATCTCACTAAAAAGCTTTCTATAGCCACTTTCTGCATCGGTAGCGGCAACGGTGAAGTGTTTATCGGCTTGACCGGTGGGGCTTGATGTAAAGTCAGCCTGACCGCCATCGTGGAAATTCACCTGTCCATGCCAGAGCAAGCCGTTGTCTTTATCGAAAAGTCGCGAGGCATCCAATAACTGACTCTTGATACTGCTCGAGCCAGCATTTATAACGAAAATTTTCACGTTTTCTTTTAACGCTCCCACTTCCAGTTGCGAATTTCCGGCATGTCGATACCTTTTTCGTCGACATAATTGCGATGTTCAAAAAGTTTACTACGCAAGTGTGCCTTGACTCGGGCGCCGCGGGCAGCGAACTTCGGCACTCGATTGATGACATCTAAAGCCAGATGAAAACGGTCAAGGTCATTTAATACGACCATATCAAATGGAGTGGTGGTAGTGCCTTCTTCTTTAAAGCCACGCACATGCAAATTGTTATGACCGTTGCGTCTGTAAGTCAGTCTATGAATAAGCATAGGATAACCATGGAAGGCAAAAATTATGGGTTTATCTGTAGTGAACATTGAATCAAAATCTGAATCTGACAAACCATGTGGATGCTCGCTTTGAGGCTGCAAACACATTAGATCGACCACATTGATAAATCGAATTCTCAATTCAGGCAATTCAGTCCGGAGTATATCTACTGCAGCGAGAGCTTCCAGTGTTGGCACATCACCGCAACAGGCCATGACCACATCAGGCTCTTCATTGAGGTCGTTGCTAGCCCAATCCCAGATGCCAGCTCCAGTAATGCAATGCTTAACAGCCTCATCCATTGTCAAATATTGCAATTCTGGTTGTTTGCCAGCAACTATAACGTTGATCAAATCTTCGCTGCGCAAACAATGGTCTGTCACCGACAAAAGTGTATTGGCGTCTGGTGGCAGATACACCCGAATGGTGCATGCCTTCTTATTCACCACATGATCGAGAAAGCCAGGATCCTGATGACTAAAGCCGTTGTGGTCCTGTCGCCAGACGTGAGAACTCAAAAGATAATTCAAAGATGCGATAGGTCTGCGCCAGGGAATTTTTCTCGACGTCTCAATCCATTTAGCGTGCTGATTAAACATTGAATCAATAATGTGAATGAATGCTTCGTAGCAAGAGAAAAAGCCATGTCGTCCTGTTAAAAGATAACCTTCGAGCCAACCCTGACAAAGGTGTTCACTCAAGACTTCAAGAACACGACCATCATGACTGACATGATCATCGTCGACACTTAAAGGCTCCATCAAAATTTTGCTGGTCACTTCAAAAACATCGCCCAAACGATTGGACGCAGTTTCATCAGGTCCAAACAAGCGAAAGTTGGTCATATTCGCTTTAATGACATCACGCAAATAGGCGCCCATAACGCGTGTCGATTCGGCAAGCTCGGTGCCCGGCTTCACGACACGAACCTCGTAGTCACGAAAATTCGGCAAGCGCAATTCTTGTTTGAGAATGCCACCATTTGCGTGCGGATTAGCACTCATGCGTCTGTCGCCAGATGGAGCTAGTTCGCGCAATTCGTCTTTAAGCTTCCCTTCTTCATCAAATAACTCAGAGGGCTTGTAACTGAGCATCCATTCTTCGAGAATTTTCAAATGCGCTGGCTTTTCAAACAGCTCGGTCAGTGGCACCTGGTGAGCCCTATAGGTACCTTCAATTTTGACACCGTCCACTTCCTTGGGACCAGTCCAACCTTTGGGACTGCGGAAGATGATCATTGGCCAGATTGGTCGATCTGCTGCATTCGTTTCTACTGCGACCTTCTGAATATTCTTTATCTCGGGAATGATCTGGTCCAGAGTAGAAGCAAGAGATTGATGCATCAAATCTACTTCATACCCTTCGACAAAATACGGCTTATAGCCGTAGCCGTTGAACAAACTGACCAGTTCGTCGTCATTCATACGCGCAAGAATAGTGGGATTAGCAATTTTCCAGCCATTTAAATGCAGTATTGGCAAAACCGCCCCATCACGTGCGGCGTTGATGAATTTAGTTGAATGCCAGCTAGCCGCAAGTGCCCCAGTTTCCGCCTCACCATCGCCTACAACACAAAATGCGATCAAATCCGGATTGTCAAAAACCGCCCCGTAAGCATGAACTAATGAATAACCGAGCTCGCCACCTTCGTTAATAGAGCCAGGAGTTTCTGGTGCGGCGTGACTGGGAATACCGCCAGGAAATGAAAACTGCTTGAATAAGCGCTGCATGCCCTCGGCGTTTTCGCTGATGCGCGGATATGTCTCACTATAAGTTCCTTCCAGATAAGTGTTCGCAACAATACCTGGTCCGCCGTGACCTGGACCAGTAACGTATATCGCATTCAAATCGAATTTTTTAATCACACGATTGGCATGCAAATAAAGAAAGTTGAGTCCGGGAGTCGTGCCCCAATGCCCAAGCAACCTTGGTTTGATATGTTCGGTGGTTAGTGGCTCTTTCAATAAAGGGTTGTCGAGTAAGTAAATTTGTCCTACTGAAAGGTAATTAGCCGCGTTCCAATAAGCGGTCATTTTACGCATTTCGTCTTGGCTGAGCACGTCTTTGAGTTCTGCTACCTTGACTTGAGCATTATTTTGAGCGGTGGGCATTAATTGAACTCCTAAATGAACCGAGCATACCAGCGGGCGCGTGTCGTTGGCACTGCAAATTCTAGCAGCGAAAACTTCGCCGACCTATTTATTCAACCGACGTCGAAATTTTTCGAAAAGTGGCAAATTGATGCCAAACTTAGTTACATGGAGAACAAAGCACTGCTGTCAGCGTTTGTAATTGCTCTCGTGGATGTTCTTGGCATGACCATCATCATCCCGCTTTTGCCATTCTACGCGGAGAAATACCATGCAACGCCCTTTTTGGTGGGAGCGTTGGTTTCAGTTTTTGCCGCCTGCCAGTTGGTAGGCGGACCCATACTTGGCAAGCTCTCCGACACATTCGGTCGCAAACCATTACTGATCATCAGCCAAATAGGCACGCTTATTGGCTTTTTGATCCTGGCATTTTCGACCAATTTGTGGCTCATCTTTCTCTCCCGAATAGTTGACGGCGTCACCGCCGGCAATATCTCGCTCATTCAAGCGCACATCGCCGATTCTACGACAACCGAAGATCGAGGACGGTCGTATGCCCTTCTTGGTATTGCATTTGGTATCGGCTTTTTTATTGGTCCAGCAATATCAGGTTTTCTCGCTCAATATAATTTTCAGTATCCAATTTTTGCAGCCGCCGCCCTTTCTGGCTTGAGCATTATTTTGACCTGTCTGTTTATTCCGGCAAAGGATAAGCTCCTGCAAGAAGAACACAAACGAACATCGACAAAATTATTCGCTGTATCGAATTACACGCGTTATTTCAGAGAGCGTCAGCTTGCCGATATCCTCATGCAATGGCTGATATATTCTCTGGCCTTTGCAGTGTTTACCTCTGGCTTTGCGCTCTTTGCAGAAAGACAATTTTCCACACCGCAAGCGCATTTTGGTGTACGCCAGGTCAGTTATGTTCTGTCGTACGTGGGCTTTCTGGGCATTATTTTGCCGCCACTTCTGACGCAGCGATTGATGAAAAATCTCGGTGACTACAAAACAGTGCAATTGAGCATATTCAGCTTAATGTTGGGTTATGGGATGCTCGCTTTTGTACACGAGATGGTTGGACTGACAATCTCTTGCACTCTTTCATCATTTGGTGGCGGAATGTTGCGCCCAGTTTTGACGACAATTATCACCAAACGAGCACCAAAAGGTGAGCAGGGGGCGGTGCTCGGCATTTCACAATCACTCATGTCACTTGCTCAAATTGTCGCGCCATTGGTTTCCGGCTTCTTAATTGACAAAGCCATGCTCATGCAATGGTCGCTTCTTGCAGGCGGGTTGTGCGCAAGCGCGCTCATATTCAGCTTCAGACTGAAACAGACGGAGCTAGCTACAGCAGATTCGACCGTTTAATACTGAATGTACATATAGAGAACGACTGCTGCCAAAAGCAAGACAGAGCCAAAAGCAATTCCCAGCAAAATCAGATTTAAGTCTTTGAGATCGCGCAACTGAGCCTGGCGCCTTTCCCAGGCGACATTATCATTACTCATGCTCGCCAGTCGAGAGTTAGTGATAATCGGTGAATTTGAGCGTTTATTCATATCGAGTGGTGTTGTAACTGGTTTCGATGGCGCCATGCTGTCTAATTGCAATGTTGACTTCGCATTTTGGGACTTCGCATTGACAAGCATCATGCGAAATTGCAAAAGTTCGTTGTCGCTGCCCGAATTAGCCGGTTTTGGAGCGAGATTGCCCTGAGGAAATCGGATCCGTCGACGCCCAGGGGACAATGTGTTGATCAGCTCCTCTTCCTCTTCATCCACGCCAAATTCTTGGGGTGGTTGGGTCTCGGGACCCGACGCACTTAGAGGTACTGATAAAAACTCATCGCCGACTAGATGATTATCTGACATTCCTAGTTAAACACCGATTTTGACGGAGTATCGATACGTGCTAGTAAGGGAACTGATTTGTATCGAAGATGATAATGCCATAAGGTTTGACGCTTTGCAACTTAAATTTGCAGAAAACTTGACTTTTTCGTAAATGCCCCATTGTCATTTCGGACAGATAAAGCACCCGCATCATTTAAGTGCATCTCGTGGATAAAAGCGGGTCGGTCGATTACAATGGAAAAATGACGTCGTCAAAAATCCGACAAAACTTCGAATCGAATGAATCAGCTGATTCATCCGATCTACTCGATCCGTCTGCCAAGACAAAAGAAGACTCACAAAAATCACAAGAACGAAATAGTTCTGGTGATGCGGCAAGCTCCCCGGCCATAGATTTTGCCCCGGGGGAGTTGCTAAATCTGGACGATCCAAGCCTTTATATCAACCGTGAACTCAGTCTTTTAGATTTTCAAAAACGAGTGCTGGAAGAAGCCCAGGATGAGTCGAATCCACTTCTAGAGCGTTTTAAGTTTTTGTCGATTATCGGCTCAAACATCGAAGAATTCTTCATGGTTAGAGTCGCTGGTCTAAAAAGGCAACTGGAAAACGGCACGGTCAGTGTTGGTCCAGATGGCCTATCGCCAAGTGAGCAGTTGGGATCGGTCCGAGAGACTGTAAAAAGTTTGCTAGAGGATTCGCACAACTGTCTCGTGCAATCACTTCTGCCTTCTCTTAAACAGGCAAACATTCTGATTTGTCGCTATGAAGAATTGAGCGCGGAGCAGCGTTCTCTTGTGCAATCTTATTTTCTGCAAAGCATTTTTCCTGTGCTGACACCACTTGCTTTTGATCCAGGTCATCCATTTCCGCACATCTCTAATTTGAGCCTAAATCTCGCCATTCTTATTCTCGATAATCGAGGAGAAGAGCGATTCGCTCGTGTCAAAATTCCTGACACTCTGCCGCAGCTAATCGCCATAGACAAACCATCTCTGGGCGCCAACAAAAGTTCGTCACCTAATAAACAAGAAGCCTTTATCTGGCTCGACGATCTTATCAGCGCCAATCTAGATGTACTTTTTCCAGGCATGCAGGTGCTTGAATCCCATCCATTTCATGTCACCAGAGATGGTGAAGTAGAAATTCAAGAATGGGAAGCTGAAGACCTTCTCGAAACAACGGAACAAGGGATCAGACAGCGCCGGTTTGGTGACGTCGTCCGATTAACTGTCGATCTTGGTATGCCTGAGCCACTGCTCGAGATCTTGACAGAAAATCTGGAAATCGAGACAGAAGATGTCTATCGCGTACGAGGTAGATTTCCTCTAAGCAATTTGAAGTCGATCTATTCACTAGATCGTCCAGATTTGAAAGATCCACCATTTTTGCCAATGTTACCTTCTGTGCTCAACCCAGACACGGCTGATGACGATATTTTTGCGGCTATTAGAAAACGCGACATCATGCTGCACCATCCTTTTGATTCGTTTCAGCCTGTAATCAATTTTCTACACATGGCTGCACGCGATCCAAACGTATTAGCGATCAAAATGACTCTCTATCGAGTTGGACGTAATTCACCAGTTGTGGAAGCCCTGCTTGACGCGATGCGTCATGGCAAGCAGGTCGCCGTGCTAGTGGAACTCAAGGCTCGTTTTGACGAAGAAAGTAATATCGAATGGGCGAAGGCTTTAGAAAAAGAAGGCGTACATATTGTGTACGGGCTTCTCGGCTTAAAGATCCATTCCAAAGTTGCACTAGTTGTCAGACGCGAAGGTGACGCCATCAGACGTTACGTGCACCTGGGCACCGGTAACTACAATCCAGTGACAGCACATTTGTACACCGATATCGGTCTATTTACTTGCGACGATGAAATTGGGTCGGACGTCACTGACTTATTCAATTACTTGACAGGATATTCCGCCAAGCGAGACTACAGAAAGTTACTCGTTGCGCCAATTAATATGCGAGAGCAACTAGAAGCATTTATTCGGCGTGAGATTGAAAATCACAAGGCTGGCAAAACCAGTCATATTATTTTCAAGCTCAATGCTCTTGTTGATCCAGGCATGATCGAATTGCTCTACGAAGCCAGTCGAGCCGGCGTGAAAATAGATTTGATTGTGCGGGGTGCTTGCTGTCTGCGACCGGGAATTCCTGGAGTAAGCGAAAACATTCAAGTGCGCAGTATCGTCGGTCGCTTCCTCGAACACAGTCGTATCTATTATTTCCACAATGCCGGCAAAGACGAGATTTTCCTTGGCAGCGCTGATTTAATGCCGCGCAATTTGTATCGCCGCGTAGAGATTATTTTCCCAGTTCGCGATCCCCGCCTGTCTAATTATCTGCGAGAAGATGTTCTCAACACGTATCTTGCCGACCATGTCAAAGCGCGAGAAATGCTTTCTGATGGGCACTACATACGATGCCAGGCTAAAGCCGAATTTGAATGTATCAACAGCCAAATGTCTTTCTTGAACAAGCGACCGCCCTGGGAATTGACGCTATAGATGGCAGTTACTTACTTGTTGGCGCCCTAGTTACGCCATCGCGCGATCAATATCCAGGATGCAACTATTGGATATTTGTTGAGAAATGCAGACCGCCACTTACATACTTCTAATCAGTTCGAAACGAGCTGAGTCAGCCGTTTAAGGAACTTTGTCGGACAATTTTGCCTCTTTGAAATAAATTGTTATGGCAATAGTTGCTCACCAGAAGTACCATGAATATAAGGTCCGGGTGTTTGGTTTTTTCCACTTCACGGCTGAGGCTCTATGAAAAAGACTCGCAAAAAGAAAGCAGAGCGGTGGTATACGGCATTTATGGATGGCGGTCCACTTGACGGGCTCAGCGTTTTGACCTCGGGGCAACCGCTCTTGATGGTTGAAGACATCATCGAAAAAGAGAAAACAGTTCTCTACGTCAAGCATGCATATCAGATGAATCTGAAATCCAAGCATGACGAAGATAAAGAAGAGGAACTGTTGTACGAATACGTCGGCTGGCTAAACACAGACGAGCAAGATATTCGCAGTCTTAATCCAGAGCTGAACTAACTGAGGCGTTGTCGCCAGTTTCGACGAGCAAACGCGATAGTGATTCACAAACCTTTTCGAGCGAAGGGTTAGCTTGACGCAAATTGATGAAAGCGTCTTTGCACTGCTCCTGAAGTTGTTCTACGAAGCGAGTACCCTTGTTTACTGTTGCTTCTTTCAGTTGAGTGCTTAATTGTTCGACCTGGTCATCAGTCTTGCCTCTAGTTGAAGCAAAAGCCTCCTGGGCCGCTTTAGAAGCATGCTCGCATACGACCTGACCGATGAAGAAAGCTTTGACGATTTGTTGCCACATACAACCACCTCTGTGCAGGCAAGCTCGAGTAGAGCTGCAGACTATAGTGCTCCAATCTTGCTTCATGGCGAATGCAAGATTACGTCAATAACATAAGCCTAAATGCAGGAGCTGACTAATTTGTATGCAAAAATGACTAACATCTCTTAATTGAAAGACTTACATCAAACTGCGATATTTTGCCATCTCTTGCTCGGCATCGACTTTGCGCCCTAGCTTTTGAAAGGCCTGCGCACGTAAGCGATAAACTTCTTTCAGTACATCTCTCGGCAACCCACCGGAATTTAGGGCGGCGTTACAGTCACTCAAAACTTCTTGCGAATTGCCGAGTCGATCATTGACTGTAGCCCGCAATAGTAAACCGGTTGTGCTGTTGGGTTCAAAAAACAGGAATTTGTCGAGATCCTTTTTCTCTTTGCCATAATCCTTGATAACGTCGTAAGCTTTTGCTCTGGCAGCAAGCGTGCTTGCATCCTGAGGCTGTTCAGCAAGAACATGGCTCCAGTCGGCGATTGCCTTCTTTACCTGATTGGCGCCCATCTCGGCATTGGCACGCATTTTGTAATACTGAATGTTGTTCTTGTTTAGCTTGATAGCGTGATTGTATCCATCCACTGCAGCGTCAAAGCGGCCCAAATTAGCATTCTGAAAGGCCGCGTTTGCATAGGCATCAGGATTTTCCTGCACTTTGGAACCAGCCCTTGCCGCAAGTTGAGTCTCACAGAAAAAAGAAACTACCACTATCGGCACAAATATGAGAACGCTCTTGCAGATTCGTATATGATTCATTTGAATTCCTAATCAGACGGCACAGGCTCAAACCCGACGCTGGTATAACTTACACCATTTCGACAAAACTATATAATGGGATGCAAACTTGATTGTAAGCACTAATTATTTGCGGAAACAATTGTGACAGTTCAAACCGAAACAACAATCGAAACATCCGTCGCAGCCGGTGCAAGTCATCCACTTGGTGCACGAACTTTCCAAAACGGCGTAAATTTTTCTGTTTACTCCAAAGACGCAGACTATTTAGAACTGCTTCTCTACGATACCGAAGATGCTCCGTATCCTAGCCGTGTTCTGCGCTTGGATCCAAAGATAAATCGAACCTATCACTTTTGGCATTGTTTTGTGCCAGACATTGGCATGGGACAAGTCTATGCTTACCGCGCGCACGGAAGATTTGCTCCAGAGCAGGGCTTGCGCTTCGATGGTTCGAAAGTACTTTTAGACCCGTACGGATTGTCTGTTGTTAATTGGCAAAACTACAATCGTGTGGCTGCAATCAACAAGGGCGACAATTCACCGCAAGCGTTGCGTAGCGTTGTTTTCGACATTCATTCATATGACTGGGAAGGCGATCAACATCCACGCATTCCCTATTCACGCTCTGTGATTTACGAATTGCATTTGAAAGGATTTACAGCCAATGAAAATTCTGGTGTAAGCGCGGACAAACGTGGCACCTTTGCTGGTTTGATTGAAAAAATTCCCTACTTGAAAGAGCTCGGAGTAACTGCTGTAGAACTACTGCCCATCCATCAATTCGACGATCAAGATGCAGCCCCAGGTTTGAAAAATTACTGGGGATATAGCACTATCAATTTTTTTGCGCCGCACCACAGCTACTCTTCTCGCAACGATCCTTTTGGCAATGTCGAAGAATTTCGCGATATGGTCAAAGCTTTGCACAAAGCTGGAATCGAAGTGATTTTGGACGTCGTCTTCAATCATTCAGCTGAAGGCAATGAGCTTGGACCAACACTTTGCTTTCGCGGTCTGGACAATCGCTCTTATTACATGCTCGATAAGAGCAAAGAGAATTATTTGAATTACAGCGGTTGCGGCAATACCATGAACGGCAACCATCCTATCGTCGGTCAAATGATTTTGGACTCGCTGCGATATTGGGTATCGCACATGCATGTCGACGGATTTCGTTTCGATCTCGCATCTGTTTTAACGAGAGATGTATTCGGTGTACCGATGGAGAGGCCAAATGTACTCTGGAATATGGAGATGGATCCAGTTCTTGCCGGTAGTAAATTGATTGTCGAAGCGTGGGATGCACAGGGACTTTATCAGGTCGGCACATTCATCAATAAGAGTGATTATTTCGCTGAATGGAATGGTCCTTTTCGAGATGACGTCAGACGATTTATCAAAGCAGACAAAAACACCGTACGCAATTGTGCCTCTCGAATTCTAGGCAGTTCGGATATTTATATAAAGACTAATCGTGATCCTAATCGGTCGATCAATTACGTCACCTGTCATGACGGCTTCACTTTGAATGATGTAGTGTCCTACAACATTAAGCACAATATGGCTAACGGCGAAAAAAATCGCGACGGTATGAACGAGAACAGCAGCTGGAATTGTGGCGTCGAGGGCCCAACCAGCGACCCGCAAATCGAAGCCTTGCGTTTACAACAAATCAAAAACTTCTACACCATTCATTTTTTCTCGCAAGGCGCACCGATGCTTTTGATGGGGGACGAAGTGAGACGTACGCAGCAGGGAAATAACAATGCGTACTGTCAGGATAGCGAGCTAAGTTGGTTTGACTGGAGTCTTCTGGAAAAAAACAAAGGACTTCTAGGATTCGTCAAAAAGGTCATCGCTTTCACTCAAAGCTTGAATATCTTCACGACCGATATTTTGATGGCACTCACTCATACTTGCGACGTACCGCATGTTACGTGGCATGGCACGAGGCTGTACCACCCCGACTGGAACGAGGATTCGCACAGCCTCGCCTACACCATGCATGATGCGCAAGCTGGCGAGCGGCTACATATAATGCTCAATGCTTACTGGCAGCCGCTTAGCTTTGAACTTCCAAAACACGGCGAAAAAGAAGCCTGGTATAGAGTGATAGACACTTCTCTAACAGCGCCTGATGATTTCTGTGAGAGCGGCTCTTCACTGCCACTGCATGCGACTTACGAAGTGGCAGCGAGGTCCTGTGTAGTGCTCGCAGCTAAAACGGTAATTTAAGGCCGTGCTATTTCACAAATCTATTGATAGTTTTTGGTCGATGGACCGCTTTTTGCTGGCTTAGAAGTCGCAGCAGGAGCCGGTGCGGGAGCCGATTTTTTGACGACATTGGTGTCTTGACCAGACTGAATATCTCGAGCGCCAAATGATACTGCCGGCCGCTTTCCCTTTGGTTGAGGGAGCGGTTGATTGTCTGCAAAAGCTGGCGCGCAAAGAACAATTCCGGTAATCAAAGTCATTACGGCCTTATACATAAGTACGAGATCCTCCATATTGAAAAAACGGTCGCGATTCAATGATTTTTGTACCAACTGCAGCCGCGTCTCAAACCTGGTTGAGTTTGAGCAACTTGACAAGACTTGGATTAGAGGATATTAACTTAATAGGGGGATGCGGAACTGACCGGCATTTTCCGCCTTTTATAATTAATTATCAGAATTCAGATTTAAATGTCAGGAGTGGGGAATAAGAAATATTAGGTAGCATTAATAATCCTTATTTTCAAAACCTGGCTTTGATACCGAAACGATAAAGAACGCAGTTTTGACCGAATCCACTCAGTTAGTAGTCTCATTCAGACAGGGGAAAAAAACTATGACGCGTCGCCGCTCAAAAGGAGCCGTGCTCAGCTTAGTAGCTGTTTGCTGTCTCTTGGTAATAATAATAGGCATAGGCCTATTTTTCCTGATGAAGGTGTTGGGTGGTGGCAGAGAAGTTGCTAACGCAACTGACTCTGGCATCTTGAACGTCGTCAAACAGACGATGGCAACTCCCAACGTCTCGCCTGCCGGCACATCATTTGCTTATTGTGGTATTCCAGCAGGGAACAATATCAATTTGTACTCGTATAACCGATGCGTCGGTCAAGCGATGCTGGTTGCTCTCAATGCCATGTCGGCGGGAACAGCTACAGCGGGTGACCACGCTGCCAGTGTTTTAAATGAGCTAAATAACAATATTGCTCTTCCTCTTAGAACAGCCCTGACAACGGGTTCAGGCAACAGCTTCGACTATCAAAGTGCTTTCACTCAATTGACCGGAATGAATAGCACCAAGATGAATGGCAATAACATCGTAAATGCTCCTGGATACGGTGCAGCCTGGATGCTTGGTGGCACCAGCGCTTCTGTTGCAGCATCCAGTAATTTGTATTTCGAAAAAGATCAATTCGGACCGCAAATCAGTTTGCCTACCGGATTGTTCAATACAAATGCCACGATTCAACCACCGCCAGACAAAGCTGGCACGCAGGGTAACTATCCTGGTTATGTTCTAGGCTACACACCCTTCAAATTATCTGTTAATGGTTCAGGCGGAATGCAAGATCTGTACTACACAGCTCTTCCCGTTTTCCCGATGCAGATGCCTCACCTTGTTTCAATCGGTGACTTCAACGCAAACACTAATGGTAATTTCGATAATTTCGTACCACCAAATGCTTTCAAAGTTAGCTCTAAGTCTTTAGACTCAAATAGCTCAACTTTTGGAGGTTCCGTTGCCTGCGCCCTAGTTGGTTCAGTCGACCCTGGTTATGCGGTCTCAATGCCAGCAGGATACGTTGAAATCTTCAATCGCCCAGGCACCACATTAAGCGGTATCGCTCCAACAGACAACTCAAACAACATTTTCAACAACGAAATGTTCAATCCACCAGGTATCTCTCTATCTGTCGTAAACGGCGCGTCCGGACCGGCAGCAGTATTCTCCAACGTTCCAGGATCGGGCAATAGCTCGTCCAATCCAACCACCTTGGTTGACGACTGGGCTAGTTACAACAGTGGTTCCGGTAGTGGTGGACCAGGCGGTGGCGGTGGTGCGCCATCGACATCTAACATCTTTGCGGCAACCAACCCTCAACAAGCAGGTCTGCCAGCCACAAGATCGGTACTCAGTCAAATCAAAGCTCCGTTCTATACGGGTAAAAAAGAGAACAATTGTCTAACCCAACTTCAGCAAGCGGGATATCTGCAAGGAAACTGCCTCAACTGGCTGAATTCAATGGCTTTGACTTACGGACGCACATTGCCGAACGGTCAGGGAACTGACATGTCGACAATGGGCGCTGTTTTCTCCAACGTAGACGTAATCAAATATCAGGTCATCAACGCCTTCCAAAATCACATGCAAGGTGTTGCAATCGTTGCTCCAGCTGGTCCTACGTACTCAGATAACGCAGCGATGAACGGTTCTACTGGTATGGGCATGTATGAAGACAAAAACTTCCCAGGTCAAGTCCTAGGAGCTACTCACACATATCCATCGCCTTACAACACGATGCCTATCATGAAGCCCAAAACACCATACATCTACTTGCAACAGATCGATGCATGGGGCAACAGCAATTCATGTGGAACTCAAACCGTAATGAATCAGATCTACTATCGCTGCAAACAAATCCAACCAAACTGCACACTCCAAGATGTCCAGAACTTGCTTGCTTCTAATTCGATGCCCATGGGTGAAAAATTCTATATTTACTTGCCCAAGGCAGATCAAACAGCCAGCCTAGTCATGGACGCTGGACCTCCACCAGCTTTCTCAAGTGCAGTTCCTGATGGACAGCCCGTCGACCCAACCAATCACTGCCAGGGAGAATATGGTCTCGTAAACAAAATGGTAGACGTAACACGTAATCCACAATATTGGGGAGTCGGACCAGAAAGTACAGCCATATCAGAAGGAGACTTGAACCTGCACGCTCAACCCTATTATGGTCCTACAACCCCACTCGGTGGAACCGCAGGATTAACGGGTATTGACCATGCTCTGTGGCAAACTTCATCTGGTTATGGAAACCTGCTCGGTCACCTTGAATTTGCCAACACCGTCCTCGGTGGCAACATGTTCAACACACCGAACTAAACGAACCCTGGATACAATGGTCATGTTCTTACAAATTCGTGTAGAGGTTAGCATATGATGATTCGCCGAAATCAGAGCGAAAAGGGCGCAAGTATAGCCGAAGCCGTCACTGGCCTAGTTGTCCTGGTACCCATCGTTTTGATCTTGATCGACATATCAGCGATTGTCTTGACCCAAACGGCCAACGATGACCTCGCCAAGCACGCCGCAAGGCTTGCAGCAGGGCAAAGTACGCCAGCGTTAAGACAGGCCGCCGCTAATTCGGTGGTGACCAATTATCCACCGAGCACCATGACCAGCTCACCGTCACTTGTCTCGTATTTAGAACCAAATGCTCAGCAAGTGACGGTAAGCACATCCATGGTCTGCAATTTACCGGTTCAAGTGCCGTTTGGGGGACCAACCTCACAAAAATTCACGGCGTTTGCAACCGAGCCAATAGTATCATCACTGCTTACAGCTAATACCGGAAACTCCGCCCCTGCAGTAGGGACAAATAGCTGGGGGCAACAAGATGACCTGGGATATGTCAACGTTCATTTGCAGACAGGACAAGGTGGCAATCCTCAGGCCATCGGTCCATTGATTCCCAATGCTGGTGAATTTTCCGGTGGATCCGGCACGACCGGTGGCTGGAATGGCGGCGGCGGCGGCGGCAACTCATCTGGCAATAACAGTGGTGGCAATGGAAGCGGCACAAGTGGTCCTATCACCGTAGGTCCTATCAAAGGAGGTAAGGGCGGCGGTTCTGGATCTGGTGGTGGTTCTGGTTCTAGCGGTTCTGGTTCTAGTGGTTCGGGCTCTAGTGGTTCCGGCTCTAGTGGTTCCGGCTCTAGTGGTTCCGGCTCTAGTGGTTCCGGCTCTAGTGGTTCTGGTTCTAGTGGTTCTGGTTCTAGTGGTTCTGGTTCTAGTGGTTCTGGTTCTAGTGGTTCTGGTACTGGAAGTAGCACTTCTGGCACTGGTAGTACCAGCTCCGGTGCGATTCCTTAAGATTGTTCAAATCGACTTCATAAAAAGGGAGGCTCTGACCGAGCCTCCTTTTTTGCATTTCATTGAAAAGGTCAGGCGTCCTATTTGCCGTTTTGTTTGACTTTTTCGAGTATCGCTTTTATATCCTTTTGATTGTACATAATGCCTGCCTGACCAGGGCTAGCTGCGGCACCTTCAACCGAGTTTTTGTTGAGAGCCTTCTGCGCATTTACTACAGTGTTCGGAGCTTCCCCTTGGTGCGCCATCATCTCCATCATTTCTAATTGATCGGGGCTGAGAAAAACGAGCTCCGAACTGGAAGCCATTTTATAGCCATTTGGTTTATCGAAAAAAGCAAGCGGAATTTTCGTTCGGTCAACTCGGTATGTTTCCAATCTGCTTGAGTGAGAGCCATCAGACATTTCCCAATACATGATCAGTGGCAAGGAAGAAAGGTTAGGGAGTCCATAAGCGACAGTCATCAATTCAGTTAACCCAGGGTCAAGCTTGATGCCGTCATAAACGATATAGACTCCGCCAACGACACCAGTATTTGTGTCTCTAGCGCCGTTAGCAAGAACTATTTGCATGGCTCCCTTAATCCTGTATTCAGTGCATTTAAGACCGCAAACAGTAACGGGCGTCCTCTGACGCTCCCACTGTCCAGAAATGAATTCGTGCGTACCGGTAGCGGCAATCTGGTGCTTATACTTCTCATGCGTAATTTGACCCATCAAATGAGTCTTGTCGTTAAATAACTCGATATCCCAACGGGGCGCTTTAGAGACGATGGATGTACCAGAGCGTGGATTCGTCAGTCGAATCCCAGCCGGGGTCAAATAGGAATACTGGTCGCCCATTTTTTTACTTCGTTGAGTCAAAACATAGTCCCCGTCAATGCTCAGCGCTGGCAACATTGTCGTTCCGAATATGACGACCGACGTCAAACCACCTCGAAATGCCCGCTTAACCGGAAAATCCACTACTAACTCCTCAAAAATTCCTGACCTTCTAGTCAGATGTACCCTTAATATTCCACTGCAAGTCCGAATCTTTGCCCTCTATTGACTAAAATAGAACCTAAGTCAGTTTATGAAAAAGTCTATGAAATAGTCCAGCAAATTCCAGGGGGCGCATCCTCACATATGGTGTCATCTCACATATGATCGACAAACGGCTGAGTGCTCAAGGAGTTGGCTGGGTGCTAAACGCTCGCATAAACAGCTAAGCATTCCGCCCGGTGAACAAAGACGATTGTTGGAAGCCGAAGGAGTGGTTTTTCAAGACGACGAGACAATCATCCTTAAAGAATATATCTGGAATGACATTTAAAGCCGCTTTTCAGTCTCGCGAATTTCAAGTAATAACCAGGTAGTTTGCCGTTCGAAAATTTCCTGACGCTTGTGTGTTTCAAAAAACCAGAAAACAACCATTCCATCTTCTATGGCATCATGAAGAAAGACCGCTTGGGCTGCTGGAGTAAGTGTGGAAAAATTCTTATTCAAGCGGGAAAACCATTGCCTGGCGAATGTTTCTTTATCTACGTATTTGATGTACCTGCTGCTATTCATGCGCTTGTACCAGCCATTATTCAATTGCAAAAACTGATGCAAATCGTACGCCCAGTAACCAATATCAGGCAGCGTTACTCTAGGATAATCGGCTCCGTAATGAATGGTGAAATCACCCACATAGCAGCCTGTAGGTTTTTCAAGATGTGCACCACCTCGAACCGATGATATCGTCGAATCGTATTTACCAAGCAATTCTTTAAAGACGCCGCCTTTTTTTCCGTAGGTATATTTTGTGGGCTCTTGTAGGCAAGCCACAATGCCATTCAGCATTTTTTGATTTAGCTTTCGTTTTGGCAATGTGAAATTGATTTTGGAATTATCTGCAAATTCATCGTGAGCTTCGTCCAATAAAAAGTCTTTCTTTTGCAAGGCTTTGTCGAGACGACTGGCACCACTTTCAGCCTCGACTTGAAGTGGACTTGAAAACGAAAGCGCCAACGCGCCGCTTAATAATGCGACTGTTGGGATTGAATTTGTGCGGCGGAACGTCTTCATTTAGATGCTCAGAATCGGCTTGCATGTCATTATTTCAGCTTTGAGACGGCAATGCCAGAGCTGCCGATCTCAACTGGAACCACCAGACAAATGGCCACGTCACATCCCCTACATCGGTTATGGGGAAAAAACAATGGAACGAAAAATCAAAACAGTGCTAGTAGCAATGGTCTTATTTGCGCTGACGAGCGGACAATCAGTCTTCGCTCAAAACGCAGACGTGGCCAAGACTTCCAATGAGTGTAAGAAGTGCGTCTCAAGCTGTGAAACCGCAATTAAGTACGGCGACGACAAAGGCGCTAAGTACAAAGAAACGAATCATATGAGAGCACTCAAAGATTGCGTCAAGGCTTGTCAGTTGAGCGAAGATTATCTAAATCGCGGCTCTGAACTGAATAAGGATGCCGCAAAATTAAGCATTCAGGCATGCAACAAAGCCGCTATTTCTTGTGAGTCTCTCGGCAACGATCTGCAAATGAAAGCTACTGCTGATGACTGTCGTCGTTGCGCTGAAGCTCTGAAAAAGGTTAGCGCTTTATAAATTGATAAAAGCCTAGGCTCAATAGATTTCGAAAGATTGTTCGCTTCGAACAATCTTTTCGTTTGGGGAGCACAACTCCCTATTTAGAATAAATGACTCGCATTCGCTGGCGCCTGCAGACAGGTTCAAGCATGTCATCATGAAAGCGCTTGATGAGAAGGCTTCGGATTTCACCTGAAAGAAAATTCTCGAGACTACCCGATGGTCGAACGACGACCGAGTCTTCACTTTCGCTAGCTTCAACCCAACCCAAGTAGCGAACGTATTGTTCATTATCTATGCTTTTCTGGTTATCTAAATCCAGCAGCAAAAACTTATAAACCATATAGCCCTGACTCTCGATTCGAAATGTCTCAAAAAACCATCCCTTGTGGCAGGAGACTTTGAGCTGCTCAAGCAGAGCTCGTGATTCCTTATCGCTACAAATTACTTCTAGCTTCGGTCGAAGGGCGTCTGTGGCGGCGTTGCCGACTTCGTGAGATTGCTCAGGCATATGTCTCCGACCCAAAATATCGAATGATAGCGCAAGTTTTCCTGTCTTTTCCCAGTCCAGTCATGACATTCGCCGATCTTTTGTCTGATTTTGTAAAAAAATTACTTGCAAATTAGTGAGTCTGAGTTAATAATTCATTTGGCATCTTGGCAATTGCTATTCCCTCTGAACTCAGCAAGGGACCTAAATATGTTAGACCACTTAGCAAAGCTTGAAAGCAACAATTTGCTCGCCTGTCTGGTAGACCTGGGCAAAGGCAAAATTCACTTGCTCGACGGCGAGGAAATAGTAATCGGACGCTCGTCTGACTGCAACATTTACGTCAAGAACGATACTTCGCTCTCACGACGCCATGTGTCTATATGCAATGTCAATGGAGACTACTACGTACAAGATTTAGGCAGTCGAAATGGCACGACTTTGAACTCGCAAAAAGTTGGTCCGATGCGCATAAAGCTTCAACCAGACGACAAACTAACTGTCGGCAAAACAGTGTATTGCTTTTCACCGGTCGGCATCAGCGAAGCGCTTTACGGTTTCAACAATCAAAGACTTCCCTACGTTGCTCATTTCAAAGCCAAGGTGCGAGATTTACGCGTTCGCTTAGGCGAAAAATGTCGTGTCATGGGATGGATTTCACTAAGCAAATTGCTGATGCCGAAAAAAGAGCGCGCTCGCGAAACAAGGAAATTGCAGTCTGTGACAGAGCCTAACTTGACTCAGCTAACAGAATATAAGCAAAGGGCCGGTCGCAAGTAAAACTGTGTCTCATGTTGCTTGAAAGAAAGCGCCCTAATCTATGTGTGCAATCTATGAGCACATGGCGGCACTTCTTATGGCAAATGACCAATCAAAGCGCGAATCCGAACAGAATTCTCAAATCAGTCCGACTAAAAATCTCAAAGAACAGATAAAACAAGAGATCAAGCAAGAACTGCGCGATGAACTGGAAAGCACGCCCAAGCCCCATCCGACAGATGTTGATGTTGATGTCGTAAAAAAGAAAGAGTCCGGTTGGCTGTCTAAGCTGTTTGAACCTAAACATGATTTTTACGCTCTGCTCAGAGAGCAGTCACAAACCACATTGTCAGGCATGCTCGCTCTGCAATCTTATTTGACCACAGGCAGCCTCGAGAATAAGCAGAAAGTGCGCGATCTCGAAAGTGCTGCTGATGAACAAAAACTGAGTCTGGAAAAAAAGCTCAACGATAGTTTTGTTACCCCATTCGACCGCGAAGATATTTACGATATCGCCGTCTTTTTGGATGAAATAATCAATGCTGCCAAAGCCACAGTACGTGAGATGGATGCAATGCAGATGCATCCATCTGATCCCGCTTTTATCGAGATGGCCGAAATTCTCGTCGAGGGAACGCGCTGCATAAACAGCTCTTTCCACCAGCTCAATCGAAACCACAAAGAGGCGTATGAATTTGCGCAACTCGCCCGCAAGTCAGAAAATCGCTTGGGCAAAACCTATCGAGTGGCCATGAGTGAATTGTTTGCTCAAGACGACATCAAACTGATTTTCAAAACGACCGAAATATACCGATCTCTTTTATATGCTTCTGAAAGGATCAATCTTCTCGGCGAAAAACTTCTCCATGTCATCGTCAAAATGAGCTGAGGATAAATTTTGTCGACACTGGCGATGGTAATTTTAGTAATTGGTCTGAGTTTGCTTTTCACTTATACGAACGGCTTTCAAGACGGCAGTTCAGTTGCAGCCAGTGCTGTAGCAAGTCGCGCGATGACAAAGCTACAAGCCGTTTTTGTTTGCGCAACGTTCGAGTTTCTTGGTGCAATGCTCGGTGGATCCGCCGTATCTAGTACCATCCGTAATCTCACAAGCTGGCCAGACAATCCGTCGCTTTTGCCAGTGCTTGCAAGCGGATTATTTTCTGCAATACTCTGGAACTACGTAACGAAAATAATCAAAGTACCATCATCGTCCACTCATGCTCTGGTCGGTGGCATCCTCGGCGCACTAGCAGCAGCCGGACATGGCTTTCAATATGTGGTCTGGGGGGAGCTCGGTGGACTTATTCATCCGACAGGAGTCTATAAAGTCGTAATTAGTTTGTTCGCATCGCCTTTGATCGGATTTTTAGCCGGCTACGTTTTTCTAAAGGTAACCATGCTTTTGCTGATTCGCTGCAGCACGGCTGTGAACAAACCACTCAAATTAATGCAATTCATCACCGTGCCGGTGTTGGCCTTTGCCCATGGTGCAAACGACACACAGAAGGCAATGGGACTCATGGTGCTCGCTCTGGGAGCGGCCAAATATCTTCCAGGCACTGATATTCCAATCTGGGTGCGCATAATATCTGGAGCGGCCATGGCTACAGGTATTGCCTCCCTGGTACCAGGTATCGTCAAACGAGTCGGTGGTGGCATATACCGAATGAGACCGGTTCATGGCTTCGTCACAGAGTTAGCCTCAGCTGCGGTCGTTTTAACAGGTTCTATGACAGGTGGACCAGTGTCGGCCTCGCAAGTGATTGCCTCTACAGTGATGGGAATAGGCACTGCGGAACGCAAACGCGGAGTACACTGGTTGATTGCAAGAGACATGTTGCTGGCATGGTTTTTAACAATCCCTTGCGCAGGATTGCTCGCCTATCTGGTGCATTTATGGCTGTTTCAGTATCTCGAATTATTTTTGCCGCAAGTACAATAACAGCGCCGATGGTCATTCCATCAGCGCTGCAAATGGTATCAGACTGCGATAAGTCGATTATCTTGAACGATTACGATCGCCTGACGGTTTGTTGTTTGAACTGCTTGGTCTTTTAGCAGCACCGAACGACGGCTTGCCACCACTGTAAGACTTCGCTCCGCCGGAGAATTTTCCGCCACCAGGCCGGGCTCCTGCACCCTGTGCTCTTGCAGCAAAAGGTCGGCTAACGCCACCAGAGCCGAAGCTCTTTCCTTCGCCACCTTCTGATCGCTGATACGGTTTGCCACCGCCGCCATAGCTGCGAGCCGCACCACCTTCGCCACCACTGGAACTGCTATTTCCGCCGCCACCATAACTGCGACCGGCTCCACCAGCTGCTCCACCGCCACCGTAACTGCGACTGTCCCCACCAGCTGCTCCGCCGCCACCATAACTGCGACCGGCTCCACCAGCTGCTCCGCCGCCGCCATAGCTGCGACCGCCTTCACTGGACGAACTGCGTCCACCGCCTGCAAAATTTCGACTGATATCAGATTTACCTTCTTCTGAGCCACCGCCACCATAGCCGCGACTGGCTCCTCCACCATAACTGCGACCGGCTCCACCTGAACTACTGCCGCCGCCATAACTGCGACCGGCTCCACCTGAACTGCTGCCGCCACCATAACTGCGGCCGGCTCCTCCAGCTGCTCCACCGCCGCCATAACTGCGACCGGCTCCGCCTGAACTACTGCCGCCACCATAACTGCGACCAGCTCCGCCTGAACTGCTGCCGCCACCATAACCGCGACCGGCTCCGCCTGAACTGCTGCCGCCACCATAACTGCGACCGGCTCCACCTGAACTGTTGCCGCCACCATAACTGCGACCGGCTCCGCCTGAACTGCTGCCGCCACCATAACTGCGACCGGCTCCGCCTGAACTGCTGCCGCCACCATAACTGCGACCGGCTCCGCCTGAACTGCTG
>JARLHI010000005.1 GCA_031292355.1 Candidatus Obscuribacterales bacterium
CACAGCGGGGTCAATTTTATTCGGTAGGATGCCTTTTGCCATGACAAAAGCATGATCCTTTCTTGTTCAAAAGGCCATCCTTGATTACTGCTTTTGAAATGAAATTTCCCTTACCACATCACGGGTACACCGAATACTTACAACAATAGTACCAATATTGCCTAAAATAGCTCTTAAGTGCACTAGCCCGCGCAACCCTCCGAGCGCCCCAGGCGAACAAGCCATTACACCAGCTACTTTTCCTTTGAAGGCTTCAAGTGGTTTTTCTCCAGGCTCTGGGCGAGAGGCCCAATCTATGGCATTTTTTAACGCTGCAGAGACTGAACTGTTGTACTCGGGAGAAGCAATCAAGAAAGCGTCGTGCTCTTTCATAAGCTTTTTGAATTTTTTGGCGTTTTCAGGCAATCCACTTTTAGTCTCGTCATCGCCGTTGTAGATGGGCATTGGTAATTCGTTAAGGTCCACAAATGTGACTCGTGCTCCAGCTTCTTTGGCACCGGCCATTGCTATTTTTACAAGTTTCTTGTTGAGCGAATCGGTCCGCAGGCTGCCGGCAAAGCAAAGCACACTGGCTTGTTCAGTCATGAATGTTCTCCCTCGAAGAGGGGTCCATTATAGACGACTAGTTCTTTGCTTGGGCGGGTAGTCGATTGAGCATGTCTTTTACTGCGTTGAGGAAGTCCTCATCGGTGTCTACAGACTTAGTTAGGTGTTTTGTGGCACCAAATGGTCCAAGCGAAAGGCGCCTTTTCTCGGTTGTGCTCAAGTCCCTTGCCGTGTAAACGATTAAAGGCACATCAGAACCGGCTTGCTTTAGCGCTTCAATCACTCCAGCGCCGCCGACTCCGGGCATGCCCAGGTCGAGTACTAGCAAGTCAATGTGGCTGTGCTGGATGGCTTCCAGAGCCTCCTCGCCGGTGCGCACCGTGCGGCAGGTGTGACCCAGTCTTTCGATTTGGTCTTTCAGTAAAGCGACAGTCAATTCATCATCTTCTGCCACTAAAATATGCGCGGTTTTATCCACCTGAGATTGCTGCGCTCTCAAAAGAGCCGCACGCAGAGTAGCTTCATCGAAGGGCTTTTTGAGAAAGTCGATGATCACCGGCTGACTGAGGTTGCGCATTTTGTTTTCTTGGCCGCTCATAGTGACGATTGGAATATTTTTGGTATCGTCTGAGTCTTTCATTTTGTCGATCAGATCATCTCCATGTCCATCTGGAAGATGCAAATCAAGCAAAATTGCCATGGGCTTCCACTGTTTCAGAGCCACACAAGCTGCTTCCACTGAGTCAGCATGTTTAACCTGATAGGTATCCTGCAGTGAGAAGGTCAGTAAGGTCGAAAGCGTCACATCATCTTCCACCAGCAGCAGCACCGGTTTTTCAGAGGTGGTGGCATCTGATGTTGCATTTTCAATCACCGGAATTTCGGTGTTATCCAGTGGTAATTCGAACCAGAAAGTAGAGCCTTCATTTTCTTTGCTGATGATGCCAATTTTCCCCCGATGTTGCTCGACGAGGGCCTTAGTAATGGCTAAACCTAGACCAGTACCGCCTTTGGCGCGTGAGTCTGAGGAGTCAACTTGTTGAAATAGCCCGAAGAGTTTTTGCTGAGCCGCTTCGCTGATACCACATCCGTTATCGATGACTTCGAAGCGAACGGATTTGCTACCGTCAGGAAAGACATTCCCGGAGCCAACTTTGATTAATACTGTGCCATCGGCCGGCGAAAATTTGATGGCATTTGAAATAAGATTCGTCAATATTTGCGTCAGTCTGTCCTGGTCTGCCTGAAACGAGAAGTCTTCGATGATATCACTTCTAAGTTTGACGTGATTTTCAGCGGCATACGGCGCCAGGTTTTCCAGCGCTTCTGCTATTGGCAGTGAGGCTTTGAGCAAAATTGGTTTCAGCTCCAACTTTCCTGCTTCGATTTTGCGAATGTCTAGCATGTCGTTAATCAGGCGCACTAAACGGTCGCACTCGGTGCGCCCCATTTTTACAAGCTTCATCGCCTTTTCGCCTATTTCGCCGCCCTTGCCGCCTTCCAGCAAACGCAGAGCACCTCTAATTGATGTTAAAGGTGTGCGCAATTCATGAGAAACGGTCGAGTAGAATTCGCTGACCCGATTTTCGGATTCTTTGCGTAAAGTGATGTCCTGAAAGGCAATGACCGCCCCAACACATTCGTCGCCTTCGATAATTGGTGAGCTGACGAATTCGACAGGTACGAAGCTACCGTCTTTTCGCTGGTAGAAATCTTCGGGTTCACGATGAATTTGACGATCGCGGATGACATTGAGCATCGAGCATTGAGTAATTGATCTCACTTCGCCAGAAGGTGTATTTGTGTGAATCAAGTCGTGCATGTTTTTGCCCATAATTTCGCTTTGAGAATAACCAAGCATGGTTTCTGCAGCAGCGTTTAGATAAATCACATTGCCATTTTGATCAACTTGATAAACGCCTTCAGCAAGGCATGCAAGCAGGGATTTGAGTTTGTGTTCGTTAATTTTGAGGGTGTTTTCGATCTTCACGCGCTGCGTAATATCGCGTCCTTCAGGAATGATAAACAGAACTTTTCCGGATTCATCGAGGATGGGTTTTAGTGACATATCGATCGTGATTTTCTGGTTGCGTCGATTGTAAACATCAGTCTCCAGCTGCACAAATTTGCCGTTGCCGGCGTCTTCAACGGCTTTGCGAATGCGCTCCCTACCGTTGATATTGTTTGCCGCATCATTCCACCAGGTTAAATCCCAGAAATTTACACCAGCTACATCTTCAGATTTGACGTCACTAAAATCCAAAGAGGTTTTGTTGGCATTTATTATTTTGCCGTCGGCAGCCAGCATGCCGGTGAACTGATATGTGTTGTCGAAGATTGCGCGAAAAAGAAGCTCTGATTCTTTGCTCTCTTTGAAATAAATCCAGATCATCCAGACCGCGATAGCAAGACAAAACAATGCAAAGCATCCGAGGGCAAAAAGAGTCATGCGCGTGCGCTGTGTTTCCTCACTCTGATGGCGCAGTCGAACAACTAAAAGCCTCTCTTCTTCTGCTTTCATTTGACCAACCAGGCTATCCAGCAAGGCGGTGATTGAAGAACCTTTCGAAACAACGGTCTGTATTTCAGGCGAGCGGGGAATGTTGACTTTAGCGATTTCGGAAATTTTGTCCGCAACAGCAAAGCGCTCCGTCATTACATCGCTTAGTCGGGGAATAAGTTTTTGTTGTTGGAAATTATCGACTGTGAGATGTTGGAAATCTTTCAATTTGTCGAAAGCCGCTGCTTTCGCCGTCTGTTTCTGTTCAAAGTATTTTGGCTCGCTGGTTAAGGCGAGCGCGCGATTGGCATTTTCGACTTGCAAACAATTGGTTTGAATATCGTCGAGACAGGAAAGTGTTAAATGAGTGTGATTGACGTAACGTGATTGTTCGTCGATTTCGGAAAACTGGCGGTATGTCACTATCGCGCCCGCAGACAATACTCCAGCTATGACGAGCCATATCGTAATCAGGTTTTGTTGTCGGCTCTTGCTGATCAATTATTTTTTTAGCTTGTCGAGACCTTCTTCGACAAGATCTCCTTAATTTCGTCAGGCAGGGTCATCGGGTCGAAAGGTTTGGTAATGACACCTTCTACGCCCAGATGTTTGTAGCTCTCTAACTCATGAGTTTGAACTTTCGCGGTCATGAAAATGACGGGAATCGCCGCTGTGATCTGGTTCTGACGCAAATGACCAAGCGTTGTCACTCCATCCATCCCAGGCATCATCATATCTAACAATATCAAATCTGGAAGCTCATTTTGTGCTATCTCCAGAGCCTCTTGACCGTTGGAGGCTTCGAGCAAACTCCACTCCGGCGAGCCTTCGAAGCAGATCTGCACTACGAAGCGAATATTAGTATCATCGTCGACTAGTAATAGCTTTTTCACAGATTTCCTTTTTTAGCTTCAGTTCGATTAGCTAGACTCGATTCTGATCGCTTGCTGTGGAGGCGTTACGGATTCGTGATCTGTTCCCCAAAGGACAGCTTTTGTGACCGGTGCGAGACAAACATACCTCTGTGTTCAATAAACCGCAAGCCTCAATCAGATTGTGACCGTGGTCTATGCACTCGCTATAGCGTATAGTAGTTTTGTGTTTCCCGGATTATTCACGGGAGTGATACCGAATTCATTTCTAAAAAGCACAAAAGCCCTGTCAGTTGGCTCAGAATCTGTGTTTACGAGGCACAAGAATCGAGTACTTAACGGAGCTTTTGAATGACACAGTGTAAATCGAATG
>JARLHI010000025.1 GCA_031292355.1 Candidatus Obscuribacterales bacterium
GCAGGTGGCTGCAACGACAGCCAGATTGATTCCACCTGCACGACGATGTCGTAAAGGCAAGCTTTTGCACGTGTCTAAAGATGCAACAAAGTTCGATTAATAGCTGCCATTGCAGATCAGCGATTGCTCGCTAAAAAGGTACTATAATCCCGCCCATTCAAGAGTTCGCATACAAGCGCGTTTGCCGACCGGAAGCGGTCATTAATCTGCGTGGCGGTTCCGCATTACAAATGATAGATTCTGCCAATCAGTCTAAAAAAAGCAAAAGTACTCTTCAGCAATTCTATTTGTATATTGCGTTGATGGTGTTTACTTGCAATACTTCTATTACAGAGGCACTAAAACAATCAGGAAAAATCGCAAGCAACGATTGAATGAGATGTTTAAACGCTTGCAGAGGAGAGCCAATGAAAATAGTCTTAGTTGCATGCTCGCTTGCGCTAGGAACAGCTAATTTTGTCGCATTAAACTCGAACGCTGAAACAAGTGAATTGTCGTCAAACAATAATGTGGTGCAAAGTAAAGACGGCCAACAGTCTTACCCATATAGAGCTGAGTATCCGCAGCATACAGAATGGCGAAGGTCGAATGTAGGCAAACGGGAGGAGGCACGAGAACTCAACGATGATCTTCATCTCGTAGGTCTCACCTCAAAAGATGTATTTTCAGTTTTTGGTCACCCTGTCGTACTCAATGGTTCTAGCTTTTATAGAACACTAGGTCCATATAAAGAGAGTTCGCTCGAAGTTAAGTATGAAGAGAATTCGGACAAAGTTCGCAAATTTCGTTTTGTTGAGAAAATCAACACCTCATTTAAAGTAGGTGCATACAGCACATGGCAAGCTAAGGCTTCTACTAAAAGCCGGGCTGTACCGCAAAGCGAAAAAGTACCCACTGATTACACGCAATTAACGGCTATAAGTGCTCCGTTTGACGAAAAAACATGGCAAGAAAACAAAACCCGATGGCTGATGGTTTGGAGTTTACTCCATGAATTCAAAATCATTGGCATGACTGAAGATCAAGTTCATAAACTATTGGGCGCTCCGTCTCTGCGCAGATCCAATGTTGAAGGACTATCCGAGTTTTACGCCTTAGGGAAAAATCGACCAGCGATTATTCCTCTTGGACCACCGGCAAGTTGCCTTGAACTTTCATTCTCTAATGGCTGTGTTAGTGGTGTTCGCATTTCTATGAGAGGAGACGTGCCGTCTTGAGAACGGCACGTCCTGACTCACCTAACCGTAGGATTTATGGACAACTATAAGCTGTGTTGTACAGCACATTGTTTGCTCTCGAAACCGCACAGGCATAGTAACCGTTTTTGAATACACCTTCTGCCGTTGTCTGAAAAACGTCAGACCAGGGAAAAGGATTCAGAGATTTGAATTTAAAAGCGTATGCAAAAGCCTCTGCGAAGGTTTCGCTCGCTTTGTTGGGGTCACCAAATACCCCGATACTCGAAGTCTGGGCGATTTGAAGATCGTTGAGACCATTGTATGAAGTATTTGCCACCAACATCCCCGTAGCAGGGTCACACATCGCGGCGTTGGTTTTGTTATCCACGACGTTATCGAAGGGCTTCGAATTGTTCGTGGAACAGGGCGCACCTGCATTTTGTATATTCGTTTCGTCTTTACCTATGTCGCCTGCATAAGCGCCGGATAGCGAGGAACTGCGACTAGCGTCCACAGCGTGTCCCAACTCGTGCGCGATATTGTTGGTGACTTGATTAGTGGACAGTGGTTTTTTTGCTACGATTGCAGAACTTGTATTAAATACTGACGACCAAACGATAGTGCTATTCGCCGAAGCAACGGAGATAGTGATACCACCATCGGATGGATCTGCTTGCCTTCCGTTGAAGTTATTGAAAAAGGAGTTCCAATCACCGGGAGCGTTAAAGAAGAATATGTTGGTGGCACTGGCGTTCAAACTCGTTTGAATCGCCGCCGTATTTATAATAGGAGGATTCACCAGAGTAGTCGCAACTGACGCAGGAATTTTATCATTAGCCGGCTGCTGGGCTGGAGTTAACATAGGGTTAGCACAATCCCAGTAGGCTTGGGGCCAGTTAACGTTACCATTACCTAAGCCGATTTTCCATTGTCCGCAAGTTACTTCATTTAGCTTCAACAAACCATCAGGATTTGTTACTGGAGAACTCTGACCGGCGTTCACCAAGAACAATATTTGCGGAGGGAAACCGTAGTTCTGCACTTTGGCTATCGAAATTTTTCCACCGGCACCAGACTCACCACCTGTTGCATTAAGCACACCACCACGTAACAGTGATGCGTCGACAGTGACAGCGTTAGTTACAGTGATTGTTCCACCGTTACCGGCTCCCTCGCCATGAACGTCTACACCTAGCAGTCGATCAACAGCCCAGTCTTCTGCGGTATTTATGATAAGGTCGGCGCCCGTTCCGTCTCCGGCGACACGCGGCGCCAAGTTTTTTGCTGTAGAGCTTGCAGCTGCGATGCACATTGTATTGTCACCACCACCGCCAGCACCATTGATTTGTGCAAAAGAGACACGGTTGCCATTTAGCGTGATAGGACCGCCATTTCCACTATTACATCCACCATTTGAATTAATAGTATCGATATTAGTCAAATCCGTACCACTCGATACCGAAATAGCACCTCCATTGCCTGTCCCGCTCCCGTTGGAAGAGAAGGTCAGAAGAGTATTTTGACCGAATGCGGTAGAACCTGCATTCAAGGTCAAATTACCACCGTCACCATTGCCGGAGCTGTTTCCGTCGCCGATGAGCGTAAAAGCTGGCGAAGTGATATTTACGGCCGCAGCTTCGATATCGACATTTCCGGCGCCGCCACTGACATCGGCGATAAAGTTGCCGTCCGAAATAGTGACTGTGTCAGTTGTACCGGTTTGAGTATTGCTATTGGTGATGTAAACCGTGTGGTCGGTAGTACCTTCCGAGTGCATGGTCACTGCACCGCCAGACATGGCGATATTGTCACCAGAAACCTGAGCATAGGTGTAATCGCCGTCAGCGCCCATATTGAGTGTGGCACCAGACGTTCCAATGAGATTCACCTGTGTAGGCGAAGTCGTAGTGTAACCTTGCATATAAACCGAACCATAGTTACCGCTTGCACCAGAACCATTGGCGCTGATCACAACATTACCGGCGTATTTGAAGGTGTCGGCATAAATATCGACGTAGTGATAGTCACCGCCAGCCGTGTAGTTAGCTGATAGATTGGTACCATCTACGGTATCAACCTCCTTGGCCGCCAGTTGGATTGCAGCTTCGGCACCCGGAACACTGATCGACCCAATCGGCAACGTAAGAGTACCACCGTAAGCTTCAAGAGCGAGATAACCACCGCCAGCTAAGCCGCCGCCATCGGGTATCTTGACTGCGGAAGCGGAGCTAATTGTCATATTGCCGACACCTGAGTTGCTGGCTCCATTAGTGATGTAAATTTCGCCATAGTTACCGCTCACTGGAGTGGCATCAATTAGCCCAGTACCGTTAGAGCCGCCACCGCCAAGAAGGAAGGTGTTCGTTCCCGTAATACCAAATTGATTCAGATTGATCTGAAC
>JARLHI010000026.1 GCA_031292355.1 Candidatus Obscuribacterales bacterium
AACATACTTCCCTGAGGCCAATGAAAAACATTTGGCAAAATTTCCATCGGCTCCAATATTTTCATTGTTTTTCTCGTATACAATTTCTAGCCCCTGTTGCTTATAATTAGTAACTATTGCATCAGTATCATCTTCTGAGTTATTATTTGAAACCACTACTGTCCGGTAAATTTTGTTTGTACTGCTGTAACTAACTGAGTTTTATCGCTCTTTGATACAATTGTTCTTTTTTCGACATGAATTCGTTCTGGGTGTAGCCTTCCTAGCTTTACAGGAGGGTAGCAATGCACACCGGCCCAACCGTTTTCAAGCAACTTCTACAACATCTGCCCCGGTACGAGTTCAACCTCTGCGTTCAGCGCTACCGTGGAGAATATAGAGCCAAGAGCTTTTCAACCTTCGACCAGTTCCTCTGTCTGGCATACGCCCAGATGGCTGGGCGTGAGAGTCTTCGGGATATTGAAACCTGTCTGAACTCTCACCGGGAGAAGCTCTATCACATCGGCTTTCGTGGTGATGTCTCCAGGACGACCCTTGCCGATGCAAACGAGCGCAGGGACTGGCGCATCTTCCAGGATTTCGGCCATGTGCTGATCGGCATGGCGCAACGGCTTTACCAGAGTGATTCTATTGCCGTTGAGCTTACTCAACCGCTCTATGCTTTTGACTCGACCACCATTGACCTGTGCCTTTCACTGTTCCCGTGGGCCGAGTTCCGGAAGACCAAGGCAGCGGTCAAGATACACACGCTCATTGATCTGCGCGGTCCCATCCCGACCTGGGTAGCCATTACCACTGGTAAAGTCCACGATGTCAGGATGCTAGACCATCTGCCGGTCGAAAAGGATGCCTTCTATGCAATGGATAGAGGCTATGTCGATTTCGGCCGGTTATACGTCATTCACCAACAGGGAGCCTGCTTTGTCGTTCGCGCCAAGGGCAACCTGAAGTGCAAGCGGCTGTATTCCAATCCGAAGAACAAAGAAACAGGCGTGCGGGCAGACCAGATCATCACCTTGGTAATGCAGAAGTCGAAAAAAGGCTATCCGGAGCGGTTACGTCGTATCAGCTTTGTTGACAAAGAACGAAACAAACGGCTTGTGTTTCTCACGAATAATTTCGAGATTCCGGCAGAGACCGTAGCTGCGGTTTACAAGCAGCGCTGGCAGGTGGAGCTATTTTTCAAATGGATCAAGCAGCACCTGCGAATCAAGTCGTTTATCGGAACATCGGTCAATGCCGTAAAGAGCCAGATATGGGTTGCCTTGTGCATCTACCTGCTGGTGGCGATCACTAAAAAGAAGTTGGGCATTCCGTGCTCGCTCTACACTGTTCTACAGATTCTTGAGGTCAACTTGTTCGAGAAAAAGCCCATTTCATCGCTGGTTGCAGAGGCACTGAAGCGAAATCTCGATACCCATGATTGCAACCAACTAAACTTATTCAACTATTAACCGGACAGTAGTG
>JARLHI010000027.1 GCA_031292355.1 Candidatus Obscuribacterales bacterium
TATATCGAAGTCTTTTACAACAGAATTCGTTTACATTCGACGATAAATTTCTTGTCTCCATCGGACTTTGAACAAAAAATGGAGACAGCAGCGTAGTCGGACTTTTACTACGCTACTGTCTACCAAAAGGGGGGAGGTTTATGGACTGTTAAAGGTCTCTCGCCCCTGCCTAGTTTTAAGCCGCTAAGCGGGCTCGTAGCTGGGCATTGATGATTTGCAGAACAGTGACTCGGCAGAAGCGCTTGTCTTCGCTCGAGACAATGTGCCACGGTGCGAAAGTCGAACCAGTGCGATGGAAAAGCTCGTTGGCAGCCGGGGTGTATTCATCCCAATGCGCACGGGCGATAGCATCAGACTTCGAGACCTTCCACGGCTTTGATTTCCGCCGCTCTTCGAATCGCCTCTCCTGCTCTTCTTTTGTGATATCGAGCCAAAGTTTGACCAGGACGATTCCCTGTTCGGTGAGCAGTTTTTCGAACAGACGCATCTGAACGTAAGACTCATTGATCAAATCAGGCTTTGTGAGCTTCATCACTTTTTCAACCAGGACTCGCTCGGGCCAGCCACGGTCGAAAATGCGAATTTGACCTATCGCCGGCCATCTTTCGGAGCGAATGTACTTCCAGAGCCAGCTGTGAGCAAGCTCTTCTTCCGAAGGCGGACCGATGGGGACATTGCCGACGATTTTGTAGTCGTTCCCCAGAGACTTCACCATGCAGCTTGTCGTGCCGGTTTTACCCGAACCGTCACGACCCATCAGCACGAAAATGGCCGCGAGGTTGCGCTCTTTGAGCAGACGAACGAGGTGATTGAGTTCGGCTTCTTCGACTTTGATTTCCTTTTTGAATTTCTTTTTGCTGAGCGTTGCTGAATGATCGACCGCGCCGAGAATATCGGGTATCTGCTCGTCCTTCCACGGCGCAAGGAGTTTTTTGAACTCCCTGGCCACTGTAATAGCTCTATCCATGGATTTAACTCCCGAATGTTAGTTGGGTTGTTGGTTGCGACAGGTCCGCGGCTTTTTCGAGGGAAAACCTCAATTGAAGCTGTCGAAGGCGTAGTAGGCTCGGGTCGAGGCTTCGATGTCCGATTTGGTGTATGCCGTAGCCCGTTCGCCACCATTGCGTGGGGTCTTTTCGGTGGTCACCGAAGTGATCAGTCCGTTTTGATCCCGAGTGAAATGTGACGCTTGCAAGGGGCGCTGGAAGCCGTCTTGCCGATAGGCATCCGAGACGCGGTTGGAAGAGTCGAAGCGATAGATCGTTCGACCGATGAAGGTGTTGAATGGAGCATAGAAGTCCACTTGCACCGTGCGGAAACCAGCTGCGTCCGTGGATAGGACGAAAGTCAGCTGTTCTTCGAAGTGATAGTTCGCTCCGTAAATCTGGCGGTTGATGACGTTGTGACTGGCGTCCAGCGCGACCACAGTGGCCCCACCAAGATTTTCGACGCAACGCACCTGCCACTGAGTCGCAGTGTCGTGCACCCAGTTCTGGGTGTGGACAATTGCAAAGTCAGGCACCTGATTGAGAGGGTGGTAAAGTCCGTCGCACACTGCATCCCCGACTTGATTCAGGATCACTGTGTTTCCGGGCATCACCGTATCATCGAGGCGCACAATGGTCGGACTGTTCGGCACTGAAGATGGTGCCTGCGTAGTGTAGACCGTTGTTGTTGGTGTTGTTTGCGTTGCGGTGTCGCCGGTTCCGGAATAGACGCTATTTGCCGAACCATGGTCTTTCTGACCCAGCTGGTTGAGACCCAGCAAAATCAGAAGGAGCACCAGCAGCAGCACCACGATCCACGGCCAGCGGCTGGACGGGCGACACGGCGGGCGAGTTGGGTCGGGATTGTGCGAAGGCGGCGGGCACGGAGGTATTGGTGTCGAAGGCGGGGGAGGACAGCTGCCGTCGTTAGAGATGCTAAGCGTGACATCCACCTTCATGCGACGATTGTGCGGCTTCGACTTACCGTCCGATGTGACACTATCCAACTCAAGTGAGGCGGAGGATGTGCGAGCGTCGCCGGTGTCAGGATCTCCGAGCTGAGCAATTGCCGCGTTGGTACTGAGTTTACTGTAGAGCCGCAGACGTTCGGTTGTAGTTGCGGGCCGGTGGGGTGGTTTGCGAAGGGGCACTGCGGAAGGAGCGGCTGCGCCAGCTTCCTCAGAGCCACCAGAGACGGTTTCTGAAGGTTTGTCGGTCATGGTCATGGTCCTTGGTTTTGTCGTGAAATTTGGGTGATTTGGAACTGCATCGCTGCAAACAGATGTGCAAAGGATGTGATCGGTTAAGCGGTTGGGTGAGGTCAGGCACAGGTGTGGGTCTGCTTCAGCCATGGAATTTGCACGGCGAGCGGATACTCCACAACCAGAGTTGGGAGCGAAACAGTTTGCAAATGGCGGTTAGATGCTTGTGGGGATTAAAGCTTTAGTGAAAATTAGTTGTTACAGGTGTAACTTAAATTAGAAGAGAGAAAGGGTAGTTTTCAAGCCTTTGAAGACAAGAGTATATTCATAGAGCTAGATCTGCCCCCAGGCACCGGTTCCGGAGGTTCGCCTGGCTTGCGCGAGCGCTTGACTACACTGCGGGTGAAGCGAGTTTGTTATCTCTTTCAGTAATTAAAATCAATCCATCTGCAGATGAAGAAGATTGCAAGGACGCCAAAAAAGCACACCCAGAACCACTGTATGAACGTAAATTCTTCCGGATCGAGCATAGTTTCTCCTGGCCCTGCAGTCCTAGTATAATTCCAGACTCATTACCCGACCAACAAAGAGATTTGAAATATGGGCGACAAGCCTCAACTTATCGGAATTATTCTTTGCGAACTTATTTTGCAAGACGTTCTGCGTCGTGACGCAATTTCTTGTGTCAACATTCACAGTGGTGTGATGTCGCCGCAATTTCCAGTGCAGTTGCCATTGCTTTATGGTTTCGCACAATTGACTGGAGTCAACAAAGAATTTGAGTACCAGTTCAAAGTCGCAAATCCAAAGGGCGAAATCATCGCCTTCTCACCAGCAACCAAAGTGCAACCATTGCCAAACGACAATGTCACACACAAAATCATCAATGCGTTCACTGGTTTGACCTTCGAAACAGAGGGCAGCTATCTTTTCATTCTTGAAGTTGACGGTGAAGTGATTGGCGCATTGCCGTTCCAGGTTGTGAGAATGGTCGAAGAACCGGTCGTAGCATAATTAATTAGACTGACTCTCGTTGACTCTTCAAATCATCACGGATAGACAGGGACTGGCTGCGTGGCGGGCAAATTTGCCGGCTACGCAGTCTTCATCTTCGCCCTCAACGCCTTTGATTGGTTTCGTCCCCACAATGGGCGCTTTACATGAGGGGCATTTGACATTGATTCGGCAAGCTCGCTCCGAGTGTCAGCGGGTCATCGTTTCGATTTTTGTCAATCCATTGCAATTTGGACCAACTGAAGACTTCGGCAAATATCCACGCACATTCGAGCGCGACCGCGACCTGTGCGAGCAAGAGGGCGTTGACGTCATTTTCCACCCAACTGTGGATGTAATGTATCCAGGTGGACAATCGGGTACTACGAAAGTGATACCGCCAGAGGTATTAGAGAAGTCCCTTTATGGTGAATATCGACCAGCATTTTTTTCTGGTGTGGCGACGGTTGTAACCAGGTTATTCAATTTGGTTCAGCCTGACGTCGCTTATTTTGGCGAAAAGGATTTTCAGCAGCTCGTCGTTATTAAGAAAATGGTTTTTGATTTGCACATTCCCGTCAAGATTGTGGGAGTCGAAACTGTGCGCGAAAAAGATGGACTCGCTTTTAGTTCTCGCAATGTCTTTTTATCTGAGCGACAAAGAGGCGAGGCGCCGTTGCTGTATAAGACTTTGAATCAGATTGCTCAACAGAGCAAAGCGAGCAAAAAGTTATTGAGCGAGCTTCTGGCTGATGGAGTCAAGACAATCAGCAGTCTGGAAGATGTCGATTTGAAATACCTGGTCGCCTGTGACGTTGATTCGCTCGAAACACTGACCGAATACCGTTTACCAATGGTGCTTCTAGTGGCGGCAAAATTTAAAGAAGTGTGGTTGATTGATACTCTGGTCGTTAATGCCGAGCCCCTAGCAGTAAAAGCTGATCGCTAAAACTCCAGCGAATCCTTTAGTGCTTTTCCGGTGCGTACCATTTTAGAGCGCTTTTCTTGCTCGGACATGTTGTTTATTGTCGGGTGACCGGCTTTCGATTCAGCCATAAAATCTCGGGCAAATGTTCCTCTTTCAATGCGTTGTAACACTTGTTCGAGTCTCGCTTGAGTTGAGGCGTTGATCAATTCTGGACCAGTAATAGCGGCACCGTATTTGGCGGTATTTGAAATTGCATCTTTCATTCCGTCCATGCCTATAGAAAACAAAAGATCAGCGATTAATTTCACTTCTTTCAAACAAGAAATGTAGGCAAGTTCGGGCTGGTAGCCTGAATTGACCAGAGTCTCGAAACTCTTTTTGATAAGCTCTGGCATGCCGCCGCATAAGACCGCTTGCTCGCAATACAAATCGGTCACAGTTTCCTCGGCAAAAGTGGTTTCGATGCAACCAGCTCTGGTGCAGCCAATCGCCTGAGCGTAAGCAAGACCTCTTTGTTTGCCCACTCCCGAAAAATCTTGTTCGACAGCCACCAGTGCAGGTAGTCCTTTGCCCTGGGTAAACAGGGAGCGTAATTGTTTGCCTGGTCCTGTTGGTGCGACGAGCAAAATATCCACACTGTCTGGCAAGCGCAAAAGTTTGTGGTGAATCGCAAATCCGTGTGCAAAAACAAAGCTTTTGCCAGAGGAAAGATATGGTTCGATTGAATTTGTATATACATCTGGCATTGCTTCGTCCGGAAGCAAAATGGCTATTAAATCGCAGTTTGTGGCGATTTCTTCAATTGAATCAGGAGCAAAGTGATCAGCTACAGCTTGCTCATATGAACGGCTATTTTTGCGTGCGCCAATTCGGACTTTAATACCGCTATCGCGGAGATTGAGCGCTTGAGCACGTCCTTGATTGCCATAGCCAATCACACCGACAGATAAATCAACTATCTCGGAAATGGAGGCATCTTTCTCGTAGAAAATTTTAGCCATTATTGCTCTCTTAATACTCCGGCAAAAATAAGTATGCGAGTGCTTTTGAACACTTCGACAAGATTATAGGCGACTTTATTTCATTACAATTCAAATTAAACGTAACTGCAAGGGGTTGCCTTAAGAAGAATGTGTGACTATCCTGAACTTGTGATGTTAAGTGAGGCTAAAGATGCTAATTTCTGCAGCAATAGCTACTCTAAAGGGTCTTTCGGCCTTGCAGATGGCTCGTGAAGGTTTAAGCGTCGAATCTCGTTTAAGCATCATTGGTGATGGCGCTGCAGGTCTTGCGGCTGGTTATCTGTTGGTCGGCGATGTCGATAAATTACGCATATTAGGTGCCGAAGCTGAGTCACCTGAAGCCAAATCTAAAGTCTTGCCAAAATTTATCGAAGTCATTGGTCGTGGCGATAAGTATCGAACGGAATTAATAGACGCTCCTTTTGCCAGAGGTAATGTTCATATTCTTGCTGGCGCATCGAGCGCCGAACATGCTGGTGGTGTGGTCGTTAGTGGACCGGTCACCGAATATGGTGCACTAATTCGAAAATTTGGCAATATTTTCGCCCACGGTCAGTCTGTGTTATTAGTAAATGCGCCGATGGGTGCCGGTCTTCAATTTGCTGAGCAGTGGCGGCAAGCTAAAGTCGATCGACAGGTCAATATTCTCGAATTGGGTTCTTTCTTCGACTATGCTGATATCGCAGATGGAGTTTTGAAAATCTATGGTGTGCGAGAGAAAGTCAGTGTTTGCGGTAACAGTCGCAACGAAAGTAGAAGAGCGCTGATTTCAACGACGGGCATTTCGAAGGCGCTCGTGCCAACTTCGAATTTGCTTGAACGGGGACTTGGCGAGGTTGAACGTCTCGTACGGCCAATATTGCTTTTGTTTGGTTTGCTGGGTGGACGCACATCTGATCTTAATGACCTTTCGCATGTGGTCAATCCGCAATTAATCACACTAATCAGTTCTTTCGAAGCCGAAATTAGAACGCTATGTCGCGCATATCGCCTTTCAACGAGGACGTTTTTAGAGACATTGACCGAGTTGTCCGCAGTGGACTGGGTTGAGGCGGATTGTCTCGATCAGGCTTTGATTGCCCTTGGCCCAACCCTTTTGTCGCAGTTTAGAGCTGACTCAGACATCACAGAAGCTACTGCTCTGGCAATGAGTGCACTGAAGAAAGATGTCAGCGAAACACTTGTGCTGATTGCCGAATTTGCTCGCATGGCGCGTGTGCAAATGCCTGTTCTCGACTCTATAATCGCTCTTTCTGAAATAGTCACGCGATGCGAGCTCAGTAAATCTGGCCGTGGTCTAGATGATCTGGGATTGTTTGGTCTTGATGCTGGCGAACTGCTGGAATTGATCAACGCCTGAGCGGGACATATTAGAAACCACATTACATTTTGAGACGTTGGCGTGAATTCGCGTCAATGCAGCGAATGTCGCCTTGCCTGAACCGCTGACGCGTAGTCAAGGTGGTGCTTGGTTTTGCCATATAGTAATTCTTTTCTTTTTTAGATCTTAGACTTAGATCATTTGCTTCTGAGCTTATTAAAAGTCTAATTTCAAGATCCAATTCATCACGCAGTCGCAACGGCATAACTTTTACCTTAAACATCCTCTAGCTATCCATACGGAGATTTTTGCTTTGCCTGAGAGCAATGTGTATGGGATTTCCTTTTGCGGCTTTGATTTTAGCGCAGAAAACTACCACAGATGAATAGCCGAAATGTCCGATGTCTGGACGTTTTGCCGCTTCTTCTGTCAACTTAACCCAAAGGGGTAATCGTTTTGAACGCATTTAACGACGTTGAAATACTACAGCAACGCATCGCTCCTGCAGCAATTACCAATCTTTCAACTGAGGACATCTGGGATCGCCTGGTCACTCCTTTGACCAAAGAGATCGTCGGCAACATTCTTTCGGTTGAGTCGCGTGTGATGCAGACCATCGAAGGACTTTTTCCTGGCGATGAAATGCACAATCTCAACAATCACATGCTGTTCAGCGGTCAAGTTGGCTTCGTGCGGCATCCGTACGTGCATACTTTTTGCCGCACCGAATATGGAGCTTTTATAGTCAAGCGCGACTACAACAAAGTCGAGGCTTTCTGCTGGCACGGAGACGTTCTCAAAGGCAAAGGTAAGCTGGTTTTCAAAGTCGGTTTTCGCGACAATCGTTTCGACGGGACGGTCTATGCCAACGACACTTCGTTGCTGGATTTTCCCTACGATGACGCGCGCTACAGCCCTGTGCTTGGCGGCGGCGTGAGCACTGTCGAATTGTCTGTCTATTCGTTCCAGCCCGGTCACAGCGGCTCCACCAGCTCGAGCCTGCTCATGCCCAAAGTCGAAACGGATTTTCAGAGCTTCATGATGAACCCGTTTCGCTTTCTCGATCGTCCCCTGCAGTACAGGTCTCTGTTTCGCAGAGCCTGGACCAGCGGACGTGCGCCGGGGCAGGTGACTTTGCCTGTGGAGGACTTCTCACATCTTGTTCTGGCTACGTGTCAGGAGTTTGTCGCTTCTCGCGGTTACGACGCGGTGTTGATGGCTACCAGCCATTACCACGTTTGCCGCTGGGGGATGCGCAACGGTTACGAAATTGTCGAGCCTGACGTGGCAAAGACAGTGGGCGAGCTGACCGACGGTCTGGAGAAGATGCGCAAGTCCGGTAAGCATTTGACACGAGCTCAGGAAAGCTGGGTTTGTGCTGTGCAAAGCTTACGACGTAAGGATATCCCTCGGGGGCTCTATCTCGGTGGAGCGACCTGGCCTCAAGACAATATCACCCAGAAAAGTCTCTGGATGGCTAAGCCATTGAATGCGCACGGTGCTCTTACGCTTGAACGCGCTCAGTCGGGCGAGTTTTTGGCGCAAAGGGCTGAAGCCACCAAAAACCTCAAACAAAACAAACGCTGATGGTTCAGGCAAGACGACATGATCTGTTGTCTTGTCCGGATTTGTCTCGTTTGAGAAAGGACAAGTCCATGAACTCGACGCAAGTTACCGTCATCACTGGTGGTGGCAGGGGTATTGGTCGCGCTATTGCTTTGCGCATGTCTCGCCTCACCTCCATTCTTGTCGTTGGCCGCACTAAGGCTGATCTGGTGCAGGTTTGCGATGATATTAATCAAGCCGGAGGTATCGCCGATTATGTCGTAGGCGACATCGGCAAGCCGCGCACGACTGAGGAAGTATTGGGTACGATAGGCGAACACTCGTGGATCGTTCGCAACGTCGTCTGTAACGCTGGTATCGGTAAGGGCGGACCAGTTGTTTCGTTCGATGCCGACATCTGGCGCAATATGTTCGATGTCAACGTCCATGGCTCTTTCTACATCATCAAGGCGCTTTTGCCTCAGATGATCGCGCAAAAAGGCGGCAGCATCAGTATCATTAGCAGCGTCTCTGGCTTGCAGGGACACAAGAATGAGGCGGCGTACAGTGCCACCAAGTTTGCTCTGGTTGGCATGGCTCAAAGTCTTGGCGACGAGTTGAAGAAGCACAACATTGTCGTGGTGCCGATTTGCCCTGGATTCGTCGACACCGAAATGACCGATCGCACTATCGCCGGAATGTGCCACCACAAGGGCATTAGCGCTGATGAGGCTCGTGAAAAGCTTGCGGCAGTCAATCGGCAGGGGCGCATCTTGAAGCCAGAGGAAATCGCCGAAGCAGTCGCTTACTGCGCTGGTCCGCTCGGCATTCCGGCCTCTGGTCAATCCATGATCTTGACCGGTATCACCGAGCCTCGCGTTCTCAATTCCCTCAATTGGTTGGAGGACGTAACCAGAAAGGCCAGCTTACTGATCGTGCCAATTAGCGGCGGTTCAGACAGCGCCGCTGAGCACGAACTGATAAACATCGCTTGCCCAGGCAAGGTGCTTTCGGTTTACGCTGGCAAACCTAAAACACTGCGCTGCAGGGAGTGGTTCGAGTCGCGCGGTGAGGTCGCTTACATTGCGCCCGGACTACGTGGACTCTCTGGTGAAATTGGTCGCTGGGCTAGGTTGCAGGAGTTGAGCCACGCCCGCCGCGCCTGGCTGGTTAGCTCGCGCAATCGCACGGAAGACGTGATGGGTACTTACAGCATGGCCAGCTGCTGCGCCACGTTGTATCCACTGATCAAGTTGTGGAAGTCTCAGGTGATGTCCATGTGCGAATGTCTGTCGATACCCAGTGCAATCACAGAATCCAGTCGCCGTGCCGATCCTGACTGTGGACGACCGACCGAACTGGCTGAGATTCCTCTGGAATTAATCGACGTGTTTTCCCAGGTGCTGGTTGGTGAGTTGCCTCAAGAGGCGCTCAGTCAGCTGACCTCCGCTCAGCACCGCTATCTGGGCGAAATCGTTGAATACAACCGCTTCAAGGGCAATTTGCTTAAAGGTCCGTCTTTTCTGTAATCGAGTTTAGTGTGAAAGAACGCAGTAAATGCCTCAGTCAACGGCTGGTCGACCAATGTCTTCGGACGTTGTCGATAGCGTGTTGCAAACTACCAGAATGTTCAGAAGGTTCGAAGAGATTGTTGCTGCCAGTGTTGCTCATGATGCTTGTGTAGCAGTTCTGGCAGCAATCAATCGACTTACCTATGAAATAGCAAGAGCAAGCGCGAAAGGCAGTAGCAGTCTGACCGTTTTGCAATTGCGTGAGCGGCAAAATTTTGGTCGCGAAATCTGGTACAAGCGACTCTGGTATCGTAGACCCCGTGCGAAGCATCTCTTTGAGGATGCTCGCGCGGTCTACGACTATTGTCTGGCTAATGGTCTCAACCCATGCTTTGCGCACTACGAATACGATGCAGATTATCATCAGCTGCTCAGTTCAATGCAAATTAGCTGGGATAATCAACGTCTTGTGCGTAAACTGGCGGTGCTAGGTGCAAGAGAGCTTTCGACGAATGTTTTCAGCACTGCGTTAGATTCCTTGATGCCCGATAAAGTGCAACTGGAAGTGGTGGCACGGGCGAGTCGCTCTAACGCGCTTTTGATCATGCCGGTTGTTATTCGAAACCTGGACCTGGCAGCAAAAGAAGGACGCTCAGAGGTCGTCGTTTATAGACAATCTGAGCGGTCTAATTTTTCATCTGAGCTACCCGTCGATATCAAAGACCTTTGTTTGTTACTGGGTCTCAAAGCCGTGCTTGATTCTGACTGTGTTGCAGGAGAAAGATTTTCTCTTGTGTCTGTCAGCGGCTGGGCTGAAACGCAAAAATAGAGCGAGCGACGATTACGAAAGTGCTTTCCAACCTGAACTGCGACTAGTCTCTGGCGAAACCTTCAACATACGTGAGGACAAATGTTTAGCATTGATCCGTCGATAATCCTGATCCTCTTCGTGGTCTGCCCGATCGTTGCCGTGCTCAGTCTTATGCACTTGCATGCTGGCGGCTACGATCAACTGCCCAAGCGGGATTGGCTGTTCCGTCTCCCCGGGTATCGACTACTCTACAGAAAAAGCTACATCGCAAGCGATGTGCTTGAACGAGACGTGAGGGCGACTGTGACCGCGCTCGGCTTCTTATACTTGAGCGTTCTTGGCTTTCTCATTCCTTTCGCCAACAAGCTTCTGGGCATGACAGTCTGGTTGCTCACTTTGTCGGCACGGCAACTAGTGCTGGTCCTTTTCTTTGATCTCTGTATCGTTGTCACGGTGTATTGCCTTTGCACCGTCGTGAAAGGCCTTTCGCTACGCTCCAAAGCACGCTATCGCTTTCTTTCACTTGTCGGTTTGGGGCTTTTGTTGAGTGTTGGAGCCACTTGCGCAATGTCCACCGATGTACGATTGGTGGTTTTGCTCGCTTGTAAGACCACTGTCCTCGGGTTCTTTGGCTGCCTCTTCTTCGGTGCTCTGCTGTTTGCAATTAACGAGGAAGGCTCAGAGTTCGCACATGATGGGGCCGGTAGTCGCTTCTTCAATATCATGTTCCTTCTTCTATCGGTCGGCTCTTTGATGTCTGTCGTGGACTGAGAGCAATCAAACGATATCTCGAACATGCAATTCAAATAGCTGCTGTCGCTTGTGGTGGCAGAAATAAAAGAGGAGACGAACATGCCACTCCAACCTTCGAAGTACTTTCAGCTGCTTAATAGACAGCATGCTGATTTCAATCTCGGCGCAAATGGCTCTGAACTCACGCCGAGCGAGGAAACGCTCTGGCAGAATATCAGGCTGTATGCTCGCGTGATCGCCGAAGCAGGGCTCGAGAGTGAGTTGCAGGAGGCCCACCTGCAGGTTATTCGCGGCGGCGTCGACGCGGAAAGCGAACTGTAAGTACGTCATTCAGTAAGTGACGCGAGTTCGTTCTAATCATAATGAGTAAGAGTGCGATTCTAGCCAGTCGCACTCTTCTTTTGTTAGAACTTTGCCTAAAATAGTATTTTCTTCAATCTTGTTTTAGGTACCTGGGATCGGCCATGTTAGCGAGCTAGTTTAGCTCTTTGTACAAGACGAAATTCTTCCAGCCTTCTTTGTGCTTCCTCAACCAGCTTCAAAGATTCTTTGAATTGCAGGTATGGTGGATCGGCTTCAGAGCTTGCATCTTCAACTAGATTGATGACTGCGTATAGAACGCTTTCTTTCAACCGAACTTTTTCCCAGAGTATTCGCGCGCATGTCTGGCACATCTTCGCGCCTACTGGTTGGCTGACGTGGACTGGTTTGCCAACTGCAATTTTTTCATCGCAAAAATGACAACTCAAATCCTTTATCTGACAAATACCCTCGCTTGATGTGGCGCATTCGCACTTTGCAGCCGCGCAGCCGCAAGCATGAGCCGGTGCTGCTGCTTCAATTCTGGCTACTACGTCTGCGTTCTTTTGACCTTTGAGGTAGGCACTTACTTTTTCGAACGGGTATTCATAGGCGTCTGTATCGATTTTGGGGTTAGCGTCCGGCAGAGCATTGCCCTTTTCTATTAGCACTTTCAATTTAGCTACTTGCACTGCTAGTTCTTGAAAGTTGAATTTCTTCGCTACCTTGCTAATTTCTTTTACTTGCTTGCGAATACCTTCCGCCGCATTCTCCTCAGCCAATCCCATTGTCAGCCCCCATCGTTTATATGCTTGTTGTGTCCAACGTTTAGACTGTCAACCCTTAGATGCTCAACACCTAAACTTTCAACGCTTATATTGTATCTATCGTCATCCGAAAAATTTATGATTTATTGACCATCTCCACGGCGGTGTCTTGGGTGACGGAAAAAATGGTGGCAACAGAATTTAATGGTGCCTCTTGGCGCTTGCCACCGCAGCTAATTGCACCATATATTGACTGTCCTGGTATCACTCAGAAAGTTTCGTAAATGCGGTGAAACCGCAAAAACACTGGCTGTGCGTCTTTGCGGATGTGCACCGGCGATCTAATCTCTTAGCAACGCCACCACCAGCGGCGCTAAATTTGTCACCGCCCGTGATTTCAAAAGTTGTATGTAATCGGAGATATATATGATATCCTTCCGATAAGTATTAGAGGCGTCGCTAGAAGGAGCAATCAATGAGAAGTACACCTCTGACTGCGTTAATGGCAGGAGTTTTATCAATTGGAATGGCGGTATTGCCGGCGGTTGCTCAGACCTATAATGGTCAGCAATTGCAGGGTCAAATTACCTACGTACCGGTAGGCACAATTGTGGATGCTGCTTTGACCAGTCCTGTAGATAGCGCTGTCGCCAAGGCTGGCGACTTGTTCAGCGCTAAGCTGAACGCTCCCGTGTATATGGGAAGTGATCTTGTTTTGCCGGCTAACACCACCCTTGAAGGTACAGTCACCACCGCCGAAAAAAGCGGACATGGCACAAGTAACGGTGTAATCGGCATGCGTTTAACGGGAGCAGTCACTCCTGATGGCATTCGTTATCCCCTTTCAGCCGTGGTAACAGCCGATCAAGCCAGCAATATCCATGAGGATAAAGCAGGCAATCTTAAAGGTAGAACTACCGGCTCCACTGTGAAGAGTGGCTTGCTCAGAGCTGGTGCATGGACTGTGGGCGGCACATTGCTCGGCATTTGTTTCGCTCCAATTGTTGGTGGAGCAGTTGGTGCTGGAGCTATAGCCGGTGTTGCAACTGGTGGTGCTATCGGTCTCGGTAGCAATATGTGGCGCAAAGGCAAAGATGTCGCTATTCCAAGCGGCACTCGTTTGAAATTTGCTCTCGATCAACCAATGGCAGTTTCAGCCAGTATGGCTTCGATGCCCAAAGCTGGAGCCCTCTAAAGCCAGACTGCTGTCTCAGTAAATGGAGCCTTTGGCTCAAGCCCGGAAGCCCGGTCCTCATGGATTGGGCTTTTCGGCGCCGTCACAATTTATATTAATTCTGCCGTCCTGCCCGGTCGGGACGTCTGTCTGGCTGGCTTTCCGTGTATATCCAGGTATATAGCCAGCATATCCCAACACGGGAGCACGACCTTCGGTATCCATTTGAGCGGCGATCCAACACCCACAGGCGTTGAAAATAACGTCAATAACACGAGCGGTCTCAAGGGGGAGATAGCGAACGCTTTGCACGCCGAGCGCGACGAGCATTCGGTATTGGGCAGAGCGGTTGGGGTAGCGCGCGACCGTCTTCAAGGCGAAGTCCATAACATCCGCGAAAAGAAGGAGCGGGCGGCATTAAATGATGAAATCGCCAAAATTGCCGTTGATACTATCGCTTCGATTCCCAAAGTGCATATCATTGGCGCAGGTGCGGTAAGAGCTCTTGCTCTAGTTAATCCTGATGGCAGTTTGCAAAATAATCTGGTCTCTGGTTTGACGAATTTTACTGAAGGGGCTGCTCTCAACAAGGTCAGTCATTTAAACGCTCAGGGAGTGCATGGTCTGTTTGGCTCTGGTGCGGCTATGGGTGCCATTCGCACGGGCTTTGATGAGAACAGCTGGCGTAACAAAGACGGTCGTTTTGATACCTTTGCGGCAGCTCAGCATATGGTTACAGGAACTCTTGCCGGTGCATTTTTAAATGTGCCGGCTGGATTAGTATCCTCTCGTGTGGCTTTGCATTTCGGCGCCGAAAACGGCGCTTCAACCGGCGTCACTCGTTTTCTTTCCAGTACGACCTCCGGTTATGTGGCCGGTAGTGTTTATGGGGGTATGGATGCCATCGTCGCTGGTGGCAGTACAAAAGATGTGCTGAGCGCCATGAGTACAGGTGGTGTGACAGGAGCGCTCAGTGGCGGGCTTGTTCATGGGTTAGCAGGTTTTGCTGGTCACACTGGCGAAAATAATGTCGCCAAATTCGAATTTAAGCAGCGGCAGGAAATTCACGCTAATCTTCGCCTGGACGAGCCCGTAAGAGAACTCGAAAACCCTCCGCTCAACGCTTTCAGTCACAGATCAGAGATGGAGCTTGTATATAAGGAGCTTGCCTATAAGCCCAATGCGCGACCAGAGTTTAACGAACTGACCTCACGATTAACTTCACGACTACGCTTTGACACCCTTAGTGAGGCTCGTGTGCGCACTGGCGACTTAAATAAGAAGTGGGACAGCGAAGCGAGCTTCAGTGGCGATCTCATTCGCGATAACGTTGATATGGCTGTGTATGGTGCTCGAGGTGCCGATTCGCAGAAACTACCTGTCGAAATTCATGTGCCAGTCAAATACGACAACACGGTGATTAAGCCGCTCAGAGCATTGCGGGCAGTCGCAAGTGTTGACCTACCTGTTTATAAACAGGGTATAGAAACGGTTGGTTTTGTTTATAAAGTGCTGAAAAACGAAGATCCCAAGCCGCTTCTCGACAAGTTGTCGCCAGAAGCTAAAAGCAAAGTGCTAGATTATTTTCACAATATGGGTCCAGAAGAGCGCACTCTGACCTCAAAAGTTTTAAGTGCCAGGCTGGCAATGGATAATCATCCGCACAAACTTACTCTTTTGCCGGAGGATATTCTACCGTACTTAGAGCAAAGTAAAAATGTCCGCAAAATTGTCCTATCCGACACTAACTGGGCTTATGATACTTGGATGCGTCAAAACAAAAATGCCGGCTATTTCAACCCGCACTTTACCGCCGCTGCTACAGCGGAGCACGCAACAGGCACCATAACGTTCTATAACGGTAAGCGCCCAGACCCCGATAGACCGCAGACGACAAACATTTTCAGTGATTTATTCAATCATGAAGACACGCATTTGATGACTGGTTTCAAACCAGTTTATGACGCTGCGCACGCGCTTGACACCAAGCATTTTGAAGAGCCGGCTTTTGCGATTTCAGATTATGCACGCTTGAATGAAGAAGAAGATCGAGCTGAGAGTCGCACCGCCTTTTTGCAACCAGATCCTACCGGCTTCTGGCTGTTGTCTAAAGAAGCTCCATTGCGAGCAGCTGTGCTAGCTAAAGCGGAGTCGAAATATCTCGATTTATTCCTTCACGGTGGCGACCATCCCTATGAACAGCCAATCACAAATCGCATCTTCCATGTTGAACAATATGTGATACCTGTTGCTCGAGCTCAAGCTGTGGGACATTTAGTCAGCGGAGACCCAGCGCGAGCCGCACTCGCTGCCAAAGTGCTTGGAACGATTGGAACTCGAGAAGACATACCGGACCTGGAGAAAATTGCCAGATTGGATGGTCGTGCTCAGCTGCACCTTCGTCGCCTGGCTGAAGTCGAAAAGGGATTGCCACCAAAAAGTCATCAAGAACAAATGGATGAAATGCAACGGGCTCACAACCCTAAGGGCCTTTACAATATCGCTGCAAAAGAGGCTTTTGATAGCATCGTCACACTCTCGGCTGACAACGACTCTGGTCGGTTACAAGCCCTTGCTAAGCGCGCCATCACAGATCCTCAGTTGAGGCATTTGGCTGTTGAAAAATTGCAAGACGGGTCATTTGGCGCAAGAGGCGTTCAATATGCTGATATGCTGCGAAATTTTGGACATCCAAGAAATGTTCCGTCGATTATCCACGAAATAGAGCGAACAAATGATCCTGAGCTGAAGTCAATTGGATTCGCCGAGGTGATGCGCTTAACCGAGCACCAACCAGGCCTTCAAGAAAAAATCGCCGATGAAATGTTCCACAATCAAAGCCCCCTTGCCGACGATGCCCTGGAAGTTCTTGTACGGTTAGCTGATGCCCGTCGCCGCCCGAAATGATTTAACTAAGGATGGAAAATTTGAAAAAGTTTGTCCATCGAATATTGCATGCGGATTGGTCGACCATGTGGACATGTGTCGTTGCGCGGCGTGTTAATCCAGTCAGTCAGTAAGTTGATGATTTCCGAGTGTCCAAGCGGCATACCGTTTTTAATTGCAGCCTGGCAAGCAATCGATTTTGTCGCTTCCAGTTGGAAATTTGCCGCGTCAGCTTTGGAGATTTCATCTAAAATCGTTTGAATGACGACAGCATAGTTTTTGCCGGATAATTCCTGCGGAATCTGTGTGCAAGCGACTGCTCCATCTGCGTCAAATTTAAAATCAAAGCCCAAATCATTTAAGGCCCTGGCATTATTATGAATTTGCGCTTCTTGCTCTGGACTCAAATTTAGCGGTTGCGAAATCAAAAATGGTTGTACATTATCGCTGACTCGGCCGCGTACGGATTGAGTGGCCAGAATGCGCTCATAGAGCACTCTTTCGTGAGCTATATGCTGTTCGATAATTTCCATGCCCACAGCGGACTCAATGATGATGTAAGTGTTATGAACGTAGCCAGCGATGCGCCAGTCCTGCGGCAGAATTAGCTTTTTTGATTCGTAAGAGGTGTCATTATCGGTTTCAACAACTGATACAGTGGATAATTCTTTAGTGAAGTCAATTTGCCTGCTAATTGGTCGCGGTGCCATAAAGCTTGCGCCACCTCTTCGATCAAAAACTGAACCACTTGAATCACCATCGTCGTAAGCAGCGGTGCTTACCAAATTATTGTTTTCAGCGACTGAGGCAAACGGCGATTCGTTATGATGGTAAAGCCCCTCTGGCTGTGGGGAGTGGGCGCGCAACGCACGGGTGATTGATCTTTGAATGACGAGATACGTTTCATTGCCGTTGCTGTATTTCAATTCTTTTTTTGTTGGATGGATATTCACATCCACAGTGGCTGGGTTAATTGTCATAGACAAAACAGCAAGAGGATATTTTCCGCGTGGTATCAAATCAGAATAGGCATAGTCTAGTGCTCTGTAAGTGAGAGCGCAGCGCACAGGACGCTTGTTCACTATAGAGAGTATGCCTTTGCGGTCGCCGCGAAAATGCAGTGGTTTAGCAGCGAGTCCAATTATTTTGATGTCTGCTTGCTCGTCATGCATTTCAATTTCAATGAGCGTTTCATTGCCTGAAAAATGACCGACTTCAATGGCTGTTTTTCTCAAACTGCCAGAGCCCGACGAGCGCAATACGACTTCGTCGTGTTTGCAAAGCGTGAAGGAAACGTCAGGATGCGCCATTGCCAGAGTCTGCACGATTTCTTGAATGTGACCGAATTCAGTCGCTGCCTTTTTTAAGAAATTCAAGCGAGCGGGAACGTTGTAGAAAAGATCCAGGACTTCCATGACCGTGCCTTCCGCGCAGCCAGTTTCAACCACTGTAATTTTGCCGTCCTGACACTCCACTCGGGTGCCAGTGCTTGCGTCTTTCGTACGAGTGATGCACGTCAATTTCGAGACAGAAGCGATACTAGGTAGGGCTTCGCCACGAAATCCAAGCGAGTTGAGAGTCCACAAATCATCAGCTGTGCGAATTTTGGAAGTAGCATGACGTTGAAAAGCCAGCACGGCGTCTTCTGGATCCATGCCGCAGCCGTTGTCGGCAATGCGCAAGTCACGACAATCCAGACTGACGCGCACTTCAATTTGTGTGGCTCCTGCATCGATTGAATTTTCCACAAATTCTTTGACGACAGATGAAGGTCTTTCGACGACTTCGCCAGCGGCTATTTGGCTTGCGATATGGTCGGGAAGAACAGCTACTTTGGGCATATATACTCTCGTTGCGATCGTCATTCTAGTCAGTGCATACTAACATCAGACGAGGAGCTGGTCATTAGCAGAAAGTATAGAGGTGGTCTTCTTTTTGTCTGCGCTTTGGCTCTGTCGGCGCTGGCTCTTGGTATGGCCAGCCTTGTTGCCCCCTTAGACAAAACTGTCAGCCGGGCGTTTGCCCAAATGTTTGCATTAACTGCTTCAAATATTGGTTTTTTCGACTCTGGCTTCGTCAGTCACTTGGCTAATTTAGTGACTTTGACGGTGATTGCCTTTGGGTCCGAATGTATTGTTTTTAAACTGGTGGGCGTGCCAAGAAAGGTTGCTCTGTTGCAGCTGCTTGTCGCGGCGATTTTGTGTCTGGGCTTTCTTCTCTACTGTCAGCTTTCGGTGAGTGTGATTTCTTTTCTTTTTGTGAATATTTTAGGCTATGTTCTAGGGAATTTTTTTCGATACTATGCGCAACGCGAGAAAGAGCAAGAGGCTGTCTTTTATGAATTGAAGCTGGCCAATCGTCAGTTGCAGGAAGCGCGATTGTTCATGGCCAAGCAAGACGAAATAGACCGCCGACTGCTTGCAGCCGACCTACACGACCAGGTTCTCAATGACTTAAAGCTTGTTTCCGAAAAAGCGAAAAGTATGAAGACGAATCCCCGCGAAGACACAGCCAAAGAAGTCGAGAAACTTTTGCAGCAGTCGATGAAAGCCGTCCGCGAAGTGATGGAGAACCTCAGCCCCTCACTTATCGAACACCTTAGTTTTGCGTCAGCGGTAGAAGATTGCTTGCGCAACGCAGCTTCCCGTGGTGGCTTTAAAGTGAAATTCAAGTGTCAATGCGCAGAAGAAAGTCTCGATAATATGTCGTCTGTCCAGAAAATTCTCCTTTATCGGTTAATACAAGAATGCTGCACGAATGTTTGCAAGCATGCGCAGGCGTCTGAGCTAAGAGTGAATATTGACTCGGAAAAAGCAGATACATCTGCGGACGCATTCTGTTTGCGAATAGTCGACGATGGCAAAGGTATGAATGTGTCAGATGTCGACCCGCAATCGCGTGGATTGCAATATATGCGTCAGAGAGCGCAGCTTATCGGAGCGTCGATTGTCTGGCTGCCCGGCCCAGAAAATAAAGGCACGGCCGTGGAAATTCGCTGGTCGCCGACAGCAGATGAGAAGGTAAAAGCGGGCACATAAATTTGGATAGCAGTTTCGAGGTGAATTATGTCGTGTGTTTTGATTGTTGAAGATCAGGCGCCACTTAGACAACATGCCAGAAACACAGTCGAAGCTACAGTTCCTGCTCCTGTGCAAATTATGGACGCGGCCAATGGCGCCGATGGTTTAAAGCTTGCAGCAGCAGTCGATCCCGATTTAATCATCATGGATATTTCGATGCCCGAGATGTCCGGCATCAAGGTCGCCCAGCAAATCTGGAAAGAGGTCCCGCACAGACGGATTCTGTTCTGGTCACAGTTTCATCGAGAAGCCTATGTGCGCGAACTGGGAAGGATAGTGCCTGACGAGGCAATTCATGGTTATGCTCTTAAAGGTGAAAGCGATGAAAAGTTTCGGGCGGCAATTGTCTCTGTACTGCTACATAACAATCCATACATCGATCCGGTAGTGAGAAGTGTGCAATCAAGACTGGCTTGTAAGGACGATTCTCTTAGTGACAGCGAATATGAAGCTTTGATGGACGTAGCTGTCGGTTTAACCGACAAAGCTATCGCCAGAAGACGTCATATCAGTGTGAGGGGTGTACAGAATCGTCTCTCTATGTTGCTCTTCAAACTGGTCAAAGGCGAAGATAGTCATCTTAAAGAAAGTGCTCAAATTGAAATTTATAATCCTCGGACGAGAATAATTTTCGAGGGATTGAAGCGGGGGTTGCTTGATCCCGATGACGTTAAATCAATGGACAACGAGCTGCTCGAGTGGCTTTCTAGCGAATATGACTATGACCGGGTCGGTCGCCCTTAAAATGGCCAATAAATTCTCTCAAGCTGGGTATATTTCGTGATGGAAGCCAGAGATGAGGGAAGACCATTGGGAAAGAGAGACCGTCGCGATCGCATTGCGCTGGACGAGGCTTATCGCTTTTATCGCTCGACTATCAAAGAGGACCACACACCGGAACTGTTCGCCCTGGTAAAAGCACTGCAAACTGTATCGAATGCCCTGCAAGTGTCCGGTTCGGGCGAATTTCAGTTAACTGTGCGACTGTGGAATCGCATTCAACAGTCATTATTTGATCGACTTGTTACATCGTATCCCGCTCACGTCCTCGTCTTCGACGAGTCTGGACAGCCTCTGGCGAGCAAATCAGACTGGCGTGACGATTGCATGATTGAGATTTACCCAGACGGTCTGCGCAGGGATGACGACTCATTTCGCATGGAAGTGAGTAATCTTCATCCGGTTACGCGTCATCGATTGGTCAAAGTCTGGAAAGAGCGTGGTCCGTCCACCAAACGCGAAGATTTTGCCAATATGGATGAATGTGGCGACGTTTGCGCGCCAAAGCCATTTCTCATTGGCGACGAAGTGCTTTTGCAAGAGTCGCTTGATGGCAAAGCCAAAGCCTACAAACGCTGGTGGAATCTGTACTGGCAGTCCTACTGCAGTGGCGACAACGAAGACAAGATTTTAATGACCAAGCAAATGAATGCACTCGAAGCAGTGTGGGGTAATTTGTATTATTAGGGTGGTACCGCCGGCGGTGCCTCAACAGGCAAATTTTTTTAGCATAGAAAAAGAAAAAGCGAAGTGGCTCACTGCCTGTTGAAACTCAACTGGGTGTCCACTTCGCTTTTCAATTTCAAGACTTAGTTCGATTTAGATCAGCCGCAGTCTTTCTGAGACCCTTCGCTGATATAGCAGACCTCTTCGACAGGGGTGAGAAATTTGACGAAGAAGCCAGCGAGGATGCCGAAGGCAAAGCCCGAGATGTGCGCCATGTAGTTCACCAGCTCGCCGCCATCGGCAGCGGAGGCAGCGTCATTGGCGAACAACTGGGTGAGCAACTGCATGCCGATCCAGAAGCCTAGGAAAGACCAGGCGGGGAAGCTGGCGATACCGTTGCTCATAGAGAAACCAGTGATTCTGGAGCGGGGCCACAGAATCAGGTAGGCACTCAATACAGCAGCGATGGCACCGCTTGCGCCAAGTCCAGGGATGGGGCTCCACGGAGCAAGCATGTATGAACCTGCATTGGCCACGAGACCGCCCACCAGGTAGAAAGCGACGTACTGCTTCCAGCCCAGACGAGCTTCGACCGCGCGACCAAAACAGTTCAGGTAGATCATGTTGCCGAAAAGGTGCATCAATCCGCCGTGCAGCCACATGTGCAGGAAGAGCGGAATGATCATTATTGCCATGTAGAGAGGGTCGGCGGTGGAGTAGGCGGTCGAGAACATGAGCGGAGAGAAGGCGCCGAGTTGATTGACGATGCCGCCGTATCCAGAGTGAATCAAACATTCCTCGATGAGAAAGAAGAAGCAGTTGATCCAGATGATGATGGTGGTTGCAGTCGGTTTCCGAATGCAATCGAGCATTGTGCTGAAGGGAAACATTTGAAGACTCCTTGGCTGCTACTGCGTCAGCAGAGATAGCGCGGTGAGGGTGAGAACAAGCGCTACCTGGTTGAAGAGCAACAGGTAGTTGGCGGAGGTGGGTGAAAGCTAAAGCTCGGAGCGACTGAACTCTCGATGAAGTGGTCTAACAGCATCTGGCAAACAACTGTTCCAGCAAAATGGAGTGTAAGCGCAGGCGGAGATAGAGGCGGAACTGGTTTGAGGGCTTTGTTAGACTGTTCGTTTGGAAAAGAGATAAGGCCTTAACTTAGGAAAGTTGCAGGTATCGATCCAATTCTTGATATCTGGTTGTGTGCGCTGGCATTGAAGGGGCTTGCGAAGGCTAAATGGCACAGGCAGTGTCGTTGCTCGCTCGCCTGTGATAACCAGCACGAGGCTGGCACTCTTTCGGCACCTTTAGACGATTTCTTGAGAACTAGCGCGGCTAGATATGTTTGACATCACGGCTCCCCCATTTATCCACTCGAGAGCGCTGTGTAAAGCCGCGCTAACCATGTTATTGGGGGCTTTTGGTTTACTTGTTTGTCATGAACATGCCAGGTGGCGCGATAGGTCGTTCTATGGTGTTGCAAAGTGTCACATGGGCGTTACTTCCGCTGTTCATCTCTTGTTATGTTTTTAGTGTTTACCCTTTCAACAATTTTCAAGCCTGGAACCTCTTTCTTTAGTTTTTTTCGCAACCCTCTCTAATTCTTCGGTTTTTTATTAGCCTTTGACACAGGTGCGTATTGGACCGAATCCCTTTCCGGAACTCCAGCCCTCATGCAAATTTGCTCGGTTGCTCAGGTAACCAGACAAGCATGAGATTTCCAGCAGTCAGCTTCGAGTGTGGCGACTCAAGGCTGCCATTGCATTGCGAGAATCGCTCGAAAGAAATTTCGGACGATGACTTTGCAGTGGACTTCACTAACTCTTTCGCACACCTTAGCAAAGGATATCCTGTGAGCAAAAACTCCTTGTACTCCGTCCCGATCGGTCAACAACGCATCCTCCTTCACTGGCGTGGCGCTGCTCGACGTGTCACTGGCTCAATGCATCTGCTGGAAATCATTGAAAACGACGCCGTCTCTTACTACCTTGTCGACGCTGGCACCCATGTGGAAGACGAGAAGCTGGACTTTCAGAATCGATTGCTCAAAGGTGTTACGGCCTCGATGATTAAAGGCATCATCCTGACCCACGTGCATGGCGATCACTCTTTCTACGTAGGACGCTTGGTCAAGCAAGGTTTCACGGGCAAGATCTACGCGATCGACGCCACTTGTGACCTTCTCGACATCAGCCTGGTTGACTGCGCACGCATTCTTGCGGCCAACGTCAAACGTGAGCACGAACAGAAGGTCAAGGCGTTTCGTGCGCGTCAAGCCACTGCCGCCGAGCGTCGCAACCCGACCGTCACCGACGAAACCTCCGCTCAGCAGAATCTCGTTCGCGCTATCCGCCGGACCGTGGGCGCACAGCGTATGTCTGAGCGATCGCTGGCCAAGGTGGTCGAACCGACACCGAAGGAGCCTCTTTTCTCTGAGGACGACGCTCGCAAGGCCCTCTCCTTGTTGGTGCCGATGCAGTACAACACGCGCTATGAGCTTGATTCGAATCTGGCTATCGAGTTCTTCGATGCCGACCATCTGCTGGGTGCAGCCACTGTTCATGCAGAAATCGGTCGCGGAGCAAGCAAGCGCACCGTCAACTTTGGCGGCAACATCGGTCGTCATCCGAAACCCGTGCCGGAAGCGCAGTATCGGGTGACGGAGGCCACTTATGGCAATCGCGTTCACATCAAGCGCGATCGTCTGGCTGCTCTCGCTGAGATGCTTACGGCCGCCCACACTCGAGCCCTCAAGGGTGCTGGTGTTCGTGGGGCTGGTGCGATCATCGTGCCGGCTTTCTCGATTGGGCGTTCGCAGATTTTCCTGAATGACGTTCGTCAGCTCATGGCGGAGAATCGTATCCCGAAGATGCCGGTCTACTTCGATAGTCCGATGGGCATTCGTGTCACTGAGGTCTATCGAAAGTATCCCCAGTATCAGCCTCAGGATTGGCAGGCGTTGTTCGCTGCGAAGATCGACCCGTTCACTCCGCCGGGTCTGGTCGAGTGTCTCAAGTACCGCAAGGAGCTCTTTGAGCCCCTCGCCAAACCGGTCTTGATCGTGACTTCGAGCGGTATGGTGAACGCTGGTCGGGCGCCCTATCATGTCGAAGCTCGCGGCAGCGATCGCAATTCGACGTTCTTCCTGATCGGCTTCCAGGCGCCCAAGACAACCGGCGAAGCGCTTGCTTCGATCGCGCGTCGGCGTAAGGAAAATCCCAAGAATGTTCAGCCGGAGACCATCCGTCTGCTCAATAAAACCCTGCGTATCAACGCCACGATCGAGCACATGCCCGATTATTCCGGACATGGTGACAGCGATCAAATCGTTGATTGGCTGGGCATGGGACCGACCGGCGGCAAGCGTCGATCGAGCAGCATGCAACCGACTATCTTTATTGAGCACGGTGAGGACGACCCCATCAACGCGCTCCGTAAGAAAATCGAGACCAAGCTGCATCTGAAGTGTGTCGTGCCTAACGCGAACGACTTCTTCATCCTGTAACTGGATCGAAACAGGCTTTGCGAAAGCAGAGCCTGTTTCCTTCTCTTTTTTTTTTGCCTAAAAAGGCACCGCAGGCGGTGCCTAGGTTTACTCGGGCTCTATTAATGATCCAGATTCGATCGGAATCTCGAACCAGAAGCAGGCACCTTCGCCTTGTTTTGATGCGCAACCGACCTTGCCGCCGTGCAATTCAACCAGTGATTTGCTCAAAGCTAGTCCAAGACCACTGCCCTTGACACCTCGATGAGCGGGCGGCACTGAGAGCTGCTGAAACATACCAAACAGCTTATCTAGGTCTTCCTGGGCGATACCTGGCCCGACATCGGAAACGCTGAAGCGAATACTCCTTAAACTTAGTAACCCCATGGTCACGCTAATTTTTACGCATTCACCTTTGGGAGAAAATTTGATCGCATTAGAGATGTAATTGGTCAAAACTTGAACCAGACGGTCTTTGTCGCCAGAGAATGGGGCGTCAGTTTCTATATGGTGGTTTAAATTTACATCAAATTGAGAGGCGATTGACTGTAATTTTTCGCAAGTAGAATGCACAAGGTCAGACGGTGATAGTTTTTTTGAATTAAGCGCCAGCCTGCCTGATTCGACTTTTTTGATGTCCAGAATATCGTTGACCATGCGAATTAGTCGTTCGGATTCTTCCCTGCCGATTTGAATGAGTTTTTCCGCTTTTTCAGAGATGGGGCCCGCCATACCTCCTTCTATCAAGCCCAGGGAAGCACGAATAGAAGTAAGCGGAGTTCGCAATTCGTGTGAAACATTGGAATAAAATTCGGCAACTTTGCGCTGCATGACTTTGCGCGCTGTTATGTCTCTGAAAATTGCAGTCGTTAAATGTACATTGCGTAAAAGGTCACGATTGAGATTGCCTTCTACTTCCAGCATTTTGCCATCGATTGTGACTAGGGTTGTTTCCAGACGTCCATCTCCTTTCCCTTTTTTCATTTCATCGAAAACAGAAAGAGCCTCCAGTCGGCATTCGGGGCTGACGATGTTGAATAGATTCAATAATTGCAGCATATCCTTTTTGTAGCCGAGGGTTTCATGCCATGCTCGGTTGGCGTAGATGATGGCGCCATCTGGAGTAATGCTGATGATCAAATCGCTTGCGTTCTCAAATATGTTGCGATAGTGATTCTCGCTGATTTGCCGTTGCTGTTCGGCGAATTTTCTTTGTGTAATGTCTCTCGCTTCGGCAATTAAGGTGGTTGGATTGAATTCGTCGTCGACAATTGGTTTTACCGAGAAATCAAAGAAAGTGACTTGATTGTTTGTGCCCATATGACTGAATTCAAATCGCACGAATTCACCGCTTGCGGCTCGCTCGATTGAATTTTTGATTTTATCTTGCATGTCTGTAGCGTAGTTAAACCAGAGCGTGTCCCATAGATATTTGCCTTTTACGTCTTTTAATTTGCAATCTATAAGACCCAGTGCCGGGGTATTGGCTTCTAGAATTTTGCCATTGAGGTCCGTTAACGTCATCAACTGATATGAATTGTCGAAAACAGCCCGAAAAATTCTCTCTCTTGCTTGCTTTTGGTCTTGCATATCGGTGTTTGTGCCAAGCCATCTGAAAATTTTACCGTGTTCGTCTTTGAGCGGCAGTACTGAACAGGAATGCCATCTGTATACGCCATCTGCTCTGCGGTAGCGGAATTCAGCTTCAAATGGTTTTTGCAGTTTGATATTGTCGGCAAATGATTGACGCACTAAATCGACTTCATCAGGATGACACAGGTCTAGCCAGCCATCTCCCATTGATAGAGAGAGAGAGCGACCGATATATTTTCCAAATAATTTATTGGCAAAATCTACTTTGCCTTCAGGCGAACAAGTCCAAATTAGCTGAGGAATTGCTTCTGCAATAAATTGCAGTTGTGAGGCATCCACGGTCGATAAAGCATCGATGGAAAGTGGAGTTTCATCCGATGAAGACGCCATAGGTGCTCGTTTTCCTTCGGAAAGAGATTTGCATTAAGATTTCCGCTTTACCATAATACATCCTGGGGAGAATTCGCGAGTCACCCATTAGCGTTATTGCCAAAGTGCAGTGGCCTATAAGTGGCAAACCACGCCCTTTCACAGTAAATTGGCACGTTGAAGATTTTCGCAAAGATAATTGAGGAAGCGAATGCTGCCTACTCCGTTCAAGTGCACAGGGTCCCAGAAGTCTGCGGGGGTAAACAGGCTGGAGTCGTTCATGTCAATGAAAAGTGCGTCGTGATCGTTAGCTGCTTGCTTGATATCGCTCAAATAGCGATTGTAAATTCCAGCCGGCAATAGGGCTAGATTTGATTTTCGCAACGGCATATTGATCAAAACAACTTTTGTTTTTTGCTCTTGCGCAATTTGTAATAGCTTGTTGCCATAGTTGATTTGATTGTCGTAAAGATCTTCGCGGAACGGGTTGTAGCGTTGTTTATACTCCACCGAATTGTCCAGGTGAGGTTGCAATTTTTCGCTGAGAGGCCGACAAATCCATTCGCCTTCGATATTGTCTTCTCCATAGGCAGCGTTCATTTCACCCAATAACCAATCGGGTGTTCTTACTTTTGCACCGACTGCGTAAGAAGGCGAAACATTGCTTAAAATGGCTGCCAGCCAGGATTTTTCACGTCCTGCATATTCCCCACGTCTTCCATAGATGCTGCTTGTACGAGTGAGAAAATCGTCCACCTTTTGCCAGAATGTGCGGTTTTTCGCTTTGACTAATTCAGAATTTTGTGAGATCTGACTTAGATATTTAACGGTTTCTGTTTCTTCAGGATGTGGATAAGTGCGATCTACAAAGTCTCTTGGGGCAACGCCCCAGATCAAAGTTTTGGGTGCAGATTTTCCTGTTAACATCGTTGCAAAAATTGCAAAAGCATCGCTTGCTGTCTGTCCACCTATGGCGAATGACGCGGTCGAGATGGTTTTGTGTAAATAGCTTTTTGCCTTTTCTTCGAGATATCGAGACTTGTAATGCTTAACGGCGTCTAAATTCTCGTGGTAAAAAGTGGCATCGCCATCATTTTGCAAAGCAATAATTAGGCTCGAACCCATCAAAACAGTGTCAGGCGTTTTGCTTTTTTCACGATAGTTTTTAACCGCCCACCAGATCCAACTTTTGTTTGCTGTTCCATATAGATCTGGCTGAATCAATAAATGATTGGTCAAATCGAGCGCGGCAAAAGCAAGAATGCCCGCAAGAGCATAGCTGAAAGGCAGCTTGAAAGACGAAGAACCCTTTTTTTCCATGGCAGGATCATAACTTGAACAAAGTATTTCCACAATTAATCTAGATCATGGTGATCTTACGCAATCAGGCGTCGTGATCCTACGTGTGCACCCCTTTCTGCCTTGAGTGCATTGTTCTAAAATTTCCCTACTGAGATAGGGAAACTGATATGGACGATTTTTTCAAAGCACCATCACTTGATGCGAGTTTGGTTCCACAGTTTGCACGCAGTGGCGAACGAAGCCTTAATAGTCAATTCAATTTTGCTCCAACCATCAGCACTCAGGCTCAAGACTTATTCACGAGCAGCTTTAATAGACAGCGTCCCATTGAGCTGGCTTCACTCGATGTCACGCCCCTTACATTTGCTAGCGTTAGTGCTGATACTGCTGCAGTAGACACGGCGGCACGCACTGCATACACCAAAGATGCTCTCGCGAGCCGTCCTATCGATGCCGGTGATGCCCTCAAAGTTTCGGTTCAATATTCAGACCAGGTCACAGATCCCAGTAGAAAACCAGATGTGGTCATCGATAAAGATGGTAGGGTCATTCAGAACACTGATTTGAGCTTGGGAATTCCTCAGAATCTCGTTGTTCAGGTTGATCGTCCTGACAATCCAGATCAAGCTCTTGCTCAGAAAGCCAGTCTCAATCAGTTTTTGCAAAACGATCTCTCAGCAGATCTGCAGAAGAATCCTTCTATAAACGGTATGAAGGTTACCGATACGGATAACCTGGTTCCTCCGGAGTTAAAGACGGCTCTAGAGCAGCCAGCTGTTCAGGACGTTCCTGCATTGCCACAGGAGCAAGCGCCTGAGCAAGTGCCAAATATCAGCCAGCAAGTTCAAGACGGTCAGCCCGGCCACATGAGTCGTCAGCAGTCAGACCAGTACTTCCCACAGCGCGATGTGCCCAGGCAGCGTGATGAAAATAACGAGACTTACGCTATCAAAGATATGTTAGCTTCGTTGTTTGCCAATAAAGAAAATCCTTACGAAACGATTCGTCCATCGCACAATCATGGCTTTCGTTTTGGTCGTTACGGCGCAAGTTACGACAACACAAGCAACTACCTGCAAGAAGTCATGACTCCAGAAATTATGGAATTGCTTGGTCATCCGCCTGACTGGAGCAAATTAGGCTCAATCCTTGCTAAGTTGAAGAAAGAGCATCCTGATCAATATGCAAAATTTGAAAAGAATTTAGCCGCTGCTGAAGCAAAAGGTTCGCTGTCCCACGAAACCGCTGGACATTTGCGTCCAGACAAAGATGGAAACTTTGCCGCAGCCGATAAACTCGGTCAATTTGTAGATAAATTGCAGGGTGGAAAGGGTGTCATCACCGCCGATGATATCAAGCAAAATTTCGGCAAAGAATCGCAAGAATTGATGGCTCAAAAAATGGTGCAAGATTATGCAAAATCTGGTGCTGATTCGGCCAAAATAGCAGTTGCTGTCGGTCTCGATAAAAAGCCACAAGACCTGACTCCAGCCGACCTCGCTTCGTCTGATGCCAAAGATTTCACCAACAGAGCGCAGAAGTATTACGGAGTAGCTTTAAAACGTGAAGGCGCAGGCGCTGACGACGATATTTCCTGGAAAGCAACCGGCAATCCTTCGTCACCGATGGCTTACGAAATTGCCAAACACGCTCTCGATCATGCTCATACGACAGTGCCTGGCGGCGGATGCGCTGGCGGTGTCCAACGGTCTTTAGCCGATGCTTCACCAGCCTTGAAAAAATGGCTTGGTTCTGGCGATGCCTGGAATATGGGCATGAATATGCTTCGCAGTCATGAATGGGCGGCAATTGATCCCAAACAGGCTGCACCTGGAGACATCGTGGTCAAACACAATGGTGGCGCTGGGCACATTGAAGCAATTGCTAAAAAAGATAGTCGTGGCTTCTTGTTGGGGAGCGACTTCCAGCACTGGAAGTCAGATCTCACCTATACCAACGGTGGTTATTACAACAAGACGGTTGTGATGCGTTATGTCGGTAAAGCAGGCGACACCCAGAACACTTGAACGCAGTCATAGAACTTAGTTAAGTTGGATATTCGAATTCTGGGCAAGCCCTAAGTGTTATGAACTCTTAGGTTTTAAAAGTCTCGTCGCCGTCCGAACCGATGACTATTAGGTCAAGGTCACGGAAGGAGTTTCATGCGGCGGATCTTAAAGAAGTCGCGCTTGAAAAAGTAGCGTTTAAAGAAGTTGCCCGATAACAATTTAGCGAAGAGCGTTATGCAGTTTGGAGTTTTCGGTAGAGTAGCCAGGTTGTAAAGGGGCCCATTCGGATAAAATTCCATCATTTGGATGCTCTCTGACGTATGTCACGCTAACATTTGAGTGAATTAGTCTTACAGGATTCCAGGTCGCCTTGATTCCAATCAAAATCTCCAATGATGCTGAAATAGCTATCTATAAGCGACTTGCCTCTGCTTTGGAGGTAGCTATTGCAGAAGGATTGCTGGAACCAGGCGCTGTTATGGCGTCAAGCCGAGAGCTTGCCTCATCCACTGGTTTGTCCAGAGCTACAGTTGTTAGAGCCTATGAATTGCTTTTCCGCTCAGGACACCTAATCGCCCGTGCTGGCGGTAAAACGTACATATCCGAGTCTCTTCGGCAAATTGCTCTTCCTTCAGTCGACGAAATCAGCCGAACTTATGATTTGCCCGAGAACATCAGTACCTTTGGCAAGCGTCTATCTACATTCGACTGGACGCCCAATGTGAATGCTCGGTTTCTCAACTATGGCGGACCGCCTCTATGGGCTTTGCCTCAAGCTAAATGGAAATATCTACTGAGTAAGGTGTGCTCTGAATTAGATCCAGTGGCGATAAATTATGGAAGACATCCCTTTGGCGATGATTCTATTCGTGAAAGCATCGTCAATTTTTTGCGGCGTAGAAAAGGCATCCAGTGTAAGGCCGAACAACTAATAACCTTTACTGACTCAGGCAGTCCGCTGGTTTACATCTCTCGAATGCTGGTCAATGAAGGTGATGTGGTAGTTGTCGAAGATCCATGCCGCTTGGGTGCTCGCGATACACTGTTATCGCATGGTGCCAGATTGATTGCCGTGCCGGTCGATGACAATGGTATCAGGACTGATATCATCAAGAATTATTTGCATGAGCATGAGATAAAAATGATCTATGTCAGTCCATCGTTTCATGATCCGCTCGGTTTTAATATGTCGATGCAGCGTCGTAGTGAACTGCTCGAACTGGCAAATGAACACAACATTGCGATCGTTGAAGACGCCTGGGAGAGCGATTATTCGTATATCACTCCGAACTATCCCACCCTTTATTCTCTCAGTCCTAAAGAGAATATTTTCTATATTTATAGCTTCTGGAAATTATTTTACCCGGTATCAATGGCTAGTTGTCTGGTGGTGCCACCAGAATTTATTAGGCCGTTTATGGCGACTAAGCTTCAGGCTAACGAGGTTAGTTCTGTCATTGAACAGCGTACTATCGCGGAATTTATTGATAGCGGTCATCTAGAAAAGCATATAAAAAATATTCGTAAATCATTGATTGTCAAACGACAAGCGATGATCGAGAAACTGACACGACTCTTTGGCAAGTCCTTGAAAATAAAGAAACAGAGCGCTGCGTTCTGGTTGACGGTGGAGTTTCGCGATCACTCAATCGTTGAAGAAATGCTCGCTCTGGCGGTTGAAAATGGCATTAAATTTGTTTCTACCGCGCCATATTATGCTGATGGTAAAGGCTCACAATTGGAATTCCTAGTGCCGTTTGCTGATTTTCTCGATAAAATCTAGGAGCTAATTTTCGATGAGCTTTTCGCTTCGCCTAGCATTTATTTTTGTTTTATTGATAAACATGTTTGCTTGCTTCGCATCGGCTCAGGCAGCGACCAAGAGACTGGCTTTTGCATTTATTGACGCCGACGACGCCAAGCCGCCATTTTTGGAGTCGATTTTAAACGCGCCAGATATAGACGGTCTGTCTGTGGGTTTGCAGTGGAAATCTGTCGAGCCGGAAAAGGGGCGCTTTGACTGGAGCAAACTTGACTACATTGTCAGAGAAGCGGCAAAGCGCAAAAGGTTGGTCTCGATCAGTTTTATTGGATCGCCGAAGACACCGGACTGGCTAGCAAATGAAAAAGTCCAGTTCTTTACCAGCGCTAGCTTGAATCGCAGCATAGTAGTTGATCCGGTGCCATGGGACGCAGCCTACCTTGCTTTCTATAAGAAGTTTCTGGCTGCTGCTGCTGTGCATTTGAAACAATTGAATATGACACCATACATTTTTGCTGTCGGCGTGGCTGCGCCCAGCCGATCAATTACTCTCGTCAACTGTCGTCACAACAAGATGGGTTCGGTTGCTTATGACCGAAATAAATACCTGGCCGCTTGCACCCAGATGATTGATGCCTATCATCTCTATTTCCCCACAGCTAGACAGTTGGTTACTGCTCCCCAAATCAGCATGATTTGTGCGCCGGACGAAGATAAGGCGTTCTTTCAAGAATTGATGAACTATGCTCTGAGTAAGTACGGACAGAGTTGCTGGATTCTTGTCAAGGATCTCAGATACGATGGCAGCGCTAATATTCAGTCGATACAAACATATGTCGGCCGTACGGCACTTGGTTTTCAGCTGGCGGGAGTTAGCAAAGTGTCGGACGACAAGGGAATTGGCGGATCTTTTCCATCTAATTTTCAACAGGCCATTCTGTATGGTATCAAAAGTGGTGCACTGTATTTTGAAATACACGGGGCGGACGCCATTAGTGACGACCCAACTGTTCGTGCGGCGATTGCTTCGATTCATCATTGATTAGGGATACTTAGTATCTTAGAAATGGTTGTCATAAATTTGATATTGAACGAGATGTTCGATGGAAAGATAGGCGAATGCGCGTAAAATGGATACTGCTGATGAAATAATCTCAGCAACATTTTGGAGTAGAGAATTTCTTATGGAATATAGACAATTAGGTAAATCAGGACTGATGGTGCCAGAGCTTTGCTTTGGAGCGGGGACATTTGGCAGTAAGAACAATGAATTTTTTGCTGCCTGGGGTGCCACCGATGACAGCGCTACAGCGAAAAGAATAATCGATGTTTGCTTCGATTCTGGCATCAATATGTTCGACACAGCTGATATTTATTCCAATGGCGAAAGTGAAGATGTGCTGGGCAAGGCAATCAAGCACTTGCATCGGGAAGATATTTTGATTTCTACGAAGGCCACGTTTCGCTCTGGCAAGGGACCAAATGATGTTGGCTCGTCGCGCTATCATTTGATTCAATCTGTAGAGAAGTCACTCAAGCGCCTGGGCACTGACTACGTCGATATCTTCCACTTGCATGCTTTTGACGCTACAGCTCCTGTTGAAGAGACTCTGCGTGCTCTAGACGATCTCGTCACCGCAGGCAAAATCAGATATATCGCCTGTTCTAATTTCTCTGGCTGGCATTTGATGAAGTCACTTTCGGTTAGTGATCATTATGGTTGGTCGCGTTATGTTGCGCATCAGGCTTATTATTCGCTGGTCGGGCGTGAGTTCGAATGGGAATTGATGCCGCTTGGTGTTGATCAAGGAGTGGGTACTCTGGTGTGGTCGCCTTTGGGATGGGGACGTTTAACGGGTAAACTACGCCGTGGTGCAGAAGCTCCAAAAGAAAGCCGCCTCAATACCAAAGTCGTTGTCGATTCTGGTCCACAGGTGCCGCAGGAATATCTATTCGACGTGGTTGCCGCAATCGATGAAGTCGCTAGAGAAACAGGCAAATCTGTGCCGCAAATCGCTCTTAACTGGCTTCTGAGAAGACCAACAGTTTCATCGCTGGTAATAGGTGCGCGAAATGAAGAGCAATTGAAGCAAAATATTGGTGCCGTAGGTTGGAAGTTGACCGCTGAACAGATTGCTAAATTAGATGCAGCAAGCGATGTACCAAAGACCTATCCGTACTGGCATCAAGTTCAATTTACCGAAAGAAATCCATTGCCTGTCTGATTTTTTCGGTAAAGGTCGAATTAAAAGTAAGGATTCGGCCAAGCCATGCCTGCCTCCGAGTTGCGTTAACTGAGCTAGCCAATGTTTTGATAATAATGGTAATTGTCATTGCAATGGCTAAGCCGTTCCAACTAACCTCTTTGTATCCGTTATCTATCCTCATTAGCGACTATACCCTTAGCCACCTAGACACACCACAATTTCATCCGCTTTCGAGGCAAATTACGCTGACTCAGTGGAATCTACGCAATGTCGATTGCAAACACTGTAACCCGACTGGGTCAACGGCCGCTTTCACGTGCCTAAAAATGGCACTTTCAAAATAAGTGAGGATCACATGCTTACGACAATGGCAGACCAGGCAGCCCAGGCCCCGCGCCAAGCGCTGTCGAATGCGCCATACCGCGCGATCAAACGTGCCGTCATCTTTATAAAGGAGACCTACCTCGATCAAGTCAAAGCCGCAGGCGATGAACGGCAACTGAGCGAAATCGCCGCAAAGAAAGCTGGTCTTGAGTTAGTCTTAGAATCGCACAGACAGCATGCGCAGTGTGTTGTTCAGGTGACAAAGGCGCTCTCAGCAAACAACATCGTCGTCCATGCTGTTCACAGCAACATAGATACTCTCGGTAGCCATATGAACGAGGTGGACCTGGTTGTCACCATCGGTGGTGACGGTACTTTTCTGCGCGCCTCGCACGAGATCGCCGCTGATATTGCTGTCGTTGGAGTGAACTCCGCACCCAGCACTAGTTTCGGACACTTCTGCATAAGCGACGGAGACGGCTTTTTAGCTGTTTTATCCAACATTATCAACGGCAGTTTCCAACCATCGCGGTTACTACGTCTCGGTTTGGCGGTCGATGATGTAACTATTGCAGTGCCCGTCTTAAATGACGTTCTTATTGCCCACAGGCATCCTGCCGGCACCAGTCGTTATCGTATGACTGTGGGCAACTCGGACTACCATCACAAATGCTCGGGGCTGCTCATTGCTTCACCAGCCGGCTCCACCGGTTTTATCCGATCGGAAGGGGGTATCGTATTGCCAATTTGCGACCGTCAATTCACTTTCGTCGAGCGCGCTCCATTTCTGAAGATAGGAGAAATTGCGGAGATGAACAAGGGCGTTGTCGATGGAGCGGACAAAATCGTCATCGTCTCCGAAATGCAAGAAGGCATGCTCTTTATCGACGGCGAACACATTGAGCAGCCCTTTCCTCGAGGCGCCGTTCTCACTGTGACAGCCAGCGATAGTGACCTGCTCGCTTACATTGATCCCAACTGCCACGCGGCATACATGGTCTGAATCCAAGCGGCACGATCGGAAGGGCGAATTTAACTTGATTCGACCCTTCCTGCCAGACGTGTTGACATGGCAAAAGTCTGTCATTTAGAGGTGCCGCAAAGACTGGGTTAGTAGCGCTAAACTCGTCTCATAAATGCCTTCTCAACCTCTTTTTGAAACCATCACCAGTTCGGCGTCGGCGAGCGCGTTACCACGTTTAATTGTGGTAACGCCTTCTTTTTAGTGGCTTTGCGAGGGCACTTTTATTAAACGTGTTTTTGCCTGGTACTACGTGCTATTTGGTATTTCAAGTACGA
>JARLHI010000028.1 GCA_031292355.1 Candidatus Obscuribacterales bacterium
CCGGCACCAACAGTACGGCCGCCTTCACGGATTGCGAAACGCAAGCCGTCATCCATCGCGATTGGGTGGATCAGGGTAACAATCATGTTCACGTTGTCACCAGGCATTACCATCTCTACGCCTTCTGGCAGTTCGATGGTACCGGTCACGTCAGTTGTACGGAAGTAGAACTGTGGACGGTAGCCTTTGAAGAACGGAGTATGACGGCCGCCTTCATCTTTGCTCAGGATATAAACTTCTGAGTCAAATTTGGTGTGTGGTTTGATTGAACCTGGTTTAGCCAGTACCTGACCACGTTCGATGTCTTCACGTTTGATACCACGCAGCAGAACACCAACGTTCTCGCCTGCACGACCTTCGTCCAGCAGTTTACGGAACATTTCAACGCCGGTACAAGTAGACTTAACGGTGTCTTTGATACCTACGATTTCTACTTCTTCGCCAACTTTAACAACACCACGTTCTACACGACCGGTCACAACGGTACCACGACCAGAGATGGAGAATACGTCTTCGATTGGCAGCAGGAATGGCTTGTCGATCGCACGTTCTGGTTCTGGGATGTAGCTATCCAGGAAACCAGCCAGTTCGATGATTTTAGCTTCCCACTCTGCTTCGCCTTCCAGTGCTTTCAGCGCTGAACCGCGAACCACTGGCAGATCGTCGCCAGGGAAATCGTAAGCAGACAGAAGTTCACGCACTTCCATTTCTACCAGTTCCAGCAGCTCTTCATCATCAACCATGTCACATTTGTTCATGAATACGATGATGTAAGGAACGCCAACCTGGCGACCCAGCAGGATGTGCTCACGGGTCTGAGGCATAGGGCCGTCAGTTGCAGCAACAACCAGGATCGCGCCATCCATCTGGGCAGCACCGGTGATCATGTTTTTCACATAGTCGGCGTGTCCTGGGCAGTCAACGTGCGCATAGTGACGTGCTGGGGTATCGTATTCAACGTGTGAAGTGTTGATGGTGATACCACGTGCTTTTTCTTCTGGTGCGTTATCGATCTGATCGAATGCACGCGCGTTACCGCCGTA
>JARLHI010000029.1 GCA_031292355.1 Candidatus Obscuribacterales bacterium
CATTCGATTTACACTGTGTCATTCAAAAGCTCCGTTAAGTACTCGATTCTTGTGCCTCGTAAACACAGATTCTGAGCCAACTGACAGGGCTTTTGTGCTTTTTAGAAATGAATTCGGTATCACTCCCGTGAATAATCCGGGGGCAGTGGCATTACTATATCATACAGTATATTCAAGTGCCGCCAGATCACGTTTAAGACCAAGCAGGGAGGCGCTCCAGTGAGGCGTTGGAGCAATCTACTGTCCGCAACAGACGAGTCATGCGATATTCTCGTGCGATATGAAACAGAGGATCATTCTCCGTTATACTTTCTCTCGAGTTGGAGCCCTACACCAGAAAATATCAAGCTGTGAGTTCGAAGAACATAATGCCATATTTGGCGATTGCATCAGCGGTTCTTGGCATAGGAACTTTGGCATTTTTGGTTCTCTTATTTCGTGGTGTCTTTTCTTCAGTTAGCGATCTCTCGCAATTTATGGCGGGCGCTCAACTTATGGCTAGTGGTCAAGGTTCGCAGGTTTATGTAATTTCCAAATTGTTTGCCGCAGAGCAAGCGATTTTTCCTTATCCAGCAAGAGGTGGGGTGGGACTGTTTGTGCCCCCATGTGGATTGCCGTGGTTGATGCCACTGGCGCTCTTGCCGGCGAACATCGCGCCAGACGCGTGGAAACTCTTTTTAATTGCTTGTCTTGGTCTCAGTATTTTTGTTTTGCGCAAGGCTTTCCAACTCAATTTCACTGCTACTTGCTGGCTGACCGCGTTTATTTGTTTCTCGGGTAGTACCTATGAGGCATTGCGTATCGATCAAGTTTCGGCACCAATGTTTTTGGCTTACTGCAGCGCAATCTGGGCGTTGAAAGCCAAACGACCCTATCTGGCTGCGTTGGCCTTGAGCGTTTTCTTAATGAAACCTCAGCAAATTGTGCCTTTTGTCATGCTTATGATTGGCGCCAGGCAATACAAAACTGTTCTGGGCTTTGCAGGCATCGCTGCCGCTTTATCGGCTATTGGACTGGCTCTTGTTGGAGTCGACGGTCTTCACAATTATTCGGCGCTAATTAGTTCTTGCATCGAAGACAATCGGTACATGGTGCCAATTATCTCTTGCACTTTGCGCGGACAGCTCTATCGAGTCTTTTCGAGTCACCATGACTTGATCAATATGGTCACTCTGATTATCTGCTGCCTGAGCTATATCTGGTATTTTTTGATTGCACGAAGACTTTCTCATTCGAAGCATTGGCTGGATTATGGACTGGTTGCAATAATGCCCATGGGAATTGCTCTTTCACCTTATTGCCTGTCTTATGATCTGCTGCCACTTGTGCCCACTTTGCTTATTTTGATGACACAGTTTGAGGCGACACTGCCACCGCTGGCGATATTGCTAGGAATGATTTTGACCATGGTTTTTATCATTCCTTTTTCCATTTTTATTCATCAAAACTGGATTCTTACGGGGCAGGTCCTCAATCCTCAATTTGCCGTGCTCTTTATTTTTGGCATAGCCTGTATGACTCTCTATTACAAAGACTTGCGCAAAAGAGTTGCTGTCGAAACAATTTAGTCGCTCAGGAATTGCTCCAACCGGGTCTGAGCGTCTTCATGTCCTTGGCTGGCTGCAAGCTTGAACCAGACTAGAGCACGCTCTGGATCGAGTGGTAACGAGCGGCCCTGGTGGTACATCTCGGCGACATTGTATTGCGCCACCATATGTCCGCTCTCTGCTGCTTTTAAATACCATTGAGCCGCTTCCTCAAAATCTTGAGCGACGCCTTTGCCAAGCAAAAGCATTTTGGCGAACAGCAACTGCCCTTCAGCATCATTTTTTTCGGCTGCGGTTTTATACCATTTTGCTGCTGTGCGAACATTCAGGGCCACTCCGTCGCCTGTTTCAAAACGACGCCCTAAAGAGATGCAAGCTCCGGCATCGCCGTTCTGCGCGTTTGCCATGACGGTTTCTAAATTCTCACTATCAATTTCTTCCATTGTGTTCACTCAGTAACGAATACTCTAAATACTACTGAAGGTTGCTGCCGAAATCCCTTAAAACCTGTAAGTTAAGAGCAAAGGTGAAAGGATTCATGGCACTCTATCTAGCTCCATTAGCTGCTGGTCTTGGTGACGCCATAGTCACATTGCCGCTGATTTATAAATCGATTGAATTACAAGAAACCTTTCTGGTTGCACGCTCTCCCAGGCAAGAAGGCCTTCTTGAGGCCATTGAAGGGTTGGCAGGTATTGTGCGCGAACCAGATTTGCACACGAAAATTGTACTGCGCCCACAAGACAAATATCTCAATCTCAGGCTCCATCCTTTGCAGACAGACTACATCTGGGGTAGTGCGGCGTTTGCTGAAGCTTATCCGGGATACCGTATCAATGAAATCCTCGAAACGATCGCTGGCGATTTCGGCTTTGACATCGATGCCACTCAACGAACGCCTTTGCTCTTCAGTAGGCGACCTTCACTCGCCGATAAAACGATAATTCTTCCAGGTACGACTGTGCGCTCCAGGACTTGGCCTGCAAGTCACTGGCTCCAGCTGATTGCAAAGCTCGAGGCGGCTGAACACAAAATTGTCATGATTGGCGAACCGGAAAAAAGTGTGCTTGTGCGTGAATTGCTTGCTGCTGGCGTCTCATACGAACCCACCGAACTTTTACAAGAGGCTATAAATTGCATCAGCAGTTGCCGGGCTGTAGTTAGTGTCGATACCGGTCTTATGCACATCAGCGTGCAACAGGATATTCCCACTGTCGTAATCTTTCAGAGCGATCCGGTCTATTTGCGCCCTTTTGCCAACTGTTTCCCGGTATTCACCCAAAGATGTTCAGACAGTTGCACGAAGGATTTTGAACTAAGAGCACCAAACGTTAAATTGGACTTCACCGATTATCAATGGTGCCACGTTCCTTTTGAAAATTGCCTTGCCGAAGCTGGCCAAAGCTGTATGGAGGCAATCAGTGCTGCCGTGATTTTCGATAAGGTGATGGAAGCGACTGGCCGTGATGCGCCTTGATCTGGTTGTAAACCGTGTAATATCTTGCATGTACTAGCGATATTGGACCATTGCAGCATATGTCAGCCCTGCCCACACAGATTGATTTTGCTAAAGCATCGGCATATCTGTGTCTTATACTGTTTTCAACGTTTTTGCTCTTTTATGGTTGCTGCATTGGTGGCCTGATTTTCAAAGAGCCAGATATCTGCTTTTTGCTGGCCAGTGGTAGATGGATTGTCGAACACGGACAGTTGCCGTTGACGGACCCATTTTCATACACCACGCATTTTCATCCCGTTCAATATGTAATTGAAAAGTGGCTGACTGAGATAATTTTCTATGATGTACTCGCGGCAACGGGACCCACGGGGCTCTTAGTTTTTGACGCTTGTTTGCTCGCTTTTGCTTTTGTTGTGATGCCCATGCGCATTCTTTATCTGGGCGGTTTTCGCGGACTGGCTTTGCTTGCCATCGTTGCTCTAGCCATTTTCACATCCTTTTCCCATCTGGCAGTGCGTCCTGAAGTTTTTTCGTTTTTGATTACTGGGTTCTTTCTTGAGACTCTGTTGCGTATTAATCTTGCCACTGCTGGTAGTGCCAAAATCGAGTGGCGTTACATTGCCGTGCTCGGAGTTTTGAGTTGCCTCTGGTCTAATTTGCACACGCTGTTTATCGTGGCCATGATGCTTCCTGCAATGTATACGGGATGCCTGATCTTAGAAAAGCTATTTGTTAAGCCGCTGCGTGCTGAACCATTCAACTGGACGGCACCTATAGCACTTGTAGTTTGCACTTTATGCACCCTCATCAATCCGTACGGATTTGGTCTGTGGCAATACATTCCAAACGTTTTTGGACCATTCAATGATACCAATAATGAGATGCAGCCGATCGGTCTTGCTACCGCCCTATCGCCTGCTTTCTATCCATTTTACTTATTCGCTGTGATCTGTGCGGTCGCCGTGATCAAGCGCGTACGTACCTCGCCACTCAAGCAGGGCGATCTGTTTTTCTTGCTTTTGATTCCGGCAGCAATACTGGGCGGCTTTAAAACGATTCGCTCTATTCCGCTTGCCGATTTGTTGATGGTGGCAGGATTTAGCCGTGTCAAGCAAGAGCATTCGCAGCTTGCATCTTTTGCCCAGCAAGTCAACGATTGGCTCAATCGCTTTATCGATCCCTTCAAATTTGCAACTCCCGCTTTGTGCCTGTTGATTTGTGGGTTTGGCGGCTTTTTGATTTCCTTAGCGGTCGTTCCTGAGATTCCTCAAGGGAGCGCCGCATTCACACCGCCCGTGGAAGCAATAAAATATATTGGTGCACATCCTCCGCGGGGAAATCTCCTTAATGACCCGCATTTTGGTAATGTGATGATGTGGCAATTAAAGGACAGTCCGCCAGTTTTCATTGATAGTCGGTATAACCTGTATGGCAACACTTTGTTGCAGGATTACTGGAAAATTGTTGAATGCAAGAACGGTTACGAAAATCTATTGAATAACTATGAGATTGACTGGCTATTTCTGCCGCCAAGCTTGCCACTGTCGAAGCATTTAAGTGAGCTTCAGCACTTGCCTGAGAGTGCTGCACCGGCAAATTTTAAATGTCTTTACGAAGACAAAAATAGTGTAATTTACGCGCGCAATCAAACAAAAGGCAAAATCTAGTCATGAGATATGTAGTTACTGGAGCAATGGGTTTTTTCGGCTCGGTTCTTGCTGACTATCTCGTCGATCAAGGACATGAAGTAATTAGCATCGACGTTTTGCCTGAACACGATGCAAACAGACGCTATCGCAATATTCAATTAGACATCACGGACGGTGCCTCCTTAATTGAAGCAGTGCGTTCTTTGGGGGTGGTTGATGCGATTTTTCATGTGGCCGCTATTCTTGCTCATATCAAAGAAAGTCTTGATAAGCTCTGGGCTGCCAACGTAGATGGAACACGCAACGTCATGGAGTGCGCACGAGTTCTTGCCATCAAGAAAGTCGTATTTACCTCGACTAACTGTGTCTTTAGCACAGGGTTCAAAGATCCGGTCAACGAAAGCACTCCAACCCAACCTATTGAGGTTTACGGGCGCAGCAAGCTTGCGGCCGAAAAGGTAATCGAAGAATATACTGATGTAGATGCGGTCATTATCCGCTGTCCGACCATCATAGCGGCTGGACGTCTGGGGTTGTTGACGATTCTGTTCGACTTTGTTAGAGAGGGGCGCCGACTTTATTTAGTCGGAGATGGCAGTAATCGCTATTCGTTCATCGCCGCTCAGGATCTAGCTAATGCCTGTCTGCTAGCCGCTCAATCTGGGTGCAGCGGTATTTACCATGTAGGCTCCGACAATGTTCCAACCATGAAAGAATGCTACCGCGACTTGATGATTCATGCGGGTAAAAAGCCCCGGCTCATCTGCATCCCTGAAGGACCTACCGTTCTTGCGTTGAAGATTCTAAATACCCTTGGTTTGTCACCACTTGGGCCCTATCACTACCGCATGCTTGCTGCAAATTTTGTTTTCGATACAACCAAAATCAAACGCGATATGCACTGGCAGCCTACTCGAACGAACACAGAGATACTGTTTGACGCTCTTAAATACTACGTAGATAATTTCGATGAAATCAATAATTCAACAGGCTTATCTGCTCATAAGACAAGAGCAAAAGCCGGTGTGCTAAATCTATTGCGCATGATTTCCTGAAACCTAATTACGCAATCAATCGATTTTCAATCTGCTGAACGCATAGCCTAATTGCTCGATTACTAACTCGTCCGTCTCGATACTCTTTAATTCCAACAATAAGGGCTTCGAGCGTTCATAAAAAGTCTTTTGATGGGGACTGCTGAGAATTTTGATGGCGAGAGCTCGACTTTCGTTTGACGAACTCTGGCTCAGGGCTTTGGCTTTGGCAAAGACGTCTTCCGTTGCTCTGGTTTTCAAGGCAGCGAGCGCCGGTTCGCTACGATAGTCAGGTAATAAGGCTAATGTAATCAAATTGTCAGAGTCGAGCGCTTTCAACATCGCAATGTTTTCTAGCACTGCCTCTTGTGTGTAACCGTTATTTTTTAATGCATCCATCAGGGAATCAAGCTCTGAGCCATCGCTTTCAATAAGACTGATCCAGGGATTTTCTTGCCAGTCAAGATTCTCGACGACAAAAATAAATCGTTGTTCGAATGGATATGTCATAGCCCCTAATCAAAATACCCGACAAAATACTCGAAATGATGGAGGACCAGCACCATTTCTGGTGCTGGCCTCCTGCCCTCTAGATTTTTGGACCGCAAACTCTTCGAATCGCTGTCATGCGCTGTCGGAGCCGCTTTTTGGTAATTGCGCTTCCATACCTTTAAGTATAGTTACGACAATGTCAGCCGTAAATACACGAAAACGTGTATACCCTTTTTCTTGGTCTAGCTGGCGGATGCCGCTGCTGCGGTCTTTTCTTCGTGATAGTCTGTTTCGGTGTTTATCGACCACAAATTATCTTTGCTCTTTACGCCGTTAGCGATATTTTCCACGGCCACCATTGCTGTCAGCATTGAATGATCTTGATTGTTGTATTTGTGCATACCGTTGCGACCAACGAGAAAAAGATTCTCAAATCTGTTGATCCACGAGACCAGCTCATCGAATCGGTCATAAGTACCGAAATACCCGGGGTAAGTCTTAGGTACATGGATGACTGTGGCGTCTTCAATATTTTTGACTTCAATAATGCCGATTTTTTCCAGCTCTTCACCTGCGAATTTGATCATAGAAGCGTCATCTAGTTTCCACATCTCGTCAGTGTCATCGCAAAAATATTCCAGTCCCAGCCAGACTTTCGTTTTATCGGCGACAAGATATGGGCTCCAGTTATTGAAAATTTGCAGGCGGCCCAATTTTACATCTGGTTCCTGAATATAAATCCAGTTATCGGCAATCAATCGCGCCGCGCTCTCTGCTCTTTCGTCCTTGATGGTAAGTTCTTTAAGGAGTAGTCCAACTGTGATGAAATCGCGATAGAGCAAGCCCTCGGAGACTTCTTTGACATTTGCTGGAACAGCTACGTCTAATTTGCGTACGAGTTCTTTCATGGGCATCGTGGAAAAAACATAGTCCGCGGTGATGACTTCTGTCTCGCCTGTTTTTTCATTGAAAACACTAACACTGGTGACGTTGTTGCCGTCAACGGCTAATTTATCGACACGCGAATTGAGGCGCACTTGCGCCCCTTTTTCCTGGATTTGCTCGGCGACATATTCCCACATTTGACCGGGTCCCAGTTTGGGATAAAGAAATCTCTCGATTAAGGATGTTTCCGTATTTTTTTGTTCGATGTCTTTAGAAGCAGGCAAAAGATGTGATGCAAAATGTATCAGAGCTTTGCGCAAGTCCAGTCCTTTGATTCGCTGTGCGCCCCATGCAGCGCTAATTTCATTGCAAGGAACGCCCCAGACTTTTTCCGTGTAAGACTTAAAAAAGGTTAGATAAAGCTCTCTGCCAAATCGATTCGTAAAAAATTCAGCCAGTGTGTTTTCTGGTTTGACCGGAAAAAGCATGGATTGTAGATAGCTTATTCCGACTTTGACTGTGCGTACAATGCCAAGATTGGTTAAAGTGGAAAGGCTGAGAGAGACTGGGTATTCAAAAAATTTGCGCATGAAATAAATGCGCGACTTGCGATTGCGCACCAGCATCACGAGGTCAGTCTGTTCAGGATCTGGTGCTTTTTCTGAAGTCTTCACTGAAGTTGTGGCACGATGATAAGTGATCATCGTTTCGCCGCTTTCACTTAATTGCATGGGCATCATATCCAGCCACCAGTCCATCACTCTTTCCGATTTGGAAAAGAAGCGATGTCCACCGATATCCATGCGGTTGCCTTTGTAATTTACGGTACGCGAAATGCCACCAATGAAATCAGATTGCTCAAGCACAATCGGTTTGATGTTGGTTTTTTTAAGGAGTTCAAAAGCCGCTGTCAATCCTGCAGGCCCTGCCCCGATAATGAGCGCAGTTTTCTGTTGTTTGGCGTTGTTGGTCATTGAAACCCCGAATAATGGACAATTATTTTGCGAATCTACACATATTAACAACTCACCCCTTTATCTGCGTGCCAGGATAAAAGGGCTTTACGAGTTGGAACTATGCATACACTACTTTATATCGAACGCCCGCAAAAGACGTCACCTTGGTGCTTGACTTCAATTAATTGTAAGAGAAACGATGACACTTACAAGCTAGAAGCGGCGACCCTTTATAATGTGCCTCAAGTTATGCTAGATCTCTGCTTTTGAGGCAGGGGAACTGAAAGCATGCATTTAGGAGGCAGCCGTGAGTTCTACCAAAGCCGAAGACCAGAAAGCCAGTTCAGACGCTCACCGAGATACCCGTGCCGAGTCCTTACCCGACAACGCCCTGACTGACAGTATCGCCATTCTGGACTTTGGCTCGCAATTTTCGCAATTGATCGCTCGGCGAATCCGCGAGTTCAACATCTACTCAGAATTACTCTCCTGTAATGTTTCAGCGGCCGAGCTGAAGAGACTCAATCCTAAAGGCATTATTTTGTCTGGCGGGCCAAACAGCGTTTACGATGCGCACGCTCCCAAATGCGACCCCGAATTGTGGAATTTGGGAGTGCCCGTGCTCGGTGTTTGTTATGGCATGCAGTTAATGGCTCACGCTCTTGGTGGCACAGTTGAGCCGTCACACATGCGCGAATACGGGCGAGCCATGCTGACTGTGGTTCATCATGGCGCACTTTTTGCAAGTATGGAACCCGAAGTCGAAAGCTGGATGAGTCATGGCGACAGCGTTTCCAAATTACCCGAGGGCTTTCGCGTCATCGGTCGCACCATGTCTACTCCAGTTGCAGCTATCGCTAATGAATTGAGAGATTTTTATGGCGTGCAATTTCACCCTGAAGTGGTGCATACCAAAAATGGACAGCAGATTATAAAAAACTTTGTCGCCGATATTTGTGGCTGCAAAGGTACTTGGACGATGGACAAATTCATTGATAAGGCCATCGCTGGCGTCCATCAAAAAGCTCAGGGCAAGCGGGTTTTGCTTGCGTTATCTGGCGGTGTCGATAGTTCCACTCTGGCCTTTTTACTGCATAAGGCTATAGGCGACAATTTGACCTGTATGTTCATAGACCAGGGTTTCATGCGGAAAAATGAACCTGAATGGCTGGTCGAAACTTTCGAACGTGACTTTAAAATTCCCGTCCACTTTGTCAAAGCTCGCGATCGCTTTCTTGCTAAATTGGAGGGAGTTGTCGATCCAGAACTGAAGCGGAAAGCTATCGGTACCGAATTTATCCGCGTCTTTGAAGAAGAGTCGAAGCGTCTTGGACCTTTCGATTATCTCGCTCAGGGCACTCTTTATCCTGACGTTATTGAATCCGCAGGCACCAGAATCGATCCTACAACAGGCGAACCTGTGGCAGTAAAAATCAAGTCTCACCACAATGTTGGTGGTCTTCCAAAAGATTTGCAGTTTCAGTTAATCGAGCCGTTCGCCAAATTATTCAAAGATGAAGTGCGAAAGGTTGCGCTAGAGCTTGGCGTGCCAGATGGTATTCGTCAGAGACATCCTTTCCCAGGTCCAGGTCTTGCTATTCGCGTGCTTGGGGAAGTAACCAAAGAACGTTTGAAGACTTTGCGTGATGCTGACTGGATTATTCGCGAAGAAATTAAAGCGCATGGTTTGTATCGTCAGGTGTGGCAGATATTTGGTGTGCTGTTGCCCACGCTGTCGGTTGGTGTAATGGGCGACCAGCGCACTTATCAAAATTCGATTGCCATCCGCGCTGTTACGTCTGAAGATGGTATGACTGCCGATTGGGCACGTCTGCCTTACGATTTGTTAGAGACAATTTCCTCACGCATCGTCAATGAAGTAAATGGCATCAATCGAGTTGTGTATGACATTACTTCAAAGCCGCCAGCAACTATCGAGTGGGAATGACGACCGCAGAGTGTCGTCTTAGGTAGTACCACAAGCGGTGCATCAGAGCGGTAATTTCCAGGAGTTCAGGGCAGGTGAGCCTACCTAAATCGAACGATATCATTACCGGTCCCCGCAAAGTGCTGATTACTGGCGCAACAGGATTTGTCGGTGCCAATCTGGCTCGGTATCTGGTTGAAAGCGGCCATCAAGTTTCAGCGCTGTTGCGTCCTGGCTACAAAGCTAAACTTGCCGACAATTCTAATGGGCATGATCTTTTGCAGATCAAAGAACGTATTCAATCATGGAACAGTGAAGTTGATTTGATTGAAGCGGATCTGCTCAGTGCTGATTCGGTCAAAGAAACGATATTAACAATCAAGCCTGATTGGATTTTTAACCTTGCCGCTCACGGTGCCTATTCGTGGCAAAGTAACCCTCTGGCAATTGTTTCTTCCAATGTGACGGCGCTCGCTAATTTACTTGATGAAAGCAGCAAGATTGGTTTTGACGCATTCGTCAATGCGGGTTCTTCATCTGAATATGGATTCAAAGACCATGCCCCGCTTGAAACTGAGGAAGCTAGACCAAATAGTCTTTACGCTGTGACGAAGATGGCTGGCACAAATTTGTGTGGCGTAATTGCTAGACGCAATAATTTATCGATTTCAACTTTGCGCCTATATTCGGTCTATGGTCCCTTTGAAGATGAACGGCGGTTGATTCCTACTTTGATCAAATATGGTTTGCTGGGCGAATTACCACCACTGGTTAATCCTTACATTGCTCGCGACTTCATCTATATAGATGATGTTTGTCGTGCCTTCGTCAAAGCGGCGCTTGCGCAGACCAAGGAAATTGGGGCTGTGTACAATATCGGCACTGGCGTTCAGACAACCATTGAAGGCGTTGTCCAGAAGGCTTGCAAAGTTATGTCGATTAATGACACGCCTGTTTGGGGATCGATGAGTGATCGCAATTGGGATACGTCTATATGGATCGCCAATTGTGAAAAAGCCATGAAAGTGTTGCAATGGCAAGCTTCGGTTGATTTCGAAAACGGGCTGCAACAGACCGTTGCCTGGACTAAAAAAACAAAGGAGCGCGCGCTTACGTTTTGATTTTCAATAAATTTTTGCCGCGTGCTGTACTTAATGCCAGAGACGCGATGGCGCTCACAATATTGTTGGGGCCAAAGCTGCCGTCCTTATGCTGGCTTCGCAAGAGCTTATTCAATTTATCGCTGTAATCAACATGATGCAGATCGAAAGCAAGAATTGCCCAGGATAAGGCGAGGGCGGTGTCATTGTCATTGTGGTTAGTTTGCAGTCGTTTTAATGCTGCATCGATGATGCTTTTTTCTTTTGAATCTTGCAAGGCTACTAGCGCTTCGCCAGTAGTTACGGCGTACGATGGCAAATCCACCCCGAGTGTTTTGTGAGCGCCATGGTTCCATCCACCATCAGCGCAGGCATGCTCGTAGAAATAATCATTAGCGAAATTGACTGCGGCTTTGATTCCGACATAGTCGGGAATGCCCATTACCTTTAAAGCGTAAAGCGCATACGAACTTGGTTCGACCCAGTGGGAGCATTTTGCGTTCCAGGGCCAGCCACGTCCATAATGTAGTGCATTCACCCCACCAAGCAGCAACAAAACTAATCGTGCAGATGCTCGGTACAGTTCAACTCGCATGTCGAAAAGGAATGAATAGGCCTTGGCAATCGCTGCTTCCATTGCTTTTAATTTTTTTGTGTCGCGTTCTGCGTCAATAAAAATTCGCAATGCAAGAAGCGCAGGGCCAGTGCACCATTCTGATTGACCGATGACCGGCGCAGTAGACCAACCGCCATCCTTATTCTGATTTTTGAGCAAAAAGTTTGTCGCAATTTCGCGGGCGGAAGTCTTTTCGTTAGCCGCATAGAGAGCCAGTGCGCACCATACGGTGGCTTCTGTTGAAGGGCCTTTGCCAGTGACATAGCTCCAGTATCCGTCTTTGCAACCATGATTGAGGTACGAACAAACTTTCGTTAAAGCTTGCTCGACTGCAGACACCTGTGCTGACTGACTGATATCTAGTGGGTTGTCAGCATTCATTCTGTTCATTTGTTTCCAAGCGACCTGGGATATTTAACCTAAAAGCAGAAAATATGATCGCCACAACTTTAGTGCTTTATGCCCTCTAACTTTAACACGCGCTCATAAAACGTGCGCCGGCCTGCTTATTCGGATTTGTTATTTGCAATACATGAGAAATTTTTGAATGCTTTGACCTACTAGGCAGGTTGATTGTCAAAGGGTAAGATATTTATATGCCGACTGATTGAATCGCCGCGAGGCGAAGTGACTGGGCGGACTATGTGGAGGTATTGCTCGGTTTTGTTAGTTGACACGGCTCGCTCACTTCATGGTAGGCTTGTCCGTCATGTTTGTTGTTACTACTCAAATCAAGGTAATGTTTCGAAAATACAGGTAACGGGTAAGATAATCTTGTCCCCTGTGACATTACTATCAAGGAGGTTATTCAATGATTAGCCGTTTTATTAACGATGAATCAGGTCAAGGTATTACAGAATACGGCGCCATCTTGGCATTCGTTGCTATTCTCGTAGCCCTTGTATTCAGTTTGACTCAAGGTGCCCTCAAAGGCGCTATCTGCTCAGCTTTCTCCGCTGTAGCAAATCAGTTGAACAACCTGTCATCCGCTGCTGGTGCTGCTTCGTAGTTACCAAACTGCAAGGTCATCGCACTAGTTGCCTTGATCTGACAGATCAAAAAATTTACCGGAAGGTCCTCGGACTTTCCGGTTTTTTTTGCATTGAAATAGAGCCTGTGTTTTTGCAGGCTGCACAAAATATTATTCCTGAGTCACCAGGAATTTTTCAAAGAAGGTCTGACAATTATTTTTGGCCACCAATTTGCAGCAGTGGTTGCCAGCGATCGTCAAGACTGGCTCTTTCTCTTACTTTGACGTAGATAATTCCGGGCAAAATCTTTTTTTTCAATACGACCAATGCGACCAGTACCATATGGAAAGAGCGGCTCGACTCGATACAAACACTCGTTGGAATTTTCATCGATTTTGCTGATGTCGATCACTGTGGTGTATTTGTCGGTGTTTGAGACGATCGATTGAAAGAGCCAGATTGTCGTCGCTATAGTCGACATGCCGACGAAGAGTAACCCGATGGCTGCAATAATTTTGAGCCAGAGTCTACCAAATTTATAGAATGCGACAAGCCAGACTGAGGGCAGCAGAAACCAGAGAATTTGGACAAGTCCGTTCACGCTTGCACTAGTAAATAAATATCCGGCGCCACCGGGAAATGAGTCGCAGACCCAAATGCAAGCAATCGCGATATAGGCGACGAAGGCTACAAAAGCGGCAGTATAAGCCGTTTTCTTTTGGTCCTCAACGACTGGGCTGAATCTCGCAAGCACTAGCACCTCTTTGGGGCGCACCATTCGTGGTGCCCATCCGTGTTGCCTATGAGCCCGTCGTTAAATTTCTAGCTGATCAACAATTTATTGACTTGGGGATCTCTTAATTTCCAGATGAAGCCGTCAGTGATGTAGTGATAAAAGTTACTTGCTACATACACAGTCGTAAATGCAAGACCAGCATTTACACCATGATCGACCATGAAACGTGGAAACAAATAGGCGAGCGTGAAGCCAACTGAAAAGAGCAAACCAAAGTATTTAAAAGATGTCCAGGTCAAAAGCATTTTGGAAATCTGGTGGAAAGCGACGTTTTCAGGCAATCCTTTTTCTTTGAAATAAAATGCGGAGGTGACGACGAGATACTGGCACGAGTGGAACCAGTTTGTAGAGAATGCCCACCACAAAGTAGCAAAGGCACCTTTTGCGCTAATCACAAGCAAAATCAAAGTCATGATTGTAAGCAAAGCTGGCAGAGGAAACATCTGTTTGGTTTTGATGAATCGAGTAATAATCATGCCCACAAACGCTAGTACCGAAATTTGCAATGCGCCAAGCGCTACAAATCCTGCCCATTCTGGCAAAACACCCCAGTAAGGAACGGTGAAACCATTGAGTGCTTTGAGGTTAAAGTCAGGCGAAGAAAACATTCGTACAACCATGAACACAATGGTGGCATTGACCATGCCAGCCATGATCAACTTCTCGACCTTATTCAAATAGTATTGACGCTTATAGCAATAAATCAAAGAGATACCATAGGACTGCGCCATCTGATGTTGGAAGCCCCAGGCGAGAATAACTTTGAGTGCGAGCGTGGCTGCGTTAGGAACGTAGAAGACCGTCAAACCCAGGCCAATAGCGGCCAGAAAAACAAAGAATACGGGCAAACCGAGTTTGCTTCTGGTGTCTTTGCTGAAATAAACACGGAAGAAAGTAGCGGGTGCATGACCATCACCAAAGATGTGCATACCGATAACGCTTGCAGCAGCCAGCCAGAAAGCAGGGCTGTTCGTGCTTAAATCCAGTTTGTAATTAGTAAGGTACAGGCATAAATAAAGAACCCAGAAAAGTCCGCCGCAGCAAAATAGTAAGTCGATCTTCGGGCTTAAAATCCAGGGATAGGGAGCGGATTTCGTTGGGGTGTCGGCGCTTGCTTCTTCTCTTTTAACTGCCGCTTCGACCGGGTCGACGCTCAGGCCTTTAAGTAGATTGAGATTATCGTTTGCGCTTAAGCCACCTTCTCCCATAGTAATGTCGCTCACTCGGGCACCTCCGAGAAACAAAGTCCATAATCGAACGTTATCAGATTTCCTTTTCCTTTAGTTGCTATATTAATGTTCTTCCCATCTTAGGATGGATTTATCTTATCGTGAAGCTATTTCATCGGTTAGACAGGGGTTATATGTCGAAAGTAGTAGGCGCGAATGAGAGGGGTGGGGCTCTCGATTTGGTGCTTTTGTCACTGATTACGCTGACAGCATTACTTTTGCGCCTCCCTACTTTAAAGATGGGTTTGTGGCTGGACGAGTTCATTTCAATCTACCTGGCTACCAGACCCAATCTACAAGAAACTTACGAATGGTTGTGGAGGGGGCTCGAGTTCAATCCGCCTCTCAATCATTTGCTGATGCGCGCTTACATCAGTAGTTTTGGCACGAATGAAATTGTCGTGCGCTTGCCATCATTATTCTGGGGTATTCTCCTGATTCCAGCGCTGTACTGGCTGGGAGTGACAATCCACTCGCGCAAAACTGGTTTGTTCGCTGCGCTCTTTGGAGCCCTTGCGCCACAAGCAAATTATTTTGCCTGTCAGACGCGCCCTTATTCACTATCGACGCTCTTAAGCTGTCTTTGTCTGATTTATTTCTGTCGACTGCTTGATGGTAAGCGCAACGAGAAGAAGCTCGATTTGCCCGTGTTTATAGTGCTGATGACCTTGCTGTGCTATTCGTCAACATTTGGCGTTTTTTCACTGGCCGCGTTTGTGGTGGCATATGTGGTGCTATGTCTACGTGACCGCTCGGTTTCAGGCGCATCGAACCCGACTGATGAAAATTTGTCTTTTCGTCGCTTCCTCTTTGCCTTTGGCATTCCTTCTGTGTTGCTTTTGCCCTGGTTGCCAACGATGTGGCACCAGGCCAAAATAATCAAGCCAGTTGATCCTTGCAAACTGGTTGAATTGCCCTGGGCTTTTGGCGCCTGCCTGACCACAATGCTGCCAGTGCCGCTTCTGTTAGGCATATGGCTGGCAGTTATTGGTGCTGTGCTTGCAGTTGCCTGTCTTTTGTTTCAGGCCTTTAAAGGTCGTTTGAACGATCAGTTCTCGAAATTGCGCGGCGCGTTTTTTGCGATGCCTTCTAGCTATGTAGTTTTACTGGCAATGACCTTTTTGCCTGCTGCGATCATGGGCGCTTTTGCCGGAGTGTGGCTGGGATATTTTCGCTATATTTATCCCTTTTCACCGGCAGAATGGATGTTGCTCGCTCTTGTTGTGTGTAGCTTGACTCCTGTAAGCCCAGAGAAAAAGTTCTGGCGTCCACTCTTAGCTGGCTTCGTCTTGGTTTCATACTGTCTCGTTAACGTCGCATATATCTTGTGGTTTGATCAAAAGTCGCAATCTGGTTTGAAGCTCGTGGCTCAAGCCATTCGCGACGGCAAATTCGATCACAGCGTTTTGATGCTGGCACCAGATTTGCCCGGTCCTACTCTCTATTACTACTCGAGCCCGGCAGAACGAACGGCTCATCACGTTGAGATCCACGGCTTCGTCAGATGGGAACCAAACACTCCCACAGTTGGCGATGTGATGGCTGAGCAGTGGTCATCACCTACAGTTGTAGATGATTATGTGGCGCGAATTGAGAAATTTCGTGGGCAGGGTTTCGAATATCTGGCGTTCACCAGGGATTCAAATTCATTTGGCACAGAGCAAATTCCCATAAAACTTCGAGTGGAGCAGCTCTTCGAAAAGCTTAAGGCTCGCTATAAAATTGTCAAAGAAGAGGGAAACTACCCGGGTGTCACCGAATCCATGCAGGTCATATTTTTTAAGCTATAGCTTGACCAGCACCATAGCGTCTTGGTCGCGATAAATCGTCTTCCATTCTGGGTCTTTGGCCAGTGTTTGAGTGATGGGCATGAAAACTGGCGCAAATACATAGGCAATTTTGTAGTCCTGCATCAGCTGGCGCCAGTTATTTTGGCACAGCATCATCTCTTTATACTGAGCCACGAGAGCCGGTTCGAACATACTAAAACGACTATCCATAAAGATATCAATGGGCGGGTTGATGTACCAGGTCATACAGCTGCCGTACAAACCTTCATTGAGTAGTCTTCCTTTTTGCGGATGTTCGCGTAAGAATGCAATTGCTTTCAGCGGCGGCTTGATTACGGCAGTGTCTTCAGGCAGCTGCGGGGTGCGCACGCCACTGGAAAGAAATGCCCCAACTATAGTGATGAGCAGAATCAGCGAGGCCCCATAAAATGGCATCGGTTTCCAAAGCTCGTCCAGGAAACGATTCACTTGAGCGATGAAATTATCTGCTGCGTTTTGAACACTGCGACTTCTTACATTTAATTCGCTGAGGCCGGCGCAAGCCAGAATGACAGCGATCGGCACCAATTTTGCGTGTTTGACGGCAAACACCGTAGCGACAACGAGAAAAGCTAGAGGCAACAAATCGGAGCATCGATTACGACCGCTCTTAATTGAATAGGCAAACCAGAGGTAATAGCAAATACCCAGAATAATTAAAGCAATTGCCGCTGGGGATGCGAGATCTGGGGCTTGGTGATCGATATTGTCATAGCTGACTGGCGAAATCGCCAGGCGCCAGATGTAGTACCAGATGCGATGACCCCAGGGATTTATGCAGGTCGCTAACGAGCTGCTACAGATAGTGAACGCAAGGAGGGGCAGATACGTGGGCCACTTCTTTTCTTTTATTAGCGATTCGGCAATAACGACGAGTCCGTGGAGTGCTAGAAAGCCAAGCCCTAAAGGAAATAGCATGTGTGTGTTGGACCACAATGCCATAACGAGAAAACTCAGAGCGGCACAGACATACATTTGCTTTTGGGATTTCAAACCATAATGCAAATTGGCTGCTACTAAAATTGCCATATAGAGCATCGAAAAAATTTCTGGACGGGCAAAAATGCGCAGATACGAGGCTGAGAATCCCAGAATTAGCACAATCAAGCTCAAAAGCATGGGCACTCGCCCGCGAACCAGATACGTCATAGGCAAAGCCAGCAGAGCTGTGCATGCGACCAGTCCGGTTGTCGCAAGAATTCCTTGAAGACCAGCTTGAGCCCAGATTTTAAAGAAAAGAATTTCGACCAACCATTGATATTGCATCAATGGCAGATTTCTTCCAACAATTGCATAGGTTGAGAGGTTGGAAGAAAACGGGTCGATAAAAGGCAAAGCATTATGGCTGGTGATGAAACGACCCATAGCGAGAATCCAACATATATCTGGATCGCGCAGGCCAACGAGACAGGCAACAACAGCAGCAACAAGAATGGCAAAAACGAAAGTTGTAAAAGCGAGGAGCCCAGCCAATTTGACTGTAATTCGTTGATGACCTTCGCTTGCTTCTGGTTTTGTTTTGTTGGTTGCCATTTTAAATCAAGTTTGTTCAGTCTGCTTGACTGCAGTATGAATGACGATAGTGAAGGGTCTTTTCGGTCATACACAAATTTAACGATCGTCAGCGACGTTTCAGTCAGAACTTCGCTGTCTTGCGAACGTGGTTGTCAGAGTTGCGCAAGGCGGTGCGCGCCGCGCTCGTGATGGTATTTTAAATCGTTTTTGTTGGTGCCAATGAAGTGTCACTCAATTCAGCGTGATTCTAATTCTTGACTGCTGTGTCAAAGCCAAGCAGGGCTGTGGAAACGCCCAACCGCTGTACGTTTCCAAGGTGTGCTCGACAGTCGACTCAAGGAGATACTGATTAAGACTCATTCTTTATCGGTCGGTGTTTTGAAGTGATGTACCAGTGGGTAAAAAGTTTATGGAGTGGGCAGGACAAGCGTTGTTCTTGACCAACCAATGTGCGTTAATAGTAAATGGTTAATCTTTCTCACAAAAGAATAGATAGGGGGAACCGTAATGAATCCATTACGAGCGTTGTTCTTGAGCCTCTCTCGAATGCCTCCAGCAGTTATGTTGTTGATTATCATTGGCTTGGCCGTATTGGTCACCATGATGGTTACCGGCAAAGTGTCTGAGCAAGAGAAGACGTTCAATGCAAAGCAAGCCGAACTGGAAACCAAAATGAACCAGAAAGGCAAAGTTGTTTACACCATCAAGGATATTCCTGAAGGTCAAACAATTCCGACCGAAGCATTGGAAGAGCGTGAAATCGAGCAGGCTAAAATTCCGCAAGATGCTGTGGCATCTGCAAGTTTGGCAGCCGGTCGCGTTGCCAAGTACGGTATTGCGAATGGCAGCATCGTGTCACAACACGATTTGGCCGCTCAAGGTATCTCGCTTGGTTTCGAGTCTAAGTTGAAAGAAGGCATGCGTGCCATGACTTTCCCCGTAGACAACAACTCTGGTGTTGCCGGTTTTATCACTCCCGAAAGCCATGTCGATGTTATCGCCATGGTGGGCAGTGGTGCTGAAACCAAAGCGAAACCGATTCTTTCAGACGTTGAAGTTATCGCTGTTGGTCAGATGTTCCAAAAGAACCCAGGTGCTACTACCGCCGTTCCTGCTAGCTCAGTTACAGTCGCCCTCACACCAGAAGACGCTGAAAAATTGATCAAGGGAATCGTGGCCGGCAAACTTTATCTGACTTTGAGAAATGATAAAGACCACACACCTGTAGCGACCGTTGATGTCACCTCGTTGTTTGCTAAATCGCAACAAGCGAAGGCTGACCTGGCTGCCTTGCCTCCACCATCTGCCTTGCCACCACCTCCGCTTCCGGGCGTTGGCGGCGGTCCAGACATGGGTGGAATGCCGGGTGCGATGAATGCTGCCCCACCGCCACCACCACCACTTCATGAAATTGAAATCTGGTCTGGTAGCAAAAAAGATGTCCTTTCTGTACCTAAAGGATAAGTAATCCTCTAGATCAGTGAACATCACACGGTGAATGGGTAGAACACTTGATAGGGCTGTTGGACGGGAGGAGAACGCTTAAGTTATGAAACTGACCACACTTCTTGTATGCGATGCTGGTTTAGACAAACGCCAGACCATCGAAGATCTGATCCATAGTCAACCATCGTTGGCTTTGGTAAGCACTGTCTCGGGCAGTATGGCGCGGGAACAAATCGGCAGTTTACACCCGAAGTTGGTCTGGATTGAACTGAGTCCTGCTCCCGTTCGCGGACTGTCACTGTTGGCTGAGCTGCGTGAAACTTTCCCGCAACTCTACTTTTTCGTCAGCTATGAAGTTCCGGACCCTGAGTTGATCCGCACTGCGTATCGACTCGGGGCCTCCGACTTCCTGGATGCCGAACGCTGGCGCACAGACCTTCCTGCTGCTGTTCAGAGCATTCAGCTCAAACATCAGTCGGAATCAGTCTCAACGGCAGCTGGTAAGGTGATTGCCATATTCAGCCCCACTGGCGGAATTGGTGCCACCACACTTTGTACTAACGTTGCCGGCTACCTCGGCAAATACGGGGAAGCGGCTATCGTCGACCTTGATTTGCAGTTCGGCATGATTTCGCATTATCTCAATCTTGAGCCCTCATTCAGTTTGAGTACGATTGACTTTTCGCATACTAACTTTGACGCCACTTATTTGCGCAACTTGATGACAAGATACGACGATAAGTTGAGTATTCTGGCAGCACCACCTGAACTAGAAGATATCGGTGACATCTACGCTGCTCAGGTACAAGAAATTCTCTACACAGCCAAACAAGAGTTCCGTTTCACGGTAGTTGATTTACCGAAGAACCTCTTGGATGAACGTGCCATTGCTACTCTCGATTTGGCTGACCACGTTCTCGTGGTGACCGAATATAACTGGGCGGCAATCCTAAATGCCCGCAAGTGCCTTGATACTTTCAAAGCACACTACAACCAGGAAAAACTGCTTCTCCTCATTAACCGCTCGGAGTGGCTCCCTCAAGATGTATTGAGTGAGTGTCGCGCGAATTTGAATTACCCAGTTTTCCATGAAATCCCGAACGACGTCAAAACCGCCAAATGGGTGAACAACCAGGGGCAAATTGCTCCAGGGCACACCGCTCTAGGTAAAGCGTTGGATTCATTAGCTCGCCGAATTGCTGGTGGTGAGCAGCTTCTCATTACACAGAAAGATGGCAGTGAGAAGAAGGGCGGATTCAAACTACCGGCGATCTTCGGTAAGAAGTAAGTAATAACAAGGTGGTGATCGGTAAATGGGCGACGAAAGAAAAGACCAAAATTTGCCAGCACGTCCTAGTTCCTCTTTGATGGGGCAACTGGTTCGGCAACGTCAGGCACAAGAAGTTGTGCCAGTTCAGCAACAGAATACCGGTGTAGCAGGGGCAGGTCCAGCTACTGGTGTTGGTGGTGCACGTGGTGCAGCACCGCCTCCTGGAGCTAGTGGGATGTCTCGACCCCAGGCACCAGCGACTGGTGTTGCCGGTGGTCGTCCAGCCAGCAATGTGCCAGCCACTGAAGGACCTTCACGAGCTGACATCGAGCGGATCGATGCCAAAGATGAAGGCGGCGGTCATGGTTTCACTCAGCAAGCAGAAGGCGGAAGCCCAGGCGATCTTGGTGCCAAATTCTCTGCCAATCAACAGCTTATTCGTGAACGCGAAAAACTAATCATCGACCAGTTGAGACGAGAATTAGATACGTCGCGTTTGACCAATATTTCTGAAGATACGCAAGCTCAAGTTCGCGCCAGAATCAGAGAAATCGTTAACTCCGACCCAGCTCCATTGACCATGATGGAAAAGGGTATTTTGCTGCAGAACGTACTCGATGAAGTGTTTGGTTTTGGACCATTGGGACCACTTCTGCGTGACCCGTCCGTAGGGGACATCTGCGTCAACGGTACAAGCAATGTCTATGTAGAACGTCACGGTCGTCTGGAAAAGACAACGATTGCCTTTGAAAACGAACGTCACTTAAGACAGACAATCGACAAAATTATTCAGCCCCTAGGCAGAAGATTAGACGATAACTCACCAATGGTAGATGCCCGTCTTCCTAACGGTTCACGTGTAAATGCCACTATTCCTCCAGTCACCATTGACGGTCCAACCATCACTATCCGATGTTTCGGTACGTCGATTATGTCCTTGGGACAATTGGTGGAAAAGGGCTCCATGTCTGTGCAAATGGCGGAAGTTCTCAAAGCTTGCGTCAAAGGCAGAATCAATATCATCATCTCTGGTGGTACAGGTTCTGGAAAAACAACATTGCTGAACGCAATGTCTGCTCACATCAATCCGCGCGAAAGAATCATCACGATTGAAGACGCGGCGGAATTGAGATTGCAACATGAGCACTGGATCCGCATGGAAACAAGACCGGAGAACACAGAAGGTAAGGGTCGAATCACACAGCGTATGTTAGTTATTAACTGCCTGCGAATGAGACCAGACAGAATCATCCTGGGAGAGTGCCGCGGAGAAGAAGCGTTTGACATGCTCCAGGCAATGAACACAGGTCACGGTGGTTCAATGACCACAATCCACGCCAATACATCTAGAGACTGCACGAAGCGTCTTGAAAATATGATTTTGATGTCTGGTTTGGAAATGCCCGCTAAAGCTGCAAGAGAATTGATCGCATCAGCTATTCAGTTAATCGTGCAGATTCGAAGACTAGAAGACGGTACAAGACGCGTTACTGAAATCTCTGAAATTGTAGGGATGGAAGGTGACACTATTGCTATCAGTACGATGTTCCATTTAGAACGTGAAGGTAGAGATCCTCGAGGCTTCTTCAAATGTCGCCACGTAGGATCTGGTTTGCCGCCGAAATTCCTGGAGCAGTTAGAGCAGGAAGCGGTGCCATTCAAACTAGAGTGGTTGCGTTAAGAAACACCGGAGCACAAATGAGCCGATTGACTTGTTTGTGCTCTTCTCTATTTTCTCTATTTCTCTATCTTTTATAGACTTAGCCTTTTTCACGGGTATAAATGATGCCAATTAACGTCATGGTTTTCGTCGGTTGCATGACGATCGGACTAATAATCTTTGCGATGACGCGTTCGCAGTGGTCAGACGAACTGACACGTCTGAACAAGCACACCAAGCGCATGTCGGATAAGAATGCAGAAAATGCCGAAGTTAGCATTTTCGTCACCCAAAAAGTGGGCTATCTCGGCAAGGTGCTGTCTCAAGCCGGCATGGAAGCAAAATACGACCAGATGCGCATGAACTGGATTGTTTCGGCTGTCGGCGGTATCGTCCTTGGTGCAGCAATTTGTATGTTTTCGATGCCGGAACTTGTCATTCTCGGTGGCATTCTAGGCGGATTGATTGGTGCAGGCGGTTTCGTTTTTTACTTGCAAGGTCTAGCCAAAGGTCGCCAGGACAAGATGACAGAGCAATTGCCTCAGTCTCTTGAAACAATGGTGTCCTCACTACGAGCCGGCTCACCAATTATGGAAGCCTTCAAAGTGCTGGCTGAAACAGCTCCTGATCCTATCAAGTCGGAATTTAAACGAGGACTGGTTTCTCTGCAGTTAGGCAAACCATTCCGTGATGTTATGGGTGAAATGGCTGATCGTATTCGCACCCCCGACTTTAAATTGCTCACTCAAGCTATTTTCATCAGTCAAGATGTAGGGGGTAATTTAGCCGACGTTGTAGCCGTTATTGCTGAAGCGATACGTGAACGATTCAAATTGCGCGACTTCCTTAATGCCTTGACCGCTCAAGGTAAAGCCACAGCTATGTTTATCGGATGTCTGCCATACGGCATCACTTTGATGACATATCTTGCGACTCCAGGTTATATCGTGCCGTTCTTGAACCATCCGATTGCCAGAATTGTTATGATAGCGTTAGTGCTATGGGAAGCTCTAGGCTTCTGGATTCTAATGAAGTTGACCACATTCGAGGTCTAGAAATTAATGCCAGTACCGTTGATTGGACTTTTGGTTTTCGTTGTCGTGCTTGGTGCGGGGTTGCTGTTTATGCAGCCTGTCTTCACTCAGTATGTCGACACTTATGCTGTACGCGTTAGACCGCGTAAAGAGAAGGTAGGCGAATCTGAGGCCGCCGACCAGCCAAAAGATTCGAGCATATTGCTCTTTCTCAAAACAATAGGTGAAGTTGTTCTGAACGTTCTGCCGGGTCTCGCCGATAGACGTACAGTCGGTTTGTTGATGATGTCCAACTACCGTACTCAAGCGCACTTGGCCATCTACATGGGTATTAAATCGATTATTGCTGGTATCGCTATCTTCGCTGGTATCACCGGTGCAGCAGGCACACCATGGCTGTTATTGCTCACTCCATTTGCCGCGTTACTCGGTTGGATGATGCCGAATTTCTTTCTGGCAGGACGAGTGAAAACGAGACAAAATCAGATTCTTAAAGAGCTACCCACTGTAATCGACTTGCTCATCGTCTGCGCTCAAGCTGGTCTTGGCTTGCTTATGGGAGTAGACAAAGTTGGTCGTGAAATTGGTGAGTCTTGCCCGATTCTGGCTGTTGAACTACAACAGTTGATTCAGGACGTAAAATTGTTTGCGAAGTCTGTACCGATTGCTCTGAAAGAAATGGGCGAACGTTGCGGTGTTGATGAATTGATCAACTTAGCATCAGCTCTCATCGCCGCAGAATCAAAGGGTGCTGACATTAGTTATCCGTTGAAAGCACAGGGTGAAGCTCTGCGTGAAAGATTGAAGCGTAAGAAAGAAGAAGAAGCATCTAAGACTCCAGTAAAAATGGTGCCTGTAATCATGCTCTTCGTTATGCCTTTGATTCTTGCGCCTATGTTAGGTCCCGCCTTGGTCACCATCGCCACAGCCTTAGGTCCAATTGTTGGTTCTCAGAAGTAGATCCAACGACAATTGAAAGCTCGAGACAGAAGCCAAAGTTACATGAACGCTACGCGTAATGTGATTTTGGCTTCTAAAGTTTTTGTGGCAAACAACTTTTTTACGCGTTTTAAAGGTCTACTGGGGACGCGCAAGCTTGAGTCAGGTCGCGGACTGGTGCTCATTCCCTGCAATCAAATTCATATGTTCTGGATGACTTATGCCATCGACGCACTTTTTATAAGTGCTGAAGGAGTGGTTGTTGGTGTCGCGGAAAATGTGAAACCATGGCGGGTCTCACCCTCATTCAAAAAGGCATACCGTTGCCTGGAATTGCCTGCAGGCACCATATCCAGTACCGGCACAGAAGTGGGCGATAAGATTGAGATCGAGTGACTAACCGGCAAAACCGAGAAACTGCAGTGTTGCTTTTTCTAGAAGGACTGCAAGAATCACACCGATTGCTACCGCTGGTCCAATTGGTACTTTTTCTTTCATCGTTTTATTGATTTTGGCTGCGCCTTCGGCGTCCAGTGTAGCTGGTGCACCAACGCTTGCCGCATGCACCATGGCTTTGAAACTTCGCCAGGGAATGGCAGTGAGTAAGCGCACAAGGGCGATCAGCCCATAGCTCAGCGCATAGTAGCCCCAGGCAATTACCACAATCTTCCAGCCTAGAAAAGCGCCCATGGCTCCCATCAACTTGCAGTCACCAAATCCCACTTTATTTCTTGGGTCCGGCAGCATCATGATGAAAACACCGACGATCAAGCCCACTATTGCCCATAACCCGGCTTGAGCGCCAAGCAAGACAAAATTCAAGATGATACCAATGCCCCATGACGGGAAGGTAATGAGGTTGGGTATTTTTCTCGTGCGAAAGTCAATGGCAGCACAGATCACGGCAATTGCAATGGCGATGATTTGAAGGATTGTGAGAGTTTGCATTGGTTGTTCGAAGTTACCTGAAATACCTAGATAATTGCTACAGCGTCGATTTCCACGCCAACATCTTTAGGCAATCTACCAACTTCAACGGTCGCTCTAGCAGGTTTGGTCGAAGAAAAATATTCGCCGTATTTTTTGTTCATTTCTTCGAAGTCATTCATGCTGTTCAAATAAACAGTTGTTTTGACAACTTTTTCGAGAGACGTGCCTGCTTCTTTCAAGATAGTCTGGAGATTTCTCAAAACTTGATCTGTCTGCTCGGTCACTGTGCCGCGCAGAATCTCGCTATTTTTTGGATTGATTGGAATTTGACCGGATACAAAAACAAAACCGTTTGCAGATATGGCTTGCGAATAGGGACCGATAGCCTGCGGAGCGTCGGTTGTGTTGATAATTTTGATCATAATTCCTCATATGCAATGGCAAGACGCTAAATAGCGTTCAGTATTGCACATGAGAATGGCGGGATGAAATTCTAAGCTACGAAATTAAAGTCCAGCTAAGCCCATCATTTGGAGAAGGGCTTCAATGGCCAGGGCTGTGGGATTGTTTGTAGCGCCAGAGCCAGACATTGACCATTCATTACCGGTAAATTCGTCGCCGCCCCATGCATCAGGTAGGTAGCTTGAATGTCCGGTCGTCAAGCCGGCAGCAGATTGTCCCGTGATACCAGCATTAATACGATGACTGGCGTCGAAACCATAATATGGTGGCAGCCCGTCTGTTCCTTCGTCGCCATAAATAAGCTCGGCAGAGCCACCAGCGTTGGAGACAAAACTATCGAGACTTGTCGGCGGTAATCCGTTATACATTTGTGGTCTGGAAGCATTGAGCGCAGCCTGTTCCGCGGCGATAGCTGCAGCTGCTGCCACTTCAGCTGCTGATAGCGCCGAGGTTGAGCCATTTGTCTGAATTGTCGACGTGTCGTAGGGAATGTCCTGGGCAAAACAAGGACTGCAGAGCAATGTAGAAGAGATGATGCCTAGTAAGAGTGAGTGTTTTAACATTTTTTTGTACTCGTCGTTCAGTTGTGTTTTCTGCGGCAGATTCTTTCGTGTATCAAGAGTTAGAAGATTAGAAGCCAAATACCGGCGCCAGAGTGGCTGTACCAGTGCGGTTGAGACCGAGCATGGAATTCTGCTGATTGGTTGGATTAAGGACTTGGGTGTGGAATTCGTTTGCTCCAGAGGATTGTGTTACGTTTCCCTGAGAGCCTTGCGCGGCAGAGGTACCGGCTTGTGATTGAGCGGCTGCTGCAGCGGCTATTGAAGTCGCTGAAGCTGGGGCAAGAAAATCTGGTTCGGCGTTATTTGTGGTTACTGATGACTGAGCCATTGCAGCAAGCACTGAGAACTGAGTCGCACCGGCAATGCTTGCGGCAAAAAGAATGGACTTGAGGGATTTTTTCATCACTTTGCTCTCCGTTTCTTCTGCTTACTCAGGCTTACTGGCCAAACAATGTATTCAAGCCTTGAAGAGCCTGTGTGGAATTAATCACGGCATTGTTGACCAGCGGCACAAGCGGTGGCACATTTATGGGAATGCCGAGCGAGCCGCCATACAAAGCGTAATTGCTATTTTCAACGATATTCAAATCATTAGAAGCACTGGACGTAGTTGGCAGATACTGTCCACCGGTTGCTGCGCTACCGAGCCCAGAAAATGCTCTGCCATTAAAGCCATAATTGAACATGCCCGATGGCAGGCCAGCGCTATTAGTAGAATAAGGCGCTTGTGCTGCCCAGCGAGTCGTTTGGAGCGTGCCGCCATAGCTGCCATATCGGCCTACCGACGTGTTACCCATGTTCTGATAACTTTGGATTGCCCCACTGCCCGTTGCCATGTTATTTGTGTTGCCATAAAGCCCTGGCGATGATGTAGCGGTGTTGACCTGAGCCATTGCTGAAGACGTCACAACCGACATCAGCACAACGGCTAAAGGCACTGTCGTGGCTATTTTCGATGCGTAGTGCAATAAGTTCTTCATCAATACACCTTCAGTAGGAGAGCGTCTTCTATCAATTCACTTCGAGTTATTGCGGGGTTGTCAATAATTGATTAAACTACAAAAACGGCAATGAATCGAACGTATTACGAGATTCGGGCAATTAGTAAAAAGTCGTGAGAGTATCTGCTACCCTGACTTCCATCGCCTTTTAATGTTTATACCCGCTGGAAGGCGGTTCTGAACTGGATGATGGATGGATGAATACTACTCTCGAAATAATTGCTTGTCAATAGTAAGATTAAGCGAAGAAGCTTAATTCTGGGGCTTTTCAACCATTTTCGATTAATTGTTTGCAGTCACATTCTGGCGATTTTTTGGGTGTCTCTTGTCTGACTATAAATCTCTCTCTAATACAGTATTTCGACCAGAAGCAGGTGATCGTGTGCTGCTTGGAATCGAAACGAGTTGTGATGAAACGGCCGCAGCAGTGGTTTTGAATGGCCGCAAAGTATTGTCGAGCAAGCTGTTTTCGCAAATTCAAGTGCATCAAGAATTCGGCGGAGTCGTGCCGGAAGTAGCTGCAAGAAAGCACGTGGAAATCCTCAATAGTATTGTTGAGGAAGCTCTTTCTGAAGCTGGCGTAAAGCCGTCTGATTTAAGTGGCATAGTTTGTACGGCTGGACCTGGCTTAATCGGCACATTGCTTGTGGGCCTCGCTGCAGCCAAGGCTTACGCCTGGGCCTGGGAACGTCCTTTTATTGCAGTCGATCATCTACTCTCTCATGTTTGCGCTAATTATATAGACACAGATCTGGAACCGCCTTTTGTGGCCTTGCTGGTTTCAGGCGGACACACGCAGCTGCTGCATTTTGAAAATCATCGAACTTCAAAAATTCTTGGACAGACACTTGATGATGCAGCCGGAGAAGCGTTCGATAAAGTGGGACGACTGCTTGGTTTGGAATATCCAGGTGGTCCCGTAATCGATCGACTAGCGCAGGTTGGTAATGCCAAAGCTTACGCTTTTCCTGAAGGTGTTGTCGATGGTTACGATTTCAGTTTCAGTGGCTTAAAGACGGCTGTTTTAAGAGCAGTGGAAAAATCGATGGCACCATTACCAGTGGCGGACCTGGCCGCGTCTTTTCAGGCTGCCGTGGTAAGGGTTCTTGTCAAAAAAACGCTTAAAGCAGCTCAAGAACTGGATGTGCCGAGAATTGTGCTTGCCGGTGGTGTTGCTGCTAATCGACAGCTACGCGAGGAGCTCTCTCGTCAATCGTCGGTGCCGGTTTATATCCCTCAGCTTCGATATTGCACCGATAATGCGGCTATGGTTGCCGCCGCTGGTTTTTATTTCAATGATGCTTCGCCTTACGAAGTGAATGCATATTCAAGGCAAAAACATCCCAAAACCCTTGCGCGTAAGTCGAAAGCAGCTCCAACTCAGCGTTGACTTGTCACAGTCGGTAAATTTGTCTGCACCAAAGTCTAGACTCAGATGGTCGTAAACACTATGGGGGAGTACCATATTATTATGGCAATTCCCTTAGCTCAATAGATATATGACCCAACACAACAGTTGAGCGTGATAGCATGGCCAATACTGCTTTAATGAAGTAGACCCGCCGGGTTCATAGCTTTTTTGAGCTTGAGACGAGGCGTTTATTAGTAGCTTTCTCCGGTAGAAAATAGGTATCTCACCAATGGTATTTCAGGATAAAGATCTGACGTGTCGCGATTGCAGCAAGACTTTTGTCTTCTCTGGAGGAGAACAGGAGTTTTTCAGCGCGAAGGGCTTGGTCAATGAGCCAAAGCGCTGTCCTAACTGCCGCATTTTAATGAGAGTGCAACGCAGCGGCGAGGATCCCAATCGGACAGCGGAAGTAGCTTGCGCCGAGTGTGGATCGCCAACGAGAGTGCCTTTTCAACCAAAGGGCTATCGTCCTGTCTATTGCAGCTATTGCTTCAGAACTAAGAAATTGGAAGGTCAAGGTGGCAAAGAAGCAGCAGAGCTGGAGCATAGCGCCGACGAAGAACAAAAACTTGCTGCCGGCTAATTGCTGATTTGATCATTGTTGATGCCACCACATATGATACTGAAAGACCAGGTCGTCCTTGACCTGGTCTTTCATCATATAGAGTGTATTGACTGGCCGGAGTGTGAGCTTTGGTGAAAGCTCCAGCGCCAAACTCGAAAGAGTTACGGATTCTTAAGCAATGCGTCTGTTTTCTTCAAAAATCAGTCAGCATTGCAGATTGAGATGAGATTGCCTTGTCTGTGCAGGTATGTCTTCGCAGTCAAGGGGTAAATAAGCAATAGAACACCGCTTGGGAATTTAATCTCGGGCATCTTCCCGTATAATAAAAACCACTCTTGGACGCAGCGTTCAAGAATAAGATCGTCAGCTAGATTACAGACGCCTCAATTTGTCTCGGGGACCAATGACGGAAAATACTGAACCATGTCCCAGCTGTGGGCGTCCAACGCCCTCCGGCACTCGTTGCATTTACTGCGCTACAGTGACCGACCTGGATTTAAAAAGTCTTCAGCTTGACTACTTGAAAGCAGGTGAAGGTTCTTCGCACGATAGCGAATTGCCAATGGCTGTCTCGGTAGTTGTTCAAAAAACCGGACAGAAGTTTCCGCTGCGTGACAGTAAAGTCAAAATTGGTCGAGACCCATCGAACCAGGTGGTCATTCCCGATGATACTTTCGCGTCACGCCATCATGCTTGGATTACTTTCGAAGAAGGAGAATTCTGGCTGGAAGATCTGGGTTCAACCAATGGCACTTTGTTGAATGGCCATCCAGTTGTTAAAAGACAGGTTCTTTCGGCTGGTGATAAGGTCCGCGTAGGTCATACGGAAATGACCTTCGAAGTTGAAAAGAATTAGTTGCTGTTTAGTTCTGAACCTGTAATCTTAGTTTGTAGTCTGGAGAAAGTTAGAAACTCATGTCTGATATAGGGTCGGGCGGCGCCAATCGTATCGAGCTCGAGAGCCAGATTTTGTGCTCCGCGCTACGTTTGAGCTGGGCTGACGACGACACCGAAGGCATCGTCAAATCAGCGCGAGAGCTTTATCAGTTATTTCCAGACTTGCTGCCGCCGCCAAAAACTGAAGCGAAAGACAGTCCGCAGAATTTGTACGAGATGTTGAATATTCGCTGCGATGTGCCACAAAGCGCAGTTGTCGCCGGTTATTTTCGTGAAGCAAAGAAATTTTTGCGCGATCGTGACGTTCGCGAAAGCCGTCAGGACTATTACAAAATTCTGACCGCCGGTTTTACTCTAAGAAAACCAAGACTGAGATTGAGCCACGACCTGGTCGTGGTCAGGCAGATTTTGATCGAACACAAAGTCATTCCCGACGATGGAACGCTCGAGCCAATTGCTGCTCCTGGCGAATTGGCGGCAGAAGACGCGCACCCACAAATGGCTCGTACCGTGCCGATGGAAGAGAAGTTGCCGATGCTCGTCGAGCTTCTCAAGCACGCGCAAATTATTGGACCAGCAGAAGTACAGGCGCTAATAAACCAAAAGAATATTGCACCAGAGATTCCTATGCAGGAACTCATATTGAGTGCCGGTTATGTCACCGATAGCGAAATGAAATCGCTCTGGTTGGCTGAAAATTTGCTAAGCCAGGAGAAGATCACCCTCGCTCAATTTGCCGTCGCTATGTACGACGAACGCACTCAGGGCGTGAAAATGGCGGAATCTTTGCAAGTTCGCGGCTGGCTATAGAGTTGCCATTTAGGTTCCCTGCAGAAATTAGAAAAAGTAGTGATGTCAACCGGACAGTCGTCCGTTAATGTTACTATTTGCTGAGGTTTTGGAGTGCCAGGCATCGGACGTCCGATTGCTACGCGCTGTGCGAAATCTTGGCGAAGACGATGGAGTTAATTAAGCGCCCCCGTCATCAGATTCGGGCACAAGGACGCCAGGGCAGACGCTCAAGCCGAGCTGTCGTTAGCTCGAGCACGGCTCCCCATCTTGCATCTGTAGGCCATGTGCCAGTGCAAACTGGTATTGCCTTGGTGAACGGCGGTCAAGACGCCGGTGAATTATTAGATTTTCTTTCGCAAACAGCCACCATTAGCGAAAAAGTATTGCTTGAAGGCGCTGTCGTGCCGGGCTTTGAAAAGAGTGTGCGGTCATCGGCCGCTATCAAGTCACTTACTTTCGATGGTGACCCTCATACAGTGGACCGCTTAAATGAGTTACTGGCCAGAAGTCGTGGACTTTCCTGGAGCGACAGCCAGACGAGTGCCTTCAGCGGTCTTGAAAGTGATAGCGCTATATTTGATATGGCAGGCAGTGGGCCGGCCTTTGGCGGCGTGCTCAAAGATTTGAACGATTGGTTGTCAGCCAAACACGCGGTTTTTGAAGATAGCGATAAAGCAGACAGTGACGGCTCAAGAACGCGAGAGCGAGATAATGATTCTGTGCTTGCTCTTACTAAAGCCTATCGAGCCGATTTTCTCTCATCGCCCACAAATTTCTCTTTCAGCACTCCCGCTTTTAGCTCAGACTATCTCGGCACCACAAACAAATATAGTTCGCAGATAAGCGATCAGACCGGCAAAGTGTCGATGTTTTTGCGCCCGCTTTTTCGTCAGAAAGCTAAACGTTCGTTTGCCACGCGCATTCTAAACAATGGTCGACGCTTTGAAAGCTATGACACGGGCGCCGTTCTGGAGAAAGACGAATTTGGTCGGGTCACTCAGATCCGGTCACGAAGTGGTGCCTCAATCAGTATTTATTACGATCGCGACGGTAGCCCGGAAGGTTTCGTGCGCATTGACGAAAAAGGCAAAACACATTCGATTGCCGAATGCGACAGACAAGGTGTTGTCGTTCGTGACGAGCACGGCAGACCACGCGCGCAGGGTGATTCACTATCGGTTGATCAACGTGGATGCTTGAGCATTTGTCGATCGGATGGTCAGTTCTGGAGTGTCGATCTCGTTTACGGCCGCCACATAGAGCGACGTAGATTGTCTGATGAAGCCGGTTTATGGCATATTTTAACTGGCATATTTGCTGCCGATGGATTTCGTATGGTTACACTTTTTCAAAAGGTGACTGAGTCTCCTCGAGACGTCGGCGTCGTTACTATTGAAGCCGCCAATCAGTGGTGGACGAATGCGCCGCTTGCCACTGGCAGTTTCCGTTTCTACGGTCGCGATGGGTCAGTGATTGAATTTATTTCAGAAGACGCTCTGACCAATCTACAACCCACGCACGTCTGGTCTCCGGGCACGCGACAGGTTGATGTCGTCTGGAAAGGACGACATCAAGCAGGCACGGCATGGGACTCTGTGCAAGAATACGTTTCGAGTTATCTGTCTCGTTGATTGGAGTATCGTTGTATATATGTCAGATGTAATCACGTTCGGCACGGATGGTTGGCGCGCAATTATCGCCGAAGATTTCACTTTTAAGAATGTCGAAAGAGCGGTTTACGCCATGGGCTGCTACATTCGTGAAACGTACTATCGCAACACATCTGCTCAGCCCCCCATTCTAATTGGCTATGACACTCGCTTTATGGCTGATCGCTTCGCCATTCACGCGGCTCAAGTGCTTATGGACATGGGCATCAAAGTTAAGGTGACAAGTCGGGACGTGCCGACTCCAGCCATTGCCTGGGCGACTCAGTATGAGCCGACAGCAGGTGCATTGCAATTTACCGCGAGTCACAATCCGCCAGAATATTGCGGCTTGAAATATATTCCACACTTTGCAGGACCTGCCACAAACGATATTACAAACCGCATCGTCAGCCATTTACGCGATATGCCTGCAGGCTACGAAGTGCCCAAACGCGAAGTCGAATATTTCGATCCAGCGCCACTATATCTGGCGGCACTCGAGCACATGGTCGATATGAAAAAAATCGGTGCTTCGAAACTGAAAGTCGGCTATGAAGCGCTTTATTCGACCAGTCGTGATTATTTGGATAAAGCAATTCAAGACTGCGGATTGCCTGTCACTGTGTTACACAACTGGCGTGATCCGCTATTTGGCGGCGGCATGCCCGAACCGAAAGCTAAATATCTCAAAGACTTGATGACTACAGTAAAAAAAGACAAGCTCGATGTTGGTCTTGCCACCGACGGTGATGCCGATCGTTTTTCTGTGATCGATGAAAAAGGCAATTTTTGTTCGCCCAATCAGTTGCTTTGTTTGTTGACCAGACATTTGGTCAAAAATCGCGGCATGAAAGGTGCGATTGTGCGTACTGTTTCAACGACGCATTTGCTCGATCGTATGGCTAAAAAATACAATCTGGAATTGCTTGAAACTCCAGTTGGTTTCAAATACATTGGTGAAATCATGCGTTCACATGATGTCCTAATTGGTGGCGAAGAATCAGGTGGAGTCTCGGTTAAAGGTCATATTCCTGAAAAGGATGGTATTCTCGCCAATTTGTTGATTGTCGAAATGCTCGCCTTTGAAGGTAAGCCACTTTCGGCTATCTGGCAGGATGTGCTTGATGAAGCCGGCACCAATCCTGTTTATTTGCGTGATGATTTGCAATTGACACATCGCACGCAAAAAGCTCTGATGCAGCGAATCACTGAAAAACCGCTGACCACTCTTGCTGGCGAAAAGGTCGTGCGCGAGGGACATAAAGATGGGCTCAAGCTTTATTTAGATGATGAATCATGGCTGCTTATTCGCCCAAGCGGTACTGAACCGCTCATTCGACTATACGCTGAAGGTGCTCCAGCTGCGCGTATGGAAAAGGTTATGGACGATTTCAAGAAACAGGTGGATGATATTCTCACCGAAGTCGATAGTGTTATGGACCGAGCCGACAAACCAGCGCTAAATGCTTTGATGTAACGACGAGACGAATCACGAGACGAGTTACGAGATGAGTTACGAGATGAGTTAATGGAAGACAAAAACCAGGACAAGTCAGAACAGCAAAAAAATAAGGGCATGACCAAAAGAAGGGTTGTGCGCGAAGTTTTGATTCTTTCGGTCACCTGTCTGGCTTTGTACAATGCTGGTCGCGCTATTTGCGATTCGGTCAATCGACAGTTTTTCCTGCATGATCAAGCGATTGCTCTCAAAAGAGGGCAGGCCCAGGCCGAGCAGGTTAATAAGGAATTGCGTGAGGGCTTGTCTAATTATCGTTCTTCTAAAGGAATCGAACGCCTAGCTCGTGAGCGTCTCAATCAAGCCGGACCAGACGAAGTGATCGTCCACATCGGTAAATAACGCCTGAAAATTCCGATTTAATCTAACTTGACAATTTGATCACATTTATGCAAGATCTGTGAAAGTTTCGCGTGTAGAGTTATAGTTGACAACTGGCATTTATCCGCCGGGCTGTCACTTACTAGACAAAAGCAGATGTGCACATCGATAGAGTCGATTAAAAGATGGCAGACACAACTCCAGTCGTTGATAACGTGAAGAAGCCAAACGACGCGGTCACTCCAAAGACCCCGGCTCCTGATGCGTCTGCGAAACTTGTCGATCAGGCTCACGATTTAATGAAGCAGACCCCTGCGGCTGCAACCGGAGCAGATCATCCTCAATCTACAGCAAAAGCTGCCGCAGTCGCAGAAGCACCTAAACCATCCGATGCGGCTCCAGCTAAATCCTGGCTCGATATACCTGGCGATTTATATTCTAGTTTTACGACGAACAAAGTGGCGACTCTGGTGGAGAAAGGATGGGACACCCTTTCGGATTCGGTTGCAAGCACTTACAAATCAATCATGGCTGATAGCAGCAATAAAACCACTCATGTGGATGCGAAGATGGGTGCCGATGGCAAGCCGGATTATTTTCAGTCGCAAGACATTAACGGTAAAAAGGAACTGAGTGCAGATCAAGTTCGTTTGACTGACGCCAAAGGCGGCACCATCGTCAAGAATATAAAGACGGGCGAAATTACTTCGCAAAGTGCAGATGGCGAGGATGTCTACACTCGCAAGCCAGACGGTACTGAAATTTACCGCAGCAAGAATATTGAATATTCCAAGACCAAAGACGGCAAATATCAGGTGCGTGACGAAAAAGGCGATGTTACTGATGTGACGTCGCAGGGTGCAATTACTAAAATCGATGGACAGTTTAAAATCGCTCAGCGCATTACGACAATCGATGCAACGGCTGCCAAGCCAGAGGTCGGTCAGTTAGAAACGATGACAGACGGCCAGAGGTATATGGATAAAGCCGGCAACGTCGTCGTCGCTCGTCAAGATGGTGTCAGAGAAGTGACAACCAAAGATGGGCACCACTTCAGGATCGATCGGGAACACCATAAAGTTGAAATTGAGCAAAACGGTTCGTGGCGCGAACTGAATAAAAACGAACTGGAAAAATTTCATCAGTGCCACGAACGTGAAGAAGCTAATGGGCGCAAACATTTTCAATTCAACGGCGTCGACATCGACGCTAATGGAAAGGTAAATACCGCAGACAAAGTCACTCTTGGTGAAGCGACTCCTGGAGGAAAAATGGTTGCGCATGTGCCAACCACTGATGGTCAATCAGCTGTTGTGACAAACAATCCCGATCACACAAGCGATCTTGCCTTGCACGGTCATATTACTCATGTCAATCCTGATGATCCAACGCATCTGGTCCAGCGCTTTGCTGAAAATCCTGATGGCAGCCAGGGTGCAAGCGAGTTTAACTACAATTCGGTCGACAACAGTTTTGACACTAAGGATTTGCAATGGGATCAAGACGGTACGCATTTAGGCTGGAATGATTGCAACGTAGATGGTGATGGCAATGTCAGCTATGCCAACGGACAGTCTGCATTCGCCGACGATGATGCCGAGCAAATTCAGTCGAGTGCTGTTGTAACGCAGCAAAGTTGTATGGAAGCAAGCAGCGCGGTATCTGATGTAGCTGGAAAACTTGGCTCACAGTCGGTTGATGCGGGCGATCTGGGGACGCTTAGTGCAGCGGCCGGCGATCTCGACGCCGCATTAGCCAATGCCATGAGTTGTGAAAACTTTGGTGCAGCAGTAGCAATTACTCAGGCGAAAGCGAGTGTATATGCAGCCATAGAAGCAGTAACAAAACAGTTAGCGGTGAAAGAACAGGAAGATATGAAAAAGCAGGCCAGTGCAAACGCACCGGCCCTCAGTTTCTTACCTGATCTAACTTACGGCTAGATTCTATTTAGCTGGCACTGCGAGCGGTTTGAAATTTGTGGGATCGCTGAACAGCTCTTGCTTTTTGCGCAAGCCGTTGACGATTTCCGAACTTATTCCGAGATTGGTTTGCAATACAGATGATGGTGTGCTGCGCAGCCATTCCGATAGAGAAATTTCTTGATAGTCGCCGGAATTGAAAACCGCGAGCATTTCGCAGTCCTCGGTGCCGACCGATTCAATGTAATGTCCGTATCCCATTGGTACGTAGCCAACATCTCCAGGTCCAAACTCGCGCACGATTTTTCTGCCCTGTGAACCAAATACGGTCATGCGACCGCGCCCTTTGAGGTAGTACTGCCATTCATCGCTGTTTGGATGCCAGTGCAATTCTCGAATCGCGAAAGGTTTCAACTTTAAAATGGCACCAGTCATGGTGGTAGAAATTGGAAATTCCTTTTGTGAGACTATATTGAAAGAGCCACCAGGAACTGATAACGGCGTTTTTGCGCCAAGATGAAAACGATGCGTCAGAGGCGGTGGATTTGGACTTTCATCTGGCACCATCTTTGGTGGCGGTCCCATCGCTATGTAAACTTCGCTCTTGGGGAATTTGTCGAATGCCGAAACGGGCATGCCAAATTCTTTGGCGAGAACTTCTGGCGGAGTCTGCGCGAGCCAATCGCTCATGCTGAAGGTGGCGAACTCGGAGAAATAGCCGCTATCGAATACAAGGATGAAGTTACACTCTTCATCGCCCATGCCTTGAATGGAATGTCCGTGACCGCGCGGAAAGTACCAGACGTCTCCAGGTCCAAAATCCTTAACTTCCGATCGTCCCTGGGGATCAATTACTGTAACTCGACAGTGTCCTTTGATCACATAAGACCATTCAGCGGCATTGGCATGCCAGTGGAGTTCACGTAGCCCGCCTGGCTTTAAATACATATTTACGCCAGCCAGCCCCTTCGAGATTGGGAAGTTTTTGGCTGTTGCTTCATTGGAGCGCCCGCCCGGATAGTCTTTCATAGGCTGCTTGCCGAGCTCGTATTTGATTTCCGGCATGGACTCATTGGCGATAGCCATGGCTTCGGAAACCGAATTGATAGTCTTGCTGCCGGAAAGGGTCTGATCTGCTGCCCTTGCTGGAGAGTGACTTGCCAGCAGCAATAGTAATGAGGTCATGACCGTAGTTTGTATAAATTTCACAGCTTTCTCGTGGTTGGGAAGGCTGTTATTTTAGCAAGCTCAGCCTCTACGGCAAAAAAAACGAGCCATCCGAAGATGGCTCGCTCAATTATTCGAAGGCGATTGGTCTTTATCTTACAATTGCTCTGGAGAGCCAGAATGTCCGCACTTGACGGTATGTATTCAGCAATTGTGTCTTCATAGGAGCAGGACTGACCGTAGGAGCTGACACTGACACTGGGACAGGGGCAACTACTGGCGGAAGAATTGGATTAGCAAATGATGATGTAGCTAGTAGACCGAGCCCGCAAGCTCCGCCGATAGCAATCGATAGAACACGTTTCTTGTTGGTCATGGAATAAATTCAACCTCCGAACTCTGAACACATTTTCTGAACACTTACAGACCGGCTAAATCGTCTCAATACAACTATGATAGAGGATAGCCTGACTAGTGGATCTTGACAATAATATACCACGAAAAGCTTAAATTCTAAACGTGCCGTAAAATGAAATGTACTGTTGAGTGGGGTCCAAATTGCCTGAACTGATCATCGTAATAATTTTCGCAATCATGGGCCTGTCGGCTCATGCGGCTAAAAAACACAAATGGATCGAATGGTTTATCCGGTCGCTAATCGTTCTAACTTTTTTAGTCCAGGTTACAGCCTTAATCTTTCCGCTTGAAAACGACCCGACTCATGGCTGGATTTATTGGGTCGATTTTGGCTGTTGTTTGGTTCTGGCCATGTCTTTATGGAAGCGCTGCCGAAAACTAATTTCTCAGTTTCTTAGCGCCATCAATTCCGTCGTTTCGCTGGGGCTGTTTGGCCGGCTATTGCAAAGAAGAGTGGATAAAACGCTTCCGCTCATCACCGATCCGGTCTTCATCCCTGAATCAATTCCCCATCTAAATGGATTGTTTCTCTTTTCGTGCAGTATTTGGTGGCTCCTGAGCCAGCTAAATCCTGCTACCGATATGGCTTTGCCCAATCTACCTATACCAATTCCGGTCGAGTTGCCGTCGCTCTTTAGTTATAACTGGTTGGGCTTGATGCTTTTAGCGGTGTGCGGTTCGGGGATTTTTGTCGCCCGTAAACCAATGGTCGTCTTTGTGCAGCGTCTGGCATTGACGAAAATTACAGGAACTCAATTGGGGATCGGATTGGGTTTGATCGTTTTCAGCTTTGCTTACGATCTGGTCTGGTCTCTTTTCACACATAATGCTAGCGGCGATCTGGCGAGCAAATTGACGAACTACAACGCTGGCACTTTTGGTGTGGTAGGTGGTCTGACACCGTCAGTAATACTAGCTATGATGACTGCTGTTTGCGCCGGCATGGGGGAGGAAACTCTGATTAGGGGCGCGTTGCAGCCAGTTTTTGGTATATTGCCAGCAGCCATTTTGCACGGTGTTTTGCATGGTCAATTTTCTCATGCGCCAATTTTCATGATTCAAGTTGCTATATGGTCGGCGATGATGGGAGTCGTTAAGCGCTACACGAATACGACAACAACAATCATTGGCCACGCGGGTTTCAATCTAGTTACGACTTTTTTGTTTGCTTTCAATCCATAAGGTTTTGGCAGAGTTTTTAGCGTTTTTCGAGAGGATGTTTAGTGTCGTCGAAAGCTGATAGCGCATTGAAAGCAGTGATCAATGCTAGCGAACTTGTGACGGCGCACGCGCTCAAGCCAAAGACTGGAGAGGCACTCTCGGATCTCGGCATCATTAAAAACGGTGCTGTGGTTTATCAAGGTGACTCGATTGTTGACGTGGGTACAACAGAGGAGATGCTCCAGAAGTATCAGCCGTCTTCTTTGATAGATGCAGGCGGCCGTGTCGTTATGCCTGGCTTTGTGGACCCGCATACGCACTTGGTCCACATGGGCTCTCGTCATGAAGAATACGAATGCAAAATTGCCGGAAAATCTTATGCTGATTTGCATAAAATCGGTGGTATTCGTTACACCGTGGCTATGACTCGTGCTGGTACAGAAGAAGAGCTTTTCGTTAAAGCTATGGGCGATCTTGATACCATGCTGATTTACGGCACCACTACGGTTGAGGCGAAATCTGGTTACGGACTGAGCAAAGAAAGCGAACTTAAACTTTTGCGAGTTGCTAGTCGCCTGAATAAGAAACATCCAATAGACGTTGTTTCGACATTTTTAGGCGCCCATACTGTGCCGGAAGAATTCAAAGACAACAAAGCTGGCTATGTGAAACTTGTGCATGAGATGCTGGTGGAAGCTGCACCGTTAGCCGAATTTTGCGATGTATGGTGTGACGCTCTCGGTTTTACTGTTGACGAGTGTCGCGAAATTTTAGCTGATGCAAAAAAACTCGGACTGAAATTGAAGTTGCATGTGGAGCAAACTGGGTGGACTGGTGGCGGCGAGTTAGCCGGAGAAGTTGGCGCAGTCTCAGCCGATCACCTGGACTTTCTTTCGGCCGGGGGAATAACCTCAATGAGAAGTGGAGGCGTCGTCGGTATTCTTTTGCCTGGCGTCACTTACCATTTGATGGAATTCAAAAAAGAAATTGCAGTCAAAGCCATGATCGATGGTGGCATGGCGGTGGCACTTGCTACTGATTACAATCCAGGTACATGTCGCACTCAATCGATGCAAGCGATTCTGGAAACGGCGTGTCGACTGTATCGAATGACTTACGCTCAAGCGATTAACGCAGCTACTATTAATGCGGCTTTTGCCTTGGAGCGTGGTGATTCAGTTGGCAGTCTGGCAGCGGGTAAGCGCGCGGATATTGTTATTTTTAATTGCACCGAGCATGGTGTAATGATCAACAATTTTGGTATCAATCATGTCCGGACTGTTATCAAAAACGGCGCAGTGGTTGTTGATGATGGACGACTGAGCAGGGTAAATTGAAAGACTGACGACAGCAAGGAGAAACTCTATGTACTGCAAACAATGTGGAAAAGAAATTCCCAACGACTCAGAGTATTGCAACTTTTGCGGTGCTGGGCAGAATTTTAAGTCGAAATACCAATTTTCGTATAAAGAACGATGGTTAGCGCTTTCACTGACGATTCTGTAATAAAGAAAACTTCTGGAGCAGATGAAGTAATGAGCACTGAACGACGCGCCACCGTTAGCGAGACAGACGTCGCAAGTTATACGCACTGGACTGAGGTGAACCTTCGCTATGGAGATACAGATCGGCAGGGACACATCAATAACGCTGTCTTCGCGACACTTTTAGAGTCTGGGCGGGTTGCCTTTCTCTTCAACGAAAAAGGTAAGGTTGTAGCTGGCATTGGCAAAGCTTATGTGATTGCCAAGCTGACGATGGACTTTTTAGCAGAAATGAATTTTCCTGGCGTCGTCCGTGTTGGCACAAAGGTTGTATCAACCGGGCGCTCTTCATTTACTCTTGGTCAGGCAATTTTTTTGAACGGGAAGTGCTGTTCGACTGCGCAATCAGTCATCGTTTTAACGGATGAACAAACTCGTCGCTCAACGCCTTTGACCGAGAGCCTTCTCGAGCAGCTTACTCGATACAGCTAAGCTTTTTGCGGAACGCAATCACTGCTTTCCTGTGCAAACATCTTTTTGTGCCAGCGATACCAGTCACTTTGGAATACTTCGTTTGGATCATGCTTTAGCTTTAGAGCAAGGTAGTTCTCAAAGGATGGATAACAGGTCAGAACTTGTTTCTTGTCTGCAAGGTGTTGATACGTTAGATAGAAAGACCCTTTCACGTCGATCGCTCGATCAATCAAAAATTTTCCAGACAGCATTGTCACTTCAATTGCAGAAGGCGTGTGCGCCGTGTGGAAATTGAAAATTATGCAGGCATAACGTTCGCGTGCCCACGGTAACAAAGTCTCATCATCCTTTTCAATAAAGCGAATGGTACTGAATATGATGTTCTGCTTGTGCGCCAGAAAATATTCGCGCGCATGACTAAGAAAAGTTTCCAGCTGCGGTATTGGAACGAAAAACTCGCTCAATACTTCTGTCGCCGACTCTTTTGAAGCACTTAAGCGGTCGAGTGTCTGATGGTAACCGTTCACGTAATGACTGTTCTGCCAAACGTCAGACCAATTTATGAAGCCATCCGTGGATTGGTAAAACGCAACGTAGTCTTTATATGCCTTTGTCTTATCGCTGTGAACCAGGCTGACGAGATCTGTCCAGCCATCGGCGGTCATCTGCTTTTCGCTTCCAGTAATGGGAGTATCAATATCAACAGGTTCATAGGTCGAATAAATTCCTTCGTTCAAATAACCTGGTGAACTCTCGTCGATGTTCATTTGGCAATGACCGTAGCGAAAGCCTTTGCTAATACTTTGCTCCACGCACTGCCCTAATTTTTGGAGCGGGATCATCTGCACCATTCGCCGAACTTTTTGTCGATGTATCAGCTTCAGTGTTACTTGTGGAACGAATCCAAATGCACCATAACCACCAATTACCGCGCTAAACAAATCAACATTTTCGTGTCGACTGCAATTTATTAGTTCACCATCGGCATTGATCAATTTAAAGGAGTCAACATCGGCGACAAACGGCTTAAGTAAGAGCCCATGTCCATGAGCGTTCGCAGAGAGGGTACCGCCAATAGTCAGCGTATTGAGCCCAGTTTGTTTTTGGTTGATGCCCAATGGCTTCGGCTCGCGCAACTGTATTTTGTTTAAAGACGCCTCAATATCTACCCAACGCGTACCGCTTTGCACCGTGAGAAGTGCGGACTCTTGGTCTAGGTGAAGTATTTTATTCATCTGAGTGGTGTCGAGCAAAACGCCATCAGTGAGGAATTGTTGCCCACCAGCGGCATGCCTGCTACCGCAGATTGCTAATGATTGACCCGACTTACGCGCCCGGGTGATTGCCTGCACGCTATCGGACAGAGATTCGACATGGTGGATTTCAGTCACCCAAGTCGGATTTAGCGCCGAATGCACATCATTTACAAGAGTGCCGCGATGCTCCGCCAACGCTGCTTGCCACGGTGATAAACCAGCAATTGCAGCCATGCGTAGGAAGTCACGTCTGCTCAGGCCGCAAGATGAGTTGTTTGTTGAAATCATTTTGCCGCTCCCAATTTCTCCAAACCTATTCGAATGAATCTGCAATTGCCTGATGATCCCAATAAGTAAGCATGTTGTTTTTCCAAGTGACAAAACGGACATTGTCATCTTGTGAGATAACTTGTCCTGTAGCATCTTTGATTGCGTTGCAAAAGCGATAAACCGATCTGTGTCTCGTGCCTACTCGATGAATCGATTCAATTTTGACACTATCTGCCTCGAGATCAAGTGCACGAGCAATCTTTGATACATCATACTCGTTGCAATGAATCTCTCCACCAAACCCTAAGACTTCAAAACCTTTAGTCAATACAACTGCGCCATCGGTTCCTGTGAGGTTTGCAACAAAATTCGACATCTCGAAGACAGCGTCATCGAGCTGATTGAGAATGGCATCAGTGCTCAATTCATAATCCTTCCAACCGACGGTGCGCCGCTCGCCATCGCTCTGTGCACCGATTTTTCCGAGAGTATTTAAAATCTCCACCATCAGCATGCGGAGCCGTGATCTATTCTCGCCAGGAGCAAACTTATATTTGAGATCTATGTATGGATTACCATCAGCCAAGATCATGTCTTTAGCTTCGTTTGTCACCCATAGAATTGTGCCACCATGCTTATAGCCGCGAGTAGCAGCTAACATCCTTTTGCCGAGATTTTGTCCCAGGATTCGCAAGCAATCTGGATCTATGTCAGCCCAGTCGTTGTCTGGTTTGGCGCGAGCAGCTAGGTGCAAGGCGAGATTACCCGAGCGAGCCTGAGAGAAGTCTTCGGCTAGCCATTTCGACGTAAAAATATTCATCGACGGACCAAAGATGCGTCCTTCTGAAAGCTGACCTACGGTCTGTGCTCCTTTGGCAACCTCGATGTGCCCGGGTCCGGTGACTCTCAGTACCAAGGCTGGTGGCATATCTGGCACATTTACTCTCCCACCTTGAAGCGCTTTAAGCCAGCGTGGTCCAGAATGAACACATCCCCAGATTCTCAGTTCTTGCCTTTCATCTAAAAATATCCCTATCAATGAACGGTGGTACGTAGCCGCTGACGATAGCTTTGCAACTTCCAGAGCATCGAAAGGAAGCGTGTCGGCAAATTCAAAACAGTAGAGCCCATCTGGTGTTTGATTTCGAGGGAAGGCGTTGGGTGCGCCAAAAATTAACCGGAAAGTTACTGGGCGGCGTTCATCAGTTTGAAGACTGGCTTGGTAAGCACACGATATAATCTTCTCCAATGTTTCGCACGATGGCATCGAGAAGCCGTCGATCGCCTGAAATTGTGAATCACTTCTAGCCTGCGCTGCTTGCAGTAGTGGCAGTGTGAACTCAGCCAAGTCTTGAGGATAACTGTGACGTTCCCGAAAACTATCGTCAAATGTACCTATGGTTTGCATTTCAGTTGATAAAGCCTTCTTCAAAAGATAGATGTCAAAGCGCGGGCAAATTATAGCAGTACGAAGCATGCCGTACCGACAGGAGGAAAACCGTTGAGTGTCGATCTGAGCACAGTTGATAGTGTCGTGGATGCTCTTTATCGTGGAATTTCGTTTTCTCCTGGAGTGGGACCAGACTATGAATTGATCAGAACACTTTTCCATCCACAGGGGATTGTCACCGCACCGAAGGAAGATACTGCAGGTAGTATCACTCCTGTGGCTGTCGATCAATTTTTGATTCGTTTTGATGACAGTCTTAAGGCTGAAGGCCTTCTTGATGTTGGCGCTTCAGAACAAGAACTAAGCAGAAAAACTCTAATATTTCGGCGTATTGCCCATGTGTTCAGTATCTATGAATTTACTTTGCTCGGCGCTGATGCTCCAATAGCTCGCGGCATGAACACCCTACAGCTTGTTCATGACTTCGATCGCTGGTGGATTTTAAGTCTTTCCTGGGATCGGGCTAGGCCCGGTGAGCCGCTGACCGTTCATTCATTCGAGACGCCGGGCGCAGAAAAGACTTAATCGGACGCGCTATTAGAGAAGACAATCGGCATCCAGCGGTAGCCTGTGCCGTCAGCTTTCAGATATCCGACTCCAGGATAATTGAGATGTGGTATCGCAATTAGTGTTCGTTCATCTGCCCATTTTTTGAAATAATCGGCACGATTTTTTGAAGCATTTTTTTGAATCGACATCAAACACAACGGTGACGTTCGGTTGCGGCAACTGCACTGCTGCCACGTGCACTATGTCGCCTGTGAAGACAATGCCAGAATGATCGCTGTGCACGTGTGTAATGAAAATGTAGGTTACTTTATTTGTTTGTACTCCACTTGCCACAAGCGCTGACATCAAAATACCGCCTGCTTTTGATCCAAAAATGTCGCCCGACCCGGTGTCGATCAAAATGGCGCGGCTAATGTCTTTAATTAAAAACGCATTGACTGAAGTGATGACGACTTCGATTCATCTGCTTTGGTTGGCATCACAGCAGTGGATGCGACAAGCAGAATACTGAGGCAAAGGGCGTGTTTGAACATACTGTTACTTCGATAAAAAGAAAGTAGCTTTTATCCAATTGATAAAAGCTACTTTCAAAAACAACCTCGTTACTTTGCCTCGATTAGAATTGCAAACCACCGTCAGCGTCGATGGTTTTACCGGTTACCCAGCGGGAATCATTCGATGCCAGGAAGGCAACGGCATCAGCGATGTCGCTTGGTTGGCCAAGACGTCCTAGTGCTGTTTTGTCGATGAATGATTGTTGAGCTTCCTTCGGTAATCCTTGCTCCAGCATGTCTGTCACGGTGGTGCCAGGGGCAACTGCGTTCACAGTAATTTGACGCTTGCCCAGATCTTGAGCCCAGCCACGCGTCAGTGCTTCAAGGGCAGCTTTGGTAGCCGAGTAGAAACTGAAACCAGGGATGCCGGCGCGTGCGGCTCCGGAAGAGATATTGATGATGCGACCACCATCGTTGATGTGTGGCAATGCAGCCAAAGTTGTGGCAACCAAGCCTCTGACGTTGGTGTTGAACAATTGATCGAATTGTTCGAGATTCGATTGTTCAAGTGGCCCGCCGACGAACACCGCGGCATTGTTGACGAGAATATCGATTTTGCCAAGCTTTTTGATTTCTGCTACGAGCGCGTCAGTATCCGTACTGGAACTAACGTTCGCTTTGACTGCGATAGCTTTCGAACCAAGCGCCTGAATTTCGTTCACTACTTTGTCGGCCGCGGTCTTGTTGCTGGCGTAGGTGATGGCGACTGTAGCGCCCTCAGAAGCGAGGCGAAGGGCAATTGCTGCGCCGATGCCGCGGGAACCGCCTGTAACGAGAGCGACCTTGCCTGCCAATCTCTTTGAAATGGTTGATGATGGTTTTTCTTGAACAGCTGTCATTTTGTCCTCCTGGACCTTTTTTGAAAGTTCTTAAAAAGTTTCCTGAGGCTTGGTTGTAGTGAGGATACCCCGCGATTTAAAACTTAAATACGCTTCTGCAACCGCGCCGATAAATTAATAGTAGACCGGTCAATTAGTTTTGTCAATCGGGCCATTTTGACTACAACCCTTTTGTAGATGAAAATTCATCAATCGCATGAAAGTTGTCTGGATCTTTTAATGCTTGCGGTCCCAATCTGCATTCGAAAGCATGCCTTCTGCATGTTGCTAGTCTCGATACCTGTGCCACAGCTATCGGCATAAGGCTCGATCACGGTGCCTCTGAAATCAGCTCTATAAATTCTTGGCAGGAGCAAATTTTTAGACCGCAACGTGCCGAGACTTCATCGTTGTAGTGATCACGATTGCCCGAAAGAATTACATGTGGCAAGGGCTGCATTGAAAGCGCAGCAGCCAGAACCGGAATGTCGGCTTTGTGTCGCATTACTCCCAGGTACTTGTCTTTTGTGGCGAGAAACTAGATCAAGCTCAGGATCTTCGAGCACTGTTAGCCGAATGTCGGTTTTTAACTTTTCCCAGTTTTCAATCACCTGATCCAACAGATCAGGCTTGTTGCGAAGTTTGCCGACTATGGCATTCTCGGTGTCGGTCACACATATTTGGCAGGTGGCTAAGTCAAAGACGCCACGTGCCACCATCTCGGCGACTACATATGCTGCAGATTGAGGAATCAGGAGTGCTTCTATGAGTACGTTGGAATCGGCGAATAGAATTGGCGGCATTTATAGTCCTGGATACCGCTGCGATAATTTTTCGGCTTTCAATTTTTCGGCTTCAGCAATTATTTCTTCGGCAGACACCCCGGCAAGCTTTATAGCTTCCTGGGCTTTTCGTGCAGTATCGGCCAGGATTTGATTTTGCGGCAGTAACACAATGCAGTTGCCGACCACCATCTCTATGAGCGTATCTCCTTGATCAAGCCCGAGCGTTTTTCGAGCCTTTGCGGAAATAGTTACCTGCCCCTTGCTGGTCATTGTCAGGCTACGTAGTTTGGGCCTATCACCACCAGAAGCTACCTGTCGCCGCATCCTAGCCTAGACCCAATCCCATAACAATAACTTCAAATTGGGCTTCAACTACGATCTGGTATTGCTGGATTATGTCGGTGCCGTTCAATCAACCCGCGCGCGCCTTGCTCGGCCAATAACTCGGCGCCGTTCGATGGAGTTACAGACTTCAACGCAGGTAGTGCGCAGATTTGTGCCACGGCAGCTGCCTCTGGCTATACAGCACTTCCTGGTACAACTGGAGTTTATATCGAGAGCAAGTTCGTAAACGGTACCAAAGTTACGTCAAATAGCGGAATCCTGAAAATCGCCGTTCCAGGAGAATTTGATACCAGTCTAAACATCTCTCCGAACGAAGAAATCTATGCTCAGGTATTTGCATGGCTGAACTATGTGAGCAAGACAGCTCTTAATACGACCAGTGAATACTTTATAACGACAACCGATGGTGTTCTTGGTAAAGGCGGTTCGACGCCTATGTATTTCAATTGCACCAGAAATTGGCTAACAAATGCAATGGGTGGCTCTGCGACAATTCCGTCAGCATGCACTGGATCGTATAGCTGATACGCGCCATATCAATGAAGTTTGGTGAACTACCGTATTTAAACGCAGTGCAAGGGATCGGAAGGTCCCGTGCATTTCATCACATCTTGCTTTACTGACTTTAGTTGAATAAGATTGAACTGTTTCTGCGCGGAGTAACCTATGAGAAAACTTAAAAGTCTTGTTTTTTCGATAGCCTTGGTTGTACTTTGCTGCACACAGATTGCTTATGCTGAGTCAACTGAGCCAAACAGAATTGAGTATCTCAAATTATCGCCTGGGACAAAGGTTCAAGCACGTCTCACAAGTGAAATTGATTGTGAGAAAGTCAAAGGCGCTATTCCCATCACAGCAGTTTGCGCGGGAGATGTTTGTCTCGATGGGAAAATATGCGTTCCTGAAAATTCTGTGCTTTCTGGAAACGTCTATCCTGCTCACTTTAGTTCATCTCCAGCTTCAATCAATGATTATTCTATAGATTTCAACAAATTGACATTTCCGGATGGAGAAACAACACCTCTTTGTCTGATTCCTGTTGTGCGCGCCGGTGAGCTATCAATACAACGTGGAAGCTGCACCATGAAACTGATCGCCGGACAAACATCCAAAGCCCAAAGGGATGACTCACACGTTTATCAGCGAACAGTGATTGTAGCGAATACTCGCAGAGCGCCAGCGTCTTTGAAGATTGGAGATGTGTTGACGTTGCAGACTTGGGACTATTCAAATATCCCTGATACTACAAGCGGAAGTATGCACGCTAAATGATGCGATAAATCAAAATCTTCCGAACTGGTTGAAACAAAAAGTCGCGAAGGCATTGAGTAGGGGTTGAGGAGCTTTATTGACTTGCATTTTGGCATTCGGTAAACATGCAAAAAGAGATTGCTTAGTTGGAGGCACTGATCCATATTCATGGAGTGTATGCCACCAGATACGATATCGCTACCGTCAATCCTTACCTCGTAATGTCCAAGTCTGAATTTGCTACCCGCGGTGAGAACTGTGTTGACTTTAATGCCACCAGAGCCAGAGAGTCTGGTTGGAGAATGCGTGACGGAGTTCGTTTGCCCATTCTCGGCCACGTCCGAGAACCAGCAAAAAATGTTGTCACCGTATGGTTGCGGCTTGGCAATCGCATTTACTGTGAACATCGCCAATAAGCCAATCGCAAACGAAAGTGAACACAGTAAGTTTGTTCGCATGACGGTCCTCGTGGCAGTTGGGTATTTGAAATAAGAAATCGTCTCAAGCATTCGTGGTCGAAGTGGGAGGCTGAGACGAGTCCAGTCGGACTTGAATTAGGTCTGGTCGCAGTTGTGCGCCGATGGATCTGTAGAAAGCGATTGCATCCTCATTCCAATCGAACACAGCCCACTGCACTCTGCAACATTCCTGATCGAACGCCATTTGACTTAGGTGCTTGAGCATCTGCCCACCAAAACCTCGTTTTCTAAACTCTGGCAGGATAAACAAATCTTCAAGGTACAAGATTGGTTCTCCCATGTAACCCGAGAAACCAAAATAATAGACCGCAAGTCCTACTGGTTTATCATCAAGACGCGCTACTAGAGCTGAAAACACTTTCTTGGGACCAAATCCCCATTTTCGCAATTTTGCTGCAGTCACGAAGATCTCGTCAGGCGTCTTCTTTTCATAAACGGCAAGCGCAACCGTAAGTTCGTAGAGCAGATCTACATCTGATTCTTCGGCGAGAGAAATTGAAAATGCCACGTTACCTCCAACTTATAAGTACAATCGCCTGCAATGAATTTTTCATAGGCATTATTTCCTTTGAGACCAGCACTCAGCGCGTTCGCAGTCAGATGCATATCGGCTTTGTAATATACACCGAACTCGCCTAATTAGATTGCTCCGTGTCGCTTATAGTGAAGTGTATGCTTCATAAGCAAAAAGTTCATTAGCGAGGAGTCCTCATGATCTTAGTCGTCGGCGCCGGACCAATCGGTATAGAGATGGCGATAGAACTGTCGAGACGCAATGTGCCTTTCCGCATAGTGGAAGCCGGTTCGACTGCGTCGACCATAGAATGGTATGCGCCCGGCACAGAAATTTTCAGCTCGCCTGAACGGATTGCTATTGCGGATATTCCCTTCGAACCGCAGACACGTAAAGCCTTTCGAGAGGACTACCTGGTGTATCTTCGCAACGTCGTTCGCCAATTTAAATTACCCATCGAGCATTATCGCCGCGTTGTAAGAATCGAAAAATCGACCGCAGATAATTTCAAAGTTGCGATTGCCCCGAGTTCTCACGGCGTTGGCGGTCCCCTCGAAGAAGCAGAAACACCTGAGAGTTTTTCTGACATTGAAACACTGGAAGTTGAAAAAATTATTCTAGCTATTGGTAATTTACATGTGCCACAACTATCCAATGTGCCTGGAGAAGATTCCACATGGGTGAGCCATTACATGAGTGAACCGCATCGCTACTCCGGAACCAGAGTGACTATCGTTGGCTCTGGAAATTCTGCAGCCGAAGCCGCTATTCGTCTTTACCATGTCGGAGCATTCGTCACTCTTTGCCATCGCAACGAAGGTTTTCGCCCAAAGCGCATCAAGCCGTGGTTGCTGCCCGAGCTTGAAAATTTGATTAAAGAAGGAAAGATTCAGGTTGTCACGAATTTTCAGTTGAAGGAAATCACAAGAAGTTTTACGATGGGATCGAATGACCGTGAAATTGTCTCTATTGCGTCAGATTTTGTTCTTCTGCTGACCGGATACCGACAGAAGACTGACCTCTTCGATCAGCTGGGTGTAACGTTGGTTGACGCTCAGCCTATTGTTGATCTAAACACTATGGAAACAAACGTTCCCAACGTCTATGTAATCGGTACTGCCGCAGCAGGCACCGAATCCGGTGGCGTGAAAACATTCATTGAGAATGCGCATGTACATGTGAACCGAGTGTTGCATGCTCTGAAGCTGATAGAACGTGCACATATAACTCTGGACCGTCCCGTTGATGAACGCGAGATTTGACGGTCGGTAATTCTGTAAAATACTGCTCCGAGAGACCGACTATTAAAATTCTGGCAATGCGCGAGAAAGATGCATTCGTTTTTGAAATTGCTGACAATGGCATCGGCTTCGATATGAAGTATGCAGATAGAATCTTTCGCCCTTTTGAGCGCTTGCATTCTGAGGCAGATTATCCAGGAACTGGGCTTGGCTTAGCCTTATGCAAACGCATAATTGAGCGACACCATGGCAAAATTTGGGTGCATTCTGCGGTCAACAGTGGCGCGACTTTCAGTTTCTCATTGCCGACTTGACGATGCCTCAACTCCAATTTTACCGCCGTGTTGTTCAACGATGGATTTTGAAATTGACAGCCCAAGTCCAGTCCCCTTGTAGACTTCATTCTTTGCTTCCAACTGTTGGAATTTCTGAAACAGCTTTGGCTGTTGATCAGTTGGAATCCCCGGACCGTGGTCAACTATCGAGAACCTAGAAGTGGCATTGACACATCCATAATGATCACGTCGGGCTTCAGCTCCTGTGCCAATAGAATTGCCTGCTGTCCCTCTCCGGCTTCGCCGATCACTTGATGATTTGGAAGACTCTCGATTGCTAACTTCAGACCAATTCTGTAGATGATATGGTCTTCAACGATCAACACTTTTATCGCAGAACTGAAACCAGTCGTCATATACGAAACGCTCCTAGAAGTTGATTAGTAAGTTGCGAGAGCATTTCAATTTTTGTCAGTTATGGTAATTGGCTCTGTTTGCGCGTAGCGCTGGCAACAAGCTCAACGACCAGCTCTGCCAGTCGGTCACTGAATGCAGTTGATTTGGTAACGAATTTACTTGGTCCGAGCTGTAATCGTTGCTCTTGCTCCTTGGAAAGATCAAGAGTTGTGTGAACAATTAGAGGAAGATTGCGTGTCTCGGAATTCTCTTGCAACCTCGCAACTAGCTCCTCTCCGTTCATATCTGGCAATCCCATGTCCAGGATCAAGACAGATGGAACCCATGCCTTGATCGACTTCAATGCTTCCTCGCCGCTCCTTGCCGAACGAATGGAGCCGCCGGTCGCTACCCTCAATTGCGTACACATCACTTGATTCAAAAGATCGTCATCTTCGACGACTAATATGTCCAGAACTCGGTTTTGTAATGCATTTTCTGTCATCATTGATTGGCTCCTGGGTGTGGCAGCTGCACGCGAAACACTGTGGAACCTGTTTCACTGATACAGGAGATTGTGCCACCATGCGCCTCTACAATTTGTTTGCATAGATATAACCCAAGCCCGGTGCCACCGGCGTAGCGTTTGCCAATGTCTCCTTGGGAAAATCGTTTGAACAAGCATGACTGTTCCGCTGAGGGAACGCCAGGTCCGTTGTCCTGAACTTCTAGAACTACATGATCATCCTGTATTAAAAGACGCACAATGACGTTTCCTGCGTCTGGAGCGAACTTGACTGCGTTATCTAGCAAGTTGTCCAGGACGCGAGTCAAGGCATCAGGATCCACATTCGTAGAATTCAATTGCTCTGGTAGCTGCGAAGTGATAGCAATTCCTCTAAGTTTTGCAAACGGAATCCGTCGATGGATGCATGAAGAAACCAAGCTTGTTAGATCGGTGTCTCTTGTGAACAGTGAATTTACATCCTTCTCGAGCTTGTAAACATCAATAAGATTAGCTATCAACTTAAGCAGCCCGGAATTGCTTTCCATCAAGCATTGAAGTAAGTCGCGCTGTTCAGTCGACAGTGTTCCTAGAGTCCCGGAGATAAACAGTTCAAGCAGGCGGTTAGCGCCCACCAGTGGATTCTTCATGTCGTGTGTAAGCGTTGCCATAAAGTCCTCTCGTTCTCTTAAGATCGAAAGGAGGTTGCGTTGCTCTTCTTGTTCTTTTCGTTCTGTAATGTCTTTGATAATTCCCATTACGCGACAAGGGATGCTATTTTCGTCGTACAGTGTATTGCCTTTAGCGAAGAGCCAGCGCACGCTCTTATCTGGCCGGACTATTCTGAATTCGCACTGGTAGTGCCCGTCTTTAATGCCTTGTTCAAATGTTTGTTTGATACGATCCACGTCTTCGGGCAGTACGCGACTAAAAAACGTTTTGAGACTCCATTCTGGAAGCTGCGAACTGAAGCCAAAAATTTCGTCGTGTTCAAGAGAACGCCAGACCTCGCCATTAATCAAATCCAGGTCCCATACACCAACTTCTCCAGCGGATAAGGCAAGATTGAGTCTTTGTTTTGTTTCGCTAATTGTCTTGTCGGCTGCTCTTTGGATAGTGATATCTCTGTCGATGGCCGCAACACCACTAACTGTGCCATCGTATTTAATCGGGCAGATGGTAGCTGAGACATGAACCGGTTGTCCGTCCTTTTTCAGACGGATGGTTTCCTTGTTCCGGATCGACTGACCTTGCCTTACAGCTTGTAGTAAGTCCTGAAGTTCAGTTCTTTTATCCGGCGGAACAATCATTTCAATCGAATGTCCTTTGGCTTCGTTAGCTGTGTATCCGAACAGATGCTCTGCTCCTTTATTCCAGCTCGTGATCGTGCCATTTATAGTCTTGCTAATAATGGCGTCGTCTGACGATTCGACGATCGCCGCTAATCGTTGCTGCGATTCAACGGCTTCTCGTCTAGCTATCGCGTAATTCATAGCGCGACAAACAGTAGGTAAATCAAGCCGTTCTTTCATCAAGCAATCTTGAGCACCACATGCCAATGCTTGCATTGCGATTTCAATATCATCGGTTTCTGTCAAAACGATCACGGGTATCGACGGGGCTGCTTCGCTTACTCGTTTGAGCGTTGCAACACCGCTACTATCGGGTAACGACAGATCCAAAAGGATGAAGTCAATGTCACCTCTCGTTAATCGTCGAAGACCATCCTCCAGGCAGATGCATTGCTCGAAAGACAATCCTTGCTGCTGTAAGGCGTCAAGTTTGTGTACCATGTGCTTGGCGGCATCCTGGTTGCCTTCGATGACCAAAATCTTGTGTACAAGCCTAAGAGTGGTTTGCATAATCATCTAGATGGCTTAGTGGGTGCATTCGGCGTCATCCAAGGTGCAGGTATGGTGAAATGTAGCTAGGACTGGTTCGGACCCAACCCAAATTCGGACAGCATCATTACTCTCCGATCTTGACCGTTCAGGTTTCTGGTCGCATCGTCCGAAGGGATAAGGTTTCGATCTACGAATCGTAACTATTCGGCGAACCGATGCCGATCTCAAACATGGCAAGAGTCTGTCATTTAGAGGTGCCGCAAAGACTGGGTTAGTAGCGCTAAACTCGTCTCATAAATGCCTTCTCAACCTCTTTTTGAAACCATCACCAGTTCGGCGTCGGCGAGTGCGTTACCACGTTTAATTGTGGTAGCGCCTTCTTTTTAGTGGCTTTGCGAGGGCACTTTTATTAAACGTGTTTTTGCCTGGTACTACGTGCTATTTGGTATTTCAAGTACGATCCCTATTAACCTATTTGATCATTCTTCAATACCGCTTTCGTAATTAGATTTTCTTACCACATGCGGTTTAACCGAATACCTACGCTTGCTCTTGGTAATTGCTTTAAAAAAATCTTTTAGGCAATTAACGGTTAAACAAATGACCACAGAAAACTCCAGGTAACAAGGGCGGGAAGCAATCAGCCTTTAACTGCTTCCCGTCGATGTCTTCATCGGTCCTTGCGTTATAACGCGTGCCAGAAAGCAGAGCAGGCGTTAGTTAATTCGGTATGCCAGAAGCACACGGCCGCGAGTGTCGCGATACCGACAAACGCCAGAACACGTGGAAGAACTGGCTTTTTCGGGCGTTTGTTGGCTTCGGACGTTTTTGCCATCAGCGCGATCAGGAAGAAAAAGAGCAAAACAGGGGCGATAGACGCACCAGCAGCGGTGCTGGCGTTCCTGGTGCATAGTCCTACGACGAGCCCGAGAACCACCAGGCAGGCGACTACGATCAGTCCAATGTGGAAAGCGGTCATATTGAGACTCCTGTGAGGGTAGGTAGAAGGATGTACTGATGGAGGCGACTTCAAGCACAAGAGGCGCCGTTGGAAGGAGCGACAGTTGGAACGACAGAAAAATCGTTGAAGCTGATGCAATTGCCGAGTAGTGACTAGTAATTTTTGTTTTTTAGAGTTTTCAACTGAAAGATACTTGGCTGCGTGAGTGATATCTTTCGTCTACTTGATAATTGTGGGCAAAATCGAGTTACATCTCGGTAACATTGCGCGTTTCGCCGCCAATTGTTTGTTTTATGAGAGTGGCTTATTCAATCAAGGTGTTGCGCAGCTCCGCTATTGCGCGGAACTGTTCATGCCAAGAGCAAATTTGTTAATGTCAGCCAGTTAAGCTTTGTCGTCTTTGTGCTGGCGAATGCTGAGAATTCGTGTGAGCAATTTGCGCAACTCAGATGTGTCTGCCAACTGATATTTCGAACACGTTTTGAAGACGCCTGCGCCGACTTTGATGCTAATACCACCATGATCGTTGACCCAATCAAAAGCTGGTTCGTCAGCTTCGGAGTCTCCTGCGTAGATAGGAAAAGCATTTGCTAAATCGGCTTGCTCCTGCATATAAATTTGTCTAAGTGCTGAGCCCTTACTCCAGAGCATGCGCGGCTTGAATTCATAACTGGTTGCCATTGCCAGTGTTTCAATCAAGGGAAAGTGTTCTTTCAATTCAGTCACTTTTTGGTGGACCAGATCGCGTTCCTCGACGACCACGGTATGCCAGTGCAAACAAAGAGAATAGCCGTGATCTTCTAGAACTGCATTGATTCGTGGACTGGTTAGTGGGGCCAGACGGTCGCGCATTTCTTTCAATGAAGGCACCGCATCCAGTGCCATAGGCTGAATCAAAAATTCGCCTTTAGGTGAGCAAATTTCCAGACCATAATTGCCAGCCAGAAACAGCTTCTTTGAATCGAAGTCGCCACGTAATTGCGCGATGCTTCTGGCGCTGATGATGCCCACTCGAACGGCAGGCAATTTAGAAAGGTTAGAAAGCAGTGCGTAGAGGTCTGCGTCGACTCGGGCCTCTTCTGGTCTGTCGGCGTACGGCACAAGCGTCCCGTCTCGATCGAGACCAATGAAAAGCTTTCTGGTTTGTAGCACCGCCTCGATGGATTGCAAAATCCGATCGACCGGGTTTTCTGGCTGTTCCACCAGTAGTGCGGTTTCGGCACTGTGCATAATTTTCTCCAGAGAGCGATTAGAAGAGGTAGATGGTTCGGTATTTGACTGCATTGGCTAACTTTCGATTACGACTCGAACTTTGCCAGATTTGTTCAAAATTTGGCAGGAACTGCTGCCATTTTGACCACTCAAGCCAAGACCGACGACTGCAGATCCAATGCGCAGTCCTTGAATAGTAAATTTCTCCATCCATTCAGGCAAGCATGGTTCGACAACTCTTAGCAGATTGTTGCAAGCGTCGGCTTCGAAATTGACGCAGGTTTTGAGTAATTGAAAGATAGAACCTGCCGCCCAGGCTTGTGGGGAGCACGATACGGGATAATCGATGGGTTTGTATGAGCCCGTTCGTTCGAAACCGCAGAATAATTCAGGCAATCTGAAATCTGGTTGAAATTGAGCGGCCTCTAATAAACTGAGCATGATTTTGTGCGAGTCGTGGATGCGGCCGATTTTGCGCATGCCCTCAGCAATAATCGAATTATCATGCGGCCAGATAGAGCCGTTGTGGTAACTCATGGGGTTGTAGGCTACTGTCGCCCTCGACAATGTGCGGATTCCCCATCCCGATTGTAATTCACTGCTCATGAGACGATCGGCGACGGCGTTTGCTTGTTTGTCGTCCAGAATGCCGGTAAACAGGCAATGACCTGGGTTCGAGCTAATCACACAGCATTGTTTGCCATCGGCATCGAGAGCAAGGGCGACGTAATTCTCTGACTCCATCCAGAAGTCTTTCTGAAATCTCTCTTTCAAGTTTTGAGCTTGCTCTTTCAATTTCGTTGCGACTGAGCCATAACCAAGCATATTTGCTACTCGAGAACAGGCTATCCAGGCGGCATAGGTATAACCCTGCACTTCGCATAAGGTAATAGGGGCCGGTGCCAGCCTGCCATCTGTGTGCATGACTGAATCGCCAGAGTCTTTCCATCCTTGATTTTCGAGACCCTTGTCGCTTTCGCGTTTGTAGGCAAGATACCCTCTTTCATCGGTGGCTTCATCGATCCAGGCAAGGGCTGCTTTAACTGCTGGCCATAGCTTTCTCGCAAAGTCTAAATCGCCCGACCAGTCAATGTATTGTCCAAAAACATAAAGCCAGAGTTGGGTTGAATCAATCGAGCCGTAATAGGGGCTGTGCGGTACCTGCCCCGTTCTTGCGAGTTCGCCCAGACGTAGTTCATGCAAAATTCGACCCGATCTTTCGGCTCGATATTCGTCTGTAACCTCGCCTTGATATGCAGCTAGCACCTCGATGCACTCGCGCGCGAGATCGGGCAAAAAGGGCATGATTTGCCAGGCCGTAATAGCGCTGTCGCGACCGAAGAGGGCGCAGTACCAGGGCACTCCAGCTGATAAGCCGAAGCCTTTTGGCGTGGGTTGGCGCAGAATATAAAGGTCGCGGTATGCACGCTCTACTGTCATGTCGAAGAGCTCATGACTGGTTTTGATTACAGCTGAGCGATTGCACCAGTCGCGATATCGCTCGTCGGCATTGCGGCGCGCTTCGGCGTAGCCAGTTTTGCGTACTTCAGGAGTTTGCACTTTGCCGTCTAACCGAGTGGAAATGCAAATTTGCAGCTCTCTTGTTTGATGTATGGGCAGTGAGATTTTGAACAGAGCCTCACCGTCAGAGCTTATTTCATTCGGTAGCACACCGAAGAATTCCAGCACTGTTTCAATCAATACGTCATCGAGTCCGCGATAACCGAGAAAAAGAGTTCTGCCATCTTTGCCAGGTACAGGCAGCATGCGCTGTCCGCGGGCGGAAACATTTAAGCCGCGCACCTCAAACATATCGGCAAAATCGGAACCGAATTTAATTCTCAATTCCAGCTCTAAATCTTCATTGTGGAAATTCTGCAAAAGCAGGCGTTCCCAGACGTATTCGCCAATGACGATTTCACGTTGCAGCGTCAGTTTCTGCTGGGGGATGTTTTCTGTTTGAGGATTGGTATAAAGAAAGCTGCCTGTGTAACCCTCGTTTACCGATGCAGATAGAAGCGATAACGGCGCCCCATTGAGTGTGAGTTCCCATTGAGACAGATGTCTCGTGTCATAGCGGTAATAGCCGTAGCCAAGCGTGTTGCAGTTAGGAATACTGGCTGCTTGATCCATAACCAGAAACTGACTGCCTGATTTTAAGACAAGTCGTGGATGTGCGGCGTCTGTCAGCACGAAGGGCATGCCCTGGCACAGGGGTCTGATATCGACACTATACTCGGGGATGAGCGGCGCCATCACGGCGCCGGGCGCGTCTTCAGATGGCTCTTCTTTAGCCTGGCTGGTTGTAGGTGTTTGAGTCATTTAAAGTCTTTGTCGTAAGCCGGTTTATTTAGTTCCGAGTATAACGCCTGCTCGTCTTTACGATTCAATTGTTGGTTGATCTAGCTAAATCTGCTCTGCTTGGCTCAAGCATCAGCTCTTTGCGTTCAACTTTCGAATCGAGAATCCGAAGCAATTTGCCCGTCAGGATAAAAGCAATAAAGCAGGTAATGGCTATCAGAAGCTGAATGATGACTCCTGCCGTGCCGGCTTTTACAAATATGGCCAAAAGCCCCAGTGCTGGCAGTGTGAATATAAACGCGATTTGCAAGCAGCGCCGCTCAACCTGCTGATCGAAGGGAGCATCCGCATACTGACTTTGAGCAATAGCCGCAAAAAGGCTCCTGGTTGCAGAAACAATCCAAAACAGGTAGGCGATCAATGCTGTCGGCACGATGAGCGCCGCTAGGCCGGTTAAGAGAATTGGCACTGCCTTAAGGGCAATATTTCCGGTGCTGGAAGCATGAGCTATAGCAGGCTTAATGACAAGATGAAACAAGCAAGCGATGGAAACAGCACTGATTACCATTCCCGTTCCTAAGATAAAACCAGCGTGTGTGCCCATTATCGACAGACCGACCGCACCCCAGGGACTGAGTTTTTTAACTACCAGTTCGCTTTTGCTCCGCTGTCTTGCTCTTTTGGTTACTACAAACAGAAATCGATACCAATAAATTGAAGCGGCAAAACTCATAAATGCACCAAAGACAAATGCCACTTGATTGACGCAACCGAGCAGGCAGCATAAAGTCGCCAAACCGGAGACTACTTGACCGGCTTCTGAGCGAGGCATGCCGGAGCCGGGCAAGTTATGGACAATATTTTTCTGATCTTTGATTTGACCCAACAACAGATTGGCAATCTGTGGCGGTTTTTGACTCTGAATTGCCCTTAGATCCTCAAGCATGTCGGCTGCCGATTGATATCGCTTGTGGGGTTGCTTTTGCAGAGCAACGGCAATCACCTTGGCCATGGACTCGCCAATCACTGTTGCTGTTTTTAACTGAGCAGGCTCTTCGGATATCTGCTTAATGATGGTTCTTACCGCCGAACCAGCTTCAAAGGGCGGATGACCTGCTAGCAGTTCATAGCCGAGACACCCCATTGAATAAATGTCGGTCCTCTGGTCGACCGATTCCCCAAGGCATTGTTCCGGGCTCATATATGCGGGGCTGCCCAGTACATCACCAGACTGAGTAATCGTCTGGCTGATATCTACCGCGGCCCTCGGCATGATTTTGGCTATGCCGAAGTCGATCAGCTTAACTTTTTCTGCAGCACCGTCGCAGATCAGGACATTACCGGGCTTGATGTCTCGATGCACCACACCTTTTGAATGTGCATAGTCAACTGCTTCAGCGATCTGAGCAAGTATGTGGAGTGTTTTCGGCTCGTCAAAACGGTGTCCAAATGCCAGTACCGATGACAAGCTTTCCCCATCTACCAAATCCATGAGGAGAAATGGGCTGCCGTCGTCCATCACTCCTTGCGCATAGTAAGCGGCCAAATTGGGGTGAGTGAGCTGAAGAACTAACTTTGCCTCATGCTGAAATCGCTTGAGTGTGTATTTGTCTTTGACGAACTCGGGCTTGAGTACTTTTACAGCGAACTCTTTACTGAGCCGCCTGACGAGGACTTTATAGACTGTACCCATACCTCCTGATCCCAGCGTTTCGAGAATACGCAGGTCATCGCAGCTTGGAAATTGAGTGCTAGGCAAAGAGTTTTGGCCCGGCGACGGCTCATCGCTCTCGCAATTGCAGCGTGTTTCCTTAAACAGCCATTGAGTCATGCTGCCTTTGTGAGCCCTTTCTTGTCCGCATTTCGGGCAGACTTCGCGGACTTTGAGCAATTCTAACTGCTCACTCATAGATTTCGTTGCATGGGCAGTGTCTCTTAATCAAGGTGATGCTTTTGTCTGTAGTTGGTGCGATATTTCAAAAGCTTAGTTCTTTCTTCATCAATGCTTATTTGATCGGACTCCGCTCTGCGCTTGATCATTGCTTCGTCTAGGGGTTTATTAGATTCAACAATTTGAACCATATCCAATAGCTCGGATTTAAATTTATTAGGTTCAAGACCGACTGCGCCTGCAGTACCGGTAGCGAAATCGACCGCTGCATCTCCTAAGACGTTCTTTTGTTTGCCACCAGTAGCTACGTAACCGACAGCATTTATGAGAGGTATTTTGAAGGTATACAAAGTGATGCACAAAACGACAATGAAAGGCCAAGATCCAATTTTGAAACGGTTTTCTGTTTTGGGTTTTGGTAGTGCGTCACCGTATTTGAAACCACAGAAGCGACATGTCGAGAAATCAGTGTTATCTTTTTGTGAGCAACGAGGGCAGAGCTTCGACGGCATAAACTCATCTCCTGGAATAAAACATGGTTGTACTCAGTGACTTCAGGCTAATGAGCTGAGTATATTGATACTAGATAAAAGTTGGATAAAATTGGAATCGATTTCTTTTTAAACTCTTATTCCCAAATCAGTTTGCTCCTAGTGAAAAGAACATCAATATTTTTTTCTGTGTCCGTCACTCCGCACCAGAACATGGGCAATTTTGATATAGGGTAGGTTGGTGACTAAGATCCTCGTAGTGGAAGATGATCTGTTAGTGGTGGATATGGTTCGCAGGGCCTTGAATCGCGACGGGCACCTGGTCGATGCAGTGTCGTCAGTTAATGCTGCCATGACGCAGTTTCAAATGCTTCCATACCAGTTGCTGGTTCTCGATTGGTCGCTGCCAGATGGAACCGGTCCAGCACTTTGCCAGGAGTTGCGCGCGCAGGGAGCCCACTTGCCGATTCTTTTTTTGACTGCTCGTGATTCGCTGCAAGATAAGAAGGTCGGTTACGGTGCCGGTGGAGATGACTATTTGCCCAAGCCATTCGAGCCCGATGAGTTGCGCATGAAGGTGAGCGCCTTGTTGCGGCGACCACCAAATCTGCAACCGAACGAAATTAAGATGCGCAACATCGTGCTCAATATTGTGACGCATCAGGTTTTCAAAAATGAGCAAGAGATTCATTTGCTGCCGAAAGAGTACGCGTTGCTCGAATTTTTTATGACGCATCCGGGGCAAATATTTAAGGCTGAAGCGCTGCTCGACCGCATCTGGAGTAGCGATTCGAGTGTCGGGCCCGATACAATAAGGGTCACTTTGATGCGCGTGCGGCAAAAGTTGGAATATGATTTCGAAGATCCATTTATAGTAACGGTGAGAAGTTTTGGTTATCGCCTTGATGTTTAGGTTTCGGCGGCAAGCGCAACCAGAATGTGCTGCCGCCCTGGGGATTGGAGGTGCAACCGATGGTGCCTCCATGCAGTTCGACGATCTGTTTGCAGATGTTTAGCCCCAATCCGATGCCATCAGGGTGAGCGACGGCAGTTCCGGCAAGTCTTAAAAAAGGATCGAAAATAGCATATTCCTGCCCGGCTGTGATTCCAGGACCACTGTCAGCTACCGAAATCTCGACATCTCCGTCCGAAAGCTGTTTGGTAGAAACTAGGACCGTCGTTCCCGCCGGTGAATATTGGATGGCGTTGGCAAGAAAGTTGGTTAGCACCTGCGATAGACGCTCGCGATCAGCAAAGATTTCCGCATCACCGTTTGAAACTTTGAGATCAATACATTTGCTTCTGGCCAGATCGTTGATTGCCGAAGTTGTCTGCTGAATAAACTCGCCAGCTGCAAAACTTGTTTGGACCAGCTTTATTGCTCCCGATTCAAGTTTTGCCATCTCCAATAAGTCACGTATCATTCTATTCAGTCGAGCGATACCAGCTTCTGCAATCTGGAGCTTCTCCAGTCCGTTTTGCGTCAGCTCACCACAGTCACCCATTTTTAGAGAATTCAAGAAACAGTGGAACGATGCGAGCGGTGCTCTCAGATCGTGACTGACTATGTTGAGGAGTTGATGCCGAAACTGCTCCAGCTGAATGCGTTCGCTGGCGTCTTTCAAAGTAAGAACTATTTTTGTTGATCCGTCAGCCTGAAAACTGTTGCCGGAAACATCGACGATAATGATCTCCTTGTCTTTAGTTGCAATCTCAAGTTCGAGCAACTCGAATCGGTCTTGTTTGTTTGACGTTGGTAGTGCTTCAAAGAGCTTCTTGACCGCAGACTTACGGAAAATAAAGCTAAGCTGGTGCCCAAAAAACTCGCATTCTGCTCTATTTAACATTGATGCCAAAGCTGGATTGACAGCCTCAATCACTGCTTCGTTATTCAGAATGATCAGTCCAAGCGGGATAGACGTAAACAACGCACGCGTACGAGCTTGCAAGTTAGCCATAGATGACTCGCTTACGGCGGCGCGCTTGTTGTGTGGCGGCTTTTCGTCCTGTGATCTGGAGTTGGAAATCATAGCTCAAGCATACTACAGGCAACCTTTTAGAGCGCCCGCAGGAGCCAAAACTCCGCTGCCGACTTTACCTAAAAGATGCATCTGTGCAGCGAGGCAGGAGCTTTCAACTTCGTCGTCAGGCATTTAGCTGGTTGGCTTTGGTGCCTTGTCGGTGTATTGGCCATTCACAACATACTCGGTGTTAGTATGAGCAGTTCCTCGGCTGCCTTGAATGGATCTAGTGCCGACACCGTTTTGTCCACCCTTTTCAAAATTGATGTCGTACGTTGTAGTGCGTTGATACTGGTGGTCGGTTTGGGTGTAATGGAACTTGCCATCGGGCCCGGTAGGACCTTGTTCGCGAACTGAGTCGTAACGCTTTGTCGGATCTTTATCCAGATAATTTACATGTTCTTTCCAGGCACCATTTGGGCCGTTGGTATGATCGGTGGTGATATCAGGTTGACCGTTTTTGAATTTGGTGTCGAAATAACCATCCGCCTTTTCTTTGCGCTCTTCGGTTTTGGTTTTTCCGTCGGCAGCGTACTTAGTTGTCGTTGCTAAACCATCGGTTCCTTTTTCGACGGTTTCAGTTTGCGTTTTGCCGTCAGCAGCGAATTTGGTGGTGAATGTTTTGCCGTCCTTAACGACGGTTGTTTCGGTTGGAGTAGTGCCATTTTCCTGGAATTTGGTTGTCGTGGCCACACCATCTTTGGTGACAGTCGTTTCCGTAGGCTTGTCACCATTCATTTTGCTGACTGTTTTAGTACCATCAGGGTCGATCTGACTTTTTTCAGTTACTTTTCCGTCTTTATCACTTTTGGTGTCAAAGCTCGTGCCGTTAAGCGTTTTGTGATCAAGTGAGCCTGTTTTTTCGCCATTGGCGTCTTTAAATGATGTGGTGTAATCACCGTTTGGCTGTGTGACTTTTGTCTCGTGAGTCTTATCTTTATTGTATTTCTCTTCCGTGGTTACATGGTTATGTTCGGTGCTAGTTGTAACTGACTCGTCTTTGCCAATACTAATCTTTTCGCCTGCTTTAAAGTCATGACGTCCTGTTCTTTCCATTACGGTCTTCGCGGCTGTGGACGCTTCTCTGTCGCTCATGCCCTCATCTTTAAAAGCTTGAAAAGGACCCTGCCCTTTTTTCAAGCCGCCAGAGAATTTCTCTGCAGCATTTTTAACTTCTTCGTTTCGATCGAAAATGCTTTTGTCCCCTTGCTTCACTGAATCGACGTTGCCGTCTGAGTTTTTGTGAATGGTCAATCCAGGCAAAGTGTCGTGCGAGCTTTTTGATACTGTGTTCCAGTAATTCTGCTCTGACTTTAAGTCTTTCATCTGCATCGAATGGGCATGCTCGACGATGTTCTGTATGCCGACATTCTGGTCTGCCCCTTTCTTATTAAAATCCTGGACGTCATGCTTTGCCTGGATTTCTGGTGAATTAGTTCCTGCCATTTTTGGACCTCATGTGGTGGCGAATGAAATAGTTCGGGTTGGAAGGGGTGCGGACAGCACGAATGCCGTCTTTAGTGGGAAGAATACGACTTGTTCTTGACATCAACTTGACATACATCGTCTATATGCACGGATTCTCAGCAGTTAAAACATTCTCTGCCTATCGTGCTAACATTTACGAACTCTTTAATTTGTCCTTTTCGGCAAAGATAGCTTTTAATAAGCGTTAGGGAATCACTAGCAAAAATTGACTTTGTTATTGCGCTGAAAAAATCGAGAAAAAAATGGCAACACAATTACTTCCCGAGCGCCTGCGGCAGTACAGCGATTGGAACATTGACGCCCAGACTGTGCTGCAAATTGCGGAAAATTCGTTCTGGGTTAGTTTGAATTCTGCGATGCATTCGCACAGCGGAGCACTCGAAGGGAAGTTTCATTTACCTGCAAATCGAGCGACAAAATTGATTATTTTCGAACCAGGTTTTCCAGGCGGAGCCTCCACTGATTTTGAGCGCTTGCATTTGAAAGGGCTTCTCGCTGCCGGTTACGCAATATTTACGGCACGTCATCGTGGCACCATCATCAATGGGCCACATTCCGACTATTACGTCAATTGTCCAGAGCGGCAGGCGAAAGCGATCGTTGAAAATCAAAAAGTATTAGGCGATGGTCAGGCTTCAATGGGAGATTGGCTCAGTGAGCCTTTAGTTGCATTGGATGCACTGGGTGGAGCTTTTGAGGAGTTGATTATAGTTGGCCATTCATTTGGTGGATTGGCAATTATGCACAGTGCCTCTCAGTTATTCAAACACAAGTACCAATATCACGACAAAGTGAAAAAGTTGGTGCACCTGGCTGGTGTCGGTGGAAGGTTGCGAGGCCCGCATGACCGTACCATTGAACGCTGGAACGATTTTATTCAAGCCGACTGGGCGATCAATCGTATTGAAATTGGCGACGCAGCTGTAAATATTGAGCATATCCGCAAAGCACACGAGACCCTTCATCAATCAGCGGTTTCTATACCACCAGCTGTCGATGTGATTTGTTTGACCGCTTTTGGCGAGACTGCAGATGCCATCGATGAATTGATTCCTCCGCAAGAAGCTCTCGATATAATCATTTCCGTAGGGCATGGAACACTTGTCGTAGATACGACCCAGCGAGCCAATCCAGAAGCAGGAGAGATGGCCCATGAATTGTTTTCGCTGAAAACGGATGCATTGCTGAAGTTTGTCGACCCTGCGTGGAAATCAGCTAAACAAATTATTCGTCTTGATGCGCAAACATGTCTTGAAAAATGCTAATTTCATCATTCGATGATCTTAGCCAATTTAACATAGAACCAGAACAACCACTCGAGTGCAGAGATTATATCGAGGAAATCGAACAATTAGTTGATGGACAGGCAAATGTGCGGCTCATGGAAGAATTCATTCCGGACGAGAAAATTCAAACAGTGATGAATGCAAATGATGTTGTTTTTCCATATCGAGGCATTATGACTTCTGGTGCCTTTGTTTTAAATTCAGCCGTGCCACCGCCGGCGGTGCCTTAGTGGGCAAATTTTTTTTAGTATTATCGAGCAGACGGACGAATGAAATAAAACCCATCCGCCTGCTCGCTTGACGCTATTCGGTCTCGTTGATAGCCACCGTCACATCAATCTTGAAAGGCTCGACCGTCTGCCATTTGTTGGTATGGAGGGCCAGTCGATTGCTTTCGGAAGACTTTCTGTCTGAACTTCGCGAAAGTGTGATGTGGAAAATGCGATTGAGTCTCTGAGTGGAGCCGTTGACTGAGACGATCAGGGCTTCGAGGCTTTCATCGCAAATATAGGCGAACGCCGAAACATCCGAAATCTCCGGCAGTTCTACGTCCTTATCGACACCGAAGTCATAGGTGACGTGGTCTGCCTTGATCTCCTGGAACTTGGGCGGGAAGCGCTTCCAGATTTCCCGGCGACTCGCTTCGGTGAGATTTAGGGCGACATATAACGGCAAGTTTTATTCTCCTTGAGAAATTTTAGCGAAGTTCGCAGAATAGTTGACTATTGTTCAGCGACGCTTGGGCGACTTGATCCTCTCCGGGATGTAACCTTGCAGGTAGAGGTCCTGGCCGAATCGATCGAGTTTTGCCAGACGTATGCCGAAGACCACCGCGGAGATCATCACTACCAGTGCGGTTGCGCCGGTAAAGCTGTAAAACAAGCGGTCGGTAGGCCACATGTAGACAGCAGGTGCCAGCAGCAGAAGCCCGAGTATGAATGCGACAGGGCAAGTGAAGTCCATTTTGTTGGGCATCGAGTAACCTCTTGTGGGGAAGTTGGGAAGGGAGAAGGGTTAAGTGACGCTGTGAAGCTGACCTTTCTTCGGAGTGCGAATAAGCCAGCGCCTGGGATGCACGGAGACCAACTTGCACGGCTTGTCCCATGTCAGAAGCAAAAGCGGCTTCGGAGCAGGAAGTCGGAGTTGGTAAACGAATTGGTTTAAGTTCTGGCTCATGGCACATTCTTTCGAAGAAGACTTCAGAATGAGTGCGGCCGCGCTCGGTCGCACTCGCCGGTCATGATTGCATCATCGGTGTGTCCGACAATGCGCCCGAGGTAATTGGGTAAACGACCACAAAGCGCACAAACAAACCTTCAAGTGACTCGACTGCTTGTTCGTAGATGCGCTCGTCATCGTCTGCCCACTGCTTCACTTGCAGTAATTGGATGTTGAGGTCGCGGATGGTTTGAAAATGCGAGGAGTCGAGCAGGTCGACTTCTCGCAATTCCTGAGCATCGTTGTCCAACTGCTCAATCTTGGTCTGAATGGCAGCTGCCAGTTCGACGAAGCGTGAGCGGCGCACCTGAGCTTCTTGCCCGATGCGCATGACGTAACGAATCGACTCGGTGAGATAATCCCGCGAGTCGTGTTCGTCTCCTTTTTGACGGATGACGTCTCTATCGCACCAAGCGGAAATTTCGCTGCTTGCCTGGTGCAGGTTTCGGGCGGAGACTGCGGCAGAGCGAAGCAGCTCAACGCTTTCCGCCCTCCTTCTGGAGAATGAATCGATCACATCCAGCATGACAGGAACTCCTGTTTTCTGTCGGTTCGATGAGCGCCGCCTTCATTTCGTCGTTAAACGCGGCGAAAGCATCACGCGCGGCGGCTTCGAAAGCAATCATGGCTCGCGCCTCGATTACTTTGAGAACAAGCGCGGTCGGCCCAACAGCCCGTTCGTAGACGCTATTGGCGCTGCGAAGGATGTTGTGAAAAGCGTCGGTAGCTTCTTTGCGCGCGACCACGTCGGTCTCGGGCAAGGTGTCAAGCGACGTCTCATGCTGCTCGCTGCCTTTGTTGACGGTCGTCTGAAACACGTCGTGCGCTGCGGTCTGGGCAGCGACGGCGGCTTCACGCTCGTCTTCTGTGGCTTCGAGAAAGACTTCCTCTGCAGCGTGCAGAGCAGCCATGTACCTGGTGAAAATGGGGCGCACCGTCGGTCGATCCGAACGTGGTGCGTTGAGGAACTTGAGCCAGGCGCTTTGACGTTGAGCAGCAACAGTTTTGGAAAATAGCACAGGTGGTCCTTTCGAGGATTGTTAAAAATCACAAGTGACCGGAGGGTCAAGCAACGTGCTTGAATCCTCCGGTTATCTCGCACTGAGTCACAGCGACTCAGATTTACTACTTGAACGTGACCGAGAGGGCGCGTCCAACGATGCCGAGCACTTTGACGTGCAGGGTACCGCCCACCTTCAAGCCCTCGACTTTGAGCGAGCCGAAGTTCTCGTACGCCAGAGTGGCTTCGACGCCGCTCTTGAGCACGAGCTTGAGACCGGCATTGCAGGGACCGGCGATGGTGGCGGTAATTTTCTTGCCCACGAGCTCGGCTGCCTTCTTCAATTCCGCTTCGACTTCGGAAAGTTCGAAGCGGAACTTGGCCGGGTTGGTGGGGTCGGGCTCGACAGCCAGGACGTTGACCGTGACCGGCATGCCCTTATTGAGCTGCGACCGGCGGCGTTCCTGATTGTTCGAACCCATTTCGCTGACATGGAGGAGACCCGAACGGTTGCTGCCGAGGTCGATGAAGGCGCCGTACTTGGCCGTGTTCAGAACATGTCCTTCGACCGTCTGACCTACCAGAGCCTGAGCGGCGAGCAAATCGGTGGCTCGGGATTCGCTCAGGTCATATTTCGGCTCCAACAAAGTGCCCTTGCAGTCGCTCACCATGACGGTGAATTCGTCGCCGCGGCGCACCGACTTCATGACCACACGCTGAGCTTCGGCATCGCCGTTGAGGTCGCGACCACGCAGCATGCCACTCGTCGAGCCGAAAGCCAGAATGACAGCGTGTGGAATCGCGTCCTTCTTGCCCTTGTCCTTGATGACGGCGACGACCTTGCCGAGAACGATGTCACCAGTTTTGGGGCGACCGGAGGCAGAGGTGGCGGCAGTGATGGCGAGAGAAGAAGAGGAGGTCATGGGGGTGGTCTCCTTGATTGAACGAGGGTTTGCATTCGACGTGGCGGAGCTTGCGGGTTGCGATACAGCGGGGCTATCAGGACAGTTGGAAGCGATGGAGTGCTCAGAGGCAGTCTGGGGTTCGAATGTCATGGCTGATGTCCTTTGACAGGGGTGTATCGCGGTTTTTCCGCAAGACAGGCACGCCAAATGGGAAGCCGAAAGAACACACAGGAAAACTAGACAATCTTCCACACCAGACCGGTAGGCAGGTACTGAAGGGAAAATTAAGTGATTGGCTTTGAGTTCTTGTGTTTTTTTGCGGAATCTATTGGAGATACATGTCGTATCTCGAACATGCCAAAATTGCCTATAAATAGCAATTACTATTTAGACTTATGCGAACATTTGCTAGCGCCGTTATACGTAGTTTCACATGGATAGACTCCGCACAGTTCGCGCTAGCCTATAATTTGCCCTGCTGGAGTGCCGCCATATGCGTTTTTTGTTGATTTTGCTGGTTATTTGTTTATCAGTCGGCGGGGCTTACTGGTACTGGACGACCACTCCTCAGTACTCTATCGAGCAAGTTAAGGTGGCAGTGAAAGCACACGATTTGCCGAAATTTCGCGAGTATTTCGATGTAGATAGTGTTTCTGACAGAATGGTTGACGATTTTCTTTCACCGCCGATGCAACAGCTCGGTCCTCACAATTCACTTCTTGCGGGCATTGTTCAGGGATTGGTCGACGGGCTTGTAAAGCCGACTCTGACGCCAGTCGTCAAAGAGGAAGTCGAGCAATTCGTCATCGGGGGCAAATTCTCACACTCTCAAACTGACGCTAGCTTGCCAGCCGGACGCCCCACTTTAGCCACCTTCGACAAGAAATTTGGTTTTCGCAATCATGCTTTTCGCTCGATCAAATACGTCAAAATCGATGGTGATTCTGCAATTACCGGATTGGTGTTCCACAACGAGGTTTATCAAGCTGATTTGTTGCTCGAATTGAAAATGCGGAAGGTCGAAAATCACTGGCAGGTTATGCAATTGACGAATTTTCCTGATTTCGTCGCCAACATTGCTCAATTGCAGTTGAATCGTGTTCCAACAGCAACGCCTCCTGCCAGGAAATAAGACGAAGCTTTAGGTCCTCACGCCTCTATCAAATTCTCAGCAATTGCAGAGACAATCGAAGCTGTGCTTAAAACGGTCGCAAATTCTTTGTGCAGGCTAGCAAGCGCTGTGGCAAAAATTTCTTCGGCAGAATACGTTTTGCCATCATACCCGGTGCGATTAAACGTCGCCGTGGCGTCAGCTGCTACATACGTGACGAAGCCTAAATTTCCCGCCATGCGCGTGGATGTCGAAACACAGTGGTCTGTGGTCAGACCGGCGATAACTAGAGTGTCGACGCGATTCGTACGTAAATAACTTTCGAGTGTTGTGCCTATAAAAGCACTGTTGACGTGCTTCTTCTCGACATGTTCACCATAGATTGGCTGAAAAGCATCTTTGAAGTCATTGCCGGTTTGTCCGGGATAGAGTGGTGATTCGGGGTTTGTTGAATGATGTTGAACGTGCACTACAGGCATTTTCGCCTTGCGCCAGGCCGTCAAAAGGGTCTCCATATTTCTTTCCGCCTGCGGATTATTTCGCTTGCCCCAGTACGGTAAGTCGAAGCCCTTTTGTACGTCGATCAGCACGAGGGCGGTGTTTGCTGGCAGTTTGTTCATATCCGTGTTTGTTTGCTCTCTGACAAAAAAAAGACAAAATCCGGCGGCAGCATAGCATGAGCAGAATAAATTGTGGCGCTATCACCGCTTGCCTAAGCACTTAACAAATCGAGTAAGTGGTGATTCTGCGCCGTTTGGCTGCAAAAGCATTGAATTCTTGCTTGGTTCAGCCGTCGTCACTCCCTAGTTTAAAAGCGTTCCTCAAGCTTTCGAGCTTTCCATTTTTCTGGAGAAAACCTCTTACTGTAATTTAGGAGTGAGTGCATATGTCGATATCAATACTTCTCTGTCAGGCTCTACTTGGAGCCGTGAAACTTTTCGTTTTTATTGGTCTGCCTTTTGTGTTAATCAGCTACGCCTTTGGCTTAATGGCGGGTGAGCGCATGGAATATGGCACCTTCGGGCGTTCATGCATGCGCTTCATTACTGGAATGCTGCGTTGCATTCTCAAAGGAGTGTCGGTGCTATCGTCGGCTCTAGCCAGTGCTTTGCCCAGTCGCTTCGCGCGCTATCGCGTCGCCGCCCATTTGGTTATTCACCTCATTCTGTTAAACGTGGTGTTCTGGGTGTTGCTCGCCTGCTTCGCTCGTTTTGCACAAGCCGAATAACTTAGCTGTTTCCGAATCGACCCGTCTTGAGAGATTTTCTTAAGGCGGGCTCTTTTTGCTTTGTGCTAAGTCATCAAAGCGGAGGGGTGGCACTGGTTCTTTCATGAGTTCATAGTCTAAACTTTCGGAAATAACATAGACTCGATCAGCTAAGACAAGGATTGTAATGTCAGAAGCAATAGTCAAATCAGCATTTGCCGGTAAAACTGAAATGCACGGGCTCACCCGAAATTTCGATTGGGCAAATTCTCCTGTGGGTCCTATTGATCAATGGTCACCTTCGTTAAAAACTGCAGTCAGCATCTGTCTTGAGTCGATGTTTCCGATCTGGATTTTGTGGGGCCGGCGTGAGCTCACCACGTTTTACAATGACGCGTACAGACCGATGCTTGGGCGCTTGAAACACCCACAGTTTTTGGGTCGATCGGGCAAAGCTTGCTGGAGCGAACTCTGGGATGTAGTCGGTGCCTCAATTGATCAGGTTTTTGTCAGTGGAGCTTCGGTCAGGGGCGAAAGGCAACTTTTGATCATGGAGCGCAATGGCTTTCTGGAAGAGACTTATTTTACTTACTCATACAGCGCCATCAAAAACCCTGATGGTGAAGTGGGTGGGATGTTTTGCGCCTGCCATGAAGATACAAAAGAGGTTTTAGGTGCCAGGCGGTTAGCTAGTCTGCGACGTCTGACGGGCATGCCTGAAACAAAGGAGCAGGCAGCAGTTCTAGCCTGTGAGTCATTTGCAAGTAATGCTCACGATATCCCTTTTTCGCTAATTTATGAAGTGCAGGAAGCCCATTCGCCATTGCGTTATCTTGCCTCATCAGGCATTAAAGAAGAAGGTATTTGCGCACCACCTACGCTGGAGCTAAGAAGCAGTCAGGATGTCTTCCGCCTTTTCACCGTTGTGCGCCAGAGGAAGCCACTGCTCATTGAAAAAGTACAAAATCTAGACTGTTTTGAGCGTCAGCCCTGGAAGGAAACTCCAGAATCTGCGTATGCCGTGCCTATCTTTTGTGCCAATCAAAAAGACCTCGAGGCTATTATAGTTTTTGGTATCAGTTCGAGACTTTTATTCGATGAAGAATATAAATCGTATCTGGAGTCTGTCGCCAATCACGTCGGTACTTTGATGGCTGCAGCTCGTAGCATCAAAGACGGCATCACGCGTTCCGAACAACTGGCGGAGGTGGCGCAATTCAAAAACGATTTGGCTGCGCAACTGGAAGTACAGGTGCACGAGCGATCACAGGAAGTCCTCAAAACAAGTGCCGAATTAAGGGCTCTGGCGAAATTGGTCTCGGAGCAAGTGCAGGAACCAGCCGTAATCATCTCCAGCTATTTGAAGCTGCTTGCAGTTAGATACAAAGGACGTCTGGGCGAAGATGCAGACGAATTTATCGAAAAATGCAGCGCCGCAAGCACCACTGTCAGCCACATGGTAGATGACCTCTGGCATTATTTGCGGGTCGACAATGCCGATATGGCGTTCACTTCCATTGACGTTTCAGAGCGAATTGACAGAGCTTCGCGCGGGCTGGACGAATTGTTAGAAAGCAGCGGAGCAACCCTTTTGATGCCTGATTCCACACCTAATCTGACGGCAAACGCAGCTCAAATCGAGCATTTGTTTGCCAATCTCATTCATAACGCCATCAGATTTTCTCGCTTAGGTGTTGCTCCCGAGATCAAAATCACCTGTCAGTCTCTGGACTCGGAAATTCTCTTTAGAGTCACTGACAATGGGGTAGGTATCGATTCAATGCACCGTGGCGATATTTTTAAGCCTTTTGTGCGCATCAATGCGCGTCCGGACTCAACGGGAACCGGCATGGGACTTGCGATTGCGGAAAAAATCGTGCATGCCCACAAAGGACGTATCTGGGTTGAGTCTAGCGGTGACGACGGTTCGACCTTCTGTTTTACGCTGGCCAAAAATCCCGCCTAATTTTGGCATTGGTCAGCATAATCTAGCGCTAGCTGTGGCAACAAATTTTGCGACTATTTGAGGCGTTGTCAAGAATTTCTCTTTACTGTGTGGCAGCTCCTCTGATAACTAATATTCATATCCACTTACTTTCTTATTTTTTCGGTCGTCTTTCTCTAAACCAAACCCCAGCTTTCTATCGCTTTAAATATTCAGGCAACTTTAGTTGCTCTGTTTCATTCCACCCATATTCTTTTCGTTGATTTTCAATTGATTTTTCACTAAGGACTATCATGACCTCGTTCGCCAACACCACCGTCGCCCAAGCCAACAGCACCGAGATTTCCGCCGAAGATAACAACCAGCAAGAGAGCACTCCCCTGACTGCCGTCGATGCTCGCATCGCCGTCTTGCAAGCGCTCATTGGTCAAGTCATCGAAGGCGTCGTCACGAATGTGACCGAGTACGGTGTGTTTGTGGGTGTCGGCAACGGAAACAAGGAAAGCGGTTTGCTGCACACCAATGGTATGACTGGCAACGCTCGCGCGCGCCTCTCGACCATTGCCGTCGGCGATACGCTCAAGGTCACCATCACTTCGGTCAAGCGTAAGCCCAATTTCCAGGGCAAGCTCCTCATCGACCTCAGCGAACTGGCCATCCCGGTGTCCAAGCTCAAGACCTTCGTCGGCGCCGACACCAAGATCACGGGCACCATCATCGGTCGTTTCGACGATTACCTGCTGGTTGGTCTGTCCGATGGTTTGCAAGCGCGTTTGCCTATCTCCAAGCTTGGTGGCACTTCGCTCGAAGCTTTGAAGAAGGGTGTCACCGTCAAGGCGAGCGTGTTCAGCGTGGAGGGTTCGAATGTCGTGCTCACGCGCGAAAGCATCGATTCCGTGCATGCCCGCGCCAAGCGTGAAGCCGCCCGTGCTCAAAACCGCATGCAGGCTCAGGAGTTCCGCAGCAACAAGAAGAGCGCGGGTGGCGGCAAGAAGAATAAGAAGTAATTTGCATTGATGCAGCCATCTGCTCACCTTGAGTGGATGGCTGTCTGAGCGGGAGCAGAAGCCTTTATTCTTTTGGAGAGTATTATGTTTTTGGCTACCATTGCAGGGAAGCTCCGAAGCATCCTGGGTCGCAGTTCTGCCCAGGACGCATTTGAGCAAAATTACCAAGCCGAAGTCGATGAGGCAATCGCGAAGGGTTTCCCGGTACCGCCGCGCGCGCGCGAATTGCCGTTCAGTAGGCGTAAACCTGTTCGTGAAACAGGTCCTTCGTATGAGGAAAGTTACCAAGCCAAAGTCGATGAGGCAATCGCGCGCGGACATCCAATCCCGCCACGTGCGCGCGACTTGCCGAGTACTTTCTAACAGCTCCCTTGCACATTCGAGGGCAAAAGGCGCCTGGTTCGTTGATTTTCAATGGACTGGGCTAAACCTTTTTTTTGTTTTATACTTTGCCAAAAATGATATTTAAAGTGAAAGCAATATAAGAAAAATAGCAGGGTAGTAATCTGGAACCTACTCATCTGTCGCCCCGTCGACCCCAAAACACCCCTGGAGAATTTTAAAATGAATAGCCCAATTAAACTGGTTGCAGCAATGATGATTGTTGGTGGATTGAGTCAGGCAGCTTATGCTGATGAAAGTTCAGTTACTTCGACATCTTCAAACGGTGCTGGAACAAGCACCGACAAAGTTAAAGCGACCTCAGGACCAGACGGCGCCAAAGTCTCCCACACCAAAACCAATGTGCAAGCTAACGGCGACGGCAGTGTTAGCGCCACCAAGCAACACGTCAGCCACACATTGGGCGCTGATGGCAGTGCTTCGACTCACAAGTCGGCTTCATCGACAACCGTAAATCCTGATGGTTCTTCTTCCTCAGCAAGCACCTCTACTCACAAATCCGAATAGATCTTTTTTCGGCGAACGAAGAAAACAAAAAAGTCAGGGCGGGATTTACGGTCCTGCCCTGACTTTTAGTTCAACTCATGATTCTTGAAGACTCTTAGCGTTTGTGCGGAGTCTTTTTCTTTGTGTCACCGGCGCGAACGACGGGAACATTGGCGCTGCCAGCACTCGCGACCATGCTTGCGCCTTCCGGCACAGGCGGGATCGCTTTCTTGGGACGCTTGCTGAAGTCTGGCACCACAACTGGATTTGCACTCAGCTCATCGAGGGCGATTTCGATGGCTTTGTCCAGCTGCGGGTCGATACCATTTCTCCAGTCTTGAGGACTGATATCGACGTCGAAGTCAGGTGTAGCACCGTGATTTTCGACAGACCATCCCACATCCTGAAAGTAGAACGCATATTCAGGAACAGTGATGACCGTGCCATCGACCAGCGTGTGATGAGGGTCGATACCGATGACCCCACCCCAAGTGCGCTTGCCCACGACTTTGCCGACATTATAGAGTCGCATCGCATGGCTGATGATGTCGCCATCGGAAGCAGTGAACTGATTCGCGATAGCCACCTTCGGACCGGCCACTGACTCCATCGGGTAAGTCGTCGTGCCATTCCAGCGAGAGATGTCCCATCCTTTCACCTGCCGGAGTAACACCTGCAGGATCAAAGAGGAGACAGAGCCTCCGCCGTTATAGCGAACGTCGACGACCAGGCCTTGCTTGCTATGTTCGAGCTGGAATGAGCGATAGAATTCGCCATAACCAGCTTCGCTCATGTCCGGGATATGCACATAACCCAGGCGACCTTTACTCTTTTTGTGTACTTGACGACGATTTTCGTTGACCCAGGCGCGATAGCGCAAAGGCTCTTCATCTCCGAGGGCGTCAATGGTCACCTGCCGGACTTCGTCAGCGACGTTCTTGATGGTCAAACCGACTCTCTTGAACGCTTTATTGACCAGCAGTTTCTGGGGACTTTCTTCAGCCGATACGGGTACGCCATCAACAGCCGTAATCAGGTCACCAGTGGTGATACCAAGACCGGCGGCTGCAAGTGGTGAATCAGCTCCTTCTTCGCCCGGTTCTCCCCTAATAATCGAGGTGATCCGATAGCCGTTGCGCTTTTTGTCCCACGAGAAGTCCGCGCCCAGATAGCCCTGGTAGTAAGTCCTCGCCGATGCCTGGTAATCGCCACCAGACTGATAAGCGTGTGATGTGCCGAGTTCGCCGAGTACTTCCCAGAGAACGTCTCCGAGATCGCTGCGAGTTCTCACTCGCGGCAAAAGTCTGGAATACCTGTCTTTGACAAGTTCCCAGTCGACTTGCGACATGTCTTCGGTCCAGAAATTCTGAGCCTGCAAGCGCCACGCTTCATGGAAGATTTGCGCCCATTCGTCCTGCGGTTTGACTGACACTTCAACATCAGACAAATCGATCAAACCAGTCCGCCGAGAATACTCGTTGGTTGGCTCGTCGATGGCGTCAGTTTCAGCTTGAATCTCTTCGACGACGTCGAAGACGCGAATCGTCTCTTTGCCCTCGCCCGTGTGGAAGAAGACAAATTGGCCATTCTTGGACAAATGCACATCACCAACCGGTGTTGCCACTTGAATCAGGCGTTGTTGTTCGAAGTCATAGAGCCAGAGCGTGCAATGGCGCGCTGCTTGCTCGGTGATCCACGAACCACTAGCCTCTTCATGAGCAGCCGAGACGCTGTCATATTCGACGAACAATACTCGCCCGTGCGCTGCAAACAGCGACGTGTAGTTGCCGACAGCTATGGGAAAAGCGACAACTCGCTCGAGAATGCCGTCGAAGTCGATGTCAATCGATGTTCCTTCCTGGAGTGCGCCGGCCCTGCTTTCTCGGTCCACTTTGACGAGAGGATTGGGACTTTCGATGAAAGGCGAGGCTACACTTGGACGAAGCGGCACTGCGTAGAGTCGTTTCGAGTAGATGAAACCCATGTCTTTCTTGACCGCATCCCATTGCGGCTTGAAAGTTCGGGAGGATACGAAGTAGATATAGTTTCCTTCCGGGTCCCAGGCTGGCTTGCAGTCGCTGAATTGACCGCTCGTTAGATCATGCGCTGCGCCCGTGATTGCATTCGCGACGCGAATACGACCGGTACCAGCGAAGAGGTCACGAGTGGGTGTGGAAGGCATGGTGTAAGCCAGCCAGACGCCATCAGGCGACCAGCGGACATCACTGATGTTGCCCACCTCCCCGGTGTCGATCAACTTGGCCGTGTGCGTTTCCAGGTCGATGACGAACAGCTCGTTGCGGTGATTAGTGACCGCAACGAGTTTGTTCGACGCCGTCAGTTCCCCGAATCGACCAAGGTCTTGTGTGGAGACGATCACAGGCTGTTTGCTCTGGTCGGCAAAGTGCACCTCCAGTCGTTCGTGACCGGCGGCATCATTTACCACGACAAAGCGTTTGCCGTCAGGCATCCAATCGATCAACCGATAGCGGCTGCGATTACCGGTGCCGTGCTGAGTGGAGTGTCCACCCCAGTTTGGCCTGACTATTGGCTGACCGCGAGCAATGAGAGCAATGGAGTGACCGTCAGGGTGTGGTGCGAAAGACTCTAGCCACTCGGTTGCTGGTACCAGTTTGCGCTCGGTCTGCCGGCTCAGGATGGGAACGTTGACCGAAATTTTCTCGTTGCTGTTCTTGCGTGGGTCCAGAACGAAAAGGTCACCGCCTGCGGTGTATACGATACGCTGCCCATCGGTCGACGGAAAGCGCACGTAATACTCGGTATGGCTGGTGTGCTTGCGCACGCGTGAGCCATCCGGCAGGCACGAGTAGATGTTGGCGATGCCCTCGTGGTCGGAGGCAAAGTAGACTTTGCCATTTATCCACATCGGGCAAACAACGTTGCCGTTGAGATGACGCACGAAGTGCTTGTATTCACCGGAGCCATCGCTGTCGATCCAGAGTTCTCCTTTTTGACCGCCACGATAGCGTTTCCAGGAGGCAGAATCGATTTCGTTGGTACCGATGACGGTGGCGCCATTGTCATTGATGGAGAAGCTCTCCAGCAAGCCCAGAGGCAAAGCTGTTGGCTGTCCACCTTGGGCAGAGACTGAGTAGGCGCTACAGGTGCGCGAGAACGCCACGCCTGAATTGGCCGCAAACAGGAGTTTCTTTCCGTTTGAAGACCAACCGCTCAGACTGATGTGCCCGCCCATATGGGTGATGCGGACAGGTGCAGAGCCAGCGGACGAAATGACGTACAGTTCATTTGGTCCGTCTTCGTCGCTGACGTATGCAATTTGGAGACCATCAGGGGAGACGCGGGGGAAGCTGCAATCCTGATCGCCTGTCGTGATGCGCACAGCGGTGCCACCACTTACAGGAACAGACCAGAGATTGCCCTCGCAGACAAAAAACACAGTGTCACCGAAGATTGTCGGGTGTTTGTAATAGCCTGGTTGGGGGTGAGACATGGCAAGCCTCCTGGAAGGTAGGAGAATTTGTGATTTGACGGATGGGTGGATAAGCAAAATTTGGAGTAGTAGCGAAATTTGCGCGGGCCTCAACTGGGGGCACACTGGCACACGGTCAAGCTGCGGCTGTCAAGCAAGCGCTCTTAACCTGAAGGTGATGAATATAGTTGGGTCAGTTGAAGTTGGTTTGGGGATTTCTTTGAATTCGAGTTTTTGAATGCGTACCGCGAGTGTAAACTGCTTGAGTTACAATTAGCCATCTTGGCAAGACTGGGTCTGGCGCCAGGTTGCGCTCTCTGCAGATGGACAATTTCTGGAATGCCGTCGGCCGTGCTTTTTAGCTAAACTTGTAAAGATAGCGGAGCTACACCGGTCTGCTCCATAAACACTAAAAGTGGTCTGAATGGTGTTGATGTCAGGAGCTTGACGACATTGGAGCCCTTTTGTGAGAAGTGTCTCCGTGGTATTGAATTGGTGGTGTTTAGATATATGTACTATACATTATAGTTGTCAAAATATTTTTATTGAGGTCCGAAAATTGAGTTCGGTGTTTTATGTGTCGATACTTTGTTCTTCTGAAAAGTGTGGAAAAGGCGTTCGCCTTTCCCGGAGATAACAAACTGTTATCGTTCAACTAGCGCTGGACTTTAGCGGCCTTCGACGTTGCGTCGAAAAACTTCGAGTTCGTTTTCTGTTCCAGAAACGGTATACGCTATAAGCGCACCGCTACCCCAACCACCTGGGATAATTTGTAATTTCTCCAGTATTTACGCCCTTTCCATTTTTGAAAGCCAAACTTAGTAAGGGGTACCGTGATGCTTGTAACCGTCTCCAAAAACCTTGAAGGGGTGACGCTCTTTGAGTGCTTGAACGAGGTTCGCATCGCTGGGTTGGACATAGTACGTCGCATGGTTGGGGCGCTTACCTTTGAACTCAATGCCTCCAAATGCAGAATCTGGTGCCGCCGATTTGTTTGTCGGGCTGACAATGGCGTCGATATACACAGCCGCATCGAAGGTATCCGATGTGACCGTAAGCAAATCATCGGACTTGAAGAAAGTATTCTGTTCGTTTTCGTTTCTGATGTACGACAGAATATCTTCGTAGGGTAAGCGGGTGATATATAACTTCAATTGGCACATTGCGCAGATTTGCAATGTGCACTCGGTGCCAAAAGAAGTCTCGCAGAGTTCCTTGAATTCCGTCACAAGCGTCTGAAACTGCTTGAACGAGATTGCTAGAAAGTGATTGCCGATACTCAGTTTTGAAGACATTCGGATAACCCTTTTTTTCGCCGCACCGAAGCCTCAGGCAGCGCAAATACTGCTCGAGGCTCGTCTTGCTGATTTTGTTTTTATGCTTTCAAAAGCTTTTTGATGTCGTTGAGAGTGCCCTGGAAATAATCCAGGTCGCAAGGGTCGCTAATACCGTTGACGGTGCCCGTCCAGCTGTATTGCCAAAACGTCCAGTTGGTCCACGGGAGCGGGAACACCGGAACGCTTGCGCTTGTTGGAAAGGCCACAAATAGCTCATAGGCAGCAAAGGATGGATCGTTGTTTAGCAATGTTTGGGCGTCAGAGTTGTTGATATAAATCAGGGGGCGCACTCCAAGCGCGGCTTCGACGGCTGTGAGCCAGTCTTTGACCAATTGGATACGTGCGGCGGTCGAAAATGCTGTCCAGTCCGATGGCACTTCGATGTCTAGCACAGGCGGCAGTTCGCCCGATTCCACTTTGCCCACAGTAGAGACAAAGTTAGCTATCTGCGCTTGTCCTGCAGTCTTGGGGCGGAATAGATGATAGGCGCCCACAATCAAACCGGCAGCCTTGGCGTTTGCGCGATTGCTCGCGAAAAACGGATCCTGGATTGTCACGCCTTCGGTGGCTTTGATGTAGGCAAAGGAAATTCCGCTCGCACCAACCTTTGTCCAATCAATCGTCTGCTGAAATGACGACACGTCGAGTCCCGCCAAAAATGCCGATGTAAGTTGCTGTCCTGCTCCGCCGTTATTTGTCTTTTTTTTTCTGCGACCTGAGTTAGGAATTTTCTCTCGCTTGGGGTTCTTGATGACTTTCTGTTTTTTAGAAATCAGCATCATGGTGCTTTTTCTCCAGATTTTGAGGATTTCTTCTACCAGCTAGATGATTCATTCAGCGCTATGCGTCGCTGTGAACTAAGGTGAAGCTATTGTCGAAAAGGACTCAGCTCGAATGCCTCTGAGCCCAGTGCATGATAAGTCTCCGTTTCGGTGTGAATCTGATCAGTTTATCTTGTGCATTCAGAGGGACACTTTTTCGCGGAAAGACGGAAGCCCCGGTAAGATTTCAGATTGATGATCCTCATGTTGAGACTGTTTTCCCCGGGTCTCTGCGCAGACACTTCAAAGGACGCTAAAATGTTGCGTCGGTACTTCACCTCCAGAGAGGTCTCAAACCCGAGCTTTTGCAGAAATTCCATCAGGTCGATCGTCCAGCCGGTCGGCATAAAAGTCGGTCGGTAAGTTGCAAGTCCTGTTCGCGCAAGAAAACCGGGCTTCGAAGTTGCGACGACGCCATCATCCGGAATATTGAACCGGAAACGGGTAATTCCTCCCTTTGTCACCGAATTATTCAACGTTTCCTCTAACTCATTCAGCAACTCCATCCAGTGATTCGCGTTGTCGACCGGATAGTTTTTAAGCGCGTTCATCATAACTGTCTCCATTTGGTAGTTTGCAGAAAGGAAGCGGTCTTATTGAATTAAATTTCAATCAGTAGGTAGAGTTGGAAATAACCGAGACTGCGCTTAGTAATCTCCTTTTACTTGATCGTCATTGCTAGATGGTCCGCACACTAATGTCGAGAGAGATTTGCTACATGTACATGCGCAACCCCGCTTCACTTTTGCGCGGAAAGATAGAAGTCCTGATGAGATCTCAGACTGATGCTCATTGTGAGGAGACTGTTTGTTTCGGGCCTCTGGGCAGACACTTTAAAGTGCGGTGAACCGTGGAGATATTCCACGTCCAGGGAGACCTTGAACCCGAGTTTTTGCAGGAACTCCATCAGGTCGATCGTCCAGCCAACCGGTACGAAAGTCGGTCGGTAGGTTGCCAATCCTGCTCGCACAAGAAAACCAGGTTTAGATGTTGCGACGACGCCATTACGCGGAATCTCGAACTGGAAACTGGTGACTCCTTTCTTTGTCACCCAATTATTCAACGTTTCCTCTAACTCTTTCAGCAACTCCATCCAGTGATTTGCGTTGTCTATCGGATAGTTTTTAAGCGCGTTCTTCATAGATGTCTCCATTTGGTAGTTGGCAGCAAGGAAGCGGCGAAGCGTCACTTCCTTGCTGCGCCGACAAGAGGCGACTAAGCTTCAAAGCCGCCTGAGAGAGCAATGGCAAGAGTAAGACAGGCGAGCACTATGAACCCAATGACCCCATAAAAGAGGGTCATCGCCATCACCACTGGGCCGAAAAGCAGATTGACGAGCGCTATTACGCTGACGAAGGCGAATAATCGCAACCAGGTTTTGCGGCTTTGGGCAGTTTGGTGCTCGCCGTAGTCGTTGTATGGAGCATTTTCGAGATGGCCATCGTCTGATATTATCCTGTTCATCAGCCTGAGTTGTCGACCATGTTCGCGATAGCCATCTTCGGATTTTGTCCTGGTCGTCAACATGAGTCGCCAGTCATGGTAGATCGATTTGGGTATGCGTGAGAGCCTGAAGATACAGCCAAGTTGCACCAGGGCACCTACAGCGAGCACAAGCCAAAAGCATTCTTGTTCCAGTGTCATTTGAGGTCTCCACTAAATTGCCATTTAGTTCGAATTGAACATCGTCGGTCTTTTAGCTTTCTTCGAGACACAATTAAAATTGGATTGTCCTGCGGGAAATTAACTCAAGTGTCTCTGCGCCCAGAAGTCGTTGCCACCTGGGTGCGTCGCCTTCGTCTTTTTCGCCACGGCCATTTGCGATTTCTCTGTGGTGCCGCCCGCGGTGCTATTGGGTGAGTGCCTTTCTGCCCAGAAGCTATCGACCGTAGGTCTGTTAGCAGCGTTTGCCGGTGCGGACTTTGCCATCTCAAACGTCTTTGGGGCAAGTCCTCCGTTGAGTAGTGACAGTTTACCCTTGCGTTCGCTTCTGTCGAATCTCGCGGTATTATCGAAGGCCAGGTGAATAGCGCCAGCGCCAAAAGTGGTTGTGTTAAGCATGCTCTATTCCTTTCATGTGTTGTTGTTGCTATTTCGAAGAACAAGATGGAACGTATCAGCGAGTAGCTAGCTCTTGTATTTTAGGCAGCAGCGCATAGATTCCGTTTATTTGGCTGCATATGTGTCATAGTTGACATATACACATGCGGATTCAACCTAGCTAACTGCTAAACCGTCTGGCGCTACGCAGCCCACACGGTTAAAAAATGTCATCAATTCTGCCTAAAAATCTTTTGCTTCTTAAGCTCAAACTGCCCGCCAGGCAAGCCTTCTTCAAGGTTGCAGAGATTGTGCATTTTGACCTCAAAGAAGCGTTGACTGAGCCGAATCAGTCCATCGAATTTGTCGATTTTCCTGAAAGCGGCGTCATGTCTTTGCTGCAACCGCTGTCGGGTGGGGCATTGATAGAGCTGGCAAATATTGGTTACGAGGGAATGGTCGGTCTGCCTGTAGCCTTCGGTGTACTTTCAATTGGTGAAAAATGCTTTTGTCAGGTCGAAGGAGCCGCCTGGCGTGTAAAGAGCGAAAACTTTAGAACATTACAAAAACAATATCCAGAGTGGACTGAATTGTGTCAGCGATATGCCATCACTCTCATTGATCAACTTGGACGCAATGCTGCCTGTAACCGAGTTCATGCCCCCGAACAGCGTTGTGCGCGCTGGCTCCTGCAGACGAACGACCGTTGTCACAACGCTCAATTCGTTTTGACCCAGGAATTTCTGGCGTTGATGCTTGGTGTTTCGCGCACGGCGGTTAATGTCAGCGCTGGGGTTCTGTCTAAAGCGAAGCTTATAAGTTACGTACGAGGCAAAGTGACGATACTTGACCGTAAAGGACTGGAAGCGGTTAGTTGTGATTGTTACAACGCTTTGACATCCTATTACGAACAGGTGATTGGGTTGCCGTCAGAAAGTTTGCAATAGGCGCTGATTTGTTGGTGAAATCAAACGCCACTGCAAATGGTGTCTAGTCCTTTATTCATCGTTCGGGTGGTTTTTCCGCCAATCCCAATGCAATCCTTTGGCGGCAAGTTCTTCGATGTTTTCGTTGGCGATGGTACCGCGAATCGGCAGCAAGACTCCATTGCCTATGAACACTGCCGCCGGATACCTCGGATCGCCTTGAATCCACTGTCTCTGAAGCTCGTCGGCTAGCGAAAACTCTTGGGGATCAATAGTGACGACGATCAATTCGTTGTTGCGCTCTGCGACAAGCTTTTCGAGAGAGGCTCGGCATATAGCGATATCGGCAGGGCGACCAAAGAAGAACAGCACAGAACGCTTCGACTTGTGCTGAGGATCGAGATCGTCTGTCAGGTCCAGCATCCGATGGAGCTGAGCGATATTTGCGTCATTCAAGACGATGACTTTGGTGGCGAGTATAGTCGCGTCTGTGGCAGTCGCCGATATTGTTGGCGTCTCGGCCGAAGCAGTGTTGCCTACGGCAGCGACGATGACGCAACCAAAAAGGGCGAGCGAATAGAGAAACACTCGGGACTTGATCATCTGGATTGTCCTAGGTAGAGAGCTACAGTTCTCAGAGAAGAAGAAACGATGGAGCATGCGCATGTAGCCGAGGGGCACCTGATTGCTACCGGCAGCCCCTCGACCCGTCACAATTTTTTAAATGCGACTATTATTCGACGTTGCCGCCGATGTGAGGTCTCAGATCAGTAGATATAAGCGCCTTCATGCGCGCTTACGCCATGTCGGTCAACACCGGCGCCGATGGAGCCGCCAATTGGACCGAGATTCGCACCCACGCCCGCGTCGCAGCCATATCGGTCGCAGCCGAAGTTGCCGCCGGCGGCGCAACCAGTGAGAATGAGGGCGGTGCACAGAGCTATGCCGAGAGTGAGGATTTTCTTCATCACGTAGTCTCCTTAACCAATGCGCTGCATTTTTCAGTTCCATCAAAAAGTGAACAGCGCAGTCAATCACTTTTTGAAGCTCGAGGCTTTCCGTCGATGTCTCAACGGGAAGGCAAACTTAGGTCGTCACGTAGTCTTTGGGAATGAACATGCCGCGCACGACCAAATAGTTTTTCAATCTCTTGGTCGTTTGAGGGCGCTCGATGGGTTGCAGAGTCACCGTTAGTGGTGCATTGGGGTAAAAGGGGCGCCCGCAGGTTATAATCCGCGGTCGATCACTGGCTGTGGTGTGAATAAGGTGGTTGCGATATTTTTCTAAGGGGAGGATGAACAGTTTGGATATCAAGAGTGTAATAACTTCGCTGTTCGCCTGCGCTAGTCTTTACGGAAAGCATTTTTGTAAATGTAGATCGAAAGGCCAGCCTGGCCTGGTTCTTTGCACCGTGCTACTTTCCTCTTAGACGAAACTTAGGCTGTGTAGCAAAACCGGCTTGCATCAATTTCAAAAAAGTGGTCTGCGCGGTGCCCATACACTAGCTAAGCTGGTATCATGCAGCTGCACAATCTGTACAATCGTTGACCGTTGTTTTGATTGAGACAAGTATGAGCCTGCGGCTTTTTCTATCCACAGATGAATCGATTCCTTTGCATCGCCGCTTGATTGCGGCACTGATTGAAGCCATTGAGTCTTCACGACTGGAACCAGGTTCTCTTGTGCCGTCGACGCGTGAACTGGCGCAAACACTGGGATTGTCCCGCGCCACTGTTTCAAAAGCATACGCCGAATTATTGAGAAGCAGTTATCTTGTTACTCGCTCCGGTGGCAAGACCCGGGTTGCCGAGACTTTACCTGGTCGAGAAACCACCAAGCGCATAGTATTGCCGGTGCGCTCTGATGTCGACGATTTAGTCAGTGCCTATGCTTTGAGATTGATGGACAGCGGCATCAAATCTAGCTGGGATCAGCCTTATTCGCCGGCGCCAAATGGTTTGATACCCGTTTTGCAATGGAAACAAATACTGAGTAAATACTGCAACAATCTCGACTCGTCCAAAATCAACTCTGAGCCATTTGGCGAGGTGCCACTTCGAAACTCGATTGCCACATACCTTCTGCGTGAGCGAGGCATTCACTGTCTTGCAGAACAAATAATTGTCTTTCAAGAATCGCAAAGCGGTTTGTATCACATCTCCCATGTGCTACTGGACGAGGGAGATGTGGTCGTCGTAGAAGACCCCTGTACTGTCAATGCGCGCAACATATTTCTTGCTAAAGGTGCTCGCATTATTGCTGTTCCTGTCGACGAAAATGGACTGGATGTTGATGCTCTGAATGAACTGGTGCCAGCGCAAACGAGAGTGAAACTGATTTATGTCACGCCTACATTTCAGGATCCCAGTGGAGTTTGCATGTCGATGGGCAGACGGCAAAAATTAATTGCTTTTGCCAGACAACATCGGTCTGCCATTGTGGAAGATGCCTGGGATGGCAGTCACAATTACATCAAAAACATTCCCCCACCTCTGTATAGTCTCAGTCAGGATGCTAATGTCTTCTATATTTGCAGTTTTTGGAAGTTGTTATATCCGCTTTCAATGGTTAGCTGTCTAGTCATTCCGCCAAGGTTTGCGCCTTACTTCAAACAGACGAAAAAAATCTCGCAGGAGGCTTCTCCGGGCATCGAGAACACCTTGCAGGAGTTCATCGACGCTGGTCATCTAGAAAAGCACTTAAAAGCTGCTGTGCGTGCTTTGACACCAGTTCGGCAGAAAGTGATCGAAACGTTGCTTGTGGGCTTTGGCCGGGCAGTCACAATTAGAAAACAAAGTTCTGCTTACTGGTTAACGGTACAGTTCGACCCGACCTTGTCGTCTGAAGCAATACATGAGAATGCGCATGAATTGGGTCTAACTTTACAACCCACTGACCGTTACTATGCCGACCCCGAACAAAGTCCCGTAAACGAGTACATAGTGCCGTTTGCATCGTTTTTCAAAGCAGAAGATTAAACATTGTGTGAACCAGTTCTGGTGTCAAGAGGCGCACCAGTTTGCTTGCGCTAGCATACCAGTTTTCGTTTCATGTTGCGGACCGGTTTTGTTGCGCGGCCTGACTGATGGATACTGTAACAAAAGCATATTGCTATCGGACCGGCAAACCTTCAAGATATATTTATAATTCCCATGACATCTTCTGCCGGAAAACCACCACCTTCCCAACACCAAAGCACATCAGACAACCTATAGAGCGCAGTCAGTATGTCATGTAGGGGACGACAGCCTAAAATAGGTTCCTAAGTGAATGTCGCTTTAGCGTATTCAAATTTCACGAATTCGGCTTTTACGACTGTTTGATCCTGGCTCAGGACACGGTCTTGCTTCCATCCGCCCAACGTCCGTCTGCTTTGCAGGGATTGTTTCTGCAACCCGGAGTGAACGCCTATGCACGAAAACAAACACTCGTCGGTTGTGAGACTTGTTCCCTCAGCCGCCTTATCTCTGGACGTAAATGTTGTTAGGAGGTCGCTATGAACTTCGCCTCAATTCTCACCTCAACTCTCGGTACACTCAAGGACAATTTGTCGTGGAGTGCTCTCTCATTCGACTGGCAGCTTATCGTCAACATGTGGCATGACTACATCCATGCTCTTAACGACTGGCACCTCCTCCATCCTCTAGCTCTCTGGCTCATGCCGGTGGGCATTTGGGCGGCGTTGTTCTGGGGCAAGCGGCAAATCTCAATTAAGCATTCAACCCTTGACCCTCATCAGAACTTGATGGGCTGGCGCGGCTTGACTGGTCGCTGGTCTGCGTTGCTTGCTGTGTCATATGTCTGCTTGCTTGGCTTTGCCGTCAATCTCGATTTGGCTATGACAGTCCCTACGGTTCCCGAAGCCTCGCAAATAAGACTCGCCAAAACGCGTTTCGTCTGTATCCAGAAAGACAGCTCTGGGTCAATGTTGACGGAGTTGCTTAAAGGCATGGCCGAAAAGGCGGACCAGGACGCCGCCGCTACTAACGACCCTTCGGCAGTCAAAGTCGACAATGGCGGTGCGGAGAAATTCGTCGTCCAGGACCAGGTCAAAGAACAGCCCAAAGAACTCAAGACTCGTTCAGACTGGGCGACAGAAGTGGCTCTGTACTTCATCAAGCGCCGCATGACGATGGACCTCCTCAATACAGACCAGGTCTGCCTGCAACGTTTCGATATGGACACCTATATGGTGGCGCCTTTTAGTGCGGACAAAATCGCTCTGGAAATGCGCGTCAATCATCTCAACGAAAATGTCGGCGGTGGTACCAACTTTGGTGGACCGACCGGTTTCGTTACTGATGTTGGCCCGTTGCAGTTCGCCTACGACTACTTCGTGCACGAGCGAAAACTTCATCCCGATGCCACTTTCGTCGACATCATGGTCACCGATGGCTACGACGCCATTGACCCTGAACGGCGGAAAGAGCTAGAGGATTTGTTCGTTGCGTTCGGCATCAAGTTCTACGTCATCGGTCTCGGTGATGGCTGGAGCGATCCGACCAAGCCTCTCGATCTCGAAAAGTTCGCAAAGGAACTGAATAAAGCCGATCCTAAAAGCGGTTTTGTTTTTCGCGCGAGTGAGCCTGGCGAGATGAAGCGAGCCATGCAAAAAATCGACGAGAACGAACAGCACGAGGAGATGGTCAAAACAGTCCAGACTCACCGTGAGGTCGACGATGCATTCATTGCAGCGGCGCTCGCTTTCTATCTGCTCTATCTGGTCTTTGCCTCGCTGGCAGGCCGCAATCCGTAAGGAGCAAGTCATGTCCAAATTCTTTCAGAAAGGATGGCGCTATTTTGTCGTCACCACTTTCGTTCTTTCGGTTGCGGCAACATCTGTTTGTCTGAGCTTTTTTTACAGTCAGACACCGCAATGGCAAGACTATATGCAGGGACGGCTTTACTACAGAACTCTGCAGTACACCTGGTCTCTGGAAGCCTTCGCCCGTTCGCTTCAAGATTACGAAGCCGCTATGGCAGTGAAAGACGACCCGTTTCGGGGTCGCCCTTCATTGGAAATGGCAGAACTGGCTCTGCACTTCAAGGCTTTATCTGAAATCAAGATGGGCACCGAGGGCAAGATGAAAGATGCTCTCGATGACCTCAATCAGACTCTTGCTTTGACCGTCAAAGGTGAGCTCGATTTGGCCGAACTTGATGGCCGGCTGGATCCAGCTTTGCGCGGCAAAGTCGAAAAGGACCGTCTCGACGATCAGGTCAATGTCGAGATTCTTCAGAACAACAAGCCCAAACTCGCTAAAGGCCAAGGTAAAGGCAAAGGAAAGCCTGAAGATGGCGAGGGCGAGAAGTCTGATGATCCGTCGCAGCCTGGCGGCAACAATGCGGGTAAGCCAAGCCGCGAAGAACTCTAGGAGGCTTCTATGCTGCAACAATACTGGCAAATAGCCAGTGACTTCGTGCTGCGTATGTGGCACACAGTCCACTGGATGTCTTCGCCGCAAACGATTGCCTGGAGCGTAGGAGCGGTTGTTCTTGCGGGTGGTTGTCTGGCGTTGTGGAATATGAGCAGGCATCGTAGCCTGCTCGAATTCTGGTCGGAGCGGATTGAGCGGGGACCTGTTGCGCCGAAAAACGCGCGACAGTTCCGTAACCTCTGGGTGCTCGCCCTGACGATTCTCGTCGTCATGGTAGTGTCACTGGGCGGTCCGAATCTGACTGGAGCACCACTGACAGTGCCAAAGGGGGCCGTCCAGGTTATCGGTGCTTTCGATGTTTCCAACTCCATGGCGGCTCTTGCCTATCGCCCCTTCTATGCGCGGATGAGTGGTCAAACAGATCCTGGCCCTTCCTTGCAATGGGGGACCAGTCTCGATGCCGCAAAATCTCTGTTCAAAGAGGATTTGCTGCCGCAGCTGACCGACAATGAAGTCGGTTTGATCGCTGCCGGTGGTGTCGGCTACAACACCTGGGACATCACCAGAGAGCTGTCAGAAGATGGTGCCTTCATGCATATGCTCAATGAGCATCTGAAGGTTGGCGCCGCTCCTTTTGGTGGCAGTGATTATGCAGACGCTCTGCAGAAGTCACTGGATGAATTTGCTCTGGTGAGCAAGAAAGAGCGTGATGAAGGTGATCGCTCAGAAAAAACTCGCTTCATTGTTCTCTTCGGCGATGGTGGCAACACCAGCAAGCCAGAGGACCTGGACAAAGTTCTCGCTGAAATCAACAAGCAGCAGATTCATTTGCTGATTGTGGAAGTCGGTGGATCAAAACCAATGAGCGTGCCTAAGTATGACAGTGTCTCCCATCGCGCCAACAGTTTGTTCTTCATGAAAGTCGACAGTCCCAACGAACTTGCGACGACTATGGCTCAACCAGTGATTCTCACGGATGGGCAGCCGGCCAAACCTGGTTATCCCATCGACCGCACTCAGATTGCAAGCGGTGAGAAGGTCTTCTTGCACATGCTGCAGAAGGTGAACAATGCCGACTTGATTTATGCGCCCCCTGGAACAATGCACATCTATTACAGCTTTCCTGAGAAATTGGGCGGGCTGGTGGCAGTCTCGAACGAATCAAATATTCGTCCCTGGTTGTTGCTGGTGGCATTTGGCGCATTTGTCATAACCGCTCTTGGTGGTGGTGGTCTGCCGCGCTGGCGTCTGTTTATGCCGGAGATTCGCCCGTCGGTGACTTCGGTATTTGCGCTGATCCATGGTTGGTTCAAATTTGCTTTCGCCCGTAAACGCTGAGCAAATCACTCTATAAATGCGGCGAGCTGATCTTGCCGCATTCTCCAAATCAATCGCAGTTCAAATCTCAAAGGATTCAGTCATGAGCAATGCACGATATATCGACTACGATCCCGTCGCAGGGGCGAAGGCAGTCGAGAATCTTCTCTCCATGTTCGATGCCAATGAGGCTCGCAACAAGGTCAAAGGGAGCCTCGCGCTCTATAACAAATACGTCAAAGGAATGGACGACGTCGGCAAGCTGATGATTTACGCCATTATCCAGGGCGGCGTCAACGGCGTGCTGGGTGAAGGATTGCCCGGTGGCGGTAAAACCCGCAGCGTGGAAGTGATTGCTGCGATCATCGGTGGTCGCAAATTCATCGTCCAGGGAAATCCTGATCTGACTCCTAAGGACATTATGGGCTCCGAATGGCTCGACCGCGCCGACAATCGCTGGCGCGTCTCGTGGAGCCCGATGGCGCGTGCGAACGTCGTTATGGGTGATGAGTTCAATCGTCTCAATTCTCGTTGCATGTCGGTCTTCATGTCACCGATGAGCGAAGGGCGTTGCACGATTGCGGCTCCTCATTCTGACGGCGTCGACGAAGACGGTAACGTCTCTGTCAGCATGCATCCTGTGCGCACGTTTCTCTGCGTGCAAAACGACGTTGGCTCGCCCGACACCAATATGGTGCCTCCGGCTAGCTACGATCGTTTCCTCTATATGAAAAACTTCTTGCGCATCAATGGCAGCGCCGAAAAGGAACTGCTTATGGATGAAAGTCTGGGCGATCGCGAGGTCCTGGATAGAGTGGCAGCTGAGCGGCTGCTTTCTCTGGACGAGATTCTCGCCATACGTCAGTGGATTCGCAAGAACATGCGTGTCGATGAGCGTTTCATCGACTATCAATTGGCGGTCGTTCGTGCGACCAACCCCGGCACGCCCGAGTTCATCAAGCTTTGGCGTGACAATCCGGCGATCCGACCGATTCTCGATAGCATCGAGTCGGGCGTCTCGGTTCGTGCCAATATGGCTCTCAAGCGGGCCTGCCAGGTGCGTGCGTTTGTTGAAGGCAAGGACGAAGATGGCGTCAGTCCGCGTCAATTCGTCATGCCCGAAGATTTGCACGCACTTGCTCACAACGTCTTCGATCATCGGCTTGTGTTGAGCAATCGGGCCGCCACGCGGGTCGGTCCAGGCGATGCCAGCAAAATCGATCGCTTTGCGAACGATTATCCAACCGATGGCACGATCACGCTTGAGCAAATCGTTCATCGTCTCAATCGTCCGGGCAAGAATCCGATTTTGCCCGGTCATGTGACCGATGTCGTGATGGCGTGTCTGGACCACACCCAGGCCAGTGACTGGGCGGCGGTTCGTCGCTGATACAGCTCGAAAAGGAGTCGACTCAACAAATTCGTTGAGTCGACTTTTTTCTCAAAAGGAGTTGAATCAGTGGCTGCAATTCTCGATTTCAAAGGCAGTTGTTGGACTTGCCTGAAAAGCGCTGTCTAGTTCTTACAACAAATCGTGGCAACGCTTTTCAGACAAGTCTTTCATCTGCGGTACTGCTCTAATCTTTCGCTGGCTGTAAGCCTGCGAAAACATTTTTCTCCACTTCGAGGAGACGACGCTATGATGAATATAAACAGCATAGTTGATGCGGTCATGCAAAAGGTCGAAACGGGCATGGTCAACATCAACTGGCGCTCATACGCCAGGCAGGCTTCGCCGAGTCAGCGCGAAGGCAGTCGCAAAGGTCATGGAACGGAACTCCATGGCTTCAAAGAATACGATCCAGCAGATGGCGATTCGGCCGGCGACATCGACCATATCGCCTCCGCTTCAGAATCCGAGGATGGTGTCTTCATTCTGCGCATCAACAAGCAACCGGCTGTGACATCTTTGACCGTGGTCGTTGATGTCAACGACAGCATGAAAGCTGGCACTGGCACCAGTGGCTACAAGAGCTATCTGGCTGCTATTGCTGCTGGCTGCGGCATCAGCTGCGCCGACAAATATCGCGATCGCACTTCGGTCGTCACCTACTCCAATCAGCCCATCACTTTAATGAAACTGGCGGACGCGCGCCGCGCGCTCTATCCGGCTGTTCATGCCTGCATCGAAGACCATCATGCTCTGCTCGAGTATGCTGCTACCGCGCCAAAGCAAAGTCTGTTGTCCAGGCTGAAGAATCTTCCCGCCTCTTTGCGCACCGGTTTTTCTAGTCTTGTCGCCAGTCTCAAAAAGCTGATTGTTCGCATCCGCGCCGGCTTCAACTGGAAGGGGTTGGTTAAGACGCTTGCAAAACCGGACAGTTCTGGTGGTGGACTTTCCATTTCATTGAGAGAGACAAATCGTCAGATGCGCGGCGTCTTTCTCATTGTTTCGGATTTCGTCAATATGAATGACGAAGATTGGTTCGAGCTGCAAGCATGCGGAAGCGATCACGATACCGTTGCGGTCTTTGTTCAAGACAAACGTGAGCGTGAATTACCGAGAGCGCCATTTCCTGGTATGTCGTACCGGGTGACCGATTTTCGTGGACAGTCGGTGGCGCTCTGGATTGTTCCGGATCGCCTGCCTTTTGGTCTGAGACAAATCGGTAAGGCGCTCGGCTTTCTGTTCGGATGGCTTCTTGCAAAACCGTTCGCTTGGGTCTTCGGCAAGAGGACCACGCGCGAACAATGGGCCGAAAACTTCAAGGTGTATGAGGATGCAATTCTCAGGCGCCTGCAAGAATGCGGCGTCAACACCGTGGTGATGAGAACCGACGATGAAGAAGCTGTCGCACAGCTGCTTCAGGTTCTCGCCAGTACATCGCGCTAACACGGAGAACCGCTATGTTCAAGAGACGTTTACTTGCAATCGCCCTTGCTTTGGCAGCGGTGATGTCCATCCAAAGTGTCAGAGCCGCTGACGAATACACTGAATCAGAGCCAGTGGAAAGAGCTCATCTCAGTCTTGCCGACGGCTGTATCGATGTCTGGGCCACGACCAGTCAGGTCGATGCCGTGCGCTATGGTGATGCCATTCCGGTGCGTCTGGTCTGGGTGTTGAAACCGACTGCCATCTGCCAGAAGAAGCAGCCGGAGGTCAAACTGTTGCCACCATCGGCGGCACCAGCTCCTGCCGCGTCGGCGACACCAGCATCACCTGGTCAGGCTCCGGATATTGCCAAAGTGTTGCTGCCAATTCCACTGGAAGTGCCGGAGCTTAATCTTCAGACGATCATCAGTGGTCAACTGACGAACAGTCCAAGCGACGTAGAGAAATTGAAAGTCGGCAAAACTGGTGAACTTTTGCTCGATCCTGCGTGCGGACCAAAGTGCGGCAAGATGGTTGTGCAGGACGTCGTCGTCACTCAGCACATCACCATGCAGACGATTCCTCCCTCACCGGGGGCAACACCGTCGACGCCGAAGCCGGATGATAAGACACCGCCGAAATACAAAACTCAGGCGACGATTATCATGGATTTCGACTACGCCATCTTCAAACAGCCCGGAGATAATCAGCCGGCCTGGCGGACAGAGCATACACCAGCGCTTGTGGTGGGTATTCATCAGTCGGCGCGTATTTCGGCAATCGATCCTCGGGCAAGTGAAACCTTGCTGCGAGAAGGTGATCGCAGCGAGAAGGTCAGTCCACTGCCACCGGCCGCTCGCTGGGTTGGTGCTCTGGCCCTTGCTTTGGCGCTGCCGATGTTCGTCTGGTTGGTGCTGACGCTCATTTGGCTGATTCGGCGCGAGCGCGTGCTCGGCGTCAATGAGAAAGTTTGGCTGGTCATAGACGAGGCGGTTAAAGTGGGTGAGGAGGCTGAGTCGAACGGGGAACACTTCCCGATCGAGCAGTACCGTCGCATCTTCTTTGTGCTCAGGAAGCACTTCGACGTCCTCGGGCGTGATACCACTCAAACACTCAAAACTCTCAGCGAACGCAAAGAGCTCGACGCCACCGCAGTAGGACACGTATTCAATCGAGAGACTTTGTTTTTCGATGGATCGAGAACTGTTCCGCCTGAGGATCGCGCCGAATTTCTTCGCAATATCGAGGTCTTGATCCCGCGTCGATAACTCTTGTCAGAGGGTGATTCGGCGAGACCGACAGATAGCGACTCTTTTGCAAGAGCCGCCATCTGGTCAGGGCTTATCCAGAAAATCTCGCAATGCTAAGCCTGTTGGTTTGGCTGATTGCCCTCGACTATCTTGAACAGAGGATATGACCATGAGAAAGTTTGCCAATCGATTGATGCTCGCCACAATTCTGGCGTCGTCTCTTAACCCGCTCGTTGGCGTCTCTCCGGCTCTAGCCATGCGCCCCGACGGCACGCCCGACTACTGTCAGGCTCTGGAATTACCTGCCGACGATCCGGCGAAAACACCTGTAGGTCCCGCCACTACCCCTGGTGCACCACCAAGCGGTACCGTGGTGGCTCCAACTCCTGGTGCCACTCCTGCGGCAACCCCTGCCGTGGCTCCCACCCCTGCGGCGACTCCGGCTGACGATAAGGATAAAAAGCCGGATATTCCGAACATCGTTGATCTGGTCAAGGTCAATACCAACGCCGAAGAGATCGTCAACAAAATCCTTACTGCTGTCGCTCCGTTGAAACCCGAAGACTTGCAGCAGTCGTATGATTCTCTTTACGACAAAATCGCGGCTATCTATGTTGAGCCGGTCCAGCTCAAGGAGATGCATTTCGAAGTCTATAAGACGAAATACAACGGCAAGATCAAAAGCTGGCAGGATTATCGTGCCGCGGTTAAAGACATGCTCACTGCTGTCCATGACCGTGGTAACCGGTGGACGTCCTATACCGATCCAGCTAATGATCTTAAGGCAGCGATCGGTCAGACCGAGAAGCTGCTGCCGCTCGGTGCCTTCTTGCATAAACAAGACGATGGCACTTTCCTGGTTGAGTCGATCTTTCCTACGCTTGGTGCTGATGTCGGCGGCATTCAGGAAGGGGATGAAATTGTCTCGGTTGATGGTCACATCCTTAAGGGGCTGACGAAGGAAGCGGCTGAAAAGCTGATGACCAAGTCGGAAGGCACGATTGTCTCGGTTGTCGTGGATCGCCATGACGGCAGTCCTGTCGAGGCCAAAGACTTCACCGTGCGCTTCCCTGAAAAGGATGTGATGAAGGGGAAGTTTGACCTCATCAACAGCAAATATGCCTATCTGAAGATGACGGACTTCATGCATCCAGAGGTCTGGGAGAAGCTCAAAGAACAGGCGAAGGCGGCGGACGAACAGAAAGGAATTTCTGGCATCATTCTCGACTTCCGCTATAACTCTGGTGGACTGGTCGATTTGGCTCACGATGTGATCAAGACCTTTGTTGATCCTCAGGGCAAGATCGTGCCGGTGCTTAAGGAGCAGGCAAGGGATGGCGAGACCACTTTGAAGGTGGTCGAAACAGACGTCTATCCCATGCCTGAGATCGACAAAATGCAATACAATTTGGCGCAGCTTGGTGCCATGTTGGATTTGCAAAAGCTGCCGCTTGTTGTGATGGTCAACGGTTCAACCGTCTCGGCTCCCGAGGTGGCTACCGAAGGCTTGCAAGAAGCGCGTCCAAACACCTGGGTGGTCGGCACCCAGAGCTTTGGTAAGGGCTATGAAATGAGCGTTCTCAAAACGCCAGACTGCGGCGAGGTGGCGATTACATCGAACATCTTCATGCCGCCGTCTGGCAAATGGTTGCAGGGTCGCGGTGTGACGCCCGACAAGGTTGTCCATCAAAAGCGCGGTTCATCGGAAGATTTGCAGCTGAAGGCGGCTGTCGATTTGCTCGATGAAAAAGTCGCTCTGACGCCGACTGTAATGGCCACACTTGCTCCGGGTGAAACCAAGCTGCTGCCTCCTCCCATGACGAAGCCAGTGGAGGAGGTCAAGCCAGTGACTCTTAAGCAGTGGTGGGCTGACAATCAAGGAAAAGTGGTGCCGTTCATCCCAGTTGGTGTCGGTCTGCTTGCTTTGATTGGCTTCTTCCTCGTTGAGAGATGGCGCAAGAGGCTCGCAGTCCTGAAGGACTGACGACGTAAAAAGAGTGCAGCCGGGATGGTAAATCTCGGCTGCATATAGGCTTCGAACAGGAGGTACTACCATGATACGCAATCTACGCAGACTGGCTGTGATGTCAGCGATTGGTTGTCTTGGACTGGTTGCCACTTTCGCGGCAGTTCATCTCAATTCATTCAACTCAGAGCAATCTGATTTCAACACCATCGCTAGTGGCTTTGTTCGGTCGGAGCCTGCGATGCATCTCTATTCCAGCAATGAAGACGTGTCAGAACGCAGTAACGGCAGCGCATTAAGCTATCACAGGCGTGATGGTGCCTGGGTTTTTCAGGTGGAAAAGAGCGTTGCCCTCGATCGCCGCGGCGATATGCCTGATCCTTTAAAGCGTGGTGATTACTGGCAATACGCCACGTTCAAGGATGGCTCACTTGAGTTTCTGGCGCAGACAGCAGACGGCAGTGCGAATATTTCCAGACAGACTTTCTTCCCCCTGGCCAAAGGACAGGACGAGCTTCTCGGGCGCCATCCCGAGTTGACCGAGAAATATGCCGACGACGGTAAGACTGTGGCTGATAGCCTGTTGCAGTGGTATTCGGGCAAGACGAGGCAGTCCATGCATGTGGATGTTGATGGTCGCAAGCATGTCATTGTCTACGCCGAAGATGGTGTGACTGCACTGAGCGAACGAGTGTTCAACAAGGCGATTAATGCAAGGACTCCACCGGTTCTCACTGGTGAGAAACGCTGGCTCAATAACCCTCAGCATTCCTTGTTCTATGTCGATGAGCAAAACCAGGATGGCACACGTTCTATCGTTGATCGCGACGAAAATGGAGACAAGCTCTGGGAGGCAATATGGGCCAAGGATGATATCGTTCCCGGTACCATCGTGGACGGTTATTTTCCGGGCACCAAAAAGTTGCGTTTTCACAGCGAGTCTGAGCCGGAAACCGACAATGTGGAATATTTTCGGGAAAATGGCACGTTGTCGGCGCATGTCGCTATCAATCACATGACGCTCAGTATCGACTATTACGACGAGTCTGGCCGCAGGCTTCGTTTGAGTCAGAATTTTGCTCGTTATGATGGTCCCGATTTCGATCTCGATAAATCATCGTATTCGCTTACTGGTGTGACCGAATATGGTGCTGACGGCAAAGAAACGAGGGAATTCAGCCTCTACAAAGACCATCTCTCGCTGTTTGAAAAAGTAGATGATACCGTTAATGGTGTCACTTACGCCAAGGTTGCCTATTTCTTTGGTCCCCAGGGGCTGTCTCTGGTGAGTTACTGGAAAGATCCAAACAACTTGAACGGCGGTCCAGACGATGTCGACCGTGACCCCAAATTCGCCAAGGTTGCGCCTGCTGTGCCCGCTGATGAGCGCACGCTGCAGATCGTTTTTGGCGACGACATGTTGCCTGTTCCGCCAGTACAAGTAAGCGAGCATGGTAGTTGAAAGTTCGTCCAACAATAAGGAGTCATCGATGGCCCGCAGGACTTCGAAAATCTGGCTGCTGTTGGCTCCTTTGTTGGCGCTGGCAGCAGTCATTGCGATCATTTTTGATGTGCTCAATAAACCGCATTCAATTGCGGATATCGGGCAGACGTTGAGAATGTCTGATGTCACCGAAATGACGCATTTATATCCCTGGCGTCCGAAGAGTGAACGGGCGCTACTGCCTGTTCCACCAGACCGGGCGGTGGATATCATCGATCCGGATCTCCATGTTCCACTGCAGCGTTTCGTTCAAGGTTTGGACAGTTCGAGTGAGAGTGACAGTTTGCAAACAGATGGGAATCACAGGGAAACCGCGCTCTCTTTCTATCCCACTGCATCTCAGGCTGATGTAAGGCGACCAAGACTGTCGCAAACATTTGCGCCGGGTGGCGATGTTGTCATTGCCGAAAAGCTCTGGCGGTTGGATGGCACATTGGCACATAAAATGGCTAACAGCGACGATGGGCGCTTTGCAGATGTGAGCGAGTATGCCGATGATGGCTACACGGTCACTTTCCAGAAGAAAACGGATTTGCATCCTGAAGATTACTGGAATGGCCCGCGTTTGCTTGAAGAAAGACACTATCTGGACAAAGACCACGGTCATGCCCTGGTCTTCAGCAGCATCTATAATCCAGACGGTACCAGCACAATTACCAATTTCGACTCAGATGGTCACGTTTTGCGCGAGGCAATCTGGTCCAAATGGCATTCGGTCGCTGGCACAAAGGTCGTTGCTTACTATCCAGGCACGCACAAGATTCGCTTTAGTAGCCAAAGCAATTCTATCGAGGATGCGGTAGCGTATTATCGTCTTGATGGTACGCAGTCACACCAACTCTCGATCTCCAATGGGCACACCACTGTCACAACTTTTGATAAAAACGGCGTTGCTTTGCCCTATGAACAATACTTTGATCGCATCGATAAAACTGTCGATGGTGTGGTCAAATCAGAGTACAAACTCCTTTTTCTCACGGAAAAGGATGCTGCTGGTCACATGACGCGCAGGGTCGATCTCTGGCATCAACCCGGTCTGCCGGATTCTGAGGATCGCTTCAATGTCACCATAGGTGGTGTCAGATATTTGGAGGTTGACAGCCTTTACGCGGCTGACGGGACGCTCGAAACAGTTAAATATTGGAAAGACGAGCTCAAAGATCCGCCAGACAAAGTGGAGACTCACCTGCCAGCTGAAAATATCAGAATGCAGTTACCAGATGATGAGACCAGATTGGATCTGCCCTCGTTAGATGGTGACGATTTGCCGGTTCCGCCTCCTCTACGAGGACCGGGTGGTCATTGAATTGAGGATATGAACTGTCTGGCCAGTATCGCTCTTGTCCAGATTCACAGATAATGGAGACGCAAATGGTTCGCCGTTTCTCAGCGCGCCTAGGTGCGATAGCGACCGTTTTCGTGGTCGCTATCGTAACTGTGGCAGGGATATCACAGTTACTACGTTCTAGTTCAGACAACAAGTCGACCACACTCCAGCAAGTGCTCGATCTCACTCAGCTCCCATGGCAGCTGCGCCTCTTTCCTGGCGGTGTCGATACGTCAGGGAAACCGCTTGTGTCAGGCGACCGAGCGGTGGAAATTCTGCGCGATGATCAAACTGGTGTCGACAGTCGGTATCAAACTAATAAGGACAAGTCGACGATTGACGCACACCTCCAGCCAGATGGTCGGCATCAAGCTGAGAGTCAGTCGTTTTACCCCACTGCCTCTGACGGCGATGGTCGGCATCCTCAAGCTCTGACAAAGTATCAAGGGGCTGAGGAGAAAGTCGTTGACCAGGACGTCCGCCGAGTGAATGGAAAACGCCTGCAGTTGACTCATGTCTCCGCCGATGGTGCAAAATCGATCATCGACTATGCTGAAGACGGTCTTACCGTTGTCGGTGAGACTCTATTCGATCCTCCTCCTGCTTGCTGTGGTGAAGGTCCATTGTTGAAGTCGCAGCAGCGCTGGTTGGCTGACGCTCAACACAGCCTTGTCTATTCGGACATCACAAATAAGGACGGCAAGCGCACAAAAACAAAATTTGATGGCGATCATCAAATTCTCTGGACCATGATCTGTCAGGAAAGGCAGTGCTATCCCAGTGGTACCACTGTTACGGGCTACTATGCAGGCACGCATAAGCCGCGGTTTGAAAGTAAGTCCGATTACTACGTCGACGAGGCGAAATACTATCGTGACAATGGGACGCTCTGGTACGACTTGAAAATCATGCCCAGTTCCAACGACATCACCTTTTACGATGCCACTGGCACAAAGCCGGTTTTGGAGCAGAATTTCTTCCGTCACGATGAGATTGGCCCTGACAAAGCGATCAAAATGACGGCTAATTCTGTTTATGAACCTTACGAGATTTTCGAGTTCGACGCCGATGGTAATCCTTCCAACAACTTCACTTTAATGGGCGGAAAAGTGGGCAATGTTGATGTCAGAAACATCACTATCAGTGGTGTTTTCTACAAAGAAATCAGCTTCTACTTCGACCGTGACACCGGCCAATTTAACTGGGGCGTGCTTTTTCCAAATGGTCTGGATTCGCGCATCTCGGTTGATAAGTCGAACTTCACGCCGCCGCCTTTGCCTCGTCCTTCTCCTGACGAGTTGAAATTGTCGATACCTTTTACTGACGACGATCTACCCGTCCCACCGCCCCAACAACATTATCCATAGAGGCCAGTGTCGGGGGTGTGCGCCAGGGCGAGTCTGAAGCGAAAGCGACAGGCTCGCCGCTTTCTCTTTGATGAAATCGAGACGACAGAGGAGGTTTGAGATGACACGCATCAAGTCTTTCTATTTTGCAGTTACCTTAACCGCTGTCGTTGTTGCGATTACCCTCGTTTCGAGAGCAACGGTTTTTGAGAGCGATCCTCGCGTTCAGGTTGATCCGGCTGATTTGCCAAAAGTGCTTGATGTGCCACCACAGATTGCTCAATATCATCTTTATTCAGGCGCCGTTAATGGCGTTTCAGGTAGAGATCTGGTGCTCGTCGAGCGCAAAGTGGATCTCTTTGAAAACGGCGCTCTCATGCCATCTGCCTCCTACGCCACGAATAAAGATCGATCGAGCGAAAGTTCGCAATTTCATCTGGATGGTCCAATCGCTGGGAGTTCGTCCTATTATCCAAGCTCTGACGGCGTTAGGCATTTGCACGTCAAATCCGAATTTTCCGCCGATGGAAAGTTGCGGGACGAAGATGTGCGGCACATGGACGGTACTCCAGAAAAGCGGACTCAAATTCTTGCCTCAGGTGAAAAGCATGTTGTCGAGTTTGCTGCCGATGGTGTGTCCATTCTTGATGATGCTCTCTACGTGCCGGATGCTTGTTGCAGCGATTTGATCGTTAAGTCGGAAAAGCGCTTTCGCGATAATCACGAGCATCAGCTGCAGCACAGTGACGTACTCAGCGCAGATGGCACGAGAACCGTCGTCGAATTCGATGAGCATCTCAATCAAGTGCGAACTGAATTGTGGGCAAAGGATCATAAAGTGCCGGGGACGGTCATCACTGAGCTTTATCCTGATACCTTGCACACGCACTTTGTCAGTCGTTCTGACGGCCAGTTCGATACGACTGAGTATTTTCGAGAGAACGGCACTCTTGAGCGTCGCGCAAAAATCAGTGCGTCTTCGACTCGTGTCACGATATTCGACTCTACTGGTCACAAGCCACTCTTCGAGCAATCGTGGGCACAAGTAATGTCGAGCGATGACGCTGGTGTCATGGTTAGCAGGTGGTTTCTGTCTGACCTCACCGAATTCGACGCTCAGGGCAATAGAGTCAGAACTCTATCGTATTCTACCGATGGAGTGCTGCTTTGTCAGTTTAGATTTGATGTCACTCTCAGTGGTGTCAAATATGCGCGAGCTGCCGACTTCTATGGTGGGACTGGGCTTCTCGAATCGTCAAAATACTATCTTCGGGGTGCTGAGGATTTGAGTTGGCTAATGTACAAGCCCGATCATGAAGACGACTTCACTGCAGCAGACAATGTTCGCGTTGTTTTGCCGTCACCAGTCGAATCGAAACCCCTCGATATCGATCCGCATCTGCCTGTTCCGCCAGCGCAGTGGCATGAGCATTGAGTTCCAATAATAATGCTGAAAGGAAAGGCAACGCATGAGCGTCAGCAAAATATTTCTATCGTTTGCTCTGGTGGCGCTCGCCTTAGCATCGGCAGGTGCGGGTCTAGCTGTTTACCGGGCGCCAGAAAAGAAAGTAGCACCGCCTCGTTTGCCGGATGTGCTGCTTGATTTGCCAGCGACTTCGCCCACGCATCTTTATCCGGCGCGAGGTCTTGCTTTGGATGATCGAGCCGGAGCAAGTATTGCGCCAAATCGCAGTCGTGCTGTGGTTGGATCTGATGGGCTGAACGTGGCCAGTTATATCGACAATCAGGACGATTCGGCAAGCGTCGTCTCTTTCCAAGGCGATGGTCAGGCAGTTTCCATGGTACGCGAATATTATCCGTCAACGGATGTGTTGGGTAGTCGTCAGTTAAAAGTCCGCCGAACTTATGGAGTTGACGGCATAACGCTTAGAAGCGAGGCGCGATTCAGGCGTGAGGACGGCAGCCAGGAATATGCCGGACATCTGCTTGTAGACGGTAGCTATCAAGCGTTCACTTTATTTGGTGATGGTCGCACGGCTGAAACGGAGACTGTGACCATTCCAGATGAGTTTGAAACAAATCATGCTCCGAAGCTGCTGCGCTTTCAAAAGTGGCAGGAAGCCGGGCATGTTCTGATTTATCACGATGTCCTCAATGATGATGGTGGCAGCAGGGATATTAAAAAGTTCGACTCGCAGGGACTTCTTACTCTGGCAAAGCATATCGGAATGCATGGAGTAGTCGGCACGACAGTGACCGCCTACTATCCAGGTTCAACCCGGGTAGCTATGCACAGTGTGACTACGATCTCTGAAACTGATGCCACTTTCTTCAGACCAGATGGAACTAAGAATTTCGAGCAGGTCCTCACCACATACGGTACCGGTGTTTCTTGGTTTGACGTCGCCGGCATCATCAAGTTGTTCCACCAGGACTGGTTTACTTCTGACCCTAACGACAATTCGGCGCTGCATCCTCGCCTCTGGCAAGTCGCTGAGTGCAATGAAAAAGGTGATACGACGCGTCTGGTCACCTTCAACAATGGAGTGTTAACGAGGCAGGTCTTTTATAATCTAACTCTCAAGGGGATTTTGTACAGCATTGTCACTCTCGACTATGACGAGGCTGGTAAGCTTCGTCTGAGTGCCGTTACCCCAGCTGACAAAAAGGTGGTGGTACCACCTGTGGAGACACTTGGTCTTTCTCAAATATCTACTGAGGTGGATGTTCGAGAAAAGGTTGCTCTAGATCTCACTTACGAATTACCTGTGCCGCAGCCCAGTCGTCACGATCGCGATTAGTGGTGGATCCGAACTGACTGGTTCTTGATACAGCCCGGCGCAATCATGCTTCGGGCTTCCAAGCGTTTCCTGAAAAGGACGCGTCTCTCTTTTGCAATGGAGAACAATCGTGAAAAAGTATCTGATAGGTAACTTCTTGCGGGGCACCGGGCTCGCTGCCCTGGCTCTGCTCGGCGCCATCACGGCAGCTGCTGCTGCAGACAGCCACGGCGTTGCCGTTACTGCTGTTGCGCCTACCGAACCCGTTGGCATCGTCATAACCGACGCTGCAAGCAAAGTTAATCCTGCTGAGGTCGCGAAATACGTCAAGACTCTCGCGCCTCAGGTTCAGGCTGTGATGGAGAAGCTGAGCCGAGTTGAGCGGGCGCAAGTCTATCTCGATGCCCAGACGGCTTTTACCAGGGAGGTTGCCACCGAGCAGTTCACCAAGTCGCTCGAGGGCAAGACGCCGGCTCAGCAAGCTGCTCGGAAAGCCGCGCTGCAGTCGGGCGTGGTTTCTTTTCTGGCTGACGCCAAATATAACTACTGCAACATTATGCTCGAAGGAGAGGCCGAGCAGGCATACGACGAAAAGGGCGTGAAGAAACTGGCAGCGGCGCCGCACCAGTGCCCGACTGGCGTATCTATGGAGAAAACTCTGGCTTACGTCAACAAGCTGCTTGCTTGCTCGATTGGCGATCCTGCTTATACGCGGGTGATGCCGGCCGACGAAGCGACTGACTTTCGTAAGCAAGTCGATGGCACCAAGACGGCATTTGATGGCGGCGGCATCGGCATGATCCTGTCAGTTGATCCCTCGCGCACCATTGCCGCCACTCCTGCCGATCTGGCTCAATTTGAGGCAGCGAAAGCAAAGTTCTTGGCTAAGCCGCCGACGAGCAACGGAGTGGATGAGTGTACAGGCAAGCCCATTCCTCTGACGGCGAAGGACAAGGCATACACCGACGAGTTTTGGAGTAAGCCGCCGCAAGCGCCGTATTTTTCCGGCATTATCAATCATGTTATGAAAGGAAGCCCGGCCGAAAAGGCTGGCATTGTCGACGGTGACGTGATCGTCAAAGTTGATGGGCAGCCGGTCAACGATCTCGAGTTCAACATGGTCGTGGAAAAAATGCTGCGCGGTCCTGTCGGCTCGACCGTGAAGTTGACCTTGAAGCGCGATCAGACGAAAGAATATGTGATCACTCGCGAGGCCATTCTTTCGGACAACGTCTGGTCGCGTGATCTTGGCGATGGCATCTATTCGATCGTGGTTGCGAATTTCGAGCGCAACAATACTGCTTTTGAAATCATCGACGAGATGCAGAAAATCGGTGATAAGGCCAAAGGTTTTGTCTTCGATGTGCGCAACAACAATGGTGGTCTGGTCGACGAGGGTGTCGAGGCGGTTACCTGGCTCATTCACGACGGCGTGATTTTCTCGCAACGTGAGCGTGTGCCTGGCGACCCCAAGCATCCGCAATATCTCAAAATCACGACCACGCGAGTCGGCTCGAAGGACATCAGCGAAACTGTCGACGACACCAGTCACAAGCTGTTGGAGCGTAGGGTCGTTGGATTTGACGAGAGCGACGACGTTACAGGTCTGCCGCACCGGCAGTTCAAAGAAGAGCAGCCGTTCTTCGGCAATAAGCCGATGGTCGTGCTGGTCAATGGTATGTGCGCGTCTGCGTGTGAAATTTTCGCTGGCGGTATCGGCGAAAATCATATCGCTGCTTCAAAAACTAATCAGACGCCCTGGGCTCCAGGTGTGAAGGATGCGCAGAAGGCTCCACAAGGCGCCGAAATAATCGGTGAACAAACTTACGGTAAGTTCATCGGTCAGCAGCTTGCTCCGGGACCGAAGGGCACGTCTTTGAAAGCAACCATCTTCCGGTATTTCTCTCCTCGCGGAGAGTGGCTGGGTGATGCCTGGAAGACCAAAATCGGTCTGACGCCGGACATCAAAGTGGTGCAGCCGAAGACTGCTGTGCCTTATACCGACTCTGATGTGCAGCTGAACTTCGCTAAGCAGTATCTGCTCAGCGGAGGCAAGGCCGTTCTGCCTGCCGCGCCTGTTGCGGCTGATGTGCCCGTCGCGACCAAGCCGTAATGGTGCGGTCAATGCATTGAAAAGTAAAGGTCAGAATCGAATTCTCAGATTGTGGTGCCTGTGCATTGCAGTGTGGGGCTTTGATTCTGACCATCTCCGTCTCTCTCTCGTTTCTGCTCGCTTACTGTTGCGGAAGGATAGAAATATGTCAAACATTCTCAAGGCCAAGGCAGCGCCTCGGCCGTCACGGAAACCCTTGGATCGAACTTTCCTGAAGAACTTGTGGAAGCTGTCCACTCCCTACTTCAACTCTGAAGAGCGTCTCTCGGCGAGGCTGCGTCTGGCCTCTATCATTGCCTTGAGTTTGTTCGGCGTCTACATGGCGGTCATATTCAATTCGTGGAACAGGCAGTTTTACGATGCGCTGCAAGCGATGGATTCGACAACTTGCATGCAGCTTATCTTCTCGTGGGCGCCTAGCGACAATAATGGACTCCTGCTTCTGTACACGGGCATCATGCCTGGTTTCTGTATTCTAGCTGCGGTGTTCATCGCAGTCAGTGTAGCGACCACGCAGATAAGCATGGGGCTGAGGGTGCGTTGGCGTCGCTGGATGACCAATCAAAACCTCGACCATTGGCTCGAACATGGCATTCACTATACGATGAATGTGACGAGGAAGGCTGACGATACGGGAGCCGAAAACCCGGATCAGCGTATTGCCGAAGACGTGCGTCAGTTTATCGACGCCACGTTGTCGTTGACGGTGGACTTGCTTTCGAACATCGTCACCTTCGCTTCCTTCATCACACTCTTGTGGGTTTGGTCTGGGGTTATCACCATATATGGTGTTGAAATTCATGGCTATATGGTTTATGTCGCACTCGCCTATTCGGTGATTGGGACATGGCTTACCCACTTGATTGGCCGCTCATTGGCTAAGCGACGCTTTGAGCAGCAGCGCCTTGAGGCAGATTTGCGCTACGGGCTCATGCGCGTGCGTGAGAACTCCGAAGGGATCACGCTTTATAGTGGTGAGACCGACGAAAAACGCGACTTGCGCGAGCGCTTTCAGAAAGTGGTCGGCAATTGGTGGCAGCTTATGTCTCTCACCAAAAAGCTCAATACTTTGACTACCGGCTACTCTCAGATTGCGATTATTTTTCCCTTCGCGGTGGCGATGCCACGCTATTTCGCGAAGGTGATTAAGCTGGGCGATCTGATGCAAATTGCCAACGCCTTTGGCCAGGTGCAAGGGGCGTTGTCGTGGATTGTCTCATCTTATGGAGCGCTTGCCGAATGGGAGGCTACCGTTGCACGTCTTGCCACCTTTCAGGAGGCAATTGAAACGGCCCGCACTATCGGTAAGAACCTCGTTGTGAACGATTCGAATGCCGATGAAGTGCGGCTCTCTGGTCTGACGATGAAGTTGCCGGATGATGTGTGTCTGCTGGTCGACGAAAGCTTGACCTTCAAGGGCGGCACGTCGGTTGTGGTGACTGGAGAGAGCGGCTGCGGTAAGTCGACTCTGTTCCGCACCATCGCCGGTACCTGGCCGTTCGCCGAGGGACTCGTGGAGCGTCCTCTGGGACAGGACCGTTGCATGTTTGCGCCGCAGCGTCCGTATATACCCCTTGGTACGTTGCGACGCATCGTCGCTTTTCCGAGCGCGGCCGACGCATACTCGACCGACGATATCAAGAATGCATTGTCTGATGCCGGGTTGTCGCATCTCGCGAAGGATCTCGACGCAGACGACCGCTGGGCTCAAAGGCTATCTGGTGGAGAACAACAGCGAGTTGCCATTGCTCGCGCTCTGCTTCTGAAACCAAAGTGGCTTTTTCTTGATGAAGCAACGGCCAGTCTCGACCCTGAGTCAGAAGCTGCTCTCTACGGCGTACTCAAGGCGCGGCTGGCGGGCACGACTATCATCTCAATCGCTCACCGAGAGGCTGTGGCAGCGTTCCACGATCGGCGACTGGTGATGAAACGTGGTACTAATGGAAAGCCAGGCACTCTGGTCTGGAGCACCATAAGCGGTGACTAGGTTTTCTTAGGTTTCTTCACGGCTGTACACAGCTGCCACGGCCAGACAATCCGTCTGCGCCGTTGGCAGTTGTGCTGACATATCTCGGCGATGTGTTCGCCGGGATTTGATAACTTTGTAAGCCTTGGGAGGGGGAGTTGGTCAGTGGTGACTAACATCCCCTCACTTCTAAAAAAAATTGCCTATGCTGGCACTGCCGGCGGTGGCAGCATGAAGTTTTGTCGTCATTTGGGATTATTTCCTAGTGACGTAAGCTCTTTGCGTGCTGTCCCGTTATCTCCTAGCTGGTACACGTATACGCCCGCCGGTGAAAAAGAGAACGGTTGGAAGGGTTCGGCAAGTAGCTTGTCGAGAAAAGCAATGGTTCCGATGCCAGTAGTGACGTGAGGGTTAAAATTTTTGCCGGAAGCTTTTTCGACGTATGAGCTAACCCAATCGATGGTGAATTTGTTGATAGAGGGCTCTTCTGGCGTGGTAACAAAGGCAGCGGCATTGCCTGTGGGCACCGAATATGGCGCCACCGCTTCTATCAATTCTCTTTGAAGTCTGAGCAAGTTTGCAGTTGGCTTGACTACGATGCCTGCCAAACCTGTTTTATCGCCTTTCCCGTAATAGTATTTGAAAGCGTTTAACCGCCACCGCATCGGTCTTTCCTTCCTAATAACGCTGTTGGCAGCATCGAATACTTTATTCAAATCCGATGTTTTAACGTATCTTTGTAGCAGGGTGATGTGCGGATTGTGTGACGCGTCCAGCGCAAATCCTTGCGGGTAATCCTTCAGTAGCCGCGCGTTAGACTCTTGAGCACGATTGCTCATGGTGGCATCAGGTTTCAGCACTATGTCAATGGCAGATAATTGAGTCTCTGTTGCATGCAGAGCTCCGACGGTCAACAATGAGCTGATAAAAGCTAGTAGAGTTGCGCTTCGGAACGTGGTGCGGATGGACATATTTGGAGTTCTTCTCTTGAGCAAATTATGCCACTGGAATTATGTCAGAAATGACCTTCTTTTGCTATTTAATTACCTAAAATAGTTTAATTCGGTATTGCTCCCTAAAAAGGGAAAGCACCAAAGTGGTCTGATACTTTCCGGGAGACTTATTCGGGCAGCCACAGCTGCCACCAAGAACAAGAGAGTGTTGTTGCCAGCACCCCCTTGTCCTTGGTTTGGTAAAGCGGACACCCAACTGTCAGACTACGCCCAGACTTGGGTCTGGAACGCGATGCAGATGGTGGTCCATGTGCCGTCACCCCATTCGATGAAGATGGCGCCGTCTTGATAGCTGCCATTGTCACCGCTGAAGCGACCGACGTTGCCCTCGTTCTTGTGCACGTCGTGGACACCGCCGGCGTAGAGCTGACCGAAGATGTACACAGTCGCAGTCGACTGAATCGCCTTCTTCAAGACGGTATCGAGCTGCGTGTGCAGAATCGTCGGAGTGGAGGCGCCGAGCGGCAACAAGGTCATCTGCTGCTGGGTCACCAGCCAGGGCATGAGATCCATGTCGATCGCGGCACCGCCGGCGGCACTGTGAAGATGGTGTACGCCTTCGCCGAGCGCTTGCAACGCGGTCGCGTTGGCGGGCACGTAGTTTTCCTGGATGTAGAACAAGACCTCCGAGGCTTCCACGCCGTTCTTGCCCGGGGCGGGCGTGTTGGATTCGACGTTGACTGCTGCGACGAGGTTCTGACAGGCCGCCGTGATCGGAACGTGAGCGTGAGGACCACCACTGGTCACGACAATGTCATCGGCAGTGATGTGTCCGACGACGACGCCATAATTTTGAATCGGCATTTTGTGCCTCCTTGGTTAATTGCGGAGCCTTTGGCCACGCGGATGAACTCCGGGCGGAAGCACGGAGTTTTGGAACTTGAATAGGAAAAGCGCGCACGTAGACCCGCAGGAAGTCTTTTGAACTCTCTGCGGGCTACGCGAACACTTCAAGCAGCCAGAGCGGCCAACCGGTGAGCTTTTCTACGAGCTCTGGCTGCCGTGGACGCCGACACCAGACGGATGGTCCAGAAATCGTCGCTCAGCTTTTTGTCGGTGATGTAGGCATACGGCATGTAGCAGTAGCCATGATCACCCCAATCAGCGCCCCAGCTGTTGCGCACGATGAAACACTGCATGTCGTCGTTGTAGCCGACGATTGCAACAGCGTGACCGCCGATGTTCTTCTCGCCCTTCTTCGGCATCGGTACCATGCCGGTCTTAGCGACTTTGGCCGATTCGAACGAGGAGTACACGTTGAAGCCGAAGGCGATGGGGTAGCCTTCGTCCAGGCAGCTCTTGAGGTGCTCGAGGTCCTGAGCAACGCGCATGTACTTAATCGCGCGGTGTTTCAGGGCTTCGGTGTAGCAGTCGGGCGTGGGCTTCTTGGTAAACTGAGAGACGTCGTAGGGCCACAAGGTTTCGGAACAGAAACCCTGTTTCGCGACGGTCTTGATGCCAGTCCGGACCTCCGAGCCAGAATCTTCGCCGACGGTGCCTTGCATCACTCTGGCGTTGTAGTACATGAACAGCCGCGCGGGCATGAAGGAATTCAACAGGCGCTGCTTCAGTTCATCGAAATGAACGGTGAAGCCGACCGAATTGAAGACGCAACTGCCAAGCGGGCCCTGGTTGTAGATCGGGGGACAGAAGGAACGAAGGTCGACGATCTTTGCAGTGGGTTTACGGCGGGGCACGTAGTGAAGATCGCGATGATCCTTGCTGTCCCTTTTCCATCCACTGTAAAGACGATATTTCTTCTGCGACCGGGTGTTGTTTTGAGTTTTGATTTGAGTTTTCATGACTGAGTCTCCTGCGACCTCGAACGGGTCGTTGGTTGTAATCGCGGAAAATCACCCAAGCGGTCAGCTCCCACACAGTTCTTAGGCTGTTTGAAGAGTTCTCTTCGAGTCGGTGTGTTTGCTTTCTGGGTTTTTCTTTGATTGATTTGATGAAGGTTGGATATGTCTAATCCGTACTCCTAGCCATGCGTAAAAACCAAATTAATTTCGCCTGGATGGGGCGGCAGTAAAACGCCGTTAAATGGGCACAGGTGAGCCTGTAGCTTCAGCTCGCGGAGCGGAAGCACATTGGCGCAGACCAAAAACCATTGATGTAACAATCTAGCGCTAGGATGCGAGCGTCTTTTTGCCGATGCAGTTTTCGATCGTTTTGAAGGGCAAAACTTTGCCTAAAAGCAATCAAAGAGACAGTCACATCGAACGAGAATCTTTCTCTTCACTAGACCTACAACCACAGACCGGTTTCTATTTGCGCGCTAGCTTCGCTAGCTAAAAGTAGAAACTTTGGGGGGAGAAATACCACTTAGCACCAAAGTTTGAATCACGTTGAGCGACACATATGGCAGTTTTATTTGAGTGCCATTGAATGCCTGGTGTAGGGTCGAGCTGTCATTCTTTTTTTTCACGCCGGAGCAAACACCAGACAGTTAAACGCAGCAAAATCCCTCCATCACTTTCTAATCAACTTTCGGAGTCAATCAATGTTGCAGCAGACCGAACAGACCTTCTTCGACCGCTTCGACTGCCTATTTAACGGTATCGATGAAGCGAAACTGCGCCAGCTTGTGAGCACTGAGTTCATTCAACGCGGCGAAAACTTGCTGATTATCGGCGGAGCCGGCAGTGGCAAGAGTGCCATCGCAAAAGAAATCGTGCGCGAAGCCACGCTGCGCGGTTTGCTTTGCACTCAAGTGTCGGATTATGACCCGAGGGCGACAACGCACTTCCTCGACATGGGTCGCGAAGCGCTCGAAGATGGCAGTTCTCGATTTCATTCCTCGTGGCTCGAGCCGGATCTTCTTATTGTCGACGAGGCGCAGCGCCTGCTTGAGGACGCATCGCACGAGTTCACCTTCCTTTTGTGCCAGCGCATCGCTCTGGGCAAATCGAATTTGCTCCTGGTGGCGAGTCACGGCTGGCGCAATGCAGCAAAAATGCGCTCTTACCAGACCAGGGTCAATGAGGGCGCGATATGCAACATTCTCAGCGACATTTCACATGCTCGCTGGGCGGAGAAAATAGCACACTGCCGTGCCATGTCGCTGGACCTCCAAATGCAGTTGCTCGGAATCGGTCTGATGAACTGGGCCGACCCGCGAAAAAAGGAGGTTTTCGATCTCTTGCATGTTCCCCACACGCGAGAAGCTCAGACCCTCAAGGAAGAATTCGACCTTGGCCTGTTTGCGTGGTGCAAGCAGAGCTTAACCCAGTGGATGCAGGGGCCTGGCTGGAAACCTTTCTGGCACGTGCTCTACACCGGCGACAAGAACTATCGGCTGTAATTTCACAGCTAACGCACTAGGGTGGAAGGGGCAAAATTATATTGCCCCTTCTATCTTTTGCGTCAACTTTGCCTAAAATGAACAACCAAAAAACAGTGACATTGGACTGAAAGTCCGACATCACTGTTTGTAATTCGCACCCCCTTCAGGCGGCTAGAACAATGCGCACAGCCGCTTTGAGTGCTGTGATTTTCATCCACGATGTCGCTTCACCAGGGTCGCCATCAAGGTTTGGAATCGCTGGTGTATCCAGTTGGATTACCAGTTCTTTGCGGCGCAACCGGAAGTAATCGTGCGATTGTTCATGGCTGCCGATCACGTATCGTGCTGCCATTTTGCCCAGACGATAAAAACTCGAGCTGCGCACGACGACCAGATCCAGCAGTCCATCTGCAGCGTTGCATCCGCGAGCAATCAAAGGCATTTGCTTGGGCGGCACGTTGAGGACGAACAAGGACGAGCCTCGTTCGTTGAAGGTGCGATCGCTGCTTGCAATGTCGTAGGTATGGTTGCGCGGACGCAGGGCGGCTTTGGCCATGCCCACATAATATGCGGCTTGACCGATGCGGCGCTTGATTTTAGGATCCGCGTTGGAGATGGCGTCTGTCATGTCACCGAAGCCGATGCCGACCAGGAGGTAGCGCCGTTTTACGAGTCCTTGACAGTTGATATAGTCCAGCTGCATCAAGTCGATGGGCTGGGGCTCACCATGCAAGATCATCTCGACGAAATCATGGACTGTGGGCTGTCCATAAAAGTGTGAGGCGAATAAGTTCGCCGTGCCACCCGGGAAAATTCCCATCGGCGTATCGGTGCCGATGATTCCTTCTGCGACACCGTCTGCGGTGCCATCACCACCTACTGCAATGATCAAGCGCACTCCTGATACCTGAGCCTGCCTTGCGAGTTCGGTTGCGGAATTCGGTTCAGCGGTGGTCGTCAAAGAAACTACTTTGATGCCGTAAGCTTCCAGAGCACTGATTAATTTGATGATGGTGCCATTTTTAGCTGACCCGCCAATGGGGTTGAAAATGATGGCGACCGTGGCGTTGCGCCAGTCTTCTGTGCAGACTTGCATGGACGATTCCAGTCAGAGTTATAGACGGGCCGCAAATGTTTAGTTTGCAGCCCCAGATGGTTTGGAGATTTGAGGCGTAACCCGTCTGCGTTAGACTTCTGCTTTGAGCGTTCGCAGGATCTTTTTCGCCTGGTCCAAGTGGAATTTGCTGTTCGAGAAATCCTTTGTCGAGAGCGATGACTGGGCGCGACGAAGAGCTTTATGCAAGCTTGCTCTGTCAACCTGACCGAGTACGAATTCTCTTTGATTGTCGACGTCGTGCAAAATCATTCCGGACCAACGGCAGAACGCAGCGGCTTTTTCGTAATCGCAGAGGAAGAGGAAAAAGCGGTTGATGGAGTATGAAGCATTAACCACGGCTGTGCCAATGAGATTGAGGGTCTGACTGTCGCTGCGGAAGTCGGACGCGGCTTTTTTGGTGAGAGGGAAAATCAGCTCGCGTATATCTTCCAGATTGGACATCAGCCGATTGAGAAGCTCTGCGTCGGTGTAGATGATGCCTGCGTCTATGTGTCTGCTCACCATTTTGACGAGTTGTTCGGCGTGGCCCTGGGCTTCGAGTACTGCGCACGGCAATTTGGAGGCAATGTTCGTCTGTTGACGCCTGCAGCCAGCCAGTCGGCGCAGTGCAGCTTCAACAGCGATGACCAGGTCGCGGTGCTGACGAAGAATGTGACCGCAATTGAGAGCCAATTGCTGACACTTTGTGGAGGCGAGCAGAATCAGGTCCACGTAGGCGTCGGACACTGTTTGCAGATCGTTTTCGCCAATCTCGACCGCGACTTCCTCAGCCTTGATCAACCACGAGATGGCTTGTCCGAAAGGCAGGTCGCCATCAGGAAGTCGAAGCGCCTGCTTTGACTTTTCCATGAGATTTTCGAAGGTTGCCAGTTTGGCAGAGGCGGTTTCGGACGTGCTAGTTTGCTGGGAGTTACTCATGACGAGCTCCTGGTGGAAAGATTAGAGAGGACGTAAGGTCGCAATGTCGGCGAACTTGTGCTGTATAAGGAGAATTTGGCTGAGGTGGTGGCTTCTGAAAGTAGATTCGTGGTTGATGAAATCCTGAAGCAAATAAAAAGAGAATGCCACAAGAAGCTAACAGCTTTTGACCTGTGAATTCCACCCGTGAAACCTCTCGCTAGCCATTCCACTTGGCCTAGCTGCGCCAGCGCTCCGCTTGTGCGAATGACCGGCTAGCGAGAGCTGGCGCCAAATCTTTACAAAAATAAAGTCGATTTAAGGTCGTTTGAGTACACATAATTTGCATCCAGAGGGTCATAAGTATAGATTCAAAGAGATATTTATAAACTTCTCTTTCTCTTAAAGGCTTCTACGCGCGCGACAACAATTAATCCAACTCTATCTACTTTCGCGCCCGTACACGAGACTTAAATGGTTTTGCTTGTGCTTACACCCTAGATTCGTCTGCTAGAGTTACAGCTATGACAAAACGATTAAAGAAGCTTCAGAAGTCCCTCGCCGATCACAAACTTGATGCTTTGCTTGTGCGCACTCATGAGAGTGACAATCAAAACGTCATGTATCTCAGTGGTTTCAACGGCAGCTCTGCCGTACTGCTGATCACGAAAAAAGATGCACTCATTGTCACCGACGCCAGATATTACTCTCGTGCTCAATCCGAAGCGACTGATTTCACTCTGGTGAAGATGTTGCGCGGAAAACGACAGACTGATGCTATCAACGACGCATTGAGGACAGCTGGAATAGGCAAAGCAGAACGTGTGGGTTTTGAAGCGGCCCTTACGTCTGTGACGACCGCCGACTCCTGGAAAGAAGAATTGCGGGCAAAGCTCGTTCCGACTGTGCATATCGTCGAGCGCTTTCGCCAGTACAAAGACAAGCATGAAGTTGCCTGTCTGCGTCACGCCTGCAAAGTAACGAGTAAGGTCTACAACGAAGTTGCAGCTTTGCTTGAACCCGGTATGACTGAGAAAAGCGTCGCTTTTGAGCTGGACATGCGTTTGCGCGAGCACGGTGCCAGTGATAACAGCTTTGATTCCATTGTGGCAAGCGGTCCTAATTCGGCAATACCACATCACGCCACGTCAGAGCGCAAGCTTAAAGCAGGCGAGCCAGTAATCATGGACTTTGGCGGTATCTTCGAGGATGGCTATTGCAGCGATATTACAAGAACTGCATTCGTGCCCGGAAAGAAACCAGACCCCAAGATGCGCGAAATCTACGAAGTGGTCCTTACCGCTAACAAACTCGCGCGCAAGGCTTTGAAGCCTGGCATGCTCAATCGCGAGTACGATAAAGTGGCGCGCGACCATATAGTCAAATCGGGGTATGGCGAATATTTCACTCATGGGCTTGGTCACAGTCTTGGACTGGTAGCTCACGACCCTTACGATTACGAGCATGATGCTTTCGATATTGGCAGTGTCATCACAGACGAGCCTGGTATCTACATCGAGGGCTTTGGCGGCGTGCGTATAGAAGACGATCTGGTGCTGACCAAAGATGGTGTCGAGCGTTTGACGACCGCACCTTACTGGAAATTCTAAACAGTCAGGTTTTTCAGACGTTGAATCAGCTCGGCAATTATCTGCGGGATGAGATTGTCCACAGGTCCAACCGTTGTGCCAAGAATGCCACGACGACGGCGCTCCACCAGCCATTGCAAGAACAGCAAGCGGCTTAGTGTTTCAGCAAATGGCATTAAGCGTCGACACTCTTCAGCGTCACGCACAAATTCGTAGCAATAGGCATCGATAACGACATCTCGAAAGGGAATCAACTCGCCATTTTTATAGTGGTCCGAAGCGAGAGAGGCAAGGTCCATCAAGGGCGCGCCCAGCATCGTGAACCACGACCAATCGATGAAGAAGAGGCGATTGTTGCGAAGAATAATATTTTCCGCATACATGTCGCCGTGCACGAGTGATGTTGGCTCGCCTGCTAAATGCTTGGCTAGAGCCTGCACCAGAGCGATGATGCTTTTGCGCTCGTCGGCTGTGCACAACTTCCATGCAGAGAGATGCTCGAGCATCTTGTAGCCGAACTCTTCGTAATCGATTGGAAAAAGTGTGCGCAATATGCCCATTTGCAATAATTCATCGGAGCGGTAGCAGTATGAGCGATGCAATTTCGCCAGCTCCTCCCCGACTTGAGATGCTAGTTCTCTGGTGGCGTCTTTAATCAAGGACGATGTGCCGAGATCTTCCATGAACATCGCAGTCACTTGTCCATAGTGACCGCTTAGAAACAGTTGCGCAGAACTTGTTATGGACGGTTGTAAAACACGTTCATGCAGGTCCTGTTCGATATCCCACGGAGGCAAAACTTGCTTGTAAATTATCGACTCGGGCAGCGCGTCGGCGATTTTCAGTCGCTCCACGTACGACAAATCGCGATGTCGCAAAACCTGGCGGTCGCTGATGGTAATTGGCTTTCCGTAGAATTCGCTAAGCCACGTCTGTAACAGTTCATCTGGCACAGGCGTGAGTAGTTCAAGACTTTCGTTTTCGCTCAATTGGCTCACAGGGCGTACTTCCATCACTCTCTGATTCTGCATTGAGCAGAACGCTTTGTTTCCAATTCGTTTCCAACTCGTTTCCCTACATTCTACCCGGCTTGTGTCCAATGCGACTCAAGCTTGTTAGTCAGTCAACCTCGGTTAAAAACAGCCAACATAGGAGGCTAATATGCACGGTTCAGATAATCATGGTGGCGGCGACCACAGCTATGGTCACGCGGGCGGCAATTACCATTTCAATCAAGCCGCCGGTCACGGCCCTGGTCACAACAACCACTTTGCTGGCGGCGGTGACCATGGCGGCGCTGGAATGTCTGCCCACGGGCTCTCCATCGCTCATGCCGGAGATTTCTTCGGTCACAGCGGCTCCATTGCCGTCGAGGGCATGGTCTTCATGGCGTTCCTCGGCTGGGCTGGCAGTCACCACGGTAGCGACTTCCACTATTCGCTTGGTGGCAACAACGTCCATGTCGGTTACGATCATGCTGATCACATCGATGGCACCGGTCTCGGCGGATATGGCATCAGGCGGAGTGGTGGTGCAAATCGGCTGAAGCCTATCGCGGTCAGCGATACCAAGGTTCAGCCGGACAGCAGGATCTTTATCGTCCATGCACACAACATTGGCGACCCTGACCTGCCGTTGTTGATCAAGCTCTGGCCTGAAAAGCTGGGTCTGGTCGACATCACCGACACTCCCAACATGGGCGGCGTCAACGAGGAGAAGAAAAAGACCTGTTTCAGCTGGGATTGGGCTAAGCCGTATGATGGTCCCCTTCCTCCTGGTGCCCTGCCGGGAGTGACGGTCGACAGCATTCGGTTCAAGCGGATTTATCAGCTTGGTAAAGTCAATCCCAACCTGGGACTATTCCGCAAAATTCAGCTCTGGTCAGGTCTCGGTGCTCCGGCTCATCGGGGGGAACTGGTGCCCGACATTAACTCCAACGTGACCGTAGAAGTATATGGTCTGCAATGGGTGTATGGCCAAACGGGCACGGCTGAGGTGAAGCTGGAGATTCGGGTCAAACCGAATCTGCGGTACTACCCCAGCTCCTCTCGCGTTCCCGGGCGTTGGGCTATCGTCGAGAAACCCTTCGAGGCCAATCGTGCTGCGGCGCTTGCTCTCGCCAAGCGTTTGCATCATGAGTTGAGTGAGTTCAATCGCGTCCCGGGCAAGCTCGAGGCGTATCTGGACAAGCTCAGCAAGCTTCCTGGGGGGTATTTCCCGGCGCCGACCAACATTCCCGATGGTGTCACCCCTGGCACTACCGAGGATGAGCGGGAGCTGGAGGATCTGGAGCTTGAGCGTGCGCGTAACGAAGACCGTAATTCAGACGGTCAGTTGCCGACGACGACTCTGCCAACCACTCCGGCGACGCCAGTGACACCGGCTCCGACTGTGGACGGCTTGCCGTCCACGCCGGATCAGGACACCGGTTCTGCCGTGGATGGTCTGCCAGGGTACACGGAGTATGCGCCAGCAGCTCCGGCTCCAACCGCTCCTTCGGCGGTTCTGCCTTCCGCTCCTGGGTCTGTGACGGCGGCCCTCGGGTTGCCTGCTGCAGCTCCCATGCCGGAAACGCAGATGGGGAACCAACTGGAAGGGCGACCCACCAAGACTGTCGATGGCGATGGGACGGTGGAGGTGCATGTGCCGCTCGGGGATTTCCCCGACTATCACGGGCACCACATCTAAGAACGGAAAATGCGGTGCAGAGTAATTTCTGCATCGCATTCTTCCAAGATCTGAAATTGAAATCGAGAGAGTGGCATAACGCACCTCTCTCGATTTTTTTTGTTTGGTTTATCATTTTAGGCAAAGTTGCGATACTACATCGCGCGTTCCAATGGAGTTCCCCCCAAAAAGTAGACAGTCGCATAGCTAAAAGTCCTTTGAAGTGTAAGAATGACACCAGGAGGACGTATGGCCAGAAAATCAGAGTACACAAAAGAGTTTCAAGATAACGCCGTGAGGCTTGTTGTAGCCGA
>JARLHI010000030.1 GCA_031292355.1 Candidatus Obscuribacterales bacterium
CATAACCGGTGAGTGAGCAGCGATTGCCCACTTCGAGCCGAGGGGCATTACGGAAACACTAGGTCTGCGCAGACCGGAAACAGTAATAAGTAGCCCGCTTTAAGTGACGGACTGACTGAAGCTTAGAGAAATATTGAGCCTCATCGCAAGAGGCAGTCAGGCAATAGTAAAAAGACCACCGCGAAGCAATTCGGGTGGTCTTTTTATTTGCCTATCTTGACTCTAAACGGAGCGTGATACTTTTATGACGATAACGAGACGCGATTTTCTCGCAGCTACCAGCGAGTACCACTTAGATGCACGCACCATCCTGGACATTGCCAGAGCAACAGACTTTTCGAGTGATCGAAAATGAATGGATTCCTCTTGAAGAAGGCACAAAGCTTGGCGCCAGGATCTGGTTGCCGGAAGGAGCAGAACAAAAACCTGTGCCTGTCGTTTTGGAATACCTGCCCTATCGCAAACGCGACGACCTGCGCTGGCGTGATGACGCCACAGCCCTCAATCTAGCACCATATGGTATCGCCTTTGCACGTGTAGATATCAGAGGCACTGGTGACTCGGGCGGAGTAATGACTGATGAATATGCCGAACCTGAATTGAAAGACGGTGTGGAATGTATTGCGTGGCTAGCTCGACAACCGTGGTGCACCGGTGCAGTGGGGATGCGAGGCATTTCCTGGGGTGGCATCAATACGCTGCAAATTGCTGCCATGGCGCCGCCGGCTCTTAAAGCGATAATGCCGATGGGCTGCGCCGACAATCGCTTCACAGGCGACGCGCACTATATTGGCGGTGCTCTTGCCGCGGAGAATTTCACATGGGGCAGCTACTTTAAGGTGATCATGGCGGCTCCGCCAGACCCCGAAATTAGCGGAGAGAATTGGGAAGAGATTTGGCAAGAGCGACTGGATGCCACACCCGCCTTATTAAGAGAATGGACGTCTCATCAACGTTATGACGAATACTGGCAACGTGGTTCAGTCGCTACGGATTACAGTCTCATAAAATGTCCTGTCTATGTAGTGAGCGGTTGGCTCGATCCGTATTCCAGCATGGTTGCAGATTTGCTCGCCGGTCTTAAAGTGCCGCGAAAAGCTCTGATAGGTCCCTGGGGACACCTCATGCCGAACCTGCCGAAACCAATGAGCCTCGCTTGGGCTCACGAAGAAGTGCGATGGTGGCAAAAGTGGTTGCTTGATGTCGAAACAGGGATCATGGACGAACCAATGTTCCGTTCTTTCCTTGCTTATGAAACTCTGTCGCAAGTACATCCGCTCGAGATTCCCGGGCGCTGGGTCGCAGATGACAGCTGGCCTTCAGTCAATATCAAAGGTCATGAACTGAATCTCGGCGATGGCACATTGGCCCCAGATATGGTGCCAGTATCTTTTCTTACGCACGTCGGTGACAAAATAGTCGGCATGTGCAAACCCCAATGGATGCCGAGCCTACCGCCTGATCAAACACCAGACGATTTAAAATCTCTCGTATTTGACTCGAAATCGCTTGAGGCTGATATCGAAATTCTGGGTGTACCTGTAGCTAAGATTCGAGTGAGCGCAAACGTACCCGTGGCGAAATTAGTAGTGCGATTGAATGAGGTGCTCCCAGATGGGCAGTCGTGGCTGGTTAGCTATGGCGTGTTGAACTTGACTCATCGTGATTCACACGAACATCCACAACCTCTTACCGCGGGCATTTTCTATGATGTTGAAGTTCCACTCTATATGGTGGCACACCGTTTCAAGAAAGGCAGTAAAATTCGGGCGGCAATTTCCGAGACATTATGGCCACTAGTCTGGCCTTCTCCAGAAATTGCCACACTAACAATTGCACTCGGTCATTCCAGCCTGATTCTGCCTGTTCGTGATGCAGTTGAAGACCCTGTTTTTTCCATACCAATTATCCATTCGGCCGGTGTAAGCCATTATTTCCATAGCGAGAACAGTTCAGGCACCTCAGTGAAATTCAAGTCGCCACTTGAGCGTAAAAGAATATATGACATAGGCACCATTCTAGAATCACAATCAACACAAACATTCGTCATCAAAGAAGGTCTGCCAAACAGCGGGCTTTGGGTACAGCAGAACACCAGTGCTTGGAAGCGTGGTGATTGGAATTGCACTGTCAGCGCTGATTACGAACTAACATCTTCTACTGAAGAATTTCAATTGAAGGAAGTGTTGCGAGCAAAAAAAGACGACGAAGAAATATTTAGACGCGAGCAAATCAGCACCATCAAGAGAGACCTACTTTAAGATAGCCGCTAGCATTTGAAGCCAAAGCGAAATTTCCAGGTCGTCCCTAGTGTCCCCACTTACGAAGAAATTCGGCAAACTCAGGAATTTGGCTTTTGGCAAGCTTTTCCGACGACTTTGAAAAAAACGCACGCATTCCTTTTGCAAACTCAGTTTCACCAGACAACAAGTCGTCCAGTTGACCAAACCACTGGATTTGCTCGACTCCGGCATTGATTTTATTTAGTTCGTCTACTGCTTTTTGGTCAAAATCATCTGATGTCACAGACTCCACAAAATTCTTTGCCTTTGTAAAACGTTCTGTATCTAAGGTGTCCAAGCTATGTGCAAGCAGTGGGAATTTTGCTAAGAAGTTGACTAGTTCCTCTTTAGAGTCAAACCAACTAAAATTTCCTGAGCCTCCACCGATAGTATCTGGAGAGTCATCATAGGCAAAGAACCCCCAAGAATAAGAAGCGGGTTCTTTTTCAAAGGACTTCTCGAAAGCCTGTTCAAGCTCGGCATGATTCGGAACAGCGTGCATTTTATGTCCTTTCGAAAACAGAAACTATTTAGGCAAATTCAAAATCTAAAGAGGCGAAAGAGTACTTAATATACACACATTCAGCCGCTAGTATATACAAAATCCACCAAACCCATCCGCTTGGATATGCAATCCGTGCAACCGCGGCTACGACGACAGATCGAGAGCTTGACTGCTTCTCCTAGCGAAAAGATTCGTACCTAGAGCCAGTTGAAATTTGCCAAGCGCATGTCCATTAACTGTCTTCTGGGGTACTGGAAGGTTCTCCAAAGCCGGTTATACTAGATGCATAACCGGTGAGTGAGCAGCGATTGCCACTTCGAGCCGAGGGGCATTACGGAAACACTAGGTCTGCGCAGACCGGAAACTGTAGTGAGTAGCCCGCTTTAAGTGACGGACTGACTGAAGCTTAGAGAAATATTGAGCCTCCATCGCAAGAGGCAGTCAGGCAATAGTGAAAAGACCGCCGCGAAGCAATTCGGGTGGTCTTTTTATTTGCTTTTTTTGTCGATTCAAAGACACGACCAGTGTCAAACCAATGGGGAAGTTTTTGGTTCCATTTATGTATCAGACCAAAAGTACAAACTATCTGCTGCCGCACTTTTCTGCCGTCGTTTTGCTCGCACAAAACTTTCCGATTGCAGCGATGGCGCAAGAAGGGCCAAATCCTGACTATCCGCCACTCATCAACGTGACCGGCACTCAGTTTTATAGTGACAGCCGCGGCTCTGTCGTCAACGAAGTCAGTGAGAAAGAAAACAAAAAAGCCAGTCACCGATTTCGCTGAATACGTAATCGAATCGATTGACGGACAACCGCGCTGGAGCAAGCTCAAAAACCTTTCAATAGAAAGTGCTAATGCCACGTTGGAAGAATGGGCTAGAGCTGATGCACTTCGCTCGAGCAACGATACAAACGGCCGTTATAGCCGACAAGGTGGTATCAATCGACGGATAATGATCGGTACAATGGCAATGCTAGCGCTTAAGCTAAAAGCGCACGGAGTGCAACTCGGACCAAACGTTACTCCGTGGTTAGGAAAACGAGTGCATGAGTTAATAGCCAATTGGCACAAGGCAAATGCAACAGGCGGTAACCTTTACGTCCAAGATGGCTTCACGAGCGCAGTCTACCGTCTATTGGCCTATGATAAAATTTGCTATCAGGCTCAAGATGAAATCTGGCAAAATGGCATCAAAGGTATCGACGAAAACGGTTATGTAGCCACTGAGATTACCAGAGGGCGACGCGCCCTAGTTTATCACTTACGCTATTTAAATTATTTACTCTTTTTGCGAGCCGCCAGGCGTTCACTTGGTATTCATACGAGACCCTGGGAAGAGCGACGCCTGAAAGCGCTTGGGGCTCTTATTTGTCGCACACAATGCGACCAAAAAGAAATGTCGTCCAAAGCAAATTCAACCGATATGGAAATACCTGGAGATTGGGGTACGCGCGTCCTCGTTGCATTCGGCGAAGATCTTCTAACTCAAGACTGGGAAGCGTGCGGCACTAAAGTTAAAGCGTTCGGCGATCCTTCTGATGGTGGCGACCTCAATATCGTCAAAAAGATGTTTGATGATCTAGCAGCTCAGCGAGACAAACAGGCAAAAAACAGTGACGCGCAGCCACCCAAAGAAATTTGAATTCAGATCGTGCCAATCAATAACTCTTCTGCATTATTCGGTGGACGAAATCCGTCAATTCTATTTGCAAAATAGCGAGCGGTAAGCTCTGTAGCCGAGATATGTTGTGCTTCTTTGAAGCCACAGTCGCGAGCAAGAGCCATGATTTCTGCTGGCTTGAAAAAACTGAGAAACGGGGTTCCACTGTTACGCGCGCCTTTTTCTGCCATCTCGAGTCCTGGACGCACTTCTGGATCTGCCATCTCCAGCGGTAGCAAGAACGTCATAGCAAAAATTGATCCAGGAGCCAGCGCTGCAACTTCCCGCAAAGTGGTGGCATTGGCACCTTTAGTGAGATACATACTAACACCAGTCGAAACAATGACTGCGGGCTTGGTATCATCGAAACCAGCGCTCACGAGCGCATCCAACCAGGACCTACCAACTTCAAAACAGAATGGTACAAAGCGCAGCCATTCGGGAACACCGAAACCAAGCTCAATCAGACGCATACGTTTCCATTCTTGCGGACCAGGCTGATCGATTTCGAACACTTTTAAATTGGAGGCGACCTCTGGCCTGCGCTGAGCAAAACTATCAAGACCGGCGCCAAGAATGACGTACTGCGTCAGCCCGCAAGCGGCTTGCTCGATGACCAGATCTTCAATGAAGCGAGCACGAGCGACGATGGACGCACGAAATGGTCGCGTGAAAGTCGGGTCCATATCAGGCCGACTGCGCCAGTCCTCGTCTGGTGCAACGAGCTGCAGACCAATCTCGTCTTCGAGCACATGCGGAGACGCATCCACCTGAACATGCATAGCTCGCCATAGTGCTACGCGCACTGCACTGCTCTCTGCTGCTACTGTTTCTTGATCAGGCATTTTTCCTGCTCCATCAATTACCAGACTACTGTAGTAATTGAATCTGCGTCCAGGTTTAACGCTGTTTCTTTTTCGCCAGCGCGCACTTTAATCGGACGTGCAGCACCGCTGTTGGTCAACACAAGAACACGCTGACCATCAGGATTTACAAACGCTACATGAGCGATATCGGCCACTTCGCCTTCTGATTGAATGCGATAGGCACCGCGCTTGATGAATTTGGAAAATTGGGCAAGCGCATAATATTGACCGCTTCTTGTCACTTCTTTTGTTTTGGAATTGACTGTAACAATGCCACCACAGGGAAATGGTCCAAGATTTGGTTTGCCGTTTTCGTCAAGGGCGATGTTCCAGGCCGTCACGGACCGGCACCAGTTGCGGAAAATGCCTGTGAAGGTACGACCCCATTTTGTCCAATCGGTGCGGTAGGCTTTGTCTGTATAATCGGGACCACCTTCAGTCCAGTACATCTTCGCATCAGGGTACGCGTTGTGCACGCGCGTCATGCGATCTGGTTCACCAAGATAACCATGCCAGGCAATTCCTGTTGCGTATTTGCGCACATCCGGCGATTCCAATTCGCAAATCGCTCGCCCCCATAAATTGTAGTTATGATCGATCAACCAGATTTGCGTTTTAAGACCAGCCTTATCGAGCGCTGGTCCAAGATGCAATGCTGTGAAATCGGCTTCGATTTCTTGAGGCCAAGAGCATGCCGGCATACGTCCATCTTGATCGGTATCAACTTCGTTTTGAATCGTCACTGCTGGAACAGGCACACCTTCAGCTGCATACGCCTGCAAAAATTTCACGAAATAATTGGCATATGCAGACAAATACTGACGATGCATGGTGCCACCAAGCAGTGACTTCCCTGATTTCATCCATCCCGGTGGGCTCCAAGGTGTGGAGAATAAAAACAAATCAGGATTGGTATGAATCGCTTCGCGCAGCATTGGCAATATGTACTGGCGATCAAAGTCAATTGAGAAGCGCTTTAATTCAGGATCTGGCTCACCTTCGTCATAGCTATAAACCCCAGTAGAATAGTCACTGGAGCCGATGCAGGTGCGGCAAACATTCAGTCCCAATTCGCTCGGTGCAAACAGCTCATGAAAGAGCTTCTGTCGAGCCTCTGCCGGCATCTCCTTAAATGTGAAGCAGCTGGCATCAGTAAATGCGCCACCAAAACCAAGGATTGTCTGAAATTTTTTCGTTGCGTCCACATGGATGGTGTCACGTGCGGTGCCCTGTCCAATTGGCTTCCACGAGAGTGGTTGACTGGTGTTTGAAAGCAATTTTGCCGGAGCGGTGATTGTCACACTGCTTGCTTTGCTGCTGCTGCTAATCGTCTCGTCGGCGATACAGCTGCCAGTGAGGTTTGCAACAACTAATCCTGCGGCTAAAAACAGGTATTTCAAAGAGTGATTCATCAAGGTGGCCCTCGCAAATTGAAGGGCGATTGTAGCTTATCTTAGTTGCAGGCTGCCAGAGTCAATTGCACAGGAGTGCCAGCATACCTTCTCTCGAGATCTAGCAATAACGCTTTGGCGGCAAGCCCCCCGCCAAAGCCCGTCAATTCGCCTGAAGCGCCGATAACACGATGACATGGAGCAATGATTGAAAGAGGATTTTTGCCGTTTGCAGCCCCTACTGCCCGGACTGCCTTTTCGTTTCCTATTTGTCGGGCAATATGCCCGTAACTTCTCGTTTCACCATAAGGAATGGTCAACAGGGCGTGCCAGACATTCTTTTGAAATTCAGTACCGACAAAATGCAGTGGCAGAGAGAAAGTTTGCCTGGCGCCCGCGAAGTACTCTAATAGTTGCGTTTCCGCAGTGACGAGAGTGGAATTTCCTTCGTCTAAGACACCCTCATCTAAGCGCACTCTTGTCGGTTTGTCGTTTTCCCACAGGATAGCTGTCAGACCAAATTCGCTCGCCACAAGCGTCAGATTGCCAACTGGAGTATCCACGAACTTATGCACGTATTTCATCGTAAGCTCCTTAAATTCAAGTTGTCAGCATCAATCGATTTTCGAGCCGTTGATAGTAGATTAGCTTTCTTTCCGCCTCAAACACGCCATTTTCGGACCTGTAATGGTTTCGGTTTAAATTAATCGTCGAAGTACATGTCCGATTCCGACTAACGCAAGGTTGTCTTGCGAGTTATGATCTTACGAGTAGCGGACCAGATTGGAGATTGCATGAAAACTACTAGCAACACCCTTGAGCATAGCGAAACAAAGTTCGAGCGAACGACTGTGGACGGTGTCTCCATTTTTTATAGAGAGGCCGGCGCCAAGAACGCTCCTGTAATGCTACTACTTCATGGCTTTCCTTCTTCATCCCATCAGTTTAGAAATCTGATACCTAAGTTGGCGTCACATTATCACGTCATTGCACCAGATATGCCTGGTTTTGGTTTCACCGATGTGCCTGCCGAGCGAAACTACAGATACAGTTTTGATAATCTAGCGAAAACCATGCAAGCTTTTCTGGAAAAGATTGGTGTCAAAAAGTTCTCAGTGTACATATTTGACTATGGTGCACCAGTTGGCTTGCGTCTGGCTGTCGCGAATCCTCAGAATGTCGAAGCGATAGTTTCGCAAAACGGTAATGCTTACGAAGAAGGATTAGGCGAATTCTGGGCTCCGCTCAAAAAATATTGGCAAGACCCTTCTAAAGAAAATCGTGAAGCTCTGCGAGCATTTACCGCTTTCGAGGCAACTAAGTGGCAGTACACAGTTGGTGTATCTGAGCCTGATTCAGTTGCCCCTGAATCCTACACACTTGATGCAGCATTAATGCAACGCCCTGGCAATGCCGACATTCAACTAGATTTGTTTCTCGACTACGGCAACAATCTTCCGCTCTATCCAAGCTTTCAGGCATACTTCAAAAAAACACAAGTGCCGATGCTCGCAATATGGGGCAAAAACGATCCGATTTTTACGCCACCAGGTGCGGAAGCATTTAAAAGAGACAATCAAAATGTCGTCGTTGAACTTATAGACACAGGACACTTTGCTCTCGAAACGCATTGCGATCACATTGCAGAGCGAATTCTAGCAACCTTTAAAGACCGGCGATGAACATTTTCATCTGCCCTGCGAGATTCGAGTGCAATGCTCGCTGAACAAAGTCCTGGTCAATTGTTTGACCTGTAAAAAGCCTTGCTACGTCTTTGACAGAGATTTTATGCTCGTCTGAACGCAAATAGGTAATCGAGTCGCCGATACTTAATTCACCTTCTTGCACCACCGAAAAGTAAATGCCGTTTCTGCAACTCTGCACGAACTTTTTGATAATGTCGGTACGTCCAAATCTAATGCCAAGTTTGTAGCAAGGCAAGCGAGGCTGGCTCACCTGGACAATAGCAGTGCCCATTTGAAACTGATCGCCAATGCACACTTTATCTTCCAGTAGACCTTCTGTGGTGAGATTTTCGCCGAATTTGCCGAAGTCAAATTCTACATCAGGCATTTCCTGACGCCACCACGGATAGTGTTCTGACGGATAGATATATACGGCTTTATCCGGTCCGCCATGTACTGTCAAATCTGCTTGCTCGTCACCTTCTAGGTTAAGCTTGCGCAAAGGAATTTTCCCGGTAACGGGCTGCTTGAAAATACTCGTTGCTACTTGCCTGCGCCCGTAGTCAATTATTTTGGGTTTGGCAACGCATACAGATAATATTCGAGATGAATTGACAGCAGTATTCATGATTATTGGCCTCAGCCAGGTATTTTGGTTTCTAACGTTTTCCAGAGGTGCATAGCGGCGTAGGCGCGCCATGGACGGTATTTTTCTACTTCGGTTGTAAGTGCTTTTTGACTGGTTAGGTTGAGCGCTTTCTTTATTCCCAGATCGCCAGCTGGAAAAGCATCAGGATAAGCAAGGCAACGCATGGCAATATACTCTGCCGTCCATTGTCCAATTCCAGGCAATGCTGTTAATTTAGCAACCGTTGCGTCGTAGTCAACTCCTGGACGCAAAACGAGCTTGCCGTGCAAATATTCTCTTGCAAAATTTATAAGAGTTTGCGCTCGCAGCGGCATGATTCCCAGTGCAACGAGATCGTCGACTCTAGCTCGCGCAAGATCAGCAGGTTGAGGTGTGGTTAAACAGAGTTCGGGAAATGGAGTTTCAATGCGTTTTCCATATTTTGCGGCTACTTTACCTGCAAAGCTGGACGCTGTTTTGACGCTCACCAACTGCCCAAGAATAGCTCTAATTGCCACCTCAAAAGCATCACAGGCACCGGGGACTCTAAGTCCCGGGTGTTTCATCGCTATTTCGCCCAGACGCTCATCAATCAATTCCGGTTTTGCCTGCAAATCAAACAGACGCTTAAGTCGCGTCAGCACCTGCAGAAATTTCGGCGCTAGTGAAGATGATAGTGTCACCAACAACATCGAAGGTTTATCACTAAGAGAAACCGAAACCCAACCAGTTACTCCATCAATTAGCACCGTCCTCATATACTTGTCGTTGTCGACGTACTCCACGCCAGTACATGCTCTCGCACGCAGAAAGCTGAGCATCGATTGCCAGTCATAGGGTGGTCTAAATGATAAATGGCAAGCAAAAGTATCTGCTTGGGGCGACTGCGAAATCGTCGATTTTCTCAACTGGCTGGGACTGAGTCTGTATCTTTCGACAAAGAGAGCGTTAAATCTTCGAATGCTTGAAAAACCGCTGACCATCGCCACTTGAGAGACAGGCATATTGGTATCGGTAAGCAATCTTTTTGCCAGAAGCAAACGTTGTGTCTGCACAAACTGTACAGGGGTCACTCCCAACTCAGATTCAAATACCCTGCGCAAGTGCCTGCTGGTCACTTCCAGTTCATGGGCCAATTGCTCGATAGTGTCGGTACTTAAGGCACCATCTTCAATTCGACTGATGGCCCGTATGACCAATCGATTTTTAGAATCCACATTGGCATTACCAGGAGCCAGTTCTGGCCGGCATTTTAGACATGGTCTGTAGCCGTCGCGTTCGCAAGCTGATGCCAGCTCATAGAACGTGACGTTCTTTTGTTGCGGTAATTTGACTGTACATACCGGTCGGCAGTATATGTGGGTCGAGCGAACTGCGACAAAAAACAATCCGTCGAAGCGACGATCTTTTGTCTTTAAAGCCTGATAGCAAACATCTGGGGTAAGTTCCATAAGTTCATACTAACGCAAGTCTTGTCAAAACTATAGCCGTTTTCGGACATCTTCATTCAAGTGCGTCAGCCTTACAAAAAATCTGACTGTACTCTTCCAAACAACTGACAAAGCTCGGGATATTTTGCGTACAGATTTTCAGGCAACCACCGTTCTCCAGATGGTTCACGATCTCCATACATGTAGACGTCTTCTGGCAACAGATCATAGTAATGCTCACCAAAAACCGCTTCAAAGAAATCGAGTGGTCTCAAACAGAACTCTTCGCTTTCCTCACCTGTCGCTTGCAGTGGCAGATAGTTCAATACAAGGTCGGCTGCAACATGAAAATCTGCAAGCGCCGCCTCGAAATTTTGCCGGCCGCGACTGATCAACCATGCCCGAAACTCTTCAAACCCACTTTCTGAAGTGAAGTTATAGGCGATATATGCCACCGCCCATAAGTCCCATGTGTAGGCGTCAAAAAGCTTTGCTTTGAACTGAGTAATAAAATCAAGATAAGAGTTTTTATCAAGAAGCTCCAAAAGGCACATTAGCTTTTGGGTTTGTTCGCGCAGGGAATTAGCTTTACCATCAGTAGCTATGCTTTGATCAATAAAAGCCCAGAATTGATCTTCGTTCATTTGTGTGGGGAAGCCTCAAGGAATTGCGCACTAAATACAGTATTACTTCGCATCCACATACCGAAGTTCCAACGTATCAGGAGGCACATATCCCATTTCCTTGACCTGGACCTTGAACCATTCGCTAGCGCCGAATCCGACAGCAAGTATTACCACCACAAGCAGCCAACCCGCTTTCGATAGCTTTCTTTCAGACGTCAGCAGCAATTTTTGCTGCTTGTCACCAAAAAACAACAAAAGTACTCCTAGCATCAGAGTCAAGAATGGAAGGTAAATCCCTCTCTCATCATAGCTGATAGTCTCACCATGACCGTGTTTACAAGACTCAAGCACATCGAATATAAAAAACTTGGCTTCAACGATAGAAAGCACGACAAAGAGTGCACCCATCGGTCTGCGAAGTTTTCGTTTGAATTCTTCTGAAATCATCGAATCGTCTCTAAAAATGTAAGCAGTCAGTTTATCAGCTTGATTACTGGTTGGTAACTGTCGAACTGCTCGCGATCGAGAGAAATAAACAGCACAGTAGATACAAAAGGACCACAATAGACGCACAGTGAATATCTTTTATATGTACAATGAAACCCCAACAGATATGCTCATCAGCGAGGTATTATCAGAGCAGTTGCTCCATTGATGACTTCGAAAATAACGCGCACACATGCACACATCACATTGTGAGTGGGGCCGCAAACGTGGAGAATAACAACATCTTGAATGGAGAAAATATGAACAGACGTCATCTTGGAAGCGGTCAATTGCTCGTTTCATCGCTAGGGCTTGGCTGCATGGGCATGAGTGAGTTCTACGGAGCTTACGATGACGCCGAATCCATTCGTGTCATTCACGCCTATCTAGATGCTGGTGGCAACTTTCTAGACACAGCCGACATGTATGGCAACGGTCGCAACGAAGAACTGGTCGGCAAAGCTATCGCCGGACGCCGCGACAAAGTCATCGTCGCCACTAAATTTGGTGTCTCTAGAGGACCAAACGGCGAGTTTACAGGCGTTCGTGGTGACAGAAAATATGTCACTGAGTGCTGTGAAGCAAGCTTGAGACGACTGAAAATAGACACAATCGATCTTTATTACCAGCACAGGGTCGATCCAACAGTCGAAATTGAAGAAACTGTTGGCGCGATGAAAGACCTGCTCAAGGCTGGAAAGGTCAAGCATCTTGGTTTATCTGAAGCCGCACCCGAAACCATTCGACGTGCATACAAGGTGCACCCAATTGATGCTCTGCAAACTGAATATTCACTCTGGAGTCGCGAATGCGAAGAAGAGATTTTTCCAGTAACAGAAGAATTGAAAATCGGTTTTGTCGCTTACAGTCCGCTTGGTCGAGGATTTCTAACTGGAGCAATCAAGTCTATTGATGATTTGGCCGCCGATGATTACAGACGCTTTTCGCCACGCTTTCAAGGCGAAAACTTCCAGAAGAATCTTGACCTGGTGGCAAAGATCAAGGAAATAGCTGCTTCTAAAAAAATTACGCCTAGCCAGTTAGCGCTGGCCTGGGTGCTTGCTAAAAGCAATAAAGTGGTGCCAATTCCTGGGACCAAAAGACTTGATTTTCTTACCGATAATATCGGCGCCTTAAACGTCAAGCTCACAGAAGCTGATCTAAGCGACATCAATGCCGCGCTCCCCAGCGGTTCGGGAGCAGGAGAGCGTTATCCGGAACAGTCGATGAAGGCAGTCAATCTTTAGAGTGCACTAAAAGCGGTGCACTTTGACTATTTCTTGTTCGACATTTCTTGGCTTGATGATTTCGGGAATTCGCTCGATTGACCAGATGCCAAACGGATTAGCACGCGGGTCCTCCACAGCGTCGTACGACTCCCAGCTTTGGCATTCGATGTGTGTCATCTCGTAAGTCTCACCAGTGACTGTCGAAGTGAATCTAATGTCAGAATTAAGCAGTGCTCGTTCACGGATTACCTCATAAACCATGAACTCATACAAAACATCGGCTGCGACCGCCTTTGTCGTAACACCATCGTACATTTGCACATCGGCAAAACCAAGACTTCTCATGCCGACAGAAAAAGATAGACCACCTCTGTACAAGGTCGATGCATAGGCATCTACTAGATGATACGCGGTCAAGTCTGTGCAGAAGGCTTGAATCTCATCGAGCTGATGAACTGCTGCCGAATAGCGAAAAAAAGCTACTGGCGCCTCAATGGCCATCGTTACGGCGTTTACGACTTGAAGCATTCTAATGGCAAGCATCGTCTGGCTTTCAGCCACGCGGTCGCTGTTGCCGGTGGCGACATCGCAGGGTGCATCTATTTGTACGAGCATCGCATGTTTTTGAATCTGTCGGATGACGTCGCGACTGAAAGGATTTTGATCGCGCCAATCGATTATAGATTTTGCCGAGTCAGTATTGTGTTCGAGTATCCTCAAATCACAGATGCGACGCCCATCTTCCTCAAACAGCGAGTGTCCGCTCATTCTCAAATCAGGGTGTGCAACAATAGACTGAAGTATCGCTTTCGCGTCGATCAATGCAGTCGGCATCAAAATTGAGATGGGTTGATCGGGTGATGCCACCAGCGGATCATTTGACTTTACGGGCATGTCGTATCTTGTTCTAGCCTGATTGATCAAATCAAGCCACAACTCTCTGTTTTGCAACTTCAAGCACAGAGTCTCGAGCTTCTCTAAATCCTCAAAAGCCAGACTCATTTCTCCAAGAAGATAATGTGTTTCTGCTCGCAAAAAGTATGCTTCAGGATTGATCTCGAATTTAAGCGAGGCCGAGAGGTCTTTAGCCGCGCCGCGTAAATCGCCTCTTGCGAGAGCTTCTTTAGCATGGGCTAGGCGCTCAATAGATTGCTCGTGCGTCATTCATCAATCTCAGTTCGAATTACTATCAAAGGTTATTGGTCTGGTCTCTTTTGCGTCAAATTAATTGCCTGACAAGTTTACCCCAGACGTGACATTACTATTACATTTCGGGCTGTCGAAGTCATTGCTATTGACACACACAGCCACCAGGCAACAGAATCGATTTTTATTTTCTACTTCCCGAGCTTGAATCTCGAGATTGATACGACCGAGGTGAAACGATGACCGCCCAACCAACAAGCAATTTGACCGAAACAGGCGCTACGAAAAGAGTGACCAATTCTCAAAGAATGGCCATGCCAGAAGGTCCGTCAATTATTGGCGACGTATTGCAAGAACCACTGTTGCGTGGACGCGACGTGACGGGCATCGAACATCTTACTGCAGAAGAACTCCTACTCATACTTGATGTTGCGCGTCGCCTCAAACTGAGCAAATTTGACGCCACTCAGACGCTTTTTGCAAAGGGGCAAACACTGGCGATGCTCTTCGAAAAGCCTTCACTGCGAACCCGAGTGACATTTGAAGCGGGCATGACGCAACTTGGCGGCAACGCCATTTACCTTGAAGGTCAGCTTGGTATTCGTGAGTCAATTAGTGACATTGGCCTCAACCTCGAGCGCTGGGTAGATGGCATTATGGCGCGCGTCTTCGATCATGAAACAATCATTGGTCTGGCTGCAAATGCAAATGTGCCAGTAATTAACGGACTGAGCGATCAAGAGCACCCCTGTCAGGCTCTTGCCGACTTTCAAACTTTAATGGAACACAAAGGCACTTATAAAGGCCAAAAGCTCGCTTATGTTGGTGATTCCAACAACGTTTCGAATTCGTTGATGCTCATGGCAGCGACGCTAGGCACGGACTTTTCGTTGGCCTGCCCTGCCAATTATCAGCCTAATGCTTCAGTCTGGCTAAAAGCGATGAAGCGAGCAGAGCAGTCCGGATGCAAACTGATGCTCACACACGATCCCATCGAGGCAGTCACTGATGCTGACGCCGTCTATACCGATGTGTGGACTTCCATGGGACAGGAAGCCGAATCTGAAAAGCGCGAGAAGGCATTTGCTAGTTTTCAAGTGAACGCCACACTGATGAGCCATGCAAAAAAGAATGCAATTGTGATGCATTGCTTGCCCGCTCATCGTGGTCTGGAAATTTCGGCTGAGGTAATAGATGGTCCCCAGTCGGTTGTCTTCGATCAAGCTGAAAACCGCTTGCACGCTCAAAAAGCCATACTGTCTCTCGTTCTCTAATGTTGTATTTTAGTGCCCAATTAACAATTGAGCCGGGCCCGAAAAGGTAGTAATATTTTGAGATGAAAACAAATTCGTTGCGAGCACTATTAATTGCGTCCGCTTTACTTTCACTAACGTTTTTACCAAGTCATGTTTTTGCGCAGAAAACAACCAAAGATATGAAGGCTGTTTTCACCAAAGTGCCTGTGCAAAACGGGGCAACCGGTCTGAAGCCTGTAATGGTTTTGCCGGTTTGCACCAGTCATACAAATACAGCGACAAAAATTTTGATGATCGATACCACATTGATGGCTATCGGTGACTGTCCAAATGTGCTGGTTGGGCTGATGAGAGCAGCTCACTCGAATGCCGAAGTCAAATTGACCGAAGTCATTGGTGAAGACTACGCCTTCCGCAATCATCTTGTCGATGGTTCGGCTGCTAAAACAATTGATAAATCAGGTCCATGGGACTATGTTTTGCTTCAACCGCACAGCAAGGAACTTATTTATAAAACCGCAGAAACCATAAGAGACGGTCAGATTTTAGCTTCGATGGCTCAGGCGCATCAGTCCCAGGTTTTCATTTTAGACGCCTGGAGCACGAATGACCCTGTTGCTTATCAGTTGATGGAACGAGGCAACCAGGTACTGTCTGTAAATCTTCGTGCCCAACGCATTCCAATTTGTACAGCTCTATTTCAGGCAAGAAACATTCCCAATATCCGTCTGTTTAGGATGGATAATCACCATCTGGCCGCAGATGGAGTGTACCTTGCTGCCTGCGTTTTATATGCGAAATTGCTGAGACGTTCGCCAATTGGATTGCCTGAAAAAGTTTACCAGGGTACCCGATTGATGTGCGAAGTAACTCCAGAAATAGCCAAACAATTGCAGGGCATCGCTGCTAATCTCTCCAAATAGATCGGCTTTCTTGCTCATCAACACCCATTTTTGAGTCGTTTTGACCTATTAATACTTCGGAACCACTGACACTATTCCTGCGTCCAGACTGCCACAACTATGACGGAAGATAGCATGGCTCAGGAGGTCATCATGACTAACAAATTTTTCCTATCAGTCAGTGCGCTCACAGTACTTGCCACCACAAGCATCGGCGCCCAGTGTGCACTTGCAGATACAGTAGAGACTGTTCAGACCACATCACCAATGTCGTCGATGGAGACAACGCGGACAACCGTAACAGATACGTCTCCAATTATCAGAGAGACACCAGTCATCGTGACGCCACCAGCTAACAACGAAACAGTAATCGTTAAAGAGAAGAAACAACACCACCATTTGCTGAATGTCGGTGTGCCACTACTGTTTCACACAAGCATATTTTAAGACTTTAACGACTAACAGTTAAATCGAAAGCGAGCCTGTTATTTTTGCGGGCTCGCTTTTTACTTAAAGCTGAATGTGTGCTATTTGCGTGGATATCTCACCGAGGAAAGAACCGACTCCTAACCAAACTGGCAATGTCGGAAGCGTTGTCCTCTTAAATAGCGACATAACACAGGCGACACTGATACCAACGAACATCGGCTTAATGAGGTCGATGTGGTGGTCAGCAATGACTGCAAACGCAATCTTAGCTGCGACGTTAGCAACAATCAAGATAACCAGGAGAATGAGACTTCCTACAACCTTTTCCTTCACGGCTCCTCGCTCAACATGCTACTAACCGCATCAACCAGTTCGGCTACCGCGATTTCATCCATCTTTTTAGTCTTGCGGTCGAGCACTTCAACGATGCCAGCGCCGGCCTTTTTGCCGACTGTTATGCGCACCGGCACACCAATCAATTCGCAATCATTGAATTTGACGCCAGCTCGCTCATCGCGGTCGTCAAGCAGAGTATCCATGCCCAGCTCATTGAATTGAGAATATAAATCCTCAGCCAATTTCACTTGCACTTCGTCTTTAACGTTAACGCATACAATCACAACCTGATAAGGAGCAATCGAGGAAGGCCAGATTAAGCCCTTGTCGTCATTGCTCAATTCAGCCACTGCAGCCATCAAACGCTCTACGCCGATACCGTAAGAGCCCATGACGATTGGCACTGGAACACCATCCACGCCAAGCACATTAGCTTTCATTATTTCAGAATAACGAGTGCCTAATTTGAAAATGTGACCGATTTCTAGACCTTTGGTCAAAGTTAGTGCGCCACCACACTTAATGCAGGACTCGCCAGTCTTAGCCGTGTGCAAATCAAGAAATTCGTGAACGGCGATGTCTCTGTCTACGGCCACACTGTTGTAGTGAACATCGTCTTTGTTAGCACCTGTCAGCATATTTCTACGCCCCTTCAAGCGGGTATCAGCAACAATCTTTTTAATTTTGTGTTCGGCTCCTGCTTTAACTGAACAAGCACCTAATGAACCCGGTTTTGCGCCAAGAGCACCAACGATTTCTTCTTCAGTCGCTTGTCTAATTGTGGAGGCTTTTAATGCCGCCTGCAATTTGACTTCATTCAATTCTTGATCGCCCTGCACAAGAGCCAGCACCAGCCCTTCTGGCACCACATAAACGAGAGTTTTGATTTGATGTTTAGCAGAACCGCCGCCGTGAAATTCTTCCAATTCTTTGATCGTGCGAATACCAGGAGTAGAAATTTCTTGCATCGGACCGCAGTCAGCATTGCCACCTGAAACTTCTTCTACAACAGATTCCGCGCGCTCTTGATTGGCTGCATAGTCGCAAGACGAGCACAATACGAGCGTATCTTCGCCAGATGGAGTAATGGCCATAAATTCAGTGGAAGCGCTGCCGCCCATAGCTCCAGAATTTGCTTGCACAGCTCTGAAATCCAGCCCGCAGCGCGTGAAAATATTGACATAGGCGTCGTGATGCTTTTGAAAAGCAAGATCGAGACCGGCTTGGTCGAAATCGAACGAATAAGCGTCTTTCATCGTGAATTCGCGCACTCTGAGCAAGCCAGCTTTAGGTCTTGCTTCGTCTCTAAATTTAGTCTGAATCTGGTACCAAATTTGCGGCAATTGTTTGTATGAATTCAAACTGGAGCGAGCAATAGTGGTGAATACCTCTTCGTGAGTCAAACCAAGAGCCAGTTCTGAGCGCTTTCGGTCTTTGAGACGAAACATGATTTCAGAAACAGCATCCAGTCGTCCTGATTCTTCCCACAACTCCAGGGGTTGCAGCGCAGACAGAGCAAATTCCTGACCACCAATCAGATTCATTTCTTCGCGAATAATTTGCATTACTTTCAAGCGCACGCGTTGCGCAAGCGGCAGCAAACTATAAACACCAGCAGTCAGTTGTCTGATGTATCCAGCGCGCACCAGCAACTTGTGGCTGATAGCCTCAACGCCGGCTGGTTCTTCACGCAAAGTCGGTATGAAAGATTGAGACCAACGCATCAGAGATACTCCTTACAGTAAATAGACACCTAAATATCCAAGACCTCAATGCCAAGCAACGAGGCAAAATAATGACCGAGCGCAAGCGCCTGATCGCGATTGATAATTGCACCTTTTAAATCTTGCGGACGCACTTTCACGCCCTTTAAATCAGAACCTCTGAAGTCACAGCCAGAGAGCTTTGCTTCATCGAAATTGCAACCAGTCAAATCACAGTTTTCAAATTTAGCTTCTTGCAAATCGCAATGTTGAAAATCGGCACCGCTCAATTTGCATTCGTTAAAAATGACTTTTTTGAAATCAGATTCAAGAAACTGAGCGTCATCGATAATGCATTTGTCAAAACGAACATTGGCAAAATAAGCGTTTCTGGCAATGACTCCGGTTAATTTGGAATCTAGAAATTCATTGCGATTGGCCGCACATTTTGAGAGATCGAGATTGGATAAATCACAAGCGGCAAATTTACAATCGGCCAGTCTCAACTTCTTTAAGCTGGCACCATTAAAACGCGCGCGCTCGAACAGACATTTATCCAGGATGACAAATTGAGCGGAGACGCCTGCAAAAACTGCGCCTGCGACCTTCAGCCGAGAGTATTCGGCTTCGTCGAAGAATTCGAATTCCTCTAAATTTGCTAAAGACTGCTGAGCCTCCAATTTAGGAGGCTCAACTTTCATTGCCGTTTTTTGTTTCTTTTGAACAACCATCATCCCTGACCACAATTATGTGTTGCATCTCACTTGCCGGGCTCTAAAAGCTTCCGTCCACCGAGATACTCACGCAACGCTTCCGGTATTTTAATCGCTCCATCAGCCGTTTGATGATTTTCCAACAAAGCGATCAGAATTCGCGGGCTTGCAATAGCCGTGTTATTGAGGCTGTGCACGAATTGTCTTGTCTTTGCGCCCTCGGCATCTCGGTAACGAATGTTTAGCCTGCGCGCCTGGAAGTCATGAAAAGTGGAGCAAGAATGCGTTTCACCATATGCATTACGACTTGGCATCCATGTTTCGATGTCATGCTTTCTTACCTGCCCCAGACCCATGTCGCCAGCACAAACAGCAACCACCCGATAGGGCAGCTCAAGCGCCTGGACAATTTCCTCGGAATTTTGCAAAAGCTCGTAGTGAATTTTTTCGCTCAACGCTGCATCATTTTCGCAAAAAACGACCTGCTCGACCTTTTGGAACTGATGGACACGATAAAGACCTTTAGTGTCTCTTCCGGCAGCGCCTGCTTCTCGTCTAAAGCACGGGCTGATGCCCACGAATTTCGCAGGCAGTTGGCTGACATCAAGCGTTTTGTGCATGTGCATGGCGACCATCCCGACTTCAGATGTGCCTGTGAGAAACAAACCGTCTTTTTCGAGCGTATAGGCCTGATCTTCTCCCAGCGGAAAATAACCAGTGCCATACATGGCTTCAGCCTTCACCATCAGCGGTGGCAATACAGGTACGAAACCTTTAGCCACGAGCTTATCCAAAGCAAACCTTAGAACAGCCATCTCGAGCAAAGCACCTATGCCCACCAGAGCGTAAGCACGCGAACCAGCAATATTGCGCGCGCCATCAAGTTCGAGCATGCCATGCAAGCCAGCCAAAGTCAGATGGTCTCGAACAGAAAAAGCAAAATCGGGCACAGCACCGACACGTTTGATTTCCTGATTATCTGCGTCATCTTTGCCTTGCGGCACGCCATCAGCTGGCAGACCCGGCACAAAACCAGCAAGTATCGCGAAGCGATTTTGTAGCAGTTGCAAATTTTCTTCGAGTTCGGCTATCTGCTCACCCACTCGACGAGCATCTGCAATCAATTCTTCCCGAGTGCCTGTGCCAGCTTTGACTGCCGCCGTTATTTTATTGCGTTCGGCGCGGAGCAAATCATTTTCGTAAACAATCGCACGACGCTTGCTATCAAGGTCCAGCAATTCGTCTAAATCTAAATCGATGTGCTTGGCCGCAATTGCCTTGCGGTATTTTTCGGGCTCGCGCCTGATGTCTTCAATGTCTATATGTATGTCGTTCATTTCTATTGCAACCTCTTAGTTTTGTACGGCGAGGCACAAACAAAAAAGCCTCGCTTGCGCGGGCTCTGTCGTCGTTTCTAATCATTTCAGTCAAGCTCAAAGCTTCAGCAGTTTTTGATCGTTCAAACAATGTAATGCGCCCGCATCCTTCTCTTTGATGGAGATGATGATGAGGGAGCGAATATAAATTGCTGTATTACTGTTTGCATAGATTCCAATATAACCGAGGACAAAAGTTTGTCAACGATCTTTTTTATGCTTTAGGGTCATGCTTTAGGTTTAAGCATTAGGTTTATGCTTCAGAATATTCCAGTGCTGGCAAAACGGCGTCAATCACCACTTTTTCGTCGCGAAATTGCACGGTATCGCCAGCTCTCAACTTGCGACCACGACGCCCTTCACGCTCACCGTTGACGGCAATGTCACCATTTTGAATGATCGCCTTCGCTTCGCCGCCAGAATCAGCAAGACCTGCAAACTTCAAAAATTGATCCAAACGAATGTAATCAATTGGTCCCTTCACCTCGGGCAGTTGTGACGGACGCCATGGTTCCTTATCGCCTGGAAGTGGAATTCTTTTAATCGCCATAAATCTCTCCTGGACTAAAGTAACTTCATCTGCACAGGCGCATCTGGATCTATCGGTTCATCGCGGCGCGTGGTCTTCAATGGTGGCGCGTCCGCGTCCGCTCCAATAGCTATAGGCGTAATCAACGCAGACGAATTATTGGCAACAGAATTGACGAGCGTCGAAACTTCATACATATCCATCTCGTGATTGTATGGGTGCAGCAATTGCAGTATTGCTGCGGAATCTTCTAGCTCAATATCAATCCATTGTGCTTCCTGCCCCGGCTCGAGAATCGCCGGCATGCGATGATACACACCATGCAAAAATTGATTGTTCGGCACTGTGATAATCGAACAGCTGCGGATCATTGAACCATCAGGTGATGACCATTCATCCCAGATGCCAGCCATGGCAAACAGTGAGCGTGAAGGCAGACCAATAGCCAGCGGTCGCTTCTTCTTGCCCTCCACCTGCCATTCATAAAAGCCATCGGCAGGAATCAAGCAACGGTGCCGAGTAAACCGACCGCTCTTCTCCGCTTTTTCAGCAAGCGTTTCTACCCTTGAATTGATGAGCGGTTTAAGCTTGGTAATTTCCAGATTTTTATTCCAGAAAGGAATCAAACCCCAGCGCATGCGTTCGATGCCACGCACATACTGACCACCATCAGTGGTTTGGGCGCGCACAACCGGCACAAAAGTGGTCGGCGCAATGTTGTAGTTGGGCTCAAGGAAAACGAAAGGCCCGTGCGGCTCATCAGCTCCTCTACGCCTATCCGGCATGAGGATGTCATCTTCGTCGAAAACACCATCAATAGCAAAGCGCTCGATGATCTCTTCAGTTGTATGAGCTAATGTATATCTTCCGCACATAAGGGCATTTTAGCAGCCCACTTATTCGGTTTGTGGTCCCATCGTACGAATTTCTAATTCTTCACGTAGCGATGTCAAAACACGTTCGACGTGCTGGGCATCTTCACGGCTGGGCGCGGTTACACAAAAGGACGATAGAGCGACAACAGATGCCTTCAAAACTGATGTGTCGGTGCAGCTGATGACCGGCGGAATGCAATATGATGCACGGCGTCTCCAGTCGCGGCTTCTACTGGCCATCTTCTCAGAACCTGTATTGCCGGGTGCTGGCTTGTCTTCGATCAAAATTTGCTCGACGATCCAGTCGCGTTGTTCTTCGTAGCCAAAGCCAAGTGCATCGATATTCTGCGAAGGATCGCCGTAAAACAAATAATGACCCAAACTGAAAATTGCTTCAGCTTCTTTAGAAGCGGCGAAAAAGCCCTTCTGGAAATACTCGCGTCCAACCGACCACAAACAAGGCTCCATACCTGGTGGCAGGCCACGGAAAATCTGTTCGACTTCTTTTAATTCAGATGTTTTGAAAGGAATTGGGAAACGGCGGCCGTAGTCAGCATACACAACGTTTCCGTAAGTCAGGTCAACAACCATTGATGGTGCCCTCACATAAACACGATCGCCACACGCGATGTCTGATGAACTTATGTTATGTGCTTGAAGCCAAGTTGTCGATAACGGCTTCGGTGGCTGGTCTTACGAATCGATATACACCCTATAGACCCTTATAGTAGGAATAGAAGTATCGCGCGATTTTTGATTATTATTATTCACTAAGAATTGCCTGTGGTGGCAAATAATAATGCCACCACAAAGAAAAACGACGCACCTCTCGGCACGCCGCAATTCCAAATTTCCATCTATCTATCAGAGCTCTAACTAAATCAATTACCAGCCGCCGCGTCGTCCGCCACCCATGCTGTAACCGTATCCACCTTGAATACCATAACCGCCGGTGCTGTTGAACGTTCCATCTGTTGGCGGTCTGCCCCAGGAAGCTGCACCCATTTCACTTTGCAGTTCGTTGAAGTGATTGATTTGCATCATCTGACTGAACTTATCATCATCAGCCTGTCTCTGTGCAACTTCGCGCATAGCGCCAACGTCGGCGCTGAGGTTCTGAGTTTGACCGTTCAATTGCTGCTGCAAATTGACAATCGCTTTATCTAATTGCTTGATGTGTTCTTGCTCTTGCAGACGAGTATCTTCGTCATTTTTCAACCAGCCCTGCAAGGCATACATCTCGCCATTTTTGGACTTGACTAAACTCTTGGTCGGAGAGCCACCAGAAGCTTGAAGCTTTTTCAATTCAGAAATACGCTTTTGGGCATAAGTCCGATAACTATCGGCTTCCGCGTCTCGCTCTTTGGCTTTCGCCTCGTAGTTTTCAACCTGATTTTCGTATTGCTGCACCTGGTTCTGATCAGTCTGCATTATCTGACGGTCGTCCTGAAAGATCGCCTGCCCTTGAGCAAACGCTCCGTTTGGAATCGCCAGCATCGAACTGATACCGAAAGCAACCAAACCTAATAATGTGAGTCTGGATCTTCTCGATCGCATTCTGTTTCTCCTCATCGACGGGCTGACGCCCACGACTTAATCATACCCATCCGTTGATCACCTTACACCGGATGCAATGACTTCAAAACAGAAAATTCACAGGTGCGTCGCGCGCCTTGATTTCCACAATCCGTAAACGTTAATCAGTCCGACAGCAAGCAAAATTGCCGGCGCCAGAAAGACAAAAAGATTGCTCTCAAAATTCGTCAGCCCATTTGATGGCGCTTGATCGAACATGCCATAAAGGTAGATTGCCGCAAAAACGAAAACGTAGCTCAAAAGCCTGATGCGCTTTGCCTGCCCTTTCGAACCTGCAGTTTTTGATGCTTCAGGCTCGACAATAGCAGTAGCCGCAACCGGGATCGCAGCAACTGGCGCCACGCTTACAGCCTGCACTGCAGGCTCATAATGACGCTTACGTGAGCCGAGCGGGCGCGGGCGTGGACAATTCGGTCTAAGCGAGATAATTGACATAATCTGGGTCTCCAGAGCCTCGAGCCCAATCGCTCCAATGCTCATAAATTCATCATGACAGATGATCATTACAAAAGTTAAGAGTTGTCAACAGTTAATGAAGTGATTGGTCGAAGATAATAAAGTCGAAAACGATCGGAGATCGCAAATGTCTGACCATACTAGCCCCGGATTCAAAACGCACGACGTCCTCAACCAGTCCCAGCCTCTGGTGGACTACAACCTTTTTACGACCAATCTCGCCTTGCAAGAAGCAGTTGCTCGCGAAGGCGCAAGCTGGGCAGCACCGACTCTCAAAGAATACGGCGCGTTTTTAGGCTCAGGGGAAATGGTTGAAAATGGTCGACTCGCCAATAAATACCCTCCTCAGCTGCAATTATTCGATCGATTCGGCAACAGGCGCGATGAAGTAGACTTCCATCCAGCCTGGCACGCCATGATGTCTACAGCTGTCGCTCATGGTCTGCATTCGTCCCCCTGGTCGCACCCACGAGCTGGAGCCCACGTAGCGCGTGCAGCGGCTGTAATGATGCACGTGCAAATTGAAGCCGGATCGCAATGCCCGATCACCATGACCTATGGCTCAGTCCCAACAATATCTAAGCGCAAAGACATCGCCGATATCTGGTTGCCCAAGATTTTTTCTTCCACATACGATCAACGCCTGGTGCCTATCGCTCAGAAAAAGGGCGCCTTGATTGGCATGGGCATGACCGAAAAGCAAGGCGGCTCGGATGTGCGCACAAACACAACCACAGCTACATTGATACCAGGCACCGATGGCGAATATGAAATCGTCGGGCACAAATGGTTTTTCTCGGCACCAATGTGCGATGCCTTTCTGGTTCTCGCTCAGGCACCAAAAGGCATATCTTGCTTTTTCATGCCGCGCTTTCTACCAGATGGTAATAAAAACGCCATCCACATTCAACGACTCAAAGATAAACTTGGTAATTCATCGAACGCTTCAAGTGAAGTGGAATTTCATGGTGCCAGCGGCTGGTTGATTGGCGAAGAAGGACGCGGTGTGCCAACCATCATCGATATGGCCAACTACACACGTCTGGATTGCGCGGTCGCGTCCGCCGGCTTGATGGTGCAGGTGGTGGCACAGGCTATTAATCATGCGACGTATCGAGAATCATTTAAGAACAAATTAGTGGCGCATCCGCTGATGCAAAATGTACTGGCTGATCTTGTATTGGAAATCGAAGGTGCTCAAGCTCTAGCAATGCGAGTAGCTCGATCATTTGACGGCCAGAACGACGAAGCCGAGTCACACTTCCGTCGCGTAATAACACCTACTGCTAAATACTGGATTTGCAAACGCGGCGCTTCAGTTGCTGTTGAAGCAATGGAAGTTATGGGCGGCAATGGCTATGTTGAAGAAGGACCGATGGCTCGCATCTACAAAGAAATGCCTTTGAATTCAATTTGGGAAGGCTCAGGCAATATCATGTGCCTGGACATGCTGCGCGCCTTTGGCAAAACACCCGACGCACTAGAAGTGGTGCGACAGGAATGGGCGCAGGCAAAAGGTGGCAATGCCAGCCTCGATAAATATGCGGCAGCGCTTGAAGCCGATATCTTGCAATCACAAAGCGATATGGTTGAGTCACAAGCAAGACGGCTGACCGAAAGATTGGCGTTGTGTGTTTCGGCAGCTTTACTTGTACGCAATGCACCATCGTATGTAGCGGATGCTTTCTGTGACTCGCGTCTTGGTCGTGATTGGGGTTCTACATTTGGCACCTTGAATGCGAACGTTCGCTTCGAGGAAATCGTCGAACGCGGCAGTCCAGTCGAGCATAAGGTTGAAAAATCGAAAGTCGCGGCAGTTTAGAAACATGGTGCCTATCGTGCGCATACTTTGTCTTTTGCTAGTTACATTTATGATTTCTCTATCTGCTTATGCTGCAAACGACGTCGCGCTACCCTGGCGAGGGTCGGTGCCAGGGGCGTCAGAATCAGAAAGATGGGCTTGGGTAAAAAATCACATTGAGCTTTTGGCTACATCTGACAAAGCAGGCGTAGACAAAATATTGTCTCCTGATGCCAAATCGCAACATCGATCAACGTCAAGTTATGACCTTAGAATTGCCGACGTCCCCAACATCTCCGACGCTTTCAATAAAGTGGTTGTTGGGAAAAAGGACTATTACAGCCTTAGTATTTCATTCGACGAAACAGGAAAAGTCATCAACGCTGCGGTGAAATTGAACCGGCTTCCAATTCCCGCACAAATGATGCAAAAAGCGCATTGAACTATTCAAGTCCAGCTCACAGCCTTTGACTATGGAAGAAATCCCAGACCAAGTCAGTTGCGTTCAATTTATCGGTGCGTTTGCCGAAGAGACGCTCAGACAGAGTTTCAGTACCACCAGGATAGGTGTGTCCCGCTTCAGCGATTGTATAGAAGTGAACACAAGGTGGATAGAAAAGATGAGTCACACCATCCGCAGCAGAAACAGTAACTGGTTCTGCTGCGCATCCACACGCCTCGGCATAGTTTTTGACGATAGCACGAAGTGACGGACGATTTCGCGCCTCCTTGCTCCAGATGTCTTTGACCATGCCACCATCTATTGGGATCATGGGATCGTCTTCGCAAGCAATCACAAGAGCAGGCACAGCTCGCACCAACTTGGGTTCCGGGATGGCCAGAAAACCGGCAACCGGACCGACTGCCGCTATCACATCCGAAAGATCAACAGCCAGGCGCCATGCCATTGCAGCACCGTTTGAAAAACCTGTGGCATAGATACATCGGTCATCGATTTTGTGCTCTCGTTTGATAACATCAATCAAAGTACGCACGAAGGCAACGTCATCTGGTCTATTAGCACCACTGCTTGCGACTCCAGCGTTCCAGAATTGAGGATTACGCATGAAGGATTGTGGACGTGATGGATCCTTTGCGATACCATCAGGAAAAACAGCAATGAATCCTTCGGCATCGGCTTTGTGATGCCAGCCAGTGATCTTGGCTGCGAGCTCTCCAGTGCCACCAGCACCATGGAAAACAAATACCAGCGGATACGTTTTCTCACGATCATAATGAGGCGGCAAGTGCAGCCGATATGTCCTTTGAAAGCCCTCAAACTCTAAATTACATAGCAATGGCGAAGGCACCTTGAAGATGTGTTCTTTGTGGACCAGGCAAGCGCATAATTATTTTGCATGATATTGCGCCATGATCGTACGTTCCAAACATCATTTTTAAGCCGAAGCCAGTAACCGAATTGAACATTTCGCTGTTGCCACCATTTGCACAACTGACTTTGACGACCGGCATGTTACTTGAAATTTGCGGCGTGAAAGTCAAAGTTTTCCCTTGCAGGTCATCGAGTGAGTAACCGGTATCAAATTTGATTTCGATTTTCTGCGCGTTTCCTTCAGATGAGATGAGCAAATCATCAAATTCAAAATTATTCGCAGAAGAAACAAATTTAGCGTTATAAACTTTGAAAGGCTGACCACAAACAGTGCCATCGGCTGGCTGCGTGAACGGGGCGATATCTTTGACTGAATTGCACCAGTCTGTGACGTTCGACGGATTTGTCTGATATGGACTGGCAGGTTGAGCCTGGCAAGGCAGCACCGTCAACAGTGCTACCAACACGCCAGCCATGACAGCTACGGACGCCGTGATGCTAACAGAATGTCCGATACGAGCCATACCAATTTCTCCCACAGCGCCGACCAGCTAAGTTTAAATGACCAGACAACATTTTGATCGAAACCAGTCTCTTTCATGAAAGAAAAAGGACCTGCCAATCATTTTGATGAGCAGGTCCATTCAAAAGTCTCGAGAGTTCGATTGGACTATCGAGCAGCAACAGGCTCATTGACTGAAAGTGTTTTGCCGAATTCTCGAATCCCTTCAGCAAAGATTTGACGGTCTTCAACAGCCACTTCATCATGTGCGGTGTTTGGCAACTCAAGGTAGCTTTTGCTACCGATTGCTCGTTCGAACAAGATTTCGCCGTGGCGGGTTCCAACTTCAGTGTCTTTGGCACCATGGATGATGAGAACTGGTTTCGAGAAATCTTCGATCGCAAGAACATTGTCCATATAAGGCTGAGGGAACATGCTAGTTGGATAAATCTGCATCCAGGGCATATTTTCGAGTGCAAGATCACGCATTGATGTAAAAGCGGATTGGAGGATAACACCGCAGACTTCGCGAGTGCGAATTAGCTGGCAGGTGACACCACCTCCGATTGACTCGCCATAGGCAATGACATCGCGAGGTGCAACGTCGCCTTCTGTTACCAGCCAATCATAGGCAGCGACTGAATCTTCGCAAAGAGAACGGATGGATGGTGTGCCTTGACTGCGACCAAATCCCTGATAGTCATAAACAAAAACTGCGTTGCCAGCGTCAATTAGCCCCTGCAACAAGATGCCCAGGTCAAACAAATTACCCTCATTGCCGTGACTGACAAGAACGGTTTTCTTTGCGCCCTCAGTTTGAAACCAGACGCCATGCAATTTGCTACCGTTTTCGGTGGCAAAGAAAACATCCTGATATTTGTTATTTGTAAAAAGCGCCTGAACATAGTCGCCATCTGGATCATAAAGTGGTTGAAAAAGATGTGAAGCATATAAACGTTCATTGAAACGTGGAGAAAGAGCTACATAGGCTGCGCCGAGCAATGGTGTGAGAGCGGCGATTCTCTTGATAGTTTTAAACATGGTGCTTTTCCTCGCTGATGACTGCGGCTACCGAACGCAAGGCAGCATGCATTGTCGGATACGTCTGCTGCGGCTTATGGTCTGCTTCGGAGGCTGTTATTGTAGCGCGCCAGGGGTTGGTAAGAGGTTTCTGACAGCCAAGCGTGATGTGTTGTTACTGGTGGATTAACGTGCTAACTGGCTTCCAAGTGGTTCACGGCAGTGCCTGCGGGACTGTGCGACTCCGCTGCTGATGCACAGTTGGTCGTGGTAGAATTCCACTCATGCGCTCGTAGCTCAGCTGGATAGAGTAGGTGGCTTCGAACCACTTGGTCGGGAGTTCGAATCTCTCCGGGCGCAAGGCATGGCACAAGCTTCCGGAGCATTCTTCTCCGGAGGCTTTTTGCTATGGGTCACCACAATGTCGTAGTGACTCTTGGCTTTTTCGAACGTTGGGCTTTGCGTCCTGATACCTAGTGGAATTTCGCGAACACTCGACAGAACTCATTGAGTGGCCGCCAACAAGGATTTCAAAGGCCAATGGCTCATGAGTCGCGTCAAATTTAATTGAGTGGTTCAGGTCGGCGATTTCATGCGAATCAGTCATTGATTATCTGCCGCAACAAAATTTGATTTTGGCTCCGCTTGCGCACGGGCATTCCGCATAGCCGTTGACTATTAATTGAGGATTCTTCAATTCTATTCGTATGCGATTTTGCATGATACTCTGTACAACATTCCTTTGTTCAATAAATTGCTCACTGTCCTTTTCAAATCGCATCAATATTTCGGACATTTGCACAAAAATATTAGAGAAGACAGTACTAAGATCGTCAAAAACTTTCATTTCCCCGGAGCCAATCTGTTTGGTTTCCCACGTTATTCCCTCTTGATCAATTGATGTATAAATATCGGTTGTAACTGCAAATAGAGCACCCACGTTCGGATGGGCGAATTCACACAGCAGTTCATAAGCTCCGCGCGCTAAGGGCACGGATTTATTCAACCGCTCTATAAGCGTCAGTATGCTCCGCGCATTTAAATCTATAAATTTCTGATCTGCCTTTGCTTTGTAGATGGATCCATTCGCAAGTTTGACAGCAAGCTGTTCGTGGTCTAGACCGTCGAGTCCGTCCCAGTCGAATCGAGTTGCGAGCAAAGTCTTTTTTACGAGCGTGTTAAGTTGTTCGGTGAACATCTCGAATTCCAATTCTTTGCACGACTGGTTGAGTTGGTTCAATGTTTGCGTCGCGTCATGAAAGTGAGCACAATGCTCAATGATGCTGCGAAAGCAAATGAATGGAACCAACATGTGCCCTTCTGCAATTTCTAGACGACTTTGGTTCAGAAGTTGAGCTAAAATCAGTTGTTTCAGATGAAGGAATGTAGAAAGTAGACGTACTGGCTCGCCGCGTTTGTAGACAAGTACTAGACGAATTTTGGATGTGACTGCTTCCCTTTCGCGAACATTGGCTGTCTCCTCAAGCATTTTGATAAAGCAATCCAATTGTTCGACATGCACATTTTTGTATGCGAAATCAGGAGAGTTTTCAAGCAGCGATCTATGAATCTGACTGATGGTTGCCAGTGCACCTTCGACGTTGCCGCCAAGTATGATCGGACATGTCCAATTCGGCGATAATTTATCTGTTGTCAAAATAGTATTGCTCAAATAACTACAGTGGATATTGATAAATTACCCCGTTTACGCCGCAAAATAGCACTGAGCGTTCGATCATCGAATCGATTTAAATCCATTCACCCCACTCAAATCAAGCCTAAAACCATTCACGACGGCCTCTCTTTGGAGAAGCGTCAAATGCTTGACTTGACTATCAGTTAAGGTGTTGAAAGAAGCATGCGCTGCTAACCTTAGAACCGCGAGCGGCTTGAACTGTACGGAATTATGATGCACACTCGTCAGATTCGAAAACAAAGTCATTTTTATCAAGCCATCCTTTATGTCATCCATAGCTGGCAATGCTCGAGTGTTGCTGTGCTTTGATTCTACGAGAAGAACAACGTCATCCACGATTTCGCAATGATCGGCCGTCAAGAAGTAAGTGCCACCTACTGAATCTACTATCGTGACACTCGCCTTGTTTCCTGAAAAAAACTCTTTGGGCTGAACTGTGTTACTCTCTCTTCGTTGTGCAGACTGAGAGCGTAAGCGGGATAGCGACAAAAAATCCTCCTTGCCGCTCTTTAGCTCACGCATTTTATTCAATAAGGATTTTGTCGAACGCAACTGAACATTCAGTTTGTTACTGATCGCCTGATACGCAGCCAAAGCCAATTCTCCAACCTCAGATAGGCGCTCAAACTGTTCTAGATTCCAATGTAATGCTGACGAATGATAATTTTCCAATTCTATTAAGCGTTGTTCTAGATAATTCGCGCTGAGCAACTGGTTGGTGATTTTATTTTTGTAAGCGGGATTTGATTGAGCGCCATCGTAGTACGCAGGAATTACATAGATGCCTAAGAGGCCCATCAGGGCAACTGTGTCCCACTGCAGATAATCACAATCACCATCCGCGCCTTCGTCCTTTACCAGCGGAATAATAGTCACTTTCCGTCCACCGAACGACAACGAGTCATAAACACGAGAGTATGGGTAGGACCGGGTGCGCTTCGGAGAAAGCCATATACTAATAGCGACTTGTTTCAAATCAGCAAAGCTGTATAGAAAAGTTGTACTGATCGCTAACGCTTCTCGCAATTGATCGTGTGAGAAAGACGACAGTGTTTTGCAAAGAAATGGCTGATACGTAATACCTTTTATACTTGCCTCGATTTCCATTTTATTTTTGCCTTCCAATCAAAAGCGTAATCTTTTTGATTGCACCACTGGTACTTCGTCAATGCAAAACCTTTAATTGCTCAAAAGTCAAACCAAATGTCTAACATTCTACCTCGTCGCTATCAAAGCAGGTCTTCGCTATCAAGAGGCTGGACAAATTCCAGATCAATCGCCCTGCCATTTAACTCGACAGACTAGTGATATTTATTCGGGTCTGTGCAGTCGGGTACTTTCTTATATGAGCGACTCCTGTACTAGTTGGTTCATATCGCGGCTGTTCAGTGGCTTTCGTCTCACCTAGGTCTGTTTAAATCGATGGCGGCGATAGACGCGTATCATTGGCACTATTGTTTTCCTCGGCCCATGATGTCAAACGACTGATTAAAGAAGCTAGGTAAACCTCTCGGTCTTGTTCCTCATTTAAGCCAGAACCAAATTCTGCGCCTCTATAAAGCTCATTGACCAGTTGAAGCATCTTCTCTTTCAATTGGTGCTCCTTCCGAACTAAACGATATGCCTCTAAAGGCTTATCTCTGCTCGATTCCTCGGCACCTAGATAGCGTTCAAAATCAGGAATGCTACATTGGTGCCTGACAGTCAATCCGGCTCGGGTACATTTCGACAAAGCCTCATAAATGGTCGCATTCATTGTCCACATTCCGGATTTCCCTCGACTGGTGTAAGGCCAGTCAACATCATGCAAGATACCAAAACTAATTTTGAAATGTTCGAACATCTTGATTAAAGCAGGTAGAATGGCTTTGCCACGCGCTTTTACAAGGGTAACATGGTTTGCTAGCTCATGGTTTTCTTCAACAACTGCAGCGATAAATGCAGCGTCCTCGGTGTCTCCCTCAACCAAAATGGGATATGAGCCAAAGAACACCTCTGAAAAACTTGTATCCATTTGTTGAAGTGCTTGAAGTTGCTCTTTTTCGTCGACACTAAAGGATATTGTGTCGGACACATTTGTCTTAGTAAAAAGAGGACTTTCATCTCCCTTGCTTCGTTCGAGCCGAACAATAGTTGTGTGATCGGCCAAGGGGTTTATACAGTAAGGAGAATGAGTAGTCATCATAACTTGCCAATCAGCGTCCTCTGCAAGTTCATAAAGGTGCTTTTGCACCGCTCTGGAAGCCATCGGATGTAGGGCATTCTCTGGCTCATCTATAAGCAAAAGATAACCTGGCAAAGCCGAGTCATCGTCAGCTTGAGGAATCGGTCCTCCATCTTCTAAGGCAGCAAGTTTTGCGTTTAATTCCTCTTTCTCGCGTTCCTTTGATTTTTGGATCTGAGCGTTGAGCAATTTTCGATATGACTCCCGCTGCTCTTCGTTTCTCTTCAGCTCGTTATGAACGCGCAACATTGACCAAAAAAGAGCTCTTCGTGCGCCAGTACCTTGTTGGAGCAGAGAGGTTTCAGACCTACCATCCTTTATTCGAATACCTGAGCCAGAGCGTAAGAGATCCGCGATTTTAATTGTCGGTGTGCTCATAGACACGTTTAATTTCAAATCGATGCCTGGAAATACGCCAGAGAACGCTGTCTGCACTCGTTGGGCAATGTCACCAAAACGCTTTTGATGTTCGACTCCCATGGTTTCCACAAGCTTCACCATTTCCGTCACAGCTTTTGCGAGAGCGGAGTCTGGTTCAGCTTGTTTATCGGTAACTTGCTGAATAAACGGATCCAAAGCCAAAGGTAGCAAGACGCCCTCAGTCTTATCTGCATCTTGCAGCGAACCTATTCTCAGTGGTTTGGGCAGCCTTGATTTAATAAATACATTATCGGCACCCCCAGCTTTCTCGGTCGAAGACCAATCGTTTTTGGCGGGATCCCAAGTCGCCCTTTCAGCTTTATCAGAATCAGGCGACCAACGCCAGCGACTTCGAATAATGAGATTTTCGCCTTCGATTATTTTCCAGTCTTCCGAAATGTTTCCAATGCCTTTGGGAATATGAATGTCTAACTCAATCTCGGAAGGTTCATTTTTTGGCGCCCAGAAACAGCGGTCAACAAGAGAATTGAACTTGCTTTCACCTTGAGCCAACTCGTAAGCCCTTAATATAGTCGATTTTCCAGCATTGTTTTTTCCCACGAGGCAGACGATAGAATCTAGTGCAACTTCTAGTCCACTATCGCCAATGCAGCCTATGTTACGCACTCGCAGGCGCAAAAGCTTGGAACGCATGTTCATTAGATTACTCCTCAACCATTAGTAGACGTCGATGAAATCCGACCGTTTTATATCGAAGAACCTTTCTGCTTATATGCGCAGCTCATCTGTTTCCACTGATTATGCTCATGCTGAAAGACTATCTGACAACAATTTGAATAACAGCAACTGGAATCAAAGTTCTAGCGATTCAAAACGAGCCTGAACTAACAATCTGCACGCGCGAATAAAGTTGGTCAGCTTGACTGGTGGACCCGCACAAATGAACGCCCGTTATCATGCGCGAAGTGTCAACAGGGCGTTCTGACTTTAACACCAATTGGAATGCCAGTCGGTGGAAAGATGAAACCTCGATGGATGCGAAACCCGCAACGCTAAAGGGCAATGCATGCAGGCAACGCTCAGGAAACTATCAATGAACACGCGCATGCTCTAGCACTTGTGCCAGACACTACATGCGGTGCGTCGAAAATTACCCGACATCACACCTCGAATGATAGGCCTGGTAGTTATTCTTCCTTTGGGAGCTTGTAGCCAACGCCTGGCTGAATAACCACCGGTTCAATCTTTAGTGCTCCTTTTGTCAGTGACGCGGATTGCGTCGCGGGAGTGTCTGCATGAGGGCTGTTTTGACCAGTAGAAGACAGTAGCATTGTATTCTGTAGCTGGTTGTTAGACCGTGCACCGGAATTCTCTTCGAAAATCTCCATCCATCCGTTCACCCTTGCAAATGCGATGAGGTTTAGCTTGGTTCGGTATTGGTCTTTCGGATCGCGCACGCTGACAAAAAAGTTTTCCAATACCTTCTCTACGTCGTCGACGAACGACTCCAGATTAAGAAAGATGGAAGTAGCATTGCTATCAGCTTCTTGCGCTCGTTCTAGATGAATATTCTCGCGGCCGTTTACAAGTTCGATGCGCCACATCTTCCCTGTAGATTCAAATGCAGACGAATAATTGTGAATAAGTCCGCAGCGAAGAGCCTTCCAAAGTCTGGCGCCCTCATAGGATTTATTCACCTTCAACAAATATCGTTTGCAAAATTGATCGAAAGTATCGGCAGTTGTTTCGCACCGATAGCAAAAGCCGGTGAGTGAATCTAGCAAACAACAGCACAATATAAAAGCGCCCACAAGTGCTTTGCCCTCTACGGCTCTTTTGATGTCGCCGAGAGCCAACTCTCTCAGAGACTTTTCGACGCTATTGACTATTTCATCATCAGTCATAATTCTCTCCACGCAAACAATCATTCTTTATTCCACCCACCATTGTTCCTTCGGTAAAGGTGGCCATTGTGCCTTCAAATCGAGGCTTCCTGCGTAATTGAGTACATGAAAAACCGCCTCGTCCAAAGTTATCGCGACGTAAGTGAATTCGTTGGCCATGATTAGACCCTCTATAACTTGTGGAACCTTGTAGTTGACAGGATCATATTGAATTTTTTCTGGAGATCGATCAATTTCTAGATTCAGTATGTGTGGGTGAGCACCACTAAACGTTTTGTAGTCAACGTAAAAAGACACCGCCGAACGGTTGGTATTATTCTGAATCGGCTGGTTTTTCATTATGCTGCTGGAGACAGTTTTTGCTCTAGAATTTTCATCAAGTATGGTAATGACATAGTCGTCCACGGGCTTATCGAACGGCAAACGAGCTTCAAACACTATTGTCGATTTGCACTTACTCTGATCAATCGATAGGTTCGCCTGGATCGACTGCCAGTCATTGTTTTCGTTGTCCCACCGATCGGACAGGTCTTTGTACTCCTGGGGACTCTTAACGGCTAATGCAGTGATGAGTTCTTTTAGTGGCTTGTCATCAAGCGATTTGATTGAATCGAAGATGCCGGTTTCTTCTCCCGTGTGCGCGACGCCTGGAAGTATTTTGTGCGCAACCTTGCTTTTCAATTGCAAAACTTCAAGTTGTGGGCTGGTAGACCCACCGTCAAAAGTAAGCATCCTATAATTGAGGTTCGAACCGGAAATCCGAACGGTGGAATCAGACCCAATTTCTCTGACTTGCCAAAAGACGGCCCCAGCGCCTCCGAACATTTTCTCGTTCGCAGTATTGTCATCCCCAACCATCGAAAAGCAGAAAGTCTTTGAAAGAAAACCGTTGTTTTCTTGCTTCAACCATTCTCTATTAAGATCCAGCAAAAACCTACTTCCGTAGTCGAGATCCGTTAAGACTCCCTGGCCCGATGGACTACGGTCGAAAACCTGTTTACCAAACTGCGCCCACTGGGTTCTTCCTAATTGAGCGAGTGTTGAGCCATGATTTGCCCCCGCCATCGAGACAAAATGTGATGGAATATCCTTTTTGGAAGCAATGCGATCGAGTATCCACCTTCTGGTAACAATGGCTCCGGTGGAATGGCAAACAAATGCGGCATTTTTAACCGATAGCTTATTTTGCGCTTCAAGTCTACTGATGCGAAGTTCAAGCGCCTTAGCCAATTCGATGCATGTGATTTCATCGTCCAAAGAATCAAAGGCTGATAAAAATATCTCAAAATTCTGACCTGACTGACTCAAGGTTGCAAGAAGCCTGGGAACTTGTCCATACGCATCCAAACTTCGAACGCTATAGCCGTGGACAAATACGATATTTTCTGGCATCGACACACCTCACTTTCGAAAGCTCGGGCACAGGTCTATTACTGGATACGAACAAAATCCATGGCACTTTGAGGTATCATTCGTTGACTATCCGCTGAGCTCAAAATACTACACGGTGTTGCATGGACTTGCCTACCTAACGTTATTCACACGACTTGAATATTGATAATCCTAAGAATCTACGGTAACGGCGTGACCTTTCCAATACTGGAATTCCATAGACACGAGAACAAACATGAAACGACGCCTTATGACTCTAGTAGTCACCGCACTATATCTTGGACTGTCCCTTCCTACCGCTCGTAGCGAATCATTGCCAGAGAAACCGCACTCGATTGGTAGGTATGTGGGCGCAGAACAGAGTTACACGATTAGTACCAGCGACCAAAAAATCATCGATTCTTTTAAAAACATCAAACCCAGCTACTTTGGGTCAGTCAGCAAGATGCACCTTAAAAATTCAGCACAGATAAACCAGACAGATGTTGAAGTAGAAAAGTCTACGAAAAAATTTTTTTATGAATACTCTCATAGTCAAACAGACCCATCTGCGGTAAAAGGGAAATTTCCACTCATCATTGACAAAACCAAGTTTCTGGGAGAACCATTAATCGGCAAAATCACGAGGTTTGGGGATAGCGAAAACGCCTATTTCGTAGTGGCTCTACACTTCAATATACCTCCGCTCAACCCAGCACTAGGTCCAATAAAATACTCTTTTGCACGATTCGCAACAAAATTTGTATTGTTTCAGCCGGAAGATAGAAAACACAGTAGTAGCGATTCCAAATCTCTACCAGCCTCTGTCTTATTACCAGTCAAAGTGGTGGCAGTGTATCCCGTGAACGAAACATTAGGCATCGCGCGTTCTGATACAAGCACACTTACCCTAGAGGCTAATCCGCAGTACGCTGGCACTTCCGTTGGGAGCGCAAATCAAGCATGGTCTAAACAGGAAGCATACAATTTAAATTTGCCAACAGTAATTTCTTCTGCCACTCGTTATGGCGACGCAGCATGGATATATTATCCAGCAAGGGCACAGCCACTAATTCTTGGCTCCAAGACGACCATTGCCGTTCTAGCTATTCCTAAAAAAGCCATCGAAACTAACTTTCAACTCCGGCTTCAATGTACGCTGGACTATCAATTGAAATATTTAAAATACATTTCGGGGTTTGAACGGCGACTTCTCGCCAGCGGCGAGTGCAGCCTAGACTGCATGACAGTGGACGAACTGCTTAAAATTCATAGCGTCGATTTGCCTGATCAAATTAAGGCTGTCATCTCAAATTCCCTTATAGAACCAGCTAAATCTGCAAAACTAACAGTCATTCAAGCTCAAGGAAACGGGCAAAACGATTACATTCTCGACAAAGAAACCGGTAAAATGTATGTTATCCGCGACTCAAAACTAGTCGAAATAGCGCCTTAGATGACACCCGCACCGATTGCTTCTGGTCCAATTGAACGCCCAGTAACACTCAGTGTGGGAGGAAATCATATGCACTGGTTACGTACAGCGAGCTTTACAACGGCGAAGGTATTTTTGACAAAACGTCTGGGATAATTGAATCCGTCGTAACGCGCAAAGTTACTCCAAACTGATCGAGGAACGAATCGCCCAATATTTGATCCAAAGGGCTTGGTGCTGTCGCAAAGAGGATAATTTGGTGCCTAAGCTACCGAGGCAGAGTCTACATGACATAAAAGGCTGGCGCACACAATACGAACGCATGCTTCGTTGGTATCTGAGGATATGCGCAGATGAAATGTCAGACGTTGATTTTTTATTCGCATTCTTTCAGAATTGTTATGTTCTAAAGGATTGGCTCGTTAATGACGACGTAATCGGTAAGTCGGACTTGGAACAGTTCATAAAAAATTCGCCTGTAATGCGCAAGTGTCAGGATGCGTGCAATGGCACCAAGCATGGACAACTCAGAGGAGATACAAGCCGATATCCTTCCATTCGTCGCGAATGGTCATCATCAGAGCAGAAGTCCAAATACTGTCTAATCATTGATTTTGAAAAAGATGATGCAGTAGCACTGGCTAGGGAATGTATTTCCGAATGGGATCAGTTCTTAAAGTTAAGAAAACTTCTCTGAAAGACGATACACAATCCGACTGGTATTGCCAATGCGCCCTAGTGAGTTTTCAATACGCAATTACTTCGCCGCAGGCGAAGTCCTCAACGTACCTACAAACTTCTGCAACGGAACTCTGGTCTCAAGCCCTATCACTGTACTTTCGTCAGTTAACGCAATAAGACGATGTCTGAGGTCAAACATTTTGCCGAGCGGATCATCCATGCTGCGACCGTCGCAATGCTTATGCCTGACAATAAACGCGACAGCCCATGCAGGTGCATCCTTGACGTTCGCGGTAGTAGCACACTGTCGAAGAGCATCCACGTACTCTTCGTAAGCCAGTCTGAGCTTTGCGCAACCAGAAGCTACTTCGGTCGGGCGTGCCCAGTCCACAGGATGTATTTTCTTGGCTGCAGCGACCAGATACGCGATGTCATCTTCCGGCGTATCTTTCTTTACCACAACCAATGGTGCTATAAGCGCTGCGACCTCTCTCCGTGCTTGATCAGCCTCGTCATATCTTTCCAGTTTTACATACTCAAGATTTAGTGCGCCCATTACTTTTCCTATGACCTGTGACGGCATTCCTGCTCGAAGCAAACTTTTTGCGCGGGTGAGCAGAGATAGGGCCTCGTCGTCATTGTCTTTGTTCGACTCATCTCGTGCCAGCGTTACCAACAGAAAACAAAACTTCTTGCGTATCGCGAGGTCATCGGGATGTTTCGCCAATGCCACTTCATAGTGCGGCAATGATTCGCGTTTCAAACCATATTGATCGAGGAACGAGGCGCTGTCAGGACCTTCCGTTTGCAGTGACGCATCTTGTTTCTCCAACGCCTCCGCTTCCTTTAATTTTCCAGACTGCAAATAAGCATGGTGCAAACTCTTGAGCACTCCCTGCTTTATCTGGTTCGACTCGCTGCCGGATGCAAGCTCGTTTGCTTTTGTGAGAAGGTTTATCGCCCCTGCATAATCAGAATTCTGTATTGCAATTGTCGCCGCGTTAAATAGACGAATGGAGATAGCATCGCGAATTTGACTATCCTTGGGATTAGCTCTCATGGCTTTGTCGAATGCGACAAGGGCAGCTTTGTATTGACGACCGTCCAGAGCATCAAACCCAGCGCCGATAAAATCACTAGCATTGGTCACGTACAGCGAATTTAATGCTGTCATATCACGTAGTGTTGGTGCGGTCAGCGGTTGCCAGTGAGCATGAGAGCACATAACATCGTTCTCGCCCGAGCTGTGATTCAGACCAAAACTGTGGCCAATCTCATGCAGGCAAACTTCTTCAAGACAGCTTTTACGAAACTGATTATCGAATCCGGACGGGGTATAGCGGTCTGACGTAAATGTGAGAATCTTGACCTCAGCGTGCCTAAGATAATTATTTGCATCGACCCACCGGCCGCAAACGCCAATGGCGTCAGCTAAGTGAAGATCTTTCTGATCGCTCACCCAGGCACATGTAATATCAGCTCGCTCGGGCACAGGTTCATATACCAATCTAACTTTACCAGCACTTTGTCTCTGCCACGTTTCGAAGGCGGAGCGCAGCAACTGACCGTCGCCAACATGATATCCCGCAACCTTAGTTGCCACTGCATCTGGAGGAACATAGACTTTAAGCGGCAACTTGCTCACATTCCATCTCGAAAAGTGATTGCTATTGCCACCAGTCTGTAGAACGTCTGGAGGAATCAGATACGGACCACCAGACTTCTGGAATTCCATAGCCCTGATTTTAGTTTTCAAATATGGAAGAGATGGATAGGTCGGATTGTTGAGGGCGACTCTCTTTAAAAGATCGATGGCGTCCTGTCCATTCCCACCCAGGTTTTCCATTAGCCCCTGTAAAACTTGCGCATCGCAAGATGATTCCGGCACATCCGCTTCATGCCGCTGTGCTGCGATGGTGCTCAATCCCTTAGAAAGATAAGCCAGGTCGCTGCGACCTTTTAGAAATAGCGGACCAGCCCCTTGTCGCAAAGCATCCATTAGCCAACGGGTAGCCTGCGCGTAACTATGATGGTAGACACAACTGTAGGCAGAATAAAGAGATTGCCATCCAACCGCTTCGTTCCCTTCGTCGGGGATGACTTCGCCCATGTCGAAAGTGCCAGTTTGAGCTTCCTTAATGCGCAGCTTATCTGAATGCGCTTCATCGACAATGCTGTCGCCACGTGCTGCCAGCACGGATGTCGCCAATAAGCACACACTGCCAAACAAGAACGCGGCTCTCAAATGTGATCTCAAAGTTTGCTCCCAGATGGCGGGTCTGTCGCTTTCAATCTTGCTATCTTATCGCCAGCAACGTGGTTCGTGTTTCGCTATTCAGATCGCTACGAACATCTACCTCCCAACCCCAGTATTGACAAGCTTGGAGGAAAAGCTTTAGATCAGTGCATATTGGAGAGTCTTAATGAATTTAGTCATGCTAAATCCGCCATCCATCTTTGATAGGACACTGCTTTGTCTAGCTTTAGGGACGCTTATATTTGGACTGTTATGCAAAAATCTGCCGCTGCATAATTTTCAGATAGCTCACGCTGCTGCATCCTTGCATCAATATTCTCTTTCAGAATATTTTTGGCGCGCAGATTTGAAAAGTTTGGAAGGAGCCTCTTCAAATTCAAACTCACCGGATTTCATAGAGTACTGGTGCTCTGAGAGTAACTTAGGAGTTGTGCTCCAACAACAAGCAAAATATTCCGAAACGGAGAAGGTTTTGTCTGATGCTCTTGAACGTAGCAAACATGTTCAAACGCCTGGCTATTTTGTAGTACCGACGTCCATGCTTATCCTTGCGTCTCTCTACAAAAGTGAGGGAAAAGTAGCGCTAAGTCAGTATTGGATCAAACAAGCATCGCAGGCTGACGCTGAACACATAAAAAAGTCTGGTGAATCCATAACCCAGCAACCAGCAGCTAAAGCTCTCCCCAAAGAGTAACTTCCGAATTTGGTTCAATAATAAATCAAGGGACTTACGCCTCATGTCACCATCGCCGCGGTTTACAGACGTCGCCAAATTCAAAACTGCAGCCAACTCGCTGCGTACCTTCGCGCCCTCTGTAAACGCTACTTACACTGAATCTACGGGATTAAGCCCCGAAGAATCCAACAGCTCAATGCCAAAATGGGCGCGGTCTCTATTTTTAAAATCTGCTGATGCACAATCATCATCAAATACTCAAGCATCTGACTCATGCCTGAATGCCCATGCAGTTTATAGCTATAAAAACATCAAAATTTCCCTTCAAATGCGAAATTTCTGTCTTAGTGAAAAGAGTGAAGGCTTGCTTGCGCTGACCATAAAAACGAACATGCCTCCAGTTGGGGGACTATTAATGCAATTAGAAAAAATATCAAAGAGAAGCTTTAGACTAAAAACTCCGTTCAATTCACAGAGAATCATCCAGCCGCAGCCATCATTCTTAGCCCCTTTGAACTTTCCAGGCATGACCATTGCTCATGCATCCATGGTCGGCAAATTGAATCCTACAGAGAAACACCTCTCTGCGTCCCCACAGGCATACGCCTTGACTGCAAATAATGATTTGTGGACCGACAGGATATTTGGTAACGAAAAAGTTCAAGGATTCTGCGATTCAATTCCAGAACTTGAAGCTGTTTTCATTGGACATCCCGACTATTTGGTTGGCGGATCGGTTCCAATTATTCGACTTGCAGCAACTGGACTTTTTGAAAACGCGAACACTTTCAGTGACTGTGCAAGGCTTGTTGAATCCGTTCTGGATCTCCAGCTTGATGCAATTCCGTAGTAGGATACGGATTCGGAACACGAAAGTAATGATTGAATAATTCACGACTTGCCACTCGAAAGCTGTCCATGCTGTGATTCAAATCCATTCACTAACCTCAAGTTTTTTGCCTATTATTCGCGCACGTCAAACATCGATGGGTCAAAGGGAAAAGGAATGATTTCTCCTCCCCCAGGAACGAGAGGCGCTATCGGAAGAGCGCCTTGAACTATATATTTCCCGTTATGATCGATCTGCACGAACTGTGCGATAAACTCTTGTCCTGTTGAAAGCCCAGAATTCGCAGCGCATAACAACATTCCGCCGATGCCGTTCTCCTTAACCACTATCTCGAAGAAATCGTAACCGCCGACATTGGTGATCGCCACCTTCGTGATCTTGCACCAAATTGGTTCTAAATATTTATGGCATCGCACAGCGTTTGTCCTTAGACTATCGGCAAGACATCCACTTCCATCTTACACCCGGTAGCCTGCACAGTATCATCTTAAGTAAATCAAGACAGTCATTGCATATGCAACCTTTCGCCCTACGAATCAATCGTCTTCTAGGATTAACACTTGTCGCCGCTAGTTAAATTCATAGCGATTATATTCGTTCATCATCTAGAATCCATGCTTGCGCGCATTATAGCCAACTCCCGCTGAACCTCGAAATCGTCGATTTCAAGCAATGATTCCAGATTTGGCGGTCGCACATGCTGAGCGTTACAGTGTTCTAAAAGTCTACAGTGCAGCGACCAAGTGAGCATGGGCGGTTCTTGTAAGATGGCTAAGAGCTGATTGAGCCTTGCGGGCTCTCTTTCAAGCAACCGACATATCGCATCATGTCTTACTTCCTCACGTTTATCATCCCGAGCAAATTTCTCAAGAGTATCAAGAAGTAGCGATTCGTTGTGGGCAGCATGAACAACATAAGAGTCCAGAGTTTCACTGGCAAAGGAGGATATTGTCAGTTCGTCGGATAATGTCTTAAGCAGAGCATCTTCGACTTCAGCATTGGGGCTGTGATACTTCGCATAACGGCATGCAGCCCTTTTCACGCAGAGGGCTTTGTCCTGCATCAAAAGCACCAGGTTCTTCGCGTCATTCCATTCAGCAAATGCTCCGGCGGATATAGCTCGAACCAAATGATCGGGACTGGCTAAGAAAAATGCAGCCAGTTTTTTTCTGTCAGCTTCAGCAAAGACACTCCAATCGTATGGACTATCGCCCCAATCCGAACGTTGAGTATTTGGTTCAGAGTATTCTGCGATTATTTCATCAGTTGATGCATGCAAAAGTTCCTTTGCTTTTATGGATAGCATGTCCATCTGGCTGTCGCTTTCACTATAATCTGCAGTGACTGCAATTTCAATTCTTCGAAAGCTCAAGAATTTTCCAAGCCCAGCAAGCCAGTTTTGATAATGCAAAAATGCGTGTTTGCCGTTTGCATCACTGTCAAAGCGATCTACTGCACTCAGCACGTCGTCGAATACGTAATTGAATCTGTCGTTGAAATAATCAAACAATTCGGGTCTTCCGCTGCAACGAAGACCATGCAGCTGGCAGAGCAAATTTTGACTTCTATACCAAACAAGCGTATCTAATGCCTCCTGCGCCACATCGTCACAATCATCATTTGCCGCTTGCAGTAGTGCAGTTTCTGCAATGACAGGCTGATCCCAGAACAATGATTTTGCCGCGGCTTTACGCACAAGTGCGTCAGGGTGAGATAGAGCCTTGATTCTAATTTGTTGAAAGCGCATCTCTGGATGACAAAACGATAGTGCCTCAATCGCGTCTCTATGAAATTTACTAGAGGATTCATTAGCTAATGTCTCGACCAGCAAGGCTTCTTCAGGCACCGTGACCTCTGACATTCGAAGAGCGTGACGCATCAAGATTTGATCTCCAGACGCCCACCATTGCGCTCGCTGAATTGGTGTATCAGAAGTCGGGATTTCGCAAAGAGCCTGGCTTGAGCGGTCGCGGACGATATCAGTCAAATTCGAATCTTCGAGAATCTTCAGAAGCGGTCCTTCAACTCGGAAATCGTTATATTTACTCATCCAGTCCAAAATGGCTTTCAGTTCGTCATCGTCCACATCTTCTCTCAGTCTTTCGACCAAACGAAGAGAGCATGACCGACTGTCGTCCCTTTCTAAGGCATCAAAGTCGATTGGCGAGCCGGACATATTCTGCCTATAAGTTTCTACGAAGAGGAATTACTTTACTATATCTCAATGCCTCAGCTATATTGTGGATGGGGCCCTCGTGCTACCGTCGGCGGCGAAATTCCTCTCTAACCACTCGTTTGAACACGGTTCTAGTAACAATGATTTCTCTGCCGATTGTGATCACTGCCAGCAGCTTGTTCTGTCATGCCAGATTTGATTCAGGCACCATTCTAGTATTGTTCCAGCCAGCCTCAAGATTTTTGAAAAGGGTAAAGCATGCTAGCTTACGTCAAATTAAAGCTGAATGAGTTTCTGACGTTTCTCGAAAAAAAGTTCGGCGTAAGGACGCAAGAGCAGGCGCCTAGCAATATTGAAAATTACCATGATTATTTGCTGTCCTTTTGTGAGAATGAATTGGATTCGATAAAATCCCAACATCTGCAAATACGTTTGGCTAGTGCCAAAGAAGTAGCCGATCTGAAAAAAGTAGAGTTTCCCCTCGACCGAGCAAGAAAATCACTTGCAGAGTGGCAAAAGCGCGACGATGAAGCTCGACACACTGGCGGTGACTATGAATTGATACAAGAGTGTCGCGAGCGCATCTCATTTTTCGAATCTGAATGCCTGGCTGCCGAGAGCAATTTTCAAGCTGCCAACATTGAATTCCGTGCTAGATATGCAGGGGTGCACGCACAATTGGCGGCGCTCGATGCACTTAAACGGCGCAATGAATTACTCAGCCATAAAATAACGCTGGTAAAAGCTGACGAGCTGATACGACGAAGTTTATTAATGAAGAAACTACACGAAGCCCGAAAAGCCAGAGAAGAAATCGGCACTATGATCGCGATAGAAACTTTGACGATCGATGAGAAGGTAAGAATATTTTCTCAGACAAACTTGATATTCGCCCAAGAGATTGAAGCGATGGAAACAGAGTTTCCGTGAATTGGCTAACACTTTCAGTCTTGCTACGAGTTAGCCTAAGTCCGACGCAATTCCCCACCGAGCATCATAGCTAGATTAACTTCAACGAGCATAAAGGCCGCCAAGTGCAGAACACAAAACGCGAGTTTATAACGGGTACGAAGTCATTTTTCGCCGACTGGCTTTCGCCATCGGCATGTGCAAGCACACTGATACTTTTAACCTCAGTTTTTCGCTTAGATGGTCTCGATCTATTTCTATTACCGCCAACTCAGTTCCTTTCTTGTCTGTATGCTCTTTATTTGTTGTTCGCCATCATATTTGTCGGCGCATTAATTAAAGCCTGCGTGCAGAAGAAAGAGAAGTCGACTCTGCGCATCTTTAGATTTGTCATCCTGAATTTTGTGACGTTATCAATTGTCACTTTCGTCCCTCTCAGTGAAATAAGGAATGATCTCGACTTCAATTTCAACTTCGGCAAGCGAATGGAAGTGGTAGAGAGGGCGATAAATGGCGAGTTGCATCGTGCGCATGACAAAAATGGAGATATCTATTCACTACCTGCTGGCTGGAAATACCTGTCGAAAGGTGGCGGCGAAGTGATAGTAAATAGTGCAGACAAGCGAATTGACGCCGTCGACCCGCGTACGTTGCATGTGCTGTTTTTTACGGATCGAGGCATTCTTTCTCAATACGCTGGATTCGAGTATGCTGCAGATGGAAATCCGAACACTACAGAAATGGCTCGGAGCATAAAACTTTTGAATATGTCTCAAAACAATCCAGTTGAACCGACCTTGCCTGACAACACAAAGCTATTGCGAAAGAATTGGTACTGGGTAAATTACTCTGGAACGTTTCAATCTTTTTGAGACACTTGTTCTCTAAAGACAGACAACAAACTTTTTTCAGATACGGTCATTTGTGCTGAGGTGTGAGAACAGTTTGATTACAGTTGACTAAGGACCTTGTGATTCACTAATGATCTAGTAGAAAGGGGAGTTTTATGTCTAGTGCACGAGCCGCTGTCGCACATAACGGTGCCCTGTCAGTACCACTAATTTTTCTGCTGTTGATGATCAATACCAGAAGCTGTCTGGCCGATGACGTCGCCATCCCAGAAAACACCAAGATCAATATCCAGTTTCAATCACCTATCAGCGGTGAAGAGAGCAAGACCGGTGATGCGTTTTCAGCAAAAACCACGTCAGACGCAGTCATAGATGGAAAGATTGTGCTTCCAAAATCACTGACAATCGAAGGAACCGTAGTCAACGGTGCCCACAATCGCGCTTCACGCAGCCACTTTATGCTGGTTGTTTTCAATTCAATTATCCTTTCCGACGGTAACAAAATTCCTCTTGCAGCAGACCTAGTTGCCAGAGGAGGCGTGGTCACATTGATTCGCAATCTAGAGCTGGTTAAAATCGACAGTCCAGTACAGTTCGCAGGAATGGTGCCTCCACGCGCTCTATCGATGCCTGATCAAACAGAGATGGACATTGCCAAAGCGCAAGGATTTTCATCGGAAAGCATCGATAGAACCTTGCCTCTCTTGGCAAGAAAGAACAAATCCATATACATCGGAACAGGTGATTCAGCCAGAATACGGTTAACTAAGGACCTTGTGATTCATTGATGATATGGTCACAATTTACAACGGAACCCAACGCTTAGAAAATCGAACCACATTATTCAATGTCTAGAGAAATATCGGATAAATGGAAGATGAACAAGAAAAATCTTTTTCGTTGGCTCTCTATATTCTTCATCTTTAGTTTCGTAATAACGTGCATTTTCGAGACATGTCTGGCCAAAACTCACGATGCTAACGAGCCTTTTTGCCAGCTCCACAATCGTTCCACAGAATTAGGTATCTGCAAAATTAGTTATGGCTTTTTGTGTATTGGCAGAGAAAGGTGTGCCGCTAAAACAAAATTATTTCCCATGGAAAATATGTCGTTTTCTGGAGATTGCTAAATCTACCCATGGTCGCCGTCGTGGCAATTAACCTTCTTCTGTCCCGAATGCCACCAAGCTCAAGCAGCTTGAATAAAAGGTTCTCCTACATCACTCAACCCGATATGTTGGCGGTTCAATTACTTTAAGCACCGGCCAGAATTTCATCATGGCGCAACCTATCACGTGATCCTCACTGACCATGCCGAATACATGACTATCTTGGCTATTGTTGCGATTATCGCCTAAGACGAAAAGTTGCCCTGGTGGCACGACAATCGACTTCTGCGCATCGCTCGAGCTTCCATATGGCTGGATGGTGCTGCCATCAATTCTCCTACCACCAATGTCTTGAAGAGTGGTGAGAGAATAGTGCGGCTGCTCTTGGATATAGCTAGTCTCATCCAGTTTTTTACCGTTCAAAAATACACCCTGTCCGCTCACGATACGAATGGTGTCGCCGGGCAGCCCTATCACTCGTTTTATGAAGGCTGGCTCGGATGGCAAGAATGAAAAGCCGGTGAGTCTACCTAAAACATGCATTCCGTCCCAGCTCAAATCCTTTCCGCTCATTTCAACAGGCGGTGGATAAAAGACAATAATTTCTCCTCGGTTGTATGGTCTTCGAAGGAACGTTGTTACTTTTTCGACTAGCACTCGGTCGTCTATTTCTAGCGCCGGCGTCATGGTCTGGCTGGGGATAAACCGAGCCTCAATAAACAGCCGTATCGTAATGAGCAGCAACAGTAGAAAAATCGGATATAGCAAGGTAGTTCCTATTATCGCCAGCACTGACTTCATCGACCTTCCTCACGCATTTTGATGTGCTTATACAACGTACAAAGTGAGATGACCATTAATGGCTCAAGCATGCCAGCCACCAATCCCAAGAGCCAGGCACCTAAGCAGTAAATGAGTAGAACCCCGGTTGCACACCATGCGAATCCTTTGATCATACGGTGGCTTGTCGCGAGAGATCTCAGAGCACCCAAATTCTGATCAACAAGCGCAAACCCAGATAGTGAAAATCTGACAGCTACGAACAATCCGGGAACAACGAAGAAAACAAGGCCGAATCCAACAGTGAACCAAATACAGATAGTGGCAATCAACATCTGAAAGCAAGAGCGAAAACCAGAAAACAATTCATTCCACTGAACCTTATCCTCGCAAAGGCTCATGCAAAATTTCAAGTAGCCCGCCTGAAGAGCAGACCACATCAAACATCTCACGACAAATGCAACAACGAGATTCCAACCTCTCCAATCCACAAACAAGGCAAATACGATGCAGCCTACAAGGAGTGAAACAAACTCGCGCAAAAAGGCAGCCGACACCAAAGGCAACCAATGGTCTCGGACGGTCAGCAATGCCGATCCAATACAATTTCGAAATCCGAATTTGGGGTCAGCATTTATCGCAGCATCAATCATGTCGCGAGTGTCCTCCTTAAAGTCCCCAACCACCCGAAAGAAGACGGGTTTTAAATTTTAGCGCCTGCTCGTTATCAGGCTTTGCCCGAAGATACGTCTCACAATCACGCAGAGCACCATCCCTGTCACCTTTCTTGGACTTGGCGTGCGCACGACAAATGTATGATTCGGGAAATGTAGGAGCGAGCCTGAGCGCTGTGTCGCAATCTTTAATGCAGTCATCCAGCTGGTTTATTCTAGATTCTGTAACGGCTCGCTCAAAATAGAAGATAGGTCCACTTGGCTCCAAAGATATCGCAGTATTGCAGTCGGCTAGGGCACCCTGATAATCCTTGAGTAAATGTCTGCAACAGGCACGCACATAATAAGCTCTAGCGAATTTCGGGTCCATTTTGATGGCAGTACTTAGATCATGTACGGCATCTTCAAAGTCATGAGATTCAAATTTTTTGCATCCTTGCGTGAATACCGATGAGACCCCTAGTCCAGGTTTATAACGTTCAACCGTACTCTTATCTTCTGCATGGACCACAGGCTCAAATAACCCGATTCCTAGTAGACACGCCAATGTGATTAAAAGGACAAGGCGGGGCCATTTCACAATGCATCTCCGAAAGCGACATCTAACTATACTCCTTCAACGGAAGGATGATTCGACATTTGAAACGACCTGTTCCCTCACAGTTACATCGCTTCGCTGCGGTTGAAATTCGCAGGCACTCGTGATTTTCCCACTGCTAACGCCATTTTCATTGACTGAGAATGATTTGTGATGCATATTGATTCCATGATAATGCGCATAAAATCGGGAATCATCTTCGTCGCTGCCGGCTACCTCGGTTTGGTTGTATTGTGTGTACACCTTGTGCAGTCAGCCGGTTCTACAGAGGTGGGAGCTCTGACATTCGACGTAGTACATAATCGCTGCAATGCGGGCTTCGTCGATACCATCGCGACTATGCTTAATTTGCAGATTTCCATGTATGTTCTAAAAGGACTGTTTGACAATGGTGCTGCTTTTGCAGTTTCATTTTCTTGTCTCTCAGTTATCCTTTACAAGCTGCAGCCAGTGCGCTTTGTGGCCGGCTGCGTTTTTTGTATCCTCAACAGAATTGCTTCATGGAAGCGCATTCTCCGTTACTGCGTCGTACCCGGAATATTTTGTATGCTAGCCCTCATAAATGCATACTTGTGTCAGCCAGTCGGTCCATTCGTGTTCGCTAGATGGATCTTGGTAGAGGCACCATTAACCCTGTATTTCCTTGCAGGTCTTCTTTCCGTGGTGATGTGGCAGCAAATGATGAGGCTGGCCAAAAAACCTGGTGTGTCCATTCTCAAATTTTCCATTAGAACTTTGGGACTACTTTTATTCTTCGAGGTACTTGGTGGCTTCTGGCCAGACATGAGCAATCCGATTGGTCAATTTGTACTTTCGTGCGTACACGATAACTCTGGACTGTGCACGTTTGGAATCCCTGACTATTACTCCAATGTACCAGCCTCACCGCTGGTTTGGGACACAATTGCCTTCCTTTTTATGCTCCTTGCAGCGGGAGCGACTCAACTGGGGACATTCAGACTTGTTCTAAATACAGTCAGGTTTAGGGGTAGATTTTTTGCACCAAATCTATTCACAACAAAATTCGTTTTGTCTGTCACGCTGGCAGCCTTAATGCTTAGTGCTAACCTCTCAATCATAGGTTTCATGCTTCCAGCCTTTTGCGAAGCATATAAACTCACAAACCTACCACAGTCATGGACGTCATCGTCTATTTTTTACAACTACGTGCTCGCTGTTGTCGTCATCCACTACACAAGTAAAAAATACCGCAGTGCGTACGTACCAGCTCTTTTTTACGCATCTACCTGTCCGTTTTTTTTGCAGTATTAGTCAACGTGTCGACCTCACCTTCAGCGATTTTGACTTCAGTCTTGAGATTAGGTGCTTCACCATGAACTTCTTCAGCGTGCACATCGACGTGAGCGTGAGCATCTGTTGGTTTGTGGAGGACTTGACTCACTCCCAGGTGCACTGTTTCAAGCCCAACGCTTGCAACCGCATATTTTGCGACTGTGTCTTCCACTGACTCACTACTTGCAAATTCGTGATTCGAAAGAAGCGAATAGCTCTCGGCTCCAACGATTCCAGTTCCTGTGCCAGCAATCAGATTCGAACCTACGTGACCGATGATTGTTTTGACATCAAGCTTGGGATCATTATGGAGATGCGCGTGCCCTACTCCTATTTTCTCCAGCCCCTCCACGGCTCCATGGGCGATGCCGAATTGAGTGCCAAAGGCTATCGACGTGGTCAGTCCGTTTATGCCACGTTGTTGCCAAAAATTAGAACTGTCATCGGCTGACGGCGTCAGCACAGCACCATAAATTCCGCCGTCCATTGTGGCTTTAGCCCAGGGTGCATACCAGTGATGATCATTGTCAATGCCGACAACCGTTCTCAGTCCTGGAATCTTGTCGGCAAAAGCGCGCACAGGTAAAAATGCAGCGGCTGCTCCCAATCTCCTGGTAGCGAAATCCACTGCCAAATAGGGCAAAATAGCCCCGGCACCAGCACCAATGGTTTGAGCAAACCACCTTTCAGAGCCTAACTTGCCTTCATCTTCAGGGTAAACTAGTCGAATTTCTGGCACCAGATTGGCGTCCAGAACATGATTCTCGAGTTGCCCCATCCCGTTCCCAGTTTCTTCAAAGGCTGCATGAACGAATGCTTTACCAGCGGTTTTGAGAAGTTCGAGGGCACTTAAGTCGCCATCGCGACTGTCCTTTTCGTCTTCAGGTGTCTCTGAATGTTTACCCTTGGCTGGTGGCTTCTGTTGCTCGCCAAATTTAGGTCCCATCGTCGGAAAGTAGTCTGGATCGTCATTATGATGATGACCCGCTACTGAATCGACAGCTGTTTTTGGAGGTGTAAATGCACCGCTTTCAATTGGTTCTGACATACTAAGGGTTTCCTTTGCGTCTATTTAGCCACTTTTAATGGCAACTGTCCCTGGGGAGAGTACGCATTTTTATCAAACACCATCGGCGACCATTCCCAGCTTGCCTAAACACTCCGTTACACCAGCAAAATTCAGAGCTCACACCGGGCTCAATAGTCTGTTTTTACATCCTGGTTTTAAAATTCACCCTGCTATCAAAATTAGTCTCACAGCAATAAACTGGCTGCCGATGATCCATGTCGTTCCGAACGAGCTGCATCGTTGAACTAGTCTTTTCTGGAGAATTTTATGCAGGATTTCACAGGCAAAGTCGTTTTCATTACTGGCGCCACGTCTGGCATCGGCGAAGACGTCGCACTACAGTTTGCTAAACAGGGCGCTAAAGTAGCGTTCACGGGGCGGCGTGCCGAGCAAGGAGAAGCAGTCGCTGCAAAGATAAAAGCGCTTGGAGCAGATGCCATATTCATAAGGTCAGACGTCAAAGAAAGCGCTGATATCGAAAAAGCAATCAAATTGACGGTTGAGAAATTTGGACGAATAGATATTGCCGTCAACAATGCCGGTGTTGAAGAACCGATGGTTCCTTTTTTGGAACAGAAGGTCGAAAAATTCGACGAGATATTCGACATCAACGTGCGTGGCATGTGGCTGTGCCTGCAAGGCGAAATCCGCCAGATGGTGAAGCAAGATTCTGAATGCTCAATCATCAACATCTCTTCTATTGCTGGTCAATCTGGTTTCCCTCAAACTTCGTCCTACACCGCCAGTAAGCATGCAGTAAATGGACTAACAAGAGTTCTGGCATCAGAATTTGCGTCAAAGAAAATTCGCATCAACGCAGTCGCACCTGGACCGATTAGAACGGAAATGTGGGATCGTTTTGCCAATAGTACGCCAGGCATGGAACAGATGATGCTACAGATGGTGCCTATGGGAAGAGTCGGTAACACTGCCGAAGTATCAAGTTGTGTTCTCTGGCTTGCTTCTGGCACTTCCACGTACGTCACTGGTCAAATAATTGTCGTAGATGGCGGGACGATAAACGTTTAAGGGAAATGCTACAAAGCCGCGTATCAATCGTCTCGATCTTTAACTATTCAATAATTCGGCGAGCATGTGAAAGACATTCGCGATACCAGCCAGTAAATGGGCGAGTTTGAACGCTACCATTATGTGAATCGATAATATGCCCTTCGTCAATGTAAATAACGACATGAGAGACTGCCGAACGATCTCTCCGTAGAATATAAAGCAAGTCACCTGCCATAAAACGTTCGTTCTGCTCAAGCCTTCTGCCAGGCGCTTTAGGACCGTCGGCTTGCATGTGAATATTGCTATTGAATTTGTATCCCAATCCATAGTTATAAACCCATGACGTGAAGTTAGAGCAATCCAATCCAGGTCCTTCACTTGGCGACCAGCCTGGTATGTGGTGATGTTTATATGGCAAACCAATGTATTTTTCTGCAACAGCAATCACTCTTGCCCGCTGCCATTTTATGGGGTTAACTTCTGGTGGGATACTGGGCTGGGGATAAGCCGCTGCAGGCGGGCCCCAGGAGCCGAAGCGTCTGTGCCGATACCAGGAGGAGCGCGGAGCAGGGCTTTCGGGCAAAGCGTCTCGTTCTGCAAAATCAGCAGTTACAGATGCTAAATCAATTTCTGCAGCGTAGACAAAATCTGGGGAAATGACTTGAGCCATAGCAACAGTAATTAAGAATGATGCGATCTTCATTATATTTGCGGATAAATAAACGGTTAAGCCGTTGGTGTTCGTTAACGAAACCAAAATCGCTCAATTTCTGTACATTGTCAATCAGTATCAGCGAATGAAGCGACCACATAAATCACATAAATATTGTATACCGTTATGCGTTATAGCGTGAGTCAGACAATAGACAAAGAGGGCGTTGAACAGGAACTGTTATACGCAGGGACTCCGCCGTGCGGTTTATAAAAAGCGAACAAATCTTCGTGCGCCTTCCAATCTATGCCTCTCAAGACATTTACAGAGAAATTCTGGTTATCTAGGTCGACATCACTACAGCAGTTTCGCAAAGCCACTATCTAACCACGATTGCCACCATCCAAAGCACGGCCCAAATATTCCACACTGCGTGCGTGGCAAAATTTACCAGCAGATTGCGCTTTCTCTGAAACAGCAAATTCAGTATTACTCCCATGGCAAAGTAGTAGCCGAGACCGGCCAGATCAAAATGCCATAAACCAAACGCTAGCGACGTTGCCACTATTGCCCACAAAATTCCGACTCTGTGCCGAATCCATGGATACATCAAACCACGGAAAAGTATTTCCTCCAGAAACGGACCCAGAATACAAATGAGAATTATCAGAAAACAGATCATCGGTGAATTGGCAGCTGAGAGCGCATCGATCATTTGACTTTGCGTTGCATTACTCGGAGTCACCGGTATTCCTGGAACAGCAACGAGGATGATTCGCAGCAAAGTTAGCACAGCAACCATTGAACAAAAACCACCCAAAACGGTGAAAATGAACTCGCGAAACCTAATACTTCTTTCGGCAAGAAATGTGAGCCAAGACCCTATACCAGCAGGTCTACGTATAAAGACATCCACGCACAATAAAAATACTGCTGCACTGATGAACACAGTTATGCTGTTTACGATCATAACCATACTGCTCAACTGCCAATTCGAGTGGGTGAGTGCATTCCATAATCCAAAGCAAAATGCCATTGCAACGCCGGTCACCAAATAGGTGTAAAAAAGTGCCAGTGCGCATCCGTACCAATTACGAAAAGGGAAATATCGAGGCTCCGGCGGCAGCACAGTTGCCTCAGCTTGCTCCTTTCGCGCAAGAAAGATAAAACGGAAGATGGTTATGAAGCCTATGCAACAAAAAATTGAGCGGAGCACATAAGCGATTTCTAGTTTTTGCCTCCACTCGTTTCCAAGCTTCTCCTTGTCGCGCAGAAAAGGTCCCAGAGCGGTCGACTTCGTTGCCTTGTAGAAATACTGCAAAGCGGCATCTCGATACCACCCTTTCGGCAACTTATTTTCTAAAACCCGTCCGACATCAGGCGTGATTTTCTCCTTGTCTAAGGTATACAAGATGCGCAGGGAATCCAAAAGTTCGTTCGCTATCTTCCCCTCATCACCATCATCACCGAGTACCTTGCTTACATCTTTCTTGTTCTCATGCTCTAGAATTGCCAGCCTCACTATCAAATCAACATTATTGGGATATTTCTCAAGCTGTTTTTTCACGTACGTTTCAGCCGACTTAAGTGCCTCATCTAATCTAGGACTACCATCAATGGCAATCAAAAAGTCAAACGGTTGAGGGACCTGTGCAATGTATGTGTATTCAGTGAGGCGGTTTCCAAAATGATCTGCGTCGTGTACTGACTTTTGCGTTAAGCTTTTCTTGTTACCACCATCCAAGGCATCGTGAGGTAGGACATTTCCCGCCAATCCAAGGACAACTGCCAGAGTGGACAAAACAAAAAAAACATCGATTGCTTTTGTACGAGCTTGCCCACTAAGCACTAGGCTTACAAATCCACTGACTAACGCCGCGCTTCCCACCAGAAAGAGCGCCAGTAGCCAAATTAACAACGGTATTAGTTGTGAGAGTTGATTGGCTGGCAATTTGTGGAGCGCTCCAGGAGTCGCAGACTATCTTCGCATTATGTCACGTTATTGAGGCACCGAGTACCGGAATCTGCGCCACCGATTTCAGTGGGGTGAACCGCAAATAGCGGCGTTAAATTATTGAACTATAATTATTGGACGGATGTATATTGACCTTCACGAATGCATCAAAAATTCTGAATGAATAAGTGAATGGAGTAAAAATCAATGTTTAGAATGAGATTCAGAGGGGCTATGTCGATGGCGCCTGCGATAGTTGCGTCATTTCTTGTGATTTCGTCAGCCGACGCGACAGGCTTTATTACATTAGACAATGCCATTCAGCCGCCTCATCCTGTTTCTGGCAGAACAAGACTGCCTATCTCTCTTCCAGGCACAGGAAGCACCGCAATTGAGTACTTGGGGCTTCATCTACAGTCTGAACACATAAAGGTCGATGTAAGCGAGCAGGTTGCAAAAACCTATGTCTCTCAAACTTTTGCAAATGACACTGACCGAGATATGGCCGGGACCTTTCTCTTTCCGTTGCCTGAAGACACCACATTCAGTTCTTTCTCACTTCATATAGATGATAAACCGGTCGAAGGAAAGATCCTAGAAGCTAAAGAAGCAAGACAAGAATACGAAGCCATCGTGCGTAAACTAGTCGATCCAGGGCTTTTGGAATACGCCGATTACAAAACCGTTCGTGCACGCATTTTTCCGATTCCCGCACATGGCACCAAAAAGGTGGAATTAGAATACACGCAAGTTCTCAAAGCAGATGACGGTATGTTGCAATACCGTTTTCCGCTAAAAGCGCCGGGTGAAACGGCAAAGGTTGACGACCTCAACGTCGAAATCAAAATGACCAGCAAGCAAGGGATAAAAACACTCTGGTCACCGAGCCATGAAATCAAAATCGACAGAAGCACCGATTCAAAAGCAACTGTCGAATACAACGCGATGAAGACTGTACCGGACAAAGACTTTGTTCTTTATTACTCGATTTCGTCGAAAGAAATAGCCGCAAATTTGCTCACGCATAAACTCGCTTCAGAGGATGGCTATTTTCTTCTGACCATAACTCCTCAACTAAATGCACCGCACATCATAGGTAAGGATCTGGTTCTTGTTGTAGATACGTCAGGCTCAATGATGGGCAAAAAATTGGAGCAAACCAAAGAAGCTATCAAATTTGTCATCAACGCTCTGCATGCGGACGATAGATTTGCACTTCTTCAATTCAATACTGACATCGATGTATTTGCCAGCAAACTCCAATCAGTGACTGAGGCCAACAAGAAAGCCGCGCTTGCCTGGGTAGATAAACTAGAAGCAAGCAGCGGCACCAATATTTTCGATGCGCTGAAAACCGGTGCCACCATGCTAAATGAATCTAACACTCGCCCTGCTTACATAATCCTGTTGACGGATGGCGAGCCAAACGCTGGCAACACTAACGTAGATGACATCGTTGCTGCAGTCTCTTCTAAGCGAGATGTGCGTGTGTTTGATTTCGGCGTTGGCTATGACGTGAATACCAAATTGCTGAATAAAATTGCTCAGGCGCACCACGGCGTTGCCCAATACGTAGCGCCAAGCGAAAATATTGAAATAGCCGTCGCAAGCCTTTACAAAAAGGTGCAGAGCCCAGTTCTCAATGATGTAAAACTCACATTCACCGGCGTCACCGCCAAAGATTTCTATCCCAAAGAAGTAGGGGATCTGTTTGCCGGGTCACAAATAATTTTGATCGGAAAATATAAGGAAGGCTCTACTGGCAGCGTCAGTTTGAGTGGTAGCGTTAACGGTGCTACTAAATCTTATTCTTTCCCGTTGAATTTTGCCAAAGAAGAAACGGCAAACAGCTATCTGCCTCGTTTATGGGCAATGAGGCGAATTGGGCATTTGACAGAAATGGCTCAGGATAATCACAACCCGCAAGCAGTTGTAGACGAGATCGTTGGTCTATCTAAAAAGTATGGAATCATCACGGCCTATACATCTTTCTTAGCGACTTCACCGCAAGAGACTCTCCCGCGGGGAGCTAGTGGGCAGCTGAATGGATGGGGAATGCCCTTTGGTAGAAAACCAGTCTTGCATGGGCACGGTGATGAAAATTTCTATCAGAGTTCGGTAGATTATGGTGGCGGTCCGCGTACAACTTCTCCTGCAACAGGTGTATCACTGCCGTCTGGCGGTGCGGGACTGGCTCCTCCTCGCTTATATGAAGATGAGGATGTTACCGCGAAAAATGCTAATGCGCGCACACCCGCAACATTGCCCGCAACAAGTGGATATTCCTCTACGATAAACACATCCAGACGTACTCCAGTATTAATGCAAGACACAGGAGAAGCGGCCTTTTCAAACGCACGCAACACTAAAACTCTGGAACAATCTACCGTCGCTAGCACGGTCATGGGTGCATCAGTAAAAACCGCTGAAGACAAAACTTTTTATCTAGTCAACGGCGTTTGGACCGATAGTACCTATTCAGCAAACAGCTCACCTAAGCCCATCGAAATTGCTTTCGGCAGCGATGCATATTTCAAATTGATCCACGACAATCCTGGTATCAATAAATTTCTTGCTCTGGGTGAGCAAGTTCTTGTGCTGTACAAAGGCAAATGCTACAAAATTACAGCAGAAAATAGCTGACAACCTATTTGATGGAATCACAGTCTTCGACTCGAGGTACAGATTATGCCTGTAGATACGCTCTCTCAATGCGCACAACGACTAACACCATTGATTTTGCTCGTCTACATGGTATTCATCTGTGTTGAAATGGCAGCAGATCATTTTCTCAAAACTAAAGCCTACAATTTCGACGACACGCTGCACAACCTCATCATGTTTTTTGTAAATAGGATGACGGGGGGACTAGGCGGAGCCTTCATGTTCTCGATGCTATCACTAACTGCACATTTTGCGCCATGGAAATTGCACGGACCGTTTGCATGGATTGTCACTTTCCTTGTGGTGGATATGCTTTTCTACATTCAACACAGATGCTTTCACACTGACACCATATTCGCACCATTTCACGAGGTGCATCACAGCAGCCAAAATTACAATTTAACGACAACGCTGCGCGCAAGTGTCTTTTTGCCGTGGCTCAATCCGCTCTTCTATTTTAGCGCGGCATTGATTGGCTGCGATCCTCTGGCGATAATCATTTCTTTCAGCTTAATTCAGGTCTATCAATTCTTTTTGCATACTGAATTTGTGCCGTCCCTCGGACTTCTCGAAGGCATTATCAATACGCCTTCCGCTCATAGAGTTCATCACGGCCACGAACAAGCTCAATACGAAAGCAACCTGGGTGGCGTGCTCCTCCTGTGGGATCGCATTTTCAAATCCTATATGGCGGAGCCAGAGCATCTCCTCTACGGCATCAAGGGAGTTGCAGTTGAAAGCAATTTCTTCGTAGCACAACTCAAGCCTTTCGTATCCTTTGCAGCGCGTCGTCTCAAGCAAAATCAAACAGAGTTCCACCAATAAAAACCTGGCAAAGGCAGAGCCAGCTGCCGGGGCGCATCACTTTGTCTTGTAAATCTTAGAATTTCTATCAGGCACCTAACAACAAGGTTCCAATATTACTCGCGAGTTATTGATTTATACCTTTGCACTCTGGACAGCCGGAATTACCTTTTTTCCACGAAACTAACTGATTACTGATCTTTCTTTGCCAAATGTGATTGCAGTCATTTGTGCATCGCCACCAAACCACCTTATTGCTAGCAGGCATAACTTCAGAGGGACTCAATGGTGTGTTTAATTTTGGATGCCATAACCTGGCCAATTCGGGGAATTTAGCCGCTAAACTTGCTTCATAGGAGACCTTTTTTCCAGCACAGAAGGGACAACCGCTTCGTCCCTTTTTGTTTCTGACAACGACACGTTCTATCGGTGCATCCCAGATATGGTCGGCTACGTCAGGACACTGCCACCACACCACCTTGCCGCTAAATGGTGGCACTACCTTTGGTGTTAGAGATTTATTGAGAGTAGGATGCCAAAGCTTTGCTACACTTGGGTACTTAGCTAAAAGGCAAGACTCATCTGTGACTTTATTGCCCTTGCAGAAGGGACAACCGTTGGTGCCTCCTCGCCAGCGTCGAATAATAAATTCAACGGGCGCCTGCCAAACATGTTTGGCCGAACGGGGGCAGCGCCACCAAACAGATTTCTTAGTACCAGCTATAACTTCGGTTGGCAACAACGGCTTGTTGCGAGTGGGATGCCATTGATTTGCGACAGTGGGATAGCGAGCCGCCAGATTATTATCTTTCGATACCTTTTGATTGGTGCAATATGGGCAGCCATGTCCACCGGTACGATGAAGAACTGTTGCTTGCCACACATGCTCATCGCTGTTGGAGCATTGCCACCAAATTTTTTGCTGGCTACCGCACGACACATCTTCGGGCGAAAGCCGCCGATTCTTTTTAGGTCTATCTGCAGGAGCCAGATAATTGTTTTTTCCCTGCACCCAGCTGCCTTTCAACGACGAAAGCATCAGACGATTTTTGGTTGGATGCCACTGAGCGGCAATCTCAGGATATTTTGCGGCTAGACTATTTTCCTTCAGCAAATATCGATTGCCGCAAAACGGACAACCACAGCCTTTGCTGGTTCTGTCACTGATGATGGTTTGCCATTCATGCTTCAGCTTACAAATCCACCAAACTTTTCTACTCGAGCGAGCCGTTACCGTTTCTGGCGTCAAGCTCTCGTTCCTTACTGGATGCCACTCACGAGCAATCTCCGGATAGAGGTTGGCGAGAGAATTATTTTCATCGACCTTGTCGCCGCCACAAAATGGACAGCCGCTTTTCATCACAGTGCGGCTATTTACCGACGCATCCCAAACATGATTACTATTTATGTCGCATTGCCACCATATACGCACCGCCGATTTCGGGGCCATATACCGTGGATTGAGGTCACCATTTCTGGTCGAGTGAAATTGTCTGGCAACGTCTGGAAAAAGGGCAAGCAGGCTCTTCGGGGCAATAGCGCAAAATGGACATTTCCCCTTGATGCGATTGAGCACGCGCTGCTGCCATTCATGTGTTGGGTCGCTCTTGCAGCGCCACCAAGCAAGATATTTGGAACTTACCGTCACACTGTCCGGCGATGAATCCATGTTCAAGGTCGGATGCCAGTCTGACGCAATCTTCGGACAAGCAACAGATATGGGAGCATTATGCAGGGTCATAATTGAATTTCCGCAAGCAATCGTCTTCAGTATTTAGCTCGGCTACGCCGTTCAAGAACACTCCTGACACGGGCAAGCAGCTTTGGTGAAACAATTTCTTGGTTCTCCACTTTGCTTATATACGCTTGAGAAACGCCCAATAGTTCGGCCAATTCAATTTGCCGAACATGGCTCTGTAACCGTGCCAACGCAATTGGATTTTCTATATACTCAGCGGGATCAAAAGCAACGTAATCATCTTTAGATTGAGATTCCAACTTCATCACTTCACGTTCAATCGATTCGTGCAAAGCTTTGTACACTGCCATCGGCAATAGTACATATTCAGGGCGACCGTCCACAGACTTTATTGTTTGCAACATTGTTTGTACACATCTCCCCTGGCACCAATCTTTTCGATCGCAATAATTTTCAGACATTGGTTATATTATAAAGTTATATTTAGTTATATGCAAGATCTGTTCAACTGCACGGAAAGCGGCAATCAGTCTTGCTGCTTTTTCATAGGCTTATCGTTATCCAATTCAGCAGACAGCTCTCCAGCCTCGAACCAAACCGAGTCAGATTTACTGGGCAGTAGGACTGCTGACATTGAGTAATAGCAGAGCTTCATCAGGGCACAAATTTTGTCACAGTCCCAGTAACCGCAATTCGACAGGCGCTCCAAATATAGCCAACTTGGGGGATACCCGAAATTCGCCCCATTCGCTACGATCGAAACATCGGTGGAACATTGACACCGAAGCGCGGTGTGCAAGGATGGTGGCGTAGGGTTGGTGGCGAATTGTCGTCGATTATTGGAAAAACAGACCAGAGTGATGTGCTGGCTTATTTTGCCGACCAAATGACAGACATCGTCTGGAAGGTCAATCAAGACGGCACGCTCTGCTATAGCAATCAACACTGGCTCAGGCTTTCCGGCACCAATGATGTTGTTGCTTCCGGCTGCAAGTTTCCGCCCAAAGAGTTTATCCACAACGAAGACCTGCTCAAACTGCAAAAGATCTGGGAGACTTCGCAAATCTCACTCGATCAGTTTTCGATGGAAGTTCGCATATTTCGTGCAAAAGATTCGAGTTATGCCTGGCATCTATTGCGCGCGTGGGCTGTGCTCAAGACACCCGGACAATCTGAAGAGCACTCCGGTAATCGTTCATGTGTGTCTCACTGGCTGGTTATTTGCACCGACGTGCATGCCCTCAAATCAACGCAAAATATGTTTCAGCTGGTAATGGACAATATTCCCATCTCGATTTTCTGGAAGGACAGAAACTCAATCTATCTCGGCTGCAACAAAACGTTTTCGATAGATGTGGGGCTGCAAAATACCGAAGACATGATCGGTCTCAACGACTATGACTGTCCTTCCACTAGAGAACAGTCCGACTTTTTTCGCCAGTGCGATCGCCGGGTTATGGATAGCGGCACTCCTGAATATCACATTATCGAGCCCCAGCAGCGTCCTGGTGGAGTGCAAGCCTGGGTGGACACAAACAAGATCCCACTACGCGACGCGGGCGGTTCTGTGGTTGGCGTGCTCGGTATGTACGAGGACATCACTAAAAGAGTATTACTTGAGCAACAGCGCGAAAATTTTGTTGCTACTTTGACGCATGATCTGAAAAATCCACTGCTGGGCACTAACCGTGTACTTGATCTAATGATACTTGGGAAGCTCGGGTCCCTTGGCGATAGTCAAAAGCAAATTTTGAATCAGCTCAAAGAGAGCAATACGTCTTTGCTCAACTTGATTCAAAATTTACTCGATGTATACAAATACGACAACATCGCCCTTCTTTCTGACTTTCAAGAAGTCGATTTGAAACAGTTTTTGCAAGAATCTGTAGAACGCTATCAGATAGCGGCAGGCATGCGTGAAATCAATCTGAGATTTCTCATGTCGGGTGAATCACGCTTGATAAAGCTAAATACGCAGGCGATGAACCGTGTATTGCAAAATTTGATCGACAACGCGCTAAAATTTGCACCACTAAAAGGGCACGTTGACGTGAAAGCGAGTATCTTTGCCAAGTATTATTCTATCGAAGTCAAAGACGACGGGCCAGGAATTGATCTCGAAGAGCAACGGCAGTTGTTTCATAGATTTTCACAAGGGGCGACCGGCAAGAAATTTTCCATCGGCACTGGTCTTGGTCTTTTTTTGTGCAAGCAAATTGTCGAAGCGCACCAAGGCAGCATCTTCTGTCAAAGCATCCCCGGCAATGGCGCCTCGTTCATTGTAGTTTTGCCGATCAATATGGAATCACCGAGTAGTCCAACCGCTAATGGTGATTGATGTCCATACGTATTTTAATTGTGGAAGATCATCCGATCACGAGACTTGGACTGCGTGTGGTCTTAGAAGAGCACGACGGCTTTATCGTCGTTGGCGAGTCCGGGGACGGACTTGACGCTTTGCGACAGGTAGAAGAGCTAAAACCCGACGTTGTCTTGATGGACCTAGGCTTGCCTGGTCTCGATGGTTTTGAATGCACCAGCAAGTTAAAGACCGGCTCCATTCCCGTGCGAGTAGTCATCCACAGCTCGCATGAAGAAGAAGCGGCCGTCAAAGCGGCGCTCTCTAGTGGAGCTGATGGTTATTGTTTCAAAGACAGCAACGATGATCTGCTCATCAATGCAATTAAGACTGTTGTATCCGGTGTGCCTTGGCTTGATCCGCGGATTCCAGAACACTTGCACCAGTATCATCAATTTCAAAAATAGCTGAGATTGAATTTAATGCTCACGTTTGTCCTTGACTTAAGTCTCCATAGTTCTTTTGATAAAAGCCCGGTCTCACTATGAGAATTCTCTTGAACGCATCACTAAAAGCACTTTCCGATTCGTATCCAACAGCATTTGCGACTTCAAACATGCTCATCTCTCCGGTCTGAAGAAGCCCACAAGCAATCTGTATTCTCCAGTTGGTCAGATAGTCCATTGGTGAGATACCGATTTGCTTTCTGAAGTTCAGGGCAAATCCAGATCTCGATAGACCGGTCACCTTCGCAAGCGAGTCTAGCGACCATGACTTTTGGTACTCAGAGTGCATCACTTCGATGGCTTTTGAAAGCTTCGGATCACGCAGTGCGCCCAGCCAGTTCTTCTCCGCTTTTGCTGAAGTCATGTAAATTCGAAGAATTTGCAAAAGCATAATAGAAGTGAGATGGTTCATCACCAGTGAGCGACCTACATTTCGTTCCAAATATTCGGCTCTGAATAATTCGATGCTCCAACGCAAGACAGCAGCTTGTTCTAAATGTCCGGGGATGTGGATGACTGAAGGCAAATGCGCAAATATGATTTTATGCAGATGACCATCAAACTGAAATATTGTTCCAACGGAGAGGAAATCGCCACCTTCGTTCACGGTCAAAACTCCATTTTTCGCCGTCCTAAAGAGCGATTCGACTTTTATCTTCTTTTGAATCGAAAGGTCTCTCGCCACGACGAAGGGTTTTCCGCCCGTAGTCAGCAAGCAGTCTCCAGCTTTTACATGATAATTGGACGGTTCTCCTTCAACCGAAATCCAGGCTTCTCCCTTCAGGACTAACTGAAGTTTGAAGTCCTCATACACAGGAAATTGAATAGCCCACCGCCCACCAGCATCAAGTGCGCCGGCCGCGGAAGATTTAAGCTTCATCCTCATTAAAATGGATGAGAAAACGTCTTGGTCTAAATTGTCTAGCATATTTTGGACTATACGCTATAAAAAGTGGACTTTCAAGGATTTATAATCCAACTAAGATGTCCTAGACTGGTTTCACAAGCTCCTAGCGTCGCAGGCAGTGACCAATAGTTTTAGAAGGAATATTTTTATGCGCGTGTTCATCACGGGTGGCTCTGGCTTCATCGGTACAGCATTAACCACTGAGCTTATTAACTCGGGGCACCAGGTTCTTGCACTGGCGCGCACCGATGAAAGCGCCGCAAAACTTAGAAAACTAGGAGCCCAGATCCAAATGGGATCACTGGAAGACTTGGACAGTTTACGCAAAGGCGCAGCTGCTGCAGACGGCGTGATACATTTGGGTTTTGTGCATGGGCTGTCGCAGGTCGGTTTGGTTAAGCGCCTAGGCATCATTTTTGGCGGCATCACTCGCGGTATTATGCTGAGTTTTGGTGAGACAGTAGTCGGCGTTGACATCAAAGCAATTGAAGCCATTGGCTCACAACTTGAGGGCACCAATCGTCCTTTTGTGAATGTATTGGGAACCATGTCGCTAAAACATGGAAAGCTCGGAACTGAAAAAGACGCTCTCGATGCTTCCGGCTTGGGCGGGATTCGAAGCAAATCTGAGCGGGCAATGTTCGCACTTGTGCCCAAGGGAGTAAGCGCAATGTGCGTGTGTCTGCCGCCAACCGTGCATGGTGACGGCGACAAGGCCTTCGTACCTCATATGATAAAGGCCGCCGAAAAGCATCGCGCTTCCGCATATATTAACGACGGTCAAAACAGATGGCCAGCAGTACATCTGCTTGATGCTGTGCGATTAATAAGGCTCGTTCTCGAAAATGGAAAATCTACCACCAGATATCACGGCGTCGCTGAAGAAGGCATTCCATTGAAAAACATCGCAGATGTAATTGGGCGAAAGTTGAACTTGCCAGTTGTGAGCAAATCAAGTAAAGAAGCAGAAAAACACTTTGGTTTCTTGACTGCGTTTTTCTCGGCAGACAATCTTGCTTCAAGCCAATGGACTCAAGAACAGCTTAGTTGGAAACCGATCCAACCTGGATTAATTGCGGACCTCGAAAAAGGCACCTACTTCAAGACCTAAGAATGCAAGTGATTCTCAATGGCACCAAATAAGGTGCTCATGCTTTCAATTACAAAAGGTAAATTAGCAAGCTCGCACTCGTCGCTTGATTGGCCGAGTAACGGGATTGTGATTGAAGCAGGTTCGACAATTTGAGCCGCCATCGTACGCAATGTTTCCCTCAAGGAATCGTTTGCGTGATGAGCCCGCGGAGATGTGTTTATGATAGCCACTGGTTTTCCTGCAAACTGCTCGAAACCGACAAGCCAATCAAGAGTATTTTTAATAGTTCCGGTGACACCATGAGCATATTCCGGGCTAGCGATTATCAATGCATCACTCTCTGCAACGCGAGATTGAAAGTTCGCTACAATCGCAGGCGGCGTTAAAGAAATATCTGGATTGAATAGTGGAAAGTAGCCAAGCCCACGATATATCGATATTTCGAAATTTGGTGGACTAAGGCGAGCCATTGCTCGCAGAAACGCCGTATTAAGCGACGCCACTCTAAGGCTACCACTGAAAGCCAGTATATTCAGATGTGGTCGGTGCACCATATTGTCCTCCATCATTTGACGAAATTCTAGCAGCTCTAGTGGCGAATCGCTTAGCCGCTCCACGTCTTTCTATAATCGCCCGGTGTCATTTTTAGATGACGTCGAAACGATTTTCTGAATATATCGACGTTGCTAAAACCGCTTGCATGCGCAATCTGGTCTATTGATTGGTCTGTCTCTGTCAGTAGCGTTTTTGCTCTATCTAACCTCAGTCGTTCAACAAAGCGAGCGGGACTTGCGCCAAAAGTTTCGCTGAATCTCCTGGAGAAATTCCTGCTGCTCATTGAACAATGTTCGGCAAGCATCTCCACCGTGAGGTCAGACTTGAGATGTTTCTGCATCCAGCTTAGCAAGTCAGAAAAGGCATCAGATTCGTTAAATTGATTGCGTAGAAGAAACGAAAATTGCTCCTGGCTGCCATTGCGGCGAGAGCTAACCACCAGACCTCTTGCCACTGTCATTGACGCAGAGCGACCGTGATCTTCTTCTACCAGAGCCAAACACAAATCAATGCCAGCCGTGACACCAGCTGAAGTATACACATTCTCGTCCTTAACATAAATCGTCTTCGAATTAACTGAGATGCGTGGAAAGCGACTAGCCAGTTCGTCGCAGAAAAGCCAATGAGTTACAGCTTTTCTATCATTAAGTATGCCGGCTTCTGCCAACAGAAATGCACCAGTGCAAATCGAAACAATTCGTCTGGCACGTCTGGAAGCTTTTTGTATCCATTGAATGAGATGCGCATTGCGATTTTGATTCAGCTTCTGTCCACCGACTACAATAAGCGTATCTATTGCGCCTTTAAAACTATCTAGGGTTGATGTAGCGACTAGATTCAAACCCTGACCACCGTCAATCGGCACAATTGAATCTTCTCCGACAAGGATTAACTTATACAGATTCGCGGTATCGGTGTGTTGATGTTTCAGCGCCTGGTTAGCCGCAGTGAACACATCGTGTGGACCGGCAAAGTCTAGAAGCTGGCTGTTATCTGGCATAAGAAAGACTATTTTACGCATATTATCATTTTGGCATAAATCGACTGATTTATAGCATTTGAGACAAATACGTCTGAGCTAACATTCGATTACCAACTCGAGACAAAGCCATGAACTCAATTAGAAATGTCGCATTTAATAATTTTGTACTACCCAAATCCCAGCTCGCAACAGAAATAAATACGCTGGTGCAGGAGTGTTCGCCTGCCTATTTGTATAACCACTGTATGCGCACCTACCTCTTTGCTCAGGCGCTTGCTATTAAAGATGACTTAACCTACGACAATGAACTTCTTTTTGCGGGATGCTTGATGCACGATCTTGGCATAACTGAACGTTTTCGAGGCAAGAGCCGCTTTGAAGTCGATGGTGCCGATGCCGCACAAAAATTTCTACTAGAAAAGAATGTTGATTCGGCCAAAGCAGAATTGATCTGGGATGCCATTGCGCTGCACACAACCACGCATATCCCGTTACGCAAGCGTCCAGAGATTGCCCTTGTGCATCAAGGAGCCGGCGCTGACGTTCTTGGTCTAGGCATAGGTGAATTTGCACCAGAATTGGTTGGCGAGATTCTAGAACGTTTTCCACGTGCTAATTTCAAGAAAGCGATAATTGAAGATTTTGTTGCCTACCTAAAGCAAAATCCCCAAGGCGGTCAGGGCTATTGGTTGAATGCAATTACCGAAAAATACATCCCAGGCACGCCACACTTTACCTTTGAAGATGGCTTAAATAGCGCGCCCTTTGAGGAATAAATCAAACCGGTATTTGTACGCCGTGTACATTGGGCAAGGTTCCTTAGTTTGACTTATGGAGCGTCTTCACAACTTACGATCTTACTTTCTGCCATTCCGCTCTTCAGCGCCAGAACTTTCAATTGCATTCCGGGTTGGAGGCTGATTACTCCACAATAAATGTAACCATGTTCGCGGCTGGGTGTGCTGCCATCAACTGTGTATCGAAACAACACTCCTGGAGTCGCACATCGAAGGTTGACCGTTGTGCCATTGAGCTTCTGATTGCGAATGATGCGAGGAGTTGAAATTCTCTTAGAACCACTCCTGAATAAGCCACTGCCTGGATAGTTTGAAACAATTTCCCAACTTAGATCACGCATAATTTTGGCTTGTTCTGAGGTCAGTTTTGTACCAAGTGGTGCCACATCTGCCAGCGGCTTAGCCGTAAACGCTGATAGCCATGTCATATCGACCAGGTAACGCCCTTCGGCATTTGGGTGAACGGTGTCATCAAACAGATTGACATTGAAACTTCCTGGCGGCATTCCAGAAACTTTTCCCTCATCGATGAAATGATGCATCCAGCCCATCACAATGGCGGCAGGAATAATTCTTGGTGGCTCATGCACTTTATCATCGGCCGCCAATTTTGCTTGCAAATCTTCAACGTACAAAAGCATTGCAGCCATTGATTCTTCCCAAGTTAAAGCGGGCCAGACCCGCTTCATTTGCGGACTTGCTTCAGTACCCAAATCAGTCGGTCGCTTACGTTCGTATTCAACCCATTCGGCATACAGCCAGGTCTTCACAGAAGGAGAAATTTCGCGTGCAATATTGAGAAAGTTTTGATCGTATTGTGCTTCTCGCGCTATATTAAAATCACGTGGCTGCAGGGTGAAATGATCGATTCGAGACAATTCCCCGATGGTTTTCGTCCAGACGTCTTTCCTTTTATCCACGGCGTCTTCCCAAACAATCTGCGTGGTGGCGCCTCCGTGGGTATAACTGTAATAATTGTCGTCAATGCCGACGGTGCTTGCAAACAGGGGTAAATCCTTGGTGCTATTTGTCAGGCTATTGCCAATGTGCAGGGTGTACATTGTCGCGTTTGGCTTGCCGACCTTGAAGACGCCGAAACGAGGCAGGCTAGGTGCCAGCCCATCTTTAAAGGCTATGCAACTGAGAGACTGGGTGGCATTTACTTCTAGCGGTAAACTATAAATTTTACCATTTTTCGAAGATGGTAGAGAGCCATCAGTTGTATATTTTATGATGGCACCGGCAGTGCCGGAAGACATGGATACTCTAATGGATGTAGGAAAGGTTCCTGGTCCCGGAGACAAGACAGGCGTTCGGCAAGAGCAGCTTTCTCCGAAATCTACCCCGATAAATTGGTCATCAGGAAGCTCTGTTTTAGTGTAGGTCCCGGTGTTTCCATCGAACGCCTTTTTCCAGTTGCCTGCTCGTTCATTCGCTGCGGTGCTGCAAAAACCGAGACCACGCAAACGAAAGTCATCGGCATAAAATTCTAATTCAGCGACCTGACAGTAAGAACCGCGTGGTGACTCAAACCGCACAAACCGATATGGCTGTGCGTTTGCAAAGGAAAGTTCACTCCATTTTCCGGGCGGCGGCAACTGTTCAATTTTTCCCAATACATGAAAGTCTTCCTTGTCACCACTATTGGAGCCAGAAAATTTACCATTGACCAATTCCTGCTCATGCCCTGGTGCAGGAAAAAATCTTACTTTACTAACAACCCGCACGTGACTACTGTTGGGAACGATTTCATTCGATTGCGCCCTTACAGGACCGGCGCACAGAAGCATCGTTAAAACCACTTGAAGGGCGGCTATGCGCACAGTTATTTTTCTAATCTTTTCGCATTTCGGTTTCACAGTTCACCTAGAAGAACCTTCGGCTGGCGACGACTAATCCGACCACAAATCAGCGAATCTAAGAACTTCAAAAAGTTGCAACAATATATCACGGGCGAAACTGTGAGCGCTGGCCGTAGGCTTATCGCAAAATAGACACCCTCAACTGCAAAGAACTATAATGCCCGAGCCCGGTCAGCAACGCAGGCAGCAAGGAGAGTTGAATTGAAAGATTTGGAAATTCGAGAGGCGTTAGATGTGCACTGGGCGGCATCCGACGCCAATGACTTCGAATTGGAACACCAGATTTACCATGAAGACGCAGTGCTTGAGTATCCCCAATCGGCTGAGCGCATTCGCGGCCGACGCAATATTCAGGAGTCTCGTGTCGCACAACCAAGCATGAAACGTTTCACAGTGCGTTGCATCCACGGCGCTTGCGACCTCTGGGTGACTGAATTGGTTCTTACTTACGACGGAAGACCGTCTTATACGGTGAGCATCATGGAGTTCAAAGACGGGAAGGTGGCCCGCGAGACCCAGTACTTCGGCGATGGCTTTGAGCCTGGGTTATCGCGCGCTCAATTCGTCGAGATGATGCGGTGAAATGCAAGCGGTGCAAGATGGTGCATCCAAACCCCAACTACAATTGAGAGAGACATAAAATGGACAAACTTCTTATCCCCATCCTTCTTGGAACCAATCGTAAAGAACGTCAAAGTGAGCACGTAGCTAAGTGGTTGCTCCAGGAAGTGCAACAACGCAAAGACATTGAGACAGTGCTATTTGACGCACGAGATTTCTCTTTTCCAACAGACGACTATGGTACTGAAATTAAAGATCTATTTCCCCAGTGGCGTGACACTATGGGCAGTGCTGACGGCCTGATCATTGTTGCGCCTGAATACAATCATGGCTGTCCAGGTCTCCTTAAAAGTATCCTGGACGTGCTGTTAAAAGAATACATCCACAAGGCTGTCGGACTCGTCGGTGTGTCTGGCGGACCATGGGGCGGAACTCGCGTAATTGAATCCCTGGTTCCCGTCGTTCGCGAACTCGGACTCGCCGTAATCTTTACCGATCTAAATTTCGCCCACGTTCAAGATCAGTTTAATGACAAAGGCAACATCAAGGATGCCACGACACATAACAAACGCGCTAAAGCATTTCTCGACGAGTTAGTTTGGATGAGCGCCGCACTTCGCTGGGGACGCACCAATCTAAACAGTTCGGAAAACAACAGCTAATCGGTCGTGTCCATTAAACTTATTTCGCGGCTTTGGCAGCGGCCACCTCTTTCGACGGCTTTTTAGCATTGTCACGCGCAAAAGTAACAAGCTCGTCGACATTATCCATAAGCTTAATGCTTTTCATTCCAGGTTTGAAATTGAGCTTCTGATTGAGCTGTTGTAACCGCTCAGACAAATGCATATGTGCTGCCGGCAATGACGCCTCAGTTAAACCAGCGTCCGAGAAGGTGTGCCCAAAGACCTGCACTTCGCACCAACCAACTTTTGTCAGCAGCTTCGCGTCTGACGTTGGAGGAGTTGCTGCTTGCACTGCTGGATCGTCAGGCGGGAAAGTCGGTTTTTCTTTTTCAGCAGATGGTTGATTCTGTTGCTGCTGTCCACCGCCGCCTCCTGCCATACCGCCACCCCCCATACCGCCCATCCCCGGCGAACCGCCGATTCCGCCAAATCCACCCATGCCTTGAGCAAACACTGGCGCGACGTTTGGGCATGTCATCAATAAAGATATAGCCGCAATGGAGCAGAGCATCACTCGCATAGGTTCGTTTCTCCCGCTAGCACAAACTGGAATTTTATCCGACGACACTGTACGGCATTTCTTTGGTTTGCGCATGATTTCAGCTGCCGACGCAAAGTATTTCGCAAAATCCTATAGCTTTTTACCGCCAAGCTATCGTTTAATGACTTCAGTTTAACGAAAGTAGGATGGTCTATGCCCTCACACGAATCGCACTTAGACGTTTTGGATGCTTATAGAAAAAATGTCTTCGTTATTGCGCTGGTCACTTATTCTTTGACAAGCAGCTTTGCCATCGCAGCAAATGAAGCTACGGCAGGAGTGGAGGTCCCCGGAGCCACTACAACGAGCTCAACGTCTAATGGCGAACCCAAATTTGAATGGACGTTAGAAAAAATGTTGATGGCTACTGCTATGCCTATGACCGGTGAAGAAAGAGAATTCTTGCAAACACATCGAAACCTTGATGGTGTTAGAGACTGGAAATTAGTCGATTTTAAGTCATACATAAGCACAGCGTTGGGCAAGAAGCACGTTGCCGAAGAAGCTGCACACTGGAAAGGCATTGTTAACATGTTGAATAAGCAGGCCACAGCAGGGTCCGCTTTTATGCATGAGCCTATGCCATCTGTTGAGAAAGATTCAACGTCCTTTACAGGCGATAGTGTCGAAACAATCTCAAATAAACTTGGTAATGAAGTTGCCGCTAAGCAAATGTTTGAGCAATTAAAGTCGTGGCGTCAGCAAATTTCGATACTGGCACCATTTGTTGAGTCGATGCGCAAGAAAGCTGAAGCAAAGGGAACATCCGAAGATTTCGAAAAAGCTATTCAAGCCACCGAAAGCAACCTATGACTTCGGTGTCAATTTGTTATTATGGTGACCTTCGAAGAGTTTTCCCTTTAGTTGGCTCGATCGACGAATATCCGCAGCAAATAAGTAAGTAGGTATGGTGCCAATGGCGTTGTTGAAAAAAGAAATTATTGCTCTCGCCTCAATTGCCCTTTGTATATTTTCTACAAGCACGGCGCAGGGAGATTCAGAAGGAAAAATGGTTTTCGCCGTAGACGTCATTCGCCACGGCGATAGAGGACCAATCAAAGATCTCGCCAGTGCGCCTCACAAGTGGCCGCAAGGACTCGGGCAATTAACCCCCGAAGGAATGAACCAGGAATTCCAACTTGGCAAGAGGTTTCACGATCGATACATCGCTAAAGAACACCTCTTGCCGGAGAAATTTGATGTAGACACTATGTATGTTCGTGCTAGCGACATCGACAGAACACTAATGAGCGCAGAATGCACGCTGCTCGGTCTCTACCCTATGGGCACAGGACCAACGACTGACGCGGGCACAGAAGGGGCGCCGGCTCGCTTCCAACCGATTCCCATTCACACGCGCCCTCGCGATATGGACGATCTACTCATCCCTGACGCCAATAAAGACGTGCCAAAAATCTATGACGATTATGTCTTCAATACTTCCGAGTGGAAAGACCGCATCGCCAAAGAATCAGTCAACTTTGAACGCTGGGGCAAACTCGCGGGTTATCCAATTACAACTCCTCGTCAAATGTCAGGACTTGGTGACGCAATCTTTATCCGCAAAACTCATCACGTCGCTATGCCCGAAGGCATGACCGACGACGACGCCAAAAAGATGATGGACTTTGGCGAATGGGTATTTGCCGAAACATTCAAGCCTGCCGAAGTCGGTCAAGCAACCGGTGGCAACTTACTTAGAGCAATTGCAAAATATCTCGATGAATCTAGCAAGAACAAGGCCGACGCTAAACTGAAATACGTACTTTTTTCTGCGCATGATAGCACCATATCCGCAGTACTAAGCGCCATGAACCCGCCAGTAGAAATTCGGCCACCTTATTCTTCGGATTTGAATTTTGCCCTGCTCAAAAATGGTGATCAATATTCTGTCAAAGTCACTCTCAATGATGTGCCTGTCGACTTCCCTGGCTCGACAAACGGCATCAGTTCGTTGGAGAAATTTGCCGCCCTTGCTCCCGCTCAGTCGACTGAAAAATCCCAACCTCGCCCGGCGACAGACATCAAATAATCTAGCTTATAAATCTAGAGACCGGAGCCACTTAACGGCACCAGAGCCTGCCCATGCACCTGTGGCGAAGCAGCCTGTGAGAAGATAGCCGCCGGTTGGTGCCTCCCAATCGAGCATTTCTCCGGCAACGAAAATACCGGGGAGCTCATTGAGCATAAGATTTTCATTGACCGAACTAAAACGTACACCGCCAGCGGTGCTAATTGCTTCGGCCAAGGGGCGAGGCGAGTGCAACGTAATTCGTAACGCCTTTAGACATTTTGCCAGTGTAGGCGGATGTTCCATCTGAGCACGATTCAAAACCTCGTAAAGCAAGGCGCGTTTGAGAACATCATTTCCTATACAAGCTTGCAAATGTCGCGACAGCGAGCGGGAACCACGCGGGCGCGAAACATCGGCTAAAACCTGCTTTGCGCTGCGTCCAGGCAAGAGGTCTAAAGTAAATGTGGCTTGACCGTGAACACTAATATAGTCACGAAGCCTTTGCGAGAATGCATAAATGAGACTACCTTCAATACCATACTCTTTTATCAACAGTTCGCCCTGTTTCGTCTCGGTGTAGGAATTGAGGTCAGTAAATGTTAGCGAGACTGACTTGAGTGGCGCGCCATCAAATTTTTCTTTCAAATGGGCACTCCAATTTACGTTGAAACCACAATTTGCGCTAAGCCATGGCTCGATCTCTACACCGCAGTCTTGCAGCCAGGGAGTCCACTCACCGGTAGATCCAAGTTCTGGCCAGCTAGCTCCTCCGAGCGCCAGAATCGTGGCCACAGGTTTAACAGAGATTTCTCCTGTAGGAGCTTGAATGCGCAATGAGTTGTCGGCACCGACTCCAATCCATCGATGATTCATATGAAACTGCACGCCTGCACTACGAAGACGATGAACCCAGGCCCGCAGCAAAGGTGCAGCCTTCATCTCCTTGGGAAATACACGGCCGGAGGTTCCGACAAATGTCTCAATGCCCAGTTCTTGCACCCAGTCACGCAGGGCCGCGGGAGGAAAATCGTTTAAGAACACCTGCATTTCTTTTCTCTTAGAGCCATAACGTGAGCAAAAATTGGAGAATGCTTCGCTGTGAGTAATGTTCAAACCGCCCAGTCCTGCGCGCAAGAATTTGCGTCCAAGCGTCGGCATCGACTCGTACACATCAACGTTTGCGCCAGCGTTAGAAAGCACTTCGGCAGCCATCAAACCTGCTGGACCACCACCGATAACGGCGACATCAGGTGGGCGAACAAATTGTCTGTCCACATTTCCTGACGGCAGAGGTGGTGGCGAATTGATGGGAGACATGAACCAAGCTCAATCTACTGAAGCGACGTTATAATATCAGCACATTACACTGTCAGGTATCGAAAGACACTCGGACAAGCGCCGATAGGTCACCAAGGGCATCAAAGTATTGAACGTGCTTGCGAAGAATTTAAAGCCTACTGTTATTTGCTTGTCCCTGATTATGCTGTCAGGTTTCATGGCTAAAGACGCGCAAGCCCACAAACCTAAAATTATTGATGCGTCAAACGGAATTCCAGGAATCGCGCCGGCCGCTACCAGCGTCGATAAATTTCATGCTCCCCCGGTTCCTTCAGACTGGGGATTTCCAGCTCTAAACGTCAACGTGGCCAACTTCGCCGTCCAACACTTGAGTGAAAAGATCGGTAATGGTCAGTGTTGGACGCTTGCAGAGAAAGCGTTGGAGTCGGCTGGCGCCCAACCGGCCTCTGGGTACGTTTTTGGCAGATTGTTGCCTCAAGGCGAAACCTGGCTGCCTGGTGACATACTTCAATTCACCAATTGTCAGTTTGTCAACGTTGAGCCAACCAGACGCTCTACTATGACCGTCGGCACGCCCAATCATACTGCGATCGTTTACGCTATCAAAGATGGACTGGTGACGGTGTTGCAACAAAATGTCAACGGCGACAAGCACGTACAGACCGGAGTGTTGAATTTTTCCCAGATGGTTAGTGGCAATCTGCAAGTATATCGCCCAATTCCGTCAAATGGTCGCCCACCTGGAACAGGGCTAAAAGTAAGATACAGCCTCTTTTAGAGCACCGTAAGTGGTGCAGCAGATCACTACTACTACAACCCAAAGATGTCAGCTTTGCCTGACACGAATATCGCCCCAATGACGATATTAAGAAAAGCAATGCTCAAATTAAAGGTTGCAATTAGCCGTTGTGACAACATTGCTCTAAAGTAGCCTTCGCTGATAAAGACTGCCAATCCAACGTTTGCTATTAACATCCCCGAGACGAAACTACCCAACATAAACAAGCTGCTAGGCACGCTGTTTGCGCTGCCCATCGAAGTCATGAGTATGACCTGCGTGCCTGTCTCGGCACCGATTCCGTGCAGTGCTCCGATAGCAAGAGCACACCTGGCATTGCAAAAATCTGAGGGATCGTGCGCATGCGGTGCTAGTTCTTGTTTTAAGAACCTTTGAAATAATACATGCTTGGTCTTAGAGATGGCTTGCAGTACCATCAAACCTCGACTTCGTGTGGTCCTCATAGCTCGCATGCAATAAAGAATCCACAGGCCAAACAACAACAATGAAAGTCCTACTAGCCTCTGCATTATTGGATCAATCCAATCTGGCAGAGTCGCGCGAAAAAGAAGTGCACCAAGGCCCAGCACTGCAACCACCAGTGCATGACCGAAGGCATACATTCCAGCGAGAATATATGATTGAAACTTGGCTGATGGCTGATCAATACTGGCAGCAGAATTAATGCTGGCTGCCGCTTTTGCACTGACAAGATCGCTGATTGCAGTCATGTGATCCAGGTCAAAACCGTGCCTGATACCGAGAAAAAGTCCTGTAAAACACAACAGATTTGATGCCATGCCGCTTAACCCACACTAAACACTGCAATAGTGCCCGAGGCAAAACTAGCTGCAATTTGCTTGCCGTCTGGGCTCCATGCAAGGCAGCTGACTTCGGAGTCTTCAGTATGTGACAGCACTTCCCATTGAACACTCAAATTCCACATCATGATCTTGCCATCCAGTCCGCCACTTGCAAGCCTCAACCCTTTTGGCTCAAAAGCAAGAACTGATATAAAGCTATCGTGACCTGGAAACATAATGGGCTTGCTGCCAGATGGTCCTTTGCCTGAAAAGTCCCAGACAACGACCTCAGTACCGCCTCCGGTGGCAAGATATCTAGATGTTGAATCCCAAGCAAGCTCTCGAACTTTAGTCGGGTAGCCATTCATAAACAAATCGTCACCACTGGGCAAAAGCCAGATGTGGGCTGCGCCATCTTGACACCCTGCGGCAAGAACTTTGCCATTAGGACTATAAGCAATGTTCAAAAGAGAGCCCTTCCACTCCAGGAAGCGCTTGGAACTATCTTGTTTTAGATTCCATAGACGTGCGCCACCGTAGCTGCTTGTGGCAAACAACTCGGAAGCTACAGGATGCCAGGCAATATCCGCGATGGTGCTTTTATGCTCTTCAAATTGCTGGACCAACGTACCGTCGGCATTACTTAGTTTCAATTGCTTGCCGGCGGCGGTCAAAATGCAGTTTTTCTGCTTCTGCCAAGCAATATGTTCGACCCAGGCAGCTCCATGATCAATGGTGGCTTGCTTGGTATAACTGACACCATCGTAGATGTGGGCTTTTCCGTCCTGCCCAGAACTAGCAAAATATTTTCCATCGTGCGACCACCTGGCACGCAGAGCACCAAGTTGGTGCGCCGCCCAATGTTCGTTCAAAGTACCAGTTAGAGCGGATCTAATAGATATGTAGCCTTTGGCATCAGCGCAAGCAATGTAATGTCCATTTGCAGACCACGCCAAATCGTGGATGTAGTCCATGCAGCTAGGCTTTTTCCAATATTCGGTTAAAGGCTTTACCGCAAAGTCAATTGCCGATTTTTTTTGAGGCATGCGTTGAACCCCTCCGTGAGTTCTGTTCTATTCAAATTGCGACCGATGAAAACTAGCTGATTAGAGCGTTCTTCGGTTCCCCAGGGCTTGGTTGGCTGACCATCGAAAAGCATGTGCACTCCCTGAAATACAAAGCGATCAGGTTGCCCAGCAATGCTCAAAATGCCCTTCATTCTGAAGATGTCGGTCCCCTTTTCTCGCAATAGGGCACCAAGCCAGTTGTTGAACTTCTTCTCGTCTAGATCGCCAGGTGAGGAAATCCCGACTGAACTTACTTCACTGTCGTGGGTGTGTCCTGCTTCATACGTGTTAGCAAGCAGAGGCACTACAGTCTTGGACTGGCAAGTGACAGACATAGCGAATTCTTCTGGTTTGTGCTGAGTGAATAAGGCATATTTGCCACCATTTTTCGGCTTAAAAATGAAGGACTTGGTACCACCTTGTTCCAGATTCAATTGATAGAGTTGCCCAGGTACTTCGATCGTCTCTCCGGCAGACAACTGTTTTTTCTTGCTCGAAAATTTCTTGACTGCTTCTTCTAAAAGAAGCTCGATATTTTGATATGTGGTGTTGCTTTCCAGCACAAGCACGTTCATGCTCGGATCGGGACCTTCAGACAGAGCAATCTCAAGCGGATCATCTGTAATTTCATAAAGTCCAGCCCATTCAAAAGGATACTCTGGCTGCAAAAATGTGGGTTTTACAGCAAGCGCTCGCTCAAGATCAAATCCCCGAACATTGAGAATTTTCTCCATATCTACAGCTGCATCCTGGCTGCGGTATATTTTCGCCATCGCATTCATGGAGCGGATGCGAGTTTCGAGTTGGTCTAGTTCTGCGTGCGTAACAAGGTCAGTTTTGTTCAGCAAAATCACGTCAGCAAAAGCCACTTGCTCCGTGCATTCAGAACTCGAATCGAGATGCATAAGCACATGTTTTGCATCAACTAAGGTGACGATTCCATCCAACTCAAGAGAGTCTTTAATTTCATCATCGACAAAAAATGTTTGGGCGACAGGGGCGGGGTCGGCAAGCCCAGTGGTCTCAACAAGAATGTAGTCAAACTTGTCACGGCGCTTCATCAGATTGCCCAGAATTCGGATCAAGTCACCGCGCACGGTGCAACAAATGCAGCCGTTGTTCATTTCGAAAATTTCTTCTTCTGAATTGACTACCAATGCATTGTCAATGCCTATCTCACCAAATTCGTTTTCGATTACTGCAATGCGCTTGCCATGATTTTCAGTCAAAATTCGATTCAAAAGCGTGGTCTTGCCTGAACCCAAAAAGCCTGTTAAGACTGTTACTGGCACCTTTGCGTTACTCATACTGATGCTCCTCCTTAATTTAGATACCAGCTGGCTGCGATTTAAGTAGAATGTCTTTGTTTTTGAAAATGATAACCATTTTCAGTTCATTTGTACAGAGGATTGGAAGAAGGGCACTGGCGCGTGAGTGAGGGACAGGACGTACTGATTCGGGACGACGCATTGCTTGACAAGCCTGCGGGCAAAATAGGCTCTTAAATCACCAAGCACCTTGAAATTGATATGATGGTTAATCGGCTCTGGTGCCTAATTGGCTCATAAATTCCCATACTCAGGCACTCATATGTCAAATCAGAACAGTCTTGCAAGCCCAAGCGACGCTTTCTCCCAAAGCATCGACCGAACTGCATCTTCAACGTGGCAGGATTGCGAAGCAGGAGTTTCAATTGAGCAATTTACCGCAACCATTTTTGACTCCAGTGACAGAGTATTCAAAAGTCATGCGCTCTTTTTCCCATACACTGGGATTGTCGAATTATCTCTAGAAGGAACAGAGTCAAAACATTTGATTCCTGGACAAGGAGTCTTTTTGCAAGCTAACAAGAAGCACGGTCTTGTCGCAAAAATGAATTGTTCTTTTCTGGTCATATTTTTCCCAGAAGAATTCCTCTGTGCACTTGGCGATACCGCTCCTCACAGACCAGTATGGCAATCTCGACTTATTGCCAATGACGCCTATCTCAACGGTGTTATGCAATTACTCGACAAGGAAATAGCGCTTCGAGATCATCACAGCGAGTCGGCAATCAAACTGCTGACGCAGTATGTAGGCATCCACCTGATCAGAAACTATTCCACTATCAAAACACAAGGTGTACATGAAGTTGGTCGACCTGAAATTTGCCAAATAATGTGCGCACTGGAATATGTCGAAATCAATTTATCGGCAGACACATCAATCGCTGAATTGATTGGGCAAACAAATCTCTCCAAACATCGATTTCTTCAAACTTTCAAAGAAGTGACAGGTCAGTCACCACAGCAATACATTATTGTCAGACGTCTGGAAGTAGCCAGGCACCTATTGCGTCGCGCCGACCTTTCCTTAGAACAAATTGCACGCGGGTCTGGTTTTGTTGATCAAAGTCACTTCAGTAAAGCATTTCGAAAACGTTACGGGCAGACGCCCGTTTTATTCAGAAAACAGTAAAAAATACAAATGACAGATTTTTTGACAATCGTATCTAGTAAATTCGATTGCATACGCATTGAGGGGTTTACATTAAGATGAGACAGATTCTTTTCCAACTTGGTTTTATTTGCTTACTTACCAATCAGGCTGCAAATGCGGAATCAACGATTTTACAAAAAGGTCCATTTACTTCTAAAGACGGTTTATCTATCTTCGTTCGCGCGGAGGGTCCAGCGACCAGAGAAACGCCTCTACAAACGGCTTGCTTTTTCGAGCATCAAGCATCAGGCGATGTTCTTTCCGGCGGCACCGAAACATTCAATGAGAAAATGGGCGGTCTAATTAAGAAGCTTCGTGACAACGAAGATTTCAAAGGCAGCGAATTGGAAACACTAGTCATCTTACCGCCACCAGGAACTGTGCCAGCAAAGAAAATTCTTTTGATTGGCCTCGGCAATCCAACGACTTTTTCCGCAGAGCGTATGAAAAAAGTCGGTAGTGTAGCCGTCAGAGAAGCCTTCAAAGCAGGCGTCGACAAACTTTCCTTTTCTCCTAATGTCACAGATGCTGGCGTCAAAGCGGTACCAGTTCAAGAATTCGATCAGAAGGTGATCGAAGGTGTGTTAGAGGCTTTCAGAATACAAAAAAAATTGAACAAACAGAAATTGGTGCCGGACGTGACGCTTACAGAATTCACGCTGGAAGCTGGTGAATTGAATGTACCTAGCGCCGCAAAAGCAGTTGAAGCAGCCATCAAGGCTGTCAATTAGCAATAAGAATCAAGGATGTTTGCATGATTTCCTCCACTAGCGCCAGCACGATTCTGCATAACGGAAAAGTAAAGACATCATCGGGTTTTTCCACTGCGATTGCGATTGCTGGCAATAAAATTGTCGCTGTCGGCGAAGACAAAGACATGGAGCCACTGAAGGCAGCAAACACCTGCGTTATAGACCTCAAAGGTCGCACGGTTATTCCCGGTTTGAACGATTCGCATCTTCATCTCATTAGAGGCGGTCTAAATTACAACCTGGAGTTGAGATGGGACGGTGTAAAATCACTGGCAGACGCGCTGAATATGCTCAAAGCACAAGTAGCTGTTACGCCAGCTCCACAGTGGGTCAGGGTTGTTGGCGGATGGTGCGAATATCAATTCAAAGAAAAACGTCTACCTACACTTGATGAAATAAACGCAATTGCTCCAGAAACACCAGTGTTTCTCTTGCATTTGTATGACAGAGCGCTTCTCAATCGGGCCGCATTAAAAGCATGCGGCTTCGATCGAAATACCCCTGAACCGCCAGGTGGCGAGATTCAGCGCGATGGCGGCGGCAACCCTACAGGTCTCTTAATAGCCAAGCCTAACGCAATGATTTTATACGCGACCTTGAGCAAGGGTCCTAAATTGGCTTTTAACGATCAATGCAATTCAACGCGTCATTTTATGCGCGAGTTAAACCGACTCGCTGTCACCAGCGTTATCGATGCCGGTGGTGGTTATCAAAACTATCCTGATGATTATGCAGTCATAAACGAACTTCACAAGAATAATCAAATGACGGTGCGCATAGCCTATAACCTATTTACACAAAGACCTAAAGCTGAAAAGCAAGATTTTGAAAAATGGATTGAATCAACGAAAATTGGAGCAGGTGATCGTTTTCTGCGCCTAAATGGTGCAGGTGAGATGTTGGTCTATTCAGCAGCCGACTTTGAGGATTTTCGCGAACCGCGCACCGAATTAGCTTTGGGAATGCAGTCGGAGTTGAGCGATGTGGTAGAAACCCTCGTAAAAGCGCGCTGGCCATTTAGATTGCATGCAACCTACAACGAAACGATAGACAAAGCTTTGGATGCCTTTGAAGTCGTTAATGAGAAGATTCCATTTGATAATTTGCGCTGGTTTTTTGACCATGCTGAAACCATCTCCGACAAAAACATTGAACGCGTGCAAAGTCTTGGCGGTGGCATAGCAGTTCAGCATCGCATGGCTTTTCAGGGAGAATATTTCCAGGCTAGATACGGTAAAGATTCGACCCGAACCACGCCACCCATCAACAAGATGTTAGCAGTTAATTTACCTGTTGGTGGTGGCACTGATGCCACTCGCGTCGCCAGTTTCAATCCATTTGTTGCGCTCAAATGGTTGGTTACCGGTGAAACAGTAGGCGGCACCAAATTATATGATGCCGACAATTTACTGGAACGCGAAGAAGCGCTCAAATTGTTCACCGAGGGCAGTGCCTGGTTTTCGAATGAAGAATCACTAAAAGGCAAATTGGAGACAGGTTATCTTGCTGACCTGGCCGTTCTATCGAAAGACTATTTCACGATTGCAGACAATGAAATAGATAATTTGACATCAATCCTGACCATCGTCGATGGCAACATCGTTTACGCTAGCGATGAGTTTAGGCAATATGCTCCTCCCAACTTGCCTGTCAGCCCGTCGTGGTCACCAGTGAATCATTCCTCAATTAGTGCAGCACGCAGTGAGGCATCGGACGCCAATAATAAAGAGCACCTCCATCAAATGCATCGAGAGAACTACTGTCAGCACTCCATTTTATCCGAACTAAAAACAATGCTCAGACCAAACCAGTGGTTTGGAAATGACTGTGACTGTTTTGCATTTTGAGGAATTCAAACATGAAATTACGACCATCAAAAGAACGGGGCGCCACGAGAATTAGCTGGCTAGACAGCAAACATAGTTTTGCGTTCGGCGACTACTATGATCGAGACAACACCAGTTTCGGTGCTCTTCGTGTACTCAACGAAGATAAAGTAAAGCCTGCAAGCGGGTTTGGCGAGCACAGTCACCGAGACATGGAAATTTTGACGTACGTTCTATCTGGAGAGTTGGCGCATAAAGACAGTATGGGCAATGGCTCAGTCATAAAACCCGGTTCCATGCAAAGAATGACTGCAGGAACTGGTGTCGCGCACAGTGAATGGAATCATTCGCAAACCGAACCCGTGCACTTCCTTCAGATATGGATCATTCCAGAAAGCCAAGGACTTACACCTGCCTACGAGCAAAAGGACGACATAGACTCGACCACTGACAAATGGCACGTGCTCGCTTCACAAAATAAGACTGACTCAGGTGTGTATCTAAATCAAGATTTGACGTTGAATCACGCCATTGTTTCAAGCGGTCACAAATTGGCATTTGCGGTAGAACCTGGACGCATTGCGTGGCTTCAAATCATTTCAGGCAGGTGCACTGTCAACGGAACGAAACTCGAAGCTGGCGATGGGCTTTCGATTGACGAACCTGGCAACTTTGAAATCTTGGCTCCAGAAGCAGACTCTGACGGACGTCTGCTCTGGTTTGACTTGAAGGGATAGACTTTTGAATACATCAAAAAAAAGGAGAAACTAGTGGGCACTTACAAACGATTAAACAAAGATGATGCGGCTGTACTGTTGGTGGACCATCAGGCAGGACTCATGTCGCTGGTGCAAGATTTTGGACCAGACGAATTTAAAAACAATGTTCTGGCGTTAGCCGATCTGAGCATCTTTTTCAAACTGCCAACAATTCTAACTACCAGCTTTGAACAAGGTCCCAATGGCCCTCTCGTTCCAGAATTGAAAGCAATGTTTCCAGATGCGCCATACATTGCTCGTCCCGGTCAAATCAATGCCTGGGACAACGAAGACTTTGTGGCTGCCGTCAAAAAAACCGGTCGCAAGCAATTGATCATTGCCGGTATCGTCACCGACGTTTGTGTTGCCATGCCGGCACTATCTGCGATGGCTGAAGGCTTTGAAGTTTTTATCGTCACTGACGCCTCTGGCACTTTCAATACAACAGTGCGTGACGCAGCCTGGAGCCGAATGACCCAACAAGGTGCACAGCTAATGAACTGGTTTAGCGTTGCTTGTGAATTACATCGCGACTGGCGCAACGACATCGAAGGTCTGGGCTCTTTACTTGCCAATCATCTACCCGCATACAAAAATTTGATGACCAGTTACGCTGCCCAGACTAAGAAATAGAGCTCGGACTATTCAAAACCGTAGTTCTCTTTTTCGTTTTTAGTGAAAGTGCCCATACGCTCATTTAAATACAAGAAGCTTGTGTACAAGTCGTTGTAGCTATCCCAAGTCAAATGATCTAGTGCATCAACAGTGCGCTTAGCTGTAGCAAATCGAGGGTCACTGCGCACAACAATTACTCATTAGCCCCTATGATTTTGGTACCAGGTTAGACAGTCCGTTGCTTTCCAAATATTCGCGAAACATCTCACGCATATCGCGTCCCTTGTTTTGATTAATCGGTACATACGGCTTGACCAAACTGAAAATGACCGTGCTTGTATTGCGCCATCCAGGAGCGTCTTGCAGAATAGGACGAGAAATAGTGTCTTCGCGAATTTTGTCTGGGCCAAACGGCGTCAACGATTGAATCAATTCAAATTGCTTCGACGTTTTGATCACGTCTGAACCATTAACTTCAGCTTTGATCAAAATGACGCGGCGCACGAATCTATTGTCAGTACAAGATAGGGGCTCCATTTTTTGGACGTAAGAATAATGTGTTTGATTGTCTGCTCCAATCGAGTGCCCCAGAAAAGGCGCAAGATCAAAGTGCCAGATTTGCCCGCTATTGTCTTGTTGAAAGCCCTGATTAATCTCGGACACAAACTCTTCTACTTTTGGAGTGTCGTTTACTCGTCCTGTTACGAGATTCACCGTAGATACGATTGTCTTCTCAGTGCTGGCCCAATGTCCGGCTAAAAATTTAGGAATTCGGTACCAAACATTCCCTTCTTTGGGATACAAACTCTGATCGAATGTTGTTCCAGCTTGCAGAAATTTTGGCACTGGAGGCACAATGCCGAGTTTCGGCACTTCCAGAATCAGCTCAGGGAGGGCCTTGCGACTAGCGGTCGCAGGAGTGGCTGGGATTGTAATTTGCTCTTTCTGTTCAACTCCGCCAGTCAATTGCATTGTGTGAGACGAAGTAGAAGCGGAGAGTCCGGGTTGAGTGATATCGCCAGTGGTGACTGACGCGTCTGTTGCTACATCGCCTTGTGATAAAGCAGGCGATGTGCCGATCATCAAACAAATTACATTAGCGATAACCGCGAACTGTTTTTTCATCTCTCGATTTTTTCCGTTCTTGTTTCTGCTGTTATTTCGAACACCTATTTTCTTGCAAGTCAACAATTAAAGCAACCTTCATCACTATAATATTCAAGTAGTTCCCAAATCCGTACTTTTGGAGTTTTCTATGCTTGTCGTTCCGCGCAAATATCCGTATAACGCCTCCTATAAGAGAATGATTTTGTGCGGTGCAATAGTAACCCTAATGGGGTACTGTCTTGCACAAGCGGCCATGACCAACGATAGAGGTTTGTCGATTGATTACATAATCAATTTCGATACATCCGGCGCTACGATTTTTTACTGGAGTCTTTGCGGTTTCTGCGTTTTAGGCGGCCTGGTTGCCATTCTTGCGATGGTCATTCGGCGAGTGAGCCCCAAAGAATTAGAGATAGACGACAATGGCATCACCATTCCCTACGGTTTTATGCTTTCAAAAACGAAACGTGTGAACTTTAGCGAAATTTCAAATATCACAGAGACCGTCATTAGCCGACAAACGTTTTTAAACTTGTACACCCCCGCCGGTAAAGTTGCCTTAATGGAAAGCCTTTTGCCCGAAAAGAACGACTACGAAGACATCAAAGAATTTTTGCAACTAAAGCTGAAATATTCGCATTAGTACTCCAAGCAGCGTTGAGTGCCACCACTTACAGTGTTTACTCAGACAGCCTGGTCACGGCGCCGCCGCAGCAATAAATATTCTCAATAAGGAATTGAACCGCAGATGCCGAAGATTTAATTCAGGAAGAATGCATTTCTGGCTCTGCAGGCGAACATGAACGATATCTCAGCTGACGAGGCCGCATTCAATGTTCTATGATTGCTGCTTTCAAGAGGACTTAAAGTGAACGCAACGAGACCGTTTTGTGCAACCCTTGTTGCATTCACATGCTTGCTAGTGCCTGCATACTCCGCAAATTCATATATTGAAGGCTGCAAAAGTTACACTGCAGGTAATTACAGAGCGGCTGAAACATTTTTCAAAGAAGCCGTTGCGACTTATCCAGGAAATCCTCTTGTGCACTATCAATTGGCCAACACAGAGATGGGTTTGCATAAAAGAGTCGAAGCAAAAGCAGAATATACTCGTTGCATGCAATTGCATCCTGATTTTGCTCTCGCAACTTCTTGTCAAAAAATGCTTGTCTATTTCAACACTACTGGCGCCTCGCACTCTACCACAACTGTAGCCGCAGCTCAGGAACCAACTTCGTCACCCAGCAGCGCTGAAACCGAGAAAGAAGCGAGGAAGCAGGAAATATTACGAAAAGCCAATGCTGAAGCTGCCGCTATAAGAGCTGAAACAGAAAAAATGATTTCCGAGGGTGGTGTCCCAGGGAATCAACAACTTGTTCGTAACCGTGAAACAGGCGAGGTCCACATTGGAGTGACCACAGCTCAGGCCGAAGCCATGAGAGAAGAAGCCGCTGCTCGAGCCGATAAAGTCCAAATAGCCGGAAAAGACAGAGCCCTGCACTTGTAGGTCTAGGTCTATTTGCCAGAAAGAAAATCACGTGCCTCGCTGCTCAAAATCGACCAGGCAACCGTTCAAAGAGGCGGTGCCAGGATGCTTGCCAATCTCAGTCTGGATATTCCAGAAGGTCAACACACAGCGATAGTCGGGCCAAATGGCAGTGGCAAATCCACCCTCATCAAGTTGATCTCCCGTCAACTACACCCACTCGCTCATGCCGACGGCAGGCCGATTGTCTCTGTGTTTGGTCAATCAAACTGGAATGTTTTCGAACTGCGCTCCTTGCTCGGAATCGTCTCACCCGATTTGCACAGCGCCTTCGCGGGCGCTGGTGGGATCACTGGGATAGATGCGGTCGTAAGCGGATATTTCGCCAGTCAGGGCACAGCCAACCACCACACAGTCACGCCTGAAATGAAGCGCCAGGCAAGGAACGCGCTTGCAGAGTTGGGCGCGTTGAGCCTAGCGGATAAACCGATGGAAACAATGTCCGCTGGTGAGGCGCGCCGCGTTTTGATCGCTCGTGCCCTGGTGCACCATCCCCGCGCTTTGCTGCTCGATGAGCCAACAACTGGTCTCGACATCGCTGTCCGCCGCAAGTTTTTGGAAACCCTTCGCGTTCTCGCCGCTCAAGGTCGCACACTGCTGCTGGTGACTCACCACATCGACGAGATTATCCCAGAAATTGAGCGCGTGATCCTGATGAAGGAAGGTTCCGTGTACGCCGACGGCGCGAAAGAAAACGTGCTAACTTCTAAAAATCTCTCGGCGGTATTTGGGATGGATATTTACGTAAACCGCGCAGCACGAGGATATTTTACGGCTGACTTATCTCTCGATGAGTCGCAGAATTGACCGTTGGATCAATTCGCTGCTATCGATACAAGTAACCACTGGTGGTGAAAGTGTCGGTCAACCTGGAGTTACTGTCGAAATTTTTGATAGTCATTTGTACAACCATGCGCGCAGGATCGAGAGCTGTGTATCTCGAAATGATCTGTCTGCTACCGCCAACGGGCGAATTTTGGTCACTGAGCCCGGTCACAGTTTCAACATCATAAATTCCTGGAGCAATTTTAACTATTTTCATACTGAGCAATTTTTCGTGCCCGCCAATCAAGTTGATAGGGCCCTGCAGATTGGTCTTAGTCGGAGCTGTTGAAGCTGTCAGTGTGGCAGATGGAATTCTGTCGCCCTGCAAGCGGCTAAGGAAGTAACCGCTTCGCCCGTCACCTGAAGCCAGTGCTGTACTTCCATTGGTCATCGTTGTCTGATTGCCGATATCGATTCTGTCTGTTTGTATCTGGGCACCCTTTAGCGAAATTCGATCATCTGATTTGAAGTAGTGTCCTTTAAATGATGTGGCTCCAGTTGTTGAAATCGCATTGCCATCATAATTTAAATTCTTGGTGGTGTCTGTGCTAGGTATTGTGTTGCTGTTTGAGCTGCCACCAGCGAACCCTCCAAGAGAAGAGCCACGACCAGTAATTTCTACGACGCTATTGGTTCCTGAAGCACCGCCAATTACCATCGTGCCGCCGACGTGCATGGACGCGCCATTTTTGATTAATAAGTGACTTTCATTTCCGGTGTGCCAAAAATGAATGTCAGGGTCTGGCTCATTTGCGCCGGACGACTGCAACTGACGCCTCGATTCTTCGCTTGAGCCACTGCCAACCTGGCTAGCCAACTGATGCACGCTCAAATCAAATATCTTCGTGCCGTTTTGCGCGGATTCTAAATTGAGTTGAAGGTTTATTGTTGAACCATTTAACGTTCTGCCGCCGTTGGACTGAGCCCCCAATTCGTTCAATTGCACTCCCCCTGCCCAGAGCCCCTTCCATTCGAAGGGCATGGATTGGGTGACGGTGCCTTGCAACAATGGAGCCGTGCTTGTTGTTTTTGCATAACTATCTAGTTCAGATTGCGATGCCTTTCCCTGCAAAACAGTTTTTTCTGGAAGGGGTGCGGTCTGCGCTTTTTCTGTTGCAAAAACGGGCTCTGGACCAGCTTGCGAAGGCAAACAAAGTGCTGCCGGCAGACTCATTAATGCAAGAACATTCAATGAAAATGCCAATGGTCGTAGGTGCATTATCATGGTGCCTTCCTTCAAAGGATGGTGATTCCGACTTCTGCAATTGATTTTATACCCGCTCCGTGGAGGATAAGTGAATAAGTCAGAATGACTCAAGACAGAGTCAAACTGGGCCCAGAAACTTTCGCTCGCACTCTTGTCCAGAAATTGAGCCATCTGGATATATATGAAGGTTGGTCGCCCGCTGTCGATTAAGGACTTCATTCAAATGGCTGGAACCGAAGTAAAAGATGCAGTAACGCCCGAAAAGCAGGCCAATGTTGATCATGCTAAAGAGGCTGCTGCTAAAACAATCCAGGCAATGCCTGTTTCGGCGCAACGCGAGTCTGTCACCAAAGAATGGCAACGTGTAGCGTCAGAGTGTGGGTCCAGCCTGCCCGAGCTGACAGTCGGTCATGACCACGGTAAACAGGTAGCCGTAATTACCAAAGATGGCAAGCCGCTGGAAGTTATCGACGAATCGGGCAAGGCTTGGCAGTCTGACGGTAAAAACCTTTTCTCGGATGGACAGAATCAACGGTTGCTAGCGCCTAAAACAGTAGATGGTCAGCCTGCCAAAAATGCCGACGGCACACCGCAGTACGACCTGATGCCTGTGCAAACCCGCCAGGTAGATAACGGCGATGGCACAAAACACTCGGTTATCACCCAAATTACAGATGGCGACGGGCGCAAATGGGTTAGTGCCGATGGTCAACAATTTATCGGCGCAGCTGGCTCAGATGGCGCAGGTCAAGCTGGCGATCAGCGAGTTTTGAAAGACAACAACGGTTCTCTTGAGCTCACAGACCCTAAAGGCGGCACTCTTTCAGAACAAGCAATCAAGGGAAAAGAGGCAGAAATTCAGAACCTGATTAAGAGCAGCACCTCAAGTGCCCTTAATTTCGACGAGACTGGTTTTGCACCGCCACCACCAGATGTTGTAGACGGCTCTAAGTTAAACAAGGTGCTGGAAAACACTTCGCCAGAGTTGCTGGCTCGTTTCGACAAGGATTTGAATCTGCGCGAGACCTTGAAAGCCGGTATGTCCAGCAAAGACTACGAGGACATAACTCGCATTCTGGATGGTTCAAAAAGCATCGTCACCGCTCATGCCGACAGAATTTTCGCCAATGGCACTGGTGCCACAGAAGTAGATTCGACCCAGGCCGAACAAGAAATGAGACGGCTGGTACTTCAAACAAACTCAGGCGACATGCCTAAATTGAATGATGATTTGCTTAAGCGAATAAATGCTGACCCAACAGAAAAGAAGCAATACGATCAATACGTCGAGCAACACAAAAACGATCCTGGCTTTGACTCCAAGAATGCAGCTCTGCTTTCATTCTCACAGCATTGGTCCAAAGAAACACAAGACGCGATGGGTCTTCTCGTCAAAGGCAATGACAAATTGGACACTGCCGATGGTGGTACCACTCCCAGAGCACAATTAGTAAAACAAGCTCTCAATGGAAAAGACTTCGATCTCTTCAAAACCGCGGTAGCAGGCGCACCACCGGAAGCACGTACGGCAATAAAAAGCGCTGATGTCGATAAAACTTTTACAGAAAATCGCTTTTTGAGCAGCAGACCAACTGCCGAAAGTGAGCGCAATTTAGCCATAGCTCACGATCTGTTAGCCAAAGGCGACGTTCAGCCTTCGACTCTCATAAAGTTTGGCAACGCCGATCAAGCTGAAAAAATCCTCGCCGGTCTGACACCTGAACAGAGAAATAGCTACATCCAGGGCAAAGACAACGCCGACTCTAACAATCCAGATCACCAGTTCTATGCCAGCATGCAAGAGGCCTTTAAAAAGGCAAGCGGAAATGATGCCGTTAAAATGCTCAAGCTCGATGACGAAGCTCGCAAGCAAGATGGCTCATTCGTTTCCACATTGGCAAAACACGAAGGCTGGTTGTTTAACGATTCGGGTAATCAAATCAAAGGTGATTTTGGCTCGTTGACAGAAGATCAACGCAAAGATCTTTCTGAAAATTACACAGTGCGCCGTCAGCAGATGGAAGACATGATGAAAGCGCTCGACCGCGACCCCAAAGATGTCTTAGAGAAGTTCGACCAATTTTTCAAAAAGCAACCGAATGCACAGCCTGACTCTGATGGTGCAGCCATGACGTTGCTGGACAAAGTGCGGACCGAGCAATCGAAGCCACAGTTTGTAGCAGGTGACATGGACGGCTCGCTCGGAGCGGCAGTACAAGCCGAAAACATCGCCAAAGCCCTCCAACATGGCTTCCAGGACGATCCAGGATTGTTTGATCGCCTGAAAAATCCACAAACTGATTCAGAAAAGCAACTCGCAGAAACGCTCAAGCATCCAGAAAAGTTGTTTGGGGCTTCCAAAGACCAATACGGGAAGGTTGCCATCGAAGGAAAACTGCCGCTTGGCCAATCTTTGATCATAGATAGAGGCGACCCACAACAAACAGCCCGTGACATTTTAGGCGCATCGCCCGACGATCAAAAACGTTTTCTTTCAGATCCACTTGAAGCTAAGAAGGATCTTGGAAGTTTAGCTGGCGAAAGCAATGTCGATCAAAAGTACGACGTCATGAAAAACGTCCTAATTCAGGGCAAGATGCAACCAGAAGACTCAGCTCGTGCTGTGGCCATTGGCTGGAAGCAACCCGAGGATTTGAAATCACTCAATGGTCTTAGTAGTGAGATGGGAGCCGACTATCAGAAGAAATATGGCGAAGATCTGCAACTCAGTCTTCTAAATAAATTTGGGCACCAGGACAACTCAGTCAACGATTTCCTCTCTAAATACAACAATGTCTTCCAGAAGAGCGACAGCCTCTCACACGACACAGCTGTTGCCGGAAGTGGCTGGGCAAGCAAAATTCTAGACGGTAGCGGCTCAATGTCGCCGCAAGAAATGACTCTTGCCGCAAGTCAGATGGCCGACCTATCTGCAAAACTACAAAAGCAACTGAATGAATCTCCAGATGGCGCCTCGCCAGAGATCAAAGCATTCGTGGAATCGCAAAAGCGCTTGAAGGATGCAATTGACAATCATCAAGATGCGACAAAACAGCTTACAGACACTGTGGACAAAGCCGTGAACGTGGCTATTACGGCGGCAATTATAGCAGGCACCTTGGGTGAAGCTTCTGTACCATTACTAATGGCAGGCATCGCTGCCGGTGGCGCTGGTCGCTACGCTGTTAAAGATGAGCTTATGGGAGCAAACTGGAAAGATAAGGATAAAACAAAAGAAACCTTTGATATTGCAGTCGACACAGTCGCCCAGCTGGGTGCCACCAGACTATTGAAAATAGCCGAAGTCTTTAAAGGAATGGAAGCAGGAAAGCCATTAACCAGCGCCGCCCGCACCGAACTTCAGGCGCTTGGTGTCAATGAAGAAACAATGGGCAAACTGAGCGTTGCGCTCGAAAAGCCAAGCGTACCTTCATTGCCTTCAGCGGCTGTACGCGAATTGCCGCCGCCAGCTTCTGCCGTGCGCGAATTGCCAGCAACCGCTACAACAGAGTTAAAAGCTGCAGAAGATGTGGCGAATCGTGCGGCATTGCCCAAGCCAACCGGTCAGGAAATCGCAACAACGACGCCCACACCGGCGGCATCAATTCCTACGGAAAGTACTGCTGCATCACAGTCGCTAACAACTCGACCACAAGAGCTTGCAAAAGTCGCGCAAGATGTCATGCCAGCTAAACTGCCAGTTGAAGCACCACTTAAATTACCGGCACCGTCTGCCAGCGACATCATCAGCGGACAAGCAAATCCTGCTGCTCTAGCAGAACTTTCGCCTAAGACCAAAGAATTCCTTTTCCAGATGGCACAACTCAGTGGCATCGGCGCTATCGATGCCAAACTCAAAGGACAGAGCGCTGTTGAAGGAGCCCTGGAGTGGGCCGCAATGGGAGCCGCAGCTCATGGTGTCTTGACAGGACTTAGAAGCAGTGGCATCACAACAAATACCGCTGACACCGTTCTACCAATTGAAGTTAAACCTGTTGCGACAACTAATACCGCTGACACTATTCTACCTGCAGCGGGGCAAGAGATTGCTGCAGCTAAAGATCCATTGAATCTGCCCCGCACAACGGTCGACCCTACAAGCATTGATTCAACCGACGAGGGCTTACCGGCGGTACGTCAAACGTCAGCTCAGACAGCCACAGATCCTCTACCGGTGGTTCGTGCTCCAATAGATTCGGAAACACTAGTTCCTGCAACAGATGAAAGCACTATACCAGCAGTTCGCAAAGCAACAGACCCAGTTTCTAGTGAAGCAGCTGTAGCAGATGAGACAGGACGCACACCAGCACCTCCAATATCGCCAGAAAGAGCGGCTATCGTTGCCGCACAGGCAGCGCTGCTTTTGCCAAAAGAAGGACAAAACACCACTCCAGAAAAAGTTGAGCCGCAGCCGGTGAAAGCACCAGATGTGCCGCCACCAACACCAACTTCAGTGGATAAACCATTGGAGCCAACTGCGACGTTGGCTGCGCTCGCCACTGTCAAAAATTGGGAAGGTCCGTTTCATTCAGCAGATCGCGTACTACAAGCGGTTCTTGGACGTCGTCCCACTTTCGAAGAAATTCGTACGCTGACCAGAGCGATGCAAGAGCAATTCAAATTAGATCACAACGGACAGGATATCAAACAAGTTGACCTGAAACACGGCGATCAATTCCTTACCGCGCAGAATGCAGAAAGTCTGCTCGGACAGGTAGCCAAAAACAATCCAGAATTAGCCGGACAAATAAAATCATATATGCAGGTAGACCAGGACCTCGGCGCTAAACTTGGACGTCCAGCCGCTATCGACGAAGTGCGAGCGGTTACCACGCAGTTGCAGCACGACTTCATGGCCAAGAATCAACTACAAAATTTCGCTCAAGCCGACGCGCAAAAATGGCAAGCATATGAAGCAAACGCAGATATACCGCAAACTTTGCAGACGCTAGAAGCTAACAATGCTCATCTAAAACAGATCGCGGAGAACTACCAGGCAACCGGGAAATTACCGCCCGATGGAATCATTAGTCAAAGAGCCTTTCCTACATCGGCAGGCACATTGCACCATAACAAACGAGTAGCACGTAGATAAGATGCCTGGGCTCACAAATAACAATCTGGAATCACTTGCCACTCGTACAATGTCTTAAACTGGTCGATATCGCGCAAATGTCCTTTCGGAATTTTCTTCCAGCTTATGTCTTTTTTGGCGTCGCTTTCCACAATACCCTTTTCCAGCTTGAGCTTTCCTATCAAGAAATTATAACTGTAAGAAGTTTCTTCGCCTGTGTTGCGTTGAGTTTCTTTCCGTTCGGCTCCTATCAACACAAACTTGTCATCACGAAGTTGGAATTTATACACCGTATTTGATGCCGACCATCCACCGGCGCTGTAGAAACTCTCTACGTGGACCTCTAGCACGCCGTTCTTGATCGCAATTTTCTGAAGCGGCTCAGACATCGTCGGGACATCGGCACAACCAACAATATTCCTGGTCACCTTTGCCAGACGAAATCCTTTCCCACCAGGATTATTGAGGAGAATAAGAAGCATTCGTGGATTAGTGTCAAAGATGCCCGTAACCAAATCGCTGCTCTTTTGTTTATACTTTGAAAAATTCCCTTGAATCACTAGAGCCACGTCACCGAGTTTGTCGCCGTTTAAATCACCTGAAGCCTTTGCCAGAACTTTCCAGCCACTGGGCACAAAATCGGTGGCAATAGAAGCTTCATTACGCACCATCGGATAATCGCCAGCTTTTGGAAATCTAAAATCATGCTCGTCTGCCAGGCTTAGACCTGGCAAAGCAAAGGATATAGCGACGAATACGACGGACAGCAACTTGTTCATAAGAAATTCAACAATGCCTCATATGCGGTGACGAATAATTTCTTGATCACCAGTGCTCGGTTGACTTTGAACACCAGTTGGAATACCAATTCCCTTATGTTCGTTATCGACAAGGAAAGTGATGCTTTGTCGGCGCGACAACTTAGGAAATTCTAGATTTGGATTTCCGTTTAGCGATTTGTAAGCACTGATTATGGCGTTATCGAAAAAGGGGTTGCTAGACTTAATTAGTGTCACCGTAAGACTGTGGTTGCTGCTCACAGTGATTTGCACTGTATCTGCGCCCGACGGATTTTTCACCCCGCTGACATTTTTAAAAATTGGACTACGGGCAAGTTGTGCGAACCGAGCGTGCCACGCATCCCACGGCACGACATCTTCTACATCGCTCTGTATCGCGGCGTTCGGAAGATCTGGCAGCTTCTTCTGAGGCAAATTTCGTGCATGGGTCAATATGGCGTCCATTCCGGACTGAGAAACAGCCACCGTACTGCGCAACTGATTTTTTGCATCACGAATCTCTGCGTTTATATCTGATGTTAAAGATGTTTGTTTTTTGACACGCGCCATTTGTGCATCCATTTCACGCGCAGCTTGATCGATTGCACTCTTGTTCGAGTTGGAAATTTTGGAAGCGCTCGAAGGTATCTGCGGAACAAACGCACCAGCCATTCCTGCGAGCTTCTGACCATCTGCGTATAGTCTTGCGCCTTGCTCAAGCTCTTTTTGAAGCTTACCGGCACCATTTCCAGTGGCATCGTGCATAACTGAACTAGAGCGCTTAGTCTCGGCATCTAGAGCACGACTTAAACTAGCATCAACTTTAACAGATGGGGGCACCGCAGGCAAAGCTGGATGAGGAGCACGGGAATTCAATTGCGGCTCCAATTCTTTGACTTGCCTGGCAACACTTTCGGCCGATCTTACCGGTGCCTGATTAATTTCCAGATCCATAGCCGATACTAAATTTGGTGCAACTTTAGACATCAACTTATCCAGGTCAAGTTGAAATGGTGCGTGAACATCACGCTCGAAAGTGTTGAGGGGAGAACGCGGAACTTCTGCCACCTTCGCCTGTAACGGCTGACCATTTGTATCTACTTTTCCCTGTAAAGGATGCGCAGCTGCGGCAGTCTGCGCCTTGAGAGAAACATCATTCATTGTAGTTTTCAAATAAAACTGATCGGCTCTAGCACGCAAGTTCTTCAGTTTGGCTTTGGCGTGCAGTAAGTTTTTTCTCTCTGAACCACGAAGAACCGTTTGATCGACACCGAGCTGAAAATGATAATCAGGTAAGTGTGTATCAAATTTTGGAGTTTGCTCTACAAAGCCTTCAAGGGCAGTCAGTTTTCCCGTTTTCACGGTATCGGCAGAGGCAGCAGGCGATAAAAATGAAACTATAAATACCCCCGAAACCAGCATTCGAAACCGGGGAAACTCTAGAAATTTAAATTTGGCACCTGACTTCATGCTTACTTATTTGACTGAGTAGTCTCGGATCTTTTTGTAATCAGCTTCCGAACACGGAACTGCATCTCTTGCTTCAACTATATCTGGTGCTCCCGGTATGTCATGAAAATCGGTAGCATTGAATTGCATCAGCTTGAAACCCTGAAAATCTAGCAACTGGACTTCACGAGTGTCTTTTCGAACCGCCTTAAACAGAGTCAATTTGTACTTGAGAGTGCCTGGCGTGTCTTTATTGGGACCGGCTTCAAAGGTAGTCCATAAACGCACGATGGAGCCTGCGGCATCTAACAATGGCTTGGCCTTCCACTTCAGCGTCGGATATTCGTCGGACTCGATTTGATTGTCGTCACCGCTTTGACCACCAGCTTGTAACTTCGAGGCAGCAGCCGTGACCCACTGACCAGGCGCTGTGGCTTTTATCTGAGACCCTTGAAAAGTTCCTGCGAACAGCCCGACAACAAGACAGAGAAGCCCGATAATGGTGGTTGTAAGGATGCTGCGCATGTAACTTTTACTAATCCTGCGTGGTTCACGTTAGTCATATTACCTGGCTTCGCCAACAAAACAAATATCAGAAGCTCTTCATGTGAATATATCGATGAATTTCCCGTTATAGTTCAGAGAACGCGACTGCCTGGTGCTAAAAGGGAGTCGCCTCCCATCCCTGACGAATAGGATAACCTCCGTGAGCTTTCAAACCATCGTTGAAGAAATCATGTCGACCCACCACAGCCTACTTAAACGAGAATTGCCGAGGATATCTGCTCAGTTCGAAACCTTGTGCATTGAACATCCAGGCAATGAGATATTGAATGAGGCCAAACAAATTTTTACGAAGGTACGAAATAAAGTAGAAGTGCATCTAAAAGACGAAGAAACTGTGTTGTTTCCAAATGGAATAGCCATGGAGCGTGGCAGTGCCACCACACCGACAGAAATCAACCAGGTCGAACGTTTAACTGAGATGGAAAAAGAACACGACAGCTGCGGCAATGCTCTTACAGGAATTCAGAACACGCTGCGCACTGCTGTGCCGGTCTCCGATGCACGCGATAAACTCCTGGAAAACATTCAATTAATCCAGGATGACTTTGTGGTGCATGTTGAAAAGGAAAACTCGCGAGTGCACCCGATGTTCCTGGAGCTTATTGGCCGCAAATAAACATACCAATACTAGCAATGGTACCATTTGCGGTGCGGCAGCTGTGCGTCCAACTCAGGCCGCTGAAGTACGTGCCATTGGGGCAGCTTCTAAATCATCGAGGATACGACGTCCGACATTGAGGAATTTGCCAAACTTCACTTTGTCGCAAAATGTTCCATAGTGAGAAACCTGAAGTATCCAGTAAGCCATCCCTGAATGCAAAGCCTGCTCACCAGAGACATCCTTGATTCTGTCGCGCATCATCTGCAATGTCGCAGGATTAGCTCTAAAGCCTTTTTCAGCCTCAGAAACATAAGAGTCGAACAAAAGACGCGTCATGTCAATGGAACGATCACCAAGACCAGCTCCTTCCCAATCGACATAACCGGTCAAACGATCTGTAGACGAAACCAACGCGTTGTAATGCTGGAAATCGCCGTGAACAATATCCTCGGCGCGAGGCACAAATAGTCGAGAATTACCCGCAAGAGCTTGCACCCGACGAACCAGGTCTTTACCTTCTTCGCCGGAACGCCCAATCGCTTTTTGCCAGCCCAGATTGTCATTGAAGAGTGAATCATAGACTTTGTCGTTCCAGTTCTGCGATCCGGCTATGGCTTTGCCGGCCTGGCGATCGTTCAACTTGAGCATCTGACCAATCAGTTTATCAGTGGGATTTGGAGCCGGTTTGCCTTCGAGCAATGTCTGCACGTACCAGCTGCCCTCACCTGGCGTAAATCTCACTTCTTCATATCTAGGAGTCCGTCCAGCGAGAGAATCTACAGCTGAAGCCGATTTCGCTGAAATATTGATCTGCGGCGTGACATCATCTCGGGAAACGGCCTTGAAAATAAGATGGTCCCCTTCGGCGTTTTGCACAAGGTAGGCACCGTTAAGTCCACGCTCCATCTTCCCAATAACGTTATAGTTTGTGTCACGAGATATCAGTTTGCGAACCCGCTGCATTTCTTCGGTTGAACGAGTATCAACAACTGGTGGTGGCGTCTTTTCTTCCGGTATATCGTGAACTTCTGGTTGAATTTCTACAACGTGCGGAAGTCTGATAACCTCTGCAGTACTTTCTGCAACCTTAGGCAAATTGATTACTTCTGGAGGAAGATTTTCAGATGCAGTCCCGACCACTGTGCGTTCGACTCTTAGTTCGCGCATTGCCATCAATTCTCGGCCCAAAAGCTTTGCGCCTGAATGGGTTACGACTCCAGCTGCGACAACGGCTCCGAACTCAAGAGCATGAAGAGCTAGATTAGGGTCGTGGCGCACATTGTTGAGTACATCGCTGCTAGTGCGCTGTGCCTCTCGAAGAGACGTACTCGCGACCTGCAATCCCTGCCTAGCTAGATCACCAATGCTCAAGACCGTATTAGGGCGCCCGTCCTTGTCGGAGGGAATCTCTTGAGCACTTTCGTTAGCTTTGGAAACCGACATTTTTAAACCAAAGGAGAAATAAGCTAGAAAACTAGGTCAGACAGAGGACAAGCAGCTTCGCTTTTGCTCCATTCTCCGTTGCCAAGAAGATCGAGTCAAATTAATTGGGCTCGAAAACGCCGTAGAATTACGCTTCCGGTCAATGTTTGGACCAAAGAAAATACTTTTGGAAGGGAGCCGCTTGATCAACGGCGCTATGATGCAGGCCGAGTTGATCGATGAGATCAGCCAGCTCATTGTGCCCGTCATTGATAGTGGTGGTACAGAAATTAGTAGATTGTACGATTTGCGCGGCGAGCCAACAAAACAGGCTGCATTTGCACTTTCGCTCATTGAACAAAAGACACGGTCACATGACACGCAATGGTTGCGACACAAGGTAATACAAAACAATTAGACTCTCCAGGATACTACCTGCAGCGTGGCGCCTGTCATTAATTGAACTTTCTGACTTCATTTACGTCGTATACTATAAGCAACCTTTGTGTTTATGCTCTTCTAGAGACATTCAGGTGCATTCCGCCCTAATGGTCTGAGAATCTACACAAATGGTACATAGCGACGCTCAGTTGCAAACAGTTCTTGACACTGAACGCAAAACATTCGCGGTCTTGAAATCGGCCGGGATTGTGGCTCTGTGCATAATATTGGGCTCAGACGCTCTGACACTATTATACGGCCAAACGTTTTTTTCCAGCACGATACTTGACGCAATCATTGCTACAGTATTTGTTTATCTTGCGAGTAGGTACATAATCGCACTGCGGCGCTCGCACAAATTTCTTATCGAGCGGTCTCAGTTCCGTGACGACCAAGCCGAATTGCTGCAATTGACCTATGATGCGGTTATGGTACGCAATTTAACTGACGGTACAATACGCTACTGGAATAAAGGCGCCGAGGAGTTGTATGGCTTTACGCCGGAAGAGGCGATTGGTCAGAAATCGCACGTGCTTCTGAAAACGCAGTTTCCTACAGCCTTAGAAGAAATTGAAAAAGAGGCACCGGCAGTCGGACACTGGGAAGGCGAGCTTACTCAGACCACAAAAGATGGAAGACAACTGATTGTAGCTAGCCGGTGGCGCTTCAAAGCTGACATCAACGGTCACCTTTCCTCGATCATGGAGACCGACATCACCGAGCGAAAGCGCAACGAAGAAGAGATTTTAAAAGCTAAAGAAGAAAAGATAGAACAGCAAGAGAGATCGAACGAAGAACTCCTTGAGCTGACTTTTGACGCGATTATGGTGCGGAATCTTACCGATGGTACGATTCGCTATTGGAATCGCGGTGCACAGGAACTATATGGCTATACATCGGAAGAGGCAATCGGTCGCAAATCACACGAACTTCTGAAGACACAATTTCCTACAGCATTAGAAGAGATCGAAAAAGAAGCGCCGGCAGTTGGTCATTGGGAAGGGGAGGTCACTCAAACCACAAAAGATGGGCGACGATTAATCGTTGCTAGTAGGTGGCGCTTCAAAGCAGACATCAATGGTCACCTTTCTTCGATTATGGAAACCGATATCACCGAGCGAAAACGCAATGAAGAAACGATTTTAAGAGCGAAAGAGGACAGACTAACTGAACTTTTGCGGTCAAATGAAGAGTTGCAGCAGTTTGCATATGTTTGCTCTCACGACCTGCAAGAACCACTTAGAGTAATTGCTACCTTTTCGCAATTACTGTCCAATCGATACAAAGGCAGGCTTGACGAAAAAGCGGATCGATTTATCGATTTCGTTGTCGATGCAGCAAAAAGAATGCAAGACCTAATCAATGGCTTGCTGGTGTTTAGCCGCATTCAATCTCACATTCAAGAGTTTGGTCCATTGGAGACTGCAAAGGCCCTGGAGATGGCCACTGCCAACTTGCAGCTAGCAATCTTAGAAACTGGAGCCAAAGTTACCATGGAGACACTGCCGATAATAAAAGGCGACACTCCTCAATTTATGCAACTTTTTCAAAACCTTCTCGCCAACGCACTTAAGTTTCGCTCTACCGAACAACCATTAATCCACGTTTCGGCAAACAGACAGGGAGACAACTGGAAGTTTGCAGTTAAAGATAATGGAGTCGGCTTGGAAATGCAGCACGCAGAAAGGATATTTGTAATCTTTCAACGCTTACATCGAAAGGAAGATTATCCAGGCAGCGGGCTTGGTTTAGCCGTGTGCCGCAGAATCGTCAATCGTCACGGCGGCCGCATTTGGGCTGAATCCGTCCCTGGGAAAGGCACCACTTTTTATTTTACGATACCAGCGATGATGGATGGAGCACTGAATTAAGCATGAACGAAAGGATCAAAGTATTGCTCGTTGAAGACAATGTTGCAGACTCGACTCTAATACTGGAAGTCTTTGAAAACGAAAAGATCATGGCTGATGTAACCGTCGTCAGAGATGGAGTGGAAGCTATCGAATTTCTAAAGAAGCAGGGGGTCTATGTTGATCGCTCAGAGGATAAAACTCCCGATATGGTTATTCTCGATCTCAATTTGCCGAGAATGGACGGCAGAGAGTTGCTGAGACAGATAAAGAATGACCCAACACTCGAGACCATTCCGGTTGTAATTCTGACGACATCTGCTGCGGAAGAGGACGTGAATTCTACGTACAAACTGGGAGCGAACTGTTATGTGACAAAGCCTCTTGATCTGGATCATTTCGTCGACATAGTCAAGGCAATCGATAAATTCTGGTTCTCGGCCGTGAGATTTCCACATGATAAATAATCTTGCACATGAATCGACTTTAGAAGTAATCAACGTACTACTAGTCGAAGACAACGCTGCAGACGCATATTTAATTCAAGAATTGCTGCCTTCTGAGGTATATAAACTCACGCACGCGCCTAGCCTGAGCAAAGCCCATTTGGCAGCCAAAATCGATCACTTCGACATTGTCTTATTAGATCTATCGTTAGAGGATGGCTTCGGTCTTGACACATTCCTCGCTATGCACACATCTCTGCCGCAAACACCAATTTGCATTCTGACAGGTAACGACAATGATGAAATAGCTCTTGAAGCAATCAAATTTGGTGCTCAGGACTACGTTGCTAAGCACGCTCTAAGTGAGAGGGGTCTGGCGCGCATCATTCGCTATTCGATTCAACGTCATCAAGCCCAATCAATGATCATCGAGAGTGACAGGAGAGCCATCACAGCCGAAACTCATTTAAAGCTGGCTCTTAGAGCTTCTAAAATTGGCATCTGGTCCTATTCAATCGATGAAGGGCGCGTTTATTTTGACGAACAAATGCTTGCCCTGTTTGGCGTTATACCCGGTACAACAGTGGAAACAATTCCACAATTCTTGCAGTACGTACATATCGATGACAGAAAAAGAATCTTAGAAGCTTTCGAAAAATCTATTGAGCTCAAAAATGACTATAATTCCGAATATAAGATAGTTTGGCCGGATGGCAGCGAGCATTACATAGCTGCGCGCGGTCAAATTATAAGTGATATTCATGGTCAAAGCACGTTAGTAGCAGGTGTTTGCACAGACATCACCAAGCAAAAATTAGAGCATAAAAATGCACTTCGATTGATTGTGCTGGAACAACACGAAGACTTCATTGCCACACTCACACACGATTTGAAAAACCCTTTGATTGGTGCCGATAAAGCGCTCGAGCTTTTTCTCTGTGGAGCATTAGGAACGCTAGACGATCGACAACTCAAGCTGCTTACTTTAATGCGAGAGTCAAATGCAGATATGCTCGCCTTGATTCAAAATCTACTTGAAGTTTATCGCTACGACGAAGGTCAGCCTTCATTGAGCTACAGCCAGGTCAACATTGCCAGCCTTGCCACAGCATGCATTCGCCAATTGAATGGTGTTGCTGAGGAGTCGAGCATCCAGTTTCATGAAAATTTCCCACACGATCAATGCGAAATTTCAGTTGATTCGATTGCAATAGGAAGAGTGTTGCGGAATCTAATTTCTAATGCCATGAAATTCACCAGGGCTGGTGGCAAGATTTCAATTTCTGGCAATGACACGGGGGATTTTTACACGCTCACAGTGGAAGACACAGGGGCGGGGATTCCAGAAGAGGACCAAAATTTATTATTTCAACGCTTCTCTCAGGGCAAGCTCGGCAAAAAATATGCCGCCGGCACCGGCTTAGGGCTCTACCTTTGCCGGCAACTGGTCGAAGCGCACGGCGGTCGAATCGCTTGCACGAGTAAAGTGGGCGTTGGCACCTTATTTACAGTAACTCTACCGAAAAACAAAGAGCAAAATGTCGCAAACTCCCTCTGTACTGCTAGTTGAAGACAACGCCTTAATCATGGCCGGTTTGAGCTTTTCGCTTGAGCGTTTGCAATGCTGCCGAATACTCGGTGAAGTCGCCGATGGAGAGACTGCAGTGCGCGAGTCAGAGCGATTGCATCCGGATGTAGTCTTGATGGACGTAGGTTTGCCTGGCATAGACGGCATTGAGGCCACCTGGAGAATCAAACAGTCTTTGCCTCGCACTCGCGTGATCATGTTCACGTCATATACCACACCAAAGGATGTCACAGCGGCTCTGGGTGCTGGTGCCGACGGCTACTGCTTAAAAGACACACCAATAGAACATATTGCTCTTGCTATAAGTACAGTGATGCGTGGCGAAATATGGCTGGAACCAAATATCGCAGACGTTATCGTTCATCTTGGTGGCATCGACGAAGAAAACGGCGTCGAGCTTTCAAAAACTGAATTACAAATTCTTGAGTTGATCAAGGCACGAGTTGAAAATGGTCAAATCGCTAAGCAACTCAATATTAGTCCTGAAAAAGTCGCAAATGTCATGCAGCGTTTGATTCACCACTTTATGGTCAAAAGCGAACCCGAGCCAATCAACACAGAAATTGAAGTGCCCGAGCCTCACGAATGGCTGATGACTTTTGTGGAAAATTTGAAGAACGACAACATATTCGCTGCTAGATATTTGATCGAAGGCGTGATCGGTTCTGGTTCAACTGGTGCAGTTTTTAAAGCCCGGCACCTATACATGGATAGATCTGTTGCACTCAAGCTGCTTCGGCCAGAGTTTTCCGAAGACAGGCTAATCATGCGCAAATTCCAGATCGAGGCAACCGCCATAGGCAAGTTGAAACATCCAAACATCGTTGGCATATACGATTTTGGCATGAGCCAACATGGCGAACCGTATCTAGCTATGGAGTATGTGGAAGGTATCGACCTCGATGAAATTTTGGAAAAGGAAGGACGATTGTCGCCTACTCGAATCATCGACATTTGTATCCAAGTTACCTCTGGTCTTGCCGAAGCTCACTCGAAGGGCATCATCCATTGTGATCTTAAACCAAGCAACATTTTGATTCTGGGAACGGAACCGCAGGAATTAGTCAAAATAGTGGACTTCGGTTTGGCCGAAATAGTGCCGCGTGATCGCAAAGGAAATTCAGACGTGACTGCCAAGTTTCTCATTTGCGGCACGCCGAATTATATGTCGCCGGAGCAGTGCTTCAATAAGCCTTTGGACGCGCTTTCCGATATTTATTCACTCGGCTGCATTTTGTATGAGTCTTTGACAGGCATCAAAATTTTTGACAGCGAATCTCCTGGTGAGACGTTATCCAGGCAGTGTCAGCTTGTGCCACCACCAATGTCGACGACTTATTCTGGCTCGTTTACGCCAAAACTGGAAGCGTGTGTGATGAAAATGCTCGCCAAAGAGCCAGTGCATCGGCCTCAATCAATGGGCGAAGTAGCTGAGCTGCTGCGATCGGCACGGGAAGAACAGCACAAAGACATTACGACCGAAATAAGCCAATGAATGACGCCCTATAATGACACTACATAATCGTAAAGCGGCGACGGAAATTAAAATGAAAACGTTGTATTCGCCGGAATCACCTTGATAAAATTATTGGTGTTTTTCACAGGAAGGATGTCTGATGTGGACTGGCCCACCTATAAATCTCGACGACATTGCAATTGCAGCTCCACGCGCCAGTTCCAGATACCGACTGCCGTTCTTTGACGTCATTTTGAGATTCAGATAGCCCAGTTCTATTATCGTCAAAAAAAATCACAGAAGCAACATATAATAGGCGACATGAACATAGAACGCCTCCACGTTTCCGGCTACCGCTCTCTACGAAACGTGCGCCTTGATCTCAAACAGCTAAACGTGATTGTCGGAGAAAATGGGTCCGGCAAGAGCAATCTCTATCGAGCCTTGCAGTTACTTTCAACGGCAGCAAATGGTCGCTTTGCCAGGGACCTCGCAAATGAAGGCGGTATGTCTTCGGCACTTTGGGGCGGAAAAAAAAGTAAGCAAGAGAAAGAGAGACCGCGGATAAACGTTGAAGTCGAATTCGAAGAATTGAATTACAAACTCTCTTTCGGTCCACCTGCTAAGAGTGAACTCCCAGGCGACCTTGCCTATTTTAGCAACGATCCAAGAATCAAGGTGGAAGAGATCAGCGTTAATTATCGTGGCAAAACAAACAAAATTATTTGGCGCAAAGGTAACATGATCTGGGCCAAAAACATCGATGGCCGTACAATTGAATACCCACTTGCACTGCAAGGGGTAGAGTCAGTACTGGCAGGGTTGCGCGACCCACAAAAATTTCCAGAATTGTCTCTGTTGCGCGAAGAATTCTTGAACTGGCGTTTCTACCATAATTTTCGCAAAGATGTAGACTCGCCAATTCGACAGCCTCAAAAGAGCGTGATGACCACAGTGCTCTCCCACGATGGGGCAGATTTAGCCGCAGCGATGGTGACAATAAAAGCGATTGGTCAACCGCTCGAATTGGAAAATGCAATCAATGATGCATTTCCTGGTGCGATGCTTGCACTATCAGGAGGAGATGGCGAGCTGGAACTAACACTCGACATGCCGGAATTGAACAGACTTCTTGATGCATCTGAGTTGTCTGATGGCACCTTGCAGTACCTGTGTATGGTCGCACTCTTGATGACTGAAAGACCACCGACTTTAATGATCTTGAATGAACCTGAAGCGAGCATTCATATGGATCTTTATGAGCCACTAGCAAAGTTGATCGTTAAAGCCGCCAAGCGCAGTCAGATAATTTTAACCACGCACGCAAAAAGTCTTGCGTCTTTCATTAGAAAACATGGAGAGACAAACGTTATTGAGTTGGAAAAAATTGATGGTGAAACTCGGATAAAAGGTGCCAAACTTGTCGTAGATGACGAGGACCAAGATCTCGATTATGACAACGATTTTGAGCAAAGGTAGCCTGAGATACAAAACAAATGGCATTAAAGGATTTCAAAATCTCAGGATATAGATCAATCAGAGATGTCTGGTTGAAGCTAAAGCAAATCAACATGATTGTTGGTCCCAATGGCAGCGGTAAAAGCAATTTATATCGCGCTCTTTACCTAACTTCTTGTGCGGCTGCTGGACGCTTAGCGAGCAGCATCGTGGAAGAAGGCGGTATGGAATCAATACTGTGGGCTGGAGCTCGCAGCCGCAAAGAAATGGAACACGCGCCCAGGGTACGATTCTCTATTAGAGTCAATGACTACGAATACAATCTTGCACTCGGACGCGCCGATGATATTCGCCCGCCGTTTTTCCACGACGATCCGCTAATAAAAGTCGAAGATCTTTTTCGAATCAAAAACGGACATCGCACAACACTCTTGAGGCGCAGAAACCTTCGGATTTCAGCCAAAGATGCCAAAGGCAACGATTCCGAGTACACGTTGAGGATGAGCGATAACGAGTCCGTACTCAGCGGCTTGCGAGAGCCCCTTACGTATCCAGAGCTAACGATGTTTAGACAGGAATTCCTTGATTGGCGCTTTTATCATCATTTTAGAACTGATCAGGAATCTCCTTTACGCCGACCTCAACGATCATTGATGACACCCATAATGGCGCATAATGGGAAAGATCTGGTCCCGGCTCTAGCAACGATAATTTATTCCTCTAACCCCACAAAGTTTCTTAACGCTCTTGAAGAAGCATTTCCAGGAGCCGAAGTCTCTATCCAAACAAAGGGGCCAGCATCAGCAACTTTGAAAATGAAGTTTCCTGGTGTGAGCAAAATATTTGATACGTCCGAGTTGTCCGACGGCACACTGCAATACTTATGTTTATTAGCCGCTCTGTTGAGCGAAAGGCCACCAGCTTTTCTTGCAATCAACGAGCCTGAAACAAGTCTTCATCCAAGACTCTACGAACCGTTAGCGCGACTGATCGTAAATGCTTCGCACCAATCGCAACTCTGGATCACCACACACTCGCAAGAGTTAGCCGATCACGTCCTAGACATGACAGGCTATTCACCGTTGGAACTCGAAAAGATCGATGGTGAAACACGGCTTAAAGGTGTGCGCCTGGGTGAGCATAATAGCAAAGAATATTTGGACGAAGACGATGGTGAGGACACATGATATGAAAAACTCGACCAGACTGACTATTTTTCTCTGTTTCTTGTTAGTCGTGCCGGCAGCTACCTGGGCAGATAGCACTACTTCTGAGAACGTGCCACCAGCAATTGCCATTCCAGCAAACCAGGCGCTAAGATTGACACTAAAGGCTCAGGGCGACCAGGTCTACGAATGCCGCGCCGTCAGCGCTGCACCAGATAAGTTTGGCTGGGTGCTCAAAGAACCAGACGCTGATCTCTTCGACGAGCAAGGCCACAAAGTTGGACACCACTCGGCCGGACCAAAGTGGGAATTGAGTTCTGGCGACACAGTAACCGGGCACTTGCATAGTAAGGCTCAATCGCCCGATGCAAAAGGCATTCCATGGCTGCTAATCGACGCAGAAAAAGCAAGCGGTCCAACCCTGGGAAAAGTAATAAGCATACAGCGCGTCGACACAGTTGGTGGACAAGCACCTGATGAACCCACAGATTCTACAATGCTTGGGCAAATCAAACGAATCAAATACACCGCAACCTACAAATTCTATGCGGAGAAATAATGAGCATCTGCCTACAGAAAAATTTGATAAATCAGATTGGGCTCAGCCCCACAGAAACCATCATGGCTTCGAAAGAGCTTTCCACCAGCATGCTCAATTAGCCGTTTTGAAGCGCTATTTTTTTGATCGCAAGAAGCCAGTATAAATTTGAGCCCTTTTGATTTTGCAACTGCTCCGCCTAATTCAAATGCGTGCATTAGAGCTTTAACACCATAGCCTTTATTAAGAAGGGAAGGTCTAATCGCCATACCAGTGTGTCCACAAAAGTTTTCGATGAACTCGACATCTCCTGCATATCTCAGAGGAAGACTACCGATAAAACGTTTACCATCAGTAATCCAGTAGAGTTCATGGTCAGTGATACTAAACTCCGCACCATTGGGTAACTTAAATTTCCAGGACGAAGGGTTGTTGATTTTGTACAAATAAGCATCTTTGTCTTTCACGATCTCGGTTAAAGAATCGTCCGCGAAACCCAGCGCCATGTTGCAGAAATTGCCCTCCTGAATCGCCTCCAGATATGATGGCAAAAGCTCGATGGAAGGTTTTGCCAGATGAATAGCCATACATTGCATCCATTATTTTGGTACGTCAACGACCAAAAGATTAGCACAAGGTCTCTGTAGACTGACGAACCTCTGGCAGCAATTTAATTGGGGTAAGCAACGAAGCGAAAGAATAGCCAACCCTATTAATCAGCAATTACAGTTTTGATCCAATGATCGGCCTTAACGACATCTGCCTGATTCGGAAATACTTTTTCAGTTAAGACGCGATGCACTTCTTCGTCGCGATCGGCACAGCAATCGGCGATCACTGTGATTTGATAATCAAGGTCGGCAGCCAGTCGCAGGGTCGAAAGAACGACACCACTAGTAGAAAGACCTGTCAACACAATGTGTTCAATACCTTGAGAGCGCAGAACAACGTCTAAATCGCTACCACTAAATGCACCAACGCGTCTTTTTGTGACGACGATATCGGTTGGCTGAGGCGCCAGGCTGGCGGTAATTTCAGTTGCAGGATCGCCTTCCGTAATTGGTAAGCCACCACTTTTAATCAAGCTAAAGGATTTGTTGCGCGGGCTCACTTCTGGAAAATCTGGGCGAAATTTTACGACCACATAGATGATTGTCATTTTCGCCTGACGCGCCGCTGCCAGAACGTTGTGCACTCTATCCAAATAAGCAGGATCGTTGCCGATGCGTTCGACAATGACATTTTGAAGATCCATTAAAAGCAATGCTGTGTCGGACATGTTTACCTCATTTGAGTTTGGAATTTCTATTTAGACGTTTGCTTCAGACAGTTCCGCCTCGCTCTCGAGAATACTTTCGAGCACTTGTGTGGAATCTGCCTTCGAGTTGATTTGCATGATGCGCTTTGCAAAAATGAGTGCAAGAATGAAAGTCAAAAGGCCGGTAGCAAGGACCGTCTGACCAACACCTATTTTACTGGCGATACCGCCTGCAAGAACCGCTCCGAAGGGCATGGTGCCCATGAATGCCATAATGACGAAACTCATCACCCGACCGCGCTTGTCTTCATCGACAAGTGTTTGAATGACTGTATTGGCTCCGGCCATCACCACCATGGTGCCAAAACCAATTACAGCAACCGATGGTAGTGACATCAACATAGTTGTCGAAAAGCCAAAAATGACCAAGCCTAAACCGGACAATGCGGTGCCAAAAATTATCCAGCGGCTTAAATCGCGAGTTTCTTTTCGTGATGCCAGGAAAATGGCTCCCACAACGGAACCTGCACTCGAGGCACCAGTCAACAAACCAAGCGTAGTAGCATTGCCATGAAAAACATCTTTAGCAAAAGCAGGCATCAAAACTGCAAAGGGCATAGTCACTACACCTATGAACGCCAGCATCAAAATCAAGTCGCGAATCGGCTGCGACTGCATCGTATAGGTGAAGGCTTCTTTTAATTGAGTGACAGCATTGCCACCGGCCAATTTGGCCGTTTTTGGTCTGGTTTTCACAAACAAGAGAGCGATAATTACAGCCACATAGCTCGCAGCGTTGGCCATAAAGCACATAGCTTCGCCAGCATAGGCAACAAATAGACCAGCCAGAAACGGACCAACTAACCGGGTCAGTGTATTGATCGATGAGTTAACGCCCATAGCGCTCTTTAGTTGATCTATATCATCGAGCATGTCGACTAGAAAACTTTGTCTTGTGGTCAAATCAAAGGCATTGATAATACCGATGAATGCACTAAGTACAATGAGCTGCCAGAGCTGTTCTTTGCCTGTGGCAACTAGAGCCGCGAGAATTGCGGCTTGTATCAATGAAAGAATCTGCGTAACGACGATAATGCGATGACGATTAAGCCGATCGGCAAGAATGCCCGCAAGCGGTGTAAAAAACAACGATGGGACCTGGCTGGTGAAGCCCATCACACCAAGCATCATTGGAGAATTGGTGAGGCGATAAACTAACCAGCTTAAGGCCATTTGCTGCATCCAGGTGCCAATTAGCGAAACAAACTGGCCGCTGAAATAGAGCTGCAAATTTCTGTTTTTCCAGGCGCTTTGCACGATGCACAACCTCCAAGTCGCCGATCCAGCATTTGGACGACCCGACCATTTTAAAATGAATAGATTCAGCATGCAAGGTCATTCTGGACCGTAAGAGACTGCAAACGGCTTTTTGAGTCAAAAACCACAAGCATCCGCGCGAATGCACATTTCCAGCAAAGCCTTGATGGTTAATGGTATCCGGCACTTCAGAACGGCGCATCGACACACCTGATGATCTTCTTGTAATGAATTGATTCAGTTTAGAGCATTCATTTAAGACGCATTTTGCGGCATAATTGAAGCAAACTACTCCGTGGTGCTTATGGTCCGCACGCTCGATGAGACAAAAAGAACGGCGATACTGACAGCGGCAAAGTTGATCTTTGTTCGGGATGGTGTAGCCAACGCTAAAATGTCCGACATCGCGTCTGAAGCCGGCGTAGCTCCTGGCACTCTATATCTGTATTTTGAAAACAAAGAAGCTTTAGCAAGTGCCATCGGCGACGATTTCTTCGCTAGGCTTATCAGGCAACTCGTCGAAGAAATGCAAAGAATCGAAGGGCCAGATGATATTGCCGGTCTAATTGAGTGGGCCGCTAAGGTTGGCGAACAAGAGCGCGTTTTGCTAGCAACGGCAAAAGAACGCAGCCATGCACCTAATTCGAAGAAAGAAGGTCACCAGCGCAAAGTCAGCCAAGTGGCTGGCGCTCTAGCTGGTTTGATTGAACGTGGCGTCATCAGACCTTATGGCGATGCGTCTGTTCTAGCGGAATTCTTCCTGTCTCTGTTGCGCCGAATAATTATGGCGCGGGTTCTCTTCGGTGACGAAACTACAACCGAGCTTAAAGCTGGTGCGGTCACCATTTTGCAGCATTTGTTATTCGACGATGTGACCGTGGCTGCCAATCAATTGCTGAAACGCAAGAAACTTCAATAGGTCTGCTAAACGACTGAAAGCCATTCGTTACTTGCTTAGCGAAACCTGACTCTCGAGTATTTTGGCAAAGAAATCCTCGCCCTTGTCGTTCATTATGATAAACGCAGGAAAGTCCTCAATTTCGATCTTAAACACGGCTTCCATACCAAGCTCTTTAAAGTCAATAACTTCTACCTTGCGAATTGAGTCTTTGGCAAGGCGAGCGGCAGCACCACCAATGGTGCCTAAATAAAAGCCACCAAATTTACCGCAAGCTTCGCGAACATTCTTCGCTCTGTTTCCTTTAGCCAGAGTGATCAAACTTGCCCCGCGGGACATCAGCATATCTGCGTACGAATCCATGCGACCCGCTGTCGTCGGGCCAAAGGAACCTGATGCATAGCCTGTGGGAGTTTTTGCCGGACCAGCATAATAGATGGGATGCTGCTTGGTGTACTCAGGCAGTTCCTTTCCGTTCTCGATCATTTCTTTCCACTTTGCGTGCGCGATGTCGCGAGCGACGAGCAAAGTTCCGGTCAATAACAAACGGGTTCCAACCGGTTTGCCCGACAGTGCAGCACGAATCTCGTCCATTGGTTTGGTGAGATCGATTTTCAACGTCGAAGCTGCAAGTTCGTTCTCGTCAACTTCTGGAAGAAATTGCGCTGGGTCGTGTTCGAGTTGTTCGATCCAGACACCATCTTTGTCGATACGGGCACGCATCTGACGGTCAGCGCTGCATGATACGCCAATGCCAATCGGCAGGCTTGCGCCATGCCGCGGCAGCCGAATCACGCGCACGTCATGACAGAAATATTTGCCACCAAATTGAGCACCAATACCGATTTCACGACTAATTTGAAGAACCTCTGCTTCCAGTTCTTTATCGCGGAACGCGCGACCAGATTTGTCACCTTCAGTTGGAAGATCATCTAGATAGTGACAGCTCGCAAGCTTGACGGTCTTCAACGTCATTTCGGCTGAGAGACCGCCAATAACGATAGCCAGGTGATAAGGCGGGCAGGCCGATGTACCAAGACTGGCAATTTTGTCAGTGAGCAGTTTGCGCAACGATTCAGGATTTAAAACCGATTTGGTTTCTTGGAGCAAGAAAGTTTTGTTCGCCGAACCGCCTCCTTTTGCAACGAAGAGGAAGTCGTAGGCATCACCCTTTTCAGAATAAATGTCAATTTGAGCGGGCAAATTGGAGCCGGTATTCGTTTCCTGATAAAGATTGAGCGGTGCCATCTGGCTATAGCGCAGATTGCATTCGCTGTAAGTCTTTTTAACGCCTTCGGTGAGAAGCTCTGCGTCATCTTCGCCGGTCCAAACCTTGTCGCCTTTGTGCGCGACAACAATAGCAGTGCCAGTATCTTGGCACATCGGTAACGTACCACCAGCTGAGATGCAAGCATTTCTCAAAAGTTCGATGGCGACAAATTTGTCGTTGTCTGAAGCTTCAGGGTCGTCAAGAATGCCGCGCAACTTCTTAAGGTGCGATTCTCTTAGAAAATGCGAGATTTCGGTGAAGGCAACTTTGGCCAGATTGGTAATTGCTTCCGGCTTGACCATAAGCATTTTGTGACCGTTCCAGATCTGCTCTGAGACGCCATCTTTTGTGAGAAGTCTATAGGAAGTGCTGTCTTTAGTTGGTTGAAAAATGCTTGCTGCGCTATTCGACACTGATTGGTACCTGCTTTTAAAGGAACGACCAAGCGCTCACAACCTGCCCAGAAGGTTGGACGCCAGACACAGACCTCATTCTACAAGAAATCGGTCAAGCTGCGCTAAGAGCAATCTTTTCGTAATCACAAGAGTCGCGTATATTTTGCTCAATGCTTGGCAAGTTTTGATCAAAAAGCTTACCCGATTCCAACACTTGCCAAGAACTTCAAGGCGTATGATTTCAGTACGTCCAGGAGGGCAGAGAGTTGACCAGATTTATGCAGCGGATATCGTGGGGAATTTTGCCTTCGGCACTTGTGGCATTGATGTTGACTCCTTCGCCGGCGCTTTGCGAAAACGCAGCCGATGCCAATGCCGCAGTGACAACTCACGATCCGATGCGACCGATTTTAGCTCCGAACAAACTCGCAAAAAATGGTGCTAAAACCCTCGCCGTTCAATATGAACGGTCAGATGACTACAAACCGAAATTTATCCTTCAAGGGTTAGATGGCGAGAAGGTTTTATGGTCTAAATCGATTCCAGATCCAGACTATGGCGCCTCCCCTCAAAACATTGATGCTGAAGCCATAGGTACCTCGCAAATAAAGATCACAAAATACGTCAGATACACGCCTATATTTAGTCTTTGCCTTTGGAATGGCACGGATTTCAAACTCATTTCGCAGCGCGTGGATGATACAGAAAAGAAAAATTTGCATGCGCTCTTTGACACTGTTGCTTCAGGAAAGCTTCAATCTCAAGCTTATTACAACAACGTTGGCGAGAACTTCTCCATGGTCTGGGACTGGACAGGTCGCAAAGAGATCGCGAAGATGATTAAACGCGCCGATGCCACCGCGATGAAGGACTATCATGCCGGACGCCTGGATAAAGCGCTCGCACGCGAGTCAGCATCTCTTACAGCCGCATCAGATCTTCTCGAGCGCATTTTAGGTGGAACTGAACATATCAGAATTGAGGACACGAACGGCGATCAAGGTGATGGTGCACGTCCACCGCGCTGGCTGACGGTGTTTCAAAAGGCTCACATCAAGCCGAATGTCTGGCAGGACGATCGAACTTATTTTCCACCATCAGACTACATTGGTGCCGTAAACAACTATGCCTTCTTTTTACAGCTACAGGGCGAACACGAAAAGGCCATTCCAATATTCAAAAAAATAATTGCTATCGACCCAGAACGTTCTGTAACCTACCTCAATCTCGGTGATTCGCTCTTTGCGACAGGCTCTAAAGGAGCAGCAGAAACCGCGTATAAAAACTACGAATTGCATTTGGATAAACACACCATTATCCCAGAGCGAGTGATCGAACGTTTGAAAGGCAATCTGTAATTAACGTCTACTATTATGGTACACCTGTCATGCTGCACCGGCACCATGACCGGTGCAATAACTAGACCAAAGTCTAGTCCTGTTTTGCATGTTTTATCACGAATGACCGATGTGATAGACTCTTCAAACTTTCTCCTGGAAGAAAAAAATGACTGGAATATTAGACTCGAATTCAATTCTTGCCCGCGTCCCTTATCAAGGTATTCCAACATTTTGGCGCGCCGAGCACACCCAAGATCTCACCGCCGTAGATTTTGCAGTCTACGGCGTCCCCTGCGATATCGAGATCGTCAACCGCCCAGGCACACGCTACGGCCCACGCGCGATCCGCGAGCAATCGCTTTATGTCGGTTTTACCGGCGTACACTGGCCCTTTGACTACGATCTACTGCAAAGGCACAAATTAATCGACTACGGCGACATCCCCTTTTATCCTGGTCAGGTCGACCAGATGCTGGCCAACACTGAAAAGCATGTCGGACTGATGTCAGCCGCTGGCGTTGGTACTCTTGGACTGGGAGGCGATCATCTGGTGGCATATCCTGCCATCAAAGCGCACGCGAAACACCATGGCAAACTCTCACTAATTCACTTTGACGCTCACACTGATACCCACGAGGCCAAGCATCTTAACCACGGCAGCATGTTTTGGTATGGTGTCAAAGAGGGCTTGATCGACCCTGATACCAGTATACAAATTGGCATACGCACATTGATACCACCAGACGATCGGTTCACCGTTTTGACATCACACCAGTGTCTTGATATGGGCTCAAAGGCGATTGTGGAAAAAGTGCGTCAGATTGTTGGCGATCGAAAATGCTATATCTCGCTCGACGTAGATGGAATGGATCCAGCCTTTGCACCGGGTACCGGCACGCCGATGCCTGGTGGTATCACATCGGCCATGCAACGCGAAATCCTCTGGGGCACGCATGGTCTCAATATCGTGGGCGGAGACGTGGTAGAGGTCTCACCACCTTACGACCCATCGCATATCACAGCCATCCTCGGCGCTTCAATAGGAATGGACATTATTTACGCTATGGCTGCCGCACCATTTCGCAACCTTTCCAGCAAATGAGTATCCTGGCTAATTAATTTCAAGCACCACGTTGTACCTTACTGTGCCGGAAGAATCGCAGCCGAAGCATGGCGCTGACGTTTAACCTTGGGCGAGTCTGCCTCGCCAAGCATGGCGCTCTCGGCCTGCTTATCTCTGACGGCAAATCCAGTACCAGCTCGAACATGCCAAACTGGCTTTGGTCCGCTCGATTGCTTTTCGGTTGCTTTAATAACGCACTTTTTTACGCAATGGGAGCTGTGCAGATCTTTTTCACAACTATGAATAACGTTTGGCGTCTCTGCCGTAGTACGCTTGGGGTGAGCTTTTGCCCACTCTGGTGTCGGTCGGAGCGGTCCACCCAGAAGCGGCATTGTATCCGTTCCTACAGGCGTTGGCCCGGCATAAGCAGCACATAAGCTCAATATGAACGCAGCATTAGCGAGAAGGATTGAAAATTTCATAGTATATAGTTCCGAAAGAAAACGGTTTGACTGGCCATCCAGCGCCGGCTCGTTGCGGACGCGCCCTATTAGTTTATGTGTGGCGAAGTTAGGGCCGCATCCATCTAAATCATGAGCGCAATCGTCCTTTCAGACAAAATGCATGAGGTTTCTGAAGCAATATCAAAACGAGGCAGACTTTTCAAAGATGAAAGTCCACATTCATGGTTTCTGCGCTTTTAGCAGGCTATATTCTGTGAAGTGAGTCTGGTTAATGTTCCCAGGCTTTTTTGTCGAGATTATAAAGTCCTACGGTCGGCGGCTTATTACCGTACTGGGTTTCGATCACCTTAATATTGTTGCCATGGCGTCCCAGGGTAAACTCACTGCCGCAAAGATTAGCGTTGACATACTTGAGCAAATCTTCCACGTGCTTCCCGCCGGAGTGCATGGATTTATCGCTCTGGAAAGCCTCATCTAATGCATTACGCAAAGGCAAGCTAAAAGTACCTTCGTGGAGCAATTCTGCCCCTTTCTTAGCAAGTTCGCGAAAATGCTCATTGGAAATAGGCAGGTCGCGTTTCTTCGTCGCCTGGCGCTCGGCGAACGAATCGCTATTACGCGGCGTTTCTTTTTCATGCACATTCGGCACATCAATAGTCAAATCAGTGAGTTTCGGTCCCACACTACAGTGACTCTTATCCACCGGCCCGCTAGCGGCCGCGCCATAAGCACGTTCGTTTAAAACACTTGGTTTGTAGTCAAAGGCATCTTTGTGTAATTTAGCAGTGTGATCATGCTCGTGATTAGGTTCGACAGAAGCCGACTTTGCTGTGTTGTCCAGACCGTCATTTTTAAGTCCTGCCATAAGAAGCCTCTCTTTGATACATGGAATCCATAAACGACATACCCAAAGACCGCGGCAATTTACCACTTGACCCAAGCTGAACCGTTTACAAATTCGCTAGTGATAGGATGGCTCAATGGACGTCATCTAGTAACTGCTATCAGGCTGACAGAATTAAGTGCCAGAAACAACCGATTGCGTTTTTAACTCTTTGATGTCGTCAAGTAAAACTAGATCATGACCTTCTGGTGTGACTTTGTCGTAGCGCTTCACCAATATGCCAGACGGATCAATGACAAATGTAGTGCGGTCCCAATACATTGTGCCTTTCCATTCAGTTTGACCAACACCTGTGGCTTTCAGCAATTTACCGTCGGTATCTGAAACCAAATCGATAGTCAAAGCGAATTTATTGCAAAAGTTTTTGTGCGAATCCACAGCGTCCTGGCTTAAGCCAACAACCTTAATGTTTTCCTTCTCGAAGCGCTCATCATTAGCAGTAAAAGCTTTGGCTTGAATGGTGCATCCTGGCGTATCATCTTTAGGATAAACATACAGAACCAACCATTTGCCACGGAAATCGGTCAGTTTAATCGTCTTACCATCCTGATTTGGCAAAGAAAATTCCGGAAAACTCTTCCCTAATTCCATCGACAACGCCTCCAACAATTATTTGTTTATGCAGTGTAACATGAGCTTCAAGCGATGTTTGAGTCATTCCATCGAAATGGACGGAACCTTCACTGTGTTGTCAATTTGTACTGGGTCAGCATCATCGGCTGCTCGAGATTTTATATGCTTGAGTTGTGCCACCAAAATTATGCTGATGATCACCAGCAGACACCATGAGCTAATTTTGCCAGCGTGAACAATATCCCAGTGCTGGGCCTGATATGGATATTGCCAGCCATGTAGAAATGTCGAAATATTTTCGGCGATCCAAATGAAAAATCCAATCAGGAAGAAGCTCAGCACAAGTGACATGTGACGCACATATCCGGCTACTGTGTAGTAAACAGTTGTTTTGCGAAAAACTAGAAACACCAATGCAAAAAGTACCCACCTGAAGTCGAAAATCCAATGGTTGGTGAAGAAATTCAAATAGATTGCGCAACCAAGAATGGTGCAAGATACCGACTTTGGCCAATGCTCCAAACGAAGATCCAGTCGGCGCCATGCCTGGCAGATGTAGCTAGCGACGCTGGCATACAAAAAGCCACTGTACAGTGGCACACCGAGAATTTTAGTAAGTCCGGCTTCTGGATATGACCACGAGCCCACGTGCGTTTTGAAAATCTCAAGAGCCAGACCAAAAAAGTGAAACAGACAGATGACTTTGATTTCGTCGAATGTCTCCAATTTGCCAAAGTACATTGCTGCTTGCACTAACAGGCAAACTATCAGAATCTGGTCGTATCGAAAGCACAGTGGTGAATGCGTGAAATGTGTGAGAGCCAGCGTCGCAAATATGGCAACCGGAAAAATGCAGGACCAGGCTTGTTTGAAGCCAAAATCGAGAAATTGAGCTAAGAAGCTTGATTGGCTTGTGATTGCGCGACTTATCATGTGGGTTTATCAATTAATAATCGTCGGCAAGGTTACCACAAGCCAACGAATTGAAGGATAAATCGCTCTGATGTGAGACAAGAGTTGACATCTAAACTCTGCGCAGGGGAAAGACTTATAAAACAAATCAGAGGTGGTCATTCAAACGTACGTACAGCGATGAGTTCCCTGATTCATCTAGAGTAACTTGCAGATCTTTTTGCAAGACTATCCTAGTTATATCGCCAATTTTAATATCGACGTCTTTGGCTTTTTTGACTAGCAGCAAAGTTGAGCACATCGTCGTTTCTAAATCAGATTCTGAATCAGCAATTTTCTTTACCGGTGTTACGACCGGTGCATTGATTAGCACATCCGGATAAATAAATATGGCGGCGTCAATTTTCACCTTTTCCTCGCCACGTATAAACGTTACAATTCCTCCTCGAACAACGAGTGTCGCACACAGTTTCGTATGGACTCCGGCTGGAACGGCAAGAGAAGTGAAAATAAAACGGATGGAACCACTGCGGTCCATGTGACGCGGATCTTTGACCACAATTTTGCCATAGACTTTAGTTCCGGCTGGCAATACTAGCTTTCCGTCAACTGCCACGTCCTCGTAAACTATGGCAGAAAAGGGATCCCCTGTGGCACTTGTAATGTTGCTTACATTCGACTGCATAGCAATGCTGATTTTGGTGTCTTTGGGAACCGTTACAATCGAATCAGCGTAGCTGTAGGTTGTCACAAAAAGCATAAGACTGAAAGTAAGAATGAGTCGGTACAGCACTGAGTGGTTCTCCACCATTTTTGTAGTTTGAGTAACTGAAATTGAATCATGACGAAGTGCAATTAAATCGTGCGAGACTGGGTTTGCTTGGAATAAGATAAACTCAAGCCCCTGTGCCCAGTGGTAAAGATTACAAATTCGCACTTTGCGACGCCCACGTATGTTTTGGCAACGCTTTGGTCAAAAAGGAAGACATCGCTGGTGCCACCAGAGAATACTAGAGTGCTTTGAAGGTAGACAAATACTGTCAGAAAGCCAAAGAGAAACTTAAGAGCTTGTCCAAGTAGTTTCCGCACCAAACGATTTTGAATAGAGAGATTGGGCGCACGACCAAGAAATGAAAAACATCAAATTAACCGCACGCCCAATCAGGTTCACCAACTCACTTGGGCGATATTTCCACTCTTACACCATCGACCCATTTTTTGTGTTCGTCAGTGTAATACAGATACGTGCGGCTGGCTGGACCAGTGTACGTACCTGGTATAGCAGCAATCACGCTGAGCGGAATGTGCACTTTTGCATCAGATTCCATTGAGCGCCAGTAAAGGACGACCTCCCGACCGCGCACTTCATAGGCATCGATGACCTGTTTTTTGACAAGCTCTTTGAGCTGATCGTGACGAGGTTCAAGACCACCCGGCAGACCCACAATTGCAATCGGATTTGGTATCACCTCATGTGACGTGTTGGTCACGTTTACATCAAGCTCAGTCGAGCCGCCTTCAACAATTTTGTCTTGCGCTGACTTCACAGTCATATCCAGCTTGCAGTCTTTATCAGAAATCGGTGTGAAGGTGTTGTAACTCGCGGTGAACGCATATGGCATCGGGCATCCATTATCCATGCGCAATTCAACTTTGTGATCGCCAGGCGTAAGAGCGTCGTTGATGCTCGGGAGAGTCAGTTCACCTTGCGTCGTCTCATTAAATACAACCCAATCGCCAGTCGGTTTTCCATCGACGAACATCCTCACTTTACCAGCGACTTTCGAATGTGAGCGTTGTCTGTCGTATGTGACGATCGAGCGCAAAGCAAGAACGGTCGCTTGCGTGGAACCATAACGACCAGATTTGCATGAATCGGCTAGAAACTTGATGCTTCTTTCGACATTGCCGGTGTATTTCTTGTCACGCAACCAGGCGAGCGTAGCCAGCGAAGTGCCCTCAACTTCCAGAGATTCACCACCACTACCAACGATACTACTGGTTACATCACTCACGCTGCCATCAGGCTTTTGCTTCGATGCGAGACGCTCCATTAGCTTTTTGGCTTCTGCAGTGTCACCAGCGATAAAAAATGCATTGGCAGCCAATGCTACAACGTAGTTGTTCTGACTCTTTTCAGCAGCCACTTTTAGAGAATCTAGTTCTGGTTTGAGATTTGCTGGCTGTTCACCAGATTCAAGTAGCGCCCACAAAATGTAAGAGTTAGAACAATCTTTGTCTTCGATCCAGGTATGCAAGCCGTGACTTTTTCTCGTGAAACCACCCTGCCCGTCTCTTTGCTTGAGTAACCATTCGCGTGTGGTGGTAAGCATGGTTTGATCAACATTGCGTACCTTTGCCATATCAGTGAAATGCAAAATGCCAAAAGCGGTCAATGCCTCGTGTCCGGGATTTTTGCCAAACCACTCATAGCCTTTATCTGGGCACCAGAAGCTGACAAGTTTGTTGTAGCCAGTATCAAGCTTTTCTCGAGCCGAGTTGACCAATTTTGGGTCAACATTGGCGTGCGTTAGAAAATATTGCTGCGCCATTGTCAGCGGATAACTGGTAGAGGATGTCTGCTCGAAACAGCCATTCGGTTCTTGAATCATGCGCTCAAGGGCTGAGGTCAGATTTCCCAACGGAGTCGTGTACAACACCACTTTTGTTTTGAGGCTGCCTGGTTCAATCTTTGAAGGTATATGCACTGTGTGAGTAATCGATGTCTCAGAATCAAGCATCCCGCCCAAGGCAATTTCGCCTGGATATCCCTGCGGTTTAACGGTGAATTTCCTCACAACTGTGTCATCGTAACGGCCGGCTTTAGCCGTGAGTGTCAAATCCTTGACGCCGTTGCTATCACCAACGGTTACGGGCAATATCCAGCGCACCCTTTGTTTCGCACCAAGGGAATCATTTGGGCACCGGAGTGCATCCATTTTGAAATCTCTGTCCAAGCCCGTAACGAGGCTAACTTCTGAAAAATTGCCACTAGTACCATTGACTAAATTTATGGGCAGCAGAATTTGATCTCCAGCCGTCACTTCAAGGGGCAGTTTTGCCTCGGCAAAAAGCGGCTTAATAGCACTGACTTCTGCAGTGCTTGCTCCGATGCCACCGTTCTCATCAAAGCCATCGGCGAACACCTTAAAAGTGCTGACACTATCGTTCAAACCAAAGCCAATGTTAGCTTCGCCTGTAGTGGCATCAGTTTTAATGCCGGTGCTCCAATAAATTGTGTCGGAAAAGTCATGACGATTCGTTGATTCTTGTCCAAGATTGACAGGGTGAGCATACTCACGAATCGAAGCGTAGCGCCTCCCAAACGGATAAGCGCCAACAGCTCTAGCGTCGTCGTCGGTATCGGGAATAGGCGCCCCCTCCGGAAGTGTTGGTGAAGTCTTTTGATGTCGTTCAGCACGCCCCGATGTGTAATGACGCTCGTCTATCATAGATGGTTCGACTTGAAACATATTCAGGTCACGAGGACCTTCTACTCTGCCAATTTCAGACGGCAACTTATGCCTCGGTTCACCAATCGTTGTCCGAAAGCCTGAACTGCCAGGCAACTGTCCCACTTGATTGGGTTGTGAATTAGCCTTGCCCGCCAATGCTCCAATTCCCACGCCTACTAGTGTCGGTAGGCGCCTAGATCTCATTTCATCTGCCGACATGTCACCACTCGCATGCCTATAGCCCTGAAAGCTTCGATGAAGATTAACAGCCACAGGCTTTTCGACAATCGCTTCTGCTACGAGCGCTCTTCTAGCATCGTCACCATTTTCTTGCAAAAACTTATTTACATCAACAAGCGCAAACCGTCTCCATCCCTGCGTACCCAGCAATAAATCTGTTGCTAGAGCTGCCTTTGGGTTCTTTGAATCAAGATAAACATGTGCATCTGCAAGATCTTTGACTTCTGGTTCCAGGTAAACCATGACCGGCAAATGTGGTGCTTGTTCGCGCTTATCAATTAATTCCAGAGTACTTTCATCGGTAACGGTCAGTCCGACCATTGCCGAGATTGGTTTACCATCCTCGTCCGTGGATTTGATTCGAAGTTTAGCGTAGTCGCCCGGTGTGTAGTCGTCCCTTTCAGCCGTTACGCTCACGTTGATCTTTTTGGAGGGTTGCCGAAATACCAACCGCTCCGCAAGCGGAATGCCCTTAGCGTTCCAGACGGTAATGGTCAGCACCCCGTCTACATCTTTCGGCACATCAAGTAAAACTGCGTTCAATGCGTTTTGTTTTGAGTAGCCACCATTTTTGACTGTCTGACTAACCTCTTCGACCTCATGTTTAGTCACAGTAACTTTGTATACGCTTTCCGAACAGCCGATATCGACAGCGATTGGTTCGTCTTTACCGAAGATGTCTTTGCTTGAGCGAATTATCGCGCCCTTACTTTTGATTGCCGGCAGAGGATAGGTTTTCTTCATTCCAGTTGGCTGAACGATACTCAAAAAGTATTCTTTTTTGGCTTCTGGAGTGAATTGAAAGCGTCCGCGTCCTTCGTGTTCAGTTTGAAAACTCTCAACTTGAGATGCTTCGCCTGCAGCATTCTTGACCATCAAATTGCATTTGAGATCAGCCGGCTTCCCGTTAGGTTGCTTCGCCTGAATGTACACTCTGTTTTTGAAGCCTGCTACAAGATCTCCTCCTTCAGGATAAATCTGCAAATCGACTTTCTGCATCAGAATGGGAATCGTCTTTGACGCTGTTTCGACGACGCCACCATCTTGTATAACCAGTGACAGGGTACCTTCTCCATCCTTCAGTTCGGAAGGCAAACTGAAGCTGACTGAGCAACGGCCGCTCGCATCGACGATTGCATCGTCCGTTTTGATTTGAGTGCCGTCTACGCGCGCATCGACAGTAACTTTGGCGCCTTCAGGTATTCCACCCTCTGCTCGCGCTACTTGCAAGGTAGCCTCTACCTTATCGCCTGGACCGTAGCCATCTCGCAAAAAGAAAATCTGCGAGTTGAGTCGTTGCGCTCTGAATGCACGCACGTCAAATTTTCTCTTCGCCGGCGCATAACCTTGAGAAGGATAGGTAACCTCGATTGTATATTCGCCACCAGCTTGCCCGGCGTCAACGGGCCAGCTTGCTCCCCAGACGCTATTTGCAGTGTTGGAATCAAAGCTAGAAAGAAGCACTCCACCGGCTCCTTTAATCGCGATGTGAGCGCGAGCATTCACATTGTCCGGCAGAGGTTTATGATTTGCTCCATTGAGCACCACACCGCGAATGAAGACATTCTCTCCGGCTTTATAAATAGGCTTGTCTGTGCTGACGAAAGTCAAATATCTTTCTGCACCGCCTAATTTTTCTGTCAAGGTCCGTTTAGAGACTTGAGCCTTCGACTGAGATATTTGTGTAGTTGCCATAATTTGCGTGGACGAAATGAGACCGCAAGTTACTGCCAAAGCGCAACCGAGGCGAAGCCATCTATAAGGCATTTGGAGAAATCCTCTCTTAAGTCAAGTGTAATTTTTAAGATGAATGGATGCCAGCACTTCAGAATTGAAGCTGGCAAAAAAAGCTTGATATCAGAAAATAGTCTATATTGATCTTAGAGAACTAATTCAATCTAGGCCATTGAGGCGATATGGACCTTTCGCACCTGCCATTCATCACATACTTTGTGGATTGGCAAAATGTTGCTGGTACCTATATTCTTGGCGTTTTAGGCCTGGGCGTTAGCGTGTCGATTTGCATCGTCTGTTGGCGGCAAATTCGCAATCAGGATGATAATTCCTAGTTGTGGATCTTTTGTGAATTCGGCATGAGCACTCACTTCTTGACTATGTTTGCGAGAATAAGTTGTGCATTGTGTTTCGCTTACAAGTCACACTTTGGATTTTAGTAATAAATTGAGCGAGTCCTTTTTTAGCTTAGATATTTCAAGAGTGAACACTCTACGTAAAGCGGGCCGGATCAACCACCTCGAAAACAGCAAGTCGCATCAGAAAAAATGCTGATATGTCTACAATTTCCCGAGAAGGCGAAGAATGAAATTAATAAGCTTGCTATTCGCATTCGCTACAACACGGTCACTACTGGCTCCGTACAATCGAGTATCCCGCCACGCACATCGATGCGCAGATGTCCCAATAGAAAGACTAATAGCCTCAGCGCCTGTCGACTGGCTGTATACTTTCATCAGTTCTCCATCTAAGAGTCTTGCCAAGTGACGGCTCGAATAAAGCAACAACCAAAGCCAAATCCCTTGCAGGTGCGCCTCAAGTCATTGTCAATTGAGAACTACAAAGGGATTGACAACCTTGAGATACATTTCAATGGTCCAAAGCTAGCGTCCGATCCATTTGTAACTGTAATCGGAAGCGCGAACGGAGTAGGGAAAACTTCGATTCTGGAATGCTGTGCTCTACTCTTTCTTTCCCTTTCCGACAGAAAGGATTTCGGGGAATGGTGGACCATAGTTGATTTCATGCGCTATGAGGACCTGTCTCTTGATCCGTTTCAGCTGATGATAAGGGCTGGTGCCAAGTCAGCAAAAGTACGTGGTACTTTCTCTTTGTCTGATGAAGAATTCGAAGTATCGCTAAACTGCACTCAAAATCGTATTTCAGTTGAGCCGTACCATCGCCCTACACAACTGGTGTCGTTGTTCGAGAGCAACAAACGTGTCGACCACAGGGAGCAGCAACTAAATCTGTTTCTGTCTCTGCTTGGAGTTCACGGGGAACCGATGATTTTCCCTCCTTTTCTTTACTTCAATAGTTACAGAAAAATACACGAAGGAAATCCCGAACTCGGAATGATGATGACTGGTGAGCACCGCTACGGGCGGCGCCACTATGGTGTGGAAGTTGCTCCAATCAGTGCTTTTAAAATTGAGATTATTCGTGCCCTCATGGGACGCCAGGGACTGTTTGAGAGCGTCGATGAAGTGGAAGCGGAGGCAATTGTGAAACAGTTAAACTCGCTGATCCAGGAATATGCACACGCGAATCTTGCTAAACTCAGGGATTCAGGAGAAAGAGGCGTCGAGCTTCGAATCAGCCCTCAAGACAAAGAATCGAGTTTTCCCTTTGACGGACTGAGTTCTGGTCAGAAGGAAGCGATTTCGACGCTATTCTTAATCTGGAAGTACACACGCAAACAGCCGGGAGTAGTCCTGATAGATGAACCTGAACTCCACTTGAATGCAGAGTGGCACAGAGGATTGGTTAGGCAGTTGGCCAAGCTGCAACCCCACAATCAGTACATTATTGCGACTCACTCTGAGCAAATCTTTGATTCCGTCGACGAGACAAATCGGCTGCTGTTGAGGCCATCAAAGAAGTAGGTCATGGAAGTAATAACCGGCGTTCCTGCCGAAGCTGTTAATCAAGGTGCTACGCATACGCTCTTTGTAGAAGGTACAGCTGATTCTATCGATCCGCGAGCATTAACTCGATTGCTAGGTGATACTGACATAGGGATACGAACTCTGGGTCCGTCCTTCCACGTGAAAAGTGCTGCGCAAGCGCTACATCCATATCACCCCAACTATTATTTCTTGATTGACAGAGATCACCATGATGACACCACGGTAGAACAGAGTTGGGCGAACTTTCCAGTGGCAGATACATACAATCTGTTGATTTGGCGAAAACGCGAACTAGAGAATTATTTTCTAGATCCTGGCTATCTTTCGCAGAGTGGATTCATGAAGAAGTGCACTCTAGCGGACCTCACATCACGTTTGCTCAAAATCAGCAGTAGAAGAGTCTTTTTTGATATCGCAAACCAAACGATTGTAAAAGTGCGGGAAGTTCAAAAGAATAAATGGATTGAGGATTTCAAAAATCCAGATGAATTTTCGACGTCGGAGAATGCGCTTGAAAAGCTTAAAATGAGCGAACCGTTGCGTTCGAGAGCTTCTTTAATAGTCGAGCAAATGAACTTTGCATCTGTGGAAAAGATCTTCAAAGAATTGGAGAACGAGTTCTTAGGCGGCGCCAAAAAGCCCGAACTCGGTAGAGGGCTTTGGTTGGATAGAATGCGCGGAAAACAAATTTTTGCTTCGATAGTGAGTGAGTGCTTCGATGTTAAAGATACTGACGGTAAAACTGTTACCGGACCCAAGGCCATAAACTATGTCGCAGAAGATTTGCTCCGACAAGACCTTGCCCAACAACCAAGTGACTTTAAAGAGCTTCACGCACTGATCTCTGCCAGAGTCAAAGTGAAATGACGTTCAAACGTACAGAAAAAAGCAGATCGTTTTTGTCGGTGGAGAACCAGTTTTTCCAATTTGCAATGATTTCTTGCTGATAGTTCTGCTCGCCAAAATTTGTTGCCCGGTAATTTCTTCAAGCGCAGGCATGCATCCCCAAATATGCAGGTATTCCATGCTACCAATTTTTGATTCTGGGACGGTGCGCAGTTCTGTCATGCCTCGCTTGAGGATCACCGCCAGAGTGATGGTCTAGATTGAACTAAGATTATAATCCCGAGAGACCGATGAGGCACTAGATCGGCACTGACTGTAGTATGAGTCAAGAATTCGTCAAGATGGTCACTGGCATATCACAACGGTGTGAAACACGGCTACAATAGTAATCACACTCTTCATTTTGAAAAAACATGAGAAACACAATACGACAATTCGCGATTCAACATACAGGCATTGACCTGCGTGTTGTTTGTGCTGGCAGCGTCAAATATTGCAGTAGTCTGGTCGCTTAACTTCGACCGGCTCGTTTCTGTATGAATTAAATCTACACGCCGGTCATGTGCTACATGCCGGCGTTGCTTTGCATCGCATTTAGTGGCACTGAAGCACGAGTGCCGCATACTTTGTTGCAGGAGATAACCTCATGATCATCAAACTATTTCAACCACCTTCAAAAAATTGGCTCATCATTGCAGACAATTTAAATGATCCAGCCGGCTGGGATCGTTTTGTTCCATGCCATACAACTGCCTCAGAAAGATGGCAGTTCGAATGCGCTGTAAAGGTACAAGCAGCCACTAATGGACTGTCGCTCAAACCTTGCAAGGATCTGCTTAAGCGCGGACTATGCTTGTTCGAGTACGATTGGAACACGGATGACGACGCCATCCTCCAACACGCCATGCAAGTGGCAGAGAAGCTGAATCTTGAGCTTCTGATGGAAGAACCATCCACAAGCAACGCTGCTTGAATTAGCCTGGGTGCTTCTGGGTCCGCTCATCTGCTAAAAGACAGTGCTCGCCCGCACTATATATTTTGCGACACCGGACTCAGCAAAGCGTCTGGCGGCACAGAGACAGCCGGTCTGAGATGGAACATGCCGCGCACAACCAAAACAACGAGCGGTAAAACTCCAACAACTACAAACGTTATGTCGCCAGCAATTCGAGCCCAAGTGAACATTTGAAAGAGATGCGAATGCATGAACTCCGGACTGCGAGCGAACCAGAATCCTTCCTTGTAACTGGCAATCATTTGAATCACTCCGGCTGGGAAAATGTTGAGCACAATCATCAACATGAGACCAATATTCAAGCCCCAGAAGGAAAGTGCCGCAAGCCTATTACTCCAAGCGTCTACAGTCATTAGGTAACGCGTGCAAAACAAAATTGCTGCTACTGCAAGCATGCCATACACGCCCATCAAAGCGGCGTGACCATGATTGGAGGTAAGATAAGTGGCATGCTCGTAATAGCTGACAATGGGCGTGTTTACAAGGAAGCCAAAGACACCTGCACCAAGGAAGTTCCAGAAACCAACAGCTATCAAGAACATCATCGCCCAGTAGTGTGAAAAGTTTTTGATAGAACCTTCCACTTTGGCTAAATCAACGAACTTCCAGGCCTCCATAGTCAAAAGCGTTAGTGGTACCACTTCAAGTGCAGATATCATCGAACCCAAAGCCATGTTGATAGCAGGCTGCGCCGTCCAGTAATAATGATGTCCAATGCCGACTATGCCACTGCCTAGATACAAAATAATATCAACGTAAATTACTGATAGCGCTGATTTCTCAGACACCATGCCAAGACTGCAAAAAAAGTAAGCAACGATTATCGTCGTGTAGAGTTCAAAAATTCCTTCAACCCAAAGATGCACCACCCACCAGCGCCAGAAATCGGCAATAGCGAAGTTTGTAGTAGGGTTGTACATCATGCCGAAGCTGAAAAACAATGGAATGGCCATTACTCCGTAAAGCAGCATGTATGGCAAGCTTCCATGATCTTTGCCCTTCAACAAAGGGCTGATGCTACGAAAGACGATGAAGGCCCAGAGCACCATTCCAATAGTCAAAAGAGCTTGCCAAAATCGGCCTAATTCAAGATATTCCCAACCTTGATGACCAAACCAGAACCAAAGATTACCAAGCATATTCTTAACACCAAGCCATTCTCCGCCGATGCTGCCAACGGCGACGATAAGGATCGCTACGAACAAAATTTTGACTAACCAGTGTTGTCCTTTGGGTTCGTGTTTCGACAACATTGGCGCCATAAACATTCCAGCAGCCAGCCAGGCAGTGGCTATCCAGAAAATAGAAAGTTGCAAATGCCAACTGCGAGTAATGCTGTAGGGGAAAATGCTGCGGATGTCAAAGCCATAGAATCCTTGCTCAACAATATAATGCGCCGTGACCACGCCAAAAATAGTTTGAAAAAGAAAAAGCAGCGCAACCACAACAAAATAGGGATATAGAGAGGTTTGAGAGCGGTACGGTTGATAGGATTTGACGTTGTCCGTCATGCCTTTTCCATCTGGGAGCCAGCCAAGTCCCGGAAAAGCGCTCAGTAGAAATTGAGTTAGCCCGATTCCACCAATGAGCATAATCAAGCTCATGGCGCTCCAGAAAAAGATTTGCCAATTCGGTCCGTTACCTACAGATTTGTCCGGCGGCCAGTTATTTGTGTAGGTGTAATCTTTTCCTGGCCGATTGGTATTGCACACCCAGGCCCCCCAGGCGAAAAAGCGGCTAAGTTGAAGGCGTTCTTGAGGATCGTGAATATAATCTGTGGGAAGTGGAAGTTTTCGGCCGACACCAAATTCAGTATCATAGTACGGAGCGAGTTGACGATAAGCTTCTAACTGACCGTCAAGCCAGGTCAGAGTTTTAGTCTGCGGGTCGTATCGATTAACTTTTAAATCCTTAGCTAAAGTACTTTCCAAGTTGCCCTTATCTCCACCTTCCAGCTGAGCGAAAGGTTTACTGAAACGTTTTTCGGACATTTGATTCAGCGCGATTTCACCTTCACGGTGGAGATAATCGGCCGAAAAATCAGGCCCGTTATAGGCCCCATGTCCAAAGAAAGACCCCACATCCATCAAGCCATATTTTTGAAATACAGCTTGGCCGGCAAGAATGTCGCTACCTGTGAAAATTACTGCGCCCTTCGAATCGACGACGCGTTCGGGTATTGGTGGTGCCTGATTTGTCGTTTCGTGACCCATAAAAATCAGGGTCGAAAATCCAGCTATCAGCACAAATAGCACCGAAAGTTTCCATCTCCAAGACATAAAAAAACCTCGCATATGGCTGCCGGCTGGCTAAGATGCAATGCTAGCAGGTTCAGATGGTTACTGTTGAACCAATTAGGTTGCTAGCGGAGCAACCGCAGCTTCGAGTTGACGCCAAGGCTCTGCGTCATTCTTCTTAAATCCATCAGGTTGATAACCAAATGTGGCAAGCTCTTCTTTGAAAGCATCTGGATCATCGGAAGCCTCGATCATTGTTTTAGCGACCAGTCCAATAGCTGTTTCCCAAGTTTCTGCCATCGGCGTCGTCCACTCTCCTTCTTTGCGCAGGTGATCCGCTAGAACGGCGATCAAATTCTCGCCGACAGCACCATAGTGAGCGTTTTCGGTCTTGTATTTCAAATGGCGCACACCCATAGCATGCAGATACGGCAAAAGCCTGTCAGGCTGTTCTACTCCAGCAACGATTGCGCCCAGAGACGCCATTAGCTTCTTGTGCTGCTCTTCTGGAGGTGTGTGAAAAAGAGGCTTGACGGATGGATATTTCTCAAAAAGTCGTTTATAGAAAGCTAATCCTAATGTCGCTGTACCGCCATTTTCTACCTTTGCACGTTCGAAAGTCTCTCGTAATAGTGCTATATCCAGCGTCATAGTTAAACTCCTTTATCTTTAGCGTCAGTAAATATCTGCAGATCGCAAATAAGCGCCGGTAAATCGTCCACGTGGCACATGCTGTCGCAAATTCCAAGTTCCGTATCCAAGATACTTTCATCGCACTGCGCACGTACGTCGACACCATGCTCGTCGAAAACCTTCACCGCGTCCGGATAAATATCCAGAATGCTTTTGACCGTTGTTTCTTCAGTGATGACCATTTTCATTCCGTCCTTTGTTTAAAATCGGCTAACAGTGCGCATGCACGCTTTCAGCCTTGATTGCTTTGGGAAAAAGAATCGAATTCTCTTGGTGAATATGTGTCCGCAGATCTTGATCAAGATGAGCCAAGCCAGCCAATAGCGCCAACCAACTCGTGCAGGCGCCTTCGGGAGCTACGTATTGATCGGTCAGATCTCTTAACCTCATTAATGCTTCGCCTGCGTCGTTGTGTTCAGATTCCAGGCACCGAACTGGATTGGCTACAGTTCCGAATGGTGCTTTAGGTAGGTCTTTACCTTGCTCCAGCTGACGCATATAAGGAAAGAGAATATTATCTTCTTTCATAGTATGTTGTTCTATTTCTTGTTTCATCGAAGAAAATATTGCTGCCAGCTCAACCAAACGAGAATCCTTCGCACCGTGAACACGAGCAACTTTTTTTGCCAATGCCTGTAAACGCGGCAGTTCCAGCTTTAGATAAGCATGGTGAGTTTGTTGAATGTGATTTGTCAGTTCCGTAAGCGAAGCATTTAACCAAGACTCTGGTGAGTCTTGCATTGCACCGTGGGCATCATTTTCTAACAGGTTCTCAATGACTACTTCCGTTCTGATTCCGGCTTTTTGGCAAGCATCTAAAAGAGTCAGCTTACCCCCGCAGCAAAAATCTATGCCGAAGCGGTCGAAAACAGCAGCTCGCAGTGGTTGCTCGGCGACCAGTAGTCCGACTGCCTCGTGTCTTAGTTCTTTCATAACAATGCCTCCTCTGGATTTAGAACGCGCTTTAGGCACATCTATGAAGGGTTTTGACCTTACTGCCCTCAATGGGTGGGAGGCTGACACAAGAACAAGTCTGGAAAAATTCCCTAGACGCAGCGCAGCCGGGGCATTTCCAATCTTCTGGCAGACTTTCAAATTTTGTACCAGATGCAATGCCCGCTTCTGGCATACCTTGTTCTTCTTCAAAGATGTAATTGCAGAGCGTGCAAATTTCTTTCATGACTCTAACCTCAATTATATTTCAATCAAATGTACCTTTATATCCATAATACACCTTCGAGCAGCCCGACTATCCTCCGAAAGGCTGATTACCTGGTATTGTGTATATAAGGGTATTTTTATTAATAATTGGAGCGTTCGATGATTTCTCAAACTGCTGAGTATGCTCTGCGCGCTATGGTTTTTTTGGCTATGCAGAAGTCTGCCGTCACCGGCCAAGATATTGCTGCAATTACAAAAGTGCCACCAGGCTATCTGAGTAAGTTAATGCAGCAACTCGTGAAAGCAAAGCTGGTGAACTCGCAGCGCGGCATAGGCGGTGGCTTCATTCTTTCGCGAAGACCAACTGAGATCTCAATTTTGGATGTTGTCAACGCTGTAGATCCTATCGAGAAAATCGAATCATGCCCGCTAGGAATTCAATCGCATGGCCTAAATTTATGTCCGCTGCACAAACGTTTGTCAGAGGCGACTGCCCATGTCGAAGCGGCATTTGCCGCGTCTCGTTTGAGCGAACTGATCGAAGAATCGCAAAGTCCGCTCTGCAAAAGCGTGCCTTTGACTGCCGGTTGATCCAATTTAGCTCAGTTGCACAAACAAATGAGGAGTGGTCAAGTCTATCGTAGCGAATCACATTCTATACATTCCAGAAGAACTGATCGCTGGCGGTGCAAGAAGATGGTGCGCTCTACAGTTCGGTTATCCCTTGAGACTCTATGTCCGGCACTGTAGGCGGTGGCACTAATTTGCCAAGTCGAGGACTAAATCAAAAAACATCTTACCGAAGGACCAACCAACCGTCGGTTTCTTGCATGGTTTTAGCCGTGGACCAGGTGCCGTTATCTTTTTTATATCGTACAAGCCATTGACTCTGACTAGAACTAGTGGGGAAAACCGCGCAAGCCCCACTAACTGGAAGGAAAGACTTAACGAGCACGCTGTTGCCCGGGCTATCCCAATTTGCATCAACAGAATCACGAATCTCAAAATCTACTCGACCACCAGTGTTATTTCGTACGTGTATAGCGAATTTCTTCGTGCCGACTGGTGGATTTGCAACCGAAGGCATCAAAGTGAGCGAGGCATTTAGCACAAAAAACAATGATGCTGCCGCCAAACATAATTTTCTCAAATTTGCCTCCTTTCTCGTATCTTAAAGTCGTTTATCATAGTGCACCGCAATGGAAATTGATAACCAAAGCCATCGCGTCCACCAATATTTCAACTCAATTTCACGCTAGCTCTTCTTAGCGTGTGGCGGTCCAAGGTACGGAAACACAGACAACGTGTCCGTGTGCGGAGACAGTCCATCGGGCGGAATATCACCTTTGGAAAGAAAGGCAAGCCGCGCGTTAATAACATCATCAGCGAAACTACGACCATTGGGATAAGCCGCAGGCAACGATGGATTGAAGGAGAGCATATCGGGCAACAAACTTTGCTCGTTGATTGCAGCAATAGCTTCTTCCCGAGTGTAATCACCTGTATGTCCCATCAAGTGAATGAACAATTCAAGCCAGCGTTTATAGTCATTAACTGGTTCGCTGGCGTTGTATTCTTCCTTTGTTTCGTCGGTATTGAAGAAACTGCTTACGGAAGGATGACCTGCGCGATCAACGTGCAAAAGTTTGCCATCCCGACGAACACTACATCTTCCCCAGATTCGAACAAAGGGTTTAGCACCAAGCTCGCTTGTTGGCAGCTCGAGCGCCATAGAAAATACATTTGCTTCGGTATTCGAATCTACACCACTCCAAGGTGCTTTTCCACCATGACGTAGGGCTGTGAAATTTCTGCCACCAGAAGTGTCGTAAAGATTTTTGATGCCATCAAAATCAAAGAAAAAAGCATCGCTGCGCGCTCCGGCAGCAACAGTATAGTTGCCAGACTTAATGACGTTCGGAGTGGCAGTAAATGATACCTTACCATTGCTTATGACTTTTTCGCCGACGGCTTCAACAGAACGTGCGTCCTCGCCTTTGGCAACGAAGAGATCAAAAGTTTGCTCGCCATTTATCGGAGTCGAAAAAACAAAACTAAAAGACAAGTCGTTCAATAAATCGCCGTCATTGTCGATTGCCAATCGATAAATTGCATCAGGATGCAGCGCATCAGCTGTCGGATTCGCATTCAGAATAATTACGGTCCGCGTTGGATCTGCAGGAGACTGAAAAGCGTATAGGTCACAAAGGTCAAGACGTTGATCGCCAAGAGGTGGACCGAGACTAAGACCAGTAAAATGATTCGACATTAGAGATCTCCTTGAGCGGTCTCCTGATTCAATAAAGACAGGCAAAATGCAAGTACGAGTTTTATGAGGCTCCACAACCGAAACCTAAGCACCACATTACACTGTCACATCAGTGTAGCAGGTTGCAGTCGCACAATAATTGTGGGCAGCAATATACCCGAACACACAACAATTCAAAGCCACTTGCCATAAAGGCAAAATGCGGCCCAATAAGCAGGATCAGAATAATCAATTTTATCTCTATAAGAATCTGATAATTTGCCATCGCGCAGGGCAATCGCACTCTGTCTTAACAACTCCGCTATTGAATCGTTCGCTCGCCGTTTGTACAACTGATGAAAGTACTTGAGCATCAACTCAGTCGTGTATGCATTTACGCTCCACTGAGAAAGTATCGCCGAACGGGCACCAGACAAAGTAATTGCCTGAGCAAACCCCGCCTGTTCATCAGCTCCAAGACTGCCCGACACAGCGGATTGACAAGCGCTCAAGACCACAAGGTTTACCGGAAGTTGAAGTTCGAGCCAATCTCGAACAGTAAACATCCCATCACCGAGTTGCAACGCCGAGTCGAGCGGATCTTGCTTTAGTATTGCGTGGCACGAAAGATGTATCAAATCAAAGGTCTTGCCCGATTGTTCGCGCAATTTATTTGAACTCGCTTCACCACCAATGATGGCACTGATAGAATACAATTCGGCAACCATCTGCGCCTCGCCTTCAAACGGCGGAACACCCATTACAAGGACATCGCCAGAATCAACATGCTTTCTCACATTTTCAACCATGAACGATCCAACTCCGGACACATAGGACGTCGCACAGATATCCATCAAAGCTCTGGTATCGTCGACATACAGAGCATGAAACGGAAGACCGTGAAATTCTCGATGTGGTGAAATAACAAGATGATCTATGCCTTCCAAATACCTCATTATTGGTGCAAGTATTATTTTGCCGGCTTTGCGCCACTGGTGCATTCTTTCGAAGTCTGGCTCAAACTCCAACACTTCGTCGTTGAAATTTGACAAGAGCTCACTCAACTCTTCCCACTGTTCGCCTTGGACTATGTGAATTTCTGGCTTATCAACTCCAGCGCGAACCACAAATACAATCAAATTTTTTCCACAATGGAACAAAGAAAGTAAAGCAGTTCTACTTCCGAGAGAACTTATGGTTTCGCACAACTTGCTCCAGACGATCCGACTGCCTTTGCGCATTTCAACATAACTATTCGAATCAACTCCTATAGAAATTATCTGCGAGAGCACGAGCTCACGCTCTGCAAAAACTGCATCACGCCGACGCGAATGCTCTAACCTCTCTTCTTCGCTTGATGCTTGTCCCATTCCCTTCAAATCTTGCAATTCCAGCTCAAGCAACTTCTCCGATAAAGACAGCTCCTTCTCAATTAACCATTTTGGAACAGATGACAATTTAAGGTGCATTGCTGAATTCAACAATTGACTCAATACCGCGGATTTTGCCATTTCCGCCACCTCAAACGCACGAACTAAAAATTGCTCGTCGCACTTGCGCCCGGGAGAAACCTTGCTCAAATACAACGAGATTAGCTGTTCGTAAATGCGAGAAGCAGTCGACTGGCGATGCAATTTATAAGGCAATGATGATTTATAGAGCATTGTTTGAACTACAGCGAGTGCTTGTTCAAGAACTAAAATTGCGTCATCACGATAATGAGCACCTTGCCCTAGAGAAAAGCACTTTGAATTCAAAGTCGCGACCCGCAGAAGCTGTTCCAGCGTGTCGGTGGTCACCGCACCCGGCAAAGACAGTGCTCTTTTCTGCAACTGCGCAGCTCTGTGAAGCAATTTCAAATCTTTAGTGACGTCAAAATTCGCATCCAGAGCGAGCGCCAAATTGTGCAAAGCTCCCGCCTCCCAGGAACTGCTCTTCGGGCAAAGGAGCAAAGATTCTTCAAGGCACTTCAAGGCATTAACTAAGTCATCATAATTGTTACCACTAACCTTCCATCTGTCCTTGAGTGCAAGCCCCAAATTCCTGATAAATATATGCATATATGGGTGCCGTGGAATTCTAGATGCCAGACCTACCGCTTCTTCGTGACACTGGATGGCTCGATTGACATAGTCCAGATCTTCTGTTCGTTGGTACTGCTGATACAGCAGCATCCCGAGCAGGTCAATCCGTGCCGCGGGATCACCTAATTCCGGCGATTTACCTAGTCTCCACCCCGATTCAGCAGCCTCGATCGCCTCTTCTAAAGCAATAAGGTCTTTAACATGACGAAATTTATCCCACAGCCCGAGCGCCAAATATTGGTATGCCTCTGCTCTCATTGGAATTTGATTCGACTGAAGGGCCAATTCTCTTAAAAAACCTATAGCTTCTTCCAACAAAGAGGCTTGATATGTGAATTTAAATAATTCCAATTTGCACTGAGCCAACCACAGCTTCGTCGCGTCTCTTAGCGTGCCACTCTTCTCTGAGGCTAATATCAGGTTAAACGCATAAATCGCTTCATTTAAGTCCACACTGTTGCTGGAATGCCGATAGCGGGATTGGTGTGCGAACCCTTTCCAACTTAGTATTTGATTGAAATGACCAGAGCGGCAGTCGACGCCACAAAAAAATAAATTTGCTTCACGAATGATTGAATCCAAAGCAGTCAAATCATTAGTACTAAGGAATTCAGCAGCCCTTGCAATCATATATCTTTCCAAGATTGCTTTGTTGCCACGACCGAGAATCCCCGGACCATTTAGCATCTGGTGGCAAAAATGAATAAAGCGAATTATGTGTTTCCGCACTGCCTGTTGGTTCGGTAATTCGGAGGTGAATGTCCCTGGAATGCTGAATGTAACGCATAATATTCAATCAAAGCAAGTACTGTCGGGGAGATATTGGGCCAAAACATCAACTGCGTTATTTCCACTTGACCATAATTAGCTAATTTGCTAAATTGTTAAGTATGAAAGATCCAACAGTTATTTTCCGAGCTCTCGCCGACCCAACCCGCAGGCAAATTCTCAAAGCGCTTAAAGAGAAAGATCTACGTGCCGGCGAGATCGTGGACATGTTCACAATTTCTGCCCCATCGGTCTCCAGACACCTCAGCATCCTCAAAGCAGCTGAGCTGGTTGGCGAGCGCCGTGAGGGTAATTCAATAATTTATCGCCTGCACGTCGAACAATTGGCGGTTTGCCTCAGCGAGTTCATCAGCACGGTTTGTCCAATGGAGATTCTCGACAGGCAACGCAAAAGGAAGAAGCCATGAATATAGCAATTACTGGTGGCACAGGGTTTGTCGGAAGTCATCTTGCAAAGTCGCTGACAGATAAGGGGCACAGCGTAGTCTTAATCGCCCGAGGGCTCGATAAGCGTAACGAGACGGTTTTAAACGCAGAACGAACCCAGTACAAGGCCATTGGAACGTCAGATGAAGAGAAGCTGGTTGACGCATTTGCGGGCTGTGATGCTGTAGCACATTGCGCAGGCATCAATCGAGAGCTAAGCCCCGGCGATTATGACCGCATACATGTTCAAGGCACACAGAATGTAATCAATGCTGCCAAGAAAGCAGGTGTCAAAAAGGTAGTGCTAGTAAGCTTTTATCGCGCTCGTCCAAATTGCGGCTCGCGCTACCACGAATCAAAATACCAGGCAGAAGAAATAGTGCGCAATTCCGGTCTTGACTATACCGTTTTGAAACCAGGAATGATTTATGGAAGCGGTGACCATATGCTCGATCATCTCAGTCACGTTTTTCACACACTACCGCTCTTCGCGTTAGTGGGCTTCAAGCAAAGGATTCTTGCGCCTCTGGCCATCGAGGACGTTGTGAAAATTATGGAAGTAGCGCTGCTTGAACAAAGGCTTTCTGGACAAACCGTACCAATTCTCGGACCGGAGAAAATGACCCTGGAAGAATTGACTAAACGCGTAGGCAGGGTTGTGGGTCGGGTACCGATGCTCTTTCCAATGCCTGTGTTCTTTCACTATGGTCTGGCTAAGATACTTGAGGCGACTATGGAGATACCGCTTATAGCATTTGCACAGGTACGCATATTGACTGAAGGCTTCGAAGAGCCCTCTGGCTTATGCCAATCATTGCCTGAAGACTTACAACCTGTAACCAGGCTCACAGACGAGCAAATACGTAAAGGTCTGCCAAAGCCAGGTCCCTTTGCGCTGCACGATCTCAAGTGCAGGAGTGCGCGCGCATGATCTCTCTGGGCAAACCGTCACCGCACGTAGTGACAGAGTATTTGTCGACTAAGCTTAATCAGGAGTTCTCTTATAACGAGGTGGGAATGACTAAACATCCCCGAATGGCTTCACCCGGCTATACAACCGATCACTACAGAATTCAGCTTGGCGAAGGCTCTCACGTGTTCGATGAAGCCCATAGAGCATTGAAAAATTGGCAGCACTTCAATCTCGGCTGGCTAAATGTTAGTAGCACTGAGATACCGATAGAAAGCGGCGCGGTAGTCGGATTACTCACTTCTTACGCTGCCATCTGGTTGCTCTTCGCCTGTCGCATAGTCTATGTGGTGAACGAAGATGGGGCCACACAAAAATACGGCTTTGCGTATGGCACTCTACCTGAACATCCTGAGTGCGGCGAAGAGCGATTTACAGTGGAGTGGAATACTTCAGACAACAGCGTGTGGTACGAGATTCTGGCCTTTTCTCATCCAGCTTGCCTACCAACTAGAATCGCCTATCCCCTCACTCGCACCATTCAAAAACGATTTGCCAAAGACTCGCAGCGCGCCATGTTGGCAGCTACGACAGCAAATCCCTCCGCTTAAGCAAGGATTTTAAGCCGCGGTATTTCGATGAAATGCGGATTCATTACCCAATTGTTGAGTGATATCGCAACCAGAGTGCCCACAACCACATCCAATAGCATCTTCTGGTACTTCAACATCGCCACAAAATTGATTGCAATAATCATTTTGACCTGAAATTTGGCATCTACATGCTGGGCTTTTACATTCGTGTACCGCAGGCTCTATTGATGACTGTTCCACTGTAGTTGGGGTAATGGAAACACCATTCTTCGCTTCTTCAACGATTGCCTGCAACTCGTCAGAAATGACAAAACCAATCGAAACGACACCTTTCACGGCTCCTCGCAAAACTTTTCGACTTCCCTTCATCAAGGACTTAAACATACATACCCTACCTTATCGTTGATTTCATTGCATGTCCCATTCGGACTCCTGCTATAGCGTAGAGTTTAGTCATTGATCGCACATCACTCGCATGGACGATTTGATCACTGAGAATCGTCCTTTATGCTCATAATCTGACCCGTTCTGTAGCTCGAAACAGTCAATACCATACTTTCGACGATATTATTAGCTGCATCGAGAATCAAGTAGACTCTGTGCGAAATCAACCAAGTCATTTCGGTCGCTATAACTGTAAAGTACGAACAACAATGTCATCAATCGCTGCGAATCCAGCATCACCATAATTTTTGTCTGCGAGATATCCTTGCGCAACAGTTCGGAAATATAGGTGCCTAGTGATTCGACGTCCTTTTTTAACGAAAGGCATGTCAGTGAAAATATGTGGTCTAGATCGCCACGCTCAAATTCCATGAGTAATCCATTGCTCATCGCCAGGACCTCAAAACCAGAACCATTACGGATCTAGAGATGTTGGATTTGAAGCAGTGTTCCTATTGCTGAGTGCTACTGAACACTATTTTGCACGTGGTTAACAAGCTCATCTCGATCTGAAAAACGAAGCAGGATTTTTAGCAGAGCATCAACTTGCGATTCCTCAAATATGCACTTGATCGTAGACCGATGTTCGCTATGTTCGATCAACCGAGAAATGTAATTTGAAATTTCTTGCTGATCACTGGTGGCAAGGTTTTTCGAAATTTCCACAATGTGCTGGGCATCGCTTTTACCAAAATCCATAAATACAATGCTGTTTCCTGCGTGCATTATGTTGTCTCCCGCTGAGTGTTGAAGCTCATGGCGATTGATACAGGATAAAAGTTCCTCTATTTATAGTTTCTCGGCAACTAGCAAAAGACGCTCCGACCCCAATATGTACGGCTCACAATCAGTAGACTCAAATAATTCAATGACGTCAAAATCAGCTTTTTCCAGCATTGCGCAGACTTCGCCGGCGGTGTAAATCCAGTGCAGCGCCTGGCGATGTTCCTCATGCCCATTGCGAATAAAAGTGTAGTCTGTCTGGACACAGCCTTCGCGGCACTGATACTTGTTCTCGATCAACATCAGCATATCGCCGACCTTGACCCACTCACGCTCACCGCCATTCACGAGAAAACTTTCGGCAACCATGGCGCTGTCGAGCACGAACTTCGCACCAGACTTCAAACTATTGCCAATTGCTGTGAATAACTGGCTGGTGCCTTGACGATCGAAGTAGCCAAAACTGTTGCCCATGCAAAAGGCACCGTCGAATTTTTGCGCAAACGATATTGTGCGCATATCCCCTTGAACGAACTGGACGAGCTCGTTACCAAGCTTAGCGGTCTTCGCCGCTTTAGCAGCCTCACGCACAAACTCCTCACAGTAATCGAGCCCTGTTACTTTGTATGAAGCTTTGCCCATTGGCACACTGAGTCGGCCGTTTCCGCAAGGCACGTCGAGAAGGTGCGCGCCTTCCGCAACCGCGAGAACCTCTTGCAAAAATGCGCATTCATCTTCGGTCTCTTCTGGAGATTTAGCATTACGCCAGAGCTCCAGCGCCGCTCCAGAAAAGAATGTTTTGTACCACTGATTTGCAGTTGATTTATTCGACACTCCATTGATTCCTTTTCTATTTGACTTCTCTATCTGCTTTTCTATCTGCTTCATGTGAGTCCAGTGTACTTTGAACGTCCAGCGCCAGAACTATTTGAACACAATCTTTTACTCGCCTCTGAATTACATTACAATCGCAGCTAGAGTTTTTGAGCATGTCTAAGTGGAAAAACCAAATCCCAATCTAGTTTTGCCCGTCGGCACTCAAGTAGTGACGCTGGTTGAACTCAGAGAATTAAACGGAAAGACCACAAGGATGGCCGGTACGGTGGCAAATATCGTTCGCGCACCGGCAGACAATCACCATTCTTACACCATTCGATTTGGCGATGGTAAGGAAGCGTCGATTCACCGGCAAGAGATGGTGATTCGCAAACACATGCAAAGCGCCTCATTTGATCGGTCAAACTCTGCGCTAGTAGACCGCGAGTTACATGATTCTGTCATTTATCGATGTGTCGTCGGGTCACGAGCTTTCGGTCTCGACGACGAGCATTCGGATACGGATAGAAGGGGTATTTACTTACCGTCAGCGGAATTGCATTGGTCATTGTATGGCGTCCCCGAGCAAATTGAAGATGTAGAGGCACAGGAATGCTACTGGGAGATGCAAAAATTCCTCGTACTAGCACTCAAGGCGAATCCCAACGTGTTGGAGTGTCTTTACACACCACTGATAGAACTTGCTTCCTCTCTAGCTAACGAACTTTTGGAAAATAGACAGGCATTTTTATCCAAACTTGTTTACCAGACTTACAATGGGTACGTCTTGTCCCAATTCAAAAAATTAGATCAGGACATCCGCACAACTGGTGCAATGAAATGCAAGCACGCCATGCACTTGATTAGATTACTAATTTCTGGTGTCACGATTTTAGAGCAGGGATTCGTGCCGGTCAGAATTGATGAGCACAGAGACAGGCTGCTTTCAATTAAGCGAGGAGATTTGCAATGGGATGAAATTAACGAGTGGCGACTAAAATTACATAAGTCTTTTGACAATGCGTTTGAAAATTCGACTTTACCCGAACGTCCCGATTTTGAATGGGCAAACGCTTTTTTAATCAAGGCTCGCAAATCGCAGGTGCACTCATGATCATTCCGCCACTTTTAAATAATGTTGTAATCGAACAACCATATCCTCTTCTCTTTGCCACTATCAGTGGAGCGCATCTGTATGGATTTGCATCTCCCGATTCTGATTTTGATTTACGAGGAGTTCATGTGCTACCAGTCGATGAAGTAATTGGGCTGGACTATGGCCTTGAGACTATCGAGAATACAGATTTTAGAGAGGGATCGGAAATCGATCTGGTCACGCATGATCTCAAAAAGTTCGTCAAGCTTATGCTCAAAAATAACGGCTACGTCCTCGAGCAACTTTTTTCACCACTTGTAGTTCAAACATCGGAGAGTCACTCCACGCTGAAAGAAATAGGAAAAAAGTGCGTTACAGTTCACCATTTTCATCACTACCTGGGGTTTGCAGACTCTCAGTGGCGTTTGTTCAATAAAGAGAATCCCCCTCGCGTTAAACCCCTGCTTTATGTTTTCCGAGTTTTGATGACCGGAATTCACCTAATGAGAACAGGGGAGATAGAAGCAAATCTATTGACGCTAAATAAAGAGCAAAAACTCTCGTTTATTGACGAACTGATTCACAAAAAACTGTCAACATCCGAACACACGACCATCTCCAATGCCGACCTGCAAATTTATAGCCGCCAATTTGATCTGTTAAGACACTCTCTTGAAGAAGAAGCAGAGGCAAGCACTCTGCCGAAAGTGTGTCATGCAAAAGCAGAGCTGAATGAGTTTCTAAAAACGGTCAGATTGCAAAACAGCAAAGTAGTTAAATTGTAAGGCCAAATATTTAAAATGCACTTCTTTTAGTTGCATGTTGTCCTTTTGCCGACACTGAAGCAGAAGCTCGAGACGAATGTTTCGTGCTGTGAGTTTGAAACGTTTGCAGGTATAGGCACGTCAAAACTATGACCAAGAGAAAAAGCACGGGTTGCAGAAAGCTGCTGATGAAACCCATTGGCCGTTTTTTCTTGACTTTAACGTTCTCTCTTACTACAGGCTGTGCAGCACGATTTAAACTAGTAAGCCCCTTTATTTCTTGCACAAAATCCATCGTTTGACTGTCAACAGCTGTTGTTGATGGTGCCAGAATTTCGGTTTTCGATTTGACCTTATGCCAATCTGCATCGCTTGCCAATGACTCTGCATTTGGTGCTCGACCAGTTTCGACAACATCAAGCGAGTGGTCGGTTTGAGTCTGCATATTGCTTACGACTGTCGCTTGTTCCAGTCCGACAACGTCCAGAATAACCAGATTAAATATAATTGGCACCAGCTGTATTTTGCTTATTTCTAGCGACTGCATTAATTCCAAGACCGGTCTCTTTAAGGTCAATGCGCAATAGACTCGCTTCTGCAGTTCAAGATCAACTGGTATGCCACCGCGAACAGCCTCATCAAACTCAGCTTCTTGTAAAGCGTCATTTTTGCGATGAACTATTGAATCGAAAGAAAAATTGAGCTTTGAGAGAGCACTGTACTGGTCATGGAAAATCGCCCCCTCCATTATCAATATTTCCAGGCGCTTAGTGACTCCATGTTTTTCAATCTTTAGCTCAGGAAAAAAGTAAAATTCTCCCTGTTCCCAACACACTAACTCAATTAGAGCATCATCGCCTGATGCACCTGGAATCTCACAATCTGCCAACGTTCCCTGTTCAAACCAGACGGTGGCTTCATCGTTGCCATTTTGTATCTCCAATCGGCCAGTCATTTTGTTCATAGCAACAGATTGCAGCAGATTCGTAATCGGCATATTGGCTAAGTCGCCTTCCAGTATGCTCCGCTGAGACGAGCGAGCAACAGTTGCACTATGAATCTGCTTTTTGAACGCATGGATTTCTGGCGTAAGCATTTTAGATTGCTGAGACCAGCCGGGAAACCTGGTCGTCAGGTAACTGATGACTTGCTCCGCATCGTCGCCCACATAACTCCATTCGACTGCCGAATCTGAAGTTTCGCCGCGAAAGAGAGTCCACGAGCACACTGATACGTCATCTTTTTGAATTATGCAAGCGCTCAAGCCATATGCCTCAGATCCAGCATTACCAAAAGGAATTTGCACGGTGCTGCCAGGCAACTCCTGTGTTTTTATCAGCATCTCGCGCAACATCGGCAATGTTGGTGGCGACGGCAGCTTAGCCAGAACGATTGACCGGTACTTTCCCATGGCATGCCTTGAAGCTGAATTATGCTTAGGTCTACATACCCAGATATTACAGCGTCGCAAACGATTATAGGCGCCACATCACCAATGGAAAGAGTGTCACTGATAATAGGCCGAGACCACTTACCGGACGACTGGGCTATTCGCCTTCCATAGGCTCGATATTGCGACTGAGCTGTTTAGCTTCTCCGCACTGACGACACAAAGAGCCTTTTTTGCCTGGAGTCCAGAACACTTCGTCGCCCTTCAATACAGGCACATTGCACTGCAGACAACGACTGTCGAATTTAGACAGGATCTTCTTCTGGTTAGATTCAATATCAATCTTTGTGGTTGTGACCTTGCCGCCACGTGATTTCGCATCCCAGTATTGATCTGCCATAAAGTGACAATGCCTCCAAAAAATCGATAATTATTAGCCATTTGCTCTGATTCTATTGTCGCAGCAAACAACTGCGATCAACACACCAGCGCTTCAAATTATTTCGCAAGGATCTTTAAGCTGCCGCCGTACCTGGCGGTGTGCCGGGAGCAACCGTATTTCCGCCCATAAAGTGACTGGTCACATTCTTGCCACCCTTACAGTTGTTGATCACGGCGCCAATTGTATAAATCGGTCCCCACGGGAAGCCCCACCAGCCGAATAGCAGCGAAATTAATGTGTATCCAAGTCCCTTGATTAACGCGTTTTCGTCCCTTTTTATAAATGTCAGGTCAGAGCTGCGCTTAAACGTCATCACTAAAACGGAAATGCAATATTCGAAGTAGACCAATTTGGCACCGTGTGCCAGCTCGTCCTGCATTTGCTCCTCTGACATACCTTCAATGCCAACAATCTTCATAAACTCTGCCTCTGGGGGATGATATATCCTACCCACCGGGAAAAAGATTTAGTACCTGTTGTTCTACAATAAACAGAATTCAAAGAGGAAAATCAATGAACAGGTTTTTCAGCGATTATTTGGCTCGATACAACAAACGCGAACTAACAACAGGCATTATCAGTTTAGTCTTGGGAGCCGGTATTGCTCTTGCCAACAGTAATTTTGCGTACAACGCTATCTGTGGGCCATTCCCTGTAACTGGTGAAGATGTAGCAAAATTCAAGAGAACCAATTTGTTTCAAAAGTACTTCGTTTTAGTCAGAGGGCAACACGTGCTCCATACAGGATTGGCCTGGCAGAGAACACGTACCCATGCTAGAAAGGATTCTGACTCAAATGTGGACCAGTCCATCGAAAGCCCTGAATATTACATGGATGTTTTGCTTGTGGACAAGCTTTTGCTGCCCATCAAAACGGTAACGCAAACTGAAAATCCGGTGATCATCGGTGAACTGAAGCCCCCAGACGAGTCAGTGATAAAACTGCTGCGTAGCCAAACCGGTGAGAAAGCCATTGCCGATAGAATCTTGAATGTGGAACTGGAACAATCCAATTCGTTCAAAGCGACTTTTGGCATACTTCTTTTCTTCACAGGCGGACTGATGCTTTTTGGACTTTTTAAAGCTTACAATGCGCTGTTTATCATGAAAGATTTAGAGAAACATCCACTTGGAAAAGCAATCGCAAAAACTGGTGGTTTCAATGCTATGCGCATTGAAATCGATCAAGACTTCGAACACGTGCCACCTACTGATTCCGGGAAGAAAGTAATTTGTGGAAAGAAGTGGATCTTGATTGAAGAAATGGGCATTCCAAAATTTATCCCATTCAAAAATGTGGTCTGGGTGTACGCAAGCAATTCTCCAACCAGCCAATTCATGGTCACGACGAATGTGTACTCCCTCATTGTCTGCACCACCGATGGAGCAGAATGCAAAATTGCAATGCCGAATAACGAAGTCGACGCAAACGTCGTCAACATTGGCAAAAATGCACCATGGGCGATGCTAGGCTTTGAAGGGAAGCGAGCATTGCGATGGAGTGCTCACAAACAAAAGCTGATCGCCGAAATCGAACAGACACGCGACCAGCTTTTACGTAAGGCTTAGATTGAAGACGTATCAAGCGTTGCTTCTATTGGTCGCCGGTAACGCGTCCTTCTTTCGCCTCGTTAAGCCACTGCAACAATTCTTCGCTACTTTGGAGACCTAACTTGCGTGTTACTTCGTCTTTTACTCTTGGCTTAAATACGATTACGGTGGGCATGGCTCGAATATTCATGGACATTGCTGTCTCTTTCTGCACATCGACATCAACTTGAACTGCAATCGCATTTTTCTTGACCCAGTCTTCTACAGCTGGATCTGACCAGGTCGTTTTATCCATTTGATGACATGGGCCACACCACGTCGCAGTGAAGTCAGCAAGAACCAGTTTATTATCTTTGTCAGCCCGTTCTTTGGCTTGCTGAAGGGTCATATCCGAAAACATTGAAGGATGAGCACTAACACCTCTGCCAATGGCCAGGACACAAAGCGAAAGCGCAACGACAGCTGCTTGCCGTAATTTCATTAAATTGCTCTCCTGTCTTATAAATTCCAACCTCAGTACCAGTACAGCTTACCCTAACTTTAGAATCAATGAGCTTCGTCGATCGGCAATTCAATAAACGAAGCTGCTGCTGAGCCTCGGTGTAGGGTAAATTCGGTGCTAAGACCAAACATTTGCGGTAATTTGAAATGATCTTTGTCAGCCGATCCTACAGACAACCTGACGCGATGTCCCTTCTTAAACTGATAAGACGCAGGTAGCATCCCAACGGCGACCTCGGTAAGTTCATTTGCACTAAGGGGACGATAATCGATTTGTTTGAAGGTTTGCATTGGGAGCATGCTTTTATAAGACATTTTCTCAGCCGTTGCCACTCGATTTCCGCACATCAACTCCCCTTCAGTCACATAGTGGACTTTTCCATTTTCTGTCACGTCTTCTAAGTAAGCAAATAGAGCACAGTCAGAACCATTGGCATCTAGATAAAAATTACAACGGGGACTTCCAGTCACCGTGGTATCAGCCTTAAGAGGCGCGGTCTGATAGACCAAAAGTTTTTTGTCTGCCTTCTGCCTATCCGGATACGGCTGGAGCAAAACCTTGCCTAGCATGCAATCCCATCGCGAACTCTTACCGCTGCCAACAGTTTTATCGGCGATATACCGATCACCGCCAGCGGTAGCACAAGAGTCAGCGCTCAAAACATGATGCTCGCCCAGATATAATTTTTGCTTTGCAACACCTGGAGGAAATGAGCTGGCCGAATGCCATTTTTCCTCGCCGAGAGTGTAGTAGTTGACGGGACCATCGTTTGGCAACGCATTGTGCAATCCCTTCAAATAATAGTCAAAAAACTTGAGCAACTCGGCGTCAATTTTAAACCTGGTTGGCCCACCACGCGTAAAAGGACTGATATTAAACATATTATGATCCCAGGGGCCAATAATCAGTTTGCTGCCAGGCGTCGAGTAGTTATTGAAACGATTAATAGCCGCATTCGCATTGGCTCCCTCAATCCAGCCGGCACCAGCATAGATGGGCACTTTCGCAGCATCAACATCTTTCCAATATCCGCTTGGACTGCTGAGTTCAACGCCAAGCTTTTTGTAGTCGCTGCCATGTTGCTTTTTTAAAAGTTCAATGCATTCGACAAAGGCCGGTGATTGTTTTTCAACACAACCGAGAATGTAATCATCTTTAAAGCGAATTCTATCGAGAAGATTCAGATCTGAATTTTGTTTACGCAGTGTCAAAATCAGTTTTAGCGCTTGAGGTCCGTCAGCTCCATCGACTGGACGTATTCCGCGCAAGAAAGGACCAGCGAATTTTATCGATGCTGGCAATCTATTATTGTCGAAGCTATGGGTCAATGCGCCCCAATCACTAATAAATGGCTGCAGCGGCATGCCACCAGGACGAAGGTCATCGCAGTATAAATCAAAGGGACTAGAGATAATCGCCGCTGCTTTGATGTTTGGCATATTAGACAATAAGGATAGCTCTGCCAGATTGCCTGAATATGAATGACCAATGACGCCGATGTTGCCGTCAGACCAAGGCTGCTTGAGAATCCACTGCATTATTTCTTTGCTGTCAGCGGTATCAAGTGGACAAAATTCCCAGGGGCGCGCCCCCGTAGATGCGCCTCCACCCCTGGTATCAGTGACAACCCAGGCATATCCCTGAGATAAAAATTGGTCGCGAAATAAACTTAAGGTCTTGGGATAAAGTTTGTTGAGCGGAAATTTGAAGTCGATAACTCGCCAGTATCGGCTTTGCTCGAACATTACAGGAAGAGTCGAATGAGGAGGCAAAGGAGAAGGTAAATAAACTTCCGTTGCTATTTTGGTTCCGTCTTTCATGGTCACGAAAAGCGAAAAATGTCTGAAGTGCTTAAAGCGCCTTTCTGGTTTGTACTGGCTTGGAATGCCCTTACTTTGATCGGCTTTTGGCGCTAACATCAAGCGGCTGGCTACAGCCTGAACGCTTGCAGTTGACCCCCAGAGACCAAAGAATGCGACCAGGTTCAATAACAACCAGACCATGTATGCACGGGCAAAAAAGATTTTAGGAAGAGTCATAAACGTAATATCGCTCATGATGTCTTAAAAGAACATTCTCGAAGAGTTTGAGAATGTTCTTTTAAGGAGTTTTCTAATGGAATTAGGGCATCAGCACCTTATTGATGACATGAATGACACCATTTGATTGTTGTACGTCTGCTTGAGTGACTTCAGCTACATTCCCCTTAGTATCGGTCAACTCCACTTTCTTTCCTTTCAATGCAGCCGTTAGTGACTCACCTTGAACGGTTTTGATAGTGGCCTTGCCACCACCATCTTTGATCATTTTAGTCAGGTCGGCTGCCCTGACATTGCCAGAAACTACATGATAGGTAAGGATGCCAGCAAGTTTGGCCTTGTTTTCTGGCTTGAGCAATGTATCGACTGTCCCTGCTGGCAGGGCGTTAAAAGCGGCATCGGTCGGCGCAAAGACGGTAAAGGGTCCGACGCCCTCAAGCGTCTCGACGAGACCGGCTGCTTTTACGGCAGCAACCAGCGTTTTATGAATGGGGGAGTTGGAAGCGTTTTCGATGATATTTTTGTTTGAAAACATGGCTGCACCACCCACATGGGACACAGCAGTTGACTCCGATTTGGCCGAGGCTTTAGCTGAGATCGAGTTAATATTGGCACACAAGCCAAATCCTGCAATTATCAGCGAAAGGCTAACCAGTTGGAACTTCTTTGACATTTTGATTCTCCATATATATTTCCGCAACCCGTATTGCGGACAATTTAGACTAGTCAGTCCAGTCTAACTCAAGATAGGCAAATCTGTCACTAGTGCAAAAATTTCCCTTTTACAAGGAGATAGTCGACAATTACACAACAAGACAATTTGGACCCTTTCAACCATTTCGTCACAAAGGTGTTGATGTCAACTCCAGCCAAGAGTCAACCAGCCAAAACAAACGACTCGCGTACGAAGCTTCTTGCCGGAGCGAGCATTTGCTTTTTGAAGAGTGGATTTGCGGCAACCAGCCTGGATGACATCGCCACCGAGAGCAAAGTAGTCAAACAAACAATTTACAACCACTTTCAAACAAAAGAGACATTGTTTCGTGAAGCGGTCGATTATCTCATGCACAGGTTAGAGATAAACCTCGACGAACAGTGGTTGAGCGCCGAACCTTATGACTTTTTCTGTAAAGTGGGAAAACTGAATCTCACATTGTTGCAGAACAAGAGAATGACAGACCTGCTTCAATTGGCAGTGAAAGAGTCGAAGAATTTTCCCGAATTGCAAGATATGTATTCGGAAGCCATTCCAGAGCCAATGCTTGCTTTCGTCAGCAACTATCTTGAGCGCATAACAAAAGCACCGAAGCATCAGTGCGATATTTTTTCCTGGGCCTTTCGCTCGGCCATCACTGGTTATGCGACGCTATACAACACTAACCAATTGACTGCAGAAACCTATCCGCGGCCTTCAAAGTATATTTTTGACCTGGCCACGATTTTCACTGCGCTTATCGAAAAGATCTCATCGCCACCGGTTTCGATACCACAAGCCAGGCAGATAGCAGAAACTCTCAATCATGAAAGTTTTGCAGAAGAGACAATTTTTGCGGACACAATACGAAAACTGACCACCAATCAAATGGCCATTATTCGGGCTGCCCTGAGAGTTTTTGCTGAAAAAGGCTATATCGAAACAACGATGCTAGATGTTTCAGCGCAGGCAAACGTATCAAAACAAACAGTGTACAAACACTTCAAAAGCAAAGACGTGCTCTATAAGACTTTCTGTCAGGCGTATCTGGAGCGATTGCAGACCAAGTGTCAGCATTTTGCCCTGCAACACAATCCATCAGTAGAATTTGTATTGAGGGACACACAATGTCTCTTTGCGCTATCTTCCCATGACTGGTTTCTGCGCCTTTTCCGAACACTGATTGCGGAGTCGTATTTTTTCCCTGTTGAGGCCAACCGTGCCCTGATTTTTTTATTCACACTAGGCGAAGAGATCAATAATTCAGCAGCTTTTCAAAACGAAAATGGATTGAATGAAAACGTCACCCTGCAGATATCAAAATTAATAGCAATTCGTTCAATTTCTGGCAATTTTATTCTATCCAAACAAATATACAAACTGAGCGGAAATCTCGAAGTCAATGAGAATGAAATATTCGATTTGTTGATCCGCTTAACGGCAGTAAGTTTTTAAAGTCAACGTTTTTTCTCAACCGTATGAACTGCCGGCTTGGGTTTGGTGCTGGCTGCATCCAAAAAATCTTGCATCCAAATTGATAGAAGGTACATGACGATAAAGCCAACAATGAAAAAGCCAGCCGTCACCAATCTCTTCTTTTCTAGTTTCCTAGTGCTTGCAAGCTTTGCAACATCAATATTTTGTCCCAGAGAAAGATTTCTCAAGTCAGCGGACAAAGCCGCTGCAGTTTGATAACGATCAGAGGGCTTCTTTTCCATGCAGCGAAAGACAATCAAACGCAGATTGTCTGAGATTTTTAGATTCGGCGCAAATTCAGGCGGCGCCTGAGTCAAATGTTTGTTGATTGTGGCAATGAAGTTTGGACCAAGAAATGGTGGCTTCCCCGATAGCACAAAATACATAACGCAACCAAAACAATAGATGTCTGTGCGGCCATCAATCTCCCCACCGGTGGCCTGCTCAGGACTCATATAGAGAGGGGTGCCAACGACAACACCGGTTTGTGTCAAGCCAAGCGGTGTGAGGTCGGTTTCGTCCAGCACTTTGGCAATACCAAAATCCACCAGATGTGAGACCGTAGTTCCGTCGGCGGTGCGAGTGAGCATAATATTTTCAGGTTTCAAGTCGCGGTGCACGACCTTGTTTTGGTGTGCGTGCTCAAGAGCAGTCGCTACTTGTTTAAAAATGGTGACAGCCTCAGCCGGGGCAATTCTCAAATCTCTTTGAATTTTTGCACCAAGAGAGATACCGTCGATCCAGTCCATCACGAGATAAGGTCTATTTGTTGTCGTTAAACCGAAGTCGTTGACGCGGCAAATATTTGGATGATTCAACAATGACGCCGATTTTGCCTCGACGATAAAGCGTTGCAAGGCGATTTCGTCTACGTCAGACTCAGCTCGCATCACCTTAATTGCCGAGAACGCTTTTGTGTAGCGATTACGCGCCTTGTAGATGGCGCCCATCCCACCTTCGCTGACTTTATTAAACACTTCGTATTGCTGTGGCAACTCGCTAGCGAGTGCTTCCAAGCTTTTTTCTTCAGCACTCAATTCAGTAGTGACGCCCTCGCTTTTATCGAAGTTTGGTTCGAGATCAGCATTTGTCGTATCGTCACTGCTGGTTGCCATACTCTATTTTCTTTCCGCAGTCACATCGCCAGAAGCTACTTCACCAGGATGTCCTTGTTCCTTTGCTATTGACTCCTCAACAACTTGCGCTTTGGTATCCTTTTTCAATTTCTTCAAGACGCGAGCGTAAGTTTGAAGAGCTAAAATTCGCTTTTCGGTTGGCACTGTTTTTGGGTCAGCGCTCTCTTCAACAGACTGCGCTAAAACAGGTTCCGCCTCTGAATATTCTTCTTTTTCAATAAAAAGATTCGACAAATCTATTCTCGCATTGAACATTGCTGCCGGAGATTTGCCTGCCTCTACCAATCCCACTACTCGTTTTTGAAAACCGACAGCGTCATCGAGATTGTGCTGGGCCTTGCAAACGGTAACTAGGTGCTTTAACGCAGGTACAGTCTTTTCACTGCCTGGACCGTCACGCAGAGCAGACACTTGCAGCACATATCGAAACGACTTTTCAGCATTCTGCCACTGTTTTTTTGTCTCGTATTCAGCACCCAACCGCATATATTGTTCAATCGCCCTGGTTTGAGCCATTATTGCTTGCTGTGATTGAATGACCGAATCATAAGATTTGGAAACCACCCTGCCGTGATTGGCACTTGCAGCCATACCCGCGCCAAGACCAGCAGCTGATGCATTGACGCCTCCGCTTTCAAAAATTGCTTGAGCCCCGGCGTACGGCACAGACAGGCCAAATGCCAGCGATACCAGGATCGTATGTTTTTTTAGCATCAGGCAAGCCCCAACTGTCGAGCTAAACGTACCCTAAACGGGCTTTACTTAAACAGATCTTTACTAGATTTGAGCAGCCGACCAAGGACAAATCGAAGCGCAAGTCTAATTCAAATGCGTGTGATGAGCAAAATCCTCTGGAACAATCCCGTTTATTAACGGTAAACTTCAGTCTGAAGAAGCAATCCAGCCCAGGTTTATGAAGAAATCAATTAAATCCCAATCTCTAATAGTTCTCCTGATCGTTTCTGCAATCAGCGCCTCGCTAAATCAATCGGCAGCGATAGCCGCCACGCAAAACCGCCACTATGACGTCAAAGTAGACGGCAAGCCCGCTGGTAGCTATAACCTGGTTATTACAAGCAATGGTGACGCAACTGATGTTGTTTCAGATTGCACCGTCCATCATAAAATTCTAGTCTTCAACTATGACTACAAATATCATGGACACGAAACCTATAAACAAAGTCAGTTAAGCACCTTTTCCGGCACGTCAAACGACAATGGCAAGCATTTCAATATTTCTTTGAAGCGCTCGCCCGACAACTCATTAAGTTACACAATCAACGGTAAAGGCGGCACCGCAAGCGGTGACACTTTGCTCAGCAGTTATTGGTTGTATCCTGTTAGTGAGCCAGACAAAGACGGCTTTAAATTCTTTGAAGTGGACTCTGGCAGAACGTTCAAGGCCAAATTAAAGCAACTCGGTAATGATAATTTGACCATAGTTGGGCATCCAACACCTTGCCGTCATATTGAACTGGTAGGCGGTGACGATGGCGAATTGTGGTACGCCGACAATCGCATGGTGCGGCAATCCTCCAGTAATCTCGGTCACAAGACGGTGATTGAATTGGCGCGTATTGATTAGGGCCAAATCATCGCAAACAGTTAACGAACTGTTTGGATAGCGATTCTTATGGACCCGCTTTCGCATAACTTTAGTTAAGGGGTCTCCTGGCTCCTGCGTATTCAAAGAGAAATCGCCGGTGATAAAACCAAAGAAGCTCATTATTTTCAATTTCCTTGTTTTATTTGCAACTTTTGCTGGCGCCTATCTGGCTCTGGCTTCGATCTTGAATAATCACTCGATTCTACAGCCAATTCTGTTGCACCCCGAAATTGGCACGACTGAAAATTATGAACGGGCAGTCGTCACCGGCATAAAAAGAACCGATATCGACATACCGACTGTCGACGGCAATAAAATGCATGCCTGGCTTTTCACTTTACCCAATGCAAATAAGATAGCCATCGTCAGTCACGGCAACGCCGCCAACATAGCCTATCGATTGCACATTGCCAAAGCGCTCCTAAAGGCGGGCTGTTCAGTGTTACTTTACGACTACAGAGGTTACGGCAAAAGCACCGGCAACGCCACCATGAATGGCATCCTCGAGGATGGTATAACAGTCTACGATTATGTTCACAACACACTCAAGTACGATGACAAACACATCATCCTTTACGGAGAATCAATAGGCAGCGGTGTCACATGTCATATCGCCTCCTTGCGCCCGTGCCTCGGTGTGATTATTCAGTCAGGGTTGGCTTCTATTCCATCGACTGCAAAAGCACAGATTCCCTTTCTCGCCATTTTTCCAGACTTTGTTTTTGCACAGCCACATTTTGCAAATGCTGAAGCATTGAGTAAAATACACGTTCCAATTTTGCTCATTCACGGAAAACTGGATCACACCGTCGCCTCTAGTGAGTCAGCAAAAATGTTCGCTCGTGCAAACGAGCCCCAAACGCTCATCTGGCTCGACCACTGTGGACACAATGATGTTGGCGATCAAGATTCGCAGCTGTTTCACGAATCAATTGAAAATTTCGTCAGGACATTACCCTAGGCTACTTTCTGCACCCATCACAAAGATCCTCACAATATAGTGGCGGCGGGCCTTCACAGTCTATTGTCTGGCAATGTCCAATAATCCGTTTTTCCGGGTATATAACACCCAGGGTATTCTGTCGCCTCAAATGCCTAATTCGCAAAATTCTGACAGCCAGAAATAACTTCACTTTTGATTTGAGAGATTCAGATGGCAGCTGTCGACACTAAGCCTGACATTCCAGATAAATCAAAAGACGGCAAAGATAAGCCGACTCCGCCTGCACTCAAAGATAATGCCACCGTACATGAAAACAAGGACTCACAAAGAGAGGAGCAAGACAGAGCTACCAAAGCCGCTTCTGGACACTTGGGCAGCGTAGAGATTCACACGGAAGCGGGCGCTACGGTCGAAATCGACAAAAACAACAAACCCGTTAAGTTCGAAGAGAAAGGCAAAGTTTGGACGTCGACCGATGGCAAAACGTTCACTAACGGCGCCGACATAATGCAACTGAAAAAGGCGAAGGATGGCGACTACCAATTAGTTGCCACTCCGCTACCAACAGGCAAGGTGAATGCTGAAGGTTTTACACAGTTCAGCAACGACGAAACAAGAGCAATGTTCGAAGCACGAACTGCTGCCGGAGAAAAATTCACCTTTCAAAAAGCTGATGTGGCACCAGGTGAAAAGGGCTATTACCAGGTCGCTGCACAACAACTCACACCTGAGAAATATCCAAACGGACTTCGAGTTCCAACAACTGAAAGCCCCATTGTAGTTGGTAACACAGTGCATTTTCCGGATGGCAGTGTCATACCCGCCGGTACAAAATTACCGAACGGTGTTCAATTAGACGGCAAAACAATCAAGGCGCCACCAGACGGCATTAAATTGGAAAATGGTGTTGTGCTCAAAGATGGCATGCAACTGCCTGAAGGCACTGCCATTGCCGGAGGTCAGAGAACAAACGCCAACGATTGGCTCCTCACGCGCACCAAAGTCGATGAAGCAGGAAATAAAACATACGACGTTTACACGCCACCAAATTCAAATTTCGGCGAGCGATGGAAACCAGTGGATGGACAACCAGGACAATTCTCGCCTAGATCTGTTCCAACCGATATGGTCTTCTTACCATCGGGAAAGTTCGAAATCCCGACGGGCTGGGGCACCGCAAAAGGTGAAGGCCCGGCCTTCCTAGCCAAATATGGCGATGGCGATTTCAACATCATCACAGCCAAAGACCTAAGCGAAACATACAAAGGCACCACTGATGCTCGTTCCTTGGCTAAGCTGGAAGAAGTGACACCGAAGGCCTCTGTTGAAGTTGGCGATCAGATAACAACTGCGCGCAGTGAGACGCAAGTCCTCTCGGCAAGTGAGTTTAGAAACAGAGGAATCTACGGCGAACGAGAAGATTTCAAAGCAGCCATTGATGCAAATCATCAATTAGCCACAGAACAAAAAGATTTTAACGTAAAGGTCGACGGTATTCTCGATAGTAAAGCTCCTGCAAACGAAATTCTAGACAAACTGCGCGGTATCGCATTTAGTGATGAAGCGAAAACTATGCCTTCTACAAACTTGATGAAACTGTACACAGCATTTCGAAAGATGGGAAATCCCGAAGATATGCTCCACTTGTATGATTCGACAAAAAATGAAGAATTCAAGAAATCTCCATTCGTCAGAGAGTTTTTGGCCGCTGCTTACAACGCCAATGGTATGGCTGGAAAATCGCTAGAAGTCGTTAAGAGCATCGAAGATGAGTCTAAAAATGCTGCAAATCCTCGTCCGGATTTGATGAATGGCGAAGTGTTTGGTGCTAAGGCTAAAGCATTCGTTATTCGTCAAGATAGATCCGAGAAACTGCTCAGTGCCCTCGAAAGTGGAGATAGTGCAAAAGTTGAGACAGCGCGTGCAGCTTATGCAAAAGCTTATGATCTACCTGAAAATGCGCCTTTGCCATCAGCAGAGAAGCTAAAATCTCAAGCGCACGAGGAACTGATAAGCGCGCGAGATGCTTACACTGAAGGTTTTAAACGTAACTATGAGTATTATCCTGGCATTAACGCCGCTTATACAAATCTGTCACTAGGAGATTTGAAGTCAGCCAAAGATATCGCGGGTCTGACGAGTTTAGCGACAGTTCGCGAAGGAGGACTGGAACGCGGTAATTACTGGACTTCAATGACGATGCTGGAGTCTTCCCTCGTTGGTGGAATTGAAAAACCACAAATTGATGCCACCATTGCTCGCATTGCCGGCGGAAACAAAATTGAGCCTGCGGAGCTAAAGTCCACTCTTGATGCCTGGGAAACACGCGTGCGTCCAGCTTTGGAAAAGCTTCAAAAAGATCCAGCACAAGGCGCCGAAGCACAAAAAATGTTGGAAAGATTCAACTATGCGGAAGCCAAACTCAAAGATAGCCTTGCCAATCCAACTACCGCAGCTAAAGCGGCTGGTGATATCACCCCTGGTGACATGCTGCTCCAGAAATCACACTATTACCGGGGTATGTCGGTATCTGATTCAGAAATTGTGCAAAATAATTTCCAATATGGTGGCATCATTACCGATACCTCCATTGCACGAGAAGATCGAGTTGAATTCGGCAAGCTCCTAAACACACCGATAAGAGAGCTGACGACTCTGGTTGGAGGCGATGCGTCGAAATTACCTGCCTCTATCGACGAGCATACGCGCTTATCCGACATCAAGGATCCCGAACAATTCATTGCAATTTCGCAAAAATTGGTGCGTGATAATTTCGGCAATGTGGCGAAGAATCTCGAAGTCATAGATAGTCACGAGCATGACGAGCTTTATGACAAACCAATCGAAGCCGCGAACGAAGCATCCGGCATTCCAGCGGGTCGCAAAGAGCGCGAGGGATACGACTCACGCACCAGCCTTGCTTCCGAATTTGCAAAAGGGCTGGGCGATTGTCGACACCATGCGCAGTCCATGCAACTTCTCTATGACATGTGGCAAGGTCAGCACTTAAACGAATTTCTCCGGCAAGCCGACACGGCTGCTACTCCAGAATTGCGAGACAAGGCAATAGCTGGCTTTAAAGATTTAGAACGTACCCAGCTGCGCACTATCGACGTCACAGTAAAGGTGCCAATTGAAGTTGAAAAGGCTTACAGACCAGTCCGACCTGATGTGGACACCACGCTGCCTGCAAATCAAAGCTTTGTCGCGGCCGACAAACTTAACTATCTAGAAGATCACACCATGAACATTTTGATTCGGCGCGACGAGCAAGGGCATCTGGAATCGGCGCGTTTTGCTGATTCCTTTTACAACAATACATACCACTGGTCAGATGGGGCCATCGGCGGTCTAACCAAGATAGTCGACCCTGAAAAGGGCGACAATGTCAGATTTTCTGGCGGGACACTCAACGGCGTGCTTGGAGCAGAAAATTCCCAGGTTCCAGTGACGTTAGAACTAGCACCATACTCAGGAACTCGAATCAAAAATAAACCGAACGATCCGGGACCGAACGACCCAGGATTGATTTTTGAGCGTGGTTTGCCAGTGAAAGATTTTGAAATGATCAAAATGCTCAAAGATAGGGAGAACATAACCTCCAATTTGATGGCGCTGACTGACCATGTTCATGAGACTCACGCAGTGGCTGCACTAACTGAAAGGCTTGCAGCAGCTACGGAGCCCAAAGTGGCGCCGACAGAAGGTACATCGGACGGTACGGCCGAAATCAAGCCAGTAGCAAAGGACCAGAAAACAGATGAAGCCGAAAAAGTATTCAAACCTAAAGGCTTCAGATCATCCGAACCGGCCGAAAATCCACACTTGCCGGGTCACGAACATTCCAAATTGCCGCCAAAAGCCGTGCTCGAAGCAATGTCAAGAAAGCCCAACGAGCGTACGGCGAGCGAAAACGACAGCGTCCACGAATACTTGAGATCTCTTGGCAAGACGCCCGAAGAAGCACGACTGACTGAGGCTAAAGTTAATGAAGCGATCGGTAAGGGTGCTAGTGTCACCATGGCCCTGAGCCTCGTACTGGGACTGGCATCTAGCGCATTTGCCGAGCCTGTTGCCGGCAATGGCAAGCTCACATACGGTCACTGATTTTGTCCAGAAACAAGCTTGAAGGGGTACATATTCCCTATGGACCCATTGTCGTGCGCGTACACAGGAGCCGACAAAGCTAAAGCAATTTTTTGAGGACTTAACATGGCTGACAAACCAACAGTGACCCCCGAAAAAAAGGTCGAAGACCCAACGAAACCAGCAGAAGGACATGGCAACCATACCACCGCTCTCCAAGATATTGGCAATCCTCGTCCCCCTATAGAGACGACTAAACCTAAAGACTCTGGGGAAGGGACCGCTCTGGAAAAACCAGCTGCAGAAGAACTTAAAAAAATCACCGACGTAAAAGCTTTCAATGACCGGGTCCAGGATCTGATCAAGGATGCAAAAGCTGGCAAGCCCGTTACCTTCGACGTCGACAATCGAACACAGATGACCGACGCCGATGGAAAACCAGTTAAAACCGAGCAGAGTAAATTGCTTTATGACCAATTGGCAAAATCGTACCCCGAGCGCGCGTTTACTTTTGCCAAACCAGATGTCAATCCCGGCGATCCTGGCTACACCGAAATTCAAGCACCACAAGTCAAAAATCCTGAGGGAGTGAAACTTTCCATCAAAGGGAACCAGCTCACTACGGACAAAGAGATCAAATTAGCCGATGGCAGCAGCTTGCCAGAAGGTTCAAAATTTGCTGTGGGAACAGTCTTCGATGGTCAAACAGTAAAATCGATTGATCCAACCGGTAAGGTCTGGGCTACAACACCGGAAGGAAAGCAGGTTCAAGTAGCTGATGCAGGCCAATCAGCATCGATGACCAAAGACAGTTTGGCAGCAGACAAAGGAGCACTTGCTCCAGAGGGCTCTCGTATTCCAATCCGTACAGATTCTGGAAAAGGGGCCGACGGCAAACCGCTCGTCGATCCAGACGGCAAGCCTTTACTGGACAGTTACGCCATCACCAAGGAATCATTCGGTCAATCGTACAAACCAGGCACGACTGACGAGACTTGGGCCGTTAAAGGAAAATCAAACGACCACTTTTTGTTGCCAGAGAATGTCACTGTCGATGCCATGACAAAAGATTATGGTGGCGCACAAGCCTCCGGCGCAAAAGGCGACTACTACATGAACAGTGGGTTTGACGATGCTAGAAATGCAACCGCCAAAAATTACACTGGTGAGACCGACCCACGCAGTGCAAAGGAACTACTGCGCATCCGTAAAGAAGCAGGAATCGACGGTCCAACCCAAGTCGAGGCCGGATTGAACAAAGCTATGGCAGCTGAAGCCAAAGAAACAGCTGAGTCTGTAGACAAACAACGCTATAACAGTCCTGAACAGCGCGCCAAATTTAACAAATTAGCTGACGATCTAGCTGCCGCCGAAACTCCTGAAGCGAAAGCCCAGATTTTAGACGCAGCTATGAAAAGAGGAAGAGAAACCGAAAAAGAAATAGGTGAAAACAGAGGCGAGTATTCACGTGACGGGCTCCACATTCTCGATACAGACTTGCGGACTTCAATGGTAAAACTCGCAGAAAAAGCGGCAGAGCATAATGTCAGAGCCCCAAGAGAAGAGGCTGCAGTGAACGCCGAAGCCCCTAAACCTGAAAAGGTTGCTGATGCAGTCTTTAAACCCAAGGGGTTTCATTCATCAGAAACTCATCAACCTCATGATGGTGCTGCAGTGCCCGAAGCCGTAGCCAAGGCAATGCATGCAGAACCCGGCGCACGCACTCCCGCAGAAAAAGCGGAAGTCGAAAAATTCATGAAGGAAAAAGGACTGAGCGAAGAACAAGCGCGAGAAGTCGAAGGAAAGTTCAGAGAAGGTGTAAGTAGAGGTTTACCCGTTCTAATCGCTCTCGGTGCAGCGCTGGGAGCCGCTGGATCGGCAATGGCTGCTACTAAAGACAAGTCAGACAAGGTGACTTACGGAGACAAGTGATGAACTAGCAGTCGCGGTGCACCAATGAACAGAGTCAGTAATCTTCAAAAGATGACGACAGATTTCACTTTCAGTGGTCTGTTCATCCGAGAAGCGACCTGACTCTGTTTTTTTAGTGCGATTTTGCCAATTTCAATAGTGTTTACGTGAGGTCTAAAGGTGTCGGACAATGTTACCGACAAAACTAACGCCCAAACGGTTGATCCCAAAAGCAAGGATCGGCCAAAAGATCACGACGACTCTACCGCAAAAGCAAAAGCTGACGCTGCCAAAATTGCAGCAGAAAAAGCAGAAGCTGCACAACGTGCCGCCGAGAAGACTCACCAGTCTATGATTGCTGAAGCGATGGCGGCTATGCGTCATCTTCTCGAAGAATCGAAGACTGTTTTAGATAAGCGAACTGACGCAGATCACAACAATCAAAAGCTAATCGATGCAGGAAAATTGCCGCAAATGGCTGTGCCAGCAGTAGCGGCACCAGAAGCCACCAAAACCAATCCTGCAGAAATCACGAAAACCGCCCCCGTTGACATCACCCGCAGTACCAGTCCAACCGATGCAATAGCCAAATCAGAACGGTCTGTCGAAAATATTAAACCTTACGATAAGCCGCTCACAGCCGAACAAAAATACTTCACGGATTTTTATCAGCAGCGGTTGTCAGATCCAGCCGTACTTGCCCAAATTACACCTGAGCCTGCTCCAAAACCAGGACAGTCACCAGCTGACGCTGATGCCGCCTATCAAAAAACTCTGGTGGATCGAGCAAATGCGATAAAGTCAGAGATGGGCGCAAAAGACAGTGCTGGCGAAAACTGGGTTAAACAACCAGCCTTTGGACCAGCTACACAAGCTGCTTTCAGAGATTATTCGGATTGGTTGCAAAAAATAGAGTTACCAAATCAAGCGAGAGAATTGCAATCAACAGGTAAAGAGCCACCACCAGGTAGTCCAATTTCTGTGCCAATAGAAAATGGTAAGCCAATTCCGATCACTGAATATCAAAATAGAATTGCCACTGGCAAGCTCGCCGCCGATCTGCACATTGATTCATCAAAGCCGCCAGATCAAGCGGAGTCAGAACGACTAGAAAATGCGCTGACCTGGCGCAATCAAGCAAAGGATACAAATGACACCACTCGCGGTGAACGCTTTGATAGTGACGTTGCACAAAGAATAAAAGAACTGGGTCTGCCCTCGGGATGGCAATATCAGCCAGGTCAAGATAAAGCGGCCTGGCGCCAGGCTGCTTCGCAAATGATTGACCTGACCGAACACGTTGGTCGTATGGCGAATCTCGTCAATAAACTGAAACTACCCGTAGATCAGCCGCCCGGTTCATCAGTCACAACAGGAAAAGATGGCACTCACATAAAGCTTGACCTGCCACAGAATCTACGTCTTGACGATCCGCAAACTCTAGAAAAAGTGCGCGCACTGCAACAATGGGAAACCAAAGTCACACCGAGTTTAGAAACTGTGCGCACTCAGCTCGACGCCGTCGCCAAAGATCCCAAGAAGGCGTTGGCCTGGGGTGACACAGTTATTCAAAAAGTCAAAGACGCAAGCGGCAAAGAAGTTAGCGCGACCGTCCAACTCGATAAAGACGGAAAGCTAATCAACATCGTTGATCCAACAAAACCAGAATTAACACCAGGCGCTCACACAGAAAAAGCAAATCTTCTTGCTGAGAGGTTTACAGCAAAAACAGATCCTAAAACCGGCGAGATCGTCGTCACTCAAGATGTGCAGGCACAAAAGGTCCCCTGGTACAGCTACGAGAACATGATTTACTCAAACGTGGGTAAACCGGCCGACTTACCAGAAAAGCGTTATAAGCCAGACGACCTGGTTGCAGTGAACAAAGGCAGCGGCACCGAATTTATGCTCGCAAGAGACCTCGAGTCTTACGAAAAAACCTCAGCGGCCCTGCATTATGGCGAGAAAGCGTTGATGGCGACAATGGACGTGGCCATGGTGGCAACGGGCACAATTGAAGTTGGAGCGGCTATAAAAGGCGCAAGGTTACTTGTTGCAGCCGGTGAGCTTGCAGCTGATGTAAGTGCTAGAGATGTCGCGAAGGCAGGAGCTAAAGGTGTGTGGGACCTCGCACTTGGTGCTGGTGGTATTACATCCAGTGCCGAAGTGCAATCGTCGACGTTTGGACGTGAACTGTCGCAAGTTCGCAACACAGCATTTATGGGAACTCTGGGAGTAGGAGCCATTAAGCCTGGTCTTCGTGCTTTCCGTTTTATAACTAAAGGAACAGGCACAGCAAAAACTTTCGAAGCAGTGAGCGAAGAAGCGGGTCAAGCAACGGAAACAGTCAAGGCAACGGAGGTCGGAAAGCCGACTAAGGAAGGTGCAGAAGACACGCCCAAATCGCAAGATGCAACCCCTTCCCCCGCCAAAGCGGGCGAAACTATAGATCTCGCACATAAAGCTACCGAGGCAAAGACATTAGAGGCTCAATCTAAACCAGCAGAAGTCATAAAAAATGCAGATGGCTCAATTAAGAGCACCGCAGAAGGTGACAAATTATCGCGTCAATTCGAATACGCAAAAGATGGCAAGCTCGACAAACTAACAGTTAAGAGTGAAAGTGGAAACCTTGTTATGGAGCGTGTTCCAGGCGAAGAACACGTTTGGAATGTCAAAGCTGCAAACGGTCGTGAATCGAAGCTAGAAGGAGATATCACAACAAACGCTGACGGTTCATACACAGTCACTCAAACCACTGACGCAAAAGCGTCGTGGTATTCAAAAGCCTTTGGTAATAATCCACCGACAGAACCCTTAGAAAAGGCAGTCACTTACCATCCTGATGGCTCGATCACGACAAAGGGCATTGATGCAGACTTCAAGCCAGCAGAAGGTAGCGCCTATCGCAAAGAAGCCCACGATGGCGAATACTGGACCTCTCCAGAAGGAAAACAAAACTGGATCGATGGCAGTAAAATTCTCTGGGAGAATAAAGCGCCAGGTCTCTGGCAGTCACAAGACGGGCTCATGACAGAGCACCGCGAATTCGTAAAAAAAGCCTCAATTAGTGCAAGTAAGCTCACTGAGCCGCTCAATTGGACCGACACCTACAATGGCGTAGAAACTGAGAAGGTGGCAAAAGCAGGCGACATGAAAGTCGACGAAGGCAATGGCAAATTTTACGTCATCGACGCAGAAAAATTTAAAATTCTGTATCAAGATGTGCCAGGTCAAGACGGCGTGTTTGTCAAAAAAGATTTTGCAAGAGCAAGAGAAATAACAACAGATGGAGAGGTGAAAACCAGCGACGGCTCCAAGATGGCTAAAGCAGGTGACTATATTTCTTATAGTCCTGACGGCAAAGAGCATCTTGTTGAAAAAGAAGCGTGGGACAAGCTTTACAGAGAGAACCATAGCGTCACCGAATCGAACGAAGCAACCAAGCCGTTTGCATTGCCTGAAGCGACCGGTCCCGTAGCCAACTACAAAGACGGCACTGTATCATTTCCCTATAAATACGGGAAAGTGACGTGGAATGCGGATCACACAATGGTCGCCATCACCGACGAACGCAGTGGTAAACCAAGCTTTTACAACAGTGTCGAAAACGACACAGTCGGAACTCGCTTTAATTTTAACAACGGCTCAGAAGTTCGCATTGAGAAGTCTGGACTGAGAATGATCCACACTCCAGACATGGGCGAAGGAGTATTTAAAGGCGAAGACGGTTCCATTCTCAAAGACGTTGGCAAAACAGACGTTCCCGTCAAGAATTGGCAGTATCAAAGCCCGACCGAACTATCAATGACTGTGGGTCAGCTGGATGTCACTAAAATCAACGGTGTCAGCCCGGAAGAAATTCGCCTTGACTATTCGCGTTACAGCCAAGCAAATCAAGCAGCCACTATTGCGAAGTTAGAGCAAGCACCTATTGGCACAAACATCAGAGATATGAATGGAGTTACATGGACAAATTTTGGTGGCAGGTGGATCGATTCAGACACCTCGATCAAAGACCTGACAGGAGTTGAATGGACGAAGTCTGGAGACAATTGGCTCAGCAAAAACGGAACAATGAGTGTGACGCAAGACGGCATACGCATAACAAACTCCGATGGTTCAGGGAATTGGGCCGATTCAAATGGCCGTCAGTGGCACAGAGAAGCTAGTGATCCGCCCAAACAATGGCGCAGCAAAGACGGCGCCACCTACACCGAAGGTACCTGGGATTATATAAAACGCACAAAAAATGATCCACAAGTTGCGGCGGTACTAAAAGGTTTGCAGGGCGCAGGTATCATAAGCGCATTGCATCCGCAGACCGCAAGCGCAGCGAGTCTTGATGCTTCAGGCAATCCAATCGGTGAAAAACAGACAGTCGATGCTTCAGGTAACCCAGTCGGCGAAAAAGCGGCAGTCCTTGAAGGGCAGCATGTAGTAGCCGACGGAGGAATAGACAAGCTCAAAGGTCCAGTCGGTAAAGCGGTAGAAGACATCGCCCACAAAGCGATGGCTTACACTACCTATCCAATCATTGCTCAACAATTGGGTGACATTGCCGCCCAGGGCAAACAAGTAACCGGACAAGCGCTTCAAAGTTTGGGATTTCAGCTCAATCAAATGTGGGCACCAACAAATGATTACGCTGCCGCAGCGGCTATGGTGGACTATACCAAAGGGCAGGAAGCCAATTTGCCAGAACCCGCCGCACTCAGTGCTCCACAAAGCACCTGGCATCCAGCGGCTCCTATTCAAAGCGACAAAGCTGTGGCTGATACCATAGCCGAATACAAGAATGCAATCACACAAAATATTCCTGAAACATGGTGGGGCGGCAATCCTACTAAAAATAGTGTCGATCAGATTTTCGACAAACTCGCACACGCTGTATCACCGGCCGGCACGGAAGAAGAACGAGCCAAATTCAAAAAGGAATTAGCCACCAATATCGCATTCAATAGCCAAGAAATTTCGCTATTGGATCGCATCAATGGCAGACCAATCACGTCGCAAGAAGCTCAAGATTTGATGGATCCTGCTAAGCGAATCAATTTCAGCAATAAAAATGTCGCAAAAGTAGCAGAAAGAATGATGGGTAATCGCGATCAGACTATAGTCGAGGCCAGTTCGGCCGCTTTAATATTTATGGCTGATCAGACTAAAAACCAAGACCCCAATTCTCTGGCTAAAACAACTGTGTCTGTTTATCCCCAACTAGAAACGAGTCCCTTCGAAAACGCACAGCTCGTAGGCAAACGAGATTTCGAATTGAATCTCAGCGCCGATTATTTGACCGGCAACCTAAAACATGCGCTTGCTCAAACTAGCAATGATGCCCGAAGTATGGCTTATGGCGATTTGCTTGTAAAAAATGGTGAAATAGCACCACAAGAATTTGGTGCCATTTTGCAAAATGTCTTGAGCAATCCAAAATCTACCGCAGATGAAAAAATGCATGCTCTCAGTGATGCTAATGGTCCGAGAATGGGGGCATTGATTAGCGGTCTGGTGATGCAAGCGTCTGGTGCTGCAAATGCCAGCACCAACAATTTTGGCTCAACTTTGCAAGACTTTGAAAGCACCTTGAGCAATACAGCCCTAAACGACACTGATGCGTCAGTAAGAGCAATGTCAGCGGCAATGGTATTTTCCATCAGTCGCTTCAAAGCAAATCCAACCGAAGGCGCAAAGTTTATGGATCAGCTCAGCGCTCTTCGAAGCGCAAGCGAAAATGCTGCACCGGGTCTAAACAATTCCCTGGCAGACAATGCTCGCGCCCTAATTTCTTCTGAGCTCGCGAAAACACCAGCAAGTGACGTGCAGGGAAGTCTAGACGCCGCTCAAGCCTACGCCCTGCTAGAGTCGCATGTAAGTCCAGCCGACAAAAAAAATATGGAATCTCAGATCAGCAAGACTCTGATAGCTGCACTGCCAAACGCAGACGCACAGCAAGCGGACAATATCGCGGCCTCTTTGCTGCCAGACCGTCTGCGACAACTCAATCAAAGTGCCCCTGAATTGGCTGATGCAGCGCGTCAACAAATAATTAGCAAACTGATAGTGCCGAGTGATTATTCCGAAGACACTGAAAAACTAATGGTTGCTACTCTCTCAAAAATGCCGCAACTTCTCGACGGTGCCAGTCAAACCACGCGCAACCAGTTATTCGATGCAGCCAAACAACTTGTAGAAAATGCCGATCCGGCCTATACAAAACTTCGCCCAGCTGCGGTAAATGCTATCAAAGACGCTGCTACATCTGGGTCTGCATCTACTCTTCGTCAGATGGCTGAGTCTGAACAATCTCCTGCTGTTCGCCTTTCAGCATTACAGGCACTTGAAGCAATGCACGATCCAAAGCTTCTAACGATAGTATCGAACCGATTGGGCGATGGAAGAAAAGGCTCGGAAAAAGGTGGCATTGAAACCGACCCCGATGTTGTCGCTCATCTGCAAGATATGCAATACCGCCTGAAAGAGGCGCAAGTCGTGGACGAGAGTGGTGAGAAGACCGTCGGCACTCCAGCCCAGCCAAATCCGGTTTTGTCTGGCTTCCAAAGCTCAATTTCAGAACGTTATCCTTTGCTAAATACTTTTGATGCTGAAAAACAAAAAGCGTGGGTTTCTGAAAACTTTCCTTTGCTCGTCAAAGACAATTTCAAAACAGCAGTCCAAGCAGCAACCGATGGGAAGCAATCCTTATGGTTTAGTACAGCCGATAAAGCCGCCGATAAAGTCGATGACCAGCGCCAGGCTCAATTTGATCAGCTGGTAAAAACAGCTGGTGCCGATGCTAATTTGGAGAGCACCCAGCAAGCACGCCGAGTGCTCGCATCAATTGTCGCTCAAAATGGTGGTCTTGTCGGGCACTCAGAGTCAATCTCGACCGGCAGTTATTCTCTGCCAAATGGCGATGATATGACTACAACTGAGATTCCCACTGAATACAAGGAGAAGCCTCACGATTGGGCAGCAGCTGCAGCCACGGCTCTGGCCAAAACAGCAAACATTGGTTATACAGGCCGAGATTTGACGGCTGGGTTAATCGGCTCAATTCTCGCCGACAATCCACCGCCAGCGGTGCGCGAGTCATTAAATAGAGCGTGGGACTTATTAGCATACAGCGGAAACGGTACTCTTGTTCCCCGTCCTGTCTATGATTATGTTAGGCGACTAACCCGCAGCTAGGACGTGATCAGCGCTCGTACTTTTTAACGACATCAACCAGAGCCTGAGATAAACCAATAGTTTTCAGTTTCTTAAATAAAATTGTATGGACTATGCGATATTTGCCACCATCGCGTACGAGATTTTTGCCCAGTTCTTCTAAATAGACTTCGCCCTGTTCTTCGTGTTGGCCGATTTGAAAAAAGACAATCGTCACTTCGTGACGCCTTTGCATTAATCGAGTAGCGCGAATCAATTCGTTTTCTACAAAGTCTGGCTCGGGAGGCGGATACGGCACACCATCTGTAATCACAACAATTAGGAGTGGTTTCGACTCTGGTGTTCTTCGATCAAAATACTCATAGAGGCGATCTCTTAGTGGTGCCGCCAATCTCGTGCCGTGATCGAAATTTGGATGCTGAAAAATATCAGCGACAATTTGCGGTGATACCAGCTTATGCACTTCGTATTTGCCAGAAAAAGTTGTCACAGTCAATCCAGGCAACAGAGAAGCAAGAGCATTAGCAAGTTCCTGTGATTGCATGCCGCACCATTGCCAGCGTGATAATCCATTCGGACAATCGCGTCGCGTCATAGAAGTTGAACAATCTACGATCAACTCAATTTGAAAATTCGCCAGCAGATGAGCCTGATCAGGATCAATTACGTTCAAGACAGGAACATTGTTGGCATTTTCGAACGAGTAGGCACGCTCGACTTGCAGTGGAAATGGAGCAACTGATGGGCGTTGCAAACGCAATCCAGAATCTTGCTGAGCGAAAGTCAACGCTGTCGGCATGAGATAGCACAGACAGAGTGCAAAAGCGCCGACAAATCCAGAAAAATTTGATTGCGTGTGATTACCCGCTTAGAGGTTATTTTCGGTGAGCCAGAGCGCGACTTGTTTATTCGCTTTTTTGCTTTGAGCTATGCGCTTGCCACTCTTATCGTAAATGATGAACATAGGCACAGAGTAGGCTTCAAACTGATTGCCAGCTGCCGACGTAAAACCAATACCGCTGTCAGAGGGAGCATCAAGCAAAACATCGACGATTTTCAAATCGGTCTTTTTGTCTGAAAGTTTCTCGATTCTGGGTTCCATTGCACGACATGGTGGGCAATGAGGACTGTGAATGAAGAGTAAAGTTGACTTATCCTTAGCGAGAAAATTGTCGAGCGCAATAGCCGAACCTGGCTTATCCGCATTTGCGTGAACAACACTGTCGGCTCTTACAGCAAGTGGACTAATGAGAGTAACAAGGGTCGTAAGCAACAAAACCGCGGCAATTTTCAATTGAATTCTCCACAAACGTTAAATCGGCCCAGGGGCGGGTTTCAGTATAACACTGCCAAAATCAGACAAACTCCCATGATTAGGCACATAAAGCCTTTCCCTGTCAGACAATTGCCACTTGCCTTCCTTTCTCTTTCGATGTATCTTATCTTAACGGCGTTTCATATTTTGCCATTTGGTTTCCTGACTGCGGATTTAGTATGGCTGCTTCCTCCAATCAACGTCCTGAAGATACAATAATTGCCAAGGCCGGCGCTGACACGTCCCCGGCCGACGTCGTCAACAGTCGAACGCCTCTATCCCGTTTTACCGATACTGCCTTGACCACGTCTCAGGACAGTTTTGCCAGAGAAAAGGAACGCGCCCAAGGTTCCGTGGACATGAAGGGTTTGGGCTTGCACAAATTTCAAATCGCCGAAAATGCAAGCGCGACTTCAGCCCCAATCTCCATTGAAAATCCATTTGCTGAGAAAAGCATCAGTGGACGGCACGTTGAAGCTAGAACTTATGAAAAGTCGTCTGTTAAAGATATCCCCAATCCCTTCGATCAGTCAGTCCGATTTGAACCAACCAAGCCTGTTGAAAAAGTGCCAAGCCCACAAGTGACAGCACCAGTTGAAGTAGCAAGACCAGTGGCCCCACCGCTTGAGCGTCCACGATTTGACATGGAGCACCCATTCGAGCAACCTGCAAAAAGTGTTGAATTACATAATTTGCGCAATGGATCTGGTCAACGGGAAACGGCTGACGCTGTACTGCGAGTTCCAGCTAACTTCGATCCCACAAAACCAATTCACCTGGTTGTCTACAACCATGGCTATGGCGACACGGCGTCAAGCTCGTATGCCAATGCCAAGCTCGATCAACAATTCCATGATGCTCCCCCTAACACAATTTTAATCGTGCCTGAATGGCAAGCGAGTCCGGCATCTCGCACTGGAGCTGATGGTCGCTTTGGCGAACACGGTCGCTTCAAAAACTTAGTCGATGAAGCCTTTTCCAAAACGCCTGGATTGCAGGGGCTAAACACAAACAATATCGATAGCATCGCTCTCATCGGTCATTCGGCGGGCTTCAAAGGTGTAGAACGTGAGCTGTACAACAACGGTCTTTCGAAAAAAGTTAACAGCATCACGATGCTTGATGCCATGTATGATCCAACCGGTATGGACCCCTGGCTGCGTAATAACATTCAAGCTTTAAGCGATGGTAGCAAACGCTTCGTCAATGTCTCCAACGACACTTTCCCACAAAGTCGCGCACAAGCTGGACGCATAAAGGAGATGCTCAGAGCAGCAGGTCTTCCTAGCTCTAACGTCTATGAAGATTACAACAATAGCGGTTCGGTCATGGACCTCAATAAATTGCAGCAACATTCAATCGCTTTCAAATACAGCGAAGCGACTGTTCCAGGCAAAGGCGAACATATGAGCATTCCCAATCTGTATGTTCGACGAGTCACGCTTGCTGGCTTGTAGATTGTGCTTTTAGAAGTTAAGCGGACTGAGTTTATTTGATAATGCCGCAAGATTGGCAAGACGATAGAACAATCGGGCTCCCACGCATGCATCCCACTCGTCGTCTGCTCCTGGCGCCACTTCATTGAGATCGAAGCCAATGATTGTGCGTCCTGACGAAACGACTTCCTTTACCAGAAAAAGCGCTTGCTCAAATTCAAGACCACCAGGCACAGGTGTGCCAGTGTTTGGACAGAGTTTTGGATCCAGACCGTCAATGTCAAAGCTGACATAAACTTGCTGCGGCAATTTCGCCAGGATGTCCTGACAGATTTCGCGCCAGGCATAGCCTGCGAATTGCTTTGCCTTAAGCTCTCTATCAGTGAACATAACAATTCGTTCTTGAGAATTTGCAACGAGATTGACTTCGTCCTCACAATAATCGCGGATGCCAACCTGCACCAATTTGGTCACATTAGCTAGCTTCATCACATTGAACATAATTGACGCGTGCGAAAACTCAAAACCCTCATACGCATCTCTTAAATCAGCGTGGGCATCAAAGTGCAATATGCCAAAACTGGTGCGTTTAGCGAGCTCCTGCAAAAGGCCAAGTGGTGTGCTGTGATCGCCACCCATGGCATAAACAAGTTTGCCTTTGTCGAGGAAGTGACTGGCTCTTTGACGCACGTAATCGTTCATGCGTTCGCAGTTGGCGTTGATACGATTGAGCAATTCTGGATCTTTGACGCCATTAACTAGATTTTCCAACTGCTGCTCGACGTCCTGACGAGTCAGCTCGTTTAGTTCAACCAGCTCAGCCGAGATCACATCAAGAGCCAGTCCCATTTTCCAGGCATCATGAACATCAGCGTCAAAAAGATCTACCTGTCTTGAGGCCTCTAAAATGGCGGAAGGTCCTTGAGCGGTGCCCTGTCTGTACGAAACAGTAGCCTCCCATGGCACTGGAATAATTACTTGCGCAGCGTTCTCTGTCGTAAAAGGCAAACCATAAATACCTTCGCCACAAGCGAAATCGTTTGGATTGAACGCCTCGGTTTGCAATTGCGTGCTCATGCCACTTCCTTCGCAGACAGTAATACTTTGACTGGACTGAGGTTAGATCATGGCATGTGCTGCAAAAAAGGCCAAGCGCACGAAACATTGATTTAGTAAAAGTCTACGAATAGAAAGTCAGCAAATTATCACCAATGCCACCACAGACGATACCTGTCTCAATGCATGCCGGTAGAAATATGCTTTCTTACTTCGTCGCTCAAACCCGCTGATATCTGCTCCAGATTATCAGGAACGACATGGCTACTAGAGCCAAATCTAACTGTCTTATCCCAGGGAATTTCGGTCATTTTAATCACATTGACGGACACCTGACCATTACCAACTTCGGCTCTGGTCAGCATGTCGAACCACGAATTAGCAGGTAGTTGCTTCGGCAAAGCGTTGAGCATTGCTTTCAAATGATCGATATGAGTACCAAGCGTTATTTTGCCCATAGAGCGCGTAGTTCCGCCACCTCGGACAATACCAATTTGACCGGCTGGGCTGAATATTCCAGCACCAGAGGTGCCCGGTTCGCAATCAAGATCGGTGCATACTTCTATAAAATCAGCCCGACGAGCGCTTGAAGATTTGTCTGCAGCAAGCTGCCCAGGCGACAAAATCGTCCGGTCAGGATGCAAACTGAGAGTGTGTCCTCTTTCTGAAGAACTCAACCAGGCATTAAGAACATGTCCTGGTCCGAATTCTTTCATGCCTTTATCTTGACCCGAGTATTCAAGGACGGCCACATCCTTGACGCCAGCTCCCTTGGGAGCGAACTTGACCGGATGAAATGGCGCCGGATGACTGTCCACAATTCTTAAAAGAGCTATGTCAGACACTTTATCGCGCGCAATCAATTCTGACGTAAATACTTCTCCAGATGATGTTGTCACAAGCGGCATAATGCCCGAACCTTTGACGACATGATAGTTAGTGGCAACAACTCCATCTTCCCGGACTATTGTGCCTGAGCCGCGAGCGAGTCCCTTACCATGCGGGAGCAAAGTGTTGACCATCACCACAGACTCGGTTTCATCTTGAAACTCTTTTCCGACGGCCAAATTATCGCCAATCACGCGCTCAACTTCGACTCCCAGGCGGGTGTGGCCGGCAAACTCTTGGATAGCAGGCAGAAGCAACTTTTGCCCAATGATTTCAGCCTCTTTCATGATCGCAGGTAGCGCTCGCGCCCGCTCGAAATATAGAGAAGCTCCCAGCACTCCAAGGGTTGCCACAGTTTGAGCCGCTTTCACCGCTGATTCTGGCAAGTGACTATAGGCGTCTTTGAAGAATTTGCCCGATTCAGAAGTCTGCCCAGTAGCTGAATGATCATCTCCAGCCAATCGGTCTAATTGTCTCGTGTCCGTATTGGGGGTAGATATGCCTATTTCTGTCATATCTTGCAGGTTTCAGTAACTCCAGCAATATCCAACCGATTCTTTGCCCATCTTAGATACCTATTCACGCTGAGTAAATGTTGCGACTACGCAAATCGCCTCTTGACGTTTTTGAGTAGCAATTGTGGACGCTTGCAACGATTCGCCAGCTCGACTTCTGAAGGGGCAGGTGTTTGGAGTAAAATGAAAACTTCGCCCAAAAAAGGTATTAATCAGTGAATTCGTCCGATTCAGAACCAGCAAGCACACCACCTAAAGCCCACGATTTTATTCGCGACATCATTAATAAAGATCTCGAAGAAAAGCGTCAAACAAAGGTCATCACGCGTTTTCCGCCCGAGCCTAATGGCTTTTTGCATATCGGTCACGCTAAGTCAATTTGCTTGAATTTTGGTCTGGCACTCGATTATCGCGAAAGACTGCCAGGATCTGGCACGCGCTGCCATTTGCGTTTTGACGATACCGATCCAATCAAAGAAGACACCTTATTTGAAGACGGCATTCAGGCAGATGTTCGCTGGTTAGGCTTTCAATGGGATGGTCTTTATCATGCCAGCGATTACTTCGAAAAAATGTACGAATATGCAGAGCATTTAATTATGACGGGCAAAGCATATGTCTGCTCGCAGACCGATGCCGAATCAAAAGCTAATCGCGGTGATGTCAAAACACCCGGCAAAAACAGTCCTTACCGTGATCGTAGCGTCGAAGAAAACCTAGATTTGTTCAGACGTATGCGCAAGGGTGAATTCCCCGATAGTGCTCATGTTTTGCGTGGCAAAATCGATATGGCCAATGCCAACATGAAAATGCGCGATCCCATGCTTTATCGCATTCGTCACACAGCCCATCATATGACTGGTGACAAATGGTGCATTTATCCCATGTACGATTTTGCGCATCCAATTTCGGACGCCATCGAAGGCATAACCCACAGTATCTGCACTCTCGAATTTGAAAACAATCGAGAATTGTATGACTGGGTAATCGACAATTTGATCGAATATGCAAAATTTCCCAGCCGCCCACATCAATACGAATTTGCGAGATTGAGTCTGAACTACACAGTTTTGAGCAAGCGACGCCTGCAGGAATTAGTGGAAGGTAAGCACGTTAGCGGTTGGGATGACCCACGATTGCCTACAATTGCTGGTTTACGTCGCCGCGGTTATACGCCTGAAAGTCTGCGCGCTTTCTGTGCAGACATTGGCGTGGCAAAAGCTAATAGCACTGTCGACATGGCGCAATTAGAATTTCACATTCGTGATGACCTCAATCAAAAGGCACCACGCGTGCTCGCTGTGCTCAAGCCATTAAAAGTAGTGATTGAAAATTATCCAGACGATAAAGTAGAAGAGCTGGACGCTTCTTACTGGCCGCATGACGTGCCCAAAACAGGCACAAGAAAATTGCCATTTTCTCGCGAAGTTTTCATAGAACAAGATGACTTTATGGAAGAAGCACCTAAAGACTATTATCGGTTGGCACCAGGCAAAGAAGTCCGTCTGCGCTATGCCTATTTGATTACCTGCAAGGAAGTAATCAAAGATGAAAGCGGGAAAGTCGTCGAACTGCGATGCACTTATGATACTGAAACCAAAGTTGGTGACAATCCAGTTGGCCGCAAGGTCAAAGGAACAATCCACTGGGTGAGCGCTCGACACGCTATAGGTGCTGAAGTGCGCCTATATGACCGCTTGCTTTCAATAGAGGCACCACCGACTGGCAAAGACAGCGAATTTCTCAACGCTATCAATCCAGGCGCACTGCAAGTTATCGAAGGCTGCAAACTAGAAAGAAGCCTGGGCGAAGCTAAACCAGGCGATCGATTTCAATTCGAAAGACAGGGTTATTTCATCTGCGATGAGAAAGATTCAAAGCCTGGTGCACCAGTCTTCAATCGTATTGTTACCTTAAAAGACTCCTACGCCAGAACGCAAAAGAAATAATTCTAAATGAGTAATCAAACGCTTCAAGAACTAAAAGAACATTTTGGCATTGCCAAAACTCTTGAATTTCATGAGAACGAGCATGGACTGATTTCAGCCTCCGTTGAAACCGCTACCTGCACAGCCGAGTTCTATTTGCAAGGCGCGCACCTGACGAAGTGGCAACCGACTGGACACAGTCCGGTTTTGTTTTTAAGTGAAAATTCGTCATTTGCGCCAGGTAAAGCAATTAGGGGCGGAGTGCCAGTTATATTCCCCTGGTTTGGCGCACGCACTAAAACGTCTACAAGTGACCGCACAGATGGTCCCGCTCACGGCTTTGCCCGAACAACAATTTTTCAGCTCACATCAGCCGTTTTAAGCGGTGACGATTTGCAGCTGATTTTTTCTCTGACACCAGATACAGTGTCACAAGATCTTGGCTTTGAGGAATTTCTTGTCACTTACAAAATTACAGTAGGCAACGAACTGGAACTGGAATTTATTGTCGAAAATCGTTCCAAGAAGGTGCTCCAGTTCGAAGAAGCATTTCATAGCTATTTTACTGTCGGCGATGTACGCCAGTCGACCATTAAAGGGCTTAGCCGCACGGAATTCATCGATAAAACCGACGGTTTCAAGCGCAAACGCCAGAAAGAAGAGCCGCTGTCGTTTACGGCAGTGATTGACCGGCCCTATCTAAACACTGAAGCCCAGGTCGATCTCAGCGATCCGGTGCTTAAAAGAGTGATTTCAGTGGATAAACTCAATTCCAACACGACAGTTGTCTGGAATCCGTGGTCCGAATTGACGGCAAAAATGAGCGATATGAGAGCCGACGCCTGGCAAAATATGCTCTGTATTGAAACCGCCAATTGTTCTGACGACTCAGTCGTGCTACAAGCAGGCAAGCAACACACAATGCACGCCCGAGTGGTGGTCAAAGAGCTGAAAGCCTAGCCCGTTTTGCGCTGCGTAGTCTCCCCAGTGCTCGACTCTTTTCCCGCATTTAAAATGCAGGGATTGAGGAGGCAAATTGGGTATCAACGCAAGCGAAATTAAAATAGCCAGTCACCTCATCGAAGAAGCTGTCGATGCGACGTCCGCCGCTATACATGCGAGCCCCACCGCCAGTCGATTGCTAGAAGCCAGCGGTTTGCATATGCCGAGAATTTCAGCGCCTGCAATACTGGGTGAAAAAGTCGGCAGCTTATTGACTCCAGACAAGATTAAGGCCTTTGCCGAGGACTTATTTGGTCAACTCGAACGGCGCCCCACAATCAGTCATGAACTCGAAGACAAATTGCGCGCTACTGGCTGGAATCAAAGTCGAAAACAGGCCATTGCCGAACGTGCCATCTTCAAGGCTGGACTCAATATTGACGGTCTTGAAGGCATCAAAGATACTCGAACCTTATACGCCGAACTAAAGGGTGCTCCTGCAGCCCGAGGGGCACTGACCAGCTTCGACAACGCCAGAAAAGAATTTCTCGAAACGACGGCTGCCTATAACAAAGCTGTCGTTGGTCCTGTGTTCGCAGATACCTACGGTGCTACATCCCGACTGGTCGAACAAACAGGTTTGGTCAAACCACGACTGAAAATATCAAATGAGCTTTTAGGCGCGGACGCGTCTTACTCAGATTTCACGGTCAACTACTCGCCGGGCATCTTTGACGAATCGGCTGTCAGCCTGGTCAAGGCGTCTGCACACGAATTAACACATCACGAGCAGAATCAATTGCAATTGTTTTTAAAGGCGGACCAAATGGACATTGGCGCTCAGGCAACCCCCGAACAAATACAGACAATTGCCGCCTGGTTCAAAGGCTTGAATATCGAAACCTCGCCACAATCAATCGCACGCGGGTTGACAGTCCGTGCGGGTCGCCATCTCACTGATGAGGCCGCCGAGCGAGCGCACGCGACAATCCAATCGATGGATGACATCAGCCGAATGGCGGAAGCAAACTGGCCAAATCGCCAGCGTTTCCAACTGCTCAAGCATTTCGAAGGACGTGCCTCGTATGGTAGCGACGCTCAAGGAGTAGCTCTGGAACTGGGTCATCCGCTCAGCGGTCCAGCCTTGAACCATCAATTGTTTGGTCTCGAAAGAGGTGCACAATCTTTCGCGAAATATTCTCAAAATACTGGAGTTGCCGAAAATTATGCCAGCCTTTCGAGCAAGCAAAAGGGACAATTCAACATGAATGTGCTTGCCGATCTCAATGAAGCTCTAGAAGATGCGCAGCTAAAAATGAAACCATATTTCAAAGCATACCGAGCTTCTCGGCATGAATCCGAAGCTTTTGCAAATGGAGATCTGGCTGCTTCGTTTCATCCTCAACAGTACATACTGAAAAGCGGTTTTACTTTTGACGATCTATAGGCGAGCCGGTATTTTTCTATAGCCCGCACTAACTCTTTATTCTTTATCAAAAACCCCTTTGCAAGGCGCATTGGGGTGTGAGATAGTTGTAAAGATCGACTTACACATTTACTAATGACGCATTTGATTGCATGGAAAAACTCGAACTCACCATGCCTCAAGAATTGAACGACTTAGAAAGTCGAATTCTTGCAAAGGCCGTATATCACTCTAGTTACGTTCACCAAAGAGCGATCGCTTACTGCTTAGGTCTGTCTTTTATAGCTCTTGGTGGTGGCATCATCGGTCTCAATTTTTCTGTGGACGTCACCTGTTTGCTTGCGTTTGCTGCCATCGTGGCCGGTGCCACTTTGCAGGTAGCAGTTTTTGGATACATGATGCTTCCCTGTCAGTGCGGCAAAAGACCAGTTTTGACAGCGCAATGCCGCAAACATCTAGTCAAGCAACAGAGCAAACTCCATATCGTTGCTTTGCTTCTCGGTTGTCTGGCTATCGGTTTTGCCTGGAATTTCTCAATCTTTGGATTGATGGGTTCAGTTGGGCTATCGCTGGGTGCAAATGCGATGATCGCGATAGCAATGCAATGTTTTCAAACCACCGGCTTGTTCGTTTTGAGTCTTGGTCTCGTCACATTCATTTCAGCAGTTTTAAACAAAACGGAATGGTTGCAAACTAACAAAGTGATCCCCGAAAGCGAAGTTCAAAAAGTAGCTCAACTGACCGAAGAGACCCCAGACGAATTACACTCTCTTATCGATTTTCATTTGAAAGCGGGCAATATATCCACGGCAGAGCGTCTTTCTCATAAGCTCTTAACTGTGGTCGAATCCCATCATCACTGCTGATTCTCAACATCAACGGGTATGACTTTTTGCTGCTTCCATATATAGGTGCATCTTGGCGTGCGGCCAATGTACAAAACATGCAAAAAAATATTTGAACAATAAGCGCAGTTTGGGGCTTTACATCGTCGTCATACCTTGTTGAGCCCGCCCAGTTGGCTTTTACTATGTGCGCTACCTCACACAGGGGATACCGCCGGTGCTGGATTACACAGCCGTGGATTGTCGATATGGTTACAACATAGACAGCAGCAACCGACCACCTGGGGAAAATAATGAACAGCCTGAAAAACACCACCAAGCCAGCTTTGACTCTTGTTAAAATGACGAGCTATTCTGCTTTGAGTGATGCCGAACTGGTCGCCCTCTGTCAACAAAAAGACGAACGTGCTTTTGAGTTCTTGATCAAACGTCATCAAAGAACAGTTTACGGAATGCTCGTTAAACTTGCACCAGATTGGAACGACACTGCCGACCTCGCTCAAGAAGCGTTCATTCGCATCTGGAAGGGAATTGGCAATCTGCAAAATCCCAAAGCTTTCAAATCATGGATGTGCCAAATCGTCACCCACCTCTTTTATGACGAATTGAGAAAAAGTCCACGCCGCTCACCAGCTATTTCACTAGACCAATCAATGTTTGGCGAAGAAGACGGCGAATCACCAACTCGCGACATCGCCGACAGTTCGGCTGGTCCTGAAGAGTTGATGCAAAGAAAAGACACCAATCAAATGGTTGAATCAGCTATTGCTTCATTACCAAGACAATTCCGCACAGCAATTGTTCTTCGAGACTTAGAAGATATGACCTACGAAGAAATTTCCAAAATCACTCAAAGTGATATCGGCACAGTCAAATCTCGCATCTCGCGTGCACGTACTAAAGTTCAACAAGTTCTTAAACCACATTTTGGTGGCGAGCACAAACGCTCAGCCTAATTATTCTGAATATAAGGTTCGAATGATTCGTTCCCATTTAGACTTAGTTAGAATGACACCATCTGGGATGTACTGCGAAGCTGGCTATTTCTATATTTCTATATTTCTATATCGATCCCTGGCAACCAGTACCAAAAGCCATCATCACTCACGCGCACTCAGATCACGCTCGTGTAGGCAGCAAAAAATACCTAGCAGCCGAGCCTGGAAAACGCATTTTGCGTACCAGGCTCGGTTTTAATTCACAGTATTGCTAAGGAACCCAAGGAACCCAAGGGACATAAGGGACCGAATAAATCGAACGAAATATTCCGCAAAGCTAATCAGTGCCAAAGTATTTTCATGAGATACTTCGCTAGTTCTGAATCAATGAACTATCAAAAAAAATGGAGAAGTCGAGAATATGAACAAGCTAGCCGGGAAAGTCGCAGTTGTTACTGGTGGCAACAGCGGTATGGGATTGGCCACTGCCAAAGAGTTCGCAAAACAAGGTGCCAAAGTGGTCATCACAGGGCGCCGACAAAAAGATCTTGACGATGCAGTCAAAGAAATCGGCGCAAATGTTGAAGCCGTACAGGGCGATATTGCCAAAATGGAAGATTTAGACAGACTGGCTGCTCACATGAAACGAGTCTACGGGAAAGTTGACATCATTTTTGCCAACGCCGGTCTCGGTAATTTTACGCCTCTGGAGGCGGTCACCGAGGAGCAATTCGATCTCACTTTTGATGTAAATGTTAAAGGTACTTTTTTTACAGTACAAAAATTGCTGTCATTAGTGCCAGATGGCGGTTCAATCATTCTCAACGCTTCAATTGCAGCCAATGGTGGCATGGCAAGTACGAGTGTATATTCTGCTAGCAAGGCTGCCATCCGCTCGCTGGCAAGAACATGGACATCAGACTTGAAGTCACGAAAAATTCGCGTGAACACACTGAGCCCAGGACCAATTGAAACGCCTATTTTTGGAAAGTCCGGACTTGGTGATGAACAGGTTGCAGCATTCAAAACTTCTCTTGAATCGCAGGTACCACTTGGTCGCATGGGACACTCAGACGAAATTGCCAAACCCGCATTGTTTCTTGCTTGCGATGACAGCAGCTATATCACTGGCATCGAATTAACAGTGGACGGCGGCATGTCACAAGTTTAAGGGCTATCTTAGCCAATATCAGAAGATGAGCTTGTGTGAAGCTCATCTTCTGGTAGTTCTTATTCGATGACTGCATTGAGAATAGCATTGAGAATAGCGTTGACACTATGGACAGTGCATATGTCTGAGTGATTAGATGCGTCCGCCGAAAACTTTGGGTGTGGCTATTTGCTGCGGCATAGTGGCCACAGTGCTCGTTAGAGCGGCCCCAACCTCAGGATTCGTCATTCTATCTATCACCGCTTGAGTGCAAGCAAACAGAACTGGGTTACGAGTTAGTACAGCACAGTTGTAGTTGTTGATCGACATCATCGATTCCTGACTCAGTCGTTCAAAACGGCTTTCAAAGCAACGATCGAGATAAACCTCTTTCAAAAGTTTTTTCTCCTCAGGACCACCGGTGCAGCTTACATAAACGAACTGAGCTGCTTGAGCAGCAGGAGAGGCCATGGTTGGACTGAAGGCGATTAGACTCAAGGTGGTATTAACGAATTTGGCCGTGGCTCTAGAGAAATTACTGTGCCGGTTGAATTTGTGCAGTCGCGTTTCTATCGACTTGACGACATCGTCGTCTCGAAGGGAACTCGCGAGCATTTCTCTGGATTTTTGTCTTTGCGCAAGAACGTCCCAGGGCTCGCGCGCAAAACCCTCTTCTGGAATCTTGATCTGTTTAGACCAGTTGGTCAGCAACTGCAAAGTTTTTGCCGCTTCTTCTTCGCCGACGAGCGGAGTCATCTCCTGCATGCCCGCCTGAATCACTTGATCGCGCCTCGCTTCATCACTTATACCAAGTCCCGTAGCTACTTCCATGACGGCGCATGTCAGTTGTAGATGAGCAGCGTCTATTCTTCTTTGTCGAACAAATTCGACAGCTGAAGCGCTTTTTAGTTTGAGTTTCTCTTCAAGAATTACGTCTGCACCCTCGCTAGATGATTCAAAGCCCTGATAGGAAGTAGCATATTGCAACATGCCCTTGGAGCGGCCAATGACTTTGGTCCAGGTTTTGTTATGGAATTTTGCCTTCTGCGCTAAAAGATCTCGTTCTTTATCTCGAGAGACCGCAATCTCCACCAGATTCTGAATTACCTGTCCAGGGTCTGGACCATACTCAGTAAAGGTCAAGTGTCCATGCAGTTTGGCCATCGGAGCAATGATCGGTCGGGGCGCAAATTGCGACGGTTGTAAGGACGGCATCGAAAAAGAAGGATATTCGCGAAAAAGTACCGGTTCTGCCATTTCGCGAGAGGCTTCGCCTCGACTTGGCAAAGGAGTTATTGCAAGAGGTAGTGCCATCAAAGCGGCCAGACAAAAACTTTTTGCTGTGCTTTGAGCTTTCGTAGACCTTGTATACATGCGACTTACCTCCACTTCGACAGTTGTTCATCAAGGACAGTCAAGAAGGTTGCCATTTCGATTATAGTGCTGAAAGCCCTAGGTGCATAGGCACTTTCCCCATCTTGACTGTGTTTACCGAGCAGTTGTTCCAACGAAAATGACTCAGGGCGCATTAAATTGGTAGGTAAAATGTGTCATTGCCAGTGGATTGGTGACAAAATGCTCGTCGACGTCCCTCATGAGCGACAGCAATGGTCAAAAAACTCTGTCTTCTTGCAGCTTTTTCAATAGCCACGGCTTGCAGTCTGGTGATTGCCCCCGCATCAATTTCGACCACTCCGGTGACCGTAGCACAGGAAAAGAAAGACCCACGTTTTGACGTGACGCCACAGTTCAATAGTGAAATTCTAAACAAAGTCGACAAACTAGTAACAAGCAAGTTCTACGATAAACAAAAGCTTCCGGTCTGGAGAGAAGCGATTGCGAAGCTCAGTCCAAAAATTGTTGCCTCGCAGTCAATCGTAGAACTCGATCAAAATATCAACGAGGCATTACATTCGCTTGGTGCCAGCCACACGCAATTTCTCACAGAAAATGACGAAACTCTATTTTTCCTAAATACCCTATTTGTGAATAATGGCAGCAAGATTACTCCGAGAAAAATTGATTTTACAGGGGCCATTGTCGGCGGTATCAATACTGAATTCAATGAAATTCGCTATGTCCTCGATGGTAGTCCAGCTATGAAGGCTGGAATGAAAATTGGCGACAAAATCCTGACAGTCAATGACGCTCCCTTCGTTGGACAGCTCAGCTTTGCAGGTACAGCTGGACGACTGACAAAAGTCATCAGGGAACGAAATCAAGAAAAGTATGAATGTGAGCTGACTCCGATTTTAGAAGATGACTACAAAGCGTATGTTCGTGCGATTAACGAAAGTGTTCGTGTGATTCAGCCTATGTACCGAAAAACTGGCTACATCCACTTCTGGTGCGGCGGTAAGCTAGCACATGACGCATTGGAATTGAATCTGAGAACCAAGCTGCAAAATACTGATGGCTTAATTTTAGATCTGCGAGACGGTTATGGCTCCGCCTGGATAGAAGACCTCGACTATTTTTATAGACCTTCCAATGCCTATCCTGAAGACATGTTTTACGCAAAGCCAGTGATCGCTATAATTAACGGTGGCGCACGAAGCGGGAAAGAGGCACTCGCCCTGAGTTTGAAGAGAAGTGGGCGAGCAAAACTTGTTGGTGAACGTACAGCCGGAGCTTTTCTTGGCGGTCAATTATTTGAGCTGAGTCCCCGCGCGGCACTTTATCTCGCTGTACAAAATGTTGAAATTATGGGCACGCACCTCGAGGGCGTCGGTGTTTCTCCTGATGTCGAAGTAAAAGATGCAAACAGTAATCGCGGCAACAGAGATTCTCAGCTCGACAAAGCTCTTTCAATGATGCAAGAATTGTTTCAGAGCGCACCGAGCAAACCATGAGCACCAACTTCAATACTCCTTCGATCGAAAGCCGTTTACCGCGAGTGGGGACGACCATCTTCACCGTCATGTCTGCGCTTGCGCTAAAGCATCGAGCCGTGAATCTTGGTCAGGGCTTTCCAGATTTCGACTGCGATCCAAAGCTTGTCGAGGCGGTGACAGCGGCGATGCAAGCTGCCCACAACCAATACCCGCCGATGGCCGGTGTACCTGCACTAAGGGAAGCCGTCGCAGACAAGGTCGAGACGATGTATGGGAAACGCTATGATCCAAACACAGAGGTCACAATTACCGCCGGCGCAACGCAGGCGATCATCACGATCGTACTCGCCCTTGTGCATCCAGGCGATGAGGTTATTGTGCTCGACCCGTGCTATGACAGCTATGAGCCCAACATCGAACTGGCAGGTGGCAAAACCGTGCACGTGCCGCTGACGCCTGGCAGCTTCGAACCCGATTTCACGCTCATCAAAGCGGCGATTACACCGAGAACGCGAGCAATCATCATTAACACGCCACACAACCCAACTGCAACCATCTGGTCAGCCGAGCACATGGAGCAACTTTCTGCTTTGCTAAGGGGTACCAATATTTTTGTAATCGCCGACGAAGTCTACGAACACATGGTCTATGACGGTCAGCTGCACCAGAGCGTAGCGCGATTTCCCGAATTGGCGCAGCGCAGTTTCGCTGTTTCGAGCTTCGGCAAAACATATCATGTAACCGGCTGGAAAGTTGGCTATGTAGTCGCGCCTGCACCGATGATGGCAGAGTTCCGCAAGGTCCACCAATTCAACGTGTTCACGGTCAACACGCCGATGCAATATGGTTTGGCGACGTACATGTCAGACGTATCGCATTATTTAGGATTGCCGGCTTTCTACCAGAAGAAACGAGACTTGTTTCGAGAAGGTCTCGCAAAGACGCGTTTGCGTGTGCTGGAGACACGCGGGAGCTTCTTTCAATGTGTCGACTATTCAGCCGTCAGCGACCTTGGCGAGGGAAAGTTTTGCGAGTGGCTCACGACCGAAATTGGCGTCACGGCGATTCCGCTGTCCCCGTTTTACGCCGATGGCTTCGAGCAACGAATAGCGCGCTTTTGCTTTGCTAAGAAAGATGAGACCCTTAACCTCGCGCTCGATCGCCTCGCAAAGATTTAGCACCGCCAAGATCAGCGTTCGTAGATTCCAACCAACTCGCCAAACGCAACAACATGTCCTTCAATGTCTGCTTTTATCTCAATTAGCGTTGGCGCTTGAGAGTAGCTAAGCTCGAGATCTAAAGCAATCAATTGAAAATGATAATGATGCGGCCCGTGTCCTGGCGGAGGAGTTGGTGACATGTATTCTGGCTTAAAAAGACTGTTAGTCCCTAACTTCAAGCCAAGATCGTAGCTTTGCTCTGACAACTGTCCTTTGACGATGGTGCCTTCTGGCAAAGTAGTCGTCTCAGGTGGAATGTCATACATGATCAAATGCACAAATGGCATCGGTTTTGGTGCGTCTGGATCTTCTACAACCAGCAAAAGACTTTCGCAATCAGCTGGCACGCCGCTCCATTGCAGGGGCGGAAAGAGTCCAGCACCATCGCCTGAGAAGTCTTTAGGAATAACGGCTTGATCTACAAATGCGCTGCTTGAAACGATGATGGTGTGAGGCTTTTTTGCAACGATAGGCGATGAGTCGATAAGATGGGCATCACCCGATCTAATGGGGCGCAGCGCCTGTCCAAGAATTTCCAATAAGCGCATCGTCCCTTCCTCTTCAATCTAAACTAATCTAATTCAATTCAATCTTGGTATCGTACAAATTTTAGCGCTTTAGGCGACAGTTCGTTCAAATCTGTATTCCTCGACAAAAAAGCGTGCCAATCCAAGCCTTTTGCCGAACGGTCCTGCAATCGAGCTTTCATCACATCGATGCCGCGTGCTGTATGTGCCAGCTTATCGCCAAATAACTGCCTGGCCACCCGTTCGGCAATTTTTGCAGACTCAGGACTTGCTGCATGTACTATCACATTGTTGTAGTTGAAGCGAACAGCGCCTGGTGTCATAGGTACCTTAGAGTCACCGGCAAAGCCCTTTTGCGAAATCTCATCGACGAATTGCAAATATGAGCCAGCGGTGAGATCTTTGACTGGCTCCTTGAAATCCAGAAAAATCTTGTAGCTGAAGCCGTCTTCGTCAATCATGCGTCCTGCTCCGCATTGATAACCAACGAAAGCCGTAAGGGGATAGCCAGCGACGTGAATTGGTGGCGAGCCGTGCCTCACAAAGGAACGCTCGGCATTTTGCTGACTGATAATCCAGGCAGCATCTTGTGCTCGTTGCTCCGTAGAATAACTCGAGTCTATTATTGAATCGGCATTGGCTCCAGACAAATATGCATTGCGGTATTCAGATTTGAGCATCAACCCTTGATGTAGATCAGGTCTTTTGGGCCCTACTACGAGCTTTTGCCAGTAACCAATCTCATCAAGGTAAGGAATGCTACCGTCGTTTTTGTCTGCAGCAAATAACGCACTTTGACTGAGTGGAACAAGGAGAGCAAGACAGAGGCTCAATATAGACTTGCTAGCCGTTGTCATGCGACACTCCTTTATTAAAATTGACCTCGCCTGCAAAGCACTTCTTAAACAAGGTACTTAATGTTCGCTCTTGTATGTCACTATGTCGAGCATGAAAAAAACTATTTTATTGTCATTAATTGCCGGGACCGCCTTTGCTGTAATGCCGAGCATGACAGCAACCCAAGCTACAAGCGTTAGGGGTGAAGCCAAATCCGCCAAAGCCTCTAGTAATCCGAGTAAGGGGAACAAATTGGCCAAAATATACGAATTCAAAGAAAAGAGTCTTGACGGAAAAAATATTGATTTTTCTAGGTACAAAGGCGATGTTCTACTAATCGTCAATACAGCCAGCAAATGTGGTTATACGCCTCAATACAAAGGACTGGAAGAACTCAACAAGACGTATTCGGCAAAAGGCTTGAAAGTTCTCGGCTTTCCTTGCAATCAATTCAAAGCGCAAGAACCCGGTGACGCGCATGAGATTCACGACTTCTGCCAGAAAAACTACGGCGTAGATTTTCAGATGTTCGAAAAAATCGAAGTGAACGGTGAAAACGCAAATCCTCTTTATAAATATTTGAAGGAAGCCGCTCCAGAAGACAAAGGCGCTGAGATCAGGTGGAATTTCACAAAATTCCTCGTTGATCGAAAGGGCAATGTCGTTAAGCGTTTCGATTCAAAAGTGAAACCAGAAGAACTGGTCTCAGACATCGAAAAAGTGCTCTAGCTGATTGAAGAGATGAAAATTTTTCTTACAGGCGGAGCAGGCGATCTAGGCACCATGCTGTGTAATTCGCTACGCGGAATGGGACACACGCCAGTTGTTTTCGACGTGGTGCCCGAACGAACACAAGCCATCGAATCGCATTCTAAAAACGAAAGTCTCGACGTTCCAGTAGACATCTATATAGCAGGTTCAATACTCGATCGCGCCGCTCTCAAAGAAGCGATGCGTGATTGCGACATAGTCGTGCACATTGCAGCGTGGCACGGTATTCACGAACTTCGTAGCGAGAAAACCGAATATGAATTCTGGGATTTAAATGTCGGTGGCACATTCAATGTATTTCAAGCGGCGGTCGAAACTGGTATCAAAGACATCATTTTTATTTCCAGCACCAGCATCGATGAAAAATATGGCATTTACGGCCATACAAAAATTTTGGGAGAAGAAATCGCAGAGACTTACGCCCACAGACACGGCATGAATGTCATTGTTTTACGCCCACGAGCCTTCATACCACCCTGGAATCGCTCCGTTTACGACAGCTTTGTCGACTGGGCAAAATGGTTTGCAAAAGGCGCTGTCCATATTTCAGACGTCGCTCAAGCTGTTATTAAGAGTATCGAACTGCTCGCCTCAAAGAAACACGAATTGCATAACGCCCCTGTCTTTCTCACCGTAGATAGTGCCTATCAATATTCCGACGACGATCTTGCAAACTGGGATAAAGATGGTCCGGGGACTACTTTCGACAAACACTACAAACAATTTCACGAGATGGCCGTTAAATTTGGTTTGCAGCCAGAACTAAAGCCAAAGAAACTGGACATTACAAAAACGCAAGAAGTAATTGATTACAAGCCGCTATACAGCATGAAGACTCTACTGTTAGAACTAAAAATGTATGGCGCCGAAGGACCTTACGCCGACCGAAAGTAGTTCAGTAAAGCTATTTAGATTCTACGCAAAGCGCTTCAAACTTTTTGGCGAAGCTCGCCAGAGGCAATTTAAATACTCCTTCAGTGCCATCATCGACAATTGGCTTGCCGCCGCCGATTGGGTACAACTCAGTCTGTGTGCCTTGAGTCGATACTATGCCCCAGGGATTTCTGATGCTGACAATTTCGTTCTTTTCATCAAAGCCAATGACACTGTAAGCATGCATACCGCAGATTGCTGGTTCAGTTTTTTCACGAGCAGCACCTTTAAGAGCGGCTGCGATGATTGCTCGATTTTGGGCAAAGCAATTAATCAGCAAATTGCGCAACTCTTTTTCGTTCATACTTTGTTTGCACATACCAAGTGCTCGACTGGCTGAATCCTGTGTGTATTCCCAGCGAGTCTGACGTCCACCGATAATCTCGAGACTCTTCATATTTTCTCGAGTAGCTGTATTTTCAGCTGGTATGACTGAACTCAAATTACGACGCTTGGCCACAAGTAACCCATAAGCTTTTTCCATTAGTGGTGCCCATATACCATATGCACTACCTTTGGCATACAGAGCAAGCTCAGAGCTTGTAGGCGGCAGAAGTGCAATCGGCGCTTCTGGTGCGCCCATAAAAGTAACTGTATAAGTGCCATTTTCATTTGGCACAATCGACTGCATGATGACGCCAGGACGAACACTAATTAAAGATGCCATTGCCGCGAGGAACAAACAATCACCGACTATGCCTTGCTTAATGGCCTCGATGCGCAGACTTTCGTGGGGATGATTGGCGTCGGCGTACAAAGTACGCCTCGATTCCAGCGTCTTCTGCCAAACCTGATCGATTCCCCAGCCGCCAGAGGATTGATATTTTGTCACCTGATCGTTGTAGACATCGTTGTAGTGTTGTGTAAATTCGCTTCTGGTCATGCGTGTTGTTCTATCCACATAACCTTTTTCTGTAAAAGCGTGCAGCTTTTCAGAATGATTGATGATGTAGGCCAAACTGGTTGTCTGAGCGGGGTTGAATTTGCCAGCCTCGAAATTTAAAGCAATCTCGTCGAGCGAAATATTTTGGTCGTTATCTGAATCGATAACATCGAATAAGGCGGTAATAGTTTTTAGCGATTCAGCTGAAGTGTCTTTGCTAAATATTTTTCGGGTCAAACGATCGTATTGAGTAATTTCCTCTTTCGATATGCCTTTGCCGATTTTGAAGATACTTTTTTCGCGAGTGATTTGAATGATTTCGTAATGCAACTTGAGCATTGTGACGAGTTGCGCATCGTCAGTGTTTTTCCAGTTCATTGAGACGCCGCGATTGATTTGTCCTTTGTCAATCAATCCGCTATTTTCACCATCAAGCATTTTGAAGACGCGCACAATACTTTGCTGTAAGTCGAAGTTTTTGGGAAACGGACGGCTAAGAAGTTTTTTGGCAGAAGTGGTGTATGTCAACACATCGCTGTTATCGAAAATCATCTGATAATTTCCGTCTGGCAAAACGATGGCCTCTAGATTGAATGCTTTGCCGTCGCTTCGCATCCATCGTTTGAAGCGTTGAGGATAAGCGCCCGGGTTAGAAAGATCTTTGACCCACTCAAAGCCGGGTTCTTCGGTAATTTTGATGACATCTCCATCACCATCGTAGGCAAATTTGACTTGGGAACCATTTGCATAGATAACGCTTTCAGGCAAGATTTGCCAGAGCGGATAGGTGACCAGAGCACCTTCGGCATCTGTTATTTGTTTATCGGTCTGCCCAATCTTTGCGACAAAGGACAATGCTTGCCCAGGCGACAAATGATTCTGCTTGACCGATGATTGATGATTTGTCGATACACCAGCACCAATACTGGTTTCGGCGTTAGCCAACGGCGACATATACTTATATTCGTGGACGTCGGGACTGTCGACAAAAAATTGATATTGTAGGGTCCCGAGAGCTTCGATGTGCTCGGCTACGTCTTTAGCTTTTTGTTCAGGGTCCGATTCTGAGTCAGTGATTGAGGCCATGTTTATTGCCGCTGTCTGGGTGGGAGTTGAGGTGGTTGAGTTATATCTATAACCAACCACATTTGAGCCCTGCGCAATCATGGTTTATTGAAACAATAATAATCAAGCAGTTACTCTTAGACTTAAATCTTATAGTTGCACGCTCAGTCAGGCACTAGAAAGTTCTTTCCGCGTCTTCGAAACTTCCAGATATTCTCAATGTATTTTAGGGTCACAATGACATTAACCGCATCCCAAAAGACTATCCGTGGCTTGATTGCTATCGCCGCCCTGTTCCTTTTCGCCATTGGCGCGATGGGGCTTGTTTCATATCGACTAATTGACGTCAATCGCTGGACCATTCACACCCATTCGATTATTGAAGACGTCAAAGATTCACTGTCTGCTTTGCAGGACGTTGAAACAGGTGAACGCGGCTATGTCGTAACCGGACAGAAAGACTTTCTCGAACCCTATGAGTGGGGACGAGATGCGGCCATGCGAGATCTCGACAAGATTGAAGTATTGACTCGAGACAATCCAGCTCAACAAGCAAACATTAAAAAGGCGCGTGAACTAGCCCAAGCAAAAATGGACTGGGCAGCTCAAACCATAAAAGAAGCGGTGATCACTCCGGCGCCTGCCACAGTGCCTATGATGACTAAAGGAAAGCAACTGATGGACGAATATCGTCATCAGGTTGCTTTGATTATGCAAAATGAAACAGATCTCCTCGCCAGACGGAACGAGGACCTAAGAGAAGCACAGGTGCTGCTCGTAGTCGTGACTGTGGTACTTTCTATTGTCGGTATCGGTTTACTGATCTGGATTTATCGCATTACATCGAGTGCAATTGAAGAAGAGAAAAAACGCTCAGCGCAACTGGACCGGTTAAACGTCGGTCTTGCTGACGAAATCGAACAAAGGAAAATGACCGAACTGGCTCTCAAAGAAGCCACTGTCAAACTAAGCAGCTCGAATACCGACCTGCAGCAATTTGCTTATGTGGCGTCACATGACCTACAAGAGCCACTGCGTGCGGTATCTGGCTTTTTGACCTTAATCGCGAGCAAGCACAAAGAAACGCTCGACGAAGAGAGTGCCGCCTGGATCAATCACGCTGTGGAAGGTTCATTACGCATGCGTGCCCTGATTAACGATTTGCTCGCTTACGCTCGTGTCGAATCTAAGGGTAAAGCTCTGACCGATACCGATTGCAATGAATCATTAACGATTGCAAAAAAAGATTTGTCTGTGCTTCTAGAAGAAACCAACGCTCAGCTAAATGTCGCCGATTTGCCACATGTTATGGGCGAAAAAGGACAACTGGCACAGGTCTTTCAAAATCTAATCGGCAATGCAATCAAATTTAGATCAAGCGAACGGCCAGTAATTGACATAGATGTCGTTAAACAAAACGGCAATTGGTTATTTACAATGAAGGATAACGGCCTGGGCTTCGATCAAGAACATGCCGAGCGAATTTTTGTTATCTTCCAAAGATTGCAAGGACGCGAAGAACACAAAGGTACGGGTATTGGATTAGCACTGTGCAAAAAGATTATCGAACGTCACGGTGGTACCATTTGGGCACAGTCGGAGAAGGGCAAAGGTTCAACTTTCTCATTCACCATTCCGGTCATCGCAGGAGGAGACAATGGTCACTAGATCCATCAAAATTCTAATGGCGGAAGATAGTCCGTCAGACGCTGAACTCGCTCGCCAGGCTTTTAAGGGCGGCAAGATTCTCAACGAATTGGTGATCGTGAAAGATGGCGTAGAAGCCATGGAATATCTTCGTCGCGAGGGTCAATACCAATCAGTCGCTCGCCCCGATGTGATTTTGCTCGACTTAAATATGCCTAAAAAAGATGGTCGGCAAGTCCTTGCTGAAATCAAAGAAGATCCCAATCTACGAACAATTCCAGTCGTCATTTTGACAACGTCCGAAGACGAAAACGACATCTTGACCTCATACGAACTTCAAGCTAGCTCATTCATCACTAAGCCCGTGGAATTTGACAATTTCCTTAGCGTAGCCAAGGGAATCAAAGAATTTTACTTCAACATAGTGACACTTCCCCCTAACGACGCATAAAATTGTTTGCATGAAAACGGCGCCCATAAAAATTTTACTTGTCGAAGATAGTCTGAGCGATGCTTTCTTACTTGGAGAGCTGCTAAAGAAAGTAACTGAATTCGATTTCAATATGATTCACTCGACTGATCTTTCGGCCGGGTTCAATGAATTGGTAAGCAATGACTTTGACGCAATTATTTTGGACCTCGAGCTACCGGATTCCTTCGGCATTTCTACTTACGAAAAAATGCGAGAAAAGGCGGAAAACACGCCAATCATCATCGCCTCAGGCAATGATGACCGAGAGTTGATGGCCCTTGCATTGAATCACGGCGCCGATAACTATTTGATTAAAGACGCATTCGATGGTAACCGCATAGCAATTGCTGTTTTATCATCGATTCGCAATCGCAACCAAAATCGCAAAATCTCTTGAATGAAAAGCAATTGAGCCGACAGCCGACTCAATCACCTAATCATGCATTTGCTCAACTGCGTCAGGAAAACAGAGCAACCTCAGATTGCTCTGTTTGATATTCTCGCCACATCGCGGCAAGCGTTCCATCATCTTGAAGTAATGATTTGAAATCGCCGCTTTCAACGATTTTTCCATCATCGAATACGTAGATTCGATCGAACAACTCCAACAGATGCAATTTATGTATCGACGAAACAAGACAAGAAGACCTGTAACGCTCTAACAGGGTCGCATAAATTTTGCGTTCGTTAGGAGTATCAACACTACTCGTTGGCTCATCGAGCAAAACGATGTCGCTATCTTTGGCGAAATAAATGCCTCGAGCCAGAGCCAATCTCTGCTTCTCTCCGCCACTTAAATTCACGCCATTTTCAGCGATGTTTGTATCGAGCCCATCCGGCAATCGCGCAAGCACATTGTCGAATCGTGCTGCTTTAACTGCATCCAGCAACTCTTCATCGTTTGAATCAAGACCGAAATTGATGTTGAACCGAATGGTGTCAGCAAATATTTCGGGTTCCTGAGGCATCAACGTAGTCGAGTGCCAGAGATGAGCAAGCTGATGATCTAGTGGCACGCCATCACAAACGACTTGAGCTTGATCGGCGTTTTGCAGACCGCGCAGCAAGGAGAGTAATGTGCTTTTACCACTGCCACTTGCCCCCACAAAGGCTATCGACAGACCTTTTTCAAGCAAGATATTGATGTCTTGCAAGTGATGAGTGCGATGTCGCTCGTCCTCGTAAGTAAAGTTCAAACCATTGATACTGAGCTTTTGCCAATGCGGCGGTAAGCGATGTGAATGTTCGCGTCCGACTTTTTCTTCAAAAGCATCAACGATTGATTCAGCACTTTTCAAATCAGCAGCCTGTCTCACAATGACACCATAGTAGCCGGTGAAATTGAAAAACGAATCGCCAATCCGTCGAAGATACTCAAACAACGTAAAAAAAGTTCCTGCAAGAAGAGCATGTCCGGGGGCAAAATTGGTTTTTGCATACCAGAGCAAAATCAAAACAACCATCCCAGACGCGCACATATTAGAAAGAAACCACTTCCATTCATTCATACGCGCATTGTCCGAAAATAACGACTGCGAGGCAGTAATTCTTCTTTCCACTTCCTTTAAAGTTCGGTGCTCAAGGCGCAAAGTAATCACACTAACTATGTTTGTCACATAATCATGAATCGCTGAGGCTGCATGGTTATCCATTGAATTGAGCTGTCCATATTGCCTGGACAACTTTCTATCAAAAATAGCCACTATGACACAAAGAACAACTGTTGAAGCAAGAACGCACCACGCCGCAAATTGCACAAAGAAGAACAAAATAACCAGCGTGCCACCAAGGCGAAAGAGCATGTAGACGATTTCAAACGTCTCTTGAAAGAAGTTAAAAACGGCTATTGCACCACGATTGATTTTATCGATGCTTTCACCAGAGTGATGATTACGTTGCCATTGCATCGGCAGCTTAGTCAGACACTGATACAGCTCTGATTTGTAGTTAGAGCGAATTTGGAATGCCACAAATCGTTCAAGCACGCGCCCTGGACCATGAAAGAGCCAGAATGCCACCTGTATCAGCATGTACAGAGACAGATAAAAAGCGACATCATTTAGAAGCCGGTCAAAGGAAGTTTTGCCGGTAGCGGCCGAAAGATCTGTCTGCACTGCGTTGAGCATTTTGCCAATTACGTATGGTTCAAAAAGCGCGATGCTTTGAGCGACCACAAACAATATCAGATAGGTCACCATCAGGCGTCTACAGCCGCCGGCATAGCGCCATCCTGTCGACAATAAATATAAAATAGGATTTTGTTTGTTCATCGAAAATAACTCTTGAGCACACTTCATTCTCGTGCTGACTGCTTTCACTTAGTTGTGAATTCGTCTGCACCAAAACGACAATGCGCGAACTGATTGACGTAAATTTCTGCATTCACGATGTTTGTGAATTCGCCCAGAAACCCATCTTCGCTTTAAATAGCCTGATTTTGCAAAACAAAAAAGGTTGATTCAGAGAGACAGGAAAACCGCACCAAAACGAGGGCGATGAGCTGGAATCATCATTTTGCTAACTATCATTGAAGCCCTCCGCCTGTTTTGCCCGCGCCATCGCAAGCTCTACCTTGAATATCCATGCATCATCGCACAGAGGATACAATTTGCCAAGTGATATATTCGCAGTGTTAACAACTTCAATTAGATCCTTCTATTGGATCAATGTAGAATCAATTTGTGGCCGACCAGAGCAAATTCATGAAATCAAAAATCAACAAGCTTGGCAAATTGATATTAGCGAGCAGTTTTACTGCTCTATCACTCGCATTGCTGCAAACAATGCTGGTCCCACCAAATATTGCCTGCTTATCCGCTGAAACTAACACTGTCGATTTGATTAAAGGCGCAAATGTGTCTGATGAACAACTAATCCGCAAAGAAGCAGACAATTTTGTCAAAGCATTCGCAACAGGCGACGCAGAGACGATAGCGAATATGTGTGCAGATGAGTGCTCTTTGACAGATGCCGAAGGCACACAATTCAATGGACGAGCCGAAATAAAGAAAATGTACGAACGCGATTTTCAAACACTTGGCTTACAACCACTGAGTTTGAAAATTACAAAAATCAGTTTCCCAGCAGCTGACGTTGGTATCGAGGATGGTGAAGCAACTTTCCCACGAACAGCCTCGAAAACTAGGTACAGTGTTATCCACATCAAAAAGGACAATACCTGGAAGATGTTGCGCATCAGCGAAACATATTACAATCCGCAGCCTTCTGAAGCTCTACAAAGTCTTAGCTGGATGATTGGTGACTGGACACTGCACGGTAAAAACAACGATACCTTTTTAAAGGCGTATGCCACCAATGATGGCAACTTTATGGTTCTGCAATTTAGTGATCGTGAGGGTACCAATATCAGACCTAATGCACTACAAGTCATTGGCTGGAGTGCCAAGAGCAAAGATATTGTGTCCTGGAATTTTGGGCATGCAGGAGGCTTCGGTTTCGGTCGGTGGCGTAAAAACGACGACAATTGGTTTATCGAAACAAGGGGCACAACTATTGATGGAAGCGAAACGGTTGCGGATTACATAATCAAACATCCAGACATCGACCACTTCAACTGGCAATCGGTAGGACGTGCGATCAATGGAGCGAAACTGCCCAACATGGAAAATGTCGAAGCGACCCGGCACCCAGTCATAAGTAAGTAATATGAAATTTCAAACAGGCTTGTTAGTTCCCATTGTTTTGCTGCTTACGGCTCAGGCTGTTCAAGCGCGGTCAGTTGGACACACCTCTGGCTCTCACGGGGGCAGTGGCGGCAGTTATCATCTCCACTCTGGCCACTACTACTCCGGCGGGTACAACCATAATTATGGATACGGTGGCTATGACGGATATGGAGGCTATGGTGGCTACTACGACCCCAACGCCTGGGGGAACTCAGGTGCTTATGGGATGCAACCGCCGCCATTTATGCAAAATGATCCACTAGCCGATTATTACAGGCAGCAGCAAATAAATTCTCAAATGGCCCAACAAGGAAATGCCACGGTTAGCTCAATGGTCTTGCCAAATCAGGGTGCGACGAATCAGACTCAATTACCAACTGATTTTGGTGGTGCTCAGGGCCAATCTGTCAGCAGTGAGCCAGTTGTATCTGTAGACGAAGGCAACGCGGTCAGAGAGAATTTCCATGGCAGTGGGCTTTTCACCGCGGTCTGGTGGAAGAACAAAAAAAACGCCTGGTATAGTTCCGCCTGGGACAGCAGTTGGGTCTGGAATAACGTAGATTGGGACACTCTTGCAGCTTTCTGGCGAGGCTCAGGTCCTAAAACTCCAGCAGATTATGAATTTGGTCAAAACATCACTTTTCGAGATGGCAATGTTTATTATGGCGCTCAACCAATGATGACCAGCGGAGAATACTATCACCAGGCTCAACTACTGGCAGCAAGTGGGGCAAGTAGCTCGTCTGCCAAAGGAGCTTCAGCACCATATTCAGTGCCTCTTGTTAAAGACTGGGCACAATTTGGTGTGTTCTCGCTAATTCCAGCAGGTGAGAAATTCTCCACTGAAATTTTTCAATTAGCCGTCAATCGCGATGGTACAGTCAGAGGCAACTGTTACAACGTCATGAACGATCAATTAGATAGAGTTGAAGGCGAAGTCGACAAAAGCAATTCCAGAGTTTGTTTCACGGTTGGCAAGAATCGTGGCGTCGTTTACGACACGGGGCTTGGAAATCTACTCAGCGCGCAAAGCCCAATCCTGATACACCTTGACAAGGAGCGCACTCAACAACGGGCGTTGGTTCGATTGAATCAGAGCAAGCTGTAACGGGTTTTGTCTGTACTATCGACATGATCACGAGTTAGTCACAAGGCGGTGGTTTACTATGTTGCCGCCCATTAGAGCGGCTGACAGCACTCCTGCCAACAAGTACGAGATGAGCATTCAGGTAAATTCAAAGTGTTTCCTCAGGAAGGTTTTGAACGGTATCAGTCCATTGCTGTAATAATTTTCGGATTCACAATCGTCGTTGTCGCATTCAGCACTCTTATATTAGGTTCGGACCAGTCAGTGAGCTCCAAAGCCTGCGCTGACACCGACCTAATCAATAGAACGTCACGAGCTGAACCTCTCGGTGACGATCAAAGAGTCCTCAGACCGTGGTGGCATTTGATGCTCGAACAAGTGGCAATCAAAGCCGAACTCTAATCGTTAAACCAAGGTCATTCAACTATGGTGATGTTCACACATCGCCATATCTTTGTCCCTAGCAACAAAGCGCACATGATTGCGCTGGTATGCTCGCAAGCACGCTCTTGAAAAGGACATCGCCGAGCTTCTGACGAGATCGCTAGTCAAATTGCCAAGACAATTTCCGATAATCGTCAGAAAAAATAAAAAGACAGCTCTTCTTTTAGACAACAGGTTCACCTGAGAAAGTGGCGTCGGGCGAGATTGCGCTCGTTATTATATAAAACGTTAAAACGGTGCAAAGAGTTCAATTTTTTTCGAGAGAAAAGCGAGAATTTTTGTGAGAGATTTCTCAATTGTGACGATACCGATGACGGTGATGACTGTTGATGGTGCAAAGACTGTCATACTAGTAAAGTAAGACCCATACAGGCGACAAAACAGGTTCAGTTTGATGTCTGAAAGACTGTACAAGACAATGCATCGCCTGCCAGGTCGCATTCGCCTGCACATTCAAATCATATACAAAAATCCCGTTCTGGCATCTAAACTAAGACATCTTGTGCTTGAGCAAGTAGGTGTTCAGGCAGTCTCGTCCAACGCCGATTGTGCTTCGATCACCATTTTTTATGATGATCAATTATTTGCCCCACTGTCGTGGCTCGATCAAATCAACATCAGTCAAATAGAAAATGTGAAACCAGCAGACAGAAGCGAAGCGGGTCATGCTCCTAAGAAATTACCATCGATGCTCGAAAATGTACGACGGGCCACGTTCAATTTCGAAAGCAAATTGCCACCCGCTGTTCAACTGACACTAAGTACGGCATCACTGATCTTAACCATCGTCGAAGCACCGGTTGCCATAACGTCGATAGCTTTAACAGCAAGTCTGTTGCCTGTATTCAATCGCGCCATGCAAACACTGTTAGATGAAAGAAGAGTAGGAGCTGATGCATTAGATGGCGCATCCTGTCTTCTTTTGATTCGTGGTCAGAATTTTCTACCGGCCTCTGCCATGCTCACGTTAATCAGCCTGGGAGAATACATACGTGACGTGGTCACCGGTAAATGCCGCCAACTAATTGCTCACCAGCTGGAATTAACCAAAGGTGCAGCATGGGTGATCAGGGGCAATAAACGCTTGCGCATGCCAGTGAGCGAATTGAAAGAAGGTGAACAAATCGTTGTTTATCCGGGCGAATTGATTTCCTTTGAAGGCAGAGTGACTAACGGGCATGGAACAGTCGTACCAGCTAGTCCAGAATTTGATTTCACACCGGAGGCGGTGACTGTGAATGATTTTATTCATGCACAGACTCTGCTTACGGAAGGTAAACTTTATGCGACATTCGAGCCCGGTCAGATAATTAATCCAGCTGACCCCGCTCGCGACAAAAAGCTCAAACGCTGGTTGCAACGCACAAAATTACATCGCCAGGCATTGCGTGACGGCTATTCCAAAATCGGCACCACTGTTGCTCTGGCTACATTTATTGGTATTGCTACACAAAGCTTGCACCGAGCGATTCCAATTTTATTTTACGACTTTATCACGGGTATCAGAATTGCAATTCCGACAGCCGTTCTTTCTTCTATGTATCGGGCTGGATGCGAAGGAATTGTTGTCCGCAACGCAGCGGCATTGGAAAGATTATCTGAAGTGGACGCTATTATTTTCGCGCGAAGTGGCGCTCTCACCTCGATGATGCCAGCAGTGACTGAAGTTTTTACCTTCGATCAATTTTCAGTCGAAGACGTAACACGGTATGCAGCAGCTGTCGAACAGCGCTACGACCACATTGCGGCGTACGCTCTATACACTTACGCCAAGCTAAACACCATACCGGTACCAGAGCGAACAAGCTCTAAACTGATTAGTGGTTTTGGTGTCAAAGGAGTGGTCGAAGGTCGAGATATCACCGTCGGTAGTACCAGAATGATGGATAACGAAGGCATCAACATCAGCCACGCAGCAAAGATTTTAGAAATGTGCACAACCCGTGGTGACTCGCGCATTTGTGTCGCAATCAATGGAAAATTGGCTGGAATAATTGCCTATCAGGACGTTATTCGCAAAGACACGGCGCTAGCAATTGAAACGCTAAGAAAAATTGGTATCAAGGAAATTGCAATGACCACCGGGAGCAGCCCGGCATCAGCAAATAACTTAGCGAGGCAGGTTGGTATCACCGAGATTTTTGCTAATGCTTCGCCAGAAGATAAAGCAGATCTAGTCAGACGACTCCAAAAGCGCGGTCTCAAAGTAGCTGTAGTTGGTTTCGATATGAATGATACAGCCGCTCTCGAACAAGCTCACGTTGCTATTACCCTTAATACGGGTGGAGACATAGCCAAGCATCGTGCGGACATCATTTTAACGACTGAAAATTTAAATGACATCGTTGACGGTATCATCATTGCAAGACACGGTATGTCGTTAGCACGCCAGAATCTCAAGATGGTTTCGATTCCAAATCTAATTGGAATCTCGCTATCGTCTCTCAATTACACAACTGAACTTACTGCTGCTTTAATAAATAATGGTTCTGTGATAGCTGGGGCATTGAATGGGTTGAGACCAATGCTCAGTCAATCCGCTCAAAATACTGAAGCTATGGAACGTTCACAGAGCTAGCAGCAGCACTTCCTGCTGCGTTACCTGCCATTGAAGCAGCACTGTCGGCAGAAGTACCGCCTGTGGTACCGTAAGAATCACCACTAGGCAAAGGAGCAAATGTCTGCTGCCAGCCAGGAAATTGATCGTTGCCCATCCCGCCATTAAGGTTGAATTGAGAGCCCGGTGGCAAAGGCGGATAGCTTTTGCTCCATTTTGCAAATCTGGGTGGTCCAGTTGTACCGGTCGCACCAAGGGTACTACCGCCAGTGGCGCCAGCGACGGCCCCAGAAACAACGCTTGATGCTGTATTTGCAAGAGTTGAACCCAGACCACTCGAAGTCTGCGAAGTCGCCGTCTGGGCGGTGGAATTGGCGTTGGCGGACGCACTTAACTGGCTCGTCTGCGATTGATAGGCGCTGTTATAACCACTGTTTGCCGATGCACCAGTTGCACCGCTTCCATTGGTCATAGAGTTCGTATACGAGCCGTTGGCGCCTGTCGAATTCGGGAACGCACTATTATTGCCCGTTGAATTCATCAAAGGACTGGTCAACGAACCATCTGTGTTTGTAGAAGTTAAACCAGTGTGGCCAACCGAACCAGCGGAGGAAGGATAGTACGGGCTGCGTCGCTGAGCGGTTGCTTGGCCGTTTGCTGCAGTAGAAGTAGCAGGTGGATAATAAACGGTATTGGTTGCCGAACCAGAAGCGGTGCCGGTGTTGCCAGAACCAGTGCCATAATTTGGATTGTAATTGGAGCTGGTTTGAGTTGAAGTTTGGTCGTCATGATGGTGATGTCGAGCCAGAGCCTGGTTCACCCAAAGGGTTAGAAGGCACAGTGAAAACGTCATTAATTGAAAGATTCGTTTAAAGACAGATCGAGAACTGGACATCAATTGCAACCTCAAGGACGGCCCGAGCAATGACTGCGGCGTCGATAATGACAGTAATTCTTATGATTACTGCAAGCATCGTAGATGACAACCACCAACCGGTCAAATTAATCCCACGCAACAGCCCCTTCAGACAACTGTTCCTTGGATATTTTCCAATCCCCACTTGGATAAATGTTCCAAGATTACAGCCATGCTTTTGCCCTTTTCCGTAGGCGTATAACTCATACGGTAACGGTGACTACTATAGGGTTCCTTTTCAATCAAGCCGCCACTTTCAAGTTTATGCAAACGGTCTGTCAATATGTTTGTGGAGATGCGTTCTGGTGATTCAAGAAACTCTTCAAAACGTGATTTGTTGAAAATGACCATATCGCGCAAAACGAGTAGTGTCCATTTATCACCGACTAAATCCAGCGCGCACGCAATCGGACAATTCGATCTTTTGTTCATTCCTAATCGACACCCAGAAATCTAGACCAATAAAGTTGCAAAACACAAACAGCAACACTATAAAGGCTCTAGTTGTGATTTGCAAGCCAGGTGCTATCATTATAAAGCAGCACGCTCAGGGATGGATTAGCATTGATTCGTGAAGCCACATTGTCCGAACGAAGTCTTGTAGCTGATATCACCAGGCGGTCGTATGCGCAATACGAGGCGCAAAGCGATCCTGCCTTTTGGACAAAATACGAGAAATCGACTGAAGCCACTTTGATGACCGCAGATTCAGCGACCAGACTGATTCTTGAACATCAATCGAAAATCGTCGCTTCCGTTTTATATTGCGATCCCTCGGAATGGAAGATCAATGATACAAACATCAAAAATCCCTACCCAGAAATGCGCCTTTTGGCTGTGCTACCTGAATTCAGAAATCTCGGAATTGCGGCAACGTTAATAGATTATTGTGAGCAAAGAGCCCTAGCAGAAGGTTTTTCTGCTTTGACATTACACACGACAATTTTAATGCAAACTGCAAAAGCGATGTACGAACGTCGAGGATATTCACGCTACGTGGATATCGACTTCGAACCAACACCAGGCTTCCATGTCTGGGGCTACAAGAAAGAGCTCAAAGTGTAGGCACTTCCGCCTCAACGGATACGCTCTGAGTGCTTAAGTCTGATGTATTTGGAGTTGGTACAAGTGGACCAGGAAGTTGAACTTCGATGATAACTTTTTTGTCTTCAACCTTGCTCTCTTCAGTCTTACTCTCTCCAGTATTGCTCTCTTCGGTCTGGTTTTCTTCAACGCGCGCTGTTGGAATATTGCTTTCTGGCAGTCCTAAAAAGGCTGTAGCTTGATTGGTATCTGCCATTGTCGCTAACAATTCTTTGGTACACGCATACAACCGCTTGTTGTTAGTGAGCAGTGCAAGATCAAGACCCTCGGTAACCAAATGCGCTTTTTCATTGAGGACATCGCAACGGCTCTGCATGATTTTGCCAAGATAGATTTCTTTAAGAAGTTTGTCTTGCTCGGGACCGCCTGTTGCCATCATAAATGCAAGCAAACTAGCGCCAGCAATAGGTGCAACAAGAGTAGGAGAAAACGATGCAATACCAAGGGTGGTGTACACGACTTTCGCTGAATACTGCATGAACTTGCTTCTGTGATTGAATTTTTCCAGGCGCTTTGTTGCGCCCTTCAATACTTCATCCTGACTTGCTGCAGCGCTCAACACATTGTTTAGTTTTTCATTTTTCTGGTCAATATCGAAAATTAGATGTTCGCGCTCTGTCAGCAACTCATCATTGGTGTAAATGGCACGCAAACGATTCTGCACCATTGCGGCATTGTCCTTGCCGACAATCGTTTGCAATTTTCCCAACGCTTTATCAGCTTTAACAGAATCTCTATCAAGTACTGCGGCTAATTGCAAAACCGCACGAGTGGCTGCAAGTTCTCTAGCGTCATGTTCTTGACGGAGCAAATATTCTTTAGCGAATGCACTTTTTTCGTGTTTCGCCTGATCGAGAATAGCATCTGCACCCTGTATGGACCAATCAAAGCCGCGCAAATCAAGAACAAAATTGCCAAGACTTTTCGTACCGGCGACTAAGGCTCTTGTTGGTCCATGTTTGTTTTTCTTTGAAACATGGCCTTCAAGACTTTTGTTGACGACACCAAATGCAGATAGGCTGTCGACTGTGCTAACAGTTCCTTGCAATGTCGATACGTATGTAGAATCTGCGCCAGCACTGTTGGAGATACTGTTAGAAAGATCTGCTGCAGAAGCAAACGGTGAAACCACAATGCTCATGCTCGCAAGCAGAACATAAACGAATTTATTCAAAAAATCAGCCTCCTTGACCTGGGATAAAACTGTGTCGCGGGGACCACAGTCACACCCTCTGAACGTTTCAGAGCCAACACATCTTACTAGACTAATCACTTCAAGACACCGAAATTTAGGCTGCCGTGAAGAAACTATAACTGTTGTTAAGAGGTTGCAGGACGAAGAGTTTAGGAGCAGCCGAATTCATAAATCGACAAAAAACTCGCCCGATAACGGATAAACATTCCAAGAATATTTTGAGAATATTTTTGCCGTTATCGGGTGAAATTAGCATCAAGGTTCAACAGATATCGCTAAGCCAAACGAGACCTAAATTGGCTTCAATACAGTCTCCAGCATCTTGGACTGATCTTCATTCGTTTTCGCTTCGTTGAACTTTTCCTGCGCCGCTTGAGCCGCAGCCAGCTTGTGCAACGCTTTGGCCACTTCTGGATGCTGACTTCCGAGTAATTCTGTCAGTCCATCAACAACCTTGCGATAAAGATCTTCAGCATCTGCAAACTTTTCAGCCACTAACAATTGATCAGCCTGCTCGACGATGCTGATTCTCGTTTTGGGTTCAATTTTGTTTTTCATGGTCATAGACCTCATTTGCTCGGCAAAACGTTATTTTGACCGGGGCTTCCTTTTATTTCTTGACTTGTTCCACCAGCACTCATACTGTTGTTAGCAGTACCAGGTTGGTTACCTGAGTCCTGGGTGTAAGTAGAAGTTGAGGCTGTGTTGGCCGTTGGTGCCGGTTTGAGTCCAGACGCCATGAAAAAAGCAATGAGGCCTATAACGACAAATGCGACAGCGATGAGGATTGCAGTGTTCGGCTTGACGATTGGCGCCATCTGCTCATTTTTGGTGACCATAATTTTCTCCTTCAGCAATGATTCGCTAACTACTAGCTGAGTAGTGGAGGCGACTTGGCCACACCTAATGTTCCATCTGCAAATCGGACGTTGCAATCGGACAGTGCAAACGGATGCCGACAGTAGTTAGGCAGCAACTGAATAAGATGGCAAAATTTGCTCGACGATTGGCAGAACAATTTCAATAGTCCGCTTAGCTCGACTTGAAACATATGGATTGTCGTCCCGGCTGAGCACTTCCAGCAAGTCAACCGGCAAAGCAGTGTTTTCGGCCAAACCGAAACGCACATCGACGTCATCGTCGCGCACCAATTCTTCTAAGAATGGACGTTGCACAACAGGATTGAAGGAAAGCCCCAATCTGACATCACCATGGGTGTCGTGCAACAAATCGACCAGGACTTCGTACGGAGTAGATGCATTTTCTGCCAATCGACGTCTAACTTCGTAGCTGCGGGAACGGGCAAGCTTCTGTACGCAAGGTTGCGAAATTCTCAAGTCGCCAGCGGCGATGTACTCATTTACAGTCTTCATTTTGTTTGTACTCCCTATTGCCGACAAGGCAAGTTGTTGCTCTGCAAACATATTAGACCGGTCGTCTACTTTTTGTCAAGCGACTCCTTGAAAACAATTCAATAAAAAGCCCAGCAGCTGATCGCAACCACTGGGCGCACAGGCTATCGGTTATTAGGCAACCGAATTCATACATTCTTCGCATTTACTGATTAAACGCGAATATCTAATTCGGAGCCCCTGGGCGAGATTAGCCACAGCGCCAAAGCTGGGATTACGCTTGCCCTGCTCAATATTGCTGATGAATGCTCTATCGATACCCGCCTTTTGTGCTAGTTCCTGCTGCGACATTTGCAGTGTCTTTCGACGTGCAGCAACTACATCGCCAAGACACTTGTATAGATGAGTATGTGACTTTCGTGGTGTGTTCATTTTCAAATTACCTCCGGCTACCAGACGCAGGCTGAGCTTGAATGGTTGCCGCAAAAGCCGAATTTTTCCACATTAGTTTTCGCGATTTTATAGCAGATCGGCTACGCGGTATTCAAAACCACCGGCGACGCAAAGACGGTCACAATGCTGCGTTTGAAAGGTTGTGCCCGCTCGCGTCGGAACCAAATGTCTGTACTTGCGTCTGGATCCAAATGCTGAGAGCGAGAAAGCTCTCTAGATGGGAGGGGTATCATGGCGGGCGACAAGGAACTGGACTCCAGTCTAAAAGATGGGGGTCATTGTGATTTTGGGTCGGAGAGCGTTACCGACCGGGCGGACAGCAAACATTTAGCAAACGCAACTGGCTCAAAGATTGATGAGGCGCTTCATCAAAGCGTAAAAGAGTTAGAAATGCTTGAAAAATTTTACCAACAGCGCGGAAAAACCGAGCGCGCAATCGAAATATCGCTAACTTTACGCAGAATGCGTGACGGCTCTAAAAAGAGCAATAACACCACGGATAGTCGTCAGGACGGTCATTAAATCTGTTTTCTGCTTACTGTTCACTTTTTGCTCAGTCTACAGATGCCATGCGCCTTGTTTAGACCGGGCTGTCACCCATGGCTGCATGTTCGGCTCAATCCTCACCTGAGCGTTTGTCTTGGCTACCATGAATGCTGCAGTGCCTCATTCGAAGGCTTTTTCATGATTTAATTTACTGCTGAGCGTGGTATTTAATTGGGTAGTGTGCGTTCATCGGACAAATTGTTTGAATCCAGCGTGGGGAGAATTTATGGCTGTTAGAGATCGCGACCTCGTTAAATTAAGCGGTCCTCGTTCGCAGGTAAGTATTTCAACCGGCGAAGGTGATGCCCTTCCTATCGAAGTTACGATTACTGGCAAATTTCCGCCAGGAGCTGGCAAATTCTTCGTCGACGAGGCGCTGGAAAGACAGAAGAAACATCCTGAATATCTCGATGAGTTCAATGAACCGAGTGCGATCATCGGCAAAACAAATTTTCAAAAAAATGATCCCACTGCGGTTTATACTTTCGGCGTTGACAAACGAGATTTAGTTTTTCATAGACATGCCGGACATCGCTGCATTACAGGAGTCACAGGCGGTCAGGGTTGTGAGCTCAAGTTCAGTTTATGCACCCCAGAGGAAGCTGAAAGCGACCCCGAACTTTTCCTAGACAGAATGTATATCGTGCACATTCCGGGCGACCGACAATTCATGCTCCGCTTCTCTGGCACTGTCTATCACCAGTTCTGCCCAGCCGACTATGACGAAAACGGATTTTTCGCGGTCTCTGTTCATACTAACGAAGCCGGCGGTCTAAGCGGTGAATTGCTAGATATGGTGCTCGCCAACCAAAGTAGTATTCCTCTTTTAACAGAACCAGCTTGCGATGAAGTAATGAAACTTCTGCACGATCCTGAAGCCCTAAAACACGCTCACAACATTTCGCTGGATATCGAGTAATTGAACGCCTACGCCTTTGGCTTTCTCATCATCACATTCGTGACTGCTCTGGCAGTGCTCGGGATGGTCATTGTACGCGGCAGAGTCAGCCTCGTTACTTTGGCCACTTATCATGAAGTTGCAGGCTATCTGCTGTCGATTGTTGGCACTCTATACGCAGTGTTGCTCGGTTTTGTTGTAGTAGACGCTATGAGTCATATGCAAGATGTTCGAGGACTGGTGTCTATGGAAGCCAGTGGTCTCGCTAACATTTTTCTGGTCTCGGAAGGACTACCCGAGGCTAAAAAAACAACGATAAGGACACTCTGCAAAAGCTACGCATCAGAAGTGATCAACGATGAGTGGCACAAATTGCAGGAAGGGCAGTACAGCCAACAGACTTTCCACACAGTTTTTTTGCTCTGGAAAGAAATCACAACGTACGATCCGATCACTCCAAGAGAGCAAAATCTGCAGCAACAGCTAGTTTCTGAGATTTGCTCTATGACTCAGAATCATCGCACCCGCGTCATTAGCTCTACCCACGGTGTCGCCCCAATAATGTGGTTGGTGCTCATTGTTGGCGGCATTTTCACGACGATTTTCACTTATTTCTTTGGCGTCGCCAATATTCGCGTTCAAGCTCTAATGACGATTCTGGTATCAGTGACTTTGTCTCTCAATGTCTATCTTGTTTATGTCTTTGGCAATCCCATGGCCACGGACCTTGGCGTCAAACCTGGGCCGTTTCATCTGGATTTGATGATCTTCGAAGGTTTCCCACATGGGGATATGCCACCAGGAATGACACTACCTAACTAGTCAAATCAATTGAAAAAAGTCTTTGACATCAAGAAAATATGCTCAGTTATTTCAATGATTGCCTGCTCATTGATAGTTGTCGGTCAACCTGCTCTTGCTCAAGGTGATGAAGAGGAAAATGATGGCAACCGCGTTAGAAGATTTCCTTCAGTCAATCGCGCAATCAGCACAAGTGCATCGACGTCGGCGCTAAAGATACTATTTATCGGCAACAGTATTCTCTACGGAGGCGATGTGCCTGGCGTTTTTCTCGGACTCATACGCGCCAAAGATGCGCAAGCGCCAGTCAAAATGAGTGAAGTGGTCGGCGGCAATTACACTCTTAAAAATCATTTGGAAAACGGTAACGCCCTCAAGGCCATCGACAGCGAGGGTCCATGGGACTATGTTGTTTTGCAAGAACAGAGCAGTCATCTTGGCAACGAAGTCGCCAAATCGATAGCGGAAACGAAACCGCTCGCCGCGCATATTGTGCAAAACCACAGTAAACTCGCTGTTTTTGACGCATGGACCAAACTCATTGCTCCAGACTATGCAATTTTCAGTCAATGCAACGAACAATTAGCGCGCAGTCTTGGTGCTGAGAGAGTTCCTGTGTTAACGGCGCTGGCACAAGCGCATGGCATACAGGGCGTGAAACTCTTTATCTCGGATGGTCATCATCTGGACGCCGATGGTATTTACCTGGCAGCATGCATGCTTTATGCAAAAATACTTCGAAAGTCTCCTGTTGGCCTGCCGAATAAGGTTTATTTGGACGACAGGCTCATTTGCGAAACTGACTACAATCGAGCCAAACAATTGCAGGTAATTGCGAGCAACTATCTCAAATGAACGACTGAAACTGACTGAAAAAAGAATCAAATTTGTGTTGCTTTTGAGCTCATACGCATTAAGATAGGGACATGGAAATTCCATTGACCGTCCCTTCGCAACTGACACTAGCACTGGCTGCAACGCAAGTTGAGTCAAAGCCAATGCCTATTCGTTTTAAATCACCACTTCGATATCCAGGTGGTAAGCAAAAAGCTATCGATCAGATAGCCGCAGCTATGCCTTCGTCAGCTGGTGAGTTTCGTGAACCGCTGGTCGGTGGAGGCAGCGTTTACTTCCATGCCCGAACAAGCAACTTTGCTGAAAAGTACTGGATCAACGATGCTTTTAAAGAGTTAATCTCTTTCTGGTCGATTGTCCAAAATGAGAAGACTTGCGCCAGACTGGTCAAAGATCTCGAAGAATTGCGCGACAAATTTAAAAGTGCAGAACAATCCAAAGAGTTTTTTCTGCAAGCACGAGAAGAACGCACCCGAAGCAAATATCGCGAAGCGCTTCTTTTCTTCTTTTTCAACCGGGTAACTTTCTCCGGCACCACCAGAGCAGGTGGCTTCTCAGCGGCAGCTAGTCAGACAAGATTTACTCAGTCGTCTATAGATCGATTGCTACCGATGCCTGAAGCACTTCTCAATACAAACATTACCAACCTCGATTTTGGCGAAGTTGTCGAGGCGCCAGGTGATGATGTTTTTCTTTTTCTTGATCCGCCTTATTGGACTGCCACTAAGCTGTATGGACGAGACGGCGATTTGCATGCTTTCGATCACTGGAAACTAGCTAAACTTCTAAAAAAGACCAAACACCGCTTCCTCATTACTTATGATGATTGCGAAGAAATCAGAAATTTGTATAGCTGGGCCAATATCAACGAGTGGACACTGCAATACGGCATGAATAATTGCAGCGCCGATCGTAAAAGCAGAATTGGCTCAGAGCTCCTGATCAAAAACTATTGAGCTAGTGAAGATGGCCCAAACAGCAGAGACCAGCCGGACGATCCTTTTTACCGGAAACGTTTTTCCCGAGATTTCTAAATCCAAATTAGAAGATTTAGGTTATCGCGTCGTCATCGACCGCCCAGATCTCAGCGAAGACGAGCTGATAACCGCACTTTTAGGTGTCGACGCCTACATTCTTGGTGGTTCAGAACTAGTCACACGCAAGGTAATTGAGTCTGCCGACAAACTCAAAATAGTTTGTTTCTTTGGGGTTGGTTATGAGTCATACATCGATGTCCAAGCAGCCACCGAAAAAGGTATCTTCGTAACGAATGCTCCTGGTGCCAATGCCCAATCGGTCGCCGAATTTACAGTGGCGCTCATGCTTGATGCAGTAAAGCGCACCACATTCTTGATTGAAACAACCAAAAGGGGTCAGTGGATTGAACGCAAAAGCTTGAATTTGGAAGGCAAAACTCTAGGCATCGTGGGCTTTGGAGCAATCGGCAAACGTGTGGCGAAAATTGCTCATCATGGCTTTGACATGAAGATTCTCTACCACAGCCGAGAACGCAAGGAAAAGGACGAAGCGGCAGTTGCAGCGGAGTTCGTCGACTTGGAAACGCTGCTCACAAGATCAGATGTGGTCAGCCTGCATGCAAGCTCTAATCCGCAAACTATTGGTATGCTCGGTTTGAAAGAATTTGCATTGATGAAGCGATCTGCTGTATTAGTGAATTGTTCGCGCGCCGAATTGGTCGATCCTGCAGCTTTGTGCCAATCACTGATAACTCGGCAAATTGCTTGTGCCGCTTTCGATGGCTACTACACTGAGCCCACGTTTGGCGCAGCAAATGACAAGCACGGTTTATTTGTTCTAGGCGATGATTTGTTTCTGGTATCACCGCACACTGCGTATTTTACCGAAGACGCCACAGAACAAATGGCAAAAATGAACACAGACAGCATTATCGATTTGTTTGAAGGGCGTCCTGTTCGCCACCTAGTCAACCACTACACGCTTTCATGAGAAGCGCTACGGTCATGAAAGGCCAGAATTCCTATGGGCAGGTTGACTTCTGCTTGAAGTCTCTCAACTATGCCCCCCAGATGCAGGGCAGCATCAGCGCTTCTGTCGACCACACCGAGCATGACCAAATCGTATCGCCCACGTTTTATTTCGGCGATAATTTCGTCGGCGACATTTTCGGCGATCAGAACTTTCTCCTGGCACTGCACATCGAGTCTGCGCGTTCTAAATTTGGCCTCCTGCAAAATCTTCAACCCTGAACGCATCTGTGCGTGCCTGCTCACACTCTTCTCTTCAACTTTTCGCTGCGAGACAACATTGAGCAAAACCAGCTCCGCTTCTGTAGCCTTTGCAATATAACCGGCAATGTCAGCGGCGGCCATCGAATATTCCATACCGTTAATGGGCACTAGAATTTTCTTGACGTTCTGTTTCATTGTGGCATTGCCGTTAGCAATAACGAGCACATCAGCCATAGCACCGTCAATGATACTATCTTGAACGTGCCCGAAGCTCAAACTTGTTCGGCCAGAATTGGGCGCAGCGCCAATAACGACAAGATCAACCTGTTTGGAAACCTCAAGGATTGACGCAAAGATGCCTGCTTCCACACCAGTCAAATGGCTATATTCGGTTTTTGCGGCAGCGCTCAGTTCTTTGAGAGAATCAGATGCGTTTTGAGTTTTGTTTGTATGAGCATCAGGGGCTAATTCAGCAATGTCAAAAACCTCACCCTCCATTTCTTTAGATAAAGCGAGCCAGCGCAACAAAGGAACGCAAGTAGACGGATGCAAATCAGGAAAAGTGGGCAGTAATACCCGCTCGACTCCAGATAAGTATGCCCGTCTGCGCGCCTCTTCCTTCGAAAGTCGCTTTAACTCATCGTCTGTTGGTGGCACGTATCTTTCTAAGGCGGCTATCATTGGAGGCGATATCAAAACAGTAAAGATTGCAGCCATCGCATACATACTGTAAGCGTCTTCAGAAATAATACCGAGGGATCCGCCAAGAATTGCCACAATCACATCTGTGCCACCACGCATATTAGCTCCCAGCCCAACTATGACCGATTCCCAGTTACGCAAGCCACCGAGTTTTCCACCGATAAATCCAAAAGCGACTTTTGTAGCCATTGCGGCAAAACAAATGCCGAGAGTCAATGCGAGCGCATGCCAGTTTTCCAATTTGGAAATATCAACGCGCATGCCAGCCATGACAAAGAAGACAGGAGCAAATACACTCAAAGTAACAGCATGTATGCTTTCTTTTAACCGGCTCGTTGCGCGAGGCGCACGTCCAATCAAGACGCCAAACACAAAGGGTCCGAGCAAAGGATGCAGTCCAAGAATTTCAGTAATTCCGGCAAAGAAAAAGCCAAGCACCACCAGCAGTGACAATTGCCCATAGATAATTGTAGTGACATCGGCAATGCGCCGCATGATCCAGTTCACGAATCTTTGACCGACCGTAAGCATAGTGGCAAAGAAAGCAATTGCGTATAAAGTAGTCTTGACGCCGGTGAGCCAGTCATCACCATTATGTATTGCCGAGAGTGCAGAGACTATTGGCCAGACTATAACTTCACTCGCGATGCCAGCTGCCATTATGACCTGAGCGTAACTTCGTCGCAGAGTTTTTCTTTCGATCAATATTTTGGCTATCACACTTACCGCTGTGACCGAAAATACCGCACCAAAAAATATAGCCGACACCATATTCATTTGCATGAACACTAAGCCAAAGGCAGTACCAGCAGCTATGGATGGAATCACCGTAAAAGCTGCAGCAAGACTACCGGGCTTAATTTGCCGAATGAGTATAGTTAGGTCGACTTCTGCCCCTGCGACAATCAACAACAAAATAGCGCCGGTCCAGCCAAACAACGACAAAGCCATGCCCACGCCAGGATCCGAAAAAAGGTGATGGTGCAACTCTGGTAACATCGCACCGATAATTGACGGTCCGATTAAAAATCCGCCAATCAATTCTCCCAGCACTTCAGGCTGACCAAATCTTTTGGCAACTTCAGCCATGCCCCGCCCCACCAGCAAAATTGAGCCAAGCGAGAGAAGACCATTCAGCAGTTGATGTTCTGAAAGTGTGTGCATCACAAAATTCTATCAACTCCTGCTGAGTATTTTTGAAAAATGCTCTTTTAGCTGGGAGCGACCTAGGGTTTTCCCTATTACCGCTTTGAACCATAGATCCAAAGATAGAGATGTTGGCAAGTTGAGGTGGACAAATGAACCATGTTCGAAAATTACTTATGGGCATCACAAGGATTCCTCCTGCAGTGATGCTAATGACCATTGTCGGAATAGCCGCAGTGGTGACGGCTATGGTCACCCAGCACCTGGAGACAAACGACAAGGTCGCACAGCAAAACGCTGCAGCGTTAACGGCCAAACTAAATCAGATGGGCAAGGCTGTGGTGGCAATCAAAGACATTCCTGAAGGCGAAGTGATAGCATCAAGCAATCTCGAAGAAAGAGAAATACAAGTCGGCAAAATTCCAGAAGATGCTATACCGTCTGCAAGTTTAGTCACAGGAAGAATTGCCAAATATGGAATCTCTGCCAATCAAATCGTCTCTCAGCACGACCTTGCTATGGCAGGCGTCAACATAGGGTTTGAGACCAAGGTAAAAGCCGGTTCGCGAGCAATAACATTTGCCGTAGATAATAATTCTGGTGTCGCTGGTTTCATTACACCAGACAGTCATATCGATATTTTGTCCATGGTCGGAAACGGCGCCGATACGAAAGCTGCACCAATTTTGTCGGACGTTCAAGTCGTTGCAGTCGGACAAATGTATCAAAAGACCCCAGGAGGCACAGCCACTCCCTCAAGCTCTCTAACTGTGGCAGTAAGTCCTGGCGAAGCACAGAAGCTGGTCAAAGCAATTTCTGCAAGCAAAATTTATGTGTCACTCCGCAACGCCAGCGACCACGAACCCGTAGCGACAGTCGATGTCACGCAAATGTATAAGAAAGAAAATTCCAAAAACTTGATTTCTTCCATCGACGGTTTGCCCCCTCCATCAAGTCTTGCGCCACCACCTCTGCCCATGACGGAGTTGAATATGTCCGGTGCTCCTGTACCTGCTGCAACCGGCTTTCAACCATCCAATCACGAAGTAGAACTCTGGTCCGGTTCAAAGAAAGATTTATTGAGCGTTCCGCGCGGATAGTCTCAAGAACCAGGTTTCGAAGGCGCGAAAAACAAAGAGCCTCAAACGATTTTTCGTTCGAGGCTTTCTGTTTTGAAAGTGAAAGAACTAAATCGACAGACCGTGTTCTGCCAGACACTTTTTGATTTCAGGAATTTTAGCCTGGGCAGCCACTTCGCCAGCATCCATTGCTTGAATACCCTCTTTTTTGGAGCGTGAGATCAAACCGATTCCAGTTACTTGTGGCTTGATTGTTACGTTGGCTTTTGCGCAGAGCTTTGAATCATTGTCCCACAAATCCCATGTGAGCATACGTTTGGCCATGCTTCCTGGTTTGCGAAAAGCATCCAGAGGCTGTTCAGTAAAATCTTCATCCACGTTAACAGCAATGATAATGTCTGCTCCAGTTTTCAACGCTTCATCCACAGGCACGTTTTCGGCGGTTCCACCATCAACGAATAACTGATTACCAATTTGCACCGGCTTACGCAATCCTGGCACGGCAGAACTGGCTTGCAATGCATAGCCAAGATTGCCTTTGTCGAGCGCATACACATGTCCATCGACAACATTGAGAACCACAGCTTTAAACGGAATCCTCAGTTCGCTGATGTCATGTTCGCTTGCCGGCACTGAGTTGAGCAAATACTTTCTGAATTTATTGCCCTTATACAAACCGTCATAGGCTTTTGAGCCAAACAAGCGAGGAATGAACATGATTGGAGCCACTGCGATGCGCAATTGAATTGGCACAGTCATAAACGACTTCATCAACGAAGCATCACGAAAACGTCTCTCTAAATCATCAATTGGCATCCCAGCGCTGTATAAGCCGCCCACAATTGCACCCATACTCGTGCCCACGATGTAATCAATCGGTATGTGATTTGCTTGGAGGACTTTCAGCACACCGACGTGAGCTGCTCCACGCGTTCCGCCGCCGCCCAATGCTAGACAAACCGTCGGTCGACCCGAAACAGCAGGTTTTGTTCTTGACTCAGTTACTTCTGTGTCAGTCGTGGTCGTCGTTGTCTTCACAGTTTTACTGGAAGTCGTTGAGCTGCTTGCAACCGCTAACGCCTGTCCTTGAATGAGCAAGGACATGGACAGTAACGATAGTGAAAGCTTTGCGAAAGGTTTAGATATATGCATCTGGTGCTCTTTTGAGGGACTAAAACTTGAATGCCTTGCATCGATTCAAAGTGAATCAACACTTACGAACTGTATCATTTACTGTTCGAGCAATTCCACAACTGTAGGCAAAAATGACGATAACATCTGACTTAGCGAGCGTCCGAACAGGAAAGCTTGCATTCGTGATCGACAAAAATGGTTTTTAAGATCTGTACAGTGTCACTGACTATTGGAAGAAGAAGAATAAATTATGCCACCATATATGGTGCCTTAACTTTACACAAAACGCACTTGTAATTATTTGTACAACTCAAATTCCTTTCGAACTTACAATTAAAGTCTAGAGCCCGGTTTTGATACCCAACGTGGTACATTTTTGACTTGACAGCTTGTCAGAAGACATTAAGAATTCTGGCGCCCGTCTTGCCGCAAAGCGATGTCATGATAGTGTTAGGCTCAAACATTAGAGTCACCTTAGCTAAGAACAAGAGGGACGCTTGATGGCGGATTTTGAAATAAATAGCACCGCCGGCAAGACGCAACAGAAACTAGAGCCAATTGGCACTCAGCTTCTGCGTGAATCTCAAGAAGTTGCCAACAAGGCTGTAGCCGAAGTCAAAAGCACTCTTTCCAGCTTTGGGCATGAACTGTATGACAATCCTAAAACGACGCTCGCGACACTCGCTGTTGGAGCGGCGGCGCTGTATCTTACCAAGGGCGAAGGAGTTACTAAGATTGCCCAGGCACTATCCAAGAGCAAAGAACTCGATGCTACAACTTTGGAAGTGCCTTCATTGGAGGTTCTTGGGAAAATTGGACACAGCGAACACGGTTTGCTGGCCAAAAGTCTGAAAGAACAGGCTGCTGTTAGCGAACGCCTGAAAGCCGACACAGCTGGTGAGGGTCACCTGGATTTTGGGGAACAGTCCATTGTTTCTGCGAAACCAGTTAACGCAGGTGTCAGTGCTGACCAAAACGCTAGTTCGCTTGCGGACATCGACCTTACAAAAAAGGATGGAATAAAATTCAAAGCGACCGATGAAGAAGACCGTAAAGCTCTAGAACGTCTCACCACAGCCCGCGAGCCTGAACTTCGACGGCTAGCCGCACGAAATGAAGAATTAACCCCTGAACAGGCCGTCAAACTCTCGCAGGATTCAGATATCAGGGTCGTTCGCGAAGCTTACGAAAATCCCAAAATGCCGCCTGAGAATTTGGCTGCAGCAAGCAAGCATCCAGACGGTTACGTGCGAGATGCAATTGCTAAAAACGTCAGCACACCACCTGAAACTCTTCGAGAAATGGCTAATCAAACGAATGACTACCAAGTACCTAGTGATGTACTAGCTAACCCCTCTACCCCGCCAGATGTTCGCGCCGCTTTACAAAAAAAATTGGACAGAGACGGAGACTTTCTGCCAAAGGTGACCGGCGATCCAGAAACAGATTCGCTGTGCTCACAAGAAATTAAAGCACCACCGAAAGAAAGAACCGAACTCGGTAGAGTCTTACCACCTCGTACTGAAGAAGAAATTCGAAAGCTTGCAGACAGCGACAACGTTTACGATCGCCAGGAAGCAGCTTCTCATAGGAATGCGCCTGAAGATGTACAGCTCAAGCTGGCGACCGATACTGATCCCGACGTCAAAAAATGGCTCGCTGGCAATGATACCGCTAGCTCTAAAGCGCTTGATGTGCTGGCAAAAGACAGCGACAAACTTATACGTAAACAAGCCGCACAAAATCCGAATTTATCACCTAACTCAGCGGCTGATTTAGGAGATGACGAAAATATAGATGTACGTCGTGCAGCCTACGCGAATCGAAATATGCCGCCTGAGAAACTGACCGCAGCAACGTCCGACCAAGACGCCTGGATTAGAGGTGACGTCGTCCGAAATTCAAGTTCGCCAGCGGAGGCGCTTAGAGCGTCAGCAGCACGAACTGATGCAGACTGGAACGCACGACGAAGAATTCAGTATCACAAAAACACTCCAGAGGATGTAAGAGCACCTCTTAAAGCTGAAGAAGACCGATTCAACATCGCCAAACGCGAAGATTCGACAACCGAAGATCTGGCTCCACTTGTTACTGCGCCCGAGAGTGACACCAGACAGCTATTGGCGGCGCATAAGAACGCTTCGCCTGATTCGTTGAGAAACCTGGCCGAAGACCCTGAGCGCGAAGTCAGACTGGCCGCCTTGAAAAATCCAAATGTGCCGCCAGACGCACTGGTCAAAGCCAGTACTAGTTCTGATTATGTTGAAAGATGGGATGTAGCCTCCCATCCCAGCACACCACCCGAGACACTACGAGCAATGGAAACAGATCCGAACTATACCGTAAGACGATTCCTCGAAAGCAATCCGTCGACACCAGAAGACGTTGCCACAAGACTGCGTCTAGAACGCTTCGGGCAATAACATCGGCATCCAAGGAACTGTGTGCCTGCCCGATTATGTCAAGAGAATGTCAGTCGCAGTCACTAAAATACTAGCATCACGAGTTGGAGAACTTAAGAATGTCGGCTTTTGGCACAGATAAAACAATAAGCAAGCCCGAGGTTTCAGCTGAACCAACCAACTACCATTTGTTGCATGAGTTTCAAGAAGGTGCAAAACATACAGGCACCGCCATCAAAAAATCTTTTGCGAACATAGAAAACGAAATTTCTGATCACCCCAAAACTGCTCTCGCAACACTCGCTGTAGGAGCTGCAGCGCTATACCTTACGAAAGGCGAGGCCTTAGGCAAGATAACCCAAGCACTCTCAAAAGGCGAAGCGATTGATGGAAAAGCGCTTGAACTCCCCTCAATGTTTCAAAAAAGTGGAGAGGAAGGCAGTCGAAAACTGTTCACTGAGAGTCTAAAACCCAGTGCTCTTAGGGAACACACAGATTTTCCCGGTGCGTCTCTGGAGCGCTCAATAGCAGCTGAACCATTGAAAATTGATGTCGGTCGCTTCTTGAATGGCTTAACAACAGATGCACCATTGAAAATCGATGTTAGCAAATTTCTGAATGGCTTGACAGAGGATCCACCATTGAAAGTCGATGTCGGCAAATTTCTGAATGGCTTGACAGAAGATCCACCAATGAAAGTCGATGTCGGTAAATTCCTGCATGGCTTAACAGAGGATTCACCAATGAAAGTCGATGTCGACAACTTCTTGCATCGCTTAACTGCGGATGCACCATAAGATGCAATGGTACGACCACTTTGGTGATCAATAATTTCTCCCGAACAGAGCATATATGCTCAACAAAAAAAACAGGAACGTAATTAAACTTCCCAACTAGTCAAGACGCGTTCTCTGAGCATACAAGTCGCGGATCGACAGACATCGGCTTTGCAGTGGAATACACACCAGGACAAACGAATGAAGCTCGCTTCCGACGACAGTCGTACTGTGAAACTGGCATTAGCATCTGGTCATGACGCTCCATCAACGACGCTGAATATTCGCGCTAGTGATGCCGATCACGGAATACCCGCCCGCGTCGCCAATCTTACATCCAGATTATTTGGTGCAAAAGGCGATCATAGAAAGTACTAGGCCACCTCTTGAAACATTGAGAACAATAGCTACGGACAACTAGGCAAATTCAGCAGAGTAGAACCTAATCTTGTTTAGTTACATGCGGTCGACAGGCAAAAATTGCTCGATCTAACTTTTCTGATGGTCCCTTTTGTCTTGCCTTAAGCTGCATCAAAGCTGGATAAAGCATGGGAGTACCAAAGCTTTCGACCGCTTCCAGATATTCTTCTTTCACATCTTGCATTGCCAGCTCATTTAAAAGAGGGGCAATCGCTCGTTCATCATGTCTTTCAGCCAGTCCACAGATTGCCTCAAATCGCACATCTGCATTGATGTCATTGAGCCTATCTGCAAGCGCATTTCGCAGGGCTTTATTGTTGCGCCTGGACTGAGCGCCCAGGCTAAAGGTAGCCCAATCACGCACCTCACTATCAATATCACGCGACAGAAAAATCAAAGCTTGGACCGCTGCTGGCGAGCCCTCGTACATGATGGCGTGAACCACGGCCAGTCGCACATCAGCTTGAGGGTGCGCTTTGAGCGCTGCAATTTCTGCGACACAGCCTTGCGCCCCAAGATGACCGAAGCCATACAAAAGCGATAGAAGAACATCTTCGTCTTCTTCTTTAGTTAGTACGGTAAGCAGTAATTTTGTTGCTTCTTCCTGAAAAGCGTGCTCCGGCACTCCCAATTGCGAGAGAATGCACACACCAATTTGCCTTTGCCTGGCATGTTTAGCTTCACACAAAAATGCTGCCAGTTCGAAAACTTCTTGCGTTGCTCGATAGCGTAAAGTCCACAGTGCGTTAACTGAATAGTCATCAAAGCTGGTCAAGGCCAGGTCAACGAGCTCGAGCGAGGGTCGGTTATCGGCCAGGCGCGCGGCCTTCCACTGACTTTGAGCAGTTTCTAGACTGCGTGCTTCAGGGTAACCAAAAAAGGCAGCGGACAATTGCATCTGCCACTCATTTGTAGCAACTGCTTTGTGAGCCCAGGAACTTGTCAGTCGCTGTTGAAAGTCGCGAAGAGGTTCATTAGGCAAACGTTTCGGTATTCGCGCTGATCTAGCGGCGTTCATCCAAGAAATATACCCAATTATGAGACCGCTACCGTTAAAAACTGTCAACCTGGCTTGCAAAGGTCGCACCAAGCTCGGTTGGCGAATTTCTTCGATTGTAAACAGATTTAGAAAAGCCATCGTTATCATCTTGCCAAAGTTTAAAGCCGTGTTACCATTGCACACTAATCGAGCCCTAGCTGAGTGCAAAAATGCACTTTTGAAGTAACCCATGACAGCCCAACATTCAAACTCTGCAAATAGCTGGTGGCACTGGTATGACGTACCAGGCAAGCAGCTGCCGGGTTGGTGTAAGTCTCTTTAATAGGTCACGCATCGATTCCGAATTTCCGCCGCAGGCTTGCTTAACGAAGCGCCTGCGGCTTTTTTTATTCTCCAAAATTTCTAAGAGGACGTGTCAATGACACAGATTGCACAAAAAAATGAATCTGGCGGTATCGAAAGAGATACAGCCGCTGGACAGAAACTGCAACCACATATAGTGACAATGGTGTCAGACGTCGAAACGCCAGTTTCGGCATATAGCAAGCTATCGAGAACCAATGCCACTGCCTTTTTATTTGAAAGTAGCGAGTCTGATTTGCGTCTGTCGAGATTTTCATTTATTGGCGTGGATCCAATCAAAACAATTGAAATAAAAAATAGCGAAGCAACAATCAAAGAGGTTGCATCTGGTCATTGCGAAACAATCCAAACAGATCATCCGTTGAAATTGTTGGAACAATTGCTGGAAGCTGAAAAACGCCGCTATGTGCAGGTTAACGAACTTGCTTTCTTGCCATTTGCAGGCGGTCTGGTCGGCTATCTGGGTTATGGACTAACCAAATATCTAGAAAATATTCCGCAGCAAAATAATATCGCCTGCGACGTTCCCGACGCTTTCTATGGACTTTACGACGCCTTCGTCGCTTTCGACCATGCTCGCAGGCGTATTTATATCGTCAGTTACAGAAGTGAGGCCCATGCTCGTACTTTGCAATCGCAACTACTGCAGACTGTGGAGATGACCTCAATTCTCGAGCCAGAATCACGCGTCAGCGAAAGTGAGGTATATGATGGCGTTGAAGCATCATTTACGAAGGAAGATTTTCTCAAAACAGTTACACAGTGCAAGGAATACATTGCCGAAGGTCAAGTCTTTCAGATTGTGCTTGCACAACGCTTCTCCACTGTCTCGACCAAAGAAGCGTTGACGGTCTATCGCGCCATGCAGGCAATCAATCCATCGTCGTACGCTTATCTTTTAAAATGCGATCAGTTCTCCTATATAGGCTCATCGCCTGAGACTTTTGTCAGCTGCCAGAATGGCACTGTAGTTTTAAGAGCGCTTGCTGGAACTCGCAAAAGAGGAGAAACAGACGAACAAGATGTCGCTCTTGGAATTGAATTGCGCTCAAACGAAAAGGAACTGGCAGAGCACCACATGCTGGTTGATCTAGCACGCAACGATCTCGGTCGCATCTGCAGACCCGGCACAATCAGTGTCGGTGAGATTGCTACTCTTGTGCGTTTTTCTCATGTGATGCATTTATCGACTGACGTAACTGGCACTCTCAATCAAGACAAAAGTTGCTTCGACGTGATCGCCAGCTGTTTTCCCTGCGGAACCGTATCTGGTGCGCCAAAAATCAGAGCCATGCAATTGCTTTCTAAACTGGAGCCAGAGCGACGGGGCATCTATTCGGGAGCAGTTGGTTATTTTGACTTCCGCGGTAACACCGACGGCGCCATCGCCATTCGCTCGGCACTCTTGCAAAACGGCCACGCTTTCGTCAACGCTGGCGCTGGCGTAGTTTTCGACTCGGATGAATTGAGCGAATATGAAGAAACCAGAAACAAAGCGCGCTCAGTTCTTAAAGCCATCAAAATCGCGGAGGCTCTATAAATCATGTCAATACTATTGATAGACAACTACGACTCATTCACTTTCAATCTGTATCAACTCGTCGCTTCGTTAACCTCTGAAGAAGTGATCGTCAAAAGAAATGACGCAATTACCCTTGCTGAAATAATCGCTCTTAAACCAAGCAAAATAATCCTTTCACCTGGTCCTGGCTCAGCCGAAAATGACGCCGATTTCGGCGTCTGCAAAGACATTATCGCCAATCAGCAGAAACTGCGTTGTCCAGTTCTTGGTGTATGCCTGGGACATCAAGGCATTGCCTTTCACCTAGGTGGAAAAATAGCGCGCGCACCACAAATCGTCCATGGGAAATCATCACAAATAGAAATCACTGCACCTTCAAAACTTCTCGATGGCCTACCGCAAACATTTGAAGCTATGCGCTATCACTCACTTGTAGCGCTCGACGAAGGTTTGCCAAAAGAACTAGTTGTCATCGCTAGGGATACTCAAAGTCATTTGATCATGGCTTTCCATCATGTTGACCAACCATTTTACGGAGTTCAGTTTCATCCAGAATCAATCGGCACTCCTCGTGGTGCTCAAATAATGCGGAACTTCCTTGAAAAATGCAATTAACGTCAACACTAGTAGATGATATTTTCAACGCCAGACTGGCGCCCCCGCAACTAAGCGAGGCGCTTAAGCTGCTCACTCCTGAATCTATCGACCGCGAAACTTTGAAAACTATTGTGGACGCTGGATTTGCAGTCTGCGACCATCCGACTTTGAAGAACGACATTCTCACTATCGATTGTTCAGGCACTGGCGGCAGTGGTTTACAACATTTCAACGTCTCAACGACCGTCGCTTTTGTTCTTGCAGCCCAGGGTATTGCCGTGACCAAATTCGGCAACAGAGCAATGAGCGGCACATGCGGCAGCTTCGATTTGTTGGAAGCTGTAGGTATCGATGCTATTTCAACGCCTGTAAAAATTGACGACACTTTAGCTGAAACAAAACTCTCCTTTTTGTTTGCCCCGCGTTTTTACCCCACCCTTAAAGGGCTCTCCGAAATCAGACGCAAGCTCGGTATCAAGACCATCTTCAATTTTATCGGACCGCTATTGAATCCAGTTCGCCCGGCCTACAGGTTGATGGGAGTATCGAATTCACATATGCAAACTCTCATTGCCATTTACCTGGAGACTGCTCCATCCTTTATAAAAGGGCTGATTGTCTCCGGCGAAAACGGACTGGACGAACTATGCTATCCAGGACTCACTCGCATACTTACAGTTGAAGACGGGCGGACTACTGCAAGTCCGTACTGCGTTGATAGCTCGGACGAAAACACCTTTACCACCACTCAGTCACTTTTGAACGTGGACGACAATGTGAAAATTTTCCTGGACATCATTGAAAGTCGAGATACTCAATCGATTTTTTATAATCAGGTCTGTCTGAACGCTGGTGGCGGCTTCGTCGCAGCCAAAGTCGTCAATGATATCGACGCCGGTTGCGCCCTAGCGAAAGAATTGATTGCTTCAGGCCAGGTCAAAGAAAAATTCGAAAGCACACGGAGGTTCTATGCCAAATATTCTTGCTGAGATCGTAGCCAATAAGCGATTGGAGATAGAAGAAAGAAAAAAATTACGCTCAGTTTCAGATTTGACAATGAACCTCGACCTAGCCGACGAAGGTTTCAAACGATCTCTTTCTGGCGACGGTTTAAAGCTGATAGCCGAAATAAAGCCAGCATCACCATCTGCAGGAGTTTTGCAGGCAGCACCAGATACCAAAAAAATCGTCGAAGTATACGATCAATACGCCGATTCTATCTCAGTACTAACAGATAAAAAGTATTTTTCTGGCTCGCTTGATTTACTTTCCGAAGTTAAAACAATCAGTCAGAGGCCATTACTATGCAAAGACTTCATCCTCGATGAATATCAAGTTATAGAAGCGCGAAAATTTGGTGCTGACGCAGTTTTGTTGATTGTCAAAATCCTTGATCCGGCAACATTACGAACATTGACGAAAGCAGCTCGGGCTCTTGGCATGACAGCGCTGATTGAAATTCAAGATGAAGATGAATTGTTTACCGCTTTAACAGTTCGCCCCGACATCATTTTGATTAACAACCGCAATCTTGACACGATGAAAATTGACCTTTCAACAACGGTTAGGCTCGCACCTTTGATACCCAAAGACATCATTTGTGTCTCAGCAAGCGGTCTGACATCACGCGCAGATCTAGATTCGTTGATGCAATATTGCAACCGCTTTCTCATTGGCTCAGTCTTGATGAAATCTGCCGATATGACCGGGAAACTCAAGGAGTTGAAAGGTCTATGACATGCCTTGTGAAAATTTGCGGCATCACTAATCTTGCAGATGCCCAGGCAGCGATTCATGCTGGAGCAGATTTGCTTGGTTTTATTTTTGTCGAAACAAGCCCTCGTCATATTTCTCCCCGAGCCGCCAATCAGATTATCGAGACACTGCCACAGTCGACAAAAACCGTTGGCGTCTTTCAAAACGAAGTACTGGGCGTAGTCAACGATGTCGCCATGCAACTTAGATTAGACTACGTGCAGTTGCACGGACACGAACAGTTAGACTATTGCGACCAGGTGAGTGCGCCTATCGTCAAAGTATTAAGCTTAGACTGCGATGACTCGAGTTTTGAACAATTCAAAATCAATTGTGATATTTACAGCGAAGACGTAGAGTTTATTCTGGTTGATCGTCCGAAAAGCGCTCTAGAGCCAGCGGAACAATGGCTACAGTCGGCTGTAAAATTCTTAAAAACTCAGAATATGCACCGACCGCCGTTAATGTTTGCGGGAGGTCTGAATTGCGACAATATTCGTTATGTCATGGATGAACTATCGCCATTTGGCATTGATTGCGCATCGGGTATTGAAAGCAGTCCTGGGGTGAAAGACCACGATAAGTTGAAACGATTTGTGGAAGCTATAAAAGGGGAGCGCGTTACATGAAAACGCTTGGAACATTCGGAGCATTTGGCGGAGTCTATGCTCCAGAGTCGCTAATGCCAGCGTTGGAGGAACTTGAGGAAGCATTTCTAACATTGAGCTGCGATCAGGCTTTTCTAACTAACTACCGAAGCATTCTCAAAAACTATGCAGGGCGCCCAACGCCTCTCTACCACGCCACCAATTTGTCTAAAAACTGGGGCGCGAACATTTTTCTGAAACGCGAAGATTTACTGCACGGTGGCGCCCATAAAACTAATAACGCCCTTGGACAAGCTTTGATGGCCAAGGCAATGGGCAAAACCAGACTGATAGCTGAAACCGGTGCTGGCCAGCACGGAGTAGCTACGGCAATGGCTGGCGCACTTCTTGGCCTGCCCACTGAGATTTATATGGGTGAAGTAGATATCGAGCGACAAAAGCAAAACGTTTTGCGAATGCAATTAATGGGAGCGAAAGTGCATAGCGTCAAAACTGGCGGTCGAACTTTAAAAGACGCAATCAACGACGCCATGCGTGATTGGATATCCAATCTCTCAACCACTCATTATGTCCTTGGCACCGCAGCCGGTCCTCACCCGTTTCCTACCCTTGTCAAATTTTTTCAACGAGTGATTGGCGATGAAGCAAGAGAGCAGTTACTCACAAGCAAAAATTGTCTGCCCGACTATGTGGTGGCATGCGTGGGGGGAGGCTCGAATGCCATCGGCATATTCACTGCCTTCATAGACGACGAGGCGGTTAAGTTAATTGGCGTAGAGCCAGCAGGCAAAGGTCTAGACACTGAAGAACACGGCGCGGTTCTAGCCAAGGGCGAGCCTGGTTGTCTGCATGGTATGAAAAGTTTGATTATGCAAACAGCAGATGGTCAAATTCAAAACACCCACAGTATTGCAGCTGGTCTCGATTATCCATCGGTTGGTCCAGAGCATGCGCATTTACAAAGTATCGGGCGCGCAACTTACGACTCAGCGACAGATCGCGAAGCCCTGGATGCTTTTCTTGAGCTTTCTAGAACTGAGGGCATCATTCCGGCATTAGAGAGTTCCCACGCTTTCGTTGTGGCCAAGAAACTGGCAGCAAGCGCCGGCGCCGGAAAGAACATCTTAGTCAATTTATCTGGTCGCGGCGACAAAGATTTAGAGCAGGTGATGCCATATGTCTAACTTAGATAGATATGCTGCAAAATTCGCAGAACTCAAAAAAGCGGGTTCCAAGGCATTCATCCCATTTACGATGCTTGGCTATCCAAATCGTAACGCGTGTCTGGAAACTATAAAAACGTTTATAGACAGCGGAGCCAGTGCGCTTGAGCTTGGTCTTGCTTTCTCCGATCCCATGGCTGACGGACCGACGATTCAACAAGCAGCCAACGAAACTATTGCCACCGGATTTAGTGTCGATGACGCTTTCAATCTCATAAGCGACATCCGAAAATATGCACCAGAAATTCCAATTGGATTGCTTGTTTATTACAACATGATTCTCAAATACGACCCTGCAAAATTCTACAAGAAGGCTTCAGCACAAGGTGTTGACGGCATTCTTATTGCAGACTTACCGGCTGAGTCAGCTGACGAAGTAGCTGATTTTGCCAAGCTCAACAACATCAAACAAATTTTTATCGTATCACCATTAACTGACAAAACTCGATTAAAAGGCATTCTTAAATATGCCGGAGGATTTCTTTATGCAGTATCTAGACTTGGTATCACTGGTGTCGAAGCGCGCTATGACGATCAGCTCAAAAATCTCATTGCCTCTGTCAAAGCTGAAAGCGAGCTGCCAATTTGCATCGGTTTTGGTATATCCAACCCCGAACAAGCAAAAACAATGTGTGAGCTTGGAGCGGACGGTGTCATCACCGGTTCAAAGATTATTGAAATCATCCGCGATAACGAACACGCAGATAGTCAGTCAACCGCAACCTTGTCAAAGTTTTTATTGGCGATGGTGGCAGCTGTCACCACTCGTTAACACTCGAAATTTGATAGAGGCAAGGTATTTCAATTATGTTAGATGCACCATTAGTTCTTAAATCCATAGACAATCAACAATCACTCATTAAAATCGGCGAAAACTGCGTCATCGGTGGCAAAGAAATCGTCATGATCGCAGGTCCTTGTGCTGTCGAAAGTGCCGCACAAATGCACACAGTGACTGAACGTCTGTCGGTTTGTGGAGTTCAGGCAATTCGCGGGGGAGTGTTTAAGCCAAGAACGTCTCCATATGCATTTCAAGGAATGGCCGAAGAAGGCATAGAGATTTTGCGCTCAATCGAAAGACAATTCAGACTGCCCACTGTCACCGAAGTAATGTCTGCCGAACAACTGGCGCTCTTGTCACCACACGTCTCAATGTTGCAAGTTGGTAGCCGCAACATGCAAAATTTTGAGTTACTCAAGCTTCTTGGAAAAACCGATAAGCCGATTCTGCTTAAGCGTGGTCTTGCTGCCACCATCGAAGAATTGATCATGGCTGCCGAATACATTTGTGCTCACGGCAACAATCAAGTCGTGCTGTGTGAGCGAGGTATCCGCAGTTTCGACACATATACACGAAACGTTTTGGATTTGGGAGCGGTTGTGGCGTTAAAGCAAATGACACACCTTCCTGTCATTGTTGACCCCAGTCATGCAGCTGGCAAAAGAGAATTAGTGGCGGATTTGGCTCGTGGTGCAATTGCCTGTGGTGCCGATGGTCTGATTATTGAATGTCATCCAGAACCAGAAAAATCTGTGTCAGATGCCCGACAAGCGCTGTCGCTAAATGACATGGAAAAGCTGATGGTTAGCCTAGGACCTATAGCCAGAGCAGTTGGTCGCACAATGCCCCAAGCAGTACAAGCACCACAACTATCGATTGTTCCAATCAGACCACTTGTCACTTCGAAGTAGAGTGTACAAAGAGCTATTTTTCAGCAAGTCGGAGCAACATACGACCGCCAATAACGGATAAGGGGTGGACCAGGCTTTCGACCACCCCTTTTCAAAATAAGGTCTTGCTCCGAAGCAATTCTCAGCGGTTTCGGCGATCCTTCACCGAACCCAACTATCAGTTCACGATCTTCTTCACGGCGATATTTCAATGGCAAACAACAACGCAAATCCCAGGATAGCCAGAAACGCATAACATAAGCGTTGTCCGGCCTTGATAGACCGAATCTCCGCCGCCAAGAGATCATTCGAAAGTAGTACCAACTCTTCATTGCCTCAAAAAAAAAAGTCGCTCCGTGCCTTGGCATTGGAGCGACTTAAATCTAGTGCGATTAGGACTTATCTTCTTGAATAATATTCAATTACGAGCTGTTCGCGGAAAGTTTGGTCCAAAATGTCTCTTTCGGGAACTCTGAGAACTTCGATTGACAATGCTTCTTTGTCGTAATTGAGCCAGTCGCAAAGAACTGCGCCTTCGCGAATCTGAAGCAATTTAACCTTAGGCTTGCTTCCTTCTTTAACAGTGATTTTGTCACCAGGATAAAGACGGATGGAAGCGGTGCTAACTTTCTTGCCATTAAGAAGGAAGTGACCGTGGGAGATCAACTGGCGAGCTTGTGAAAGCGTGGTCACCATGCCAGAGCGGCTGACGACGTTATCCAATCTTGTTTCAAGAAGTTGAAGAAGAACGGTACCGGTAACGTCTTTCGACTTGGTAGCTTTCTCAAAGGTATTGAAGAACTGACGCTCTGAGAGGTCATAGCTCCAACGAATTTTTTGTTTTTCGAGCAATTGCGTTGCATATTCGGAACGCTTCTTGCGAGCAGCACCGTGCTGACCTGGTGGATTTGGCTTTCTGGTCAAAGCGCACTTAATTCGACCGCAGATGCTGGTACCTACTGCGCGGCACCTTTTACACTTCGATCCCGTATACCTCATGCTCTCTCCTTCCAATTAGACAAATCACTAGATTTTGTAGTTTTTTCAGATTCTTCGCCGAAGCCGTAGCCCACGAAGCAGTAAGGCACTTTACCACATCGGGTAGAAGCGCAGCCAACACAACACCGTCTTTTGTAAACCGGTGATTCTGGCAGATTAGAGGCTACCAGAAATTCAGGCATATGAGAAGGAACGGTTGATGAAATCGCTCCATCAAGAGGACCGCCAAAGAATTCTGCTGACATCGAATTGTTCATAAATCTCCCGTTGGCAACCGTGCGTAGGGCGCAAAAGCCGCCACAGTTCATATTGTGCACTCACAAACAATAGCAGCTCAAAGCCTAACGCGATCAATTCTCAATAAGTTTTTATTGATTCTTCGACATCTCGACCCAAGAATTTGAATATTTGGCACTATGAAGGACAATATGTGCTCTTAATTCTCAATTAGCATTACAAATACTGCGCCATACATTCATCAATGTGTTTGTCACGCAAGTAAACAACTTCATGGCAAGGTTTCAGTACCACTAGCAAAAGTGCTGTTTTATCGACCTTTAGACTTAGCCATTCAACATCCAATTCCGGAAACGCAATGACAGCAAGGCATTCAAACCACGACGACCATCGTAGGGCAACAAAAAGTTCAACCGTTAACGGTTAACTTTTGAAAAACAGCCTTCATGACAAGAGAGACTCAAAAGATGAACAACAACTCAGAAAAATCCATAACGAATTTGTCACATAATGCGGCTCTCTCTGGCTTTCAATCAGCGTTGTCAATAATCAGCTTGGAGCACCCAACGATTGAGAACATCGAATAATTTGCGACTGGTGACGGGTTTGGTCAAATAATCATCCATGCCAGCCTGTAAGCAGCGATCGCGATCGGCATCGGAGGCTTGTGCAGTCATCGCTACAATCGGCACGTGCAAGCCAGAATCTCTCTCCATCAAGCGGATGATTTGCGTTGCCTCAAAACCATCCATTTCAGGCATCTGGCAATCCATGAACACGAGTGAATAAGAATTCGTTTTCACGGCATCGACCGCACTACGCCCATCATTGACAGTGTGCGCAGCGATGCCCAGCTCTTTCAATTGGGCAAGAGCCAATTTGCGATTAACAGGATTATCCTCGACGATTAAAACCGAGGCCGTTTCAGAGGCTCGAGGCTCAGTCCCCAACGCAGAATAACCGACAGGGGCAAAATGGATGTCCTGGATCTTTTTTTCGTCCATTTTTTCTTGAGCGACTACTTGCTCGAAAGAATCGTCAAGCATTCGCGCAAGCATTTCTGAGAATCTCTTTTTTCGCACTGGCAAAACTAAAGTCTCATCTGCCTCGTGCAAGGTCTGAGTATCAGTTTTCTCTGCCAGCTGAGCACTAACGAGACAAATTTTGCTTTTGCGAATTGCGCTGTCAGCTCGCAATTCTTTGCACAATTTCAATTGACAGCCAGAATTAAGCATCTCAATCAAAACTAGATCATACGGTTCATGAGCGCATACGGCCTTAAGCATTTCAATATGAGCGTCAGCACCATTGTCTACAATCTTGAGTTTGATCCCCCAAGGAGAAACATATTCAGTAGTCATGTGATTTAAAGATTCGAGTCGACTAACAAGTAAGACACGTTTGTTTTCCAAATTACTTTCTGCAGCAGTCGCGATGTTCGGTCCAGAAGATTGCGCTGAGTCGGTGGCATGCAATGGGATAGCGAAGATAAACTTGGAACCCATACCTTCTTCGCTTTGGGCAGTTAGCTCGCCGCCCATAATTTCAACGAGTCGTTTGGAAATGGACAGACCCAGACCAGTGCCACCATATCTTCTGGTGATTGAACCATCGGCTTGAGTAAATGGATTAAATAAACGACTCAAAACTTTCGCATTCATACCGATACCGGTATCGATGACGCTAAAAACGATCAGGTTGTTGGTAGCATATTGTTCGTGCGGTTCGACCTTTAAAAAGACATTTCCTTTTTCTGTGAATTTGATGCTATTGCTCAAAAGATTCAGCAATACTTGCCTGATGCTAGTCTGGTCACCCCGAAGCACCGACGGAATAGCATTCGAGATTGAAACAACCAGAGTAATATTTTTACTTCCAGCTTTTTCGCTGAGCATTTCGGCGCAGCTTTCAACTATAGAGTGAATATCGAATTCTGTTTTTTCTAGCTCATATTTGCCTGCTTCAATCTTGGAATAATCCAAAATGTTGCTGATGAGATTTAAAAGCATGTCGGCTGATTGCTGGAGTGTGGAAACAAAATCTGCCTGTTCTGAATTGAGCGGAGTACGACTAAGGAGATCACTGATACCAATGACAGCATTCATTGGTGTGCGAATTTCATGGCTGATGGTGGCGATAAATTCTCCTTTCGCTTGATTGGCAGCATCAGCTTCTTCCGTAGCGTGACAAAGTTCGGCCGTTCTTGCAAGCACTCGCGCTTCGAGGTCTTGATTGAGCAATCGAATCCTCTGTTCGCTTTCTCGCAGTGCTGCTTCTGCACGTTTTCGTTCTTCAATCTCTTGACGCAAGCCATCAAAGAGCATGCCATTTTCAAGCGAGGTGGATATCTGCCCGGACAATAATTCAAGCAGGTTGATTCGTTCTTTAGTGAAAATTTTAGCAGCGAGATTATTCTCCAAATAAAGCACGCTCAATAGCTTCGATTGTTTGACAATAGGCAAACAAAAAACCGAATAGTTGAAGTCTTTGGAAAAGTGTTTATCGCGTCCAAAGACTGGCTCACTAAGAGCATCACCAAGCACAACAGTTTCTAGCGTACGGGAAACATAATTGACTACAGACAAAGGTAAGTGTGGAAAATCTTTGAGAGCGACTGCTTCGACCACCACCCTCGTCTTATCTTTTTCGCAGTTGCTTGGGTCGACATCTTCGGTTTGCTCTTCTAGAGATTTTGCATAGGTGTGGGCTCGCACGACAAGACCACCAGGTTCATTTAATAGCAAAACGCCATTTTGAGCGCCGGCGGCCTCAACAGCCACGTGCATCAATGTCCCAAGCAATTGCTCCAGTACCACTTCTTTTGAAATGGCCTGGGTGGCCTTAAACACAGTCATCATGTCGAGAGTACGCTCAGGTGCCCAACCATTGCTGATAGCTGGATGCAGAAGTTCGAGCTGAGCGACTTTACCGTCAGCTCCCCAACGTGCAAAACACGAACGCGCTTCTTTGTAGTACGAAATTGAAATCGTGCTGAAGCCGCGCTCTGCATAATAATTTCCGGCAAGCTCACAAGCAATACCTTCATCTTGACTGAAGCCATTGAGATGAGCCTGCGAAACAGCCTCTTCATAGAATCTTTGGGCGTCTAGATCTCGCCCTTCTAACCTGGCAATTTCTGCGCAGACAAGTGCGCTTTTGTGTCGCCAGTTCTCTGGGCAGCTGATAGTCCACTTCGTCAGTTGCTCTTGATGCTCGGTCAGTAATTTTTTATAGACTGACTGTTTTTCCGTATCTACGTCTTTAAAACGCGCAGCCACAGCCAGTGCCATATAGAAATAGTATTCAACACCGTGAAGATGTGTTCGGGAGGACCAGAGTAAATCGTACGCTTTATAGCCAGCTTCAATTGCTTCCTGTACATCGCCCGATAAAAATCTAGCTTCCAATTGCATGACCTGAAAAAAACAGCTGATTACTGGCTGGCAGGTCTCTTGCAAATACGCTTCATTGGCGAGCGTATCGAATAAATCGTCATCAAAAGTGGAAAAATTTCGTGTCAATCCGCGCATATTCAATGAAAATCTCTGGATACATTCTGTCAGCGCCTTGACAGATTTGACCTGAGAAAAATTGGTCTTATCTAGACAAGTCGAGCAATTGTCGTACATTTGTTTTAGTGGTTCGCCGATGACGAATTTCGTCACTAGAGAGCGCACTTGTGTCAGTGCAAACATCGTACCGTCGCAAGTTTTCGCAGAGGTTTCACTGGCTGAATACAAATACGGCAAACTATTTTTAAAAGGTTTGGTCCAGAAACTGATGAAACTCATCGCCATTTCAACAGACGGACGGTAAGCGCTCAGCCCCCGGTATTCAGTCAAATTGAGAGCCATCTTGCCCAAACGATAACCTTCTTTGCATTGTCCAAGCGCGCAAAGCCCCTGTCCCAAATATGCGTACCCAGCCGCTGACGAATCGCAATTGCCATACTGCATGCTGAGATTGACTATTTTGCAGGCGAGCAAAAGAAAAAGAGTTTGTATGTTGCGATCATGATGATACAAAGACGCAGCATACAGTGAGCGAATAATTGAAACTGCCACCAATTTTTCAGGGTCCGACATCAAAGGCAAATCGATTAAATCTTCAATCTGTCTGGTGCCTAGATTAGTCCACACTTGACGTAGCTCGCATTCGACTTCAGCCGGTCCTGAATCTCTAGCGATATCGATACCGAGTAGACTGAGTCCTTTCAAACCGGCATTGATAGCTTCGCCCAGAAAAAAGCAATTCGTGTAGATATCAGTCCAGAGTCTTTGCATTAAGGCTCGCTGCACTGTAGTCAGAGGCAAACCAGCATCCTCAAGGCATGTCAGGCAATTTCGCGCTTCATCATTTTGAAGATTTTGCCAGAAACTGGATGCCAGTTGAAATGAAAGTTCGAAAAACAGGTCTCGCGAGCGTTCCGGTTGATTGTCGCGTTCTTTAGAAACTAGATCAACGCCGGTCGAGAAAAATCGAATTGCCGACACAAAAGCATTATTGAGTCGGGCTTTGTTTCCAGCCAGTAAATACAAATTTGCAACCGTATAACGCTCCTCGAGATCGTCGATCATTGCCGCTCCTAAAGCGAACTGATTGACTATGTCAAAAATGTGTTCGTCCAGCGATGCAGCAGAAGTTTGAGCAAGCAGAATGCGCGCAATTTTCAAATGTTCAGAAGCTCGCGATTCAGTCGGAATCAGTGCATATGCAGCATTTTGAACTTGATCGTGGAGAAATTTATAAGCACCATCGCGGACGAATATCAATCCTGCAGATATGGCCGGCAACAGATCTCTTTCGCTCTCTTCGGTCGTCTTTTCCAGGACTGAAGCAAGTGTTCGCACATCTGCACTTGCACCCAGACAAGCAGCACCCTTTAGAAGGTTCCTGGTGGCGCTGGGTAATTTCTGACTTTTGGCAAGGAGCAGATCGACAATATTGTCTGCATGCTTTTGAGCAGCGACGTCTACCGGTTCCCATGTCCATCGATTGTTCTGCTTATCAAACAAGAGCAGTTGTTCCTGATGTAGCGTTTGCAGAAACTGGATTGCAAAAAAAGGATTTCCGTGCGTTTTTTCGGCCACTAGTTTGCTAAGATTTTGGACGGCATCATCAGTGGTGTGCAATGTGTCTGCCACCAACTCATTCAATGCTTCTTCGCCAAGAGGTCCTAGTTCAATGGTTTCGAGAACGGCGTCGATAATCCCTTCGTTCTTTTTCTGACCAAGTTCCTCCAGCATTAACAAGAGCGGATGCCCCGGCACCAGTTCGTTAGAACGATAGGACCCAATCAAAAGCAAATGCAGTCCGCAACCATTTGTTGCCAGCGTGGAAATAAAAGCTAACTCATCCGGCGAAGCCCACTGCAAATCGTCGAGAAACAAAATCAGTGGCGAGCGTTCACGGGCGAACACTCCCAGAAATTTGACGATAATGTTTTCAAAACGAGTCTTTTCTTCTACGGGGGAAAGCGTTACCAGATTCGGCTGCGGACCAATCAACAATTCAATTTGCGGTAAAACGCGGGCAATTAAAGCGCCGTTAGGACCAAGTGCTTCCTCGATTTGCCCCTTCCAGAGTGCCATCTGCTCTTCTGACTCGGTCAGAAGCTTACGCATTAGCGGACTAAAAGTCTGCCCGATTGTCGAAAAAGGGATGTTACGTTTGGATTGATCGAATTTTCCAAATAAGAACAAACCGTTGTCTTCAGCAAGCGGCGCACAAACTTCATTGACGAACGTTGTTTTGCCGATGCCAGACGGTCCAGTAACCCAAACGAGCGAAACCTTGCCTTGATCTTTGCTGACGTTCCAAACACTGCGTAATACGTCAGCTTCATTCTCACGCCCATAGAATTTTCGCGAAGCGACTGGATTATGCGGCTTGTCCTGGCTACCAATTTGCACAGAATCAAGGTTGTGCCCCTGGTCGATTTTATATTTAACCTGAACCAGATCGCTAAGCAAACCATAAGCGCCTTGATAACGCTCATCAGGAGACTTCGCCAATAGCTTATGGATGATTTGCGCCACTGTCAGCGGAATATCTGGACACTTTTTCGTGAGGAACTGCGGTAAAACTGACAAATGAGCGTGAATGACAGCCAGCGGATCGTCCGAGACAAACGGGGGCGCTCCCGACAGAAGCTCATAAAACACGGCCCCAAGGGCATATAAGTCACTGCGTTGATCGACGGTTGCGCCAATGCGACCGCTTTGCTCAGGAGAAGTGTACGCAAGAACCGTACTTTCTCCTGGGGGGCTGACCATCGAGAACTCTCCACTTCTTGCGGCGGCGCCGAAATCCACAACTTTTAAATGTCCATTAGAGACATTCAGCAAGACATTTGCAGGGCTTAGACTGCCATGGACAAAACCAGCCTCGTGAATGCGCAAAATAATCTCAACCAATTCGATAGCAACTGGCAAGAAGGTTTTCAAATCGAGAGCTTTGCGCTGGATCAAAGAAGTCAAAGTGGCAGTGCCACCATCTTCCATCACGATAGCCGACTGTCTACCAAATGTTTCAAGGTTTAAAGCCTTGATCACACCGGGAAATGACAGGGTGCGCATAACCTGAAATTCATGCTCTATTACGTCGTTGGCGATTGTGTGAATACACTCAGGCAAGACAACTTTAATAACGACAGGTCGCAAATCAGAACTGCGAACGGCCCGCAGAACCGCATGCTCGCGTCCTCGATAAAAACGCTGCACGTTTTCATAACCGGCAAATTCGTCTGTCATTACTTTTAGTTTGAGTGCTCATTGAGCGCTAGCGCTGAACCAAACTCCCTGCGTCCTATGCTCAACTTAGCACCTCTGACCGCAACTAGCCAATGCACGAAAGTGTGAATTTTGGCTCCAGGCAAGGCAATAAATCACCATTTCGGTTGTGGCACAAAGCATTCAGGATAATGCGCGAGTTTCGAGAATGTTTTTGCAGTCTAGTATAAGGAATTGTTGAGTAAATCAGCCAGCCGCACTCCCGCCTTTACGACTTGTTTGCGAGCTAATGCCACTGACTTTTTCTTATAGCGCCTGTCAACAAAAAATGGTCCGTTCCCTTGACCGATAGGGCTGACATAAACGTCTTGTCGTGCATACTGGGCGCTCTCCTGAATCCAAGCGTGAATTTTTTCCAGTTGCTGGTTGGACGAAACTTCTACCCTACGCCTTGAATTCTTATTCATAGGTGGCGACAATTTTTTGACAAGGCGCATAACTCTATACGGGCTATTGTCCATACCAAGCATATTGTCCCAGTAGGCATGCAGGTTGCTGTCTCCATCAACAGTGCGAATTTTCACCATATTGCCACCGTTGTCACCATCTGGATGACCTTTTGAGACCCTGGTAACACAATGCAGTGGTTGATGAATGTCGCCAACAATATGCACCAGCCAGGTCAGATCATACGATTTAATCGCGTCTGACTTGCCGGAATTAAGGACTTTTGTGAACTCAGAAATCTCGGTTTCGGCGTTCGGCGATGGCACCACAGGTAATGCACTGCCGTCAGTGCTAAACGGATAGTCGATGAAGTGCCAGTATTTATGCAATAGATGATCTTCATAGCCGATGTTGCGGGCAGAAACAGCCCCTTCGGGCTTGTAGCCGCCGTTTGCACCATCGATGGAGAACGACTTATCGCCTTTGATTACGTCCGGCCAGGTGGCTGCCAGCATAAAAACAATCATGTTTTTTTCTTCCGTATTCGCACTTGTTGGAACGCTGCTCAACCAATTTTCGTAATAAGGATTGAGCTTTATCAGAGCGTCACAATGTGCTTTGGTTGCTGTATCAAGACGCTTATAGGCAATGCCTGCGACCGTCATATGACCAACATCATTCCAGGCGTGAGCCGGCTCACTGACTGCAACTAAAATGGCCGCTGCACAGACTGCAGCCGTGAGTCGAAAAAACTTAAAAAGCATCGTTTGTGAGCCTCGGAGAAAGTGCGCAGTCCAGTGCAGTCTTAGATCCGTGTGATTCTATCAATTTCGAAAAGCAACAATAAGGTGCAATTGCCTATTGCATTTTCTCTTAAAAGAAGCTTTTGTTCACTGGTGACTCATTTACCGTCACCTGCCTCTGATAGTCAGAATCATGGATCTTGACGACTTTAAAGGTCCCCGAAGTCAGCCACTCCTGACACCACCGACCGTCGGCGGCAATCACTTTTTCAATGGTCTGGCTTTGAATCAGTACATGCCCCCAGTGCAGCCATTTACCGTCGATATTCTGAACCAGAAAAACCCGCACAGGATCTATATGGAAGAACCGAGCCTCATCTTTGTGAAAGCTAAATACTTTGTCTTTGAGTGTTTCGGCAAGGATAGGATTTTTCAAATGCTCATTCAAATTTAATATGTCTGCTGGAAAGCCCTGCTCAGCAGTTAATACCAGAGTGTCATTAAATTCTATTTTGGTTCCCATAGGTCCTCGAGAAATTTAGAGGTTTATTGTACAGACTTCCATCGCCAAACATTTTTTTGGTTAACATGAGCAAGGGACAAGGGACAATCGAGGCAATTCAGATTTGAGCGCCGACTCCAGCATCGAGTGGACGAATGCTACCTGGAACCCAATCACAGGCTGCTCCAAAATAAGTCCCGGCTGTGCCAACTGTTATGCAGAAACATTTGCAGAACGATTTCGCGGCGTACCCGGTCATCCTTACGAACAAGGATTCGACTTAAAATTGTGGTCAAACCGGCTCGATTTGCCTCTAACCTGGAAAAAGCCAAAGCGCATTTTCGTGAACTCAATGAGCGATTTATTTCATAAAGACGTGCCAGAAACTTTCATTCAGTCAGTTTTTGCAACCATGAACAAGGCTCACTGGCACACTTTTCAAATTTTGACCAAGCGAGCCGACCGCCTGCTTGAAATGAATCAACGCTTAGCCTGGGCGCCAAATATCTGGATGGGGGTGAGCGTCGAAAATGACGACTATCAAACTCGAATCGATTTGCTGCGTCAAACAAATGCAATCATCAAATTTCTGTCAGTAGAACCACTTCTTGGCCCCATTCAAAACTTGCGCCTGGAAAACATCAATTTGGTCATCGTCGGCGGCGAATCTGGGCGCAGACCTCGACCTGTCAATCCAGATTGGGTCAGAGAAATTAGAGATCAATGCAATCAACGCAACGTCGCATTCTTCTTTAAACAGTGGGGGGGTCGCAACAAAAAGGTAACAGGACGTGAATTAGACGGGCGAACCTGGGACGAATTGCCGGGCTGAACAAAGCAAGAATGTATAATTCTTGTCCTTGAGGTCAGAATGGATAGCAATTTAGAAACGCCCATACCGAGCGCACCCATCGCGACATTCGATTGGCAAAATTTATCGACTGCAGCTATCGACAGAGCAAGAACGGCTACAGGCGCCATGTTTTTCCTCAATGGCTGTGCATTTTCGACATGGGCATCGCGAATTCCCTCGATTCAAGATAAATTGCACGTCGGCACAGGCTTGCTCGGCATCGCCCTTTTGAGCATGGCTGTGGGCGCCTTGGTTGCAATGTGTTTTGCAGGGCGTCTGATTGCAACACTTGGAAGTCGACCGACAATTGGTGTGATGGCCAGTTGCGCCACTATCTGTTTAGCGATTGCCGGTCTACCCGACAATCTCATTCTTCTCAGTCTAGTAATCACTGCTTTCGGTCTAACATTAGGCACCATGGACGTAGCAATGAACTCTCATGCGGTAGTTGTCGAAAAAGTTTTTCGCCGCCCCATAATGTCAGGCTTTCACGCCTTGTTTAGCATTGGTGGCATATTTGGTGCCTGTGGCGGAGCAGCTATTGCGCATCTAAACATTAAGCCAGAATGGCATTTTCTGGGCGCGTGCGTTCTTCTACTGTTGTTGAATGCCATATCTTATAGTTTCTTGCTTCCGGCGGCCGTCGATAAAAGCACAATGGCGCAAGGCGGAGTTAATATCAAAGAATCGCTCAGCTACTTTACAAAAGACCAGGCGCTCGTTGCAATCAGTGTAATCATGTTCTGCTGCTTTTTGACCGAAGGCGCCATCGGTGATTGGTCGAGCGTTTTTATGCACAGCGTACTTAATACAGATGCAGGAACAGCGGCCCTCGGTTACGCAGCATTTTCAGTGACGATGGCCATTGGCAGGTTGAGCGGAGATCTTCTCGTCGCCAGGCTAGGTCAGTTATTGATAGTTCGCGCTGGCTCCGCCCTTGCCACGTTAGGACTGATTCTGGTGCTCCTGCCATGTGCTACACCGGTGCTAGCATCGATTTTTGGATTTGCTTTAATTGGTATTGGTGTTGCCAATATAGTTCCTATCGCTTTTAGCGCTGCAGGAAATGTGAAAGGCATCAGCGCCGCCTCGGCGATTGCCACGGTTGCTTTGATTGGTTATTTTGGTTTATTGGCGGGACCGCCACTGATTGGTTTTTTGGCAGAAATTGTGACCTTGCGCCTGGCGCTTATTGTCATTGCTATTCTTCTTGCGACGATGATGTTTTATTCTAAGTGGTTGGCAAGCGAGCAGGTTTGATATCATTGCCCCATGAACCAAGAGCAGCCTAAAGACGACATTCCTGCTAAAGCTCCAGCGAATGCACCATTGCTGTGGCAGGAAACTTTCAAAATCCACTCTTACGAGGCTGGTCCGTCCAGCTTTGCTACTCCCCAGAGCCTCTGTCGGTTTCTGCAGGAAGCGGCCAGTAATCACGCAGACAAACTGGGTGTGTCTGGTGAAGCCATTTCCACCATTGGACAAATGTGGGTCCTGTCGCAACTTAGCTTGAGAATGAGCGAATATCCGAAGTGGCACGATTCACTTTCCATTAAAACTTGGCCGACGAAGCGCACTACACAATTGAGAGCCTATAGAGATTTCGCACTCTTTGATGATACAAGCAGAGAGACTGGCAAGGCATCTAGCATGTGGCTGCTCCTGGACAAAGAGTCGAGACGTCCGCAGAAAATCCAGAGTTACCTAAACCAATATACAAGCGAAGGGCATTCTCCAGACATGCTCAATTCCATAGAAAAAGAGCTTTTCGACAAACAAAACAGTGAAATTTCTTCGCGCATATTTAAAGTTCGAGCAAGCGACATTGACTACAACTTTCACGTTAATAATGTCTGCTACCTCGAATGGGCGCTAGAGGCAATCTTGCCCGAAGTAAGACTGCGCAATTTCATGAGCGAATTCGACGTGCACTTTATGCGCGAAGCAAAAATATTCACTAAGGTTACTTCAGAATGCCGCTTAGTCGACCATAAGAATAATGTGTTTGTGCATAGAATCAGCGATCCCGACGAAAACGTGCTGGCTTTAATGCGCACAACCTGGAATGAAAAACGCAACTAAATATTCGGCGAATCCTTTCCCCTCTTGATCAACGCCAGCGTTGCGCCAGAGCCAGCTACAGCAAAGAGACAAAGCAGACGATTACCAACTGGTGGCAATGCCCCTATTCGTGGAATCAACACCATCAGAGACAGAAGAAACGCTCCAACCCACACCCGAACTAACAATCCCAGCTTCGATGTTTGCTGCCACTGCCCGAGTTTAAGAAGTTTCAACAAGCCGATACCCATGGATTGAGCAGCCACAGTTAAGCCAAACAAATTGAACAATTGCACAAGAGCTATTAGTAAACCGGCAAGTGGTGCGAATAATTCTAAGCGATACAAAAAACCCGCGACAACACAACCAAGCACGGAAATCAGTGCACCAATACCAAACATGCGCAGCCGTTGCTTATCGTAGATCACTCTAGCTGCATCCAGTTGTGAGCCTAATAGCAGCTGCACACTGGACACCAGACCTAGCATAAAAATCAGCACACGAAATGGTGGCAGCTTTCGATTTGACCATTGGCGCCAGTACACAAGTGGATAGCGCATGACGTCATCATTATGAGAGTCCTTCGTCAATTCATCATATGGAATTTGCTGCTGATCAATAGTCATAGAACTGGACTCGCCCGAAATTATTGGAGGCGAATCGCTCATGTCAGAGTGTAATTCAACGGGAGCAGACCATGATGGCATCGCACAATTGAGCATCAAAGATGACACCAGACTCACGAACAAAGCAATAGTTGACGTTTTAGAAGGCATGCCTTAAGCGACTCCTAAAGTAGTTCGGGTTTTGGTCAATTGATTAAAAGCAACCAGCAAGACAAAGCTCACGCACCACGAAATGGATTCGTCCAGACTCGCTGAAGCGAAAATTATGAATGACAAAAGCAAAATACCAAATCCACAAGACATACTCGCCACATCGCCAGAGCTGAACCCGGTTACTGGTGCTGTAGTTGAAAGTGGGGTCACCGCTGCCATGATGTTATCGAAAACCATGGCAGGAACTTCCAGGTCTTCCATTTTATGCACAGAGACTTTGACCAGGTCCCAGTTTGTTAACCAATTTCTGCAGCTGGCACAATTTTGAAAGTGCATCTCAAAATTAGCGTCGTCATTTTCATACGGTAAATCAAGTTCGTATAAATCGAATTGACGGCGCATCTGCGCACATTCTTGTGATTCATCGTTATTCGACAATTCATTCATGACGCTCACCTTTGCCTTGTGTTCTCGATGAACTTACTTCGCCATCGACGATCCAGTCTGTCATTAAGATCCTTACTTTTGTTCTCACGCGAAACAACAATGATTTGATAGTGGTATGGGGTAATTCGACTACGTGTCCGATTTCCTCATAGCTTAGATCGTGTTTAAATCTCAACAAAAAAATGTGACGTTGCAACGGTTGCAATGTCTGCAAGACACTCTCAAGTTTTTCCTCAGTCAACTTCAAATCAATATCGTCTTCGAGGATTTCGTTGCTGGCTGGTTCATCCCATGGCGATTCATCCAAAACTTGATCGAGAGAAAATGTGTTTTTAGCATCACGGATGGCATTCAATGCGCCGTTGCTTGTAATACGCAACAACCAGGGTCTAAATGGACTACCGCTGCGAAAACTGGAGAGCGCTTTGTAAGCCTTGATGAAACTGTCTTGAGTAATATCGGCTGCCACTTCTTTCTGGCGGACAATTTGCATTGCCACGTTGTAAACAAGCTTTTGATATTTCTTGACTAGCACCGCATACGAGCCGGCATCGCCGGCAAGTGTGCGTGCTATCAATTCGCTATCGTCAGTTTCAGCCGGAGCCACAACAAATCACCAGGCTTCTACTCTAATTATCACTAAATCGTTCACTTAAACGCTCTGAGAGAATTTGTCTTTGCTTGGAGGTGAGGACCTCGCGGGCAGAAAGCAATGCCTCCACTCGCTTGCTTCTTAGTTTAGCGCGCAGGTCATTGATCGCAGTTATTTGATCCTTTATCTGATCGTTTGTGACGTTATCATCAGCATATGCCTTCGACAAGCTCAAGACTTTTGCTTTCAGCTCATTGCGAACGTCTGCATTTTGTTCATAAGTGCTGTTGAAAATAGAAGTCAATTTTTCTTTCTGCTCTTCGCTAGCATGGACTATTTTAAATATGCGATGCTCAATGTGTTCGAGTATTTGTCGATGCCAGCTGCTGTCTCCATCAGAGACCACATTAACGGCAGTCGATGTTGTCGACGAGGAAGGCTTTGCAGCCTGAGCAACTGACCATATGCTCGTCAAAGCAAAAATTCCACCGGTGGCGATGAGCAAATTCTTTTTGCACAATGTATTCATATAAAGTACTCCAATGTTTTCTTCAATTTGATCTAAACAAACTACAGACCATTCTTACGGAACTGGTGCCACTACTGGCTTTTGTCCCTTAGCGAAATTTACGTCATAGGTGCCATGATTGTCAGTTTGCACGACAGACGATCCACCCTGCCCCTTGGTGAATGATGTATCGCCTGTGTATCCGTAATCTTTGCCTGATGAAGTGGCTAATTGCTCGCTGCTGCTACGCGCACCCTGACCTGTTTGAGCGTTGTATTGAGAGTGGCTGTAGCCACTGCCGCTTGCTCCTTTTGGTGCAGTACCGTTCCAGGCGCTGTTGCGAAAGCCTCCGGCACCGCGCTTATAAGCGAAATTGCCATTGCCGTTGAGACTGCCACCATTTGGTCCGGTAAATTGTCCATGACGAAATCCAGCACCGGCATTTTGTCCTAAAACGCGAGCGCCCATACGCGATCCATATTGTCCCTGGGAATTGAATGCTCCAACCGATCCATTTGGACCGCGAGCGAAAGCGCGCTTTGCCTCTACTTGACCTGTAACAGCACTAAGCAGTGCCAAAGCCAATAGGGTAGAGCGGCAGTAAGAACCAAAAGTTACAGCCATAACGATTCTCCAATGAGTGACTATTGGGAATACACTTGGCCTTCTAGAAAGTTTCGCTAACCTAGATTAAATCAAACACAAATTTGGCAATCGCCTCAATCACAACGTCAGGCTGATCACGCTGCGGAGAGTGCCCACAATCAGACAATTTCAAGAGATTGGCGTGAGGGACTAGCTTTTTAATGCCGTCTAGCTGCCGCATCGTCGCGTATTCATCATCGTACCCCTGAACACAAAGAAGTGGACATTTGATCGCCAGAAGCTCACACTCGATATTCCAGTTAATAAAGTCCGGCTGCAGCCAACTGTCATTCCATGCCCAAAAGGCAGAATCTGGATCTTCGTGATAACGCGCCAGTTTCTGCTTCATATTAGATTGCAGATAAACGTCACGCATTTTCTTGATACCGGCAATGGTGACATCTTCAACAAAAATATGAGGTGCCATAGCCACCACACCGGAAACATTATCTGGAAATCGAGAGGCATAAAGCAGCGCTATACTGGCGCCATCGCTGTGTCCTACCAGGATAGGCTTTTCGTCCTGCAAATGCAGTAGCTGCATTAATTCCGGTAAAACTAAATGAGATTGTACATGCAGGTAATCACTCCCCCAGATCTCGCCAGTCGGCCGCTGCGTCGAACGTCCATATCCGTATCTTGAATAGAGCAGTCCTGGTAGTTTTAGTGACTCGCAGACTTGTTGCGGAAAATCGCGCCACATCTCAACTGAGCCAAGCCCTTCGTGCAGAAAAATGAGCAAAGGCTTTCGGGCAAGTTGTTTTTCGTTGATAAAAAGATATTCGAGACGGATGGGTTTCCCCATCGACAGCCCGTCTATAAAACTATTTGCAGTCATGCACTGGCTACCGACTGTAACTCTTGCTTGGCCGCACGCACGATCTCATCGAGAAGTCCCGGAAATTTCTCATCCATGAGTTCGCGTCGCAATCGCGTAAAGTATTCACGACCTTCGACACGCGTGAAAACGATGCCTGCTTCGCGGAGCACCTTAAAATGATGGGTCATTGTAGATTTGCCAACTGTGCCACATTCAAGGTCGCCGCATGTTTTTTCGCAACCGTCAGCCAGCTTCAAAATGACGCCAAGACGCACTGGGTCGCTAACAGCATAAAAGACTGTTGGCAAGCGAAGATCATGTAGGGAAGGGTGAAGTATGTGCTTCATAATGTTTGACAGTGGACCAGTCTATTAGTACGATAGTCATGCAACTATCCGACGATCGAACTATTCAATTATTGCTGATAGCGGCTCGGAAAGCAACACTGGTACGGATTACACAAAATTGTGCTCGGCATGGCTGGCACGTCTGGAGGGCCAATGACTGTCAAAACACACAAAGTATTGCTCGATAAATTCAGCCTGCGTGGTCTCGAGCTCAAAAATCGTTTTGTCATGGCGCCATTGACCAGAGGCCGGGCGGGTGAAACTAGGGTGCCGAACGCTTTGATGGCTGAATATTACTCACAGCGCACTGACGCTGGTTTGATCATTACAGAGGCAACTTCGATTTCGCAACAGGCAATTGGCTGGATAGGCAATGCTGGCATTTTTAACGATGCTCAGAAAGAAGGTTGGAAGCCAGTTGTTGAAGCGGTGCACAAAGGCGGCTCACGCTTCTTCTTGCAACTGTGGCACCAGGGTCGCGTTTCCCATAGCGATTTTCAAGTCGATCATAAACTGCCTGTTGCACCTTCAGCCGTGCAATTAAAGGGCGACAAGATTCACACTCCTTTAGGCAAGAAAGATTATGAAGTCCCTCGTGCGCTTGAAACCGATGAAATTCCAGGCATCGTCAATGATTACAGAGAAGCTGCTCGCAGAGCCAAGGAAGCCGGTTTTGATGGCGTCGAAATTCACTCTGCCAACGGATATCTAATCGACCAGTTTCTGCAAAGCAAGACCAATTTAAGAACTGACAAATATGGTGGCAGCGTCGAAAAACGCTATCAATTCTTGAAAGAAGTCGTTGAAGCCGTAACCACTGTTTTCGAACCAGGTCGAGTCGGCGTCAGACTATCGCCGAACGGTATTTATGACGATATGGGTTCACCTGATTTCAGAGAACAGTTTCTCTATGTGGCAGAACAACTAGACACCTACGGTCTGGCCTACATACATGTGTTAGATGGTCTGGCTTTCGGATTTCACAATCTGGGTGAACCAGTCACACTTAGCGATCTAAGAAAAGTCTTCAGCGGCCCTCTAATGGGCAATTGCGGCTATGACTTCAGTCTTGCAGAAAAAGCAATTGAAGAAGACAGAGCAGATTTGATTGCCTTTGGTCGTCCATATATAACTAATCCCGACCTTGCAACCCGCTATGCAAACGGATGGCCGCTCACTGATTACAGTGATATGTCGCAGTGGTATTCGCATGACGCTAAGGGTTACACAACCTATTTAACCTTCCAACAACAGTTAGACGGTAAAAAATAGAATCTGGCATCCGACGGGAATTCACTGTAATATTTGAAATCCCATCAATAGACATTGAGCATGATTCGTCGGCCTAAGTTGAAAGTTTTAATTGTCCTGTCCATGTTTTTGTGGACAGGGCAATTTGCTCAGGCAGAGATGCTGACGGCAGAAATCGCTCACAGCGCGACGATGCCAGCTGCGCCGGCACCTTTGAGAGCAGGTGCTTCCTTCAACGAAAAAGCGTTGCCGCCCAGAGGCACCATTGGCTCATGGTATCTGATACCACCATGGATGCCAGGGACTTGGCACCGCGACGTTGAAACGACTACCTTTCCACCAGAAGACATCAAAACCATCACCGCTCCAGTGGACGAAAACTGGGGCTATCAAGTCGATAAGGTCGGGCATTGCTGGAATTACCACTGCGAGCCATTCTTGAGCCAGCAAGCTGGCGGAAACTACGTCGACTATCAGACCGTAATGACGAAAGAAGTATTACAAATGGATCCAACCGTTGGTTTTGTGATGCGCTATGTAGCGATGACGCATCGTGTATCCAAACCAGACAACATCGTGCGAGACACATTTCAGCAAGAAGAAATTCAAAAAATTGTTCTGGTTGAGCCAGGCTTAATTCGTCGCGACAGCTCGGTGCAATTTTTTGACGAAATGGGTCACCCCAAAGCGGCGGTCAAAGCCTATTCCTTCATGAAATTAGTGCAACCGTTTCAACCAGTGAACATGCAAAATGGCGTTGACTTGAGACAGGATTTCAAAAACTATTTAAGCGCACACGGCATGCAAACGCTGATACCACAGTAGTCAAACGGCCTTCAGTTGTGCGATTTGTCGAGGTGTGGGCAGTTTTAGAACCGTTCCTGGTCGCAAAGCGAAGCTCATGCTATCTGCAGACAACGCTGAGGCCAGGCGAACAGTTTGCTCGTTGGTTTTGACAAAATATTCAAATACAGATTCATTGCCGATTTCATGAGGTAGTTGACTATCAAAAATGGAGCGTAAGGTATCACCCTCTTTCACATAATAGAGATAGCGGCTATCATATTCATCGTCATCGGACGCTGCTTGATCGATTTCCTCAGTGGTATCATCTGCGGTGAAGAACTCAGTAGTCGGGACGGACACAGATCCTTTTGCGATCTCGCCGAGTTGCACAGTAAAGTCTTTGATCTGTTGTCGATTTGTTGAATCAACTTCGATACCGTCATTTTCTAGTTCAGTATCGGCATTATGCAGTTTTGTACTATCGGAACTGGCCTTCAGTTCCGCTAACTGTTCACGCAAATTGCCTGTCGGAACTTTGTCACCTTTCTGATTTCGCAAATAAGCATGATCAAGTTTATCGGCACCATCCGGCACTTTTGGAGGTTGCCGATCGCCTGCCCTGGATTGAGCGTTTTCGAAAGGAACTGTTTTCGGTCCGGGAAATGTGTTGGCTTTGAGATCCGCTACAATATCTGGACGATTTCCAAAAATCTGCACCAACGCCTGCTTTAGCCCGCCTGTTTTGCTACTCAAAGTATCTTCGCGAGATTCTGCAAGCGGCTTTTTGCCATTATAAATAAATTCACCACTAGAAGATGGCAACAAAATTTTTAAATCACGTCCGATACCCAAATTTGCATCATTTGGCTTGGGCTGTGCGGAATGATTGGCAAATTCAGGATGCCCATCGACTTTGTCGGATCGCGAATCCACGTTCGTCTTTGCACCTGGGATAAGTTTGTCTTTAATGGTGGCAAAGCCGTCTACAATGCGCCCTGCAACTCCGCTTATCACATTTGAAGCAGAAGCGGCAATCTTCGTATCAGGATGCTGATCAACTTTCCCTTCGGATTTATCAACTTTGATATGGTCTTTTTTGCCTGATACAACATCAGATGCGGTACCACCATTTTTAACTCCAGCGATGCCTCCATCAACTTTTTTTCCGTCGATTTTCGTGGTATCAGAAGTTTTTGTGTCAGTACTTTTCGTATCAGGCTTGCCAGAACCGTCTGCTTTAGTGCCTTTACCGCCCTTTCCACTATCAGAAGTACGGCTGGTAATAACGCCTGGAATTATCAAAGGCTCCCGCTTAGTCTGATTGCCCATTTCGGCCCGAGTTTTGATGTCACCAAGCGGCTTTGTGGCGTCGACCTTGTCAGTTTTGTTGGGTTTATCCGTCGATATTGTCTCGGCGCGATTACTCTTGATGGCGTCAGCAGCAGATGAGGAAACGGCAGCCCCCTCAGTCTTTGCGGTACGAGCATCAATTGTTTCAATTTTACCGACATCGACTTTTGATGAACGCTCGGTCAAATTGGTATCAATTCTAGATTTTTGAACGACGTCACTTCGTAATTTGTCTGACACACCAGGACGATCGGGCGAAATCGAGCCAGGTCGATTTGCAATAGTCGCCGCAGAAGCATCTTGACTGTTGTCTCTAGTGATGGAGACCTGTCCGGCCAATGCCGGTGGAGGAACAGCAGGTAGAGATTTTTCGGAACCGGAAGGTACGGCTTGTGCAACTGGGTTTACTAGGGGAATTTCATGGCGCCGGCTGTGGTCGCTTGAATCTAGAATCGTCTTAGCCGTTTCGTTAGTAACGGCTGCTCTCGTGCTGTCACCGCCAGGTATGCTCAGCCCCTTTTCCGTAGTTTGAATTCTTTCATTCGATCTGGCATCGATTGCTTCAGAACGTGATGAAGGCTGAGAAATCGGCTGTTTTAAGTCGTCTTGATTTAATTTGGCAGCTAACTCCCCAAGCGATATTTTCGCAGGAGATGGCTGCGGCTGGGCTTCTGTTATCTTGGTGCGGTCGATGGGAGGGACGGTAGAATTGCCCAGCCGAGACTCCGAATAGCCTTTTTCCTGCAAAGGAGTAATTACCAGACTTCCGTCGGAGTCTTTAGGACGCTGCGCGATCAAATTTTCTGGCAGGAAGGATTTTTGAACTGGTGGCTGAGCAATTGAAGAATTCTGGTCACGTAGCGGGGATTCAGCGGCATTAAGAGGTTGTAGGCCTTCGCTCAACTTAGGGACAGTCTGGGTCGGCAGGGCTTCGGAAGGCCTACCGATCCCCTGGGGTACGAGAATCGCGGGGTCACCAGGAGTCTCGTGAGGTAACGGCTGCTGTGCTACTGGAGCAGAACGCTCAGGCGGAGCAGCCGGAACTGGCCTCACATCAGCCGGGGGACTCTGACTAGGTTTCGACTCTAAATTGCTTTGTGACGGCAATGGAACTTCTGAAGACTTTTGTTGTTTATTTGCTGGAGAGCTTGTCTTATCTAATGCCCCTAAGTCCGTTTCACCACCACTGTTAACTCGTGCCGAAAGATTCGCCGCATCTATAGAATGCGCAGAAGTAGGATTTTTATTCAGCTCGAAGTTTTCGACCATAAATATTTACCATAGCATTTAAGGCTCTAGAAAGACTATTTTTCAGTAGGTTTGGACTCTTGAACCCTTTTAATTTCACTTCTTACTAAGGCAATTTCTTTACTCTCTGGTTCAAGCTTCTCTGCCTGGTCACAATCAGCAACTGCTTTCGGAAAAATTCGCATCGATGTTAAAGCCTCGGCGCGGAGCAAGTACAACTCCGCCGAGTTAGATTTGATGGAAATCGCTTTTGAAAGCAAATCGCGAGCGTCAGAGTACTTATGATTGACTGTGTACAGTGCCGCAAGTTTTCTTAGGCACTGGACATCGTCCGGAGAGAGCTTGACCGCACGCTCAAGGTCAACTTCCTCCAAATCGCGTTTTCCCATCGCACTATAGATGCTGCCCCGCGCCAAGTAAAAGAGTGCGGTATTTGGACTAAGCGATACAGCCGTATTAGTGTCCGCCAGAGCATTATTCCAGTCCTTCAAATGCACATAGCATTGCCCACGTTTGGCATAAAGCAACGCCTGCTTCGGCTCTACCTTAATTTGTGAAGTCAACTGTTTAATTTTATCCCGCTCTATCGCTTCTCCAGGTGAGTCTATCGACTCCAACGCAAGAGCACCAGAAATCGCTCCCAAAACGACGAGACACAGACTAGCAATGGCTAAAACTAGCGATTTCAAAAATGTCATCAATAAGGTCTTCTGTGGGACACAACGAAATCTAGTGTACCACCGTTCAAAACCATACGAAATTATCGTCTTTAACTGCCCTCCGCATACCCCCTAATGAATCGCCATCAAGAATTTCGGTGGCACACCGAGATCTTTTGCTTTCTGCATGTCAATCGAAGCTTCCAACCTCTGCTTCAACCTTTCATATGCATAACCACGTATGGCATAGGCAATACCGTTTCTAGGCTCAAGCCGAATCGACTCAGTACAATCCTCTACGCTTTCTTTGAATCTATTAACACGACCGCGGGCCATGCCTCGCAAATACCAGCATCCAGCATTATCAGGCTTCAGCCGGATAGCTTCATCAAAACTTTTTACAGCCTGTTTATTGTCATCGTGCTGCATAAACAAGTCACCACGATATTCGTAGACCAAATAGTTCCGAGATCCAAGCATTATTGCGGCATTGAAATCAGTCAAAGCTTCTTTGTCGTATTTGGCATCCATCAAGCACTTGCCTCGCTGTTCATACAAACTAGGTTCGCGCGGCGTAGCTTTGATCGCCTTATTAAAACCATCAATCTTCTTTCTGAATAGTTTGGCGTCACTCTCTGGCGTTGCGTAAGCAGCTTGAGCAAATACAATTATCGAAACTAATAAAAAAAACGACGCAAGAACACCGCCGTAGCTTACGCTAAGGCGCCCAGAACTATGCTTATGCAAATGCAAAATCCTCGCGAAAATCTACTAATTGAGATTCCAGGGACTCCCCTCTAATACCATTGCATCAAATACAACTCGAATTAGCAATGTTGCTGAGTAACCAAAAGTATGAATTAACGAAACAATCACTTGAGAGCGTGCACAGGGCCCAATTAAATACTAGAGCCGGCCAAATTGAGGCAACGAGAACCAAAGCCAAACCGAGAAGCATTGAACATACTTTCAAATTTATTGTGTTTTTGCATGCTCAATAGTTCTAATGGCCCATTTTGAATTTTGCAGTAACTCGAGCAATATCGGTCTTAATTATCTTTATTTGTGTTGATATTAGATTTGCATTTCTACCGAGAATCAGAGCACGGTTTAAAGAAAAAATCGCTTCTTTGTAGTTCTTATTTCCCTCTTGTGCCTTCGCTAACAGCTTTAAAGGGATTATCAAATCTGGACTATTCCTCCCATTCGCTCTATTTTCAATGGTTATTACTGCACCTTTTAATGGTTCTTCAGCCAAATCATATCTTCCCCGTCTTAGTGCTTCATTCCCTGCTGCTAAATATGTATTGAGTAACTTCTTGTGCTCAGGACTAACAGCAGCTCGAAGATCGAGGCAGTGGTTCCAGAAGCCAAGACACCACTCATAATGAGCTGTGGCTTCTTGCTCGTAGTAATTTGCGAGTTCATCCATCAACGGAAAACTTTCCGGAGCCAATTTTTTTCGAGCCTCGTATGTGTAATATTTGTGTGTCATTGTGATGGTGCGATGATAATAGGGTTCTACAGCAGCAAATTTATGGTCAAGAAAATAAGATATTTCGAGTTTTAAAAGCGTTGTCTGTACTTCCCTCGATTCTGGCCCGAATTTCTCCGCCAAATTGAGAGCTTCTAAATACACACTTTGCGCCTTTGAGTCTGGAGGGTGCGGGTCATCTCCCAAGATTTGAGATTGTTTCTTGTCTAACTTCGCTCGTGGAGAACTACTTTGTAGCGAATTAGCTAATTTCATCTTTGCTAACCACTGATTTCCGATAGCATTCTTTATGCTGTCATGCTTAATCGCCATTTGGTCATTAAAAACACCGGATTCAGCCAACCGTTTCCATTCTTCGGTTTTGTGTTCATCTTTCAGAGTTTCAAGTAACAAATAGGTGATAAAGTCCGTCTTTTTCTTGTCTGCCGATAAGGCTTCTTCAACTTCTAAAATTATCTTGAGTTCTGCTTCTGCTAATTCGAGTTGTTGATCGTGCTTATCTATTTTTGGCAGTTCAAACAACTGGTTGACATATTCTATTGCATCTGTATTTCCCCTTACTTTCCTTGCTTCAACAATCGCTTTCGAAAAATATTCGTTATTTTCCTTAGACTGTTTTTGCGCAAGTGCATTCATCGCCAGGAAAGAATAACTTCGAGGAAAAACGATATTAGAATACCTAACGTCAAATTTAGCTGCATTCATTGCCATCGATTCAGCTTTCTTGGCACTTTCATATCTATGTGCGGCCTCGTAACTAACTGCTAGGCGATCATAAAGTTCGTAAATCGATCTCATTAGCATTTTAGATTTCAACTTTTTTTCGCATTTCAATTTAAATTGCAAAAGTACTTCAATGGCCTTGTCTGGCTTATTATCCTGAACATAGTAGTCACTGAGAATATAGGTAGACCTCGCCAAATCTTTACTCTCTGGAAAGGTTTCACTAAGGACGTCCATTGAGAGAGCATATGCATGTTCATAACAGTCTTTAACATCACTCTTATTGTGCTGTGCGTATTTATCTGCAAGGTCTAGAATATACCCGCCTAAATCAGGGTCTAATGCGTGTTTAGCTTTTTCAGATTTATATAGCTCTCTAATTTCCTGGCAGTGCTGATCGGCCAAAACAATAGGAACCACACCGCTGGCTATCCCGGCAGTGGTCATTCGACAGAGCGCTTCGGCATAGTACTTCTCAGGTAATTTATTCTCTCTAGCCAGAGCGACAGCCTTGGAAAAATATCTAACTGCTTCCAATTGATTTGGATGCTCGCCAATTGTTAGATTATGACCATCCTGGATTAGCCCTTTCCATTGCTCTGTTGCATTGAGATCACAGAATCCAGGGTACGAAAAGCAAAAAAACGAAATCGCAGCAGATATAAGTGTCAACTTGCGCACAGAAAAATCTCACTTCGGGTTCTACATTTTACACTGTTGAGCTAATGGTGGCGGTAGGAATGATTATTGCGCCCCGCGCATGAAGCGCATCATCGGTTGCTCATGATAAATTCGTGGTTTCGATAGCAGCGATCAACGATTTTGTTCAGTTTATCCCAGAAAGTCAAAAGCTCTAGGTGCAACAAGAATGCAAATTCATAAAACTGCCCTTCGGTGACCAGCGACACTAGCTTTAGGTGCTAACGATACAATAGGCATGCCACCATAAGCAGTGATTTTCAACATCCTGCTAGAATGTAGAGACTGCTGGAGACTTGCCATGCCCACTTCACTCGAAACGCTCAATAAAATAGCTGCTCAAATTATGGTGCAACCACATACGAATGTATCCTTAAAAAAAGACTTCTGCACTAAATGGTCTACCGATGATATTTCAAAAGATGAGTGCTCTGATTTCCTCAAACAGGGTATTGAAACTCTTTCAAATTTGCAAGATAAACTTTACGCGCAAAAACGGCGCTCTGTGCTGATCATTCTTCAAGCAATGGATGCTGCTGGCAAAGATTCGACTATTAAACATGTGATGTCTGGAGTAAATCCCCAGGGCTGCCAGGTCACCAGTTTTAAAACGCCATCAGTTGAAGAACTATCGCATGATTATTTATGGCGATGCGTCAAAGCCTTGCCAGCAAGCGGCAACATTGGCATTTTCAATCGCTCCTACTATGAGGAGGTATTGGTGACAAGAGTGCATCCAGAATTTTTGGCGTTACAGAATTTGCCACCAGAATTGGTTGGCAAAGATCTCTGGTTGAGACGGTTTAAAGAAATCAACAATTTCGAGGAGTATTTGACCCAAAACGGCACCACCGTAATTAAGTTCTTTTTGAATGTTTCTAAGGATGAACAGAGAAAGCGATTTCTAAAACGAATTGACCTTTCCGAAAAGAATTGGAAATTTTCAGCAAATGATGCAAAAGAGCGATTGCACTGGGATGAATATATAAAGGCTTACGAAGATTGTCTGAGCAACACGAGCACCAAATGCGCACCATGGTATGTCGTCCCGGCCGATAACAAGCCATTCATGAGACTAATGGTTGGTCACATAATTTGCTCACAGTTTCAGCAAATAAATCCTCAGTATCCCAAATTGAACAAAGAACAACGCGACGATTTACAAGCGGCTGCAATTCTTTTAAATGAAGAGTCTGACGGAGCAGTCATGGGGAAAGCCGATAAAAAGCCTGAACCGGTCCAAAGTGAGAAAAACAAAGCTGAAAGAGACAAAAAAGAATAGTTGCATGAGGAATCGCCGCTTTATCGATCAGTAGTTTACGATAGGCAATTGTCATCGCACCTGGATGTATCGATTTCAGCTAAAGGAGCTATATGTTATTCCCGCACACAAAAAAAGCTTTCGCCAATGAAAATTTGACGCTCCTTGCCTGTGGTCTGCTTGCCATGATGATCTCGCCGGCAAATGCTCAAAACTCTGCCAAAAGCACAGCTGGCGTCGAGTCTTCCAAGCAACTCAACAAAGAGCGAAGGAAGGAAGAAAAATCGCAAAAGGCTATTGAAAAAGCCGACAAAACTGCCGAAAAAGAAGCCGAAGCAGCGCAGGCCCGCGAGAAGAGCCTGCCATCACACGAAGACCATCACAAATTAGGAGCCCACGACCGCGTCGATAAAGGCTTTGATTTCAATACGGGCAATTCCAAATCGCCCAGCCCTTGAGATGCTTGACTTTTAGCTCGTTTACAAATTATCAAATGTTCGAGCCTGAAGCCAAATATGTAATTTTGTGGAAGATTTTGCAGCAAGATTGGCTAATTGCCTCAAAAAATATTTAGCGAATCACAGAAATTTATACGTTCATTCACATTCTCAACTCTTAACATTTTTTCGAGGAAGCCCTTCGAAGTAGCCAAGATAGCCAGTCCTATGCACTTGCGCGTTATTTGCCCGAACACTAAAACAGTCAACCTCATTTTTTTCTCAATAATTAGTTCGCAAGTCCGGCGTCAGAAGACACGGATGACGATAAAATGATTGGTCCAACGTTGATCAAAGGGAGTCGAACCGTTCATGAAAGCACTTGTACTCGATAAGCCGGGCACACCGGAAACTTTATACCCCTCAGACGTTGAGCAACCAAAACCAGGTGCTGGCGAAGTAAGAGTCAAAGTACACGCAGTCGGATTGAATCCAGTCGATTATAAATTGGCTGCTTCCGGTCTTCCAAACTGGGACTACCCAGTAGTACTGGGAATGGACATTGCTGGTGTAGTTGATGCCGTTGGTAAAGGCGTTGAAGAGTGGGAACCAGGCGATCCTGTTTACTACCATGGCAATAGAAATCGTCCAGGCGGTTTCGGCCAATATGCCATCGTCACAACCAAAGCTCTTTCATGGTTGCCTGACGGTCTTTCTTATACAGACGCTGCCGCTTTGCCCTGTGCAGGTTTCACAGCCTATCAAGCAATACACCGTAAACTGCAAGTCAAAGCTGGCAAAACAATTTTAGTTCAAGGTGGAGCTGGTGGAGTTGGCGGATTTGCAATTCAATTAGCGAAGGCTGCCGGTCTCAAAGTCATAACAACTTGCTCGAGACACAACAACAACTTCGTTAAAGACCTCGGCGCAACCGATATCATCGATTATCAAACAGAAGATGTCGTCAATCGCGTCATGCAATTAACCGACGGACGCGGCGTCGACTACATCGTCGATACTGTTTCTAGCGAAAGCGCCACCAAAGGCCTCGAAATGCTGGCCTACAATGGCGCCATCGCTTGCGTTGCTGGTTTGCCAGACATGAGCGATTTCGTTCCTTTCAAGAAAGCCCCTTCTATTCATGAAGTCGCACTCGGTGCTGTTTATGCCAGCGAAGACGACCAGGCCCTAGAAGACCTCGCCAAAATCGGCGTTGAATTCGGCGCGCTTGTAGCAAAGGGAACTGTTCGTTCGATGGTTGAAGAAATCGTCGCGCTCGAAGAAATCCCTGATGCGCTCGTACGTCTGTCGATGCGTCATGTACGCGGCAAAATCGTTGCCAAAATTCCACAAAAGGATAGTTAGACTGCACAAGAGTCAAACTGCCGAGAATAAAGTAAAAAGCAATAAGGGAAGGCATTTAGCCTTCCCTTATTGCTTAAAGAGTTTCCGGGCTGTCCGTTAAGACTAACTAGACGACCGCGCTTTTACGCACATCATCAACATGCTTTGGATCGTCTTTGATCGCTTCGGCCGTAATGTGTTCGGCTTTATTGGCCTTCAACAGAGCTTCGGCTTCCTTGATTCTCTCTGCATCTGTACAGTAGAGCCCAAGCAAAATGCCGCCTTTCTGCAATTCGGATTGATAAAGTTCGGCTTCGTGTTCTGGAATGCCTAGACCTATTAGTCCGCCAATAATGCCACCACCTAAGGCACCTGCTCCAAAACCGGCCAAACCGGCAAGCCACTGTCCAGCGGCAAATAGAGCGACTCCAGGAGCAGCAATCAGTCCTACAGAAGTCAAACCGAGTACCAGAGCGCCGATTGCGCCACCAATGGCCGCGCCTGCCGCCAGACCTTCAGGTCCTTTAGTCGCTTCTTCAACAGCAAATTCCGCTCCGCGAGTGGTTTCAGACATCAACAAACTGATGTCGTCTTGCGAATAGCCATGTCTGATCAAGTCTTCGACAGCTAGCATCGCTGCAGCCCGGCTGCGAAAGATACCTGTAATTAATTTAGCCATAATTCCTCCATTACTCTGCAATAAAAAATAAATTCTCGTGCTTTGCCTGCACCGTAATTGGTGACGCAATGAGAAAGTGTTCTGTTGCCGAAAAATGAAAAAATCTAATTAGTAGCGTTAGGCGATGTCCAATGGAACGATTTGTAGATCGATTCATTGATGTTTTCGAGCTTATCCAGTGTGCCTTTGGCCGAAAAGGCAAAGCTTCTATCTGCCGACGAACTACTTTCCTTGCCTGTAACCAGCATAGTCGGAATGTCAGTGATAACTGACTTGAGCAAGTGCACCCCAAGAAATGGTGCCACATGCCCAAGTGGACCTTCTGTAGACACTTTTGGAACAGACCCATTTGCTTCAACACTAATAGCATTGGATGCGAAATTAACCTGTCCTTTTAAACTGACGCGCAAATCATCGGAGACTACATCTACTGAATGCAGCTGCAATTTTCCCGACGTCAACTGGTACTTAGCCTGTACTTTTTGAAATTCGCCAGTTTCTCCCGGTGCCAGGCTGCTTATAACGTTATTCAAATTGAAGCCAAGAATTCCTGACTTGAGCAAATTGGCCTGGTTGATTCGACGAGCAAGCAAAGCCATTCTCGATATCTTGCCATTCGTCACGTTTAAAGTACCATTAGCAGAAATATTCTTGGAAGGATCCACTGTCAGCCCTTGTGTTGCCAGGTCGCTTTCTAAATCGAGCGAGCCCGTCATTTCGTTTGGTGCGTCAAACAATCCTGCCATCAACATTTTCGAATCGACGTTCTTAAGGGATACATGAATGTTTGTCGCCACGTTCGCCGCTTTGACATTACCTTTAACGGCCATTGTACCTTTAGCAATGGTGGCACTCGCATCTAAGTCGTAGGACTCGGCATCAGTGGAAGTCAGTTGACCCTGCAAATTTGTAACAGGCAATTTTTGCATAGTAGCATTGGCAAATTTGAATGACATAAGACCTTTGCTGGCGGTCGCACCCGGTTCTGGTAAATTAAACCAATCGGGCATTCTAAAGCCACCGGTAACGTGCGTAAGATTCAGTTTGGAAATAGACACATCGCGCAGTCCTGCACCACCTTTAACTGCAAGGGCATTAAGAGGGCCGCGAACATACACTCCACCTCTAAACGAGCCAGCCATCGGTCCAAGCTCTCCATTTTCTTCTGGCACGTACGTCAAAAGATCTTGTACGGCTGTGAAATCTGGTGTCCACAGATGAAAATCGATGCTCGGCACAGGAAGGTTTGATTTAGCTAAGCCGGGATTACTCGAAGTGAGATCGACATTTGCATAATTTTTGCAATTGCCTTGGATATTTAGTACCAGCGCACCGACTTTCAATTGAGTATTATCAACCACCAGTTGTGATGGTGTCACGGATACACTACCAATCAGAATCCCGGGCAAGCCGGCCGCCTTTGAAACAACTCCGAATGGAGTTTTAATCACAACAGCAGTTTTGCTATCAACTTGAGCATTGAAATTAACATGGCGACTCCTTTCGCTACCCTTCAAGGCGCCTGTCATAGAAACAGTTTTCAGCCCCTGAATACTTTGCTTGGCCGACGCACCCAAGACCTGAGCAAAATCGTCGACTGCCACCTGAGCACCGAGAGCAACGTCATATAGTCGCTTATCATCGTTGAGAACATCGCTGACAGTGCCTTTGGCAGTAAAGCTGCTTTGCCCCAAGTTACCTTGCATAGTGCCAACGCTAACTACATTATTGTCCATGGAGATATCGCCATTGACGTTGCGCAAAGCAAAACCAGCAGCGTTGACGGAAAGGTCTTTGACCTGTATCTTTCCCTTGATTGTTGGGTCAGTGCCAGGGTTTGCATGATAGGCCAAGTTGCCACTTAAAAGACCGTGAGGCGACGTTATCACAAACTTTTTCAAAATCGCCAGATACTGAGATCGCACCAATGGTGGTGCTTTATCGGCAGACAAGTATGAATCTATATCAGCCAAACCTAGCCTTTGTGCATTGATCCATACCTTAGTAACACGGGCGGCACTGGATAGTTGCTCCACAGTCAGACTGGCTTTGAAATTGCTTTTCGCAGTCGTTACCGTTACGCCTTCGACATCCAGCAAGTCATGCTGATAATCCATGTGCCCGCCTTGAATATGCATCGGTCGATCAGACCCCAAAGGCTCGAATGCAATATCATCAGGACTGCACGACATCGTAATCACAGGCGTACTCACCGGCCCCGCGATCTGCATGTTCAAATCTTTAACTGAGCCAAATAGCAATGATTCGGCGAGCAACGGAGATTGAATCTGCAAATTATCCAGAGCTACTTTCGCATTCGACAACTCTAGATTTTTAGCTTTAAAGTCAACGTCTAGGGACGCTTCCTTTTCCATCTTTGCTGTGCCGTTCAATGTAAATTCACTCTTGCCAATGCGACCTTCCAGATGGCTTAGTTTGACGATTTTTTTATCGACAGTGATGGTGCCCTTCGTTAATTGAAACACTCGAGATTTAGCTTTGTCCTGTACATAAATATCGCCAATCTCTGAGTTCAACGTCATTTCTGGATCATTTTGCGAACCGACAACACGTAATTGCGCTCGACGCATATTACCAATCATCACATCGGCCGGAGTCTTAGGCAAACTCAAATGCATGGTGTGCAGAAGATTACGGGCTTTATCAAGGTCGACGTTCTCGGCGTCTGCGGTGACATCGAGGTGACTGCCAGAAGTAAGTCCAAGCATTCCTTTGACAACGAAATCACCGTCACCCAGTTTGCCTTTTACACCATCCAGCAAAAAACTTTTCCCATCATAACGAAGCTTGCCACCCGTTAACTCGACTATCCGCGGCTGGCCTTTAGACTGATAGAACAAACCTGCAGGCTCTGCTTCCAGTTTAAAATTGAAGGCTTTTTTATTTGCTTGCAGATCTATATGAGCTGATTTTAGAACACCTGAAATGGGCTCAGTTTGTTCCTGCGCGTCAGTTATCTCAAGCACCCGCAGCCAGTTTTTGATAATCGAAAAATCTTGTGAGTGAATGTCAATTTGAGCGGTTAAATCGTTGGTATCAGTGATGTGTCCTTTCAAATCGAATGCGCCTGGTCCCACATGTCCATCGATTTTCTCGATGCTGATTACTCCGTCTTTGCAAATAAGAGTGCCGCTTGTATTTTGAACCCCGATTTTCCTAACCGGCAAAAAGAAATCTCCACCTTCAAATTTGATTTCGCCATTCAAACTCTTGCGATTGAAAGCCGCGATCGTTTTCGCTTGAATCACAGTGGTGCCATCATCAACACGCGGTGTGGTCTCGCTTGTTGTCGATGATGTCGAACCGGCAAGTGGATGGCTCGCCAACAAGCGTTTAAGCATGTCTCCTTTGTATTCCACCTTTTTTATATCGGCGCGAATTTGTGGATTCTCAAAAAATAGATTTGTTTTGAATTCTTTTGTGATCACTCCCTCGCCCTTGAATTTTAATTTCAAAGGACCATCTACTTCTGGCAGCGAAAATCCAAATACCCAAAAATCGTTGGGGTCTGCTCCATCAACGTTAGCGTCGACCGAGTATTTTTTCTGCTGCCATTCGGACAAGTCACCGCTACCGTTGCCAGAAACTGATACATGAGTCTTGTATTTGGTTTCGGGAATGGTCAGCGAAAGGGCGTAAGGCCAGAATAGTTTGCCAAAGGGGCGGTCCAGACGAAAATTGATCTCGGTAAGATCAACGCGGATAGGACGCCGATTTGCTCCTCTTTTAGTGACGTCGAGAACATGCAGTTTGCCCTCATAACAGGCGACGTGAGAAACATCTTGAATGGCGTCGAATTCTGGCAGATCAGAAAAATTCCAGCGACTCTCGCTCAAGCGTACAGCCCATATTTCGGGTTTGGCAAAATCAAGATGCTTTGGATAGAACTCGCCCTTCAAGAGGGGCAACAAGGCAATAGAAAGCTCAGTCGGTCCAGCTTTTATAAAAGGACGACCATTTAGCTCGTTAATCTCAGCACTGTCAGCATGGACAATTAGACCACTCCAGCGCACATTCCACTTGATTGGTCCCAGTTTTATGTTGCGGTGCATCGTGTGCCCCATCAACGTCGCCAGACGTTCGGGACTATAATTGGCTTGCATGAAGTTAGTCAAAGCCCAAAGGCCACAGGAGCCAACAAGGGCAATAACAACCACAACTGCGAGATACACCCGCCAGGATGTGGTCTTCATCTTAATTACTGCTTTGTTCTCTGACAAAGATTTGAGCACAAGATCCCCGCCAGCAAAAGTGACTATATTGACAGACTTGCTCAACCGCTCCTAGTTCCCCTTTCTCATGAGGGCGTCGGCAAAAAATTATTAGTCATCCAGTGAGATTACCAGCGACGGAGGGAACAGATACTGTTGGCTACCGTCACCACCATACGGTAACTGTTAACGCCCAGGAGCAGGACATGACTAGCGCTATTCGTAAGGTAATTTCTGTTTTGACTCTCGCTACAACACTTCTGGTTGTCGTTCGGCAATTTAAAGAGGCGCTTGAGGCTTTCAAGAAAAAAGAAGATTTGACAACTAAAGAGGCCAAAGAGGCTTAAGCATCCCCAAATGTCACACACAGACAAGATTTTAGTAGTTGAAGATGACGACACACTACGGCTTCTGACAACCAAACAATTGACGCGCCTTGGTTTTCCTAGCGATGCGGTCGAAGATGGCAGCCACGCTTTGCGCAAAACCGCCGAGCTGACTTATCGTTTAATCTTGATGGATGTGCAAATGCCTCAAATTGACGGAATCGAAGCAACGATTGCCATTCGTCAAGCAGAACAGGCCAATAATCGTGAGCGGGTGCCCATTATTGCTATGACAGCCAATCCTGATCGCTCCCTTTGTCTGAATGCAGATATGGATGATTTTCTTTTCAAGCCGGTTATGTTACCAGAGCTGGAGCAATTGCTAAAGAAGTGGTTGAGCAAAGAGGAAAAATCAGAGTCTAAGGTCAGTTCCATAGGCGCAGCGCTTCAATCTACAGCAGCCAGCCATGCTGGAGCAAGCGTGGAAGATTTGCCAATGAAGTCAATTAAACCCAAATTCGGCTTTGCCGCCTCAGCCACGCAAACGACCAGTTCGGAATCAAGTATCGATACTGAAAGCAGCCTATCGGCGCCTGCGCCTGAAATAAGTTCAAGTGCCAGCAATAATGAGCCTCAAGAAATAATTGATGCGAGCGGTTCCGGTCCTATTATTGAATGACTATTCAATGACTTCTGACGGCTTGATTTGAGAGCGCAAAGGAATTTGCCTCAAGAACAAATTCAAGCAAAAAGCAATTAAAAGCATGACGCCATACAGTCGAAAAACGTTATCGACGGCGTAAACCAGAGAGAATCGTGATTTGGCCGTCAATTCCATGGCCTGCGTGTGCGCCGTCGCACTGCTGCACGTGCTTGACAGCGCAGATTCAATGTCTGCTTGTAGGTGGTTGCCAGCAAGTGGATTATTTAAATAATGCATTACAGATGGTGGCAATGTTTGAATTGATTCTATTTGATCGGTCATATGGCCCTGGTAGAAAAAGAGGAGCAAAGCGCCAAACCCAGCTACTCCTAGCGTCCCACCAATTGATCGACTGAACTGTGAAAGTCCAGTCACAGTACCGAGAAAATCGTCGCTGACAGCATTTTGAATTACGACTGTGTAGATCGGCAATAGCAGTCCTAGACCAATCCCCACCATGATCATAAATCCCAGGATCATAGGCAGAGGAGAATCTAAATTCATACCGCTTAGAAGAAAAACACCGACAGTCATAGCGGCCAGTCCGCTTAAAACGACGGCGCGATATTTGCCTGATTTAGACATCCAGTAGCCACCAATAACACTAAACACGGCCACCGTAATAATCAGTGGACTCAAAAAAAGTCCAGATTTTGCGGCTGTCAGCCCAAGCACGGACTGCATAAACAAAGGAATTAGTAAAGTCGAACCGAACATTCCCACCCCTGTTACGGCGACTGAAAATGCCGAAATTAAAATAATCGGATTTTTAAAAACGAAAAGAGGCACAAAAGGATCAACTGCTGTGCGCTCTGCCCAGGCAAATAGACCAAAAGAGACAAGAGAGGCGCATAGCCAGGCAAAGCTTTGCCAGTTGGTCGTGATGTTGTTGGAGAAGTTCAGGCCAAGCAAAAGTGCCACCACGCAAATACTAAAAAGAACGATGCCAACTACATCGACTTTTTTATCTACCATCTCAATCTTGTTTCCGGGAAAACAAATAGCGAACAAGATGATGCCTAAAATACCAATTGGGATGTTAACAAGAAATAAATAGCGCCAACTAGAAATATCGGCGATATAGCCGCCAACAGTGGGTCCGACGATTGACGCTAAGGCAAAAACAGCAGCGAATAACCCCTGATATTTTCCCCGAGTGGCTGGCGGCAATAAATCACCGATGACGCTAAAGCTCAAACCGACAATGGCACCACCGCCGATACCTTGCAAAGTCCTTGCCATAATCAACTGGTTCATACCGTCGCCGTTGATGAAAGATATATGTGTCAGCCAGTCCATCCAGCTTTCGCCAGAGATGCCACACAGGGCTGAGGCTAGAATAAAGATCGCCACTCCAATTGTTAGAACTATCTTTCGACCATAGAGGTCGGAAATCTTTCCAAGCACTGGCACGGCAATAGTAGATGCCAGCAGATAGCCAGTTGTAGCCCATGCGTATCGGTCAAAGCCGCCCAGCTGCATGACAATATGTGGCATAGCAGTACTGATGACAGTTTGATCGAGTGCTGCCAGCAGCAACATAATCTGCAAGGCGATAATGGTGCCGAAAAACTGTGTTCGGCTCAGTTGTCGGTTCGCTGCTCCGGCAACGGAAACGTCATTCATAGCCCTAGCTTAGGACTTAGTGGCAGTTTCTGTCAGGGTAAATGGCTAATAATGACCAAGCCGTTAATGCTCTGCAACTTCCGTTAGGAAATTGCGTCTGTTCAGCTTGTTAAGGACCACAATCCACAATTTTCCCGGTGCTGACGCAAGCTTATCAGCGACGAAGCGGAATTCAAACCGTCTGAAAAGACTGAGGTGCAGAAACAATGAATATATTTGCCTTTTTCAAAGAAGAGCAACAAGACATCGAAGAAAAGCTCAAATACGTGACAGAAAACTATGGGCATTTGTCGAGAGAAGAAGTCTTCGACAAAGTCAAATACATCGGCGACGCAGTCACCGGTCACCTGAAAAAACAACATAAGCTTTTGCTGTCACACGTTGAAAAGAACGAGAAAGTGCAGCCATTTCTTGATGCCTGTCAAAAGGATGCAAGCATTCTCAAAGAAGAGCTTGGACAACTGGTTATGGTCCACGTCGACGAACCAGAATACGAAAAATGCTTGAAGCGTTTGCTTTTGATTTTTGAAGATCACATCAAATTTTCAAACAAAATGTATGAGAAGTTAAAAGACTTTTTGAGCGAACAAGATGTTGTGGAAATGAACGAGGAATTGAACGTTATGGTGCACCATGCGAGCGATTTCAACACTCTGCAACCTTAGTTCTTTCGGCTAAACATCAATCAATAGCTACCAATGGCTACGGACCAACTGCGCCAAGTGCTGTACGCACTTTGTAATAAGAAAGCCGTAGCCAGTCTTTTATGCGCCACGATAAATCGTTGTCACGCATGGCCATTCTGTCTTGCAAACGCTCTAGATAATTTTCTATTTGCGGCAATGTTCGTTGCAATGCTTTAGCTTTTTCATAACAAACGAGGGCATAAGGATAGTCCTGGTTGTATAAATCGCATTCTTTGCCAAGCTTAAACCAGGCATTTGCGTCCCCTGGATTTCGCATCAAACAAAGGTTGTATTGAAAGACAGCCATTTGATGTAGACCAAGTTCTGACAATGCATCACCCAAAGTGCGATGAAATGCCGGATCCTGAAAAACCTTTGGATTGTTATCCAGATTTTGACTGGTTTCCAGAACCAGATTTTCCCCGATTTTCTTGGGCACTTTTCGCAAACATTGAACCAATAGGCGCTTCATTGGCAAATCATCATGATTTGGATCATGATCTGAACTCAAAGCCATTTGCACGATTGCTGGCTCGATCGCTCCTGCAAAATCGCTATTCCAGTAGGCCGATTGTGCGAAGAGACGAGCAACTTCAGGACGAGCCTTGTTGTCTTTATAAGTGGAACGCAACGGATTGTAGGCAACGCTCATCACCCCTGACTTGGCTAAGGCCATTCCTGCAACAAGAATTGCCATTGGCGTATTTGGATGGAGTTCCAACTCCTTAGTTGCTTCTTCGATCGCTTTGGAGTTGTGACTTTCTGAAAGAGCGACTTCGGCCATACCTAAATGCAAACCAGCAATTGGCTTGGAAGCCCTCTTCAGGGCTTGGTCATAAAAAAGCTGTGCTTGTTTTGGGTCTTTTTTGGTAAAGAGCTGAAAATTTCCTTCCCAGTAGGCCACATTAGGATCATATGGAAATTGTGTTTCGGCTATTTTAAGGAGCTTCAAAACAGTAATGTCTTGCTTCAAAGCCATCTGCTCTCGGATCAATTCAAGAATTGGCTCAGAATCGTTGTGACTGTACTGGGTGGCCAGCTTAAACTCACTAATGGACTGGTCCAGCAGACCCAACCTGTCGTAGCAAGTTCCCAGCAGAAAATGTCCCTGGTAACTGGTCGGATTCTTCTGAACGAAAGAGCCCAGTTCACTCACCAGGCTTTCAGAAGGAGCCTTTGAAGACTGCAATTGCTCGTCGACTTTTTTCAAAAAGGGATCGGCTGTAGTAATGGCGCTGGCAGCTGAGTTGAGACCCAAACCGATGAGAAGGGCAGTTACCAGACCGAAACTGATTTCTTTTTGATAGAGCGGCAAAACTAACTTCCTTTGATGCGGATGATGCGGATTCAAACTTATACCTGAACATTTTACTTCGCCTGTCACGTGAACAGTTGAAATTAGACTCTACGGCAGACTGATAAAGCAACCAGGTAGCCGCTTGACCTCTGTTTGGCCGGGTATAATAGAGATATGGCATCTCGGCTACCGGCAACCAAACGGTGGTTGGTCGAACAAATCAGGTCCCTGGCGACTTGATAGGCTGTGAATTTCTGAATCCCAAGGTCACATCGTTAAAATTCCAAGAGAGTTCGCAATGAAATATCCAAAAAGAAGGGGTCATAAAGGATCGTCCATCGCCGAGTTTGGACCGGCCTTGATTCTCATTTTGATTGTATTTCTCTTTCCAATGATAGATTTAATTTATTTGGGAATCGCCTATGCTTCCGGCTGGTATTGCAACCATTTAGTCATACGCGAAGTTGCCTGCCATAATCCATGCGATAACGCAGCCATGGGACTTGCCATCAATACAGCGACAAATGCCTGGGGCGCATCTGGTCTCTCTAATTTTATCGGCAATCCAAATGTCACCAATGTCGTAACTTTCATTCAGGTTTCCAAACCGGTAGCTGGTGGTTCGGAGACTATTGGCGGCACCATCACTTACCCATCGGCAGTTCCTCTTCCGACTCAAACCGGGACTACAGCCACTTACACGGGCTATTGCACAGTGACGACCACAATGTCTATCAAACCTTTCGTTTCGCTGCCCTGGATTGGTGATGTCCCTGGTATCAATGCTCCTATCAGCTTTACTTTCGGTGACAGACGTCCACAGGAAGAGAAGGGAATCACCTGATCCTAATGAAAACGACTCGTGGTGGCACTCTTGTAGAAACAGTTGCAGGTCTGTGCATACTCATACCGATCGTGCTGTTCATAATCGATGTGACGGCATGTGTTATTTGCCAGACAGCAAACGACGCGCTCGCTAAACACGCAGCCCGCGCAGCCTGCGACGCGGCCAATCAAACTGACGGGCAAGCGGCGGCCAATCAAGTTATCGCCACTTACAAAGCTGGGAATCCTACCCTTACTGCAGACGCTACGCTACTCGCCTGTACCTACAATTCGGCCGGCAATATAGTCACCTGCACTACTCAAGTTGTGTGTCACTTGCCCGTGCCTGTACCTTTTACCAATCAAACACAACAAGTTTTCCAGGCCATCGACAGCGAGCCTGTAGTAGGGGTCCTCAATTAAGCTGCTAGCCTTCGCTTGGCACTTGCGAATACGCTGGAATCAAGACGACAGGCAGCTTTTTGATTGATTCGTCTTTAACGTCGACAATTTTGACTTCGGGTTCGCCCTTAACAGCGATATCGAGAATAGCCTTCAGATTCAATTTACTGGAATCATAAATAACGACCGCACCATAAGGCTTTTTCAGCATGACAGCCGCTTCTATTGCGCCTGGCAAACCCTTCATTCGCTCTTGAATTTTGTGCAGGCAAACAGCACAATTTTTTCCTGTGACGCGAAAATCGACACGATGCAAGGCGTTGTGATTGTAGGCAGGCAAAGTAGTTTCAAGCGGGTTTTCTTGTGTCGCAAAAGCACTGTCTTTGGCGTTTGTCTGCAGTCCTGAGGAATAGACAAGGGCAATCACAGTAAGCAGTGTCGGCACTATGGCTTTCAACGATTTGATATTTTCGAACACTTTTTCTGTCCTCCTTTAAAGCTTCGGTCACGCACGCCATGATTGATCAATCTTTAGTCCAGATTACCTTGAGTAAAACATGTTTGGTGCCTGTACGCAACAGAAACTCACTGCATGGACTGCCTGGCGATTATTGCCAGCGTGCCGCCACCACATGGTCCATGATGCTCAGCTCTGGTGCTGATATAAATTGATGTGTCATTGACGACGCTTGCTATGACAGCTCCGAGAACACATCTTGAATATCTGGTATCACTAATATCGTCATCGTTGAGCATAGTATGTCTACGTCCACGAATGCTGCCGCGCAAATCAGCCTCGGACTTAGCAAATACTCCAACTATTCGATTAAGAATGGGATCTTCTGGATTGTCGGCGACGATTCCTAATCCCGCTAGTGTGTCCGAAACAGACTCTGTATCGAGCATATCTTTGAGGACACCATGATTGATCTCGAGATCGCCTTGCCAATAATTGCTGTTGCCAAAGACCAGTATTTCAGTACGCTTCAGTCCTAGTTTTGCAGAAGCGGATGCAACCGAGGAATAAATGCTCCAGTCCTGACAAACTGTTTCGTCATCTAGTTCGATAGGGCGCACTTCATCAAGCGCTATTGCAGCACCAAGAGCCGACGCCGCGCGTGAGTAAGACATATCACAACGCAACGATTGTCCGTTTTTACGCGCAAATTTTGCATCTTCAGGGCTAAAGTCAGGGACTGCACCTTTCATTTGAATTAGGTGAACATCGTCGACAGATTCGATTTGCATCTCGTCCAAAATCTGCTTGATCACAAAAGCAGTTTCTGTAATCTGAGCCTGTCTGCCGATTTCTGAGGGTCTAAAGCCTCGCGTAAAACCTGAACCGATGACCAGACGTTTCTTGGGAAACTTTTGTTTTGATATTTCACCACTGCGCGAGAAAACAAGTATATGTGGAGTGACGACACCCTCGCAGCCACCAGAAAGCGAAAAAATAATACGATTGCGGACTTCTGCTTTGCTGATTTTTAGCTTCTTACTAAACAAATCTTCCAAAGCATAAGACGCAAGCTCTCGAGTAAAATCATTACTGCCGCCATTGCCTTCTGTTTTACCGATGACGCACAAAACATCTCCTGCCACTATTTCACCGTCGTCGATACTTTTTTCCAGCGCCACCACATCGGCCGGACCGCTGGTGAGAAATTTTTGCGCACTAATTTTCATTGTCTAAATATCTGCGACTTATCTAGTGTACTGACCACCCGAATATGGTTGAAATTGTTGCTGTGGCGGTGGCAACATTTGTGGCTGCCATGCCGGTTGAGCGGCTGGTTGCATGGCTGGCTGCATCGCTGGCTGCATCGCTGGCTGCATCGCTGGCTGCATCGCTGGTTGTCCACCATAAGGCACTCCGCCCATTCCACCGGCTTGAGCCGGAGGGTAGCCGCCTTCGCCAGGCATCAAATATTGTAAATTGTTTGCCGCAAGAAAAGCTCTAAAATCTTGTTGGAGATTCAAGCCCGTCTTTCGATCAACGTTTTCCGGCACAAATGGCTGAGACAATGTCAATTGAGCGACTGCGTGCTCATTGCCTAAAGGTCTACCCATCTGGTCGAAAAATTTGATCCAGGATTCTTGCGCCATCATCGAAGGGCCAGCTGGTCTTAAATTCTGCATTTCTTCTTGTTGGTAAGACCGACGAATCCGCCCGGAAGCACGTTCGACCTGCACGGTCGTCGCTCGAAAATGCACTTTCATACCTTCGTTGCTAACAACCACAGGCTCTTTCATAACCACCGTTTTCCATTCGATGATTCCCGGCATCTCTTCACGTTCGCCATATGGTTCGTTATGGTGGTTCCAGATTCCTGAACGGTTATCTACTTGTTGGCCCCAGAAATGATCGACACTACTGAGTTGCGTTTTTCGCGAACCGTCAGGTAGATCATAGGTCATTGTCTGGCGATGCCAGATTCCAGCGGCCCACGCTGGAATCCAGTACCAGCCTCGCACAGTGCCCATCGCCGGCAAATTCGCTTCATTGAAATTGGCGCCCGCTCGCAAACTTGGCTGCACCGGCGGCAATGCCTCGGCTAAATCGCTTACGCCACCTTGCAAGAGTTCCGCAAAACCAGGAGATGGAAATAAAATAAAAATCAAAACGAGTAAAGCAAGCCGCGACATTGTGGGATGTTTCCTCATCGAGATTCTGTATCAACAATGGCTGATGAAACTTGCTCTTGCTGTTCGGGCAGCAGCCCAGCTGCTCTTAATGCTTGAGCTATTGAAAGATCATAAGGCGCTCTCAATATCCCGGCTTCGGTAATGATGCCAGCAATAAGATGATTTGGCGTAACATCAAAAGCGGGATTGAGTGCAATGGCACCTTTTACAGTCGACAATTTTCCATCGACTTCAAGCACTTCTAACTGACTACGCTCTTCAATAGGAATTTCAGTGCCACTAAAAATAGTGGCATCAAAAGTAGAAAGAGGCGCTGCGACATAGAACGGTACTTTATGATGTTGAGCCACTATAGCCAGATTGAAAGTGCCAATTTTATTAGCCGCGTCACCGTTTCGCGCAATGCGATCGGCGCCGACGATAACCATGTCAATTTTTTGGCTGCTCATTAAATAGCCGGACATATTATCGCAAATCAATGTGGCAGGAATGCGATCTTGATGCAATTCCCACATAGTGAGCTTAGCGCCTTGATTGCGCGGTCTCGTTTCATCAGCAAATACATGAGGACGCATACCGCGTTGATGTGCTGCTCTAATAACACCTATTGCTGTTCCCCAGCCACAAGCGGCAAGAGGACCAGCATTGCAATGAGTGATTATTTTTGCTCCATTTGAAAGCAAGTCTGCGCCATAGTTGCTGATGGCCAGATTAGTTGAGATGTGTTCATCAAATATCAGTAGAGCTTCGTCTATAACTTGCTTGCAGAAATCCTCAGTTTCGACTTTTTGACGCAACAGTTTCTGCACAAAAAGAAGCATGCGATCGGTAGCCCAACGCAGATTCACAGCCGTCGGGCGAGTGGCATCAAGTCGCACTTTGATTTGCAAAAACTCGGCTGGCAAACTAGTGAAGGGTGTCGTACGGACACGTCTTGCGGCTTCCATAGCAAAACCAAAAGCTGCAGCCACACCAATAGAAGGACCGCCGCGGACCACCATATCTTTAATGGCAAAACAGATGTCGTCAAAGCTCGAAGCATTGAAGTATCCAAGCGACTCAGGCAACTTCCGTTGATCCAGAAGTAAAAGTTGTCCATCTTCGTATTTCAGCGGCAAAACACCGGCTAGCGATCTGGACTCTATTTCAGTGACCATATAAAGCGGCTCCAATTAAGCCTCTCAATAATACCAGCCGGTCGAGCAAAGAAAAAAGGCGAGGCAGGTAATTTCCCGTCTCGCCCTCAATGTTTTTGCTGTGTTTCTGTGAGTCAGTCTTGCGACTTAAGTGTTAGGGTTTCTCGCCCTAAGAAACTCCGGAATATCAAGGATATCGCTCGCGATTTTCTTGAATTCGTTGTTACTTGGTTGAGGAGCCGGAATAGGTCTTGGTTCACGCTGTGGTGGCTGGCTTTGAGCCTGTGGCACCGATGCGTGTCTTATGCCCTGTGTTGGAGCAGCCATGTCAAAACCCGTGGCAATCACAGTAATCAAGACTTCACCATGCAATCTGTCATCAAGCACAGCACCGAAGATGATGTTTGCATCTTCCGAAACGGCTGAGTAAATCACATTCGCAGCTTCTTGTACTTCGTGCAAGGTCAGGTCTGGTCCACCGGTGACACTGAATATGACACCAGAAGCGCCATCGATAGTTGCTTCGAGCAATGGGCTGTTAATAGCGTTGCGGGCAGCTTCAACAGCTCTGCCTTCACCAGTTGCGCGGCCTACCCCCATAAGGGCCGAGCCGGCAGTTTGCATAACGGCTTTGACGTCGGCAAAGTCTACGTTGATTAAGCCAGGCACTGTGATGATATCGGAGATACCCTGCACACCTTGCATCAAGACCTTGTCGGCTTCAACGAATGCTTCTTGCATTGAAGCGCGATGATCGACAACTTCCAGCAAGCGCTGATTAGGAATAACAATCAAAGTGTCGACACGAGATTTGATTTCGTTGATTCCGGCTTCTGCTTGGGTGCCACGACGGCGACCCTCAAACAAGAAAGGACGGGAAACAACGCCTACTGTAAGAGCACCCATTTCTTTTGCCACTTCGGCAACGATTGGAGCTGCACCAGTTCCGGTGCCGCCGCCCATACCGGCAGCGATAAAGACCATGTCTGCGCCAGCTAATGCTGCGGCAATTTCTTCTCTACTTTCTTCAGCGGCCTTAGTGCCAACTTGTGGATTGCCACCAGCACCAAGACCTCTGGTCAATTTGGCGCCGATTTGCAGTCGGTTCTTCGCAGCTGAAAGGTCGAGAGCCTGAGCATCTGTATTGCAAGACCAGAACTCAACACCGTTTAGACCGGCAGCAATCATTCGATTGACAGCATTGGAGCCAGCGCCACCGCAGCCAATTACTTTGATATTTGCTTTTAATTCCAACTGTTTAACCTTATCGTTTTTTTCCACTCGCTCAAGCACGACTGAGAACCTCGTGTGTAGGTCGCATATTTATCTATCAAATGAAACGGAGGGCTCAGCTGACGTGCCTTAAGCACGCTCAGCTAGCGTTTCCCACGCTATACCAACGGTTCATCCATTCGGTAATGGTAGAAGGTATCTAATGTATTTGCAAGGTATGAAACCAGCTATGTGTTTAACCTTTTCACAGTAAGAAGGTACACCCATAATGGTTTAAAAGAGTTGCCAGCAGCTTGACATCGCACCGACAGCCTACCCCAAAAATATTTTGGTCGTCTGGATAAGATTTTCTAAAACTAGCCTATTTATGGTCCTTTGCCGCCGCTTTAATCTTCTCAAGCGTCACTTTAGCCTCTTTATTATCAGGCTCTAGGGTGCAGGCGGATTCAGCGTATTTAATCGCCACCGGATAATTTCCATCGGCTGCGTTAATGCCTGCCAATAGGCGAAATGCGTCTACATTTTTCTTATCCAACTCAACACAACGTTGCAAAGCCTTCAACGCTTCCTTGCGGTCATTCTTCAAAGCAAGAGCATTGCCAAGATAATACAAAGTGTCTGCATCGTCGGGCTTGAGCTCGTTGGCCTTCTTTTCTTCGACGATTTGACTGTCATAATCACCCTTCAAGCCAAACATCATGCCCAGATCCCGGTGAGCGCCAGCGTGATTTGCATTCAACTTTATGGTCGTCTTGAATTCATTCATAGCATCGTCAGGATTGTTGCTGGTTCGGCTGAGGACCTGGCCGAGCTTATAGTGGGCATCTGGGTCATTGGGCTGATATTTGATTCCGTTCTTCAACGTGTTGCCGGCTTCTTTATAGTTACCTTTGCGAATTTGTGCCCGAGCAAGACCTACATAAGACTCGATGTCGTCTGGTTTAAGCTTGATTGCTTCTTTAAACTGCTCCATTGCACCATCGACATTGTTTGCAGACAAATATGCTAAACCCAGTCCTTTTCTCGTTCTGAAATTTTTCGGATTAGCGTCGATACCGGCTTTGAACCGAACAATAGTGGCATTTATCTCATCACGGTCACTGTCGGCTGCAAAGACAGCGTTGCCGCAAGTCCCAGTCACACTTATACAAGCTGTGACAAACGCCCAAGTTAAAGCCTTCGATAATTGCATTTCAACCTCATTCGTATTTTTCTTATTTTTAAACCGTCATCTAGTCAAACTGCCCGGATTAACCGCTACTTTTTGATGCAACAGATTAGAAAGGGCCTCTTTTGCCGCTGAATCTTTGGGATTAAGAGCAATGCCTTTGCGGTAAGCATCGATAGAGTCCGCTTTGCTGCCTGAGCCGTCATAAGCTTCACCAAGAACAAGGAAAGCAAACTGATTGTTTGAATCTAGTTTGATCGCTTCCTTTTCAGCAGCAATTGCCGTTTTGTAATCTTTTTTCTGGACATAACACTTGCCCAATCCAGCATAAGCCAGAGAATTTTTGGGATTGATTTTAATCAGCTCCAGATAAGTGCCGATTGCTGGTTCCGTTTGTTCTGACATCTGTTGAGCCACAGCCAGGTCATAGAGAGCTTTCTGATTATCAGGAGAAAGTTTCAACACAGCCTTCAATTGTTGAACGGCGTATTCTGTATAGCCTAATTGCTGCAAGCAAATTGCTAGATTTCCGCGGGCCGAAATATTGCGAGGCTCAAGTTCAAGCACTTGTTTGAACTGCCCAGCTGCTTCATTCCAGCTTTGTTTTTTGAGAAACAATTCGCCCAGTAAATTTCGCGCCTGGGGATTTTTCAATTCCAATTTCAAAGACTCAAAAGATTCGAGCATTGCGCGTTCATCTTGTCCGCAAAGGGCAAGTGTTTTGCTTAACTCTAAATGTGCCTCGTAACTTTTGGGACGGTCTTTTACTATCTGCTCAAACGTTTGTACCGCTTGAGCATAAGCACCTTGCCCTCTGAGCTTTTTACCGTTGAGTAGCAGCTGGTCGTCAGCAGTGACGGCACCAGAACCAGGCGCGGACGCCTGTTTAAAAAACATATTGCCAGCTTGACTTTCACAAGAAATGGCAAAGACTGCAATTATCGTCCCTAAAAGCGCCAGATTTTTGCTATTCATATCGTTGCATGTCGTTGCATGTCGTCGCCGTGTCGTCGCCATCGCTGAATCATTTAGTTGGCGATTACGTCCAAACTGTCGATGACATTATAAGCGCTTGGATGAGAAACCAGACAAATGCACGATTTATTCGAAAACTCATATGCAAACGAAGCATTAAAGATGGTGCCTCTATAACCAATAAGATATGCAAGGAAATTCAATGAGACGCAGTTCTCTAGACAGCACAGAGTAATTACGGGTTTTCAAGGTCTCGATTGGTTCAATTCCAACAATTCAAACACGCATACATGTGTTCCTTCGATCAAGAAAAAGGTAAACTGGCGAACAATGTCTCTATAAGCACTCCCCGTCAAAAGCAAAAAACAAAAAGATGCCGCTGGACCCTATTTTTGGACAATTTCACTGGGCAGCGTTGGTTGCAAGCCCAACGACAATCGCCGTAAAAATTGCCTTGCCTTTGTTTTACTTTACTTTGCATGGGTGGTTCGCAACAGCGATGGCAGTGCTTGCGCTGTTTCGTCCTTATGAACCATGGTATTTTCCCGGCACCAAACTGCAACTACCCCTGACACCAGGAATTTTCCCCAAGCGCCAGGCCAAATTAGCAACGGCTGTGGCCACCACCATCACCGACACGCTGTTGACTACCGCCGACATTCGTGGGCAAGTAGAGTCACTGCTAACCGAACAAAACATCTACGCCACGGTCAGCTTGTTTGTCGATTCAGTTTTACTCGAATTTAGAGACACGGCCAAATTACACAGACTGGCGTCAGATCTAGCCGAACTTAGTCCGACTCTTTTGCACCACTTTATTGAATCGACAATCGACGGTCTTCAAAGTGGCAAAGAAACTCGAGTTACGACGATTACCGAAAAGCTCTTTGATCAAGTGATCATAAATGTCAAAATCAATCCCGAACAATCAAATGAGATAGCAAGCCGCATTATCGAAGCATTTCTCACGCCGGCGAAGTTGCGCAGTCTCGTCATCACTATATTAAGTCCGCAAAACATCAACGCCATCGATGAATCAATTCAAATTCACGCCGGTGGGCCTTACAAAATTCTCGCGCGCATCATTGGCGTCAAAAGAGTTTGCTACGAGTGGCGCAATTTTCTAGAAAAGGAACCAGATGAATCAGAAAAAGTAATTGGTGAATTGATCAAACGATTCGGCATTCAAAATCAAATGGCCATGGCTATTCAGAACTTCGACATGAAGTCCTTGCCTTTGCAATCAATTGCCAAACTCAAACAAAACCTGGTTCAATTCGTCGAAACGTTTTTACTTGAACACAAGCAAGACCTGCTTGATGCAGTGACGAAAATACAAGGCGAGACTCTGGCGTCGGTAAGAGCGGCCGTTCAAAGATTCAATCCCGAATCGATACCGCAACCCTGGATCGATCGTACGAAAGCGGATTTGTCGTCTTTTGCCTACGCTTATCTCAAGCGTGAGCTCGGAGTCTTGCTAGAAAAGGCCATTCCTGCTCTAGGAATGTACGCCTTAATCACACGCAAAATCGAATTATTTTCACCGGCACAGCTGGAAAAGCTCGTCAGACGAGTCTGCGACAGGGAATTGCACTGGCTCGAATTCTTCGGCGGCTTCATTGGATTCGTCATGGGCATCAGTCAGGTCGTTATCAATGCCTTATTTCCTTAATTTGAAAGTCTGGTTTCCATGTCACAAGAGAGTGAATAACATCAAGGAAAATGTTCGACACAGTACGCCGATTTTCTCAGCCGTAGGCTAATATTGGCTATCAGGTCAAAGCATGCTCCTTAAAGAAACCCTCAAAGCCTTAAAACGAAAACGCATAGTACGAGCGCTAAGCCCGTTAGTGCCGCGTCTCCCGGGAAATAGTAGACCGCCCAGATATCGCGTTCAAATTCCCCCTGACGCTCAGGATTTGCTCGTTGGCATGACACTTGCCGATAATTTTTACGTACTTTCAGTGCTCGGCTACGGCGGTATGTCAGTTGTTTACAAAGCCAAGCGACTGAAAAAACCTCGGGTCGTTGCCGTTAAAACTTTACGGCTGCAAAGTCTTTCAGACGAGCGTACGGTCAAACGATTCGAGCGCGAAGCAGAGCTTTTGCAGCATCTCAATCATCCACGCATCGTTCAGGTGTTCTATTCTGGCACGACCAAGCGCGGTCAGCCCTATTTCGTCATGGACTATTTGACCGGCGAAAATCTTTCGACCATCTTTAAAGAACGCGGCGCACTCTCAGCAGCTCGGGTCAGAGACATATTCAGTCAGGTCTGCGGCGCAGTCGATCACGCTCACCGCTGCGGCGTTGTCCACCGAGACTTGAAGCCTGGCAACATTATGATCACAAAGGATGAAACCGGCAAAGATCTCGTTAAGGTAGTTGATTTCGGCATCGCCAGATTTGAACAAGAAGCTCAAAGACTGACTCGAATGGGTGAAGTCTGGGGCTCGCCCATCTATATGAGTCCCGAGCAATGCATGGGCTCACAACTTGACACTAGATCAGACATTTATTCGCTGGGTGTGGTGATGTACGAAGCAATCACCGCACGCGTTCCTTTTCTCGGGAAAAATTATGTCGAAACTATGACGCTGCAAATCATGAATCACCCCAAGCCATTTGCTGAAATGTGCCCGGGTAAGACCTTTTTGCCGGCCCTTGAAAAAGTAGTACGCAAGGCGCTCGAAAAAGAGCCCGATAAACGCTATCAAAGTATGAGCGAACTGCGTGCCGATCTCGACCTTGCAGTACCTAGAGGCAAAACGTTTACGAATTTGCAAGAAGTGCCAGACACTCTCGAATTCGCCGAAGGGAAAATACGTCAAAGTAATGACGCGTTTGAGGGAAGCATTCCTGGCGGCAGAATTTCAAAAAGCAAAAATGCCTCATCTCGAAGCAACATGACCTCAGTTAAAAAGCCGACGAGTGGTGTATCCGGAACCAGATATCCATCCGCTCAAAGCACTCAAAACAGGATGGCCGCAGGCTCAAATACAAGGCCGCCGTCGAATTTCTGGCCGCGTACAGCGCGTTTTTTCCTGTTTACCGCTTTTGTCGTGATGGGCATCACACTCATCGCTCTTGCTGTGCAAGTAGCTAAATCAGTAGCCGCGCACCACAGAGAGACCGACTACTTAAATACGCCTAACATAATGGAAGAACCGCAGTCTGACGACTTACACCAAACGAAAACAGACAACTTGGAAACGCCACCACCAATGATACCGATTATCCCTGGCACTCCAGAAACTACTGATACACCAATGAAATAAACAGTAGTCAGCGTTTGCGTCGATAGTAATCGAGCAGTTCCTGGCTCACTTTGCGATAGTCATTCAAACGGGCCGAAAATTTTAGAGCCGCATCTGCTCTTGCAAATTCCTTCGAGTTAAAGGCGTCAGCTCCGGCTTTGGCTACGACTTCCAGTTCTTTATCGATAGACATCAATAAAATACTCAACGCAGCAGGAAGATTCATCGGTCCATTTGGTGGCGCAACAGGTGCTGGTGTAGCCATTGGAGCTGGTCTTTGTTGTTGTTGTTGTTGTTGTTGTTGCAAGGTTTGTGCTGGTGGCGGGATAACACCTGCAGCATTACCAAGATTTGACATTACCTGCTCGCCATTGGCCGCACCAGGAACTGGTCTTGTCGCTTTTTCTTGTTCTAATCGAATTTTTGCGGCGGCCGCCTGAAAATCAGGCATATTTACATGACTAGCATTGGAGAAATTAATATTGGCGGTTCGCGGCCCTTGTGCTGCTTGCACCGCCTGCGGTGCACCGGGTTCCGGCGATGTGTTTTGCGAGTATCTAGGATCGGGAGCCATTGGATTTGCGCCCTGTGTGAGCAATTCAAGCTCGCGCTTGATGTGCGAAGGCAGTGGTTCGTTAAAATCCTTAGAGTTGTTTTCTTTCGCTTCCGGAGGTACTTGAATGTTCTCATGCAAACGCGAGGCAATTGGCTTGCTTTGATAAGTCCCATTCATTGAGGCGTTTATGTCTTCGATGAACGCTTCTTGATAGTATCTTTGCGTTTCTTGATCGACAACGGGATCAGCAGGTGCTGGCGCTAACCCTAAAAGTTCAAGATCGAAGCATTCGTTTTCTTCGATTTCACCTGTGGCGTGACGAATCAAGCCATTAAAAAGTTCTCGCTGGATGACTGGAAACATTTCGCGGCGAAGCGGCGAACGATTGATGTGCCACGAGACATTGAGCCCCTCGCAAGCAGGCTCCATCATAAAAAATGGACGAAAATTGGAAGTGCTTAATGCGAATCCGATCAATTTGTCAGCCGGCAAAATAAAAACCTGAATATATTCGAGCGTTCCTTTGATGACCATCGTCCATCGTCTTGTGGACATGCGTCCACTGAAGATGACCACTAAATTATTGTCAGTGGAATGCTGCGTGGGGATGCCTTCTTTCGAGAGGAATGGGCGAATCCAATTCAATTCCAGCTCTGTACCAGTGGCAAACTTGTTCATCTCATAAGCACAATTTTGAAACACATCGAACATTTGATCGATGAGCCCAATCATATTTTCTTTAATGGCATTTTCTTGTTCATGAACACTCACACCCATAGCCGCGCGTCCACTCATCGAAGCACGATGATCGGCGTCATTGGCATAGGAAGAAAGGACGCGACTCTTCCATAAGCCGCGAACATGGTCTTCAGGTGATTCTTCGGACATCGACTGCTGTCCGCCAACCTGAGTAAAGGCCATAGGCGGCGTTTGAAGAGCCGGCTGAGCAGTCATTGATTGATTGCCGTGGCGCAGTGAAATCTCTTCAGAACGAGCGATTGCGTCAAGTTCCTGAGCAATTTTAGTAGCATCTTGTGGCACCTGCGCGGCCGCCATGCGATATCGGGTGCCGCCAACACGTTTTTGACCTGCAGATTGATTACTTGCTTGCTGAGCTCTAAGACGCGTCGCCGTATCTTTAGCTGACATAGTGGAACTCCCTGGACGTGTCTTCAACAAAGCGCGTTCAAATTCTTTCTTTTGCGGGCAAAAATGTTCACCAGCCCCAACTGCACCCCTGTTCGCCCTATTTATGTACCCAAAGGGAGCTTAGTTTTAACTCCTGAGTTCAAACTAGCGGCAAATGACACTGTTATGAAAATGCTCATGCAGTGAGCCTGTTGCCCTCCAATACGAAGTTGATTAGAAGTAAAAAGTAAAGCCTTCAGCCACTAGCCGATAAAGCGGCAAGAAAACAAGTTATGATTTATGCATCTCTTACAAATAACAAGCGTTGACCAAGTCAGCGCACGTATTGCAGCCTTTCAGGGGCAATACTCTAAAACTGGCGAAGGAATAGATGAACGGCGATAAAAACGGTATCAAACGGAACCCTTTTGGCGATTCGATCATAGTTCGCGGCGCGCGACAACACAATCTCAAGAACATAGACATCGATATCCCCCGCAACAAACTGGTCGTTGTGACAGGAGTGAGCGGTTCGGGTAAATCGTCGCTTGCTTTTGACACCATTTTCGCCGAAGGGCAAAGGCGCTATGTCGAGTCGCTATCAGCCTACGCCAGACAATTTCTCGGTCAATTAGATAAACCGGATGTTGATGCTATCGAGGGACTCAGTCCAGCGATATCAATCGACCAGAAATCAACCAGTCATAACCCTCGCTCAACCGTCGGCACAGTCACAGAAATCTACGATTATTTGCGTTTGCTCTATGCTCGCTGCGGCACGCCCCATTGCCCTGAATGCGGACGTTTGATCAATCCACAGACAATCGACCAGATAGTAGATCAGGTTCTTGCGTTAGGAGAAGGCACTCGCATCCAGATCCTTGCGCCTTTAATCAGCGGTCGCAAAGGCGAATACCAGTCGCTATTTACCGACTTGCGCAAAGAAGGATTTGTGCGTGTTCGAGTCGATGGTGCCATCATGGCGCTCGAAGACGACATCGAAATGGACAAGAATAAAAAGCATTCAATTGAATTAGTAATAGATCGACTGGTCATTAAGCCAAGCGTTCAATCCAGACTAGCAGACAGTCTAGCCCTCGCTCTTAAATGGGGCAAGTCCAATCTTTTGGTCGACATCGTCGACAAAACTGATGCTGAAAATGGTGCAAAAAACAAAGAAGACGCAAAATCAAAAGAAATGCTCTTTTCTGAGAACTTCGCATGCGGCAGCTGCGGCGTCAGTTTTGCCGAGATTTCACCGCGTATTTTCAGTTTCAACAGCCCATACGGTGCTTGCCCTGACTGTCATGGACTTGGTTGCACTTTCGAGGTCGACCCATCGCTTGTGGTTCCAGACCCTAACAAAAGTATTGAAGATGGAGCAATCTACCCCTGGTCAAAAACCGGTAATAACTATTACGACCAGATTTTGGATTCAGTCGCCAAACATTACAAATTCAAAATCGATGTGCCTTTCAACAAACTCACAAAGGCCCATCAAGGCTATGTGCTGTATGGCTCTGCCGGCGAAAAGCTTCGTCTGATTCATGATTCGTTCGACGGTAAAGAAACCTGGGAATATCGCAAACCGTATGAAGGAGTTATTCCGAATTTAAAGCGACGCCATTCTGAATCGAATTCGGACAAAGTCAAACAAGATATTGAAAATTACATGACTCAGATGCCTTGCACTACCTGTGATGGCACCCGTCTGCGTAAAGAGAGCCGGGCCATCCGCATTGGTGGGCTTTCCATTGCCGAGTCGGCGAACCTTTCCGTGGAAAAAGCGGTCATATTTTTCAGTACTGTAAATCAGCATTTAACGACGAGACAGCAAGCCATCGCCCATCAAGTGTTAATTGAAGTCAATTCACGACTTAAATTTCTGGCAGACGTTGGTCTCAATTATCTGACCCTAGACCGACAGGCAAATACACTCTCAGGCGGGGAAGCGCAACGAATTCGTCTGGCCACCCAAATTGGCTCTGGACTCTCTGGCGTCTTGTATGTTCTCGATGAGCCTTCCGTGGGATTGCATCAAAGAGATAACAATCGCTTGATTGCCACCATGCAGCGCCTGCGCGATCTAGGCAACACACTGCTGGTTGTAGAACACGATGAAGACACAATCAGACAGGCAGACTGGATCATCGACATTGGTCCTGGAGCAGGCATTCACGGCGGTCATCTGGTGGCCCAGGGAGGCATCGATGACATTGCTAACTCGCCACGCTCATCAACTGGAGCTTATTTATCTGGACGAAAATCAATTGCTGTGCCAAAGAAACGCCGCAGTGGTAATGGCTTGTTTCTAAAAATGTCGGGCGCCACACTCAACAATTTGCAAGATATAGATGTCACCATCCCGCTTGGTCAATTTGTTGTTGTCACCGGTGTCAGTGGCTCAGGCAAATCTACTCTCGTCAACGATTTACTATTCCAGTATCTGCGTCACGCCTTCAACGGCTCGGTCCCTGCACCCAAAGGCTTGAAAAAAGTTACTGGCACAGAACATTTGGACAAAGTTATCGACATCGATCAATCGCCGATTGGTCGCACCCCACGCTCTAATCCAGCAACATACACCGGTTTGTTCGACATCGTTCGCGATGTCTTCGCCATGACCACCGAAGCTAAGGCACGTGGATATTTACCTGGTCGTTTTTCCTTTAACGTCAAAGGCGGTCGCTGCGAAGCCTGCCGTGGCGAAGGTATGAATGAAATCGAAATGAATTTTCTGCCTTCTGTATTCGTGACCTGCGACGTCTGCAAAGGCGCTCGCTACAATCGCGAAACGCTGGAAGTGAAATTCAAGGGCAAATCAATTGCCGATGTCTTGAATATGACAGTGGAAGACGCTTTGGTGTTTTTCGCGAATATTCCAAAGGCGATTACGAAGCTGGAAACGATGAACGAAGTCGGTCTCGACTACATCAAACTAGGGCAATCGGCAACCACTTTGTCAGGCGGCGAAGCACAGCGCGTCAAGCTGGCCGAGCAACTATCCAGGCGCTCGACTGGCAAAACGATTCTCATTCTGGATGAACCAACGACCGGTTTGTCATTTGCCGACGTAGACAAATTGCTACATGTTTTAAATAAGCTGGTGGACGCCGGTAACACCATTTTGATCATCGAACACAATCTGGATGTGATTAAACAAGCCGACTGGCTCATCGACCTAGGTCCTGAAGGTGGTGCTGGTGGCGGCACAGTGCTTGGTGAAGGTACACCAGAACAACTGGCAAAAGTGAAAGAATCGCACACTGGATTATTTTTGCGGCAAATGCTTGGGAGCAAAAAAGTGGCACTCACAACTTAACCGACTAGGGTTACCCATTAGAGCGCTTTGCTTTATGATATCGTCATTCAGCTTGAGCGAAATCTAAAAGCCAGTCTTTAGAGGCTAAATTGACCGAGAACGACGCACACGACGAACAAAGCGCAGTATTGGGCGAGAAACTACCTGGACAAGCAGACCCGGTAGTCGACAGCTTGCGCAAACGTGGGCATCGCATTACAGCTCAACGTGAAATCATTTTGCAGATTTTCCGTGAATTGCCGCACGGCAACCACCTTTCAGCAGAAGAATTGCATGGCAAACTAAGCGAATTGGGATCGAACGTCAGCCTGGCCACCGCTTATCGCACCTTAAAACTGCTGTCCTCACTGGGGCTTTTGCGAGAACTGGATTTTTCAGAAGGGCATAAACACTACGAACTAAAACAGGACACCGTTCCGCATCAGCACATCATCTGCACAAGCTGCAACATGACGCTTGAATTCGAGGATCACTTCCTGGAAGAAGCCGGTCAAAAAATTGGCGCTCGGCACAATTTCGAAGTAATCGATGCGCAATTCAAAATATTTGGTCTGTGCCCGAATTGCAAAACCGAAGACAAATCGCCATCATCGAACTCACGCTCCAGCGCTGCAAATGAAGCTGCGACTAAGAGATCATCGATGCGAAGCAAAAATTAATGAGTAGGTCTGATGACATTAGCTGACGCCCAGGATGGACAAGCCGTTTTCGTGACGAGAACGAATGGCGAAGAAATAACGAGCCAGGCCATGCGATTCGGCATTGGTGAAGGGACGAAGATTCAAATTCAAAAAAATATCAAAGGCGGACCGGTGATTATCAGCAAGAATCAGCTCGAAATTGCAATCGGCCGGAAACTGGCTCAACTAATAGAAGTTGCGCCAGAATAGAGAGCAGATTGAATTTGCGTCCACTGGTATTAATATGAGTACGACAGCAGCTAACGTCCTATAAATTATGAGCTTCAATCTTCTAATTTGCCCTCAGTGCCAGTGCTCTTTAAGTCCACCCAGTGGGCAGTCTTCCGGCATGAGCTGCCCGCGCTGTAACAACTGGCTAGAAATAGATCCAAAGTGTTCTGGTAGTTGTATGGCCTGCCACAAGGTCAACAGTACGCAGCAACTTTCCGCTGAAGCAGGAGCCTGCGCGGAATTATCCGCCACTGGCCAAACGTCTACCTGTGGAGAAACGCAGACAAATGTGGTACAGAGAAAGGTAATGAGCCTCGTCGCAAGTACGGGCCGCTCTGTCCTCGCCGCCTGGAAAACAGTTTTTCGTTGACCTTTTCCTGTAAGATTTACTAATCATGGACACTTTCATGAAATTTACGAACGTGGAAAATTTGCTTGAAATACTGAGCCCGGAAGTTGCAAAACGATGGTTTAGCTTCGAGGTAAGCAGATGAGCCGGCCTTTGAATCCATGGAAGCTAACCGGCTACAAAGCCGGGCAAAACGTCGTTTGCAAGATTACTAATAGTGAGCCTGGTGGATATGCAGTGCTCATTCCCAAGGATAATTTGCCGGGCTTTTTGCCGACGCAGGCAAGTTTGCACCCTGGCGAAGAAATATTGGCTCAATTCGTTTGCGTACACAACAATCGCATTTTGCTTTCGGCGCGGTTTGGCTCCAACACTGGTGGTGCCGAGATCGAAGACACCGCCGATAAGTGGCAAGAACAAATGCGACAAATGGATAATCCTAATGCACAGCCGTCACCTATGCAAGGCGGTGCCCCGGCTGCCGAGGCTGGAGCAGGGGTAGACAATGAACCCGAACAGGCTTTCAATGTTTGGGCTCAGGGTCAAGCGACACACTTTCACGTGAAGCGTGCCACTGATTTGATTTTGCCACCGCTTAATGCTGAAACAACCAAAGAATTCAACATCGCTGATTACGATGTCGAATGGCTAATTACGGACCTGGAAGGCGGTATGCGCACAGGCTGCGTTAAGTCATCTTCGGAAGGTAAACTGTCACGGTCGGCCATGCTTTTGTATAGAGGGCGTGCTGTTGGTTGCATCCACGGCTGCAAAACGATGCCAGACACATTACCAACCGAGCAATCGCTCCATGAGATGCTCACAGACTTCAATTTGCCCGATACAAAAATCATGATCTATGATTTGCCAGACTCGGTCACACTGTCCATGTCTGCTTTGTTTCTGGGTTACCCCGTGCAACGCAACGATCAATATGACACGCGCACGTATATGGACTATATTTGCGAGTGGTTTGCAAGCAAAGGACAGACGGCATGTCTGGCTATTTCTTTGCCATCCAAACAAGCAACCTGCCTCGTATTTATTTATAACGGCGCCTTTGTTGGCGCGTTTTACGTCAAAGATCAGACATTCACGCAAGACCAGCAATTCGTCTACGATTTGCTCAAAGAAGACCCCGGCGCGACAATTGCCGTGAGCATTCTACCGGCCGAACTGACGTCAGCAGCCGTGCGCTTCGGTTTCAGCCTGAGTATGGCCAGAACGAAACGTCCAGACGCCTAGACTTTCGCTTAATATTTAGAGCCTTTATTTTTGACCAATGAAGCTTTAATAGCTATTCTAAATAGCTTGAGAATAGGCATTGAGCTGATCGCGTTTAAGTAAAGGAAGTAGTCATGGCAAATCAGACAAACGATAACTCACCCACTTCTTCTGTCGCATCGCTCAAGAACAAATATCAAGCTGCAATAGTTGGTGCCACCGGCATGGTTGGACAACAGCTTATTCGCATGCTCAAAGATCATCCCTGGATCAACGTCAAAGTTGTCGCGGCATCCGGTAATTCAGCCGGAAAGACCTACACTGACGCTGTTGGCGATCGCTGGTGCATGGATTTTGCCATTCCCGACACCATTGCCAAATTGATCGTCATGGATGCTGACGCCATCAAAGATGTAGCCAAAGACGTAGATATTGTTTTTTGCGCAGTCAGCGCCAGCAAAGAAGAAGTTTTGCGCATTGAAGATGCTTATGCAAAAGAAGGCGCTTTCGTCACTTCCTGCAACAGCGCTTATCGTCATGACCCGCTCGTGCCAATGATGATTCCTGCGGCCAATCCAGAGCATTTGAACATTTTAAAAGAACAACGAAAACAACGTGGCTACACTACCGGTGCCATCATTGTCAAAAGCAACTGCTCGATTCAAAGTTATGTCATCGCTCTGCAACCGCTACGCGATCTCGGTTTGAAAACAGTTCGTGTTCATTCCGAACAAGCTATTTCAGGTGCCGGCAAGACCTTTGTCACGTGGCCTGAAATGGTCAACAACATGATTCCCTTCATCGGTGGCGAAGAACAAAAGTCTGAAATCGAGCCCTTGAAGATTTTCGGCGAAATCGACGAAAGTGGTATCACCTCGGCGACTACTCCCAAAATTAAAGCTAAATGCGTAAGAGTGGCTGTCCAGGATGGACACACAGCCTATGTTGAAGCAACTTTCGAAAAAAGAGTACCAACAACAGATGAAGTACTAAAACGTTGGGCCGAGTTTTCTCCATGCACTGGCTTACCCTCGGCTGCAAAACAGCTGATTCACTACCGAACTGAACCGGATCGACCGCAGCCAGCTCTCGACGTAATGATAGAAAACGGCATGGCCGTAACTATTGGTCAGCTAAAAGCGGATGAGGACGGAATTTCTTTCACCGCTTTAGCTCACAATGCCATTCTTGGAGCAGCCGGTGGAGCCGTTCTAGCAACAGAGCTAGCCATCCAAAAAAATCTCATTCACCTTAAGACGCTCTCCACCACTCGCTAAACAGCGCTATTAGGTGAGCCTGAGAGACCTTCAAATTCAGCTTTTGAGAACTAAGCAAAAGACTGAGGTATATTTATACTGGGAAGAGGGTTCTACGGGAGCTGTGTTTGTAGATGAGTGGCACTGATCGACGTAGCTTTTTATCGCTAGCAGGCGCGGCTGTAGGTGGGGTATTGCTGGGCGGATGCGGAGGCGGTTCGGCGCCAGGCAATGCAAAGAGCAGCGCTGTCGAACAAACAACGACAGCCATCAAACCGAACCTGAACGGCAGTCTATACGCCTTTGGTACTGATGGTCATCTTTTCCCTGGTTACACCGGTCAAGACCACAATCATGTCTCGGTCCTTACCTCGATTGACATTAAAAGTGGAAAATCGAAGCAAACCCCATTACCAATGGGCCAAGGGCATTCGGCAATGGGGCTGGGCGATGGTCGCATACTATGCGTTGCGCACCATGATAGTAAGAGCATGCTGGTTTCCGACAATCACAAAGAAATCGCCAGTTTTATTTCTCCTGATAATTATGTTTATGGTGGGCACGGTCTGGTTCTGCCCGAGCATGGCGTGTTTTTGATGTGCATGCGCAACAAAAATCCGAAAACTCTAACCGATCACGGTCGTTTCGAAATTTATGATCTCAAAACCTTGAAACTTGTAGAACGCATCGACAGTGGTGGCTTGCACCCTCATGAAATTCATGTGATACCAGGCACAGACGAATTGATAGTGACGCATTACGGTGACATTTACACCCCCAATCCTCCCTACGCCCATCACGTAATCGAACCTAAACTGACAGTTTATGATGCCAAAACTTTTAAAGTAAAACGCCACTTTGTTCAGGACTACAATGCTTTGCTCACGCACATGAGCGTTAGCAAGGACGGCTACGCATATTTCGTTTTGACTCAATACATCGAAGAAGCGGGTTGGAAAAAGAGTCGCAGCAAGCATCTGCAAGCAGCACCAGCTGGCGAAGAAGTGAGCATGGAGATGAGCCGCGAAATGGCACCTAAGCCCCAGGAATCAATGCCTGGAGTTAAGACTGCTGATATTGTGCTATCTGAATTAGAAAAGAAAATGGAAAGCATCACCGGGTGCAAACGTGATTATCCAATTCCTTATGAAGCAGCACGCGAACTCAAACTACCTGTGCCTCTGCCGTTTGTCAGGGTCAATACCAAAACTGGCGAAAGGGACGTGTTCATGACCGGTGATGGCAATCATTTGCGCAGTCAATCTGTTGGCTATAACACGTCCACCGACACGGCGTTAGGCATTTATTACCACGCAGACACGGCCATCCTGCATCGCAATGGCGGTCAACCAGAAGTCCTCAGCGCCGGCGAAGTTGGATTGTCTGAGATGCGCGGAGTCGCTGATATTCCCGGCACGTCCTATGTGGGTCTAGTGGCAGCCCATAGGGGCCTCGTCATTTACGATTTAGCGAAAAAAGAAGTGGTGCAAAGATTCCCGTATCAGTATTTTGATACGGTTCATCTGTCTTACGATCCAATCGTTTAACGTTTGAAACGCCAGGACAGAAGGTTCCTTATTTTGAGCATGAAGCTCTCAATATCGACCGGCGGCAGAAACAACACATAGCTGCAGACGATTGCCCATTCGAGCAAATCCAGATTGATAAACCATTCGATACCGCTGTGTAAAAAAAGTGCGCCCAACAAGACAAACTTATTGATTGGTGGGACCCAAATCAACGTCCACATGCAACTTTCGATGACGAGTGTGTAATAGGTCGTCAAATTGTAAAACCACATATGATCAAGAAAAGCAGGAACCAAATGCCTGACTGTAGTCTTGTGATGCAAGACGTAGTAAACGGCTCTTCCTTCACGCCATTCATTTCCCAAGAACTTGCCAATAGAAGCACGAAAATATACGCATGCTACTTGAAATTGCAAAAGACGTTGCGCCAACGGTGCGTATAGCTTTAATTCGGTGCTCTGTCCTCGACGCTTTTTAGTCCAAGCATCAACCGAGTACATTGCTCCAGCCGGTGCAAAGATCAGTAGAAAGCTATACAGTCGCAGAAAGAGTCCAACTTGATGCCAGAAAACAACCTCTCTAAAAGCGAGAGAACAAAAAAAGAGCCAGACCACAAATGCGCTTGTGCGTGAAAAAAAGCCAACAATCAGGAAAAGGCAAGCCAATAATTGCACTGCAAACAGAGCGTACATCTGTTGGTCGCTAAAGTCATGAAGCACAAAGATGCAGACTCCTGTTGGGAAGTTTTGCATCGCATCGTTTGGTATGACCCCGTGTCTACCCGACCATAAGAGCAAGTCCGGATACCAAAGAAGACTGTCTACGAGAGTGAGTAAACCGACCAGTATACGAAACAGGCAAATCGGCGCCGGCGACACGGGTTCGAACCAGAAGGTGTTCCAGGCTGTTTTGACTTGCGTCAACATCAATTCAAGTCTCTCGATTTTACAACATACGAAAAAAATGGTTCAAACTGATGCCCTTCAACCAAGTCTTGGCCGAGGCCAACTTCCGGTGGCGGAATCACTAGTCGACTGACCAGAAAATCCACTCGCATAGGTCGTTTTGTGGCTGTTGCAGTTTGTCTGGCTATGTAACGAGCTTCGTACGGACGAGCCCTTGTCGGATTGCGTCTAACACTCCAGAGAAGTGCGTTGCGCACATACACAGGATAAGAGTGGTCAGAATCCCAGGGCGTCATTTTGTCACGTGGAAACTGCCAGTCTTCACTTGTTCCATCGTCAAAAGTGACTACAAATTTGACTACTTCTACGGTCTTGGGAGGATTTGGCGAAAAAAGTACAAGATCAGCATTGAGTGCCAGAAACGAACTTACTTTGTCAAACGGTCTCAAAATTCTTCTGGGACTGTACTGCTGGTCAAATGGCCAACACACAAAGATAGACCGACAAATACAAAAAAAGATAAATAGGTTAGCGACCAATGCAAATAGAATCGGACGCAGGCGCAATATTTTAGTCATGCTCCACCTGTCAAACCTCGAATTCCAAATATCGTGTTCCTAACAACGCTAGCTTTTGCAACAGATAAGGTTACCATTCGCTCCACGATCCGGGCATCAATGAAATTGATGTAGCAAGCCAGAATAATCAGTTCGAGCACATGCAAATTCATACAAAAAAGCATGGCTAGATGCATGCAAACACCGACCGCAAGAACAAATAAGCGACATGGTTTAATCCAAATCAATGTGAAGAGTGAGAATTCAATCGCCAACGTGGACCATGTAAACAATTGGCATGTCCACAAATGGTCGAATATATAGGGTGGACAATAATGGGTGAAAAATCTTATGTGCATGGCATAGTACACAGCCGTGCCATCGTGCCATGTGCGTCCAGATTTGCAAAAAAAGGATACTGCATAGACGACACAAAGCTGAATTTGCACCAGCCTTTGCGCCCAAGGAGAATACTCAACTTTATTCTCTGCTTGCTCGCCTTTGATTGTGCGTTTCGACTTCATCCAGGCATCCACTGAATACATGGCTCCAGAGGGTCCAAGCAGTATCAGAAATGAAACAATTTGAATGAGTTCATCACCACAGTTCCAGACATAAGGATTACGGTTGCGAAAACTCAAAAGCAAAAACCAGACAATAGACGCACTGAATCTGGTGTGCCAGCCAAGCGTCAAAGTAATGGACGCAAGTATCAACATGAGCATGGTGCCAAGTACGCAAGTTGTACTTGGTGGAAACAAATAAAACAGACCAAGTCGATAACCATGTTGCGCTGAATTAACGAGCGCCTGCGAGGTCACACCATCAACGCCAAATAATGTGGTGGCACTCGGCAAACAGTCGATAAACGACAGTAAAACAATCAAACCAAAGAAAATTCGAAACAAGCAAAAGGGAGCTGGTGACACAGGCTTGAAGAAAAAGTCGTACCAGAGCATTTTCAGTTGCCGTAAATCGAACTTCAATCTATGCCACCTCGCCTGCTCACGTCAAGATCAGCTGCTGATATGTTTTGCTCTGTAAGCAACTCAATTCGTGGTGTGCCCGCCAAGTCTATTTTGCCTGACTGTGGATTCATCGTCGGAATGTCGTCGATCTGTTTAAGCAATTGCACGCAAACAGGCTTCTTTTCTGCAAAATGATTTTGACTTCTGGCGACAAATCGAGCGAAGTCTGGCCAGAGAAATTTATCGCTATGCAAATGATGACTGTAGAAAATGCGATAGCGGCTTTGACTGAGTCGTTCTGGCAAGGCGTCGAGGTTTTCTAGTTGAGGATACAACCAGACAGAACGGGAGCGATCGGTATACGTCACGACTGCAAATAAACGCGAATTAGCAAAGAGCGGATTTGGTCCAAAAGTCTCGAAATTTTGACGTAAACCCAAAATTTGCATGAAAGAGGTGATGGGGCGAATCAGCATGTTCCGCGCCTGAGAAGCCGGCAAATTCCAAGAAAAGGTGGCGTAAAGAAAGACAGCAATAAAAACCGAAACTACACATTGTTTCTGAGCTGCCCAAATTTTCTCAATATGCGGCACTTTCATGCAGACATTATAGCTGAGAGACTTTCAAAGAAAAAAGACCGACCCGCAGGCCGATCCTTTTTCAAACGTCTTTTGAAACGTCAACTTCAAGTTAACGACGACTTCCCTTAAGAAGCATCATGATGGTTGAAAACCACTTCCTGATGTTCTACTTCACTTTCGGATTCAGCATCATGCTCTTCCTCATGCTCAGAACTTCCGTGTGAGCTCCCAACTACAGGCTCGGAAGAGTCATCGGAATTTTGCGACTTCTCGTTGCCCTCATACACAGGAATGGTCAGTTGCTGCCCCGACCATGGCTGATGCGAAGAACCAACTACTACTTCATCGTCATCATCATCTTTTGATTCGGTGTGAGTGTGAGCATGTTCCTGGCTTTCAACAGGAGCCGCTGCTTTGACTTTCAAGCGATATACGCCAGTTGCTGGATCATATTCAGTCTCAAAAGGGTCGTTAACTTCAAATGGCACTTCATCAGCGACATCATCAGTGTCTGAAGCATTATCTAAATCAGCTTGTGACTCAGTGCCGTTGTCAGCACTATCATGCTGATGATGGACTTCATGCTTTCGTCCCAGGACATCATCATTTTCTCGCTCATGATGCTCTCGATGTTGAGCATCTTCTTTGTGCTCTACGTGTTCGAGATGTTCAGGCTTTTCTGCGCGCTCATGACGTGTATGACTATGCGAGTCATTTTGTTCGTCATCTTTATCAGTGTGCGAAATCTCAAAGCGCGCAGCTCGGCTATCCATGTCCTGTACAACTTGAGCGACAGCGGAGATGTTCTGACTCAGTTTGCGGCTGAGTGGATTCTCTTCCTCATCTTCGAAATTGTCGGCATCGTGCATACTGGCTTTACCCGCGTAGGCATCACGGCGTATACCAAGCTGCTCGAGAGCTGATTTGCGTGGTTCTGGTTGCTGTGGTTCGTCGACTTCATTTTCGTCATCCTCATCATGCGATTTGGAATAGGCGCCGAATTTGCCACCACTGGCTTTGCCTGGTGCCTGTAAAAGATCATCGGGCATTTGCGCGAGGATATCTTCAGGTACGCCAGCGAGCAAATCTTCGTCGTCATGAGCATCATGAAGATCGTGAGAGTCATGCAAAGTATGTGAAGAATGACTGCTATGCGAATCATGGTCACTTACTGTTGGCATCACTCGTCCGTCGCTGGCTGTAGCTGAACGCAACATGCCACCACCAGCTTGACGAGCGGCCTGGGCACCTTTGCGGCCACGACTACGAGCTGCAGCTTCTTCATCTCTTGTCTTGAAACTGATGATGCGTCGATTCTCACCGGTGCCAAGTTCAAGATTAGGAATCACACCCATGCCCGAGCAGGAATTGCAATGTGAGGTGAATAACTCGCGCAAACTCTGTCCTTGTCTACGTCTAGTTAGTTCGACGAGACCAAGGTCTGATAATTGTCCAACTTGCGGTTTGGCTCTATCTTCTTCGAGCACGCGCTGAAAAACTTCAAGCACTTGCTGTTGATCTTTGCGGCTATCCATGTCGATAAAGTCAACGATGACCATACCGCCGATATTACGCAATCGCAGTTGGCGTGGAATTTCTTGAGCCGCTTCGAGATTTGTTCGACGAACAGTTTCTGCCTGAGTGCGTGAACTTGTAAAACGTCCTGAGTTGACGTCGATTACAGTCAAGGCTTCAGTCGGTTGAATATTCAGGTGACCACCGCTTGGCAGTTCGGTGCGATCTGAAAGAGCAGCTTCGATTTCTCGATCGATGCCCTTGTTGACGAGCAGCGAATCTTCGCCGGTATGGAAAGTGACTTTTGTCGTTTTACCAGCCCAACCTTGCAAATATTCTTGAGCCCGCTTTTGACCGTCAGCAGTATCACAAATAATTTCACTGACATCATTTGAATAAGCGTCACGAATGACTCTAAAGAGAAGATCTTGATCTCTGTAAATCAAAGTTGGTCCAATTGAGGCTTCTCCTTCAGAGACAACTGTTTGCCAGCGGTCCCACAATTGTTCAAAGTCTTCGAACAACTCGCCTTCGCCTTGACCTTTAGCTTCTGTACGAATAATCAACCCAATGCCAGGAGGCTTCATCAAATTAACGACAGATTTCAATCTCGCCCGTTCGCGAGCCTCGCTGATTCTGCGGGAGATTGAAACACCGCGCTCTTCTGGCACAAGGACGAGAAAACGACCGGGCAAACTGATGGCAGTCGAAACACGCGGACCTTTATGACCGGTTGGTTCTTTGGTAATCTGCACCAGCAATTTTTGTTTTGGTACCAGACGCTCTTTCAGTGCACCTTGACCGGGAACGTCATTGGCATGGAGAAAACCCATTTTGTCTTTGCCAAGATTGACAAAGGCTGCGTCGATACCAGGAAGGATATTTTCGACTGTTGCCGAGTAAATATCACCTAAAAGTAATTCGCCGCGATTGACGAAGAACTCGACGACACGGTCATTCTCGAGAATGCCGGCGATGCTGTCGTGTTCTGAAATAACTAATGACTTCTTCATAAAACTCCTCTGAGGGTTATGGCTGCGGATTTAAAAACTGAAAAAACTAAAAATAGTGTCTGCATATTGAATACAAAATCAAACGGTAAAAAGATCCTCGCCACTATCAGCTTTCAGCTGCAATCTCTGCACTTTCCAGTTGATTTGCGAATTTAATTCGGTGGCAAGAATATTGGTCAAAACATCGGTTGGCTTTACATGAAGCTTGGAGCCATGTGCCAATTCCAGGACTAAAGTTAAAGGTTCGTCCAGAGCAACGCTCATTGATTTGATGGCTGCTCTGATATTTTTTTGCTTGGGTAAAGGTGTTGCAAGCTCACTCTTATCGTCCGTAGCCTTCTTATAAGAAGACGATGGGGTCAAAGGAACGGCAGTGGAGACGATGAAGTCTTCACTGCTCATAATTTCAGTCAAACGATTTTGGACAGATTGCTTCAAATGCTCAATCTCAGTGCCCTGACCATCCTTGAGAGTCATGACATTGACAGATGCGCGATAGGAAGCACCACCGAGCCGAGCTTGAAGAGCAGCACCATTAGCTTTAGCTGGAACTATAGCCGCTTCGAGAATCTGAACTTCTGAAGGCAATTTGGTGTTCATTTTTTCAATGAACGTTGCCACATCGATATTTTCGGTCAAATCCATCTCAGCGATTTCGCCCACTGATTCCTGAAACAAGGCCAGTGGTGCGGCCAGATTGAGTTTCGGATGAGGATTGAAACCTTGAGTATAAGCCAGACGAACATAGGCTCTGCGAGCTGCTCGAGCAAGTAGTGCGGCTAAATCGAGATGGGAGATGAATCTAAGATCACCCAGTTTCGTAAAGCGAAAGCGAATACGCATATTGCCTTCGGCGTCAGCCTCGGAAACTGAACTGGCAATAGAAGTTTGCGTCGTCTGCGGTTTCAAGAAAAACAGTGAAGGATGGCTCTCTTCGTTTTTAGTGTTTGCATCCAGTTCTTTCACGAATGGATTGCGTTTCATCACTTCAGGCTTAGGCTTAGCGAGCTTATGTGTTGTTTCCAGCTCAGTACATACACCGCACGCATGGCAAGTATTCTCCGTGCATGGCGCTGTCTCTAAAGTAGCAACTGCCTTTTCCCATTCCTTAACCATCCACCAGTTATTCAAACCAATGTGCACAATGTCCCATGGCTGATCGCTACCCACAACACGGTCGGTGCAACCAACTGCTTCTAAAGTGAAGCCCATCGATTTCGCAGCGTCGTGCCAAAGCTGTGGCTTAAAACGATCGTCCCAGGCATCGAATATAGCACCGCTTTGATAAGCGCGTAAAATAAGCTCGCCTATTTCTCTGCCACCACGTGAGATGACGACTTCGAGCAAACTGATTTGCGGATCAGTAATATTTAGTTGTACACGACGAAGTCCAGAAGTCCTCAAAGCATCACGAAGCACTCTATGCTTGCGTGTCGTCTCTTCTGGCGTGAATTGACCGAACCATTGAAACGGCGTGAAAGGCTTGGGTACAAAATTGGAGATGGTGCAGGTCAGTTCGAGATCACGTCTGTATTTTGAGGGATTGCCTTTTTTGATGACGCGACAATGTCTGTCTGCTTCTTTCAAAATCTCAATGATGGCAACCAGGTCTTCATCCTGTTCAGTTGGCAGACCGCACATAAAGTACAGCTTCACTGACGACCAGCCAGACTGATAAGCAGCTTCAATTGCCGAAATAATTTGCTGATGCGATAGGCCTTTATTGATGACTGCACGCAATCGCTCACTGCCGGCTTCGGGTGCCAGAGTAATACCGCTTTTGCGGACTACTTTGAGTTCTTCGGCCAGATCGAGATTCATCCGGTCGACGCGCTGGCTTGGAAAAGATAGCGAAGTTCGTTTCTCTGAATGTTCGCGATTGAGCGCTCGCACCGATTCATGCAAGCTTGTGTAGTCGCTGACGCACAGCGACAACATCGAATATTCTTCATGACCACTTTTTTCTAAAGCGGTTGTGGAAAGACGCAACAAATCATCAGCTGAGCGTTCGCGCACTGGCAAGAAAGTATAGCCAGGCTGACAGAAACGGCAGCCTCGATCGCAACCACGACGAACTTCGAGAGTTTCGCGATCGTGGACAAGATTGAGATAAGGAACCAGATTATTGGTCGGTTGATTGTCATCAGTCAGAGGTTGAACCTGGCGAAACACTCGCTCGGGCAAAACTGAGTTTCGGACAGTCTCGTCAAGCCGACTAATTTCGTCAGCATTGAACACATCGACGATTTGTCTGGGCTTTGGCACTGGCGAGGAATCGCCTACGCTATAGAAAGCAGGCACATAGCAACCAGGAACTTGAGTCGCGAGTCGCCACAACAAATGCTTTCTGGCAAAAGCCTCGTCGGCTAGATTTTGCGTGCGTTTAAAGTCAGCAACTACTTGCATTGCTGAGGGGACAGCCTCTTCACCATCACCGATGATAAAGAAGTCCATAAAATCGGACATTGGTTCGGGATTTACAGCAGACGGTCCGCCCCCGAAAACTAGAGGAAATAAGGACTTTCTTTCAGCAGCCTTTATTGGCAACTGAGCGAGATCGAGCATATTGAGAACATTGGTATAAGTGAGCTCGTATTGCAAACTAAAGCCAATCAGCTCGAAATCACGCATTGGTCGACGCAATTCCCATCCCCATAGAGGAATTGACCGCTCACGCAATAAAGCTTCCATGTCAGCGGCAGGAGCGTAGGCCCTATCAACCAACAGATTGGGCTGCTTATTGACGATCTGGTAGAGAATTTTAAGACCAAAGTTGGACATTCCCAACTCGTACATGTCTGGAAAGGCCAAAGCCAGCTTTACTTCCGCCTGATCAAAAGGCTTTTTCGAAGCGCCCCATTCATTGCCAAGGTACTGCCCTGGACGTTCAACACGCTCAAGTAAGTCTTCTGTCAAAAGACGGGAGAATTCTTGAGCTTTAAGATCGTGGTTGAATGGACTGTCCGGGTTAATTTCCCGCCGACCAAGAGCAACTGTATTAACTATGGCTGTGCTCCAAATATCTTGGATAAGCGCGACTTCGTTCTCTTATTGTTGAATACATGCGAAAACGTCGGCGAATCCGAAAAAGTTTTGACTGGCGCTACGAGCGCTTGACCCATCATGGGCGTGACTTGAGCACTATTTCTGACAAAGCTCTCTAAAGCTAACCTACATCTACTCGAGATTGATTCGGTCTATATAAGGCTAGTTAAAAGGTTCTTGAGCTAAGCAGCCCTCAAGTCCTTCTATTATAGCGCTTTGGAATAGTCAACATATAAGCGCTTGCAAAACTTTAATTTGGGGTCCGGCAGATAATGCATTCAAGTGCCTTGAAAGAGGAGCTGCAAAGCGCCGGGCGCCAAACCGAAAGCTTTGCCAGTTGCCTCATCCAAATAATGCCTTGCCTTTACAATCGATTTCCGCTGTCTCGCGAAAGCCCGAAATTTATTAACTTGCACATGTCTTCGTTTTCTGGGAATTTAGTAGCCACAAGCGCTTGGCTTCCTATGCTATAGTCGCAGAAAGGATCTAAAAAAGATTCCGATGGGATTTCGCAAAAGCCATTAGCCTCTCCCCGAGACTAGTCGTTTTGCCGTTGAAATTTGTCCAATTGATTCATGTACGCTGACTTCTGTATTGTGCAGGACAAAAACTTGATACTAGAAGCATTCGCCAAATATCTCCATGCCGCCGACCCAAAGGTGCCGGCGACTGATGTTCTGGCGCAATGGCTGTGGAGACACTTGAGCAGCGAACCAAAAACGAATGTCGATAAGGTTTTGCATTGCGAGATGACAATTCGTGAAATCAAACAATCCAAGAGCGAATCATCAGCATCGGGCGATCGGCACGAAAAACCGAAAAAGACGTCTTATGTTTTTTGCGGCACCTCGTCATCCGGCAGACGCCTTCTAAAGAGTCTTTACGAATATTGCCAGAGTTACGAGCAACAACGCTGGGCGCGTTTCATCCACACACTCAAAGCCAGCGATTTCTCTGAAAAGCTTCTTGGTCGATAATGCCCGTTCGAGCATTTCTGACAATTGCGGTACTTTTTGCCATCATTAGTGGTACCAGTATCAGGCTGCCACCATGCAAAGCTCAAACGCCTGCTGCATCGATAGATCAAGCGCAAAAGAAAAAAATATTTCAAACCTTTGCGGAAATGTTTTTTCGTGGACAGTGCAAAGACGCCTATCTCATGCTGTCTCCGCTCATGCAAAAAGCACTGACAGAAGAAAGAATGCCTGTTGTGCTTAAACAACTAGAGATGCGATTTGGAACTTTCCAATCGGTCAACAATATCCGTGTCAACAAATCAAGCATTCCAGGAATGAGTGGCATCCAAGCCTTGTGCCAATTCAGCGGCAGCACTGCCAACCTGGAGGCACTCATTAATGACGACGGCAAAATCAGCAGCTTTTTCGTAAAAGCACCGACTAATTTTAAAGAACCGCCCTATGCCAAACACGAACAATTCACAGAACGAGACATTGAAATTCCATCTGCAGAATTACGACTCAAAGCAACATTAAGTGTACCTGTTGCAAATGGTCCATTTCCTTGCGTTGTATTAGTTCATGGTTCAGGTCCATGTGACAGAGATGAAACTGTAGGATCAATCAAAGTTTTCAGAGACATCGCCTGGGGACTTGCTTCCAATGGCATCGCTGCTTTGCGATACGAAAAAAGAACTCGCCAGTTTCCGACAAAACCAATCAACACTGTAAATGACGAAACAGTCGATGATGCGGTAGCTGCGATTGAATGCCTTAAAACACAAAGCGCTATTGACAAAACGCGATTAGTCGTTCTCGGTCATAGCCTCGGCGCTTTAATGGCACCAAGAATAGCTCAACGAGAAATAAACTTAGCAGGCGTCGTTATCTGCGCTGGACCAACTCGCAAACTCGAAGACATTATCGTCTGCCAGATTGCTTATCTTGATTCTCTGGTTGGTGATACTGGCGAATCAGATAATCTGAAAAATGTTAAGGAACAGGCTCTAAAAATCAAGTCACTCGACCGCAAAGATGCCCTCTCGAATTCGAACACGCTAATCGGTTTTAAGCCGTCGTGGTGGCTTGACATGCAAAATTACGACCCGGTCAAAACAGCTCAAACGATTAATTCGCCAATTTTGATCATGCAAGGCGATCGCGACTATCAAGTCAACCTTGAAGATTTTAAGGGCTGGCAAGACGGCATGAAAGGTCGACCAGGCGTTACTCTGAAGCTATATCCTGGTTTAGCACACACTTTCACCAGTGCCGCCGACAAACCCGGACCAGGCGACTACGACAAGCCTTTGAACGTAGCTCCATCGGTCATTGACGATCTATCCACATGGATTAAGACTCTCACGCCGGTAGCACCAGTGACACCATAGATTCACAAAACGTGTCAAAATGTGCAGGTATTAGTGACTGTGTAAGATTCCATGCGCCTCAAAAACAAGAAAACAGATGCGCTTTTGGTGTCACTATTACTTTTCAGCCTGACTTCCAGTCTACAATTGATAACTCCCGCACAAGCCGCAGAAGCACTGCAGCTGCGTCCTGGCGTTGTCTTCAATCAGGATACCGACAATGGTTTTCCCATTACAGGTACGCACCTTGCCGACGCAAAAATCGAAAAAGGAAAACCTGCGCTAATTTTCTTTGGTGCTTCAGGCGATTTAAATACAAACAGACAGGCCAAGCGGGTTGTGGAAATCTACAACAAAATTCCTTCAAAAACCCTAAAGTTTATCCTCGTCGATGTAGATCATCCACTCAGTCAAGAAAGCAAATCCTTGATCAAAACTTTCTATAAAGGATACATTCCTTACGAAATTTTGATCAGTCACAATGGCAAAGAAAGCTGGTCGCAGATTGGCGAAGTGCAAACCAATTTGTTGCGCAAGAAAATAGAGGCTTTAATCAGTCAGTCGGATTCAAGCACGACGCATCTAGAATCAGACGAAAAGAAAGCCGAGAGTCAAGATCAGGAGCAAGCAAAAGTTTCAGAATGAAGACGTCTGCTCTCTTTCATCGCCACCAGTGCCTCTGCAGGTAAAGTTATTGAGCCAACCGTTGGGGGAAATTCTTGGTAAGGACCATGACAATCAGAGCCGCCTGTAACGAATAGATTGTTTTTGCGAGCGAAATCTTTTAAGCGCTTTTGCTGTTTGATTGAATGCATTCTATGAAAAACTTCGACTGCTTCAAGACCGCTCGTCATGAGAGTCATCAGCAATTCCAACACATCAGCTCGCTTTCCCGAATGAGCGAGACTGGCTATACCACCGGATGCGCGAACACCTGCAATAGCTGAAGCGGGAGAAATACTTTTCCGTTGCACAAAAAATGGTGAGCTCTTGCTGGTGTATTTTTCGTAAGCCTCCATAATGTCTTGAGCGGCTCCAGTAGCCACAAGAGCCTTTGTAATGTGGGCTTTGCCAATCGATCCTGTCTGCGAAAAGATTCTTATGTCATCCAAACTGAGCTTGATGCCACCTGCATTTAGACCTTCTAAGACTGAGTACACATGCTCTTGTCGCAATTTCTGCTGCTCGGCGAGAGCTGCTTGCAATTCAGCGTTGGTTGAATCAATAAAGTAACCCAAAATGTGGACGTCTTGCACCTGTAAGCTGCTATCAACGGCAACTGTATTAATCTCTACAGCAGGAATTACCTCCAGTCGACCGCGCGCTGCAGCAATAGCAGGCGCAATACCACCAATAGTGTCATGATCAGTCACAGCAATGTGTGTTAAACCGCTCTTTACAGCATACTCAATCATCTCCTCAACACTCCACGTACCGTCGGAATGATTGGTGTGAATATGCAGATCTACTTTTAGATCATTTGACATTTTTTAGTTGTTAACTACGGCGCTTGCAACTCGCTGAGTCTCGGGCGTATCATCGAGACCCTCAATAAATTGCATACGCTGGACGCTTAACGCCTTTCCCGTGTCGCTATCAATAGTGTAGAGAACACCGCACATAATGGCCGGTCCAGCTGCCACATCGAAACGAGCAGGCAGTTGTTTGATCATGCGCTTGAACACCGACTCCTTATCCATACCAATGACACCATCGCGAGGTCCGCAACAACCGGCGTCGGTTAAATAAGCTGTGCCACCAGGCAAAATACGTTCGTCTGCAGTTTGAACGTGCGTATGTGTGCCAACAACAGCCGAAACGCGGCCGTCAAGATACCAGCCCATTGCCACCTTCTCAGCAGTTGCTTCAGCATGAAAATCGACGAAAATTATCTTAGTCTCTTTTTTTACCTGTTCGATAATTTCGTCTGCCACCAGAAATGGTGACCGCAGAGGTTCCATAAAAACTCGACCCATAATGTTAACCACTGCAACTTTTATTCCATCAGCAATACTGACAAGGCAGTATCCCTTACCAGGCGTTCCTTCTGGATAATTGGCCGGTCTGACAACATTATTATCCTTATCAATAAACTCAAAAATTTCTTTGCGGTCAAAGGTGTGGTTACCACCTGTAAACACCGTTACGCCAACCGATTGAAGTTCTTCGAGATTAGCTTCAGAAGTGCCAAAACCATGGGCCGCGTTTTCAACATTGGCAACAATTAAATCGGCAATTTCGGGATTGCGAGCCAAAAAAGTCTTGATGATTTGCCGACCGGGACGACCAATGACGTCGCCAAAGAAGAGAAGCTTGATGTTACGCGACGTGCTCATGGCTTGAAGAATACCTTACAATTGCTAACGGGGCTGAAACCGGGGCAAGTGTAAGGCACATCGACTCCGAAGTTCAATCTCCAAAGTTCAATGAAGGGTTTAGGGGATATCGAAAAAGTGATGATCAGACCGCTGTTTCTAGCATTTGTAGCATTGAGCTTAGTGAACGCGCAGTCATCGCCTGCCGCTGAGTCTGCTCCTGCGCCAGCTAAAACACAAGGCAAGACCCAGGCGAAGACACAAGGTCAGCCGCAGGTGAAAACCGAAGCTCCAAAACCAGCGGCGGTTGAAGTCAAGTCCCAGGCGGTCCCCAAGTCCCCCGTGGTTGATAAAAACGTTAAAGAAACAACATCAACAACAACCAAGACAACGACAACCACAGCGAAAACAACAAATATGAAGGACACAGCAGCGGTTAAAACGACAACAAGTAAAACTGTCGTTGAAAAAGCTGTGGAAAAAAGTGTCAAATCATTCAAAAGAGCGCCCGCTGGAGCTCTGGTGCCTCCACCTCCTCCTGATACACCAACGTTAATGGGACTGCCGGAAGGCGATTTCGATTCACTGGCGAATCTCGAATATATGTCTTTGAGCGCCATGAAAGAACGACAGAAGCAGCTCAACACGCAGCTTCTGGATGCCCAGGAAGAATTGAAAACAAGACAAAGTGACGCTGAAGAAGTAAAAACCAAGGCCACACAATTTGAGAACCTCTACACAGAGGGAGTCATTAGCAAACACGAACTCGAAGTTGCAAAAAAAGAAGCTGGCGAAGTTGATGCGCGCATCAGCCGAGCCAAAATGCGTGTCGAGGATTTGCAATCAAACATCAAGCGACTGAACGATCGGCTAAAAGAGCAAGAAAGACGCGTAGCTAAAGTGAAGAAAAATACTGCAGGCTCCAAGAACAAATTGGCTATCGTCAAGAAAGGCGCGGCCAAAGCTACGGATAAAGCCCCGGTAAAAGCGGACAAAGCACAAGAAAAAACGCCAGGGAAACTACCAGAGAAAACTGACAAAGCCTCAGACAAAGCTGTCACAGTTAAACCAGAGGCCGTGCAAGCGCCAGTCAAATCCGAACAACCTGCCAAAACTAGCCCACCGAGCGGCGAGAATAAATCCGACGAGCTTTAATTAAGTCAAACTCAGTTGAAAAAGCGCTTGAGATGAGAATGCGCTTAAATTCAAGCATTTTGAGAAGTCCCGAACATTCCACTATGAAAGCGTTCTCATAGTGGCCAAGGTTAAAGCAGAATAGATCCTGAAAAAGGGCTCATTTAGTCCCTTCGACCGCTTACTATTTCAGCAACGGAGAACTCACTCGCAAACCGCGCAGCGCATCGAATCGATTCACATCGACAAGACAGCGGGAAATTGTGGTGCGCCTGAGTCTAAGCTACTCACGATGGATCGCAATCCATTACAAGGAGAAGTCCAATGTTCTACAACAAATCAATGAATGACTACAGAGCACAAATTCGTCGTCCATTAACCAACACAATGTTCAACGATCGCATCGATGCTCGTTTCAACGATCGTTTCGAATCGACTCAATACGTAGACCACGTCTCGAGAAACAGCCACCTCAACCACTTGAACCATGTTAACCATTTGAACCACAGCACCCACTTGGGTCAATTCGGTCAAGCTACGATGTGGCAAGAACAATATCTGGGCTATGAAACTCCAGACACCGACATCCTTGAATTGGACGATCAATATGTTTTGGAAGTCGCACTTCCAGGCGTATGTCTAGATGACATCGAATTGAAAATCGAAGACAGCGTTTTGTCAGTAATCGCCAAGCGCACACCAGCTATGTTCGAAGAAAAGGCCGCTATCCTGCGTAAAGAAATGGCTGCTGGCTTGTTGGTTCGCGAATTCGAATTCGAAACCGAAATTCTAGCCGAACAAATCGAAGCTCGCCTCGAACGCGGCATTCTGTTCATCAGCATCCCTAAAGTTGAAGTTGCCCTGCGCATCCCTGTTTCGGCAGGAACACTCGAAGGTCACATGAACACACTGAAGACTCGTGTCAACAAAACCGAACTTCACCAGAATCGCAAAGAAGTAGCAATCAAATAAATTTGTTTGCCAACTGAATTGAAGAAGGAGAGGGCGAGAGCTCCCTCTTTTTTTTTAGAAATAGTCATGGCTGGATTTAATGAAAAGCGATCTGGCCAGTTCACTGTTTCAGAAAGCGTTACAACGTTGCCTTGTGGTAACGAATTTCCCTGTGGCGGTTTCGAGACGCTCGAATATTAAAACGAGGAAAATGCATTTATAGCATTGGTTACACGCAAACCGAGCAAATGATCTCATTGCCTTCCCTTTTAGATTCGACAATGCCTCTTTCCAGATGGTACATGATGACTCGATTTACAAACGAATTTCGACGCTGATTCTTTTCGGCTTCGACTTTTACTATCGAGTACTTCAAGTTGATCTGCTCTGGCAAATCTAGCGGTAGCCAGTGGGCGTCTTTGACCTCAACGACAAATTCGTCCCCGCCAAAGCGATACACATTCGCTCCAGCGTATTTTGATTGCAACTGCCGTCCTATCTCTTGCAATAGTTCATCGCTTGCAGTCATGCCATCGACATCGACAATGCGCTTGAAATTATCGATGTCAATGCAAAGATAGTTGCATCTGTAAATTGAGTGATCCTTCCAACCGTCGCCACTTGTCGCGCGACTGATATCGAGTTCAAGCTGATACTGAGATTTGCAGTTTGTCAGCAAATCTATCTCGTAGCCAGGCACGCAACGTTTTCGCAGTTCAAATTCGATAAGCGTTTGAACGTGATGAGCAACGTCGTCAGAGAAAAGTCTTTCTTGTATTAGCGCGAGATATTGCTCGTAAAGTTGGTCGGGTATGTCGATTTTCACGGGGCAGTCGTCCTGCTTATAGCAACACCGGAGGGTGTTTATGGTGAGTAGTAAATTGTAGTGAACTAGATGGGGTCCTGTTAATGCCCATGGACGTAAAAGCTATATGCCCTCGACAGAAGACGCAGTTTCACCGTTTCCGTGTCTATACCCATAGGCCGCATAAATGGCAATGCCGATTGCCATCCACACGACGAAACGAATCCAGGTGATGATAGGCAAACTGAGCATCAAAATAGAACAGGAAATAATTCCAAGCATTGGCGTCAGGGGCACCAGAGGACATTTAAATGGACGCACGCGGTCTGGATCGGTTTTGCGCAAAATAGTCACACCTGCACACACAATAATGAAAGCAGCGAGTGTTCCAATATTAGTTAGCTCGGCCGCCTGCCCAATATCACAAACCATTGAAGCCACTGCGACGAGAACCCCTGTGGCGATTGTTGGCACAAGTGGTGTGCGATAAACAGGATGCAGTTTGCCAAATATCTTCGGCAACAATCCGTCTCTGGCCATGGCCATGAAAATTCTTGGCTGTCCCATCTGAAACACAAGTAAGACGGATGTCATACCAGCGAGGGCACCGACTGAAACGACCATATGAGCCCAGGGCTGGCCAACAGCCGCTAAAGCCGACGCAACTGGTGCGGCGTCATCGGCATATCTTGTATAAGGCAAAATGCCAGTCAAAACTAGAGAGACACCAGCATAAAGTACAGTGCAAAGAATGAGACTGCCAAGCATTCCTATAGGCATGTCTTTTTGCGGATTTTTCGTTTCTTCAGCTGTCGAGCTTACCGCATCGAAACCAATAAAACTGAAAAATACAATTGCTGCACCACCCATGATGCCGGTGAATCCGCTGGGAGCAAAGGGCACCCAATTCGATGGATGCACGAAGTACGAGCCATAAGCGATAAAGAAAATAACGACGAAAACTTTGATGACAACCGCAATAGTGTTAACAAAAGAACTTTCTTGAATGCCCCGCACGAGAACTACTGTTATGAGGGCAACGATTATGAAAGCCGGAAAATTCAAAGCCAGCGGATGCCCGAAAAGTACGGGCAAATCGAGATTAGAATAAAACTCGCGCTGTGGACTGTCGGCAGCCATGGTAGCAATACGCGTCGAGGCTGTAGCACTATCGGTGGTGATCCACAGGGGCACCTTGATACCAGTCAAACCATGAAAAAAATGAAGAAAATGGTCTGACCAGCTTACGGCTACTGCGATATTTCCTACAGCGTACTCAAGAGTCAGATCCCAGCCGATGATCCAGGCTATCAATTCACCAAGAGCGGCCTGAGCGAAGGTATAAGCGGAGCCTGCAACAGGAATCATCGCCGCCAATTCGGCATAACACATCGCTGCAAATCCACAAGCGATTGCCGCAATCAAAAAAGATATGACAATGGCAGGACCGGCACCGGCTCTGCCTAATTCAGCATGAAAAATGAAATTGATAATTGGTGTAGATAGCCAGTCATGAGCAAGCTGCGGCTGACCAGCAGCGGCTGTACCAGTCAAAGCAAATATGCCTGAACCAATCGTCGCTCCCACGCCAAAGGCAATCAAATCTTTGGCGGTCAATGTCTTTTTCATTTGACGGCTTGGCTCATATGCTTCGTCTATGAGTAACTGCGGCGCCTTAGTTTGCAGTAAACGTTTAATTTCCAAAAACCGTGCCTCAAAAGCCTGCATCAAATAAAGAGTGGCATTGTAGACTTCTTGTCATGTCTAAAGTAAGGCTTTTGCGCTAAGGATCGCAAATTAGGGACGAACAATTTGCTAAAATCTTAGGGCGTTTGAACAATCGATTTAAATAGGTCCCGCGATGTCCTCCAGTAAATGTCCTCCCTGGAATCAGTTGGCATTTTATAGACCACTAATGATGATGGCGGTTGTTCTGGCGACTGCGTCAACAGGCACGAGCAGCTTGCGAGCCATTGCTGATGAGATGCCAGAGAATTCCGCCTCAACAACTACAACACCAACAACGACAACCACTCCTGCAGTGAGTGTTGTTGCACCAGATGTGCCACCAGCTACTACCGAACAGCCAAAAATTCATGAAGGCAGCGTAGTCAAAATTGAAATGCAAGCGCCTTTAGAACCAGAAAAAACAACAGACAAAACTCCAGAAAAGGTTGAAGAAAAAACAAAAGGCTTAACCGCGCCTGTACCTGGCAATCAAGACAATGCGCTGCCTCAGCCAACTTTCAATGCCATCAACACCATTGAAACCAATGTTTCAAATGCGGTAACTGCAGCCAGTGGAGCGGACGCCTCAGACAGTTATGCTGAAAATTACTCAATCACTAAAAACGTTCTTACATATCCACTCAACGATCCTGTAAACGGGCAATTCACCGGTCAACCAGCTTCACCTCTTGTTCTGCGCGAAAGCTCGGAGTCGGCTCAGGCGATCGCGCCTGTTATGCAGTCTAGGTATCAAGAGCTGCCGCTCAGTTTCGATGACGCAAAAGTTCGACTTGGTCAATTGAAATTGATGGCTGCTGGCACGCATCCGCAGGACGCTCTAGAACACGTCAATCAATTTATTAGATGGCTATCTGACATCGTGGACGCTCACAACAAAATGTCTGTGGCGTTCAGCAAAAACGAGGTCACCAAACCTACAGGTGTGATGGAAAAGCAAATGAGCACGAAGTTCGCTCATTTGCGCTACGAATCGCAACTACTTAAGGCTGATTTATTAATAGAAGAACACCGCTATCCAGAAGCTTTGGCGCCTTTAGTTGAAATAGTGTTAGCAATGCCGGCAAACGCGATCGGCAAGGCCGCTTACCAACGCCTGCAGGACCTTGGGTTCAGCACAGCCGACGCAGCCGCCACTAGTGCCACAACCTCAACAAGCGCTGAAAGCGCCCAAAGAACTTCAGGCAGCAAACTTAAGAACGAAACTGAATCGACAGTCAATGCAGCGGTAGCAGAGCCGCAGAAGAAAGTGGCAATGGTAAGCCCAGGACTGCATACGAAACGGCAAGCGGCCTCGAAATCTGTCTCGCCTAAAACCTCTCAGGTCAAGAAGACGGCAAAAGTGACCACCAAGAAGTCTCATAAAGCCTAAATGAAAGAAATATTTGAGTGATTTAATAATTTGAGCTACAATCCGTCCTTAGTTAACAGCTAATGAGACTGTATCGATTTTACTAAGGACAACTGAACGAACTTAGCCGGCTCGCCTGAGTTCTTGGAGGCAAGAAAAACTTGATTAACCAGACTAAACTGACTTCTGCTTTACTTCTTAGCGTTTTCACAGCATGTGCTGCGGCAAGCTCCGGCTTCGCGCAAGATACTCTTAAAGGCGGCGTAGGCGAAAACTCCTACAACAGCGGTACAACTGGAACTAGCTATCCCGCTCCTCAAATGATGAAAGCGGCACCAGCGCCCGTAATGCAACATATGCCAGCGCAAAAGCCAATGCAAGCCAAAGCCACGCATACAGCGCCTTTGGAAATTAGTGCCACCAAAAGCGTTACTTTGCCACCTGGCTTTCTGGGCCGGTGGACAGTGCATGCCACTCGTAAAAGTGTAGAGGCTTTGCCTGAGTTTCAAGCTGGTGCCGAGAACGCTTTCGCCACATCAACTACAGCTATTTGGAATATCACTGGCGACCCACAACATGGCTACACCATCGTTTCAGATTCTGGTATCAACACCCAATTTTATGTCGATAAGGTCGGTAAAGGCACTGCCATAATCCGTTATCAACATCCAGTCAAAAACACCAACGCTCAAGAATCAGTCATATTGACGGGTGGTGGCAATTCATTCGAAGGGCTTGAAAGAATTTCAATCGTCAAGCAAGGACAACCACCACGCGCCAAAGTTGAATACACATTAAACGGCAGCCGGTAAGCTGATCATTCAGTCGGCCGTTCGAAATATCTTCAAATCGACAATGGCTGCAATTACCTGCTGCACAAGCGTGTAAAAAATCATAGGTAGCATCACCGCTGGATGATCGGCGAGGGCTGTTGCAGCAAGCACCAGACCAGTTCCATTATTATTCATGCCGAGGCTGAACATCAAAGCAGCCTTGTCTGATTGATCTGTTTTGAATATGCGAGCGACGAGCCAACCAGCAAAAAAAGCGACAGTACAAATCAGCGTTGTCGTCAGCAGAATCAAAATCAGCAAATCCCAGTCTGGATGCGCCACGACCTGAGGCAAGCTGGTGCTGGCGTTGGAATAATTTAGCAGCAACAATACAATGAAGTTGATCAATTTTAAAAGTGGTTTGATTTGAGCCGTTCGTTTTTCGCCCCCGATATAGTGAAAGACCATCCCTGCAAGCGAAGGAAATACAACAGTCAAACAGAGGAAAGCATTGGTGCCCTGTTTTGCCATTTCTTGCAAATCTTCAGCATAATCGCCTTTGGTCATGAAACTGAAAATAAGCATGACCAGTGGCGTCGTGAGGGGACTCAATACTGTCGATAGCAAAATCAAACCCAGGCTCAAGCTCAGATTGCCATTAGCATTTTGTGCCCAAGCTGCCGATGAGCCTGCTATCGGCATGGCGATTATAAAAGCGAGTCCGACCAGCAAATTCTGCCCTTCATCGCCGTTGTGCCAGAACGTCATAGCACCACCCAAGCAGAAGCTAAGTGCAATCGGAATAACCATATTGGCAAGAAAACCCACAATTAAAAGTTGTGGTTTCTTTCGCAAATTGAGAAGTTCGGATGTCTTAATTCCTAATCCGGCATTGAATAACAGAAAGGACAGCATTAACAGAGAAAGCGACAAATGCGTAGTACCAAGGCCAGGCAAAGCGATATCTCCAAAGGAAATTTGTCTCATTGCGAGACCAAGCTGTGGCACCATAGCAGCCAGTGCATATGTCCCCACCAGTAGTGGCAAGAAATATTTATGGATTAAGTGTGTTGTCGCAGCAATCATCGAATCGAAAAAGTCTCACCGCGTTATTGAACAGGTGCCTAAGGCAGTAGTTGAGAACTTCCTGCTGGTAAGTTTCCAGTCAGGCTAAAGCCAGCGTACTATCTTAACCAGGCCGGTCGCTGCTTTCCCTAAAAGTGCGTAACATAACCAACTATTTAGTTAACGAGAAAAAGCTCAAGGCAAGCCCGCTTCAAGCCATATGCGAAACGTGCAAGGCCAAAACCGTGCACATTTTGGGGAGCAAAGACTGAGCAGTTGCAGTAACCTATAAGAGTTCAAACTGTCTGCTCAAGCAAGGATGCTAATTTCAAACTATGAAACGCAACAGCCATTTTTCGAATACACATGCACTACCCACATCGGTGGCTGTTGCTCTTGTGGTCGCCGCGACGAATCTCGCCGAAATGGCTATGGCTCAGGGAACAGATTCAGTCAACTTGCCGTTGCGTGGTGCCGATAACTCTAAATCATCTGTATCCACTCAAGCGTCACCTGCAGCCAACGGTGAACCAAACGCGCCTGGAACAGCTGTTCCCGCTCACATTGACTCACAGGTAAAAACGCAAATCGACGCAAGCAAAAAAGCAACCGCTGCCGAAGAAGCGCTTACACCTGACAGCACTCAAGCAACTGTTATAAATGGTCAGGCCTCGACAATTGCCCACCCAGAGCAAAACGTGAATGGTCCGAGCACAATCAATCCGTTTGACTATGCGCACATACCTCATGATCGTTCCAAAACTATTCCTGATTCTTTGAAAGTGCCTTTAAAAACTACGCCAGAAGAGACCAAAGCCAAAGAATTAGAGCGCAACAACAGTCTCGTTACAGCAAACGCCAAGTTAATGCCCAAGAGCCCATTGATGAGAACTAGAGACGCAAATTTGCGCTTCGTTCAAGTTACTGTAAAAAACGATAGCCCAGAAGTAGCTCTGATTCATGGCGATATAGCGCAAGCCAATATCGCTGGTGCTCTCAAAACAGCCTCATCAGCACGTTATGTGGGGGAAGTGGCTTCTCCCAAACTGGGCTTATCCGGTCGCATTGCCACTGGCGTTGTGACGGCAGGTTCACTTGGCTTCGCTGGCCCAATTTTTTATGAGAACATGACACCCGACCAGCACCGCAAGCGCTATCTGGGCACCGCAGTAGGCGTTGATGGCAGCCGGCACGAAATCGAAGCTGATCGATTTGGCTTACGCGTACTCTTACCAGGAGATGAGACCGTCGGCTGGCTAGCGTTTGATTGTCCTAATGACAATCAAATGACTAATCTTGTCATTCCTGTAAACTATTCAAAAAGCACGTTACCGTCTGGTTCGCTGGTCATTCCGGTGAGCAGAATGGCGCCCAGCGCTCCCACCAATTTAACTCAGCCACCGGCTAAACCTTAACTTGCCCCTGACCTTCTCGATCAATTCACTCTTTGTCGCTCTTCATGCGCTAGAATCGTCAGCGTTTCACTAACGCAAGGGAGTTATCAAGCGAATGCGCTTTTTAGATTATTTCAAAGCAGCTAACAAAAAAGCTGTGATACCAGTAATGGTATCAACAATCGCCACGCTGCTAGCCATAACTGTAGTGAATAATTCACCAGTTGGTGCTGCTAATCCATTTAAGCACACAATGCTTGCCGCCAAAGAGTCTAAGTCGAACGAGCCAATCGTGACCATGGAAACCAGCAAAGGCACCATCAAGTTTCGCGTCTACAAAGATGATGCCCCGATTACGTCGGCAAACTTTTTAGATCTGGTTCAAAAGGGATTCTATAACGGTTTGACATTTCACCGCTATGAACCAGGCTTTTGTATTCAAGGCGGCGACCCCAACGGTAATGGCACCGGTGGATACATCGATCCCAAGACGCACAATGAACGAACAATTAAATTGGAAACCAATCCAAACAATCCTAAGCTGTCTCATGACTCCGCAGGCGTTGTGGCGATGGCTAGATCAGGCAATCCAGACTCAGCAAGCTCACAGTTTTACTTCACTCTAGGGCCGGCCAAATTTCTTGACAGCACCGGTCCTGGTCAAGGTTATGCCGTATTCGGTCGTGTCACAGAAGGGCTAGACGTTGTTAAAGCTCTACGCAAAGGCGACAAAATTATTAAAGTCACCGAAAAATAGACTCTAAGTAAACTACTTACCGAAAAAACAAAAGCCAGTAGATTAGCTACTAAAGGAAGAAAAATGACAGAAACTGATCCAGTTGTTTCAATGGAAACAACCAAGGGAACCATCAAAGTTCAACTGTACAAAGCTGACGCACCAATCACCGCCGGCAATTTTATTGATCTCGTCAATCGTGGTTTCTATAACGGTCTAACATTCCACCGTTATGAACCAGGTTTCTGCATTCAGGGCGGATGCCCAACAGGAACAGGTACTGGCGGATTCGTCGAACCTGGCACCACAAAAGAACGTCGTATCCAATTGGAAGTTAACCCAAGCAAACCGAATTTAAAGCACGACAAAACTGGAGTGCTAGCGATGGCCCGCGCCAACGATCCTAATTCGGCAAGTTCACAGTTCTATTTCACCTTGGGCAACGCCAGCTTCTTAGACGGCAACTATGCCGTTTTCGGCCGCGTACTCGAAGGAATCGAAGTAGTTGAAGCTTTGCGCAAAGGCGACAAAATGACCAAAGTTTCTTTGCTTGAAACTGCCACCAAATAAGCACTGCGGTAAACAAATTGAAAGAGACGCTTCGAAAGAGGCGTCTTTTTTACTAGGATTTGAAAATGTTGGTCAGTTCTAGATAGGGGGTGCCAATCATTGGTTCTTTGCACTCGCTTGGATGTCTGACTAGAGAGCCATCTGGACACTGGTACAACGTCAAAGCAAATTGGGCGAGAGTTTCTCGAGCGACATTAGCAGTGACGTTTTTATCTGCATTCATACCTTCATTGTTTTCCAGATGTTTCATCGTCCTTGCTCCTTAATCAGCATTGGCGTATCAGGGGATGTGTCAAACCGATGCTCTGTACTATACGGGCACAAGAAATTCTGGACAGCTTTAGAAAAAGCCTGACCATTTGAATCGACAGGAAGTCTAAAAACTAGATTTTGATATAGCGTCCGGAAGTCCAGGCACTGCCACCAGCGCCAACAGCAACGCCCAACCCGAGCATAATCCAAAAGGTATTCATCGCACTCGATTCGATGCCCACAGGCATGATTGGCGCCACGCTAATCAATTGATCGCGCACAACAGGATCTAAATACCAATGCATAGCAGATAAAAATGTAATGCCAATAACAGCAGCACAGGCTCCATAGGCAGCTCCCTGCAAAATCAAAGGGCCTTTGATGTAGAAGTGGCTGACACCCATCAAACTGAGAATTTCGATTTCGCGCTGTCTGGCTTCAATAACAAGGTGAATTGTATTACCAATAACAATGAGCACAGCTGTCGATAAAGCAGCCGTGACGACGATGCCACCGAGCTCAATGAAGTGTCTGATTTCATTCAGCTTGTGCGCCACCTTCAAGGGATAGCGAACATTTTCGACACCAGAAAGTAATTTGATTCGAGGCGCAACCTTTTCTACGCCTTCGGGATTGTTCATACTGATATGCAGTGTGTTGGGCAGAGGATTGGAAATCGCAGCGACTTTAAAGGTCGTCTGCATTTCTTTCCAAGAAACTTCAGCTGGAATAATCTCAACCAGTTTCACATCGGGAAATTGACTGACTTCCTTAGCCACTTTACGCGGATCGGCATCCTGTCTAAGATACGCAGAAACGGCTAATTGAGATCCCCACGAGCTGACCACATCTTTGAGGGTCATAGTCAATTGGAGCACGCCACCAAATATGGTTAAAGCAACAGCCAAAATGCTTACGACCAACCAGCTCGACCAGCCACTATGCTTGAATCCAAGCACTGTTTCGATGACAACACGCCACATTACTCGCAACTGTCGCATTACTTATCTCTGCCCTCGACTTCATAAACGCCGCTGTCTACGTCAGATGCTATTTCGCCTTGCTTCAAGGTGATCACACGCTTGCGCATAGCATTGACGATTGGTACGTCGTGAGTACTGATTAAAACTGTTGTGCCGCGCTGACTGATTCGCTCAAGAAGCTGCACAATTTCCAGAGATGTTGCAGGATCGAGATTGCCTGTTGGTTCGTCAGCTAACAAAACCGGCGGTCCGTTAACGATCGCACGAGCAATACCAACACGTTGTTGTTCGCCGCCAGACAGTTCATCTGGATACGCATCGCCTTTATTTTCGAGATTGACGATGTTTAAAGCACTATTTACTCGCCTATCCACCGATTTTTCATCAACGCCAAGAGCGCGCAAAATGTAGGCGACGTTGTTGAATACTGTCTGTCTCGGCAACAATTTGTAATCTTGAAAAATTATGCCAAGGCGTCTACGCAACTGCGGAATTTGGCTCCCGGAAAGACGACTGAGATTGGCGCCACCAATTAAAACAGATCCACGTGTGGGCAATTCTTCTCGATAGAGAAGGCGCATCAAAGTGGATTTGCCGGCACCAGATGGTCCTACCAGAAAGGCAAACTCACCAAGAGCAATGTGTAAATTGACATTAGTCAAAGCGGGACGACCGCCGTATTCTTTGAAAACGTTTTGCAGCCTAATCACGATGAAAAACTGGTGCCCCGAAATTTGGGTGTATTCGCAAAAAAACCGCAGGACTCTCGAGCCAGAGCGTTCTAATGCGGCCCGCCATGATAACACAGTAGTCAGCAGGAGACCTTGAATACGTCAAACCTTGCGTATTCTTAAATTTGGCGTTTTCCCAATGTATTGGAAAAACACTCAATGCATAGCTCATTGGCGCCATAGAGCATAGCGACAGCATTGCCACACTCATGACAGCGCGGAAATTCATGAGATTCACGCCATTTTTTTAAACGCAATTCTCGTTCGCAAAGAGCAGCCATACGCTCTGAGAGATTCATCTCGCTGGAGATGCCGCTCACAGAATCAGTGTTCGAACGTAGTTCTTCGGCTAGATAAGCCAATTGCATGAGGTCCGCTTCATCCAGGACAACTTCTTGCAGTTCCTTATCATCAGGCTCTGGGCGGACAACCTTGACATTAACGATTAGTCGCTGGCTCTCTTGGAGCTGATTGTGAAAATTCTTAAGGTCAAAGCGTACACCGTTAACGGTAAGACCAAGTCCTTGCGCCGATTGTCTCAATTTACGCGTAATCTCGCGCTTCATCAGACTTAACTCCTGTCCGACTGAAGCATCTTTAACCGTGACGACTAAAACATTTTCAGAATCGATGAAAATCGGCCGAGATTTCAACGCAAAAAAATCACCAACGATCACAGGCCATAAGCCCATAAATGCGTGTTCTTTAAGCTTGCGGTCCAAGCCAAGTTTGCCCACTACTTTGCTCAGAACATTATCGATGGTGGCGAATGTGCCCCGTTTCTTACGAAACTGGCGTTCTGGGAAGTGTCCAGAATTTGTCTTAGCCTTATTGTTATCCGCTGCGCTAGAGCTTTCCTTAATGGGCTTGAAAGCGGGCGGGTCTGGCTGATATATGGGCTGATTTTCTTCTTCGTCCACTTTTACTTCACTTTAATTTCAAGCGTCAGACAAGCGTAACTGATACTTTGCTACCGGTAAAGGAAGTAAAATTTCCTCATTTTCAAACAGGACCTTCCAGTTGGGATATAATCAGCCCTTCAAGCCACTTTTCAGAATTTATCAACAAATACAGGATACAAAATGGTCGGCGAACAAAAAATCGAAGAGCTACGTAAACGGTTCAAACCTGAAAATGCCCGCAACCTTTCAGCAACGTACCTCATTACAGTGCATGGCGAAAACGGCGGAGCCTGGCTGACCAAAATCAACGAAGGCACCTGCGAGTTCACACCATACGACCGCGCTCAAGACCAAGATGGAGTTGCTCCAGCCGACTGTTTAATCTCGGTGGCAGCAGATGATCTGGAATTGATCTTAAATGGCAAGATGTCGGCAATGACAGCGGCACTGTCGGGCGTTCTTTCCATTGAAGGTGAACTTGGTCTCGCCATGCAATTAGTGCCCATCTTCTTTGAAGGACAGGCACCTTTCATCTAAAACCCAATACCCTTTTCTTTTTCGGTTGTCGGGAAAATTTCTGCGCCAGAGAATCCAGGTAAATATGCACCACTGGCGTGATGAAGAGCGTGAGCAACTGCGAAACAATCAAACCGCCAACGACTGCAAGTCCCAGAGGCTGACGAGATTCCGCACCAGCCCCGATACCAAAGGCAATCGGTAAGCTGCCCATCAAGGCGGCCATAGTCGTCATCATAATGGGTCTAAAGCGCACAAGGCACGCCTGGTAAATCGCTTCTGTTGCCGATTTCCCTTGATTTCGCTGAGCGTCGACCGCAAAATCGACCATCATGATGGCGTTCTTTTTGACGATACCAATTAACATAATCAAACCCAAAAATGCGTAGATGTTCAAGTCGACATGAAAGATCAGTAAAGTCAAAAGAGCACCCAGTCCAGCTGATGGTAAGCCCGCAAGGATAGTGAGCGGGTGAATAAAGCTCTCGTAAAGAATGCCAAGCACAATATAAATTACGACGATAGCGAGAATCAGCAGTGCACCAAGCCCCGTCAAGGAGGACTGAAAAGCCTGTGCTGTTCCTTGATACGTTGAGGTGATGCTCTTGGGCAATGTTTCTAGCAACAGCTTATCGATTTTCGGCACAGCATCACCGAGCGCCGCGCCCGGTTTGAGATTGAACGAAATGGTCGCCGACGATAATTGACCCAGGTGATTAACGAGCAAGGGCGTCGTCGTTTGCTTGAAAGAAGCGATTGTATCAAGAGGCACCAGCTTGCCATTTGCTGACCGCACGTAAAGCAGTGATAGCAAATTCGGGCTACGATAGTACTGCGGCTTGACTTCGATGATCACCCAGTACTCATTGGTAGGTGTGTAGATTGTCGATATTTGCTTCGTGCCATAAGCCGAGCCCAGGGCACTATCTACATCCTGGGCGCTAACCCCAAGCATCGAAGCCTTATCTCGACTGACATCCACATTTACTTGCGGACTGTTCATTTGCAAATCACTGGTAACATCCTCCAGTTCAGGCAGTCCACTCATTTTGGCGACGAGAAGATCTGCATTTTTATGCAAGCTCTTCAAATTGGGACTTTGCAAAGTGATTTGATAAAGGCTCTTAGTAAGTTGTCCGCCAATGCTCACTACTGGCGGGTTTTGCAAATAGATTTTAATCCCCTGCACTGCCTCTAATTGGGGACGCAATTTCATAATCAGTTGATCGGCGCTGAGCTTTCTTTGCTTGCGCGGTTTCAAATACATCACGATGGATCCAGCATTACCAGTTGGACTGGCGCCGCCCGTGCCTACACTGGAGATGAAGGAAGCAATTTCTGGCTCTTGAGAGATGATATGAGCTAGAGCCTTTTGATGCTCGACCATCGCCGCAAATGAAATCGTCGGCGATGCCTCGGTGAAACCGATAATCTGCCCTTGGTCTTCCAATGGCATGAACCCCTTGGGCACAATCACGAAAAGATAGGCGGTCAGAGCAATCAGGCTAAAAGAAGTAATAAGTGTAATGCGCTTGTGTGCGATGACAGCCTTTAAAGCGAAATCATAAGCGGCAAGCAATCCATCGAAAACGCGCTCGGACGCCGAATAAAGCTTGCTCACCTTCTTCAATTCGCTTGGCGGTTTGAGGAAACGGCTGCAGAGCATCGGCGTCAGACTGAGAGAGATGAACCCTGAGACAAGAATGGCTACACTAATAGTGACGGCGAACTCTTTGAACAGTCGACCAATGATGCCAGACATAAATAACACGGGAATAAATACTGCCACCAGCGAGAGTGTCATAGACAGCACCGTAAAACCAATTTCTTGAGCACCGTTAATTGCCGCTTCATGAGCTGATTCACCAAGCTCCATGTGTCTGACGATGTTTTCCAAAACGACAATGGCGTCATCTACAACAAATCCAACAGATAGAGTCAAAGCCATCAAGGTCAAATTATTGAGGCTGAAGCCAAGAAAAGACATAGCAGCAAAAGTACCAATCACTGACATTGGCAGAGCCAGACTGGGAATTACAGTGGCCGACAAATTACGTAAAAATAAAAAGATGACTATTATCACAAGTACCGCCGTCAATGCCAGCGTCATTTCGACATCGGCGACCGAATCACGAATGGTGTCAGCAAGATCGTAGAGAACTTCCACCTTGCAAGACGATGGCAATTTAGTCAGCAATTTGGGCAATGCAGCGCGGATATTGTCAACGACCTGGACTGTATTGGTACCTGGCTGACGTTGCACGGCAAGCAAGATGGCGCGTTTTTCATTGAGCCAGCCGGCAATTTTGTCGTTTTGCACACTGTCGATGACGTCGCCTAAATCACTGAGACGCACTGGCGAGCCATTGCGATAAGCGACGATAACCGGTTTATAAGCATTAGCATCCAGCAGTTGGTCGTTCGCTTGAACGTTGAAAGCCTGATGATGCCCATAAAGCGTACCTGTTGGCTCTTTCACGTTAGCTTGCGAAATTGCCGTTGAAACTTCGTCGATACCTAATTGATGAACAGCCAGCTTGCGAGGGTCGATTTGTGCGCGAACTGCATATTTCTGCTGACCAAATATTTGTACCTGAGCTACTCCGCCCACCATGGAAATGTGCTGAGCAAGAAATGTCTCTGCATATTCGTCAACTGTCCACAGAGGCATTGATGACGACGAAATCGCTAGATACAAAACTGGATTGTTGGCAGGATTGACCTTCTGATATGAAGGAGGGCTCGACATATCTTTGGGCAATAAAGATGCCGCTTGAGTAATTGCTGATTGAACATCTTGGGCGGCAGCGTCGATATTGCGATTTAAATTGAACTGTAGCGTAATTTGCGACTGCCCAAGAGCACTGGCCGAATTCATCGTCTCAATGCCAGCAATCGTTGAAAACTGCTTCTCTAGGGGAGTAGCAACGGCAGAAGCCATGGTCTCAGGCGAAGCGCCAGGCAGCTGAGCGGTGACAACAACAGTGGGGAAGTCGACATTGGGCAATGCATTTAATGGCAATGTTTTGTAGCCAATCAAACCGCAAATCAAAATGGCAATCATGACGAGTGTCGTCATAACCGGTCGCTGAATGAAAATCAAAGAGAGGTTCAAATTAAGTCGACATCCTTTTTAAATTTAGTTGTATTGCAGCTTTAGTTTTTTTCGACGACCGGCGCCTGCGAACTTATCGAGATAGATGTAAACCACAGGCGTAATTAAAAGTGTTAGTACTTGCGAAGCAATTAAACCACCCACAACAGCCAGTCCCAGAGGCTGCCTGGCGTCACCTCCTGCGCCGAAACCGCAAGCGATAGGCAAACTACCCATCAACGCTGCCATAGTCGTCATCATAATCGGTCTAAAACGCATTAGAGCGGCATTGTAGATTGCTTCTTCTGGCTTTTGCTTTTGCAGTCGCTGCAAATCAAGGGCACTGTCAACCATCATGATGGCGTTTTTCTTGACGATACCCAGCAACATCACCAGCCCAAGCCAGGCATAGATGTTTAATTCGGCGTGAAATAAGAGCAAAGTGACAAGCGCTCCAAAGCCGGCCGAAGGTAGTCCGGCGAGAATAGTTAAAGGATGGATGAAACTTTCGTAGAGAATGCCAAGCACGATATAAATTACGGCAATGGCCAGAACCAATAGGGCAAGGCTGTTTTGCTGAGAGGACTGAAACGCTTGCGCGGTCCCTTGAAAGCTCGATGTCACGCTCGATGGCAGTGTTGCGTCGGCCAATTTTTGAATATCAGGTAAGACAGTTCCAAGTGAAACATCCGGTTTCAAATTGAAGGAAATTGTCGATGATGCAAGCTGTCCGAGGTGATTTACTTGCAGTGCCGAGACAGAGCGACCAATTTCGGCGATAGCATCAAGTGGTATCAATTTTCCACTAGAGGATCGCAAATAAAGCAAAGAGAGCAAATTAGGCGAGCGATAGTATTGAGGCGCCACTTCAATAATCACCTTGTACTCATTGGTCGGCGTATAAATCGTGGAAATTTGCGTGCCACCATAAGCAAGCGACAGAGCATCATCAATTTGCTTGGTGCTGATACCCAGCGAATAGGCTTTTTCTTTATTGATTGTAATTTTGGCTTGAGGGCTATTGAGCAATAAATCAGTATTTACGTCCTGCAATTTCTCATTCGTTTTAAGTTTTTCCATCAGAGCAAAAGTACCGCTATAAAGCTGAGGTAGGCTTGTACCCTGCATGGTTAATTGATAAATGCCTTTAGTATTTTGCCCGCCTAGTTTCATGGCCATGGGATTTTGCATGAATATCCGTATGCCCGGTATTGGTGCCAGTTTCTTTTTCATCTCCTGAATGATTTGATCGGCAGACAATTTTCTTTGGTCTCTAGGTTTGAGCATCATAAAAACGCGCCCGGAATTCATCGTTGCAGACGGTCCGCCCGCTCCTACGGCTGACATAAAAGTAAGGACATTAGGGTCTTTCGAAACGACTTCAGCCACTTGCTGCTGATGCTTAACCATCGCTTCGTACGAGACATCCTGTGCTCCTTCACTCATGCCGAAGATTTGCCCTATGTCTTCATTGGGAATAAAACCCTTTTGCACAACGCCAAACAAAAAGAAAGTGATACCGACGATCAAAAACGAAATCAGTAAAGTCATAAGCTTATGCTTGATCACTAGTTTGAGCCAGTAATCATAGAAAGAGAGCATCCACTGCTGCAAACGATCGAAGAAGCGCAAGAAGCCTCCTTCGTTTTCAGTATCATGCTTAATTAGAAAACGACTGCAAAGCATTGGCGTCAGGCTCAAAGAAACAAACCCAGAGATGACAACCGAAATTACTATAGTCATCGCGAATTCTTTAAACAGTCGCCCGACTATGCCACCGAAGAACAAAACTGGAATGAAGACGGCAACCAGAGACAACGTCATCGACAAAATCGTAAAACTAATTTCTCGCGACCCTGCAAGCGCAGCCTTAAATGGTGCTTCACCAGCATCTAGATGACGCACGATATTTTCTAAAACAACAATAGCGTCGTCCACCACAAAACCAGTACAGAGTGTGAGCGCCATTAAAGTCATGACGTTGATGCTGAAGCCCAAAATGGAAATCACGGCAAACGTACCAATAATGGACATGGGCAGTGCCAGGCTGGGAATGATTGTAGCCCTTGCATTGCGCAAAAAGAGAAAAATCACAGTCACAACCAACACGGCTGTAATCAATAACGTAGTTTGGACATCGCTAATTGAAGTTTTAATCGAAGTAGAGCGATCGTACAAAATCGATAAATTGACAGAAGCTGGAAACTGGGCACGCAAGCTTGGTAGAAGCTTTTTTACATCATCAATGACTTTAATCGTGTTGGTGCCCGGCTGACGCAAAATAGCCAAAACCACAGCGCGTTTACCATCGCACCAATTGGCAATTTTGTCATTTTCAACACTGTCTTTAACGTCTGCCACTTGCCCCAGACGAACGGGCGAGCCTTGATTATAGGCAACTATCAACTGACGCCAGGCGGCTGCATCATTGAGTTGATCGTTAGACTGAACGTTCGTCACCGTATGGGCACCATATAAAGTACCCGTCGGCAATTTGACATTACCTTTTTGCATGGCCTGGGCAATCTGATTGATACCAATTCCCATTTGCGCAATTTTGCGTGGATCGATAGAGACTCGCACAGCATACTTCTGCGAGCCGTAAACCTGCACCTGGGCAACACCATCGACCATGGAGATACGCTGCGCGGCGTCTGTTTCAGCGTATTCATCGACCTTATACAAAGGCAAAGTATCGGAGCTAATGGCAATGAACAAAACAGGCATATCGCCGGAATTGACTTTGCGAAAAGCGGGGCGCGCAGGCATCGGCGGCAACAGCGGAATGGCAGCCGCAATCGCTGATTGCACGTCTTGAGCGGCCGAGTCGATGTTGCGATTTAGATCAAATTGAATCGTAATTGACGTTGTACCAAGCGCGCTTGTCGAATTCATCGAATCAATGCCGTTGATAGTGGCAAACTGACGCTCAAGCGGAGTGGCTACCGTTGCAGCCATTGTTTCGGGCGATGCACCAGGTAAAACGGCGCTGACACTGATAGTAGGGAAGTCGACATTCGGCAAGGCGTCAACGGGCATCATACGATAACCGAGCACGCCAAAAATGAGCAAAGCCAGCATGACGAGTGTGGTCATAACCGGTCTTTTGACAAAAATCTCAGACAGATTCATAAATTTATCAATTCATCAATCGACATCGACAATCGATTTTTTTGGCTCAACTAAACATCCAGGCGTAAGCTGCATTTGACCGTCAGTGACTACGGTTTCGCCTTTGTGCAAACCTTGTTTTATAACCGCGAATCCATTAACAGTGCGTGTCATTTTGACAGTACGCTGCTCAACTGTCGAATCAGATTTGACTACAAAGACAAACTGACCATCTTGACCAGATTGCACCGCTTGCGATGGCACAAGCAACGTATTTGGTTCGTCCTTGAGCACAACCATGACATTGACGAATTGTCCTGGCCACAGCTGTTTATCTTTGTTTTCGAAAGTCGCCTTCAAATTGATTGTGCCAGTCGATGAGTCCACTGCGTTGTCGATAAAACTGACGACACCATTTTCCGGATGACCACTGCCCTCGATTGTTGCTGTCACCTTTAAAGCAGCCGCTGAGTTATACCGAGTCAATTCACCGAGATATTGCTCCGGCACAGCAAAATTGACGTAAATGGGACTTATCTGGTCGATTGAGATCAATGAGGTAACATCATTGTCCTTGATCAAATTGCCTTCGTGAATGTTGAGACTACCAGTGCGTCCATCGATGGGTGAACGAATATTGGTGTAAGAAAGATAAACCTGCGAGTTTGACGCAGCCGCCTCATCCGCTTGGCGCTGAGATTCCAAACTGCTGGTCAAAGCCTGATCAGCCTGCATCGAAGCTTTTGCACTGCCAAGTAATGCTTCGTCAGCTGCCACTGTCGATTCCATAGTTTCTTCAGTCGTCTTTTGTTGATCGAATTGCTCGTGACTGACAACCCCCTGTTCGACAAGGGTCGCATAACGTTTTTCTTCTTTGCGAGCAAGCGCCAAACTAGAGCGATCTTTAGCCAGAGCAGCTTCTGCCTGCTTAATTAAAGCGGCGTCTTTAAAAACATTCGCCTGTGCCTGCCTTACCTGCGCCCTGTCTTTCGCCTCAACAGCTTTGGCTTGATCCACTTGTGCCGTCGCCGAGCGGGCATCGATAGTAAAAAGCAAATCGCCTTTTTTGACGAAATCACCCTGCTTAAAATGCACTTTCATCAGCTGACCGACAACTTGAGATTTCACAGCAACTGTCTGAAACGGCTGAACAGTGCCAATCACATTGATTTCGACTGGCACACTTTTCTGATCGACTATTGCAATAGTTACTGGTAATGCTTTTGTGGGGACCTTTTTTACTTCCGGACCGCTTTTAAAGTGGTTATAGAGAAAAGCTCCAAGCGCGAGAATAGCGATAGCGATAATGAATAAAACTAGTGGCCGTTTCGAGGAATTATTTATGCCAGAGCCGCCAGAGACATCATGGTCATGCTCTGTATCTTCATCTAAAGATTGCGGTTTATTGGACAGCATCTAACCAGTTTACTCAGTTTTGGCAGCGTTGAAAGCATTTTCTAATACTGCGTAGGGCGGCGTTTGTCCGGTCCAGAAAGCAAAGGCATAAAGCGCTTGATACACGAGCATCGACATACCATCGCTGGTTTTCAGCCCATGCTCGTTCGCGAACGCCACAAGCGGTGTAGGCAGTTGAGTCTTGGAATAGACCATGTCGAACACATAGGTCTCGGGCAAAATCTTTTCTGCTAGCAAAATCCTCAACCACTGGGGCACTTCACTTATTATCTGACCAACAGGTAAACAATTGGTGACCAAACTGATATCACTCAAGAGGTCCACAGAATTATCGAACGACCTGACATCGGTTGATTTGAGCAGAATATTGGCTGCAAACGCAGGCTTACTATCGCTGCCTGAAGCGTTTAGACCCAGCGTCTTCGCTGCTTTTTCAAGGTCTCTTGCAAAAACGACAATTGCTTTAAAGCCAAGCTTCTCAAGCACGCGAATGGCTGCTTTAGCTGCACCGCCAGCGCCTAGAATGCAGGCTGTGCTGCGGCGAGAATCGATGAGGTCCACGAGAGCATCATGCAAGCCCATAAAATCTGTGTTGTGCCCCTTCATGCGACCATCAGAGCTTATTAAAACTGTATTTGCCGCACCAACAGTTTGAGCCTGCGGTGTTAATTCCTGACAGAGGTTGTAGACGGCAATTTTATGCGGGATGGTGACGTTGAAACCAACCAATCCGTCCTGCTTGAGTTGCTCCAGCTTCTGTGGCAACACGGATGGCCCAACATCGAACAATCGATAATCGCCATTCAAGCCAAAATAAGAAAGCGCCGCCTTGTGTAAAGGCGGCGACAATGATTGTGAAATTGGATGACCGATCAACCCGAGAAGATAATTCAATTTAGAAATTACTCTGCTGCACCGTTGCCACTCGCATCTTTTTGATACCAGCAGCAGCGGCCGCTGTCATGACTTCAACGACCGCCCTTTCTTTGGTGTCACCATCAGCGTTGAGAGTACATGGCACCTCTTTGTCTCCCATTTTGGCCACGATTGCCGCAATTTTTTGTTGAATTACAGCTGGATCTTTAGCGTCGACGAATGTGCCGTTTATGGCTATCTGGCCTTCTTTGTCGATATCGATGGAAACGCCTTTAGTCTCGTCCACTTTCTTTGCGTTTTTAGTTTCTGGTGGCTTAATCTTCAAGTCTGATTTATCGATCAAAGGCGCAATCAGGATCATGATTACGAGAAGCACCAAAAATACGTCGGTAAGCGGAGTTACGTTAATTTCGGTGAATTCATCACCGGCTGCTCCCATAGACATACCGCTTTACCTCCTTTTTATTTGCTTAGCGATGGGCGCCAGCAGCTTCGTTACCGACAAAGCTCAGGAAGAGAAGCTTAAGGAGCAAGAAATCGTCGTTGAAGTGCTTCACCGTGTTGGTGTAGGTATTGTTGAAGATAACTGCGAGAATCGCCACGATCAGACCATATCCGGTGGCAATAAGAGCCTTAGCAACACCGGTCACAACTACAGGTGTGCCACCGCCGGCGGCGCCGAGTTGGTCCAGTGTGAAAATAACCCCAACCACTGTTCCGAACAATCCCAAGAATGGGCAGGTCGCACCAATCGTTCCCAGAATAGCCAGATTCTTTTCTAGCTTACGGGTAACCAGACCGACTGTGATATCGAAAGCTTTGGAGAAGTCTTCTTTCTGCTCTGCCATCAAACGCACGCCTTCTTCGGCCACTTCCCCAACCACTCCACCCAATCGCGAGCATGATTGTTGAGCCTTTTGCAATTGCTGACTTTCAAGATCTCTTTGCAAAGAGTGAATGAACGCAGTGACGTCGCGACGATTTTTTTGATAGTACAAATAGCGCTCGATCACACAAGCCACTGTAAGTACAGAGCAAATAGTAATCGGTATGGAAGCGAACCAGTCATTGATCATGAACTGGATAAAGTAACTAAAAAATTTGCTTTCCATTGCTTCTCCTGATGGCAGAACCTAGTGAGTTTATCAGAACCGACGGAATTGTCCCCCGCCGCCTCCAGTGAACACGTTGTAATCGAATGTGAATTGAATGTCGACGTCATCACTCGCGCCAGCTGGAAGCGGACGGAATGGTGCGGCGTTTTCAACAGCTTTAAGAGCGGCATTATCGGCGATGGCAACACCAGATGAGGTGCCGATTCGCAGATTGGATAGTTCTCCGCCTTTGTGAACTTTGAAAATAACGACAACGCGTTTACTTTCGTTACCTTTTGGTGGGAACCAGGCGCGTTTAATACGACGTTGCAAGTCGGCCATATAAGGACCGAAGTCTACGTCGGCTTGTGCACCAGCATTTGGTGCGCCACGATTGTTATTAGCATCGGGATTACCCTTCAGACCTTCGCCACCGCCGCCACCTGACGAGCGCGGGACGCTTGGCATGACCATGGCTGGACCGCTGCTACCGCCACCACCACCGCCACCATGAGTCGAGCGACTAGGAGCAGGAGCTGGACCTGGCGCCGGACCGGAGCCGCCACCACGATTAGGCGAACCGCCACCAGCAGACGGAACAGGTGATGGACCGCCGCCTGCAGCTTCTGAACCACCAACTGAAACAGGCGCTGGTGCGCCCGGGCCAGCCGCACTGTGGGCACCACCAGAGCCTACGTGAGGCGAAGGTGACGGACTCGGTGAACCATGTGCGCCAGAAGTGGGCGCAGGCGTCGGAGATGGCGAAGGTGACGGATTGGCAGAAGGATGAAAGAAAGGAGTGGGAGTTGGGGACGGATGCGGCGAAGGGCTAGGACTCGGCGAAGGAGAAGGAGTCGGAGCCGGTGAAGGATGTGGAGAAGGAGTTGGACTCGGCGACGGCGAAGGGTGCGGACTAGGCGTCGGAGTCGGATGAGGACTTGGTTGAGGAGAGGGCTTGGGTGAAGGCGTCGGAGTCGGCTTAGGAGATGGTGTCGGAGAAGGCTTCGGCGTAGGCGGCGTCGGAGATGGCTTAGCCGCTGGAGCAGCTTTGCTTGGTGCCTTCGGTGCAGGCGAAGCGGCCTGTACCGGCTTGTTCTCGTGCTGACCACGATTTTCCGAATTATGTTCAGCCTTGCGATGCGAAATGATTTTCTTCTTGGTTTCTTCTTGATTTTGAATGAATTCAATATCGGTGACTTGCTGTTTGGGCGGCGAGGGCACCAGAAAGAAAAATGCCAGAATGAACGCCGCAACCATGCCTGAAACATGCACGATATAGGAGCCTGAAGTGGCCTCCGTCATCTGCAACGCATAATCAGGATAAATGTGTCGTCGTTGAACAAGGGCTGCGCGATCAAAAGCGTCACGAGCAGAGAAAGCCACAAAGGCGAAGAACAAGCCAATTATCACAAATGAGGCTGGCGACCCCAGGTGGAGTTGCCGCAAAGCGCCAACCAGCTCCATATTTGGTTTCATATGGAATGAATGGCCAAAATCCAACATGCTGCGCAGTATTGGATCGGTAAAGGCTAAAAGGATAAAAACGCAAAAATTGATAGCTGTGACACTAAGGAACAAATACCCCTTGCGCTGCTCGCCATTATAAAGCTGCCCAAGCCCCGGTAACAGGGACAACATTGCAGCGACATTGGGATCGCGCTGGGTATTAGGGCTGGGTGGCCGAGCCGATGTGCTAGTCATTTCAGGCGTGTACTCTCTATTGGGGCGTCATTTACAACGTTCAAAAGAACTGCCGCTTTCTGTCGCGCACGCTCACCAAACTTTAATTCCAAAATCAATTGGATTACCAGCTTATTCCAGTAGTAAACATTATCAATGTGAAGAATTTGCGAGGTCGCAGAATTCTTAACAACTGGTTAAGTATAACACAATGCCTGTTTAGCACTGACTGGCTGCGACATTTGAAACAAAATTGGGCCAAATATATGTAGTCACTATGCGCGATTTATCGTCCAGGTTATCTAAATATTCGTCAAGAGCAAAAAGTCTTTTCGGCAAACAATTGCCAAGTATTATTTGAAGTCAAATGAAATAGACGACGACACCATCATAGTAAGCGACATGTTCGACATTTACTGCCTCGTTTGGCGTGGATTACATTCAGGAAAAAGACCGTTGAATTGTCAGTAAAAAGGATAGAAAGAAAAAGACAAGTGGTGGTAGCCACTTGCCTTTTCAGTGAATTTGAATCAAGTCGAACAGAACAGGATGCTCGGTATGAACCAACAATGATTACATCATCGGCATGCGCAGATCTTCAGCCAGCTGAATCTTCAACTCATCGCCCGGGCGCACGTCGACTTTCTTACCTTTTTTGGCGAGCAAGACGGCAACACCAACGACTACACCAACGGCCACACCAATCATTGCCGCTTCACCTTTACTGATGGAGCTGCCGGTAGTGTTACTCGACGTACTATTTGTGCTCTTACCAGCCAGGGCACCAATACCCAGACCGATTAGAGTAGGCAAAAGGACAGTGCCTGCGTCGATAGAAATATCTTTAAGACCGCGACGAGCGTGAACGACACCGCCATGGGCAACTAGATTTGCCACTAGTGGAATCTGGCGATTGTCGGGCGTCGTCACTGTGTCGAATTTCAAAGCCACTGAACCACCACGGTCCATGTGTTTTGGCGCGTTCAACTGAGCGATTCTGCCTTTAATAATCGAACCAGCTGGAACTGCCACAGCTCCATCTATATTCAAATCTTCAGAAGTTCTCGCGGAGAATTCATCACCTTCCTGGCTGGTGTCAGAGTCAACAGCAGTATCCATAATGATTGGAATTCTCGTGTCTTTCGGCACAACGCGGACATAACCAGTCAACGTTTTGCCACTGGTTTTGTCATCAGCAGCCTTGTCGCCAGTACCGTCGGCGGCGGCTTCGGTAGCCGCTTCAGCAGCCATAGTTTCGGCGGCAGCAGCATCAGTGGTGGCATCACCGGACTTATCAGCGGTTTTCGCAGCTGGTGCATCAGCTACCGGTTCAGTCGCTGTCGCTGGCGTTTCGGCCTTCAGTCCATCGTCAGCTGCTGTGTTTGCTTTAGCGCTAACCTTCTTTTTAGAAGACTTGACCGGAGCTGCTTCTGGTTCAGCGGCAGGTTCGGCGGCTGGTTCAGGTGTGGCTTGCGGGGCAGGAGCAGAAGCCTCTGCTGCCGGTTGCGGAGTGGCTGTATCATCGACAGCCGCAGGAGCGGCCATTGTCGAATCGGCCGGAGGAGTTGCCGCTGGCGACGAATCGCTTTCGGGAGTCGGAGTGGTTGAGGCCTCCGGACTATAAATCTTGAAATTGAGTTGCGGATCAGTGGCTGCAATGGCACCTGGCAGTGGGCCAAGACCAATTAATGCACCCATCATGATTGGAAGAACGCTGCGCCTCATTGTTATCCCCGTTTAGTTTTGATGCTTTTTCATGAACAGTCGGCAAACGCTTTAATTTTCTGGACAAAAAACTTTGAAAATATCGCTTGGTTATGAACAAATATCGAATAGATATCGATACCAACAGTGCCCCGCCTACTCGGTTGGCTTCTTGAACGACAAGCAGTCAAGCGGTACGTGGTCAGTCAGCATAGCACGGGCTTCAGGGCTAAACAAATTAGGCTAATTTGAGAAATCAATAGGAACGTTGGTTGAGCTGAAAACAGAAGCCCCTCGCATCAACTGCTGGTTACAAAATGCTAACCGACCACTTGCCATTTGCATTACTATAGGTAAGGTTGAAGCTATTTCACTTTTGAGCTTTGATAGATGTTGATTATCAAGCGGTGTAATGATCATCGGCGGAGTATTCATATAAAGGAGCGATGAGTGATAGAGTGCCCAATCTGCCACATAAATAATGACGATCAGGCACGCTTTTGCACCGAGTGCGGTCATCGGTTCCCGGCTCCAAGCATCGCCAGTTCTCCGAAGCAATCACCATTTCCTGCAAATCCACAACCGTCGAGTCCAGACCGACCAAATATTTCGCCTGTAGTTTCTCAGTCTGCCGCTTCTTTTAATTCTTCTAATTCTTCAAGTTCTTCTCCCTCGCCCCCTCCTACTCCCTCTACTCCTTCTTCAGCATCGACGTATTCAACATATATGGATAACAACAACCAACCACCAGGTCCCAATAATCCTAATCAGGGCAACCAAGAACCACCGCAACCCAAGCGGCAGAGGTTGCATTCGCCGATGCTTGGTGGAGACGATCCAGATGATGAAGCGTATGCTCAAAACAATTACGACGCACCCAAAGCGCCAAAAGCCAAGGGCGGTCTTTTACGCTCACCCTTACTAGGCGGTGGCAATGCTGGATTTGAAGAAGAAAGCGAACCGGTAGTCAATTCCTCTCGCCCAGCCAAAGGTCCAAAACCAGCAAGTAAGCCGAGTCACTTACGTTCGCCTTTGCTTGGTGGCTCTGCCGATGACGAAGATGACTATGAAGAAGACTTTCCCTTGCGCGACAAGCATTCAGACAAAAGCTCTTTTCCGCACCGTCGCAGCACACCTCTCGTAAATGCTCCAGAACCGGCTCCCGGCACACACACTGGAGGTCGTCCTCACCTGCGTTCACCACTTCTTCAAGGTGATGACGAATTTGAAGAAGGCGATAATTATAGTGATAACAATTATCAAAATCAGGCTCCAGCGGCTCCCCAAGGGCGCCCAGCCAAATTGCATTCTCCTTTATTTGGCAAGCAAAATGGCGTGTACGATTATATTGATGATGAAGACCAAGCACCTTCTGTAAACGACAATCCAAATGCTTTGCGTTCTCCTCTTTTAGCCGCCCGCAGCCCGATGCCGCAAGACACGGCTCCGAGAAATCCAGTGCCAGCTGCTCCTAGACCAGTGGTGCAACCACCAGTACCTCAGCAACCAGCAGCACAGGCCGCGCCAGCTCCATTAGCTCAGCCTGCAAGTCTTCCGCCATTTCCTAATCCCCGCCCGATGAGTACTCAACCTCCAGCAATTGGCACACCATTGCCCATGACGCCGGCTATTACTCCAGAATCACACCCCGAAGACGGGTCTGGAGCCGATGGTCAAGATCCTTTCGCCTGGCGCGATCGTGGCTTTTCAAATGCTGCACCATCACCTGGTGTGGGATTTGCAGCGGCCAATTCAATGCCGACTTATGGCGCTCCAGGAATGCCTCAACCAGCACCACCATTGCCGAATCCAACCGGTTTTGCTATGCCTACGGCACCGGAGCCTGTGGTTAATGCGCCAATTAAGGCGTCACCAGTTCCAACACCACCGACTCCAGTCAAATTAGAGCCAAAGCTGAAATCGAAACTTTTGAGCGGTTCGGGCGATTCTTATAATGATGACTACGAGGACGACTATAAAGCCTCACCACAATCGGGGCGCAAACGTTTTGGCGATGACAGTCATCAAAGCGGCGGCTTTCAGCCCGGTCATGGCAGCAGCAGTGCTCCGTCAGGACCAATCATGGTGATTGCAGTACCAGCAATGCTGGCAACTATGGGCAAGGCCTATTATCTTTTCGCATTAGCCCAAGGTAATCAGCTGTTCTCGTCGGCACCTTTCATGGCCGATGAATTCGGTCAATTAGTCGTGCTTATAGCCCTGGTCGTATACGGCTTCACCGGAAACAAACGCTGAATCTAAAGCAGTGTTTGAGGCTCTGCCAGATTGGCAAAAGGTAACTTTCAAAGTGGCATGACCATGCTATAGTTTTGCTCGATTTGAAGTCAAAAGCGAGTTCGGCATGATCACACGAAAGGTTCCAATGACCACAAAACACAAATCTTCCATGGTGCTGGCTGTACTGATGGTGGCGCAGAGCGTGCCATTAAATGTGATGGCATTCAATCTGTCACCCAATTCGAAGAAATCAAGCCTATCAGCTCCTGTGTACGCGAAACTGGAAAACTCGAGTAGTAGCACCAGCAGTACCACACAACCTGCACCAGATTTAAGTCCTGTCAAATTGGGCGATGCTGATGCGCAAGCTGCGACTTCAACGTCTGCCGCCGCCGCGCCCGAACAAACAACTGAAGCCAGCTCCGTAATTCCAGCAGCTGCCGAGCCTGTCGCTGAGCCATCAATGGCACCGGTTACTACAACTCCAGCTGTGACAGCTCCGGCTGAAGATGGTGGTACGCTGAACGCTACGGTAGAAAAAGAAGGATTCGTTCCTAAACCACCCGTTGAACGCACAGATAACGTCGTAGGCGAAGAATCCGTGGTTTCGAGCAAAGACAAGAGCAAGAAACAGGCTCAGGCTGAAGCTCACGATAAAGCAGTGCATGAGATGGGAGCCAAACTCGGTCCTGTTGAACTGCAAGAAAGTGATGACGAAATGCACAACAAAGTAGTGACCATCGTCGATGCTGAAAGAGCAGAACTGGCTGAAGTTTGGGATGCCGCTCTCTGCCGCAACCAGGATATTCAATTTGTCGTCCAAAAATTGATGCCAACGAAAGATCCAAAGCACTCTACCGCTGTAATGATGAAAATGCTCAGCACAGCTATGTACGGAGCAATGGCGACCAGCGGTATGGCAATGCAATCTATGGGAACTGGCGCTTACATGGCTCAAAGCGCCGGCGCCAGCCTCGTAATGAGCGTGCTCAATTCGGCTCAAAGTAGATCGGCAAGAAAAGCCGCGGTGACAGAAACTGAAGCGATCATGTTGTACAACATGATTAGAGGTGTCGCTGATAAGGTCGGCGAAAACTTCCACACTTATAAGAAGGGCATCAGTCAAGTTGGACGCGCCTGCACAGATTACGAAGACTTACAAAAAATGGTTTCTGACGCACGCGCCAGCCAAGGCCTAGACAAGCAAATTGAGATGGAATTCCTTCTTCGCAAAGCGCGTCGAGAAATTGATGGACTCAATGAAGACGCCCGTCACGCCCGCGAGTCACTAGTCAATCTCTCTGGTGCTGAAGCCGTGGATATTCTCGATAAACAAATCGCTATCGAGAGCCAAAAAATAGGACAGCCATTGGTTAATCCAGAGGACATTCCTAAAGAAGATTCTGAGAAAGGCAAAGTTGCAGATGCACCTGCTGCAGACATGACTGCTACCGACGCTCAGGAGCCAGCCGAGAAAAAGAAAATTGCTGAAGCTCCCAAACGGAAAAAAGCACCAGCGCCAGCAAAACCAGCTGATGACGATGAAACAAACGAAAAGACTCCTGGCAGCGACGTTGAGAAGCAGAGCGATAACCCTCTCTAACAGTTAAAGCGAGAGAGCGTTGTGGGAAATCCTAAAGTCATAGCCATTGTCGGTCCAACTTGTACCGGCAAAACCTGGCTCAGTCTTCAACTTGCAGAGTTTCTGCAAACTGAAATCATCGCCTGCGATTCTCGCACGATTTATAGGCATATGAATCTAGGGACGGCCAAGCCTTCTTTGGAAGAACGTGCAGGCATCCCGCATCACCTGTTAGACATCATCGAGCCAAACGATTCATATACAGTTGCTCGCTATAAAAAAGATGCTGAGCCTATTTTAGACAGGCTGATCGCCGACGGAAAAACGCCCATCGTCTGTGGTGGTACCGGGTTCTATTTTCGCAATCTGCTCGAGGGATTGAGTATTCCTGAAGTAGAAGCCCAGGAGCCGCTGAGACAGGACCTGATGCGTCTGGCTGACGAGCAGGGTAATGCTGTGTTGCACGCTCGTCTGCAGCAAATTGATCCAAACAGTGCAGCCAAAATCAACGTCAATGACCGATTTAGAATTATTCGAGCCATCGAAGTGACAACAGTGCTGGGCGAACCATTCTCTTCGCTAGCGGCCAAAGTTATACCGAAGTTCGATGTGGTCTGGCTCGGTCTGTTTTATGAAAATCGTGATTTGCTACGCGAGAAAATTGCCTTGCGCTTGCAAGACCAAAAAGATCAGGGTCTTGTCGATGAAGTGCGGCAACTGCTAGCGCAATACGGCAGATGCAACAGTCTTTTAGCCACAGTCAGTTATAAAGAAATTGTCCAGCATTTAGACAATGAAATCGATCTGGATCACGCGATGTCGTTGTGCGCGATCCACACAAATCAACTAGCAAGGCGTCAACTAACATGGTTTCGCTCGAATAAAAATATAAATTGGATGGCTGTCGATGCATTAGATCGAAGCGAAATATTGACTACAGCAAAAAGTCTTCTTTAATTTGCAATTCTCCACAACCCTTGCACCACAATGATTTCAAGACATGCATCAGAAATTGAAAACGCATTTTGAAAAAAAGTCTCGTACGACATTTGTATTTCACAAAACAGTTTTTTCATGACCAACTCGAAGATCAACTAAATTAGCCTCTTTACGTCTGAAAAATTAGCGATATACTGGTAAAGATCTTCAGCGGTGACACTTTTAAAATATTCATTTTATTGCGCTGATCAAGTCAATGTCCTTTGATATTTGTGTGCAGTCTATTCAATATGCATTTGAATATGCGTCAAGGCAGTCTTCGAAGAAGAGCTACCACACGCAAATCCGAGATAGTGACTAGATAAAAAGAGACAATAATGAATTCACTAACTGATTCACAAGTCACCATCGTTGATTTGCCCTGGAGCGATGGTTTGCTATCTGCTCGATTGTGGTCCGTAGGGTCCCGAAAAGTAGTCGGAGTGCCCGAATTGGGACTTCACTGTTACGGCGTCTCGCAGACGGAAGCAGTATTTAGACTCTTCACTTCGCTCCTCAAATACTATCGCCAGCTCAAAGCAAATCGCGACTCACTTCCTGAAAAAGCGGTCAGGCACCTGGAATTACTCTCTGTCTGGGTCAGTGCAATTGAACGCAAGATGACATACAAGGAAGAAGCCGTAGCATCATCCAATCACATCGTAAATATTCGCACTCCTCGCTTTTGATCTTATTTGCTCTGACGTAAGTGCAGGATCAAGTCTGTCTTTAAGTCATGCAAACCACGCTCTAGCCCCACTGGATACTGGTGCGGGTTTAGCAATCGTTTGATCGAGTGGTGAAAGCGCTGCAACTGCCCTTTCGAATAAGCTCTGATATCAGACGAAGAGACACTAGCGTAGACTAGATTGCCTGCTCGAAAAATGGGCACAAGCATATCGATGAATTGAGACGAATTTACAAGAGTTTTTCGACGCGTGAAGTCTACAGGGTCGACGATTACCCAGTCTTTCTCTGGAGGGCTCCACTGATCGTAGACGCAATCACCAATAAATATTCCATCATTGTCGTAGAATCGTCTGACTTGCTGCAAACCTGGACTGGTGATTTTGCCGGACTGCTCCGACAATTTGATCTTATATTGCCAACTGGATTTTGCGTTAGTCCTCAAGGCTGTGAGCTTATAGACGCCTCCCAGAGCAGGCTGATCGTACGCCGTAACTAGTTTTGTGCCAACACCCCAAATGTCTATGCGAGCACCTTGATCGTTGAGACTGGCAATGATGTGTTCATCTAAATCGTTGGAGGCAACAATCAGTGCATTTTCAAATCCTCCTTGATCAAGAATTTTCCGAGCTTCGATACTGAGGTAAGCAAGGTCACCAGAGTCGAGCCTGATACCCTTCAAGTCATGTCCTTTTGATCTCAGCCAGCGCCCAATTTCCACAGCTTTGCGGACACCTTCTAAGCTGTCGTAAGTATCGACGAGAAAAACGCAATTATTGGGCATTACCTGGGCATAAGTTTTGAATGCCTCCAGCTCATCATCGAACGACATGACCCAGCTGTGAGCATGTGTGCCTGTAACTGGAATATCGAATAACTTACCGGCGAGCACATTTGAGGTGCCGTCTGCACCACCTATATAGGAGGCCCAGCTAGCCGACAGAGCTCCATCAGCTCCTTGCGCACGACGCAGACCAAATTCAACCACCGCTTTATCTCCGGCAGCCAGTCTCACTCGGGCCGCTTTCGTAGCGATAAGAGATTGAAAATTGACGATATTGAGCAAAATAGTTTCCAGAATCTGACACTGAATCAATGGCCCTTTTATTCTCAACAATGGCTCATGGGCAAACACAACAGCCCCTTCAGGCATAGCATCGATGTCGACAGTCAGTTTCATGCTCAATAAATATTGCAAGAAATCCGCTGAAAAAAGTAGTGTGCCATCGCTTGCCGTCACAGTCGACAGATAATCAATATCGCTTTGATCGAAACGGAAATTCTGCAGAAAATCTATAACATGCGTCAGCCCACAAAAAACAGCAAAGCCACCCTTAAAAGGGTTGACTCGAAAAGATAGATTGAAAACCGCCTCTTTTTCTATAGCGCCAGATTTCCAGTATCCGTAAGCCATGGTGAGCTGATACAAATCGGTCAAAAGACTCAAAGATTGTCCGTAAATCTGACTGAACATGAATTTGCCGCCTGAAAAGGAAAACAGAGCATCTTACTTTAGCATTGAACTTTTTTGATGGACTTTTCGTTTAATAAGTATGAGGGCAAAAAAGACATTCAAAGCTCGAAAGGAATTCATCGCAAATATTGCGATTGTTCTCCTATTAAACACACTGCCGATAGCCAACGCCGAGGAGAATATCGATGGTGATGACAAGGCATTAACACCAGATACGATACCAACCGACTCGGAAGGTGTAGAGAAAAGCTCTGGAGCGGCCGATCAATGTCAATTTTGGGGCAATTCATATTCCTTGAAATTTCATTTGAAAAGCTGCCCTTTTGCTTTGGCCATGAATCCCCGGCATGTGCAGTTTTTGAAGAATGCAAAAGAGGCGCTAGAGCTTGGCGAGAAGCCCTGTCGCTACTGCCTGCCGCCGTACACCCTCGAAGTTTCATGCAAAATATTAGCCCGACCTATCGATCACCATCAGTCGTAAGTATTCGGCCTACCCGTGCTGAATACTTTACCTTTTTACAAAGCTTTGCTGCTTTAGGTTGTATGCAGCTAAGTTTGACCGCCGTGAAATTGACTCAGGCAGGGCGAGTGTAGTTATCTGGAAGCGCAAACTCTGACTTTCTTTCGGGCGACATACTCCACGGTAGAAATTTTTCGATTGACGGCGGTGGAATTCCCGGAGTCAAAGAACATTCGTTAAAGTAGTCCAGAAGTAAAGCTTGCGGGTCCAAGCCATTTGTGAGCCATGTTTGAAAGAGGCTAAAAAGTTTGATGTTCATTTGACCTGCCCATTCAACACCGCTTCCGTAGCTGTTCTTTCGACTGATCACGCAAGGTCGAAGGAGGCGTTCTGCTCTGTTGTTCTCCAACGGAATTTCTCGGTGGGCAAGGAACAAGGAAAGTCCGTCCCAGTGCGTTTTGAGACTTTTTAAAATGGTTTTTTGTTCTGGGCTAGATACTTTATTCATCTGTTCTTTGCACTTGGATTTTATGTATTCCATGTGTGAGGAAATTTCAGATGAGGTCGCCGCCCAGGCTCGACTAAGTCCTGCTCCAGTTTTTGATAGTTTATTGAGGGCGTGATGCAGGGAAAAAAGTTTGGAAAAATCGAGAAGCCAGTCTTTCGCCCACGCCTTGTGTTTAGGCATTCCCTCGTAGACTCTCAGAAAATCACGTCGGACGTGGACCCAGCACCACGCATTCTGGATCGCTTCAGGCAGACTTTTGTAGGACGAGAATCTATCGCTCATCAAAGTGCCTGATGAACCGGCCAAAAATTCGTTAGGAACAGCACTGCCGCGACTTTGAGAAAGAATATATGCAATTGCTTCGTAGCCGGCAATCACCCAGACCCACCATTTTTTACGATTTCTTTTGCCATCATTTTCCGAAAAAACACGCCAGCCAGTTTCATCGGCATTCCAAAAAGATTCGCCCCGGCAGTGGTTTTCGATTGCTTGGTAGAGCCCTGTTATCATCTCATTGATTTTACTGAAGCCGCCGGTGATTGTTCCAGCAGAAATGTTTAAACCCCTTAGAGACAGGTCTTTGAGCATTCTGTTTGTTGGCACGCCATGCAAAAATTTCCATACGCAGAGGTGAACCCAAAGATTGTTTCCGATGTTTGTCCTAGGATACAACCTCGGCGGGGCAGGTGCCGTGATGATCTTTCGTCCACCACACTTGCAGTTTGTGGCGTAGCGTTTTCTGAAATACTTCAATTGATACAAATGCGACTCTAGTTCTGAGATGGTTGAATCGTCAGTGCCTGGCAGACAGGTGTATGGTTTTGAGCAATCAGGGCAGAAGGAATTTTTCAAATCCAGAACAATTTCTTCCGACGCAAACTGAGCTTGCTGACTGCGTCCGTGACCTTTACTTCCGGGTTGCTGTCCTCGATTTCGTTTGACTTCATCAGTTGTTCTATCTTCGTCATCGGCATCTCTTTCTGCAGCCTGCGCAAGATTTTCGTCGTCTTCAACAATGTTTTTTTCAGATTTCTGACCAAATTTATCCTTACGAAAATACGCAAGTTGCTTGTTTGCGCTGTCCAGTGAACTCTGAGCCTTCTTGAGTTGTTTCTTCAGATCTTTGTTTTCTGAGTTCAACTCTCGAACTCGGCTTTGAAGTCGTCGGCACTCGGTCTCCAGCACATCGATTTTCTTGAGCAATGATTCAATGCGCTGTTCGCTTCGCATCCAGCGCGATTCCATGTAACTAAGTCTCTTCTCCAGAGACTTGATCAGAGCTGACACAGCGGGGTCAATTTTATTCGGTAGGATGCCTTTTGCCATGACAAAAGCATGATCCTTTCTTGTTCAAAAGGCCATCCTTGATTACTGCTTTTGAAATGAAATTTCCCTTACCACATCACGGGTACACCGAATACTTAC
>JARLHI010000031.1 GCA_031292355.1 Candidatus Obscuribacterales bacterium
AAAGTTTCATTTCTGTCAGGAACCGATTATCTGCGGCCCGAGCAAGTACAGGATCTGGTGGAGAATCTTGAACGGTACCGCACGCAGATAGTTCTTTGGTGCCCTGATCTTGATACGAGTACTCGTCCAGATGACCATCTAGACCCCCTGCGTACTCTTCTGCGATCCAATTATCATGACGCTACAGTCCCTGAAAATCCTAGGCAGGTCCTGGTTCGAAATGCCTCACCATGAACGCGATAGAACGACAAATTTGATCGAATACTATGCTTTGAATTGGTACAGGCGGGAGGCGGAAACTACAGTGCAAGGACAATTGAACCAACCATGAAAGCCGAATTGAAAACGACTAGACGTACGAGCCAGGGCTGAAGCATCTATAAATCTTGTCTCCGCTTCGATCCATTTTTTGCGCTCTGAGGAGAACCTAGCTTAGCCCAATGCAACACTCAATGAGTGCCCAAGATTCGTCCTTCCTTGGACTTTCTGGTCCGAAAAAAGAGCAGGGCCGCGCTAAAGCTCGCCGACAGCAGCACGCACCATCCGCTGGTGATGATTTCGCCAGGGTCTGGAGAATCTCGCGGCCAAGATAGCGGTTTACGCTGAATTCGTCTAAAGAGAAATCGTATAAGATCTCGACGATTGCGAGGAAACTCTGAAAAAAGCAACATTGCAAACACAATCGAATTGCGCGCATCTCGCACTACATTGCAGGGCCCTCCAACTGGATGGAAAACGATCGCATGAGGAACCTGAACTGCTTTGTAGCCGTGAGACAGCAAGAGTGCAAAAGCATAGTTTTCTTCCGCTATATCAAATGGCGCCCCCCTGCCAAGCCGTTCATCAAAGATATTCATACCGACGCAGGCTTTTCTGCGAAATGCCATATTGCTGCCTAAGCCGAATCCACCAAAGGTCGCGATCCCGAACCATTCCGGGTTCTTATTGCTCAGGGAGCGAACTGTATGCTTGAATTCGCCTCCAACTGAGGAGCGCGGAGTAACTATCCTGCCAGTGACCACGGTAACTTGAAAATCTTCAAATGGTTCAAGTAGTAACTCAAGCCAA
>JARLHI010000032.1 GCA_031292355.1 Candidatus Obscuribacterales bacterium
GGATAGATTTGGCGTGGTGATGGTGACACCCGTTGCGCCAGTGATTGCAGCCGTATTGGTGATCGAACCAGCAGTTCCGGATGTCAAATTGGCAGTGGTTCCAGCAGAAATTGCTCCACTGTTGTTGATTGTGCCGGCAGTGTTGTTAGCAGTGAGCGTGACATCTGCGTTGTTTGAAGTCAAAGCTTGGGGATTGGTAATGCTTGTGGCAGCTGTCAGCGTGAGTGAACCATTTGATTTGATGTTTCCTCCGCTGACCGAGACAGAGCCGGTTGTATCAGTAGCCGAGAAAGTGGAAGCTCCATTCGTTGTATTGAAATTGCCGACATTCAAATTGCCAGAGTTGGCTGTAATCGCCACGTTTCCTGATGGTGTGCCTGGCGCATTGGGGTCCTGGACGAGACCACTGATTGAACTTTGATTAACGGAAGCAGTGGAAGCGCCGATGTTCAGATTAACGACGGCGCCAGCAGACAGCGTACCGGTGGTAGGTCCACCAGTAATGGTGACTTGCCCTTCATTAGCAGCAGCGGTGCCGTTGAAGTTGATACTGCCGCTTGTAGCCTGAATGTTTCCAGTATTGGCGACAGTTAAGGCGTTTGCCGCCCCGTTGCTGATGATAGACACATTGAGCGTTGATGCAGTGATGGTGCCGGAATTTGTGAGTGAAGGAGTTGTGAGAGTTTCGCCAATCTGCCCAATAACTATGCCGGAGTTGTTGATTGAGCCAGTAGTTCCGGAGGTCATATTGACCGCGCTACCAGTGGAGTCGAGCGTCTGGCTATTTGTTACGTTGGTTCCAGCCGTGAGCGTTATGGTGCCTGCTGCGGTTATAGGACCGCATGTAGCTAGAGCACCATTGGTATCTGTTGCTGCGACCGTACTCGAGGAATTGTAATTACCGACCATCAGTGTGCCATTTGCAGCGGTGATGCTGACGGCGCCTGAGGTCAAGCTTGCATATTCAGGGTCGTGAACACAGCCAATGATGTTATTGGCAATGACTGTTGCCGTTCCAGTGCCGATGTTTAAGTTGACGAATCCAGAAGTGCCATCGCCAGCGGTGATGTTGCCGACGCCGTATCCAGCAGCCACTGTGCCGAATGTGACGTTCCCAGGATTAGCTGTGGTATTGAAGTTGACGCTGGCTCCGGTATTGGAGTCTGTCAATGACGACCCAGTCGCTTGATCCACAGTCAGAGTATGGGCGGCATTATTACTGGCGACGGTGATATTGCCCGTAGTGGCGGTCATTGAACTGCCAGCTTGTTGTATTAGTGTAGGTGTATTTACAGCAATCGTTGGAGCAGAAACTGCGACGTTAGTGAGTTCTGTGACTGAGCCCGCGTTACCGCTTGTGGCTGTGAAGCTTGTGGTAGCAGTAATGTTGTGGCATATGATGACTGAGCCGGTCGTATTGGCACCACCATTGCTTGCGTCAACGCTAACCACTCCACCGTTTGTGATTCCACCGAAGGCTATATTGCCCGTCACCACAGATACATTGAATGGCGAGCCCGAACCACCAACACAGCCAGTTATGGAGTTTACTGCCACATTAACCGGATTGGCACCACCGAAGAAATTAACGCCGCCCGTGCCGAAGTTAGGGGAAACGGCATTGTCGGTGATGATGCCTAACCCACCTGTCATAGTGACTTGACCAGGGTTAGCAGTGGAGTTGAAATCAACGGTGCCAGGTGTACCTGCGCTGCCAGCGCTGAAGACCGAGGCGTTCGATACATTCGTGACGGTCAGCGCACTTCCGGACCCATTACTCTGTATTTCTAGTATGCCTGTGGTAGCCTTGACAGTTGCATTATTGGACAGCGCCGGAGTGGTAATAGAGACTCCGGTACCGCCTGTGATGGCACCAGTATTAGTGATAGAACCAGTAGCGCCTGAGGTCAAAATCGCTGCCTGATTTGCGCCGATTGAACCACTGTTGTTGATGGTTCCACCGCTTGATGTGTCGACAAGACTGACGTTTCCAGCATTTGAAGTCAGCGTTTGGTTGTTAGTTATGCCCGTTGCAGCTGTCAGACTCAGAGCACCGTTAGATATTATGTGCTGTGTATTGACGCTGATTGAACCGGTCGTATTAGTGGCACTGAAAGTGTCCGTAGCTCCGTTGGTGACAAGGAAATTTCCTACTTGCAGATTCCCGGAATTTACGAGAATGGACACGGCCCCGGCCGCTGCACCGCCATTTTGCTCCCCGACAAGTCCTGTGATTGAAGCCTGATTTACATTCGCAGTGGATCCATTGATGTTCAAAGCAACGCCTGTCGCTCCAACGAGAGTCCCAGCGCCTGGTCCACCGGTGACAGTGATATTTCCTGAGTGATTCGCTCCAGTAGCATTTAGAAGGATGCTGCCGGTCGTTGCCTGGACTGCTCCCGTGTTGGCGAATGTCAAAGCATTTCCTGCTTCATTGCCTTCTATTAAAATGTTGTTCGTGTTTGCAGTTATAGTGCTTGAATTCGTCACCGAGGGAGAGCCGATCTGAACACCCAGAGCGCCCGTTATTGCTGCAGAATTATTGATACTGCCAGCGGTTCCCGAATTGAGAATGGCAGTGTTGCCTGCATTGATGGTGCCGGCGTTAACTATCGTGCCTGCTGCTGTGCTGTCAGTGAGGCTGACGTTGCTGCCTCCTTTAAGCGCGAAATTGTTGGTGACAGTCGTTGCTGCAGTCAGATTTATACCAACAGTAGCCGTTATATTTCCGCAAGTGGTCAGGGCACCATTTGTATCCGTCGCTGTGACGGAACCTGTGGAATTGTAATCTCCGACATTTAAGGTGCCGGTGGCTGCAGTAATATTGACGCTGCCTGACGCAATAGTCCCAAACTCAGGATCATGTACGCAGCCCGTGATGCTGTTGGCGATGACTGTCGCAGTTCCCGTGCCGATATTTAAATTGACGGTGCCTGTGCCAGAAGAGATGTTGCCAGTGCCGTTGTTATTTGCACCACCATTGCCGAATGTGACACTACCCCTGCTACCGGTAACGTTCTGGTTGAAGTTGACATTTGCGCTACCGCTCAGTGACGCACCGGTGCCCTGGTTAATTGTCAAAGTATTGTTTGTGCCGTTGCTTTGAATTGTCAAATCACCGCCTGTGGCGGCAATCGAACTTGTGACACCAGCACCATTGGTGTTCTGGGTCAAAGTCGGAGTTGTGATGGTGACTATCGGAGCAGAGACATTGACGCCAGTGAGTTCAGTAACCGAGCCAGCCGTGCCGCTTGTGGCAGTCAGGCTGGTACCAGATGTGATGCTATGACAGAAGATGATCGAGCCAGCTGCTGAGCCGTTAGCACTGAGGTTAATAGGTCCAGCGGAAGAAACGCCGCCGAAAGCGAGATTTCCTGTGGCTACAGACACATTAAAGGGATTGCCGGAACCGCCGACACAACCTGTAATTGAGTTGACAGCTACATTAACCGGATTGGTACCACCGAAGAAATTGACTCCGCCCGTGCCGAAGTTTGGCGAGACAGCATTGTCGGTAATAGTGCCAAATCCACTGGTCATGGTGATTTGGCCAGCGTTTGCAGTGGAGTTGAAGTTGACTGTACCCGGAGTAGCTGCGCTGCCCGCGCTGAAGATTGAGTTATTGGATGCATTGACTACAGTCAAGGCATTGCTGGCGCCATTACTTTGCACTTCAAGTGTGCCAGTGGTCGCAGTAATTCTGGCGTTGTTTGTAAGCGAAGGAGTCGTAATGGTGACTCCAGTGCCACCAGTTATTGCCGCCAGGTTATTGATTGAACCGGAGCCGCCTGAGGTTAAATTAGCAGTCTGACCAGCAATGATCACACCATTATTAAGGATAGTGCCGCTTGCTAATGTATCTTTGAGAACAACGTTGCCCGTATTTGACCTGAGCTGGATGCCGGTAGTGGTAGTCGTGCCGTTACTAATGCCCGTTGCTGCTGTCAGATTTAGATCGTTGATCGACGTAATATTGCCGACACCAGTGCTGATTGAACCGGTAGTGTTAGTGGCGTTAAAAGTGGCGCCACCAGGAGTTGTGGTATTGAAATTAGCGATTTGCAAATTACCAGAATTGGCAATAATGGTTACGTTGCCGGTAGCCACGGTTGCGGCATTGGGATCTGATACCGTACCTGTAATCGATGACTGATTGACTGAGCCCGTCGCTCCGCTTGCAATATTTAAACCAACAGTTCCATTGAGACCAGTCGTGCCGTTGGCTACGAGTATTCCGGCTGTCGGTCCGCCGGTGATGGTGATCTGTCCTGAGGTGCCCACGCCATTATTATTGAAGAGGATGTTGCCTGCTGTCGCCTGGATTGTTCCGGTGTTTGCGACAGTTAATGCCTTATCAGCTTCGTTGCTGACAATAACGACGTTGCCGGAAGATGCAACGATACTGTTGGAGTTGGTCAAAGACGGAGTCGTAATGGTGACTCCAGAGCCGCCTGTAACTCCGCCCGAATTGCTTACTGTGCCAGTGGCTCCCGAGGTCAAGGCGACAGTGGTGCCTGCAGTGATGGTGCCAGAGTTAGAAATAGTTCCAGCTGATGCTGTGTTATTTAAAGTGACGGTGCTTCCAGTTGATTGCAGAGCGAAGGCATTTGTAATACCAGTTGCCGCATGTAGAGCAAGCGCTCCAGCAGATGTAATATTGCCGCAGGTGATGATGCTTCCGGCGGTGTCAGTGGCGGTAAATGTGCTCGTACCTAGTGCTGCTGTATTGAAGTTGCCGACATTCAAAATACCTGAGGCAGCAGTAATATTGACGCTACCTGATGCAATTGTCCCAAACTCAGGATCATGTACGCAGCCCGTGATGCTGCTGGCGATGACGGTCGCAGTTCCCGTGCCGATATTTAAATTGACGGTGCCTGTGCCAGAAGAGATGTTGCCAGTGCCGTTGTTATTTGCACCACCATTGCCGAATGTGACACTACCCCTGCTACCAGTAACGTTCTGGTTGAAGTTGACATTTGCGCTACCGCTCAGTGACGCACCGGTGCCCTGGTTAATTGTCAAAGAATTGTTTGTGCCGTTGCTTTGAATTGTCAAATCACCGGCTGTAGCAGAGATTGAACTTGTGATGCCAGCACCATTGGTGTTCTGGGTCAAAGTCGGAGTTGTGATGGTGACTATCGGAGCAGAGACATTGACGCCAGTGAGTTCAGTAACCGAGCCAGCCGTGCCGCTTGTGGCAGTCAGGCTGGTACCAGATGTGATGCTATGGCAGAAGATGATCGAGCCAGCTGCTGAGCCGTTAGCGTTGAGGTTAATAGGTCCAGCGGAAGAAACGCCCCCGAAAGCGAGATTTCCTGTGGCTACAGACACATTAAAGGGATTGCCGGAACCTCCGACACAGCCTGTAATTGAGTTGACAGCTACGTTAACCGGATTGGTACCACCGAAGAAATTGACACCGCCCGTGCCGAAGTTTGGCGAGACAGCATTGTCGGTAATAGCGCCGAATCCACCGGTCATGGTGATTTGACCAGCGTTTGCAGTGGAGTTGAAGTTGACTGTACCCGGAGTAGCTGCGCTGCCCGCGCTGAAGATTGAGTTATTGGATACATTGACTACAGTCAAAGCATTGCTGGCGCCGTTACTTTGCACTTCAAGAGTGCCAGTGGTCGCAGTAATTCTGGCGTTATTTGTAAGCGAAGGAGTCGTAATGGTGACACCAGTGCCACCAGTTATTGCAGCTGTGTTACCTATAGAACCACCAGTCCCTGATGTCAGATTGGCTGCTTGATTGGCACTGATGACGCCCGAATTTGTGATGGTGCCTGCTGACGTGCTGTCGGAAATATTGACGCTGCCCGCATTTGATGTCAATGCAGCTACGCTAGAAACAGAGTTAGCGGCTGACAGCGTGATGTTGCCGGTAGCATGGATTGCTCCAGCTGTGGTTAATGAGCCAGTCGTGTCAGTCGCAGTGAATATGTGGTTGATGCCGTCGGCAAGTATGGCATTGAAGCTGCCAACACTCAAAGTGCCAGAATTAGCCGTTATTGTTACGTCGCCTGATGCCAGATTCGCATTTGGATCTTGCACCAGTCCGGTAATTAAGGCTTGATTAACGGAAGCTGTATTGTGCCCCATGTTCAGGTTGACGATACCGTTGACACCAGTTGTACCGTTAGCAACGAGTGTTCCGACTGACGGACCACCGGTGATAGTAATCGACCCTGGGGTCGCAGTAGTTGTGCCATCAAAGTTGATATTGCCTACGGTGGCTTGAATTGTGCCAGTGTTAGCAACATTCAAAGAAAATGCACCGTTATTACTCTGAATGCCCACGTTACCCGTGGTCGCAGTAATCGTGCTGGAGTTCGTCAGAGATGGTGTAGTGATGGCGATACTTGTGCCACCAGTTATAGCGGCCGAATTGTTGATATTGCCTGTATTGCCCGAGGTGAGAACCGCTGAAGCACCCGCGTGGATGGTGCCAGAGTTGGTTATTGTTCCGGCGGCTGCGCTGTCAATCAGGCTGATATTGCCTGTATTCGATGTAAGCGCAAAGGTATTCGTTATGCCGGTCGCTGCATTTAGTCCGAGCGCACCGCCCGATGTTATGTTGCCGCAAGTGCTAATTGCACTGTTAGTATCTGTGGCTGTAAATGTGCTCGCAGCTAGGGCGGTAGCGTTGAAATTCCCCACAGAGAGCGCGCCACTGGTAACCGCAATGTTTACAGTGCCGGAGGCTGTATTGTTTGGATCTTCGACGCATCCTGTAATTGATGCGGCATTTACAGTAGCGGTTGACCCACCAACGTTCAAATTAACGAAGCCCATGGTGGCGCCTCCAGCTGGGCTGGAGGAAATTGTCCCCAGCACTCCGCCAAGAGCCGCGATGGTTACTTGACCGGTGGTGCCAGTGCCGGTTCCGTTGAAATTGATATTACCTTTCGCATCAGTTATAGAACTGCTGTTGTCTACAATTATTGGACCACCTGCCGAACCATGGAGAATGTTTATATCGCCCTGGGTGGTGAATATCGCTGCAGAATTGTTGAGAGCGGTGGTCTGAATTGTGATTCCAGTGCCTGCGCTTAGCGCTGCAGCATTTGTGATTGAAGCCACGGTGCCGCTGGTTAGCTGCGCAGTAGTAGCGGCGGTGATGCCACCATTATTCGTGATGTTACCGCCGGCAGTTGCGCTGAACGTTGAGCCCGCAGTGATGGCGCCATTGTCGGTGATATTTCCCAGGGTATTAGCTAACGACACAGCACCGCTACTCTTGAATGTGCCTATAATGAGAGGATTTGCCGAGGCATCGCTGATGGTGACAGCCCCACTTGTGGTCCCCGGTGCAGACGGATCGGTAACAGTACCTACTAGGCTGGCTGCGGTAAGTGAACCGGCACCAGTGCCGATATTAAGATTGATGGTGCCAGGTGTCGCAACACTTCCACTGATGACAGAACCTGCACCTGTTGTCGAAGTTGTTACCGCACCGGCAGTAGTACCATTAAATGAGAGCGCGCCCGGAGCAGTAATCGAAGAACCAGCTCCAAATGCAAGGGCCAGCGCATTGGCGGTACCGTTGCTCTGGATATCAAGCGTACCGGTACTTTCGGCAAGAACGGCGTTTGCGCCCAGAGTCAAACTAGGAGTAATAAAAGTAGAATTGGCAGCAGTTAGATTGAGCGTGCCGTTCACGACGGACGATGTGTTGTAAGTCGTCGATGCCAGTGTGTCTGTTTCGGTCACATTAGCGGGAAGTACCAGTGTCGAAAAAACGCCAGATGAAGGCAGGTTCGCCGTTGCGACTGTGAAACTGCCACCACCTATTGCATATCCCTGTCCACCGCTAGCACCGTTGCTGCTTAAAGTGAGGGTTTGACCGCCGTTGTAGACAGTCTGAACCAGAGCGACACGCTCTGCTGGGGTAATATTTTCGGTACCAAGCAAAGTGACAGTGACACCAGATTCGATGATGTTGAGTGCACCCACTCCGTTAGCGATGGAACCTGCAGCCAGTGGCGACGTTTGTGCCGTGCTATTGACTGTAATGGTCGGCGCTACCGTGGTACCAGCTGTGGTGTACGAGCCAGAGAGAATACCAGAGTTCGCATACGCTGTTGTTGAAGCATAATTGGCATTATCGAAATACTGTTGGTTGTTAAGATAACCAGCGGATGTAGTGATGGCAACCTTGCCGCCTGTGCCCAGAGCACTGACGGAGTAACCACTATATTGATTAGCCGTTGTTGTTGTCAGTGATGTGTTTTGGGTCGTAAATGGATTTGGCGTGCCGACACCAGCAAGTGAGCCGTAGTAACTTCCAACTGTGCCACTTACAGCCACATTACGCCCGGTAATAGTTACTGTACCGCCGGCTCCAGCGGCTCCTGCCTTATTGCTCGAGCCAGCCATAGCCACGCCAGCAGCCAGTTGAGCGCCTTGACCGAATGCTCCACCGTAACCGTAGTTACCCTCGCCCCCGGCACCAAGGGTGCCGGGATTTGCCACTCCAGTAGCGGCAATGGTCGCTCCTCCACTAATGCCCAGGAAATCATTGCCAGCTGCCGCTCCGCCGCCAAAGTATCCGCCGCCTCCGCCGCTGCCATAGTTGGAACTGCCACCGCCGCCATAGATACCGCCGCCACCAGGCCCGCCATCTCCACCGCCGCCGCCGCCACCAAATGCGCCACCACCACTGCGGTAATCGGAGCTGCCAGATGAGTTTCCGCTACCACCGCCACCACCTGCTACCAGTACTGGACCGGTTATTGCCACATCAGCTTTTGCATCATTTATAGTGATGGTGCCGCCGGCTCCACCGTTGCCACCGCCGTATGCGGCGCCGCTTCCACCTGCTGAAGCCCCACCGCCACCGCCTGAGGCATTGATATCTCCACCAACCGACACAGTGCCGGCTGTTGCGTTAATAGTTATAGTGCCACCGTTTCCGCCATTGCCGCCTGGGTCGGCGTTAGCAAAGCCACCTGCGCCACCACCGCCATAGCTCCGCAAGTATCCCGTTGAGACATTGCCGCCTGTGGAACTTAACGAAATAGTGCCACCATTACCGCCTGATTGAGCTATTTGTGAAATGCCAGTTGTGCTAGTTCCTTGTCCTACAGGTGAGGCTGCACCCCCGGCTCCCGAGACATCTACATTTCCTGTTGTGATTGAACCGCCACCGCTGACAGAGATGGTTGCTGGAGTCTGAGCAGTCGTGATTGTGCCGGAAGATAATGTTTGACCACCAAATGCTCCTCCGGCCATCAAGTTGCCAGTGCTGATTGCGCCGTTGGCGAATGTCGTCGGTGCAGTGAAATTACCGGAACCGGCTTGTACAGCGCCATTGATGATGTTAACGGTGCCCGTGCCGCCCGTGATCTGAGGAGCTCCGACGGCGAGAGTAATGTTGCCGGGAGTGATACCATTAACGATCCCATTAACTGCCGCGGCTGCAGGAGCTGCACTTGTAGTGATGTTGCCAGTTGTGATAGCGGTGCCGCTATTTGCTCCAGCTACTACTAAAACGTTACCGTTGGCTGTCGACGAAGAAGTGTTTATATTGCCAACCGTAATGGTTCCGGTTCCCGCGGTGGTTCCAGCGTAGGCCACTAATGTAGCGTTACTTCCATTGGTGGTGATGGTATTTGTACCAGCGTTAATGCTACCACCAGCGGCATTGCCACCAGATATGGTGATGGTCGAAGTCGTGTCGTTCGTGCCTGTAGACGCACCTGATGATGCAAAGTTAGCGCCGGCAACGACCGTGAGCGCCGCGCTGTTCAAATTGCCAGTTATCGTTACATTGTTTGATGCCACTAGTGCAAGAGCACTACCAGCTACACTTATTGCTCCGACTGTCAAACTGCCGCCGGTATTGTAGTAGGTGGGGTCGCCAGAAATGTTTTGCGTGCCCAGAATCAAATTCTGCGTGGCTGCTGTGAAGTGCGAAGAGCCGGCAGTCGTGTTGACGACACCAGTAACATTGCCGAGATTAGCCGTGACGGCTCCAGACCCGGCATTGATATTCAATTGCTGCGAAAGTAAATCGCCACCCTTTAATATCGTTGCAGCACTTCCATTATATGTAGCGTCTCTAAACGAAATAGCGCCCTGGGTTGCTGACACCGTACCGCCGGTATTTGTCAGAGTGATATTTTGAGTGTATGGAGCATTAAATTTGATGCTGCCGCCGCTTGCGACAATGCTTCCACTATTACTGAATTGACCGGTGCCTGAGGTCAAACTGATGCTATGCCCTCCAATGAATGCACCGCTTCCAGATGACAGCGACGAATTCGTGATGGCGCCGCCCGAGGCAATCGTCAACAGACCAACGGAGGAAATCGAACCGTGATTAACAACACTGTTGATGACATTCAAACTCAATGAGCTTGAATTGCTCAAGCCGTTCAATAAAGAGCTAGCCGCTGAATCGTTAATAACGCCTGAATGACCGACACTCAAGCTGCCAAGGTTAAGCACCGAGCCAGTGTTTGATGAATTTTGTAATGCCGTCAGAACACCATAATCACGAACTGAACCCGTGACTGTAAAAGGATTGCTGGAAGTGAAACCGACAACATCGATGACGACGTTCTTTGGCACGACTAATGACGTGATGTTCTGTCCGCTGGCTGCGGTAAACGAAGCTGTACCACCATCGGCTGCGCCGTGAGTAGAAAGAAGCAGTGTTTGCGAGCCACTGCTCATTACCTGACCCAATGCCAAATATTCGGCAGCGGTCAAATGTTGTCCAGATGTAATCGAGATTTGTTGTCCGCCAACAATTTGACCAGAGTTATTGAGTGAGCCACCCACTGTAATGGTTACAGGCGCCGCGTTGGTTGCGGTAAACGTGGCTTGGCTGGAGTGCAAATTCAGTACAATGCCACTACTTGTGGAACTGCTTGGAGTTGAACTCGATGTTGTTGTTGTTGTTGTTGTGGTACTAGCAGTGGTGCTACTGTTTGTCGTCGTGGTGGACGCCGTATTTACACTGTGATTGCTACCAGTTCCTGTGCCGGAATTACCGCCAGTCGTATTTGAAGCGTTGGCAGAATGATTAGAGCCAGTGCCATTTTGATTGGAGGAACCAGACGAAGATGTGCTGGATGCGTTAGAAGCCGTGTTGTTTTGACCGGCATGATTGCCGAACAAAAAGAAGTGGTTAGAAGATTGTCCACTGGTCGATCCAGATGTTGTGGAAGTTGACGTTGCCGAATTCAGCCAGTTATTGCCGTGTGGAGCAATGGTAGGGACGTTGTTTGCAGCACTAACACTATTGCCGCTGCTACCGCCGTTGGTACCTGCATTTGTGCCACTGGGCGCATTCGAATTATTTGAGGAATTGCTGTTGCTGCCATTAGTATTGGAGCCAACTGGAGGAGTGCTGTGATAAACAAGCACCTTGGGCTGATTTCCACTGGCTGAATTGCCAGAATCTGATGAAGGAACCTGAATGCCGAGAGTGTGGGAGTTTGTGGGTTGTGTGGGGGTAGACGAGCTTTGTTGAGTGGGGATTGATTTGGGGTTCGTGCTCGCTTCCATCAAGCGCATTACTGGTGAGGTGTAATGCACATGCACTGGAATCGTCGGAGCGGCTATCGAAGCAGCAGCTGCCGCTGCCGCCGTCATCGCCGCATTGTGATGTCCGTTGTAAAAAGCGAAGTGATGATGGCCAGTACTTGTAGCAGCAGATGCTGCCGCACTGGCGTCATGATGTCCGGTGTAAGGCAAGGTGACATTGATGGCATGCGTATGAGCGTTCGCCTGCGCTGTCATGTCTGGCATCGTATGTGCCCAAACTAACATCGGCTGCCCGAGAGCGACCAGCGCGCTTGCTGCTGCCGAACAGATGGACCTGCTACTCTTCAAAACTGACTCCATTTTCGAAACTGCGTCCAGTTTCAAACTTAATTTTTGACCTACACTCAAGAGCCTCGTGTGACGAGGCATTCACAGAAAGAACGCGAATGAACTAGCAGTCCTCAGAGGCTGCTCGTCTAAATGTAACTGATGCTTGTGAAATTCATATGTGACTTTGACGATTTCCGCATAATTAGGTGGGGAATATCGGCTTTCCGACCGTTCATTCTGATTTTGTCTACAGGCATTTTCCTCCCTTTGCTTGAATGATCATTTGAATTTAGCAAACTGAGTCTCGTTCAAATGATGGAAGATTGCCTCCTTCTTTCGGCCGGTATTTTCCAGCGATGCTGCCTTTTTGAAGTTAGCGACTGCGTCTTGCAAATTGCCGAGATGCTCCTGGCTGTATGCCAGACCAAGAAGTGCATCTTCATTTTCTGGTTGCAATTGCAACGCCTTTTCGAAATTGACACTGCTTTCATTGAAATTGCCTTCGGTCAAATTTAAGTTGCCTAGACTAACAAGGGGCTCAGGATCATTAGCATTGGCTTTGATGGCCAGCTCGTACGATGCTCTTGCTGCGAGTTTATTGCCATTCGTTTCGAGCATCTCGCCTTTGAGCTGTGCGAGTCGCGGGTCCGCGCTGCCATCTTTGATCGCTTGATCGATTTGTTTGGTTGCTTTATCCACTTCTCCAAGTTTGAAATAGGCAGCAGCCAATCCCAGAATAAAATCGACGTTCTTCGGAGTTCGCCCATGCATTTGCAAATATAGTGCTTTAGCTTTTTCCGGCTTGTCGCCGTTCAGATAGCATGACGCCAGCATCTGTTTGACGTCATCGCGTTCGGTTGCTGGCCCCTGAATCTTTTCAAAAACTGTTGTCGCTTCAGCATATTTTTGATCCTTGTATAAGAGGGTGGCCAAGGTCGAAGAAAGGTTGTTGTCTTTAGGATTTAGAGAGATTGCTTCCTTGTACTCTTCTTCGGCTCCTTGGAAATCCTGGATCTTTGTCAGAGCCTGGGCGAGCTCAGCGTGCGCCTGCCAGTTGCTTTTATCTAACGAAATAGCTGCCTTGAATTCGTCGATGGCATCGTGGACGGCACCATTAAAGAGAAACATTTCTCCCGCTTCAATCTTGTTTTTCACTACTTCAGTCAGTTTTTTGTCCCCGGCTAATGATGGTGCTTGCGCGAAGTAGCTAAGCAATGCAGTCGACGCGCATATAGCGAGGATCAGAGTTTTCCTAGAGTTAGGAAAACCAAATGAATGCTTGTTCATTTGCATTTAGTTTTACAGCGAGCTGGGATTACCAAGTAATACTGGAGAAACAACGGCAGTTTCTGGAGGACGAGGAATGCACGGTAAATCCATGCCTGCTGGTCCGCGCAATAGCGGTCCTTCGCCTTGAGCAGTAGCAGGCGAGGTGTTCATGCTGGAAGCGACTTGACCAAGGACTGGCAAACCGCCAGCTGGAAGCAATGGTGAATTTTGAGAAACAGCTGGCTCGACCTGTGGCAAAGCTCCTGAAGGAATTGGTGCCACGGCTGGTCCAGGAACATTGAGTGGTAGTGCTCCTGGTGCGCCAGGCACTTGTTGCTGTGGAGAATTAGGAGCAGAATTTGACGGTGGTACTGGCTCTCCGGTTGGCTGCATACCTTGAGGCAGAGCGCCCGAATCACGCAATTGCTCTCTCAACTTTTGTACTGAGTTGTAGTACGAAGGCTTAACCATGTTGAAGCGAAGCCCAGTATAAAGACGGAAGTCGAATCCGCTGATGCCTGGATAGTCATGCGATTGAAAGTTCCAAATCGGCTCTGCCCGAGTGAAAGCCACTAGATTTGGTATCTTTTTCGTCACGGGATGTGAGACTTCAAAGTCACAGATTATGGCGTTGCCGCTAACTGGAGGAACCGCACCATTACCGGTACTGCGAAAGTTCGTAACCAGCGTTGTTACTGCTGTATAAACCCAGCGACCATGACTGTGGAGTGCACCAATTGTATAGAAGGGGTCGATTTCACGAGTTGGAGCAACGAAATAGTCGCGACCGCGCATCTGCATGATGATGCTGCCAAAGGCGACTGTGGTTGGATTTACAACACGGGTATAAGTGACGCCGGGCAAAAAGTCGAATTGATGCAGGTGATTGACCTGAAATAATTCTCTGGCTTGAAAGTCGAATTGCAACGTGGACTTCGTCCCCATTGGTACTTGCTGTCTGATACCCATAGAAATCGATTGGTCAGTAGGATTTGAGAGTCTGCCGTGCACAGCAAAAACGTCTTTGATCACAAACCAGTTAGTATAGATGCTTGTGTTTTTTGCGATGTTGTAGCCCAGAGTGATATTGGGTAGAACACGAAAAACATAATCTGAAGCTTTTGGATGCGACTTGAAAAAGACGTTTGATTCATATCTCTGCGAGGTTTCAGCCGTGAGATTGAACCACATGCGCTGCGGCATTTTTTGAAATAGGTAGTAAGAAGGACCTGGATGAAAAAGCTCCTGCTCACGCTGGATGCCCACTGGTGTAACGTCTGTTGGATACAAGCTTGGCAGTGGTTGCGCCTGAGCGAGCGTGATTGGCGCGAAGCTTGTAGTCTCAGCGCTGAAGGCAGGAGAAGCGATGCCGCCTAACAATGTGAGGGCTGAAAAGGCTCCTGCAGCCTGGCTTTTCAACAAACTAAATTTCACTGTATCTCCTAGAACTCTGTTTTCCAGTTCTCAGTCGCAAGAAAAAATTTGCTAAGCGAGAATGTTTCGATTTTGAACTTGTCGAATCGAATCGCATAGACAGAAGTAAAGAGTCTAGCTACTTCCGAATATAGCTCCTAATTGTAATAAACAATCCTGTCACTAAAACACGGAAATCAAGTTCTTTGTAAAAAGTTGTAATTGTCAAGCGTCGCTCGGGAACAAATGAGTCGGACTTTTGAAAAATTTCGTCAGATAGATTTCAAGAATGCCCCAAGATCTCGTTTTTCTTGATCGGAGAGATCTTCTCCAAACCAGTGCCCTTCATCTAGGACTAAATCGGGGCACTTACTGACTTTCAACAGTTGCGGCGCGCATTCTTGTTCAAAGGACGCGAGTGCCTCCGGTCCGCTCAGATTGCTACGCCGCAACTTGAGCATGCCTCTGATAACCGATGCCGATGCGTTCAGAAGGTCGACTTTAGGGGCTTCTGGATTGATATTCGTAATTAGTTGTATCGGGAAGCCTTTTGGAATGGGACCGATTCTGACGTCTCCGAAACTACCGCTTACAAATTCGTTAGCGAATATTCCGGCGATCACGAATGCAATTGTCATCGTGCCGAAGTAGATGCGAGCGACTTCTTCATTTGAGCGCAATGCCCAGATGACGCCTGCAAGGATCAGCAAAACGCCAGGTATCGACCAGATTTCAGGATAAATTTTGTCAAAGTGACTGGCAAGAATTAGCACTATATTTAGTGCTGCTAGAAGCAGCGTCAACAAACATGCAAAGCGCGCCCCACCCTTCCAGGCAAAAAGGATGCTCACCGCAATGAGGCCCAGCCAGATAAAGATCGTGCATATATGAACGATAAATTTGCCAAAAACAGTTTCCATGATCGGACGAATAAATTTGCCAGGCAAATGGAGAAAGCTTGGTTCAGTTGTGCGGTATATAAACCCTGGGTCGTTGGCTGCGTACTTTTCTTTGTCGCCTCGTAAATCGCCGATTCGTCGCACTGGCGCTTTGAATCGCGCTTTCTTTGAGAGCAATTTTGTGATGGCATCGTCAAAAGCGGCCAGTCGTTGGACCAAAGATGGACCGGCAAGTTTTTGTCCAAGAGCGTTTGTATGTAGAAAAGGAGCGGTTGCCCAGACTCCTACAAGTGGTGTTGGCACAATGTATCCAGGTCCACCGGGCGGAGGCAGATAGGAATCGTTGTGTCCATAGAGATCTTGCGTCGCCGTTGTTTGAGCGGCGTTACTAAACATAGATAGATAGGGATTGTAGATTTTAACTGGTCCAACCGCTGGCAATTTCTTGTATGCGTCGGATGAAAAATTGTCCCAGATTTGCCCACTCATGGCATTGGTTGCCACCGAACCTGCGGAGTTGGTGCCAATTAGCGTGATTGGCATTCTTATATCATTGGAGAATGTGTTGCTTGTGAAATAAGTTGTGTCCCAGGGATGAGTTATTATTTTGACGAGGTCTACATACTGCTGGTACGGTCTGCTTGCGACAAAGTCATTCCACTCTTCGTACTTTGTTGGCGCCACCAGATGTGGTGCTTTGGCATCTAGGTCACCAGCTTGCTTCCAGTTGTCCGAGAAAGTCATTTCAAAACCTTTCGGTTGCTGGCTGGAGTGACAGACAGCGCAGTTTTGAAGAAATAATTGACTGCCATTTTTGACCGAGGCGTGATCAGCGCCATTGGCAAAAAATGTGGCGCCGTCTGGTAAAGACGAATATTTCATATTGCCGGTCACTGTTGTTCGACCGGATTTCGCTGATTTGGCGCCGAGAAAAGCCGCTATATAAGGAATCTGATATTTCTGCAGGCTTCTGTAATAGCCAGAATTTGCAATTGCGGTAGAAATTTTAAGTGGATGTTGTGCGCTTGTTCCAAGAATCGGTGTTTGGCAGCGATTGAATTCGTTTGAAAATGTGCCAAGGTCCAAATAAGAATGTGTCAGCCAGGCAAGTTCTCCTGTGCTATCTGCACCATTGAGAAGGAAGCGAGGTACATGTCTGGGATTTGTGTTTTGATTTTTTTCTTCGATGCTGGGTAAAAGCAAATTCGCAGCACTTTGTTGCTCTGGCTGATTTGTGAGTGCTCGTAACTCTCGCTCGGGTAGCTCAAATATAGAGTTAATTGCTTCTGCATTGCTGATATGGTCGTTTGCAATGATCGACCTGTCGACGGTGCCAGGTTGCATGGCAAGCATTGCCTGTCCAAAGATATTAGAAGAAGGTAGATGATTGAAAAATGCCTGCTGGGGAACCAGAAATTGATTACCGATTGTCGATGAAAGGTTTTCCCAGCGGGGGTTTTCTGGATCAATCGGAGGATTGAGGGGATGTGGACCGACGTAAAAGAAAGCTTGTGTGAGACCCGGACGAAAAGGCCTGATCAATTTGGGATCTGCAGATACTTTGGGATCTATATAAAAAGCATCATTTTTCGTCTCGACGCGTTCGTGCCAGTACGCTCTTGCTTTGGCTGCGTCTTCCGTATTACCGAAAAAGTCTGGATTAGGAAAAAGCCTGATACCGATGATACCGCTTGGATACCCGTACACATTTGCATCGACACCATCTTTGGGCAGATGCTTAATAACGTTTTTATATAGAGCCTGATCGCCTGGAGTAAAAAGCTGACGTGGATAGCTGGTCGGCGAAGAGAGTGCCTTTTTCGTCCTGCCAACGGTGTAATAGTCTTCAGGAGCGCCTGTGTATAAAGACTCTGCTGTGCTGCCATCTATGTATAGACCAAGAATTTTCTGAGCTGGCTCGTCACGCTTTGTCATGCCGGGTTGATTGATTAAACCCATATCTTTGAAGCGATGGTCGCGATTGCGAGAGTCAATCAGCGCTAAAAAATCATGAATTCCGTAAGCTTTTTCTTGATACCATTCCCAGAAACTTTCGTTGCCTGAAGTCCATAACATCCAGGTGTTGCGCCCTCTGATGGCGTCTCGTTCGTAGTCACTGATTTTCTTATCGCCATCGAGATCGAAATTCTGACTCTGCATTTTGTGCTGCCAGCCAGTAATTTCCCATTTATCCATGGGATAAAAAATATCTCGCACTTCAGCCGGAAACGATTCAGGAGTGTGTTTGAAAAGCGGGGTTTCTTCGAGCGTGCGGCTGGAGTTGACTTCGTCTAATGTTGACTCTTTTTCGCTCGAAGATATTTTGGCGCTTGATTCGAGTCGTGAAACGGGAACCTGATTTGCGCTTGGAAATCTTAGATGCAGTGAGTCGCTCAAGGCTGCTGGCAGTATTAACGAAAGAGCTGCAGCCGATAAGGTGATGACAAATGCGGTAATTTTTTGTGATCTACTAATTGGAGCTGTCATTGGCACTTTTTGTTTGGGAATCGGTCACTACGGATATGAAAACGTTCAAAATTGATCCCCATGATGGTTTTAAGGTGTTGTCTTCCACCAGAAAATCTCAGGCTGCGACAATGGTCATTGGACCAGGTTCCAGCGAAGGCGGCCCAGGCAATAAGCATACAGGCGATCAGTGGCTGTATGTCATTGAGGGCTCAGGCGAAGCTATAGTTTCAGGCAAAGAGGTTAAGCTTGGAGCCGATTGCCTTCTAGAAATCTCAGCTGGCGAAGAGCATGAAATTCGAAACACTGGCAAAACTCCTTTGCGTACGCTCAATTTTTATGCACCTCCAGTTTTTTGAATTTTCTACGACAAGAATACATATTTTAAATGATAAATCTCGCCATTCCTCGATGCCGATGGCGACTTAGTCACAGCAGTAAGCGCTCCCTGAAGGATTCACGACTTCTTGATGGTCTCAATCAATACTGTAGTGTTAGTGGTGCCACCACTGTTCTTCAGTACGAAAATTTTGACGGAGCGACGAGCAATCTGTTGAGCATGCATGGTGAGCGCTTCAGTCATATGGCAGATGCCGTGATTTTTCTAACGGCAGACTCTGATGGCGCCTGCAAAAGAACTCTTTCTGTGATAAAACAGCGCGCTAGTGCCCATTTTCTGGGAGTAAAGGAATATAAAATCAGCGGCTCAGGCATGAACATCGAGTAATCTCGAGTAGTCGAATCCGCTAGTTCGCCACTTGCAAAGCATACAGAGGCTGTTGATGTCTTAACTGTGTGGGTATAAATTTACCAGGGTTAGCAGGAGGCTCGTTTAACCCTCTCTACGGAAGGTTTATGTAATGGTTCTTTCTGGAATTTGGAAAAGACCGGAGAATTCTAAAGATCCGCCGCCGGATTTGCGGATTAGCCATGCCAAGGATCTCGAGCCCGATGCGGTCCAGGATTTGTGTGCTTCCGTAGGCTGGAGCAGGCGCGAACCTTTACTGGTCTCGAAGGCGCTCAATAACAGTGTTGCCGTTGTCTCAGTTTGGGATAAAGACGTTATGGTCGGCTTCGCTCGAGCTACCGGTGACATGGTTTTCAACGCCACCATCTGGGACGTGGTAGTTCGGCCCTCTTATCAAAGATGTGGGGTGGGACTTCTGGTGATGAGAGAACTGCTCACCGAACTCGATTCTTTTGATATACCGCTTGTTACTTTATATGCAGATCCAGGAACTGACGGTTTTTATAAACGCTTTGGCTTTTGCACTGACCCGTCTGGCGTGCGCGGCATGTTTAGAGAAAAGCTTTAGAGACTTTAACCGGCTGGCGTTTGCTTCTTCGTAACGAGAAGGCTGCAAGGGGGGCGACTTAAAGTCGGAAATCTGATATAAATTACCCTTCTGCATATATGTGTTAAGTGCAAGCCTCGGTTGCTTGGGAGATGTCATGAAGGTTATTCTGCAACAAACTGTACAAAAGCTCGGTAACGCTGGAGATGTCGTTGAAGCATCACCTGGTTACTTTCGCAATTTTCTTGAGCCAAGAAAATTAGCCCATCTGGCTACTGCCGGCACTTTGAAAAAACGTGAAGAAGATCTCGCGGTAATCAAGAAGAAAGCCGAAGCCGCTCATCAAGTTTCTGTTGGACAGGGCGAAAAAATCACCGCTCTTGGTCGTATTCATTTAAATATGAAAGCTGGAGATACCGGCAAACTTTATGGCAAAGTGACCACTAAAGAAATCGCTCTGGCACTGCAAAAGGCTGTCGGTTTTGAAATCGATAAGCGCTCCATTCGCAATGCTGATGAAATCGGTGCTCTCGGCAGCTACCCAATTATCGTCAAATTGACTCCTGATGTTCAGGCTGAATTGACTGTAGAAGTTCTGCAAGAAGGACAATTGCCTTCCGCTCCAGTTGAAAAGGCACCAAAGGCCGCTGAAGTTGAAGAAAATGCTGACGACAACGCAGATGATGCCGAAAAGGCATAATCGCTGATTGTTATTTGCCGCAAAACAAAATAGGATTGCTAGGAAGGACGTTCGAAAGATCGTCCTTTCTGTTTGAATTAATACCTTACATCCAAAGGTCAAAGTGTAAAGACCATGGCAAGAATCGGCACTGAATTTTGGCTTTGCATCGCCAAATATCTCGCTTGCGATCTGATAATCATGCTTTCATGTGTTGGCTTCGGTCTGCTTTGTGAGCCATTGTTGCGCAGTTGCACAAGCAAATTTGAAAGGTTCTTTTTTCGCTTTGTTCTGGGTGCAGGTGTGTGGATATCGTGTCTTTTTGTCGCTGGACTAGCGCATGCGATTACCAAGCCCGTTCTCCTGGTATTGCTGGGAATTTCGTTTATTCCTTTGCTTTTGCAACTGACCAAGAAAAATCGATTTTCGTTTTCGTCGATCGACTGGCTCACTGTTGGTTTGTTGGTGGCAAGTTTTATTCCGTCTTTCTGGTATAGCTTGTATCCGGCTCGTTTTTACGATGACTTGAATTACAACTTGCCGCTTGCACAATTTTTTCTGCAAACACATTCGATCGATCCTGCATGGCATCTGCGTTTTCCGGTAGGCATGCAAGGGACTGATTTGCTTTTCGTGCCGTTGCAGGCTTTTGGTGGTGACCTTGCAGCACAGCAACTGTCCGTGGTGTCTTTCCAGCTGATTTTAGTGGGAATATTTTGTTGTGCCAGGCGTTTTGGGCGCGATGTCAAAGCCGGTCAGCTAGCTATTCTGGCTTGTCTGACAGGCGCACACGTTCTGGAGATGTCAGTCACCGCTTACGTTGATATGAACTTCGCTTTGTTCGTCAGTGCAGCTATTTATGCTGGACTTTGTTTTCTTGATGCAACGGAGCCTACAATCAGAAAATATTGGGCAATATTAGCGGGAATTTGTTTTGGTCTGAGTATCTCTAGTCACCTATTTGGTTTGGTGGCTTTAATCATCTTCGCGACAATGGCTTTAATTGAAGCTCTTCTACCGAAGGCTGAAACGAACAAGCACGCATTCACTGACGCAAGAGGTGTTTTGTTGTTGACCGTTGCGGCTCTGGTTCCGAGCGCTCCCTGGTTTATACGCAACTGCGTCGTCGCGCATGATCCTGTTTTTCCATTTGCCTCAAGATTTCTCGGTCTTGGTGGCATCTGGAATGCCAATGATTTTCCTACCTATTTTGCCGATATCCAGCAAAATTACGGACTTTCAAAAGACTTTTTCGACATTTTCAATTTGCCCTGGTTGTTATCTTTCCCGCCAGTTTATTTCTTTCAATCAGGCATGATGCCCACGTTGTTGCTCGCTCTAATTCTGGGAGTGCCCCTGAGTTATCTTCCTAATTCGCAAACTATAAGGCGTTTGTTGATTCTGATTTGCGCGGTGGTTCTTGCCTGGTTCGAGTTTGGTCACAACACCGTTTACTTGCTAGGAATCGTTCCTGCCGTCAGTGTCTTGACCGGCATCTCACTGGCGCGTTTTTGGGTCTATATTACGGATCCACCGACTCGGCGATTTGCCATTATTTTTACGACCGCTTTGGTTCTTACATTTGGCGCTGTCGGACACGCTCTGGACTTTCTGGGCAAAAATAATGACCCCATTGTCAGCTCGTCTGCCGTTCGTTCGACGTTGCTTAATCGGTGGTTGCCGATTCACCGTACTTTTGAGTTCGCCAATGGATTACCCACAGGTAATCTCTACACATACAGGAATGAATACGTCAAATATTTCTACAAAGGCACCACTTATGGCGACGTTTATGGAGAGCCGCGTTTTAGTGATTTTGCAGCTGCAGCCCACAGTGGACAGACACTGTTTGAATTCTTGAGAAAATTCCAGGTCAAATATGTTGTGGTCGAGCATGATGCGCTGAGTGAATTACCCAATGACAGCGCCTTCAGTTCGCATTTTCGCAAGCTGTATTCTGACGACGCCGCTGCTTTATACGAATTGAACTAATAGTTGCGCTGTACCGGAGAAATGGCGATTGGCACCGGTTGATCGAGAACAAGCTTCATAGCTGTTCCTCTAGGAAGATTGATTTCCCGTCCTTTTCGAAGAACTAGAGAGTCAGCCACGCCTAAACCGGCGCCAATGACCGTGCCAGACCAGGCGCCTCGCCCAGCTCCGTATCCACCACCGGCGATGCCACCAATTGCGGTGCCAAGTAGCGCTCCAGACGCTGCTCCTACGCCACCACGAACGGCAGCGGCTTTCAACTTAGTGCCACCATTGTCCCCTCTAAATTGATCGGCACCAGCTTCTGGATTGTCGTGATATTTTTCGAGACCACCCACTAGGTGAGCAGTAATGGGATAGACAGCGCCATCTGGAGTGTTCAATCGCACAAATTTGATGCCTAAATGACCACTGTGCCCCATTCTCCTGGAGGCTTCGGCATTAGTGACGAATCCGCTGACGATAGAGCCGGCAGGAATGGCGGCAGCTCCGAGATTCATATACTGGCTTACTCTTGCCTCGATAGGATCGCCTTGCGCAGCTACTGAAGTGGAGATTCCTGTTGAAAGAGTAATTGGCATGAGCAGACCGGCAGGAGCAAGACCCATGCGCGGTGCAGTCGGATGAGGTGTGACATACGCGTGGGGTCTCGCTTTTGGTTTTGGCTTAGCGGTGGTTGTTATCGTCGAGGAAAGGCATGGCACGGGCCCAGCACAGAAGGTGCAAAGTGTTGCCATGTAAAGCACAGCCGGGTTGATCAGATTTTTCATAATTTCCTCGAGATGCTCACTATCAGTTGTTGTGCAATCTGTTTACCTATGTCTATAAGACGAAGGATAGGCTGAGTTAGTTTCATTCGTCCGTTAGAAGTACTTCAAGACCGACAATATTAGTGGTTTCAAACACTTCGGTCACAACTTCGCCTGCAGCGGTTTTGCGCAATATCTCCACTTTTTGTTCGGCTGCTTTCAAAAAAGTTTCGCAATCTGCGCTTAACTGCATGCCCTTCTCGAAAAGCTGAAGTGCATGTTCTAGCTTAATTTCGCCATCAAGAGAACTCACCACTTTTTCCAGTTCTAATAAAGCCGCTTCAAAGTCCAGCGTTTGATTGGTCATGACTTGTCCTCATTGCTATAGTTTGGTTCGAGAGCAGTGGGCGTTTCAATATTTTGCTCGCTTGTTGTGGTTACTTCGCCCATTGTAGTGTCAAAAATTTCCGAATTGACCGCTGGTTCACTGCCGAACAAATTTAGCTGGTGAGCAGCTATTGCAGGCTTTTCTTTAGAGTTCGGGCGCGCGTGGTTGCGCCGATTGCCGGACCGTTTTTCCGCAGGTGGCACTGTGGACGGTGCTGGGGTTTCAGTCGAGCCTGGGCGAGCATGCGGTACGTGTGGTTTAGCAGAATTGGAAGGACCGCTGTTCTCTTGCGGGGCCTCTTGGAAAAGCGGTACGTATTCAAGGTTTGTCTCTTGGACGGTCAACTTCAGGCTGCCAGAGCGTAAAATTGCTTCCAGCTCGTCACCACTTTTAACTTCGCTCGCATTGCGAACGATGCTGCCATCCGGTTTTCTGAGAATGGCAAAGCCACGATTGAGTATTTGAAGCGGTGCCAATGCCAGCAATTTTTCGTAGTTACGTCGGAATCTTTGTTCGTTTTTTGCCAGAAGATGAATGACGTTACGTTCTATGGTGTGTCTTAAATGTTCGACTTTTAGTGAGTAGCGGCGCAAACGGTCTTGATATCGCAAAAGCGCATTATAAGGATTCAGTCTGTCCAGATTTCTACGTGCTCTCTGTAGCTTTTGTTCAAGTCTGTGAATGAGCAATTGTTCGAGATTCTTGAATTTGTCGAACAGCTCTTTACTGCCTCTGGCTACAAGTTCAGCTGCTGCTGTCGGAGTGGGAGCCCTTAAATCGGCGACCAGATCGCAAATTGTGGTATCAGTTTCGTGACCCACGCCTGATACCACAGGCACAGTGCAACTAGCTACCGCCCGTGCAACAACCTCTGTGTTGAAAGACCAGAGATCCTCAATTGAACCTCCTCCTCGAGCAACTATGATGACATCTATTCCTGGTATCTTCTGCACGTCTAGAATTGCCTGGGCAACTTCTTCGGCACTCCCTTCACCCTGGACGCGAGTCGGTGCAATTACGACGTTCACGTTTTTGTTGCGTCGATAAAGAGCGCTCAAAATATCTCGTAAAGCTGCTCCAGCTGTACTTGTGACAACGCCAACTTTGCGAGGGAGCATTGGTATTGGACGTTTGCGAGAGATGTCTAGAAGCCCTTCTTTCTCCAGGGCTTCCTTTAATTGTTCAAAAGCTAGCTGCCAGGCTCCAATACCGACTGGCTCCAGCGTGCTCGCAATCATCTGATAAGCGCCTTTGGGCGCAAAAAGGCTGATTTTGCCACGAGCTACGACTTGCAAGCCGTCTTCGAGTTTGAATTTGATATTAGCGCTCGAGCTCTTGAAGCAAACGCAGGGCAACGTCGCGTCTTTGTCTTTAAGAGAAAAATACCAATGCCCGGATGGATACAGCTTTGCATTACTAATTTCGCCAACTACATAGACATTAGAGAAGACGTTCTCGAGCACATCTTTTATATGCGATGTCAGTTGTGAAACTGTCATCACAGCATTCAGAGGATTGTTGTCTTTCGCGGTTTGCAAAATCGCTGCCTCTTAGGTCCAGTACATTGTGCGACTATCCAATTATCTCTAAAGGGACGCCGCGCGGATTTGAAAATGAGCAATAGTTTCAGTTCTGATGCAATTTCCTCTGCAAATGGCGCAGAATTTCTTACTTTCAAGAGAGCGTGTGCCGTTTCCAATCACTGAATTGAATTGCGACTAAGCCTGGAATCTTCTTTTGTATGCGCGATGAGTGTCGATGGTATGTCCGCGATGCATCCAAAATGCATCAAAGTGACCTCTCGCTCGAATTTTGTTTGTGCTTGTTTGAAACGTTATCGGACGTGGAACGTCAAGAAGCAGACAGGTTGACCGTTTTAGAGCCTGATGGATATTTGAAGAATATAGCCATTTCATTTGACGCCCTTCGCTCGGATACTATATATTGGTATGACATACAAAGGTAAGGTATCTAAAACAGGGGGGTGCTCGATGCACAGGACTTTATTTACTCCCTCAATGGTCGAGACGTTTCGGTCTTGCAAAAGGGCTTATGAAATTGCTTTTTCTAAATACGCAGATGGAAACGGTAGTTCTTCGGCTGCGGCCATTTGTCGGAAATTCATTCTCAAAGGCATTGCGGAGATAAATAAATCGCGCCTGGCAAACGTAAATCAGGTGCAGAAATATGTGGGACAAAACTGGCCTGCAGAAAAGCTTGCAGAACAGCTAGGCGAGAAAGAAAACAATACTCGAGCATTTCTATTTGCCTTCAAAGCTTTATCACGTTACGTCAATCAACCATATGTTCGACAGGGTGCTCATACGGTAGCTGTTGCATTGAAACTTAGAGCCAGAGTGGCTCATGTTCGGGTCTATGTTGAAGATACAATCGATCTGGTGCTCTGGCATCCCGAACAAAAACTTCTTGAATTTGTTGATTTTCAAACTCAGCCCCTCAAGCTGATGGATCCGGCTTGGCCTTCCGCCGACATGCTTTTTAAGCAGCATCTCGCCGAGAGGCTAAAAATTCGCTGGCCGTTCGAAAAACTTGTTTTGACTTCTTGTCGCGTTACTGCAACTGAGATTTCTACAAACACAATTAGTCTTGATGATTCTTCGACATCTCGATTGCACTGGCAAGACATGCTGAAGACTCTCGAGGAAATGAAGCAACCCCCTAGTAAGGATGCCCGGCAGTGCTCATCCGGTCTAACGGAAAATTGCCGATATTGTTCCGCACTCACTCCGGTGCTTCAAGTTTCAGAGTCAGGAAAGCTTGAGTTATTGTTCAAGACTGCTTGAAGTGTTAGAGCGTCGAATGATGGTTTAGTCGAGCTTCTCAAGAGGTGGCTCGAGAAACAATACTACTTCAAAGGTCGGAATTGCTCATTAGATCAGTAGTGCGAACATGCAGATAACAATGTGCGAAAAAAAACTCGACCGCTTTGCCACCAATGTCGACTTTCGTGGTGGATTTCTGGTGGCACTGTTGGAGCTCGTATGCAAGGTGAGCACCATGGTGGTGCCTTTAGGCCTCGTTTCAGTCACCACTTCGATTCGCCCGTCTGTGGGGGTGACGTCTAATGGATAGCTCCGGGCTATAGTGCTGATATCACCACGGGTGATGTGTCGACTGTGGAAGAAGTAACCTATAAAATTTGCCAAAATAATGCAATCACCACAATCGGTGCAGGGCAGATCGTTTACGGACAAATGTCCGATATTTTCTCAAGAAAATTTTCCGTTTTCGCTTGCCTTATTATTACCTTTAGCTATAATTCTAAGGGTGCCACCACTGATGGGGCCCACCGGGTATATAGTTTGGTCCTGCTCAACCGGCAATCAATGCCAGCTCGGTTGTGTCTGTTGCGTGGCGATTGCGGAGGAAATAATTGAAATGGCTGAAGCGAAGCGGAAACCTTCTGAGAACCCAGAATCCAACTACGGAGTAGAGGGTTTTGAGCAGATATTTGACGGAAACGGTATCACTAATGGGGATGCCACCGCAAATGGTGCTATGTTCGCCGACCCTTACATGCAACAGCAAATCGAGAAGCTTTTCGAGCGCTTTGGCGAGTTGGTTTCGCTCAGTGTGGATCAAAGAGTCGAAACTGCTAAGACAGCCAGTCAATTGATTGAAAATCAACGTCAACTGATAGCTACTCAGCAAATTCTCATTCGCTTGATGGAGCGTTCGATCGAATTAACCAGACACATCAGCTCTATTGAAGAGCGGCTGCCAGCAGTTTTTGAACTGCCAAGACTCGTTGAAAGCCTCAGACAACGCGTCGCCCAGCTCGAAGGCGTAGAACAGCAATAATTTTGACATAGAGTAATTCAGGCTCCGTTTTCAGTCGTCATCTGGCGCTGAAAGCGGAGCTCTTAGCATAATTAAATATAGAATTTCTAATAATCTGCGTAATTTCGCCATATGCAGCGTGTTTCAACGGGCTAAAATGCAATCTATAGATAGTTAAAACTAATCGTTCTGAAGGTAAGGGTGAACATATGAGCGGAACCCTCATGGATGGAGGCGGCCAGGGTGGAGATGGGGCCGCATTCAACAGTCACAACCAGTCAATGGGCGACTCTGTTTCATTCGACGCGAGCCATTCTAATCAAAGTGGACATACCCAAGTTGGTGCAGGCGGCGATGGTTATTTAGCTAATTTGCTCGGCCAAAATGGTCAACACAGTTTTCTCGGTCACTTGCTTGGATTAGACGCTGGTACCAATGTCGCTCATGGTCATGGGGCACCCGGAGGTAATGGCGCCGGTCACGCACCATCGCAGTCGGTTATCTGGACCAGTGCTTTGCAGGCCTTGAAGGTGTCGAACATTGTCGATGGCTTGAAATTTACCCCGGCTATGGGCATGTTCTGTCTCTTTCTAGGTTTTGTAAGCTGGCTCTTCGTTGTGTATTTCATCCGTCATCATGAACCCTTCGCTAATTCAGTATTGGGCACAATGCCCCAGTCACTGGGTGTTTCTACGGATCGTCGCCTTATTGACGGGGTCAAGGGTGCTATGCCCTTCAAAACTTCTAAGGCTACGGGAGATTTTTACACGCCTTTGCCTGGCGGAGCGCAAAATCCTGCTATCGCTCCGGCTATTGTGTCCCAGCCTATCGTGGCACCAGCGCCGTTTGCATCTGCTCCCATTGTTACTTCTAGCTTTGGCTCTCCCAGAAACTATAATGAGGCTTCAAATTCTCAAAGTGAGCCTGCGTCAGCTTTTCAGCAATATTCTCCTCAGTCGGTGGTATCGCCGCCGGTGCAAAATGGATTTGTGATTAACCCTTATTATGCAACTCCGGCTGAGACCCCCGCTCGTGTTGCGAAGTTCAAAGTGTTCACGAACCACTGAGCATCATCTGCGGTGCTGGCTAATTTTCTACTTGAATTCTGAGGAAGTCAGCCCGAAGCGTGTATTTTGCAAATGGGCAATTTTTGCTAATTCATCTTTGGAAAGTTTGCGCGATTGTGATGCTGTCAGGTTTTCCACTGCTTGTTCGTGACTTTTTATGCCGACAATCACTACCGAAATGTCATTCTGGCTCAAGCAATAACGAATTGCTGCCTGGGCTAGAGTCTGGTTCTCTCTGACTAAAAACTGCAGCTCTTTTACAGCAAGAATTCTTGCTCGAATGAAGTTTGGTGGCCAGTGCTTGCGTATATCGCCTTTTTCGAATTCGTGCTCGTCGACATATTTGCCCGAAAGAAAGCCGTTAGCTAAAGGTTCGCGAGCAATAATTGCGCATCCTTGCCGATGGGCTTGAGACATAAACTGAGTTTCTGTATTCGTTAGGTCGTCGGCAGATATAACCTGCGTGTTGGCGGACGAGAATATATTGAATGGGATTTGAATACTGTCGGGAGAGCCCACAATGAGAGCCCGGTTCGCTGCTCGATGATCGAAGACAGATACGCCCCAGGCGCGAATTTTTCCTTCCATTTTGAGAATCTTCAACACATCGTAGGTTTCAGGATTGTTGAGAATTTTTATAGGGGGGTTGTGCAACTGATAGATGTCAATGTAGTCAGTCTGTAGTCGGAGTAGGCTTTTTTCCAGAGCAAAGCGAATGTACTCGGGTGTGAAGGTCTGAAAACCCACACCCTGGTAAAAGTCGCTACCTCCTTTCGTGGCAATGACAGTTCGTTCTCGGCGCCCCCTTAAGGATTTAGCTAGAATTTCTTCGCTGCGTCCACGCCCATACAGATCGGCTGTATCAAAGAAATTACAGCCTAAATCGAGTGCTTTATGCACTGCCTCTACAGCTGCTTTTTCTTCAACAAGCCCGTAACTGTTGCCGTGCTCGTTGCTCCCAATTGCCCAGGCGCCGAAGCCAACTTCAGAGACCTTAATACCTGTATTACCGAAATCTCGGTAGAGCATCACAATTACCAGCAATCTGGGGAATACGGATTTGAGAAAATGTCCGGAAGCGCTTGTCCCGTAAGGCTATCGAGCTGTTAAGTGGATCTCGCCCGATGCTTGAGTAATGTAACGCTTGCTGGATGGGTGTTTCAGCTGCTTCATTATTGGTGGAAACTAAAACGATCCGGTTTCCAGTGTATTACAATTAGCCTGATAAATTGAACTTGCAAGTGCTGGAGACTGTCTTTACTCATGGATGTTTACGACATAACAATTATTGGCGGCGGACCTACGGGGCTGTTTGGAGCGTTCTATGCGGGGTTGCGTGGACTGAGAACCAAGATTATCGATGTTTTGCCAGAAGTTGGCGGACAACTGACTGCGCTTTATCCAGAAAAGTACGTTTACGACGTAGCTGGACATCCGAAAATATTAGCTAAAGACCTGGCCAAAAATCTTGGACTACAAGCAGCGCTATTCAAACCAGCGTTTTGCCTTGGTGAAAAGGTCTCCACTTTGCAAAAAAGTGGCGATAACTGGCAAATCATCACAGACGTCTCCAGCGAACATTATACGAAATCAGTATTGCTTGCTTTAGGAGCCGGAGCTTGCGTTCCGAAGAAACTAGATATTGATTACAATCACGAATGGGACGCTGAGTGCATTTTCTATTCCGTCAAGAATAAAGAGCGTTTTCGCGGCAAGAATGTATTGATCGTCGGCGGCGGAGACTCTGCCGTAGACTGGGCTAACGAATTTTCTCAACTGGCTAACAAAGTCACTTTGATTCACAGACGCGATCAGTTCCGCGCAGTACAGACTTCGGTCGAAGAAATGCGCGTCAACAAAGTTGATGTCAAAACCTTTTATGAATTGAAATCGATAGAAGGTACTGACAAAGTCACAGGCGTCACTATTTTCGATAACCGCACCGGCAAAGAAGAACAACTTCAAGTCGATGCATTGATCATCAATATAGGATTCGTAATCAACCTAGACTTTTTGAAGAGCTGGGGCTTGAAGATGGACGTCAATGCAATTACTGTCAACGAGAAGATGGAAACTAATTTGCCCGGCGTTTATGCTGCTGGCGACATTGCTGCCCACCAGGCTAAGTTGAAATTGATTGCTACAGGCGCTGCTGAAGCCGCTACTGGTGTGAATTTTGCCTGCACCTATATCAATCCGACAGCCAAGGTATTCCCTGGTCATAGTTCGAATTTGAACTTGAGTATCTAAACTCAGCGTTCCGAATTCGTTGGACTAGTTGGACTAAAGTTGGACTAAATAGGAATAGATTTGGCGAGCATGTTCTCTTTGGAGAGCATGCTCTTTGTTACAGGGAGCCTTTGCCCGAATACGAAGTCATGTGTATGAAAAACGACCGTTTTATATCGAAAAAGATGCATATCGCGTTAATATTCGAGTGTTCCGCTATATGTAGTGCCATACAAATGTAGTATAATGATTTCATCGGTTCTTTAACGGGTGAATTCAACGAGGTTGATACATGCTTACACCGAATGCCATCAAAGTTCTAGAAAAGCGCTATTTACTGCGCAATGACGAGGGCGCTTTGAATGAGACGTCGGATGGTTTGTTCGAACGTGTTGCCGCATGCGTCGCTTCCAGTGAACGCAAATTTGGTCTGGACGATGTCAGAGTGGCTGTTCTAAAGAAGAATTTTTTCGATCTCATGCGTAGTGGCGAGTTTTTACCGAATTCGCCCACTCTTATGAATGCAGGCAAACCCAAAGGGCAACTCTCGGCATGCTTTGTCTTGCCTGTGCCTGACTCGCTTGAAGGCATTTTCGAAAGTTGCAAGAATGCCGCTCTGATTCACAAGACTGGAGGTGGGACTGGTTTTTCATTCAGTCGCATCAGACCAGCCAATGATCGTGTGGCTACATCTACCGGCGTGGCCTCCGGTCCTATCAGCTTTATGACAGTGTTTGACGCGGCAACCGAAGCGATTCGACAAGGGGGCACCAGGCGCGGTGCTAATATGGGTATTTTGCGTGTCGATCATCCAGACATTGAGTCATTTATCACGTGCAAAAAGGATACCAGTCGGTTGAATAATTTCAACATTTCTGTGGCCGCCACGGACAAGTTTATGGAAGCTGTTGAAAGTGATTCAGACTACGAAATCGTTCATCCAAACACCAAGGCAGTAGTTCGGCGCTTGAAAGCTCGAGTAATTTTTGAGCAAATGATTGAAAATGCCCATGCAACCGGCGAACCCGGTCTGGTTTTCATAGATCGAATCAATGCAGAGGATCCAGTTTATGAAGCTTTTGATATTGATGGTACTCTCATTCCTGGTACTGAAAATATAGAAGCAACCAACCCTTGCGGAGAACAACCCCTTGGTCCAGGAGACGCCTGCAATCTGGGTTCTATTAATCTCGCCGCCTTCGTCGACAGCAAAACCAATGATTTTGATTGGTCTAGGTTAGAGCAAACTATCAATTTATCAGTTCGCTTTCTCGACGACGTTGTCGAGGCAAATCACTATCCTTTGCCCTTTATAGAAAGAGCGACTAAAAATAATCGTCGCATTGGCCTCGGCATTATGGGATGGGCAGACGCTTTAATCATGATGCGTATTGCTTATAACTCGGAAAAAGCAATTGAAAAGGCCGATCAGCTAATGTCGTTTCTGCAAGATAAAGCACATCGAGCTTCTACTGATCTAGCTGAAATTCGCGGGTGTTTTCCAAACTGGTCTTCCAGCAAATGGGGTGACTGCAATCAACTTATGCGTAATGCCACGGTCACGACAATCGCTCCTACTGGCACAATTTCTATCATTGCCGGTACGAGTTCTGGTATTGAGCCATTGTTCGCTATCTCGTTTGTTCGTCGTGTTTTGAGTGGTGCCGAATTGATTGAAGCCAATCCTTTATTTGAAAAAGTGGCGAGAGAACGTGGTTTCTATAGCGATGAGCTAATGGAGCAAATTGCTCGCGAAGGTACGCTTGCTGATTGTGAAGACGTGCCCGTTGACGTTCGCTCTGTCTTTGTCTGCTCTCACGACATCAGTTATGAATGGCATGTTCGCATGCAGGCTGCTTTTCAAAAGCACACAGACAATGCCGTTTCGAAGACTATCAACTTGCCACATTATGCGCCGGTAGCAGACGTTCGCGCCTCTTATTTGGATGCATGGCGCTTGGGTCTTAAAGGTATTACTGTTTATCGCGATGCTTCGCGAGCTTCCCAGGTTTTAAACATCAGGAAAACTGATGCATTGAAATCTGACACTAAATATGGTGACTCATTTCAACGTATCTCAGATAGAGCCGGGCGTTCTGAGAAAAAAGCTTTAACAGTGGCTGCCAGCTCTGCTTCGAATGTGGCCACTCTGGTTCTTTCATCAGATTCAGTTAATCAAGGCTCAACGACGGTCGAAAACGACAAAGTATCCATTCGTGTATGCATTGAATGTGGATCGCATAGCGCCAACGAGGCCCGTTACGAAGCATGTGTGATGTGCAGGGTATGCGGTTATACTAAGTGCTGATGCCGCATCCGCTACACGAGGGTTCTAAATGTCGATACTTGTAGATTTTGAAATCCGCACCGAAATAGCTGACGGCCATCTTATAGTCGAACCATTCGATGATCGCTTGATTCAACCCAATTCATATGATGTTCGCCTGGACAACAAGTTTTCCTGGCATGAGGCAGTTGACGAAAAATTTCCAATAATTGACCCATATATGCCAGAAAGCATTTTGAGTGGCGTTGTCCAGGTCGAAGCTGAAAGCATTGTGATTAAGCCAGGGCATTTTGTTCTGGGGGCTACATACGAGCGAGTCTGCTTGCCAAAATATATAGTTGGACAATTAACAGGTAAATCCAGCCTGGCTCGACTGGGAATAATGGTTCACGTCACCGCTGGTTTCATTGATGCCGGTTTTAGCCATCCGCCGGCTCAAATCACTCTAGAGATAGTTAACGTCGGTAATCGTCCTGTTCGTTTGCATGCTGGAATGTCCATTGCTCAGATGGTCTTTACGCGCACGCAAGAATGTCTCGTTCCTTACAATGAAAAACCGAGCGCCAAATACAACGGACAAAAGGCTGCAGCTCATAGTCTCTATTATTTGAATAAGCCGATGGTCGAATCTGGCAATACCAACGGCTAAGTTCGATCGGCCTTTGGCGATGCTTAGTGATCTTTCGAGACATAAAATTCGAAATTATTGATCATTAATTGTGGTGATTTCCCCCCTGATATGGGAAATCACGAATTTACTACCTTCTTAGTAACCTCTAATATTGAATTCTCAAGAGACGCAACGCTCCCCGGCTCGCTCCTGAGATTAGCAAAAGTTGGAGGTCACTCATGGCTTTAGACGGTAAAATCGACAAAACAGTAAAAGCGCCTGATGACGCTAGTTTGAGTTCGCTGAATTTCAACTCTGTTTCCGATCAGCCCGGCGCTAAGCCAGTGCAGATTGCCGACGACGGTGTATTTAACCGTACGAGGGGACAGGGACAACCTGTTCAAGGCGGTCGCGCCCATCCCTTTAATGATCCTGGAAGCGTTTATAAAACGACCACAGGTAATGATGCTGGTCCGCAAGCTCCAGTTCAACCTTTTAAAGATCATGCAGCAGAGCAAACGCCGAAGCTTCAAGCTCTGGGCGATAAAATGCAAGCTGAAGTGACGGCTGCAGCCTCTGGACGGATCCAGGGCAATGCTATTGAAGTCGGTTTTGCTGATAATGCCAAAAGAGCACAGGATCTGACAAAAAACTGGGATTTAATCGGAGAACAGGGTGGACTTATCGGTGCTGCGGGATCGGCAACTCGTGTCGCTGGTGTCGCTGCATTTGGTTTTGGGATGGGCGTCGTTGCTCACCCTATTCTGAAACGTCAGTTGTCCGCCGAACAAGCTTCACACGTGAAGGTTGTCGATAAACATGAAGAGGAAGTCAAAGCCCTTAGAGATAAAACAAAGGCCGATCTCGACGCCATCAGAACCGACCCATTAAAAGCCGCTGAAGCGACAAAGTTAAATGAGAAACATGAGTTCTTGAAGGGCTATCTTAAGACCGACCCAAAGAACAAATTAGAGGCTCTTTCGGAATTCAATAAGAAGAACCCAGCTGCTTTGCTGCCCGCAGATAAAGCCGAACTCAAAGGAATGGCTGAGACTGAATTGAAACTGAGCTCTGTGAATAAAGGCTTGACTAACCTTGGCCCTGAGTACACTGGCTTCAAGGGCTTTTATGAGCACGGCAAATCGGGTATGTGGAACGGTTTGAAATTCGTCGCCGGCTCTCTTGGTCTAAACTATGCGCTTAAAGAAGGTATGCACCTGCTACCTGGTGATCACCACGAAACAGATCGCATTTTTACTCAGTCTACTCAAGAGTCTGCTGCTCAGGCTTTAATTGGTGCTGCACCAATTCGTAACTTGGGTACCAAGATTGCGATTGGCGGCGTAGCGTGGCTCGCTGGTCGTGAAGAAAAAATGACCTGGGGCGAATCTATTGTGTCGACTGTCGGAGTCATGGGTGCAACTGTGGCTGCAGGACTGGCTGTGCCGTCCTTGCGTAGTTCAATGCCAAAGGCTCTCTTAGCTGAAGCTGGTGCCTTTGTGGTTGGACGCGGTGTGCATATGATACCAGGACTTGGTAGCGAAATTCCCGAGCTGACTAATGCCAGTACTGATTCCTGGAATGCAATGAAGACAGACAGCAAAAAAATGACTGGTTCGTCGTTTAATGATGCCGTTGACTCATTCGATAAGCTGGGTAGCAAGTGGCGCGGTGTGCTTGCAGCTTATGACCGCGATATCATGGGTGGTATCAGCGACCAATCGCTGCCAATAGCGCACGGCGATCAGCCTCTCAATAATTTTCAAAATATCGTCATTAACGGTCGTACCGGAATGGCTTTAAGCGAATCTCTTGGTGACACAGTGCTCAAATCTGGTCTGACCGAAGATACTAGAAGTGATTTGCTTAATACCTATCATCAGCAAACCAGCGATGAAAAGCCAGCACCAGATCAGATGCTTATTGCTCCGAATCAAGGCGACCTGGATTTGACTTCGCGTGCGGCTCGCAGTTATATGTCCGCCCTGGCGCTCGCCGATGTGACGATGGCGAATATGAAATCTGGTCAGACAGACGCAAATGACACATCTGGTAAAAATGTCACTGATTCAGATATCCAGGCTGTCGCTGATGAAAAGGCAAAAATCGTTAAAGAGATGAGCGACAAGATTTTCCGTAGTACTCCTGGTGCTGAGGCTCACGACATCAAGGATATAGTTGAGGGAACCGACGGCTTCATAGTCAGTGCTAATAAATTTAAATTGACTGATTATGCTAAACACGATTCTCCAGCATATTCGCATACTGTCACGGCTCTTGAAGACAAAGCTTATGCAGCTCGTGATTCCTGGTTGCCTTCGCAGCTCAATGGTCCAAACGCAGACATCTCCAAGCAGTACGTTGCTAAGACTTTCCGCGATGCGGCTGTCATGCGCTTAGGCTATATGAATTATTTGCTGACGACTCAAGATGGTCATAGCTCTGCTCCTAGTGCCCAGGATGTTCAAGAAATGAAAATCTACATGGAAGGCACACAAATTGGCAATCAGCTCGATGGACCGAACGCCAAACGTAACGTCAAATCAACTGTTGAAGCTGCTTACGCGCTGGAGCCCAATAATCCAGACATGAAGGCAATTGTGGATGAATACAACAGTATCGCCAACCGTGTTCTTCAATTCAATCAACATTACAAAGACACCCATGGCGGTCAGGACCCTTATCAGAATCCAATCGCCAATCCTTTCGGTATCCAAAAGCCAGCTAACGCAAATTAGAAATCAAACTCTTAAAATTCAAACAAGTCGCTGGTCCTCAGAGGATCGGCGATTTTTTTTGCTGGGTTGCTTACTCAAGCGTTGAACTTTTTTGGTCTTGCAAGCGTATAAGAAAGTAGATCGAAACTTTGTGGGGCGTTCGAGCAATGGACAAATTGTCCTATCGCAGGCTTTTTGCCTGGGCTGTATTGTGCTGTACATTGACTGCTATGTGCGGCCTCGGTCGAGTGTTTGGTCTTGGTTGTGTCATTGGTGGCATTTTTGCCTGTCCACTGCTCGCTTGCTGGTACAGGAGCAACACAGTAGCCAGTGACTCACTCACTGCGATCATCTTTCGTTTGCTTTTGCTGCTCTTGCCGCTCCTTTCCTTCGTCTATGCTGGTTTTTTACCGGAATCGCAAAACGAAACTTCGAATAAGGCTCGGCGTCACAACGGCAAGAGCGCATGGTTTGAGAACCGTCGGCAGCCCACAATCCAAAGCTATATTGGAAAAAGAGTTGTAATCCTCGCTTCAATTGACCGCATAATTGCGCAGAAGGCGCCTCCAGCGCAAATTCTTTTAGTAACTTGCAGCCGCATCAGTTTTCCAGAGGAGCGCGCAGTTGACGGACGCGCGTGTCTTGTGGTCGGTGGACAAGTCGTACCAATGAAGGTAGCGATCGGCGATTTGATTTCAGTGGCCTGTTATTTGCGTTCGAGCAAATTTTCTTTGACGAATTCATCTAAAGAGCTAGTTTGCTCGTATCTTGCGCAGCATAAAAAAAGTGTTGATGGCTTTAGTTTTATCAGCGTTGACGATCTAACGATTTTGCCAAGGCGGCCGGTTTCAGTATCGTTTGAGCAAAACTCTTTTGCCGCTGTAGAACATTTTGTTCAGTCGGCCATCTTCTCTTGTCGTCAAGAAATAACAGACATGCACCAGCAATACCTTGGCGCAGACACTGGCGCACTGCTTACATCAATGGTGCTGGGGCAAAATGCAGTTGATCTGCCGAAGGCGATTGTTGATACTTTCAGAAATGTGGGACTCTCGCATATTGTCGCTGCCTCTGGCTTCAATCTAACTGTTGTGATTCTTGTTACTTACTGGCTGTTGCGGCCGTTGTATTTGCCTGGTAACAGTTCAGAATATGCCTGTCTTGCCATGATGGCACTTTATGTTGCGCTGGCTGGGTTATCATCGTCCGTCGCGCGCGCCGCTTTGATGTCTACTTTCATTCTTGTGTCTCGAATGACTCAACGTCGTATTTTTATTGGATCTGCTCTGGCTGCCGCTTTAATTCTCACCTGGTTGCCGTCACCGCAGGCTTTAAGCGACGTTGGTTTGCAACTTTCGTATGTTGCCACCATTGGTATAATTGCTGGTGCGAAATCTCTCGGGCAATGGCTAAACTCTCGACCTAGCTGGTTTTTTCAGCAATGCGCCGATACACTCGCTGTCACTGTGATTGCTCAGTTGTCTGTATTGCCCATTCAGCTGTATTACTTTGGTACGATCGGATTGACATTCCTGCCGGCGAATTTGCTGGTGGTTCCATTAGTAGCGCCGGTCACCATATTTGGTTTCATCGCCTCCGTGTTGATTCTAATGGGCTCAATTAGTCCGTTTTCGGGCTTCTTTGTTTTTCCTGTGGTCAGTCATATTGATCAATTATTGCAATACCCTTTAACTTACATTATCTGGCTCACAGGCACCCTCAGTAGCTTTCAGTCTGCGAAATTGCAGGTCAAGCAACCTTCTATTAGTGCGATAGCTATTTACTACGCATGTATTGTTTGTAGCTTATTTTTGCTCAGATTTCCCGACAAAAAACTTGCGGTGATCGTACTCGTTTTATTGTCGATTGCCTGTTTGTCCGTCGTACATTGTTAGAATGTCTGTCGATTATTTAGTTCAGACAGTGAATCGACCGTGTAATTGAAAGTGTATTGCAAATCTAGAAATTGAGGACTGAAATCGGCTGGCAATGCCTTAAAAGGAGAACATGCCGAAATTGCTCGCAATGCCGATTCATCGATAGTTGCGTCGCCAGAAGACTGAACGATTTTAATTGAAACCAGAGTGCCATTATGTTTGATTCTAAAGAGTACCTCGGCGCTTCTGGTATCTCCGCTTGGGGGAGTCCAGGCGTGTTTGATGCGTCTGTGCAATTCTTTCAAATAAGCTGATATTGGAGCTGGTGCACCCGTGCCACCACTCGAGCGACCACCGGCTTGATAGCTTTCGTTGCCTTTGTCACCTGCGTTTTCAGTCATCTCAACCATCTCAGCGGGTGCCACTTCCTCGAGCATCGGCTGCTCGGTTGTGGTTCTAGCTGGCTGGCTTTGTGCCTTCATAGCAATAGCAGTCGCTCGTGGTGCCTCACTGATTCTCATGGGAAAAATATCGGCAGTCGAATCTATCTTTACCGGTTTAGCCGGCATAGGACGATTTTCTAATGGATTGGGCGTGTGGGCTACACGAAGGGCTGCTGGAGCTGTTGGCGCCTTGTGCGCCATCAGCGGTTGCGGAGATTGCGCCGTTACCTCTGCTGAAGCTGAGCGTTCTTTGATGGTTTCTTTTTCAATGGTGCCAGGCAAAATGTCGTGGTTGTTTTTGAAATCCCTGTCCGAAACCAGCTCGATGTCTATTATTTGTCGCGTCATCAAAAGAGGATGTTTGAATTCGATATCTCGGTGTAAAACCATCCAGACGCACATAGCGAGCGAAAAAAGAGCATAGCTAAGTGCAGTGGTCTGTCGCAAAGATGCAGGCGTTTGCCCGCCAAGCGTAAGTAAAGTCAAGCTATCCTGTCGGGGATGACTGAACATCTGCACCAGGGCGATTATGCTGACCGCGCTCAGAACCACACACCATGGCGCGGCCATCGCCGCAACTTTGCAGGTAGCAAAAACTAAAAGCCAGCTGCTCGTTGCAACAAGAATTAGAACTGTAGCTATTTTCTCTACGAGCGGCTGTTTGAAATCTTCTGGTTGAAAATGAAAGCGCAAGTTTTTGCCGGCACCATATGCAGTGGCAATCGCTGGCGCTGGTGGAGAGATTATGTTGTCGTCCGTTTTGACGTCTTCTTCGCCTGAAACAACTTGCACGGTCGCCTTACTCTTTTGTAAACGTCTGAACGCCCTATGCTAGCATGTTTTGCAAGTAGTCATGAGACTGGGCGTTAGTCTCTGCCCGGCTCCGGGCGCTTTCCGTCACTATAGAAATTGCTAATGAAAATCGACCTATCCGATTTAGCTTTTCTCTCAAGTTTTATTGACTGGGCTTAATCTTGAGACGAAAAAGCCACCGGAAAAACCGATGGCTCTTTGTAGTCTATTTAGTGAGAAGTAATCTACTTCTATTTGCCCATCGCTGCGAAGTACACTGCGCAGGCGTGGTCTATGTATTCGCGTGAAAGACGCGGATCTGTTTGCAAGAATGCGCACAGATTGATGACCTGGTCGACGACGTCGCGAGGATGGCAACAACGCATATTGCGTCTGCCACTGCGATACTGTGACTCGATCAAGTAGTTGACCGCTTCTTCGTTATAAGGCACACCAGTTCTCTGGCAATATTGCAAGAAGATCCATTTGAATTCGTCTTCAGTTGGATTGGTGATGTTGATCTTGTATGGAATTCGTCGCAAGAAGGCTTCATCCACAAGATCGCTGGGATTCAAGTTTGTGGAAAAAACGAGCAACTGTTCAAATGGCACTTCCAGCTTTTTACCAGTGTGCAAAGTGAGGTAGTCAACACGTTTTTCTAGAGGGACGATCCACCTGTTCAACAATGATTTGTGGTCGATTCTTTGGCGACCAAAGTCGTCGATTAGCAGCAAGCCGCAGTTAGACTTCAATTGAATTGGTGCTTCATACAATTTGGTACCAAAGTCGAACTGCAATTCCAACATGTCGATTGTCAGTTCACCACCTACGACCACGCATGGTCTCTGGATTCGCACCCAGCGATGGTCATAATCACGCGGATAATTAGCGGCCGAAACTTGTTCGTGGTTATGCGAGTCATAGACTCGAATAATTTGCCCGTCGATTTCCACGGCATAAGGAATGAAAATGTGTCCCTTGAAACTGCGCACGATTCGCTCGGCGATCGAGGTCTTACCATTGCCGGCTTCACCGAACAAGAACATCCCTCTACCGGAGTTAATCGCTGGACCAACCGAGTTGATTGTGCGTCGATTGACCATAATGTCTGAGAAAGCAACTTCGAGATCGCGTGGTGTTACCGATTCTCGGCGAATTGTTTGATATTTCATGGAGTCGATATAACGATTCCATGGCACAGGGCAAGCACCGACATAAGCATTGTGGTCGAAATAGGTACGAGCTCTATCCCGTCCTTTTTCAGTTGGCGTGTATTCATAGTCAGCCAGACCGCCCGATGCGCGAACTTCGACTAACAATTGCTTTTTCAGAACTTCAAGAATTTCTTCAATAATTTTGAAGGGCAGCATTGTGCGAGCAGCAATTTCGCGACCAAGGGCAAAGTTCACCACATAAATGTCTTTGAGAATGAGCTCTTCGAGAAAAGCTTCCTTCAAGCCTGTGTCTTGAATTGTAGCCGGGTATGGCGGCACAAATTCTTGCTGTTGTTGGGTACCTGTTTTAACCTGTTGCACCATTGGCAATCTCTCTTTTGTTGCGCACGGATCCGATAATATCAATTCGAGCAAAGCATATTTTTCTTACTGCTACCACTTTATCGCGTAAAGCCGCCAAATACTAGCCTTAGCTAGTTGCGTTGCTTTTCAAGACGGGTTTTCGACAAGGTGTGGATGCGGTTACCGATTTCCCGCAGTTGCTTGTAGTTTTCAGTATTATGCCCTTGCTCACTGAATCTCTCTTGCGAATAGAGTTCGATAAATTGCTTGAAAAGCTCTTCCAGGTCCGGGTGGATTCTTTCATCAGCTTCAACAATTTCAGAGAAGCGCCGGGTTAGTTCATCTGTTGTGTCGCTCGGTCGTCTTAGGACTTTCAGCCGCTTTAGATCCTCTGTCATTTTCAAATAAAGGGCGGTTGATGGCGTCACTCCCTGGGTGGAGCGGTTGTCGCGGGCTCTGCGGCGGAAACGTGCAAGACCCAGTTTGACTATTAAGAAGCCTCCAGGAATAAGAGTTAAAGCGAGCGCGATAGCTTGCCATGAGAGGATAAATGATTTGTTTTCAACCTTTTCTATTTTGCCATTTTCGGTCGGTTTAAGCCCCTCGGTCTCGGCTTCGGTGCTGGAGCGCCCCAGTGGGCTTACGATCGCATCATCTTGTTTGTTTTTCTTTTTGGGTTCTTTGGCGTTATCCTTTGCGTTCTGAGAAGGCTGTGCTGGCTGGCTGTCGTTATTGCGTTTGTTGCTGTTGGCTCGCTTTTGAATCTCGCTTGGTTTGGCTTTTTCAGGAGCCGCTTTATAGTCGTCTTCGGAGCCTTTGCCAAGATTGCGATCCTGTTGAGATGATTGAAAGGCGGCTTCTGCCTGATCAAAATTTCGCCTGAGTATTGAAAACCAACTGTTATCTTGCGACTCTGAGACCGGCATGGTTCCTGTAGGCGTGGCATCAAAAGGGACCCAGCCGACGTTTGGTATACAAACTTCCCCCCAGGCGTGCCCGTCCAGTCCACAAACTTCTCGTCTGCCAGTGCGTCCATCAGGGGTGCCCGGGCCATAGCCCCCCACGCAACGCGCGGGAATCCCAGCCAGTCGGCACATGACGACAAAAGCTGAGGAAAATTCGCCGCAAGCTCCTTCCTTCTTTTTGAAAAGAAAATTCGAGACAAGGTCGTTGCTCTCCGAGCCTTGATAAACATCTGAAGAGTATTTGTAGTGACTGCGTAAATGCTTGCAAATGCGATCAGCGCGATTGAAAAAATTGTCGTCGGCGATGACGATTTCTTGAGTCAGTTTTTTTATTTCAGCGGGTAAGCCGTCAGGTAGCTGAAGATACAGAGCCTCTTTCTCCAGTATCTCCTTTTCTTTGGCGGCATCTCGTTCTGCTTCATGCATTTTTTTGATGTCGAAAGTGGGAATTTTTGACTCGATTTTAAATACCGTTCCAGGACTAATGTCTTTGTTCGAGCGCAAAACTCCATAATCATCAACGGAAATTGAGCCGCTTTGTCGGGAACTGAGGTCCACTCGTTGCGGTACGCTTGCAGCAGGTATAATTCGACCAAGACCGATGTCTGCCGTAATCACTTGCAAAACAGTCGTAGTTTTTTGCTCGGAAGGGACAAATAGCTGCGGTACGCCCCCAAGTTCAGTCCAGCCACTTTCGCTTTTTTCACAAATGGCGGGCTTCATTTTGACAGTGGCAAGCCAGTGTTTTCCGTCGTATTTATCGAAAACTGTGCGTTTTAAATAAACGGGCTGATCTGAGCGAACCGTCATAAACACACTGTCGTCAAATTCTGCCGTGTCTTTGTTGCGAAAAATTAGCTCGTCTGACTCAGTCAGATTCTGGCTTTGCAAACGTTCTTTTTTTTGGGCATCGTCACCAGTTTCGTCACTTGAATCGCCCACTCCGCCTCCTGCGCCGTGTCTTTTGCCCTTTCCGGAAGAGCCGCCAGCTTGATTGTTTTGATCATCGCTGCGCTTATCGCCTTTGCCGGAGTTGCCCGCCTGTCCGTTCGGATTTGGTTTTTCGTTTTCTTTCTTGCCGTCGCTACCGTCTGCCGATGCGCCTGAACGTGAGCCCTTTTTGCCGTTCTTGTCATCCTTGCCGGACTTGTCATTGTCTTTTGTTTTACCGTTTATAGCTGCCGCGCCATTTTTTTGATTTTTGTCAGTCGCACCTTTTTTTGCGTCTTTTCCATCTTTCAAATTTTTGCTCTCTGTCGATGTGGAAGCCGACTGCGAGGCAGTCGAAGCGGTCGAAGAGGTTGCAGAATTTTTCGTGCCACCATTGCCTGAAGCATTTTTTTGAGCAGAATCGTCGGTGAATTTGTTTTGCTCCTTGTTCTCTTTCTTGTCGGCTTTTGCGTCTTGATTGTTCGAGCCCGAGCCAGACTTGCCTTTACCTGGACCATTACCGGTTCCAGACATAAAATTGAAGCCCTTATCGTCTACTTTGATTGGAGATGGATGAAACTTTGCAAAGAGCACGTCGACAACTGAATCGACTCTGGGCAAACACGCGAAAAGAATGACAGTCAATACCGGTAACGCGGCAATTGGAAGCACCGCTGAACCCGATGCCATGCGTCTCGATTGAGTGGGAAAGGGCGTTATTACTTCGGTTTGTGATAATTGAGTACTGCCTTGATTGGACTTTGTGCGCGCCACTGCTTCAAAATATAGAAGCGCTGAACCGAGTACGACAAGCGCCATTACGAAGAAGCCAAAAAGCAAATCGCGGCCGATTACGGCAGTCATTGTAAACAGAAACAGTGATAAGACCGTGGAGACGTTGATATCGCTGCGTGTTTGCAGGTCGAATGTGTGTACCGTTTGCATGCCGGCTATAACGCTTAAAAATGGAGCGAAATTTTCGAGGTGGCCAATATTGAATTCTTGCAGCAGGTCGCGGGCAAAGAGAAAAACTACAAATAGTAATCCGCCAATGATGCTCGCCGTTAGCCAGAGATGCTTGCCGTGACGGAAGTAATAACTTGTATAGCAGCCAGTGATGGCAAACCAGACGTAGAGGAATGTTTGAAAGAGAGGCAGCTCTGCGTAAATACAAGCGACGGTAATGCAGGCTATGGCAATGAGTGCATTGGTGATCCGCAGAGCAACGGAGTCTTCAGGTGGCTCGATATATTTTTCGGTTTTTGCTTTTTTCATAACAGATGAATATCCTCATAGTCATGAATAACCGCAATTACGCGTCCAAGCGGATTGCCAGCGCCCTGACGTCGGTTTTGGGCGCCTTGTTCGTGCAAGGGCATGTGCACATTTTGAATCACACCAGTTGCTGCTGAGTGCGTGCGGGGGATGACAGCTAGCTCAACGCTATAAATTTCTTCGTCGAGGTGTTCGTCATCCTCTTCATCATAATCGCGACCAAGATCAGCGCCAGCTCTATTAGAGTTAGAGGCTAACGCAGGACGCACCGTCAGTAGTGCTTGATGAGCGTCTGCGCCCAGGTTTGGCATAGACAGACCATCTGCAAAATCCATATCAACAGGCTCTACTCGAGCCAGAATCTCAGATGAGCGAGACAGGCCAGCTGGCACCGGAGGCATGTCTGCCATAAAACCAGGTAAACGTTGCGCTTCGGCGTCTAAATCCGGGATGACCCAAAAGTTCGGAATAATGCCGACTCTATGTCCAAGGTGAATGAGAGAGTGCGTCACTGCCACAGCAAGTTCAAATTGCTCGTCACTGCGCCAGTCTGCTTGCAAATTTAAAATGACATCGAATCCAGGCGCGCCTTCTGTATCAAATTCACGAACAAGTAATTTGCCGTATTTGGCGCTCGAAGCCCAGTGCACGATGCGTGGACTATCTCCGTGAACGAAGTCGCGGATACCTTTAACAGAACTGGTCTGAGCGCGGCTGCTGGCGCGACTGGTCAAAAGTCCCGCCGGCGAATCGGTGGCGGCGCGAATGCGATATAAAAAATTCGCTTCCATTGTGTCTAGTTTGGGATAAACCGTCAGAATGTTTGTTGTTTCGGCTATTTTGGGATCGTATTTGATCAGAATTTTTTTCGACCACCAGGCCATACCAAAGGGAAAGCAGGAAAATAATTCAATTGCCGATAGCCTGTAAACGCCACGCTGGACGGGATTCGTCAAAATAAAAGCATTGATTTCGCCGGCCACTTCATCGACGACAATGGGTGTGAGTAGACTTTGTTTGGCATTGTTGACGTTCAAATAAACCTTGATCATCAGCCATTTAAGTGGAAAGAAAAAGGACAATGGACCGAAGATGCCACGACGATTGAGAGTCACCTTAAGAGGAACGCATTCATCACGCACCGCTGTCGGCGGAAGACTGCATTCGGCGTTTGTATCCAAAATGGCTACCAGAGGAAAGAAGAAGCCGATGAACAGCGCTGCCATGATGGCACCAGCCAACATATAAAACCATTGATTGCCTGTCTCGCCAGCAAATAAGTAGATAATCGGTATCAAACAACACGCAACAAAAAATCTTAATTCGAGCCATAGCACTGGTGCTGTAGCCGCGACAAAAATAGGTAGCCGCAATGCTTTCAAGCGCCAGGTTGTATCTGTTTTGAAATTAGACTGGAACGGCAACTTGTTCCAGGACGCGCTCGATGAGCTCTGCATGACTGACGCGGTTGTCTCTTAGCTTGGGGATAACTCTATGTCCTAAAACGGCAGGCGCGATATTCTTCACGTCTTCAGGTCGAACAAAATTGCGTCCATCCAAAAACGCAGCGGCTTGCGCTGCACGCAATAACAACTGACTACCTCGTGGACTGACGCCAAGAACAATAGCTGGATACTTACGTGTTGTCTGAACGATGTTGACGATATAGCGTTTGACCGAGGGATCTACATACACGTTTTTTATGCACTGTCTTGCGGCAAGGACTTCAGCTTCAGTCAAAACGGCTTCGACAGAAAAAGAATCATCCGAGAGGGTTTTGTCTAGAATTTCGATTTCGTCTTCTGGGCTTGGATAGCCAAGCGACAAAGACAACATGAAACGGTCTAACTGTGCTTCTGGTAGGGGAAACGTACCGTGGTATTCAATCGGGTTTTCAGTGGCGATTACAAAAAACAATTCGGGCAATCGTCTAGTTGCACCATCTGTGGTGACTTGATTTTCTTCCATGGCTTCCAGCAAGCTGGATTGAGTACGCGGAGTGGCACGGTTAATTTCATCTGCGAGCAAGATGTTAGTGAAAATAGGACCAGGGATAAATTTGAAGACGCTTTCGCGTTGGTCGAAAATACTTACGCCTGAGACGTCGGATGGTAATAGGTCGGGGGTGCACTGGATGCGCTTGAAAACCGCGTGCACCGACATGGCCAGACTTTTGGCCAACAATGTTTTTCCCACTCCCGGGACATCTTCGATTAAAACGTGTCCACCAGCTAAAAAGGCAATTACGGCTAGACGCGTGGGTTGAGCTTGCCCAACCAGAACGCTGCTTACGTTCCTCAACAGCAGTTGCGCCTTTTCGCTCAGTTCAGCCACCTGGGCTGCGGCAACTCGCGGTTGAACCCCCATCTCAGTACGTTTCACTGGTGCTCCTTTCGTAGATAGTCAAGCGCCGCTGGCTAGCTGCACTTCACGTCGATTATGCCCTATGTATTCTCTTTTCAGACAAATTTATAAGTCGCTGCCCGTTTTTGCGGATAAAAGCAGCTTTTAAAACTAGCTTAAAACTAGCGGATTGTAGTGAGATGTCCGTCGAATCTGGCAATGACTGTTTCGGTTCCCAGAATTTGATTGGTTGTTTTGGCGATGCCCAGACAGATTATGTCAGTGGGCAGATCGTTTTGATCGTAGCCGAATGGTTCTTGCATATCCTCAGCGAGAAGTTCTAAGGCAATGGCAAAATATGCGGCAAATAATTCGATGGCGACGCTCCACAAGCGAAATTGATCGGCAAGCAACCAGGGCAAAATTGCAAAGTAAGCCATCATCCAGATCCAGATTGAAGCCTGGATCCAACCAGCAACAGGCGATGATTTGATGCGCTCACAGGCGCCACAAACATCCATCAAAGCTTTCATGTGACTGTCCAGAAGCAGAAGCTCCAGGTGACTATCAATGTTCGATGCGTTGGCTTTTAGAATCTGGTTTTCCAGAGCCTTTTTTTGCACGTTCTTGTAAATCAGCTGGCTGATGTAGAGAGGGACGTGGTCGGCTTTGTCATCGGAAACTTCAATGCCTGCGTGAGTGAGATCGTACTTCCGATCGCGCAAATGATTTTTTAAGGCAAAAGCAAAAGCGACGACTAAATTGCCAAAGGCCTTCTTTTCATCGGTGGTCGACTGAAAGTAGAGGTCATATTTGATGCAAAGATTTCGCAACTCATTGACTAGCTGTCCCCAGAGTTTGCGCCCTTCCCACCACCTGTCGTATGAGCTGTTTACTCTAAAAGCGAAGATGAGACCGATAGCTATACTGGTTTTGGTCGTGATGTCTTCGGCTTCCATGGCTTGCATATGCGGCAAGAAATTGACGAAATAGACGACCACAAGTGAATAGACAAAGACGGCCAGCATTGCCCCCCAGAAAACTGGGGACTTGGGCATGGCAGCTCGTGCAATTTTTTCCATTCGTTCTGCAAAAGTGTTCATATCGGGTAATTGTACTTTGGCTTTTGCAACTTTCATAACGCTTTCACAGCAGACTCATGACGTATGCCTTGTATATAGCTTTGCGCGCGTATGTTTGACGGAAGTGTGTAGAGAACTCGACAGTGCGGCGCTTTATGGTTCGGGGCTAGCTTTCAAACCGCGCCTAAAATTTGTGAGTTTTTTGTGAAGTCTTCATGCCGAGACTCGCTTTTCAACTGGGGTTGAGCGGAAAAATTCTTTTTGTCAATACTGTTTTATGAGTCATTTACGGGGTATAAAAATGATAGTCGTTCAGCCATGTTGTCGGATTCAGGAGTGTAGGATGGGACAATCTCTTTTGAGCTTTAATGTTCTGCCTCCAGACGCGTCTCGCAAATCAAGGTTTTTAAGCATGACGGTTGCCTGCTTGATGACGGCAGGTACTCTGGTCATTGAAGCCGGCCTAAATACTGCGTTTGCAGTCGGCATCATGCGAGCCCATGCCTTTCATCAGCTGCCCGGGCATATTGCTGCAAACAGCAGTAAATCGGCCGCTGGCGGCAAATCTTTCAGTTCGGGGCACTTGCCACATCGACCTGCTTATGCCGCCCGTTTTGCCCTGCAACACCAGGGTCGACCACTGACTAAAAAACAGTTAAAAGCCCTTGCCTTATTAAAAGAAAAACAAGCTAAGGTAAATCAAAAGACAGCAGCTGCTAACAAAACTTATTCGCCTCAGAACTTTGCAGACGATCTCGTCAGTACGACTGTGGCACCAGGGGTGGTGCATAAATTCTGTCGCAATCCGCTGAATATCCATATGATCGATATCGATATGGAGCGCGCGCCAGTCAAAGTACAACCATATCTCGCGAGCGAAAGTTTTGACAAGCTCAAAGATGTAGCTGACCACGCTCGCTCGAGTAATGCTCTTGCTGCTATCAACGCTAATTATTTTAAGAAAGATGGCACTCCTCTTGGCACGCTAATCATTGATGGAGAGTGGGTCGCCGGTCCAATCTACGACCGCGTGGCTATGGGTATCGCTCGAGATGGAAAAGTAAAAATCGACAGAGTCAGCCTAAACGGGTTGTTGACCGCAACAAACCGCGATGATCTTGGACAAATTTGGGTCAACAACATCAATCAGCCAAGGCGTACAGGTAGTCGGCTCGTCGCCTACACCAGACGCTGGGGCACAAATGTGCACATGGATTACGCTGGCTGTCTTGTTGCAGTTAATGCCCAGGGAGAAGTTGTAGACAAAACCACAACTGCTATCAATATTCCTTATGGCGGCTATGTGCTCAGTGATGGAAAATCGGGAGCAATTGCACAACTCGAGCGTGGAGACAAGCTACAGCTTAATTGGCAAACTCGTCCAGATGACTGGCACGACATTGTTGAAGCTGTCAGCGGCGGACCGATGCTAGTCAAAGACGGTAAGCTATTTCTTGATTGCAAAGACGAAAATTTCAAAAGCGGCTGGACCGGAGCGCAAATTCAGGCTCGCACCGTGGTTGGTGTCACAAGAGACAATCATCTTTTACTAGTGACTATCGAAGGTCACCATACGCTCTGGGATTGCGCCAAATTTCTCTACAAAATGGGAGCTGTCGACGCCATGAATCTCGATGGCGGTGGATCAACTCAAATGATCATCAAAGGACAGCGGGTCACTCATTGCAGCCAGCAAAGACGCGTTGCTGCCTCCATTGTTGTACTTGATACACGGACAGCTTCGTTGTCTCACAAAACGATTGGAGTGCCTGGCGATCCACAAATGCCACCTGTAATCCAGGCAACATCAGAGTCTGCTGAAGAACCAACGGCGATTGCAGGCGGTAAAGAATTGAATACAGTCTTGACTGCCGGTGATCCCAACGCTGGAAAAATGAAATTGTTGCCTCCAATGGAGATAGCCCCCGATCTTTTGCCAACTCCACGTGGATATTCAAATTCTTATGCGCCAAATGGAATAATCCCTGGTTCGGACGAACAATAAAGACTGGTCTTTGTATTAAAATACAGGCCAATCTTCAGGTGTTAAAATATGGCAGATAAGTTTGCAGTCGGCGTAGATTTCGGCGGTACAAAGATTTCGGCTGGTGTGGTCAATGTCAACACCGGTCAGCTTGTTAGTGTTGGCAAAAAGAAAACCAGGCAGGTGAGCGAACAGGAAGATGTGCTTAAACGCATCATTGCTGTCATCGACGAGGCCCTGCTGGCGTCTGAAATCGATGTGAGAAAAGTGAGTTCTATTGGCATCGGTGCTGCCGGTCAAGTCAACCGCCAGAAAGGCATCCTTATAGATGCTGCAAATATCGGTGTGCAAGATTTAGCTTTAACCGAGCCCATTGCCGCTCATTATCAAATCCCCACGTATCTTGGCAATGATGTGGAAGTGGCCACTCTGGGCGAGAAGAATTTCGGCGCTGGTCGTGATTGCTCCAGTTTTGTTTGTGTGTTTGTAGGCACTGGTATTGGTTCTGGCATTGTCCACAATGGAGAGCTATATCTTGGCTCATCGGGCACCGCTGGTGAAATAGGTCATATGACTTTGTTTCCAGATGGTCGCCCTTGTGGCTGTGGTGCTTTTGGTTGTCTGGAAACCTATGCATCAAGAACAGCTCTTGCAAAATGCATTGTTTCGGATTTACAGCGCGGTATCGATTCTATTGTGCGCGATAAGGTCGACATGACGAAGGGAATTTTGCGAGCCAAGGCCATTGCCTCAGCTGTGGAGGCAGGCGACGAGCTAGTTATTCAAAATGTTGTTTCCTGTGCCCGTTACTTTGGTATGGGTATTGCTAGCGTCATGAATTTCTACAATCCTCAACGTTTTATTATTGGTGGTGGTCTCGTCGATGCTGTTGATCTCTATCTTGAAGTGGCCACTAAAGAAGCGAATCGCCGCGCGTTGCGAACTCCAGCGAAAAAGCTCGACATGGTTAAGGCCGAGTTGGGTGACTATGCTGGAATCATCGGTGCAGCATTGTTGTCACGCTCGGGTGCCCCGGCACTAAATATGGTGTGATTGATATTTTGAACCTTGCTTGGTTCCACGTCTGAGAAGTTCAGCGTGAATTTTATTGAGCGTGCCGATTTTGTCCAGCGACCACAGTGGCGCCACGAGTTCATCTTGGGTGCCTTCAGCAATAAGACGCATGATTATTTGGTCTGGATGAAGCATCTCGAGTGCATCAGCGACCAGCTCGACGTATTCATCTTCATCTAGGGTTGCAAGACTACCTTCTCGATAGTCCTTTTCCATCGGCGTTCCTTTATAGATCACAAGTTGATGAATTTTGACGCCTTTGACACCGCTGTCTGCAATTTGCCGAACTGTTTCCATCATCTCTTGCCGACTTTCACCTGGTAATCCAAAAATCAAATGAGTGGCGACAGTTAAGTCCCTCTTGTGAGCTCTTTCGACGGCGTCAAAAAATTCTTCGGCGCTATGACCGCGATTGATAAGGTCTAGAGTTCTGTTTACGGTGCTTTGTACGCCCACCTCAAGCCAGACAAAAGTGTTTTTGTTGTAGTCGGCGAGCAAGTCAAGCACATTGTCGGGCAAGCAATCAGGGCGTGTGCCGATGCAAAGACCGATTACATCTGGTTCTTCTAGAGCAATGTCGTAAAGATTTTTGAGGATGGCCTCTGGCGCGTAGGTATTTGTGAAGGCTTGGAAATAAGCGAGAAATTTATTAGCTTTAAAACGCTTGCGAATCCGCTCAATGCCCTCCTGTAGCTGCTCTTTGACCGCGAGATTGGATTTTAGGGTAGGTGCTCCAGAGCCCCGGTCGTCACAGAACGTGCAGCCGCCAAAAGCACGAACGCCATCGCGGTTCGGGCAGGTAAAGCCAGCATCTATAGGCACTCTGTAAACGCGCGTGCCAAATTGCTCGCGCAAGTAGTTGTTGAAAGTGTTGTAGAGCGTGCCAGCAAGCTGGGTTGGGTTGTCACCTTGCGTCAGTTGTGAGCGAGTCGTCATCTTTTAAGAGCCTGTCTGTTGAAGCCCAGGCGGTTGTAGCCGCCTCGGTGGCTCTCTAGTATCTCAGGTTCTTGAGGTTTTCATGGTGGAGATGCGTGTAATGTATATCTGCTGTAGTTCGAGTATGTTTAAGCGGTCAGTTGACACCGTTTGACCCGGTTTGTTATTCTGACCTTCCGCTCCGGAGCAATCCGGTTAGACGCCCTCATCGTCTAGAGGCCTAGGACACCTCCCTTTCACGGAGGTAACACCGGTTCGAATCCGGTTGGGGGTACCAATTTATAAAGCTCGCTGTCATTGCAGCGAGCTTTTTTGTGTTAGTTTCGAATCGGTGATGACTATGCGTGCACTTTTGATGTTTTTCAACTGTCTCCTGACTTTGACGTTGGCACTTCCTTCATCAGCGAATCAAATTTCCGGCACGACGTCGCCCAACAACAACAATAAGACTGATTTCCAGGCTGGAGAGCGGAAGACTGGAGCAGTTGTGGATCTCCATAAAGACACAATACTGCACTGCGTTCTTGAGAGAGCATTTGATAGTACCAAGACCTCAACAGGTGACCAATTTTTGTTGGTTGTGCCGGAAGGCGAAGTTTACCCAGAACTAGAAATTTTGCCCGATGCCACCAAATTTCAAGGCACAATAATCTGCTTTTCCGACCCAACATGGGCGCACGTCAAGTTTGTCGCTCTCAAGCTCGAAAGAATTTTATTTCCAGATGGCCGTCAAGAGAAGCTCCCTATCAACGTACTTGCCTGGCGAGGACGTTTGTACCGACAGGACGGAAAGAAGGTGACAACGTATGATTCTTTCATCACGCCAAAGTATGAGATAGACAGTGCAGTTTTACTGGGTAGTTCAGGAGGTGCTCCTTCGAAGGATCTCTTGAATAAGTCCAGGAAAATTTGCCCACCCAAAGAACTTCAGTTGCCTGATGGAACGATTGTTTTGATCGTGCGCGGTCATAACAAAGTTAACTTGCTGGCTGGTGCCGGAGTTCGGTTGCAATTATGGCAGGATTTGCAAATATGAGTTGCCATTGTATATGGTGCATCGATATTGTGCATCGATATTGTGCATCGATATTGTGCATCGATATTGTGGTAATGCATTCTAAGGTGTAGTACGTTAAAGTATTCGATAGTGACACTTTTCCGATGAAGCATTGAGCCATCAGGAGCACACAACATGACTTCGACACCACTGCAGAACCAAGAGCAAAAGGTGCAAAACGATTCACCAAAGGTAGATGTTGCAGCTGGAAAGGCAGCGACACAATCAATGTTGGTAAACGTGCCAAAGCTGGTCACTGCCTACTACACTGAAATTCCTGACCCGTCGATAGCCGCACAAAAAGTTGCATTTGGCACATCGGGTCACCGAGGCTCAGCGCTTACAACGTCTTTCAATGAAGCGCACATCTTGGCTATTTCTCAAGCCATTTGTTTATATCGCCAGCAACAAAAAATAGATGGACCTTTGTTTCTGGGCATGGATACACATGCACTCTCTGTGCCCGCGTTTAGTTCCGCCATTGAAGTTCTTGCTGCCAATGGTGTTGAAATCATGATCTCCGAAGGCGATGAATATACTCCAACGCCAGCTGTTTCATGGGCAATTCTCACTTACAATCGTGGACGAAAAACAGGATTTGCAGACGGCATCGTCATTACCCCATCGCATAATCCACCGCATGATGGGGGATTTAAATACAATCCTCCACACGGTGGACCGGCAGAGCAGTCAATTACTTCATGGATCGAAAATAAAGCAAACGGATTTCTCGTCAATAACCTTAAGGGCGTAAAGCGACTACGGTCGAGCCAGGCAATGAGTAAAACTCACCGTTTCGATTTTATGCATGGGTACATAAACGACTTGTGCAATGTAATTGATATTGATGCAATCAAAGCTTCGAATCTAAGTATTGGTGTCGATCCTCTCGGTGGCGCTTCGGTTCATTACTGGGCGGCAATCGCTGAGAGATACAAACTCAATTTGAAAGTGGTGAGCGAGGTTGTCGATCCAGCTTTTGGATTTATGACGGTAGATTGGGACGGACAAATTCGCATGGACCCATCATCGCCATACGCTATGCAACGTTTAATTAACATGAAAGACAATTTTGATCTATCTTTCGCCTGTGACACAGATGCAGATAGACATGGCATCGTTACCCGTAGTTCTGGACTACTTCCGCCAAATCACTTCCTTGCAGTTGCTTCATCTTATCTTTTTCGGCACCGTCAGCAGTGGCGCAAAGAAGCCGCACTCGGTAAAACTGTAGTCAGCAGTCAAATGATAGATCGCGTCGCTGCCAAGCTTGGACGCAAGCTTTACGAAGTACCAGTTGGATTTAAATGGTTCGTCAACGGTTTGTTTGATGGCTCGCTCGGTTTCGGTGGCGAAGAAAGTGCTGGAGCCTCATTCTCGCGCCTTAACGGTGAAGTCTGGACTACTGACAAAGACGGTATGATACCGGCGCTACTAGCTGCCGAAATTACGGCTAAAGAAGGGCGCGATCCTGGTGTGATTTATGCAGAGTTTGCGGAAGAGTTTGGTGAATCACACTATGATCGAATCGAAGCACCGGCATCACCAGAACAAAAGAAAATGTTGGCGAAGCTCTCGCCGCAACAGGTTAAGCTGACCGAACTCGCCGGTGAGAAAATTGAGTCGGTGTTGACGACAGCACCTGGCAACGGTGAACCAATCGGCGGTTTGAAAGTATCAACAAAAAATGCCTGGTTTGCAGCCCGCCCATCAGGCACAGAAAATATCTACAAAATTTATGCCGAAAGCTTTGTCGGAAAAGACAATTTGAAGCAAATTCAGCAAGAGGCGCAAACAATCGTGAGTGCGGCATTGCAGGGAACCACTTAACGCTTGTTAGTGTTTGCACCAAGCTAGAAGTGGAGAGTGGTCCTGTCAAGAAGCTCTTTCTACGTGTTTCTTGAGCTCAGCAAATAACACTCTGATAAAATTTGAGCCGCGTCTAAATTAGTTACTTAGAGGTAGAAAATTAAATGAAAAAGCAAGCAATACTTGCCGTCCTTTTCTTGGTTACAGCTGCAGTGCCAGCAGTATTCGCCGGTGATTGGTGGGAAGGTAAGTACGAAGCCGGGCACCACTATACCTGGGAAGAATGGAGAGACCACCGTAACGCTTGGGAAGCTGAACATAAAGCTGAAATGCACTGGGATGAAGTTCGAATGCGCAAAGAGTGGGAAGCTCATAAACACCACTATCACTACTAAAGATAATCTTCAGTAGCCAGGCTGCATTAGTAAGCGGGGGGAATTCAATTTTGAATTGCCGTCGCTTTTTTTGTCTAGTCCAACAATAGAGTTAAATCTTGGCAGACGTCCAACAACAGCATATCTTCGCCCTTTTTTGCGAGCATGGAGAAGCCTATCGACTTATCTCCAGAGTACTTAATTGGAATCGTTACTTCAGGAATTCCAGCTAAAGGTGCAATACACGTGAATTTCATGCTCTGGGTGCGATTATTTTGGAGTTCAATTTCACTAGCAGTTTTAAGTGGTGGCAAATTCCATGTCGTGGGCATACACAGAACTGTTTCAGGCGAAAGCAAATCTTCAAAGTTCGCGATGATGTTTTTGCGAAATGCGCAGGCCTCTATATATTCTTCTTCAGTGATTTTTTCGGCTATATCAAAACGCTCTTGAATTGCCTTAGCAAAAGTCGGCTTACTGGCTTTTATCCATTCTCCGTGCGTTTGCCAGGCTTCGTAACCCTGGATTATGCGGTAATTCGTCAGGTAGTGGTCCCAGCCAAGCTTTGCCAGCTCAACGTGACCGACGACTGGAAAGTAAGGTTTGATTTTTTCTATAGTGCTGAGAATCGCTGGTCGCAATTTTGGTTCCAGGGCGTCAATGGCGTCTGCTGCAACCAGTAATTCCATCGGTCGATTCGGACTATCTATTTCATTGAGAAAAAGTGAGCCACACTTTTTTAGAATGTTTGCATCGCGAGCAACCCAGCCAACTGTATCGAAACTCGGCGCAAGGGGCACGGTGTTTTCAACAGAGACGCGATTGTGAGTTGGACGGAATCCGTATATTCCACAATGATTAGCAGGGGTTCTAATTGAGCCACCAGTATCGGTGCCAATCGCAAAATCTACGAGCTTATGCGCGACAATTGCCGCCGAGCCGCTTGATGAGCCACCCGGGATTCTGTCGTTGTATTGCGGATTGAGAGGCGTTCCATAGTGCACGTTGATGCCGTCGATACTGTAGGCGAGTTCGTCGGTCAATGTTTTTCCGACTAGTGTCGCACCAGCGTCAATTAACACCTGTACGGCCGGTGCCGTTTTCTTTGCTGGCGCATGCGTTTTTGCCCAGTCCGGATTACCCGCACCGGTTACATAACCCTCGATATCAAATAAATCTTTGGCTGCAAATTGCAGACCGCTTAAAGGACCATTGCTCGCGCCAGTTATTTCAATTACTTTGACGATTCCGCTTTTGCTTGATGACACCGCTAATCTCTTTCTTGGTTATTCATAAATTTGCATTACTCACTAACATTACTCACTAACATTACTCACTAAAATGTACTCAATGTTTTCGCTTCGCGATTTTTCAAACTGACCGCCACGCATTGCTTCTCTAAATGTTGCGCAATGAGCTTCTTTCCTTGCTTCAATGGATTCTTCTCGAAGAATTCACGCGTCTCTTCTACCAGTTTTTCGGAGGCAAGCGAAGTTATACCTTCGCACATGCGTGTCAAAGACATGGTTGGGAACGTTTTGAATATTGTCTCCCAATTGGTAGTCATAAAGGCCCAGGCGCATTCTCCCCCTGCCGGATTGTGCATGACGGCGCGAATGAGATACGGAGCGTTCTGAGTACGTACTTGACCATCAAGCGTCATTGCAAGCGTTGCTTTCAACAGTTCCACGTCCTTAAAAGATGCTAGAGCGAACAAATAGCGCTCTTTCTCTTGCGGATTTTTTCCGTTTTTAAACAAATCGACAAACGACTCGAAACGCTTTTTATCACCAAGACTCGCGGCGATTGTAATAAGGGCAGCCCCGATATCTGGACTGACAGAGTTCTCATCCGCTAAATACTTCTCTAGCAATTCCAAGGATAACTTTTGTATTTCTTTGTCGTCGCCAGTGGTGCCAAGCTTTAATATGAACATTGCCCGCAATTGTTTCGTTAGCGCATCGTCATCACCTTTAGGCTCGAAACCAAGACGTTTATGACCGGGAGTGGCTAGTTCTACGCTGAGCTTCTTCAAGCATTCGGCGTTTGCGCCCAGACGCTCCAGATAACTCAATGAGTTAAAGATGACAGACCAGACGTTTTTATCTTTTTCGTTTTTGAAAAGACGAATCAAGGAAAGATAGTCAGCTAATGATTGCATACCAGCTAGAACTGTAGCCCAGGCATCGTTGACCAGATTAAAGCGCTCTATTGCGCTCATTGATTCCACGCCGTTTTCGGTCAGTTTTTTCAACAATGTGGAGTCGTATCGCACGCGATAAAAGCCGTGTCCACCCTCATTGAGAATGACATACTCAAATGGTTCATCGAATTCGATTTTTGTCGATTTGTCTTGCAGCAAGAACTTTTTGACCACGAAGCCCTTAGCTAGCTTCGCTTTTATCATGATTGGAACATGGAACGTGGTATCAGTATCGACTTCCGCCACCTTACCACTGTCATAAATGAATCGTTGCTGTTCAACTACGACTGAAGTGGGCTTTTCATTGTCGGCAGATATTGATATCTGTGGGTGACCTTCTTGATAAATCCAGGAATCCATCATGCCGCGTACTGGTTGATGTGATGATTCTTCGATGGCATCCCATAAGTCAGTCGTGTCTGTATTGCCGTATTTGTGCTTACTTAGATAAAGACTGACGCCGCGGCGGAAATTTTCTGGTCCAAGATATTGTTCAAGCATGCGCAAAACCCATGCGCCTTTGTCGTAAGTGAGCACATCAAACATGCCCTGCGCTTCGACAGGATGTTGAACGGGAAACTCAATAGTACGAGTCGAACGCAAGCCATCAGTGGCGAAGGCCAGAGCGCGGTCGACGCCAAAGCTTTCCCAGCGTTTCCACTCTGGTTTCCAATTATCTAAAGCAAGCATTTGCATGAAATTGGCAAAGGCTTCGTTTAACCAGATGCCATTCCACCAGCGCATTGTAGTCAGATCGCCAAACCACATATGAGCGATTTCGTGGGCAACAACATCGGCAACTCTTTCGAGTTCCGCGTGGCTTGCCGTTTCTTCATCAACCAGCAATGCTGTCTCACGGAAGATAACGGCGCCTAGATTTTCCATCGCGCCATACGCAAAGTCAGGTACTGCAATTAAATCCAGTTTATCGCCTGGGTACCTAATGCCGTAGTAACCGTTGAAAAATTGTAGTGAGTGGGCGGCAATGCCTTCGGCAAATTTTGCCAGGTGCAGCTTGCCAGGTGCAGTCCAGATGCGAATCGGCGTATCATCAACAATTACAGGCGCCGTTGCTTCGAGGTCACCGACTACAAAAGCGACGAGATAGGTCGACATTTTCATGGTGTCGTGAAACTGAACCTCTCTCTTGCCGCCAGGCAGAATATGTTCTGCTTTGATGCGAGCATTTGAGATTGCCTTGTATTCTGTTTCAACAAGAAGAGTAACGGCAAAGACAGCTTTAAAGTCAGGTTCGTCGAAGCAAGGGAAGGCTCGACGTGCGTCTGTTGCAGCCATTTGGGTGGTGGCGATGACTTTAGTTTTTCCTTGAGCATCTACGTATTGACTGCGATAAAAACCATGTAGCTTGTCGTTTAACTCACCGCGGAATTTCAGATGCAATTGCCATAAGCCGGAAGACGCGACTTCGCTGAATTTCAGTGTGGCTCTTTCTGTTTCTGCGTTCAACGCGACCTCAGCGATTCGACTTTCACCACTTTGATTGGTCAGTCGAGCTTCGTCTATCTGGAGGTCAAGAGAATTTAGAATTATTTCCTTAACGGCTTCAGTCACAATTATGTGCACTGTTTCTTCGCCCAAAAAAGTGAAGCTGTTGAGATCCGGCTCAAGTCTAATCTCGTATTTTTCTGGCACAACAGTGCGTGGCAGCCTATACAAATTTGTTTCTTGTGCCGATAAGGCTGCTGTCTCAGTTGACATCGATGCCTAAATCCTCGCTTAACAGGCGGTAGCAAATAAATGAGAGAGAGGTTAGCATATTGGACAGTCGATTACATTTATAGTGCGAGCCTGCGTCTTCAAGCTGGCTTCATTACTGCTAAGAGAAGGAACAGCCAAAATGGTAGAAGTTCAAACGGCTAAGGTGGATACCCTCAAACAACTGGCAACACAATTGCGCATCGATAGCATTCGTTGCACGACGGCAGCTGGTTCTGGACATCCAACTTCTTCGATGTCTGCTGCTGACTTGATGTCGGTACTGATGTCCAAGTATTTAAAATATGATTTCGAAAAACCAGAGCTTGCGAATAACGATCGCTTGATTTTCTCCAAAGGTCACGCTTGCCCTTTGTTGTACTCCATGTATAAAGCTGCTGGAGCCATCGACGATAAAGAATTGATGACGTTGCGTAAATTCGGCAGTCGTCTTGAAGGTCACCCGATTCCGAAGCTTCTGCCTTGGGTCGATGTTGCGACGGGTTCGCTTGGTCAGGGACTGGCTTTCGGTCTGGGTATGGCCATGAGCGGAAAATTTATCGACAAATTGTCGTACAAAGTTTTTGTTTTGCTGGGTGACTCGGAAATGGCTGAGGGCTCAGTCTGGGAAGCTTTCCATTTGGCTTCTCACAACAAGGTCGACAATTTGATTGCCATTCTCGATATGAATCGTCTCGGTCAGCACAGCCAAACTGAGCTCGGCTGGGACTCGGCAGCTTATGCTGCCCGTGCCAAAGCGTTTGGTTGGCACGCGATTGAAATCGATGGACATAATTTGGATGCGATCGACAAGGCGTACGCAGAGGCTTATGCCACTACGGATAAACCGACCATTATCATCGCCAAGACCGAAAAAGGTCATGGCTGGCCAGAAATCGCTAACAAGGATGGCTGGCATGGCAAGCCTTTGAGCGAAGAGCAAGCTGTTGAAGCAATCAAATTCATGGGCGGCGAAAGCAATATCGTAATCAAAGTGGGTAAACCTGCATCCACGGATTTTGCTCCTAAAAAGAATTCTGGTGCATTCGAATGTCCTGCTTACGACAAAGGCATTGCCACACGCGAAGCTTATGGCGACGCTCTCAAAAATCTAGGCGCTGTCAACCCAAATGTGGTGGCTTTGGATGCTGAGGTCGGTAATTCAACGTTCTCTGATAAATTCGGTAAGGCATATCCAGACCGCTTCTTTGAGTGCTATATCGCCGAGCAATTGATGGTTGGAGCAGCCGTTGGATTTGGCAATCGTGGCAAAGTTGCATTTGCTTCAACTTTCGCCGCATTTTTAGCACGTGCATTCGATTTTATTCGTATGGCTGCTGTTTCTCGCGCTGATATCCGTCTTTGCGGTTCGCACGCTGGTGTCTCGATCGGTCAAGATGGTCCATCACAGATGGCTCTGGAAGATTTGTCTATGATGCGTTCAATCTTCGAAAGCACGGTTGTTTATCCAAGTGATGGTGTAAGTACCGCTCACCTGGTCAATGAATTATCGCAAGTGCCAGGTATTTCATACATGCGCACCACTCGTGAAAAAACACCAATTCTGTACAAAACTACTGATACTTTCCCTATCGGCGGCAGCAAGACCTTGCGCACATCGAAAGAAGATAAAGTCACTGTTGTGGGCTGCGGAATCACTTTGCATGAGGCTCTTAAAGCCTATGATGAACTGAAGAAAGATGGTATCAATGTGCGCGTCATCGATGCTTACTCAGTTAAGCCAATCGATGCCAAAACCTTGATTCAAGCGGCGAACGAAACAGGCACCATAGTTGTTGTAGAAGATCATTGGCCAGAAGGTGGTATCGGTGATGCTGTTCTCGACGTTTTCGCTGCGCACGAGCAAGGCGAAGGTTTGTCTAACGGCGTTAAGGTTGTGCCAAGAGTCGTGAAACTGGCTGTTAAAGCCATGCCTGGCTCAGGAACGCCCGAAGAATTGATGAATGCTGCAGGTATCTCCGCGCCGCATATTGTCAAAGCAGTCAAGGCTGTTGTCGCCAAGTAAGCCTGCTAAATAAGCAAAAAAATTGCGCTCCGACCATTGTGCCATCATGGCTACAGTTTTCGGAGCGCTTTTGTTTTTAGAAAATCCATTCTTCAGCGCGTAATAACTCAACTGCGATTTCTCGAATTCTTTCAGCGAAAGCAAATTGCTTTTGTTCGAGCGGGCTGAGTCGTGCGACCATCGCCATGCCGAAATTATCACGGGGCGGGTATTTTAAAGGCGAGTTCCAAAATGGCAGTTGGGCGTATCCTTGCGTGGCCTGGCGCTCCATTGCCGATTCAAACGGAATATCTCCTGCTGTGTCGAACCATTCCTGTAGTATGTCGATTACTCGCTCGACAGCTTGCTGGATATATTCGTGACCGGCTTGAGATAATTTCTGAAGATTGGCGTTAAAGAGCTGCGGTTGCTTACCCTGTGCTCTCTCAAAGGCTCGGGTAATAGTGTAGCGGCCCATTTGATCCTTGCTGGTTGCACCATATGCAATACCGTTAAATAGTTCTCGCATAATTGCCGTGATGCGTTCGACGGCGATTTTTGTACGACGCAAGCCGGCTACTGCTAGTGGTTGCACTTCAGCGCGCAGAACTTTGTAAGAGTCGGCGAAGCTAGATACTGCTGAATCGAGTGAATCAAAAATAGTTGGATCTTCAAACAGCTGCTCAGTGTCTGGACCCCGCAGCAAAGCGATTTTGGCGAATCCTTCGGGATGATTGTAATTGATGGAGTGATCGCCCGCTATAACTGCATGAGCGATTTTGGAATTTTCATTTTCGGGGTGCGGTACGAACCACTCTTCGATGCCGACCAGACGCAACAAGGTCCTTTCTTCAGGTGTAAATAAAATGCGATCGAGATCGTTGTTTAAATGATACTTGTTAAACGGATTGGCTATTTTTTCGCGAATTTGACGGATGGTACGGTGCGTTGACAGTGAAGCGGCTGGTCCCAGTCCAGTTTCCAGCAATTCGGGGGCGAGACCTACTGCGTGACAAATTTGCACTGCTGCAACTTTCCCCATGAAATCAGGAGGAGCAATTTGATGTTCCTTGATAGCTCTAGTAATACGCTCGATTGAAACCCAGTTATCTTCTGAGTCTAAGGGCATCAAACGCGAAAGGACGGCAGCAGCCGCTTGTGCACCATGAATGTTGTGGTAAAGAAAATTGGTTCTCGTTTTGACGGAATCAGAAAAGATTGAAGCAATTAAAGCATCGCGAGTTTCTTGACCCGAAAGTTTGAGGAGGCGAGCGGCTTCGGCAACCTGATTAACCTCGGCTCGAGTGTGCTTCCAATTCATTTCCCATTGATACTGGTGAGAACGATTGTTCTTTAAAGCAGAGCGATCTGATCGCGCAAAATGACTGCGAACCAGTGCCAGACACTGCCAAATCAGTTTCTTTTGCTCGGCATTCAATCGTTGATCTTCTTGCAAATGAGTGCAAGCGTCAGTTATTGAGCCGTCCACGCCTAATACAGGAACAGCGCTAAGGTCTTTTTGCGTTTCAAGAACTATGGCTTCTAAGTCGGCAGGGTTTTCCGGGATCGGCAGAATGTTTGCGAATTTGAAATTATCGGTTAATTCGTATAGAAGTCGATTTTGCTCGTTTGTCAGTGCGCTTGGCTTGTTTGAAAGATCCGGCATTACTGCATCAACTTTGGAGGCGTCCTGCTTCATTGCAATTGATCCCTTTGTAAGGCGGACACCAGTGGATACATCCACCTCGCCGATTATCCATCCTTATGCCACGGTTATTGGCGCACCAATCACTTTATGAAGAAGCCTGCTGACTAGACTCTTGCGGTAATATCAATGCTGCTGATAAAGTTGGCCTTGGTTGATTTGCGGAAGTAACTGAAATTGAAAGGTGCTTGAGGTTTTTTTCAACAACGCCTCAAGCACCGTGCATGGTGTACTTAGATTGCAATTTACCAGTGGTGGTAACGCCAGGCTTCGTGTCTATTCCAGTAGTGGTCATGGTCGTAGTCATAACGACCAAAAGCTGGGGCCCATCCAGAATATGGATAGCCGCCGTGATGATGTCCCCAATCGCGTTGCGCCGCGTAGAATTCGTGACGGTTCCAACGACCATCGTGATCGTGGTCCCAGTGATTGAACCAATCGTGGGCAAAAGCGGCATTTCCCATGAGCATGCCGCACAGAAGCAGCATGGCTATCGTAATTTTTTTCATTCCTATTTCCTTCAGACGCTAGAAATATTCGCCAGTTTGGTAATAAAACCCTGACTTTTTTAGGGACGGCTCAGCCCGTTCGTGGTTCCGGGTTACGACCAATTAGGGCTTAAATTTGCCAAATCAAAGCTATACCAGGAAAGCTATTGATGAGTTTGTTGCAAAATCGTCTTTGCGGTTCACAGCGGAACTATGCAAATACTAGGGCGTCACAGCTGTGGTCACAGACAAACACTCTGACAATACTTTTGATTTTCACTCTTGGATGGCTGACAGGCCGAAGCTGGGAAGACAGGTGCGCTATGGTCGATATTGTAGGGGCGGAAGAACGCATTCTCGAGGAAGTCGAAAGCAGTTCCGAGCCGGCTTCGACCCCAAATAATAAGACCCCCACCGATGCGGCTCTTCGTATATCTCTTATTCTCGCCGGAATTGTTGCGACGGTGTGTATTTTGTGTCTCGTTTTTGCTGCGTATTCTATGCACCATAACAACGATCTTGTTCCTTCTCAGCCTGGACGCTCTTCGCTTTTGACGCAGCCTCGGCATAGATAAAGGAAGTTGCTTTTTGTCGCAGATTTCGAGCATCTGACACAGCGTTTTGTTTGTCTGTGCCAAGAGGCGTGCTTAATGATAAAGATTCTCAATAAGTTGTAATCTGGTGCTAGCCTAAGAAAATCTGCTTCGAATCAACGCAAGCAGTAAGGGGGAGCAAGTCAGTGCAAATAGGTCAAAAAGATCAAAGAGATCAAAAAAATCAAAAAGGTTTTGGTTTTGGCATTGAGGCCGAATTTTTGTTGGTTGAAAATGACAGCTTTAAGCCTTTGTGGTTTGAGCAGCTCAAATTCGACGAATTGCTTGCGCTGGTTGAATCAATTGATGTACAGCCGATGTCTCAAGCAGGATTCAATCAAAAGCCACTGCATAACAGCTGCGGACATTACCTTATTGAAGGATATACGATTACCGATTCTGACTTTGTTGCCCAAACTATTTTGCCTAAAGGTGTGGAAATTCGCACACCGCTGGTGCAAAATCCCATTGCGGCAGTTTCTGACCTAAAATATTTGCACGAGAAACTCGTTGGAAGACTCGTGCAATCAGGCATGAACACAGCGATTTTGTCTCATCACCCGACTGGCGAAAACTTCACGGCGCCTGCCAACTACAGCCGCCATGATTATTGGCAATGGGCACTAACGGCTACGGCTACTTATGGACCTGATTTCAATATCAGTTTGCCTTCTTCGCTCTCTGGCACCATTGATCTCGAGAGATTAAATCAGCGTGTCAATTTTTACATGCCGTCAGTGATTGCCTTGTCTCTTGCATCGCCGCTGCTCGCGGGCGATTTGTGGAAGATAAAGGGACGCATTGGTAAATCGGTAAGAACTTATCGACGCAGTTTGTGGGCGCCCTGTTTTTACGTGCACGAAAAGCCTGAGCGTCGCTTTGAGTTTAAAGGATTTGAAATGACTCGCTCGCTCGATGATTACAATGCGTATTTTCTTTTGAGTCTTGCTCTTTTGCTTGATGATAGTCTTACCGGACAGGCTTCAGATCAAACTCGCATCTATGACCTCGGACAGATCGCAGTAGCTGGTCTCGAGCTGGATTTCGTTCAGGAAAGAGTTTGCGCAGACCTTGAGAGCGCCGAAAAGATTGCCACCAGATTTGGTTTTGCCAGAAACGGTCTCAATGATTTGTGGAGACGAATGTACGCAAAGCACGTGCCCGCCGATGACATTATCAATGTGTTCACAAAGACTAAGTCTGTTCCAGAAACTCTGCGCAGTTTGCATGGCTTTATTCCCGACAAACTTTTGCCAGTGGCCCGGACTGAGTCTGTTTTCGCCAATTATTTGGGTCAAATCAGTCAACGCTCTGCTAGTTTTCCGGCTGCCATTCTTAATCGCTGATGCAATTTCAAGTTTCACGACGCGCCAGGCCGCTTTTGCGAGCACCGTTGCTTGCACCGGAAACTATCGTCAGTTTGACAAAAGCTTTGCGAACGATGGGTTTCGGTGCACTGTCTGTAGTATTGGCTCTGTACTTGCGTGAGCAGAAGTTTTCAGAACTCGCAATTGGCGCGATTTTGTCAGCAACTCTACTTGAGGATGCCCTGTTTACTGTAGGCTCTGCTCTTCTTGTGCAAAAATTTGGCATGCGTGCAGTACTGATTGGCGCGTCAGCATTGCTTGCCATTTGTGGCTGTATCCTTATCTGTAATTGCCCGCAGTGGTTAATAGTGACGGCTCTCGTCTTGGGCATTGTCAGCCCGTCGGGTTTTGAGGGTGGACCATTTTCTGCCATCGAGCAATCCATAATCGCCAGCAACACGCGCGCTGAACGTCTGACGAGGGCTTATTCGGACTATAATTTGTGGGGTTTTGCTGGTGCTGCCGGTGGTGCTTTGCTGGCTGGTCTCATAGTTGGAAACAGCATTCATCCAGCTGATTCTTACCACGTCATTTTTGCCGGTTATGCTGCGTCAGGGCTCATTCTGGCATGGTTGTATTCGATTCTGTCTCTGCCAAACCTAAAGCCACTCAGTCAAGGAAGTGCCCGTCTTGAGCTCGTTCTGCAATCAGTCGGCACCGGCGGAAAGAAATGCAGGGACAAGAGTCTTGGTTATATGCACTGGTTGGCCGGACTGCAATGCATTGACGCTTTTGGTGGTGGCTTTGTCACGCAAAGCATACTGTCTTACTGGTTCGTTATGCGTTTTCATACTGACGCCGCTTTTCTCGGTTATCTTTTTTGTGCCACCAATGTGCTCGCCGCCGTGTCTTTTTGGGCGGCTCCATTCGTCGCGAGACGTTTTGGCCTGCTTGCGACCATGGTTTTTACGCACTTGCCCTGCAGCATGGCGTTGTGCTTGATGCCATTTTTGCCAAGCGCTGGGCTGGCTGCCGCTTTGTTGCTTTTTCGCTCTATTTTTTCATCAATGGATATTCCAGTCAGACAGGCTTATACCATGCTTCTAGTAGTACCTGAAGATCGCCCATATGCAGCTGCTTTGACGAGTTCTGCTCGAGCCCTGGCTCAAGCCCTTGCGCCCATCTTTTCTGGCTGGTCTCTAGCAAACGTCGTCTGCGCGTTGCCTTTCGTTTATGCAGGCGCGCTCAAAAGCATTTACGATATTTCGATGTTTGCTCGTTTTTCTCATGTGCATTTAAATTCAGTTAGTGAGAACCCAGAACATGATTTCATCACCCGGCCGATATCGTCCGGTTCGCAATTAACTGAAGAAGACTTCGAAGCACTGTCCAAGTTGGCGGTGACCAGGCAAACGGCCGAACAAGAAGCATTGCGCAGAAGAAATAAACGCCTGGTCTTCACATCTGAAACGTTCAATGCTTGAATGATTGCCAGTATTTTTGCGATTTGTCACTTAGGTTAGGCATATTCTTGATCAATAGAACTACCCTCCATTGCTCATCTTCCGTTAGCGTTTTGCCGAACGCCGGCATGCCCGTCAGTCTGACCCCATGATTTATGAACCAGTAAATGAGACCGTCATCTTCTTTTGACCAGTCCTCCTTGCCAAAGCAATTTGGCTGTTTATACATGCCCTGAGCGATTTTTGTTTTGGCGCCGTCGGCAAAACCATGGCAAGCGGCGCAATTTTGCACGTAAAGGTCGATTCCGTCATGTAGATTGTCGTCGGTAACCGTGACTGGATTTGTCACTTTGGGCGTGTGGGACTTGAGATAGGCACGCAAAGAGGTTTTAGCAGCCCATTTTTCGAGCGGTGGAATTGGTTCATCCGCACCTGGATTGATGACGCCTGTGACGACTGTCAAATAAGCGCCGCCTACAATCAAAGCGATAGTTGCTGGGCAAACCGCGCAAATTGCCAGAAGGAGTCTTTTAGACATCGTAATGCTCAGCTGTGTCGTTTGTGGAACTAGACAATTTTAGCGGCGCCTAGCCCAGAAAGGTCAAAACTGTAAAAAGTCGGAATAATCTTTGTTTGACCGAATGATCCGGCGTCAAGCTAGTACTATATTGTTGGTCTTTAATCAGGATTTCAAGCTGTCCTGGCTGGATCGAAAGTGCGTTTTGGGGCGGCCCTCTCCTGCCGTTGAAATATCTTTGATATGCTTGGATAGGTGTTGGCTGATATAGATGCCGAGAAGCTACTCAGAAGAAGAAATTCAAGAAATTGTCGCTGCCGTCGAATCGGCAGATACCGCTTTTCGGGCAGGCAATTTTGCCATCGCTGAGGAAATTTATAGTCAGGCCTTGCCGCTTTTAGAACAGGCCATCGGCAAGGACGATCCAGACACTTTGTCTTGTTTGCAGAATCTAGGCGATTGTTGTTTTGGCGTGGAGGCCTATGCCGATGCCATTCGACATTACGAAAAACTGGTAAACACCCATGAGCGTGTTTTTGGTGCTAGTCATCAAAATACGATCGCGGTTCTTTTAAAACTAGCCAAAGCTTACGGCTCGGATGGACGCCAGGCAGATGCAGATCGAGCCATGCAAGCGGCGTCAGACCGCACCCATGTGCCTGTTAGTGATTTGCTTGATACCGCCGATAGGGTCATCGATGATGCTCGTCATTCTGAGTCGGATCGCAACGCGCAGCGCAAACAATTGGAAGAACTGCAACGTAGCACGCAAGCTTTTCAACAATTGAAAATGCCCACCAGTCAACCTCTCTACGATGATGGACAGGAGTCGCAGTCGGTCGAATTTGATCCAGATCAAAACACGTCACAAAAAATGCATCGCCCTTCGGCTCATCGCCTCCAGGCTTCAGATTTAAGGCGCGTGGCTGATGTGACAGAAGAGCAGCGCCCTGAGCCAGGAGACTGGGTTGGCTTGTTAAAAGCAAAGGCGCCTATCATCGTTCCTGTAGTTGGAGTAATTTTAGTAATTGGACTTGTTGTCTTTATCTGGTTATCGTTGCCCTCAAGTGCGCCACCGACACCAGGGCCAAGTCTTCCTGTCGTAAAGACGGCCGACGAGAAGTCCACGCCAGAAGAAACCTATTATCAAACGCCAGATTCACAAGAAGTGCTCAAGTTAGATGGCGATCAAGCGGATCTTGTCATTGGTAAAGACACCGCTAAGTGTCCTGTGATTCACATCGGCAATAGCTGGCTGGATATATTTCAAATTTTAGTGGGACCCTTTACGGGCACTGAAATCTGGTTTATCGAAACGCCTGATGGTCTTACTCGTGAAAATGGACCCAAATATTACGGCAAAAATTCGCCCGAAAGCGTCGTGATCAATGAAATCAACGCAGTCGCTCGCAGAGCTTCATCCTGGTATACGGTCAGCCGCAAATATCCAGTTTCAAATGAAGAATTGCAGTCCAGCGAAGTGATGTATACCAATCCAATTTCAAAAATGCCATCTGCACCAATCCTTGGTCGATATGACCGAACTGATGCCGATATCAAAGAGATGATCGATGGGGCGCCAGATCAAACCCTTGAAGAGGCTTTTAAACATGTTCGCTCTAAGGGTATTGGCGTCAACAATGAGACCACCGGCTTGTGGAGGGAGGAAGCGAAGCCCAAACCCTGCTCCGTGCATTGCGCGACTGTTCTCGTCGGCGCTGATACCATCCATTACCTCTTCTTTGTTCATGGTTTCGATCGCCACGGCTACTTGCTTAGAGCGGCGACTAATTATCCTGAAGACGTATTTTTGATATCGCTCAAAGATGGTACCCAGACAAAATTCGAACAACCTAATTTTCTGGAAAAGCCGCCGGTAAGACAACGTCGCATTGTTATTCTCAAGCCACCAGAGAATATGGACACTCGCCTGGTCCACTTTATCTGGCCTTTGATTTTCGCTGTTCTAGCTGCGGTGTCTGTTTTTGGTACCGGTTTTGAATCGGCTGCTGACGGTGATCGAAAGGTCGGTGTGTTGCCCAAAGGAACAGCTGTGACGGCCACCTGGGTTTTTGTGGCGCTATGTTTTGCTTCGATGATTGCTCTTGTCGCTCCATGATTTTCTTGCCGGCACGCTCGCTTGTGCTTGCTTTTGTTTTGTCTATTCTTTGTCAATCTGCTTTTGCTTTTGATAAGCAACACCGCTTATTCACAGCTGAGTTGAAAAAATATGTGCATGCCGGTTGCGTCGATTATGCCGCGTGGAAGAAATCACCACAGCAGTTGGACGCTTATTTGGATGGTCTCGCCGGGATTTCTACGCAAGAGTATGAGGCCTTAGGCACTGCCGAAAAAAAGGCTTTATGGTTGAATGGCTATAACGCTTTTACAATAAAAATTGTGCTCGACCACTATCCCCTGCATGGCAATATCGACTATTATCCAGCCGACAGTTTGCGCCAGATTCCCGATGTCTGGGAGAAATATCACTTTAAGATAGCCGGTCGCAATGTCGATCTTGATGATGTGGAGCACGGCGTAATTCGTCGCGAGTTTCATGACCCCAGGATGCATTTTGCAGTTGTTTGTGCGGCTCGCGGAGCTGCACCTCTATGCAATCAGGCCTTTACCGCCGAAGACATTGACGCTGTTCTGGAAGGGGCTAAAAACGCCTATCTCAGTGACACGAATAATCTGAGATTTGATGAAGTAAATAATGTGCTTCTGGTTTCACGAGTTTTCAGTTGGTTTCCTCTAGATTTTGCCCCTGCCAATTTTTTCAAAGGGCGGACAACGCCCCCTTCGGATTTTGCTGTTATTCTTGCCTATTTAGCCAGCAACGGACCACCTGACCTGGTCAAAAAATTGGCGAGAGTGCATGACTTGAATGATATTAAGGTGAGCTATTTAAGTTATGACTGGTCTCTCAACGACTGTTATAAAAACTAATAGCACTCACTCAGGCATTTGCTTGACGGTGGCTTTGCTGATTAGCTCATCATACCTTGGGAAATCGGTATATCCTACCGTATCGAATGAATACCAAAGCTTCGGATTTGCCCCATCATTAAGCGGATGGTCGTTCTCGAAACGTTCCACTAAATCGGGATTTGAAATAAATGGGCGTCCAAAGGAAATCATATCTGCGCGACCGTCCCTAATTGCTAGTTCCGCAGCTTCTTTTGTATAGCCGCAATTGCCTATTAAGGCACCGCTAAAGACTTCGCGAAATTCATTCAGTCTCATGGGCTCTCCGAGTCCGTGAAATCCAAATGTAATTCCATCTACAACATGCAAGTAAGCCAGATTGTAGCGCGATAATTCTGAAGCAACGTACAAAAATGTTTCCCTGAAATCCGGGGAACCGGTGTCGTTGTAGTTGGTATTTGGCGCAATTTTTACGCCAACATTTGCCGATGAAAAAACTTTTGAAACTTCTTCAACGACGTTTCGCAGAAAACGAAATCGATTTTCTGCCGAACTCCCATATTCGTCTTTTCTCTTGTTTGTTTTCGATTGCAAGAATGTGTCGAGTAAATAGCCGTTTGCCGAGTGAATTTCGGCTCCATCAAAACCTGCTAGCTTGGCGTTTTGCGCAGCCTTGGCATAGTCGGCAACAATCTTTGGAATTTCGTGCGATTCAAGAGCACGAGGTACCTCGTGCGGTTTTTTGCCGAGTGGTGTATGAATATAGGACTCATTAATGCCGATCGCAGATGGTGCTACCGATAACACATCGTTGTGAAAACTGCTATGTGATGCTCGACCACAATGCCAGAGTTGCACAAAAATCAACGAACCAGCCAGGTGAACAGCGTCAGTTATTTTACGCCATGCTTTGGTTTGTTCGTCAGACCAGATGCCCGGTGTATTAATCCACCCGATAGCCGAGGGCGAAATGTTCGTACCTTCGCTTATGATTAACCCGGCACCAGATCTTTGCGCGTAATATTCAGCCATCGCGTCGTTTGGTATTCGTTCAATACCAGCTCTGGCACGAGTCATTGGCGCCATCACAACTCGGTTTTTCAAATTATGGTTGCCAATCTTAATCGGTTTCAGAAGGTTCGGAACAATTGTGGGCATGATGCCGCTCCTTTTTAGACGGGGTTTACAAGGGTTTCTTTCAAATTCACCAGCCTCTCGCAACTGCTTAATCAACTACGTCTGCCGGAGCGCGTTGACAAAATGCCTTTTTTACGTCAATCTCCAAGACCTAGGCGGTGTCATATTCTCGACTTTAATTCACTAGTTGGTACGGAAGTTTGATTTTGGTCAATTTTCTTATTTGTGCTTATAAAAGAACTCGTCAATGTTTCGCAAGAAAACCCTAAAAGAGAGGGTCTTGATTGACGATACCCCCTCACTGCGCTGTTTGGGAGGAAATCTTTTTAGCCCCTTCTGCATGCTGCAGGAGTTAGTCCAAAATGTTTTCTAAATGCTTTAGTGAAATGACTCTGATCTACAAAACCTGTCCGTTTTGCTATTTCGTCAATGCTTAATTCTGCTCGACGCAAAAGGTGCTTAGCAGTTTCTATCCGCCGGTTGATTATATATTGCCGTGGCGTTTGTCCCGTCACTTCTTTGAACGCTTGTAAGAAAAGTCCTGGGGACAGTGAGCCTCGTTGAGTGATCTCTGAGAGCACTATTTGCGAAGTGATGTTCATTTCGATGTATTCCAACGCCGCCATTATTTCGCAAATCTCGGCTCTACCTGCTTTTACGACTGCGTTTATCTTTAGTATCGAATAAGTTCGTATCAAATGCGTTGCCAAATATTGACTAAGGTGGCTTAGTGAATCGTCTCGGTGATGATCGTGTGTACCCATCTCTCTATCAATCAATTCCATGACGCTAGTTAAATACGGATCTGCCACAATGGCTTGAGACGTCCATTCTAGCTCTTCAGGGACAGGTGAAAGAACGGACTTTGGGAAGAGCACCCTGATAAAAGACGTTGGTTTTTTGGTTAATGCTCTGTGTATCTGATTTGATGCATGAAATGCCCCTTGTCCTGGGAGAAGGTAATGAAAGCTTCCGTCCGGTAGTTGCAGCTCCACCACCCCTGTAAATGAGAAAAATAAAGCGTGCTTTTCGTAAGAGACTGAACCTGTATCGAACATTGCTTCGGTGAATTGCTCAATTTGAACACAGGTATCATCGTCCGACCACTTAGAGGCAGCGTTCGATGATGTTGCTTGCTCACAGCCGTCTTTGTCAAAACGCAGCTTGTTCATAACAGAATGTCACCGATAGGAAGTAAAGGCTCGGGCAGTTGTGCTGCATCAATCATGCTTAAAAGCTCAATTTCAATGTTCCTACAAATAGCAGACATCGGTACATCATTTAGTCCCATTTCAAATGGGTCTTCGCTACTATCACCAACTTGTTCCATAGTAATAAACATCCATGATATAAGTGTGGAGAACGGTACTATCAACCAATCTAAACCTGTCACTTTTGTCAACTCGTCGAGCAAACCAAATGGCAATAGTAACAAAAAGATCCAGACAAATACGCCGCTGAAATAGGCGTATTGTCTTGGAAAAGGAAAGTCTTTCAAGCGTTCCGCGCTACCTTGCTCTTTAACGCATTCGACTAATATTTCTAGAATTTGTTCTAAGAGTACTTTTGCTCTTTCTAAGTCGAGTGACGACAAAAGCATTGCGTCTTTGACCTGCAATTCCAGCAACCTCAGCGAAGGATTTTGAGCGCTTAGGATTATTGACCTGTCCGCTTCTGTGACTTCTGAATCGACAAAGCTCCGCACGGACGCTCTGTCGTAGTTTTCTCCGTAGACTTTTTTTACCAGTGCAACTTCGGGCGGTATCTTGTGTGAATTGCGTAGGGCGCCTCTTTCTCGAAGTTGAAGACTAAACAGTTTGCACCAGGCAATTTGTCTGTTTATCAAAGTTTCTTTTAAACCACGCGCACTGTCAGGAATTGAGTTAGCCATTATTCCCAGCGCACGACTAAAGTTAGCAATCGATCCCCAAATTTTCCGGGCTTCCCAAAGGCGTTCGTATGAAGCGTTATTTTTGAAGCCAACGTAGAACGCCACGGCCGTTCCAATCGTGCCTACGGGTAAAAAAGGTATGCTTATGAATTTCCAGCCCAATTTGTGATAAGAGCTGTAGACAGCGAGGCTGTAGAGCAAAAAGAAGACCACATGCTTCCAGCAAAACCACCAAATCACAGATGCTTTAATTTCGTTGCGAATGTACACCTAACTGTATGTCTCCTCTGTCGTAAATGATGATTGAATTTTTTTGAAGGATGTCGCTCCTTCTTTATTTGATTTGCTGCAATAGCAGCTAGCGCAGAACACTTATCCACACAAAGAAGATATCTTACAGTACGGTACGTAGCATATAGATAGGAACATCCACCACACCGGTATCTCCACCGAACTTGATCCGAGTCGATTCGATAATTTTGGTCGAGATTAGTTGGTATCGTTAATATGGGTAGTTTCTTCTGAGTCCAGATAGTTCTAAAATTAGTTCTTCTCAACAGGTTTTTCCAGCAATCCGTGTTTTTTGAGTCCACTCATAATGAAATTGGTGGTGATGCCCTGGCGCAAGCTGATGCCCATAGTAGGTTCGGCATCTGGCAAGTTGGTGTTGAATGCACTCGTCGAATTGTTGTCGAAGTGACCGACAATGTGTAAGACTCTGCCTTTTCCCATTTGGAATGTAGCAGCGAGTATTCCCTTATTGTCAGGGTCGCTTTTCGCCAGTTGATTGCTACGCACAAGCACATGTACATTGCGCGTATCGTCTACGCGCCCGGTGTCAGCGTCTATGTGCACCGACGCGTCACGCACGTGTACGGTCTGACATTTATCGTCGAGGCGCCATCGAGCATAGGGTACGCAACCTTTAATGAGAGCCTCAAGCGGATCTACGACGATGGCGTCCACCGTTTCAGGATATGAATAGCCACTATTCCAGCCAATGAAGCCAGTTTCGTCCACGCTGGTTAAACGAGCGAGGGTTCCGTCAAGTGCCCAATCGGTGGTGACAAGATAGCCGCCGCCCAAAACGAAATTACGAACGACTTCAATGGCATCGGGATTGAGGGCACCAGCGCAATCGACAATGATCACGGCGGTTTTGTCCAAATTCGTTTTAGTCAATTGGTTCGGAGAAATTTTATCGAAGCCCAGACCAAGAGAATGCAATATGTGACCAGAATCATCCCACTGTCCCTTAACGTCGATGATTGCGTTATGGGGAGTGGTGCCGACTTTGCCGTAATTCTTTTCCAGCCAATTTCTAAATACAGCTGCTCCAACATTGCGTGCGTCTGCTTGAGGAATTCTTGGAGCACCACTCATGATGCGTTCGGCTATGTCCGACAGCCCCCGAGTTATTCCTGAATCGGTTGCAGAAAGTGGCCTTCTGCGGCCACTACTTACGCTTCTGCCCGCTCCGTCATCTCGAATTTCAAGCTCAGGACCATCTGGATGAGTATCTGATGTCCAGCCATATGGTGTCGCAGTCGTTTCCGCGTGACCGCCTAGAATGTGACGCGGATGGACATCTTCATTGCTTGGGCTGGGTAGGTCTACATCGCTTGAGTGACCAGGGGCAAGAGTTTTGTTCGGTGATGGTGGCTTGATGCGGAAATTAGTTTGACCATCTTCAACCCAATCTGATGCATTGGCTTCGAGGGCAGTAAATGAGTTTACTGACAGCGACATGACTAGAGCAAGCGAAAGCTGGGCGCACGTGCCTGCGCCCAGCCCCTGCATGGCCGTCGTACTAACATGGAATTTTGGCTTTGAGGCTCTTTCTGACATCTCTACATTCATTTTGCAAAACACTTAGATAGTATTTTAGGCGAAAGTGAATAAGATTGCCGAGATTTTCAAAAGTGTCTGCGTCTGCGTCAGGCGTGTTTGCTCATGGCTGCGCGAGTTTCAGGCACAGTTTCATTGACCCCGCGGCGCAAGATAGCCAGAGCCTCAAGACTTGGCCAGATGATTTCTTTCATCTCTTCTAAATGATAAAGGCCAATTTCGTTGCGGTCATAACGCCTGCAGATGTCTTCCCATAACTGGAATAAACGCTTGGGGCAACAAGTTTCTCTGGCTATTCTTTGAAATTCTAGAAGGTCAAATTTTTCTGGAGTTTTCTCGGGTATATACACCGATTGTACCGATTGATCTTCCGGCCGTTTTTCCTGATTGGTCATGACACGTTCCTCCGCACACACTAGCAAGAGAATGCTCATTAATGAGCGTTCTGTCAAGTTATCTTTTCGTATTTCGTGCAATTGCGGGCGGTATCAGTAGCCGTTAGAAAGTAGCGAAATTTGCACTGGATGTGGTGGCGAAGCCAAAATACCGAGCTCTTGCGTTTCGAGAAATCCGGACCCAAATTCAAAGACAACAATTTGCTGTGTTCTGGGTATTCGTTTGCGACAGCGGCTAAACAAAACCGAGTAGTCGGATGTCAAGCCGGTTCGTGCAGTAACCCTGGCGGGCATATTGAGGAATGAGTGCGGTCAGATTTGCCAGCATGGGAAATCCACCATTGTTGATGCCATTGAATTTGACGTAATCTGAACTTTCCAAGGGTGTATAAGGCTTAAAAGCTCAAAATGGCAAACGACAAAGCAGAACCAGTAAAGGTCAAAGACACACAGGCTCAGCCAAATGACAGCCAGGTAGTGCATCTACCTAATTTGCTCGAACTTGCCGGTGGCGTCGAAGCCGGATTAAAGGCCGCCAAATATACTGTTCAGGAAAAAGTCGCCGGCGTCAAACAGCTTGGAGAGCAAACTGCCAATTGGGCGACTGGAACGACAATTTTCTCCAAAGAATCAATCGATGCGCTCGGACCCAAAGAGCATGAACACGCTAAAGCTTATACAACAAATTGGTATTTCGAGCAGGCCGGTCAAGCCCTTCCTCTAGTGGCCGCGGTCACTATTGGTCATAAATTCTTGGGCGCTTTCGCCACCAAAGAGGCAGTCGCTGCAGAAAAGAGCTCCGTTGAGGGTGCTAGTGTTTTACAACGGGCTGCCAGTCTCTCCTTGAGACCGACACCGCTTGGTCTTAATGTGCGCAACGCTGCCGCCATTGGCTTTGCCTCCGAATTCGCCAATCCTACAGATACTAAAAACAATGACAGCTTGCTCAGTAGTCTTGGGACCCGAACTGTTGATGGGACCGTTGGTGCCATTGGCATGGCTGGCATGAGTCTGGGCACAATTGGTACACAGGCTGCTTTTAGAGCTGCCGGCAAGGCAATCTTCAAGGAGGCGGCGGTTACTGCCATTGATAGCGCCGCACTTTCTGGTGAAACCGCGGCGGCCAAAGTCTCGCAAAATGTATTTGCTAAATCCGCTGAAAGCACTTTCAATAGAATCAAGAGTGCTAGCGGCAACGCTATCATCGCCGGTATCGGTGGTGTACCAGGGGGTGCCCTCGGCTATCTCGCTGGAGCTGAAGCTCACGGCAAGCAATTTAATTTATCCGATCTCACAGAAAGCGCGGTCGGCTCTGGCGTTGTAGGCGGTATGTTCGGCGTAGCTTCAGGGCTGCGCGGTAATCCAGAAGCTGCAGTCAAATCAGAAAAGGCAGGCTTGGATAGCCCAAGCACAAGCATTCCTTTTTCAGCACGATTCGAGGGTGCCACACAAGCTGTGCGCGAGCTGGTATTTGGTCGCCAGGGCGATGCCGGTCAATTAGGCACGGCTATGGCCAGTGATGCTAGAGGTCGGTCAAGCGCAGACTTCGATAAATTAGCAAACAGCTGGGAAAGCTATCTGGAATTTGCTGGTGGCGAAGGACGAGTTGCGCCAGCAGATGTTGAACACGTATTGAGAAGCGTCGACAACGGCTCCCTTAAGCCGTCGCTTCTCCAAGATTACGCAGACGGCAATAATTCGGCCGAGCAAAAGGCCTTTGTGGCAGCCAGTTTACGACCTGAAAGTCGAGCCGCGTTCATCAAAATGATGGAAGTTTCGCGTGACGGCAGTGCCGCCGCTCAGAACGGTTTTGCTAAAGAAGTTTCGGGTGATAAACAAACTATTGCCGATCTTCAAATGATGACCAATCGTCTTAGTGACCCAAGGTTGATTAAGCTCGTTGAGGCTGCAGCCACCCCTGTTGTGGAAGCGCCAGCGACTACGTCAGTTGAAATACCCACCATTAGAACGAACGTTGGTTCGACGCCGATTGATTTTGACGCGGCGACGAGTCCAGCAATGCGCGCCAGAGTTAATGTTCCTGATGTGGCTCTAAGACAGCCTGTTGCAGATGGATTCGAACAGCTTTTGGAAGCTGCTAAGAAGACAGGTACGCCAGAACAGATGGCCGCATTTTTTAAATCTGTAGAGGCTAATCCGAAGATTCTCGACTACGTCAAGCAGATGGCGCAGCAAACGAATGTGCCGTCTATTCAAGACCTTGCTGCTATGGCTGAGAAACCGGCTCTGCGTAAAGCCATGATGCAACTTGCAGAAGCGGCTAAAGAAGGCAGCACCGCTGCGCAAAAACAGGCATTTATAGACACTTTAAACAGCGATCGCAGCACAATTCCTGATTGGAAAACATTAGCCAATCGCTACGATGATCCACGGTTCAAAGACCTGGTGCGTGCCGCGGACACTGCTGATATCGACCTTGTCGTCAAAACGCAAAAAGAAGCAGATGACCTAAAGTCGGCTACTAAAGTTGTTGAAAATCTGATTCGTTCAGGCGGTACCGATACAACCGACTTAAATAAAATTGTTCGTGATGACGATTCTCTAGCCAGTTTGCAGCCACACTTGAGACATATAGCTGAGCGCCTCGGTGGCGAAGAAATAGCGAAGAAAGTGGATGAAGCTTTCGCTGGTCGCTTCCAGCAAATAGAAGTGCATACTCCCGAAGATTCGAGCTTCCCGCGCCCAGAAGAAGTTCAGACAGTTTCAGTGCGATCTAATTTGGTCGGTGACTTCAATCAAATGACTGAAGTCGTAAAAATGCTCGACGAATCGCTCACTAAACCACAGCAGGAAGGCGACGCGGTCAATCCTGACTGGATTTATAATTTGCTTAAAGCAAAAGCTCAATCTGAAAGTGGAAAAGCACTAGAAGGTTCTGTCAAAGAATACGCGCAAAAGACTTTTGACCCTCGTTTTCAAGCCTTCGTCAATGATGCTTATTTGCCGGCTGAAGGCATTGTACTTGGTCCAGAGCGCACTTTTACAGCCGCTAACGAAATAGAGCAAAATGCCTTCGGTTCTTTTGCAACCGTCATGAAAGGATGGCCCAAAGTCGCAGCGGGCGAAACGCCATCTCGCGACGCTGTGCTTAATTATCGTGGCCAGGTCTTTAAATATTTAGGTGAGCATCCCGAATTGCACGAAATGGTGGTGCGTTACGGTCAGCAAACAAATTCTAGTTTTGAAGCAAGCGCTATTGATGCATTCTATGGCACCAAAAACTTGGAACGTTTTCCTGGCGTCCTCATGAACAAGGAGGCCGCTCCATCTGTTGAAAGCGCGGAACTGCGTGGTCTAAGAAGTGATCCAGTCGCCAACACCTTAATCGACGGTTCGCTTGACCCTAAATTCGAATATTTAGGTCAGGTGGCTAAACACCTGGCCTCGCCTGTCGCTCTCGACACTCCATACAGTAAACGCCTGTTTAACGATCAGCCACGCATCAGTCAGGAGCAACCTGTAGCCGGAGCTGGTACCTGGTCCGTGGCTGAATTCAATGGAAACTCCGTTGCCACCATTACGGGACACCCAGAGAATCTGCAAAAAATTCAGGATTTTGCTGACGGTACCAGAATCGAAGTCTATGGGCGCAATGGCGAAACTGAGCCATACACTCAGGTCTACTTCCCAGATCAATCTAATGTCAAAGTTGTTAATCCGGGTGCCGAAGGAAGCGGTCGTTTCAAAATTGAATTTCCATTACAGGGTAATTACATCAGCACTGACTTTCCATCAGATTCACCGGTCGTGCGCGAGATAGCCTGGGATGGCAATTTGACTCAGATTAATCGAGACGGCTCGGTTAGCATGCAAAAGATTGCCGATTTCAAAAACTTTGATCCAATTGCGTACGATAACGCTCGCAAGGTAGAGGCTCAAGCCAGAGAAGCCGAGCAAAAACAGGCAGATGCTAGGGTCGAGTCGGCCAAACTTGTGGAAGTGATGAAGACGGCAACTGATCCCGCTGCTCGCCTGGAAGCCGCAAAAGCTTTGAAGCCGCAAAATATGTCGGTCGAACAATTCCAAGACTGGTTGCAATTCGCTTTTAGAAAATCGCCGCGAACTGGTGCTGCAAATTATCATGAGCTGGATAACAACGCTTCTGCATTAGAAACGATGCGTCCCAAATTTGTGAGCGCTGATTATGATGCCTGGTCTGCCCGTTTGAAAGACTATTTGTCAGTGCCTGAAGTTGGTGTGGGCAAAGTTTCTGGCTCTTCGGCGTATCCAGAATGGCTTGCGCGTGAAAATGTTGATGCTCTGCCAAACTGGCTCAAGGGTGACATTTATCAACGATTCAATGCAAAAGACGCTGGCGCTTCAGACAGAATGCCCGGTGCTCTCGCTGACTATTTCAAAGCGAATGGTGAGCCTCAAGATGTTCGTAAGGGCAAAAATGGTGGGCAAGAGCAAAAGATGCCATTTAGACCAATCGGGGACGATTCGGTGGCCTTACGTATGGATCGACTCAGTGATTTGAATATAGCTAAACCAGAAGTGACAGCACGCCTGATGGAGCTCGGCTCACAGGATGGACGCGCGCTGCAAGACGTCATCAAACAAATGACCAATACTCGTAATAATAATGTCGAGTTTCGTAATTTGTTATCGTTGACTTTGCCTAATGCCAAGGATATTTATTCAGTCAAGCTAATGTTGGATGCACTCGATAAAGCGCGCGCACCATATACGCCAGAAGCTGAAAAGGGGGTCGATCTCGAATTGGCTAGACGGGCTGCCGCCTCTTTGACCGGCAATCCGGTGCAGGCGTCTGCGGCTAAAGATTTAGTGAGCAAATTGTACAAAGGTGAGGTCACTCGTCCGCCATTTACAAAAGGACCAAAACCTGGACCGTTCGATACAAATATGCTCGCGAATTACACCCTTGCGGCGCCAGAAGCAGCGGCTGTAGCTGACATTCCTGATGAACTGATTTTTGGTTCTGCCGTACCAAAGGCACCGGAAGCTGCTCCGGATGATGCAGAAAATGGTACCGCAACTGGTGCCTCTGCAGTGCCTGGCAGTACTGCTGCTTTAGATGCACTTCGCGGCAAGACCGAGACACCGCCAACAGTAGAATCACCAGCTCCAGCCGCGGAAGTACCCGCTCCAGCCGAAGTAGAAGCACCCGCTGAATTCGTCGAGTCACCACTATCTCCAGCTGCAGAAACTCTAGCTCAAAAAATCGGCGAGAAATTGACCGAGGCTGGAAACATTGGTGAGAATACCGTCTACCAAACAAGCGATGGCAGCAGAGATTTCCTCATTGAGCCATCAGGCGCGACCTATGAGCGTGCGTTAGACAAGATTGGCGGTCAGCTGTGGAAGAACGTCAATGATCAAACTGAGATCTGGACTGACCATCGTGGCAAAGTTTGGGATTACAATTCTGAAAGCAATTTTGCCGTAGCTCGTGAAGTGCCAGAAAATATGACGCGACAGGTGTTCAGTTTTGCCGATGAGGGCAGCGACCTGGACAACCGACATCCCGATAGCCCTCATCTTGCTCCACGCGATAATGTGCTCAGCAGTTTTGGAAAAGATGGTAGCGTCGAGTTTGCTCACATGGACGGCACTATTCATACAATTGGACCAAAAACCGGACCAGATTATAAACCTGCTTTTGAGGAGTTCAAATATCCAGGCAGCGATGAGGACCAGGGGCTGACTATCCGTATTAACAAGAACCAGGCGATGACAGGCACTTTACCAAATGGTGTCACATTTACGGCCAGGGACGTCAAAGGCAGAGCAACCATGTTCACTTATCCTGATGGTGTCGCGCCTTATGAGTCTGGCTCGGTTGTAGGTTTCGAGAATGACACTGTTACGGTCACGCAACCGAATGGCAAGCAAACCGTTTTCCATCCTAACGGCAGCGTTGAAGAGCATTTGTCTGCGCCAGAAAATCATGAGCATGAAGAGCCAGAAATGAGCTCGCCGGCGCTCGATCAACTCGAGCGTTTGTTGAGTGGAGACAATCCATAAGCTAAGGCATATCTTCGTTTGACAGTTTTTGCAGTGCAGCTTTATATGTGCTTTGCGTAAATTGATCAAAAAGGATAAAGCGCACTTCGTCCAAAAGCTGTTGTTCTGCGATGTTCTGGCAGAATTCAATGACAGTAGTCAATGCGATTTCTGCAGCTTGTTCAAGAGGATATCCATAAGCACCAGTCGATATCGAAGGAAAAGATATGGTTCTTACTTCGTATTGCAATGCCAGGTCGAGGCTGTTTCTGTAAGCGTTCGCCAGAATAATGTTTTCATTGGTGCTGCCACCGTGCCAGATTGGACCAACAGTGTGAATGACAAAACGCGCATTTAAATTGCCACCGCCTGTGATGACAGCTTCGCCTGGGGCGCATTGACCGTGCATGGCACGAATCTGCTTGCACTCTTCCAAAATCGTTGGGCCACCGGCCCTGTGAATGGCGCCATCCACTCCGCCACCGCCCATGAGACTGGAATTTGCGGCGTTGACAATAGCATCGACATTTTGTCTGGTGATATCGCCCTGCATCAAAAATAATCTTGTATGACCGAGTAATTTCTCAGTTGTCATTTTGCCTCATTCATTTATCGGTCTATACCTGTTTATACCAGAAAAAGCCCCCCTTTTCAGGAGGGCTTTTCTGCCGTAAAACTGATTCTTTAGGCTTTCTTCACAGCTGCTTCACCGACGCGGTGAATGTCAGTGGCATCATTTGCTTTGAAAGCTTTTTCGGCGGCTTTCAATTCTTCGTTGGTGGCGCAATGCACTGCAAGAAGAATGTTGCCGTCGCGGATTTTGCCTTCGTACATTTTTGCTTCGTACTCAGGAATACCGAGACCGACCAGAGCTCCTGTGATTCCGCCAGCAGTGGCGCCGACGGCCACACCGCTCAGTGTTGCCATAATTGGACCAGCTGCTATTAGCGGACCAACGCCAGGAATGGCAAGTGCGCCAATGCCAGCCAGTAATCCAAGAGTGCCGCCAATGACACCGCCAGTAGTTGCACCAGTTACAGCCCCTTCAGGAGCTTTGGTGGAATTTTCGTGAGCGAAGTCTTTGGTGCCATCTTTATCTGGGAACAGAACTGAAATTTGATTATCGGTAATTCCTTCGAGTTTGAGAGCATCGACGAGATTTTCGGCTTCAACGCGGGTGTGGACGATGCCAACTAGTGATTGATTAGTCATTTGATTTAAATCTCCGGGATTTATGTGTTGTATTAGAGGTGGTCTGAATCTGATTTTTAGTGAGCCTTCGGTGCTACCGTCAATTCGTTTTGAACAGTGGTGACACCAGAGCAAGCTGCTGCAAGTTCGGCCACTTTTGTTTTTTCTTGGTCACTGTCTACTGGTCCGCGAAGAATCAATTTGCCATCTTTCATATAACGAAGCTTGCAATTTTTTGCGTCCGTCGATAGCTCTTTTTCAGCCATAATTGATTTGCGCACTTCTGCGAGAACTTGGACATCGCTCTTTTTGTTGTCCATCGCTTGTTTATCAGCGTTGACAGCATCTGGCTGAGTTGCGCCTTGGTTTTGAGCTGTGTTATCGGCTTTAGGTGCTTTGGCCTCAGCTTGTGCATTTGCGCTGACCAGTAAAAAAAACAACGCGGCAGCGGATGCGAATATTCGCATAGATCCCTCCTTGGGATGATCAGTTTCGACCCGAGATAATTGATACCGGTCTAGATTTTGGTGGACATCGATCTCTAGACGAATCGATTAGAAGGGCTCAAACAGCTCATCTGTAAACTGTTCCAGCCCTTTTTGTCTGGCGAGGACCCTGACGCACCTTAATTTTTAAAAGTTCCTGGACTTGGCAACAAATCGCACGAAGCAAAAATCTGCTGGGCATTTAGCAGCTGGTAATTGCGTACGCGTAGGTGCAGGTGCTGTGTGTTAGTCACTGCATCTGGTGGCATTTGGATTGCTATGTTTTTAAGCGTCGAGAAGTTGCACTGTGCCGTCTGGCTTTGTCATTACTTTGTGAACGACATTAGGGCTGTTGCTGTCATAAATTGTCTGAACGACAGTACGCGCTCCCATTAAATTGACGCTTTCTTCGTGGACCTTTCGCTTGAGATGGTCCTGTAATTCCATGTTGTAGAAATACTTGCCGTTTTCTCCAGGCATCCAGGTTTCGGTCAAAGTGCTGAAGTCTTTGGCTGTTTGTACTTGAATACGTAAACCGGAAGGATCGATAGTTTTGACGAAGGCTACGCCATCACCTTTAAATTTCTGCAATTCGTGTTTGATATCAACGCCATTGAGAATGGCCTCGGGGCTCAATTTTTTTTCTGGTGCAACCGCGATTTTTTCAGGAGCGACAATTGCGACCTCTGCTTTTTCTACAGGCGCGGCAACTGCCTGTTTCTCAGGCGGATTGGTGAATGCAATTTCGTCGTCATTTAGCAAAAGCAATTCTGTATAAGGCGTTTGCATCGGGCCGGATAAAGCTTCGGTCTGACGAATCAAGGCCACATGATCGTGCACAGGAATTGTCGCTTCGGCTTCATGCATTTCACGAAAAGCACGACTCTTTTCCACCGGTAATTCTTTTGTTTCAGCTTCGAGATCGAGTCCCCAGGCGGCATATGCAATGGCTTTTGGCGTGTCGGCGACTGACGATTCATGCTCGACTGGTGTAGATGCCCGCTGTGTATAAGCATTGATTTGTGTTTCGGTTCGCACAAATCCTTTGGCTGAAATCTTATTGGCTTTGGTCAATTCACTGGGCCAAGGCTGAATGTTGACTGGCAAACTTTCAAGTCCTGCGTTTGCGTCGCTTTTGTTTTGACGGTCGGCATTTAGAGCAATTGGTGACATGCTCGCAATAGCACCAGCTCCGCGGGTTAAAGTGTCTAACGAAAGACGTTTGCGCGAAGCGTCCGGCGAAGTCGCAGCATTCTGCTTTTCGTCGAGAGGCTGCTGGTCAAGGTCTTGCCAGGCGTATGCGGCGGGATTGTTTAGATGCGGATCTTGCACTGTTTTAAATTGGTTTCTTGGATTCTGTAAAAACAACGCCTCGCAAAAGTCGAGGCTCTGGTCATAGATATAGGTCTGGACTTTTGCGGATCAATATTGTGTTCTGAGCAATAAGTGATGTCAAGGACAATTAATCTGTACGTGGGAACCTTACTCAAACCGTCAAACTGGACCCTGGGCTAGGATTTCGCGGGCAAGAACAACTCTTTGTTGAGTAAACTTCGATTTGTCGCGTGCCTTGCGAGCAAGCAAGACCACTTTATCCAATTCCTGACAGTCTTCAGGCACTGTCGCTACTCCAAATGCCAGAGCCAGACTGCGAGAGTCCATATCTGATGAAAGAGGCGCTTCACGTAAAACGTCGGCGATGCGGCTAGCAAGGGCTGACGCTGCAGCCGAGTTCGTATTAGGTAAGAGCATGGCGTAGTCGAATGTCTCGTAATGACCAAGCAGATCTACTGCTCGTTTGACGAGACTGATACGTTGCATGGCACGTCTGACGGCGAGCATTTGCAATGCTTCTACAACTCCATCAGGACCGCCCTTGCGTTGACCGATTGAGAATATAATCAGCGAGAACGGGAAGTTGAAATGCTCATAGCGCATGTACTCTTGGTCGAGGATGTGGATAAAGGCCGGGAAAGACAAAATGCCTGTCTCGGGTTTGATCATCGCTTTAACGACATTTTGGACCGCTGCCTCATCAACACCCAACGAACGCAATTTGGCTAGGCGATTTTGCGTGGGAGCCTGGTCGGTGATTGATACGAGACCACAGCTGACCAGATTGAAAACAATTGGCACCCATTGAGTCTTATGCATGGGGCGATGGCGCAGCAATTCAAATAAGGTATTTCGATTGTCGATTAGTTCGTAAAAGTCGAGCTGTTGCGGCAAAGGCATTGGCGTGCCTTTGTTCACGCGTGCTGCAAATTCGTCTTCCGAAATCATGGCGTTTTTCTTGACCAGGCAAGATTCAAATTTCAAACCAGCTGTCTCTAGATATTTGGTTTGATCTAGAAGAGTCGCTCCTTCCATCACAATCGTTTCGAGTCTTTTGTTGATGGTTCGGTCAAAGCTTTTTTCATCGGGCCAGAATCTGAACTCACCCTGCTGCCAGGTCACAAGTTCAATCAAAGCCGAATCGCCGGTTGTGTTGTTCAGGGCGCAGTGTAGCGGAATGCCTTCCTGGAAATAGACTTCACAACTTTCGTGACCTGTTTTTACGTCCAGGCGTCCGGTCATTTTGGAGAGACTAATCGATTGCATCACTCCAGGCACCTGAATGTTTTTCAGGTCGCCTTCCATTGTAGGACGCAGATTTGGTTTTGGTGGCTCGAAGCGGATTTCACCGTCAGAAGTTTTGGCTGGCGTTGCGGCGGCGGCGGCCGGAGCAGCTGGAGCCAGCATTGGAGATACTTCGTTGCCTTTTGCGTGCTCCTTATTGAGCTTGTCTTGATTTTCCTGAGAACGCCCAGTTAACGCGCTCGTTGGCATCACATCGACTAATTCGGTACCGCACGAAGAGACGACAAGGTTAGTAATTAGTGGAACGTCACGACTTTCATAGTTCCAGATTGCCTGCTGATTGCCATTGGCAAAGCTCTCGTACATAACCCAAAGAGGGTCACTATCGCGACCAACTTGCTTGACCGTCAGCACAAATTCTTTTTTGTTTTCAGGCTGAAACCAGGGAAGCTCCACAGTGCGACCGGTTGTTTTTACAGCTTCCTGCATCAGAAACTCGATGTCTTGATATGTAGGAGCGGCTGACTGCTTTGGCAGTCTGATATTACGAGGGGCTTGAAATTTGCCTGCGTTGTACATTTTGCTCTCAGGTACGCCAAGTGTAGAAAAGTGGGAATGCAAAAAAGGCTTTTACAATTACATCGTTCCACGCCGAACCAAATCTCTACCTCGCTATTGAGGATTTTAAGACTTGACAGCCCGATAATCGATCCAATTTTGAAACAGCTACAGTTTTGAACGATTTTGGCACGATCTAATCTTAGCAATGGTCTGTCAACGCCTCAATGGCACCGATTGGATCGACTTACCTAACAGACAAAAAGACTGGAAGGTGATAACACTTCCCAGTCTTTTAATTGTGTTTTGTTCAGATCGGTCAGGTCGGTCAGGCTTGTGATGGTCGCGGCTACCTTATGGATAGAGTCCCCGCAAACGTTTGGCTTCGGCAAGTTTGCTTACGCCAATTCGCAAGGCAGCCATACGTGGGCGCAATCCGGTTTTGGTGCACATGTCGAAAACCTGATCGCAAGCGCGATTCATGATTTCTTCGAGGCGGGTGTTGACTTCACTTTCAGTCCAGAACAAGTGCATCATGCCTTGCACCCACTCAAAATAACTGACAGTGACGCCGCCCGCATTGGCCAGAATGTCTGGCACTACGGTGATGCCGTTTTTGTGCAGCCATAAGTCGGCTTCTGGTTCAGTTGGACCGTTAGCTCCCTCAACAACGATTTTGCAACGCAGATTTGGTGCGTTTTTGGCAGTGATTTGATTGCCTAGTGCCGCTGGAATTAACACGTCGCAAGGCAGTTCGAGCAGTTCTGAATTGGAGACATTGGTAGTGCCTGCAAATCCAGCCACTTTACCCATCTCTGTGATGTAGGCAAGCAGTCTTGGAATATCGATACCGCCGGGGTTGTAGATGCCGCCGAAAACGTCGGAGACGCCCACAATCTTGAAGCCGAATTCGTGCAGAATTTTGGCGGAGATTGAACCGACATTGCCGAATCCTTGAATCACCACAGATGGTGAAGGTCCAGCAATTTTGAAGTGAGCAACAGCCTTCTTAACGCAGAATGCCACGCCTCTTCCGGTTGCTTCGTGACGTCCAAGCGATCCACCGATTGATACAGGCTTGCCTGTAACTACGCTGGGAACAGTATGGCCTACGTTGATACTGTACGTATCCATGATCCAGGCCATTGTCTGCTCGTTGGTGTACATGTCAGGAGCTGGAATGTCTTTATCCGGTCCGATGATGTTGATGATTTCAGATGTGTAGCGTCTGGTCATTCTCTCCAGTTCGCCTACCGACATATTCCAGGGCTCACATTTGATACCGCCCTTGGCGCCACCATAAGGCAATCCCATCAATGCGCATTTCCAAGTCATCAACATGGCCAGCGTCGACACTTCACCGAGATTCACTTCTGGGTGATAACGCAGACCGCCTTTAGCTGGTCCAAGAGTAGTGTCGTGCTGCACGCGATAACCAGTGAAGGTTTTGACCGTGCCGTCATCCATACGGACTGGCACTGCGACGATGAGAGCTCGCTTGGGATAGCGCAGACGTTCGTGTAATTCCATATCGAGGCCCATTTCCAGGGCGATTTCATCTAGTTGGCGCTGCGCCATCAGAAAATGCTCGGTCTGGCATTCCATTGTTGGTCTTTCTGGTGGTGCGGACTTGACGGAAACCATTTGGAGTAACTCCTTTAGCCTTTTGGGCAGGGGGATAACATAAATTGTTACCGGTAATGTTACATGAGGTGTGTAACGGATATCTAAGGGGGCGCTGTAATGTTTTGACCGAGAAAATTTTTAGCTAAGGTCGAGAGTCAAAAATGGACTATGTCTCGGGCAATGGTTGGGGGCAAAAAAGAAATTATTGAAAGTTATTCAGCTTGAAAGTATTGACTCCAGCCTTTCAATCAATTCCAGTTGATCATGGTGAATTATCTCTTTCGCTCGACTTAATTCGTGAAAGCAGGCCTGATCTACTTCCCACGATGCGTTGTAAGGCTTTGCATCGACTGGAGCTTCACCGATGAAGCCATAAACGCGCTTTTTGCTCTTGGTGTAATCAATAAAACCGATAGAGCGCAATATGCCAGCGACAACGCCTGTTTCTTCCAGTGTTTCTCTTCTGGCTGCTTCTTCTAACTCTTCACCTGGCTCGGGTAAGCCTTTGGGGATGCTCCAGGCTGACTTTTTGTTGTAGTTTCCCGACGCATGCACCAGCAGAATCTCGATCGAACCATCGCTCGTTCTGTAGAGCAGAGTGCCTGCTGTTTCTTTCATCTCGTCTTTCTCTCTTTTCGTTGTTTTTCGCTTTAATTTGCCAAGCCGCTTTCTCTTTTTACAGCTTTTTTGTGAGAAAGTGCGAGTTTGTGAGCGTCCGGACGGGGTATTCTATCTGCATGAAATTTGCCTGGAATCTCGAGACAGTCTTTTATACGATGCTTTTGTTCATCCCTTTGCCAATCATCGGCAAAGCCATGAACTTCCCAGAGACATTCATTTTTTTGACAGCCTGTTTGGCAATTGTGCCTCTTGCCTGGCTGATGGGACGCGCAACTGAATATTTAGCTGACCGAGTAGGCGTCGGTGTCGGTGGTTTGCTTAACGCGACATTTGGCAATGCCTGCGAGCTGATCATCGCTATTGCCGCGTTGCGAGCAGGACTTATAGATGTCGTCAAAGCTTCCATCACAGGTTCAATCATTGGCAACATCTTGCTCGTGCTCGGTGGCAGCATGCTCGCGGGTGGTATGCGTTACCAGATTCAAACCTTTAATCGAACGGCAGCGACAACTTCTGCCACCTTGCTTGCCCTTGCGGCAATTAGTTTGTGTGTTCCGGCCGTCTTTCATCTGACTGCAGCGCGTGGTGGTAGCCACAATGACGAGCGCCTTGCCCTGGTTATCGCCATCGTGCAGTTTTCGACCTATCTGGCGAGCCTCTATTTCAGTCTCAAAACGCATAAGCATCTCTACCAATTTCCAGACGAAGAAGAAGCAGCCTCCGATAAGAGTTTAAGTGAGCCTAGCCAGGAGCTCTTTGGCGATATTGAAGATGAGTCTAATGCTGAAGAGAACAAAACTTCAGAGGAATCAGAGCGAGTAAGCGATGAGCGTTCTGATGAAATTGCAGATTCTACGACGCAAGTAAATGAAGAAAAAGCCTGGGGACTGTCTAAGTCGATTACTGTTTTGCTGGTCGCAACTGTTGCTGTCGCTGTCTTAAGTGAATATTTAGTCCATGCCGTTGAAGGTGCAGCTTCTTCTTTGGGCATGTCGCGCTTGTTCATCGGGGTGGTGCTCGTTGCTATTGTCGGCAACGCCGCCGAGCACTCAACGGCAATTTCGATGGCGCTGAAGAATAAAATGGACCTCTCTATTAACATCGCTCTTGGTTCTGGCGCTCAGATTGCTCTGTTCGTAGCTCCTGTCATTGTGTTTGCCAGCTTTATCATGGGCACGCCGATCAATCTTTGTTTTTCAGAAGTTGAGGTGTTGGCTGTCGTCGTTTCTGTGATCATTCTTTCTTTCGTCGCTACCGACGGAGAATGCAATTGGCTGGAAGGCGTTCAACTACTGGCTGTCTATGCCATTCTGGCGGCAGCTTTCTATTTCGCTTGAGGTAGGCCATGCCTGAATTACCGGAAGTCGAAACTGTATGCCGTGGGTTACGTGCAAACATCTTGGGTGACACCATAGCTGGTGTTGAAGTTCTGCGTAGCGACTCAGTCGAATATCCTGATGTCAAAACTTTCAAGTCGTCGTTGATAGGGCATGAGTTCAGTTCAGTAAATCGTCGTGGCAAATATATTTTGATATCGCTTAATGGGCAAGCGGGTCTGGCTGTGCATTTGCGAATGTCGGGAAGATTGATTGTGATGCCAGGTGACAAAGAACCAGATCGATTTTTGCGGGTGCATTTAAGACTAAAGAGCGGTCGTCAGATTCAATACTCTGACATGCGCGTTTTTGGCCGACTCTGGTATGTGCCTGAAAGTGAGAGTTTCGAAACGGTCATCCCGACTCTTGCAGAACTTGGCCCCGAGCCGCTTGAGCATTTGACGGCAAATATTTTGCAGGAATCTTTGAAAGATCGCAAGCAGGTGATAAAAACAGCCCTGCTCGATCAGCGAATCATTGCTGGTATCGGCAATATTTATGCAGATGAAGCTCTCTTTTTGTCAGGGATTAATCCTTTGCGACCAGCAGGCTCTTTGAAGAAAAATGAGCTGATTAAATTGACAGAAACCATTCAAGCTGTTTTGACACGTGCCATTGAAGCTGGTGGCACTACATTTAGCGACTACACCAATGCTGAGGGAGTGAATGGCCGCTACCAACATGAGGCATTCGTCTATGGACGCGATGGCGAAAAGTGTCGCGTTTGCGCAACCGTTATCGAGCGGGTCAAAGTCGGCGGCCGTTCCACTCACTTTTGTTCGACGTGTCAAAAGAATAAGCGTCTTTGAAAGTTTGAGAAAAGTTTGAGGAAAGCCTGAGGAAAGCCTGACAAATGCTTGATGGCCTTCTCTTAACGTCTTAGTCACTCCTTAAACCGATTGAGCCGAAGATAAAAGCCGGTTCCAACGGAGTGTTTCATGACTACTTCTGCCCTCGGCTGTATGACCGTCGAACATTTCGATGGCTCAACCGGGAAGTCTGTGCTGATTTCACAGATATCTATCACAACTCTTGCCCAGCTTCTTTTTTCAGTGCTTGAGATGAATTTGGAAACAGAGTTCGACGGTTTTGCCTGTGCTTCGCCTCTCCAAAGCTCCATAACAAGTTGATTAAAAAGCTATGAAATCTCAACGATGCTTGCGCGCCGCTTTGAATACATTTGCGATGGGAGAAGTAGATCTCGCCATCCGAAGTTTGAACATCACTTTCAATCACGTAACAAATAAAGATTGGTCAGACACAGACACACAAAAAATTCTTTGTAGTCTGTTCAATCTTTACGTGTATGGCTGCCGTTACGAAGAGGCGGCTTATTTACTTGAACACGCAATATCAGCTGGTACGGCCGCTTTTGGACCGTTCTATAAACAGCTGCCACATCTTTACTACAATCTTGCCGAAACATATGGCAGATTGCAGGAGCATGAGCTGTGTCAGAAGTATTTTGCTGTTGCTTTGAATTTAGCCAAAATACATCTGGGCACGCAATCGCGCTCTTTTAAAATGATGCATGAGCGAGAGGCTGAAATTATCGCTCGCCAATTGAAAGATTGAAGCGAAAGACATCGAAGGCTGCACATACGTCCCTAAAATGTTCTTTTTGCGTTTTAATAAACTCGTTACCACAGGTACGGGATTGACGAGAGCGTTACAACATCTCGTCGTGGTAACGCCTTTGAAGACCGTGAACTTGTCATAGCGCTTTTATTAAAATTCGAAAAACGGTTTTTCGTTAGTCCACCCAACCAATAAGTCTTTCAATCGAGAGTCTTACACTCCGTGAGCTTAAGATTTTGATTTTTGCCGTTCTCTGTATCGACGTTGTTTTTCTGCTTGATAGCTCGGAATTTCAATCTGTTTGCGCACAGCAAATGAATTAAATCGGCAGATGTCAGTGCAAAATTTGGTACCTGGTGCGGAAATAAAGAAATCGGCGCATCTTTCTAAGTCGGGTGCCATTGGGGAATCATCGAGAATTTCTTCCTTCCAGGAATTTTCGAGTGAACGAAATTTCTTGTAAAAACTTTTGCAATCCTTCAAACTCGTAGTTTTATAGATTGCCTCACACCTTGCCACCGTATATGGGGTCTCGCTGTCAATCGTTTCCCCCAGAAAGCAAGCGAATTGAAAAAGCACCGAGTCCAGGATTCGCTGTAAGGGATTGTTTTCAATACTGCTTGAGGGACTCAAGGACGGCAATCGACCTCGCCGCCTTTTGCTTTTGCTGTCGGTTAGCTCTAGCTGCAACTTAGAAAGTCGCTCATTTATGTATTCAAGATCAAGTTTGCGACGAAAGTGTATTGAGGCCAATTGCTCTCGCATGTATGACTCGAGATCGCTCATATGCGAGGTTTCCACTGGTGTTAGCTTGATAGTGCTGCCTGCTATCCCTGAAAGAAATTGTTCTGCCAGGGCTTTTGTTTCCCAAGTGCAGGATTCGTTTAAAAAATCGATCCAATTAAGTTTTTCAGACGCCATGGCGGTTGGACCTTTACTTATTTGATTTCCGCACTAGTTTACCACGCCCCTTCGTGGTAACGTTACCACGACCTTCCGTGGTAACAGGTGATTAAAATGTATTCGCTCATCAGGTTAAATCCCTTCCTGCTGTGGTTTTGCGGTTTTATTTTCCTCGCGAAGAAAAAGCTCGACCGCCTGAGAAAAATCTCGAGGGTAGTGCTGGCTCCTGCAATCCCGATGGCTATAGCTCTTTGGTTTTCCGCTCTCATCGGGTTGAGCGACGCTTATCTGGCAGGCAAAATGAGCAACACTGCTCTTGCAGCGCTCGGTTTTTGCGAGCCACTATGGTTTCTGGTTACCCTTTTAACAACCGGCCTTTGCTCGGGCATAGCCGTTGGACTAGCGGCAAAGTGTTCGCGAGACCACATACAAAAGGACGGTGCCAGTCAATTTTTCCTGGTAGATAGTTTGATCATTTGCGCAGCTGTAGGATTGCTCTTGCTTTGTGGCGCTCTAATTCTGTCAGTTATTCTAAGCGCCCACCCTTTCTGGTTGAGCCGTACCGCGCAATTGGTCGCAGATTATTTTCTCGTTTGCGCCTTAAGCAATCTTCCATTTGCCATAATGCAAGGGCAGTGCGCCATATTTAGAGCGGCTGGTCGAGGTAACAATGTTGTTTTGCTGTGGGGAGTCGCTGCTTCGATTGAGATTGTGGCCAGCAATTTGTTGGTCGATGTCGGCTTTTTAAATTTGACCGTTTTGGCTGTTACCTGGACCGTTGCTTGCAGCGTTTCTGCATGGATTGGATTCATTTTAATGAAGCCTCTATTGCAAAATTTTGATCGCCGCGCTTATTGCCGCAGCAATTGGTCTGCGCATGTCACTACTGTACACGCGGTTCTGAGCGTAGGACTGCCTGTTGCAGTCGGTGAGCTTGGTTTGATCTGTGGCAGCATGTTGAATCTGTACGTTATCTCTACATTGCCAGGGGCTCATAATTTAGAAGCAGCCTGGGCGATAAAATCGAGACTGGAGGAGGCTTTTGAAGTTGTTCCGATCTGTGCCATCGGTTTGATTATAGCTCCGTTCATGGGCTGGCATCATGGCGTTCGCTCGAAACGTGTCGCGAATTGGGCTGCACGTATCTCGTTTCAAGCGGCGATGACAGCCGGCTGTGCCCTATTGATGATCGTGATTCTGATTCAGTTCGCCTCGCGATTTCTCGCTGGTTTCTTCTGTGTCGATAGTCTTTTGCTGGAGCAAACTGCTCAGGTTATATCGCTTGCGTCGCTCGCTTGGCCGTTTTTTGCGGTCACTTATATTCTTTCAGGTGCTTTAGAAGGCGTACGGCAAACTCTAATTCCAACAGCCTTGCATATCATTTTTGCTCTTCCGGTTCGACTGGGATTGGCCATCGTTCTCAAAGATTGTCCGCAATTTTCTGGTTTAACCGGCGTGACTATCGCAGGCGTAGTTGCTCAAGCGCTTCTGGCGATTGCAATCGTTGCTGTTTTCAGGCGCACTTTTTTCAAATGTCTTGCTCGGCTAACTGTCTGAGCCCATCTTCATAGCCCTGGCGCATGAGATATTTTGAGCTGACAGGTTTGATATCGAGCATGTCTAATATGACATTTCGGTCGGGTTGGAAAACCTTTAGACCCAATTTATGGTGTAGAACTTCGGGGCTGGCATTTTGATCAATGATCTTATTGTATTCCTGGACAAGTTTGATACCGTCCTTTGCTGATGCGTAAAGCAAAATATCAGCGCATCGTGTTAGCACCTGCAAGATATTTTGGGGGCAAGAGCCATCATTATCGGCTTGGACCATCACAGTATAAATCTCTTTGGCGCCCATATTAATCGCCGTTTGAATAGGTGTGTTGCGTACCAGTCCAGAGTCCATCCACATGCCTTCCCCATTCAAACTGCGAGAAGGAAATATTATTGGTATCGCTGATGATGCCATCAAAACGTCGACCAATTCTGGAAGCGATTCAATTTCGTCTGTGGTAATTACTCGCGTTTGCAATGTGCACAAATCAGTGGTGAGCAATCCAACTTTCATTGTGCTCTCTTTGAATTTCTGTAAGTTCAATTCTTTAAAGAGTATTTTTTCTAGTGGTGCCGTATCAAGCAATCCCCAGCGGCTGCCTTTCAACAGCAGACGAATTTGATCGATAGTGGGCATGCGAAAAACGTCTGTGCCAAGCAAGGTGTTCCAGAGATGTTCCAATCTGTCGAAGTTGCCTGACGCGATAAATGCGGCGTTGATACCACCGATACTCGTTCCAAAAGCAAAGTCGAATTCAATGCCCTGTTCTAAAAGGGCCTTAACTACGCCGACCTCATAAGCGCCGCGAGAGCCGCCACCAGAAAGAACCAGCGCGCGTTTAGGACGCTTTCCCGAATCATCTTTGACCGAATTTGAGTCGCCCAGAGATAGCACCGTCAGACTCCTGTTAATTCTCGACTGTTAGTACTCTAACTGATGCCTGATGATTTGGCACAAGAGAATCCGGAATCAATGGTTTGCAGTTGAGTTAGCAGATTTGGCTCACCTTCACTTGGCTGCCGTCTCGGACTTTTTGGTTTGATTGGACTGGATGACGACGCAGATGAAAGCAGGAATACAAATAGCTACGACGAATGCCATGATGTGCAGCACCGTAGCATAAGCAAGAGCCTCATCTTTATTCACTCCAGCCGAGAGTATTAGACCTTGGCTGACGAAATAGTGATAGCCGCCGACCGAGCCTGGGGAAGGTATGAGTACACCAATTGAGCCGACTGCAAAGACAATGTACGTTTGCAGAAGACTGACTTGAGATTGCAGATGGAAGGCCAGAATGGCGAGATAGCAATTTAGCCAATAAGAAAACCAGATGACGAAACTCAAACCGGCTATCGCTGGGTAAGACGATGCGTCTGTCAAAGATTTTGTGCCCACTTTAAATTGATCGGCAAGGCTTTCGGCTATGGTGATCGATTTTTGCGGCAATAGTGTCCGTAGTTTTTTAATGGACAAAATCATATTGATGAAGTCGGCCATTCTCGGCAGTAAAACGAGCATGGTCAAGCTGCCGATAATCATGAGCACGCCGCCAAGCGTCAAAAATGGAATTTTAGCGAGCAAAGCCTGCGGCAAAACCGGTATACAGGTGCCAAAGATGAAGCACAAAACGGCTAAGTCGAGTAGACGGTCGATGAACATGGTCGGTAAAACGCCAGCCCAGGGGAGGTCTTCGCTCTTACTAAGTGATAAAAGACGCACCACTTCGCCACCTCTAGGGATGACGAGATTGACTGCATAACCGATCATCACGGCGCAAAAGCAATTCCACACCGAGATTTTGCGTTCAGTCAGAGGTCGCAGAAGAATTTTCCAGCGCCAGGCTCTAAAGAGGTGTCCGATAATCACGCAGAGGCAAAGTAATGCCAAATAAACTGGGGAGACACCTTTTGCGTATGTCCAAATTTGATTGACATCGCAATCTTTGAAGGCAAGCCACAAAAACAATAAGCCAAAAGCAACGGCCGCTAGCCTTTTGCCGATTTGACTGAGTTGACTTGATTTTGCAGACTGGGGCTCTTGGGGGGCGACGGTAATTGGTGGTTCAGTCACTTGATTTCGCTCGATTGTGGCAGTTGAAGGTCTAAGTATCCACCAAACAGCGCGCAGCTGTTACTCTAACCTAGTCGGACAATTTTACCCGAGCGTACCCGACTTGCCCCTGTCACTAAGACTAAAGAGTTGAATATAGACATGATTTGACAAAAATGGGAAAACTTTGGCATAGCAATAATGTTTCATGGGTATGGGTGTTATGGTGGGCATAACACTGTAGAGGACCAGAAAATAAAGTCATAGCCGGACAGGTTCAGGCGATATTCGAGAATCAGTACTTCAAACCAAGGAATCACTTAGTTAATGGTCGGCAACACAACCATAGATCCCACTAAAACTCGCATTTTGCTCATCGAGGAGAATGGGAAAGGCTCAGAGGTCTTAGAAACTGTCCTGAATGCGGCCATAGCCGCAGGCTTTGCCATGGAGAGGACAAAGACTCTTGCAGACGGTTTGAAGGTGCTCAATGAAGGCGGTGCAGATCTCGTTGTCATGGACATTGTTTCGGCGGGTTCTGCAAGTATTGCTGCTTTCAATCAGGTCAAGGAATTAGCCGGCAAGGTTCCTCTAGTTGTTTTGTCCAGCGGCAATGAAGATCAAGCATCTGCAGCCATGATGAAAATTGGTGCCCAGGATTATTTGCGAAAGAGTTCGCTCGACCCGAAGACTTTTGTTCAGTCTCTCAGGCATGCAGTCGATATGATGCGTGTTGAAGCAGCCCTTAAAGACGCCACTTTGAGATTGGAGGCAGCAACCAGCAGGCTTGAGACTCTGGCGAATGTCGACGCTTTAACTGAAGTACTTAATCGCATTGGGCTCGAACGTGCTCTGCAAAGTGAGTTTAGCCGTGCGCAACGCCAGGGCTGGAATCTTGTTGCGGCGTTGCTGGATTGTGATGATTTCGACCGCATTAATGCCTCTCTTGGCCATGCTGTGGGTGACGTTGTTCTACGAGAAATTTCGGGAAGATTGCGCGATACTCTTAGACCGACAGACCACATCGCTCGCATTGGGTCTGATGAATTTTTAATGCTGTTACCGGATACGCGCCTGGCTGAAGGCATGCTCGTCGCTGAAAAAGTGCGATTGGCTGTTGCTGACAGTCCGTTGCGACTGGCTACAGAAACTATCCGCGTGACCGCCAGCCTTGGTGTACTCGCTTTGCCATATGATTTTTGTTCAATTGAAGAAGTTCTTTCACTTTGTCGTCTGGCCGTTCGTGAAAGTAAAATGCTCGGCAAAAACCGCGTGTCAATCAGCGAAAAAGACAAAAAAGAGCATGAACCAAATCGTGAAGCTCTGACCGATTTAACAGATCTATTGCGCAAAGGCGATTGCTTTAGAGCTGTTTCTATGCCCATTTTTAAATTGGATGAAGAGAAGGTTGTGGGCTACGAAATTCTGAGTCGTGGTCCTGCTGGCGCGTTTGAAATGCCAGACGATCTATTTAGAATCAGCGTCGAAAATAATCTTCTTACTATTGTCGATCTTCGCTGTTTAAAGACATGCCTTGCTGCATGCGTGCTGCCGAAGTTCGATCAAAAAGCACGCTTTCACGTCAATTTGTTCCCATCCACTATTATCGACACGCCTATAGATCGTCTGATGACGCTTTTCCCCGATGATGGTGTGACACGTGAGTATTGCGTTGAAATCAGCGAACAGCAATTTATCGGTGACCCCGCTTATTTGCGCGATCATGTGCTCGCTCTAAAAGAGAGAGGAATTCTGGTATCAATTGATGACGTTGGCTTTGGTCGCAGCTCTCTGGAAAGTTTGATTATTCTCGAGCCAGATATTGTCAAAATCGATCGCAAATATGTTACGGGCATCGCTTCTGAGCCGTCTAAAGCGCGTTTGCTGAAGCGCTTAGTCAAAGTAGTCAATTCTCTTGGTGCAGATGTTATTGCGGAAGGAATCGAAGAGCGCGAAGAATTAGAAATGCTCGTGGATATCGGCGTGCCTTATGGACAGGGTTGGTATTGGGGCAAGCCTGCCTGACGTCAATTCGTCGTGCGGACTAGATTTTTATGAGCGAAGCAGATGTGTTTGGAAAAGTTCAGCTGCTTGCTCTTGCAAGCCTGCTATCCAAAACTGATGCGTCAAAGATAGAAGAAGCTGGTGCAAGCAAAATTGCGCAGCAGGCAAAACTGCTTTTCATTGAGCTCTGCGCCATAGCTCTTTTACGAAAAACCAACGCTTGTTTCGATACTTCAGGCCGTACCAATTTGGGGCACCGAGTCGAACTCGAAAATGACGATGATGTCAAACGTTTGAGCGACGAGCTGCTTCAACAGATTCCGCATGCCGCCTGTGAAGATGCCCTTTCTGGTGCGTTCTGGCTCATGTCGGTATATGAGCATCTCACGTCGTTTCGCTTGGAAGTTAGCAATTCATGCTGGTGTTTGACGCCTTCTGTCATTGATAAGCGCAAGCGTGGTCAATATTTTACGCCCAGGAATTTGACCCAAATCGCAACGCATTCTACCTTGCAAAAGCTGCTTGCCCTGAAGCTCGACGAAAAAAGCAACGCTCTGCAAATCGATGACCTTACTGCTCTCAAAATCGTCGATCCGGCCATGGGAGCAGGAGCTTTCCTTGTTTGCGCGCTGGATTTTCTGGCAAAAAAAATCGAGCGTCCCGCCTGGAGAGAAATTGCTGAAAATTGTCTTTATGGAGTGGACCTCGATCCTCTAGCAGCCGGCGTTACTTATTATGTGCTCGCGTTTTTCTGTTCGTTGAAACTGCACAGTCACGTTTTGGAAGTTTTACCCGAACTGAAAGAACATCTTAAGGTAGGCAATTCACTACTTGGTTGTTGGATTGATGGCGATGGCGCGTTGATACAAAAGCGCGAACTAGATCGAATAATTTGTTCGGATGACTTTGCCAGTGATGAATATTTCGATTCGAATATTTTTCATTGGCAAATTGAGTTTGCAGAAGTTATGCAAAGAGGCGGATTTGATGCCGTTCTTTGTAATCCACCATGGGAGACGCTTAAACCAAATGCGCGGGAATTTTTTTCAACTCACGATGAAAAATACAGAGCAATCGGCTTGGCAGAAAGTGAAATTCATCAAGAACAATTGCTGCAAAAATCTCCAGCGTTAAGAAATCGCTGGCAAGCAGAGAGAAAATTCTTTGAGGGCTTCAATCGCTATCTTCGAATTTCTGCCGAGCGTGCTAAAAATATTAAAACCAAATATGGTATCAACCGTCCCTTTAAAGCTCAGGGAAATTCTGATCTTAATTCGTACAAACTATTCACAGAACTGGCTTATTGTCTGCTTGCAGGCAACGGTTGTATGTCGCTGATCGTTCCTTCCGGTATCTACACAGATCAGGGAACCAAAACATTGCGCGACCTGCTTTTTTTTGAGGCAGACGTCTTTGAAATTATTTCGTATTTGAACAAAGATCAAACTTTTGCTATACATCCGTCCTTTAATTTTTGCGTTTTCTCACTTTGCAAGAAGACTAGCAATGGACAAATCAGAGTTAGTTTTGGCAACCTTAATGCCTCTCAGTCTACACCGGCATCTCTTGAGACTTTCGCCTATCCTCTTGCCGATTTGCAAACCTTCTCGCCGAAATGGCGCAGCCTTCTTGAGATAAGCGATGAGCGTGACTTAAAAATTCTCAGAAAAATCTACTCGCAATCCAGTCACCTGGCACAAACGATTCTTGAAGATGGCGCTGACATAAAATTCAAGCGCGAATTTGATTTGACCAATGATTCTTCCGCATTTGTAGGTAGGCAGGATGCCCTCAACCGTGGCTATATCTGTGATCACTATGGCAATTTTCTCAAAGGTAATTGGCAGAGTGCGCACGAATCCAAATTCTTGAGTGCTGATGCAGTGCTAGATCAAACCGGCGAGCAGTTTGTCGACATTGGTGAAATCGAAAGTGTTTTGTTGCCGGTATATGAAGGAAGGATGCTTGGACAATACGATTGTCGCCAGAAAGCTTACGTTAGCGGTAGCGGTCGCTCGGCTGCTTGGAACGCCAATTCAGACGGTAGTCAATTGATTCAATCGCAGTATTTACTTCCCCTGCTGGTTGCAAAGAAACGTTGCAATTTAAATTCCCTTAAAATCGGTTATCTGGCGGTTGGTTCGAGCACTAATGTGCGAACAATGATTGCTGCTGCCTTGACTGGAGTTCCTTGCGGCAACTCGGTTCCTGTTCTTAAGGCTGGTGAAAGTTTGCCTCACAATCTGGCGCTGTTAGTTTGTCTCAACAGTTTTGTATTCGACTTTGTTCTACGCTCGAAAATGACCGGCAATAATATCAATTTTTATTTGCTTCAAGACTGTCCGTTGCCAGATTTAAACGAGCTCGCTGGCAACATGGATTTATTACGTATTGTGGCATCGCTCTCGTTCGATCATCGCCGCTTTGCTCGAGAATTGCTGCACATGCAGAATGCTTTTGATGGTCATAGCGCTTTTTGCGATTCACTTTCTTCGGTTCATCGCCTTAATTTGCGAGCAGCCCTTGATGCTCTCGTGGCTCAGGCGTATGGTCTGAGTTTTGATGATTTTGCCTGGGTCTTAAGGGGGTGTGATGGTTCGTCAGAATTACCAAACGGTACCCTCAAAGGTTTTTGGCGAGTTAATAAAGCTCAAGAATCATCGCATCGTCACACTACATTAGCCCTTGAACATTTTCAGCGGTTGCTCGATGCAGGAACGTCAGCGTTCTGTCACAATCTATTGGTTTCTTATCAGGGCACGTCTGAACCTTCCGTTGCGGATTCGCGCAAGCAAGCGAAGCTAGCAAATGATGCCCAGAACTTAGAGCGGATTCTCGCTCTTGCCCATTAGTGGGCATGGCTAAAGCTTCGCCACCTTTTCAATCATTGCCACAAACTGGTCGCTTAGAGCCTGTTCAGAAAAACGCTCGACACAACTTTTTTGCAAATTTGCTAAATTTTCTTGATTGACTCCGTTTGTTCGAATTTCGAGCAAACGTTCTTTTAAAGCGCCGGGCTCACTCAAATCTCGCAGCCATTCCTCGTCACGCAGAATATATTTACCACCAGAATGTGGATGACTGATGATGGCAATACCGGCCATGGCCGCTTCAATGATGGATGAAGCGAGGCCCTCGCGGAAACTTGGTAGAACAAAGACGTCTGACAAAGCAAGAGCTTCGTAAACTTCCGTTGGCTGAAGCGTGCTCCAGGTAACGCGATTGTTCAATTTTTCGCTGCCCAGTTTTTGCAGTGCGGCAGTTTCAAGCTCTGGTTGTCCGCACAAAAACAATTTGACGTTTGGATCGTTGATTGCTGAAACTTCATCAATTAAATAGTCGAGTCTTTTTTGAAATGAGTTCCAGGCTGCGACGCATATAACGATCCAGTCGGAGTCAGCAAAACCGTATTTTGCCCTCAGTTCTTTTTTGCTCAGAGTCGGTTGCTTATAGGCCACGCAATTTGGCAATAATTGCATGCGGTTAGCTGGGATGCCGATGGCCTCTGCTTCGACAAAAGAATCCGGATGAAGATGTTGGATAAAGTCAAAATCTTTGTAGGTGGTTGGAGCAAAGGCACCACCATTGGCAAAAATAATTTTGTACTTCAATCCAAAAAGATATTTGTATGCCAGCAGAAAATGCGCAAGCGGTACTTCTTTTGTCCAGACAACGTTCGGTCGCCATGTGAGGAGGTCCGGCAGGCAAATGCTGAAGGAAATTTGTTCGATGGTATAGCAAAACTCCCAGAAGCCACGCTGTCTGGTCGTAAAAAATGCTTTTAATGGAGAATTCAATAAGAAATCGCGCTTGATGCTGAAAGCTTTCCAGGCACCTGGATACGGGCCACCAGCGTATAGCTTGGTGTCCAGCGCTTTGTTTTTGCGTACAGCTTCGTACCATCGAGCTGTTGTCAGCTCGAAGCCACGATTGATTATGCCAAGTCCGCTGCTCAACAGTCCAAATTTGATTAATGGACGTGTTTGAACAGCACCGGCTGTTGCCAGTGGCTTGGTCACGTTATTGGAATTGTCGCTCTGGCTTGTCCATGACATAGTCTGCTTATATTAACGTGCCGCGGCACAAGTGCCGCGCGTTAATAACAAGATATTCTGTCTATTGAAATATTTGGGACTTAATCAGTTCTGGTAAAGGCGGCCATTTATTGCCTGCATTGCTCAAAAGAGCTAGCAGAACTCAAATGATCAGCGCTTTTTCGTTGTGACTAAACCTTCAGCCATTTGCATAAGCTCGGCTGGTTCTATTTCAAGTGCGTAAGCAAGACGCATGTAAATCTTGATTGAAAAATTACAGGATTTTCTCTCAATTAAACTTACATACGTGCGGTGAAGTCCGGCTTTTTCAGCCAAATCTTCTTGCGACAAACCAACTTCCAATCGTCTTTGCTGTAAGGCTAGACCAAGGGCGGTGACTTGTGAATCGGGGATTGAAAATTTCTTCTTCTTCATGCCCGTACTCTAACAGATCATGCGGAGAATGTAATCGCCCAAAATGGTGTTTCATGGGGGAATTTTCTCTTTTTTGTGTCAATTTGTCGTCGTCGTATTGGTGGCAAAAACGTTCTTGCCTAAACTGCTGTTTCTCAAAGTGTATGCAGGGGCAGGCTTTTCGTGACTGGCAAATTGCCTTTCGCAAAAATTTCACAAATGCAAAATGAAAAAAACTTTCTGAGAATATCTTGTACTCCCAGCACTCAATTTGGTGCAGGTTTCCAGACCATTCGTTCTGATTTGTTAAATTTATGAGAGCTGGGGCTGGCTGAGGCCGAACGTTGCTAACGTTTTGACCTATCCTATTTAACGGCCCAACGTTGCTTCTTGAAGACAATAGGTGCACCACTGGTGATGACCCCAACTTCCTTGAGTATGGTCGGTGCTTATTTAGAAATTGTGTCTTTGGGCAGGGGAATGGTGTTGGGACCGGCTATTGATGTGCTATTAAACTGGCTTGGTGGGAAAAGGCGCGACAATTTGCTGGCGTTCGATTGAGTTGACGAGGACGTCAGAGCTAAATGAATTTGACTGGCGCATCTGGCAATTGTCTGCGCAAATCGCACTGCGCTTTCGTCTCCGACTTGTCGACAGTGATTCTGAAGCGAAGCCGTATAGCCTTGCAGGGCTTCAAGAGGTTCTTTTATGTCGCGCAGCGCAGATGAACTCAGATTCAAGCTGCCCTGTCCGTCGTCGTTTTGGCTACGGCGATCGTTGAGGAGATCTTCCAGGGCTTTATTGGCCGCCCGGAGGCGCTTCTCGATCGATTTTCGCTCGCTGATGTCGTGAACAAACGTACAAAAGGTGTAGCTGCTGCCGATGGTGACCGGAAAGATGGCAATTTCTGCGGGAAATAATTGTCCCCCGTTGCGCAATAAAGCCATCTCGACTCGGTTGTTGATTAGATTGCCTCGTGTACCTGCGAGAAACGCTTCAATTTGTTGATTGAAAAATTCTCGCAGGTCGGCGGGAATGATCGTATCGACGAAAGATTTGCCGATGGCATCCTTGCGAAAAAAACCGAAAATATTCTCCGCCTGAATATTCCAGCCAGTGATAATGCCGCCAGCGTCAATCGAAGCAAAGGCGTCATGCGCGTTTTCGATAATCAGTCTGGTCAGGCGCTCGCTTTCCCATAACTTTACTTCAAAGCGTTGTCTTTCGGCCGCATAGCGTAGGCAGCGTGCCACAGATTCGGCACTGGGTATACCTTTGACGAGAAAATCTTGAGCGCCGCTAGAGATGGCTTCTTGTGCTAGATTTTGATCTGTCAGGCTCGACATGACCACAATAGGAATATCGCTGGCGTAGCGATAAAGTTCATGAAAAGTGGTGATACCTTCACTGTCTGGCAGTGAAAGATCGAGCAAAATGACATCGAGTCGTGGTTGCTCTTTTGCCCGTGTGTGCGCGGCGCGTACAATCGCTTGCTGCAGAGTAGGTAGGCATTCGACTTCAAAATCTCGGCGAATTAAATTTAGGCGTAGTAGATTAGCCGCTGTCGGATTATTTTCGACTACCAGAGCGCGTAGCTTTGTTTCACTGCCCATAAAAAACAACCCCTTTGCGCGTCCGTTTTTACGCGTCGAGCAATTTCTTGACCGGTTAGCAGTCGTTTCACGCGGAATTGGGATTGCCGTCGGAACCTGCTTGGCTACCTATTATCTGCTCTTGGGGGAGGCGATAATCCGAACCAGTATATCAGAGCTTTCTTTTGACGTTGTAAATTTTCGAAAATTTTCTTGTAGTCAATAAGTGTCAAATTGTGTCTTCATACAAACGTTTTGGCAACGCCGATCTACATCAGTTTGACACAAATAGTCAGTCGATTTTGGTATCAATCTCGTTGATTGTGATGGACTCCGATTTGTGTGATCTTGCACGTGTCGAACTATGATGAAATTGTTTCCCGTTCAGACCTGTGCAAGTCGGTTTGTGACATAAGTCGCTCACGTAAAATGTCGTGTCCAAACTCGGTTAAATCCGTTCATATGCGGCAATTTCGCTTCTCTTTGCGCTCCTTCCCGTTTAGACTAAAGACTGGTCGCCTGGGCACAGTCGTGAGAGCTTCTGGGGCTTGGTCAAGATGTTCACCAGTGCAGAGTTTGATACTGAAATTAGTTAGTAAAGGTTTGGATAAATTAGTGAGAATAGAAAAAAATGAGCACCGCTGGGCATCTTCTCTATTGTTTTCACGCTCTTTAGTCATCACCTCGGTTTTGTTGAGCGCACAACTTTCTTCTTGCCTAGCCGCAGTGGCTCAAGAAGAAATGTCCCCAGCCACGACTTCTTCGAGCCCGCCTGTAAAGCCTGCAAAAGTAATCAAAGCCGCTGGCGAGTCGACTCAAAATGAAACCAGAGCAACTGAGGAGACCGCGGAGGAAAAGCCCGCTGTCGAGCCAGCAGTGCCTAACGTTAGTTCGCAAATGCGCACGGCTTCACAACTGATGGTGGATGGAAAATATCCTGAAGCCGTTGAGGTTTTCAAGCAAATAATTGCCGTCGCGCCAAACAATGTTGAGGCTTTGGCCGGCATGGGGATGGCTCTTGGTAGGCAGCAAAAGCTTGATGAAGCCGATGCTCAATTTAATCGTGTTTTGGAAATCGACGCCAATAATGCAGTTGCTCACTGTGGCAAGGCGATGACGTCACTCAATCGATTGCAAGCGACAAGTGAATCAGACAAAAAGCAAAGAAGTGCATTGCTCAAGCAAGCTGGACGTGAATGCAATAAAGCTCTAGATGCCGATCCAAGAGTGGTTGAGGCGCATTACTTGCTCGGTAAAGTTTATCGTGAGGAAGGACGCCTGGACAGAGCTGAACAGGCTTTTGGCGGTGCCGCTAAACTTGATCCCAAATACGCAAACGCCTGGGCTTATCTTGGTTTTGTTCAAGTACAACAAGGCAAATACAGCGTCGGCGAAGAGAATTTACGTCGTGCTATCTCTATCAGTGCTAACAATTCCACGGCCTATTTCGGGCTGGGACAAATGTATGCAAAGCAGGGGCAATTCGATAAAGCGGTGCGCGAATATGGTATGGCAGTGTACAAAAATCCCAACAATGATGCTCTTCATATCGCCTATGGTCAGGCTGAGCAGCAACTCGGGGAGTCAGTGGCAGCTCAGCGTGAATTCTCCGAAGCAATTCGATTGCGTCCCGACAATCCAGAAGGTTATTTGTGTTTGGCCTCAAGTTTCATGGCGCACGGGGATGTGCTCAATGCAGTCGTTAAGCTCAGACAGGGTTTGCAAGCGATTCCCTCGGATGTACCTTTGCATCTAGCTATTGCAGATGCGAACATTCGCCTGGGCAAGATAACCCAGGCGATAGCTGATTACGAATTTGTGCTCACGGCGACACCTTCATCCAGTGAAGCCGCGCGTGGTTTAGCTCGCGCTTTTTATGTGCGATCGCTCAGAGAATCAACTGGTGGATTTCTACGTGCTGATGATTATGCTAAAGCGAAGGACTTGCTGAGCCAGGCTGCTGGAGCCAATCCTACGAATTTGCAGATACGTTATGCTCAGGCAGCCTTGCTTGCTTTATCTGGTCAGGCGACCAACCTGACGCCAATGGGTGTACCCACAACAATAGAGGAAAGAGTCGCTCTGGCTGAGGCTCTTCTCGCTCTGAACAATTTTAGAGAGTCAGATGAGCAGCTGCGACGTGCTATTAACGAGTCTGTCGATCCGACTCAGGTCTTTAATATCGCTGATAGTGCCCTTGCATCTAGCGACCTGGAATTGGCTGAAGCCGCTTATCGCAGAGCGCTATCGTTTCCTAATTCAGATATTAGAGGCAGGCAGGGTTTAGAGGTTGTCGCTCGTGCCCGCCAGGATGGTAAGTCTGCCTTCAACCAGGCTCAAGACTATTTGCAAAAACGTAATTTCTTGCCGGCGTCCGAGAAATTTCATGATGCTATATATGGTGATCCTCGTAACCCCGATGCGAGGCTCGGATTAGCTCAGGCGTTGGAAAAGCTCACTTTCACTTTGCCTAACGACAATGCCCGCAACTATCGCGAAGCAAGTCACAGTTATAAATTGTATATAGCGCTTACGCCCAGCATGCCTCCCTCTGTGGCTGAGAAATTCATGCGCAAGGTCGCTAAATTGGATGAGCAAGCGGCCAAATTTGATGGTTCCGTGCCGACTAAAACCGCGTCTGATCGAAGCAGCTTGCGCTAAACGCGAGGATTTTTGACTTGATAATGGGCATGTGATCTAGACTGGGGTCTATGTCGATACTCGAATGGATAGGACAAAATTTTCGCTATGAGTGTCTATGGAAGAGGCTAAAAACGAGTTCATAGCCAATATTTCGGCAGAATTGAAGACGCCTTTGACCTTAATGTTGGCGCCGTTAGAATCCTTGCTGATGGGCGAACATGGTTCGTTAAGCGAAGAGCAAACTGCTTTGCTCCAGGCTGTTCATGGTAATTCAGTGAAGCTCATGCAAATGGTTGCTGGCTTTGTTGATTTTTCCAAATCACAGACGGGTGAATTGAAGGTTAGTCGTCAACCCGTCAATATTTGCGCGTTAATCTCATCCGTGGTGATGGACTTTCAATCCATCGCCGAACGTAAATCTATAAAGATGCGTTTTACTGCTTGCGAAGGTCCTTCAATCGTCAGTTTAGACCGTTACTTATTCGAACGAATTACCTTCAATTTAATCTCCAATGCAATTAAATTCACGCCGGTCAATGGACAGGTCGATGTTTTGATTCGCATCGATGATGGCCGAGCAAAACTAATCGTGATCGACACCGGTATTGGTATTGTTGACATCAAAGATAGGCGTTTATTTCAAGAATTGCGTCAGGTTGGTGAAGCCTCTTCCAGGCGTCTCGAGGGCATGGGGCTTGGCCTCGCTCTAGTTACTGAATTTAGTGCGCTGCTTGGCGGCGAAGTTTCAATTAGCAGCGAAATCGGTAAAGGTAGTCGCTTTGAAGTAACAATTGATGCCCCTCTTGTCGATTTGCCCGCGACTTTAAGTTCAGACACCGCTCTCGTTCGTCCGATTGATTTGGTGGAAGCAACTAGACTGCGTCCCACTGATTTTCCTCTGGAAATCAGAAAGCAGACACAACATTTGCAGAAGTTGCCCAAGGTTTTGGTGGCAGAAAATAACGCCGACCTAGCGGCCTATGTTGTGCATTTACTTAGTGATTTATGTCAAGCGAAAGTGGCTCTGACAGCCGATCAAGCAACCAATGACCTCTTTGAATGGAAGCCGGATTTGGTACTGGCAGCGGTGAATCAAAGAGGCATTGATGGACTGGCTTTGTGTCGTGAAATCAAAAGCAAGCCTGAGACCGCTATGGTGCCTGTGATTTTGCTAACGGCTTTAACCCAAAGAGAAGACATGTTGAGAGGCTGGGAAGCAGGCGCGGATGAGTATTTGTTCAAGCCCTTTCACCCGGCAGAAATAGTCACGCGCGTGCGCTCGCTTTTGCGCAGCGTGCAGCAGAGAAAACGAGCGCAAGAGCAAATTGAGAGATTGAATGAAGCCCTGGAAAAGCGGGTCATTGAGTTAGCGGTGGCCAATCGTGAGCTGAAATCACTGGCCACTAAGCTTGAACAGGCAAGGGACCAGGCTTTAGAAGCCTCACGTTTTAAATCTGAATTCTTGGCGAATATGAGTCACGAAATTCGCACACCAATCAATGGCGTCATTAGCATGAGCGATTTGTTGATGCGTACGCAGCTCAATCGTCAGCAAGACGAAATAGCAGGTATCATCCACAATTCAGCTGCGTCTTTGTTGGATATCATCAATGACATTCTCGATTTCTCCAAAATCGAAGCAGGCAAGATTGAATTGGAAATCCTGGATTTCGATTTACTGCCGGTCATTGAAGGCACTGCCGAACTGGTCGCCGATCAAGCAAGAGCCAAGAATATTTCACTGATGACGTTTGTAGCGCCTGAAGTTCATCGGCACCTAAGAGGAGATCCTGGACGTCTGCGACAGGTTTTACTAAATTTGCTCAGCAACGCTATTAAATTCACTGATTCTGGTGAAGTAACAGTGCGAGTCACTCTTGAACAAGCGGATTCGAAGAAGCACCTTATTAAAATTGCCGTGACTGATACCGGTATTGGTATGGCTCATGAAACTGTACATCGATTGTTTCAGCCTTTTACTCAAGCCGACGGCTCCATCACCAGACGCTATGGTGGCACCGGATTAGGCCTTTCTATCGCTCGCTTGCTTGTTGAATTGCTTGGCGGTCAAATTGGTGTACGCAGCGCCGAGGGGAAAGGCTCAACCTTCTTTTTCAACGTGCCTCTCGAGCTATCTGACCTCGCCGATGAAGAAAAGGGCTATCCAGAGCTTGAACATTCTCGAGTACTCGTTGTGGATGCGCTGCATGGTGCCGGGCAAGTGATGCAGGATTACATTACGTCCTGGGGGATCGCTTGTGAGCGTGTGACAACGGCTGCTGAAGCCTACGAATTGATTCAACAACAAAGTAGAGCTGGCAATCCCTTTGATCTGGCTATTGTTGAATGGCAAGAAACCGAGAGCTTTGCTCTTGCTGACTTGATTAAAGAAGATCCTCTGTTGAGTTCGACGAAGTTGATCCTCTGCACATCATCGTCGCGCACCGAACTCGGTGAGAAAGCAGTGGAAGCAGGGTTCTCGGCGTACCTAGTAAAACCGATTAAACAATCACGTTTCTTTGATTGCATGGCATTGGTATTAAATAAGGTGCCTGTGCATAAACCCGCGCATGACGTTGCGTTGCCTGTCAATAGCGATAAAACTCCTTTTATCAAAACCGGACTTATTCTCGTCGCGGAGGACAATGCCGTCAATCAAAAAGTGGCATTACTTCTCTTGAAGGAGCTTGGCTTTTTTGCCCATGTCGTCGGCAATGGTAGAGAAGCCGTTGCCGCCGTCAATCGTTTCTCCTATTCTGTCGTCTTGATGGACTGCCAGATGCCAGAGATGGATGGTCTGGAGGCGGCTGGCGCCATCCGGCGCAATGAAACATTAACGGGGCGGCACATTCCCATTATTGCCATGACCGCTCACGCCATGGAGGGCGATCGTGAAAAATGCATAGCAGCAGGAATGGACGATTACATCAGTAAACCAGTAACTACTAATAAGCTAAGAGAGGTTTTGCTGCGGTGGTTTCGTTATGACCAAAGTATTGAGGAGAATCTGGCAGAACAACCAGTTTTATCCGGGGAGACCATAAAAGTAGTGGAGCACAATAGTGAGCAGGGCTTAAATATGGGCATAAATGAAGACACTAATGGTGGTGCCAGTGGCGTCGATGGTGTGCCGCCGCTAAACTGGGATTCACTTCAGAATACATGTGGAGAAGAAGGCGCGCGCGAGTTGTTGCAGATTTTTATCGACTCCAGCAACGATTTGATTGAGCGCCTGCAAAAGTCGATTGACGATGAAAATGTTCGCGCGTTGCAAGCTGCAGCTCACGAAATGAAGGGCGCGAGCGCCGCCGTCGGTGCTGTGTCCATGGTTGAACCAGCAAAAAATCTAGAAAATGACGCAGCTCGAGCAGATTGGCAAAAAGCAAGACAGACGTTGGAATCTTTAGCGAATAATTTCAAAATTGTGCAATCTTTTTGTCTATCGATTTTGCATTCTTCTAGTTCAGTTTAAAACTGGTTGAACCACGTTGAAGTGCGTTAAATTACAGCAACGCCATTTTTTTGTTCTCTCTTACAGGAAGATCGGCCCCAGTTACGCTGTTCACAAAGGCTAGAGTTTGAGCGACGAACGATGAAGGGGTATCCCAGTACTCAGCCTTTTCTGCGTTAATGCGCAATACAGCGATGTCTGGAGTGTCCACTCCTTGAGGAAACCAGGGTTTTAATTCCGGTTGCCATATTTCTTTGATCTTGGCTTTATCTCTCACTAACTGAGCGGTGCCTGAGAGCGAAACATATTTTTGATTTTTGATATCGCTGAACGACACATTCACCTGCGGGTGTTCTTGCGCTTCCAGCACTTCGTTCTGAAGCATGACGGGAGGAAGGCTTGGAAGTTTCGCCAAAAAAAAGCGCATGACCTTGAGGTCATACGCCGTAATCTTCTATCTGTGACTATCAGGCCGAAAGTAGTGAACTAAGTTTATTGGATGAAACTCCTTCTTTTTCCTCAGCTACTGTTTCTTCAACTTCTTCTACAAATTCGCCTGGCTCCAGCGTGAAACCTTCGAGCCAACCGCTGCTATCTGACATTTTTGCTCGCACTTTGTCGACATTGCCCTTGTTCAAGGCAACTTCTTTATAAATGGAGAGCAGTTGCAGAGTCGTCATTAGACAGACATTTTTCTTCTTGGCATATTCTGCAAGTTCCGAATTGAAGTCAGCTGAAGTCAGTTGCTCAGGTTCAGAATCCGAAGCCTTGCTGACAATCAAAATACCCTTTGGCTCGGTGCCTTGTTCGCACCAGAAGCGTGTTTGAGAGATCGACAGTTGTGCTAGATGAGTTCTATCGGCTTGAGTATTGGTCCAGACGATGCTCGCGATGCAAACATCTTTTCCATCACCATTAAGGCGTAATTCATGTTTGTCATCGTCTGAGACCTTCACTTCCCAGCCGAGCAGACTTAGGACTTTGCTGCAACCTTCAACCAGTTCTTCGCCCTGCGAAGAGAGTAAAACATTGCGTAGACCGCGAGTGAGAGCTACTCTTGACTGGACGTCTTGAATTTTTTGCTGAGCCGCTTTCACCTGCTCATTGAGTTCACTTAGTTCTTTGCCTAAATCGCTAAGTTCGCCAGAGAAGTACTTCTTGCACCAGTTTGGAACTACGCCGGAAGATTCGATCACTGTGCTCATTGCGCTCTTTGCTCCGTTGGTGTGTTTTTCTTCTTGGTTCGATTGCGACGTCTCCACGCTGACCTCGGCTGTTTCAGAGCCTTCTTGATCATCTTGATGTGGTTCATGGGGTTGATTTGGTTGAATCTCACCAATTGCTTTTGATAAACTTTCTCGCTCTTCTTTTTCTAGACGCTCTTCATCAGCCTTTTTCGCATCGCCGGGCGAACTTGCTTCGCCGACGATTTCGGCGAATTTGTCCAGAGTGGCTGCAGAATTTTCGTCTTTAGCCGTAGGTTCTTCTGTCGTTTCCGCTGTGGTTTCGGCCGTCTCCGGCAACTGTACTGATGCGCTTTCGGCGGTCGCACTGATTTCGGTGATAACTGGATTTTCTGACGTTTCGGTTTCAGCCTTGGTCGATCCATCTGGCTCGGCCTGACTTTTTTCCACTTCATTGGAAGCTGGCGCATTGGCTTCTGCCTCTTGCGCTTCATAAGCGGATGCATCATAAGGCACGAACTCTGCTGTCGCACTGCTATTGAGCGGTGCTCCATCGATGTTAATGGCGGCTTCGTCACCGGCTGTTTGTCCGGTCAGAGGCTCGAAAAATGTGAAATTGCCAAGAGCATATTCTTCATCGCGATTCATCAAAGAATCAGGATCGAATCTTCTTAATTTGTCCATCTTCGGAGTGCCTTTAGTCTCCCCCGATTTGGAAGTGTTTTCGGCATTAACGGTTTTGTCTTTGCTCTCTTCATCTTTATTCGCTTTGGCGTCCAGAGCGGCTTCGGCAGCGGAAGAATTGGAGCCCGCTCCCTGGATGGATTCGCTGATTGCGTTCAGCAAAGAAGATTGAGTCTGCTCAGGCGAATTTGGATCTGCGCTGAATGTCTCACCATCGAAATCTTTGCCTTTGTCGGCTTTTGCTTCAGCTTTAGAGCCTTTTCCTTTCCCATTTTTAGAACTCGCAGTGCTTTTGCCATTGTCGCTTTTCGACTCGACTTTGCTTTCGGGAGTTTCTGATTTTGTTACGGGAGCTTCTATTGGCGCTACTTTCGGTAAAGCCATCGTGGCTTCTGAATCTCTATTGGTGACGAGTGCCTCGTCTGAATTGGGAACCATAAATTCGAGGTCGTGTCCGGCTCTTACAGAAGTTGGACCTTTATTGGTGTCAGCGGATCCAGCAGCGGATTCTATGACAAACCAGAATAAGGAAACGCCCACTTTCAAAACGTCGCCGTCATGGATGGGTTCGGGTTCTGAGATTTGATTGCCGTTGAGAAAGGTACCGTGACGACTTTTACCGTCTTGAACAAAGTACTGATTGTTCTCTTTACTGATCACGAAGTGAAAGCGAGAAATTGATTGATCACCGCTGATGACGATGTCGTTGAGGTCATCGCGTCCGACTTTGCAACGAGGTGTAGTAATTGGTATTTTGCGATTAGAAACCAGGTCTACAAGGAAGGCTGTCGCTGCATCGTCGGAGTTTTCGGCTGACTCAACTTGTAGACCTTCAGAGGCCATCAGACCGCTCACATCTAAATCAGTCACAGTGCATTGCGAGCAGACGACTCCGTCATAAGGTTTTTTGCAAATTGGGCAGATGCTTTCCATTGTTTTTTTAGTATTGATTTCTAGTGTCTGAGGATACTTTTTAGTTCTAGTCAAAGGTCACTCATGACCTTGAGCGGTGGGGCCCGAGGGAACCTATTTAAGATGTTCCACAATCCCTAGAATATAAACGCCACCACCTCCACACTGAACAACGGCTAAAGTCGCTTGCTACTGCTTGGCAGGGCTTTTTCGCTGTTTTATCCTACCAACTGTCGAACTTGATGTCACTTTTTTGAGGTCAAAATCGTCAAAGCTTACGATTTATCAGACTCCTTAGACCAATTCAGCCGTTAAAGAAAGACTGAGCAAGATGCGCGATAATGTGGGGAGCCAAATTGACCGCCTTTCTGGTCACCAATCGCGAGGGGTAGATGAATTTTGATCCGCCTAGGGAAATAGTTCCGTCAGTCCTTGTATTGGATGATGATGCGCACTTCCGTATGCTGTTGGCCAGTTTGATTAAAACGACTGGCGTCAAAGTTATTGAGGCGCGCAGCGCTAGAGATGCCGACCAAGTATTGCTAGAGCAACGTCCAAGCTTAGCAATTGTGGATTATCGTTTGCCCGGAATGGATGGCATGGAGTGGATTACTAAGATTCGCGAGGAAGGCAATAACATTCCTCTTGTCTTCTTGACCGGCACGTGGTGCGATGCCAAAACTTTTAATCGTTTACGTAGCCTTTTGCGCGTTAGTTTGATTTTGCAGAAGCCGATCGTGCCAGACCTTTTTCTGGAGCAAATTGAATTTTTGCTCCCTCAACTGCAGATGCAAATTCCAACGGGTGTGCTTCCCCCGTCAATGGAGAGCTATCAAAATGAAGACTCAGCTCAAGATGAGCTCGCCGAGCCTGATGGAATTGATGCTGATAATAATGTCAGCGCAGATTCTCCGGCCGAGCAAAATTTAGAGAACCAAGACGAGGATTCGTACGAAGTCTTGAAAGCCGAACGTGAGCGCAATCTCTTGAGCGAGGAAGCTCATAAACGCGAAGAACAGGAGGCTGAAAATCGTGCTCGGGCTGAAGCCGCTAAACAGAATTCGAATTTGGTTGAAGAAAGTAGTGCTGCAACGCCGTTAGCTCCTGAAACAGATCCTTCAACTTCTCGAGGACCGGGAGCTTCTAGTACCCGTATGCCAGCTATGCGACCAGGTAATACTCCTTACGGCAAAGATGCCATGCGTATGAGCCATTCAAGTATGCCTGCTCTTGATATTGCTAATGCTAAGGCAAGTGTAGATGATGCAACGCGACCTGAATTTGAAAAAATAGCGCTCAGTCGCAACGATCAAATTGAAACATCGATCATTCGCGGAGAAGACTCTGCAGGTAGCGAGCAAGTTGTTGCTTCTCGTCAAAAGATTGATGTAGAGCGCGCTTTGAAAGTGGCACGGGCTGCTTATGGTAGAAGCTTGCCCGAAAAAGTTGAAGAGCTTGCAAAGGCCGTCGCCGACTTTAAGGCCGATTGCTTTAATTCGGCCAAACTTGACGAGGTGGCTCAGTTAGCCCATCGTTTTAAAGGAACCGCTGGCTCTCTCGGCTTTCCAGAGGTTGGTAAAGCAGCTGCAAATATCGAACAGTTTCTTCACGCTGGTACTGCAGGTGGTGCAGCGTTTGATGATAACTTATGGCGACGGATCGAAAACAGCGTCAAGCTTTGTGCTGAGATTGCCGAATCTAGTGCCATCTTGAGCCAGGCGTCGAGTTCCGGTAGATCAGATGCTGTCCTCAGTCGTGTATTGCTTGTGGGACCATACGAGTCTTTCGCCGGTCTGAGCAAAGAGTTGGCCCGCAATGAGATCGGCGAGTCGCAATTAGTTGACGATTTGCCGGCGGCTGTTGCTCTTTGTACTAAGCAAAGATTTGATTGCGCATTAATCGATATGAGTCAGGTGCCACTGGAAGATGCACTGACAGAGATTGAAAAAGCCAGACAAAATCACTTCTTTCGCGCTTTGCCGTTTGCCTTTGTCACCGAAACAGAATGGCCCGATGATATTCTGCTTTACCTAGGCGCTGAGTTTAATCTGGTTGGAAATCACGATCCAGTATCTGTTTCTGTGGCAGTTGAATCGCTTCTGACCTTGCGTGATACGACCAAAGCGCGAGTTTTGACAATAGATGACGATGTGGTCTTGACGGGATTCATCAGTGGCACTTTGCTTTCACAGGGACTGGCTGTACACGCGTTAAATGAACCCAATCTTGTTCTTGAAGCTCTTGAAGAATTCGAACCGGATCTTGTTCTTGTCGATGTTGTAATGCCTGGTGTGTCGGGTTACGACATCTGTCGTTTGATGCGATCGACCGAACGTTTTGCGAAGTTGCCGATAATATTTCTTACGTCCAAAAGTTCGCCAGAAGGGCGGGCCGCTGCTTTTAGAGCCGGTGGCAATGATTTAATTGCCAAACCAATTTTGACCGAAGAATTATTGAGTCGGGTACGCAGTCGACTAGAAGTTTCGCAGGCCTTAAAAGAGCGGGCGGGTATTAACGAACGAAGTGGACTGATTAGTCGGGTGGCCTTCCTGAACTCTGTGTCTAGATTTATCGAAACCGCTAAAGTGAACGGTTCGCCGTTTTCGCTGGCTCTTCTAGCCATTGAGAATTTTCAAGAAATTGCATTATCGAGCGGTTTTGCCGCTCAAGATCAACTTTTTCAAGAACTTACCTTAATTGTTCAGGCTCGCTTTCGTTTGGGTGACATCCGCGCCCAGTGGTCAGAGGGTTGCATCGCTGTCAGTTTATTCGGACACGATCACGCGACTGCATCTGCTGCAGTGCAATATTTGCAGGAAGAGTTTAGTCGACGCTGCGTTGAATCCGCGGACAATTATGCGAAAAATCGACGAATTCGATTCGGCGTTGCTGAATTGTTAATTGATGGCGTTACAGCGGAGAGCCTTGTGGAATGCGCCTATCAGCGGCTTATGGTCGGTCAATGAGTTTTTCCCCGCCCAGTTTTAATATTTTGGTCAGAAAGACCTTTTGTCGGGCATGTATATTTTGATGGTCTGGTTATAGAACTTGTTAAATCTCATTTGTCCAAACTCATTTGCAAACTCAAGAAATCGAAAACAACACTTCTGGCGGATAAATAATGACTGAAGGAACTTTCACTACTGTCCAATTGATCGACTTCCTCAAGACTTTGCCCTGGTGTAAACAAGGCTCCGGTGTGCTTGTCGCCGTGCACAAAGCGACTGCAGAAATTATCGATTTATTGCCCGATAATGAATTGAAAGTTTTTCCAAGCGGCATGATCATCAAGATGCAAAAATCTACTTTGCATAATATGCAGCAACAACTTGACGATGGTTTGCCATCACCTGTCGTGCTGGTGTGGAAAAATGCGGGGTTGGAAATCTGGTATCGCAAGCATAATGCAATGGAATTTCCTTATGATGCCTGGACCAATGAGGCGGCTGCTAATTTGGAAAGAGAAAGAGTTCTTGTTCCTGCAGAGAAATTTGGACCATCGTTTGGCTCGACATTGGCCGAGCAAGCCGCGAAAACAAAAGAGTGTCCGACAATGATTCCTATCTATTAGAGTGCTGAGTTACTTTAGGTGGGACGCTCAAAGCTTCGCGAAACTCGTGGACGTCGGCAATGGCTTGCTCATAATTGAGTGCCTGACCGACAAAGTGTCCCATTTTTCTTTTTGACCTTGCTTCTTTTTTGCCGTAGATAACCACATCTTTTATCGAGGGAAAGTGCTTTAAAGGCGAAAGGTCCAACTCGTTTCTTTGTTGACCAATCCAGACGTCACCCAGCAAATTCCCCATAAAATAGATGTCATCGCTGACAAGCGAAGGCTTTGTTAAAGGCACGTCCATCAAGATTCGAGCTAAGGCATCAAACTGGCTGATGTCGCAAGCTTTCATCGTCACATGTCCAGAATTGTGTGGCCTTGGTGCGAATTCGTTGATCATAATGTACCAGCCCTCTATGTCGGCGACATTGACCGTGCGAGGCCTTTGCCTTGACAGGAAAAATTCGACAGTGAGAAGTCCAACAACATTGAGTCGTCTAGCAGCTTCGTGAGCTAGTTTGATTAATTCAACTTGCACGGCTAACGGCACCACGCTTGGTACTATCGTTAAATCTAAGATTTGTTCGTGGTGAATATTTTCCATAACGGGAAATGCAATTTCTTGACCGTGTTTAGAGTGAGCCACGATGCAGCTGACTTCGGCGGCTATTTGAATGGCCTCTTCAAGAATGAAATCAACACCCTGGAGATTTGGTTGGTTGGCGAAATTCTCTGCATCCTCTGGTGTCTGCAAAAAATATTGTCCTTTGCCATCATAGCCACCAAAGGTAGTCTTCGCCAGACACGGTAGACCAAATTCTTGAATTCGTCGGCGATTGCTGGCTAAATCCTCGTATTTAAAATGAGCGAAGTGTACATGGGGCAAACGCAGGTTGTTGAGAAAGCGCTTCTCCGATAGTCGATTTTGAGTGACGCGTAAAACATTGGCCGCTGGATAAAGTGGTTTTTGCTTCTCGAGACGAAAGAGCAGCTCGCTTTCCACATTTTCAAATTCATAGGTGAGGCAATCGCAGCCTTCAAAGAATTTTGACAATTCCTCTTCGTTCGACCAGGCAAAGCTGGAAGAATGAGCCAACATCTGGCATGCCGGCGACTGAGCGTCTGGATCGAAAACGTGAACCTCAGCACCCAGTCGGATCAAACTCTGAGCGAGTAAAAGCCCTAATTGACCGCCGCCGAGAATGCCGATTCTTTTTGCCATTTAAGTGGCCTCTCTAAGCCGTGCTTGTACTTTTTCGTTGCCGGCTAGAGCCGATTTAGCCTTCTGCTCGATGAAATGCTGCAATTGTTCAGCCAGCTCTTTATCGTTTAACGCGAGCATGCGCACAGCAAAAAGTGCTGCATTTGTGGCGCCTGCATTGCCGATAGCAAACGTAGCTGTTGGCACTCCCGCTGGCATCTGGACAATAGAGAGCAAACTGTCCATGCCACTTAGGGCTTTAGATTGAATCGGCACGCCAAGCACCGGCAGTGGAGTCATTGCTGACACCATTCCGGGCAAGTGGGCTGCACCACCTGCTCCGGCGATGATTATTTTAAGCCCCCGTTTTGCGGCGGTTTTCGCATACTCGTACATAACATCAGGTGTGCGATGCGCGCTCGTGACTGAGATTTCGTAGGGGATAGCAAAATGAATGAGAATGTCTTCTGCTTGTTTCAGCGTTTCATAATCTGATTCGCTGCCCATGACGATACCGACCAGTGGTATGTTCACTTAATTCTCCGCTCGTAAAGTTCCCTTAGTGCTTAAACACACGCTGCCCGGTGAAGAGCATGGTGATGCCTTTGTCGTTGCAAGCGGCAATGACATCCTTGTCTTTGATACTGCCGCCAGGTTGAATGATCACACTGATACCGGCTTTAGCTGCTGCTTCGATGTTGTCGATGGCTGGGAAAAAGGCATCTGATGCCATGACAGCACCCCGTGCCTTTTCGCCAGCCTGGTTGATAGCAATTCTCACACTGGCGATGCGACTGGTTTGACCAATACCAAATCCCAGTGACTGTCCATCTTTAGCAATGAAAATCGCGTTTGAAGTAAGATGTTTGACGACAGACCACGAAAACGCTGCGTCAGCCAGGTGTTCGTGTCCAAGTGCCGCGCCGACCACTGTTTGAAATTGCGCTAATTGCACTGGTGCTTCAACATCTTTTTCGATGATGCAGCCAAAATCTTGCAAATCGCGAATGTGCCAGGACGTTTCTTTATTTGGTTGCAACAATGTTGGTTTCAGTTTCAGCACTCGCACATTCTTTTTAGCGGCAAGGGCAACGAGAGCTTCTTTGGTGAAAGATGGTGCGGCGATGATTTCGATAAAACCTTCGGTTACCTTTTTGGCCAGTTCCGCACCGACTTCTTCAGTGAAACCAAATATGCCACCAAAAGCAGCATCAGGGTCGGTAGCGTGCGCCTTTGTGAAAGCATCTTCGAGAGTGTTGCCAACGGCTACGCCGCAGGGATTATTGTGTTTGATGATGCAGCAGCCTGGCGTGCCGATATCGCGCAAAATGCGAACCAGACAATATGTATCGGTGATGTTATTTGAAGACAATTCCTTCCCTTGCAATTGCTCAAAGGGCGGAAAAGTGTCGAGTATTCCATCTTCGCCAAAGCGACCGTTAGAGTACCAAATAGCTGCTTGATGCGGGTTTTCACCGTAACGCAATTCTTGAAATTGCTCCAGTTTGAGATGCAAATTGGCTGGCAGAACTCTATCGGGAACGTCGGTATCAGTCTCACGTGTTTGTTTGGCAAAGTAAGCAGAAATATGTTGGTCATATTCGCAAGTGCGCGTATAAGCCTGAAAAGCTAGCTTTTTACGGAATTCCAGAGTGGTTTTGCCATGATTGGCTTTTAGATTCTCTAGAATCGCAGTGTACTGGCTTGGATCGCAGGCAATGACTGCACGCTGGAAATTCTTTGCGGCTGCGCGGATTAGACTCGGTCCCCCAATATCTACATTTTCGACCATCTCGGCTTCAGAGAGATTCTCTAACAGCTTCTTTTCGAAGGGATACAAATTGACGATGACAAAATCAATTTCGTCTATTTCGTGCTCTTTCAACGTTTTTCTATCAGCATCTGTGTCTCTAGCGAGAATGCCAGCGAAAACTTTGGGATGCAATGTTTTAACGCGTCCACCGAGAATTTCGGGAAACTTGGTCACATCTTCAACTTGAGTGCAGGAAAGACCGGCTTCCTGCAGAAATTTAGAAGTACTGCTGGTGGCGATGATTTTAAGAGCGGATAGCTCGGGAATCGTCTTTACGGCTTTGATAAAATCCAGCAAACCGGTTTTATCAGAAACGCTTATCAGTGCTGTGGCCATTGTTTTCTCCTGATCGCTGTATTTTTTGCGTGCTTACTTACTTGTTTACTTATGTGTGAGGTGCAACCACTGATTTTGGTCTGCTTCTTTCGAGTCAGATTCGGAAAGATTTGTTTTGATTGAGACTTTTTGCGCATCGTTTGTGACCACGCCTACCTGTTGAGCCAGAAATCCGTGTTTCGTAAATACTGTAATTATTTCGTTGACACAACCGGACGTAATTAGAGTGAGTCCCATGCCCATATTAAAAGTGCGGTACAGCTCTTCTGATTCCACACTGTGCGCAAGGGCCTGAAAAATTTCAGGAACTGGCAGTGGTGTATTTATTTCGATGCCGATATTTTTGTTTAATCGGAGGATATTGCGCCAGCCACCGCCTGTGATGTGAGCAATGCCTGTGATATTTGTTCGATGACGAGAAAGCGCCTCAAGGGCTGGTTTGACGTAAATCAAAGTTGGCGTCATCAAAGCACGCACTTGCGATGGTTCTTTTAACAATTTGCGGGCAAGAGTCAAACCATTGGAATGTATACCGCTCGAGCTGATACCGATGATGGCGTCACCGGCCTTTATAGACTGACCGTCCAGTAGTTCCGATTTTTTCACCGTGCCTGTAGCGAAGCCAGCAATATCAAAATGGTTCTCCGCATATAGAGCCGGCATCTCGGCGGTTTCACCACCAACCAGCAACATGTCAGCTTGATCGCAGCCTTCCACGATGCCCTTGATCAACGCGTCGGCGTGGCTGTCGATGAGTTTTGGAGTGGCGTAATAGTCAAGAAAAGAAGTCGGTGTAGCGCCGACGCAAATCAAATCATTGGCGCACATAGCTACCAGATCAATGCCGATTGTCTCTAGATTGTTTTGCTCGCAGGCTAGAAGTAATTTGGTGCCAACTCCGTCTGTGGTCATTGCCACCGCCAGGTCTGCTGTTACAGGCATGATAGCCGCGTAGCCGCCAGCGCCTGCCCAGAGCTTAGCGTGACCGGGGCGTTTGGCAATTTGCTTCAGTCTGTCAACGAACGCTTCGCCTTTCGCGATGTTCACTCCCGAGCCAGCGTAAGTTTCTGTTTTTTTTGACATTAGAATGCTCTCTGAATAAAGTTGTGGGCATTTTGTAATAGTCTGAGACCGCAAGGTATCTCATTGCCTGAATCAATTTGTTTTTTGCGCCAATTCTTGCTAGTCCAGTTTGGATGTTGACTGGTGCGCACAAACGCTTCCGGGTGAGGCATCAAGCCCAGCACCGTACCTGAAGAATTTGTCAGTGCGGCAATCCTGTCGAAGCTGCCATTGATATCTTCGACATAACGCAGAGCACCTGCTTCTTTCACCGCTGCCTGAGCAAATGCTTGACTTTTCCGCAAAACATCTTGTTGGCTTGCGGTGCTAGCAGTCTGTGCCATGCTCGTTGCTTCCAGTTGCAAATTGCCTTCGCCATGTCTTACAGGCAATTCCATAGTTTTTAAACCATGGAAAAAAGTTTCTGAAGCCTTACTCTCGGACACGTCTAAGCTCGTCCAGCGATTGATAAAGTGTCCCTGAACATTTTTGTTCAAGCTGACAAGACGTTTGCCATTTTCGTTTGAGTTGGGCAGAAGACCCAGTTGAACGAGGACTTGGAAGCCATTGCAAATTCCTAGAACAAGCCGACCGTGGTCGATATAGTCCTGCAATATTGACTGCATGCGATTTTTTATTTTTACAGCAAGGACCTTACCCGAGGCGATTTCATCGCCGAAAGAAAAGCCACCAGGTATAGCGAGAAGTTGCACAGACTTTAATTGCTCTGGATTTTCAAGCAATTCGAAGACATGAGTGTTCTGCACGGTAAAGCCAGACAATTCCAGGGCGAAGCTCGTCTCTTCCTGGCAGTTGATTCCGTCACCATGTAAAACTAATGCATTTGCTTCCGCCACTGTTTCCTTCCTTGAATGATTAATCAAACGGTAGCTGTTTACGCCAGGATTTTTCCATTTCTTCAACGCTTAGATCGATCACGTATTTTTTCACTTCTGAATTGACGTTGTCGTTTGGTTGAGATTGTGTCGGCGATGTGACTCGCAACGCGGCTTGCTCTGTCACTTCACCAATTTGAATGCAGCTTAAACCATGGAACAGGTTTTCGAATTTTTCTTTATCTCTGGCATTTATAGATACGACTATGTGGGCTGGACCTTCGGCAAGGAGCATGAAGTCAGAGCGCGTCAATAATTTTTGAGAATTAGCAAAACCTGTATAAGTAGATTGATTATATTGAGACGCTTTGACCAGTTGATCCGAATCTATCGTGGCGCCGAGATCGCTGCCGATAATGCACTCGGCAAGGGCTACAGCGAGACCGCCTTCAGAAAGGTCATGTGCAGACTGAACGTAATTTGAGCGCATCGCCTGATGTAATTTTGCATAAAGTTTGGCCGCCTGGCTCAAATCGATGCTTGGCACCAGCGGTGATTGCCAGCCCAGAGTTTCTTCATAATGACTGGCAGCAAGCCCGAGAGTACCGGCTTTCAATAAATAGACAAGATCGCCTGCTTCTTTAAATTCCATTGAAACGCAATCGTTTATGTCAGGCACACGGCCGATAGCCGAAACAAGCAGAGTCGGCGGAATCGACAGACGTACGGTGCCGTCGTCGAAGTCGTTTTTCATACTGTCTTTGCCCGAGATCAAAGGGGCATGATAGGCAAAAACAGCGTCGCGTAGACCCATACAGGTACGCACCAGCTGCGCCAGTTTGCGCTTGCCGTGTGGATTGCTCTTGGACACTATAGGATCTGGCCAACAGAAATTATCCAGCAACGAAATGCTCGCCGGGTCCGCACCGACGCAGACTGCGTTGCGCACTGCTTCGTCGACACAACACACGGCCATCAGGTAAGGGTCGTGACTGCTAAGGCGAGGATTGAGACCATTGGATATCGACAAACCGGCATTTGCGCCATAAACCGGAGCAATGACTGCTGCGTCGCAGGGACCTAGTTGTTTTGGCCCCATCAATGGTTTGATTACGCTCTGTCCTTGCACTTCGTGGTCGTACTGACGAATAACATTTTCACGACTGCAAATATTGGGATGAGCAAGTAAGTTCAAAACGATCGGATTTAGGTCAGCAGGCATCGCACCCGTCGACATGGTTATTTGCGATGGTGTCCATTCCGAGACGAGCTCTAATGTTGGGCAGCCGTCATGTAAAAAACTCAGCTCTAGCGCACAGATTGTTTTTCCCTCGCGCGTCACTTTGAACAAACCATCAGCAGTAAACTGGCCTACATTGGTCACTTCGACGCTGTGCTTTTTGGCAAGTGTTTCGATTGCGGCAAAATTTTGCGTGGCAATTGTCATACGTTCTTGCGATTCAGAAACGACAATTTCCCAGTCCGCTAGACCGGCATACTTCAACGGCACGTTGTCGAGCTCTAGAACGGCGCCGTTTGTGGTTTGGGCCATTTCGCCCACTGAAGATGAAAGACCGCCAGCGCCATTGTCTGTAATACCAGTAATGAGACCGAGATCGCGGGCTTCGATAGTGAAATCAAGCAGACGTTTCTGGGTGAACGGGTCGCCTATTTGCACGGCAGAAACGGGTGACCCTGAATGCAGCGACTCTGATGAGAATGTAGCGCCATGCACTCCGTCTTTGCCTATGCGACCACCGGCCATAACGATGGTGTCGCCAACTTGAGTATGCTTTTCCCAGGCCTTGGCGCCGTGCACAGATAGGGGCATGATGCCGCCTGTGCCGCAGAAAACTAAAGGTTTTGCGCGGTAGTTGTCATCAAAGTAGATGGCGCCGTTGACAGTTGGTATACCGCTTTTGTTACCACCGTCTTCTACCCCTTTGCGCACTCCATCGAGAATCGTTTTGGGCGGTAATAATTTCGGTCGATTGACCAGCTGGTTGCTTGGATAAGCAAAGCAAAATACATCGGTATTGAAAATTGGTTTGGCACCAAGACCGGTGCCCAAGATATCTCGGTTGACGCCCAAAATACCAGTTAGGGCACCGCCGTATGGCTCAAGGGCTGACGGCGAGTTGTGGGTTTCAACTTTGAAACAAATGGCATGGTCTTTGTCCCATTTGATGACACCAGAATTATCTTTGAAGACTGACAGCAAATCGAAGCGAGTCTGCATCAATTCTTTCGTCGGTCCCTGAATGAAAGTCTTATAGAGACTGTGAATCGTTTGTTTGGCGACGTCGTTGACATCGGTGTGAGTGATTGTGGCATTGAATATTTTGTGTTTGCAATGCTCCGACCATGTTTGAGCAATCACTTCCAGCTCTACATCAGTTGGGTTTTCACTTAAACCAAGATCCTGACGCAGAGCCTTCGTCGCGGGTTTACGGAAGTACTGGCGAATCGCTTTCATTTCTTCGAGATTGAGTGCAAGTAGTCTGGTGCGACTCATCTCGCTTAGTTCCTGATCGTCAACCTCTAAAGAAATTTGCTCAATATGTGTCGTCGCGTTCAGCCTTACTTCAGGAAAAGCAAAATATTCACTGGGATTACCCAGCGTCAAATCATGGACGGCGAAATTTTCAGTAATTGGATGAAAAAAACGATAGAGTGCGTGGTTCTCAATTTCTTTCAATGTCTTTGCAGACCAGGATGAATCATCGCTTTCAGGCGCTGCCTGCCCACTAAAAAGGTAACCGCGGCCGGATGCCACTTTGATATCGGCAGGTAATCCTAAAAGCCGTAATGCTTCGGCGACCGTGTGAGCTAGATTGTCGGTGACTCCTGGGAGGAACTGTTTTTCTGCCCAGAAACGAAATCCCTGTTTTTGCCAGAATTTGCCCCACTCCGCTCTTTGTGCGGGCGGGCAGACCCAAAGGTCTTCTTGTAGTTCGTCAATCAAAACTGCTTTCAGGGCCTGCACTATTTCTGATGAAAGCACTGCTGGCTGAGCTTCCTGATTTTTCGCTGTGGTGGCGTTGAAGCCTGGAGGAAGCTGAATCCAGTAAAGGGCAAATGAGGAGTATTGTGTACGTGGCACAACGGCTAGACAAAGCACCTGAGCTCCTGCTCTATCGAGTTCTGCTTGGCCGAGAATTGGCGCTGTTTCCCTCATATTTCAGTCAGCTCCTTTTGACGATTGCTTGAGATTTGAATCTTGCCCGCAGAAAGCATTTGTAGAACCTGGGGATAAAGTTTGTGTTCAACTGCCAGTCCACGCGCTTTGAATGTCTCAATGGTGTCATCATCCAATCTAACAAACGCTTCTTGAGCAAGAATCGGACCGTGATCTACAAGTTCGTCGACAAGATGGACCGTGATGCCGGACAACTTGACACCATAGGCAAAGGCGTCTTCATAAGCTTGTTTGCCGGCAAAAGAAGGAAGCAAGGAGGGATGTATATTGACGACGCGGTAAAAACCACGCTCGTCTTTAAACGCTCGCAAAAAGGTGGGCGACAGAATGCGCATGTATCCGGCTAACACTACAAAATCGATTTTATGTTGCGCCAGTTCATCTAGAATCAATTTTTCGTGTTCGTCGCGACTGATGCTGTCTTGATTGAAAGCTTTGGCCTCGACGCCATAGGTCCGAGCGACTTCAAGCGCCTTGGCTTTGACATCGTTCGTGATGACAATGACTGCTTTCGCGTCTAAGTCACCCGTTTTGATTGATTCGAGAATGGCTGCAAGATTAGAGCCGCGCCCGGATGCCATAAATGCTAAGTTGATAGACATTGCTCGGCTGCCCTCCTGCCAATGTCGGAACGGAAAGAAATATCTTTGAACGAAATTTGTTCAAGAGCAGCATAAGCCTTGGCCCTTGCTTGTTCCATCGTCTGAGCAACAGCGGTCACTGCAAGTACGCGCCCACCATTGGTCAATAATTTGCCGTCGACTAACTTCGTGCCGGCGTGGAATACAAACACATCTGATGGCAAGTTTTTGATCACGATTATTTCGTTTTTCGATGAACTTTCTGGATAAGAAGAGGCTGCCGCAATGACACAACAACTGGCAGATTTTTTCCAGGATATCGAAATATTTTTCAGCTGACGCTTCTGGCAAGCATCAAGTATTTGATATAGGTCGGCATCTAAAAGTGGCATGAGTGCTTGAGTTTCTGGATCGCCAAAGCGGGCGTTGAATTCCAGTACAAGAATCCTTGCCTTGCTGTTGTCGTCAGTCGTTTCATCTTCTGACTCGGTCGTGCCAATCATCAAACCGGCATAAAGGATGCCTTGAAAATCAATCTTTTTTTCAGCGATAGCTTTTTGCAGTGGTTTTATGACCTGTTCGTCAATTGCTTCTTTGAATTTCTCAAATAGCGGAACCGGCGAGTAAACGCCCATTCCACCTGTGTTTGGTCCTTGATCATTATCAAAGCGACGCTTGTGGTCTTGCGACGCTGGCATAGCCATGACACTTTCGCCGTCGCAAAACAGGAGCAACGACAACTCTTCGCCTCTGATTTTTTCTTCAATCAAAGCGACTTCACCAGCGGCGCCAAAAATCTTGTCGGTAAAAATTTGCTCTAGAGCATGCTTACACTGATCTTCTGTATTGCAGACAAATACTCCTTTGCCAAGTGCTAGCCCATCTGCTTTTACGACTCTCGCCCACTGGTGTGATTTAACTGCTTTCATTCCCTCTTCGAAGTTCGAGCAGACGACAAATTTCGGCGTTGGAATATTTGTCGCACTCATAAATTCTTTGGCGAATGCTTTGCTCCATTCGAGCTTTGCCGCGAGCTTGGTCGGACCGAAAACCGGCAAGCTCTTTTCGTTAAAGTAATCGACAATGCCCTCGGCCAGCGGATTATCGGGACCGATCACTGTCAAATCAATATTGTTTTTTTCGGCAAATTCGCGCAACGCAGCAAAGTCGTTCACGGGGATGTTTAGATTTTCAGTTTTGCTTTCGCTACCGGTGCCACCATTACCTGGTGCACAATATATCTTTGAAACATTAGGACTTTGTGCCAGCTTCCAACAAAGAGCGTGCTCACGACCGCCGCCGCCAACCACGAGCAGATGTGCTGATTCTGGAAGCGATGATAATTTATTGTTGGGGCTATTGGTATTCATGAAAATATGGATTTCGATTTTGAAACAAATTCGTTGAGGTCAGGGCATCCGGCAAATACTTTGCGGTCCATCAAAGTGTTTGTGAGCATGCAATAAAGCGCGTCAACATGTTCTTTGAAAGACGCTGGTAATGGCTGAGGTTTCTCGCCCAGCTCGTTTTCGCAAATGGACTTCCAGTCAAGCGTGGCGCTTTGCTTTGCTAGCGTTTGAGCTTTCTTCAGGGCAGTTTCCCATTTTGAGCCGCGGTAAAATTGTCGGAGCATTTCTTTAGAGAGTTGCTGTCCATCCACTAGAACTCGCAATTCATCTGGACCAACGCTATCAGCTAAAAGAATTTGTGAATTACCATCGCCATCTTGTGCTGCGAGCAGTTCGATTTTTCCATCCCACAGCTGCATGCCATGTTTTTCGAAAATGTCATGCAAAGCAAGAGCCGTATCGAGGGCAACTTCAATTACTTTCGCAAATGAATGGGCTGGTAATTGAGATAAAAGCGCTGCTTCTTGATACGACAGAAATCTATCTTTGGGTTCTAGCTTAGTGAAAAACTCCAGCACGGGTCTGTCAAACCATTGATTGCTCTCAGGCACTTTTTTCAAACCGAGCGTTTCGGCATAAGAAGGATCCTTCTTCAGGCGTTCTTCCAGTGAACTTCCACCGGGCATACCGAAACGAAAAACAATTTCCAATGGAATCAAACGAATTTGTTTTTGCTCGGGAATATTTGGATAAAAGAAAAGATTGTGATTGAGAACTTTGCCGTCGTGAGGGCGATAGACATTAGCCTTTTGCACCTGCATCAAGAGCTTGTCACCAGAAGCAATGGCGTCGGACATAGTCAAATTCTTGCCATGTGCATCAGTGAGACCGAGAAAATGATTGGGCAGACCCGACTGTCTTAAACCAGCAGGTCCTGCGTAAAATTCGTTTTCGAAGCGTTGTTTGATAAATTCAGCATCGAATTTTTGCAAAGACGTTGATGCTTGCAAATTTCGCCAGAATTCAGGCCGAGCCAATTCTTCAAAGAAAAAAGCGCCCATCAATGTCAGTGCGCGTCCTTTATTCTGGATTGTGTCGGGCATTTTGCCCCAATCGAAAACGGAATAATCATCGGTAAAATCGAACCAGAGTTTATCGGTTTCTGCCCTCGATGACAGCACGCGCTTGACTGAACCCTCGTACGCGACTGTCAGTGGCAAAGATTTAGCGGTGCTCAATTGCTCTCCTCAAAAACTCGAATGTTTGGCGGGAACCTGACGATCGATTAAGCGTTTGGTGGCAAATTGCTTGCCACTTTCAATATCAGTAGGATAAATGCCGGTGACACAGCCTGCACAAATGGAATTTTGTTGCAGTGCTTCTTTTAAGCCTTCAACGGTTTGAAAGATGACCCGGTCTGCTCCCAGTTCTTCGGCAATTTGAGCTTCAGTGCGCTCATGGGCAATAAGTTCGACCGGGCTCGGAAAATCGATGCCGTAATAACAGGGGTGTCTAATTTCGGGACAAGAAGAGAGCAGAATTACTTCTTTGGCTCCAGCTTGACGCACGAGTTTGACAATCTGTTGGGCTGTATTGCCGCGTACAATGCTGTCGTCCACGATTAAACAGCGTTTGCCTTTAAATTCAGAGGCAATTGGAAAGAGCTTGCGACGAATCGCTTCTTTGCGCGATTGCTGTCCTTCCAGGATAAAAGTGCGATTGACATAGCGGTTTTTGATCAAGATTTCGCGAAACGGTAGTTTCAACGCTTCAGCTATGGCGACCGCTGAAATTCGACTAGTCTCAGGAACGGGCACAACGAGATCGACTTCAATACCTAGTTTTTTAACGTGCTCGGCTAAAATCAAGCCTAGCCGAAAACGAGCATGATAAACAGACACATCATTGAATTCTGATTCGACACGAGCAAAATAAACCCATTCAAACATGCAAGGAGATTTCGATTGCTGATCGATGATTTCTCTTGTGACAACACCTTTACTGGAAATATGTACTGCTTCACCAGCTTGAATTTCTTCGAGCTCGTCGTACTCTAAAAACGATAGTGCAACAGTTTCTGAGGCGATCGCCGAAACAATGTCGCCTTCAGGTGTTTGCTTGCGTCCCATGACCAGTGGTCGTATACCGTGGGGATCTCTAAAGCCAAAAATGTCACCATCTCTGGTGACACAAGCGATGGCATAGCTGCCCACTAATTTCTTCATGCATATTCTGATAGCTTGAAAAATTACCTCGGTGGTCAATGGTTTATCGCCGATTTCGTCGGCAAGGATATGCAGAATCAAAGCCGAGTCAGACTCAAGCAGGGCTCGAGGCGGTGTGCCTGACTCGCGAATTTCATCGCGCAGAGCGTAAAAATTGACGATATTGCCGTTATGAGCAAGGCCAATGCCTGTGCCATAATCGAGAAAAGGTTGTAACAGATTGGGATCGTCGCGACCAATGGTTGCGTAGCGAGAGTGACCGAGTGCCGCTGTGCCTTTCAAATTTTTAAAAGAGCGCTCTGAGAAAACGTTCTCAATGAGCCCTGAGCCTCTTTGTAATTGAAAGCCGCCGGTACGAGTGTTATCTACCGTGAGGATGCCGCCGCCGTCTTGTCCGCGATGTTGTAAATTCATCAAACCGAAATAAACTTCGTATGGTGAATTGTGGCTGCCGGAAACCGCGATTACGCCGCACATCTTTTTTTGTTCTCATTCTTAAGTGACGCCTGGCAAACCGGAAAAGCATGAGCTTCGCCGAGTTCGCTATATTGTCCTTGTAAGATTACGCCGTTCGCGCCCGAGATCCAAGTTTGAGCAATAAAATCTTACATTCTGCATGATATTGAAATACTGTTTTATCTTTCTAGACTTCTTTGCCAAACTGTGAAAGCCAAGATTAGAGAACGAAAATCTACCCATGACTAAAATCAATGAAAGCGTTCTTATTGAGGAATTGCAGGAGCTTGCCCGGGCAGGCGACCTCAAGGCTCAATTGCAGTTGGCGAGCGGCTTTTGCAAGGGCACCTTCGGCAAGAGGGACTGGCATACCGCATTTACATGGTATGAAGTGGCGGCAAACCAGGGTTCATCAATAGCTCAATACAATCTAGCTTCTATGTATTTAAACGGCGAGGGCTGCATACGCGACTTGAGTTCCGCTCGGCATTGGTTCGAAAAGTGCGCGGCACAAGGAGATGTGGATGCTCAGTTCAATCTGGGTCTGCTCTACGATAAAGGTGAAATTGAGGCGCAGGATCTACTTCAGGCAGCACATTGGTACAAATTGGCGGCCGAAAATGGCTCTGCGCGTGCCCAGTACGACCTGGCTTTGATGTTTGAACTGGGGCGGGGACTGGAGCAAAATCTCGAATTGGCTTTGTTCTGGTACGAGCAGGCAAGCATTCAAGGAGTTGGTCGCGCGCTTGAAAAGGTCGAACTGCTGCGTTCCCTTTAAAAGATTCAGGGCTTTAGTTTGTCTTCGAAGAAACGCGTCGTGATGGCCAGGGTCTCAGGATTGAATAAATTGTGCGTGCCTTTTTCGACAGTGACCATTTTTACGTCTGCACCCGCTTTTTCCAGTGCATCGTTTAGCTCGACGCTCTGGGCGTAAGGCACGACTTCGTCGGCATTGCCGTGAATAATTAGAAAGGGCGGTGCGGCTTTGGTGACATACGTAAGTGGACTGGCTTTTTCAGCCATCTCTGGCACTTGTTCGGGTAAGCCGCCTAGAAGTTGGGAAACGGCCCGGTTTTTGCCTTCATCGGCAGGCAATTGCTTGAGTGCTGTTTTGAAATCAGTGACGCCGTTCCAATCGCATACCGCCTGCACTTTTGCAGAAATCGGCGATTTTGGTGCTACATGACCGGGCACGTTTTCGTCCTCGGTCAAACCAAGCAAACTGACTAAATGACCACCTGCTGAAGCTCCTAGCAAACCAATACGATTGCCGTCGAAATGAAATTTATCTGCATTTTGCCGTAAGAATCTGATAGCCGCTCGACAGTCATCAACTTGAGCCGGAAACTTTGCCTCGTTTGAAAAACGGTAATTGAGGCTGGCCACGGCAAAACCATGATCTACCAGGCTGGTAGCCGCGTTTTGCGATTTGTCGCCTCCTACCCAGGCGCCACCATGGATGTAAACAATGAGTGGTGGCTTTGAGTGCAGGCCCGGCATTTGTGCGTCCGGCAGAATCAAATCTAGTGTCTGAGCCGGATTGTTTGAATCGACTACATAAGTCATAGTCTGTTTTGTGTCGCCTGGAGACGCCACTTTGAGGGAGGCGGCGATGGTTACAACCACGATGATGACCAGAAAACAAATGGTCAATGCGTTGGATTTGAAATCGCGACTGGATTCTACTTGCATATTAATTGCATTTGCTACATTTTTACTTCACAGATTAACCACAAGACTGCGCTATTCTAGAGTCATAGCAGCTGAAGTTCTGGGGGAGCCGGTGATTAAATTCCGATGTGGCTTTAATCTAGTGTCAAAGAGGAATCGCCTCCAGCATGGCTTGCTTATTTTACTTGCGTCATACTTAGCTGTGATCGCTGCCACATTGAGTGTCCCAGCATTTGCATCACAACTTTACAGCGACGCCCTGCAAGACTTCAATTTGAAGCGCTACCACGCAGCTTCAGATGGATTTCAAAAAGTAATCCAAAATGAGCCGGGCAACGCCGACGCTTATTTTTATATGGGGCGCTCTCTGGAAGAATTGAAAGAGCGTGATGGTGCTAAAACCATGTATGAAGCCTGTTTCAAGCTCAATCCATTTGGAGCGCTTGCCCGTCAGGCTCGCACTCAGTTAATGCATCTGGCTGACACCGAAGCGTCCATCAAGCATCCAACCGACGGCGTAAAGGTGACTGAAGACACTTTAAGGATAATTGACTGGCAATCGGCCAATCTTCGTGCCACAAAAATTCTCGAAGGCAATCGAGGCGCTGCCTGGGCTACTCAATCTGGACAAATTGCTGCTTTCAAACAAAACGGCTACTACCAACCAACAACCACAAATATGGTTCGCGATCCAAACGCTCAGTACGACAATCAGCAGATGCTGCGCAACATCAAAGATCAAGTGGCGCGTACTGGTGGGGTGGGCAACCCATATGATCTATCTCGTGGTCTTTTGCCGCAGCCTGTTGCAGTTATGCCTCCGGCCGTGCCTTATGTCAATCCAAATACTTACAATTACGCGCCAGTAGCACTCAATACTCGCGGTCATTACAGTAATTTGCAGGCTATGGATACTTATTACCTGCGCACCGACGCTGCCGTTCGCGCCGCTCATTATCAAACTCTAGGGCTTTTGCAAGCGACCGAAACACAAAAATCTGCTAACAACCTAAAGACCCTGCTTGCTGAAGACAAAAATAGGGCAGGCCCCCATTTGAGGGCTCTTGGTACCAATTTGTACGTGCGAAATTATTCTGACCATGACGATGATTCCTATGCTCCAGAAGATCCTCTGTTGCAGTTGAAGGCCACAGCCCAGCGATTGGCGGACTTGCCTGTAGGGCAAAAGGCAATTGCGAAGAGTCTCTCAAAATAGATCCACCATCACTTCCAAGAGGTTGTCCTGATGAATAGTCACTTAGGTGCTCTATGCAAATTCTCCATGCTTGTCATAATCCTGCAAACGGGAGGCGCTGCTTTTGCGGAGCCCTGTCTTGATGCTCGTTGTCAATCCGCTGCTTCGATTATCGACGAATGTCAGAAGTTCGAAATGGGTGCTGCTCGATTCCATCAAAATGCGGAAATACTGATTGCTCAAGCAACAAAGTTGAAAGGGCAGGCTCAAATTCTGCAGACGAAAGTGCCGGTATTGCCATTGCAAGGAAAAATGAGTGCTGCTGAATATGCTCTGGGCTCCAAGCAATATGGAGCTGATCTAGCCGATTTTCGCAATCACGCCCAAGCCTATCAAGGACATTTAAAGCAATTTCAAAGTACTGTCGGCGAGTGTCATGCTCATGCTGCGGCGCTCGACAATGTTTTGAAAAAATACGAAATTCATGTGGGCGAATTTCACATCAATACGGCTGACATTCGCCCGCCGCACATTTGCGGAGTGCTGCAAATGACGGTCAATCGTGACTTCACTTCCATTGCCAATCAAATGGTCGCTGATCAAATGCGTGTGCTTCAAGCGGAAGGGCAATTGCGAACCCAAGAGGCCGATTTGCGCAACGCTGAGCAAGCGAGCGCTGCTGGTAATATAAAAGCAATGGATAGAGTAAAGCGGGAGGAAAACGAGCAAGCCCTTGCCAGCGAGTTTGGTCGTTTACAGATAGAATATGAGCTGCTCAAATCGGAAAAGGATAGATTGGCTTCTGCTAACGCAAAAGGTGTTGTTGGTAAAGTGACTCAGTCTTCAGTTTCAGGCAAAATCAGTCACTGAGAACTGGTATGCAACGGTAGCCGTTTCGATTCACAGGGATGTCATCCAGGGTTATGCAAGCTTTTCTACCAGCGCTCGTAGCTTTCAGTTTACTAATAAGCTCTTCGTTGGCCTTGGCCGCAGACAATGTCGCGAGCCCGGGAGTCTCTGCGCCTGCCGATCTCAAAGACGTCACCGATTCTGAAACAGAAGCAAAGAAGGTCGTTGTCGACGAGGCCACGGCTAAGCTGAGCAAAGGCGAACAAACTCAACTGGAGTTGTTGGAAAATCATTTTTTTGGCCGAGTGCATCCATCGGAAGTTCTGGATCGTCGCATTGAAAGACTTGAGCGTTTTGTTTTCGGCATCGCCGCTAGTGGTACTGAATATGGTGCACGTCTCGACAAGCTCAGCGCTACCCTTTCGACTGTGGATCCTGATGGCAAAAAGCGCGTAATTTCCATTGCCCCTCCAACTGCGCCGCCAGAAGCAGGCTTACCAAATGTCGTCAATGACACTAGAGACCAACCGATGGCTCCAACTGCGGTTACCCGGGCCGATTCAAATGGACCGTCATCTTCATCTTTGCCTACATCTGGGGTTGGACCGCGTGAAGAGATCACTCCGCAAACGGTTGCGGGAATGACTGGAGCTGATAATGCCGCCGAAGATAACAAAACTAAAGAGGACTTTTACAAAGTAGCTCCTGTTATGGCTTCGTCCCAAAGACCGTCGCTGGCTGGACAAGTAAAAAGCGAACTGCACCAGGGAGAAGTGGCTGGGGTATTGCATTGCAATAAAAGTCTTTTTCCGATTGATGGCGAACCTGTGCAAGTGATGCATGAATTGTCTTTGGCGATTAAGGTCCATCCACTCGATCCTGAGCTGATGTTTGAGAGGGCAAAGGCTGAAATGTTGCTCGATAAAATCGATAATGCTCTATCTGATTTGTCGGATGCCATTATGAACAATCCGAATCGCTCGCTCTATTACCTGGCAAGGGCCTGGTGCTACAAACGTTCTGGGAATTCTGTTCTTGCTAATGACGATTTAAAGCAGGCAAAATTTGTCGATCCAGGTTTGCCAGCTAAAATAGATTTTTTGCCATCGACAGCAAATTCTGAGGCTTCAAAGACCCAATAAATAAGTATTTGCTCGTAATATATAAGTTGGTTCAGGTTTTGGCCAGCTTAATAGACACGCAGAGGCGAAAATCCTATATTGTTCACGATAGTAATACGCACCAAGCGTCAAAAATTCACGTTGGCTTTACTTTTGTCTCTGGCGGTCCTAAGTGCTGGTCACAATACAAGCTCTGACGCTTTTGCGCATTCACGACCAAAAGCGAGCAAGTTGAGAGCTCCTTTGACCAATGAAACATCCTATGCCACCACGACTGATGACCGTCTTATTGGCGGTGATGTGCCTATTGCATCCTGGCACGACCAAACTGTAGAACCATGGGCAGCACTTTTATGTATTCATGGTTTGGGATTGCACAAAGAAAGTTTTGCACCGCTGGGTAAGCGACTTTCAGCTTTAGGAATCGCCACATACGCCATGGACGTGCGCGGCTTTGGCTCCTGGATGAATACCAAAGAACACAAGCAGGTTGATTTCGAGCAGACTATGCGCGATGTGCTTGCGTCTTTAAAAGCCATGCGTCAGGCGCACCCTGATTTGCCCATCGTCATTTTAGGTGAATCGATGGGCGGAGCGATTGCCTTGCAGGCGGCCGCTTTATACCCAGACGAAATTGATGGACTGGTATCATGCGTGCCTTCGGGTGACCGCTTCGGCAACAAGTCAACCAGCATGAAGGTGGCAATGGCTTACGTTCGTTCGCCAAATAAGCCAATAGCGATTGGTAAAAAAATAGTCAAACAAGCAAGCTCAGATCAAGAATTGCGACAGGACTGGAGCGATGATGCTCAGGCCAGGTTGGAGTTGTCGCCGCGTGAATTGATGCAGTTTCAATTGTTCATGAATCAAAATCTGGTGCGCGCAAAAGACATACGCACCACTCCGACACTGATTGTTCAGGGTGCTAACGATCGCCTGGTTAAACCGCAAAGTACTATCGATATTTTCAACGCTGTCACCGCCACGCAAAAGGACTTACTTTTGCTGGGTAATTCAGAGCATTTGATTTTCGAAAAGGGTCAGTTCAACGATCACGTCGTCGATGTGTTGACCAGTTGGATTGATAGAAACGCTGGCGTGGATGAAGAAACAGAAGCCAAGCAAGAAGGTAATCACGAAGTTGTTGTCGATGCGCGCAACAAGCAGGAAGCTAAGGAAGAAAAGGCTAATGACTCGATGAGAGCTGCTCTTGGTCATTTAGATATCGGTCGTGGATATTTGATGCTTGGTCAATATGTCAAGGCTCGCGATGAATTGCAAACTGTGCTGGAACTTGCCCGCGGTACGTCTATTTCGCGGGACGCTGATGCGCTTTTGTTGACATTGCCTGATGAATTCATTGCTCCAAATATCGGTCCGTCGACACGAGCGACAGCAGAAGAACTAAAATTGATTTCTTTGTCCGGAGCGATGGCGAACGATAAGCCATCCGTCTTAGTTTTCTGTGCACCTTGGGTTGAGTCCTGCACTGTTTTGAAAAAGGATTTGCGAGAAATACTTGGGCCGTTTGCCAGTCGAGTCAATGTCGTCGAAATAGACGCCGATGATGCCGCTAATGGTGCTCTTCTGACAAAGTACGGCATTAGCCCTTTGCCTGCAGTACTCTTCCTTAATGGTCGCAATGAGGTCGAGTCTTATATTCTGGGCGACGATCGCGGAGCATTGCGCAAAGCAATGGCCAAAATAATTGATGTTGAAAAGCCTAAGGACTAAAGCGTAATTGCTCTACTGTGTCAAAACTATGTGCTTCTTGCATCATGAGCTCTGGTTCTGCGCTTTGGCTTGAATCCTCGAGCACAGAAAGAATAGTGTCGTAAATATTTTGGAAGTCTTGATTGCTCATCATCGGGCTGTTGCTTATCGTCAAACTTCTTCTAGCAAATGAAGCAGCTTCTGGAGACTTGGTCGACTGTACGAAATTTACCAGGTGTTCGTCTTCGCTTGCACTTTTGTAGAAAATTTTGCTCACACCCATGCCTTGCGCCCACAATTCGTTCAACACCGCTTCGCAATCCATGGCTTTTTCAAAAACCAATGTGAGGTAAGGATACGTCCCTTCACAGCCGTAGCCTTCGGTTATGGCGGTAATACTGCTGATAGTGGTAAATTTTTCAACTCTCTGCAGCGCAACATTGCGGCAGCGACTTTGAAAAAGTGGGAATCTTAGGAAGGCATTTGCTGCGACTCGTTTGCGGAAATCGCTTACCTTATGCATTTTGATAGGAGGAGCAAAAACATCTCCAATTGCTCGTTGCGGGTCGCCTTTTGCAAGCCACTGCCTCAACTCCGTGCCATATGTGATGCTCAGTCCAAGCGGATTGTAGAGAAAGCAAGACGATATCGTTTCTAATATTTTTGTCAATTCTAATTTTGGTCTTTGCCGCAGCAATTTTCGGCCTGTTTCGGCTAGAGCGCTTTGAAGATGTCCGTTGTGCGAAACCAGAGCACCTATTTCCAAGATGTTGAAACCTTTGACGGCGTTGAGACTATAGATGCCGATATCGCCAATGGTGCCCACTGGTTGCCCCAGGTGTCTGGCTCCAAGAGCCTGCGAAGCGTCTTCGATGATGAAGGCGCCGTGTTGTCTGGCAATTCTGGTTGCTTTGAGTAGATCCGCTGGAATGCCACCCAGGTGAGTCGTAATTATGCACAATGTTTGCTCTCCGGCAAGAAGTGCTAATTGCTCGTAATCAAAATCAAAATGGTCGACTTGCGTATCGCAAACTCGAACTTTCAAGCCTGACTGATTAATGGCGTGAATGACTCGAGGACAGCAAAAGGCTGGAACGATTACTTCTTTGCGGGGACTGAATTTTTTTAAGGTAGAAAGAGCAACAACGAGACAAGCAGCGGCTGAACTGCCGATTTGCACATAGGGCACTGCCAAATAACTGGCGAGCATTGTTTCAAGGGGGTATTTTCCCTCTTTAAAGAAGTCATTCAAACATAAGGGGAGACCGGCAGCGGGAGGTAACTCACGTACGATCACAGGCTAGTGTTCTCCAGAAGTTTCGACTTTTTTTGGACAGTGCTCTCTTCGGCAGCGAGAACAAAGATGCCTCCAAGTATCAGTAGGCTGCCTATTACCTGGACAACGTTCAATTTTTCGTCCAGAAACACAACTGAAAAAATGAGCACAGATACAATTTCTAAGTGAGAGGCCGCAAAGGCAGGACCGATTGGTGCGTGCTTCAGCAAAGTCATCCAGGTTATAAACGCGCCTAGATAGCCAAGGATAGAGAGATAAATCCACTTCTCGCACATAATCTGTGCAATCCAGTGGAGAATAATTTGTAATTGAAAAATCTCAGGAAAAGCGGCATGGGCTCCTGCGAGCTTGAAGCCGATCTGTGACATGGTATCGAACACCATCAGAATAAAAAAGCCAATCACATAGAAGCGCGTCATTATCGGCCCCACCCCACGAGTGTGACGCCGGTGGCAATAAGACAGGTGGCGATGATACGATTGACCGTCAGTTTCTCATCAAAAAACAGACGTCCGCCGAGCATCACCGCGACAATATTGACCGATCCCATCAAGACGCCTTGTGAAAGTGGGACGTTCGACATAAAGCCCAAGTAAACGAAAAATTCGATTATGTAAGTGCCAATGCCGAGCCACAGCCAATAATTGGCAATCATGAAACGCCAGCGGGCAAGACCTTCCATCTCGTCGGGAGCTTGTGCTGCAGCTTTAAATGACAGCTGACCAAAAGTGTCGATAAATAAATTGCAGGTCCACAATAGTGTGGCAATTGGACTCATTGGACCTCTGCCACCGATGGCTGAATAGATGCCTGTTGTTTTGACATGCTTTTTATGAGCCCTCTTAAAAGAGGGTTCGCGATGAAAACCGCATGTCTGGTATTTGTGAATCTAGCACCTATTGACGACTTTGCCTCATAATCGAGAGTGCCCTCTATATAGAACTTAAAATCGTTGCGGCAAGCGTGGTCCAGATTGGTCAGCAGGCTCACTTCAGCCAGGTTGAATTTCGAAGCCAGCGGATTTGCAAAACCGCTGTATTTACAGATAAGGTTTTGCCGGTGGGCGAAGCTTAGATTGAAGCCAATCAGCTGATTTTGAACTCTGTAGAGAAAGACCACTCCGCAATTGCTTTCATCAAGGAGCAAATCGTGGAAATAATTGGGTGTTTGCTTAGGTCCGGTAAATAAAGCAGCAACTGACGTATAGGCTGATTGTGACTGGGCTTGCTCGTAACTATTTGAGTACAGCTGATAGAGTTCTTGCAAAACAGTTGGGTCATAGAAAAAGCGATCGCCTGTGAAGAGCTGAATAACGTCAACGTTTTCTTTGCTCTTGAATTTGTTCTGCAAATCAGTAGCCCGGGCGGGCTCGAGAGCGGCCAGGTATTCTTCGATGTTTGAAAAATCGATTGGAAAGTAAGCGAGTGATTTGCCGGAAATCAAACTGAATTCACCCGATTGTTCGCAAAATTGCATCAGCTTTTGCGCCTGTGTGTTTTCCTCGCGCGGCAACAGTGGCGATTCTTCTGGAATGTCTTTGAGCACGAGCAAATCAGTATTACGTTTTTGCATTTGTAGTTTGAGCTCTAAAATAAGAGCTGGAATATTTTCAATAGCCGGTGACACCAGGTATTCTGTCGCAGTGGTGCCAACGAAAAGAGTGCGTTTACGTAAGAATTGACTCTTGTAGACGCGTTTTAAACCCGGCCAAAATTTGCAAGCACTAGCGAGCATATAACCGAGCAATTCGCCCTGGGCGGTGTATCCAGGAATACGGCTGGAGCTCAGTTCCAGTGTACAAATCTCCGGTGAGGAATGTCTGAGAAAGGCATTGATTAGTTGTCGCGGCTCAATGGCATTTTTGTAAAAGTGAGCGTTTAAGCGTCTTTGTGGCAGACCAAGAGGCTGAAGAGAAGTGGGCGGTGGGGCATCTGCGGGTAATAGCGCAGGCAGCTCACCGGTTGAATCGAGTAATGCTGAATTAGTATCAGAAGATTTTTTGTTCATGATTCAAGATTGATGACTGAGGGGAAGAACTTCTGGTTCCTGTCTGGACAAATATTGAGTGGATACCCGACACCTGGATTTAGGTTAACCTTATTTTGTCTTTCGCTCAGTCGAAAGCTCGATTTAAACCTCTTTGAAAGTCAAGCTTTAAAAGATGTTCATAGACTCGAACGGTCCACTGGTTGACCATTAGACTTCATTTAGTGCTTTCGGTCGCGACAACGAGTGGCGGCGTCTTTGCACTCTCTTCTTCATACTCAAACTGACCGTGCAAGTCAATAAAAATGCGGTGAGCATTCGATAATCTAGCGCTCAATAGTTGACTAGCGCTGATTCGAGCATGCTGTTCCTACTGCTAGTTCTGGTATCAAATGTGGTTGCATATTTAGACACCACTCTTGATTGAAAATCGATGACGCTTTGATACAACTGATGGTGACAATTAACTACAAATTACTACGATTCACTACAAAAAAGCACAAAAGTAGGAAAGGCAATCTCGTTACGGTAAGATTCTAGGCATGACAATTCCAGTAATTAAACTAAAACCACAAAGACCAGATCGCCGCAGGCATCCGTGGGTCTACGATAACGAAATAGCTGACGGACCCGATGCTGCCTTCGAAGATGGCGATGTTGTCAAAGTGCGCGACTCGCGAGGACGCATCCAGGGTGCTGGCTATTTGAACAGCCGCAGCCGTATCGCATTTCGCTATTTGACAAGAAACCCAGACGAAAATATCGACGCCACTTTCTGGCGTAAACGTGTTAAAGCAGCTTACGACTATCGAGTCGACCGTTACGCGTATCGAAAGCAGCTACCTGGAGCCTATCGATTGATTCATGGTGAGGCTGACGGCATACCGGGTCTCGTTGCCGATGTCTACGGTAAATATGTCGTAGTTCAATTTCTGGCTTTAGGTCTTGAACAATTTCGTGAAGATATTATTCAAGGCATTGTTCTTGCGACAAGCGCCGAAGGCGTCTATGAGCGCTCTGACTCCACTATTCGAGAACTTGAAGGACTTGAACAGGTAAAAGGAGTTGTGTGGGGACAAGAACCACCAGACCTTCTTGAATTTGAAGATGAAGGCGCGATTCTGCTGGCCAATATTAAAAACGGTGCTAAAACTGGATTGTTTTTAGATCAGCTCGAGAATCAAAAAGCTGCCGCGCGCGAAGCTCATGGTCGCGATGTTCTTAATTGCTTTTCCTACACTGGAATATTTGGACTGCGCTCTGGCCTGATGGGAGCAAAATCAGTTACGGATGTGGAAATTAGCGAACACTTCAATGCCTTGAACGAAAAACAATGGGAGCGAAATGGGCTAAGTGTTCCGCATAAAATTGTGACCGAGAATGTTTTTGATCATCTGCGAGAGTTGGACACTCAAGATTTTCGCACCGATATGATTATTCTTGATCCGCCTGCTTTTACAAAGAAGCGAGCGAATCGAGAAGGCGCTATTCGTGGTTATAACGAAATCAATCGCATGGCTCTCAAACTATTGCGTCCAGGCGGTGTGCTGGTTACATGTTCGTGTTCGCATCATCTTACGGTCGATGAATTTTCTGATATCGTATATGGTGCCAGTGTGGACGCTCATCGCGAGCTCAAATTGATCGAATTGAGAGGACAACCAGCCGATCATCCAGTCCTGCTGGACGCTCCCGAGTCGAGTTATCTAAAGTGTATGATTCTCGCTGTCAGCTAATTAGCGTGTTTGTTGAGCTTGCGTCTGGAACATTCTGACCTGAGCGACAAACTGTTCTTTGGGCATGAATCCGCCTATTCGGCCAACGACTGTTTCTTTGTCTTTGAGCATGATTATTGCTGGAAATCCGTTCACGTCGTACTTGGTTTTGACCCAGTTGCCTAGCGTCGGGTCGTCGCCATTGACTTTAACGCAGACGAAATTGTTATTCAAATAAGACGCTACCTGCGGATCTGAATATACTTGTCTATCTAACTCTTTGCACCAGTGGCACCAGTCGGTATAAACATCTACCAGAATGAGTTTGTTCGAGCTGCGTGCTTCATTCAGCGAGCGGCGCAAATCATGCCCCCAGCGCATGGGCGAAGCGGACTGGGCGGCTGCGGGGCTGGGATAGCCAGCGCCTGAAAAAGTGCTCAAGGTCGCGAGTCCGCTACATAGTAGAAGCATCGACAGTAATCTCTGGCTCAAATCAGGTCGGGCGCGATTAGTCATACTGTTTCCTTCTTTCAGCGCTGGTACGTTCCCATCAGTTTGCCACTACCAACTATATGCCCCTGCATTGCCTTGATCAGCCCATCTGCATCCAAGTCATCAGGCAAACCTCTGTTATCTAGAGCGTAAACCGTAAAGTAGTAGTGGTGAAGCTTCCCTGGCGGTGGCTGCGGTCCCCCGTAGCCAGTTTTTCTAAAACTGTTTTTGCCCTGTTTGGTCTGGTTGGGAAGTACTGACTTTTTGGAGAAGCTTGGCGGCAGTCCATTTTGGCTTGCAGGGATGTCGTAGATAACCCAGTGAATCCAATCTCCCCCAGGGGCATCGGGGTCATCGGCAATGAGAGCAAAACTTGCTGTCTTTTCTGGAGCAACGCTCCAGTTTATCGCGGGCGAAAGATTGGCTCCGTCTGCGGTGAATTTTTTAGTGATGGTTTCGCCATTGGTTAAATCTGGACTGTTTACGACAATAGACTGCGGTGCTGGGACAGTGGCAGCTGGCGGATTTTTTTCGAGGGGGGTGACATTCTCAGCGGTGTTACTCTTATGGCAAGCAGTCAGGTTCAAAATACAAATGCTCGCTATTGCCGCGATGGTTAAAGTCGGTACTAGAGAAATTGTCTGCTTGATTTTGTTTGGCATATTTGGCTGGAACTCTAAAGTGCGGGCATCCTAGCAATAATTAGGGACCCTGGCAAATGAGAAACGGAGCGATAAGTCTTTTTTTTGGCAATGGTGATTTTACGGATTAATCTTTGCCTGTTGTTTTGCTAGAGCCAAACAGGTGCCATTTTTTTGCGAAATTGACGAAAACTGGTACCCGAAAATGCTCGCAAGTAACATTAATCCGTGTTGCAGGCCATTGTGTCTTAACCTTGCCGAGCTTATACTCTCATCGTTCGGATTCTTCAGACGAAGAAATGAAATTCAAATCGTCAAGTAAATCCGAAGACCGACCGAAGGCTGCTAATAGAACGACATTGCGTCACCAGTCCAAACAGTCGTAAAACCAAATAAGAATCTAAATCGCAAAATAACAGTCCGATGACGTGTCCCAAGGGAGGCTCTCATGTTTGCTTGGTTGCTCATTGCTATTGAGCTCGCATTTTTATACCTGGCTTACTGGTTTGTTTTTGTTAGAGAACCAAAGAATATTCAAATCGAAGGACAGCTGTGGGGCGGCTATGACAGCAGCACCTACAAGTCTTTCGAACACAACGTCCTAGAATTTCCAGAACAGTACGGCGATGACCCGCAGCATGGCGGAAGAGCTGCCTAACACCGTTACAGTGGTGGTGCGGTCTTTCTTATCTTTCATCTTCTTTGGCTGAACATTCCAAAACGATGTCGCCATTTTTTTCGTCGACTATTACTGTGCCACCATTTTCTAATTGCCCGAATAACAGTTCGTCTGCTAGTGGTTCTTTGATCTTTTGTTGAACCAGACGGCTCATAGGGCGCGCACCATAGTTCTTGTCGAAACCTTTGATGGCTAGCCACTCACGAGCAGCTTGCCTCAATTCAATCGTCACGTCTTTTTCAGCCAGTTGTTCTTTCACTTCGGCGACGAATTTGTCCACTACACGGATGATTTCATTGTGCGTCAGTTGATTGAAAACAATCGACGCGTCGAGGCGATTGCGAAATTCTGGTGAGAATGCTCTTTCAAGAGCATTTTTGCCTTTGTTGCCGCCAAGGCTGAAGCTAGCATCACTGTTTGTTTCAGTGGTGCTGGCGTCTTCTGAGGCGTTTTGCAAGTTAGACGGCAGCCAGCTGCTAGTAGGTACAGCTTTTTTAAAACCGATATCCTCTGCTGCCATTTCACGGGCGCCAGCGTTTGTGGTCATGATCAAAATGACATTGCGAAAATCTGCTTTTTTGCCATTATTGTCTGTCAGCGTGGCATGATCCATGACTTGCAGTAAAACATTGAAAATATCTGGATGAGCTTTTTCTAGTTCATCTAAAACAAGCACTGCATGCGGTGTCTTGTTTATTGCATCCGTGAGTAGGCCTCCCTGGTCGAATCCAACATAGCCCGGAGGCGCGCCAATCAATCTGGAAACTGTGTGCTTTTCCATGTATTCACTCATGTCGAAGCGCAAGAAATTGACGCCTAGAACTTTGGCTAATTGTTTGGCCAGTTCTGTTTTGCCAACACCGGTTGGTCCAGAAAATAAGAACGAGCCTATTGGCTTGGTCGGATGACTGAGCCCCGCCCGCGATAATTTAATAGCTTTGACCAGTTGCTTGACAGCATGGTCTTGACCAAAAATGACAGTTTTGAGTTCGGATTCCAAACTTTGTAGTCGTTCTTTGTCTGAACCAGAAACAGTTTTGGCAGGAATTTTAGCAATTGAAGCAACGATCATCTCTACGTCCCAGGCTGTGACCGTGCGAGATTCAGGAGATGAAATATCATCGGTATTGTCTGCAGTAGCCGTTGTAGCCGTCTCAGGTGCTTTTGATTCTGCTTCCGCCACTTTAGCCTTAAGTAAATCGGCTGCGTCGGCGCGAAGCTTTACCGAAGCTCCAACTTCGTCAATGACATCGATTGCTTTGTCTGGCAAAAAGCGGTCGTTTATATGTTTAGCTGCTAGTTCCGCGGCTGCTTTTAGCGATTCATCAGTATAAATGACGCCGTGGTGAGCTTCGTAGTTTAGTTTTAATCCGTGCAGAATTTTGATCGTGTCTTCAACGCTTGGCTCGTTAACATCAATCTTTTGGAAGCGGCGAGCGAGAGCTTTGTCTTTTTCAAAGGCCGCTTTGTATTCAGGATGAGTGGTAGCGCCAATACAGCGAAGCTCGCCTGAGGCAAGAGCTGGTTTGAGAATGCTTGAAGCGTCCATTAAACCGCCAGAAACTGCTCCAGCGCCAACTATTGTGTGAATTTCATCAATGACAAGAATGGCGTTCTTTTTGCCTTTCAATGCTTTGAGAACACCTTTAAGTCTTTCTTCGAATTGACCGCGGAATCTGGTGCCAGCAATAAGTGAGCCGAGGTCCAACATGAAGACTTCAGCGTCTTTGAGAATCGATGGCACTTCGCCTTGGACTATTCTTAAAGCCAACCCTTCAGCAATTGCGGTTTTACCAACACCTGGGTCGCCAACATAGATGGGATTGTTTTTTCGTCTACGCGCAAGAACGTGAATAGTCCGCTGCAATTCGTTTTCTCGCCCTATCAACGGATCGATCTTATTCTCACGTGCGCGCTCGGTCAAATTGACTGTAAAAGATTTGAGTGGATCGCGAACTGTTTCCGCTCCGCCTCCGCCATCGGCGTCATCGCCACCCTCGATGTCATCGTCAGAAGTTTTATCGATACCATGCGAAATATAATTAAGCACATCCAGACGAGATATATTTTGCTTTTGCAAAAGAAACACAGCGTGAGATTTCTTTTCTGCAAACATCGCCGCTATTAAATTGCCTCCGTCGATGCTTTTTTGACCAGCTGATGTCGCCTGCATCATTGCTGTCTGCACAGTCCTCTCAAAGGCTGCTGTGGGTTCCGGAATGACCTCTCGTCCTTTCGGTAATGGTTCCACCTCGGTCTTGAGAAAAGCTTCCAGCTCTTTCTTCAGTTGTTTTACATTGCCACCACATTTAGTGAGGACTGCTTCACCAGTGCGCTCATGCAAAAGGGCAAAAAGTATATGTTCAAGAGTGATGTACTCGTGACGACGTTGTATCGCATCCTGCAAAGCCATATTAAAGGTCTGTTGTAATTCTTGAGTTATCATCATCGTGTTTCTTCTGTTTGCCTGTTTGAACTCATACTATTCTTCTTCCATTGTGCACAAAAGTGGAAACTCTTGCGCTTTGGCTAGATTTGAAACCTTAGTGATTTTGGCTTCGGCGATTTCATAGGTGTAGACGCCGGCAATTCCCCGCCCTTTGAGATGCACAGCCATCATGATTGCTCTGGCGGTTGCCGGAGATTTATGAAAGATTGTTTCCAACACAAGCTGGACGAATTCCATTGTCGTGAAATCGTCGTTGTGCAGAATGACTTTGTATTTGGGCGGCTTTTCGAGCTTTTGCTTGCTCTTGTGCTGCACATCTTCTTGAGTATCAGTGCCTTGACCTTGCCATCTGGGCATTAAGAAGCTCCTGAACTCTATTTACGCGTGAGTAATACCATACTAGTACCATATTTAAATTATCCAACTTTGTGGGCCCAATCGCACATCTTCAGCTTTTCTGAACTAATTACCAGGAAACGCCGTGAATATTAAAAGTAAAATGGCAGTGGACGTCACTACCGGCTGACTGTCCGTATAATTTTACGTTCGCCGGTACTGGAGACAGCAAATGTCTCGAGATGAGGTTTCTGTGGTCTCGATAGCACCAAAACACGAATTGATTACTGGAAAAATGGGCAAACTGAGCAGAGCGAAGATTAGCGCTATTGATATAGCGGTTCCACCGAAATTGCTGACCAATGCAGACCTCGAGAAGCTGGTCGCCACAACTGATCAATGGATCATGGAGCGCACGGGCATCCGCCAGCGCCACATCGTCGAGCCGGGAGTTACAAGCTCAGACTTAGGCGCTGAGGCGGCTCTAAAGATTCTGGCTAAAACCGGAGTGGCAGCCACTGACATAGACTTGATTATCTTTTCAACTATCAGCCCTGATATGTTTCTGCCAGCTACGGCTTGCCTGGTGCAGAACAAAATCGGTGCCACTAAGGCCTGGGGCTTCGATTTGTCAGCTGCTTGCTCGGGCTTTCTCTATGGCTTGCAAGTAGGGGCTCAATTTATAGCCACCGGTGCTCACAAAAATGTGCTGGTAATTGGCATTGACGTAATGTCAGGCATCATCGACTACACAGATCGAGCAACCTGCGTCATTTTTGGTGATGGTGGTGGCGCGGCATTGTTGCAGCCAGCTGGCGAAGGCGAAGATGCCGGATTCATTGACTTTCTTTTTGAAGTTGATGGCTCTGGCGGAGACGCGCTCTGTATCCCTGCTGGTGGCAGCAAGACTCCAGCTACGCACGAAACAGTTGATAAGAGGCTGCACTATGTTCATCAAGATGGCCACGCTGTATTTAAGATGGCGACCAGAAAGATGGCTGAAATTTGCTCGCGTCTACTCGAAAGAAATGGTTTGACAGGGCAAGATGTTGATTTGTTTGTACCGCATCAAGCCAACAAGCGCATTATCGATTCTGCCGCCGAACGTCTGGGCATGCCCAGCGAACGCATCATTATTAATATCGACGAATACGGCAATACAACTGCTGGAACATTGCCACTGGCTCTGAACAGTGCTCGCGACAAGGGGATGCTGAAGAAAGGCGATCTAGTTCTGTTCGCCACTGTAGGAGCTGGTTTCAGTGCCGGTGCGGCACTTGTTCGCTGGGGTTACTAAAGCCGTCGAATAATTGATTTGATATATACAAAGATGGCTCCGTTTATAACGAAGCCATCTTTTTTGTGCTTGGCAATTGCTTGAGAAAGCTGTCGGCTTTTAAGCAATTAGTGAAAGCATCTCAATGATCAAGGCTGGTTTTTCTTGACCTTCGATGTCAACTGTAATTTCGCTGGTCATTAACTGACCAAGCACCCGCTTGTTTTCCACTGAAACGACTTTCTGACGTACTCGTACTTTGCTATTAACAGGAACTGCGCTCTGAAAACGAATTTTGTTGGCGCCGAAATTGATCAAACGCGCGGCATCTTCTATTTTGAGAATTTGATTAAGCAAACCGGGAATCAATGAAAGCGTCAGATAGCCGTGAGCGATGGTCGTTTTGAAAGGCGATTCAGCGGCGCAACGTTCCGGATTTACGTGTATCCACTGATGGTCTTCGGTCACATCAGCGAAGTCATTGATTCTCTTCTGATCAATCAATATCCAGGAAGATGGTCCCAGCTCGCGCCCAATCAATTCTTTGAGCGCAGAAACTTTTACTGATACTTGCATGGACGACTAAAACCTCTTAATTCTGGATTCGTCATTCTCTCATTTTTAGGACGTGTCGACATAGATTTTGTTAAGAGACTTCTTCAATCACTTTGGTGGATCAAAGAAGTCTCCTGTAAACGTCCCTGCACTACCTGTAGTGGCTGTTATTTGTCGCTAGTCGCCATTATTTTTTCATAGCTTCTGCGCCGCGCTCATCTATGTCTTCATCCGAGACATCTTTGTTATTCATTGATTCTCCAATTTCGCTCAGTTGAGTGTTAGAGATTTTGAGATTAATAGGTGTCTCACCAACTTAGCAATGGTGCGGCCCTAACAAAAAGCCCCAACTTTGCAGTTGAGGCTCTTTGCTTGATTTGCTTGAGCGAATCGTCGATTTACCAGTGATGGAAATCTCTTACGCCGTCGTTGTCTACCCAGCCGTGGTGTTCAGCTGAGCGACGGTCAAACTCTGCACGGAGTTCAGCGTCATTAAGGCGCTTTTCGTCGTGGTGTGCTTTCCAGTAGCTGTTGTGAGCAGAACGGAACTCATTGTAATCCCAATGATGATCGTGGTCGCGATCGTGCTTATCGAACCAATCATCAGCCAGTGCTGGAGATTGTGTGTTGGCAAGAACCAACCAAAGTGTTGCCAACAATGCGAATTGCTTTTTCATATTAGCGATTAAATCTCCGAGTGTTTAGATACCGGTCAGCTGCTTGTCAGCCTAAAGGGTTGCCGGGTGAAATTATTACATGGACACCCATATCAGACGACGTAACTATCCCAGGGAAGTTGCCAGAATAATCTGATATTTAGATGTCGAGCGATATCACTTAGGGCGTTTTGATCCGAGCGGCGTTCTTTTCATCACCGATAATCAAACCATCTTTCACTTTGATAATGCGTTTGGCTCTGCTGGCTGTTTCTGGGTCGTGAGTAACAAGGCATACAGTCATTCCATCAGCGACAAGTTCGTCGATGAGATTCATCAGCTCAAGAGCGGTATGACTATCGAGGGCACCAGTGGGCTCATCCGCTAGCAAAAGTTTGGGATGATTGGCAAGGGCGCGCGCAATGGAGACTCTTTGTTGTTGCCCGCCGGATAATTCGTTGGGTTTATGCAGCATGCGACTGCCCAGACCAACTAGATTCAATACATGCTCTGCTCTGGTCCGTCGATTTTCCAGCGACATGCCAGCATAAGTTAATGGCAGCATTACATTATTTAGTGCAGACATTTGCGGCAATAAATTGAATTGCTGAAAAATAAAACCAATGGTGCTGTTGCGAATCGCTGCCAGTTCGTCTTCTGTACGATTTTGCACAGCTTTATCGGCGAGGAAATATTCACCAGACGTAGGACGATCAAGACAACCAATGATATTCATCAAAGTAGATTTGCCTGAGCCAGACGTGCCCATGATTGCAACATATTCGCCTGTCTCCACATTTAAATCGATGCCGTCTAAAGCGCGCACGGGCTCGGAGCCAAGTGTATAAATCTTTTTGACATTTTTTAATTCAATCAATGGCATAAATCAATCAGCCCTTAACGCAACTATTGGATCCAGCCTTGCCGCGCTGCGAGCGGGGTAAATTCCAAAGAACAGGCCAATTGCAATTGAGACAATAAACGACAGCACAACGGAAAATGGCGTAACGACAGTGGTCCAGCCAGAAAAATGGCCAATTAGATCGGAGCCCACTAAGCCAAGAACGATGCCGACCGCTCCACCACTGATTGAGAGCACTATAGCTTCAATAACAAACTGCGATAGGATGTCTGAATAGCGCGCACCGATTGCTTTGCGAATACCAATTTCTCGTGTGCGTTCTGAAACTGATACCAGCATGATATTCATGATACCGATGCCACCAACAAGAAGCGAAATTCCAGCGGTGGCACCAAGAAGCATCGTGAATACTTTATTGACAGATTGCGCTGTTTCTAGCAAATCAGCTTGCGTTCGCAAAGTGAAGTCGTCACCCATTGGTGGCACAATATGGTGGCGCAAACGTAAAACGTTGGTGATTTGAAATTCAGCCGGCGTCACCTCGTCTGCATTTTTAACTGATACCAAGATATTCTTGACTGATTTTCCTGTCGATGCGTTAGTACCAAAGAGGCAGTTGTAACCAGTGCTCAGGGGAACGATGACAATATCATCGTTGTCCTGAAATCCATTTACTCCTTTGTGTTCCATTACGCCAACGACTTGAAATAATTCACCTCGAATTAAAACTGATTTGCCAACCGGATGGGCTTCCTCACCGAATATGTTTTCAACGACAGTATCTCCTAGAACGCAAACTCGCGAATACGAATCCAGGTCTGCCTGCGATATGAAACGTCCACTTGCTGCGTGAAAATTTCGCACTTCCGCAAATGCCGGCTCTGTCGCTGTAATTCGGGTTGAGGTGTTGAGCCCGGAATATTGCACTTGAAATTGTGACGTGTAAACAGGAACCGCATCGTCTACGGAGGGGCAGATCTCTTGGATTGCTTTGCAATCATCTAAAGTCAAAGTTGCGGCGCTTCCTTGTCCGGCAGAAATACTTGATGTAGACGCTGCGCCCGGCTGAATATAAATCAAGTTTGAGCCAAGAGCCTGGATTTGCTTGTTTGTTTCAGCTTCAGCACCCTTGCCGATAGCCAACAAAATGATCACGGCAGCAATACCAATGACGATACCAGTGACCGTCAAAATGCTGCGCATTTTGTTGTCGACGATGCCCTGCCAGGCTATGCCAATTAATTCCAGAAGACTCATTTAAGACCTCAATGTCCTAGACCACGCGGAACAGGAGCACCGCCGCCGCCTCCGCCGCCTCGGCGACCTTCGCCCCGACCGCCACGCTCGCTTCCTCCTGGACCAGTGGCGCTGCCGTAGCCCTGCTGTTCAAGCTGGTCTTTGTTAAGTCCCAGGAAAACCACATCGCCATCTTTCAAGCCATGCAACACAACCGTTTTTGTCTCGACAGTTGGCCCGATTTTGACTGGTTTGAATTGTGGATTTTGTGATCCGTCTGGAATCAAGACGCCAGTTTTTCCATGCCGGGAAACAATACAAACAGTTGGTACAACGAGCACGTCGTCCATTTTTCCAGCGACAAAACTGGCACTGACATTCATCCCGGACAATAGTCGATGTTTTCTGTCATCATCAATAGTGGTGTGCACTTCGAATGTCGTGACGTTCTGGGTGACAACCGCTTCGGGCGCGATCTGAACGACATGACCATGAAATGGTTTGTCAGGAAAAGCGTTCGAGACTAGTTTGACTGACTGACCCAATTTAATTTTACCGATGTCAGTTTCTGCTACTTCTGCCACCATCTCCAGTTCGCCTGCTAGCGCAACAATCGAGCTGGACGTCGCCGATGTTGTGGCCGCCGATGTAGTCGGTGTGACGATCGCGCCGGTATCCGCGTACTTCTGCGTAATCACTCCGTCAAACGGAGCCTTGATCATCATGTCTTGTTGATTATCGAGAAGACTATCGTAATTGCCTTTGGCCTGAATGACCTGATCTTTTGCTGATTGAATATCCTCGCTGCGATTACCGATGCGCGAAAGTTCGTGTTGCTGACCGGCTGCTGATAGCTCCGAATTATTTTGTGCAAGAGTCGCTTCCGCTTGTGACAGTTCACGCTTTGCTGCTTCATATTGGGCGTGTGTCATCTTCGCTGTCGTTTCAGCATTCAATCGATCCTGGTCTGAAATTGCGCCCTGTTGTTCAAGATAAGCCTGTCTGATAGCCATGGTGTCATCCCTGAGCGCCTGCTGCTGCACCGACTCTAGATTCGCTTTCAGTCGAATTATATTTTGTTCGGCCTGGCGGACTATGTCGTGGGCTCTTATTTCTTGTAAGCGTGCGATGGCTACTTCCTGGGGACGATTGCCATGCAACGCCTTGTCGTAGTTATCTTTAGCCATGAGATAAGAGCCGCGCGCCGCTTCAATTTGACCACGCAAATTGCTATCGTCCATACGGGCCAGAAGCTGACCTTTTTTGACGACGTCACCTTGTTTGACTAGTAAGTCTTTTATCTGCGCCACTGATTTAGGACTAATTTTGACTTCGCTGATTGGCTTAATAGTGCCGGTCGCTATAATGCTTACGTCGACAGAATCCCGTTTTACTTTTACAGTATTTTTTTTCGTGTCCGAAGATTTTGTGCCATTAAGGTAAAACCATGCGCCGCTTCCGCCGACTAAGAGCATCACGGCGATAATTGCAGCGAGCTTCGCACCGTTGTTTGATGGTTTTAGTGTGGCTTTTGATCCAGTGGAACTCTGGGTCGATGAATTTGTCATGGCTATCTCATTTCCTCACACTCACTCAATCAACTCGCCGACTGACGGCTGCTTTGTCGTTATGGTCATATAGAGACGATGCCGGAAGCTGAAGAACGGCGCCCTGCATGCTTGCATTCGTCTGAAAGTAAAGCACGCCTTCAGAGACTTCTCCAGGATAAACGACTCGTTTACCAAAGCGTGTATCTTCAAGTTCGCGGCGTTTTTCGTCACCCTCATATCGCGGCAATATGGGACCAGCCTGGGATTTGAATCCTTCTGCGGCCTGCACAGCTCCTACTGTCACAGTAGCTGTGGTGGTTGCTTTAAGGTCGGAGCTCAATTTTTGTCCGAATGTATGTGGTAATCGATTGATTTCTTCAAGCTGAACCAGGGATGCCGAGTTGTAGCTGACCCCGCTAGCAGTGGCAATGGCATTATCGCCATCGAAAACAATTGGTCTGTCGGTATCGTTAGTAACTTTAATTTTGATACCCCGAAATTTCTTGAGTACAATTTGTCCGGGAACTATCGTCAAAGTAGACGGCATGCCGACGATTGCCTGAAGTGGTTGTTTAGGTTTTCCCACTTGCGTGTTCAAAGAGTCCTGCAACAATGGGCTGAGAGCATCCTGTGGCATCGTTGAAGAGGTTTGTGGTAATTGCTGTGCAAAACTTAGGGGAGTAATCAGAACCGCCTGGCAAGCTGCCACTGTTAAAGCGCAAAGTGTTGATGGTTGTGGAAGAAGACGATTCATTTTGTGTTTATTGCGCTCGCTGGCTTATGAGGGATTCTGCTGTGATTACGCCCATGTCGTGCAGTAATTGTGCTTGAGCCTGATTGGAGGCGACTATTGCCTGAGCTTGAGAGGTCAGCGCCACCACATAATCTCTCTGCGCTTGAATTAACTCCAGATTTGTTCCGGTGCCTGCTTGCAGGCGCAGATCGGCAAGGCGAAGAGCCTCAGTCGCAGATTCGAGACTGGACGCCGCTGTGTCAATTTGTTTGCGAGCCGCAAGGGAAGTGAGATATGAAGAGCGCACTTGCTCAGACACCGCCATGATTTCTTGGTTTGCTTGAAGAAGAGATTGGCGAGCTAGCGCTCTTAAAGAAATAATGTTGGAGGCGCTGTTGAGCCCCATGTTGGATAGAGACCAGGTCAAGCTGAAACCACACTGCAGAGTGTTGAAGAGACCAGGGAAAACTCCAATCGTTGAAGTGTTTGTGCCATTGATGTTATTGGAGCCGATACTACCGCCGCCACCGCCGATAATCGTTGGTGCAACGGCTCCGGATGTGACGAGACTGCCTGATTGTGTTGTGGCAATCGGAGTTCCTCCGCTTGCAGCGACTGTCGTCGCCGCGCCTGTATTGGCACCACTTTGAGCGGTTGAATTGGACCCCGGGCTAAAGGTCGCCGACTGCCCGAGTGCTACGTTTGATGCTGTACCCGTCCCCAAACCAGAAAGACTGATTTGAGAAACGGCCGTTCCGTTGAGTGCGTTCACATCGCCCTTGAACGTCGTATTGGCGTGGGAAAATTGCACGAAAAAAGCGGCGGTCGGATAAAGAGGCGAAGCTCCTACTTGAACGTTCCGTAATGATGCCAGCCGAAAGTCTTCGTACTGTCTCAATTCGGGTCTTTGTTTAAGAGCCACCGTGAGAATTTGATTGATTGGCAGTTTTTCGTCAACAATCGATTGTTCGCTAAGGTCTTGCTCTATGGGGATTAGATTCGCCGAAAGCGGCATGTTCAGCGAATTCGCGAGCAGTAAAGCAGCTTGCCGTGTCGCCACCTGTTGCGTCAAAAGTGCCTGGCGGTCATTAGCAAGTTGTGTGCGAGATTGCATGATCGCGAACTTGGTGCCTGTTCCTGCTTCAAATAATCGTTCATTTTGTTGGAGTTGCAGCTTGCTAACTTCGAGCGATTTGGCATTTATTCTTAAGAGAGTGTGATTGAGGATCAAATTGGTATAGCGTTGATAAACGTCCAGAAGAGCGTCGTTAATTGTGATTTTATAAGCTTCTTTCCACCCTTTTACGCGATAGACCTGCGCAAGAGTTGAATAAAGTACACTGCCACCTGTGAAGACGGGGAAATTTAGTCTTGTCAAAAATACATTTGCGTTCGATTTTGTATCGGGATAGACATCAGAGTGTGTGAGTCCATAGTTGACACTGAAGCTAGGCAGAAATGAAGCGAAGTCAGACCAGAGGATTGATTTTTGGTACACAAGACTCTCTTCGGAAATCTTGATTGGTAAATTATTGCGCATGGCGTAATTCAATGCTTCAGGCAGAGAAATCGGTTCGTTGTAACTTGCGTCCAGACGTCTTGGAGCGAGGCTGGCAATTTGAATCACTGCGCCGAGCTTGATTGGATTCATGCTCAGGGTTTTGTTTTTTTCGTGATCGGGTGCTGATTCTGGTGGCAGTTCTCGTTCGGAAAAACTTTTCAGGAGGTCGTTGCGTCGCTGGACGTTCCATGGCAAATTTTTATCTGGAGCAAGTTCTGACGCAGGTAGTGTGATAGGTGTTGTTTCGAGGGGGGTATTATCGACTGCCACTACCGGCGCTGAGTTGATGCTGGGTTTGACTTCTGCAGCGAGCGAATTTGATGTAGTAATGCTAAACCAAGCAAGAGTATATATGAGCCATCTTTCGCGTGATTGCTTCTGCTTGCTCATGGTGCATATCCATTTGTGAGTGATTCAATGGATATCACTCCAAGGTCGTGGAGCAATTGAGCCTGAGCCAGGTTTGATGAAATTATCGCTTGTGCTTGAGCAGACAGAGAGTTGATGTAGTCTCTTTGCGCCTGAATCAATTCTAAATTGGTGCCCATTCCAGACTGCAATCTCAAGTTGGCTAATCTCAAGGCTTCTGAGGATGAATCAACACCATATGCGGTATTGTCGATTTGCTCTCGTGCCGCTAGAGACGTGAGATAAGCAACACGCACACCTTCTGAAACGAGCATTAATTCCTGGTTCGCTTGTAAAACTGATTGACGCGACAGAGCACGAGCCCCAACTATGTTTGCAACAGAATTCAAACCCATATTTGGCAGCGACCAACTTGTACTGAACGCAGTTTGCAGAGTATTGAACAATCCACCAAATACACCAGCTCCGGCAGTGCTTGTACTGCTTGTGGTGGGCTGCTTCACGTCAGTGTTCGCGTGGTTATAGTTGAGTGTAAGTCCGGCGGTTGGATACAGATTCGATGCAGCAACCTGAACGTTCCTTGCAGCTGCCAGACGAAAAAGCTCGTATTGTCTAAGTTCTGGTCGGTTGGCGATGGCTGTATTGAGTAGTTCGTCGACAGATATTTTTTCGCTGAGTAAGTGTTGTTCGCTAATGTATTCATCGACTGGTATCAGATTTGAAGTTAGTGGCAAATTCAAAGAATAAGCTAGAAGCAAAGCCGATTGCCTTGTCGCTATCTGTTGGGCGAGCAGCGCTTGTTTGTCGTTTGCCAGTTGCGTGCGCGATTGCATGATTGCGAATCGAGTACCGGTGCCCGCTTTAAATTGGGTGTTGACCTGTCCAAGTTGCAGCGTTGAAACTTCTACTGATTTGGCTCTGATGCGCAGCAAAGCGTGGTTCAACGAGAGATTTGTGTATCTCTGATAGACGTCGAGCAGTGCGTCATTTATGCTTGCCGTGTAAGTGTATTGCCAGCCTTTCTGGCGGTAATATTGAACTAAGGCGGTATAAAAATCGGCACCCCCAGCGAAAACTGGTGCAGTAACCCGAGTGACGTATACATTGGCATTGGACTTTTTACTTGGATAAATATCCGAGTGGGTCAAAGTGTATCCAGTCGCAAAGCTCGGTAGAAAATCAGCAAACTGACTGTAGAGCTGTGCTTTTTGATAGACCAGGCTCTCCCTAGCAATCTTGATCGGTAAATTGTTTCGCAGTGCGTAATCTAGCGCTCCTTTTAGAGTAATTGGCTGATTGTGATTGGCATCCAATCGCATTGGCGCCAGAGTCGCAACTTGGATCAAAGCGCCGAGCTTAATAGGGCTCATGCTCAAAGTGGCATTTTGACTATGGTTTGACTGTGGTTCGGCAGGTAGGTTTTGCGGCTTGAAGGATTTAAGCGATTGCTGTAATTCAGGCGAAGCCATGCTCCTGGGTGGCAACGGCAGTTTTGGGCCGGGAGTATTTTCTCGCTTTTGAGTATCTGCTTGAATACTGTTTGCAGCCGCCGGAGCGGATTGGGCATGCGCTGCATGATGCGTGAAACACAGCGAAATACTGGCTAAAATGCCAACTACCGTACGCGGATGCGTTGATATAAGCCGTTGCTGGCGGCGTTCTGGTTGGGTTTGTCGCTCACTGCCGGGCATCCTTCAAGACCTTTAAAGGTCGGCCATCACGTGCATGGCTCTACAGTTTAAAACGTTGTCGACGCTGAAAAGGTTCAATGGAAATGGATGAAATATTTCACACTTGGATGCCCAAGTTTGAGTAAAATGCATGTAGGGAACACTGCTTACTGGACGTGCGTGCCTTTGTTCGGACTAAGAATCTCAGACACAATTGTGGTTTTATGCTGAAATCGAAAGTAACAAAAAATGCTATTTACAGACAGGGTGACGTTTTGATTCAAAAGATCGATCGTTTGCCGGTCGATGCTCGCGAAGTTGAATGGGACGACAGAGTGATCCTGGCATACGGCGAAGTGACCGGGCATGCTCACGCTCTCAGTACCACTGAGGCAAAAATGTATTCCTGGCAGGGTGACCGAATTTTAGAAGTGAAACCAGGTGCGAAACTGGTGCATGAAGAGCATGCCACCATCGTTTTGCCGGAAGGTTTCTACAAAGTGATTCAACAAAGAGAGTACGTGCCGGAGGCACCGCCGAGGGACGTTATTGACTGATAGTTTAGAAAGGCTGACGTCTGAACAAAGACGAAAACTTGAAGCAGCCCGAAATAGTTGGCGAAACATCGGTCTGTCGGTAGCTCAGACCGACAAAGCCACCGCCGAGATGGGGCTCGAAGTTGCTTATCGAGCAGCCGGATTCAAGAGTCCTAAGTTTGTTATCTGGTTGAAATCGCCTCGAGCCGGGGCAACGGCTGCGCGACTATTGCAGAGCGACCTTGATTGGCCCTGGCAATTAGACAGCCAGCAACGAGCGGTGTGGGATGCCGTATGGACTCAGTGCATCAAACAAATAGAAGAGCACATGGGGCAAGAGCGGTGGCACGAGGTGCGCCGCAAAATAAGGCAGGAAGCCAACCAAAAAATAATCGACAAATATAATTACTTGATTGAAAGCAGAATCAAAGCTGAATTTTCGGAAAAATTGGGCATCTGGGTCTGGCAATATATAAGGCAAGCTGCGGGAAATCCGATTCTTGAGGAAGTGAGAACTGACGTTGAGCAAAAAGCAAAAGAAGTAGTCACTCAGAAAATTTCTAGAAAAGTTGGCGATGAAGTTTTTGAAGAACTGGTGTTGCCGATTCGCCAGCAAGTTGGAGGAGCAATCACCGATCCACTGAGGCTGATGATGACAGTCAATAATGGCGTTCTGGTAGGACGTCAAACCTGGAACTGTGGCTTCGGTCAACACGATTCAAGTTGGGTCGCTTATTACGATTTTCTTGCGCAGGTTGGTATCAAGGGCGGTGAAATACTAGATGGTATTGCCAAGTTGACGCAATCGTCTGGGTGGTGGTGGCCCTATGAAAACTTCGCGATTCTGACCGAAAGACCGACACTCCTAAAGCGAGATAATCGTGGATTGCTTCACTGTGAAGATGGCATGTGTATGCAATACGCTGATGGTTGGGGCATTTATGCCTGGCACGGCATACTGGTGCCAGAATATGTCATCACCTTGCCTGAGCCAATCACTTTCGAATTGATTGAAGCGGAAGTGAATGTCGAAGTTCGAAGAGTTTTGATCGAGCGATTTGGACTGGATAATTATTTAAAAGCCGGGCACGCAATCAAGGTGCACAAAGATAGTTTTGGTACTTTATATAAGATGAATCTGCGAGGCGATGAGCCAATCCTCGTAGTTCATGTCGTCAATTCAACGCCTGAACCAGATGGTACATATAATCAGTATTTCTTGCGAGTGCCACCAATGATGGTGCGCGCAAAGCAGGCGGTCGCCTGGACCTTCGGTTTGACCGAAGAAGAGTACGAACCGCTAGTCGAAACTTGATGGGACGCACGCCAAACCGCGTGACATTTGAATTTACCATGGTTCGCCGTTGCCGAATGACCAATCTTCGCGATCGATAAAGACAAGGTTGATAAAGACGTCCTCACGGCGCACGTTGAGACGGCGATTCAGCTCGTTGACCATTTGTTTGAAGAACGCAAGTTTCTGTTCTTTAGTGTTTCCTACTGTGCTGGTTACCTGGATCATTATTAGATCTGGCGATCGCTCGATACCGAGGAAGTGCGGGTCGAATACGAAATTGTCGGGTGTATGCTCGTTGATGACGATGAAACGGTCGCCATCTGGAGCTTTGAATACCTCAATGATTCCCCCATATACTACGTCGGCAACAGTGGCACGATATTCCGGGGTTTTTCCTTTAGCAAGATCTATACGTGCAAATGGCATGACTGTGTACCTTGATTTGAGTTGGAGGATAAGCGAATCTATAATTTAGCATGGCAGCGCAAGCATACGCAGGGCAGAGCGTTATTGCAAAAACTCCGTTTATGTTGATTCACTTTATTTTAGCGAATTCCCATAATGCCGCTGGAGCAGGGAGGAAGAGTTGGAGCAAACATGCCGTTCACGCCGCCGCTGCCACCTCCGCTGATGCTGATACCAGTAACGGAAGTGAATGATGACGCCGATGTGCAACTACTTGTGACAACTTCGCTCGAAGTGCTAAGGAACGAAGAAATCTGACCATTGCACGTGGAGCCATTGTCGGGACCGAAGCCTGAGTCGCAACCTGCCGTCGAACAAGAGTTGCTTGTAGAGAGCCATGAGGGAGAGTTCGTCGAGCAGTTCGATAGCCATGATGGTGTACTTGAACATCCGCTGCCACTGCCGCTTCCCGAGTTGCCAGTTGACGAACCGCTAGTTGATCCGCAATTAGAAGTCGTTGAGCCACTTCCACCGTTCGCTCCGGTAGAACTTCCAGTTGAACAAGTTGAGCCGCTAGAGCCAGTTGAGCCCGATGAGCCACCGGTTGAGCCTGTAGAACAAGAGGTGCCCGTTGAACCGCTTCCACTAGTAGAACCAGGTCCGCAGTTAGAGCTACCACCAGTTGATCCAGTTGTAGTGCCGGTTCCGCCAGTAGAGCCAGAACCAGGTCCGCAGTTAGAGCCGCCACCGGTTGATCCAGTTGTAGTGCCGGTTCCGCCAGTAGAGCCAGAACCAGGTCCGCAGTTAGAGCCGCCAGCGGTTGATCCAGTTGTAGTGCCGCTTCCGCTAGTAGAGCCAGAACCAGGTCCGCAGTTAGAGCCGCCACCGGTTGATCCAGTTGTAGTGCCGGTTCCGCCAGTAGAGCCAGAACCAGGTCCGCAGTTAGAGCCGCCA
>JARLHI010000033.1 GCA_031292355.1 Candidatus Obscuribacterales bacterium
GAACTGCTGGTTCGATCACCAATACGGCTGCAATCACTGGCGCAACGGGTGTCACCATCACCACGCCAAATCTATCCAACAACGCAACCATCTCGGCTAGCGGAAATGGCGCTATTTTGGAAGTGCAAAGTAATGGAGCTGGCAATGCCCTGACCGTTACCAACGTCTCGAATAACTCGGTTTTCAGTGCTGGTAATAATGTCGCTCCTGGCGATGTTGAATTCAACTCGCAAGCAAATGCTGGCGCAATCACTATGACCAACGGTAACTTCGGTGTGATCACCGACAACGGCACGGCGACGAACTTTGGCATGGTCAACTTCTGGGGTGGCAATAACCCCGTCAACGTTTCTGTAAATCAAATTACTGGCTGCGTCGGCGGCTCTGGTCAACCATTCAACATTGCGGTTCAGCAAGGAACTCTTGCCTTCGGTGGAGTTACCAACGGCACTAATGTTTCTGTGACAAATGATGCCACGCCAACCGGTTCCATCATTCTCTGCCACGACATCAACGCCACGACAAGCTTCACCGCTACAAGCGGTAACGCTGGCGCGGTCACTGAACTCGCCAATGTCTCAGTTACGGCCCCTACAGCGACCATCAACACTCCTACGTTAATACAAAATGCTGGCAGTTCAATTACCGCAACCACTGCTGGGCTGACTGTGGCGAGCAACGCTGCAAACGGTGCCCTGACAGTCGATCAGGCAGCTGGTTCCTCCCTAAATGCCTCTGCAGCTGGACAAAATGTCAACTTCAATACAACCGCCGCGCCTGGCAGCGTGAGCTTCGGTACAGTCGCATCCGGATATGGTCAGGGCAATATCGTCGCTGGTACAACTGCTAGTCCTGGTTATGTGTACCTGAACATTGGTGGCGGCACGGCTAGCGTGGTCGCTAACAGCATCTCAAGTTGTGTGCATGATGGTAATTACCCAACTGCCTCCGATTCTGTATCTATATCGGTTGCCAGCGGCGACTTGCATGTCGGCAACTTCAATGCCACTCTCCTACCAACAAGCACATTCACTGCTACCGACACCGCTGGAGCGATCACAACTTGTGGCAACATCACTTCGAGTGGCATATTGACGTTAAACGCGGAATTAGGTGTGAGCAACGCTTACGCATTACAATCAACCACTAATAGCGTTAATCTCACAAGCCAAACTTCGGCCATCAACAATTCCGGTTCTATTAGCGCATATACAACTGTCAACATCACGACTCCCTCTGAGGTTACAAACCTTGCGGGAGGGACGATTACGGGTAGCACTGGTGTGACTGTGACATCCGGTGGATTAACCAATTATCAAAATGTCACCGCGACTACCGGCGATGTTTCGATCATAAGCAACTCCGCCACACATGTATTAGGCGTGTTAAACGACGGAACAATCCAAGCAACAGCCGGTAACATAAACTTCAACGGAACTGCCGCTGCAAACGAAGGTCAGGTGAAGATACAAACCGATGGTGGCACCGATGGTTTGCTAATAGCAAATGGCACTAGTGGCACAAATGGGCTTGTAAATTTGAATATTGGTGCAAACACTACAAGTGTAAGCCAATACGGTATCACTGGTCTTGTACAAGATCCAAATTCAACCACCGCGTCCGACAACGTTTCCATATCGACGACGTCCACTTCAACCTTGAATGTTGGAAATTTCAATGCCACCCTTGGAGTCGTGGGGTTCAGTGCCACTAATAGCGGAGGTGCGGTTACAACAGGTGGTGACATCAAGGGAACTAACGTTGATATAACAGGGGCAACGATCGACAACTCACACTCGCTGACGGCCACGGCGGGTTATGTATCCCTCTTGAGTGGACAAGGTGTCACCAATTCGGGCGTTATAAATGCCAGTCAAGGTGTAGGTATCCAGGTACAAGACGGCGGCACTGCCACGAACAGCGCTAGCATCACCGGTGGAACCGGTGTCAACTTCAGGGTTGGAACGTTGGTCAACAATGCGACAATCACCGCCACGACCGGAACTCTCGAAGTACAAAGCGATGCCACCGGCAACGCATTGACCGTCGTCAATCAATCAAATGCTTCAATCTTCAGCGCTGGCAGTGCAGCAACTCCAGGCACTGTTGATTTCAACTCTACTGCCAAGCCTGGGCAGGTCACTATGACTGGTGGCTTAGGCAACATTACAGACAATGCCGTATCGCCCAACTTTGGTACAGGCGGCGTCAACTTCTTCGGTGGCACTGCACCAGTTAACGTAGCAGTCAACTCAATCACTGGTTGCGTAGGCGGCTCGGGTCAACCATTCAACGTGTCTGTAGCGACCGGCAACATTGCTTTTGGTGGTATCACCAACGGTACTGTCGTTAGCGTAAACGCAAACAATGGTGGCGCCAATCCCACCGGCTCTGTCATCCTTTGCCACAGCATCACCGCAACTACAAGTTTCACGGCGACAAGCGGTAATGCTGGTTCTGTCACTGAACTAGCTAACGTTTCAGTTACCGCTCCAATTGCCACCATCAACACTCCTACACTCATTCAAAATGCTGGTAGCTCGATTGCTACTACTGGCGATTTGAATGTAATCAGCAATGCTGCAGGCAATGCACTGACTGTAAACCAGGGCGCAGGCGCTTCTCTTTCTTCATCGGCCGGCAACGTTAATTTCAACGGTACCGGAGCTGGCACTGAGGGTTCCGTCACCATCGCTGGTTACAACGGCGGCACTGGCACAATCTCTGCTCCTGGCCTGGCTGCTGGCGAAGGTTTCGTCAATCTCAACATCGGCACTGGAACCGCTACCGTCACTGCAGCCTCAATTGCAGGTTGCGTAGAAGATCCTAACTCCAGCACACAATCTGGAGCTATATCGATCACCACAACAGCTGGCAACCTCACTGTCGGTAACTTCAACACTTCATCGACGTTTGCAGCCACCGACCTTGCAACTGGCGCCGCTAACGGTGCAGTTAGCACCTGCGGCGACATCGCGGCTGGCACGACTTTGACAATGACAGCTGGAACCAGCATCACCAACCTCGGCTACTCTCTAACTGGTGGCACTGGCGTTTCTCTGACGGGACCGACCCTCACCAATACTGGTGCGATTACCGCAACGACAGGCGACGTCAATGTTTTGGCGAGTGCTACCGGCGGCGCGCTTACAGTCAATCAAGGCACAGGCGGCTCAATCACTTCTACTGCCGGTAACGTCAACTTCAATGGCACTGGTGCTGGCACCGAAGGTTCGGTCAACATCAACGGTTACAACGGCGGCACCGGCACTATTTCGGCGCCAAGCATGGCAGCTGGTGAAGGTTACGTTAATTTGAATATCGGCGCTGGTACTGCAAACGTTGCTCAATCATCCATCAGTGGATGCATCGAAGATTCTAATTCTGCCGCAACGCCATCTGGCGCTGTATCGATTACAACGTCCGCTGGCAATCTGACGGTTGGTGCTTTCAACACAACTAATGGAGCGACTGATGGATTCTCCGCAACTGATACCGCTACCGCAGCTGGCAGTGGCGCCGTCAGCACCTGTGGCAACATCACAACAAATGGTTCGCTTGCTTTAACAGCCGACGGACCTGGTGGCATCACCAATGCTTACACGCTGACTTCCAACAATGCCGATGTCACGCTCACGGCAAACAATACTGCCGGCACAATCAACAACAGTGGAGCAATTTCTGCTGGAACCACTGCCAATTTGACATCCGGAACTGCTGGTTCGATCACCAATACGGCTGCAATCACTGGCGCAACGGGTGTCACCATCACCACGCCAAATCTATCC
>JARLHI010000006.1 GCA_031292355.1 Candidatus Obscuribacterales bacterium
TATATCGAAGTCTTTTACAACAGAATTCGTTTACATTCGACGATAAATTTCTTGTCTCCATCGGACTTTGAACAAAAAATGGAGACAGCAGCGTAGTCGGACTTTTACTACGCTACTGTCTACCAAAAGGGGGGAGGTTTACAAAGTTGTTACAAATGTGAGTATGTCAAGAAGGTGTTGGATGGCAACATATGATCGTCTAAACGGATAAAACAAATTGTCCGTGAAAGCGAGGTTTTGTTGAGCCATCACTACAGTCGTCGGACGCATCACGGAAGTGATGATGAACGCTCTGAACATCACTGGGAGCATACGCACAATCATGGGCGTGAGCATCAGCACTATCGCTTTTTGGACGAGGTTCATCATCACAGGAGAAAACATTCCTCTGGCGATAATGACGACGAGCAAAAACCGTCAAAGAATGTTGAACCGCCTCAAAGTCTTAATTTCAAGAATCACGACATTTATTCCAGCTTGCCTGGAGCAACAGCAGCTGGTTTAAATGGGTCTGGTGCAAATGTCACTGATAAAACCGACGCTGAACTGAAAGCGTTAGGACAAACCTTAGCTAATTATGCCGACGAAGTGGCGACGGCACTTGGGACAGTCGGAGATTGTGCACATGGCCCTCGTCTGTCCCTCACTCGGCTTGGACTGAATTTTGCTCCAGCGGTAGCGACGGACCAGGGAGTGGCGATTCGCAACAGCGGCTTTTTCAATGAGGTAAGCAGAGACCAGGTTCGTCCTGGCGATTATGGGGTGCGTGATTGGAGTCCAGCAGTTGTGCGTGCACACCACGGTGATAACAAAGGCGACTCGTTTATCGTTACCAAAGTCGATGCCAGCGGTCAACTTTATGGTGCCAACGATCATCACCTCAAAGTGCCGGAAGACGGTGAGCGCTATCGCAATCTGAAGTTCTATCGCCTCAATGAAAAATTTCTACGACTCTATGATGTCACAAGCAGCAATAACGCCTGATTGACTTTTTATTGTCGTCTCAGTGCGTCTTTCAACCACCATAGAGGACCAATAACAACGAATGCAAGACTAAAAAACTGTAGGACTGATCCAGCAAGGTTTAGCATCGCTTCCAAATTCGCAAGATCAGAAACGGACATGCCATGACCATGAAGTTCACAGATCCACCTGTTAGTAAAAGTGAAAAGCGCTTCCTCTATAATAAACAGGATGACGCCTGTGATCAGTAGAAGTTTGCCGGTTGAATGCTTTTTACGGGTGTTCACGATATTGCCGGCATGCTGGTCGTTCATGATGCACCACTTTGTCTTCCGGCTCGTTCCGTCTCAATTGTTCCTGTATTTGCAGGTCTAAAACTGCTAAACAAACGACATGGGGCAAGCTTGAAGGAATTGATTGTCTCGATCAATTGTTTTGTGAAGACAATGTCGTAGTCTTTGAGTAATTCTTCACGGTTCGCTATAACGAGCTGTTTATCTGATACCCAGACTTTGGTTGGATATCTTATCATCGTCGCTACGGTATTTTTATCACCGTTGATGATGGCATCTCTGAATCTTTTCGCGGTCGGATCTGTTAAATGCGGAATCGAGGGGTCAAGAGAGATCGACGTAAAGTAAAGGTCGACCTTCTGGTTTTGTTTTTTCTCTATCGCTTGCCGATTGCCGGTGATGTGGATATGAATTTCACCGCCTGTGAAATCCGGCTGAAACATTAGCCGGAAAGTGGCTACTTTTTGTCCTTGGTCATTGATTTCGTTTAAGAGCATTTTGCCCATATCGTCACATGTGCCTTCGAGACGAGTGTCTCTGTCCGAATTAAAGGCATAGTAATTGCCAGTCCAACACGTAGGTTTTTCTTTGCCCCTCTCACAGTGAAGGAGTAAACCAACGGGCACGCTGTCAATTGTGCCCTCATATGTGCTCTCTGGGTAAGACCGTATTAAAGGTTCATCTAATAATTCCATTACCGCCGAACGTTGACTCTTTTCTGTTTTGTTTAATGCAGGAAAACCGTTGCGAAAAACATAGCTGGAAGTAAATGACAGTATTGCCAGAGAGCTGACGTAGAGCCATGGCTGTTTATGAAATCCACGCATGATATTCCTACTTTTTCACAATGTTATTGAATCTTTTATACCCTTATTTATAGAAGAAGTCTTTCGGACGGTCGACAAATTGAATTCCAACGTACTTATGTGGAGCTGATAGAATTGGCTATAGACGAACTTCGCATTGGACTGATAAAATTTTCTCGAATTGGACTGAGAAAATGCACCTATGCCTAAAAAGCGCCTCGGCAAAGAGGGGCACAAAAACAGCCTGCGCAAGCAGATTTGCCGGAAGCTGATCGCCTCTATCGAGTCAGGCGAATACCCTCCTGGTTCACCATTGCCGCCCAGCAGGGAATTGGCAGAAAAATTAGGTGTGTCGCGTGACACCGTCGTAAGAAGCTTTGCCGACTTGCAGAGTATGTTTTACATCGAGAGTTCATCTACCAGGGGGTTTTACGTCTCTAAGCCCAGTACCGACCAACGCGTTTTGGTGAAACCAAAGTTGCCTGCATCAGGCTCCGTGCGCCTATCTGATTACGGCGAAAGACTGTTGGACGACCACAAGAAATTTCTGTTTACACCGGATTTCAGTAACTTGAACTATGGCGCACCTCCTCGAGAGCTTTTGCCGATCCGTCGCTGGCAGTTGCACATCAGACACTATGCAAACGCCACGCCGCAGCTGAATTATCGTCCCCAGGTCCTCGGAATTTCGCCTTTGCGAGAGTCGATGGCCGGTTTTTTGAATCGCAGCAAAAACCTTGGCTGCGTCCGCAACGAGGTCATTCTTTTTTCAGGAACACTAAGCGCGATGAATCTCTTGTGTCGCTTATTGCTTAATCCTGGCGAGACAGTAGCAGTCGAAGAGCCCGGATTTGGAGGAATTAGAAATATAGCGAGCGAACATGGGGCAACACTGCTTAAAGTCCCTGTGGACAGGGAGGGCATGATCGTCGATGTCCTCAACCGCAATGGCGACGTAAGGCTGGTCTACATTACTCCCGGACATCATGATCCAACTGGATCGGTTCTTTCGTTAGAACGCAGAGAGCAGCTGATTGCCTGGGCGAAAAATAATAACGCCTGGATCATAGAGGATGACTTTGACGGACATTTTCAATATGAGAAATCTCCCCTTCCTTGTCTCAAGGCTATCGATAAGGATGATCGTGTTATTTATCTTTCTACGCTCTGGAAAGTTTTGTATCCGCTCAGCAATATTGGCTATTGTGTCTTGCCCAAGCCTTTAATTGCGCTCGTAGAAAAGGTCAAAATCAATGCTGATGGCTTTTCCGAGGTGCTCACGCAGCAAGCGCTAGCGGCTATGATTGATGAAGGGTACCTCGAACGCTATATTCGCCGTTTGCAAAAAATCTATCGAGCCCGTCGCAGTTCTTTGCTCTACAGCTTAAAGAAGGTTTTTGGACAACGCATTGTCGTACACGGTGAAACAAGCGGTACATACTGTCTTGTGACTTTTATTGACTGTGATGAGAGTTCGGTTCTACAAGCAGCCCAGATGAGCGGATTGCCTCTCGTTTCCATCGCCGGATATTATTTTGAAAATCCACCACCATCTCAGTTCATAATTGATTTCTCTCGCCTCGACGAGAAGGAGATGTTTGAGGTCGTGACAAATTTTGCGTTCTGGCTATAAGGTGCTAGTTTAAAATTTCATACCAATGCGCGAGAAATTTTTCATGCCAATGCTAGAAGCGTTAGATAATTTCAGAGTTTTGGATGAATTTGTCAAAGAATGTTTGATCAGAAATTGCAATTGCCAAGAGGTTTAGTGCAAGTATAGAGTATCAATCAACTCTCTTTTTTTTGGTTTCAACTGGCTCTCACGCACAAACTAGTTTCCCTAACTGAAAATTACTTGATGACTTAAAGTCATTCTGGTGAAGCAATCGTTGCTTGGACTCAATCGACCTGGCAATTTGGTCGGTCTAGACAAGCTCGACGAAGCCGAAGGTGGTGGAAATATTTGACGCGGATTTGAGAGCTCACTTAGTATCGCCAGCAGTTCTTGACCAATAATGCTGGAACAAATTTGACTCATATTTGTTAGCTGACTCAACTGCACATAGCGCATAAGCGTTGCACTAACCATTTCGGTGGCACAGCAAGCGATGAAGTATTTTCTATGCACTCGTTCTTGTTAAAACACGCTTTCTTCTTTAAAAAGAAGAAATGGAAATTGCCATTTGTCGAAGATTTGATGGTTTGCACACTTTGGAACACAGAGATTCTTCGTAGCTTCACGAATTGTCTTGTATTTCTGTCAATAAAACTGTTGTTTTACGCCTTTGATTTCTACAAGGTGGACTTATCCTTCAATACTTTCGTTATCGGTTTAGCCCAGCTCTCAAGCTTCATCTCGTCGACTAGATTAGACAATCCTTGCCAACATTTGTTGTGCGTGGCCTTTCAACTTTGAAATATAAAACGTCCGACTGTGTTGTCAAACGAAATCGACTAGAGATGACATTGCTATGGCCGACATTTATGAGCCTCCTGCGCATTACTCAAAGGATTCAGGTCCAGGTTTCGCAATCATTTGATCTCTCGGGTCTCTCGTTTTTTCTAACAAAAATGAAAATTGTGATTCGTCCAAGATTTATTTGACCCTAATCATGGCATTCGCTTCTATTGGCATTTCAATCCAGAGGCGGGCCGTCTTTATCGCGGGAAAATGCCAGGCTTTCGTTAGAACGGCGACTCTTACCACTTTGGAGTTTCCGGTGTCGGGGCAAACAGAACCTTCAACCATGTTATTTGCGTGCATCTTCAGTAACAATAGACAGAAGGAATAGATCGATGAAAATTTTTATAACAGCACCGCCGGAAACAGGTAAGAGCACAGTGATTGCAGGTGTTATAGAGCGCTTGCGTTGCCCAAAACGCGGGATATTGGCGCGTGAGATTCGCGACGAATCAGGTCAGCGTGTTGGTTTTACTTCTCTCAATGAGGCCGGGGACACGAAAGACTTTATGAGTCGCACCAACAGCCCAACAGCCGAAAGCATATGCGAATTTGACGTAGACGTGTCGGCAATCGACGATTTTGTTGTGCCGGAACTGCGTGATGGCTTGCTTCTGGCGGACACGTTTTTGTACATCGACGAAGTTGGTCGTGCACAAGCTAAATCGTCGTCTTTTCTTGACGTTCTTCGGCAGATTGCAAACTCTCCATGCAGTTTTCTTGGTTCAATAGTCTACGATGACGAGCCGTGGAGCAGGGAGTTTAAAAACCATCCTGAGGTCTGTGTTTTAGAGGTGACAGCTCGAAATCGAAACGCTCTGCCTGAGATCCTGTTAGCTGCTTTCTCCACTCGGGCTGACTTCGCGCGACTGTCGCCAGCACAACAGTCGCTATGTTACATGTGGCTGTGCGATTTTGTTCGAGAAGCTCAATTCGATTCTGCTAGAAAACTGTTTACTAATGCTATCGGTTACGTCTTAGGCGAGAAAGTCACAGAATGCGTACCCGGTCAAAAGTATGAAGTCAAAGGTAAAACTTCGAAGCATTCAATTACTTGTGATACCAGAGGTAGCTTTGGCTGCGACTGCGACTTGTCCAATGGTCGTGGATTATTTCAGAATAATCCCGGACCGTGTTCGCATGTGATGGCGATTAAACTGCATCGGCTGACTGATTGATTCCACCTTGTACCCTCGTGGGAATCATCAGTGGTGCAATTTACGTATGATACTGGCCTGGGAGGATATCAAAGAAAAGGGCTTGAACCCCGACGAACTAAGAATGCGTTCAATCGCTTTGAATCATGCTTACGATGAGTGGCATCGATTCGCTTGCAAAAATCCCGAACTGAGCCTTCACCTAGGTTATGACGTCAAAAGATGCGGTTGGCTTCCTGGCTTTTACATCTGACCCCAATCGCACTCAATGCTGAACGTGGCATAAGCGCAGTCAAACGTTTGAAAAGGAAACATCATGTTTGCAAAGTTCATCTGGAAGATTGTCTTAAAAGTTTGGAAAGAGCGTCACTATATTCTCTTCTCCATTCTCGGGATTGCTTTGATGGTGATGTACATCGCGTCGCAAACCATGCAAGTTTTCCCGACAGCCTCGGGAGTAGTGGCTTTGCTTGCTTTTGCCGCATGGGTGTTCATCGGCATATTCTACGCTTGCTATGGAGTAGGATACCTGGTTTGGAGGGGCGTTTCATACGTGATCCAAGACATCCGCAGTTAAGGGAAATAGTGTCAGCCGGATCAGGCTTCATGCATCTCACAAATCGGAGGAGAGAAAGATGGAAGAGAGTATCTGGACAGTCGTAATTTCTGTGGGAGCCCTGGGTTTCGCAGCAGCAATCATTTGGCTGACTGCACCAACCTGGTTGCGCAGCTCAGGCTGCGGTTAGTCCGCTTGAATCCACCGCAACTGCAAACAACGAACGAAGAATAGACCGTCGGCAATGCCTGACGGTCACTTTAACGTGTGAATCATTGGAGATAAACATGGACTGCTATGTCGTTGATTACCGCACTATCGTCTCTGGATTGCCTTTCGTAAAACCCCTTGAGGGGCGACCCTACGTGCTGGTCGGCGAGGCCGGAGCTGGCAAGAAGGTCTTCTTAACCGAGGCCCTTGCATCTACAACGACGCTTGCCGTTTCTCGCATTATGCAAGCTGATCTTGTAAGGCAAGCGGATGGCTCCATAGAGCTTGACGTTCCGAGTAGCGAGACTGGTGTCCTTGTGCTTAACTACAGTGCGCGACGCTGTTTTGAGTGTGAGATCAAACTCCCGCGCGAGCCCGCTCGTCCCAGCGTATGGCACGTAGATGTGCGCAGCCGCCTGACTTACGTGCAATACAAATATTGCAATCTGGTGCCTCTTTTTGCTGGTGAGTCAATAGAGGTTAATAGACCCATGTGGCGTAAGATCTATGAAACTGGGCGGGCTCTGCTTCCTTTCTGCCGCAAAGTACGATATGAGACATATACAGATCCACAACAGTTCATCAGCTTTGACGGACAACTGATCGGGGGTTACGCTGGTTGGTCTTCGATAGGCCCACAGCAAATCCAACGATCTTCCGCTTTCGCTGAGCTGTAGCCGCAGAAATACCAGCTCTCTGTTGGCATCGATCACAAAAACAATATTGCGGACCTCGCTCCCAACTTGGCTCACGAGCCAAGCTGGTGAATTCGTATTTAGCGCGTTGGATACTTTTCAATCTTAAAAAATTTGCGAGTTAATGAGATTTGCAATAAATTTGAGTCCAATGAGGATAGATATTAATATCGTCCTCAGTGAGGAGCAAGTTGACTTGCTTTTCCAACCTTCCCGGGTGCTCGATTGTGAGCAGCAAACTTTCAGGAGAAATACACATGGACCGGAACTCGCGCTCAGCTCTGAACGCCACTGCAAAAGATCTTGCCTTCGAAAATAGTATTGACTTTGCTCGCGGGCTCGATGAGCGAGATCCACTCGCCAGTTTTCGCGATAACTTCTTGTTTCCGAAAGAGAAGAACGGAAAGCCCTGTCTCTACTTATGTGGCAATTCGTTGGGACTACAGCCGAAGCGAGCCCGCGAATATGTGCTTGCTGAACTCGATGATTGGGCGGATCTTGGCGTGGAAGGACATTGGATGGCGCGCCATCCCTGGCTGCCTTACCACGAGTTTCTCACTGAGCCGATGGCGCGGATCGTTGGTGCAAAGCCTGCGGAAGTAGTGGTGATGAACACTTTGACGGTGAATCTCCATCTGATGATGGTCACTTTCTACCGCCCGGCTCAAAAGCGCCACAAGATTATCATCGAGGGTGGTGCCTTTCCATCCGACCAGTATGCTGTCGATTCGCAGGTTCAACTTCACAACTTTGCCGCACGAGAATCAGTGATCGAATTGAAACCTCGCGACGGCGAAAAAACACTACGCACTGAGGATATTGTCGCCACCATCGAGCGCGAAGGCAATTCAGTCGCCCTTGTTTTGTTGGGAGACGTCAATTACCTTACCGGTCAGGCGTTCGACCTGGCCAAGATTGCTGAAGCAGCGCATGCTGTGGGAGCTAACTTCGGTGTGAATCTCGCTCACGGTGCCGGCAATCTGCCGCTTGCATTACATGATTGTGGGGTTGACTTCGCCGTTTGGTGCGGCTACAAGTATTTGAATGGTATGGCTGGCACGCTTGCCGGTTGTTTCATTCATGAAAAGCATGTGACGAACACTGAGTTACCTCGCTTATGTGGTTGGTGGGGGCACAACAAAGAAAAACGCTTTGAGATGGGGCGGAATTTTGATCCCATTCCAACCGCGGAAGGTTGGCAATTGAGCAATCCGCCAATCTTGCCTCTAGCAGTGCTTCGCGCCTCGCTTGAACTATTCGATGCGGCGACCATGCCTGCGTTGCGCGAGAAAAGTGTGCTTTTGACTGGCTACCTGGAATTTCTGCTCGACCAGTTGCCGGATTATGTTTCCATCACTACTCCCCGCAATGCTAGTGAGCGCGGCTGCCAGCTGTCACTGACGGTCAAAGGGGATCCCAAGAGTCTTGTCAAGACGCTTGCGGATCGCAATGTGATTTGTGACTTCAGGGAGCCAAACATCATCAGAGTGGCGCCAACGCCGCTCTATAACCGCTTTGTCGACGTCTTCGAGTTCGCCCAGATTCTGAGCGAGCACGCTGGGTAGACTGAGCAAGTCAAAACATCCTCTAACGAACGCACGGCCAACTGCTGCACAGCCGTAGTTGCGTGCACAAAGCCAAACTTCAGCCTTCTTGGATTATCCGAGAAGGTATAACGTGGTGCTGTTTTTGTGTAGTGTGGCAGCGAGATACTTTTATAGGAGTAGAACCTGTGATAGCAGCCGTTATTCTCAGTCTAATTTTCGTGGTGCTTTTGCGACATCTGGTTCAGCCTCGCCGTGATACTGCGCAAGCAGTTGAAAGTTCCGACAAATCGCAAAAGAATAAATACTACAAACGCCGAAACTCGTTGATAGACCGATTCAACGATTTTCGGTCGGACTATGCAAGTGCTGCCTTCTCTCGCAATGAAACAGCCAGTCAAGTTTTCGTCGAGTGGGAACCTATCTGTGAATATTTGATTACAGCACTTAGTGAGGAACGCCAAGGAAAGTTCTCAGACGCATTGGATGCCCTGAATACTGCTGTTTGCTTGGCAGCTATTCAGGCGGATCTTTATAGAAGTTGAGTGAACTCTGCTAACGGCTTGCTGTTTCACTCCTTGGACAAGGAAATAGGGCCATGAACATCATCTTTTCGGTACTCTTCGCCTATCATGCCATTCCAATTGCAAGTCTGGCGCTTGCGATACTTGGTGTATACGTCGGTTACAGAATTCGGCTGACTCTGTCTCCGCACTATATCCCAATCTTTCTGGTTGTTTTTGCCTCGTCAGTTTGCACTTTGGTTCTTCATAGTGCGATGTTTTTTCGCGGCGAGGAACCTTTAGCGCTCTGCTTCGCAACTAGCATTTCACTTTCGGCATTTGCCGGAATTTTGTTCGGACGCTTTTGTCTTTGGGGAGAAGTAGGCGGCCTGTCCAAAGATTGACCTGTAATACCGGGCATGGTGCTCAACTGGGCTCGGCTAGGATAAACAAACCCATGTAGTTTTTATAGAAGGAATCAAATCATGGAAAAGGAAATCGCATATCGGACAGCCGCAAATATCTTTGTCGGCGATGTTATTCGCTCGGAGCATTTTATCTGGGGTCGCAGTTGGTTGGGACCTGTGACAGTAGGTTATGCAGGACCAAAGGAAGATAGGGAAGATAATGAGTTTGCCGAGACTGACCACGATGACAGTCGAAGCTCTGCTTGTTTCGTGGTCGAAGAAGCGGATTTTAAAGGCGGTAGCTTTACGCAATGCCGTCCTGACGGTAAGTATGTGCTGGCGCGTCGGCTCCATGATGATGGTACGTATGATCCCGACGGCAAGCTTGTTGAGTTCTGGATGAGCAATCATTCTCCGTGCATCGAACAAGTTGAACTACTCAAAGCAATGCGAAGGAAGATTGTCTTCGAGTGAATGCTCGTTAGACGAGGTTACGCAGGCGGGTAGACGCCCATCATACGGGCGTCTACCTGGCGTGCAAGATATTGAGGCTTCCCGCTTGCATAGGAGTAAAAATCATGATTCACGTTGAAAAACAATACTTTTCTTCCGCCTTACTCAAGCTTGGTATGACTGATGAAGTGGCGGTCAGCGCTGAAAAAATTATCGCCATGCTGAGCGACAACAGCAAACTATCGCATCTCCACGTCAGCATCGAAAATCGCCTTCTGCTCCTCATTGAAGACACTGAATTCTACGTCGATGAGTTTGCAGAAAGAGGTGAGAATCTGCGTGTTAAACCGCGTCAGGTAATCGCCTCGGCCGATCTGCTTGTCGCTGTGCTGCGTGAAGTCTGTTCATGTTACAGGTCGGCTCAAGAACCGGCTCGTGCCGTTTGGATCGAGCAGTTGGTCAATTCGATCACGGCTCACTTGAGCCATGTAATGACGCACGCTTAACCAGTACGGGAGGAAAAAATCATGCGTAATAAAATTGCTATTTTAATATTGATGGTCGCCATTAGTGGACTGTCGTGTGTCGTCTATCATCTGAAATCGCAAGAGTTTGCTGGAGTCTATGGTTCAACCCCGCCTTGGACCTTAGCGTATGAAGTCAAACAGCTACGCAAGTTTGACAACAATCAAACCTTCAGCGACTTCCAGACGCTAATTTCGTGCGTCAAACCTTAAGGAACATCTCATGGGTATCAAGCGCAAAGTTTTCGATAACTCAGACTTCAAGTTTGTCGGTATCGAAGTTGACGTCGGCATCATTAGAAAGAAGATCGAAATAGAGCAGCATCGAGAACATTAATCGATCTCCGACATACTCCCAGAGGTTGAGCGATTCGTCTGTGAAATCGGGCCTGAGCGACTCGTCAACGTAGTCGAATACACCAGCAACTTATATCGCCACGGCGACAATAGAGTAACCAACATCGTCGTATGGTACTGGGAATAGTGGCACTGATCCGCTTACATAGAAAGGAAACGGGCATGATCTCTAACGTTCTTAAACGCAAAGTGAATCTAAAGCTGCTTCTGGATATCTTGCTCATCACAGGGATGGGGGCTTTCAGCGGAGCGATGTGCGGAGCCATCTGCGGTCACTTCGCTTCGACTGCATTTGTTGTTATTGGTGGAGTGGTCGGTGCTTGGATTGCCGGCATGTCCATCATTGGAATTGGCGGTTTGGCTACGGCCGTGTTGGTGACCGTAATTGCGTGCGCATTTGTTGGGTGGTTCGGGACGGCATCTATGGCTCTTTTCACGTTGGGTGTTGCCGCCTTCTTTGGCTTTTGGGGGTTGCTGATTTTGTCTCGAGAGTAATTCTTCGACCCGTTGCTCTTTCTAGCCTCCGAAAGACGGACGCACAGAGAAGCCACATTCTCCGTTTTCTTTTACGACATGGTGTCGCAACATCCGGCCGTCTAATTCAGAAACTCCTGACTGTCATTGAAAGGAATTCACATGATTGACCTCGCTCTCAATATATACGCATTCTGGTTCTTGCTTAGCATGGGGTTGCTGCTCGCTGCGTTGTTTGGCACGATCGGCTTTTTCTCGATACGAGCAATCCGTCGACGCATTCGCACACGACTCTGGACACCGGCAATCGGTGACCGGGTGAGCTGTCGGCATATACGAGTGCAAGGAACTATCGAAACCATTCACGGTGCTCGCCTGTTGGTTGGCTTCTACGACGACAATAACCAGGCCAAGAATTACCTCGACACAGATCGCAGTAAACTGTTTTTCGACTTCCGTCCGGCACCTCGTCGATCGGTTTATTAGCATACTGTCCGACGACTACAAGCCTAGGGCTCACCGTTATCGAGACAGAGAATTGATTCAACAGCTCGATGAGCTATCTTCGAGGATTAAGTTAGGGGACTCCAACCTTGATTTCAGGTAAATCTAACGCAGACGAATAGCGTCAAATGCATGAGCCGCATGACGCTACCTTCGATTCTGAGCAATATCCTTGCATCTTTGCATGGATAAGAAACCAGGAGCCAATCATGGGACAACTCATTCATTTTGACGCGATGCGCGCTAACCATGCCGGTCTTGATCTAACGGATATCTCTGCTAAAAAGGCAAGTATGTACCTGTCGATTGAAATAGCCAGTACCCGTGGTGCTGTTCTGAGACCGGTTGCGCGAATAAAAGAGCGTATCGAACACCTGGGCGGAAAAGGCTTAACGTGCGATGCATTAAAGTCAGTACTTGATGAATACGAAGCGGCCATCAGCGCATTTGAACAGCTTTGTCCACCGGTTGAGCCAGATGCCATTGGTCCGTGCAAGACGATCAGCACCGTACAATCAAAGGGCATTCAGACCCTTCAGGATGGTCTGCACACTATAGAAAACCGCCTTGCCCTGACCGAGCGATGGTTTTCCGAAATTCGGCGAATTGAACGAGCAAGTGAAGCCATAAAATTCACTATCACTTCGCAAGACTATTCGTACGAGGATCAATGGGAATGGTCAGGATTAGCTCATGTTGGTGGTTCAGAGTTTCAATCGGCGCACGTTACGCGATTAATTGAAGAGGCAATAGCGAATCTCAACGATTGTAACTTCGCCGAGACTGAACGTTATGTTCTGGATGTGGAAGAATATATTCTGTCTGTGCTTGGAGATGTTCTTCAATCCGTAGCAAGTAATGTAAGAACATCGTCCTCTGGGGTGGGCGAACCGAGCTAGAAACCCGGTCTACCGCGCGGACTTCGAGTGGAGAAAAGCGAAAAACGCAAAAGCCAAATGGTTTAACGGAAATCCTGTTCTGGCTGTCAGGCGTTGGTGCTAGAGCGGCATGCCTCGGCCTCATTGGTCTGCACTACAATATCGTGGTCGCCGGTGTTCCTGCGGCAGCAGGCTTGCAACGCGTTAGATTGGTACGCCAAGAATAGCGGCATTATCTACAACGGTCGATAGCGATTGTAGCCGCAGCAGTGATTTTGGTTTTAGCTATCGTTCAGCGTCTAGCCGATCCCTGTCACTTCTATGCTGCCAATCCGTTCTTAATTTCAATCTTTGCAATAATCGGAGTTTTGATCGACGTCTGCAATTTCGACTATAAGTATCGGGGCTGTCGTCCTTAATGGTTGACAGTTGACGAAATTCTGACCCTAGAGAACGTCAAGTCGGCTCTTTGATGTAGACGATTTGCTGCGTGTTAGATGAAAGGAAACAACCGTATGTACAGAATGTTTGAACTTTTCATAACCTGGAGACGGCGCGTGCTTCTTACGCGGGTTGCGCGGCACGTAGAATACGGAGCTGTCGAATATGCCAGCGCCAGTTATTTGTGTGGATTATGTCGAGGTGAACCCCGGCGGGTCTGGATAAAGCAGGGAACCAAGCTGGTGGAAGATGAAGGCAGCACCAAAATCGGCCCTCCGAAAATCCACTTGGACGTGTGGTTCAATCGAATTCTTGTTGACGACATTGGATTTTTGTCAGGCAGTTCATATGTCCTCTATCCATTTGGAATCAAGAAAACGATAGGTGTTTCCTGATATCCCACGGTGTAATAACTGGTGGAAATGCCGCACATGCGAAGGGAAACCATCATGCATTCTATTATCTGAATGCTTCTCTTCGGACTCGCCTACTACCTCATCATCTACATTGTTGTGTGTGCTTCTGCGCACAGTTGCACGGGAATTAAAACCAACTCTAGACTCACCTCGGAAAGGAAACACAATGGATTTCTCAATTCTCCTGTACATGGTCGTTACTTCTATATCAGCTATTCTCGCCCCTCTCTGGTGGCTTCGTTTGTTAACTAACGAAGGCGAGGAGGATGGTCTCATTGCCTTGCGCACTGCTAAGGAAGCAGCAACAGCAATTGGACTTGGTTTTTTCTCTGTAATGACTATCCTTATTTTTTCAGTACAGCATGTTGAATCTAGACTGATATTGATGATGGTTCTTCTGACCTTTTTAATGAGCCCGGTGCCTCTCGCATTTCTGAAACAAAATAGAAAAGCAGATGGCTCGCCAACACCGGAAATAACATCAGCTAAGTGACAATTGCTTCACGAGCTTAGCTCGTGAGGCGTTGGCCTTGTGCCAAGGATTGCTGTTTGAATCTCTATAGAAAGTTGGGTCTGAAATGCACATGTATACGCACTATTCTTCAAAAACTGCCCCGGTATCAGACCTTATCGCTGGCACGTGGTACTACTGATTGCGCTCGCACATTGGCTGTGCTAATTGGTGTGGAGTCCATTGTTGATTGTGGTTGATCAGTTGAACACATAGCTACATCAAAAAAACACTTCGTACGAAAAACAAACGGCGAAACTATCGAGCTTTTGTATTTTCCGGCTGAAATCGGTACCCCAGTGCGGTGAAAACCGATACGCCTTTTACAGGCTCGTTAAAGACCAATTCTATCTCTCAACGAAAAGGCGCACTCGAAATGAATACTTTCCCTGTGATTATAATTTCGGCTTTGGCGCTAATAGGCGATATCGTGGCTCTTCATTACCATTGGATTTCACCAGCAGCATCAATTTTGATATTCTGCGCTCTGGTCGTTTGGGTGTACATTGACAAATATTTCAGTGGGTGGCGACGATTTATGAAAAATCATAAACACCATTAATAGTCGTCATCAAAGGCGTTAGCGCCAATAAACACATGTGAAAGGCTCTTGCTATGAAGAAGTTGTTTCTTGCAACCGCAGGCACTCTGGTGCTTGCTGGAATGATTGTCGCCATCGCCGGAACTTGTTCGGCGGGAGCCGCATTTCTTGGCTTCACAGCTGCCGTCGCCGCCGCGTTTTTAGGTACCATCTGCGGCATCGCTGCAGGATTTAACGTGGTCATTCCTGTGAGCTTCTTCTGGGGTAAAACCTGGAAGGATTCAGTCGACTCCGCAACTACCAAAGCCATCGACAAAGCAGCCACGATCGTCATCGGAATGGTGTTGGTCGGCGTGGCGTGGTGTGGAGCGCAACTGTCTCCGTTGGCTCTTGTTGGTGGAATTATCCTGGGCTTCGAGTGCTTGCGCCAAATGGGCTACTTCGAAGATGAAGGAGTTTCCATCAAGAAGTTGCTTGTTGCAACCGGAACTACTCTGGTGATTACCGGAATAATCATCGCTGTAGCTGCAGCTGGTTCATTGGCAGGCGCCTCTCTCGAATTTGTCGCTGCAGCCGGCGCAGGTCTTCTTGGTATCATTTGCGGTGTCGCGGCAGGAGTTAACTTGGTCACCACTTTGAGCTTCCTGGTCGGTAAGACCTGGAGCGAGTCAGTCGACACGGCAATTACCATCGCCTTGGCCGTGTTTCTAGTGGCATTGGCGTGGGTGGGAGCGCATCTATTCCCCCTGGCTTTCGCAGGCGGACTGATACTGGGCTTCGACTTTTTACGCCACGAAGGTTTCTTCCAAGACTTCAAATAAATCTGTGGTGCCTTGCTGAGCACCATCGCCAGCCTCTTCATTAACTGCAAATACCAGTCTCGAAAGGTATCACAATGACACAGAACGCAAATGAAACCATTCAGCCCAACGAAGCTGCAATGATCAAAGCAGTGGTCGATGCCACAATCGCCGACCAGGAGAAAAACCACAAACCGGGCGAAGTTGCACGACGAGCGGTCCACACCAAGTCGCATGGAACAGTCGACGCAGAATTTACTGTTCACGGCGGTCTCGATGCTATTTCACCAGTCGGACTATTCGCCACCCCGGCTACATACAAGGCAAAAGTGCGCTTCTCCAATGGCTCACCGGGCATCACCAAAGACATCTTGCCGAACGATCGAGGAGTAGCTATCGAGCTTTCTGGCGTGCCAGGCAAGAAGCTCCTTCCTGGCAGTGAAGATTCGGACAAGTTCAACTTTCTTCTCGCCAATAACGAGACCTTCTTCATTCGGCGTTTGGAAGATTACACACCGATTCAAGCGCTTCTGTCTCAGGGCAAGCTCCTGGACATGATAAAGCAGTATCCGCCTGAAGGACGAATGCTCCTTGGCACGGTTCTGAAACTGATCAAAAACCTGCTTCACATCTCATTCTATTCGCAGGTATGCTATGAGTTTGGAGAAGGGCGAGCCGTCAAATATGCCCTACTTCCCCGTCAAAAGGACTCTTTCCTCTCTTTCCCAAATGTGTTTGACGCAGACTATCTTCGTCATGCTATCGAACACGATTTGAGCGAGGGACCGGCCACCTTCGATTTCTGCTTGCAATACCAACAAAGCGGCGACCCAATTGAAGACCCTACGGTCAAGTGGAATGGTCCTTTCATTCCAGTCGGTCAATTGACTTTGCTCAAACGGACCGGTCCTCTGCTTGAAGCCACCGGTGAAGAACTGTCTTTCAATCCTTGGCGCGCAACGGAACCACACCGTCCTCTGGGTTGGGCTAACCGAGCCAGAAATCCGGTTTACCGTGCAGACTTCGCATGGAGAACAGCTGCAAACGCAAAAGCCAAATAGTTTAACGGAAATCCTGTTCTGGCTGTCCGACGTTGGTGCCAGAGTGGCATGCATCAAACTTTAATCAACTTGAAAGGTCCACCAAAATGAACATCAATTTCGTTGGTATGATCGGCGGAGCGATACTTGGTCTCGCTGGTCTGCACTACAATCTCGCGGTCGCCGCTGTGCTCGGCACCGTCGTTTTCGTTATCTGCTGGATTCGCCAGATGCGCATTAACGGCAAGCAAATCGCTGCCGACAACGCCAAGATCAAGTCCACAGGTGTACAACTGCGCTCTGAGCTGACCGCGGTTCATCATCTTGCTATCGCCAATCTCGGCCCCGCCGACGAGGCGACGCGGAGCAGCGTAATCGAATTGTTGGTGGAAGCCGGTAAGCACCTGGGCAATCCCTATACCTACGGCCGTCTCGCTTACGGCGGCAGTTACTTTCTCGCCTGGAACCTCGAGGGACTCACTCTTGTGGCCCAGGCGAAAAAGCTGATCGAAGACAGCCAGCCCAAGGCATAACCAATCTCTCAACACCAGGGGCGACACTGTGTAAGTTTTGTCGCCCTCGTCTAACCTTTGCAGGACCGAATAATGCTCATTGTGAGCGTTCTCAGAACCAGTGAAACCGAGGAGAAATTGCATGAACATCATCGAAATGATTTTAGGTCTACGTCGCAGCGCTATCTTGAAAATGCGAGGTTACTTCGCGGACAGGTGCGTGTTTCAGCTTGATAATCCCGTTTATATTAATCGGGAGCAATTAAAAGAGATGGAAGCGCGGGAAGTGTTGCAGCTTGCCATATTCGAATGTCTCATTGACAAAGCAATATTTTTCGCGCTCACCGTAGGTCTTGCACTTGCTGTGGCCGTCAACTGGGGCGGAATAGCAACGCAAATGTATGCCCACCCTGCTTTCGTTCTGTTGTTGGCGGCGCTGCTCGCTTTACAGATGGTTAAAGCGCCTAGGTTGAATTGAGCAAAACCAGAACCGAATGAACCGAAAATTTCGATGAAGGTGGGAAAACCAATTCTGGCACCAGGAGATACGAAATGAATAATTCCTTCATTGAGGGGCTCCACTCCTGGCGCTTAGCTGGGCTGTCCGTCGAGTTCAAACAAACCTTTCGCAGTCTTGCAGTGAGAAATTACCGGCTGTTCGCTATCGGTCACTTAATTTCTACCTGTGGCACCTGGATGCAAACGGTGGCGCTGAGCTGGTTAGTCTACAGGCTGACTGGTTCAGCTGCGGCTCTGGGTGTGGTTTCTTGTGCTGGCTATTTGCCACTGCTCTGTCTGGGGTATGTTGGCGGCTTCGTCGTTGACCGCCTGGGCTGCCGACCAGTGCTAATTGCTACTCAAGTCGTAGCTTTGATACAGGCTGCGTTATTGTTCAGTCTCACAGTGACAAATTTGATATCGATTTACTGGATCATTGGACTATCGCTGACGACGGGACTGATCTCGGCTTTCGAGTTGCCGGCCAGACAGTCGCTTGCACCGAGTTTAGTGAGCAAAGCGGATGTAACTAATGCCATCGGCATAAACTCAACGATCTGGAATACCGCGCGCTCGATCGGACCAGCCCTGGCTGGTCTTCTGATTGGAACTTTTGGCGAGTCAATCTGCTTTGGTTTGAATGCCTTGAGTTATCTTGCATCGCTGGTAACGCTTCTAAAGATTGATAGGAATGCCATTGTAGGCGGTGGCGGTCGAAAGCAGATAAGCGACAAGACTGCTTCAATTGGCGGCGTGCTATGCGCCAAAAATGTACGAGATGTACTCGTCTTCGTGTCGTTGATGAGCATCTTTGGGTATCAATGCGGAATACTGTTACCGATTGTGGCAGATAAGAGCATTGGTGGTGGCGCTATAACCCTCGGACTTCTCTCCACTGCAACCGGCATTGGTGCTCTTTTGAGCTCGCTGATACTTGCCAGCCGTGGTCATAGCGAAGTCCTGCGACGCGGCATCGGTTATGCCGGATTCGGTATGTGCGCGGCTACCGCCTGCATCGCTTATTCCACATCACTTGCTGTCACGTTCATGGCTTGCGTTGTAGCCGGTGTCGCTATGACCACCGCTGTTATCGGTGGGAGCTCACTTTTACAATCTACAATTGACCCCGATATCCGCGGTCGGATAATGGCACTCTTCTCTAGCGTTACTTTCGGAATAACACCCGTGGCGGCCTTAATTGCCGGTACGCTCTCCGAAGTAATCGGGGTTACGTATTCTCTTTCCATTAGCTCGCTCCTGTTGTTCACGGTAGCGGTTATTTATTTGGCTGTTACGAAGAAGCCAGCAGCCGAATAATAAACTTCCCAACAAAATGGTGTGGTAGTGCATATAGTGCCATGACACACACACAATTCGCGTCAGCGGCTTGTTGCTCGATCAGTTTCTGGCTCTACGCGGTGTAGACGCCCAGAATAGAGCGATGGCAGTTGTGCTGATTCAGCCGACCACTCGAAGCATTTGTACCGAACTTTCCCAAGCCTGCGTGTAATGCCGCCCGTCTCTCCGACGGACGGCATTACACGCAGGCTTGTTTGGCGCGAGCGTTCTTTGCCTGTAAACGCTCGTGAAATTAACCAGGCAATGGTAAAGACTGCCAAATCAGAGCGCATAAGAGGGAGGCTAATCTTGCCGCCTGGAATTGGTGCGAGTTCGCGCAGTACGTCGGCGGGGTGGCAGCGCTCTATAACGTACGGACAGGTCAGAAGCTGTCATGCACGAATCCCAAAGCATTTACGAATAGGAGGTACGGTGTCTAAAGGCAGGTGGCACTGAAATCTGCTGACTGCTGCAGAAAATATGCTGCTACGGTGCAACTTTTTTACGACCAGAAGTATTTCTGGTTGTTCTTCCCGAGCGCATGGCTAATCATGCAACCGTTGCTGCATAACACGCGGTCATATCTAAGAAAGGATTTGAACATGTCATCAAAACAGCATCATTCGATCGAAGCGCAAACCTGTACTCCGTTTTTGGAGCATTATTTGTCGGGCACCACCAATGGCGGCAACCTGCCACCAGATCTTGTCGCCTCGCTTGGTGGACTCGGCAAAAACTGCGCATGGCCAAGACCTATAGACGATGCCAGTTTCGCCCATCTTGTCGAAAAGCTAATCGACATGCTGGTGAACTACGATCGCGTATTCAGCAACGCCTACCACAACGTCAAGCATAGCGTAACGGTGTTCGATCGGTTGGACACTGTGCTCGCGAAGACGAGCTACCCAGCAGTCGTGATGCAAGCGTTACAACTTGCCGCTCTTGCTCACGACCTGGCGCATCCTGGAGCAACCTTAAGGCGCGATGCCATCATAAAACCGGCATTGCCCGAACTTGGCAATGACGTTTCAAATGAACGCGTCAGCGGCTTGTTGCTCGATCAGTTCCTGGCTCTACGCGGTGTAGACGTCCAGATTAGAGCGATGGCATTTGTGCTGATTCAGGCGACCACCTTCGGCGCAGCAGTTGAAATTCACACAGACATTGAGCGAATGCTCGCTATCGCCGATATCGCTCCAAGCGGCTCGTTCATCGAGTGGGTGTACGAAAGCTTAGCCGTGGAAAGAGAATCGCCAGTGGAGAAGCGTCCATCCAGCCTCGAGGAGTGGATCGTAAGGCGCCTTGCCTTTACCAATTTCATCCAAACTCGTCTGCTCTCCGTTGGAGTAGAAGTCGGCAATCGGTTGCCCTACCGAATCTATACAACTAATCTCGGAGAGATACGACGAGTCTTGTTTGAAGTGCAACAAGGCGTCAATCCGGCTATGGCTAAGGTGCTCGAAGCCATTGTCACACCGATTCTTTCCAAACATTCGCCCAGTGTTTTAGGACACACAGCCGAACCGACGTCCGCCCAGATAGCGCAAGCCGTACTCAAGGGACTGAGACTGGACGAAGCCGAATAAAGGGCGACGCTCATAATCGTCATCGCAGAATGCGCCAGTGCGTTAATGATGACCCCAAGTTTGACGCATGACTCTGTGCCAGGCTCAACTATTTGTCCAGACAATAATGTTATTAAAGAATGGAACATCCCATGAAAATTCAACGTAAGCCATTTCTCCGTTACAGCGAAGACGCTTTAGATAAAGTGAAAGACTTTATCAACCAGATTGGGCGCAAGCAGCTGGTTGATATCACCGAGCATGAAAATAGCTCCCTCAAAATGGCAGCGATTTCCGTGTGGTATTGGGAATCAGATTTACCCAATCAGACGACCATCGAAGAGGGACAGACCATTCAATGCCAGGAAATTAGGCGTGCTGGCGAAGATGTCCTGGATAAAGTTGAAACGTTTATAGACAGGGTTGGAGCCGAGCGGCTTGCCAAAATCACGGAGTGTGAAATTGGCCAAGACCCATACACAACCATCACGGTCTGGTATTGGGGATCAGCGATAGCCCTTGAAGAAGGGCAGAAGAGTGGCGAGCCGACGCAAAGCTGAATGTTCCCATGAACTCCCTAAAGAGCGAGGCTTAAGAGCCTTTCTGAAGCCATGTGAGACTAGGAGTCATTTGTGGCGCCTCGTCTTAGACCTGTATTTGTGTCTTGCATTGGAGATGATAATGATCAATATCACAAGTAGTGCCTTTCGCACAGCTCTACTGGTATTCGGTTTGAGCGAAGAAGAGGTGGCAAAAGCCGACTGCACTCTTTCAGAGCTGAAGTCTAGCAAGGTTCTCGACCATTTTCATGCGCATCTCGAGAGCCGGTTGCAGCTATTTATCGAAGATACACAACTGTGTGAGCAGGGAAATCTTCCACTGACCGCAGTCATATCTTCTGCGGAAAATTTCTGTTCACAGCTGCGTGTGGTGCATACAAGCCTTGTGGAATCGAAAGAGCCTGCACGTGCCGATTGGATTTTGCAGACACAAAATTCAATTCATTCACGGGCCTCTAAACTCCAACGAGATGTGCTTCATCTCAGCTCTGTTGCGAAGGAATAGCAACTGTCATTTTTTCGCTCAGCTTAAAGCTCTCCGCCGATTATCCACAAATGCATCAACTTTAACTGGACCAGTAGGTCATTAAGGATCAACTATGACAGCCACCAACGGACTTAGCCAGACAGCAATCAATAAAGGTGCCCCCGAAGGACAGAAGGTCATTCTGTTTTACAAGCAGGGCGAACTACCCGAGGGAGTATTCTCCAACTTCGCAGAATACAAAATCATCATCGATGATATCTTCTGGGGCACTTCTGAAATTTACTTTCAAGCGAAGAAATTCGTTGGCACTGAGCACGAGATCGAAGTCTGGAAGGCGGAGAACTCAAGTCAGGCGGCAGCTATGGGGCGCGATCGCTCTCGCCCTCTGCGCGCCGACTGGGATTCTCCCATCGATATTTCGATTCTTCCAGATGCCACTACTTTCGGTGCCGACTGGGAGAAGTATGTCGGGCGCCCGATGCTCGTCAAAGACTACGTCATGCTCATCGCTGTGCGTGCGAAGTTCTCCCAGCATAAAGATCTGGAAGGTTACATCTTGAGCACTAAAGGTGCCTGTCTGATCGAGCACACCAAGAACGATTCATATTGGGCCGATGGTGGCGACGGAAGCGGGCAGAATATACTCGGCAAAATTCTCATGATTGTCAGAGACGAGCGTGCCCGCTTGCTCGAGGAGTGGGTTCAGAGCTGCGTGGACTCTTTCTAATCCGCTCGACCCTCGCCAAAGCTTTTCTGAAGAAGGCTTTGAGTTGGTAACAGCAGCCGTCGGGCATTTGCGTCATCAGTGGTCAACTGTCACTGCGTATCGAGATCGATGACGCTTTTGCCTGCATAACCAGGTCGGGCTAATCAAGGTTTGATTAGAAAATGACTTACTCTAACTAATGAAGGAAAATTCAATGTTCCCTAAATTCTGTTACCTGTTCTTCGTCACCGTAGCGGGTTTTGCCCTCATGAATGGTGCGTCGCCTTATGCTTCCCGGCTTGCCATCACTGCTGGTGGGGTGATGGCAGTCGTCGGATTGGTGCGGTATCTATTGGTACGGTTCGGAGAATCACCCATGGAAGCGAGTGGAAAGGGTATCCTACCCTTTCTCTGGACTGCGGGCATAGGAACGATGATTCTTGGCTTCGGTACTGGTGCTGTCGAAATGTTCTTTGGCGGCGCTGGTCTAATTTTGAGCTGGGTATTTCTGACCGAGGCCCACAAGATAAGCATGCTTCTGGACATCGCCCAAAAGGGGGCTCGTTCGCAACAGCCTAGCCCCGCGCATGGGCAACACGGAGTACACACAGCGTTTTAGCAATCTTGCTGTTGGCGCGTGATTGAACTTCAATCACGTGCCAATGTGCAGAATTTGCTACGACCGTGACATCAACTTTAATCAAAAGTGGAGAAATGACGTGAGTTACTATTTTGTGAAATGCCATACGCGATTTTCGTCGCGAGCGCGGTTTTAGGCTTAAGTGGACTCTTCGGAGCCATTATCGCCGTCGTTTACCATGCTTGCACAGCAAACCCGTGAAATCGCTAACAGTCTGACTGCTTTATAGCAGTCAGACTGTGCATCTCGGTCAATGTAATGAAGGGAACTGTGGTCCAAGTCTATGAGGACCCTACTCTAATAAGCAGCATGGCTGCACATGAAAGGAAAGCACATGGAAAACACACTATCCCAGGAAACAGCATCCGTTGAGCACGCTGGGGAGATTGCGGCGAACGCTAATCGGGTTCTAACCGAAGAAGGCCTGACGAACTCAGAAGAAAACATTCAGAAGGCTTTGGCAAAGCGTCATTTTCTGCTTGAGAGTACGAGGCAGACATTTCTACAAATCGCAATACCGCTCGTGGAAAAATTTGACAGGGATATCCGACTTTTGGAGGACGCGGCGCAGTCCTTTGAGGAAATTCCAGGTGACGAGATCGATCGCGAAATAAATAAGCGCTGTGCGCGTGATCTCAGAAGCCGTTGCTCTGAGCTAGTGCTCCAGCAATCATGCGAGTTGGAGCGTTTGGCGAAAGAGGCTGGAGTCGGAGAGAATCGGCTGATAGCAGAGATCGGTATTACAGTCTGTCGCACGTACTTGGAAGTTAACTTTAGCTTCGGCTATACAATGCGCAGAATTGTCCTCTGGGCAGACGGTCGCTATTTTCTTATCGTGTACAAACAAATGGCACTCCAGGATGACAATTTGGAAGAGGTCCGTTACACGGTATTTGACTCGCCATCAGTCGAACGGGTGATCAGTTCTGTCGAGAAGTTCTCTGATGCGGAATTGGCAGCGATCAAAGAATTTCGGAAAGGCACCAATACAGGCATTATCTACAACGGCCGCTAACGATTGTTGCTCGCAGTCAGAACAACGGAGAAAGCGTGAGGGAGTCCCCCGCGCTTTTTCGCTGTCCCTTGAATAAGCTGCTCGCAAGTCATCGCGAAGCGGAGTCCTAAAGTACTGCAGTCGAAATCGAGAGTAAAATTCAGCTGACCTGGCGAAGCCTGCTAGGGGACGAGGTTTTCTCAATTCTAGGAGTAAATCCAATGCAAGTAATGCATGCAATGTCGGTGAAACTCACCGTTTATCTGCGCCTTGCCGCCCTGGTAGCTGGGTTCCAACTTTTTGCTGGCAGCTCAGTCTTCTGTTCAGTAGAAGCAGCTGTGGCTTCGCGCACCATTGGTCTTGCCACCGATTTATATGGCGCGCCGTGTGAAACGCAACCAAAGGAAAACGAAATTCCCGTATTGGAAGTTTATGTTCCCCCTGGTGGCTGCCACTTTCTATCATCCTTCGACAAGCTGTCCTACGCCGCTTCTCACATCGACTCGTTGGGGCTACAACTGCCACCCTCTTTCGACCCGATCCAGCTTTATTTCCAAGCTGCGCAGGAGGTTGTGCCAATCAAAGTTCGTACAGAAAAGGGTGATAGCTTCTCTGGCAGCGGTGTAATCATCGGGGAAATTGCAGATAAAATCATAATTGCCACAGACGACCATGTCGTCAATGAGCAACTGCTTTATCCGGATCTGCAAAATGCAAAGTTTCATTTTACAGTTACCATGGGAAACAACCGTCGTTATACGGCTCAAATCGAACTTACCGACTCCGCTCACGACATGATTGTAATATCAATCAAGGCGGCGCCAGAACTGGCTCAGACTTATATCGTCGCCACTTTCGTCGACGCAACGGAATCGCTCGGTGAAGGAATGCTATTCGGTTTCGCCGCGCAATCAAGCACGCTGTATGCATCACTTGCATCGTTCGATGGTTTATATGCAGAAGATAAGGTGCTTGATAGTTTTCTGGATGGCGAAGATCGAAAGCGTTTGATGTTGCAGACGATCGCCCGGGAGGCCGATGGTCAATCCGGCGGAATTGCTGTCACCAGGCTGGGATTGGTACAAGGGCTGATTGATGCATGGGTCGAGAAATCAAATGGCCATCGCCTTATCTACGTTAATCCCCTCACGCGCGGTCAGGTCGAAGAGTGGCTATCTAAAATCAAAACCACTTCAACTGCAAATCTGAACTGAATCTTTAATTTGCAATTGCTTGGAGATAAAAGATGACTATCAAGAAAATAATGCTGTTGTTGACTCTCGGTCTTTCTTTTGGCTCGACGCTCTGGACCAGCGTTTATGGCTACTATGATGAGTGGCTTTTCTTGTCACTAATTGGCTTGCTCGCGGCAGGTTTCTTTTGGGAAAGGCGAGAAACAGTTGAACAATTCCGATTTTCGGACAGTAACTTTATGGTTGCGACCGGTGGTTGGGCGCTCGCTTTGATTATCCTTTTAGCTGTGATTCAGCGCATCACCGATCCTTACCACTTCTATGCTGCCGACAATCCATTTTTGATTGCGGTCTTCGCGATAATCGGATTTCTGATCGGCGCTTGCACTTTTGATTTCAAGCATCAGGGCTGTATTGCTCGATGATGTAGGAAATATGCTTTTCCATTTGCACCATCATCTCAAAACTCAGAGGAGTCAATTATGGATGAGTCTACAAAAACTTATTTGCAGATGTGGGACCGCGTCACTTTGCTCGAGCCACAGTTGCGGGACGCGCTACAAGCTGCTTAGCAAGTTGAGCGTCTATAAACGCGATGAACCGCGTTTGAAGAAAATGGCTGTTTCAGCCATTGAAGTTTGTAATGCAGTGAAACTGCTCTCCAAGCGAATCGCCCTCATCAAAGGACATCCGCGGACATTGAGCGAGGCTTAAGAGCCTTTCTGAAGCCATGCGAGACGAGGAGTCATTTGTGGCGCCTTGTCTTAGACCTGCGTTGGTGAAATTTCGCAGCAAGGTGAAGCTGGGGCCCCGGTCTATCTTAATGACTGGGTCGAAACCGATCGTTGCCAAGATCGAGGCTGGCTGTATGAAGACCCAGGCGACAAGCCTGGTGCCATCATGTTGTTCCCCGATATAACAGCAATCATCGTCGCCGAACAGATGTCGCCGAGCGAACGTATCGCTGAGCACATCGCCCGTTGCATCTCGATCATGGGTGGTTCAATGGAGCGGCTGTCGGCCTTTGTTCGACCGGCAGAGTTCTCTTGCGATCGCCTGTGGCACAACCATGGAGAGAACTATTATGTTTAGCGCTTACACACGAACCACACTCCTGGCCATTGTCATAGGGACAACTTGCGCCTGTAGCGCCGTCGCGCAGAATAGCGGAGCGACAAATCCTAGCCCGGCTTCGGAGGCACCTGTGCTTCCACCTGTGACAATGGTCGAGATGCCAAATCTCGTGCACGTCTCATCATCTTGGCTCAATCCCGAAGATACGTCTTGTGTCCGCCCGGCGCTGAGGCTGACGCCTTCCATCGCAGTAGAGACCGCCGTTTCGAAAACGAACCGTGTGGTCGTGCCCGGTAAGCACGAAGGACGCCCGGACAAACGTGTTCACATGAAGGTCAATTCGCCGCCGGAATTTGTTCTGCCAGAGACCATTGGCGGACCGGGAGCCAAGACGGAGGTCTGTTTTCCTGGTGCGCAAAGCATCTTCCTTCCAGATGAACCTGAGGAGGTCGCGGCCAAGCTGCAAATGCCAGTTAAGTTGACCATGAAGAATGGCAGCCCCGTCTTGGTTAACCCGGCACAGGTGGCCGGTGTTGGCACAGCGATTCCAGGAGTTGTTCCGGTAGGGACAAAGACCCAGATCGACATTCCCGACGGCAGCCATCTCTGGGTGATGGAGGATGTGGATGCGGTGGCAGGCATGCTGCACTTTCCCGCCAAGTTCACCCGTCCCAACGATATGGTGCAATACGTCAATCCGGCCTGGGTAGCGCACTTGTTTATCCCGGTTAAAGGCTTTGGTGCGAAAGAGGCGAAAACTCAGATCACTATAGGCACTACCTTGATGTACTTCGTCATTCAGCCGATTGAAGAGGTTGCGGTCCAGCTTAAAGCGGCTGCGGTGAACTGACGAGTGGTGTTACTGCCAGCAAACCGATCAACAATGCTGCCGATGGGATGGAGTTCTCTATCCCATCGGTAATTCCCAGTAAGTCAGACAACATGATTCAACGACGTCAGCAACAGCAACGTCGCTTCCTGATGATCTTCCGAGTATCAAACACAATTTTTTGAAAGGTAAAAGCATGACGAACAAGGTCTTGTTACCCACTATTAGTGCAGATGGAATGATTAGCACTTTAAACAACATGGGGGCGATGATGACGACCATCTGTCCCTATGGTCAGCGCTGGGTCGACTATGCCGCCGGCAGAAAAGGCTGGGTGCTCGATGTCGGTTGCGCATACGGTGCAACCACTATCGCTGCAATCGCACGCAAGGCAAAGGTTATAGCTTGCGATTGTTTCCAGGGACACCTGGATAACGTGAAGCTCCAAGTGCCTGCAAAGTCACGTCGCAGCTTACGCACAATCCTTGCGAACTTTCCGGACATAGATTTGGAGGATGGCTCGGTGGAAGCCATTTTCTCGGGTCGCGTTTTCCATTTTATGGACGACAAAACTGTCGAGAGGGCTGCGCAAGAAATGTTCAGATTGCTGAAATCTGATTGTCCAGCCATCGTGACGGTCGACTCGCCATACCTGAAAACGTTGACCTCGTTCATACCGGTTTACGAGGCGCGTAAGGCTGCCGGTGAGAAATTTCCTGGTCTGGTAGAGGACATGAGTTTATACGAGCCAGATGAGGTGGCTGCTGGCTACATACCAAAAATGATGCACTTTCTGGATCCTAATGTTTTAACGCGGGTGTTTAAAGCCGCAGGCTTTCACTGTGTGACCGCGGAGTTCTTCGACCGCGGGTCAGGCTACCCGAGCTTTCTTCGTCGCCCTGAGGGCAAGGAAGGGGTCGCTCTGGTGGCTTGGAAGTAATGTATTCGCGAGAAGAAATAAGAGACTGTAGTCTCTTCCTCCTTGAAAGGAAGTCGAAAATGAATAACTTCGCATACTTTAATCTCAAGAAAGTTGGAATGCCCGGTTTTCGTCCGATGAACGTGGCTCAAGGTACCATTTGTCTTAGCATTCTTTTGTTGGCTGGATGGAGACCGTTCCTGATCGTACTGGTACCGTGTTTGATTTGGTCAGGCATTCGCTATCTCTATGAACGACGGCGATGGAACCGGGGTACGGCTCCGGATGGCAATATCTGGAGGTACATCGGCTCAAGCCTGTTTGCTTGGTGTTACGTGGGTCTTGACGGAAGCAAACTTGAATTGCGCCACTATAACCCTGACAAGGAGCCAGGCGCAATTCGCGATGGTATGTGGCAACACACTCCGGCTTATTACGATGAGCAGGAGCGGTGGGAGCGTAAACATCCTCAAGTCGGAGATTGAAAATCGCATAAACAATCGGATTGAACCATATGGTAGTGTCCGTAATTGGGCACTGTGCATGGTATCAATGTGAGTGTGACCTGGACCGTTTTCAAAGTTCAAACTTTCGTCTCAACTGACTTCAGGTCAGCTTACGCGACAATACAGGAGAGTGTAATGTCCCTGGACATCATCACAAAGGCAGTGAATTACTGCCTCGATTTCTTTCATGTTCCTGCCGTGCAGGACCTCATCGACCTCATACCGGTTCATCGTCAAAATGGTTGGGAGGTCCCAGATCTCACCTTTGAGCAGCCGGCTTTTCTCTGGTGGCTCGTCATCGTCATACCCTTGATGATTTTGGTATGGCGTAAGCGTCAACCGTCGGTTGGTCATTCCAGGCTGCCTTCAGGAGCCATCTCCATGACTGGCTTCCGCACTCTTGTGCTGCTTACTTTTACGACCTTATCGGTTGGCGTTGCCGTATCGGCATTGATTGCCGCGCGTGCACACCCACAGAAATTAGAAGTGATGGCTGGTGACATCGCGATGGTGCGAGATTTGCAGTTTGCTATAGACAAATCGAATGGCAACACCAGCGAATACATCGGTAGTCTCGCCCATCAGCAGGACGACAAAGCGATTCCAGAGCCTCCTCGTGGCGAATGTGGCGAGCAGGAAAATTGGGGACCGCGCAAGATCGATAATGAGGTTTTCGCCGTGTGCAAAATAGCTCAGGCCTTCCCTCACGACCGAAAGTCTCTGGCGACGTTCGACGGCGCCACGCAGTGCTGCTCGCCTGCTCTCAACAATGACTGGCGCTTTTTCAGCCAGCAAATTCGCCACGTCAATCAGCAGTTGGGTGACAACAATACCAACTTCGAAGACGACACTGGCGTCTTTCAGGTGATGCTCGATTTCATCTCGCGCAAAAGCACTGCCGCTTCGCGCGTCTTGCTTGTGGCTACGGATGGCGACGGAACCCTTACCCAAGAAAGCGTCGACAAATATGCAGCACGCATCCGGCGGATGAACGTCACCTTAATTTGTACTGGTCCCGGTGCTGACACTGTGGCTACAGATCCCCCAAGTGATGCCCTCGTCAAACTGTGCAAAAGCGCCGGTGGCATCATTGTCGATACATCGACAGCGGTGGGAATCGAGCAGATCATCGCTAAAATCCGCTCTTTGCCTCCCTCTGAAGTCAAACTCGAATCTAAGGCAACTCCGCGGCCGGTGCACGAGGCATTTTTGCTGCTTGCAGCTATTGCCTGGTTCCTTGCTGGCTTTGGCTATGCGTCGCTGGGCCGAATCCGCTAGACCGCATCATTTTGAAAAGGATGAATACAATGCATATCCAAAAATTGTGGACATCCTTGCTCGATGCCGTCGATCAGGGAATGTCACTGATTGCTTCGGTGAAAAAGTTCATCGGAACTGGTATATCCGAGGCAGCCAGAGCGGTCTATCGCTTTCGCAAACCTCTTTTCGGTCTGGCCTTAATCGTTGTCGGCTACGCGTCTCTTCGTGAAGCGGCATTTGTCATGCCGCTTAAGACGCCGCAAGAACACTGGTACAACATGGCTATGACCGCCTTCAACCGAGATGTAGAGAATCATCGCGATTGGCAGGCTTTTCTCGAACCCGAAGTGCCTTACTTTCAGCGATCCATCCTCTACTTCAATAACCAGGCTAAGGCCGGGCTTCTAGACCGAATTTTGTATGGTCGTTCGGACCCGGTCCTGGCCTCTCAGGCATATCTCAAAATAGGCGTCATCTTGCTCAAGACCTCTGCCCACGACGATAAGCTAGTCGCCGAGGCCAGAGATTATTTGGAGAAAGCTGTTGCGCTCAATCCGGGTATTCCTTTTGCCAGCGAGTATCTTGCCCAATCCGGCGCTGCTCAGTCGGTAAATACCGTGGCTCTGATGGCGCTTGCTGCCGAGCGAGATCTAGAGATGCTCTATCAGCATGATGAGCAGATGCGCGTGAAAAGGCCTGGTGCAAAAGGAAAGGGCGAAGGTAAAGACGGCGACAAAAAGGTTGACGACATGAAAGGTCGCCCGGACAAGCCCAACGCTAAACCAAACGATGCAAACGGCAAGCCTGACAAAGATGCTCCGGCTGCTTTTAATAAGAATTTGCAGCAAAGTAATCAGGACGTCACTAATAGCACCGGCAACGATGGCATATAAGGAGGCACAAAAAATGTGGCAATATATTGCAAATACAACCTCCGATGTCGCCTCCCACTGGGTGGCACTCGCGCAGTTGCTGTTTCTGAACTACAGGAGTGTGCATTTTGCCGATGTTGCTAACTGGACGATTATTGCGTTCTGTTTGCCACTGATGATCGGCTGTTCATTCTTTGCTATGTGGCGTTACATGCGTTTGCGTAGGTCTTATGGCAAGCCATCGCTTGTTAATACCTACTCCAGCGTTGTAACGGTCAAGAGCGAGTGGTGGCGTCTTTGCCTGCGACTGCTGATCCCTTGCGCAATCGTCTTTGCTCTGCTCAATCCCTATGCTCCGGGAATGCCTCATCGCGTTCCTTCGGGCAATCGGGATTTTGCGGTCTGCATTGCCGACAACAAAGGCATGGGAGCAATGGAAGAGACCTCAGCTCCTGTTGCTATCGATGGAAACCCCAATAAGGACTCTACTTCCGAAGGTGGGCAGTTTTTCCATGAGTCAGGCAGTCGCATGGACCTCGTGCGAACTGTCTTAAGGGGCTTGCTTACGAAGTCTCTGGCCAAAACCAATGTCGCCTTGATTGCCTTTCAGGGGCAGGCTAACGTGGTCGTGCCACTCACCGATTCGCCTGAATGGTTGAATGACACGCTTGATCCGGCTAACAAATATGGTCTGCGTGTCGGTCAGTCTTCACTTGTCGGTCAAGGACAGGTAGATGGAAAAGTTGCCACCATCGCTGCGTGTTTTTCGGCTGCCCGTCAGGTCTTCAAAGAAGAAGGCGTCAAAGGGCATGAGAAATTCATTCTCTATTTTGGTAATGGAGATGATATCAGCAGCGAAGACTGGATGAGAGACGAAGTGCAAAAGCTTCATGAGGACAATGTCCTTGGCGCTATTTTTGGGGTTGGTGGCGCACCAGTCTCGATACCAGTCTATGATGGCGATGACGAGCAATTTTCTGGATATTACAAATTCAAAGACGGTGAAGAGGCTAAATCTGGTTACAACGAGGCGAATCTGGTCAAACTCGCCGAGCAAACCGGATGGCGCTACGAACATCTCGATCCCAAACATCTACCTGGCGATGATGCTTTCGCAAGCATTCTCACCGATTCCAAAATCGAAATCGGCCGCTGGCTACTCTTTGACTATCCCGTGGAATTGGCGCTTTCTCTAATCGTCTTGCTTGCGCTGGGCGATCTAGGTGCGACATTGCTGAGGATTGTGAGCAAGCCATTGCGCAGTTATAGGAGCAGGCGATGAAACGCTTCAAAATTTATGTCTGGAGCGCTGTCATTCTGGTGCTCTTGAGTGTGGCCGGCGCAGGTATTTATTTCTATGCCAACGGCGCCAATGATGCCCCTGTGCTTTGGGGGTTAGACGACACAGTTATGCATACTGTCGCCGTCTCTTCAAAAAGGATGAGACCAACACGAGAGAGTCCGGTTTTTATCGAAGCGCAGGTCGAACGTTTGTACGGACTGCACATCGGTACCCCGGTCAAAGTGCGTTATAAGATCGTCTCGCAGAACTCGGTTGCGGTGCGATTCGATACACTAATGCGTGGTGTGATTTCACGTCGCGCTTCTCCCTGGCGGATGGCTGGTAAAGCGAAAGTTATTTCCACGATTTCCGATAATGGTTTCACCACTCGAGTGGTCGAAGTTGTTGTAGCTGTCTGGGAATCGCCGGTCATGCCTGAGCCTCCGTTGCCTCAAGATGTCCCGCCTGAGGCGGTCACAGCTTCTATCAACGGATCACCAAAGCCCGCCGCCGTACCTGTCTGGCCATTACCTGTCACGCCTGAGCCTCCATTTGCTCAGGTCGTCCCAGTTTCTGTCAATGGAGTGCCAAAGCCTGTCGTGGGTCCTGAGCTGTGGCCATTTTCTGTGGAGATACTTGCGTCTACGGAAAAGTTAGAGAATGGCTCCGCTAAATGGGATTACATCACGACGCCTGAAGTGAAGTTTGGTTTCGCCAGTCTTTTAGAGCCTGGCGCGTCTCAACTTGACTATGGTCCCACTGGACGCGTCGCCGATTATGATAATCGTGTCGGCGTAGCCCTGTATGACTTTGGTATCGCTAGCGGTGCTTCTGGCGTAATCTATTTGTTGTTTCTGATGAGTAGCTATTTGCAACAATGGCGTAAGCCCATGGTCACTCCCGCGTCGGTGCAAGTGTACCGTCAGGCAGTTGCCGAGGCAGAAACAGCACGTCTGACCAAGAGCCATCTCGAGCAGGTGCGCGTCGCTGTCCGAGAATTCCTCGGTGGTGCCACGTTGACTAATGACCAACTGCTCTTGCGATTCGTTGAGCATCCTCTTTTCGAGCGCATCGCTGACATGCTTGGCATACTGGATGACGCTGTCGGACTAGGTCGATTGAGTGGCTATGAAGAGGAGTGCGTAACGAAAGTGATGGACTTGCTGCTGCTTGAGCAAATCAATAAGGAAGTGCATCCAGACGTTATCGCTAAATTATCCATCTGGTTCAAACTGCGTTCGCGCAAATTCGTACGCAAGTGGAGAAAACGATGAGCAATGCAAGTCGCCGATGGCTTGCTCCGGTGATGGTGGCGGGAATGGTGCTCGGTTGCTCCATTCTCGTTCATGCATGGCCCGAGAAATCATCGATAATCAGCTATGTTGTTGATGAACCGCTTGAAGTGCATCTTCAATCAGATCAAGAAATTGAGCTGCAAAATCCCGACCCCCACAAAGTCTATATCGTGGAGAGCGGTGTTACTGTGTCTCTTCATGGCGAGCTTAACTTGTCGATGCAAGACAAGGTGGTGCAGATTCGTGTTCGCTCGAAGGGAATATTGAGAGTAACCGGTGCCAATATTGCTGTCACGGCCGAACCGGGTGCAACTGTTATAGTCGGAGATGGTGTTGCTATCGACGGTGAAGGCGCCACAATCTATGTGCAGGGCGCCTCTAATGTTAAAGCGTTCAATGGCACCACCGTTTACAACTATGGTAACGGTGAAGAACATGCGTATGAGGGTTCGGTAACCTATGCTCGCACCAAGGGCAGGGTTTTTGCCGAACGTGGCTCGTTAGTTTACGCCAAAAGCCCTGATAATTGCGATGCCTGTACGCAAGTGGCACTGGCTAAGGGCGCCACTGTCCACGTATATGAAGGTGCGGAAGCCTTTGGCAAATCCGCGACTGTGTATGTCTATCGCGGCGGTGAGGTCGGTTGTAGCAATCGCTGCACACTCTATCTCCACCCCGGAGCAGAGTCTAACTACAGCACAGACGCTGTGGTGCATCAGGTCTCTGATCAAGATGACCCCCCGGCACTTTTTTTGGAACCAGACCCAGGATCCATCCAGAAATAATCGTGCCTTCGCTGGTGACCGTGGCTTTGCTGGATCGCCAACCTCCAACTCTTAAATGAAAAGTGCAAATGAAACCTGCAAGTCGAAGGCGCTCGCAGCGCCCCTTTCTACTCGGAGTAAGACAATGTCTGATATCAACGCCAAAACCTTTAAGTCCAAGCTCGATGCCGGGCGACGGATGATGGGACAAATTATCGTAGGCAATGACAAGGCTATTCTCGCCACGTTGATTGCTCTCATTTGCGGCAAGCCTGTTTTGCTCACCTCCATGCGAGGACGTGGCAAAACGGCTCTGTCGCTCGCTTTTCAGAAGTTCATCATCGGCGCTTCGGAAGCTCGTTTACAGGGCACCCCGGAATTGATGCCCGGCAGTATTACTGGTCGTGAAATCTTTGATGAAAAGATTCGCGATTTCTCTATTCGTCTTAGCGCCGCCATGCTGGCTGACGTCGTTCTCTTCGACGAAATCAACCGCATGATGGAAGAGTCGCAGGCTGCTCTAATGGAGCTACTCGAGGAAGGTCAGGCTACGATTGAGGGCAAGGCACACATGCTGCCGAAGCCCAATTTGTGGATCTGCACCCGCAATCCTGATGGTCAAGCAGGCACCTACCGCCTGGCTGATCCTACTCGCGACCGTTTTCTGCTCGACCAGGATATGAATTTTCCGAGCGAAAACGATATGGTCGCTCTGTTGCGCAACACTGACATTCATCGCGGCAAGGCTAATGTCACGGGTATTCTGGAGAAAGAAGAAATTCTGCAGATGCAGCGATACAACGACGAAATGGTGCGCAATGTACCTGACGCCGTTCTGCGTTACGCCTATCGTCTGGCTCAGATTGTGCAGGTCGATCAGCCCGAGTTCAAGCAGCTTGTATTGAATCCGAAAACTGCTTTCGACAAAGAGCGCTTGCTGGATCTCTCTGGCAATAAGATAGCCGCACTCGAAATCCTCGAGGACGGTATTTCGCCACGCGCTACGATCTGGCTGGTGCATGCGGCATGTGCTCTCGCTTTCATCGAGGGCGAAGACAAAGTCAACTTCGGACATGTGCGTCGAGTGTTCATTCCTTCTGCCAGGCACAAATTGATCATGCGTCCGGTCGCCAAATCGCTCAGAGTGTTCCCCGAGGACATTCTCAACGCGGCGCTCGACACCGTCAAATACTGATGGTGCGCACCAGAGAAAGGTGTAAATCATGAACAATTCACGGCTGAAATTACAGGAGGTGATGCAGCGTGCTGCGTTACTTGATCTAAGTGATCTCGCCGAAACTGATTTGCTTCGGGGAATCGGTATGCGAGATAGCCCCAGTCGTTCATATTCAGCTCTTGGACAAATGGAGTCGATAGTCGAATGGACGCCTGATTATCCTTATTCGGCGATTAACTGGGGACTGTCGTCACAGACGTCTCCACGCAAGAAACTGGTGATCAAACGCAGGCGTTTGCTCAAAAGGGACTGGTGCATAATCGTTGATTCTGGACCGACGATGAACTTTGGCACTGAGCACGACTTTAAGAAGGTCGTAGCCAGTCAATTGTCTGCAACTATGGCTCTCACAGCCGAAAAGAAGAAAGATAGAATCAAGCACATAGTTTACGACAGTGTTTCAACCGGCATCATTCTAGAGGATGCGACAGCAGAAGAAATGATCCTTTCTGTTTTGCAGCACTCTCCTTATTCAGCAATGAACGACATGTTTCAATCATCGCCGAATCAGGTCGGTCTGGCCGGCGCGCTGTGTCAGGGCCCAGACAATGCCTCCATCATGCCTGTCATATCTGACTTTCTTAATCTCACCGAGGCAGACAGAAAGGCTCTCCTTAGCGCTTCTCGTTATCACAAGGTGCTTGCCTGCGTGGTCGAAGATCCTCGCGAAGTCGGCTTCCCGTCCCAGTCAGGTCAACTGACTATAAGGGACATTTTAACCGGCAACGAGCGAACGATGACATTCGCCGAGGCTAATGCGTTGATCTCAAAAGATCGTGATGAGAGGCTGCTGGCCTTGAACGCCTTCTTCCGTTCAGCGCATATCCCCTACCAAATATTCCAAAGCGGCGAAACGGTTCCTGTGACAAGGAGCAAGCTCGTCAAACTTCTGCGTGGTCACGCCTGAAGCGGTTTGCTTCGCTGTTACCCGTTCTTTTAGCAAACTCACTCTTCAGGAGATGAACATGAAAAAGCTTCTTTTGACGCTCCTTTTGACGACGTCTCTCGTCACTACTGGTGCGTTCGCTCAGGCACGCTCGCCGGTGGATGGTACGTCTGAGTCCAATACTGTTGCGCCCGACGAGGGTCCTGCCTCGAAAGGTCGCCAGCTTTACGGCTACTATTTCGAAAGATTCTATCGCGACTTGTTTCTCTTCGGAGATGACGGTCAAGCTCGGGAGTTCAAGAATACCTGGGAGCACAAATTCGACGATGGCGACGAGCTCGATTCTCCGATTGGATCAAAAGCGGCCATCGACGAACTCGTCAAGGTTGGCTCGCTTATTGGCTGCTCCGAAAAGTTCGATGGTGCCTGTCTTTACCGTCGCGCTTTTCGGGCCTATACAAAATTCCATTATCACCCTGCTGACGGCACGCCCAATCTGGTCGATCCAGTAGAGCGTGCGAAGTGGGCTTCAGAGTGGGAGCATAAATTCGACGCGAGTCCCGATCTTCTCACGGAAGTAGGCGCTGATAGCGCCATTCGCAAGATGCGCGATTCGCTCGGTCAGCGATTCGACTACGTTTACAGTCAAACTCAGACGAAATCGGAGCGTGATACCATTCGCGCTAACTTTGCCGGTATTGGTGTGCCGATTACTCTGACCAACGACGAAACAATGAAGCTCGGAGCGCCAATTGAACTTCTTGCCCATGAGCCGCCAGCAAACAGCCCGGCTTTCGGTCTGGTGCACTACGGCGACGTCATCGTCAAGGTGGGTGGAAAGCCCGTTTCTGAAATGACGAACAAAGAGGCTCTTCAGGCGTCTTTGGGACCGATTGGGTCGCATCAGTCACTGACAGTGCGACGCAAGGCTAAGAATGGCGGAGTCGTTTTCTTGAACTTCGACATTGTTCGCGCTCATGTGATGGCTCCGCTTGCAAAGACAGCCCCAACCGGTGATGCCACCATTGGCATTCCGGTGCAACTAATCAACACAGAAAAGCTCAAACTCGGTGGCGAGTCCTATTTGCTTGCGGGTGAGCCCTTCGACAATGGTCCAGCCAAAGGCAAGTTGCACGAGGGTGATGTTATTGTCGCTGCTGACGGCGTTTCTTTCGACGGTATGACGATGAATGAGGCGGTTGACAAAATCCGTGGACCGGCTGGCACAAGGGTCGCCTTGACCGTACGAGCCAAAGGAGATACTGCAACCAAACAAGTGTTAGTGACGCGTCGAACTATTGAGAAGCATGCGGTTCACTACACAGCACTGCCTAAGGACATTGGTTATATTAAGGTCGATCAGTTCATGTCTCAGAACGTGCCTGACGACTACGCAGCTGCCGTCGCACGAACCGTGTTGCCGCTCGTGTCCCAAAAATTGGCTGAGAATATGGACGCACTTTCGCAAGCGAAAGTGGCAGAGTTCAATGCTCTTAAGCGTATCCTTGATCACAATGGAGCGTTGACCGAACAGACTTTGCCGATTGCCGCCGAAGCGGCCAAGCTCTATGATGAGCTTGGTGTTATCGGTGGTGGCATCATTATCGATTTGGACGATGACCCTGGTGGCGATTTGCAGGTGTTTCATACTCTTGCCAGTATGTCACTGCTGCAGGGCACCATTTATGCCACTCCCAAGCGTGACCCAGGCACCGATCAGATCATAGTCCATGAGGAAGTGCTGATGCCCGACTTCGAGACTATCTTCAATCATCCCCTGGGCACCGGACCGAAAAAGAGCGACGTGCAGACAGCTGCTCGTCGTCCGCTTCTGATTCCGGCAACAATGCCGCTGATGGTTTTGGTCAATGGCGAGTCGGCAAGTGCTAGCGAACTTTTCTCTGGCATGATGCAGGCGAACCGTCGGGCACTGATCATTGGCGAGTCGACTGTCGGCAAAGGTGTCGGTCAAACTGTCATCGATCTGCCATACGGACGCAGCCTACATGTCACCACCTTCGAATTTCTTCCTGGTGGCATGAAATCGGACTGGACAGGTGTGATTGTGGATAAGGCTGTCAGCCCTGTCCATGGTAAAAACAATGCCCAGGTCGATGCGGCCGTTGCCGAAATCGATCAGGCTAATGCTCGCGCCAGAGCTCGAATCGATGCAGCAGCCACATCTTTGAAGTTGCATCAGCAGTTTTTCGGCGCCGACATGAAAGAGCGCGAGTCTGAAGACAACAAACCGATCGGTGAGCAGGACAATATTTTGCTGCACTGATTGCTCAAGACTGCCGCACCGGTGACAAGTTAATCTTGCATCGGTGCGGTTTCCAGTTTTCTGAGCGCTGGTCGCTCTTTCTAAAGCCGTTTCTAGAAAGGAAACACCATGAAAAACACTATGAGTAGGATCAATAAAATAGCCCTGGCCGCTGGGCTTGGCCTCAATCTTTTTGCCCTGTCTGCACTGGCGCAAACGGCCGAGCCATCTCTGACGGAGGTGACGGCCGAGTCGGCTCAATCGACTTTACTTACGTCATCGCAGCCCATTGGTATCTTGCTCGTCTCGCCTGGTTGCGAGAAGTGCACGGTCGCTGAAGCCACCATACTCGGTGCCATCAGCAGGCATCCGGCTATGACTTTCGTCAAAGCCGATGCCTCCATTTTCAATCAAGGTCCCTTTAGTGAACCCGCTTTTGGGGTGTTCGTTCCGGGACTGGGAGTCGTCTATACGCGGTCCTCTTTTAATCCCTCTGCCGACGACATCGACGCTTTTCTTGATGAACGCGCGTCGAAAATCGCAGCGGAGACCAGTCTCGTCAATCAGGCTGCTGCTCTCTCGGCCAAAATAGCAGATGCTGATGCGCCGTTCATCGCTCAGTTGAAAAGTCTTGAAGAACAGGGCACTGCCGGCCTGGCACCGCTGAATGAGCAATTGAAGTCCCTTCACGGACAGATGAACGCTGCGGTGCAACCGTATAACGATAAAATTGATCAGCTCAATAAGAAGCTGGAAGAGGTGACCAAGCCTTACAGCGATGCCCTTGCACCGCTTAAGGAGCAATTGAAGGAGGCAGGCACTCCTTTCAAAACACAGGCGGATGACGTCATAGCTGCGGCTCGCAAAGCAACACAGGGTCTTGTCACTCAACTCAAGGCTGCTCGTGATGCTCACGACAAACAGCAGTTCGACGCCATTCAGGCGAAATTCCTAGAGGTGTCCACTCCTTTCAACAATCAGTTGCTGGCGGTCAAGGAGAAGTATGAGGCTGCCACGGCGCCGATTCTCGCTCAGATGGCGCCCATTCAAAAGAAAGGCGACGATGCGGCGTCGCCAATTTTGATTGAGATTAACACAGCTCAGCTTCTGGCCAAAGAAGAGACCAAAGCGCTCAATGAGCAAATTGGCGACCTCACGGCCGAGGCCGACGCGCTTAAAGCACCGCTTGATGCTCAGGCTGTGACGATTGGCAAGGCTCGCAGTGAAGCGCTCAAGCCCTTTACCGCCGAGCTGGCCAAGACGAAAAGCGAATTGGCGGCTCTGATTAAGGCCGACAAGTCGTAATTCAAAAGAAAACCTCTAACGAAGTACTGGCGATTCTGAGTCTTTAAGCAGAGTCGTCAGTCATTCCACGTGACCGCTGCTGAGGGAGTGAAACATCATGCAAAAGATCGCGTTACCGCGGATCAGCAACCACTACTGGCTGGCGATTTTCGTGGCGAGTGTTCTTGGTACAACATGTGGAGATTATATTTCCTCGGGATTGGGCCTGGGTTGCGTTTGGGGACTGATACCACTTTTCATTATATTTATGACCATAATGCTGATTGGGTGCTTCTCCGATTTTCTCCGCATGGGACTTTACTGGGCCGCTGTTGTAGTTTCTCGAACTGCTGCTACCAATATCGCTGACCTGACGACGCACCGCTGTTATTGGCACAGTGTTAGGAGATTTCGTCTCCGATGGTCTATCGCTTGGTTCGGGTCTGGGCTCAGTCATCCTGGGCTTTTCACTGCTTTTATGGCTATTTCTGCAGCGACAGTTAAAGCTTTGCGCTGCCATTTTTTATTGGGTGACGCTGCTACTCGTTCGAGCAGTCGGCACTACATCTGGTGATTATCTTTCAGGCACAGATGGTCTTAACTTGGGATTCGGTCCAAGTTCTGCCTTGATGGCGGTGATACTGCTGCTTGTTCTCTCTGCCAGCAAAAAATACATGGAATGGTCAACCTGACATCGCATGTGGTGTTGGTTAATAAGTCAAAACAGAGGAGCTGAAAATGCTCAAAACATTCCTCTTTATAAGCTATTCAACCTTCAGACCGGCGCTCGTGATCGCTGGTCGAATTCTCTTTTCGCTCCTCTCATTGCTGCTTAAGATCGTAAGCTTTGGTCGCTTCGATCTGGCGTCGAGTGATTTGAGCACGAGCGCGCCCAAGCACGTTTGGGGGCTCTTGTGGCCATATTTGGTCTCGACACGACCTTGGCCTATTACCGTGCCGCCAACGGTTAGCCTTCTTACTTTGCGCTTTGAGGTCTATCCGTCGTGCAATTTGCGCAGCGTTGTCTGGGCACCGCTTGTGGTGTTACTGACGGGTGTCGGTTTGAGCTGCTTTGAGCCGACACTTCTTGCCACTGTCTTTGCTTTCATCACTCCTGCGTCTGAGAGCTTCTCTTTCTGGGCTTACCTAAGTAGCGTCAATTTTCTTGCGCCGCTTGCCGCTTGCATAGCGTTGCATTATGGGTTGAACGCTGTTCTTGGCTCAGTCAGGATTAGCCACTTTCCGGTTCTTCGTGTGCGGAAACTATCCGTTGCGATGCCGTTTGCCGGGTGCACCGTTTTCACCCTGCCGGTTTTCTGTCAATCATGGCTGCTCATCGCTTTAATTGGTTTTGGCTGCTGGATGGTCAATCACATTGGTCTTCAAGCAAATGGACTGAGTGGTAAGGTCATGACCGCTCTACAGAAAAAGGATGCGGTTAGTTTTGCCGCTGGGCTCTGGCAATTTACTCAAATCATGGCCGAGATGACAGTGCTTGGACCAGTCTATTCCTGGGTCAAAGAACTGATCATGATTGGCTGGACGAAGGATGCGACTGCTCTTGTTCTCGATGAGTATACCGATAGCGGTGTGCGAGCCTATTACGCAATTTCTTTGCGTAAACATCCAGACAATCCCAATGAACGAATTCAGCAAGACCTGCTTGCCATGTGCCGTCTGGTTATGCAATTCCTTTTTGCCCTGCTGGATGCTGTGATTACGCTCTACATGTTTGGCGGCTTGCTTTGGGACCTGGAAAAAACTCTAACTTTTGCGGTGCCGGTTGGAGGAAACACGGTCATCATCGGTCATCTGATGTTGACGGCGCTCATTTTGTACGCTCTACTTGGTACAAACGGGGCGATAGTGGTTGGACGCAGATTGATTGGGCTCAACGCTGAGCAAAGGAAGCGTGAAGCGCACTTTCGCGTTCTCATGGTGATGTTTGAAAAATACGCAGAGCCAATCGCTGCGTATCACGGCGAAGAGCGTGAGTATGAGCAGTTATTCCGGCGATTTAAATATGCTCTGGCTAACAACTACGTCATCATTCGCTGGCGGATGATGCTGGGCATGTTTACCGGTGCTTATGGCAAAGTCGCTCAATTCCTGCCTTTGCTGACTCTGTCGCCCTTTTACTTTAGGGGCGAAATCGATTTTGGTGTAATTACGCAATCATCCGGTGCCTGCGCCGAAATTCTCGGAGCTCTGTCATTGATCGTTTCGCAGTTCGATTCGATCAGCATGATGTTCGCTTGCAGTAACCGTGTTGGTGAACTGCGGACTGAGGTCAAGACTATTGCTCTCGATGCCAAGTCAAATAGACCGCGCATCAAACGTCAGGAAAGCGAGAACGTGTTGCTCAAGATCGAGAACATGGATCTCTACAGTCCAGGCGGTGAGAAGCTCCTCGTTCGCGGTCTCAATTTAGACCTCGAGCCCGGTGTCAGCCTGCTTATTCGCGGCGCAAGCGGTTCTGGAAAGACGTCTATTCTCAGAGCGATCGCTGGCTTGCCATTGTGGGATTTTGGCAGCGGCAGCATCGAAGTTGCGCCTCACGGCAGGACGATGATGCTTAGCCAACTTGCCTATACTCTTAACGAAGGCACTCTGCGCGAACAGCTGCTCTATCCCATGGCAGTTGATGTTTCTGACGCCGAACTGGTGGCAAAACTGAAGCTGGTCAATCTATCGACTTTGCTTGAGCGTTTCGCCGATGAGTCCAAGAAAAACGTCGGCACCTGGGAGCTGATGTCTGACAGCGAGCGTAATCATTATCTGCTCGGACTCACTCCGAACTGGGATTCGCTATCGGGCGGTGAGCGGCAGAGGCTGATGGTAGCCCGAGCACTCGTCAACAAGGTCGTACTGGTGCTGGCTGATGAAGCCACATCTGGTCTCGACATTGCTAACGAACAGTTGCTCTACGCAGCGATGAAGACCCATGGAATCACAATGCTCAGCGTCGGTCATCGACCGAGTCTGGTGCCGTCCCATGAATACGTTGTCGAACTTCTCAACGACGGGCAAGGTGGTTGGCGGATGATGCCGGCCAGCGAGAGCCAGTGGTGAGGTAGTTTTTAGTTTGGTTGGTTGACCAACCAAACTATTCAAAAAATAATGGAGGGCATCGGTGACATCTTCACTGTTACCCTCCGTTTTTTTGCCATGAAATTACAATTTTGTGTAGCCTGTTTTCAGGACGATCCAAATGTGTATGGCAAGCATTTCTTTTAACTGCTCCGGGGAATGGAACACTTCTATCTTTGTCGCCTTTGCTAGAGTTGATGCGGATCTGGCATCGCTGCAGACTTATGTCTGAGAGCTTTATGTTTACTAGTCGCTTGACCTTCGTAGTCTTACGATGGGCATTTGACGAAGATTTTATGATGGACGCTTTACTCTGATCCGGAATCTTCTGCTGGCTGATGTCATAAATTACGCCCGGCGCGGCCAAAGAAAGAGGAACTTTCAATGGAAAAAACGGCAATATTTTGGATTCGCGATGGGGTGCTCGTCGACCGTATGCACCTCAATCCTGTCGCTTTCGCGGTGGCGGCCCTAGAGCATGCAGACGCAAAGCAAGCCACGCGAACTGATTTCACAGAGCTCGTCAATTTCGCCTTCGCTACTTCTGGCATCTCGTGTACTGACAAGATGCAAAAGTTTAATAGTGAGCGCTTTCTTTTAATCTCATATGTGCCGGCAGCAGCTGAATACTACAGCAAGTTGGCGACTGATGCTGCCGTACATTGTCACTATTTTGACAATGTTTGTACCTTGTTGCAACGGTTGAAGCATGCGGGTGCTCTCAATTTCATCACATCCGCCGTTGAACAGAGTGTTCTCGACTCCTGGGCTCAGAGCGCTCAGGGCAGCTTGCTAGCACCGCAGCTCACCGAAATTCTCGGACAGCGCAAAAACTTCAACAAGGGAAAGGATCATTATGTCTATGTTCGCGAACGTTATGGTATCGACAGAATTATCTACGTAGCTGACGCCATGGCCGAGATTGCAAACGGTGCTCAGTTTTCGAAGCAGTTCAATATCGTGCCGGTGGGTTTTGCGCATGTAATTACGCCGGCGAAAGTGCGTCTTGGATACGATCTGGTGATGAAAGCGCGCAGCGAGCTTTCGCCGCCTTCTAACGCTTCTCGGAACCAGTTTAATCTTGTGGAGTCGGAGTTGGCTCTGCCCGACGCTAAATCTCTTTCGCATACGCTGAAATCAGCCCAAGCAGCCGATATAGTCAATGGCAGCTCGGAACAGATCATGAGCAATCTGGCTGATCATTTTGAAAAACTTGGTTTCCAACTAAGGAGCATATCGTCATGACTGAAGCGTTCCAAATTTCAATCTGCACAAAATCAGCTCTTGCTGCCACTTCGGTGCGCCGCGGTGAGACGAAGTTGGGCGAGGAGATTAAGCTCCTTAACAACGCTGAGCCTGGCAAGCTTCCGCAAGCATTGGCCGATAGTGTCGCATCTGGTGCGCGTTATGCATTGATCGGAGTCCCTGAAGATATTGGTCCTAGGGCCAATCTTGGTCGCGGCGGCGCAGAAAAAGCCTGGGCTGCCTTCTTGCAGTTCTTTGTGAATATGCAGGCAAACCAATTTTTCGATTCGTCAAAGATCCTCTTGGTCGGTGCGGTTGATCTCACCTCCATACATGAGCAGGAGAAGCAAATGACCGGTGTCGATGGCAAGGTATCGACGACAGATCTAAGACAGCTCTGCGCACAGATTGATGACCTTGTTCATCCAATCGTGCGTGAGTGCGTCACTGCAGGTCTTGAGCCGATAGTGATCGGAGGCGGCAATAACAACTCTTATCCGACGATCAAAGGAGTGGTGACCGCTCTGCGCAAAAGACACAATGATGATAGCCTCTCGTTAGCCACAGTCAATTGCGATCCACACGCTGATTTTCGCCTAATAGAAGGGCGCCACAGCGGTAATCCGTTCACCTTCGCTGATCGAGATGGATTTCTCAAAGCTTACTGCGTGCTTGGTGCCCATGAAAATTTCAACTCTCGAGATATGATCGATCGCATGGCTGAGCGTTCTTATCCGCTCTTCTTCTGGGATCAGAGCGTGCGAGGCGAGAAAACATGGGAGCAACAAGTGGCGAGCGTGATCGATTACTTGTCTAAAAGCAAGATGATCTCGGGGATCGAGCTTGACCTCGATGGCATCAAGAACTTTCCAGCGAGTGCGAAAACGCCTTTCGGAATCACGGAGGAACAGGCCTTCTACTTTATTCATAAGGTAGCCAGCGCGCTGGACTCGAAATATCTGCACATCTCGGAAGCAGCTCCTCAATATGCTGAAGATGGAGAGCGTATGGTCGGTAAGGTAATCGCCAAAACGGTCATAGAATATGTATGTGCCAGAGAGAAATATGGCTCTGCCAAACTGGCTCAGTCTCTAGCGGTCCTGGCAAGAGTCTGATTGAATCTCGATAAACGCATCAAGGCACTAGGTAATGACGATCGCAAGGCAGCCATGTTGCGATTAGCACAAACCAAAAATATCGTCGTCCGAAATAACAATTCAAGAATCAAAAGCTAACCAAGTCATGGGTGGATCGGTAAGCAAGCTTGAAGAAAGAAAACCGAAGGTGCGCGTCCAATTGTGGCACGTGGTTGCCTCAATTGGACTGCTCTGTGTCGTGCTGCGCGAAGCCAGGTTCTCTTACAAGCAGCTTTCCATCATTTCCCATCATTTCCCATCAATTTCCATCATTCCGCGCCCCGTGCCATTAGCAGCGGTGCTATTTTGAGCATGAGCTGCATAACTTGGAGTTAATATCATGAATGACGCTTCTTCAATCACGAACACTGCGATTGAATCACATGCTATGGTCGACCGCATCCGAATTCTGACTGGAAACAATGCCAATACTCGACGCTACTGCGTGACTGAACTATTGCGGACTGCTTCGCCTAGCGGCGTTTACGACAAGCTAATGCACTGTACCGTACCCGAAGAAGTCGACCAATGCATCGATTCCCATGTCTATACCTGTGCTCCCACAAGTCACACAATCAACGCCATTCTGAAGGTGCCCGGCGTCACAGGCCTGAAGAAGTTTGATTACGAACTATCGGTCACAAAGGCAGCCGCCTTCGATTGGCCGGAATGCCACGAAAAAATTCTGGATGCGATTAAAACTCATCTTTTCGCCGGCAAAAAAGTTATGACCGATGACCGCATCGGTGAAAAATCTCCGCCAAAGTGACTCGCTGCTTCCACTCAAATCTGACAAAGGTTTCAATCTTAAACGCATGGAGATAAACGATGACTATCAAGAAAATAATGCTGTTGTTGACGCTTGTCCTTTCTTTGACCTCGGCATTCTGGGTGAGCGCATCTGGGTACTACGATACATGGTGCGTCTTGTCATTGGCTAGCTTGCTCGCAACCGTTTCATTCTGGGAACAGCGAACAACAGTTGAGCGGTTCCGCTTTTTGGACAACAACTTTCTGGTTCTGGCTGGCGGCTTGGCATTGGCTTTTATCACCACATTGGCTGTCATTCAGCGCATAACCGATCCGTATCACGTGTACGCTCGCGACAATTTGTTTCTAGTTGCGGTTTTGGCGATAGGCGGATTGGTCGTCGGCGTTTGTGTTTCCAATGATGCAAAAAGTCTCGTCTGATGCAATAAGAATTGCACTTCCTTCACCTTCACCATCAACATCAATTCAATAGGAGTCAAAGGTGGATAAATCTACAAGAACTTATTTGCAGATGTGGGATCGCGTTAGTTTGCTCGAGCCACAACTGCGAGAGGCGCAAAGCGCCAATCGCGAGCTAGCAATGAAAGCTGTCGAAGATTGCTATCGGGAGCTGTCTTTCAAAATCGATGCAGAGATCGATGAAGAGGCGGAACACATTGCCTGGATGAGTGCTCGGCAGCTCGCGTGCGACGCGGAGGAAAGACGCAAGGCGATTATCGCTATGCTGGAAATTTGCTCCAGAGACATGAAGAAAAACTACCTGGATCAAAACGAGAATCATAAAAAGATGTCGGAGGCTGGGTTTGCCTTCCTGCGCAGTCTGAGCGTTCAAGAAAGCGTGGCGAAAGCCGTCGAAACCTATATCGCTCATGAAAGTGAGTTAAATCAATGGAGAATGGTACGTGCAACTGGGGGTTACAGCAGTGTCCCAGGCTCAATATCCCGCGAAGTTTATGACGTCGTCTTGCCGCTTTTCGAGCGTGATACTAGTGGTGTCAAAACTATTTTCGAGGGAAAGGGAGCAAGTTTGTACGAGGAAGGAAGGCGTTTGTCGGCCGAGTTCGAACAGCACCGACTATCTCTTGAGGCTGAAGTCAAAGAGATGGACGCCATCGACGAAGCTGCGGACAAGGCTACTCTAGCCGCTGCCAAGTCGCTGCTTGGCAAATTGAGCGTGTACAAACGCGAAGAACCGCGTTTGAAGAGAATGGCTGTTTCAGCCATTGAAGTTTGTAACGCAGTAAAACTGCTTTCCAAACGTATCGCCGTCGTCAAGTTGCACCCGCGAACACTTTCTGAAAAGAGTCAGGGCCTTTAATCGAGCCAAGCTCACAATGTTCTTGCAAGATTAGTCCTCGTGGACGGTCACAATTGAGGAAACAACATCATGTGTATTAACAGCTTTAACCCCGAGGGTGCTTGCCGTTCGTGTTCTTAAGCATCGCAGTGGCTTGTTGGTAGAGCGGCAATTGACTTGCCGCTCTACGCAGCCGGTTCTCTGGTTGGTGCCGCATCGGGCGAACTGTATCACAGGGCGGCAATTTACGACCGGATGACGAATTCGGGTGGCTGGAAGCACATCATGACAAATTACAGACAGTCCGAAATAAATGCAGCTTACGCCAGAAATCCCGTGCATGTCTCAAAAGCTATTCGCGCCAGCGGGAATGCTTCATTATTTGATGTGGGTACGAACGTAATTCAACCTTTCATGTCACAGGAAGAGAAGTAGGTTCGGGTATATATGCCTTCCATCCAGAAATTGAAGGTTTGTTGGCAATGGTTCTACCTTCGACAAGTTCACCAAGCCGCTCTGGTTGATTCAGGTGGTGTCAGCGTTTTTGAACGCAGAGTGATAGCTTAAAAACCATGGTCAGCAGGGTGTCACTTGTGACCATTCCGCGCGTTACTTCTTTTCGCGGACTTTACCATAAAAAGATGTTTCCAGCCAGGTCGCCTAAAACTGCGACTAGCCTAGTCTTTACCTACTGAGGATCGATTATCTCCGGGATTTTTGCTGGAGCTTTTAGTCCGCCAGTCTCCACAAGATACTCGTTAATTTGTTTTGCCGCCGACGCAAGTGAATATTCGCTGTTGCCGGTGCCAACTTTGTTTTTTGCTTCTGCAATACTCTTCGGCACGTATTCTTGTGCCAGAGCCGCTTTGAATTCAGTTAGAGTGTAATGCGTAGATGAGTTTTTCTTCAAGTAATCGAGCGTGTAATCGCTGTGATGATCGATATCGCTCAGCACGTAATTTGTGCAATCAAACCAGATATGTATTAACGCGTCGATTTCCTTTTTGCGTTTGAGATAAACACTCTTTTTGCAAATGAAACCGCTTGGATCCATAAGACCGACAGTGTCCATCGTCAGCACGACGCGTCCGTGTCTTTTCACGGCTTCTGTTCTTTGAGTCAGTCCGGCTCCAGCCATGTCCAGACTGCCATTTTCTGTGGCAAGCAACCCTTCGTTGAGAGTGGTATCAACGATATTCACTGCCGAGAGCTTCGTGCCGACTCGATTAGCTAATTTCCACAAAAGCATGTGATAAGGCGAAAATTTCTGCGCGCCAAATTTGAACTTCAAAAACCTTTTGATCGTCTCTGAATCTTTCACATTTTTCGCATCAAGTTGGGGGACTTTGTCGTTAAAGCTGATAAATCCGCCACCATGGAATGTCCATGAAGGAAACAGGTACATCACGGGGTCGTCTTGACCAGTGTTTATGCGCTCGGCTTTTGATAAATAGTCAGACAGGCTGGCAAAGCCAACATCTACTGTTTGTCCGGCACTGGCGATAGCTGGGAGATGTTCTTCCCAGGGCATAGTGATTAGCTCAAGATTGACGTTATATTTCTTTTCCAAGCCGAGCGGCTTTTCGTTGACCAGTAACGCTATTTCTTGATACGGCGAAATTGCCATCCTGAGCGGGGCATGCTCGGAGTTTAAACTGGATTGTCCTGACAATGTATCGGATGATTTCTTTGAACATCCAACTATTGTAAAAATGCCCAGTGACAGACAGAGCAAGGACCTTGTTACTCTAGTGAGCACGTTTTTTCCTTTGGGACGAAACAGGTGATTTGCCCACCTATGGGAGTTCTACCATTCACATTCAATCTAATCTTTGTGAGAATTTATACCATGCTGATATTGCAAATGTAAAAATGGGTGTGCTGTGTGACTCTTTCAATTCGCTCATTCAAAATTTTACCTGCAACAGTCCGCCCTGAACTTGGCGGATACGTAGCTGGTCCAGGATTGCAAGTCGTCGGTTTGTCATACGATAATAGCGGCGTTTCTATTTTTAAGAATTTCTCTCTTCATTCCACCGCACGCTTGATTGTGCTGAGGGGTGCTTCTGGTTGTGGTAAGACGACACTGTTGAAACTGTTGTCTGGTCATTTGCAGCCAACTGCGGTCATATCAAAGCCAAGCAATCATTGTGCCTGCCTTGTGCTTCAAGAAGATAGTCTCCTGCCTTGGATGACGGGCATCGACAACATCTGCAAATTTACTAGAGTTTCGCCTCAGAAAGTCCGTGAGCATTCTATGTACCGGCTTGTTTCTAACTTTGTTGATAAAAAGGCTTACCAGATGTCTTATGGACAGCGTCGGATTGTTGAACTTTTTCGCGCCGTGATCCATCATCCGCCTTATCTTTATCTCGATGAGCCCTTCAACTTTTTGGATGAAGCTAACATTGAAGCGGTGGCGCCGTTTCTCGTCGAATTATCACAGACTGGAACTAACGTTGTTTTGAGCAATCACCACAAAGAAGATATCGAGATTCAGCGTTCTGCCGATGTTTTTAAATTTGATGGAAAATTTCCATTGAGCACAATTGACTGTGTCAGCAGGCTTGCATGATGCAAACATCGAACATCAGTGAAGCCATGCATGAAGAGGCATTAGAGCAGACACTTGTCGCCACCAGACTTGATACGAGTAAAACCATAACCCACAAAGTGTCTTTTTTATCTAAGCCAAGAGCGCTTACAGCCATTGGATGTTTCGCTGGCCCGGTCATTTGGATCTTGTTGAAACAATTTGGCATTGTCAGCGATCGTTATTTGCCGGCACCAATGGCGGTGCTGGAGGCCTTCAATGAGGTCGAGCCTAGTATATTCGTTCACCTTGCATACACATCAATTCGCCTGGTTACCGGCTTTATCGCTGGTTCGGTCACCGGCATCTTGCTAGGTCTTGTAATGAATAAATCCGTTTCACTAAACCGTCTGCTCTTGCCGTCTTTGCAATCGATGCGCTCTATACCAGCCATAGCCACCGTGCCTTTCTTTCTTCTATGGTTTGGATTTTCGGAGATTGGAAAAGTGATACTCGTGGTGACAGGCATTGCTTTTAATGTAGCTATTGCGACCCTGCAAGTGCTGCGAGAAATTCCTGAAAAAGACCGTATATTATTTAAAAGCTTTGGCAGTGACCCGACTACCTTTGTGGTCCAGTATAGTCTGCCGCGTATTTTTGAGGCGCTTTTGCCGTCTTTGAGATTCTCACTGTCAACCGCCGTAGGAGTCGTTATAGTTTCCGAGTTACTCGGTGCGCAAATAGGGCTTGGTTATCTGATTCAAACCTCCCGGTCAACTTTTTCCATACATGTGATTTTCCTTTGCATGCTGCTTCTAGGAATTCTTAATTCCCTTTTGGACTTTGCCCTGACTAGCGGCTGGTCGAAACTGGTCTACTGGAAAAAATAAAGTGAGATCGTGACAATCATTAGACAAGGTGTTAGGCTCTATGGACTTCTGTGTAGATGAGCTGAGCGTATCGTGGACTCGAATAAATGGTTAAGCATGACTCGTTTCTAAATCGATATTTCAAGCTAGACGAACTTAATACCAATGTGCGAACCGAAGTTGTCGCTGGGCTCTCCACCTACTTGAGCCTTGCTTATATTCTCGTTCTCAATCCGGCCATCCTCAGTCACACTGGTATGGATACAAGTGCCATTTTATTTGCCACTGCCATCGCTTCTGGCGTCGCTACTCTGGCGATGGGACTGTGGGCAAAACTACCTTTTGCTGTGGCACCAGGCTTAGAGATGAGTGGCTTTTTTGCGTTTAGTGTTTGCGGCAGTCTGGGAATGACCTGGCAACAAGGGTTAGGAACCGTTTTTTGGTCAGGCGTTCTTTGCATCATTTTGACTCTGCTTCCTGTTCGACAAAAAATCATCGACTCAATACCAGCCGGGCTAAAAATCAATATCGGTGTAAGCGTTGGCGTTTTCGTAGCGACCATCGGCTTATTTGTATCAAAAATTCTATCGTTCAAAAATGGGCTGCCTGACTTCTCCAACTGGGGACCTGAAAGGCTAACATCACATGAAGCCATTGTCCTTTATATCGGCTTTAGTGCTGCTATTGTTTTGGGACTAAAGCGTTTTCGATTTCTCGGCAGTATTTTAGTTGCCATCATTGTGGCGGCTATTGCTTGCAGTTTGCTAGGAATTACGGTCAAATCACCGCCGCAACTTTCCCCGGCTATGTTAGGCTCTCTTTTTCGGATGGACATCACGTCCGTTGTAACCGACCGTCGCGCTCTTTCTGTCGTCTTGATTTTTTTCATTATCGATTTCTTTGGTGGTATCGGTAAGTTCATTGGGCTGACAGCCGCAACCAACCTGCAATCGAACGGCCAGGTACGCAACATCGAAAAGGGCCTGTATGTCGACGGTGCAGGAACTGTTCTTGGAGCAGTGACAGGCACATCGAGCTTGATTGCTTTCGTTGAAAGCGCAGTCGGCATTGCAGCAGGCGGACGCACAGGCATCACGGCTGTCGTCTGCGGGCTGTTACTGCTCGTCAGTCTAGTGTTTACGCCCCTGGTTGCTCTGGTGCCCGCAGAAGCTGCCGCAGGGATTACACTGTACGTCGGTTGGCTGTTGTTACCTGTTCGCCACTTTCGTGATGAACAAACAACGTTTGGACGGTTTGACGTCTTCGTTGCGATAATGATGGGCGCAATATCTCTAGTAACCTTTGGCCTCGATAAAGCTATGCTGGTGGGATTCTTAGCCTACACAATTCGCCAGGTCGTTTTACCTAAGGAAAAGCTCAATTACTATCTTCTGGCTACAACTTTGCTTCTGACCTTTTCGACGATGATGCAGTATATGTTTGCTCGCTGATTCAATTCGGAGATTATCTGCACCCCACCTATTTTACGTAGAGAAAAATAAATTGCCGAAGCTTTTAATAATCGATGACGACACAGGGCTTACAGAAGCTCTTAAAAACTACCTGTCACAACATGGCTTTTTAGTGGAGTGCACGCCCAGTGCTGAAGATGCATTGCAAATTCTTTCGGAATATTCATACGACGCGCTGATCGTTGATTGGAATTTGCCTGAGATGAGCGGTGAATTGCTGGTCAAAAGATTCAGAGAAGCTGGGGACCACACTCCAGTCATGTTTCTAACGGGTCAAAATAATGTAAGCACTTTGGAACGAGGGTTCGAAGTCGGTGCAGATGATTATCTCACCAAGCCATTTGAGCCCAGGGAGTTGGTCGCGAGACTAAAGGGACTTCTTAAAAGACGCGCTAATCCATTCCAAAATGAGTTAAGAGTGATGGATCTAGTTCTGAAACCAGAACTGCATATAATGCTTGCCGGTGATGTGGAGGTCAAACTCAGATCTAAAGAAGTGGCATTGTTGGAGTTCCTGATTCGTCACCCAAATAGAATATTTACGGCACAGCAAATTATGAATGCAGTCTGGGCTTCTGATAGTGAAAGCTCCGCTCACTCGGTACGCACATGGATGGGATTGCTGCGGCACAAACTGGCTTCTGTAGGTCACCAGGATCTTATAAAGACTGTTGCTGGCGCAGGGTATATTCTAGAGATGCGCGATTAGCCAACGTTAGGGCCGGCTTCCGGTTGGAATGTTTGACTCAATGGTAAAAACACTTCGAATCTTCCAGGTTCGGACTTAAGGTACCCCTTGTGGGATTCACAAATTAACTGGCATATTGCAAAATTTAAGCTCGAATTTATATCAGCACTTTGCGCGATGTCTTCAATTTTCACAAATGGCATTAGTTTTTGTTCCTGTTCTGCAGAGTTGGCAGGTTCGAAGGAAACGTAGACGGTGACATCATTGTCACCATATTTGGTGTCTATAGAAATATCGGTTTCGATCGTTGCTTTTTCGATTGCATAATTTAATAGGTTCACCAGTAGTTGCACAATCCTCTGCTTGTCTAGCAGGGCCGCATAATTGCTATCACTGTCGTGAAGAACAATTGTAATTCCTTTTACGGCGGCTCGTTCTGCAGTATCACCAACAGCTTCTTCAAGAATTTCACCGAACCTCACGTCAGATAGCATCAGCTCGATCTGTTTCTGTTTCAACTTACCAATTGTAAGCAAATTGTTGACCATATCAAGCGTGTCTTGTAAGCCCTTTTGAGCTTCCGCCAGGGTTGTCGGATCAAAACCAAGTTTTTCAATCCCCTCTGCTTTGGATAGCATCCCAACTAAAACGACCAGAGTTTGTAATGGTGAACGAATGTCATGCGCGACCATATCGACAGTCGATTCGCGCTGCTGGTCTGCTTTTGCGAGGTCGCTCAAAGCGATAGCCAAAAGGGATTGAAGATGGTCAATTTCGTCTTTGCCATTTGTAGAGGAATTTGTGGAAGTTCGTGAAGGTAGTAACTTGGCGGTATTGACCAATCCATTTATTCGATTGGTAAATGCTGCGGAGAATCCCTTGAGGAGCGCAATTGCAGTCAGGACATTGAGCATCAACACGACAAATATAAGTGACTGCGATGATCTTTGTAGATTTAGCTGCTGCTCGACTAAGTTGGATAAATTTTTGAACTGTTGCTCGGAGAAAGCACTCAACATAGGATTGACGATCTGGAATCGTCGAATAGCGGTAGGCAATGCACCAAGCTTGTCATTTGTGTTGATCGAAGTGTCGAGAAGAGACCTGCCGATCAAGTCATTTTCGAATTTGACGTACGACTCCAGCCCATTAATCAGTCGCTCTTCTTCGGTGTTGGGCGTCAATAAAGCTGTTAGTTCGTTAAGGGCTTTGCCAACCGAGGCAAGCTTCTTAACAGCGTACTCTAAGTGCCCTCTTTGCGTGCCTGCCAGGAACAGACCCGTGGACGAAGTTGCTTGAAATGTTGACACCCATAAACTAGTGACTGTCATTGCGAGCTCTGTCTGTTTTTTTTCCTGCATTAAAAGATGTTGGGCTTTATCGACCTGATGGTTAACCCATAAAAGAACCATTATTTGGCCAACGAGTGGCACAAAGATAAGCAGTATTCCTTTAATAAATAGGGATGACTTAATTTTTGGCATTCGTTCCAAGTTGAAAGTAGTGCCATCGCTAGTATTTTGCTGTTGTTGAAGTTCTTTTGAGCGTTCCGGCTGATTCGGAATAGAAAACCAAAATTCGCTGCCATTCTCTGCTGTTGAATTTATGCCAACCTCACCGCCATGAGACTTAATAAGCATTTTGCAAATCGAAAGTCCGAGCCCAAATCCTTGGGCCGCATGTTCTTCAGATGATTGAAAATATCTGTCAAAAAGCTTCGATTTTGCCTGCTCGCTAACTCCCGGTCCCCTGTCGATAACACTGACTACAAGCGATTTATTTGTGCTGACACTTTTGACCAGGATGGTCGAGTTTTGAGGCGAAAACTTGATGGCATTAGTGATGAAGTTCATCAACACCTGAATTATTTGAGCTTTATTTGCTGTTATAAATCCTTGCTCACAGGCATTTATGAGATGCAGCGATTTTTGTTGTAATCCAGGCGAAAGTTCGTCACAACATTGCTGGACGGCGTCCTTAATCGAAAAGCGGCTGCCCTTGTGCTTTGCAGGCTGGTTGCTGGACTCTCGAGAAGCCAAAAGGTGCATAGCAAATGATTGAATTCTTGCACAGGCAACTTGTGCAGAGCGATGCCAATCATCAATTTGAGTCTGCATAGCTGGTTCTACGGGCAGTGACATCTGGCTACGTAAATTCTCAAACAGTCGGTGCGTTTTGTTCATCGGTGACAATATGCGCTCGACGATAAGTCTAAGAAGAATGCTTCTTTCGTGAGCAGCGCTTGTAAGCTCGTTAGCAACGTCTAGGAAAATTGAGTCGAGATAAGTCAACTCATCATTTCCGTCTAGAAGCTCTCGTCTTCTACCTAAGCGCCCCAGGGTGATCGCATTTTCCTCAAGCATGATTAGTCGGCGCAAAACACGTCGACTAAAATATATGTACACAACGCCGGCAAGTATGACTTCAATGATCGTGCCGAATACGACAAGTGCCTTGACCCTGCCATACAGCTGCGCTTGTTCTTTCCACAGTGCTTTGCCCAAGTTGATCTGTTCATCGGTCAGCTCTTCTTGCCGGATTGAGGCTCTAATTCCCTGCACTATAATTTTGGCAAAAGTATAAACTCGTTGAATGTTGCTGGTGAATTGTTTATGCCTAATTGTTGGAGAAAGCTTGTCTACCTCCAGTTTTAGATTTGCAACCTCAAGAAGTATTTGGGCCGCTTCAGGCGAGTTAGTTGATGCTTTCATTGACGAAAGCATTACCTCAAACTTCCTACCTTTTGAGACCAATTCTGGATAAAGAGAGTCTGGTGAGTCAAAGCAATTGGCGAATGTCGAGTAGCCATAATCGACCACGAGAGAAAAAATTTCAGTGAGGGCAGAAACAGAATTGATACGCTTGATGGAGGTTTCGGCTATGGCTCCCGCCCGAGACCAGGCGTGGTTTAAAACCAGCAAAAGGACAGCATTTAACAAACAAGGCAAGACAATCAACCAAATTCCCTGTTGGAATAACGTTGTTTTATATTTGGTGGAAGTTTTTTTATTCAAAGCTCGCTGCTAGGCTAGTTTGTCTTCGCCGAGTATAGGTTGGAAAAGCGCTGCAACAATATTAGCCTGTCGAAGAGCCGACAGCAAATTTGACTGCCACATTCACTTTTCTCAGTCCAAGTGGTGTGTTTTTTTTCAATCCAATGAGAACTCTGCTACCTCGGTGTCAGACTTTTATTTTCAATGTTGCTTGGACACTTATCGGCTGCAAAAGAATTTTCGAAATTCGTAGGTCTACGAAAACGATTTGACGACGATTTTATAAGCGCTGTTGCATACTAGGCGTCGAGGGAACACCGCGAAAAGAGTTTAGAGGTATGCGTTATGTCTCAAGTTTTTGAATCCTCCGCGGAAGGTCGGGAAAAACCGAAGGATGCGCCGACAGCTTCGGCAGAAGCAGTAACTCGGGCTTTTCAACAAGAGGTTCATCCAGGCGCTAGATATGAGCGTCCATCATTTCAGGAACATGTTATTACGGAAGTCGCTAAAGAAGACTTGGTTCGAAGCCTTTCGGTAGGTGACTTCAACAACGCCCGCGCCGTCTTAGAGAAGGCAGGCGCCTGCCGTTGGGTGGAAATGCTTTATGATCCGATTCATGCAGATCTGCCAGATCTGCAAACTTATGATCCCCAAAGTGGTACCAGTCGAAAATTTACTTTCAATTCGATTAACCCATGGCACTATGATGCTTTAAGCGGGAAGGTTGATTTTGGTGAGTTGAGGATGCAAGAAATTACCGGAACCACAGGTTTCGTGAGAGACCTGTTGCTGAACGCCGGCTTGGTAAAAGACGATTACAAAGAGATTCCGCGCCTTTTTATCAAGACTGAGCCCTGTGAGAAGTGAAGGCTCTAAGCGCGATTGCGGAACCCAGCTGCACCGGTGTACAAAAAGGGATTCCTATCCATTCAGAGAGAAACTATTCGGGATTGGTCGAGGAAAAGGTGTCGGGATTGTGTTGCCAGTAATGAGCTGCCAGCGCCAACAAATCAGGGTAAAAGTGAATCGCGTCACCAACTCTTTCTAAAACGGCTGATTTTAAATTGTGATGATCGTCTACCGAGAATCTTCTTATGCAACGCTTGCTCATTATCTCTAATGTCACCTTTGCAATTCTTTTTGTGGTCGCATCAATTTGCTATCAAAAAACTGAGTCGGACTGGATCTTGCTCGTTTGCATGGGGCTTTTGGTGGTTGTGTGCGGGCTTGCCATTGCCAATATCGCCGCCGTCTTCATCTTGTGGAGACCGCATAGGTTTCGGGCTTTTTACCCGATGTTTAGTTTTGCTATCGCCATGGGCATTTCGTTCCAAGGGACGAGTTGGGCAGTACAGAACATGCTGTTCGAAACGCCGAGTGATCCGGAGTCATTTTTAACAGCCAAAAACAGAATGGACCTTGAACAGGTTGCAGCACGACTTCTTGGTCAGTCAATCAAAACAGTTTCCGTTCAAACCGACGCCCAGGTCCAGATGGTTGATGAACATCCGCACATATCAATCCCTTCAGACATATTCCAGAAATTACTAAAATACGATTGTCAAAGTGTAGACATTGATGATGACCAGTCGCTTGTGACCTTCAATTTCAGGCGAGGCCGAAGGTGGTATGGATACACCTTTACCGCCAGCAAGTCGATTCCGCTTAGTCGGCGTCCTCCTAAGATAACCGAGCGAGACATCGAAGATTGGTCGGAGCTGATTCGTATCGCCAAACAGGGAAATCATGCTACCGCTGAGGAGGCCAGAAACATTGTTTTCACTCCGAGCGTTGCTTACCCCTATCTCCAGAAGGAGCTTGGGCAAGACGTCTTAGAGCATCTGAAGCACTATGCTTCCAGTCACGACATTTCCGCCGAACAAAAGCGATTGGTTCTCAACGCTCTCAACCGTCAGTGGCTTCCATCGAATCGATTGGTCGAGCATCTGGACTTTACATACACCGGATCCTATGAGGAGTTACGCCTTGAGGGACTCAGATTCTCGGTGCTCGGCTTTTGGGTGGGTTCCCTGACGAAATCGTTGTTATCAGATGGAGTTCTCGTATATGCCGACGATGGGTCACATTTGAGGATCCGGCAGAACTTATCCCCGGCAGATCAAAACAGAATCGCCTGGTTACACGTCGGGTTAATGAATATGCTTTATGGCAATTTGTTCAAAGTCGATGAACATTTCGATGACCAGAGCTTCGGTGACGGCTGGTATTTTGTTCGTCAGTGATTCGGTCGTGTCCTTGCCTGCTGCCACCACTGATCGAATAACTAGGAACGGGAAAGACTTTTCCAAAATCGTGGAAATTGTCTTTGATGCGCTGAAAGAAAATGGGTCAGTTCGATTGAATATTTTTCAAAACGCGTTGCTTCATTTTATGCGGATTTTATAATCACTATTTTAAAGTATTCACCATTGCCGATGCGATTTGCTGGCCAAAAGCCATCACGCTATACAACCATCGATCCACAGGCCTTGTGAAGACCTCATCGCGCAATATGATTCACTGTTCGAGCTTTTAATCGTGAAAAAATGATGGCATGACAAAAGAGATCTTGAAGTTTAGATGTTGGGATATTTGGCTAGACTTTTAAGAAGGTGGAGGGGCAGCGATTTGATGGGCAGCAGAGAATCTGGTAAGCCGGTTTTTCTCGGTCGAGTGGAAACTCCATCTGGTACATTGCTTATATTAGACCCTGGGCTTGGAAGTTTTTGGCAGCATGACCACGACCCTCGCTCGCCAATAAACGAGGATCCCGACGAAGTCGATTTACAAATAGTTGGACCTGATGCGTTGGCTATGGGAAAAGCATTTGATCAACAATTCGATTCACGATTTTTGTTCGATGTCGAAAACGTTGACAGCGCGCGAATGCAGTTCGCGGAATTTGTTAACACTAAGAACAAGCTCGCGACCCTCGATGTTCTTCCAGAGCGCATTTCTCATCTTGAGCGAGCGCGACTTGCACTCGAAATCGGAAACGGTGCTGGAGTAGTTCAATTCAACCATCGATGGGCTGTAGCGGTTGATGGTTTACCAACTGACCACGCTTCTTCGATCTTTGCAACGCCAATGCCTGAGGGCGAGTTTTCGGGGCGTTGGAGATGTATCGATATTGTCGTTGATCCCGAGGCGCGCGTGAAGAAATCTCTGGTCACTGAGGGTGTAATGGTGGATCGCGGGCAATTAATTTGTGCTGATTTGAATGCTTTTGGTGAATTTCGTGCGGGGCACTCACTAGACGGCTTAGCCGATTTCGTTTTTTGGGGGCGTGATGCTGCAAGCGTTGCGCAGACTTTTCATGCTGCGGAGTTCGATCATTGCTCATTCGATCATCTCTCATTCGGTTGGAAAGACTTGCCACTCGAGAACGCCAGGTGCTTAGCCCGGGATGTGCAAAATTACGTCAATGAAAATGGTCTGAAGGTAGGGTTAGATTTTCGCCCCCACAGCAATCTGGAAAAACTCAATAGTCAAATTCGCAATAGCGATGTTGGAGCTGGTGATGTGCTTTTGAATAACACCAATGCTTGCGGTTTTGCGACTCGATGGGGTGATGGCCTTTTTTCATTAATTCGTGGCTTTGACAAGACTGGCCGACTGGTCCGCGTTCGCGTAGATGTTGGAAGCGAAATTACTCAGGATGTTATGCGACGATTGATAATTCGCACTCAGAGCGCCATTGTCACGAAGAAAATTTCAATTGACGGTCAGGCGATTCGTTTTGCGGAACGCTTAGAACCTTCGATACGTAGGGGCAAGCCGAATCCAGACGATAGTGGTTGGGCCTTTAGTGCTGGAGGAGAGAGTGATGCATACATGCAGAATTCTTCTAATCTTCAAATTGTAAGCATCGAGTCGCTCTTAGAGCTGGATCCAGCCTTAGAGGCAATTTTGCACGAACGGCCCGGCAGCGTTTTTCGGCGAGCACCCAGTGGTTACGTTCCTGACCGATGATATTATAGGTTGGATGCAATTCACGATTCGAATTCATTGACCAGTTCAGTTATGAACTCATCGTGCATATGCCGGTTACACGTGGGGTTAATGAATATGCTTTATGGCAATTTGTTCAAAGTAGATGAACATTTCAATAACCAGAGCTTCGGTGACGGCTGGTATTTTGTTAGTCAGTGATTCGGTTGTGTCCTTGCCTACTGCCTCCACTGATCCAGTAACTATCTAAGGTGAATACCAGAAAGCCGTCCGCAATTTAGGAATTTAGCAAGTCGTCAACGTTGGTCGACCAAGACTCGCCAACGAGTTATTACTTCAGGTGTTACAGGGTTGCCCCATCCCTGCATTTCGTCAAAGCTCGAAACTGTGAATGGTTCAAGCTCGGGTATCTCGACTCCGTGTTGTCGCACAGTGGCAATGACCTTTTGGAGATAGAGCTTTGATTTGTCCGTGGTGCCTGCATAGGCGTCGCACATCCCGATCTCGACTACATCATGCAGAAGCGCCGAAAACGTTGTCTTAAGGTGTGTGGGAAGGGAGAGGTCAAGTTTCGACGGTAGGGTATCATCAAATCCGGATTCGAAAAGTTCTGGACCTTCTTGGTCCCAGTCCACAAATTCGTCTGGCGTGGATACGGTCGCTAGCTTCAATAAATGATCGACAAACTCATCGATCTCTCTATTATTGAGATCATATTTTTTGCAGAAATATCTGAAACAAACTGCGCCGACCGCCTGTCTCGCACGTATCGACATCTTTTCAATTAGACTTTCTTCTGTAGCAAGGATGTCCATCTTGAAATTATAGAGCAATCATCAGAATCTGCGGTTACTCAAAACGCTCTTTCTAATCTGGCATTGAATTGTCTTTCTTCCAACAAGTGAAACTCATTTTTGTAACGCCGACTCACTTTTCAGTCCTCGCTTTTGCAACAGAGCCAGCGCAAGGTCATTGCCGTCAGGACGACCAATGGAAAAAGTGCTTGCGTTCTAAATTTTGCTAGTCAGACAGGCTGAAATAAAAAACGACTTTCTCCAAAATGCTTTGCCTCATTTTATGCGGATTTTATGACCACTGCTTTAGTGTATTCACCATTGCCTTCGAGGGCGTCCTCTGTTTCACCTTGCTGTCAAAACAATTGACATATTGCTTTCGAAAGGAGTTTTCTGTGAGGACTGTAGGCTCAATAAATATCGGCTCTTTGCTGCTGCAAGCCGAGCTGATTAAGAAGAGTGATTTGGAAAGCGCACTTCCACTCTCAAAAAGGATGAAACTTCCATTGGGTCGTGTGCTCGTTATTACAGGCTTCGTAAGCGATCGCACACTAAATGCCGCATTGGCTGCGCAGTCCCTTATCCGTGACAAAGCAATAACTCTAGATATTGCACTTAAGGCGCTCAAAGAAGCTGAGAAAAATGACTTATCGTTTGAGCAAATGTTACTCCAATACGGCATCAGTACAAAACTTCTGGAATACACAAATAAACTTGGTCAACTTTTGATTGATAGCGATTTTATCTCCGAAAAGCAGAGGAGTGAGGCTCTTCAAATGGCTCTGATTTCCAGTTTGCCGCTCGGTAGAATTTTGGTCTTGCAGAAAGTAATCAACAACGTGCAAGCTTATGCTGCTCTGAGTGCCCAGATTCTCATAAGGACAGGGGAGATTTCTCGCGAACAAGCAATTGTGGCTCTTATGTTGACCAAAGATACAAACCGTCCTTTCGAAGTTGCACTCAAAGATGGAGGATTTATAAATTCACAGGCTTTGGGAAGAATAATGCTTGGCGAATTATTAGTTATTAGCGACCAGCTTTCAGAAGTGAACTTCTTAACGTGCCTGGAGAAAAGTCTGATTGAAAACATACCTCTTGGGAGGGTTTTAGTTGATGCTGGTTTTCTGTCTGCGAATAAATTAGAGCGGGCTCTGTCAGCTCAAAAACAAATTAGCGATGGTCAAATGACTCAGGCTGATGCGGCAGAGTACATAAATGCTGGTTTCAAGAATCTCGAGGAACTATCTGACACGAAGAATAGAAAAAATGGGTCGATGGTGCGATTAGGTGAGCTACTTGTACTCTGCAAAATAATTACTTATGAACAGGTTGTGAACGCATATTTGACGTCAGTGAATGACAGCATGCCCCTGGAGACGGCCTTGAGGTTAAGCGGCACTGTAGAGTCCGCAGTTTTAATTGGTATCAATTCATTCCTGCAGTTTTATTTAGACCACAAAATAAATGCAGAAGAACTTTTGGTAGCAATAAGCTCGTGGATGGGCGACCGTCAAACAAAACCGGAAGAAGTGGTTCGCCGGGTCCTTCAACAGGGGAAATAATTCCAAAGGAATGAGCCGCTCGCCGTAACTTTAGCGACAATGCCTATCTCTTTGAAATTTATCGATACGGCTTTCGGCAGTTTCTTGTCCTTCTTTGTCGGCAATGCCATTTTTGACTGATTCCATAAAGGCATGGTCAACATCTTCAACGTTTCCTGCGCCAGGAATATGCAAACTTCTTCTGGCGGCCTCTCTGAAAGTCGCCACATCTTCGCCACGGTCTTTTGCAATCTCATCGATGCAGAACTTCGCGACCTTAGCTGGCGGCGTTATCTGATCTAAAAATTCATCTATTAGTGTCAAATTATCTACTCCTTAACTATGATTGCTGGGCCCAGCTAACCGTTCATTTTGCTTTTCGATACTCGGCTAACCGTTCGTTTTGGTCTTGTTCAACGGCCCTCCAGAAATTGTCGTGTTGCCACTGTAGAGCTTTTTCTCCGCAATTTTCTCCGTGTAATGCATCTCGTGTACAGGTCTCTGCAACAGCGCCAGCTCCTGTTCCAAGCGCAAGAGCGACTGGTGCTCCAATACCCATGGAACTTGCAGCAGCGGTCCCGCCTAGACCATAACGAACTGCTGTACCAACTCCTACTGCCAACGCTTCTTTCTTGCCTTCCTCTACATCATTGACTGCGCTCCCACCAACTTGAGCCGCCCTGCCTAGCAAGCCCAGAGGAGTACCAGCACCGCCTGCAAAACGAAGGGCAGACGGAACGGCTTCCAGTCCTTTCGTTATGGCCTTGATACCACTTGCAACGGTGCCTGCATCTCGGGCTATTTCTCCAGCTTTTTTAGCAAGCGTGGCATTTTCGTTGACGGCATCTATGCCAGACTCGACGGGCGATTTTGATTGGTCTGGTGGTGGATTTGGAATCAAGTGCCCGTCTGCATTGAAAGTTTTGGTGTCAATTGGGCCATCTTTCGGTTTTGTGTACTCAGAATAACCACCACCGTCTTTCATAATGCGAATTTTTTCGTTTTCTAACGTCCCGTTTCGGTAGTTGCTGTCCTTAAAATCTCCGTTTGCCTTTTGTTCGTGAATATTCTGGGTATGGTCCGATTTTGATGTTGTGTCAGTGTACCCGCCTTGGCCGTCCAGTTTATGGGTGATCGTGGTCATGTCTGCACCATTGATTACGTGTTTGACGTAATTGCCTTTAGCATCTTGTTCAGTGGCTGTCATGACACCGTCAGCGGTGCACATATCCGTAAAGCTACCATCTGCAGATGCACTTTTGCTGTATGTCGTGCTGCCAGTTTTATCCTTTGTCACTTCGGTATATCCTCCCTCAGGTTTGGGTTTCACTTCAGTAACATTTCCAGAACGATCTTTAGTGACACCTGGTTGCGGCGGCGAATCTTTGTTCGCTTCCACTTTTGGCTTTTGAATATCGGCGCTGACTTCAGTGGCTTTTGGTGCAGTATGGTCATCTATATGTAGCTCGTGAAGCCTAGCGGTGTCAGGACGACACCCCTGAGCTATCTGTTTGTTTTCGGTTGAAGAGGTGGGAACGCTACATTCATGCAATTTCTGCGCAGTCCGAGTCGCATCGCCTTCTCTGTGTTGAACAGGTGAGTCATGGTTTTTTGATGGGGCATCTATGGCTGTCAAAGCATTGACCTTAACTTCTGGGGCAATCTACTATCATTGATGGGAATAATACGAAACCCGCTTGACATCGAGATGACACGCAAGCAATAAGACTTGGAAAAATTGTGGTGCTCGCCAGAAAAACTGAAATTAAAAACAACTTTTTCAAGATTCGTTGCCGCGTTTTATGCGGATTTTATACCTACTGCTGTAATGTATTCACTATTGCCTTTGAGTAAGTGCCTCGTTCGCATTATATTTGCTGAATCGATGATCTTTGGTTAGGGAGTAGCAAAGGCAGTTATGAATGGCAAATTTAGCTGGTTAGTCATAGAAAACTAAGATGCGTTATATAAAAGTGAAATGGAAACACGATTTTGAAGACGAACCTATTTGGTTATATTCCGAACTGGACGACGCCAGATTCGAGACTAGGAAGGTTGAGATTTTCAACAATGGAGAGTGTGGTTTTGATGATGGGAAAGAATCAAAATTAAATACCAGGTTAGGGATAGTGTCCGTGCCGGAACTGATTGAAATCGCTCAAGACGCAGAGTTTGTTCCTTACGACATAACAAAAGAGGAATTTGAAGTGTTATGGATCAATAGGTTCCACAGGCAAGACCTCCTCACTCGAGTTGAAATGCCGGGATGACGGACATTTGCCATTTTACCAGTCAAACAAACTGAAACAAAAGACAATTTTTTCAAAACGCGTTGCCTTGTTTTATGCGGACTTTATACCCACCGCTTTAATTTAGGGATTGGAGATCCAGGAGAACGCATTTGAAAAACGGCCGCTGCGATTATAGGCTAATCCTGAGAATGCCTTTGGCGTCATCATATGCGCGTCTTCCAGATTTGAAAATTCAATTTCAGCGGAGTGTTTTGATCGATTCGACCGCTGAAAATAGTACTGTGAGAGAATGGAATATTTTCTTTAAAACCAAAATACCGGCAGTCAAAGCTTTCAGAAAAGCCTCCAATCTCATGTTTATCGATTTTATCAAACTGGTTTCTCAGAATTCCTTGGGTGAAGAACTGGAGACGATAGCTGTCAGTGACGCAATTTATGATTCAACGATGCAAGCAGTCACAGTCTTATCTAATCATTCGTCTCGATAATAGTGGCATAGAAGGGTACTATACTTGGCCCCACCGGCACTAATTCCATGTTCGGTAGCATCTTTGGACTGATAAAATTCTAACGGATTGGACTGAAATAATTTCCTTATACCTTGTCGAGAAGGTGATGTTCGAGGTTGTGCTAGGTTTTGCAGTCAGACTGTGAAATGCTAGTCTAAAATTTCAGACCAATACCCAGAAAATTTTTCATACCAATGCTAAGGGCGATAGGCGAGAAAGCGGTTTCTATAGTTGCGACCTTTGAATTTATCTAAATTGCTCGCGCCCAAATTGCATTTGCCAAGAAGTTGGTGCCAAGATTGGGTGTCAATCAACTGTCTTTCGTTTTGGTTTTAATTGACTCTCGCGCGTTAACCACTCTCCCTTTTTTTAAATTCTTCGAGGGCGATTAGTCTTGAAAAGGAAAGCGGAAAAATTTTGACTCAGATGTTAGTGCTCATTTAGCATCGCCATCCCGTCTTGACCAAAAGAGTGTCTACAAATTTGACTTATATTTGTTAGCTAATTCAATTGCACACAGCTCGCAAGTGTTGCAGTAGAGGTTTGTTTCGTGCTGTCTCTTGCTTGTATTCCGCTGCATGGCACCGCGCGATGAAGTATTTTTATGCATTTAATCTTGATTCAAACGTTGTTTTTAAGCAAAATGGAAATTATGATTTGTCGAAGATTTGATGGCTTGTACGTCTTGAGACAGAGAAATTGTTCGTAGCTTCTGAATTTTCTAATATTTATGTCAATGAAACTGTTGTTTTAGAGCCTTAATTACTACAAGGTTGACTTATCTTTCAATACTTATTTTTTTGGTTCAGCCTGTCTCTCAAGCTCCATTCCGTCAACTAGACTAGACAATCCTTGGCAACATTTGTTGTACGAGGTTTTCCAATTTTGAAATATCAACCGTCCGACTATGGCAATTGCTCAAGGAACATACACCGTCCCTGGTGAGGTAATGCTCGGGTAACGAGTATTTCCTTTCGAATATTTGTGTACGAAAAGGAGTCAGCTATCCACTCAATCTCTCTAACAGTACTTCTTGGTATATTCAAGCTCTGGCAGAGTAAGAACCTTAAACCGTTCTTAGATCAGGCAACTGCATCTACCGAGTCAAAGGCTGGTTGGGCGATCGCCAACACCATTTATCAAGAACAGCGCAAGGCTGCTTTCCAGGAAGCCTTTTGGCGCTGAGCACGTACGCGCGCTAGTGTCTGTTTTGCGTACGATGCTTTCTGAGTCAAATACGGAGTAACGTTTGGCTAAAGACATTTATGAGTCGATGTGAACGCATAGACTCTAGACTTTTGCTGCCAAGAAATTCTGCGAGAATATCAAATGCTATTTTCGATCAGATTTAATTCTGGTGCGGACTGATGCTGCCAAATGCACTGGCTTAGGCTCAAGTGAATTGTCGCAGGTTGAATGTTAAACCTAAGCCTCAAAGAGACGATTATGTATTACGTTGGCATCGACATCGGCGGTACCAAGATTGCTGGTGGCATCGTCACCCAAGACGGTGAGATTATCGCCCGTGAGGAACGACCGACGCCAATCCAAGAGGGAGGTCCAAGCATACTTCAGTGTGCTATCGAAGTTGCCAGAGCGCTTGTGAATAGTTCTCCGCACGCTATCCATGCGATAGGTGTGGGTGCGGGCGGACAAATCGACACATCGCACGGGCTTGTCTATTCGGCGACCGACGTCATTCCAGGTTGGAAGGGCATCGGGATTACGGAGTCATTTAGCAAGGCTCTTGGGCTGCCATCGGCAGTGGATAATGACGTAAATGTACTGGCGCTGGCAGAGAATCGCTTCGGGGCGGCTCGTCAGGTTCCGAAAGGAACTGTAGTGTTTCTGGCTCTGGGAACTGGAGTGGGTGGTGCATTGTTGTCTAACGGTGTGGTGCACCACGGTGCTCACTGGAGTGGTGGCGAGTTTGGTCATATTCTCCTGAGCATGGAGCCAAATGCGCGCAAAGACACAGGTGGTGCCAAAGGTACGCTGAGGCTTACTGCAGTGGACCGGGGTTAGTGCAGACCTGGCTCGAGATGACGGGCAGTTCAGACTCTGACATCACTGGGCACCATGTCGTCGCCGATGCTGCACAGAATCCAGGCGGTCATGGCAGTCGGGCTATTACCAAGACGGGCGAATATCTTGGTTTCGGACTGACGAGTCTGGCAAATGCGCTAGATCCTGATTTGATTGTCATTGGAGGCGGGCTGTCCGAGCTTGGAGATGCGCTTTTAGAACCGGCCCGACTCGTTCTGAAGGAGCATGCACTTCCAGGACCGGCAACTTGCCCGGTTGTGATTGCGCAGTTGGGAATAAATGCCGCAATTGTCGGTGCCGCGAGTCTCGTCATGACTGACAGCAGTAGATAGCTCCTATTAATGCGGAAAAATCCTCGATACGTTGACCACAGAAAGAAGACTCTTACATTTGCACGTTGGCATGGAGAATCGGCTTCTAGGGCTCATAGGAGGAGCTGGACTCTATGCCCATGCCCAAAGAGCGATCGCAACCGAGGTGGTTACAGTATGAATTGCTCGGTGATGTATTTCGTTGCTAACGGGTTGAGCCTATGCAGGCTCGATCAAATCACTTTTTGTGCTAGAAATGACGGAAAGTTCAATGTTTCCGAAAATAGCTTACCTACTCATAATAACGAGCATAGGGTTTGCCCTGATAAGCGGCATTTCGCCTTATGCTTCCGAGCTTGTCATCGTTGCTGGCGGGACGCTGGCTTTGATCGGACACACATAGCGTTTTAGCAATCTCGCTGTGTTGGCGCGCTATTGAAATTCAATCACGTGCTAACTCGAAGAAGAAAAACACCATAGCAAATGTGTAATATCGAAAAAGCGTGTAATGTTCAAAACGAATGGGAAAGGGCTAACTCTCCAATCGGAATGCTATCAATACTTTTGTCGAGGGCCGATTGTCGCAGCTGACATCGTCTCGAACAGTTCTATACAGAAAGGAATCATTCAAATGACCGCAAAAACTGCAGCAGAAGTCGCTCAGTCAATCGTCGGAATGACTGAGGCTAACGCCAAAACCACAGTGGAAGAAGCCAATTGTAGATGGAGTGTCATCATGGTTGATGGACGGGCAATTCCTGAAATCACCAATGTTGGTATCAATCGCATCCAAGTTACGATCACTGATGGCAAGGTGACCAAAGCAAGGGTGGGCTGAGTTATCAATCATCCGAACCCCGGCATCTAAATTCGCGCCGACGAAATCGGCGGCAAAGGATTAACAAATGCAAGACCGATCAACAGATCGGTGGTCAAAGTGGCTCCGCTTAGGCCGGATGCTTCCTCAAAAGGACCAATCCTACAAGCAAAGTCTCGCAAATGAAAGGAAATCAAAATGGAAAATTCAATTATCGGCTTGCCAATTCACCGCAAATGGACACTTGTTGCGCAGGGCGAAAACAGCGGTATCAAAGATAAGCGGTTATTGTGTATCACCGGCGAAGCTGAATGGCAGGAATTTTGGAAAGAGCACACTTCATGGCTTGTTTCAGCGCCGCCCGCTCTTCCAACTGTCGACATCGACCGCGAAGTGGTTGTTGCAATATTTGCTGGAAGTTACAGTTCGGGCGGTTATGCTGTCTCGATCGAAAAGGTCGAAGATTATGAACAGACCGTAGCTGTCACGTACAAGGTGATTGGCAAAGGGGCCGAAACAGAGGCAATGACGCAACCGTTCATTATGGTGCGTCTGTCCACTGGAGGCCGTGAGGTTTCGTTCAATCAGGCCGCTTGATCTAAATAGCTGTCCGACAAGCGCTGTACGCGCAAAGTTAGAGCTCTGGTGTAATGAGACATTCATGGCTCTTTAGTTCGTCACTTGCAGCATCCTCGTTTGATGTGCTGTCGGTGCCGGACAAGGGTCATCCTTCTAGACCCATACAACTTGGAAGGATTTCTCATATCCAAAATGGATTTGAGAGGAGAATGAACATGAAAATTTCAAAAGACTATCTTATCCCCCAAATCAAGCTTTATCTGCCAGGAGCACAGCGAACTCACGACAGCCAAGTGGAGCAAGAGAAAGCTCAGGAGCTGATTATCGCGAAACCGGTGAAAGACAGAATTCCCCGACTAATCGCTGAGGCAGTTGCAGCCAGGCGTAGTTACGCTGAGGTATGCGACATCCACAGCTTCCAAGCCGTAGGCTCCAACCCGTCTTTCCTGGCAGATCCCGCCAACGAGAAATTATATTTCGAATTTCGCGGCGTCTGGATATGGGATTACCAAACACCTAAACCGGAATGGTTATTTGGTGCATCAGAAATCGTTTACGCATACTGCGTAGAAAATGATCTGCGCCCAAAACTATTGCCCTATCACGAGCATAGTATGCCCGGCAACAAGGACATCTGGTGGTCGGCAAGCAAATTGATCATTCGCTGGCAGCCGGAGCACATGAACAAGCTGCTCGGCATAACTGAGTAGCAGTCAACCTATTTGCGCTCGACTTACGAGCCGAGCGCTCCAACTCCAACGGTAACGAGTTGCACAGAACCAACACGTATTTTGGCATGCTTGAGATTCAGAGTGAGTCTGATGCATGCTTCCTTACAAGCACTACAAAAAAGGCAGGGCATATTTTGTTGTGCCATCGTATGCGATACCATCATTAATTGAACCCGAGGGCAAAAGCAACCTTTCGACCCTCAGACCAAGAAGGAGGGGAAGGTATGCTAATGAAAATAATTTTCGGACTGAGCCTGGGCTACTTTATCGCCACTTGGGCTGAGTCCTTCATCCACCAACATGTCGGGCATGCGTGTCCTCGCCTGCGCCGTTTCTGGGAACGCTATCCATTGATCGGTACTCCATTTCTTGCTGCTTTTTATGATCATCACATTGTCCATCATGCACTGACGTTCCGAAAAGACTTCGTCACGCAGTTCGAGAGCGACATTGAAAGAGAGATGCTCGATGAGAAGCTTCCTCATGCGTGGAAGAAAACTATTATCGCCGATGACTACGGAGTCACATAGAGAGGAACCTCCAACTTTCTCTTTGTGGTGGATATCACCCCGCTCGTGCCTCTTATTTATTTTCTTTTCGGTCCGCTGGTGACGTTCAGCGCGGCGATTCCCATGTTCGTTATTTACCCGATGATGAGCAAATGGATCCACCCCCTGATTCATAAAGCCGAAATGAATTTACTCGCAGCGTCTACATCGCTTGAACGATGGAGCATAAACACACGTTACATGAAAGCCGTTGTAGGAGATCACTTACTGCATCACGAATATGTGAACTGCAACTACAACCTGCTTCGAGGTGGCGACTATCTGCGGTTTGTTCACCGTGATGCGACGCCTGAGGAACGGGCCAGAATGCAGGTAATTGGTTTGCAATCTTACAGTCGCTGAGGAGATTCAAGATGATTAACAATGGACTAGCAGAGCGGCAAGAATCCAGAATCCAGAAAGACTTGAACAGCTGGTTTTTGAAAATACAACATGTCGATGTGGCTGGCTTCGTACGGTCGACTTGTTCAAGATTTTCTGAAGCTAGATGACTCCCTCCAAAAGAAAGCAATTACGATGAATGCACTCAAAATAATCTTCGCAAATGTTGGTGGCTCCGTACTAGGAGCATCGCTTACGGTGTTGGCGCTGGCCGCCATTCTGCAGCCGCTTGGGTTGGCAATTGTCCACGGAATATTCGGCTTGGTGCTGGTTTTGGCATGCTGCGGCTTGGTCAACGGTGTCGCGCTGTGTGTTCTCGACTTCTTAACTCGTTCAAGGCTCTCTCCGAGATATATCAATGCAGTCAGCGTGGCTGTTTTGCTGGCAACCTTCTTGCCGATTCTAACTGACAGTTCTCAGCGGTGGCAGACATTCCTGGGCACTGCAATCATTGGATTGGGCACAGGTTTAAGCGTCAACAGCAGTCGCAAGGCTCTTGGCCTTAGACCTCATGCACGGGTGTGATGGGCGAAGGTCCTTGTTTCATCCTTCTCTTAATCTGAAAATCAAAGGTCACTCGAATGCAATTTCTAAGAAAGGAAACATCATGGTAATACGCTTTCTGGCACTAATTCTGCTTGTTTTTATTCCAGTGGGATGTGCGATATCGTGGGTGAATGAAGTGATTCGATACGACATACCGCAAATGTTGCGGAATCGCAAGAGGCGACCTCTGACAGAGATCATTAAGTGCCATATTGCACGGCACTATGATGCGGATCTGTCCTACGGTGCGATGTTGTTCCTCGGTTTAGGTTTAGGCTTGGAATATGGCAGCGCCTTGCTGGGTGTCGCGATAGCGGCTATGGGGGCGAGCTTTCACGCTCGTGGAGCCTTCGTCAGACATTCACCATTTATTATTTGTCTGACGGTCGTGCTGGCAGTTGCTTCGGCTCCGCATATGTACTTCATCACGTTCGTGATGACTTACGCTGCAGGATTCGTGGTCACAGGGGAACTCATTTGCAGATTCGATCCGGCGGCTAAGAAAGATGGTCCGGAGATGATCATAATTCTCTGGCCCTACCTCTATCTGAAGGTGTTTTTCGTTGTGCTGGCTGTGGGAATCAGCGCTTCATGCTGCCGGATCAGCACGTCCTTTTCCAATTGGCGTCGCCAACAACTATGTAAATGTAGCTCCTAAACTAAAAGGCACCGCGCATAACTCTCGTCGCTCAAGCAAGCGGCGAATTACCTCCAAGAAAGCTCCTGTCAACATGCTTTCTACTCTCTCTAATAAACTCTAAACTCAAAGGAAAAGCTCAAATGATAAACGCTCTCTCGAAGTTTACGTCGTCAATTAATACTGTCGTGATTTGTCAGGTCATCGTATCTGCTATTTCAGCGTTCGTGCTCTCACGGATTTGCGAATTCTCCACGGGCAATACCATCCTTATGATTTTTGCCACAGTCATGTATACACACATGCTGCGTGAAGCATTCGCACCATCAACCGGCTTTTGGAAGCATTTCCCAAGTTGGTTCATCGTGTGCGTCGCAATTGCGCTCTGGGTCGTGGGTCAGGTGTTCCCCAGCACAATCAGCATTTTCGTGTTCGTTGCGTCGGTGATTTTTGGCCTCGGGATCGGTCGCCAGGTCGCTAAATTGGCCTGAGATTGACGCATAGATAATTAGGAGCACTCTGCAAATTTCGGAGTGCTCCTTTTTGTTCGGTGCTTTGCAAATGAAAGGAAATCAAATGGAAAATTCATGTTTCAGCGCCGCCGACTCTTCCAGCTGTCAACTTCGGGCGCGAAGTCGTTGTTGCAATATTCGCTGGAACCCATAGTGGAGTCATTCGATGGACTTTGGAGACTACGTTGAGGCTTATAGCCGAGATTTCAAGGCGAAAAGGTGGCGCGGCATCGTGGTCAGCCGGATGCCGGGCGGAATCGGAATACTCATTCAGGATCCAGAAACTGGAGGACCAGGAACACTTCAATGTTGCCGTCGGAGAGGTGCGCGTGTAATTAGCTTAAATGGAAACAGCTTCTCCGGCGTCGACAGCAAGATTGCCGAATTTATCAAGGATATGCGCAGTCGATTAGCCGAGGGATGGCGTTCTGGAGCCGTCCGCGAGGCCGCAGATCTGGCCGACTATGGCGTTTTCATCGCTAATCCAGAAGTGATCCCGAAGCGAAAGAAAACTCGCATCCAATCCGGAGATCTCCTAGATCGCTGTTTGCCGGGTTGCTATGGCAGCGGTAGGAGGCGTTAATAGTCAGGCCTAGCCTACAGCTTGGACTTCAGCAAGATCTTCGATGAAGGTTACGAATTCTCAGCTTGAAACGATATCAGTGACACGTTCCGGGAATTCTGACAACAATCAATTATCGCAAATGCATACGATGGCGCAACAAGGTGTGCCATCGTATGTGATACCACCACGAATTGAACCTGAAAGGGCAAAAGCAGCCTTTCAACCCTCAGACCAAGAAGGAGGGGACCATATGCTAATGAAAATAATCTTCGGACTGAGCCTGGGCTATTTAATTGCCACCTGTGCTGAGTCTTTCATTCACCAACATGTCGGGCATGCGAGTCCTCGCCTGCGCCGTTTCTGGCAACGCTATCCATTGATCGGTACTCCGTTTCTTGCCGCCTTTTATGGCCATCACATTGTCCATCATGCGCTGACGTTCCGAAAAGACTTTGTCACGCAGTTCGAGGGCGCCATTGAAAGAGAGATGCTCGATGAGAAGCTTCCTCAAGCGTGGAAGAAAACCATCATCGCCGATGACTACGGAGTCACATTGAGAGGAACTTCCAACTTTCTCTTTGTGGTGGATATCACCCCGCTCGTGCCTGTTATTTATTTTCTATTCGGTCCGCTGGTGATGTTCAGCGCGGCGATTCCCATGTTCGTCATTTACCCGATGATGAGCAAATGGATCCACCCTCTGATTCATAAAGCCGAAATGAATCTACTCGCAACGTCTACGCCGCTTGAACGGTGGATCATGAACACGCGCTACATGCAAGCCGTAGTAAGCGATCACTTCCTGCATCACGAATATGTGACATGCAATTACAACCTGCTTCGAGGCGGCGATTATTTGCGGTTTGTTCACCGCGATGCGACACTTGAGGAACGGGCAAGGATGCGGGCAATTGGCTTGCAATCTTAAATGTGTTGAGGAGATTCAAGATGATCAACAATGTAACCGCAGAGCGGCAAGAGCCAGGAGCAGGAAAGGCTCGAACGACTGATTTTACAACATGTCGCAGCAAGAAAGTGGAGAAAACAATCGCATCCCTCCTGTCTTTGCCACCAAATGTGATGGCTTTGGAGGGAATTTCGGTCACAGTCTAAACTTTTAGGAGTTCAACATGGAAGATCTGGTTGGAAGTGTTTTATATGTCATTATCGTCGCCTGTGCTGCTTTTGCCGGCACTGTTTCGTGGCTATGTCTGCTTACAAAAGGGGGAGAAAACTATGGACTCGTGAAACAGGCTGGTGCTGAACTGGTAGCCAGACTGATTGGATGCAGTTTCTTCATTCTCATGATAGTCCTCTACTTTGTCTGTCAGAAAGTAGAGACCAGAATGCTCTTGGTGTTGACGTCTTTGATCTATAGCATGAGTTGGGTGCCGCTGCGGTTCTCTCGACACCTCCGCGCCAGTATCGACACGGCAGCTCGAGTTGCAGAAGAATAGAATTCCGAATTCGAGCATGTTTGTTCACCGCGATGCGACATCTGAGGAACGGGTCACAATGCGCGCTTGGCTTGCAATTTTAAAGTGAATTCTGGGCCTATGGACATGGTTCAGAACGTCATAGTTCACGTTGAAAGAGGTCCCTAGACTTTGATTGCCGCCATATCAGCGGATCTTCCCTATCTAACTCTAACTCTAACTCTAATCATCTCTAAAAACAGTTCGATCCGGAAAATCTCCGGTGCACTTGAACTGGGAGTAAAAATCATGGATAAACTGGTTAAAAATCAACAGTCTGCCGGTACTGCAGTCGTTCCTGCATTCAAATTTCCCAAAAACTTCATCTGGGGTGCGGCAACTTCAGCTGGACAAATCGAAGGTGCAGCTTTTGTTGATGGGCGTGGCGCCTCAATCTGGGACGAATATTTCAACGCCCGCCCGCACCTGGACCCCATCTCGGTGACCTGCGATCACTACAATCGCATGCCGCAGGACGTTCAGCTGATGAAAGGGATGGGACTCAACGCCTATCGCTTTTCGACCTCCTGGTCTCGCGTGCTGCCTGACGGTGCCGGTCGTGTCAACGAAAAAGGGCTTGATTTCTACGATCGTCTCGTCGACACTTTATTGCAGAATGGCATTGAGCCGTATTTGACGCTCTATCACTGGGATCTGCCGCAGCGTCTGCAGACCACCGGTGGTTGGCTCAATCGCGACACCGGTGATAATTTCGCTGATTACGCGGCTGTGATGGCAAAGCGTCTGGGTGATCGTGTGCAATCCTGGACTACTTTCAATGAGCTGGAAGTGATCGTTGCTGGTTACACCGGCACAGGCCTTGCGCCAGGGCTTAATCAGCCAGAAACAGGCGTGCAGACCGGGCATAATCTGCTCGTGGCTCACGGCAAGGTGCTGCAGACCATTAAGAGCATCGCCCCCGCACTCAAGGTCGGCATCGTTTTGAATCTGGTGCCTGTTGACCCTGTCGACCAATCTAGTGAAGCGGCGCGCGCTGCTTCGGATCGCTGGGACACATCCTATGGCTGGTATCTGGATGCGCTGTACAAGGGGCATTATCCGGATGCCATCTACGAGGGTAAAGGGTATGGTCGATTGGCTGCCAAAGCGGGTGACATGGCTCTTATTGCCTCGAAAATCGATTTCATGGGCATCAATTACTATTTGCGCCTCGTCGTCGACAGAAACGGGACAGAGTGCGTTGTACCCGGAGCTAAATTGACTCAGATGGGCTGGGAGATTCGACCGCAGTCTTTAAGCAAGATGCTGATCGAACTCAATGCCAAGTACAAACTACCCGATCTGTTCATCACGGAAAACGGCGCGGCGCTCGACGATACTATTGTCGATGGTCAAATTCACGATCTGCAACGAATTGATTATCTGCGTTCGCATCTCCTGGCGATCGAGGATGCCACTGCTGCCGGTGTTAAAGTCTGCGGCTACTTCGCATGGAGCTTCATGGATAATCTCGAATGGTCCCTTGGATTTTCCAAGACTTTCGGGCTCATTCATGTGGATCGTCAGTCGCTTACGCGTACTGTCAAAGACAGTGGATTGTGGTATCACGATGTGATCAAGGCCCATACCGCAGCGCATGAGCGCAGACGAGGTTGAATCACCCCGCTCGCTGTATGTCGCTTAGGGCAAGAAAGGAAAACCAAAATGAACACTGAAGGGCAACCTACACACACCGTAATGCTCGACAAGCGGCGCATCATGATCGACGGGAAGCCGCGCCTTGTGCTGTCCGGGGAAATCCATTACTTCCGTCTTCCGCCTGGCGAATGGGAAGACCGTCTACTCAAGCTGAAGCGGAATGGGCTCGATACAGTTGCCACTTATATTCCATGGATCTGGCACGAACTGCCGGATGGAAGTGTCGACCTGACGGGCATTACACATCCGCAACGGGATCTTGTGGCTTTCCTTGACCTGTGTGCGAAACACGGGCTCAATGTTATCGCTCGCCCGGGTCCGTTCATCATGGCGGAATTGAAAAACGAGGGCATCCCATACCGGCTGTACAAGGCTCCCTTTGTGCAGCCGACTACGTGGAACGGGGCTCCTGTTACTACACGTACGCTGGACTATTTGTGTCCGCACTTTCTCGCGGCCGCGAAGTCCTGGTACGGGCAAGTGATCCCCGTACTCGCACCCCGGCTGAAGTCGCGAGGAGGTTCGGTCATTGCTGTGCAGTTAGACAACGAAATCGGCATGTTATCCTGGGTTTCTAATTGCCCGGATCTTACCGATGTCGTCTGTGAGGACCTTCGTCAGTGGGCTGTCACCGCATATGGTGGCATGCGGGCGAGCAGCGTGATTGGAGCGGATTCTTCCGACCCGATTGCCTTTGCTGCTCGCCTGCGAGCACCCGGCGACTCGCTGCCATTGCATGATGCACTCGGTAGATATATGCGCGACCGCTTTCGCCGATACGTAAAAACGCTTCGGCAATATGCCGAGGAATTCGGCATATCGGACGTGCTCTGGCTTGTGAACGTACATGGAACGGGCGGCGATCGGGGACGCACGTTCCCGATAGGCATCAGCCAGTTGTTCGAGAGCTATCGCGATCAGCCCAATATGACGGCGGGAACGGATCACTATCTCGGAAATCTCACCGTCACAAATGTCGGCGATCTGGTCGCGATGAATGAGTTTATGCTTGCGACGCTAGATGCCGATCAACCACTGACCTCGCTGGAACACGAGGCCGGAAACGGCAACTATGGAGACGACCTGGGCGTTCTCAACGATCCGGAAGCGACTGAGTTGAAGGCGCGTATCTGCATAATGCTTTGCAAGGCGTTGAATTTCTACTTGCAGGCCGGTGGAGAAAACCCGCCCATGCCGAGCGAAGGAGACGGGACCGACCGCCTCGCTTTCACGGGACAGCGTCACGGTTTCGCGGCGCCTGTCAACCCTGAAGGTGAACTCGATGTGAGTTACTTTGCATTAAGCAATGTCGTGAAATCCTTCCGCGCGGTCGAGCGTCAGCTCGCAGATTGTGTGAAGGAGAATGATGACATGATTCTCGGCTTTGTTCCCGACCATTATCTGAGTGAGTATCGATATCCGGGTGCGATTCAGCGCGCAGCTCAGATTGCCGATCTCGAACAGTATCGTGGTTTTGGCCCGGGCGACATCATTGCTCGCGCGATGGTGCTCGGTGGATATTCGTTCGGGTCGCAGAATCTGCAGAGTGGTGTACCGACGGCCTCTGTCGTTGTTGTCGCCAGTGGGCTCACGCTCGGACGTGAGGTGCAAGAGAACCTCGCCGAGTATCTGCGCGGCGGCGGAAAACTGATGCTGGTCGGATTACTGCCCGAGCGCGATCACGACGGAACGCCCTGTACGATCCTGGCTGATGTTCTTGGTCTGAAGAGCGCCGGCACGGTGCACAATGCAATCGGTCCGAACGGTCAGTACTGGCCGTCGGTTGCGGCAAACGGCTCGCTCGCTCCTCAACCTGAGGTGCGCGTGAATACAGCCCAGCTGCTTGTTTCTAGCGATGGCAGTGACATCAAGTCGCCACTGTTTACGGAAATCGCAAGCGGCAAAACATGCGCTGCGCAGATGCGAGTGGGTGCAGGGGAGGCTATCATACTTGGTTGCGACTATCCAATGCACTTTGAAGTATACGCGAAGCTGTTCTCCCTGCTCGGAGTACAGCGCCGCTGGATAGTAGATGCAGGTGTACCGGGCGTCTTCGCCGTGTCGACACTCACGCCCGACGGTGAGCGGTTGCTGCACGTCATCAATGTGGCACCTTATGCGGTGGCATATAGATTGCGCGACAGCAAGGGGCGGGATGTGTTTAAGCGTAAGCTTCGCATTCCCGCTCGTTCAGGCGTCATGCTTCCCTTCGGTGTGAAGACGAAGCACGCAACCATCGTGAAATCAACTGCAGAGATCGTGCAAGAGGGCCGCAAGAGCTTGTTGTTTCGTCCGACGCAGAAGATTGACACAATCGTTCTAAAGACCGATAAGAAGATTCTCTGCCATGGACACACGATTATGCGTGATGGTAAACGAGTCACTCTGCGCCTCTACGATTTCGCTCACCAAGGCAAATCTGTAAAGGTCATCTTCGAATAACTTGAAATCGTCCGGAGCTATGATGCGGTGCGAGGTGTTCTATGTGCCGGACGATTTTTTTGCTCGATTATTTAGCGTCAATCCCCGTTTGAAATACGCATCTTACTGTGACTCACAGCGCGCAAAGAAGAAATCATCATCATGACCTTTGTTTTTAATGGCAATGTTCAATTGATGCCAATTTGGAGAAAACACATGCATAGTAAATGTCAAAAATTCCTGGGTGGCCTAAGTTTCGGCATTGTCTCGTTGGCACTAATCTCTTCGGTTTGTGCACAAAGTGTGGCTTTCGAAACACCTGTCAAGACTGAACCCGGCAAGTCTTGGTGGGAAACAGATCGAGACGCGTATCGCGACTTTATAAACGTATCTGAGAGTCCAGCCGATGTTCGCTTTGACGCTCTAGCCGAGGATGGGCACACGTTGGTTGTCAAAAACGGTCAAATTGTGGAATTTGACTTTCCAGAAATGTACGATTTGGAGAGTTCAAGCGACAAATGGGGACTGCTAAGCAAAACCGGTGCGAAGATAGGCTTTATTGTCGCCGATTTCCGTGTCCATTTTGCCAATGGCGTGGCCTTAATTCATGAACCCGGAACTCGGCTCTGGAAATTCAAAGCGCGGGCATCTGGTGGCATCGTATTCACCTTTAAGCACGGTCAGCCCATGGCTCCAAACTTTACTACAGAAATTGTTGGCGACGTTCGAATCTTGATAAACGTTCAATGACTTTTCTTCAGCCACTAACAGAATGCTTACCGCGCTGACCTCCCAAATTCGATAGTTCTTTAGAAAGGAAGCAGTTATGTTTACTAAACTGAAACAGAGACACGATGCTAGGTGTCAGGACAACTTGTTGATCATACTCGGCGGCACTGTTCTTGGTGCGATGTTTGGAGTCCCTTCCGGCAATTGGGAGGTGAGTGCGTTTCTCACCGCTGTAGTGGTCGGAGCTTTGATGGCCGCTTTGGCTATCATTGGGCCTTTGGGGATGGCTACCGTAGCGACTGTTACCGTCGCAGCAGCTATATACGCAGGCTGGACTGGGTCGTCTGTGGCTACGATTGTCGCGGTGGCTGCTGGCATGAGTGGACTTTGGACTTTTGCGATGTGCCTCGATGGATCAAAGGAGCGAAAATGGCAGGAATTATTTGAATAGTCAAAGCAGAGCGGTGCGTAGCGCGTAATCAGCGCTGCGTTCTGCTCCTATAACAGCGGCGTCGCTAATGAGTTATCCATCACATTGCACGTCCCAGACATGACTGGGATTCTTGCCAACTCCGCTGCACTTCCAGTGCACGAGAGAGTTACGACTTTGCTCACTCAAGAGCCTCGCTTCTCATCTCACTCGTTTAGAAATGGTAAGTATTCGGCCTACCCGTGCTGAATACTTTACCTTTTTACAAAGCTTTGCTGCTTTAGGTTGTATGCAGCTAAGTTTGACCGCCGTGAAATTGACTCAGGCAGGGCGAGTGTAGTTATCTGGAAGCGCAAACTCTGA
>JARLHI010000034.1 GCA_031292355.1 Candidatus Obscuribacterales bacterium
GGAAGATAAAAAAACGCTTGTCCAATTCTATGACCGGCTTCAACAGCGCAAGTCGCGGCGCATGTTGTGGCTGTTTTGCGCGAAGACTTCCGGGGAAATTCTGGCCGACTTGGTGTTGGAACTCCTTGATGAGGAAATCGAGGAATTGGATGCGGAGCATCAGACATGACGCTCGATGATCTCAACAACAGATTCGCGCCCTATTTGCTCATGGCAAATGGCTTTGGGAAACAAGTCCTCAAAGGGATGCTCGTCACAATTTTGTTTCATCGCAAGCAAGTAGCCAGACCCAATCGCATGTTCAGGTATTCGCAAAAGGTTTCAGCAATTGTTGAGAAAATAATGGAAGACAAAATTCTTTTCAATTTCAGAAGGAATATTCGTTATGCTTAAAGCCCTTCGAAAATCGAAGACCACAAGCGAAAACTCGCTGCTTTCCTCAGCTATCCTGAGCAGCACAAATTTCGGCGACAGGGCTGAAATTGACGCCTTCTTCGGTCTTACGTCGACATGGGAGACAATAGCGGATGTTAATCCGGTCGCGGGAACCATAGATGCCGAGGACGTAGCAGCCTTTATCGTCAGCAACGTTAATCGCAGCCAGAAATTCCAAGCCATTTTAAGACAGGCGGTTGTTGCACTAAGGGCGTGCATGGTTCGCAAGAATACGGAACCAAGAACAAAGAATGATATCGAGGCGATCATTAAGAGCATAATGGAAATACTATAACGATCGGAAGAAATATTTTTTCGACGCGATTAAAAGGGACACAGAATGCTAACAGCGAGCCAGATCAGAGCGGCAAGAGCCATCCTTGATTGGTCGCAGCAAGAATTGGCGAATGCTGCAAAGCTTTCTCTTGCAACAGTTCGTAAAACAGAGCTTGGGTATATTTCCCCTCGTAGCACGACAACCAAAGCGATTTATGACGTTCTTTATTCGGCTGGCATTGAGTTTATTGAACCGGACGGTGCGCGGCGGCGTCCGAGCGAGATGCTTGTTTTCGAGGGAGCGTCTGGGGGGCGCGATTTTCTGGAGAACATGCGGCTGACTGCTTGCAAAAGCGGCGGCGAGATATTTATCGTCACGCCTTCAGCGCAGTCTTTCGCAAAATTCTGTGGACTGAGGGATATTCTTGGACTCGATGAGCTAATCGACTCCAGAAATACCGTGGAAATCAAATGCCTTCTAATTGATGGCGACGACCCGCCATTGTCAACGCCGCGCTTTCAATTCCGGACAATATCGAAAAACTACGTCGATCCAGTTCCGTTTTGCACCTATGGACAGAAGTACGTCATCGCCGTCCCAAATGGCGGTCCGTTTAACAAGCTTATCGTCGTTGAGGCGGCCAAAATGGCGCTTGCTGCCCGTCGCCATTTCCTTTCGTTGTGGGAAAAGGCAATGCCTATGACGGCAACAAAAATATCGGAAAGCATGGAGTCAATGGCGACGGTAGCGTGAATAAAATATCTACCGAGGATACGCAAAAAACATACTTGTTTTGAAAAGAGACAAAATGAAAACAGCGAACGATCATTATCGGTAAATACCGATGTTGAATTTTGCAATCCCCTTATGGTTTTTAGATGCGGTGAATCAATTTTTATGCGAACGCAATGCAAAAATGAATGAAGGCAATGCATTACAAATCACGCCCTATTGCTGAGACCTGTTTCATGACGGCGCAACCAGCAGGCCATGATCCTGAACTGATAATACAGGAGCTGTTCGCTCTGTCGTCTGCGCCAACAACCGGCGTCGTTATCATCACCGGTAATTCAGGATGCGGCAAAACAACGCTTGTCAAACATCTGGCGCGAATTAAAGCTTTGGGCATCGTGCATGTACCCTTGGATGCATGGATTTATCAGCCAAATTCAGAACGAAGAATTTGCTATGCCGAAGCGCTGGCTAGCGGCGATCCGAAAAGAATCCGATTCTACAGCGATCCATTTTTCTTTTTTAACTGGCCAAAATTTTATTCCGATTTCCAACAATTCCTGAACACGGGTTTTTTGAGTCTAAATGGTATCTTCGATCAAAAGACAGGGGAATTAACGGCAAATGCCGATTGGCGCATTCCTACAGCATCGCGACATCTGGTTGTTCTGGAGGGACAACGGCTCTTGCATCCTCAGGCCATCAAGTTTGCCCATTATGTAATTTTGCTCGACATACCGCGTAAAATTGCTGATGAACGGCGGCGGCAACGCGATAGGCATCGCTTCACAGAACAGGAACTGGCGATCCGCAGCGATAATTATTGGCGCTGCTGGACTTCCTATCGTGCGAGAAACGTTGCAAACGCTAACGCCTCCATCGGGACGAGCCATCTTTCTTGCCTGCACGAACGCATTGCCATTCTTACATCTGCCCCCAACCCGAGACGTCCGCCGAAACCTTTCCGGCCAACGTCAGAAGATATTAACGCCCGATTGGGTTAAGGAGAAATTCAGAATGAGTCATCGTTTACACATCATCTCGTCGGCACCTGCCGTAAAAAGAGGTCAATCGCAAATCTCGCGATACTGCAAAGCCATTAGCTCTTACATGAAGCCGATTTCGGCAATAGGCGCTCAGCATATTGCTGTGATTGGGGCAAGCGGAAAGGTGGGGCGGGTTGCTCTCCAGCATCTTATGCTTTCCAATTGCAACCCTCATATGAGGGTCTCTCTGATATCTCGCCACCTTAATAAGGCAGAGGGCTTGCTTTGCGATATCAAAAGCGCGCTACCAATGGTCAGGTCCGCTTATCCACGCAGTCTTATCGAGCCACGAATACAGGCAATCGACAGCTTTGCGGAGATAAAAGGAGCTGATCTGATCGTGGTCACCGCTTCTATCACTGCGCCTCGTAGCGTTAAGGAGGCGTTTAGGCGTCGCGATCCGACAGGCCGGTTGGTTCATTCCGTGCCTATCCGGTTTTCACCCACTCCACCTACATGTGGGGTGAGCCCAATCTCCTGAATAAAGTTCGGCGTACGTTGGTGCGGTGACATCGCCAGCAATGCCAAGCAGAGAGCGGAAGGCGCTGAACGGATAAAAA
>JARLHI010000035.1 GCA_031292355.1 Candidatus Obscuribacterales bacterium
CACAGGCATTGACAAAAGTAGTTGTTTTGAAGACCGCATAAATCGAGCAGGCAATACCTGAGCCTGTCTTTCACAGTGAACAATACATGAGCCCAGGCGCATACGCCATAGTAATAACAGCCTGATTGTGCTGCTGGTTGCGGAGGTAAGTGACTTGGAAGGTGATTTGGAGGAGGGCTGAAGCGACTGGGCGCATATGAAATTTTCCTCAGCGCGCAGATACAATGGCCTGGCCATGACATTATGTGTGTGAGGTGCAGGGATGATAGTGCACGCGTTGCACATATGCTCTGGCTGCCAGCGCTATTGCTGCAGAAATGAAAAATTATTGACTGAAAATGAAAGTATTCCTGTCTCTCATGCCACGAGTCCAATCAAGTGCAGGCAACTGACCCCATCCTCAGGCATAGACGAGCAGGTGGACTACTACCACAGAGGATATAACCTCAATTGGTTGTAACTTCGTGCATGAGAAGGTGGAAAGTGAAATTTCGATCGATTTTTCAGCGAAAATGGTCCTGTTTGCGGTCTACTCAATCCACGGTAACTACGATCGACCACTTGACTACCACTTTTCTGAAATACACATCAACTGTACTCTCTCCTGACACCATGGGCTTATCTGGTTAGGCCTGATCAAGCCTGATCAAACGCAGAATTGAGAAATTTCGGTCAATTAAGTTGTTCTGAAATTTCTGTCCCATGCGCAGCAGCGAGTGAAACCCAGCCTACCCTACATGATCGTACTCCTGAGCTCACACTATGGTATGATAGCAGCCACTGCCATGGATTTCCATTCCCGCATGAGTGAGAGCGATCGACAGAAATGTCGAAACTTGCCTAGTTCAGCCTCCGCCTAAGAAAACCTCGAGTCTGGAACTCCATCAACAACAGCAATCTAACCAAGCCGATGACGGAAGTAGAGATGATGTGTGTACTGTATACCCGCATGCTCATAACATCATCACAACTTCCACAGCGCCTGCAGGGTGGCAAGTCAAAGTTTCCCAAAACAACTACTTTTGTCAATGCCTG
>JARLHI010000036.1 GCA_031292355.1 Candidatus Obscuribacterales bacterium
TAGTATTGCGTTGGGCAGTTGCCGGCCATTACTGGGTCGCTAAATCTTTTTCCATTGCAGTCATTTACCGCGTGTGGTGGCCTAACTTAGCTGAAGATCGGATCTCTTTGTTGAGCGAGAGCCGCCGGTTCTGTTTGTGCGACTAGACAGGAATCCAAGAGCACCAAGACCGAGGAGCATGATGGCCACTGTTGACGGCTCCGGCACTGAAGCACTTGTTGCCGATGCGAATTGAACGTTTCCGGCTGTGGCTTGTGGGAAGCCAGCTGCAGAGCCTTGAAATGGTCCGGCATAGGCTGTGAAAAGTATCTCATTTGGAGGCTCAAGAGTACTAGGCAGGCATGCATAACCCGCACTCTGAAGACAGAAAAAATCCCCAACAGAATTCTCAAACTTGACGAATTCAACGGGGTTGGCAGAGAAGTCGAACGCAAGCCCACTCGACGTTGCTGTGAATGCACTGCCGCTCACAACCACACCAGAAGTTGAACCAATCGAGGTTCGGGTGAAAGATCCATTTGTTAAAACGAAATCGAAACTCAAAATGTCACTTGCCGTCAAAACCCCAAGCGAACCATCCGTAACAATGTTACCGGTCACGCCAATGGGGGTCACGGGGTTTGAATTATCAAAGATATTTACGCTATAAGTCGTTGCTCTGGCGTTGAAGGTTGCAAACAACATCAGTGAAGAAAGAATAATAGCCAATCTGGAATTCATGGTCGGACCCGCTTTCTTTTACGTGATGCAATTGAAGGGTAATCATTCGTCGTAGTTCTAATTTACCAATAACAACTCAAATCCAGTCAAAATTATTCTATAACCGCGCCTAACATAAAGCAATTGTCACGCCATGTGTTATCCTATTGTATCTATGCTTGATTTTGCGGCTGCATTAGGAAATTGTAAGAAAATCCGACATCAACTCTCAAATAACGTAATGCTCCGATGACCTTGCGCCAACCGGCCTGTTCGATCTTTACTTTGTCTCGCCAGCAACCGCCATAACAGTCATTCAACGCTCGATCAACTGCCTTGCGGTCAGACGTATAGCCATCAATAAGCAGGCCAACGAGCCGGTTATTCTTGGTGCTGGCGTTAGGTGTGTACACATCTGGCGAATGGCGATCTCTCCGGCCGAATTGGCGATAGCCTGTCACTTAAGTGCCGAAGAGTGCCATTTTGAGTTTCTTGTGGCCGAGTAGCACAAGAGTCGTTCAGGTCGATTTATGCACAGTCTCGCATGAGCGGAAGCTACCTGATTTCGGGCGCTGGCGGAGAATGACTGCTTCTAACATTCTCGACCGGCGGCAAAGGGCACAAAGGGTGAGTTCGGCTGAGCTTACTTCTACGACCGCTCAA
>JARLHI010000037.1 GCA_031292355.1 Candidatus Obscuribacterales bacterium
AGTTATTCCGGATGCCGGATTATTCCGAGTCGAGACGAAGCAGTGCTTGCACTGCCTCTTTCGGCGCAATTCAATTCGGCATAATCAGGGCGGCTAAGCCTCCTGTTCGATGTGTCGGCCGAAAAAAATGGTCAAAACAAAGCTCTTTCTGTTCGACCCAGCCCTATTAATGGTGAGCCTGCAAAACAAGTCGCGGCCTGAACTAGAGATACCACTGCTCTGAATCACTTTCGAGTGAATCCCGCTGTTGGCGAAGTTCCGAACATAATTTCTTAGCTTGCCGTTCACAAGCTCTCCATTCAGCTTTCTGCTCTTCCTCGCCGTGCTTAGCCCTAAGTCCATAGATGACGGATAACATTAGAGACCAGCCGGGGTCATTGGGCTTAAGCTGCTGACCATGAAGTAACAGTTGTTCAGACCTTGTGTCATCTTCAACCAATACAGACAGCGCTACATTCCAAATTAACTGAATATTGTCGGGGTCCTGCTCCAGCTTTGCCATTAGCAGTGTTTTGGCTGCTTCATACTCCTCATCGATGTTTTGGATTTGAGCTTCTGGTTCGGCCAATACAGGATGGTCTGGCAGGTGGCTGATCAGCCATAAGATATGCCGCGCGCGCTTCTTAGCGACAGATTTATCCCTAAAGTGCCTCGGCATTGAATAGCCAATAATCTGAATACGAAGGTCTAACCGGTCTGGCTGCAACTCCAATTCAGCTTCCAGATCCTCTGCCTGCGTCCGGCTAAGTCCCTGGCCTTCTTCAAGGGCCTCATAAATGACAGTAATCGGCCACTCAGGATATGCTCTGTTCATTACTCTTGCATTCCCAATTTGGTTCGCGAATTCACAGTGGTGTGCCTTTACCTGAGGTCCAGGCGACTGCCGGAATGATCAAAAGGAAAGGTCCAATCCAGCCATTTCAGGTCGAGTGATACCATCTGCACGCAGGACGTGCAGATATAGTGCAATGCGACAATTATCTTGCAAAAAAGTGTCGCATTTATCGTGCAAAGTCTCAGCTAGGGCTATAGGCTTTTGAGAAAAGCTAGCAGCTGATCATCTGGTTGATATAAGCCGGCCTTGCTACCGGGCATGGTCGTTTTAGCAAGCATTTGCTCCTTCAGTGCGAGATTTGCATGAAGGTAGACTTGAGTCGTTTCCACAGATTCATGTCCGAGCCAGAGAGCGATCATTGCTCGGTCTACACCAGCCTGCAATAATTGCATGGCGCATGAATGTCTCAAAACATGTGGAGTTAGACGTTTCCCCTTCAGTGAAGAACAGGTCTGTTCAGCGATCTTGGCATGCTTTGCCAGAACATCTTGCACAGCATCCGCGCTCAATTTTCCACCACGAGTATTCGGAAAGAGCATTGCGGTAACACCTTTTACTGGCTCCTGAACCCACGCCAGCATCACAGACACTGTTTGTTTAGTCAGCGGAGTACAGCGTTCTTTGCGACCTTTGCCAATCACTCGCACATGGGCACCAGAGCCTAGGATAAGATCGGTCCTTTGCAATCCAGTGATCTCGGATAATCGCAACCCGGTCTGTACCGCCAGAAGAAGCAGCGCATGGTCTCGGCGTCCAGACCAAGTTGACTGGCTTGGAGCGGCTAGTAGCGCTTCAATTTCCTGTTGCGTAAGGAATTGCACAACAGACCGTGTAAATCGTTTGCCAGGAATCGCCAGTATGCGCTGGATTTGAGCACCATGTTCTGGCATCTCAAATGCTGCGTATCGAAAGAAGGACTTAATTGCAGCCAAACGAACATTTCTGGTACGAGCAGATATGCTGCGACTCTTCTCCATCTCATCGAGAAAATCGACGATCAATGGTGCATCAATATCTTTCAAGTCCAGGTCCGAAGGCTGCAACTTCAAACGCTTGTGTGCGAACTCAAGTAACAGATGAAATGTGTCGCGGTAAGACTTGATTGTATGAGGGCTAGCAAAAAGTTGCTTCATCAATCGTTGGGTGAAAAAACTTTCCAAGAGTACGGCAAAACTTGATTTCATGATTTAGCCTCCCAATGTGATTCGAGGCGCTGAACGGCGAGCCCCATCAATTCAGGACAGGCCGTCAGGTACCAGTAAGTGTGAGTGACATTTAAGTGTCCTAAATAAGTAGACAAAACTGGCAAGCAGCGCTCAACGTCCTGCCCTCTGCGATACCAATTCAGCATGGTCTCAATGGCAAATCGATGACGAAGGTCATGCAGCCTAGGCCCGCACTTTTTCTTTTGTCGAGGAGAACCGATTTGTTTCAACAAGGAATAAAAGATATATCGAGTTGTGTGGCTATTGAGTTGACTTCCCGTTTCAGAAAGGAAAAAATAGTCACTGACTCGTTCTTTGAGAGCCGTATCCCGATGTGCCTTGTAAGCAGAAAGTACTTTTTGCGTTGATTCATGCAAAGGAATCAAGCGTGATTTTCCGAATTTAGATTTCTCTACCGTTAAAACCCCAGCTTCAAAATCTACATTCGCAACTTTCAGGTTAAGCACTTCGCTTAATCTCATACCTGAGACACAAAGCAGCCCAAACAAGCAGTAATAGGTTTGCCGCTTGAAGGAGCTACCTCTTGGTAGATTGAGAGCCGCATTCAGTATTTTTTGGATTTCTAGATCTGTGTAGATATAGGGACGCATCCGCATCGGCCGGTGGGGCAAAAGATTTGTCGCCGGTATCTCAGTGCGCGGATCTGTTACATGATGATATTTAGCGAAGCCTCGCACTACCGCAAGCCGATTCGCCCATGTAACCGGTTTAACTTCAGTCGGTTGTTGCGCCCACCGCAAAGCCATTTTGCTTGTGATCACACAAGCATTGTTTTGCTCCAAAAAGGCAACGAAGTCTAGCAAATAATAGCCTGCTGCATGAAGCTTGCATCCTAGTGCGCGCCGCATTGCGATATAGTCTGACGCCGATTCACGCAAAGTATTCATAGCGCACCTCCGGGCCAGGAGAGTGCAAGTTGTCTCAATGACGCCGAGTCAACTTTCGCGTAGATCATGGTTGATTGAGGGCTTTGATGACGCAGGATTTCTCCAATTTCCTCCAACGAAGCTCCCTGGCGAAGCATTTCAGTCGCAAGCGTATGGCGAAGTTGGTGAGCGCCTTTTCTTGGTGTGTCAATTCCCGCTCTGGCCAAACTGCGCGCGACCACATGACCAACCGACTCCTGCTTAGTTAGCGCGACTATCGGTGCTTTGACAGTAAAAAACACTTCTCGCCTAGTTGTTTGCGGCCGTGCATTTCGCAAATAATCAGCAAGAGCTTCTCCAACGTCAGTTGGTAACGGTAACTTTGATATCTGGCTGCCCTTGCCATGTATTTTGATGCTACTGGCATTCCAATCGATGTCATCGAGAGTCAGTGATACCACCTCACCAGCGCGTAACCCGAGGCGAGACAACAACAAAAGAATGGCATAATCGCGACGGCCTCTTGCAATTTGCCTGTTGCAGGTAGCAAGTACCAGTGCCACTTGCGCCACTGGCATTGCCCTCGGTATTTCTGCCATCGACCAACTGATTACCTTTGGAACAGCAACTCCCAAATCCACACTTACAAAACCGCGATAATACAAAAATCGCAAGAACGAACGAATCGCAGTCATCATAAGTTTTGCGCGTTTGGGTTGAAGACGTAGGGCTTGTCTTCGCACAAAGCTGACAATATCAGCTGCAATAAGCGCAGAAGGCAACACATCTCCGTTGGCAAAGCGGTCGTTCAAGAAAAGAGCTACAAATGTTTGATAAATAAGCACGGAGGATTTGGCAAGTCCTCGTTCTTTGAATAAGTAAGATACAAACTCATCTCGCAGTTGCTCAGCGGGAGTTGGCTGCAGCCGCACCACCACTTCGTTTGATATAACACCTTGTTGATGCAAAACCGCCATCATTCGTTTTAGAGCAGATGGATCTGTCGACCTCAACGGACGTTTGCGCACCATGTATTTTAGGAATTTTTCAACGTGAACTGGTGTAATCTGCTGGGCGAATACTCTATTCTTTTTGAGCCATGCGCTAAAATCGGCTATCGTCCGAATTTGTCTGCGAGCAGCAGCTATACCGTAACCTTCGCGGCTCAACTGGTCCACGAACTCATCCAGAAATATGTCTAGCGGCCCTTGCCGCAGACTTTCTCGGGTTTGAAATTTACTAAAAAATTGATCCATAACATCAACCTCTCGTTCAGGATATCCCTACAAGGGATTCCCATAAGATTGGCTGGATAATGCCGGGTAGCATTAACTCAAATCATAGCTATTGGTGTGCCTCAGAAAGCAGGTCGGAATAATCCGGCAACCAGAATAACTTACG
>JARLHI010000038.1 GCA_031292355.1 Candidatus Obscuribacterales bacterium
AGCTGGGGTTACCAACCAATATAAACGTTTAGTTTGCCTGCTCGATATTTTGACAGGCGCCTTAATGGCTATTCAGTTATCAGGGTTCGGAGACTCGAAGACCATCGCCACAGATAATTGGCGACGCCGTTTCAAGCGCAGTTCAAAATAATACCAATTAGTATCGAGAGCGTCAACTCCCCCTATGCTCAAACGCGGCTTTTCATCAATGTTTTCACAATATGCAATATATATCTTTCGTTTATAATTTCTATTGAAAACTACCACTTGCGTCGCGGAAGGACTAAAATAGGTGTCGTGATGCGTAAAACGGAGAGCTTTGATGGTGTTACAGAGCCCGGTAGACATAGCTCTGATAGCGGGTGTTGTGTTGTTGATATTCGGACCTCGCAACCTTCCAAAACCACCTTTTGGATGGAAACCAGAGACGAACGAACAGAATCCGCATTCATCAAAGGATCCATTTAAAGCGAGCACACCAGAACTGTTCGTAAACAGCGATAGACGCATCAGGTAGCTCTATGTTCGATGACATCACAAGCATGCTCGAACAAGAATTCGGCTGCCACAGCTTTGTCCTTTACGGATCGCACGCAAACCAGCAGGCAACCGCATCAAGCGATGTCGACATTTGCGCGTTTCGATCTGCAGGCGAGGAAATCCGATGCAGCAAATTGTGGAACACGCATCTTTTAGATATTTGGATTTATCCAGATCACAACCTTGAAGAGTCGGCGCTGACATTCCTCAGACTGCGCAACGGTATCGTGCTTAAAGAATAGGCTGGAGTTGCCACAAAAGCATCGATCTAGCTCGCAAAAGATTCGTTCAGGGTCCGCCAGAACTTCCTCAATGGGACATCGAAGTAAAAAAGGATGGATTGAAAAAACGCTGGTGCGAATTCAAGCCTCAGATCCAGAAAGCAATTACAGAAGAGCCTGGCTTCTGAGTTCTTTGCTCGAGAACTATTTTGAATTCCGCAAATTATGGTACTTGGGTCCGAAAGAAAGCATGTTATGGCTTGAGCAAAATGCTCCTCACGCGCTCACACTTTTTTCAAAATCACTGGCGCCAGGAGCACCACTTAATGAGATAAAAAACCTGGCTTACTATGTTCTAGGAAACGGCATCGATAAAATCATGCCCTCTACGCCCCAGCAAAAACTATAGGCGCAAGCTCAAAATTGCACTTCCGCTCCCGAATCCCGCTGAGGAGTAGCAAACGAATTGACGCCGCGGCGCTCGAACTCCGCGCACGGAAAGAACAGTACACTTGGCAAGAAGCAATACTTGTATTACAATCAATACATGTATTTACGGAGCGTTTGATATGGCGACCTCAGTCCGATTCTCACCCGAAACTGAAATGAGACTCAACCGCTTGGCGAAGGAAACGGGGCGTGCAAAGAGCTTCTATATAAAGCAAATGGTTGAGAATAATATCGATGATGTCGAGGATAGCTACCTGGCCGATTCTGTTCTGGAGCGCATCCGCGCTGGCAAAGAAAAGATATTCAGTAGCGCGTCTGTGAGAAAAGAGCTTGGTCTGGACGATTAAATATTCTGAGACAGCCCTAAAAGCTCTGAAGAAGCTAGATAAGGCGATTGTCAGAGAAGTTATCGATTATCTAAACGATAAAATCGCAAGGCGGGAAGATGCGACGACGGCAGGTAAAGCGCTCAGCGGGACGCTGGCGAAATACTGGCGATATCGCGTGCGCGACATGCGCGCAATCTGTTACATCGACAAAGGCGAAGTTACAATCCTCATCCTTCAGGTCGGACACAGAAGCGGAGTGTATGACGATGAGGCGAAAATCGCAAGTCAAGCTGCTGACGCTGTAGAAACCCTTCAAAACGAAAAATCCGAAAAGGATCAACCGTAATTATTACACCACCGCATGTGGTGGCATTTTTTCAGGATCAGCACGCACGAAAGCAGTCAGCTTCGTCAATAGCAAGATACAACACGCAATGAAGAATGCCCAGCTCTTTGTATTGCTGGCGGATACTCAAGCATCTCATCCCTTCCGTCTTACGTTTTTTACAGCGCGAGGATAAGATGAAGAAGTACGGTCTCGGGATCGCGAAGTGATAACAAACCCAAATGATTTGAAGACTAATTGGCGAGGCATGACAGTGTCCTCGGCACTATTTCACGCAATAATCATTGCTATGGCTGTCGTCGTAACTAGCTTATACACTGGTCACACAACAGACAAGAATGTACGGCCTGTGATGAAAAAGCAAATCAAGGTTATTGGGCACTAGCTTCGAAGCCGCCTAGACCCTAACTCGGGTTCCGGGTGCAATTTCGCTCCCGCTACCGAACCTCGAAGACGAATAGGATTATAAAAACCACGCCGTTCAAAAAGCCAAGCTTCTGAACGGGAATAATAAACTGAAGACATCATGAGCCAAAAAGCTTGAGACGCTGTTCGCTCGTCAAATACCTACCAGGCCAGAAGAAATTGCCCAATAAATTTGCTGATACCGAATTGGCACTTAGCCAGCTTCTAAACCTTCCTCTTTTGTCGATAGGCAGAGCACACTGTCTTATTTGGATTCACTTCGGCGAGTGGCTTATCCAACCAGATCGACATGGCGGCACTAGAACAGTTGGTACATGGGCTTTGCACATTGAGTGCCCATGGCGTCTTACAAATAAATACGGAATAGTGACGGGTGCCGGTGATAGGTGGCTGCCACCAAACTTGAGCGAAGATTCAGATGAGTGGGACTATGAATTCGATCCAAATACCGAGAGAACGCAACTAGACTTGAAAATGCAACAATTTGCCTCTCAAAATAAGGGAGTTAGGATCAAATGCGTCCAAACGGACAATACTGGCGGCTTCAGACTTAGCTTCGAGCACGGGACAGAGTTAGAAGTATTTCCAACCAATTCTCAGGATGTCGATTTTTGGAGATTATTTCAACCCGGCAATGAAACGGAGCACTTTGTAGTTACTGGCACTGGAGCCAGTGGACCATCTCTAGTCAAAGAAGACGAAGTACGTCAGCACTCAAAAGAAATTTTGAGGAATGAGAGTCCAACACCTTGAGCGATTCTTGAACTTCTTCAGAGTCACACGCGCGACAAAGCGCCCATACACATGAACATCCACTGCACCTCAGAATGAACATCAATTGTTCTTGTGATTGCTAGCAGATGCCGAAATGTCTGAGCTGAATTGCATGCACCACATACGGTGCACACTAAATTAGTGACTTCGAATAAAGAACAAAACAAATAGGTCGAAGCTACTTAAAGCTCCGACCCACTGTTGTTCGATTTCTCGAACCCTAATAACTGAATAGCCAATGAAAGCGCTTGTCACCTCTTCTAATCAGGAATCGAGCAATTCCAACCTGATTAGCGTCTAAGGCATCGACCTAGGAGAGGTATCTCGATATCAACGGCTTTCGC
>JARLHI010000039.1 GCA_031292355.1 Candidatus Obscuribacterales bacterium
CGGCGAACCCATGCCGATCGCAAACATGGCAAAAGTCTGTCATTTAGAGGTGCCGCAAAGACTGGGTTAGTAGCGCTAAACTCGTCTCATAAATGCCTTCTCAACCTCTTTTTGAAACCATCACCAGTTCGGCGTCGGCGAGCGCGTTACCACGTCTAATTGTGGTAACGCCTTCTTTTTAGTGGCTTTGCGAGGGCACTTTTATTAAACGTGTTTTTGCCTGGTACTACGTGCTATTTGGTATTTCAAGTACGAACCCTATTAACCTATTTGATCATTCTTCAATACCGCTTTCGTAATTAGATTTTCTTACCACATGCGGTTTAACCGAATAGCTACTACTTTTTTTCAACTTTGCCATAATTAATTCTATTTAGCAAAGTTCTGCAAAAAGCTACACTAGTCAGTTTCGTTACCACAACACGGTTTAGCCGAATACTTGTCTAAAAAATAGTCGCCAGGGCATTAGTGTGCTCTGGCGACCGTGTTTCGGCTTTTCAGGCGGTGGAGGAAGGTACTTCTTCAGTTGTTGGCACTGAATCTGGTGCACGATAATTGGGGTCGATGACCTTCACAGGCCGCGACCACAGTTCACGATTGGGGACGTTGATGGTTCCGCTTGCCGTGACAAGTGTTGTCGCCAGATAGTTGATATCTGTAACCCTGCCGGTAACATCTTTGCCGTCGAGAGCAAGTCCACCGATAATGATTTCGTCTCCGATTTTGAATTTGGGCGTGAATTGCAACAGCACGCCGCAAATGAAATCGTTGGCTGCCCCTTGCAAAGCAAGTGTGATAGCCGCACCAAGCAAGGACGCTCCGAGCAGTAATTTGGAGAACACATCCGGAAAGATGATGGTAAGTGCGATTAAGAGCGCCATAAACCAGTACAACAGCGCGAGTGCTTTGATCCCAAACAACTGGGCACGCTCACTTGCTCGCGCTTTCAGCATCGCCTTTAGGGCAGTGTCTTTGACCGGATGGTAAAAAACGTAGGCGATATTGAGGACAACCAGGCTGACGAGTAGGTTGATGGCAAATGGCAGGAGTTGCGCACCGAAATCGGTGAATGCTTTGCCCACGATTTGATGCACTCGGTCGTCAAAAACAGATGTGCCACCAGCCAGATAGGCAAGAGCGATCAGCACGAAAGTTGGAATCAGTTTCTTGAGGGTTTGGCCAATACTTTGACTCATCGCGTACTCCTGGTTTCAAACATTCATCACCGGCGGCGATGTCGTTAGTTGGAAGTGGATGCTGGGTGAGAGTTACGATTGGAGATTTCGAACACAGAAAGCGGGTGAAAGTTGTGATACTCAAACCTACCGAAGACTGATTCAAGATTTCAAGAAGCGGCTTGACAAAGGCGTGTTTTCAAGATGGTTGAAATGGCAAGACAAGCCGATGGGGCGGCAATATCACAGTCTATTTAACTAGCGCCGCTGGCGCAAGCACCGGTGTTCGTTGCTTATTCCGATTTTGTTAATAGTTTGATTTCCGGGTCTAAGTCTGCCCCTTTGTAGCTGGCAAAGGAGTTGAAATTTTGACTGACAAGATTATCGAGCTGTTTGCGAAAATCTTTTTTGCGCGTCAAAACGCAGACACTGTGCCCGCTGTTGCGCAGTTGGTCCGCCTTTTTCAGAACATCGACGAGATTATCTCGATCAGCTTCAAAAATCAGAGCCACTTTTTGTGTCTCTACTGGTGGTTTGAAATTTTCACTCAGTAGAATGCTTACAATACGTTCAAAACCGATGGAAAAGCCGCAGGCTGGCACTTCGCGTCCGGTGAATTTACCCACCATTTTGTCGTAACGGCCGCCACCGGCTACAGACGATGAATAGCCAGGGCATGATATTTCAAAGATTTGTCCAGTGTAATAACCCATTCCGCGAACCAGAGTTGGGTCAAAAACAACGTTGTAGCGACTCTTTGCCACGTCAGAAACGGCTGTGACAACGTTGACCAGTGCCTGCCAGACTTCGGGATCTATGCTTTCAGGAAGTTGATTTTTGCGCGCATCGAGAGCACTGTCTGTGGTGCTTAGATTTCCTAAGAAAGCGACCATTTTCGTCACTGCTTCCGAGGAGTGCCCGTGCGATTCCAACTCTTTTTGAACGCCGGCGACGCCAACTTTGTCTAATTTGTCGAGAGCAATGAAGACGGTCTCCTGTTTATCTTCGGCAAAGCCAAAAGATCTCGCCAACTCGGACAGAATGCGTCTGTCATTGATGCGCACTGTGAAATCTTTGAAGCCCAGTTCCAATAGTGCTTGAGAAGTTGCCTGTAATAACTCCATTTCAACCAGCTCGGACTTCATGCCAATAACGTCTATATCGCACTGTGTGAACTGGCGAAAGCGGGTCGGACCAGGGCTCTCTGCGCGAAATACAGGTCCCATTTGAATGGCTTTCAAAGGCGTTGGCAAAACGTTTTGGTTGTTTGCGTAAAAGCGCACCAGTGGAACCGTCAAATCGAAACGCAATCCCAGATCGGCGAGGTTTTCTTTTTTGCAACTAGCTGATGCCAGCTCTTTTTCAAGCTTTTCACCGCGTTTTAGAACTTCGAAAATCAACGATAAATTTTCTCCGCCTTCGCCGCGTCGCAGCAAACCAATGTTTTCCATGACGGGGGTTTCGATGCGGGTGAAACCGAATTCCCGATATGTTTTCATGATTACAGAAGTCGCCCAATCTCTAATTGCTACTTCCGCTGGAGCCAGGTCGCGCATGCCGCTCGCTGGAGCCGAGCTTACTTGTACGTTGGTCATTCCATGGATCCTCTTGAGCGGGGTGCAATCAGTGCGAGTATTACATGTTACGCCAAAAGCACTCAAAACTTTGGCATTTCATCAGCTTGCGGGCAATACGTTTACGATGGGGGGCGACTCTCGCCAAAAACAGTCTGTGTCGCATGCTTGTATAAGTCGTAATTGTGACAACATTGTGCTTCTTTTCGAAGTTGGTTGAGCCTGTCTCTGATGTCTTTAGAGCCACGCTTCGCAATTCGGTCCCCGGCTAAAAACGTTCGACAATGCAACTGAAGTGACACAGTGCTCACTGGCATCGTTAAAGAGCTGCTCTAAAGTGGCATAACATCAGTGGCAGCTACTTCTTCAGCTAAGTTACGCGAATATGGCACAAGATGCTCACGATCGCACCACAACTTCCCGGACAAATACTCCGGGAACGGCCCCTGTTGAAGGACAGCAAGAGTTAAGTCAAAACGTCAATGGGGCGCCAAAACATCCCTTGAATACTGCCGAAAAGCAGGATTCTGAATTGCTCAACAAATTCGGCGTTGTTCGTCATAGTGAAAATGGTGTGGTCCAGTATAAGCTGGCTGGATCGTCCGGTGACTCCACCTTGTTTGAGGCCAGCGCATCTGCTGGTGAGTTTGTGCAATCCGAGCACAAGCTTGAAACGATGATTCAGTCGAAAATTCAAGATTTGAAAACGCATTACCACGTCGACTTTAGTGTCGAAGGAGAAAATGCTGTTCGCCCTTATGTTTCAGAAACTAAGCGTGGTGCCATGCTATATGCGCGTGCTCCGCGTTATAGCGAATTGTTAGGAGTGGAAGCCGCGCTCAAAGCGTCGGAACCCAGTCAGTTTACGGATGAGAAGAATAAAGAAGCGCTCAAATTTTACTTTTTGAAGACGCCCACTTTTGGTGCGAAAACTTATGATGCAGCGCTGTTCGCCGGCGACGAAAAAAAGAAATTGGCCGTTTTCTTCGAGCCCGACGCGCAGCCAGGTAGACCGATAACCGCAACTGACGCTCTTAATTTGCATCAAGACATTAAAACGAGTATTGAGGCTCTTGCAGGACACGAAATCGCCCATAACTCAGAATATCAAATGGGTTTGTGGTCGCTTGATAAATTGAAGCCGATTGCAGAAAACATTGGTTGGACGACAACCGAAGACAATTCTTATTGGCTGATGAGAGGAGCTCGTGGCGAGTTTTACAGACTGACGAATGATGGTCTGAGCAGCGATAAAGGGTGGGTTAGATGTGATAGCAAAGGCACTGCAACCGATGACCTTGGTGTTTCGTATGCTGATGCTGAAAAGGCGCCTCATCTCACCAATAGTGAAGTCCGGGAGCGCGCTTTATTGCGCCCGCCAACTGACTATTTTACGTCTCCAGATGAAATGCTTGCAGATTCTTTGATGCTCTATCGCGTTGGCGAAGGCGGAAAACAAGAGTTGAGCAAGAGTGGTGTGAATTTGTACAACGCCGTCAAAGACTTTGATCAAGCAGAAATTGATGCGCGTTTTGGTAAAACTGTTGATGGAGTCTCCAAAAAGGTGAGACTGCCTGATGGTTCGCTAGTGGATAATGATGAGCGTGCGCAGCAAGTTGTAGCCAACTTTACGAAGACCTTGTTACTCGTCTAAAGAAAAACAGAGTGATGCGTCCGGCACCACTCTGTTAAAGTTGTTGGTCAATTGATTCAGTTAGATCGATTAGTATCCTTCGCGACGAGCTTTGTGCTCTTCATGACGAGCTTTATGCTCGTCGCGAGCAGCGTCGTTTGCGTGTCTGGCAGCACCATTGACATTGCCTTCAGCAGCGTCTCTTTGTGCCTTGTATTCCTGGTTTTCAGCGCGTCGCTCGTTTTTAGCGGCGGTCTTTGCTTCATTTTCGCCATCGAAAGCCAGTGCTGGCAACGCAACTGAAGTCATAGTGGACGCGACTAAGACCATGGAGAACAGGTTTTTCATAACTAAGCCCTTTTGTTTCTACCGACTAATTATCGCGCAAGTGGTTGCTTGCGAACAAGGTGTCGCAGAGTGGCTGCAAAAGTTCCCGTCAATTGACGCACTGTTTCAAGTGCCCTGCTCAGTCTTTACAAAGGCATTGATGTTTAAAAGAGGTTTGCGTTTTAAATTTCTTTTCGGCAAAATAATTTACAAAACAGATTAACAATTCTGGCGGCAAAAAGTGAGTGGCCATCAAGATTTTGCATGTCGCAATCTCGCTGATGACCACCAGAATTACACAAGCTGACTCAAAGCAGGCAAGATTACCTAAGTACTGTGGCCTGCGGAGCAGGCTTATTGCAGAGCAGTCCCACTAGCATGCCCGCGGCGCAGCCGATGTTCAAGCCAAAGAACAGGCCGATTCCGCCGTAAAAATAGCAGGCTGCAGTCAACGCACAAGCAATGATTGTCGCCAGAATTACTGATTGGCGTCCACTGCCCAGTTTGATCAGTCCTCCGAGCATGTCGACGCGCGCGTCGGCAGGCAGAGGTTTCATGTGTACCGTGGCGATGACATAGCCGGACAAAGCGATGAGCAAACCGGCGAAAGCCGTGCCCAATCGACCAAGGTCGGCGTAGACGTCGGGCTGCAAAGTGTAAGCAGTGGCAGCCCATCCAAGGAGCATGTAAGCGACGCCAAGATAAAGTCCACCGTTCTTATTGGCGCTTGGAGAAGCTAGCACTTCGCCTGGCCATTGAACGGAAGAGATATATGGTGCGCCGAATGCCGGTCTCGAGATTGTCACATTGGCATTGACAAAGGGGGTCGACTTGAGCCGGTTGACTCGGTCCTTGTCGACATCCAGCATCATAATTCGGCCATCCGGGAGATAGGCGTTGAAGAGGTCGTTATCTGGAGCGTAACGTGACGAGCCGAGCAGACTGATGCATGCGATAGTGGCTTGCACTCGTTCGATAACTGTTTCGCGAGCAAACCACTTGAAGAGAGCGAACGGTCCCAGAAGGGCAAGCGCCGCGAGGAAAGTGTAAGTAAGCATGAGTGGTCGTTTCCGTTATCAAAAGTTGAAAGAAGGTTGTCATGCTTCACGCGTTTGACCGAAGTCTTGACACGTAGGGGCTAGAAAGGGGCAGAGGTTTGAGGTTGCAGTGTTTTTACGAGAAGAAAGTGAAGCGATGACTCTCTCACCTTAGTGAGGCGGTCACCTCAATCGCAAGCCTTAACTCTGATGTGAGCAAGAATTTCACCTTGATCTGATATGGCCGACCTCGGCTAGTCTTGTGATTTCAAGAGGCGCGACTACTTAATTTTCGCCTCTCTAAGTCTTGAAATACTTGCTCAGATGTAGTTCAGTTGACAAATGCACTTCATCAAGCCCCTGCAGTTTGCTTGATAACTGCACTTTTTTGCGCCAGAACGCTGTTTGCAAATTTTGTCAATTTCCGGTCAATCTTCTCAATCTTCCCGTTGGAATCTTTTTTCAATGAATTACGCTGAAGCAGTGGAATATCTTCAATCTTTTCCTGACATGGAAAGAGGAACGCATGGTTCGCGTGCCCCCTCGATGAGTCTTGAGACGATGAAAAGTCTATTGACTGCTCTAGATAATCCGCAAAATGGCCGCCACACAATTCATGTCACAGGCTCTAAAGGTAAGGGCAGCACTAGCTGGATGATTTCGTCAATTTTGACCGAAGCTGGCTTCGACACTGCACTTTACACTAGCCCGCACATGCATTCGTATCGCGAGAGACTGGCTTTCAATGGTGTTCCAGTTTCAGAAGAGCGTTTTACACGCGGTCTTAGCGATATTCGCGAAATAGTCGATCAGGAAATTAAAAATGGTGCAGGACCGTTTTCGACCTTCGGTATTTTGACTGCTTTGTTCTTCTATCTGGTCAGCAAATCGGACCCGCCTATCCAGTGGCAGATTGTCGAAGTGGGTCTTGGCGGTCGTTATGACGCAACCAATGTTTTCGACACCAAAGATGTTGCTGTCATTACCGCGATCAGTCTCGAGCATACTGAAATTCTCGGCAGTACCCAATCTGAAATTGCCGCGAATAAAGCAGGAATCATCACACCGGGTTGTTTCACGGTTCTAGGACCGCAAAAAGATCCAGCGGTGCGCAGTGCTATCGGGCGTAAGTGTCATCACGTTGGCGCGGCACTGGTCGACGTTAAACGCAGTTATAAAATCAAGTCACAAAAAGCCGATTTGACTGGATCCACTTTTTCTCTAGAAGGAATGAAGGGCCCCCAGGTATTCCATACGCCGATGATTGGTGCTCACCAGATCGACAATGCCGCGACAGCCGCGGTGTGTGCCATGGGAATGATGGAGCGCGGAGTGGAGATCACTACGCAGAATATAGTCGATGGTCTGGCCAAAGCTAAATTAGAAGGACGTTTTGAGTTGATGTCCGGTCGTGGCACCGATAGACCTGATGAACCGACAATTGTTCTTGATGGTGCGCACAACCACGAATCCGCTCAGGCTCTGGGTATGGCTTTGAGAAATATGCTCGGCCGACCGATGTGTACGTTCATCCTTGGCGTCAACAATGACAAAAACATCAGCGCAATTTACAGAGAATTGGCTTCCATAGCCAAGAACGTGATTACTACTCGCTCCACTAATTTGCGGGCGATGGATCCTCAAGACATTGCTGAAGCTCTCGACATGCAATCAAAAATTGATGTCGTGACTACTCAAAATGTTGGTGAAGCGATTGACAAAGCGCTAGAAACGGCCGTCAAAGACGATGTCATCTGTATCACTGGTTCACTATATCTGGTGGCAGAAGCGCGCGAATATTTGAATAAGACTCGCCTGGCAAAAGCAGAAAAAACTACTTAGAAGTGGTCTGAGTGCTCATGTCGGTGATTTTGTAATCTGCTGGTACTTCGAAGTCGTGTGGGTCAGCATCAACCAATTTGTACTTTTCCAGGTGCATTGTCTCATTGCCCTTTTTGCTCATGGTCTCTGTGTGAATCGGGCAGTTAAGGTCTGTGGCAATCCATGATTCGGTAACTACGTCATTTTCTTCCCATTTGTAGCCATGACAGGGGTGATTGAATTTAGTGTCGACGCCTAGATCTTCTCCATGCAATTCTTTGATGCGGGTTGCGTTCAGGGGAGCCGCGGAAGCACTGGTATTCATCGGCGCTTTGATGGCAATCTTTTGTTTTTCGAGCAATGTGAACATGATCTTGTGAGGATAGTCAAAGATGGTGACCGAGTTAGCCGGTTTTTCGTCAGAAATTGTATAGCCAGCCGTGGGTGGTGTCGTCTCAATGCGCACATGTCCTTCGCCGTCTGTCCGATATCTGTAATCTGACAAACCCTGTTCGGTGCGTCGTGCATAGGTTGCGTCGTATGCCGTGGTTGGATAATTCGTAACGGCCTGCGCTGGTATGGCTAGATTGCAGAGCAAAAATGAGACGAAGGCGAAGCCAAAAGATTTTCTTGATGGTGCAAACATTGAATAAGCCATAACGAAAACTTTCCCTCAAATTTAAACGACAACAACATGCCGGAAGCGCTGTTCATAATAACATCAGCTGATCGAGTGAATTGTAAAGCAATTTCAGCCATGGGTCAGGCTCTTGTGAGACTAGATACAGCAATATTTATATATTGCGCCCAGGAGCCATTGCGGTGGGCTTCTCAGAAGAGACTTGATATTCTGGCAGTTGTTGTCGCGAGCTAGTACATCTTGTCATCAAGTCGTAACGATTTCATTGATAGATAATTCCTGCCGAATTTAGTTGAACAAAAGGTTTAATTGGCAGTAGTTTTATAAGGTCATTAATATCTTCGTCTTACGGTAAATTTAAAACCAGCATTACTTTTCGTTTTCACTAGCGCCTCCATTGCAGTTTAAATCCATTTCGCGCTGCGAACCGCTTCTAACCACCAATCTTTTTGTACCGCTGACTAAGTGAGGAAAACTATGTCCACGTCCACAACACCGACCACCTCCGCTTCCGCTGCTGTCACTTTACCCGCCGCCGTTCCAGCAATTTCCGAAGGCGAATATCGAGCCCGCATCGCTCGCTTCTTCGACGAAATGAAAGACAATAGTGTCGCCTTCGTTGTCGGTGCTGATGAGAAGCTGCGAAGCAACGATACTGACTACAAATTCAGACAGTCGTCTGACGTCCTCTATCTCAATGGCTTCCCTCAACCTGACGCTATTCTCGCCTTCGTCAAAGTGACGAAAGAAGACCAGAAACTCGTCATGTTCGTTTTACCCAAGGATCCCACAAAGGAGACTTGGACGGGTTTTCGTGAAGGAACAGAAGGCGCCAAAGCAAAATATTTTGCAGACGTTGCTTTCGTTGTCGACGACTTCTCGAAAGAAGCCGCCAAAATGCTCGCTAAAGCCACGACTGTTTACTACCACTACGGTCACAACCATGGTGTCAACAAGAAGTTCAGAGCCCTCTACGAAGCTGACCCCAAAGACCTTCTCAACGTCAATCAGATTGTGCACGCCCACCGTATGATCAAGTCGACGGCAGAAATCGCCATGATTCGTCATGCTGGAACGATTTCTGCAGAAGCTCATATCGAAGCCATGAAACGCTGCGCCAGAGAAGTTGGTACGGTCACCGAAGGGAAGCTCCAGGCCACGCTGGAATTTCAATTTGGTGATAAGGGGGCACAATCTGTTGCATATCAGAGCATCGTCGCTGGTGGCAACAATGCCAACACTCTGCACTATACTTTGAACGACAAGCCGCTCAAAGACGGCGACCTCGTCCTTATCGATGCTGCTTGTGAATTTGGTGGTTACGCATCAGATATCACTCGCACTTTTCCGGTCAACGGAAAATTCAGCGACGCTCAGCGCGAGATCTACGCTCTTGTTTTGAAGGCGCAACTGGCTGCCATAGATGCTTCCAAACCGGGTTGCACTTTGCGCTCGGTGCACGAGGTTGCTGTTCAGGTATTGCGCGAGGGACTTGTGGACCTCGGCGTTTTGCCGGCAGGAATGCGCACGCAAGATGGGGCCGAGAAGCTTCTTGCCGACGCGAAAGCGGCTGGCACTGAGAAAGATCTGCTCACCCTTGGTGTGCTCTACATGCATGGCACTGGACACTGGATGGGGCTCGATGTCCACGACGTGGCTAAAAACGGCACTAAGAACCCCAGTCACAAGCTGGTTCCAACTAAAGCCGGTAACGTCTTCACGGTAGAACCAGGTTTGTATTTCGATGCCAACGATAAGCGCATGCCCGCGCGGTATCGCGGTATCGGTGTGCGCATCGAAGACGATGTGGTGATTACCGATACTGGTTGCGAAGTGCTTACAGCCAAAGTGCCCAAATCAATCGACGAGATTGAAGCACTGATGGCTGAGGCTACCAAAAGCAGCTAAGCGTAGGTTCCAAGTCTCATAATCCTCAAAGACGGAGATCAGAGCGAAAGCCCTGGTCTCCGTTTTGTCACGAGGTTTTTTACTGCGAAAGAGGTGTGTCATGCATTATCGATTGCTCAAATTTCTCCATGGCACAGCCTATCTTGCTGCTGTCGTTGTCACTGTGCTGTGGTTCAGAGGTCTGACTGACTGGCGTTTGGGCGCGGGAAGCCTTACCGTCAGTGCTTTCTGGCTGTTGCTAACGGCCATCGATCTTCGCCACCTGTTCCGCACCTATTTCGACATTTTGTCGCGGTTGTCGGTTCTGGTGCCGCTTGCTCTTGGTTTGGCGCTGTCGGTGCTTGGATTTTTCACTGTGCCTGAAGGCGCGTCGCAACTGGTGGCAGTCGGTCTGGTGTGTGGCTGGCTGCTCGTCTATCTGCGTTATCGCCATAACCGACTATCGTTTCAGCAAGAAGGACATGGTCCGCTGCCTGAAGGTAGCTGGATTAATCCGCCAGCGGAAGCACTGGAGCCGGGCGATTTGATTCTGACGGGCGGCATGGTGGCAGATACGTTGCACGAGAGTGTCGGTCATTCTGAAACTGTCGTGCTTGCGCCGGACGGCTCACATGTTCTTTTCAGCTCCTACATGGACCGAGGATTAGTCTTTGACCCAATTTCCACACTAGCAGCCGAGGAAATCTACGTGGTGGTGCGCCAGACAGTGCCATTTACTCCTGTGAAGTTAGCTCTGGAGTATCCACTCGCGAGCATCATGATTGGTCAGAGCGCGGGCTGGGCGGAGAAGGCAAAGGCGGCTCGTGATGAGCGTCTGCGCAAATTCGCCTGGATTTTGCCACAGTCTTTTTCCACCTGGCTCAACAGGAAATTTCCCATCACTGGCTACGATTGGGTTGGCATGTTCAGTGGTCGAATTGCTCCCGATCACTGGATCTGCATCACGTCAAATCTGGAGTTGTTCCATCGTTTGGGCGTTGCTACCAAACAATATGGCGTTGGTTTGCTGGGCTTTGGCACTGGGTTGTTCGATCCGACACAACCGGTGCGCGTGCTCAATGATCCTGCGTTTCGACTGTTAACGCTTGCAGATAAGGCGGCGTTTGAAAGTAAGCGTGAAAAAGCGAGAATCGAAGGAGTAAAATCATGAATCGTACTTTTGCTACAGTCTGTCTCAGCCTCCTTGCTGCTCTAGCCGTGCCCTGTGTGCTGATTACAGGCTTTGGCCTGTGGACAGTTTACCCACACGTCTTGCGCATGGCTATGGAAACGGTTCCACTGTCGTTTTTACTCGGTGGATTGACGACCTTCTTCTGGTTGTGCGGACCGCCACAGCCTACTAATCTCATTGAGGCAATCGGTCGATGGTTTCTCGCTTTACTGATGCCAGTCGGTATGGCGTTTGTGGCCACAGCGTTGCCGGCGATGATCGACACGACTGTCAATCATACGAATTACAGCGCGTTGCAAATCTTCTGGATCGAATTTCATTCGTTCTGGGGATTGCTCTGTGGTGTGGCTGCCGGCTTGGTCCTCCAGTACCGTGAGTCGACTATGAAAGTTCCGGAAGTCAGAGTCCCGGAAGTCAAAGTCACTGGCAGGCGCGGTTTCCTGCTGAAGTGATTAGGGCGTGAAGTAAAAAGTTGCACTGAAAGCAATTTCTGGTGCAACTTTCTTTGTCGCCAACTTTGCCGAAAATAGTATCAAAAAAAAAACCGTTAGAAGCGAGAAGGAAGAGAAGCTGTCTGCTGCGAACAACCTCTCTCTTTCTTCTTCGTCTTCTTCAATGGCGCGTCAGAATCGTGGGTGGAAAGAACACTTCGCCTGATTCGTCGATGCAATTGGGCTCGATGTCGGCGGTCGGGTCAGTGCGGGTGTACAAAGCGGTGAAGCATTCGAACACATCAGACAAGTACTCGTCGAGGTGTCCGAAGTAATCTTGCTCGTTTTCCACCCAGCTTTCCACGAACTTTTGATGGCTCTCCGCTTCACGCAACTGCGCTTTCAGCTTCTTGCGCTGCTTTTTGGTAAGGCTTGGTGTGTCGATTTTTTTGCTGCAGTCCTCCTGGAACATGCGGCATTGCACGACGAGAAACTTGAACAGTTCCAGGCGTTTCTGCGACCGGCGGGCATGCTTCATCAGAAACACTACCGACGCGGTGTAGCAAGAAGCGCTGATTGGATCTTCGCCGTCGACTCGCTGTGATTCTGCAATTTCCCAGTCCTCGAGCTTGTCGCACGATTTGAGATGACTTTGCTGGGCCTTCAACGCTTTCCACATTATTTTCTCAAGGGCGCGCATATAACCTCCGTCACATTCTCCAAAAAAAAAGCCCGACGGTCTTTGCTCAAGCAAAGACCATCAGGTGGCTCTAGTGGTTATACGCAAACGACCGGCAAACAAGTAACGTTCCTTTTCAGAAGCGTCGCTGTCTGCCGGTCTTTTCGCTAACTGGTCCTTGGTCGTCATAGAGGAGGTCGTTTTAATTGCTGCCTCCTCGGTTAGCTCGGGATGACCAATTGGCCGCTCTCGAAGCCTTCCTGGTAACGACGTTCCGCGACCTGATGCCCGTGCTCGAACATCCCCCACATGGACTCTTCCGACGCGCCGATATTCATCGCGGCGAAATCGTCCAGACCCAGCACGATGTGGAAGTCGATCGGGCTCTGCACGTTGTGGTTTCCGCAGATCTGGTAGTTGATTTCAACCCAGTGCTGGTAGAGTCCCGCCATCTTGATGGGATTCCAGTACTGCGCCGCCTTCGCCCAGAACTGAGAGACACGCTCGAAATAGCGGGGATCGAACATGTTCGTCGGATTCCACAGCCCGAGCCATTCCCGAGGAAGATCCTCGACGAGTTCACGCGGCATCTTGGTGGCCCGGGTGTAGGACATCGCGATGCTGGGCGGGTCGCCGGAGATGTTTGGAATGCGGTTGATGTAAGCACCATCGACCGCGATCACCCGGTAGCCACGTTCGGACGTCCCAAGCTCGGGCGAAACGAACATGCCAGGAACGGCGCCGGACATCCAGAGGGCGTCCGCCAGTTCGATTCCCGAGTTCTCGTCGATCACCATCGGCCAGTGACGAAGATTCGTCAAGCCCCATGGGGTCAGCGAGGAGGGCTTCGACGGATCGATCTCCACCGCGCAGGTGAGGATGCGAATGCGCGAATTCCAGGTGAGCTTGAGCTTGTCGATGATCCGCTGATAGCAGAACCTGGGGCTCACCGAGGTAAAGCCGCTCAGATAGAGCAGGAGCGGGTCACAGGGCACAGTGCTGTCGCGGGTCACCGAACCCTTGTCCATGGCTTGCAACTCACGCAACACTTCGAGCATTGCCTGAGCGGCTTCCTTCGGGTGAACGTGGCTGTTCGTCTGAATGACGGCTTGCAACGAGCCAGCGGAGACGCCAGTCGCAGAAGCGACCTTGATACCACGCTCGACACGAGCCAGGTCGGCGCCAAGTCCCGCGAAGAGTTTGAGGCCGCCAGCCGGATTCTTGAAGTAGAAACCGTTGTTGGAGGCGACGACTTTCACTTCAGGCATGTAGGGGTTCGTCGTGGGCGGTTGACCTTTGACGAGGTGCTGGACTTGCATGGGCTCGTGACCGGAAGCTCCCGTGAGGAAGTCCAGACCACCGAGGGACGGAATGCCCTGAAGCCAGCTTGAGCTGAGATTGTCGAACATGATGGGTTCCTTTCGTGGATGTTGAAGCAGTGTGCAGAGGGCATACCGCAAGAAGTGGCGAAGAGCGCCGGTTGAAGAGAAGGCGACACAAAACGGAAAGCGAGCTATTCGTCGAACTATTGAGCAAAGGAGCTTTTTATGTCCATGATGAGTCCCTTTCGGTTTCTGTCAGACCGGCGAGAATTTGTGGAAGCAAGAACTTGGCGATGTGAGTACTTAGTGCAGTTGTGCAAATCTTTGCTCCTGAAGCGAACCGTGCGGCTAACAAGCTTCAAGACACAGGCGGCAAGGAATGCGTAGTGAATTAACTACTGAGTTTGGCTGCCTTGGGTGGTGGAGTAACTGGTTGGTGTTAAGACTCCAGAAAAATCGAAAAAAGGAAATGTAATTCTAGGTAGCAGAATCTAAATTACTTAAGCAATAAAAATAAGGACAAAATGAAGACCGCAGTGCCCGAATCCCCCTGAAAGCAAAACTGGGACCATTCGTCGAGCTAGCGCTAGCTGCGCTTGCGTACGGAGCCAATATGACCGAGAATGTTATTGTGTCCTAATTTGCAGGGGTATTTTGAATAAGGGCGTAGTTATCACCGGGGTTGGGCGAGATCGGGTCGGCATAGTTGCTGAGTTGACCGATGCTTTGTTTGGTCTTGGTTGCAATTTGCTCGATTCCAGCATGACTTTATTGCGGGGTGAATTCGCAATTATCCTGATGATGACAATTCCTGACGACCTAGCGTTGTCTGATTTGCAGAAGCAACTGGAGAAAGTGCAAAAGCGTCTGGGTTTTGCTCTACACTTGCGCGAGCTGGCCGAAGAGGAGATGGCAATAGCCGAGGAAACGGGCAGCGGCTACATAATTTCGGTGTATGGAGCCGATAAGCCCGGTATTGTTTCTGGTGTCACACGTCGGCTATCCGAAATGGGCGCGAACATTACAGACGTGGAGACCAAGCGCTCGACGCCTCCGGCTGTTTCAACGGGTGGTGCAGCGCCTGCGAAACCCATTTTTTTAATGGTGCTTGAAGTGACAGCGCCAGTTGAATTGAAAACCGAATATCTGCAAAAAGAGATGAAAGAACTGGCTAATTCGTTAGGTGTAGATATTTCAATTCAGGAATGGGACGTGCTGGAGTTGTAATGGCAATTCGCGAAATTCTTGTTTATCCCAACCCTGAACTGAAAAAAATATCTCAGACCGTAGACTCCATTGACGAAGAGATTATGCAGCTAATCGCCGATCTCGAAGAGACAATGTATGCGCAACCCGGCTGTGTCGGCATTGCAGCTCCACAGACTGGCGCCTTGAGGCGCATTGTCGTGATCGATTCTTCTCGCAATCCGAGGATATCTTCGCAGCTTGGCAAAATGGTGCTAATCAACCCCGAAGTGCTCGAGCAAGAAGGGTGCGTGATCGGGCGTGAAGGATGTTTGAGTTTACCGGACTTTACAGGCAACGTCAGTCGCGCTCAAAAAATTAAAGTGCTGGCTTACAACCCTCATGGGCAGTCGCTTTTTTTCAATGCGGAAGACTTTGAAGCCCGACTAATTTTGCATGAGATCGACCATTTAGACGGTATTCTTTTCATCGACAGAGTCTCCTGTTTAAAAACTGACGTTTTTCGTCGAAAAGCGCTAAAACCGCCCAAATTGACTAATTCTGCAGCCAGCTCGGGCACTGATAAAAATCTTCTGGAGCCCTCGTCTTGAATGAAATCGATATTGAAAAAGCCGCGGCGTTAATGCGCTCGGCTAGCAATATGGCAGTTCTTACTGGCGCGGGCGTATCTAAAGAAAGTGGCATTCCGACTTTTCGAGACGCTCAGACCGGGCTCTGGGCTAAATATGATCCGCAGCAACTCGCCTCGCCAGAGGGTTTTAAAAATAACCCAGAGCTTGTCTGGCAGTGGTACGACATGCGGCGACAAAATCTGGCAAATGTGCAGCCAAATGCAGCACACATTGCTATTAGCGCGCTCGAGAGCGAATTCTCAGAGTTTGCGGTGCTCACTCAGAACGTAGATGGATTGCATCAGCGGGCTGGTTCCAAACACGTGGTGGAACTGCATGGCAATATAACCACTTTTTACTGTTTTGATCGGTTACATCCAGCAAGTGAAATTCCAACTGGTCTAAAGCAGCCTCCTGTTTGCCATTGCGGCTCGCTTATTAGACCGGCTGTTGTGTGGTTCGGCGAGGCGCTAGATAGAAGCGTCTGGCGTAGTGCGTCTCAGACAGCAATTGGGTGTGAGGTCATGCTTGTTGTCGGAACATCGGCTCTGGTACAGCCGGCAGCCTCTCTTCCGTTTGATGCCAAGCAAAAAGGCGCAAAGATAATTGAAATCAATCCTGAACAAACCCCTTTGACTCGCCGTGCTGATTTGTTTATTCAAGCACCGGCTGCAATAGCCTTTCCACTTTTGATGCAATATTTTCGGCAAAGTTGAGTTTAAATTGAATCGCTGAAAGTTAGATTTGCTTTCAGCGATTCTCGCGATGTTATTTCAGATCAAACAGTCGCAGCAGCAGCAGCGTCGACCTTGTTCAGAGGCGGCTTCACCGGCGGCATCGCTGGCATTGGAATGCTCCAGTTGAGAACGAAGCGCCGGTGAAAAATGGTTGAACCACGCGCTGTCAGTCCGACCAGCCAGTCATGAAAAAGTTCTTTGCGAGTCGGTTCGCCCGATTCGCCATTCTTGCGATAGAAAAGCAAAGCCGGACCGCTGCGCTTTTCTTCGGGTGACGCCGCCTGATTTTCGGGCGAGTAAAACAGCTTTTCCGTGACGTAATCCTCGATGATGATCTGCCAGTTCACCGAGAGCAGGTGCCACCCCAAGACGGGAACGAACATGGTCTCGGTCACTTCTTTTCCCTGAATGGAATGCTTGACCCAAACCTGGATCATCCGCACAGCAAGAGCGTCCTTGATCATGTCATCGAGACCGTTGCGAAAACAGTCCGCCAACAGTGCCTCTTCGGGGACGTTGATCGTGGCAGTTTCGGTCTCGCCGTCGCCTGTCTTCATTGAAAGTGCGATGGCAACGGATTTCCGCTGGAACATGCGCGAAAGGGCTCGACTGCCCTCATGGGAATTACTTGGGGTCATAATGCTCTCCATTCGATTGATTGGACGGGGGTGCTGAAAAGAACGCAGACAAGTTCTGTTGGAGCCTTTGTGGAGCCCTACAGCCTTGCCTGCCTGACTAGAGTGTTCGATCGTCTAGGTGGTCTTAATCTGGTCTTAATAGACCGTCCAGATTACGACCAGTGAGAAGGCGTTCGCTCCTTGCCCTTCTCCGTGACGACGCAGTGCTCGGAGGCGATACTTTTTGCTATGAGATGGAACCGAAATTCCGGGCATCTCCTTGCAGGCTTGTTCGACCAGATTGGCCACCTCCAGGTCTTCCTCCCATTGATCCTTCATCACGATGTGCAAGAGACCGGGGCTGTAGGTGAAAGTTGGGCAGACGGCGTGCAGCAGGTGTAATTCCAGCCGCGCCTTGCTTGCAGATTCGAGAACAAGCGCCGGCAGGTCGTCGCAGATTGTCCGAGCGCGCACCAGAGCGCGGTCGTAAATCATCTGCCGACGACGCTCGATCACGAGTTCCGGGGCAATATCGCCTGCCATCAGGTCGGGTCGATTGTTGGCAAACGCGTGCAAGGCGGTCTCGGTCGTTTCGTACAGATTTCGCAAGAAGGCTTCATCCATGACGATAACCGGGCGAGTATTGGCTGCGGAGTTGCTCATAAGTTGGTCCTTGGTTACGTTCGCATTTTTTGTCAGACTGACTGCCATTCTGCGTTTGCCTGTGACTGAACATCTCCTACCGCTCAGCATATGAGAAGCAACAGGCGATGGCTTTTAGTGTGTGTGGATGTTTGTTGGGGCTAAAACTTTAGGGGTGCGCAGAGTGGAATCTCTATAAGCATGTGCGAGCTGATTCTCAAGAATCAACAGCCAAATCAAATTTACTTATGATTGCTAAGTACGGATCGGTTTATTTGCTTGACTTCTGGCTAGCGGACCTCGCGTGAGCAACCACATTCCGATATTCAGATCGCGCTAGCAATGCCACCACTCTTTGCAGAAGTTCAAACTTTGAACACGTCTCTGTCACATCGTTGTACACATTTTAAAGTGCCGTGAGCCGCGCTAGTACTTGTTCTAGAAGAAAACATTATGACGCCGTATAACTGCACCATACAAGTTGAATGAGTGCCACCAAAACGTGTAGTCCAATAGTGATTCATTTTTTCACTCTATCTCTCGGAAACCCGCCACAAATCTGTATTTAGTCCACTACAGCAATTCTCAGGTCCTTGCCACTGTTTCAGCGGTGCAGGCTTCCGGATTTGACTAGAGCAAGCGATAAACCAGCGTCAGCCGTAGATGACTAGTGCCCAGGTAAGCCGTGTGCTCTACCTGAGCTGAACGCAGTTTGAGTTTCCGAACCTATAGACAGGAGTAACAGCCATGCAGCATCTCTTCGTATTGAGCGAACTCTTCGTTCGCCTCACACCACTTTGCGCTTTGATCGGCTCGTTCGTTATGTGTTCTGAGCAGCTCAAGCTCAAGACTTTGCTTATTAGTCAGATCGTCACAGTTGCATGTGCTGCCATCGGCATGACACTGTTCCTCGTGACGCAACCGCTCTATACACCAGACCCGGCCACAATTTGGCACGGTTTGGTTAAATTCGATTTTCTCGCTTCCGTAATGGCAACATCTATTAGTCTCATCACATTGATTGTGGTCTGGTTTAGCGAGCGAAACTTGCTCGGCGACAAGACACGTTCAATGTTCATTCAACACCTGATGGCGCTATCTTTAGTGGCGAGTGTCCTCGTTGCAGCTAACGACATCGTGCTCTTTTTGATCTGCTGGAATGCGATCTCAATTTTGCTGTGGCGGACCATTGGCTTGAAGAAGGATGCTGCGAGTTCATCTCGAATCGTTCTCTTTCATCATTTGTTCAGCGATGTCTGCTTTCTCCTGGCAGTCATTCTTGTAGCAAATGCGTGCCATGCGACCGCCATTCCGTCGATTGTAAGCAATCGCGGGTCGCTGCAAGGAGGCTTCGTCGTCCATGGCTGGTCTGCACCGTTTGCTACGTCGACTCTGGTGGGTTTGCTGCTTCTGGTGGCGATGGGCTGCAAATCGGCGCTCTTCCCTTTCCATAAATGGCTACTGGCCACAATCGACGCTCCCACTCCATTGTCTGGATTGCTGCATGCTGGCATCGTCAACGTGTCTGCCATCATGGCCGCGCGATTGTATCCGGTTTTGATCCAATCAACATCTGTGCATGTGCTCTGGCTGGTTTGGTCAGTTAGTGCAGCCTTCATCGGCACACTGTGCATGTCAACGCGCTCTGATACCAAAGGTGAGCTTGTTTTCTCCACAGTTGGACAGATGGGCTTCATGTCTCTAGAGGGCGGAGTTGGTGCTATTGCCGCCGCTATCTTCCATCTGATCGCGCATGGCTTTTTCAAATGCTTGCTGTTCCTTCAGGCTCACAGTTCAATTTCTGAAGGACTGCTAAAAATGCGCTACGGTCATGCTCTCGGTGGAGTCGATCGCGTACGGTCGAAACTTCATCTGGGCTATATGTGCCTGCTTGCGGTGCCGGTGCTCGACTGGCTGTGCATGCAGGAGTCTGTCGACAGTGCCGCTTCGTTGTCGGTGTTGTTTGTGATGGGAGCGTTGATAATGTCGGTGGAAGCTTTCAAGCGCATTGGTCTTGGATTGCTTCTCGCGGCCACTTTAACGTTTCTTGGGGCAGTTGTGCTGGCTGGGGACTTGAGTAAGTTCTCCGCTTATTACATGGAACCAGCACCTTTGCACAGTGACTGGTTTCTCGTCGCAAGCATCGTCGCTTTCGGCGTGGCTACTTACTGGCTCAGTCAAGTAAGAGGAGCTTCTCTGGGCAAAGCTCTATACGTCCATGCCTTAAATGGACTCTACATGGATGAACTGGGAGACATCTTCAGAGGCAGTGGTAGGCGTGTAGCCAGAATCTTTATACTGAAAAGGAGCTCCAATGGGCGACGCAAAACTAGCGCAAAAGCAGGTTGCTGAAGCGGCAAGTTTACTTGCTCCTCTGCCGCCAATTTATAGATTTGCCGCGAGCAATCCGCTCGAAGGGTTTGTCGGCATGCAATTTGAACAAGCCTTCGCTGTTTCCAGAGCACTTCTGGGCAGCGACGATTCGCTTTCGGCGTCGCCTTACCAGCTTCTTACTCTCAGTGAGTTGCTTGATCGAGATGATGATTGCACTGATCTGACTGCGAAGATCAATCGCAAAGTGGTCAGATATGTTGGTGCCTTTTGCGATAAAACGCAGGCGCAATGGTCGATGGAGCGGTCTGGAGGGCTGCTCAAGTCCTGGCGCTTGCTAGTGCAACACGATTGGTCTTTATCGAGAAGGTGGAAGGACACTTTATTCGAGGAGCTGTCCGAATCGTCCATGGTGGCACTCGGTCAGCTTCTCGAGCGGCTTGGGGTGAGCGAAGCTGCTGTCCCCAGCTATTTGCGCAGGCATCTCTTCCAGCTACCCGGATGGGCGAGTCATCTGAAGTGGCGCCAAAATCAAGGTGAAGATTCGATCCTCACCGAGTATCTGGTCATGCGACTTTTCTATGAGCTGGCGATTGCGCAGCCCGTAGTTGCGAAGCGTTTCGGTTTCAAGAATGCGTTCTGGATGCGCCTTAAGACAGTAGTTGGCGGAGACCAGGGTGAAGAAGCGACGCAGCTAGTCTCAAAGGCTGGTCAACGCTCGCTCGTTCATCAAGAGCAGGAGCTTGCTTACCGCGATCAACTGCTTCGGAGCCTTGGTCATCACTTCTCGAGCGAAGCTACGACGCAAAAACCGGATGTTCAGATTTGCTTCTGTCTAGACGTTCGCGAGGAGCGCTTCCGCCGGCAACTGGAAATCGCTGGTGGTAGTCGGTATAAGACATATGGAGCCGCTGGTTTCTTCGGCGTGCCGATGAAGCTGACCGAGTCTGGAAGCAAGTTAGCGCGCTCGCTGGCTCCTATCATCTGCACGCCTGTCAAAAGCGTGCAGGAAGTAAATTGCAGCAAGCAGCAAACCAGCCGACACGCCTTGCTGGCATTCTCCATCATGCTCCAGAAAAAGCTGAAAGCGAACCTCGCCGCCGCTTTTGGCTTCGTCGATATCGTTGGTCCGATCTACGCCTTCGCTCTTCTCTTCAGGACTTTCTTTCCTGGATTGATTCAGAACGTGGTGCGCAATATTCGCAATACCATCCTCGACATCTTCCTATCTGCCGACACAAAGGAGAAGGCTCACTCGCATACGTATTTGAATATCTCGTCGTTTTCTCTGGCCGAGAAGGTGTCACTTGCCCACGGATTTCTCGCGTCCATTGGTTTGACGGACAATTTCTCCGATATCATCGTGTTCTGCGGTCACGAGAGTTCATCGAGCAATAACCCATATGCAGCTGCTCTCGATTGTGGTGCATGTGGCGGAAACACGGGTAGATTCAACGCCCGCGTGCTTTCAGATATTCTCAATGACAAATCAGTACGTGACGGTTTGATAGAGAAAAATGTGACTGTGCCGGTGTCGACGATTTTCGTCGGCGCGGTGCATAACACCGGCACCGATCAAGTCGAGTTGTTCAAAGGAGCATTGCTGGAATCGCACAAGTACGCAATGAGCTTCCTTGAGGCGGATCTTGAAACCGCAGGAGTTAAAGTTCGCGCTGAACGTGAAGCGGTCTTGCCCCGGGCGTTGTTTGACAGATTCAATGATGCCGCTCGTCGCTCTTGCGATCCAGCCCAGGTAATTCCTGAGCTTGGATTGCTGGGGAATCGGGCGATGGTCATCGGCTCGCGTTCTCTGACACGCGATTTGAATCTAGAAGGTCAGGTGTTTCTTCACTCTTACGATTGGGAGATTGACTCTGACGGGGTGGTGCTGCAGGGCATTGTATCTGGTGCTTTGGTTGTTGCCAGCGGCATCAACATGCAGTATTACACATCTGCTATCGATAATAAGACGTTTGGTAGTGGCAACAAAGTGACACTCAATCCATTCGGTGGTATTGGTGTCATGCAGGGCTTGCGTGGTGATCTGAAAACTGGCTTGACTGAGCAATCGGTGCAGGTGCAAGATGGAGTGCCAAAAGAAGTGCCCTTGCGCTTGCTTGTCGTCATCAGGGCGCCACTGAGTGTAATCGATCGAGCTGTGCTAGCCGATGCATCAGTGGTTAATCTGGTCAACAATGGTTGGCTCAATCTGGTCGCTTTCGAGCCATCGGAGAACGCTTTCTATCAAGGCGATCAAGTTGGTTCGTGGAGGAAGCTCCCCGTTCTACCTGATTAATCGAAGCAAAGCGGAAAGCCTCGTCCTATCTTCGAAGCGGTGGAAAAGACAGAAATGTCTTTTTCACTGCTTTGCTTTTTTTATAGTCTTTTTAGGCAAAGTTAAAAACACACCGTTTTTTTTTATTCAATCGTGTTAAAGTAATGCACTGAGCTTGTTTAAGGTGGTGATGTTGAATATTTGCAGCAAGTCCAAATTCTTACTGTTAGCGTTAACTTTTTCATTGCCAGCCTTGGCAGCGAATCCAGAATGGCAACAGGCGACGGGGCTCTACGCAAGCGGAAACTATTCTGGCGCCTTGAGTGCTTTTCGCAAGCTTGCTGAGAAATCTCCTCGCGATGCTTCGATTCATTACATGATCGGACAGTGTTATAAAGGGCTCAACAAGCTTCAACAAGCGAATTCTGAATTCGACTGGGTTTCTAAATACGCTCCTGATGCCCAGACGAAGGCTATGGCTAAAGCCATGCTCGGTCAGATGCCATCAAGTGCAGGAACTCCATCGACTTCTGCCAGTGCTGCGCCGGTGGCTCTAAACGCCGTCGGAGTTGAACCAGCGCCGAACGCTTTTGTAAATGATTCTGCCGAACAAACAATCGCTGTAGCTGCGCGAAAAGGTTGGATTCCGTGTTCTGGTGGTTGTCTGAATTACCGTACACCAGGCTGGCATCATCAGCATGTTGATGGTCATCCAGAGACAGATATGTGGATGTCTTACCCTAATAGTGTAAATACTCAGTTTTATTCGCAATATCACATAGGTCACATGATCAAAGAATTTCCAGATAAAGCTGCCGAAGATACCGGTGCCTGCCCGCGGTGCAACGGCACTGGTTGGGTGAGAGCGAAGTAGTTGGATGCAAATTAAAATGCAAAAGAGATATACGTTCTAGTTTTGTGCTTGTTGATTTGATCGACTCGGCAGGCATTTTCTCCACAACCCGATGAGCAGAATCACAACCAAAGCCGCGGCGAACACGTTTCCAGTTTTAACAGCCTGAAGAATTTGAGGGAAAAGCAAGCCGGCCACGAGCATCACCTGCGCTCGTCCAGACGTCTCGGGCAGTTTCAGCATGAACCAGAGGAACAAAAGTAATAGGCTAATAAGTGCGCCTGTGTCCAGGACAACAGAAGGACAGATTTTAGGCAAACCCATCGCAGCGAAAAACAGCGCATAGGCGTAGAAAGCACCACATGCAAATAATGCGACATCTGCTGGTTGTTTGCCAAACTTGGGCAAAGCGATGTCTGGAAAAAATCTTGCTGCCGTTATCAGCAAGAGGATAAGCGCGATGACCACCGCAGATGCACCTGGATCTGGAATAAAGGGTTTGTCAAATGACATTTGTGCCAATGCTACCGCAGCAATAAAAATGCATAAAACCGAGAAATAAACCTTATTCCCCAGCCATGATTCCTTTCCCGGGAAGACTGCACTAACAAGCAGAATTGGTACTGTGATACTGAATATGGTGTGAATGGCACTGATGCTTGCCGCCCAGGCAATATTGATGCCAAAGAATCGGGCAACATTTTCAAGCCCAAAAGCAATGACTGCATAATAGTGTGGGTCAAAAATTCCTTTCGAGCAGGGTCCTTCGTTTATCATTCCGTAGGCCATGCCTAGCAACATCATCGAGGCCATTCCCTTGTTCCATCGGCACAGGGCCTCACGCGCGAGAAGGGCCGCTGCACCGTAGAGAATGTTGAAAATGAGAAAGACGGTCGGCGTAAAATACTGTGCTAGTGAGGTATTGCTAGACAGCAACTCGACGGAAGCCGCCGGTACAAAGAACAGAAGCAGGGCCGCGCGATAGTTGGTTCTCATATAATGCTGTTCGACTGGAATTAATCCAATCATTCCAATTCGTTACCGTATTACTCGATCGCTGTAATTTCGTTGCTGCAAATCGGTGTCAGTTTCTGAGGCTTTCTATTGCTGGCTCCGCAGTTGAATGGGATGAAAATTAAATGGAATCTGTGCGGCCCAGGCGTAAGGTGAGCGGTTGAATGAACCGTTAATTCCCCTGAGATTTTTTTGCCCGTATCAAGTTTTTCTTCCAGCAGAACGTTGGCTCGGCATCCGCCAGGCAAGACGAAAAAGTCTTTTCCATCTGTATTCCAATTGTCCCAGAAGCTACAACTAAAAATGGCAAAGCGTGCAGTTGTTGTGCCCTGATTCATAATTGAATATTTGATAGTCCAGATGTCGTCCTTCACCTTAATAGGAGGCGATGCTAGTACTTCAAGTGGTAAGCCCTGAGCATTGGCAGAAAAATTTCCACAAACGAAAAGTGCTATTAACGATATGAGTGCTGGGACAAACTTGGTGACCTGCATGTGTTTTGGCTCCAGGGTAGAGAGATGAAATCCAAACATAGCACTATCTTTTATATGCCTCCAATCCAGTGGTTGATTGTTTCTAAAATCCGTTTGGTGCGGATTTATAGAGTCTTCTCTGCAAAAACGGAAATCATTCTCAATTAGACCACTTTGCTTCTCTTATTGAGAATAGGAGTCATTTTTTTGACAATCTCCTGCCTAACCGGCCCACTCGTTGTGGTATGACCTGTCCCGCTTTACACAGCGGCGGTTATCCAAACCTTTATAACAGATTGCGAAGATGACCCTTTTTAAAGCTTTATAGCCTGAGAGCACGCTGCTGCCGGTGTCAAGCGATATACGTTCAACTTTATTTGCAATTGATTCTCAATAATGAGTCGCTTCAAATGAAAGCAATCCCAATGGCAAATATCATTCACTCATCGATTCATTCAACCGACTTATTTAAAAAGGTCGTTATTAAAGAGGGCTCATTCTCGTGATGAACTTACTAACTAATTCCCCCGACGAAATCGTGCGTTTGATCACTGAAACACACGAACAACTCAGTCAGCAAAGAGACCTGTCACCAAACAATGCTCTCGTCAATTTTCAATTGACTCGCTTAGTCAATTTCGTCACCCAAACGCACCACGAACAAGATGCCAAAAACGCATTGCAAGTGCTCGCTGATCGTGGGCTCGTAAAAAAAATGCGCGTCCTCTGCCAGGAAGCCGAGTTTCAACTAGAGAAGTATTATTCATCAGCCATTCTGGAATTGAGCAGAAACTGATCGCTTGAGAGAATGGGATTCACCCAATGCCTGCTGAACTAAAACTACTTGGAAATTTTCCCTATCTGGATCATTATCTTGAGCTGGCTAATATTGAACGTGAGCTTACTCACATCAAAAGCAATAGCAAGCTAGTGTTCGTCGGCGGCGGCCCAATGCCCCTTACGCCGATTGCCCTTGTTCTCATAGAAATTATTCTCAAAGCGGGATTGGGCAAAGAGTTTGAAGATTGCCTCAGTCTAAAAAAGGGTGATGAGAAACAGGCAGCGGTTGCAGCATTATTAGACAAGCTAGATACATCGAGTCTCGATCCTGATTACCACATCATTTCAGTGGAAAAGGATACAGTGGCGGCAGAGCGTTCCAAAGAACTGCTCAAAGCTCTACATCTTGATCATGCAATCACTGTGCATAATGTCGCAGGGCAAGACATTAAAGTAGAACCAGGGTTCAAGACCTTTTTCATCGCCAGCATGGTCGTTGGTAAAGAAGAAGTGATGCGCAATATCATGCGTCAAATTCCTGAAGGTGAAGAAGTACTCTTTCTGGTGCGCAGTGTAGAGCAATCAAACTTGCGCGAACTTCTTTACGAACCAATTGAAGAGATGCTCGAAGAAATCGAACAGAAATATCCAGCACTTCAAAGGCACGACTCTTACACGCCGCCTCCAGGCTCAGCCTTGATTAACTCGGTGCACGTTTATAAATTCAAAAATTTGGCAACTCCTGTTCTTGATTGACACATCATCAAAATCATTTGGAAGGTAAAAATGGCAAAGTACGCGACATGGCTTAAGGACGAAAAACAAGAAGTATCGATGGGCGAACAGCATAAGCCGTTCTGGCAATGCATGATCAACAAATCTGTTGAAACCAGTTTGTCTCAAAAGATTGTTCTTGATTTTGGTTGCGGAACTGGTGGCTTTCTGCGCACACTGTACGCCGAACACCCATTTAAGGCTGGTGTTGGCGTCGACTTGGCCGAAAGCTCAGTCGATATGGCTAATCGCAACAAAAGCTCGATGCCTCTGGAATATTATGTGGCTGGTAGCGCACCAGATCTTTCCAATAAATTCGATGTTGCCTTCAGTTATGAAGTCATTTATTTAATGCCAGACTTGCGCGCTCATGCGCGTTTCATCGCGAATAGCCTCAAAGAAGGCGGCGTTTATTATGCAGCGACCGGTTGTCACACAGCCAATCCAATGTGGGAAGAATGGAAAAAAGTAATCGAAAGAAAATCAGAATTGCCATGCACTGATTATTCGCCAGAGGATTTTGTTGCTGCTTTCGAAGCAGAGGGCTTCACCGCAGCTGGACAACAACTGGGTTTCGATGGATTTGTGCCTTTGAATCTGCACCCGGAATATTATCCAACCACGCAATCTAGCATTAACTATTACAAGCGTGATGTGATCATTTTCCAGTTCACTAAAAAGTAAATTTCGGAGTCGTGAGCTGGTGGTCGCAAAGGTGATGAAAGAGTCTGGCCGAGCAAGGGATCTTGCTACGCCTTACTTTGCTTTTGATAAAACCATTCTCGAAAAAAATGTGCAGAGTGTTATGGACTATGCGCGTGAGCATAAGTTCAAAGTGCGCCCGCACATAAAAGCGCATAAATCAATTGCTCTTGCTCAATGGCAGATGAGTCTTGGTGCAAATGGTCTTTGCGCTGCCAAAGTGAGCGAATGTGAGCCGTTTCTCGATCTGGATTTCGAAGATTTGCTGATTGCTTATCCGCCGGTTGGTGCTCATCGTATCGCGAAGCTAATAGACATTGCCGCAAAAAAGCCGCTTTTACTCTCGGTCGATTCGCCTGCTCAGGTAGTCGCCTTAGGTGAAGCTCTGGGAAGCGTTGATTTTTCAATTAAGCTGCTTATTGAAATTGACACTGGTGCCAAACGTTGTGGTATCAATTCGGTCGCGCAGGTGCAGGCGATTATTGACGCGGTTGCAAAATATCCTGCTCTTGTGCTTAAGGGTGCAATGCTCTACAACGGACATTTGTGGGGAGAGCGTGCCAGTGCTGACGCCACTTTTGCTGAAATCAATGCGATGTGGAAGCCTATTTATCAGGCAATACTCCAAGGCATGAAAGACTTGCCCAGTTCCGTAGACGAAGAAATTCTGGTTTCTTCGGCCTCGACGCCTTCACTTTTTAATTCGCATAAAATCGCTCACGTCAATGAAATCCGTTACGGCACCTGCGCCTTCAACGACTTCTGGTTGGTGAAAATGAATTACTGCACAATTGCTGATTGCGCTGGCGCTGTTGTGAGCACTGTTATTTCGCAGGCGGCAGAAGGTCGCGTCATGATAGACGCTGGTTCAAAGGCCCTTAGCCCGCATTATGTTTGGGGTCCGGAGAATTTTGGCTACGGTTTTATTCTGGAACATCCAGATGCGTTGCTTTTTAAGTTGCACGAAGAGATTGGCTGGGTTGATACATCGCGCTGCGCGAATCCGCCCCAAATAGGCGATCGCCTAACGATTATTCCTGCTATGACTGCCTTGACTCTTAATCAATACGACAATTTCTATCTGCTCGAAAACGGTGCGCTAGTTAAGCAACCAGTCGATGCGCGCGGAATGCTCGAATAAGCGAATTTTTTAAATTAGAAGGTCGCATGAGCCGCGCGAAGCGGTGATCGCTTTGCGTGGGGAAATTCCCTGTGGAGCAGCGTTTTCAGACACACAAAAGAATGACTTAGCGGGGTTGTTTTAGGTAGTTTGAGGGTATCTTTACCCTCATTTTCTTTAAGCGAAAAATCCAAACTCAAGTCTCATTCAACTGCATTACTTTCATTAATTGCGTTTTCTCCTAGCAGCAATCACTGTCCATTTTGAGCCGCCGCTCGATGCCAGTGAAGACGTTGATTTGACTTTCGCTTGAACAACCGAACTGGAGCTTCCCATGCTGAGAGAAATCTTTAGCAGTGAATTCTGGCGCGCACTTTTTTCGCCGAATCCGCCCGCAGAACCCCGTCAACCGCCAAGGCACTATTCCGAAACCGAAGTCTCGTTCTACAGCAATGGCAATATTCTTTCCGGCACCCTGACTGTTCCTCACTCTGTTGTTGGCTTGCCCTGCACAGTTGCAGTTCTCATCCATGGTTCTGGGCGGATGGATCGCAACTCGCTTCGATATGGCCACAAGCCCTTTGAGGTCATCGCTGACGAACTGAGTGAGAACGACATCGCTGTGTTGCGTTATGACAAGCGCGGCATCGGCAGCAGCGAGGGCGATTATCAAACGGCGACGACTTTCGACTTTGCCGACGATGCAGCCGCCGCCGTAGACTACATCAAAACTCTGCCTGGGCTCGGTGCCGAGAAAATCGTCTTGATTGGTCACAGCGAAGGCGGCATGATTGCCTCCATCGTCGCGAACCGTTCCAACGATATCGACGCCGTCATCATGCTCGCCGCTCCGGCTTTGCCTGGTGACGAATTGATGCTCGGGCAGATCGCCTACGCTTGTCGTATGAATAATCTAAGCGAAGAACAGACCGGTAACCAGCTTGACTTTGCCAGGCATTGTTATCGTTTGCTCCTCGAACATCCCGACAACAAGGAAGCTATACCGCTCATCGAAGCTTTGATTGCCGCAAACACCGATGCTTCGGTCAACCAGGTGGTATTGCTCGGCGCCGTTGCTGCTGACGAAATCACCTCCAACTGGGACCGCATCTTCCTGTCTTACGATCCGCGTCCGGCTCTTACGGCATTGCGTTGCCCGGTGCTCGCCCTGCATGGATTGAACGATAAGCAGGTGCTTGCAGCTGACCACTTGCCGGAGATGCGTGCTGCTCTTGCGAAGTCTGCTGCAGATTACTCTGTGGTGGAAATTAGTGGTGTCAATCATATTCTGCAGTGCTGCCCCACAGGAGCGGTGTCAGAATATGCGGGCATCGAGCAGGACATAGATCCGTACATTCTGGGTCTGGTGCTGAGCTTCATCGAACGCGTCGCTTAGCGTTCGTCTCAAAGAAAGTGGCAAGACGCAGGGGTTGTGAAACTCCTTCGTCTTGCTGCTTTTTTCATTTATCTTTTTAGGCAATGTTGTGCAAAGAAAATCTCAGAAAGGACGTGGTGCAACTTAGACCACGTCCTTTCCGATATTCATCTCCAGGATTGAGTTCTCAGTGCCTCGTGGGCTTCCAGGAATCTTCTTCCTGATTCTCGCCCAAAAGGGCTTCGTCGAAATCGACTCCCCCTTCTTCGTAGGCTTCTTCAAGCGCTTGCTCGCGCATGTGAGCGTCCAGTTCGTGAAAAACTGGAAACCCATACGCCGGGTAGAACGCCATCAAGCGCGGTTCCAGCTTTTCGAGCATGATCTGCACTTGTTGGTAGGTCTGAGCTTCGGCTGCTTTTGCACCGTCGAGATCTTCCAACAGTGACGAATGTTGCTCGTAGGCGTCTGCGATGTCCTGTCTAAAAACATGCGGAAGCCGCTTCTTTTGCAGCTCAGCGTGGTAGCCCTGGCGCAGGGTTTCGTGCTTCGTGGTGAAGCGTTCGTAATCGCTGCGCAACACCCTTGCTTGTTCTCCTAGTTGCATAAGCAAGCCAATTTTCTCGGCGAGGTAAGCAGCTGAGTCGGGTACTCCGTTTTCCAAACGCTCGACGTACTCATGCTGAAATTCAGCCAGAGCCTCGCGCGCTTCCATCGTTTTCTTGGCACGGGTTTCGACTGCTTTTCGTTCTTCGCGGCTGATTTGTGCGGTGCGAAAGCCGCCCGCAATCCTCAGCCTGATTTGCGATGGTGTGAGCGTCATGAGACATCCTTGTCACGCCCTGGCGGCCGACTGGGGCCGTCAGGGCGGAAGCGGTTGTGAAACGAGCATCAGATTCAAGCCGCCTTTACTCGGGCAGACTTGCGCCTGTTTGCTCGAAGGATTGGAATCACATCGGCATAGGTGGTGAGCACTTTGTGGATTGGCGGAAGCCTTGGCGGCATCGCGACCTGTTGCCAGAAAATGGTTTTGTCGTGGAACGGGTTCAAAATTGACGACACCACCTCGGTGTACTGAGGAGGTGTGAAATCATTGACACCATAGCGAGCGAAACCAAATCGCATGCCGAGCGCATGGGCGACACCGCCATCTTTCTGGCAGCTATCCCCAAGCATGATCGCTTGTGCAACAGTGACTTTGAAATCGCTGAGCACTTGCAGCAATCCCTGGGTGTTCGGCTTCTCGAAAGTCCTCGGCAATTGCACTATTTTCGACGTGTCAAAGCCTGATGCCAGTCCGAGGACACGTTGCAGACGCTCGAAACAGAAGTCGAAATCGGCTTGGTTCCAGACTTCGGCGCCCTGTGGGATGTGCGGTTCAAGTGAGTAGACACCAGCTACCCGCTTGTTCAGTCCAAGAGCCGTGAGCTTCGCGAGCGTGGCTTGCATTGGTGCGTCGCTCAAGATGGCAACTTTGGCACCAAGCAGTTCAGCCTCGTCGAAAGTTTCACGCACGCCCGGAAACGCTGAACAGTATTTGTTGAGCACGCTATCCACGATGTTGAAGTAAGGCTTCGTCACCTGCTCAACGAACTCTTCATGAGTGCCTTTCCACTTTTCAGCGAAATACGGACCAACGAAGGGAAAGGCTGTCTCGAGAGCGAGGTGGTTGATCATGTTGCGACCGATTTCACCACCGACGATTTCAATTGGTTCTTTCATAGCAGCGGCCACGATTGGGATTGCAGCCAACATGGCGGGCGCAAACCAGAAGTGGACTGACAGAATGGTGCCATCATTGTCCGAGACAACGAGCTTGGTCTGTCGTTTAGTGCGGGATGTGATTTTTCTGGTCATGGTTGTTCCAGACGTTTAGTTCGTTGTTGCACAAGACACTCGGCTCATATCGCTCGATTGTCACGGGTAAGGTGTTGGCGGAAACTAATGGAGAAAAATGCGCGCAGGCTCCAGTAAAACAAAAAGAAAAGTGATACTTACTTCTCTCACATACGTTCTTGTTTTTCTCATTACTGATCCTGCGGAAATAATTCATATCGACTGCTGTCTGAATTTGCCAATGACCGGCAGGTGCAGCTTTTTAGTCTTTTTGAGCCTTGAAAGCGTTCGTCAGTAACCAGGTGATTTCTCTATAAACTCGCGCCTGCAGGGGTGGTTAAGGTTAGCGCGCTTAACGCAAAGCAGAGACTATTGTTTCCCTTAGCGCTAGATGAGCGAGCGTTCATGCGGCGTGAAATACGTAGTGGCACGCTCGGTTAGTCGGTTTGAGGTTTGGAAACACCGTCAAATTCAGTTAGTTATTGGTATATCCACTTTTTTCACACACAAGGTTTCTGGAACAGCTCTCATCTATCACCGTCAAGAAAAGCCATCGATTTTTAGGCATGTTCTGTGTTGATTTTTGGGCCGCCTCATTCTGGAAATCTGTGATGTTCGCTTGTGGTGTCACTTTTAACCTGGGAAAAAACCGATGAAAAACCAACTCGCTACTGCTCTGTCTGCGCTTTCTCTCTCCGTCATTTTTGCAAGCAGCCAGGCTTTTGCTGATTGCAGCTGCCATCTCCTGCCGCCCCCGCCGCCGCCTGTGGTTCACCACTACGGTTGCGATAGTTGCAATCGCGATGGCGCACTCCGTCATGAACGTTGCTGGCAGATTCCCATTCAGCGTGATGGTCAGACTGTCGGTTTTCGTCGAGTCTGCGAATAATGGTGTTTCTGCTCCCATCCTCACTTAGCCATTGGAAGTACTTATGACTGCAACCGTAACCTCGATTAATTCGGCGCGCCATCCACTCTCGCGAACCGTACAGTATTCGGAGATCGTGAAGGAGAGTGATTCACTGCTGCATTACTGTTTGATGTTGCTCGAGCAACTCGACGTCGTACGCTCGGGTCACACCATCGATATCACTCGCAGAACGTTGCCTGCCGCGGTTACTCGTGCCCAAGCTTCATTGCTCGAGCGCGGGTATCCGACTGAGTTCAAGGAAGGCGGAGAACACGGCTTCGGCTATCTCATCTTTGCTTGAATCGAGCCTGAGTGAGTCTCTGATTTTCCAATCCGAGGCTTACTCTTTTTGTTGTAGCTTTGCTTGAATAGGTTTTTTTCGGTAGCATTAGTTTGAATCTTTGAATCTAATTTTGCTCCATCGCCCAGTGCAGAGCCAGAGAAGCCTTGTTGCCGTATTTCTTTTCGAAAGAATCAAAACCGGCTGGTTCAGACAAGTTATAAATTTTGAGTAGTTGATTGCGTTGGTTCTGATTGGTCGAAAAAAACAAGAACTGTCGCATCTGCTCAGCCTGTGGACCGCTTATGCCATGGTCCGCGAGCTCTTTTTTGAAGTTTGAATCTACTGTGTGAAAATCCTGCATTATGCCATCGTACTGAGCGGTATTCTGAGGAGATTTAGGTCCAAAAAGTCCCGCTTCCATATCTGCAGAATTTGCAGTCGCCCGCCGACCTGTCGCCGGATCGGCACCTGGAATGCCAGCCTTGAAAGTGTCCTTTGAATAATCGTGCATGTGCCCGGCAACTCTGTTGCCCACCATGTTTGAAATTGGATCGTCTGTGAGAGGCATGCCATTTGGACCGATCGTAACGTCGTTGGCAGCAAGCTCAACTGCTCGGTCTTTGGCGGCTGGAGTTTTGTTCAACACTGCTAACTCTTCGTGCCAGCGCTCTTGAGCAGCTGTCGCTTCTTTTTGATTATCCGAAGTGGTTTTATCGCCAGAATTCTTTTCGGGTGGAAACTCGTTGCCAATGACCATAAAATTTTCTCCGCCGTATTCTCGTCTGTTTAGAGATTTACCCAATTTTTTCATTCCATGCTTTTGACTCGTCTTTTTAGGCAAAGTCAACTTTTCGAGAAATAGATAGAAAGGCGATGAATTGAAATCCACCGCCTTGCTAGGACCTCGTATCTCACACTTTCAGCGAGACTGCTGAGCTCAAATCTTCGATTAGCATCCAGTAAAAGCCGCCGATGTTTTCGTGGACACTTTTCAGCATCGCGCCGAGGACAATTGCGTCGGTGATGAGAATGTTGTGTGTGTATCTGTTCGTCGCTTCTTTCAGCAGCAACGGTAATGCGCCCGCGTTCCTTGAGCTCTCTTCATCATCGGTGTGGTTAACATCTTCGGACAGAGGAATTTCTTTGGCAAGTTCAAGAGAGGCAAGGATCATATCGAATTCCGTCAGCAGAGTGTCGGCTTCTGCGGACTGACTTTTGAGCCACCTAACAAGGTCGCTGTAAGACTTAGCTTGCACGTTGTGAACGTTGAACTCGACTAGTGCCTGCAAGAACTTGGTCGTCCAACGGTCATACCGGGTGACGATGGCTTTAAGTGCAGCGGTGGCGGAGACCAGACCTATAGTTGATACCTCTTCCGAGATAGCGTGAATGTAAGTCACTTTGTCCATCAGAGGCACCATACGGAATTCCCGGAACGAAGGCCAGTAAGAAGCTATGAAATCGGGCATCGAATTCTCCTGTTGGATTTGGTACGTGTCTTTAGAGACGCGTGTGATTAGTCCTTACAAATCTTGGTCGCAAGCCAGTAGGGAAGAACGAGCGCCACGAGCCAGCCCGTCGCGAAGAGAGCGGGGCGAAGCAATAGCCCGTCCATGCCCATGAGAACTACTGCATTGAGCACCACTGTTAGTGCGACGATGTGAAAGATTGGATCGCACATGCAGTAGTTCTCGAATGAAGCGGCCGGTTTGCCCATTCTTGCTCTTGTGCCGAGCATGACAAGATTAAGACCGCCGTAGATGCATAGCGCATCGACCTGAAAGAAGGTGGTCGAGAACTGCATTGCCCATGGAGTCAAAGGTATTCCGAGGGCGGCAAGGAGTATGAACATTCCGATCAGCTGCAACACGATTTTCATCGACATGCGATTTTCTCCATTTGGAATGCGCGATGGTTTATGTGGCGCATTTGCTTGATGAATAGGTCTCGCGCTAGTGCTATTGCTGTGGCTGAGGAACCACCGGCTATTCCACATTCGCTTTGTACGCTTCGTATAGCGAGTGGGAATTGAGAAGACGAGTCTCTTCTTCGCTGTAGATGTCGCGCAAACCGACGTAAGAAACATCGTCTTCGTATCCGCAACGACGTGAGACTTCATCCTTAAGACAGTAGAGTGCCAACTGAATTTGTTTAGTGCGCACGACATTGTTGATCACCGCAAGATCGCGTAGTTTGCGGCTGATTTTTGATGAAAGGGCATGAGAACTCGCATCGATGCTGATTTGAGCTGTTCGAGTGGTAAGTTGCGCAAAGCTGCTTTGAGATTGCTGAGCTGAGCGCGCAGTTTGGTTTGTGCTAATCGCAACACGGCCGCCTTGCGATCGTCATTACCCAGCGCTTGGAGGCGCTTCTGGTAGGTGCCCTCTTTTTGTTGATTCTCACAGATTTCAAACTGCTCAAAGAGGGGCAGAGCTGTACTGAGGAAATCTTCAATCAGCCAGGTAGTCTGCTCCAATCGACAATACTCTTCGCTTTTACTGCCGTTTTCGTCATCAACCCTTACATGCGACATTGTCTTCCAGTCGAGGAAAGAACAAGCGCCACTGGTGCCTTCGAAGGCTGACCGCAGAGCATTGAGCCCGGCAAGAAAACTAACATCGGAAAGGCGCTCGATGCCGCGCGGATCGGCTTGAACTTCCGCTTCACTCGGTATCCACTCAATGCTGTTGTAGCGATAGATGCGGTCTTGCAGCTGCGCTGCCATCACCACATTATTCATGCTGCACCGTCTCTGTTGCTCATTGTCGCCAGCTTTGATTAGTTCCGACCGCACCGCGATGGCGGCGTAGACGAGTTCTTCCATTGCTGGATACATCGGTGTCATGCGTTGTAGTGCAAGTCTGTTGCTTGCGAAGGATAATTGAGCGGCCTCAATTTCAGCGACAACCATAGACTCACGAATCTTAGCTAATCCTTCACATGATTGAGTTGCAGTAAAAGAGTCTTCTTCTGCTGCAACTATGTTGTCGTGGGAGTAATATCTTGTCGGCCATCAGCCTTCAGTGTGCGTCAGCACAACCGCGGTTTTGTGAGCTTTGACGACCTCAACTCCTGGATGGACAATGATTGTCGAACTCAGGTTCGGTTGAGCACAACAACACGCCTGAGCACGTGGATGTTGTGCTATGGGCTGTACTAGTCGGCTAGTTCAAAAAGCTAGATCGGATTTCCCGCAGAGAGAGAGCCAGGGGTGATCCTCAACGCCGATCCCGTTCTCCTCGTCGAACTTTTGCCGAAGCCGAAGCAACTGGCCATAGGCCGAATGCTCAGCATCAGCAGCCTCAGGTTCGCCGTGGAAAAATCCGATCATTTTGTTCGTGTTGTTCGTGAGGAGTTGCATGGCCATGTTAAGCGTTTCTACTGCTGCGCAGTCACCAATGCGGTGACTGTGCAGAAATTGTCGAGCGCCTCTTCCAGCTGCAGAAAAGCCTTAACCCTGATGCGAAGTTCTTCTCCAAAGTGCAGCTTTAGTTCCTGCTGAGCCGCGCGGTGGGCATCAGAATTGGCTTGTTGTCTGTCTCTATGTTTCTGCCTTGCCAGAGCTGCAAGGCTCTCGGCAGTTTTCCTTATCGACTCGGGAATGGCAGCCCGAGCGGCTTGATGCTTCGCCTGCGCTTCTTCGTAAGCCGTGCGCAAAGCGGCAATGGCTTCGGCACGTTCCTTGTTTGCCTTGTTCATCCCTTGATTGTATAAACTGTTGGAGGCAGATGCAGCTTCTTTATAGTCTACGTCAGCCTTTGCCCTTCGAGTCTGGTGCTCGCTTCGCAAAAATGCATCTGCCAATTGATCGCCCTCGGTAACTTCTGATTGTCGAGTCACGGCAATCTCGGTGGCCATCGTTTTCTGCAAGGTAGAAAGTTCGTGTGCCTGGTGCAGGCTTCTGCGGTGTGTCTCTTCTAGAGCTATTTTTGCTTCCTTAAATTTACGGTCCTCTGCTGCGAACGCGTTGTGGTACATGTTGGACACGTTTTCAAAGTCCGTGTCAATTGAACCCAGTGCCACCGTAAATTCGGCGCATGTTGCCGCTATCTCCTCGTTCATTAAAGCGTCCGAAGCTGCGTCTGCTTCCAGCCAACGAGCGCGGGCTGCCTCAATGGCCGCTTGTTGGGCGGTGTGTGACTTCCGCATTGATTCGATATAGATTGCACAAAACGCATCATATGCGGTGTCACGGAGTGATTTGGTCGTATTCATAGCTTTCCTTTCCAGGATTGGTCATGTCGGCAAATGCGATGGAGCGGTAGCAGGCGATCGACTGCCGGATTTTTCGTCACTCACGCCGCAACGTCCGTTCTTCGGCAGCGCGTGCCAGGGTCTCACTTCTGGTGAGGAACCACAAGGCCATCGAAGCGAAGAAGATTATGCCTTTGACAGAGAATTGAATCAGCGTTTCGCTGTCAGGACCGGAAGATGGTGCGAAGAAGCAAACTAGAATTAGGAGCGGAATACAGGCGCTACAGCCGTAGAGTGACCATATAGCTGCTCGGCAGTATTGACACCATTGAGCACAGTGGCGTACCAGTAGCTGGGCCACCAGGATACCTAAGCAGATGGTGAACACGGCTTCGATGAGGTCGGCTGTGATTGCGAGAATGTGGTACATCTGATTTTCCTTTCATTTGTTGAAGGCAGATGTATTTCAGATGCCTGGTCGTTGTGAATTGAGACTAACTTCTTTGCGAAGGGTAGGGGCTAAGGCGCTGACGACCAGCGTTTACGGACTGAAGTCAGGCCGCACTAGGGATGTTTTTTGCATGAATGTATTGGTTTGTAGATTGACTAACTGTTAGTGCTGACGCAAAGAAGTAATTTCAATCTAGGCATCAGAGTAAGCGGTAATCAAGAAGTATTTGCGAAAATCATGGATCTAGCGATAGCGTGACGGGGGGTGGCTTCCAGGTTATCGTTCAAACTGGCCCGCATAGCGTCTGATTTAGGCCAAAGAAAAAAGCCAGATACTTTCAAATATCTGACTTTTCTGATTATTTAGCGACGGTCATGAACTAGGCGCGGCGGACTTCGTTGCGATTATGTTCGAAGCTTCTATGTCCGAATTGACCGTGACGGTGTCCCATATGTTCGCCACCAAAAACTTCGGAAACGAGCATCTTATGACGCACAATCTCTTTTTGCTCTGGGGTCAATACTGACATAAAGTCGATGCGGAACTGGAGCTTTTCGTTGCTCAATTTGTCTTTGACATCATTCAATTTCGATTGAATTGATAATGCCTGAGCTTTATCCAGTTGCGGTGCTGTCAGAACATTTTTCAGTTGGTCGGACAAAACCCTGGTTTCGGCTCTTTGACCAGCGGAACTGAGGCGGTATTGGTCTTTCATAGTACTGATTTTCAACAACTGTTCATCGGTTAAACCGAGTTTTTTGCCGAATTGTCCGTGTCGTTGGAAGCCTTCGCCTGAGCATTTTGCGCCGATTTTGACTTGTGTAGTTGATGGGTTTGCGGCACCGGCACTGCAAGTATTGTCTGCGGCAAAGGCAGGTATGCCGACCAGAGTGCTTGTGATGATTAGCGTTTTGACAATATTTTTAGTGAACATGATTCAGGTCCTCCGAAATCTTTGTGAGAGCAGTTTTGTTTTCCGCTTTCTGAATCTAAAGACGGCCCGACATGCCACTTGTTCGCCAAATTGTATTAAAAGCAGGTAAGAATAGGTAATCAAAGCCTTACATATCCCGATTTTCTTCTATTAATAGTCAGTGCTACTGATTATCTAACCAAACTGCTATTTTGCATTTTTCAGAGCGGAAGCCACTGCGAAAACTCGTGCGCCAACACCTCTTGCGGAAGCATTTTGTTTCTCGTCGCTGAGTCCACCTGCATCATTGAAAGCCTGCATGCCATTGGACACAGTCGTTTGCTCAGTCACAACAATAGGTAAGTATTCGGCCTACCCGTGCTGAATACTTTACCTTTTTACAAAGCTTTGCTGCTTTAGGTTGTATGCAGCTAAGTTTGACCGCCGTGAAATTGACTCAGGCAGGGCGAGTGTAGTTATCTGGAAGCGCAAACTCTGA
>JARLHI010000007.1 GCA_031292355.1 Candidatus Obscuribacterales bacterium
GCAATGCCTGAAATGACAGAAAGTAGGGAAAAGCGGGCTTCGAATCCAAGCCTGAAATGACAAAAAGTCCTTGAAAACAAGCAGAGAACTAGATTTTCTAAAAAAACACTGCCCGACAACTATATGCATGAATAGACCGGGTGCCAAAAAAAAAGAAACTGGGCGACAAAAAACGAGCTGCTTCAATGTTCAAAAACATTGTCGCAACTCGTTTTCTTGCCACACACTTTTGTCGATGCAAGCCACCCCAAGAGCGTTGACGCAAATGAAGCCAGCTCACAAAGAAGTTGACATCATTTCTCGCTCTTGGGCCGGTAGTCGTTTGCATCATAGACCTTCCATGAACCGTCACCAACGAGTTCCAGAACGCGCCTATGGTATTTGACAAGGCTGGCGTTGGCTGTAGGGCCAGCGCTAAGCATGGTCGTACCAAGGCTGGCAAGAAGACCGAACAAGAGACTCTCGTTTTGATCCTCAAGCACCATTGTGGCATCGTCGATGATGGCAAATTTGGGCTTGCTCAAAATGACGCTAGCAAGAACAAGTTTCTGCTGCTCACCGAGCGACAAAAACTCACGCCACTTCTGAACAGTATCCATGCCACCTGCGCGCGTTGCCAGATCTGCAAGACCGACAGTGCGCAAGATTTGCAGCAAACGTGCGTCGTCCGGGCACTCGACTGTGCACGGATAACTGAGTGCCTGGCGCAAAGTCGTAGCCGGAAGGTAGGGCTTCTGGGTGATGTAACGTGTCTCGCTAGTTGCAGGACGTTGCAGACTACCTGCACCACCGGCCCACAAACCAGCGACCGCACGCAACAGTGCCGTCTTGCCCGAACCGTCAGGTCCGACAATGAGCAAGCTATCACCTGCTGTCACTTTGACACTGAGATCGGCAATCAACACTCGCGTCAAATCCGGCGTGAGCAACGACATTTTGTCGAAGATGATGTCCGATCCTTCCGTCACTTTGATCAGTTTTCCCGGGGGCAGGTCTTCGGCTCCCGAGGCTTCAACGGCTTCCACAAAGGCACCAAGCCGATTAACAGTGGTCGCAAACGCGCTAATACCACCGAACTGACCGATGAACAAGGTGGCACCCTGGAAGACCTTGGTAAAAGCACCAGTGGCCTGGGTGACGAAACCAAACGGAATCAAGCCGCTGAAGTAACGGGGAGCAATCAGGAAAGCGGGAATCAGCGGCATAAGCTCGTTGTAAGAGTTCGTGAACAGCTGCAGTCTCCGATTCAGGCGCATGATCGCTAACAAAGTTTCGATCACCGCTTGCAACCCCTTGTTGGCCAGCAGCTTTGCCATGTCCTCGCCGTGCGAGAAAGCAATCAACTCCGCCTCACGCCGAGTCTCGGCCAAAATGAAACGAAGATCCGCTTCGGTCTTCATTTGCATAAAGTTGAGTGACGAGAGTTTTTTGCCGATCCAGACGACAATCAGCGTGCCAACCCCAGAATATGCAATCACAGCCCACGTACAAATGGGTGAAAGTGCATACAAGAGCCCGGCAAACATGACGATGTTGACGACTGCATCCAGCAGCGAGATAAAAAGACCAACGAAGCTGTTGCAGAACGAGTCGACGTCCTGGGTCATACGCTGATCGGGATTGTCGACGTCGGTATTACGCGTTAGCTTGTAATAAGCCAGGTTCGAGTAATACCAGGTGAACATGGTAGACGACATCCACAGGCGCCAGACGAGAGCTGTCCGCGTGCGCAAATTGTCGTAAAAAACCTGATTGGTCTTAGCCGCTATAAGAACACCGGCATAGATCATCAGGTAGAAGTAGAAGTCGGGCTGGTTTTTGGATTCGAAAGCAGTAGTCCAGTGACCAACGTAGATGTTTGTGAAGTAGGCGGCAATTGCATTTGTCCCCATAAGTGTGAGAACACCGCCTAGATGGAGCAGCGCACTAAAGCGCTGGTCGGAGACCCAGAAAGGTTTTCCTACCTTCCATAACCGTCTCCAAGGAAAGCTCGTCATGATGTTATCCATCACGCGTCTCCTCGGGTTTGAGAAGTGGAGCAAACTCTCGGTATGCAAGCGCACAACGCAGAGAATGCCAGGTATCACTTGACGTCTGTCATGTTCGAACTCGGAACCGAGCTCGCTTTAGCAATGACAGAGCTAGGCTAGAGAAAATTGTTTGCGACACCGGGGAAAGAAGCCACATCCAGCTTGAGGCTGGTAGACAAAGTCAGATTTCTGTAGGTTTCAGAAAGGTGGCAGGTTTTTGTAAGTGCTCCGGTGCGTAATGAATAAAAGGTCCCCTTCACACTAAGTTACTGTCATAGATACAGACAAGGAATAAGGTCTAAGAGAGATTTCATCACGTAAAGACTTCGCGCGTTGTGACAACGCTCAGATAGCCGGGCCAAGCCAGACACAATAGAATTTCCTCAAAAGCGCGGCAGATGAGCGAAACAAAGATTGCTCTCATGCGAACCGCATCAATTGCGGAGCCGCGATAGGTAATGCGAAACGAGCAGACCAAGCCTGGGCGCACAGCAGGCAAATCGACCGTCTAGTAGACTTGATTCGATGAAAACTGCATCTCAATCGAACAATTTGATTTTGCTCACGCTACTTGCGGTCGGCTATTTCGCTGTGCGACTGCCCTGGCTTTTTAGCCTTCCCATCATGGAAGCGCCAGATGAAGCGAATCACCTGTGGGTTACGCAATTTCTGGCAGAGCACTGGCGTGCCGCTTCCTCTTCTGAAATCAGTCAGGCTGGTTCAATTGCCGTTTATGGCCCACTATCGCCGTTTGGCTACCTGCCCAATGCCCTTTTTAGCTGCAACTTTTTAAACACGGAAAATTTCCGATTAGCCAGTCGCCTCGGTACTTTGTTTGCGGGCTTGCCAACTGTGTTTATCGCTCTTGTTCTTGGTAGAACCATATTTGCAGGCTCTGCATTTATGGCGCTGATGTTGCCACTACTGGTAATAGTGCATCCACAGTTGATATTTACTCAATCATATACAAACACGGACGCACTCGTCACTAGCTTAAGCTCGCTGGCCATCTTACTTTCCGTCGAGTTGATCAATAAACCGGCAAGCCTTTGGAAATCTGTCTTAATTGGTTTTGTTTTGGCACTGGCTGCATTAACCAAAAGCAATAGTCTGTGTCTTCTACCTGCGATTGCCTTTGCCATCTGGTCTGCGTGCCAGGTACAAGCTCTACCCACGAGTTATTTTTTGAAGCTATTTGCAACCTTCGGGCTGACTTTAGCAGCCTCTTCTGGTTGGTTTTTCACCCGTAACTACCTCGAATTTGGCGGCGACTTTCTCGGCTCTAAAACCATGTATAAAATCTGGGAGCCGTCGCTTGAACACAAAGATGGCAAGGCAATTATGCCCTGGCCGGCCGTGACAAAGCTTGCCTGGTGGCGCTTTGTTTTCTTCGATTTCTGGGGACTGTTCGGTTTCATGAATCGCTATTTATGGCGCCCATTTTATTTCGTCTTTCTTGCTTTATGCGCCACAGCTGGCATCGGCAACTGCCTTACCGTTAAAAATGCAAAAACCGATTTAACCGAAATGGAGCACAAAAAAGAAACTGCCATCTGGCGTTTTCTCGCTATATGCGCGGCACTCAACTTTCTAGCCGTCTTTTATGTAACGGCTTCTGGTCTTTCAGGACCGCATGGGCGCTATTTATTTCCGACTGAACTACCACTTCTTGCGCTTATATTGCGAGGATTTTCGGGTCTGGGCGACAAGCGACAGAAATACTGCACCTTGCTTTTGCTCGTGACGTGCGTGCTTGCGTCAGGCACCGGCTTTAGCGCCAATTATCTAGGTCACAGCTGGAGACAATAAATAGAGTTTGCTCTAAGATGGTTTCAGTCGATCACAATGAAACTTATAGAGAGCATATGTCATCGGACATCGTAGCCAAAATTTGCCCGAGCTGTAAGCTAAAAGATGTCACCAGCTTTAGCAAATGCCGCGATTGTGGCACCAGATATGATGCGCAGATAGCAGCGCCTCGTGGCTCAGGTATTGACCAAAAAGTTCTACTTATTGCTCTTGGCGTTGCTGGTTTTTTCGGCAGTTTTGTATGGGGCTCAAGCGCAATAAAAGAGGCAAAGCTTAAGGCCATGGCTCCCCTTGTCGCTGAAGTCAAGGCGGCGAATCGACCGCGAGTTCTCGAGTTTTACGCACAGTGGTGCGGTTCTTGCAGCTCTTATGGTCCAGCTGTTGAAAATTGCAAAGCAAAGTACGCTGGACGAATCGACGTCGTGCGCATCGACATAGACTCTGGGAATCCCTTATCGAGAATGTTTCGAACCAAATCCATTCCAAGAACTTGTCTATTCGACCGTCATGGCAACGAAATCGATGAGGTGGCTGGCGATATAGGCGAAGAAAGACTCGACAAATTGATGCAGCATCTGATTGCGCTCTAATAAACGCCTTAATCTAAATGCAACTGTGAATCATCCCGAACAGCTCGTGAAAGCTTCTCGAAGAGTTTGATACCGCCATGATCGTTGAGATGCACGGTGTCTAAGTAATCACTTTTTTGAAAATCTTTGTCTTGCGTGAGATCAAGCATCGATGCCTTGTTCTCAACACACAGGTTGGCTAGGGTCTGCTTAAAGTCTTGCCAGAACGTCTCAGGCAAAAGCACTTGATTCATCGGCAAAGTCGGCATCTGCACAACTATTACGTCACAGCCGCGATTGCGCAGGTCGGTTAGCATTTCCTTGAAAAATGAGAGTTGGATTGCGTAACTAACAGGCTTTGCGACGGCATATCGTCTTTGATATTCAGCCGTATTATCAACAAAAACGTGCTCCATATTTGGTGGCACAACCCATTCACCAAGCTTTACTTGCAATTGACCATTCGAAATCGCTTGAGCGAGCATATTGCTGGTCTGAGCAGGTTTAGCAAATGCATCGGGTTCCTTTTGCAAAGTCATTCCACCGTTTGCTTTTCCGTCACCACAAGAAGTTAACGACGTCATAGCCCGAGTCAGCCTGGCAGTCCAGACGTCATTTAAGCGCTTCAACGGCAGTTGATTGATGGTGTTGTCTAGAAAGGCAAAGCATCGTTCACGCCAGTCTGGATATGCAAGCGCACTTAACCGACCAGAATCAACAAATCGCGAGAAGAAGCGAAAGGGCTCGGTTGAACTGGCTGCAGGCAATTTATTGTCGATAAAATCGCGCGGCGATACACAGACTATTACAAGCTTTGGCGTTTGCGCTGCCTTCTGAAACAGGCTTTTCTCGATCATGTAGTAATCAGAAATCATGCCGCCCTGAACGGCACAATTGACGACTGTGGGCATTTTGCCCTCGTTCGATAGCCCCTGCTCAAGAGCGTAGATCTCACGATGATCGAGACAGTCTATGGATTTACGCAATAAATGCGCATCGGCGGCCCAAGACGGCGAGTTCACCTGGGAGCTGCCCATAACGGCAATATCCGGGTGTTTAGATGCACTGATTTTGACAAAACCACGCGCCATCCACCAGGTCCAGGTTCCGTACATGGGGCTCGTGTAATTAGTTTCGGATAACGAATGAGAGTCAAGAGCGCTGTCTGCCGGTCCAAGTACTGCAGCTGCGAGAGAATTGGCCGCGACAAAAGCTACAAGAGCTGCGAGCGCTCTTGATTGCAAGGGGCTTTTTGTTTGCACCTTGGGTAGTTTCTGGATTTTTTCGAGGGTAGCGGTCATGGTTCCAGGTTATCAACAGCTACCGATTGTAGGCAGACGGGCGCAGTCTGTCTAGGCGATTTCACTAAGCATCCTCTTGAAATGCCAACCAGGCGCTACTGCAGTAGATATTGCTTGATAAATTCAACGCTGGTATAGATGAAAAAGTCGTTATTTTTCTTCTTACCAAAGCCATGCCCCTCATCGTTCGCCATCAAAAACCAGACCGGAGTTCCCGTCTTTTTCAACTCAGCGACCATATTTTCAGATTCGCTCGCTGGAATGCGGGGATCGTTTTTGCCTTGCACCACATACAATGGCTTTTTGATCTTATCGACATTTTTTGCTGGTGCTATTTTCTCGAGAAAGGCTCGCATTGCCGGATCGCGCTCATCGCCGTATTCAACTCGGCGCAAATCGCGACGATAAGCCTGGGTGTGCTCCAAGTAGGTGACGATGTTAGATGGACCAACGATATCCAGAGAGCAACGCAGACGATCACTGTACAGCATTGCACAAGCCAGCGACATATTGCCACCGTAACTGCCACCATAAACCATTACTCTATCTGGATCTAAATCTGGCTGTTCTTTGATCCAGTCAAGCAAAGCGCCTATGTCTTTGTAGGCCCCCTCTCGCTTGAAACCATTATCAGCGTCAAGAAAAGTTTTACCATAACCTGATGAACCGCGCACATTGGGATAGATCATCGCTACGCCCAATTCGTTGATAATGTAGTTGTTCGCTCCTAAATAGCGAGGACGAAATTGTGATTCTGGACCGCCGTGAATGTTGATGATGACCGGATGCTTACCCGAAACGTTATTCGGCATGTAGAGAAAGCCAGAAATCGATTTATCGTCAAATGATTTCCAGTGCACTAACCGGGGCTCACTGAATTTGCTTGTATCCACTAAACCTGTTTCACTTTCAGTCCATCTATCGATTTTTCCACTGGCGATATTGAGCGAATAAATGTCTGACGGTGTGCGTGAGTTCTCCAGGCAGAAACCCAGGTCCTGGTTATTCTTATGCCATTCGATTTGGCTTATCTGGCCTGTCGGCAGTTTTGGCACAGCAAGTTCGCTGCCATCAACTGTTTTGTATACATGCAGACCGGTTAGACCATCTTCGTTAATGATTACGGCGATTGTCTTACCGTCATGCGAAAGCTTGAACTGGTCGACGTCCCAAGGAATATCCTTCGTAAGATAAATATATTTTTTGCTTACCAGGTCAATAAACGCCAGCTGCATAAACTCAGAATCGTGAGTGCAAGCAGTGTAAATGCCCTTGCCGTCTTTAGAAAACTGCGCGTCACCATATGAGATATTGTGCTTTCCAGCTTCTGGCGCGAACTGCGACTTGCCACCAGAGGCAGTGTCAATCAGCCACAGTTCACCGTCCGTTGCCGCAATTGTATTTGCAACAAGTAAAGTTTTTCCGTCAGGCGACCAATCTTTTGCTTCCCAGCCACCACCTTGCAACTGGCACAGCAACTTATCGCTGCCTGGCTTAGCCGGGTCGACCACGTAAATGTCGACATCTTGACCATTGCGGCGAGTCGAACCATAAGCAAATTTAGTACCATCCTCAGACCAGACACCGCCTGTGTTGCGCGATTTACCATCGGTAAAAAGCTTGACCGATTTGTCCTGCATCGAATAGGTGAACTTTTGGAAGAATTCATCGCCGCCCTTGTCTGTTTCGAAAACAAAATAATTTCCATCAACGGGTTGAAATTGAGCGCCATGCGAATTTTCTTTCGAAAAAGTAAGCTGAGTTCGCGCTCCAGCTGGCATTTTCAAATAATGCACTTGAGGGGTATCGGCAAAACGTGTTTCGATTAACATCTCGCGCTTGACTGGGTGCCAGCTAGAGATCGACGCCTTACGAAAATTAGTGTATTGATCGATAGCATTGACCAGAGAAAGTGGAGGACTGGGCACATTATCGACAACCATATTGTCGCCTGGTTTCAGTACCGCATCTTCTTGAGCCGCTTGTACTGAGCTTGTCCAGTAAAAACCAAATGTGCTTTGGGCAACTGCCAATGCGAGAATCAAACTTTTCTTTTTCAAATCTGCCAATGCCTCACTGTACTTCAGCCTAAAAGATTAACAGAGAACAAAAGTGGCGAATCAAAAGTACATTGTTGTCAGCAACGTATAATCGCAAAATAATTAGTAATTGAGGCTCAATGAGGACCAATGAAACTATCGATATTTGCTTTATCGGCGTCCGTACTAGCCCTGGCCTGCTCCAGCTCGATGTCCACCATAAAAGCTTTGGCGGCGGACATTCCCTCTTACGCAAAAAAACCATTCGACGTAACCATGACCAGCAAAAATCAGGGAGCTGAAAACACTATCAGAACCAGCTGCGACGGCAAAGGACACGTACGCTCCGAAGTCGATGCTGGCGGACAAAAGTCGATTTCGATGATGGACTATCCAGGCAACACCATTACTTCTTTGATCGTCGCTCAGAAAATGATGATCAAAATGCCCATGCCAAAACAAGAAGATCAAATTACCGACGCCGAATCTGCCAAAAAAGCCAATGCCAAAGATCTTGGCGCCAAAGTGATGAACGGACACCCCTGCCACGGCTATGAACTGAAAAAAGGCGATACAGTTTCACAAACATGGATAGGAGATGACATCCACTATCTCGTGCACTCGGAAATTACTTCTCCGAAAATCAAAAGCGTAACGGATTTAAAGTCTTATTCAGCAAAAGCGCCAGAAGCGTCATTATTTGATATTCCACCTGGCTACAAAGAAATGAAAATGCCCGGAGCTGCAAGCAAATAAAATAGTCGCAGTCACGCAAGGAAGTCCATGGAGAGCCGAAAATCAATATGAAAGACGCTCGAGAAGACGGCGCGCCCACAATCAAAGAGTTGCTTGAAGTCATTGAACACTCTGATGGGCGCGTCGATCTTCGCCATGAAACGGCCATAAGTGCAAGCCCTCTCTATAATCACGACCTGGCACCGGTTCCTGTCGCTGCACGCAAATGGAGCACGTACAACTATGCAGCTCTGTGGGTGAGTATGTCGGCATGTATTCCGACATACATGCTTTCGTCGGGGCTGATTGCCTCGGGCATGAACTGGTGGCAGGCGCTGGTTACCATCCTTCTAGGAAACATCATCGTTCTCGCGCCGATTTTGCTCAACTCACATCCTGGTACCAAATATGGTGTGCCATTTCCTGTTTTTGCACGTGCCGCTTACGGCACGTATGGCTCGAACTTGCCAGCCTTGATGCGAGCTCTGGTTGCTTGCGGCTGGTTCGGCATTCAATCATGGATAGGGGGACAGGCGTTAAATACTTTCTTTGCCGCTCTTATCCCTAACTGGGCGACTTTGCTTGGAGCTCCTATTCTTGAACACGCACCGACCGCATGGCTATCGTTTGGCTTGTTCTGGGGCTTCAACATTTTTATCATTTACAAAGGCATGGATCTTTTGAAGAAGGTCGAAGGATTGGCTGCACCATTTGTTATGACAATGACCGTGCTCCTTTGCCTGTGGGCTGTTATTAGCGCTCACGGATTGGGAGCATTAATAAGCCAGCCATCTAAATTTAAAACCACTCAAGAGTTTTTAATTACCTTCTTTCCATCTTTAACGGCGATGGTTGGATACTGGGCTACATTGTCTCTGAACATGCCTGATTTCACCCGCTTTGGGCACAGCCAGCGCGAACAAACTATTGGTCAAGTCATTGCCCTTCCAACTGCCATGACGCTCTTTTCAGCAATGAGCGTAATCATTACATCGGCTGCAATAACTCTCTATCCTTCCGTGCCAATGACTGTTCTATGGGACCCGGTGCAATTGATAGGACAATTCAAAGAACCATTAGTGGTGGCAATTTCAATGTTTACAGTGGCGGTGGCGACACTATCAGTAAATATTGCAGCGAATGTGGTTTCGCCGGCAAATGACTTTGCAAATGCCTTCCCAAAATTCATTACATTCAAAACAGGTGGGCTTATAACGGGCATAATTGGCATCGCCATGCAGCCGTGGAAGCTCGTTGCCGACCCCAGTGGTTACATATTTCAATGGCTCGTTGGTTATTCTGGCGGGCTAGGCTCCATTGCCGGGGTGCTTATTGTAGACTACTGGATCATTCGTCGCTGCCACCTGGAGCTTGCTGATTTATACTTAGTTGACTCCAGTTACCAGTACACAAAAGGCTGGAATCTAATCGCTGTTGTTGCCACGATAATTGGCTGTGCATGCGCCTGGTGCGGTGCCTTTATCCCTCAGCTGAAGGGCTTTTACGACAACGCCTGGTTTGTTGGTTTACTCGTTTCAGGCTCGCTATATTGGGCAATGATGACCTTTCGAGGCAAAACGAAACAAGTGGCGAGTGAATGATGACAATTTTCCGAAAAGAACTCAAATTTTCCCTGCAAACTGTTTTTTTAATTGTGACTGTGTGTCTTGTCTGCTTGCCAGTTTTCGCAGCAGATTCGACACATGTTGCTGCGGCAAGCGCCGGACTAAGTGAACACTCAGTCTTGCTACTTTTCCTGGATTTGGCCGTTTTGCTTTTAGCTTCGCTTGTTTGCGGCGAAGTAATGGTGCGATTTGGGCAACCAGCGATCATCGGTCAAATCTTAGCCGGAGTGCTTCTAGGACAGACTGTTTTCGGTAATTTCTTTCCGGCTCAATCGGCATGGCTTTTCCCACAAGAGGGAAACCACCTGAAATACATTGAATCGTTTTCCTGGATTGGCGTTTCTTTTGTGCTGATGCTTACTGGTATGGAAACAGACGTTTCGACCCTAAAACGGCTTGGAAAGCCAGCTCTCTATTTTGCCCTGTATGGCTTTATCGGCCCTCTACTAACCGGTGCGGCGATTTCCTTCTTCTTGCCTGACAGTCTGATTACGTCACCAGCAGAAAGAACAGCTTTTGCTGTGCTTCTTGGAGCAGTCTTCGCCGCAGCCTCCGTTGCCGTCGTTGGCAAAGTACTTATGGACATGAAACTGATGCAGCGCGACATCGGGCTCTTGGTGGTCTCCGCTGCTTTGTCTCACGATCTTCTTTGCTGTTTGCTGCTCGCAGCGATTGCCGTGCTATCAGGAAGCGGTTCGCACGGCGACAATACGTTATTTGTCGCCATCGGCGGCACACTAGGCTTCGCGGGTTTTTTATATTTTGGGCGACCGCTATTCTTCAATATTTTACGTTTGATCAATGACAAAGTCTCTAGCAGCGATGGACTAGTCACTGCGATGGTGGCATTGCTTTTGCTATGCGCAGCCTCAACTGAGGCTCTTGGAGTACATATTGTGCTTGGTGCATTTGCCGCCGGTGTCATTCTTTCAAAGGCACCGGTAATTAGCGCCAAAGTGGTGCGTCCGCTAGAAGTCGTTACCATGGGATTTTTCGCGCCGATATTCTTTGCTTCAGCTGCGTTAAAAGTGAATATGGCTGCTCTGTGCGACCCGCAGTTAGCATTAATCACTGCCGCTCTCTGCCTAGCAACAGTTGCAAGCAAAGCGCTTTTCTGCTGTCTGGCTGGCAAATACAGCGGCATCGGTCCCTTCGAATCGTTGTCTGTGAGTTTTGGCGCTAATACGAAAGGCTCAATGGGAATTATCCTGGCAATGCTTGGCTACGCATTGAACATAATTACCATCAACATGATGGCGGTGACGATTTTTATCTCCCTATTTACGACAGCCATTGCTCCTACACTTCTAAAATGGGGACTGAGCAAGGTTCTCAGCAGCGACGCAGAGAAAGAAAGAATTGCCAGACTCGACCGACAATCGCGCACCATTCTCGGTAGCATTAGAAGAGTTTTGTGGCCGACATCTGGCACAGAGCGCAGTTTGTTCATAGCCAAGTTACTGGGCAGCATCGGCGAACAGCAAGTAATCGAGACAACGATTTTGTTTGCGAAAACCAAGGATTCCACAACTAAGGCAAGACATGCGTTTAAGAGCGTTTCTCAAGCTATGCGCGCACAAAATGCCGGCTTTATGGAACGCACTGTCTCGTCTGAAAACGTCCTCGATGCAATTGTTTCAGAAGCGAGCAAGGGCTACGATCTGATCGTCATGAGCGAAGACGACCCTGCTGCCGACGCGAGACACGTTTTTGGTCCCCTTGTAGATAGCGCCATTCTCGAGACATCTACGCGATGCCTGGTTGTTTACGTACCTGAAAAAACTACGGAACGAGAGATCAAGCAGGTAATCGTTCCAGTGCGTGACAGCGAGCTATCTTTAAACGCCGGCGAATTTGGCATTTCGCTGGCAAAATCACTGGGCGCTGAGGTAACATGCTTGAGCATCGACACGCCTGAGTCAGTGCAACTGTATTCTGAAGAAACACGCAGTGGCACGACAATCGAACGCAACATTACAGCTGAAATTGCAGGATCTTTAACTGAACTTTCTAAAGCACTTGATGTGCCGTTTTCATCCAAAATTTTGGACGCGAGCTTGCATCCAGCGGCGGCGATCGTCCAGGCGGCCAATGAAAGTAGTGCTGATTTGATAGTACTCGGAGCAGAGCCTAAACTCGCAAAGGGACTGTTTTTAGGACACACCATCAACTATGTTCTAAGACACGCGCCTTGCGCAGTTGTAGTGCTGAAGTTATAAACACAGTGAAAATTTCGTAACCATGCAAATGAAAACTGTGATTTTAATTCCAGCATTCTGCTTGCTGCTCCAATTCAGTTGCAATGCAGCCTTATCCAAGAGCGCAGCCAATAAGCCAAAATTACCTAGCAAGCGACAAGAAGTCAAACACATACCTCGAACGCCAAAAAGTCGTCAGCAAAAGAGCAAGCCCTTTATCAAGCGCAGTAACAACACAAATTTAAACTACAACGCGTATCCACCACTTCCGAATCAAGAAGCCGGCTATGTAGGCGATTTTTGGCCTCGTCCTCGAAAGCCTGAGCCAATCCGCAAATAGCCACACCTGCTATTTCACGTCAAAAGCAACGTCAAGGTACGGTTGAAGGCAATAGGTTGCCGATCTCGAAAAACATCCAATCAATCTGTTTAAATTTGCGCGTGATATAGCTACATGGTGAAAATTCAACTCAACCGGGTATGAACATAGGGGTTTCTTCGCTAAAGAAAACAATGCCACCGGAACAAAATCAAAATAAAACAACAGCCGCAATGCTGCACGACAACACCGCGTCTCCGCGCGATGAAAGACGTGCACGAGGAAATATTCTTCGCGGAGCCGTGCCCTATGAATCCCATGGAAAATGGATTGCTACTGAATCACGTCTAGATCCCCTGAACATCCTTCAAATGGGCGATGAGGGACGAATTCCCGAGCTAATTCCGATTCGCTATGGGCGCATGGCGAAGTCGCCATTTACTTTCTTTCGCGGGGCTGCCGCAATTATGGCAGCAGATTTAGCCACTACTCCTAACATCAAAGTGCGCGTGCAAGCCTGTGGAGACGCCCACGCTCTAAATTTCGGCGCGTTTGCAACACCGGAGCGCAACGTTGTTTTCGATCTCAATGATTTTGATGAAACATTGCCAGCACCGTGGGAATGGGACCTAAAAAGACTAGCCACCAGTCTTGCCTTGATCTCACGCAACAATGGCTACAAAGACAAAGTAGCTAGAGCTGCCGTGAAAGCCGCAGTGCGAGCCTACCGCGAAAAAATGGCTGAATTTTCGAAGATGTCGATTCTAGACATCTGGTACGCCAACGTGCCTTGGGAGCACGTGATAGAGGAAGCGCAAGATAATCTGATCAAGAAAAAACTCAAAGCACGTCTAAAAAAAGCGCATAAGAACACGATTGCGGGGCACTACTTTCCCAAGCTAGCGCAAGAACATAATGGCTCGTACCGCATAATCGATAATCCGCCGCTCATGTTCCACATGGATGATAATCAGGTTTTTGAAAACGAGATGAAGCAGGGACTGGAGCTTTATCGAGATTCGCTGCAAGACGACCGAAGACGCCTTCTGGAGCGATATAAACTTTGCGATATAGCCATAAAAGTGGTCGGTATAGGCAGTGTTGGCACGACTTGCGCAGTAGCCTTATGGCTTGCTCCTGATAACGAGCCACTATTTTTGCAGTTAAAAGAAGCACGCCCATCAGTTCTTGCAGAATACTGCGGACAAAGTGAGTATGACACTAACGGTGAACGAGTCGTCGCCGGTCAACGCGTCATGCAGTCTGCCAGTGACATATTTTTAGGCTGGATGAAACTGGCTAGTGGTCGCCACTTCTACGTGCGCCAGCTACGAGACACCAAAATTAAGCTTGTACCAGAAGATTGGAGTGAAAGTCATCTGTCGGTCATGGCAGCCGTATTGGGTGGCGTTTTAGCACGCGCTCACGCACGTTCTGGAGACTCGTCCGTAATAAGTGGCTATCTTGGCGAGTCGGAAGAATTTGACGATGCTATTGCAGATTTCGCCAGCGCTTATGCCGATCAAACTGAAAGAGACCATGCGTCTTTGGAACAGGCGGTAAAATCCGGCAAAATCACGGCGTTAACTGAAGAAGAGGCTGATTGATGACCAGTACAAGCAAACGTTCTGTGAAGAAAGCCTGCATGACCTGCGGGGAAGACTATGCAGATGGTCCAGATAAATGCCCATTTGACGGAACAGTCTTGACGACAATTGCAACGGAACTTGCGCCAGGTGAAGTTCTCGGAGGTCGTTATGAAATAGAGGGCGCCTTTGCCTCTGGTGGCATGGGGCTGATATACAAAGCTAAGCACCAGTTGATGAATAGAACGGTAGCTATTAAAACCATTCATTTATCCTTGATGTCTGGCGGTGCGGCTCTCAAACGCTTTCAACAAGAAGCACAGGCCATCAGCGCCCTCAATCATCCAAACATCCTTTCAGTTTTCGACTTCTTCATCTCAGATGATGGACAACCCTATCTCGTAATGGACTATTTGCAGGGCACAAACTTGCGAGAAGTTCTAAATACGGATCACCGAGTAACGCTTTCGCGTGCACTGCCGATACTGATTGCAGCTTGTTCTGGCTTTCAGCACGCACACGAACATGGAGTCATACATAGAGACATCAAACCCGCCAATCTTATGTTGGTCGATTTCTCAGATAACCCAGACTTCGTCAAAATCGTGGACTTTGGCATCGCCAAGCTGCTTACCGAAGAAGCTCAATCGAATCATCTCACCGCCACTGGTGACACATTTGGCAGTCCAGAATTTATGAGCCCTGAGCAGTGTCGAGCAAAAATTCCAGACGCCCGCTCAGACATCTATTCACTTGGATGCGTGATGTATGTGATGCTTACCGGCGCTTCGCCATTCACCAGCCAGGACCCGATGGAAATCATGTACAAGCAAGTACATGATTCACCGCCACCGCCCAGTAAAGTTTGCCCAGAAGCAAATCTACCTGAAGCGGTTGATACGTTAGTTTTGAAAGCTATCCAGAAAGAACCCGAGAATCGTTTCCAGAGCATGGATGAAATGCGTCAGGCACTGCTGGCAATCTCCGCACAATTAGGCGATTCGCTCGCTCAGCCAACGACTGTGAGCTCTGCTGTCGTCGCAAATACACAGACGTCAAACACTTCCGATTCTATATCCGCCACTGCAACCAGTACCACAAAAGTACCAGCGGACACAGCAACCAAAAGCGTGGCTATAAAAAATCAAAATATCGCCGCGTCTGCAGCAATTGGACTGGCTGTCGTCGCAGTAATTGTTATTGCTTTTGGCGTCAGCAAGCAAACTCAGACGATACCATCGCCATCCACCACCAGTAAATCAACGACAGCTTCACCCGAGGCGAACCAGGCCGCGACTTCGCCAACGCCGGCGCAGACTGCGGCGCCTGCTAGTGCCGCTGCTGTCAGCAGCCCCGGTGTAACTATGCCCGCGACCGAAAATGTGCAAGTGCAGCAGATGCAACAAGCGAGGTCTTCGTACGACTCCAATTTAAAAAATGGTGAGGCAGAATTTAAAGCCCGTCATTTTCCAGAAGCCAGGCTGTACTTTACATCAGCGCACTCTATCGCTGGGACTTTTGGACAAACTGATGAGCGCTATATCGACAGCCTGCGCTGGATCTCAAAATGCGACCTAGCGACTGGAAAATATGAACAAGCCATATCAGGGCTCCAATATGTTGCCTATGCACAAAAGAGGCTACATGGAGCCAAATCACCTCAGGTTCGCGCTACAGAAGCTGATTTGCAAACAGCGAAGAAAGCTCTCAAACGTTAGAGATTGACCGCCGTCACCGCGACGTCGCTATACAGTTCGCACCGCATTGACCTAAAATAGTTCGAGATGTAATCGACTACAATGATAAATAAAGGGTCTATGCGGAAATATTTGAATGCAGCAAAGTTGGCTGCGCTGATGTTGCTTCTTTTGCCTGTCGCGCGGGCCGATGACGGCGGCATTTCGTTTGGCGGCAACCCACACTTGTTGAAAGGGCACGCAACCGTCGCCATGAAAAACGAAGTCGTAAAGATGGACGTTGGCGAAAAAACGATCAAAGTTGATTGCAATTTTGTGTTCCACAATAGCGGACCAACGTGCACTGTGCGAGTTGGCTTCCCCGATGAAGGCACAGGCGCGGCCGAACCATATCAAGGCGATCCCGTGCCAAAGAACCCGAAGGCAACGTTCATCACTTATGATTCGTGGGTTGACGGGAAGAAAGTTAAGACAGAGTTGGTTCCCACCAATGATCGCAGCCTCTACTGGCACGCCAAAACCGTTACCTTCAAAGCTAACAGCGATTGCGTTATTCGCGACGTTTACACTTTGCCACCAGGGGCACAAGTAACGAACGAAAACGGCTTATATCAGCAGACTTCTTACGTCTTGCATACTGGTGCATCCTGGCACGGACCAATCGGGCGCGCGGAGATTATTGTCAATTTCGCACCGAATTTGGTATCAAAACCGATGGTAGCGAGATTTTTGTATAACACCCTCCCTTCTGATATGAAGTGGTCGACTCTTCCACCACTTACCATCCTTTACGAGGGACTATCACAGCCCAAGGTTGAGAAGAACACCTTGCACTTTATCCGCACTAATTTCAAACCAACGAAGCAAGATGATATCCATTTATACTATGGCTACAAAAAATTGACGAACATGCCGTAGTTCAATTGTCTGGCTAACATTGACGCTTCATGCAAAAACAAAAGCAAGCGCTTCTTGAATTATTTCAGGTGAGCGAATGATTCGTCGGTGACCAAGTCCTGTTGTCGTTTTTAAAGTGGCAATTGGCACTGAGAGCGAGTTTATCCTCATAAGTAGTCCGCTCTGAGCGCTTAACCGTAAAACACATCTGCAAGGCCAGGTTTGCCGCCTCAGCGTCTGACTTGTCTGAAAATAGATTTTTTAACGTGAGCTCTCTCGTCAAACTCAAACCCTCTGAATGATCGTAGCTACTGCTTGACCGCCGCCGATACAGAGCGTAATTAAGGCAGTTTGCAAATTACGTCGTTCCAGTTCATCTAAGGCTGTACCCAGCAAAATGGCACCAGTTGCTCCCAGAGGATGTGCTAACGCAATGGCACCGCCATTGACATTGACTTTGTCGACGTCGATTTTTAAATTGCGCATCGTCTGTAGTGGCACCACGGCAAAAGCCTCGTTGATCTCCCATAAATCTATATCGGCAACGGTCATTTTTGCTTTCGCTAGTGCCTTCTTGACGGCATCAGTCGGCGCAGTCAACATTATTACCGGCTCAGTAGAATATACGGACATTGCAACTATCTTGCCACGGGGCTTAATTGCATGATCTCGTGCATAATTCTCTGATGATAGCAGCACAACTGCCGCACCATCAGCGATACCACTGGAATTACCCGCGGTATGAACATGTATAATTTCTTTTGCATCAGGATAGCGTCGCAACGCAATTTGATCAAAAGTAGCGCCACCTTCGCCAACCGGTATGGCACCCACTTTGATAAAAGCAGGCGAAAGCGCGCCAAGCGCTGTCATTGTCGTTTCAGGACGTGGATGATCGTCTTTAGAAAGAACAACATTACCGTCAGCGGGATCCTTTACAGCAAACAAACTTTTAGCAAACCTCTCTTGGCTTTGCGCTTTTGCCGCTTTCATTTGAGAATCGAGCGCAAAAGCGTCGACATCAGCTCGAGTGAAACCTTCCCGCGTGGCAATCAAGTCTGCACTGATACCTTGCGGAACTTGAAACACGCGTTCGCGCAGGCGTTCATTGTTGCCGTCAAGCCCAGAGCCATCAGCTCCAATAGGCACCTGCGACATGCTTTCCACTCCGCCACCGACGACTAAATCCTGAGACCCGGCCAGAATGGTGGCAGCACCAAAATTGACAGCCTGCAAACCAGATCCACAAAAACGATTGAGTGTGACACCAGAAACTCTATCTGGCCATCCAGCAGCCAGCACTGCGTTACGCGCTAAATTGCCACCCTGTTCACCAGATTGCGTGGCAACTCCGACGATCACATCCTCAACATCACCTGGCTCAAGCGTTGGGTTTCGCTTTGTGAGTTCGTTGAGGGTCTGTCCCAGCAATTCCTGGGGATGAATCTTGGAAAAGGCTCCAGAACCCGTTTTAGCTCGCGCACGAGGAGTACGAACCGCATCAAGAATATAGACTGTTTCCATAAATTTACGCCTCCATTTTTATTATATTACGAGCGTAATATAAAGTCAAAACGGTCCAATACGGGCATTCCACTGCGGTATCCTTTCAAGAACGCAGCATCACCGAGGATAAAAGTGCGCAGCAAGACGCAACAAGAGTAATCATCTGGAGGGATTCCAGCCAGAATTCGACCTTTTTGTTGACGCCGTTTTGATTTCTCCAGACCACTTGCAAAACGACAAAACTAATCAGCATCAACAACCAGAGCAAACCGACGGTTAGTTTGTCTTTCAGTGCAAATTGTTCATCCAGTACGCAGAAAAAAGTGAAGATCGCCAGAATTGGACTGACCAGCAAAGTGGGCAGAGTTACAAGCGAACTGGCATTCGAAAGAAATTGATCAAAATCGTCCATGGTTATGCCATCAAGGTTAAACAAGTGGATGACAATACCACATTACTCAAGTCGCAATCAGTGTTGCCTCGTTGGCTGACCTGAGCGGATGAGAGAATTCAATGTCCAGGCTACGCATATAGGTCTGAATTCCCGCATCCTGAATGGGAATTAAATGGGCGGGCGCACCGGATTCATTGTGATGAGAATGCCAGTAATATGGTGGCGTGACAAATGCCGAAAAAGGCTTCCAGTCCTGTCTCACCGGATTGATCAATTGTCCCGACTGGTCGATGTCTTTACTGATGAGCGAGAAACATCCTGGCTGACAATCGAGAATCAAATCGAGCGCGACTGAATTGTGGCGGTGCGGAGCCTGCACGGCGTCGACAGGCAAAGCACCAAACATCGCCCAGAGGGTGTGCGTCACAGTCAATGTTTGTGGAAAATTTTTATTAGCAAGCAATATGGATATTCTGTTTCGATCGGCTGCAGCAGGGTCATCTATCACCATCTGAAGCTGACGTTGACACTCAGCAGCTGGATACAGCTGAGGTGCAAAGCGCTCTACATCCACCTTGACACCCAGATATTTGAGCAAAGGCTGATCGTTGATCCAATAAAGAGCCGAATCAATTTCAGCGCAATGAGTCGCTTTTTTACCACCTGGAATAACCATGAAATCGCCAGCCTGCCACTTAATTGTCAGGTCTTCGCGCCGTGTCTGGCCGCTTCCGCGCATCACATAAAAAAGTTCGGAAGTGGCATTTACATTCGTCTCGAGCTCGTCACCTGCGCAAACTCGTAAAAATGAAGCACTTAGATTGGGGCTTGTTGCAGGGGCTGCGCATTGCAAAGATTCGCTGAGATCAAAAGGGATGACTCTGGTTGCGCCACTTTCATGCAGAGCGCTGGGCAATTCCGCATAGGGAATCTGCTTAATTGCTCCTTTTGCCAGAGGGTTAGCCGCTCTGGTGTACTCAAAAAATTCAATGGCATCGGTCAGGCTGCCTGGATTTTCCAAACTCATATTTCGTCCTCAATATAGTCCAGAACGTCTACGTATCTGTAATAACACATTCGGCACAAGCGAGTTCGCGAAACCTCAATCGGTCCGATAAGAAACGAAAAGCCCCACAGACGGACAGGGTCGTCAAGAACAACATTCATCAAAAATCGCCATGAATCAATTTAGACGAGCATATTCGAACTTTTTTTGTCATAATTTTCAAATAGCGGTCATACTAGAAAACCCTGTACACAGTATGATTTGCTGTTTGCATTGGGAATATAAAAGTGCGCGCTCTTTCTTCAATCACTCGTCCAAATTTCGACACTAAAAATTTCGTAGCGGATAGACATTAGTGGCTAAGACAATTCAAGGATTTATTTCGGCAAAGACTGGGCTTGTGCCAGCTTTCAAAGAAATTGCCGACTTGCCAGAAGGGCAGGACGGTATTCTCAGAATCGAAACAGCAGATCTCGAAGGCGAATTGGCGCTCAGCAAAAGCCGCTACATAACCGGTGCATATGTACAGACGTCCGGTGCCAAAGGCGTTGACGCACTAAAAGTTTTGCTCTCTGCACGCAAAGGCAGCTTCCGGTACGCGCATGTTGAAGAAGGTTTTGCTGCAGAATTACAGCAAAGAATAAGGCTTGATATTCGCAAGCTGGTTGCAGAAAGCGCTGAAGACGATCAAGGTCCCCCCGCAAAGAGTGAACCGACTGCAAGCACGGCAAGTTCTAGCAACGTCAAAGCAGTGCAAGAAAAGAACGAGTCACCGAAAGCCAAAGAGCGCACGCCATCAACCAGAATAGACCTTGGTGGTCAGCGCATTTACGCAGACAACTTCGATGACGATGACGAGGACGACTACGACTCCCTTACGTCATTTAGCCGCTCTGCTCGCGCGCCAATTGGCGAAAGTTTATTTGCTACTGAAGATCCAGCAGATGCTGACGACGACGAGTGGCTGAAACGCCTGGCCAAACCGAAGGCCAAAGAGAAGGAAGAAAGAGAAGCGGCTGAAAGAGAAGCCAAGGCAAGAGCCGAAAAAGAAGCAGCTGAGAAAGAAGCCAAGGCAAAAGCTGAAAAAGAAGCGGCTGAGAAAGAAGCCAAGGCAAGAGCCGAAAAAGAAGCAGCTGAGAAAGAAGCCAAGGCAAGAGCCGAAAAAGAAGCAGCTGAGAAAGAAGCCAAGGCAAGAGCTGAAAAAGAAGCGGCCGAGAAAGAAGCCAAGGCAAAAGCTGAAAAAGAAGCGGCCGAGAAAGAAGCCAAGGCAAAAGCTGAAAAAGAAGCGGCCGAGAAAGAAGCCAAGGCAAGAGCTGAAAAAGAAGCTAAAGCACAAGCTGAAAAAGAAGCTAAAGCAGTTGAAAAAGAAGCAGCAGAACGAGAAGCTAGAGCGCTGGCTGCAAAAGCGGCAGCAGAGAAAGAAAAAGGCGAAGACGACGAAAAAGATCAAGCCGACAAAGATGCAGCGCGAGTCGAAGCCAAATCGCGAGTTGAAAAATTCAAGGAGGCTGCTGAAGCTGACACCGCCTTAGATCAAAGAGAGACGGCGTTCTTGAAGAATTTAAATGCTTTGCCCGTCAAGCCCGTGCAATCGCAACTAGCCGCTAGAGCAGACCAAAAACGCGCTGAGTCGAAGGTACGCCCCAAAACCGAAGCCGATTATGATTTTGGCAAAGTTGACATAAGCAAACTTCCAGCAAGCAAATCAGCCACGAATCTAGAAGCCGCGAAACTTAAAGCTGACGAGACACTAACAAAAACAGACGAATCGAAGGAAACCACCAAGGTCTCCCCGGAAAACGAAAAAGCGCCAGAAAAGAAATCTCAATGGTCAGTTCCCAGTCATTTTGAGAATGTTCACGCAGCAGGCACTCATACAACTGCCCTACAGGACGAGACCGTTTCGAAAGACGGCGAAGAAGATTTCTCGGACATCGATGCCGAAATTGAACGCGAACTCGCCACCGCCTCTGGTGGCGCCCAGGATTCCACTGCCGAAGCAACGACAAACGATGAGGCAACGTCGACTGATGAAAACAAATCGGGTGCCACTGAGCAATTCACAGGCGATAAGACATCCGAAACACTGACGCCAATATCCAGTATTTCTCAAAACAAAATGTCAGCACTGGGACAACTGCGCGCAGATGCGGTGAAAGCCTCAGAGCAAAAAACCGCTGTTCCAAGCCAACTTAAGAGACCATTACCTGCGGCTGACAAAAACAAACCAGATATTTCTGAACTCGATGCAATTAAGACGCCAAATCCGTTGAAAAAACTTGCCGAGACTGCTGCTGCAGGTACAAAAGGCGCCGATGCCACAACAAACGACGAAGCAGCTGGAGATGAAAACGAATCGTGGGTCGCAAAGGTTGTCTCATCAGCCAAGAAAGAAAAAGTGCGAGAGAGCCAAATGAAAATGGCCGCGATGGCACCTATCATTCCCGAAGCGCCCCGCAAAGAGCCTATAACACCAAGTGTTCGCGGTAAAATCCAAGACGATTATTCGCGCTCTGGCAATCAAAAAAGGGAACCGAAACAGAAAACAAAATTCTTAGCGAGCAAAAACAATCGCATCGGTGTAGCAGTTGTGGCAGTCGGCGCAGTCGTCGCGTCGTTAGCGGTTGGACGCACTTTGCTTGCGGATTCTTATTCGCAAAGAGCAGCGACAATGATGGCGCACAAAGATTACAAACATGCGCTCGCTGAAATCAATACAGCCCTGACCATTGATGGTGGCTTGAAAGTCGCACACTTCAACAAAGGGCAAATCGAAGCAAAGCTAAATGACGACAATGCCGCGCTCGAAGAATTTAATTCAATACTGAAAGACGACCCTAATCACATCGGTGCTCTCGAACACAGAGCCGAGATTTACGTAAAGCAAGGGCAGTATCAGCAAGCACTTGCCGATTGCACTAAACTCATGCTGTTAGAGGGTAGCAGCCCATCGCTGTCGCTTATGAGTAACAGAGCAGCAGCAAATTTGATGCTGGGGAACAATTTAGATGCGCTCTCCAACTTCAGCATGGCTTTGCAGCAAGCAAACAAAGATCCGCAGTTATTGATAGGCAGAGGTCTGGCCTACAGCAATCTAAAACAATTCGACAAAGCAATGAAAGATCTGGACAAAGCCATCAAGCTTAATCCCAAAAACCCTGCAGCCTACGTAGCTAGAGCGAAAACATACTTGGCGCAAAAGAATTTCGACCTCGCATTCGCCGACTTCAACCGTGCTCTTACATTATCGCCAGGAGACGCGGCTGTCTTGACGCAAAGAGGGGCGTCTCTGGGTGATGCCGGACAATTCGAGCAAGCATTGAACAGCTTCTCCCAGGCGATCAAAATCAACAAAAACTACGCGGAAGCATATAAGCAGCGTGCTCGCATTCTCACACTACAGCACAAATACCCAGAGGCGCTGGCTGATGTGGCGCAGTTAGGCAAGATGTCTAAATTGGACGCCGATTATTATCGTCAACTCGGAGATATTTTTAGCTTGCAAGGAGCCGATGCGAAGGCCCTTGAAAGTTACACCGCATCGATCAGCAAATCTCCAAACTCAGCAAGTCTTGAAAGTCGAGCCGGCCTCTATGCTAAGAAGAACGATTTTAAAACGGCTCTGGCAGACATTTCTACGGCTTTGACTTTGAATTCAACAGATTCCAATTTATACGTACAGAAAGCAATCTACGAAGATAAGCTCGGTGATAGCATGTCAGCCAACAGTGATTTCACCAAGGCAGTCACTTTGTATCCGCTGAATCTAAAGGCACATATCGCACGCGGTCAATTCTTACTGAGGCAGCAAGAATCATCTTCGGCAGAGGAAGCTTTTGATACAGCGCTGAAAATCGATCCCAAATCGGCCGAGGCCAAGCAAGGCAAGGCGACGGCGCGAACATTGTTTGCCCACTTGCACCCACGATCCTCTGCTCCACCGCTTGACCTTGCGCCATCTGACAGAATTGATCCACAAGACAAAAAACTGATCGCCTCTGGTACTTTCCCAGAATTAATTTCTGCCGGATATAAGCAACTAAGCAAAGGAAATAACGAAAGAGCGACAGCCCTCTTGGCTAAAGCAGTGCGTTTGAATCCCAACGACGCAAATGCCAGACGTTATCTCGCTCATGCACTCATGGCCAATGGAGACACCGATAATGCAATTGCTATGTTGAAAGCAATTGTTGCCATTAATCCCGATAATACCGCCGATAGTATCGCTCTTGGCGAACAGCTTGTGAAGTCCGGACGAGTTGAAGATGCTATCGATACTTACTCTAAGACTCTCACTGCCGATAAACACAACATCAAAGCGCGTTGCGCGCTAGCCCGAGCCTATATGTCTGCCGGCTTCAAGCAAAAAGCAAAAGACGTATGCGAGGATGGCATCAAAGATTCTGCCAGCCCGGCCGAAACTGCAGCATTAAAGGCGACTCTAACCGAAGTTGACGGTGGCAGTTCTTCGCCTGCATCTGCTCCCAGCGACGCACCAGCTCAAACCCCTAGTCAATCCACCCAATAGCTACTTTGTCAAAATTCGCGATATCAAATTCAAAATGCTCTGTTCATTTACAGAACAGAGCATTTTGATTGCGGCAAACTCAAAAAACGAGAAAAAGTATCAGGCTATTTTGGAAAGAAGATCGTTATTGCCGCAGCGAAATTCACCGTGGCGACCAAGTTTCAGGCGATCGATGGCCACGTCTGGCTCGACATTGTGTGCCACACAATGCTTGAACACGATGTACGCTTCTTGCTCCCACAATTCACGCAACTCAACCAGACTCAGACAATACGCACCATAGCCAATCGCTGTACCTGTAACCAATCCACTGCGTACGAGCGCTTCACCGAAATCATGTTCAAAATCCTGAACGTTGGAGGCCAGCTCACGCATCTGCTTACCATCGAGCAAACCAGAACGACGAATGAAGTGCGCGACTTCATTTATACGTTCGAATTCTTTGAGTAAGTCTTCAACCGAGCATTCCAGGTCGCGAACATGCAGCATCAGGGCACAGGCCTGGTCAATATCGATGACTCCGTCAGTGAGCATTTGCTGAACTGTAAGCGCTGAATCCAGGACTACTGGCTTGAACATTTCCATTTGGATAAATACTTGACCGACAGGACATCTTTCTTCAATTGAACTTTCAAGAGCAAGTAATGCCATATGTTCTTCGACGACATTGGAAGCGATCAACAATTCAGCCAGACGCATTCTGTTGTCCGACAGAACATGCTCAAGATTGAGGTTTTTCAGCGTCGTGCGTAAACCACATTTTTCGGTTTGCAGATTCTTCAAAGCGTGCACGGCATTCAAACGCGAAACATTGCCATCACGAATCAAAACCATGATGCTCAGGGCATTTTCTAACTGCTCAAGAGAGAGTTTGCCGTCAGCAAAAAGGAAACCCCCAAGTGGCATATTCGACTGTTTGCAATCAACCGAAGCTTTCAGTAGACTCTTTTCGTCGACCAGTCCAGCAGCCAGAAGCAACTTTCCTAATTGACTGAGATTAGCTGTGTATGCGCCTTCCCACGCTAATAAACTCGCGGCGTCCGCCAGATTAATATGATTTAGATGAGCCATACGAATCAATTTATACACATGATCCCGTGAGCATTTTCCAGAACGCAATTCACGTTGTGCTTCAAGGGCATTTTCGACTTCAATGTCGCTTGCGTAACCGCACATCACGAGAACGCGACCAAGAGGCAGTTTGGCATTCCTGGAAATCGACAATGCCTGCTCGACTTGATTTTGGCTGATCAAACCAGACTCGGCGAAAATATCACCAATTCGAGCCGTGACTGCGGAGCGCTTTTTCAAAATTAACATCGCTATCTCCTCAAACTCACTTCCAAAACGGCTTTGCTACACGCACGTCAAAACTGAGACAATTTAAGTGTCTCAAGCTTCTTGTGAAGGAGCAGAGCGCCCGTTCGAAGCGAATCAAACAGTATTGGACACAAAGTAACCGTAGTAAAAAGGCCTGGACAAGAAGGTCGAGAAAGTTCAACCACGAGCCGAGTATATGCAACCAGATATCCAATGTCAAGCATTTTCTTGAGAATCAGCTCATGCGGAGAATTTCAAGCCAGGAAGACCTTTCCGGCAATTCACGACGAAAAACGAGCATTTATTTTGGAAATTGATCGATAATTTCGCGGGTTCGTCCCAAGCGCTGATTTATGACCTAATCTTTTAAGCAAGCAAAAAGTCACTATAAAACCAACGAGGCCAAATATGCAGCCAACGAATTTGATCAGCCAGTGGTGGCAAGAGCCAGACGCAGGGGACCAGGCCCTCGAAGATAGTCACAAGGAATTTTGGGATGACTTCATTGCTAACGCTATAGACGTAGACTTCACGAACAAAAAAATTCTGGATTTTGGATGCAATCAAGGTGGCTTACTTTTACGCATCTACGACTCCATGCCTTTCAAAAAGGCCGTCGGTGTAGATCTGGCTGAGCAGTCCATCGCCAAAGCAAAAGCGCGTAGCAAGGATCTACCCATTGAATTTCTGGCACTCGATGATCTCCAATCGCTTGACGCAGATTTTGAGTATGCAATTTCCAGCGCGGTTATTTATTTGATTGAAGACATGCGTAAGCACGCCGCACAAATTTACGATCGCCTCAAACCAGGAGGCGTTTACTTTGCTTGGCACGCAGATTACATCCGCGATAAACGATATGTGGCGACCCAAGAAGCAATCAACCGCTACGCCACGATTAAATGTGCGCAGAACTCAGTCGATGACATTATCACGAGCTTTCAAACTGCAGGCTTTAAAGTCTTCGTCAAACGGATGCTTCCCCCAGCTTACATACCGGTTCCTATAAGAGAGGATAAGCGCTGGTTCAGCAGTGCTCTAGCGGAAATAGACTATTGGTATGACCACCGTTATGTATTTCGCTGCGTCAAGCCAGACCGATAGGTAGACAGAACAATGATTCTAGAAAACAGACTTTTCTGTAGAGTTTTCGATCTTTAATTTCGGCAATGCTTTATGCAAAGCTTCTATACCAACAGCTTTTGGTTTCTGGCGCTTGTACTAAAGCGTCAAATTTTACATCTTTAGATATTGTTGACTGCGAATTAGCAGGTCTGTTTGTTGATGTTAAATAAAGGGTGGCAAAGACTATACCTGCACCGATTACGAAAAGAAAAGCGCCCACAGAGTTCTATGTCTTGAGGTTCGAAGTATTTTGTTTTTCCACAGGTGCAGCCACTGGTGCCTGGGTACGAGCATCGAATGCGCTAAGAGCGTCGGTCATTGAATCAAAGTGGGCTGCCAAATATTTCGCCAGTTTTTGTCAGCTCAGGACTATCTGCAAGATCGAACTTCGCAATGCCAAAGTCGATTATTTTGATATTGATGCCACCATCGTATCTTCGGCTTCATAGACCGTGCTCATACCTCCAGTGCCAAGCTTTCTAACGATTCGAAAACGACGGTCGAAAACGCCAGATTTCGCCCAATCTGATTCATTCATCTCGTTTACTCAATCACACTGATGCACTATTCATGAAGCATCACCATTGTACTTCAGCAGTTATTAACTGCGCCTCATTCAAGACGACATCATCTTAATATAATTTCGAAGCTCAAACGCAGGCCCAGAGGCAACTTTGATATTTGTCGGTATTCCCCTTAAGGGAGCTTAAAGACCGAACCTTTCGAGCATGCCAAGATACATACTCTTGCTTCCTAAAGGATTTCGGCATGACCACTCACGCAGCGGACCTTCCGACCGATATTTCAACTGCCTCGAACGATCTTGCCAAACCACAGTCAGAAAGGACGGCCAAAAGCCGCAAAGCTGACGATTTCGCCCATAGAAAGATCTGGCTGCAATCCCTCATTGCTATTTTGCTTATCTCTGGTTGCGCCTACTTTAGCGTTTCGAATTCGCGACCGAAATTCAATCGCTCGGAAATTGCTTACGCTGAAATTTCTCGCGAAATGCTGGAGCATCAAAGCTACATCGTGCCTCTTTATCGCGGCGTCCCCTGCATCGACAAACCCGTTTTAAATTACTGGGCAATTATTCCTTGCTTTGCCGCTTTTGGACCTTCTGGTCTGGCGTCACGTATACCATCTATGGTGGCAGCGCTGTTATGTCTCGCTTTGTTTGCGACAGGTATTCGCAGCCTCTGGGGTTGGCAATCAAGTCTTATTGCGACGATGATTCTGGCTACTTCTCAGCGTTTCTGGGAATTTGCCACATTGTGCATGACAGACATGCTTCTCACTTTGTTCGACACAGTGGCGCTTACCAGTTTGTATATTGGTCTGCAAGACAAAAGTAAGCGTCTGCCCTGCTATCTCATCGCTGCAATAAGTATGGGGCTGGGCACCTTAACCAAAGGCCCTGTTGCTCTCATATTGCCGGCTGCATCATTTTTCTTCTATCTAGTAGCAACGAAACAATTGCGCATTCTCAATGTCGTGCAGATTGCTATCGCTGCTGTCGTTTTCTTCGCCGTTGCTGCGCCCTGGTACATAGCAGCTGCTTCCGCCGTAACAACTACAGCTGGCATCGGTGCCTGGCTATGGCATCACAATGTGGAAAGATTTTTTGGCTCCGCCTACGCCTACCACTATTCGCCTTTGTACATGGTGCAGTCGCTCTTCATGGGCTTTGCTCCCTGGTCGATATTTTTACCATTCGCTCTTTTTAGCGCGGTCAAAAGATGGCAGAAAAAGGTCGATCTCAATGAGTCCAAGCAAGAGCTCTACCTCTGGATATGGCTTGTTTTGACTACCACCTTCTTCACCTTCTCACGCGGCAAAATGAACTACTACGATTTGCCTGCATTCCCAGCAGCAGCTGGCGTCGTCGCCCTGAGCATCAATCACTGGATCAAGAACAAACAAACTGGCGGCTATTTGGGCGCCTGGTTATTTGCTGCTGGTCTTTTTGGTGGGGCGGCAGTGGCAGCTTATATGCTGCCACTGGTGACACAAAGCAGCGATGTAGAAAGCTGGGCTATGATGCCGGCTGGTCTAGTTATCTGCGGCATCGCAGCAGTCTGGGCACTTGTTAAAGACAAATCGCTGCTAGCTTACGGAGCCATTTTTACTGGATTATGCTGGGCGCTCATCAGCTTCAGCGTTCAAGTGCATCCATTGCTGGCGAAGCAATCACCAGCAAACTCCTACATCCAAATCATGAAATTACATCCAGAATCGCGCATCGCTATTCATGGAGATTTCGCTAAAACAATCGACTGGTATGACGCTTCCCTTTTTGAAACGAGAAAAATTCCAGCCGAACTGAATGGCACCGATGACCTGGCAGCGTACATGCGCAAACCTGAGCCAGCCTTGATCATAGTGACCGAAGATCGCTTCAAGATGCTGCCTCAAGACGTGCGCTCTCAAGCTGTCATTCTGGAAAGTCGTCCGTCGGTCTATAAAAAATTGGACCTTGGATTTCTGGCAAAAAGTCGAGGCAAATTTACCGACCCAGTGCCACTACTGCTAGTATCAAATAGAAAATAAGGCGACCAATATGTGCGGCATCATCGGCTATCTCAATCTAAATGGTAAGGACATAGCTCCAGACGAGAACTATCTGCCCCAAATGTGCCGCAGCATTTATCATCGTGGGCCCGACGAAGAAGGAATGAAGACAGTAGGTCCAGCGGCTATGGGCATGACTCGTCTATCGATCATCGATCTGGCAACCGGTCAGCAACCCATCGCCAACGAAGATGAGTCAGTGTGGATTGTTTTTAACGGTGAAATATATAACTTTCAAGAATTGCAAAAGAAAGTCGTAAAGCTCGGTCATACCTTGCGCACCAGAAGCGATACCGAAGTAATTGTCCACCTCTACGAAGAATATGGCGTCGACTGCCTCCAGTATTTAGAGGGGATGTTTTCGTTCGCGATCTGGGACATACGCAAAGAGACTTTATTCATTGCCCGTGACAGACTCGGCGAAAAGCCATTGCACTGGGGCGTGTTCGACGGACAACTGATATTCGGCTCCGAATTGAAAGCTCTCTTGGTTCATCCTAAAACGCGCAAGAATCTCAATCTGCAAGCCCTGCAAAAATATCTCACTCTAGAGTATGTGCCTGCACCAGAATCGATTTTTGATGGCATTCACAAACTAATGCCCGGTCATTTTATGCTTGTCAAAAATGGCGACATCTCGTTAAAAAACTACTGGACACCAAAAATCGAAGCGCAGGAATCGATTACTGAATCAGACGCAGCCGGAAGGCTCGTTGAGCTTTTGGACAAATCGATTCAATTGCGCATGATCGCAGATGTTCCACTGGGTGTGTTCCTATCCGGAGGCATTGACTCGTCGGCCATTGCCGCTTTTGCTGCGGCTCACTCACGCAAGCCCATTCGCACTTTTTCAATTGGCTTTGCCGATCCGTCATTCGATGAGTCTGCCCACGCTCAAGCAGTTGCCAGCCATCTGGGCACCGACCACGAAGTGATTCAATTTTTGCCAGACTTGGCCCTTGAAACAATGGAAGAACTATGGGCGGTCCTCGATGAACCGATGGCAGATGCTTCAATTTTGCCGACGTACTTTCTCTCAAAAATGACCAAGAGATCAGTCACAGTTGCCTTGTCTGGAGAAGGTGGAGATGAACTGTTTGGTGGCTATCCCACCTATCAGGCGCACAAAATGGCCAGCATGTGGAATCGAGTGCCAAGCGTGCTTCGCAATGGCGTGATCGAACCGACGATTCGCGCGCTACCAGTCAATATGAATAATCTCAGTCTCGATTACAAAATGAAGCGTTTCATTTCGTCTGCCGCTGAATCGCCAGTGCAAAGACATCTGCGCTGGATGGGCTCTATTTCACTGCAAGAACAAGAGAAATTGATGGACCACGCAGGCCGCAACGTTAAGTCTAGTCGAGCGGCCACGGTCGGTCGTGAAGAAGATTTCTTCGATTCAAGCAATCCGTATTACAGCCTCAGTCCAGCTATCGCTGATGATGATGTGGTCGCGCGCATTATGCGTTTAGATTTGCGCACATACTTGCCCGATGATTTGCTGGTTAAATCCGACAGAGCATCGATGGCTGCTTCACTAGAAGTTAGATTGCCATTTCTAGCCTATCCGCTGGTAGAATTTGCGCTTTCATTGCCGTCATCATTGAAAGTAAAGGGCATGACGACCAAATATCTTCTCAAAAAAGCAGTGACACCATATTTGCCGCACCGAACCATCAATCGTCCGAAGAAAGGTTTCGGTATCCCCGTCGCCAAATGGCTAAACAAAGACTTTAAGCCGATTGTCGATGAATTGTTCAGCGATAAATTCATTGTCCAGCAGGGACTTTTTGAAAAAGAATATGTGCGGAATTTGTTGAGCGAACATCGTTCAGGCTCGATAGATCGACGCAAAGAATTGTGGACGCTTTTTATGTTCCAACAGTTCTGGCGCAAATACTTCTCTTAACCGCAAAGCAGGACGATTTTCAATGCGAGCACTCGCGCTCATCTCCTGGATACCATCACTGTTGTGGTGCGTATTTTTCTTGAGCACAATCGTCGGCACTGAAATTCTCGTTCCTAATTCGAGAATCTCATCTGACTTTCATCTCAATTTTTACAGTGCTGGCTATCTCGTAGCGCACAATCAGACTGGAATTCTTTACCCACCATCGAATGCCACCACTTTCATTAATACTCCATTCGATCAATTTCTCCATCAGTTCTATCCAACCTTAAGCAAAAACCTCTACGGCACTTTTCTCTACACACCTCTGGTTGCAGTACTTTTCGCCGTTTTTGCACCGCTACCTGCAAACATTGCCTTGCTTGTTTTCCAGGCCATCAATTTAGCGGGCATCGCCTGGCTTGGCCTAAAAGCCGAGCGCGCTGTCGGCATCGACGCGCGCAAAGTATTTTTGGGCAGCATGCTATTTTTTCCTATTGCCGGAACCCTTTGGCTGGGTCAGGTAAGCATGCTATTTGGTTTATTTCCACTGGTGGCAGGCTATTATCTTTTGCAAAAAAACAAAAGTATCACCGCGGGATTGCTGTGGTCGTTGATGTCGCTGAAACCGCAATTTCTACCTGTCCCTTTCGTCATTGCCATCGCTACTGGCAATTTCCGCTGCCTTTGGGCTTTGATAGTCGGCTGCGCGGCGCTTCTTACATTGAATGTTTTTTGCCTGACGCCGGCGATATTTTCTCAATGGCTCTTCGACACAACAAGGCTGGCAAACGCCATGTTTACAGCTAACGTCTCGCACCTTGTGGCTTGCGTTCCAGGCACCATTATTATGTGCCTGCCCGAGTCAGCGCCACCAGCTTCAAGGTTGATTATTTTCGCAGCAGCTGCGGGGATGGCGACTTTAGCAATGCTTTTCGTTTTCTGGCATGTGAAAAAAAACGCTGCGAAGAAAGATCGACTGGCAATTACAACCATAGTCGCCCTTCTCGCTTTGCCAGTTTACTCACGGTTATTCAACTATGACCTGGCACTTCTTAGCTTTGCCAGCTTATTGATGTTTTCCAATCAGTGGTCGGCGAAAATCAGCCATTCGATGCGTCAGCTGACAATTGTTATGTGGATCGGTCTCAATCTGCAATTTGTGGTTGCGGCGTCCGGCACGCATAGCGTGAGTCCTTTGGTTACGGGTTTGATGCTGACCGTTTTTTGCGCCTGGGGATGTGTGCTCGCAACAAAGATTGACAAAGAACAGGCGCCCGTGAGCGAAGAGCAAACCTTACCGTAATTTAGTTTCCCGAAGTTGACGCAGACATGTACACTAACCTTTGACAACGCTCAAACTAAGTTAGTCACCAAATTAAGCACAACTCACAATGCCCTGCGCTCGCGGTGAAAGATGGCTCGTTATAAACAACCAGTTGGCTCAGTAAACATGGATACGTCCGACACGTGGTCGGACAAAATGCTGCAAGAGGCGACATCCAGACAGGCCAAGCCAAAACCAGAATTGTCTGTCGTCATTCCGGTCTATAACGAAGAAGAAAATATTGAACGCCTCTATGACAAGCTCGTCGCCGCGTTGACCGAGCTTGGCAAAACTTGGGAAGCCGTATTTATTGATGACGGTTCAACCGATCGCTCTTTTGAAGAGCTGGAAAAACTTTCTTTGAGAGATGAACGTATCAAGATAGTTCAATTCGTGCGCAACTATGGTCAAACAGCGGCACTATCAGCTGGAATCGACCATTCGCTGGGCAAAATTATTATCCCAATGGATGCTGATCTGCAAAACGATCCTGCAGACATCAGATCCTTATTGAATAAAATGGACGAAGGCTATGACGTCGTCAGCGGCTGGCGCAAAAACCGTCAGGATGAGTTTTTCACTCGTTTGATACCCTCCTGGACAGCAAACAAAATCATCTCTGTAATTAGCGGCGTACGTCTGCATGATTATGGTTGTTCACTAAAGGCATATCGGCGCGACGTAATTAAAAACATTCGTCTGTACGGTGAAATGCACCGTTTCGTGCCGATTTACGCAAGCTGGCAGGGTGCCAAAGTTGCTGAAATTCCAGTCAATCACTTCGCCCGACAATTCGGTCAATCGAAATATGGTCTGTCGCGTACATTTAAGGTTGTTCTCGATTTGATTACCGTCAAATTCATGAGCAGCTATTTCACTAAACCTATCTATGTGTTCGGCACAGCCGGTATTGCCTCGATTGGCTTTGCATTCGCTGGTTTTGCCTGGATGCTCGTGCTCAAATTCTGTTACGACACAACCTTCATCGAAACTCCTTTGCCTGTTCTTGTGGCAATGTGTTTCATGGTGGGAATTCAGTTGATTTTGATGGGATTGCTCGCAGAAATCTTGATGCGCACCTACCATGAATCGCAGGGTAAACGCATTTATGCAGTCGCCACCAGACTGAACACACCACCTCCAAGAGACGAAGTTAGTCTCGAAGATTAGGCATATCGGCAAGTTTCGGATAACTCACGGGTTTGTGACTGCCATCCTTGGTATACAGCCCTACCCAGGGCACGGTGCCTTCTGTTTTGCAATTTCGGTCAATGGCGAAGAGCCACCAGTGACCGTCATAGCAAACCGCCCGAGGCGAGCGGTTGGTCCAGGCGAGCACACTGAGAACATCATCGCTAATAAGAATCCACTGCATTCCTGCTCTATCATCGCCATATGACTGCATCTCTGCTTCGTCTTTGATCAAAGGCAATTTGCGTTTGTAATGGTATGTGGTTGACGGCTCCAGATAATTGACCACGGCAAGATTGGCATTGCGCTTGATCGCGTAAGCGACCAAATTATCTATGGGCAATTGATAGACGTTGTAATAGAGAGTGAACATCAATGGCACAAAAATGGCACAAAAGACCGAAAGCGTCGAGCACAAAATAGCTGCACCTGTGACGATTTTTCGAGTGCGAACAAAGTTGACCGCTGCAACTGTCGCCCCAAGCAAAAGAACAGCTGCTGTGATTTCCAGCCCCAAAAACGCATACGCCTTGTCAAAGATTTTGCTGACGACAAACGGTCCAACAATAAGGCCGACAGCGAAAAACACAGACACTGCATATAGTGGCAATGTTTTACGGGCTTTTATAAGACTATCAATAAAGCATCCAAGCAGCAGCGCAAATGCCGGACTGAGAGGAATGATGTATGTATAAAGCTTAGTAGGAATAGCGCTAAAAAAGCAAAATGTCATGGTCAGCCAGCACGCTGCGAAAACCAGCAATTGCAGCCGCTTATCGTTGAGAATTTCTTTGCGCTGCCAGATTTTGGCAATCCACGGCCACCAAAAAGCAATAAGAAGAGACCAGGGAAAAAATCCGCCAACAGCGATCGGCAAGTACCACCAGAACGGTCTTACGTGATTGACGACGCCAACCATACGACCAAAATTTTGACGAAAGAAAAATGCAGTTGTGAATGCACCATGTGTTTCGTTGTGAGCCCAAATGTAGTATGGCGAAGTCAAAAGCAAAATACCAAGCACTCCGGCGAATGGGTGCAATTGCCAGACATTCAGCAAAATGCGACGAAAGTCGATGCGACGCAGGTCGATGCCAGGAATGCTAGTCAAACCAACATAGGCAGCTAGAATCAAACCCACAAGCACCACAGCGAATGGACCTTTGATCAGTACAGCTACAGCAAGCGCCAGATAAGCAAAAATCAAAAACTTGAAACGTTTTTTGATGAGGAAAATAGCAAAGGAAAACAGGGTTGTAGTGAGACACAAAGAGAGCGGTTCGTCAGTGAGCGAAACGCGACCGACTGAAACGAACAATGGTAAAGAGAGCAAAATTGCAGCAGAGAGCAAAGATTGCCTACGCGTCAAAAATTGTCGACTGAAACAGTAAGTAGCAACAACTTCGAGAATTCCAGCCAGAGCCGAAGGCAAACGCCCGGCGAATTCGTTGATACCAAACAATTTGAAGGCAGCCACAATAAACCAGAAGTGCAAAGCAGGCTTATCGAGCCACGGTTCATAATTGATGAAAGTGCAAGCAAAACTTTTGAGTTCGAGCATCTCACGAGCCGATTCTGTGAAGAAACTGTCTGTAGGATCGATCATTGGCGTTGTGCCAAGAAAGGGTATGAAAACAAGGCTGGCTGCCACAAACAGCAAGACGGCGATTTGCCAGTCGGAAATCCCTCCTACAGGCTTTGATTGTTGATGGCTTGCGCTGACGTTTGAAATTGATGCCACGAAAAATCCCGCACTAGTGTTCAGGCGGATACGTGCCTGACGGGCATCAGTCTAGCGAACTCAAACCGATTTTTCCGCAGTGATGATTAACGTTCAAGCAGCAAACAAGCGCCTCAAATAGCGAGACGAACCAAAGACGACATTGTCGAAAATTGTCATGAGAGGATTGCGGCACTGCATATATTTGAGTCTGTTAGCTTCGTTGTCAGACCTACGAGTAGAGGCGCCACGGAAGTACTCTTTTCTTCTGGATTGCCAGTGAGCGTCTTCGACATGTCCCAGGACTAACTCTTGCACGATTGCACTGCATTCCAGTCCGGCTTGAATGGTGTGGCGAACTTTTTTCTGGATGATCGACTCAATACCGGTATCGTTGAAAGCTCGGGATTTCTCGTAAAAAGTGAGCTGACGGTTGGCGGCATCTATATCGGATGCGCCTGGTGGGGCAGCGGTTACCGGTGCTTGATACTGACTTCCAGAAAGCAGAATTTCGACTGGAAGAATATCGTTTGTGACTGTGGTTCGCATAGTTCCCATGCCTCTTAGAAGCTCTTTATGGCATCACTGTATGCCTCGATTGTGACTAAGTTGTGCGCAAGGATGGGATAAACCGCCAAAACTATGATGAATTAAGCTTCTGTCGGGTAATTATTGCAGCTCGCGAGAGTTAGCGAAGGGCTTAATCGGCAGCTTTGCGTTTTCTTAGGCTGAACTGACTGCTTTCTGCACCTCAAATCTGTAGGCTCAGGTCAAATCCAATTATCCCTATTGAGAAACTTTCTCAACCTGCAATTCCAACAATATTCAACACAATCAACTCCCATGCGCATTCTATGAATGTGTAAGTAAAGGAGGACGCCATGTTTATCTGTAATTGTGCTGCTGTCGGCCACGCTGCTATCGTCAAAGCAGTCGAGCAAGACGGCGTTCGCACAGTCAAACAACTCCAAATCAAACTCAATGTAGCGAATCAGTGCAAGAAGTGCGCAATCGCTGCCCAAGTCATCATCAAACTCGTTCTCGCCGCAATGGCCGCCAACAAGAAAGCGGGAATCAAAGCCCCCGTTCAATTGCATATCGACGTCATGCTCCAGGCTATCGCCGCCGCGGAAAGGGCTAAGCGTCCTAACGCTCGTGCAATCCAACGAACGCCTGCGGCCAAAATTGCCATCTGCGATGCAGACACTTGCACATGCGGAAATACCTGTCGATAAGGACATCAAGAAGGAAAAAAGGAAACGAATTTGGATTACAACTCTGCATTCTATGCCGCCTACGCGGACCACCTCCAGGAGCCAGTGTACGAAGGATGGAAGATTCTCACTATCCGCTAACCGGAATTTGTTGATGAGACAACTAGCTCGACCTTCTTGCCAACCAACGGAGGAGACTGCATTTGAGCGGATCTATAAAATCCAGCAGTCTCCCCCATTTTGGCGCCCAGTCATTTTTTTCACCTCGCAACAACTACATAAGATAGTAAACCGCTTGAACCACTCACACTATATCAGCGCTGGTGCAGCCAATTTAACTTGACGTTAAACAAATCATAGTCCTAACTTAGCGTAAGTAAGTGACGCTGGGTGAGTTTTGCATGCATTTTAGTCGTCGGGATTTCTGGTTAGTTTTAACGACTTGCTCGGTTTGTCTGCTCTCTTCTTTGATTGTGCAAAAAGTGTTTGCTTACGATCCTCAGGTTGAAGGTGATCTAAACTATTCTCGCAATGCCCTATTGAAGCAAAGGTCTGAAATTGAATTGGCATGCGACCGAAAAATGTCTCAAGTGGCGCAACTACAAAATGAAATCGATCGCTTGCACAAGTATCTCGAAGACACTGATCGATCTTTGCGTTACATCGATAGTGCGCTGAAAGGAGAATAGAGGGTGAATTATTCAATTCCAAAATATTCGTTGCTTAGCCTGTTGCTTCTTGCTCCTTCTGGAATAGCTATGGCCAGTGAATATTCTGATGTCCAACCGAAAAAATCCATATGCTCGGTTAGTTGTCTAGAGCCTACTGTTGACGGCGATGCCGATAGCATTCTTGATGTCTTGAAAGCAATAACCAGAGCCTTAGCCGATCACGATTTCAAGGCACTAGCTAGTCATTTAGACGCAAATTGCACAACTTACGACGAGAACACTCGCAAGATGGTCGTTGGAAGAGACAACATAATCAAAGACGTAAAAGAATCAATTGAATCAGAAGAACGCAGATTGAAAATACCGCCAATTTCTTATGTTATTGACCATCCATACGTCAGAGTAACTGGCGACCAGGCAGTAGTTACGTTTGTCTTGATCAAAGAAATTGGTGGAGCCAAACCAATGAAATTTGAATCTCATACAAGCGATGTTTTTATCAAACGTGATGGACAATGGAAGAAATTGCACTTTTGTGGTGATGCCTGGAAAAAAGTACAAGATTCGTCAGCGCCGGCCGCTTAGAAAATTAACGATCAACTAGGACAGGATGAACCTAAATTAGAGGCAATTTTAGTGCGAGCAGACTTACAGGGCATTCTGCCAAAAGGCGAATCGCTAGTATATGACGCCGATGAGCCCGATGGTTCCAGAGGAAAGTCGGTATTCGGAGTTGAGCTGGCATTGTTTTTGTTTCTGGGAAGTTTCATTATCATCGCCATCGTTTGTGTGTTCGTTTTTGGCGTCGCACACAGTGATTCACCAACATCAATTTCAGCAAAGTTAACGGCAGCGATATTGTGTCCCCTGGCCATCATTATAGTCACCTTTGCCCACAAAGCGATCGCCAAAAATCTCAAACTTACTTCGGTCGTAATCACAGAGAGAAGACTGTTCATGGCACCGCCAGCCAAATATGTGCGCGATGCTGGCTGGGTGGGTCCCAAGGAAATTGCAGACATAGTTTTTGCCGATCAGCTGTCGGTTTTTAAGGGAGCATTTGCGGGCTCGCCATGTCTGATTTTTACCAGTCTCAATCCGTCTTTTAAAGCTTTTCCAGATCGACAATTGCCACTGCAAAAGCGCTACATTCCATGCGCGAACGTCGATGAAGCCTTCGAACATTTACCAGTGTTTCTCAAAGAAAACGATATGCAGTTTGATGAAACCGCCACAGAGACTCCCGCAGCGCGATACCAGAGAGCAGCCGCTTTTCTAGAGAAGCGCAAAGCAAGACTCGGTCACAATTGAACTTTCTGATGCGGATGCCGAATGGCAAAAGCAGAACAAATGCAGCAGATGTCACAACGCAGCACACACGACTCTAAGCAGCATCGGTCTTCGTGCCTGATCGAACCAAGACCAAAGCAAACGAATAGAAATCCTTCCAGATATCTGGTGCCGTATCTGGTGTCAAAATTGACAGTGGCATCAGCCAGGCATCAAGTCGCTTAGACTACAATACTTGGTTCGATCGCACGCACAACCAATTCTTTAAAGCCAGTCAATGGATCAACAACACGTTCGAAAATATAACTATCACTCAAATTATGAATGACTATTTCGACCGTGGTGCTAACTTCGCAACCATTAAGCAGATGACCACCATATGTGCTGCCATGCCCGTCGGCTACAGCCAGATGCACGTGCATACCGCCTTTTCCCAGAGTGCCACTGAGAGAAACGATTTCAAAAGGACCATCCAGATTCTTCACTTCGCCACTGCCCATGCGCAATTCAGCGCAGGCAAGCGATCCGACAGCGCTGACAATTGCTGCTGCGAGAAGATTCTTTTCTCGCATAATATTTTCGAGTGCCTGCCTCAAATCGTCTTTTGGTGCAAGACGCACAGCAATAATTTTTTGAAAGCTTTTCATAAATTACCTGAATGATGCTGCCTAAACATAAGGGCAAAGGGTCCGTGGCGCCTGATGGAGCAAAAGTATAACGGAGAATCCACCGGCACAACCAGACTCAAACACAAATTAATTACGGAAAAAGACATTCACCCATTACCGCAGCATGAATTGTGGGCAAGCTTTAATTGCACAATTACTAAAAGGAAGCTATGCGTCGCACCATGACTGGACTGAACCTGGCGTTTAGTCTGATGTTAGCCATATTAATATTCGAGCATACCGGTCATCAACTGGGGTTCCTGCTGGCAGGACTGATTGCGACATGCTGGTTCACCCTCACCAGTGCCTTGATTCTGACTGTCCATCCGTTTTTTGGTAGAAAAAAAGCGCCGCCACCCAGACTGCCAATAGATGTCCGCACAAGCGACGGCGTTGTCTCTTTGCAGCATCAATTGAAACTCTGCCTTGAATACGGCGATGTGGAGACCGCAGAAAAAATTGCCAAGAAATTGCAAAAAGCGAGCCAACTAGCCCAGGATACTGGGCTGAGCAAACCCAAAACTCAGCCGATTGAGCCTTATAAACAACAGGCTGAGCAACTGAATAAGTTATTCTATTCGTCGAAGTAGCGAATCGACATAGATATGGTAAATGGCAAGCACGCAGCAATTTGAGTGGATTGAGACTGACATTCCGGCGCGTATGGACCGATTGCCCTGGAGCAGATGGCACTGGCTCGTTGTCGTGGCACTCGGTATCACCTGGGTTCTTGACGGTTTGCAAGTGACGCTTGGCGGTGCCATTGGCGCGACGTTGCAGAACTCACAGGCGCTCGGGTTAACGCCTGCCCAGGTGGGCATGGGCGCAAGCTGCTATCTGGCTGGAGGAGTGCTTGGAGCGCTGGGGTTCGGCTACAGTACGGACCGCTTCGGTCGCAAAAAGCTTTTCTACATCACTTTGATCGTTTATCTAACCGCCGTTGCCCTAACCGCCTTTGCCTGGAATTTTGCTAGTTATGCCTTCTTTCTGGCTTTAACAGGCGCAGGCATTGGTGGGGAATATGCAGCAATCAATTCAGCCATCGATGAGTTGATTCCTGCTCGTGTTAGAGGGCGCGTTGATTTAATCGTCAATTCCACCTACTGGTTAGGCTCAGCCCTGGGAGCGGGCGCGACACTTATTCTTTTGAACCCACAATACTTTCCAATCTGGCTAGGCTGGCGAGTGGCCTTTGGTATTGGCGCACTACTTGGTTTGATTGTTTTGTACTTCAGACACTGGGTGCCGGAAAGCCCTAGATGGTTGATGATTCACGGTCACTATGAGGAAGCCGAGAAAATCGTCAAACAAATTGAAGATGACATTGCGGCAAAAACTGGACAACCACTACCTGAGATTACCGAAGACAAAATCCGCATCAGACAACGTGGTGCCACTCCTTTAAAAGAAATCTGGAACTCGATCGCGCACGAACACCGCATGCGGTCATTCTTGGCTTTAGCTTTGATGACAGCACAGGCTTTTTTCTACAATGCAATCTTTTTTACTTACGGACTCGTACTTGTGCAGTTTTATGGAGTGCCACCGCAGAGCGTGAGCGGTTACATCTTGCCTTTTGCTCTCGGTAATCTACTGGGTCCAGTTTTGCTCGGACATCTGTTTGACACCATTGGACGCAAGCCGATGATTGTCGGAACCTATGCACTGTCTGGCATACTGCTTGCCTTAACCGCCTTTTTATTCAGAGCTGGTGTGCTGAATGCAGATACACAATCCTGGTGCTGGACGATAATCTTCTTCATTGCGTCAGCCGCTGCCAGCGCTGCATATTTAACTGTGAGTGAAATTTTTCCGCTAGAAATAAGAGGCTTGGCCATCGCATTGTTCTACGCGACAGGCACCCTGGTTGGTGGCGTATTTGCCCCCTGGATTTTCGCCAGCCTCATTCAAACAGGCTCCCGCGCAACGCTTTCGTGGGGATATTTCGCAGGAGCGATTTTGATGATTGGGGCGGCAATTGTCGAAGCTTATATTGGTGTTGCCGCTGAACGTAAGTCGCTCGAGTCGATAACGGCGCCGCTCGCAAGTCGAGAATAAGCATGAGAGTTCCTTCAACCGGTTATGCATCGCCAGAACTGCAGCCTGTAGACCAGCTGTTTAGTGAGTTCATAAAAGAGCATGAAATTCCCGGATCATCTGCAGCAATTAGCAAGGATTCGAAAATCATCTACGCGCGAGGCTTCGGGTTTGCCGATCTTGAGAATCGGCAGCTGGTTCAACCTAACTCATTATTTCGCATCGCGAGTATTTCGAAATCTGTTACCGCTGCAGCGATCTTGCAGCTAAGCGAACAAAACAAACTTGGCTTAGACGAACCGATTCTGAACTATCTCTCTAAATATTTGCCTACAGCAAAACCGCCAGACCCCGATTTATCCAAGATCACGATATTGCATCTGCTTCAACATCAAGGTGGATTTGACCGAACTGCGTCTTTCGATCCGATGTTTGCACTGCCAGAAATAGTCATGGACATCGAGAATCCACCGGAAGTACTCAAAGAAGAACTCATTTGTTTCATGTTTACCAAACCACTAGACTTTGTTCCAGGAAGCAAGCATGCCTATTCAAATTTTGGCTACTGCCTACTGGGAAAAATAATAGAAATTGTGAGTAGCCAGTCGTACGAACATTTTATTCAAGCGAACGTTCTTACTCCTGTTGGAGTCACCTCTATGAGATTAGGTCGAACACTTATGTCCGACCGAGCTGACGGTGAAGTGCTCTACTACGACGAAACAAAGCAGAAAAGCAAAGCTATTTTGGGACCAAACAAAGGAGCGATGATTGATGGCCAATATGGAGCCTGGTGCCTGGAAGTGATGGACTCTCACGGAGGGTGGTTAGCCTCGGCTATCGATTTAGTGCGTTTTGCGTCGGCTTTTGACGACCCAAATGCTTGCAAAATTTTGAGTTCGCGAGGAATTCAGCAAATGTTTGCCCGCCCCACACTGGAGCCGCACGCGGACTTTTACGGAGCGTGCGGCTGGTATGTGCGAGATTTAGGGGGAAACCGGCATAACACTTGGCACACAGGAGCACTTCCAGGAACTTCCACCTTGCTGGTGCGCCGTTACGACGGTCTGAACTGGGCAATTTTATTCAACACCAGATCGACCAAAAACGGAGAATATCTGGCTTCACTAATAGATCCGCTCATGCACAAAGCGGTGAACAGCGTAAAACGCTTTCCTTCAATCAATCTGCCAAATGAACTTCAAACCATTGCAGAACAGTGATGCCACCAGATACAGTGCACCTATTCTCCACGAACTTCTAGCTTGAATTGCCCAGCGGAATCGCCATTGAAATCAAATCAATGGCGTTCACCGGCCAAATTGACCTACAAATGTCAACAAGGTGTCACTTGGTTGCCCTAAAGTCTAATCACGGGCAAGAAACTGAGATAAGGGGTTGAAGGATGAACGCGATTGAAACACCGGACCTGGTTGAGACATCGCCTCTGCTTTTGACCGAATCCGCTGGTAATTTGATTGACTACGCCTACGAGACTGCAAACATTGGTTTCGGCGTCAATTATTCTGGCTATGATTGGACAAACACTTCTTGGACCGATTTGCTAAAAATTCGCGATGCCCTGCAATACACTGATTTAACTGGGCGTCAAAAAGAAGGTCTTTTATTTTTGTTGAATAACTTTCAGGCTCTAAGTGCGGGCAAAAATCGCATTTCGAGAAGCAGTATCAAGTCCTGGAGAATTCATATGCAAGCTACGTTTGCCGATCGTTTTGCCTTCGAAATCAAAACGGCGTGAAAAACGGCATTAAATTCCATTCTTGGCTTCCCTGTAAATAGTCTAGTCCCTGCTGATCAGTGCGAAAATTGCCTGAGTTAAGCTGACGACTTCGATAGACGAGGGAAAACTCATGCCATCCAATCACTCCCGGGCGACGAGCCACATTACTGATCTTCTCGAGACGAAGACCCCGGAGTCACTGATAGAACAGCTGAAACCGAAGCATCATGAGTCACCACCGCGAGTTCCCGGTGGCACACGCTTGACGTCCGAAGCTCTCGCCAGGCGCTGGGACGTCTTGAACATGGACGAAGCCCAGAAGTCAATAATTTTAGACCAGCACACATTCGAAGAGCGTGAGGTCTTTCAAAAAAACATTGAGAATTTCATCGGCACAGTGAAAGTGCCAATCGGTCTGGTCGGTCCTTTGCGCGTCAATGGACTCTTTGCTCAAGGCGACTATTATGTACCGCTGGCTACGACTGAGGCAGCACTAGTGGCCTCCTACAACAGAGGCGCCCAGGTAATAACAGAAGCTGGCGGATGCAGCGTGGCGCTAATTAGCGAAGGCATAAGTCGAGCACCCAGCTTTGCTTTTCGTGATCTGAGCGAAGCCGGACAGTTTGTGGTTTGGGCTATTTCGCAACTGGACAAATTTATTGAGGTAGCGGCAACAACGACAAGACACGGCAAACTTGTCGACATGCGTACGACAATCGAAGGCAATCACGTTTATATCAACTTCGAATACATCACCGGTGACGCCTCTGGTCAAAACATGGTGACAATTTCGACTGAAGCCGTTTGCCACTACATCGAAGAGAATTCACCGGTCAAACCACAATACTGGTTCATCGAGACAAACATGAGCGGCGACAAAAAAGCCAATGCTCTGTCTTTTACTTCTGTACGTGGCAAAAAAGTGACAGCAGAAGTTCGTATTCCAGAAGAATTGGTCGTAAAGCGCTTGCACACGACTCCTGATGCCATGGTCAAACACTCCACCATGGGCACTATTGCCAGCGCCTTGATCGGCAGCTTTGGTGTTCAGGGACATTATGCCAACGGACTCGCCGCAATGTTTATGGCTTGTGGTCAAGACGTCGCCTGTGTAGCTGAATCTGCAATCGGTATATCGCGTCTGGAAATTCAAGAAGACGGTGCGCTCTATGGTTCAGTGATGCTGCCAAATCTGATGGTTGGCACTGTTGGTGGTGGCACTAGCTTGCCCAGCCAAAGAGTCTGTTTAGAGATGATGGGTCTGGCTGGCGCAGGCAAAGCAAGGGCGCTAGCTGAAGTTTGCGCGGCTTTGACTCTAGCCGGAGAGTTGTCTATCAACGGTGCCTTATCATGTCACCAGTTTACGCGAGCACATCAACGCCTCGCGCGCGGGCGGCACAGCACGGCGGCAGGCGAGCCAGTCGCTACCTAGACTGCACGGTCTTCCGGAAGGCTAAGAACCAATTTGCATTTCAACAGTCGGCTCGCTTCTATGGCGAACCGGCCCACGGGGTTGGCAAAAATAATCTACCTGTTGACAATTATCCAAGAAAACACTAGAACATAAGCACAGCACACAGAAGAATTATTTAGTCGACACTGCAAATTTTTTCCCTGAAGGAGACTCGATGAGACACGTATGTAATCGGTCACCAAAATTCAGATCATCAAATCATTCAGCGAAACTTGCAATTTGTTCCGTGACGGTCGCCTTCATCTCGAATGGGGTCGCTAACGCTCAACCGTCTGATTCACCGCCCAGGGCCAAGCACCATTTTCTGCCACCGGATTTAATTATGTTGGGGCCGGGCGAATCTGCATTGTCCGCTGGCTATGCTCCAGTTTCGAAAACTCCAGTTTCGAGAACTGTTAAACGCGATCCGACTCTCTCCTTTATCTCCGCCGATGAACCTATTGTGCAAGCTGGATTTCCACCTCTACCCAGACGCGCTGATATGCCTGGTTCAGACAACCCTGCACCTGCGCGTAGGGCGAACAGTGTGTATACCCACTGCTTCGGTCCACCTGTAGGTTACACTCCATCTGCTCCAATCACAAAGCAGTCAACGACTCCAAACTTAGCGTTACCAGATGAATTTGGCGGTACCAATAAAAACAACCAATCAAAAGGTAATAGAACAGGGTCAGGCGCAACGAACGGCACGATTCATTTTTAGATGCACATTGACAATCCACTTGAAATCGTTAGAATCGAGTCACTTCGCGCAAAGAAGTCAGTTCCCGGGAGGGATTCCTTTGAGACACGCCGATAAACCCACCAAACCCTCTATGCTCTCGAAACCCGCGCTATTGCTTGCGATTGCTTTTCCATTAGTCGCTGTATCCTCGACTAACACGGTAAACGCCCAATCGTCCAGCCTACCAGCTACGAATATGGGCAAATTCGTGCATCAGCCAGGAGACAATCAGTATTCAAACAGAACTCAAGCTGAGCGACATTTGTCACCATCTGCAATCGTCAGTCCCACCACGGCGACGTCCAATCCTGCGCAGAAGGTATGCTACGTCCCAGTCCCAAGAATAGCCAAGCCAGACCCCACACTCTCCTATATCGCCGCGGACGAACCCATACACCAAGCGGGCTTTCCACCGCTACCTGACCGCGCCGATTTGCCTGGGTCTGGTAATTCGTGGATTAACGGAGGATCTCGCGCCGGTAGCTTCGGTAGTAGCGAACCGGACAGACCAGTTGGGCCCGACCCGGTTGTAGGAAGAAAAAATCCCGCTGGCTACAACCTAGTCCCAGCTGGGGCTTTCAGATCGACAGTACCAAGCGAAAAATATCACTCATCAAATCCGGGCAAGCACAATGCCGCCACCGCTCGTAGTGGCAACATGTCCATCCAATCTGGTAAAGAGCCTCCACTCGATCCGCGCGCCGATCGAGGTGTCAATGCCGAACCACCAGCGCCAATCATGCTCAACCAGGCTAAAACTCAAGATTTGTCTTTGCCCGATGACGAATTCAGTGGTACCAGAAGTCAGCAGAAGAAAAACCCTTCCAACGCTGGACGCATGATAAACCAGCTAGAACGACAAATGATTAATCCCATTACGCAAATGGGGAGCAGGGCTCCAAGCATGTTAAACAGTGCAATTCACTTTTAACGAGCTCGGTTAAAGCTATCAATACAGATTGCATCGGCATCACCATAACGGCATTCCCTTTCGAGATTTCACTGAGCAGTGCTACCACGAGTGCAAAGCTATAAGTGCAAAATATGCAATAAGTGCAACAACTGTGGATAGGTCCTAATCTATAGCGACAATTTCAAGCTCAGCTTTGCCGACAAGATGACAATTCTGAACAATACTCATGGTCAAACACATTACTCTTCGACTCGAGGATGGTCCCTAAGCCATTCCTCCTGCTGCCCGATGCGCCCATTTAATGGCATGTTATAAAGCTGCACGACCTCCTCGACCTCACTTAAATTTCGCTGAAATCGACCGCAGAACTTTGAGTCGCAAGTGAATCCACCAACGGAAGAAGTTCCTACCATGCTTGAGCCTTGCCCATACTGACTCTTTTGAAGCCAAAGAGCGCCGCTGTTTTTTTGCTGAGATCGCCCAAATTGCTCATAAAGCCACCCGGTGATGGTTTTCACGGTGTACATTTGTGATGTACACCGCATGAATTTGGTTTACAAGAGGCTGCAGCAGAAATTTAGATCGCTATGTGCGCTTACGCGATTCCTATGTATTCTTTACACTCCGATGAGCTTCGAGAAATCAGCTTCTGTGTCTATATCGAAGCTGGCACTTTCTATTTCTACCGAAACCAAACTGTTCGAATATTTTGCAATGATTCGCTTTGCGCCAACATCGCCTGCAAGCGCCATCAATTCAGCAAAAAGTGGCCGTCTAAACAACGCTGGAACACCCAGAACTGTTGTCCCTAACTCACTCTTATCGACATACGCGGAGCACACTACTGACGCATCTGAAGCGACATATACATCCATCAACTTAACAAAATGTGCCGCATCTATGTGCGCCAAATCTGCCACCGTAAACAGTGCCGCGCAGTAATTCCTCGACGAGTTCGCCAAATGACTCAAAGCGCAGCAAATGGAACTAGACATGCCCTCCGCCCAGCGAGTATTTACAATCGCGTCGCAATTTCCGAAGTCATTATTCGCCCGAACTGCTTCTTCGTTTGCTCCAAGAACAACAAGCACGCTCGCTGAGATGCCCGCTTTCGCAATCATCCCAACAGCACCGCATGCTGCGTCAATCGTCGTTTGCAACAGTGTTTTGCCACGAAAAACCAGGTTTTGTTTCGGCCGTCCCATGCGCGAAGAACTGCCCGCAGCTAAGATAACTATAGCTACGCTCACAGGCTCAGACATCTAAAATGTTGCAGGATGCGTTGATTGACGACACCTCTGGAAACTGCATCAAGTTATCGTTTCCATCACTGACTTTGAGGCTAACACGAGTAGAATGAATAGGACCCTGCTTGTCTTTAAGCAAGCCACCAAAGTGTTCGGTACGCACAGCCTGCATTTCAGCAAGTATCGACAGAGCAATTTCCTCAGGACGTTCAGCGCCAATATCTAAACCAACAGGACTGAAAACACGCGCTTCTTGATCATCCGTCAAAGCGATGCCCAGCAGTGCAAGCTCTGCGAAAAGCTTTTGCGAGCGCCGCTTTGGTCCAACTATGCCTATGTATCCAGGCAAAGAATGTCTTACGTTCTGTCGAAATAAACTTTCCAGAATCAATTTGTCTGCCTCGTAATCATGAGTCATGATCACGCAGCTGTCGAATAATTGTCCATTTAAAGCTTCGTAGGCTTCGACAAAATTGCGATTACTCAAATGCGTTGTTTGCCACCCAAGCACCTCCGCAATGTTCAAAAGCGGCACAGTATCTTGCCCGGCGCCAAATACCAATAAAGAATGTCGCGGCAATGATACTTCGACAAAAGCTCTTAGCGTAAGACCGTCGACAACAACTTCCACTACTTGCGACTGCATGCAATCGAGAGCAGCCCGCGCCTCTTTCAAGAGGGCGATTTTGACCATCGGAGCAAGCGCTTGCAATTCAAGATCTTCTGCATCGGTCACAAGCAACGCAGTGCCGATAAGATCATCTGCTGTGAATGCCCTGCTCTCAGAAACGATGGAAGGCTGCACCGCAAACACTGTAACAGCAGCCACCTTGCGAGTTCTCGAGAAGAGCTCAGGCACCGCCATCTGCAAGCGATCGAGAGATGGTTTGATTGGGGCTGCCGGCTCGACTAGAATCTGAACAATGCCATCACAGCCCAGTCTCAATCCAAAAATCAATTCATCTGCGCTTTCGCCATCATAGGTTAAGAGCAACGGACGAGGGGCATCCACGAGTGTTTCGCATTGAGCGATGATGTCTCTTTCAAGGCAGCCAGCCGAAACAGCGCCGCTTACTTTCATCGATTCGGCGATGAGCATACGGGCACCTGGACGCCTGTATACAGAGCCCTTAGTGTTTACGACCGTAGCGATGGCAAAAAGCTTGTCGTCAGCACCTTCGGGCTGCTGTGAGAGCGCATCGATTAATCTCGCCAGTTCGTCCATTTTTATACGAATATCTTATCGGGAGTAATTGGCAAATCACGGACGCGCTTGCCGGTTGCATTAAAAATAGCATTAGCGACCGCTGCAGCCACTCCTGTGATGCCTATTTCGCCAATGCCCTTGGCTCCTACAGTGTTTATGATGTTATCTTCTTCTGGCACGAAATAGCCTTCAATGGCCGGAATATCTGCATTGACCGGCACATGATACTCGCCGAGGTTCGCGTTGACGATGCGTCCCGAACGTCTATCCATAACTGTCGACTCTTGCAATGCCATGCCGATGCCCATGACGATTCCGCCATGCACTTGCGAGCGACAGGTTTTTTCATTGATAATGCGCCCGTTGCCGAAGACACCCACCGCTTTAGAGACAACCACATGACCTAAATCAGGATCAACTTTTACTTCAATGAATTGAGCACCGAACGAATGCATTGAATATTTGTCTTTTTTTCTATCGAAAGAAGTATCGAATTTGGCAGTCAACGAGGGCAGGTTAAGCGCTTTCAGGGCGTCTGTGTAAGTGAGACTGACGTCGTTTAAGCCGGCTGTGATTTTGCCTTCTTCGACCTTAACGTCACCTGCTGCCACTGCGCTAAAAGGCGAGCCTACTTTGTCGCAGAGTTGATTGATAAGATCTTGTTTTAAAGCACGCGCAGCGCCAATGACGGCACTGCCTACGGTACTAACCGTAGCGGATCCACCTGAAACTGGTGCCATGGGCAAGTCGGTATCACCGAGCTCAAATGTCACCTTATCGTAGGGCACACCCAGCTCTTCGCTGCCGATTTGAGCCATGACAGTGCAGGTACCAGTACCCATTTCGTGTGTGCTGCTTTCAAACAAGAAACTGCCATCGCCATTGAGAACAACTTTGCAGCTGGCATTGAAATGATTTACCGGATAGGTTGCCGTTGCCATCCCCAGACCAATCAAATAATCACCTTCACGCCTAGAGCCTGGTTTTTGCTTGCGGTCTTCCCAACCGATTCTTTCTGAGCCAAGCAAATAACATTTGTCTAGACTCTTGCTGGAAAATGGCATGCCACTTTCTTGATCTTTGCGGGCATAGTTTTTCATACGCAGGGCAATTGGATCCATGTCGAGCGCAAATGCCAACTCATCGAGTGCACATTCGAGGGCAAACACGCCTGGTGTTTCGCCAGGAGCACGCATAAAGGTGGGCAATCCTTTGTTGAGACGCACCAATTTCTGCGCGACGAAAACATTTGGACTTTGATAAAGCATGGGGGTCGCTTTCGTAAAAGTCTCGATAAATTCGCCGGCTATAGAAGTTTGCGATGTACCTTCATGAACGATAGATTTAATCGTCCCATCTTTCTCAGCACCAATTGCTACTCTTTGCTCGGTCTCAGCACGGTGACCGACATTTGTGAACATCTGCGGGCGAGACAATACCAGCTTAACTGGACGCCCAAGTACTTTCGTTGCCATCACGCATAGTGGCACATGAGTCCACATAGAACCTTTGCAGCCAAAAGCACCACCGATAAATTTACAAACGACGCGCACGTCTGTAGCTGGCAGTTCGAAGATGTCGCAAAGCGCTTTACGCGTGTTATATAGTCCCTGTGTCGCGTCATAAACAGTCAGTTTAGAGCCATCCCAACTGGCAGTCGTGGCATGCGTTTCCATCGGGTTATGATTTTGTGTCGGTGTTCTATAAATGTAGTCGACCTTAACTGGCGCCGAAGCTAGTGCAGTATCAGGTACGCCTCTTGTTTTACAGATTTTTTCACCGAACCAGCTTTCAGCCTCATAACGCTCGGCGCTCTTATGCTTAAAATCGATCAGCGGATCGTTTTCAATGTAGGTCACTTTAATCAATGAAGCCGCATATTGAGCGCATTCCAGGCTTTCAGCCACAACAAGGGCAATGTACTGACCAGAATAACGAATATTGGCATCTTGCAAAGGCACTCGATCATCAGCATCGGATCCACCGCCTTGAAGCTTTTTTGGAAAGTTCATGGCCGGCCGATTTTTATGAGTAACCACAATCAGCACGCCTGGCGCCTTTTCGGCCGCATTCGTGTCAATATTGCGAATTTTACCGTTCGCAATCTCTGAGCCAACCGGCACAGCGTACGCAATTTTCTTCATCGGAAATTCTGCTGAATAACGAGCCTTACCCGTTACTTTCAAAGGCCCGTCGATTCTATCGAGAGGTTTGCCGACCAGAGTCAAATTGAGGTTGTTCTTCATGCTACGCCTCCAGCGGCTACTTTGAGAGCTCTCACGATAGTGCGCTTGCCCATCTCGATTTTAAATTTATTATGCTCGTAACCCTTCGCCGATTTCATCGCCATATCAGCGATGTTTTTAAACAGCTTCTCGTCGGCAGTTTTGCCAACCAGCATTTTTTCCACGTCGCTTGCTCGCCAAGGTTTAGTGCCAACACCACCCAGTGCCAGTCTTGCCTCTTTGATTCTGCTCCCGTCCATCTGCAAACAAACAGCAGCCGAAACCAGAGCAAATGCATAAGATGCTCGATCACGCACTTTGAGATAACACCAGTTTTTATTGAAACCAGCAGCTGGCAGCTCAATTGCTGTAATCAGCTCATGTGGTTCAAGAACAGTTTCGATGTGTGGAGTATTTCCAGGCAATTTATGAAAATCGACAAAACGAATCTTTCTTTCGCCACTACCACTGCTGACAAAAACATTGGCATCAAGGGCTGCAAGAGCTACATTCATGTCTGACGGGTTAACAGCGATGCACTTAGCGCTGCCACCAAGGACTGCATGCATGCGGTTGTAACCGTCAATAGCATCGCAGCCGGTGCCCGGCGTTCTTTTATTGCAAGCACTCGCAGTATCATAAAAATACGAGCAGCGCGTACGTTGAAGCAAATTGCCACCAGTGGTCGCCATATTGCGCAGCTGCGGCGACGCACCAGATAAAAGCGCTCGCGATAAGACCGGGTAATTTTCGCGAATCAACGGATGATTAGCGACATCGCTATTGCGTGCAAGCGCGCCAATTCTGACGCCGCCTCCGTCCAATTTAGTCACTGACGACATATTCAAGCCGTTGATGTCGACAAGATGAGCAGGAGTAAGAACCATATCTTTCATCAAATCAATGAGATTGGTGCCGCCTGCAATGTATGCAGAATCCGTTTTATTTGTCGCCTCTTGGATGGCTTGGGCGGCTGTTCCCGACGCTTTTGAATAAGTAAATATTTTCATCAGGCTGTTTGCTCCGATAATTCTTTGATAGCTGCAACGATTCCAGGATAGGCACCACAACGACACAAATTGCCGCTCATTCGCTCGCGAATTTCAGACTCAGTTAAAGTTATTTTGCTCGATGCCAAATCGGCTGTAAGTGCGCTCAAGCAGCCCGCCTTTGCCTCGCCAAGCATACCGACAGCAGAGCATATTTGTCCCGGAGTGCAGTATCCACATTGAAACCCATCATGTTTAATGAAAGCACTTTGAACTGGATGAAGTTTATCGTCAGCCTCCAGTCCTTCAATAGTTGTAATTTTGTTACCTTGATACATCACCGCAAAGGTCAAGCAAGAATTGATACGACGCCCATCCACAAGCACGGTACAAGCTCCGCATTGACCATGGTCACAGCCTTTTTTTGAGCCAGTTAACCCCATGTACTCTCTAAGAGCATCAAGCAAAGAAGTTCGCGGATCGATATTCACTTTCGCCCTTTGACCGTTGACGTCAAGCTCGACTGAGATCGTTTGTGGCGGCTCAGGACTTTGAATCGCCACAGCTTTTACAGGATCGTTTATAACTTCGGCAGCATCTGCCTCTTCGCTAAAAACTCCAGACAGAGCTATTGCAGCCGAAACAGTCGCGGCATTGACAAGAAACTCGCGGCGACTCTGCCCGCTATTTTCATTGTCAGTAGTCGGATCAACTTCCGTCTTCACAGGGTCATTTTCAAGTTTGTCCACTCAAACCATCCCTCAAGAATATGTGACTGTGTCAATTGAGGCAGTATAAACCATGAACAAAAATGCAACATGAACGCACAATTTTGTGCTGTACAGTACAAATAGTTGATCGGCCCATCAGCGACCAAAAATGCTTTCAAAGAAAGTCGGCGCGATGCCCAATTCGCGTTCTTGCTCACGGCTGAGATAATGCTCCAGTTTCATACCGGCGACAATCTCTAGTCTTTTCAACAATTGCAATCTCTGAGCTACTTCGGCTTGGTTGAGAATGTTATAGAGCACTGTGCCCATGCGCTCTGGATGTTGATCGATTTCGGCTTTGTGCTCTTTGAAAACTTTGGCGACAGCTGCAACCACAGAATCATCCAGATTAGCTCGCATGCCATCAAATAATTTGTCTGCACTAATGGTTTGCTCGCGCGAACCAAAATTCGAATTGCGGTAGCGCACCATACCCGTATTGGGATCGTATCCTTCGACAGTAATGGCGTGGTTAAGGTCAGACAATCCGCGCGTTCCTGGCGCGCTTGCAAATGGCTCTTCGTTTGGGTTGACTACGACCACAAGCGGATATTGCCCCTGCATTGACTCTAGTTTGTGCTTGAAAGCAGCAACGTTTGGTCCTGTCGATTCCGGATCGCTGAATTCAAAATCGCGTTCATTTGTCTTCGACGACAAACCAGAATAGACGGCGTTTGAATCTGCCTGCATCCCCATATGCGAAATCGAAACGTCTACCGGCGGCCGTTCGGAGTAGTCTCTGACAAATTCGCCAGTTGGATTGTCTTTGGTGGGTTTGCCAATTTCGTATTTGAGACCGTTGTTAGCCGCATTAACTCCATCCACAGAATTCATTGCCGCGTATTCTTCATTTCTGATGATTGCTTGCATAATTCGATCGCCCTGACTGCGCGGCTCGAGCCCAAGCTTTTTAGCATCTGCGGTCAATTCGCCATCGGAGTTGGCGATGGTGGCATGCGAAACTGTGACCACGCGACCCGCAGTGTCTGTAAAACGCCCAGTTAAAACAGTATCGGTGACAAGCTTCGCTGCCTCAGCAGGCGATCTGCTATAAAGCCTGTTTTCGAGACTAGCGGCTACACAGTCATTGCTCATGCCTTGATTCGATTGTGTCGAAAATGCTGCTCTATGAATGATATCTGAGGCAATGCTCACTCTTTCAGCCTCTTTAACGATTTTACTAGGCGAATCCAAAAGCCGTTGCACTTCGGCATAAGTCTTTTGCACATCCACTGCGCCTGCTTTGCCCATGCGGTCTTCAAAAGCAGACATGTCGTGCTTAAAAGCCAGCAATTTTTCCGGGTCGTTTTTGAAGTGCCTGGCTGCTGACTCCATCAGCTTGTCGCGGTTCGTCTCGGCTGAGACAGATTTGTCAGCCCTACTACCAAAAAGCTCAGCATGATTGCCTGTGTCGATGTGCGTTGGTTCGCTTAGACGCTCACGTCTGCCGCTTAGAGCAGCTTGTTGCCATAGCGCAAGCGCCTCATGCTGGATGGAAGCGGAGTGGGATAAAGACCGATCGTCCGGGGTAAATGACCTTTGTTCACCAGGGTGAACAGCGTTTTCAAATGGGTTAACCATCGGATAATCTCTGTATAGCGGAAGAAGTTCTGGTATCTACACGAAGTCCTCCGTTTTCGGACAAAAAGCAGGTAAACCAGCCCGAGATTTAAGCCGGTCGGAGAAAAATCGTGAAAAATGGGTATTTTTAAAGAGAGCCCTGTTTTGACCGGAGAGAGAATGAGATTTCGAACGGCCGCGTCTCTGATGCTGGGACTGGGCGTACTGCTCTCTAATCAAGTTATTGCAGCCGCACAATCGACTGCACAGCCATCGAACACGATGCTAAAGAGTTCTGTCAAAGATGACGAACAGATGCATCAGTCCGTAAAAGTTCTCGTTGCTCCGCCGAGTTCAAACGTTCCGTCGGCCATGAAACGCGCGACGATCAAGCGCGTCTATAACGGTGCGCCTTTGCCACCACCGCCGGTGAAACTCGAAACTAAGGCGGCAGCAGCTGGAGCTGGCACAATCGAAGAAAGGCTCAACGGCATTTTCAAACCAGCCAAACCAACCCCTCCGCCCAAATGGGATTACACAATGACACCAAAAAATGGTGTGATGAGCTGGGCGCCAGGCTATTCAACAACAGAAATTCCCAAGCCACTACCTATACGACGAATGCAAACAAGCCTGCAGTTTTCCAACACTCGAATGAGTGCCGCAATGCCACAATTAAAAGCGACAGTGTCGCCGATTCGAGTGCGTACCCCTGATGAGATGAAAGCGACCCAGTTAGCACTGCCCAAGCCAAAAAGCGAACCTCCCGCAGGCAACTGGGAAGAATGGTATGAGCGCGTAGCAAAAGCCATGTACGCTCAATGGAAGCAAAATTCAGTCGGTCCAGGTTCAGCTACTGTTTTGATTACAGCTTACAACACCCATGATGTAGATTGCCGCATTACTGGCTTTAACGCAGCTGAGGATGTCAAACGCGACGCTCAAAGCGAAGAAAATTTCAAAAAGGCTGCACTAAATGCGGTATCAAGTCTTTCAGGCGACGACGTCTGGACATTTCCACCATTTTTGAAAAACCCCAAGAAGGTCTCGTTTGACATGGAATTCAAACACGCCGTTGGCGAGAAGAATGGCTGCCAGATAGTACACACGCACATCGATCCGCAAACTGGACAACAAACGCCTAATTCTGCCAAAGCGACTCAATAAATGGCGTTATAGACGTATTAGCTCGCTGCCACTGGCTTGTTGCCATTTTTCATCAACTGATCGATGGTGTCGATATTTGTTTGCAATTCCTTAGCTTTGGCTGCTGGCGGATTGCAATGCAAAGCATTCGTGAGCGCTTCTTTGGCTTTTGCGTATTGCTTTTGTTCAAACAAACCTTTGCCGAGATTGTCCCAGAGCATGGCTGACTTGGGCTTCATCTTTAGAGCCGTGCGCAGAGCTTTTTCAGCTAAAGGAAAGTCGCCGGGTTGGTGTCTTTGATAATACTCAACAGCAAGACCATTGTAGAAAACTGGCTCAAAAGGATAAATCTCAATCGCCGACTTCATGTCGGTAATGGCGTCGCTCAAAGAGCCAGAACTTCCCAGTGAAACCCCCTCCTGGTAGAGCTTGATTGCTTTCTTCCAGTCGGCTTCTTTGCCTTTTCCAGGAAAGATTGGTGCTCTCGACACTTCAGAAACTGGCGGCGACTGCGCGAAGGCACCTGCGGTGCTCAGAGATAGCAGCAACAAAGCGCCAGTCAAAACACGTTTATCCAACAAAATATTCTCCCCACAAATCGTCGATCGATTTGTTTTTCTGTGAAAAGTGATTATAGATTATCTCGCTTGAAATTCTTTGCGACCTTTTGCTGTCAAGCCAAAGAAATTGCGCTTAGCGGCGTCAGGCATGAAAATTTCAGAAACGGACATTTGGTCGACGGTGCGTTTTTGCAGTTTCCACAAATCCTTTTCTTTCCGTAGGTCATCGGTGCAAACACCCTGACAAACAATCGCCGGAAACCCACCAGTATTGCCCTGAGCGTCACACAAACGCGTCACCAGTAAATGACTGACAATGATACTGGAACTCAAGTCCACACCGCGCAAAAGCATATTCATATTCTGTTGTCGATGCCCATCGAAAATGTTGGCATTGCTTTTAAAGAATTCAATTACTTGAGAGCGCCCTTTAACAACGCCGAATGCATGGTCCAACGTAAAGTCATCGGTGACGATGGTTTGCAACGTATCGTAATCCTGAGCGTCAATGCACCAACCGACTGTGTAAATCAAATCAAGCATGTCCAATCGATCTTGAGCGCTCAAGATGTCAGCTTCTCCGGTTTTGGAGAGCGGTCGAGCAAGAACATGGCTGTTTATTTCAATTCGCTGTTTCACGGCATAACCTTCACTTAAGCTTCAATAGATTGATTTTGTTAAGTCTAGTCCCAGGCGACAAGAACGTCTAGCGCGCAGTTGTCAGGCATACCACATATTCGCAACGCAGCAGTTCAACCAAATATGATTTGCTCATGCGGACACCTGCGGCAATTGATACTACCAGCAGTATCAAAATGTCAAATTGCATCGCTTCATGATCACAGCGCTTGCGTTTGCATGATAGGATTTTTCGACCAGCCGATTGAAAACACCGGAGCGCATATGCAGAGATTGAGCCGAAACATCTTACTGGCAACAACCATCGCCTGTGCCATCTCCACCGTCTACGGTAAGCTTTTTCAGACGCCCTGGTCGTCAAGCTTCAAGGCTGAACGATTTAACCTTTTGCCTGGCGCTGTCGCTCAGCAAAAGTCCCTTGCAGTAAGCATTCGCGAATGGCAGGACCTGCCTGCCGAACAGTTCATAGCACGTCTGAGAGATTTCAGAAAAGCAGGCGGTGGCGGACGCTCTGAGATGAACGAATCTGCCTATGTTCTGGCCAGGCAATTGGAAAAATCGCTGCCTTCTGGCGCCGATACCGCAAGCACCAACAGCGCTCAAGAAATAATCGAACTGTATCAGGAAGCAAGCGAAGTCGAACCACTGTTTCATAGAGCTCAGAACCACATCATCGACATCGCCACTAGGTATGGTCTGGAAAGCGATTTACGGACTCATCTAGAAATTTTGAAAGCACGAAAAATCGATGCGTCAACCCGAGCAAATCTTGATTACGCACTGGCGCAGTCGTATTTTCGCTCTAGCGATTTTACTCAAGCAAAGAATCTACTACTGGCTTTAAAAAATGAAGCGGCGTCAAGCTCCGCATCTGGAGCGGTCACTCAAGCAAGCATCGGCGCCAATTATTATCTTGGTCAAATAGATATTGCCGAACACGCAGCCGCTCAACCAACAGCGGATCAATCCACGGCCTCGACCACAAATTCAGAAGGCATCATCACTGAAGCGGCTTTGAAGTATTTTCGAGCGTACATAAAAAACTGTCCCGATGGTCGGCACGCCGTTGAAATAGTCCGTCGACTACTCGCAGCCAGCGCCGCAGCGACTGCAGCTGGTGCAGGGGCCCCTCCTGTTCCAGCAAGCGATCATGATTTATTCGCTCAGGTGTTTTATCAAAACGGAGCCTTTGCCGACGCGCTCAAACAATGGGATTTAGGAAGCGGCAAAGCCCCTCTTGAACAAAAAGCAATTTGCGAACTGCGCACCAACCATCTTCCAGAGGCCATGAAAACTGTAAGAACGGCTGCGGCTGCCGGAAAATCATACGAAAAAGCGGCAACACTAATTTCCAATCCATTGACCCGCGCTCAAACACTGGATTTCTGGAAAGACATTCTCGCCAATTTGCCAACTGGAGCAAGGTGCGATGATGCCCTCTGGAATGTCGCGACGCGCCTGACTCCGCCTCAAGGAGTTCCTTATTTCCAACGCATCCTGAAGCAATATCCAACCTGCGAATATGCGCCGGAAGCTCTCTGGTGGCTGTTCTGGCAGCAAACGAAAACGAATTTGCACGTTCCTTCCAAATTAGGACCAGCACTAGCTCTTGCTCATACTGGTCTAGAGAAATATCCAACTACCAAAGCGGCTGCACGCTTGAGCTTTTGGTCGGGAAAAATCAACGAGAGCCTGCACAACAACGAGCAAGCGAAACTTGATTATGAGTTCACGGTTAAACATTTTCCCTCCTATTATTATGGACACCGCGCCAAAGCCCGACTGGCACTAATAAGAGCAGGAAATATTGGAGCCCCAAAAGTCGATCGCTCTTTCAGCACAAAAGCAGATAGACAGTTAGCGCAACCAGACTGGGCATATCCAGACGCAGAAACAATTGTTTCATCCGCTGAAGTCTCCAAACGCTTTGGTGCCACGGTCTCTGTATTGTACAAACTGTCTCAATTCGATGAATGTATAGCCGAACTACCAGCTGACGCGGGCCCGGAATTCAAGGCAGCGTTGTATGCAATGAAAGACGACAATCAAGGCGCCATCCGTGCCGCTGGAAAAACGCTCGAAGGCCAACCAAGCAGACATGAGCGCTGGCAAATGACTTATCCTCGCGTATATGGCGGAGCAGTGGTCACCGACTCGCAACTAGAACATCTCGATCCGCTTCTGGTACACGCTTTGATTCGCGAAGAATCAAGATATAACCCGCAGGCATTGAGTAGAACTAAAGCGATGGGTCTCATGCAGTTGATGCCAGGCACCGCCGCCGGTGTAGCAAAAATCGTTGGCTTAGCACTATCATCAAACGCTGACGTCTTTAAGCCCGAAGTGAATATACGACTGGGCACCCATTATCTTGCCGATGTTTTGCGACGTGCTGACGGCAATGCCATGCTGGCAGTCGCCAGTTATAACGGCGGTCCGAATGCAGTCAGGCAGTGGCTGTCTGAACACAAAGCAGCCGGATACAGCGATTTCGATGTCTTCGTCGAAAACATTCCATATAGAGAAACACGTGACTATGTGCGCAAAGTCTTTGGCAGCTACTGGACTTACGAAGAAATTTATCCGAGCAAGAGTTGAATTAACCCAGTGCTGGCTTTTCTTGCGTCGCTTCTTTCGGACGGCGATCCATTTTCAAAAACTTAGAAAAAAGATTGGACTTCGAGGCTTTCTGGTCACCATTATTTTCAGCACCAGCAGTGGTGCTTTTTTGGGACGCAATGTTCAATCCACAAGTTGCGCAAACATGCTTGTTAGCCGCAATTCTGAATTGGCATCGTGGGCAGAGATAATATTGCATACACGCCTCGCAAATCTAAAATCGAGTATAACACGCAGTCTGATCAGTTTTTAGGGTGGTTGCTAGGTGATCTTGTCAACATTTTACCGCCAGCTAACACTCCCTCTGATTTAGTCTTTTGCTTAGTTATTACATACCCAAATTTCGAGCAAACATTCGCTCTGTCCCCTTTTGCCCCAAGCGGAAACGATCAAGAGTCTTTTTCCATAATTTGGTTCAAGATTTATCGGCACCAGAGGCAAAATGCGACTGTCGACGACATCGTCTAGTAGATAATCACACAAAAAAATAGGAGAATGCGCCTTTCTTTGACTCATCTCCTATTTAGTATTTCAGGGCTCTAAGCGCAAATTATGCTTTCAACTGCCTAGCAGATGAAACCACATTGGATTGATCACAAGTCGTGCCGACTCACTCTCTGCACTTTCTGAAGAATGTGCCTTGAGTAGAACAAAACCGGATTGAATCAATTCGAAAGCATAGGCGCCGTGGAGCGCTTGCTCGGGATCGAAACTGCCGTTATGTCCAGCGATAGTCTTACGCAACTTTTCCATGTTGCTTTCGAACTCTGGCGAATTAAGCAGGCCAAAGGGAGTCCGCGTGAACATCTCCTGCCGTTGATGTTGAACACCAATTGGCAATCGCCGGCGAGCGCACTTCATGTTTTGCAAGCCGCAAGCGACATGCTTCCAAAACAGATAGTCGTTATAGCTATGCTCCAGAATCAGCTGCACAGCCTTTTCCGAAAAGCACATGGCCAGAATGTCGGCCACGTCCAGACCGGAAAATATGGACGTGATACTAGCGACAGCAGCTTCAGACGTCGCCGACTCGCTGTCAGGCATTACCAGAGCAAGATTGCTGCGGTCCAAAAGACGACCAAGCCGTTCGCTCTCGCGCCACTCATGCATCTGGGCCAGGCTAGCTGACATACCCGCCTCAGCCAAACGTGCCAGTTCACGGGTCATGGCAAAGTCAGCCAGACTCGAGCGCGCGATTGTCGCCGACGATTTTAACTGGGTACGCAGCTGCAACAATTCGGCGAGCGTTCCCTGAAAATAATCGCGGTCGACGTGCCCGGTGATACCATCGAGTGAGCCGGTGTCGGTGTATTGGTAAAAGGCCCAACGAGACCATGTGGCAGGCAAAGTGGGAGCCTGACCTACAGGCACTCCATATTCTGCAAGCCACAAACCGTACAGCCCAAGCACTGATGTATCGATGCCTGGACCCGCCAACGTTTCCGCGACAAAGTTGCGACTGCAGTAGATGATGGGCTTCACGCCGAGTGCTTTCTCCACTCCTTGCACGAAGCTCATAATCAAAGGCAGTCGATTTTTGAGCGGAATTTTCGCATAAAGAGCGGGCGACTCCAAATCAACGACTGGTGGCAAATCGGTATCAATTAGAACACCGACCGTCTGCAAGAAAACCTTCAATTGCGCGGCAACAGACACCGTCGGATTGAAGAAGTGATAGAAGCCCGCACGCAGTTTGATCAGTGCAGCATTTTGACGATGAGACGCAAACATGATGTCGGCGACAGCACCGTGAGAAGCGCGCAGGAAGCAAAAATCCAATTTCTGGGCCGCAATTTTAGTCCAGTCGATTTTCGCTTGAAATTCGGAAAAATCCGCGCCATTGAGGTAAGGTCTCGGCGCCAGGCGACGACGTGCGTGGCTTTTGATTTTGCGAACTTCAGTGCGCCTGACCGCTTTAAGCTTGTGAGAGGTTGTAGACATGACAAAAATCCTGGAAGTTGGGCACTGAAGCCTGAAAACTACATGTTTTGATACGTGTGAAGGCCAAAAAAAAGGCGACACGTCCGAACTATTGGGGCGTATCGCACTTTGTTCAGTTAGTCTTTGCGGACGTGGCCGGTTTACTGATTCTTACAATCACCGCGCGTCCTGTTTTTGCAGCAGCACAAGCCCTCGACATGCATGTCGACGCCCTTCTTCAGTTCACGCGCGGCGCTGCCGAGCTTCGAGCAGACGAGTTCGATTGTGATTTCGCCTTCGCCCGGCTGAGCACTGACAGCCGCTTCGACCGCTTCGCGAATGTAGTGCGCCTGCATTTTCAAGCTGAAACTGCCGGTTGAGCGTTTCGCCGGAAAGGGCAGGGCAATGCGAGTGCATTCATGCTTGACTGCTTTTTCGACCGCGCGTTGAGCCACGTGGGCAATCACCTTGCAGCCGTAATCCTGGGTACGCCCAAGACCTGCGAACATAACTCGGCGCTGGATTTGACCGGGTTCAAGAATCAAGACAAAGTCTTGATTCTCTTCGCCGATAAAGTCCTTTGCCTGGAATACTTCGCTTGCAACGCCATCGGTGCGGGCATTGAAAGCGTGAACAGCGCTCAACTCGAGATTGCGAAACTTGCCCAGAACTAGCATGTCTGCTTCGATTCGAGAAAGGTCGCTGTCGGCGTTCAGGGTTGGTCTGATAACGAATTTAGCCTTCATGGCGGTTCTCCTGTGCGACTTTTCAGTCAATTGACGCGAAAGAAGTGACATCAAATGCGATATCACTACGAGGAGCTGAGTAACAGCGAGCGAAGCTCTGTCTACTCAGAATGGGGGGAAAGCGCAGAAAAGCAGGGACGCTACTCGTCTCAGAGTACGTAACTACTTGTCTGTGCACTAAGTCGTGTCGGCAATACCTAGCGCTTCGAGCAAAGTCACTGTTGAGTGATCGCTGCAGGCTGCAGGGAAAGCTAAATATGCAACACATATCGCTCAACCCAAAGGAGAGAATATGGATGCAGATTGTAGCTGAAGAATGCTGGTAGTTGCGGTAGAAAGAAATTCGGTAGTTATAAAAGGGGGTCAGTACACCATAGTAGACACCACGATCAATTTCAAGAAAATTCCGGACTCGATTTCAGAATCAAAGTTTCCAAGGTGCAATGTGGACTAGCGCAACTGTCACACTCGCGCTAGGTCTTGTTAAGGTTTTCGAAAGACGCCCATGACAACGCGGTTTTACATTGATTGGGCGAGCGCCATTTTGCTATTTACTTACTGTCAAACAAATCCCACAATTTCGTCTCAAGGTCCCGCAACAAGCTCTTCCAGCACATCCCATTTTGACACTTACTACCTGTTTTTTCGGGAAGGTTTGGCACAGCTGGAATTCTAACTGCACTAACGAACGAAACTGAGAGGCACGCAATTGTGCCCTGAAAGAATCGCTCGTGACTCTTGAGAACGTTTCCGCCTAGAAAATCACCATCAACAGAAGAAGGAAGCCCCATGATACGTGTAGATATCTGCGATGTATCGCAACAGCCGTACGACAGCTACAACGACCCTGACACAACCAAGCGCCATGTCCGCAAAGCCGGCAACCTCGGCGCTTTCCTCAGCCTCTACTCCGACGACCCACTCTTGTTAGTCGTGGAAGTCGACGGAGTCAATTCCACGACCAAGGAAATCGACAGCAAAGCACCCGCACTATTCCCCTTGCAGGAGCTTCTTGCTGGCGCTCGGAAGCACTCGTCATCTTTCGCCTCACGGCTGATCGGATTCACCGCTTCTCCGCGCACTGAACTCAGCGAAGTCACCGAATTCCGCGTCATCCTGAAAGACCCCAGCAATGGCAGTCTGCGTGGCACGGTCATGTTCAAGCTTCAAGAAGAAGCCGAATTTGACTCTGTTTACGGAGACCGCGTCAAAGCTCGTCCTGCTCGGCCCGACGCGCCGCAATTCACAACCGATGCGACCTCTATCGAAGATGGCGTTCCCTGCTGGCACTGCCGCGCGATTCTCGCCGCCGGCTCCATGCACTGCGACGTCTGCAATCACGACCAGTAACCAACCAGATTCGGGCAAGTTGCTTAAACACTAAAAAGGGTTTACACGGCTAGGCTTCTATAGCGGGTGCAATGCTCATTCTTGCATTGCACCCCCCATTTTTTCGTGCGACAGTGGCAACCATCAAAAAAATTTTGTTTGTTATTTTAGGCAAAGTTGCAACGGACTATCAGATAAGCAGTTGAAGGCCATGCTCAAATCAGTTTTGCAAAAGGTACCGGAACAGCTGGTCGAGGCGACGCGAGGCATGCTTGGATGCCTCCAGAACTTCTTCGTGACCACCCATTGGCTTATCATCACTCCAGACGTTCGTAATCACTGACAGCGCTGCCGCAACTGTGCCAGTACCAGCAGCTGCTTGCAATTCTGGAACGGTCGACATGCCCACAGCGTCTACCTTAAGACGACGAGCCATTTCAATTTCTGCCAGAGTCTCGTAGGAAGGTCCAGAAAAACCGCAATACGTACCACTTCTCAACGGACGAAAGTCTTTGTCTTTTTCAGCTAGATGTTTCCCGGCTTTGATAATACTTGCAGTTAATGCATTTTCGCTGGAGACAGGTGGCGCCATTGCCGCCTCCAACAAACCAATCTCCCGATATTTGGGATTGAGAAAATCACGAAAGCCTGTAATGACCATCAAATCGCCGACGTCAAATTGTGAATTGACGCCGCCTGCTGCGTTCGTAAGAAAGAGTCGAGGGACGCCCCAGGCAACGATTGTCCTTGTTGCAAGCGTCAAAGTGTCGAAGTCATGTCCCTCGTACACGTGATAACGCCCACGAATAACAGCTACTGTTACTGAGGGTTTTTCTGGTAACTGACCAACCGTGACCGAGCCAGCGTGACCGGCAACAGTTGGAGCAATGCCGAATATTTCTTCGAACGGCAAAACGATTGGGTTAATCAAATCATGCAGCGCGGCTGCGCCAGAACCAAGCACTACAGCGGCATCAGGCACCTTGTTTGTGACAGCTTTAATCACTCCTACAGCTTGATCGGCAGTTTTGGCTAGGCTGTTCCACTGTTGTGCGACCACGATTCACTCCTTGTTGCTCAATTCTTCTGACTGGCACTGTATTTAGTTGCTGGAAACACTTTGGAGAACTTGCTTGCGCCAGTCGGCACTGCCAGTAGTGCTTTGAGCATCATCTGGTCCAACCACAGCAAGTACACGCCAGCCGGCGTGAGCGGCAACCAGCATGGTAGGGACGAGATTGTAACTATAGAAACCAGCACCCATCGAATACAAAAACTCCAGTTCGCTCGCGCTTGCTTTTTGACCTTGCCTGAGCCCTGCAACAACACCAGTTTTCAGACCTTGAAAAGCCTTCAAATCACAATCCGTGACGTAAATACCGTTGACCACGGGGAATCGCTCCCCAATAGGGTTATTGGGACCACGTAGAGGATTGCTGCCAGACAAATTAAGGTGATCTAGCACCAGATGCGGTGCGCTATTTTTAAATCCCCAGCCGTAATCAAGGACAATCGCCAGTTTGTAGTCGCTTGGCTGCCTTAAGGCCTCAGCGACCTTTGCATCAAATTCTTTATAGTTGGAGCCATTACCGGAGGCACCGGTGAAGTCAAATATTTTTGCCTTAGCAAGATTCAATTCATGTACCTCTCATATTCCAAATTTGAAGTGCAAACCGCTTAAGCCGACACGAAAGAGCGACCGGGACCGTCCCATGGCATTTCTAACCAATCAGCCAGAGTTGCTGCAATGTCGTAGAAGCCATCGCGAATGCCCAGTCTTCGAGCCGATTCATCTAGTTTGCGTTTGGCAAACGCGGGTGAATAAGCAAGAAGCGGCACAAACTCACGAGTGTGGTCGGTTCCTGGAGCCGTTGGATCATTACCATGATCGGAAGAAATTATGAGCAAATCATCCTCATTCATCACACCTAAAATCTTGTCAGTCCAGGCGTCAATTTCTACAAGCGCCTTGCCGTAACCCTCTACATCACGACGATGACCATAGAGCGAATCAGTATCCACCAAATTGGTAAAGATGAAACTAACGTCGTCGCGATTCTCGCCATGAATTTTCATCTTCGAAAGATCGACTTTGCCCTGCAAAGCCTTCATCGTCAGGTCAAGGCCTTCTTCATTTGTGCCTGTATGTTTGGCATGCGTCAAACCGTTGCCGACAAAAATGTCTTCGATTTTGCCAACGCCTAGCACCGCCCGTCCTGAATTGGTGAGCTTGTCCATCAAGGTCAAATCTGGAGGCGGCACGGCATAATCATGGCGGTCGCCGCTCAAACGTTTGAAATTACCCTTAGTGCCTGTAAAAGGACGAGCGATGACGCGACCGACACGATGCGGTCCTTGCAGCATTTCGCGGGCGATTTCGCACCATTTGTAGAGTGTTTTTAGCGGTATCACTTCCACGTTGGTGGCAATCTGGAAAACACTATCGCCGCTTGTATAAACAATTGGGTAACCAGTTCGTGCGTGCTCTTCACCCAAGTCGTCCAGCACCTGGGTGCCTGAATAAGGCTTGTTGCACAGAATGCCTTTGCATCCAGTCAATTCAATAAATTTGTCGATGACGTCTTTAGGAAATCCGTTTGGATAAGTCGGAAAGGCTTTGGAACTGACGATACCCATCATTTCCCAGTGCCCCGTCTGGGTGTCCTTGCCGTTTGATTTTTCTTGTAGTTTGCCAAAGTAGGCAGATGGCGATGACTTTGCCTTGAGCCCATCGATATTTGCGATGCTGCCAAGCCCCAACGATTCAAGCGTCGGCAGTGTCAGACCGCCAAGTTGATGGGCTGTATTGGACAGAGTATTGGCCGAAAGAGAATCACCAAAATCGCCGGCATCCGGTGAAGCACCGATTCCGCAGCCGTCTATAACCATCACGACGGCACGACGAAACTTCTTAGCACCAGCCATAAGACCTCCTGATTCTTGACTGGCTTATTCTACTAGAAATTTTTAGCAAGACTTTTTTTGCCTATTTCAGACTCCTGAATTCCAATCAAACAGCACAAAAGGGCATCAGTTCATAAAAATCGAAGCTGTCAGGAGACAAAAACCGGTCACAAAACTGGACTGTAGTAGTTAACCTAGCTGCGCTAGGATGGTGTATAAAATAGGAGAGATGCGTAACGGAGTTCCAAATGACCCAATCTGATTTGCTGTCAATCAACACAGTAGCCGCCCGACTTGACCTGTCGGTCCACCAGTTGCGCCGCTGGGAGCTGATGTTCGGGCTGGAAATCAAACGAGGACGCGGACAACAACGTCAATACCGTCCCGAAGACCTCTCCGTCATCGAACGTATTAAGGAACTGGTCGAACAGGGTTGGCCAACATCACAAGTACGACCACAATTAGAAGCCGAGGGTCTCGTCTCGCCCAAGCTCATTGGATTGCCAGTCGCGCCAGGAAATCCTGAAGTCTTGATGGAATCAATCATTGGCTTTCGTAATTTTGCCGAACGTAGATTTATTGAACTGTCTAAGCAAATTGACGAATTGCGCCAGCTCTTGATCTCAGTCACGCTCAAACAAGAACTTAGCGGTGAAAGCGCTTCGCCATGGCAGCCAATGCAAACTGAATTCGTGCCCGAGGTAAAGCATTACCCGGCTGAAGAAATCAAACTGGGACCGGCTGTAAACGTCAATGTGGCATCAGAGGATGTGGCGCCAGACACAGAAAAGGGACTCGGTATGGGTCTTGGTGAAATTACAGACCAAAATTATTTGACTATCCTCGGACGCGCGCTCGATTTGATTGGCTGGAGCGACGAACAGGCTGATGCCTTCTCCATGAAGTCTTTCAACATCGCCCACTGGGATGAACTTGGACGCAGTCAGGCTGAACGTTTGATTCAAAACATCTTGAGCAATCTGCAAGAGCAAACGGCCGAGGTAGATGCTGAAGAAACCGCAGCTGCTCCGCCTGAACCGGTCGCAACACCCGCTCCAACTCCTGCACCAGCTGCAATACCAGTTGCAACTCCAGAGAACGCTCCAAGCAGCACACCAATTGCACCGCCAGCAGCTGCGCCTGCCCCAGTTTCTCCGTCCCCCTTTGCACAACCTGCATACCCAACCGCTCCTGCTGCAGCGCCTCAGCCGCCGTATACAGAACCAGGTCACACGAATGTTAATCCGTTCAGCGACCCCAATCGCAACACTTCCGTTCAACCCAATACACCTAGCCCTTCGCCTTTCCAACCGTCTCAGCCACTACCTAATCCATTCAGCAATCCGAGCGAGCCTCCACAGTCTGAATAGGCCAGCCCCAATCGATTTTAACTAAATACCGTATTTACCCCAATGACAACCCCTCATTGAGGTATTACTGTGTATTCATGGTCGAGGGCAGCGATGCGCCAAAGACCAAATGACGCAGGATCTCCAGAGAGAAGGACCAGGGATGGACCTTACCGAGAGCAGCACCGGTCCCTGCGACAATTTTTTGAATCACAACTTTTTAAATCACAAGTCCGTCCGCGACGGAGGCTCATCATCTGTGCCCATTCCATCAAAAGCGATGATTGAATTGGTAACCAGAGCGGTGGAAAAGCCTTCAATCTGCGAAATTATCACCGTACCACCTCCGAGCTTGCAGCAATGGAACTCTTCTCGTACTTAGTGCTGTCCATGATGCAAAGCAGCTATTCCGTCAAATGATTTGCTTAACCAAGGGCTGATAAACTTGTCTCATGAAAGGCGAGATGGAGCCCTTTTCGCCTACCCCAAAAATGCTTTTTACTATTTTAGGCAAAGTTTGAACGATAATTAAAAAGGCAAAAAGCAAACCCAGCTTACTTCTTGGGATTATTCTACAGCAATATGAAACATACCAATCATTATCAGACTATCTCCAATCTATTAGTTTTACGTTTACCTGGTAAGGCTTTGCGGCATCGTATTGCACCTGATGACAGCTTCGCTATCCCCGTGCCAAGATGGCTCAATGTTATACACAGTCTTCTGGACGCGAAGGTTATGGCATTTGCCAGATCTTAATTCCGTTTTGGCCGATTCGCACTGCAATTCTTTGGGGAGTTCGAAGATTTGGTGGCAAAGCTTCGAAGGGAGCAGCTTTTTTAACAACTTCCAACGCGCAAGAATCGTTTTCCTGCGAGCCCGACGTATTTTTAAAAGTCAGGTTTGTAATGCTGCCAGTGGCTTCCACGTTGAATATGCAGACGACCGGAATTTTTATCTCCGAGGTGAGCCTCGACTCTTTTTTCATTGTTTTCGACAAGCGGGCTTCAGCCAACGAACACCAATCTTTCAACTCAGCTGATGGCTCCATGAGATGATTCGGTTCGTTGTCGGTGTCTACATGGTCTTCAGCGAATGCCAAACCAGTAGCTCCGGCTACCATAATTTGACTCGTAAGCACGACGGTTAGAAAAAAACGATTGGACAATTTTACACACCTGTACTTAGTTTCAACAATAAAATTGTACCGCATAAGATTTTCAGCGACTAATTGACTGTGCGGAGACTGCTATCAAGTCTCCGCACAGCTCTTTATCAGTTTAGATTAGTGCGTTTTGTTGGCGAAGGGAATGTATCCTGGGCTCCATGCCGGAAGCGTCGCCGAGCAATAAGCCGAAGCACTGGTTGGCGGTACACTTTGTCCACCAGCTAACGCAGCACCCCATTTTTCAGCACAGTTCATATAACCATTGTAGAAAACACCATCAGCGGTTTGATCATAGAGATTGCTAACGGTGCCAATGTTCATGTACCCATAGTCTGCATAGGCAAAGGCTTGAGCGTATAATTCGGCCCATGCGCCAGCAGAGTTCGCCGTGAATATGTGAGCATCTGCTTTGTTGAGAATACCGCTATTTGTCAGATTTCCGTAGTTACCGTCTGGATTTAGCGTGGTGCCGTTGCAAATCAGCTCATTGGTGGTTAGATCGATCACTCCAGCAAATGGAGCAGGCGATGTACCAGGAGAGCATGGATCGCGATAAGTGGACGCCATTTCAGTAGAACTGATGTTGCTGTAGTCCAGATAGAGATAGTCGTTAATCGAGTACTTTTTATGATCGTTGCTCGCAGAGTTTTCTACCCCTGCCAAAGCGTTGGCGTCATCGATTGCGTGACCGAACTCATGCCCAGCGAGTTCAGTTTTCCTTGTTGAATTGGAACTTAAACCGAAAACCGTGGTGTACCCAGACGGCGTTGAGGGTATTTCGAAAGTAGCGCCGACCGCATTAAGTGGCAAAGCTTTTTCGGGTTTGAAAACCGAATTGTAATCACCGAGAGAGTTCAGCGTATACATAGTAACGCTTGAATCATCCATCAGTGTCTGCAAAGACGTTGTAAGGTAGTTCGTTGCAAACGTTCTTTGAATGCCATCAGGAGTTGCAGAGGTGCAGTCCCAGTAAACGAGGGGCCATGTTGAAGGAGCAAAACCGGTTTTATATTGTTGGCACAACACCCCGTTCAGAGTCATCGAACCATTGAAGTTGCTAGGGCTTTCAGCAGGGCTGGCGTCGACTTTGATGCTGGCATTGATATCGAACCTCGTCGAATACTTGTTGATAGAGACATTACCTCCCAAACCGCTGGACCCTGTAGCTATAGCACTGACTACAGTAGTTGGTTGAGTGGTCGGGACATCTACGGTGACCGTTCCAGAACCAGAATTAACTGTAATAGAACCGGCATTTCCGCTGACATTACCGCCATTTGCGGATAAAGCAAACTCGCCGTTTGCTGAACCAAGAACAACATCAGAACCAGGGTAGAAGCTAATGGCGCTGGTACTTGCCGCACCATTACCAGTGGCAGCAGCATTCGCTGTCAGAAGCCCTTTAGATGTTGCGCCCATAACCGTACTATTCGCATTAAAGTTTATAGTACCGCCATTACCGTCACCCGTCGCAGGTCCATTTGCGTTCAATGTAATCGAATCGCCGTTTAGAACGGCTGCGTAAACATCGACACTTACGGTACCACCGGCGCCTGCTTTACCGCTTGCGTCAGCAAGCAGTGAACCGCTTGTGACAGTCAAATTGTCACTTGTGCTTGTATCGTCGACGTTAGTTAGATAAACACTGTGGTCTGTCGTACCTTGGCTGTGCAAGGTAACAGCACCGGTAGCAAACGAGATTGCATCGGCATAAACCTGGGTGTAGGTATGATCGCCATCGGCTCCAAGACTTATCTGGGCTCCGGCCGCACCTATAAATTGCACTTTCGTGGTGCCACTTGTATAGCCTTGGACGAGCACTGCGCCAGGATCGTTAGAATCCTGCCCAGATCCATTTGCGGTAACAACTGATGTACCGGCATAATTGATGGTGTCGGCTTCAATTACCACGCTATGCGTTAGACCACCAGTTAGATAGTCGGACGAGATATTTGTGCCATTCACAAAGTTGACCGTTTTGCCGGCAAGAACAATCTGTGAATCAGGTCCACCTGCGGTTATCGGACCACCCGGCAAAATAAGGGTTCCGCCGAGAGCACTGATGTCGATAAAATTGCCGTCGGTACCAGTTGCGACCACTTTACCATCTGTCACCGTTATGTTGCCCTGACCTGTCTGGTAGCCGTTCTCAATGTCGATGTATCCGCCACCGCCGGTTGTGTTGTTAGCAGTGACTGCTCCACTGATACCATTTGTGCCACCGCCACCGAGTAAAAAGGTGCTCGTGCCGGTAATTCCGTAGTCATTCGCATAAACATGGATCTGTGGTGAGGTAATAGCCCCAGTCGATATGTTTCCGCCTGCTACCAATTCCACGTTTGTGAATTGGGCTGACGTGGTTGAAACAGTACCGCTGATATTGATGTTGCCGTTGCCGATTGCATCACCAGCACTTATATAAACCGTAGTAGTTGTTGAATCACCAACGTTTCCCACGACATTGATATCGCCTGAATCGTTGGTAACATCTACATCACCATTCAAGGCCACCAGGTTGACTGTACCACCGCCATGAGAAGTGATACCTGCACTGGTTAGAGGTACGGCCGAAGTGATGTTACTTCCGACTATGTTGGTTGCAAGCGCTGCCGATATGCTCCCGTTGATATTGATGCTGTTGTAGACAGTGTTGTTTGCATCGTGTGCCAAAATATCGATGAACGCTGACGAGGTTATAGCTCCGACCGAAACTGTAGATCCGGTGCTCTGGACAGTCACGCCGGGCGCACTCAAAGAGCCTGTGACATTAACAGCTCCATCCGATGTGACTGACACGGCGCTGCTTGCTGTAATACTCTCAGAGAGATTGCAGCCTCCGATGCTTGATATTACTCCGCCAGTAAAAGTACTGTCCGGAACATTATTGCCTCCGTCACAGGTAGCAGGCAATTGTGGGTCATAGTTCGCATATGCCGCAGATGAAATACCGAGCATCATAAAAGATGCCATGGCTAAGCCTGTGAATATTCGTCGCATTTTGTTTCCTTTCGATTGAGGTTGAAGATTGGGTGGCAGTCCAAGTTTTGATGACGACGGTTTCATTTTTGACTCCAAGTCAAAGTTGCGATGCGCCACACGTTCTTTTCAAAGCAAGCATCCATCTCCTGCCATATCTGGCAAAGGAAATGTTTTAGAAGATGCGATAGATTGCGTTTTCTGATGCCTGCGGGGTGTTGTTGAAAATTACGTGTGACAGTTAAACCTTTCAGATGCAACGGGCAAGAAACCTGGAAGATTATGTAATGCAACGCATTAACTCGATACCAAGCAGAACATTTGCTGTGATTTTATATTATCTTATTCATTGGACGCTAGTGCAGCTAGCGATTCTTGTCTACCAGTGCTGGTTTGCAGAGCTAGAAGTAAGTACCACTAGTGTATGTAAAGTGGCGCTAAGCTCATCTATTTGCTACTCTGTGGACCCAGCACTTCACTCAAATAATCAAGCTCGTATTGCTTGGCTTTTGCCGCCCTTTGCATCTCTCTATCAGCCTTGACCTCTGGATCGAGTGCCTGTTGCGTCGTAATATAGGTCGTCATCTCGTCAACGAACGTAGTGCTTAATTGCCCGTAGTACTTGGCTCCGGCGCATACCATCATTGACTTTGTTAGTACGTTTCCTAAGACCTGGTGCATGCCAACCAAGTTTGCCTCCATAGTCTCAAGGCGCTTCATTACTTGATTTTCTGGCGCTTGTTTTTTGCCCATGCCCAACTCAATTAAATCGCGGGTGAATTCTGACAAGTTTTTGTCCTCCAACTTAGCCATCTTCACGAGCGCCCGATACAGCTCTGGACTCATTCTGACCGTCACTTGCGGTGATGCCATTTTCTATCTCCCCCTGTCAAAGTCGTCTCTTTCTCGCTCTGGTTCACGCTCTTCATCTTGACCACGCTCGCGACTTGTGCCGCGCTCATGACTGGGTTCAGGCTCTCGTTCTGGTTCTTGCCCCTGGTCAAACATCCTACTAATGTCCGTCCACTGACTCTGCTGGAAGTCTAGCTCTCGACTTCGTTCGTCCCCACGTTCTAACTCTCTGCTGAATTCACGACTGAATTCACGCTCATACGCATGCTCTAATGAGTACTCCAGTGAGCGTTCTCGGTGTATATAGTCATTGCCTGTACTTCTCAACTCTTTCAAGTCATGACGATCTAAATAAACGTCTCCACGGTCATGGGCTGACTCTCTTAACGCCATTTCTCGCTCATATTTATCAAGCATTCGCTCTGACTTCAGCTCTGCCGGCGACCTCATATTGTCGTCCAGCAAGTCTCTGACATTTGGATCGATTGGCTCCCGTTCGCCTTTTTCAGTCCATAGGCTTCTTTCTGCTTGCCGATCTTCCCTTGGATCGGTCACGGCTTTTTCATCATACCTATCACCGAGAAGCTCCTTCATATCTCGTTCTTGGTTCTTCCAAGAAGTTTCTGGATCACCTCTTTCTTTTCCTTCACGATCTGATTCTTTTGCTTCGTTTCGCTCAACTTCGCGCTCATGGCCTGGTACTTTGCCTGCTATTACGACATGGGCGTGATGATGGTCTGTGTTTTGATGTATTACTGCGTACCAATCCAACTTGTGACCGAGACGCCCTTCCAGGGCTCCCAGACTGTCTCGGGTGTATTCTTTGATATCGACATCGTTATCACCTGGGCTCAATATCAGCTTGTGCATAGCTGTTCTGTCGCCTTGGTTTTCGAGCATTGCCCGCTCTACTTCGTTACGCTCTATGCCATTTCTATCTCTGTCAAAAAAGTCTCTGTCTCTTTCTTTCTCGCCTTTTTCTCGTTCTTCGATATACCGAACATGCGCTGATATGTGCCTGCTACTGTCGCTACTTGCTCTTACATATTTGGCTTTGACTATGCATGTCTGGGTCTTGGATGTGGTTGTTTTGGCATATTGCCGGCCGCGCGGTCCTGTGTTTCCGAATCTGATGCGCGGTCTACCACCGCCACTGCCTCTACCACTAGAACGGCTGTCTCTCTCTAAGCTACCTATCAACCAGCCAAGCAATGTCTATTCCTCGACTTTCTTTGTTGTCTTACCTTCGGCGGCTTTGCTTGCAAACTCTAGGCTTTCGTTCCAGTGTTTGTCTAAAAAGCTTCTGCCTTGCGGCTTTCCAGAAAACTCCAAATTTTTCATTTCGAGATAAAGTGCCTGGGCTGTGTACTTCATGTTTTTCACTATCAGGCTTGAGAATCTATCTTCGATTCGCTTTAACCGCTTTTCTAGCCTGTCGTATGCGTCTTCCTGAAACAACTTAGCAAACCATCAGTGAAACTATGGGTCAAAATTGGCTGCCGAGAACACGACTACTCAGTACCGCAAGCACACCATTAGGTAGGAAGAATCGAGTGCATGCTAACAACTATTCCACAGTCTATATGCCGAGCCTTCGCTAAGCGCGCTAGCTCTATCTCCGAATTATTCTCTTGAAGATTTTCATCATGCAGCATTCCAGCGGCTCCGCGGGCCCTCGCATAAACAAACGGTCATGTGCGACTTGAATGGGTCTGCTGCGTCCTGTTATTTTTGCATTACAAGAACACTAGTTTTCCCGCGACATCTAAACACATTTAAAATCGCCAACTTTATACACTAACGCGCCCTATAGCGCTTTCTGCATCCGCTTTTCGAGGACTTGCGACACACCGTCTGCGCTCGAATGCCTAATTGGATGGAGCCTGCAATGCGTATACCTCTCGATTTGGGCAATGTTCAACTAATAGCGTCCGACGGCATCACCGCCTCATTGCACAGAGATTCGCGCCGCCTTGATGGCGAGAATGCTCTGCGGATGGACGTTTCTTATGGTGGCTCTGGCTACGCGAGTGTTCGTGTGCCTGTCGCCATCACACTTCCACCCAACTATCGTCTGAGCGTCGCTGTCTCTGGTGAACTCCCCGAAAACACACTGGAAGTGAAATTTGTCGATCCCACGCAGGACTTCGTCTGGTGGATCAATCGTCCGCATTTCGCTTTCACCCCAAAGTGGCAAAACGTCGTCGGCAAGAAGCGCCACTTTTGGTACGCATGGGGTCCCAACCGTGAACCGCTCACCGACATCGCTTTCATCGAATTGACTGTGACTGCAAGTTCTGGTGGCAAGGGTTCGGTCTACTTCGCCGGTCTCGATTTCGAAGAAATTCCCCTGGATCGCGACTATGACGGAACCCCTGTCGTCACAGCTTCTTCCAACAGCAAAAACGCCGCCAATGTGCTTACAAGCGCGAGTGCTCATTGGCACAGTGCAAAAGCTCAGAAGCAAGAGTGCACCATTGACTTCGGTCAGTCTCGTGAATTCGGCGGTCTGGTCATTGACTGGGGCGCTGATTACGCCCTCGATTACAGTGTTCAGACGAAACAGAGCAACGGCAAATGGCACACGGTTGATACCGTCAACAGTGGCAAGCCTGGGCGTCAGTATCATTACCTTCCTGAAACCGACTCGTCTGCCGTGCGCATCAAAATGAAGCGCTCATCACAATCTCACGGCTATTCGATCAAGCATATTGAGGTGATGCCGCTCACCTTTGGCGCCACGGTCAACGAATTCATGCGCCATGTGGCTGCTGATTCGCCCGTCGGTCACAACCCCCGTTATATGCAGCGCCTGCAATCGTTCTGGACTGTCGTCGGCGTTTCTGGCGGCACCAATGAAGCAATCATCAACGAAGAAGGCATGGTAGAAATCGGTCGGCAGACGCCCTCGATTGAGCCTTTCCTTTTCGCTGACGGCAAGCTTCTGGGATGGAACGAGGGCACCCATGAGCAACACCTGGAAGACGGCTATCTTCCGGTACCACATGTGGTGCGCACTCACGAGAGCTTAAAGCTCGAAGTGGCGGCACTTGCGCATGGCGAACAGACGAACTCTTGCCTGTATGTTCGCTATCTAGTGACGAACACTGCGGCAGAGCGGAAAATCGGCAAGCTATATCTGACCCTGCGTCCGCTGCAGGTCAATCCGCCCTGGCAGTTTCTCAACATCCCGGGCGGCTTTTCACCGGTCAAATCATTGAGTGGCGACAACAATGGCGCCGTCCTCAATGAAGCTGCTATCAGCATTAAATCGCTGACGCCTGCTGATGCTTTCGGCGCGACATCGTTTTCTCAAGGCGATGCCATCGATTTCATCAGCGCAGGACAGCTGCCGAAAAGTTCTGCAGTACACGACGAAAATGGGCTTGCTTCGGCGGTCTTTGCCTACGACTTCGACCTTGCTCCTGGTGCCACCAAAGTAGTGGATATCGCTGCGCCCTGGTTTGAAGATGCCAATTCGCCGGATGCCGCTATCGTCAGCTTTGACGAAGCTCATGAAAAAGTGGTGTCGTTCTGGCGGCGTAAGCTTGACGCCATTCAAGTCGACATTCCGGCTGCTCAGGATTTGCTTGACACGATGAAAGCGCAGGTCGCTTACATTTTGATCAATCGAAACCAGAAGGCAATTCAGCCGGGCAGCAGGTGCTATCGCCGGACCTGGATTCGCGATGGCTCTTTGACTTCGACAGCGCTGTTGCAAAACGGCTGCATCGACGAAGTTAGAGACTTCATCAAGTGGTTCAGTCCGTTTCAGTATCCGTCGGGCAAAGTGCCCTGTTGCGTGGACAAGCGTGGCAGCGACCCGACCCCTGAGCACGACAGCCACGGCGAGTACATCTACCTGGTCGCAGAATATTATCGCTACACCGCTGACATCAAGCTTGTGCGGGAACTGTTTCCGCATGTTCTTGGTGCCACCAAATACATCGATTCGCTCAGACAGCAAAGGCGGACAGACGAGTATCAAAGTCCCGACAAAAAGCATCTGTTTGGGCTGATGCCCGAATCTATAAGCCATGAAGGTTACTCGGCAAAACCGATGCACTCTTACTGGGACGACATCTTTACGCACAAGGGTCTTGTGGACGCGGTCTTCATCGCCGAGTTGTTTCCCGACGACCCCGAAGTTGCAAAGGAAATCGCTGGCTTGCAAAATATGCGAGATGAGTTTCATGCGGATTTCATTGCCTCCATCAAGGCGACGATGCTGCGTCATAACATCACGTATATTCCAGGCTGCGCCGATCTTGGCGATTTCGACGCCACCTCGACCACCATCGGTCTCGACCCGGACGATCTGCTTCTGGAGTTGCCTGTTGAAGTCAGAGCGACTTTCGACAAATACTGGGAGTTTTTCCAGCAAAGGCGCGACGGCGGCAAGGAGTGGTACGACTATACGCCTTACGAATGGCGCAACGTGGGCGCGTTCTTGCGTCTAGGTGAAGTCGAACGAGCACATGAGGCCATGGAATTTTTCATGAGTCACAGGCGCCCAGCCGGCTGGAAACACTGGTGCGAAGTGGTGTACAAAAACCGCGACAATCCTGGCTTCATCGGAGACGCGCCGCATGGCTGGGTCGCCTCCGATTACCTGCGCAGTATGCGTAACCTGCTCGCTTACGAAGCAGTCGACAGTCTGATCGTGGGTGCCGGAATCAAGCCTGAATGGCTTGAATTGGGGGTGACATTCAGCTCACTGCAAACACACCACGGCGAGATTTCAATGATCGCTCGTAATTGGGTTGGTGACCGAATTTTTTATGACCTGGAAGGAAAGTTGACGAAACCCGTCTTCCTTGTCTTGCCGGGTCACGTAAAGAGCGCGGTACTCAATCATCAACCGCTCGACGTAATAGACACTCCGCACGGTCGCGGAGTGCTCATTAAGTCACTGCCTGCCACCATTCTGGCAAGCATTCGGTAACACAAAACTGGAGTTCAGGGATTCTCACGAATCTCTGAACTCCTTTTCTTTGCCTGCGCACTCTTCTCTCACAAAAGAAAGTTGTCCCATGATCATCAAACTGATGCGACACGCTCTTTCTGGTGCAAACACCGGCGAAGAGGATATGAAAGAAATTCCTGACCATCAGATAAGCATCGTTGCAAATGGCATTCCAAAGGCCCTTGAAACCGGCAAACAAATTGGTGCCGAGTTTTTAACGGGCGCCATGATTTTTCGCTCTCCCTACAAACGCGCTCGTCAGACCACCGTCCAGGTGCTCATCGGCGCTGGCTTAATCAAAACGGTCGAAGACGAACTGCCGTTTCGAATTTTCGAAGACCCGCGCTTGCGCGAAGTCGAGCACGGCTACGAAGGTCAGGCTTCTGTTGATGCGCAGAAAATTCTGCGCGATAAGATCGGCTACTTCTGGTATCAGCTCGAGCGCGGCGAAAGTCCAGTTCAGGCTTACGATCGGGTGTCGGGCTTTCTGGAAAGCTTCATGCGCCAGATGGAGCGCAAGAAGAAAGACTCCGCTCTCATCGTCAGTCATGGGCTGACAATCAGAGTCTTCGTGATGCGTTTTTTCCACCTCACTGTCGAACAGTTCGACACAATGCGCAATCCCCGCAATTGCGACGTCATCACCATTGCTCCCAAAGAGACGGTGACGAACCCGCAATTTACCTCCGGACGATGGGCTGTCACAGGTCTGCGTCTCAAAGACACCACCGACGAGGGCTCGGCACAACACTAAGGACATAGATCATGAGTGAATCAGAAAACACGACACCGGCAGTCAACGAGAATCATGCCAAAATGCGTTGGATTGGCAACGGCATGATGAACGGCAATAACGCTGACATAATCGCCGACCTGCTTGCGACTTTGCCAGGCACCGACAGCCTTGACGCCGCCGGCGCTAAACAGCTCGAACTGGCACGGTTATACATGTTGGAATTGTGGGCTCGTGGCATCAGCAAAAACGAGTTCTTCCAGGAAACTGGCTTGACAGGCGCGCCGAAAGACGTCTTGCCCGCAGGCTTTTCCAAACAGCAGGTCGTCTTTGGCGAACCAATATACTTCAAGCTGTTCCTGTCGGAAAAAGATGCATCTGTCTGCGCCGCTGGTCTGAAAGAACTGCTGCTCGGTCGCCTGAACAGCATGGGAGAGTGGGCAAATCAGTTTCGGATGTTGTTCTTCGTGGACATCGACTCCGATAACAAGGAGTTTCCATCTCCGTATCAGTCAGGTCTGACGACGCACGCTGTCTGCTTCGATGTGGGCATGGATGATGTCGAAAGTTGCTTTGCGACAATCGACAAAGCGACGACGGGCGTGGTCGAGAACGCGGCGCGCAACGTGCGCATCGGTATCGGTCAGTTCGGACCACAAGAGTACGTGGGCATGCGCAATGGTTACCTTTTCACCAAGCGCATGTCGTTCAACATGGGCTCTGAGTGGATTCTCGTCAAAAACATTGCCAGACGAGCCGGGAAACTTGGCTGGTTCTGGCGTTTCATGGCGAGACGCTATGAGCGCTTCGACAATCCATAGGCTGTTCTTACGTCCAATTGTTCGTCTGCAAAATTTGTACAAACGAAGGGAAACAAAATGGAACCTGCTGAAAATACTAAAAAGGCTGCCGGTGCAGTGGTCACTGTCACCGACAGCACGTTCGAGGCACTCGTCATCAACTCTGCCCTGCCTGTGGTTGTCGACTTCTGGGCGCCCTGGTGCAGACCGTGTCTGGCCATTGCACCGAGCCTCGAAGCCCTGGCTCAAGAATTCGCCGGGAAACTCGTCGTAGCGAAAGTTAATTGTGATGACGAGAAGCTCTGGAAGGAAAAGCTTGGCGTAAGCGGCATTCCGCATCTCCTCTTCTTCAAAGGAGGCGCAGTCGTCACGCGGCACGTGGGCAGTGCGCCTCGAGCCACCTTCCGGGCAAAATTCGAGGACTTTCTGGTCGCATCCTGCAATGCTCCTGCCGTGTTTTCGGCAGCTGCGAAGTTGGAACTCGACCAAATTGAGCAAGCTGCATGCAAGCGCAAAAACGAGCGCGAAGATGCTGCTGGTCTCGAGTTCCGCACGCAGAACAAGGTAGCTTTCGCTGAATTCGACGCGGTGCGCAATGAATTCCTGCAACGCATGGCGACAAAGCTGGACGGCGACAAAGCTGCTCTAGCCGTTCGAGGAGGTGAAGGGCAGTTCGACGAGGAGGTCTATCAACTCTTTGTTGAATTGCGAGAGGCTGCGTTCGACGACGAAGAGTTCGCCGATTTGCAAGCTCGCCAACAAGCTGCCGAAGAGCTCGCGAACAGTCCCGAGATGGAACCGCACAAGGAAGCGATGTTCGCCGAATTCGAAGCAGCTGACCAAGAATACGACGCGACAATCGAAGCCGCCCGCAAACGCTTGCTCAAATAACCAAGCATTGAAAGATTGGAGACGACGGATTTGCTACCCGATCGCCTCCAGTTTTTCGAGCTGCTACTTTGCCGAAAAAGATACAGCAAAAGAAAAGGGTGAGCAAACGAAGAATAGTTAGTCGGCTGACCAACCAAACTACGCAACTATTTGCTCACCATTTCAAAATCAATTCAGCTAAGAAATTCAGCGCCCGGCTGCACCCAGAAACTGTCCGAACGCTTTGTTTGCTTCGCGCGACGCAAAGGATGCCTCGTCGTATTCCTTACGCGCGGCAGCAAACTCGCCGAAAGCAGCAGCCAGTACCGCATCAAGTTCCTCGGTGCAAGCCGGAACCTCTGCAGCACGGTCGGGCTTTGCCGCATTGCCGACGCGAATCAGCTCAACGTAGATGGTGGCGACATTGCCATGCTTTTTCTGGGCTTCCACTGAAGCCGTCACAGCCTCAAGCAAAGCCACACGCGCTTCGTTGAGCCTGGAATCGGCCCCGCGAAAACGAGCACCGGCTTCATCGACAGCCGTCTTGAGCACTCTGTGGTAAACGTCCGTGGGGTTGAAACCCTGAACGCGCGAGTCATATCCTGGTGTGAGCATTTCGTGTAACTCCAATTAAACGGAAAGGTTCTTGACGGTAGTTCCTGCAAGCAATTGCTGCAGTTTTTCTTCAACTGCGCCGAGCTGTGCGTCAATTTCTTGAGCGACAACAACTGCATGCGCGCGCGTCCGTTTTAACGCGCCTTGCTTCTCCTCTTGTAGCCTGTTCAGGCGTAGTTGAAAATTCCTCTCGACCTGCAGGAGGTCGTTAGCCATTCGCTCGGGATGCCCGTTACGAGCGAGCTTCAGTTGGGCAGACGCCTCCAGCAAGAATGCCGCAGACATCTGATATTCAATCGCTGCCTTCAGTTGATCAACAACGTCATTGCAGCGACATTCAAGCTCTTCAACGAAACGTCGCGGACCAAACCAGGGCAACTTTGAGCCATCAGGGACGCAGCGCATATGAGCATGAAGAAGTGCCGAGTGCAGCTTTTCTGACGAGTAGTAGTGCTCGTCTTCCGCCTCAGCTAATGCAAGCACCTGCTCAAAGCTTGCGACAGCCTCGTTAGCGCGATGCTGCAGTGATCGAAACCAGAATGGAGGCGGTGTTACGCCTAGAATCCGGTGCCGGTCGGAAGTCATAGAGACTACGGTCAGAGCGCACCAGAGGAGGAGAACGACCTTTCCGAGATCAAGGAGATTGAGACCAAAGAAGTGCATTTTACTCTCCAGTGCGTAGTTACAGACCGTCTAAGCGACGGCCTGTTTTGGAATTTTGTATTCGACGATGTCGACGAATACCCAGTTGTTGACGGCACGGTCGAAGATTAGATGGCGACCGTTGAAGACAATTTGAAAGCGGAAGCCCAAATATTTAGCCGCCTTCGCCGCCACATGGAATGCGTCGTGCCACCAGTCGAGCCCTGTCACGAGCTCCTGTGGTGCCAGACGCTCGTCGATGTCCAGATGGTAAACGAAGGTGCCTTTGATCTTGCGATTTGCACTCTCGGGTTTACCGTCATCAATCTTTGTGTCGGCGAACATCTCGACTGCGTTCCGCTTGATTGCGCCATTGACGCGATCGTGCGGGCCAATTGAAATATCCGTCGGCATTTTGAACTTGGCTCTGCGCAGTGCAGCCAGGCAAGCTTTGATGAACTCTGGCGATTCCACGATCAAGTCCGGAGTATTCCAGTTGATGCGCGCAAACGTCCACTTCGAATCGAGCTTATGTTTGCGACGGAATCCCCGGGGGATCTTGATACGAGCGAGGCGATTCAGCAGGTCTTGCTTAGCTGGTGGAACGCGGACTTCTGAGCCGCACAACTTATCCCCAAGCAGCACTGCAGCGATATCTGGACCATCCAGTTCTCTCGTGCGACGCGCCTTTTCTTCAGCAGTCTTGTAGAGCCAAGAGTCCGCCCGATGTCGCCGCACAAGAGAAACAGTGCGAGCACGGAAAACATCGGGAAGGGCATCTTCACTACCGTATAGTCTGACTGCCAGCTCCTTGAGGTACTGGTCGGTAATGACAGCGCCGTGCTTGTCGTGGTCCTTACCAGCAACAGAGCGACCAACGTCGTGCATGAGGATGCCGGCGACGGCGGTGGAGTTGAAGAACTCGTCGAAAGTACCAGGAAAGATGCGCTCGGCATTATCGACAACGTGAAGGGTCAAACGAAGCGCATCTTGAGCGTGCTTTTCGCCGTGGTCTACGTATCCTTCACTGAGGCTGACAGCATTGCTGGAGTCCATAAGATTCACGCGCACAGTGTCGGTGCGCATGTAGGTTGTCATCTCCTTAACTCGTTTGAGTTCAGGTTCGGCAATATTCGCGGTAAACATAATCACTCCGTAACTAGCCCATTGAGTGGGCTTTGTATGCACCGCCGAGGTTATCTGCAGCGGATTAGATGGGAAAGGGAACAACATCTGAACTCAATTGTGGAGAATCTGAAAAGCGAAGAACAGGTTCTATTCGGCTTTAAGATAGGTGAAACCAGAGACTCCAGATAAAACTAAAAACAGATGCATTGTCTTGACCTTAAGAGATCCCAAGATGCAGTAGCAATGGACTCTTCTGGATTTCATAATTTATTGGTCTTTATTTATCAACAAGTATTCGTCGCGCGATGCTAGGTAACGCGTTGCTGCTAGAAAGTGGCTTATTCACTCAAACAATAGCGCCACTCACGCAGCTAGCATAGCTCGCGCCAGCCGCTGAATTTATTCCCAAAAAGACTGTCCTCGACAGGCATCCAAGGGGGTACGATGACATTGGAGGCACGCATGACTTTTGGTTTAATCGCCTGGCTCAAATCACATTACGCCGATTTGAATTTCGACATACCGGTCTGGCATCCGGCCAAAGACGAACCTGACTGCCGAGAATGGCTTGTTACAAATGGTCTGGGCGGATTCTCCTGTGGCACAGTGTCTGGCGCCTACACCAGACGCTATCACGGGCTTTTAGTGGCAGCCATGGCACCGCCCAACGACAGACACAACGTCCTTTCCCGAGTGGACGAAATTGTCACTATTGATGGGACGGAGTACCAGCTCGCGACAAACTACTGGGCATCAGGAGTGGTATCACCAACCGGTTATCGCTTCATTGAATCATTTACAACTTTGCCTGTGCCCACCTGGGTTTTTGAACTAGACGGGCACTATTTGATCAAGCAGATTGCCCTCAAACCAGGCACTAATGAACTCCACATGGGCTACTTCTTTGAACCAGATCGGGAAAATGCCCCCCAGTCGGCTCAGATTGCCATCCGCTTTCTCACCGGCTATCGCAACTTTCACAGCCAGGTCAGGGGCTCATCAACGGATCATTATGTGCAATTTGTTTCTCCTAATCACTCAATGATTATCCTCAACGAATCAGAAAAACGCCTTTGCCTGAGCTGGAGCAACGGCGAATACCAGGCCGAAAAGCAGTGGTGGTGGGATTTTCAATGGCCAGAAGAAACAGCACGAAATTTGCCTGACAGCGAAGACCTATTCGTAGTGGGATCGCTAACTGCTGAGCTGTCTGCTGAAAAATCGTTCTGTGTTGCCGCTTCGCTTGATCAGCCGAGTGCGCTCGCCGACTGCTCAAAGGCGGTAGAAACGATTTTGCAAAATCAAAAGTCACTTTTGCGTCATGCCAATCTGCCTCGTTCTATTCCGACAGATATGCTGGTTCTTGCCGCTGATCAGTTCATCGTGAATACAGCGCCTGTTTCTCCACCAGAGAAAACTGTTTTTGAAGGTTACCCCTGGTTCAGCGAATGTGGTCGCAGTGCCATGGTCGGACTGCCAGGATTGACACTGACTACCCGACGATTCGATGACGCAAAAGCAATCTTCAACCATTATTCCAGGCAGATGGTAAACGGCATTTTGCCCAATCGAGTGATCGAGAATGCAGGTGAATATGCTTATCCGCACACAGAATTCGGTGCAGCCGATGTCACTCTCTGGTGGGGACACGCCGTTTATCAGTTTTATGAAGCAAGCAAAGACAAAGAATTCGTACTGAAGCAGCTACCACTGTTGTTTGAAGCAGCTGGACACTACATCCGTGGCACCACAGGCAGTATTAGAGTCGACAGTCGCGATGGTTTGCTACGTTGCGCGAACTCGCGCAATGAATGTAGCTGGATGGACGCAAAGGTCGCCGAATCACCGATTACGCCCCGCGCTGGTAAGCCCGTGGAGATTTGCGCCCTCTGGTACAACTTTTTGCGATCACTTTTGCATCTGGCCCAAGCGACGGGCTATGTCAACGAAGCAATACCGGAGTTATCTGCTAACGCGGATTTATGTAAGCGTTCTATGCAAAAATTCTGGAACAACGACATGCTGTGCCTCTATGACGTGTTAGAGCCAGAGTATGGTCTGCATAAAGACAAGGATGCCTCGTTTCGCCCCAACCAAATTCTCGCAGTTTCGCTGCCTTTTCGAACTCTAGAACCGCGACAAGAGCAACTTATTTTCAACGCAGTTGAAGCTGAATTATTCACACCTCTAGGCTTGCGCACGCTGGCGCCAGAGGATCAATCCTACCAGGGCAGGTACGGCTGTGGCTTCGCTCATGCCGACCAGTATCATCGCGATATCTCGTATCACCAGGGCACAGCCTGGCCATGGCTGATTGGGCCCTATCTCGATGCCCTGGTCCATCTGTACGGCAATGACCACGAGACCAGGACACGCGTTTCACAAATCTTGCAACCGCTGCTCACCCATATGCAACAGGATGCGGGGTTAGGAACTATTTCAGAAATTTTTGACGGTGACGAACCACAGCAAGCACGCGGCGCTTTCGCTGAAGCCTGGTCTGTCGCCGAGATATTACGCTGGCAACAATGGCTGCTTAAACGCTAAAATAATACGACTACAATTTGAAAGATTGAACTTGTTCAATTAGGATTCCGAGGAGCTATGCTGAGAAGTAAGATTCGAACCAGTAAAGGAAATTATCCCGTGCTCAGACTCATGCATGGCTTACACCAGTTTGAAAAAGAAGTACATACATCTAATCAAGACTTTTTTGCCCGCCTCGCTCAGAAACAATCGCCTGATGCCATTTTTATTACGTGTTCAGATTCCAGAATTGATCCCAACCTGCTTACAGGAACTGCTCCGGGCGAACTTTTTATCATTCGTAATGCAGGCAATATTGTGCCCGACTATAATGAGCATATCGGAGGCGAAGCAGCTTCAATTGAATTTGCAATTGAAGTACTGGGCGTCAAAGACATCATCGTCTGTGGACATTCGCAATGCGGTGCCATTCGTGGACTGCTCAATCCTGATTCGCTCACCGAGATGCCGACGGTCAGTCAATGGCTCAAACATGCAGAGCGCACTAAGCGCATTTTGAGCGATAACTACCATGAGCAAGACTCTGACTGCGTCCACAATATCGCCGTGCAAGAAAATGTGCTGGTGCAAATGGAAAATTTGCGCACATTGCCATGCATTGCTAGAAAAGTTATGAAACGCGAAATCGAGATCCATGGCTGGGTTTACGAAATTGAGTCGGGCCGCGTCTATATTTACGACCCTGTCGATGAAGAGTTTTTGCCAATCACGCTGGGCAAAAACGGCTATGAATTGGTCTCTGGAGATGGTTTGCCGACTAGCGTTTAAGTTACGATTCTTCATCGCTACGCCAGGCGCGCTAGCACGAATCTTCTCTTAAGTTCTGCTCAATAACTCAAAGCCGCTCTGTCAAGGCTGTGAGATGAAGCCTGGCACCTGCATTCAGGGGCGCCCGAGCACCTCATGGCAAGTTGCAATTGCATGAATCAAAAACATAAGTTCGGGTGTCTTCACTTTTTCTTTAGATTTTCGCATCACGAAAACCTTCACGAGTTACCTACACGCCACCCCAAAAGACTCAAGCTAATTTTCCAACCCATTCGCTTCAAGCAGACCAGAGCCGACTATGGTTCTGAGACCAATCCAACCAGCGTCAGTCAGGAACACGGCGTCGGCGCTCTGCTGATGCATTTTTTTGAAAGCACACTCATGTCCCTCTAAAATAGAGAGTTCTGTCATGAACAAGGAAGTCAAACTAGACCTCTGGGTCTACTTCGGCATTGCCGCCTGCGCAGTACTGGCAGGTCTTTGCTATTCTCCATCTCTCGTCCCAGCTCACGCAGCTGTTCCTCACGGTCGATTTGCGCACAATGCAGTGACCTCAACACCTGCCTCGGCGCCCGCGAGAGCGCCTTTAACTTCTCAGGTTGCTCCCCTGAGTCAGGCCGCCCCCTCGGTTGCAGCTGTGGTAAACAGTGATCCAAGCTGCCAGTTTCATTACTCGATGATGTACTCGCAGCTTCGTCAGTGTATGGAATCCAAAAACTCTTCCATCGGCTACATTACTGCAATCAACGGTCTGAACGAAGTCGTCGTTTACACCCGTGATGGTGGCGCCTTTGAGGTCAGTCTTCCAAGTGATAGTGCTAAGGAAGTTCTGAGCGAACGGGCGATTGCTCTGAACATTCCGTTCGACGCCAAGTCTGCCCCCTTCAATCTCTTCACGTGGCTGTCCAACAACATCTGGGCAGTTGGAATCCTGCTGATGGTCGGCGTGAGCTGGTACTTCAGCAAAAGACAGCTCAAGATGCAGCAGGATGCCCATACTCAGGCTTCCTCCAAGCAGAACAGCATGACGAAGTCGAAGGCGAAAGACTACAAACTGGCTCGCAAGGGACAGCGCAAACTCACCTTTGATGACCTTCGAGGCTGCGATGAGGCCGTTGCACACGGCAAGCTGCTCATCGACATGCACGAAAATTTCCCTATCTACAAGGCGCATAAAGCACCGTTTCCGCGGGGCTATTTGCTCGTTGGACCACCGGGCGTTGGCAAAACCCTCTGGGTGCGCACGCTCGCTGATGTTCTGGATGGGGAAGTTTTCGTCACCGCTGGTTCCGAATTCGTCGAAATGTTCGTCGGCGTTGGTCCCAGTCGGGCGCGAGATCTCGTAGAACAGGCAAGGGCAAAGGCTGTGCTCAGCACCAAGCCAGTGCTTATCCTGATCGATGAGATCGATGCTATGGGCGGCAAGCGCGGTGTTGGTTCAAATGATGAGCGTGAGGCCACTCTTAATCAGATGCTCGTTGAGATGGACGGTCTTCTGGAATTGGGCAACGTTATCTTCATCGGCGCCACCAATCGTCCCGACATGCTCGATCCGGCTCTTCTACGTCGGCTCGCGCATCGCATCGTCATGGACAACCCAGACCTCAAGGGACGTGTCGACCTGCTCGACCTCTTCGTCAAAGATCTGGTGCTTGCGTCAGACGTCTCTGTGTACGCGCTCGCCAAGCGCACCTATGACTTCAGCGGCGATTTGCTGCAGAAGTCGGTGCACCATGCGGCAACTCTTGCGGCAAAGCGTTGTGTTGCTTATCGCAAGGCCAACAAAATCCATAAGAACGCAGTGATCGAGCCACATCCGATCACGATGGACGACTTCGATAAGTCGTTCGATTACATCAAGTATGGCGATGAATTGCCATCCAAACAGAAGGGTCTGTCTGCACTCAACAAGCGCAACACGTCTGCTCATGAGGCTTGCCATCTCGTTGCTGGCTTGCGGTTTGCAAAACTCGGATGGCTTGATCCAGTCGTTAAAGCGACGATTATGCGTCGTTCGCGCACTCTAGGCTTCGTTCTATCGATGCCGCAGGAAGAGCGAACGGGGTGGAATCACCGCGAATGTCTGGCCAGGATTATCATGCTCATGGCAGGTCGCGCCGGTCAAGAAGTTTTCCTAAACACCCGCGATTCGGGTGCTTCAGGTGACTTCCAGCAGGCGACAGACATGGCTCGAGAGATGGTCACGAAGTGGAACATGACCGATGCCATCGGTCCGATTTCAGTTGGCCAGCGTAGTGACGGCGGAAATGTTCAGACAGGCCTTGTTCTGTCGGACAAAATCGATCAGGAGTGGGTGGCTCTGTGCAAGAAGTGCATGGACGTCGCCAGACAGCTGGTCAAAGCGGAAGTGAAACTGATCAAGGTTTTCACTCTCTTGCTCGAGGAGAAGGAAACCATCCTCGAAGCCGAGATCAACCGCATCGCGGCCGCCGTCGCCTCGGAGTTCGATGCTTCAAGCTTGGAGATCTTCGGTAACCTTGATGTGTTCGAAGAAAACATGTTCGACAGCTGCGAGGTTCTCCCAGTTGACGAATATCTTGCCATAGCAAGCCCCGTCATCAATACGAACTCGCCTGGAGACAACGCTGTTCAGATTGAGGATGCCGTTGAAAGCGCTGTCAAAGACGGCAGCTCGCACAACGGAAACGGCGAAAACCTCACCGAAGGAGCAATGGCATGAAAAGGTTATTCAAAGCAATCTGCAATTGGCACCAAGCACTTCGGGATCGTAACCCTGGAATGCCCACACTACGTCAGCACTCGCGCATGTTCTTTTGTGTGGCACTGATGTTCGTTTGCTTCACTCTGGCTGCCAGAAATCCGGAAAGCAGGCTTATGTTTGGCGGACTCGTAGGCGGGGTGTTGGCGCTTATGACGACCATGGGCGTGGTCTTCGACGACTTCGAAAAGCCCACGACCGAAGACAAAGACGGCAGCACATCTTGAACTTTAAGGTGTGACGCGAAACAGGGGGTGGGATGGGATAAGGCTCTGAAAGCCTTATCCTGTCCCTCTCTTTTTGTTTTTTTTTGGCCCTCAATTCGACTTTTTCTCTTTTTTTGACTTTTTTCTCTGTCCGAATATCAACATCCACCTTGCTGAGGTGATGGCTAGCGCAGCCGAAAGAGCGATATCAATAATGCCAATTTTGTTCGCTCGTCCTGACCAGGTTTGAATCTCTGGAGCATGCCCTAAGTAGTCTTAATAGCTTTAAAGAAAATCTCCTTTCAAGAAGGAGGTTATTTCTGCTAAGTGCAGGTATCCACTTAATTTCCCCTCTGTTATGAGATCCCCCGTCCTGCTGCTCTAACATCCCACGCATACCGATTAATCACCAAAGAAGAGGGTCCAGTCATGGATACGCGAAAACTTGCTCTTGCAGCAGGTGGACTTTTCTTGTCGCTGTTGTGCACGCAAAGTATGCCTGCCTCAGCCGACGAACAAATCGCTCCATCTTTCAGCATGCCCCACACTCCAGCGCTTCTGCTCAATCCGAATTCTGGACAGCTCTCCGACCTGCGCCATTTTTCTAAAGACGGCATGAATACGCTGTACGACGAAATCTGTCTGGCCAACCACAACACCCGGGTGATTTTCTGGCAAAAGAACAAGCAACGGCTGGTGCTCGAATATTTTCCCGCTCCAGTGGTCACTTTGCCAAATGGCCAGAAAACCGAGCAGCGTTGCCCAACCATCAGCGAATTGGCTCCGCAGATTGCGTCCGATTCGCAGGGACAATTCCGTTTCGAAAAAGACCTCACATTGAGCGCATCGCCATCATCGACAGGTTATCTGTTCGCGCCAGTGGTTGATGCCAAGGCTTCGCCCCTACACGCGCGCATCTATCTTTCGCCCGAAGGCAAGTTCACTACGGAGGAAGTGCTCGACGAAGCTCACAATGCGGTCAAGTTTGCACATCGGCGCGACGACGGTGGCTACGAAGAAACTTCATTCTTCGCTGACAAAACCATCTCGCACCACCGGATTACCGACAAGCTCGGTGTCGTCACTGCCGAAGAGGTCTACGCTCCAGGCGGACAACCGCTCGTGACTACGCTATCCAACAAAGACGGCATACTCACAACGAAGTTCGACCCGGTCAATCACAAGGTGTCGTATCGCGACAACCATCTGTCTGACGGCAAAGAAAGCACTCGCGAAGTGTTCTATCCGGGCACCGACAAGCTGCGTTACAAAGCCACCTACACCGGCAGCGCGACAGCAGCGACCTTCTACCGCCTGGACGGCACCATCGAGCGCCTGGAAACTCTGAGCCCGTACAACCTGACCATGCGATACATGGACACAACGGGACTGGTTCCGCTTTACGAGCAATCGTGGACCTACGACAATGCCAAGGGAAAGGCCACCAATATCGTCATGCATTCGATGAGCGAACTTGACGCCAAAGGCGAAGAGGTCCGCGAATTCACTGTCAGCGACGATCACACTTACATCAAGCAGCGAGCTGAACGTAAGGTGACAAAGGGCGACATGACCTATCCCTCGGTCTTCTACAACTACCGCGCCGATGGCACCCTAGAGGAGGAGCGGTGGATCACCCCCGGTTCATTGCCGAATCCTCCGGCGATTCCTCACACGGCGGCAGAAAACATCAAACTGGTCGTGGACAAGGACAAGTTGAAGCATCAGCCGTTTGAAAGTCTGCCGGTTCCCGCGCAGATCAACATGAGCTTCGATTTCTAATTAACGACAAATGCCATTGCGCAGCCCACATTGCTGAATTGCCAGCAGTGTGGGCTTGCCCAATGTCGTGCTGACTTCCAACAACACCTGCCTTTAACCCCTAACCGTTTTTGCACCACCAGTCCATTTGAGCACCTTAACAACTAAGGAGAATGACCATGAAAATCACAATGCTGACCACTATCCTTTCGGCTGCCGCGCTGTCTGCAGCCCTCTTCGCTTCACCGGCTTCGGCCCAGTCCTGCACGTGCCAGCGCACCGTCGCACCGCGGGTGATCGTTACCGCGCCGCCGGTCACCGAGTACTACGGCGATGACCAGGACTTCTACAGCTACGACGAAACGCCCCAGGTCGTCATCACCTATCCGTATGGCTTCTGGGATGGCGGCTGGTACGCTGGACGCTACTTCGAGCGCGGCTACTGGTACGGTCATCGCCGGTACGACCGCGAGGTTCGTGGCGGCGAACGTTGGGACTACCGCAACGGTGAGCGTGGCATCTACCGTGGCGGCGAGCGTTGGGACTACCGCGGCGGCGAACGTGGCGTCTACCGCGGCGGCGAGCGTGGCGGCATTCGTCACCGCTAATCGCAAGAAATAGAATTCGAAACTGATTTGGAAGCAGGTCGGTCCCTAACAAGGCTTACCTGCTTCCATTTTTTCATCTCAAACTTTGCCTAAAATGGAGAGGCAAAAAAAAGGGAGTACCTGAAAGCGCAGACGCCTACCGATACCCCCGTTTTTCACTTAGTTGCGCGGGCAAACGCCGCCGTTAATTCTCTCCAGCTGGGCCACACGCTCCGGAACGGGCGGGTGAGACAGCTTGAGATAGTTCCACTTGTCCTTGATGAACTGCCAGACACTCGAGGGCTTCGCTCCGTCAGCAAAACGTCCCAAGAACTTGGCGGCGATAAAGGACCAGATGGATGCCGGCGTCGGAGCAGCAGTGAGGCTGTCGTAGAGCGGGTCGATCGTAAACATCAAACGACACGCACGCATGCGCTCACGTTCCACACCCTGGGGACGATGAGTTTCCACATAAGCGACCAGCTTCTCGAGCGCAGTAGCAAGAGAACACGGATCGCCAGTCATGTGAGCGCCTGTGGCATCAGCTCCTGATTCGCGCGAGCGCACGATGAACATCTGGAGAATCGTCGTGAATTTGGACACAACCCAGAACACCGCCCACATCACTATCGACGAGATAATCGTCGACACAGCGAAGGTCCGGCGCGGCACTTCCGGCAAACCGACAGTGCGACGCAGAAATTTGATAGACCCCAGCCAGCCGTTGACGATCTGATTGGTGATCAGGAAGAACACCTGGCACATCGCCGAGGAAATCGCATTGATGGCCACATCGTAGTTTTTGACGTGACTCAATTCGTGCGCAAAGACAGCCTTGATTTCAGCGTCACTGGCGCCGATCAAGAACAGACCTTTAGTCGCGGCCACCTTGGCTTTGCGATGGATGGGACCGGTGGCAAAAGCGTTCGGCGATGTCGTGTCGGCGATGTAGACCGGCGGCTCGAACTTGAGACCACTTTCCAGCCACACCTCGTGCACGAGATCGTAGAGACGTTTGTGCTCAGGAATGCTCAAATCGACAGGTACGCACTTCTGCAATTTGATGGCGATGTCGGCGCTGAACCACCAGGAGGCCATGGGAATGACAGCCCACCAGAGGATATTCCAGCCGACGAGATAGGTGTAAGGGACATGTCCGAAGTACATGGCACCGGTGACGAGAGCGGTAATAAGGAACATACCGAGCGCTGTTTTGGCGAACGTTTCAAGCATCCGACGCCAGGCCCGGCTATGCACCGTGCTCTCCTGATGAGTGATGGAGTTCATGGTAAAAGCCTCCTGACCACATAAAAGTCCTGCGGTCTTATCGATTTAAGGAAATCTGCCAGGGCAGATGGAATACGTTGGAGTTGCTTACCTCTAATCACGCACCGCAGGAGACACCACACAACGAGACATCACTCCTTGAAAAAGCAGTGATTGGTTGCGATGGTTTACGACAGTGATGGTTGGGAGATTTAAATTCTGTCTGGAATCAAGTTAGATGGAGTGTTTAACGGTAAGCTCCCTGAGACTAGGATGAGGAGCTTTACTTATTCAAGGAGTAGGTGCACAGGGCGCCCACCTGCCAAGAGAGCCAATCGCGGAGCTCACGCATCTCGCAAAAAGCCGATTTCAGACTTGCCAATATAAACAACAGCCACTGCCACCTAACTCAATCAAGCAATTACTTTAAAAGCTCACTCCCCTTTGTTTTCAAGGAGCTAGGCGATGCTGTTTTTTTCGCTGATAGCGTAGCTCGTGAAGCCTTGCCCAAATCTGTGTTGCCGGAAGTCTGCAAGCCTGCTATAACGGCTGTATCCAGCGATACCCCCTGTTCCTTTACGACGGTTGAGACAAGCAAATTGGCTGAAACTGAAGACAATCAACCAGGCAAAAGTGTCAAAGCGATGGGACCGCTAGAAGAAACTCGCAATATGCCTGCGCGTACGGAATTTAATCCGACGGATTATGCAGTAAAACCCCCGGCCGAAGTGCCATTGCGCCACTTCGCTAATGATGTAGCGCGTAGCGCGAGCGAATCGGCAAAGAAAAACGATAAAACAGTACTGAAAAAGACGCTAGCTTTCACGCTTGCTGCACTGGCAGTGGTGGCAGTCGGTTGCACTTTACTTTTTGCGCCTCATTCAGACAAGCAGTCCGAGCCAGTTCTGCTCTCGACAGATGCTGCTGAACTTGCCACAGTCGATAAATTAATCGAGGGGAAAGATTTTCAAAAAGCAATTCCGCTGCTCGATAAGATGCTGGAACGCGACCCACAGCTCAATGAAGCCTTTCAAGAGCGAGGCAGAGCTTATCTTGGTCTGCATATGTACAGACAAGCAGCCGATGATTTTTCCACGGCACTTTCGGTCAATCCGCGCCTGACCAAGTCTTTACTCGATCGGGCGGCTTGTTTTTACTACCTTGCTGAATATGACAAGGCACAAAATGACTACGATGACATTCTGGCCGGAGCTCCTGAAAATGCCGCAGCGCTACTTGGGCGCGGCATGTGCAAAGACAAATTGAATAACAGCAAGGATGCAGTGACCGACCTTGAAACGGCCGTAAAAATTAAACCAAAATATGCCGAAGCTTATGATGAACTGGGGACTGCGTATCTGGCTGAAAATGAGATACAAAAGTCGCTAGACGCCTATGCCAAATCAATTGAAATCAACCCCAAATCCGCTCAAACTTTTTTCAATCGCGGCAACGTCTATTGCAAAGACAATCAGAAAGCCCGCGCCATTGCTGATTACACTATGGCAATCTCACTTGAGCCCAATCGTCCGGAATTTCTCAACAATCGCGGTTACATATTCCTGCAAGATGGCAGCTTCGAAAAAGCCATTGCCGACTTCACAGCCGCTGTCCTTCTGGACCCCAATTACGAACGAGCCAAGCAGAACCTGGTCCTCGCCCGCAGCCATACCAGGGCCGTCAAACCTTGAATTTTTACTGCGAAATCGTCGCCATTGCCATGCAAAATGCCAAGATTTTCGTAAAAAGCGTCATAATATGCCAATGTCATCCATAGCTGAATATTCGCAGATTGAAAACAAGCTCCGCTCAGGCGACCGCATTAGTCGCAAAGAAGCCGAGCATCTCTGGCTTAACGCGTCCGACGATCAATTGCAAGTGCTCGCAAATATTGTGCGCGATCGCTTTCATGAGCCTAATGCCGCCACCTATTTGCTCATGCGCATCGTCAATTACACCAATGTTTGCGTTGCTAAATGCGATTATTGCTCGTTTTACCGCTTGCCAAAAGCTCCCGATGGTTATGTTCGCTCTAAAGAATGGATATTTGAACGAATCGACGAACTGGTCGCGATGGGCGGTGACTTATTCGCATTCAATGGCGGTTTCAATCCTGAATTGAAAATCGATTATTACGTCGATTTATTTGGCTCAATCAGGCAGCGATATCAGGAAAGAATCGAATTTTACGCAATGACAGTGGTGGAGCTGCTCTACATCGCTCGCGTCAGTCGCATCACGGTGCCAGAAACAATCAAACAATTGAAAGAAGCAGGAGTGCGCTGGGTCACCGGCGGCGGTGCCGAAATTCTCGCCGACTCCTTTAGACTGCGCCACAGCCCACAGAAATACACAGTCGCAGAATACCTAGATACGCAGAAATTGATCCTTGAAGGCGGACTGAAAACCACAGCCACAATGGTTATCGGATTCGACGAAACGCTCGATGAGCGTCTCGACCATCTCGAGTCAGTACGCCAGTTTCAAGACGAGAACTTGCAGCACGGCGGCGGTCTGTTTAGCTTCCTACCGTGGACATACAAGCCCTACAACAACGAATTGGGCGGAACAGAAATTGGATCGCATGAGTATTTGCGACACCTGGCTCTGTGCCGCATTTTCTTCGACAACATCAAGATCATTCGCACATCTGTTCTGACCCAAAATGCCAGCGCTTTAACGGGATTGCGTTACGGCGCCAATGATTTCGACATTCCCTGGGAAGACGAAGTAACGCAAAAAGCAGGCGCCGTTATCGAACAAAACGTCGATACCGTGCTCGGCTATGCCCACAATGAAGGCTTTACGACCACCTATCGTCACGTAGCCAGAGCAAAAGCAGCACTAACGACTTAGCTAAATTTTTAAACTCGTTCGCCAGAAATCAAACGAACGATACTAGTTGTGCTTTTTCCCGGCACCAGCTCGATGATATTCACTTGTCCGCCAAGAGACTCAACCACTGGCGTTTCAGCGAGATCTGCTGGCTTATAGTCGGCACCTTTGGCGTGCACATTCGGACGAACACTTTTGAGAAATTCAACTGGTGTATCTTCTTCAAAAATACAAACATAATCGACGCACGCTAAAGCAGACAGAATTTCTGCTCGATCGGCTTGCCCGATAACAGGTCGTGTAGGACCTTTCAGGCGTCTTACCGAGTCATCGGAATTGAGACCGACGACAAGAACATCACCAAGTGCTCGAGCGGCTTGCAAAAAGCGTACATGTCCAACATGCAAAATATCAAAGCAACCATTGGTGCTGACAATCTTCTTGCCCTGTGCCTTTAGCTCGATGAGCTTTTCAGACAACTGCGACAATTCAGATACCACGCCCATAACACTCCTTCGATTTGCCCTGTTGATTTACTCTGTGATTCAGTCTGTTGTTTCAGTCTGCACTACTTTGTCCGATTGGTCGGTCTTCGGCTGTATTTTTGCGCAAGCCCTGATATTCGACGTGCAATACGCCAGGTACTTGATAAAGACCATCGCACAGCTGAATCGCTTCTTTTTGCGGAGCGTTCTCCAATCTTATCTCGAAAATATCTACGTTTGCTTCTTCCGAGGGCGAGACGAGGGCTGATCTCATGCTTAAACCGAAAGATTCAATACACTGTTCGACTGCCGAAAAAATACCACTGCGGCGCTTTACAGAGACTTTTATGCGACTGGAGTGGATGAAAAAGCGATGTTCGTACTTACGCCAGAAGATTTGCACAGCCAGGATTACCGCTGTGACAAGAGCAGCGGCGAAAAATAGTCTGCCACCACAGCACAAACCAATTGCTGCTGCCGACCAAATGCTTGCAGCAGTGTTCAAACCACTGATTGTATTCTGGCGCAACATGATTACACCAGCACCCAGAAAGCCGATTCCGGAAACAACTTGAGCTGCCACTCGACTAGGGTCGAGCATAACATTGCCAGCGGCAATAGCGTCATTAAAGCCAAAAGCCGAAACAATCATGAGCAAGCACGAGCTGACAGCAACCAGCGAGTGAGTACGAATGCCAGCCGAATGCTCGGTGCGCTCTCGCTCGATACCAAGCAGGCAGCCACAAAGAAGAGCAAACATAATGCGATTGAAGATTTCTAAATGCGTAATGGCGTGCATAAGACGTTCAACAATTCCTTCAACAATTCGGGACCATTATGGTAGCAGTTTCAATAATGAGCTCATAAAACTGGGTCTGGTTGAAAAGATGTGCGAACCTTAGACAACACGCCTCGCGCTAGTTGCGACAGCGTCAACACTGCCGTTTCACGGAAGACCCGACCATAATTATCACTAACGTGATGTCAAACCGCTTGAGATCACGGTTAGAGACGCCATAGGCTGATGGTCTCCAACCCAACCTTCCCTCAGGATTTTTCCACAAGCAAACCCAAGATTCTTCCAGCACTTCGAAGACGCCTAGAGCTTTTTTAGCTTCGAAGATGAAGACGCAAGGCCAGCCTGTGTAAAGTCCCTATTTCAGCAACCTCCCAATCCAGGAGAATTACCATGAGCAAAGCCCACACCCCCGCCGCCGACGCCCCCAAGCCCGACGGTCTCGACACCTGCCTGACCACCGCCACCACCGCCGCCAAGGACCTTCTCGGCGACAACAACACCTGCGCCGATGCCACCGTCAAGTTGACCACCTCGGTCATGAAGGATGGAAAGTCGCAGGCTGCGACCTATCAGGCTTCGGTCGGACTCTCCAAGCATGTCGGCGAACTCGTCGACGTCCCCACCGCCCCCACCACCGACTCGGGCTGCTAAACACGGCAGCTTGACGGCTTGACCTGAGAGACGGACGGCGCAATTATGCGCCGTCTGTTTTTCTTTAGCGAAAGAGGTCGCTGATGTTCTCAATAAAACTGCCAACCACTGCCCGTGGGATCCTGATTGGCTATTTCGCTTTTTTTCCAGTCGGGTTTGCCTTCATGTTTCTTGGTCTGATCAGGCACACGGACGCCAGTATCATCTCCGGGTCGCTGCTCGGATTGTATATCGGTCTGCTGTGCCCCCAAATCTGGATGCATCTCGCGGCCTATCCCAACCAGATCTACAAGGTCGAATGGCTGTTCATTGGCATCGCATTGTCCCCCTTACCGCTTTGGCTTTACGCGATGTTTTTCGCGCAGATTAGCGACAACCATACCGTGTTGCTGATGTTGCCAGTGCTCACGCTCCTTTTGGCCACGCAGCTGCCATCTCCAAAATGTCCGCAAGAGCGCGTGCCAGTCTGGCATAAACGAGGGTGACCGAAACCGTCGCATCGGCATTGCTGTAGCAAATAGGCAGCTCTTTGGAGATGAGGTGCCTATTTGCTGTGGCTATTTTTGCTGTGGCTTATTTGCTGTTCTTAGCACCTTCCCCCACTGAAACCTCGTAAAAAGGAAACGTCATGCACAAAGCTCTGACTTGCCCAAATTGCGGTGCCCCTACCGCTGCTCGCGACGATGCCACGATTTCGGACGCGCTCATCGCCTCCGGCACCGTAATCCTCGTCTGCGGCATCAACTACGCCAAATTCGAAGAATTTACGCGCCCGGTTTTTTCGCAGATGCCCAGCAATTTCGAAAACCACTTCGGCGCCTGCTTCGCGCGTTATCAGTCGGGCGGCAGTCACAACCACGACTTCACCCTAGTCGTCGTCGGCGAAGGCAACGACAAGATCGCGCTGCTCTTGCAGGAGCTACTGCCGCGCCTCAAGCACATCGTCGTGTTCGGCCCGAAGACAGACGAAGAGTCGGCGCTGCTCCTGGACGGGACGAAGATGCCAACCTCTTCGGTGTTCATCACCCCTCCGGGCATTGAGGGCACTCGCGAATATTTCGCCATCGCCATGCACCAGGCGGTGAAGGAAGCCAAGTTCTAAAGCCGCGGCCCTAAAAACCCGAAACCGTTCAGCCTGCTGGAAAGCATTTCAATTTCAGCAGGCTGAATAGCCCGGATCTTTCATTGGTGATTACGTTCAAAAATTTTTTGTCCCAACATTGCCGAAAACAGCAACTAACTTACGCCGGTTCAATGGCGGCCAAATACCAAAACGAAAAAAACAAGACCCCTATTTTGCAACAAGGGTCTTGTCCATACAGTCTGGATTTAAGCTGGTCGATCTAAATTCGAGCGTTGAAGCTTTTTACTTCACCTTAGCAGCTGAAGCGCCTTCGATGAGAGCAAGCCGTTTGCGAGCATCTTCGCTGTACTCTGAATCTTTCGATATCTTCAACGCAGTCTTGAATTGTTCTGCCGCTTCTTCGCTGCGCTTGCTGCGAACGAGGATGATTCCCATTCGATAATAAGCTTCACCCAGGCGATAGTCATTCTTAACAGCTGCTTTGTATGAGTCCAAAGCCTTTTCGTATTCTCTTTGAATTTCGTAGGCCGTGCCTAAATTGTAGTGGGCGGTTGCTAGACGCGGATCGAGCGTTACGGCAGTCTGCCATTGCTTAATCGCTCCTGGCAAATCTTTCTCTGCTCTTAGAGCTGCACCAATGCCATTGTAAGTAATAGCGTCTTTGGGATTTATGGCCAGCGCTTTTCGGAATTCAGCAATGGCCTGTCCATAATTATGTTGTTGGTTATAAATCAAACCGAGGTTGCTATAGGCTTCAGAAAGAGAGGGATTAGCAGCTAGGGCACCTTTATAGTCAGTAATTGCTTCCTGCAATTTACCTTGCAAATGCGCTTTGACGGCTGCATTGTACAAAGCCAGCGCAGCCTGAGTTTTGCCGGTGGTAGGAGCCGTTGCGGCGACGTCTGCTTTGGCAGCGGCGTCATCAGCTGTAGCAGCCATATCATCACTAGCCTGAGCCGGGGCTACTGATGTGGAGGTCGTTTCGGTAGTCTTTACTGAGGTCTTTGCCGGTGCCACCTCTAATGGTGACTGAGTTTCAGATTCAGCTGGAGCAACTTTCTCTGACACCGCCGTTGGTGCAGCAGCTGGAGCGGCTTCAACTGTCTTCGTTTCAGTGACAGCGGGCGTATCTTTAACCGGCGGTGCATCCATACTGGTGGCAGAAGCGTCTTCTGTTGGTAGTGGTGGCTTCAACTGCAGTGGTTGATCTCCTGCGTCAGCGACGTTTTGCTTCGGCGCTGGGTCAGGTGTCATCACTTTGCGGAAATCACTGTTGTCCATTTCTGCCACTGTTTTGGGCTTAACAACTTCTTCCTCTGGCTTCTTCATCATCGCTGCGGCGCCTTCAGTCACGACCTGTTGCGCACCCTTTTGCAACATCGTGGCTGGCTCCGAAAATGTTTGGGTTGATTCCTGCACTTCCATCGAGCCGTGTGACGGACGCAATTCGCCAATACCCAATCCGTTGTCGGCAGGCGACACCGCATCTGGTTGCTGCGCACCTATTGATGGAGCCGATATAACTGCCGCAGGGTTTGTACCAGCAACAGGAGTGTTAGCAGGTGATTTTTCAGTTTGAGAGTTACCCGATATGCTCGACGACCAATCCCAGGCGTTGTTTGGCGAGGCGGCAGCTGCAGGAGCTTGAGCTAACAAAGCATGGTCGTCGTAGGAAGTGGCTGCAGAAGTGAAAGATGCAGCGATGGTCATGGAAGCTGGAACAACGAGCAGAGCGGATGGTTTAGCCACTTTCTTTACAGGTGGCTTCACGCCTGGAGGATCAGTCCATGTTTTCACTGTGGGTAATTCGCTTGCGGCCTGGGCAATATCGTCGCCAAGACTCAATGTAACCGAGTCCTCATCTAGCTTTACCACTTTGGGCTGAACAACTAGCTCCTCTGGCACTTCTATGATCACGCGAGCAAGAGGATGGGCGCTATTGCCGACCTTCATGAAATTAACGCCTGTGACGGCAGGAAACAATTTGTGCATCTTCCCCGAGAGGTCCTCGGCGGTCGGCATATTGATACTGTCGAGATTCGTGTCCTGGAAGTCCAGAACAATTCGATGATTCGGTCCCTTCAACTCGAGCACTTTGGGAGGATTCGGAAAAGCGCCTGGACGACTGCCAAATAAAATAACAATCTGGTCGTCCGTATTTAGACCAATTTTCTTTATTGCAAGCGGGAGATCCGAGGCAAAAGCGCCTGAATTTGAAAACATGTTGAAGGCCATAAGCGAAAGACTTAAAGCCTTTGCTGCTATTTGTTTTTCAGACCTGTTAATGCCAATCATCATCTAGATTCTCCAGTTGGACTACTCTGAGATCAATTCCGACTGTGAGTTTACTAGAGAGACAAGGCTCAAGACAGACAATCAGTTTAAGTAATCAAAAATTGCGCCCCTGACCGTCTTAGATGTTTTAAAGATGAGTATTAAAAGGGATACATCAAGGGGTATTCCAGACCCACGCATTCTGCCCCGGTCTTGTCTAAAAGGGCAATTGACCGTACTCTAGGCAAGGTACCAAGGATTCGTCACAGTCGATACAATCGCCAAATACGCGAATGCGATCCAGTGAATATATCGGGGCTCTTAGCGAACATTTATGAGAATAGAACCGCAGCAAATAGTCACAAAGGGCTGTCAAGCGATGCTGAGCGTCGCTTATTCACTCACTCTGGTCTTCAACACCGCGTGTATACTGCCTGTTCTGGCCGACGACGCAGAACTCAAAACCATTGGTCACGCTCAAACCAGCCAGGAGGCTGAACTGACTAATGGTATTCCAAACATCGACTCAGCTGGTACGGCATCAAAAAAAGCTGGTGAGGTCGAGTCACAGCCGGCACGCTCCGTAGCAACCGTAGTGCCAGGCTTGTCAGCCGAACGTGACAAACTGATCAGCCCACCAGGAGAGGAAGTTTATTACCCTGTGCGAAACGACGGGCAGCCATTCGTGCTCAATATTGACCAGACCGTCAATCTAACCAGAGCAATCAATCAGTTCATCTGGAACCCACGCATTGAAGGCGAAGTGTGGACACCGTTCGACCAGCCCGAATTAATTGAACGCGCCAGCCGTTTAATGACCACCTGGCCAGAATATGACGAAGCCAACATCTATCGCAGTTTTACACGCGTCAATAAATACCTCGAACGCATATCAGGATTTGGACCATGAAAAATATCCGCCTCGATCACGTAGCGGTTGCCGTTACCAATCTCGAAGAATCGCTGGCGTTCTACAAAGAGCAATTTGGACTCGATTTAATTGATATCGAAGTCGTTGAAGAGCAGGGTGTTCGCGTCGCCAAACTAAATTTGGGCAACACTCATCTCGAACTGCTGGAGCCACTTTCGCCAGACACTCCAGTGGGCAAGTTTATTGCTCAAAGGGGAAGTGGACTGCATCACATTTGCATGGGAGTAGAAAATATCCACACTGAAATCGATAATCTAAAAGCTCACGGCACTAGATTAATCGACCAGACACCACGCATTGGTGCAGGAAATTGTCAGATTGCCTTCGTGCACCCCAAAGCTACAGGCGGGGTGTTAATGGAGTTGTCGCAACCGCCGCAGACCGATGAGATGCACTAAGTCTGGTTGGGCCAGTTTGGTGGAATTAGTCAGACTAGCGACAGCTGCACTACCCAAAATTATTGAATCCCGTTTATGTTCACCCCAGAACTCTTGCTCCGCACGCGCTTGATCGTCAAGGTGAACATGTTTACCCTCTCCCTTATTTCGGTCTCTTCCAAACGCACTAAAACAATCAAGCTGTAGCCCGCTGCTGTCTTGGTTACTAAAAATTCTTAGCCATTAAATCGACAGCTCGACTGACGGGGAAGCACTTCGTTGTCCGGGCTGTCGTTCTGATGTGAACTTGTTTACAGAGTTGAGGCGTACCGAGAGGGATTTCATCAAGCCGCACCGGCTTTCTAACCAGCACGAACATGAGGAGTGAGTACAAATGTCGAATAGCAATCAAACTCTCGAGCTCGAGCGTTGCCGAGGCACCAAACAGGAATGGGTCGCTTACATCGACGCGGCTAAATACCCCAATTTAGCTACCGCAGACGACAAGATCGCTCAGTTCAAGAAGGACCTTGCCGATTGGCTGACTGCCAACAACGAATGGGGCAATGTGCACGTCGTGAGCGAGTTGCCTTATTGCGTTCTGCTCAGCTGCGATGCTCCGATTGCGGCGCAACTGGCAAATACTTTGCCTGGCATCACGCAATTGCAAGAATGGATTGAAAAGTAAATCCTGACCTGACCACATGAGAGAGCAGAGCACCACTTTTAGTAGTGCTCTGCCTTTCTCATAGAACGTCGATTGCTCCAGCATTCGGATCTTTTTTCTTTCAAAAAAAACTCCGTTTACGAACATTTTAGGACAAGTCAATTTCAACCCCAAGCGAAGCATTACGACCGATATTAGACCAACTGCACCAAGGCCAACAACATCTTCCTAGCGCTAGGATATCGTTCATCTGCAGCAAGCGCCGTGGCCCGACTGACGATCTTATCCAACCTTCTCGATACCTTATCATTCACATCCCTCGGACGAGCAACAGTAATCGGCTCAGGTTCTTGCGCGGTCAGCAAATAAAACATTGTCCCACCGAGGGCATAGATATCACTTTGGGCACAAGGTCTGCCACGAAATTGTTCAGGCGGAATATAAGCATGTTTTCCCACAACGGTTGCGGTTTCAGAGGAATCGACCTGATGTGCCACATTGAAATCAACTATCTTAATCAAACCATTCTCTTGCAAAATGAGATTATCAGGAGTCAGGTCGCGATGCACTATGGGCGGTGACTGTTCATGCATAAACGTCAAAATGGCGCAAAGCTGTATTGCCCACTCAACAACCTCAGCTTCGGTTCGCGGTCCCAGCCTCGTCACGAGCGACTTCAATGTTTCGCCTTTTACGTACTCCATAACGAGATAGCCACGAAAATCTTCGACAAACTCGTCTACGAGTTTGACAATTTGGGGATGATCCAGCTGTCTCAAAACAGCGGCTTCGCTTTTTAGCTTTGCAGCTGTCTTTTCCGCCGTCAGCTGCCCACGATGAATTGGCAATACATATTCTTTCAAAACGACTTGCTCGAGGGCTGTGCCATCGGCTTGTAAAACTCTCGCCAGATAAGCCGTCCCCTGACCACCGCCACCAATGATTTCGAGTATTTGGTAGCGCCCGTCCTTGACTGTCATGCCCGGCTTAAGTAGTCCACTGTTGGTCCGCTCAGTGGGGACGGAAAAATATTTGAGCCAAAGCTCGGTATACGAATTAGCATCGTTCTTCAAAGACGCATCCACTTTCAATTTGGCGTGGGGAGCGTTCGTTCGCACTTTATTGAAAAACGTCGCCGCATCCTGCCTGTGAAGAACATCAGACATCCGCAATTTAAAAGTATTGCCTTGCTGTGTTTCGATAATCAAAACATCGTTGCGACCAGTGAAAATGTCGTAACTTTGAGTTTGTTGGATTTCTTTGATGGCGGTCCAGCGCAGGCCAAGCATCACAGCGTCTGAGCCCTGCATAACGAGCTGAGTGTCTTCACACCAGATTTCACGCCTGCGCATATGATAAATGGCTAGACTGGCCACTGCTACCGCCAGAATGCTTGCGAAGATGACATAAGGAAGAAGCCACATCACTCTTTCTACGTTGATATCATGCTGGATAAAACGCAGAAATTCGGGCACCGTGCTTTCCGTTGGAAGCGGTGGCGGCGTGTATTTAGGCGGAGCGTGTTTAACATCAGCATAGGAACAGGCAAGCAGATACCAGACGATATAGCCAACAACAGCGCAACCAAACCCAACGCCCAGCGGAAGCATTGATTTTTGGACAACCGAAATAGTCACGTCGAAAAATCTCCGCAGCGCTTGTTGAGCCGGCGGCAGTAAAGCTAGTTCCGAGGACTCTGCATCTACAACTTCTGGTTCCAGCGATTCCACTTCAATCACCTCGGCTCGAACATGCCACGACCGAGATCGCTTCCGCCCAAATATTTTCTAGCATCATCACTAATACTACGAGCAGTGGCAACACGTTTTTCAAGGTCTAGATGCGTACAGACACGAATCAGCGCATTCAAAACCGGCATCTCAATGTCATAAATGGCAGGAAGCGTCGACTGAGAAAGGGCTTCTGGATCACTGCCGGTGGCAAAAAAGTACAACGAGCATCCCAGAGAATAGATATCACTTGCAGCCTGCGCTTTTCCTCTGAATTGTTCTGGAGCTATATAAGATTGCTTACCAACAAGAGTGCCTGTGGCTGTGCCTATAAGTTCATTGGCAGCACCAAAGTCAATGAGCTTGAGTGTTCCCCCTTTATCGAGAACCAGATTATCGGGGGTCAAATCTCTATGCACAATAACTGGATCAAGGCCATGCAAATAAGCTAATATTTCTGCGATCTCGAGGGCCCAGCGCATAATAATTCGCTCTGACTGGGGCCCATTTTCTTTGATGTATTGCCTCAAATTGACGCCTTCAATATGCTGCAATACGAGATAATTATGCTCGTTTTCAACAAAGTGATCGAGAACACGGGCAATGTTTGGATGGCGCAAAGCAGTGAGCAGCCGGGCCTCTCGCGCAAACATCTCGAGCGCTTTGGCACGACTTTCTGGAGCGCAATTTGGCGGTATCACAGCCTCTTTCACAATCACGGTATTAGCAGTCTCCTTGTTACGACAGATATAAATAGCTGACAAGCCACCAAAAGTCATTTGCCCAATCACAGTCAATCGTCCATCCTGCAGTGACTGCCCAGCTTCCATTGGAATATAGGCTGTGGTGCCAAAACGACTGGCTAAATCTTCTTCCCAGGCAGTTGTGAATCCATCCTTGCTTGCTTTGACCTTGATGCCCGCGATGCCGCGCCTTTTGGCCTGCTCGTCAAAGCGGTAATCCGCATCAGGAACATTCGTTTTTAACGAATTGCATAAATCTTGCAAATCTTTTTGACTGAACCCGGCAAGTTCAAAACAAGCGTGCCCAAGCGGAGCAAATCGCAAAGTCAGTCTGTCATTTTCGAAATTAATGCTCGAAATTTCGTCCCACTTACGTTTACGTTCACCAGCCATCTCAAGGATGTGCTGCAATGGCACTCTTAGGCCGTCAGCGGTAAGAACCAATTTATTGTCGCGCGCGATAATGATGGCTACTACAGCGAGCGAAAACACTCCCAGATAAAACGCCAGAAGCAAGGCTAAATCCAGGGTATTCATAATGCCGCCCGAGATGATCGACATTGTGAGCAGAGCTGCCTGATAGAGGAACCAGAGCCCCCACAAGGGCGACAAAACAATGAGCACAATGAGAGCGTTTCGATTAACCGCACTTTTGTAAGGAAGAAAAACTCTCGGTTCTGGCGAATTTTCCATTATTACCTGAACGCTGCGTGGCTCAACCTACCGATATTATGCCCGTACTTGAGCGCCGGCGGTTCTGAGCGGCCGACCATTTTTTCGAGTGAACGGTCTATAATTTTCGGTCGAAAGATACAGGCACCGCCTGGCATCTCCTTAGCATCCGGAGAATTTGTTCATGGAAAGAGTATTCATCGCTGGCGGCGCGGGCTTCATTGGCAGTCATTTTGCCAGACGTTTGCTGGCAGACAAAGCCCTTAAGCAAGTAACCGCCTACGACAATTTTTCCTCCGGTAAGGCCAAGATGCTCGAGCACTTGTCAGGCGACAAGAGACTCGTCCTCGTCCAGGGAGAAATCCACGACAGCACCGCCTTGCAGTCAGCCATGCGCGGACACGACACAGTCATTCATCTGGCGTCTAACCCAGATATCGCCAAAGCGGCTACCGAACCCTCCGTTGATTTCCATCAGGGTACGGTTCTAACTCATCAAATCGTCGAAGCAATGCGTATTGAAAAAGTCGGTCGCATTCTCTATGCCTCGGGCAGTGGCATTTATGGCGAACTGGGCGAATACGAACTGGCAGAAGATTTTGGTCCACTCAAACCCATTTCAACGTATGGCGCAAGCAAACTGGCTGGCGAAGCGCTGATTTGCTCATACGCTCATATGTTTGACCTTCGCGGTGTGGCGTTTAGGTTTGGCAATGTCGTCGGACCCAATCAAACCCACGGCGTTGCCTACGATTTCCTCAAAAAACTAAAAGCCAATCCCGCTCGCCTGGATATTTTCGGCGACGGCAGTCAAAGCAAGTCTTATGTGTACGTCGATGATGTCATTGATGCCGTACTTTTAGCCGAGCAAAAGGTTCAAGACCGTTACGACGTTTTCAACGTTGCAACCGGTGATTACATCACAGTCAAAGAAATTGCCGAAATCGTCATCAAGGAAGCAGTTGGCAGTCTGGACAAAACCGAAATTGTGTACAGTGGCGGCGATCGCGGCTGGAAGGGCGATATTCCAATTGTTCGTTTGAGCAAAAAGAAAATCGAAGGATTAGGTTGGCGCTGTCAACGCACGTCAAAACAAGCCATCATCGACAGCACCAAATCAATGCATGATGCCTATCAAAAACTGTCGCAGGCAGTTTCTTGAGCAAACATCTGCCTCCACTGGTAATCCTTGCAGGTGGTCTTGGATCAAGACTGAAAGAGCTTACGGCACAGAAGCCCAAAGCTATGGTGAGTGTTCTCGGCGAGCCATTCATCGCCCATCAGATGCGCTTGCTGTCGGCTCATGGCGCAAAACAAGTGATTTTGTCGGTCAAACATTTTGCCGATCAAATTGAAAATTTCGTCGGCGACGGCAGTCAGTGGGGACTTTCAGTTAGTTATTCGCATGATGGCGACCAGCTGCTAGGCACAGGCGGAGCAGTACTCAAAGCCATCACCAGTGCCGCAACAGACATGAGTGCGTTTGCGGTTCTATATGGTGATTCGTACCTCGATATCAATTATCTCTCTGTCTATGAAGATTTTCAAAAATCGAAAAAGCTAGGACTGATGACAGTTTTCAAAAATGAAAACCAGCTTGTGCCAAGCAATGTCTGGATGGAGAATGGCGAAATTAAGGCTTACGGCAAAGAAAATCCGTCACCATTAATGCTTCACGTTGACTATGGACTATCTTTCTTCAAAGACCTGGCCTTCACGACTTTTAAAGCAGAATTCGAAAAAAGTGCAAACCCTTTTGATCTTGGCGAAGTCACGCGTTATTTGTTGAGCACGCAACAACTAGCAACAACTGAAGTTCATCGACGCTTCTACGAAGTGGGCTCTGTGGAGGGCATAGACGCCCTTGAAATCTACCTGAGCAAGCATTGAACTTTCAAAAGTTCACGGCCGCAGGGTATGATCTACGGACTAATACGAGTGAGTCAACCTTGAAAGAATACGGAATTTTAGGCGGCGGCATTGCCGGATTGAGCTTGTCCAATTTCCTCGGCGAAGATAGCGAAGTCCTGGAAAAAGATTCAGAGTGCGGAGGTTTATCTCGCACCTATGAAAAAGACGGCTTCTATTTCGACCTCGGCGGTCACATTTTATTTTCCAACGACAAAGAAATTCTTGCTTACGAGCTAGACATTCTTAAAGGAAAAACCAATCAACTCTTTCGCAAAAACTCAATCTGGTTCAAAGGTCGTCATGTCAAATATCCATTCGAAAACGGCTTAGCAGCTCTCGATAAAGAAGACATCTTTGATTGCGTTTACAACTTCATGGAAAATCCGCAACGCCCTCAAAACAATTTCGAAGACTGGATTTACAACACATTCGGCAAAGGTCTCGCCGAAAAATACATGATTCCATACAACTCCAAAATCTGGAAAATGCCTCCCAGCGAGATGGGAACGGCCTGGGTAGAACGCGTGCCCAAGCCACCTGCCGCTGACATCATGAAATCAGCTCTGGGCATTGAAACCGAAGGTTACGTTCATCAGCTTTATTTCCACTACCCTAAAGAAGGCGGTTTTCAGACGCTGCCACGCACCTTCGAAGGATTAATCGAAGGTAGAATCAAACGCAATTTCGGCGTCAAAGAAGTGCGCAAAACACCAAATGGGTGGTCGGTCACCGATGGCAAAGAAACTCTTGAATACAAGCGTTTGATCAACACAATGCCGATTCATGACTTCGTCAAAGTCTTGAAAGACGTGCCACCAAAAGTGCAAAAAGCAATCGACGATCTAAACTACAATTCGCTCATCGTTGTGATGGTCGGTCTCAATTGCGAATCGACTCTCGACAAAACATCGACGTACTTCCCCCAGGAAGACTTGATTTTCCACCGCGTTGTCTTCTTCGATTACTTCGGCAAGAATTACGTTCCACCAGGCTGTTCATCGATGGTGTGCGAAATTACCAGCCGCGAAGACAAAAAACCGTGGCTTCTGTCTGACGAAGAAATCACAGAACAAGTGCTTGAAGGGCTTGCTCGTGAAGGTTTCATCAACCGTGATAACGTCATCACAATTGCCGTTCAACGCACCAAATATGCATATGTTCTTTATGATGCCAACCGCGAAAAGAATCTGGCCATTCTTTATGAATGGGCTAAAGAAGAAAACATTGAACTGTGCGGGCGCTTCGCTGAATTCGTATACATGAACTCAGACACCGTTATTCGCTCTGCTAAAAACTGCTTCGAGCGCCTGACAGGACAAGGCAATAGCTACAGCAATCGCGGCTAAACAATAATCTTCGTGCCTTCAAAATCGAAGCGAAAACGCAACTCGAGCAAGCCAGCTTCGGTCATAGCTTTGCGCACTTTTTGTTTGTTTTCACTGTAGAGCAGCAGAAAGCCGCCGCCACCAGCACCAACGAGCTTACCGCCAACAGCGCCGTTCTTTCGCGCAAGCTCATACAATTCATCGATACGTCCATTGCTCATATTGCCAGAGCGCTTCTTTTTAGACTCCCAGTGTTCATGCATCAGTTCACCAAAGCCATACCCATCCTCGCTTTCCAGAGCTTTTTTGATGCGGAAGCCAAGGTCTTTAGTAAAATGCAAATTTTCCAGCATGCCGGCGTCAGATGTTTTGCTTTTTGTGTCCTGGTCAGACAGCAAAGCTGACGCAGAGCGCGAGTAGCCAGTAAAGAACATCGCCAGATTGTCTTCAAGAGTATGTCGCATGTGCTGCGAAATCTTTGAAGGCGTGGCTAGCACATGACCCGATCGACCAATTTCGAACTGCGTGATACCACCGTATGCAGCGATGTATTGATCTTGTTTGCCGATTGGTTCCTTCAACAATTCAATTTCGATGCGGCAAGCCTGTTCAGCTAATTCCTGAGGACTCAAACCAAGATGTTTTTTGTAAGCGTGCAAAGCTTTCAGTAAGGCCGTAGTGAAACTACCCGATGAGCCCAAGCCAGTTCCAGCCGGGATATCAGCGATGCTAACTAACTCAATGTTAGCTCCTATCTTCATTTCTTGTAGTGCGGCTTTGAAAATCGGATGTCTAATTTCGTCGAGTGTTTTGGCTCGTTCCGTCTGCGAATATTTGAGAATATACTCATCACTCCATGAGTGATTAACAGCCACATAGATATATTTATCTATGGCTGCAGAAAGAACAAACCCTCCAAATTTTTCGTAGTAAGAAGCTAAGTCTGTGCCACCACCGCCAAGCGAAATACGCATCGGGCTGCGCGCAATAATCATCTGTTTTGCATCACCTCATAGTGTCTCCAGAAGAAGTCCTCAAGACTTCTTCACCGACTTTGTTTCAATCGTGTAACCAACACTGACCGCATCTTTGTAGAACATTTTGACGGTATCAAGAGACATCTCAGCGAGGTCTTTGCCCAGAATTGGTATTTTCTTGAAAATATCGTCAGTCAAAGTGATGATATGACAGCCAATAGATTGCGCCTGAGCGACATTCAACACCTCACGAGGGCTGGCCCAAATTAGCTCCACATGAGGATGCGCAGCTAGAAGCTCCATCGTCTTTTTCATTACTGGCAATGGATCAACGCCGCAATCAGCAATTCTTCCAGCAAACACTGAAACGTACGCGGGCACGCCTGCTTTCAAATTCGCCAGAACTTCCTCGACTTGATCAACTAGAGTAATCGCCGTAACGTTAACCTTGACGTTATTGCTCGTCAATCGCTTGATTAAGGGCGCAGCTGACTTTCCTTGAGTATTTGAAATCGGTATTTTGACGTAAACATTGTCGCCCCATGAAGCGATTTCCAATGCTTGCTCTTCCATCTCTTCAAAATCATCAGAGAAAACCTCAAAAGAAATCGGCTTATCCTTGATTGTTTTGAGAATATCGACAGCGAATTCTTTGTAATTGGCAATGCCGGCTTTAACCATTAAAGTTGGATTGGTAGTAAGTCCAGCGATATCAGAGCGCGAATACATTTCCAGCATCGTTTCTTTTTTCGCTCCGTCGGCGAAAAACTTAGTCTTCCCATTTGCCATTAGTAAAAGACCTCTCTATTTGACAGCAACGCTGCCGGGTTCATTGACCGATTCCCACTTCGCCGTGTTGATTTGCAATTTGGGATGTGAAACAAGCAAGTGCCAAATAACGGCTTGAAAGCCCTCTGCTAAAGGCGTAACCAAATCTCCCTGCACCGGCGGAATAACGACACACGCATCCGCTTTTTTGGCGGTGTGTCCGCCATCCTTCCCAACGATACCAACAACAGTGGCACCCTTAGACTTAGCGAAATTGACCGCATTGACTAAATTCATACTGATATTTTTGGCTTCCGAACCACCGCCAACAGAGAAAATCAAAACCCCGTCGTTTTTATCAATGCGACTGACCTTGAGCCAATTGACCAAAGTGGTATCCCAACCTTCATCATTGACTCTCGCTGTTAATTCCGAGACATTGTCATAAGGAGCGTATGATTCAATATTGCAAAGCTTGCGGAAGTCACAAGTCGCGTGCGAGGCGTGTCCGGCTCCTCCGCCAGATCCGCACAGAAACAAGCGCCCCTGCCGTTCCCTAACTTCGACCAGACGATCGACGACTGCTTCAATCTGGCTTTGATCGAGCGCATTTAAAGTTTCGATACTGCGAGTGACAAATTCATCTGTAAAAGTCATAGCATGTCCTTCATTATCGGAAGTAGTTGCACGAGCCTGTCGATTTTCAAATCGGGCATACAATTCATATCCTTCTCATTGTATGCCCGGCGAAGGTAAACAGTTCTCACTCCAGCGGCCTTTCCTGCAAGGATATCTTTCCAACTATCGCCCACAATCAATGCATTCTCAGGTTCGAAACCGAAATCGTCCAAAATGCTCTTGATCATGCCTGGTTTGGGCTTGCGACAGACGCAGTCAGCCAAATCATCATGTTCACAGCAGCTAATTCGAGAAAACGCAAAACGCTCTAACATGGCGGCGCTCATGCGATCTAGTTCCGATTTTGGTAACAGCCCGCGAGCGACATCAGGCTGATTAGAAACAACAAAAATGGAAAAAAATTGCGGATCTATTTGTTCATAAAGTTGAACAAAATCGTCGCGCACTTGAAATTCGGCAAAGCTGCGCGGACTGGAGATTGTTTCACCACGCAAAATGACGTCATTGATCACTCCGTCGCGATCAAAAATTATGGCTCTCTCGCGGTGATCCTTGTTAATTAACACGAACTAATTTTAGCAGAGCAAAAGGCTAATCGATTCTGACGACAGTTTGAAATCGAGCATAAGCCAGATATTTATAAGTCAGTCCGCTTTTGGCGATGAACTCGCGAAAAGCTTTGAACTCATGGTCTTGCCATCCGGGATAATTGAAATACTCATCAAATACGATAATGGTACCGGACTTGATCCGGTCTCCAAGCCCTTCGAAGACACATTTGGTCGAGATATAAATATCGCAATCAACATGCAGAAATGTTACATCACCTTTGTTTGCTTCGAGCCAGCCGGGCAGCGTTTGGTCGAAAAGCCCAACATGCAATTTGACGTTGGGCGGCACAGTGGGAAGTTGACCACCTAAGTCGAAATTGAAACTGGTACCACTCCAGGCATCAGGTAGACCTTTGAAGCTATCAAAACCATGAATGGTTTCGTGAGGTTTATATTGGCCGATAAAGTTAATTGTTGAGCCTTTAAATACGCCAAACTCCATGTAGTAGCCTGGCTTAGTCACTGCATCTAGACCAATCTGCAAACACTCTTTATTGCTGCGCGTAGCAACTGCCGACAGCATGTGTTCTTGCGCGTACGCAACGCTTTCTTTAAGCGCGATTATTTTCAATTCGCGCCCGACATTTAAGCGAGGATAATCGAGAACATCCTGCAGGTCACAGAGCTTCTGCTGCACCCAGGATTTCAGCCCCAAACTATGAATAAACAAAATCGTTACCCGTGAAAGCTACAAACAAAAAATAGTAAATGGACGCCAAAAATTCTTCAAAAGGGTGTTCAGCTATTACCTCCCCTGAACGCCTCTATTCTAAACGCAAATACGTCCGGTGCCACCGGCAAGATGCAGCGCTCGTAGCTTGCTGAGAAAAAAGCACACAGTTTTGCAGGAAATTAAATAAAGCAGCTGATAAATGAGGCAGGTCTTCCTCCAGATACTATAAGCTTTATCAGCACAAACCGCTCGCGCATATTTGTGGAATACAAATTGCAGCTTTCAGTGATATCAGAATTTATATGAGGACTTGCAGGTGAACGACAAAACGACTGACCTTCAACTAACCGGGCAGTCCTCCTCGGTCGTAATGATTTCGCTCAATGAAGAAAGAGCAATTGCCAGAGTAGTTAATGACATCAGACGCGTTGTGCCTGATGCCGAAATCGTCGTCGTCGACAGCAGCAGCGATCGCACCGCCGAAATCGCTACCGAATTAGGCTGTGTTGTTGTCAAACAATTTCCTCCCAAAGGCTACGGCATGGCAATGGACAAGGCGCTCACGACTGCCAGTCGAGATATTGTCATCACATTAGATTGTGACGACACCTATCCAGTGGAATCAATCCATGAACTAATTAGAAAAATGAACGAAGGCTACGATCTTGTCAGCGGCTCAAGGCTAGGGCACAGACCGGACGCCATGCCGTTTCCTAACTATTTAGCCAATATGCTGTTTGGTATTCTTGCTGGCGCCATCTGCGGAGTTCGCTCCACCGACGTGCACACAGGAATGCGTGCTTACAGAAAGTCTTTAATCAAATCATTCCCGTACAAACCTGAAGGTCCTGCTTTGCCTGTGGAATTACAGGTGGGACCAGCTGCTCTCGGATTTAAATGCTATGAATTTTTTATCGATTACAAGCCGCGCATTGGCGAGAGCAAGCTTGAAAAATGGAGCAGCACCGTCTGGACCATCAAACGTTTGTGGCGCTGGCGCTTCTTTTTCAATCCAGAAAAAGCAACAGTAAAAAAACAACTGGCTGCCCAGTTGACTGGTGCGGTGAAATAAATTAGCACTGCATATGGTGCAGTTGAGGTCGACTAGTAACTCAACAATACTGATTCAGGGAAGATCTATTGGCAACCCCTACTGGGAGTTTGCCTTGCTTTTTTGACAGATTCTCGGCATTTCGTTGCTATTTCGTTGCGAAAACATTGCGAGATCCTTGCCATTTGACAATTTTTGCCGGGCTAGCTGCTAACTTATTGGAGCACACGAGCAGGCCAAGTGGGAGTGCCGACGCTGCGTCGACCCGGGTCCGAAAGAAGAGGAACAAAACATGCCAGTGATGACCGAAGTATCGAATATTGAAAAGGCACTAGGAGATAAAGCGAAGTTTTATCTGGAACACACCTGCAAAGGTATTCCTAAAAATACAATCCATGCGCCAGGTCCTGATTTCGTAGACCGCATCGTCTCCAGCAGCGACCGTTCACCACGCGTCATGCGCAGCATTCAGACCATTCTCAATCATGGTCGTTTGGGCGGCACAGGTTATGTTTCGATTTTGCCAGTAGACCAGGGTATCGAACACGCAGCTGGCGCATCTTTCGCTAAGAATCCCATTTATTTTGATGGCGACAATATCATCAAACTAGCTGTTGAAGGCGGATGCAACGCTGTTGCTTCAACATTCGGCGTACTGGGTTCGGTTGCTCGCAAATGGGCTCACCAAATTCCATTCATCGTCAAACTAAATCACAATGAACTTCTTACCTATCCAAACAAATTCGACCAAATCATGTTCGGCAGCCCTGAGCAAGCCTGGGAAATGGGCGCAGTCGCCGTTGGAGCAACAATTTATTTTGGTTCTCATGAATCTGACCGACAGATCGTTGAAGTCGCTCAAGCCTTCCATGAAGCACACCAGTTGGGAATGGCCACAGTCTTGTGGTGCTATTTGCGCAATGACGCTTTCAAAGTTGGCTCAACAGATTACAGTTTGGCTGCCGATTTGACTGGTCAAGCCAATCACCTCGGCGTGACCATTGAAGCCGACATCATCAAACAAAAATTGCCTGAAAACAACGGCGGCTACAACGCTGTTAAATTCGGCAAAACCGATGCCCGCGTTTATTCAGAATTGACCACCGATCACCCGATCGATTTGACCCGCTACCAGGTAGCTAACTGCTACATGGGACGTCAGGGCTTGATCAACTCTGGTGGCGCTTCCGGTCAACACGACTTCGACGAAGCCGTAACCACAGCCGTTATCAACAAACGCGCTGGCGGTATGGGTCTCATCTCTGGTCGCAAAGCGTTCCAACGTCCAATGGATGAAGGCGTCAAATTGCTGAACGCCATTCAAGATGTTTATCTCTGCAAAGATGTAACCATCGCCTAAGACCGGCAGCTGACCTGGTTCTATTAAAAAACGAGTATGCGGCAATTATGCTGTGTACTCGTTTTTTCATGAACCAGCTCCCGTGGCGGTGCCGAGCTGATTGAGCGAAGGAACAAAACTCATTTCATTCAGGGACAAGTTGTAGACTACAAACTACAGACGTTCTATTACAACGCTTCCCATGGCTCAATAACTGGTCTAGTAACGCACAGCCTGATGGTCGACAATACTGAGCAAAACAAGGAATTCTCCGGTAGTAACAGATCCCAGTGTGCGAACTCTTTCGTCTCTTTTGGCGTAAGATTAGATTTACATTGGCGTCTGAAGTACTCTGATTCTTCAAAAAGGCTACCATTTTCATGCGTTTTAGAGAAATCCAAATAGTCCTTTTAATGATGCTATTTCTGCAAGGATGTTCAAATCATTCGCCAGAGAAATCAATCACTGCTTTCTGGAGCTGGTTTTCTACAGAGTACGCAGAAGTACCACCGCCCTTCAAGCCAGACACCGAAGATAACGAGTCTGTCAAAATCTCTAAAAAACTTCAAGCAATAAACACAGACCTCAGTTGCAAACTTGACGCGAAAGCCGAAACGAAACGAGCGCTAATAATTAGCGCTCGTGGCAACAAGAAGCTATTCCCACTGGTGAGAGAAGTTGTAGCAGATGCGCCAAAGATGAAGTACTGGAAAGTTATTGCTTTTAAACCTAGGGTTGAAAAATTGGAGCCGGTAGAAATTGACGGAATGATGGTATCGCCAGAAGATATCTTTTTCACAGCGCAGCCTCACGACGGAGTTGTGGATATTTCTGTTCTTCTCGATCACACGATTCCTCCTGCGACCGCCGAAAAGATTGCCGTCTTAATGCTTGATCAAGCACTGGGAGAATACGACGCAGCCACAAAGATTGGCAAAACAACTTTTGCACCAATCACTGAACTCAATGAAGACAATAGCAATTTTAGAGAACTACGGAAGGCTGTCGACGATTACTGTAAGTGAAGCGCATTGAAAAGCATCACGCTCAAGCTATGGACACCTGCGCTCAGGGAGCCAATGGTCATTTCAAATCATGCTTAACATCATTGCGCACGACACATTTGCAAAATTCTGGCTGTAAACCAGCTGCTGTCGTCTTGAATTTTTCTGCGCGATTTGCGAATCTGGCAAACCTATTCGCTTTGACAGAATTTTGTGCAACCAGTTTAAACCCGGCTGGCGGCACATCATCATTAACCATACCGCCAATTAACTCAGACGGTAATTTATGACCATAAAAGCCGGTATCCATGGTTGTGAAATCAATACGCTCAAAGTATGTATACCTTGCCATTTTCAGCTGGCGCTCAGTGAGATGACTGACCTCGGCTGGCTCACCGAGGCGATAGTAGCCGCCGGCAAGCAGTTGAGATAAGGGGAGCATTTTGTCGCGATTAGAAACGTACAGGCGAATTTTCGCATCGCTGCTGCCCTTCGCATTCATCACATAGTGTCTGAATGTATCTGTGTCGATGTCGGGTGAAATCAGCTCACAACTGCTTGAAATATGCGTACCTGAAAGTATTGGCAATGCTCGCACCACGAGTCGATTGCCCATACTGTGAGCGACAAAGATAGCCTTGAAAGGGTGCCTTTCTTTAAGAACTAGCAGCTCCCTACAAAACATATTGAAGTGCTCTTGGGAATACTCAGAATTGCTTCCATCGATAAAATACCCTCTCCATCTAGGATCTGATGGCCACGAGTATAAGACCATTGGTTTCTTCAACGAATACGCAAGAATTGCTGCGTCTTGCAGGCAGTCTTCGAAACCGTCGGCGGCTCCGTGCACAAAAATTGCCAGTTGGGGATTGTCGGAATCGAGAGCCTTCTCGAGCTGTCCTAGAAAAATTCTGGTTGACTTCGGTCCTTCTGACTGCTCACTGAGTTCGGCAAATGATATTGAATCTGGTTCGGAGATGATCTTTTCCTTAGGGGAGATTCTTGGCGGCTTGTGATCCGTCAGTTGCCATCCCAAAGAGGTTGGAAGGGCAGATTGCGCCCGATGTTCTGAATTGGGTACGGTTACGAACGCAGTTCCGTAATACATACGATGCTGACAATTTTCTGCATAGCGCCTGCGCGGTCCGTAGGTGTCACCAATCATTTGACGGTCCGTCAAATAGTGCACTGGAATTGTGACATATTTGGACTGCAAGTCTGAATTGGAGGCGAGAACCTGAGACGCAGATATGCACAGCAGAATCATCATCCAGCAGGTGAACTTTGTGGCATTCCTAGTGATTTTCATATATTGCTTAAATAGTACCGCATATAGTGTGCGCATTAGTTCGGCACCATTACCACGTTGCCCTTGCCTATTAGGGCTTTGCGCAGTGTAAAATCGTAGATATAGATACCAATCAGCCCACCCAGTATCGGAGCAACAATGGGCACCCACCAGTATCCACAGTCTTCGGTGAACGGTGTCATGCCCCAACCACCGAGAGAGGTAAGAAGTCGCGGACCCAAATCGCGTGCTGGATTCATCGCATAACCAGCCATTGTGCCGAAACTTTGTCCTATCGCAACAACAACCAAGCCCACCATCAAAGGCCCTAGATTATTCAAAGTCGGATTATTTCGATTATCCGTGATAGCACGTATCAAAAAAAGCAACAATGCTGTGCCAATAATCTGATCCATAAAGCCGCTACTCAGATCGATTTTTGGATGGGTAAAAAAGATGCCGTCAAGACTGTTCTTCGCTGCTATGAAATCTGCAAATTTTCCGCTGGTTACAAGCAACTGTGCATGCCGATCGATCAATTTGCTGTAATCCAGAAGAACGAGCGCCGCACCGCTGAAAGCACCCAGTAATTGAGCCAGCGTGTAGGGAACGACCTTAGACCAGGGAATTTCGCGTCTAGCAGCCAATGCAATGGTGACTGCAGGATTGAGATGCGCTCCGCTCAAGCCGCCGGCAACATAGATTCCCATCGTGACGGCAAGGCCCCAGCCAAAACTAATCATCAAGAAATCGCCGTTGCCACCTGCGACTACAGCGGCCACAACCCCGTTTCCAAATGCCAAAAGGACGAGAGTACCAAAAAATTCAGCAAGTAATTCGCCTTGCAACGATGTCCTGTTCATTTTGCCCCTGTAAAGTGCCAGTGTCGCGCGGAATCAGAATCAGTCAGTACTATAGCAGTTAAGGATGTTCGCCTACATGAACCACGCGATTACAACACCACTCAGTCGCCACCACATATAACACCATCGACGATCATCTCTTTTAGAGAAAGTCTGGTAGTAACGCCACACTCAGTTCACTGGAAGGCCGCAAGCTTCAGCTGTAATTTTTTGTCTTCGCGATGTCTCGTCGATAGCCGCGCTAAGTCTGGAATGCTCTAACAATTGTCTCATCTGAGCAGGTCACATTCTTTCGTGATGCGCTGGTCGCCCTTTGCGCCCGGACAAAGAAGGCGGAGGCAATGCCGGGGTTAAGCATTCTTGACAATGCAGTGAATAGTAACGTCCATCTTTAATAGGCTGAGTTGTCACCGCCTCCACCGCAACTGAGTTTAATCCACCCGCACATTATCAAACATCGCCATCAAGCGAATTTACAGCAACACACCGTTGTCTGTAAGTGTGTGACGTCGGATTTCAGTTGAATGGAAGCATTGATACTTCGCACACCATAACGGAAAGCGAATGTCCTCAACCGCCCAGAAAGGCAAGGACCATGACAATAACATCGAACGAAGCTAAATTTTACGAAGCCCGAATTGTTGCTCCAAGAATCCAGGGTTTAGGTAATCATCCCTGGGGCTGGGTAGCTCTGGGTGATTTAACAGAAGTGCTCAATCAAACGGCAAACACCATCTGGTTTCAGTATTGCCACGAGGCTCGTGCAGCTACTCTTGACGATAACTGGAATGGGAAATCCTGGAAGTTTGCAGCACCAGAGGAAGACGCTCACGTCATCAAAGATGTCTGGGACATGAAGACCGGTAATCTGACTTCCATCTCTGACGGCACGGTCGAAAGAATTCTGGTGCCGGCTGGATGGTACAAGACCAGAAATAAGGTCGCAGAGCTGCTTGACACAGCACTTCGCAGTATCTTCCGATTTCATTCCAACAATCCGAGCCTCAGTATTTACAGCTATTCCGACTGTGAGGTAATAGCCGAGCATGGTCGTCAGAGCGTCCAGGAGGCGATCGCCGCGATCGGCACTGTCTCTCAGCTTGAATGGACTCTTTCTCGAATCGTGTCATCTCCAATCGGTCTTGCGATGACTCGACATGACGATGAGAGCAAGAATCTGATCTATCTCGCTTTCAAAAACGAGTCCGAACACGCGTATATGACGGTCCGGCTACAAATTCGTCAAAAGCTCGGCGAAATAAAACTGGAAAGTATGTCCGTGTGCGACTTCTGACCTGACTCTTTAGGTCGGCACCAAGATGGTTGCAGGAGAAGAAGTTCTTCTCCTGCAACTTGACGCTCTTAGGTGCCGACTTATTTCAACGGCATCCCGTTTTTTCACATACGCAATATGGACTCTCCCTAAACCTTCCCCTTTTCCATGTAGGCGGTCGATCCTGTCAATACCCCCCATTTTTGATTTCGTAATTTTACCGATATAAAACTAATTACGTAAAGAATTGACCCTCGCTCTCGAGACGTTCTGGGACTGTTCATAGGCGAATCGACGCCACGTTCATTTTGAGTTGACGGAACTTTTTTGGAAAAGATGATTCAAAATTGATTCTGCTCCCGTATTTCCAGAGACGAATAACAAAGGTAAAATCGCAAAGAGTGCTAATCTGCCCATCATCCAGAAAAGATCGCTATAAACTCTAACGCGAGTCTCGGTTTTGACTTCCTTGCTGATTGTCACAACCGCCTGTGCAGCAGCCTGTCTACGACCACTACCGAGACTGATGAAGTGCTTAGTCAAGATTTTCGCTTGTGCGTGCATGGCAGATTGCGACACTCGTTCAGCTGCATGCTGAGAATGGAAATTGTCACGCCACGTCAATGAGGCTCCCAGCATTGCTGTCGCAAAGGCAACGCCAAGTGCCCTCGACAGGCTGTAAAACTTGGCGCCAGAATCTTGCTGGCGGACCGGTACTTCTTTGAGCACCATGTTGAATATTGGCCAAAGCACAAACGTTTGACCAGCGGCCCGAATTATTTGCGATGAAATAAAATCATCACCGACTAAATATTCATTGAGCATGGCATTTGAAAATCCGCTGAAGGCAATTAGAAGCAGCCCAGAGACAATCAAAACGCGATGGTCCACCCTTTTCATAAAATTGAGAATGAGTGGCACCACCAGTGCAGCCCAGAGAACAGTGCCCCCTATTTGTTCGGAATCATAGCCCGACACATTCTGCAAATAGCTGACGATCACAGACGTATAGACCAGTAGCGACCCAAAAAGAAAGTTGACGGCCATCATGGCGGTGAAGTGGCTATCCTTAAGTAATGAGAAGTCGATGACAGGCTCTTTTGCCTTTACTTCAAGAACAATAAAGATGATGCTCGAGACAACGCCTGCCACTGTTAATAGAATGATCATGGGCGAATCGTACCAGTTTTCGATGGTGCCTCGATTTGCAACAATAGAGATGCAAAAGAGAGTAATAACAACAGAGATTATATTCGCCCAATTGCTCAGGTTTAATTTGATGGGCTGGAATGGTCTCAAGGTAGCCCCCTCGACCAAATGATACATACCGGCAAATAAAGCTACCGCCATCAAGCTGGTGGTGCCATAGATATCGCGCCAGTCCAGATGATTGACAAAGAAGCCACCAAGCCAATATCCCACAGGTATAAACAAAGTCGATGGCAGCCCGAAAAGCAAAAAGGCAATGATTCGTCTTTCTCGGGGTATATGTTTGAGCACCAGGATAATGGTAGTAGTGTTGAAAGCGCCCGCACAAAAACCCGTTATAATGCGTCCGGCGATGAAAGAATACAGATCGAACGAGAGCCAACAAACAACTTCTGAAGCAAGAAACATAAACGCAAGAAAAAGCAAAAAACGTCGAATATTTAGTGCATCCATCAAAGTAGTACACATCACAATAGAGGCTAGCTGTGTGAACAAATATCCAGCAGCCGACCACGTAGCTTCATCTGCCGTAAAGCCCAATCCACCACCGATATAGCGCATATTTGAATTCGTCAGCGTCGCATCCAATTGCGTACAAGCAACGCCTGCTGCCGCAAGCACAGCCACCTGAAAATACTGCCTTGATGTTAAGTCTGCGGTGTAATTGTGATTGTTCACGGCCCGCCTTTGCCGTAAAGACGACCCGAACAGATTGTGTCGACGCTTATGACTCCAGTATCGTGTAAAAGCTGTATCTGCGCATTGTTGAATTCAATTATTGCTTGTGCCTTTTTGACGAGCGCCTGGGTTGCATCTCGTTGGGCGGTGATCACATCAAGGTTGGTACCCAGACCATTGTCGATACGCTCTTGAGCTACTCGCAGCTCTTCTTCGGCGGCTTCCACCTCATCACTTGCTTGTTCGATACGTCTTTCAGCAGAACACGAACGCAAATATGAGACACGAATTTCGTTAATAACATCCAGCACTCGCTCATTTAAACGAAGCATTGCCGTTCGCGCCAGTGTCTTCGATGCGACGACGCCGGCTGCATCCGGCAGCCCCAGACCGGGCAAATTCCACTCTAAATTCCAGCCGACATTGAAATCGGAGTTGATGCGTGTGCTGGTGTTTTGTGCTGGCACTGCTACCACGCCCGCCGGATAAACTGTTTGTGCTCCGGTGCTCGCTAGCGGGTAAACATTCACCACAGAAGGCAGCGCTCCAGCGGTATTGCCTAGGACGTTTTGAGTTGTGCCCTGACCTGACACCGCCACGGCAGCATAGGATGGGCTCGAAGTTTCGTAAGATTTAGAAGCCGTGGCGCCACTGCCAATAACACTACCCATGATTGAGAATCGCGGCAATAACGGTGCAAGTGCAACATGTATTGCTTTATGCGCAGCCAATCGTTCCTGCTCGAGCTTTTTCAGCTCGGGTCTATTGCTCAAGCCAATATCAATAAGCTCAACGATTGTCGTGTTAGGTTTGATCAGTCTGCGTTTCGTGATTGTTCTGTCGCGAACCGTTAAGTTGACGCCGGTGCGCAGATTGAGTGAGTTTGTCAAATCTATAGAAGCTTTACGCAATTCGAATTCGCCGTTTATCTGTTCTTGCTTGTCTCTGGCCAACTGCGCCTTCGCCTGCAGCAACTCAAGTTTTGTGATGGCACCATTGGCCTTCAATTCCCGATTATGCTCGAGTTGCAGCTCAGACGTTTGCACCGCTTTTATTTGGATTTGTAAGAGAGCTTCGCGCAGCAAAAGTTCGTTGTATCTTTTGCTTACTTCAAGATACGCATCGTTAATTGTCCCAATCTGATTGGCCTTTGCTGCGCGCAGAAGATTACGTTGCTGCAAAGCTCCGTAAAGCACAGAGCCACCGCGAAAACCGTAATAACGAATTGAGCTAAATGAGTAAATGTAGGGATTATTTAAATCCAGAGACAGTCGACCATTGATAGAGAGTTGTCCCTTCTGCCAGGTGTCGGAATAACCATTATTTATGTCTGGAAGAAATCGAGCCAATGCTGCTTTCATGCGCCAGCGCTCAGTTTCGGTCTGCGAAGCCGCAATCTGGATCGGCTGATTGTTTTCCAGACACATAATTAATGCATCTTTCAGCGAAATCGTCTGATCAAAAGTTGCGTCCTGACGAAAGATATTCAAGTTATCCCCTAGAGGAATTAATTCATGTTCTCTGGTCACACGAAGCTCTATTTGCTCTGGCAGCGAATCACTTTTATTCCACTGTTTCTCGAATGCCTCAGTGCGTTGCTCTGATGAAGTGTTGGCAATTGCCGGCTGCTGCAAAAGCACCATCAATAAAAAGCACTTGCAGATAAAAGTCAGGCAACCGCCCCTAAAATCCCTTTCCATCGCCATCCCAAATCTTCTTCTGGGGCGAATCCATTTCGCGCAACTGTAAAAGCTGAGACTCTGTCACTCTATGCTCAGTGTCGACCTTGACGGTAGCTGATAGACCCACTGGCAAACAAGCTTTGAGGGCATCCAGAGAAGTGCGATCCAACCTAATTTTTACCGGCACTCTCTGCACTATTTTTGTAAAATTACCAATGGCATTATCTGGCGGCAACAATGCAAACGAGGCACCAGAACCGGGCGAAAAGCTATCCACGACACCAGTCAATTCCTTATCAGGCAGGGAATCAATCTTTATTGTTGCAATCTGCCCAGCAGACATCCGGCGCACTTGAGTTTCTTTAAAATTAGCCACCACCCAAACGTAATCTTCAACAATATGCATAAGCTGCTGCCCGGGCTCTATACGGTGCCCTACCTCCACTGTGCGCTTACCGACACGTCCGCTCACTGGTGCATAGATGTTGCAATAAGCAAGTTTCAGCCTGGCAGAATCAAATTCTGATTCTGCCTCCGCAACAGCAGCTTGCGTAATTGTGTAGCGATCTTCCTTAACCTGCGTCAACAGCTTGAGTGATCTCGCTTTTTCGTCTTGACCAAACGATTCTTTCAGTCGAGCACGGGCTTCTGCTACTGCACTTTTTATCACCTCACATCGTGTTATTGATTGCTGTACTGCTTTTTCCAAGGCGTCTCTTGCACTTTTGCACACTTCAAAGTCGCTGACGGCATGCTCTTTCTGCTGGGTTGATACCACGCCTCTTTCTTCTAGAATTGTGTATCGTTTGCAATCAAGCTGAGCCCGAGTCAGTTTCGCTTCTGCTTCGGCTAATTCTGATTTCGCCACCGATACTTGATCGATTGCATCGCTCAGATTAGAGCGTTGATGCGCGATGGCTGCATAGCTCGCATCGATGCTCCCTGCCGCCTGAGATCTTTCTGCATCAGCGGAGCTATGTGCATAACTAATTTCTGTTTTACTGCTGGTCGCTTCGCGAATCGCCATGTCTAACTTAGCTTTGGCTCGAGCCACTTCTAGCGCATAGTCATGTCGATCAAGTTTGATGAGCAGCTGCCCTTGTTCCACATGGTCGTTATCGTCAACCAGAACGGACTCAACGACATTATCAATACGCGCGCTGATTTGATGCGGATGGCCAGTGACATAAGCGTCATCAGTTTCTTCGCATGCCCGCGTCATTAGAAAGCGCATGATCATTACAACGGTAATAACCAGCACGACAGCAATTGACAGAGCTGAGCTCAGTGATATTGATAATTTGGTCTTGGCTCGATTAGCGCTCGGCTGAGGCTCACTTTCGGCTTCTTCTTTCCTGATTGGATTTGAAGATTCCGATTTTACTACCGCAGTGGGTCGAATTTGCAGAGACATTCTTATTTCAGCCGATAGGCCCCGAACAGATCAATTCTGGTCGAGCCAAGAAACTAGTACAAGTAAGCAGTTATACTAGTATAATTTGTAATAGGACAATAAAGCGGTGCATTACATTGACTATCGAACGCACTGAAGAACTCGCCAACTTTTTGCGAACGAGGCGTGAGCGAGTCACTCCCGCTCAAGTCGGATTGCCCTCCGGTCGAAGGAGAAGAACGGCTGGGCTGCGTAGAGAGGAAGTAGCGGAGCTGGCAGGGATCAGTGTCACCTGGTATACCTGGCTTGAGCAGGCTCGTCCAATCAAAGTTTCGACTGCAACAATGGAAAGAATTGGGCTTGCTTTGCAGTTGGATAAAGACGAGCTTACGTACCTTTTCGAACTGGCTCAGTTGCCACCGCCACCCATAGAACAAACTGCAAGCCCTGAGGCCGCCAACCAGCTTATCGAAATTGCTCACACTCTCACCGATAGTCCGGCCTACGTAGTTGGGCCGCGATACGACCTTTTAGGGTGGAACCAGATGGCCGAAATTGCTCTGGGCCTAGGTCAGTTTGCAGACTCTCAGCCCAATTTGATCCGCTTTATTTTCACGAATGAATACTACCGAAAAGCCTGGATCAATTGGAAGGATGATGCACTCGAGCTGCTTGCTATGATGCGCGCTGATTACAATCAAAATATTTACGATCAAAAAGCCTATGAAAGTCTGATTACTGAATTGAGTGCCGTCAGTTCCGAATTTTGTGAAGGCTGGAACCAACATTCGGTTGTGTCAAAAAGTGGATGGATTCGAAAAATGAATCATCCAATCAGAGGTAATCTCAGCCTGTTTGCTACATTCTTGCAAATGCATGGAAGTTCGTTTCCGCGCTTAGTTGTATATTCTGGCTACACCGAAAATGACCGACGACTACTGAAAGAATTGCGCAATTCATCCAAGATATAGTGGTGCCTATTTCTTGAGCAGCGCAATTTGCAAACATCAAATCAAAAAGAGCAGAGAAACGAATTCTCCGCTCTTAAAAAATCAGACTGCGCTCGTTCTAAAAGCGCTATTTATTTGATGATAGTTACTTTAGCGCTGTCGTGTTTAACAACTTCTACTGTGGATGGAGCAGTTACGTTTGCATCTTCGAAGGCTTCAACAGAGGCTTTGCCACTGGCGACTGTTTTGGAAGTATCGTGTGCTTTTACAGAGACTTCACCATCAGCAACGACATTTGCATTCTGACGAGCAAGAATAATAGCTTTGTCGTGAGCTGTTACCTTGCAATTGCCTTCGGCAAAGACGCTGACGTGATCGTAGGCTTGCACTGTGGTTTTGTCTGCGGCATAAACGGTAGCATTGCCGTGAGCAATCACTGTTGCATCACCAGTTACTTGAACGTTGGTGGAACCCTGGGCATCAATGGCTGCATTATTGTTAGCAATGACGCGGCTGTTGTCGTAGGCTTTTACTTTGACATTGGCGGATGCCTGAACGACCGATTGGTCAAAGGCGTCGACTGTGCAAGTGTCGTAAGCTTTAATCACTGAATTATCATAAGCGCGGCATACGTTGCCATCAAATATGTTCAGGTGGGCAGATTGATGCGTTATGGCTGAACCGCCGTGCATATCGTTGTCACCATAACTGAAGAGAGACGTCTTCTCGAGGGCAATGGCACTAGCGGCCGACAACGACATGACCACTGGTAACAACAAGAACTTTTTGTTCATTGAAAAACTTTCCTTATCACGACAGAAGCAAGCTATGCAGGCTTTAAACCACATAAGCTTAGCATCAACCAAACGCCATTTGCCCAGCAAGGTGCCAGGCAATCGGAAAATTCTGATCTTTTCTGTCTGTTAGCGTCGTCGCGGGTGCTGTATGCGCACAGGCACCGGAGCAAGCACGGCCTTTCTATTGCCGTTGAATGCCGTCTGGAAAAAATTCCGTAACGCCGTTAGTAAGTTGCCGACTATACACATGTGTCGATCCTTCAGAAATGAGCCGCCACGTTTTACATACCCAAGGAGCTTAAATCATATCCGGCTTGTTGACAAGTGGATTTCGAAAAGAATTCGAAAGACGCATGCCGCTTCGCCAGCTTAGCCAGGGAATTCAAATCTCAAGAACTTGCCCCAGTACGGCTTTGGAGACAATGCTTATAGCGAGAGCACGCACAAATATCGTCTGTCTAGCGCGCTCGCGCGAAGTCACGAAGAGTTACAACTTGGTAATATGCCGCCCCTACGCCACCTGGCGCTAAGAGCAGAATTGCAAAGCGATGTGCCGTACCGCTAGTTTCAAGTGTCACACGTAAATACATCGCTCTCTCGACGTTCACCTAAACCCAAACCAGAGACCAAACTAGCTTCGATTTTTTCAGATCACTCTGTTTTCAGCGTGATTTGTCTTTACTCAACCATCTAACGTGCTCGGCAGCATCTGCTGACTAGCTCGTCATCCGGTCACATTTGTCAACCGAACCTCGGAGCCAAAATGCCCAATCCGCTCAACACCAGCAAAAACCCGATCATCGCGTTCTTCGCCCTTTTGATCATCGGCCCCTTCAAGCTTTCCGATTGGCTGCGCAAGCAAGCCTATCCGCGATATTTCAGCTCTTACTGCTTTCCGTATGAAGCTATTGCTCTAGCGTTCTCAATCATCGCGGCACGCAGCGGAACGCACGGCTTCAACATCTGGACTTTTCTGATTTCTGAAGCCTACGGCTTTCCTCTGCTGTGGCTTGGCTTCGCCAAGCCCCTGCTCAAATTGTGGGAGAAAAGCGGTCCCAGAATGCAGAAGTTTTCGACCGATTATCTCGCCAGACCTTTGACGGGATTTGCCGATGGGCTCGCCAGTGTTCCCGGAGCTGGCTGGCTCTGGACAAACGCTGAGCGGTCTTGGTTTCTCGGCGTCGTCGAGGTAGTCACTATCGCCAGCATGGTTCTGGGCTCGCTCTACACAGGCTGGCTCGCGGAATCCTGGATCGCGCCACGCCTTTGGAGCATCATCTCGGCCTACAGCCAAAATGGCATCGTACATACGGTCGCCACTTTTGTGTTCTACGGGCTGGGACTTTCGGTAGCCGGCTTTGTCGGCAATCTGTTTGTCACGATGGCAATCAAAACCGACGACAAAGGTCGAGGATTCATCGCTTCAGCCTTTCTGGCTGTGGCTGCGCACAGCTACATCGCAATCGTGGCAGAACCTCTGAAGAGCGCTTACTGGAGCTATGCGGCGACGGCTGCGGTGGCCCTCCTTCTCGGCACCTTCGTCTTCCCGCTTGTCTGCTATGCCGCTTCGAACGGTCTGATCAAAAAACTGTACAAGGCAGTCAAGCCAGTCGTAGACGGGTTCTTCTCGCCTCCGAGCAGCGAGGAAAAAGTTGCAAAAGCCTACCGGGATCTGTTTCAACAGTCGACAAACTTGGCGCTGACGGCTTACGTCGGTTGGCACTGCTTTGCCTTGTTGACAGGGTTCGGTCTGAACTCGTTCCTCGTGGACGGTGGCACCATCTTCATGACGGTGTTCGCATTCTGCCTGGGCGGCGTGGTGCTCAATGAACGCTGGAGCAACGGTCTTTGCGACGTCATCTTCGCCGCCCTGATTGGCTACATCACCTTCAGTCAGACTGAGTTCCTCAACTCTCATCTGGGGCATTATGCTGCCATCGTTGCTGGTGTCACTGCCGGCGTCGCGTCCTTCGGGCTCATCGTGCCACTGATTTACGCGGGCGTCAAGAAGGTGTTGTCCCTGCCTGGTCTGAACGTCGTTACGGCGTTGGGAACCGGGCTGCGCACCGCACACACTTACATCAACGGGCACACCTTCGATCCCGTCTACCGTGCCAGCTTGATCATCTACCACGAGTGCTATCGCTCTGACACTCCGTCCGAGCGCTCCTACGAACGCGTCGTATTGCACCTGACGAATATCGTCATTGCTCTGACGCTGGGAGTACTCGCGTACCTGGGTCTGACGACCTTCGTCACGAGCTCTCTGGTGCTTGCGGTGCCACTGTCGCTGGTTGCGTCGACTCTTTCGTACAGCTTGCTCGGGCAGCTCGTAATGAAGGGGCGAGCGCAGCTCTCAGGCGGCCTCGCGGGTATGTTCACGGCAGCTGGAGCGGCGGCTTATCTCACTCCCAACAACGTCTTTGGCTGGGAATACTCCCTGCCGGTCGCTGCTGTGGTGGGCGTACTCGTCTTCACCTTCTTCTACCCGCTGTTCTACCAGGCCGTACAGAAAACTGCCGGAGGCCTCGTTTGCGCTCTGGAAAAACCGCTGGACAACAGGCTCAATGCAGCCGAGCGAGTGATTGCTGCGCCGCTTCTGGCGGGCTGGCACATGCTCGTTTCAGGCTGGACGGCGCTGATGTCCATCTTCGATGGTCTATTTGGGCATAAGTCGAAATAGGCTTTCTATACTTCACTTGCAACAAATCATTCCGGGCAGACAGAGGTGCAAATCTCTGTTTGTCCGGGCTGAGGCAACACGCTTAAACAAAAGGAGTTGGGCATGACCAACAAAAGCGAAAACACAATCGTCGTACTACGGGCGCCTCAACGACCGTTGGTCTGCCTGCGTTATTCTGACCTGCCGCTGCCCCTTGAGCCAGGTCAGGTCTTTGATTTCGACAGCGTTCTCTATCAGCAGACGCACAAGGCCATCGCCTGCATCGCGCGCACTGAAAAGGGCGCGATCACCGACGTCAATACGTTGCTCAAAGGTCTTCTCACGAGGCTGTACGGTGAGGACGAAGCGACGCGTGCGCTTGCTCGCGGCAGTGTCAATTACAGTGCGGTCCCGTGCACCAATGAACAAACCACCAGCGGTGGCATTCGCATCGGCGTGACAAAGTTGCTCAAGGAAGGCGGCGAGGACCTCATCTTCGTTACCTGCCGGATTGTGAACGAGGACTACCTGCGCGAAGCGCTGGGAGTCACGTTGAAAGGCACTTTGCCGATTCTCACTCTCGGACTGGTCGGTCCCGAGGTCGAGCCAGCGGGGAAACCTGCCCGCTCTCGTCGCAAGACGCGCGCCAAAACCGGCGACTAATCTTCGCCCGACGTGAGAGTTCGAACAGATAACTACTGTTTGAGCTCTCTTTTTTTATATACTCTGCCGAAAATAGTTATTCTAAAATACAAAAAAAAAGCGCAGTCATCAGTTGATGGCCACGCTCAAATTAAGAAAGAACTTTCGATTTAGTACTATCCGTTAGGACCGATATTGCTTGCTCTTACCGGGCTGGGCTTCCAGGTTATTTCACAAGCTCCAGTGCGGCAACGGTCTTCCGATTTGCCGTCAGCAAAAGCTGCTGACTGAACATTATTTTGAAGAGGTTGAACACCATTTACGGGCTTGGATTTTGGCTGGCGAGTTCTTGTTGTCGATGCTGAAGTATCTTTGCAGTCACTGTCAGATTTTCGACTAGGGATGCCGAAGGATTCCACGTTCATTGATTGATTCTTCCTAGCCTCACCGCGGTGAGGAGTTTGTCTGATTAGGGGTTGAGTACAGGTCTAAGTACAAAACAGTCAAGCAAGTCCACGTCCGATAACTAAAGCCTCTGATAAGCAGCATCGCCATCGAATTTGGTCATCTTATCAGCCAGATCGCATTTGCAACACAAAAATATCTCATAAAGACATCGATTTTACCTACGAATTACCGACAAGCTATATCTGGTCGCAGTTTTATCTGCATAAAACGATGTGAAGTAATCTGGAATTCTGACAAAAAGCGGATTTGACAGGCGATAATGATAAATGCAGGTAGGATTGAGCAAGCTTCCTGCGGTAATCGCTGTCCTTTCACACTGTTACAATCCGTGATCACTCCAAGACTTGGATACCCCACATTGATTATTTGTCCATTGTGCGCCAGCCCGGTTAAGAACGCTGAAATCGGCGGTAAAGACCGCTTGATGTGCGTCACCTGTGAATTCGTCAACTGGGACAATCCCAAGCCAGTGACTGCGACACTCGTGCCTTACAAGGGCGGGCTAGTACTGGTACAGCGCAAATTCGAGCCCTTTGTGGGCGATTGGTGCTTGCCTGGCGGTTTTATCGAGGGTTACGAAAGCCCAGGCGAATCGGCAGCTCGTGAAGTCTTCGAAGAAACGGGGTTGACCATCTCAAATGAGCGTCTGCTGCAAGCATCAGCGCCTGGACATGGCATCAATGTGATCATTTTATTTTACGAAGCTGGTGCAGCAAGCGGTGACTTAATTGCAGGCGATGATGCCAGTGATGTCGGCTATTTCACAAAAGATAATTTGCCACCAAATGTTTGCTTTGCCTTGCATCGCAACATTATTCAAGAATGGTTTACTCGTCAAAAAGCAAACTGATTCATGGCACCACATTTAATATAGCATCGGACGTGGAATACCATCGAATAGGTTCACACTTGAGGCGTAAATAGTGAAAGCGTTGGGAATGGCACGGCCGGGAGCTATGCAACTAGCTGTGTCCACCACTCTTGCAGTTTTATTTGGCATCAGTGAAGGTTTTTGGATCATTAAAGGTCCTGCTTCTGGTGGTTCATTCGCAACGGTTGGCAACGACTTTTTGCTGCCGCTGGCTATCATAGGCATTTTGGCCTGGCACTACACGGCTGGTTTCCAAAAATATGCAGCCGATAAGGGACTCGACGCAAAAGAGATAACTTCATTTTGGCGAGGAGGGTTTATCGGTTTATATCTCATGCTGAAAGCGCGAGATCGCTGCGCCGAACTAACTGGTTCCGAGCTCGACCAGCACGTTTTACCGACATATGCCAGGCTTTCTTCTGCGCAGAACATCAAGATGACTATCATCCTGGTGGCCGCCTGTGGAGTGACTATGGTTGCATTGCCCTGGGCGTTGTGGCTTTCGAATTACGCTCAAGCCAATGACGATTTTGCAAAAGGTCACTGGAACACATTGCGAATTGGATTTGCCGAAGAAGCGTTGCAAAAATTTCCCAATTCACAAGATCTATCAAAAGTTTTTTCTCTCAAATCCAAAATCCACAAAGCGTCGGCTGCTCAAATGCGCGCCAATTTACCATTGATGTCTGCAACGGCAGCAGCAGAATGGAAAAAAAATATCGACCATGAAGAGAACGTCGCAAAAGAAGCGGCGGCTGAAGCAACGAAATTAAGCAGCGAGAACTGGGGTGTCAGCTCAACTAACGTATTCATCGCGCTTGGCACATTTTATTTAGTGGTCTTTTTATTGGCCGGTCTCGTTCTACAGCCAAACGATAAGAAACTGCTTCAGGTAGAGAAAATATGACTAAAAATCACTCGAATTTGTTCGCTGCGTTCAGCATTGATGGCAAAGTTCCTAAGCGAACCTTGCTTGAAGCATTCGCAGACAGCGGCATTTTGGAAGACGACAATCGCTGCGCTGGCATGATCAAGCGACTTAAATGCGGCCCGGAAGATTTAAATCTGGAGGACTTTCAGCGACTACAAGACTACTCTCCAGCATTGTTTCAACAGGTGCTCTCGGGGCAATTAGCCATCCCACAATTCAAAAATTTCTGCAAAGAAATTGAGGAAATTTTCGAAAAAGTATCGTCGAACAAATCCGGTAAATTAGCCGATTACATACCGCAACTACAACGCGTAAATCCAGACAAGTTCTCCACCTCTGTGTGTTCGATCGACGGACAACAAATGTCGTTAGGTAACAGCGATGACTTTTTCTGTGTTCAATCTTGTTCTAAGCCGATTACTTACGGCCTGGCGCTCGAAGAACTGGGCGAAGAAGAAGTGCACAAATACGTGGGCACCGAACCCAGCGGGCGAACCTTTAACGAACTTGCACTTAATACTAAGGGACTGCCACACAATCCCATGATCAATGCCGGTGCCATCATGTGTGGTGCATTAATCAAGCCTGGAGCCGAAAGCGCAGACCGATTCGATTACGTAATGAGCAAATGGAAAGAGCTAGCTGGCGGTAGGAAAATTGGTTTTGATAATGCTGTTTATTTGTCAGAGAGGCAAACAGCCGACAGAAACTTCGCATTGGGCTACTTCATGCGCGAAAAGAAAGCTTTTCCACCAAGTGCAGATCTGCTCGACGCTCTCGATTTCTACTTCCAGTGTTGTTCCATCGAAGCAAATACCACATCACTCGCGGTTATTGCCGCGACTTTAGCCAATGGAGGCAACTGCCCGTTGACCGGTGTGCAGGTAATGCGCCCTGACCACGTCAAAGACTGTCTTTCGTTGATGTCTTCGTGTGGCATGTACGACTTTTCAGGCGAATTTGCCTTTAAAGTCGGCATTCCCGCAAAGAGTGGCGTTTCTGGCGCGATACTACTGGTAGTACCAAACGTAGCGGGACTAGCAGTCTGGTCTCCGCGTCTGGACGAGCTAGGTAACAGTGTTCGCGGTGTTGAATTATGTCGCCAATTGGTTTCACGCTTCAAATTTCATACTTTCGACAGCATGATTGGCTTGACCGATGACAGAATTGATCCGCGCCGAAACCTCTATGAATCCAGATTCGGTGGTATTACAGCTTTATGCTGGGCTGCTTATGAAGATGACGTCGCCGAAATGCGCCGACTAATTGCTATGGGCGTTGACCCAACCGCGCATGATTACGACCGACGAACGGCGCTTCATATCTCAGCCAGCGAAGGGAATCTAAATGCTCTCAGATATTTACTCTCACTCGGTGTCGACATAAATCCTCTCGACCGATGGGGCAAAACGCCCCTCGATGATGCAGACATGCAATCGCATCCAGGCGCCATTGCGATGCTTGACGAACACGGCGGAATCAGAAGAGCGGTTAACGTCGTTAAGCTTGTTTGATGTAGCTCGTTAGAATCGGATATAAGCAGCATTTCTCAGCGCTCGCGCGAGCTTGCAAAACCAGATTAGCCCAGTTGACGCTTCTATCCGTTCGTTCAAGTTATCAAAAGTTGTTTAAGACGGCCTGTAGAAGTCATACTCAAAGCATCTCGATCAAACTTCTCTGGATTACGGCCCAAACACAAAACTCCCCATAAAAGTTCACTTCAGCTTCCATCGAATCATGAGCGCCAGGCGCCAGATTAGAAGGGGCTTCAACACACTCCATTTAAATTCGAATCAACCTGAAATTTCGTCGCTTTCTCAGCGCTTCAACGACTTGAGATTGCGGTGAACTCACTGTCTGCAAAAGGACAACGACCATGATGGATCTCCATACCTTCTGCCGCGGCTGCCCGATGTGCGAAGTCCACGTCCACTTCGAGGGAACGCTGGAAGACAACCAAGCCGAGCTAATCGCCAGTCGCAACGACATCAAGCTCACCCGCCCACGCATCCTCGATATGCGCCCCGGCTTTCAATATTCCAGCCTGCAAGACTTCCTCGACCCTTACTATGAAGCGTGCTCCGTACTGCTGTACGAGAACGACTTCCGCGACGTCGCTTACGAATTTCTCAAGAAGCAGTCGGCAGGTAATGTTCGCCACACCGACATGTTCTTCGACCCGCAGGCGCATATTTCACGCACGAATCCACGCACCGGACGTAAAATCACATTCGGGACGGTGATTCGTGGCATTCGCAAAGGCATCAAGGACGCCAACCGCGATTTCGGCGTCACCTGCAACCTCGTGATGTGCATCCTGCGACACCTGACAGAAAAAGATGCACTCGAATGCTTTGCACAGGCGGTGCCTTATCTCAAATGGATCACGGCACTCGGCCTGGATTCTGGCGAGCGCGGCAACCCACCAAGAAAGTTCAAGCGCGTATTTGCGCTTGCTCGAGCCTGTGGTCTGCCCGTGCGTGCTCACGCAGGTGAGGAGGGTCCAGCGGCTTACATCTGGCAGACCCTTAAGGTCCTGAAGGGCACCATCATCGATCACGGCGTCGCTTGTGTTGATGATGAAGCCCTCATGGTTTATCTGCGCGACAACCAGATACCACTCACCATGTGTTCGCTCTCATCGCTGCGCTTACGTGTGATCAATACGTTAGCGCAGTACCCCGTGGGGAGACTTCTATTATTCGGACTGCTTGTCACTTTGAACTCCGACGATCCGGCCTACTTCGGCGGTTATCTGAAAGACGTTTTGATTGCGACAGCCGAGGCTCAGAATCTCACGATTCACGACATCTATAAGCTTGCCCGTAACAGCTGGCTGGCATCCTACTGCACCGACGCCCAGAAGTCTGCTGGAATTGCCGATTTGGATGACTTCTATAAGCTGGCGCTAACACCTGCACTTACAGCTGTTGCGTAACCAAATCTGGCGGAAGAGTAAGCGTTCGGGCACTCAGCCTAGCGCTTACTTTTTGGACAAAACTTTGCCGAAAACAAAAAAAAGACGAAACCAACGCATTTGGATCTAGCGCAAGCTAGCGGCTTCCTAAAGGTCGTCGAAATAGCCCCAGCTTGATCACACTCGTTGCCAAGACACGCACTCTACGACCATTTTGAGTAGAACTTGCCCATGCAAACGTTGTAAGACTAAGTCCAACCTACTTTTCCTTTGAAAGCCCCTACACGAACCAGACATAACTGAAACCTGCAAATAACAGACCAGTATTGACGCTCACGCGAGGTAGAGCCGGATTTAGACCGAACATCTCTAATTCGGACTTTCTCTCCATGCCTGGGCATTGTTGGAAACTCGAAGGACTTCTTGCCAACCCGCAACAGGAGTTTTGATTATGTCAAAATGCACCAAACACTATGTAACCGTTGAAACGCTGAAAGCGAAAATCGACTCCGGCATGTATTCAACGGAACAGCGCAATTATCTGATTCGCATGAGCGCTCGGATGTCTCAAATCGGTACTCAAATCGACACTGTCGTCTCGCGCACCTACATTGCCGCTGGATCGTTTGCGATGCCTATTTCTTTCAACGTTCCCGTCTATGGCATCACCAGGCAGAAATTCGCCGCCATGTTTCGCCATCTGACCGAGCTACCGCCACCCGTTCCGCCTCGTCGTCACTACTAAATAGCAAGTCGTTTGCTATGCCAAAGAATCAGAAAAAGAGAACGCCGAACTTTTCTGATTCTTTTTTGCCTTACTATTTTAGGCAAAGTCAGGCAAAAACAAAGAAGACTGGGGTGCCTGAGCACAACAATCTCCTTTGCGAATCGCCGAACGACTCAATGTTACTTCTATCTGCTAGCTGGCTACGTACTCAAACCACCGGCTCGCCTGGTAGCGAAGAAATTGAGGACGCCCAACCCAGCAACTAGGACAGCCGCAAAAGCCGCTACCAAGCTCCATGCTTTAAGTTGGATCAACTCGTTGCCCCAATTAACCGCGCTCATGCATGTGCCGACGATCGTCGCTGCACCCAAATACGCGACGACACCGGCCACTGAGCCATATTTCATACCGAAGCTCTCGGAATAACCGAAACGGTCGCGCGACGGTCGCAAGCTCTTCCATAAAAACCAGGCTAAGTAAGGCGCCAAAAGTGGCAGTATTATCATTAGGGGTCCCTCGTTCTGAGCTCCCTGCGCCCCGTCCATGAACTTCATGCCGCAGATGAAGATGAAAGCAGCAGAAACAGAGCCGATGAAGACTGATAGACTCAGCGCTGCAGCAGACAAAATTTGCAATCGTCGCGCTAAGCTTCCGCTCCTAGTTTGCGGGATTATATCGTAAGACATCTTGATTTCCTTGTGTAAAGCCATTGCTTTAGGCAAATACCATGCTTGAAAAACTTCTCTTACTGAGCAGACTCTTTTGGCAGAGAAGAACCAGAGCGTGCGGCGCATCAAGAATATTCTCGAAGCGCCGCACGCAAGGTTGTTAAGACCGATGGAACGGACAACCGTTCCCTTTGGGCTGATTTTGCGAAGCGTTGACACCGTCACGCCATTCGAAATCAGACTTGTAAACGAGTTGCCGCAGCCGATTTGCCCAGCCGAGCGGTCGATGCTCTGCAGTCACCCGCCAGGGGTTGAACGACAGAGCCTCTCCACTCGATTCGAGCAATGGCACATTACCACGCTGCTTGATGTCCAAAGTCGCCAGAGCGACGAAGGGGCCGCTCCACTGCACAGTCGGGTCCTCGATCGGATCGCTTTCGGTCTGCAATTGCACGCAGAAGGTAAAGCGAGTCGAGCGATTGCGCAGAGTCTTTTCGACGGCGTGCATCAGATACTCTTTGTCGAAAACATTCGGAAAAGAGAGCGTGGGGCTCAGTTCAGTCGGAATGAGCGCGTATTTGACTGCTTTACCCTCACCGAAGAGATAGGGACTTTGCGAATAATAGGCCGTCGTAAGAGGATTTTTCACCAGCTTGAAAAGCGAGGCGAGCAAGCGCTTCGTGTCGGCTGGATATTGGCGAAACAACTGAATAAAGCTGTTCTTGCCGACCAGATCATGCACAGGCACATAGTCTTCGACATCAGCGATGAAGAAGGTCTGATTGTTGGCCATGAGGAAATCAGCGCTATCGGAGTCTTCCTGCCCGTTGAGCAACTTCTTGCCGGTAACGCCTTTGAGCTTGAGAGCAATGCCCCTAACGTTCGGCAGAATATCAGCCATGGAATTGGGCGTGCCATTGGAGAAACGAATCAGAGTGTCGTAAGAGCGAGGCTCAGCGAACAGACCGACAGCGTATTCCGCGGGCAGACCAGACAAAACGGTGAACACCCCCTCGACCGTTCCATGGGAGAAGGCATGCACATCGCGCCTGGCTACTGTGCCTGGCTTGTGAGCTTTCACTTGATCGACGATGATGGATTGCACGATGGCTTTGATGATGCCGGCTTCGGTGGGTTTCACTTGTTCTTGAGCGAGTCTAAACATGGTCAAGCCTTTCAGGATTGAGTTCACGGCGGTTGCGGCGATGTATCTATTCGACTCCGACGATGAAGACGATGCGTCACATCTACGAGAAATCGAATTGATGGAAGAGTTTGTGGGCTATGAGCACCAGAAAGAGTTGTTGCAGGGAATTGAAGTTAGACTCCTTCAACCTACGCTTTGCACTCGATTTAATTCCACAAACTACGATTATCTTTTGCCTACTAATGACAATTAATGGCATTACGGACGCAAATCGCCTAGCGCAACTTTGCTAGATTTTGACTAAGTAATAATTGGGCTCGAATTATTTCGTCGTCGGCAAATCGGGCGACCATCCGTCGTAAACACAAGCGTATTCATCGGCGAGTCCCATCATAAAAGCAGCATTCTTCTCTGCGCCTGCGTCTTCAGGACTCTGGCTGACTCTGACCTTCATCGTCCAATAATCGATCTTGACACCGTCCGCTTCAATCGGCGCAAATACATCTACTTCAAAGCCCTGATCTGCCAAATTCTGTCCCAATCCAGTGATGGCGTGATGGGTATCGGCATAGAAACAATGATCGACTTCGCAAGCCGTGGCTGTATCTATATTTTGCTCTCTAAGCGAATTGAGCAAATCCTGTGAACGCAAGAATTGCTCTTCGATTCGCGCCTTGATCTCATCAAAATTCAAAGCATTAACAGCGTCTTCAATGTCACCCCCAGGTCGACTCACGGCTCCTGCTCCATTCACCCTGGATTTTATGAAACTCTGTAATTCATCGGCGCACTCCATCGCCGCCCCTACTAAAATCGTACCTTTGCTCGTTTTGACAGTAAAGCCCTCTGGCAAAAGCGGCATAGGCAGGCCAACTCTTTTGATATCAGCCCAGGCAATCATCCTTTTGCCCAAATAGGTCGTAATCACAAGGCCAGCCTTTGTTGTTTCAATGCTTCTGGGCATCGCGGCTACAACCTGCATACGCCAGGCAAACACAAGTGTTATGGCGGCACAAAAAACTAGAAGTAAGACTGTGTCTGTATTGTTATGACTGAAGTGCATTCTCGCCACGAAAAAAAACCAGAACACTATCGCAAAAACGACCGCCGCAAGCGATTGCAAAAACTGCAAGGCAAAAGCCAGGCGGTCGTAAATAAAATGTCGATGAGTACTACGCAGCCGTCCGGCGCTGGGCGGCAAACGGTTAGTAATCTCTGTCACCAGGTCGTCTATTTTGCTTAAGAGCACGGGAAACGATAGTTCATCATCTTCCGCTTCTACCACAAAACGGAGCCAGGCCCAGGAAGAGCGTCTGCTCAAATTTGTAATTTTGCTCCACTCTAGTGTGTGATTTTTAAGTAGCGAATGAGTGGTCAAACCAGTATCAGTCGTAGTCACAAGCCATGTAATGAAACCAAACCAGGGCAAAAGGACAGCCCCGATGCCAGCTAGACACCAGAGCATTGCCTTGACGGCCGCTGGATAGGCTGGCAAAGCGCCATTAAGCTGCAGACAAACCGGTATAGCAACAAAGAGAGTGCAGACTGTAGCCTCAGCAAGTATCCGCGCTAAAACCATTGTTTTTAAGCGGTAACGTGCCATGCCTCTCCATTTATTGTTAGTTGAGCATCGATTTTCAGATAGTTTAGGGCACTGAAAGGAATTTCAGAAGACAAGAGTTGCCAAGATGGCGCAGCTATTTTAAGCGTATTCGCCAACTGGGCATTTTTTTAGGTGCCAAGAGGCTAAAAAACTAGGTTCTGTTGATGAGAACGTATAGGTTATCTTTATAATCCACCTCAACCACACAAGAGCGCGCGCAGCCCCGAGCTTAATCCCCTATAATTCAATAAGAAAAGCCAGAATCAATTCAGGGAGATTCTCAGATGTGGCGAGCGTTATTTTTTCTGACCAACCCGATTTTCGCGCTCACACTCAGCTTCTTCGTGCTTGGACGGGTCAGTGGCTGGTTTTCTTTAGCTAACAAATTCCCTCAGATTACTGACTACCAGGGCGATTGGGAAAATTTTCAATCGGTTTCGCTGCAAGGCATTTCTTTTAATCGCTGCCTGTCCATAGGCATCAACGCGAAAGCTCTTTTTCTACGACCGTGCTTTCCGTTGAGTTATGTTTTTTCGCCTCTAGAAATTCCTTGGACAGATATTGCAAACGTCAAAAGATCAGAAAACTTCTGGTCGAAAAACGTGCACCTGCGCATCGATGATCCAAATGTGATGCTCACACTGAAAGAACAACAGTTGCGTCGAGCGCTTCCATATGTCGCTCTAGATGCGACTTAAGCAAAAAGAAAATAAAATTCCTGAACGCGTAAGAACTTATTGAGACCCTGCTGACTAACTCATTGTCGCTGGTCTTCCAACATCCAACGCTGCTTTAACCGGTCGAGGTCGCCTATCCAAGCGTCTTGTGACCAAGCTAAGGACTTAAGTCATGAATCGCTTCGACCTCTCTGTCAAGAGTGGTTGGGGGCGCAGCTCACTGCTGGCTGTTCTTGCCTGCTTGTTGCTTTGCGCCTTCACTACCACTGACGCCGACGCTCGTTATCGCCACCATTATCAGGGACAGACAAGGCACCACACGCGGCACCATCCGCCACTCCATGCTCCGCCGGTCACTGCTCCTGCGCCCGTTACACCAACAACGGCGACGGCTCCCGCTTCGCCTACCACAACCACAACAACAACAACAACAACAACTGCCCCAGCCGCCGCTTCGACTGGTCGACTGGAAGGCTACCTCTTCGAGGATCTCCTGTCGGGACAGATAGCAGCTGCAGCAGCGGACCAGCCGGTGTTCAATCCTGCCTCCAACACGAAAGTGGCAACTACCCTCACTCTCTTGCAGACATTCTCCCCTGATTACAAATTTACGACCGACATCCGCACGGATGGCATCATTGACGCGAAAGGCGTGCTCCAGGGCAACCTTTACGTCAGCGGTCGCTATCTCCTCTTTGGCGACGACCAGGCCAAAGAGTTGCTAAGACGTCTGCAGAAAAAGAGAATCAAGGCGGTGTCTGGCAATCTCGTTATCTCGTCCGATTTCACCATGAATGTGACGGAAGACGGGTTTGTTGCTTCCAATCATTTGCTCAAAATCCTCGACCCACCGAAATTCGGCTCTCAGGACGTGGTCAAAATTATCCATAAAAGGCACCACACCTACAAAGTCGTAATCAAGTCGACAGCGCCTTTCATCAACTTCACGGGCAATGTGGTGACAGGCTCGCCGCCAGCATCTTCGGTGCTGTTGGTGCAGAATATCTCGCCACCGCTAAAAGACTTGCTCAAGGAGATGCTCTGCTACTCCAACAATGACATGGCAGAACGCTTCGGCAAAATGATTGGCGGTCCCGATGCTGTCACCAAGGAAGTCGTCAGTCTCGGCGTCGACCCCAGTGAAGTCAATTTTGCTTCCACTAGCGGGTTGCTCATCAATCGCATGTCTCCGCGAGCGATGATGGCCGTCATCCGAGCGCTGCGCCTGAAACTGGAGCAGAACAAGCTGGAGCTGTCCGATCTCCTTACTGTCTCTGGTATCGATGCTGGTACCATGCACAATCGTCTTAACTGGTCCCCGGTACGTGGTTCGGTCATATCGAAAACCGGCACGTTGGCTCCAACAGACAAAGGTGTTACGGCACTTTCAGGCGAACTGCATACCAACCAGGGCGTGTTCTTATTCGTCATCTTCGAGATTCATGGCGATGTATCGACGTTCCGTCAACGCGAAGACTCTCTTGTCGCTCAATTCGAGCAAGCACACGGGGGCGCAAAGGCGATTCGTTATACACCCATTATTCCGCGAGTAAACGGAGAAGAGACCTGGCAGTAGTGGAAACTAAACGATGCAGGCGATGAGCAATTGTCGCCTGCATCAATTTTTAAACACAACCTTGCCGAAAAAAATTATTTCAAGAAGAAAATACGACCCGAAAAAGCAAACCGACAATGGCTCCTCCGAGCATCAACCAGAGGGGATTCACTCGTTTGTAAAAGAGAAAAATTAAAGTAGCTACGGCAATACAGATACCCTTAAGATCATGACAGGCATCTGCCACCATCTGCAGCATCACAGCGATCATCAATGCCACAGCGGCGGCACTAGCTGAGTCCAGAAAGGCCGATGCCAGCAGTGAAGACCGGATTGTCTTAACAAATGGTGCCGTAATCGCCACAAAAACGAAAGCAGGCAAAAACATCCCGATTGTTGCGATACATGCGCCGAACAAGCCGCCCAGTAGAAAACCAATAAACGTTGCCGTTATAAAAAATGGTCCGGGTGTAATTTGCCCGATCGCAATGGCATCAAGCAACTGAGAAGAAGTCAACCAGTGACAGTTCTCGACCAGATCACTGCGAAGGAATGCAAGCAGTACGTAGCCGCCACCATACAGAAGAGAACCCGTTTTGGCAAAGTAGAGAAATAAGTTTGACGGAGTGTAGACCAAACCTTTCGACGATATGCGAGTCACACTCAACAACAATGCAAGTAAGACTGTGCAAACGACACAAATTGCACTAAGGACACGAATTTGGCGAGCCGAGGGATTTTTATAAAACTCCCACACACAGGCGAGCATGCCCCATCCAAACAATATTACTGGTACACCCACCCCTGCCAAAAATAGAATCGCTGAGCTTGCAGCGACCGCAATCAAAAACCTGTTTTTTAAAGCAGTTAAAGCAAGAGACAAGACTGCCTGCAAGACGATTACGACAATGACAGGCTTGAGTCCGTACAAAATGGCTTGCACCGCCTCCAACTGGCTGAAGCGTAAATAAAGAGAAGAAATTAAAACGACCAGACAGAACGCCGGCAAAATGAAACTGACACCGGCAATCACCAGACCAGGTATGCCGCGCAACTTATAGCCTACATGCATCGCCAGTTCCGTCGAACTGGGGCCGGGAATCAAGTTAGCTGCACCAAGCAAATCTAAAAATTCGTCGCGATTGAGCCACTTGCGGTCGCGCACCAATTGCGACTCCATAAGAGCTATATGAACCGCCGGTCCACCAAAAGCCGTGGCACCAAGTGTCAGGAACACTGAAATCAGCTCAAAAAAACTGCAAGCCGCCGATAGTCTTGTCGCGTCATCAGCAGTAGCCATTTATCCCCTGAATTCTATCCATTTCGCTTGCGCAGAGTATTCTTCAAATCAGCCTCTGCAGATTTTAGCTGTACATCGGCGGCAGTAAGAGGGATCGCTCCGTACGGGTTAACAGATTCTATATCAGGTTTCAAACCATATCTGTGTTGTCCGGCATCACCCGCCCAGAAGCCAGAAGGCGTGAACCAGCGCATGTTCGTCACTATTTCGCCAGAGTCTAGTGGCAGTTGTTCGGAGGTGTACAAACCGCCAATGCCTTTGCCAAAGGTAGTGGTGCCGTTTGTTCTGGCTTTGCCTGTCTCGCGCTCGGCGCCCGTAAAAATCTCAGCAGCTGAGGCGGTCCCTCCGTCGGTCAGAACAACAACCGGTCTATCTCCAACCAGGTTTTGCATTCTCGATTTGACTTCTTTTATAGATTCTGGGTCATTGTCGAAAGTGACAACTTGGTCTGTATTTCCTATTTTGAATGTGTTGTTGTCATTCTCAGATTTTTCAGTAAGAACAATGCCTTTGGGAGTGAGTTCATATGAGCCGGACAAATAACTTACCTGGTCGGTGTCGTTAACATTTCTCTCCCGCACCTTCATGATCACTCCATCTTTCATTACTTCAGAAAGAGCCAGATTCGCTAGATCTACGTTACCGCCACCATTGCCGCGTAAATCGATGATAAAACCTTTGGCGTCTTTATGTCTTAAAAGCGCGTCGCGTAACTGGTCGGCTAAATGCGCGTTGCGAAAATCTTCAATACAAATGTAAGCGAGATTATCTGGCAATGAAACGTCTGAAACCGAAGGCGAATTGTAGAATTTGCGCACAGCGTCGATTTGAATTTTCTCGCCGTTGCGATCCACCCACAAATGAGCGGTAGAGCCAACCGGTCCCTCAAGCTTAGCACTGGCTTCGGCGAAAGAGAGTTTGGTCACGTCTTGTGAATCTACAGACAGTATTTCATCGCCAATCTTCAAACCAGCCTGTGTAGCCGGACTATCGGGATATGTTCGATAAACAGCCACGCCGTGTTCATGGCCAGGAGTAGAGTTGCGAGCATCGAAGCTGGCTTCAAGACCAAGTCCAATAAAGCTCGGGTCGGACTGATTAGCCAATGACTGATTTTCAGATTTCGACAAAATCCGGGTATGAGAATCGCCGCTTCGTTTGAGAACCTGGCTGGCATAAAAAACGGCGTCTTTTTGAGTGCTAATCTGGCAGTCAAACTCGTGCCTGACCTTATTTCGGTCACCAAATGCCTCGGGTGAGTATGATTCGCTCAGCGCTATGTCGATAAATTTGAGATACGAAGGCGACGGGTGACAAGGCTTATCGGTTCGAGCAACAAACTTTTCAACAGAGCTGGCTAGCGAACCAATCGGACCAGTTGCAGGCGTCGACTGATACGCTTCTTGCCACACATTGTGGCCGGTTTGCGCATTCTCTACTGGCGCTATTTTAGAGACCTTATCGGTCTGTTGCGCGGATTGATTATTGTCAGTCGCCATTCACACTACCCATTTTGGACTAGATAGAGCTTAAGGCTGCCAAGCACAACAGGCTATGTGGCGATCACCATGGCTAGATTAAGTCGTCAAATATTTGAAGGTGCTAAAATGCCCTGCTAATCGCCTGACGACAAGGACAACCAGTAAATTGGCTGAAGATCACCAAGATGGAGCCGACTCACAAAAGTCAGCAGAACCTCCAAGAGATGAAATCCAGGAGCTGTTTCAAAATACTCCTTGGCTATTTGCTCTCGTGTCAGCCCTTGGTCATGAGCTAAGAACCCCCCTGAGCGGCATCGTTGGCTTGAATGAACTATTGCTGCTGTCTGATTTAAACGAGCAACAAAAAGACTTTATGCAAGCCACGCGCGTTTCGACAAATAATCTGCTCGCTACGTTGAATGATGTTGTAGATATTGCTCGCATTGATGCAAATAAGCTTTCCGTGCAGCCTTCACCCATCGACGCCGCCTATGTTCTTAAAGAAACGATAAGAGGACTTGCCGCGGCAGCTAAAGAAAAAAACGTCGAATTTGAAATTGAATTTTCAACGCAGATGCCACGCGAAATAAAAATCGACGGCAATCGAGTCAAACAAGCACTTCTGGTTTTGCTGAACAGTTACATGTACGTCGCTCGCTCAGTCAAAGTCAAGCTGGATTGCCACCTGGAAGGACGAGGAGTGCGTTTTTACTGCCGCTTTCCTGTCGTCGCCGGTCACGATCTACGCAAACAGTTCGAGCCCTTTCTAAAAACGAACGACAATGTGCCAGACAAACAAATCCCTACCTGGCTACGACTACGTCTTGCCAACCGCATCGTCAAAGCGATGGGTGGAGAAATTCATGAGCCTGAAATCGAAGGCGAGATGTTCAACCTAAGTTTCAGCGTTCCTCTGACTTAGCATGGCCTACTGGAACAATATTGGCGATGAAGTCACAGAAGTCATTGCTTTTGCGCAACTTGAAACGCAGTATTTCGCGGTCAACGAAGTAAACAACATCACGCTCTTCCTAGGCATCCTGCGTCTTTCTCAGTGCGATGCAGCAATACTTCTGCACTCATTTGGATTGACTTACACCAACACTCGAGAAACAGCCGCTCGCTATTTTAGAGGCGTTGAACCGCCCGGTGTCTTTGGTCGCCTGAAACAAGCGCTCCTCACTCTGACATCAGCAGCGTTTGGTGTACCGCTTGCAAAAAACGTGAATGGCACCCTGGAAATCGCTAATGAACTGGCTCAGGCAGCGACAATCAATATGTTACCCGAGCATCTGGTACTTTCACTTTTGCAGCAGAAAGAACCAGAAGTGATGGCACTGCTATCTAGGTTTTCTATCGATATCAAGAAATTACACAAACAAGTGGACGCTCTGGCCGAACAAAAAGCGGAGTACGGACAAAACCCCTAATTCTTCGCAAGAGCGAACTTTATTCGCTCCTTCAAAGTTGGGTGCGAGAAATACCAGAATTCGATAAATTTAGAAGGGTCTGGCTCTGACAAATTCTGTTCGGATAAAGCGACAAATAAGCGCGCCATCGCTGGTCCATTGCCTGTCAGCTGAAGCCCGTAAGCATCGGCTTCATGCTCGATGCGACGGGAGTAGCCATTGATGATTGGATCGCCTAGAAAACTAACGATAAACGAAGCGAGCACCACAACTGGAATCAAAGCGATGTCTGTGAGGTCACGGATCTGCCAGACTTTCGGCAATCTGCGCACCAACGCGGGTGTGCAGTAGATATTGAACGGGAGCATGCAAAGACTAAATAAAGCAGTAATCACGCAGCCGCAGTTTATATGGCCGAGAACGTTATGTCCAAGTTCGTGCGCTACGATCGCGAGAACTTCATCCTCAGGCAGCTTCTGCAAAGTGGTATCCCACAAAACGATGCGCGCCGACGCACCAATACCGGTGACATAGGCGTTAATTTTTTTACTTTGTTTGCTGTGATTACAGATATAAATCGACGCCTCTGGAAGACCAGCTTTAGCAGCCAGAGCGTTGATGTGGTCACGCACAGGCGATTTCGTCATAAGCGTGAAATCATTGAACACAGGATCAAATACTATTGGCGCTGCAAACACGGCGAGCACAATTAGCGGCAAAGAAACGCCAAAAATTAGATAAGGCCAAGCTTTCGGCAGGCGTTTGAGAGAAAAGAACAAAAGAAACCAGAGCGGTAGCTCGGTGGCAATGTTAAGAACCAAAAACTTTAGACGTTCTTCAAACCAGCCCCAAAAGGGCTGCTCACTCAAGTGCATCGAATGTTCAAGCCAGAAGCCGCTGTAAAATCTCAGCGGCAAAGTAGCGAGAAATATATAAACGTAGAAGATCGGCACGAATATCAGCAATTGCCCGAAAAGGTTGCTAGTGCGCCCTTCAGCCTTCGCTCGCAAAGCTTTCGCTAGCCCAAATTGCAAGAAAAGATAAGCCGCCAAAATTTCGAAACCAGACTGCAAAAAATACACGGCGTACTTGATATGCGAGTATCGCAGCATTGCGGGGCTGACGCGAGGCATATACGCTTGCAGATGAGAGTCAGAGTCGTGAACCGCTAAGCCTGGCCCAGTTTGTGTTTTCGAAGATGGCAATGGGGTCGCGTGACTATTTTGTGATGACGATTGCGAGTATGCAGACAAGCCTCTCTGATTACAAAAGATGTAGAGCAATAACAAAACGCACAGAGCGATTTGGAAGCCTCTATGTCGCATCATTTGGGGCATTGCAGCCTTCCGCCATGAATCAAATGGACACCACTTAGAAGGTCAGGGTTCGCGCGAGGCAAGCACGGCTACGCGAGCCAGATTGCCAAATATCGACTAGATTTAAAAGCGCTTTAACAAATGCGCTCAACGTCGCACTAGTGAAGCATTTCAGGTCATTACAACCAATCAACGTAATTCATTAGCACCAGAAAGAAACATACAGCGCTTTATCTTTCTTGCATAGTGGCACCGGCAGTTCATATCGTAAGTTATATCTTCACCTACCCCCTTTCTACCGGACTTCCAGCTACAAAACTTCCTTTTTTCACACAAAAAAATTTTCCCAACTTCCCTGCTTCGCAAGCCAGGAGAACTCTCATGTGTTACAGCAAATGCGCCGAAAAATGCGGACACGGTCAAAAAAACAATCATCAGGAGTCCCTCGACCGCCGCAGCCTTCCCATTCCAAGCACTCCATGGCAACAAGAAGCGTTAAACCATCTCAATGTGGCAAGTCACTTCGCCAGACGGCTCAAAAGCGATGCTTCGGCAAAGAAGGCACTCACGGCCTATCTTGCAGTTGCCCGATTTGCTCTCGAAAGAGCGGATGCACTGGACAGCAAACTGGGAGTTCATCTTCTGGTGCTCGAATCGCAACTGGCAGAGGCAATGCGTCAATTCAGCAAAGAAGCACGCCTAAATAAACAGGCTCTTGCCCTTGCCCGCACAGTCTACGACGATACTCATCCCTGGACTGGTCTTGCCATGTTCAATCGGGCTGAGGACTTTTTGGAAGAAGCAAGAACTGAAATCGCACTCGGCATGCTTGAGAAAGTGGTTGCAATCATGAGCAGTCCGCAGTCAGTGATGGGCGATTTCACCCCCGAATATCTAGCTTTCTTGCGCAACGCGGCAAGCGCTCAAATCGATAACGCAACCGCTCCGCTTGCCTGACCTTTTCGTGCGGTTAGAAATTCCAACACACTAAAGAGAAACAAAAGCTACTGCTTGCGCAGCATCGAGGGACAAAAGCAATAAAGAGCCCTCGATTTTTTCTTCCAAACTTTGCCTAAAACAGCGATTGAAAAAATAGCGGTTTATAACACTTATTTGCTCACTTTCGCATTGCGCAGAAACTCACCCGGGCAGATAATCTAGCTTCAGGTTACACAGGCCAATCCGCAAGATCAAATCATGAACAGGCAAAAAGTCGACGGCATTGCAAGCTATCTCACGACCGCCTTAAACGCTGTCGTTTTAGTCTATCTGGTCATCTTCAGCTGTGCCCAGCCGAGTCCCCAGCTCATTGGAGCCACCACATTCGAAGCTATATTTCTGCTTGTGCTGCTTACATATAGGTGGTGGAAGGCGGGCAACAATCAGGCGAAAGAAGCCACAGAGGCTCTCGCTTTTATAGAAAGCAAAAGCCACGCGTTGGCCCGTTTGCGGACACTGAGTGCGTGTGCGTCGGTGACAGTCGCAATCGTCGTATTGCTTTTTGCGGCGATCGATCTGACAGCATTGATATCAGCCAATTTCGGTCAATTACAAGTTGCTCAACCTCTCTACCTGCTTACAGCTCCTCCTGCCTGGACCAGCTTACAACCAGCATTTACACTTGAGGTCTTGGCTGGAGCCTGTATTGAATCGCATAATTTTGACAAGGCTGAACGCCTGGAACTTGCAAATCTAGCCATCCGCAAAGCACTGGTGGGTGAAAATCACGAATTGGTCGCTTCATCCTATTGCGACCTGGGTGACCTGTACAACCGCTGTAACCGCCCCATTGATGCTGAAAACTATTATCGAAAATCAATAAACCTTGCCACCAAAATTGGCTATGCCAAAGGCTTTGGCAAACCAATGACGAGCCTGGCATGCCTCTTGCGCGATCAAAAACGCTACGAAGAGTCAGAACAGGCTTTCCGCAAAGCGTTAGCGATTCGGCAAAGGCTATTCGGCCGTCAGAGTGAAAAAGTTGGCGAGACATTGCTTGGATATTCGCAGCTACTGCAGGTCGAAGGTAAACCGGCAGAGGCAAAGACCATGCAATCCCAAGCGAATTCTATTCGCACGTTTCTAACGAACAAAAATAGAACCGACACACTGACACCAATTGTAGTGTCATGTGTTTTTATCGTGTCATGCAGTCAAAAAGACAGACTGCTTATCTTACTGGCCAGACGTGCGAAGAAGGTCCTATAACGACAAACAGGCGCACTTTTGCTAGGCTATTGCTTGGCAGTATAATCTATTCGCGCATTACATTAATGAAGGTTGCCTATCTATGAAATTCTGGCAAATTAAGTTCTTTCTTGCCACTTTCGTTGTTTTGGGTCTCGGCGGCATATATTGTACTTTCCAAGACTTGTTGCCAATTATGCAGGCTTCAACCTGGCCATCCGCGACTGGCACAGTAAGCCGAATCACAAAAGAAGACATCAATTCGAGCCCCCGTAGGGCCCCCAGCATCGAGGTCATCGTCTATTACGACTACAACGTCAGCGGAAAAAGTTATTCTGGAAAACAAGGCTGCTTTTTCGACTTCGGCAGCCAATTATTGGCTCGGTTTCATAGTGTAAGCGATGCTGACAAGATCGAAGCATCTTTCCCGAAAGGTGCTGCACGCCCGGTTTTTTACAATCCTAGCAACCCGGGTGAATCTTTCATAGATCGCAATATCACCTACCCAGGTATTGCAACAATTATCTTCGTGTCTTTCGTGACACTTCTGATTATAGGCGGCGCAATCTCTCTATTTCTAAAACCCGGTCGCCTAAATTAGCAAGCTGCTTGGATACTCGCCGCTCATGCTCGCTGAAGATAAAACAGAGAAAGCCAAGACAATGCAAAACCATGCCGATTCAATTCGCCTTGAATCATCCAGCAAAAATTAAAGTGACACCGTGACACCACGATAGTGTCATGTATTTTTATTGTTTACTGTACTCACCGACTGCTCATACTATTGGCCAAGCAGGCAAAAAAGGGGCGGGCATGAACCGCATTCACTGTAACGTCGAACAGCGATGAGGATCAGACTTCTATCAAAAGACGGATCGGAATAATGCTCGCTAGCTCACATTTGTAAAAACGCGTCATGGTCGGAGACATACCCTTGTCATCCAGCGTCTCGTCGCTGCTATATGTGAGTTATCGATTCATTCTTTTCCACACGGTAAAAATCCCAACACACCCAACTAGTTGTCACACGCGCTTTTGTCTGGCAGATTTCGCTGTCCTCTTTAGCGCCGGTTTCATACACAAGAATGATTCGAACTTTCATCAAGCTCACCGGCTACGGCAAACCCTGCGGTAACCGCATTTTTATCGAGCTAAGCACAACAGGAGACACGCTATGCCCCGTTACAAGTGGGAATGAGAGCACCGATAAGACGGTGAGGTTTTGTCTGTTTTACGACGTTCGTTATCGAAGAACCCAAATGCACCAGAGGTGCAGTCGAAAAAAAGGAATGACTGACATGTGCAAGTGCTTTATCTGCATGGTGGGGAAAAACGAAATCATTGTCTACCTCGCCGACGACGTTTCCGTGGAGCAGTTCGCCAGACTGGTCGACTATGACCATGTGTACTTAAAGGATGGCAAACTGACAGCCGGAGCCAAAGTTCTCGCTTGGTTCAGGGAAGCCAGTACCCTTTGTGGTCTGGTCTCCAGAGAGTCTAAACCTCGGGAGGCTCCCCTAATAAACTGTTGGTAGCTAATCACGCCTGTTTCTGAAACCTATCGCCGTCTCATTTCGAGGCGGCATCAACATGTCCGAAAGGAAACAATGATTATGAACAAGTTTCGCAATCTCGAGGAGTACGAAATGGAGACCCTATTCGAGCGTCTGGAGCACCGATTTCAGTTCGTGCACAATCACTATCCGCTCATCGCAACGGCGATGCTCGTGGGAGTGGGCGTCGAACACATCGGTTTAGCCATGTATCGGTCCGACGTCTTTCCCATCTGGTTTGCACTTGTGATGCTTGCAATCCACCTGACAGCGGCGTTCTGGGTCAGCTCGAATGCTGCAAATTTCCGCAGTGCGTTGGCGCAAGCCCGGCATGTGCGGCACAAGCGGACGCCGCCTTTACCTTGGTGAACAGCGACAATTCCGTAACCGTGCTCGACTGCGTCACCGGCCTTTATTGAAAGGCTGGTGGCGTTTTTTCTTCACTCCGCCTGACACCAAATCCGACACCACAACACAGTCAACCCGAACACTTATTATTCATTTAACTTAGTAAGTATTCTTAACCCGCAGGAAGTTATTGCAGCTATCCATCCGGGTTTTGCTTTAAAAAGAGAACTTTACCTTAATGATATGTAGTAGGCAAGGTAGATTTAGAGCAACGCTCCTCAGTCATGTTCCAAGGCGGGAACTGTGCGGTTATCGATGGTGGTGGCTTTTCTTGGAGTTTGGAACGTTCCTCGAAAAGGTCATCCAACAGTGTTTCCGGGTTAAGGCCGTTTAGAATCCATGTTTGAAGCCCTCTGAGCTGTTTTGGAAATGAAATTTCTCTCCAAATCGGCTACACGGGCTGGCCGAATACTTACCCTAATTTACTATATTTTACCTAAATAAATCTTCTTAGGCATAGCTAACACACAAAAAGCTGTGCAATAAGTGGACTGGCACAGCTCTTTTGTACTTCTGTGTCGGCAACTCAATCCGGCAATTTTGCATCACAGCCGTTGAATGCCGTCGCAATCAGGAGCCCGCAGAAGGTGGCGCAGGCGGTAAGAAGTGCACTGACCTTATTCATGACAAAAAAAACTCCATAGCGTTGGAATTGTGGATTTCGATTGGATTGCTTGAATGGAAAAGGCCTGGCACAAAGAGCGCCAGACCTCGCTATTCGCTTCACAGCTTCGCTAATTGCGTTTGGTCTGATCGAACCGACCTGACAAGATAACGTCAGGACAAACGCTCAAGATCGCAGTGGCTGAAAATCGCGACGGATATATTCACGCTCAATCTCCCTGATGCCTTCGGCCCAGCCAATCAGCCGCTCGTTATCGTCGAGAGCAATGCCTGCAAGCGGTCCAAGCTGCTGCAATCGTTCCTCAACGAACGCATTGCCGTCACCATCGAAGAATTCACGGGCGAGATTCAAATCATCTAGCAAGCGAGCCGCATGCCCGTAGTTTGGAAACTGTGCGCGCTTCTCAAGCTCAGCGATTTTAGCCATGTCGCTTTCACTGAGTTGGAATATGAACAAAACATGGCGAGGTGAGCGCTTCAGTCCTTTCATATAAGAACCATTGACACGCAGTTCGACTCGCCATTGATGCCTGTGTAAAACCGCGCTGACATCGGCCAAAAACTGAGCCTTGCCAGCAAAGTCAGATACCAGGCGATCAAATTCTTTCTGCGTCGCCTTAGATAGAGTGACTGGCTGCAAAAATCCATGTTCGGAAAGACTAATTGCATCGGACAGATTTGCGTTTGCAATTGTCTTCAGACAAAGCTCGACAAACTTGGCTTTGAGCGCATCAGTTGCGTCGTCTGTTCCTGCTGCAGGGACAGACATGGCAATTGCTCGCGCCTTGAGAATGGGCGAATACATGGACAGAAGCCGTTTAGGGGTCGTTACCTGATGTGAATTGATCATCTCTTTTTTCCTTGTCGGTCATCATCAAATGATTGATGAGACTTTGGTTGGAGAAAGCAAGACTTGATTGGATGAGGTTTATAGAGCCTCGCGAGACAAAAGCAATGAGATTTAAGTGGATACCCAGAACCTACTAGATTCACTAAGAATGATTCAAATGAGCGCTTATTCATGATAAAGAGGAGCAATTCTTGCGAATCGCCCCTCTTGAATTGCCTTTAACTAGGTGATGCTCGAAAACTTAGAGTCCAAGTTGCCGTGCAATGAGCAAGCGTTGGATCTCCGATGTGCCTTCACCAATTTCACACAATTTGGCGTCTCTCAAGAAACGCTCAGCTGGGAAATCTTCAATATAACCGTAGCCACCATGAATTTGCACGCTGAGATTGCAAACTTTGGATGCCACTTCAGACGCGTACAACTTGGCTTGCGAACCTTCCAGAGTGACGCGTTTGTGGTGGTCTTTCAACCAGGCAGCGTGATAAAGCAGCATTCTGGCGGCGCTCAATTGAGTCGACATATCAGCCAAATAACCTTGAATAAATTGGAATTTGCCAATTGATTGACCGAAAGCTTCTCGTTGCTTGGCATACGCCAATGCCGAATCAAATGCCGCCTGACCAATGCCCAACGCAAGGGCACCAATTGAAATTCTGCCACCCTCAAGTGTAGTCAAAGCTTGTTTATAGCCTTCACCCACTTGACCAATGATGTTCTCCTTTGGAATACGGCAATTATCGAAACTGAGGCTGACTGTGGGCGAACCACGCATTCCCATTTTCCTTTCTGTCTTAGCAATCGAATAACCAGGAGTACCTTTTTCGACGATGAAAGAAGAGATTCCCTTGCTACCGAGGCTCTTGTCAGTCATGGCCATAATGATTGCAACATGTGCATGGGAGCCATTTGTGATGAATTGCTTTGTCCCATTAAGAACCCATGAATCACCATCTAAAACGGCCGTTGTTTTTTGCGATGAAGCATCAGAACCAGTTCCTGGTTCAGTCAATGCCCAGCAACCAAGCCATTCGCCGGATGCTAGCTTGGGAACGTATTTTTTCTTTTGCTCCTCGGTACCGAATAAATAAATCGGATTGGTACCAAGGGAAACGTGAGCGGCGTAGCTTAAACCGGTTGAACCACAAGCCCGACCAATCTCTTCAACAGCTATTGCATAACTTCTATAATCGGCACCAGCGCCACCATATTCTGTACTAATAGGCAAACCAAGCAAATCGAGCTTACCGAGGGCTTTGAAGGTCTCCTCGGGAAATCGGGCATTACGGTCAACTTCAGCAGCTTTAGGAGCAATTTCGCGAGTTGCGAAATCTCGGACCATTTCTCTAATCGCGTGATGTTCTTCGGTCAAAAATTCGCTGTACGGTAGAACGTCCGCATCATGTACTGTCATAGTCAAAATGATTACTCCTGTCATTGGCGACAAATCGCATGTTCAAAGGCTGCCAGTCTGCTGCTGGCTAGCGCGACTTAGGATCATAGCGCTTAAAATGTCTTAGCACTTCTATCTTTATCTAAATGAACTAAATGCTAGATGCCAGGCGCGTTATCAAGAGAAGGTCTTAAAAACAAGTCGACAAAACGCTTTCGAATCGGCCAAGATAAGACCCTCCTGAAAATGGGAATGATGCAGTTGACCAATAGTGCGCTCCCTCCGCCCAGCCGTTAATGAACGACTCAGACAGCCCCGATTTGCACAAGGACACTCCTCGAGCAGCCGCACAGGCTCATACGGACGCGCCCCAAAATGCTCCGGAAGAACCTGCTGAAAACAGCAAGGACGAAGCCAAAGTTATCAGTCCGCCCAAATCCTCCCAGGCAAATTTATCGGCGGCTACACCAGTTTCTAGCTTTAGCCGTCCGAAATCGCCAGATTCGCAGTTTCCCAATAACAACGCGCTCACACCACGAAACTCATTCAACAATCTGCCCGAGGCACAAAGTAATCGACTGACTCCATCGACGTCCAAACCATCGATATCGGCCAGCCAGACAGCAACGAATGCTCCCGCTCCCCCTCCCACCGTCACTCCGGCGCCATCCCATCACACACCAACCAGTAAAAATTACCCGACGCCGCTACCGCCACCAACTGAAGGCGAAATCGGTCAACCCTGTCCCACCTGCGGTTTATCTTTCAATCAAGCCATCGTGATTTGCCCTAATGACGGCACTTCATTGCGAAAACACGTTTCAGCCAAAATTTCGCTCGTAAAACGTTTTGAGTTTCTGAGTGAAGCTGGTGTTGGCGGCGTGGGCACCATTTACAAAGCTAAGCAACGCAACAACGAAAATATTGTCGCCATCAAAATGCTTAGCTTCGATGATGTCAGTTCCGAAGCGAAAAAGCGCTTTCAGGAAGAAGCAAAAGCATGCAGTCGGATGGAGCATCCCAATCTACCCAAGCTTTTGGATTATGGACTGACTGAACATGGGCAACCATATATGGTGCTCGAATACTTTGACGGTAGCGATTTGTCTGATGTCTTAAAAAAAGCTGGCGGAGTATCGCTCACGACTGCTCTCGATATCGCTGAACAAATTTGCTTAGGGCTCCAGTACGCACACGGACAGGGCGTGCTGCACCGAGACTTAAAACCAAGCAACATCATGATCAAGTGGACAGATGGCAGTCCACTCGTAAAAATTGTCGACTTCGGCATCGCCAAATTAATCGACGACGAAGATCACAAAGACAAACTGACCAAGACTGGTGAAGTCATCGGCACACCGACTTACATGAGCCCTGAACAAATTCTTGGAAAAGAGATAGACCAGCGCTCCGACCTCTATTCCGTTGGATGCGTTCTCTACGAATTGCTTGCTGGTGTGCCACCATTTGTCGGAGAAAACTCCGTCCAAACTATTCTCAAACAACTCAACGACAAGCCACAAAGCATGTCGGAAGCCTCTAAAGGACGAATCTTTCCCGTTGATCTAGAATCGACAATCGCAAAACTTTTACAGAAAGATCCCAAAGACCGCTACCGCAATGCCGGAGCCTTACAGGAAGATATTCACAATGTTCGCGCCAATTTCAATCAGTTGCAAACGGCACCAGTTACAGAAAAACCCAAAGTGAATGCGCCCAGCGCAGCCGAAAAGTTGATGCATAAAATCGAACATCAATTCGATAAATTGCCAGATCAGCGCGAACTGGCAGCGCTCTTCATTGTGTTTTTAACGGCCGTCGCCATCATTGTGTACGGTCTGGTGATGCAAAATAAGACAACAAAAGCAGAGCTACTCAAAGAAAATCTGGATCCAAGTGTGTTGCACAAAGCAGAGGCAAAACTACCGCACAAAAACAAGCATGAACACAAGGTCAATCAGGTGCCTTGACCTGATTCGACGACCAGCATGTTCTGCAGACTTTAATCACTTTAGCACCGCCTGCGATGGCGCTATCGCTTCACTTTTTAGGTCCATCAAATCAGGTGCCGCAAGCGGTTTCTGTCCAATTTTGGTTACGAGCATGTATTCAGCAAAGAGCGCATTAGGCCAACCAAAGTTTTTGCGGGTAAACTTCTTTTGATTATTCGCATCAAACGATTCATGCAAAACGTGATCGCCTGGATCGCTAGCCAGCAGCCACTTCATGAGTTGAGCATGCTCGTCATCGTGCTTCGTTGTCAGCCCCTGCATAACCAGAGCCAGAGGCCAAATATGGTCTTTAGGAGTGTGGGGACTGCCAATTCCTGAGGCAATCTTGCCTGTAAAATAGTACGGATTGTCAGCGGACAAAACGAATTTGCGAGTATTACGATAGATCTCATCTTCACTATTGAGAAAGCCTAAATACGGGGCAGATAAAAGGCTAGGGACATTCGCATCATCCATGAGATTCTGACCACCCAGACCATCAACCTCATACGCGTATATTCTGCCGTACTTGCTATGCTGGACCACGCCGTATTTTTGAATACCATCATAAACTTCACGACGCATACGTCCAGCCTGTTGCGCACGGGCAGTATTGTGGTAGACATTAGCTTCAATATCCTGCATGCACGTCAGTGCCACCACTGCCATCATCTCTGATGGAATGAGAAAGTTAAATTCGCAGGCATCATCAGAGGGTCTAAACGCCGTCCAGATCATTCCTGTTTTAGCCACTGGTCGGCCTTTTCCATCATTTGGAAGCGCTGAGTGTGTATAGGCATTTTGGAGACGATCATGTTCGACGCCCATATGATCTTGCTCACGCTGCATGGTATCAAGAACAGCATCCATGGCTGCTGAGTAATCGCTCGTAAATACAGAGCTGTCGCCAGTTTCTTTGTAATACGTCCAGGCAAAAATCATGGGATAGGCCAGAGAATCGAGTTCAAATTTCATTTCCCAAATGAAATACGCTTTGGTAAAAGCATTCGCATAGGTATTTTTCTGCAAACATTTAGCTTGTCTGGCAATGACACCACGAATTAACGCCGCCACGTCTTTGTGATCCTTTGCAAAATAGATATAGGGCAGAACCTGGGCGCTGCTATCACGCAACCATTCGGCTGGAATGTCTCCGGTGCTTACGTAAATCGTCTTATCAGGAGCTTTTGCAACCTGTTTGAGTGTGTTGAGCAAACCATTTTGATAGAGCAATTCGACTTTGGGGTCTTGATCGTGAAAATTCGTCGCAGCATCCCAGACCGCCGGCAACGTGATTTTCTTTGCCTCAACTGCAATCCCCTTCCACAAAATAGAAGACAACACTAGCGATATAGAAGCCGCCAAGCACGCGACCTTCAGTGACTCTCTCCAATTTGGTTGCATTATTTTTTCTGTCCAAGACGAAGTAAACGAATGTAGGGGAAATAATCAAACATCTGGTGTATTTCTACTTCCGTCCAGATGCCGTCCTCATTGAAAGATTGATTATACTGCCCGTTAGTCGCATCTTGTTTTCGCTGACCGAACTGTGCATCAAATTCTATTTCGAGAGACTAGCAAATTTCGATACCACTGCCATTTTACGGCGCAGCTGTGGGAGGGCTTTGCGAGCGGCAAGTTCACCAGCATTAATAGCCGCACGCACCTGCTCTGGAGAATTAGCGAAGACCGGAATTTTGCTGACATCTGGATTGATAACGATATCAGCGTACTGCAACTGTCGCTCATCTGCCACCGCAAGTACAATATCGCTCATTCTCGCAGCAATATTTTTCACCTTGGTGAATTTTTTAGGTGGCAATTCTTGCAATGGTTCGTCGACGAGGACCGCAATGACGAATCCTGCACCTGTTTGTCGAGCGGCTGATGCGGGAAGGTTTGCTCTGATTCCCCCGTCCATAAACAATTTACCGTCCATGGCTACCGGCTGAATAATCGGGCTGATAGAACAGCTAGCTCTAATCGCCGTCGCTAAAGAGCCATCGGTGATTCGATACGCCTTGCCGTCAAGCAAATTGGTGGCAACACTGGAGAAAGGTAACTTGGTGTCGCTCACTTTCATGTCAGGGCGCGGCAATAAACTCTCGATGTACTTATTGAGCTTTTCTCCAGACCACAAGCCGGCGTAGTGTTTCGGTCTAAAAGGATGCAGCAGCGAAGACAATGGCAGCGAAGCGATTTTGCGAGTAAATCCTCCTGGCATATACGCTTTGCTGAGACTTTTGTCGCAGAAGTGCGTAGTGATCTCGTCCAATGAGAGTCCTGCGCTGTACAAGCCGCCAACTATCGCGCCCATACTGTTGCCAACGATTGTATCGACGACAAAACCTTCTTTTGCGAGCACCCGGAGCACGCCGATATGAGCGGCTCCTCTAGCTCCACCACCACCAAGCGCAATGGCGATAGTCGGGGTGCCATCAGTCTTTCTGGCGGATATTTTCTTTAAAGTTGCTGGATCTTGATTTTCAATGGCGGAAGAATCGGAAACAGCAGTTATTTTTTTTCGCTCGGTAAAAACCTGGCCGGTAGGAGGAATTTTTGATTCCAGAACGTCTTCGTCAGCGCTCTCTTCGATTTGTCTTGCAGTTTCTTCTTTTTGCTTTTCGAAACTATCGAGAATAGGCACGGTCTCGCTACGCGCAATCAAAGCCTTCGGCACCGTCGCGTTTTCAGCGAATGCTGCGTCAACGCTCAAACCGATCCCAATTTGCAGACATAGAGAAAATGCCAGAACTGGCGAATAATTCATTGCTCTCACGAATTTCATCTCCTAAGAAAAAACGAGCGCACATTTATATGCGCACTCGTTTTTACTCAAACTAATTGATTTAGGCTTCAGCCTGATGATTGCCTTTGTTAGCTGCAGATTTAGATTTCGCACCAACTTTTTTGTGCGAACCGTCCTCTGAATGCTCATCGCGCAAATCGGACTTGATTTCTGCAACGAGCTCATCTTTGTACTCTTTGGTCTTTTCGACCAGTCCATCCACAGCTTCTTTAGCGTCATAGCCAGCGGCGATGCCTACTTTCAATGCTTTTTTAAGATAGACTTTGCCAGTTTTGGTCGTGACTGCTGCGACTGCCAGCAGAGCTGCAATGCCCCATGGTCCCATAATTTAGATCCTCCCCACATATTTTCTCTGCCTAAGCTTTCAAGTGTATACCCGCCACAGCCAATTTCACATGTCGGTTAAGAAGAAGTGAAGAGAAATGTGACGTTAAACCGACAATGTGCCGTGCGGCACTAGACACTTGCTTTTCTTCCCGTGATGAGATTGAAGACGAAAATGCAAAGCGCGAGCACGAGCAAACCGTGCACGAACGATCCACCGATGTGAGCGACCAAACCTACCAACCAGAAGAGTACTAGTAACGATATCAACGTATAAATCATGTCATTTCACCTCGGTAATACAGCCTGAGACTCGCCCGGAGGTAATTGGTTCCCAGCAAATCGAGCAAAACGGCTATACTGGAGTCAAACTAACTCGTAGGGAATTTCATGCAACCTCTTTTTGCCGGTAAGACTTTTTCCACAGTCATGACTGAGCGTATCGCTCAGATGCAAAAAGAGATTGAAAAACTAAAATGCGCTGATGTCGAAGGAATCGACGAAAAAGGTCTAAGCGCAAAAGCAGAAAGGCTCGCCGAAAAATATGTGCCTCGCGACATTCCCAATCCTGAGTCATCAAACTTGAGTAAGGGCGAAAGTGTCAACGGTGTAACCTTCTGGCAGCTACCATTTCATGGCAGCGTGGATTATTTCAATTACATGCCTGCTGCGTCGCTACCGCCTTCAGAGAGCAATCACTTTGTCGAAAAAATCGAAAATGGCAATGTTTTTTTCTTGATTGATGGCACCTCAGAGACTGCAAGAACTGACGCTGAAAATCGTGCTAACAAGACCGTCCAGGCAATTGAGAAGTGTCTAGGTCGCATGCGCCAAGATGCTGATGAACTCTATAATTTGAATAAATTGAAGGAAGCTGCAATTTTGATTTTCAAAAAGAAGCAAGATAGCTGTGCAAAATTGCGCTCACTTGGCTACGCGGTCCGCTAGACCAAAATCAACCCTGGCTATTTCTTGCTGCCTTTAAGCGAAACCAGAACCGAGAACCCTGTCCGGGGTTGCTCGTCACACCGATTTGCCCAGCGTGCGAGGTAACAATCAACTTGCAAATGGCAAGCCCCAGACCAAACCCATCAGCGCAGCGCCCTTCAGCAGTCTGATAGAACTTATCGAAAACATGCCGACAGTCATCAGTCGACATCCCTACACCCCTATCGACTACTGCCACTTCCACGAAAGCACCCTCGCACGCAGTCATAATTTTGATCGATGAGCCGTTAGCAGAAAACTTGATGGCGTTTGTTAGTAAGTTGATCAAAACCTGCACTATCCGCTTAGCATCAGCAGAGACAAATTCGTCTGCGCTGAAATCCGCGATTTCAATTTTCTTGATAGAAGCAAGCCCTGACATCGCTGTCACCGCCTCTGCCACTATGCTTTTAATTGACACTCGAATTGGATTGATTTCCATTTGACCAAGTTCTAAGGCATCTACCGTGAGCAAATCATTGATCAAATCCAGCACCATGCGATTATTGGTGCCGATCTTTTCTATATACTGAAACGACTTGGCGCTCAAAGAATCAGCTTCAGTAGCCTGAATCAAGTCGAGCGAAATTTGCGCTGAGGTCAATGGCGAACGTAAATCATGTGCCACCATTTGCATGAGAGAAGCGCGATGATCGAATGCTTTCTTCAAATCATCTGCAGCTGTGTGTAGCGCACCGTCAAGATAGGAAAGCTCATCTGATCCAGGCAGCGGCTCGAGCAAAGGCAGACGCTTTGGTAGACGTTCAGCATTCTTCACCAGTGCACTCAATTTGCGTGAAATATCACGTAGAAAAAGAAAAGACAGCAGTGAAGCAATCAGAAGATTGGCCACCATGCCACCCGTAACGATGTTGTCTACTGCCGATTTCGTCCTCTTTTCTTGTGCTCTAGCGTCTTCCAGAGCCACCTTCTGCGTATCGAGAGTATGTCGTAATTGAGCGGCGATCACTGCAACTCTTGCAAACAAGCGTCTCATTTGTTGGCGAATCGATCTAAATTTCACAATCGGATCGAGTTCAGCGTCAGTTTCAACCGGCTTTAGTTCCAGCAAAAAATGATCATATTGATCTGCAATATTCGTCAACTCCGCATACTCTCGACCGCTCATCGATTAGCATCTGCGAATGCGCAAGCGTTTGAATCAACAGAACTACCCAAACGGCATTAAGCACAACCGGCACGACAAACAATGCCAATCCTTTATGCATGATTTTGGGACTAAACCGAAACTCGAGATTCAATACTGACCTGCCATTTAATTGACTTATTCTTTCATTTTTGAGCGCGGCAAACAATCCTGACGTCTCATTTACGCAGGGGCGAGCAATGATAGATGCATGGGAGACACGTTGAAACAGATGTGAGCCAAACGAGGGATAGAGATGACAAACAAAGAATGTAAATATGCGTCAGCGCATATCGGTTTGCGCAATGGCATACCTTAGCGTTGCCACTAGTCGACATCCCAATTATGCAGCATGACTATCTTTAAGGTTGGCATACATAATTAGCCGCACGAAAAGTCGTCGGTCGCATCCAGTGCAGATTCTTCTGCGCTGCCGCCAGTGGCGCGCGCATGAGCACGCCCTGGCGTGAAAGCGACCACAAGGTTAGGGAGTCGCTCGAGAATCCAGGAGCTTGGGCGACTCTCTTTTTTTTCTGAATTAATTACTTTCGGATTAAGGTCATTTGTGTTACCGGCAAAATTTTGCTGGGCGTAAACTCTTTATCCTCCTGGAACTTGTCTGTCGTCTTTTATGAATCGCAATTGCGACTCATAGACGTCTTCGCACGCGGCAGCAAAGTAGAAAAAACTACTACTGAGTTCGGAGGAACTTCACTATGTCTATGCAAAGTAAAAATTGGGCACGCCGAAAACCTGCCCAATACAAACGCAACCTACTTATGCTGTCACTTACCATGTCACTCTTAGCCAGCACTACCAGCGCTCACGCAACCGGTGGAATGACTCTGGAGGGCATCAATATCTCTGGAGGAGAGTTCACACCATCAGCTGTTCCCGGCGTGGTGGGCACAAATTACATTTATCCTAATAATACCGAATTAGACTATTTTTCGTCAAAAGGAATGACCGTCATTCGAGTTCCGTTCTGCTGGGAAAGAATGCAGCAATCTGTCAATGGACCGCTTGATCCGCATGAGCTCAGTTTGATGGACGCTGTCATCAGCGCAGCGAACGCTAGAGGTTTATCGGTTGTTGTAGATCCGCACAATTACGGAGCCTACCAAAACGTCACCATCGGTGTGCCAGGCGGTCAGCCAAACTCAATGTTTGCCGATTTCTGGAGCAAGATGGCAGCGCACTATGCAGGCAACCCCAAAGTCATATTCGGTTTGATGAATGAGCCTGTAGGATCGTCTATGACTTCTGCGACATGGGAAGCTTCAGCTCAAGCGGCAATCAATGCCATTAGAGCAGCTGGTGCCACGAATTTGATTCTGGTTCCCTCGACCTATTGGGAGCACCCGGTAAATTTTCTCAGTGTCAACGCTGCAGACATGATCAAAATCACCGACCCAGGCAATAACTGGTCGTATGAAGTACATCAATATTTAGACTCCGACGGTTCAGGCACGCACGCAGATTTTCTCAGCGTCAGTGACAGTGTTGCCACATTAAGCAGCTTCACCGCGTGGTGCCAGGCAAATAATAAAACCGCGTTTCTAGGAGAAGTAGGCGTTACCGCTGCTCCTGGAGCGTGCGCTGACTTGAACGCGATGTTGCAATATATGCACGCAAATTCGAATGTTTGGACGGGATTTACCTTCTGGGTATCGGGGCAGTGGTATCCGGCTAATCAGTTGTTTTTGATTCAGCCGACAACCGGCACAGACGTTCCGCAGATGCAGACGATCATGGCCAATTTGGGTAATCCGACTCCAACAACTCCGACGACACCAACTACTCCGACGAAGCCGACAACACCAACCACTCCGACTACGCCGACGACTCCGACCACTCCAACGAAGCCGACAACACCAACGACTCCAACGAAGCCGACAACACCAACGACTCCGACGAAGCCGACAACACCAACAACTCCAACCACACCGACGGCGCCCACTGCACCATCGAAACCAGCTACGCCGACAAAACCGTCCAAGCCAACTGCGCCGACGACACCGACACCTCCCACAACATCGAAGCCAACACCACCAGTTGGAAAGTTAGAGAAGATGCCGGGCATCAAAGAGAGCAAAGAGATCAAGGAAATCGAAAACTATTTGAATAGCATTCGGTTCCAGTCGCCATTTGCTTTCTCCTCGTCGCCCTTTGGAGCGGGCTCGTTTCTTCGGGGCGTGCAATCAATAGGTAATTTCTTCAACCCGAGTGCAGCACAGGCGCAATCGTCGGTAGAAAAAAGTGAAGGTAACAAGTAAGAGCTAGACGGTGACTAAACTACCGTCGCCAGAAAAAGACAATCGCGACGAGACGAGAACGGAGTATCTAACTATGTCTAAAAATATTCGCAAGAACAGAGGAAGTATTCTTGTTCTCGTCTCGCTAACGACCTGTCTATTACTTGTGCCGGCTCTGATTATTTTCACGCAATGCGGCTTGTACTGGACGTATCACGAACGCGCGCAAAATGTTGTTGAAGCTGCAACACTTGTTGCGGCCAATGATCTCTCGAGAATCATAATCAATGACGACCATTTTGGTTATGTGTCATTGAGTAATTATCCGCCTACCGGCAAGGGCACGTGCGCCCGAGACGGTGAGCCATTGCCGGTTGTTGGCATTAACACACTGATAGGAGCCATCAGACAGAACACAATATTGGCCAGCGAAATTCAAAACGACAGTCTGGCGGCCCTTGTCGACAACGATTATCAATGGATGAACGCCACAATTGCTCGTTTAAACACAACCTTAAAAAGCGCCACAGGCGCCACGGACAAGCAGGTCTATTGCGATGTTCAGGGAAACAAGGTCGAAATCTACAAAGACGTATCGCAATTCATAACCAAAAATTTACCGGCTAATTTGCGCCTCGAATCGGTCAAAATCACTACAGGTTCGCTCAGCAGTTCCCCCACTACGACGATTCCGATACCACAACCAGAACGACTTTCTCAGACGAAAGAAGGGGACTCACTGCTCGGTAAGTATCGCGCATTCAAAAACATTCCGGCCAATCGCAAGGATTTTTCCTTTGCAGCAATTGGCACCACCGCAACGCTGCTAAGTCCGCGTGAATTCCGAGAAACCGACAATCGTCACATCAATTCAATTATCAAAGTGGAGTGCACTCTTGCTCCCAATGAATTATGCGCGCCCGTTGCCGCGCTCGGCATGCAAACTGATTCAATTTTGCATTGCGTCGCCTGTTGTCAGCCATTTTCACTGCCAGATTCTGGTCCTAAAGGATTAATGACACTGCGATTTACAGGTGGTCCCGTACCAGGTCTAACTTGCTGGAACGATTTATTGTCATCGAGTAATTTTCAGGACCGCAATATAACCATCTACAACGCGGTCAACGGCGACTATCCAATAGACCGAGAAGCACGCCTGGTTCCGACCTACTGTGGAAATCAAACATCGACTGCACAGCAATTTACCGAGCACTTTTATAGCTGGCTGCGCAACGGGCAGGTGCGCCCGAGACTCGATGCCCTCATATCGATGCTGACGCAGCCTTTTCTTTTGCGTCCAGGTGAAATCTACGCCTACGAATTTGGCAAAGAAGGCATAGTATCAAGGCGAACACTCGCCAGAGATCCTTTCCCTATAGGTATTACCGCCGATGGCCAATCTATGGTCATAGCCGATACGACAACACGCGGTGGTTACAACCCAATAGTCATATTCCGCAACCACGCTCAGCAAATGGGCACCACATATGGTGGAAAACACGGAGGTCAGGCTTTAGCCGGAGCGCCTTTGAACTGGTGCGAACTTGCTGAGTTTGGTGGCGATGAGCAAATGGCGTTCAATCTAGGCAAAGGGCATCTAGGCACGCTTCTCACCATATTTGACAGCAGCGGTTCGACGCAATCGATAAACAATGTTGTAGAAGCGGGTTACAATCCGTTCAAGAGTTTCAATGGCACATCATTGCAATATCAAACAAGACGCAGTTTCTACAGCGGCGGTCTCATTGTCGACATCGAAGTCGGAGGCACGCTGCCGTCTACAGCAGCAAATGACGTGGCATCGATGAAGCATCTCAAATTTGCAAGAAAGATATAAATTGATGCCAAGGCGGTTAAAATTTGAGCCTTAGATCTAGAGGTTCAAAGACTAAATATTGCTGCTCAAACGAATTCATCATGTCGCGATAATTTGCTCTGATTATCAACGTTCAAAGAGTTTCTACACGGAAATTCTTGGTTTATCAGTAATAGCCGAGAATTATCGCCCTGAGCGGAAATCGTACAAATTAGATCTGCGCATAGGCGAGGGTGATAAAAGCGATCAAATCGAGCTGTTTTCTTTTCCAGACCCACCAGCCCGCGTATCGCGCCCTGAAGCCGCCGGTTTAAGGCATCTGGCTTTTGCAGTAGCTGACGTTGCGGCATTCATCGAGCACTTACAAAAACACCAAATACCCTGCGAACCAATTCGCATAGACGAATTTACTGGCAGGAAATTCACCTTCTTTCAAGACCCCGACGCTTTGCCACTGGAAGTGTATGAAGGCTAAAGGTTAAGACGGTCCTTGGTTGGACCGAAAATAATCTTCGATGTGACGAGTGATCTTAAGAGCCGCTTTGCCGTCACCGAAAGGATTTGCCCCTTGTGCCATGCGATCATATAGCGCCGAGTCTTGCAAAAGCTCTCTTGCCGCGTCGACGATTCCCTTTTGACTGGTGCCCACAAGCCTGGCTACTCCAGCGGAAACAGCTTCAGGTCGCTCTGTGTTTGTTCGCATCACTAGCACCGGCTTGTGCAATGATGGAGCCTCCTCTTGCACGCCGCCAGAGTCGGTGAGAATAAAATGACAGTTCTGCATGGCATAGACGAAAGGCACGTAATCGAGCGGTTCGACAAGAATTAAGCGCGGATGATCGGCAAAAACCGGTTCAATAGATTCGCGCACTGTCGGATTTTTGTGAATTGGATACAAAATCTGGACGTCTTCAAACTCTTCGGCTATCTGACGCAAGGCAAGAGCGATCTCATCCATGCCAGAGCCCCAGTTTTCACGCCGATGAGCTGTAACCAGTAAAACTCGTTTAGTCGCGAAATCGGCTCCGCCGAACAAAGTTCTGTCAATCTCAATATTTTTCAAACGCTCGGATGTTTCCATCAATGCATCGATGACGGTGTTACCGGTGAGAAAAACATTTTCTGTGATGCCCTCGGCGCGCAAATTATCAATCGCCATTTGAGTGGGCGAAAAATGCAATGTCGCGAGCTTGCCGGTTTGACGACGGGACATTTCCTCTGGAAAGGGGTTATAGCGGTCTTGAGTACGCAAACCGGCTTCAACGTGACCGACTGGGACCTTTTGATAGAAAGCGGCAAGAGCACTGGCCATGACCGTCACTGTATCACCTTGCACGAGCAATAAATCAGGCTTCACCTCGGTAATGAGGCGATCCATTTCGTTCAAGACACGAGCCGTCAATTCGGCAAGTTGCTGCTTGGGTTTCATCAAATTGAGGTCAACTTGCGACTTGATGCCAAACCAGCTCATCATCTGGTCCAGCATCTCACGATGTTGTCCCGTTAGAACCACATATGGTTCCAGCTCCTTAGAATCACGCAGGGCGTGCACGACTGGCGCAAGCTTGACGGCTTCCGGTCGCGTTCCAAATACGCACATTACTCGCTTTTTCATTGGCAGAATTTTAGCGCACGCGCCATCCTTTCGGCAGTTCATTACAACCAATCGCGTCACATTCCTGCCAAGGCTAAGCCAGACCTCGCCGCTGTACCGTGTTTTGAGTATCTGCTAAACTTGGAAACAATCTGACCGCGCAGCAAACGGAGTGCTCGTGGACGTCGTAATAGAAGGCAAAATTACACCAGAAGAAGACATCGCCGACGTCATTCAGACAGTCATCGATCTCAAAAACATGCCCAATCTGGTTTTGCGAGTGACCGACGAAAACAGCGATTTGCAGGGACGAGTAGCTTTTCGAGAAGGCGGTTACATTCTCGGTGCCCGCGTCAATAACACCAACGAGTGTGGTTATGACGCTATCCGATTGCTGCTTTCGATAAAATCCGGCAATTACGCCATTCTCGATCCTGGTCGCACCCCCACCAGCGATACCAATCAAACTTTGTGGATCTCAGCGGACAAAGTCCTCAATTTATTGCCAGTACTGCCTGAGTCACCTGAAACATTGCTCGGAATCGATCCAGCCTCTCGGGCGGAACAGCCTTTCGCTCATCCCTCGGCGACCTTGTCTAATCTCACGCCAGCAGGCGTTCCGACGAAATTTCTCGAAGACAGTGGCCAGCTAGGCAAAAACCCATTGAACAACATGACTGGACTTACTGCCGTCGCGGATAAAGCGACTGAGACGGGCGAAATCACCCCTGTCGCCAACAAGAGTAAAGCTAGAACTTATGTGCGAAGCAAGCTCTATTCCATCGAACTAATTGGTATCGCCATCCTGGCGCTGATCTTGGGCACAATTGTACTGAAATACGGGGACGTCATCTGGCAATTTTTTAGAGAGTCCCTGCACTTCTAATGGGCCAAACCAGTGCCTAATACGCAGACCTAGCGTGGTTCCGCCAGCGCGATTTTGCTACGATTTCAGACAACGAAATCCGCATAGTCCTTTGTCATCAGGTGACTGCGCTGTTCTATGGTAACAATGCAATTTGCTCCATCCAACCGCTTTGGGGTAGTTTCGAAGTCCCCCATGCTTGAAAACTTCCAGGTTCGTAACCAACTAGCATTCTCTTTAACACCAGTAAAGCCATTTTCTAGAATACCTGCCTGTTTTTCCCTGGGGCTGCAACGAAACACACGGACCTAGTCCGCAATACACAAGACTATCGTTAGAGAAAGGAACTATAGAGATGTCTGATCCATACAAACAGAGCCTTGAAGCTGAAGTTGCCTCCGGTGGAATGACTCAGGCACAGATGGATGACCTCCTGTCCCAGAAATCCCTCTTTGATGCCAACCGCCCGACCATCGAAGCGACGCACAAAAGGAAATTCGTCGGATTCGCTGGCGACCAGATGTTCATCGCGAGCAGCCTCAAAGACCTGAAACAGATGACGCAGGCTCAATTTCCTGATCGCCTCTTCTACTTCGAAACGGTCGGCTTCAGCCTCTTCGGCTGAAGTCATAAAAATCGTCAAATAGGCTAATCCAACCGTCTTCAATTCGAACTCGAAAATACGGAAAACACCAATGAAAATCTTGTTTGGTACTATAGCCAGCGCCGCTCTCTGCATCGCCGCATACGTCTGGGCACCTTATTGCTTGTTCGTCACCGGGCCGACATTTTGCTTTTTCATGTATCTGGGTCTCAAGGAAAACGCAAAGGAAGAAGCCGCCGGGCGCCAGAAGATCAATGAAACTGATGTACGCCTTCGGCGAGAACTGCTCGAAACTCACCTGGCTCTGATTGCCCGCAGTGGCTGTGACGACAACCTCAAGACCAGTGCTCTGAACCTGTTGATAGAGGCCGGCAAGCACCTCGGCGAGCCCAAGACAAACAGCCGGGTCGTCTACGGAGACTCCTTCTTCGTGCAGTGGAATGAGGAAGGTTTGGCCCTCGTAAACCAGGCAAAGGCACTTTTATCGGAGAAGCCCGTGCTCAATTCGGTGGTGACGTCGCTGACGAACGAGTCGCCCGACGTTCTCCATAAGGCTATCTCCGATACAGACGAGAATGCGATCCATTCGGTCCTCAAAGGCGTGAGCGAAGCCGTTGGCTTCGTATTCTGGCACTCGAACACCAACCCCTCGCTGGAGATCGGCTGGAAGAAGGACTTCGCCGACAAATGTGCGGCAATGGGCTTCAAGTTGCGTCAGGAGACGATCCCCAACCCCGACCAAACCGGCCATATGGACGAGTTGTACAAGACGATCGTGTACATCAGCCACTGATTAGTTTCAGCCAGGGCATAACATCAAAGGAAGTTGAGAGTCAAAAACTCTCAACTTCTCTTTGCCTCGAAAAAAATTTGCCTCGAAAGGCACCGCCGGCGATACCATTAATAAGACAAGTTACAGGATCAAAAAACCTGAATATCACTTAAAATTTCAAGTCGAACGAATCTAAGCTACCAACTCGAGTTTCGTCCACCGCTCCAGTCTCCAATACTTCGGCGGCGTCCTTTTGCATTTTTTCTTCAATCTGCTCACCAACAGGCACGACCTGCCAAAACAATGGTGCATAGCGCTCCCAGTCGTCGAGAATAGCCTGAGCATGTGCACTCTTCGTACGTATTTGATGTTTGAAAACAAGCTGTTTCAACTCGCCCATAGCACTGTCGGGTACCCGCATCAATTTCTTATCGCCATCGTGATTTAAAAGCGATGCAAAATTATCGCATTCATCCAGTACGTAAGCGATTCCGCCAGTCATTCCTGCACCAAAATTTCGTCCAACACTGCCTAGCACAACGACTGTGCCACCGGTCATGTATTCGCAACAGTGATCGCCAGCACCCTCTATTACTGCCACAGCGCGGGAATTGCGAACAGCAAAGCGTTCGCCAGCTTGCCCGGCTGCATATAAAGCACCACCTGTAGCGCCATACAAACAAGTATTTCCGAGAATGACATTGTCGGCGCTCTGTAGTTTGCTACTTCTAGCTGGTCGAATAACAATCTCCCCGCCATTCATCCCTTTTCCCACATAGTCATTGGCTTCGCCTTCCAAGACGAGATTTAGATTTTGAATATTGAATGCGCCAAAGCTCTGTCCCGCCGAACCTTTAAACGAAATATTGAGCTGTCCCGCGAAACCATGATCGCCGAACTGTTTTGCAATTTCCCCGCTGATACGGGCTCCCACAGCTCTATCTCGATTACAAATTGGATAAGTCACGTGAATAAACTTCTGGCGATCGATAGCTGTGCGAACGAAGGTATTTTGCAAAATCTGATCGTCAAGCGTCTGACCGTTGATGTGCGGCAGGCGCTCATAAAACGGCTCATACTCGCCTTTTGCAAGAAAGTTCAAGTCAACAGAAGCGCCTTTTGCCACACAGTTAGAGCCCTCTTTTTTCGTTAAAAGATGACCTCGACCAATTATTTCACCGAGAGACTTATAACCGAGAGATGCGAGCACTTCCCGCACTTCATAAGCAAGGAACGAAAAGAACTCGACTACGTGCTCGGCAGAGCCGTCAAAGCGCGCTCTCAACTGCTCTTTTTGACTGGTGATGCCAACCGGACAGTTGTTTGTATGACAAATTCTAGCCATGATACAGCCCGCCGCTATGAGCGCAATCGAGCCGAAGCCGTATTCTTCTGCTCCAAGCAGAGCTGCCACTATGACGTCTTTGCCGCTGCGTAAGCCACCATCGACTCGAAGCAGCACGCGCTGGCGCAAATGATTCTGCAAAAGTGCCTGATGCACTTCAGCCAGACCAAGCTCCCAGGGCAATCCAGCATTTTTAATCGAACTGAGTGGTGAGGCGCCTGTGCCACCGTCAAAACCTGAAACTTGAATCACATCTGCGTTCGCCTTAGCTACTCCTGTTGCTACGGTGCCGATACCAATTTGCGAAACCAGTTTGACCGAGACTTTGGCGTCGCGATTGATTTGATGCAGGTCATAAATGAGTTGCGCCAGATCTTCAATTGAATAGATGTCGTGATGCGGAGGAGGCGAGATGAGGGGAACACCCTGCTTGGAGCGCCTCAGCTTGGCGATGTACTCGGTCACCTTATGACCGGGAAGTTGCCCTCCTTCGCCCGGCTTAGAGCCCTGCGCCATTTTTATTTCAAGCTGCTGCGCTGTCACCAGATATTCCGGCGTCACCCCAAATCGAGCCGACGCCACCTGACGAATTGCAGACGACGCCGAATCACCAGACTTGAGATTTTTCAAGCCAGGATAAAGCGCGCTTGTGCCATCAGCAGCAATATCACTGATTGGATAAAAGCGCAAAGGATCTTCGCCACCTTCGCCAGAATTGGATTTGCCACCCAGGCGATTCATTGCCACAGCCACGGTTTCATGCGCTTCTCTTGATAGTGAACCAAGAGACATTGCGCCGGTGCAAAACCGTTTGACAATTTCTGAAGCAGGTTCAACTTCTGAGATTTTGATCGGCTGGCGATCAGATTTCAATTCGAAAAGATCTCGAATAGAAATCGGCTTGCGCTGGTCAACAAGCTCAAAATATTGCTCGAACGACGAATGCCGCTCTTCTTCGCCTACGCCAGAACGCTTCAAATCAAGTGCTTTATGCAGAGCACGCACAACAGCTGGATTATTACCGTGACTCTCACCATCTGGTTGAAATTGCAGCATTCCGGATTTGGCGATAGCCCTTGCGTTTTCAGCGAAACCCCGGTTGTGAAACAGAAGTGTCTCTGCCTCTATTTCTTCGATTTCCATTCCACCAATACGAGAAACGGTGCCTGCAAAACATTTTTCAATCACTGCTGGTCCGATGCCAATCGCCTCAAAAACCTGAGCACCAATGTAGCTGGTCAAAGCCGAGATGCCCATTTTCGAAAGAATCTTGAGAATGCCTTCGTTGACTGCATGTCGATAATTCTCAATGACAGAATCAGCAGTGAGCGTCTTGAGTTTTTCGAGATTTTCCAAAATTTTTCTACTGGTCTTGCCAGGTTCAACTGGTAAGTCGGCAAGCTTTTGACGTTGCTCCAAAGCTTGTTTGGCCGAAGCGTAAGCTAGATATGGGAACACGCATTGAGCGCCATATCCAAGTAAGCAAGCGTATTGATGTGGGTTCCAGACCTGTCCGCTTTCAACAACCAATCCGCACGAAAGGCGCAATCTTTCTCTAATCAAGTGATGATGAATAGCACCAACAGCCAGTAAGACCGGAATTGCTACTTTATCCTCGCAAACGCCTCGATCACTCAGTACAACAACAGTCGCGCCATAACGCACGGCGAGCGCAACATCCGCACAACAACGCTTCACAGCGGCTTCGAGCGTCTCTGAATCTTTGACAAAAGTCATATCGATTTTGACAGACGGAAAATTCTCATGATCAACGATTGCTGCCATTTGAGCACTATCGATGATCGGACTGTCCAAATGCAAAATTTTTCGTACCGGGCTCTCGTCATACGCAAGCGGTTTGCGATCTCCTAGATATACGTCAAGAGACATAACCACACGCTCACGCAGGTGGTCGATTGGAGGATTTGTAACCTGGGCAAAGCGTTGCTTGAAATAATCAAAGAGAGGACGTGGCTGCGATGATAATACCGCCAGCGGTGTGTCATCACCCATCGAGAAAATTGGCTCATGTCCAAGCTCGGACATCTCACCGATATAGAATTCAAGGTCTTCGCGGCTATAACCCATCGCTTTTTGCAGCGCCTGCAACCGTTCATCCGACAACTCAGGATCGGCAACACCAATTCGAACGTCCAACTCTTTTCGGGTCCTTGCCAACCACTCAGAGTAAGGTTGTCTATCTGCTGTTAGAGACTTGATTTCGGCATTAAACGACACTCTTCCAGAAGGTAAATCGATGCTGAGCATTTGCCCTGGTCCCAGTCGTCCGCGTCGAAGTATCAGATTCTCCTCAAGCTCCAGAGCACCCATTTCAGAGCACAGAAAAACTCCGCCGTCTTTCATCACGGCAAATCGGCAAGGGCGCAAACCATTGCGATCCATCGCCGCTCCAAGCTTCAAACCATCACTGTAAACAATGAGCGCCGGACCATCCCATGGCTCCTGATAGGCCGCGTGATACTTATAGAACGTGGCGATTTCTGGATTGCGATGCGCTAGAGGATGTTCTTTGTATGGCTCTGGCATGAGCACCATAATCGCTTCATCAATGTGATAGCCATTTTGAATATACATCTCGAGAGCGTCGTTCAAATTGCTCGAATCAGAAGCCGTGTGGTCGAAAAGCGGCAATAACTCTTGGGGTAAATCAGCTTCTCGAACTTTGAGCCAATTGCGATTGCCCAGCAAGCTATTGATTTCGCCATTGTGACCTATACTCGAAAACGGCTGAGCGAGCGCCCAACGAGGCATCGTATTAGTACAAAAGCGTCGGTGAAAAACAGCCCACTTTGACTCGACCATCCGATCATTGAGATCATCATAAAACTCACGTAACTGCGCGCCTTTCGTTAAGGCTTTATAGACAACCGTGTGCGCAGACAAAGAAACAATGCAAAGATTAACCAGCTCAGAATTAGCAAGACTCTCTCTGAGAATGCATTTACGCAGGTAAATCAACTGCGAATCAAATTGAGCGGAACCGATCACGGATCGCGGGACGACCTGAAATTGATAAACTTCAGGACAGGTTGAAAGAGCGCTTTCGCCAAGCACCTGACGATTGATTGGCACTTCTCGCCAGGCGCAAACCTCGAGACCGAGATTAGTCGCGGTATCCTCTATTAATCTCTGACTGACTGCAAGTTTTGACTTGGGTATAAAAACCACGCCTAAAGCTTGCATGGCAGTAGATGACTCGATTTTCCAGCCTGCGGTCTTGGCAAAAAATTGCCATGGTATAGCAAACATGACGCCTGCGCCATCGCCGCTGATACCGTCATGACCAGAAGCACCTCGGTGTTCTACATTGGCTAGAGCCATGAGCGCATCATCAATGACCGTATGGCTAGCATCAGGCCGATATATAAATCCCACGCCGCACGCATCGTGCTCGACATCGATCATCTGTCAGACACATAACGACTGTCTATCCTGATTTTGGTCGAATAGTCGGTGTATTTCGCAATCATCTTAAACACTCAAAGCGGAGCACAGCGCCACCAACGTCTCTCACGAGCGAGTCGGGGTGCTGTTTTTCGGGGGGGCAGAGACTATTCACGATGACAGCAACGCACACAATCGTCAACGCCAATAGACCAATGTTGAAGAAATGATTTACATGTTAACGCCCATTTTACATGGCATTCCATCAACTAAAGCATCTAGTATAAGAAAAAAACGAAGAATGCGAAAACTGCAAAGTAAGGTTCGGATCAAAATTTTGTTGATGTCACTAGTCTGACACGAGCTATACGAAGAGATAACGAGAGAGGACATATTAAAGACCATTCAAAGCCGGTGAGTGTTTACGACCACATTCGACGAGCAGGTGGCTTAAGGAACGAAGAATCCGAGGAGAGGAAACAAGTAGTGTCACTTGCGCCCCTCCCCGAAGGTAACACTTATTGCCCTCACTCAGCACGAGTTGCCTACCTCCGTCAGTCCTGACACACTGCTATGCGACCTTGGGTAATGAGTAACACCTGATTCTCCTTTTCTCCTTTGAAGGTGTCAGTTGGCCTCATTCTTGCTGTGACGCTCGTCTTCGAGACGGTCCAGATGGATCTGAGCCAGGAGCTCCGAACATTGGGCGACTCCGCGCAACGTGCTCAAGCTTGCAGTGTTCAAGACCGGGGCAAGACGAAGAGCATGCTTGAGGATCCGTTTTGCTTCGCCATGCTGGCCAAGATCGTAATACGCCTTCGCCAGACCATAGTCGAGATTGTAGAGCTTGAAGTGCAACAGGTTTTTCGGCAATTCCTTTTTGCCGGCGAGTTCGGTCAAAAGAGCTCTGGCTTTGATCATCCAATCGAGACCTTGCTGCGACTCACAGTCGGTCGCTTGCTCATCTGAGCTAAAACGAGGAGTGTGTACTCGTATGTGGTAGCACACGTTCATTCGCACCGCATTCGGTGACGGTTCTAATGGGCCTTAAGAGCGTTGTAAACGCTGCCTACTAGCACCTCAAACTCCTGGCTGACAATCGAACTGCGGCAGACCACCCAGTACCGCCCCAGGCTGACAGTGTCGCATGCCGACTTTGTCGTCACCCAGTAACCACCATCCCGAAGATCCTTGTCCTCGAATATTTTGACCAGAGAGTTGGCCTCTATTCGAAGGAGGGTGATACTGCCGTTGGCGTTGCGCACGTACAACTGGTAGTAGCTCTCAGCGCCGACGCCGTCGCGGGTCAGCATCAAGGTGAAGCTCCTGTCGATGCCGTTAATAGAACGAACAGCCACCAGCGTGGCACGCTCCGAAATGTGCTGTGAAAGAATGAATACCGGCAGAACCATGGTCAAGTAGCAGCCAATTACTGTCCCAATCACGCCGATCATAGGCAGCCTAAATAGACAAACTCCAGACAGTGTGAAATACGCCGCCAATAACACCAGTGAAATTTAACAGCAAAGTACATGGCACAGACGATGCTCAACAAAAACCAGGCAATCATCGTATACATGATGTTTTCCTTGTTCGATTTGGTTGTTATGTGTTTATGCTGTCGGTAAGTGCCAGCAGCAAGGTCTACAGCGGTGCCGGCGCTCAGGAGAAGCCGACGGAAAGGTTGCCGAACCACCAGAGGAGCAGCTCTGTAGAAACAGACACTGCCCGCTCTAAAATGCGGGCAGTGTCGGGCAGGCACAATCATTCACTCGATTTGATCTGACTTTGCTGTACCGGCAGTTTCAATGTGCCACCAGCTCCACACCGTCTGCGGTGCCTGATTTTAATGCGGTTTGTACCGCCCCATTGCCTGGAGTCACGCTTATTCGGTTATATCAACATAGTTAACGTAGTCTTCATCCGGCGGCTCCTCTACTTCTTTTTCGTCATACACGATCTCGCCAAGGTCGGCTGGATCGCTTTCGAAGGGGCTAACATCGAACAAAAAATAGAGGCCACGTCTCCTGCATTCCATCGTAAACTTCAGTTGGTCTTGCCCCGCCGGATATTCCATCGTTACCAGTGTGGGGTGCCGCTTTTGGATCAGCGTCACGGCCAGTTCCTGACTGGTGGTGACACCCAGCACATGCGGCTTAGGAGTGTCGTCCAGAACCTTGCTCTCGGTTTCGATGATCACATAATGCTTGGTCATTGTTCAGTCTCCTTGATGTTGTTGTGGACGGCCAGAACCTTCATGAAGTTGAAGTCCTGGCCGCGAGGATTACTTACGCCACCAAAGCTTGAGGTCGGAGTGATGGTGGAGGGCGCCAAACCACCCCGTACCAAAGGCGAAAGAGGCTGCCACCACAAACGACTGTAAGCCAAAACCGGCCGCCAGACAGGCGATCGCGCAGGCGAGAGCGAGCAGAAAATTACGGCTGAAGCACAGTTGTGTCATGGGATTTTCCTTTCAAACATGTTTGTTGTTCAGCGCTGTGGTATCACAGCTAGAAAAGTGCTTCGATGGTGGTTAAACGCCGGTCGGTGTGTAGCTGTCGATTATCTTTCGCGCCTGAGCGATCAGTTCCAGCCCTTTCGTGTTCCAGGATACGACGCAGGCCGGATACAGAATTCCATCATTCGTGGCTACGTCTCCCAAACGCCCAGAGGCATCCAGAAGTAAACTCACAACTAGATTCACGAGCGCCTCGTCTGCGCCGACGAGCTTCGTAATTGCTAGTTTGTGAACTTCGATCAACTCTTTGCGAAGCCGAGCGTCGGTCCATGTCGCCTCCTCGTAGATTGCATCGAGCGTCTTTTGCTGATCCCAATATTGTTGGAAGATAAAGTACGCAGCACCGACAGCGCAAACCGCACTCAATACCATCCACTGGAGGAAAAAATAGAATACCAGCCCGGCAATCGTGAGGGTCAGGAAGAGTGCAACTTGTAACTGCTTCACGACATTGTCCTTTCAATGTAAATGTTGCTTACTTCTTGGTCTTAGGCTGATGCGATTCTTTATGTTCAGCTATTCCAGATACCTATCTAAGCTCATCTCGTATGACCACTGGTCAAAAAGAAAGGCTCAAGTAAGCAACAATGGTTTGGCGTGATAGGCGAAAGTCACTTTAGAATTGGGAAAAGAAAGACAAACTTATCTTGACCAAGGTGGGCGATCGATTGCAAGCAAATTCCTTCGTCTGGTTACTGGGCACGGCAGTTTGTACCGTTTTATTACTCTAATTTGCCCACGCCAGTTGCGGCAGGTTTTGTGTCAAAATTGTGTTCGCAGATGTATCGAGATGCTGGTTCCATGCGTGCCACTACATGTGACACTAAGCAGACACTAAACCTCTCAAAACTAGCGCAGGCGAGACTGGCAATGGATGTATATTTGGCTGCTTTATCTGTGGTTTTACGAGTAATCCTACTTGCAATACGTCATGTGCTTCGGTCAAGATAACGTTATCTCTCTTTTTTGATGCAAGGTTATTTTCGGCTATCAGGCTAAATCCTTACTGTTTATCGAAGACTTTCTTCTTGACCAGCGGTCATACGTAGAGACTACTATAGCCAGTCACCATGGACGACACTACAAATCGCAGCTCTGCCATCGGTCAAAACCCGTCAGGATGCGCTAACAACCATTCTCGATAAGCCTCTTTTCGCTCGTCCCGCTTCTGCTTATCGGCAAAGATCAGGTCAGCGCCACCATCATACGGAGCATAGATGGTTCAGTAGTCATGGAGCGATCGTATCATTTGCTCAATCTTTATTCGTGCAATCGACTATTGAAAGTGACAGTTGCAGCCCAATACTGACGAGTCGGCACCAGCGTGAGCATGATATAGCTGAGTCGCTGTGTTGGCGGCTCTAAACCCCGTCGTTGCCTTTCGACTAGATGGCAACGAGTCATTTGTAGGAGAACACCATGAACAAAACTTCACCGGCCAAGCTCGAAAAGGGAACGAACAGATGATTTGGATTTTCTTGATGCTCATCCTCCTGGGCTGCGGTCTGGGCGGTTCCGGAGGAGGCACCAGGCTCACAGGCGACCCAACATGGTTACCGCTTGTTCTGCCACCGCCTAAGTGAGTAGCAGCGGGATAAACCGGCCCCTGGCTCTCACTCCAGGGCTTTAGTAAAGGGCACATCGCAAGTGTTTGAGGACCAAACTGCGTGTCTAACTTCCACTTGCGATTGCCCGATTTAGAACACCTCCGACCCTCTCAACACACCGGCAATCATGTCGTGTGCACAAACTATCTGAAAGGATCGTTACCATGACTGCATTCTTGGCGCTTCTGCCAGTACTCATCCTGCTGGCGTTGTCACTAATGCTCGGCCTATTTGGGAGCATTATCGGTTTATTTGTCAGCCTGTCGGCCACAGTGGTCGATGAGTATACGCAAGTCAATTATGGTGGCAAAGTCTTCAACGTGGAGCACCGTCGCTCGAATAAGACCGGCATCTGGGCAACGCCCGTGATTGGCCTTGCGCTATGCGTGGTCGCGATTGCCCTGAGTCTCTATCACTACCAGCTGTTAGCCTATCCATCAGCATTCTTCGGCGGGATTGTTCTCCCTGGCGGAGTTCTGAAACTGCTGTACAGCTTTCAGGATGACGCCGGGGATAGGGCAACGTAGACTCTTCGAAAAAGATTTTGCCATGACACCAATTTGACACCAACGCGAGACTCGCACGACACAGTCGAGCCTTATTGTAGTTCGAGTGAACCGCAACGAGGAGTCGTTACCATGTCGGAACTACGATTTAGCCAAACCGAGTCTCTCAAAGAATTGCCAGGCGACACATACAACCTCGGACAATCAACAATTTCAGGCTGGGCGGACAAAATACCGACTAAGAATGCGGAATCAGCTCGCTACCTGGAAAAAATGGGCGTTTTGCCCTCGGTTACGATAGCAGAACCACGCTCCAACCAAACCGACTCGCTCAAAGAATTGCCAGGCGACACATACAACCAGGGACCAGCTAAAAGTGAAGGCATGACGAACAAAGTGTCAACAAAGAAAGCGGAATTGGCTCACTACCTGGAAAAAACAGGGGCTGTTCCCTCGGTTATGCCAGAACAACGATTTAACCAACCAGACTCGTCCAAAGAATTGCCAGGCGATGCATACCATCTGGAACCATCTGAAGGTTCAGAATTGCCAGGTGACGCGTACAGCGTGGGACCGTTTAAAAGTTCGGAATTGCCAGGCGACGCATACCATCTGGGACCATCTAAAGGTTCAGGATTGACGGACAAAATATCGACTAAAAAAGCGGAATTAGCTCACTACCTAGAAAAAACATCGGCGAGCCAACCTTCCGGGTGGCACCACTGACTTGGGACAAAGTGAAAGGCAGACTCTCCGGAGATGAGGGCGATAATACTCCATTCTTCTATGACGGTTTTGCAAGCAGGGCGCGTTTGTCAAAACCAGGTGACGAGGCCTTGTACGTATAGTTGACTCTTAGAAAATGCAAACTATGCCGCTGTTTGCTCACTGGTCAAATACGTGCCACTACATGTGACACTAAACTGACACCAAAGTTGCCTCAGCTAGCGCGGGCGAGTACGGTTGGTAGATGTAAGCTTAGCGACGTTATCCGTACTCTTACGAAGAAATCTATTTGAAGCAGTGCATAGGCCGCGGCTAAGATGAGCTTACTCTCTCTTCCATAACTTACGGTGATTCCGGCTATCACGCTCAACCCTTGTTGCATATTTGAGTTTTTCTTCTTGACCTATGGTCATGCGAGACAGGCTTGGATAGGCAATTGGTATGGCGCAATCGAGAGAATTGCAACGCACCTATTTTTGGAGCTACTACATGTCCCAAGATAGGTTGACAAACTTCAGCTGTGAACAGATCAAGGCTGCTACCACGGAGTCGCTATTCTGGCGGCTCTGCAATCTTGCTGCCGGCGTGGTGCTGGCGGCATAAGACGTTTGAAAGGATGCTCAGAATGACCAGATCATCGGAAACTATGACGCCTGATGAAATTCGTTGCCAGCACTGCAGCCGGTGCCTGGCAAAGGATGGTGAGATCAAGTGCCCCCGCTGCAACCGCCATAATCCTATCGCGGTTGTAGAGACACTGCCGGGTCCACTTGTGCTCGATTTCACTATCAACCAGGCCGTTTACGATACCCATTGTTTGCCCGCTAGTTTGCTCAAGTGGCGAATTCAAGTGGGGCAGAAGGTGCAAGTGATTTTGCCCAGCTTTAGCGTGGGCGACACCTGGAAGGTAAGATCAATCCAGGAGCCAAGAGACAGTTGGCTATCGCCGATCAAAAAATCGGATGTGATCGCTCCCAGCTGCGCCATCAACGACCTGCATAGAATCGAGGCGCAACCCGTTGCAGCCAAGGGAGGTTTGGAATGGCCTGGATTGTCCTTCACCTTTGTCGGTCGCAAGCCTGGTAGGGCAGTGATCGAGCTGTTCAAAAACAACTCACTACATGGCTCGGCTCATGCTGTCTACAACCTGGAGTTGACCGTTATCTCTTGCTGATTTATTCGCTCAGCAGCAGCAACCGTGCGAGAAATCACCATAAGCCCGCTTCGGTTGCTGTAGTAAAAAAATCGAGAGTATCAGTCAGACACCGCCGGCCTTGCGGTCGGCAGTGTTCCATCCCCCAAGGCGAATCCCCGCCTGTATAGTCCGGCATCCAAAGGTTCGATCGCAGACCTCTCGCACCCACAAGATAGAGAAAACTGATCATGGAAGCATTCACTTTTTTGAAGGAAGCAATAACGATTGTTCTCGTAACGGTTGTACTTGTGACTGGTGGCACCCTGTTGATCATATTGGAAGGGATTCTGCTCTTGCTTTTGGCCATACAACGCTGCAGCGCCTTTCTTAATGCGCAAATGCATCGGCACCGGCCACATCACAAGCTGGTCTCACTGCGTGTGGTGCATTCGACTGGATGAAGTAACGATAGCGCATTTTAAGGCGCCACCAAACATTGCTGAAAGAAAACATCATGACAAAAATCAAAGACATCTCCAAATCGAGGTACACCGAAATCGGCCACGAGATCCGTGTTTCGGCGCTCGCGCCTGCCGCTCATCAGGACCTGCGCGAGTGGCGTGGAAGCAACACCCGGCGCCGTTGCGCAGACTTATTGGACTCGGTCGACCTGGATGGGCTTTTCAATCGCACCAATAAGGTCGGAGGCGTTGTCGTCATCAACGCCGAGGCTTACGCAAATGTGAGCACAAAGCTGCGCGAACTGATCGAGCGCGTGCTGCAACGCCACTTACCGCTGCCGCACCCACTCGCTGACATCTACACCAGTACTTTCATCGGTACCCTTATCGTCGACGGGGTTGGACGGACTCCTTTCTGGACGCTGAGCGACCTGCCACCAGACTCGTTCATGGTGTTGCCGCAAAAGATATGGTTAACGCCGCTCAAGAATGCAGCTAAATAACAATGGACTGCATGTTGCCGCTTGCCCAAACCGTTGCTGGACATTGTCGCTGGGTCTAATTGGGCAGGAAAGATTCGCATCAATTTCAGCGTCGAAGTGCCAAACAATTCACCAGGTTACAGCAAGGAACAAAAGACATGTCTCAACCCAACATCTACGTCGACATCGACCATCCGGCTTCGGCACCCATTCAGGTCCAACTCGGGCAGACCCTGGTTCTCATCCGTCAGTCCATCGCCGGTGGCAAGGTTCTGCACCAGTTGGATCTCCCGGCTTCGCATTTTATGGCGCAGCCTATCGCCAACCACGGGATGACACCACTTCCAGGTCAGCCCGCCGGTACCCGTACCCATATCGTCGCTATCGGAACGGCTCATCAGAAAGGGTCTGGCAACATTCTTGTACAGTTTGCTCCGCCCAACCCGATGTGTCCGCCTTCCGCACTCGCGTTTACCGTTAGCTAATCGGGGCGCACAACCACCATCAACCGACCTAGAAAGGATAGATCAAAATGAACATACGAAACAATGCAGAAACCCGCCGCCGTTGCTGGCTGGGCGCTTTGACTGTCGTGGGCGCGATGACCGGATTTGCCTGGTGCTTTGGCACCATCGCCCATCCGCTCCTCACCAATTATCTATTCCTCATGTACAACGGTGCCAACAGTACTCCGGTCTCCTACGCACTGGTGGCGTGGGTAGTGGCTCTCAGCGTCAGTTTTGCCGCTGCAGCGATAGTTGGGGCGGTCACCTACGTGGTCGCAGCCATCACGAGCCGTCCGGCCACTGAGATGCTTCCAACAATCTGATCGACCTAGCCGACATTTCTCTGGGGCAAGCGCCCCTAATAACTTGTGTCTGGACAAGACCTTCCCCTTTCCACTTCGTGGGGGTGTCGTCTCGCCATTTTTTTGATGCACCAAACGCCCCCGAAGCCGCCCCGCACTTGCATCTGAAAAAAATTGCCAAATGACACCAATGACGCTGACACGCATCTTTCGCGTCGGCAAGAATCGTTCGGTGGTGCGGACCATCATCGACGAGCAATTCGCCAAAGAAGGAAAAAGATCATGGAGCCGCTTACGACTGCACTGTCAGCATGCCTGACGACCATTGCGTCGATATTGTTAGTCTCTCCTGCAACCATCGTCATTGAGGTTTGCGTTGGTCTCGCCCTCCTTGGCCCCATCTGCGCCTCAATGCACGAATCTCTCGTGCATCAATACATCGCTCATGCCAAAAGGGAAACGGTCAACTTTTGGCGGCGGCACCCTCGCATTTTTCTGACGCTACTTCTTGGACACTTCTTCCACCACGTGGTGCATCACGGAAAGACTTTTCGAGAGGGCTATCTGAAACAGTTTGGTCGCCCGCTCGAACATGAAGACGTCGATGCCTGGGCCCCCGAGGCTTTCTACAAAGCTTTTCCTGCGGAACATCAGGCATATATTCGGAAGGCAGCATCGCCAGCCGCAATAATAGAGAAGCTACATGCCTCGGAATACGGTCTGGGAGCGGCAAGTCCCTGTCGGTTCGCCTTGACTATCGTGCCACTTGTGCTGGTCGTCTTGCTGGTGGCACCGTTCTGGCTTGCGTTTGGGACGGGAGCGTCGATGCTCTTTCTCTACCCGGCGATGAGCTGCATCATCCATCGGAACATGATGCACGTTCCGCAAGTTGCCGGAGGTGGCCGTGTTCAGAACATACTGACGAAATTTCTTGTCGGCTCAGCCTACATGAAATGGCTCGAACGGTATCACTGGCTACATCACCGATACGTTTACTGCAACTACAACCTGCTCGTTTTCGCCGATTTCTTGCGAGGCACATGGCGCCGCGCTACAGCAGCAGATCTCGAAAAAATGCAGACGGAAGGACTGGACGTGTGCATCTCCTGAGAGTCGTCATAGCTAGCCTCTCTCAGATACCCTTACCAGCTTTCGCAAATTCCATCCATGGAGAAGTTTCAATGGTTGTTAACGGTTTTGTTTTCCTCGCCGGGCTCGCTGTCTTCACGGGCACCATCCTGCGTCTCGCCAAGGGGCCGAAGCCGACCGCCGATGCGAATACGGCTCGCAGCTTTCAGACCACCCGCTGGGTCCTTATGGCGGTCATCCTTATCGTCATGGTCACCTGTCTCGGGCAATCCGGTGAGCTCGCTGTTGCCGGTCTGGCGATCGGTGCATTGATCGGTGTTCTTGCTTGGATTGCGCGAAGGGGTAAGACTTAACGGACTGTACTCACGCGCATATCACGACGTTTGGGAGAGAGTGCGCGAAACATCGCTCGCCCTTTCCTTTCGTATTCCGACTGACGACGTTGGTCAGATCATTCCGTCATGGCACCTTGAAGGAGGTCAATTGTGAACTACATTGCGAGAATACTGCTTAGCGCATTGGTAGCGTCTGTAATCGCTACTGTCTTGGGCATTGCTATTGTCTGTGGATTCCATATAACCAATGCCAACGCGCAGGAACTGCTTGGAGTTGACCTAGGCGGCATTGGAGTGGTCGCAGCATGGGTAGCTGCCCTCAGATAGGCCACCGATGCCGCGGACGCCGGAAGTGCGATGGATTTTGACTGAGATAACAATGGAGAATGACATGAATGCTCACGCCTACGACGCCCTATACGCAAGCGGGCTGACTGGCAGCAGAATAACCAGATGGTGCCAGCAGCAGGTTTTTGGGACAGAGGATGCTGGTGATCTCCATGCCTGGAGTTGGGCAAGTCGTGGCGAGTTTGACTCGCTCAGGAATGCATTGGCTTTAGCCCCCGGAGAGACCCTGGCCGACTTTGGTTGCGGGCAAGGTGGGCCAGGACTATTGATTGCGGCGCAGAGCCAAGCCAAGCTGATTGGCCTGGACCAATCGGCAGTAGCAATCAGCAACGCACAACAATGGTATTTGGTCACCACAAAAGCAGTGCAAGCGCAATTTGTGCAGAAGGACATTTTACAGTCTGGTCTGCAAGCGGCTTCTCTTGATGGTGCGATGTCCATCGATGTGGTACAGCTGTTGTCGGATCATCACTTGTTTTTTCGCGAAGTGGCTCGCTGCCTGAAAGCACAAAAGGTATTTGCCTTCGCAACCTATACGGTGCCAGGTATGCCAGGGACGCAGAACTATCGGCCAGCCCTTGAGAAAGCCGGGTTTAAAGTCGAACATTATGCGCCGACGGCAGGATGGAGAGACAGATATCGTCTCCTCTTCAATTACATCCTGGCCAACAAACACACTCTGCGAAACGAGGTAGGTCAAATTGCCGACGTGCTGATTACAGAAGCAAATTTCCTGCTTTCGATGATCGACAATCCCCAGCTTGAACGACTGGTGATAGTCGCTCGTAAGCGCTGACAGCGTAAAGAAAGTAACCGACGCATGACGATCTTGCAAACGTTTTTGGCCAACGATAACGGCGAACAGCGTGACGCCTTGCGAAACAGCCGAAATAGCCTTGTCCAAAGTCCGCAGTCGCGCTGTGAATCAGGACGAACCCTGGCAGCATGCCATCGCGGACGCCATCTGCGACGAGATAGTCCCACGACGAGATAGTCCCACGACGAGAGGAGCCACCGCAGTTGGTGGCTCCTCTGGGTTCATGGCGACAGCAAAAACGCCGTCTTGCCCGTCGCGGCGCCCAGAGCGCCTCTCGAGACCGCAACGAGTACTAATACTGCCACGCTGGCGTTACCACAGGGCGGACAATGGCTGAGACCGATCGGCGATTGTCCGTCCACACTCTCAAAAAAAAAAATTATCCTCATAGGCACTACATACGGTACCACTACCAAGCACTATCAATTGAGTGGCAGGAAATAGTTGCTACAACCGATGCGCACCCCTCTTGCCAAAAACCGCCTCCAAATATGACCCATTCTGAATTTTTAAGCCATGCCCGTTACTGCTGAAAGAAGGAGTGCCACTTCCGAGAAGAACCACAGTCGCTGCTGGTAGACCCAGATACCCAAGAGCAACGGGCGCATGACTAACCACGGCTTCATACAGTGAAATAACATGCAAAGACTGCGCAGCGTTATGGTCATGCTTTTTGTCACGACATCCCAAAAACCATCCAGAAATGTTTCCTTGCTGCTCGTTACGATCCATGATGACATGAGTGGTATCGTTCAAATTGGTGCAAATGATGCAGCTATCACCTAGTGATGGAATTGCCAACGACTCATTTGGCAGAACGCTTTCCACAACATCCTTGTGAAGACGCATGTGACGCAAAGATTTTGTAAGACCTCTTTGCCAAATAATTGGCATCGATTTAAAATCAGGCTCTCTGAAGCTTAGGAAGCCATCACCATCACTAACGAGTTTTGTAATAGACCACCCGATCTGAAACGACTGATCATTTTCAAAGCGGCTTCCGTCTCGCACCATATCTGTAAGCAAATTGGCAAATCTGGAAACGTCTGACTCCAATATTGCTTTTGCATCGAACTCAATGCGGAACTCAGGATGTCCGAATTGTTTACAGCTAGAAGTGCAAATATTTTTCAAACTGCTACTCCGTGATTCCCATGATGTCATTTATATCTTGAGGAGTGAGAACTTTTGCGCATCCGGTGTAGCACTCACATCCAATCCAGGAAACTGTTCTTCTTGCGTACCGTAATGGACAATGGTGTCATGCTAATTTCAAGAAAGTGTCAAAAGCGTCACTCTCTTAAAGCGAACATACGCTCTCGTACATCAATCGATGTAGCAAAGCATCGGAAGCAGCCACCTCATTACACGAGGAGAAAGATTGCCACCACGTTTGACACTAATCTAACACAAAAGCTGCCTCAGCTAGCGCGGGCCAGCGCCGCTAGTAGATGTGCGCCTGTCGCCGTTATTCGTACTCTTACGAAGAGATCTATTTGAAGTAAGATGTACGCCATGGCTAAGATGACCTTATCTCTCTTTCCCTATTCCAAGGTGCTTCCGACTAACACGTTCAACCCTTGTTGCTATTTGAGCATTTCTTCTTGACGATTGGTCATGCGAAGTGAGCTTGGATAGGCATTTGGCATAGCGGAAGAAAAAGAATCGTAACGCAGCGACTATCATGTCGCACGCGCAAACTTGTCGCTGCCTTATTGATTGAGGCAATGACACAACACGTGTTGGAAAGGAATCGTCATGTACAAGATGCTTGCAATGGGATTATTGTCGTGCTTTGCCGGCGGCGTCTTGCTGATCTTCTGTGGTCAGGACTCGTATCGGTTTCTCGCTTGCTTGGCTTTTGGTTTGAGTGTGATGGGCGGGATGTTCATCGGAGCTGTGGTGCTCATGAGAATGAATCAGCATAACTGCGGCATCGATTCGGTCAGCACAAACCGCCAAACGTCGCCACATCGTCACACGACTGGGAGCAACGCATTCTGAAAGAGGCGGAACAAATCTATCCCCAAACGTGATTGAGGCTATACGACTCTGGATACGCTCAAGCCGGTCAACATCGACACCAGGGACATCGAAGCCCTCTGCCACTCCCTGCCCGCCAAGGCCTACCAACTGGCGGTCTGCACCCCGCGCTGACCACCTCTTGTGAGGCGTCAGCCCATTATCAAAGGAAACTCACATGTTTTATAGCGCACCAACAGCAGTCATCGCAGTCGCCGTCTCCATAGTGGTTTGGGTGCTTATGGCGCTCAGTGCCTCGGAGTGGGACATGAACCCGAAGAAAATAGTAATAGCCCAAGCCACCGCAATCTCATTGATTGGCAGCATCGTCTGCGGCAGCTTTGGTATCTGGTATGCAGGGATGGTCGGCGGTATCAATGGACTGATCGTATTCCTCATCGCGACCATCCTGCTTGCTCTGGCGCCAAAATAAGCAGCGCCCATCAATCGACATACAAGAGAGCCAAGCCTAGCTCTCCTCAACCTCCTATGACACGGAGAACAAACCATGGTTGATATCAAACGAGGCACTTCGGCCACATACGTGCAGACTGTCACCGACTCAGACATCGTGCAATTTGCACAGTCCACCGGGGACAACAATCCCGTTCATCTGGATGAGGATTATGCCAAAACCACACCATTCGGCAAGCGTATTGCGCACGGCATGCTCTCAGCCGGCTTTATCTCCACCGCACTGGGCACCAAATTGCCTGGCCCGGGTACGATCTATCTCCGGCAGATCGTGGAATTTCGCCGCCCAGTTTTCATCAACGACACAATCACCGCTACAGTCACCGTAACACGACTCAATCGCAAGACAAAGCGGGTGTGGCTCACGACTGTTTGCACCAATCAGAACGGCAAGGTGGTGGTCCTGGGCAAAGCGCTGGTGCTGTTCAACGCGCTGAGCTGACGCCAATCGTGATGTCACGACGCGCACAAACATTCGCTTCTTCCACCTCCCTCACAACGGAGAGCATCATGAATTTCATCATCAAGCATGCCAACCTTGCCGGGATCACTGGGCTCATCTTTGCCGCGGTATCCGCGTTCTTCCAACTGTACTTGGTGACCGGCGCAGTCCTGGTCATCACTTCCCCTTTCATCTATCTCGCCGTGCGCAACCAAAACAAAAGGAGCAACGACATTGCTAAGGCGACGCTCCACACCCACATGCAACTGCTCGAACAGCTTGAGGAAGTGCAGTTGCTTGCTACTGTGAAGTTGGCCGGTGCTCCAGTCGACACGCAAAAAGCCGTTGCTGCCATGCTTATCGATGCGGCCAAACATCTGGCTGAGCCATATCAAAACAGCGCCATTCTCTATCCGGAAGACTATGTTCTGCAGTGGAACAAGCAAGGTCTGGCACTGCTCAAGGAGGCTCGCGACCTGCTTGAGCACCAGGGTTGAGTCCGATTGTACAAGAAACACATTTTCTTAGGAGCCGCATCATCAGACGCCCGAAAGCATGCGGCTCCGTTTCAATTTCTGGGAAAGTGAGGGTTCAATGTTTTCCCGGCGAAGTAATACCAAGGCTGCATCCATCAACTTCGAGCAGAGATTACTGCTGTTTCCAATTCAGTGCCTCAATCACGTCAACTGTTGCGTAAGCTCTTTCATCTGGGTCTGTTTTCTGATGATCCATTCCAGACCTTTCACTGGCACGGAGCCTCTACTCATAATTCCACTGCTGGCGGCCACACTCTTGCCGGCATTGGTGAGCGAATCTCTGAAGGAAACGTACAGCTCTAGGCGCACATTTGGCTACGTCCTACTTGCCCTGATGATAGTCAGCTTTATGGCAGCTGTCGTCGTTGGTTGGGTCATGGATGCAGTCCTCTGGGGAGACGCGTATATCCTCCAGGGCGCCAGTTTTGAACTCGCCATGTGCACATTGTTGCTGACCATATTGAGCATTTGGCACGCAGTTCTGAACAAGCAACTTCATTCTGTTGGCGGCTGAACTCGAAAATTTGTGGTGCTGATGATTCATTCCATCAGCACCGCAGATTTTCGAATCGCTTTGCTGACGTTTTCGGCGCAACTCTATGGCTTCTATCTTGTTGATACTTTGCCATAATAAACTATAAAGAGCATAAGAGGGAACAGCAAAAAAGAGGCAGAAAATGGGGGGGTATTGACAGGATCGACCGCCTACATGGAAAACAAAGTCCGAGAATCAATCACGGCTGAACTTAAGGCTTAGTTCGTGCCCCGAGCAACACAAGCAAAATAGCAAATCGCCGACTTTTCACACCAACAAATAATTCCATGGTCTCTACAGCAAGCCAATATCGAAGCAAATTAATTGCCTTCTGCTTATCCGGTGAATCGACCGCTAGGTACGCTTGAAGCCCAGCAAGGCTAGAATGAGCTGCAACGCCCTCAGCAAGCGAAGCTCGTCGCCCAAGAGGTAGTGAACCGACGGATCGCCGTTATTAAGCCTCGCCACGTGAAGTTTGGCGTCTTTAAAGTCAATCTGCTCCCAACGCAAATCACATAGCTCTGAGACCCGTAGAGCGTGCCTATACGCGATTAAAATCATGAGGTGACGCGGGCGCCATGGCGACCACAAGCTTTGGCCGCTTCACGTAGGTCTTTGACTTCTGCCGGAGTCAAATATTCGAGCTTGCGGCGGTCAATGTTCTTCGATTTGTTGGGCGACAAATTTTGTTTCTTGCACGAAACCGCCGAAATCGATGTTTGGGCTTTCCTTTTTTTGCATGGTTCAGAAGTAGGTGTCATGCTCCGGCATACCACAATCGCCTAAAAGGGTTATTTTAGGCAATTTTTCGGAAAACTTTGATTTTGAAGCGGAGGATTGAGTAGATGCGAAAGCGTTGATGATAGTTAAAATTTAGAATCTCTGTGTGCTACGTTTCGTTCAAAGATGTACGGGAATGTCAATTCTTTTGATTATTGTCCGTTCGCTTGGCGTGCAGCTTTTAAAGCTTCAAAAGCAACGTCGGGACCAAGGCTGTACGACTTTATGTCGAGGTCAAGAGAAACGCCTTTTTTGTTAAAGGTGACAAGAATTCTTTCTTTGTTGAGCAACTCCATCGGTGGCAGTGCTAATGGACAAGCGGCTTTTATTAAATTGACAGCTGCTTTATCCAGTAATTCTGGAGCGGAACTCCTCCACACCGTAACGTCTGAAACATTGCCATTAGGTTCCACATAAAAAGTGCATGATACTTGCCCATGTTCACACAATTGGGCGAAATGTGCATCTTCGTGAAACTGGGTGGAGAGCTTGTACTGGCATTTCTCGAACCAGGGGCAAAGCTTTAGACTGGGTTTTACCCACACAGGATGTATTGTTCCAGTTATCGTAGGCTGATCGTAATATCCAAGTTCAAACATCTTTGAGCCTGGCTCCGCAAGATGCAATTTCGGTAACACTATATGTGCTGGAGGCTTTATGCTCGCCGCTCGTGTCAGGTGCATTACAGCATATGGCGAGGTTGGCCGTGCTAGGTCGCAAAGTATACATGCAATTATGGCGACTTGAATTTGCATTGTTTGTTCTCAACTTAACTCTGACTCTTGCATTTTACCAAGAAAGAGAGCGCTGCGTTAACAGCGCTCTCAATGCTTAGTTAGTGATTAGTCATAATTTGGCCGTAAGGGGCATACCAGTTGGTGGGGACCGTTCCGGCGCAGTAGCTAGGAATTTTAGCGGCATTTCCAGAGTAGATGGCGATCATGTAACCAGTCGTGCACTGCATGTCATAGGGGTTCGCGAAAAAAGTATCAGCTGTTGCATCTGACATATTTGCGAGATTAGGTATAACAGGATTTGCATTATAAGCCGCAGCAGTAGTCGCGGAGAAGCTGATATAGGCAAACTCTTGAGCGAATAGCTCAGTGTAGGGATCGCCGTCTTCGTTTGGAGCGAAAATGTGCGGTTCCGCCAATTGCAAGATAGCGCTATTCGTAAGCTTAGCGTAGGCAGTGGGATTTACCAAAGTGCCATTTGAGTTACAATACTGCGCTCCTTTGTAGCTGTCATAAACATTTTGTAGCGGCGCCTTCTGACCCACAATCGTAGTGAAGCACGGATCGCGAGGCGTGTGAGTTCCGTCTGCATTAGTAATATAATCTAGTGCAAACCAGTCGTTGAGAGCATACCCGGTAAACTGAGCACTAACCGACGGTCGTTGGGTTGGGTCTCCATTGGCAATAACATCGTCAAATCCGTGGCCCATCTCATGAATAGAGACTTCTTGCTCAGGAAGCTTGAGCGTGAAGTCTTGCTCGAAGACCGATGAGAAAGCCCAAGTAGGCCTATCATCATAAACATGGGTAAACCCCACAGCATCTGCGCTAGTCGGTTTAGATATGTGGAAGTAATTTTGTTCGTCAGTCCTGGTATTGAAAGTATGAAGATAGACTGTGCCCATTTTGCTTGTAAGAGTTGAGGGCAGCATAAGGGCTGCTTGTGATTGGTAAAACGTTGGGAGTGCAGGGGGTACTTTACCAGTGCAATCCCAGAAAGATTCCGGCCAAGGAGCCCCCTGTAACAAGTATTGCTGACAAGTTACACCGCCCGACGTCTCCGAAGTTCCTCGACTAACCTTAATCTTTCCATCATTGCTTGCTGCGTCTAGCGGTGAGATATTTTGACCGCTTTTTGCCGCTGCCGTACAGCAGCCATTGAGATCGTTACCAGCATCTACCGATACTATCGAATCTGGATCAAATTCGCCATCGCTGCCACCGGTTGGGTTTTGCAGATTGACTAAGCCACCGTTGCCCGTTCCAGCTCCATCTGCAGTTATCGTCATATTGGAGGCATCGAAGTCGGCAGAACTGTTCACCGTTATACTGCCCCCTGCACCATTAGTGTCCCCATCAGCATGGAGAATAAATCGTGAAGGCGTAGCAGCAAGAATTTGATTGCTGCTGACCTGCACAACGCCTCCATTGCCACCGCTCATGCCGCTAGCATCTAACGTAACAGATGCGCTGTTCAGCGTCAGGATGTCGGCAGTATTGGTAAAACTCGGGCTGTTGAGAAGTACCTGATTGTCGGTAGTACCTTTTGCATGCATAGTGACAGAGCCATTGGTAAAGGTCACTGCATCGGCGTCAACTTGAGCATAAGTGTGATCTCCGTCTGCACCCATATTGAGTGTCGCACCGGTCGTTCCAACGATATTCACCTGTGTAGGCGAAGTCGTAGTATAGCCCTGCATATAAACAGAAGCGGCATTGTTGGATGCTGAACCAGATCCGTTCGCGCTGATGGCAACGTTACCGGTGTATTTGAAGGTATCTGCATAAATATCGACATAGTGGTAGTCGCCGCCAGCCGTGTAGTTAGCTGATAGATTGGTGCCATCCACGGTGTCAACCTCTTTGGCCGCCAGTTGGATTGCAGCTTCGGCACCCGGAACACTGATCGACCCAATCGGCAACGTAAGAGTACCACCGTAAGCTTCAAGAGCGAGATAACCACCGCCAGCTGAGCCGCCGCCATCAGGAATTTTGACGGCGTTCGCAGAGCTAATTGTCATATTGCCGACACCAGAGTTGCCGGCTCCATTAGTGATGTAAATTTCGCCATAGTTACCGCTCACTGGAGTGGCATCAATTAGCCCAGTACCGTTAGAGCCGCCACCGCCAAGAAGGAAGGTGTTCGTTCCCGTAATACCAAATTGATTCAGATTGATCTGAAC
>JARLHI010000040.1 GCA_031292355.1 Candidatus Obscuribacterales bacterium
CAATGCCTGAAATGACAGAAAGTAGGGAAAAGCGGGCTTCGAATCCAAGCCTGAAATGACAAAAAGTCCTTGAAAACAAGCAGAGAACTAGATTTTCTAAAAAAACACTGCCCGACAACTATATGCATGAATAGACCGGGGTTTTTTTGAGCACTTTCTAAAGAAAAGAGGCAGAGGAAGTTCGTTTTAGCGAAACTTCCTCTGCTTCAGGAGCTTAGTTTGTTGAGAACTTATCGGTCGCTGCAATTAAAGCCCGAGTATTGCCATCTTCCATTTGTGAGTGACCAGAGTTTGGTTCGATCACGAGTTCTGCTTCGGGGAAGGCAAGATGCAATTCCCAGGCCGCTTCAATCGGGCAAACCATATCGTATCGCCCCTGCACAATCACCGTCGGAATGTGCCGGATTTTGTCGATATTTTTGATGATTTGATTTTCCGTCAACCAGCACATATTGACGAAGTAGTGCAGCTCGATATTGGCGAAGGCCAGCGAGAACTGAGGGTCTTCATAGCGAGCGATGGAGGCAGGATCGGGTGTGTGCTTGCTTGTGCGACCTTCCCAGACACTCCAGGCGACGGCCGCAGCGTCTCGCACGCTTTTGTCTTCGCTATGGAACATGCGCTGGTAGGCCTTCATGTTGTTTCCGCGCTCGGCTTCAGGCACGAGTTTGATGAAGTCTTCCCAGGCGTCAGGAAATACGGCGCTTGCTCCGCGTTGGTAGAGCCAGTCGTATTCGCGTTGCTTGCCGAGGAAAATGCCCCGCAAGACCAGTTCGGTCACAGCGGCTGGGTGAGTTTCAGCGTAGACCAGAGACAATGTACTGCCCCAGGAGCCGCCGAAAACTTGCCAGGCGCTGATGCCTAAATGGTTGCGCAGCTTTTCGATGTCATCGACACAGTGCCAGGTCGTATTTTCTTCCAGACAGGCAAAGGGCGTGCTCAGCCCGCAGCCGCGCTGGTCGAACATGACGATGCGATAGACGCTGGGGTCGAAGTAGCGGCGATGTTTGGCGTTTGTGCCACCACCTGGACCACCATGCAGAAAGACGACCGGCTTGCCGTTTGGATTGCCGCTCTGTTCGTAATACAAGGTATGCAGATCAGAAACCGGCAGAAACCCCTTGTCGTAGGGCTCGATCTCGGGATAGAGCGGATCGGTTGTGGCGTTCGCCTGATTGGCTTTGACAACGCCGCGACGATAGAGCGCCGACAGCCCCAGGGCTGACAAAGCGAGTGTGGTTAAACGTAAAAGCATGTGGTTTCCTTTCGAGCATCATTGGTGGTGCACATTGTAGCAATGAGGCGGTGCAATGAGGCGGTGTGAACTTGAGATTAAGCAGCGAGCAGGACTTCAGTGTGCGTGTTGAAAGCCATCTCGGGCAGTGCGTCTGCTGCGAAGTACCCGGCATCGATAGCATCGTCACCAGCTTCGAGTGTGCCGCTGATAATGGTGCCCTTAAAGAAATGCAGATGTTCGTTGATTGCCGATAGATTGACGATTTTGAACGGCAAGTCGGGAACAGTGACAACGAGGTGCGTTTCTTCGAGGGTTTCGCGACAGGCGGCAGCTGTTAGGCTCTCTCCTTCATTAACGAATCCGCAAGGCATGCACCATTTGCCGGTTCCCTCGTCTTTGCCGCGTTGGACAAGGACGTATTTGCCAGCGACCTCGATGAGGACGGCAACGACGGGAATGGGGTTTTTCCAGTGCACAAATCCGCAAGCAGCGGAGCACACCAATTGTTCGTGTTCGTCGATGATACCCAGCTTGAGACCGTTTCCGCAGTGGGGGCAGAATTTGTATGGCTTGGACATGGCAGTTCCTGTGGGTTAGAAGAGGCGCCACAACGTCGCAGTAAGGGCACCGGAACAACAACCAACTTCAAACGGAGCAAGCTGCCATGAAGTAGTTGAAGTTGGTGCGCTAGAAACGTTGGTGCGGTAAAGCTCGTGGAAAGTTGGGCGGTACGTCAGAAGGAAGTGAGACTAAAACTTAGCATTGTCACAATGTCTGTTTCTCGCAAGAGGGAGGCGCATCCCTTTAATTTTTTTCCTGTAGAGTTAAGGTAATCTCACAAGAGTGAGGATAACTAGCACGCCTCGCATCCCTTTACATCCATTGCGGTGTACAGTCGTATGAGATATAAGATTTCGAGGTTTTCAATATGGGTTCGCAAATAGCCACCAAAGTACTGGGCATACGCGTAGAAAAGCCCGGTGACGCAGATGTACTTGAATACAAGAGCTTTGATTTGCCGGCGCCGTCAGCAGGCGAAGTACGAGTGCAAATTCATGCCGCTGGGGTCAACTTCATTGATATTTATCAGCGCACTGGTCGCTACTCCACGCCGCTTCCCTATACTCCCGGTCGCGAAGCGGCTGGCATAGTTGAAGAAGTTGGTTCTGGTGTCAGTATGTTTAAAACTGGCGATCGCGTTATGTATACGTCAGGCCTTGGTGGTTACGCCCAGGCAGCCAATGTTCCGGCTGACGCATTGATACCAATTCCCGACAAGCTTTCATTCGTAGAAGGCGCGGCTCTGCCATTGCAGGGAATGACGGCTCATTATTTGATCCACGAATTTCACGAGATCAAGCCTGGCGAAACAGTTTTGATTCACGCGGCAGCTGGTGGTATGGGGCTATTGTTGACACAGTGGGTAAAGCATTGTGGTGCGCGAGTTATCGGCACTGTTTCTAGCGCTGAAAAAGCAAAGATTGCCACTGAAGCTGGTGCCGATGAAATCATCAACTACACTGAACAAGACTTTGTTGCCGAAGTGAAGAGATTGACCGATGACGTAGGCTGCGACTACATCATCGATGGGGTCGGCAAAACGACTTTTCCTGGTGACATGGAAGCTATAAAACTACTTGGTGACATCGCTCTTTATGGCTCTGCCAGTGGTCCTGCCGATCCAATTGGGCCAAATTCACTCCAAGTCAAATCGATTTCGCTGCATGGCGGCTCACTGTTCAATTTCATCATCAAGCGCGATCAGCTTTTAAAAAGAGCCAATGCCGTTCTTAAAGCCATCGACGAAGGTTGGTTGAAGTTGAGAGTTGATCATGTGCTGCCTCTTGAGCAAGCGGCTGCCGCTCACAAATTGCTGGAAGGACGACAAACTATCGGCAAAGTGATTTTGAAAGCTCGTTAAATTCACTTGTCCTTTTCGGCAAAGTGGATAGCAAAAAGATGAGCGCCTCTCTGAGAACGAATTCTCGGAAAGGCGCTCATTGACTAGTTGTAATCGTGCTTAGCCCTTGGCCGTCTCATCAATCTCGATGGCGTTCTGGGCAGCGATATTCGCCAGCCATTTGCCACTGTTCTTGATGGTCCGCTTCTGGGTGGCGTAGTCCACGTGGATAACGCCAAAGCGCTTGTCGTAGCCGTAAGCCCACTCGAAGTTGTCCATCAACGACCAGGCGAAATAGCCCATCACGTTGATGCCTTCTTGGACACACAGAGCGACTGCCTGGATGTGACCATTGAGGTACTTCGTGCGTTTGGGATCGTCAATTTCTCCGTTTGCGTTCACTTCATCGTCGAAAGCGGCGCCATTCTCTGTGATGTAGAGCGTCGGATGATCGGGATACTCCTTTGCAATCCGCCGGATCAAAGTTCCAAGTGACGAGGGCGAAATTGCCCACGGCATAGCTGTGTACTCGTAGCCAGGCAGAGGGTGGTTAACGGGCACGACGGAGTCGAGGTTGGGGAAGTAATAGTTGATACCAACGTAGTCGATGGGCTGGTGAATAGTCGCCAGATCACCGGGTTGGATATCACCAATATCTGCCGCCACATCGTCGGGGTAGGTGCCGCGTAGCAAAGGCTGCACCCACTTTCCGAGGCTCCAGTGCCAGTCTTTTTCAGCTGCCGCCACATCGTCCGCATTGTCCGGCCGCAGAGGTTCTGGGGTAGACATGTTGAGGACAATGCCAACTTGCACTGCTTGCTTAGCGGCTTTGCGAATGGCGACAGTCGCCAGACCATGTGCCACCAGCAGGTTGTGAGCAACTTGACTGGCAAGCGCAGGGTCGTTGAGGCCTGGTGCATGAGCTCCATAGGCATATCCCAGGTAAGCGCTGCACCACGGTTCGTTGAAGGTCGCCCAGAACTTGATGCGGTCGGAATAACGCTCGGTCATCTTGCCAGAGTATGCGGCAAAAAGCTCGAGTACTTCCCGACTAGCCCAGCCGCCCAGTTCTTCCTGGAGCGCCTGAGGTAAGTCCCAGTGATACAAGGTCACGAAAGGCTCAAGACCGTTCTCGATGATGCAATCGATGAGACGGTCATAGAACTCCATGCCTTTCTCATTCCAATCACCACGTCCGAGCGGTTGCACGCGCGGCCAGGAGATTGAGAAGCGATAGGCAGTGAGGTTGAGCTTTTTGGCGAGTTTGATGTCTTCCTCGAAGCGATGGAAGTGATCGCAAGCGATGTCACCATTCTCGTCGTTGTGGACCTTGCCCTTCGTGTGACTGAAGCGATCCCAGATCGACTCACCCTTGCCGTCTGTGTCCCAGGCGCCCTCGATCTGGTAAGCCGAGGTGCCTGAGCCCCAGACGAAGTCCTTCGGGAACGCAATCTTGCGATCCTGCGGCTTGCTGTTCCAGGTCAAAGTTGCGATTGAATCGGCTGCCAGAGCCACGTCGGCGACATATTCGCCTAGTTGCAATCTGACAGTTCGCGCTTCGCCTGAGTTGGTGAGCACCAATACTTTTTCGCCGTCGCTATTTTCAAAGGCGACGTGCGACAGTTTCTGGAAATCCCCCGAGGAGTCGAAGCGTTTGGCTTCCCGGCGGATGAACTTGGAGAAGTGAGCAAGACCGTAGTAGATCCCGCTGTACGTGACCTCCAAGGTCTGCGAGTTGATGGTGACCAGACCACCACACGGGAACGGACCGATGGTCGGCTTGCCATTCTCGTCGAGAGCGAGGTTCCAGGCAGTGAGACCGCGGCACCAGTTGCGGAGATTGTCCGTGAAGTTGGTGCCCCATTTCGCCCAGTCCGTGTAGTAGTCGGCGTTGGTGACATCCGAACCACCTTCGGTCCAGTAAGCATCGATGTCCGGATGCGCGTCATGCACCAGGGTCATCTTTGACTTGTCGCCCATGTACGTGTGCCAGGCGAGTGCTTTCACGTACTTCTTCACAGTGTCTTCACCCAGAGTGGCGAGCGCACGCCCCCAGAGATTGGTGTTGTGGTCGATCACCCAGATCTGCGTATCTACCCCTTCTTTCTCCAGGAGCGGACCGAGGAACCAGCGCACGAAGTCGACTTCCAGCTCTTGTGGCCACGGGCAAGCCGGCATCTTGCCGTCTTGATCTGTATCCACTTCGTTCTGGACGGTCACGGCTTGCACAGGTACACCCTCCCCTGCATAGGCCTGCAGGAATTTGAGGAAGTATTGCGCGTACACACCTAGCGACCGCCGCTGCATATTGCCGCCCAACATCGAGCCATTCGCTTTCATCCAGCCCGGAGGACTCCAGGGCGTAGCGAGAAGGAACAGCTCGGGATTGATGGCGCGTGCCCGACGCAGCATGGGCAGGATGTATTTCTTGTCGTGGTCGATGTTGAAGTTCTTCAGCTCCGGATCGGCCTCGCCGTCGCAGTAGCTGTACACGTGCGTGGCATAGTCGCTGGCACCCATACAAGTACGGCACAAGTTGAGAGCGAGTCCATCGGCGCCGAAGAGGTTGTTGAACAGACGCACAAGGGCCGATTCGCTCAGCTTGTTGAACATGTAACAAGCCGAGTCGGTGAAGGCAGCACCAAAGCCGACGATTTTTTGATACTGTTTGGCCGGATTGAGCAAGAGTGTGTAGTTGGTTCGATCGACCATTTTCACCCACTTGATCTTGCCACCATCGGCCAGTTTCTGATTAGCCGATGTGACGGTGACGCTGATGTCGGATGGCGCGATGCTGGGTGCCTTCTGCTCGCCTAGAAATGTGGCACCATCGGGCGTAGAAGTCTTGTTGCTCGATACTGCCGCATGTCTACGTGAGCTGAAGGCGTTGAAAAAACGTGCGAGGAGTTCTGAGGTGCGAGACATTTTGTTTCCCATTCATGTGCATCATCGTCTGAATTTCGATGATGGTTGGAGGTCCTTTGTAGGCTAATTGGTGGATGAACGACCATTGACGAAAAACTTCGCGCTGACACTTCCAGCTACGTGGTGGTCGGCGTTTTAGACTTCTGGTAGATGTGACTTTTTGGTGACGGTAACTAAAAGGGGCTGTGATTGTGGGACAGATATGATTACTTGATAATTGATCTGGACCATAAGATCCAAGGTCTTAGATCTAGATCTCTTGAATTCTGCTTACGCGTGTGAAGTAAGAATCGCCAGCCTGTGCAGATTTGAGCTGATTAAACGAGGTTGAGAATCGAGAAGTGCCCGTTGGGCTGTATTAATACCTCTGTGCGAGTTAGCGATATCCACGTTCGTATAACTAGCGCGGATGATAAAACTGCTCATACCAATGCTCCACTGGAATTTCGTTTTCTCGATGTAGTACTAGTAAGAGTCTTTCTTTTTATTTTTTTTTGAAATTGGTCTTTTATCCCCGCTATTAGCAGCCTGTAACTTTATTTAGTCATTTTTCTAGTGTCATCTGACCCTCCAACTCGCGCACATCTTGCCGCGGTGATAGGAACAGTCATGTCGTACATCCAGCTGTCTCAAATGGATCGCTCAAGCGGTCTACTCGCTGCTACCCGTTTTCTTGCCGTTAAAGCCAGTGTCAACCTCGTCATCCAGATGCTGATTGTGTTCGACACTATCTTTGACTTCGCTATGCGCCTCTTGCGCTGTGGTTCTGAACTTCCAGTTAGTGTCGACCAGCCTCTCGATCGTTTCGAGGACGATATTCGGTCTTTTGAAGCAATGGATGTTACTCAGCCGCCCTTGGCTGGTGGAATTGTATTCATCGGCAGTTCGACGTTCGCTCACGCGGCTAGTCGTATCGAAGCCGAATTCGCTGATATGAATGCAATTTGTCGCGCCTTCGGTGGTTCCACGATCCCTGAGGTCAATCACTATCTGTCGCGCGTGGTGCTCAAATACCAGCCCGCGAGAATCTGCTTTTATGCTGGCACGAACGACATTGCGGATGGTCATTGCGGCCGACGTGTCTATCGCGATTTCCTAAGCTTTGTCAAAAATGTGCAGGCGGTATTACCAGCGGTGGAGATTTACTTTGTCAGCATGAGCGCTGCTCCGTCTCGTCTCCAGTGGGTTCATCAGTACGTAGTGGGCAATAGATTGGTGCGTTATCTCTCGCGCTGCGTGAATAATTTGCACTATATCGATGTTGTGCCTGTCATGTATGACGCGCGCGGAAACTTTCATGGCGACTGGTTTTTGGAAGATCAGCTGCACATGAACAGTCTGGGTTACGATGCCTGGTTTCCAATTATTCGCCGATCTTTGACCGGCGATAAAGAGCATTGAATCACGTTGTCAGTGACTGCCTGCTTGGTTTCACATCAAGCAGACAGTCATTTTTATTTGAGTACGTATTCGGTCTGCAAAACAGTCAAATTTTTTCGAAGCACGGTCAGACCACTTATGCGAAAAGTCATGGAGAGCACCATGTATATTAATATCTTCGCCCAACTGATTTTTGGTCTCTGTTTGGGCTACAGCATCGCGACTTTTTCTGAGTCGTTTTTCCATCATCACATCGGCCACGCTAGTCCCAGGCTTCGCCGATTCTGGGCTCGTCATCCTTTCATCGGCAAACCTTTTCTCAATGCATACTACGAGCATCATACGATTCATCATGCTCGCACTTTTCGAAAGGATTTCGTGACGCAGTTTACGAGTCCTGAAGAGGAGGAAAAGCTTTATCAGTCGATGCCCAAAGACCGTCGAGATTTTATTCGAAAAGAAGAATATGGAGTGACACTTAAAGGGTTCGGCATCGTCATGTTTGTCTTGCCGATTGTTCCCAGTGTGCCGTTTATCTACCTTCTTTTTGGTCTTTGGGTCTTGCTGGGAGCGCTGTTTCCGATGTTTGTTCTCTACCCGCTCATGAGCAAGTGGATTCATCGCATGCTTCATAAAGCCGATGAAAACCTTTTGCATGAGTGCTGGAGAATTGAAATCTGGGTCATGAACACTCTGTACATGCGCACAGTGCTAGTGGACCATTACCTGCATCACGAGTATGTACTGTGCAATTTCAACCTTCTTCGCGGCGGCGACTACCTGCGAGGATACCATCGCAATGCCAACGAGAAAGAGCTTCTTGCTTTGCGTCTCATCGGAGCTGCACGAGCCCATGGTAGACAAGGCAGTCCCGTAGGAAAGCCGACTAGGAAAATCCGAACGTAGCAGAGAAGTTGTGCAAGCCCCATTTTCAAGGTTTGCACAACTTCTCCGCGACTGAGGAATTCCAACAGCTGCAACTGTTTTAGGACCGCGCTCATGCATTTACTTATTTGGTTGAACTTTGCCATAAATGATATTTGGAAGTCGCGGCGTTTGCATCGCTTGTGGTGGCGATAAAGATAATTGTGCGCCAACTAAGGCTGAAAAAGAGCTCAAACAAATTACAAAAATAAAGCCACTGCCGGTGGTTCATTCTGAACATCTTGAGAAGAAATGGTCAGGCTGGTTTTGGGAGACCATGACGGCTACCTGAAGAAACCAGTGCTGATCAATTTTCCTTGTTAGAACCTGGGACCAGCGCCGCCTTTGTGTTTAACACGCTTTGTATGTGCTGTCGCCTTAACCAGCGTGCGGTCTTTTAAGCCGAGCAGAGAAGAGCATTCCAGGAAGAAGCAATAACCAACGAAAGCACCAGCAAGAACGAACAGAGCACAAAAGATCCAATGAATTTCCAGCATCACACACGCCTGTCTAGTTTTGAAGAGGGAGATGTTGAATTAGACTGGCGGTCTTTCAAAATAGTTCAAAAGTGTGAAATTAACAAATGCTCATTTTGAAAAGAGTTTTTTCCACCAGGGCTGGCGCAAATCTTCAATGAGGTTTTCCATCTCTACCAGTTGCGCTTTGAGAATCGCCTGTTCGCAGTCTTTGAGACTGATTAATTCGGTCAGCTCATTCGTTTCCAAAACCTTTTCATTGACCAGAGCATCTTTTTCGAGCAGGTTTGATTTTAGGATCGCTGTTTCTATGGTGAATTTCTCTTCCAGCAAATCGAGTTTTGTCTCGAACAGGTCCAGCTGTTTTTCTTTGGTCGCTAATGCCTGGCGATTTTGTTCTTCGCGCAATTGATAATCTGGTAGCAAGAGCAGTTGCTGTCTCTGGCTTTCAATCAAGGCGTCTTTTTCTTGCAGAGCAATGGTTTGTACTTCGAGCCTTTCCAAAAGCGGGCGCATCAATTCTTCGGCTACTCTTTTGGTCACATTCTTGTATTCTTCGCGCCAATCGTGAGCGCCTTCAACTTTAGAGGACTCTTCTGATGGTCCGGGCTGTGTCTCTACTTCCTGCCAGAAAGATTCGAGCGGCGGCGTTGGCGGCAGTGCTAATGAGGTCTTTGGTTGCGGCGTTGTTTCCTGGCTTTTGCTGTGGGGTCGGCTTTTTTTGCGAGCTTTCAAACCTTCGATTTCGGATGAATGCACGAACCATTCATCGAAAAACCAGCCGTTCTTCTTTTCGCCTTTGAGTGAACCGCCTTCTATTTCACGACGAAGGAGTTCCACATCTACACCAGCCACTGCAGCAGCTTCTCTGATTGATATAAGCCTTTCTCTAGCCATTACTTCACCTTGAACACTTCGTGCCGGAAGCCATTATAAGGCGACGAGCGAGTGCGTGGCAGCTTTGGCTACCATGCTTAGAAAATTGCTATTTGAATTTGAGTCGACCGATCACGTTACTGATGCACGGCGGCTAGTTTCAGTGTTTCTTCAGATAGATTGGCAATTTCTTCAAACATTACAGAAGCGGCATCAATTGCGGCGAGTTCTTGAGCCTCGGTGATGGGCACTTCGTTGAACTGGCTTGCGAATTCTTTCCAGAGGGGTTGGAAAGACTGACCGTATGGATCGAAGTAACAAATGCCGTCACCATTCAATGCATACTTTTCGTTGAGGTTATGGGCAATGAATTTGCCGCCATGTTTGCTGCCGAGTAAAACGTAGTGATATCCGAGCAAAGCAAGCGGACAGGCTTTCGCAGTAATATCGATTTTTTCAATCAAAGCTTTGGTGGCAGAGACTGGTTGAATGTTTTTTGTGTCTACGCCAAAGAACGTGAGGTCTTTTTCGAGATAAGGCACTTGCAGCTGCTCTGGTGTCAAAATCTTGGCGATTTCTGGAGTGGTTGTCGATTGCGCTTCGAGCAATTTCTTTTCCAAAGATCCGTGAATCAGAAAAAGTTGACCCAAATATTTGACGTACAGTGGTTTGGGTAACTCGCCAGAGGCCAGTTGTCGCTGAAATTCTTGCCCTTCAGCATTGTCGTGATGACCGCGAGTGCGCTCTTTGAGCTGTTGCATAATGTTCATTGAAAGTTCTCCGCGTATGGCGACAAGGCATTTTGCGCATAGATTACCACGAGTATCAGCCGCTTTACTCAGAAACTGATTGTCTTTGAAGCAGTGCGTCCTCGTGGCGCCACATGGACGGTCCAAGAAGTGTGCCGTTGACACTAAAAACCGGCGACTGGACCTCAATTCCGTTTACGAATCGAGTGGTATCAGCTGGCTTAACGAAATCTCGATTGATAGTGAGCAGAGTTTTCTCAATTTGAGCGTCAACCTGCCAACCTGTATCGTTTAGACGCTGTTTGATGGACGCGTCTTCGATTTGCTTCATCGAGGCGAGCAGGGCTACATCATCTGAGCAATGCGCACCGACCATGACGAAGCCCAATTTAAGAAACTTCGGACTCTTCGCTTGTTTGCGCCCGTGCTTTATGCTCACTTTAAACACGCCGCTGGCCCAGTCTTGGGCGGTGGCTGTCACTTCCACGGGTACTTTGTCATCATTCATGCTATCGGCTTGAAAAACCTTAAGTATGAAAGCGCCTTCGCCGCCCCTGACGCCCAGGCATTTTACGCCTCTTTTATTTGCTTTTTCGTGAAGCAGAGTTTCAATATTTACTTTGCGTTCATCCTGGTAAATGCTATGGACCCCGTACGGAAAAACAAACTCTGTGGTTAGCTCGTCATTTATGGCTAGTTTAGACGTGTCAATTTTAAGCAAAGCAAGAATTTTATTCTGGCTTTGCACCACATATGGTTCACACATTCCGTGTTCATTGAATCTCGATGCTCTCTTATCATCCCGTGGTATACCGGTCTTTTTAAGTACTGTGCCGAAGGTGACATTTAGGTTCTGTCCGAAGCCAAAATGTGCTACTAGCATCTTGTCTGTAATGCCGAAATTGCCACCGCTGGCAGAACCAAGGCTGTAATCGCGAGTTATGTAGGTGTAGGTGTCATTTGCAGGAGAATCGTCCCAGCGACATTCAACAGTTCTTGGATATGTCGTTGCTAGATCTAGGAAGTTTTTTGCGGGTCGGTAAGCTCGTGTATCGACGGCATTGAGCAGCATGTAGACTTCGTTCGCTTGATATTCGACCGGCGAGGGCAAGCTAGCTAGTCCCGCCAGCGAAGCGTAGTTGTCTACTGCGCCACCGCCGAACAACAAGTCGTAATCTCGACCCCGAGCGCCAGTCGTCGCATGTATAGGCGGATAATAATGAGCTGAAATATCTTGCCAGAAGTAATCGAGAACGGCTTTGAACTTGCTTTTGCTCAATTTGTCTGGCGCAAATAAGTAACCCATGTTCAATGCATTTAGATCTTGTTCGTATGCTTGCGGGCTGTTGAATTCATGAATGCCGCTTTGCTTGGTGTATGCGATCCAATCATCCAGCAATCTAGTACCGTCGTATATTGCTTCGCCGTCATAGATTGCTGTGCCTATCAAAATCAGATCAACAGCCTTGATTAGACACGCACTCGTGTTTTTAACGGGGACATTCTGTTTGCGAAGCGCGATCATGGCTGCTTTTAAATGAGGTTCGAGCCACTTTTTGAGATTGGGGCTGAGGCGATTGTCGTAACCGATAAGAATTGGACCAAGCGCCTGGCAGCCAAGCTCAAGGCTGTTATTGTTTGTGATATCAGAACTGTTTATCCGCGACGGCAATTGGCCAAACGTGGGGTATGTATCATCCATCATTTGTGCACCAAATTCGGTGCGCAGTAAATGCTCTATTTTGCTTTGATCTGCTTGCGACATGCACAAGTACAAAGCAGTATTGCCAATTTCCTGGACTGTTAACGTGGATGTCTTGGCGGTTGAGTCCAAATAGATCTTTTCCGCTCGTTTTGCGTATCTTTCGTTTAAGCTTCTGATCTTATCGGCAATAGCGGTTTCTGCACTCGATTGAGCGCCGTGAGCGCCCGCACAAACAAATGTAAACAGCCAGAAGGCGAGCATGCAGCGCCTAATGAGATCGGCGTTTTTTGATGATTTACGCACTCTGACCGTCATGGTATCTTATGCATCCCGATTGTGTGCCAGCTACCCATTTTATTGCGTTTATTGAGGACATCCATGAATACCAAAGTAAAGCCACTGCCTTTTGGAATCCTTGCAAATGGTGAAGAGGCTCATTTATACACGCTCACCAATAAATCGGGTGCTATCGCCAAAATTACTGATTATGGCGCTACTTTGACAGAATTGCACGTTCCCAATGCAAAAGGTGAATTTGCCAACATCGTGCTTGGCTATCCAGATTTGCAGGGCTACCTCGGCAGCAAAGTTTATATGGGGGCTACTGTTGGTCGCTATGCCAATCGCATTGCCAATGGTCGATTCACTTTGAATGGTCAGGAATATAAGCTAGCTGTAAACAATGGCACTGCTACTTTGCATGGCGGACTTAAAGGTTTTGATAAAGCCATCTGGCAGACCGAGCAGATTTCTGGCGAGAAATGGACCGGTCTGAAAATGACCCACAAGAGTCCCCACATGGATGAAGGCTTTCCGGGCGAGCTAGACGTTGTCGTCACCTACAAACTAACTGACTCGAACCAACTGCAAATCATTTTTGAAGCCACCTGCGATCGTCCCACTATTTTGAATTTGACCAACCACTCGTACTTCAATCTAGACGGTGCGGGCGTCGGCAACATCCTCAATCATCGTTTACAAATTGATGCGGACGCTATTACAGCGATCGGCAGTGATTACATACCTACAGGAGAGCTGGCCTCTGTAAAAGATACGGCTTTCGATTTCCGCACTGCTAAGCCAATCGGTCGAGACTTTGCGAAAACAGGAAGTGGTTACGATCACAATTTTTGCGTCAACAAACCTGTTGATGCTCAATCGAGAGAAGAAGCAAAACTCGATAAAGCGCAACTGGAATTGACGTCGCCGGTATCTGGTCGACGTCTGCGCATTTACACGACACATCCTGGGCTGCAGGTTTTTACAGCAAACAGTTTTGATGCGTTGAAGATGACGGGCAGCGGTGGAGCGCAAGGAGATCAGTGTGGGGTGGCGATTGAACCACAACACTATCCAGATTCAATTAACCATCCCAGCTTCCCGAGCGTCGTTCTTAATTCAGGGGAAAAGTACTGGCACAGAGAAGTTCTAGACTTTACTCCTTAATAAACAGCTTATCCCTTAAGCGATGTTGTCCCGTCTCGAACAAATCCATGACACCCTCGGCGGTGGCTTCTGTTTGGTTGACCATGGGTTCGCTTTTAACTGCTGTGTAGTCGTTGGGTATAGCAAATTCTTTGTCGGTGACCTGTGTCTTTTTTATTGACGTAGTGACGAGCCAGTTGTGGGGCTTTTTATCTGTCCCTGTATAAATCAGTGTTAGTGGGATTCGGCTAAGCTCGGCGCAACCTGTTGTGCGAGCCAGTATGTTGCATTCCGGTGCGGAATAAACAGGCAAATTGAGAATTTGATAGTTGACATTCTCTGGCGTTGAGCCGTTGATCTTTTCGGTTTTGCGTCGTTGCTCCATTCGTCTTTGGAAGCTTTCGGACGCTTTGAAGTTTTGTACAGCATAATTGAAGAAAGTGGCCGGCCCGCATTTTTCGAGAGGAACGTCGCTTAGAGTAAAACCATGAAATGCCGTAAAAATGCTTTGTGTGCCGTTTGCTCTTGCGGCGGAATATTCTTTGAAAGAGGTCGTGAAGATTTTCTTCGTGCGCGAGTTAAATCCAGATACTCTCCAATCTGGACTTTTACTAACTATCACGAGGCCACTACGTTTTGCGGTGATTTTTAAAGCGAGTGCAGAAACAACGACCGTAATGGGACCGAGTAAAAGGCTGTCTTGCTCAAGTACGATTGCAGACTGATTATGTTTCTGCGCACACGCTTCAGATGATACTAACAAGAATGACGCCAAGCTTGCAAAGGACAAGGTGAAGGTATACAGAATATGTCCTGAGTAGCGTAAAGAATTCACGTGGGAATTGAATTTCAAGATTTTCTGCCCTGAGTCACTGTTAACCGTGTTGACATTCACTATACTGTAATTAATTGGAAACCAGTGACTCACATGACATTTTCTCTGTCCGCCGGTTCAAAAGCCGTAATTACGTTGCTAGCCAGCTTGCAAATTAATGCTGGATTTATTTCGCCAGTTTATGCCCACGAGGAATCGGAGGGTGAAAAGCACCTTCAAGAGTCTTATCGATTGACGAAGGCCGGTGAGGACGAGGAGGCTCTTGTAGAAGCGGACAAAGGTCTGAAAGTGGACCAAGGACCAACAATGCTAAGGCGCAAGGCCGAGTGTCTTTTAAACTTAGGCAAAGCCAATGATGCGCTAGTTGAAGCGAAAAAGGCGGTTAAATTGTCGCCAGACAACGCTGATACGCACATGCTTCTGGCCACCGTTTACGATGCTTTGAAAATGGATGGAGACGCGGCGAACGAGTTGACCATTGCCATCGCTAAAAGGCCTGCTGACAGAGGGTTCAGGCTTTGGCGTGCAAAGTTATACCAGCGGCATCAAGAATTTGCCAAAGCGGCAGAAGATCTCACCGTGGTGATAAATAATACCGCAATACAAAACCGCTCTAAGCCACTAGAGCAACGAGGCACCTGCTATCTTTTGCTGAAGGACTATCAAAAAGCGATAGCCGATTTCACGAGCGCCCTTGCTAACTCGTATGGACGCTCGAGTTTGTTGCGTCAAAGGGCCGAGGCGTACGAAAAGTTGGGCAATCATGTCGCTGCGAAGAAGGACATACAAGCAGCTGGCACAATGGACGAAGCCTTCGAGCCACCGAGCACGCTTGGTGTGAATAAGTAAATCATTCGCGAATTGTTCAATCTCCTGCCACTAAATGTAGTGCCCAGATTGTTTCCCTGCTTTCTTTGCCCGGTACTCGTGCCTGGATTGATCCAGGCTCGAGTCACTAACCGACCATTCTTGCCAACCAGGCGCAAAAGTTGCAAAAAGACCACTATGACGTCGCCGAAATTCTGATCGGCCCCGCCAAACAGCTGCTCACGTCGCGTGAAAGGAAGCGACGTTAAAATCGGTGACGGAAGTCCTCAACAAGCTGACCTGATCGCATTCGGTAAATGGCTAAATTGAAAGGTGAGCGATTAGCCTGCTTGTCTTTCTTTTGCTATCGTTTTAGGCAAAGTTGAGTTCAAAAAGACAGCAGCGAAAGTGATTTTGTGCTGCTGTCATTCTTGTTGCATAGGACTTTGTCCAGACGTCAGCCGCTGCTCGCAGATTTCGACCGCAGCAGCAGCTTCTGTGGAGCGCCAAACTTCGGCTCAGGAGCGTCCGCATCGTAATTCGACTGCTGCAGCAAGCCCACCAACTCAACGAGCAGTTCTCGCGAAACCCCGAGTTGCGTGGGCATTAAAATCTCGGCAAATACACGTTTGCTCCGAGGTTTTGCAGCAAAGTCCAAAGACTCCTGGTTGCAAGCCCAACGGAACAGCCGAAATAGCCTGTCGGTATCTTTAAGGTCTTCGTGCGGACCCCAGGGCAGAATTCCCTGAGCAGAACGTACGGCGGAGACCTGGCTTGTTTGTTTTGCGGCGGCGAGAGGAGTTGCCAACGCAGAACCAGTGTTACTTACAAGTGTGAGGATCATCGCTTTGCTCTTTCTGTTGACGGCGAGAAACAGAGGCATCGCTGTTTCCTTGCGGATTGGCGATGCCCCTGCAGCTTAGGACTTTGCCACCATCACAACCGTTGACCGCGGTTGAATGATGAACAGAGGACCAACCGACTGAGCGTTGTCGACGCTGACAATGTCCTGTCCAGCCGGACGAGACGTGTCAACGACGAGCTGCCAGTTCTTGCCGGGAGGCAAGGTGACGGGCAGCGGTTCCCAGTACGAATTGGAAGCGAAATACACCGACGGATTGAACGAAGAGTCCTTTCCGTCGAACGGTGCAATTTCGCTTGCGACAAAGCGTGTTCCGGGCGTAGTGTCCGGGTCGTTCGGCGTTGTGCCATGCCAGATGCGTTGACGCGTGGCAGTGCGCTCGGCCGTCGCTTTGTCCTCATCCTCTGGAAGGAGCCCTCGTGCTTTCGCAATTTCAATTCTCGCTTTTGCTGCAAGTATGGCAGCGTTTTGCGCTTCGGTGATCGTCTCAATGCCGAGACGAAGTGCCTTGCGTAAAGCAATAATCATGCTGAAGTAGTTCAACATGTCTGCCGACTTGCCCATCTGTAGCCAGTTCAGCTCGTTGAGCTCGGTCTGACACCAGATGTTGTTGTTACCGAAAGTCGTCTGAGCGATTTCGTCACCGGAACGAATCATCGGCGTACCCTCGCTCAACATGAGGAGAGTGATGAAATTCTTCATCTGCTGCCGTCTTAGACTTTCGATTTGCTGCTTGCGATCATCTCCCAGAGGGGCAGTTGCGAGGTCACCTTCCCAGCCGCAGTTCCAGCTGAGATTGTTATCCGCTCCGTCTCTGTTGTTCTCGCCATTGAGCTCGTTGTGCTTGTTGTTATAAGCGACGAGATCGTACAGCGAAAAACCATCGTGGCAGGTGACGAAATTAATCGACCCCCGTCCCGATGCGGTTGGAAACAAATGGCGCGAGCCAGTCAGCAGGTCTTCCAGAGCCGCAACCTGACCTGTATCGCTTTTGACGAAGCGGCGCAGGGTGTCGCGATACTGGTCGTTCCATTCCCACCAGCGCTTGTCGGACATATGGCCCATTTTGTAGCTGGTGCAGCTCCAGGGCTCGGCAATGAGCTTGACTGAAGCCAGGACCGGATCACTTTCCATCTCCGCGATGATTGCCGTTTTGGCCTTCTCGACCTGGTCAGTGTCGATTGCGAAGGTGGCGGCAAGATCGAAGCGGAAGCCGTCGATGTGGTATTCGGTCACCCAGCGACGCAAGCAATCCATAGTCAGCTTCCTGACTCTGGGCTGATTGGCGTTCAAGGTGTTGCCGCATCCGGTGTGGTTGACATAAAGCTCCGGATGACCATTTTCGAGGTGGAAGTAGACTTCGTTGTCGAGCCCCTTCAGGCTGACAGTCGGTCCCTCATGGTTGCCTTCGCGGTCGTGGTTGAAGACCACATCGAGAATGACTTCGATGCCGGCCCGGTGCAGTTCGCGAATGAGCAATTTGAACTCGTCCACTTGCTGCCCGAGCTTTCCGTAGAACGAATAGTGCGAGTGAGGCGCACCATATACGGTGGTCTGGTAGCCCCAGCAGTTCATCAGATGGCAGTCGGGTTGTTCGCGGTCATAAGGGTCAAACTCGGCGACAGGCAGAAATTCAACGGCAGTGATGCCGAGCTTCTGCAAATGCGGAATTCGATCAATAAAACCAGCGTACGTGCCACGCTTGTCACCAAGTTTGATGTCGGCGTTGCCAGTCATGCCAGCGACATGAGCCTCGTAGATGATGGTGTCTTCCCAGCTGTGACGCGGAGGAGTGACACCTTGCCAATCGAAGTTCGAGCGATAAGCAACGCATTTGGGAGCGATGCTTTTGTCGCGCGAAGGAACGAGGAAGCGGTTGGGGTCGTTGGGGTTGGAGTTGTCGTAGCCGAGCGCCAGTGGTCCGAGCTCATCGTATTCGGAATCGCCGACGACAGCAGTGGCCCAGGGGTCGATCAGTGTTTTGTTCGCGTTGAAACGCTTGCCGTCAATCGAAGGTGTGTAGGCGCCGCCCACCTGAAGGTTGTAGAGCGTGCCATTGGCCAAGCCGCGAACAAAGCGATGCCAGACACCATCGTCAGTGCGAATCAACGGAATGACGGTGGGGTTGTTGCTCCAGGGCTGGGTGTAGAGCAGGATGTTGACGAAGGTGGCGTTGTCCGAAGGAATGGCGAAGTTGATGCCATCGTCTTGAACGTCCGCACCAAAAGGGCTCGCAGAGCCGTCTTCTAGTTTGATGTTTGTGAACATGGCGAAGTCTCCTGTGCGGTCGCTCTGCGCTTGTAAATCAAGGCAGTGCAATCGCTGTTGATGGTTTTTCAGTCGTGAAAGTCGTTTGTGGCGTCACTCAGTCAGATTCGACGGGCACACATATGCCTGGAAAAAGAGCGAGTGAGAGAATTGGTTTAATTTCTTAGTTAAATAATTACTCTTGAGAAAAGATTGAAAGGTTATCCAGAGACTACTGAAACAGGGAAAGCGATCGCAATAGCCTGGAATTGCGTTTATGCTCGCTGTTATTGACGCTTCGCCACGGCGAAGTCGACGGGGTGTTCATGACAACCGTGTTTGACTGAAATACCGGACAATTAGCGGCGGTGCGATAGTCATTATTGAATTAAGTCTTAGCAACTTGCGCTATCTGCGCGAGCGCCCCGTTTTTGCTCTGACAAGATGTAACTGCTATTCGAGCTTTTGTCCGCACTGTCACAATCTATGAACTCGTTTGGAAATAAAGGAGGTAATTGCTAAAAGTAAGTACTTCATGATTACTTTTCAAATAAGCATTTAACTCGAAGCCAGATTTAGCTATTCCACGCCTATTTGCTCAAAACTTTTCCGCGTCTGTGCGCGGGCTTTGTTTGTTGCAATCACATAGACTTTCTAGAATCGACCAACCAGTCAGCAAAGGACTTCCGCTATGACCGACTCAAAACATGTTTCCTCAGACAAGCGCCATATCGTCGCTATCGGCGGCGGCATACTCGCTCCAGAAGTGCTCAAATACACATTTGCTCTGACCGGCAAACCTGTTCCCAAGGTGCTCGTCATCACAACTGCTACCGGCGATTCGACGGAATCCCTGGTGCGCATGTTCTCCAAGATGGCGATTTTGCCTTGTGAGGTGAGGACACTTGGCTTTTTTGCGCGCACACCTCCCAACCTGGAAGAATTGATCCTCTCGCACGACGTCGTTTTCGTAGGCGGAGGCAATACCAAAAGCATGCTGGCTGTGTGGCGTGAATACGGAGTCGACAAGATTCTGCGCGAAGCTTGGCAGCGCGGTATCGTTCTTGCAGGTAGCAGTGCCGGCGGCATTTGCTGGTTCGACGTCTGTATCACAGATTCCTGGGACGTGGAATACACGACCTTACCAGCCCTGGGATTCCTCAAAGGCAGCTGCTGCCCTCACTACGATGGAGAAGTCGGCCGTCGACCGCTCTATCACCGCTTAATTAGAGAAACACCACTGCCGGCTGGCTGGGCAATCGATGAGGGCGTGGGTATGCACTTTGTCGATCAAAAGCTGCTTCAGGTTGTTACACCTAAGAAGAATGGTGCTGCATACGGCGTGTGGCGCACCGCAGATGGTGGCGTTACAGAAGTCAAAATGAGGACTGTCTTCATCGGCGACCAATAAAACCTCCTGGCGTGGTCGCTTTCTAACCTTCATGTTCATCAACTTTTCAGGAGCAATGCAATGACGGCTACTCAAGACAATTACCCGACTGTGCATCAAGAGCTGATCGGTCGCCACAAGCAAAACTTCCGCCGCCATGCGGAAGCAGTGCTTGGGAATCTGAAAGAGTTCAGAGAAACCGGTGACTGCGGAGCCTTCTGGGTAAAGACCGACACGCGTCTGGTCGAAGCCTGGTCGGTAAAGGTCGGGGTTGCAGACCATGACTCGCTGCGCGCCCTCTGCGCAAGTATCGAGAAAGGCGAATCGACGCCTGCTCTCGACAGACTGGTGAGCATGTATGTGTGCACGCTGACGGGCAAGTTGCCGAATGGGCAGCGCTTCTTCATGAATTGAAGAGCGGCGAATTTGGAATGCAGGTGAGAACACGAAAAGTGCGGCGTCTGCCTGATTCAACTGGGGAAAGATGTTGTGCGTCACCACATCTTTCCCTGATTTTTTGTGTTGGCAGAAACTTTGCCTAAAACAATATAGAAAAAACAAAGCCTGATTTCGACAAGAGATCAGGCTTTGCTTGTATGTTACGCCTGTACGCAAGCGTTTAGCAAACGGCGTGCTTGAGTGGATTGACGCATTGCCGCAAAAACTTGACTGAGAATCTCGCCAAGTTGTTCGGCAGAAGCATTGCTCAGAGCAAATTCCAGCATCAATGCATTCTGGGCGTTTTCGAGAAGAGCTTTTGCCGCGGAAACATCTGCCGAAGGCTGCGCCTTTTTCGCAATTCTGGTCAGCTCGGTGAGTTCCTGTTCGAGAATGGCCAGATTCACCCTGATTGTGTGTCTTGAGTCGCGCGCCTCCTGCAGTGGGTTTTCCTTGGGCGGCTGCTCAGACTCTACTGTAAGGGTACCTTCCGTGACCAGCGTGCCGGCTAGCACATTGCACTGCGATGACGACGCGCTGATGAGAGCTGGCGAGGAGACTCCGGCAATCGCGCTTTCGTCGACGTAAGCTGTGCCTTCGAGCACTTGACCATCGAATTTGATGATGTCGCCTGCGTTATAGGTAAGGATGATTTTGGGGCGGCTGAAGAAGCTGGCGATGACGCTTTGTGTTGGCTTCTTCGCTGTTTCCTCTTGGGTCGGCTGCGAGATTATTGCAGGTGTGCGCAAAAGGTTCTCGAGCCAGTTTTGAAATCGGCGCCATTGAGTGGTGAGAGAGGTCATGAGACATGCTCCTGGGTTGACTGTGGGTCGTTGAGGGTAGTTTTGAAAATGGATTTGAATGCGCACACCAAGACAACCTCTGTTGAAGAGAAGATTCGTAGGGCTGAAATAGGGTAGGTAGACTGTTGCGGCTGATTAAATGCTCAAAAATAGTGAAAGGATGATGGCACTAACTCTATGCTCTCCGACAGTGCGATTGCCAGTTTTTGAGGTCATGATTGTTGATGATCCGAACTCCCATAAAATGCCACCAATCGTTCTACGCGTGCGATTCTGCAAGAACCGGGGTTGCAAAGCTTGCGCAGCTATCGCGTCAATTTGTTATCAATATCGATTTAAGCCAGGCGAAAATGATGGTATTGCTTTTGGTGTCTGATGCTTTTATGATTGTCGTTTTTGTTCAAGACTTTGCCGAAAATGATAAGTCGAAAATATAAAGGCGAGAGAACAAAGCCCGATCTCTACTGAGATCAGGCTTTGCTGGGATATCATTCTCGAACGCACGCCTTGAGCAAATGGCGCGCTTGATTCGATTGATTCATTGCCTCGAAAACCTGACCAAGAATTTCGTCACGCTGCTTCAAAGAGGCGGCACTTAGCGCAAACAGAGCCATTTCCAAAAGCAGGGCGCCCTGAGCTTTTTCAAGAAGTCTTTTGGCTGCGGTAACGTCTGCGGAGGGTGGTGCGTTTTCTGCTATCGCACTAAGCTCGGTGATTTCCTTTTCGAGGATGCTCAAATTCACTCTGATGGTGTGCCTTAGGACGCGCAAGCTTTGGAGTGGGTTTTCCTCGGCCGGCGTATTGAATTCAGCGGGGGTAAATGTCTTGGTTTGGGACGCGTCGCCAGGTGCTTGCAGAAGGTTTTTGATCCACTTCTGAAATTGGCGCCACTGGTTGGTGAGAGATGGCATGGAACATACTCCTGATTGATCTCCCTTGAGGAGAGGTTATTACGTTTGAGAATGGGTTTGCACGCCACCACGATGGTTAGGTTTTGACTGAAAGAGAGGGGAACGACGAGGTTGTCGCTCCCCTCTCTTTCAGTGCATTTAGCGAAATGCGGCGCAGATAGCTACGACCTGGTCGAGTCCGAGTCGATGGTGGCAACGATCAGCAACATCGCCCAGAGCCCCAGAGCTGCTCCAAGGAACGGCTGGAGAGCTGGTGATGCGCTGAGACCAGCGGTCAAAATGGTGACCAGAGTAGTTGCGAGTGCAATGACCAGAGCCCATGTGGCACATCGTCGCGAAAACGCGGTGAAGTTGAGCCGCCGGCTTTGACCCACCCAGGTGGTCAAGAAAAGAGCCCCGACGGCGATACAGGCTGGGAATACGCTTGGATAGTACCATTCAGCGAGCCAAAGTAGCGCGCCAAGCAGGCCGCCGATGGTCATTCCCCCGATTGAACCAAGAATGGTGCCAAGCGAGAGGTTGAGGTTTTTCGTGGAGAAGTAAGCGGCGCCGAAGGAAGCCGAAGCGAGAAGGGCGCTTATTAGAGCCCAGTCCAGCGTCGGCAGGGTGAAACGTGAGGAGACCAGACCCGCGGTGCAGGCGGCTGTGGTGCTCCAGGCGAAGGAATAGAGGACTTTTAGTAGCAGCTTTTGGCTTGGTTGCAAGCGCTTGCTGTTGCTCATGGGAACTGTCCTATCTTTCATTTGCTGAGAAAACTTAGTCAAATTTGGATTCTTAGGCGTCAGTAAGAGCGTGAAAGCACGGAAGGAGCGGCAACTTTGTCGCCCCTTCCATTAGCAAGTCAGACGAACCAGCTTTTCAGCCATCGCCAAACCTTCTCTTCGAAGGTCAGCGGAAATGGCTTGCTGCTCCAGACCAGGTATGGTTCCGTGAAATACGCCACTGTCGTGTACGGTACGGCGATGACGCACGTCGTCGATAAGTCTGGATACGAGCGGATTCGGACGTACCAGCCAGCCGAGCGAAGCGCGGCGGACACGTCGTTTAACAGCGACTCGGGCATGTCACGCAAGGTCATACGATCTCTTCCTGAAGCGACAAACGCAGTGAACGCCGCAGGAAAAAGAGAGATGGCTTGAGCCTCACCGAGTTGCGCGAAAGGCCTTCCGGCTGCTGTGAGCAAACGGAAAACTTGATCGCCGTTCGGCGATAGCCAACTGCCTGTCTGGTTGTTAGTCGCCGAGTTCACAGTGGCTTGCACTGAGCGCGGGGAAGGAATGTTCAATTTGATGGTCATGGTCAAAGCCCCTTAGTAGCTCAGTGCGTGGTTTCAGGCGGCTTTCTTGCCGAAGAACTTGAAGCCGTAGTGGATGATTTTCAGCAGGCCGACGACGAACAGCGCAACCTGCGCCGCCATGATGCTCATGGCGAACCAGCCGGCGCCGAGCAACGCGAGGGTGAACAACCAGTGTGAGGCGACGATCAGCAGCAAAACCGCCACCGGGACTGCCGCACACATGAAGAGGTGTTCGTCGTCGAGATGGGCCAGTTTGGGATGTGACTTCAAGAAGTTGAAGATGACATAGCCGAGCCAGAAAGCGCCGATGCACTGAATGATGGCGATGGGGTCTGCGAGAAAATTCGACATGATTGCTCCTGTAAGACCTGGTTGGTCTTGTTTAAGCGTTGAAGAGAAGGCACGTTGTTGTGCCCGTAAGGCTTGGGTGGTGGTACGATTGGCATCTTGCGTGCACAACTTTTGAGGCTTCAGAATGACCGACGAGAATCGATTCGACCGCCCCTGGGGCAGCTTTTTCATTCTGGACGACCAGGAACACACAAAGGTCAAACGCCTTTATGTGAAGCCAGGGCAGCGCCTCAGCTACCAAAGCCACGTCCATCGCGACGAACACTGGGTTGTCGTAAGGGGTGTCGCTCAGGTCACGCTCGACGATGTGACAAAGGACTATCACTACGGCGAACATGTCTTCATCAAGCGAGGAACGAAGCATCGTCTCGCTTGTCCAGGGCAGGAGCCCGTTGAAATCATAGAAGTACAGACCGGTGACGCCTTCCCAGAAGAAGACATCACCCGCTACGAAGATGATTACAACCGGGCTGGCCGCTCCGATTAGGTCGGCCGCCGGGAATTATTCGGCAGCGTCTCTAGTGGGAATATCAAGTAGTACTGCCACTGCAGGTAGGGTCGCCAATGGCACAGAATGCGCCATCATGTGGTTCACTGTCAGGTGCTGACGAGGCGGTGTTTGCCTCTGGCGGCATGGGGAACAGTAAGTCAGTCGCCGACTGAATGTCTACACGGTAGAGGATTTTCGCCGGAGCGCTTACGGCTTCAAAGGCTTGCACAAGATGTTGCAGACCTGCCATCGCCGTCTTCGATTCAGCCTGGATTACTTCATCTCTTGCCTCATGTTGTTCGGTAGAGATTTTGCCGCTAGCGAGGTCGGTGTCGTTAGTTTTTTTGTCGTCTTTCGCTTTCTGGGCGACTGGTAAATAAGCTTCCATCAAAGCACCATGAGTTTCCCCGACGGCATTTTGATAAAGCTCTTGTGCGCGAGCGACCAGTCTTTGATATTCCTGCTCACGTTTAGTCGGGCGTCCAAGTGTGGACAGACCCAGCATCTTTTTGACTCGATTGCGCTGAGAGCGATAGTCACCAAATCCAATCTCGACTTTGCTCGGCGCACCGTTTTCGAATGAAATCAGTCGTGGAATGGTTTGGATTTCGTAGCTAGCGCGGAGGATGAGAGCTTCATCACGATTGACTTTGACGAAGAGAGCTTTGTCGGCAAATTCGCGTGCGAATTTCTCAAACAATGGGGCAAGGAAAATGCACGGTCCACACCAGGGAGCCCAAAAGTCGACGATGACGAGGCGGTGGCTGCCTAGAACGAATGAATCGAACTCAGCTTCGGTTATAGAAATTACTGCGGATTTTTGGGTGGTCATGACAGATCCCATTCGTTGACGTTGGTACGAAAGCGAAGCGCGCGGAGCCAAACTAGGTTGATTTGATTTGTTTAAAAAGTGAGCTGAAAGACTCTTATTTCACTTGAGCACTAGAAAATATAATTACGTGATTACTCTAGGAGACCAACGCGTTTAAAAACGACGGATGCCAAGGTTAACTATTCATACTGTTTTGCTGGCTGTTTTGCTGGCTATCCCGCAGCAACTCTTAAGATGCACGCGTTCTCGGCACTAGTGAGAAACCCTTTTTCGGCAACATCATTTTGCCTCGTACAGCTCTCACCTCTTGGCGCTCGCGTAGCACTGCTAGGTGTCATCTTGGCGCGGTCTCGCTAAAAGCCGTCTCTAGAATTGTCAAGCGTTGTTGTCAGGACGTGCGCGCGTTTACTTTGAGAACATCCATTTCTTCTATCTTGAACAGGCAATAAAACTAATTATTTAGCTCTCTTCTACCCGAGAACGTTTAATCCACTCCGTGGAAGTGACGCTGACTTGCATTGCCGTTTTCGATTTAGACATCACCCCAGATCCATGCTCCAACCAGTGTTCGCGCACCCAAGGTTCGCATCCGGCTGTTTCCAATCTTCCCTTCGACCGAACCTCGCGCGGCGCGCGAATTCACAAGAACTTTAGGAGACCATCATGTCTATTCATGAAACTCTCGTGCACGGTCATGACTGTGCCAATCATCAGTGCAAAATTCACCATGGACAGGCTCCGGCCTCTGTTCGTCGTCCCTGGTCCAAGGCTGGTCAAGCTCCCCAGTACGCACCCGACCTCGGCATCCTGGCACGTCACGTGAAGTTGACCCTTTCCATTGACCCCGAACGCAGAGTCCTTGTTGGCACCGCAAGCACCACTGTGGAGGCGTCTTTCAGCGCTGTCAACGAAGTGTTTTTCGAAGCAGCCGATTCGGTCAAATTCGAAAAGGTTTATGTCGCCGGCTCCGATGCTGCTCTCACCTATCGCACTGTCGATGGTGGCATCATCGCCGTTCTTCCTGCCCGTCTGGAAAAGGGTGCGAAGATCGAAATCGCCATCGACTATCACTTGGAGAAGCCGAAGGCCGGCATCTACTTCACCGGTCCGGCCGTGATGTATCCGAACAAGCCCTTTCAGACTTGGACTCAGGGCGAAGATCAGGATTCGCATCATTGGTTTCCCGTTGCCGGCGCCGACTATCCCAATCACAAGATGACCTGCGAAGCGATCATCACTGTGCCTGCGGCCTACACCGCTCTTTCCAACGGCAAGCTGCTGTCGGAGACGGCTGACGACAAGAATGGTACCAGGACTTTCCACTGGCATCAGACTCGCCCGCATACGTCGTATCTTTTCACTCTGGCTATCGGCGCTTTCATCAAGCTCGAAAAGCACTGGCGCGGAATGCCTGTGCAGCTATACTGCGACCCGTCTCTGGAAGAACAGGCGCGTGAATATTTCGAGGGCACCGAGAATCTGATCGAGTTGTTCTCGAAGTTAACGGGCGTCGATTATCCCTGGGAAGGGAAGTACGCGCAGGTGATGGTGCAGAACTTCATGTTTGGTGGCATGGAGAACACGACCATGACGACGATGACCGACTCGATTCTCGCCAACCACGAGACGCGGGCCGAATATCGCAAGTCAGAAATTCGTCTCAATGCGCACGAACTGTTCCATCACTGGTTCGGTGATCTGATCACCTGCAAGGCGTGGGCTCATGCGTTCCTCAACGAAGGCACCACGACCTACTCGGAAGTTCTGACGATGGAAGCTCTCTATGGCATCATGGAGCGTGACTATTACGTCAAGACTGTTCGAGACACGTACATGCGCGAAGATGCCCGTTACAGGCGTCCTCTCGTGACCAATCTGTATGTCGATCCGATGGACATGTTTGACGCTCACACCTACCAGAAGGGCGGATTGACGCATCACATGCTGCGTTACATCCTGGGCGACGATGGTTACTTCGCCACGCTGCGCACCTTCCTCCTCGACAACGCCTACCAGACGGTCGACACCAACGACCTGCTCAAAGCGATCGCCAAGGTTACCGGTCGAAACCTCACTCAGTTCTTTGACCAGTGGATGTACGGTGCCGGTTTTCCTGAATACAAGGTCTCCTACGCTTTTGACGAAGCGAAAAAGACTGCCAGTGTTCGGGTGCAGCAGACCCAGAAGCTCGAAGACGCAACCGGTATTTTCACGATGCCAATCGTTTTCAGTTTCGGATTTGCTGACGGCTCCTCGCAGGAGTTCAAGCCGACTGTCGCAAATGCCGATGAAACCTTCACCTTCGCTCTGAAGCAGCCTCCCACGATCTTCCGCTTCGATCCCAGCAACTGGGTGCTGAAGACTGTCGATCTCAAGGGTGTGCCGAAGAAGATGCTTCTCAGTCAGTTGGCCCACGACACCACGGTGATGAGCCGGGTGGATGCGGCGCAGGCTCTGGAGAGCATTGGTGGCACGGGTGTGGTCGAAGCGCTAGAAGCTGCTTGCAAAAGCTCCATCCATTGGGGCGTGTCTGTGGAAGCCGCTAACTGTCTCGGTCGTCTCAAGAATGTGAAAGCCATGCGCGCTCTCAAGCGTCTGATCACGCATGACGATCCTGCCGTTCGGCGAGCCGTGGTGCGCAACCTTGGTGAGTACAAGCACGACTCGGTTGTTTCGTTGCTTGCTGGTATCGCCAGCAGTGCCAACGAGAAGAGCCAATTCGTGCGCGCCGAGTCGTTGCAGTCTCTTGGCAAAACGAAGTCTGCAAAGGCTTTCGATGTGCTCAAGGCGGCTTTAGAGGTGTCTTCGTGGAACGACATCATCCGCGTTGGTGCTCTGTCGGGCCTCGCTGCTTCGGAAGACGATCGCGCTGTGGAAGTCTTGGTTGCTTACGCGGGTCCTGGCTATTCCATCCAGGCTCGTCCGGCGGCAATCAAGGGCCTTGGCGTGCTTGCGAAAGCCAAGCCGAAGCTTGCTCTGCGTCAGCTCCATGGGGTGATCGAAACCTTCGAGCTCGATCAGTACACCCTGAACCTGGCTGCTGTCACCGCTCTTGGTGAAAGTAAGTCGCGCAAATCTTTGCCTTTGCTCAAGCATCTTGAACAGAACGCAAAGGATGCGCGAATTCGTCGTTCGGCGAGCCAGGAGATCGAGGAAATCGTTGATCCCATGGAAGAGCACGTCAGTGACGTCGCGCGTGTTTCGAGTGAACTTGCGCGGCTGAACAAGGACGTGCGCAATATCAAGCGTGGAATGCGTAGCTCCAGTCGTAAAAAGGTCTTTTAGTCGACCTGGATGCAGCTGGAAGAGCGTCGCTTTTGATGTTCTGCTTTCGTGCCTGAAATACCGGTGCTGCAGGTAGTGCCTTTGGGCATTACCTGTGGTGCCGGTGCCTTTTCGCCGATAACCATGCCTGAAGGAGAGCTACATGTCAGAGTTGAAGAATGCACAGGTGGTCGCAGATACCGTTGACTTCAGCGTGCTGCGTCCGCGCCGTCCTCGTCTGATCGCGGTAAGCGCTTTGATGGGCGCTCTTGCCGGTGTCGTTTACGGAATCTTCGCGCATAGTGCGGAGGCCGCCATCATTCCTCTCGATTTGCTTTTGTTTGGCACTTTGAGTGCTTTGACCGCGTGGTTGCTGGACATCACGCCAGCCAACAATTCATCTCACTAAAGGGGGGCCGTCAACATGACTCCAGAGGAAAAAACAGCTCTTGCAACGGCACATCCACTGGATTTCACGATTCAGTATCCACCCCGGCGTGAGTATTTTCAGGACAATTTCAGAGGTCCTTATGTACCTGCTCTCGTCGGAGCTGCAGAGAGCATGCTGCTGTATGTGCATGTTCCTTTTTGCAAAGCCAAGTGTTATTACTGCAATTTCGCTGTCGACGTGCGCCCAGATGCTTCGGTGCACAAGGGTTATGTCGACAGACTGGTCAAAGTAATTGAGGCGGCAGACGATTTGCTCGCGCCGTCAGAGATTCCGGGTATCGATATAGGTGGCGGCACACCAACGATCCTCGCAACTGAGCAGCTTGAGCGCATTCTCAACGCTCTTCAGCCGTTCAAAGCGAGATCGCCGGTTGCTTTTCCGCTATCGATCGAAACTACTCCGTTCATTGCTGCAAACGATCGCGCCAAACTCTCGGCGATGGTTAACGGGGGGGTCGACCGGATTTCGGTTGGACTTCAGAGCATGAATGATGAAGTGCTGAGGTCGTTCAATCGACGTGAGCAAGAGTCTGTTGGTTCTAAGGCTGTGGAAAATCTGATGACTGCCGGCTTTAAGCGGGTCAGCGTAGATCTGATTTTTGCCTTGCCGGGACAGACGGACGAGCAGTGGTTATCTGATCTCAAACGAGTGATTGCATTAGGTCCTGATGCAATCACGACCTATGACTGTCTCTATCGTGGTAAGGGGCGTGCACTGACGAAGCGCACGGCCGACAAACCGTCGCCAGAGCGTTATGGTCAGCTGTACGACGTTGGCTACGACTTGCTCTTAGCCAGCGGCTATCATGCTCCCTACGGGTCGGTGAATTTTTCTCGACACGCAGGTGAAACTGGTACTTCGGCTTATTTCGAGCGGAGGCTACTGGATGGCATGCCCTATCTGGGGCTCGGTAACTATGCAAGCAGTCTTCACGGTGATGCATGGTGGCTGGCTCCTTATGGGGTTAATGCCTGGACCAAAGCAGTCGACTCGGGAGTGAACTTTCCCTTTGGTGACTGTTACAGGTTGCCTCAAGAAGAGGTCCAAGCGAAGTATCTATTACTTAGTTTGAGCTTCGGCTTAATCGATACCGAGCGTTTTTTCAAAGCATTTGGCATGGACTTCAATCAGCGTTTTAAACGCGAAATTGAGTACGCTCTAGCTAAAAACTGGCTGCGCCAAGAAGGGAAAAAGTACTACATCGTCAATGGGAAATTCTCTTGCATGCCCTCCATCCGTTCACTGTTCTACAGTGCGCGTTCCATCAACTGGCTAAATCAACAAAGTCAATTTGTTCAAACCTGAAGGAAGTTTGCAATGTGCAAAAACGAAAACTGCGCTGCTAAAGCGGGCTCTGAGCGTGCTTTTCCGGCCATTGGGCTGAATCGCGCACCACTGAACATCGTGAACACCACCGGTCCGAACAGCGTCAGGCTGTCGGGCAAAGGGCACGCTATCTACGTCGTCGATGATGGCTTTGTCACCGCCATGTCCGGTGCTGTTGTGATCATGAAGAAGGGCCGGATCATCGCCAACGCTGGTTCGACTGTCGTCGCCTATCCGGGCGTGACAGTCGTCAAGGCTCATAAGAAAGCGGTCATCCTCTCGCCGTCGGCTGCTTAACCGCCCGCGAATAACCTTAGTGATTGAGTAGGCGGCCTAAAGCTTCCAGCTCAATCACTTTTTGTAAGTGACTTTGCCTAAAATAATTTGAGAATTTCAAGTTGAGAGCCCAATAAACGCGATCTACATGTGGTCTTTCACAACTGGAAGACTGGCATGTTTACTTGGTGCATCATCAGCTCCAGATTCAACAATGACAGCCGTGCCATAACAAACGACTTCTGTTCCCATCTCATCGCTTTCACCAAAAGCCGAGCTGTCATATCTCAGCCCAACTACGGCATTAGCTCCCATTGCTACAGCCTGCTGAACAACTATTTCGTAGGCAGCCTGCCTTGCAGTTTCGCACATTGAAATAAATGGGCTCATTCTGCCGCCGACAATTCCTTTCAAACCGGCTTTCATGCTCTGACCAATTGTCGGTTGTCGAACGGTGACACCACGGACAATACCAAGATATTGCTTGATGTGGCGACCGTCAAGGCTATCGGTGGTGGTCGTAATGAATCCTGCTGGTATTGGTGTAGCCGTGTTTGTCAGCGCACTATCTTTGGCTTCCACATTGTTGGTTGTGGCAGCCAGCAACATGGCAGTGGCCAGGAAAAGTAAAAGGCTTTTAGGCTTTGATGACATTTTCACTTTCGGCAATTTCCTCAAATAAATCCAATTCTTTAAACTGCTGAACCGCACGCTTTGCATTTGCGCGCAGCAACTGGCAGATTTTCCAGGCATTCAGGGCACGCTTTTGTAGCTGGAGGTGGTGGTTCTTTTGGTAACAATCCTTTGGTGATCATATATACGACAAAGGCAATGATCACAAAATCTATAAATGAGCCAATGAGATGACCATATTTGATGGCGCATCCGGTTACATGTCCTGCCGCATCGGTTGTGCTGTTCAACATGATTTGAGCTTCACGCCAGTCGCCCTTGGGCATGATCAACCCGACAAGCGGCATGATCAAATCGTCGACCAGAGCAGAGACTACTTTGCCAGTGGCTGCCCCAATAATGACACCGATAGCTAGCGCTAACGCGTTCGTTTTTGTTAAGAATGCTACGAAATCCTTCACCATACTCGTTCTCCCACAATTTTGCGACGTTAGCGCGAACACCACGCGCGACCCAGCAAGGTCAACTATACACATCCTTGCGGAATATTCATGATTGGAATTGTGATACTTCGGTTAACAGACGTTGTTTTGAGGCTATTGGAAACCCTAGCCTGCGGTGTACACATAAAAACATCTTTTCGTTTTCCCTCGCAAACACTTCAACACGTAAGCATTTGAGCCAAAAAAGCCCCGCAATTCGCGAGGTTGAGGGTGTGTACTGAGTCGTTATCAATCTTGTTCGCGCGAAGCAGCGCAATGAACGTCAACAGCAAAAAAAGGACTAACTGATGAATATCGAAATCGCTTCAGACAGCCTGGAAATCCGGGGTCGTCAGGGTCGCATCTTGAAGGTGGACTTTGCTGCACCACTGGATGAACTGAGCATTCGTCGGCACCGTAGAGCTTTGCGGTCCGTACATCGGGGCACTTCCGGGCATGAGCGTGATCTTCAACACATACTTTTGGAAATCGATCAGGTCCTTTCACCATATTTCGTCGCCGACGATCACATCCATCCGGTTCGGGTTCTTAATGGTCTCACGCTGACCGCTATCGTCGCTCGTAAGGGTCCGTCTGAACTCGGCGGCTTCGGTCAGGACGTTTACGCTCGAGTTCTGCGCGATTTGCAGAATGGCGGTGAACTGCGTCAGCCGATCGCTGGATACCCCGGACTGGAAGCTCTTTTTGCCGACAAAGTCGCAGGTGTCATCGAAGCGATGGCGCAGGACAGGTGGAAGCGCGGCAAGCTCGATCAGGTCGACGAAGTTTTCTACGCCCTGAGCACCGGTCGCAAGCTGAATGCGCACAAGCAGTCTTCATTGGATTCTTCCTTGCGTCTTGGCGAACTCGAGCTGAAACTCGAACAGACAGGCGCCCTTTTCTCCTTGCGGGGCGGCGTTGGTTCTTACGTCGACTTCAATGATCGGGTGCGTTCCGTGCCTAATCTGAGCGCTGTCACCATCCAGGGCATTGCTTCGGCGCCCGCGGCGGTGGAGGCTGCAGATGCGAGCACCATCGACTATGGGCAAGTGGCGAAAGATGCCTCGGCCTATCGTCGCAGCCTGCATTTGGGTGGACGGACTATCTCCGCTGCCTCAGCCGAGTTCCACATCCGCATCTTCCGGGCGGTTGGTCTAACCTCAGCCGATGTCGCCACGCTACCTGCCGAAAGCCTTAAGGCGCTCGTGCAGAAAGCAATCGACATACATGCTCGGTCGTGCGAGCCCGAAGCAACGGCAGCATGACGCTGATCTGCTTGTGAACGAAGTCTGAAAATAGGGTGGTGTGTCATTTGCTTCCATGCAAGCGACATGCCACCCTGTGTTTTTTCGGATTTTTTCGATCAAGGAATCAGCCAGCGTCTTTCACAACTAGAATAGTTCGAAAGGATAGCCAATGCCTGATTTCGCAGATACCAGGACGGTTTTGGAGACTCATGCCGTCGGCCCAATGCAATGCAATTGTTCGATTTTCGGCTGCCGCAATTCGCGCGAATGCATCATCGTCGACCCAGGCGGAGATGCCGACCTTATTCTTGATCGTGTGACAGCACTCGGTCTCCATGTGCGCTTCGTGCTCATTACGCATGCCCACTTCGATCACGTGATCGCTGCGCGCGCAATCAAGAATGAGACCGGCGCTAAAATCTGCATCCATCCGAAGGACAAATGGCTTTATCGGATCGCCTTCATCCAATATAGGCTCTTCGGTGTCAAAGGCGATAGTCCGCCGCGACCCGATTGGTGGTTGGGAGAAGACGATCAAATTCCCATCGGCAGATTTCATGCTGATGTCATTCACACACCTGGACACTCGCCTGGCAGTTGTTGCTTCCACGTTGCGGAGGAAAAGCTGCTATTTTCTGGCGATACGCTTTTTCGGCGTTCAGTGGGGCAGTGGACTTACCCTGGTGGGTCGTTTGCCGCGCTGGTCCAATCCATTCTCCAGAAGTTGTTCGTCTTGCCCGATGACACTCGCGTCATACCTGGGCACGGCGCCGAGACGACAATCGGTGAGGAGCGTCGCTTAAATCCTTACCTTCAGCCTGAGAAGATCGCGGAGTTGCAACGCGAAGAAGAAAACAAACCAGGATTGTTCAAGCAGATTCTCTCCCTTTTGGGTGGGTTGCTTGGGCTTCGTGGTCAAAACGAGGAGTAGAAAATGCGCTTGTTCACATTCGTCTATACCCTGCTGTTTATCTGCTGCACTGAAGCGGGCTGGTTGGTCGCGATGTGTGGCGGGACGTGGTTGACGTTTGTACCGATGTTCCTGCTTGTTGCGCCAGCGTTGCTCGCAGGAGTTGATGTGTGGCACTTCATCAGTGACAAACTTCCACCACTCGGTAAGGAGCGTAGCGAGTTCGTCGAACTGGCCCGCTTTATTGCCTGCTGGTTGATCACTTCTGTGCCTGCCACGGTGGCGTTGCTTGCGCTGTATTGGTGGGCACCGCAGATGCTCACAAAGTTTCATTCAGGCTTCGACTGCTGGCGCATGGCTATGTCGATCTGTATCTGGCATGGCTTTCTCAGCTTGGCTTTGCTTGTTCACGGAAAGAAGGCCTTCAGCATAAGCTACTTCGTAGCCTCACTGAAGCACCTTTCGCAACACGAAGTCGCAGCGTAACCACACGTGCTAGCGATTAACAGAAATCCAAGAACTTGAATAAGAAAGGGTGTCCCCATGGAATTCGTAATTGGACTTGTTTGGCTGCTCGTAAAGGAACTCTGCCGTCGATATCTGCTGATTTTCATCATTGGCACAATCGTTGTGTGTCTCGCCATCGGTGGCATCGCGGCCGTTGCTGGCGGTGCGTTCTGGGTGGCCGCAAAAGTTACCCTGATCGTGTGCGTGATCATAGGGCTGATCGCTGGCGTCATCACCGTCGTCAGCGCCATGAGTAAACCCTGATAGGTTTGTCAGACCGCAAACGACAGTGGTTGAAACGATGACGAGAAACCGGTTTTGGTTTCTTGTCATCGCGTTTGTCAGCATTTTCTTAAGAAAAAGACCTTGCTAAAAAGTCTCCATTTTTTAGTCATTTTCGTTGTTTCGACTTTGCCATAAAAGATATTTGAGTTGTCTCTACTGGCGACGATTTATGTTTTTGGTTTGGTCTCTATGTGCACTACTGGCGTTTCTTTTACATTCGTTGGTTTTATATCTTCGCGTGCGTGCAAATAGACCGGTGCTCGTAGAATATTGTCCTGCGTACGTTCTAGATACTTTATTTCGACTACTATTTCTGGCTTTAGCCACGTCGGATTGAGTTTGCCAGGCGGTTTCTTTTTAAAAGGACAAACCTTCGTTTCAAGAGGCTTCATGCGTTTCAGGAGAGCCGCTAATTTCTTTGAATCAAATCCGGTGCCCACTCCGCCAACATATTGCAAAATGCCCTGATTATCGTATTCACCGAGTAGCAGAGAGCCAAATGTATGGTTTCGTGAGCCCGTTCCTTCGGTGAATCCACAAATCAGAAATTCACCACTCACATTGGTTTTTACCTTCAACCAGGCTTTTGAGCGTGAACCTTTTTCGTAGGTGCTATCTTCTCTCTTGCCGACGATGCCTTCAAGTTTGTTGTCGATGCAGGCCTGATATGCCGCCATACCATCGCTGCCGAGAGAATCGACAAGACGCACCGTGTCGTTTGTTTGCAGAACATGGCTGAGAATTTTTTTGCGATCTACTAGTGTCAGTGCTGTTAGGTCTTTGCCATTTGCATAAAGAATGTCGAACACATAGTAGAAAAGAAACGCTTTTGAATCAGCGGTCTTGCGACCGGCAAAGGCTCGTAATCCCACGCCGCTCTGTTGCAGATGCTGAAAAGATGGACGTCCCTTTTCGTCCAAGGCGACGACCTCGCCATCAAATACGTAGTCATCATCATAATCAGACATGGCTTTTGCAATCGCTGGATATTTTTGAGTGAGGTCGTTTTTGTTGCGTGAAGTCAATGTGCAGACGCCGTTTCTGACGTAAGCGATTGCTCTGACTCCATCCAGCTTTGGCTCAAAAAACCAACCCTTACTGGTAAATGGCGCATCAGTCAGAGTGGCTAGCATGGGCGTGATGTCTTTCGGGAAGGAGGCCTTTTTTGCTGTTGCAAGCTGAGATTTGATGTCGGCTAACTTTTTTGACGGACTTTTTTCTTTGACCGCAGCGTCCGGTGAAGCTTTTGAAGATGCTTTAGCGGTCACCTTCCGTTTGGTACTTTTGCCATTGGTCTTTGGGTCCGCTTTTTGCTCACCTTTGCGTGTCCAGATGCGGCCTGCCCCTCCTTCCTGCAAATCTTCGAGCGTTAAGCCGGATACTACTGATGCGTCTTCCGTAGTTACATCGCGACTAGCATTTTCGAATTCATCATGGTGCTTGATTAGCAGCCATTCTTTTTCTTTGCCGTGTAATCGCACGAGTGTCCAGGAGCCCTCGAGTTTTTCACCCTTGAGGTAAAAGGATAGTTTGCCCTTTTCGACATCATCTCGCATGCGTTTGTTGGCAACGTCTTTGTCATCCCAGGAATAGATTTTGCCTTCGTCTGGTGAATAAGTGCCTTGGTCCCAGATTATTACTTCTCCGGCACCATACTGTTTGTCGGGAATGATTCCTTCGAAGGATGAATACTCCATGGGGTGGTCTTCTGTCATAACAGCAAGACGCTTGTCAGAAGTGTTTGTCGATGGTCCTTTCGGCACAGCCCAGGAGACCATGACACCATCTATTTCCAATCTAAAGTCGTAATGCAAACGAGTTGCCGCATGTTTTTGTATGACAAAGGTCAGCGCGTTGTGTGTTTTTTTCTTCCGATCTTCAGTGACTGATTTTTCAGAACCGGCTGGCTCCGGCGTTATCTTAAAATCGCGCTTACGCTTATATTCCTGCAGCATGTATCTCTCTCCGAGAGTGCTTATTGTAGGATATTTGACGTCCCGAAAACAAAGTCGGTTCCACGCCGACAGTCATGTGCTAAATTGTGGACTTAGCCACTCAGCCTTTATGCGAGTCCTTTGCCTTGACTTTGCCTAAAAAGATATAATTGAAAAAATGTCGGCAAGAATCGCCTCGCTTGGGAGACGAAACTTGCCGATTCTTTCAGACTCTGTCCGGCCCTTTGCTGTTTTTCTTCTTTTTGTTTTCGAAGGTTTTGGCGACACCGAGAACGGTTTCCGATTGTCTTTCTCTGTTTAGTCAGCAGTTGAAACCTTCAACTGCCACTTTTTGATCACCTGTGACGCGAGGTGATTAGCTCCGCCGCTGAAAGCACCGATGCCAAAGAACAACAGGCTAGGTTGAAAGAAAAATTGCCACGATATTGCTTGGTGCAGGTGTAACATTGTGCAAACGGCGAGGCAAAACCAGAACACAGATAGACACACAGCCGAGACCAGAACGCTATTGCGCAAAGATGGCGACACCCAGGATCTGAAATTGTTGTTCCAGGTCCAGGTTAAATAACCAAGTGCGGCACCAAATAGCGAAGCGAAGAAACATTGACTAGGAGCGCTCTGCATAAAGTAGCTGAAGAGACCGTAGCCGAGAGAGGCTGCAAGCATGCTTGCAAGCAAAGGGACAAACTTCATAGTTGGATTCCTCTTGTTGCGACTGCGAAACGCAATGTAGGGCACTGCATTTGGTGTTAGGTGAATTTAGATTCCGATGATCTTCCTCTGTTCGCAGGTCAGCTGGTCGATTACTGAGTCGCGATGGGTTCGGTAGATCGGGCGGGGCGAAGTAATTTCATAGGCTATTTCGCCGATGACGACGCAATCGATTTCGCGTGGCTCGATATTGCCGCCCCATACGTCTTTACCTTTGCCGACTGCAACTGCTACGGCCCTGTCATAAAAACGTCCGATATGCTTGACTCCCCCTTTGCCTTCGACTGTGTCCAGCGGTTCGAAGACATCATAGGCTTGAATGATTTCGGTGGCCATAAGGAGACTCCATCATTTGAGTGGTTCCTGGCGTAGATTTGGTAACTGGTATAACTGGTGGTTTTTTTTTAGAGGCTCGGATGGAGAAGAGAAAAGACGAATTGACAACTTCAAGCTAGGCTGTAAATAGCGGCGATTGCAAGCAGTCTTATCGTTTCTAACTCGAATACTGCTAGCTGACGAGACACCGGCACGGCAATTGTCGCAAAAACTGGTATGTGGCATCGTATTTTCGCTAATGATAATGATATTGAATGGCAGCATCAGTTGAGCTGAGAGGGCGCCTTGCTAAGCCACTTTGCCAGAGCCACTCTTTGTACGCTTAGAAATATTGTTCATGCTCGCTTTCAAAGCCGCCATCAGATCAATAGCCTGTGTCGGTGCTGTCACTTTCGGTTGTTTCAAGGTGGTACCTTTTAACTTTGCAGCTATCAGCTTTTTTAGAGCAGCTTGATATTTGTCTTTGAATTTCTTTGGTTCAAACGTTGAAGTCATCGCCCCAATCAACGAACTGGCCATCTTTTTTTCTTGTGCTGAAATCGATACTGAAGATTTAGGAGCATCTTCCATCGATTTAATTTCGTCTGCATAAAGCAAAGTTTGAAGCATCAAAGTCTTGCCCATTGGCCGCAAAGCGCACAACCGCTCTTTATTGCGGAAGGCGATAGTGGCTATTCCTGCCATGTTTTTGGACGACAATGCGTCGACCAACAGTCTATAAGGTTTAAGCCCAGCCTTATCTACTTCTAAATAGTAAGTCGAGTCGTAGTAGATGGGGTCAATTTCTTGCAATTCCACAAAATTAGACACGTCTATAGTGTGCTTGCTTGGCAGTGGTAGTTGTTCAAAATCTGCGGCTGTCAACTCAATGTACTCGTTTTTCGCGTACTCAAAGCCTTTGACGATTTCTTCCCATTCTACGTTTCGCTTACAATGCGGGCAATATCGCAACTCTTTAATTCGCGTGTCGCACTTTTTATGCAGTTGATGGAAGTTGACACCGTGACTCTCGGTGGCTGTGTGTAGCTTTACCGGAATGCTCACCATGCCGAAGCTAATAACGCCAGTCCACATCGATCTGCCCATAAAGTTTCCTCCTTTTTCAATTCGCTTATGCCATGGCTTTATTGATGGCAAGCCTGGCCGCATCGCTATCCTTCCAGCCCAGTATTTTGAATTGCTCTCCCTTGCTCTGATTTTGCAAGACAAAAAACATCTCCAATTCTTTGAGGAAGTTTGGCGCTACTTCCTGCCAGCTTTTTAATTCTCCGTACTCAATGGAATAGTTGTGCACTACAAGCACCCTATCGTTACGATAAACCTTTCCATTCTTGGTTTGCTCAGCTTCCATCACGCCGATCAGTATCGTGTGCACCAAACAACCTGCAAAAGCCGGCTGGTCCATCAAGACAATAATGTCTAAAGGATCGCCATCTTCGGCTCGCGTGGATGGCACAAATCCAAAATCGAAAGGAAAGGTGAGACCCGCGGTGAGCGCTTTTGCGCATTCGAACATCTTCGTTTGCGGCGAATACTTGTATTTATTGCGACTGCCTTTGGGCGTTTCAATGATCACATGCGTCAGGCCTTCGCTGTCAAAGGGGGGCAAGTCGTTTACTGCAGTCACTGGGTTCACCTCAAACGCTCAAGTGGCATAGACGGGACGGAGAATGCTTTGCACCACCATATGGTTAAAAGATCGTGTTTCTTACAGAATTATATGTGGACAAGCAGTTGTCTGCTGAGGTATTCATCCCTGCCTGAACATCGGGTTAACTTGCTAAGACCAAATTCTCGATGTAGACTCGGGGACGACCATTTACTACCGACGCGTATCGACAATTGATGATGTCTTCACCGCCAGCCTTAACAGGGCTATATTTATTGCGCCCAAACACAGGAGCGATGCGAAAACTCGCTCTTGGTAGCGCGACTACAATCGCCACGCTGATGTGTATTCCGGATGCCGTCGGCATCATACCTGTGGTCCCGGATCCGCTCGCCTGGTGCATCCGCATTACTGGGCTCTGGCTTTCAGCTTTTATTTTGTGGGCTTTTGGTTTTATCGCCACTCTTTATTTTGCACGTTTTGCTGGTGGTGGTATTTTGATCAGTGCCAAAGGCATCAAATTCTCGCGCTTTGGCAAGGTTGTGGAATGGAAGAACATCAAAGCATTGACGCTGGACACACAGCCGTTATTCTCTCTAGCTTTCGGTTTGGCTGGAACAGCAAGACGATTACTCGTTTTTGAGGAGAAATCAGACAAAGCGAGTGGCAAGAAAAAGCTTGTGCCGCATCCAGTGCCTTCCTTTCAATTCTCGCCAGAGGAATTTACTTCGCTCTTTGCATACATTTGCGACAATGCGTTGCACTTTGTGCCGCATTCCACCGAAGCCTATATTTTTCAGCAAGAACAAAGTCAATTCTTACGATCGTCAGGAAAACGTGCGGCAACTCTGAGAAAGGTCTTGTCGGTAATTATCGCCATTGGTCTCGTATTGTTTCTAGGACGGAAAGCCAGTCTTAACTATTTTTTCAATCAAGGCACGGTTAGTTTTCGACATGAAAATTATGCCGCCGCAATTAAGGATTTTCAAACGGCAACGAAAATAGATCAGACATTTGCCGCAGCTTGGGATCAACTTGCGCGTTCGGAATTTAGACGTGGAGACTCGCTCAAAGCCGAGCAACACTGGCAGCGAGCCCTGCAAATGAAGCCAGACTTGGTCGAAGCGAAAGTTGGACTCTCTAACATTTTGATGAGTCGGGGCGAATACAAACAAGCCGAATCACTCCTTGAGCAATGTGCTCAGTTAGCTCCGCATAACTTTGCGGTCTATCTGAATCAGGCGGTTCTCTACCAAAAGTTGGGACAGATCGATAATTCCAGAGAGCTTCTTAGCACTGTGCTTCACGAAGCGAGCAATGATCCGGATTCGCTTGCCAAAGCAGCCAGAATCTACGATGAAATTGGCGATCGAGCTGTGGCACTTGTGGTGCTTAAACAGGCCTTGAATATCGCTCCTCAAAATCGCATAGCCCTGTCTTTGATGGCTCAATTGAAGAACGAGCGTGGTGCACAATGAAGGATAAAATTGAGTCATTACTTGCCAATGAAATTCTCAAAGCGGTATTGTTCGTTTCTTTGCCATTCGCCTTAGCAGTGTTTATGGGAGCGGTCTGGGGGCTCGTCGATTGGCTTCGAACATACGGCAGTGGTACAGCCGCTTTTCCTTATTTTGATCAATCGCAAAGTGGTTTGGAATTTCACAATCGCTATCAGCCTGGCACCTTTTTCGGCTTTGTCGAAACCGCTGTTAACTGGTACAACATGTCTTTTCGCGGTGGTACTAGATTCGGTTCAGGGCTGGGTTTCATGGGGGGAGCCTTCCTGGTCATGGGCTTTTACAAAGAGCGCAAAGTTTTTGTCCGCACGGTGGCAGGCATGACAGTGGGCGCCGAGATCGGCGCTAGATTTGCTCTTAATCTCGGTAGTGGTGTGCCGTTGTTTTTAGTGGGAGTAACAGTGGGAGCCATTATCGGCGGGCTCTATATGAGCTTTGGCGCTGCTCCATCTAAGGCGAAGACGCTGCCATTGAAAGTATTGTCACAAGTCTAAAATAGGCAGCCCAGCGCAGACCGCTTTTTGCAAAAAGTGGCATGCCGGTGACTGGTCAGCTAGCACTCTTTGGGCCGAGAATTGCAAGAGTGCTTGCAATAACTCCTCCTTACAACCTAGCGTGAAGACATCACTTCGTCTTTCCAATTTTATATTTGAGTCTGCAAAAACAGTAAGCACTCACTCTAATTCCAAACCTCATCAAGCACACCACTGCCTAATGGCTGTCTGGTAGCCGTCTTTGCACCGTCTGTCGAAGGCCACGCCTTGCCGCTCAATTTAACTTGTCATCGTCAATAAGCCCAAATCGAAGGCTTCGGGCTACGTCGGTGAATCCATGGGGGGTAAACCTGGATGCGATTTGTTTGCAAACGTTTCTGGATTCCAACGCCCAAGAGTTTGGCAGAGTCACCGGCACGGTTGCCCAGAAGCTTCTTGCCGGCGCGCCGCATATTGAGTTCGTCGACGTGGGTATACGCTATCAAACGGTTGAGGTAAGACGGATGATTCAGCAAGGACTTGAGCCCACCGTAGGCGCAAATGCTCTGGTGTAGGAGCTTGACCAAGCGATAGCGATGAATAAACTCACTAAAAAGTGAGCAGGCAGTAAATACGTGCGGTGGTATTCAAAACGTTCAGAAACTGGAAAAGGAAAGGGTACTGCTATGGAATCGGAATCCGTTATTGGAGAACTTCTCTCGTCAACAAGAGAAATTTGCCGTCGATATCTACTGATTTTCCTCATTGGCGCAATCGTTGTGCCTCTCGTCTGCGGCGGCATCGAGATCCATGCAGGAGGTCCGTTCTGGCTGGGAGTGAAGTGGGGCCTTTCCGGATGGCTGTATGTTGCATTTGTCGTGTACTCGTTCGCCATGTTTAATGCCTCTCGTGGTTACAACTAGGGGTACAAGGCTACGAACTGCACTGTGTCGAAATGGTGATGAGAAGCCAGTCTTGGCTTCTCGTTATCGTTTTCTGTACGTGGTGGCAGCTTGGGCACCACTTGCAGAACAGGCGTTGGGTTGGCCCTGTGTCGAGCACTTATCTCTTTTTTTTTGCCAACTTTGCCTAAAAGAGTTCATGTTTTGACGAAATTGCATTGCGTAATTTCCCCCTTGATCACGGCGTTTTGAAAACCTAAGATGCTTTCAGACTTACACCTGAGGTTGCACAAAATGGCTGACATTATTATCAATCCAGAAAAAACAGCCAGCACAGAAGCTGTGTCTCATTCTTTTTCGCCGGCTCAGAGCGAGGGTTACGCCAGTGGCGGTGCCTTCAAAATAGCTGAATCTACCGCCGCCACGCTTCCACTTTTTGTAATTTGTCCTGATGGCAACGTTGCAGGAACCGCTACCACTAAAGCAGAAATAATCAAGCTTAACGGACAGTGTCGCGAAAAGGGTTGATCTAATGCATTAGCGCTTTGAGAGCTGTCATTTTGCTGTCTGTATCGAGCGAATCATCACGCAGAATATGACCAATTGCTCCTTTGCGATCTTCGGAGAGATTTAGTTCTCCTTGAGATTTATTCATCAACCCCAGACTGCGAGCCATGTCTCGGGTATTTTGATCGCTCATGGCACGCGAAATATCGCCATTGTATTTGGTATTAACGGTGTCAATGAAAGAATTAGCAAACGGCGCATTTTTGCTTGGCTTTGGCGCTTTGCCGCGGGAGTTGCCAGAGCCGTATGAGGTCGGATTGTGAGGAGAGCCAGGGCGGGCATAGTTGTTTCCGGTACTTCCTCCTGCGCCGCTGATGGGGGTTAAAAATGGGTCAGGACCTTGGGCATTGGCTTGATTCGTTGGCGTAAAATTTTGTCCGCCGTTTCTTGAAGATTGAAATGCGCTAGTGCCGTTGTTTTGTTGATTCTGGTTCTGATTTTGATTGTTGAACTGATTTGAATTGGGGTAACCATAGCGAATCACTTGTTGTGGATTGGCATTAGGATTTGGATTCGGATTATGTTCGTCGGCATTGATTTGATAAAAATTTGGATTGCCGTAGGGACTATAGCCACCGTAACCAACGCCGCCTGTGCCTCGGCTCGTTTGCTGCAGAATTTTTCCGCCCCACCAGATAGGATTAGTCTGGCCGTTTCCACCCCAGGGTGAATAACTGAAGTATCGCAACGGCTGTAAAAGCGAACTGCCAATGGCTAAGGGGTTGGCCGCCTGAGCGTGCGATGGTGCTGTACTTGAACCGAATAACAGAATGACGCCGAACAGCAAATTGATTTTTTGATTTTGCATCTTTAAATACTCGAGTGCAGACCTCTTTGATACCATTAAAACCGGTAACTAGCTCATTTCTTTAAGATCGTTTATGCAAGAATTTCATTTGCGCCCCAGCTTGAGCTTTATCAATGAAGCCGGGATATGTGAAAGTGCGGCACCGCAAATGGTGTCGGAAAATGCTCTGCTTAGTCCTTCCGACCTGGCTCAGGCGCGCAAGGCAGCGCTCACTGCTGCACCCTTTTCGCAACGATGACCGTTATCGATCAACACGCTTTCTAGAGCAGCAAGTGTCATCAAAACGTCGCGTTCGAACACATAGCCCATATGACCGATGCGGAATATTTTGCCCTTCAGCTCTTCCTGACCATCGGCGACGAGAATGCGAAATTTTTCTTTGAGTCCTTTGCGAATCACATCGACACCGATATTCGCTGGTGGATAGACAGCCGTAATCGTTGATGAAGCGCAGTCTTCGGCTACGAACAATTCTAGATTGAGAGCTTTTAGACCTTCTCGTGTCATTTTTTGCAGCCGTTTGTGTCTGGCGAAAATTGATTCAGTGCCTTCTTCTTTCATCATCTGCAAAGCAACCTGCAAGCCCATGACGAGCGAAACGTTCGGTGTGAAGGGCGTGGTGTCGGCAGACATGGATTTTTTGTACTTGGCGGCATCGAGGTAGAAGCGCGGCGTTTTGCACAGTTTGTGAGCATCCCAGGCGCGTGGACCAAAGAAAACAAAAGACAGACCTGGAGGAAGCATCAGGGCTTTCTGACTGCCTGTAGCGACAATATCGGCTTGCCATTCATCTATAGGAAAAGGCACGGCGCCGAAGCTGGTTACTGTATCTACAATTGATAATGCGCCATGTTTGCGAATGGCGGCGAGCATCGGTTGAATGTCGTGCACCACTCCTGTGGATGTTTCATTGTGAGTGATGATCACCGCTTTGAATTTCTTTTCTTTATCTGCTTCCAGTTTTTGCTCTAATGCTTTGACCGACACAGCTTGCCCGGCAGGAGCACTCAGACGCTCGACCTTGGCGCCTAGGGCCTCGCTCATGCGCGCCCAGCGTTCGCCGAAGACGCCATTGACGACGCAGAGAACGTCATCTGCCGGACTTATCGTGTTGAAGATGGCAAGTTCCAGAGCTGCGGTACCGGAGGCGGTCAAGACGAAAACATCGTGTTTCGTTTGACCCAGCCACTGTAAGTTTTCGACTGCGCTTTTGAGCGCTTTGGAAAAATCTGGTGTGCGATGACCAATCGGATGACGGGCAATTGCTTCAAGGACCGCATCCGGGACAGGTGTTGGTCCAGGAATCATCAAGAATTCACGTGGTTTAAGTACGCTCATGGTTATCCTCATTTAAAGCCTGGGGCTGTCCCGTGAACTCAGGATAGACTCTTTATTTCACGAGTGTCAAAGATCTGCGCGGCATCTTTGCGCAAGTTTAGAATTAGGCATAAAAAGAGACCAAAAAAAAGAAGGAGTGGAGTCTCCTTCTTTGAGCGTTTTTGAGAAAAAGTGGTCTTAGCTGATTTGCCATTCCATGGATTGGCCGCCGGCATTTAGTTGCTTGCTTACTTCAAAGACTGTTTGACGTGCCATAGAGTCGGTGAAATTGCCGTGCTGGCGGTGATATTCAATGTGTTTATCCATGGTTGCGATATCTTTTTGTTTGATGGCGGTTGCGAGTTCGTTATTGCGAGCTTCCAGTTCAAGCAAGGCTTGAACCATTGCCGCCAGGCGTTGTTCGGTGGGTGAGAGCTGTCTGCTCTGTGACCATTCCTGGGACTCGGACAGCTTAAATCTTTCGCTGATTGATTCGTGTTTTGCACCGTATACGGTGTCGCTTAGATCGTTTCGCATATTAGATGCCATAATCGATTCACTTTTGCCCGCTTCCATCATGATTCTCCCCCAGCCATAACCGCTCTTGCTTTTGCCGCTTGTTGATTGTCTTGCTTTGACAATTGAATCCTAAGCTCTCCAGAAAGGGCAGTCAATTCACTGGCTCTCATGTTCGACGTTTTCTAGGGGGAGGACCACCACTGAGAGGAGGTCTATTTTGAAAATCGATTTCAGAGCCTTCCTCTTGTATACCCGTTTGCGCCCCTGAATTAACGTCTTCATCGGGCTGGATTAGCTCGACAGCGGGCTCTTCATCTCCTTCTTCTTTTGCAGTCGCAGGGCTCGGAGAAACCGGTGCAGTTGTATCTTTTGGAGTTTCTTTGGTTGTACTTTCGGCTAATTGTTTTTGCTGATTCTGAAATGCAGCTAACTCAGCGTCGAATACTGAGTGGGGGATTTCCCCTCCTGAAGCTGATGTGGACAGTTCTTCATTCTTTTGTATGTCATTTGGAATTGCAGAATTGCTCTCTTCTTCTTTTTCCTCTTTGGGTGTCTGTTGATTTTCCATCGCGTTCAACAGTGAACTGGCGGCAAGTGGCGTCGCCGCTTCATCGTACTCTCCGAGCAATTCATCGAGCGGGTCGGAAAAATCCATCGGCTCATCGAAAACTTCTTCGATTGCTCCAAGTCTTGGTGAAATGATGAATGCTCTTTCAGCGAGTTCTTCTGCTTCTTTTGCATTTTGCCCATAGTCTTTTAGTGGACCGACCGCTGCACTTTCGGAAGTGGCTGATTCCTGATCTGGATTGCTTTGACTGGTACTGGATGTGGTGCTGCGCTGCAGATCTGCTTGTGGCTGCCCATTGACTATGTAACCATAATCTTTGGCGCTCAATGATTCAGCAATGAAAATTTGTAGCTCTCTATGCAAGCGTTTCAATTCGCCGGTAACACTGGTCAAATCTTGCGCTCTGGTGGCTTTCAGGTTTTTGCTACCCAAGTTAAGCCCAACTGCTGCAAGCAATTTTTCGCGAGCGTATGTTCCTACTGATCTTGCGCCAGCAGTGCGTGCCAGGCGTTGGATTTCTTGAAATTGTTCGGCTTGCAAAGTGATTGTAATTTGATGTTCGCGCATGTGATCCCACTGTTGCTATTTCTAGCAATTCTAGCGGAACATCGACTGTCGTTGTTGTTCTCTATCGTTTTAGGCAAAGTTGCGTATAAAAACTTGAGACAGAAGATTGGCTCCGTCTCAAGCAGTCACCGTGCAATGCTATTTCTTGCGCTGCTCCACAAAAAGTGGATTGATGCGCAGTCGTGGTGTTGGGCGTGGATACTGGATTACCTGGGCGTCGGGCAGATTGTCAGGATTGAAGTCCAACTGAAATGCGCCGAAAGACAGGGCATAAGCCAGCTCAGACGCAGTCAACAGATGCTGGATGGTTGCTTCCGCAGTGACCAGATCCTGGTCTGCTGTGATGTCGGCTATCTCCATTAAGGGCAACGGTCGACCCAGGTCGTGGATGGCGTCCTGGATAAACTCGTAGCGGGTAACCCAGATCATCTGCCTGAAACTTTGCAAATTGAGTGGGAAACCAGAACCGCCGGCAAAAAGAAGACCCCAGGCAAACGTGCGGTTGGGGCACAAATTGATTCCGGCAAAGACTTCTTCGGCTGCGCCGTTTGCATTGTCTTGAGCGCTGAGAAAAACTCTCAGTATGTCCATTCCCTCGACCTTGGACCAGCGACTTAACTGGCGTTTGAGGGCGCTTACAGCTCCGTCGACCAGACGTGGCTGAATGGACTCACGCGCTTCGGATTCTTCCGGTGTCGGTGCGGCGCGTGCGCTTATCTGCTGCCAGGTTTGAACGAGCGTTTGGGCCAATGTGGTGTCATCAGCTTGACTTATGGTTTTGAGGAAACTCTGTAAGTCGCTCAGCATGAGCCTGATAGGTTCGCGGCAGGTGAGGCGTCCGCGTGTGCGAGTCATTTGCTCATGCAACCATGGTGTGAGAATGGCGCTGAGAGCGATTGCATTTGTGATTTTGCCCTGATTGCCTTCAGCAAAATTTTCATGACTGAGGCTGTAAGTGGCAAGGGTCGTATCGGCGGCGATAGCGGTGGGAAAAAGGCGAACCTTCCGTGTTGGCGCTCGGTTCGATTTACGGGACATTGGGGTATTCCTGTGTGCTCGCTGTTAAAAATTTCCTTGTGAAGTCTTGCAACTCTGTCTCTTGGGGTGGTGGTTAGAGTGGCTTGAGACAGGAGAACAGGGTCTGTCTCAAGCCATTACGGTACTTAGAGCGGGCAGGCATCCTCCGGCCAGAGCTCTTCAGCCTTCAGCTGGCACAGCCTGGCACGCTCCGTGTGGATGTCGCGTTTCAGTTTCCAGAGAAATGCTCGATTTGGATCCTCGGCAAAACGCTTGAGACCCTCGTTGACCAGTCTTTCCGCTTGATCGAGCTTGCCGAGCGCGATCAGATGCCAACCGGTCTGGGTCCAGGAAGCAATTCTCTCTTTATCGCCTGCGTCATTGAGCTCGCGAGCAAGTTTGAGTCCCCGCAGTGCCCGCTTCAACGCCGTTTCGCGGTCGCCAAACCGGGCGTACATGACGCTCAGATTGGTGAGATTGCCGCTTAGGGAAGACAAGTCGCCCTGGCGTTCGATGACGACGATTTGCTTCTCGTACCAGTTGAGCGCCTCCTGGCGGCGTCGTTGGAGGTTCTTCGAGCGCGCTTTGGAGAAGAAGCAGATGCCCCAGAGGTTTTCGTACGCTTCAGCGAGATCCGCACTAGCCGGTGCAAACTTTTCGAAGAGCCTGGCCGCCTCGATGAGCAGCGTACGCGCCTGCCAGTCTTTCTTCTCTTCTCGCAACTTTTTCGCCTTTTCGACGAGCATCTGCGCTCCGAGAAAGTCTGGGCCCCAGTAAGTCGCGCGGCCGGAAGGGATTTCCTTGCCGTCGACGATTCGGTACAGCTGCACCACGCCGCTGGTCTTGGGCGGCGGATTCCATTCCACAGCAGGCGTATCGCCGATTGCGAAATCCTGCTTCAGCACTTCGGTGCCGTTGAACGTGGCCCTGATGGTCACGGGCTTCGAGATTGGTTTTTCGTAGTTCATGCGCATTTGGTTAGTCCTCATGTTGCAGAATTTCTTGGCCATTGGATTTCGACCAAGGCGATTTTCAGAAGTCGCAGAGTCACTAGCTTTTTGGTGCTGGTGCTTTCAACCACAAAGTGCGTTGATCGCAGTTTGATTCAGAGCGAGCCGGAAAAACTTCCCAACCCCTTTCGACGAGCAAAGAAACCGCACCTTCAACGATGGTCGGCTCAAGAGTTTCGGCTGGAAGTATGGCGACGGTCGTCACAGCCGGATTGCCACCACAGTTTTTGTGGAACAAGTCGACAAATGCAAAAGACGTCGCGAGAGTCTGCCGCTCCGGTTGAGGCATGGCCACGATGGTCTGCCAGGAGTAACCGGACCGGGAAGCCAGTTCGTGGATTTTCTTCTCGTAGCCCTGTCGTATGGAAAACAAGTCTCCGTCTGCTTCCGTTGCCTCGAAAGCCTCGCCAGTGAGAACGCACCGACGAGACCCATCCTCGAGAACGTTGACGCCGTGGTGGTGGCAACACGGGCACGCAACGACCCGACCGTCGCAATGAAGGCCCAGAAATTTGTCCTGATTTCCAATTGAGGTCATGGATTACTTACTCTTTGGTTGGAGGAGGAATTCTCATTACGCTCAGAAAAGACTAATGACCGCCTTCAACACTGTGTCTTTTCCAGTTGTATTGTCGGCACGGACTGTTTTGAGCAAACCCTCCTTGGCGTAAAACGCTATAAGCGGGGCTGTCTGCGTGCGATATGTGGCAAGCCTTGCTTCAACTACAGCAGGCGCGTCGTCGGGGCGCTGGTAGAGTTTGCTCTGGCAGTGATCGCATACACCTGAGACCTTCGGGGGCAGCATCTTCAGATGAAATGTGCGCCCACATTCCTTGTTTGAGCAGGTGAGGCGATAAGCCAGCCTGTTAAGCAAATCTGGTTCAGGCACGGCGAATTCGATCACTATTGTTAGCGCAGCGCCTTGTTCTTTGAGCATGGTGCCAAGCAGTATTGCCTGATTGATATTGCGTGGAAAGCCATCGAGAATTCCTCCGCGCCAGTATTTGAATTTGAGCAACTCCTTCTTCAAGACTCCGATGGTCAGCTCATCTGGCGCGAATTTGCCTTCGTTGATCAGAGTCGAAAGGAGAACACCAATAGCGGTACCATTGGCCTGCTCGCGGCGGAAGAGATCGCCCATGCTGACGGTCGGAATTTCGAGGAAAGCAGCCAGTTCGTTTGCGATTGTGCCTTTGCCGGCTCCAGGCGGACCCACAAAGACAACAAATTTCGGTTTGCAAATAATCCAAAAAAGGCTGCGAAGTACCGTTCGAAAACGCTGTGGGTTTTCGGTGGGATATGCGGTGCGGACAAACATTGGAGGTCCTTGTTAGTGAAGATGGCACAGAAAAATACACCGGAGTGATGCATTTCGCGAAAAGTGAAATCAACTGCCGGATAAAGTTCGATGATGTTGAAAGGCTTGGAGTTTACGACGTGTAATAGAGATTTGTATAAGCACGCGTAGCCTGACAAAAATTTGCTCCTCATTGCAAGCGATGAGCGTAGCTGGCCATGAAAAGAAATCAAAGCGCTTTAGATTGGTCTAGCGCGGCTAGTGTTCCACTTGGCAATTGTTGCCATTTGAGGCGACACAGCTCGATTAATGGGCGAATTGTTTCTTGAAGAATTCGCCTAATTTGGCCGGTGCGGACTTCACCAGTACCTGTGAAAGCGACAAATCCTCGTGAATTGCATCCTGCCACTGTCCACTTTCAACACAGACATTGAGAATGTAAGTGTGCAAGTCAGCATCGTCATCATTGATTTTTTCGGCTTCTTTATATTCGCTCAATGATTCAGAATAACTTTTGGTTTCGAACAACATGTCGCCTAGCAAGATGTGTTCCTGAATTTCTCTTTCTTTTTTCAGTTGGCTGAGTACAATGTGGTCCGGGCGCAGATTAAGCAGTTGCAGCCCGTTGGCTAGGTGCACAATAAATTTCAACGAATTGAAGATTTTTGCTTCTTCTAGAGCCTTAGACTTATCTTCTTGCGCATAATAGATAAATCCCATACCAGCGTGAATTTGCCCAATTTCGTTTTTGGCAAGAACATTTAGATCATCGTACTTATTTGACACTAACGAGAGCGCTTTTTGATAAGCGGCTAGGCTTTCGGTCCATCTTTTTTGCTTGCGGTAGGCATCGCCCAGTTTGCGCCATCCGCCTATAAATTCGGGGCACAGCTGATTCATGGTTTGAATTTCTTTGAAGGCTTCGTCATCTTTTTTCTGCTCGATCAACAGGTTGATTAGGTCGACGCGAGCGCTGCCGGCCTTTGGATTAAACGTAAGCCCCTTTTTTATTGCAGCAATCGCTTGATCGAGTTTTTTCTGTCGTCTCAATGGTCGTGATAGAGAAAACTGCGCCTCGGCACTGCGTGGACGGAGCTTGATGACGTGCTCAATATACTTTTCTGATAGCTCATATTTTTGTTCGTTTTGCAGATCAAAACTCATTGTGTAATAGCTGCGACTCGTAAATCGCTTGCTGTGCAATGCTAATTTGGCCTGTTCTTTGGCAGCACTATGGTCGTGATGACCATATGCTATCGCTAAATCGTTATGCCAGACTGGATCGCCCTCGACAATGGTACCGGCTTCTTTAAGGATTTTGATTCGCTCAAGTCGGTTTTGTTCTCCTAGTTCTTGCTCCCCAGGTTTTTCTTCGAGAGCAAGTGCGGCAGCTTTCCATAACAGACTGACATAGCGGTTGTTATTAACTTGCGCTGCTTCTTTAAATTGTTTGACCGCTGCTTCTTGCAGACCATTTCTTAGAGTGCAACGCGCTTTTGTGATGGCAAAACCGGCGTCGTTAGCCGCATTTTTTGACAAGGCCGGGTCAAGTGCATATTCTTCCAGCAGTTTGCGTGCTTTAAGTGGCGCTGTTTCTCGCAGAGCAATCATCGCTTGCACCTTGATTAGCTCAAGGTCTTGTTTGTTTTTGCACTCAGCAATCAGTGCGGCGGCGCGCTCAGGGTAACCTGCCCGCGAACAATTGTCGATTAAGGAAGCGGTAATCGCCAGATCGTCTGGAGCCAGGCGGTGAGCCATAGACAGAACTGAAACAGCGGCAATTTCGTTTTCATCAAAAAGCAAAGCGCGGCCAATCCAGGCCAGATCTCGTGCAGCTTTCTTTGCGTTATTCGCTTGTGTCAGAGATAGGCGAACATCATGAGCGTATAGCGGCATAAGATCCAGGATTGCTTTGCGAGGGTTCATCTGTTGCAGATCTGTGTACGCTTCTTTTTGACAATTAAGCGAAGACGATTGTGAGTTTGTAGCGATGACGTTGTTTGTCTGTGCGCTGCTGTTAAGCGTTAAAAATCCCACCATCAAGAGGCTAAAAGTCAGATAGGTTGCTGTTTTTGCTTGCATAGGTTGTGAGATTATTTGATGCTGCGTGCTTTGTTTTTAAAGAAATCAATTAGCAGTTTCTGACAATTGTGTTCAAGTACTCCGCCTTTTACTTCTGGTAATGGATAAATGCGACCTTCGCAATAGAGATTGAAAGCCGAGCCAACCGCACCCGATTTGATATCATACGCGCCAAAAACCAGACGCGGCACACGTGCTTGTAACAGTGCCTCTGCACACATGGGACAAGGTTCCAGTGTTGTGTATAAACAAACATCGTCCAGGCGCCAGCGATTCAGATGCGCAGCAGCCTGGCGAATAGCGATGATTTCTGCGTGCGCGGTTGGATCTTGATTTAATTCGCGTTGATTATGTGCGGAGGCGATAATGACGTTATTTCTAACGATGACACACCCCACCGGCACGTCTGTGGCTGAATTTTCGGCTTCTGCAAGAGCCGCTTTCATCCAATTTTGGTCCGGGTTAAGCGAATTTGGGTCAGTCACGGCAAGATTGTTCTTTTCGAAAAATGTTTTCGAGAAATTGTCCAGAAATACCTTCATCAGTATATATCCAGAAGTTAAGCGAGAAGCCAATCTGGCGAAGGGTTTTGATTCAGGGGTGCATCAAAGCTGTTCGTTTGGTTTCAAATTAGGATTCGGGCGAGATTGGTGGGAACATTCCTTGACCTCTCTCGCCCGTATCGCCTTTCTAGCTTTTTTTTCAATTTTTTTCGGTGGTCATGGCTTTTATGCCAAAGCGTCACTGGGACTGATTGCTCTGGTGCAAAAGTCGAATGCATTACCGATTTGATTTTTATAGCACACCGATTGCTTTTTTATGACCATCTTTAGCGAGTCTGAAGCTTTGCCGTTACACCAGGCTTATGACAAATCGATCATAAATGTGTCTGCGTCGCGCGAACTGCGCCATATCTGTGCGTGCTACATAGCTGCGCGAAGTAATCAAGCTGAACTGAAAATGTGCAAATTTGTTACATCCCTTACTGCCACGGGCCGAGCGTTTGCAGAGGTGGCCAGGAAGATCTGAACAGAGCATTAGCAGGTGCTTATGTGTTTTAAGCTCTTGATATATCTCTTTGAATTTATCTAGATCTAAGTACAAGTTCTATACCTACTTCTCTGTTTAGCATTCCAACACAGCACAAAACGCAATTCCAATTGAAACAGAACGCCGATTGAACGAGCTTTTGCTTGTCTGTCGTCGACTGCTTCTGAAGACACCAAACGGAATTTTGTCGTTGCCGCGTGCTCACCATCTTTTGCATCACTGCTCTCAGGGTTGCCTGCTTGCAGAACTAATCCACTTGGGAGGCAATCATGCCTAACATCCACATCATCTGGTCTTTCAACGGTGGCGGCACACGCGGCATCATGCAGGCGCGTGCGGTTCAACGTCTTGAAGAACGTCTCGGTACCCAACTTGCATCCATCCAGGGCCTCAAGCATTACTTCATTGGCACATCCACCGGAGCCATTGTCGCTCTTGCGCTCACCAAGCCCAAAGCCGATGGCACACCTCTTTACCGCGGTGGTGACATCGTCAATCTCTACTACAACGACAGCCCCACCATCTTCCCCAAAAACTTCTGGCGCCTGCTGCTTTCGCTTGTTGTTAATTGCGGCAGATATCCAGCGTCCGGCATCGAGTCTGTGTTCAAGAAGTATCTGGGTGGCACCACTCTCGGTGAACACATGCACAATGTGATCGTTCCGGCTACGCAGACCGGGCCGATTTTCCAACCCTTTTTCTTCAAGAATTACGACAAAGACGACGCCAAGCGTCAAGCCTGGTTTGTCTGCAGAGCATCAACTGCGGCTCCGCAGTATTTCCCGCCGCTGGCTGATCCTTCGCTTGGACCGGATGGTTGCTTCATCGACGGTGGCATTGAGGTCAATGCACCGGCGATTAGCGGACTGGCCGAGGCCATGCTTAAGGCCAATGACGATGACGAATTCATCGTTGTCTCCTTCGGTACCGGAATGTATCTGCGCTCCTTCAGCTACAAGACGATGTCGCGTGCTCCCATCTGGAAGCTCCTCGGCACCGTTCTGGATATGCTGACCGGCGGTCAGGGATACATCGTCAGTTACCAGTTGAAGCTGCTGTTGAACAAGCAGATACCGCAGATGTTCCAGCATCGCGACAGTGCCATGCGGCGCTTCTTCAACTTCGACACGATGATTCCGCCGGACGTCGATAGCATCGATGATACGAGCAAAGCTACTTTGGATAAGCTTGTCGCGCTCGCTGACGAGATGATCGATGTCGAATTGAAAACCGACTTCGACGCGCTCTGTGAGATGCTCAAGAAGATCCACGCCGGGACTTTCAGCGTTAGAACTGGGGTCTAGAAAATGCAAAGTCAGCGACAGTTGTTCTTATCTCATAAGACAACTGGAGCTGACTTTGTATAAACGCAGCGCATGGTGCGTATGCGGCCGCTTGAGATAAGTAATCTCTTGAGTCGACGGTAAGAATTCGGCGCGGTGCGACCCACCATTGGTTAAGAAGGATATTCTGGAATGACTTTAACGAAGACCAAGAACGTTCAGACTGTCGCTCGCGAAGTGGTCGGTAAGCCCATTCGTGAGGCGGAAGCCTTCATCACCGAGGCTGGTTTTATCAGCCGCGTGGTGATCGTTCATGGGGTCGGTATTCCCGGCGCTCATGAATATAACGATAAACGCGTCAAGCTTTTCGTCGAGAACGACGTGGTTTACGACACCCGCGTCGGTTGAGGAGGTGACAATGTTTGGTCGTAATAAAACCGCCACGCGGGCGCCTCCTGTCGAGTGCAATGGGCGAATTCTCAATAGAGCCCCCTATCTGTTTGGAGGAGGCTACACCTTCATCACCGTCGCTATTCTGGTTGAACTCCCAGATGGCGGCGAGGAGGTGGTGTTGGAATATTCAAACAGTGCTTCGGTCAAGGCTCTCGCTTTGTGTAAACCCGGGCACAAGGTCAAAGTCTCGTTGGATCGTGAGAGCTCTGAAGCTCCGTGGAGTATTCAGAATTTTAAGATTGACTACGACGTCAAGGGTGAAAAGCTTGCCCTTGAGAAACTGACCGGCTGAGATCAGTCAAACGCTAGTGAAACGGGCGATGCACACTTTAGAATTGGCCGTTTCTTTATGCAGTTGGCACCATCTTTTTCCAACTAAACTTCATTGCTTGTTTATAAACTCTTCGGTCTATACGACTGAGAAAGACTACAAAGTGTCGATTTTCTCTAACACCGCTGGTGCGGCATTGTGCTTTTTGATTGTGTTTGTCATTTGCGTTGCAGCGCTTGTGGACTGGCGGCAAGCCCGTAAGGAGCGTGCGGAACTTAGACTGTCCGACGATTTGTGGCGCTTCCCAATCTCGTACAGGGCGCTTCTCAAAGATTGCGGTGCGTACATGACAGATGACGCTGTGCAAAAATATTTAAAGGCAATAGTCAAAGGCTATGAGGATTCGCGAACTCTGCTCCGAATGGGACAGGTTGATCGCGCCTCCAAGCGTTTTGTTTATGTGCAGTGGTGCTTTCACAAGGCTCGCGAAAGTGCAGCTGCAGCAGCTTACAACGCTGAAACGGAATCTCTTTTGTTGGACGAGGCGGATGTAGACTTCGATGAAGTCGCAAGTTCTAACGCGCTTCTGGCTAGACGTCGAGCGGCCAAACAGTAATTCAAACGCGCCTTCTTTGGTTTTGCAAGCGCCATTTGCATGACCAGAGGAGGTTTCACGACCCCAGGTTGGAGTATAAGAGATGCTGTGTACTAAACATCCCACCACGCTGAAAGGCGCCGCCGAAATCATGGACAGAGCATGCAGTGACTGCGGCAACCTGACCTACTCCGATTGCCAAATTTGCGCGCAGTGCAGCAAGGGCTATGACGAATGTCAGCGCTGTCGTGCACCGTTGAATAGTTACGTCGACCCACGCAAGCTCGCCGCATTCACGTCGCCTCTCGCTCAAGAGATTCGTAAAAACAAGCTGCTGGCCAGGGAAACCTTTCTGACCAAAAAGCATGATGCCGAGCGCAACTTTACTGTGTGCACGGCAGAATATAGAAATCTGGTGCGTGAGCAAATTGCACCACATCAGCTAATCTGCGAAAAAGCCTGCAAGCCCCACAGAGACAAAGTGGCGGCTGTGAGCGAGTCGCTGGGTGGCGAGCTGGCTGACGACAATTTGATGTTCCTGCAGAAGTCAGTGATTCATCCACGGCTCAAGGAAGCCATCGAAAAATGCGATGCGGCCTGTTTGTCTATCCAAGATAAATATGAGCATGATGTGAAGGGCTTCTTCGCGGCGTATCGCAAAGCAATAAGACCGGCGAATGCATCGTTGAAAAGGCAGGTAGCCAACGCTCAAGATGAGATGAATCAGCGAATTCGTTCGCTGGATGATCAGCTGGAAATCTTGCTATATCGTTCGACAAGAATTCGGTACATGGTCCTCGGTGCCATCAGCGATTTCTTTCGAGGCATTCTTCGTCCAAAGCGTTAGCCGCGTCAGGTCAACGTAGTGAAATTGAATGAGCAACAGTGAAACGGATGATGCGCAATCTGCATCGTCCGTTTTCTTTTATTACCAGTCGCATCCCATTCGCTTCACGGAGCAAATTGGCTGAAATTGGCGGATTCCATGTTTTCCTAATAAACCCTCACACCAAAGGTGGTGCATCACCACGCGATACAAACAGATAGAAAGACAGAACATGTATTCCCGCTTGCAACAATTCGAGACCTGTTTTACCACATTCACCGGGCAGGACTTTTTCGTAGTCTTGTTCTACATGGCGTTGGCATTTGTTGTCGCCGTCATTTTCTTTGTCGCCAATGAGCTCCTGAATTACAACCTTACGAATCTGGTGCCCCATACCGTCGACCAGGCGCGTGAACATCACAATAGACTGAAAGATCGCATTGGCTCGGCACGAACAAACCGCAGCCCTGCGTTTGATTACGATTTTGGAGACAAATTGCTCCTAGCGGTCACCTTGTGTCTCGATGACGCCGACCGAAAGGTGGCACGCGCTCCTTCGCATATCAAAAGCTATAAGGAAGCGTGGAAAGACGTCAAACTGGCGCTGAGACAGCTTCGGGAAGTCGAGGCACTCTTCGACTACGTACCCAACGAAGATTGACAGTGAGGAGCTAATTATGCAGGAATTGTCGATAGTGCTCAAAGAGCGTCGGCTAGAGATGAAAGGTCCAAAGGGACTGGAAAGTCTTGAGCTCGCGCAGAATTATTCTCTGACGCCGCTTTCGCGCTTTCTGTTTTCTCAGCTCGGCGCGATGTTTCTTGTTTCACCATATGTTGAGCCTCGAATTCGGACGAATTTTCAAATCTGTCCGGAGATACGCTCGCTCTTTGCTGGCATGTATGAGTCGCTTCAACAAGCTCCTCCTCGATTCTTCTCGTCGGACGATCAGCCGTGGCAACTTCCAACTCTCCGTGAACCTTCGCTTCAGCGAGCAGCTGTTGCTCACGGAGGGGGCAAGGATTCGCTGCGCAACATCTGGTGGGCTGAAGAAGAATACGGAAGAGAAAACGTCCTAGCAGTACATGTAAGTGGGCTGAATCGAGCGGTTGCAAAACGCGAGCATGAATATTGCGATCGTCAACAGAAAGAGTTGGGGTTTCACAACTTCAAATTTGTCGAGCTCAAGAACGGCTCGCGAAGCGCCGGACATGAAATCATGCGCGCCAGAGACTTCTTTCTCCTGGCGTTAATCATTCCGGATGCACTCGAGTTTGGAGCTTCCACTGTTATCACCGAGGGCTATGCTGAGACAAAGGAGAATGAGCCGTTTTCTGGAAAGGTTGAGAACATGCGGTTCTTCAATCAGATATTGAGTCGGCTCAAGATTCCATGTCAGGTCGCCTGGCGCGATAGAGAAGAAGTTTACGCCGTGAAAGATCTGCTCATTCACCGCAGTGGGTGGCTCGATCACGTCGCCAACTGTTTCACCCCGGCAAAATACTTTGGTGTTTATCGTAGCTGCTGGGAGCGCAACGCACCATCACTTCGACTCTACGATTCACAGTGTGGCTCGTGTCCAAAATGCCGGACGGTAAATCTGGCGAGGATTCTTTACGACAAGCGCACCACTGATAATTTGGCATTGTCAGATGCGCAGTATTTTCTCGCCAACACAAAAAGCTGGATGGGCAGGAATCGGGTCAAATTCGCCGATTTCATTGACGGTAGTTTTGGCGAAGAATTTGCCAGAGCCTGTCAACGGTATTCTCGTTAGCTCAACGGTTTTTTAGATAGAACCTGGCTGCAGTCATCGGATTGATGCAGACCAGGTTCCATTGCAGCATGTTTTTGTGGAGACTAACATGACCCAAAGCAAGCAACCAGCAAAGAATAAAGTGTCTTACGAACATCTTCGCGAAGTCGGCGACCGTTTAATGGCGAGTCTCAGACCGCATTTCGAAAAGCTTTATCGCGAGCACAATCCTCTCAACGTGACGTTTCTCCATCCGGGTAGCCTCATGTGCAAACAGTTGCTCTCGAAGGAAGAGCCGTGGATTACTCACGTGCACAAGGGATACTATTTGGTCCGTGCAAATTCGCTATTTGTGGTTCTCGATGAAGCGCTGCCCGAAGCTGTTTTGCCGAAGGCTTTCGAGGGCATTCCTGTGGATTATGTCGTCTATCATGCTCCGCAAAAGACTGCTTGTTATCGCGACAAAAATATGAGAACGCCCGAGTGGAAAGCCGCCATCACCGAAGCGACAGCGCTCTGGTCGCGGCTTTGCGAAGAATTTTACTCTGCTCATGGTGACGGTGGTTCATGCGTATTGGGTGCTGGAATTGCGGTAAGGTATTTGCCTCCGCGGTGCCGTAACACAACGCTGGAAATTGTTATCCATGACTATCAAGGGTTTCGCAGCCAATCTTGCGCAGTGCACGAGGCGACCAAAATGGAAGTAATCATTTTTCTCGCAAGCAAGGGCATCGAGGCCGTTTGGGATGCAGGTCATATGGGCTGACATCTGCAAAGGTGTTGGAAAGAGCGATCTAAACGAGGGTGTAAGCGGTATTTCCAAAATGCCGCTCACATTTTTTAGAATTGACTTTGCCTAAAAAGAAGTGAGTTTCACCTAACGTTTGCATCGCTAGTATCTGCTAGGCAGTCCACTATTTGTTCATCAGCGCATACCGGTTTACCTTCGCCAGTCTGATTTGCTGACCACTTCTTCCATTATCTTGAACTTCTAGGCTGTCGCTTAGCCTTATCTGTGCAGGCTTCTAGGGCTTATGTGTCGATAGCCGCGAGTTCCGTAGGAGCCGCCTATGAGTTGCGATGTCATCGTCATGACGAGCAGAATGAAGTCACACATCCAATTAAAACTAATTTGCCTGAAAGCTAACTCCATCTTCTAATTATCTCGATCATCTAAATCAATCTAGTACTCGTAATGTGAGTGCAGGCTCGCTCGCTAGAGATCTGCTTGGGCATTAGAGACTCAATAATCTCCGCGCTTTTTTGGAACACAAGGCGCTGAGTGATGAAGACAACCTCGACCACAAACCTTTATGGAGACAAAGGATGACTGATATGAATGATACGACCAACGAAGTGCAGGCGGTGGCCAGCGAAGCGATCGGTAAGACGCTTCGCGAAGCCGATGCTCTAATCTCTGCTGCTGGATTCGTGAGCAATGTGGCTTTCAATCATGGGAAGGCCATTCCCGGCATTCTCAACTTCAGAGGCGGGCGCATACAACTTCACGTCAGAGACGACATAGTCTTCGACGCAAAGGTCGGCTGACTGGCGAATAGCTCGAAAAGCATAAGAAAAGGAACGGTTATGAAAAATGGAAATAGCAAATCCCAGTTAAGATCGCTTAATCGCGCCGCTCATCGCGTGTTTGGCGATTTGTTCTCTATCGGCGAACCACTTCCGATCAATTCTATCAGCGGCGACGAGCTTTCCAATTGCGATCCAACTGATGGATTGGCGAAGTTTGTTCAAAACTTCCAAATGGTCATTTGTCCGGTGCTCCGACACGAACACCTTATGTGCACCTTCACAATGTTGAAGGAAGGAAGTTCCTGGGGACTACACTCGTTCACTTATGGAACGTCGACTGAAAGTCAAGTTTTGTTCAGTCAGGTTGCCGAGTGCAAAAAAACTATAGGGCACACTGATTTTCGATTAATCGATTTCAACAGTCTAAATCGTCAGTGCTTGAGTTATAACACTCCCGCTGGTCTGAGACTTTATTGTCTTCGTTACTGGCCGAACGATCCCGACCTAATTCGGCGCAGCAGAGATCCTATCGTTTTACTGAACTTTTTCAAAGAAGAGTGGGCGAGAAAGAAGAAGATGATCGACGAGAACACTTCTTCTGATCTCGTTGGCGGCTCTAGCTAGTTAGAACAAACAAGATGTGTTGCACTGGCTTCGCTCGTGCAGCACATCTTAGACTAGTTCTTTTCAATTTTGAGGTTGCGACTTTGCTTTAAATGATATTTTAAGCAATAATTCGTATGAAAAATGAGTATCCGAGCCGGTGCGAGAGACCCACCGGTCTCTCGTTCCAGACTGGCTTTCTCTGAGTTCAGTACAGCACTGATGCTGCGCGCTCACCACCTCCGCGGCTGACGATTTCGTCTTCGAGCTTGTAGTGTTCGCTGAGAACGACGAAGCCAGTCAAAACCAAAGCGACGGTCCAGAACGAAACAACGTCCGTCCCTGACCAACTGTCCCCGGCAATGAAGCGCATCGAGAACATTACGGCGAGCATACTCACGAATGACGTTCCGAGAAGGAATTGCGATCTTTCGAGTCGCTTCCAGGGCATGCGATCGATTTTGCGCATTGCGTCGCTCGCCTGCAGCACTTGCAAATGCGCCGCATTCGTGCGACGACTGAGGTTGTTATACAAAGCGAGTAATGGAACGCTAAAGAGCGCCACTATGACAAGAACAACAGTGTGAGGCACCATCGGTGTTTCCTTTTTTTATGGTTTGTCGAATCCTTGCTGTGAAGAAGAAAGGCAGTAGTACAGTCAACTTCGACTGTACCACTGCCTTTGTGGAGCAAAGATGCGTTACTTGCTGTCCGAACTGGCCAGCAGTTGACCGACAGCAAAGTCACTGGCGGTGCTCGAATTCTGAGGCACCATCAGCACCTTGGTCGCGGCGACGCCGATCTTGAGCAGCGTATCCATGTCGAGTTGCTTGTTCAGAATGACGAGGATCTCACGGCGAAGTGAGCGCTTTTCCTCGGCAGTCGCTTTGCCCAGACCGAGCGCTGTGCCGAGCGACTTGATGGAGTTGGCATAGGCTCTGCCGATTGCGATACGCTGCAGACCCACGCCTTCACCGCCAAGTTTCATCTTCTGCTTGTTGGCAGTCGCTCGGGCAACGGTCTGAATCTTGTTCGTCTCGCCCTGAGCCTCTGCCGTCAGCTTCTTCTGAGTCTGCTCGTAGACCGCATCACGTGCGTCTTTGACAGTCGTCGGCAGGATGATATTGTTCAGATTGACGCTGAGAATATCGTATCCATTGTCTTCGAGGAAGTGCTCGAGTTCCTCTCTGACCGCCAGAACGATGCCGGTGGTGTCGGTGAACACCTCTTCGAGGTCCATTCTGGGCGCCTTGGCGAATGCCACCTTGCCGACATGGGACTCGATTTGCTTGAGGGGCTCGCGCAGATTGAACATGGCTTCGCGTTCGCGACCCGTCTTGACCCGAATCGCGATGGTCAGTTCGAGTACGACGGGAACCTTGTCCTTTGTGGTCGTGTTGACCTTGATCACGTGCTGCTGACTTTGCAGCGACCAAGGCGCCGTCAGCGTCTCGAAGATCGGCAGTTTCAGGCAGGGACCGGAACCGACGATCTTGATGAATCTCCCCTGACGAAGCTTCGCCCGGAAGTGCTTGGGCGGAGTGATTCGAATGCTGCCGATCAGTGTGCATATGAAGAGGATCGCCAGGACGGCTGTGAGACCGAGAGTGACGTAGAAACCGATGTTCGATGAATCTTCCATTGTAGACTCCAATAGTGCTTGGCTTGAACAGCCGACAGGTTTCGTTGCAGGTTTTCGCTTGTTCTTAGGTCGTGTTTAAGCGACCTAGGCTGCGAGAACCCCCTTGTCGGTGACACCGAGGTTGTGCTGGAACACCAGAACCGTGCCGGTCGAAGTGCCGACCTTCACGAGAGTCGCGAGCTCGAGCTGCCGATTGAGCAACTTGGTGATCTCGTCGTGCAGTTCCTTCTTCTCTTCCTCGGGAGCGTCTTCAAGTTCGAGAGCTTCGCTCAGTTCGTTGATGGTGACGACAGAAGCATCTGCAATCGCCATACGCTCTTCGCCGACGCCTTCACCGTCGAGCTGCCGTTCGATCTTGTCGGCTTCGGCCGCTGCGAGAACCAGAACGGCTGCTGTTTCACCGGCAGCCTTTGCGGCGATCTGCAGCTGGGTGTTCACGTAGACCGCATCGCGCGACTTCTGAACCGAATCCGGCAGGGTGATGCCGTTGAGGTTCACCGAAAGAATGTCGTAGCCGTTGTCGTTCAGGAATTTCGAGATATCCGTCGCGATAGCGGCGATGACCTTGCCAGAGTCGCCGTAGAGGGTGTCGAGATCCATGGTGGGCACGAGCGCGAGTGCGACTTTGCCAACATGGGACTCGATCTGCGGAACGGGATCGGCCAGGTTGAACATCGCTTGTTCTTCTTTGCCGCGCTGAACCCGGATGGCGACATTGAGCAGAAGCGAAACCGCGACCTTGTCCTTGGTTGTCGTGGTGACGGTGATCGCATACTGGACGCTCTGCAGCGAGAAGGGCTCCGAGAGCGAGTGCAGAATCGGCACGACGATGCACCAGCCCTCATGGACGATCTTGACGAAGTTGCCCATTCGCATCTTAGCGCGGAACGTCATGGTCTGCGTCTTGCGAACGAATATGGCGATGAACAAGGTGGCGGCGACGAGCACCGTACCGAGTAGAAGTATGGCTGTCTGAAAAAGTTGCATGAGAAGACTCTCCTTAAGGTTGGTTGATTTCTCTTCTGTGCTCTTTTTATTTGGCATGGATTCTTTGACGACGCGTTCACTCCGACAGTTTGAGGCTGCAGAAGAAGTGTCAAAGAAGGTGAGGCGCTTAGAGACTAAATGGTTGTGTGCCAGAAAAAGAGGAGAACAGAAGATAACTTACCGTATGACACTCATTCACCTTCGTTCAACGGACTATACAAATTTAAATATGAACAACGGCCCTGGTGGGGGGGTTCCCTATTGCCCAGAAGGCTGATTGGGCTCAAGCGCGCGCACAGTCTGCAGCGATTTACGCTGATACATCGAGCCCTTGGTTAGCTCGCGCGAGGGCGTTCTATCCGTTGTCGCCAGTGGTGTACATGTGCGCGGCTTAAGGAATGCCGCGTGCTGTGGCGCGCTTGGCAGAGTTCTGTCTCAATGATTGCTTGTTAATTTATCGTTTTCAGGCGTGATTTTAAGATGCAATTTATAAAGGCTGGATAGCATTTTTAGTCGACTTTTACTTAGGGTCAATTTACTTAACTCACTTCAACATCTTCGCGGAATAGCTAAAGCAACAGCCTTCACTTTCAATCAAACTTTCATAACAGTACTCAAACAGAGGAGTGCGCGGTCATGTATCGACTTATCGAAATTCCGTTATGCCTCATGCTCTGGTATGTGTTTTATTCGTTTTTGGAATATACAGAGCATCGCTGGTTATTGCATAAAATGCGTGTGGCTAATTCGCTTCAAAGTGAATGGCTTCGCCAGATGTGCCGCAATCACATGAAGCTTCATCACGGACGTGACTACGAACACGATGAGCATCATCAAGACGATAATCCATTGCAACTGGCAATCGTCGGTTTCTTTCCTAGTCTTCTGGCGGCCTTTTTCGTGCATAAATTGGACGCCTTCGCGGCTAAGCTGCTTATCAGTTATGGAGCCGCCTATGCAGTGTTGTTTTATGTAGTACATCTTGAAATGCACCTCAGGCGGGGTTGGTTCTTTTCCAAAACATGGCTGTTTAGAAAGCTTGATGAACGTCATCGCGATCATCACGTTCAGCCAAATAGCAACTACAACGTCGTTCTGCCATTGTTCGATTGGATTTTCAGAACAACTGCAAGCAAACATCGCGTACTTCCAAGAATAGTCAAAGCTGTTAATGAGAGTAAAAATGGTTAGGCATGGCTTGGCTGAAATGGTTTTAGAACTCGGTAAGAGCGGCGAAAATGCTATATTCCGCTCTTTTTCTTTTGCTTTTTATTTAGCCTAAAATAGATAAAATTAGCAATTAACGTATTTTAAAAAGTGACACCAACGACATTTTTGCTGAGTGTAGTTGGACGTGCTTTCTTTGATTCGGGTGGGATTCGGGGCGCACCAAGAGTGTGCAACCGCGACTTCACCTCGACGCTCCGACCGACGTCGGCAAAGACATTGATAGCGTCTTTCTCTGCCACAACGTTCAGCGTTTCGGAGCCTCCCATGTCATGGCAGACGATGCTGAAAGCATAATGCGGCGCGGCCGATAGCCAGAAGAGAAGCGTCCGGTTGGGCGGGATAGCAGCAGCAGACCAATGGCAATGAGCACGGCCCACACAGGAAGCGGTATCTGATTTATTTGGTTGATCATGGGATGTACCTTTCGATGCCTAAGATTTGGTTCCGTCGCCGTTGTTGCGTGAGCTTCGCTAGTTCTGGTATCGCCGGTGGTGTTTCAAAATGACAAAAACCAGCAGATCGCAGGTAAACGATCTACTGGTTTTTAATGTTGGCGGAGAGGGGACTCCGGTTGTCTGAATCATGGGCAGACTATTACATTTTAACTATCAAAATAACACTGACATGACATGGAAAATCGCGCAGGCGTGCGATACTCCATTACAAAGAGAAAAACATCTCCGATAGGATGCATTTAGTGCAAAAGATTGTGAAAAAACAAATCAAGAATATTTTCAGTGACGTTGGCGGCGTGCTTGCTACAAATGGATGGGATCACATTTCTCGACGCAAGGCTGCCGAGCAATTCAATCTCGATTACGAGGAATTTGAAAGCTATCACCAGAAAGTAGCAGATTCTTTTGACGCCGGATTGATTACTTTAACTCAATATCTCAAGGCCACTGTTTTTTATGAGGCGCGCAGCTTTTCGGTTGATGATTTTTTTGCTTTTATGAAAATGCAATCGCAGGCGAATTCAGACGCTCTAGGAGTGGTTAAAGCACTGCAAGCCACTGGAAAATATCGACTGGCAACGATTAACAACGAATCATTCGAACTGAATGATTTTCGCATCAAGAAATTTGCACTAGCGGATTATTTCGAATCGTTTTTTTCATCGTGCTATATGGGTCTGAGAAAACCTGAGCCTGAGATTTATCGTCGGGCGCTGCTTATCTCCAACTCTTGCGCTGAAGATTCAGTATTTATTGATGATCGGGAAGAGAATCTGGTAGCACCGAAAGAGTTGAATATGCAAACGATTTTGTTTGTGGACGCTCAGCAATTGCGAGATTCGCTGAGCGCCATTGGTGTCGATTGCTAAAGCTCCTGGAGCAGCTGCAGTGTTCGGCGTCCGACTGCAATACCACAACTATGCTTCTGACCGTGCACGCTGAGGCTCCAGAGCATAATCAGTGCCGCAGAGAGTTTCATGTAATTGCTGAAGACACGATTGTCCCGAGCCGAGGGAGTGAAGTAGCAGTCAGGCAAGCACACTGGTTCATGACCGACCTCTGCAATTTGATCCACATATCCTTGCAGAAATTTGCAAGACAAATTGGTATCGAATGGCGCGGGCTCTTGTGAGGACAAATTGCCTGCGTACATGAGCAAGCCATATGCTAGGTCCATCAGAGGATTATCCAGACGTGTGTAATCCCAATCGATCAGCCCACAGGCATTACCATTGCGGTAGAGAATATTGCCTGGTTGAAAATCCCCATGTACAACCACTTCTTCGGCTTTAAGAGCTTTAGCGTGGATTCCGTCTTCGATTTCGGCAGCAGCCTTGCGCAAAATGGCCAGCAGTCTCTGGTGCTCCAGGCTCTCGAGACCGATGCGCGCGAGATACTTTGACCCTGCATCTGCGCACGCATCAAGCAGAAGTTGCGGCACGCTAGATGCTATCGACGTTTCTATTTCACAGCCGAGGTCAAGCAATCTGGTTTTGACGGATCGTGTCGCTGCGTGGGTTCTGGCAAGCAGGTTTCCAGCCGAATAACTGTGCGAGTCTGTCCAGGGTGGTGGAGATTGAAGCCAATCGAAAGATGGTGCGTTTGCTTCGAAAGTGGTGACACTCCAGACGGTCTTTTCCGCTCCTGAAAATCCGGTTGCAATGTGAATGTCTTTGCCAGAGGCAGTGAGTCGACGCGCGGGAACGACTATGTGGTGGTCATTTTTGGCCAGTAAGTTTTCGACCGCGGTCATCGCCGAAGATTGTCTATGAATGGAGAACGGAGTGGCCTTTAAAACAAAATCCTGGATCGTTCCATTTTGATTGCAGCGTGCTTGTACGACGATGGATGTTCCGTCGTTTTTGAGAAATCTAAGAGCCGCGCTTTCATTACTTTCGGACTCTAAGGTCAATCCGAATGCTTCGAGGCAGGGCATGCACAATATTTGAAGGGCGTTTGAGGACATCGAGTAGATCTTTCTTGGATGGTGTCAGTTTAACGCAAATTGAATGCCCGAAATGACAAAAAGAGAGAGTGCTCGCGCGAGATTCGGAACGCTCTCTCATTCTGTTACTTAATTAGTTGTGGGTTATTCGGAGGTGTCTTCGAAGGCTCTTCCGCCGGTGAGTTCCGAGCGGATCACTTTGAGAACGTCTTCGAAATCTGTCGTCGCATAGACGGCGCCGTACAGATTTCGCAATTCTTTGTCGCGGAAATCTTGCGGCGTTGGCTCTCCTTGCCCGAAGAGCTGATTGGGAAAATCTCCGTTGAGGACAGTATAGAGCTGGGCGTGAGTCGCTTCGCTGCCGTCACTGCTGGCGGTGCCCGACAATTGATCGGCTCTCAGTACAAACTGGATTTTTCTCGTGGTAGCCTTGACGCCCAAGCTAGCCAGCCAAGCAAACAGCAAAGAAGCTCGGCTGGGCACTTCGAGTGTTACATCAATGCGCCAGCTGTCGTCCTCGCTGATAGTGGTGCCGACTGAAGTTTGGATGTATGACGTCGATAGGCCAAATATGCTTCCACCTGTTGGAACGAGCTTAATCAGTTGAGAAAGCGCATGATTCGCTGCGCCCGTCGATATTGGGGCTCCCCGATTCTCGAAGGCTTCGTCAGCGGTCGCGTAAGTTGTTTCATTAGCCGCGATGTCAGTCACTGTGGTACCTCATGTTTGAGTTTGCAGCGCGTCGCTCAATTCGAGAGACCCGACGAGGGACCCGAAATGAGCAAAAAGGGAGAAAAAAGGTGAGACATCAAAAGATGCCCCACCTCCTTCCATTACTTATTCAACTCTGCGATACCATGTGCATGGTACTGCGGAGTGGAATTACACTACGTCGGTCTTCGGGGCGCTGGAAGCGTCCGTAGAAGCCGGCGCAGCACTGGCGTCAGCATCAGGAGCCGGAGCGACTGTGGGCTTTGCGGCAACTGCGGCGGGAGCACCACCGTCGATACCAGCGAGCTTGGGCAGCAACATGGCGCCGATGAGGTCGGCCATTGAACCACCGCCATTGCCACCACCGGTGGAAATTTGCGGCACGATAGGCACCCTGATCTCGACGAGCGCGCGCGTCTGTTCGAGACGAGCAACGTTGTCTTGACCGAGTGCGTCGGACTTCTTGCGATAGGCTTCGGCTTCGGCAGTACCAGTCGCGAGAACGACGGCCGCTTCGGCTTCACCCTTGAGCTGAATTGCTTTCGCTGTTGCAACGCCGACTGCTTCGATGCGGGCAGCTTCACCAGAAGCCCGTTCCCTGGCAGCAAGAGCGTCGTTCTTGGCGATGAGGATGCCGGCTTCAGCCTTCCGGATGGATGACTGCTGATCGGCTTCAGCCTTGGTGTTCTCGAGCGTGACGCGCGCCACTTCGGCGAGCTGCTGCGAGGTGTACATCTCCTTGCGTTGATCGGCAAGGTTTTTGGCCGACTGCGTATCCATCAGGTCCTTGGGCAGGTTGATGTTGGTGATCAAAACGGCAATCACCTCGATACGATAGTCACGCAGCGCGTTCTGCACCTCGACGAGGGCACTGGCTGCTTCTTCGGCACGCTTCTTCATGTAGTTCAGCGCCGGCGACTTGGAGACCTGCGAGCGGAAAATGCCGTCCACCTGTGGGTGAATGACGTTTGCTTCCAGGGCATCGATGTCACCGAGCTTGGAGATGACGTAAGGGACGTTCTCCGGCAGCACGCGGTAGTTGACCCGAACTTCGACGGTCATCTCGAAGCCGTCATTGGAGACGACCATGAAGGGGTCGAAGTAGTTCGTCTTTTGGTCTTCCTTGGCATTGGCCCACTCGACGGTACGAGCAGACGTCGGCCATGGAATGACTTTTTCCGCGTAGGGGTTGATAGCATACTTGGCCGGCTGCAGCACTTCGCTCTGCAGACCGCGTTCGCCTCGATTGACGACATGAAGTGCGCGACCACCGCTGTTAAGCCGGTGTTCGGCGGTGTCGGTGGCCGACCCGTCGATTGTCGTGGTAGATGGTTCTGCCTTGCTGGTGGGCTCGCTGCCTGTGTAGGCAATGCGGGCGGCCACGAAGCCAGGAAGCACCTCGTACAGTTCCTTCATTTCGATTTCGAAAGCATCGGTGTTGATGTAGTATCGACCGGCACCAAGCACGCGATCTTGTGGACCAGCAAAGCCGCCGAGGGTAACAAACTGCTGCGCGTCGGAGAAGATGTTGTCGGTCGCGGCAGGAGTGGTGGCACATACTTCGCCAGCAGGCAGCGGTCGGCCGATCTTGGCGATCACGATACCGACCTTGCCCTTCGGCACATCGGTGGCGGGCATCGTCTTGACGTCGAAGACTGCGGTGTTGATGTTGTAGACACCGGGCGGCAGAATCTCGATCTGTCGACCTTGCTGTCCGCCATTCTTGATGAAAGTGGCAGCATCCTGGAAGCGGTCGTGACCTTCGACCTTGTCGCCGAGAATCTGACCGGCAGACGTCCGTAAGGGCTTACCGTCCTTGGCGTAAACGAGACCGACCTGACCTTCGGGAATGACAGTCCGATCGATGATGTCGATCTTGAACTGCAACGGATGGATGAACTTGGCGCCAGCCGTCAGCAGCTTGAGCTGCGTGCCGACGATGCCGCCGTTTTCCATGAAGCCGTTGACGTCCTGGAAGTTGTCGTGATGATCGCCAGCGGCGTCATCGGCGAAGTTGCGACCAGCCGGAAGCGGCTTGCCATCGAGCGCCGTGACGACAGCCAGTTTTCCCTCGGGCACGATGGTGATGTCTTTCATCTCCTTGATGCGCCGATTGGGATAGGCTACGAAGTGCCATCCCTGCTTGTAGTAAGTGCGTAGCACGCCGATTTCGTTGTCGCGAGCGAGGATGCGACCGGTTTCGATGCTCTTGCCCTTGAGGGTGTTTTCGAGCAATGCGAGCTTGCCGCTGGGAACCTTGCGGACCCAACGCGTAGCGAGCCAGAGAAGCGCTGCCAGAACGACTACACCGATTCCGGTGTAGATGCCGAGATTAACGAAGTTCATAGCTTGTCCTTGAGATTGAAGTTACTTGGAAGAGTCTCTTTAGCTGCACGTCGCAGCTAAAGAGACAGGGTTGGAATAGTCCGTTTACGTTTTACACAGTTGGAACGCTTACAGAATGTCCGCCGCGGTGATCAACGTGACACCATGGGCGGTGAGATCCGCGTCGTCGGCAGCGGCCATTTCAGGTGCGAGCATCGAGCAGGCATCGGTGACAAGATATGTCTCGAAGCCTTCGTCGACCGCGTCTTTGGCGGTATAGCTGGCACAGAAAGGACGTGTGATGCCGACCACAACGACGGTCGTTACGCCCTTACTGCGCAGCCAATCGGCGAGGTCTGTTTTCTGACCTTTCTTGTTGTCTCGGAAACCCGAGTAGCTGTCGACCTGTTTGTCGGTCCCCTTGCGGACGACGTGATCGCATCGCGAGCGGTCGAAACTCGGATGGAATTCGGCACCAGGCGTATTCGCGCGTCCGTGGACGGTCCAGAGCATCTGCTGCACGCCGTGCAGGTCGATGATCTCGCCGGGGTTTTTACCCAAGTGTTGTTCGGCGAAACTTTCGTGATCCGGCGGATGGTGGTCTGCCGTATCGACGACGAGATTGAACTTCGGTGACGCCGAAAGCTTGTTGACGTTGTGCACAATGGTTGGCGCTGTGGCGACGGGCAGCTCGCCTGTGCCAGGAATGTTTCTGTCTTCCGGAAAGAAGCAGTTCTGCCCATCCACGCGGATGAGAGCAGTGGTGCCATTGAACGAGATTGTCATATGACCTCTTGCTGGTTGATGATGACTGAGACAATGGTGGCAGAAACTGGCACCATTGTCCCCGGAAATCTGTCATGTAAGTTCGCCCGGGCAGCTGAGTGCGCGAGCGAGCCGACATGCTCAGATGGTTTTGAGTGCGATCAGGCGACCTAGGCTGCCTTTTTCAGCTTCAGCGTCCCGTCTATTGGCCGCCCGTGATGAGTCCAGAGTGCGACCTCGACGGCATCGGGGTCGCCGCTGGCCTTTTCGGGAGAATCGGAAAGTTTGACGACCGGCACGACGATGCCGCTATGGTCGATCACTTCCGCGAGTTTGATCACGATTTTCAGTGCCGGACTTTGGGCGCCGTAATCGTTGCTCATGGAGGTACCGATGCCAAACCAGCATTTTCCGCCCTTTTCTGCCACCCACAACTTGATGGCGATCGCTGAATCGACATCATTGCCATCGGTGAATCCAAGCGGCTTAGTCACCCAGTTGATGCCCAGCTTCCCGTAGTGAGCGATCATCTTCTCCGCCCAGATGTAAGGATCGGCCGAGTCATGGCGAACGGAGTCGAACTGGCTCGCGAGCAATTTGTCGAAATCTCGCAGGAAAGCGTCCGTACCAAAGGTGTCCGGAAGCGCGACCCCCAGTGCACCCTGATAGACATCCATCCAGGCTCGCAGTGCGAAGCGGTTGGCGTGACGCAGTGAGAACAAGGCGGAGTGCGCCATGATCCATTCGTGGGCCATGGTGCCGAGCGCCTTCACTCCGTATTTCATCGCCAGATAAACGTTGCTCGTTCCGGTGAAATTTGGGTTGTGCTGGCAGATGCGCACAACACGCTCCTGGGCTTCGAAATGTCGGCGACGACGCGTGCCGAAATCGCCCCAGATCACGTTCGCTTCCGTCAGACGCCTGGACTTCTCGAGCATCAGCTCGTCTTGCCCATCGTCGGTCCAGTTGGTGTCGATTTCCTCGTAGTAGGTTTCGCTGATCATGGCCAGAAGCGGCACTTCCCAGAGGATGGTGCGGCACCAGAGACCAGCTATCTCCACCTGGAGCTTGCCCTTGTGCAAGCCGACTTTCACCTCCTTGGAATTGAAGCGATAGTTGGCCAGGTATTCCCAGTAGCCGCGATTGATCCACGGCATGTTTTTTTCGCACCAAATTCGCTCTACGAGCGAAAGTTTGGCTTTTTCTGCGGCTTTGATCTTGCGCTTTAGAGCCCGCAGAGCCTCTTTGGTCCAGTTGCCCTTGGGCGCACGATCCGTAAACCTGTATTTGACGACGATGTCTGGATACAGGCGCAGAACCGCATTCTGCATCGAAAACTTGTAGAGGTCATTGTCGAGAATTGATCGCATGTTTTGCTCTTTCAGGTTGGTGGTGGGTGCTTGCGTTTGCCTGGCTGCTGTTTGCGCAACTGGGCGGCGAAATCACTGCGAACTAAGCCTGCCGTCTTTACAGATGCGGAAGTGCAGGAGTGGTGGCTAAAAGGTTTGACTTCGTAGTGAGTGCTATGAAAATTCCGGTGGTTGAGTGTTGAAATACGATTGACCCTACCGTGCCTACCGGAGTGATATCAAGGTGGTCGTGGCGCCGTTCACTGGTTTTGTCATTAGTACCTTTAAAGAGAACCTCTTGGCAAATTTGCCGCTTTTGTAGAACTCTTTAAAGCCGTTACAGAGAGGGATTGGTCGACAGATTCAGTTGTGTCACGGCCTTGTGAACCTAGCGATGCTTCGCGCGAGTGCAATTTTTTGTTCACGAATTGGCAAGACCGTTCCAAAAGAGAATGCATCATCCCGGGGCGGCGAGGCTCGTGTGGTGCCACATGCCGAAGCCGATGGTCTGAAAGCCATGGCGCTCATAAAAAGCCTGAAGCCACGGCTTAGAATCATCGAAGGTAAGACCGAGGTAGCGAATCTTGTAATTGCTTGCCTCAAGAATCAGCCTGTCGACCAGGCAACCGCCGACGCCCATCTGACGTGCGGATGGATGCACTGACAGGTCGCAAATTGTTCCGTGTCGGCGATTCCCAGCGAGAAATCCGACGCCTATCAACGTGCCGGAAGCGTCTCTTGCACCGGCGACAAAAAGAGACTGCTTTAAGCAATCTTGCCACTCTTTTGCACTTTCAGCTGTGAATAGCTGTTCGCGCACTGCAAGCACTTCCGCTGGCATGATTATGCTTGCAGATGGGTCGTTCACCGAGAATTTCAACATGCTTTCCCTTTGTCTTCAGATGTTTTTTCAGTATCTTACGACGATCTTCGGGAAGGAGTGCTTCCCGGAAATAAAGAAGAGGGACGCACCTTAGATTTAAGACGCGTCCCCTAGAGTTTAGATCTCGACTGTTATCGACGACTACTTGCCTGCGTTGCCTGGCGCAGCACAGGAGCTGTCCAGGTTGTCCAAGATTTTATCGACGTCGGCTTGAGAGTCGACATCGTCGTAGTGCTGTCCGTGACCGTCTGCCAGGGTGTTTCTGGAATACCCGTGGTAGGCAGGGTTGGTTTGCTGCATCAGGGCTGCAAGTACGTAGATGCAGTGATTCTTGGACACGGAGATGAGCGGATCGCGGGCCGTTACGTTGAACAGACCGGGATGAGACGCATTCGCTGCGTTCAGCACCAGCTGCTTCGTGCCGGTCAAATTGAGCGATTCGATTTGCACCACGGTCATCGAGAGCGACGCCCGGTCAAACAGACCAATGCGTACCCAGGAATTCTGTTGCGTGCCGATTGGCTCGAAGTTGACCACTCCCTTGAGACCCCAGTGTTTGAAGTCCTGCCAGTAGGGAGAGGCATTGGCATTGCCAGCGTCAGTCGGATTTTCCGAAAGCTCCAACTGGTTGCCGGTAATGTGCTTGGCCCAGAACGATGAGTCGTGCGCCCAAAGGTCGGCATATTGCCTGGCAAGATCGCTTGGAACGAAGGCCACACCCGGGAATTTTGCAGCCGCTTGCGACGGCAGAAGATCCTGAATGAAGCCGTGAGACGAGATGGTCATGACGCCGGAGAGATCCGGAATCATCGAGCCCAACTGGAGCTCTTTGTTGACGAACGGAATGACGACGTAAGCGTCCTGGTCTGCCGTCAAAGCGATCATGCCGGGTTGCGGCGTGGCGCCTGGATGACGAGCATAGAATGCGCCCATGGCAAAGACACTTTCTTCGCCAAAGAGGAATTCCGTTTTGATCGGTTCGCCATAACGACCACGCTCGCCGGCATCGACGAGAACTGCTCCTTGCGTACCGCCGGTCAGAGCTAGCGGATGGGAGAGAAACAGACCCTTTCGATTCTGGATCGCGGCGAGATCGGGGTGGCGGACACATTCCCAGTAGAAGCGACTGGCACCACCAGGTCCATCGTTGATAACGATTGGTCGAGGGGTTTTCGAGATCGTTGTGATTGTCTCCTGGTTGTTGCCCGCACAGTAATCCGAAGCCGCCAGGCGAGGAACCAGGCGGTTATTGTTCGTAGCATCGAGAGCACTTGCGTCGATTTCGGTGATCGAGACGGCGTTTGCCATCTGGTAATCGTAAATCGTCTGCGACACATTCGAGACGAAATAGACCAGACAGAAGACGCCACCGACAGCGGTTGCTGCAAGAAACGTACGATGTGCAGCGATTCCCTGGGCGTCACCTGTGCGCCCAAGAAACGCGAGGACCGAAAGCGCAACTGCAGTTGCAATGACCAGAGTCATGCCGATGTAGCTGTGCGCCGGCCAGAAGCATGCAACGAACAAGGCGGCCAGAACCGGCGTCGTCAGCCAGTAATAGTTGGCAGTGGAGGTTTTCTGGCGGATCGAGCTGTAGCCGATGATGGCAAGAGTCGGAATCATCGACAGGACGGGCCACAGGTTGTACACATGGATTGTCAGCGGGTGCACCGCGGGCAATACCGTCGTGTACAGCACATAGTAAGCGCCGAAGACGACAGCCGGGGCCAGGAACAGCGCAAGCAGTGCCGCCACTACCTTGCGCCAGATGGCGCCTGGCGCGAGGTATGCTGCGCCCCCAGCTGCGAGCACCGCAAGCAGTGCGCACAGCACCAGAACGATTGCCGGTTGTACGAGAAAGTAGTACAGAACGGCAACCGTCAGGAACGTGAGGCTGGCCACGGCAAATTTGCGACCGAGGTAGTAAGCCCCGCCCGCTGCGACGACGAGCACGGCCGGAGTGATATAGAATGGCAGGTAACGACCCACCAGTCCAAGCACAAACGCAAGCAGCACGCCGAGGACACCCTGTTCGCACTTGACCAAGGTGTCATGGTTGAAAGCTGGCACAGCTCTCGAAACCGGCAGGTAGCGACCGATAGCGCCGCCTGCCGTTGTAAACCAATTCAAAAGTTTGTTCATCGTTGACCTCGTGTGAGATGTCATTTTCGGTTAGAGGGACTCTGGCGCTTATGGCGCCAGGGCTGATTTGCCGTTCACGTCGATGGACTGGATGAGCTTAGTGGCCTGACTGACGACGTTGTCGGGCAGAGGCACGTAGTTAAGCGAGGCTTCGACCGATTGACCGTCATGCAGTCCCCAGAGCAGAAACTTCGCAAGCGAGGAAGCGGTGCTTGTGTCGTGTTGATGCTGGTGGACGATGATGTAGGTCGCGGTCACCAGCGGATACGATGAGTCGCCGCCGGCATCGATCAGATTCAGGCGCAGATCGTCTGAACCCTGGGCTTTGAAAGCGACGCTCGCGACAGCCTGGCGGATGTTTTCGAGCGTGGGCTGCACGAAATTGCCGCTGGCGTTTTTGAGGCTGGCCATCGGCAATTTCTTCGCGACAGCGAAGTTGTAATCGGCGTAGCCGATGGAATAAGGATTGCCATTGACGGCATCGACCACCGGTCCGTTGCCACCTCTGCCGTCGCCGACAGGCCATATTGTGGCAAAAGCGGCTCCGTTAGTTGCATGCCAGTCCTGGCTTGCAACATTCAGATAGCTGGTGAAACCGAATGTGGTGCCTGACCCGTCTCCGCGATGGAAAGCGATGATGGGGAAATTGATGTTCGCCAGGCTGGGATTGACCGCGACCAGGCGCGAATCATTCCAGTTGCGAATCTTGCCCAGATAGATGAGCGCGATTTGCTCGCCGGTCAGATTGAGAGTGCCCTTGAAGCCTGGCAGGTTGTAGGTGATGACAATGCCACCATAAGCGGTGGGGATGTGTAGTACATCTTTGCTGCCGCCTTTGGTGTCACTGAGCTGGTCATCGTTCATCGGCACGTCCGAGCCGGCGAGATCCACGACCCGATTTTGGAAACGACCGATGCCTGCGCCCGAGCCGATGCCGTCGAATGTCAGATTGCCCGGATTCTTCTGGAAGAAGGACTTCGCCCAGTTGTCGTAGAGCGGTTTGGCGAAGGTGGAGCCTGCACCGGTGATGGTGGTCGGCTCCGCTGCATTTGCTGGCAATGCGGAGAGCCATGCCGAAGAGAGCAGTGCGGAGCCAACCGCGGCGACAAGCAATCTCGACTTTGTCATTTTCATAGAAGCCTCTTGGTGTGAGAGAAATCTGGTAGAGGCAGGGTCAACGAATTGACACTGCGCTCCTCAGAGAAATAGATCAGGCCTTTGAAAGAGCACGCCATCTGGCGACGGCGCGTTCGGGGCTGGTAGCGGAACGCACGAAGAGGGTGCCCCCGAAGACCAGCAGTTGAATTAGAAACAGGATGGCCGGAGTCAGCCATTCGAGGTTGTCGATGTCAGCAAAACCACGCTGAATCGCCGCATTCTGCTGCGCCAGGTTGATCTGATAGGTCGAGCCCAGCGTGCCATTCTTAGCCTTCTCATCGATCAGCTGATCGAAAAGATAATTGCCTTGTCCAGGATTGCCGCCGGCCAACAGTGTGATGGCTTTGGCGTGTTGCCCCTGAAGTTCCAGGCTGCGAACTTGCTTGTCGAGGGCAAGGAAATCCGCATAGACTTTGACCGTTTTCGTGGCACCTTCGAGTTCACCCGGGAAGGTCACGTTATTCAGTTCGTCGGCGATCTCGCCAGAAAGAACGTCAGGCTTGAGCGGACCACCATCGGTGGTGGCGCTCCAACCGAGACCTCCCTTGACGTACCCGTGCGTGGCGATGGCGTTGATCGTGTCGGCAGTCTGCCCACGACCGAATTTGCCGATTTTGTCGATGTAGGCATCAAATGCCTTTTGATGTTGATCGGCGTTCGGGCGATCGAGCAGCCACAGGCTCGCTTCCGCCTTTGCCTGCAGCAGGTCGGCTCGAGTTTGCGTCAGCACTTTCACTGAAGGATAGGCGGCTGTGCCGGCGATATAGAGGTCTTCATTCGCGTTGATGAAGGCATAGCCACAGTAGGCGAAGAAGATGAAAGCGAGGCCTGTTGCTGCCGCGAAGAACGGATTGAGACCGCGCTTGAAAGTCCGCGTTAGCAAGATGCCCTGCACATACAACATGAAGAGGACGAAGATGATGCCGACGCCGGCAGCTCCGAGTCCCACTATGAGGTGATGTACGCGCGAGGCATACTTGTCTTGCAGATGGGCGTCGTTGACCCCCGAGAGGGCATCGGCCGACGGCAACAAAACTTCATTCACAACCGTGTTGATGTCACGAGCCGTGGACAGCACCGCCGCGTCTCCATTTTCATGGAAGACACGCGCTTTGGCTGCCAGCATCAGAAACTGCGCCCAACCTTCCTGCAGACGATTGACCGGGCCAAGTTCACCCTGAGGCTCACTGGGGTAAAGATGATCGGCATCGTCGGTGTAGGTGATGTTGTGAGCAGCCTCGGTCAGATTGGCGGCCACGAGCACTTTCGTAGCGTCGAAGTCTTTCACCAAGTCATAGTTTTCGCCAGGCTTGGCGTCGAGCTCGGTGTTCAAATCTTCGAACATGCGCCCGACGCCAGACTTGATGTTCTGAGCTAGCACTACAGACGGTGCGGCATCCACGCCGATGGTTTTGATCAAGTCGTGATCGCTATAGCGAGCGGTTTCGATGAAACCGAACGCCAGAATGAGGACGAGGAAGCTCAGAACTGGAACGCGGTTAATGCGCGCCAAGGGATGACTGTTTGTCAGCCAACCGATCAGTGATTTTAACGACTGCATATTTTTCTCTCCTGATTGTTTCGTTAAGAAGGGTTCAGTCCTGCTCGTGATAGACGATCAGAAAGAAATCACCGATCTTGATGGCGTCACCATCTTTGAGTGCGACCGTTTGTCCTTTGGCGATTTCGACGCCGTTGACCTCCGTGAAGTTCTCGGTATCGCATTGCAGTTCATAGCCGCCGGCCGGTGTGCGATGAAAATAGCCATGCACGCGAGAGACGGTCTGGTCGCCCAGGATCGGGATAACCGGACTCATGCGACCGAACGGTACACGTACGCCGCTCAGTGTGTAGCCCGTGCTCGGCACTGTGGGCGCCACCACATCATCAGGACGCAACGGACGCGGATCGAGATCCACGGAAACTTCGATGTAGCAGAGTTTGCAACTGGTGTTGCCAGCCGTGTTGTCTGCATTCGCCTGGGTGGAAGCGGCCGGCTGCGCGATTGCAGGCGCTTGCACTGCCGGTTGCGGTTCGGATGATGGCGCAAGCGCAGGTGTGTGCGTATCCGCATCGTCGACATGAACGACGGTGCTTGCTTGCACATTGGTGCTTGCGTCGTCAGTGGCAGGGTCGTGAACGCTTCCATCCGAATTTAATTGAACGATCGGGTCTGCGTCGCTGAAAGCATGTCCGCAGCCGCTCGAACAGAATAAGTCGTCCACCTCTGCGATCGTCTTGCAAACAGGGCAGATACGTCCCTGTTTGAGCGGAGACGAAGTCTCGTTGCTGGTCATAAAAAACTCCTCATTGGTCAAGGGGCAAGCGGACGAACACTTGAGTGCTCGTCCGCTCATGCTGTCGCTTTTCGTAAGGAGTCCTTACGACTGAGTGGTGGTCGCAGCGGCGGCCGTGGTGTCGGCCGGAGCCGCCGTCGGTGCAGCGACTGCGCGCGTGCGACGAACGCTCGAACCGGCGTTGATCTTCATGCCGGTCGCGGCGTCCGTGTTCTTCAGCTTCACCTTGCCGGTTGCAGCGTCCAGAATCTCAACGAATTCCTTCAGCTGCTCAAGCAGATCGATGTCGCCGTCTTCATGCGCTGTCTTGACCAGATCGCCGAGAATATCGCTTGCGCCGCGGGTGTTGCCACCCTTGAGCAGATCGCCTGCTTCACGCATGCGGCGCTGCGAACCCTCGATGCCCTGAGCCACCTTGACGCCGCGGGTGACGCGCTGGCTGAGTGACGCTTCCTCCGAGTTGCGCGCCCACTGAGCCTTGATCGGGAACGGATCGCTCTTCACGAGCTGCCCGCCGACTTTGTATTCGAACCAGATTTTGGCTGCCATCACCGCTGGTGCGTTGCTCGGACGAGCGACTTCGAAAGCGAGGTAGAACAGACGCGTTTCGGCATCCCAGGAACCGAGGTTGACGCGGATGAACTTCTCGCCTTCCTTGCTGCAGGCGTTTTCCAGGTCGAGGCTGACCGGGGAGCGCACGGCGATGTCCAGGATGTCGCCCATGTTGAACTTCTGGATCACCATGGTCACCCCAGACAGAGCCTGACTGGCTGCCTGAGCTACCATGCCCTCGAAGTCGGCCTTGACTTCGGAAGGATTGGCGAGCACCACCGGCGGTGCCGAGCCGGTGCCGTCCGAGATCAAGCGCAGCTTGTCCATTTCCCAGTCGGTGCCGACGCCGCGAGCGAGGACTCGCAGAATCTGCCCCTGCTTGGCGAGACCCTGGTAGGCAACGAGCTCTTCGCCGACTGAGACGCGATCACCGTAATCACCATCGGTGAGCAAGCCGGCGAAGCCTTCGGTCACTTTGCCGGCCTTTGCAAGAGCGCAGTAGTCCTCCCGGAAGAGCTGCAGACCGCCGGCTGTCTGGGTCGAACCCTCGAGCGCAGGCAGTTTCTGGCGCAGGGCGTGCTTGGCCGCCTCGATGTTCTGCGGCGTCGCGAGGGCCGGATGGAAGAGCCGGTGCTTGGACGAGCCGAAGAGGTAGACCGCGACGTAGTTCTGCGGCGACTTGAGCATGGCGTCGAGGAAGGCGCACGCCCCTTCGACAGCCGCTTGAATCTTGGCGCCCTTCATGGAGACCGAGATATCCAGAATTACGGCCGCCAGACGCGGAGGCTGCACCGTCGCTGTGGCATCGAAGCCGACAGGGGTAACGAAGAAGGCGGCGTCCTGACGCGTGGCGTCGGCCTTCAGGATCTCGTTGATGTCGGTCTTGATTTGCAGCGAGGGGGAGGCGATGTTTGACATATTTGGCTCCATCAGTGTCATTGAGAATTGGTGATTGTCTGCAAGGAATTTGCAGACTCGATCACATTGGATACGCACGAAAGTCAAGCAGGCTTTTAAAAGTTGATCACAGCGATGGTGTTGTTGTCTGCACCACTTGCTCTTTTGAGGACAGCCTCGGCAAAGCCCATGGCGCTCCTCGGATTGCTCGCAAATATCTTGGCGAACTCGCCGGACTGGGGTAAGTCCATATCATGGACGTCATTCCAGGCTCCGTCAGAACAGCCGAAGATAGACACAAGGGTTGAATCGATGGTCACAGTCGACGTCGACGGTGCATAGATCTCACCCTCAGGCACTTCACCAAGGCATTGCGTCATCGTATGCAATTCCTTAGTAGTGAACTTCTTGTAGGCTTCTGCCGCAGAGACACCCGTCTGGTCAATCATCTCGTTGAGAAGGGTATGGTCGCGCGACAGCAGTTTGTCGGAGTAACCGCAACTCGCAGTCGAGTCACGATAGATGGCATAAAGGCGACTATCGCCGCACCACCCTAGAGACGCCACACCATCATCGATGAAGGCGACGATGATGGTGCAAGCTGGAGCAGAGAAGTCAGCGTCGGCGTTGAGTTCGGCTGGGACTTTCAAAACCGCCGACTGGGCAGAATTGATAGCCGCAAGCACGAGTCCTTCACTGCCCTTCTGGCGACTGAGAGCAGCAATTCTCAGCGTTGCCGATGCGGCTCTGCACGCTTCTTCCGAGGCTTGTTGAGGAGCCTTAGAAGAAGAGACACCGTCTGCCACCACGAACCAGCTGATTCTCTTGCCGTCGACTACAACGGAGTCCATCGCCGCGTAATCTTCGTTGCGAGAATGGCCGATCGTGGGATTGCCGAGATTGCTTCGTGCCACTATATTCGGTGTGACTTCGATGAAGAAGTCATCGCGACATGGTAGCACTGCTTGAACCCAGCACTTCGTGCAAAAGCCATCTTCATCGAAATTTGATGAATCGGCATTGCAGCCGACACACTTTGGCGCAATATAGTGACGGATGTTATCCGCCTCCTCTGGCACCTGGATGGCGACTGCTGCCGCTTGCTCTGTTTTGGGCGGTTCGACTTCGACAATCGTCGCTGCCGCCGGAGTTGTCGTTGCCTTTTCGATCGAGCCGGCATCGTCTTGTGCCGAGTCGTATTCTTTGCCACACTTCGAGCAGAAAAGATCTCCTGGCTCACGCGTTGGACACGGGTCTCGTCGTGCATTGAGGTAAGGACAGGGCTCCATTGATGCACCTCAAATGTATTTGAAGGGCCCTGCTTTGAGCGCCTCCGCGATGAGACTATTGCGTTCGTCTCCAGAGGTGTGACTGGCGCAGATGCTGAGATGGAGATTTGCTGCGGTGCGAAGATCGTAGCTTTTGAGCTTGACGCCCATCAGTTTGATCTGAGCATCGGCTGCAACATCGCCGCTTTCGACGGCTCGTGTTCCCGCCAGATACAAATCAGCGGCCAGACGATGCCAGTCGAGATTGTCTTGCATGACACCGGCGATGATACCGGCGGCCGCAACCAATTCGTCTTTGCCTGGTTTGCTGCTCGGTAGCGTCTCGATGAGCACCCTTGCTGCCTGCATTTCAGCCGGCACGTGGGCGATCGAAGATGACGGTACTCGCTTAAGGGCTTTCACCGCCGAAGCGCGATTGCCTTCAAGTGCCAGGCTGCGAGAGTGAACGAAGGCGGCCATGGCGAATCTGTCGGCATCGACCAATGTGACCAAGTCACAGCAGCCAATCGCTGTCGAGGTGTCGCCGACAAGCTCCGAAGCAAAGCCCAGAGCCAACTTGGCCGCGGGTTCGCCAGGCAGCTGGACGACGACCGAGCTGTAAAATTCCACAGCGCGATTGTGATCGCCCTTTGCCAGAGCCAGTAGACCGCGTAACCAAACGGTCTTCCAGTCATCCGGTTCAGACTCTGCCAGGGTGTTGAGAAGTCCTTCGGCTTCATTGTGTTCGTCGAGCTGGATCAGACAGTGAGCCAGACGAAAGCGTGCCTCGCGTGATTTCGGATGCTTGTCGGCGAGAGCCACCAGGACGGGCTTCAACTCACTGGCTGCGGTTGCGGCTTTTAGAGCCGTCTCCACTTCTCCGCGAGCAGAATCGTCCATGTCGATTTTGAGACCAGGCAGCAAACGCCAGTTGGCTTCAGGCGAGCCGTTGCTGATGTCGCCGTCGAAGAACTCGGACTCGAGTGGCTTGGTCGCACCCGTATCGATTGCTACCACTTCTCTGAGAACGCCCCAGAGTTGTGCTTCGAATTCGGCTACGGATGAGAAGCGATCGAGCGGGTCGGGAGCCGTCGCGCGCCTGATGATTGCGGCATACGAAGGATATTTGTCGAAGTTTTCGAGATCGTCTGGCAGCGAGTAGCGGTACATCTCTTCGAAGTCGAAGACGTTCGAAAGTACAGCCAGCACGCGTCCTAGCGAGTAGAGGTCCGACTGCTCCGACAGAATAAGGTCGACGCTTTCGTCATCGACTTCGCGCGGAGCATAGCCCTTGGTGGATGTGACATTCGGCATCAGGTTCGTAGCCAGAACGCAGCCACCGGCGTCGATCATCACCATGCGATTGCCGGTGACCATGAAGTTGCCTGGCTTGATGTCGGGGTTGAAAACCTTCGGCTTCTGCTCATGGAGGAAGCCGATGGACTGACACATGCCCAGAACATAGGCGATAGACTGCGCGACAGGTAGCGGTTCGTTGTTGTCTTCGTAGATCTGTTCGACCGTTTTTCCGTCGACCAGCTGCATGGCGATGAGCGGCTGATTCTGGTGGGTTTTGAAGCCGAAGATCTGCACCACCGACGGATGAGAAAGCTTAGCGAGCATCTGCTTTTCGGCAATGGCCGCTTCGCGATCCATCTTGTTGTTGGTGATCACGCCCTTGACGATAGCCCAGCGTTCGACGTCGAGGTCCCAGCACAGGTAAATGTAGCCGCAACCTCCCTTGGCGATGGTGCCTTTCACTTCATATTGGTTGGCGACGATGGTGCCGGGCAACATCGCGTACGAATATGGTGAACCGCATTTGGTGCAGACACCAGAATCCGCCAGGTTGCCGTCCTTGTCGCGACGGGTAAGAGGAACCCTCACACCGGGATGGCGCTTGCCGGTCGGATCATCGCAGAAGCGCTGCTCGACAGGCACATCCCACTTGGTCTTGATCAAGTGCAACGGATCTGTCTGCGGCACTTCGCTCACAGCGACAAAACCGCCGCCCAGGTTGCGTCGCTTTGAAGAGGAGGTTTGGCTGCTGGCACCGCCCAGACGCTTCTTGTTCAATAGCCCTTGGGCTTGTGCCGCCGGCTTGCCGATGAATCGTACGGAGCGCCTGGACGAACGCAGAGATGAGCCGCCGATTTTCGCGCTGCTGCGTGCCGAGTTCGTATTCTTCGCCACCGCTACCGCCACCGATGGCAGCAGCGTAAGGTCAACCATGGCGCCGCAGTCGTTGCAGAAGCCATCTGCGATGACACCGCCGCATTTGGCTCCATTGACTATCTGTTCACATATTGGCATGGCCATTACTGATCTCTCCATTAAGGTTTGATGGACTGAATTCCAGGCAGGGTCTCAACCGGACCCTACCAGGCTAGACTTGAGCCCTCATCGGGTTTTCATTGAGACTGACCTGGAAATCAGAGCGAAAATTTCAGGTTTTGCTGCCGGCGTCGGCTTCGAGCCGCGCGAGCATCTCCTGGAATTTCTGCACCGCGTCCTCGGCCGCCTTCACATCGCACGGGCGCTTGCGAGCGAGCGTGAGAACGAGAGCCGCCTGACTGTTCAGCGCTTCGTTTCCACCTTCGCCGGCAAATTTGCCGCGCTCGGCTGCCCGATACAAGGTGGAAAAGAATCCCTCCACAGACTCGGGCTGAGCGGCCTGTTTGTTCTTGGCCTTGAGCGTCTTCTGACGTTCCTCCAGCAGTGCCTGGGCAGTGGAGAACCACGAATATACAGTGAGAGCCGCCTGCGGGAAATTGTTCTCGTCTGCCGCCATTTGTGCGGTGGTGAGTGTCGTCGCCAGGGCGCCTATCGCATCCTTTTGATCGACATTTTCGGCCGCCGCGCCGAGAACGATGGAAACCAGCTTGACCTGCGTCGCAACGACCCTGGTGTTGATCTTCTCGAGATCGCTGAGGAGCGTCGTGGCGTCGGCGAGCTTGTTGCGGACCGAAGTTTCGTCGGTCGAGAAAGAATCGACGGCAGTGCTTGCGGCGATGATGAGTGCCTCGAGATTCGTAGCTTCGGCCGAAACGTCGGCGTTGGGATTGGTCTTGAGGGCATCGCGGATGGTGTCAACCGCCTTGGCGCAGGCGGCGACTTCTGGTAGCTCGAGAGCGCCCTTGGCTGAGGCGATTTCTTGAACGCTCGCGAAGGTAGCGAGCTTGACGGCGAGCTGAGGAGGCATGCCGTTCGCGGCCTCGCGTAAGCTTGCTACAACGCTGGACAAATCACCGAGAGCGGCGGTGCCGGTTGTTTTCGCGCGGGCGATGATGGCATCGAGTTGAGCGAGCGCCTGTGCGCGTGCCTGCGGGTCGGTCATCGAGCGAGCTTTGTTCAAAGCGGCAGTGACGCCCGGTTCCACGGCAGTCCAGGCTTCGCGGGCGGCTGTGCTAGCTGTGCGTGCATACTGACCGGCCTTGTGAGCAGCGCCAAGAAGGGTCTCGAAGATATCGGAAGACGACATTCGCATTCTCCATTGAGTTGAAGCGGTTGACAGTTAAAGAGTTGCTCTAGCCCCGCCCAATACATCTGGCACCAGTCACCACTATCACCAAACCAAAAGCGCAAACGACGTCGCTTAGACCAGAAGTGCTAAGAGACGATGTAAGTGATTGGTGATAAGCGCTGAGTAGTAAGTTTTTCTGCTGCGAGTAAGTATGTGGGGAGTACCTTCACCCTACAATTCTTATATGCGCAGATGCCAAGAACTTTGCGCACCTGCAACAAACTTTGGGTGAATCAGTTCGCGCTACGTTGATGAGTACAAAACTTAAACACATCAACATTTAGATACGAAATAGTGTCATCGATGTGGCAAGGCTATTTATGCGGCTTTTCTGTGAAAAACGAAAGAGATTATAAACAGCATTGGTATGATAAAATGACGGCGCCAAGTTTAAAAATAAAGAAAAACGAAACTACTCGAACACGCGAAGACTGTCTTCTAGTGCTAACTTCGCGCTAACTGATGGATCTCTTCTTTTGATAATAATTGGTGTCTGCAAAATGAAGTCTTGCTTGCCAACTTTCTTCAAGCGGCCGCCCGGCACTACGACTGCGTTCTCCGGTACTCGGCCGAAATATTCCTCGCCGGTGTTAATGTCGACGATAGGAGTCCGCGCAGTGATAATTGTGCCGGCGCCAAGAACTGCACCAGCTTCCACAACACAGCCTTCATAGACGCCGCAACTGCCGCCGATAAAAGCACCGTCTTCGATAATGACAGGAGTGCTGTTTGGTGGTTCAAGCACGCCACCAATAACGGTGCCAGCTCCCAGGTGAACATTTTTGCCGATTTGTGCACACGAGCCAACCAGCACGAGTGAATCAACAAGAACACCTTCATCTACATAGGCGCCAATATTGATAAAGCTGGGTGCCATTATTACTACTTTAGGGGCGACATAGCAGCCTCTTCGTACCGATGAATACGGCAGCAGTCTGTTTGTTGCTGGTGAAAATTCCTTTAGAGGAATTTTGTCGCAAAAAGGACCTTCGTCCATTTTTACAACCGGGCGTAGTCTGAAATATAAAAGAATTGCTTTTTTGACCCAGGCGTTTACTTTCCAAATACTGGAGTCGTGGTCTCCGTAAGCTTTTTCGGCTACTCGTACACGTCCTGAATCAAGAGCCTCGATTACTTCTTCGACAATCTCCAGAGTGTTTTCTGGAAGAGTCGTCATCTCGAAATATTCTTCAATGATGTGGGCTAAGTCGGCAATTTCTTTTGGCACGGGATTTTCTCTTTTGTGGAGGACATTTACTTGCTGCGCAGCACTTGATGCAGGCGCAAAGCGGTTTGTGACAATATGGCAGAACCTATCCACAAACCAGATTCATCTATATCGAATGTTGCTGTATGGTGCGGAAAATATCCTTCATGCTGACCGGGGCGCTTTAATTCGCCACCCAAAAACATGAATGCTCCTGGAGCCAGATTGGCAAACATTGAAAAATCTTCACTCCAGCCTTTTGGTTTAAGTGTGATGACGTTTTCTTCACCAATCATTTCAATAGCTACTTCTCTCATCACATCAACAATAGTTGGATCATTAACGAGACACGGATAGCCTTCTTCGTATTCGATTTTGTAGTCTCCGCCGAGTACTCGCGCAATTGAACAGGCGCGGTCGAGTTCGTCTTTGATTTTGGCTCTGGTTTTTAAGTCGAAAGTGCGGAATGTTCCTTGCAAAATCACTTCGTCTGAGATGACATTGCCACGTTGGCTGGAGCTATGAAAGGAGCCAATGGTGACTATCGCTGGTTCGGCACCGGCAATTTTGCGAGAGACGATTTGCTGAATTGTTGAAACGATTGTGGAAGCAATGACAACAGCATCGATTGTTGTCTCAGGGAAGGCTCCATGACCGCCTTTGCCGTAAATATGGATAGTGAAGGCATCCGACGCTGCCATAACAGGTCCTGCTGCGAGACCGATTTTGCCAGCCGGTAAGCCGCCGTCCATATGCAAACCAATCACTGCGTCGACGCCGTTCATTGCATCGTCTTCGATCATGCGTGCTGCGCCTGATTTGCCTTCAGCGTCACCTATTTCTTCGGCCGGCTGCAGGAGCATACGAATGCCGCCTTGCAAGGCGCTGCCTTGTCCTGCCAAGATTTTTGCCGTAGCCATGGCACAAGACACATGGGCATCATGTCCGCAAGCGTGCATCACTGCTGGGTTTTTCGAACGATAGGCAGTTTCGTTTTTTTCTTCTATAGGTAAGCCATCCATATCGGCGCGAATGGCTACAACAGGGCCGCTACCATGAGCTAGATCGGCTATGACGCCCGTTTTACCAACGCCCTTTTTGACTTTGAAACCGCTCGTTTCCAGCTTTTCAGCAGCAAGTTTGGCGGTTTCGAATTCTTCGAAGCCAAGTTCAGGATGCTCATGTAAATGCCTGCGCAATTTGACGATTTCGCCCTGTAATTCTTGCGCCTGGGCGGCGATTTTGGCTGACTCAGCTGCTTTATCTGAATGCGATCTCTCTGTCATGATTAATAACGACCGCCGCCTTTGGGACTCCAGTTAGCAAATGCTTCTTCTACTGTTCTTGTGCAAATTTTGGTAACGAGCAGACAAATTGCTTGAATTTGCTCTTCGGTAAAAGTTGCTCCGGTTTCTTCAAGGGCTTTGCGTACGATGTGTTCTGCATCAGAATGGAACATAACAGCTCTCCCGTTTGATATGGTGCGACCGCTTGAGTTTATCGCGAATAAGCTTGCTGAGAGCAGTCAAGCGCTGTTTTTGTGCATTTTCAAAAGAAGTTGCAACACGAAACGAGATTTGCTTGTCAACTAAACCTCGGAGTTTGCTAGGCTAAGGGGCCGATGCTGTTAATAATTGGAGTAATTGCAGGTTAATTTATGTCAGACGAGCCACACTTTGAAGTCGAGCGCAAATTCCGATTGACTGATGAGGAATTCGACGTCATGCCTGCTCGTCTGGTTGAGGATTTGAATTTCGTCAAAGTGCGTGAAGTAACCGAGACAGACACTTTTTTTCCAGCGGAAAAGCCTGGAGATATGGTGCGCATCCGAGATGAAAAATGCGGCACAGATACAGTTCATTATTTGACACAGAAAACCTGGAAGATTGTTGGCGAATCAAAAGAGCGAAGCGAGCAAGAAGAAAAGCTTACCGCCAATGTGCGCAATTGCATGATTGCAGTCGGTGAGCGAATGAACGACGGCAAACCTTTGCTGACCTTGTTCAAGACCAGGACTTTTTATGAGCGTTTGCAAAAATCAGATCCTGGTGCCAAAAAAGTGTTGGTCGTGCTCGACACTCTGCCTGAATTGGGCAGTTATTCGGGGCATTATATGGAAGTGGAAATTTTGGTGCCAGAAGGAGCAAATGTAGAGGCTGCTCGAACACAGATTTTGGGTATAGCCAAGGCCTTGCTGCAAGGCGAAGAGCGGGCGCCAATGGAAATTTCGTATATGAATATGCTAATTGAGTCTAAGAAACAGACTGTATAAGTGGTGTTGTCTGCAGTGGCAGTCGTGCCGTCATTCTTTCGGTGGCGGCTTATCCAACATAGTTTGGGTGCCTTGATTGCCTGTTAATGATGAGGTCACGGCTTTATAGAGCGAATCTCTGCATGTATAGACGCCAGCGCCAAGCGCGATAATAACCACGATTATAATCAATGGAGCGTTATTTGAGGGCGCTTTGTATTTTGGTACGATGTATTTTTGCCCGCAGCTTTTGCAGGTGGAGAAGTCCGTGACATCGACTTCGTTGCAACGATTACATCTTTTAGAAACAGCATCACTCATGAGCACGTACTCCAAATCGGTAGCCACCATTAGCGGCAACCAATTGAGTAACTGACTAACCCGTAGGTATAGCTCAAAAGAAAGCTTTTATAGATGTACTTCGATAATATCACTATTGAGCTTTGGTAACTGGAAATAACTGTTGGAATTTCATTTGTCCTTTTCGGCAAAGTCGCATCTATAAAATAGACAGTAGCGTAGTCGGACTTTTACCACGCTACTGTCTATCAGAAAGTAAGAGTTTGAAAGTTACACAGAGTCAGTCTATGCGCATTACGACTTGAGTTTCTCCTGCGCCCGCTGGTATTCCTTTTGTGCAGCGTTCTCGATGAAACTGAGCTCCGCCCAAACAGCAAAGTTCGGACCATCTTTCATTGTCTGCACTAGACGCAGGAGCCGTCGAGCCGACTTCCTCAGCTCAACATTATCGATCGCCCGGACGTCATACGCAATGGCACGACAGGCGGTGAGGGCCACTTGGAGGTACTTATCGACCTCCATCAAGACGTCTTGTGCGCGGCGCCGGTCTTCCATTGCTGCAACAGCAGATCGCGCTTTTAGATTTTTGTTGGTATTCATGATGATTCCTTTCCTCAGTAAGAACGCTTGCGTGCCTGTATGCGGGGGCCGCCGCCGATGAAAACGGTAGCCTTTTTGTCCGTGGAGCCTGGTCCGGTCGGGTGGGCTGCAACGTCTAGACGACGTTTGTCCGGGGCCAAGAATGACAGCAAGCAGAGGACGAACAAGAGTACGGCGATAATGGCTAGGAGTACGATGATGGCTACAAAGTGGGGGGACATGTGTTGTTTCCTTTCTTTTCTTCTCTTTTCTTTCGTGAAATGCGGGGCGCAGTTTATAAAACCAGTCCGGCTCCAAATGGAAACGTTGCCGACTGGGCGGCACTGGGGGCAAGAGCTAGGGCACGCTGCATGATGTTCTTTAACTCCGCCCGCAACTGAGGAGTGATATTTACTCTCCGGCGCCCAGCTGCAAGAGATTCTTTGGCACCGGCGATTGTCTCATAGGCACCCAGCACATCCAGTTGCCAAAGCTCCTTGTTGACACCTTGGAACTTTTTGCCGTATCGGGCCAAATACTGGGTCATCCGGTGAGCCGAGGCTTCGAGCATAGCTATGCGATTGGCAAACTCCTGGTCAACGTAGGATACCAGGGCAACGTTTTTTGCATAGAGAAGCATGGCGTAGTCTAATTGGGTCGGATGGCAGCCGTTTTTCAGCTGCTCTGCATACTCCGCCTGACGAGTCAGCAAACGCTTTATATTGTCCGACAATTGGCGCTGGAATGCGATCAATTCCTTGACCTCCTCCGAGAATGCCTGTCTTCTTGGATCTTGGTAGGTGTATCTGTTGCTCATTTTTCTCTCCATTTGTTTTTGAAGGTGCACAAGTACACACCATGCAACTTACATGGTCGAGTCGAGTTTTGATTGCGATGGTGTTTAGGACTGCTGCCCAATGAAAATCTCATTCATCGCTAGGCTGCAGAAAAGCGCTGAGGCGCCCGAGTTTGATTTAAAAGAAAGATGCATTGAATGGCTTGTGGCTAACTAGAACTCCAGAAAAAAGAAATGAGACGATATGCCTCAATCCTAATAACGTCCTTGTGTCAGCTCAAGCTATTTTGCCTCGAAGAGAGCAAGAACAAGTTTAAATTGACTCTTTTACTTGAAAACCACTTTTACTAGCCAAACTGGATCGCTTCCGGTATCAACTTTTGGCCAGAAGAGAATCCTCAAGAAAAACGCGGAGGAAAACGTGGAGGAAGGCATGGTGCAGTTGTGCAATAATTGCCATCCATAAAAGCGGTCCCATTGCTCATGATACCGATCATTCTTTCTGATGATGCGAATATTGCTCTCTACAAACGCATTGCGTCAGCTGTGGAGGAAGGAATTAGCCAGGCGAAACTCAGCTCTGGAACCAAAATGCCTTCCAGCAGAGAGCTTGCGGAATCTTTAAGTGTATCTCGCGGCAGCGTTGTCAGAGCCTACGAGGAGTTGATTCACAGCGGTCACCTTTTTGCGCGGGCTGGAGGCCAAACTTTCGTTGCCGAAAAGTCCAGTCATAAGCAGACTCTGTCGAACGGTGATAGTGCGGAAGACGACTCTGAGCAGAATCCAGAAAATGTGAGCGAGTTCGCTAAACGCTTGTCGAAATTCAGTTGGTCCTTAGGTTCTGCAGCAGACATGCCATTGTTGAATTATGGTGCACCACCTGAATGGGCCTTACCTGTTTCTAAATGGAAATATGCTCTAAATAAAACGTGCGCTGATCTTAGTCCAGCTTCCATCGAATATGCTCCGCCACCTTTTGGTGATTTTTGGGTGCGAGAAGTGCTCTGTGAATTTCTTCGTCGGCGCAAGGGCGTTCTAGCCAATGTAGCGCAAACAATTGTCTTTGCGGATTCGGAGAGCAGTCTGGTCTATATAGCGCGTTTGCTCATAAACGTGGGTGATGTCGTTCTAGTGGAAAACCCGTGTCACGCTGGCGCTCGGGATACATTCCGCACACATGGTGCTCACGTGATAACGGTACCGATTGATGAAGATGGAATCAGAACAGACATCGTTGAAGAATATCTAAATAATGGTTCAGTGAAATTGATTTATGTGTCTCCGTCCTTTCAAGACCCAGTCGGTGTCAATATGTCTTTAGCGCGCCGACAGCAGTTGTTGAAACTGGCAAATGCTCATAACGTCTGCATCGTGGAAGATGCATGGGATAGCGACTATTCTTACATCAGCCCTAATTTTCCACCGCTTTTCACGCTTAGCCAAAATTCAAATGTTTTTTTCATTTACAGCTTTTGGAAGCTGCTGTATCCGCTTTCTATGGTTGGTTGTTTGTTAATACCGCCTCGGTACGCGGCAACGTTTGCAGCAGCAAAAGTGCAATCGAATAGCATCAACCCTGTGATTGAGCATCGCACTCTTGCTGATTTCATCGAAAGCGGCAACCTAGAAAAACACATAAAGCTGACACGAAAGCAATTAACCATCAAGCGACAGACCATGATTGCTTTGCTTGTTGCTCTTTTCGGCAAAGATGTGCAAATAAGAAAACGTAGCTCAGCCTTCTGGCTCGTAGTGGAATTTAGTGAAGAGTTGACGCAAGGAGATATTGAAAGGATGGCGGCGGACAACAATATTGTCTTGTTCTCGACAGACTGCTACTACTTAGATCCGCGTAAAATTCCCGCTCGCGAATACATGGTTCCTTTCGCTGATTACTAAGCGCGTTCTAGCAGGTGCGATTCAAGTTTGCTCGGCGTCGTGCTCAAATATAAACAAAAGGTGATTCTTGAGCGTGAACTCCGCTAGCGCCTATCTTGGTAAATTGAGTCTCATTACCATTTGATACGCAAACTCGCAGGTATTAAGACGCAGCAAGACCAATTGCATCTATATACGTTGGATTGCTTTAGACATCCTGAGACTGGTGGTTTTAAGTTCGCGATCGGTTGGAACTCCATTACTCATCAAGGTTTCGGAATTTCTCCACGCAATGCTCGCATTGCTTTGTTAATGCCTTGCAACAAGCGCTTGGAATCATTTGTTTTATGGTTCACCTCCTTGTTACGGTCAGATGTCTTTCCATCCCCAAACCTTCTCTGAGTTTCCCCGCACAATAAACAGCTGCTTGTTCTACTGAAAATTCGCTCGATCCTCAAAGGGATGGTCGGTCTCGTGTGCGGTTTGTCTATCAGTGTCAATCAGCAGCTCCAGCCTTCAACCCCTAGCTAGCTGTTGTCACCGTAAGTGTCTGTAGCGCGTTCGTGCGGCTAGCGCTGATCTGTTTGTGTGTATCCAGTCTGGATTACTACGCACGAGCAGATGTTTGCTGACCGTTTTCCTTCTCATCTACTGCAAATCATCAACCGTGTTTGCAGCTTTCACCCGGAGGTTCAATATGGCTTCTTCGTTTGCCAGGCGTCTTCTTTTGCCGCTGATGGCCGTGTTCGCGATGCTCACCCTCTCACCCATGGCCGCTTATGCCGCCGCCAGTGTGTGGGTGCCCGACTTCAATTCCGGTCAGACCGTCTACGTCGACCCTGCTCTGAGCAATGATTCGCAGTATCCAGTGCGCCTGGATGGTCTCGAATCGAAGCTTCAGGATGCGGGGCAAAAGGAAGGAGTGCACTACTTCTTCATTTACGAGAAGTCTGTGCCCGAGGCCCAGATTCCTCCGCAATACGGCAAGCAGTACGCCGAATGGCAGCTCGATGACGTCGCCAATCGCTGGGCCGGTAAGGCAGGATTCTCTTCGAAGGATTCGGTCGTGATTCTGCTGGTGCGTTCGGCGAAGAACCCCAACGCTTTCAGCTATGCTGCCGACTCGGGCAGTCAGTGGCAGCAGGCGGGGCTGACCAAGTCCTACTACACCAATGTCCTTGCGGGCATCAAGAAGTCCTATCTGCCCGGCGACCCCTCGGGTTTCGCTCTGGCGGTCGCTCAGGACAGCTCGTCCCACATCGGCGCCGTGAACGCGCAGGTTGCTTCTGCGGCCGCTCACAAGGCCTTCGTCTCGCATCTGCCGCTCTACATCGGCATCTTCCTGGCACTTGCTCTCCTCGCCGGCTACAGCATCTTCATGCTGGTGCGGTTCGGCAAGGCCAAGAAGCTTCTCGCCGACCTGCTCGCCGACCTCCAGCCCAAGTTCGATTCCTTCAATCAAGTCAGCATGAAGATCCAGAATTCCTATATGGGTTTTCTTTCTGACCAGCGCGGTTGGCAGGGCAAGCTCACGGGCGTGACGCAGAAGAAGTTTTCGGCTGCGGTCGCTTCCTATTCTGATCTGACGATTCAACGTCAGGTGGCCCTCGACCTGCTCGCAGCCGGTCAGAAGGCTCTGGAATCTGCGTCCATGTTCAAGGTCGGCGCTCTCACGACCGCTTACGATAACCTGACCTCGACTCCTGTCGTCATCACCGGCGACGAGATCGAGTTCAAGAAGATCACCGATGCTTTCGGCGGTCTGGTCTCCAAGAAGACGTTCACGCCCGAGCAGCTGTTCGCCAATTTGAACAGCCTGTTCACCACCAGCAACTCGCTCCTTTCGGAAATCTACGATGCTTTCGAGTCGGCCAACGCCAACAAGACTGCCATCGCCGATGCCCTCAAGGCGGCGTCTGAACTGCAGCCGGAAATCGAGGCGGTCGGCCTTTCGTTCGCCCCGTATTTGACGGCTTACAACGATCTCGTCGCTCGTGCAGGTACCACCGTCGCCGGCATCAGCTCCGACCCTGTCAGCGCCGTTTCTGGTTCCACCAGTCTGCGTTCTGACGCCGAGAAGTTGAAGGCCTCCATCCAACAGGCCGTCTCTTTGAAGAAGGACGTGTTGACGGTTTCGACCGCCATCGCGGATGCGCGCACTGAAATCGCTGCCAAACGTGCTGTGGCTGTCGATTTCACATTCGTTTCGTCGGCTGATCCTGCCACCTTCGCGTTCGCCGAAGAGGGGTACAACCCCGATACGGTGCTCGCACAGGCTGATGGTTCGCTGAAGTCGTTCAGCGATGCGCTTGGGGCTGGTCGGGTCGAGGAAGCGCAGTCCGCCAAGGCGGCGGCTCTTGCTTCGGTGACTGCGGCTCTGGCGCTCGTCGCGTCATCGCTTGCGGCAAAGAAGGCAGTAGAAGAGAAAGTGCCGGTTCTTTCGGCGACATTCTCCGACTATGCTGCTTTGTCCAAGGTGGGTGTCCTGTATAAGGCGCAGTCATTCGTTGGTGCGGCGGCTATCCTCTCTGCTCTCGAGTCGCTCACCGAACTCGAGAACAATGGGGCGATGCTGTCTGCTTCGGCTGCGAAGAACCCCAAGCTCTCGGATGTCACCTTGAGCAAGGTGACGACTCTGAGCGCGCGCATCGCAGATGTGGTTTCGGCGTACAAAGGACCGTCTTTCGATGGTGCTCGGGCGCAGGCGCTGCATGACACGGTCGCTCAGGAGTTCGAGGGTGCACAAGACGCCATCGCAGCCGATGAAAAGGTGTTCAAGTCGGCCAGCGACGCCGTTGCTTCGTTCCGTGCGGCTTATAGCCAGGCGGTCAACGTCGTCAACGACTCACGTGTCGGCCAGCATCGTCGCGACTCGTTGAGCACTCTCAACGGCACGCTCACTTCTTTGACCGCTGCGGTGCAGTTCACCGTCGGCGCTTCGAAGGATTGGTCGACGGTTGAAGCCGATGCCGTCGCCAGCAAGTCCCAGGTCGATTCGCTCAAGGCGGCTGCCCAGGGCGATATTGATGCGGCCGTCGCCGATGCTAAGGCGCTGGCCGAATTGCAGGACGCCGAGCGCGAGCTCGCGGGTTACGGCAGCCGTCGTTACGTGCGTACGATCAACAATTACAGCTTCGGCGGTAATGTGTTCTTCGATGCTTCGCGTCCGACGTCGCAACTGTCACTCGCCCAACAGTACTACCATGCGCGCAACTATTCGGCGATGCGTCAGGCTATCGCCGAGATGCAGGAGGAAGCCTATCAGGCTGACACCTATGCATGGTGGTTGACCATGGAGTTGATGTCCGAGAGCAACAATGTCATGGCCCAGCGCTATGCGTATGAGCTCGGCTACCGTCAAGGTGGCTACGATTCTTGGTATGGCAATCATATCGGATCGGGCATCGACTACAACCAGCCCTGGGAGCCGACTCCGGACACCAACTGGGAGCCCTCGCATGAGAGCGCTCATCTGGACCCGGATTATGTCGAACCGGCTCAGGGGCACAGCCGTGACGACGACGATGACACCACGGGCAATGCCGGTGGAGGCACCGATCGTGGCTTTGGCGGCGGTGGCAACGACGACGACAACAACAACGTCTCGGACGACCGTGACGACACACCTGCTGACACCGGCAATTCTGGCGGTGGCACTGACGACTCGTTCTAACAAATTCTGCAATCCGTCCTAAGCGGTGCAGTCAAGTTCCGTAGCAACTTGAATTTCGCGTATTGGAAAGTGCCAGGCCCGGCTGGCGCTTTCTTCACAGGTGTGTCACATGAGTGGTGCATCCTCAACTTTAGAACCAGGAGATCAATATGTCTGTTGTTATCGAAGTAGTTGGTGTCGTCGCCGTTGTCGGTGGTCTGGCCTACTGGCAGATCCCGGCTGTCCGTCAGCTTTTCCGCATCAACCGCGATAAAGTCATCGCGGCGAGCTCGACTCCTCTGGAGCGCATCACCGACAACGTCAATCAAGCCATCGCCAAGCTGCCGGCTCAGCGCGCGCTGGTCGCCCAGCAGATGACGGCGGCGCAGCGGGCTCAGACCAACGCCCAGAACAAGCGTGACGAGGTCGAGGATCTGTTCAAGCAGGTGAATGTGGCGATCGGCGCGAATGCCACCGCGGCGACCATCACCACGCTGAAGCAGCGCTGGCTGACGGCCAAGGGTGCAGTCGTCGACCTGGACAAGGTGTCCGAGGAGGCGCACAAGAGTGCCGACGACGCGCAGGCCGAACTCGAGGATCTGCTCACGTTGATCCAGCAGAGCAAGGCCGGCGCCGAGAAGCTGAAGAGCGATGCCAACTTGACCGCGATTCTGCAGCAGTCGACCCAGTTCCGCACGCAGGTCAACGACCTGAAGTCGGGGCTCGGGGCGAATGCCGCCGATGTGCAGGAAGTGCAGGACGCGCTGTCGAATGCTCGCAACGCCAACGAACTCTCCAAGGGTTCGGCTGCCGATCGCGAGATGGCCGATATCGCCAAGAAGACCCAGGCAAGCGCCGCCGATGACGCCTTCGCCGCGGAGCTCGCCGCGCGCGCCGGCAAGTAAGCACCATAAGCGGTGCTTGGACAAGCAGTGATCCTGCTTTAATGAGGTAAGCAAAACTTACCTATAGACTCACCAGCTCGACAGAGCCACAAGCTTCGTCGGGCTGGTGTTGTTTTTCTGCGTTCCAACAGACTGTTCCAACCCTCTTTCTCATCGCGGCAACTTCAGCTCAACCGAGTTGAAGAAATCGAACCATCATCAGGAGTTACACATGAGCCTCGCTTCTTCTTTCCTTCAGGCTTTCCGCATCAACGGCGAAAAGGTCGTCTCGCATGGCTCGACCCCGCTCGAGCGCATCGAAGACAACGTCAAGCAGGCCGAAGCTCACCTGCCGCAGCAGCGTGCGCTGGTCGCCCAGGAGATGACGGCCGCGCAACGTGCGTCCACGAATGCGGATAACAAGCGTGCCGAAGTCGAATCGCTGTTCAAGGAAGTGCAGACTGCGATGTCCGCCTCGGCATCAGCCGCCACCGTCACCACGCTGAAGCAGCGCTGGCTGACGGCCAAGGGCGAGGTCGAAGCGCTCGACAAGATCGCTCTCGATGCCCATACGGCCGCCGACGAAGCGCAGCATGACCTCGAAGGGCTGCTCTCGTTGATCCAGCAGAGCGAACAGGGCGCCCAGAAGCTCAAGGACGACGCCAATCTGGCCGAGACCCTGAAGCACTCGACCGAGCTGCGTCAGCAGGTCAACGACCTGAAGGCCGGCCTCGGTGCGAACGCCGCCGATGTCGCCGCCGTCGAAGACGGTCTGGCCAACGCGCGCAACGCTGCCGAACTCTCCAAGGGTTCGGCTGCCGACCGCGAGATGGCTGCCATTCACGAGAAGACCCAGGCGAGCGCCGCCGACGATGCCTTCGCCGCGGAACTCGCCGCGCGCGCCGGCAAGTAAGCATCGCTTTCGTTGCGAGCTAAGTAAGCAGTGATCCTGCTGTAACGCGGTAAGCAAAACTTACCCGAAGTGGGCACCGGTCTGGTTGAGTCAAAAGCTTGATTTGACCGGTGTTCCTTTCAACTGAAGTTTTTTTGGGGTGTGTTGAATATTATCGTGTGCATGTTGCATGCGATATCTCAAACTGTGAGGTACTTATATGCTAGTTCAAATGGCTATCGGCGACGCTTACGGCGCCGGTTTCGAATACGCCAGTGCCGAATTCGTCCTGGCAAATCACAGGCTTACGATGTATGTGCAGCATCCCAAGCATAAGCTGGTGCCAGGCGTTTACACGGACGACACTCAAATGTCGATCGCCAACGCTGAGGTCATTCTCGCCGGGATACTTTCTCGGGAAGCCTTCGCTCAAGCTTATGTCGATTGCTTCAAGCGCGATCAACGCGAGGGCTATGCAAGTGGCTTCTACAACTTTCTGTGTAGCGTCAAGGACGGTGAGGAATTCTTGTCACTGATGAAGCCTATCAGCGACAAGAGCGGTAGTGCCATGAGGGCTTTGCCGTTTGGAATTTATCCCGACATAGAAGTTGTGATTGCTCTTGCTACTTTGCAGTCGACGATCACCCACAATAGTTTCCACGGCATCAACGCGGCAGTGGCTGCTGCTTTGATGTCACACTATTTTCTCTATCAGCTTGGTCCCAAAAGCGAACTCGGTGCTTTCATCGAAAAGCACGTGCCGGGTACGTGGGCGGAACCATATACGATACCTGTCGCCCAAAAGGGCTGGATGTCCGTTCGTTCGGCCATCACGGCTATCATGGGCAACGATTCAATGACTGAGATTTTGCGCGCCTCTGTTGCCGTTACGGGTGATGTGGATACGGTTGCCGCACTCGCTCTGGGGGCAGCGGCGGCTTGCAGCGAGGTCAAACAAGACTTGCCCGAGTTCCTTGAAAGGGATCTGGAGAATGGCGCTTACGGGCGAGATTTTCTCGCTGACTTAGACGCCAAGTTGATGGCCAAAATGGCAGATCTCAAAGCCGAAAAAGCTGCGTCACAGCAAGTCGCAGTCAGCGGTCCGCGAATCCTCGTGGTGCAGTCGCCAGAACAGTGGACGGGAGCGATAAACAGTCAGTCGTTTCTGGAAATTCCGACTGCGCTGGATGTGCAGAAAGAAGAAAATGCCTGGTTTGCAGCTGGAGGTGATTCCAGTGGCAAATCTTTCGTCGAGCATTTGCTCGCTCTGGGCGCGACGCGGCTGACCGTCGAAGTCTGGAATATCAACTACCAATGATTGAAGTGCAGGCACTCTCATCTCGTGAGTGCCTGCTAGTCAAATCATGTGCCTGCGTTATTTAACTAGCCGGAGTAATTGAGAATGAATGAACTGCAATCGAGTTTCCAAGGATGGCCGTCTGCTGTCTGGGCTCTCGCTGTGATCGTTATTGCGGTCTTAGTCTATCGCTATGCAATCAGCACCGCCGCGCAGCGTTTTCAAGCCAAGGAAGCGAACGCGGTTCGCGAACAGGCACGGGATGCCTTGCGTCGCGAGGATAGACTGAAGCAAGAAGAAAGAAGTGCGGCAACGACGGCTACAAATCAACAGCAAAGGCGCGCAGATGAAGCGCAAGAGCGGGAGGCTCGCGCTGCTCTACTGGCGGCTCTTAGAGAGGAAGCCAAGGCAGACGTTGCTGGCAACGCACGTTGCGCCGAGGAAACGAAAAGAATACTCGCTGAAGCCGATGTTTACCTTGTGAAAATCTGCCGCTACTATGTGGTGCGCGACGAAGAGATCGATGAAAACGACGAAGACCAGGAAGACCCGCAAATCAACCTGGGCAACATGAAGGGCGACATCTCCGACAGTTATGAAAGCGCTTTGACATATTTTGCACAAGCGCAAGAGTTCGTAGCTCAAGGTGTGTACCTCGCGGCGAAGTGGAAAGCTGAAAACTGCTTGCTGGAAGCTAGATACGCTGCCGACAGAATCGCCAATCTTGACTCTCGTGCATGGAACGAAATTCAGGCTGCGGTGCGCTGATCTCTGAATCATAATTGAGGCAATCTGCGCGACGGGGATGGGCACGCCATTGCGTACTTGTCAACGTCGCGCAAATTGTGTTTTATTTTGAAAAGTCTTTGCCTAAAATAATAAAAAAGAATCGCTGAAGGAGAGGTAAAAGCGCAAGTCCTATCGCTCTCCCCTTCAGTCGATTTGATTTTGCTCAGAGTTTCTAAAGAATCTAGATTCGCGCAAAGTTAAGAGCTTGTTCTAGAAATGGCTTTCTGATCTCGTCGCTTTCCAGAAATAAATCGTGCCTTGCAAATTCGCCGGCTTCGTACAACTGCAGGTTGCTCAGTTTTCTGACGCATTGCCGTTGCTTGTAGGGTTTTATGATCAGGTCAGCACCGGGACATCCCACTAAAACTGGCGTTTTTATGTCCTTTAAGTAGTGTCCAGACCAAATAATGTCCAGTGACTTTTGATATTCTTGCAGCCATTCCCAGGTTGCGCCACCAGAGCGCAATTTGGGATTTTGCTTGGCCCAGGCGGCTTCTAGTCGCACCCGTTTTTCGTCGTGAGAGTGTGTCGCCGCCTTAGTTACTTTTGGTTCCATGAAGTCCCAGTTGCCCTGATCGTCAAGATACTTGTTGCCATTACCTGTGGTGCACTGCCACCACGTCATAAGAGAAATCAGTGTTGGGTTTTCTTTGCTGGCAAAATCCACGGCGGGCGCAGACAGTATCGCTTTATCCACTAAACCTGGATGGTCGTGCAGAAAACGTAGAGCAATATGACCTCCGAGTGAATGTGCCATGAGAATCAGTTTTTGTTTGCCCTGAGGTTTCACAACAGTCTCAATCAATTGAGCAAGGTCATTTGCATCATGGTCAAATCCCAGAGAATAAGCTTTTTCTCGGTCATCTAAATAACGGTCAGAACCGCCTTCGCCTCGCCAGTCCATCTCGTAAACGTTCCAATGAGCTTCAAGCAAATCATTAATCAGCTCGAAATAGACCTCGCCGAATTCTGTGAAGCCGGTCACCAGGATAATTGTGCCTTTAGGTTTTTCGGCTTGCGCCTGACCATAACGAATAGAGGCGCCGTCAGCATTTTTAAAAAAATGCCACTGCCAGTTCGGTGGTTGCTGAAATCTCTTTTCTTTTAGCAGCTCTTCATCTGATACTGCTGTTTTGGTAATAGTTGCATCTGCAAGGCATGGTGCTGCCAAAATTATTGAACAAAGCAAAACAATTGCTAGTTTATAAAAATTTGTCCAGGCTGGCATTACTTTCTTCCACTCAGTATAGGGCTCGTTCGCATTTTAGCATTATCGCCGGTTTGCTCTTTTCCGTCAGGTAAAATGCCTTCCTCAGTCCAACGAAGATGTCGCGATGCATGAAATAAGATGCATTGATTGATTCTCTTGTGGTTTGAGTGTGACACCTTCGAAAAATGGAAAGTCGCTATGTCCATACTGGAACAGTCTTCCGTCAAGATACTATTAAGGTTTTGCTCTCTCGTAGTCAAGTTGGTTGGCCTTTATTTCTTGAGCTGATATATTCTGGTCACATTCTTGCGAATTCAGTTCAGCGCGACTATTCAGCCGATGAACTTGATGACGTGGCGTTTTGGCGCGCTTGTTTTTCCTGTGATGACAGCTATTGAAAAAATGAAGCTCCCTGCTCTCTCCTTAATTGGTTTAGCTTTTTTGCCACTTCCGGTTTTCGGGCAAGTGGCAAAAACGGTGCCAGTGCAGTCTTATGTCGGTTCCGCTAATGTGTCATCGGCGTCCGTCACTGGAAAGCTTGGCAATCTAAATATTGCCACTGAGGAGTCGGCGCAGAATACAGTGTCATCGCAGGAGCCAAGCGTATTGCTGATGCTACATGGACCGAAGAAGGCTGAGGCGGCGACAGCCAATCAGAAGACGGTTCAAAATAGCACTGTAGTCAAGGCACCGCAGGCGGTATCAATTCCAGCGGCATTACTGGTCTCCCAGCCGGCGCTTACGCCAGTACCAGTCTTGGCGGCGCTGCAGCCGGCAAATGCTGTTCAGGTAAATGGAGATGGCGGTCAACTGATTTCTGAGACCCCGCAGCCCCTGCCGACGAACTCGGCTCCTCCGTCTAACACTTCTGCCGTAAACTATATCCCTAAACTAACGGCGTCTGCTCAATATCCCTTCGCGCCAGAAGGGGAAACAAGGCGTGCACTGCCGTCCGTATTAGACCCTGTTTTCCCTAGTACCGAATATATTGGTGTAGCCGGACAAACGCAGATTGGCGTGCCGAATTTAAATCCGGTGTTTCCTCTGGAAAAGGCTATTTATAAAGCATGTCCTGTATTAAAAAAGGCTCGGATTGAAATATATGGTTGGACGAACCCTGGTGTAAACCGCAGCACGTCCATACATTCCAATGTGCCGTTGTCCTATGCAATTGTTCCTAACCATATTGAGTTGGACCAACAAGTCATCCGCATCGACCGCATGCCAGACACTGTGCAGCAAGAACATAATGATTGGGGTTTTCGTCTCAGTATGGTCTACGGCATAGACACGCGCTATACGGTGGCGACCGGTTGGTACCCCGCTAGTGGGCAGGTTCTGGGTCAAAACAGGCTTTATTCGTGGGACCCAGTCGAGTGTTATGGCGTCTACTACATTCCTAAAATTAAAGAGCATAAGCTCTTTGACGGATTGGTGATTAAGGCCGGACGCTATATTTCGCCTTCAGATATTGAAGCGCAACTAGCACCAGACAATTATTTGTGGACGCACTCTTTGATGTTCACAGTAGACAACTACACTCAGACAGGTGTTTTGGCCAGCCTCAAGTTGAATAAACAGTGGATGCTGCAAGCGGGCGTTCACGCTGGGGATGATATTGCACCCTGGGCCAAGGCTGCCATTCCCTCAGCTGAAGCTTGTCTTCGCTGGCAATCCAAAACTAACAAGGATTCCTGGTATTTCACGGCCAACTCCTTTAACAACGGTCATTACAGGCTGGCAGATAAAAATAATGGCCAGAGTGGACACGACAATTTGCAGCAGCTCAATGTCACTTGGGGACACAGATTCAGTCGCCGAGTGCATATGATGACCGAAGCTTATTACATGTATGAAATTAACGCTCTTGCTGGCGGCACGGTGGTTTCTGGTCCGCCCAAGCCATACTTTACTGGCACTGGTCCTGGATCTTATTTGCATGGTCTTTCGCAGGCCTGGGGAGTAGTTAATTACACGAACATCAAAATTACAGATAAAGACTACATCTCTATCAGGCCCGTGGATTTTCTTGGAGATCCAAGGGGCTTGCGAACAGGTTTTCAGACAACCCTTTCCAGCTGGACTGTCGGATGGTGCCATAGATTCAACGATTTGTTGTGTATACGTCCAGAAATCAGATACGAGAGGTCTTTGAACAGCCACAATGGTGTTCCGGTGACACCATACGACGATGGCAAACGCATGTTTCAATTCACGTTTGGAGCAGACTTAATTCAAAGATTTTGAGTTCGCTGCGAGCCTCAAGGAGAGTCTGATGAAGGGAAGTTTTTCGGCTGTACTGATGGCGCTCTGTATTAGTTTGAGCGCACATTCTGCCGAACGCCGACCAACTGACGCATTGGAATTGGCGAAAGGCAGTCGACCGGCTATAGCTACTGACGGCAGTAGCCGGCTCTACGCGGTGTTTGAAGGTTGTGATGGTGACAAAAAAGTGTCAGACATTTTTTGCTCATCTAGCATCGATTGTGGTGCTACCTGGTCTGCTCGGCAGAATATATCAAAGATGCAATCTGCTTCGGAACGTGCAGCTGTTGCTGTCGAAAAGAGTGGTGCCATTGATGTTGTCTGGAGTAGCAACGGTGCAGATCTCAAAAGCTCTGATATTTTCTTTGTGCGCTCCACTGACGGTGCTAAAACCTGGTCCGAACCAATAAACATCTCCAACACTGCTGGTCCTTCCGTAGAACCGGCAATAGCAACAGGTCCAGACGATTCAATTCATGTTGTCTTTACTGATACCAGTACCGCAGACTACAACAAAGATATTTTGTACGTTCGTTCTAAGGATGGAGACAAGCAATCGTCCAAAATCGCTTTTCTTTCGCCTGTCGATATCTCGAACACACCTGGCGCATCAACAGAGCCTGACCTTGTCGTGACGCCAGAAGGTGTCGTTCGTGCAGTCTGGATAGATACGACGTCGGGCGAAACTCATCCAGATGTCTATTCGGCCAGGCGTGAGCACGACTCCTGGACTGAGGCTGTTGATGTCAGCCGGTCCGCGCGAGTGTCTACTCATCCGAGTTTGGCTTACGATAAAGAGAGAGTTTTTCTTACCTGGTCTGATAATTCACGTAAGGAGACGGCCGCAGACATCTGGGTCGACATCGGTAGTAGAAGAGGAAAATTCAGCAAACCCATTAATATTTCCGACACGCCTGGATGGTCGAATGAACCAAGGGCTACAGCCAACAACGGTCAGCTAGTAATTGTTTGGACCGACACTAGTACCGGTACGCTCACACCCAGTATTTACGCTAGAGTAACACCAGATGTTGGGCAAGATTTTACTGCGGTCATGAATATGTCGCAGAGGCAAGGCATGTCAAAACATCCAAGTGTCACCATTACCGGTGGCAAGATGATTGTTGTCTGGGAGGAGATTGTCGGTGACGATAGCACCATCGAGGTCACTACTCTGAAACTAAAGGATTTGCCCACAGGACCGCCCTTGGCGGTTGATCCGACACTCCATGGCGTTTCAGGTAATATGCACTAGGTGAGGTTAATGATGTTTCGTTTTCGAGAAAGTCTTGTTGCGCTCCTCCTTTGTTGTGTTGTTAGTGCTCCTGTCATGGCAGATGCTACTTCCGGCGCACCAACAGCTGGTGCTGCTTCCCCCTCGCCTCCAGCGTCTGTACCTAAGCGTATTTTAGGAGCAGTTGTGGGAACGGTCGTTGGCACACCAATATGCTTTGTGCGTGGATCCATAGCAGATGAGAAGAGCGCAATTCAGGGCATGGTCGGGGATACCGAAAATAAAGTGGCGCTATATTCGGCCGGCGCATTCTGGTTGCCGTTTGGTATAGCCACCGGTTTTTTATCATCGCCGTTTTGTTCCTTTAAGCATAGTATGTTAAACACGGACAAGCCGTTCAGCAAAGAACAATTCAGCTTGAACGATGATTATCAATGATGTGAATAGTTACTATTTTCGGCAAAGCTACTTTTAAAAAGAACTGGCTCAACAAGCTGTTGAACCAGTTCTCGTTCTTCATGCAGCGGTTGTGAGATTCGTGGGCCGCCAGTAAATGATCGAGAGATTGCCTTCGAAATCTTCAACCAGTGCTGAACAGCTTTCAACCCAATCGCCATCGTTGCAATAGAGCACACCGTCGATTTCGCGCATCTGTGCGTGATGGATATGACCACAGACGATGCCGTCGGCACCACGGAATTTAGCCTCTGCAGCAAGAGCTGTTTCGAAGTCCGAGATGAAGTTGACAGCGTTTTTGACTTTGTGTTTGAGGTAGCTTGAAAGAGACCAGTAGGGCAGCCCCAGTTTTCGCCTGCAATAGCTCAAGCCGGCATTGAGCCGCAGTGCCAGTTCATAAGCGGTGTCGCCGATGTAAGCCAGCCATTTGGCGTACTTCATGACGCCGTCAAACTTGTCTCCGTGCAAAACAAGCAGTTTGCGACCGTCCGCGGTTTCATGAATCAGCTCGTCGACAATCAGCACGCCGCCAACGTTGACACCGAGGAAATCACGGGCGAATTCGTCATGATTGCCGGGCAAAAAGTATGTTTTGGTTCCCTTGTGCACCTTGCGCAGCAGTTTCTGAACAATCCTGTTGTGCTCGGCTGTCCACAACCACGATTTTCTTAGTCTCCAGCCGTCAACGATGTCGCCGACAAGATAGAGATATTCGCTTTCGTTGTGCCGCAAGAAATCCAGCAAAATACTGGATTTGCAGCCGCGTGTGCCGAGATGGATGTCAGAGAGCCAAATAGTGCGCCAGCGTTTATGGTTGTCGGCGATGTCATTGCTGTCATGAGCCTGTTCGATTAGACCGAGTTGTTCGAGCTGAATATTCATAGCAACCTCCTGAAGGTGTGCTTGCGGAAGAGTGGCTAGGGTTGGTGAATTTCGTATTGCGCTTAAGAGAGTGCTCGGGGTTGGGAAGAAGGGGGAAGATGCTTTGAAGATAGCAGCGTGTTTGATGCGAACTCAATCAAAACGAAATAAAAATTGCCTCTCTTCGCTCGCTTAGCTAGCGACAGTAAGACGGGCAATTCATCGGCATCTTGATCTGGTTAAGGGGTGGTTAAGATAAGCCCTTTGTGTACCAAATATCTCGAGATGATACTACTTGCGGTGCGCGTATCTTGAACATTTGTAAGCGAGGAGTTCAATTGTTGAATCTCTTAAACACTCCTTAACCGCTTGTGATCGCTCTTGTCGAGGCTCTTTCGCTGTCGCGAGCGCCGCTAGTGCAAAGTGCTCTTTGCAGAGGTCCTGACTCTGAGCGAATGCTTTCAATCGAATTGATTCCACTGCTGCACACCAGCTACGGTGAGTAGACACCTCATTACTTTGTTACGCAACGGAAATACTCACCCTCTTTCACTCCACCCACTTCACCTCAACCAGCCCTGCACCATTCATTCAAACCTCTTCAGGAGTTTGTCATGCATATTGCTATCGTCACCGATGCCTGGTTTCCTCAAGTCAACGGAGTCGTTCGAAGCCTGTCAACAGTGGGCAAAGAACTCGAAGACATGGGGCACAAAGTCACCTTTATTACCCCGAAGTTGTTTCACTCGCTTCCCTTGCCCGGTAACGCGGAAGTGGTTCTCAGCCTGTTGCCGCGCTTTAAGATGGCCAGAATCCTGGACCACCTTAAGCCGGATGCCATTCACATCGCCGTCGAGGGACCTCTGGGCTATGCCGCGCGTCGATACTGCCTGCGGCGGGGTATCGCTTTTTCCACTGCCTACCACACCAAATTTCCTGAATATCTGCAAAAGCAATTCGGTGTGCCCGAGGCTTTGACCTACCGCGTCGTCCGGCGTTTTCACCAGTCATCTTCTGCCGTCATGGTGGCTACTCAATCGCTGGAAGATGATCTGACTGCGCGGGGCTTCAAGAATATTGTGCGCTGGTCTAGAGGCGTCAATATGGAGCAATTTTCTCCAGCTCCAGGAGGACAGAAAAACTTCTATCCTGCTTCTTTGCCGCGTCCTATCTGGCTCAATGTCGGGCGAGTTTCGGTGGAAAAGAATATCGAAGCTTTCCTTGCGTTGGATTTGCCTGGCAGCAAGGTTGTGGTGGGTGATGGTCCTCATATGCAAGAACTGAAAGGCAAATATCCCGGTGTGTATTTCGCTGGTATGCGCGGTGGAAAGGATCTTGCAGATCATTACGCCGGAGCCGATGTCTTTGTTTTTCCCAGTGTCACCGATACGTTCGGTCTCGTTTTGCTTGAGGCGCTCGCTTCTGGTCTTCCAGTTGCCGCGTATCCAGTGACCGGACCGCTCGATGTGGTGACGGATCCGCGGGCAGGTTCGCTCGATCTGGATCTTCAAAAGGCTTGCAAACAGGCGCTTCTATTGTCGCCAGCAGATTGTTTAGCGTTTGCTCGTACTTATTCGTGGAGAGCGAGCGCCGAACAATTTCTGACGAATTTGCAGAGACGTCGTGATGTTGATCGGCGAAAGATAGCCTAACACCAATGAAGCAGGGCGATGAGCGCGGTTTTTGAGCTCATCGCCTTGTTAGAAATTAGTTTCGCAGTCGTATCCAGCAAACCAGTCAGATTTCCAGTCTAAGAAATCCTGCAATTCCCGTTGCTGATTTGCGCTTGTTCCTTCCATGCGATATGGCGGGCGAGGGTTTTGGGAATTCCAAGGAGAGAACTGGGGCTGAACTCGCGAGGGTGGGTGATAGAGCCCACTCTCCTTTGAGAACATACCCTTCGATTGAATCACGGGTCCGAGAAAATGACCAAGCATTTGTCGATGTGTCACAGGATCAATGTCACTTGTTCTGTGCTGGCGATAGGAGGTTATCTTGAAAGGTTCAGGGACTGAGAAATTGTCATATTTTCTAGTGTCAAGGTAGTGATTTTGAGCACTTTGAGCGAGGCAGGGATTTGAGTTACACCAAACTGTGGCTAAGGATAAACTGAGCGAAGCCAAAACTATATTTTGCATTCGCTTAGTCTCAACTTTGCGTAAAATAATATTTTTAGCAAAGTGTGATGCTCGGTTTAAAAATTTCATTCGGCATCAACTCCAGCAAAGCAGTCAGACTTCCCGTCCAAAAAGTTCTGCAACTCACGGCGCTGGGCTGCACTTGCTCCAGATAGGTGACACGACGAAGAAGCCCCTATCCAAACTCTGTGTTTGAAACGCCATTGAACTCTGCGTGCTGCCACACTATTTATACGGTTTGAATAGGATCCGTCGGGCTCCACCATAGGGAACGATTCTCTAAATATTGGCGGTAACGATTGAAGATCAAATCGGTCTAAGCCGGAATTCGATGTTTTCATCAGTTCCGAAATCGTAATCGTGACAGCGACATCGTTTTCACCATATTTCGTAGGTTTAGCGCGCAGATTGTAAAACCAAGTATCCGGCGGTTTTTTTACTCCTTCAGATTCCCAATATTTCCTCAATATTGCAAAAATACTTTTGAGATCAATAGCGATAGAGTCGCGATCAAATTCGTCACCGTACTTAGTTTTCATTGCGTTCAGCGCGACTTTGTTCGCTCCCTCATCCCCCAGGTCGAAGTCTATTTTCCGTACAAACAGTATCTTTCCGTTCGTGGACACGTCCTTTTGATTACTTTGTGCCAGGCATCCGTCTGAGTCGCACAGCACTGTCGCTAACGGCAAACCGAAAGCAAATATAAGAAAAAAGCGTGCACTTAGTTTCTCAAATGTTTGCATGATAATTATCAGCATACATTGCGAAGTCAAGTGTTGGCAATGGACCTGCTTATATCAGCGCTTTCACAAACACATCGTGATTGTCTTCGATCCATTTTGTGCGCACCTTATACAGTGCATCCAGCTTGTAGTCTTTCCACATTTTCACAAAAGCTGGTTTTCCTTGTTTGACCTGACTTGCTACATAAGCAACTGATACTGCATTGCATTCATTCAGAAGGTCAAGCAGCTCTCTTCTTTGCTGCCTATTCATGCCGTATCCATCGCAAAAAACCTGGAACCGTTTGATTGGATCTAAGCCACCAAAGCCGTACGTGGATGCGTTTTGAGGATCATCGAGAGGAATCCAGGCGCGAGCTGTTCGTGCGGCATCCCAAAGGGCTCTGCCAGGCGCTGCAAAGTCCCAGTCGATAAAGCCGGTCGGCAGCCCATCATTGAAAACAATATTGCCCGGTCCAAGATCGTTGTGACAGACGATACCTACGCCAGCAGGATCGGCTAAGCCGGTATTCCATTTGCAGTTTTCTTCTGGTTGAAAGCTTGTGACGGCATCGTGATAGCTTCGATGTAGCCTGGCTATTTCGTAAAGAGTCTGGTCCTCAAGACACCAGGGTGAATAGGGCGGTGCAGGTACTACGCCAGGCATGAACGAAATGCGTTCGGTTGTTTCATCAATAGCTATGGGTGCTGGCGCTGCGGTAAAGCCTGCTTGCTGCAGGTGCTTCAGTAGTTGGTGCACGGAGCTACTATGAACCTGCAATGGGCGGACAACCTCATTGCCCCGTTTGTAAATGGCTCCAGCATTGGCTATACCATCTTCAAATAATTCATCTATATTCGCTTCTGTTGATGGCATCTTCGGTAATTTTTCTAAATGTGATCACTTCGCTTTGGCATTTCGATTGGACCGACCAACAGTCTCAACCATGAAATGGCTCTATTATCACTAATTTGCTGACCTTTCGCCTTAAAAAGCGGAACTCTGTTGGGCACGCTCCGTCGTTTCGCTAATGTTCAGTGAAGGGTCAGATTTTGAACGATTAACGGGTCTAACGGATGAGTATGAAAATCTTAGTGGTCGACGATGATGAAAATATCCGCCTAATCGCATCATATTCACTTGTTGGCGACGATGTTCACGTGATTGAAGCAGCATCGGGCGCAGCGGCCCTTGAGTTGGCAAAGGATGAAGTCCCTGACGTGATTCTGCTCGACATGATGATGCCGAATATGGATGGCAAGACAACTCTTGCCAGGCTGAAAGAATGCCCAGAAACAAAGCCCATTCCCGTCATCTTTTTTACAGCCAAAGTGCAGGCTCACGAAATGGAAACATATATCGGTCTGGGAGCTGCTGGTGTGATCATGAAGCCCTTCGACCCCATATCACTACTTGATCAAGTAGTCGTAATGCTCGAGAAACACTAGCGGCATCATTGGCTGTGGTGCAACAGCTTGCTTTGACTACATATTTTGTCAAATCACGGACCAGTGAGAGTGATTTGTTGGAGTGCGTTGGCGACCTACTGAATAAGAGTATCGTTTGAGTCAGCACAAGCACACTTGCTGCTCTTATTTTGGGCAAAGCTTGTTTTCGGCAAAGTTGGTTAAAAAAGCAAAGCATGAGCAAGGTCATTCGCTCACACTTTGCAGTCATAGTTCAGACTCCGCCGGCGCGCATCTGCACCATCACGTCGAACAGATGGTCCGTGGCCAGTTTTTCGTCGTCAGGCAGATGGGCAAACGCAATGGGCACGCCGAAAGTAACGGTGGCGCCAAAGAGATGATATTGCACATCCACCGGTATCGCGAACCACTGCTGTTCACTGACCTTCTGGCACCCTTTGCCGATGCGTACAAAGCCCGGACGATATCTCTCGCGCACAAGCTTGTTCTCTCGGTCGAGAGCGCCCTCTGGGAATATAACCAGAATGCTGTCTGTCTCTGCAGTCATAGCTTCGACTGCGGCTTTCGCGGCGTTTGCTCCAGCAAGCGCCGGATTGTTTTTGTCGTAGCCTACCGAGATCGCCCCCATCCAGGCAAGTGGCGGACCACGCAGTCCTTTTGTCTGGTTGATGGCGATGAGAAAACGCAGCTTGTAAGTGCGAGCCAATTTCGCCACAAGAGCAGCGTCTTTGATAGACACATGCTTGGGTGTGATAATCAGCCGTCCTTTGCAGTTAGCCACATTTTCCCAGCCGTTGATAGTGACTCGTCCGACGAATACTCGTGCCACCAGACAGCCCACACCCCAGCGTAGGAGTCGCGGGAGCGCGGTGATCATCGGCGCGTAATGACCGCTGCGGTGTGACAGCATCCAGCCCTGATAGCACCAGTAGGAGAACCAGATTCCGAACAGGAAGACAAACGGCAAGTAGTAAATCATGCTTTAAAGCTCCAGTTTGGTTTGATATACGGTGTTGGGGCGCTTGAGCGGATCAAACTTAGATCCGCTTGGACACCCAACGCGAGACGAGACAATAGACCACCACCGTAACGACGATACCGACGGCGAGTTTGAGCTTCTCGACTTTCTTGCAGTTCATGGGATGTTCCTGTGCTTTGATGCTTCATGCGGTTCTCAAATCAAGTTGAAAGAAGGCAGCGCAAAGTCGAATCTATCCATGCATCAATCAAAATGCTGTGGAGATTCTGTTCGGTGGAATTTAGATTTGGTAAATGTGGTTCTGGAAAGACTTTAGATTGAGGAAGTTGTTAGTAAGACACTAGGTTAGTGCGCAGCGGATTGTAAAGTGGCGCTGCCATTTAAATCGTCAATGTTTCAGGGGAGCGGGTGAATTGATGCTAATAGGCAATAAGGTGGCCTAGCACCGCTTGCGAAAGCTATCGGAAAGCAGGGATATCAAGACGCTTGGACTGATAGATTATAATCTAACTGTTGTTTCGCCGAGCTCGCGTTTTTAGCGAAGGGAGACGATCTTGAGCGACACTACGCCGCGGACGCAGCGTGTTCTCGCTTCGTCAAACGGGCATATTAATTGCGGGGCTACGTCCAGCGGTTTTCCATCTTTTTCGATGGCAAGGAGAAAGCGATCACCGCTTTTATTTATGGCGATTTCCGTCGCTGTCACCAATGCAGGAAAGCCGTCATTGCCTCTCAGTTCCATCACCAGTTCGCGTTTGGTCAATGCTTTCCATTCCGGCATCGAATCTAGCTTGCAGTCCGGTAACATCTCTGCCAATAGAAGGCGAAGAGGAACACCTGTGTATTTGACTTTGGTTTCCTTCTCTTCAGTTTCGATTGTTGTGTGTGGGTATTTACGCAAGTCCGCAATACCGATAGTTTTACTGCTTACCACGCGACCAGCTGTTTGCTCTAAATTTGCAGCAGTATCAGCGGCGCAAGTTTTTTCCACAATTGCTCCAAACAGCCCGATGGAGCAGCAAATAATCGATAGAAGACCAAGCTTTTTTCGGCTCATTTTTGCGTGAGAGAACATAAATCGGCAACTCCTGGGAAACTGCTATGAGACGAATTGCGAGCTAAGCGAGCTGCTCGATTTGCAGTTTGCGGTCGAGCAAAATGATATCGATAGTAGCTTGAGCCGCTTCAATGCCCTTGTTGCCCTCGCCTTGAGTGCGAGCGATCGCATGTTCGAGTTGATGTACTGGCAGAATTTCCATGATGATTGGAACTTCAAAGTCGTACATGACTTTACCCAGTTCGCGTATAACTGTTTGCAGAAGCACTTCGTAGTGGTCTGTGTCGCCTTTAACGACGATGCCGTAAACAATAATGGCCTGGTATTTACCTGATCGCGCAAGCTTCTTAGACACCAGGGGAATTTCATACACTCCAGGCACCAGAAAAACATCCACTGATGTGCATTGCGCAGCTTCGAGCATTTCTTTCGAAACTTCAACCATCCGGTCTGAGTGTTCTTTGTGCCAGGCTGCTTGCACAATGGCAATCTTTGCGCCGGCAATTGATTGAACGTTTGATGCGTCGTAAGTTTTTTTCATGTGGTCTACCAGTGTGTTAGTGCGGCTTTAAATTTAAGCAGATTCGGCGAATAAAAGCGTGTCCATACCGCGTATTAAACCTTTGAATTGTTGCACTTTGCGAATGGCTAGAAGCGTTCCCGCAACGTAGGGCTCCGCACCCTGCCCAGCGTCATGTCTGATACTGATTCGTTCGTTGGTCAAACCAAAAATTGTTTCGAATCCAAGCGTATAACTCGGTAATCTGATTGAATGCACGGGTGTGCCTGCAATTTGTGCACCTCGAGCGTTTATTTCTCCGACGGTTTTTTCTAGCGGTAAGCCAAGCTCATTTGCTTTAACTTTTGCGAGTGCTTCAGCCAATTCGCGCGCAGAGCCTGATGGCGCGTCCATTTTGCCTTCGTATGCGTAATCGATAATTTCGCGATGAGGTAGATATTTTGCTGCAATCAGAGCAAAGTGTTTAGCTAGAGCGGCCGTGATAGCGAAATTGCCGCATGAGATAACGCCAACATCCTGACGCAAAGCTTCTTTTTCTATCTCCTCATAATCCTTTGCGCTCAATCCAGAGCTGCCAACTATGACAGAAGTTTTGTGAGCGAGGGCAGAATCAACATGTGCTCTCACAGCCGCAGCGCTTGTATAGTCGACGAAGACATCGACTGGTGTTTGGAGCGCTTCTTCGACTGATCCCGATATTTTTATATCGCCAATTTTCGTTCCAGCTGCGTTGCGAGAAACAGCAGAGACTAATTGCAAATCTTTAGCTTGAATAATTGCTTCGACTACTTTGTTGCCCGTCCATCCTGTTACACCAGCCAGACAAATTTTAATTACCACTTTTCTACAGCCCCAGGAAATGATGCTTCTTCTTTTTCTTGTCGTCAGTATCGCTTGATTTATCCGAATCTTTGGCATCAGTTTTAGTTTTAGTTTTTGTTTTCTGTTCGACCGTCCCGTCTGACTTGGTCTCAGTCTTGTTTTCTTCCTTGATGTGACCGGGTCTGCCAAACATCATCTTCATCAGCGGATGCTTTTGATCGAGTATTTGATGCACTTGGTTTACGGGAGCTTGCATGTCATTTGCAAGTTTATTCATTGACTGAACCGTTTGGTTGGCATGCTCTGCCACTGGTTCCATTTTCGTCGAAAGAGAACTCACGTGGTCGGCAGTATTGCTAAGCTTCTCCATACTGCGAGAAAGCTGCGCTTGCATTTTGTCAAAGTCGATTGTATTTAGTCGTTGCACCAATTCGTTGACGACAATTTCAGGGCGGATGGGATCGTCGCCTGGCACTTCCATCTGCTCTGTTAAAAGCTTCAGATTGTGGTCGGTCTTAGCCCCCTTAGGCAGGATAATTTCAACGTACTTTGAGCCCACAATTCCGTTTGGCAAGATGATGAACCTAGAACCTACCGGTATTCGAATCTTTGCAGGATTGGTTCGCAGCGTTACAAGAACATCTTCGCTGCCCCTGATCTTAATACCGTCAACACTGCCGACCCGCACACCGTCTACAAAAACTGCAGCCTGGTAATTTAAACTCGCGACATCATGAAAACAAACATTGAAGCGTTGTGGAGGATTGAAAGGGGAATTACTTTTCCACCAGATGAAAGCGCCGTAGAGCAATAAAAGGGCAATCAAGCTAAACACGCCTACCAGTCCATCAGCGCGTCCCTGTCTGTACTCTCGCAACTCAGAACTACTGATGTTTGGCGGCGGTTCTGGTTTTCTCTCGGCTTGAGATTTATCTTGAGATTCACCTTGAGATTCAGGTGCTTCTAATTTATTTTCTTCACTCATAATTAATTCCAAACACTGCGTAAGTAAAAAGCCAGTTCACAATAAAACCTGCAATGAAAAGCGCAGTTACTGCGTCTGCCGAAGCAAACCGTTGTGTCTCTTCACTTTCCCGTCCATAAGCGCTACCCACCAACACTGCCAGAGTCGGATTGATCAAAATAAGTTTGACGAAGTAAGTCATCACATCTCTATCGCGGATGTAAAGACGCGCTGTTTCCATAAAATCATTCGATGAACTGACGCCCAAAGTTGGCGCGAAAATTGCTGCCGATAAAAATCCAATCACTAAGCCGTAAGCCGCCAGTGGAATGGACATCAAAACTCCAGCTAATAGATTAGGGAGAACGAAATATTTCGCGTACTCCGCGTCTGGGCGTTTGATGCCAAAATAACGCCCCTCTGCACACAGATGAGCGGTCACCCGAGCCGCCCAGGCCATACTGACTGTAATCGGACCCAGTTCTCTCAACAGACCTACAGCGATCACAGCGCCAGACAAATCCTGACTGCGCAGGTATCGCATTTCGAGGACAGCCTGAAGCGTCAGGGTCAAAGCAATGAAGATTGCTGAAATCATGACGAGTGGGAGGGATTGTGGACCCAGCCAGACGCACTTCGAAGCGAAGAATTGCCAATCAAAATTGGCGAAACTTCTCGGATGCAAGGCTTCTACAAGAAGCCGAAGACATAGCCCAAGTGGCTTCATCCACCGGAGCACGATGTCGTTTTCAAAACCTTCAGAGCTAATTTTCACAATTACGCAATCCCTCTGTTGCGATCCAGACGCATGTCATTCGAAAACGTGCCTGCCGGTGCGGCTTCTGATCTTAACAGAATTATTTCAGTGCCTTCTTATCAACTTTGCCTGCCAGCGTTTTCGGCAGGTCGTCGTGGGGACCAAGGAAGTCCCATAACATCGGTCGCTTGTGACGCGTCAAGTGTTCTGCGCAATAAGCCCTAAAGTGACGCACAAGTGCATGCCTGGTGTCATGCCTTTCTGCCTGGTTTGTTGAATTTAGACCGACACCGTGCTTCTCGTCCATGAGCACGACGGATGCTTTGACAATCTGCCCCAATCGTTTATTCGAGACCGCCGTTACCGCGACATCTTTGACCTCTAAATAATTCCGAAGAGCCGCTTCGACCTCGGCTGCATAGACTACAACGCCGCCTACTGTGACGATATCGTCTTTGCGCCCGGCAACAAACAAATAGCCGTCTTCTAAACGTCCGTAATCACCGGTGAAATATTGTCCGTCGCTCATCACTTTTTTAGTTTTTTCATCGTCGTTCAAGTATCCGTCCATCAAAGTAGAGGAAGTTATTCGTACTTCTCCAAACTTGCCAGCGGATACAGGGACTCCTTTAGTGTCGATAATGTCTATTTCGACTTTACCCATAGCTTTCCCAACCGATAAGACCGGACCATCTTGGTTTAGCGCAAAGATTTTACTCTCAGTGGAGCCGTAGCCATTGTTTAAGCGCTTGCCAAATGTCTCTTCAAACTTCTGTGCCAGTGATACCGTCAGTGGTGCCCCGCCGCAAAGTAGTAGTTTTGTATCTTTAAGATCAATCACTCCGGGAGGTGCATTCAGTAATGCGCCGTAGAATTGCGGTAATGCAGCGAGCAAATGTGGTTTGTGATAGTGTACTGCTTTGATAAAGGTGACCGGATCCAGCGTCGTCAAGACTGTTTTCATACCGAGCACTTGCGTGACTAATAGGACTGTCAATCCGAAGATGTGGCTAACTGGCAGTGGTGTTACCGCAGTTAGACCTTCCTCCAGGTCGACGGACTGGGCTAAATCTATGACATTTTGTATTAAAGAACGAAGGTTGTGAACTGCAGTTTTGGGAGCACCTGTTGTCCCGGAGGTAAACAGCGCGAGCAAAGGTCGGTCCATGTCTAGGTTTCTAAAGTCTAGTGATGATTCAGAAGTCCTTGCCTTTGAACTGCTCAGCTCCGCGACCACCATGACCTTAACCGGCGATTTCGAGTCAGTATCATTGCTGAGCGCCAAATCGCTGGTCGACAGCGAAGTAAAAAGGAGTTTTGCCTTGAGTTTTTTGCACACGGCGAAAACTTCGGTCGGGTCTGTCCGGTAGTCAATTAAAGAGGCCGTAGCGTTCAGCGCCCAACAGGCTAGTAAGGTGGCACTGAACTCAAGTCGGTTTTCACAACAGAAAACTACATTGTCTCCAGCAGTGATGCCGTGTATCTTTAAATGAGACAGAGCGCTTAGCGTAAGACTTTCCATCTCTGTGTGTGTGGCTGCGTGCTCCACTCCCTTTGACACGACGACCATCGCCTTCTTTCCCGGCGGCTGGGACAAATTGCTCGAAGGCGAATACAATCGGGCGAGTACGTCATACTGCGAAAGGCTATTATGCATTTTTTTGTCAGTCTGGAACAGATTCATATAATTACAGTCCTATCTCAGAGAATCATTTAAAACGAATGCAAATAATGGAGTGAAATGTCTTCTAGAGGCCAGTTTTTTGAACGTTACAAGGAAAGTCTCGACAAATATGGCTTTGATGTCACGGCGTACAAGGATGTTGAACCATTTGTAAGACTTTTGTTCCAGCGATGGTTTGAAGTAAAAATCGCCGATATCGAACACATTCCCGCTGAAGGGAGTGCTGTCCTTTTTGGAAACCACTCGGGTGGTTTGCCGGTCGATGGACTCCTTCTCTATGATGGCATCATCAACCAGCACCCCAATCCACGCCGTGTTCGTTATCTGGTGACAAAGCTTTTATTAAAGGCTCCAGTTGTGGGAAAAGGTTTGCAGAGCTTCGGCTGCGTACCACCCGACTACGAGATAACGACCGAACTGCTGAATGACGGGGATCTTGTGGTTATCTACCCTGAAGCCGAAAAAGGCACGGGCAAGCTTTTTAAAGACCGATACAAGCTGGTTGATTTTCATGCTGGCTTCGTCAGAGCCGCTCTGGAAACCAAATCTCCGCTAGTGCCAATTGTCACCATTGGCGGTGAGGAGGTTTATCCGATCCTCGCAAACATCAAACCTTTAGCTAAGCTGTTAAAGTGGCCCTATTACCCCCTTACTCCGTTTTTTCCCTGGTTGCCCTTTCCTTTTTTCTCCATCCCGCTACCTGCAAAGATCCTGATCTGCGTGTTCCCTCAATTCAAACTCAGATACCCACCAGAAGCGGCTAATGATGAAGACCTGGTTGCGGAAATCGCTAGCGATATTCGTAGCGATATTCAATCAAAAGTTGATGATTTACTCGCTCTTCGAACATCACCCTTTTCTAGCTGGAACATGGATGCGGTAAATGCTTATCTGAAAAGTAGTCGCTCTGTTTTTAATGTAAGCGCCAGGCATCGACTTTAGAAGACCGCACCGACATTACAAGTTGCGAAAGCAGAATGTTGACGGTTTGCAGTCTGCTAGCATAACTTAGAAGATGGACAGCGGTTATTCTGTCAAGGAATCTTAGATGGATAGAATTAGCGTTGAAATCGAGCCCGGTCAGAAGGACCCTTTTGCTCAAATGCCTTTTGCCGTCGAACTCAAGCTTAATGGCGAGCATAAATTTTTCTCTGGTCTTTTAAATACCGAGAGTTTCTTCGCTGCATTCGAACGAGATGAATCGTTAGTCCAGTTCAGCGAAATATTTGGCACTTATCCAGGTGAGAATGAAGAAAAACTTGTGGCTGTTTCTTACAGAGCATATTGGTTGATTGATATTTATGCAGTCAGTTGGCAGGATGTTTTGGCCGTCGCCAATAAAATAATTGTCGCAGCGGCAGCGCCACCAGAGAGCAGCTTCCAACCTGCGAAATACGGTCAACGGCTTAATCGTTTTCGCGCTATTAGTACTGTTATTGGTGCGAAAGTTTCTACGTGCCGCGACTACGCAGCAGGACTCATTGCTCCCGTTACTAATACAAAATTGGAAGAGTTCGTGGACCAGTGGATCGAACATCAGATTCGAAGTCACAAAGCGTATGCCGCATCCAAAGACGGTATTGAAGAAAAAAAGTTTGATCTCAAAGAAATGAGACTGGAACACCAACGGTACGAAGAATTTGACGATTATCGGGAGCGAATTTGCTCAGAATCAGAATTGATGTGGCGTTTTATTGTCTGCGCATATCAGAGAAAACTTCCGGATTATGCAGTAGCATCGTTGGCGGCAGGTTAGGTGGAAAGTTTTTTGGGCTACGCTGGCGCTGAATACATTGACCGCATCGAAGAATTGGCAGCGCGAGATGAGCGCTTTCGCCATCTCCTGGGTGGTGTGTGGCAAAACCAAATTGATGATGACATTTGGACTCGAATAGAAAAAGCGAGAGGAGAAGCTTGGTAGCGATGCTATCCGTCGAATTATTCACTGGATTTTGCTAACTCGTCTCGATGCAATTCGCACCAGTCTCTGATGGATATGCCAGGGCGACCAGCCAGTGTCGGCATATCATCTCGAACTGTTCCAATGTATGCCATGCGACCATCGTTGATTTGGTCGCCAAACTCTTTGACGCCTTTGAAATAAGCATCGAGAGTTTCCAGTCCGGTGGCGTCTTTCAGATTGTCGAAAAATTTCTCCAGAGGTGGAACAAACACCGCAATTGGTTTGCCTATCGTTTCACTAACAATTTTGGCAACTTTGTGTACATCAGCTACTTCAGTGGAAAACCAATAATCTTTGCCGTAGTGTTTTTCGCCTTCTTTTAAAATTATTGCAGAAGCTTCGGCGACATCTTCAAGGGCTATCCAACCCATTGGCTTATCTGAAAGCAATGTAAGTTTGCCACTTTTTAGATTGCTATAAAAACCGGTGAGATTCTGTAGGAAGCAGTTTGGATGTAAGAATGTGTAATTGATACCACTGTACTTGATATAAAATTCAACCAGCTGATGCCAGGCAAAGTGGGTGTCATAGCAATCTTCGTCTTCAGAAAATACACCAAGATGCACTATGTGTTTAACGCCAGCTTTCTTTGACGCATCTACGAGGGCTTTGGTCTGCACAAGCATGTCGACACTGTAGCCGGTCAAAATATAAAGGCTGTGAACGCCTTGCAGAGCCGCCGGAAAAGTTCTTGGATCGTCTAGATCTAAATAAACAGCGTCGCCGTATTTTTCCTTTAACGCAGGCAAATCACTGTGACGTCGGCTGGTCACTTTGAGCGCAATATCTTCTTCTCCAACGAGCTTGTCGGCAAGCAGCCTGCCGATTTGACCGGTAACACCCAGAGTTAGCACAAACTTGTCTGACATTGCAGAGTTCCTCAATAAGCGATTGAATTAATGGTGGATTGTTGAGGCGCGCCATCCATTTTGTCGCGACAATCTATTTCGATTTAAAGTTACCTTTTATGCACCCGCCTAAATACGGGTTTTTGTCAGTGTGAATTATAATTGGGCAAATTCTTTGAGGTGCTGGTTGTGAAGTGTAGCGTAGCCAAATTGTCTGGACAAATGTTGCTCATGGGCTGGGTTGTCAGTTTACCGTCTCTATCGATATTGAATGCAAGCGCTCAGGATTTTTCCGATCCAGCCACGATAATTATGATGAATGCCCAACGTCGGGGACTGGTCCCAGCAAATACCGCAATGCCTGCAATGCCACAGGATTTTTCCGAACCAGCCGATATCATCATGATGAATGCTCAACGTCGTGGTCTAATTCCCGGAGGTCAAGCTGTTCCAATGGCACGGCCTGCTGCCAGTCCAACTTCAGAAAGTACCAGTTTTACTGGTCACTCTCAAGGACCATTCGATGGCGCGGCCAGTAATGATCACGGTGCATCTCCATTTGCGCAGCCCCCAGGCGGCGCCTCGAGTGGTAATTCCGCCCCACTCGCGAGCAATCACGCTGTAAGCGGCATGAGCGCTCAGCAGATTTTTGACCGTGGTTGCGACAAGACCGCTGCCGGTAATTTTGCTGAGGCAATTAAAGATTACGATGAGGCAATTAAAGTTGATCCCAATTTTGGCAAAGCTTATGCCAACCGGGGATCGGCAAAGTACAACACTGGTGATCACAAAGGGGCTCTAGCTGATTTTGATGTTGCTGCTCGATTAATGCCAGAGAATCAGGCTGTATCAGCTTTGCGGGATCAAATAAAAAATTCCTTGAGATAAGGATTTTTTGTGACCATGGTGATCTTCCCATGGAAACTCTGTGTGCAACTCGCAAAACAGACGTTTTTGTCACAGCAATGTCAAACTGAATTCTTATGGTGACGACATCCCGAAGAGGTTGTCCCGATGTCTGAAGTAAAAGAAGCTGTTGATCCCAAGCAATTGGCGCTGCGCGAGAAGAGCGATCCCGTGCAATTGGCTAATCATGCTCATCTGCTGTCTGAATGTCATGTCAAAAACACTAGTGGTCACGCCGCTGAATGGTGGAAAAAAGCACATGCCAGTGCCATTCAAGCGATGCCAGAAGAAATCAAATGTCACGACGCGGTAAAGGGACAAGTGGGCACGACGCTCTGGGATATAGCTCATGCCTCACTTGAGTCGCAAGGACAAAAAGGTTCTGTTGCGCATGAAATGAAGAGAATCGCTGATTTGAATCATATTTCTGTTGACTGCAGTGATCTTCGCAATAAAGAAATCCGTCTGCATGACCATCATGCAAAGGTTGTCGAGGCACCACTTCCACCACCTCCTCCTGTGGAAAAGCCTTGTCCTCCACATCATGCTGTTGAAGTTACGCCACCAGTTCGTCCACCAGATGTCCTGCCAGAGCCGAAAGTGATTATGGCTCCCGATTACATCGGTGGCGATCGACGTCCGCTGCCCCCACCTCCGCCTGAACGATATGATATGCAAGGGTATCCCCGCCCCATTGAGCCGTGCCACCAGCCGAACATTCTTGATCTTTTGAATCCATTTGCAAGACGCGACACCGAATGCAGAATGCCACCACCAGATGGAAATTATGATTATTATCGCCGCGAACATCGTGGCTACCGTGAGGAAGGTCAGTTCGGTATTGGCCAGCTGTTTGGAGGACAACAACTCCTGCAAGGTGAGCAATATCATCAACGTGGGCAAATCATACAACGTGAGCAGTATCATGAGCGTGCTGCAAGCGTGCGTCTAGGTAATACGGTAGTTCAAGAAGCCCCTCCGGTTCAATTAGCACCAGCGCCGATGAGAACGCAAACGATGCGTCATTCGTATTCAACGACGGAGACGACTACAATGAATGGACAACCATGCCCACCAGGTCAAATGACGGGCCGCAATAACGGTATGCATAGACGCTAGACTTGATTCATCGAAAAAAATCTGAAGGCCAGAATTGCTGAAGTTCTGGCCTTCTTATTTTATAATTGCCTGTCAAATCCGAGGTGAAGCATTTTGACAGTCGCTGAATTTACTAAAAGAATATGCCAATCGCTTGTGGCGATTTCATTGACTCTGCATATGGTGCCCTGCGCCGAGGCTCAAAACCTTACTGCCGAGCAGTTGCAGGCAGTTAGTTTGTGGAATCAAGCAAGAGCCGAAGTGCTGAATGGCAGCTACGCAGATGCTGAAAAAAAGTTGCGGCAAGCTGACCATTTATACCCGCATATGTCGCGAATTCAAGATCTCTGGGGCCTTTCGCTCGTCAAAATCGGCAAGGTGGAGCCTGGATTGCAACAGCTGTTGCTCGCCACAAGCGATCCCAATGTTTCTCCTAACGCCTGGATTAATTTGGGTCTTGCCTATGAGGCAAAAGGCGATTTGAACAAGGCGATAGAAGCCAATAAAAAGTATTTGGCAGTGGCTCCGCAAGGTCCCGAAGCAACAAGAATGCGTGCTTACGTTGCCGCACTTAGCTCAGGTGTTAAGACGCTTGGAGGCGATAGCACGGCGGACTATCTCGCTCAAGCAACCAGTCCTTACAACATGCATTGGCAAAGTGACAAGATGCCAATCAAGATCTACATTGCACCCGGTGACGGTGTGCCAGGTTATCGACCAGCTTTCGAGCGAATCGTGAAAGCGGCGATGATTGATTGGATAAAGGCCTCGAATAATTCGATTGGCTGCGCGTATCAAAATTCACCCACTGGCGCCGATATCAATATTCGATTTAGCAATGATCCAGCGCAATTGAGCAATCGCGCCGAAGCAGGCGAGGCTAAGTATGTGGGCAGAGCTCCAGCCCTGATGCACGTCGATGTTGTTTTGCTGACGACGGTTGCAAACCCCGAAGACAAAGTCACCGACAACGCATTCAGTTGGCTCGCGCACCACGAACTGGGACACGCGCTGGGTCTGGTCGGCCACAGTCCGAATACATCCGACGTCATGTGCTTTCTAGAAAGTCAGCTGGACAGGCCAGCGCAACTTACTGAGCGCGATGCTAAAACTATTCAGCTGCTCTACAACCCTAAGTAAATTACTGGGCTTGCGGCTGCTCTTGCTCGAGCATCGCTTGCATTTTTTGCACAGTGGTATTGCCTGGCTCTACGGCTATAGCTTTTTGGATGGCGCCCAGAGCTTGCTCGTGTAGCCCCTTGCTGTCTAAAATTATCGCTGCAGAAACAAGCGCCGGTACTGAATTTGGATCGAGTGTAAGGGCGGTTTCCGAATCCTTCATCGCCAGCTCTGGTTGTTCGTGTGTGGCATAAATATACGAGCGCAAAGCCACATATTTTGCTTTTTTCGGATCAAGCTGTATCGCTTGTGTCATATCCGTTACAGCCTGTTGGGGTTGATTCAATTCAGCTTCGGCCTGACCGCGCACACAAAAGGAGCCGGCGTCATCGGGCTTGAGCGCGAGTGCTTGATTGGCGCTTGCGAAGGCCAGGTCAGGATGTCCTGTGTTGGCATAGGCTAAGCCCTGACCGAAGTAAGCATAATATTGCTTTGGGTCTTCTTTGATGGCTTCGTTAAATTCGTTTATCGCCCGGTCCCACTGCTTGCCCTCGAGCATTTTTTTGCCCTGCTCAATGTGATTGCCCCCACCGCCACATGATGTGAGTAAGAGGGCCACTGCAGGCATTGCGACGAAAAGCGCAAAGGAAGAGGTGAATTTTGATAATGCCAATTGATTTGCGCTCCATGTTAGAAAGTGCGAATCATACAATTATTCGCATCCAAATAGCATATATCTCAGAGCCCGATATACTGTTGGTCGATCACAATAAATGTCCTGGCGAGGTATCTCAGTGTCTCTATCGCAGTCAAATCTTAAGCCTCAAATCAGTCTGAGAGCGGCAACGCTAGCCGATGTTGACGTTTTGCTCGAGATTGTTCACAGTGCTTATCGCGGTGGCGTCGCCACTGTCTCCTGGAAGAATGAGAATCATATAGTTCAGGGACCGCGCATCAAAAAGCCACAAATGGAGCAAATAATCCAGTCGAGCGATGCATCGATTCGAGTGGCTGAGTTAGACAACGGTGAGCTTGGCGGTTGCGCCTTAGTTGATAAACATGGTGAGGGGGTCGTTCATATCGGTATGATCGCGGTTGATCCAGGTAAGCAGAATCTCGGATTGGGAAAGTCTTTGATTCAGGATGCCGAAGATTACGCCCGCGAAAGATTTAAAGCCACAACGGCGAAGATGTATGTGCTCAATGGCCGACCAGAATTGATGGCCTGGTACAACCGCCTCGGTTACGCTGAAACTGGACACACCGAGCCATTCCCGAGTTCAGAAGGTGGCTCGCAGGCGCTCAATGACGACGCCCATTTGATTGAAATCAGCAAGGCAATCGCCGCCGTCTGATCATGCGCAAATATATCAAGAAAGATTTTCCTGTCGGGCAAATTTCTCATTTTTGAAGTAGTGAAAGCACGTGTTGCAATATCACCAAAATGCCCTCATACAGTGCATTATCGTGGTGATGGCATTTTTACGGTTTCTGGTGATCACATAAATTTGAAGCGAAAATTTCTTCCTGAAAATCTTTGAATTTTGCAAGAAAACATGCATTAATTCGGAGTTTTAAGTAATTTCCCCATTGTCGCTGCAGCTCAGTTTCGCCATGCTAAGTATTGTTAGTTTGGGTCTGGAGGGTTGATGATGTCCGACGTCAATTTGGAAGAGAAGGCTCAACAAGTAACCGATTTGGCCATACAGGGACAAGGTTGTGCGTTGCAACGGGAAATCCAATCTTTGAGCAAGAATGATACGGAAGCGGTCTGGGCACTGGCACAAAATAAGGCAGATAAAGCAGTAACAGCTTCAGGTCAATTTCCATACGTGGAGTTTGTAAACGCTCAGCCAGACAAGGGCTATTTTTCGGCAATGGCAATTGTTATCGATCCTAGTCGAGATACTTTAAAGACAAAGATTCTCGACGAAACTAAGGGCTTTATTATTTCAGGCGCGAGCCATTTCTGTCTGGACTTAAAAAAGAAAACCTAAAACCCAGGTCTAGCGATTCTGGCGTTGAAAGATCGCGTGAGTGGAACTGGTCTGCGCACAAGGCCAATAACTGGTACGCTCTTGTGGGATACTGATTTGCCTTTGTTCTGTTGCACGAGATTGCAGCTAGCATGGTTTGAAGAGAACAACGAATGCTTTGTACGTTAGGCGAATGGTGCTTAATGGGAAGCTCCAAAGATGTCTTTGTGATCATACCAAGAGCGTTTAGGAAATGGGGTTTTGCGTCAGACCAACGCAGGTCGCGCAATATCCTTGCAACTGTCTGTCCTTTGTTCTCGCTTTTGGAAATAGCAGATTTGATGCATAATTTTCTTTCAGCGCTACACGCATCAGTCATTGCGATTCCGTGATGGCAAGAAGTTTGAGGCTTGCTAGTACTTGGTTTGACGCAATTGCACTTTTCTTAATACGTGGAATATTTGATGTGCTAAGCGACCTCTTCCATGGGGTGGTATCAAAAATGGTGCCGTCTACATAATTTTTTTATGGAACTTCGCGCTAATTATTTGCGGCTGCGCTACCAAGGAGAAAATAAACTTTGCAGCCGAAAAAGTGCGAGGTGTATTTGTAAAGTCCGCTCTGGATTGTCGATAAAGGAATTTGGGACTTCCGGTGATGCCAAATCTACCGCTATTTTTTTGATGGTGGCATCGTGTAGGGTTAAAGTCCAAACTTCACACCACTCATTCAACAGGACCTCAGCGGACACACTATATAGAAGCAATTCCTACTAAGAAACTCTCGATGTTCGCTGAACGTGTGGAAGTTTGGGCTAGAAACATCATGGTTCTGAGTCAGGAATCGTGGTGCCTTAATGAAATCTCGCAACCCAAGAATGTTAGGAGACTCTGATGAATACCTCCGATACCGCTGTAGCGCTCGACAACCTGAATGATGGCGAGATACTCACCGGTGCAGTTCTACGTCCATTTATCGACCAGGATAAATTACGCGGAGCGATTTTATCTTTCCCAGGAAAGAAGGAAACGGCTTTGCTTCACGTGAAGCAAATTCAGGGTGGTGCGCCGGAAGCGCGCCTCTCGCAATTGCGCTTGGGCGATGAAGTTGAAGTCAAGATCATGATTCATGGTCCTGCGCACGCTCGAAAAATCTGGGCAAGCGAAACAGCTTTAGTTGGTGAACGCAGTTTGGTCGACGAGCTTTCGAGCGCGGCTGAAGCCAAAACTGTGTTTGCCGGCCGCGTTATTAACGTTTCCAAATTCGGAGTGTTCGTCGATATGTTGGAAGGTCCCGCCAAGGGGCAACGTGGCTTGATCCACAATTCCAATCTATATCAAAAGGGAGCGGGTTTGGCCCAAATCTGCCATTCGCTCACTCCTAACAGCGATGTGTCGCTACAGGTTCTCGGCGCCAAAGTTGATGCAGCAGGTACTTTGCGTATCGATTTGGTGCTCGCAGAACAGAGCGCGTAAGTGCTCTGATCGTCAATCAATCTAAGCTCGCTCAAGTGCGCGAGCTTAGATCAACATGAAAGGAAGAACATGCCGCGCGAACCGCCGTAATCTTTTCTGAAGATTTTATTCTCATCATCAAACATGAAAGGACGATCAAATGAAAGTTGCAATACTGGCGTTAGCCGCTTGTAGCCTCATCGCTTTTGCGATGCCGGCCAAAGCAGCAACGGATTCAGCAACATATAAATACGACACGCTTGGAAGGCTTACCGAAATCGACTATGTCGGTGGCACCATCGTGAAGTATGCATATGACGCCGCTGGAAATAGAACATCGGTGACCGTGACGTGTGGCACCGGTGGCTGCTGAAGATGGACCCAAAAACTGAAACTAGAAAAAGGCTTGCCAATCGGCAGGCTTTTTCTATAACTGATGGAGAAAGATCTTGAGTCAACGACAACGTTGGGCTAATAGAGTCATCAGCACTTTGATGACGGCTGCTTTAGTCTTTGCGCCCATGCAAGGGCAGCTAGCCTTTGCTCAGACGTCACCTCGTGTGAATGTCATTGCCAATACTGTCAGCGGACCGCTGCCGGTAATACTGCCTCCCAAGCCGGGACATCCAGAGGCTTTGATACCTATACCGTTTGGTCATGGTGCGACCGCAAATCCTAGCGGAAAGCAGGTTAGTCCTCGCCTGCCGTGGACTGGGGCGCCGCCAGCTTACAGAGCGGTGCGTGTTGAAAAAGGTACGAGTCCTGAAGCAGCGGCTGCTTTGCAAGCTTCCAAGCTGCCTGTGAAGCTTGGTGATCTCTCAGGCGTGGCTCGTGGACCGGTGACACCAAAAGTTCTTGCAAGCAACACTGTGCAAGGACCGGCGTCTATCGTTGAATTGGCAAGGTCGCTGAAAAACGATCCCTTGTTGATCTACGAATTCGTCTACAACAACATCGACTACTATCCTATCTACGGCGTTCAAAAAGGCGCTCTTGGCGCCCTGCTTGACGGCAAGGGAACGGCGTTCGACCAGGCAGAGCTTATGGTGGCTCTCGAACGGCAAGCCGGTTTTACAGCCGACTACGAATACGGTCAGATCGCTTTGACGGCGGCCCAAGTAGCAAACTGGTTTGGTGTTGATAGTACCAATTCGGCAATAATCGACTTCCTTCTTAGCCAGGGCGGCTTTCCACATACAACTGTTTCGAATGCAAACGGAAGCGTGCAAACGGTTTATATGAATCACTTGTGGGTGAAGGTGATCATCAACGGTGTCGCCACCTACTTCGACCCTTCTTACAAAACCTACACCTACACGACTCCTACCGTGCCCGTGGCGACTGCTATGGGATATTCGCAATCGTCGTTTCTTTCTGGTGCACAATCTGGCGCGACTATTACGGCTCAATATATCAATGGAGCCAATCCTGCAACTCAGCTCCAGACGCTCTCTATGAATCTGGTGAATTGGATTAAGACAAATAATCCTACTGCCACCATGGATAGTGTTCTTGGTGGAAAGCAGATTGCTACCAATCCTAATCCAAATGGTTGGACTACCTATCCGCTGCAAAGCTCAGGTTCGACGGTTGAAGAAACTACTGGCACTCTTATTGGTTTCGAGCCGACTCTGGAGATCCAGTTTGCTGGCATCGACTACACGGCAACTTCAGACCAGGTCTACGGTCATCGATTGATGATCTTTTGGAACGACCCGAACTGGCTCGGCAAGCCTGAGCTTACGCTTGATGGCACGGTCCTGGCATACGGCAATCAGGAGCCGAATCAATTTACGCCAATAACTTTTATCGTCACACATACGGCATATCCCGACACTCATGCCGATGGAACGAGCAGCAGTGCGATTTATACCGGTGTTAATACGCTAATTGGCAATTCATGGGGTCCTACCGGGCGTGGCATGGTGTCATATCACCAACAAACGCTCAACCAAAATCTATTTACCTCGGGAAATAGCGTCGACTCCGAGCCGCTGATCGGCGAGAGTCTATCGGTCCTTTACCATACGTGGGCTGCCGAGAATTCTGCGGTCGGCGACATTCTGGACCGGATGGGTAATAACGATTATCTATCTCATCACAAAATAGCTGTTCTAAGTAGCCCTGATACGAGCGGTGCGCTAATGGGCGTCCAGCAGGACGTCTTCGAATACGTGACTAGAGCGACTTCTACAGCCACGGAGCTTGTCGATAACCTGGTCTATCAGATGCACGGTGGGCTGCAAGAAGGTTCTGCGATTGCTCAAGTAACCGGAGTGAAAGGCATCGCCGCACCGCAAGTACTTGGCTTTGCAAGTACGCAATCTCAAAATATCTACATTGGTAATTCTGCTGACTGGACTAGCGTTCAATCCAGCCTGACAGGTTACAGTCCCGCTACTTTGAGTGCTTTCACGAGCGCTTACATCAATACCGGGGCGAATCTTATTCTCCCTGCCAATGGTTCGACCAACATTGACCATTGGACCGGTTATGGCGTACAAGTCTTCGGTAATTCCGGTGCGTCTGGTCAAGATTTACTCGGGACTCTCCAAGGTGGAGAGCTGCCAGACTTTCAGTCTCAGGAAGACTTTAACCACGAAGCTGGTCATAATCAAGACGATCCGGGGCTTGGTGAAACACCGGATACCGAAGATGGTGACCCGGTGGATATGTTCACTGGTAATTACACAAGTCATCACACTGACTTGACGGTTGGCAGTCAGAAATTCCCATATGGACTGTCGTTTGAGAGGCAATACAACTCTGGTCAAAGACTGGTTAGTGGCCCGCTTGGTCTAGGCTGGAACCATAACTGGGGATACAGTGTTGCGGTCAATAGCGATGGTTTTCAGGGATTTGGGCAAAGAAGTCCAATTTCTGCAGCCGCTGGTATCGCCGAACTTTATGTCAGTCAAGACATCTTAAACACTGGTGGCACGGCGCCTCCGCCCTTCGCCAACAGCCTGATTGCGAGCCTTTCAAACAGTTGGCTTGCAGGTCAGACTACGAACAATACGGTTGTTATCAGTGGTCCTAACTTATATCTGGAGTTTGTCAAACTGCCAGATGGTTCTTACAATCCGCCGGTTGGCTGTGCAAATGTTCTTGTCCTGAATGGTGATGGCACGTACACGATGGTGACGCCACAGAAGCAGAAAATGAACTTCAATTCTACTGGCCAAATCGCCACCTGGTCGTTTCCTACTGGCGTCACAATCATCTTCTCATATAACGCGAATGGTCAGCTACAGACGGTTTCCAATGGTGTGCCTTCTCTTAGTCAAGTCTGGCACACGTTGACACTCAATTACACCGGTTCGGTTTTGACGAGTGTATCTGATGGTACCGGACGTAGTGTCACCTATACGGTTGATGGTAGCTCCGACCTCGCTTCTTTCAAAGACGCAAACGGTCAAACTTGGCAGTACGCCTATGATCAGCCTGGGCGCTTAACAACTATTTATCGACCGGCAAATCCAGGCAATGCCTTTATAACGAATGTCTACGATTCTTTGAGTCGAGTGAAAACTCAAAGCAATGCCGAGGGTGAACAGTCGAGCTTCTACATCGCTAACGCGCGTTCAGAATCGGACGACCCGCTCGGAAATAAGCATGTCCTATATTTCAATTCAGCAGGTCTCGCTACTCGCGATATTAATGCTCTCGGGTACGAGACAGATTACAGAAAGGATGCCCTCGGTCGAACTACCACGATAATCCTGCCAGAAGGTAATTATAGGCAGTTTACCTTCGATGCTAGTAACAATCTCCTATCCTCGACTGATGTCGCGAAAGCTGGTTCTGGCCTTGCGAATGTGGTCAACACATATACCTATGATCCTAATTGGAACACGGTAAAGACCTTTGTCGATGGCAGAAGCAATACGTGGACGTATTCATACGACCCAGCAAACGGCAACTTGCTATCAGTCACGGGTCCTACTGTTAATTCTCAAGTGCCAACGCTCACTTTTACTTACAATACACGCGGTCAAATGCTCACGCGCGTGGACGAAACTGGAATCATAGCGAAGCTGACATATGATACTGCAACTGAAGAACTACTTTCGGCAGTAATAGATAGCGGCTCTAGCCCTCACCTTAATATCACGACATCGTTAACGTATGACACCGTCGGTAATATCAAGACTTTAACTGAACCGAACGGAAACCTTTGGCAAATACAAACCGACGTGTTGCGTCGCAGAACCCAGATTACTGCACCGTCGCCCTTCTCGTATGTCACTCAGTATACCTACGATGCAGATAACAACAACACCTCGGTCCAAAACCAAACCGGGAATACGCAAAATCCTTGGCAGACCTATACCTATGCTTATAGCCTCAGTGACAAACTAAAACAGATTACCGACCCTGCCTTAAACTCAACAGTTTTGGGCTTTGACGGAAAAGATCGTTATGCAAATGTCACCGACGCTGCCAGTCGTGAATATCAGTATGCGTATGATGCTATCGATAGGGTCCTGACCGTTACGGATCCTACAAATGTTGTTACCGAGACCAATGTCTATACGCCAAATGGTGAGCTGTCCTCAGTAAAAGATGCTCGGGGTAATATCACCACATACACTCCTGATGGTTACGATCGGACCAGCAAAATAACATATCCCGATAGCACGTATGAACAACTGACTTATGATAGCAATAGCAACGTTCTGACCTTTAGAACTCGGTCCGGCAATTCGATTACTAATACCTTCGATGTTCTCAATCGCTTGTCCACCAAAGCCCCTACCAGCGAAGGGCAAGTTGGTTATACGTATGATTTGGCCGGCCGCATACTGACCATCAGCGATCCGGTGATTTCCGGTGACCCGTCGACGGGTACTTTTCTCTTTGGTTATGATACTGCTGGTAGGGTCATCAGCGAAAAAACTCCTGATGCTAAAACTACGCAATACGGTTTCGATTTGGCTGATAACCTCATCAAAATGACCTGGCCAGATGGTTACTATGCTACAAGAAAATACGACCAACTAAACAGACTTACCGATATTTATCTCAACGGTAGCACCACTAGCGCTGCGCATTTTGGGTACGACCAACTTTCGCGTAGAACCTCACTAGCTTACCAAAATGGTGCATCGGTTGGCTATACTTATCAGTTAAATGACGATCTAACGACCTTGGTCCATAATTTTGTTGGCTCAAGTATCAGTCAGACTTTTGGTTACAATAATGTACACCAAATAACAAGCCGAAGCCTTAGCGATGCCACCTATAGCTGGCATCCGACAGCAGCAGCTTCGACAAGCTACGGTACCGGAAGTAATACCAATAGTTATCCGACCATTGGAGGAACTGCTTATACGTACGATGGAAACGGAAATTTAAAAACTGACGGGACCTGGACCTATACATATAACACCGAGAATCAGCAGACGGCTTCTTCTAAGACTGGTACGGCGACAAGTAGCGTCATCGATCCTCTTTTGAGGCAGACTCAAAAGACTATCGGCTCCGCTAAAACTCGCTTCGTTTACTCAGGCGACACCGAAATTGCTGATTACAACGGCGTGTCAGGAGCTCTTACAAATCGGTACATCTTTGGTGACTCTGGAAATGAGCCAGTTATAACAGTAACGAGTGCTGGTGCTCTTTCGTATCTACATAGCGATCAAGCTGGTTCAGTGATTGCCCAGTCTGGTTCGACTGGCGCTGTCTCGAATAAATACACCTATTCACCATTCGGCGAGTCCGCCGCGCTTGCTGGTACTACATTTGGTTACGCTGGTCAGCGTTATGATTCGGAAAATGGTCTCTACTATGCTCGTGCCCGTCATTACTCACCGACTATCGGACGGTTCCTTCAGGCAGATCCAATCGGCTACACCGATGGATTGAACTGGTATGCATATGGGGGCAACGATCCACTAAATGCAACTGACCCATCGGGTCTTGTGGAAGTAGAGATAACGCATAGTATCGGGGGCAACTTTACTGGCCCCGGCGGCACTCCTGATGATCCGGGCCCTAGTGGAAGTGGTGATAGTCCTGTCCTTATACCAACGATCACTCAAGGTGGAGACTCTACCGAGGGAACAGCCGATGAGTGCGACAGCGGCGGTGTAGGTGGTGGTGATTTAGTCGGTCAACGAGGCAAATCTGACCCAGTCGTTCCAGACCCCTTTAAGGGACATATTGGCGCGTTCGGAGCGGGAATCGGAAACGTAATTCACGATCCGTTACTGTACCTGCCTCTGCCTAAGCTAAGTAAAGCAATCGGTCCCATCACTAAGGCAATCGTGATTGCCTCAAAGAACAATAGAAGCTACATTGGGCGAAATTTCGTGTATGCGATTACTCATGTTAAAACTGGTCAAATAATCAAGATTGGTCAAACAGCTCGAACTCTTGAGATTCGCTTTAGGGAAAACTTCAACCGCCTTAAACGACTCGGCGTTATCCCGAACGACCATACCATCAACGATTATCTCCCTGTGCCATGGGGGCGTTGGGGAAGCACGGGTCAGGCTAAGAATCACGAGAGTGGACTTATCTGGGATTACAAAAACTCGCATGGCGGCGACCGTCCGCCAGGTAACTTCGCTGATCATTAACGACAATAGAAAGTAGTTTGCTCTGGGTGGTGGCGTTGGACTCTTCGTTCAATGCCACTGCCTGTTTTTTTAGGTTGTCACCATTGAAGCTGTCAATGGTACGAACGAATAGGATTTTCAGCAACTAGTTTGATTCATCCGTGCGGTATCATAAGATGTAAGGTGAAAACTAGGAATATTATGAAAAGACCGACCTTAATTAACGACGTCCGAATTTATAATTTGAGTTTGTTGGCTCAGCAAATTCAAGAGACAAATTCCGAATTAGCAGCATTTATAAAATCACAAGCTAGGTACATACCCGAGCGCTATGGGCTGAAGTTACTGGAACTTAAGTTTGAGTCTGGACCGGGACCAATCTTTAATCTTTACCCTAACTTCGACATACCACACGGAAGCGTTGAGCCGCAATGGCAAGGATTTTGTCGAATGTGGTTCTGTGGCATAGACGTCAATGCTCTATCTGCTCTGGATGAAGAACAATGTGCATTGTTTTTTATAAATGTTATACACGCAATGCTGGTTTCGATCGCAAAAACTGACGACTTGGACATCTCAAAAATAGACCGAGTGCGCGATTTGATGATCGCCAATGGAGACAAATTGCAGATAGTCAAAGTTTGCAAGACTATCGGAAACTGGGATTTAGAAGTTGCTTTTACAGTTGCTGCAGTTTCCAGACTCATTCTTAACGTCAAAGAGAGATCGTCGGGGCGCAAAACCGCTATCGTGATCACTGAACTGGACGACTGCAATGATGCATATAAACTTGCATCTCGCATATCAGTTAAGAAAACATCCATTTGTATTTATCCGAGGCAGACACCATTAGGAGCTTCTACTTTGAAGCATTATCGGTCTCGTCTAGAAAAAGCGGGCTTTCATTCAGATGCCGCTGCATTTATTGAAGTTCCATGGTTGTCGGTGGGTGCCAACTCAGGCGAGATCGCTGTTACCGGCGATCTGAAAGCGTAGAAATGCGGCGAGCGTGAAGCCGCTTGTGGATATTGCGGACGAAAGCGAATAGCAATTCCGGTGCAAATCGAATAAGTACGCTTTGCCGGCCATAGATCACGCGAATATACAATTCTTGCGTATTGTTCCTGATTAACGCTGATTGATCAAACTAATTCAGTTGGAAAATTTTCCGAGTGATTCGTTGGATTTCCTACGACTCTCTGAGAGATTTTTGTTTAAAGACTCCCTGAAGCCGTAACTAGTGCGGTGCCTGTGAAAGAAATCTTCTTGCTAATTTCTAAATGTTCTTAACTCAATACCAGTTCTATTTGAGCGAGAGAAGATATCGTTGGTGGCGCGTTAGGATATTGCTCCTAGCCTTCATCAAATCGATTAATTAGCGCATTACAGATGGAAATATCCATGATTGCAAAATTAAATCCAGACAGCATGTCGGGGAATGCGCGATTGAGTTTTTCTTGATCGATTGTTAGAGTGAAGAGCTGTTCAAACTCCATTTTTTTCAAGTGGGCCGCTGACAGGGTCCCAGGATTCAGGTAAGCCCACGACACAGCTTTTAACTGCGCGATTGCAGGTTGCTGCGTAAATGTTTCGATGGTTACGAGTGGGCGATACCAGGGCAAAAAATCAAAAGCTTTTCCACGATCAACAATTATTGCGGCTTTCCATCCATCATGCTTCCAATTGATTTGGACGCGTTGCACCTGTGACATATAAGGATTTATCGATTCCCCTTTTGACGTTGGGTAAACCACGACATCACCGATTTCCTTCAAGTACGGTCGTGGTCTTTTAAGAACGTGTCCTCGTTTCTTGGGTGGGCGGGTGAGAAGAGCGATGCGAAGGGAATCAAGCATTTTTTTTCGTTTGCGCAAATCTGCATCGATCATCCCCAAATCTTTGAGATCGGCGATATCTTTTCCATCATCAATAATTTGTATGGCTTTACGGAGAGCCTGTGGACAATCAATCCCGCGTTTTGAAAATTGGTCCGCTACGACCAACCAAAAGCTGTTGTAATCCTCGTTGGTGGGATTATTAGCGATCTCTGGCTCAAGCTCACACAGTATTTCCAGAACTCTGTCGCCGTCGAATGGTAGTTGAGTGGCTGCTGAGATCACTGAGCGCATGTCGAGCGCGAAATCTCCAGAATAAAGACTTGTTCCCCAAACTCCCATTTCTAGCCGTAACCCTTTTAGTTGGTTGATTCCCTGACCATTATACAAAAGTGGAGCGTTTCGCTTGTTGTGGAGATCACTCTCTGCATCTCCTCTTTCAAAAGCGATACTCGATCTATACAGTTGTTGGCAACTTTGCCTAAAATAAATAAGTAAAAAAACGAGGCTAGAGCTTGACTCTGACCTCGTTTTAATAACTCGAACTAGGACACGGCTATTTACAAGACAGCTTCAGCCACCACTTTCATAATGGCGTATCCGCGATCGTTTGGATGCACACCGTCGTCGCCGAGACCCTGTTTCAAGGCACCATTTTTCTCGGCCATTTTGGAGTAGTAATCCAGGTATTCGAACCCTCTTTGTCTGGCATACTTGCGCAGCCATTTATTCAAAGCTTTCACTTTGGGTGCCGGGTTCAAGCCGGGACTCCAGGGGTATTCGATAACCGGAAGTACGCTTGCAAGAACTACATCGATGTCGTTTGCATGCGCGATTTCACAGAGACTGGCGAGATAGCCCTGAATTTCTTCAAGAGAGGCTTCGCCAGTATTGCGTGCGAAATCGTTTGTTCCACCGAGGATGACGCACTTCGTTGCCCCGATGTCGACAACGTCTTGGCGAAAACGAAGCACCATCTGCGGTGTGGTTTGACCACTAATGCCGCGGTTTATAAGTCCGCACCCTGGGAAACTCTTTTCGAGCTCCCAGTGTTCGGTGATGGAGTCGCCAAAGAAAACGGTGCGATTCTCTCGCGGTTTCCGTCGCTTCAGTGATGCGTTGGCGGCGGCATAATACTTGAGCCCCGCCCAGTCTTGAGTTGTGACCTGGGACACCTTTATTCTCCTCTTTTTCTGGTGTACTGAGTCTTGTCGTTGTAACACAGATATCGAAGCTGTGTTGGTCTGAAGATTATTTTGCAACCGCCAGTTTCGTGCCGATTAACTGAGCTCGAATGTTCCGCTCGGTCTCAGAATCGAGATCGAACAGCAGCGGCTTGGTGGGACCCGGAACCAGGTGCGGTAGCAGACACAGATCTTCCACCTGGAAGCACTGTGAATACGAAGACTCGTACCAAGGAGATTCGATGTAAGGCCGACAATCGGTGATGCGACCTACCGCAAAGAAGACGCCTTTGGGCAGCTCGTTGTAACCGGGGATGACAAGGTCCTGTTTGCCGATAGAATCAAGAACGGTGCGCAAAGCGTCGCAAGACACCTCATAAGCCCCACGCGGTTGGAATTCCGGAGCCGATGCGTGGAAGGCGACCAAACCACGATATGACGTCGTCCAGTTGCGATTCTCGATGTTCTTGCCGTTTGCTACAGCCCAAGCCCAGGGCTGCCACAGTGTTAGTCCTTTGAGACCTTTGTTGTTCGAGCTTTCTTTGGCTTTCTCGGCCGCCGAATGCACAAGCGCAGGCAGATTTCGCGGTAAATCGCGAATCCTCATGACATGCGATGTCCCATAGTCCGTAAACCATTGACCGCATTCGCTGGAGTCGCAAAGCCCAACTGTGACAATCGACCGACCGGCAAGAAAACCAGCGATTTGATAACTGCGCAAATCGCCGTCGAGCGACTGATGACCGGTGTCGGAGTCGCTGTCGACAACGATAGCCAACTGGTAAGCTTTGAGGTCAACAGCCTGCAATTCGCTCTTCTGACGAGCGACAGGGTATAGCATCTGCACGTCGTTGCCCAGGTAGAAGTCGTTGTTTGTTTGCTGAACGCCGCTAAACCAATCAACTTTTACTTCGGGGATCTGGCGTAAGATGCGGACGATATTGGTGCCTAGACCACGCTTGGCAATGAGTATTACCTTCATGGGTTCATTCCTCTTCTGGTGTGTGGGTTGAGGTGATGTGTGCGGCTAATTGACCTGAATTGAGAAGAAATGGAAAGACAAGCAGAGCATACGAAGCAAGAGGCTGCGAAATCCAGTCTTTGGAGAAAAACAAAACTATGGCTGTGAGCTAGCGCAGCTAGCGTCTTTGGGCTGGTGCCACTTGACGCCCTTGAGTCTGTTATTCTCAAAGGCTATGCAAAGCCTTCCCTTGGAAACTGAATCGGCGAGCTTGGAGCAAAGTCGCGACCGCCTGATGGCGAAAATTTCGTGGCGGCTGCTGCCATTCATGATGGTGCTCTATGTCGTCTCTTATCTCGACCGCATAAATTTGTCGTTTGCCGCCTTGCAAATGAACAAAGAACTGCAGTTCCAGCCTGAAGTTTATGGACTGGGCAGTGGTATTTTCTTTCTTGGCTATTGCGCTTTCGGTATTCTCAGCAATCTCATTATTGGTCGCCTGGGACCGCGTCTCTGGGTTAGTTTGATTATGGTCGCCTGGGGTTTTGTCACAGTCGCCATGGTGCTCGTGCGAGATCCAATGTCTTTCTACGCATTGCGCTTGCTCCTTGGAGTCGCAGAAGCTGGATTCTTTCCAGGTATGCTGCTCTATCTGACTTACTGGTTTCCGCAAAAACAATATTGCACAGCTGTGGCGCGCTTCATGACGGCTGTGCCTATAGCTGGAGTGATCGGCAGCTTGATGGCTGCAAAGACTTTAGCGATGGGCGGCATCGCCGGCTTATCTGGGTGGAAGTGGCTTTTTATCGTCACCGGCATACCTGCAGTCTTACTGGGAGTATGTGTTTACTTCTGGCTCACCGACCGACCTTCTGCAGCTAAGTGGCTCAGTGAGAAAGAAAAACAATTATTAGTTGAAACTCTTTCCAACAAAAAAACTGAATCAGATTCAGAGTCGTCTCCATCGGAATCATCTATTCATGCCGCTTTTACCAACCCCATTGTCTGGCGCGCAGCATTGTTGTATTTTTCGATGTCTGCCTGCATGTATGGTTTTCAGCTCTGGTTGCCGCAAATCTTGCGCACCTTTGGTCAATCGAGCGATTCGCAAATTGCGCTATATAGCGCACTACCGGCTTTGGCTCAGGGAGTGGGTATGCAGGTCGTCGCTGCCAGCTCAGACAGACGAAACGAGCGTTGTTTTCATATCGTTGCGGCTTCGGTCATCACATTTTTAGGTTTGACTGGCGCATGCCTTTTGCCAGGAGCTGAATTCAAATTGGCTTCGATGTGCTTTGCCGCCTTCGGTATTTGGGCGAATTTGGGACCGTTCTGGGCGCTCACAAGGCAGTCGCTAAAGCCTCTGGCGCAACCGGCAGGGATTGCCTTTATAAATTCAATAGGCGGGCTTGGCGGCTTTGCTGGTCCATATCTTGTGGGATTGGTGCAGCAGATGACACCGGTTTTGCCAGGAGCCAATGTCAGCTTTCTCAGCGCACTCATTTTCCTTGCGGGCACATCGACGCTTACAGCCGTTTTAGCCCTGCTTTCGCGAACAAAAGTCCAAGCTGAATGAAGTGGTATCGCATGTGGTGCCCGCGAGGGCCAAAAAAAGTCGCAAGGGGACAGGGAGAATCGATTCTCTGTCCCCTCACTTCTTTAGCCGAGTGCAACTTCGGCTTCGCGGATTTCGCACCAGCGCGTGAGCTGGAAGACGAACCACTTGCCGAGGTGCTCGTAACCAGGCGTTGCAGCAAGCTTGTGAGCAAGCGGCAAAACCTTGGCGCGAGTCTCTTCGCATTGCTCACGCTTCTTGTTCAGCTTTTTGGCGTGTTTGACCGGATCATTGCTGTCGGTCAACGTCGACATATTGTGCGTACGGTCACCGCACTTTTCGATTTGCGCTCCGGGGTCTTCGTCGGTGAGCAAATCGCTCCAGTATTGCTCCTTGCTGCGGACTTCATCCTTGGTCATGAGCTTGACCAGGTGAAGCACCCGGACGCCGAAGACCAGACGGATGTCCGCGTGGGTGAGGATGAAGCTGTCTTCGTCGATGTCGTGAAGCAGCGCCGCGATGATCATGTCCGCATCTCTGACGCCGATTTCGATCAGCATCAAAGCGACCGATTTCGGATGCTCGAAATAGCGGTCGCCGCCATCGCGCATCTGCCCTTTGTGACCATACTTCGATTGCCGATAGGCGAACATGATCCGGTCTTCGTCGCCCGGAAAATGCAGATGCACCAGATCTTCAAACGGTCGGCGCGTGGTGGAGTGGGCTTGGTAGAGCAGGAACTCGTGTTTGGCAACAGTCATTGTCGTCTTCCTTCTCGTTCAGGAACCCTGGGCTCCTCTTAGGTGGTGGTAAGAAATCGGTTGAACAGGTCTCTGGGGCTTTCCCCGTGGCTGCCGATGTTCAGCAGTTCGCGGTAAGTAGAAGCATCGATGCCGCCATTTGCAACGATGTCGTCGAGGAGGACTTCTCTGAATGCGTTGGCGGTCTCTGCGTCGGCGAATAGCGGCCCGGCGGTGAAGACCTTGGTTGGTCTGGCGATGCGGGCTTGGGAAACGTCGGCGAGTAGGTGGGAAAGGTCGACTGTCCGGTCGTGCGATAGCACATCGAAGTCGCCGACTCGGAAACGAACAACATGGCAGGAGTCCCTGTCCAGCGGATCTTCGATGGTCAGGATAGCCGCTGTATTTCCACTATCGAGGAAAGATTCCGACCACTTCGCCGAGAAGGTGTAGTGGAATTCCTTGTTGCCGGCAGTCGGCGGAAAGTGCAGCCAGGAGGTGAGGAAAGGAGCACCTTCTGTGAGCAATTCGAGGTGGCGATTGGATACGAGACAGAAGTCGACCGACTCGTCTTTCGGAAACGAAATGAGTGTTTCGCCGTGGAGGTTGTCTGAGAGGAACGAACCGGAGGAGGCTGCATCGGTGGGTGCATAAGTGAAGCGGATTGTGTTCATGATTCTCTCCAACTTGTTTTTTTATTCGACGGGGTTAGCGAATAAAGAACGCGCGGCAGCCGGCTCAACTACTCCAACAGTTATTGGTGTCGGGTTGGTGCAATTAGTGGCTGTTTCTTAAAGTGAGGTCTTCAGAATCTTGTGGTGAGGGGAGGAAATATGTGTCTTAAGGTTAGCCAAATGGAGCTTTCATAGCAAATTGCTATTTGCTGGGGAAATAGTCGCTTAGCCCTTGCTCGAAGCATAAGAGAGTAAGTAACCTTTATATTTCTATTCTATTATTTATGGGGGTTTCTACTAATGAAAAGGCGCCAGCGAGCTGAGAGAGCTAGCGCTAACTATAAGCTCGGAGACCTGTGCAAGTGAAAGACTAAGGCAGCAGTATGAGTTTGCCATGAGCATGCCGACTGAGACTGATATCGAGCGCTCTACGCCAATCTTGGAGCGCAAATTCTTCAGCGATAGGCACCGTGAATCTTCCTTTTGCAGCAAGTTGCGCGTATTCGTCCAGCGCATCATATCGCAGTCGCATCCCTTCGCCGAAACAGTCGCGAGTTCCTGCTTTTTTGCCGCCCTCAAGATCGCTGATGGTGAGAACGCGGCGCGGGTCGCCATCGGCAATTTCCACGAGGTCAGGAATAGAATTGCTGGCAGGAGCTGTGTCTAAAATGAGGTCTGGAGAACCGCTTGCAAGCTCTCTCACTCTTTCTACAATTCCATCACCATATACGGTGACTTTAGCGCCAAGCTTTTGCAGTCGCTCTGTATAAGTTTTGCCAGCTGTAGCAATAACTCGGGCACCTCGCAAAAGCGCCATCTGCACAGCCGCAAAGCCCATCATCGTCCCCGCGCCGTTGATCATGACTAATTGGTCTGCCCTTACACCAAGGTTTTCGATGCTACGAAATGCAGTCTCAACCGCCATCGGCAAAGCCGCTGCCGTGGTGAGGTCGAGACCACTTGGAACTTTCGCCCAGTGTTTCATGATGGCGTAATCGGAAGCACCAGCCAGTTCGCAACCGGCATAATCGGCAGCGCCAAATACCTGGTCACCTATAGCGACATTATCAACATGTGCACCGACAGCATCCACAACGCCAGAAACTTCCAACCCAATTCCGCGGGGAAGTTTGGCTGCAAATAATCCACGACACAATGCCCAATCTGCCGGATTTAGTCCACAAGCATGCACGCGCACACGAATGCGATGCTCATTGGGCAGTGGTAATGTAGTTTCGTCCAATCGCAGCACATCTGCTGGTTCACCATAAGCATGGAAGCGAATTGTTCTAGTTTTGACAGAATTTTGCATTGACACGATTCCTTGTTCACGGTAGAAGTGGCACAAACATTGAATTATTTGCTAAATGGAGCATGCTCCGCTTAGCCTCCCAGATAGTACAGGACTTCAAATGTCGTCGTCAAGCTCCAGCCGTGCAGATGCATCTCGAAATCGCGAAAACCTTATTCTGGTCGCGACGCGCGTCTTTACCTCAGAAGTTGAACCCTCAATGCGAGCGATCGCACGTGAAGCCAATGTTGGTATTGGAACGCTCTATCGGCATTTTCCTACTCGGGAATTATTGGTTCAGGCTGTCTACAAAGATTCGTTGGAACGTTTGGAATCTGGCGCGAAGAGCTTGATCGAAACGCACCGACCTGCTGAAGCAATGAGAGAATGGATGAATTTATTTGCCGGCTGGATTGCAACTAAACACGGAATGACACAAACAGTGCGCGCAATGATTGCAAGCGGCGACATTGGTTATGCCGAAAGTCGCGCAAAACTGCTCAATGCAATTACAGTGTTTCTTGATGCAGGTAAGATAGTAGGCGACATTCGCTCAGATATCTGTGCAGAAGATATTGCGGCCAGTCTAATGGGAATTTTCATTGTAGCGGGTAATCGCGAACAGGCAGCACAAGCCAATCGCCTACTCGATCTGCTTATGGACGGATTGCGAACGCGCGATTCGAAGCAGTCGGCCAAGTTGAACGACGAGCGAAAATGAACGAAAGCGAAGACGAAGACGACGATGAGTCAGAAGAAGCTGAGTGCGGAGAATATGAGGAGCCGATACTTAACGATGTAATCATCAGCTTGCGATTTTCATGTTCTAAATACGACCGAGAGACGATCACTGAACAACTCGGAATTACACCAGACAACGATGAAAGAGCCGGGTGGAGTTATTCTTTGCCTACAAGAGAAGATTCGTTTCTTATGGGGACTTACGGCGAATGGCATCAATTATTGGCTGAACGATGGCAGTCCTTCGAAAACCTTAGAATGCAGCAATTCAGACCGGAGCTGCACATCTGGGTGGTCGTACCTGAAGATGTTGATAAATACTTTGTTGGGCGTGAGCTGCACCAAGTGTCAGTCGCACCCAAATTCTCAGAACTTTTGAGTAGGCTGGGTATTGCTTTAAAAGTCGAGCATAACAAGGCTTTCAAAGTTGCTCCTGTCGTGAAATATCGCGAAAAGTTTGTACTTGAGATAGATGGTTCAGGTCCGCATTATCATGCGGACGATGAAACAATGTTTTTCTTCTGGTTGAACAATATTCCGGCAGTAAAAAGCATCACAGGTGTGGATAGAGGACTGTATCTCGGTCTAGACGAGCCAATCATGGATGATGCGAGCTTGCGCAGTCTCATCGCTTTGTTGGCGCGATACAAATTCGACATGTCCTGCCTCAGAAAGCAAATCTGTGACAGCAATATTCATTGGCTGAACCAGCCAGGTGCGTACTGGTACAACGATCTTTTTGGAGCGCAAAAGAAATCTAAAAGACATCGGCCAGAATACGCTTTGGCACGCTTTGTCTCCAATGCCGAAAAATTCGAGAAGGCAAAAAATCCTATTCTGACGCTACACAATTACGAGTCGGCGATGGATATAATCCGTAAGGAGGCAAATCTTTTCGACCAGCCGTACGTTGAATCAGTAGTGAGCAAATACATCCTCTCGTTAAAGAAAAATAGTTTGTTCGAAAAGGCGAGTGAGGTGGAAGAGCAAATGAAATTGAAGACGTTGTACTCATCGAAATCAACTTGATAGTATTGTCGGCATCTTTACATGGACGTGTCTCTGATGTGCTCTGGCTCACGAATAAAACTGGATGACATTGCTATTGCGGCTCCGTGCAATGCTGTTTGGTCTGAGATGAGCGGTGACGAACGTATGCGAGTATGCGGAGCATGCAAGTTGTCGGTCTTCAATTTGTCCGAGCTTTCGCGTAAAGAAGCAGAAGATTTACTGAATCAGAGCAAACCGGGCTCTTTTTGCATCAAGTTGTTTCGACGCGCTGATGGCACGATTTTGACGAAGGACTGTCCAACTGGTTTACGGTTAGTGGCAAAAGCGAAAGTAAAACTACGTTTGATAGCTTCTACGATTCTAGCAATTTTCGTCGCGGGTCCTTCGCTCGCGAGGTACTCGGATCCTCCGATACAGCAGCAAGGTTACTTTGTCGTCACTAAAGTCGGTCCGGAGTATGGCCCAGCAGGCCGGGAGGTTAACGCACCTATTGGGGCTGGAATCATTGCACAGGGCAGGCAAGCTGATTACTCGTTAGTCAATTTATTCAATCGCGCAAGAGAATTCCAGAAACTGAATAATTCAATCTTGGCATTGGATTACTACGAATCATCACTTGCTTTGATCCGGTATGACGGTCAGAAGTACGATCCGGAATTTGTAAGCGAGGTGGTATCAAGTTATGTGCGCTATCTGCGTCAGAATAAGCGTGCTGACGAAGCGAAACTGATAGAAAAACAGTTAAAAACGAAAACTCTCATTACTCAAAGACCGCCTGCTCCCGCTGGGGAGCCTATTCCAGATAATGAATGATTCAGATTCTTCATCTCATAAGCTCAGTCGACGCTGCGGCTCATCACCGATGCTGCGACTGCTTAAATTGAACCGTTCCACCAGTTGATGTTGCAATCTTCTGATGTAAGCGCGACGGGGGCTGAGCTCCAATGACTCCAGTCTGTCCATAACCCGTGTTATTGCTGGTCTGGCTTCTTCTAAAGCGACTTCAGTTTCGTCGATATCTCCTTCGATGTTGACGGCGCCGATGTCATCATTAATGTCCCGGCTGAACTTCAATGGCAAAGGGCAAGTGTATGTAAAAGCGTTCTGAATTTTTGCGGTGCCAAGATGTTGTTTTCATCGTACTAATTTGCCAGGGCAAGGAACGACGAGCCGCAATCGTCACGGAGGAGCAACTTTATGCGGAAATTAAAAGTCCACCCATACCTATGCTCGCTAGTCGTGCTTGCTGTCGTGTGCCTTCCAACCTTAAAAGTGTTCGCATTCGATAAAAGAGGTTTAGTGGACGCCGAGAATAAGATCATTATTCCGTTCAAATTCAAATCTATTACTGAATTAACGCCAGGATTTTTCATATGCAAATTGAAAGACGCTTATGATTTCAGACCACCCAAAAATCCTGGACCCGAGTGGACCGAAATTTACGATCGCAACGGACATAAAATCGATATTCTGTTGCCCAAAAATTGTGAAATAACTAGCGCTCATCTTTCACACGCAAAAAATATCTCAACTTATCGGGACTTCATCAAGCACGACGCATTCATGGTCATTTGCGATAACAGTCGTAAGTCAGGATTGATAGATGGAACAGGAAAAGTCATTCTAGAGCCAAAATATGCTTCTGTTCAACTGACACCAAACCCTTACAATGGTGGAGAAGTCGAGGCGGTTGGAGCAATGAAAGACGGAACAAGAACAATCGTGCCTCTTGGTTTTAAATCTGACCGAACTGACCGTAAATGGCCCACTGCATACGGTTTTGGTCCTGTACCGGATGCGTTGTTAAAAAAATTCCCTCGGCCTTGTAGAGTCAATCGAATCAACGACACGAGATATTTGATTTCACATCAGATCGACCATTCAGAATTCGCTGGTTCACAAATTTCTGGTGATGACTTTAGACGGCTAACGGCCGAGTTGCCGCCGCCTAAAGTAGTCGATGCTAGTGGGAATCGATTAGCAACAATGCCAGTACATTCACAGCCATGGTATTTCTCAAAAAATGGTTTCAGTTGCATTGTAAATCTTGGTCCTCCAGGAGAACCCACAGCAGTGAGCGAATTGTTCTTCGCAGACAGCAACGGAAAAATAACCAATCGGGTTAAAGCACTTGGAATCGGAGGGGGCTGGGAAGGTGGCGAACTAATTGTGCTTGCTATCGGCGACAAACCAAAAACTCCGTCCTGGGATGAACATGTAGTCCATGGGGTCATAAGGAAAGACGGAACGTGGGCTATACCTCCCGAATACAATAATTTTGTGGTGGTATCGCCCGACCGCATCGTAAAGACTGCATTCCCGAGCCGTTTCGACAGCGAAGATAGCAAAAAAGATCCAGCCTATCTTGGAGAAAACCTCTGGCTCTTGTTGAAGGACCATAACGTAATCGGCATGAGTGAAAAGGAGTTATTAGACGTTATCGGTGGCAAACCAGAAAAACACGGCTTCCTATTCGTACGAAGTTACGCATTGAATCCAGGTTTCGGTTGTGGAAACGGAATGTCTTTCATTGAATTTTATGGTATCTATGACCACATAGTTGCTTGGCGAATCGGTAGAAAACTAGCTCTAACAAACATGGTGGCATCCGACAATTCCTTGGAAGATTTGCACAATAAATAGGTGAATCGCAGATTAACTCCTTTTGGAGTTTCAACCAAGTCCGCACATGACCGATTTGTTTCAAATTTGGGTAGCCGAAAAATGCTCCATCTCGCCTTTTCTGAGTCGATCATGTTTGTTTACCAGCCGCCCGAATGAGCGCGGTGACTAGGTTCAGTAGACGCTAGCGACCTGAGATGATTATCGCTAGCGCCTTGATCTTCTTTTGCTTCTTAGCAGCAATTTTAGATGTAACCCAAATTTGCCTGAGCACCAGCTGGTGGCAATATTCTCAGTCGACGCTGCGGTTCGTCACCGATGCTGCGACTGCTTAAATTGAACCGTTCCACCAGTTGATGTTGCAATCTTCTGATGTAAGCGCGACGTGGACTGAGCTCCAATGGCTCCAGTCTGTCCATAACCCGCGTGATTGCTTGTCTTGCTTCTTCTAAAGCGACTTCAGTTTCGTCGATATCTCCTTCGATGTCGACGGCGCCGATGTCACCATCAAGATGCAACGCCTCTCGCAAGGCTTTTTGCAATTGAGGCATGTTGTTGCTCTTCACCACATACACTGGCACCGATCGTGCTTCGGCAAGCGAGAAGATTTTTGCGCCAGCACGAGCGTAACTGCGCAGGGCGAGAATGGCATCAGCTTCGTCGATTGATTTGACCACTTCCACTGGCAATTGCAGTGTCTTCACGACGCGCTCAAGTAAACCTTTGCTGACTGCGTAAGGATAAACCTTGAGGTGAGTTTCTTGAGGATTGCCCCAATCTGTGGAGAAAGGTGCCAATCCATCTGCTGCAACTTGTGTTGGTTCTGGTGTTTGAAGAACCTGGAACTGACCCGTTTGATCGTCGCGACGACGAATCTCTGGGTGAATTTGCCAGCCTCGTAACAGTTGGTCGACCGCTTCGGCAACATTTCTGTGCACAGCCAGTGTTTGTCTGTCGAGAATCTCGACACACACCTCAAATGTCGGTGAGTTGGAGCGTTCAAGCACTGTCTTTTGACTGTTGCGGCGTCTGGCTTCATCATCGCCCAGTGTTACTGTTTGAATGCCACCAATCAAATCGACCAGGGTTGGGTTTTTCAGCAGATTTTCCAGACCTTTACCGTGCGCCGTACCAATCAAGGTGACGCCTCTTTCGGCAATTGTACGAGCGGCGGCTGATTCTTTTTCGGTACCAATTTCGTCGATAATAATCACTTCTGGTGTGTGATTTTCTACTGCTTCAATCATCACATTGTGCTGCTCTTCAGGCTGCGAGACCTGCATGCGCCTGGCGCGACCGATGGCTGGATGCGGCACGTCGCCGTCGCCAGCAATTTCATTGGACGTATCGATGACGATGACGCGTTTGCCCATCTCATCAGATAGCACGCGAGCCATCTCGCGCAATTTGGTGGTTTTGCCAACGCCTGGGGGGCCAAGAAACAAAATGGATTTGTTTGATTCGACCAGATCGCGGATGACATTGATGGTGCCCGAAATTGCTCGACCCACACGACAGGTTAGGCCGATGATTTTGCCTGTGCGGTTGCGGATAGCCGAAATTCTGTGCAGGGTTCTTTCAATGCCTGCGCGATTATCGGTGGAGAATTGACCGACTCTTTCTGTGGCGTTCAGCAAATCCTGTTCAGTCAACGGTTGCTCAGATAAATAAACAGCTCGTTTGTCCAGGTAGCGAGCTTCAGGTCGGCGTCCCAGGTCCAGTACGACCTCATACAATCCATTTGTATCTTTTTCGATTGCTGCTTTGATATTGAGGGGCAGCATGTTCAGGAAGGAGTTTAGGTCGTCAGCAGGAGGAATAATTTCCATTGAGTATCTCCGTGTGCGCTAGGTTTTATAAGCGGGGAGGACAATTGGACTCGGGCTGTATAAGCACTATGACTTATATTTATCTGTTTGTGTTGGAGTCACCTACCTGGTTAGTGGACTTTTGTCTGGGATCACGATTGAGGACACGGACGTACTGGAGCGAAGAATGTTCACTCAAGAGTTGAATTGCTGTTGGGGTAATTTTTTGACCGGGAACGCACAGGGCAATTCCGGGAGGACAAGGGGCAATGCATTCAGCGGCAATTAAGCCTTCGGCTTCGCTTAGTGGTATTGAATGCGATGGCAAGAGAGAAGCTTCACGCGGCGGTAGAGCTGTTTCTATTGCAAATTGTGAGGCAGTTCTGGTTATGGTGTCAACACTAACAGGCAAATTAGTAGAGAGATTTTTGGCTGATGATTTGAACTCGGCAAGCGCTTGGAGCAAAGTTTCGATGTCCTCAGCAGTTGTGCCCATGCCCAGAAGTAGCAGTAGACCGTCGCCTAGAATTGTTTCAGCATAGATGCCTTTTTCAATTAAAAATGTGTTGAGAGCATCGATATTTTCTGACTGATGCTTGAGCAAAATGTGCAGCGGATCGCAATCACTATTTTCGTGCTTGCCGAAGACAGTAAACTCATTTAGAGACTCAATCTTATGTGTGCACTCTTTACTTAAATTGACTACTTGGGCCAATTTCTTTCGACCATCGACGCCTTCTATTTCGGCAACGGCTTGCTCGATTGAAAGCATTAATGAATAACTTGGACTGGTCGATTGCAACAATCTGAGATTTGCTCTGACTAGATTGGCGTCAATCATTGAATTTTTAGAGACGTGGATGATACCGGTCTGAGTAAGAGCCGACAACGTTTTATGCAAAGAATGAACTACGAGATCGGCGCCATTGTTTAAAGCTGATGACCCTATTAAATGTGCGCCATGTGCTTCATCGACAATCAAAGGAATTTCGCGCTCGCGACAGAGTTTGCTCAAGCTTTTGATGTCGCTAATTGAGCCTGCGTACGTTGGTGAGACTACAACCACTCCTGCTAAACCAACTGGGTTTTTAGCAAGAGCGGTAGATAAAGTTTCAGGCATAACTTGCCCAAATAACTGCCAGTCTTCATGCCACTCTGGCTCATACCAATATGGTTTGAGACCGCTCAAAACAAGACCTTGAATGACTGAGCGATGCGCGTTTCTTGGTACCAGAACAGTTTGACCAAATGAGGCAAGAGAGAGCATAGAAGCGGTTAGTCCGGCCGAGGCACCATTGACGGAGATGATACTCTCCTGGCTGGACCAAAGGTGAGCAGCGCGAGATTCGAGAGACTTGAGGATGCCCTCTGGATGCGATAATTGATCGAGACCTGGCAATTCGGTCAGATCAAATTCAAAGGCGCCGAAGTGCTGGCGATTTTTATGACCGGGAGTGTGAAAAGAAGCTCGTTCAATTTGTCGATGTCGGACAAGAGCGGACGATAAAGTGCCTGGCTGCGCCAGATGTTCGTCAATGGTGGCAGAAATATTTCGCTCAGACAATTTTGCTGAATGGCTTGAGAAGGACGTTTCTAGTTTTATTACGGTGGGCAACTGCGTCAAAGACTTTTCAGCTCTAGACTGCTCTTACCTGTAAGACCGCACCAGCAGTCAAAAATCGAGACTTTAAAACTACTGGCGCGATTAGTATAACACGGCGCTCATTTTGCCTAATCTGTGTGATGTGGCTGTTGTTGCGGCTTTGCATATATAAATGCTATGTCTCATGCCTTTGGTTTGAGCACTCTTTTGTATGTGAACGCGTAAATTTTGGTGGCAAAAAAATAAAATTCAGAAATAATAAAAGTGGTTTATATGTGACACCACAAATAGTGGCAGTAATCAGTTGGAGTGTCGATGTTCGTCTTGTCGATTGTGCATTAGCAGTGACATATTTTCCCTCTTGACGCATGGTTGTCAACTCCCTTGCCGCAAGCTTGCGCGAGGTTTAGTGCTGAAAGATGCTCTGAATTTCACCATAAAGGCATTAAACAAATTAAGTAATGGTTGTAAAGCTGCAAGAGGAAGGTTTAGATTCTGAACAACCCCCTTTTTAATTTCAAGAATAAACTCGCCCAACAAACTCATTACCAATCCACCCAAGCTTCATCTTCAGCGACATCCCCGATGCATACGCGTCACGTCTGAACCTTCACAGAAAGCCAAGCAAATGAGCAATACATCGACACCTGTTCTGGGCTCTTTCGTTCGTCTAGCCGATCTCGCTCCCGACGAACAACTTCTTGTGCATGGAAGCTGGAATGCAGCCGAGCGTGCTTACATTCCGCTTTCCAAATTTCCTGTGGGCGCTGCTTTGTGTGCCTGCAACGAGCGCGGCGTCAGCAAGAATTTCTTCGGCTGCAACGTCGAAAATCGTTTCATGTCCTGTGTCATTTGTGCCGAGCGCAATGGCATGACTTCGGCTGTCGCCGAGGGCTACAATGACCTCCAGAAAATTGCTCTCGTGCTCAAACTCTATCAAGGCCCTGGAGCAAGCCCCTGTGGTTTGTGTCGCCAGGTTTTGATCGAGTTTGGTCGCGACGCGGTCGTTTTCCAGGCTGCTGATCCCGAGCGTAACGTTTGGCGTTATCTGGTTCGCGATCTCTTGCCGGCGGCATCTGGTTCATTGCGTGCTCTTGCCGATCTCGAAGTCTCCGACAGGCGCCAGATTGGCCGGCTTCTCAAGCTTGCTGCTCGCGCCTATACCCCGTACTCCAAGAAGCCGGCAGCAGCCCTCTTTACCGCTTTCAACGCCGCCGGCGTGTTCAAGGTCTTTGCAGGCGTCAGTGACGACAATGCCAGCTACGGTGCCTCTGCGTCCGCCGAAGCTGTCGCCATGCGTACGGCTCGTACTGCTGGATATGTGCGGCAGCCTTCGCTGATGTTGATGGTCGATGATCCAAAGGCCCTCAACCCAGTCGAAGGCGAGTCGCTGCAAGTGCTGCGTGAATTCGGTACCGGCAGCTCAGTGACGCTGGTTGGTGCCGACGGTTCTTCTGTCTGCTCGAACATCGGCGAATTACTGCCCGACTCGTTTGGACCAGAGTCTCTGGTCTGATTCCAAATTCGTTATCGAACTAAGTCGGGAAGCATCCGCAAGGATGCTTCCCTCACTGGATAGGATGCAAAATGGATAAAATTGTTTTTCCTGATGTTTCCCAGGTGACTGTGTCTGGTCGTAAGCTGCCTCCGCTGCCTGCGACCTGGCCCAATCTGGTGCAGGCTGTGCTTGTCACTGCGCGGTTCACTCCCGACAAAATTTTTGCCACCAATAGCGATGGCGCCACTTGCACATTCCGTCAGGCTGTTGAGAAATCGGTGGCTTTGGCTCAGGTCATTCACCGCTATTTCGGCACTGGTGTTAACGTCGGCATCTTGCTGCCGCCGGGCATCGAAGCTGCCGTCACCAATCTTGCGGCGATGATGAGCGGCAATGCCACGGTCAATCTCAACGCCATCAGCGACGAGATCGCCAATATGGTCATTGCTGACGCCGGCATCGACGGTATCATCACAGCGCAGGCTGTGGTCGAGCGCATGTCGGAGCGTCGACTCGACTCGGGCTATGTGCCTCTCGAGATGCTTGGCGCGATGATTATGCCGGGCGATCGAAAGCGTGCGCTGCACTTTGCCACCGCGATCAACCTCAAGCGTGCCGTCTGTGTCGTCCCCCATGTGTCAATCAATCGCAATAGCATTGCCGCCATTATGTACACGTCCGGCTCAACCGGCGTGCCCAAAGGTGCAGTGCTCACGCATGGCAATATTCTCTCCAATATCTGGCAAATAAAGCACCACCTGGCGCTCAGCGACTCGGATAAATTGCTCGGCGTGCTGCCGTTTTTCCATTCGTTTGGTTTTACGGTGACACTGTGGACGGTGCTCGTTCTCGGTCTCGAGGTGGTTTATCACCCGAGCGCGGTCGATAGCCGAGCACTGGCCAGGCTGGTGGAAGAACACAAGCTGACGATTGTCATCTCGACGCCGTCGTTGCTGCGCCTGGCGCTGCCGCGATTGACTCGAGAGGGATTTTCGAGCGTGCGCTTGCTTTTGCTTGGCTCGGAAAAGCTTAAGCCTGAGCTTGCCGCGACCATCGAAGATCAGCTCAACGTCACTGCATACGAGGGCTATGGATGCACCGAGCTATCGCCTGTTGCTGCAGCCAATGTTCCCCAATCAGCGCTTGCAGGTTCGGACAACAAGGTTGTGGCGCCAGGTGAAGGTTCTGTTGGCCTGGCATTGCCTGGCACCGACATCGCCATCCTCGATCGAGATACGGGCGCATTGCTTTCTGCCAATCAGGAAGGTCTTATCTTCCTGCGTGGTCCGCAAGTGATGCGCGAATATTACGGCAAGACACTGGAGACGGCTGCTGTTCTGCAAAACGGCTGGTATTACACAGGTGATATTGGCCGTGTCGACGTTAAGGGACGTTTGTACCTCAGCGATCGCGCAGACAACGTCATCAAAATGGCCGGCGAGTGGGTGCCTTTGGCGCGCATAGATGCCGCCATTCGACAGATCGCTGGTATCACCGAGCTGGAAGTGTCCACCGTCGGTGTGCCAGACCAAGTCAAAGGCACACGCCCGGTTGTTCTGTATACCAGGGTCGGACTCGATATCGGTGCACTGACAAAGGCTCTTGGTGCATCGGCTTTGCCTGCATTGTGGGTGCCGAAATCCAGGGACTTCTTCCAGGTCGATAAATTGCCCGTTGGTGCAACCGGCAAGCTCGATCTCAAAGCGATGAAGTCGCTTGCGTTGCAACTTACCACTCAGGCCGACTTGCCTTCGGCCTGATTCCTAACAACTACCTGCTTTGCACTCTATCAACAATCTCCGGCGTGGACTGCAAGTCGCGTCGGAGCAACCTCTGAAAGAGAGAAAACATGGCTAGCAAATATCTGGGGGTTTCTCCGATTGATGCCGAACCGGGTCTTGCTCGGCACTTCGAGCGCTTTCCCGAGCATCTGTTTGGCACGCTTGTGCCCGAAGTGATCGACGCTTCGTTTCTGAAAAAGCGCAAGGTCGAGGGTCTGTGGTTGTTCAGACTCAGCGATCTGTTCGCCGGCTGCAATGAGACTGTCATCGGTTTCGGACTACCGAACGCCTACATCGACGTGCCTGACGGCAATGGTGACTATCAGAAGCTTTCCGTCAAGTCGTTGAAGCGTGCGCCGACAACCATCGATGACACGCATGGTTTCGCTCAGGCGGGTGTGCAATTGTGGCTGCAGGATTTGCCTGAAGAAGCACGCGTGGCACTGCGCGCTTCGATGGATAAATACGTCGGCATGGAATTCATCACCTGCGTGTACGGTTGCATGACCGTGCTCAAAGATGCGGGCTTCACATCCGGCAGCGAGCCGCTCACCGTACACAAAATGCCGTCTTCGGTTCTGCCGACGCTCATTGCCAACGGCTTGAGCTTCCGCGGGCAGAAGGTGACTGTGCGCGTGATTCGGACGTCCAGCGTGGCGGCGACGGAGCTCTTTGCGCTCAAGATACGCCAGGCGGAGCTTGCCACATTCCGTCGGCACGCGCAGCGGAATCTCGAAAAGAGTGCACGAACGAATGTCTTTGCGCGCGCTGCCCTGTTTGTCGCTTCGCTGCCGAGCCGCGCGATCACCGCTTTCTTCGACCACAAAGAGCGTCAGACCGCAAAGCAAGTCATCGCCGAGGGGCTGCCGTACGGAAAAGAGTACAAAAAGGCCACTTTGTACGTTTCGATGCCTTCCGGGGTTGGTCGCATTCTGCGTCTGTTCTGGGGCTCGCACGCTCTGTACAAAGTGGTGCCTCACGGTATCAATCTCGATGATTATTTGACCGGCTCTCTGGAAGCCTTTCCTCAGAAAAATCCAGGGTTTGTCACCCGCATGAAAAAGAAGATTCTCTTCTCGCCGGGTGTCATCAAGGTCATTCGTAAAATTCTTTGCCCAACCTTCGTCCTTGCCGGAGAGAAGGATGAGCGCGACTTTTACGACGCCATAAGCACGCACACGAAAGATCAGCCGCGCAAATTCAACCTCGTTGTCGTCGGTCGTGGTTTCGACTGGTCGATCACTGTGGCTCGGATTTCGGTGGGCTGGGGCTGGGTCGATTGGATTCTCAGCAAGCACGTGCTCCTCACCGGCTGGGCGAAGTACGTTCCGTTCTGCGGTGAATTCTTTAAGACCGAGTTTGGTCATTACTTCGTCACTCCAGATTCGGGCACATACATGCCTGACAATGAGCGCTTGAAGGGCATGGTTAGGGCACTTCAGGCGGTGACACCGAACGTACCGGTTCAGGGCGTGCCTCACCCGCCCAAGCTGGTCCTGTCCACCGACCTAATCGAAGGATAACGATGATGAGCTATCTCAGTGAACACCTGCCTCTGATCGCAGCACTGCTTGCTGTGGTCAGTGGCGCATCGTATCTGTTCGCGGCGGAAGGCATTCGTGGTGCCGGACGAGTCGTTGGTGGCTTCGTCTTCATCGTGCTTGCTTTCTACTTCGGTCTCGTCGTGACACCTTCACTGTATGTGGTGGCACTCATGTTTGGGGCTGCGGGAGTGGTGACCGTAGTGTGCGGCGTGCGTAAGTTCATGCGGCGTTAGAAACGGCAAGGCAAGCACGCTTTCGTTAGTGTGCTTGCCCTGTCTCCATAAAAACTACAAGAGGAGACTTAGATGGCATCCAAACGACGATTATCTTTTGCGCAACTGCTCGACCGACACGCGCAGGTAGCAGTGCGCGTGGGAGTTCGGCCAACACCCGGTCAGCAAGTGGTTATGACGGTCAATCAGGAGCTTCTGCCCCTGGCTCGACTCGCCGCTAAGCACCTATATCTTGCAGGCGCTTCGAATGTCACGACGATCATCGACGACGACGAACTGACGCTCGCTCGTTATCGACATGCTTCAGATGCTGCCTTCGACCAGGCTTCCGGCTGGCTCTTTGACGGCATGGCCGCCGCTTTCAAAGCTGGCGCGGCTAGGCTGGCGATTATCGGTGATAATCCGGGAATGCTTGCAGGGCAGGATCGCGGTCGCATCGGCAGAGCGGCTGCAGCTCGAGCAAAGGCTTACAAGCCGGCAATCGAATGCATCACGTCCGGCATGATCAACTGGTCGATCTCGGCGGGCGCAACCCAAGCCTGGGCGAAGCAAGCTTTTCCTGAGCTGTCTGACCGGGCTGCACTGTCGAAGCTGTGGAAGGCGATTTTCGCTGCTTCCCGCGCCGACACTGAAGACCCGATCGCCGCCTGGGCTGAGCACAATGCCACCTTGAGCGCACGCAAGGCGATCCTCAATCAAAGCCGATTTTCGGCTCTGAGGTTCCGCGGTCCGGGCACCGACCTCACGGTGGGACTGGCTGACGGTCACGTCTGGGCGGGTGGCGAAAGCACCTCTCATTCGGGTGCGATCTTCAACGCCAATGTTCCGACCGAAGAAGTATTCACCACACCTCACTGTCAGCGCGTGGATGGATATGTGACCGCCAGTCGTCCGCTCTCTCTGCATGGCACCATCGTCGATGGCATCGCTGTTCGGTTCGAGAACGGCCGTATCGTCGAAGCAAAAGCGGAAGCCGGCGAGGAGACGCTTCATCATCTCCTGTCGACTGATGAAGGCGCAAGTCGTCTCGGCGAAGTTGCGCTCGTTCCGCATTCGTCGCCGATTTCCAAAAGCGGGTTGCTTTTCTTCAACACTTTGTATGATGAAAACGCAGCTTGCCACATGGCAGTCGGCCAGTCTTACGCGAAGTGCATGGATGGTGGTAAGACTGCGAGCAAGGAAGAACTCCTCGCTCGCGGTGCTAATCACAGCGACGTGCATGTCGACTGGATGATTGGTTCCGGCGCTGTCGATGTCGACGGCATCTGCCAGAACGGTGACGTCGTGCCCGTCATGCGCGGGTGCGAGTGGGCGTAACAAAAATGGCGAGCACCTGCAAAAAAGCGGGTGCTCGCTTGCATGTGACTGCTTCCAACCCGTCTATTTCCTGCTGAATTTCTATCATCTCCACGTAGCAAAATTCTCTTCAGGAGAAGAAAATGTCTGCTAAAGCCATAATCGTTCGTCAAGGTACGTATACACGCTCTGTCACGGTGGCATTGCCGGACGGTCTGACAGCAGCCGATCTCGTGGCCGCGCTTAACTCGAAGAAAGCCGATCAAGTCGGCGATTTCTTCATTTGCCCGGACACATTTTCGGCGCGAATCGAACTCAATCAGCCAGAGTTCCCTGAAGCTCTATGGGAAGTCCTATCGGCGGAAGATGCAACTTCGGCTGACGCCCCAGCTCAAGCAGCCGAATCGATGAAGGAAGGCGCCCAAAAGGACGCGGTGGAAGCCGCTCAGGATTCAGCTCGGCACCTGTCCTTGCATCAAATTAATACCCTCAATCAGTTGGGTTTCGAACTCAATTTGAAGGGAGACATCCGCTCAGCCGGCAAGATGGCTTCAGTGGCCAGTGCTTTATATCAGTTGGCTGGCGGCGGCGATTCTCGAGAAGCGGTTTGGCTGTTCAGTCTGAAATCGTTTAACTGCTCGACTTTGGGACAGCACAAAGCCGCCTGGCGCTACGGTCGTCTGGCAGTGGACATGGCTCGGCGGGTGCTCGGCGAGGAGAACGCAGAGTATGGCTTAGTTGTTAACAACATCGCCGAGGGGCAGATCGACGCTGGCTCGTATGGTCGCGCGGAAAAGATGCTGAACGAGGGCATGGCTGTTATCGATAAGGCTATCGAAAACAAGGCAGTTGACCTGGCTTGGGCGGCTAACGTCAAAGCCGATGCAATGCAGAACTACCAACGCCTGCTTCAATTGACAGGACGCGGCTAACGACTCGAAGGCAGTAGCCGACAACTATATTGCCGCTTGCGGCTACTGGCTCTTGAGTAATCACAAAGATAGGTAGTAGCAGATGGTGACTCTAATGGACGTCACCATCTGCGGATTCTCAACCAGTGTCACAGCCCAGTAGTGGCGTCAAATGAATCGGAGAAATTCAATGACTTTGTCCAACGAAGAAAAAGAACTGATCGAACTAGTGAAGTCTTCGGCCGAAAGGTGGCGTTGGATCTGCTTCGTAGTGTATATCCTGGGTGTTATCTCGGGACTGATACTGGCTTTATTCTTGCAGTAACGATGCCGAAGACTACGGAAGGCGTCAGCATACTTTGTGCTGACGCCCGGCGAGTTCGCTTTCTCTCGGGTGCTATCTGCATTTTTTTTGAGTTTTTTGTGAATTTAATTTGCCGAAAAAAGATATTTAAAGCAAAGTATTGGCAAAAAAACCTCTGCTCTCGACCGAATCGATGCCTGAAGACATTGATTCTGAGCCAATCGCAGAGGTCTTCCAGTGTGTGACTACTTACCCTTCATGAATAATCCAGGTTAGTGACTTTTGGTTTCTTGGATATATTTGCTCTTCAGGCGGATGTCTTTGCCGGCAAATGGACCGGTTCGCGAAGCGAAGAATTCCAGTCGAGGTTCGAGACCTGCAGGAATCATTTTGCGAGATTCACGGAAGTCCTGGTTTGCAGCAGCCAGCTGTTCGAAGACCTCTCGGCTGAGTGCTTCGACGTCATCTGGAGCGACTTGATCGGGGCGCAATTCGAGCGCCACCGTTAGCAGTTTGTTGCTTTGTTCATCCTCGTTGGTGACGAGGGCGAACAATTCAACGATTGGCGCCAGCACGCGATTCTCGAAGACGATTTTCTCGATTTCGTTTGGCGTAATCTTGCAGCCGTAGAAAGCAACAGCAAGATCGGCGCGACCGAAGTGCAACAAGATCGGTAGCTCGGCAACCTGACCAACATCGAGGCTGGATACAGGATAGCCCTCTTCTTCGAGAATTTCAGCCACTTCGCTGAAGCGAATCACCTGACCACGGTCGCGAATGTTGTACCGAATTTTGGGTGCGACATTTTCGACTCGACAGATGGTGATGATCAGTTCTCCTTCGTCGTTTGTCTCGATCAAATAGTCCATCGGGTTGTACTGGAAGACGATAGGATCGCCATCGTACTTGCACAAACGAGCCCGCAGACTTGCGTTCGAGAGTATAAGCTTGCGCAGCCGAATCGTGAAGTCGTTTTCGGCGGCGATATTTATTTCGAGGTCAGAGGCACCATAGGAGCCATAGACTTTCTTGAAACCCTTGCCCAGATAGTCGCGCATGGCCTCGCTTATGCCTTCGCCACCGTAGAAAGCGACGATGTTGTAATCGCTCCAGTTGATTTCGTCGGAATCGACGAGAGCTTTCAGGAACGGCGGATAGCCGGCGATGATGTAACGATACTTGGGACCGAAGTCCTTGAGTGTCGTGATGATCTTCGCGGCATCTGGACCGATTGACTTGAGCAAGCACACATCCGAGACGAAGCCGCTCACATTCATGCCGGTTGCCCATGGTCCCAGCGCAAAAGCGTTGAGAAAGAAAACAGGCTCGTCGCCAAGCAAATGACGCATGGCGATTTGCATGATGCGGCCCACTTCCTTGCGTTCGGCCGGTCCGCGCACCCAGTTGTTTGGCTTGCCGGACGAACCGCTGCTTTCATCGATGAGACCGCCCTTCCAGGGGAATTCACCGAAGTAACATCGCTCTATCAGAGGATATTTGAGGACGTAGTTCTTCTTCTCCGTGGCCGGGATGGCGCTCAAATCAGGCACGAATCCATGCCATTTGACCTCAGTACCCGGATTATCGTTGACGAACTTGGCATACGCCGGGCAGTCGCGTTTCGCTTTTTCGAAGACTCGCCATGCTTTCCATTTGCCGACCAGCTCACGAAAGCCAGCCAGTTGAGGGGCAAAGAGTGACTTGTAAAGCCAGTCTTGCTTCATCATGAATTTTCGGATGGCGGACGCGACGACGAGGAAGCATAGAATCAGGAACTTCTTCATGATTGAACCCTCTCTTGAACGAGCATGTGCTCCATGGGCAGGCGATAAGATTTGGGAGGAAGTGCGGAATAGCCCAGTCGCACCAGCATCCAGAGTGGATGTTTGCGATTGGGGTTGACGAAGTGCTCTTCCATTTGAGCGTGAGCCGCGGCGTTGGTAATGATGGAACCAAACGGATGCAAGTAGACGCCGTGCTTGGTCATAGTGAGCCAGAGGCGAGCTAGCATGCGACCCGAATTGATCCAGTCATCGTGCTTTTCGAAAAATGGTCCAGACAGCCAGGCGACATTGCGTGTTCCGTCCATCGCCTTGATGTACTGTGCCTTGGTAAACTGACGAATGCCTGGTATCCGAAAGAGCCAGTTTGCTTTCGCGAACAGCCACATCAGAAGACCATTGGCATTCATCGCGTAAGCCGCCAAACCATCGGCTTTACGGCGAGCTTCCTTGCGACTGAAGCGCATCCACCCAGCAACTTCGTTGCAGGCGACAGGCTCCGACATGTCATAAAACATCGTGTCGGCGTTCAGTGCCACTACCCAGGCGACTTCGGCTCGGTCGGTGGAGTATTCAAACTGATGGCCGAATGCTTGTGCGACCGCAACCAGTTCGGCATACACTTTCTCACTGATGCGTCTGCCGTCATATGGAAGACGCGAGGTACGGCGCGTGAGAATCAGTTCTCGGTCCAGTGATTCTGGTTTGGTCCGTGGCACCAACTGTAGTGTCGCGTATTTAACGGGGGCGCCGTCAGAAGAGCACAGCTCGTGTGTGTGAAATTCGACGTCGACCTGCTGGTTGCGCGGAGCGGCGGCGATATCGAGGCACTCCAGCATGATGCCGAAACCGCAGGCCATGAAGCTTCCGGTTGGATTGGTTCCGGGAAGCAATCTGGTTGGGTCGTAGAACAGTGTGCACTCTGTATCAGATAACGGTTGAAAAAGCCAGGGCTGCATGTTGTGCGGAGATGGCGCCCAGCGTGCGTATTCAAGCAATGCTAACCATGACGCGTTTGGCATGATCTGCTCCTTCTTGGGATTCGGTCTTTGGTTTGTTGGATGGCCTCAATTTCGCTAGCGTCTTCGTGACTGCTAACGTGTGGTGGCTGGGGTGAGTACATCTTGGACAAAACTCAATCGTGTCTGCCAAAGCAGTTCAAAAGTATTGAGTTGAGTGCGCTATTAGTTTGACGATAAAGAGAATGGGGAGCTATTTTGAAAACAAGAAATGACTACTAACATATAGTCCGTTGGATAAAATGCAATCAAGACGATGCCATTTACCTTTTCTAAACTCGCACAGTTGTGCGTCTGCGGCGCTCTAAATCTCTGCTCTCTGATAAAACATTCACTCGCGCCCGCCTTGCGGGCTTAGCGCGAGCGCATCGATTAGGACACTGTTATCATTTACGAGTCTTGTTTTTGAACATCGCCTGAGAGCGGAAACAAGCAACTTGCTGAGTGAAAACACCTTGCTTAAAACCGCCATATTCTGGATTCGTGATGGAGTATTGATTGACCGAATGTCGGTCAATGCTGTTGCCTTTGCCGTCGCCTGGGCTAATGCTTTTCGAAGCGGTGAATCAGCTAGTTTCTCATTGACTGCTCTGGTCAATTTTGCTTTTGCCACGTCTGGGATTTCTTGCGCAGAGAAAATGCATCAACTTAACGTTGCAAATTCGATTGCTAGCGACAACGTCCAGCTGTCAGTTGATTTCTACAATCAGCTTGCGGCAGAAGCTGGCAAGCATTGCCAATATTTTGCGGGAGCGCCGCAATTGCTTGAGAAAGCGCATGATCTAGGTGTTTTGAATTTCATTACTTCAGCAGTCGAGCAAACCGTTCTCGACCGCTGGGGTGCAAGTGACCAGGCCCTTTCAATAGCACCTTACCTGGCTGAAATTCTTGGTTGGCGCTCGACTGACTTTTGCAAAGGTGCTGGTCATTTCGAATACGTTCGCAAGCATTATGGCGTCGAGCGAATTATCTATGTCGCGGATGCGGTCGCTGAAATAGCCTCTGGCTTTCAGTACGGTCACACTTTTGGCGTAGTGCCTGTAGGCTTTGCGGCTTTAATCTCACGCGAGAAAGTGATGCATGCTTTCACTCTGGTATTGCAGGCGCAACGCGACCTTGGGCTCACTCAGCCGGGCGGTTGTATTTTTTCTATTGAGCCTGATTCGCTGTCACTACCAAATCAAGACCAGTTAGATTGGTCGCTTAAAAACGCGGGGGCCGCTCGTCTAGTCAGTGGTTCAGCAGATAGAATCATGAGCAATTTGGAAGAATTGCTAGTGACAGAAATTTTGCCCCAGTCAAAAAATATTTAAAGAATTTTCTTGAAAGCATGTGTGTATGTCACGTTCGTGTCACCTAACGTCCTTACAATCTTTAATCGATAGCCTCCTCGGTATCGAATTGTCCTTGCTGCAATTTAAAACTCTGATAGTTTGCCCTAGTGCGAACCGCCAGAGTTTTTTTGCGTTTTAACTGCGATTGCGACCAAGCTTTTCATGGGAGTCGACCCAGTAGCCACCGACTACCGCGGCGCCCAGCGACAGTTCGCCGCAAAGCACAGTTGCTGCGACAATTTCTGCAAATTTCTTCACTTTGCCTGTGCCATAACAATCAAGAATTTGCAAACATTCCTTTTGAGTAGATAGTCCGGTGCCACCGCCTGTAGTTGCAACAATGAGCGATGGTAGAGTGATTGAATAATAGAGATCGTCGGTGTCAACAATTTCAGAATAAACGAGGGCCGTGTGAGACTCGGCGATATTGGCCACGTCTTGTCCAGTGGCTATGAAAATGGCTGCGATAGCATTAGCTGAATGCGAACCGTTGTTGACAGAACCAGCCATTGAGGTGCCTAGATTTGCACGTAGTCGGGATTGAAAAAATTCCTTTGTATTGACGTGCAGATGGCGTTGCAGTGAGCGGTTGGTGATCAAAACCTCTGCGACGACTTTTTTGCCTCTGGTGTGCAGGGTGTTCAGCAACGACGCTTTTTTGTCCGTGTCCATGTTGCCGCTCAACGAAAATTCCTTGATCGGAGCGATTTTAGTATATTCAGCTTGAATCCACTTACATGCTGCCCAGGTTGCTTTTCCTGTGAGATTTTGGCCGGCGGCATCACCGGCGGTGAAATTAAAACGTAGATGCAAAAAGCGTGATACAGCGTAGTGTTCAATGTCACGAAGTTTCCCGTGGGCGGTGGTCGCTTCGGCGCACGCTTTAATCGCCGCAAAATTGTCTTTGATCCATTGAGAGAAGTGATTTGCCTGTCTAGCTCCAGTAAAACCAAAAACAGGCGCTCGCTGCATGGCATCGTCGATTACTGTCACGGTCACTCCGCCCAGGTCATGAATTAAGCGCATGCCCCGGTTATAGCTTGCGAGCAGTGTTCCTTCGGTTGTGGCCATGGGCACGAAGAATTCACCCTTGGCGTGTTCTCCATTAACAAGTAATGGTCCAGCAAAGCCAAGTGGAACCTGGGCTACGCCGGTCAAATTTTCGATGTTGCCGCTGGTCGTAGCGGGTTCAAAAGAGAAGTGTTTGATGTGCTCAACAACTACGCCAGTTTGCTCTAATAGGAAGGCCTGGCGCGTTTTGACAATTTCGGGAGTGTAATCGTTAAGGTTGTCCCGCGGTATCTTGTTTCTCATCAGCCTATATTACTGAATTATGAACGGATTTGTTATTCTGGGAATAATGAGGGAAGACTCATAACGAATGAAAAACTCCCTGACATTCCTGATTGCTCTGATACTGGTTTTGCCGGTAGGGGCAACGACGACCGTTAATCCTAATGAGCAGAATTTGCATATTCTCAATCGATTGACCTTTGGACCGAGGCCGGGCGATCTGGAAAGTCTTAAAAAGATCGGTGTCGAAGCATATTTGCAGCAACAGCTGCATCCTGAGAACCTTGCCGAAGCTGAGAGTGTGGTTGCTTTTACGAGGCGGTCGGACGCTTATCGCATGACCGTGCCACAGTTGTTTCAAGAGTACGGACCGCCTGCGGCGAAATTGGCCCGACGCAAGACTATGCAGACAACTATCGTTTACGACCGCCGTTCTAACAACAATTCCAAAAAGAATTTTCAAGACGCAATTCAGAATGATGTGACTGAAGGTAAGATTCTGCGCGCTTTGGCCAGTCCAAAACAATTGCAGGAAGTAATGACCGACTTCTGGTTCAATCACTTTAATGTCTGCGCCAATAAGGGTTTCGATAAAATCTGGATAGGCTCTTACGAAGAAGGAGCAATTCGACCGCATGCCCTGGGAAAATTTCGCGACCTCGTTGAAGCTACCTGTCATCATCCAGCCATGCTTTATTATCTCGATAACTGGCAAAATAGCGCGCCTGGCGCTAAAGGCTCAAAGGGCCAATTTGCCGGTTTGAATGAGAATTATGCTCGTGAATTGATGGAATTGCACACTCTTGGTGTCGATGGCGGCTACACGCAAAAAGATGTGACTGAGCTTGCCCGAGTGTTGACTGGATTGGGCCTGGCTAAGAGCGATAAGAGCGGTTTTGTTGGTGACACAAAAACGGGTTGTTATTTTGATGCCACTCGTCACGATTTCGGCGTCAAACATCTGCTGGGGCATACAATTAATGGCTCGGGTGAAGGCGAAATCGAAGAAGCGCTGACGATTTTATTGCGGCATCCATCAACCGCGCACCATATTTGCTACCAACTGGCGCAGTATTTCATTAGCGATGTGCCGCCTAAAGCCCTTGTGGATAAGCTAGCGGCTGTCTTCACAAGTAGTGACGGCGATACAAAGGCTGTTCTGAATGTGTTATTTCACAGCCCAGAATTTTATCAAACGGCAAATGAAGAGAATAAATTCAAATCACCGTTTCGTTATGTGATTTCCACACTGCGAGCTGCTGACGCGCGACCAGGTCGATACGAATTCGTCAATAAATTTCTCAAATCTCAGGGCATGCCTCTATATGAATGCCTGACTCCCGATGGTTACAAGAATACGCGCGACGCCTGGTGTAATCCAGATACACTGCTCAAACGCATCAATTTTGCAACGAGCGTTGCGACTGGTGAAATTCCCGAAGTGCCTTTGTACGCAATAGAATATCGCCGACTGGGAGCGACTCTTGGTGGAATTTTTTCAGCTCGCACGGTAAAAGTGATTATGAAATCGCCCGATCAGATTCGTTCTGCTTTAATTCTGGGTAGCCCGGATTTTATGAAGTATTGAGGAGTTATTTTGAGGTCTTCATGTGAATAGACGAGAGTTTCTGCGAGTTATTGCCCTGTCATCTTTTGCCTGCGCCTATCCTGGAATGGGTCTTTTAAAGGGCTGGGCGTATAGCAATGGACGCGATGACGTAAACAGTAAAAAGCTGGTTGTGATCCTGTTGCGCGGCGGCGTAGATGGGCTCAATGTCATTGCCCCTTATGGTGACGCGACCTATTACTCGTTGCGACCGACGATTGCTCTTGCTCGTCCTGGTACCAAATATGGTGCAATTAATCTCGATAATTTTTTCGGTATGCATCCATCACTCGAGCCCTTAATGCCTTATTGGCGCAATAAAAGCCTGGCTTTCGTGCATGCTTGTGGCTCGCCAGATCCATCGCGTTCTCATTTTGATGCGCAGGACTATATGGAAAGTGGTGTGCCTGGAAATAAAATAATTAACTCCGGCTGGTTGAATCGGCTGGTAACCCAGTTGCCCAGTAAGAATTCGCCGGTGCAGGCAATTAGTTTTGGTCCGGTTCTGCCACGCATATTTTCTGGACCGTATCCGATAGCAACAGTCGACAGGGGAGATAGAGCCAATCAATCACCAGTCGATCATCCGGTAATGGAGTCTGCCTTTAGAGAGATGTACGGCACTAGTGACTATTTGGGCAAAGCTTTTGCTGAAGGAATGTCTGCGCATAAAACTATCAAGAGCGCTATGGAGACCCCAGATCCCAAGCTTGATGCTGAACAAATTGCAGCCAATCGTGGTGCACCGCTTGCTAAAAATGCCAAAGGCTTTGGCAACCAACTGGCTACCTTATTCAATAAGGACGCGAGCATTCAGGTAGCATTCACTGATTTGGGTGGCTGGGATACGCACATTAATCAAGGCGCTGGCAGTGGACAACTGGCTAATCAATTGACCAGCTTAAGCACTGGAATCGCGGACTTGATTGTTGGTCTGGGTGCGCAATATCGCAATACAACAATTCTTGTGATGTCTGAGTTCGGCCGCACAGCTAAAGAAAATGGTAATGGTGGCACAGACCATGGGCACGGCAACGTCATGTGGTTGCTTGGCGGCGATGTGCCAGGAGGCAAGGTTTATTCGCGCTGGGCGGGTCTTGCGCCGGCTCAATTACATGAGTCTCGCGATCTGCCCACTTCCATTGATTTTCGCAGCGTCTTAATCAGTGCGCTCAGTCAGCACATGCAGCTATCAAGCGCGCAGTTGGCGAAGATATTTCCTGATTTCAGCGAGACAGCGCCAGCGTTTAAAGCAACTTGATCTGAACTCATATCGGCGTTCTGGTTCAAAAAGAGTTTATCTTTTTCGGTAAACCTCTGTTTTAAAAGTAAGTAGTCAGTGAGCCTATGCCGGTCGCAAACATGGCAAGAGCCTGTCGTTTAGAGGTGCCGGAAAGACTGTGTTAGTAGCGCTAAACTCGTCTCATAAATGCCTTCTGAACCTCTTTTTGAAACCATCACCAGTTCGGCGTCGGCAAGTGCGTTACCTCGCTTATCTGTGGTAACGCCTACTTTTTAGTGGCTTTGCGAGGGTACTTTTATTAAACGTCTTTTTGGCCTAGTACTACGTGGTGCACGTATTCTCGTTATGGGACATTGCTCTGAGCTAAAGTTTTTCTATTCTTTTAGGCAATATTTTGTCAAAAAAAGTTCTCGACCGATCTGCCGTTTGTTCTTTGGCAGACCGGTCAAGGTTGTTACTCTATCAGCCGTTTAGCTTATCGCTTCTTAAGACTGATGAACTGAATCACAATCAAAGCGTTGGGCTGCGCAGTGACCGACAGTTTTCCTTCTTTCAACTGCACTACTTCGGCAGCGGGCAGCTGAGCCGCCTGTCGCAATTTCTGCTGCTGTTCGGGTGTCGGAAAGTTCGGGCATCCCATCGCGTTCCAAGCATTGAGCGGGTTGCCATGCGTTTCATCGACAGTGTGCACGCAAGCAAGACCGTTACCGGCATCGCTCAGTGTAATGTCGAATGTAAGCTCGTTACCGCTCTCTTTGGGCGCAACATAGTTCCAGATGGCGAGCACCACCGAACCATCCTTACGTCGCGTCAGTATGGCGTTCTCCGAGGCTATCGGCAAACGCTCCTCACCTAGCAAATGCAGGACCTTGAATGCGTTGAAAGGTGCCTTGGGGATACTTCCTGTGGCAATCAGTCCGAAGCCTCCGCTGAAGGGACGCTGGAACACCCCGCCTTCTTCGAAGAAGTTGTCGGTAAAGGTCCAATACGACATTTCAGTGACCAGTCCATCGCATCGCGCAATCGTGGTGGCCAGCCAGGGACCTGCGTAGGGCAGATCTGTCTGGGAAAGACCATCAAAGCCCGCGTTGAACTCTGTCCAGAAGATGGGCAGGTCGGGGTACGCTGAAGCCTTCACTTCGCCGTGAATTTTTTGCACGGCTAACACCACCATGTCTTTTTGCGAAATGTCCCGCCATTCGCCGAAGACGTTGACTGGGTCTTCGTTTGGATAGATATGCGTGGAAACGAAATCCACAGGCGTCTGGTTAAGGGCGCAGTGCGCGAGAAAATCCGGAATCCAGGCTGCCATGGCGGTTGCAGGACCACCAACTTTCAAGCTTGAATCAACGGATTTGAGCGCATGTGCAGCCAGATCGTACATCATGAAATACGCGCGCTGTTTCGCCTCCTTGCTATCGCCAGCGAGAAAATCGATATTCGGTTCGTTCCAGACCTCGAAATACCACGAGGAGACTTCCTGGATGCCGTAGCGTTTGACGAGATGGTCAGCAAAGCGCTGAATCAACTCGAACCATTTGGCGGGGTTTTTGGGCGGCGCGACAATCGGGTGATATTTGAAGGGATGGACAGCGCCATCAATGTCGTCACCCATAGCCGGCGGCATGAAGGAGAGTTCAACGAAGGGACGCACGCCGTGTGCGAGTAATCCATCGTAAATCTGATCGATGCGAGTGAAGTTAAGGAGCAAATTGCCCTTTTCGTCATCGCCACCGTAAATGCCGGTCTCTTTGTCGAAGATGCCGTGGAAGCGAATGTGTTTGACGTCGACGATCCTCTTGAGAGTATCGACATCTTTGCGCCAGTCTTCGGCCAGCGTGATGCAGGCATGGCATGAGCCAAAAGCTTTTTCCCAAAAGTGAGGGAACGGCTTGCCCGCGCGGTTTGCGTCGATATACATGTCTTCCTGGCGCCGGTCTATGACCTGCGTGTGCTGTTCGGTAGTCATGGCTTGTCCTTGCATCTAAGTTCGCTTAACTCGACAAATACTGCACCTCTGTGAGGCATCTGCCACTTCAAGACCCTGTTAGCGTTTTCGTTTGCACCCCGACCTTCACTCCTGTGCCTATTGGCACCAAGAGTTGATATGAAGGCTGATTGCTTGATGTATTGGGGTAAAAAAGAAAGCTTTACTGCATAAGGGTTTGAGAGTATCTAAACCTAGTTGCTTTTCCTCAGGATAATCAAGAGAATGGCTCAATGAGCGCATCTTGAGAACTAAGGGCGCAGCCATTCACAATTAAGCCAGCTTAGCGCGAAGCAGAAAATGCTTGCGTCTGTGACTGAGGACCACATTATTTTGCATAGGCTGCAAAGAGAGCGCGAAGGTCTTCGCCTTTCCGCTGATTGATAGGCGCAAAGGGAGCGATTTTCACTTTGGTGGTTTGTGTCCATTTTTTTGAGATAGGTGTTCGGTCGCGGTTAAAGACAGAAGTGATATCGGCAACTTCTATTGTGTCTTCGCTAAGTCGTTTGAACGTCAAAGTCGACTCGAGATGTTTTACGTCAATCGTCTCTTTTGTAGTTGGATTCATCACAACGGTTGACCATTTCTTTTTCAAAACCAACTGATTCTCAGAAGTAGAAAGCGCCTGATTCGATTCGAGCACAAAAAAGTGAGCAAGTCCCTTTTTGTCAACGTGATAGTTGCTCGGCTGATTGCCTAATTTTTGAAATTCCCAGCAATCACCACTTTTATCTTGTTGCAATCCGTACTGTTCGCCGCAGTAACCGAATGAAAGCGGATGTGCAGGAGTTTGTTTGCCGGTGCGATAGTTGACTTGTCCTAAGAGTTGTTTGTCCTGAATCTGCCATTTGCCGGCGAGCCACGGCGGAATTTTGAACCATGTTTGACTTTGAGCGTCGGCAATATTTTCTTGTGCCGCGAGTTTATGGAAAGCGTCAGCTATCGAAGCATCGAGTGGTGGTGCGGTTTTCGCTGTCTGGCTCTGTAACACAGTTTCGCTCGCGTTAGCCTCTTGCGCGGGGCTGGCTTTGCGCTCGACGTTGCCGAATAAAACATGATTTTGCACTTCTGTTTGATGCAGCGACTCTATCGCATTGAGTGGTGTTAGTGCCTTCAAGCCATTCATGCCATTGATTCCGTCGAGCTCGTCGAGATCATTCAGTTCATTGAGCAGACCAGTACCTTGCAGATTCGTAGTGGCTGCGTCTTTTGCTGAAACTTTGCCCTCTAAAGGCTTTGGCAATGTAGACTGGGAGTGAAGTTCGTCAGCGCGAACAAAATTCGAGACACCTGAAAGTTGAAGCAGTAACAGAGAAAAGCTAGCAAGCCTTAGATAGCGTGGTTTATTCACGTTGCCTCCTGCGTTTATGCTCGAATACTGAGGTTGGATGCCTACGGATTGCTGCGCAGCTCTACCAGCTTATCGAAACTTTGTGCAGAACTTATGAACTTGAGCGGGTTGATACTAGATTTTTGTCTTGTAAGGACCAGCTGCGTTTGGTGGTGTCGTGCCGTTTGGAGATTTAGGGTTGTTTTCTTGATTCATCAATTGCTTCTTCAAATTTTGCGTTTGCGCATAATAAGAAGGCTTGCTCGTAATGAAGCGCAAACCGGAATATAAGCGGAAATCGAAACCACTTAATCCCGGAGCTCTATGAGAGTCCCAGTTAAAAATTGGTTCGGCTCTGACGAAAGCAAGCAATGATGGAAAGCGTTTCACAACCGGTCGGTTTACTTCAAAATCAGCAATCATGGTGACATTGCTTTCTTTGGGAATTGAATCGTTGAACGGACCATGGCGGAAATTGGTGACTAGCGTGTCGGTTGCTATGAAAGTCCAGGGGCCATGCATATGCAAATAGCCAAGCGTGTAGAACGGATCGATTTCGCGTGTCGGTGCGACGAAGTATTGGCCACCTCGCATCTGCAGCAGCGTGCTTGCATAAATGACGCTCTTGGGAGTTATAGAGTGGATCAGTGTCATCCCTGGTATGAAATCGAATTGATGCAAGCCCTGTGCCTGCCACAGTTCACGCGCTTGCAAGTTGTATTGCAAAGTAGTCTTGTCGCCAAGCCGCTTGTTATGCTGGATTCCCCAGGATAAAGACTGAGTGGTCGGTGCGTTCAAAAAGCCGTGAGTGGCGAAAGTATCTTTGATAACGAAATAGTTGACGTACACCGAAGTATTCTTGGCGATGTTGTAGCCAACTGTCACGTTCGGTAGAACACGAAAGACATAGTCCGCCTTCGGGCGATCGGCTGTAAACAGCACGTTTGTGTCGAGACGCTGTGAAATTTCTGTCGATAGGTTGAACCAGAGCCTTTCTGGTAATGCCTGGAAAAGTTTGAATTTGTAGCCCGGGTTGAAATTATTTCTTTCCGGGTTAATCGTGAATGGTGTGACGTCGGTTGGAATGAATTGTGGAGGCGCTTGGGCCAGCTGTATTGGCGCCATGCTGGTGCTTTCAGCCTCCGCATTCGAGTGACATGAAAGTGTGAGCGCGGCTGTCAGCAAGAAAGCACTAAAAAATTTCTTTCGAGATTTTATGTGCCGAAAAGGCGCACCAAGGAGTTGTTGATGATTGTCGTCGACAATTTGCATAAATTATGATACGCGTGAAACTGAAGTTCATCAGTGTAGCAGATAGACGGCCAGGACTGTTGAGCGATCTTGTCAACCGATCGAGAGGACCGCCGTTTTCTAATATGGAAAATCGATCTTGTAAAAACGGCTTGCCTCGGTTGGAAATTGCACTCCTGGTGGTGTAATACTGTTTGTAGATATTTATGGCAAAGTAGTGTTTGAAAAAGAGACAACTCAAGGCGCCGCCTTGAGTTGTTTTCTAAGCATGAACAACTTTGTTCAGCTTTGAGAATTTGCAGCGATGAGATCCTTGCGGGGGTTATTTTTCCAGTGCTTACGCCACACTTTGAAATCACCGAGATTGTCTTGCTGCATCGCTAAGGCGTTGTCTCGCAACCAATTGTCTTTAAGCTTGCCGAGCGCTTTCTGCACGGCAGGAATTGCTTCCTTTGAACCCAGATGATGATTGCCAGCGTCGAAGCCCATTGACCAGAGAAGTAAAGCTTCGTCTCGATCTTTGGGCAATGAAGTCAATTCGATGCGCGAACAATCAGGAGCAAGGCGTCTGGCGATAAACTTGTCCACGACCTTGAGGAAGGGGTCTCGCGCCCTGACTGCATTGTCAAGCATTTGCGTGTAGTACAGAGGACCATCATATTTGCCTTCAGCGAAAAGTGCGCATGATGGTAGCGCGGCTTTCACTTCTCGGGCGATTAGGCCGCCAGATAGTTCTGAGAGCGCAACGAAACGTTGGCGTCCGAGGCTGCCTTCACCGGCGGTTCGTTGAAATGCCTTGTATTGCATATCTGGAAGCGGGAAGAGAGTCTTTAAGGCACTGTCGGCTACGTCTGGAATTGTTTGCATGCGGGTCGTCTGAGCCTTGAGCTTGTCGAAAAAGGCGACTGGGTCTTTCAGCCGGGCGACAGCCATGGCTCTCAGTTCCTGGTGTTCTTCTTGCAGCACGAAGGGGCGTCCGCCACAAGCCAGGCTTTCGCTGTAGCCTTCAAGAATCATGCGACAGGCTTTGCCAAAGCCGATTCCCAGTCGTCCTGACTCGATTGCAAATTTGACACTTGCTGCCAGGTGCACCAGATCAACTGCGAAACTGTATAAGAAAACTTCGTCGAAGTCGTTGATGGCCCATATCAAGCGCCCCTCGTGGTCGCGATAAGTGCCGTAATTGTCTACATGCAGGTCGATGACGGCAAGGACTTTCGGTAGTGTGAACAGTCGGGGGCACACCACAGGGAAGCGGCAGATACGCTGATAAGCTGTCGCTCGGAAAAAGAGGAATGGATCGCTCGCCATATCATTGTATTTCTTGTACAGGTCAGCCTGCACAATCTGAGTATGGCGAGCCAGGAAGCGTTTTTCGTAGAGTTCCGTCGAGGTGACGATATCCATAGATTTCATTTGCTTTCTCCAGGCACCGCAATCAAAATTGTGGTATCGATTACGGTGCGATTATGTCATAATGTGAACGAATTATTTAGTGCTACGGAAAGGTAAGTGACTTGATGAAAACTTCAACGACCCACGGCGTCCCGATCCAACAGGATTTAGAGCTTTCCGGCGTGCCTGCAGCAGATGACTTTCCTGCTCTCACTGAAGATATGTGTGATATCGCCGATGATGCGGATGTCAAAGTGTCAGAACTTCTTTCTGCAGATATAGAGGAGTTGACAGTCAGGCAAACCGCCCGCGTACTGGGTGTCGTCGAAGAAAAGGTGCTTTCGCTGATTGGTGATAAAACGCTGTGTTGCTCACGTCAAGATGCTTTCGGTAAGCCTATACTTGATGCGGCCTGCGTACGAGCTCAAGCTGGTGTCACTCGCGAAGCGTTTTTGAACAAGGTGCGACGTCTCGTCACCACCGAGAAAAGCATGCAAGAGCTAGTTGACGTGCCTCAAGCTGCGCTCGATGAATTGATTTGCGAGACCGAGACCGAACCGCACATGACCGATACTGCCGATGTGTCATCAAGCGACCATCATCAAGGAAGTGATGCCGCCATCATGATTCAAAACGTCAATTTGCTTGTCGATAATCTTGCTTCAGCTACGCTGCGATTGGAAGCTTTGATGTATCGGGCGGGATATCTCGAAGCGAAGGTCGAGAATTTAGAAGAGCAATTAAAAGTGGTGCCAGATTTGCGCACCAAAGCGGCTCAAGGTTTGATCCTCGAACGCGAAAACGGACAACTCAAGTCAACTATCAGCGAGCAAGAAAGTGAATTGCTAGATTTGCACCAGCTGCTGGCAAGATTGCGTCATAACTGGTTCTGCCGCAGCTGGTGCTGGATGTTTGGAGTAAAAATCTAGTCCGCATCGAGTTCTTCTTTGAGAGCAAGACGAACTGCAGAAGCTAATTGCTTCAGCAGGTCGGTAGTTTTGGGATGTCTGTTTCCTGTACGAAACAAGACCGGTGTCGCAAACATTTTCTCGACGAGGTTGGTCGGCAACTCCAGCTGGATTCCATGGCGTTTGGGAAGATTGCAGATGTTTTTGGGGTGTTCGCCCCGATAACGCGGCATGGATGTTTCGACGGTAAAGCCCCGTGCCAGAAGATGCTTGTACGCCAGCGCTTGGAGGCTTTGATTCAAGCCCCCAAGCCAGATGGCATCCGTTTCCATTCTTCCCATGTTGTGCACACCCACGCCCAAGTCGGAGCGCTCAATCAACTTCATGAGCTTATCGTCGCGGAAACGGGTGGAAGTAACGTGCAGGTCAATGCCGTTAACAACTTGCAGTCCCTGGAAGTCATAGAGGTTAAAGTCGCGACCAGCAATTGCAGCTGCAATAGCTGATGTGCCGATGTCGATAAAACCTCCATGAGGAGACATGATTGTGATCGGGTGTTTGCGATCAAGCACACGGATTCTGTAATCCGTGCCTTGTCGCAGTTCGCTTTTTAGCGCTTCAAGGTTTGGATACTTATCCGTGGCTGTACTCATGGCAGTGCCTTTGGTTCAGTTATCGCGCGATCTTTTTCACCGCTGCCAGGGACGCAGCATACGAGTTGCCGCACAGCAGTCCGTAAGTACATGCGAAGAGCACGCCGAACACAGTCCAGCCGGATGTGTTCATGTGAGCCAGAACATTCCAGTTGTATATCGTGACGCCGGTGACGAGGCCGATGAGGTTGAAAGCAAGGAAGTCTTTGGTTCGACCGGCATAGTAGGTGAGAAAGTCGGTGACTCCAAGTGCTACAGCGATCAGTCCGCCGATGACGGCGCCGACAAAGACCGATGACGGTAAATCATAGCCAATCAGATTTTGGCCGAACACGAAATTGGCAGCGAGTGCGAAACCGATGCCGCTCATGATGCAGGTTTGCACTGCGAGGGTGCGAGAAACGAGATTATTCATGGACATGTTGGTTTTCCTTCAATGCTTGAGATAGATCGGAGGGATGGAGACTAAACCATGCAGTGAAACGAGTAGTCATCTGTGCCCAGTTGTTTGTGGGGCTCGCTGAGTTTCGTTAGTGCTCTATGGATTTATAAGTGGTAGTCGCCTCAAGAGAAGAGTGGAAAGGAATACCAAAGGCTAGCCGATTGCCTCACCTTGGGACAAGTGTGTGGATGCTGCTTGACTAGTGCCTTTGTTTGGCTCTCGGCTTGAAATACTTGGCTTTGTGGATGCAAAGATGCACGAGAGTTCAAGTAGTCCTTGAAAACTCGCAGTGCTTAGCGCGGTTCGCGTAGTTAGTCCGTGAACGCGGTTATTCAGTCTCGACTTTATCTTTCGCCGGCAGGCAACTGACTGGCGCTTAATCGCAAGGATTGGCGTATCTTCTCGCAGTTCTCGACTAATTCGCTGAACAGGTATGGGTCGACGCTTTCAGCCAAAGGCGTATGAACTGCCATTGTTTCGGCCAGGTATTTTTTTTGAAATGCTATATCGCTTGAATCGACAGTTTCACGAATGTTATCTAGCCTGTCGCAGAGTTTGACGAGTTTTGTCTGCATATTGGAGCGACTGATCCGATCATGATAGGTGTGCAACTGGTCGCTTCGCGAAATGTTTTCGTCGGCTGGTGGTTTTGTCAAAATCGACACCATCAAAGCCACATTTCGCCCGAACGTTTTTTCAATATCACTCGTTGTAATCTTGCCGCCGCTGTCTTCGACTGCGTCATGGAGCAAAGCGCCGCAAATGATGACTGGGTCGGTGAGCCGAAGCTCTTCGATAACGATTATAGCGACACGGATGGGATGAACAATGTATGGCTCGGGCAGGTCCTGAAATTTTGTCAGCTTTCGATATTGACCATCATGAGCTGCCTCGGCAAGGTGTAGTGCCTCGCTGATCAATGCTTTATCGGCCGGTTTGAACTGGTCGATAATCCCCATGAATTTGTGTCTGAGTGCGCCTTTGGTTGAAACCATAATTCTCTACCGGTACTTCTTGAGCGGTCTGTAGCATTCCATCGAGGGTATCTTACCCCAAAATAATTTACCGGTCACGGTTGTCGGTAGGAAAGCTAGACGTCGAGCGATTTTCTTAAGCGAATCCCTGGCCTTAGCCTTCGTTGTTCGGTTGGGTATAGCGCGGCTGCGGCACCCGAAAAGCAAAGTCTTTCCTCATTTTTGGGCATTCGATGTTGAAAGATTGGGTCCTGAATCGTTAGCTTGGAAGATATCTCTAATTACATATTTCTGTGATCAATTAACTCTGTTTGTAAAAGCCAGTCTCAATTTTCCACCTAACCAACTCTCTTTTTATTCTGCTCGAAGCAGCTGTAGTTCATCGCCCGAGTTTTAACCGGAGGTGAACCATGCTGCTTAGCGCTTCAACAATCTTCTGGAGAAGCAGCATGAGAAAGTCCTACCAATATCTGGTCGTTGTCCGTCATGGTCGCACCCTTGCCAACGTACTGACTGCGCGACCGACAAGCGAGCATTTTTATCCTGTGGTAGGTTCTGATCAAGCTCTTGGTCTAACCGACACTGGCATCTTTCAAGCAATAACGGCTGGTGTTCGTCTGTCCTGGCTGTTTCCCCGGCGCATGCCCCTCGAGAAGATTGATTGTAGTCCGTTCTTGAGGACCCAGACCACGGCAGAGATCATCGGGCACCACCTGCCTTACGAAGTGGAAATTGTCGTGGATGGGCGCATTTCGAAGCGGTCTTATGGCGATTTCTGGAACATCACCTACGCCGGCGTTGAAGCGCTCTACCCTGGCGAGCATGCACTTTATGCCGAGCAGGGTGAGTTTCTGTATCGTCCGCCAAACGGTGAGAATTATCCCGATTTGCTTTCTCGCGTCAACGAATATCTGGAAGAGAAAGTCAATCACGCGACGGGCAATCGGTGCATCGTCACTCACGCGGCCGTCTGTCTGGCGATCGAAAAGGCGATCTGCAAAATCTCCGACAAAGAACTACTCGCGCGCTATAACGCGAACAAGGTCGACAACGGAGAAATTACTATCTACTGGCGCAAAGCAGTCGGCGAACCCTGGAAAAAGTGTCCGGAGTGGTGGTGTCGCTTGCGGTGCTACATTGCCGATTTGCCTGGCTGGATATCCACCTGGACTCAAGCAAGTTAAAGCAACAGGAGAGTGTTTTGAAGTTTAAACTCACCGGCTACCCGCGCTACTTTGTGCGCGAGTTGCTGCCCCGTACAGTAGTGATGCTGGTTTGCACGTGCCTCCTTTTGCCGCATAGTCCGGGCCTGTCTTTTCACGGCAGTTTCGGTGCGGCATCGCTTATCGCTCTCTTTTTCACGGCTTACTTCTGGCTGTGGGGCGCACAAATCATGGGGGCGCTTCCAGTTCGTAAGCTCATTGCCAAAATCGACAATGATCTGGCCATGGGAGCTTTTTATGCGGTAACAGTCATTCTAATTCCGTTGCCTGCAGTGATTCTTCCTGTTCTCGTTGCCCCCCAGATATTTGTCTATACCGCTTGGTATGGAACTCTCATCTGGATTGTCGCCTTGAACGTTTGCTGTTTGCTCACTCACGATTACGGACCGGCATAAGGTCCATCGTCTCGGGAAAAAGGCAAACCGCGCCTTTTTCTCTTGCCTAGTACTTGCTTAAAAGAATTTTTTTAGGCATAGATCTGATTTGAAAAAGGCTTTAGTTTAGCTTCACTTCTCTACCGCTTTGGGCTTACCAGCCGCTTCTACCATCTCTCGCATACGCGGATGTTCGCCTTCAATTGTCAAAATCCACTTCTCAAAATCTGGCACTTCTTCTTTGACTCGAAAAAGAAAGTAGTACACATTCATATCGCCCATGTACTTGAACCGTTTTTTTAAGTCGGCGGCAAGCTCTTTGTATGACTTTTTTGAATGTAGATAGTGCGCAAAACCATCGAATTCTTTGTCCAGTTGCACCAGCATTTTGGCGTTGGCAATTGTGGCCACGATTTTAGCTCTGCTGCGAAAGATGCCTTGGTCATTAACGAGCCGTTCGACGTCTGCGTCGGTGTATTTTGCCACTTTGTGCGCGTCAAAACGATCGAACGCAGCCTGGAAATTCTTCCATTTGTTATCGATCATGGCCCAGCTTACACTGGCTTGAAACACGGCTTTCGTCATAACTTCGAGATAGTCGTCAAGCTTGTTCGCATCTATTTGCTTAGGTATCGCCATATCACTTCAGATTCTCATTGCCATTTTTTTAGTCTAACAAATTTGTGCTGCCCGCGAGGTCAGCAATACGATCAATGTCGTTGTCGGATATGTTGATACTACAGGCGGTGCCAAATGCGGCCAAAAAAATAACTAATGTGCAAGATGAAATTGACTGTGCTGCAGACAATAAACGAGAGAACTCCAATAGGGCTCCCCGTTTATTGTCATGCCGCCCAGTAACAATTTGCAGTTAAACCGCTCGATCAACGACGCTACCGGGCAAGCAAAGACAAGCGATCACGCAAGTAATTGTTTGCTCGGTTAGCGGCGACTCAAAATGCGCGAGTTTTGCCATTACTTGGCTTGTTGCTGATCTGCGCATTCTTGATGCGCTTGTAGATGCGCGTCACGATGAACAGACCGATAATGGCGACGAGCGCGATGCCGAGCAAATTCGAGACAACCGTTCCGGTCGACTTGAACGTGAGGAGCCAGATTGAGAAAGCGAGACCGGCGATGGCGCCGAGGAAGACGCCAAGACCTATGGCCGGAGTGCTGTCCTGGTTGGTATCGTGTCCTCGTGTTCTGATGTCGACCAAGGTGCACAGGAAGACGGCGAGAATCACGGCGAAGCCAGCGGCGGAGCCACAGGCGACGATGGCGTCGACGACGAATAAACCCAGATTGTCGAAGAAATATCCAATAGCAGCGATCATGACTGATCTCCAGTGTTTTGAGAGGACGGGCTACGTGCAGGCGACAGAATAATCGTTAAGCGGAGGGTTATTGCTGAGATGATGGAAGATGGATGATTTTTTTGGAATTTCAGCTTGAAGATAATTCTGTCGGATGGGTAGTACCTTTACTTACTTGATAACCCTGGGCAAAATCGAGTTATAGCTGGGTAACATTGGGCAATTAGCCGCCAACTGTTTGTTTTATGAGTGCGGCTTATTTAATTGGAGGCTTGCGCGGCTCCGCTATCGAGCGGAAATGTTCATACCCTGAGCGATTTGAGGGTAGATGATGATTAGTCGGCTTTAGTAATTTGGTCATTGGGCGGTACAATCAACGTTGATTTCAGTGCATTGTTTTTAATTCGGGGTGGATAATTCCGCTCGCTCAGCTCAGGTGGTTATGTCTTCCGTCTTCAAAAAATATTCGACCAATATCCGCATCGGCGAGCTTTTGTGCCAGTCCGGTCTGCTCACTCAGGCTCAAATGGCAGAAGCCACTAGACATTCTGGAGCCAAGAGGCTGCAAATTGGTCAAATTCTGGTAATGCATGGCTATTTGAGCGCTAGAGATTTGCAATCGGCACTCGATGCGCAGTCGGCAATCCGTGACAAATCAGTGGATCTGGATCTCGCTATTCGTTGTCTGAAGACTTCAGTCAAAACCGGTACTAATTTCGCCGATGTTTTGATGCAATTGGCTGGACCGCGCACGCCCCGAATACCAACAGGAAAATTGGGTCAGTTGCTTTTTGATGCCGGTCTTGTCACGATCGAACAGTTGTCTGTGGCCATGCAGCGTAGTTTGACTGCGGGTTTGCCTCTAGGTCGTATGCTCGTGATTGAAAACGTTCTCACCGATGCAGTTTTGACGGCGGCGCTAGAAATACAGGTACGACTGCGCGACGACATGCTTACTCGTGGCGAAGCCATTGTCGCATTAAGGCGCGCTGCCAGTTTGCCGCCAACGGCGCCCGATGGTAGCGAGTCTGCCCCTAAAGCCAGCTTTTCGGCTTTTCCTTTGCGCCGCCATGGCATCAGGCTTGGTGAAATGATGGTGCTTGCTGGATTAATGACCGACACCGACATGATGAATGCTCTTGAATGGGGGCTGGTCAAAAACCAGCCGATAGGCGAAGTACTCGTCAAAAAGGCTTTGATTAAGCAAGTTGTAATCGACTCTGCGCTCGCCCTGCAACGACTGGTTGAAGAAAACAAATTGGAGGGTATGCTGGCCTGCGAATGTCTGGGGCGTATAGCGCTTTCTGGCATTTCGGTGGAAGAGGCTCTGGCTGAAATAGAAGACATTTCGCGTCGCCCAACCGAGCCAGTTCTAAGCTATCAATCACTACTGACTCTATCGCGAGTTGTTTCGGACGACGACATTGAAACAGCTTTTGATATTAACTCAATGGGGCCGCAAATTATCGGCAAGATTCTCAATTTAACCGGTTACGTTGACGACGCTACTTTGCGCGCAACGCTGCAATGTCATTCGATGCTCGCCAAAGGTTTGATGACTCAAGATGATGCGGTGGCTTCTTTAGATTATTGTCTTCATCAGCGTCCAGGAAAAGAAATTGAATATGACCAGGCGCTAAAAGAATTAGGCTGGACCGGCAAAGAGCCTTTGAAGCTTTCGGGCGACGACAAAATCAAAGCGCTCGGCGATAAGAATGACAAAGCGACCGGCAAATTCGTTCAGACAATTTCGCCAGAAGACAGACAGGCTGCCACTTTATTTAAGCTAATGAAAGAAAATGCCGGACCCACAACTGAAGCAGAGGCGGAGGCAAACGCCGTTGAGGGAGAAGCGTTGCTCAATGCTTTTGCACGGCTGGCGCAAAGCTATTGCGAGCAAGGAAATTATCAGCAATCGCAACTTGTCTATGAGCGCATCCTGGTAGATCGGCTGAATAAGCTCGGTCCTAATGCCGAAAGTCTGACCGGTCATTTGCAGAGTTTGGCTGGGGTGTTGTGCGCTCAGGGAAAATTCAATCAATCTGAGTCGTTCATGCGTCGCACCGTTTCGATCATGGAAGCTAAGCCAGATCGCGATCCCGTTGCGTTTGCTGATTCGCTCAGTATTCTTGCTGGGATTTATTACCGTCAGGAAAAGTTTCACGAGGCAGAGCCGCTGGCTTTAAGAGCGGTGAAACTGCGAGAAGAATTTGCAGCCGATAACATCGATGAACTGGTGGACGCTCTTAACGACCACGCCAAAGTCTTGAGAAAACTCGGACGCAACGACGAAGCGGAAGCAATCTATAGCAAGGCTCAAACGCTGCAATCAGAAACGCTCCAGGGCATGAACTGAATGTTCTGGTTTGTACTGAAATCTTGGCTAGGTCCTGTATGTGGTGGCTTTCTGTTGCCTGCTTTCGCAATGAAATTTTCGCACCACAACGCGGTGTAATCGAATGCCTGCGCTTGCTCGTAACTATTCGGCGAACCCATGCCGATCGCAAACATGGCAAAAGTCTGTCATTTAGAGGTGCCGCAAAGACTGGGTTAGTAGCGCTAAACTCGTCTCATAAATGCCTTCTCAACCTCTTTTTGAAACCATCACCAGTTCGGCGTCGGCGA
>JARLHI010000041.1 GCA_031292355.1 Candidatus Obscuribacterales bacterium
CAATGCCTGAAATGACAGAAAGTAGGGAAAAGCGGGCTTCGAATCCAAGCCTGAAATGACAAAAAGTCCTTGAAAACAAGCAGAGAACTAGATTTTCTAAAAAAACACTGCCCGACAACTATATGCATGAATAGACCGGGGGTATTTTTTTAAACGCTCACAAGGCCGATAGCCAAATTGCCATCGGCTTTTTAGCTGTTCTCTTAGTTGATCAGTGATTCGGCCCTGTCTGTGCACTTCAGTCCGCTTACCACCATCAGAGAGAAGGTTAACAGGTGGAACATGAAGCCCATGATGCAGGAGAAATAGAATGGTAGGATCGCCAACACAACACACAGGGCCAAAAGGTTACCCCTCCAGATCCAATTCAGTGTTGTGAAGCGCGTCGGATTATCGGACCCGAATATTGTCAGCATAATACTTCCCTGAATCGACAGGAAGAAAGGGACCAAGAGCCAAGTGTCATATGCGTGCTTGTGGAGCAAAGGCGGGACGAACCAGCAGACCGATATCGCCGCTAACGTGGCTAGTCCTGTGACGACTGAGATGACGTGGTTTTTTGAGGGTTGGAATTTCAACATTTTTTGGTGCTCCTTTTGCTGATTAGATGCATCACCAGCAAGATGCTAGTAGTGCTATCGCATTTGGTGCTACAAAAAGAAAAGAGATGCAAGCGATGTTTGAGAAAATGTCGCTTGCATCTCATTCAGGTCACTTTTCTTTGGCTTCCCGACTTGCCTTCAACTCGTCGAGCTGAATTTTGGCGAACAGCTCGGCTGCCTTGGCGATGCCTTTGAGGTCGGCCCAGGAGGCTTTGTCGAGCGGCGGTGCCAGGCGAAGAATGCGCTTCACGATCTGTTTGGCGAGTTTCTTGTCGCCGAGGTGGTAGTGCGCAAGAGCGATGAAATAATCCTGCGTGTACCACTTGTAGTGCAGGATGCTCTTGGGCAGCTTTTTCTTGCCGGCCATCCGCACGAGCAGAGTGCTCGACTCGCGCATCCACCGCAGCCCGTCCTGATATCGCTTTTCCTCGCGAATCAGGTTACCCGCCAGATTGCTCGCAGAAAAAACCGCGTGCAGGTCTGTCTGTTTCTCCTGCTGAAGCAGAATCGACACTGACGCCGCCCCTGCTTCATACGCGCGGCCGCGGATTTGTTTGCGCTCCGCTTTGCCGGTGGCCAGTTTCGCCAGCCAGAGCAGCATGTAATAGTGATACTCGAGGGCGTCTGCATGGGCAGCCGTGTTCGGTTCAGCCGCTGCAACTTGTGCCGCGAGTCCAGCGATTTCCTGCTCCACCTTCTGGGCAGCGGCGAAGTCCTTGACGCCTTTACGTGAATCCCAGAAAAGCTTGATGATGATTTCCACCGTTGCGTTCTTTTCAGAGGCAGGCGGTGTCTTTTCTTCATTGGCTTTTGTCATGTTTCCTAAACTCCATTGCACACCCGCAAAGGTGGCGGTCTGAAATGATCGAAAGAGGACGAATCCAGGCGAAGTTGGACCTCCGCCTGGATGCATCGTTTCGTTTGCCGCAAGGCAACGCCAGCTCCAGTAAATATCACTGTGCCAGCGTCGCCTCACAGCCAGCTGCTTAAAAGCTGCCCTTGACGAAACCCGCCGGAATCGGCGTGTTCGCAGTGGCGGCCGCAAGCTGCTGCAGGCTCTTCAGCCAGTTGGCGAAGATCGGCGTACCGAGACCACAACGCTCGTCGACGTTGCCGTTCTCGTCGAGAACCGGCTTCATCAGGTTGTGCGCCTTGTTCCACTTGTACAGCCAGGGCTGGACGATGCCGATCGGCATACCCAGAGCCTCGCTGACGAGTGCCACTTCGCGCGCCCAGAGCGGGACGTCCGAAGTGCCGCCGATCACACCCTCCTGACCGCCACCGAGAACATCGATGCCGGACTTCGGGTCAGACGTGATCGAACCATCCGGGCACCAGCGGCCCTTCTTGCCCAATCCCGCCTGCCAGCTGGGCGCCGGATAGCGAGAAGACTCGCCATAGCCGCCGGCCGACTGGGTCGGATCTTCGTTCCAGTAGGTGTCGACGCCGTTGGGACCCGAACCGCCAGTGCGGAGCGTGCCACCACCGGACCAAGCCTCCGGGTACTCGCCACCGAAGTCGGTGTCGGGTGTTCCGTCGGGGTTGCCATCGACCGGACCGGTATCGCCCTGCGCGAAGCAGACGACCGAGCCGACGCAGGTCGCATAGTCGATCTGCGCGCCGACCAGAGCACGATCAGCTTCCGACCAGCCCGAGCCGTACATACCCCACGACCACGAGAAGATGTGGCAGCCCAGCTTCACGCCCTGATAGGTCTGCGTGGCGATGGAAGCGGAGGTATTGGGACCGAAGCCGAACAGGATGTTGATCAAGTCGGCCAGCGAGTCCAGGTCGAGATAAACTTCGCCACCGGCGCCGTTCAATCCCATCGGGGTGTTCTTGGCTCCATCGACGGTGAACACGCCGACCTTGGTGGTCGTCGTGCCGATCTTCTTGTTGTAGGTGTCGAAGTCCTTCTGCAGGAAGCCGCCACCGAGCTCACCGACGCCGACCTTGACCCGGGGACCACGACCGCCAACGCCCGAGTACATCGTGGAGATGTCCTTGACGTTGAAGCCCTGGAACCGCCCGGCGGCGTCCTTGTCGCGGAGCTGGAACTTTGCCCTGGCGACCGGAACGGCCGACATGTGCACACCCTTGACCCAGCCGGAGAGTTCCGGGGGCAGGGTGGGGGCAGCGCCGACGCGCTGGATGTAGGTCTGCTTCGGGTTGGCGACTTCGCGAACGACGACGAGGTCGGCGCCGAAATCATGCTTCAGCTTGGCGTGCGTGCCTTCGACCACAGCCACGCCCATTCCGGCGTCGATGCGAACGATGCGATAGGCGCGCCGCTGGGCAAAAGCCTTGACGCCGGCGATGGCTTCAGGGGCCGCGCCAGCATTGGCTTCCCAGGTCGCTTGCGTGACCTTGATGATCTGACCGTTTTCCTTGGCGGCGATGATCGTGCTCTTGGTGTCCTGGACCCACTGGTCGCCATTGGCAGACCGAGCGAGATGCAGCAGCACCTGGATTTTCTTGGCGTGGCTGACTTTCCGGACCTGTTCGAATTCCGGACGAATGGCGCGAGCTGCGGTGAGGCAGTGCACATGATTGACGTTCTTGGTCATGACAGACTCCTGGTAATACAATCGACTGGATCAGCCGATTGGCATGCTTGAAAGCCCGTGTGCTCGATTGCAGCGCGGGTAGGAAGACCAGAGCAAGAAATTTGCTGGGGTCGGTTGGAGATGCGCGTCGGACGGTTATCTGACCTGCGCAGGTTAACGAAGACAAAAAAACTACAGACAGTCCTCGGTGAGCTGCACCGGTACTTCCGATGCACATCTGCCACACGAACACCCACGTCTCCATGCAAGACATAAGTCTCGGCAAGAAGAGGTCTGTTGGTTATGTTAGTGAGGGGTTATAGGTGTGAAAGCTTGCGAGAAAGGGTATTTGGACAGATGCACACTGAACCTACGTAAACGGCGTAGGTAGAGGCAAGTTAGACGATCATTATTAATGCCAAGATGTTGCCGCTTGACTTCTTGCGAGCCGCGCTAGAGTCGTAGAAAAAAGGACCAAGTGGCGCGTTTAGGCGACCGAGAGCATGATGCGGGAATAAAGTGACTTCGATTAAGCAGCTCGCGAAGTTAGGTGAGCTGCTTACGCACTATTTGTTTTTGATGGGCATGACGCGCAGGTTTTTGATACCGCATCCTGCTGCTGCGTCCATGACGCCGACGACATACTTTTGCAGAGCATCTCCATCAGACGACAAATTCAATTGAACATCTGGTTTGCCGATTTTGTCGAATTCAGCTTTGATTGCTGCGGCTATTGTTGCTGGATCTGGTGATGTCAACGAGTGGTCATTTACTTTAACAACGCCAGATGCCAGAACGTCGACATTGATCTTCTGACTTTTGTCTTCTTCGTGAGGTTTGGCGGCGCCGGCAGCGGGTGGATCAACCTTCAGAACGGTCTGATTGGCTTGCGGAGCGATTAAAATCATGATTACTAGTAGCACCAGAAACACGTCTGTCAAAGGCGTGACGTTGATCTCTGTGAAAACTGCTCCAGCTTTTCCGCCGATTGCCATTAGTTGCTCCTTGGATGCTGCCGATCAGACACTGCGGCAGACGACTAAATCTTAGCGCGGCCAGCCTGATTAAGCGCGGGGTTTTTCCCCAGGTTTATAGTTCATTGCAAATTCTGGGAAATTTCGGATCCTGGACCAGTTTTTCCAAGTGGTTAAGCGCCTGCGCTCACTTTGCTAATTGCTTTATTTAGCTCATTGGGGTCACGTGGTTCCACTAAGTGCGTACAATGCAAGTGGTAAAAGCCCTCTTGGCAGCCGTCCGATGCGACTCTCGAGTCCCAAATCCCTATCTGTAACTCAATTTATGAGCTTTTAACTTGACCTCCTAATACTTTGCTTTTGTTACTTATCTCAACTAAGGTGAAATCCTATTTCCCAATTTTTTATTGGACCTCAATAACCGACCCAGTCAACAACACATTTATCCAGCCAGACCCTTTTGCTCGCGCGCTCGTGTGTTGTCTAGATCCGACACAAATTGCTCGCAAGGAATTTTTCAGCAAAATCGAGTCGAATCGGTTCGCTTGTATTCCAAAGCTCTGCTGGAGGAGTAACATAAGTCTTCCTTCTTGCGAATCAGACTTTCCATGTTTCAGCCCAATCACTTCGATGACCTGCTTGTACTGCCTAAAGTGATGCTCCACGAGCACCTCGATTGTTCGCTGCGTCCGCGCACCATACTCGAGTTGATGGATGCCCTTGGCGAATTTCCAGCAAGCATGCCTGTCGAAGTTGTAGAACTATGGCGCGGTGATTCTGCATCAAAGGCTAAAGCCGCTTCCATCTACCAGAACTGGTTGAGCGAAGAAGGCAGCAAATCACTCAAGGCGTACGTCGATTGCATTATTTTCCATCTCACGCGTGTTATGCAGAGTGCTGACAATCTATATCGCATCACTCGCGAACGCATTGAGGACGCCGTTGCCGATGGCATTATCGCCCTTGAGCTTCGTTTCGCACCTCAGTTAAGTACAGTCGCCGGGATGTCCTTGGACGATGTGATGGACGCCATCATTCGGGCCATCGAAGAGGCGCCAATTCCAGTTAAGTTGACCGTTTGCGCATTGCGTCATGAAGATGCCGTGATGGCCGACAAACTTGCCGACCTTGCAATCAAATACCAAAAGCACGTTGGCGGGTTTGATCTGGCCGCTGATGAAAAAGGAAATCCAGGAGTTTTAGATTGGTGGCTTCCCGCTGCCGTCAAGGCGCGCGCCGGTGGCGTCAAGAAATTGACCTGTCATCTGTGGGAAACCAACGAGCCCACCGACGATGATTTGAAAAAACTCGCCCTTTACGAAATCGATCGCATCGGGCATGGCATCAAAGGCAATCAGCAAGGTGTTGTTTTCCTGGAAGTCTGTCCCACAAGCAACATCGTCACAGGGCAGATTGCTGATTACGCCAGTCATCCAATTGACCGACTCTATATCGACGGTCACTCAGTCACTGTTAGTACCGATGGTCTTACTTTGACCGGTCTAACAGGGCTATCTCACGAGTACGGCAAGCTGCGTGATACGTTCGCGTGGAGCTTGCAGCACTTCTATAACGTCAACGTAAACGCTGTCAAAGCTTCGTCATTCGACGAGCAAACCAAAACTCTTTTGTTCAACCAATTGCAAAAGGCTTATCTGTAGCTGCACCCCAATGGGATGCACGCAGCAACAGATAAACTTTGTGCGAGCCAGGAGGTCGCTGATGCGAGATGCTCAGGATACATCCATGTCTTTATATCTTCGCCAAAGGGATATTCCCACTCTCTTGCAGGCTCGCCAATGGTGAGCCGCGAGGGTTCATACGCTAGCCGCTACGGGTAAGAGAAGCTTCCGTCTTCTCGGTCCGTGAGCGGATTTAACTCGCGCGTGTGTTTCACCGCCGCGGGTTGAGAGGAGACGACCATGTCTAAATCCAAACCCACTTCCGCGCTTGCTATCGCTGGAATCTTCGCCGCCGTCGCTGGGGCCGCTTATGTTGCGCTCTCGCCCCGCGTTTCGCGCAAGCTCTTCTACGAAGCAAGTCTCTTCAACAACAAGGCCGGCAACTCTCGCTTCTCGCATGAAGTGATGGAAGCCTTTGCCTGGTGGCATAAATCCGAACACTGGATCACGGCTTCCGACGGTAAGAAATTCCACGGATACATGTTCAAACATGAATCGTCCGAGGACGTCATTCTGTACTGCATTGGCCGCACAAGCACCATCACCAACTGTCTCGCTCATGTGGCGATGCTTCTCGAAAGCGGTTATTCGGTGTTCATCATCGAGTACCGCGGCTTTGGCGCGAGCGACAAGATCAAGACGCATGTCGAAACTATCTGCGAGGATGGTCGGCGCGCGTTGTCGTATCTGATCAACGAGGTTGGTTATAAGCCCGAACAGATCACTCTCTACGGCGAGTCTCTGGGTACGGGTGTAGCCAGTCATGTGCTGGATGCTTACCAGCAAACCAAACGCAAAGATCAGGCAAACCTGGCTGGCATTATCTTGCAGTCTGGTTTTCAGTCTCTCGAAGCGGTTGGTCGTCAGATGTTTTGGTTGCTGCGCAGCTTCCCTGGCATTCTCTTCCCGCGCAATCCATACGGTCTGGATAACGGGTTGATTATGAAAGGCAAACACCCGCCGTTGCTCATTCTGCACGGCAAAAAGGATCAGACAATTTCGTGCTTGCAAGCTGACGCTCTCTACAAGCAGGCGTCGGAACCGAAGTTCTTGCGCTACCTGGAAAACTCTGATCATCGCGACCTGGCTGAGAAAGATCGCGAGCAGTATGTCGCTGCCGTATCGGAATTCCGCACTCAGATTCGTCTGGGTACGGATTGCGGTTTCTGGTGCGAGTTGAAGGCCAAAATGAGGGAGATCGCAGCCTAATCAGCTGTCCCTCTTGCTACCAGCCTCTTGAGCCTAACAAGCTTGAGAGGCTGTTTCTTTCGCTGAACACCTCAAGACAAGGGAAATACCCATGAACATAGTCATCAGTGGTCATGTGCTGGCCATGATTCTCACCGCGATCGTCGCCGGCAGCAAGAATCGCAGCGTTCTCGGTTGGCTGATCCTTTCGCTTTTTCTGAGCTGGATCGCCTTCATCATCGTGCTGCTCCTGCCGACCAAATACCGTTGGCGCTGACTTTCGCCTCGGCGATAACTCGCCCAACAGGAGGAATGTTATGAAGATTATATTGTTCGAAGATGATGCGGGCATAAGCACGAGCATCTCCGACATGCTCGAGGCGCGCGGTCACGTCGTCATGGCGTTGTACGGCATCAAACGCTTTAAGCGTGAAAAGATCATCGGCATTACTCCTGATGGGCTGAATGTCGAGGTCACGCTTGCTGACTACGATCTGGCGGTCGTTGATGGAAAACTCGTCGGTGACTACTACGGCTGGGACATCGTGCCGTATCTCGTTGATGAAGATGTGCTCTGCATCGCTCATAGCAGCGAAGCCGCTTTCAATCGACGCATGCAAGAACATGGTGCCGCGTATCAGGCACTCAAGAGTGGTACCCGCAATCTCAAGGCGGTTATCGAAGAAGTCGAGAAGACGCTCTAGTCACCGCTGGCGGTGCTATGTGCGTTTGCTGCAAAACACAACCTTCCGAATGGAGCTCAATCATGCTTAAGCTTGTCTCTTGTGTCGTTCGTTCCTTCAATGGCAACAACGAATTGGTGCGCATCGAAGACTCCTTCAACCACCGTGCCGGCGAACGCGTCGTCACCGGTCGGATGACGTCCTACACCATCAAGAGCGGTCCGTCGAACAGCCACAACATCACGGTCTGGGCGATTCGTGGTCCCGTCCTGTACACCGACTATGGTGCGATTTCGGCTCAGTCCCTCGAAGAGCGGTTCACGAACTTCGAGAACGAAGTGGCCGAAGCCGCCTGAATCGCCCTCGTCAAATACGCCACAGTTTCGTCAACCACCCCACTCTTACGATTCTCTTGAAAGGAGATTCACCATGATCAGCCATGTCTCTTGCGTCGTTCGTTCCTTCAACGGCAACAACGAACTGGTGCGCGTCGAAGATGCGTTCAACCACGTCGTCGGCGAGCGGGTTCTCACCGGACGCATGTCGCCCTACACCATCAAGAGTGGTCCGTCGGGCAGCCACCAGGTGCGCGTTTGGGCGCCGTGCGGGACCTTCGTCGAAAGCCAGTACGGCATCGCTTCCGAACAGGCTGCAGTCGAAGACAACGTCGAAGCGAATATCGAATTCGTCGTCGACGCCGGACCCGAAGCCCTCAGCCAGGTGCTCGCCGCAGGCGCCTGAACTGACCGCCCACGAATGAAGAACAGCAGCACAAGGATAGTTCGCTGTCCTGGTGCTGCTGCGCACTACTTGCCTTTAGTACGCATTTGCCCCTGACGAATGCGCCTTTCAAAACATTTGATGCTAGGAACCACATGACCGAATCGAGTAGCGTTTCACCCTTGCGCGTGTTGATGCTTGCGTGGGAGTATCCACCCAATATCGTGGGTGGTTTGGCCCGTGTGGTGCATGCTCTGTCACACAAGCTCGTCCAGCGAGGCTGCGAAGTGTACGTCGTCACGGCGGACCACAAAGACAGTCCCGCTTACGAGAACGACAATGGCGTGCATGTTTACCGCGTCAAAAACCAGACCGACTGGACGCCGGACTTCAACACCCAGATGGCGCGCCTTAATGTTGGCATGATCCAGCTGGCGGTCAGGCTGCAGATCGACGAGCCTTTCGATGTCGTTCATGCTCACGACTGGATGGTTCTCGACACCGCTTGGACCTTGAAGCAAGTCTTCGACGTGAAGCTGGTGTCTACCTTCCATGCCACCGAGCACGGACGCATGAAGGGCATCCACAACGACACGCAGAAGTATGTCCACTCGATTGAGGGGCGCATGTTCTACGAGTCGGTTGAGGTGATCGTCAACAGCCGTTCGATGGTGGGTGAGCTGGAATGGCAGTTCGCGGCACCGACCGACAAAATCAATGTCATCCCCAATGGCATCGATGCGAACAAGTTCGCGTGTTCGACTGATGTTGCCGAGTTGCGTACCAAGCACGGCATTGAGCACGAGGATGTGGTTCTCTTCGTCGGTCGCATGGTCTTCGAAAAAGGCGTTCAGGTTCTTCTCGATGCTGTCCCGGCCATTTTGCAGGAGCGTCCGAATACGACGTTCATTCTTGCTGGCACGGGCGGCTTCTTCGAAGGACTGAAGGCAAAGGCTCATGAACTCAGCGTTTCTCAAAACGTCAGGTTCTTCGGTCACGCCAACGACAAGGACCTTGCGGAGTTGTTTCAGCTGGCGACAATCATGGTTGTGCCGAGTCTCTATGAACCGTTTGGTATCACGGCTCTGGAGGCGATGGCGGCGCGTGTAGTTCTGGTGACGTCCGACCGCGGTGGTCTGAACGACATCAATGACCACATGCGTGTCGGTTTGAAGACTTATGCCGAACGACCTGAAAGCATTGCCTGGGCGGTTACCACTGCTCTGGCAGACCCCGCGTTGCGTGCCCGGTTGATAGATGCCGCCTTCACGGAAGTGCAGGAGCATTACACCTGGGACGCCATCGCGGATAAAACACTCGTCGTCTACAGGCGGGTGCTGCAAGGCGATTGACTTTTCGGTCAAAAGGTTGCTTCGAGCAGAGGTTTTTTCTGCTCGGAGCAACCACGCCTTTCCTTTTGTCTTACTCAAGACATTTTTTTTGGTTTTCTTTTCTACTTTTAAGGACTTGTATGAAGCGCATTCCCAATCGCAAAGATTTGATTGCACAACAAGCGGCAGTCGCGCCCCAGACCGATGCTGAATTGTACGAGAGCATCCATGATGCCATCGTCACTTCGCTCGAAGGTGGTGCCATCAATCGCGGTGAGCTGTTGTACGACAAATTTGGCGTCGCCGTCAGTCTGGCCATGGAACAGCGGCTGCGCCACTGCTTCCACAGCGAAGGCTACGACCTGCACTTCCAGGTCACGCGCAGTGGCATTTCGCGCACGCTCATCTTCATGAATTGAGCGCCGGCACTCTTTAGTCAGACAAGGCTATAAACAAAACACCGCGAAAGCATTATCCTCGCGGTGTTTCTTCGTATCAACCACAATTAGCCAAGCCTTGCAGTTCATGGTTGTTGGATGTGGATTGAAATCTCGCTTTTAGTAACGAAAAAGGAAACATCCAATGACACGCATCGTCTCAACCCGATCAAAAGCGCGGCGCAAGCGGGCTAAGAGAGGGAACAAACTCAAAACTTCTGGTACCACTCGTAAATTGCTATGGTCTGACGAATTTACTGGAGCGACCGGCGCTTCGCCCGACTCGGCAAATTGGGTGTTCGACATAGGCGGTGGCGGATTCGGCAATAATGAGAAGCAGACGTACACCGACCGCCCGGCGAATGCTTGTCTGGACGGCAAAGGGAATCTGGTGATAACGGCTCTGAGAGAGACGCTTACCGGAGCCGACGGGATTGAACGCGACTACACTTCGGGTCGCATCAAGACGCAGGGAAAAGTTTCCTGTCGCTTTGGACGGGTGGAAGCGCGGATCAAGAGTCCGTCTGGACAGGGTATCTGGCCTGCGTTCTGGATGCTCGGCACGGACATCAGTCAGGTCGGCTGGGCAGACTGCGGCGAAATCGACATCTTTGAAGTCAAAGGTGGTGAGCCGACTGTCAATCATGGCAGTTTGCACGCTCCTGGCTTCGAAGGCGCCCATGCGTTGACCACGGCTTATACTCTGCCTGGCGGACAAAGCGTCGCCGACGACTTCCATATTTATGCCGTCGAATGGGAGCCGGGAATGGTTAAGTTCTTTGTGGACGACGTTCTGTACTCCATGAGAACACCTGCTGATGTTCCAGGAAAGAAGTGGGTCTTTGACCACGACTTCTTTATTATAATCAACCTGGCAGTAGGCGGCAATTTTGCTGGCGATCCCGATGCGACAACCGTCTTCCCGCAGAAGATGGTAATTGATTACGTGCGAGTGTATGAGTAACGCGACAATAACGGTAGGAGATGGTGTGGTTAACTACATCACCATCTCCACCGGACTAACTTCGTCTTTGTGACATCTTTGCCTAAAATAGTTATTTAAAGAAGGTCGCCTTTGACTTTTCTTGTTGTCTGTGGTCTCCTTCTTTGAGTTAAACTGAACACAAATGCAACCTTACTCACTCGAATTTCAAATGAATTTCAAAGCTTTCAACAAATTCTGCCAATCGCTGCCCGCCACCACCTACGTTAGACAGTGGGGAGACAGCCACGTCTGGAAAGTCGGCGGCAAAGTCTTTGCGATAGGCAGTGAAGGCGAAGATGAAGAAAGCTACTCTTTCAAGACAACTCCAATCGATTTTGAGATTCTCAAAGAGCAGCAAGGATTGCGCGGGGCGCCATATTTAGCATCCCGCGGTCTTAAGTGGATTCAACATTATGCACAGCCAGGTCTTAATGACAAACAGCTGCGCAACTATCTCGAGTTGTCGCATCGCATCGTTGCTCTCGGGCTATCCAAGAAGAAGCGCCTGGAATTGGGCCTAAAGATAGAGACAGAGAAAGGACTACGTTAGTATTTTTTTGAGATAGTCGCTCAGCGAATTGAAGTCAAAATTTTCGCTTCTATAGCCAATGTAACCGTCTGGTCTGAGCAAGTACACTTTTGTGTTTCGCGCATCTAAAAGACGATGTGTGAGAGGGTCTGTGTCTACGAACGAAATACGATGCACAGTAATTTGCTTCTTATAGTCGTGTTCGATTAATGCTTCCAGTTTGTCGGCAACGTGCAGTGCCTCTTTGTCTTCGTCGGCTTCTTGCATGAGAAGCAGATGATGTCCATGTCCAGATGTAAGCTCGAAGAGACGCGCGATTTTTTTATTGGCGATATCAACAATCAGAGCGTCAGGCATTCGGTCTCCGGCTTGCGGCCCGTCAGTGGCAGATTTTGGCTGAAAGACTATTCTGCTTAAGCGGTAATTAGAAGAAAGACCCGAAACTGCGTTTCGATATCGATAGCGCACATCCTCTGGCTTAGACAGCATCGGTCCAAGTTTATTTCGGATGATTTGCAAAAGGGGGCTGCGAAAATTATTTATGAGCGAAAAAAGATCGCTCATTACAGTTACTTGCTTACCTACCAGATGTCGTTCTTCGCTATAACTGGCTAGTAGACTTACTGGTGCTTGTTTGTGATGGACCAGGGCTAGTTTCCAGGCAAGATTGTAAGCATCCTGAATTCCTAGATTCATCCCCTGACCGCCAGTGGGGCTATGAATATGGGCGGCGTCGCCCGCTAAAAAAACACGCCCTTGTTGATACGAGTTTACCTGGCGATGCTGAACTTTGTGCATGCTCAACCAGTTCAGCTTCTTGATCGTGACGTTGCCTGGTCCTCGCTCGTCAACCAGAGATTGCAATTCTTCTAAGGTGGGCTCCGGGTATGCAAGTTCCACATTGGAATGTTTGTCTTTGCGAAGCCGTCCCAGATGCGCGAAAATTCTCGCACCAGTTCGAGAGAGGGGATGGAAGCCGGCGATACCGCGGGCGCCACTAAAAATGTAGTGGTCCGTCAAATTTAAAGATGACTCAAATTCAATGTCGGCGAGCACATATTGCTCTGGATAAGGGCTGCCCGGGAAATCTACTTCTAGCAATCTGCGTACATCGCTGTGGGCGCCGTCACAGCCGATTACAAAATCAAAATCTGTTCTTTCAATTTTGCCGTCAGGCAGTTTAAGCTGAACTGAGGCGCATTCAGCATTTTGAATCACACCAATAAGAGTGGTGCTCTGTTCTACCATGCCACCAGTTTTAGTAAAATTATCTTTGAGAATTTGTTCTGTCTCAACCTGGGGCAGTGACAAGACGAATGGGTACGATGACTCCAGCTCGCTGAAAGTCATTCTTACCAGCTGCTTATTACCAGCAAAAACAGTAAAAGCTTGAGATTGCCAACCACGCTTAAGCACTTCCGAGATGATCCCCATCTTCTCGAAAATTTCCAGCGTGCGAGCATGAATGGCCAGGGCTCTCGATTGTTCCGATGCCTGTGCGGCTTTATCGACCAGGCGGCAACTAACGCCTCTGTTGCGTAATTCGGCTGCTAACACGAGGCCAGTTGGACCTGCCCCGACTATTAGAATATGGCTTTTCAGAAGTTGTTCTCAAATTGGTAAACTTCAGTATAGCTGTTGAAGGCGGAGTAGTTTCAGTATTATGTTGTATCAGCTGTATCCGTGCGAAAAAGCACGAACTGTGCCCAAGTTGACAAAAATTGCATCCAAAAGCCCCTTATGCAATGCTCTTGAGCCTATAGTGATTTGTTACAGGCTTGCTGCCGGTACCACTATAAGCGGTTAAAATCGTGAGGTGGTTGCGGGCGCCTTATCGTCCATAAGCTTTGACCGCTTCGGGCAAATGGCTTCTGCTGGAGCTAAATATTCTCGTTTGCGGCGGGCAATGTTTTTTATTTGTTGGGCGACAAATTTTCTTCTGGTGAGGAACCGCCGAAAATGATGTTTGGGTTTACTTCTTTTGCACGGCTCAGGGGGAGGTTCATGGAACGTTTTTTATCGCTCAATTAAAGCTGGCCCGTTATTAGTCCAGACTTCATGAAGGCGACGTGTCGGGAAGCTTCCATGCCTCAACATTGTTAACTCTAAACGGTCATTTTCAACGTAGAATTCAATGTAAAGACTGTCCTTCTCTTCAGGCAGTTCGTTTGGAGCAGGCTTGAGAGGCGCAGCACTTTCAATTAATGAGCAAATTAAATCATCAAATGATTTCGAACCAGAACTTTTTGTGACTTTTAGATCACAAATTTTGCCATTTTGGTTTGTAGAAAAGGCGCATACCATTGTTTTTCCCTGTGGCAAAACATTCGGCGCTAACTCATTCAAGGATTCGTATGCTGTCTTTGTTTGTAGCTCTTTTTGTATGTATTTAAACCAAGGACTTAATTGAAGAACCATACTCAGATCGTCAGCGTGCAGTCCCAGGGTACTTAATGCTATTCTTGAAATGCACCGAGCCTTTCCATGGCTCGGGTCTAAAACTGCCAGGATTTTTTTTTGACGACTGTGAAGTTCTTCCTCATTAGTTATAGTTGGACCGGTTACCAGCTCATGCAAAGCTGTTTCCGAGCGAGCAGCAGAATACAAACTTAAAAAGATAGAGAGAGGTACAACGCAAAGTATTGTGTTTTTCATTTCATTCCTTGCCGACGATCTTCTACAAGATTATCAAAAAAAATGAAAACTGTGCGGATGGCATCATCCGCACAGTCGTCTATACCCGATTTAGAGAGCCTTATTTTTCTGTATTAGCGATAGCCAAGAGACCAGTAAAATAACCGTTAGCAATAATCTGATCGACCATCGGTCGAGCACCTGTAGCACCTATAGCAGCGTAGGCAAACATTTGCGCATGCAGCTCCTCATCAAACTTGAATGCAGGATCAAGACCCTGAGCAAGAGCAAAGTTGCTCGTATAAACCGCATAATCAGAGCGCAATGATGTTCCATCGCAAACGCTCTGAGGAGCTGGATTACCTGAACTATCTTTATGAGTTATATCCGTAACATTTCTGAATGCCGCAGTGGCACCACTGCACGCAGAAGCAGCGTTCAAAGTGCTTACATCGCTAGATTTGGCGGTTTGCCAGGGAGTACCAGGTGCTGTAACAAGTCCACCGTTGGTGAGACTATACGCGTGTCCCATTTCATGCGCAACCACTTCAGGGTAAGTTGTTGGATCGTAGGACACCGTCGCAACGGGATCTCCGATACTACCCGATTCCCACGGGGTGAGATAGATATAGTTACCGGTCGATGGGTTATCCCAGGTTAAACCACCAGTTGCAGCATTGAGGTTAACTAAGCCCGTAAACCCGCCAAAATCGGCACTACTTTTGAACACAAACAATTCCACTTTACCAGCACTGAATCGGCTCCTTAGATTATCGAACATTGTCATATCAGCAGTATTGACCGACACATTGTCCAAGGGTAATGGCGGTGTCGTGGGGGTTGTACTAGACGCGACCCAATACCTAGTAGGCCAAGTGTGAGCGGCACCATCAATCTTCCATTCACGGCAGTAATAGTTGTTCAACCGAATAACTCCTAGTCCGTTACCTGTACTAAGATTCCAGGCGGCGCCAGAACCAGCATCAACATCGATTACCTGTAGCAAATCCATGTTACTAACTTGGCTAATCCAGACAAACCCTCCACCGCCGCTGCCCATGCCTTGGGCGGTGAAGGTCATAGAATGCAATGCCGATAGATCCATCTGTTTCGCAGGGAAAAGCTGAATAGTTCCGCCCGCTCCGCCGCTAGCACCACCGTTAGCAGACAAAGTCGCCGCATTGGTCGTTACATCAAGCTTTGATGAACTGCCTTCAGTTATCAAAGAAAGCTGACCACCTTGACCAGTGCCCTTACCGTCAACGTTTATGCCACCGGAGATTACCATGTCACCATCAACGGTAGTACCAGATATTGTGCCTCCAGTCCCGTTTCCGTTTGGACCAGCTTTGGCACTTAAGGCGTTACCATCTACAACGAACTGTCCTGCGGAATTTACAGTGATAATTCCACCGTTTCCCGTATCCTGACTCGATGCTGAAATAGTGGTTTTGTTAGGGCCGGTTCCGACAGTAAAAGTTGCACTACCGCGGGTGGTAATTGTAACCTCACCGCCATCCCCGAGCAGGCCATCTGCTACAAGAGAAGAGTTGATAGATGCAGGAGGAATTACTGCTGCAGCTGCTGTAACAGTGATATTTCCACCTTTACCGGTACCGGTGGTGCGAGGTTGCAGGCCGTTAGATGATTGAGCAGCGATTGCCAAGCAAGTACCACCACCGCTAGCTTCTCCACCACTAGCGTCGATGGCTCCAAAAGTAACATTATTGCCATTAAGAGCAATAGTGCCACCATCACCACTATTGCAGCCCCCACCAGCCGCTAGATTAAAGTTGTCGGTTCCTTTGATATCGGAAGTTGCCGTGATCGAAATATCACCACCGTTCCCGGCGCCTTCTCCGGTCGCTGTAACGTCGGCCGTAGTTGTAGATGCATAGGTCAAAGCACCTGCGTTCAAAGTAACAGAGCCGCCAGCGCCATCTCCACCACCCGACGCATCAGCATTAAGAGTGAAGTCCGATGAACTGACGTTAGCAGCACCAGCCTCGATATCGATTGCACCACCTGCGCCACCATTACCGCTTGCATCAGCCGTAAATGCGTCTCCCGAAATGGTGACTGTATCAGTATTTCCGGTTCCAGTGTTTGTATTGGTTATAAAGATTTGATGATCAGTAGTGCCCTTAGCATGCATCGTTACCGCGCCGCCAGAGAAGGTGATGTTGTCACCATAGACCTGAGCATAAGTATGATCACCATCGGCGCCCATATTGAGCGTTGCGCCAGACGTACCAACAAGATTGACCTGAGTAGTCGGACCACTCGTCGTATAGCCCTGAATGTAGACTGAGCCGGCATTGTTGGATGCTGATCCAGAGCCGTTCGCACTGATCACAACATTACCGCTGTATTTGAAGGTATCCGCATAAATATCCACATAGTGATAATCCCCGCCAGCTGTGTAGTTAGCTGACAAGTTAGTACCATTTACGGTATCAACCTCTTTGGCCGCCAGTTGGATTGCAGCTTCGGCACCCGGAACACTGATGGAACCAGTGGGTAGCGTAAGCGTTCCACCATATGCTTCAAGAGCGAGATAACCACCGCCAGCTGAGCCGCCTCCATCAGGAATGCTGATATCGCTCGCTGAGCTTACCGTAATGTTACCAACGCCAGAACCAGTTGCTCCATTGGTAACGTAGATCTCACCATAGCTGCCACTCGACGGCGTAGCGTCGATAGAGCCTGTACCATTGGAACCTCCTCCACCGATGAGGAAGGTGTTGGTGCCGGACACACCGAAGTAATTAACGTTGATTTGAACGTTCGGCGAAGTGATGTTTTCGGTACCAACATTTCCGCCTGCTTGGACTTGAAGTTCAGTAGTGGCAACGATCGCGTCGGACACACTGACATTTCCGACACCAAGAGCGCTTCCGGCGGTGATAATAACGGTTTCACCATTAGTTGCAGCGGCTGTGACATCACCGTTGTATGCAACAAGTGAAGCTTCTCCTCCCTGAGCATTTATAGTGCCGTTTATATTTATGCTGCCGCTTTCAGCAATAACGCCGACTCCTCCGTTGCCGTCCAGATCGCCTGTGACGGAAGCGGAACTTCCTAAAACACCAATGCTGGGAGCCGTCAAAGTGCCGGATATAGTGATGGGACCATATGAAGAGCCATCTGCCGAGTTGCTACCAATCGCCAACGGCCCGCCAGAGCTGGAAGCACCGAGGCTGAGCGAACCACCATTGGCCTGCACCACTGCCTGCCCGCCAGCAGACAAAGTACCAATTGAGATAGAGCCTCCACTTGTCGAGACGCTAACGTTGCCGCTTGCGCTGATACTGGCTGAGGTACACGAATCAACAGCGATTGTGAGATCGCCGCTGAAACCGCTTGGCGCCGGATTATCACCGTTATCGCAAGTAGGTGGTTTGGTCGGATCGTAAGCATAAGCAGCAGATGAAATGCCCAGCATCATTAGTGATGCCACGGCTAAGCCGGCGAATATTCGTCGCATTTTGCTTCCTTTCGATTGAAGTTGAAGATCAGGTGGTAGCCCAAGTCTTGATGATGGATGATTCATCTGTAACTCCTTAGATGTTTTGATGATTCGAGTTTTTTGCCAAGCGTTCAAGCCTGGTGTTTAACTTGAAGTTGAAACAACTTTGAGCAACCTCGTTCACGTGTTTTGCTTTGCCGCAAGTGGCTGCAATGACAGCCAGATTGATTCCACCTGCACGACGATGTCGTAAAAGGCAAGCTTTTGCACGTGTCTAAAGTTGCAACAAAGTTCGGCTCGATGGCTGCCATTGCAGATCAGCGATTGCTCGCTAAACAAGGTAGGCAAAACATCATGAGACGATCAGACTGCTGATGCCTCTTCCGGCTTTGCAGCAAAGGCCAGATCAATTCTCAGCGTTCCACGCTCGTCGACCCTGGCTTGACCGGCAAGGCGCACGAAGACTTCTTTGCCGGGAACGAGTTCACCAAAAGACTTCAGTGACATGCCGGAGCCGCTGTACATATTCTTGTTATGCACGAGACCTTTCTTGCCCTTGGCAGGACCTTCTTCGAGATCAATAAATACGCCGTAGCTGGCGACGTTGACGACGCGTGCCGCATGAACGGCAGAGCCCGGTAGCGAATTTAATGCGTCCACGATTGCCTGATCGGAAACAAGTTCTTTTTCGCTAGCGCGAAGTTTGCGCACGGAACCGTCCATGGCAATTGTGACCTTGACTCGGAGCTCTTCACCGATATTCAGATTAGAGAGTCGGTCAGATGGATTGTCACCGGCGACTTGTTTGATATGCAGGAGGGCAGTTTCAGTTTTGCCTTCAAAAGAAAGAATGGCTCCAAGGAGCTCTCCTTTTGAAATCCAGGGACGTTCCACTTTACCAACTAAGATGGTGTTGTTTTCGATACCGCTAGAGGCTGGATTGTTCATGAC
>JARLHI010000008.1 GCA_031292355.1 Candidatus Obscuribacterales bacterium
CATTCGATTTACACTGTGTCATTCAAAAGCTCCGTTAAGTACTCAAATCTTGTGCCTCGTAAACACAGATTCTGAGCCAACTGACAGGGCTTTTGTGCTTTTTAGAAATGAATTCGGTATCACTCCCGTGAATAATCCGGGAGTGGTTTGTGTACTACGCCTGGTAGTTGGTGCATCGAATGTGCAATTACACATTAACCTACGTTCCTAACGACGCTAATTTGTTGGTGTAGCAAGAGGCTGCTCTAAAAATGCGTGTCGAAGAGAAAATTTGGAATTGCTATGACGAAGTCGCCTCGACTGCGTTGCGGCATGGTTACTTAAGTATTGCCGACGCCATGTTTTCGGCTTCGCTGGAAGAAGCTCAGCGCAGTTCATCTGACTTGGCTCTGCTTGCTCGCAGTTGTTTTGGACTAGCAGCCACCTATCAACAAAAAGGGCGTGCCCGAGAGGCTATGCACTATTATCGCAAGGCAATCAGCGGCTTTGAAAAGGGCAATGATTCTTCCTTGAATTGGCTTGCGAGCAGCTGCGAGAATCTCGCTATTTTGCATATTGCAGATGGAACACTGGGGAAAGCTAAAAGCCTGTTGCGCCGCTCATTGGCCATTTACCAGAAGCTCTTTGGCGACAGACACCCCGTGCTGATACCGGCTATGGTGCACCTCGGTTTTATCTATAGCGAATGCAACCAACCAGACAAAGCGATTTATTACTATCGATTGGCTAAAGAGATTCAGCGTTCGCAAAGAATTACTGAGTCTTGCTAGCGGCTAATTTGTCTTCATGAACTTCCTGCACGCCATAATTCGCTGGTGGAATATTCAGCACCAGAGGCGGTTGCACTTCGGTTGCGGCCCATTCATTCAAATATGAAAAGACCTGATTTAGATGCCTTTCATGCACGATTACGCACATTGATGGTCCACCGCCACTGAGGACACAACCGAGAATCGGTTGTTCGTAGAGAGCTTTTTTTAAGGACGTAAACAGAGGTAATTTCTTTTCTCGATACTGTTCGTGAATGCGGTCATACAGCGCTTCTTTCAGCGTGTTCTCGTCACATGTTGTGACAGCCGACACAAGTAAAGCAGTGCGCGAAATATTGGCCACAGCGTCGCGAAAAGGAATTTCGGCAGGTAAGACCGAACGTGAATCAACGGTGCGCATTCTCGATTTGGGGATGACGAATAGAGTTCGCCAGGCTTCTGGCCAGTCATGTTGTCTCGCGATGATTGAATTCTTAAACGCCGAACGCGACGTGATCACGAATTTGCCCATGAGGCTTGCAGCCAGGCTTTCGCTATGACCTTCGAGGCTGGTCGCTTGAGCGAGCAGACTGCCGGTTGTAGGAATGCGGTCCTTAAAAACATGAGCGGCCCAGAGTGCGCCCAATATGCAGGCGGCGCTGCTGCCCAGCCCACTACCTAGCGGAATGTCAGAATCTATGTGGATGCGAATGCGATCAAGCAGATTTTTGTCGTCTTTCCACAACTCATTCATCATTTTGTAAATGAGATTGCCCGCGTCTTCGGGGCGGCTGGAATTGGCTATTGGTCCTGAAAAACCAATTAACGGAACATTGGGATCATTTTTTTCTAGTAAATCAAAAGTCAGTTTGCAATGCACAGAAAGTGCGAGCGCGCATGTATCGAAGCCTGGTCCTAAATTGCTAGTGCTGCCGGGTATCCTCAGGGTCAATCTACGCGTCGTTTTCATTTACTGTCCTTCGATCTATTATGCGATCTATCATGCGATTTATCATGACTTGAATTTTTAATTTGATTGCGTCATTTGATGGCGTCGATGTTCATATAAATTTCCGAATTTTGCAAAGTAAATTTTGCGTTTTCGAAACTGGGAGGACCAAATCGTCCTTTTGCATTATTGGAAAAGCCGTACTCGGATTTTGCGCCACCCAGTCTGTTTCTGGGTAACAGACCAGTTTTGTCAGGATCGTGAAAAAGTTTGATTGCATATTCGCCGTAAGGAATGTCTCTGAAGACATAATTGGCTTCCGTATTTTTTATCGACGCTGTGCCAATTTTGAAGGCTGTGAGCCCGTTGAATTTATCTTTGAGGTACTCGCTTTCGTCATTGAATAGCATGAAGCGAGCGACGCCGCGGTCAGAACCAAAGCCAGAGACATGAACTATGACGCTGCCATTTTGACCTTCTGATTTTGCACTAATTACAGTGAATATCGCTATTGCAGCAAAAACTAATGAAAACGAGAAAATGCTCAGTTTTTGCAGGGCTTTCAAATTTAGTTTCCTCTTCGTTGAACGATTCCTGATCATTGCTTCACACTAGCTCTTTCAGGAGCCAGGCTGGGGGCCATCAAGTTTAACGATCCTACAGGAATGATGTCGCTAGCGCAGCAGTATGTAGCGAAAATGATCGTGTAATTCCCCCTGATTCTCGATTATTTATAGAACATATTGAGTCATTTCTTTTTTTAATCTCTCTCTAGATGCTAAGTAGAAATACATACTTTCCAATTTACCTCCAGGAGCTACGCCCGAACCAGCCAAACTGAGCTTCTTTCAAATCTAACCTTACCTGCGCAATATCAGTTGCCAACCGGTTACCGCCTTTTCATTTATCGTCAAGGAAAAATATGATCGCCGCACTTTTTCAAGAAACCAATTTGCGTTCTGAACCCTGGGGTTTGACCGTCAATCGACTGAAGCAGCTTGTCATTCAATTGCTGGCCAATCCAGCTACAGTGAACGAGCGCGCGGTCCAGGTCTTTGTGAGGGAGGCACTGTTGCAGATTGATTGCGAGTCGCGATTGCTCCACAAAGCCATTGTCATTGATGTCAATCTGGCTCTGGAAAGAATTGTGGCTGCTGGCATTCCCATTGTGAGCGTTGATGTCGCTGCCGGTGGTGCCATGTGGTTTGAACGATACGGTTTGAATGTGACGCAGTCACAAGCGACGACTCAAGCCGGGTTGCCTTTATTTTTCGTGTTGTGGAAGCAAAAGTACATTGCTCCGTCAACTGAACGCGCGCCGCAAAAATAGCTTTCGCCTTTCACAAACTTGTCTAACTAACATGAAAGAGAGCCCACATGCCGAAGTCAATTCTCGTTGCCTCCGCCAGATATGCCTACCTGGCCGAAACGATTCGCGCCGCCTGTCCCTTGATGTTCGAAGAGGAAGTGTGGTTGCATCGCGACCACTTCAAAGACGGTGAACGATATCATCGCTGGCTCAAGCAAATCGACCGGCGTGATATCGTCATCGTTGGTGGCACCATCGACGATACCGAGTTCATGGAAGTCTGCGACATCATTAGCATGTGTCAGCAATACGGCGCCGAACACGTCACCTTGATCATCCCGTGCTTCGGTTACCAAACCATGGAGCGGGCGGTCGAATTTGGTGAGGACGTCAAAGCCAAAAACCGCGCTCGCATGCTCTCTTATTTGCCTCGCACGCGCGGTGGTCTGACTGTCGCCATGTTCGATTTGCATGCCGACGGCATCGCTCACTACTTCGAAAACAATGTTGTGACCACGCATTTGTATTCGAAGTCCCTGGTGAAGTCGGTGGTCGACGGACTGAAGGACCTGGGCGAAATCGTCATGGGGGCAACAGATGCCGGTCGCGCCAAATGGGTCGATTCGCTTTCGCGCGAATGGGGGCTGGGCGTCGGCTTCGTTCTGAAGAATCGCCCGGGCAAGGACCGTACCGAAGTAATGATGGTCAGCGCCAGCGTGCGTGGTTGCAATGTTTTCATGTTCGACGACATGTTGCGCACGGGGACGACGGGACTTAACGCCGCACGTGCGTATCGCAGTAAGGGAGCGAAGCTCATCTGGCTGATGTGCACACATGGCTTTGCTCCGGGCAACACCATCGCTTGCTTGCAGGCCGAAAAGGATCGCAGGGGAAAGCCGCTGTTGGCGGGGATCATCCTCATCGACTCTCATCCGCGGGCACTGGAAGTTGCAGCAGAAAACCCGGGCTACGTCACATTGATTGGCAGCGCGCCAGTCTTTTCAAACTATCTGGTGCGCGGCACCGGATTCTGACAGCAGGTCTACAATTGGACCGAACGAGGAATGAAAGAACATGACCAAAAAGAAAGCGCTGAATCTGCTCTATACCGCCGCGCCCAACATCGACGTTGAGCTTGCGCGACAATCGGACCCCTTTCAACAGTGGCTGCAAAAGGTCGATCGCCGGCGCTTCAAGCTTCGTGGCATCCATTTTCAATCGGTGGACACGCGGCCTGACGGCAAGGTGCTGTTCGTCAAATTTGTGTGCGACTGCGTGCGCAAAAACGGTGAGAAGATTCATGGCATCACCTTTGCCAGAGGCGGAGCCGTGGCGATTTTGCTCGTGCTTAACTGCAAGGGCAAGAAATACGCCGTGTTGACAAAGCAGGCGCGTCTGCCCACCGGCAAGTATCAGTTCGTCGAAGTGCCGGCAGGTATGCTTGATGGTTCGGGCGATTTCGCTGGCGTTGCTGCTCGAGAAATCGAAGAGGAGCTGGGCATCAAGATTAATGCCTCGGAACTGATCGACCTGACTGAGATGGCCGGTCAGAAGAGTGGCTTCTTTCTGTCGCCGGGCGTCTGCGAGGAAACAGTTCGTCTGTTCTACAAAGAACTCGACGTCACTCCCGCTGAAATGAAGGCGATGGAAGGACGACTGGGTGGACTTGCAGAAGAGCACGAAGTAATCACCCTGGCGATCGAACCGCTGGAAAAACTCTGGCGGGTTCCTGATGCCAAGACGATGCTTGCTTATCTGCTCTACCAGAAGCTGATAGCGGCACCCGCCTAGTCGTACTGGCTCGAATACTACAAAACAAAATCAGAGGGTGTTCTCTCTGGTCTTTCCAACCCTGCTCAATTGAACCTTCAATCTCAAATACCGGAGTTTGCACATGAATAAGTCGAACACCAATCCCATCGCCACCATTGCGAAGATCTACGTTGCCCTCGACCTCGTCTGGGCCGTCATCTTCGCCACCTTCGTTTCGGTCCTCGCTTCCCAAGGGCTTTCACTTACCGGTTCGGGCACAGTCGCTGCTACCACTGGCGGTATCGGTGTCTGGATTGCCGGCTTCTTCGCTGCTGCATTCCAGGGTGCGATCTTCCTGGTGGTCTTCAGCGTCTTTGGCGCGCTGCTCGTCGCCGGAGGAGCCTTTCTCTCAAAGAACGACCCCAAGCTGCAGCGTTTCCTTGTGAAATATGCTCTCACTTGCTTGGGGCTCGATGTTCTATGGGCGGCACTGGTGGGCACGTTTGCCGCCAGTATCCTCGCTCATTTTGGCGTTTATGTCGGCGCCGCCGCCAATGCCACCACACTCGGCTCTGTGCTGCTGTGGATCATTGGCTTCGTCGCCGGCTTCTGCCAGGGCGCTATCTTCCTGACGGTGGGGACGCTGTTCATCGTTTTCGGTCTCGTCATCTATGCCCTGTGCAAGAAGTAACAGGGCTTTGACCGAGCGTTAGGAGTATTTGCTTGTGGGGCTGGGCGATCAAAAGTCGTTTGAACCCCACAAGCTTTTCTTTTTATGTTTAATTAATTGACCGGTCTAATAGCAATCTTCAATGGAAGTTTTTTTGCTCGGTCTGCGCATAAGCGACTAGCTGCTAGAATCGACATTCTTGCACCTGGCGGTATCGATGAAACCCAAACTGAAATTTAGCGAAATCTGGAACATGAATTTCGGATTTTTAGGCATTCAATTTGGATGGGGACTGCAGCTCGCCAATATGAGCGCTATCTACAGCAAGCTTGGTGCTTCGCCCGACAATATTCCAATTTTATGGCTGGCCGGTCCAGTTACTGGATTGTTGGTGCAACCAATTATTGGTGCCATGAGCGATCGCACCTGGGGGAAGCTAGGCAGAAGACGTCCATACTTTCTGGTGGGGGCGATTTTTGCAAGCATCGCTTTATTCGTCATGCCTAATTCTCCATCGCTGTATTTTGCAGCAGCAATGCTGTGGATATTAGACAGTAGCATCAATATCAGCATGGAGCCGTTTCGCGCATTTGTCGCCGATAAGCTCAACTCCGCTCAGCGCACAACTGGTTTTATCATGCAAAGCTTTTTCATCGGCATTGGTGCCACCATGGCTAATGCCTTGCCACGCATCTTTCACGAGTGTGGTTTGCACGGTGTGGCAGCAAATGGAGTGCCATTGACCGTCGAATATTCCTTCAAGATTGGCGCCGTTATGTTTTTGACGTGCGTCTTGTGGACGGTCTTTTTCAGCAAAGAATATCCACCGGAAGATATGGACGCCTTCAATGAGATGCGGGCTCAAAATCCTGGTTTCATCGGTTTGCTCAAAGAAGTCTTTGCCGAAATTCCACAAGCAGTACGCGATATGCCGCAGACGATGAAGCAGCTGGCTGTCGTGCAAATATTCACCTGGCTTGGTTTGTTTTGTATGTGGATGTTCTTTGGCTTGACGTGCGCGTATCACGTATTTAAGGCGCCAAACAGTCAAAGCGAATTGTTTGATCGAGGCATTGAGTGGACTGGTTGGTGTTTTGCGATTTACAGCATTGTGTGCTTTCTGGTGGCATTTATTTTGCCCAAGCTGGCACAAATGACCAGTCGCAAAACTGTGCATGGTTGTGCTCTTGCTCTTGGGGGACTAAGTCTCATTGCTGTTTACTTTATTCAAGATCCATTTGTTTTGCAGTTCACGATGATTGGTGTGGGCATTGCCTGGGCATCGGTGCTTTCAATGCCCTACGCGATTCTATCTGGTGCTGTTCCTGCTAATCGCACTGGCATCTATATGGGTGTATTCAACTTTTTTATCGTCATACCAGAAATCATTGCCTCGGTCGGCTTTAAAGATCTGGTCAAGACGGTGTTTCACAACGATCCTGTTTATGTCATCGTTCTTGGCGGCGTGTCGCTTTTGATAGCCGCCTTATGTGTTTTACGAGTGCACGATCAAGGCGATGTAATAGATGTTGTAGCCGTTAGCGGTGGGCATTAATCACTAGTGGTGCTGGTTCGAGCCCAAATCTGTTGCATAGAGTTTAGCCATTGTTGCCTTATCGCGGTCGGATAATCCGTCACTTTTGGTTTGGCGCTCGGAATAAAACATGACGTCATCTGGAAATGGCGAGTGCCCGATTAACCCCAATCCATGCCCGACTTCGTGCATGCAAACATATTTCATTGTGTCGTCTGTGACGTCAGCACCGGCAACTGCCACTGTGCAAATGACGATGCGCGAGTTTTTGATTTCATGACCCATAGCACTGCTTTCGGCACGACCGGCTTCAACAAGCGAGGCACCATTGGTTTTGGCCATTTCCGCCACCCAATTGCAGGTGATATCAGCACCCTTGGGGTCGTCAACTTTTTGCCAGCTCAATACCTGTGACGCATGTGTCCAGGCATCAAGAGCAGCTTTGAGAAAGTCTGCATATTGCGGCATAAACCCGGGCACGCCTTCGCCAGGAGCTATATAAACTTTCAGTGGGGCGACACCAGAGAATCGGTGAAAATTGCCCTGAGTGCCATCGGCGTAATAGTCTTTGGCTGACGGATCGACATCCGCCATCTTCATCTTTTTCAGTTTGTCTGTCAGCCCTTGGATTGTGGCAGCGTCCACGGCATCAGGGTAAAGGTTTAGGTACTTTTGGAAGTAAACGACAGCTTGCTTGAAATCGCCTGTTTGTTGATAATAGGAGCCCATGTCTTCAAGCGCTGATTTATCGTTTGGAGAAATTGACAGGGCCTTTTGCAAATGTAGGCCTGCTTGATCGAATTCCTTGAAGTGTTCAAGGACCAAACCAAGGTTCGTATGAACCATGCAGGAAGCGCCATTGGGGTCGAACTTTTCAGCTTCTTCAAGTAGATTGCGGGCTTTTTGCCAATCCGCTGTCTGAATCGCTTTCATCGCGTCATTTGATAGCATGGCAGCTTTGTAACCCGGATCTTCTGCCGAATTGACGTGGACGTCGGTAGCATTGGAATTTAGTGCCAGAGCAATGTCAGGGGAAGCTGTGCAAATGGATGCAATGAGAATGCTCAACCAGAAAATTTTCGCCATATGAGCCTCTTTGACTGCGGAAACACAAAATTCAACAGCTATTCTAACAGAAGGTGAACTTGTAAGAGGTTTGCGAATTTGGTGTCGCTGGTAGTGTCATCGAGCACTTGACGTTTTGGAATAGATGGGTGTTCTCAGAACTAATCGGCTCGCAACACCTGTTTTAAATATCGCCCGGGTGCGTGTAGGTAGTTCCCGATAGTGATAATATCAGGGGCTGGCTGGTGATAAAGAGTCGATGAAATTTAAAATTCTCCATCAAGGTTTGCTGCTCATATCCATTCCGCTTGTTTGCGAATTGGCATTGTTTGGAATACTGGCAAAGCTGGAGTTGGACGCAGAAAACGCCGCGAAAAAGGCTGCTCACGCAAGAGCGATTAGTGACGGAGTAAATGGGCTCGAACGAGATATCACGGACCTGGCTAAATTTGTTCGGAGTTTATCTTACAAAGAGGCATTCGTTGCCGATTTTAAGCCGTATTTCAATAAAATGGATGCAGACGTGTCTAGTCTTAAGGAGCTGACGGCTGATCGACCCGAATGCCTTCCAGTGCTTGAGCGTACCGCGGCTGCTGCTCGCCGAGGGCAGTCTCTGTTTCAAGAAGCAAGACAGTCTATCATTGAGACCCCATGGAGTGCCTACAACATCATCAAGCAAGCCAGACTGCAGATAGGTAACGAACTTTCGATGACTGTGTCTCCAGAGCTTCTGGATCTGGCTGCCAAGTTTTCAGATGCTGATGAAGAGCGCACCGCGGAGAATACTAGAAAATTGATTCGCACACTTCTATTTGCGGCGCTGCCAATCAGCCTGTGCGTGGCAGTGGGAGCGGCCATTTTATTTACAAGAAGCATATCCGACAGGATCTGGAAGTTGTGTCAAGACGCGCAACTCATGGCTCGGGGCGAAAGGCTGTCAGCCGTTCTAACGGGCTCCGACGAAATCGCCCAGCTAGACCAAATTTATCATCAAAGTGCTCAGATGCTGGAAGAAAGTAATAGAAAACTGCAGGCTGCCTACGATTATGCCGCCGATTTGATTTTGAGCATTGACAGCAATCTTCGCGTTGCCGGTGCCAATAAGGCTTGTAACGAGATGCTCGGTATCTCTTCCGAGAAAATCTCACATATGCGAATAGTGTCACTGATAGCTGAAACCGATCGCCAGAGGTTTATTCAATTGCTTGAAGAAGCCGAGACCGATCCTGCCAAGGTTCTGAGCGCTGAGATACTACTGGTCCACGCACAGGGAAATTTGATACCCACGATTTGCATGCCGCGTTATTCTCGTGTCGAGAAGGCCATTTTTTGCGTCTTTCATGACATTTCGCAGCGCAAAGAGGCCGAGAGAATCAGAAGTGAAGTATTTGCAATGGTTACTCATGATTTGCGCGCACCAGTAACATCATTCAAGAGCTTCCTTGAATTTGCAGAAATGGGTAAAATTGGGGAGCTGTCGGAGACCGGTCTGAAATTCTTGCCAATGGCGGAGCGGAGCGTAGAAAAAATGACAAATCTCCTCAACGACATTCTCACTCTGGAGAAGATGAAGAGTGGAATGCTGCAAGTGCAAAATTCGTCGGTTTCAATTTTTTCTGTATTGACGGAGCTGCGTTCAACTGTCTTTTTTGCAGCTGAAAAGCGCTCGGTTGAAATAAAAATAGAGCCTGATAATGTTCTGGTTATGACTGATCGAGACCGACTGGAGCAAGTGCTGCTAAACTTTCTGTCCAATGCCTTAAAGTTCTCCCCACCTGGCACCACAATTTATCTTTTTTGTCGCAAGACCCCCGGCGAGTTATATATATCAGTCAAGGATGAGGGGCCAGGTATTAAACCAAGCGAAATCGGTAGCGTCTTTGTCCGCTTCTACGAAGGTACCAAAAAGGACCAAGATTTACCGAGCTCTGGGTTGGGGCTCGCGATATGTCAAGAAATCGCGCAATTATTGGGTGCTCGTTTGGAAGTTCAAAGTGAGTTGGGCTCAGGAAGCACGTTTTCTATCATATTTCCACGAGGGCTATGTAGCTAATGCCTAAAATATTGCTTGTTGAAGACAATGAGGAAAATGCCATCTTCTTGAAGGAATTGCTGCTGGGCGAGCGATATCTGGTTGACCACATTGACGACGGGCAGGAAGCCCTTTTGCAGCTGCAGTGTGCTGAATATGATCTGCTCATCCTCGATTGGCAATTGCCCAAGGTTTCTGGTATTGAGATCTGCAGGCAATACCGCGCTAAAGGCGGCAAAGCTCCTGTAATTATGCTTACCGGGAAGTTGACTGATGTCGACAAGGAAACCGGTCTAGATGCCGGTGCCGACGATTATCTGACTAAGCCGTACAGTTTGAAGGAACTTCTGGCCAGACTAAGGGCTCTTCTGCGTCGGGTGTCATTACAGCAGGACGCAAAGTTAGTCGTAGCAGATGTTGAGATGGACACGGCCAATTTCCTTGTGACAAAAGGTGGAGTGGAGATTCCATTGTTGCCAAAAGAATTTGCCCTGCTGGAATTTTTCATGCGCAACACTAACAAAGTGTTTTCTAGTGATGCGCTTTTGCAACGCGTCTGGGATACTGACAGTGAGGCGTCATCAAATGCTCTGCGCAGTGCGATGCGGAGATTGCGTCAGAAGCTCGGAGAAGATGGCGACAATTCGATTATTGAAAATATCCATGGTGTAGGTTATCGAATGCGCGGCAAATAAGCAGCGTGAGTTAGGGCAACATGTGTTTCTGCGTTTACCTTTTGGCTGCGCATACGATATCCAATACCGTGAACGTTCTCGATGATCGAGTTTCCCCGAAACTCCCCAAGCTTTTGTCGTAATCGCCTCATTGCACTTCTGAGTGCATTGGTGGAAGCGTGACCATCCAGGCACCAGATTGTCCGAAGCAGAGTTTCAGAAGAAAATGTGCGATCTGGATGACGCATAAAAAATTCCAAGAGAGCAAACTCCTTGGGCAGAAGGGGAATTTCTCGGCCAGCTTTAGTGACCATGAAGTTGCTCGTGTCCATCTCTAAATCGTGCATGACCAGCAGGGACTCCTTGCCTGAGTTCTCGCTGAGAGACAGGCGCGGAGGCGGCGCTACTGCATTTATCATGCGTCTCTTTTCTTGCAGTCGGTTTGAAAGATAGTCATTTGCCCGCGCGTCTACGAAACTACCCACTTCAATTGTTGGATTCGCAGCGTTGAGACAAATTACTTTCGCTTTGCCATACGAATCTCGATACTGATTCTCTATGTCAGTCTTACTTTCGTGGGGTATTTCTCCATCTATAATAATCAATTCGTATTCGACGTTTAGCATTTTCGAAGCGATCAATTGGTCACAATTAACAAGATCAATCGTAATTAGTGGGCTAAGGGCGATCTCCCGCGCCAGTACGTTTTGTGTGCCAGCGCTTTGAATAAACAATATTCTCGACATAAATACTCCAGTCCTGACGTAGACCTACTTTCGGCAAATTGCCTTTCGTTCTTTGTTAGGAAGAGACTACAAAGTCCGTGTGTCATATTGGTCACGGGTTTGTGTCAGGCTTGTGTTATGCACTAAATCGCGTTTCGTATAGTTTAAAAGTATAGCGATGACGAAAGAATCGCAGTGGCACCGCATACGGTGTCTAGTCCCTCTTCTGTTTTAAGAGATAATTATTCCGGTCTAGTTTTTTGCGTCTGCCACAATGCTGACACAAAACCTATCGCTGGTAGCGCCAATAAATATAGATAAGAAGTGCGCACCTGGCTGTTTTTCTCTGCAGTATTGCCTCGATATGCATTGCAAATGGCCAGTGGTGGCAGTCAAGGTGAGTGTATCTTTCCTTTCCTTATTCCAAAGTGCTTTCGGACCTTCATCCTTCACTCTTGCCTCTGATTTGAGCCTTTCTTCTTGACCGTTGGTCATGGGATGGAGGCTTAAATGGGCATTTGGCATAGCGGAATCGAGAGATTTTCAAACAGACACTCCAAAACATAGAGTGTCTATCATTGGCAGGAGTCACACAAATGAATGCGTCAGTCACCCTTTTGGTCCTCACGTCTCTCTTCTTGGCGGCCGCTGTTTATCTCCCTTCGGCCTCTTTTCTGCTCATCCTATTTGCAATGTTCACGGGCTTTTTCGCTCTTCTCTCTGCCGGTTCCAAGTAAAATGGACGGAATCACGATTTTCGTCGCGGCGATCATTGTTATTGTCTGCGCCCTTCCGTTCGGTCTTTTGGCCGCGCTGTTCCAGCACCCATGGCTAATCTGGGTTCTATTTGCAATTGTCGGAATTTATCTTGCCTTGCAAAAGGAGAAGAAAAACCTTCACTGAGTGCCCAGACGCCCGACTCAGATTTGGTCATCTATAGACTGAATTGCTGGGTTGAACCGAACACGTGTAGCGCCATTCGGCGCTCTATCTGTGCGGTTTCTGTGGGTCTCGCTGGCGCCAACTTTTGTTGACGCCAGTAGCGGGCGTGTGGATCGCGACAGAGAAGCGCAGCGTTGCCATTCTAAACTTTTTTTTGGGCCCGGTCTATTCATGCATATAGTTGTCGGGCAGTGTTTTTTTAGAAAATCTAGTTCTCTGCTTGTTTTCAAGGACTTTTTGTCATTTCAGGCTTGGATTCGAAGCCCGCTTTTCCCTACTTTCTGTCATTTCAGGCATTGC
>JARLHI010000042.1 GCA_031292355.1 Candidatus Obscuribacterales bacterium
AGCTGGGGTTACCAACCAATATAAACGTTTAGTTTGCCTGCTCGATATTTTGACAGGCGCCTTAATGGCTATTCAGTTATCAGGGTTCGGAGACTCGAAGACCATCGCCACAGATAATTGGCGACGCCGTTTCAAGCGCAGGAGACAAGAGTACCAATTCCACCTGAGGGCGTCAACACCTAATCAGATCAAAAATGGCTTTTCATCGATGTTTTGACAAAGTGCAATATACCGCTTTCCTTAAGTATCCTGCTAGTCGCTCTACAGGTGGTGCATACAGTTCAGTTTTTCCAAACAAATTATGCAGACATCATTTGCAGAAACCGCTTGAATCGAAGTCAAGGAGTTATAGGTGCTGATTGCCTCTATCCATGGCATTCTTGCTACATTCCGAAATATTTGGTGCAAAATGCACCTATATATAGAAACAAACAAAACGCTTCAGACCGCTTGCAATTGCAAGTTGTCAATATCATCATAACAGCAATAATCTCTCACCTGCCACATCCCAGCATCTTTTTTTTCAAACAGTTTTACAAGGAAAGTAGAAAGCACACGAAACTGCCAGTTCAGCGCTTGGCTACATGAACCGTGCTAGATACTCTGCTGATTCCGCTTTGCGTGCGTGAGCAATGATGGTGAACTGGCGCCCTTTTTGTTGGAAAAGCAAATAAGTCTTGTTTGTCTTATATAAGGAGCACATTCCACCAAATGGCGCTGCGATTTGAATTTGTCTACCGCCGAAATTGAGACCATAGCTATTGAAAGCAAGCATTGCTTCTTGCGGCGTGGCGAATTCGAGATTCATCACTTTCAAACGGTCTGGCGGCTCCTGCACCTGGTAATCAGCAACGCCGCAACATAACGCACGAGTGAAGTTCAAACTGTTTAGATATGGGGCATTGATAAACCGTCTTGCCGAGACTGGTCCCATCACTACGCGCTCGCTACCACGCACTCGCCCAAGTTTAGGCATGCGTTCGAGCACATCAGGTAACTGTCCGTGTTCACGAGATATGGCGGCGAGTTTGTCCGCCATATTGGTGACAAGTGTCTTACTTTCTTCGTCGTCTTGCGGACCAGAAATTGTGACAAGGGTCCTGCCCTGCCAGAACGAAATGCTCTCCTGGTCTTCACTGGAAGCATCGCCTCGAACAATGACATTGGCAGCTCCCTGACGCATCAACATATACGCACCATAAGCGCCGTTGACCGTGTTGAAAGCAAATACTCGAGCGATGATTCGTCTTTGACCACGTTGAAAACCACGCTCAAAAACTTCCGAGCAACCAAATTCCTGCAAAATTGTCACTTTCTGCGAATCTAGTTCAACGCTGAGTTGCTCCATTGAAACTATTGTTTCGCCAGCAGCCGCAGTATGAGCCGAGGGGGACGCTACATTTGCTGCGAAAATACGCACAGGGGCTGCGTCCCAACCGGCCGGATTGATATTTTGCAAAACCCCCAGCAGCAGCGACTCTTGATCACTCCAGCCTCTCGCTCTACTAATTTGAGTGACAGGCACTAACGGGTTACCTGTTGCCGGCATGTTAGGTGCAAGACCAGGAAACCCAGTTGTACTCATAGATGCAGGATGCTGTGGACCTGCAGGAGGCGCTGGTATCATGCTTGGGATTCGGGATTGCGTCGCCGGCGGCACTTGATTGAGCGCACTTCCCGTCGAGAACGAATTACCCGCAGTGTCTTGTCCACTGGCTGCAAACGCGCTCGAACTCAGCAAGAATGCTGCACCCGATAAAAGTAAGGAGCCGCGAAAAAATTTTGTTCTGCGAAAAGGAGAAGTCATTTTGCACCAGGAAGCCTGGCAAGTTTAGCAAAAACGACTAGTGCCAGCCAGACTGCAAGATGCATCCTTGGCAAGCACCAATCGATCACCGCATAAATGGCAGACGTATAATCTATTTCAAAACACTGTTCGCGCGCTCTCTTGCATCTCTGAGCATGATGTCGTCGAGATTGTTGTCGCTTCTACTTCCTAGCATAGGAGCAGCAACTGCACGACCCGCAGAGACATAACTAGATTCGGCTAAGCTTCCACCTGCTCCAGCCATCATGGTGCCCATCTTCGCTCTGGCAAAACGAGGAGCAGATGCGGGTGCAGCGGCCATAGCCATACCTGTTGGCGAAGCAATCGGCTTCATACTACCGGCAGCTACTTCTTTCTTCCAGCCATCACCGGCGGTGGCAGCTCGACTGAGCGCATAAGTCGCGCCGCCAGCATTAACGATCGTCGACTTACGTCCGAGGCTATCTACAGTTTCTTGTCGATAAGCAAGACTCTCGAATTTACCATCGGCGAGATGGGCAATTTGCTTAAAGACATCCACTCCAGACGGTGCCGAATAACTTTCCAGACCAGCACAACCAATCGTGTTTATTTGAATGCCCGAGGCAATCGCCGCACGGCAATCAGCGCGCCAGTCAAGATCGCTTGCTACGCCATGTGGACCGGCATCACCGATGAGAAACAAAATCTTAGCGGTATGCTTGTCTGAGCCCCACTTCAATTCTTTTATAGCCGCGTGCAGACCTCTGTCTACAGCCTCTGGTCCATCACCACCGCCGTCAGCTTTCAACTCTGAAATATCTTTGACGACTTTGTCGATATCATCGGAAAATGGAAAAACCTTAGTCACATACTGGTCGCCAATGTCTCTATAAGCAACAACTCCAACTCTGACAATTGGCGAAGGTTTACCAACGCTTAGTTGTGCAACCAGGCTTTTAGTCTTGGCTTTGACCATATCGATTTCGCCTTGCATCGAACCTGTGGTGTCAATACAAAAGGCAAGGTCCATATGTGGACGCGCACTAACTTCTTTTTCGTGGCTTTTCTCGTCGCTGTCTGCGGCAAATACCGCCTGTTGTGCAACGGAGCCTGCAATTGCTAGATTGCAAACGGCGCTTAAACATAAGCCTAGAGGCAATACGGACCCTAAAATTGCTCGTCTCAACATTCGCTTTCTCCTTGCTGAATGATTCAACGATAGAAGAACTAGCGATTTACCGAAGCCAGCTAATGACTGAGCAAAAACCAGTGAAAACCCTGATCAAGGTTCAGAGCTTGTCTTATTTGCTGGCGACAGCCGGGATTTTCAAAACTTCTCGATACCAGGCGATTGTTTCTTCCAGACCTTGAATGAGGTCTTTCTTGGGAGTCCAATCAAGCAGCTCTTTGGCTCGTGAAATATTTGGCAAACGACGTTTTGGATCGTCGACTGGCAGCTCTTTCATGACGATTTCGCTCTTCGAGCCTGTCAATTCTTTGATTAAGCGGGCCAATTCAAACACCGTTCTTTCTTGCGGATTGCCGAGATTGACAGGCTCATGAAAATCAACTGCCATCAAACGCACGATACCTTCAATCAAATCAGTCACATACTGGAAGCTACGTGTCTGAGATCCGTCACCGTATACAGTGAGAGGCTCGTCGCGCAATGCCTGGGCAATAAAATTAGAAACTACGCGACCATCGTTGAAACGCAAACGAGGACCATAGCAATTGAAGATACGAATGATGCGGTTGTCCAGATTGTGTTTATGGTGATATGCCATCGTCAAAGCTTCGGCAAATCTTTTTGATTCATCGTAAACGCCGCGCGGTCCAATTGGATTGACGTTACCCCAGTAGTCTTCCTTTTGCGGATGGACTTCCGGATCGCCATAAACTTCAGACGTACTCGCGAGAAAATATTTGGCATTCTTGGCCATGGCTAGACCGAGTGTGTTATGCGTTCCCAACGAATTTACTTTCATCGTTTCAATCGATAATTGCAAATAATCAATAGGACTTGCAGGCGATGCAAAATGCATGACCCAGTCAAGATGACCGGGAATATGAATGTGGTTGCTTACATTGTGGTGCACGAATTCGAAGTTGACGTCTCCGACATGTTTGCGCAGATTCTCGTAGTTGCCAGTTATGAGATTATCCATGGCAATGACGCTGTGGCCTTCAGCCAGCAAGCGATCAGTCAAATGCGAAGCGACAAATCCGGCTGCGCCGGTGACCAAAATTTTCAATGTCCGACTCCCCTGTATGTCAGCCCAGCTTCCTGAACTTCTTCTTGTGAGAGCACATTGCGACCATCGATAACGAGCTTTGTGCGCATCAACTGTGCAAGCTCAGGCCATGGCGATGTTTTGAACTCATTCCACTCAGTAACGAGAACCAGCGCATCAGATGCTCTGGCTAAATCACGTAGGTTATCGCAATAAATGACATCAAGATCTGGATTCAATTTACGACAAGTATCATTGCAAACTGGATCGTACACTTTAACTGTGGCACCCATTTTGATCAATTGTCTGGCAATGGTCAAGCTTGGTGCATCACGCAAGTCGTCTGTATCTGGCTTGAAAGACAGCCCCATCAAAGAGACCGTGCGTCCCTTGATGATTTTCAACTCGGCCTGCAATTTTTTGATTACAACGAGCCGCTGACGATCGTTGACAGCCACAGTCGCTTGTAACAGTGGTGTCGGGTAAGAATATTCATGCGCGACTTGCATCAAAGCGGAGACGTCCTTGCCAAAACAACTACCACCCCAGCCCACTCCGGCATTTAAAAAGCGAGCGCCGATGCGGGTATCAAGACCGATGCCGCGAGCAATTTGACGCACATCGGCACCAACTTTTTCGCATAAACCAGACATCTCATTAGCAAAGCTGATTTTCATTGCAAGAAATGCATTCGCTGCATACTTGATCATTTCTGCGCTCGGTACGTCGGTGACAATGAATGGCACCGTCTCGCAATCGGCCGGCCGCATCGCATACGAAGGAGCAACGAAATCTTGTTCGATCAAAGGTTTATACAACTGACGCATCAACGATAAAGCATGCTCGTCAGAAGCACCTACAACAATGCGATCGGGATAGAGCGAATCACTAATAGCACTACCTTCACGCAAAAATTCTGGATTGCTGACTACAGAAAACACAGGAGATTCTGGACGAGCTGAGCGCGCGGGCACAGGTTGCATTGCCTGCAAACCTTGGTTAACGAGCATCTCTACCCAGTTTCCAGAGCCCACTGGCACTGTGGATTTGTTTACGACTACGCGTGGTCTGCTCGCATCAAGCGCACCGCCAATGGCTCTCGCTACAGCCATCACTTGCGACAGATCCGATTCTCCATTAGGTAGTGGCGGCGTCCCGACGGCAATAAAAATTACTTGAGATTTTTTGACGGCAGACTCAATATTGTCAGTAAACTCGAGAAAACCAGAGTTGATGCCTTCAGTGAGAAACTCATTGAGACCTGGCTCAAAAAAGGGAGCATCCCCTTTCTTCAAACTGGCGATGCGCTGAGGATTGGCATCGACCGCGACAACGCGATTGCCAAGATAAGCGAAACATACGCTAGTGACCAGACCTACATAACCTGCGCCGATTACACAAATATCCACTACTTAAACCCTGATGGAAAGCCGAAACCGAAAGTGAGAGTCAGTCAATAAAAATGACTGCTACAAGCCCTCGGCACTTTCCAAATATAACAATAAGGGCAGCTAAATGTAATTAGGCAGCACACATGCTAGCCTCGAAAGCCAATGCTAAGGCTACTAATGCCAGGGAAATTCAATGTCCAATTCTTCCAATCCGATCACACAAAATGAACAATCGAGCGCAATAGACGCTTTCGTCAAGACCATTGCGACTTTGCGCGGGCCCGATGGTTGCCCGTGGGACAAGGAACAGACTCATTCGAGCCTGGGACGTTATCTCCTTGAAGAATCTTATGAAGTGCTCGAAGCAATACATGAAGGAGATCCCAAGAAGTTACGGGAAGAACTTGGTGATCTTTTGTTGCAAATCGTCCTTAACGCTCAAGTTGCCAAAGATGCAGGCAACTTTGATTTCAACGATGTTGCTGCCGATATAAATGAAAAGATGATCAGCCGTCATCCACATGTTTTTGGTGATGCTAAAGCTGAAAACGCAGATGCTGTTTTAAAGCAGTGGGATGAGCTAAAAGAAGCCGAGAAAAAATCTGGAACCCAGTCTCAGGACGAGCCTGAATCAGCCCTTGCCGGTATCCAGAAGACATTGCCAGCGCTCTTGCAAGCTTTGAAAATTTCAGAAAAAGCAGTAAGCAAAGGTTTCGAATGGAATCATGAAAGCGAAATCTGGGAACAGCTAGAATCAGAAATTAAAGAGCTCAAAGAAGCGCTTGCCGAGCCAAACTTCAGTAAACACAGACGCGACGAAAAAGAATTTCGCGATGTCGAATTAGAATTCGGCGATGTGCTTTTCACCGTAGTTAATTTAGCGCGCTGGCATACAATCAATCCAGAAGAGACATTAATCCTCGCGATTGAAAAATTCAAAAAGCGTTTTGGGGCGATGGAAAAAATGCGCACTAAACCGCTTAAAGAGCTATCTTCTAGTGAATATCAACTACTCTGGGACGAAGCAAAAAAGCTAAACCTTTAACGCGTTTTTCTAATTCAAGATGCCGTGAGGCAAATCACTTTTCTTAGCGAGCTTTAGTGGCACGTTATTATCGAGAGCCAGATCAACATATTCAATCTTATTACGCAACGGCTCGATAGCTTCCATCACAGAGGCAAGACGTCCGAGCCGTCTGGTCAAAGTGGTATCAGGTGTGCCGAGTTTTAATGCTAAATCGCCGTCTTGTACGCGCACGTCAAATGGTTGACGCATATCGATTGATTCAACAGGTTCTTTAGTCTGATCGGAAATATAAGCAGCCCAACTGGCCCATTGACCAACATCTGCATTCGTCATTTTCAATGACTGCGGTCCGTAGATTTTCAATTCTGGTTGTTGCACGTTAGGAAAATCCTTCAGGGGAATCATTCTTCCTGACTGAGCAATGACCGCTTCGGGCTCACCGTCAGGATCCGAATAGAAAGTAGCCCATGGTGTTTCTTCCAGAACTTCAATCACCAGTCGCGGATGTGGTATCGCATAGCGTCGCACAAAAGCGAATTTGACTGAGCGCAACATATTAATACGCTTTTCCAGTTTCTTGGGGTCCATCTCGTAGATTGGCTTGTCCAAGTAATCACCGATGACAGCTTCAATTTGCTCAGCAGAGGTGACCGTATTTCCAGAAATGGAAATGTCTTTTTCTGGATCGGCGAGCTTCCATGGTGTGTGCTGAAAAACATAAACTCCACCGAGGAGCAAGATCGTCAAAAGAATGTAACGAATAAATTGTCTTCGCAAACGAGCGGCTTTAGCGCCATTGCGCTTATGGCGACGAGAACGAATCCAGTCCTGGCGCTGATCTAATTGCACAACCATCAGCGCGCCACCTCTAATACTGCCGACGCATTGACTTTGCTGGACAACAGTCCTCTTTCAGAAATGAAGTCAGCCTGCAAAAGACCTTTATAGACAATTTTTGCCGGTCCACGCAGTAGAACATGCTCGTCATCGGCAGTCCATTCAGCCACCAACGGCCCACCTTCGAGGTGAATTATTGCTTCTCGCTTTGCTCGCCCTTCGAGCACACCTGCCACAAGCACTGCTGCTGCACCACTGGCGCAGGCAAGTGTACGTCCACAACCACGTTCAAATACGATCACCCGCATCTGTTCTACTTTTTCAGTGGCATTGTCGTCGGTGTTCGCCCAGACAAATTCAACATTGACGCCGTCTGGAAAAACTCCTGAAGTCTGAATATTTTCAGCGACTTTACGCAAATACTCTATATCTGAGTGTTTTAAATTTTTGCCGTTGCGCCCACGCAAATCGTCGAAAATAACGCAATGCGGATTGCCCATATTGACGCACGTAGCTTTAAGCGGAAAACTTTCGGAACCGACTTGCACACGCAAACTTTGCAAAACAAAATTTTCAGTTTCACCAGTCTCGACATTCTTTAAAGGAGTGACATTGACCGGAATTTCCGTGCGCTTGAGTCGCGGCGCCCCGAGATCACAAACGATGTCGTCGGCGTCATTGAATTTCATGCTGATGTCACCAACAGCCGTCGCGACTGCAATTTTGCCTTCCACCAGTCCCTGACTGTGCAACCAGAGCAAAACACAACGCAATCCATTGCCGCACATCAAAGAGACGCTGCCATCTTTATTTGTGTAAGTCCAGGCAAAACGAGTCTGCGCATCACCAGGATACTTATTGACGAAAGCCGGGACTGTTTCTGGCTTCTGCCTGTCAAAAATAGCAATGAGACCATCGGCGCCGACACCAAAATGCTGGTCACAGAGCAATTTAGCCCAATGAGAGGCTGATTCTTCCCAATGCTCAATCAACTCAGAGCCACCCAATTGATGCAGATCTGAACCACTGAAGACAACGAAATCGTTGCCCAGTCCTTGCATTTTAGTGAACTCTAAACTCAATTTCGAAAGAATCCCAATGTCATCGGCTAAAGCCATTTCCACAACTCCAGAATTATAGCTGTTCAAACTTGACATGGGTAGAGTATTTAGAACGCTTTGTAGTCCAGAAGTTGAGTTTATACTTATGGGAACTGAAAAACTATTTGCGAATCAGCAAGAAGTCCCTGGAACTCAGGTTTTTACTCTATTAGAGAATGTCACGCTAAAGAGATTTCAGCAATCACCCCCAAAAGCACCATTGCACATATGCAAGGAATCTTAGATGCATATATACATATCAGTTGACCTCGAAGGCACAAATGGCGTATTGCACTCAAGTCAGACACAGCCCGGCGAATCGCAATATGAACGAGCACTTAAATTAATGCACGCCGAAGTCAATGCGGTCATTGAAGGTGCACTGCAAGGCGGCGCGACCTCATTTGTGATTAACGATTCACATTTCGATATGCGCAATCTTCGCATCGAAGACCTGCATCCAAGCGCCCGCCTGATCAGTGGCTGGCAAAAACCTTTTTCGATGGTATCAGGGGCCCAGCAAGGATTTTCGGATAAACCATTTGATTGCGCATTCTTCATTGGCTATCATTCGCGCGCTGGTTCAGCTTGCGGTGTTCTCAGCCACACATATCGATCGCAAATCTTTTTTGACGTCAAACTGAACGGGCACAGCGTCGGCGAAACAGGCTTGAATGCGGCTTTGCTTGCTACATTCAATGTTCCGGTAGCGCTCGTTTCAGGCGATGATGTCTACTGTCAGCAAGCCCATGAAGAACTTGGTAAAGTCACGGCTGTCCAGGTAAAACGCGCCATCTCGCGCTACAGCGCTGAACAACCATCTTTTGCTGGTACTCTCAATTTGCTTAAACAAGGCGCCGAAAAGTCACTCGGCGATAAGAAAAGCTGGTCTTTAAAGAAACCAGCCAGTCCCTCAACCATGGAAATAACCATGTTTGACCCGGCCATGGCTGATGCCGCCGAACTCATGCCTGGCATCACACGCCTGGATGGTCGTCGCATTTCTTTCGAACACGAGGATTATTCGGTACTGTTCAAGATGATGTTAGGAGTCGGAGTTTTAGGCGCCAGTCGCAAAGACCCGTACTTCTAAAAAAACTTTCCGAAAATTGTTAAATTTACACCTGACAACGCAACTACTGTTCGTCATTGGGGTATTACAAACTTGTAGGGATATTTATAGAAAACGCTAAGCTGATGAGACACAGCTGGTGGGTATTTCTTTGCGTGAGCTCAGAAATTGCCGGTTCCCTTCCGAGTTGACTCCACTCCGTAGGGCTGATTGCATGTTTAATCAAAGCTACCAACAAATTCAGTTTGACAAGCAAATCATTGCGTTGTGTACAAACTATCCCTGTCCCCGTTGCAGCGGAATGTTAGAGCCATATGGTCTGACCGAAACATTTCAGTGCAATAGCTGCGATCGCAATTATGTGCCACTGCACGGCGGGCGCCTCCTGCATCCTGCCAACAGAATGGGTCTAAAGATTGCTCCAACATTCTGGTGGGATGGTCTGCGCTGGCACTGGGCTGGCACAACTGCTACAGCTAAACAATTGGTTTCAATCGTGGGCGCCTTTTTCGTGCCGCTTGTTGCCCTGAACTGTGCTCTGTCACTCAATCTCTGGACCGATAAGCCAGATTGGTGCTCACCAGTACTTTTAACTGCCATATTTGGTCTTTTGACAATCCAGCTTATATACTTGATGTGCTGGGATTTCGATTTTCTGACCAAGAAAAAGACATAGGTTTTAGTGTCCGATATAACGCCAATTAATCCAGATACACAAGAATTGCAGCATGTATCGGTTCTTCTGGCGGAAGCAGTTGATTTACTGGACGTCCGTCCCGGTCGCACATACATAGATGCCACAGCTGGTGCTGGTGGGCATCTGTCTGAAATATTGAAACGTCTTAAGGAACAGACCAATCCCGCTGTGGTTGAGTCGACTCAAAGTGCGCAATCGCAAGTGATTGGCATTGATCGCGATGAAGACACGCTTTCACGTCTACGCAATAGATTGCCGAAAGAGCAAGTACAGCTCTTTCATGCCAATTTCACCGACATTAAAGAAGTGGCACAGCAGGCCGGATTGAGCACCGTAAACGGTGGCATTCTCGCTGACCTCGGCGTTTCATCGATGCAAATTGATCAACCTGAGAGAGGGTTCAGCTTCAACAAAGATGGCCCATTAGATATGCGAATGGATAAGTCGCAAAGCCTTACTGCATGGGACATCGTGAACAAATGGTCGGAAGAAGATTTAGCTAATATCATTTTCGAATATGGTGAAGAAAGATATAGCCGATCTATAGCGAAGAATATTATTAGAGCAAGGCCGATAGAGACGACACTGCAATTAGCAGATATTGTTGCACGCTCCGTCCGATATAGCGGCGCGGCTCGAAAAGCCCAGCACAAGCGCAAATCGAAGGGTGATGGCGGCAAAAATTTTGATAGCAGTCACCCTGCCACCAGAACATTTCAGGCGATCAGAATCGCAGTCAATGACGAGTTAGGAAGCTTGAAAAAATTTCTAGAAGAAGCGGTGGCATTGCTAGAACCTGATGCCCGGCTCGTCGTAATCACTTTTCACAGTCTTGAAGATCGAATGGTTAAACAGATTTTCAGACAGATGGCTCTCTCTTGTCATTGCCCGCCAAGGCAGCCACAATGCACCTGCGACGCAAAAGCCGACTTGCTGATAATCACTAAGAAACCGATTGTTGCTGATTCTGCAGAAGTTCTTGCCAATATACGTAGTCGTAGTGCTAAACTACGAGCGGGAATAAAGATAGGTTAGGAGTATATATACATGGCTAACGCACTATCAGTCCGCAGCATAAAAGAAGAAGACATCGCAGATTACATGTTTGATGGTGCTACTTCGGCTGCGAATTCGGGTGTAGCTCTACCAGCCTTCCCGAACATGCCCATGCGAACGGCTGATAAACAGGCTCGCCGCGGTAATTTGCGTCCAGTTGGATCACTATCGCGTCCACAGTTGGTACCAAATTTAGTTCCACAACCCAAAGGCAGACAAATACCAGTGGTGGTGCGCGCGAATCGCACACTACGGACGGTGCTAGTTGCTCTTTGTGGTGTCGCAATTCTCGGATACGGTTGGGATGTTGCTAGCTCCAATGACGTGAGCAAATTGCAAGATCAGGCTCGTCGCTTGAACGAACAGAATTCAGAATTATCAGCACAACTTCTCAAAGCAATATCCTATGAAGGTATTCAAGAGAACGTACTCGGCAAATTTGGTCTACACACAGCAGAGCACGTCGTTATTGTTAAAGAAGTGGCACCGCCCAAGATGCCTGTTTTCAAAGCCAGCAGACATCACCTTCCTGTAATGGCAGGATTCTAGACAGATTTGATTTGGTAGACCGCAAGAACTCTTAAAAGAGTTCATTTGGATCCTCTAAGGTTGATGGAGACAGACGAGACTTTGCCAACGTCAACTCGGGAACCAGCCTCAAGACGCCATTCGATCCCTGTAAGACGTCGCCCGCGTTCACCTCTATGGCGTATGCGCGCCTGGCAAGTGCTTCTGCTTACAGGATTTCTGGTCATCTGCGGACGGCTCTACTATCTGCAAATCATCCAGGGCGAAAAAATCACCCAGAACGCTGCAGACCAGAGACAGAAACATAATTTGCTCGTCCATCGTGGTGCCATCACTGACAGGCACGGCTTGCCTCTGGCTATCGATACAACCAGATACGACCTGTACATTCACCCAGAGCTAATCAAAGTCAGCACCGACGAAGCAGCTGAAACACTTGCACGAATCACGCATCAAGAAACACCAGCCGAAGTTGCTCACCTCAAACATATTCTATCTGCTGGCTATCCGGTAGTGACCATCGCTCGTAGTCTTGAACGCGAAGCAGCCGATGAACTGCAAGCCTTGAACTGGGCCGGTGTAGACATCGTCTCCCGTCCATTTAGACAATATCCGGAAGGCACGCTCGCGGCCCACCTTCTCGGTTACGTCAATATGGACACTAAAGGACAGGGCGGCATTGAGCAAGCTCAGGAAAATTCTTTAAAAGACACGGGCAAAATACCAAAACCTCAACTTGACGGTCATGGACACACAATCATGCTGCCCAAGGCGCAACCAATGTGGGACATCACGCCACCACTTGGTCGCCACATCGAATTGACGATTGATAATTATTTGCAGCATCTGGCCGAACGCGAACTAACAGCCATGTGTGAACACTCACGCGCTCAGCGTGGCACAGCTATTATTGAAGATCCAACCACGGGAGAAATTCTCGCCTGGGCGAATTTCCCTACATACGATCCCAATCAATATTCAAAGTATCCATTCTCAATTACAAAGAACTGGGCGATGGTCGATGTCTATCAACCCGGCTCGACATTCAAAATTCTCACCGTAGCTTCGGGACTCGATACCGGAGCGATCAAGCCAAACTGGTCGATGTACGACTCAGGCACATTGTCTATCGGCAATCGTTCCGTGCATAACCATGACGGTGGTCACGGTCAAATTGATTTGCTCCATCTATTTATTCACTCCAGTAACGTTGGTGCAGCTAGCGTCGCTCTAAAAACTGGTGCCCAGGGGTTTCACGACAAGCTAGCCGAATTTTCAATCGGTCACCAGACTGGAATCGATTTGCCAGGCGAATCGTCTGGTTTACTGTTGCCTGCAAAAGACTGGAAACCACTGGACACGGCTTGCACTGGCTTTGGTCAGGGTGCAATGGCTTGCACACCGCTGCAGCTGATATCTGGGGTTTCGGCAGTCGCCAACGACGGCTTATGGATTCAACCGCATTTGATCAAGAGAGTCTATGACCCTACTACTGGTGTCACGGAAAAATGGACCGAACCAAAGAAACGCGAAGTATTGCAAAGGTCCACCGCTAAGTTGGTTTCATCGCTGCTTGCCACCAACATTGCAACTGGCTCACAAATAGCGGGACAAGTTCCTGGTTATAGAGTAGCCGGAAAAACAGGGACCGCTCAAAAAGTAACTGCTAGCGGTAGAGGCTATATGGCCGGTCAGACAATCGCTTCATTCGTTGGTTTTCTACCAGCAGAAAATCCACAACTGACTTGCATCGTAGTTGTCGATGGACCGCTGACTGATGGACAGTGGGGCAATACTGTTGCTGGGCCGGTCTTCAACGCAATCGCGTTGCAAGCCGCACAGCACCTGGGTATTCCTACCAACAATGGAACAGCGACAGCAGATGGCAAGCCTGGTAAGAAAATGGCACCAGTTGTGCCACCATCGGTACGTTACTCCGCAGACTTAGAATCAGCCAGGCATAAGCCAGCAACGAAACCCAAAACGCACTAGAACAAATTCACTACCATCCACTTTTCTCCGGCTTGCCCAGGTTTAGAAGCCAGCGACCAAGCCAACGATTGTTGCCCGCCATTTGAGCGGTAAACATATCGGCCGGTGCATCGAGACGACTGCCTGACACCATACCACCTGGAACGCCAGTTAACCTCACATCGATGGCTCGCTCTGGTGAAGTTGGGATATTAAAAGGGTTAAGCGCATCATGATGGCTGCGCCCACCAGCGGCATCGTATCTAAAGAAATCTACGTTATCACCTGCAGAATTCACTGGCGATTGACGTTCTAGAGGTGAACGCCAGCTTGGCCCAGACGGCTGGGCGGAATTGTTAAACCGCGGGGTAGGAACAGGTGCTCTTGGAGCCATCAAACTGGCTTCCACTCTTACTTCCCCCTTGATCATTTGTTCGTTTTGATCGGTAAAGCGCAATGAGATTGCACCGTCTTTGTGCTCAGTAATATAAGCTTGCTTGAAAGGCTGACCGACAGCAGTTCTCTGAGTTGCGCCTGATAGCGGCATAATTTCAATTTGACCACCGCCGCTGATGTGAACGGCGCCGCCTCTAGAGTGATTGAAGACCAAGCCAGCGGGTTGATTGTCGGCAATAATAATTCGATCGCCAGTCGCTGGGTAACCGATGACATCACGGGTGGCGGGATTCACCAGCATGGCAGTGCGGTTTTCGCCGTTAAAGCGATATTCCTTCAGGCCGTTTGGCGATTCTTTTATCTGCACTGAATCTATGTTCCGACCAAATTGAAAGGTGCGACTGCTAGTGCTGCCTGGAAACTGAACGTAAAGACCACCTTCGTGACCAAAATAGACCGTTGTCTTGTCCTCGTGCGTGAAATTATTGACGACATTGGGCACTTTAACGTTGTCGAAAGAATGCATCACTTCGCCATTAGGACCTTTGCCCTGGCGATATTTAAAGTCCACACCACCACCATTTCCGGTGGAAGCCATAAACATTGGCTTGTCGCCTATTTCAGCTTCAGCATTTTTTGCAGTCTTTGCTAGCAATTTAGCCGTGAAAGATGATTTTTCGCCCAAAGCGACACCGTCTGCCAGTGCCAGTCTCGGTCCAAAACCGGTGAGAGCATCCATGTTGAAACTGGACCCGAGTTCTTTCGCCAGCGGTGAAAGCAGTTTTGCGCCCTCTTCAACAGCGGCTGGCCCCAAACGATGAGCAAGGTACGTACCTGCTACAGCCACCGTTGCTTCAGCAATTGGCTTTTTAATGGAGTTCAAGCAGTCTAAGGGATGGCTTAATGCCGCTCCTGCCTCTTCTCGCAACGCAGAGGCAATCCCTTTCTTTGCGACTAAATCTTCAAACTGCTCCATTGCCTTCTTAAATCCATTGGTACACGCAAGATTGCTGCATCATGAATTCAGGAAGGCAAATTCTCAATGGTGAGAGTACGAAATTATTCGGTTACCGGAGTAAAGGAAGCTCTGGCCAGTTCATGCATAGGAAAACGGTAAACGCGTTGTATACGCTCCGGACGAGGTTGCTCAACGACGTTGGCTGCGTTAATAACGGGACGTTGTGGTGCTCTGATAGCGCGACCAGCATCTTTGGTGGTTGCAGCTTTGCCTGCAATTAGACCGGCTTGCTGACGCTTCAAACGTGGTTTTGTCCCTGGCCCGCGCTCTGCCGGCACCGGAATTCCCTGAGTCTCTGCCATGAAGGCAAAAAGACACCAGCCGATACTCGCGACTGAAAACAGCGTCAATACTTGTTGCCAGGAAGCAGTGGCCAGCATATAGCAGGCGGCACAAACTCCCAAGGCCGAAATAACGGACCTTAAGGCGCTTTTCATGCGTCTTTCCTTTATTTTAAATTGTTAGCCGGTTCGAAACCGAAAGTGTATATAAGATACACCGTCATCACATATGCCGCGCTCCTGACAACAAGGCAAAGAGGCGCACGGGCCTAAATTCTTATTATTTTTTTGCAATGCAATTTTTTAGATTTATCAGACTGCCGCAAAATCCCGAAAAGCCCACCAGTACAGGGATTGCGGACACGCATTTTCGAGGCACCACATATAGTGCCATACAGCTGTCTGGCACCACTACGACTGGCGTCGGTCGAACTCAGCTGTGATTAGCGACGTCAAACCAGCCTCAAAACACTGGCACAGCCCTCCAGTCGGCAAACTAACAGCAATTCCAGGCAGTTTTGGTCTAACTGTGAGAGGATCCATAAAACGCCAATTTCAGGACTCTCAAGACTGCCTCAAAAACCAAATTGGCAAAAAAGCGACTGATAAGGATGCAGAAGGCAATGTTCGTCGAATTTTCTCAAACTAATACGCGAAAAAAATATAAGAGACTGGAAATAGCCGCGATCGTCGCCGCTTTAATCATCTCGTCGGTCTTCTGTCCTGCATTTGCGCAGCAAGATGCAGCTACCAAACCCGACTTGCAAATGACTATCTTGCATACAAATGATTTGCACGCCCACGACGATGTTTTTTCGGAGCATCAAAAATCGGTTGGTGGATTCGCTCGCATCTCCACTTTGATAAAAAAACTGCGCGCCGAGAGTCCTAACACTGTGGTAGTCGACGCTGGTGACATTTTTCAGGGCACACCTCTTTATTCGCTCTATCACGGCGAGATGGAAGTGCACGAACTAAACGAAATGGGCTATCAGATTTATACGATCGGCAATCACGAATTTGATGATGGTCCTGAGAATCTGGCAACGCAGCTCAGTCAGGCGAAATTCGACATTGTCTCAGCCAATATGGACTGTTCTGGCTATGAACCACTGGCCAAACTCGTGAAACCGTCTGTGGTGAAAATTATCGGTGGTGAAAAAATCGGCTTCGTGGGCGCCGTGACTCCAGATCTCGAAAGCGTTTCAATAACAACTGCCCCAGTTAAATTAAAAGCCTACGGGTCTGACTGGATGGAGCCGATCAAAGTCGAAGTCAACCGCCTTAAAGCTGAAGGCATCAATAAGATCATCATCGTTTCCCATTCTGGTCTCGACCATGAAAAAGAAATGGCTCAATCAGTGGCCGGAGTGGACGCTATTATCGGCGGTCACACACATACAAGATTGGAGCACCCCGTAATCGTGGAGCACGCCGATGATGGCCCAACAGTCATCGTTCAGACTGGTTGCTACGGCCGCGCACTCGGGAAATTGGACCTCGCCTTCGACAAAGACGGCAAAATCATGTTGCCGGAAACAAAGTACAAATTAAACGACATCGACTCAAGCATTGCCGAAGATCCGCAAATTCAGGCGTATATAGATTCAAAAGTCGCGCCGGTGTTAAAGATGCGTCGTGACGTTCTCAGCCACGCTCGAGCTTCTTTTGAAAAGGACTGGCTGACGACACCGTGGGATTCACCGCTGGGCGATTTGATTACTGATGCGCTTTACGAGGATGCAAAAAAGCAAGGCGCCCAGATAAGCTTTGAAAACCGAGGCGGTATGCGCGCTCGCATCGAAAAAGGACCTGTCTCCGAAGAAACTGTGCAAGAGATGTTGCCTTTCGATAATTTTCTCACCGTTGCCACCGTTGACGGTGACACACTTCGAAAGGTCCTTGAACACAGCGTCAGCAAAAGCCTCGGCGGTAATTTTTTTGATGTTCACGGTCTAAAAATTGCCTACGACAAAAATCTGCCTGTCGGTCAGAGAATTACTTTCGTTCTAGCGAAGGACAAAGATGACCACTGGCAGCCAATTAAAAACGATGAGCACTATCGAATTGCCGTAAACAGTTATTCTTTTTCCGGCGGCGAAGGTTATGACTTCTCCAAAGCCACCGACAAAATCGAAAGCAAGCAAAAAATGTCGGACGTTTTACGCGACTATTTGAAAACGCATAACGAAATAACGCCCGAGTCACCGTCAAGGATAGTGCCGGTGTCGAGTAAATTCGATGAGTTGATGCTGCAGGGTTCTCAAAAAAGCGACGGTGACACCACTCATCCAGCGCGTCGAAAAAAACTAGAACCTCTTGTTTGCGTTGGGGCCCTGCCAAAAGGTGCGCGACTGTATGCTGGGGACGCGCTTGGCGTTGAACCAGTGCAACTCAGCGACGGGCATTTAGTGCCTGTGCCCGTGCACGCACCGAAATTTATTTTGCGCTGCGACAACGAAGAAAGCTCGTTCGAAATTCCTATTAGTAGACTTGGGTCCGAAGCCAAATTCGTTTGTGTTGTCGTTACGTCACAAGACAAAGACGGCAGTAACAAAACCGAAATAAGTAAACCGTTCCCAGTCTCAGACCTTATTAAGAATGGCTCTTCAACAGCAAATCAAGGTTCTTCTGCGCATCCTTAAAGTCAGGATTGAGCTTTAAAGCCTGTCTGTACTCGGCCTCAGCCAAATCTGGTTTGCCGAGCTTCGCATAGGCGGCACCAAGATTGTTATGCACCTTGGCGTCTTTATTATCAACTTTGATTGCCGCCTGATATTGCGCGACTGCTGGCTGTGGCTGTCCTTGTTGCTGGTAAAGTAAACCGAGATTATAGTGAGCATCAAAACTGTTTGGATCGATTTTCAAAGCCAGGCGATATTCTTCAAACGATCGAGCGCAATCGCCTTGCAAAAAATAAGTAATACCTAGATTGATGTGCGAGCGCGCGTAGCCTAGATTTCTTTGTGCTTCGGCCATCACAGGATCAATGCGCAATGCCGTTTCAAATTCGGTCATTGATTCGCTGGTTTTGCCTGCATCATTAAGAGCCACGCCTAGATTGTTGTGTATGTCTGGATTATTTGGTTCAAGCGACAAAGAGGCTTTATATTCCTCCACTGCCGCGTCAAATTTGCCCGTCTTTTGATACATATTCGCGAGCCCAAAATGAGCGAGCATATTAGTGGGGTCGAGCTTAGCTGACTTTTTATAGGCTTCAAGAGCTTTTTCAGGCTTATCGCACTTCTCGAGAACCAAACCAAGATTGTATTGATATTCGGAATTCTTGGATTGCTTGTGTGCAGCCTCTTCTAATAAGTGCTCGGCATCCCGAAAATTGCCAGTATCAAATTCCACGATACCCAGATTGTATTTGGCTTCAGCAAAGCCTGGATCCCCGTCGAGAGCCTTTCGGTATTCATTAAGAGCAAGGTCCAGCTTATTGGACCGATAGTAAATCTTGCCCAAAATATTGTGAGCACGAGCGTTTCCTGGATCGGAAGACAAAACAGTTTGGGCGTAGCTTGCAGCCTCACCCAAGCGCTTTTCAGCGTACGCGCCTTCAGCTTTTTCGATCAACTGATGCGCATCTGCCCCAGAATTATTTTTGGCACTGTTCGCTGACTGGTCACCTGCAAATGCAAGCAAGCAGGAAACCAGACTGGCAACGAAAAAACGGGAAGTATATCTAGAGGGTAATCGCGTCTTGCGTGACATCTGGCAATCCAATGAAATATTTGAGGAGAAAAAGCAACCAATAGAGATTCTAAGCTACTAAACTATTGTGTGTACAAGCAATTTAAAGTGACTGACATAAATGGCATTAAGAAGCGCCCAAACAATCCAGTCCATCAATCCTGCCAACAAACAAGGCATCGGCGATATGCCGATAATGTCAGGCGAGCAGGTGGAAGAAGCGGTCGCTCTTTCTGCAAAAGCATTTGAAAGCTGGCAGCTCACAAATTACGCAGAGCGCGCTCAAAAACTTCTCGATTTTCGCAAAGTCATACAAAAACGTGGCGATGAAATTGCCTCATTGATCACGCAAGAAGTCGGTAAACCAATTGTCGAAAGCTACCTTGCTGAACTCAATGGACCACTCGATAGCTGCGTTTATTTGGCAGAAAATGCGGAAAAGATTCTCAAAGATCAATCAATTCAATTTACAAATCCTCTCATGTCGTCCAAACAGGGCATCATCACTTTCGAACCACTGGGAGTGATCGGTGTTATCGCACCTTGGAATTTTCCTTTCTCAATTCCCACCATGGCGATATTGTCGGCAGTAATGACGGGCAACACAGTTGTTCTCAAGCCTTCAGAAAAATCCTCATTAATCGGCCTAAAAATCGGCGAACTCTTTGAAGAAGCTGGTTTTCCCAAGGGTGTAGTGACAGTAGTAACAGGCGATGCGAGCACGGGCGAAGCTTTGACTAAATGCCGTCTGGCCAAAATCATATTCACAGGTTCAGTAGAAGGTGGCATCAAAGTGATGACACAAGCTGCACCAAATTTAATACCAGTTTGTCTCGAGCTTGGTGGCAAGGATGCAGCTATCGTTCTACCAGACGCGCCGCCAGACTTTACAGCAAGAGGGCTCGTCTGGGGGGCCTTTACCAATGCCGGTCAAGCATGCGCCTCCTTTGAAAGAATCTACATCGTCAAAGGAAAAAACACAGACAAATTACTGGAGCGAATTCATCACTACACACAGATTTTGAGAATGGGACAACCGGAAGATCAAAGCACCGAAATCGGCCCTGTCGTTGATGAATCACAGCTTCTCAAAATCGTCGCTCAGGTCGAACAGGCGAAATCAATGGGTGCCCACGTCATCTGTGGTGGCAAACGACGCGACGATCTTGGCGGATATTTTTTCGAACCGACGGTTCTCACCGGTGTCAATCACACGATGGACGTGATGATGAAAGAAACCTTTGGACCGGTGATGCCCATTATGCTCGTCGACAGTGAAGACGATGCAGTGGCTCTGGCCAACGACAGTCAGTACGGTTTGACGGCGTCTGTCTGGACTCCAGACCTTACCAGAGCAGAAGCAGTGGCACGCGACTTAAACGTTGGTACAGTCTTTTTCAACGATGGTCTTTTCTCCCATGCCAATCCGCAGGCGCCATGGGGTGGTCTTAAACAAAGTGGATTTGGACGGAGTCACTCACACTTCGGTTTGATTGATCTGGTCAACATCAAACACATTTGTAAGGACTCACCAGCGGGCTCTTCGCGATTCTGGTGGTATCCCTACGGGCCAACCAGAGCCAAGACTGTGCAAGGCGGCATCAAGTATCTGCACGGCGCAACGCTTGGCACAAGAATCAGTGGCTTGATCGATTTCCTGGGCGGCTTGTTGAAGAAAGCAGATTAAGCAGTAAGAGCCTGGGGTCTTGCAATCAAGACGGGGTCCGCGTGAACTTTGCGTGTGGCATCAACTACTTCGTGCTTTAGAAAATAGGAATAAAAAGTTTGTGGTTGCACAAATTTGGAGTGTCCATAAGCCTTCATAGCCTTTTCAGGATGACATTGCATTTCGTCGTCATCACTTTGATTCTCGAGAGCACAGGCACTGACATAACATCCAATCACGGGTATATGGCTAGCTGTATCGTGGCTGTTGAGCGCTCTCAAGAAGTCGCAAATATTTTCGCCATCAAGATGCATCTGACACATCACGACGTCCGGTGACTCATTCTCCAGATATTGCAAAGCTGACAAAATGGTTTCGCACGTCGCCAATTCGTACTCACCAGTCACCGAAAAATCTCGTTCAAGCTTTTCTACGGCTTGCTGGCAATTGAATAAAGCTAGAATTTTCATTTGATCGGCTCCTCTATAATCTAAGAATCGGCTCGGCTCAACCGCTCGTCGATATATCAATAGTAGGCGTAGTCAGCAATAAGAACATCCAGTCGCCGGGGGATACCGAGGGAGGGCTGAACATTAATTCGCTTGCTCGCCTAAAACCTCTTTCTCATGGGAATTTCCCCAATGCCAACGGCGCAAGCTCCGCATAAAATCCTGAAATCAACCAAATTGCTGACGGTCGATGAACTCGAAAGACGAACTCAGACAGGATCCTATTGATGTTTTTTTCAATTAGCGACAGCAACCACTTCGAAAAAGCTAAAACAGCATCAAACCCCGTGGAAATTTCGACAGAGTCGCTGGTCAAAAACGGCGAGAAATTCCTCAAGGTAGCGGCTTACGATCTGGTTGGTTCATCCATCGTTGGTGGCTATCAGTTTGCCAACAAGGCAACCGGTGAGCACCTGCCGACTTTGAACATCGTTGACCCGCACGTTTCATCTGCTGCAAGTACAGCAGGCGCGCTGGTTGGCAATACGGCCAAATTGCTGGTTTTAAGCAAGGTTTTTCATAACACTCTAGGCTCACGCACTCTCGAAGGTGCGGCCGTTGGCGCCACCTCGGGCTTACTCGCACCTGTGTCCCACGACAAAAATTACTGGCAGGAAAAAACTGCCACCACTTTCAGTACAGCCGCTTCGATGGGTGTAATGTTTGGCACAGCATCTCACCTTGCTCGAAGTTCATTCTTACCAGCGGAAAATTCACTCGCGCGAACAGTGGCAATCGGGGGACTTTCGGGATACGCTGGCGGCGTCACCGCCGCTGAAGTTGACGCTCGCTTGAAAACAGGGAAAGACGCTGACTGGCAAACAATCAATCAAAGTGGCTCGCAATATGCTGCAATGGGCATGATAGCTGGTGGAGTGCTCCATAGCTTCAATCCAGCCATAGCTCAAAATACGGTAGAACCAACAAATTTTTCCAGCAAGTTCGGTGATATTTTTTCAAGAGCCGACGCAGCTTTGGCTAAAATCAATCCGTTTTCGACGTTTGAACAGAGCGCCGGCTTAAGACCAGCATACGCAAATGCTAGCGATCTCAGTGCCTTCGGCAGAGCGCCTGTGGGAAAAACATCCGACTTCATTCTCTTTAGACAAGGAGAAGAGGAACAATCGCCGACGCCAAAACGAGAAGCACGAACAGGCGGGGACTCTCGCACCGCCGAAAACGGTACGGAGAGCAAAGCCAGCCGAGCGAGAAAAGCAAAATTATATGACGTCAATAGGACACTTGATCGGTCTGACAATGACAGACTTCTCTCTCAGGCATTTTCTGAAATGAGCGGAGAGCATGAAGACGTTTTCGGTGGACTTCAATCTAAGAGGGTAAAGCCAATCGGTCGCGGCAAATATACAGCAGTCATTGAGCTGGAAGATGGTCGCTACAATGATGCCGTTTTAAAGCTCACTCGTTTTCCCAATCAAAGCGATAATGGAATAGACCCAACCGAGTGGAATCCAGATTGGGGCACAAGAACATTTGATGCTCCACTACTGAGTCAGGTTCATTCTACTCCCACAGCAAACGGAGATACCATTTACGGGGTTATCCAGGAAAAGCTTGATGGCATGTCGGATACGGTCAAAGATGCCGAAATTCTCGATGACGCGGAGTTTGAGCGACACAGAGGTAATCCAGAGCTCGATGCGTTCATGGACGAAATTCATGACGCCGGTTACGAATTTGTTGATCCAGGCAGTCGTCAAATCGGTTTCAGCAAAATCAAGCAAAAGCTTGTGCTGGCTGATTACGCAGCCGTCGCGCCTAAAAGCGAAGCAATCAAGTACGAAAGACTCGGTCAAAGTCGAGATCTAGGAGACGATTTAGACGCTGCCATCAATGCTTCTCACGAGCGCTTTGATGCTGAGGAAGAACGACCAATCGAAGAGCAGGAGGGTATGTCTGGCGTCGATTTCGCCTATGAAAACCTTCTCTCAGGCAACGCCACAGACGTCGCTGAAGAAATGAATAGAACAATCGCCTCGTATATTCTTGATCAGACACCCGATCATATGACAGCCAAAGTAATTGAGTGGGAATTCGCAGACGAACTTGCAACCTCGGGCAAAACAGCAAAACAAGTCGTGGCAGAAACTAGAGCGCAACTGAAGAAAAATGGATTGCTATAAAATCCTGCGATAATAGTATGTGCGAAGATTTCTGAGAGACCTATGAAAATAGCCTATTTTGACTGTCAGTTCGGCGTCGCCGGCGACATGTTATTGGGAGCAATGATTGATACCGGACTGGACAAACAATCCTGGCTCAAGGAAGTAGCAAAGGTTGCGCTACCGCACAGCAGCTATGAAATTGCTATTAATCAAGTGCAAAGATGTACTATTGCCGCGAAAAAAGTGGATGTCATCACCGCCACCGACAAAGAACACATCAATGGCAATGTGGTCGTCACCGAACAGGCACGGCAAATAGCCGCGGTAGCAGCTCATAGTCACATTGACAAAGACCATCTTCATCACTCTGACCATACAGATGCAGCTGAAACCGTCCATGGCCATCATCACGATGTTAGCGTACCGGCGACTGCCATGGCTGATGTGCAAAAAGTAATTAAAGCGTCGACAATTTCTTCTAATGCCAAAGACCTGGCCTTGAGAATAGTCTCACGGCTGGGGCGCAGCGAGACACTAGTGCATGGCATGTCATCAGAAGCGATTTATTTTCACGAGGTGGGAGCAGTAGACGCTATCGTCGACATCACTGGATTTGCCATCGCTTACGATATGCTAGGTATCGAGCGCAGCTACGTCTCTGCAGTTCCTCTCGGTAGCGGACACGTGCAAACAGCCTCCGGTCTTTTCCCTGTGCCAGCACCGGCGGTTGTTTATTTACTAGCTGAAATAAAAGCACCAACGCTCCCGTCCGATATCAATTACGAGTGTGTCACCCCTACTGGCGCAGCCATTCTGGCAGAACTTTGCCAGCACTGGGGAGTGATGCCCACTTTTGAAGCTGTGCATAGTATCGGTTATGGTGCCGGAACAAGAAACACAAAAAAATGGCCAAACGTTTGTAGAGTGATGCTCGGCACGGCAGCGGCTGTTTAAGTCAGCGTTAGGGCCGCCTGCGCTTTGCCGGAAACCTTAGCAAATACTTGAAGTAAAATCTGAGCGGCCTCACGACATTGTTCTTCATCGTTGAAACGCCCGACAGAAATTCGCACCGACCCCATTGCCTGTTCCTTGCTCAAGCCAATTGCTTTGAGTACTTGCGAAGCTTCGATAATCCCCTTATGACAAGCGGATCCACTCGAAATTTGCACACCTTTGAGATCGGCGCGCAAGACTAGCGCTTCGCCTTCGACACCAGGCAAACAATAGCTCAAGTGGCCAGGCAAACGATCTTCCAGACTTGAGGGACCTGTTACCATCAGTCTTTCGCATTGTCGCAGTTGATCAGCGATTATTTGTTGACAGCGTCTCAAGTGAAGCAGATTTTCTGCTTCCTCTCTCTTTGCCAGTTCAGCAGCAGCACCAACAGCCACGATATTTGCCAAACTTTCTGTGCCGGGCATCACTCCCATTTCTTGCCCACCGCCAAAAACTATGGGCATGACATTAGCCAGACGTTTTAGATATATAACACCGCATCCTTTCGGGGCATAGAATTTATGACCAGACAAAGACAGCGACGAGATGCTCAATTGAGATAGATCGATCGGTATCTTTCCGGCTACCTGAATAGCATCGGTGTGCATAAAGATTTCGCGCGCGCAGACATTGTCTGCGATCTCTTGAACAGGTTGCAGCGTACCGATTTCGTTGTTAGCCCACATCACAGAAACGATGCTAGTTTCTGCAGTCATAGCTCTTTCAAAATCACTGAAACTAACCTGACCTTTTTTATCAACCGGCAAGTACGTGACTTTCCAGCCACTTGATTCGAGAAACTGGGAAGGACCGAGCACTGCTGGATGTTCAACGGCAGTGGTAATGAGGTGGCGACCGTGCCCATTTGCTTCAGCAAAACGCGCACGCCCAAGAAGGGCGATATTGTTGCTCATCGTGCCACCAGAGGTAAAATAAATCTCTTCCGGCAAACAATTGAGCAAGCCAGCTACCTGCTCTCTAGATTTTTTAATTGCCTTGGCGGCTCGACGACCGGCGCCATGAATGGACGAAGGATTGCCCCAGTGGTCAGTCAAATAAGGCAGCATTGCCTCCAAGACTTCGGTCCTGACCTGAGTTGTGGCGCTATTGTCGAGATAGATAGGCATGGCTAAATGTTATCACGCACAACAACAGTGCACAGTGTCTTCTATACTAATCGCAATATGTTGATGATGCGATTGATAATTTTATTGGCAATATTGATTGGTATCACCGTTTGCAGCATCTGCATCGGCGATATTTCGATCAGTCCTATGCAAGCGTGGCAAATACTCTTCAACAGTCATGCGGATATAACAAATAATCCAGCGGTCAAAGATATCCTATTCGATATTCGCCTGCCTCGGCTGCTCGTCGCTTTCGTCGTCGGCACAAACTTAGCGGTTTCCGGCTATGTCCTGCAGAATATTTCGCGCAATTCGCTTGCCGATCCGTTTCTTTCTGGTGTATCCAGCGGTGCAGCATTATTTATTGCGCTCGGCTTGATTTTCGGTCTGGATTTAATTTTCATTGCACCACTTGCTTTTGTTGGCGGCTTGCTAGCAAGCCTGATTGCTGCCAGCTTAGCCCGCGACGCCATCGGACTGTCCACCGCTCGACTATTGCTTGCTGGTGTCGGTCTCTCAGCAATATCTGGAGCCGTGGTGACACTGATGCTCACAGTCAATCCCAGTCTTGGTCAGAGCCAGGGCATCTTATTCTGGCTCTCTGGCAGTATCGCTGGTCGCTCCTATCAGGAATTTTATTGTGTCCTGGGTAGTACCATTGTTGGTCTGTCGGCAGCACTTCTACTCAGTAAACAGATGCGACTGCTCTCGCTTGGTCCCAATACGGCTCAGGCTCTTGGGCTTGATGTCAGTCGCGTACAGTGGGCATTGCTGGCAATTGCAGTTTTGCTTTGCGCGACTGCGGTTTGCGTCAGCGGCTTAGTGGGATTTGTCGGTTTGATCGCTCCACATATGGCACGGAGGCTTTTTGGTAATGACGAACGCTTGCACATAATCTGCAGCGCTATGCTTGGAGCCAGCCTGGTTCTAGCAAGCGATCTCGCGGCACGAACTCTAATGGGAGGGCAGGAGTTGCCACTGGGCACTCTTCTTGCCATAGTCGGTGGTCCATTTTTTCTCTGGTTGATTTACAAACAAAAAGAAAGCAGTCGAAAATGACAGCATTAATACAAAAAACAATGCTCTCCACCCATGATCTTGCGATTGGCTTTGCTTCAGGCATTGTCGCGAATGATATCAGTCTCAGTGTAGAAGCCGGGGAGATACTGGTTATCGCCGGTCCAAACGGTGTAGGCAAATCGACGCTCAGTAAAACAATTGCACGATTAATCGAACCACTTGCTGGCGAAGTCAAAATTGACGGCATCAACATCAAACAGCTAAGCACGCAAGCATTCGCTCAAAAAGTCGCCTACGTCAGTCAAATTCCAGACGCGACCTCGACGCTCACGGTAACGCAACTGGTAATGCTGGGAAGAAATCCGCACCAAAAATGGTGGCAGTGGCAGGGCAGCGAAAATGACCAGCGCATCGTAGACTCTATCCTTACATCAACGGCCCTCAGCGATCTCAAAGATAAATCAATGGACCATCTGTCCGGTGGCGAAAGGCAAAGAGTTTACCTGGCAGTAGCTCTTGCCCAGCAGCCATCTTTTTTGATTCTGGATGAACCAACCGCGTTTCTTGATTTCAAGCATCAACTCGAATTGATTGATTTACTAAAAAGGCTAAGTGCTCAGGGCATTGGCATCATCATGGTTTTGCACGATCTTAATTTGACCAAACGGTTGGCTTCAAAAGTGCTTTTGATGCAAAAAAACGAGAATGCGCCAGGCACTATAAAAGCACTTGGCGCACCAGATAAAGTTCTGTCGACGAACATTCTGCAAGAAGTTTTCAACGTCACCATCAGCTCTGCTACTGACGCGACGAGCGGTCGCGAATTTATTTTCTTCGATTCGCTCTAACTATAAGAATCTAATTGTAACTGTAGTAGTCAGAGTCATAGTCGGCATTGGAAGCATATGTTTGGTACCCAGGATTATAAATCGCAGCCTGCCTTTGTCGCAGCATCGCCATATATCTCTGTTGTTGATACATCTGCATCGGTGACTCGTGTCGATAATGATAAGGCTCAGGATTATTCCATGCCATCATTCGCGGTGGCGCCATGTACTCTGGCGGGTATGTGTTTCCGCCAGTAAGTGCGCCGCCTATCAGGCTGCCAGCAAGAAAACCAAGTGCCCCACCGGGTCCACCATGTCGGTACCCACCGCGATGCTGCATCATTTCCATACCGATAATTCCACCGATACCTGCACCAGCCATTTGCATCGGGTTGATTCCATAATACCTTTGCTGTGGTGGATATTCATATCCCATTTGATTGCGCTGTGAAAGTTGCTGCTGGAGATAATAATTTTGTCTTTCGAGCTCCGCTATGCGAGCCGCACTGCCGGTGTAATTATCACCATATTCTCTGGCACCCGGACTAAGGCGATTGTCAAGACTTCGTTCATCCATTCGGTCTATGCGACTTATCTGGCGCTGGCTGTTTGGATTATCGCCTAGGTAGATATCACCATTGATGGTGACGCATTCAGGTGTGCTCCTGGTGATTACTCTGCCAGTTTGACGATCTGTGTAAACTTGATCATGCGTTATACCACCGCGGCGACATTCAACCGAGTTTTGCCCTGGGTTGTCGACCGGATAGTTCCCCTCGTATGCCATGACCTGTCTCCAGCGAAGTTGAATTTACACACCTATTAATATTGCTGGCGCGCACTCAAGTCAATGGGAGGATTCCCACACGAGACGCAGAACCCGCCTGATATCAATCAATGCGCCGCATTAATTTGAGCGAATATAGCTGGTACAAAAACAATCGCACCGATCACAACGGCACAAACTGCGGCGGCTAAGACGGCAGCTGCAGCCGTATCTTTGGCATAGCGTGCGCTCAAGTGATACTCGCCCTGCGTGGTCAAATCAACAACGTGTTCAAGAGCTGTATTTAAAAACTCAGCTGTGATCACAAGTCCCATACTCAATGTGAGCATCATCCAGCCCACGGCATCGATGTGCAAGGCGATGGCTAGCGCCATGACGACTGGAATCATGGCAAAATGGATGCGCAAATTTCGCTCTCGATTTATTCCCACCCAGACGCCATGGAAAGCATGATAGAAGGATTCAAAAAGAGTCGAGGCACGCCCATTCTTATGGCGCCATGCCACTGGAATCAACAAGCTTTCAAGCTCGGCGGCATACTTAGCCGTAGTCTGCTGAGTTAGAGCGATTCTGTCTTCGTCGCTCAAAATTCCGACACTGGAAGCGTATGCCGTGTCCTCAGAGGATTTCGATAGTCCAGACATTTGACACCTGAGATAAAAGCACAATAGCGCTATGACGATCATAAGCCGAGGTTATCAGGAGAACAAGGCTTTATGAAAAATAATTACTGGCTTAATCGTGGAAAGCCCGCATTCAACAGTATTTCATTCTGCCTGCTAAACATTTCTTTTTCTTCGTGGGCAGTCATGTGATCAAAGCCAAGCACATGCAAAAAACCATGCACAAACAAAAACGCCATTTCGCGGTCAAAACTGTGCCCATACTGCTCAGCCTGCAAGCGAGCGCGTGGCGCTGAAATAATTATCTCACCAAGGTCTAAAGGCATATCTTCGATCAATAGAGCAAAAGCAAGAGATTCGTCATCTTCCACAAGAAGTGAGAAAGACAGAACGTCGGTAGCTGAGTTTTTCTGTCTCCACTTCTTATTGAGACTCTGAATTTTTTGATTGCTCACAATTGAAACGCTGAGACTGCCTCTCTGCGCAAAAGCTTGCACTTTCTGCTTGGAAAGGTGAGCCGGCATACGCTTGAGCAAATTTTCGAAGACGCCGTCTGCCAGGCGCTCTACAACCTTACGGTATTGAGTGATTGAAACTTTTGCTTGCGTTTGCTGGTTGGAGACAATTGTTTTCATTCAAGAAATCCCAAAACCGTCACGGTGTAACAAAAACCAAGCTTTTTGCCAGAATCGAAAAGGCGGTCCATGTTAACATAAGCGGATAAGGAATTCTGTTGAGTCGTAGGCTGTGAACAATAGCTTACGGCATTGTCGTTTTCGCTCGTGGAAGCGCAAGCGGCGGTCTAAGACTCGCGTATGTGCCCAAAGGACTATCCATATCATGCCCGACAGAAAAGGACCCGAAGCTAAGTTGCAAGGGGTTACCGAGCTCGCCGACAAAATTGCAGACACTGTTGGCGTGCGCATTGTCGAAGTTAAATTTGGTCAGCAGGGCAAGAAGCGGACCTTGGAAGTAACGATTTATCGCCCTGATGGACCAGTCAGTCACGATGATTGCGAACAAGTAAGTCGCCTGATGGACGCTGAGATAGAAGCTCTCGAAGCCAAGGGAGAACCGCTTCTTGACGGGCTATTCATGCTAGAAGTACAAAGTCCTGGTATCGACAGGATGATCAAGAGCGATCGTGAATTTCGCATTTTCGCCGGACACAAAGTGCAAATTGAAAGCAAAGAAAAGATTGACGACCTTGGTCACAATATTGTTGGCGTTCTTTTAGGCCTTGTGGAAGGGCAAGTGAAAATCGCCCACGCAGAAGTACTAGCGAAAACCATCAAAACACATAAAAAGGTCGCGCCCAAAGCGATAGATGACGGTGGCGTCAAAAGCGAACTGGCGGAGGGCACCGCCGACAAGCATAAAGACAAACCAGGATCTGGTAAGGAGATCAGTCTCGATCAAAAGAAGATCACACAAATCAAATTGTTTGCACCAGATCTACTGCCCAAGCAAAAATAATTTTACTCACAAAAAAACGAAAAACTGAATAACAAATACAACTAAATATGACCGCAAGGTCGGGAGGATAGACAGTGATTAAAATAGGCGACAAGCTGCTCGAAGCAGCAGAAGAATTAGAACGCGATCGCAACATTCCACAAGAGGAATTCATCTCATATGTGTGCGACGCAATCGTAGCTGCCTACAAGAAAAAAGTCCCCGACCATGATGTCGAAGGTGTGCGCGCAATTTTCGACCACGAAACTGGCGAAATCGGCATATTTGCACCAAAAGAAGTTGTCGATAAAGTTTCCAATGAATATCACGAAATTTCACTCGTTGATGCACAAGATTTGATTCCAGACGTTACCTCTGGAGAAGTGCTGGAAATCGAAGTAACTCCGGCTGATTTCTCCGAATTCGGTCGTATTGCGGCTCAAACAGCCAAGCAATTGATGACGCAAAGACTGCGCGAAGCCGAAAAGGAATTGATCAAAAAAGAATTCGAAGCACGCAAAGGCACTTGCACCACCGGTCAAATCGAGCGCATCGAAGTAATCAGCAACAGCCGCAATAACGTGATCGTCAATTTGGGTCGCGTCGAAGGCTGCATGCCAACAAGAGAACAATTGCCCGGCGAAACCTATCGTGTTGGCAACCGCGTCCGCGTTTACGTTTTGGAATTGCGTGACACTGGCAGAGTTCCACAAATTATTGTCTCGCAAGCGCACCCTGAACTGGTTCGCGAATTATTTGAATTGTATGTTCCTGAAATTGAAGATGGCACAGTCGAAATTCGCTCGATTGCTCGCGAAGCTGGTTATAGAACCAAAATTGCAGTGCATTCAGACGATGCTGATGTCGATCCTGTTGGCGCCTGTATCGGTACTCGCGGTGTGCGTATTCAAAACGTCGTCGCCGAATTACGCAATGAAAAAATTGACGTCATTCGTTATTCAACCGATCCAGTCGATTACATCTCCAATGCTTTGAGCCCAGCTCGCATCACCACAGTTGCTCTTTATGAAGGCGATGCGGAAGCCGTCAGCAAACGCGCAGAAGTAATCGTTCCTGACGATCAATTGTCCCTGGCCATTGGTCGTGGTGGTCAAAACGTCCGTCTAGCAGCCAAGCTCACCAACTGGAAAATCGACATCAAGTCAGAAAGCCAGGCTGGAGGCTCGTTCAAATCACTGAACGAAGCTCTGGAGACATAAGGCTCAAACACTGAGTAGGCGCCTGCGCGATTCAATTAAAAACAGGAGTAGGTGGTCATCAAGCCAATCTACTCCTGTTTTCTTTTAAGGACAAATTACGAGCCCGAGTGTTGCCAAGGGGTAATCGTGTGGCGAATGAGAAGTGTCTCAGATAAGAAAACGAAAAAAATCTAAGCGAATAATGTAGAAGATGTCATCAGAAAGCTAAGATTTAGTTCCTCGGAGACTGTTCCGATGTTTTTCGCTTGACGAGGTCCTGTTGATCCGCGAACGCCTTTGTGTTTTTTGTCGAAAGCTTGGTCCTAGAGCCGGCATGCTGCGGCTCACTGTCGACCACACGACAAATGAAGTGAGACTAAATATTGGAAATAAGTTACTGTTCGGCCGCTCCGCTTACATTTGCCAAAGCGAAGCTTGCTTAACACAAGCGTCTAAAAACCAACGTCTTAAATTTGCGTTGGAAGGCAGACGAATCAAGGGTGTAGCACATCGGCGCCAAATTGCATGGCCTCTTGAATCACAACTTATCCAGCTTATATCGACCAAGTGCACAGAAGCCCTAAAAACGTGCCAAAATACTGAGAGATAGGAGAAAAGTGCATGAACGACCGTGTCCGAATCTATGAGCTAGCGCGAAAGATGAACATCGCCAACGAGGATATTATCACCGCGTTGCGTGAGCTCGGATACGATATCAAAAGTCATTCCAGTACCATAGACAGCAATACAGTGGGGCTTCTCATCGCACAATTAGGCAAAACCAAAGAAAAAGATAAAGCTAAAGCAGCGGCCAAACCAGGCGCTGCACCAGCTGCTAGTGGTTCAACAACTTCTGGAAAATCGTCCTCCAAGCAGGCACCCCCTTTACCTCCACCAGCTCCAATCGTTAAGCCCCGCGTTCTGTCACGTTACAGACCAACTCCAATTGGCGGTGAAGCCACTGAAGTTGCGGCTCTAACTCCAAGTGGGGTTCTTTCGACAGCAGCAAGCTCAGCTGGCAGTGCCGCTGCCGCTACAGCCATTGCACCACCATTAGTAGAAGCAGCGCCAGCTGTGGCTTCAGTGCCACAAGCAGTGGCAAACACCACTCAAACCTCAGCGACAACCGCTGCTGCTCTGCCAACGCAAGCTCCAGTTCCAGTTGTGGAAGCCGATACCAAGGCAGCAACTCATCAGGCCAGTGCACAACCAGCACAATCTGTCGAAATCGAGCACGCTGTCAAAGAAAAGCACGCCCCAAGCCTTAAGGAAGCTCAGCCTGAAACTGAAGCTCCGTTAAAAAAAGAACCATCCCCAGTGCCCGTCCAGGACGTGCCCGAAAAAGACAACACCATCTCTTTCGAACCTCCGGCTGAACCAAAATTCGCACCGGAATCAGAAAAAGATGACAACGCTTCGCGCTCGCGCGGACAAGCAATGAGGCCCATGACACCATCGGTACCAGTTCGCATCGCTGCACCCTCAACTCGAGCAACCCAGCCAAGACCACCAAAACACAGACCAACTCCATCGAATCGTCACTCTAATCAGCGCGACGATAAACAACAACGGTCTGCCAATGTTCCTGTTGAAACACCAAAAATTGTGACATTGACGACGAATCTCGCAGTTAATGAACTGGCGACAAAAATGGGTGTGCCTGAAACCGAATTGATCAAACGGATGATGCAGAAAGGCATTATGCGTACAGTCAATCAGATGGTTGAACTGGAACTGGCAAAAGAGCTAGCTTTAGAGATGGAATACGAGGTGCTCACAGAAGAAGCGCCTGTTGAAGAAGTAATCAAAGAAAAAGAAATCTTGTCGGCCGAAGATGAAGCCGCCCTTGTCACCCGTCCACCTGTGGTGACAATCATGGGTCACGTCGACCACGGCAAAACCAGCTTACTCGACGCGATTCGTCAGACCAAATTCCAAATCACTGCCGGTGAAGCCGGTGGTATCACGCAACACATCGGCGCTTATCACGTTGAAATTGAAGGCGAAGACGGCAACGTCCGTCAGATCGTTTTCCTGGATACTCCAGGTCACGAAGCTTTCACCGCCATGCGCGCTCGTGGAGCTAAAGCCACTGACATTGCCATTCTCGTAGTAGCAGCTGATGACGGTGTGATGCCTCAAACAATTGAAGCAATCGATCACGTCAAAGCCGCTGGCGTCCCAATTATCGTCGCTGTCAACAAAATCGACAAAGCCGACGCCGATCCAGATCGTGTTCTTTCTCAATTGATGGAATATGGTTTGCTCGCTGAAAAATACGGCGGCGCCACTGTGACGTGCGAAGTGTCGGCGAAGAAGCGTACAGGCTTAAACGAACTGCTTGAAATGATTCTACTTGTAGCAGACGTTGGCGAACTGAAAGCCAATCCTGATAAACCAGCAAGTGGCGTCATCATCGAAGCGGAATTGTCTCGTGGTCGTGGTCCAGTCGCAACAGCTCTCGTTGAAAACGGCACACTGCGCGAAGGCGACATCATTGTGGCAGGAACTGCATCCGGTCGAGTTCGGGCGTTGCATGACGATCGTGGCGCACGCGTTAAAGCAGCCGGTCCGTCAATGCCCGTTGAAGTTCTGGGACTCGATGAAGTACCGCAAGCTGGCGATCGCTTTGAAGTAGTTTCTGATCTGCAAATACAAAAACAACTCGTTGAATCGCGCAAGTTAGGCCTCGTAGAGCGTCGTAATCATCACGTTTCTCTCGAATCGTTGCACGATATGTTAGAACGCGGCGAAGTCAAAGATTTGAATGTGATCGTTAAAGCGGACGTTCAAGGAACTGCTGAAGCTATTGCAGATTCAGTGAGAAAGCTAAGTGGTAACGAAGTTCAAGTAAGAGTGCTACGCACCGCTTCTGGTGACATCTCTGAAAACGACGTTAACCTGGCGGCTTCATCAAACGCGATTGTGCTCGGTTTCAATGTATCGCCTGACCAGAACGCCAAAACAGTGGCTGAAACCGCCGGCGTTGACATTCGTACCTACAACATCATCTATCAGATCACAGACGACCTCGAAAAAGCCATTCAAGGGCTAATTCAACCATCGCGCACCGAAGTTCAAACCGGAACCGCAGAAGTTCGTCAGATCTTCAAATTCGGCAAGAACCTCACTATCGCTGGTTGTATGGTTATAAATGGCAAGGTCAATCGCGGCGCCATCGCCAAAGTTGATAGAGGCGGCACTATTGTTTACGAAGGCAAGCTAGACACTCTCAAGCGTTTCAAAGACGACGCAAAAGAAGTGGCTCAAGGCTTCGAATGCGGTATGAGCTTCGACAAATTCTCCGATGTGCGTGAAGGCGATCTCGTTCACTGCTATAAAATCGAAGAAACAAAACGCGAAATCACTAGATCCTAACCTTCATTCAAAGTTGCTTGAGGACCCATCCCGGCAGCTGCAACTGATGGTTGAACGAAATTGGAAGTGTGGAATATGTCAGGACAAAGAGCCGAAAGAGTTGCCCAGCAAATCAAGCGCGAGCTGTCTGACTTGATTCGTCGTGGTCTCAAAGATCCTCGCATCGGCGGCCTTATTTCTGTCACAGAAGTTGAGTGCACGTCTGACTGTCGCTCGGTGCGCGTTTTTATCTCAGTTTTTGGCGAAGAAGAACAGCGTCAAAACACACTGAAAGCACTCAATGAAGAAGTAGGCTATATCCGCGGTGAGCTTGGACGCCGTTTGCAATTGCGTTACGCCCCTGAGATGACTATCAAACTGGATGATTCACTGGAACGCGGTTCAAAGGTTTCCGATCTGCTCGGCAAGATTTCGCGAGGCGAAGTCTGATTGGAAATGAGCCAGAGAGGCGATACTGCGGTGAAGCCACTATTGGGATTCATCAATATCAATAAGCCCAAGGGCGTAACTTCGCACGACATCGTCGCCCGCGTCCGTAAAGCCTTAAATATCAAACAAGTCGGTCATGGTGGCACGCTCGATCCCATGGCTGAAGGCGTCTTGCCCATTGCAATTGGCTCAGCTTGCCGATTTTTGCGTTTCCTTCCCCACAACAAAATCTATGTCGCTGAAGTATTGCTTGGGACACGAACAACAACAGATGACGTGGAAGGCGATATCATCGAACAAATTGCCGTCTCCGAAAACATTCCGCTGTCTGAAATCGAAATTGCCCTGACTGGCTTCATTGGCAATATTAAACAGAAACCGCCTGTTTACAGTGCTATTCATCATCAAGGCAAGCGCCTTTATGAACTGGCGCGAGCCGGAAACATCCCTGAAGAAATCAGGGATCGTGACGTGACGGTCGAATCAATCGCCATTCTTGACTATCAGTATCCTGTTTTGAAGCTGCGAATTATCTGCGGCAGCGGTACCTACATTCGCTCTATCGCGCGCGATTTAGGCGATAAACTAAAAGTTGGCGGCTGCTTGCAAGCTTTAATCAGAGAACAGTCGGGTCCTTTTTCACTATCCGACGCCATTGAAATTCCCAGAGACATTTCACGCGACGATTTAACCCGCGTAGTTATTGCTCCGCAAACGGTACTCGCGCAAAGCCCTGAATTAGAATTGCTCGACATCTCGTCTACCGAAACCAAATCACTAAGAATGGGACAACGCTTGCCCGTCACATCGGATCGCCTCGTCACAGCTTCTGTAGGCAACCAGGTGCTTGCCATTTTTGAAGGTTCGCTCATCGCTTTGTGCAAACTGGAAAGCGATCAAGAAGTCGACTTTGATGAAATCGCGCCAGTCGGACAGCTGCTCGAAAGAAGGTGGAAACTCAAGCCAGAAGTCGTGGTGCCCAATGCCGAATAAGCCTCTCGATCGCGTCACTATTTTCAACGTCACCATCGTCGTCGAAGCAATTTTGTTGTTGACAGCTACATTCTGGTCGCAACTGGGCGAAATTTATCTGTTGCCAATTTTCCGCTGTCACCGGATTTTTCTATTTTACGGACTACTTGGCGGGCTATTTACGGCAAGCAGTGGTTTTGCTCTTTTATGGCTCGCCCGAAGTTACGGCGAATCGATCAAGTGGCTGGGCACTCTCAAATCCATAGTTCTGGATGAAGTGGCGCCCTTATTTGCTCAATTCACTTTGCCAGACATCGTTATGGTTGCAACTGCTTCTGGTTTTTGCGAAGAAGTTTTTTTTAGAGGCGTAATTCAAGAGCAATCAGGAATTGTGGCGGCGAGTGCATTTTTCGGCATTTTTCATTGTCCCAGTTTCAGACATTTTCCGTATGGCGTATGGGCATTTTGTGCAGGTCTTTTTCTGGGATTTTTAAAAGACTGCACAGGCTCAGTCTGGACGCCAATCATTGCGCATGCCGTCAGCAATTTTGTCGTGCTGCTTTATTTGCGTTACGGTCTCAAACAGGCTGTCAAAAAGGTCTCCTGAAAATCGAAAGAGAGAACATTTCTGTTCTCTCTCTTGAAAAATCAAAGTCTCAAAAAGTTATTTCTTCTTCTTTTTGGCTTTCTTTGCTGGAGCGGCTTTCTTGGCTGCTGGCTTAGCTTTGCTGGCAGCGGCTTTCTTCTTCGGTGCAGCCGAGCTTGATGCCAATTTGGGAAGCGGAGCGTGCTTTGCTCTGCCGTCCACAATGTCTTTCAGCTCTTGTCCAGCGCGAAACACTGGCACCTTAGCAGCTTCGATTTTCAATTTCTGATTTGGATTTTGCGGATTAACACCAGTGCGAGCCTGGCGTTGACGACGCTCAAATGTGCCAAATCCAACGAGTGTTACCCTGTCGCCTTTAGCAAGTGCTGCAGTCAATGTGTGCAACATTGATGCAACCGAATTCTGGACCTGAACTTTCGTTTGTCCAGTGGCTTCCGCAATCGTGTTAACTAATTCAGCTTTATTCATTGTTCTTCCTAACCTGAGAAATTGGAACGGTCAGAGTATGCAAAAAGCCAGTGCCTCTCGCAATCTGCGAAATAGTACAGTGGTAGCAGAATAAGTTCAAGAGGTTATGAGTGACCAATTTGTCTTGTATGAGAGTCGTCCCAAAATTGAAAAGACTTTTAAAAGCCCCCTGTTACTGCCTTTTGAGCGTTAGTAGTTTGCTCTCTAAAAAAATGGCAAAAAAATTTCTTGGAAAATTTTGTAGTCGAAAGATTACAGGCGCCGTCAAAAAATGGCTGTCTAATCGCCCCCCGTCACGTAGTGGTCGCGGACACCGTATGTGATAATGCTCTGGCTACAGGAGACACAGTTTGAGCTTACTTGCATTCGACGACACAATTGCTGCCATCTCGACCCCACCAGGAGCAGGTGCCATCGCCATAGTCAGGCTATCAGGCAAAGATGCCTGGACTATTGCCGCATCACTTTTTTCAGGTACGAAAGCAATCTGGACGCCGTACCAGGCCATGCATGGATACATAAAGGATATACAGAACAATCAACTCGTCGACGAGGTGGTGCTGATTCCGTACAAGAGTCCAAACACTTATACAGGTGAAGATCTCATTGAGATTAATTGCCACGGCTCAGCGGTTGTCACAAATGAAATTCTCAACTTGTGCTTAAAAGGTGGAGCAAGACTGGCTCGCAACGGCGAATTTACGCAGCGAGCATTTCTGAATGGGCGCATGGATTTAACTCAGGCTGAGGCAGTTTATGATTTGATCCAAGCCAAAACTTCCCGCCAAAGTCGCCTCGCCTTATCTGCATTAAATGGCGAATTAGGCGAACAAATAAAATTAGCAAGGCAGGATTTAATCGAACTCTTGTCGCGGATCGTTGCCGGCATTGACTTTCCCGAAGAGGTTGGCGAATTGCCATTCGACGATCTCAACGAAATACTAGCCCAAAATTGCGTAAAGTTGAAAAAACTGGCATCCACATCACGCTCAGGTAGATTTCTACGCGACGGTCTGAGACTAGCTATCGTCGGCAAACCAAACGCTGGGAAATCGAGCCTGCTCAATCAGCTGTTGCAATTCGACCGGGCCATCGTCACAGACATTGCTGGCACAACCAGAGACTCGCTGGAGGAACTCTTAGACATAAACGGTATTCCTGTTATTCTCACCGACACTGCTGGCATCCGAGAGACCAGAGATACGGTGGAAAAAATCGGCATCGAGCGATCGGCTAAGGCTGTCGAGATGTCCGATATCGTATTACTCGTCTGCGATCTAAGTTGCGCTTGGACTGAAGACGATCAATTGATTTTGCAAATGATCGCTCAAAAACCATTTCTTTTACTTGGCAACAAAGTAGATTTGACGACTGCAGATACCTTTGCAGAAATCGCTAAGCATGCCCCGAACGCCATGACGACTATCGCCATCTCAGCTAAGACCGGGGAAAATCTGGAAAAATTCACGGACTGGATTGAATCTTTCGTGATGCAAGGCGAAAAATTGCAGGAGTCAGGCGGTTCGTTAAATGCGCGACAAGGGGAGCTTTGTGAGAAAGCCGTAGAGAGTCTTGTAATTGCTCAGGAAACCGTATTTAATGCCATGCCCCAGGATTGTCTTGCTACCGATTTGAAATCAGCAATTGATCGACTATCGGAAGTCTGCGGCGAATCGGTTTCCGAAGAAGTTATCACGAATGTATTTGCCAAATTTTGCATCGGCAAATAGCAGAATTTAGAAAATAGAGGAAAACTCAATGGCCATTTTGCGTTCAGAAGATGCCGAAAATCCAAGCTCGCTTGAGCTCAATGCTCTCTCAACAGAAGACATTCAGGGACAAAGCTGGCAGCGTTTTACTTTGACACTGAAAACCGGCACCTATGAACTGAAGCTTGGGCGGTTTCCAAGTGACTCAACTGAGACATTTTCGACAATTTCTGACTGTCTCTTTTGTCGCAATCCGCAAGATGAAGTAGCCGAACTTTGTAAACGACTTGAAGCACTGATTGAAAATGACAAACAACAGTTACTTTTCGAACCTTCCGAGCCATCATTTGAAATAAGCATTAGTCGCACCCGACAAAACGAAGCAAAGGTCGAAGTCTGGCTCGATTCAGGCAATGCTACGACTGGTTTTTATAGCTGGGACGCCGCCGGAATTCGTTTCCACACATTGCAAGAACACTTAATAGCGTTTCTTAAAGAGATTAAGCAGGAATTCGCCTGTTAAAATGCCATAAGCGGTTGAATCCTGAGTAGGATTTGCGCCCTCTTGACTGCATCAGCAGAAAAGTTCTGGCGCCCTTGCCGCTCGCGAAAGGAGCATCTCTATGGCCATTGTCTCTGAAGGTCAAATTTCAGTTGTATTACCCGACGGTTCAAGCAGACAAGTTGAATCGGGTGCCACAGGAGCCGATCTTGCTAAATCTATTTCGCAAGGTCTCTATCGCGAAGCCGTTGGAACGACAATCAACGGCGAACTAAAAGATTTATTCACGCCGCTCAAAGATGGCGACAAGGTTAAAATCCTCACCCCTAAAAATGAGGAATCAATTGAGCTGCTGCGCCATTCAACTGCGCACGTCATGGCCCAGGCAGTGCAAAAGCTTTTTCCAACAGCAAAAATCGCTATTGGTCCAACAATCGATGACGGCTTCTATTACGACTTTGATATTCCCGAACACAACCTTTCGAGCGACGATCTCGAAAAAATAGAAGTCGAAATGGCTAGAATCGCTAAAGAAAATCAACGTCTGGTGCGCTTTGACATTCCTGATGTCGACGATCAATTGCGTCAGTTCAAAGAACAAGGCGAAAGATTCAAAGCTGAATTGCTGCAAGAACATAGAGACCATAATCCGACTATGTATTTAATGCAAGATAAAGACGGAAACACAATCTGGAACGACTTCTGCCGCGGGCCGCATCTGCCATCAACCGGTAATATCAAGGCTTTCAAGCTTTTGAAAGTATCTGGTTCTTACTGGCGTGGTGACGAAAAGAAAGACCATTTGCAGAGGATTTATGCCACCGCCTGGTGGAATAAAGCGGATCTCGATGCTTATCTGGCCCGTCTTGAAGAAGCAGAAAAACGCGATCACCGCAAACTGTCAAAGCAGTTCGACCTCTTCTCGACTCACGAGGAAGTGGGACCAGGACTAGTTTTCTGGCATCCAAAACTAGCAGCAGTACGCTCGGCGATTGAAGATTTCTGGCGTTTAGAGCACCGCAAACGGGGCTATCAATTCGTTTTCACTCCGCATATTGCCAGCGAAAAGCTCTATCAAATCAGCGGTCACCTAGATAGCTATGGCGAAAATATGTATTCCGCCATGGACATTGATGGTCAGCCCTATCGCGCCAAGCCAATGAATTGCCCGGGGCATATCATGATCTTCAAAACGCAAATGCGCAGCTATCGCGATTTGCCACTGCGTTTTGCTGAACTGGGCACCGTCTATCGCTACGAGCGCTCTGGCGTGCTGCACGGCATGCTGCGTGTTCGCGGATTCACACAAGATGACTCGCACATTTTCTGCACACCCGAACAACTGGAAAGCGAAATCAATGGCATCTTAGATCTCATCGATTACATGATGAAAATCTTTGGCTATACATATAAAGCTTACCTATCAACTCGGCCTGAGAAATACATCGGTACTGATGAAGAGTGGGAATTTGCGACGAACGCCTTGGAAACAGCGCTCAAGAAACGCGGCGCACCATATGATGTGGATGAAGGTGGTGGCACATTCTATGCGCCGAAAATCGACATCAAACTCTATGATGCAATTGGTCGCGAATGGCAAGGACCAACAGTGCAAATCGATTTGAATTTGCCGACTCGCTTCGACGTCAACTACATTGCTCAAGACGGCAGCAAGCATCGTGTAATTATGGTGCACAGAGCGGTATTGGGTTCGCTTGAACGTTTTGTTGGCGGTTTGATCGAGCATTACGCTGGTGTGTTCCCACTGTGGCTCGCTCCTGTTCAAGTTGTAGTGGTGCCAATTTCCGACAGGCATCATGAAGCAGCTGAACACTTGATGAAGCTTTTAAATGATGCCGATATTCGCGCACACTTGGACGACCGAGCTGAGACGATGAATAAGCGCATCAGAGAAGCTCAACTTGATCAGGTCCCGTACATGGTTGTTATTGGCGACAAAGAGCAAGCTAATGGTCAGCTGGCTATCCGTCATCGCCGCAATGGCGACATGGGTCTCATGACTCCTGAGGAATTTGTGCATCGCTTGCAAGCGGAAATCAAGTTCAAAGAGCAGTAAGCGGACATCGATAAAGCCGAAGGGAGCTTGTTCTAACGAACAAGCTCTTTTCTTTTGCACTGCTAGACCCTATATTGGTACCGTAGCCCAAAATATTGCTATTAATTTTGGACCGCGGATTTGAGTGTCACTAAGATGATCAACGTTGCGAATTTAAAGGTTTTTCCGCTGATGCATCTCGTCATTGTCGCGTCATCCTGCCTGACAATTTTGAATTTCGCAGGACCCGCATTTTGCGACGATGTAAAAGACACGACACCAAAAGTAAACGCTGAACAAGACGACCGAGAACCCAAAGAAGGCGAGGTTACCGTGACCATTTGCGACTCGCCCGGTCTACGCGACCAACCTCAATGGCAGGAATGGGAAAAAGCCATTGTCTCAAGACTCGATAATCAAGGTTACAAAAGATTTGAGCCGAAATGCACTTGCCTGGGGCCGAGAATTTGTCGAATTGACTTTACAATCGACCAATGCGGAAAGGTATCGGACGCGAATTTTGCCTCAAAAACTAATAATGCATTGTTTAATGAGCTGGCACTTGCAGTCGTGATGAATCTAACGAATACAACCCCGATACCTTTTCCACCAGATACCGCAATAAAGAAACTCAAGATGTCCAGCGAATTTGTATGCCGCCGCTCGTTTATGCGGGCGGATTGACAAGTTCTTTGCCTAAGCATCTGCACATCAGCCCTCCACTACAAGTCGCAGGTATTCGGTTAAACCGTGTTGTGATAAAAAAATCTCATTGCGAAAGCGGTATTGAAGAATGACCAAATAGGTTAAAAGGGATCGTGCCCGAAGTACCAAATAACATGTAGTAGCAGGCCAAAAAACCATTTAATAAGAGTGTCCTCGCAAAGCCACTAAAAAGAAGGCGTTACCACAATGAAGCGTGGTAACGCGCTCGCCGACGCCGAACTGGTGATGCTTTCAAACAGACGTTGAGAAGGCATTTATGAGACGAGTTTTGCGCTACTAACCCAGTCTTTACGGCACCTCTAAAGGAGAGACTCTCTTGCTATGTTTGCGATCGGCATGGGTTCGCCGAATTGTTACTACAAGTCAACCCTCACCGCCCATGGTGCTATCGCCAGTAGTCTTGAAATCGAAAGGGTCAGGGCGCGGAGGGGTCTTCTTGTAGTTTCTCAGGACTCTTTTGGTTCTTGGTACGCAACCGATCAATGATCAGTACACTTGCGTAAATAATGATCGCCAGCCAGCCTAACGCCCGCATGCCCAGCCACATTGAAATATATTCCAGACAGATTCCAACCAGCCCACCGACAACGTTAAATGCAAGAGCGTTGCTGACAGACCGCGATTCCTTAAAGATCAAGGAAAAGATCACTGCCGCAAAAACCATGGGCGATAAAAAGATCGCCGTCCCCAGCGTTTGTGCTGGAACCTCGCCTAAGTGAACCAGTCCCGCCACAGAAGTTAGATTCGAACCAATCAGAGCTGCAAGCATTAGTCCCCCTGTCATTAACAGCGGTCTAGAATTCATCTTCGTTACTGCCAGGTTAGCCAAAAGAATAACGATCATGACACCAGAGATAACCGTGCTATTGACGATCCAGGTTGACCCAAAGAGCAATGATAAAGTCGACATGGCACGAACTTCTAGCATCATGAATCCCATTCCGGTGAGGAACATCTGCCAGTTGAGAGCATCTTTGACGCCCGTGCGAAATTGTCCAGCAACAAACGTAAAACCAAACAGCAAAACGGCAAAGATAGGCAACATGTACACGGTCGGAATGCCATGTGCGGGCAAGAACAGAAATGGCCAGTCATCAGTACAAACAGGCGTTGTGTTATCCAGATTCACCTGCCGTGGTGGCATGTTGGCAATCACAGGAGCCGATCGCCCCACGATCCCAGGCCCGGCTATGAACATTCCACTTTCTACTCGACCTGGCTCTGTCCGATAGCCTAAAGGTGTCATGCCGGTAGCATTAGCCAGTGTCTTTCCATGGCGCTGCCATAGCCAATCGGCCATCGTTAGGAATCGCACGACTATGACACCATCAGGCTTCAAATGGCGAGCGGCATCATTCATTGATTCCTGTGTAAAAAGGTAATTGTCTGTGCGCAAAGATGACATGGCTGAAAAGGCAGCATGACTATCGACAAAGGCGAATAAAATCACATCATATTTGTTATCTGTCTTCTTCAGAAACGTTCTTGCATCCATGACGTGCAGAGATACATTTGGTGATTCGTACGGACGCTCTGGGTGTTTACGTTTACCAAGAGCTACTATCCCAGGATCGATCTCCACCGCATCAATATGTTTGACACCTACGCGCAAGGCGGCGGCAATGTCAGTGCCATTGCCAGCTCCTAGAACCAACGCCTCATCAGCAGGTTTACCGAACAGGTGAAATGGCGGTTCAAAAGATTCGCGCATCTTTGCCTGCACATCGGCTGGAAAACGGGCTAGGTTCTCGGGACTGCAGTCGAGGATCTGTTGAAAATTGTCGTAGTTGACATACAGCGAATAGCCCCAGCTCAAGTTATTTTTGCTGTTAAAAGTTGGCGCAGGAACGCGGGTTAGATCGATTCGATAATATGGAGACCAGACCGTCTCGACAAATTGATCACCATAGAAAGAATGAGCGATGAATGAAGCCAGCCAAAAATAGTAGACGAGTCCCATAGCAACGATGGCAAAATGCACTGGTGTCCGTCTAAGCAAAAGGAAGCCGATTCCAGCCACCACGAGCCATATTCCTGGTGATGTGCCAAGCCAGCACAACACTGAAAACAAAACGGTGCCCACCAGCGCACCAAATACGTTCAGCGAATAGGCCTCAAGCGGCTTAAGTTTTTCGAATAGTTGACCTGTGCGTTGACCGAAACCGACAAAGACTAAGGTTGTCAGAGCGAAAGTGCCAATCATGATCAGAAGAGACCACAACGTCGTTAATAGAGTGCCGCTAGCTGTTGCAGTATCAGCAGCGACACCGACGCCAAAAAGCATGAACTTAAATGGGTCGACAAAGGACAAGAATGTCCAATGCATGGCAAGAGCCGAAACCAACAATAGACTGACGAAAAGAAATGCAATCGCTGACCAGCGAATAAAGTCAGTCTTGTGTTGCGTCCAGATAAAACCCAAACCCAATCCAAGAAAGGCGGCCATTAATGGCAGATTCTTGAAGTATGCAAAAATGCGTATCTCGGTTGAGAGCCATCGAATAATCATCAGCTCGCAAAACAAGCTGAGAATACTTATCAAGATTAGTTCACGCTGCACTGCTCCAAGCTGAATGCCGAAACCGTGCTTCGAGTTAGATTCATTGGCGCTAGGAGCAGCTGAACTGTTCATATGTTGGAAGATTAGCAGACTTGAGAATGCTTTGACAGTGGCTTGGACCCGAGAAATTTTATGGATAAAATCACCTCGTGATCACCCCCAGCTCTGATGGAATTTTAGCTGATTAAGCTGCGGTGACGAACTCCTTTAACGTGCGCATAGTCTTGCCATGGTAAAAGATTTGTGTGGCAGTCATTCGGTGTTAATCGCTGAAATTTTTGAAAAAATGAGACAAATATCCGAACTTAGAAGGGCCGTCGGCAAGCACGTGATGAGTGCCTTTTCAATCGCGAAGCCATCGGTTCGCGAGTTTTGGGATGATAAGCGGACAAGCGTCGTGGATATTCTCATGATGACTGACAACCCACAGTCTGGTGTCAATTCGTACGCCACAATCGGTCTTTCCGAAAGTCCCATGCTTAGGGATGGTAAGGAATTCCCCACGCGGCTTGAGCTCGTCGGTGCTTGTGGTTCAGCGTTCCGGGATATGGATAAAGTACTTGCTACTGCAGCGTTTTGTGTAATTAATTCAGATTGGTTTTGCGCCCCCGGGATAATATTTCCCGATGTCATGGATATGTATGGTCTTTCCACGACGATGAGCGATATTTATTTCTCTCAACCGTTCTTATGGGAGGACAAATTGCACTCAACGACTATTGAGGGGAAGACAGTTGCGTGGCTGCTGGCTGTGCCCGTTTCAAAAAGAGAGACTGAGTTTGCCAGGGAACACGGATCAAATGAACTTGAAAAGCTGTTCGAAAGGCAAGATATTGACATATTCGATTACAACAGGGTGTCAGTTGTATAACCTGGGGCAAATGTGAGTACGGATGGCTTCCATTCGTTTTTGATTGCCGGAAGAATTTTGTCCGACGCGCAAGAGGGTTATGCTATGAGTGACCGAATTTATTTAGAACTGCCTCAACTACTAACGGCTATAGATTCAACCTTCGTATGTTAGCCCGATCGGACGCACAAACTAAAACTGATCGCTACTCGCGCAGACTTGTTCTCAAGTCGATTCTCACCACCTGTGGTGCACTCACGCTTAACGGCCTAAGAGTTTTTTCCAAAAGTCCGGTTATCACTAAACCAGTTTTCCAGGGTGAAGAAGTTTTCGACCGCATTGCCGCAAAGAGCCGCCTGCAACACTGGGAGAAGCTTGCCATCGGTGCTTTGATGGGTAAGATTGCCGAAGAATTGTTAGGCATACCCTACGTTCCAAACACTCTTGAGCTATCAACAGACAATGAATTTTGCTCAGTCAATTTTCAAGGTCTGGATTGCGTCACTTTTTTCGAGACGACGTTAGATTTCGCTCGCATCCTGAAAAAGGGCTTGCACAGCCCATCAGACTTAATTAACGAAGTAACATTCACTCGCTATCGAAATGGCGTAGTCGGCGATTACACATCGCGATTGCACTACACCACGGACTGGTTTGCAGATAACCAAAAGAAAAAGGTCATCCAGATTCTCGATCGCTTACCTGGAGCTGTGCCCTTCACCCAAAAAGTTAGTGTCATGTCGGATCATCCAAACAGCTCCATTCAGCTCAAAGCACACCCAGAACTTGTTTCCGCAATTAAAAAGCAAGAGACCTCAATCAATAACCTGGCCCTCAGTTATGTCCCCATGAGCAAAATCGCCGACATCGAGAATCTGCTGCAAACCGGTGACATTGTCGGAGTTTGTTCCAATGCTCCGGGTATCGATATTACACACACGGGTCTCATCTATTGCGACGCCCATGGGGTTCGGCACTTTATGGATGCAAGCTCAAAGAAATCAGCGATGAAGGTGCAAATAGAAAATGGACCAATAAGCACAACCCTGAACTGGTCTAAAAGCCTAACGGGAGCAATGTTTGCCCGCCCACTTGAACCCACGTAAAGTTGCGAAAGAAATCTTCCCAGACTCGTAATTTTCGCATTGCGTTCAAGCCTAATTCCATGGATATTCTTTTTTGATGGATTAGAGGAAAAGCAATGCCTGATTTTTCGTTGGAAAACATACAAAGAGGTTGGAACCACCTCGTCGACGAAGCAGATCAAGCTGCCGCAAGCACTCTTAGCAAACTCAGTGACGAATGGCATTCCTGGACTGGCTCTGGCAAGCCAACAAGCGCCAAAGAAGCTGATCATCCAGCTGCCAAAGCCACAGCTGACACTGTCCAAACTGGCGCCATCGACGCCCCAAAAGCTCAAGCGGCACCAGCTGACGCTAGTGCCATACCTGCTCCAGACAAAAATGGCGTGCTCACCGTATCGGCTGATTCACCTAATTTTCAAAAAGCAATTGACCAACCCAATGTCAGCAAAATCGTCATCAATCAACGTGGCGACGTCAATTTTCAAGTTGGTTTAACGACAGATGCCCAGAACAAGCCAATCTTCGTCGGTCAGATTTACGAAAAACAAGGCGGGAAAATTGATAAGACATTTGCTCTGCCTGGCAATGTCGACTATGTGACAATCAATCAAGTCAATAAAAGCGCTGATGGCAAAACCGATGTGGTCACGCCTTTCACCCGAGTAGCCGGTCAGGGGCGACTCGAGGCCTATAGACAAGCATTCAATAGTGACCAATTTTATCCTGGCAGCTTTGAACTAAAGCCTGTCGCTGCGACACATCACGAGTATCCAATTCCTCCAACTGCTGGCAGCAATGACGTTTTTCACCTGGTCAAAAATGCAGCAAAGATGAACGATGACTTGCTTGAGCTGGGCGAAACTCAATTCAGGCACGACGCAGGCGTACCGGAAAACAATAAAGATCCCTGGTTTAACGTCATGCTAGCCAAACTGGACACACTCGAAGCAGGCAAAAACCTAGCGGATTGCAATGTGGTTTCAGTACCTGAGCGCGATAACATTCCTAACAATGCCTATAACTTCTTGAATCGTGCAGAACACGAATACCAAGTCGCGCAAGATGTCGCGCGTACTCACCTCGATGATCAAAACAGACGAGTGCACAATCCCATTTATGGCTTTGATCCCCGCAACTGGCGCGAGATTCCAAGAACTACAACAGGAGCGCTAGATTGGCAGAATCCTCAAGCGGATCTAACCTATTACGGTAGCGCGCTTGATTTGTCCAGTTATGAGCAAGCACAGGCGAGAATCACTAAAGACCGAATTAAAACAGCCTCGCATTTTATTTGCACAGAGAGTTTAGATCAGCTTCTGCCGTAGTAAGATTAGCTGTCAATTCTCACCTCCGGTGTTGTTTGAAACACATAAGTTTAATCGGCTCGACCGGCTCAATCGGTCGACAAACTCTAGACGTTTGCGATTTGCATAAAGACGCGCTCAAAATTGTAGCGCTGGCTGCAGGCAAAAGTAAGCTAGAAGTGCTCGCAGCCCAGGTGATTCGCTTCAAACCGGAACTCGTTGCAGTGCCTGACTCAGAAAGCGCCGTCAAATTAAGGAAGTTGTTGGAAAATTCTTCTTCAGACCTCACTAATAAAGTGGTCATAGAATACGGTGAAGAAGGTTTGATTAATGTGGCGGCGCATCCGCTAGCTGACACTGTCGTCACCGGAGTTGTTGGTTTCCTCGGTTTAAAACCGACCATCGCCGCAATTAAGCAGGGTAAAATCATTGCTCTGGCCAACAAAGAAACACTGGTTGCAGCCGGCTGCGTAGTCATGCCACTGGTAAAACAATTTGGCGCGCAAATAGTACCGGTAGACAGCGAGCATTCGGCAATCTTTCAGGCTTTAGCCGATAGCAAACCGATGCATCAGCGCGTCAACCAAATCGCTCAGCTTTTGCTAACAGGCTCAGGGGGACCTTTTAGAACCTGGAGTAAGGCTCAAATTGAATCTGCCACCACAGAAGATGCCCTGAAACACCCAAATTGGTCGATGGGACCCAAAATCACTATAGATTCTGCAACCCTTATGAACAAAGGGCTAGAAGTAATTGAGGCACGCTGGCTATTCGACGTGTCACCAGAGCAAATCAAAGTGGTAATTCATCCGCAATCAATTCTGCATTCGGCAGTTGAATTTATCGATGGTTCCATTGTTGGACAATTCGGTGTACCCGACATGCGTTTGCCCATTCATTACGCCATTTTTTATCCAGACCGCGTTTTTTCGGAGCAGGTGCCAAGGCTAAATTTAGCTCAGATAGCTACCCTCACCTTCGAAGAACCCGACTTTAGAAAATTTCCTTGCCTGGCTCTTGCCAAACAAATTGCCGGCGCAAATGACACAACGCCCTGCATATTGAATGCGGCCAATGAAATCGCAGTTGGTCTATTCCTGAATAAACAAATTAAATTCACTGAAATCGCGCAGTACATCGAACGTGTGTTAAACAAGCATAACGCGGTATCTAAACCAGATCTAGACGATATACTTGAAGCTGACCGCTGGGCTAGATCAGAGACTCAGCAGCTTGCCGCAATCAGAAACTGACAGTACCAAAACCACAGGATTGAAAATATGATTTCCGCTAAAACAGCCGTCAAAGTCGTCAATCATCCATTAGTCCAGGAACTGCTCACGAAAATACGAGACCACCGGACACCGTCTCAAGAATTTCGTCTACGCGCCGGACAAATGGCTCGTCATCTGTTTTATGAAGCCATGGCTGATTTGCACACGAGAGAAGTCTCAATTGAAACTCCCGTTGCTCCCACTAAAGGTATTGCACTTACCGATTACGTCGTGCTCGCACCAGTTCTGCGCGCTGGCTTGATCCTGGCAGAAGCCGCACAAAAAATTCTTCCGGCTGCTCGCATATATCACGTCGGTTTAAGACGCGATGAATCTACTCTCGAAGCAATTTCATATTACGCAAAACTACCTCAAACACTGCCTTCAGAAAGTCGGGTTTACGTACTCGATCCCATGCTTGCCACTGGCGGGTCTGCTGTAGCGGCTATCGATTTATTTGCTAAGTTGAAAGTAGACTCTATTCATCTGGTCTGTTTTGTGGCATCGCCTGAAGGCATTGCCAAAGTGCACAGCAAATATCCAAACGTCAAAATTACGACAGCGGCCGTAGACGAAAGACTGAATAGTCAAGGCTACATAGTTCCAGGCTTAGGTGACGCTGGAGACCGAATTTTTGGCACTTAGAGAGCCATGCGTATTGACGATTAATTGACACGTTTTCGTATTTTTCCGAAAGACACTCTTTAAACGCAGGTGTAAAACTAAGATGTAGTTGCACCTGAGTATTTTATGAGCGATATAGATAAACTGCCAGCTAAAGATTCGCAGTCCGAAGTTAAAAGTGACACTCACAGTATTGGTTCACAAGTTTCCGCACTCTGGAAAGACGCTTATGAACATCCTCGCGCGGCTGCAGCAGTAGCTGCCGGAGCTGCTGTAGTAGGAGTTGGACTGGCCGCTGAACACACGCCATTAGGACGTATGCTTGGTCTGGCCAAAGATGTTCTGGTCATTGAAGACACATCTCTTTTTTCGCACTGCATTACACGATCACTGACAAGTCAGGGCGAAAAGGTCACCATCCTCAACGGGATCGAGAGCCTCAAACCATTTGTGGGAATTCTCGAAGATGGCAGCACGAAAGCATTCAATCTACACAAAGTGAAAGCTGCTTTTGTAGATGGCGATTTATTAGGCAAATTACACGGACCAGATGTCGTGCCTGTTTTGCACGATAAAAGAGTCTTTACGGTTGCTATGAGTTCTGACCCGGAAATCAACGATCTGATGGTCTGGCACGGGGCTAATCTCGGCGCGCAAAAACCAGTCATCATGCAGGCTCTTAAGGAAGATCAGCTGCGTGTACCTCAAGCAATGAAAAACCCTTTTGAAACACAGGCCGCTCTGGACGAGAAACGAGTGCACTTCAATGACCCCATCGAAGTTTCGCATCGCAAAAAGATGGAGCGAGATATGATGACTGAATTCTTGCATGAAGAAGAAGCTGCAGAGAAAGCCAAGGCAGCAGCCAAAGAAGCAGCCAAGCCGGCAGCCAAGACCGCGATGGCTGACTCGACGCTGTAATCTGAGCACCTAAGCATTGAAGCCGAATAAGAACCAAATAAAAAATGGTGCCTTTGCGAGGCACCATTTTTAGTTCTTTTAAAAGCAGAGTGGGAAAGGTTTTAGTCTTCCAGTTTGAAACCGATTTTGATGGTTACTTGAAATTCGCCAACCTCACCGTCTTTGATCATTCCACGTTGCTCTACGACTTCGAACCAGCTTAGATTGCGCAGCGTTTTGGAAGCCTTCTTGACGCCCTCTTGCACAGCATCAGCAAAACTCTTCGTAGAGGTTCCAACAATTTCAGTGATTTTGTACGTAGACATTTGATGAGCACTCCTTGCAACTTAAACCGAATGTTATACCGACTTTATATAAGTCCTTTGAAAACCTCGAAAGGAAAGCTTGAGACAAGCTGTGACAATCGTTTACCTAATCGAGCGTTTAAGTGCTCCCATGGACCTTCGAGAATACTCAGCAATGCGAACGAATGAGCCAGTCCATTCCTTCACATTATGAATAGAGTTAAAATGTCTAGGCGTCACGATAATGTACTTAGAAGGAAAAGCAGAAAGAGATGATGTTTTTGCAAAAACGCGACTTTAATAACACAAAGAGCGCAGCAATCATTCTCGCTTTAATTTCCACCACGGTCATTTGGCCTTGTGCTCATGCAGATTCCAGGAACTGGCAAAAACTGCAGGATCAGGCCACCGCAGCCTATCAAAACAAAGATTTCACCCAGGCCCAAACCAGTTTTTCAGCCGCCATAGCTGAAGCGCAGAGTCTAAACGACAACGAAAAACTTGGTCGTTCCTTGAACGGACTGGCAATGATGTATGACGCGCAAAAACAATACGATCAAGCCCGAGATGCCTATTTGAAGGCGATCGCTGCTAAAGAAAAAGCAACATCTGCAGATAGTGAAAGTTTACTGCCAACATTGAATAATTTAGCCATTCTCGATCGTGAGCAAGCTAAGTATCCAGACGCACAATCTATTTATGAACGCACGGTCAGCATTGAAGAAAAAGCACATGGCGCGGATCACCCCGCTACCGCCGTTGCTCTGAACAACCTGGCTTCAACGTTGCGCGCTCAAGCCAAATTCGCCGAAGCAGAACCTTTATTGCAGCGATGTCTGGCGATCATGCAAAAAAACTATGGTGCCAATCACCCCTCTGTCGCCAAATGTCTGGATAATCTTGGCACGCTCGCCAAAGAGCAGGGCAATCAAGAACTCTCAGAAAAATACTTCCAGCAAGCGACCACTATTCGCCAGAAAGACACGAGCAGTTCATCCGTTTTAGTGCAGTCTGAAAAAGCAGAAAGCCTGACTAAGATGGCCAGTTTGTACAGACAAAAAGGTGAATTTGAAAAAGCTGAGCCTCTGCTCAAAGAAGCCTTAAGCATAACCGAACAAAGTTCTGGTGCAAATAGCGAAAACAGTGCAAGAGCCCTAAACAATCTGGCTATGCTCAATCGGGAATTGGGCAAATTCACAGCTGCTGAACCACTCTACCGGCAGTCGTTAAAAATTCGCCAGACACTGAATACCGATCCAGAACAGATCGCATCAAGCTATGACAATCTTGGTTCGCTTTTTATGGAAACAGAAAAATACGACCTTGCCGGTCCAATGTTTCAAAAAGGTCTGGAATTGAGACAAGCTCAGGGTCAGAGCAACCCCAAGGGATTGCAGACAAGCTATAACAATCTGGCCGAACTAGCTCGCGATCAAGGTGATGTCACCAAAGCAATAGCGCTTGCCAGACAATCACTAGCGGTGGCACAGCAACAAAAGGATGCAAACGGCGATGTTGCAGTGAGCATGAACAATCTCGCGCTGCTCTACAAAGAGCAGGGAGATAAAGGGCAAACTGAAGATCTCTTCAAACAACTGGTGGCAATGGGCGAAAAAGATCCCAATCGCGATCCGGTATCATACGCCAACAATTTGAATAATCTCGCAAGGCTATATAGAGATGAGGGCAAACTCGCAGACGCTGAACCTCTCTATAAACAATCACTAGCATTGCGTGAAAAGGCACTTGGACCGCAGAGTGCGCAGGTCGGAGCGACTCTTCGAAACTATGCAATTTTGCTGCGTGAACTAAATAGAGGTGCCGAAGCTACGGCGATGGATAAGCGCGCTGAAGCCATCGAAGACAAGCAATAACTAGCGGCTTCAAGATACCGGCTAATTGTTATCGAGCACCGTACAATCGACGCGACAAACTCCTTTGTGGATTGTTCCGAGGCTAACAGCTCCACCGCGCGACAGGTCCATTACGCGTGTCTTGACGAACGGTCCGCGGTCGTTAACAACGACCACTACAGATTGTCCAGTATGGGGATCCTCTACCAGAACTTTGGTGTGAAAAGGCAGCGTTTTGTGGGCAGCCGTTTTCTTGTTCATGTCGAATATATCGCCGCAAGCAGTCTTTTTGCCGTTGAATTGCGCACCGTACCACGAGACATTACCGCTAAAGGTTTTGTTGGACTTCTTTATGTTCGCTTTTGAAGAACCAGAATCTTTTTCCGGCTCCGCTTGCACACCATTTGCTGAACTAACGGAAGCCAACGCAGCAAGCACTATCAAGAACTGCCCGCCAGATTTGAGACCCAGCACACTAAAACACGCTTTCGTCAAAGGTCTCATTGTGCGGCGCATTCAGGAATCCTTGTTAAATCGGCAAAATTATAATGGACTGACTCATCTATTGTATACCGAGCCAGGCACGGCGCAGAGATCGGTTTGAACAACTTCTTTTCGAAAAAAAAGGTTCTGAAATTGCTACATGGTGCAAGCAATAAGCAGCTGAGCCCAAAGACCCGCAACAAAAGTGTGTAGAAGGCGTCTCTCGTTGCTCAGTAGGGTCTATAACACGGAAAAGCATGGCAATCTTATATAACTTGATAGGTTTCCCCGAGTGAAGAAGCACATGATCAGGGGCATGTATTAGTCACAAGTCTAGAAATCGGAAGTAATGGTAATGGCAATATATAATGCAGAATCGCAAGAGCAGGATTTGGAAAGAACCAAATTCCCGTACCGCTTCTTATTGAGATGGACATGGCCCGACCATATAGAGCGCCAGTTACGTCAATTGATGTGGGTCTGGCTGACTGAAGCAGCTAATACCTCCACAGATAACACAAACGATGCTTATCTTTCCGACTACGCGGCTATGCATTTAATCTGGCTGATAGCAGTGCATCCAGAGTCACCAGGAGCGGTGCTCGATTTCCTCGCCAGGCAATCAACTCATGCTTATGCAGAAAGGGTTGCTGAAAACCCAAGCACCTGGCCATCTACGCTGGCAGTGTTGTCTATACACAACAACCCTAGTGTACGAATAGCAGTGGCGGGCAATCCTCATACTTCAGATGAAATCGCTGAAGAATTGTGCTTCGACGAATCTTCTGATGTCCGCTTCGCTCTTGCAGAGTGCACTCATCGTTCGGAAGAATTCATTGAACGCCTGCTCGAAGACGAAAATCCATTTGTGGTGGCACGAGCACGAGCAACGAAAATGCGTCTTTCACCGGCTCAACCAGTTCAGCTGCCCGGAAATCCGCAGTGGCAGAGCGATAGCCAACGCAAAAGAGCACAAGGTTAGGTAACAAAGATCATAAAACACCTGCAGAGCGTCGGAAACGGCGCTCTGTTTTTTTTGTCGGTTAGCGTTTACGCTTCGCTTTTGGCTTGGGCTTCGCCTTGTCGAGACCAAGAACCTTGGTCAAATCGGCATGTTTAATTTCGCCTTTTTGAATACCAGTCAACGATTCAACGCCTTGATTCAGTTCGATGACGCCATCTTTCACCAGCTTATTGATTCGCGCGGCCGAATCGAGAGTGGCTTTATCAATCACATTCAGCAATTTGAGCAATTCCAGTGAGACTGCAGGATCATTTAGTGAAGCAACAAATGCATTTTGCAAATCGCTTTCGACGAAACAATTAGCGGCTTTCAACAAATGCAGCAAGTCTGGATTGTCTGGTAGCAATAGATTTGGGAAGGCGAATCCAACCTTCTCACCGTGACCTTCGATGGCGTCAGTTTTGATGTCTGCCGGATCTGAAAGCTCCTTATCAACCGGTTCAATTGAGGCACCTTTGCCCTTCTTCTTGCCTTTTTTGGTGGCAGGCGCGCTTGTAGCCTTCGCTTCGAGTGCGGCTTTCGCTTCGGCGTCCGCTTTCGTTTTTGCTTCGAGTTCGGCCTTTGCTTCGGCGTCCGCTTTCGCTTTTGCTTCGAGTTCGGCCTTTGCTTCGGCGTCCGCTTTCGCTTTTGCTTCAAGTTCGGCTTTCGCTTCGGCGTCCGCTTTCGCTTTTGCTTCGAGTTCGGCCTTTGCTTCGGCATCCGCTTTCGCTTTTACTTCGAGTTCGGCTTTCGCTTCGGCGTCCGCTTTCGCTTTTGCTTCGAGTTCGGCTTCCGCTTCGAACTCGCCTCTGGTTTCGTGCTTCGATTTGGCTTTTGCTTTTACTTCGTGTTCGGCTTCGGGCTCGACCTTTGCTTGTTCTGGCGGCTTGGTTTGCGTCGTTTCATCCTGAGATTTCAAAACTTCGCCATCGCGAGAATCGTTCGAACCGAATGAACTCCTCTCGAAGTTGAGGGACAAAGGAGTAACAGTTAGAGGCGCGTCTTCCGCTCCTTGAGCACCCTTAGCTTGCTCCTTAATTTCACTATCTATATCGAGGCTAGACAACGCTTCGTCTTCAGGTGGAGTGACACCACCAAAAAGGGCGCTAGGCGGCGTGCTGTAGTCCGGTGGATCCCATTTGAACAGACTAGAAACTTCTGGCGAGGAACTTACTACCGGCTCAACAAACTGGGCGGCGAGTGTTGCTTCAGCGAGAGCAGCAATGGATTCCTCAGCCGGTAAGGTCAAAGGCGTAGTCAACGGCGGAACCTCTTGGGGAGGTTGACCAACTACCGGCACTTCCTTCTTTGCTGAAGCATCCTTTTTGGACTCAGGTCCCCAGTAGAAGGCGCCACTGTCTACGGTATCATCGGCAGTCGGCACAGATGTCTCATTTGTAGATGACAAAGCCTGGACATCTAACTCTGGCTTCGGTACTTGCTGGCTCACCATGCCAATTACAGGAACTGTAGGAGGTTCAAACGACTGTGGCGGCACAATGGATTTAGCCGAAGGCAAGGCAGTAGTGTTCACCTCACCTGGTTCAGGCTCCCAGACAAATCGGTGTTCTTCTGTGGCAGGTTCTTCAGCGCGAACGCTGCTTGATTCTACTGATGGCTCGTCCTCCCAGGCAAATCGCGAGGGCGAGCGCGCCGCTTCCTCCAATTCTTCAGGAGATGGTGCCCAACTCCAGTCCAGACCATCTTCATCCGATGGAGAGACCGGTGCTGGGGAGACGGGCTCGCTAGCTGTCCAGTCCCAACTATCAGCAGCAGATTTGTGCTCGACTGGTGCCGGCGGAATTTCGTACGAGGGAACGTGTGGGGCAGCAGGCGTAGGAACAGGAGAGTGAGGAGGAAGCGGGGTTTGTGCAGGAGTAAACTGAGCGGCAGCAGGCGCAGGTGGAGCGGTCTGAGCACGGGGAGGTTCGGAATAAAAATCGGGGCCGGAAGCAAATGGATTAAATGATGGCTGCGCAACAGGAGGAGGAAGAGCTTGCGGTTTACTGAACTGAGCTGCGGGCGTAGCATCGAGAGAGTTCCAATGGTCAGCCGATTGGAGCGCCGCAATTGGCACCGCTGGCAGTGCATCATCAAGCAACAATGGCAAAGGAGCCCCGACCGGTGCATGAAAGGCAAGAGACTTTAACATCTGCAATTTATCTAAATCTAGCCCCTTGGACTTGTCCTCATCGCCTTTGTGATCGGGCTCGGAACTTAGGCCTTTGAAGGCTTGCGCCGATGAAGAATTAGGCACGGCCTGCGGTGCCGCACTTCTTTGAGGAGCATGGTTGGGCTGATTGAAGTCAAAGGAATTTGCAGAAGACGTCACTGGCTGTGGAATTTGTGGCGCAACGTCAGGTGACGCCTGAGCAGCTGACCCAACTGGTTGAGGGGGCAACATTGCTTTAAGCTGATGAAAGGTTTTGCGTACTTCTTGAGCCTGGGGATAAGCTGGCATTTTGTTGCGTGAAGATTTGGTGCTGTAATTGCCGCGCCGCCATTGTGCATATTCTGCGCGCAAATCCTTCACAGCAAGAGCGCGATCAAGACTGTTTGTGCGAATTTGTTCATGCAAAACAGTCAGCAAACCAAGCATATCCGGCGATATCAGTTGCTCGGCAAGGAGCACTTCGCTTAAAGGAATGTTGGTTTGCACACTGTGCTCTAATGCCTCAATCAAATTATCTTCAGGCACGATTCGCGCTTCGCCGATTAATTTAGCCAGTTCGAGCGTAGCGGTTCCAAATTGAGGCAATAAATCTAGCAGTTCAAGTGCCTGCTCAAGCGTCATGTTTTCTTCGACCGCAAAAGCGAGTGCTTCAATCGCTATGTCAAAACTAATAACGCCCTGTTTAATAAAAGCCTGAGCCTCCAGAGCACAGGCAAGAGCCTCCTCAGTCAAACAGCCAGCCAGAATTAGAAGGCGCCCAAATTGGGCCTTCATTTCGACGGAAAGTCGTTCTGCCTCGGCACAATCGGCAGCCGTGACTACGCCCGCCCGAACCAGAAGGTCCCCAATCCTAATTCCACCTTGCTGGTCAGTCATTGTGATCGGCAATCTCCGCATATGTGGCGAGAGCCGAACCAGCCTGAAATACCCATGTGCTGCCGGTCTCCGCCATCATTGTTTCTATACACCGATCCTGGACAAATTCAACATATTAAGCGCTTAACTCTTCAATTTAATATGACCGAAAATCCACCTGCACTTATTCATTCATGCCAATTATTTTGACAAAAAAAACGGGCGACACCCGGAATTTTTCCAGACTATCGCCCAATTTTATGTTTCTTATCGACTAAACGCCAACAGGTGTTTTCGTGGCTGACGGAGCGCCGTTTGCGCTACGAATGCCGAGAGCGTCCTGTGCAATAATCAATTTCTGAATTTCGCGGGTACCTTCATAGATATTGAGCACTTTAGCGTCACGGAAGAAACGCTCAACAGGATATTCATCCGAGAAGCCATATCCGCCGAAGATTTGCACGGCGTTATGTCCAGCCTTATTGGCAGCTTCGCCACAGAAAAGCTTAGCCAGTGAGGTCTCAAGGGTGTTACGTACACCTTTGTTTTTCAAGTGAGCTGCTCTCAGATACAAAAGTCTGCCCGCTTCTGCATCGACAACCATATCGGCAATCATCGCCTGTACTTGTTGATGCTCACCAATTGGTTTACCAAATGTGTGGCGCTGCATGGCATATTTTGTGCAAGCGTCGATACAGCCCTGTACAACCCCTACAGCTCCGGCTGCAACCGAGAAACGACCATTGTCTAAAGCTGACATTGCTACCTTGAAGCCTTCGCCCACTTGACCGAGCATATTGGCGGCAGGTACACGAACTTCATCGAGGAACAAAGAAGCAGTGTCTGAAGCGCGTAAGCCCAGTTTGCCGTGAATTGATTGAGCGGTGAAACCTTTGGATTTGGTGTCAACGATGAAGCATGTGATGCCCTTATGACCGAGAGATGGGTCAACTGTGGCGAAAATCAGCGCGTAGTGGGCAATAGTGCCGCAAGAAATCCAGGTCTTTTGGCCCGACAGAATATAGTCGCTGCCATCTTTAACGGCGCGTGTTTGCTGGTTACCGGCATCAGAGCCAGCTTCTGGCTCTGTCAAACCGTAGCAGCCGAGAAACTCGCCGCTGCACATTTTAGGCAGATAAAATTGCTTTTGCTCTTCGGTTCCCCACTTCAAAATCGTCAAAGCGACGAGTGAAGTTTGAACTGAAAACAAAGTTCTGGTTGATGAGCAAACGCGATTGACTTCTTCTGTCATCAAGCCGTAAGCAATATAGTCCATGCCCAGACCGCCGTATTTTTCAGGCACTGGGCAGCCGAGGAAGCCTTCAGCAAAAATCTTTTTCGCGACATCCCAATCGAATTTGCAATCGCGATCATTTTTTTGTGCAACTGGAGCAATGTTTCTTTCAGCAAATTCACGCATATGTTTGCGCATTGCTATTTGCTCAGGCGTAAAATCAAAATCCATAATTTATTCTCCGAATCAGATAGAACGGTCTACTTAATTTGCTCCAGCGTTTTTGCTTGGATGTGTATCGATTTGGGCCTTCTGTAGACGACCTGAGTAATCAATAAAGATCGTCTTCCATTCTGTAAATTGGTCGACAGCTGTACTGCCGGCTTCGCGATGACCGTTTCCGGTTTGTTTGATGCCACCAAAAGGCAACTGGATTTCAGCACCGATTGTTGGTGCGTTGATGTAAACGATGCCGGATTCTAGTTCCTCAATCGCTCTGAATGCGCGATTAACATCGTGTGTATACATGGAAAGAGAGAGTCCGTATTCAGTGCCGTTCGCCACTTCTAACATCTCTTCAAAGCTTTTGACTTTGATCAAGCAAACAACTGGTCCAAATATTTCTTCTTGAGCGATGCGCATGTTGGGTTTCACATCACCGAAGATCGTCGGCTGATAAAAGAAACCATTCGCGCACTCACCATCAGTTATCACCTTGCCACCACAAAGTAGCTTGGCGCCTTCCGATTTTCCAATTTCAACGTATTTCTGCACGTTGGTCAATTGATCTTTATTGACCAGAGGCCCCATGTGAACATCAGGATCCAGTCCATTTCCAACTTTCAATGCAATTGCACGTTTAACGAAACGCTCAGCAAATTCATTGTAGCGAGACTCATGAATGATCACTCGACTAGCGGCTGTGCAGCGCTGACCGGATGTCCCGAAACCGCCCCAAATAGCGCCTTCAATAGCAAGATCTAGATCGGCGTCGTCCATGATGCAGATTGCGTTCTTGCCACCAAGTTCGCAAGTAGTTTTTTTCATCAACTCGCCACACCGGCTAGCAACAACTTTGCCAACAGCATTTGAACCTGTGATGGAAATCATGCGTACACGTGGATCTTCAATCAGCGGCATACCGACCTTACTGCCTGTGCCTGTGACGAAATTCAAAACGCCAGCTGGTAGTCCAGCATCTATCATCACTTCTACAAGCATCAACGCACTAAGCGGTGTATCTGAAGCAGGTTTGAAAACAACTGTGTTTCCAGCGACAAGAGCGGGAAACAATTTCCAGGAAGGGATGGCAACCGGGAAATTCCAGGGAGTAATCAAACCGACTACACCAACCGGTTGACGAATAGCCATGGCAAACTTGCTTGGCAATTCTGATGGCACGGTTTGACCGACCAGACGGCGACCCTCACCAGCCATAAATTTAGCCATATCGATTGCTTCTTGAACGTCGCCGCGGGCTTCTTTCAGCACTTTGCCCATCTCGCGAACCATGGTGTAAGCCATTTCTTCTTTGCGAGACTCAAGTAGGTAAGCTGCCTTCAACAGAATATCCGCGCGATGTGGAGCTGGCATTTTTCTCCAGCTTTCCAGCGCCTTTACTGCGGCATCAACCGCTTTTGTCACATCATTGGCGGTGCCCGCTGCGAAGTGTCCGATTACTTCCTTTTGATTCGCTGGATTGTAGCTGGCAAAGGTTTCACCAGATTCGGATTTGACCCAACGTCCGCCGATGTAGTGCTCGTAGACTTTTGGGGCTTCAGTTTTGCCCTTGTTTTTTTCAGCCTGGATAGTGCTCATAACGTCCCTCTAGATTTTCAAAATCTCTGCAGAATGTCTATTTCATCGTCATAGCATTGATCAAAATATCAAGTGCCTTATCGCAATCCGCATCGCTGATATTTAGCGGTGGAATCAAGCGAATCACTTGACCGCCAAGACCACAGGTGAGGACAATCATTTTGTGCTCAAGACATTTTTCGGCAACTTTTTCAGCGTGATATTTGCTTGGTTTGCCATGTTCATCCACAAACTCGATGCCGATCATCATGCCCAAACCACGAATTTCACCGACGTGAGGCATCTTCTTAGCAGCTTCACGCAAGCGTTTCATGATTTCGGCGCCTTTTACAGCAGAACGCTCGACGAGCTTTTCTTCCTGCAGCACTGCTATTGTGGCAAGAGCTGCTGCGCAAGAAACTGGATTGCCACCAAAAGTCGAACCATGTCGACCTGCTGGCCAACGCGAAGTCAATTCGCGACGGGAGATGAAAGCCGACAGCGGCATGCCGCCGGCGATACCTTTAGCCATAAGCATGATGTCTGGCTCGATGCCTTCATGCTCGATGGCAAACATTTTGCCCGTGCGCCCAAAGCCGCTTTGCACCTCATCAATAATGAGGAGAATGCCGTGCTCATCGCAAATGCGACGAAGCGCTGTCAAAAAGCCTTTAGGTGGAACGATGTAGCCGCCTTCACCTTGAACAGGCTCAATGATCATCGCTGCAACTTGCGATGGTGAAACGATGCGATGGAAGAGATCCTCAATCTGATCCAGACAGTCTTGAACGCAAGCGTCTGCATCATTCTTAAAGTGCGAACCGAATACATAAGGGAAGGGCACGGTAAAAATGGAAGATGGCAAAGGCTCATATTTCTCGCGATAGTAGAGCTTAGAAGTTGTTAAAGCGGTAGTCATGATTGTGCGACCATGAAAAGAGCCGCGGAAATTGATGATACCTGGACGTCCAGTTATGTAGCGTGCCATCTTCATGGCGCCTTCTACAGCTTCTGCTCCAGAGTTAGCCAGAAATACTGAATCGAGGGATTTGGGAGTGATTTCAACCAACTTCTTGGCGAGATCAATATATGGCTTGTGGTGCGTGGTTACCGATGTGTGCATCAGCTCGGCAACTTGCTTTTGAACAGCGGCCACAACCTTTGGATGGCAGTGTCCGACATTGTTCACGGCAATTCCGGTTGCCATGTCCAAATACGCGTCTCCGTTCATGTCGTAGATCCAGGAGCCACTTGCGCGCTCGGCGACTATGCGAGCAGAGCGTGAAAGAACGGGATTAACATATTGCTCGTCAAGCTCTAAATAAGCGAGGTTTTTGTTAGTTGGCTCAGCCATCACCATGAATGAACTCCTTTGCGAGATAGTCAATTCGGGCTCGTTACAGGCAAGACGACGGGGCTTTGTGAGCCTGGAATGCGCCTGTCAACTGCGATACAACCGAATGAGCCGATCATATCAAGTTATTTGAAGTTACATTGCGAAATTTACTATTCTCACCCTAATTAAGCCTTGCTCACGCCCGAGAAATCAAGAGGAGCGCAAGTTTCGGAAGTTTCCCAAAGAAACTTCTCCACAGTTTTAGGAAGCAAATTTGCTTTAATAGACAGTGAAGTCGAGCCTGCTCGGCAACATTGAACACATTTGATTTAGCCCCACAGACAGTTGATATGCGGATTATCAAAAACCTACTTGGACGATTTTCACTGTTCAGCGGTGCCACTGCCAGTAATACCATAGCGACTATGGCGCTGTTGATACTGTTCTCCATAAGTCCGGGCTATTCATGCACGGAAGACCCGTCTGTAAAATTGACCGATCTAAAAACGCCTGATGGGCTCGACGTGTGTATCGAGCCATTTAGCGCCATCGACGCCACTGTCACCATCGATCTGAAAATGGAAAACCTCGTTTCATCGGCGGGCAACGATTTTACGTGCGATCTTCATAACTACAGACAGCGCAACCTGCCTTACGGTTTGACGCATTTGCATGTCATCGACCCAACCAGGGGTTATAAATACCATTACGACTTTCACTATCGAATTGGTAATTTGAACGGACATCCTGACACTAACTACGTTTACGAATTGCCTTATCAAAAAGGAGAACACCATCGCATTAACCAGGGATATTTCGGTGCCTTTAGCCATCAGATAGGCTCGGACACCGAATACGCACTGGACTTTGACATGCCTGTCGGCACTGTGGTGTGCGCCGCTCGTGAAGGCATCTGCGTTGCCGCTCGCACAGACTCGACCAATGGTGGACCAGATCCAGCATTTAAAATTTGTGCCAATCATGTCGAAATTCGACATGCTGATGGAACCTACGCCGAATACGTGCATTTGCGAACCAACGGCGCTATAGTTCACGTGGGTGATGTTGTGAAGGTTGGGCAGCCCATCGCTTATTCGGGCAACACAGGTTTCAGTCAGGGACCGCACATGCACTTTGCAGTTTATATCCCACGTGACGGAATAAAAGTTCAATCAATGCCCACTAAATTTCACACAGATTTTGGTATCAGTAATGGTTTGCAGCAAGGCCAAGTTTACTAGATGAATAAGACCGTTTTGAAAGTTGCAACCATCATTGCGGGCTTACTCATTGCCAACTACATTCTCATGCATGTGATCGGTTTTATAGCTTTGGTGCTCTGGTTGCTCTTCGTGGTGGCATGCCTTGCCGGTCTTGCCTATTTCATATACGCTTTCGTGCAAGGTAAGCAGGCCGCTCTACCTAGTCAGCCAAAATTCCTTGTGTGGGACACTTACAACCAGAGCGTCCAGATTTTTTTCGACGAGCCAACGATTGAAGATATAGTCCAGGGCGTCTCTGAGCCAGAGAAATATCTCGAGGCCGGCAAGGTCCAAGAGGTGCCAAACTCCACTGGCGTAACCATTCTGGAAGACAAAGGCAGCATGGCAGTCAAGATAAAAATCATCGATGGCAATGCCAAAGAGAAAATTGGCTGGGTGTCCCGGACCTTATTAGTTCGCTCAAAATAGAAAATCGTCTATTATTGACGGACTTAGTAATCGACAAAAAACAGGAGTGACACATGACTAACGCTGAACCAAAAGCAGGTATGCCAAAGTGGCTAAAAATCGTTTTGATCGTCGGCGGTGTTTTTGTTGTTGGCACAGTTGGTCTAATGGGCGCATTATTTTTCGTTGGCGCCACTATGGTTAAGGACGCGCAAGATCCAGCTAAAATAAAGCAAGTCGTATCGACCTTCATGACTGTAAAAGAGCCACTGCCTGATGGTTATGAGTACAAATTAGGTGCTGATTTATTCGGCAATAAGATTGTTGCCTTGAACAACAGTGATAAAGACTTGAAAATAGTCATCGGTGATCTCAAACAAGTCGACGATTTAAACGATCCAGAAAAAGTGATTAACAAACTTTCTCAACACTCTAATGCAGCCGGTCAGGGTGGACGCTCTAACGTGAAATTTGTGAGCGAAAAGAAGGGCAGCGAGACAGTCGGTGGCCGCAAAATGGATTACGCTATCGGCAAAGCCGTAGACGATAAAACGCAAAGGACAACTCAGGTTTTTATTGGTCTATTTGAGCCAACAGAACAAGGCACCGTGGCTATTTTCGGCTCAACATCTAAAGAAAAATACGATATGGAAGGTACCGACACTTTCTTGAAGGCTATAGAAAAAATCTAGACTTGCAAAATCAGGCGCGAATTTGCGGAATTGCACATTTAAAGCCCTGCACTTATAAACGATCATCAAGCCACTTCCAACGAGGTGGCTTGATGCTTTTCAGTTCAAAATCCCGACCTGTACCTTTAGTTACGCCGCGAAAAAAAAATAAACGAGTCCTGCTCGCTATCACGGCCAGATACGTCGGTGCCTGCCCTTGTGGAGCGCTAATCGACGTAGGCAATACAATTCACTACGACACCATCAATCATAAGGCTTATTGCTTCAACTGCGGACGCATAAGGGCAAATCTGAGAGAGAGTGCCCTTTCCCACAATGAGCGCCTAGAAGAATCGAGAATGGCATTTGAATGCCAACCTCTCATTGAAGATTACCGTCGCCTGAAGCTATCAGATAGCGCTCTCGAAACGCATACAAGAACGCAATTGAAAGGGATTTTGAACATCTTTCAAATGAGCTACGCAACCAATCCAGAGGTGCGATCTATCGTCACAGCTTTTATAAACTGCAAAGACAGTGTCACCGCTCTCTCTCAAGGTCAAATGGTGCATGACTTCATCGCCATCGCAGCAAAATACAAAGGCGTGTGTGTCCACTGCCTGCAACCAATTGAGGCTGGCCGTCTGTGCTTGTATGAGCGTAGCTCGAAGCGTCTGCACTGTTTACTGTGCGACTGCTAACAACGATCGCAATCTATTTATCTCCCTTGGACTTCGTTGTCGAAGTAAACCCGAGGTCGTTGATAAAGTCCTCTATATCGCTTTTTTGCGATTTAGAAAACAATACTTCAGTCAGTGTCTGGACTGATTTGTAGCCTTTAGGTATTTCGAAATCAGCAGCCTTGTAGGCAATTTTTTTGGCGGACTTGGTCTCAAATTTGAGATTCCCTTTATGACTAACGTCGTAGCGGATAAGATTACTCATCTCCCAGGCGTTCGTCTTCTTTGCAGCAGTTGCGACAGAAGAGCGCTTTGGGTCCTGCCGACCAACGTCCTGTCCCGCTCGCAGAATGATCTCGCAAGTTCCTGGCAAACTGAAATAGCGACATAAAGCTTCCACTGCTCGAGGCGATGTTTTAATTCCGTCGGCAAGCCAATAGAAGTGTTGCTGCAGATCGGTGAATTTGGAATAGGCAACGCCATGATCTACCCCGCTGGAAACTTTGGTCATCTTGGGCGCCATCGAGTAGCCGTCGCCTGAGGAGGATATGCCTCCGGCTACAGACTTTAGTCCCTGAAATGTGTTTAGAGTCGTCGACCACTGGATTTTGTCATCCGGCCTAAAACAGACCACCCTCCAATCGGGACCTTTCGCGATCATCTTGCCCCCGTTTGTCAGGCTAACGACTTTCACCGCCTCAGGCGCAATGTAAACAATAAAGTCTCCGGATTGGTCGTGCTGTTGGCCAAGTACCCACACATTACCACACTCTTTATCAGCTGCTAACGCGGTCTGACAGAAAGAGATAATGACGAAGCCAGCAAGGCACAACAGCCGGAGTAAAGCAGACCCACTCATAACGAACGCACCAACTTCTTTGAACCCCTTTCTGCAATATTTTATAGCTGAACAGATGTTCTTCGCAGATTATCAGGGAACAGGCGCGCTTGTTCTTATTTATGGATTTGGCAGCTCAGGTCTTAGATTAGGAGCCATCAGGGGAGCCCCCGTTTGGGGATCAAAATTGGCGCCATAATTATTAGGCGCCATCGGATAAGGTCCTTGAGGATTTGGATGCATTATGTTGCCGATGACATTGTGCATTCCTGAAGCATTGACCGTTGTAATTTGCGGTCCAATGCCCAAAAATCGCTTCGACTTAAATGAGTCGCCAAACATATCCTGTCCTTTCACACTTGTTCCTGTGATCGGATTGTGGCTGACTTTAACTCCATTACCGAACAAATTTGCTTTGGTGGACTTCCGAAACCCCAGAATTCCTTTCTGGTGCGAGTATTCGTCACCGTTTGCGTCCTGGACTGTGAAACCCTTACCTAGTCCCAGAGGGTAGCTATGCGCTTCGACCCCATTGCCTGCCCCATCCGTGATTTTGAGTTTTCCCCAGCCCGCGTGGGCAGGATTTGCACCGATTACAAAAAGAGCAGCAAGGACAGAAATATTGAAAATTGGAAGAGTTTTCATAGCATCTCACGCATGGCTGTAAGAGAGAGTCTTGATCAGAAAGACTGGTACTTGGAGTCTTTGTTCCTGAGAGTGACTTACCGGGCCACCGAAACCTTCGAAAAGATTTTGGAAAATGCAGCCACCACAGCCAAGATATCCTCGGGTGTGACGCCGTAATGAGTGACTAGACGAATGCCAACATTGGGCAACGAAGAGACTAAGATGCCCAAATGCTTGAGTTCGACAATCAACGACGCTTCATCGATACCGTCTTTGACGCACTTAAAGAAAACCATATTGGTTCGGGGGCTCGCTACCTCAACTTCAATTTGTGGGAATTGAGTTAGCTCTTCTGCCAGCAGTGCTGCGGTCTGATGGTCTTCAACGAGGCGATCAATCATGTGGTCTAGCGAATACAGACAGGCGGCCGCAAGTACACCCACCTGTCTCATGCCACCACCTAAAGCCTTACGATGGCGACGCGCCTGCGCAATGAATTGATGCCCTCCAGCGAGGATGGATCCAACTGGCGCAGACAAGCCCTTAGAGAAGCACAGTTGAACGGAGTCTGCACATTGAGCGACGTATTGAACCGAAGTATTGAGTGCAAGGGCCGCATTGAAAATGCGAGCGCCATCCAAGTGCACAAGCAAACCGTGATTTTTTGTGAGCACATTTAAATCGCGCATATAGTGCCGAGAAAGGGGGTGCCCATTCCAAGTGTTTTCAATGCAAACAAGTTTTGTCTTGGCAAAATGCACGTTGTCGACATTGATCGCACTTTCCACGCTTTTTAAGTCGAGCGAACCATCGCGATCATTTAGCACAGACTTGAAGCTGACGCCACCAAGCCAGTTAGCACCATTTTGCTCAAACAAATAAATGTGCGCCCCCTCACCAACGATTGCCTGTTCTGCACGCTGACAATGCGTTAGAAGCGCGATCAAATTGCCCATGGTGCCACTGGGAACAAACAAAGCGGCTTCTTTGCCAAGCAAGTTCGCCACTCGATCTTGCAATATTTTGACAGTCTCGTCCTCTTCGTAAACATCATCGCCTAAGACCGCGGCAGACATCGCCGCACGCATGCCATCAGGCGGCAGTGTGACAGTATCGGATCTCAGATCGATAATTTTCACGACAAACGAATCGGACCAGCCGATTGCTTAGAGCGCGTACTACGTGTTGCCAGGCGAGTTCCACGAGTGCTCTTCGAACCCATCGATGTTTTAGTTTGTCCTTTAAAAGCAATAGAAAACACTTCGTCTAAATGAGCCACCGGAATTAACTGCACATTCTTTTTAACGTAATCAGGAATATCGTGCAAATCTTTTTCATTTGCACGCGGAAATAAAACTGTCTTGATACCAGCACGTAAAGCTGCCAGAACCTTTTCTTTCAGACCACCAATTGGCAGCACTCGACCGCGCAAAGTGATTTCTCCTGTCATAGCCAGACTGGCTCTGACAGGGCGTTTCGATATAGCTGAAATCAACGCAATCGACAGAGCAATGCCAGCAGAAGGTCCGTCTTTAGGAATGGCCCCTTCAGGAATATGAACGTGAATATCGTGGGTGTCTTGAAAGTTAGGATCGATTCCGAGCGACTCAGCGTGACTGCGGATATAGCTAAAAGCGGCTTGAGCAGACTCTTTCATGACATCGCCAAGTTGTCCGGTCAATTGCATTTTGCCTTTACCGGGCATTGTGTTTACTTCAACAGAAAGTGTTTCACCGCCAACTTCAGTCCAGGCAAGACCTGTGACGATACCAACTTGTGGTCCTTTCACTTCGTTATCGCGAAGTATCTTCGCCGGTCCCAAATACTTTGATATCAACTGTGGTGTCAGTCTCACCGTTGTCGACTTACGGCGCACCACTTCCGTTGCTACCTTGCGGCAAACTGTCGCCAGTGTACGTTCAAGCGAACGAACACCTGCTTCTCTCGTATATTCTTGAATAATCTTTCGCAGAGTGGCGCTTGGAATTTTGAGTTGTTTGGTGTTGATACCATGACGCTCAATCAACTTGGGCAAAATGTGCTGTTCGGCAATAGCGAGCTTTTCTTCTTCTGTATAACCGGACACCGGAATGATTTCCAGACGGTCATACAAAGGACGCGGAATATAATCAAGCGCGTTAGCAGTTGCCACAAAAACAACTTCAGACAAACTGAACGGCGCATCCAAATAATGATCGGTGAAATTTTCGTTTTGATCAGGGTCTAAGACCTCGAGCATAGCTGCCGTTGGATCGCCTTGATAGCTGCGCGTCATTTTTTCGATTTCATCGAGCAAGATAACTGGATTTTTAGTCCCAGATTGTTTGATCGCCTGAATAATCCGCCCGGGCATGGCACCGATGTAAGTTCTGCGGTGCCCACGAATTTCTGATTCATCATTGACGCCACCCAAAGAGATGCGCGCGAATTCGCGGTTCATGGCCTTTGCAATCGATTTAACCAGACTGGTTTTACCGACACCCGGTGGACCAACCAGGCACAAGATCGTGCCTTGAGGCTTTTTCGAGAGCTTACGCACTGCCAGGTACTCGAGAATTCTCTCTTTCACCTTGTCGAGACCATAATGGTCCTGCGCTAAAATTTTGTCGGCCTGTTTGAGATCGATGACATCACGCGAACGATTGCCCCAGGGCAGCGATACGAGCGTATCGAGATACGTGCGGATAACCGCCGCTTCAGCGCTTTGAGGCATCATTTTTTCAAGTCGTTGCAACTCTTTTTGAGCGCGCTCAAGAGCAACACCGTAAATTTTACTGTCGGCGATTTTGCGCTTGTATTCGGCAATTTCACCTGTTTGCTCGCTGTCTGAATTCAATTCATCTTGAATGATGCGCATCTTCTCGCGCAAATAGTATTCGCGCTGAGTTTTCTCTAAATTGAAACGCACTCGATCGTGAATCTGCTGTTCTAAATCAGCCAGCTCCAGTTCTCGAGAGAGCAATTGACTGACGTATTCCAGACGCTCTGTGCTGTCGAAAATTTCCAGACATTTTTGACGCTCTGAAACTTCTAATCCAAGGTAGGTGGCGATAATATCGGCTAAACGACCTGGCTGACCAATGCCTGAAACAGCAAGCAAAGATTCAGGATTTATCTTCTTGGTAGATTTGACAAACTGTTCGAATTTTTCCACAGCCAGACGAATCAATGTTTTAGTCTGGGCGTCATCAACGATCGATTCTTCTTGCTCTGTCACACGAGCTTGGAACGATTCGGCCTCTTCGAGTATTTCGTCAATATTGACGCGACTGGAACCTTCGACGAGCACTTTGACAGTGCCATCTGGAAGCTTGAGCATCTGCATCACTTCGGCGAGCGTACCGATTTGATAGATGTCTTCGCGATGCGGCTCTTCGCATTCGGGATCTTTTTGCGCAACCAGAACTATCAGTCGATCGTCTCTGAGCAAAGCTTGCTCGAGAGCAGCAATTGACTTCGGACGACTGACGAAAAGTGGCGTCACCATCTGGGGAAATACCACAACATCGCGCAGTGGTATCAATGGAAACAGAGTAGAACTTAAGTCCGCCATGTGGGAACGACCCATTTAATTAGTGAAGAATCCCAGCAAGATTTATGCGATTTCGCCTTTGAGTTTAGCCTTTGGCAACTGCAGCAATTCTGCTGTGGATTTCTTGATTACCAGATCTTGAGTGATGTGGCAGATCTTGATGTCTGAACGAGAAGGCACTTCGTACATAATCTCGAGCATAATCTCTTCCACAATCGACCGCAGAGCGCGTGCGCCAGTTTTGCGCTTAAGCGCTTCTTCAGCGATGCCGCGAACAGCTTCTTGATCGAACTTCAGCTCAACGCCGTCAAGAGCTAGCAATTGTTGATACTGCTTGATGATGGCATTTTTTGGTTCGACAAGAATTCGTACGAGTGCTTCCACATCCAGTGCCTCAAGCACGGCGATAACCGGCATACGACCAACAAATTCTGGAATCAAGCCGAATTTAAGCAAATCGTCAGGAGCGGTGTCTTTAAGAATTTTGCTGGCTTTGAGCTCACGTTCCCAGGCAGTAGCAGGACTATCTGCGCCGAAGCCGATATTGCGATTCGATGACACGCGAGATTCAACGATTTTGTCTAAGCCGACAAACGCGCCACCGCAAATAAAGAGAATATTGGCAGTGTTGATTTGAATAAATTCTTGATGAGGGTGCTTACGTCCGCCCTGTGGTGGCACATTCGCGAGCGTGCCTTCAATCATTTTGAGAAGAGCCTGCTGCACGCCTTCACCGGAGACATCACGGGTGATGCTGGTGTTTTCAGATTTACGTGAAATCTTATCGATTTCATCAATGTAAATGATGCCGCGTTCCGCCTTTTTGACATCATAGTCAGCAGCTTGATATAGACGAAGGAGAATGTTTTCTACGTCTTCACCGACATAACCTGCTTCGGTCAAAGTGGTGGCATCGGCAACCGCAAACGGGACATCGAGCAATTTAGCCAGTGTTTGCGCCAGCAAAGTCTTGCCACAACCGGTAGGTCCTATTAACAAAATATTTGATTTTTGAATTTCTACTTGATCTGACAATTCAGAGTTATGGCTGATTCGTTTGTAGTGGTTGTACACAGCTACAGACAAAATCTTCTTGGCCATAGTTTGGCCGACGATGTGTTGATCAAGGAATGACTTGATTTCCTGTGGTTTAGGAATATCAACTAATTGAGGAAGAACAGTTTCCGAGGGCGATGCCGCTGGGCTGCCCTCGAAAAGCTCTTCATCAAGAATCTCATTGCAGAGATCCACGCATTCGTCGCAGATATAGACACCAGGACCCGCAATCAGTTTCTTTACCTGGTCCTGGCTCTTTCCGCAGAAGGAGCATTTCAGTCGATTATCTGATTGCTTTGGCATTGTGGTTCCTTATCTCTCTACTCTCATTTTGACAGACGCAAGCTACTTCCGCTAGAAGTAGCGCTGGAACTAAACAGCAGTCAGGTTTGGCTGCTGATCGAGGCGCACGATCACTTCGTCAACTAAGCCATATTCTTTGGCTTCGTCAGCGGTCATGATATTGTCGCGGTCTGTATCTTTTTCAATCTGTTTAACGGATTGACCAGTGTGGTGAGCCATCAATTCATTCAGCTGACGCTTAATTCTAATGATTTCGCGAGCTTGAATTTCAATGTCTGTTGCCTGACCTTGAGCACCACCGAGGGGTTGGTGAATCAAAATGCGTGAGTGTGGCAAAGACAAGCGTTTGCCCTTTTTGCCTGCGCAAAGAAGGAACGCGCCCATACTGGCTGCCTGTCCCAAACAAATCGTGGACACATCCGAACGTATATGTTGAATGGTGTCGTAGATCGCAAGACCAGCTGTAACTGAGCCACCTGGTGAATTGATATACAAGCGGATATCTTTTTCTGGATCTTCACCTTCTAAAAGCAGAAGCTGAGCCACGATCAAGTTAGCCACAGTATCATCCACGGGTGTACCGAGGAAAACGATTCTTTCTCGCAAGAGTCTGGAGAAGATATCGAATGCGCGCTCACCACGAGCAGTCGTTTCAATGACTGTTGGTGGGTAATAAGCATTCGGAGAAGCCATAGGGCTCATGCTCCAAAGCTCGTGTAATTGATTTTTTGTTGGTGGTTGCCGTCCGTCAAATGACATTTCAAACCTTCCTGAATTGCCTACGCCTAATTAAACATATCAATAAATTTACCGCGAATTCCAAGCTTTGACATGAAGCGACTATTTTTGATCATTTTGACAGCAACTAATTGTTGTCAATTTCGGTGTCGCCCCTGGTTCCTTCAGCATACGGCAAAGATTACTCTCTTCCACCAAAGTGTCAAGCAGCCTTTTTTGGCAAAAGTCTTACGACTTTTTGGTAGCAGCTTTTTTGGGCTTGTCAGCAGCTTTCTCTTTGCTCTTCGCTTCTTTTTTCTCAACTGCTGGCTCGTGATCATGAGAATGATCATGTCCGTGTTCATGTTCATGTTCATGTTCATGTTCATGTTCATGTTCATGTTCATGTTCATGTTCATGTTCATGTTCATGGTCATGGTCGTGGTCGTGATCATGTCCATGTTCATGTCCATGTTCATGTTCATGATCGTGCGAGTGGTTGTGACCAGTATCTTCTACGTATTCAATCTTGGCTTTTTCAACCAGGAACTGAACGACCTTGTTGGTCAGAACTTCTTCCATCACTTGACGACGAACTTCTTCATTTTGAGTGATTTGCTCGATTGGCACCTGATAGCGAGCTACCAGCTCGGCCAGGTAAGGTCCCATTTCGTCATCAGCGATGGTCAATTTCTCAGCGCGTACGACGGCACCAAGAACCAAACTTGTCAATACACGTTGTTTCGCTTCAGTCATTTTGCTTTCGCGAATTGCTTTATATTCGTCAGTCTGTTCAAACGATTCCCAGGTCTGACCACCTTGTTCGAGATAACGACGCACTTGCTGCAAGAGCAAGTCACGCTCGCGTTCAACCATGGATTCTGGAATATCGACATTCGCCTTAGCGACAACGGCTTCAACGACCGCTCTTTGCGAGCGCATTTCGTTTTCTTGACGAACTTCTTCTTCTAATCTTTCCATCAAAGCACCATGCAGCGCTTCAACGTTAGCCTGACCAAGCTTCTTCGCCAGTTCATCGTCTATTTCTGGGGTAACACGCTGCCTGATCTCTTTGATCACAACTTTGAAATTGGCATCTTTTCCAGCAAGTTCTGTATTTCGATAATCGGCAGGGAATTTGACGTTGATTTCAAATTCAGGACCAGGTTCTTTGCCGATCAACTGATCGCAAAAACCTTCGATGAACGTGCCTTCTTTAACTTCGAGAACGAGCCCTTCAGCCTTTCCGCCTTCAATTAATTTGTTGTCGACGAAACATTCAAAATCGAGAAGAACTGTATCGCCAACCACGACCTTACGATCGGGAATTGCTTGCAGTGAAGAATTGGATTCAGCAATACTCTTGAGGGCGCGCTCCATGGCATCTGCTGGCAACTTTGCTTCAGGTACCTGAACGGACACACCGTTATATTCGCCAAGAGTGACTTCTGGACGAACTTCAAATTTAGCCGTGAAGGTCAAAGGCGAGCCTAAATCAAAAGTGCATTTTTCAATTTGCGGCTCGGTGATGACGTCGATACTTTCGTCAGCGATAGCTTTCGAAAGCAATTGTGGTACTAGATCTTCAAGCGCAACGGCCTTTATGTAGTCCACACCGAAAGTCTTTTCGATGATGGCACGCGGTGCTTTCCCTTTGCGGAAGCCAGGGATGTTTCTTGCTTGACTGACCTGTCGGCACGCTTTTTCGTAGGCGCGAATGGCCTTCTCAGCTTCTAGCTCCAAGCCGAGATGGACTACGTTTTTGCCTTCCCTGTCTAGGGTGACCTTCATTTGACTCTTCCTATATTGAAACTAAGACTCTCACACTAACATTCAAACAATTTTTGCCTTTCTCTCACTTTCGCAAAAGGCAGAACAAACCGCGATTTTATCACGTCGAGACGCCTCACACGCAGTAGCGTCGCCATTTTTGTATCAAATCTGAGTCTCTTGGACACTGGGCGCTCTTAGTTGAGCCAGAATCTCAATTCTCAAGTGCAAATTAATGACATACAAAAAAGCCAGTCGAATCATCAAATGATTGCAACTGGCTTATTCGAATCGACTGAAAATGGAGCGGGAGACGAGATTCGAACTCGCGACATCCTCCTTGGCAAGGAGGCATTCTACCACTGAATTACTCCCGCAGAGCCGTAGAATATTATATAGCCCAGTCAGTCGATTTCGTTCTCTTGATTGAACAACTCTTCGACAAGAATTTTCACAACCGTCGAAGATGCCCGCCTAAACTCGCTTATTTAGCGAGCAAGAACTTTAGGATTAGCGGCCGTCGGACGGCTAGACAAGCGCTTTTCAACATCTGCGAGGACTCGCACAACTTGATAAGCATTGTTTGCGTCAGTTCTTGGCCTGTCTCCAGTAACAAGACATTCCAGGAAGTGTTCACATTCAAGCCGCAACGGTTCTTGATCATCATACTCAGGGTATTCGATCAATGTGCGACCTTCTTTGGTCAACGAATGCAGAGAAAGTTTATTTTCTGCGACCGTATCATTGAGAACAGCCGTTTTCAATTGACCATTGACTGTCAATCTGACGAGTTTTTGCGGATCGATCCAGCTATTTCGCACTTGTCCGAAGATAGAGCGACCACCGACCGGGAAAGCCATATCGAGGTATGCAACGTCCACGATGCCATCGGCTTGCGTGTCCCAGCCGCCAACACGACTAACTTCAGGTGCGTCGCAATCGAGCAGATAACACATCATCGAAAGGTCATGAGGAGCAAGATCCCATAGGACACTCCAATCACGTCGCCCCATATTGAGATTCATGCGATCCGATTTGACGAATAACACTTCACCCAATTCGCCCGATGCAATCAATTCTTTCAAGCAATTGACGGCAGGATGGTAGAGGAGCAAATGTCCAACCATCAACACCAGATTTTTCTTTGTCGCCAGTTCATCAAGCTCTTCGGCATGTTTGACATCGCGCGCCAGTGGTTTTTCCACATAGACGTGCTTGCCCGCCTGAAGCGTCTGCTTAGCAAGAGAAAAGTGAGTGTCGCTGGGCGTGGCGATGACGACCGCGGCTACGCCCGGCTCGTTGAGCACGCTGGCGATATTATCGGTGACGCGAACCCCACGATGCTCTTTAGCAACGTGCTCGAGCTTTTTCGGGTCGGCATCGCAAACTACTGCAAGCGCCCCCAGATGGGCGAAATTGCGAACCAGGTTTTTACCCCAGTTTCCGCAGCCTATCACCGCCACCTTTGGAACGTTTGGTAGCTCCAACGTGCCCCCTTATTTTTTCTTGTTTACAGCTTCGCTGAATTCTTTACCGACACGAAAGCCTGGTACACGCTTGGCTGGAATGTGAAGCGGCTCATTGGTCTTAGGATTGCGCCCAGTGCGAGCTTTACGCTGGCGGGCTTCAAAGGTACCAAAACCAACCAGTGTCACTTTTTCACCAGTTGAAACGTGCTTGATGATGGTTTCCATCATCTTGTTAATTACTTGCTCTGCATCTTTTTTTGTGGTGCCAGCATCTTTTGCCACAACATCTACTAATTCTGCTTTGTTCAAGACTCAAACCCCATGAGTAGTGAGAAATTGAATAACCCGAGACTCCAGAGATACCGGTTTCCAAGCTTCCGAGCCAGCTTACAGAGGGGATAGAGCCCATATCATTTATTGATAGGGAGTCTGCAACTCCTGTAGACAAAGCATGCACAATGGCAATCTCTTACTATCTGACCACTTTGGAATTAGTAGCTGATGTCGAGAGACGGCTGCAATGCTAGCATAAAGTTCCACATCTACAACTGCGCCGAATGGCTCTGATTGAGAGAAATTATCTAATGGTTACACATCGACAACAAGCTGCATCCTCGGTCCGCAGGGATGCCTGGGTCGAAATTGACTTGAGCGCTATCGAAAAGAATCTTTCCGTTATTAAAAACTGGATGGGCAAGGACCAGCCGCCACCCCAGATTATGGCTGTCGTCAAAAGTGATGCCTATGGACATGGAGCGGTCCAAGTCGCCGAAGTGCTACTGGCTTCGGGGGCAACCTGGCTTGCTGTGGCCTCTGTTGATGAGGGCAGCCAAATTAGAGAAATCGATTCGAGCGCCCCAATCCTTATACTTAGTCCGTCGCCCTTCTGGGCCCTTGGTACGGCTATATCTGATTCCCTCGACTTAACTGTCACCAGTATTGCGGAAATCGAAGCAATAGCAGATGTGGCGCGTAAACTCCATATGTGCGCGCGCGTACATTTAAAAGTCGATACAGGCATGCATCGCATTGGCTGCCCGCCGGAAAAAGCCAAAGAGTTAGTGGAGCTAATTGAGAGCCTTCCAGAACTCGATTTGAGAAGCATTTACAGTCATCTGGCCATCGCCGACAATGAAGAGTCAGTTCGTTTCCAGAATAATATATTCTCTTCGGTATTAGACGATATAGACTACAAGAGTCGAAAAAATGGTGAAGGTACAAGGCTTTTCGCTCATCTTGCCTCGAGCGACGCCGCTCATCTTTTCCCCTTTTCACGGCATGATTTAGTTCGCGCTGGTTTAAATCTTTATGGGCTCGAATCCACGAGAAATTCCAAGACATTGACTCCAGCTCTTGCTTTGCGAGGACGAATCAATCACATTCGAGATATAAAAGAAGGCGAATCGGTCGGTTATGGTCTGACTTGGACGGCAAAACGTCAAACTAGACTGGGTAATATTCCTATCGGATATGCCGATGGCGTCGACCGAAAATTGTCCAATCGTTTGCAGGGTCTGCTATCGGGCAAATTGATCAACCAGGTTGGTCGAATTAGTATGGATCAAATGCTTTTTGATATAACCGATGTGCCAGAGGCGCAAGAAGGCGACGTCATCACTTTAATCGGCGAAGAAAATGGCCTGAGAATTGGTCTGTCTGACTGGGCTTTAATACTGGACACTATCACATACGAACTGGCTTGCCGTCTTAGAGTTCGTCTGCCAAGAATATATACGCGGCGTCGCAACGGACAATGACAAATCAAGTCGAACAATAAGGAATCCACTGCCAATGGCTAAAATCGGGCTCTATTGCGGGACTTTCAATCCCATCCATCTCGGGCACCTTTTGATTGCCGAAAGTGCCCGTGGACAGTTTGCTCTCGATAAAGTCCTATTCGTCACAAGCCCCCAGCCGCCCCATCGTGACGACCATTTGCTGCCGGCGAAAGAAAGGCACGATATGGTATCGAAAGCAGTGGCAGACAATCCATTCTTCGAAGCGAGCGATCTGGAGATCAAACGGGACGGTCCGTCTTACACTGCCGACACCGTAAGAACTTTGCTCAACGAGAGCCAAGAGGATCTCGAGTTATTTTTAATCTTGGGAGGCGACAATTTGCCTCAATTAATAAACTGGCACGACTCAGATTATCTACTAAAAAAATGTCACTTTCTGGTGGCGCCAAGAACTGTATATGTAGGCGAGGATACTGGCGAAAAAGATCAGCTACACGCAACCAAAACAAATAACCTTTCCTTTCCCGAGCAAACTGTCGCTTTACCTGCAGTGGAGCCTGTTCAGCGCATCGGTCAAACGAAAACATATGCCCTACCAGGTGCTCGCGTTTCGGTGATTGATTTTCCTCATGTGGCGATTTCTAGTTCCGCAGTCAGAAGGAGAGTTAAGCAGAAACAATCAGTACTATATATGGTGCCAAAATCAGTCGCAGACATCATAGTCGAGAAGAGTTTCTATTGCGAAAACTAGGCTTAGCGTTATGCATAAACTTCTTCGGCATGGGAATAAATTCAGCAGTGGACACTTACCTCGGAGCAGATTCAGTTCTGCTTGATGAGAATGACCACTTGACGACGATCACAAAGTCTCTCGTCAGTGTTACCAATTAGAGTTCTGACGTCGGTGCAACCAGACTTCTGGTTTTAGAACTGGTTTTACAAGTAGATATATGAGCAAAAAAAGCGGTCACTCTAAACACAGAGACAGTCAAAACCATGACGAAGAACAATCTGCGCCACCGGATGCAATATCAGACAGCGTATCGACTGAAGTTCAAGCACAACCCGAGAATTTAAACGCCAAGTCAGAAGTTGAGGCCGCTCGCAATTTGTTTGCCCGCGCCAGTCAGCAAGGCTTGCCAGCTATTAAGAAAGAGATTTCACCTGAAGCCAAGGCTGCGGCTGCCCAGTATTTTTCTATGCAAAATGGGCAAACAAGTAAAGGTGGGGCTGCTGAGACAAAAAAATCAGGAGAATCTGACGCGATGTCAGAGAGTGCGGACCAATCATTAAACGACTTTACACCTCCAGATGATGACGGTATCGCCGCCATCACCGGTTCGCATAAGCGTTTGACTCCCGAATCTTTGCAAAGCCATCACATCGAAGCGGCGATTCGTGGTGAATCAGCAGCGTTTGCTCAGACTCAAGTCGACCAAGACGTTTTACCAGACGGTAGTAACGAAGCACTCAATCAAGCTTTAGGGCAGGCTTTGAATCGAGCATTAAATGCCAGCCCAGCAAAAGGTTTACGCAAAAACTTGGGCGATGTCCAGCCGCCCCTGGTCACTCCACATGACGCGAGCAAGCGTGGTTTTATAGACGCATTTAAAAGTGCAAGCAAAGCCAGCCGCATTAACATGCAGGCCACCGGCAACCTTGGCGGCAGCCGATCACAGATGCCAGCACAATCACCTCAGGCAAAATCTGGTCCAGCCGGTGCAGATAGCTGGCAAGCGGAATCGGGACAATATAATCCAGACAAAGGTCACTCCGGCGGCTTCAAAAATGCGGCCGTCCCCAGCAATCGACCAATTGCCCGCAAAGAACCGGTCGCCCCCCTGCAAACGCCTATGCGCGAGCCAAAAGTCCACAAAGAGCCTGCTGAAATGCCAGTCCGCGGCACAAACGCAGAAGAAAAGCAGACTAACTGGCCACAACAGGCTGAATTTGATCGCGCCCGAGCAATCTGGGCTGAGCAAGTGGGCGCCATCAAAGCCCAGCCAGCAAGACGCAATTCATCAAACGTAGCCCGCAATCTTCGTTCAATTATGACGACCGGCATTTGCAATGTCCGCGAAGTCTATTCATTAAGAGGACTGGCCTGCCTCATGGTGTTTATGACGCAAGCTCAGTTTTTCACAGCCCATATTCAGCCAACGTTGCCACTTTCGACGATTGCCGCGCAGTTGTTCTTTGTAATGAGCGGATTTTTCGTGACAAGATCGATTGTCACAAACGAGACGCCCAATTTCGCTTACAACCTTAGCAATCATTATGCCCGGCGCGCGATGGCCATTTTACCTATGTACTTCGGTGCCCTGGCTATAATGCTTGCCTGGGGACATCTGCCCTTCCCTGAGTCTTTTTTCTCTGGTTTGTTCAACTATAAATTGTTCGAACTGAACCACAATCTTGGCGCAATATCGCAGTACTGGACGATGTGCGTGGAAATTCAGTTCTACTTGATTTTCCCATTCATCTTATTGCTCACGCCCAAAAAAATGCGACTGACTATGCTCGTAGTCTTGACCGGTTTATCGGCGCTCGCTGGCTATACCAGCGCCCACACGAGAGCAAATTCGCCTGATTACTTGCTTTTGCCCATTGCCGCTCAGTTTCTTTTACTTGGTGCTCTGGTCGGCTATATCGATTCCACCACAAATTTCGCGATACGCTTAAATGGCACCAAGTGCTTCTTGCTTGGACTGACCATGCAAATCAGTTTGCAGTTGTTCGAACTACAAAGCCACGTCAAAGCGGTCTTCTGGCCAGAATTACTCTGGAAAGATCACGCAATTATCAGCGCTGTTGCCTGTGCCCTCATGGTCGTAGGTCTCTGGCGTAGTGCCAGTCCAGCCCTGCGCTCCATTTTCAACATAGAGGCATTGGTATATCTCGGCAAAATCAGCTATGGTTTTTATCTGCTGCTGCCGGTCTCCTTTATTTTGCAACCATCGATTAGCGCTCTTGCACCACAGATAGCGAAAATAAGCCCAATTGCCGTCAGCTTTGGCCTTAATTTGATCCTATCGATTGTGGCTTATCAGTATTTGCAGCGCCCAATTTTGAATATGCGCCCCGATACTCCACAAGCGAAAAATAAATATGCTCTTCGTGGTTGACGGACATGGCGGCTTTGAAAGCTATTAACAAAATAGATGGCGTGCCTGAAAACCTTGATGTTGATTTCATCAAAAAATGGATCAGCTCGAAAGTATCCGAACGTCGATTTAAACATATCGAAGGCGTCGCAACTACAGCGAAGCAACTGGCGGCTCGTGCTGGTTGTTCAGTTAAATTAGCGGAGCTCGCGGGTTGGCTCCATGACTGCTGCAAAGAAGTCAAAGACAAAGAATTAATTTCTCTTGCCACCAATTTTGGGCTGCAACTGCACCCGGTTGAAAAAATCAATGGTCACCTTTTGCATGGTCCCGTAGGTGCTTGTATTTGCCGTGAAGAATTGGGTCTGACTAATACCGAGGTTCTAGGAGCAATTGCCGAGCATACTCTTGGCGCTGTAAACATGACCACTTTATCGAAAGTAGTGTTTTTGGCCGATTGTATTGAACCCGGGCGCAACGCCGACTACACGAGACCAATATGGCAAGCTCTTAATGGCGATACTGATTCTCACTTCGTCGCAGGAAACAACGACAAAGTGATTGACATTGATATGGGCATTTTAGTGAGTTGCGAAGCTGGTCTAACGGATCTGCTAAAAAGCGGACGCTTAATCCACCCCAAGACAGTCGATGTCCGCAATTACTATTTACAAGTCATCCAGAGCCGCGCTCAAGTTGTATCATAAAATTATAAGTTCGCTCATTACCAGGTAGCAGTGTTGACCAACTCACTAGCAAAAGACAGAACCATAACGATCAAATTTCCCTGGATGTTTGACCGCAACTACGATCTGTTCTTTTTCTTCATTTCTTTTTTCATTGGTCTACTTAGCTATTTACTAGCAAGCAGCAGTATTGCTGCATCTTCAGCATTGCTTGCCTTTTTGATTCCAACTTCTTTTGGCTTGGGACCATTTCACCAGGGTCCCACCTGGATGTCCTATTTCGATGCGAAAAATCGGGAATGGTTCAGGAGTCATGTCAAAAAGCGGATGATATTTTTTGCGGGTCCGCCACTGATTATGGTCTGTTCAATAGCCGGTATGTTTTTCTGCAAATGGCTAATTGTAGCGATCTGGTTGTTGTGGTCAATTCAACATCTGGTGCAACAAAATGTTGGCATTCTTTTGTTGTATCACAATCATAATCGCGGCGAAGCGGTCGTTGACAGAGAGACAGAAATTCGCAGTTTGCATATCGCCGCAGTCTTTTTCACACTGATGATGATTCGCCGACTTTATTTCGGCGAAAACCCGTCAATGATTCTAGATGGTATTGTCGTCATCACCGGCTTAGCGACACTGTTTTTTGCGGTGATTTATATATCTCAGCTCACGGCAAAAATTAAAGCGGGAGCTTATTTAAACATGCCTGCTTTGATTTTCTGGCTCCTATCTATTCTTTGTATGTTGCCCATGGGACTACTCGGTAAAAATTTCGCCATTGCTTTTCTTGCGCCAGTCACCTGGCACTGGCTGCAATACATTGGTTTGAACTTTCGTCTCGTCAAAAATAAATATGTCGTCGTGCCTGAAAACAATGCAGCATTGCCTATGGCCAAGCCTTTGCTGCTGTTTTTTGGCATCTGTTTTGGCGTGACCGCAATCAATTTGTTTTTGATGTCTCAATCGACGATTCCTTCTGGCTCGTCTTATGATCTTGCCAAAACGGCGGCACACGCTCCCGATCAGCTAATCAATCTCTTTCTGGGAACGGTCATCGGCCTAGCATTGTGTCACTTCTTTCTGGACGCATTTATCTGGCGCTTTCGTGAAGCCTATCCGCGCCAGGCGATACTGCCTTATTTAAAGTCGAAACAACAGTAACGACTTATAGCCACTATTTCGAGAATTGTTTGATGACGCTTAGAGCCTCAGTCACGTGTTTGGCAGCGTCTAGCTGCGAATTAAACACCAAACGCACTGTGCCTGCTTCATCAATCACATAAGTCACTCGACCGGGCACGACGCCCATGCTTGAAGGAACTCCATAAGTCTTACGCAATTTGCCATCTTTATCTGTAAGCAATTTAAATGGCAGTTTGTACTCACCGACAAATCCCTCATGCGACTTCTCGCTGTCTGAACTGACACCAAGGACTTCTGCGCCAGCTTGCTTGAAGTCTTCATAGGCATCCCTAAATGAGCAAGCTTCTTTTGTGCATACCAGAGACTTGTCTTTGGGATAAAAATACAAAACCACTGCTTTATTGCCTGCAAAATCATGCAGCGAAACACTGCCGCCGTCTTGAGCCGGCAGCGTGAAATCTGGAGCCTTGTCACCAACTTTTATGCCAGTGCTGGCGCCTGCGTCAGCCCCTCGCAAAACAGCCATACCGACCACGGTCAATAGAAGCAACGAGAACAGGAACGTCCAGCTTCGCATAGATTTTTAGTGCAGCTTGTCTTTGTTGTCGATGTCTGTGACGACAGCTTGTTCAGAGGTTTTGCGAGCATCTCGCAGGCTCAGAAGTTTCATCATCAGACCAAATACACCCATAAGACTGCCCCAAACCAAATTCAAATCGATGTCGTGACCGACACTGAGATTAGTCAGCACTGGCTTGTAGAGCGCCCAGGCAACAAGCAAAGCACCGTAGACAATAAACAACCAACCAATTGGAACTCTCACATCAAGCATATATCACCAGAAAACTATGTTCGCGACGACAGTAATGAGACCAACAATAGCAGCAAGCGTAACTGGCTGTTTGTACCATACTTCGACGTGAGCCTTGACCACATCCGAGGCACCATATACGAGACCAACGAGATCTTTTTCGTCTTTGGGTTTGGTGAAGAAAGACAGAATTATAGTGACTACAAAGCAAGCCAACCAGGCGTAAGTCGCACGCCAAAAATTACCGGCCATTACCGATGAATAGTGCAGTAAATGGTCGGTCGCTAAATAATGCCCCATAGCAGTCATTGTGCCAATTACTAGACCAAAAAAGGCTGCCCACGGTGTTGCTTTTTTCCAGAACATACCGAGCAGGAAAGTGGCAAACAACGGCGCATTGAAAAATCCAAAAATCAATTGCATGTAATCCATGATGCTCGGAAAGCCCATGGCCAGATAAGCGGTGCCAATACTGACAAAGATGCCGAACGCAGTGGCCATGTGCCCCATCCACAAATAATGTTCATCGCTCTTATTTTTGGCGAGATAACTTTGATATATGTCATAAGTCCAGACGGTATTAAATGCGGTGACATTACCAGCCATGCCAGACATAAAACTGGCAAGCATCGCCGTTAATCCAATACCGAGCATGCCACTTGGATACATTTTTGCAAGCAGCAAAGGCATAGCCATATTCCAGGAGTAGGTGCCATTGTTTGAACCTAACTCAGGAATTAGCACTACTGCAAGGAGTCCAGGCAAAACTGTAAGAACCGGAAAAAATACTTTCGGAAAAGCAGCAATCAAAGGAGTTCGCTGGGCTGCTGGCAGATCTTCGGCAGCAAGCGCTCTTTGAATAACAAGAAAGTCTGTGCACCAGTAGCCAAACGAAAGGACAAAACCGAGACCCGAAAGTAAACCGATCCAGTCCACTCCCATTGGGTTAACCGCGGTGCCAGTGTTAGCCCAAAGATGAGCAAGAGCGGGATTCGCAAAGTGACTTTTCAAGCCATCCCAGCCACCAATACGACTCAAGCCGATAATGGAAATTGGCAACAAACCAAAGATTATTAAAAAGAACTGCAGGACTTCGTTATATATAGACGACGTCAAACCACCCAGGTAGGTGTAGGCAAGAACGACTCCAGCGGCAATAAAAATGGAAACATTCATGTCCCATTTGAGCAGCAACTGAAAGACTAAAGCCATCGCATACAAATTGATGCCAGACATAAGAATTGTCATCACGGCAAACGAAAGGGCATTCAAAGCGCGCGTTGGCTCGTTAAAACGCATCTTGAGATATTCAGGAACGCTGCGTACTTTGGAGCCATAATAAAAGGGCATCATAAAAATCGCGAGAAAAACCATCGCTGGAATAGCGCCCAACCAGTAGAAGTGGGCGGTCATGATGCCATATTGCGCGCCATTGGCAGCCATGCCCATGACTTCAATGGCTCCTAAATTAGCCGACAGAAAAGCAAGACCAGTAACCCAGCTGGGAATTTTATGACCAGCAAGAAAGAAATCTTCGCTGCTCACCATTTGCTTTTTCAGCGCGAACCCGACTCCAATAACAAAAATGAAGTAGACACCGATGATGACGTAATCGATTACACCGAGGTCAATATGCATTGGAGTTTCTCTGTAGTTCGCTCAGTCGAAAGAAACTTGACGTTATTCTCCGCCGCCGCCAAAGCTAGCTCCGCCTTCTGAATCTCGCTTGCTGCCAAGCAGTCTTAAATTAGTGGCATGCACAAATGGTTTGACGTTTTTATTGCCAGAGTCGTCTGACCAGCGACTGAAGTCAAGGCGACCTTCAATGCCAATGAGAGAGCCCTTGCGAACATATTCGCCGGCAACTTCTGCCTGCCGTCCCCAGATTTCAATGTCAAACCAATCTGTTTCTTTTTCTTTCGTCGGGCGATTTACAGCAAGCGAAAACGTAGTCTTAACACGACCAGATTCAAAATAGCGCATCTCTGGGTCTTTACCAGCTCGTCCAACCAAGATTACAGAATTGACCATTTTCGCCTCACCACCAATATGTCACGATAAATACGTGGAGCTCGATTGACTGACCGAAGTTCTACGTGAGCTAAATCTCACGTGCTAAGTTCTTAGCAAGTCAATTTCGCAAGGAGACATCACTATAACAGCTAGAGCCGAAACTCAGATCGATGAAATGAAGGAATTCAAGGAATCGCATATACAACCAATCTGGCACGTGATTGTTCTCAATCTGCTGACGACGTGCTGGTATGCGCCATTCTGGCTATTCAAAAATTACAGAGATTTGAGGAGGCGATCATCTGAATCTCCAGCTCTTGGATATGCCTTGAAGCCACTTTCGATCAATGAGGCGGCTGCCCTCGGCATGAACAAAAAAGTGCACCCGGTCATTTTGACGGTGCTCTCATTTCTGCCGTTTGTTGGACCTGTTGCAATCGCATTTTTTTGTAAGACGGCTGCTCAGCTTTATCCAGACACACACTCTCTAATTCGCAAACATCCAATTGTCGCCGGCATCAACCTGGCTGCTTTGATCTTTCTGACTTTGTGCCTCGGTCGCCTGCCCGATCCATTTTATTTTTTCTATCTCACTGCCACCATTCCAATGTGCATCTGTCAACACTGGCTCAACTGCTATTGGCGAAGTATCGAACCGAACAAATTGCTGGTCAGGCAGTCATTTTCGTCTGTGGAACTGGTGCTTTTGATTTTTGGAATTGGTCTGGTTGGAATGCACATAGTCCAGCATTTTTTCATCGGGAAGTAGCGCCGTAGTGTGACTTAAAACTTCGCCAAAACATGAGGATCTTGTTTTACCCGAACCAGACCCGGCACTATTTTTGTCTCTAACCTTGAAATAGTACTTCTCGAAGAAGTTTTACTTCATCGCAAAATATGGCTCTTCAAATCAAAATTAGTTACTGCCTTTAGTTTTAGAGTTAGCGACAGTTGCAACAATAAATGCCACTGACAATACGGATAAAATTTGGGGCAGCAATGGCGTCGAGTCTTGGTCGACGCAATATACACTTAATTTTCCGAACATCGCATAACACAAAGTCATCGAGACAATGAGAGCCGCAACGCAGAAGCCGTTTGGGGTCGCAAAGAATGAATAAAGATTTGACACTAATTTATCTTTGTCATACATCCTACTAGCTTACATGATTTAGCAATCGAGGGTGCAGGCGAGTGAGCATCGTTATGGCGTTTGAGAATCAATCAACGTCCCGGAGTGTGAACAGCTTTTGTAGTAGTTTTCGTCGCGTCTTTAAGCAGGCCTTTCGCTTTCATCTCTTGCTCCACATATGGTGGCAAACTGCCGTTTTGAGATTCGAGTTCCATTGCTTGCTGACGATTCAACCCTGGTGCCACGTCATCATGTCGCAAAAGCACCTGGCTTTCAGGTAAACCCTGCGTACCTGGCATAACAGCTTGATTTTTTCTGGGGTCGGCAACTACGTACTTGCCGACTTTAGTAACAGTTTTCGGTGTCTGGTTTGCTTGATTGGAAAAGGATGTAGCGTAATTGCTTTTGAAAGAGCCACTGTCAGAATTGTTATTTGGTGCTTTTGTGTCGGCGGAAAATGCTGGCTGAGTCAGGCAAGCGAAAGCAAAAATGATTACTGCGTTTTTCATTGATCACCTGGAATTGCGGTCTTGAAGACTGTGAAGCTTTGGAGGTGAGATTTGTGCCCGTAATTCGGTTAACTTACGAGGAGAGGGGAGGGCAAAAATCTGTTAATTTGGATGGTCCTCCAACCAAATTGCGAACAGAAAAGGACATGTAAGCCAGAAAAGCGATGTCAGAAATCGTGCTTTTTAGCCCATTTGACCAATTTGTCAGCTTCATCTAAATCAAGCTTCAAACACAATTCAAGCACTCTACTCATCACCTCAGATTCGGTAATACCCATTCTCTGAGCGGCTTTGACGAATTTGCCCTTTTGCGTAATCTGGCGCAGCAACGCTCTTTCGTCAGGAGAGAGGTGCGTAACGTGTCGTGGCACGGCTGGCGACGTTACATTTTTTGAGCCGCGATAGACCATCAAAATGGACATGCGAATGAGAGCTGGCGGGTCAGTTTTGAGAACGTAACCAAAGGCGCCGGCTTCGAGCAAATCAGGCACTTCAGAATGTTTGCCCTGACTTGCGTACATAATTACTCTGACGTTGCGCAAAGCTGTCAAACGCTTGACCAGGTCAAACGTCTGAATGAGACCCGGCAGGTGCAGGTCTAAGAGAACAATGTCCGGTAGCAACTCGCGACAGACCTTCCAGGCTTCGTCCGAGGTCTGAGCCTCACCGACCACACGAATTACTCCGCCGTCAGACAACTCTTTTACAATTGCTTCCCGCGTTGGGATGTGGTCGTCGACAACGACTAAACGAATTTCGGGCACTAATGATTCACCTCTGAGCCTGGCTATTTTACATGAAGCGGATCAGTCCCTATATAATGGTTCGTTATTTTCGGAGAAAAGCTCGACAGTTATGATGAATCGAAAAAACACAGCGCTCGTTGCGCTTTCAATCGCCCTTAGCACGGCCTCACTGGCTGCAAATGGTACGTTTGCAGCTAACCACGACAAAACGGGAGATAAAGTACTCATGGCACAAGCTCCACACGCAGTTAAGACCCCATCTGGTCTTGAATACACAGACATCGTAGTCGGCAACGGACCAGCCCCCAAACCTGGTCAGACTGTCGTCGTCAATTACACAGGCTGGCTAACCAATGGGACGAAATTCGATAGCTCCATCGGCAGAGGCCCCTTCGACTTTCCTCTGGGCGCCGGTAAGGTAATCAAGGGATGGGACGAAGGCGTCGCCAGCATGAAAGTCGGCGGCAAACGTAAATTGACCATTCCACCAAATTTAGCCTATGGTCCAGGCGGTATGCCACCTGTGATTCCGCCAAGTTCTACTTTGATTTTCGAAGTTGAATTGCTCGGAATTCAATAAGCCTATAGTTGAGCTACGGTGAGCTTCGCCGGCAAACGACGCATTATCAGCACCTGGATCCAGATTGATGTAGGCCAAATCGCCGAACCAATCGTGACTTCCGGGTGCTGATGCTCTTTGCGAGACATTAAGAATTTCACTATTGGATAAGTTATCCCCCCTTCAGATCTGTATGATGAGTGAATCAAGGTTTAGCCGCTTACAGACTAATGTCATGCACGTTGTGAACTGAGTGTATGTTCAGCAAAGGAGAAGAGGATGTTCGAAGAACTTTTTGGAGCTCTGACTGGCAAATGGGGAATCGCTGCCCTCGTTTTGTTGGCCCTGCCTGCTAGCCGCAAGGCTGTTCGCACAGTTGCCAGAGAAGCAGTCCGCGCTGGCATTGCTGTCGGCGAAGGAGCAAAAGATTTGTATGCCGAATTGAAAGAAGAGGCAAGTGATGTTGTTGCTGAAGTGAAAGCAGAACGTCATCAAAACCACGCCAAACCAACTGCTCACAAGTCTCACGACTAAGCGAAAAGTTTACGCAACTGTGACGGGCCGACATTTTGGTCCGTCCTTTTGCTTAGCTGGCTTCCAACAAATTTCTCGTCGAAACGGTTAGCCTCTTCCTTTGAGAATAATGCAATGACCAATAGTGCAAGGACCACAGCATCCCACCGCAAAATAAAAGCAATCGCTCACCATCTTCCTCAACGCACACGCATCAAATTACCTCGCTCACATCGTGATCCGGCATCAATAGCCAGAATCACGGATTCAATCAAACGCGTGAACAAGGTCAATAGTGTAGAAGTGAATGCTCGAACGGGCAGTATGCTGGTTTATCACGAAGAAGACACAGAAATTCTCGGATCGTTGCAGGGCGCCCTGGGCGAAGTTGCTGGCGAATTAATTGAGGCCGCGCTGGAAGCAGAAGCCATAAGCTTTCCCGGACTCAGCATTGTCGCTCACTTGATTGGCAAAACAGTGGGTAAGGCAGACACACATCTTTCAACTGCAACTAATAATCTCGTCGATTTGAAAACCATGTTGCCCGTCACTTTTGTTGCAGCTGGCATTGCGCAGTCGCTTCGAAGTGGTGTTTGGCTGGGGCCCGTGCCCAACTGGGTATTTTTCTACCTGGCTTATGACACATTTATGAGATTTCACAGCCCAAGCATGAGCGCAGTCAGCCAGAAATTGAGTGAAACAAAACTGCCTGATGGGGACTCTATAGATATAGTAAAAGAAAAGACAGAATCGACATCGACCAATCGCTCAAAAACCAAGAGCAAGACCGTCGAAACTGTGCAAACTTAGACACGTGCCCCTATCCTGAAGCAAGAGTTATAGACGAATAAATGAGCGTAGTCCCTGACAGCAACAAGAATGTCACAAACATTGTCCCTATCAACACTAGCGATACAATCTCCCTTTCTGTGGTCACCAGCGGAGCAGAGCAGCAAGCAGGCGAACCTGGGGACGACGGGCGCAACACTCATTTTGATTATCAAGTCAAACACTCTATTCCTGGCCGCCTTCGTCTAAAAGTAAACAATCTGCTGTTTGACGCCAAGCATGCAAGCGGCAGCATTCTTGAATTGTCCCTGCTAAAAGGAGTCGATGAGGTCAGCACCAATTATTGGAACGCATGTGCCATCATCAATTACGACCCAGCCGTCATCGACGCTGACACTATTCTCGACCGCCTGAATGAGCTAACCTATAACACCAGCCTTGCTGTCAGCACAAAGGGTGATCGACCACCAAAGCATTCCGAATCGTTCATCACAAGAGTCTTTCGTAAAGTCTTGACCGTTCTTGATCGATCGTTGCCAGCCCATTTGCAATTGGCATTTGGCGTGGCCGCATTTGCCTCTGGAGTATTGCAACTACCGGCAGTGGCGACAAAGATTCTGCTGGGTTTCTCCATGGCTCCTATCACCAGTCGCGCTCTACATACCGTTCTTGATGAAAAGAAAGTAGGAGTAGACGCGCTAGATGGTATCGCCGCAGGTTTGATGTTGGCTAATGGTCGTTTGCTTGAAACCGGCTTTATGACCATGCTTATTGCCGGTGGCGAATTTATCAGAGAACGAACAGCCAAACGCTGCGAGGAAATCGTTGGCGATCTGCTTGGCTTATCCGGACGTTTCGCGTGGCTCGTAAAAGGTAAAAAACGTATTTGTGTGCCAGCTGACGAGGTCCAAGTTGGTGACACGGTCGTCGTTTATCCTGGCGACATGATACCTGTTGATGGCATCGTCACGAGCGGCGAAGCAGAAATTGATCAATCAAAACTCACAGGTGAGTCTTTACCTGTAGAAGTGAAAGTTGGCAGTTTCGTTCTCGCTTCGACTGTTGCTGTCGAAGGAAAAATTCATGTGCGAGCCCAGGCCGTGGGCTCCCAAACAAAAGCAGGCCTCGTTCTAGAATGCATTGCAAGCGCTCCAATCCACGAAACCAAAATTCAAAATTACGCGGCATTGATAGCAGACAAAATGGTCGTGCCTATTTTCATCGGCGCAGCCAGCTGTTTTGTCTTAACGCGCAACCTGAGCCGTTTGATGAGCATGCTCATTTTTGACTTCAGCACCGGCGTTAGAATTGCCGCACCAACTGCGGTGCTTGCTTCGATGCATCGAGCTGGTCGCCGAGGAATTCTTATTAAGACCGGCAGTGCTCTCGAAAAGCTGGCCACAGTCGACGCAATAGTCTTTGATAAAACAGGCACACTCACTTCCGGCGAACCCAAAGTCGTTCATGTCGAGCGATTCAACGGGCACACAGCAGATGAAGTACTTGCCCTTGCAGCCTCAGTTGAAGCCCGCCTGCACCATCCTGCTTCACGAGCGATAGTGAAAGCGGCGCTACAGAAAGGACTGACTATTCCTGATCGCACCACTTCCGAATTCGTAAGAGGCATGGGCGTAAAAGCAACGGTTGGTGAATTACAAGTTGTTGTCGGCAGTCGTCGCTTGATGGAAGAAGAAGCAATCGATATTTCCGACGCGGCTGCAGCCGAACTGCACGCGGGAAGCATCGGTGAGTCAATTGCGTATGTAGCTATCAACAATCATGTGGCTGGTTTGATTCGCTACAGCGATACTTTGCGCGTTGAAGCAGTGGACGCCATGGCACAGCTCAAGCGTCTGGGTATCAAACGCTTGATTATGGCGACAGGTGATGGAAAAGCCGCAGCCGAGCGAATCGCTGCCAAAGTCGGTCTCAAAGAAGTGCAAGCCCAGGCTTTTCCCGAGCACAAAGCGGCTCTCGTTCAGCAGTTGAAAGAAGCCGGCTACGTTGTCGCCGTCATCGGTGATGGCATCAATGATTCACCCGCTCTTGCGCACGCTGATGTGGCTATCTCACTTCATGGTGGCACCGAAGCAGCAAGACATAGCGCAAACGTTGTGCTGACAGACGACGATTTAAGACGTCTGCCAGAGGCAATCAAAATTGCCCGCAGCGCGATGGATCTGGTGCGACAGAATTTGTCTCTGGCTGTTGTTCCTAATTCGGCCGGTCTCGGTCTTGCCGCCTTCGGCTTCGTCGGTCCAGCTGGCGCGACTTTATTGAACAACGGTTCAGCGATAGTAGCTGCCTTAAACAGCCTTCGACCGCTCTACGTCAATAACTGGTCGGTCGATGAAGCAAAATCACATCAAGCCACAAGCAAAGTGAAAATTCTACCGACCGATGAAGCGGTCCTTTAATTTGCTAAGCTAATAGCGACAACTTCTGCAAGGGTAATAAAATGACGTCTGCTTCTCATGAGAAAGTGGCATTCCTTGGAATGGGCATTATGGGCGCGGCTATGGCTGCGAATCTAGCTAAAGCCGGCTTCAAGGTCAATGTCTGGAATCGGACAGCAAATAATACTGGCATCGAGCAAGCAACGAAAGCAGGTTGTACCAAATTCGGCACCATCGCCGAAGCTGTAAAAGATTGTCAGTTAATTTTTTCGTGTGTTAGCGACGTAAAAGATGTAGAAGAAGTTTTGACAGGTCCTCAAGGAGTGATGGAGGCTGCCACGGCTGGCTCGATCGTCATCGATACAAGCACCATTGGCCCAGAGGCAGCTAAAAAAATTGGCTCCCTTCTTGCCAAAAAGCAAATTCATTTTATCGATGCTCCTGTCTCCGGCGGAGATATTGGCGCACAAAACGGCACTCTCACTTTTATGGTCGGTGCTTCTGCCGCAGATTTTGAAAAAGCGCACGCAGCTTTTAAAGCGATGGGCAAAACCATTCAGCTGTGCGGCCCAATCGGTGCCGGGCAGGCGCTCAAGCTTTGCAATCAAATTTTGTGCGCTGTCAATATGGTGGCAGTGACTGAATCGATATTGCTAGCCCAGAAGTTTGAACTAGATCCAAAACTGGTGCCCGAAGTTCTTGGCACCGGTGCTGGTGGCTCGTGGGCACTTGCAAATCTTGGTCCTCGCATCAACAATGCCGATTTTGCTCCAGCATTCATGCTTAAACACATGCTCAAAGACTTACGTCTGGTGCACGAAGAAGTCGAGGCCAGTAACTTGTCTCTGCCCGGTATGCAGCTAGCGACGATTATGTTTGAACAAGCAGCCGACAATTCCTCAGAATCAAATGGCACTCAAGCCATGATTCTCGGTTATAAAAATTAGCCCTGACGCGTATTTCTAATCAATGCGGAGGTGGCGCTGGTGGAAAGCTTTGGTGCTTGACACCATTCGAGAACTTCTCTCTAGTCGGCGCGCCTAATTGAGCAAAGAGTTCGCGCAGGCAATTGCTCAATTGATTAGAATCATTTGTTTTGAAGCTATGTATCGCGCTATTCATAGTGGCAATTGAAGCTTGGACATTTATTCCTTGCTTGGCTTTCTGCTGAATTTCCAATAAGTAGAACATGATCACGTTGTGACGCTCTTCGCCTTTCTTCGGCACATCATTAGGACCAAAGGCATACATATTTTGTCCGTTAGGTCCTGATAGAAGATCCTTCAAAGACGGTTTACTTTTTCCAGAATCTTTTTCTGAAACGTCATTAGCATGTTTTGCCAGCGCTTGTGCTTTGGCTACCTGAGCCGCCGCCAAATTCTTTTGATACTCTTTTGCCTCTATAAACGCGCGTTCTCGCTCATCGATGTTTGTTTTCAACGCCCTATATTGAGCTATTGTCTCGGCTCTATCGCCAGATCTCGCTGTGACTTCCACCTTGTCAAATAGCAATTTGAGATCTTTTACACTGCTACCTTCTTTTTCCAGCTTCATCAAGCGCGCACTCTGGATTATTCGCTCTGGCTGCAGAGGACCAGGTGCTACTTTGACCGTTTCGTCCTCGGCGCTATCAGCGTCTCCTCGTTTGAGCTCGAGTGAGGACAACAATTCTTTTTCGGTCAATTGTCCACTACCGTACATTTTCACTTCGGCTCTTTTCACTGCAACTTCGCTATAAGTATTTGCTTTGAAGTCGAAAAATATCACCTTCGTACGTTGAGCATCGTTTGAAACAGAATCAAAGACGGTTTTGGCAATCAATACCGCTTGAATCTTGCTCGCATCGTCCGTCGAGCCTTCTTTTTTAGTGGTCGTTATTACAACTTCATCACCAGATATGGAGGCAGTCAACTTGCTTTCTGTTGGTACAACTTTGGTCGCACGCAAAATTGTAACAAGCTCGCTTTCACCAATTGCGGCTTCAGCGGCAAAGGTCGCGCTGCTCATGCCTAGATCGGTCAGGACTGAAGAAAGCGCAACCACCAAAACAAAAGAACAAAGCCTTTGAGAAAGCGGTGAAATGGTTGGCGATTTACCCACGGCTACAGTTCCTGAAGTCCCAAATACCTATTTACACGCCTCGGTCACTGATCAAACATCAAAGAGAACACACATCGATCGGCTGATCCGCCTATAGACTATCAGTCATATAGGCTTTTTTAAACATCGTCGCAGCTTCATTTTGGTAGCATGTAGTAATTGACAAGACTTGGCAAAATCGAAGGACCAGCCCATGAACCCGCAAACAGTTAGCGTTATCGGCTACGGACGCTTCGGAGAATTACTTGCCAATATATTGAGCAGCGAGTTTTCAGTCCGCGTATTCGATCCTAAAAGCGCGTCACAGCAAAAAAATCCTCTCGATTTAGGCGAAAAGTTACAAGCTGGTAACATCAAATTTGTTTCGGAGGATAAAGCACTCGAATCAGATGTTTTGTTTTACTGTGTGCCTATTTCCAAATTCGAGGAAGTACTCAGACACCATATCCTGCTGTTAGAAACGAAGAAAAAAGTTGATGGTGCTTTGTTTGATGCCGCCAAAAAAGTTTTCATTGATGTTTTGTCGGTAAAAACCTATTCGAAAGATATATTTGAACGTAATTTGCCAGAAGGCACACAGGCACTTCTTACACATCCGATGTTCGGTCCCGATTCGGTGGCCGTAAAGGGTCTTGAAGGTCAAAGAATTGTGCTCGATAAGTTCAGGCTGTCAGATCAAAATTACGCATTCTGGAAAGGCTTTTTTGCAAAAAAGAAACTGAACATTATTGAAATGACTGCCGATGAACACGATCACCTTGCCGCTACAAGCCAAGGACTGACTCACTTTGTCGGACGTATGCTTGGCGAATGTGATTTTGAGAAAACGCCAATCGACACTCTTGGTGCCACCATGTTGCACCAGATCCATGAGCAGGTATGTAATGACTCGTGGCAACTTTTTGAAGATTTGCAAAAGTACAATCCCTACACAGTGACAATGCGCGTCAATCTTGCAGACGGGCAAATGCGGGTGTTTAACAAACTTCTCCCGAATCGCATAGATATGGAGCAGCTGGTCGTCGGCATTCAAGGCGGCAAAGGCAGCTTCAACGAGCAAGCCGCTCGATACTATCTCAGTCGAACTCCAGAACTCGAATTTGAATTGCACTATTTGCATACGACTGAAAATGTTTTGCGAGCTCTCTATGAAGGTCGTATAGATAGGGGGCAATTCGCCATCCACAATTCAGTTGGTGGCGTGGTCACAGAAAGCATTCAGGCAATGTCCAATTATCGCTTTCATATCGTCGAAGAATACGCGATCAAAATTTCGCATGCCTTAATGATCGCTCCTGGAGCCGATTTTAATAAAGTTGATACCATCATGACTCACGAACAAGTCTTGCGGCAGTGCAAAGTAAATCTAGCAATGAAATACAGCAGGCTTCGTCAGACTTCTGGAGAAGGAGATTTAATCGACCATGCAAAAGTAGCCGAGCTACTTTCTCTGGGTGAATTGCCAGACAACATTGCGACAATGGGCAGCAAAGCCATGGCAGACATTTATGGACTAGACATCGTTGAAGAAGATCTACAAGACTCCAGCGAGAATTTCACAAGCTTTTTGTGGGTCGAAAGACCGCTTTAATGTTAGTGGTTAGCCACAAGCACAGTGTTACAGCCTTTTTCTTTGGCAGCAATCAAAGCGTCACAAGCAGCTTCGAGTAATCCTTGAGGTTCATGACTGTGCAGCGGGTAGCTTGCAACAGCAACTGTAGCTGTTACTTTTACCGGCTTGCCAGTTTTAGGATCAATTACTTCGAGCATCGAAACGCGACGGCGTACACGTTCGGCGACAACAGAGGCACCTTCAGCGTCGGTCTCATGTAAAACAGCAACCAGTTCTTCACCACCCCAGCGAGCGGGCATGTCGATTTCGCGAACTGAACTTTTGAGAATTTTGGCGACTTCAACGAGCACTGTATCGCCCACTTCATGACCATGTCGCAAATTGATATCACGCAAATGATCGATATCGATGAGCATCAATGACAGTGAATAACCAAGTCGTAAAGCTCTCTTTAAAGAGTGGGTGAGATGATCTTTGAAAATATGACGATTGGGCAAAGCGGTCAAAACGTCGGTTCCCATCATCTCTTGAACGCGAGCTTCGCTGTTTGCCAGTTGATGACGGAGTCTATCTATTTCGCGATCGCGCTCTTTCAAAAGTCGCTCGAGCTGGGTGTTGGCACCCTGTAGCTTTCGCAGCTGCACTTCGGCTTGCCGATGTCTTGTTTGACCATGCAAGCTTTGAAGCATCTGTGTGAATTGAGCTTTCATCTGCGACCCCCATCCTGACGGATTAATAATATTCGCTTCGCGAGAGCTTTAAACCCACAGACTGCCCGTTACCGGTGCTCTCTGCCACTAATCGTTGAGTGCGCGACTGGCTTATATTAGCGCTAATTAGGAATTGGTGGTAGTTATCAGGGGGAGAAACCGCAACTTTTAATTTATCGGGACCCGCGAAAGTTCTCTTGTACCATCAACGTTATGCAAAGAGAGGAAATATTTGTGATTAATACCATCTACTTCATATACGACAGTAATCCGCTCTGAAGCATTCGGCTGCACTTTCTTCATGAGTTGAGACAAACTAGCGTCTACAACGGGCGAGAAATGCTTATCAAAGTCGTTGACGATGGAAATTTGCTTGGCAGACACCGGATGATTCGTATGATTTTCGATCGTCATAGCCACTTCAAGAAGTTTTGAATGCTTGTCGCCATAAGGGTCTTTGAAAAACTTAAAACTGTTAACGGCAATTTTCATGTTTTTCATTACCGGTATCGGTTTGGCCGCCATGAATGTAGAAGGTGCAAAGACTGGCAACTCGATGGGTTGGTCGATTGTAATTTGCAGATCGTCGTTTGAATAATGGGCATCCGCGCCACCCTTGCGCTTGAGAAAACCGATAGCGCCAAGCGTTCCACCGATACCAGCGCCAACACCAACTGATATGCCGTGCGTAGCGATAGCCGTGCCAAGACCTGTCATTTGCACTGACAACAAAGCGCCACCAAGAGCGCCCGTCGAAATAAAACGACTGGATGTGCCCAGCTGCTTTGCGACCATCATGGCTGTGCTGTCTTTGGTTGTCAGCTGACCTTTAAAATCGACCTCGTACTCACCATCGGGGCTACGAATTTTGTCGAATTCAATTGAGACATAACCGCTGCGATTGCCACGTTTTTCGCCCTGCGCCTCTGTAACGACACCATGTGCCAGCCAGCCGCCGGGCATAATCGGACCATGACCACCGACGCCGCCGGGCACGTCGCAAGAAACGCGAGCCCAGATTTCATCGCCCTTTTGCGCAAACTCAGAATTAATACCCTGGGTCAACGTGATATCGATTTTGGTGTCCTTGGGCACGGTTTGAATGTGCCCTTCAAGAAACGGCGATTGATTTTTACTGATCCCCGTTTTCAGTCGTTCTCTTGCCACCGTGGCTTTAAGAGTGCCAACCATCGGCGTTTTCATATGCGCAGCTGAATCAATTACTTCAGCTGCTTTTGCTGTGGACTCGGGTATCACCGAAGATTGGATTTCAGAAGCTGTTTCAGTGCTGGCATCGCCATCCGACGCGGCCTGCGCAGGCGACTGAGCCTTTTCAGAGCTCTCAGCCTGAGCGAAAGCGAATTGATTGCCGACTGATAGAGCGAAACTAAGAGCGAGCATCCAGGAAAGCAATGGCAATCGTGCCTGAGCCGGTCGTCTCGTAAAATCAGCCATATATCAGCCTCTGTCCAAAATTATTCGCATAGCCGCGATTGCGACTAATTCTAGCGCTTCTTGGCAAATAGATTCTTTATTTGCTCCAAGAAACCAACTTTTTGACCTTTGCCCTGCTGGGCTGTTGTTCTGGTCAGGGCACGAATGCGTGCTTCGAGCCCCTTAGCGTCGCCGTCTCTGGGGTCGATGCGCAGGGCGGCCTGCACTTCGGTCATAGCCAGCGTACGCCAGCCCCGGGCGAGATAAATCTCAGCCAGTTTGTTGTGATATTTGGGCTCTGACGGCACCAGTCTGATTGCTTCCTTCATTGCAGTTTCAGCTTCCTGGTAACGCTTCTTAAAAAAGAGGTCTTCGGCTCGACTCAGATGTTTATTAGCCCACTTGACATTGATGTTTTCATCCTCTTTGGTCGTTTGAGATTGCAGGGCTTTGCTCTGTCCCAGAGCAATAGGCTCCAACCCAGTCGGCACTCCGTCTTCGTCCACGGCCGGTGTGCCTCTAAATTTGGTCAAAGAGCGAACTGTGTCGTACTCAGCCCGACGTTGAGCGTCACTGACGACATCGTGTGCCCTGGTCACTTTGGCAAATTCTTTCTGCGCGACGGCTCTTTGTTCGGCGTCATTAGGAAAACGATCGGGGTGTAGCTTTTTGGCAAGCGTTAAGTACGCCTTGCGAATTTCTTCGACCGGCGCTTCCTCATCGACGCCCAAAATGGCGTAGTAATCCTCGTCGAACCCCTGCATCTAGCTTCTCAACAAATCAGCGATTGAAACTTTGCACCCAGAACTATCCAAAATCATACCTTCTCTTGCCTTAGCTCTGATTTGCTCCCTTAATAAATTATGGTCAAAAGGAAATGCGTTCTAACGACCACGACATAATCAAAATTACTGGACGAGATTTGAGAAAACTTCGTCCTTCTAGCGAAACTTAGCCGCAAAGGACTAAAGCCTATATGAATTTAGACCGCTTCACAAACAAAGCTCAAGAGGCAATTACCGCCTGCCGCAGTCTGCTCTCGAAATTCGGTCACAGCCAGGTCACTCCCGAACATTTACTTCTGGCAGTGCTGGAACAGGAAGAAGGCATCGCTGTAAAAATTCTCGAAAGGCTGGAAGTTAAGCCTCAAGTTGTCATTGATGAGACAACCTCCTATTTGAAACGTCAACCCCATGGTGGCACAGTTAACACTGCCAAAGACGAAATTCAAATATCCAACAAACTTTCTCAGCTGCTCGAAGAGGCGCAAAAAGAATCAGAGCAGTTAAAAGATGAATTCATCAGCGTCGAACATTTGATGCTTGCCTTCTGCGATGAAAAGAAAAATCAATCCGGCACCATATTAAAAGCTCACGGTGTCACACGCGACCGCATCTTAAAAGTGCTCACAGCCATTCGCGGCAAACAACGAGTCACCAGTCAGGACCCTGAAGCCACTTATGAAGCTCTTTCGCGTTATGGCAGAGATCTGACAGAAATGGCCGCCAAAGGCAAACTCGATCCTGTAATTGGTCGAGACGATGAAATTCGTCGTTGCATGCAAGTGCTATCACGACGCACCAAGAACAATCCAGTTTTAGTCGGCGAGCCAGGCGTAGGTAAAACGGCAATCGTCGAAGGTCTGGCTATTCGTATCACCAAAGGGGATGTGCCCGAGGGTCTTAAGGACAAAAAGCTAATCACATTAGACATGGGTTCGCTGATTGCCGGGGCTAAATTTCGTGGTGAATTCGAAGAGCGATTAAAAGCTGTATTAAAAGAAGTGATTGACTCCGAAGGACAGATCATTCTTTTCATCGACGAATTGCACACTGTTGTGGGCGCCGGCTCAAGCGGCGAAGGTTCAATGGACGCAGGCAATTTACTTAAGCCACCGCTTGCTCGCGGTGAATTGCATTGCATTGGTGCTACAACTCTTGACGAATATCGCAAACATATAGAAAAAGATCCGGCTCTCGAACGACGCTTTCAGCAAGTCTTTGTCGATCAACCAAGCGTCGAAGAGACGATTTCAATTTTGCGTGGTCTCAAAGAACGATATGAAGTCCACCATGGTGTGCGGATCAAGGACTCGGCACTAGTTGGTGCAGCTGTGCTGTCGCATCGTTATATTACAGACCGTTCATTGCCCGACAAAGCAATCGACCTGGTAGACGAAGCGGCTGCTCGCATGCGCATAGAAATCGATTCGATGCCGACCGAATTAGATGAACTCGAACGCCGTCGCATTCAGCTCGAAATTGAGCGTGAAGCTCTGAAAAAGGAAGTCGATCCAGCTTCGCGTGATCGGCTAGAAAAACTCGAGAAAGAGTTGGGCGATCTTAAAGAAAGAGCGGACGTTCTTAGAGCTCAATGGCAATTCGAAAAGCAAGCTTTAAATCGTGTGCAATCGATTAAGTCAGAAATCGAATCGACCAAAATCCTTATTGAAAGAGCCGAAAGAGAAACCGATCTACAAAAAGCAGCTGAATTGAAATTCGGCACAATGATCGAATTGAACAAACAGCTAAAAGAGGAAGAGGACAAATTTACGCATGAAAAAGGTCGTCGGCTTCTTAAAGAAGAAATTGATGAAGACGACATTGCTGAAATTGTTTCGAAGTGGACTGGCATTCCCGTAACCAAATTGTTGGAAGGTGAAGTACAAAAATTACTCCGTCTAGAAGAGCATTTGCACGACAGAGTAATTGGTCAAGACGAAGCCATTGAAGTAGTTTCTAACGCAGTCAGACGTGCTCGTGCAGGCTTGAAAGATCCCAATCGACCAATTGGTAGTTTCTTATTTCTTGGACCAACTGGTGTTGGAAAAACCGAATTGGCGAAAGCCCTTGCTGAATTTCTCTTCGATGACGAATCGGCAATTGTGCGCATTGACATGTCTGAATATCAGGAACGTCATACGGTTGCTCGCCTGATTGGTGCGCCGCCTGGATACATAGGCTATGACGAAGGTGGTCAGTTGACTGAAGCGGTCAGACGACGCTCCTATTCTTGCGTTTTATTCGACGAAATTGAAAAAGCACACAGCGATGTTTTCAATATTCTGTTGCAGGTTCTTGATGAAGGTCATTTGACCGATTCGAAAGGACGCAAGGTGGACTTTAAAAACACCGTATTGATCATGACCTCAAATATCGGCTCTCAGCACATTCTGGACTACCAGTTGCGCTCGGCAGTCGAGGGAGATTCGGGCTATACAATAATGAAAGAGCGCGTGCTTGGCGCATTACGCGAGCACTTCCGCCCAGAATTCTTGAATAGAATCGATGAGACTGTGGTCTTCCACGCTTTAACAGCTGAGCAGCTGAAGAAGATTGTGGACATCCAGTTGCATCAGTTGAACAAGCGCTTGATTGATCGAAAGATCACACTTGTTGCCTCTGAAGCAGCGAGCGAATTTCTCGCAAGAACTGGCTATGACCCAGTCTATGGTGCAAGACCACTGCGCCGTCTAATTCAAAGAGACATAGAAAATCCACTCTCGCTGGAATTGCTGAAAGGCAACTTTAATGATGGCGATATGATCTCTATTGATTCGAATGGCGAAAAGTTGATCTTTCAAAAAATGATGCCTGCTCTGGTCACAGCCGCAAGCACCTAATAGTGACTCTGTGAAATCGACTAACTAAAAATGATGGCTGCCTGAAATCACGTTGGGCAGCCATCACTCTTTTCTGAAGGCGCGTGAAAAGATTTCTCAAAAGCCCACTTGCAAGGCTCAGTGCCCGGCGGGTGTCTGCTATCACGCATTTACTGTATTATAAGTGAGTTGTCCGACTCGACAATTACCAGTCAAAATTTACCAGGCACAGCATGGCAGAGGACCAGTCAGTATCAGCAGCGCTCGAAGATGCATGCAAACTTGCAGATGCAGGTAGACATATTGAGGCGCTGGCGAAACTGCAAGTAGTGCTGAAAAACGACCCGGAAAATATCGAAGCTATATACCAGAGGGCAATGATGCGCTGGTACCGGGGCGAAGACGAGCGCGCGATCGAAGACTTTTCAACGGTGATCAAAGCAAATTCCAGGCACACCAAGGCATATCATCATCGCGCCAGTGTCTATGTTGATATTGACGATTTTGAAGAGGCAATTTTAAACTACTCAAAAGCAATTGAAATCGACGAAAATTATTTCGACGCCTACCTCGGGCGCGGCACCACTTTCGCCATCCTCAACCGCATGGACGAGGCCATTGCCGACTACCAACGAGCCATTCAATTGCAGCCGGATAGCGCCACTGCGTTCCAGTTACAGGGAGCGGCCTGGCAAAGCAACGGTGACCATCACAAGGCGATCGAAAATTTCAATAAATCGATCAGTCTCGATCCCGAAGACTTTAATACTTTTTTGCGACGCGCTTTTTCATACAAAGCTCTCGATGAAAATCAAAAAGCTGTTCATGACTACACACAAGCTATCAGTCTCAAGAACGACTGTCACCCAGCTTTACTAAATCGCGCCCAGTCTCTTCTAAAACTGGGAAGATTCCGCGATTCACTCAAAGATTTCGACCAGGCACTAAGTATCGATCCCGAACATGCATTTACGCTCTGTGAACGTGGATATTTATTGCAACAGTTGCGAAATCACGATCAAGCAATTGAGGATTTCACCCACTCATTGCGCATCGATCCAACTATGGCCAAAGCCAGACGCGGCCGAGCGATTTCATTTACGAAATTAGGCAATGGCGAGCGAGCGGTAGCCGACGTGCAAATGGCGATGGCGCTTGATCCTGACAGTGCCGAAACCAGCGATTTGCGTGAATACGTATATGCTCGCTTTGGTCAGTATTATGATGCTATCGCAGATAACTCGCGCATCATCAAAGAGCAAGGCGATGACCTCGCCGCTTATTTCGACAGAGGCTATGCCTATTTAGAAATCGGCGAATACGAAAAAGCCGTGCATGACTTCAGCTTCGTCATTACAAAAAACTCTGAAGATGCAAAAGCCTTGTGTAATCGGGGCAATGCTTTTATAAAGATCGGCAATTATCGCCTGGCTCTCAATGATCTCAATCGCGCAGTGGACCTTGGTCCGTGGGATGCCGTCGCTTGGAACAATCGCGGCGCTATTCATGCCAAACTGGGTGATTTCGAAAAAGCTTTGAATGATCACGACAAAGCAATCGCGAGAGATGGCAGTCACGCCATTTATTTTTTCAATCGTGCATTTGCCCTGGTACAACTGCAACAAGACGCAAGAGCCATTGAAGACTTCACTCGTTCAATAGAATTAGATCCAGACAATGCGCAGGCTTTCGCTCAGAGGGGATTGGCATACTACAACCTGCGTCAATTTGATGACTGCCTTGATGATTTGAATCATGCCTTGAAATTGAACCCGGAAGAGCCAGCCTGCCATTTCTATAGAGCGAGCGTACACCTGCATCAAAAGCTTTATTTGAACAGTCTTGATGATTTTGCCCACGTGCTTGAAGCGAACCCCGCTGATAGTGCCGCCTGGTACGGCCACGGTGTTTCGAATATGAAACTTGGCCGATTTCAACGAGCTGTAGATGACTTTACGCAGGTCATCGCCATGGACCGCAAAAATATAAGAGCATATTTGTTGCGAGCTGATTCTTATAAAAGCCTAGGTCGCGACGACCGAGCGACAATGGACAGAGACAAAGCAAGAGCACTCGAAGCAGACCAAGACGCTGCTAGCGCCTAAAGCACCAGTTTTATCTGGCGGGTCTGGCAGTACTTTTTCAATTGACTTAAAACGACCTGGTGCGGCATAGACAAGTTAGGCGTACCATTTTCTTTGAGCACGTGATTATGCCAGGTAACGACACACGGCGCGAGCTTCCCTAGAGCTGCCTCAAGTTCAATGAAATTCTTCACAGTGACACTATATTCGGTGACTTCAGCGAGCGTTTTTTCTTCTTTAGAAGCCGGCAAAAGTGAATAATGCCATTTGCCACCAACATTCCAGGAATAAATTTCGAATCCGCCTTCATTCCTCAAAGAGCTAGTCCGAGCCTGACTTAAGGTACGACCGAACTGAGCAGCAGTAGATTTCGCAAGCACTGGAAACGAGATAAGGCACGTAAACATAATTACGACGACTACAGATTTCAGTGCCTTGTGGTCCAATTTAATCAACGCAAGGCGTATTACCTCCTGCACCGATTGTCCTGAAAATCTAGCATAAGCGGCACAGTCCTCATATTCAGGCTGAGCATTGACGACATTGCCCTGCAAGTCAAAACCAATTTTGATTCGAACTTGATGCCCCTCTTCCAGTACAACAGATTTATGTTCGCGTTCAGCAACAGAGCGTTCGCAATCATAGCTACGAATGCCCAGCGTGGATGTCTGCGCAAATATCGTAGACCGCATTTTCTCTTTATCTTCAAGATTGCACAGAACAGTCAAAAGATGGCCACCACGCCCTTTTTTCATGATTACCGGACTGATGAAAACATCAAGAGCGCCAATTGCAAATAATTCCTCGGCCGCAAAAGAAAGTATCTGAGGAGACAAATCGTCCAAATTGGCTTCGAGCACACTAATCAATTCTGAGCGAAAACGCGCGGCTTTGATCTCTCCAACCAATGTTCGACAGATACTATCTTGGGCATTACCGCCGCTCCACCCATAACCCACCTGGCGCAAAGCACCAAATGATGGCATCGACCAGTTGCTTACGACTGTCGTTAAAACTGCTGCAACTACAGCTGAACTCAGTCCAGCACTCTCGTTAATAGTTGCTGCTGCGGCCTCGCGGACAAGGCAATCAATTGTTTGAGGTGAAAAGTCACCAGTGCTTTTTTTGGTGGACCATAGATTATGCCCAGACAATAACGCAACCGGTGCAGAAAAAACGTTATCAATGTTCATCGATTTGTAAGCTAGAGCAAAACCGATAATTTGCAAAAGCGTTTTTTCTAGAATCTGTTTACTCAACATAAGCTGGCTAAGACTAATACCGCGCACTTGTGCTTCACTTTCCAGCAAGCGAGAGAAAATGGTGCGGCACAGGTTTTTCACTGAATTCTCGCATTGACATTTTTCTAAGTCATTGAGGACGTCCTGAGCCGGAATAATATCATCGGGCGTCGAATTGCGACTGCGCTCGAAGCACAATTTTTTAACTTGAACGGTTTGCCAGACAGCATCAGCAAGGGCAATGTCAAAATCGAGCCCCATGCACTCTTCGACCATTTTGATGTCCTTGTGCCACTGATCAAAACTCAATCCAGCGCTAAAGAACGAAGCTGTAAGTGAATCAATATCAACGGCTGATTGGCAATCAAAATAAACTATCTGCAAGTTAGCTCCTTTCTTACCTTGAAGAGGAAAGGCTTATGTCATCTAGAGTGGTATCACAGAGAACCTCAAAATCTTTCTCAAAATGACCGTTTGCCTCACTATATTTGCTGTTAGAAACAGTCATGTGCTTTTTTCCAGGCGTCAGTGTCAACGCAAAACTACCATCGCGAGCCGTTTTTGCAGCCCCCCCTGAATGCACCTTGCTCGAGCCTTCTTCATCGGCTGAAATCACTTTTACAGATATTGCTTTAACTCCGCGTCCTTGAGAAACTACGCGCCCGTTAATACGAAAACCTTTTTGCAAAGTGAAAAGAAATCTGCGCGTGATACCACCTGGAATATTTTCAACGAAAGCTGATGCCAGTCCACTTTTTTCATCCGGTACGACATCCAGATTGCAGATAACACAGGCCTCATGGTGAATGGCGAAAGAACCATTTTTATCTGTTTCTTCAGTGGCGATGACGACACCCTTTTCGTTACTGACACTGACTTGGGCGCCGGACACAGGTCTTCTCTGCTCATCGGTCAGTCTTCCAGTTATTTCAGGCAGCGGCAAAGGATCAGTTTTTTTGTTGGCTAAAGCCTGTCCTTGAGCAATTATAGAAACACACAAAATTGCTACTTTCGTGATTCTGTTGATTGTATTGACGGTGTTTTCTCTCATCAGCCTTTTTTCAAACCTGCGATATCGTCGATGGCAAAACGAAAAGTCCAGCATAACAGAGCTTATCAAATCGACATCTTACCCATCAGCTGAAGCTTCTGCAATTGCAGTCTACCGCCTGGTTCTTGTAAACTCTACTCATGCCTATCAACATCGGTTCACTAACTTTAAAGAGCCGCGTCTACGTGCCACCAATGGCCGGTGTTACCGACCTCGTCTTTCGCAGCATTGTCAGGCGCATCGATCCTGAGTGCATGCTCGCCACTGAAATGGTCTCCAGCAAAGCATTGATGCATCGACCGGAGAAGACTCGCATCATGGATTTGAATCTCAACGAAAAGCCAACCGGTATTCAAATCTTCGGTCACGAGCCAGACGTTATGGCTTATGCGGCAAAAATGGCCGAAGCTCACGGCGCCGATTTCGTCGACATCAACATGGGCTGCCCTGTTCCTAAAATTACTAAAGGCAAAGACGGTTGCGCTTTGATGCGTGAGCCCGATTTAGCACGAGAAATCGTCGAGACAGTAAAAGCATCAATCAATATCCCGCTGACTGTGAAATTTAGACTAGGCTGGGACGACGACTCTCGCAACGCTGTCGAGTTCGGACAGATGCTCGAAAAAGCAGGCGCCTGCGCCGTCACTGTGCATGGACGAACACGCCAGCAATTGTATTCAGGTAAGGCAGACTGGGACTTTATCGCTCAGGTGAAAAAGGGGCTGTCCATTCCAGTTTTTGGCAATGGTGATGTTTTTGAACCTGAAGATGCCATTGCTTTACTGGAAAAGGCTGGCGTCGACGGCGTTGCCGTTGCTCGGGGCACGCTAGGTAATCCCTGGCTCATTCCTAGAATCACTAAATACATAGAAACTGGCATTCTCGATGGTCCGCCGCGCGACATCGAGCGACTGATCAGCGCTTATTTGCACTGTGTTGGCTTGATCCGCTACAAAGGCTCAAAAATTGGCACCAATGAAAGTCGCCGTCATCTCACCCATTACACCAAAGGCATTGTCGGCAGCGCACCGTATCGAGCTCGACTGACGCAAATTGAAAATGCTCATGATGCTGCCGTCATTCTGGCTGAACTTGCAGAAATGGTCGAAGGAACTGATGGTAAGAAGGAATTTTTACTTGCAGTAGAGCAAGAGAATTTCGAAAATGGCAAAGATCCAGGCAAAAGGGACAGCAATTGCGAAGGCAGCATCCATGCCCCAATTGACTTCAGCGCCGTCTCGCCATTCGCAAAACCATAGAACACCGTTGAGAAAGGGCGTCATGGTCCAACCCATAATGCCTGCCATAAAGGCGACGATCATCATACATGTCCATAAATCCATAACGCCAGCCAGAATTTCTATGTAGGGTGCGTAACGACTGGGTTCAGTTTATCGATCACCATCTGTTTTGACAACGGGAATTCTCCCATGGCCAGCTGAATTTCTTTCGAATTTTTAAATATTTCTCCAGGCGCGCTGCCAAGAGGAGTCGCGCTTGACAGCGCGCAAAACCCCCGCAGACAAAAGCAGATGCCGCAATAAGCGCCATCTGCGTCAATTATTTGTAAGTCAGCCTCAGGCTCGTCCTAGTAGACGCCGTAGCCAGAGGTCGAAATCATGATTGTACCGTCGCCTTCAGCAGCAACCATCTGTAATGCCTGAATGACGGCATTCGTTGCTTTATGCTGATCACGCGTTTCAGTTTTGATTTGTTTGGCGCGCTGTGCGACTTTTAGAACCAACTCATAGCGATTGGTATCTTTGTCTAGCAGTTGGTCAAGAATTCTTGTTGTGCTCATTTTTGGGGCTGTTTGCCTCGTTGTCTCGTATACGACACCTTTCAGCATACACGATATTCGTCAAATTTTTGACAGCCTCATCTACTTTGTCATTTATAACTTCATAGTGGAAGAGCCAGCGTTCGCGCATTTCCTGCCGGGCTTTGCGCAGTCTTAAAGCCATTTTTATCGGCTCTTCGGTTGCCCGTCCTTTTAAGCGACTTCGCAACGCCTCGAATGAAGGCGGAGACAGAAAGATCAAAACAGCGGAAGGAAACTTCTCTTTAATCTGCTTGGCGCCCTGGACTTCAATCTCCAGAATGACGTCACGCCCGGCCTTGACTTCCTGCATGACCCAAGAGCTTGGCGTCCCATAGTTATTTCCAGCGAACTCGGCGAATTCCATGAACATGCCATCGGCCACCATCTGATCGAATTCAGCCTGGGTGTGAAAGAAATAATCGACACCCGAAATCTCAGATGGACGCCTGGCGCGAGTCGTGACCGAAACCGAGCGCGTTAGCTTCGGCACAGTATCGAGCAGGCGCTGTACAACCGTACCTTTGCCCACGCCTGACGGACCAGTAATGACAATCAAATTGCCGTGCTTACGAAGCGGACGAATTATGTCCGAGTCATCTTTGGCTGGCGCTGACTTCTTTCCCATTAATTCAGGACCAACTGATTTGCCTGCCATTTTGCCGCCTATCAGATATAAGTGGACGGAGTTTCGCTTTCTCGCGTACTGCGGGCTTCATAATGATGCTGAGACAGTTTGCTAAATTATGTTCTAATTAAACCCGACCACAAGACGCCATGCAACCTTTTGACGCACTCTCACTAAAGACGATTATAGAAGAAGCGCGTCCGCTTCTCTTAAATCGCAAGGTTGACAAAGTCTATCAGCTCGGTCGCGACGAATTGATATTGACTTTGCGCGGACAGGAGAATGTAGCCAACCTATTTCTTTCTGCTCACACTCTGCTCGGTCGCGTCAGCATGGTCGACGCCCGCAAGCCGCGCTATCAACCTCCACCAAAAGCTAAAGGAAGCACGGCTCAAAATCATGGGCAGAGCGCCTTCTCAATGATTTTGCGCAAGAATTTGACAGGCGCAACGCTCGTCGCTATTGAATTTCAGGAAGGCGAACGAATGGTCGACTTCATTTTTTCTTGCGTTGACGAAGTCGGCACACGCTCGCATAAAGTTCTCACTGCCGAAATTATGGGCAGACATAGCAATTTAATTTTCTGGGACAAGAGTTCAGACAAAATTTTAGCGGCATCACATATAGTGACCGAAGCGATGAGCCGAATGCGGGAAGTGGCTGCTGGACTGAGATTTGTACGGCCGCCAGAACAGGGAAAAACGAATATCTTCAAACTTTCAAAATCAGAATTTCTAAACGAATTTGCAAAATGCACCGCGGCTATGAGCAAAAGCAAAATTCAGCAATGGTTAATTAGCACCTTCGCCGGCATCGGCAAAAACCTTGCCGAAGAAATTTTAACAAGCATCGAGAGCGGCGAAGTGATTTTTAAAAATATAGAGCTGATGCAAAGCAAAGCGTATGCACAGACAGTCTACATGCGCCGCGACCTCAGCAAATACAGCCTTCTTGGTTTGCTACCAAAATCGGAAGGTGAAGAACAATGGCTTCAATTTGAAAGTCCAAACGCTATGGTCGAAGCTTACTTCAACGAGCTCGAAGAGCAAGAGCGATTACGGCATTTCCGCGAGAAACTCAAAGCTGAACTGGCTAGCGGCATTGAAAAACTGGAATCACGCAAGGCAGCGGCTCATGAGCAATTGATGAAAGCGGACAGTCCCGAAATTTTGAAAAAGTCGGGCGATCTTATTCTTGCCAATTTGCAAGTCATAGAGCCGGGTCAGCTTACTTTGCTTTGTGAGGATTTTTTCTGTGTCGACGAAAGTAGACCCGAGCAATCAATCGAAATCGCCCTTGATCCGAATTTGAGCGCAGCGCAAAATGCTCAGAATTACTATCGCCTCTTTGCTAAGCATAAGATTCGACATGCAGCGGCTACTGCAGCCATTGCCCAAGCAAACGAACGTTTGTCGAAATTGCATTCTCAGTTGAAGTCTGTCGAAAGTGCTTCGAACATTGGCGATTTGACTTTGTTGAAAGAACACATCGTCGAACATAAACCCGACTTGAACAAGCCTCAATCACCCGAGACTCGGAAAAAGAGTAAGGCGAAGCTAGTGCAATTGAAGTCTTCTGATGGTTGGATAATTTATATTGGTCGCAATCGTTTCGAAAACGATCAACTACTAAGCAAAATGGCACAACCAAGCGATGTCTGGTTGCATGTGCTAGGACAAGGTGGTGCGCATGTATTAGTAAAAGTGCCGGCTTCAAAGCAAAATCCACCACTGACAACCTTAAAAGAAGCGGCCGAAGTGGCTGCCCGCATGTCAAAAGCAACGAGCGGCGCAAAAGTTCGAGTGGTCTACACTCAGATTCGATATGTAAAAAAGCTAGCTAACGAAAAACCGGGAGTTGTCCGCTACGAGAATGAAAAGACCCTGGAAGTTGACACAAGTCTACCTATCCCGCTATTCATGCGAACTTTATTTCCAGCTTGAGCTATTTAGCTTGCGCCTAGTTTAGTTTGCGAAAGAGCGCAACTACAGAGCCTTGAATTTCAAGCGGACTGGTTGACGGAACGTAAATTGGCTCGAGTGCTGAATTTGCCGGTTGCAGACGATAGCGACCAGCTTCTTTGAAAAAACGTTTGAGAGTTGCGTTTCCGTCTTCAAGTAGGGCAACGACAACTTCGCCATTACGCGGAGAAGGATTGGGCTTAACGATGACAAAGTCACCATCATAGATACCATCTTCAATCATTGAATCGCCTTTGACTTTTAAAGCGAAACAACCATCATTAGCATAGCGTTGATCAATTTCGAGATACTCCGCTGTTTCTAATGCATCAATAGGGCGACCGGCGGCAATGGTACCAACAAATGGTAGACCAGTAGGAGGAGCTTCTTCAGGCACCTCCACAGCAAGAGATTCCAGCACCCGCAAGGAACGGTTCAAACCTGGCTCCCAGTGCACAAAGCCTTTTTTCTTCAAGGCTGCCACATGTTGATGAATGGTCATCCTGTTCTTCAGACCGAGACTTGTTGCAAGTTCAGCCAGTGTCGGCGGATAGCCACATTTCTTGGTCAAAATCATGATTTGTTTGAGCACATCTTTCTGCCGGGTGGGCAAACTATCCAGGCTGAGCTCAGTTGTTGCGTCTACCATAATTTCTCCAGACTAACACATACGTAAGTATAGTAGCAGGATAATCAAATGTCTACCCCCAAAAATGTAGTGGATGAAAAATCCAACTAAAATGGAATAGCAAGCTTGACGGTCTAAGTGGTATCAGAATTGATGAAACGCGCTCAAAAAGTATTAGTGTCAAAATTTTTCAATCCAGCACTTTCTTTGATGCAAGCGTTTACGCTGATGATGTGCCTCGTTGCATCAAGTATTCCGGTCCTAGCTCTCGACAGTGATATGAACACTAAGTCGTCGGACAAAATATCCAGTTCGGAGGGCAAGACGATGACCAGTAAAGGCTCAATTCCAGGATGATATGCAGAAACGCGCAACGGTGATTTTGCAATTGGTCTGGATTCCGACATCAAACACAGCGGAGCCAGATCAGCTTACCTCAAATCTTTAGTGCCGCACCCCAACGAGTTTGGAAATCTCACAAACTGGTTTTCTGCCGATGAATATCATGGCAAACGATTGAAAATGTCCGCCTGGGTGAAATCAGAGGTAACAAGGGGAAACGCCCAACTCTGGTTACGCGTCGATGGCGAGTGGAAGTCTGCCGTAGACGCGGGTGTCTTCGACAATATGGATGACCGACCAATTCAAGGACACACAGATTGGACTCAATATAGCCTCGTTGTTGACGTTCCAGCCGAAAGCACGGACATCGTGTTTGGAGTAATGCTTATCGGCTCAGGCCAGATATGGCTGGATAACGTCTCGTTCGCAGCAGTGAGTAAAGATGTGCCTCTAACAGGAATGTATAGTGGCGAATCAGTAAAGCGGGCGAAAGCCAACAACTTGGACTTCGATGAACTAGCTCAAGGTAGCGATGAAAAAACGGTAGTGCCTACAGCGAGTCCGAAATCGACAGCACAAAATGCTATTCATGAATGGTATTTAGAACCCAAAGGTGAGTTTGAAATTAAACTCGATGAAACTCAAAAACACAGCGGCAGCAGATCGGCCTACATTAAGTCGATTGTCTCAAAGCCCACTCAGTTTGGGCAGATAAGTCAGGCTTTCGTCCCAAACAAATATCTAGGGACGAGATTGAAATTGTCTGCTTGGGCTAAGTCAAAGCTTACAAGCGGTACTGCACATCTCTGGATTCGTGTTGACGGTGAGTGGAACGACAATGCATACAAACCGGGCTGTTTCGATAATATGGACGACAGACCGATCAAAGCCGAAACAGATTGGACGCAATACAGTCTAGTAGTTGATGTACCCGAAACGAGTAACCATGTCCTGATTGGCTGCTTTCTTGACGGGGCTGGTGAATTTTGGGTCGACGATTTTTCCTTGCAAATAGTCGGCAAAGAATGCCCTCTCACAGGATGCTACGCGGTTCTCAAAGGCTGCGGTAAAAAAGAACCCGCCAATATGAACTTTGAGCAAAACCAAGATAAGTGACTGTAATTCATCAGCACACTTTGCCAGTTTGACTCAAAGGAAACTTAGAGTATGCGTTTACCGAGCGCTGACAGAATTAGTTGTGTCGCTAGTTTTGCCGTTTTATTGCGCAAGTCGCGAGCCGGATTGAGCTCAACAATGTCGAGAGAACACATCAAATCGGATTGCGCCAATAGCTCTAGCGCGAAGTGACTCTCTCGGTAATTGAAACCACCAGCAGCTGGAACGCTCACACCAGGCGCGACTTCTGGGTCAATGACGTCGATATCAAATGAAACGTGGATTCCAGATACATCGGCTCCGACGGCAGCCATAGCCAAATCTGTCACTTTCCCCAGTCCCAAATGGTCTATATCACTCATAGTGAAGGGTGTAATCCCGGAGCGGTCAATCATGTCTCGCTCGCCATCATCTAAATCGCGGATGCCAACAAGGGCAGCGCGATTGGGAGCCACCTTCGGACTGAAACCGAACAATTCAGTCAAGCGCTGATCGCCGTGCCCTAGTGAGACAGCAAGCGGCATACCGTGAACATTGCCACTCAAGGTCGTGTCTGGCGTGTTGATGTCCCCGTGAGCATCGAACCAAATCAAGCCGAAATTTTTCTGCAATTTACGAAAATGATTTGCCACTCCGGCAATACTGCCAATAGCCAGACTATGGTCACCACCAATAGTGATAGGAATGGCTCCATCAGCCAAAGCTTGCTCAACAGCGGCCCCTACTGCTTGGCTCACTTCGAGAATCTCAGGCACGCAGCGTGCGGCATTTGTCGCCCGGTCGCTAAAACATACAGAGGGCGGCACAGGGACGTCGATTTCACGCTCAACCTGAAAGCCAAGACGCTGAATCTTTTCCGAAACTTCGGCAACACGCATGGCTGCGGGTCCCATACTGACACCTTTATGCGATCCACCCAAATGAAGAGGTGCATAAATCAGCACAACCGAGTTTGTGCGGCGCTTGGAGATTGCCTTCTCGCGCCGTGTCATGGCTGAAGTGACTGGATTTTCAGCGCCGGCTGGTGATGGTTTTTGAGTCTGCGAAGCCACGTTGCCTTCCTTTTGTATTACTTATATCGCGTTGTATTCGTCTTAGACGGTCGTTTAAGTGCCAGTGCAGCCAGCTTTCACCTCAGTAACACATTGTTCTCTTGAATGTTTACTCCATGCGCTCTTGCATGCAGCCTAGTGTATAATTTTCGGATACATTTGTCTTCGTTTGCCGCGAAAACCAGCCTTCGAACCCACTCTTGGTTTCCCAGGTAAGGAGTTACAACCGGCAGAGAAGTCATGGAAAGAGGACTTGGAGGTATGGAAGTGTTTTCGAATTTACGGCCACTCGTCAAGGTTTTTTTCCTCGCAAAAGCAGCTTTCGAGGTCAGCCGTGAACGCATCGAAGACGCCATCGACTCGATGACAGCTAAGGCGGGCGAATACAAATCTACCGGCAACGATCATTTGCACGATGCCAAAGAAAAGGTAGTGGGCGCACTCGGTGAAGTCGCTCAAACCATCTGGCAGCGTTCAGAAATTCTTGAAACTCAAACTCGCGACCAGGTCCGTCGTCAAGTAGCCGACATTACCCTGGGCGCTCTTGGCGACACAACGGAAATAAACGAATTACGTGCAGAAATTGCCACTTTAAGGGCAGAAATCGCAGAACTCCGGACCACACGGGCCGCAGTTTAAAAGCGCAGGCTCCGGCTCTGCCCAACTAATGTCCCGCAGGGTCTTCCGCAATGACCGCAAGCGATTCTTCCTCAAAAGCAACTAATAGCGATACCGCAATTTCAAATGCGCCTGAGGAAGGCTCGAATCCTCTTCTTGATGAAATTATTTCAGCTCAGCCAATTGACGACGAGAAAGAAAATCTCGAAGCAACTGAGCATGTTTCTGATTTGCTTCTTGCTGCACGTATTGATGAAGACAAAAACATCGCTGTGACAGTAACCGTCGCGAAGGCCGCAAAGCCAGCGCCACCTGCCACCAGCATTGACATCATTGGTATTGGCACCACCAGCAGTGCAAACATTGCTACCGTCTGTAATCTATCGGCAACCGGTGCACCGCTCTACGACTCAAAATTGGCAGACCTGGCGGTAATGCCTAGCCGCATCGTAAATGACAAACGTTTCTGGCGGATGGCCAAAACTGTTATCAACTTGAGCAAAGTTGGTGCGGGAAATAAATGGTTTCCAAATCGAGAAATTTCCGAAGTAGATCGCAAAAAATTATTCGCCATTAGCTTTCGCGAAACGCTCGTGGAGTTTGGCCCAACCTTCATCAAGCTCGGTCAGTTTCTCTCGGTTCGGCGCGACCTATTGACGCCGGAGATGGCTGACGAACTGGCTTCTCTCCAGGACAAAGTGCCACCATTTGATCGGGACCTTGTGCACAAAACGATTCTCGACGAACTCGGTCGTGAACCGGAGAAGATTTTTGCCGAGTTTGACTACGAGCCGATGGGTTCAGCCAGCATCGGACAGGTGCACAAAGCAAAATTACAAGATGGCCGAGATGTCGTAGTTAAAGTGCAACGTCCAGATCTGGCTCAACGTTTTTACCAAGATTTAGGATACATGCGTACCTTTATTTCCTGGGGACGACGTCTTAAACCCGATGGAGATTGGGATGGATGGATGGCCCTTTCTGATGAATTTGGGCGCACTTTATTTTCAGAAATAGATTATTTGCAAGAAGGCAAAAATGCCGATCGCATGCGCACCTGTCTCAAAGAACAAACTAGAATACGCATCCCACGCGTAATTTGGAAGCACACAGGTCGGCATGTTCTCACTCTTGAATATGCGCCCGGAATCAAAATCGACCGCAAAGAAGAATTGAAAGCGGCCGGTTTCGATTTAGAAACCATCGGCAACGAATTAATTTACTGCTATCTCGAACAAGTTCTGATTCACGGTTATTTCCACGCAGACCCACATGCTGGCAATTTAGCAATCGATGAAGAAGGTCGCATCATCATCTATGACTTCGGCATGGTCGGAGAAATTAGCGAAGCACAGCGTATGGCTATAGCCGGATGCGTGACTTCGGTGATTGACAAAAAAAGCGATAACATCGCCACGCACCTAATTGAATTAGGCGTGCTCAAAGCTGATGCCAACCAGGTTCCCATTATAAGGACCCTTGGACCTTTTATTGATTACTACTCAGGCAAGTCCATCAAAGATCTCGACTTTACAGATTTAGAGCGTGATATTGATCAGATTGCCTTCGAAAAGGCACTGCGACTTCCCGCTAATTTAGCCTATCTTCTGCGCGCCGGTAGTTCCCTTGAAGGTATCGCGCGTACTCTGCAACCAAATTTCAGTTTCATCGAAGCTGGTAAACCATTCATTCAAAGATGGCTTCTTAGCAAGCCTTCGGCTCTTGGACCGCTACTCAAAGTGTTTTTTCGCTATGGTCAAGAAGCATATAAAAAAGGAGCGGACAAGATTACAAACGGTGCGCGCATCCTTGGTCTTGGCAAAGTTGAGCCTGAATCATCACCAGGATCAGCAAAAGGATCACAAAGAGGAATCGCTCGCAGCCCCGGTCGCAACCTCTCGTCAAGGACCGGCAAAGGTGGCAACGGCAAACAGTCGACGAGTTTTGCCAGAACTACCGGCAATGGCAAGTCGACCCCGCGCGCAGTAAACTCCAACGCCTCAGTTGAAAAATCCAATCACAGCGTTTCTGGGAGCCCCTCGCGAACTTCTCCTTCTAATAGCTCTGCAGCTTTGCCAGCTTTACCGACTAGCCCGCCGCTTGGCGTCGCCTCATCACAAGTCAGTATCGGTGGCAATGCCGACAGTCAGAGCACCTTGCCCAGAAATAATTTCGAAAGTACTAAAGAAGAAGTTGCAAAGTCTAAATTATCAGCCAGAACAACAATTGATTCTGTTTCTTTAGATGATGTGGAAAGTCTCAGAGAACAACTTTACCTACTGAAAACCACAGTAAAACGAGGCGCCCATCGGCAATTACGATTATCTGTTTATAGTTTAGTGATTCTATTTTTGTCGACACTAATTTGCGTTGCGAGTTTTCTGCCAGAATATAGATCCTATGCCACCTATTTTCTGATTGGAAATGGTGTAATGGGGGCAATAATAATGTGGCATTTGGTAGACGCCGCTCTTCTTGGAAAGAAGTTCCAGGAAAAACGGTAATCATGGGGGCAACGGAGAACAACGATGCTGAAATGGCGTGCAGCAGCACGAACTGACGCGGGTTGCCAGCGTCAGCGGAACGAAGACAATTACTACGTCAGCCCCGATAACAGGGTTTTCGCAGTGGCTGATGGAATGGGTGGCGCCGTCGGTGGAGCCAAAGCTAGTAAGCTCGCCGTTGAGGCAGTCGAAAAGCGTTGGAAAGATATTCCCCCGCCTGTAGCTGATCGCGAGGCTATCAAAGCCTGGCTTTTAGAGACAGTTAGCTTGGCTAACTCTGCCGTCTGGCAGGAAGCCGAAGATGATTCGACAGTCCGGGGCATGGGGACAACCATTGTTGTCGCGGTCCAGGCTGAAGGCGACATTCTTGAAATTGCTCACGTAGGTGACTCGCGCGCTTATCTTGTACGCGATGGCAAGCCGATCCTTCTGACGAACGACCATTCAGTCGTTCAAGAGATGGTGAGAGCTGGTCGTCTGACGGAAGAACAAGCACGAATCAATCCTTACAAAAACTTAATCACGCGTTGCCTGGGTCACGAAGAGAAGGTCGAAATCGACCAGACTCCGGTTGAAGTCAAGCCTCACGATTGGATAGTGCTTTGCTCAGACGGTCTCCCGACCGTGCTAAGAGATGAGCAAATATCAGACGTTACCGGTGACAGGCACGAGCCTGATGTCGTTTGCGAAGAACTTGTCAAACAAACTCTTGATGGCGGTGCCCCTGATAATGTCACAGTGGTAGTGATTCAATACCTAGATGAGGATTCCGGTAACGGAGTCAAGTAAAACCATGTCCATAAGCGGCACTACTCAATGTTCAAGTTGCGGAAGCCAGGTAAATCAGGAAGGCGTTTGCACTTCCTGTGGTGTTTCTCAAGGTGACGCTAATGGCAGGGCTGCAAGCAGCGCTGATCGTGCAGATATGCTGCAAATGCCTCGCCGCCAGGGCAGTAAACAAACTCGTCCAGCGATTCTCTTCAACAAACTGACCAATGAGAGCTTTCCTCTCATTCAATCGGTGAGCAAAATTGGACGCGATCAAACCAACAATATTTCACTCAACGCAGACCATTACATCTCCCGACATCATGCCTGGGTTTTGCAAATGCAGGGCGGCTATTGGGTCGAGGATCTAGGCAGCACAAATGGGACTTTACTCAATGGTGAGGTCTTAAATGAACGCAGGCAGATTTTTCCCGGGGACAAGCTAACATTCGGCAAGACCGAATTAGTTTTCGTAGTGGAATAGGACTTAATGTCTGGCAATTTCGGCGACTACGAAATCCTCTCTGAAGTTGGCAGAGGAGGAATGGGCATTGTTTACAAGGCTCGCCGAAAGAGCGACGGAGAAATTGTAGCGATCAAGCAATTGGTCTTATCCAATGTTGCAAAAGAAAAGATCCAGGAATTTAGAGATCGGTTCAAGCGTGAAGCAGCGACCGCTCAACGTTTGAAGCACCCGAACATTGTCACTGTGTTTGATGTCGAAATCGACTCAGATAACTATTTCTATGTCATGGAGTTTCTCGAAGGAAACAGTCTCAGGCGCCATCTCGAGATACATGGCGGTCAAATTTCTGTGCTTGAATTTTCGCGAATTCTTACGCAAGTAGTTGAAGGTCTTTCTTTCGCTCACACAATGAATGTTGTTCACCGCGATGTCAAACCAGACAACATCTTCATTCTCGATAATGGCACAGTCAAGGTGACGGACTTCGGTATCGCACGTGTCGCCGATTTCGAAGACGCGCACCTGACCAAAACTGGCGTGATGATGGGTACTCTGGCCTACGTCTCTCCAGAACAATTACAAGACGCGAAAAATGTGGATCATCGCGCCGACATTTTTTCACTTGGTGTGGTCACATACGAAGCTCTTTCGGGGGCTGTACCTTTTAGCGGTGAGGGAATCGCCCAGACCATCGTCAAAATTGTTTCACAAGAAGAGAAACCACTGCACATGCTTAATCCCGGCGTCGGTGTCGGCATCTCCGGTTGTGTAGCAAAATCATTGCGCAAGAAAGCACGCGATCGTTATCGCTCTGTCAATGAATTTGGTCGCGATTTTGCACAAGCCATGGCTGAAAATGACGGTGGCATATATAGTGGCAACGATTCGCAGCAACTAGACACCACGCAAACTTTTACAGCACCTGTCTTAGACAACAAGCTTTATACGACCACTGATCCAGGACGCATTCTGACAAGCACTGCGCCCGAAGCTCAGAGTGCTTCAAGCGATGTTGATTATGTGACGGAAATAAAGCAACCGAAATTCATCATCACCAAAGCTGGCAAAAATGGAGCACTATTTGTCGAGCCGATGGCTGCTTCATATAACTCAGGCAAACTAATAGTCGCCGATGGGGCATCCCGGCTGGTCCACTTTTTTACTGCTGACGGTCGTTGGCTGTCAGACTTGAGCTGTCCTCCTGAAAAAATGGATTCTGCTACTGCTGGTGGCCGTGCCACCAAACCAAGTGGCATCGTCACAGACGGAAAAGGGCGCATCTATTTAAGTGATAGCAGCGACGCTTATGTGCGAGTTTTTGACAGTCGCGGTCTTTTTCAAAGAGAGATTTGCAATCTCCAGGCCAAAAATGGCGGCATCAACGGGCTTGCCATCGACTCCACTGGCATTCTATATATTTCCGACGCCACCAATGGATGCATCCAGGTTTTTCAACCAGAGCTTGGTTTATGGATGCGAAAAATTGGCAGCAAGGGAAATGCTGAAGGACAAATGCAGTTGCCGGCCGGCATGGCCATCGATCGCTTGAATCAACTCTATGTCACGGACTACGGTACGTCACGCATTCTTGTTTTCAACAAAGCCGGCACCATGTTGCGCTCCTTTGGCGCAAAGGGAAATAAGCCTGGCCAATTCAACTTACCGCGTAGCATCGCCATCGATAAAAACGACAAAATTTATGTCCTTGATTCACTCAACCACAGAGTACAGATTTTTAGCGCTAAAGGTGATTTGTATGGCGTGTTTGGCGGGCGCGGCAACGCTGCCGGACAGTTTTTGGGACCATCCGATTTAACCATAGATACAGTCAATGACTTGCTTTATGTAGTCGACAAAGGCAACAAACGCATTCAAGTTTTTGACATATGTCTTAGATAGAGAAAGAGAAATGGAAATAAAAGAACAAAAGTGTATTACAAAAATCTACCTAGCATCGCAATCCCCGCGACGTCTCGAATTACTCAAGTCAATCGAACTGGATTTTGTCGTGCGACCAAGCGACGTCGATGAGGTGATTGATTATGACGCGGCACCAGACACACTTGTACTCGATCTGGCCGGTCAGAAAGCCGATGACGTTTTTAATGCTTTAGTCAAAGAAGACGCACAACCTTGTATCGTCATTGGTGCCGACACAATGGTCGTATTGAACGGGCGATTGATGGGCAAGCCCGTCGATGACGACGATGCAAAAAAAATGCTTAACAGCCTGTCAGGGAACACCCACAGCGTCTTCACCGGAGTGCGAATAATCAAAAGTAACGGCAACTGCGATAAAACCGTACTCAATGCAGTCGAACAAACTCTTGTTACTTTTCGAAAGTTAGAAGAATCAGAGATTGAGGCGTATATAGCCACCCGCGAACCGATGGACAAAGCCGGCGCTTACGCTTTGCAGGGCATCGGATCGGCGCTGGTGACAAGAGTTGAAGGCTGTTACACAAATGTCATAGGGCTGCCAATACCCACTGTAGTTTCGATGTTAAGAGACCTTGGAGTATGTATCATTGGTCTTCCAGCTTGCCAAGTTAGCCTTTCGAAATAGGCACCAAATGTGTTAAAAATTGACTGTGAAAGTTGAGGAGCAGCGCAGTGACTGGTACTAAGTCATTTTTGGGGACAATTTCCAATAGAAACAGACAGGCTGTCATTGTTGCAGGCTGCTTTTTACTGACCGGAACCAGCACTCTAGCTCAGGCGAGCGCAAGCGTTTCGGGTGGCAGCGACGCTTCTATGGATTCAGTCTGGTCCGACCAGAACAAAACAGGCAAAACAGCAGGTAATGCTCCAGCCAAACCTGCAAGCTCGAGCGACGAAGCGTCGACCACCTGGTCGAGCAACTCGGCATCTAAAAGTGACAGCGCTGACGATGAACGCTCGGCCAAGGGCAAAGCAAAAAACGCCAAGAAAATTTCTACGGTCGCGCCTTTGTGTACGATCGATTCTTTTGCTCGCAGCGCGCTCGTTCAAACCGGGGCCTGGGCTAACGTAGGTCCGTTCAAGATGTCGGAAGGAGGCGCAAGCCAGTTAGTTGACGACGCCAAAAATTCCATCAAACTAAAAGCCAATCGCCAGCAGAAAATTACTGGTGTCGAGATGGTAATGAAAGGAAGACCAGCTCACGATTTCATGAGCGTTGAGATGGCCACCGATTTTTTATTGGAAGCACTGGGCTCAAAACCGGGTCGCATCAGTGAATTAAATACGCAGCTTGAAACCATGAAATCGAAATTGCTGAAGCAGGGAACTGGTGAACAAAATTTCAATGCCGGTCGTTATTTAATTGCAATTAAACCATTGACACCAGCATCTTTGGGAATCAGCGTCAGCAGCGCTGACGCCAGCGCCGAAGCAATCAAAGACCATTCGCAAAACACAACTGATCTTGCCACTGTTGATAATACAGATGAAGATAGTGCCGCTGAGATCAGACGTCGTGTTAACGCCATGATTCATCGTGGTCCAGAAGCTACACGCCGTGACGATGCTCAAAGCACCACTAAAAAACCAAAAAGCCCACAGCCCACCGAAGCACCAGCAGCTGAAGACACACCTGAAGCAAGTTCAAATGACAGCGTGAAAGACGCCCTGACAAAAGTGCTCCAGAACTGGCAGCAAATCAAGAAAGTAGCAGTAAAAACCAGAGATACAAAGGCACTATCCAAGGTACTCGCTGGCAACGCCCTGAGCAAACAGACAAAAGGCGTGAAGTGGCTTGCAGAACACCACAAATACTATGATACAACTCCATTGAGCGTAGACATCCTCAAGTACGCTGAAGTGACGAAGGGCACCAAGTACATCGTCACAGCGCGCGTGAAAGAAGCCAGCAAATTTTACGAAGACGGGCAGAGCACACCTCTTAGAATGAGCGAAGACAGTTATAACGTCAATTACACAGTGGACAAAGTTGGCGATCACTTCGTTATTAGTGATTCGGCCATGGTGGATCTGAGCGCGCCTCTGTCTCCAAAGCTTTCAAAATAAAATGAAGAGAGCTGACGCAGCTTTTCAATCGCTTCTGCTATTATCAGTTTTCTGGTCGAATCTTTTTGTAGTCTGTGCAGGCGCTACCGCCCAGCCAACACTGAAGTTGCGACCGCCCATTGAAGAGATTCACACAGCTGCGCCTGTAAGACCTGGTGTGCCGGTTATTCGACCGCCTGCAGCAGCTAATGTCCCGGCGCATCCTGCAACTCAGTCGCTCCCTATAGTTAAGACAGTCACCCCGAAGTACAGCAGGCTGCCACTGCTAGATACAAAAATGCAGCCCTTTAAGCCTGAAGCATTTCTACCTGTAGGCGATAACTTATGTTTTCTCGGAGTCAACTGCGTCTGGATTGGCAAAGGCAATGTCAAAACTCTAGAAAAAGAGCAGCAAATAAGCGCTGAGCGTTTTGGTATTACGGGCGGTGACACAATAGACAGTGTCCCAGTGCAGGAATTCAACAACTTTGTCTATTACTCACCGGACAATAGTCTTATTGTCCTTGATAAAGCTGGTGATCTTTTTGAATTTTCGCTGGATACGCACAAATACAAAGTGTTTAGAGCAAACGCTCCTTTTATACTGGGCGCGCCCGATCCTGACTTCATTGACCTTGTCTCTATCAATAATCAAGTCATAGTTTTAGATCCGGAAAGAAATAACTTATGGCGCATTGACGGTAAAACAAAAAAGGTGGAGGGACTATTCAAAGCTGTATTGCCATGGCGCGTTAAACCAGGTGATATTTATATTGGTGATGGCATTTGTATCGTCTACGATGGCTCACTCTATATGCTAAAAAATGCCGGTTACATAACGCGCTACGCTAATGTCGAAGCTGGTCGGGCAGCCAAACAAATTTCTACTCCTTGCAAGCGGAACGTCACTTGTCGACCATCAAGATTAGCTACCGCATATGGTGCACCTCTTTTTGTTGTCGAGCGTGAGAACAATCGAGTTGCCGCCTACGATAAAATAACAGGCAAGACGAAACAATATTTATTTCCACGCACAAGCGATCTGCGCAGTCTTTATCCTGTGGAAATGGGGTTTTACATAGTCGACGGCGATACTTTACTACTGCGCAAACTCAACACCCAAGATGCCGTTTCCTCAAAGTGCGAAGCCCGACAAATTGACAGTCGACTGACCACATTGACGATGCCCATCGCCGGCATGCGCTTACCGCGCCATCCTGGAGTTTATCCAGGCGCTCGAAGACTTTATCGATATGGTGTTCACGCTGGATTGGATTTCTTCAACGATCCTGGTGCTAAGGTCAAAATAAATATGGGAACGCCTGCAATTGCGGCCGCTGCCGGCAAGGTCATCCGCGCTGACACAAAGTATAAAGATATGACCGAACAGCAAATGAATAAGGTGATGCGTGAATGCCTGACGACGCACCACACTTCAGAACACAACGAAGACCTGCTACGCGGCTGTCAGGTCTGGATTGATCATGGCAATGGCTTGATTACACGCTACGCTCATTTGGACAAAGCCAATCCCGATTTAAAAGTCGGTCAGTTGATTTCGCGAGGTGATTTTATCGGCGAAATTGGCGTATCCGGGACAGGGCAGAATCTGCCTGGGCGGACTAAATATCCGCACTTACACTTTGAGATTCGCCTGGATGGCCATTATCTAGGTTTTGGCCTCACGCCCCAGGAGACAATTGGTGTTTACGAAGACATCTTTGGCAAAATATGAAAACGCGCTCAGAAAATTTATAAACAGCCAGAGCATGCCGTTGTTAGCACTAAAGAGCAAACATTTTTCCGTTAGCGTGTAAAAGTAGACCTTAATTAAAAAGCAACTCCCTGCTCCAGCGAGACTGGCTTGGTATGATGCTTGGCATCCAACGGAAGCAAAATTTTATGGCTAATAAAACCGACAAGGCAGCACCAAAAGTTTCTCGACTGCCCCTTCCCGATCGCGACCTGGAAACTTTTCATAGTGCGCAGGAATCCCATGATCATCGCGGTCATCAATCAACCAGCAAGACCAGAGAAGTTCTAAGTCTTTTGGCAACAGCAATTTTGCCTATTATTGGCGCGCTGGGTACTTTGTTCGTTTTTCTGGTAGTTAATTTCTACGTCGGTGACGTCGATATCGCCATACCCAATGGCTATCAAACGCTCGAAGTTCATGCCTACAACCCTAAAGGGCAGGACTCGGTATTTCACACACCACATTTTCAGTTGATGCCAGACCGATACCACTTCGAAGTCTCAGTCAACGGTAAACCTCGCGAGCACGCGGACGCAGCTGTGAAATTTCGCCACTCGACCAAAGTCGTCCTGCTCGCTGCAGCTATCCAAGATAGCAACGTTAATGTCGAACAACCGGCACAAGAACAGACCGAGCCTGGAAAATCGCACACCAAACGCTGGTGGCAATTCTGGAAAAAAGCAGCGACAACTAACTGATCATCGACACCTATCCTGAACGAAAGAAAAAAAATGTCTCAGACCACAACCTCCGCGATAACCAAAGCCCTCAATACACCGCAATCTAAGTACTACCACGATCTAATTGAGCAAATCACACCAGGAGGAGTCAACTCTCCTTTTCGTTCCTTTGCAGAAGTGGGCGGTCATGCGATCTTTTTCGATCAGGCCAAAGGCTCACGCCTGATTGATATCGACGGCAACGAATATATCGATTATCTTGGCGCCTGGGGACCGGCAATTCTTGGGCACAGTCCCAATAACGTCGTTAAAGCCTGTCAGGACATCCTTGCCCGAGGGGCCGTTTTTGGTACTCCACACACTCTGGAGTTCGAATTCGGCAAGCTCTTGCTGGAAGCGATTCCCTCGATGGAGATGGTGCGTTTCGTCAACTCTGGCACAGAAGCCGTAATGAGTGCGGTGCGACTGGCACGCGGCTATACCGAAAAAGACGTCATTGTGATGTTTGAAGGCGGTTATCATGGTCACAGCGACAGCGTTTTGGGATCAAGTGGACATCGCAGCAGTGGCGGCATCCCATCTGGCACAGCAGAAAATACAGCGATGGCCAAATATAACGACCTCGATTCACTCGAGGCGACCTTGAAACAAAACAAGGATAAAGTTGCGGCTGTACTAATTGAGCCTGTCGCAGGCTCGATGGGCGTGGTTGTGCCAGATGCAGGATTTTTGCAGGGAGTTCGAATGTTATGCGACACCTACAATTGTCTCCTCATTTTCGACGAAGTATTAACCGGATTTAGAATGGCCTTCGGCGGGGCTCAGCAATTGTATGCAATAAAACCAGACATCAGTTGCTTTGGTAAGGCTCTTGGAGGCGGGATGCCTGTAGGTGCTTTCGGCGCCAGTCGTGAGATTATGAATCGATTGCAACCAATCGGCGATGTCTATCAAGCCGGTACCTTTTCAGGTAACCCGGTCACTATGGCCGGTGGCATTGAAGTGCTCAAAACACTCAAAGATCCCGCTGTGTATGAGGTGTTGGAAGCAAGAGCCGACCGCCTGTTCAAGGGCTTGCGCTCTAGCATTGAAGCGCGCAGCCTGCCAGTACAATTACAAAGAGTCGGCTCGATGTTTGCTGTTGTGTTTTGTGAAAAACCAGTGCGTAATTTTGAGGATTCCAAAAACATCAGTGCTGAACAGTTCGCCCTGTTCTTTCATTACTTGCTCAGCAATGGTATTATGCTGCCGCCCTCTTCCGTTGACGCTGCCTGCGTTTCCTTTGCTCACAGCGAAGACGAAATCGATCGCACTATAGACATTTGCCATTCCGCCTTCAATCGAGTTTTCGCTTAAAGCAGCAAAGCTGTTTTTTTGAACTGAGCTAGAACGCAGCCCTCAACAGTCTTATAAGTAGTCCCCTATTTGCAAATTGCAGCTTATCTGCTATGAATGAGTTAGGTATGGAACATTTTGAGCAGAGATTCTATCTTGCGTCAACACGACTTCCATCATCCTGAAGCCAACAGGCAAGACTTATGCCACCATCGTCTCCTCTTTTACTCAAGCGTTTAGCCTTTTTCGTGGTTCTGGTTGGACTGCTGCTTGCGCCAACAGTGTCGGCATTTGCAGCTTCTTCAGACTATGTTCTGACACAACGCAGTCACCGCTTCGGCGATCATTACACCTATATTTCGCCAAACGGTTTTCGCTTGACGAATCCGCGCAGTGGTTTTGCCCTAACTACACGCTCAGGTAACTGGAACTTCTATTTATTCAACGAAAAAAATCGACTCTCCTATCAAACTTCCGCCGACCGTTGGATTCATGAGATAGCTGGAGGCGGTGAGCGCGAAACTATGTTGGGGCAATGGGTGAAGCAGCCGAAGCCAGTTTCGCTGTTAGGTATGAAAGCAAGCGAGTACAAATTATCAGGACAACTCGAAACCAGATATTTAAATGGCGCGCCTCAGATTTCGCAACAGGTCGTTGGTGCTACCTATATCGTTGTAGAAGATCGCAATCTGCCGCCCAAATTGGCCGACCTTTTTGCTGTCACCTATGGAGTGCCCAATGTTCAGGGGCTACCGCTTGAGCTGTACTATACGACTTATAACGGTGACCGTATCAATCGTCTCGAGACATACAGAATTAATCGCACCTCTGTTACGGCGCAATTCTTCAACATGCCAGCCGGATATAAAGCTTCTGATTCATTTCAAGCAGTGATGTTCGAGACTCAGGCGCAAGCTCAAATGATTGCTGGCAATCAAAAACAAATGCATTAGAGAAAAACAGCGGCCGTGTAGGTGTGTAACCTTTACACGACATGACATTTCGCCCTCACCACTTCCTCACCATTGTTTGAGACCATAGCAATAGTGCATCTCTTATGGCTTTGCTGCCGAGGGATTGCTGGCTTTTTTGCTTACCCACACTTGGGTGACTGGAAGCTCTCAAATAGCAACAATGAAGAAATTGCGGCAGGCGACGTGTTCAAAATTCTCCTAGTCGAAGACGACAACGAATCGAGCAAGGCGATAGTAGAGCATCTCAGCGCCCTTAATTATTTGGTGGAAGTGGCCTGCGATGGTGAGCAAGGTTGGCAGATGGCTGTCGATTTTGACTATGACCTGATCGTGTTGAATTGGGAATTGCCAAAGGTTGATGGTTTGACACTTTGCGAGAAACTGCGGGAAAGAGGCTACTCTGGCGCCATCCTGCTTTTAACCACAAAAGACTCAACACGGGACAAAATAAGAGGTTTAGATTGTGGAGCTGATGACTATTTAGTAAAACCAATAGACCTTAAAGAATTTTCGGCTCGTATTCGAGCAATGCTTAGACGTGGCTCGGAAAGCACGAAATCCATCGTGACTTTTGGTAGCTTGACCTTAGATTCAAGCGCCTATCTGGTAACTTCAAATGGGCAAAGCGTCTCTCTCACACCAACTGAATATCGCCTCTTAAATTTCCTACTGCGCAATCCGAATCGCATCTTTTCAAACGAAGAGTTACTAGATCGCTTGTGGACGACCCCAAATAGAAACGCTAGCGAATTGATAAAGGCCCACATAAAAGGCTTGCGACGCAATCTCAAAGCCTCAGGCATCACCCAAGAAGTGATAGAAACTGTTCGCGGACTCGGGTACCGCCTTAGCTGTAAACCGTAAGCGGTATCGATGGTGGCGATAACACGTTAGACTTAATGCGTCTGGATATGCGAATATAGTGGGCTCGGAAGCCCTATTGCCCTTCCCATGACTTTACTAGAAGGCGTCCTGCATGTCCCCCCAAAATTCAACATCGGATAACCCTCCAGAATTTTGTTGGCAAGCGCTCAAAAAACCTGTTGTCTTAGTGGTAATAATGGTCGGTTTCGCCATCGCTGAATGGTTTCTGTTCAGGCGATTCTTTGGAAAATATATTGCGCACTCTTTTTTGCAACACTGGGATCAAGTAGCAGTCTACAGCCGCATATACAGATTGCATTTCGGTTTAGAAGAATCTGGCATTGGCTATTTGTTTACTAACACTCAATTTTTGTTGGACAAGCAAGCAATGAAAGGATTGTTTGTCCCATTCCTTGGCGTTCTGATGACCTCCATATTTGGTCCATTCCGTCTCACGGTGATTAGCGTCAATTTCGCCCTGTTTCTCAGTGGGCAAATTGCTGTCGCCGTTACGTTATACCGACGCTTGGGCGTGCCCGCAGCCCTTTTAGGCATCGGTTTATATTTGCTTTCATTGACGCATTACTTTTCCGTTGGCGGTATAAGCGATATGCGCCTTGATTACTCGGCCATGATCATGATGGGTTGGGCTTTCCTTGCAAATTTGACCTATCTGGAAAGTGGTGGCAAGTCTCGCTGGTTATTGGCTTCAATTGGTTTATTGTCGAATGTCCTAACACGCTCCATTCTAATTGTCTATTGGAATGTCGCACTGGGTCTATTTTTCGTACTTTCTCTTGCCACTGGTCGCTTAGATTCACTCAAGACTTTAGATAGTTCATCCAGACGTGCAATCAACATTTTGTTTTCAGCTATTGTCGTTTTCCTGGCGTTTTTAGCAGCATTCTGGGAACCTTTCAGTAAGTATTATATTTTCCGCGTAGCTAACGGTGAAACAGCGATACGCTCGAGTGCGTATGGGGTTCATGGTTACCTGGAGACCCTGTTCTACAATTGCATGACATTTTCTCATCATTTTAAATATATGTTCGCCAGTGTCGGCGTGTTTTTTTTGGGGCTTGTTATCTTTCAGCTACAACGAAATGAAAAGAATGCACTGTTGCAGCGACTAATAAAATTCGCGCAGAGCCCGTTCTTCTTGTTGTGGACGTGTCTGTGTGCCGGCTGTTTATTGTCGATATCTTGCTTTATGCCATCGCCAAATCACGTTGGTGTGCTGACGATTCCGTGCACATTGTTTCTTACTTTAGGAATCAATTCTCTAGTCAGTCAAAGTGAATTAGAAGAAAAAGCAGATAAAGCAGAGATAGTACAAAAGCGTTTTTTGACGGTAGCTAGTTGTGCGATATTCGCACTAGGATGCGTTTTTTTTGCAAAAGAAATGCTGCGCCCAACTTTTCCTGCTGGGAAGGATGCCGAAATGTCCGATTTGGTCAGGCGAGTCAACGAAGTGCTTAGTCACGAAATGAAAAACCGTGATGTCTCTCATGTTTGTTATCCGATTCTTTCTGACGAGTGGAGCGCCGCGCAATTAGAAATATATTGGTATGAAAATGAGCGCAAATCTCTACCAGAAAATTATGGACCTGTAATTATCAATCCATTTCAGCAATATGACTGGAAGCAAGTGCAATCCATTTTAAGCGAAGCAACTTTTGTGGTCTTGCCCGTACGCGAGCCAGAGTGTTCTGAAGAAGAACATGCCATGAAAGGTCAACTCTCCATAAGGAAGCTGATGCCGCAAATAAAAAAAGAGCTCAACGCGTCCTTTTATCCTGTCGCGGTTTTAGATAACAGAAGCGGCTACAGCATGGGCATTTTTCGCAACAAAAAGCCCTAGCAGGTACGAATCAACCTTCAACTATCCTATCGGCAAACTGTGCGTTGCAGTGCGTGGATTGCCACTCCACTTGGCAAAGGCGAACGGGCGCTTAATACCCTGAAATATGTCTAATGACGGCACCAGCAGCAGATTCGGGTTTCCAAGCGACATTTGAAAGTTTCAGGGAAGATTTGCACACCTTTGTCGCGATATACTTGCGAACTGTTCTTCCCGAAATCTTCCCGAATCGCTGGCGACCCGAGGCAAATCAATAACTAGTGGACGTTCTAGGTCATCATGCAGGGGATACAAAGACTATCAAATACGGGTGGAAGGACATTTCCGATTCCCAGGTTTTTTGCTTTTTTGTGGTTTTCGTCCTCACAACAATCTATATACTGTTACAGCCTCCAACTGAATTGTTTTTCGACGCCAAAGATTATTGGATGCGTGGCGCAAGTTTTTTTAGTCATGGTTATTTCAACTTCCAAGACTACGACGCAGGGACCGCCCGCAATTATATTTTTCCACTCGTTTTAGGCACCATCGCCTACTGCGCCAAAGTCCTTCATCTAGACCCTCTGAAGACATTTCAAATTTTGCATGTCTTCCTTTTCTCAGTATGCATCACTTTCATCGTGCCCAAGCTTGTCAGTGAACTGAGCAATTGCCAACCCAAAACGGTATCAATTCTGGCGTTCGCATTCATTCTTTTATATTTTTGGCATGGCTTTTTGTTATATCCATTGACTGATTTCATTGCTTTGGAATTTACGACAACAAGCTGTTTGCTCTTTTTACAATCAAGAGAGAAACGGAGATTCGAGCGAGTCGCCCTGGCTTTCTCTCTATTAGCGTTCGCTGCAATAAGCCGTCCAGCATATTTTCCCTGTTTGCTGCTCATTCCTATAGCGTTTCTACTAACTGCGAAACGCCTTTGGTTAGAATGGCGCAATTTAGTGGCTTTTTGCTGTACTGGTATTCTAGTAGTGGCACTCATGGTGGCACCGCAAGTTTACATCAATCACGCGAAGCCTTACCACAGTCCATTTTCCGGTGCAAGCCTCTTTTTGTTTCAGCTCGCTTTCGGCATAATCTGGGAAAAGTATGAAACGACAAGCGGCAAAGATTTAGGTGGTACTCCCAGAGTAATCTATTGCGATCACATCGGCACAGAAATTTTTGCTCGCGAGCATCTCATTGCTCCGTTTGACTTTTCCAAGTTTAGACGCATTGTTCGCAAATACCCTTTGGAACTCATCGCCATATACGGCAAGCATTTTTTCAATGGTTTTGATCTCCAATTTTCAGAGCCGTATCCAGAAAAAATTTTCGGCAACAGGCTCGTTTTTGCTTTCCTTAATTACACTTTGCTGTTTATTGGCTGCAGCTATTTATTCATCTATTTTGATATCAGACGTAGCGTGGTGGCATTACTCTATTGTTCAGGCCTTCTCTGTCCAGTCGTCGTGGCTCTTCCGGGCGCAGTAGAACCGAGATTTTTTCTACCTGCTTTCAGCTTGCTATACGCCGTTGTTGCCTTCGCCGTGATCGGCAAACCGAAGGCGTATCGCAATGCCCTTCAAAATCCACGGATGTACTTAGCATATTCGGGTTCTATGTGGCTTGCAATCACTCTCTCAGGCGCAACCATGGCCAATATGTATCCAGTCACGCCACTTTTTAGTGGCATTCCGGCTCCTCAGAATAGCGCTCTCACAGAAGTGAAGTGACGCACCATTTAAAAAAGCATCAGGAAACCTAATGTCCCTAATCAATTTTGTCAATCACGCATCATTTCTTATAGAGTCAGGGGAGATTGGCTTGCTAAGCGACCCATGGCTTGAAGGAACTGCGTTCAACTCTGGTTGGAATTTGATTGCGCAGACCGCATTCGAAATTAAAGACTACGCACGCGTGACGCATCTCTGGTTCAGTCATGAGCATCCAGACCATTTCCACCCTCCTACTTTGAAAAATATACCGGAGCACTTGCGCTGTGGAATTACAGTTCTTTATCACAAAACTAAAGATGGCAAAGTGCTGGATCATTGCCGCAAAATGGGTTTTAGCGTACGCGAAATGAACCCAGGAGAATGGATTGAGCTTGCGCCAAATTTTCGCATTATGTGCCGACCTTACACCTATTTCGATAGTTGGCTTCTAATCGATCTAGACGGCAAACGAATGCTGAATCTTAATGATTGCGAGGTAAACAATGCAAAAGAAGCCGACGAGATTTTTACGCACACCGGCCCCGTCGACATATTAGCTTCGCAATTTTCGTATTCTTGCTGGGAGGGTGACGCCAAAGCGCGAGCTGCAGCAGCTGACCATATCTTGAGCCGCCTATGTACGCAGCTTCAAGTCTTCCAAGCAAAGCTGTTTATGCCAATTGCAAGTCTTATTTATTTCAGCCACGAAGAAAACAAACATCTCAATGACTGCATCAATAGCATCACAAAAACTGCAAAGTTTATTGAAGCAAATACTGGCGCCCGCTCAGTAGTTCTTTATCCAGGAGATGAATGGCAGTTCGCCGAGTCGCACGATAATACAGAGGCTATGGTGAAGTACGACGAAGATTACAGAACACTGCCCCGAACACCGCATAAAAGTCCCAGCGTCACGATCTCCGAAATTCAGGAACTGGCAGCACAATACAATAAACGCATCAAGGATCGAAACAATTGGCTATTCATGGGCATCTTAAAGATAATCGGTTTTTTGCCATCGGTTGATTTCCACGTCACAGATTGCGAGCAAGTGTTAAAATACGACGCCATTAATGGTCTGACGACAAGTGACGTGCCTAAAGAACAGGCAGATATGGCACTGTCGTCAGATAGCCTCGCCTTTCTTTTCAAATTTGACTGGGGGCTAAATACATTGCATGTCAACGGAAGATTCCGAACTGACAGGAAAGGAATGGCCAAAGTGATGAGCACATTTGCCGTAGGTCTTCTCAATAACACTGGCAGGTCACTGGGATTTCCATTGATTTTCGATTATCAATTTGCCCGTGCTGCTTTCGGAAAATTACTAATCCACAGAAAACTCAATTGATCTAGAATGTGGTGCGCATTTTGATCAGATCGGAAAAGGTTTCCCAGATCACTGAAAACTTGCCACCCGAGGCGCCTTGCGAGAGACGCGGCAAATGTTCAATTGGAATCTCGATAATTTTAAAGCCAGCTCTTTCAGCGCGAATACACAATTCGGCATCCACGAACGGAGTGTAGGACTGCAGTTGCACTTTATCGAAAATTCTTCTTTTGAACAACTTGATTGAGTTGACGTCTTTTTGCTTGTGTCCGTAGAACAATCTGAGCATGGCATTGTAAACGTGCGATTGTAATTTTCTTTTTGGTGGATCGTTTCGATTTACCCGCCAACCAATGATCAGATCGTAGTCATCCAGCCCTTCTGCCATTGTCAGAAGTTCTTTCGGCGCATACTGGTAATCACCGGGAAGTGAAAAAACCAACTCCTTTTGACCACACAAATAAAGCTCGCGAATCGTGAAACCGAAACCACGATTGACTTCGTGGTTGATCAAACGAACCCGAGGATTGTTTTGACTTAACGCCTGCAAAATGGAGAGGGTCCCGTCTTTGCTGCCGTCGTTACAGACCACGATTTCGTAATCATCGCAAACCTGCTTTAGCAAAACGTCGGCATCGTCAACAAGTCTCTTGATTGTTGTTTCGTCATTGTACGCAGGAATCACCAACGTCAGAGGAGCAAGCTTGCTCGCAGTGCTTTTAATCACGGCCTGTTCCTGCCTTAACGGGAGTTGCCAGCTGTTTTTCGACACTGGCACTGTTTGGATTGGCGTTAACAAACTCACGAACAGCCTCAATTACAAAATCAACTTGCTCATTTGTCAGCTCGGGAAATAGAGGCAAACTCAAGATTCGGTTGGCCACAGCTTCAGTTACAGGCAAAGAACCAGCAGCATAATTCAGGTAGCGATAGGCTTCCTGTCTATGCGCTGGAGTAGGGTAGTGAATCAATGTTCCTACGCCTTTGGTTTCAAGAAATGCTTGCAGCTCATTTCTTTGCTCGTGCCGAATAACATAGAGATGATAAACGTGGTCAGAATCGGTCGCTTCAACCGGTGTCTGAACAATACCTTTCAAGCCGTCTGTGTATCGTTTAGCTATTTCTTTGCGGCGGTCATTCCATTCGTCGACAAAAGGAATTTGAGCGGATAGGATGGCTGCCTGAATTTCATCGAGACGACTATTGATACCAACGATATCGTGGTGATAACGCTTCGATTGTCCGTAATTTCTCAGTTTCAACAGTCTGTCGTAGTCTTCCTTAGTCTGGCAAGAAATGGCGCCACCATCGCCCAAAGCACCAAGATTCTTACTAGGATAAAAGCTAAAAGCGCCGAATCGTCCAATAGACCCAGCTCTGAGTCCTTTGTACTTGGCTCCTGTAGCTTGTGCCACATCTTCGAGAACAGGTAGATTATGTTTGTCCGCAATTTTTTTGATACTGTCCATGTCAGCCATCAAACCATAGAGGTGCACCGGTACTATCACTTTCGTGCGCTCTGTGATTTTGCGCTCTAAATCAGCCACATCGATGACCATCGTCTGAGCATCAATATCGACGAATACTGGAGTAGCACCAGTCATAGAAATTGCAGATATCGTTGGCACTGCGGTATGTGCGACCACGAGAACTTCATCGCCTGGTTTTATGTCGAGTGCAGCTAATGCCAAATATATGGCTTCGGTGCCCGAGGCGCAACCAACCGTGAATTTGCAGTCAAGATAGCGGGCAAATTCATCCTCGAAGCGTTGCAACTCCGGTCCAAGAATGTAATAACCGCTTGCCAGAACACGAGCTACAGCTTGATCAAAAATTTCTTTATATTCTTGATAGTGCAGCTTCAAATCGCCAAATGGCACTTTCACGACAACGGCACCTCGGTTAACAATTCGCTGACAATAGTAATAGAATCACCGTCTGCTTGAATTAAGCACCATTCAGATAGCCTTCCAGCTCATTTACGTAGTGGTCTGTTTGCTAATTGCAACCACCTGAGGCATGGTAAGATCTGCTCGTCAAATCTGCGCGAATCCTTCAAAATAGCCAGTTTTAGGTCTCAACATAAGTCCAATTTAACAACGAGTCAGGTCATGAATTTTCAAAGTTTTAAAGGCAAATCAGTGTTAATTACCGGAGGGATGGGCTTTATTGGCTCAAATCTGGCGATCGCACTGGCGCACTTGGGAGCAAAAGTAACTGTTCTTGATGCGATGATTCCTGACTATGGCGGCAATGAGTTCAACCTTTCACCGGTAGCGAATCAAATTCGCGTTAATTATTGCGATATTCGTGATGAGATGGCGGTAAGTTATCTCGTGCGAGGACAGGACTACATTTTTCATCTGGCCGGTCAAGTCTGCCATTTGATGAGCCTTTCCAATCCTTTTCCAGACATTGAAATGAACATCACTGGCACAGCTATTTTGATGGAAGCTTGTCGAAAATATAATCCAAATGCAGTTGTCGTTTACACAGGCACTCGCGGTCAGTATGGTCCATCGGTGTCTTTGCCAGTCAATGAGGAAGCGCCAACAAATCCCAAAGGGATTTACGAAATCTCCAATTTAACCGCTGAAAAAATCATCAAGGTATACAACGACGTGCATGGCATTCGCTCGGTCTTATTACGTTTGAGTAACATCTATGGTCCACGCTCGCAGATGCAACATTCGCGTTTTGGCGTCTGCAACTGGTTTGTTCGCCTGGCCATGGACAATGCTCCCATTCAGGTATTCGGTGACGGCAGCATATTGCGCGACTTTTGTTATGTTGATGACACAGTCGATGCCATTTTGCGTGTAGCAAATACACCTGAAGCGTTCGGCGAAATCTTCAATGTCGGCTCAGATATCCCAGTCAGCTTCCTCGAATTAGTCAAAACTATCATCGACGTAGCCGGGCAAGGCGCCTGGCATTACGCTGAATTTTCCCCTGAGCGAAAAGCGCAAGAACCTGGTGATTTCTATTCGGATGTTTCCAAAATCTACCGAATTGCAGGCTGGAAACCGACAACCAATTTGGCCAATGGTCTAAGTAAAACAATCGCGTTCTACCGAGAAAACCAGGACAAATACTGGCAGTCGCCAAATTCAATCGATATCAATAAAATCCCAGACGCTACAGTTGCCACTATATTTGGTGCGCAAACTCGCTAACTTAAAACGATAAAAAAGCGTTTCAAAGGTTGATTCAGGTCATCGGCGAATTATTGATAGCCGTTGCCATCAGCTTGACGGAAATTTTCACTGAAGATACGCAAATTGGTCAATACCTCATCGATGTTGGGCAAAGTCATGACTGACTCACGATTGGGGTCGCTGACTTGTCCAGAACCGGCATAACGAAGCACTTCTTGCATGCACCAGGTGCCATAGTCTTCAACCGACTCACAGTATTTCAATTCATCATCAGTGATACCTATCGCTACGAACAGACCGAAGCCACCTGACGGTAATTGATACCAACAATCTGGTGCTTCATCTGGATACCAGACAAACAAATTGCGTAAGGCTGAATCAGTGTAGGGAGCAATCGGGGCATTCAGCGCCACTCTTTTGCCGGGGCTGAGCACGCCTGCATGATTGAAGATATGCAATGCCATGCTGCGCAAAACTTGAGGCGGCCATTGTGCATCGACAGGCGACTTCAAAATCAATTCGCAACCAAAACCAGAGACTTCATCCGGTCTTTCTTGTAGCCACGGAGAAGACAGCCCGGCTGTTACATACATCCAATATGGCCGCTGCGGATCGGGCGCATAAGTAAGAACGGCCAAGTGCTGCTCGTCAGCAGCAGGATCACCTGGATCAGCCGAACCGCCTTCATCGTAGGTTTCCTTTTCGGTCGTTTCCAGAGAAACATCTGCCGAAGGCGGCCCGTAATTCTGAGGGATGACGCGAGTATATGGTCCAAACAGTTCTTGATAAAGCTCATCGCGAGCCTTCCAGGCGTTTCTTAATAGACGCCTGCTAGCAAGAGCGATTTCGAGCTCCTCTTCAGGATCTAAATTCTCACCGAGAATTTTGCGCAGCTTTGAATCAGTAACGTCAGCTGCTGCTATCTCGGTTATCCCATCAAAATCCGTATCGGAGAAATCGCTTGCACTATCAGCTTGAGCGTTGTCTTTACTATCAGAACTATTGTTTGAATTCGTGTCTAAATCAGAATGCTCTGATTGAAGATTCTTCTTTTTCTTTTTTTTACCGGGCATACAACTATTCCTCTAGTTTGAGGAGGGCCATAAATGCTTCTTGCGGTATTTCCACTCGGCCTACTTGCTTCATACGCTTTTTGCCTTCTTTTTGTTTTTCCAGCAATTTGCGCTTACGGCTGATGTCACCGCCATAACACTTCGACAATACATTTTTTCGCTGAGCAGAAATATTCTCGCGAGCGACAATTTTGCCACCAATCGCCGCCTGAATCGGTACATCGAACATCTGGCGCGGAATTAGCTTCTTCAATTTCTCAGCAAACAAGCGCCCTAAACTTTGAGCGCGATCATAGTGAACGATTGCCGATAAAGCATCGCAAGGATCGCCACCGATTAGAATGTCCAGTTTGACCAAACGTGATTCACGATAATCATGCAAGTGATATTCAAGACTGGCATAACCACGAGAGCGGGACTTCATCTGGTCGAAAAAGTCAGTGATAATTTCAGCCAGCGGCATTTCATAGTGAAGCATGGCACGTCTAGGATCGAGGTATTTCATGTCGATAAAAACACCACGACGGCCCTGGCAAAGCTCCATCAGAGTGCCGACAAATTCGTTCGGTGTCAAAATGCTCGCTTTGACATATGGCTCTTCCATCAATTCACGATAAGTAGCATCAGGAAGTTTTGCCGGATTTTCCACCATCAAAACCGTGCCATCTGTTTTAGTGACGCGATAAACGACAGACGGCGCTGTGGTGATGAGATTGATGTTGTACTCGCGCTCCAGTCTCTCCTGAATGATTTCCATATGAAGGAGACCGAGAAAACCGCATCTGTAGCCAAAACCCAGAGCATCAGATGTTTCTGGCTCGAAGAAAAGAGAAGAGTCGTTTAGTTTCAATTTTTCCAGAGCATCACGCAGCTCTGGATATTGATCGTTATTAACTGGATAAAGTCCCGCAAAAACCATTGGTTTAGCAGGTCGGTAACCTGGCAAAGCTTCTTCTGCTTGCTCTAAAGCATGCGTAATGGTATCGCCAACAAGTGTTGATACGTCTTTAATCGCTGCAGCTAGATAGCCAACCTCGCCTGGTCCGAGGCGATCGACTTTGAATTGTTTCGGTCGGAGCACACCGAGTTCGGTAATATCGAAAGCTTTTTCGTTTTGCATGAACTTGATTTTGTCGCCAAATTTGACTTCGCCATCAATCACGCGGAAATAAACGATAATGCCGCGATAACTGTCATAGAAGCTATCAAAAATCAGGGCTCTCAGCGGCTTGTCGATGTTATTTGCTGGGGGCGGCACCAGCTTGACGATGGCTTCCAGAGTTTCGATAATGCCAATACCGTTTTTAGCTGACGCCATTACAGCGTTTGAAGCATCAATACCAATTACTTCTTCTATTTCGGTACGAATTTGTTCGGGTTCGGCACTGGGCAAATCTATTTTGTTAATGACTGGAACAATTTCCAAATTATTTTCGATAGCCAGGTGCACATTGGCCAATGTTTGAGCTTCCACGCCCTGAGTGGCATCAACCACCAGCAAAGCTCCTTCACATGCCGCTAAACTTCTTGATACTTCGTAACCGAAGTCGACGTGACCTGGGGTGTCGATAAGATTAAGTACATATGCCTGACCGTCAAGGGCAATGTAATCCATACGTGCCGGCTGGGCTTTGATCGTGATACCGCGCTCTCTTTCGAGATCCATGGAGTCCAGTACCTGCTCCTGCATGTCTCGCTTGGAAATCGTCGCGGTGGTTTCCAGTAATCGGTCAGCAAGAGTGGACTTGCCATGATCAATATGGGCAATGATGGAGAAGTTGCGAATGAATTTCGGATCTGTCGGCACGGATGATAAGCGCTTTCTCAGGGATATTAAGAGGTCGAACAAGCATGCCCCAACCTCGTTCGGTATCTTAGCAGGTCTATTTACCCGGCGCTTTGAGGACATCTACACCATGTTAAAATCGCATGAAGTATAAGCAGAAGTAATTAAGGCAAACTCATGACACATCCGTTCCTCAAAGCGCTCAAAGAAAAGCCACTGCTGGCCGATGGCGCGATGGGTACATTGCTTTATAGTCGCGGCGTTTCGCCAGAAGGTACTTTCGAACACCTCAACATCACCCGTCAAGATGTAGTACAGCAAGTTCACATCGACTACATCAATGCTGGTGCGGACGTTATTGAAACAAATTCATTTTCAGCCAATCGTTTGCGTTTGCAAAACTACGGCTTAGAGGATCAAGTCTGGAAGCTCAACGTATGGGCGGCAAAAATTGCTCGCAATGCTCGCGAAATCGCCGGGCAACCTACTTTTATTGCGGCCTCGGTGGGTCCTACCGGCAAATTACTAAAACCTTACGGCGACGTCGAGCCAGCGGAAATCGCCCATGCCTTCGAAGAACAAATGGAAGCGCTTCTTGCTGGCGGCGTTGATCTATTTTTGATCGAAACTATGTCGTCGCTAGATGAAATGGTACTCGCTGTTAAAACAGCAAGACGAGTATCGCAACTGCCAGTGGTGGCACAGTTGACATTTTCCGTGGAAGGTAACAGTTTACTTGGGGCAACTCCTGAAGACGCCGTAAAACTATTGAGTGTTCTTGGCGACGATTTTCCCGATGTCATTGGTATCAATTGCGGTGCTGGTCCAGGGCCTGTTTTTGATTCACTATTGCGTTTGACTGCGGCACTACGAGCCCAGGGTATAAACGAAAATCGCATCCACTTCTCCTGTCTGCCTAACGCTGGTCAGCCAAGTTTGAGCGGCGGACGTTACACGTTTACGAGTACACCTCACTACTGCGCCACATATGTAGAGCCATATATCAGGGCTGGAGCTAGAATGATTGGTGGCTGCTGCGGTACCACCCCAGAGCACATTCGCGCGATGCGCAAATCGCTAGATAAATACATAATTGACGCCAGGTCCACTGTCAATTCCACTCTCGAAGATTTACCCGCTCAAAATGTGCAGCAATCAATTTCAATTGCTGCATCAAGAAATCGCTCGTCAGTCGACGAAAATAAAAGCTCTGACAAAGATGAAACCAACGACGAACTGAGCACTGAAACGGAAGCCAGTGCAGCTTCGCCACTCATCTCCGCTAGAAATCTTAAAGACGCCGAAAATAAATCCGACCGAAATCAGGATGGTGCTCAAAGCGAAAAACCAACGCTCGCAATGAGGCTGAAAGCGAGCAAAGATAGTGGTGATAATTCTGATTTTTTTGTCAGTGTCGAATTAGATCCACCCAAGGGAGCGGTCTTTAAAAAGCTTTTGGCGGCAGCGAAAATGCTTAAGGAAGCTGGAGCCGACACCATCAATGTTGGCGATAGCCCGATGGCTCGTGTGCGCATGTCTTCAATGGCAACGTGCCAGCTAATCAGTTCAAAAGTGGGCATCGAAACTATCATTCACTTCACCACACGTGATCGCAATTTAATGGGCATTCAAGCTGATTTGCTCGGCTGCCAGGCTCTTGGTATTCGCAATGTCATAGCCTTGACCGGTGACCCGCCTGCTCTCGGCAATTATGTTCACGCGACAGCGGTATATGATGTCGACTCAGTTGGGTTGATCAAAATCATCAGCCAGTTAAACAAAGGCGTTGATGTATCAGGCAATTCTGTCGGTTCACCAACCACCCTTTCAATTGCTTGCGCCCTCAATCCAACTGCCAAAGACAGACAAAAAGAAATCGAAAGACTGCGCAATAAATTAGATGCTGGTGCTCACTTCATCATGACGCAACCGCTTTATCAAATGAGCGACCTCACTGATTTCCTTGACGAATTCGGCGACTGCCCGGTGCCAATTCTTGCAGGAATCATGCCCTTGAACAGCTTCAAACATGCCGAATATTTGCACAATGAAGTGCCCGGCATCTCGATTCCAGAGCATATTCGCAAGGCCATGGAAAAAGCTGGAGAAAATGGTGCTCAAGTCGGTTTGAGCCTGGCCGAAGAACTTTTAAACGAATTAAAGAGCTTGTGTCAGGGCACATATCTCGTGCCTTCTTTTGGACGTTATGATGAGATGTGCCAATTGATTAAACGTCTCAAGACACAAAACACGGCACCTGTTGTACCGTGACTTAAAAAAATATACCTGCGCACACCATTCATTAGCCCATTTGACGGCGAAACCTTAACAGGCTAAAGGTGAAAAGGACTACTGCCGATGCGGCCAGCATGAGCATTGGTAATATCAAATCTGGTGCCGGGGTTCCTTTTAGAAACAGGCTGCGCGCAATGACGGTGTAATAACAAAGAGGGTCCAGAATTGCGAGTCTTTGAAGAAACGCCGGCATCGTCTCGAAAGGTACGACAGCGCCTGAAAGCTGCATGACAGGAACGTTGACGAAAAATGATACGAGATGCGCCTGGCGTTCTGTTTTGCATGCAGTGGCCATCATGATTCCGAGACCCATGCCTACAAAAATGTACAGAGAACTAGCAAAGAAAAAGAGAAGCATATTGCCCCGAAACGGCAGACCGAAGACGGCAAAAGCAATTGCCAGGGCGAAAACTACATCGAGCATGAGAAATGCAAAGACGGGAGCGACTTTGGCGAGCAAAATCTCGCCCACCGAGTAGGGCGTCATCAGCAGTTGTTCGAGCGTGCCTAATTCCTTTTCCCGCAGCAGGGAAGCGGACGAGACGAGTGTGCTGGTCAAGGTCAGCATGGCGCCAATTACACCGGGTACAAAATACCAACTGCTCGCCATACCTGGATTCCAAAGCATTTTTATTGACGCAGTAATCGGCTGCGGCGGCCGTTCGACACCGCCGTCAAAGTGCAATATCGTTTGCATAAGATAGCCGCGAACGACTTTGGCGGTATATGCATCGGCTCCATCTAGAATGACGCGAACATGAGACACATGCTCTCGCTGCAGCGTCTGTTCAAAGTCTCGCGGCACAACAACGCCAACTTTAATTTTGGACGATTTGATTGCATTGCTTAGCGCCGATTCTTCCGGAGCAACCAAACTCAAACGAAAAAGATTCGTAGCCATAACGGCTGACACTAAATTTCTGCTCGTTGAGCTATGACTATAGTCGACAAATCCGATTGGCACGTTGCGTACGCCGATGTCTAATGAAGCTCCGAGGATAAATAGTTGTATAGTTGGCGGGAAAAGCAGCAAGAAAACAAGATGCTTGTCGCGTACTATATGCAGCGTTTCTTTAGTAATCAATCCACCAATGCGACTCTCTCGGAATCGTTGCCATGGTGTTTTCTTTACTACGGGCATTTAATTTCTGCTCCTTAATGGTTAGTCTTCGACTTGCATTTGCTTAAGCCCGCTCCATGCGCCGGCAAAAAGAATCAAACCAAAGCCAGCGATTAGAGCCACGCGCCACCACATTTCATGCCACCCTGTCGCCCTCATGAAGGCGTCGCGGCACACTTCAATGTAATAACGCGCGGGCACAATATAAGCGACAAGATTGATCGGGAAGGGAATGTTGGCCAGCGGGTAAACAAAACCAGAAAGCAAAAGAGCAGGAAAAAAACCGCCAGTGGCTGTAGCTTGAACTGCAACGTTCTCTTCGCGCGTAAGGACGCCAGCGAATGAGCCGAAAGCTACCGCTGCCATCACATATATGAACGTGGATACGCCCAGCAGACCAGCATCGCCAACGAGGTTGAGACCGAAGAGAAAATGACTCAAGACCACCATCAATACTGCAAGAATGATGCCTACAGATGCATAGACAACTCCTTTGCCAAGCAAAAACTCGGCGGCGCTTAATCCTGATGCATAAACTTGTACTATAGTTTCGTGTTCGAGTTCCCGGGCAATTGCTACAGCAGCGAGCAGCGCCGGATACATCCAAAGAACAATCGCAAAAACGCCTGATACGATGAATGGTGTCTCCTTGGCTTCAGGGTTGAACCAAATCTCTACGTCAGGGATAACGAACAAAGAGTGCAAATCCGGTTCTGCCGAATTGGCTCCTGCTTTTAGGCTGATCAGAGAAACCATCTGTCTAATGGTTTCCGCGCTGCTCACATCGCTGCCGTCTACAAGCGCTTGGAAGCTCGCGGACCCGTCAGCTTTGATTTTTGATTCGAAGCCTTGCGGTATCAAAATTTCCGCTTTTGCCTCACCCCTTGTTAAAGCGCCGATGGTACCTGATTGCACGGCAGAGACACTTCGTAGAGTCTGCGAAGACAGCAGCTCAGTGGTCAACTTGCGACTGCCCCTCGATGCGTCGAGATCATGGACGATTACTGGAATGTTATGGTTCTCGAGTCGCACCCCGTAGCCGAACAATAGCAAGGTTGCCAACGGCAGGATGACAGCTAGCGCAAGCCCTAGTCGGTCTCGTCTAAACGAAGACCATTCTTTTTGAGCTTGCATAAAAATTTTGGTCATGAGGTTCGCCCCGACCTGCGCACTATTTGAACAAAGGCATCTTCGAGCGAAGGCGCGACGTATGCTGTCCGTTCCACATGCATTCCGTTGTCTTTCAAGTGGCTGAGCACATTTTGTTCTGTGGCAGACTCACTGCCTATTTGCACGTGTATCTTTCGCGGAAAGACCGAGAGTAGAGACGGATCAATTTTCTCGGACAGTATTGCAAATGCTTTGTGTACATCGTCAATAAACAATTCGAACAAACGCTCATTCGAGCTACGCAGGCTTTGCGGCGAGCCTTCCGCGACTAGTTTGCCAGAAACCATCATACCGAGGCGGTGGCAGTATTCGGCGTCATCGAGAAAGTGAGTGGTGACCAGAACAGCAGTACCATTTGAGGCGAAATTCCGAATTAGTTTCCACATCTGACGTCGAATAAGAGGATCTACTCCAGAAGTCGGTTCGTCCAAAAAGAGAACGTCAGGACGATGCATAACCGCAGCACCAAAAGCGATGCGCTGCTTGAGTCCTTGCGGTAGCGTTTTCACAAGCAGTCGCGCCGAGTGCTCAAGATTGCAAACAGAGAGAATCCATTCGATTCTCTCTGCCTGGGTCTGTCCTGTGATCGAGTATGCCGCTGCATAATATTGCAGATTTTCAAGCACTGACAAATCATCATATAAAGTGAAGCGCTGACTCATATAGCCTATTTGGCGGCGCGATTCGTTGTTGGCTTCTTTTCGCTGGCGGCCACATAGCAGTGCAGTGCCCGAGGTTGGATTTAGCAAACCGCAGAGCATTTTGATTGTGGTGGTTTTACCTGCGCCATTAGCACCAAGCAAACCAAAAATTTCCCCATATTTGATAGCGAAACTGACATTGTTGACCGCATCAAACTTGCCAAAACGTTTTCCCATCTGTTCAGCAACTATTCCAAACTCTGTAGAAGGCGGCGCTTTCTCTTTTTCGAAAGGCGGAAAAGACAACGCTTCAGGCTCTTCTAAGCCGCGTGCACGCATCGTGGTTACGAAAACGTTTTCCAGCGTCGCTTCCTCGAAAGCAAACGTTGTTTTGGTATCGCGAGTGATGTCAGCGATTTCCCAGCCTAAATCGTCCTGCAAAACTCGAGAAACGCGCTCTTGTGAGTTTGTCAATAAATCGATGCGGTCTCCGTATCTATTGACGTCTACTATTTCAGTTTGCAATTTTCCCTGAACCACCCGAATCAGCGCTGCCTGAGCCGACTCCAGATTAGTTGCTCGAATTTGAATGCGGCTTAAGCCAAGCTCCTCGCGCAGTACGTCCGGTTGTCCTGATTTGACGATGTGCCCTCGATGCATGAGCGCTACTCGATCACACAACTCGGCTTCCGAAAAATTCGGCGTGGCGACGAGCGCTGTTACTCCTTCCGCCGTTAGATGAGCAAGGAGGTGCCAAATTTCTCGACGCGAAATAGGATCGAGTCCCGTCGTGGGCTCGTCGAGCAGCAGAACACGGGGTGAAAAAATCATGATGCAACAGAGTGACAGCTTTTGCTTCATGCCGCCGGACAGTTGCCCTGCCAGACGCGAAGCGAACGGTTTCAACTCTGTTAAATCGAGCAAATAATCTCGACGACTGGTAAAGACTTCATTTGCAACTCCGTGCGCTTTGCCGAAATATCTGAGGTTTTCGTCAACCGACAGATCTGAATACAGTGAAAACTCTTGTGTTAAATAACCGATGGTCCGTCGCTGGTCTCTAGGCGACTGGTCAAAAATTCGCAGTTCGCCGGATGTAGCCTTCATGACGCCTGCGAGCAGCCGAAAGAGAGTAGATTTACCGGCACCATCAGAGCCAATGAAGCCAAACAACTCCCCTCTTTTAATGGAAAAGCTAATGTCATCTATTGCAGAAGATTTGCCGAAGGTTTTTACTGCATGTTCGACAACAATAGCCTCTGTGACGGTGAGCGACTGACCGTCGCGCGTAACTTCACTGGACATTTTTGCTCGCTGGTAAAATCGTCGCTTGTCCGCTCATACCGGGCTTTGCTAAACCATCGCTAGTGTCTAGAGATAGTTTGATCCCGTATTGCCGCTCTAGAAGGTCCTGTTCGCTGTATACGTTCTGCGGGCTGAAAGCTGCTTGAGTGTCGATTTCAGTGATCGTGGAAGGAATAGCCTTCCAATCTGCTCCTGCAATGCGAATCTCAGCTTTCTGCCCAACCTTGATTCGAACCAACTCCCTGGCCGGCACAAATGCGCGCAGATAAGCAGCCTTCATATCCGCCACCTTCAGCAATACAGGTCCCGGCGCCACTATTTCTCCTGGCTGGACCGCAAGACTGACACAAACTCCGTCGACAGGACTCTTAATGGAACACGCCTCGATTTTGTAATTAATTTCTTCCCGTAGTGCTTCGGCTTTCGTTTGCTCTGCATCGATTAAAGCCAGTCGAGCCCTCAATTGATCTTTGCTAAGTTTGGCCATTAGAGACTGCTTGTCCGCCTGGGCAGATTCAAGCTCGTGCATAGTCTTTTCCATAAAGTCGGGATTGTCGAACTTCGACAAACGAGCGGTCAGCTCAACTTGTTTTGTCTTGAGCAAGTCTTCAGTTTTTTGCCTTTCTTGTTGAAACTGAGCCGAGATCATGGCGCGGGCCTGTTCCAAACTCTGAAGCGATTCCCTTTGCAGCTCAAAGCCCTCATTCAGTGCCATTTGATTCATTTTCGCGGTTTCAGCAATAGACTGCTTCTGCAGATTATGCAGTGCTTCCAATTCATTTTCTTTAGCGTCGAAAAGTGTGTCGACTGAAGAGTCTTTCCCTTTTCCCATCAAATTAAGCGGAAACGCGTTGTATTTCGCGAGGACCTTTTTCTCTGCTTGGCGCGCCTCTGACAATATCTGTTTTTGCTGGGCAAACCCTGAGTCTGCTTCCGCTTCTGCTTGTTTCGACAATTGTTCCAACCGATGTCGCTGCTCTGTTTGCCTGCGAGCAAGCTCATTTAGTTGCTTTATTGTGAAGTCAAATTTGTTGGAACCACTGCTGGCTATTTCCGGTGCGTTCTTTTCAGAGCTAACACTAGCATGTGTTTTAGTCGCCACTGACCGGCCCAAGTTGCCGTAGTCTTTTGCTTTTTTCAGCGAGTCCTTCATAGTTGCGAGCAATCTTTCTGTCTCAGCCTTTTCGCGCGCGCCCTTCTCGCTCAGCTTATCCAACCACACGAGCTGCTTACGAAAGGCGCTATCATCAAGCAATATCAACTGTTGTCCTGTCTTAACTGTGGCTCCTTCGCGGACGAATACCCGTAGCACCTTGCCAGGAATGATCGCTCCAATGCGAAATTCATCGGTCTCGACTCTTCCTGCAATTGAAAGCGGTTCGCCTCCCGAACTACTGTTAGTAAGAGAACATGATGAAAGAATTGCACATACTCCGCATACGGCAATAGCGCGAGTGAGTCTGTGCATCATCACCATCATCATTAGCCTAGTTTCTCCACCAGGCTAATCTTCAGTTCCACTTTGACTTGATCACCCACTATGTGTCCGCCTTTGTCTATCGACTTATCTACGTAGACGCCGAAACTCTTACGATCGATTACAGTTGCGGCTCTGGCTAGCATGTGTTTTTTGCCCGCTGAATCCACGCGTACTGCTGCAATGGGTGAAGCAACAAGCGTTACTGGTTTGATCACTCCATGTAATTCCAGATCTCCAACTACGTCGAAACTACCGTCAGCATGTGGATTGATTTTCCTCGACACAAACTTAATCGACGGATATGCACGCACATCCAGCACGTCGTCATTTCTTAGATGGTTATCTCGCATATTGTTTTTGGTATCTATGCTGTCGCTCGCGATGATCGCGCTTACACTTGCGTTGGTAAGATTGACGCCGTCGTAATCCAAAGTGCCACTAAATTTGGTGAACCTCCCCTCCACCCTACTAAACGTCAGGTGCTGTAAGCTGAAACGGATCGATGACTCTTGTGGCTCGACCGTCCACTGCTCGGCTTTTGCATAGGTACTCGGCGAAAACAGGGTTAAAACGATCATTGGCGAGACGAAAGTGCAAAGCAGCCTCAATGGCTTCGTCGATGGTTTAAATGGATTGCCCAGGCAGAGAAATAGATTTCGCATAGTTTTTCAAAGCTCATATCATGGACATTCAAAGATCCGCTCAAATTGCAGGTATTTCATTGGGACTACCGACCGATGATAACAAGAAACTCCAGGCGAACTTTGGCACTTCTGTCGCCAGTGTTAGAGGCAGAGATTTATGTCCTACATGCGAGGCCAACAACTTGCCAAACGTTTCCGGTGTTCGAGATAGTGCATCCAGTGCTTTTTCTTGCAAATTGGGATAGCGGTCTAGTAAGAGCATGAGATTAGCCATTCTCGTTGGCAACAGTGCTAGTTCCTTTTGCTTTCGGCAGTAACTCGAGATGTCACCACATTCGATGGCATCCGCCAAGGCAATCGACTGGCGAAACGACAGGGCAAGCCCCTCACCGGTTATGGCATCAACTGATCCCGCAGCATCACCGACCAGCGCAATACGCCCTTTGGCTACGATTTTAAGCTGTCTGGTGGCAGTAGCCGCACCTTTGAGATTATCGATTGGAACGGCCTTTGCCAGCCGCTCTATAAGTAGCGGGAACTGAGACATTGCCTGATCAAACCTTACGTCAAGGCTCCGACTCAGAAAAATAACGCAGATCTCTGTGGCACCAACTGGCGTTATGTACATTTGCCCACAATCAGCCCAATAAATCTCCATCCGCTCTGTCCACAGATTGACGCGATAGTGACGTCGTGCGCCATACCTATAGCAAACCTTTTCTTCAGCATCGAAGCTCGCCCACTTTCGCACGGCCGAATTGAGACCGTCGGCACCGATCAGCCATTCGTAGTCGATCGGTTCGTTGTTGATCACAACTTTTTCATTCTCAAGTAATTTAATACGAGAATTCCACATCAAATTGACGCCGACTTTTTCCGCTTGCGAAATTAACTTGTCGTGCAAAAGTGTTCTTCGCACGCCGACTCCACTGCCATGCGGGAAGCTGGCTTCTACTGAAAGCTTTCCTCGGTTGAATTTGATTCCAGTAAAAACGCCGTTACCTTGCTCGGTAATAGATACTCCCAACCGAGCAAGTGCAAGCCGAGAATCGGGCATCAGTCCTTCACCACACGCCTTGTCTACAGGCGGTTTGGCATGATCAACGACAGTGCAGCGAGCGCCCTTTTGTGTCAAAGCAAGCGCGGCAGCGAGGCCTGCGGGACCGCCGCCAACGATAATTATCTCTGAATTGCGCTTGTTCGACATCATCAGACAACCATTCGCTAGATAACTACCACTGAAGCAAAACCAATTCAGTACAGAAGCCGGGTCCCATTGCCGACAAAACACTCCACGTTCCTGGAGCGGGTTGCGATTTGCGCATAATTTTGTCTAGCACGGCCAATACTGAAGCGGACGAGATGTTGCCGATCTCGTCAAGGCATTCGCGCGAATTAGCCAGGGCATCAGGAGGTAGTTCCAATGCTGCGTCTATAGCGTCGAGAACTTTAGGACCGCCGGTGTGCATAATCCAAAGACCAATATCGCTACGCGATAAGCCGTGCTTGCCGAGGAATGAGTCGACGTCCTGTCGCAAATTTTCATTTACCACTTTGGGAACATCCGCAGACAACACTACACGGAAACCGTCAGCTGAAACTTGCCAGCCCATTACGTTTTCGGTATCGCGGTAGAAAACTGATTCGCTTGCCACCACTTTCGGTCCTTTACGTTCACCATTATTTGCACCAGATAGAACGACGGCTGCTGCCCCATCCCCGAATAAGGCCGACGACACTACATGAGCAGCGCTGAGATCGGCTCGTTGCCACGTTAATGAGCAAAGCTCTACGCACAAAACGAGCGCCATCTGATCTGGATAAGCCTTGAGATAATCGGCTGCTCTGGCGATGCCTGCGGCACCCCCTACGCATCCCAGTCCAAAAATAGGGACTCTCTTTACGTTAGGCGAGAAAGCGATGCGATTCATCAAACGAGCGTCAATAGAAGGATTTGATATACCAGTGATGGAAACGAAAAATATTGCGCCAATCCTATCGGCAGAAATCTGTTCACGGTCGAGTGCTTCCTGAACAGCCTTTTGCCCCAGATTGACCGCTTGTTCAATGAAGACATCGTTTGATTCTCCCCAGTTTTTTACTTTGGGGAATTCAGTCAAGGGAAGAACGAGATGACGCCCGCTCACACCAGCATTGCGATGAAATCTTTCCAGGACGCCGCGATTGTTTAACTGGTTTTCCCAATAATCTCCAAGTGCAAGCGTAATATCTCCCTGATGGTAATAGTGTTCGGGAAAGGCCGTTGCAGTGCTGATAATTTTCATGATTGGTGCCAATGTTTCCTTGTCGTTCCCCTCTGCTCCATCTTCGTCAATGCGATCAGATTCAGCAATGGTCAGAATCCTGTTATACCGCTTATACCGCAGTTCGATCACGAGCAGAATAGAAGATTCGTGACAAATTGCAATTGGGATCACGAGGCATTATAGGTGACAAACAAATTTTTCAAGGAATAATTTTCCTAATCTGCACAGACACCGCGGCCACAAAGCTCGTCATAGGCAGCTATTTCCTTGTTGAGCCAGTCGCTCACGTGCAATAATTTTCGCAATGTTCCAAGAGAGAGTCAGCCATTGATTGAGTTAATTGAGACACCTTCGCAATAACTAAACGCTCCATTTGGATACCAAAATGCATACTTGATCTGTTTCCAACAAGCGGAGGTTCCGCAAAATGGCTGGGCATAAGCTCTATCACTTTACTCTGTGAGCATGCGTTCCCCACGCACCAGCCCGATTTCATCTCTCAAAACTGATGCACAAAAGCAGAAGTAAACTCTACATAATCCTCACAGCGCCAAGCATTAGCACTATATTTAGTGCCACATCGCATAGCATATGCGCTCGCGTTGGCCTTGCCCCTCCCCCTATAGAATCCCGATCCGTCGAAATCGTCCGAGACTTCTGAGATTGAAAAAAACTAGTACTAGTTCTCGTTGACCTCCGTAATGCCGACTCGTCTTGCAATCACCCCGAAAGTTTTGCTATGCTAAAACTTTATCGACAGAGGTTGGTTCAGGGTGTCAGGAATCGTTAGACTCATGGTTACGGTTGTTCTGTTCACGATATTGTGGACAGGCACCTTCCTGCACGATCAGTTCGCTCCAGTTGACCAAGCCAATAGACAAAGTGCTGCCGAAACTACACTCAGTTTCGACAGACAAGACAAATGTCCCTGTGTTTCGCACCTACATAGTCCACTGCTGGCGCCGACTGCGAAAAACAGTTGCGAGCATTTCCTGGCACACCTTATGCCCGTCTTTACGGCTTTTCTTTTGCACTGGAACAACAGTTATGATGAACAAACTATTGTCTGGGTTAGTTTAATATCCGATGGTGGCAGGGCTCCGAAGGAACCTGTTTATATCGTTTATCGATCACTGCTCATTTAAATTTTCTTCGTGATCGCCGCCACGTATCCAGCATGATCTTGCAGCTGGCGGCCTCATTTCATACTCCGGTTGATTAATACGGAGTTAGGCATTTCATCCACTTAAGAAAGAACATTGTCAGCTAGCCGTTACGGCTTAGCAGTGGGGTTACCGTATGACAAAACAGATTACAAAATGGACGGCCTGTTGCGCTGCATTTGGACTGATCCTCGTGATTACTTCTTGGAGTTCATATCTGCCCGCCAGAAAAATAGCGGGAGCCGTTGATGCAAAGCCAATTCCATCAATTGCTGCAACAAAGAACGTAGATAGCGATATTGTTCGCCTTTCGCAAGAACCGGCTCTGCGCAACACAGTAAACATAGCAACTGTGAAGGATATGCGCTTGCATAATGTTATGCGATTTTCTTCAACCGTCGAATCGAGAAATCCGGGAACAGCATCCGTCACGTGTTTATTACATGGAGTTGTTTCTAGAGTGCTAGCCGATGTTGGTGACAAAGTACAGGCTGGACAAATTGTGGCGTATATCAATTGCCCCGACGTATCCGATGCTCAGTCTGTGTATGTAGAACGAAGAGCTCACGGTTTGGAAGCGGCTGCCAATTATGAATTCACGCGCACTCGTCTCAAAATAGCCGAGGCTGAAATAGCACGACTGAAGTCTCTGTCTGTTGATGGAATTACAGCAAGAAAAGATGTCGAAAGTGCAGAGTCCAGAACCGCAGGAATTGAGGCCGAATTGCAAACGGCAAAAGCGATGGTCTCGTCTTCGGAAATCCAGCTGGAATCATCAAAGTCTCGTTTGCTCAGTTTCGGCTTAGAGCCAACGACGGTCGACAAAGTCACTACAGAGCTGCCATTGCGCTCTCCTATTTCCGGGTTAGTTAGCGAAAGGACTGCTCAAGCAGGACTTCCAGTCGGGCCCCTAAGCGGTGCAACAAACGCTGCTCTTTTCAAGATTATAGATTTATCTCGGGTTTGGGTGATGCTTGAGGTTCCTCAAGACGAGATCTCGCACGTGCATATTGGTGCAAAAGTATCATTCACTACCGAAGTTGCTCCGGGGAAATCATTCAAAGGACGTGTGACTAAACTGGGTGAAACATTTGATGCAGCAAGCCGAACCGCATCAATTCGAACAGAAATAGAAAATCCCAATTTCATTCTTAAGCCAGGCATGCTCGTTTTAGCCGATGTTTCAACCGATGGTTCGTTACAGCAGCAACTGACGATTCCTGAAAAAGCGATACAAAAGCTCTCCAACAAAACTGTAGTTTTTAAAGAAATTGGACCACTCACGTTCAAAGTCTGTCCGGTTTCAATCGGCAGGTGTAACAGAGGCGATGCTGAAATACAGACCGGACTGTCTTTAGGAGATCGAGTTGCCACGAACGGTTCATTCCTTCTAAAAAGTGAAGTTATGAAAAACGCTATCGGAGAAGAACAATGACAGTGCTTCAAGATAACGCCAATAGAGAAGATGTTCGACTGGTTAAAAATGACGATACACCCAGAGCAAATTCCACGAATAAGATGGGTGTGCTTGGTGCTCTGGTGGCAGGCGCCATAGAAGCGAGAGTGATGGTCATTCTTATCCTCATCTTTGTTTCAATCTTAGGCCTCTTCTTCGCCGTTCAACTTCATGTGGACGCCGTACCGGACGTCTCAAATGTTCAGGTGACAGTGACCGCGAATGCCCGCGGCTTAGCGCCAAAAGAAGTAGAGCAATACATTACCTATCCTATCGAGATGGCGCTGCAAAGTTTGCCGAGGCTGACTCAATTGCGGTCCTTATCAAAGTTTTCCTTAAGCCAGGTGACTGCCGTTTTTGAAGATGGATGCGACATTTATTGGGCCCGACAGCAAGTCAGCGAGAGGCTTAAAACGGCCAGCGAACAGCTGCCAGCAAATGAGATCAAAATTGCGTTAGGACCGATTGCCAGCGGATTGGGCGAAATCTATCAGTTTCGAGTGATAGGTAGCGGGCACAGCCTGATGCAACTTAGAGACATTCTTGATTGGCAAGTGATACCGTCTCTGAAGACAGTTCCAGGAGTTGACGAGATTCAAGCGATGGGCGGTGAAGCCAGGGAGTACCAGGTGCAATTGGACCCGGAACGAATGCATGGCTATCGAATCAATGCGTCTGAAGTTATGGCCGCCCTTTCAAAAAACAACATGTGCAGCGGAGGTGGCTACATGATTGAAAACGACGATCAGACCTTGATTCGCGGAGAAAGCATGCTGCATACTCCCGAAGATATTGCAAATGTCGTCATTAAACGCACCGCATTCGGTGCTATAAAAGTTCGCAACCTGGCCACCGTCGTGATAGGGCACAAACAGGCTCAGAGCATTGTGACCGCTGACGGAAACGGCGAATCTGTGATCGGCGTCGCTGTGATGAGAAAAGGTGAAAATTCAAAAAATGTTTTGAAGGAATTGAATGTCGCAGTCAAAACTTTGAATGCCTCTTTGCCTTCAGGGGTAGCTGTAGTGCCTTTTTATGACAGGAGTGTGTTAATTGAGAGAACCATAGACACGGTTTGGCATAATCTGCTGCACGGTGCGTTTTTTGTTGTAGTTGTTCTTGTTGTCTTGCTAGGAGACCTCAGAGGAGCGTTTATAGCAGCCCTTGCTATCCCCTTCTCTCTTCTGGGCGCTTTATCATTTCTGTCACTGACAAACACATCAGGCAACTTGCTTTCGTTAGGCGCAATCGATTTTGGCATTCTTATAGACGGTTCCGTTGTTATGGTCGAAAACATAATACGCAGGCTTGCTGAAAATCCTCAAGGCGACAGACTGAAAAACGTTCAGTCCTCAGCTGGCGAAGTAGCCAAACCAATCTTTTTTGCGGTGCTCATCATCACTGCCGTATATCTGCCGATACTGGCGCTTCCGGGAGTGTCGGGAAAAACCTTTCAACCAATGGCTCTGACTGTTATATTCGGTCTTTTAACTGCTTTGATGATCGGGTTGTTCATAACTCCGTCACTGGCTTACTTCATTCTGCCCAAGCACCCAAGCGAAAAAGACACTTACTTTTTGCGTCTCTTACAGCCGGGATATCGCCGTCTACTGCTGTCTGCAGTCAAACACCCGAAGAAATCGATTACCTTCGCTTCGCTTTTTTTTATTGCCAGTTTATTCACTCTCCCTCTTCTTGGCTCCGAATTCGTACCCAAGCTTAAAGAAGGTGCTTTAGTGCTAACGGTAAATCGGCCGGTTTCCGGCTCTTTGGCAGCGGCTGCAAACGAAACAACCTTGATGGAAAAAATCATTAAAGCTATTCCAGATGTTGAGACGGTTGTTTCACGCACGGGTCACTCAGAAATTGCTTTCGATCCAATGGGTGCTGACGAAACAGATATGTTCGTTATACTCAAGCCTGCAGAAAGTTGGAAGACAGCCAAAACTCAGGTAGAAATTGAAGATGTCATAGTAAATAAGTTGCGCAAATCAGTACCAGGCGCTGTATTTTCTGTTTCGCAACCGATCGAGCAACGAATGAATGAGCTGATTGCTGGGGCAAAAAGCGATGTTGCCGTCAGAATTTTCGGTCCAGATCTCGAAAAACTCAGGGAACTCGGTGGTGCAGCAGGCAAGCTGTTAGCGGAAGTGCCAGGCGCCGCAGACGTAAAGCTTGAACAAACAACAGGGTTACCGGTGGTGTCAGCCAGAATCGACTCTGCAAAATTAGCGGCTTATGGAGTGACCTCGCAAGAAGCATTGGATACAGTGGCAGCGTCACAGTCAGGCAAAGTGGTGGGTACGATTTATCAAGGTAAGCCGCGATATGATTTGTGCGTAAAGTTCGCCGAACATTCTATGCAGAAGACAGAAGACATCGGTTCGCTTCCAGTTGGCACCACAAGCGGTGAGCTCGTTCCGTTAAATCAAATCTGTTCCATTGACAGAAGAGAGGATGCAGCGCAAATAACACATCTTCAGACCGACCGCAATTACATGGTGCAAGTGAACGTTCGTAATCGTGACTTAGGAAGCTTTGTCAAAGATGCCCGAACAATTCTTGCCAAACACCTGAAATTACCACCAGGATATAGAATGACTCTGGGCGGGCAATTCGAGAGCCTGTTGGAAGCGCAAAATCGACTATTTTTACTCGTACCAATTGTTCTTTTACTTATTTTTGTACTGCTTTATGCGTCCTTCGGCAGTTTCGGACCGGGGCTTCTAATCTTTTCCAATGTACCCCTTGCGCTATCGGGAGGACTGCTCGCTCTCTGGTTCAGAGGGATGCCTCTATCAATTACCTCAGGAGTGGGCTTTATCGCCTTGTTTGGGGTTGCCGTGTTGAACGGTGTCGTTCTTGTTTCAACGATCCAGCAAATCGAACGAAATGAAAATATTGGTCCACGTCGTTCTGCATTAAAAGCAGCAAAACAACGAACTCGTCCTGTTTTGATGACAGCACTGGTTGCCTCATTGGGATTCATGCCCATGGCACTAGCTACGTCAATAGGTGCAGAGGTACAACGACCACTTGCAACTGTGGTTATCGGCGGACTTATTACCTCAACCCTATTGACGTTAATCGTTATCCCCGCCGCGTACTCCTGGCTTAGACAATTTCGAATGAAAAGGATGCACAACGGTCTATGAGATGTAATCGACAAAAAACTTTCGATGAGTTTCGGTCAAAAATGCAGGTTCAGTCTTGCGCGCGGGAGATATTGCTCCTGTCGCTTGCGCTCGTAAGTGTGAATCTAAGCGTCTCACAAGCAACCGCTGCAAATGATCATGCAACAGCAGATGCAGGGTCCAATCAAACTATTGCGGAGATAATGCCTGCTTTATTAAGGACGACGGCGCCCGAGCCAACGGTTGCTCCAATTCCTTTGTCTGTGGCATTTGATGAATCGATTTACAATAGTCCAAGAGTAGCAAACATTCGAACGCAGCTCGGAATCACCAAAGCGGGTTACGCTCAAGCTTATACGCTTCCGAATCCATCGTTCTTTCTATTGCATGATTCAGCTCAACTAGCCAAGCAAGTTGGTGCGTTGATACCGATAGAATCTCCCTGGAAAATAGCATTTAGAGTGCTTCTGGTAAAGGAACAGCTAAAACAAACGGACCTGGAGATACAGAAGGCTCTCTGGCAATTGCGAAGTTACACAAGGCGCGCATATCTGGATTTAGTGATCGCCCAGGAGACGCGAAATACACTCGAGGAGCTGGCAAATCTTTCACGCGAATTACAAATTGTAGCCAAACGGCGGTTTCAAACTGGCGATGTGGCGGATATGGATGTGCAAAGAGCTGAGCTTGCAGCACTTATGGCAGAGGCGGACTATAATCAAAGTAAGCGCAAAGTAGATCAATCCCGTCAATGTTTAAGTGTAGTTCTCGGACGTAACTACGACTCGCCGCTTGAAGTGCAAAAGCTGCCTGCTTTTGAGCTAAGAGTAGAATCAAATGACTTGCTTCCAAACTTTCGCACATCCGCACCCTCGGCTGATGAGCTTATACAGAAAGCCTTGTCAAAAAGACTCGATCTCAAAGTTATCGCTCAAGCGATTAACGTTAATATAGCCAGCTTGAAAAACATAAGAGCTAATACCTTGCCCAACGTTCAAGTCAATGCGGGATATTCTTATTCCGGCAATCCCCCCATACCTAGTGTAGCCACCCGCGGCTACTTCCTTGGCGTCACTCAAGAGCTGCCGCTATTGAACTTTCAACAAGGAGAGCGAGCAAAGAACAAAGCCATTGATATTCAACTTAAACAACAACTTGCAGCAACACGCAACGTGATCACAGAAGAGGTTATCTCGGCATATCAACGAATGATGGCTGCTCGCGAGCGCATTGGCTACTTTCAAACATCCATTTTAGCCACATCTAACGTGGTGGCTAAAATGGCTCGACGTGGGTACGAGGTAGGACAGACCGACATTACAACGACGATGGCCGCGCAACAAGCGAATGTACAAACGCAGATCGCTTATCTCGATGCCGTACGGAACTATCAACTTGCTATGACTGATCTAGAGCAAGCAGTTGGCGAACCGCTGTAGTTAAGTACGATTTTGAAATAATAGTGTTTGACAAAGGTCAAATAAAAAATTGATACCACTCCTGGTGTTACTCAGGTACCAAAATAAATGCCAACGGCCCCGGTCACTCGCCTGATCATCGAGGCCGATTCAATGGTCAACTCTTCACCGTAATCGAGTTCCTCAGCACCGCGTTTTTTCAATAACGCAATCAACTGGACCCGTTCAGCTTCAGGTAGGGTTATGAGCTTGCGATGATTGTCAGCAGCAATCTTCAGTAATTCAGTGATGGGTAATTCTGCGTTGATCACTGTCAATGTCTTTACCAATTAAGAAGTAGTAAGTGTCAGGGGCGCCACGTCTGTAGGTATATAAAATCGTATTTAAGCATGATATACGTCCGAATAAAACCTGGCAACAGCCAAAACCAGCCCTAATTGGGACAATTACCAGAGCACACAGGACATAGGCGAATACGTGAAGAAGCTCTCCAATTGTGACCAAATGCCAGTTTATCTCACATAATATTTGCCTGTTTTCTGGAACATTTAGGCTACAGATGTGTCTCTGATTATGGAAGCACTTGAGCTTGTCAATTTTGACCGTCTTTTAAGTGAGCCGTTTGCTCTAGTGCCGTGTCCAAAAGTTAGGAGAGCATCATGCGAGAAGAATTAGAAGCGAATCGCACCGAACGCGGTTTCGCCGCAATGGACCGAGAAAAACAGCGCCAGATTGCCAGCATGGGCGGAAAAGCCGCGCACGCAAAAGGCACCGCACATGAATTCACAAGCCAGGAGGCTGCTGCCGCAGGCAGCAAGGGTGGCAAAGCCGCTCATGAAAGAGGCACTGCCCATGAATTCAGTCGGGAAGAAGCTGCCGCTGCCGGTCGCAAGGGCGGTCAAGCCAGCGGGAACCGAGCGCGTCTGGCTAATCTAGCCGACGCCAATGTCAGTTCACAGAACTGAATCGACAGCTAAATAAAACTCGAATGGAAAGGGATTGGCTTCAACACCAATCCCTTTCCATTTGGGGCAAAAAAAAGACCTATAGAAGACTTATGTCAATGGCTCTCTAACCCAGCTCATAAAAAGACTGAGGCAGAGCCCCGCCTCCAGCTTCGCTGGTGGTCATCGCACGCACCTTACCGATGTGATTATCAATCGAGTCAGCTTGCCCAAAACGATTTGTTTTGCGCAGAAGACTGGCATAAACTTCCTCGATATCAGCCACTTTGGCATGATTTCGACCGAGATTCTTTTGTCGAATGGCAATTGCTCTTTGTAGTAATGGTTCGGCAGCGGCGCACCTTTCCTGAGCCAAATAAAGCATCGCCAGGTTTTTTAGTTCGGTGGCAACACACAGATGATCGACACCAAAAACATGTTCGCGAATACGCAATGATTCAAGTAGAACCGGCTCCATTTTTCCAAACATGCGTAAACGACAATAGAGATCGGCCAATTTTCTGAGCATATCGGCGATATTGGGATGGTCGCAACCAAGCATTTCACGCATCAATGTCACTTCTAGTTCGGCCTCATGTACCGCCTCCAAAAGGACTCGATTGTTTTGACTACGATACTCTCCAGTCGTCGATGACGGAAAACTTTGAGTTCTACGGTCTCCATCCACGGTGCGCGGTGAATACGCTGGCGTAGAGGATGTACTTCTAATTTGTGTTTGAGAGCGCGGGTCTGATGCCCGTCGTGAATAATCATTGGAAAGCAAATCGCTGGACGGGCTACATGAAAATCCCGGATGCGACATGCCAGTTGGCACTTTGACAGGATTGAGCATCGTCGTCGAAGCGGCATTTGGACGCAGTCGTTCCGCTCGCATAGTCACAACCTTTTGCAGGGTACTCTGACATTCTTCAATAGCTCTTTTGCAGTCAGCGTTTATGACCTGTAGATTTTGCCTGATACGTAATGCTCTTTTTAGTAATACTTCCGCATTTTCCAAACGGTTAGATTGAATATACAGTTCTGCGAGCTTAAACGCTGTGGTTGCCACCTCGTCTGAATTGGCTCCTAAAGCCTGCTCCTGAATCTTCAAAAATCCTTCGAGGTCTGCGATGGTGTCACACTTCATACAGTTACCGCCTGAGATAAACAACTCTGGATAGACAAATAATCGTCTCTCCTCAAAGACATCTTGCCCCAGACGTATACCCTAGACTATTGGTTTTTCTATATAACTTTGTATGGGAATCAAATAGTCGTCAAAAAGAAGGGCTTGAGCATCCTCGAAGATTGCGAACCTGTGGGACATCCACTCTTTCGTGTACAAGAAATCCAACATAGTTTTATAGGGTGACCATAACGCGCATCCCATCTATATAGGTTAGATTGATCTTGGCTATTAGCATTTCCAGAAAATTTTCTACAGGCATAAACTGCCTTTTACGTGGGCGAGCATGTTTTCGATCTTCCAAAAACTCATAGCACTGACTACAGCCGCATTCAGTCGCGGCGTGAGAAAGACCATCAAACAGCGCTTGAAACGCTCTAGAGAAGTGATTATCGAGGCAAGCGACCAAGCATGGGTGAACTCAAACGCCAATCCATTTAACAAGGTAGATTCTCACGCGCCTTCTTTCAACCAGGGACATAATCCGCGCGCAACAGGTACGCGCTGGAGCAAACTTCACGGCGAAGACGAGAAATGTCTTCCTTATAAAGAATCGCTCAAAGTCATGGCTCTTGAGGATGACGCAAGAAGAGAAGCATTGCGTCGCAGTGAAATCGTGCGCGAGCAATTGCAAAAGCGCGGTCAAATTGTTAGAAATCTAAAGTTGGCAAAACTGGGCGATGACCGTTGTGACATTGAGTCAACCACACAGATAGCCGCCGAGTGGAGCCCCTCTGAGCCACTGACTGGTGAATTCTGCTCGCTTGAAGTGCTTGCAGAAATTGAAAAAACAGACGTCGAAAATCTAATTATAGAAAATTCGACCGCCGAAAATTTGCACGCTCAAAACGATCACGAAGAAATGAGCGACAAGGCTCTCGAGGACCTGGCCATTAGATTGCTCAGACCCTCAATTGAACCGGTGGTAGCGCAAACCCCAGCGCAAATTGCCGCTCAGATTGCTGCTCGGGCGGCAGCAACCGTGCAGGCTAAAACTCACGCCCGCCTGCAAGCTTTGCAAGCCATAGACCAAAATACTTTGTCTGAGCCTTTAGTTCCAAAACTAACGAGCAAACCAGAGCATTCTATTCGTCCGCCCAAGTTGAAGATACGAGATACAGAAATAGTCCCATCGGCGATGCGAGAAAGGAAAATCACTGCCACTAAATTAGTGCCTGTCGAATACAAAGCCACCATTCAGCCAAGCGAAGAGATCAAGGCGACAGACGCAAAAGAATCAGCCAGAGAAGCTCAAATAAACGCCAGCGACAAAATCAAACGCACAGAAAGCGACACGCACGAAAAAATTGAAGAGCGTTTTGCTTACCGTACGTCACCCGAGCATGCTCTTAAACTAATAGCCCAAAGTATTGAAACTCCGGCGGCAACGCTTGCGCGTTTAGCAGGCCACGAAAATCCTCATATCCGCACAGCTGTTGCTCGCAATCAAAGCGCTAATAGCGAAACTCTTTGGTTGCTCGCCAGAGACTATGAAGCCAGCATTCGGTACAGCCTGGCCGAAAGCACCCACACTCCGCTAGATATCTTGCGCGCTCTAACCAAAGACCGCAATCAACTGGTTGCATGGGTGGCTCAAAATTCACTTAACAATCTCAAAAAGAAATTGGGCGAGAATGCTGCAAAACTAGACGAAAAGACAACTCAATCAGCAAGAGAAAGGATCGACGCACTGCTTAAACGCACAACCAAAACAGCCGGTGACCAGGATATTGCTGTCCTGGAAATGACCGCGAGAGCCGACACGACGTCTCCTGCAAGACTGGGCGAATTAGCCAATCACGAAAACGCACGAGTTAGAGCCGCAGTCGCAGAAAATTCCAACACGCCATTACATGCCCTCTGGTCTCTGGTTCGCGACGTCGATCCAAACGTGAAAATCAAGCTCACTTTCAATTGCAATTGTCCAATTGAAATATTGGAAGTGATTAAGGGTGATAAAGACAGTTTCGTCGCCCAGAAAGCCAAAGACATCCTCAAAGGAGCTGCCGGCAAAAACGGCAAATTCTCAAACGGCGTTATCAATGCCGCTCGCAATCAAATTCGCACTTATTTGACATGGCCATAGATACGTGTCGGCTTAGGATCATCTAGGTCTGAAAGTCGCGCAGAGTTTATTGCCGTCTGGATCGCGCACGTAAGCTAGATAAATGTCCCCCATACTGCTCTGACGCAATCCTGGAGGATCCTCAATCGAGGTGCCACCATGCGCCACAGCTGCATCGTGGAAAGAATGGACCTGTTCTGATGATGTGCATTTGAAACCAATCGTGCTGCCGTTGCCCACTGTTGCCGACTGATCGTTGATAGGTTCGGTAACACCAAAAGTGCTGCCATCATGCCTGTAAAACAACCGATTATGACCTGAGCCATTTTTACTATGAATTGCTTCACCCACTCCAATAGTCGCAAGAACAGCATCATAAAATACTTTCGAGCGCTCAAGATTATTTGAGCCGACCATAACGTGACTAAACACAGTTTTCCTCCATTTGTAACTATTCGGCGAACCCATGCCGATCTCAAACATGGCAAGAGTCTGTCATTTAGAGGTGCCGCAAAGACTGGGTTAGTAGCTCTAAACTCGTCTCATAAATGCCTTCTCAACCTCTTTTTGAAACCATCACTAGTTCGGCGTCGGCGAGTGCGTTACCACGTTTAATTGTGGTAACGCCTTCTTTTTAGTGGCTTTGCGAGGGCACTTTTATTAAACGTGTTTTTGCCTGGTACTACGTGCTATTTGGTATTTCAAGTACGATCCCTATTAACCCATTTGATCATTCTTCAATACCGCTTTCGTAATGAGACTTTCTTACCACATGCGGTTTAACCGAATACCTACCTCAATTTAGACTAATTGCGGGTCAATCCACGCCTACTGCTTCAGCAACGGGTGTATTGATTAGATTGAAGTATTTCGCTTCCGGATGCGGCACTATGATTGCTGAAGTGCTTTGTTCAGGCACTATCTCAAATTCTTCTGTCAATTTAAGCCCAATTTCTTCGGCATTGAGCAGCTCAAAAAGGTGTGCCTGATCTTCTAAATTCGGACAGGCTGGATAACCAAAGCTATAACGAGTGCCCCTATAACCTTGCTGGAACAACTTGCTCTTTTCAGAAGCGTCATCGGCACTGATACCAAGTTCTGCTCGCACCCGCTTGTGCATCACTTCGGCCAAGCCTTCGGCCGATTCCACGGAGAGTCCATGAAAATACAAATAATCAGTGTACTGATTTGCTTTAAACAATTCTTGCGCGTACTGAGAAGCATAATCGCCCATCGTCACGATTTGCGCCGGAAGAACATCGATAACCCCGCTTTCTACTGAAGCAAAGAAATCGGCGATACAAAGACGACGACCATAACTCTGACGCAGAAAATGAAAGCGCAGCCATTCGTTTTTTTGGTCTTCGCGATAGACAATCAGATCATTACCTTGAGACTGGCAAGGGAAATATCCGTAAACCGCTCTAGGATGCAACAGATTTTCTCTGATGCAACGCTCTTTCAATTCAGCAAAAGCAGGGCGGACTTTTTCGTCGAGCAACTTTTCATATTCGGCTTTTGACGATTGTCCCTGACGTATTCGCCACTGACCTCGGAATAGAACATTCTCGTTGACGTACTCGAAAATTTCAGCAAGAGGAACATCTTCAACAACTCGTGCTCCCCAAAATGGTGGCTTGCATGGAGTCGATGGTCCCACAGATGAAGGCACGACCTCCCGCAGACTTGCTTGTGCTAACGCTAACTTCGCGTTTTTTTTATTATCAGCTTCTAAATCGCCGTCACCATCTTCGACGACCATTTCGTCTTTGCTCTCGATCGTTTTGTTGACGATTGTTTCGACCGGCTGACTGCTTTTGCTGGAGGTTAAAAATGGTGTCAAATCGGCTTTCGCAGCCAGAGCTTCCATAATGTGCAAATCATCGAAGGCATCTTGGGCGTAGAACAAATTACCTTTATAAATGCGCCTGCAATCCTCCTCTACATAGCGACGAGTCAACGCAGCACCGCCTAAAATGACAGGCACATTGATACCACGCTGATTGAGAATATCGAGATTTTCCTTCATGATTACTGTCGATTTAACGAGCAGTCCGCTCATGCCAATACAATCGGCTTTATGCTCGATAGCTGCAGCGATAATGTTGTCGATCGGCTGTTTGATGCCTAAATTCCAGACCTTGTAGCCATTGTTTGTCAAAATAATATCGACGAGATTTTTGCCGATATCATGCACATCCCCTTTGACTGTGGCAAGAACCATTGAACCACGATTGGAGCCTTCTACTTTGTCCATCAGTGGCTCTAAATAAGAGACAGCAGCTTTCATGGTTTCGGCCGATTGCAAAACAAACGGCAATTGCATTTTACCGGCGCCAAATAATTCACCAACAACTCTCATGCCATCCAGCAAAATGGTATTGATAATTTCGAGCGGCTTGTATTTTTGAAGCGCTTTCTCCAGGTCTTTTTCTAGATTGACCCGGTGTCCGTCAATGACGCGTCGCTTCAGTACATCTTCAATTTCCTTTGACTGAGTGCCCGCGGATTCAGTGCTCTTAGTCGTGCCTTTGGCTTTGTAATAATCGAGCAGAGCGAACAAGGGATCATAAGATCCGGTTCTTTCATCAAAAATCAATTTGCGATGATACGCGACTTCCTCATCATCAAATTTATAAAGCGGTTGAATCTTTTGAGCGTTGACGATGGCCATGTCGAGACCAGCCTCTACGGCATAATGTAAAAAGACAGAATTGAGAATTGGCCTAATATGCGCGTCAAAGCCAAAGGAAATATTGCTGACACCAAGAATGGTGCGCACGCCGGGCAATTGCTCTTTTATTAGCCTGATGCCTTTTAGCGTTTCAATTCCCAACTGACGGTCATCGTCATTGCCAGTCGTAAGAGTGAAGGTCAGAGCATCAAAAATGAGGTCTTCTGATACCATGCCTGCCTGAATAGCCAGGTCATGAATACGTTTAGCGACCTCGAGTTTTTTCTCGGCCGTTTTGGCCATGCCACTTTCGTCAATGGTGAGAGCAACCGCTGCAGCACCATATCTTGTAATCAGAGCGACTTTATCCAGCATCTTTTGCTCGCCGTCTTCCAAGTTGATGGAATTAACGATCGGCTTGCCGGCAATTAAAGGCAGTGTCTCAGCCATAACCGAATACTCAGTAGTATCTATGACGAGTGGCAATTGCATTTCGGTGTTGAGACGTTTGACGAGCGTCGTCATATCGCGAATTTCGTCTCGTCCAACATAGGCCGTACAAACGTCGAGAACATGGGCACCTTCGCGTTCTTGAGCGCGGGCCATGGCGACCATGGCGTCCCAGTCTTCTTTCTGCAAAAGTTGTTTGAATTTGCGGCTACCGTTGGTGTTTGTACGTTCACCCACTATCAATGGAGCCGGGTCTATATGAGTGGCTACTGCTGTATAAATGCTGGCCACAGAAGGCGTATGCTCGATTTCTCGCACAAGCGGTGCGACGTCTCCTACTGTTTCGCAAACCACTCGCAAATGTTCTGGCGTTGTACCGCAACAGCCCCCAATAATGTTGACACCAACTTCGGTGGCAAATTTTTTCAACGAAACAGCCAATTGTTGTGGCGTTAATTTATATACAGTTTGATCATTTATATTTTCTGGCAAACCAGCATTAGGCAAGACAGACACCGGTTTAGCGCTGTTTCTGCACAGATAAGAGATCGCGTCAATCATCTCATCAGGACCGGTAGCGCAATTCAATCCAATTACATCAATTGGAAAATTAGAGAGCGTGGTCAATGCAGCAGTGATATCTGAGCCCACGAGCATCGTGCCCAGAGGCGGAGCCTCGATTGTCACTTGCACAATCATAGGAATGTGACGGCCAATTACCTTCGCATAATCTTGTGCGGCTATGATTGCCGCTTTTGCCTGCAGCAGATCCTGTCCGGTTTCAAATTGCAAGACATCGACACCGCCATCGACCAGTCCACGGATTTGTTCGTAGTAAGCCTTACTCATGTCGATGAGGGTGATATGACCAAGTGAAGGCAATTTTGTAGTCGGTCCAATAGAGCCAGAAACAAAGCGTGGTTTATCTTTCGTCGAATAGCTCCAAGCTACTTCTTTAGCGAGCCTCGCGGCCTTCAAATTAAGTTCGTAGCTGCGATGAGCTAAATCGAACTCCGCAAGAACTATAGGCGAGCCGCCGAATGTATCGGTTTCGACTGCATCGCAACCGACTTTCAAATACGATTCATGAATTTCGGAAATAACGTCTGGTCGGCTCTCGACAAGAATCTCAGGACAATTTTCGTAGCCTGCATAATCATCGAGACTCAAATCGTAGTTATGAATGCAAGTGCCCATAGCCCCATCAAAAATGAGGACTTTCTTCTTAAGGGCCTGCAAAAAATCGACCACAATCACCACACAAGCTTGAACCAGCAGATTTATTCTGCCATGGTTTTTCTTTTTACAGCCAATTTTGAAGTTTGCGCCTTTAAGTTTGCAATGAAGCCTTTCGCAACCTTTTAATGGGCCTTTACATAGCCCGTCTGATGAACGAGGTTTTGCCCGGTGGAGCTGGCACAAAAATCAACAAATTCTTTTACAGACGGCTTGGCATTTTCGTCAGTGAAAATCAGCAAGGGACGGCTGAGCGGATAATTATTCGTTATGGTCGTTTGGGACGGTTGCACGGCAGGGCCGGCATCAATCAAACGAATATCTTCAATCTTTACCCGATTGTTCTGAGCAAGTGCATGACCAAGTCCGACATAAGCTACAGCCCCTGGTTCTTTCGCTACAACTTCCACCAGGCGCTCGATCGAAGGCATTCGCCGCACAACAGCAGAATCCTCCAAGCCGCCCATAACATGGTCGTGAAAATATTCGTAGGTACCAGAATTCTTTTCGCGGGAATAGGCTGAAATCAGCAGCGTCTTGCCGCCAACTTGCTGCCAGTTGGTAAATTTGCCGATATAAATGTCCTTAAGTTGGTTGAGACTCAACGACGAAACCGGATTAGCCGGATTAACAATTACAGCGATGGCATCGAGTGCCACTGTTGCCTTGACAAGATGAGTACCTTTAGCTTTAGCGGCGGCAATTTCGGCATCGGTCAGTTCTCGCGAAGACAGAGCCATGTCGGTCGTGCCATTAATAAGCGCGGCAATGCCGCCACCCGAGTCGGCAGTTGTCATCGATATCGGCGTATTGGGATGAGTTTCCTTGAAGCTTTCGGACCAGGTTTTCAATAAAGACATCATTGTGTCTGAACCTTCAACCGAAATCATGGTCGTTAAGTGACGAGGATCTTTATTTTGCGAATCGTGGTTAGAGCACCCAGCCAAAGCCGCTAGGCATACAAATAGACATGTAAACGCACCGGCAAGCTGCGCAAAAATATGCTTGCCGGTGCGTAAAACAAACTTAGAAGAATTATTCTTCGTAGTATTCCTCTTCTTCTTCATCTCCAGCCAACTCAACGGCTGCGAGGAAGAACTGGCTGGTCACTTCAGCAGCCTTGTCTGGTGAAACGCCGACATCTTTGAGTGTGCGAATCCAGTGCACAACTTCTTCCAACACGGTCGTATCGACGATTGTTTGAGTAGCAGTCATTAAAAACCCCTCGAAAAGACTTAAAGAGACCCCTCAACCGAATCCTGATAAAGATAAGACTAAGAGCTAGACGTTGATCCTAACCAACTGAAACTGCGCATACAAGTAAATGGAACCATTCGTAAACGACGAATAATGAGAAATGGCTTTAAAAAATCGAAAGCATAAAAAAAGACACAAGAGCAGCTCTGCCGATGACAGTCATGAAAAACCTGAGAAATAAAGAGAGGCGCAGTCTTGTAGACTAAGCAGAAGTTTCTGAACCATCAATTTGACGGGTTCTCATTAAAATAATTAGCTACTACAGATGAAAAGAGATTTCGAGAGCAATGACTAAAACAGGCAGAATCGGGACAGCGCTAACGGTATTACTGATGATTGCGGCAAGCTCCAACGCAATGACCTCCTGCTTCGCAGCAAATTCAGCGCACTCCGCTTCGTTAACCACAAATCACAGGTCTGAAAATAAAGCTAAAGCGAAAAAGGACAGCGCAGTCAAAGATGAGTGGTGGAAACATGCAGTGTTCTACGAAATCTATCCACGCAGTTTTAATGACTCAAATGGCGATGGCCTAGGCGACATCAATGGCATTACCGCTAAACTCGACTATCTCAAGAAACTGGGCGTTGATGCTATTTGGTTGACACCTTGCTATCCATCACCACAAGTCGACTTCGGCTATGACATCTCCAACTATACTGAAATTGCCCCTGAATACGGCACCATGGCTGATTTTGACAAGCTCATTGCCGAAGCCAAAAAGAGAAATATTCGGATCGTAATGGACCTTGTAATGAATCACACATCGGACAAACATCCATGGTTCATCGAATCAAGCGAAAACAAAACAAATCCCAAACGTGATTGGTACATCTGGCGCGACGGCAAAAATGGTGGTCCACCAAATAACTGGCAATCAACATTTGGGCACTCAGCCTGGGAATTTTCGCCCAAAACGTCACAGTTCTACTATCACTTCTTTTATCCCCAACAACCTGATTTGAACTATCGCAATCCAGAAGTAAAAAAAGCGATGCTCGATGTTGCTCGTTTCTGGCTCGATAAAGGTGTCGCAGGCTATCGACTCGACGCGATCACGACATTGTATGAAGATCCAAGCCTGCCCGACAATCCTGTCAAAGACGAGAAAAATGCCTTCGGCGATCCAGTCATGGAGCACAAATATAATGATCGCTTTCCTGAAGTACACGACGTGCTACGAGAATTGCGCTCGACTTTAAACTCATACAACGACACTAGTTTTCCTGGCAAGCGCGTGCTTGTAGGCGAAACCTTCGGCGAAGACGTCGCACAAATTTCACAAATGTACGGTAAAAACGCCGATGAAATTCAATTGCCGATGAACTTTTTCATTCCAGATACAACAACCGTTTCGGCGCCCGAATTTCGCAAAAAAATCGCTGACTGGGACAATAATCCAGCTCACGGCTGGCCTGTTTATGTCATGAGTAATCACGACCGAAGACGCGCCTTCAGCCGTTATGCCGATGGTATCAACAACGATAAAATTGCGAAAGTAATAGCGGCCATGAACCTTACTTTGAGGGGCACACCAATTCTTTATTACGGCGAAGAAATTGGTATGGAAAATTATGACCCTTTGAAAAAAGAAGAGGTTCAAGATCCAATTGGCAAAATAGGTTGGCCAAAAGAAAAAGGACGCGATGGCGAACGCACGCCTATGCAATGGACCGATTCCTTGAATGCTGGCTTTAGCACAGGACATCCATGGGTACCAGTTGCTTTGAATTACCCCACTCACAATGTCTGGAATGAAACTCGCGATAAAGAATCGCTACTTTTATTCTATGAAAAATTGATCGCACTTAGAAAAGCTAATTCGGCATTTATTCGAGGCAAATTTGTACCGCTCAATGTCGACGATCAAAATGTTTTGAGCTATTTACGTCAAAGCGACTCAGAAAGTATACTGGTCATTTTGAATATGTCCAAAACCGCTCAAACAGTCAGCTTCGACTTAAAACCGCAAGGAATAAAAGCGAAATCAGGACGTGTTCTACTCAATTCTCTGACAGACAAAAAACGGCAAAAGGAATTGCACAATCTCAAGCTTGAGCCCTATCAAGCATTGATTATTCAAGTGAGATAAACGCATTGACGACGCTTAACCACCCTCGAAAATGCTTTAATATTGGAGCATCGCGAAACCCGCACAGGACGAGACGTTACTACGAATCTGCGTGGTAACGCTTCCTGGAAGTGTGAACTGGTCACAGCGCTTTTATTAAATCCTGAAATGGCCAGATCGAAGTGAATCTAGACTACATGTTAGCGGTCTTGCTCTTTCTTCAATTCGCCAATTAGATGCTTTGTCGCTTTGTCCATTTCGTCTAAAGACTTGGCCAAAACGACCGCTTGTTTAGAGACAGCAAGATTGTCGTAAGGCGGAGCTGCAGTCAAGGTCTGTAAAACAGCGGCGGTAGCTGAGGCTGCCTCAACTTGCTTGAAACACTCGTTCAAATGCTCATCCAATTTTTCTTTGTCGCCAACTGTATATTGCAAGGTATTCCGCCCGCTATTGATAGCGTCGAAATCCTCTTTGATCAAAGCGACTGTTGGTGCAATTTGCCGCATATACAATTCCACCCATCTTTGTCTGGCTGGCAAAACCTCTTTCATATCAAAAGTAGGCTCGATGAAAGTCATCATCACCGGTCCCATCGTGTTGATCGATTGATAACTGGTGATAGGATGTCGCGTCATTTCATCAAATAAGTGATTGGCGTTAGCCTTTGCGCGTTTGATATCGATTTGAACGTCGCGAACATTCTCAATTTCAACGTGAACAACGCTTGCGCCCCCCTTTAGTTTGATGTCGTCACCACTAACGGGCGTCACCTGTTTTGGTGCAGTCTCGACTGGACCACCAGCGGGTTTTTCCGGCGCGGTAGTATCCATTGGCATGACCGTGGTTGAATCTTGAGCAAGTGCTAAGTCGTAACCACAAGCCAAAGTAAGCATCACCGCTAAAGCGAAAGACGCAAGCGTTATTTTTTTCAACATTGATTTAGACTTTAGCTCCAGCTGGAACCTGAACTTTGCTCAAAGCATTGTCGAGATCTTTAATCAAATCGTCGCAATCTTCGATGCCAACTGATAGGCGCACTAGATTTTCAACGACACCGCGAGCATCACGTTCAGCCTTGGGGATCGCTGCGTGAGTCATCGTCGCTGGATGACCAATCAACGATTCAACACCACCAAGACTTTCTGCAAGAGAAAATAGTTTTGTGCTGCGCAGTAATTCATTAGCTCTTTCGACACCACCTTTAACGACAATAGAGAGCATGCCACCAAAACCACTCATTTGTTTTTTAGCTAATTCATGCTGCGGATGATTGGGTAATCCTGGATAGATAACCTTTTCGACAGCTGGATGCTTTTCCAAAAATTTGGCGATGGCCATAGCGTTTTCCTGGTGCGCGCGCATGCGTACAGCAAGAGTTTTGATACCACGCAAAACCAGATAGCAATCCATTGGACCAGGCACTGCGCCAACTGACTTCTGAATAAAACGCAAACGCTCATTCAATTTAGCGTCATCGACGACAACGGCTCCACCAATTACATCGCTGTGACCGCCCAAATATTTGGTTGTGCTGTGCACTACGATATCGGCTCCAAGGGCAAGCGGTGTCTGCAAATACGGGCTGGCGAAAGTGTTATCGACAACAGTAATAACCTTTTCGGCAGTCGTTGCCGACTTTGCAATTTTGCACAGAGCTTCGATATCAGCAAGCAATAGCAATGGATTTGTAGGCGTTTCGATCCACAGCATACGTGTGTTCGGCTTGAAGGCAGCCTTAACTGCTGCCAAATCAGTTGTATCGACATAAGTGAAGTCGAGACCAAAGTTGCGCATTACTTGCTCAAACAAGCGGTACGTGCCACCATAGACGTCGTCACCGCAGATGACGTGGTCACCGGCTTTGAGTAAAGTCATGACAGCATGGGTTGCGCCGCATCCTGATGAAAAGCACAAACCATGAGCTCCACCTTCAAGTGAAGCAAGACATTCTTCAAGCGCTGAGCGAGTGGGATTGGTCACTCGGGCATAGACGTGTCCTTTGTGCTTGCCAATTTCTTCCTGTACATAAGTAGAGGTTTGGAAAATCGGCACATTGATAGCGCCTGTAGTTTCATCAGGTTCCTGACCAACGTGAATTGCCTTTGTTGCAAATTTCATATTTTTGCTCCCAATTTTTCTTTTTTCAAATCTTTGATATCAACTTTTTCGATCTGTGCTTTGAGCATCGACATAATGTCGAATTTCGTTAACACACCACAAGCCCGATCGTTTTCTGTGATCACGACCATGGCAGTGCCCAGACGGAAAAAGCGATAAACCTGATCTATTTCAGCATTTACATCCAGTTGAGGGAATGGTCGTCCCATTACCGAACTGATAGCGAGATGCTCCGCGTCTTTGCGTTCGTAGACCACTTGCATGGCCACAACATCATTTATGTGTCCAACATTCAAGCCATTTTCAGTAACGACAGGAATTTGATCGATATCATACTTTTGCATAACATCGATTGCTGTTTGCACCGAATCTGTTGGTCTAACTGTAACCATTGGTTCAATAGTGCCGCGCGATTTTTTGCGTTCAAGCAAATCACTGGCGTAAAACCCATACTCAGGTGTTGGCAAAAATCCGTTTCCACGCATCCATTCATCTGAATACAATTTACTCAGATAGCCGCGACCACCATCAGGCAAAAGCACGACGATGACGTCTTGCTCTGTCATTTTCTTGGCGACCTGTATTGCCCCCCAGACGGCTGTACCGCATGAGCCACCAACAAGCAGTCCCTCTTCACGAGCGAGACGTCGTGCCGTCATAAAGCTGTCTTTATCTGATACACGAACATATTCGTCAATCAAATTGAGGTGGGCGGTTTTGGGAATGAAGTCATCACCAATGCCCTCAACTTTGTAAGGCTGAGCTAGACCGCCCGAATAAATCGAACCTTCAGGATCAACACCGACGATTTTGATATTCGGATTCTTTTCTTTGAGATATCGCGCAGTACCAGATATGGTGCCGCCAGTGCCCATTCCTGCGACAAAGCACGTAATTTTGCCAGCTGTTTGTTCCCAGATTTCTGGTCCGGTCGTCTCGTAGTGAGATTCAGGATTATTCTGGTTTTCGAATTGATTGGGCTGAAAAGCGCCTGGGATTTCCAGGGTTAATTTATTAGCAACCGAATAATAACTTTCATGGGAACTAGCATTAACGGTAGGTACAACTACAACCTCTGCGCCATAAGCTTTCAACAAATTGATTTTTTCGGAAGCGACTTTGTCGGGCACGACCAAAATACAGCGATAGCCCTTAACAGCAGCTATTTGCGCAAGGCCTGTACCTGTGTTGCCAGATGTCGGTTCGATGATTGTGCCACCTGGTTTAAGCAAACCAGCTTTTTCGGCTTCCTCGATCATTTTTCCAGCCGGTCGGTCTTTGACAGACCCACCAGGGTTGAAGGCCTCGACCTTACCAAGGATCAAAGGTTTCAAGCCAGCAGTGACTTTGTTGAGCTTTACAAGCGGGGTGTGGCCCACTGTTTCGAGGATGGTGTTGTAATACTTCACCAGAAGAGGTCCTCCATTACAATATAGGAGCGTGCAAACCCAATTATAAGGCTTTACGACGTCGAAACCCTTGTGCTTTGCCCTGACAATCCCACCGCCAATGCTAATTCTGGAAAACAATTAAAATGAGCCAATCAAAAAATGTAGGCAAACCAGCAGATTTAGACAACTGGAAAGCGCAAGAAAAATTGGGCGAGCCCGGCAAATATCCCTTCACTCGGGGCATCTACAGCGAGATGTACCGCTCACGAAAGTGGACGATGCGACAGTACGCAGGTTTTGGCAATGCCTCCGAAACTAACAAACGATTTAGATATCTGCTTGCCAACGGGCAGACCGGTTTATCGACTGCTTTTGATCTGCCCACGCAAATGGGCTACGACTCAGACGACCCAATGTCACTTGGTGAGGTTGGCAAGACAGGAGTAGCCATTGATAGTCTCGTTGACATGGAGCGATTATTCGATCAAATCGATCTGAGCAAAGTTTCGACTTCTATGACGATCAATGCCACGAGCGCTATTCTGCTTGCCATGTATCGTGCATGCGGCATGAAACAAGGTGCTAAATCTGAACAACTGCAGGGCACAATTCAAAACGATATTCTCAAAGAGTACGAAGCGAGGAACACGTACATTTTTCCACCGACTCAGTCGATGCGCATCATCACTGACATATTTGAATTTTGTTCGAAGGAAATGCCGCATTGGAATACAATTTCAATTAGCGGCTACCACATTCGCGAAGCAGGAGCTACTGCCGTTCAGGAGCTCGCTTTCACCTTTGCCAATGCTATAGAGTATGTAGAATCTGCAGTCAGACGTGGTCTCGACGTTGATCTATTTGCCCCTCAACTGAGTTTTTTCTTCGTTGCACAAATGAATATTCTCGAAGAAGTAGCAAAATTCAGAGCCGCTCGCAGACTGTGGGCCAAGCTCATGAAAGAGCGCTTCAACGCAAAAAATCCAAAATCGATGATGCTTCGTTTTCACGTGCAAACGGCTGGGTCGAGCCTGACGTCACAACAACCCGAAAACAATATAGTCCGCACCACAATTGAAGCAATGGCGGCCGTTCTTGGTGGTGCTCAATCTCTCCATACCAACTCTAAAGATGAAGCCCTCTCGCTACCAACTGAAGCATCCGCATTAACTGCTTTGCGCACCCAGCAAATCATTGGTTTCGAATCAGGCATAGGCAATGTGGTGGATCCATTTGGTGGCTCATATTACATAGAAAGTCTGACCGACCAAATTGAAGCTGACGTAGTTGCATATTTGCAAAAAATCGAAGAGATGGGCGGCGCCATCAAAGCCGTCGAAAGCGGCTACATTCAGAAAGAAATTCAGGATTCGGCCTATCAGGATCATTTAGAGGTCGAAGCGAACAGACGCCTTGTCGTTGGAGTCAACAGTTTCATCGACGAAAACGAAGAACAAATGCATGTACACAGAATGGATCCGGCTCTTGAGACAACACAAGTTGCGGCTTTGAAAAAGTTGCGCGAAACCCGCGATAACAAAGCTGTTCGGGAAGCGCTTGATGCCCTTGGTGTTGCCGAGCGCACGAACGAAAATCTGATGCCCTACATTTGCCGGGCAGTCGAAGTCTATGCCACCGTCGGTGAGATCACAAATACATTGCGTGAATCATTCGGTAAATTCCGTCCGATCGCCACGCTTTAAGGGAACCGAGAAAATTATGTCCGAGCCTATCGTCTCAATCGTTATAGTCAACTGGAAAACGCCTAAACTTTTAGCTCAATGCTTGGATTCCATTCAAAAAGATCCTCAGCATGAACAGTTTGAGATTTTCGTTGTCGACAATAATTCAGGCGACGATTCTGTAGAGATGCTCAAAGCTCGCTATAAATATGTCCAGGTGATCGCAAATACTGACAACAAGGGTTTTTCCAAAGCTTGCAATCAAGTGATCCCGATTGCCAGGGGAAAGTATGTTCTCTTGCTCAATCCAGATTCGGTGGTGACAGAAAATGCCATTAGCGAACTTGCCCGTTATCTCGAGACTCACAAGGATTGCGGAGCCGTGGGAGCTAAGGTTCTTAATCCCGACGGTTCATTGCAACTGGCCTGCAGGCGAGCCTTTCCAGATCCAGCCGCTTCATTTTTCAGGGTGACCTATCTCAGCCGCCTTTTCCCCAACAGCAAGACATTCGCTCGCTACAATTATTCATTTGCCGATCAAGACCAGGAGTTGGAAGTAGACGCACTCTCTGGAGCCTGCATGATGGTGCCGAAAGAGGTTGTCGAGAAGATCGGTTTACTCGATGAAGACATCTTCATGTTTGGAGAAGATATAGATTGGTGTTGGAGAATCAAACAAGCGGGCTTCAAAGTTGTCTATAATCCTTTAGCAGTGGTCACCCACGCTCACGGTGCTGCCAGTAGGCTTCGTCCTATCGGCACAACCATAGACCTGCATAATGGCATGCATGTTTTCTACCGGAAACACTTGGCTCAAAAGTACTGGGCCCCGTTCAATCTCCTGGTGTATGCTGCAATCTGGTCAAGGGCCGCTGTCTTCATCGTCGTCAACTGGGTTCGCTCGCTGACGCCCAAGGCAGCGATTAAGTAACTCAATAAATTAAAAGTATCGGGAAATCTCAAGTAGGATTGGTCAACCAAAAGATGACAGGAAGCGGAGTTCGAAGAAGAGTCTTAGTCACAGGCGGAAGCGGCATGATCGGCCGAGCCGTGACCGAAAACCTTGTCGCCAAGCAGAATTTCGACGTTAAAGTGCAAGTGCGCAATCCGGCTGCTGCTCGCGCTTCAATCGGCAACGTCATTGACTTCACCCGCATCGCCTTAGAAGAGGGTGACTTTACGCGCATGGGCGACCGTGAAATGCGCTTGATGACCCGTGGTGCTGATGTCATTGTGCATTCGGCAGGACTCGTGCATCAACCAGATGCTCCTTACCAGGAATACGAAGTCATTAATGTGCGCGCCACTCAATCACTTGCTGAAGCGGCTGCTTACAACAAAGTAGAAACTTTTATTTTCCTCAGCTCTACAGCCGTTTACGGTCCTGGACCCTTCGACCACGTCAGTGAGTCTGCTCCGCTAAAAGGAGTGACCCCTTATGCGGTTTCGAAAATGGCTTCAGAAAGCTGGCTGCAGGGTTTCCGCGGCATCCCACGGATTATCATATTGCGCCCCTCAATGGTCTTCGGTGAAGGTGATAGAGGCAATTTGCTCAGTTTGATGCGCTCAATCAAAGACCACAAATACAAACATGTAGGTGGCGGGGAAGCGGGCAAGAGTGTGATTTATTCTAAAGACATTGCTCACGCCATCAGCTTGCTCATCGATCAGGCTCCCCCTGGATTGCACATTTTCAATCTATCTAATCCGCAATCCGTCTCGGTTAAGGACCTCACAGAAGAAATTGCCGAAACTCTTGGGCTTTCACGCAAGATTGCATCACTACCTACAGGATTGATGAAATTCGGTGCAAAAGCTGCGCAGATGTTCATGCACGAAAAGGCACCCATTACCGAAGATCAAGTGACGAAGCTGGTAACTACAACCACCGTGTCTGTCGACAAACTCGTCACAGCGACCGGGTTCTCGCCTCGTTACAGCCTCAAAGCTGCTCTGCAAGCAGAAGTAGCCTGGGCTAAAGCCAATAATTTCCTCTAAACCTTCAATCCAGTCTGACCCTACAGGCAGTGCGAGGAATCAGATTTCAACGGGCGTCGGCGACGAATTTTTACGACACCACATTCAGTACGCTTCTAAGTCTCAGCAACTTTCAACCATTTGGTCGAGGCTGGTACTTGATGCACCGAGAGAATGTCTACTAATTTCTCCGGCTCAGCATTTGCCAAAACAAGCTGTCTATCGACAGGATTGATGAATTTTTCGTTCATTGCAGTATCGCAGAAGGAAAGCAATTCATTATAGAAACCAAGCGTATTGAGCAGACCAAAAGCTTTTCTGTGAACACCTAATTGAGACCAGGTGATTACTTCGAATAGTTCTTCAAAAGTACCAAATCCACCAGGAAGCGCCATAAAGGCATCCGACAAATCGGCCATGTGAGCTTTGCGTTCGTGCATAGAACCGACTACACACAATTGCGTCAATCCAGGATGAGCGATTTCTTTTTCAAAAAGAGCTTGTGGTATCACGCCTAATACTTCGCCACCGGCCGCAAGAGCCGCATCAGCGACAGCGCCCATCAATCCGACACGACCACCACCATAAACCAGACCAATGCCTTTCTTAGCCATATACGTCCCAACCGCCGTGGCAGCTGCAACATACTCTGGCTTAGCACCAGGACTGGAACCGCAAAATACGCACAGTCTTTTTATCATTTCTTTCTCGTCTCTAGTTTCCTAATCTCTTGCCAATTCTGCTTAACTCTTCTCTAAATAATAGCGAACATTGGCGACAACAACGTCACGTCGATTGAGCAAAGCAAGCTTTAGCAGCAAACCGGTGTTGCCGTGCAACAGCGTATGCCAGAACTTAGTCGGCACAAATTCACCAATGACAATTGTGATTCGATGATGAGGTTTTTCTTCATGCACCACATCTAGATAATGCAAAATTGGTGCGAGCAATGATCTAAATGGTGACTTTAAAATTGCCAGAGATACATCCGGAACAAGAGTCTCCCATTGCTTTTTGAAATTGGCCGTTTGATCTGGATCGAGTTCAACGTGAACAGCGACGCATTCGGTGGCAAGAGAGCGAGCATATTCCAAAGTGCGCATAGTACCGATGTTAACGCCCTGCGCTAGCACAAGAACAGTGTTTTTCATAATGCTTGGGCTGTACTCGTTTTGCAAGCGCAATTGTCGGGACACGTCTGCGTAGTGCTTTGCAATTTTAAGGAAACCAAGCACCAGCAAAATTACAAGCACAATTACAAACCAGGCACCATCGGCAAACTTTTCAAAAGTAATGTCGAGCAGCACAAGAAAAGTAGCAAGCGAACCGATACCATTGAGAGCTGCGCGCCAGCGCCAGCCAGTCTCTTTGCATTCGAACCAGTGGCGAACCATTCCCGCCTGACTTAAAGTGAACGCGAGAAAAACACCGACTGCATACAGAGGAATCAAAGCGTCAACGCTTCCATTCTTGAGAACAATGAGAACAGCCGACAATATGCCCAGAACGATGATGCCATTATTGAAAACAAGTTTGTCGCCAAGACTGGATAATTGTCGGGGCATGAAACCATCGCGAGCAAGTATTGATGCCAATCTCGGGAAACCAGCAAAACTCGTATTAGCAGCCAGCACCAAAATCAAAGCTGTAAAAATTTGCGTAATGACATAGGCAAAACTAAACGTACCCGTCTTACCAAATACTGCACCTGAAATTTGGTCAATTACTGCTGGCGCCGTATTGCCGTTCAATTCCCAGTAGACCACGTGGAAATTCATGGCTAGCCATGAGATTCCCATGAAAACAGAACCGAGGATAGTGGCCATCATGAATAGAGTCAAAGAGGCATTCTTGGATTTTGGTTCCTTAAAAGCAGGCACGCCATTGCTTACAGCCTCTGTTCCAGTCATCGCTGAACAACCGTTCGCGAACGCTCTAAGCATGACAACCAGACCGACTGTCTGCATCGTCGTTTGAGTATTTACAGGCATCCCTTGATTGACGTATTCCAAGTGAAAATGCCAACCAAACATCGGTCCAAATAAACCAAGGGCAAGCATGCAATAGCACATAAAAACGAATATATAAGTTGGCAACGCAAATAACGCTCCAGACTCTTTCAAACCGCGCAAATTGGCAAGCGTCAAAAGAGCGATGAAACCAACGCAATAAGCGACAAGGTGTTCACGCACGTGCATAAACTGAAACAGCGGAACGTCGCGTAAATTCTGCACGCCAGAAGCAATCGAAACTGAAACAGTGAGTACATAGTCGATCAGCAATGCCGCAGCAGCAATGAGCCCAGGAATCCTGCCCAAATTAGTTTTCGAAACGATATACGATCCGCCGCCATTTGGATAAGCGTATATTGTTTGCCAGTACGAACTGGCAACGATGGCCAGCAGTGCCACGATCATGCCAGAGATAAGCATGGTGTATTGAGTATAGATGCCACCAGACATGCTCTGCCATAGACCAGCCGCGCAAAGTGCGAGCACAATCTGCTGAGTAGCATAAGCGACAGAGGAAATAGCGTCTGAAGCAAATATCGGCAGAGCAAGTATTTTTGGTAATAGCGATTCTTCGTGCTGGCTATTGTCTAGTGGATTTCCAAATACGAGTCTGCGCAGTGCCTGAAAAAAAGTACCACCCGTGCTGCCGGTTTCTTTAGGGTCGGCGTAACCGACAATCTCAACTGTCATTCTGGCTTCCTGTCAACTGCTCATAACCTTACTAAAGTTCTGACAAAAGTTCAGGCTAATGTTCTGGTTTTGTTTGCTGCGAACTAAATAATTTAGCATCTGACTTTTCTTTTTTGCTCATAACTGCTTCACGCTGCAGGTATTCCAGCCTCTTCGCTTGCTCGCTGCTAGCGTCAATTTTGAGCGCTCTGCGCAACAAATCTATTGCCCTGTCTCGATGTCCAAGAGTCAAGGCTTCAGAGGCCAGTAATCTCGATGAATAGGCATCTCTGGAAGTTAACTTTTCAGCAATCGATAACTGCTGAGAAGCCTCTTCGAATCTCTTTTGAGCAGTTTCAACCTCGACTAACGCTATGTAGCCGAAAGGACTGGTCGTATTTTTTGCCACTGCTTGGAAAGCAAGCTTCTCGGCAACGGGCAATTTGTTCTGCAAAACCAATATGTGCACAAGGTTCTGCGTGCACTCGGCATCGCCATCATCGAAACGCAGAGCCAGTCGCGCATATTCTTCAGCGGTTGCAAAATCCTTTAGCTCAAGAGCAACCTGACTTTCAACAAGGGCGCGGTAACTCTTAAATTCAGAATCGGTCGGATTGGGCAAATGCGACAGCTGGCTGAGACTTTTTTGCGCACCATCGATATCACCGCTTCTCAACTTCGCCTGAGCAATCAAACAAAAAGCTGCGCTTGCCACTTGATTGGAAGGTGCTTGCGTGGTCACGGCTCTGGCGTCTGCCAATGCAACTCGACTGCGCCCAAGGCGCATATTATATTCAGCACGCTTCAAAGTCGCATATGGATTGAGAGGCGCTATGTTGAGAGCCTTCTCTATAAATGAGTTAGCTTGCTCGAACTGCCTTTCTTTCAAACATAAATGAGCGAGACTAATTTTTGCTTCAACATAATCTGGTTTAAACGCGATAGCACGTTGCCAGTGTGCGCGTGCGCTATCAATGTCACCGGTGCGAAATTCAGCCAGAGCAAGATTATTGAGAGCGGCCGAAAATCCCGGTTCGAAAGCTAATGCGGTCTGGTAGCGACTTTTTGCTTCAGTCAAATCGCCTTCTACAAGACACTTATTGCCATAGTTGTACGAATAATTGACGATCGCTTTTCGACCAAGCACTGAAACCAAGCCAAACGCAATGAGGGCTGTGATGAGAAGACGTTGCACGCCAGCCACTTTGTTCAAACGTTTTATTCGTCTTACAGCTTGCGGTTCAAATAGAAAGACGTTCTGCAACTGGCAGCTCAAGCCAAATCTATGCTGGACAATTGCGCTTGCTAGTTGATCGAAATCCCTGGTAGAAAAAAGAAAAGACGGAATGTTATGAGTGATCAAACGCCCGCGAAGAATCTTCGGTCCCGACTTTCGCGATTCAAACAGAGTCAATCTTCGTGCTGTCTCAGATAGGGAAAAGAATTTTGAGAAAACCAATTGCGGTGCAATTTCGATCGCCTGAACATTTTCCCAGGGGATTGTCTTGGCAAAACGCCACAACTTTATGCCCGCAGGTGAAATGGTGACTTCGGCGACAGTGACCCTGACAACATTGAGAATGCCCCAGAAGCTGACGAACCAGAGCACAGCTGCTGATACCCACAACCCAAGCAGCCGAAGGAAATACGTCACCGGGTCGTCGCTATTTGGCAATAAGGCAATAGCATCAGGCATTATCAGCAGCCATGCAATGCTCGAAGACGTCGCTTGAGCAAGCTTTGCTAGAGATCGAGAATCGAAATTAAAGGTGCAAACCGGATCGGACTGAGGGACTTGCCTTTGAATTTCGCTACCCAAAAGGTCGCTTGAATCATCAAGCGTATTCGATGGCTGATTGAAGTCTGCTGGCATGGGTTAAATCTGGTTACTACCTGTTGTATATCACCTTGCATGCAATTATTTGCCAGAATTGAGCTTTGAAAACGAAGAGTCTCAAAAATTTGACCAGTTTTGACATATGCGAGGTAAACAAGCTCTTTTCTGAGAGCCCTCAAATCTGGTAGATTTTCTTTCTGATTGTTGCGGTCGCGATTGACCTACCGACCACATGGCAACTAAATGGCGTGAAAGTGGTCCGACTTATACCCAAAAAAGCGGTCCTAATCTGGTCTTGTAATCAGGCTCAGTGCATGGTTTGCGGACCGACTGTGTAACGAATTCAAAGCGTTAGACAAAAAGATTAGAACATGCCATATTGAACGGAGGTTAATATTAACTGTGGCAGTAGGTACAGAGGTGACTGGCTTGAAAATCCTGATTATCGAAGATGACGTCAATATTGCTCGTCTAATCGAATTGGAGCTCGGCTATGAGGGCTATCAGGTTTCTGTAGCTCATGACGGTAATCAAGGGCTGGACTTATTCAAGAAAGACCAGCCGGATCTAGTTCTTTTAGACGTGATGTTACCAGGGCTCGATGGTGTTGAAGTTTGTAAGAGATTGCGCACAATGTCGAAAGTGCCGGTCATTATGTTGACCGCCAAAGACGGCGTGGGCGACCGGGTTGCAGGACTCGACGGCGGTGCCGACGACTACCTGACAAAACCTTTTGCGACCGAAGAACTACTGGCTCGTATCCGCGCAGTCATGCGCCGCAAGCCACAAGAAGGTATTCTCACTTACGCTGATTTGTGGATGGACCAACTCAATCGTATCGTCAAACGCGGAGAACGCCAGCTTGACTTGCGCGCCAAAGAATTTGACCTTCTGAGATTGTTCATGCAATATCCAGAGCAAGTGCTCTCCAGAGAGTTCATTTTCGACAAAGTCTGGGGCTATGACTTCATCGGCGAATCAAACGTAATCGAAGTGTATATTCGATATCTGCGCTCCAAGCTGGAAGATGGCAACACCAAACGCCTGATTCAGACAGTGCGCGGCGAAGGTTACGTCTTGAGAGAAGAAGAGCCTTCGAGATAAAGCAGTCGCTTCGAAGAAAATGCAGTAATAAAAAGGAGGTCATCGCTGACCTCCTTTTTGCATTTTGAAGAGCCCTAGGTGAACCCCAGGAGCTTAGAACTAGCTGCTGCTATCGCCGCAATCTTCGAGATTGACACCCGTTTGCTTGCATTTGGAAAAGCACCAGTTCATCGACAATTGCTTGGCGAGAGCGAGATTCTCCACAGACTTAGAGCGCTCTGCAAAAACTTTGCCCAGAAGAGCCTCCAGTTCAGCCTGATGTCCACGCAGCGGCACAGGCAGCGCTATCACCCAACCGGAGGCACTCTCGGTGATGATATCGGCAAAAAGGTCGTCTGATCTATGCTTGGGTCGAATAAGAGTTGTCATTGGCGGGCACCGACGATCCGAAGACCGTTCCTTGAATTTATCAGTCAGTAGCATATATATGCTTGTATCATAAGTTTACATCACAAATCACGCAATATCTTGAAATGAGATTCCAAAAATGTTTTGGCAAATTTCTATCAATTTCAGTGGGAACCTTCCCACGAGCGAGAATTTAATTGCCTTCCCAGATAGAGGAATGCCCCAAATGGGTATATTTTTACCAGGCTGTCACATACAACTTGATTCAGGTTCAATGCAATATGAACCGGGCACCTTCGTTTTCCCTTGTTAATTTCATTTTTCGTGTCAGTGAGCACACAGGAGAGACCATGACAGAGCCATCAAAACGAAGTACCGGCCGCGGCAAAGACAAGCAAGCAAGCTTACCTGAACAAAAACAGGTGTCCGGTGAAGAGCTCAAAGTTCGCGGTCAGATGCAGGCTGAACTGGATGTTCTGCAAGTAAGAAAAGTTGTGGCGGGCAATCCCAATACACCTAGACAGGTACTTGCAAGACTCGCTGAGGATTCCTCGGCATACATTCGCAAATCTGTTGCTGTCAATCCCAAAACCCCACCTGATGTTCTCAAACGTCTGGCAAGTGACCAAAATAGTGAAGTTCGTCTGGCTGTCGCAGAAAATCCCCATATTCCTGCAGAAATTCTGGCGATGCTCGTTCAAGACGCCGATGTAGACGTGCGTTTTGGTGTCGCCGAAAATCCCCATATCCACGAAGACGTGCTCTTTCAGCTCACAACTGATGACAATCCTTTTGTGCGTCACAGGGCGATGAAAACACTGGAGATGCTTGCTCCTGATGTTCAATCACGCCTGAAAATCATGCTGCAACAGGCGTTTCTGTTTTCGCACAACAATGGAAATCAATCAGAACAAAAAAGCAAAGAAGCTTGAACTTCTTTGCTCTTTCGAATTGACGAGATCTAGATCACAATAGCGCTTGATCTGTGCACTATGGCGTATCGAGATCGCCTGATTGATCTTCAGGTTCAACCAGCGGCGTGACTGAAACGACCGAGTCGTCTTCGCCCAACTGCTGAATACGAACACCTGTAGCCATGCGCCCCTGCGTACTGATTTCATCAACCTGCTGCCGCACTACCACACCATTGGCGGTGGCAATCATGACGCCATCGCCTGGTCTGACCATACGCAATGCCGCAAGGCGTGAATTGACGTTTTTGAACTTGGTACCGATGAGGCCCATGCCGCCGCGTCCTTGTTGTCTAAATTCTTCCATTTTGACGAGCTTACCGAAACCATCGTTTGTGACAACGAGAATCTTGGCCGATTCGTCCGCTGCAGCTACTACATCGAAGCCGACGATCTTATCGCCTTCTCGCAATGTGATTGCTTTGACACCACGAGCAGCCCGTCCCATTGGACGCAATTCGTCTTCCGAGTAGCGAATACACATACCGTCGCCGGTACCGATGAGCACGTCGACGCTGCCATCAGATGGTCTGACCCAGCCGAGTTGATCGCCTTCACCCAGACTAATAGCAATGATGCCATTCTTGCGGATGTTAGCAAGTTCAGACATCTGCACTTTCTTGATGAATGCCTGACGAGTGAGCATGATCAAGAATTTGTCTTCAGCAAAATCAGCAACTGGAATAACTGCTGTGACAGCTTCTTCGAAGGAATTAATTGGCGCCAAATTGACAATGGCAATGCCTCGAGCATTCCTGCTGCTTTCCGGCAGTTCAAGCACTTCTACAGAGTAGACCTGTCCTTTGTCGGTAAAAACAAGAAGTTTGTCGTGCATATTGGCGATGAAGAAGTGCTCGAGATCGTCCTCTTCTCTGGTCTTCATACCAGTGACACCACGAGTGTTTCGTCTTTGACGCTTGAAGCTGTCGAGCGGCATACGCTTGATGTAGCCCTGTTTGGTGATGAATACAGCCATCGGTTCATTTGGAATCAAATCCTTGACCGATAGCATTTCATAAGACCCCTCAATAGCAGTACGCCTGGGGTCTTTCTTTTCGCCGCCGAACTTGGTTCGAATTTCAATCAATTCTTCTTTGATGATGTCGTTTACAAGTTTGCGGCTGGCGAGAATATCGTTATAACGTTTGATATCGAGCTGAATTGCATCGTATTCGGCTTGAATTTTGCCGCGTTCCAATCCAGTTAATCGACGCAATTGCATTTCAAGAATGGCATTTGCTTGAGGCTCATCTAAGGCGAATTTGGTCATCAATCCTTCGCGAGCTTCTTCCGTGGAATTAGCAGCGCGAATAGTTTTGATCACTTCTTCCATATTGGACAGGGCTTTCAAATAGCCTTCCAAAATGTGCGAACGGTCAATTGCTTTTTTGAGGTAGTACTGCGTACGTCTGGTGATAACGTCCACGCGGTGCTCGATGAATTCGGACAAAAGTGCAGACAACTCGAGCGTCATCGGCTTGCCTTTGACCAGAGCAAGCGTATTCACCGGGAACGACTGCTGCAATTGAGTATGCTTGTAGAGATTGTTCAAAACAACGTCTGGTCGAGCATCACGTTTCAATTCAATGACAACTCGCAAACCCGTTTTATCGGTTTCATCATTGATATCGCTGATGCCCTGTAGCTTTTCGTCTCTGACGAGTTCGGCAACACGCTTCGTGAATGCTTCAGGACCAACCAAATAAGGCAAGGTTGTGATGATTATCGCCATGCGCGCCTGGCGATTGCCGGTGCTTGGCACCTGTTCGATGGTGGCCAGACCGCGTACAGGAATGGAACCACGACCAGTCGTGAATGCTTCGGTGATACCGTCGGTTCCCATAATTGTGCCGCCACCGGGGAAATCTGGTCCTTTGATGTATTGCATCAATTCCAACGAAGTCAAATCAGGATTATCGACTTTGGCGATAGTGCCATCTATAACTTCAGTTAGATTGTGTGGCGGAATATTAGTGGCCATGCCTACTGCAATTCCTGACGATCCATTCAAAAGCAAAGTGGGAATTCTGGAAGGAAGAACGGAGGGCTCTTTGCGCGTTTCGTCAAAATTCGTACGCATAATGACTGTATCGGCTTCGATATCAGCCAGCATTTCGTTCGATAGAGGAGCCAGACGGGCTTCTGTATAACGCATAGCCGCAGGTCCGTTGTCCAGGTCACCAAAGTTTCCCTGTCCATCTACTAATGGGTAGCGGCTGGCACTTGGTTGAGCCAAACGTACGAGCGAATCATAAATCGCACTGTCACCGTGAGGATGGTATTTACCCATGACATCACCGACTGTACGAGCCGACTTCATGTGCTTTCCGGTGGGCTCAAGACCAAGCTCGTGCATACCGAAAATGATGCGTCGGTGAACTGGTTTTAAGCCGTCTCTGGCATCTGGAATTGCACGACTGACGATAACGGACATGGCATAGTCGATAAACGACTTGCGCATTTCGTCTCTGACTTCAATCCTGACAATCCGACCACTATTTGAGGGGCCGCCGCCATCGCCTGTTGGTGTGCTCAAGTATCAGTCTCCTGGCTAAAAAATCCGACTATATAAGTTGCGATTACCGCACAGGCAAGAGTATAACATGTGCAAAGATTCCGCTCCTGAAGCGGCTTTTAAGCGGCAAAAACATTATCAAATCGATATCAAAAAAGTCGAAACCTAGCCAGCAATAGCCGGCAATTGATAGATTCCATCAAGACTGTAAACACAATCACACGAGGGATATACGAGCGGACATTGGCCACGTCAAATGGCGTAAGATAGTCACTCAAATGCCTGACTCGGGCAATTTCGGCCAATTGAGCCGATTCACATTACTTCTTATCAGAGGGGCTTGTCATTGGTGACTGCAGAACACGAAGGCTCAAGGCTTAGAGACGAGCGCATAAAAAAACTCAACACGCTCAAGGAAAACGGCATCAATCCGTATCCTTATGCCTTCGAGCGCACTCATCGCGCCGGCGAATTACAGGCCAAATATGCAGACTTAGCCCCTGAAGTAGAAACCGAAGACTTTGTCAGAGTCTGCGGCAGAATTATGAACGAACGCAACACCTGGATGTTTGTTGACGTAGTCGATGAATCGGGAAAAATCCAGGTTTTCTGCCACAAACAAAATCTCAGCGAAGACAAGATCAAAGGACTCCGCCTATTCGACAAAGGTGATTTCATCGGCGTTGAAGGAACCATTCGCCGCACCAAGGCTGGTGAACTTTCTGTCAAAGTGACAAATTACGAAATGCTCGGCAAATCGTTGTTGCCACTGCCGATTAGCTGGGACGGATTCACCGATGTAGAGGCTCGCTACAGACATCGATACGTCGACATGATTATGCATCCTGAAGTGCGTGAGACTTTCAAAAAACGCTCGCTTGCAGTTCGATTCATTCGACGCTTTCTCGACGATCGCGATTGTCTGGAAGTCGAAACACCAGTTTTGCAAGTAGAAGCCGGTGGCGCTGACGCGCGGCCATTCGTGACGCACCACAATGCTCTCGATATGCAATTGTATTTGCGTATCGCCACAGAGTTGCATCTGAAAAGACTGATTGTGGGTGGATTTGAAAGAGTCTACGAAATCGGTCGCATCTTTCGCAATGAAGGCCTAAGTACACGGCACAATCCAGAATTCACAACACTAGAATTGTATTGGGCGTATGGCGATTACAATGATTTGATGAATTTGACAGAAGAAATGGTACTAGGTCTGGTGCAAGAATTGCACGCAGGCAAAACGTCGTTGACCTATCAAGAACACGAGATGAATTTCGCCCGCCCCTGGAAGAAAATTCGCATGGCCGACGCCATCAAAGAAGTAACGGGGCTTGATGTCAATTCGCTCAACACATTTGACGAAGCGCAAACTGCAGCCAAAGCACTGGGCGTCGAGATTAAAGATCTCGATTCAATAGGACACATTGTCAACGCCATTTTTGAAGACAAAGTCGAATCAACGCTGATTCAACCGACCTTCATCACTGACTACCCATTCGAAACTTCGCCACTGACCAAACCCCATCGCACAAACACGGGTGAAGTAGAGCGTTTCGAGCTCTTCGCGTACGGGCGAGAACTGGCTAATGGTTATTCTGAATTGACGGACCCAGAAGATCAAAGAAAGAGATTGGAAGACCAAGCTCGTAAAAAAGCGGCTGGCAATGCCGAAGCGATGCCTATGGATCTGGATTTCATCGAAGCGATGGAGTACGGAATGCCGCCATGCATGGGCATCGGCATTGGTATTGATCGACTGGTAATGCTTCTGACGAATTCCGCATCTATTCGCGACGTCATTCCATTTCCAACGATGAAACCTATTGCTAAACATGGACAAAACGACGGCAAAGAAGAAAAATCCTGATGACTCTTATTCGCGTATACGTTTTCAATCAGCAGTTGATCATTCCGACGGTTGCCCAAACAGAGGACGGCTTTTTCGTGGATTTAGGTCCAGTGAAAGTACTGACAATGAGGCAGCTGGAGCTGTGGGAACCGGCAATTCTAAAATCGCTTCTAATCGGTAATGCGATCATACCCACACCCGATCCTGCAGATGAGCCCGGTTCTGCCATTCTCGATAAATTGAACATCCGCAAGTGGTCGACGTTTGAAACTCAAGCCATCATGTACACTCTGCACGACGGTGGACGCTATGTGATGCTGCATCGCACTGGCAAAGGTGCAAATGGAATGTGGGACAACAGCACAATGGAGCAGCGCAAATTTGATTCGCGCACACCCCGACCATTAGTAGTTGAAGCCTTGCTTTCCGATATCAAAAAGCAGCCTGAGTTCAAGCCGCCATCTACAGGTTTGATGGTTTTGCCTAAAGAAGAAAAAGAAGCGAAAAAGGCACCACTGCAAATTACAGATCAGTCGAAAAAATAAGTCTAGTTAAATCCAACGCCTTCACAACTCAACAGGTAAACTTGCAAGTTTACCTGTCAAGCTTTATACTTCACGTTATGAAGAAGAGCCGTGACACAGAGATTGCTGATTTAATTCAAGCGATACGCCTGCTCGTGCGCCGCTCACGGAGAGCCGGAGCTGCACAGGGGCTGTCGTGGACAGAAGCCGCCGTCCTGTCGCGCTTGAGCAAAGATGGACCGGCGACAACAGCAGAGCTCGCACGAGCCGAGAGTATGAAGCCTCAATCGATGGGCGCAAAAATAGTCGTTCTCGAAGAGCAAAAACTGGTCGAACGAAAGCGTCATCCAAGTGATGGACGCCAGGTTGTGATCGTTTTGACACCCCAGGGCTCAGCCGTTTGCAAAATGGTTCAGGATGCACAGCGGGCCTGGTTTGCAGATATTGTCGAAAAGCTTGACGACTCAGAACAAAGCACATTATTTACTGCAACCAAAATCATTCAACGTATGGGTGAGTTGTAGCCATGAGTGGAACATTTAACAGCACTTTCCGGTCATTAAATGGTTACAACTACCGGGTCTGGGCAAGCGGTGCCATTGTCTCCAATATTGGCACATGGATGCAGCGAACAGCTCAAGACTGGATTGTGCTGACACAACTTACACATAATAATGCCACTGCTGTTGGTATCGTCATGGCGTTACAATTCGGACCGCAAGTTGCATTTTTACCGGTGACTGGATGGGCAGCAGATCACTTTGATAAACGCAAATTACTGGTGGCAACGCAGGCGGCAATGGGAGCATTGGCACTTGGTCTGGGATTGCTTACGGTCTCAGGATTAGTACAGCTCTGGCATGTATACTTTTTCGCGTTTGGTCTGGGCTGTGTGACTGCCTTCGACTCACCGGCCCGCCAATCATTTGTTTCAGAAATGGTTGACGAAGCAAATTTGTCAAACGCGGTTGCTCTGAATTCCTCTTCTTTCAATGCAGCGCGCATGATTGGTCCGGCTGTAGCTGGCGTCCTCATATCATCGGTTGGCTCGGGCGTTGTATTTTTGATTAACGCTGCTTCTTTTGTCGCAGTTTTGTATTCGCTGAAATGCCTACGCGTCGAGGAATTGCATCACCGAGACCCGGTCAAAGCCAAGAAGGCTAAACTGGCCGATGGCTTTCGCTATATATCAAAACGCCCTGATATTAAAGCAATTTTGGTGATGGTGTTTTTAATCGGCACTTTCGGCTTAAATTTTCCAATTTATATATCAACGATGGCAGTCACGGCTTTTCATACCGGTGCAAGCAAATTCGGATTTTTGACCTCGATGATGGCGATGGGCTCCGTGACAGGAGCCTTACTGAGCGCAAGACGCGATAAACCAAGAGTTGCTTTCTTATTTGCAGGCACTGCAATATTTGGTGCTGGCTTATTTGCGAGTTCACTGATGCCCAATTATTTTCTCTTTGGCATGACTTTGATGCTTGTTGGAGTGGCTGCACAAACATTCAACACCACAGCCATTGGCGCTGTGCAACTGGCGACAGAGCCAGGAGTGCGCGGACGCGTGATGGCGATTTTTCTCGCTGTCGCGCAAGGCGGCACTCCAATTGGTGCGCCAATTGTAGGTTGGGTCGCTGACCATTATGGTCCTCGAGCAGGCCTGCTCGTAGGGGCTCTCGCTGGCATGCTGGCTTCGATTGTATGGGTAGCCTATCTAACTACTCACCGCAATCTGCGCATGCAAATGGCTGATGGGCGTCCCAAATTTTCTTTTGACGAGACTCAAGCTATCGCAGCTCAAGAATTGTGAGGCAGCGCCCAGATTCTTTTTGCTTCGCAGTGTGTCGCGAATGACTGGAAGAAGTTGGCTCGACGCCACTGTGCATCGGCCAAATTGAAAAGAGCTTTAGCTCGATTGAGATCATCTTTTCCCTTTAAATTAGTGAATTTATCTACCGAAACTTGAAAGGCGGTTTCGGCTTTAGCGTAGGCATCTTCCTTCATATAAGCTAGTCCGAGCTGATTTTCGCAAACTGCAATATTGAAATCGCAATTTTCCTTTTGACCTTTCCAGGCTGTAAGTGCCTTTTGATAAAGGGGAACAGCAATTCGATTTTGATCGTGCTTGAGCAAATAGTCAGCCATCTGAGAGACTTCCATCGGCATCTCGGCGACGCGATCAGCAATCCTTGACTCATGGAAAATGTATCGTACAAATTCGGTATTATCGACTTTTGCCGGATCAAAATTGCCCACGGCTTCAAAAGCCTCACACAAAACAGCAAGGTTTTTGACGCTTTCGACACGCACATCAAGCTTTGCAGCGCCAATAAGATACTCGGCTTTGGAACCAGCAACAGTCGCTTCCTGCATTCGTCCTTGACGCACCAGGCACTCGGCAGCTCCAGCATAAACTGGAATCAACTGCTCAGCAAAGCCGAGACCCAGATTCATCTCACCGGCGATATCGCTTGCGACTTTATAATTCATCAGCGCTTCATCATACTTATGCGCCTTTCTATAGAAATCACCAATTGCGCGTGCCTGCTCAATTCGTTCAATGGAGAGCTTGGGCGCATCCGAACTATTTCTAGCAGCATTCAATAAGTGTTCCGTTTTTCTGAATTGTTCCACCGACATAGAACTCTCTGACGGAGCTGCAGCCCAGGTGATACCACGCTCGGTGCCGACAGGATCATGCGTGGCGAGCATCGGTGTGAGCCAGAGCAAGATCACCGCTGTCAGCACTAACAATGCGCCGCATAAGACTCCAACCAGACGCTTCGAGCTACCCAGTTGATTGGTGATATTGCGATAAAACGCCGATATACGCAAGCGTATTTGAGCAAAAGCTGCCAGATTTTTATTGGCCAGCTCACTTGCAGAATCGATATCCGATTTTAGTTGAAGAATAGACTGATAACGCTGATCAGGATTTTTTTGCATCGACTTGAGAATGATTTCGTCAAGTCGTTGCGTCAGACGAATGTCTTCATTAATACCAGAAAGCGGGCGTGGCGTCTCGTTAATTTGACGGTACATTGTACCGAGAGCATTACTACCAATAAGTGGTGGCTCACCCGTAAGAGCCTCATACATCAAACAGCCCATCGAATAAATATCAGAACGAGCATCGAGCTTTTTACCGAGACATTGTTCTGGACTCATATAAGGCGGACTGCCGAAAAGCTCACCGGTAGTCGTTTCTTTGATAGATGGATCGCCTTCTTGAGGGAACAGTTTTGCGATACCGAAATCCACTACTTTGACAAAATAATCGTCGTTTGGTTTGCGCAGAATCATGATATTGCTTGGCTTCATATCGCGATGAACAACGCCATGCCGATGCGCTTCGCCAAGCGCCGCGCAGACCTGACTGAAAACATGCAGACAAACATTGAGAGGCAGACTGCCTTCTCTTTTGATCAATGTAGATAACGACTCACCGTCAAGAAAATCCATGATCAGGTAAGGCTGACGATCCTTACCCATGCCCATGTCATGGATAGCGATGGCGTTTGGATGATCGATACGAGCAGCTGCAGTTGCTTCCTGTTGAAAGCGACGGAAAAGGTGTGCATCAGAGACCAAATGCGCATGCATAAGCTTTACTGCAACATCGCGTTGCGTGATGATGTGCCGCGCGCGATAAACGGCCCCCATACCACCTCGTCCAAGTAATTCAACGAGTTCATATTTATCAGCCAGAACTGTACCAAGAAGCAGATCAATTTCAGGTTGATCCATTTCAGCTTCGTTTAGAAAATCAGGATATTGCCCTTCAGGACGTTCTCTTGGACCACTATTGCTTTGTCTAAGCGATGAAGGCTCGTTAATCAAAGCAGGATTGAAGGACATCATGCCTTTTTGCGCTTTGATATTGTCTTGCTCAATCTGCTTTTGACGCGCAGCTTCGCGACCATGCACTGATGGAAGAGTCGGCTCGGTGCCGTCACTATTGAATTTAGGTGGAGTGTTCATGGCTGCCAGATAAACTCGTACACATAAAATGTGCCCGAAAAGCACGACTCCTAACGCTTAAAAAGTCTCACAGGCTCGCAGATTGATGATTTATCAGAAGCACACTCCCTCATCCGGGAATCTCTTCTGGCACCAGTGTTGCTTTCCCGACTTGCACATCCGGCACTATAAGCGCAAGAAGAACAATCGCCAGAGAGATCGCAAACATCAAAACAAACGTACTGTGCAAAGAATTTTGTAAAACGTCAGCCAGAACACCAGTGACACTAGCAGCTTGATTCGAAGGTGAATTTGAATGTACTTCGAGCAATCGACGCAATTGCTCAGAACTGACAGGAGCCATACCTTTCACATGCGACAGCCCATAGTTGAGCATTGCACCAAATATAGTAGCACCGAGCATACTACCAAGATTTCTCGAAAACAAAGCAGACGAAGTGACACTGCCTTTCTGCGTCCAGTCGACTGTTTCTTGAATAAGAATAAGCGAACTGACGCTAAGCAGCCCCATACCGAAGCCCATAATCAATGACCCAAAACCTGCCACGTACGGTGAATATGATGGCGTCAAAAGAGTAAATATCATCGCGCCAACTGGAATGACGGCGCTACCAGCAATGATGACGCGCCTGAGACCATGTTTTGGAAATAAACGAGTAGCTAAGGTTGCTCCTGCCGGCCACCCAAGCAACATCATCGTCAAAGCTAGACCAGCCACAATTGGCGACTGATGCAAAACACCTTGAACGTACATAGGCAAAAACGTTGTTAGTCCCATGAGAGCCATGGACGCAAGCACACCGGTACCATTTGCTACAGCTATCGCTTTGCGGCTCCAGAGAGCAAATGAAATCATCGGGTCCGCGGCCTTGCGCTCCACTAACACAAACAAAGTCGCAGATAAGGCAAAAATTGCCGAAGCGATAACCACTACCAGAGTTTTGTCTGAACCTATTTCAGTAAGCACAGTCAAAAGCGAAGCAACCGCGATCGTAAACGTACAGGCACCAGCCCAATCAATCGAGCACTGCTTTAATTTAGTGTCTTCTTTTAAGAACGCCATGAAGCCGAGAGCCGCTGCGATCCCAACCGGTACATTGATCCAGAACACATACGACCAGGTGAGCTCACGCATGATGAGACCACCTATTAAAGGGCCAATAACTGCTGAAATTGCCCAGACGCTGGCCAAATATCCCTGCACTTTCGCTCGTTCATGGCCTGGATAAAGATCCGCCACAATAGTCAAAGCAACTGGTTGCACTGCTCCAGCGCCTGCTCCTTGAAGAAGCCTGAAAATAATCATCGAGGGCATAGACCAGGCGAAACCAGCAAGAATAGAGCTAACGAGAAAAATAGCTATACCGAGCAACATCACAGGTTTGCGCCCTTTGAGGTCGGCAAGTTTACCGAAGACAACAGTCATCGCGGTCTGCGTCAAAAGGAAGGACGTAAACACCCAGCTGTAAAGATTGAGACCGCCCAATTGCGCAACTATCTGCGGCATTGCTGTTGATACTATTGTTGCTTCGATTGCTACCATCGACATCGTCGCCATTACTGCTGCTATTACAAGTCCGCGTGATTTCTGCACCACTTGAGTGGATGCTTTCCGAGGCTCAGTAATATTTGGAATCTCTTGTCGCTCAGTCGATGGGTTGGACATTGAGGGGTGCCTTTTAACTAGGTCGGGTCAGCAAAAAGCGGAGTGGATAAATATCGTTCGCCAGTGCTACAGAAAATGGTCACAATCAGCTTTCCCTTATTCTCTGGGCGCCTGGCCACAATTTGGCTAGCATAAAGATTGGCACCACTGCTGATACCGGCGAGAATGCCCTCTTCCTTAGCAATGCGTCGGCCTGTTTCAAGAGCCTGATCGTTTGTCACCTGAATTACTTCATCAATTATCGACAGGTCTAAATTACCGGGCACAAAACCAGCGCCGATACCTTGAATCTTATGAGGACCAGGCTTTACTTCCTGTTTATTCAACGTCTGAGTGATGACAGGGCTGTCAGTTGGCTCAACAGCAATTATTTGAATTTTTGGATTACGTTGTTTAAGCACTTGCCCCACACCAGATATGGTGCCGCCCGTGCCGACCCCTGCCACGAAAATATCGATTTTTCCATCTGTGTCGCGCCAAATTTCTTCAGCGGTTGTTTCACGATGGACTTTTGGGTTAGCCGGATTATCGAATTGACCGGGCATAAAAGCATTTTCTGTTGTTTTCACCAATTCGTTCGCTCTTGCAATAGCGCCCTTCATCCCTTCCGCTCCAGGAGTTAAAACAAGCTCGGCTCCAAGAGCGGCAAGCAATTTCCGTCTTTCAATGGACATCGTCTCTGGCATTGTCAAAATCAATTTATAGCCACGAGCAGCCGCAACGAATGCAAGCGCAATGCCGGTATTGCCTGAAGTTGGCTCTATCAGCACCGATTTGCCAGCTTCAATCTTGCCCGACTTTTCGGCATCTTCAATCATTGCCACGCCAATTCGATCTTTGACAGAACTAAGAGGATTGAAAAATTCCAATTTTGCAGCAATGGTGGCATCGATGCCGTCCATCATGCGTCCGATTCTCACAAGCGGACTATTGCCGGCTAATCTCGTAATGTCCTGGGCTATCGGCATTTTAATCCCTCACTTAGCAATACGCGGTTTCTCTAGATTCAAGAATATAGAGAAAACAAAGCACATGCTCAAACTGTGAGCATGTGCAAAGATGAATTGATCGAATTAAACCAGATTAGACCAAGTTAGTCGTGACTGTGTTCTTCTTCAGCAGCAGCGGCTAATTCTTCGACGTGTTTTACAACGCGTTCGAATTCTTCATCGCTTTCAATAGTTTGAAAAATGGATTGATCATCTCTTTGCACAAGACGCATGATCACCAACGAACCCTCATCATCAGCGGCTTCGGCTTCTTCTGTTTTTTCAGGCTCACCCATCTTCAACAACAAGGCGTACTCTTGATTGTCAAATTCAAAAATGTCAAGAATCTGGCACGAATAAGAATGTCCGTCTTCTCCTTCGAGAGTGATTACGGCCTCTTCTTGTTGTTGGGTCTGTGCTTCATTGCTGGTCATCGAACATCCTCTTTAGTGGCTCAATTTTTCCGGGTGCTTGCAAGAAGAGATAATTTCTTCAGCTCTTGATCAGTACCGAGTGCTATCAATTCATCACCCTGCTGAAACACCAGATCAGGTGAGGGATTCGTCAAAAGCTTACCATCTTGGCGCACAGCCAGGATCATCGCGCCCGACGTTTGCTTTATATTCGCATCTTTGAGAGCAAGCCCCACCATACCGCTAATCGCTGAAAGCGACACCTGCTCCATGCGCAAATCGTAGCCTGGTGCGTGCATTACGACATCTAAGAATTCAGTCACAAGGGGGTGGGTGACCGAAGCAGCCAGTCTTCTGCCACAAATTACATAAGGCGAAATTACCATCGATGCGCCTGCTCTGCGCAACTTACCCTCAGAACCGGGATTAGCGGCTCTGGAGACGATCGTAATGTTTTCGTTGAGTCCTTTAGCGGACAGAGCGATAAAAGTATTGGCAGTGTCATCTGGCAAACCACAAACGATGCCCTTCGCTGAGCCGATTCTTGCTTCGAGCAATATTTCGTCGCTGGAAGCATCCCCTTGTATAACGAGAAAACCCAGCTCCTCCGCCTTCTTCGCGCGCACGGGGTCATTGTCGACGATGACAAATGGCACACCGTTAACATTAAAGTGATCGCATACTTCCTGCCCGGTTCGACCAAATCCACAAACGATTTGATGGTCAGCCAGCTTGACAATTCTTTGCTTCATGCGTCTCCTGGTTAAATTGATTGACATAAAAATTTGCACCATGTCGCTTAACACATAAGCAGCCACAGCCACACTGGAAAGCAGAAAGATGATGGTGAAAACTTTGCCGGCGTTGTCCAGCTGGTGCACTTCGCCATAGCCAACCGTTGTCAAAGTCGTTGTTGTCATATAGAGCGAATCAAGAAGACTCCAGTGCTCTATCGACATGAAACCAGTTGTGCCGAACAGAATAAGAGCCGAAACGCGTAGAACGTCGATAACCAGGCGTTTCTTTAAAGATTGTTGATTGCGGACTACTGGCAAAACTTGAGCCTAACTAATGGTGAAGTGCAAAATTATGATACAGGACAGAAATTTCAGCGCATTTGCATGCACTTTTAAGACTTGCGTGATCAAACATATAATCATCCTAAACGGATGCATGAAAGCGGTCAGCCACAGGGTATCCTGAAGCTGCTAAAATCATGCCTCAAGTAGCAAGCAGCAAGTAAGCTGCGCGCCCTTCAGGCTGAATCGCCTGACAGCGCAGATTAGCGCAGGCTCAGAATGTTTGTCTATATAGATCTTGTCCAGTAATAAGCAGCAATAGTTAATAGCGGAGTTTCAATGAGCACAGTACTTTCAGCCACCGAAGGACGTGTAGTCCAGGTTATCGGACCGGTTATCGACGTTGAGTTCCCAGGCGGTCACTTGCCTGAGATCTATCATGCAATCGTTGTCCACGGAACCAATCCTGCCGGCGATGAGATCAAAATCGTCTGCGAAGTACAACAGATGCTCGGCGACAACCGCGTCAGATCAGTAGCGATGAGCTCCACTGAAGGTATGACTCGCGGCATGGCTGCTACCGACACCAAGCAACCAATCACGGTGCCCGTTGGTAAAGCCACACTAGGACGGATCATCAACGTGCTTGGTGAACCCGTAGATGAAAGCGGACCAGTCGCTGCTGAAGACCACTGGCCAATTCACCGTCCAGCCCCAGCACTCGTCGATTTGACGACGGACACAGTTATTTTCGAAACCGGTATTAAAGTTATCGACTTGCTTGCGCCATACATCAAAGGTGGAAAGGTCGGACTATTTGGCGGAGCTGGTGTTGGTAAGACCGTTATCATCATGGAATTGATCCACAACATTGCCTCGCACCACGGTGGCTATTCTGTTTTCGGTGGCGTTGGCGAACGCACACGCGAAGGCAACGACTTGTGGAATGAAATGAAAGAGTCGGGCGTTCTTGAGAAAGTTGCTCTGGTTTATGGTCAAATGAACGAGCCACCAGGCGCCAGAATGCGCGTTGCTCTATCTGCGCTGACGGTTGCAGAATACTTCCGTGACGTCGCCAAACAAGACGTTCTTCTGTTCGTAGACAACATTTTCCGTTTCGTTCAAGCTGGTTCAGAACTCTCCGCTCTACTTGGACGTATGCCATCAGCTGTAGGTTATCAGCCTACACTTGCCAACGAAATGGGCGATTTGCAAGAGCGCATTACGTCGACAAAGAACGGCTCTATCACTTCGATTCAAGCCGTTTATGTACCAGCCGACGACATGACCGACCCAGCTCCAGCGACAACATTTGGTCACTTAGATTCCACAACATCACTCAGTCGTCAGATTGCAGAACTTGGAATTTATCCAGCCGTAGATCCACTGGCTTCAACCAGTACAGCTTTGAAGCCAGAAGTTGTTGGAGAAGAGCATTATGGAATCGCTCGCGCAGTTCAGCAAACACTGCAAAAGTACAAAGACTTGCAAGACATCATTGCCATTCTTGGTATGGATGAATTGAGTGCAGATGACAAAATCACAGTTACACGCGCTCGTAAGATTCAAAAATTCTTGAGTCAACCATTCTTCGTCGCCGCTCAGTTCACCGGACGCGAAGGCAAATATGTTCCATTGAAAGACACCATCGAAGCGTTCAAACAGATTCTTGCTGGTGAGCATGACGATTTGCCGGAACAAGCGTTCTACATGGTCGGCAACATTGATGAAGTTAAAGCCGAAGCCAAGCGCTTGGCGGAGAGCTAATGGCGACTGAAACTAAAGAGATCAAAGACAAAGAGAAAAAGAAGAAGCACATGGACGAGGCTCCAACGACTCCAGTTGTCGACACCAAAGATGACGCGCCACGCAATATCTTTCTTTTCGGTCGACTGGAAAATGAAGTAACACTGCCCACAATCAAGAAATTGATGCGCTTCAACGAAAAAGACACAAAGGCTCCAATCAATTTGTACATCAATTCGGCTGGTGGCAACGGCTATAACGCCGATGCCATCATCGCCGTGATGCACCAAATCGAAGCGCCGGTTAACACCATTTGTCTGGGGCATGCACTTTCTGGTGCTTGTGAAATTCTCGCTTCTGGAACGGGCGAAAGGGTTTCTTACGAATTCGCGACTTTGATGTTTCACCAGACTCTCTGGGAGGCTGATGGCGACATTACCAATCTGGAAATACAAGCAGCACAAGGGATTCGCTTCCGCGAAGCTCAAGTATCTGTATTGAGTCGTTGCACTGGCAAAGATAAAGACACCATTCGCAAAGACATCGAACGCGACCACTATATGTCTGCACGCGACGCCAAAGAATATGGAATTATCGACCGAATCATCACCCATGGTAAGGGCAAAGGTTCGCAAGACAAAAAGCACAAATAGTGCCTGGAGGTTTTAGATCATGGCCGATACACTAACGCTAAAAATCATCACGCCTGATGCCGTGGTTTTAGAAGCCCAAGTTGACTCAGTGACAGCCACTGCCATTGACGGTCAATTGCAAATATTGCCGCACCACATTCCGCTTGTAACCGCCCTCGCTATAGACGTCTTGCACTATCGCACCGGTAAAACCGAAGAAACGGTTGCTGTACTTGGCGGGCTTTTAGAAGTCGGCGAAAATGTAGTTACTGTTTTAAGCGACACCGCTGAACTCGGTCACGAAATAAACGAAGCACAAGCCCACGAAGCAATGGCTAAAGCTGCTGCTGAAAAAACGACGAAGCTAGACAAAATGGAAACTTACGAAACTGAAATGGCCATTTCAAAAGCGATGGCTAGAGTGCGCGCTGTTGAGCACGTCAAACGTCGTCGCGGTCTGCACGCAAGCCACTCCAACCTGAACAACTAATCAAAATTAAGGCTCAGCTTTAATTAGCAAACACGATTTAACAATGGTCTGCGGCTCACGTCCGCAGACCATTTTGCATTGTGGCTCACTTTTATTTTCTGCGTTGCTTTTTACAACCATGGTCGTAGATGTGCCACCATCAAAATTCATCGCTTCCACACAACCCAGAGTCCTGAGCAAATCAGCCAGCTGAGGGAGAGTCATGCCCGACGAAAATTCTTCTTGTTTCGGACCGGCAATACAAAGAATAATCAGTCTGTCATCGCGTGTGATACCAACAGCAGTACGAGCAGCGGTTTTCAGAACACCAATTGAATCTGTTTGAACGCCACCACTATCAGTGCGCAAAAAAGCTTCTTCTTTAGCCGTAAGAGTTGGTAGCAAACGAGGCCCGGCTTGCAAAGCATGTTTTAAAATGTAGCCTGAAGGCAACGGTTCATTGTGATTCTGAATGCGTATGGTCGCTTGACCTTTGCCGTTGACCAGCACACGAAGCTCAGAGCGATTATAGATAGCATCAAGAAACGGTTTGAGTTTGACATTATTGACAAGCGCTGCGTTGTCCTTTGGATCGCACACGAGTTGTCCATTTACTGTGACGTAGCTTGCACTCAGACCACCATGAATATTGAAATATCCACCATTCACAGCGGCTATGGTATTTTCTTGAGCAGAGGCAGAAAGCGTCGTGCAAACTGGATCATTGGCCGAGGGCTCAAGAGACAACTTCGCTTTATGCAAAGGCATAACAATCATGTATGCCTTATTGTGATCTTCCGTATCAAATTCGCAATAGCGAACTTCTTTTCCGGCATCTAAGTAAGAGTGTACCGGAATAGATTTCCAACCAATGTTACCCTTATCGTCAAGCAATTTAGTTTTAGGAGCATCGACTGCGTGCACTGCTGAACTCAGGACTAAAAGCGAAAAGAGACAAAGACACGCTACACCAATGTTCCCCATAAACACAGTTACTTGCTCTCGCCGGTTGATTTGGACTTGCCAGCAGCGATGAAGTCGTAAGAAATCGTTTTGGGCAAGCTTGGATCAAGAAATTGAGCGCGGGCTATATCGGCCGCTGCCGAATCATCGTTGCCCATTTTATGATGGAAGAAAGCACGACCAAGCAAATAAAGTGGCTTAGAGGGTTGCAATTCAATAGCACGAGTGAACGATTCAAGTGCTTTATCGTTGACGTTTAGTTGTTCATTGTCGCGGCCGAGCATAAACCAACCTTCAGCGTTGTTAACGGCGATGTCTGTCTCGTGGGTGTGAGTCGTCGCACTTTTACGAGCCTCTTTGTTGATCAAATAATCATGACCATCTTTTTTGATAATTTCACTGGTGTCTTTATTTGGTTTATATAAAACTTTGACGCTGGAATCTTCAGAAGACGGTACGCATATGCCACCATAAGCGGTGCCTGGGAAGAAATAGCCGATGGCCGCTTGATTGACAACCTGCTTAAAGGCCTGCTCGTAGTCTTTGACAGCATTGTCGCTACTGCCTAGATTGACAGTGTCTTTATTAACGCCAGCCTTAGTCATCCCGATTGTATTGCTAGAAACTTTCGCAATCTCATTTGGTTGAGCGCCAGCTTGAGCCGCTGGCGACAGGGCACGATTTTGCATGGCGCTTACCAGTTCAGGATTGATGCGCATCGCCTTCACATAGTCTTCAATCGCTTTAGCATCATTTCCCAATTTAGCGTTAGCACTGCCTCTCCACAAATAGATCTGGTCATTTTCCTGGAGCGTGAGAGCTCTGTCGAAGTCTGTAATTGCCTGCTGTGGATCTTGCATGCAATAAAAACACTGTCCGCGACGAAAGATAGCGTTCACATCCCGTGGGCTGTTGCTGATTGCTTCTGTGAAAACTCCCTCTGCCGCGCGGAAGTTTTTTCTCTGCATCAATGTGCACCCCTGCTCGAACAAAGCAGAAGACGTGGCATATGCCGGAGCCGGAATCATGACCGACGACGTTAAGGCTGTAAAGGTCATGGCAAGCGAGATTGCACCGACAATTTTAAACCTGGTTCGCTCAGCTTTCATCCTCTATCCTCGTCGTAAAATAATGACATTGCCTATCTTGCTATAGCTTAGCGCATTGAGATCAATCTAAAAATGGGCCAAAAACAGGTTATGAAAAAGCCGCCCATTTTGCAATAGGCGGCTTCTTTTCAAGAGATAATCAATTCAGGTCAAGGAGATCCTAATCTTGAAGATTAACCCAAACTGACTTGATATTTGTGTACAGGTCGATTGAGTGTTTACCCAATTCACGACCGTAGCCACTCATTTTGTAGCCACCAAATGGCACTGCCACGTCCAGCATATTGAATGTGTTGACCCAGACTGTTCCGGCTTTGATGCGGGCAGCGAGTTTGTGGGCTTTCTTCACATCGCTGGTCCAGACGGCGCCAGACAGACCAAAGGCAATTTTGTTAGCCTGGTCGGCGACGTCATCAACGCCTTCGAAAGGTATTACCGACAGAACTGGTCCGAAGACCTCTTCTTGAGCAATACGCATATCGTTGTGAACGCCTGTGAAAATGGTTGGTTTGACGAAATAACCTTTAGCCAAATCGCCAGCTGGAGCATCTCCACCACAAGCAACGGCTGCGCCTTCACCTTTAGCAATGCCGATATACTTCAACACGCGTTCTTGTTGTTCGCGCGAAACCTGTGGACCAATTTGAGTTGATTCATCCATGCCATTTCCTTGACGCATTTTGGAAACGCGTTCGGTCAATTTGCTCATGAATTCATCATGGATTTTCTTGTCGAGGAACAGTCTGGAGCCTGCGCAGCAAACCTGTCCTTGATTGAAGAAGATACCCATGATGGCGCCTTTGACAGCAGCGTCAATGTCGGCATCGGCAAAAACGATATTAGGAGCTTTGCCACCTAATTCAAGCGAAACACGCTTGAGATTTCCAGCTGACGCCTTAACGATTTCGCGGCCCGTTTTGTCTTCACCGGTGAAGGCAATTTTGTCTACATCCATATGATTGGAGAGAGCTTCGCCAGCTGAATTAGCACCAAAGCCAGTGACGATGTTTACAACACCTTCAGGGAAACCAGCTTCAAGAACCAATTCACCCAAACGCAATGCGGATAGCGGTGTTTGCTCGGCGGGCTTGAGGATGAGTGTATTGCCACAAGCAAGGGCTGGACCCAATTTCCAGGCAGCCATCAATAGTGGGAAATTCCAAGGGATGATTTGACCAACAACGCCAATTGGCTCACGTAGTGTGTAAGTGAAGAAATCAGGATTGTTTGAAATCGTTTCGCCTTCGAGCTTTGTGCACCAACCAGCGTAATAACGGAAGGTTTCAACAACAGCTGGAATATCGAAATAACGAGATTCTTTGATTGGTTTGCCGTTATCGAGAGTCTCTAACTGAGCGAATTCATCGGCATTTTTCTCGACGAGGTCAGCCAGTTTAAGCATCATGTTGGCGCGCTGAGTAGCGGTAATTTTGCGCCATTTGCCGTGTTCGAACGCTTTGCGTGCAGCTTTTACTGCTTTGTCGATATCAGCTTTGCCACCTTCTTGCACCTGACAAAGAACTTCGTCTGTTGCAGGATTGCGAGTTTCGAACATGTTGCCGGTTTCTGCATCAACGAATTTTCCGTCAATGAGAAGTTGTTTTGGACGAGCAAGGAAATCCTTGCACAGTAATGGTTTTTCTTGAACAACGGCCACGTTTAGACCCTCCAGAGAGTGCTCGACTGTGTTATCCGCGCGGGAAGTATTACGCTTCAGCGATAGCGTCTATCATCCTGCATAACTGGCGTCTAACGGATGCTCTTAATATATGTTTAGGTTTATGCCTCAAGCCCAGCTAGGGCACATTTGGATGCAGAACTATGTCAAGAAGACACCTTTTCTTTAAACCAAAAAGCGGCTCAACCGAAGTTGAACCGCTCTCTATATTGATTTGATTGACGAACTACGCGAAAGAAGGCTGTAAGCCGCTTGGCGGGTCGTCTTGCTTAGGCGTACTCGACATGGTGATTTTGCCACCATCGAGCACGGTATCAGACGGAGGCGGTGAAGCTTTATCATCAAAGTCCACTGAACGTGGCATGCGTTGCGACCAACCCAAACGGTTGTTCACTTCGGCAATGATGTCGTCTACTTCCTTGCGTTCCAGCGTTTCTTTTTCCAGCAACACTTTAACGATTTCATCCATGTGTGGACGGTATTTGACGAGCTGAGCTTTGACGTTTTCATACTGTTCGGTGACGATGCGTTTGACTTCGTCGTCGATCATGCTGGCGATGTTCTCACCATAATCTCGCTCAGTCCCCATCTCGCGTCCCATGAACATATGGTCGCTACGCTTGCCAAAGGTCAATGGTCCAAGCTTATCGCTCATACCAAATTCGGTGACCATGCGGCGAGCCATCTCAGTGCTCTTCTTCAAGTCATCGGAAGCACCGGTTGTGATTTCACCATATACGGTTTCTTCAGCAACTCGACCACCAAGACTGACACCAATTTGATCGATAATTTGTGATCTTGTCTGAGTGAGAATATCTTCTTCAGGAAAGAACATTGTCAATCCCAGAGCGAATCCGCGAGGAATGATACTGACCTTGTGAAGCGGGTGAGCATGTTTGAGCAAGATGCACATCAATGCGTGTCCGACTTCGTGATAGGCAGTCATTTCCTTTTCTTTGGGTTGAATAATGCGAGTTCGCTTTTCTGGTCCAGCGATCACTTTATCGATCGCCAATTCCAGATCTGTCATCTCGATTTCACGTTTATCCAATCGAGCTGCAATGAGCGCAGCTTCGTTGATCAAATTAGATAAATCGGCACCAGTAAAGCCTGGAGTGCGTCGCGAGAGTACTCTTAGTTCAACATCTTTCGATAGCGGTTTGCCACGCGAATGCACCGTGAGAATTTGTTCGCGACCCAATACATCTGGCCTATCGATTACGACTTGACGGTCAAATCTACCTGGACGTAATAGAGCTGAGTCGAGAATGTCTGGACGGTTTGTTGCAGCAACAACGATGATACCGTTGCTTCCTTCAAAACCATCCATTTCAACGAGCAATTGGTTCAAGGTCTGTTCACGCTCATCGTGACCACCACCAAGACCCGCCCCACGTTGACGACCGACAGCATCGATTTCATCCACGAATACAATGCAAGGCGCATGTTTCTTGGCCTGGTCGAACAAATCACGTACGCGAGATGCACCAACACCAACAAACATTTCAACGAAGTCTGAACCTGAGATACTGAAGAATGGAACTCCAGCCTCGCCAGCAACTGCTTTTGCAAGCAATGTCTTACCAGTACCAGGGGCACCGACAAGCAGAACGCCGCGAGGGATTCTCGCGCCAAGCGCTTGGAACTTATCTGGATTCTTGAGGAAGTCTACGATTTCCTGGAGTTCTTGCTTGGCTTCATCGATGCCAGCGACGTCCTGGAATGTCACTTTAACCTTGTTGTCCACCATGAGCTTGGCGCGACTGCGACCGAAACTCATAGCCTGGTTTCCGCCCGATTGAGCACTGCGGAACATGAACAAAAATCCTACGAGTATCAAAATGGGTAGGAACAACGAGCTGACCATACTAAACCAGAACGTTGATTTATCGGGCTCGCGCACTTCGACATCGACGCCGGCAGCATTCATCTCCTTGATGAGGTCTTGTTTGGCCTCAGCAGGAACAGTCACCGAACGTTCCCGTTCTATGCCGCCAAGCTGAACCTGAACAACAGACTCACCATTTGTGACGATGACCTTTTTAATCGGCTTGTTCTTGTCGCGAACAAACTGCTGCAGCTCCGTGTAAGTGAGCGGCGCCTCTTTACGACTCATCCCGGTCAGGGAAAAAACAAATACGACCAGAACTAATAGTAAAAAGAAAACGGCCCAGGTTGTTCCGTACTTCCTCATTTGACCTGCTCCCAAAACATAGTGTTCAGATTATAACACGCTAAAGCGAAGACTCTAATCAAGTACCAGTGAGCTTTTCGAGCCATTCACGAAGCGTTGCGAACGCGTTCTACTGTTGACTTCTTCTAGGACTTTAGCGAAGAAGCGCGCGGATGTGCCGCCACCTATCCCCTCCAAAATACCCACCCTGTCCATAATACTCATACCCGGCTTATTAAAAGCCACTTCCAACGCGACATTGAGAAATCACTCCTCCGCCAGGACTTCTATTGTTTTTCGACGAGAACGCAGTCTCAGTGTTCCGTTTCGGCAAAATCACATCAGCCCCGCTCTTTCTGCATTGATCTTAACCATCATTTACAGATGCAAACAGCCTCTTGCAAGGACTAATCAAATCTTCAGAATCGGATATCAATTTTTCTCGGTATCTAATCGGTTTCTTCTACCAAATCAACAATCACCAATCTGTAGGTGGGTTCTGAGTTTGCACTGACTTTCACGTGTTCACTTAAACCAATTCCAGGCACCCAAAGGACTTCTTTGCCTGAAGCCAAGACGATGCAGTGTGATACCAGATATCCAGGTTCAAGAGTGGTATCAAGGATTGTCGATTGTCGACTCGCTTTCCTCGTATGCAAATATTTTTTGAGGCGCACATTTTGCGTCATGCCCAAAGGCTGAATAAAATCGCCAACTCTACGCCTACGCAATGTAATCGGAACCATCGACTCTGCCTGAAATCGACTGAAGTCAACTAATGCTTCAAGAGCATTGGCGTCCGGATAATTATCCATCAAAGAAGTTGACTTGCCGCTTATAAGCTCGACGCTCAAACCTTTGCCGGTATCTGCAATCGGCGTCACACCAGGAATTTTCAATGCCACTTCAAAATCCGGCAAACTGTCAGACGCAAAATCCTCGCGTTTGTTGAGCCACTGCATGTGGTTACCTTCGACCACTGCATCCCACATTCCGTCAAGAGAAATTCGACCGCCAATTTCTGCAAGTAATATCGTCTGCAGTGCCTCGATCCTGGCGCTGTCGACTTCAATTTCTCTTTGCTGTAGTGCTAGAACCAGAATTCGTGTGAACAAAGACTGATGCAAACCTCTAATCTTATTAAGCTCCCATAGGTCGTCAAAAAGATCTAACTCCGCAAAGATCGCTTGCGCCTGTTGCTCAATGAATTCATCGTCTGCTGCAGCTCGAGTGGCAAAACCAGCGATGCGCTCTATTCCACCGACGAATCGCTCCTCAATGGGCTTCATTATCATGTGGCGAATGTAATTGCGCGAATAGTGCATCTGAGAGTTAGAGAGATCGTCTCTGGCAGTCACTTCTTGCTGGGACAAGAAAAGCACCACGTCATCTCGACTGATGGACAAAAGCGGTCGTAGTAAGAGAACGTCGCGCACAAGGTTGCGACACGATCTGATGCCACCTAGCCCTTTGAGGGAGGTACCGCGAATCAATCGAAACAAAAGTGTTTCAGCTTGATCGTTTAAGGTATGAGCTGTCATGACGGCACGAAAGTTTCCAGCCACTGCTTCATTTTTCAAAAAAGCATAACGTTTGTCACGCAAGGCATCTTCGGAGGATGTAGAAGTCGCTAAATCGTCTTGATGAACTCTCAACGGAATGTTCAATGAAGCACAAAATTCGCGACAAAACTCCTCATCAAGGTCGGAGTCTTTTCCTCTCAAATGATGATTAACGTGAGCCGCTTCGAGGATCAATAGACCGGATTTTTCAGCCAAACGATGCGCAGCAAGCAGAAGGGCCGTTGAATCGGGACCACCAGAAAGAGCCACCAAAATTCGCGCGTACTCACCACCGTTGGTAAGTCCGTCAATGGAAGCTGCTATGGCATTTACAAAAACATCGTCAAAATTTTCTGGCAAAGAATAGATCCTGCACAAATCGTTCACGCGTCGTGGCTATACTAGCAAATAGGAAGGCTTTTATTGATACAGGCGCACACTCTTAGGTTATGCTAAATCTAGTTCTGCGACATTCGTCGAGAGGTTCACTTCCTTGGCTAAAAGACAACAAAAGCATTCACCTGTTTACGGTCTGACCACAGCCGCTTTGTTTGCTTTAACGATAACCTCCTCCAATATCCAAGCGACCGTGGCAGCAGAGCCATTGCAAGGTTCTGCAACTGAGTACGACGCCGTCCCTGCCACTCCTTTGCGACAACTCGAACCAATGCCAGCACCGGTTGTGCCAGCTAAAAAGCTCGAAGGCAAAGCCGAGCAAACCGGCCGGGGCAATTTAAGAGGGCAAGCACAAGACGACGATGACGGTAATTTGCAGGGCATGACCGGCAAAAGCGACGATCGTTCAAAGGTCCTGGAAGGTTCAGCGAAAGTTCAGGATTTAGGCGCTTCTTTGGATCCAGATATGGACGATGAAGACGTTATGGTGGAATGGGACAAATGGCGTAACCGCTTTCTACGAGCCGTTCAACAGGGTGTCCAGGAGTCTTTGTCGAACACAGGCGACTTACAGATGCGCTTTGATCCCCGCACAGGCCAGGTTTATGCGCGTTTTCCGATGGGCACGACTTGCTGGTTTTCCTGCCAGGTAACGCCCGACAGGCACATAGTTCATCTAAAGATCATGCAACCATCAGGTTTTCCTCACTTCGATCAGGCAGTTATTGACTCAGTCAATGCCCTTGAAGGTAGCGCCCTCTTGCGATATCCCCGCAACTCGCAAAGGAAAATCGTGTCTCAAGCCGCTGGTATTAAAACATCAGAATCAGCCAACAACACTTACTATCACTTCGGCGACACCGAGCATTATCGAACGCAGCAATAGCTACGACCATTGTCAATGGAAGCAGAACAGAGTTGCAGACACACAGATCAAAAATTTGGGACGAGGCAGAATTGAACTGCCGACATCGCGGTTATGAGTCGCGTGCTCTAACCAACTGAGCTACCGTCCCGTGTTACCTGATTATCCAAAGCTTGAGGCGCGTCTGTCAAGACTTTTGCTTTTGCCGTAACGTAAAAGTCCAGATTTGCCGAAGCTGTAAAGTGGAGCGTCTAATAAGCAACGCGCGTCTGTTGCTTGTACCAGTCGACAAAACTAGCGATTCCATCATCTATTGATGTCTGAGGACGATAGTTAAGAACTTTCGTCGCTTTGGTTATATCAGCATGAGTGAACGAAACATCACCAGTTTGTTCAGGCTTGTAAATTCGCTCAGCTTTTTTGCCTAGACTATTTTCCAGACACTCAATCATCTTATTTAAACTGACCGGTTCGCCACGTCCCAAATTGATGATGTCAAAACCAGGTGCGTCATAAGTCATCGCGGAAGCGATACCAGATACGGTATCAGAGACAAAAGTGTAATCACGCTGCGTCGAGCCATCACCAAAAACCTCGATTGGCTTACCAGCTTCTATCAGACGACAAAATTTATTGATAGCTAAATCCGGACGTTGCCTTGGACCGTAGACAGTAAAAAATCGCAGACAGGCGATGTTCAGGTTATAACATTCATGGGCCGCATGACAGAGAAGCTCACCAGCTGCTTTTGAAGCAGCATAAGGTGAATAGGGAGTGTCAATTCGATCGGTTTCAATAAAAGGAGAGTTGCTGTCACGATTACCATAAACAGAACTGGATGAGGCAAAAATTAAACGTGCAGAAGGAGTGCTTTTGAGACGATCGATTAGCTTTTGCAAACCGCGAATATTGACGTCCATGTATGCAGCCGGTCGCTCAATCGATGGACGAACACCAGCAAGAGCCGCAAGGTGAATAACCACGTCAAAGGGGGCCCCTTTGAAGGCATCTTCCCAGAGCGCATCTTCTCTGATATCACCTTCGACCAGCCGAAAATTTTCCGCTTTCAAAAATTTCGCAATATTCTGGCGTTTGACGGCGGCCGGATAATATTCGTCGAAATTATCGACAACAGTCACATCCAATCTTTCACAAACCAGACGCTCACTGAGGTGGCTGCCTATGAACCCAGCACCACCTGTGATGAGCACCCTTGTAGGTGCTTTAGCTTGTTTTGAGCTAGTGACCATCAGGTGCTACCTTTGCGCAACCGCTTTTTGCTCTGGCTTTTGCCCCGACATGTAAAGGCACGCACTTTGTACGAACGCCTCGAACAAGAGTTTGTTGGTCTCGTAATCACGCTCTGGATGCCATTGGACACCAATTGTGAATGACGAACGCGAAGGCAATTCGGTTGCCTCGATGACGCCATCATCGCAAAAAGCGTTCGCCACAAGACCTTGTCCGACTTTGCGAATAGCCTGATGATGAGACGTCGGCACAGAAACTCGACTATTGGGGTAATACTTGGCCAACTGAGTGCCAGGTTGAATCAAAACATCATGCATACGATGCCCCTTCACCCAGCCATTTGGAGCGCTAGAGTGATTGACTTGCGAATCAGGAAATTCAGTCGCAATATCTTGTATAAGCGTTCCACCTAAAATGATATTCAACAGCTGACTACCGGCACAGATACCAAGAATTGGCAGCTCAGTCTCATTGAGGATTTTCTTCATTAGACGCATATCGAAACGTTCGCGCTCGGGATGCATGGTCTCGACGCTCGCGTGGGGCTCTTCGCCATAATTCGAGGGGCAATAGTCCAGTCCGCCAATAAGCATGAGACCAGCCAAATTTTTGACTGCATCCGCCAGTTCGTCATCAGGCATGGGGGGCAACAGAATGGGCACCCCGCCAGCTTTCAGGATTGATTGAGTATATGTGGTTTGCACCGCTGTCTCTGGAGGAGGACCAGTGCGCACGTCCAGGTTTATGCCGATTAAAGGTTTCATGCTGTCAGAATACACCAAAAAGCGGGCTCACACTCGGTAACTACCGCCTGACATTGCAAATTTTTTCGTTAAAGGAGGTCAATGTACGCGTTGTGCATTGTAGTATTTGGCAATCTCCTAAAAATCTGGAAAAAATATGAACACTGTAAAAACTGCCGATCCCGAATCCATTTTGAAATCTGTCCAAGCCTGGCGCAACGGCCATTTTCTTCTGACCAGCGGTTTACACAGCACTGATTACATACAATGCCAGCGCGTTCTCCAGTATCCACGCTATGGTCTGGCCCTGGCCGATCTCATGGCCAAACAATTGCAAGAGGCAGACTTAATACCAGATACGGTGGCAGGTCCAGCACTTGGAGCAATTCACTGGGAAGTGATGATGGCCACAGCTCTGGATAAACTCAACCCAGACAAAGAGCCAGTTCGAGCGCTTTTTGCCGAAAGAGACGATCAAAACAATTTTGCTATTCGTCGAGGGCTCGAGATTGCACCTGGGGAAAAAGTTCTCGTGGTGGAAGACGTTTGTACCACCGGCGGTTCAGCGAGAAAAGTAGTTGAATTGATAAAGTCGCTCGGAGGTACGCCCATCGCCGTAGCTTCGATCATTGATCGCAGCGGTTCAACTATCGATTTTGGTATACCATTCCTGAAGTTGATCACGCTTAATCTAATTAACTATCAAGAATCCGAATGTCCAATGTGCAAAGCCGGCACCAAAGCAGAAAAGCCAGGCAGCAGCAAAAAGCCAAACTAGTTAGCTCGCTTTCCCTGCATAAGAGCTTGTAGAGCCAGCTTGGAGTCAGAGTCTTTTGGCGACATTTTTGTCGTCACGAGTAATTCGGCGATAGCTCCATTTATATCACCCATATCCCGTAAAGCAAGTCCCAGCGCTCGATGCAGCTTGGCGTTCTGAGGGGCAATTTTTACAGCCAGTCTGTATTCAGTCACCGCATCTGCATGAGCCTGTTTTTTACTATAAACCCAGGCTAAATTAGAGTGGGTATCTGGATCATTTGGAGCGAGACTCACAGCCAATTTGGCTTCCTTTACGGCTTCTGCTGTACGGTTAATATTAGCAAGAGTCCAGGAAAGACCGAGATGACCTTCGGAATATCGCGGATTTAAATCAATTGAGTGCCTGAATTCAAGCAACGCTGCGTCCCATTTTCCGGCATTACCGAGGGCCAAACCGTATCGCGCGTGCACAACGGGGTCTTTAGGATCGAGTGCCAATGCCGTTTTGTATTCAGCTAAGGCGTCGTCCGCGTTGTGATCGGCAGCATAACACTGGGCCATAATTAGATGAGGCACCACTAAACGGTCGTTCAATTTTATGGCTTTGCGACATTCTGCAATAGCCGTCTTATAAGCCTCTTTCTTTCGCAGACATTCAGCCAGATAGGCGTGGGCAAGAGCATTTCCGTGATCTATGCGCAAGGTGTCGTTGTATTCGTCAGAAGCTTCTGAATACTTACCAAGCAATCTCAATGCTTCGCCGCGCATAAAGTGAGCATCACCGCTGGTGGCACGTATAGCCACGATCGCATCTGCTTCTTTGAGAGCTTCTTCAAAGTCAGACATTCCAAGGAGCACCTTCGCCAGCATATAATGCCCTTTAAAGCTCTTCGGATCGAGTTTTATCACTTCTTCGAATTCAAGCAAGGCGTTAGTCAGGTCTCTTCGCTCGAGAAACATATCGCCAGCTTGCATGTGTTTGTCGATTCGCCGCCCCTTATTTTCCAACCGCTCTTGAGCACTTGTGTCAAACGCTTTGGTTGGAATATTGTCCCCATCGTTTTCTCCGCCCAGACGTCCAAAATGCTCAGCCGAAGCAGCGTCAGGTCCTTTGTCTTTGGTGTTGCTTTCGTGAGCTACCGATTTTTCTGCACTTGCATGCTCAGACTCGGTGGCTTCCGTGTCCGATTCAGATGTCATTCCCGCACTAGTAGTTGTAGACTCGGCTTGCTCGGAAGATTGAGTTGGATCCGGTTTCTTTGTGTTTTTCTTACCAAACAACCGGCTCATAGTACTTTCAGATTTTGGTATGGCAAATTCTTTAGCTGATTGCGGTGGCGCTGTCTCCGCGTCGGCATGATCGGCTGTGGTTGCAGGCGCTGATACTACTGGTGCTATTGTAGGGGTTGAAGCAGGCTGAGCGGGCGCATCGTCAACAACTTTTTGTGTGCGTTTTTCAACAGGTTTTGCCTGCAAGTCACCTTGCTCTTGCACGACTGGCTTAGACTCAGCAGGCTCAGAAGTTTTAGGTGACTCCAGCCTCTTAAAGCTTTTCTTGCCAAATAACTTGCTTACCTTACCCTCAGATTTGGGGTGCGCTGTCTCGTTGGCCGGTTGAATTGGCGCCTCGGCATGGGAATCAGCTGGCATTTCAGGCGCCGATACCACCGGTGCTACTACAGGAGCCGTCGCAGGTGCTGGCTCTATCTTTGGTTTCGCTTCTACGTGCGCTTCTGCTTCTGGTGCAGACACAGGTGGAGCGGGCGTTTCGTCGACAACTTTCGGCACTGGTTTCTCGGCAGGAGTTTCATCAGGTTTTACCTGTAAGTCGCCTTGACCGATTGGCTTTTCAACGCGATGCTCAGAGTCTTTACTGGACTTTTTAGAATTGAACAAACCCAGTTTGCCAATCACAGTGAAAGCAGCACCACGAATTTTTGCTTTGCCTTCAGGATCCGAGGCCGCAGTTGGATCCGTAGCAGCTGAATGCTCTGATTCAGTTTTACTCGAGTCCTGGCCCCGTTCTTGCACACCAGCTGCTGTGGCTGGCTCAATGGGCTGAACCATAGGCTTTAAATCCTGAGTAACAGGTTCCGTTTGAGCGGGCGTTGCAGCTGAGCTCGCTGCGGGCACCGCCTGAACGTCAGATGCAGGAGAGACCGCAGGAGCGGCTGCGCTTGAGGTGTCTGGTGCAGCGGCGTCTGCGTTTTTCTTGTGATGCTCGCCAAATCCAAAAGCGCATAGGCCTGGCGCATTGGCAGACAGCACCAGCCAACTACTCAAAGCAACTATGCCAAGACTTCTTTTGAATTGTGAAGACGCACTCATGTAGTACTCGATTGGAACTTGCTCTCAAGCTTCAAACTCAAATAATACAGCACCCATAGAGTTCAAATCAGTCTGCTTTGTGCAGAATTCTAAACACCGCTTCCAGCAACAACCTTGAGCAGCTCAACCTCGAACATTTTATCCACGCGAAATGTTCTCTCTTCTTTGACTCTATGACAATTAGCGGTTAAATAGAAATTGCCGCGATTCTGCATCACAGCAGTAGGCGTCACTTTTCTTTTCTGCCTGCGAGCTCCCTGATAAACAAAACTAATCGCGGCCCCAGTCGCTATGGCATCACGAATAATCTGAGCCTGACGAACGACTTCTGGATCTGGCTCGAACCAACCATTCTCGGATTCAGCGTCTCGATTGAAGGCAAAGGTGCAGCCTAGCGCTTTCAAGGCACTCCAAGTAGTCAAATTGAATTCCGCGCAGGCAACCTTGGCGAGAATATTCTTCACGTGATGACTATCTGCAAGCGCGCGGTGATAGCCATCAGCTTCGAGTTGAAAATATTCAACCAGTGTTTGCAAGCGATGATTCGGTGCATCCTTGAGCAAACGCCTTGTCAAAGGCAATGTGTCGACCACTACGTTGCCTGGCATCTCCAGCCCCAATTTAGTCATTGCAATTTGCAAAAAGCCAACGTCAAAAGGCGCATTATGTGCCACCAAAACTGTTTCATGCGAGCCAATCCACTCGATAAAGCGAGGTATGACTTCTGCAGCTCGAGGAGCATCAGCTACCATTTTATCGGTGATACCGTGAACGTTTGTGACTTCAGGCGGTATGTCACACTCGGGATTGATTAATGACGAAAACGTTGTCAGCTCAGTGGTGCCTAGTTTGAATTTCACACCAGAAAGTTCAACAAGTCGTGCGGCAATCGGCGAAAGACCTGTTGTCTCAGTATCGAAAGCGACAAATTCGATATCGAACAGATCTACCTCTGCACCACTTTTACATATTCGCTCAAGCGCATTCATTTCGACAATTTCTCTGACATCCAATAGCGTATTTCCCTTGAATGGCTCTATACTGACACTTGCTCATTCTATGTAATCTGCCGCGCACGATCAATGATCTTTTTCACCAACATCATCAAACGATCACTGATAAAACAACATTGGACCAGACTGATATATACAATGCCTATACAAGTCAAAAGTACTACTGTAGCCATTCTACTCCTTTCCTCTTGGCTTTGGTCAACGCAAAATTTAGGAAATTGTGTACCGGCCAAAATGGTTTCGTTAGAAAAACAAAACCAGGGAAACATTTACCGGTCGGTCATTGATGATTCCCTTAGCAGCACCATATGTGACACCAACAGAAAAATCATCGCCGACGCTTGTGCCCAAAATGATTCTGTCCTCGATTACAAAAATCTGGTCACAGCAGTAGGCGATGATGCCAATCCTATAACAGCAAAGATTTTTTCGTACGCAGATAGAGAAACTCGAAAGATTATCAACTTTGCTGGCAACGCAGACACCAGCGCTGAAGACCGCGCAAATGCCCTGCATCATTTGGGACTGCTGCTTCGCCCCATGCTAGATTTTTACTTTCGTTCAAACTACATCGAATTAAAACTCGAAGAAGGAGATCCACTCCGACGACCTGCTCCATACGATATTGAACCTCTGAAGCTGGCGCAGGTAGGGCATGATGCTCAATCAATCTCGCGTCACGGTTTCGAATATGGTGACATCGACAAGACCCAACCGACTTCCACCCAAGGCAAAAAGCTCTACGAAAAAGCGACCTATCATTCGATCGTCAAAGAACTAGGCGTCAAAGAAACTCAAAGACGGTGGAACACCATCGAACAACTGATCAAGGTCAAATTTCCACAAAAGTCAGCACAGATAATTGCCGCGCTCAAGCAAAGTAAATGTTCAAACGCGACTAAATTCGAGGACTATTAGCTCTGCCGCAATCAGGGCAATCGCGTCGTGGATCCAGTCCACGAATTGATTCGAATTCACCGCTTAAAAAGTCGAATTTGTGTAGTTCGTTTCCTTGACTGATGCCCAGACGGGCAATGACTTTGATAGTATCGATGGCCTGAATGGCCGCCACCATAGACATAATCGCCACAAGGCCAGCATCATCAGCTGTCTCCAGGGGAACATCATCGATGCCCGCCTGCGGAAATGCACAGCGCAAACACGCAGATTTCCCTGGCACCATCATATATGTTTGAAAGCGAAACCGAGAACCGCCTGCGTGCACGAGTGGTTTATCCAAAAGCATGCAGACGTCACTTGCCAGTAATTTCTGTTGCCAATTATCGAGACAATCCACGACAACATCAGCGTCGGCAATCATTTGTTCTGAACGCTGCGCCTCAAAACTCCAGGCGCGACAAACAATTTCACTGTCCTTATTTCTCCAGTTTGAGCCGGCGATGGCCCGGCTGGCGTCAGATAATAACTTAGGATTTTCATCAAGCAAAATAATCTTGCCGACACCAGCAAGACTCAATTGTTTAGCGACGGTCTCTCCAGTCCAACGCATGCCCAAAACTAGCACCGTCGACGATATCAATCGAAGTTGCGCTTCTTCGCTCATTCCCGGTAGGGCAAGCTGTTTTCGATATTGAATCTTTTGAGAATCACTAAGTGGAATGTTTTGTCTCCAGCAATGGGCTTATTTCGAGAAACCCGATTTAAGAATAACCCATAACGACCAAAAACCCCCCTTACGGGAGGTCTCTGGCTGGCGTTGGCGGGGGAAAAACTGAACTATTTGATTAGCTGAACAAGTTAGCGTCACGGGCTGATGCTACGAGCCAGTTGATACAACCTGGTGTTGCCAGACCACCTGTCACACCAGCAGCACCGAAGAGAACTTTCTTCATAGCCTGTTGGGTGCCTGCAGCCATGTGCATGAAGCCAAAGATCATGGTTGGTCCGCCCCAGGCAATTCCCAGGATTTCCAAACCGTTAGCAATGATGTTGAGCAAAGCTTCTAAGTTAGCAAGGTTGTTGACGCGGACTGTACCAGCTGTGTTGACGCCAGTAATGTAGGTGGCATCCTGTCCTTGTGGACCAACGGTACCATTCGTCGCAGCTTGCAATGTTGGTGCGTTGTTGCCAGGTCCAGCCTGGTTCATGGTTTGCGAACCAGTATTAATCTGTTGGTCACGCCCCATACTTCCTTGACCGGCTGACGAAAATGCGTCGTTAGCGTTTGCCACTGTGGCTTGAGCATGGGCTGGAGCGATCGAGAGACCGAGGGTCAAAGCTGACATAACGACAAAAGAAGCGGCAGATTTAGTAAGAGTAACTTTCATACAAGAACAACCTCCCCGGTTGAGTCTCTATATTCGTAATAGAAATGAGTGGTAGTAAGGATTTGAAGGCGCGGACTTGAACTGAACAGGGTTATAGATTAATCGCAAGTAATAATGAAGTCAAGCGCCGTTTTGTTGGCTAGACAACACTTATGAGGTTTTTCTCCAGATTGCGTAATTTCCGTATTGCGATGGCTTTACTTGTCCTGTGTGCACAAAAAAAGTCCGATTGATTTTCAACCGGACTTTTTGCAACTGGATTTATTTCAAACTAACTAAACAAGTTAGCGTCACGAGCGGATGCTACGAGCCAGTTGATGCAACCTGGTGTTGCCAAACCGCCTGTTACGCCAGCCGCACCAAATAGAACTCTCTTCATAGCGTCATGAGTTCCAGCAGCCATATGCATGAAGCCCATGATCATGGTTGGCCCACCCCAGGCAATTCCCAGAATTTCCAAACCGTTAGCAATGATATTGAGCAACGCTTCTAAGTTCGCTAGGTTGTTGACGCGCACTGTACCAGCGGTGTTCACGCCAGTGATGTAGGTGGCATCAGCACCTTGAGGGCCTACAGTACCGTTGGTGGCAGCTTGCAGTGTTGGTGCGTTCACACCAGGTCCTGCTTGATTCATGGTTTGCGATCCAGTGTTAATCGCCGTATCACGACCTAGCGAACCATTAGCGCCAAGACCCTGACCAGCCGAGGAAAAAGCATCGGCAGAAGTTGCAGAGACTTGAGCTTGTGCTGGGGCGATCAAAAGACCGAGAGTCAAAGCGGACATAACTGCGAAAGAAGCTGCAGATTTAGTAAGCAAATTTTTCATAACAAGAACAACCTCCCCGGTTGAGACTCTCTATATCTATCCGTGTGTCGTCGAAATTTGACAAGCAAACTTGAACTGATCACAAATTAGATTAAGCCCAACTAAGTTCAAAGTCAAGCAGTCAATTTATTACAAAACCCAGTGAGCAAGCCCTTTCTCAAGATTCTATCAAGAGCATAGCTAGGATCATCTCAACAAAAAAAAGAACGGTCCAGCAAGATGCTAGACCGTCCGCAATTTTCGAGAACTAGACGATTAGCTGAACAAGTTAGCGTCACGAGCTGATGCTACGAGCCAGTTGATGCAACCTGGTGTTGCCAGACCGCCTGTCACACCAGCAGCACCGAAGAGAACTCTCTTCATGGCGTCTTGTGTACCAGCAGCCATGTGCATGAAGCCCATGATCATGGTTGGTCCGCCCCAGGCAATTCCCAGGATTTCCAAACCATTAGCGATGATATTGAGCAAGGCTTCTAAGTTAGCAAGGTTATTGACGCGGACAGTACCAGCCGTGTTAACACCGGTAATGTATGTAGCGTCTTGACCTTGTGGACCAACAGTACCATTCGTGGCAGCTTGCAACGTTGGTGCATTCGTGCCTGCCACAGCGGTATTGCTGGTTTGCGAGCCGGTATTGATCTGCGATCCTTGGTTGTACTTGCCTGTTCCGGCTGACGCGAATGCATCATTGGCATTTGCGGGAGTGGCTTGAGCGTGGACTGGAGCGATTGAAAGACCGAGAGTCAAAGCGGACATAACGGCGAAAGAAGCGGCGGATTTAGTAAGTGAAATTTTCATACAAGAACAACCTCCTCGGTTGAGTCTCTGTAACAGTATTAAAGGTAAACGTAGTAAGGGTTTGCGTAGCAAATGTGAATTGAAGACGGTTATAGATTAATCGCAAGCAATGACGAAGTCAAGCAGAATTTTGCTAGCCAAACGACATTCATGAGCTTTTCTCAAGATTGCACAAAGACTGTAGCCAGAGTGGGTCTCACGCAAAAGAAAACGGTCCAGCTTGATGCTGGACCGTCCATATTTTTTTTTAGAACTAGGTCGTTAGCTGAACAAATTGGCGTCGCGGGCAGATGCTACGAGCCAGTTGATGCAACCTGGTGTTGCCAGACCGCCTGTCACACCGGCAGCTCCGAACAGAACTCTCTTCATGGCGTCCTGAGTTCCAGCAGCCATGTGCATGAAGCCCATGATCATGGTTGGTCCGCCCCAGGCAATTCCCAGGATTTCCAAACCGTTAGCGATGATGTTGAGCAATGCTTCTAAGTTAGCCAAGTTGTTAACGCGGACTGTACCTGCGGTATTGACACCGGTGATATATGTAGCATCTTGACCTTGTGGACCAACAGTACCGTTGGTGGCAGCTTGCAGTGTGGGTGC
>JARLHI010000043.1 GCA_031292355.1 Candidatus Obscuribacterales bacterium
GCAAAAAAGGACAGACCGAGCGCTCCGGATCTCGATGCCCCAGAAAAACCATACTTTCAGGACACTATTCAGGCGGCGGGAAAAGAGTGGAGTAAGGCAAATACTCTCAAAGAGTTGCGAGAGCTGAAAACCCATCTCTGGGACAACTATGACGACCGCATCGGGGTAGATGAGTACAAGAAGCTCGTGGGCTGGATGAAGGACAAAGAACGATATGGCGAGCGCGATCGCCAGCAAAGTCCTGAAAAGGCCGCAGGACCAGAAAAAGAGAAAGACCATTTCGAATATAAAGGCGAGAAGTACGACAAGGACACCGCGCCCGAGAAGCTTTTCGAGCTAACTGCAAAGTTGCGAGAGAAGGGCAATGAGAAGCTGCCCATCGAAGACTACCAAAAGCTTCGAGGTTGGATGGAGCATGCCGATAGAGCCCGATGGTCGGGCGTTTTAGAGCGTGAGTTGGCTAATACGCACAAGCAATTTGAGCGGAGCAAAACCATGGACCAGCTCAAGGCCCAGGAGGGCGGACGGATGATAAACCCAATGCAGGAGAACTTTATGAGCCACCCTGTGATGGGGCTATTTATGCAGGGGGCCTCCATCGCTAATGAGCTTGTCAAATGGATTCCACTCGATGACCGCAACAGGGACTTCATGAAAGAAGGCAGAGAGGCCCTGGATGCAGCCAAGGCCGACAAACTGCAGGAGCATGTGCAACCGGGCAGGACTGAGGAGCAAAAAGAGCGCGACAAAGCATCGCTAGAAAAACTTGATCAGGCTCTTGAGCAAAACCAGGTCGGTCGTGACAAGATCAACGAAGGCAAAAAGCGGAAGAAATGGGAACGCGATGACGAGGAATCCTGGGATAAGTACGACCCATGGGGGCGCTATTAAATGGCAGTGCAGATCAAAGACTCCGGCATCGTTGAAACGAACGCCAAAGACTTTCCGATCCTGGCCGTCAACGTCCTGGACCGTCTCGGCTACAAAGTAGACAGAGCCAGCAAGCAGCTCGACCAGATTCTGGCAACTGAGCGCCTGGACGAGCAAATCGGCAAAGACTGGTGGCGGCAGGAATACCGGGTTGTTCTGCGCTGGCGCGTCGCGAGCTCGGGCGGCATGCTGGTCAACATTGAAATCGAAGAGCGCAAAGGCGGGGCGAGCGAGAATGACTGCCAGCGCCGTTGTGACCGTATTATGATGGAACTGCAAAACGACGCTGAGCGAGTTGAAGAAGCTAAGACTTACAAGGAAAAGAGCACTGTGTATGGCTCTGCGAGTTGGGGCACCGACCAGGACCTTGCCGCAAAAGGCTACTTTCAAAAAACGGCAGACGCCAAAAGGTTCATCATTGGCAGAACTCCGGACAATCAATACATTCAAGTGCCCGAATTTTGGACTCACGCACATGCCATCGTCTGCGGGCGAACCGGGGTTGGAAAGTCCCGTGGGTTCTTCTTCCCGCAGCTAATCGAGCGTATTGCCACTAGCATGATCGTGACTGAGGCGACACCCGGATATGAAGACGGGGAGCTATATAAGCTTACTTCTGGGTGGAGAAAAATGGCCGGGCACAAGGTCTACTGCTTCAATCCATCGGACATGAGCAGCTGCCGAATCAACCCGATTGACCGCATTAGACGGGCTCCAGAAGAAGAAAAAGCAAGCGTGGCTGAAAAGTTAGCTGACCTTGTGATCATGAATGGAGAGAGCGCCGAAGCGCGAGGAGACCAGACCTGGAACCGGTCCGAGAAACTTTTACTAATCCCACTATTACTTCACGCGGCAGCCGGTGATCCTAAGCGAGGACACTTCGGAGCGCTCCGCTGGCTGCTTGCCGAAGGTCCGGACATACTGGCAAAAGTTCTAAAAGATAGTCCCTCGCGTGTCGCTCGTATGGAGTTCCAAGGCTGGATGCGGCTTGCTGGCGAAACCAATTTCAAGTATGGCGTCTTCTCAGGACTTGTCACCAAGCTTAATCCCTGGATGACAGACCAGATGATTACGCTAACTGAAACCACAGACATCGACTTGGATGCTCTAGCTACACAGCTTTTTACGTTCTATCTAGCCGTGCCGAGTCGCTCAAAAGACAGCAAGCTAATTGGATCTTTGATGATGAACTTCCTTCTCGATCACATTCTGGAAATCAGAGAAAGAATGAAATATCCGCTCACCATGCTGCTCGACGAGTTTACCAACTTCGGCAAAATCTCCGGTATTGGTGACACCCTTTCAATTATTCGTAAGAATAAAATCGGCTTGATACTAGGTTTTCAAAACTACGCGCAGCTAGAGCAGGTCTACAGTAAGCGCGAGGCTCAAATCATAATTGACATGCCTGCAACTCAAGTTTATTTCAAGCAGAAGAACTTCCAAGAAGCTCGCGATTTAAGCGAAGCTATTGGACGCATGACTGTAGAAGAGGCAACTGTCGGTGATAGCGGGCGCGTCCAAGAAAGCATTCAGGGACGGCACCTAATTACTCCAGATGAATTGATTAGTCTCGATAGGCAGGTGATTGTCTTTACTGCCGATACAAAACCGCTCAAGCTGTCGCTTACAGATCCATTGGCCTATGAGCAGGCTCTGTCATATGACCCGCCAGCAAGAGAAAAACACAAAGTCTCAGAGTTCGTCAAAACACGTGGACAAGTTGAAGATACGCCTCCGGAGCCAACTCCCGCGCCCGTAAAAACAGAAGAGCCGAAGCCGCAGTCAGTGGTGAAAGTCGAAGAACCGAAAGAAGAAGAGAAAAAAACTCAAACACCGAAGCCCATGGAATCACCGCGAACTGACTCAAGATTGGACCGTGGCGCACGTCCTGAGAAACCGAAAACAGATGATAATGACAGGCGCCCTATACCAAAACAATCGCCTGATTATGATCCGTGAGGTATTTATGTGCCAGTTTCTAAAACAGTTAAATGAGGACAGAACCTGATGGGCGTAGGAATTGTCGTTGCGATTGTGACCTTCTTCGTGGTGGGAGCGGTGACTGGTGTATGTGTGCTTCAAACGCCAGCCACAGGCACTATGGAAGGCCTGTTAACGGCAATTTGCGTATCGTATCCGTTTTTTTATCACGCTAGCGTAAAGCGTTATAACTTTTTGCATCCGGTGCCGAGACGCTACAAAGTGCCGGTAAAACAGGCTTTTGGAAAGATCCGAAAACACCTTGACGAAAAAACTTACAACTTTGGCGACAAGTGGAATGTTCCAACAGCCGACACGTTAGAACGCAGAATCAATGCCACGATTAGGTATACAGACGAAGAGTCTCATATGGAAGGTAGCTCAGTTAATAACCTTCACACAAAGACAGAACGCAAACAGCGTTTTATTGTGATGGATATTCAGTTCAAAGAAGAGCCCAACGACACAGTTGTAGTGCAGTTTGATTTCAAGCCAGAAGTTGAAGGAGCAAATTGGGCAGCATGCGATCATGTCATAAAGGGCATGGTGAGCGACACTGAGGCTTTGTTGGGTCCTGGTACTGACGCCGGCAACGCAGCCGAGACAACTCTGCCGGCACCGCCTTGGTGGGTCATCGGAGTGGCTGCTTGCAACCTTCTTGTGCTTTTCGGTGATATTAAGACGGCGGTGTTCAAGTAATGACTGAAGAAGAAATACTTGCCCGTGCATACTTCGTCATGGGCAAAGAAGCCGGAACATCCATGGAAGTAATAACCGAACGCTACAAGCGCCTGGCTATGGTTTGGCACTCTGACCGCTTTCCTAAAGCTGAAGCCAAAGCCGAAGCCGAAGAGGAAATGAAGAAGATCAATAATGCGCGCGATGATCTGAAAAAGCACTTTGCAAGCAATCACAAAGCCACTGGCTATTGCGCTTGCAGACCGGGTGCTGCCACAGATAAACCACGTGAGCGGGCTGGAACTGGGCAAGCTCCTGGGCCTGGCAAACGGAGAACAACACAAGAAAATAACACCGAAGAGGCCGAAGCACGCAGGCGCAACGACGAGCGTGCGCGGCGCGCAGCCGAAGACGAAGCAGCAGCCAAGGCAAAGCAAGCTGCCGCCAATGCACAACGAGCAACTAGTGAGCAATCCGCTCAGTCTGCTCTGGAACAAACGAAATTGGCAGCCGATGAAAAGCTTCGCTGGAAAATAAGTATTGGCATTATTGTTGCCTGGGTCTGTTTGAATGCATTTGGTGCTTTCAGCATGAATGCAAAATCGTGGTGGCATGACTTTTCTTGGAAATGGGAGCGCGATCATGCACCCACTCCTCCAGCCCAAATAAATCCTCAAACCAGCACTCCGGACACTGTCTCGCCGTATAACAAGTTTCCTGGCGGCGGTCAAAATACCTGGCAGCAACAGCAGGATGCCGATCAAAAGCGTCGAGATGAGCAAGCCGAAAGTCAGAAGAAACAAGACATCTATAACACTAGAGCGGCTATCGACCGATATCAAAAGACGATTGTGCACTGCACGTCAGAGATTGCAAAAGTGGATGCACAATTAGCAGACCCGTCTGTCAGCGATTATGAGAAACGCAAATCAAGTAGCTTTGCGGATGCGCAACGAGGTTATCTTGCAGAGGCCCAGGGCAACTTGGCGGAAGCTCAAAAACGCTTTACTGAATTAACCGGAAGACCAGGATCCGAAGCAAATACAACCGACTGGTCACCAACTGCGTCGCCGACTGTAAGGAATTTGGGTTTGCCACTAAATGAAACAAACTTTACGAGTCCAACTCCGCCACCTGTTGTGACACCATCAAATTTATTCACGACCCCATCACCGTCGACTCAGTCACAGCCATGGAAGCCAAGTTACTTGCAAAGTCCAACTACGATAGCGCCGTTCAATCCGCCCAGTTCTGCTCAATCAATCAGCCCTTATATAGACAAAACCAACCCGATTTTCAAACAGAGGACACCCAATTTGTTTGACAAGGCTGGTGAGCAAAACCCGTGACTCCAGCTGTGAATTGGCGAATTAAATTTCCTCTTGTGCGTCTTTAAATTACCAAAAATAATCCGCCAAACTTTTAGCTGATAACCAAATCTTCCGTAGTAGCAATCAACTTCGAAGCATTCTAAGGCCGCTTGCAATAACTATGAATTCGCTGATTTCATGACCTAAAACTGCGACTGGAAGGGATAGTAGCCCGGCTATTGCTCCGATCACCAACATTGTGATAACAAAGGCAGAAAGAGCCAAATTCTGATTAATGACATTTTTGTTTCGTTGCGCGAGCTGTATGGCGTAAGCCAGTTTTCGCAAGTCGTCAGCCATGAGGGCTACATCCGCAGTCTCTATAGCAACGTCGCTGCCGACAGCTCCCATAGCTACACCGACGGTAGCCTCAGCTAGTGCGGGAGCATCATTCACACCATCTCCAACCATCAAAACGCCGGAATATTTTCCTACAAGTCCGCGGATTTGAGTTACCTTATCGTCAGGCTTCAACTCTGCAAATACTTCATCAATTCCAACTTCTTTTGCAATTGCATGGGCTGTTCTGTTGTTATCGCCGGTCAGCATAACAATGTGCTTTATGCCTGCGGCTCTCAGGGACTCGATGGCTTCACGGGCCTCTGGACGAATACGATCCCGAATTGCGAAGAGTGCCCAGACAGAATTATCATCACCAAATAAAATCACCGTTTTGCCTTCGGATTGCCAGTCCTCGATTCGCTTTCTGAAGTCATCTGTCACAGTGTTTCCGAAGAACTGGGGACTGCCGACCTTAACGGGTATCCCTTCATAGACGGCACGAGCGCCAGCCCCGGAGGTGGATTGAAAATCGCTAACTGAATTGACTGGAATTTCTTTCTGCGAGACATAACGAACTACTGCTTCAGCAAGCGGATGTTGGCTTCTTTGTTCTATCCCTGCCGACATTGCTAATATGTCCCGTTCGCTTCTCTTGGTATTAGGCACCATCTCAAAGTCAGTCACTTCTGGTCGACCAATCGTGATTGTGCCCGTCTTATCGAGGGCAACCGCTTGCACCTTGCCTAATTCCTCAACATAAATTCCGCCTTTAATAAGCACTCCTTGTCTTGCCGCAGTACCTAGCGTAGCTACGAGGGTAATCGGAATTGAGATCACTAGGGCACAGGGAGCGGCAGCAACTAGAAACACGGTGGCCCGAGTCAGCCAGGTCATCCACGCTAACCCAAAGATCAGTGGTGGCAAAATGGCCACGGCGATTCCTGCGACCAGCACTAAAGGACTATAGATTTCACCGAATTTCTCGATGAACCGCTGATTCTTACCTTTTCTTTCTTGGGCTTCTTCCACCATCTGAATTATTCGCGCAATGGTGTTTTCAGCAAACGTTTTCGTTGCACGAACGTCCAATGCCCCTTCGGCATTTATGCTTCCCGCAAATACTTTGCTGCCCTCGCTTTTTGCAACTGGCATGCTTTCGCCTGTAACAGGGGCTTCATTTATTGATGACGAGCCTGCAATTACTTCTCCGTCTGTGGCTAATGACTCACCCGGGCGCACAATGAAAATGTCACCCACTTTGAGTTCTTCTACGGGTATTTCAAGCTCGACGCCATCGCGAATTACAAGAGCGACTTTTGGAACAAGCTTCATCAAGGCACGGACGGCGGCTCGGGTCTTTTCTTCGGTATATCCTTCGGCAGCCTCAGAAATTGAATAGAGAAATACAAGCATAGCCGCTTCGGCAGACTCGCCCAACACCAAGGCAGTTAGGGCTGCGACTGTCATAAGCAGCTCTATATTGATCTTGCGCTCGTGAATTAACTCTTCCAGAGCTTCACGGCCAAAGTAGTAGCCGCCAATGGCAACACTGGCAATGTAGAGTGCCAGAGAAAACCCTTCCGCTATACCCAGTTTGCTACCAATCCAGCCCAAAGCCAGTGTTACTCCGGATATCAAGGCGAAGAGGACTTTCTTGTTTTGCCAGAACTTCTCTGGTGCCTCATTTTCCGCACTTTCTTTGAGAGGAAATCCGAGGTCACTGAGAACTTTTGCTAAAGATTCGGACGACACGCGCTCGGGTTCGAAAGTAATCATCACTTTGGAAGTGAGTGGAGATACTTTTACATGCCGGACACCGGGTTGTTTTCCGAGTTCACGTTCAATTTTTGCTACCTCGTTTTCGCAATCTACATTGCGGACGTAGTATGTCTGCTCTTGGGTCTTACCGAGTTCTTCAGTCATGAATCTACTCCCACAGCTTCTGTAGCATAGTTACGTTTATGTTCTCTGTTAGCCACGGAGCGGTCTCCAAAGAGGGTGAATAATGCAGGTATCACCACAAGGGTCAGAGTTGTTGAACTGAAGAGCCCGCCAAACACCACTATGGCTAGGGGCTGCAGGATCTCCTTACCGGCACCAGAACCAATCATCAGCGGTACCATAGCAAGAGCTGCAGTCAAAGCAGTCATTAGTACTGGTGAAAGACGCTCTAACGAGCCCTCGCGAATGGCGGTTTCGAATTCAGCACCACTCGCAGTCATCTGATTGTATGTTGTGACTAAGATGATGCCGTTTCGACAGGCGACACCAAACAAGGTTATGAAACCAATCAGTGAGGCAACCGACAAGACTCCTCCGCCCAGGAACACAGCTAGAATTCCACCGATTAAGGCTAAAGGCAGATTTGCTAAAACCAGAATGGTTGAGCGAATTGATTCGACCGCTAGATGCACTAAAAACGCCACTGCCAGAAGTGCTACGACTCCAAAGATCATGAGTTCCTGACTGGCTCTCTGTTGCGCCTCAAACTGGCCGCCGTAAGAGACATAGTAGCCCGTAGGTAACGCTACATGCTCTGAGATTTCTTTCTTAACATCAGCTACAACAGAGCCTATATCACGGTCGGCGGTATTTGCGGAAACCACAATCCTGCGAGACACGTGCTGACGATTGATAGTGTTCGGTCCTTCATTTTCGGTGAGAGTGGCAATTGCAGAAAGCGGAATCTTTGTCCCAACGGGAGTGTCGATGAGAAGCTCACCGATAGTTTCAACATTATTGCGAGCACTGGGAGTCAACCAGACAACCAGATTGAAGAGGCGTTGGTCTTCCAGTACCTGAGAGACGGCTCTGCCATTGAGAGCCGTTTCAACGGTTTCTGCCAGCGCCCCTACTGTAAGACCATAACGAGAAGCCTTTTCGCGATTGAATAGAACAGAGATTTGCGGCACTGGCACTTGTGGCTCCACCTGCAAATCGACAATTCCAGGTACTTTAACAATGGCAGAGGAGATTTCCTCAGCTTTGGCGTGCAGTATGTTTAAGTCGGGGCCAAAAACCTTTATCGCTAACGCTGCACGAGTTCCGGAAACTGTCTCATCGATTCGATTAGAGATGAACCCCCCTACAATCGTTACAACTCCCGGATAGCGTTCTAGCTCGTTTCGAATGATGTCTAGCACTTTTGCGCGATTGACGTTCTTCTCTGCGATCTGCAAATCAAGTTCTCCAAAGGTGACAACGCCGGCATCGTCATCGCCTAAAGCTCTACCAGCTCGAAATTGTGCTGTTTCAATTTCCGGATGTTTCAGCAAGGCTACTTCAATTGCTTTACCAATCTCTTGAGTTGACGCAAGGGACGCACCTGGCAGTTGATTGAGTGCAATAACTAAGCTGCGCTCTTGGAACTCAGGCAGAAATGTACTACCAAGAAATGGAATTAGGGCAAGCGATGCAATTAGAGCGGCAGTCGAGATGAGCAGAATGAGGCTTGGTGTTTTCATGGAAAATGACAGGATCGGTTTATAAGCAGTTTTGACTTGGCGAACTAACCAAGTTTCCTCTTGGGGAAGCGGCCGATTTGCCAAAAGCAAATAACAAAGCGCAGGTGTCACGGTGAGTGCCACCAGCAGCGATGCCATGGTTGATAAAATATAAGCCATGCCCAAAGGTGTAAAAATACGTCCTTCCACCCCAGACAAAGTGAAGATTGGAGCAACGACGATACAGACAATGATTGTTGCCAAGACAACCGAACTGCGGATCTGAACAGACGCATCAAAAACCACCTTCGCTGGTGGTTGTGCAGCTGCACCAAGAGCATTGTTTTCTCTCAGTCGGCGATAAACATTTTCTGCATCTATGATGGCATCATCGATAATGCCGCCGAGCGCTATCGCTAATCCACCAAGGGTCATTGTATTCAGTCCGACGCCGAGCCAATTAAGAACCACCAGTCCAAGCACGATAGACAGCGGCAAGGCTGTAAGAGTAATGGCCACCGTGCGCCAATTACCAAGGAAAAGAATGACGATGATACTAACGATAATTGCTCCGTCTCGAAGCGCTTCTACTACATTCTCTACAGACTTTTGAATGAAATCCTCTTGGCGAAAGGTCGTAACTACTTTCACATCTTTGGGAAGTGTCTTCTTAATATCGGTCATGGCAGCTTCAACAGCTCTGGTCACCGACGGCGTATCGGTAAACGGTGAGCGCGTGACTGTAACAATTACTGCATCGTGTCCTGCAAAAGACCCATCCCCACGCTTGACGCCGGACCCGATTTTGATATCCGCCACATCCGAGAGCCTGACGGGGATCCCACCAGGACGAGATACAACAGCTGAATTTCCCAGATCGATCGTACTGTGCGTTCGACCCATGCCACGCACAAGACGTTCGCGATCAGGGGTGAGCAGGAATCCACCCGGAACGTTTAAATTGGCTCCCTTACCCGCTTCAGTTACTTGAGCCAAAGTTACGTTGAACTGCTTCAATTTGTCGGCGTGAACTAATATTTGATACTGGCGTTCACCCCCACCTAAGACCAACACTCTTGTTACGCCTGGAATTGACAGAAGTCTGTTTCTTATCTGCCAGTTGGCAATGGTGGCGACATCCAACAATGTTGTTCGCTGAGACAGTGGCACTGTACTGTCTACAGTAAAAGCATATTTAACGACATCACCCACTGGATTGCTGATTGGTGATAGCAAAGGTGGATTCACACCCTGAGGTAGACGTGGAGCAACTTGCTGTACTTTTTCAGTAACTAATTGACGAGCACGATACACATCGGTCTGTCCCTCAAAGATCACTGTCAAAACGGAAAGTCCTATGGCGGAACTGGAACGGATATCGACAACGCCTGGTGTACCATTTAAGGAACTCTCCAGAGGTAGAGTGACCAGGGATTCAACTTCTTCAGGAGCTAGACCAGGAGCCTCCGTCTGGATCACTACCTGTGGTGGCGCGAAGTTCGGAAACACATCTAGTGGCAGTTTCGAAACAATATTCAATCCAGTCAGGAAGAGCACAAGTGCACCAACCACCACGGCTAAATGATGGGTAATCGACCAAAGTATCAAGCGATTGATCAATTATTCGCCCTCACTATCGGTGAGGGTTGCTTTAGATAACGCTACCGTGTGAGCCGTAACAGTGTGTTTCTTGGCAGGCTGTTTTGAACCTTTTCCGACTAGAAATCCAAGCAGCAGAAGAATTACTCCACCTAGCGTCAAAAAAAGTATGCTTTCTGGTTGAGATTTGCTGGTTGTTTTCTTCTCACTTTCCTCTTCTTCCGAAGGAATAGCGCCCTTAGCTCCTTGCGCCATCAGTTGAAAGGCGCGTTGAGTAACAATTAGCTCGTTTCCTTTCAGACCTGATTTGATACGGATCAAATTGTCTTTGGTCTCTCCTGTCTCCACTGAAACAGGTAAGAAATCAGCGTCGCCTCGCTTAATGAAGACTGATTGCTTGCCTTGGACAGAAACTACCGCTTCGACAGGAATGAAATAGCCCGCTTGCCCTTGCGAACTTTCAATCAAGCCAATAGTTACAAACATCTGCGGTTTGAGCAACACATCGGGGTTTTCGATAGCTGCCCTGACAGCCAAAGTCCTGCTAATCGGATCAACTACAGGATCGATGTTAACAATTGATCCGCTGAAGATTCTCTCTGGGTAAGCCGATGTGAGTATTTTTATTCGTTGACCAAGGCGGACAAATTGCAAATCCTTTTCATAGATCTGACCCGTCGCCCAAACTTTGTTTATATTAATCAGCTTGAAGAGTGGTTTTGCAGCTTCAACAGCTTCTCCTGGTGTGACCAGCTGTTCAAGTACAATGCCTGAAATTGGAGCATAGAGAGTGATATGTCCTTGGGCCGTTGCTTTAATCGCTTGACCCAGCTGAGCCAAGCGATTAGCCAATTGAGCACCACTCAAGCGCGTTTGCGAACGAGTCGTATTCAACTCCGCTTCTGCTTGTTTAAAATCGGCTTCTGCCGTTTGATAGTCTTTGGTTGATGCAATTTTCAGACCAAGCAAAGTTTTTTCTCGTTCGTAATTGCGCTTAGCAAGTTCGACCTTGGCTTGTGCTTGCTCTTCGGCGGCTTTGTTCTGGGCAATCAGACGTTGCGACTCTACGGACAGCTGCCTGATCTCCGAGCTGTCTATAGTCATTAAGGCATCGCCTTTCTTCACGCGTTGACCCTTCTGCGCCAGAAGAGTCAATACTCGTCCTGCTAGCGGAGCGTTTACGGCAGCCGTATTGGCTGGAATCGCCTCAATTTGCCCATTGACCTGTTTGCGACCCAGAGGAGCAAGGGAGCGAACTGACTCTACCTTGATACCGATTGCTCTCTGAACATCGGCGGATACGTGAACAGTGGCGAAAGCATCATTGTGCTTTTCAGTTCCTTCTTCTGCAAAACTTGGAATTGCCGTCCATACGCACAGTAGTAACAAAGCGCTTTTGAGAAATTTTGGTCGGGTCCACAAACGCATGCAAATCTCCCTGTTAAAGCTCTAATGGACGTCCGACGGCTCTTTCCAAGTCAGCCCAGGCATTTTGGTAAGCAACAACGGCGTCAAAATAACCGACATTCACTTGCTGCGCAGACTGCTGCGCCAGAATTACGTCCGAAAGCCTATTTCGCCCATACTTGTAGCCTAATTCAGCTAGCCTGACTGTTTCTTTTGCTCCTGCCAGAAGCTGGGTTCGATACTTAGAAATGTTTGCCCTAGCCAGTCTCACATTTTCATATGCTGCCTTGACCTCAGCAGTTGCCCGAATTTGAATAATGAGCGCCTGCGTCCTAGCTTGATCTTGAGAGACTTGGGCACTCATAATCTCTCCTTGTTTGCGATAGAAGATGGGCAGGTCCATGTTGACATTCAAGTAGGCACCAAACTGCTGCTGGTTCTTTGGCTCAAGATCCTTAAAGGTGGAAAAGGCAAAGCCAGAGCCCAGGATGACGTCTGGTATGCGCTGAGTCTTTGCAAGGGCAATTTGCTTGGTTGTGACATTGAGCTGCTGCTTCGCTACCAGTAAATCTGGACGCACACCAACGGCAGATTTGAGCAGCACACTCTCTTCGGGCAAGGGTCTATTTGGCTGCGGCACCAGATCATTGCTATCGCTTTCGGACTCGAAGAGCCCATGATCGATTGCTATTAAATTAGGAGCCACCGGTTCACCCAATAGGATGCTGAGCTGAATTTGCGCTTGCCGGATGCGGCCTTGCGCGCTATTTTGCTGCGCATCATACTGATTCAAATTCAGCCGCGCCTGAATGATTTCAGCTTCCGGCGCCGACCCTGCTTTGAATCTTTCGATAGCAATCTCAACTAGCCTTGCAGTGAGAGCGCGGTGGTTTTCTATTACCCTGACGAATGCTTGAGCCGCTGCGAGTTCTGCATAAACGCGTCGTATTCGTGTTCGCAAGTCGAAGCGCAGAGAATCAAGCTGAAGCATCGCAGTGGTCTTTTGCGAGCGTGCCAATTGTAGTCGTGCAGCCCTTTTACCTCCTGTCTCCACGATTTGATTTATGCCGACTTGCTGTGTGTTCCCAGCAATCGTTTTAGTCCAAGCTGGTCCGAACCCGAGCTGTGTAGCGAGTTGCGGATTGGGGATGGCACCAGCAGATATGATGCCGGCCTCGGCAAGGGACACATCTTGCTTTGCCTTTAGGAGTTCCGGATTATTCTTTTCGGACTGATCGAAGCTGTCTTTCAAGCTTAAGTTAACGGTTTTTTCCGCAGTAAGTGTGTACATGGTTGAGTCTGGCGCGGAAACTTGCTCAGGAGATTCAATAGGCAACTTTTCGGGAGCGGTTGGTCGGAGTTGGAAGGGGGGGGCAATTGAAGTTCCCGATGGTATTTGTTCAAAAATTGGTCCTGATGCAGCAAAAGACGCAGCCGGATGAAGTAAGAAACAAATCAGCCATGCGGCTTGCACCACATTTGGTGCCACAAACATTCGAACATTCCGACAACTAATCATAGCGAGTGCACTCGTCTATGCCTTCAGCGGTTTCTATTGTTATCTCGCTTGCCAGCTGCAATAAATTGGCTATTCGCTCATCTTTGAGCCGATACCAAACAAAGCGACCTTGTGAATTACTGATAACTAACCCGCATTCGCGTAAGCAAGAAAGATGATTAGAGAGATTCGGCTGGTTCAAGCCAGTCTTTTCAACAAGCTCAGAGACAGTCATCTGGCCGTAACATAGTGCCTCTAATATGGACAAGCGCGAGCTGTCGCCTAATCCTCTGAAAAATTTGCAGTTTAGGCTCGTTGAATTCGCTTTAGCTCGCATAAATAATTCCTTTGAAATATCACTAATTGCTGATACTTTGGATATAGTATCAGCAATTGGTGATATTTGGGCTTTGGAGTATACGAAACTTCTGGCAGTGCTTCGTGTCAAAGCCAAGTCATTCGGTTGACTTAAAGTAAAAAGGTCGTCCTGGGTCAGATACCATTTGATTTCTGGTACGCTCTGCTTTGTTTTGAAACGCCCAAGGGCTGACGTTGAGGTGGTCAATTTCTGAAGAGGGTTTATGGTACAGCGCTTAATTTGTACTGGGGGCGAATTTTAGAAACTTAGAAATTAACGAAAGATATATCTCAACTTTGAAGGATTTGCTTCTGAGCGATGGGTTCCCAGTCCAATTGAATCTTGGTATTAGGGCACCAGCTTCTTGATTTTATCTAGTAGCCCCGATAGGCTCTGCCTTGCGCTACTGCTTTAACACCGGGTACGTTTTGTAGGGACCCATATCTGCTTACGGCATAGCGAATACCAGCAATCAGATTGTCTTCTGGATTGAGAATGTTTTTGTGACCCGGTATTGAGTATTGATCGAAGGTTGGTCCAATTGTTTGCATTAAGCCTTTTGATGGAGTTCCCTTGCGGGCATTAGAGTCCCAATTGTTGACTATGTTTGGATTCCAACCGCTTTCCCTCTGAACAATGAGATTCACGGCAGCGATGTTAGCCGCTGAATTAGAAACACCAGCTTTGGTTAGAGCACCTTCGATGAGGTCGCGCTTTTCTCCAGTTGGGATTCGGCCGGCGACCCTTTGCTCGATTTGTTGTTGATTCATTGCAACGTCAAACAACCGCTGACCGGCGTCACTCAATTGTTTAGCTTCTGGTGTAGAAAGGTCGGCCGCTGTGAAGTCTTTCGGTGCCTTGCCAGATAGTAGTCCAGCACTAATAGCTCCGGCTTGATCGCCAACTTTTGTTTTGAGTTGGTCAATAAGATTGGTGGCGATGGCTTCTTGTGCTTCTTTGGGAAGAAGCGTTGCTATGTCGCTTTTTCCGGGCGCCTGCCCTTGATTCATTTTGTCTGCCATGCCCTTGAGCTTGGCTACAAATTCAGGATTTTTCAGCTTTTCCGCAAAGTCCTTAGGCAGTTTGCCTTCTTTAATCAACTTTTCGATCATTGCTGGATCTGGTGGATCACCTAAGCTCTCCATGAATGCATTTAATTGCTTGCCGGAAAATCCATAGCGACCAACCCGATAGGAGCCGTCAGGATGCTTTCGGATAGTCTCATATGGATGGTCATGATCCGGTCTCCACAGACCTGCAACAGCTTCTTTCACACCCATGGTTTTGTCGGTTTCGTTTGGCTGCCTTGGCACTCCGCGCGTGTGCGACATCATGCCGTCTGTGGCAGCACCAGGCATATCGACCCCACGCGAGCCGCTGAGTCTGTGGCTGTCTTGGACAGCCGATCTTGTTTGCGGAGTGACGTTACTAAGATCTTCAGTCGGCTTTAAATTTTGTTTTTGCTCTGTTTCTTTAGAGACAACGTCGTCTTTGTCATTTAGTTCAATGCCGGCTTTAGCTGCAGCTGGGTCGCTTGCAGAAATTCTTTGCGCCAAATATTTGACTAATTCGTCAGCAGCCTTCGTCTGAGCTTCTGTCGGGTTGACTTGACCGTCCTTTCTCTCCAGGTTGATTTGAATGTCTTTCGAATTTAGAGTCTCGGGATTGCCCCGCATTTCTATCTTTCCGTCTTCTTTAATTACAAAATGAGGTTTTAAATTGCCCGGGTCATCCTTGTTTTCCAACTGCACAGCAATACGCGGTATTTCTTTGTCTGTTGCTGGATGTCTGTCTAGGCCAGCGTCTGAACCCATAACAGTCTTGTCGTCAATAACTCCGGCTTTAGAAAGCTCGGACAAAGGCTTTGAAGGATTTAGCCCGGCATTCAATGCAACGATATGATTGTCTGTAATTGCAACTCGATGCAAGTCCGGTGTCTGGCCTGTGTTGGGTAGTGCGGCGAGGGAGCGGCCCTCAGGGCTGCTCAGAAGATTCACCGCTTGATGGTGGAGGCCAGGTTGATCATGAGGCTTCAATGCGCTGCCATCGCCCACGCTGTCCAGTCTAGGTGTTACTACTTCGGGATGCCTTGACATGACTTATCACTCGTTGTCTTTGGTAAATTTTGGGTTGTGTATCGAAGTAGAAAAACAGCTCGGGCTCTAATATGGCCAGAGTCGATTCTCTCAGCCACAACGTGAAAATGTTGTGACAGTGATGAAAATCATCTTTGCTATTTAGTTGTGAGAAATTGAAAGCAAGTTTAGGGCCATTCGAAAATAATTTCTAAAGCCCGCAAACACGCACTGGCCAAGGCTTAGGCTTTTGGGGCTCATTCGCCATTCTTATCCTGTCGTTGAAAAGAGGTGTATATTGTCTGTTGGCGAAAGGTAATTGACAACATCAGTGCACAAGATACTAATCACTTTATTTTTAGCGCTGGCGATATTCCATGGAATACCGCGGCTATCTTGTGCTTGTGATGCCCTGGTAGAAGCTTCTCCTTCCCAAATGCACAGCTGTTGCGAAAAGGAAGTTAAGAGCGATTGTTGTAGTACCGTTGTCAAAATTTCTAAATCGAAGTCCTGCTGCGGCATGATGAGCCCAGCTGTTCCCGGGCTGGCAAATAGCCTGAGTCTCCTGCCCGACTATAATCCTGATCTTTTAGCAATATCTTTTAGCGAGAGTTCGGATTTACTTGCTAGTGCGCATATAGCTGACCCGCTAGCAAGACTTAACCGAGCCCCACCCTGGCAAAAGGGTATTGGTTCCAGCAAAACCTACCTGTATAAACGTGTCTTTCTGATCTAACAGTTAGTGCGCCGTGATGCTGCTTCGACTTGATAAGTCGGAGTCGGTTGTGCGGCGCTCTTTGCTTTATCGGGAGGTTGTTACACAGGCCGAGCCGCGCTTTGCTGACGAGACTATCAAATGAAAATTTCAACAGGTTTTTTTTCCCTTTTCTGGAGCGTTGTTGCACTCTTAACGCTCTGCTCAGGTACAGTCGGAGCCAGCGACCGAAATTATATCGGCTATCTTCTCGATAAGCAGTGCTCCGACTCGGTTCGGCAAGACAGCAATCCACTAGATTTCATCAAGCATCACACCAGAGACTGCTGCTTGATGCTCAACTGCCAGAGGAAAGGTTATTGCCTGTTTACCGATGGCGTCTGGTTAAGCCTCGATAGCCAGGGAAACAAGTTGGCTATATCGGCTCTGAAGAGAAGCCAAAAGAGCAGTGCAATTTATGTGCGCATCTTGGGCTCAGCAAAAAAAGGACTATTGATAGCGAAATCAGTAGTCGAAGTCGATGAGCCCAGCAGTTCACGCGATTCAGGAGATGGACAAAATGCAAAGTGAACCTGAGCATCAGGCTCAGAGCCATGAGAAAAAGAGTTTCTTGGAGGGGCTTAGGCACAATATCTGGGGCGTGGTAACGCTTGTAATTGTGGCAGTCGCTTGTTTCTTTATTGTGCAAATGTTTAAAAAACCGGGACAGATGAGTGTCTTGGAATCGCAGGCCATGGACATGAGCGTCATGGTGCCACCAAAAGGCGCCGTTCCTGTTGCCATTGCGCGGGCCACAGTAGAGCCTATATCGGGCTCAGTGACGTATACCGGGACAATCCAAGCCTACACCGACGAAGACGTTTATCCTCGTGTCACCGGTCGTGTAGTGAAGATGCTTGTCTATCCAGGCGATAGCGTCAAAAAAGGTCAGCTTTTGGTACAGCTTGATGTCGCTGGAAGATCTGAATACGCCAATAAGCGCATGGAGGCTGCCAGCGCTGAAGATGCTGCCATGCATAATGCCGGTATCGCCAAATCAGAATTTACGCAGAAGAAATACGAGCTTGAAGCTGCGAAAGAGGCACAAATAGCCACTGAGAAAGGGCTCGCCGAAGCCCAAGCTAATTTAAATTACTGGAAGCCCGAACTCGTAAGACAAAATAATCTGCTGCAATCGCAAGTAGTTTCTCTTGATGAATATCAAAAAGAGCTAGCTCAACTTAATGTTGCACAGGCTCAGTTTGAACAAGCTCAAGCCAAACAAAGAGAAGCTAAGAACACAAAGTTGGCTGCTCAAGCTGCTCTCGATACCATGATCCATCACGTTGGGCACCAATATTCGCAAGCCAAACAAGCTGAAGCAGCACTGCGGTATGCCACTGTCTACGAAGATTACACTCGCATTCTAGCTCAAGAAGATGGAGTCGTCACCAAGAGGTTAATCAGCCCCGGTGTGGTAGTAAATCCAGGCATGATGCTTTTGAAAGTTGCCCATATCAAACAAGTCAGGGTGCAGGCAGAAGTGGCCAGTGAAGACTCAGACAAAATAGCTCTGGGCAACAAGGTTTACATCAAAGGATCGCAAAATTCGTCACAAGAACAGATTGCGAAGATAACTTCCATTTTCCCGGCTGCCGATCCTGGCAGTCGAACAATCACAGTAGAAGCTCTTGTAGACAATGTCGTAAAAATACAGCCTCAGTCTTCAACCCCAACAGATTCACACCTCTCCTTTCAATATTTGCCTGGGCAATACGTCGTGATGCGCATTTCGACAGGTGAGAGAAACGCTCTAACAGTCCCAACCAGTGCCATTATTTGGAAGGAAGGCAAGGCGAAAATATGGAAAGCTGGTTCTGCACAAGCGTTTTCTGAGTACAAAAAATATCAGTGTCCGATGCATCCAGAGGTTGTTTCTGACAAACCGGGAAAATGCCCGAAGTGCGGCATGGAGCTAAAGCTTGTCGAGCTGAACGAAGCGAAAAAAGATTCGCAAGTTGCTAAAACTGAGTACACCTGCACCATGCACCCGGAAGTGATCACAGATGCACCAGGAAAGTGTCCAAAATGCGGCATGCCGCTTGTTGAAAAAGAGCGTGGTGGCAAGAATCAGGCAAATTTGGTTGATATCGTCACCGGATTAACCAATCCCGATAAGACCGAAGTGATATCGGGCTTGTCAGCTGGCGACCAGGTTGTCTATGCCGGTTACGCCAATCTACAGCCTGGTGTCTCTGTTATTGCCACTGACTGGAATGAGGCTGGACCCGTTACTTTGCCGAAGGCATCAGAGGTTCAGGGCAACAGACTTGATACTTCGAATAATTGGACTCACGAACAGATGTCTGGCGACCTTATGCTGAAAGTCTCGCTTCAACCGGCTAAAGGCGGCAGCAATTTTACTGTCGTTGAGATAAACAAGCACGGTGGTGGCGCGATTTCCGGTGTTAATATTGGCGGGAAAACTTCAATGCCCGGTATGGGTGACATGGCTGGTCCTGACTTGCATGGCACTACTGGCGGTGACGGAAAGGCTCAGCTAAAGAGCGATCTTTCAAGCGGCCTCTGGCGCTTGAAACTAAATATTAGTCCTCCTGGAACAGCTCCCGTTGATACGACGCTTGACGTTGAGGTGCCTTAATCGTGACTACAAGCGAGAAAGATAGCCCTACTAGCAATCTGAAAGTCCACGCCGGTGGCTTTAACGTGACTGCCTGGTCGATTGATCACCCTTACACAATCGCTGCCTTCTACATGGCTATGGTGATTCTGGCATTTGTAGCTATCGGCTTTTACATGCCGAAGCGATTGATGCCTTATGTTCAAAGTCCGATGATTGGCGTAATCAGCATGCAGCCAGGGTTATCTGCTGAGGAGATGGAGACTTTTATAAGCAAGCCCATAGAAGAGCGCATGGTTGATATTCGAGGAGTGCGCTTCATTCGCTCGACCTCGCAAGAAGGATTTTCAATGGTCTCCCTTGAATTTCCCTACGGCACAGACATGAAGCGCGCACTAGTAGAGACACAAGCTCTAATGAACGTCGTGCAAGCCGACTTGCCCGTCACTGGTGCCAACCTCAAGCCAAGCTGGGTTTTGTTTATAGATCCGCTTAACTTACCAGTACTCACTTTCAATTTGACGGCACCTGGTTGGGACCCGGTAAAGCTCAGAGAGCTGGCCGACAACGACATTACCAACAGACTAAAAAGAGTGCCTGATGTCTGGTCTATTTATGCTTTCGGTGGGTACAAAAGGCAGCTCCAGGTATTAGTTGATCGCAACAAATTAGCTGGATTTGGTCTGTCGATTTTAGATGTCAGAGACGCCCTAGACAGACAAAATGTAGCAAAACCAGCTGGTCGCCTGACAAGTGGTGGGGAGGAGGCTATTGCTCGAATAGACACTCTTGCCAGGGGGACACGGCAGGTGGAAAGTTATCCGATCAAATCAATCGGTGATCGAGTCATTTATGTCAAAGATATCGCCCGGGTAATCGACACTTACTGGGAAAAACGCGCTGCCTATCACCATGTTCATAAAGACAAGATCGAGCCAGGTATAGAAATAAGCGTCATTCAAACTCCTGAAGCTAGTTCTCCTGTGGTTATAGCGGGCATCAAAAAAGAGATCGCTGCTCTGGAGAAAGATTATCCAGGCATACATTTTGAAGTCAGCTACGATAATTCACACTTTGTCAGTATCCTGCTGCGCAACATGTTGGAAGAGCTTGGCACCGCCATTTTACTTACAGGAATAGCCGTATTGCTATTTCTTGGGGAGTGGCGAGCTACCTTGATTTCGATGATCACTATTCCAATTTCTCTGGCAATGGCGGTTTTGGCTCTTATACCTATGGGTTTGACCCTAGACAGCTCAACTCTAATTGGCCTCTTGCTTTCAATTGGGAGACTTGTTGACGACTCTATTATTGATATTCACTCGATAGAAAGACATCTGCGTATGGGAAAAGACCCACGTACAGCCACTATTGAAGGTGTCACAGAAGTACGTCTGGCTGTTGCGGCATCGACTTTGGTACTGATTCTTGCCCTGGCACCACTGCTATTTTGCGGTGGCATTGTGCAGCAAATGTTTATCGGTTTGGTCTGGCCAATCATATTTGGTCTTCTTGCTTCATTCCTGGTATCTCTGACTTTAACAGCTGTGCTGGCTGAAAAGTTCTTGAGAGCAAAGCCTCTTCATGGTGAACATAAAGGCGAAGTCTGGCCAGCTCGTCTGTTGAGAGAGCGAGTTTTAGAGCCGTTCGACAATATGCTGGTCAAGCTAGAGCACGGCTACGCCAGGCTTGTCGCCTGGATGCTCGTGCATCGCTTCGTTAACATGGCCCGTATTTTTGCCACCATTATCATCGGGTTTACCTTCTACAACTTTATTGGCAGTGAAATGATGCCACTGGCCGATGTCGGCCAGGCCTATGGAGTATTGGAGGTAAGTCCAGGCTTGTCTTTTGCTCAAACAGAAGCGATTACAACTGGTGTTGAAAAGATCATGCTCAAGCACCCGGAAATTGAACATGTATCTGCGGAGCTTGGCACCGATCCCGGTGGCACATATTTTAATGGTTACAACATGCCCGGAGTTAATTTCGCCACATTCATGATCACGCTAAGTGATAAAGATGAGCGTAAGAAGACTATCTGGGACGTTATGGATAGTGTTCAAACGGAAGCTATAGCAACTATTCCAGGCATCAGGCGCTTGCAAATTAAAGAAATGGGCTCGGACGTTATGGCCAGTTCGCAAGCCCCGATTTCCATTTTAGTTACCGGTCCTGACATGAGCATTCTCACCAGGCTAGCAGAGCAAACGGCCCAAGTGGCAAAAGATACCTACGGAATGCACCAGGTCGCAACCGATTGGACCTTGAGTAAGCCTGACTGGGAAATAAAGGTCGACCCAAGACGAGCCCAGGAAGTCGGTCTATCTCCTTCGCAAATAGCAGACCAGGCCTATTATTCAATCACAGGCGCTTTGACAAATGAGTATTTCAGGCTGCCGAACCTCAGGCAGCGCACTATTCTTGTGCGCTATGACGAGCCCCAGAGACGCAATCAGCAAGACCTTATGCAAATGAGCATAACCTCTCCCGATGGCAGACAATTTCCACTTAAAACTATGGCCAGCCTTGAATACAGAGAGGCACCCACAGTCTTGAGTCACGACCAGATGCGTCGAGCCATAACGGTAATGGGCTATTACCGCAAAGGCGAGCCTCCATCAATGGATGTTGGGATGGAAGTGATGATGAAAGCCATGGCTAACATGAATTGGCCGCCAGGCTACACGATTGAAATGAGAGGGGATATGACTCAGATGATGGACGCCTTTGGGCGCCTCCTCATGGGTCTTCAGCTAGCCTTGCTGTTTATCTTTCTCGTTTTGGTGGCTCAATTTAGAGGATTTTTACAACCTATTCAGATGGTATTTTCGCTGCCCCTTGAGCTGTCAGGCGTCTTCTTCGCGCTCTGGCTGGCTCATCAAGCCTTTTCCAGCGTGTCGATCATGGCAGTCATTATTTTGACCGGCATGGATATCACTACTGCCATCTTGCTTATTGACCAAATATTGCGCCACCGCGAGAGCGGCATGACTAGAGACGAAGCCATTATCAAAGCCTGCCCTGAGCGGCTCAGGCCGATTTTGATGACTTCAATCATCACAGTTATAGTCATGCTCCCAGTAGCTATCTCGCCTAAGACCGGTATGGATGCTTATTCTCCGTTAGGTACCGTAGTCGTTGGCGGGTTGATCGTCGGTACGATTTTAAGTTTGCTCGATATCCCGATAATGCACGCCTATACCGATGACCTGGTTAATTGGCTCGGTCGGAAATTCGGCGGAGGCAAGAAGTCATGAAAGTGAACACGCTTAAACTGGCTGGCCCAGGCACTATAGCAATGATCGTCTGTCTGATTCTCCTAATAAGTTGGAATTTACTGCGACCGTCAAAAGTAAGAATTGAGAGAAAAGTCGAAGCTAGTGGTGAAAACAGACTTGATAGAAAGCCCGCGCCAGCGCTTTTACTTCTGTGGAAGACCCAGCTAGGGCTCGCTCCTGAGCAGGTCATTGAACTGAAGCGCTGCGAAAGTGAGCGCCAACGAGAGCTTGCTCCCCTCAACGCCGCAGTAAAAGAGGCAATTAGCCCGCTTCAATCAACTCAAGAGCAGCCATCAAATAGCAAAGTAGATGTCGGTCAACTCACCGCTATAGCAGCACGGTTAAAGGCACCAAGCAGTCAATTAAGAGCGGTTGAAGTCTCTTTTTCAGAACGTGGCTGGTCAATTCTCAACCAAAAGCAAAAACAGCAAGCGCAGGAAATCAGGCTAGCTTCGAGCAAATCTGTGCAAGTGCAAAAGGAGGCAGTTAAGCCGTGAGGGAGACTTTTTTTAAAAATGCTTGCTTGCTTTTGGTTCCCTTGCTCAGCCTTTTCCAAGGCTCTGCGAGCTTGGCTCAAGACTTAAGAGGACCGATACTTCAAAATGCATTGCCAGACTCAAAACAAAACGCGACCTTAGGAGGCTATTCATCAACGTCTGTTAATGAAGTTACAAGCAATAACCCTATCCGCCTGCAAGTGACAAAAGAGGCTCCATCCGGCGAATTACCGCTCAGTACTGGCCCATTAGGTGTGGATGAGGCGGTCAAGAAAGGTATACAGAACAATTACACACTTCACCAATCAGAGCAGTCCTGGCAAGCGTCAAAGTATTTAGCACGCGCCTCATTGGGTAAATTTGGCCCATCAGCATCATTCAATACTTTTTATTCAACCTCATCTCTCAACCAGATGCTTTTCTTTCCGGGTGATTCCACCGTCGCTTCCGCTCCGATGCAACCCATAGTGAAGGGCACGTCGCTCAGTTTGATATTTGCCGGAACGCAGCCGATCTTCACCGGTGGGCGGCTTATGGGGGGCTACCGGGCAGCGCGTGCGCTAGAGAAACAGTCACTCGCTGCTTTCAGAGAGACTCGCATTCAAACCGCGTTTAAAGTGAAAGAAGCATATTGGAACGCGGCCTGGGCAGAAGCAAATCTTAGAGTGGCTGCTGATTACGTCAAGTTCAGAGAGTCGAGCACGGCCAATATGAAAGCTCGGGTAGATGAGGGCAAAGCCCCACGAGCCGATTATCTGCGTGAATCATCAGAACTGTCGAAGGCACGAATATTGCTTAACGAGCGCTACCGTGATTTCAATAGCGCCCTGCTCAATCTCAAAGTGGTTATGGCCGTCAATATTGGCTCAACAGTCTCGCTTAAAGACGAGCTTGTCTATAGTGAATTGACGAGAGATTTGAATAGCTTCATGGAGGAAGCGGCAAAGGCACGGCCGGAACTAGCGAGAGCCTTCAACCGCGTAGCTGAAATGAAGGCTCGCAGGCAAATTGCTCGAAGTAAATATTCCCCTCAAGTTAACGCTTATGGGCTCGGTAGCAATATTTCAGGAAGTTCACCCGACGGTAATGCTAATGGACGCTGGGGCGGATTTATCGGAGTCATGGGCGGAGTAACCCTTTTTGATTCCGGCAGCCGCTTCAACGAGCTCAGAGCTGCCAATGCAGCAGTGCGTGAGGCCGAAATTGCTAGACGCGATGTCGAACTCAAAGTTGCGCAAGAAGTATCGCAAGGCTGGATAGATCTTGATTTAGCCAGACGAAACATTCTATTGGCACAAGAAGAAGTGACTTCAGCCGAAGAAGATCACAGACTATTCCATGCTCGCTACGAAGTGGGTAAATCAATTGCGCTTGAGCAGTTTGACGCCGCTGTCAAGATGTTTCAAGCAAGACTAACTTTATTGGAATCAATCTACAAATATCGACTAGCCGAGGCTCGCCTTACCTTTGCCAGCGGTGACATATAAAGGCTAATTGGAGAAGACAAATCATGAAACTAAATATCGCATCAACTACGGCTGCTTCGGCGCTCTTAATTCTTTTACTGAGTGGATGCAGCAACAGTGCTAAAACAAGCGACTCAACTGTTGCAAAGGCAGTCGCCCCGGTAGCTTCCACCGCAGCGCCAACAGATGCACCAGTCGCTAAAAAAGAAGCAGCTGCTTCAGGGGGAGTTTATTTAGGCACCATTAATGGTGTCATAAGTGACAGCATGTGTGGAAAGGACCATTCTAAAATGGGCGGAGCAACAACTGATCCGGCAGCATGCGCGGCAAAATGCGTGGCAGGCGGTGCCAAATACGTTCTCGTTGATGCCAAAGGCGACATGTATGGCTTGTCGGATCAAGACAAAGCAAAAGAAGTCGCAGGCAAACAAGTTGCCATCACCGGACACATTGACCCTACCGAAAAATCAGTTCACGTGCACTCGATTGTGACCCAATAGGCAGGGCCTATGAGAAGTCCTGTGGTGTACCTTGCCACTGAACTGAGCAAGCCCCGAATTGCACAAAGAATAGCGGTCTTGCTGCTTTTATTCGGACTAGCACTCCTTCTAGTTGAAGTGCGCTTTGAGCATCAAGCAGTTTTAGGCAAAAAGTGGCAGGCCTGGATTCCCATTGCCTACACTTTGGCAATGCTTGTTGCTGGTGGATTTGGCCTGGCCCTTTGGGGTCGAGGCGGGCACATGATAGTTAAGCTGGGTTTTGGCATTGCCCCATTAGTGGGCCTTACCGGCTTTTGGCTGCATAGCAAAGGCGATCCCTGGATGGCCATGTGCATGGTTCTGAAAGTCGTTTGTATGATGCCAGGCAAAATTCCACTTGATGGAGGCGGACCGCCGGTGCTGGCACCGTTAGCTTTGGTCGGTCTTGGCCTTTTGGGCATGGTCATCTGTCAGGCAAACTGTGATGAGGTGGCGGATCCAAAAACATCGAGCTAAGGGCCCCGGGGCAGCTTTTAGTAAGCAAACAGAAGTCCTTTTATTGCTAGTTAATTAGAAGGGCGGTGTTATGTCATCAGTTCAGAATACAAACGAGTGGAAAATGCACATGGCGGCAGGCCGGATGGCATTTGAAAAGGGCGACTTTGCTGCTGCCGAACACATGTATAGTGCCGCGTTAAAAGAAGCCGAATCATTTGGTGCCAGCGACCCAAAGTTGGCTCATACTCTAAACAATCTGGCCCTTACCTACTGCACTCAGGGCAAGCACGATAAAGCTGAGCCTCTATATCAACGGGCACTGGCGCTAGACGAAGCGTCTCTGGCAACTGACGACCCTGATCTGGCAACAGATTTAAGCAATCTTGCTGCCCACTACCATCGTATTGGCAGATACCAGGATGCCGAGCAGTTCTACAAACGAGCCATATCAATAATGCAAGGTCGGTTCGGCAAAGAAGATCTGGAAACAGTTAGGCTCATGAGCGGTCTTGCTGTAGTTTATTCTGACAATGGTCAGTCTGCTGAGGCTGAGAGTATTTATAAAAAGGTTTTGGATATACGTGAGCGTAACTTGGGAAGCAAGCATGCCGAGGTAGCTGAGTCTCTGAATAACCTAGCGTCTCTTTATTGCAATAGCAATAGATGTGCGGAAGCGGAGCCCTTGTATGAACGAGCTATCGAGATTATGGGGTTTACTCTCGGTCCTGACCATCCGGAGCTAGCTACTGTGTTGGAAAACTATGCGGGCTTACTTAGGAAAAATGGACGACTTCCTGAGGCTGATGCAGCTGACCAGAGGGCCGAGCGGATCTGGAAGAAGGCGGGAAATCATGGATATTGAAGGTGGTGAGGATGTTGGTGCTCACGCTTGTTGCAAAAGGGCGGAACGAAAAAAGTCACTATGGAGCTATTTTGCTGCTGTTCTCTCTGCATTTCTTGCCTGCCTCTGTTGTTCGGTGCCCCTAATACCACTTATGCTAGGGCTTTCGGCCGGCTCTACTTTTCTCAGCCTAATGCGACATCATCTGATATTTGATGTGCTGGGTGGACTGATGCTTCTAGGAACTCTCATCTGGATCTGGCGCGAGCATAAGATGGGAGAGCAATCAGTCTGGAAGAATAAACAGTTCTGGACATGCTTGGTTCTAACCTTCTTGATGTATGGCATTATGAACACTTTTATAAAACATGTGATCTTTCCAAAGCTCGCAACTCTAGCTGGTGAGAAAACTGTTCATCAGCATCACTAGCTCTTCTATTCTAAATTTTCAATAAAAAGGAGTTGTAATAATTCGTGCTCAACCAGGAACGTTTTCAGTCTATTGTCCAAGCCTATAAGCACGATCAAGAGTCGGTTTATCAAACTTGGTTTATCGATAACGCTCAGCGGTTGAAAGCATTCCGCGCTATTCGGCACGGAGTTGAACAAGTAATCAAAGATGTTAAAAGTGGCTCCTTTGGTAATGACTTCAAAGGCTCCTCTTTAGAGGTAGTTCTTAATTCGATAACTGAGCAAAAGCAGGTCTTTGAGGGGGCAGCGCACGCTTTTTACTGGAAGCCCAAATTGCGCATCCCAGATATTTATGAAAATGAAATCAATAAACGCTACTTTGCGCAGTTTCTTGAGAATTGCCTGAATGCCAACCGGGAAGAAATTTTATTGCGTGAAATACTGACCCTGTCCGAGAAAAAGATCAAGGGGCTGGGACCTGCAGCAGCCAATATCATTTATTTTTTGCATCCAACCCTTGTGCCACCATTCAATACTGCAATTCTCAATGGATTCAATATTCTCTACAGAGACAATAAGAAACTCGGCTCCTGGTCAAGTTTTCTCGATATGCGCGCCACAATTATTCAGACAAATGAGCAGTTCAAAAATCTACTTTCCAAAGATCTCGGCGCCATTTCCGGTCTGCTTTTTGAAATTGGTTCTGGCAAGCTAGTCGTGGAAGAGAATGCTGATGCCTTTCTTGATGCTGATTTAAAGAAACGGTTAAGTCTGAAAAAGAAGCGTCATGAACAAATTCAGCTCGACATCAAAGAAGAGCAGTCACATACCGAAATGCAATACAGGTTGGTGAAAATTGGCAAAGCCCTCGGCTACGACGTTATAGTAGCTGCCAATGATAGAAGCCGTTCTTACGATGGAGAAAGTTTCTCATTCCATTGTCTTTGCAATCTTCCGGCCTTGCCGGTTGATTCAGATATAGCATCAACAATAGGCCTTATCGATGTGCTCTGGTTTGAGGCCAGTACAAACAAAATTGTGTGTGCTTTTGAAGTTGAGAAAAGTACATCCATTTATTCAGGGATTTTACGATTGTCAGACTTGGCTATTTCTGTGCCCCAGGCCGATATGCTGATATGCCTGGTTGCTCCAAATGGTCGAGAAAAAGAAGTGGTGGCACAATTGATACGGCCGGCATTTGCCGGTGCTAATAGCCCAAAATTATCGTACATCTTATTTAATGACCTGCGTGCCCATTGCGACTCAATCTGTCGGCTCGGATCGGACTTTCGTATCCTTCAGAAAATTGCTAAAAATGTTAGTCCAACTCAGATCGAAGTCACCCTGTAAAAATTAGTTGGTCTTTATCACAGCCTGTAATTGTCGTTTCCGTGCTGTTTTTGCAGGATAGATCTGATCTGAAATGACTTTTTCAGCTTGCTTGTTACGCACGGGAAAAGCACTGCCGCCCCTTACTTGCCACATTGGTGGCAATTCAGTTGGTTGAGTTTCTGTGGCTTGGATAATGCATTTTTACACATCGTTTGGAATGCAGGTCCTTATTGCAAGTATGCGGCACTATTGCTGTCTGTGCCGTTGTAAGCTTAGGATGAGCCTTTGCCCACTCAGGGGTGGGTTGCTGCGAACCACCGTACATTGGCCTGGTGTTCGTGCCGACTGGCATCGGGCCTGCTTTGGCCGCATTGAGGCTTAGCAAAAGAGTAACCAAAAGGATTGAGATTTTCATTGCTATCGCCTATCGATGAATGAGCTTCCAAGACCATCGTAGTGGTATACCGATGCTAGAAGTAGCAGTGTTTTGAAAGCATCTTAGGGCAGGGCATCTTGAAAGCCAATGTTGTCGCCCGCTCTCGCTAAAGTTCCCATTTTTTGCATGGGGTACCCCCTGATTAAGCTGTGGTTTTTATAAGCCTGGAGTGTGACACAGTGCAACTGTAATCACAAAGGAAGGAAAATATCATGTTGAAAAAAGAATTTGAAGCTTGTATCAAGGCCTGTACAGAGTGTTTGACCGCCTGTTCGGAATGTTTTAGTTGTTGTCTACAATCAGAGAGTCCCAAAAAACATTCTGAGTGCATTCAGCTCTGCCGCGATTGTCTTGAAGTCTGCACACTCTGCATAAAGTTGCTTTCGAGCAATAGTAGATTCTATAAAGAAATTTGCGAATTGTGTGCCAAAATCTGCCGTGCCTGCGCTACTGAGTGCAGTAAGCATACCGATATGACAGCATGTCAAAACTGTGCAGATGCTTGCACGCGCTGCGCAGAGCAATGCGAAAAGTTATCCAAAACAGCCGTTGCCGTCTAATTAAGTAAAACTCCTTCGCAAAGTCGCCTATCCTGCTATCGGTATAGGCGCCTTTGCGTAAAGCTCAACTATCTACCTTCGACGAATTGGTAAAACATGGCTATGAATTTCGAGATGCTGTTTTTTTGTATCGTTGCTTGCTCGGTCATAATGGGCCTAGGCATGTTTGTCATGAACAAGATGAACACGAAAAAATAACCCAACAGAAACGACGCGCACATAATCGTTATAACTTTAGTCCACGAAGACGCAGTGCGTTTACTATTACCGAAAATGAGCTAAGACTCATTGCTGCACTGGCAATCATCGGGTTGAGAAGTACTGGATAAAACACCCCAGCGGCGATCGGTATGGCCAAAATGTTGTAACCGAAAGCAAGAAAAAGATTTTGTCTGATGTTGCTCATCATCCCCTGGCTGAGTCTTCTTGCTCTAACTAGTCCGGCTAGATCACCCTTCACTAATATGATGCTTGCACTTTCTATCGCCACGTCTGTGCCGGTTCCCATCGCGATGCCAACATCGGCTTGAGCCAAGGCTGGTGCGTCGTTGATTCCGTCACCAGCCATAGCTACGATATGACCTTGAGCCTGCAATTTTTTTATTGTGTCTGCTTTTTGTGCCGGCAGAACTCCGGCTTCTATATCTTCTATCCCCAGTTGACGCGCGATTGCATGCGCTGTGCGTTCACTGTCGCCAGTCAGCATCACGACTCTTACGCCTAGAGCCTTTAGGTCTGCGACAGCGCTTTTGGCATTGTCCTTGATAGGATCGGCAATAATTATTGTGCCGGCGATTGCGTTGTTTACAGCAATGAACATAACTGTTTGTCCGTCATTTCTTAGTTTGTCTCCTTCTTCAGTGACGGCAGTTATGTCGATGCCCAGTTGGGCGAAAAGCTTGTCGTTCCCCAATGCTATTTGATGACCGTCTACCTCAGCGGTCACTCCTTTGCCTGCGACGGCGGAAAACCATTGTGTTTCGGCTAGCGACACTGTCCCTTGGGCGGCCGCAACTATGGCCGAGGCCAGTGGGTGTTCACTACTTTTCTCTACACTTGCTGCTAGGCGTAAAAGGTCTAGTTCACTGAAGTTGGGACGTGCAACTATTGATGTCAGCTTCGGCTTGCCTTGAGTCAATGTGCCAGTTTTGTCTATAACAAAAATGTCTGCCTTCTCAAGTTTTTGCAAAGCAGTAGCGTTTTTAACGAGCACTCCGGCAGAAGCACCTCTTCCTGTTGCGACCATGACAGACATAGGCGTGGCCAATCCAAGGGCACAAGGGCAAGCAATTATTAGCACCGCGACTGCATTTAGCAAGGCCAGTGACACTGATTGAGGTCCAAACCACAGCCAAAAGCAAAACGTGGCTACCGCAGCAAGCAAAACCGCAGGCACGAATATCGCTGCTGCTTTATCTACGAGTTTCTGCACCGGCGCTTGGCTGCGTTGTGCCTCTAGAACCATAGCTACAATCTGAGCAAGCAGCGTATCGTGGCCAACACGCTGAGCTTTCATTATCAGCGCGCCGGTTTCGTTCATAGTGCCGCCAATGACTATGTCGCCTGGTTGTTTTGCAACTGGGACAGGCTCTCCTGTGACCATCGATTCGTTTATGTTGCTGTTGCCATTAAGCACCACTCCATCAACAGGAATTTTCTCGCCGGGCCGAACCCGCAGAATGTTATCGACTAAAACATCCTCTAAAGCGATATCCTTTTCGCTGGCATCGAGGCTAACAAGTCGCGCTGTTTTCGGCGCCAGAGTCATCAGGGCTTTTATGGCACTGCTTGTTTGGTTGCGTGCTTTCAGCTCCAGAATCTGACCTAAAATTACTAGAGTGATTATTACTGCAGCCGCTTCAAAGTACACATGTGCAGTACCGCTATGGAGATTTCTAGAATTGCTAAATAGGTCCGGCATGAAAACGGCAGTAACGCTATAGGCATAAGCAACTCCGACACCGATTGCCACAAGAGTGAACATATTCAAAGATCGCTGCTTTATTGACTCCAGTCCTCGTTTAAAGAAAGGAGCGCCGGCCCATACAACAACCGGTGTGGCCAAAATGAGTTGTGTTGCTGACAGAATGGACGGTTGTAGGAATGCCAAGATTGGCTTCCCCAGCCCCATGTCAGACATGCTAATAAAAGCTATTGGAAGTGTAAAAGTAAGGCTTATCCAAAATCGCTTTTGCATATCATTTAGTTCGATGCTATTGGAATTGTCTGCGGTCGGCTGTAGCGCTTCGAGTGCCATGCCGCATTTTGGGCAATTCCCTGGCTTGTCGCTCAAAATTTCTGGGTGCATTGGGCATGTGAATTTTGCGTCGGCTCTTTCTGAGATTATTTTTTCAAGCTGTATCTTCTGAGGAACTGTTTCTACTGAACTTAGAAATGAGTCTGGATTACTCTTGAATTTGTTGAGGCAATGAACGCTGCAAAAATAGAAGGTTTGATGCTTGTGTTCAAATGAACCAGCCGCAGATTGGGGAGCTACCAGCATCTTGCAAATCGGATCTTCTAGAATTTGACTGCTTGAGTCTACAGAAGGTCTGCCCGCGTTGGCCCCGGGCTCGTTTTCTACTTTCATGTTATTTCTTCCCTTAGATTTGGCTGCTAATTCGCACGCCATACCATGCCATTCGGTTTTTTGCCGACAGCTATATTTGTCGTAACCATGTGGCTTTTTACGTTTATCACTGATACCGTGTTGGCGTTTTGGTTGCTAACATATCCAGTTTGACCATTTTTTGAAAATACAATTGCATGAGCACCAGCCCCGGTGGCAAGTTCTCCCAGCTTGTCAATGCTATTTGGTTTGTAAAAGGCGACTTTTCCATTTTCGCTGTCGCTCACCCAAAGTTCACTATTCGGAGCTGTAGCTGCCATTCCGGGCGTAAAGCCCAAACTGTATGTGCGTTTAACCATCAGTGTCTTGGCATCAATGGCGGTCAGACTTTTGCCCGTTTCATTGTCAACATACATAAGGCCGTCTTTGCCTTGCCAGGCACCGACTGGTTCTTTGCCAACAGGGATAGTCTTAATCAGGCGCTTGGTTCTTGTGTCTATCACGCTCACCGTATTTGATTGGCCATTGGCTACGAATGCGTTTTTTCCGTCTATGGAAAAAGTTATCTCTGCTGGCTTTTTGCCTACGGTTATGCTTTTTAGAAGCTTGAGAGTTTTGGCATCGAGGACGAGTACTGCTCCAGGGGACCCCATCTGACCTGTCCATATCTCTTTCGAGTCTCGCGAAAAAATAGCGTTGTGGTTCATTTCGCTGAACTTGCGCTCAAGCAGTTTCGTTCCGCTGCGCGAGTCCAAGACTAAAACCGAACTATTGTTCATGGCCATTGTCTTATCTGTCGACATTTTCGCGCCCTGGCCTTCTCCCATCGACATGTCTCCGTGACCTATAGAAGCCGCGTCATGACCGAGGCTTAAGTCTGCTCCAGGCGCCGCTAGTGCCAGCTTACTACCATCTGGGCTCAGGCTAATGTGATGTGGAAAGCGGACCTTGGGAAGAGTAATCGTGGCAGAAATAGCATTCTTGCTTGGGTCAATCACAGACAGGGTATTATCTTGACCATTTACGACAAAGAGAGAGTCGCCCGTAAGACCTTGGGTCTTTGCTGGCAAAGGTTTCTTGGACGTATCAGCATTAACCATCGAAATACAACCTGTAAGCATGGCCAACGTCAGAAAGCCAACTCTCGTAATTGTTCTCACCGAAATACCTCTAATATAGTCACGCCCTGCTTAGAGCTGACAAGTAGCTTTATAGTCTTAAAATCTATCTTCGAATCTATCTTCGGATTCGATCGCTTGCAAAATGGCGCACTGGTCAACACTTCCCACACCACTGCATTGGCTCACCAACTTTGCGAGTGCCACGCTCATTTTCTGAAGCGTTTCAATACGATCGTTGATGTCGACGAGCTTTATCCTTGCTAGTTCCTTTATTTCCTTGCTTTGAGCAGACGGAGCATTTCGCAGCGATAGTAGTTCTCTTACCTCTTTTAAGGTAAAACCAAGTTCCTGTGCTCGCTTAATAAATAGAACTATTCGTGCCGTATCTTTGGGATAGCGCCGATAGTTCGATTCGGAGCGCATAGGAGGCTCCAGAAGACCGCAGCGCTCATAGTAGCGAAGCGTCTCGATGTTGACCCTGGCTGCCTTCGCGACCTGTCCTATCGTTAGTTCTGGCATTTTTTCATCCTCCACCATTCATTATGAACCCCGGACTCTACTACAGGGTCAAGGGTTGCCTGAAGATGATAGAGTCGGCTCGCTTGCTTTTGGTGAGAAAAGACGATTTCGAAAAGCTACTCTAAGAGAACTTATCAGGTAACGCTTAGGGTATTTTCCGAAACCGTGGCGTTAGATGTCTAAGGCCTTAATCGCTGACTGGTATTCTTTTTCCACAGCTTCCAGCGACAAATGCTGGTAAAGTTCAAGGCTCTTGCGGCTTTCGTGGCCACTGATCAATTGAATTTTTGCATCAGAGATTCCTTGGCTGGTCAGAAAAGTAAGCATCTGGTGCCGCAGCAGGTGCGGATGAACAGTGCGCTCAAGCCCGGCCTGGTCAGCATAGTCTCGAACGATCTGCTGAATGCGCCTGGACGTATAGGGCTGCTTGAGCCTTGATTCAAAGAGAAATTCGTTCTCATTGTGCGCATCGAGATAAGCTTTGATAGCCAGACTGAAGCTCGAAGGAAAGAGTATGTATCTGTCTTTACCACCCTTGCCATTGCCAATGAAAATTTTGCAACCATCGGCATCAACGTCAGCAACTCTGATGTTCACGAGTTCGCTCACACGCACAGCTGTATAGAGCAGTAGCTTAAGCATTAGCTCGTGCTGAATGTCACCATATTTCTGAATCGTTTTGAAGAACTTCTTCAGTTCGGCCAACGAAAGTAGTTCTGGTAGCCGCTTCTCTTTCTTTTCTTTTTTGAGCTTTAACTTGAGCCTGACCTGCTGGCAAACATAGATAAACTCATCGTAATTCAGGCGGTGCTGCCTGGCTACTCTAAGCACTTTTTTTACGGCCTCGGATTTCGCTTTTTGTTTTGACGGAGCGAAATTGGCGGACTTTTGGGTCTTTTGGGACGCCATGCTACCTCACTTATACCAGTTTAATTTCGCCTTTCTACCATTATGCGAAATAATTTTAGGCTATATCCGCATGTACGGAGGTTTAGATGGCGTCACTTCGCGATCTAGTCGAGATGATGGCAGAGCGCGACATGAAGTGCACCACTCAACGATCCCTAGCAAAAAATTTCTTCCACCAGCTTTGTTCCAATCCAGCAATTCTAGTTTTCAACGCTTCTAGCTCTTCTTGTCGAGTCTTTTCTAAAAGGTCTTTTTCTTGAGACAATCGCTCGATTTCTTCTTGTTTGCTTTTCTCAACTTGAATCAAACTTTCTTCTAGCACGGCTGCGCGGGCTTTTGCCGCTTCCGCTTCTTGCTTAAGCAATTCTGCCTTTTCTGCGCGGGCCTGGAAGTCCGGTAAGAGCTTTATTTGCTCTTCCTGGTCTTTCATCCTGCCGTTTATATAACCTAGCTGATAGTTGGCCGCCTGAAGAGCTTTCTCGCGGTTTTCGAGTTGGCTATCCTTTTCCTGAAGTTGAATCACCAGTGGGCGCATCATCTCTTCAGCAATTTCTGCAAGAGCCTGCCGCTGTTCTTGGAGCCAGCGTAAACTACTTTCGGCCTTGCTCAGGTTGTCAGCATCTTCCTCGTCTTCATCGGTCCAACCGTCAACAACTATCGCGTCGTTAACTAGAGTGTTAACAGGTGTTTCTACAGGTGCTGCGGGCGCTGGCGGCGGGGAGGCAAGATAATCAGTTGAAGATAGATTGGCAATGCCCTTGAGCTTTTCCAAAGCCTCTTCAACCTCCCCGGCATAGACATACCATTTGTCCTTCAAGCCGACTTTTTTCTTTTCGCCCTTCAGCTGTCCCTGGTTAAGGCGTTCTCTGACCCAGCGCTCGTCACAGCCCATTAATTTGGCTGCTTCTTTGACCGATAACATTGGGTGTTTATTCATCAGATATGCGCTCGCTAGTGTTCTGTATCTATCGCGGGGCTTGGCTTTCGAGCATCAATTATAGGGAAATTCCGGAACAATTCAATGAGTTCCGGAAGTCATTTTTTCTATGTCGTCCATGTTCCGGAAGTCCGGCATCAATTACCCTTGCCCTGTTTCACCTCGCTGCGAAAGTGGGCACCCCGAACTGCTGGTGGTGACTGGCAGCTACCGAAGTCTGGCGATTGCGCGCCTGTTTGGGTCGCCGCAAATCTCCGGCTGCCTTCGGCTCACTTGTTCCGGAACTGTTTTGATTCCAGATGGTTGTTCCGGAGGCTTCCGGATGTATTCCGGAAGCCCATGCGGCTTCTTCCGGATGTGAGATGCCGTACCGGATTGAGCCACTTGCGTTCAATTCTGGCAAATGCCCAATATTTTTGCGGACTGACCACGCCGCAGATCCGGATCTTCTAGAAGTCCGCCATCTGGCGCATATATACTACTGCCGAATACTTCCGGAAGACAGCCGGAGATACAGCCGGAATTCCGGAAGTCCGGCAAGTACCTCCCCTTTGGGGTTTCAAGGAATTTGCCCTATTGCACGATCCGAGTTGACTAGTTATAGTATCAACCGTGGTATTGCAGAGGCACCAATTGCGGTGCATATCATAAAGATATATTTGAGGCTTAGCCGCCTCCTAGAATGGACGAACTAGACCGAAAACAAAAAACATCGCTTCAGGCGATGTTTTAATTGCGAGACCTTTGCGGACTCTTATTCAATTGTCGTGCGTTTACTTGGTAGGTTTCGCGCGTTGCAAACAGAATAAGCGAAAAGTCCGGTTAGGTCAACACGTCCCTTTAAGGATGACTAGCCATTTCAGGACTTGCACATGCGCACTCGACGCCGTCGAATGCGCGGTCTAAATTTGCGCGCGCAGACTATTTCCCCTCTGGGTGGGAAACAGACTTAACCCGCTTCATTTCGCTGTTTCACCGTTATGGCTACATTTATCGGCCATTAAGTGGTGGCACGTGGGCATCAGCAAATGAACGCTGGGAGTTAACCGATACTGAGTTCATCAAGGCCATATCCTTAGCTCATGACAAATTCCTTCTAGGCACACGGGCTGGCAAAACAAGCCGCTTTGTCGTGCTCGACATCGACGCGAATAGCAAATACCATAATAAGAAGCATCTGGACAAATTGCTCAAAGTTTTGGCGCGGGCAGGCCTCACCAAGTCATCTTTATTTAGATCAAGCCATAGCGAAGGCTGGCACCTTTACTTATTCTTCGATGAACCTATAAGTAGTGCAGAATTGCACCATCAACTGGTGGCAATGCTCAAGCTAAATGATTTTGTCGTATCAAAAGGACAATTGGAAGTTTTTCCAAATCCGGGCAAGAACTCGCAGGGTATGGGTTTGCGGCTGCCGCTCCAGCATGGTTTTGCCTGGCTTGATAAACGGACACTCGATGTAGATTACTACCGCGAGGAGATGTCACCGACTAAAGCGCTGACATATTTTCTCGATCTGCTCGACTCCGATGCCAACCCTTACAAGGCTTTCCGGCAACTGAAGGCACACGTCCTGGACCTCGAAAGTAAGCGTGAAAAAGCGAAGCTACCGCCCGGGCAAGGTTCAAATGTAGTGCCACTCAGGTCACCGGCTTCATTGCCAGACAACGACGATGGTCATCTAGTGACAACCGTCTTCGGGCATCTGCCGCCTGGAATAAACGTTGAAAATTGGTGCCGAGGCAGGCAGTTTTCTATCGAGGGATTGACCGGCCCGTCGCAAAGAGCCGAAGCAATTTTCTGTCTCAATCATTATCTTTTCTACGGTGACCCTAGCCGGAACCTACCCGCCATGGGCTATGGCTTCGAAGAAGAACGGGATTGGGCCGTTAAGGAATTCCTGGAAGCCCGGCACAACGGACACAGCAGCGACATTAGCCGCGGTCGCGCCGACGCGCTCGAGCAATCCGCTCGTGCCGCGCACTGGCGCCCACCAAGTAAAAGGGATACCGAGCCCCGGACCTACACAGCGACTCGACCTATCTCCTGGATCAGGGCAAACGAAAACAAAAAGAGAGATGCCCGGCAGAAAATTCAGCACGCACTGGATTCTCTCAAGAAATTGGGTCGATCATTCACGACGGTTGAATTGGAAGAGCACTCGGATGTCTCCAGGCGCACACTCTACAAGCATGAGGATATATGGCGCCAGGACTATGAAGATCTTGCCGCTGGCTTCTTTGCATCTTGTATACACGAATATAACGCTGTGGTGGAGGCTGCTTCCTCAGAAAGCTTGCCTCCTTCCACTGTCTCTCAAAAAATTACGCCGCCGGGGCTCCTGGCTGCCCGTCGCATAGTCTCCGAGATATCTATGCGGGCGAAAAGAGATATCCGTAAGTCTTTCCGGCAAAAAGAAAGTGTTCAAGATGATTCGGCTAAAACGTGGCAGGCTAAGGTCGCAGTGTTGACCACTGCCTCGCCGCCTACACTATCCACTGGTGAGATCAAAGCTTTGCTCTTTGTTCTGCCTGGCTATCTGAGCGTTGCTCCTTATGAAGAAGACGCAACTGCACTTTTGCCTTATGTTCAGCACCTTCGACGTGAGCTAGCTATGAGAACTGGACCACCCAGACCGTGTCCCGAGTAGTCACCTTGGGCTTTTCTTTGTCGGAGTCTCTACATTTTTGCAGCTAGATCTTTTTTCTTTGCTTGAGTGCTGCTAAAATATAGCCACTGTATGCGGTACTGAATGAGATCGCTTACTTCCCGGTTTTAGAAGTTGCAAGATGCGCTTCCTGAGCCGGAATTTTTTGTTTTTAGATTTTTGAGAAATGCATATTTCCCACCGCTAACTATTGTACTTTCTTGACAAGATTATTTGTTGAGAAAGTTGTTTGGAATCTTTTCTTTTTTTCTGTTTAGCGTGAGAGCACCTGCTTTCCGTTGGTGAAGCGCGCGCTGTATTCGCCCATTTTCTCGTCTTGGCGCCACCGCCGTGCAAGTTTGTTTTCTTGTTTCTTGCCACTTTTCAGACCCACTTGCTCTGCGGAGCCAAGCCGAGGGGCGTTCTCCAGCAGCGCGTGCTGCCAGATGAGTCTCTTGGAGAAATGGCGATGATTACAAAGATGGACTACGGTTTGGAGCTGACCTTATGCCGAGCCCGGCATAACGTAAGTTATTCTGGTTGCCGGATTATTCCGACCTGCTTTCTGAGGCACACCAATAGCTATGATTTGAGTTAATGCTACCCGGCATTATCCAGCCAATCTTATGGGAATCCCTTGTAGGGATATCCTGAACGAGAGGTTGA
>JARLHI010000044.1 GCA_031292355.1 Candidatus Obscuribacterales bacterium
GCAAAAAATGGCCTGCGGCTGGCTTCTGTTTGTGGGGGAGTCGGCCGAGATTAAAGGGGCTGCCCCCTTGCAGGGAAGAAAAAACCGGATTGCAGGGGTGTTTGCTCTTTTCGGTGAACAAAACTGTAGCGGCGTGAAGCAACTCGATTTTTAAACGGAGCGTTTATCATGAGTAAAATAAAAGAGCCGTCTTTTGGGGAACAGTTTCCTTGCAAAGAGGGAGCGCCCAGTTCCGGCACAGCCTGCCCAACGGGCGATGTCTATTTATCTGGTCTTGCCGCCCTGCGCGGCGAACTCGCGGCGCTTCGTGCGGATGAGCCTGTTCTGAACAAACTGGAGCGGGTGTCTGTCAATGCGCTTATTACTTATGCTGCCTATGACACAGGCGTCAGTGAAGATGTCGTTCGCGCTATTGTCGAAACCCGTTTCAACGTTGATGACATTAGCAAGATACAAGGCTGTGATTATGAGGACGTTATCCGTTATTTGGTCGATTTGAATCCGAAGGCGATTATAAACTGATTTCTGAGATTTTCTGTGGAGCGATATTGAAATGTCTGTAATCAGCGCAGGCCAAATAAAGATGGCGAGAGCATTGCTTGAATGGTCGCAGGAAGATCTGGCTGAAAAAACGCGTCTGTCCATCTCGACCATTCGGAGCATGGAATTAGGCTTTGCGCCGAGGCCAAGCACAGCTAGGGAAATTCGCAGTGTTATTGAGAATGCCGGTCTTGAGTTTACAGACGGCGAAGGCGTAAGACGCCGCTTTGATCTGGAATTTTATAACGGATCGGACAGTTGCGAAAAGCTGCTCGACGATATGCTGAAAACGGTTGCGCAAAAGGGCGGCGGCATTGCCGGATTCGTCAGGTCGCAAGAAATGATGTTGCAATCTTTGGGCATTTTTCAGCGGGACGATCTTTACCGGATGGAACGCTTATGCAAGACGGCTTCAATCAAGTGTGTTCTGTCGGAATCCGCTGTGGCTTCTTTTGCCATGCCGCCTATTCAATTCCGGCTTATTGCGGAGCCGAGTTCCAGCGCGTCCTATTTCTATGTGTATGGAAACAAGCACGTGATGATTCTGCCGCGAGACAATGGGTGTTTCCAGTTTGTCGTTCTGGCGTTGGCGCATCAGGCTGAAAGCTATCAAAAACACTTCCAAGCTCTTTGGGATCAGGCTCTGCCTGTTTCTGCGCGCAGCGGAAAGAAATAACGCTGTTTGGCGTCTTTTTGAGTAGATGTTCCCGCTGCTATAATCTTTCCACACAAACATGGGCTTCAGCAAACGATCGCGTCTTGCGTTGCATCGTCGTGTCATTGTCCCATGAAAGCAAGCCGCAACAACTGAAAAAACCGCGCTCGAAAACCTATGGCGAAACCATCGGAAATCATCAGGTGCGCCAATTTCCATCGAAAATCACCGGATTCCCCAGCGAAAATCCGCAGATAAAGCTGTTGTTTCTCGTCGTCGAATAAAGACACTTGGCTTCATTGATTGAACAATATCAGCGAGGCTTTTTATGACGCGCGATAATCAGGAAAATTTGAACTTCCGCCTTTGTCTTATGCTGGCTTTTCAGTCCATGATCGCCAGCGGCAAGAAAACGGAAACGAAGGACGCGGCGAAAAGAACAGTCGAACTTGCCAAGCGCATGAACGAGTTTTGCAATTTGTACGTTTCTGAGGCTTCCCCTCCGGCGACGATAAGTTTTGTCGATGAGGTGGAAGCGGCAGAAATCGACAAGGCCATTGACCGGCATATCAAGGAATTGCGAACGAAAGAGACGACGTGCCTGCCGGAAGATAAAAAAACGCTTGTCCAATTCTATGACCGGCTTCAACAGCGCAAGTCGCGGCGCATGTTGTGGCTGTTTTGCGCGAAGACTTCCGGGGAAATTCTGGCCGACTTGGTGTTGGAACTCCTTGATGAGGAAATCGA
>JARLHI010000045.1 GCA_031292355.1 Candidatus Obscuribacterales bacterium
ATCATGCGACTAGACACCCCTTTCAAACTATTTACCAACGCGGACACAGCTACTTTAGGTGGATAATTAACAAGCAAGTGCACGTGGTCATCCTCACCATCGAACTCTACTAATTCTGCTTGAAAATCGGTGCAAACCTTGGCGAAGATTTCGTGCAAGTCGTCCAGGATTTGTTTAGTGAATACACCTCTGCGATATCGGGTGACAAAGACCAAGTGAACATGTAGTAAGAAAACACAGTGTCTACCTGATCTGATTTCATTTGTGTTAGTCATAGACCAACAGTATAATGATGTCATGCAAAGACTACAAGCCTACAAATTTGCAGTGATACCATCCGGCGAACAAGAGCGTCTAATGCGATGTTTTGCCGGCTCATGTCGCTTTGTGTTTAACAAAGCGTTGGCGTTGCAAAAACAAATGCACGAGAACGGCGAGAAACGACTGAATTACGCCGGGTTGTGTAAGTTACTCACAGAGTGGCGGAACGGCTCAGAGACACCATGGTTAAAGGATGCGCCTACACATCCGTTACAACAGGCACTCAAGAATGTCGAGCGTGCCTACACGAATTTCTTTGCTAAACGAGCCGAATTTCCACGTTTCAAGAAAAAAGGACTTCGCGAAAGCTTTCGCTATCCTGATCCAAAACAAATCAAACTGGATCAAGCTAACAGTCGAATCTTTTTGCCGAAGCTTGGCTGGATGCGCTACCGCAACAGTCGAATGGTACTTGGTGCCGTGAAAAACGTCACTGTTAGTTGGCACAACAGCAAATGGTTTGTGTCGATTCAGACTGAGCGCGAAGTGGAAGTCCCGACACCGCAGGGTGAGGCAATTGGCATTGATATGGGAATTGTTCGCTTCGCCACGCTTTCGGATGGAAGCAGTTTCGCGCCGCTAAATTGCTTCAGGCACCACGAAACTGCTTTGCGCAAAGCGCAGCAAGCCATGAGTCGCAAAACAAAGTTTAGTAATAACTGGAGGAAAGCAAAAAAGAAAGTACAGCGTTTACATGCGCGTATAGCAAATGTCCGCAATGACTTTTTGCATAAACTGAGCACGTCGATCAGCAAAAGCCACGCGATTGTCTGTGTTGAGGGATTGCAAGTTGGCAACATGTCTAGGTCGGAAGCGGGTACACAGGAAGCCCCAGGCACCAATGTTCGAGCTAAATCTGGCTTGAACAAATCCATTCTGGATCAAGGTTGGTTTGAGTTCCGTCGTCAATTAGACTACAAATTAACCTGGAGTGGTGGCTGGTTGATCGCTGTGCCACCACAAAGCACAAGTCGAACGTGTCCAACTTGTCGTCATGTCGCAAGCGAGAACCGAAAGACTCAATCTGAGTTTTGCTGTATCGAATGCGGTTTCGAAGACAATGCCGATGTCGTCGGTGCCGTGAACATACTAAGGGAAGGACTTTCCCAGTTAGCCTGCCTAGCGAACGAGACTGCTCGTCGGCAACAGGAACCCACCGAAGCGCTTCTGGTGCGGTAGGAATCCTCGCCGTTTACGGCGGGGAGGAGGTCAAGCCTGTGACTTTACACGCTAAATGCGACACTCTTTGGCAAGATATCAAACGAGCTGTGCCAGCGCCGATGGTGCAAAACTCTGAAATTCGTCCGTCTTATTTTCGCGCACTTTAGTTACCCAATGAGGGTCATTCAAAATCGCTCTACCAACCGCAATCAAGTCAAACTCGTCTTTTTCCATGCGCGCTCGCAGGCGATTCAAATCGGCTGGTGCAGAACTCTCTCCGCTAAACGAAGAAATCGTATCTAGCGCCAATCCAACCGAACCGACGCTTATTGTAGGCACACCAGTTACTTTCTTTGCCCAGCCGGCAAAATTAAGACCATCTGCGCCATCGAGCTCTGGGAATTCGGGCTCCCAGAAACGGCGTTGCGAGCAATGTAGGATATCCACGCCTGCCTCAACTAGAGGATTCAGCCAATCCCCCAATTCGGCAGGGGTGTGTGCCATTTTGACATCGTAGTTTTGCAACTTCCACTGACTGACGCGCAAGATGATCGGAAAGCCAGGTCCCACGGCTGTCCGAATACTTTTTATCACTTCGATAGCAAATTTTGAGCGTTCTTTTAACGTTGCGCCACCGTAACTGTCGGAGCGTTTGTTTAATTCCGACCAGAAAAATTGATCGACAAGATAGCCGTGAGCACCGTGGACTTCGACGACGTCAAAGCCCAGTCGTTTGGCGTCAGCTGCTGCCGAAGCAAAAGCTGTGATACTATCTGCGATATCTTGCTCAGACATTACGCGACCACGTGGCTCATCTGGTGCACCAAGGCCGGAGGGACTTTCGATATCAGGTTGTTCCCACTGCGATCTGCGATTTGGTGCCGAGCCTACGTGCCAGATTTGTGGTCCCATGCGGCCGCCAGACTCGTGTACGGCATCGATGACTCTAGACCAGCCTTTAAGTGGTGCTTCTCCATAAAACAGTGGAATATTTTCGTCGTTACGTGAACCGTTTCTGGCGATCGTCGTACCTTCGGATAAAATCAATCCGACGCCATCTTCTGCTCGACGTTTGTAATAGTCTGCCACTTGTTGTGTGGGAATGCCATTCGGCGAGAAGGATCGCGTCATGGGCGCCATTACAATGCGGTTGGGAATCGTAAACGAACCCAGAGTGAAGGGCTGAAATAGGATATCGTTATTGTTTGACATTAGAAACTCTCGATGCTGAAACAAACCCGGTTCAAAGGACCAATGGTGCCGATAAAACTCATGGTACGACCGGTCGTCTAGTAAAATCAAGACAACTTTAAGTGGTTCTTCACACCGCGGTTGCATGAGTCTTTCCGAAGACCCGTGATCCGAAGTTTTCTGATATCGATAGCATCGTCATCACCAGTATGCTGAATGTGTTTATGCCCCATGTAGGCTTGTATAGCCCTCGTATCGATGCCTGCAGGCGCAAGTTGATACCCTTGCCAGGACGAAGCATGTGTGGGTGAACGCTTAATTCCAAGCCGGCTTCGATGCCCGCCCTGGCAACAAGCTTTTGAATTGAGATAGTTTATGCATTCTTAATCCTGGTGTTAGATGGCAGGATGTGTAATGAAGGCCCACAAGCTGACGTGTCTGTTCCATTATTATGGAATCTGGCTTACTCGCACTTCGTGCTCGACGCCGTGGAGACCCATGCAAGAAACTTTTGAGACCCGTGACCGCAAGCGACCGTTAAAGGTGTACGTCACCCCAAATGAGCGCCAGCCCTTGCCCGCCATCCGTTCCCTGTGCAGCTGGGGGCTAGTGCTGAGCCTGAGCGCCAGCGCCCCCCTGGCCGTTTGGTCCGCCGAGACCCCGACCGAAGGCGGCGAGGCCCCGGTGCTGCGCAGCACCATTATCCAGACCGAGCGCAACCGTCCGCAAGACCCGACCGTCAACATGGGCGATGTGCGTGTGGTGGCCCCCGGCACAGCGTTGGATCTGGTTCTTGCGAGCGAGATTGAAGCCGGCGAGACTGTGGAAGGCGATCAGTTCTTCGGCAAAATCATCAAAGACGTGACGGTGGATGGCCAGGCGGTGATACCCAGAGGCACGGTGATGCACGGGGTGCTGAGCACTGTGGAAGGGCCGAAGCGCGCTGGCCGCAATGGCTACATCACGACGCGCTTTGATTATTTAATCACGCCTGACGGGCGTAAAGTCCCGATTGAGGGCAACAGCACCACGCGGGATTCCAAAGGTAAGGCCGCAGCCAAAGTTGTCGGGCGTGCGGCGGGCTATACCGCCGTTGGTGGCGTGCTGGGCACATTGATGGCGCTGCAATATGGCGGTCTGGCGGCAGCGGCGGCCAGCCACGGGACCGTCTTGGCGGGTGGAGCGGCCATTGGTGGGGCTGCCGGGCTGACAACCGCCATGGTAATGAAGGGTAACAGCGTCATGCTCCAGCCTGGCGCAGAAATGCAGGTTAAGCTCAGAGAGCCTCTTGAATTGCCCACCATGACCATGCCCAATGAGACGGCGGAAGATTTCAACATCCCTGATCTGAAGGTGAAGGTGGCAGGCATGCGCTTTGACCACCACCACTTCGGCGAAATGACCGAAATTAAGTTAACGCTGGATGTTTTGAACCAAACCAAAAATACGTTCTCCATGTTTGATATCGGCTTGGAGGACGAGCTGGGCAACCTGTTCTTCCCTTCTCCTCCTGGCGATACGAGCATATCGTTAAACAAAATTGAGCCCAGCAGTCACGTCAACATCAACATCAACTTCAGCGTGTACAACGTCAAACTCCGCCACAAGTTGGTGTTCTTCAAGCCGTATTCTCGTGAACCGCTGGCAAAATTTGCCCTGACCGATGCGATGCTAGCAAGCGGCAAAGCCGGCCCCAAAGCCAAGCGCGCGGCCACTGAAACGCGCCAGCCCGAGTGAGCTGGCCATGTATTTTGCCATTATAGGCGGTGGCAACAATATCAGCTCTTTCAGGGCAGATTGTGTATTTACTGCTTCAGCTTCTGCTTTCAACTGCGGTCCATTTGCTGAGAACACTAAAATCAAATCATTTTCAAAACTATACGTAGACCACGTCACGAAGCGGATGGACACTTTACCGTCACAATCTTGCGGTAAGCTGATAGTTACTGTAAAAGTAACAAATAACGGATGATGAAACTGTTTAAAACATTGGCACTGTGTTGGAGCGCCTTACTGGTCGTACTGTCTTTATCAGGCTGTCAGACACCGTCTGACGGCAAAATGACTCACCAGGTCAGTAAACCCCTTGTCAAAGATCTAGCGCTGAATGCTGACGAAGCATCACATACGGCTTACGAGGTCAGTAAACCCTTTGTCAAAGACCTGACGCTGAATGATGAATATGTCTGCCAGATTAGAGCCATACAGCATATTGAAATTCGTTCATTAGAAAAAGGGTACCTGCAAAATGTACTGGTAGACGAAGGTGAATTTGTTCATCAGGGACAATTGCTTTTTCAAATAAAGCCCAGTGTCTACGAAGCCGATGTTCACAAATCAGAAGCAGAGGTTGCGCTTTCCAAAATTGAGCTGGAGAACAACCAGGCACTTGTTGACAAGGACATCATTTCTGCCACTGAAGCCTCTATGTCTGCCGCCAAGCTTGATAAAGAGAAAGCGGAACTCGAGTTAGCCAAAGCGCATTTAGGCTTCACCGAGATTCGAGCCCCGTTTGACGGGCTGATAGGGCGCTTTGGTAATATCAGGCTGGGCAGCCTGCTGGAAGAAAACGACCTGCTGACGACCTTAAGCGATATGCATCGAATTTGGGTGTACTTCAATGTGCCCGAAGCTCAGTACCTGGCCTACATGAAGAACAAAAATGGGGTTCAGAAAGTCCAACTGGAACTCGCCAATAAGGAAATTTATCCTGAACCTGGAACGATAGAAACCATTCAGTCAGACTTTAATAGTACTTCAGGCAATATTGCCTTTCGAGCGAGGTTTGATAACCCGCACGCCCTACTGCGTTACGGGCAAACAGGCAAAATACTATGGCCCAAGGAGGTTAAACAGGCGGTCATTGTGCCTCAAAAATCCACTTTTGAAATTCTAGATAAACGCTTTATGTTTGTTGTCGACAAAGCCGGGGTGATTCATGAACGTGAGATAAAAGTTGCCCGTGAGGAGCCCAACGTTTACATAGTCGCCTCTGGCATAACTCCTGATGACATGTTCCTGCTTGAGCGGCAGAACAAAATAGATAAAGGCGACAAAATCAGTTACAAGCTGATTGATCCCAAAAGTGCTATTGAGAATTTAAAACTGTATGCAGAGTAGTTTAGGTTTGGCCAGCCATGTTTAGTAACGTTCTTAAACGGCCGGTACTCGGGATTGTTATCTCAGTTTTAATCGTTTTCCTCGGCTGCCTGTGCATTGTGCAGCTTCCTATTTCACAATTCCCCCAAATCGCGCCCACCGTCGTCAATGTCTTTATAGCCTATCCCGGTGCCAGTGCCGATGTGCTTACCAAGTCGACGCTGGTACCACTGGAAGCGGCCATAAACGGCGTGCCGGGCATGCGCTATATGTCCTCTGATGCCACCAGCGCCGGTGAGGCCACCCTCCGTATGGTATTTGAACCAGGCACCGATTCCAACCAGGCGGTGGTTAGCGTCAAAACCCGGGTGGATCAGGTGATGACCTCATTACCTGATCTCGTTCAGCGAGAGGGGGTCATCATCAGACCCCTGCAGTCCTCCATGCTGATGTATGTGAATCTGTATTCTGATTCCGATTCCTTTAACGAGAAATACCTGTTTAATTACGCCTATACCAAGCTAATACCGGAAATTCAACGGATTACAGGGGTTGCGAACGCATCCTTACTGGGTAGCAGAACGTATGCCATGAGGCTGTGGCTTAAGCCTGATCGCATGCGAGCCTACAATATCTCTTCGGAAGACGTGGTCGAGGCCGTTAAAAACCAGAGTCTTATTGCCCGCCCTGGCCGGCTCGGCATCAGCTCGGGGAAAAATGCCCAGGCGACTGAATATGTGCTTAATTATGTCGGCCGCTATACCGAGCCTGAGCAGTACGAAAATATCATTATCAAAAGCTCCGGGTTTGGTGAAATGGTCAAGCTTAAAGACATTGCCACCGTGGAGCTGGGCAGTGAGTTCTATGATATTTACACGAATCTGGATGGAAAGTCCTCCGCGTCTATCGTGCTGAAACAGACGTCCGATAGCAATGCCAGGGAAGTCATCAAAAAGGTCAAAGCCAAAATTAGTGAACTCTCCAAGGCGTTTCCTGACGGTATACACGTTCAGTACAGCTACGACGTCTCCAAGTTTTTGGACGCCTCGATTGAGCAGGTCATCGACACCATCCGAGATGCGTTTATTCTGGTCACCCTGGTCGTCTTTCTATTTCTGGGGGACTGGCGCTCCACCGTCATTCCTGTCATTGCCGTACCTATTTCACTAATAGGGCCATTTTTTGTGCTCTCGCTGTTTGGCATGTCCATTAACCTGATTACCTTATTTGCTTTGGTGCTGGCTATCGGCATTGTGGTGGATGATGCCATTGTGGTGGTTGAAGCCGTCCACAGCAACATGGAGAAAGACCCATCGCTAACGCCTTATGCGGCGACGCAAAAAGCCATGGGCGAACTGGGAAGCGCTATTCTGGCCATCACGCTGGTGATGATTTCGGTGTTTGTGCCTATAGCCTTCGTTCCCGGCCCGGTGGGTGTATTTTACCGGCAGTTTTCTATCACGATGGCAAGCGCCATCATAATTTCGGCGTTGGTGGCGTTAACGCTAACGCCTGTTTTATGCGCCATGTTTCTTAAAAACCATGCCAATCATGCCGGTCATGCGGGCCATGCCGGTCACAAGCCCTCTTTCAACGTATTCAAATGGTTTATTGGTCAATTCAACGCAGCTTTCGAAGTACTCACTCGCGCTTATATGTGGCTGTTAAATCGTACCGTCACCAATAAAATAATGTGCTTGGGGGTCATCCTGTTATTTGTTGCCGGCATTGTTTATATGAGCGGAAAGGTTTCCTCCGGCTTTGTCCCGAATGAAGACCAGGGCACCATCTACGCTATTGTTCAAACACCACCGGGGTCTTCGCTGGAATATACAAACAAAGTGATGGGCCAGCTGGAAAAAATGACCAAAGCGATTGACGGGGTCGAGTCGGTGACGTCGATGGCGGGCTACGAAATCATGACAGAGGGCAGAGGTTCCAATGCCGGGACCTGTCTTGTTAACCTCAAAAACTGGGAAGAACGCAAGCAAAACGTCCATGAAATTATTGAGGAATTAGAGCAACACACTGCTGGATTGGGAGGCCGGGTTGAATTTTTTGAGCCGCCAGCCATTCCTGGCTTTGGCTCTTCTGGTGGATTTTCGTTGCGATTACTGGATAAAACCGGCGATCTCCGCTATCAGGAGCTGCAAGTGGCCACTCAAGCCTTTATGCAAAACCTGGGTAAACGCAAAGAGATTTCAGGGCTGTTTACCTTCTACAATGCGTCCTACCCGCAATATGAAATCAAAATCGATAACCAGATGGCCATGCAGAAGGGTGTTTCTATCGCTGACGCTATGAGAAACCTGGATGTTGTAAACAGCGGCTCTTATGAGCAAGGTTTTGTTAAATTCGGTCGGTTTTTTAAAGTCTTTACCCAGGCAGCCCCTGAATACCGAAGAAATCTGGATGATTTGAAGACTCAGTTTGTCAAAAATGACCAAGGGGACATGGTGCCCTATTCGTCGTTTATGACCCTGGAAAAAACAAAAGGGGCCAATGAAATTACGCGTTATAACATGTACAACTCTGCAGCCATTCGTGGATTCCCGGCAAAAGGCTATACGTCTGGCGACGCCATTCAGGCCATTCGTGAGGTGGCTAAAAATACCCTGTCTCGCGACTTCGACATTGCCTGGGAAGATCTGGCCTACGACGAAGCGAAACGAGGTAATGAATTTGTCATTATTTGTTTGATTGTTGTGCTTTTTGTCTACTTAGTGCTGGCGGCCCAGTACGAAAACTTTGTGCTGCCTTTGGCTGTACTCTTTTCCTTGCCCGTCGGTATTTTTGGCTCCTTCTCAATGCTCAAACTGATGGGACTGGCCAACGATGTGTATGCACAAATTGCCATTATTACTCTGGTTGGACTGCTGGGTAAAAATGCTGTCTTAATCGTCGAGTTTGCGGTTCAAAAACGGAATGAAGGCTTGTCGTTGCGAGACGCTGCCCTGGAAGGCGCCAGGATGCGGTTTCGACCTATCCTGATGACGTCCTTTGCCTTTGTCGCAGGGCTTATCCCCCTTGTGGTGTCGCATGGCGCAGGCGCTGTGGGCAATAGAACCCTTGGTTCATCTGCTATGGGTGGGATGGTAACGGGCACCATCATCGGCGTGTTGGTTATTCCGGGGCTCTACTTTCTTTTCGCCACCCTGGTTGATGGCAAGAACCTGCTGAAAGATGAAGTCCATACCAGTCTTACGGAATCCATTGTGACGACCCGAAAGAACCGTTGGAAAAAACAGAGAAAGATAAAAGGACTAATTAAATTACTGCTTAAAAAAATGGAGTCTAAGAATTAGTCGGTCAACCATGAGCGGAATCCACAGAATAAAAATTGTTAGTCTTTTAACTCTCATCGCTTTTATGGGAGTCCATCAAGCGCCTGTTTTTGCAAAACAATCGTGGTTTCATCCGTTTACTCTGTTGGAAAAAAAGCAGACATTCAACGTACCAAAGAAGTATGACACTCCACAGCTACAGGGCTCCGTTGAAACTGCGGCTGTTGATAGTGCGGCTTCCATTAGCTGGCGGCATTTTTTTTCTGATCCTGATCTTGTCGCCCTGATTGAAAGAGCCCTGGCAAATAACCAAGAATTCAATATTGAAATACAGGATATTGAAATTGCTGCCAGTGAAGTGAGAGAAAAACAAGCTGCGTATTTGCCTAAAGTCGACTTGGGGCTTGGCGGAGCTTACAATCATCCATCCGACAACACCACGGAAGGCGTGTTGGATAAAATTACTCAGAGAGGTTTTTATAGATACCCAGATTTTAACCTGAATCTGGGTCCTTCCCTGAGCTGGGAAGTGGATATCTGGAAAAGATTGAGAAATGCCAAAGAGGCAGCCAGATTGCGCATGATCGCGCAATACGAAGTCCGAAACTTTCTTATTTCCAGGCTCGTTACTGAAATAGCACGCAACTATTACGAGTTAATGGCTCTGGACACGTCTTTGAAGATACTGGATGCAAACATCAGCATCCAGGAAGCGGCTTTCCTTAAAATGCAGGCCTTGAAGAAGTATGCCAAAGCGAACCAGTTAGGGGTCAATCGGTTTGAAGCCCAGTTAAACAAGACTAAAAGCCAGCGGGCTGAAACCGTTCAAAGCATTGTTGAAAAAGAGAATCGTCTAAAGTTCCTCTCCGGTATCTATGATGAAAAGCCAATAGTCAGACACTCTGATCAGTTTATGACGATTCCGGTGCATGAATTGCAGACGGGTGTGCCTACTAAGCTTTTGGAAAACAGAGCCGATATTCGTCAGGCTGAAGCGGCGATTAAGGCGGCGAAGCTCGAATTAAAAAGCGTAAAGGCCCAGCTATACCCCAACTTGACGATTATGGCAGGCACTGGCTGGTCGGGGTTCAGCCCCGCACTGCTGTTTAAGACCCCACAGTCGTTGCTCTACAATGCAATGGGTAACTTCACGGTTCCTGTGATCAACCGCAAAGCAATCATTGCACGAATACACATAGCCGATGCCTACCAAACCCAAGCGGTTTTGACTTATGAGCAGACTTTGCTACAGGCCTACACTGACGTTCTTAATGAGGTGTCAAATATAAGAAATATGCAGCAGGCTTTTGATACCAAAAAACGAGAAGTCGTATTGCTTGAGGAGTCTATCGGTACGGCAAACCAGCTGTTTAAGTACGCCAAGGCAACTTACATCGAAGTGCTGCTAGTTCAGGAAGAGAAACTGGATGCCGAAAAAGAACTGGTTCGAGTGAAAATGGACCTGGTCGGGTCCAAAGTTGACCTCTATCGAGCACTAGGGGGCGGCTGGCGATAAAATGCAAGCCTACTGTGGCACGCCCAGCTGGTGTTTGGTAACTGCTGAGTGGTGGAACGATAAACTAGGCTGGTACGTCACTGTGTTATCAAATTCGACACCGGGGTACGTTCATTTGATCAGAACTCTTGTAGCACTTATATCCTTCGCCGTCGTTTTCAGTGGGTCGTTTGCCCTGAGCACTCAGTCTGTAGAGGCGAAGACTTTGCGAAACAATTCCCGCAGAGCCAGAGATTTTTTTGTTCCCCCACCTCCGCCTTATGTACCTTCAATTGGCGCTTGGACGCTGGGCATGACGAACGCTCAAGCGGTAACAGCAGATGCAGATGACGCTGTCGTGAAGAAGCCAATCAATCCCTACAGCAGCTACATTTTCAAGCGAAACCAGGGCGACATGTCGCAAGTAGTCCAACCCAATTCGCACATAAGCTACGACCCGGTCGCTGAGACGAGAATTCAAAAACACATCGAATCGTTCGACGCTGACATCTCGAGCGTTCAGAAAGAAATCGGCAAATTGCTCAACCTTTGAGCAAGAATGGAGAGGATGCTCGAATCTATAAGCGATGAGGAAGTTCGCTTATATTCATGCATCAGGCAATATGTTTTGAGCAATGGGTTTGATTGGGTCGATTTGAACTATGTAGATTCTGCACCGCATACGGTGCAATTGATCTGCAACAGTTGAGGTACGTGCATGTGCGAAATCGTCTCTCTAGCTTTCACGCAGCTGCAGGATGCGACCCGCCGGGTGATGCGTCTGACGCGCTTTGTGTTCTTCTTCCAATCTATAACTGCAGCGGTTATCAGGGAAATATAGAAAATCCCTAAACAAGGGAGTTTGTAGTGATGGGGTGCAAATAACAAAGTCATGATCGATACGAAGAAAATTTCGTTACCATGGCTGAATTTATTTTTGATGACCGTCATCTGTCGTCCTCCAGTATTGGTGGGGGGCGGATACCTTGTTCGAGTCGCAAAAAAACGTCTAAAGAGATCTTGCTGTCCCGACAACTTATTGATTGATATGTCAAGTATAGCGGGGTCAACAGCAACTGGCAAGGAGCCTGAGTATTAACAAATTTTAATCTAATTGCTTCTTTCAAAAGCAGCCTTAACGGAGAGCTAGCCTGGATCAAGGTCTAAAGCCAAAGGCAACGACCATCGTAAACGAACTGCCGGCCAAGCAGCCTGAAATGCCTCGTTGACCATTTTCCAAAACTCAGCTTGGACACTTTTGCTATCAATTCCAAACTGTCGATTAAATACACTTCGTCCTTGATTCGCGAAAATATTTTTGCAACAGAGCCCAGTTACGCGTTCAATTTTGTCGATGATCCTGGTCGAGCAAATATTGATCTGACGTGGACAACCGACCAGAGCAAGTTGCCCGTGCATGATGAAGTGTTTAAATCGGGAACCTGCCAGTTCTCTTTTTCAAGGTTCGGAATCGACGGCGCAAAGATCATGGTTTTGACCAATGATCCAGAAAAAAGTGGCGCGGTCAGCGACAATCTCATACACCGGATTTGTCTGCACGAAATAGGTCATGCTCTAGGCTTGTCGCATAGCCCGAGCCAGGGCGACGTAATGTTTGCCAGAAAAATCTTGCTCGCTGCTTATTGTTGAAAGGCACTAGCCTCATTCGAGCTAACAAGCTAGCCGAAGCAGAACCCTGTTTCAAGAAAGCATTGGATGTGGTGCCTGATACTCAGAAAGAAATGCGTCGTTATATCGTCCACAATTACTCAGTCGCACTGGAAGGACTCGGGCGAAAACAGGAAGCTGATCAATTAATGACTAGATATGCAGTTGCGCCCTGAGTGGCACAACTTAGACAATATGATGGATGCTCGAAAACCAAGGCGACAGAACAGCTATGCCTAAGCTGGATTGGTATGCAGTAATACATCAAAACACAGACCATCATCATGTCCGTGTAGTAATAGCAGGCAAAGTCCCAGGCTATGAGCGCGAAATAGAGCGAGGCGAGGCGAGGCAAAGGAATTAGCTTCTGACGGTAAAGAAAATGGTGATAGACAAGCTTCTTGGAGGAATCAAGAACGAGACATGAAGGACATGAAGGACATTCTGGGTGATAGGTATGACGAAAAAGCAATGACAGGTCCAAGAGAAGATCGGCAAGCAGAACGACACAAAGTCCGGAATTTTAAGCTCGGCACTTAACCCCAAAATAGTGGCACCAATCATCGTCACTTACTTGCAGGGCGTCTTTAGGCTTTCGATGCTCTCCTATGACCGCTCTCAGCTAGAAAATCAAATGGATGTCTTTCTTTGCGGGTTAGGTCTATAGACCTAACCCGCCTGAGTATGGACATGGCGGTTCAATTTGTCGTTGTTTCGTCGTCTCCGCCACGAAATTCATGGGCTACCAGAAATATTTTTCTGTTCAGATCCATTTGGGGCTAATCGAGCTGACGCATCCTGCCAAGGAGCTTATAGTACACTTCTTGAGAGCAAGACACAAAAGGGGAAGGTCAAAGCGATGTTTCCGGTTACATTGAAGGGCGACCGCATCAATCTGAGAGAGTTCGAGGCCGCTGACTCAGAAGCCAGGTGGTCCTATGTTTCCGACCCATTGGTTTCGCGGTATCAGAGCTGGACCCCTTTGGCGGATCTCGAAGCTTGCAAAGACATGCTGCTGAGCGACATCGCGGAGGCGAAATCCGAGGACCGGAGGGTGTATCTGCTAGCAGTCGAGTTAGAGGGACAAGTTGTAGGTGAAGCTGGGATCATTCTTGGTTCGCCTCGGAGTGCCAGCGGCAGCATCTTCTTCACCGTGAGTAGGCAACTGTGGCGCCATGGTTATGCAACCGAAGCAGCGCAGATGGTCCTCCAGTTCACGTTCCGCACGTTGGGTCTGCACCGAGTCGAGGCAACCGTTCACCCGGACAATGCTGCCTCGCGCGCTGTGGTTACTCGCAAACTAGGCATGCAATACGAGGGGCGGATGCGTAAAGCGATGAGACTTTTCAACGATGAATGGTCTGATTCAGACCTCTTCAGTCTGCTCCAACGAGAGTGGCAGCACCCCCCCAGTTAAGGGGCACTTATGCCGAGGAGCCAAAGTTGCTCACCGATGCTGAAGTGGCTTTGTACATCGACAATCAAATAGAGCTTATGAATTTACCAAAGTTACCTGACGAAGTTTACTGGTTGATATTTTGGTACAGCCAAGGCAATTTGCGGGCGCTTCAATTTATTTGCGATGACGTAGAGGCTCCTAAAGATCAATGAGACATTTAGAGCGAGGTGACCAAAGAAGTTGTTAAATCTGCTGGAGAACTGATGCTCTTCGGGTTTAACGGAACATTGTCTAAAAATCAGACGTGAACCCAGAACTAGGCTGTGCAGTTCCTAAAACTTTGCCCTACTGTACCCCTCAAGTCGACTGCGGAACGTGCTATAACCGGGACAGGTTGGCATATTGGAGATTCAATCCGTGAAATTCAAACTGCTCATGGTTCTTACCGCTGTTTCCTTTATAGGCGCCAATGTTGGTATGAATGCTGCTGAAAATATAGCGGAACAAAGGCAAGCACTAGATGCTTTATCCACAGCCAAGACATTTGACGATGATTTAGCCGGAGAAAGACCAGGGAATGGACAAAGTCCTCTGTATGCGACTTTCCACAAACTTGTCGTGGCAGAAAAGTCAGTGCCAACAGCCACTCTAATGAGCAGGCAAAGGAGATCGACTGCAGCGGGAAGATTATACATAGCAGCTCTTATACGCGAACTCGATTCTGCAGCTGGCACTGTTGCTTTACGGCAACTCTTCAATGACAAGGCAAAAGTTACCTATGTCAGTGGCTTTAAGGCCACGGACTATTCAGTTGGAGAGATTGCCAAACAGCTTCTCTATAACGGCAAGTTTCAAAATTTCCGTCTGCGCTATCGCTGTAAGACATAAGTCGGGTTGTATTTGCAGAATGAATACGACCAAGACCAAGACTCACTCAGTATCTCGAGAATTGATCGGTCCGCTCAACCGTGAAATTGATTCTCGTCCTCTGCATCCGTTTCGCTAAACCTATACAAAGCTGTTTGCAATGCCGCAACTACTACCGCGTCCACTGCTTTTTCGATCAGCTCGCGCCAAGCTCGGCAGCGCTTAGGCTGAACAGCACCAGTGCTACCTTCTGGTTCCAATTTGGGACCTGGTCAAGATGAAGCCTGATGCTGCCAATTGTGCTAATGCCGCCACCACTACCATGGCCAACGCTGTGAAGACCCACTTCGCAACTGTGGTGGCTGCTTTCATTCACTCGTCCAACAGCTCCTGTTTGGCTATCAGTGCTGCTTGAACATGATCTCTGAGCTCAAGTTGCTCGAAAATTTGGGACACATAGTTTTTGACTGTTCTTTTAGTGATCGAGAGAATTTTTGCAATTTCAATATTGGTTTTGCCCTGTCCAATGAGCTTCAGCACCTCAATTCTGCGTTCGCTCAATTTTTCTTAGATCTGAGCGCGCATTGAAGATTTGCGAGGAGAACCCTCATCGATTTTTGATACCACTTTCAGTGCTACTGTCGGACCAAGCAGTGTGCCGCCGTTGTGTACAACATGAATGCCCTCAGCGATGCGATCGGTCTTCGTGTTCTTAAGCAAATAGCGGCAAGCACCAGCTTTTAATGCCTTGACGACTAAGTTGTCGGCGTCTGATGAACTAAGCATGAGGACTTTTGAGTCTGGATGATTGCGAAGTATTATCAGGCAGTACATTCGCTTGCAAAATCCGGAATTAGATCGTCTTGTGAGGACACTGAAAGTCGATGCAACCGGAAAGCCGACAGCCTGGTCTGATGATACGGATAAGGTGGCTGGTCGAGAGCTGCGTACATACCTGTCAGCTCGAGCGGATGTAGTGAGAAAATTGCTGGACGAGTACGATAAAGGTTACTTTGTTGCCTTCCACGAACAAGAAGCTCACGCTACTACGGCAGCGGTTAGAGAAGCTTTTGAAACACTAGCGCAGAAATAACTGGTGGTTATAAAAATATCCCCGGCGCTGGAATCGAACCAGCCTGATCCTGCTTAAAAGGCAGATGCTTAAACCAATCGGCCAGCCGAGGATATGGAGCCCCTGGACTGGAGTTGAACCGTCGGTCTTTCGCTTACAAGGCGAAGGCTTTAACCGTTAAGCTACAGGGGCAAGAATTTAGACCACACGTTTGGTGTGGCTGTTCGTTTTCTTGGTTGTAGTTGTGTGGTGCATTTTACGTTCGTCTTTGTTGTTGTTGTTGTTGTTGTTGTTGTTGTTGTTGTTGTGATGTTATAAAAAATGGTCCATGTGATTGGATTCGAACCAATGCGCTTTTTAAAGTTGGAGGTTACAACTCCATGGTTTCAACCGCTCACCCACACATGGTTATCGCAGATTTGTCTGATGTTTTCTGCTTGCGATATCGATGGTGGAAATTAGTTTTAGATTTGTGGTTTGAATGAGTTGAGTTTTTCATTTTGGAGCTCTTTTTTTTGAGTACGAAAAGGTTTCAGTGAATGAATTATTTGGCAGTCTCGACGGAATTTGAATCCGCGTCTCTCCCGTGACAAGGGAGTATCCTGGGCCGCTGGACGACGAGACTTGAGTGGTATCGCGAGTTGGAATCGAACCAACACCTTGCAATTTAGAAGATTGCCGCCCTATCCATTGGACTATCGCGACTAACTACCGCATGAGAGATTTGAACTCCCAACAACGTCGTTCGTAGCGACGTGCTCTATCCCTTGAGCTAATGCGGCACACAGAAATTTGGTAGCGTCAACGGGAATTGAACCCGTATTCCCTGAGTGAAAATCAGGTTTCCTAACCATTAGAAGATGACGCCGTATGCGGTGCCGCACGCGTGCGAGCGTCTCGTTTGAATGGAGCGCGATAGCCGATTTGCACGGCTGTGTGGCAGGGTTGCAATCTGCTGCATTTCTGTCTTTGCTAATCGCGCCCAAATATTTGGGGTGCCTGATGGAATTCGAATCCATGTTGCCCGAATCACAACCGGGAGTAATAAAACCACTATACGACAGGCACAATTCTGGAGATCCTGGTGCCGCCCCAGGGACTACCGGATCAAAGCCGGTCGCGTTACTAGTTACGCCAATCCCCATCAAAATTTTGCTTGCGGTGGTGCAAATTTGTTGATGCTGGAGATGTTTGTGAAAGTAAGTGCTCATGGCGTTTGTCCTGTAGTGTCCTGGTGTGTGTGTGTGTGTGTGGTGAGGAGTGGTGCTTTAGTGGTGGCGCCCCTGAGATTCGAACTCAGATCTGACCCGTAATGAGCGGGTAATGTTGCCATTACACCAGGGCGCTAAATTGGCTGCATCGGCTGGATTCGAACCAACGATATGCGAGTTAACGGCTCGCTGCATTACCGCTTTGCTACGATGCAAAATAAATTCTTCGGGAATGAAGGACTCGAACCTTCCGCTTCCAGCTTCCAATACTGGACGTCTACCCCATGGCTTAATTCCCGCAGAATTAAACTGGATAGGATGAGAATCGAACTCACCGCACGAAGTTTGCAAAACTTCGTCGCCGCCTTGGCACATGCCTACCCGCGTATTACGCGTGGGTCGGTCGTGTGGCTGGTGTGTGTATGTTAAAGCTGTGATGAACATTGCCGTGATCCTGATGCGAAGGTAGAGTATTTATATCCATGAACGAATGCTTGACCGCCATGCGTTTTTCGCATTGGCTATCATTCGTTTGGAAATACTCTCTTCTGGATAACACGGTCTTTTACCTGGTGGGTTTGGTCTTTTTGTGGTCGCAAGTTCGAGTTTTGAACTCGCAAGTTGCAGCTGTTGAAATCAGCTGTTTCGATTAAAGCACAGGTTATGCCATTTTGGCAAAACATTTTTTTTGAAATGGAAAAAAATTTTGTTTGTCGGTTATTGGTGTCTTTTGATTTGAAGCATTACTTATAGTGTGTTCAAATTTAGATATTTCATCGTAGAGAATTTAATTCGCAATTGCGGCTTTACTTGTGTGGGATGTGAGTATTTCTAACGCGACCGTTCCGTTGCTTATGTCCTGGAACGATCCGTTAGTTCTTGGGCTACCATACGTTGAAGTCCAAGGAGCATGACCGCATCGATAAAACTTTAAGGTTTGGCCATCACTGTCTCCCGATAGTTCGAAAGGTTTTTCTATGGTTTTAGATACGTATGGAATACTTTCACAGGGATTATCTGCAAAAATTTTGATCGCTCTATTGTCCGTGAGAACGCATGCTGAATGCAGGCAGTGATAGCGTGCCCAGTATGGATACGAAGCTAAGAAGACGCCGAAGAACATGACCAATGATCCGGTCAACTTGAGGAAAGGATGGGTGTAAATTTGCTTTGCCAGTCCGTTCAAGCTAATTAATAATACGCCGGAAATTGCAATTAGGACGCCGACAACTGCAATCGGCATGCAACGTTTGATCGAATGGATGGGAGAGATTCCTGAACACCAGAGTATCTTCTCACCAAGATATATGTTACTGGCGAACCAGGGTTGAGTTTGCAGGGATGCTGACTGAAGGACGTGTCCATTGAGTCCTTGCATCTCTGGAAGTCCTGAAATGAATGGTATCGCAGATAATGCCGCGATAATGACGGCGTACTTGAATAATGAATTGACAAATTTCATTATCGTGCCACCAATGCCTCGAGCAGATTCTTAGTGTATTCCTAGTTGCATTGTAACACCGGCTGGCTTGGAGCTTTAGCGCTTAACGGTAACCGTGGTTGTAGCATACCAGTCAGTGACTGGACCATCGTCTGGACCAGGATGGAATCTATTTGCGGTAATCCGGTAGGTTCCTGCGGCGCGGTAGGTGTGGCTTGCAACAGATTGACCTTTCCCTTGCATGTCTGGGCCGGGGACTGGTCGAGAGCCGTCGCCCCAGTCAATTGAAAAGCCGGCACCACCCCACAGGTTCCAGTGTCCATCCCAGTTTCTCGCCTGGGAAGCAAAATCGCTTGGTTCGGTAATGGTGACAAACGATCGATTGTTGGCGCTTTGATAGACACCCAACGAATGCGCACCACTATTCGTCGATTGAGCGGCGACTGGAATAGTTGCGCATACAAACAGCAACATAATTCTAGGACTTTTCATTTCGCTTCGACTCCAAAATCAAAAGGTAAAGGCGCAAAGTGATGCTTTCGTTTGAAGTATAAATTCTTCAAGGAGGGAAACAACAGGGGAACTACTGGTTATCGATCCGGGAGTCGAGCGCATCATACCTTGATAAGTTTGACGGATGACGTTTGGTATGACAAAATGGAATCCAGGTGAAAGGTATTCGATATGCGCGCAATCAGAGATAGAAAGAGCAAGTTCACGGCTAGCGTCAACGAACGAGTTGTAGCAATGGTGGATGAGCAGGCGGCAAGGCTCCATTTGACCAGGAGCGACATTGTCGAAGAAGCTATGGAGATGTGGCTCAAAAGCAAAGCGGAACTCGAAGAAGAGACCTACTTTGCTATGGCGGCAGCGGAGATGAATGCAGATGCCAGGGCTTGGAATGCTTTGACAAGCAAGCCATTGAAAGCTAGACAGAACAAGTAATGCAATCAGCTCGCGCTTCCGTGGTGCCAAAACGCGGAGAAATTTGGCTTATCATCGACAATCCGTCGGTTCCAAACGATCCACATCTGCCCAGACCGGTGGTCATAGTATCTACAAATCCACGCAATCGCAGATGGGACAGTGTGATTGTGGTGCCATGTAGCACTGGTCTGCAAAGCGCCAATGAGAAATTTCATAAACCGATTCCTGTAGGGCAAGGCGGGCTGGATCGAGAAACGCATGCAAGATGCGACCTCGTCAGCAACCTGGAAAAAATCAACTTGGATTTTGAGAGAGGCCCACTGGGAGAACTTTCCGAAAAGTATATGTGGGAAATCGTGCGAGGCATTCGGGCTTGTGTCGGAGACAACTCCTAACGGTGCTGACTTGAGCTAACTTTCAGCACCGTCAGCGGTGCTTGTGGTGTTTGGGATGTGATTTGTGTGGTGGCGGGTGTCCATCTTGAACTGGACCCATTCCGACAAAACTCCAATGGTGCAAATCGTTTTTAAGGGGACCGTAGCTATCGCCCTGGCGCCAACCATGAGCATGTAGTGTCGCATTGACGAAGGGATCTTCCCAGGGCTGTCGTTTGGCATCTGGATTTGGGTCCGGTTTGAAATCTTCAGCTTTGCCAAATCCATGATTTGATCTGCCGACTTGGGCATGCAGTCCTGAATTGCGCCACACTATCGCCTCCTCCTGAGCGAGAGTTCTGCCCGCTCCGTTTAATGGATCAGCTTCAAGTGTGATGCCTTTTTTAGCCAGTTCGTTTTTGACGTCTACGAGAGCCTGGACGGCTGGACCAGACAACCAATAAGGGACGTTTTGCTCGAAAACGCAACCGTTTACGCGACCTTTTGCGTCGTGAGTGGAGACCGTTATGTTCCCCAGCTCACCGGTGTATCGTGGGTCTGTGACTTTGGCTTGAATTTGTTTGAACAACTGTGGATCGCGGTCTTTAACGGAGTCCAGAGCTTTCGGCACGTTTTCAGGTACCGGCAACGCATTGAGAATTTGTTTTGTGCAGGGATCGACTGTTTTCTTTTGGTCTTCCATTGCCTCGGCGGGCGCAACGGGGACTGGCGTGACCTCGGGCTTATCGGTGGCAGCTGGAGGCTCGAATGCTTTTAGAAGCGGTGGAATTTCTGGTGTGGTGACGGTGCCGTGATTTTCTAGAGCTCGCAACAGTGGGGGAATGTTGTCGTTGTCTGCGGCGAATACATTAGAGGACAGCTGCTTTACGGCTTGCCTGAAGTCGGGCGAGCTTAGACTGTAGGATGCGAAAGCCTTGTGAGTTGAAGGCGCTTCGTCTGCTCGTTGGGGAGTGAATTGGTCGCTTACCGGCTGTTGGGCTGCTTTGCTTCGTTCTTCGGCGCCGGCTGCTTCGTTGTTTGCCATGGTTAACCCTATGTAGGCCAAGAAAATGAGCTTGGCCGCATTGTAGGGGCGGAGGTGGAGCGTGGGGTATGGGGAAAACCGGCGTGTGAACATTAGTTTTTAAGCACCAGTTTATGCTTTTAGCATCCTGCTCATTCAAATTGGCTGTCCTGGCTTATAAGGGCCCAGTTCGATTATGCTCGGTGAGTGATTGCCCGAAATAATGTCCCCGCGATTCTTGGCGAGCGCTGCACGGTCTTTAGAAAGCATCATATAAAACGAGATTGATCCATCGTCATTTTGTTTCGCGCCCATCCCGATCGGTTCGGCAATGCGCGATGGATCCTTACCCAGATCGTTGCCGACTCTTTGATTTATCGCTGCGCCCACTTCATTTAGTTGAGCCATGATGCTCTGCGGAGTTGCTCCAGGACGACTCGCTGCTTCCTGATAAATCCGTTGAAACGCTGCGACACTATCGGGGCTGAATCCGTCGCCTTTGGTTGCGTCCGAAAGCAACGATCTTACTCCGCGTTGAATTAAATCTGCGTCGCCAGGTGTGAGTTGTTCCTTCGCTTGTGTGAGTTCGAAGCGCGAGTTCGGACCTCCCAACATTTTGTCGACATCAGTTGCAGCAAATGCAACTTGCCGAATTAGTTCTCTTCCCGTTCCCGATGATGTTGCGAGAGCCGAGGTGTCTGTTGCCTGACTTACCAGATGTGAATCGCTTTGTGTATGCCTGGCATCACCAGGGTGGGCTTGCTCGAATGCGACCATGGTTATTGCCTCTCAACAGGTAAGGTTGTTGTTCATTCGTTTGTATACGAATCCCGCGATTTTTGGACATCGATTTTCACACGTACGAGAGGCATCTTCTCGAATGACATGAGAAGAGAGGCAAAGGTTCGCCCATTGTGTACTGCTCAAAGGAATTATTCAGTTTCTCGAGTATTTTGCAATTAGCGTACAAATTAATCGCGGGGTGTGATGCTAAGCGATATACTTCAAAGCTAGGCAGTAGTCGGTTAAATGCGGATATTTTAGAACAAGGGCTTCAGAAATGGTCAAATGAAGAGGGTTTAGACGACTCCAATTTTCTGGCAATTATTGAAGAAAACCAATGGCAAGCAAAATCCTAGAAAACATACGTGAGATGGCTCAGGATTTGACCAATGCTGGCGTCATGGATATACAGACCATGCATGAGTTTGATGCGTTTTGTCTGCCTGAGATTAAGCACTATTCCAGCATTGAAACTGCTGAATCTGGTTGATAAAAAAGGTCTGGTAGCTCTGACCTGAAGTGTCTATGCATCGCTAGAAACACTGGCTCTTATTAGATGTAAGCAAAGACGTGAGGGACGGCGCAGCCAGGGACACTTTGGATATTTCATGTCGGGAATGAATTTGAATGATTGGCAGGAGTTCTTCGCAGTGCTGCTTTTTGTCGGCACCGTAACTATTGTGTTCACCTGGTCGGGCAAGCTTGTGGTGTTCAGAGCTTTGTCTGCAGCTAAGCGCCAACCCGCAAAGCCCTGGTCCAAGCAAGACATAGTTGTACTGGGTCTTGGATTACTCGGAGTGATTTGTGTAACCTACGGTTTTTTGGTCGAACCCTATTGGCTATCTGTCACGCATGTCGATTTGACTAGTAGCAAAATTCACAAGAATCAGAAGGTTCGAATTGTGCACATCTCTGATCTTCACTGCGATTCCAGGCCGAGACTAGAAAACCAACTCCCGAGCATTATCGCAGCAGAAAAACCCGACGTTATACTCTTCACTGGAGATGCGATTAACTCAAGGGAAGGGGTGCCGGTTTTTCGAAAATGCCTGACCAAATTGGCAAAGATAGCACCGACATTTGTGGTCCGAGGAAATTGGGATGCCGGATATTTTACGAATGCGAATCTCTTTGGTGGCACGGGTGCCACCGAATTAGACGGTCAGCCCGTGCAATTGAAAGTTGCAGACAATATCGTTTGCATTGCAGGCTTGTCTGCGCTGAGTTCTCAAGCCGAAGGATTTGTTAGAAAGAAGAGAGTGCAAGATGTTATGCACGACGTTCCCGAAAGCATCTTTCGAGTTTTTCTCTATCACTATCCAGATTTCATAGAAGAGATGGAGAAAAATAAAATCGACTTGTATCTGGCGGGACATACTCATGGGGGGCAAATTGCTTTGCCGTTTTATGGTGCGCTTGTTACGCTTTCAAGCCGAGGCAAACAGTTCGAAGCGGGGCTCTATCAACTGGGCGACACGCACCTCTATGTAAATCGCGGCATCGGTATGGAGGGCGGCTTGGCACCCCGAGTGCGATTTTGTGCGAGGCCAGAGGTGACTGTTATCGACGTAGTTGGACCGTCAGGAAATTAGTGTGGTACTACTGGTTAGCTTTCGCGATTTATAAATATGAGCAAATTAAATTAGACGAGAGTCGTTGACGTTGATGAAGTCATTAATAGCCGACGAAAGCGATCTATAGTCGCGTCAATACCGGGATTGACACGGCTGCGTCCCAGTGCTTTCATTAGCCATATGCAAAAGACCGACATTGAGAGAATTTTGGCGCATTTCGATCCAGAACAGCTAGTTGTTTCTGGAGCGCCAAAGAATGAATATGCGGGAGAGGCAGAGGAGATAGCTAGAACGGTCGCCATGTGGGAGTCTTGTGATGACATTGAGCAGGCGCTTGTCGAGGTGTTTCATAAAAATTTTGATTACGCCTACGTATTGGCAGACAAGCTCGATGGAATTGCCTTCACAAAACACGCGATTGGAAAAATCAATTTCTCCGCAACTCCTGGGCGGTTCGTACTAAGGAGTCAAAATGAGTCGCTGGAACAGCGAGCGCCGCGTTTACGTGATGCGGCGTCGGCGATCTTTCAGGTTTTGAAAAGCCAGGAAGCTCCTTAGTCAATTACGCAGGTGATTTGATTCTCAGGCACCTTCACCTTTGTCGATGCGTGCAGTCCAAATTGTGAAACGCTTGTTTAAAAAAATAGGTTCGAAATTCAAGTATGTCATTTGCGCAGGCGCGATATGCGCAGTAGCGATTGGTTGGCAGGTCTTTGGTCCCTTGTATCGGAGCTTAGATAATTTACCGAATGGTGAATCCCTGGGACGGTATCCATCGCCGGATAAGCATTACGACTTAGTTGTCTATCGATGCTCATCAACCTTGAGTGCACATGCCATTCGTGGTGCGATTATGAATAATGCTGATTTTATTCGAAGTTACAAGAATATTTATTGGTCGTATCCAGCTGAAAAGGCAGACGTGCAATGGCTTGATAATAAGACCGTCAAGATAAATGGCGTGACACTAGATGTCGAACGAGATCGCTTCGATTTTAGGACCAAGTGACAGTCATCCTTTAGTTTTTGATGTTATCCGCTACTTGTAGTGCTTCTAGCCTGCGAAGAAGGTGTTCGTATCGCTTTATCTTAAGGTCGCGTTTAAGGCGAAGTTCGTCGATTTTGTCGGGACTGCTTTGTTCAGGATCTCTAGCGGACCAGGCTTTGATAGTTGATCGCGCCGACTCTATCGCAGCCTGGAGGTGTTTACGCCTTTGAGCAGGCTCCCTAGTTTCTAGCGAATGAAACTGATGCTCAAGATACGCGTCATCAAAGTTGTCGTCATGTTCAAGGAGGGCAGAATCATCCTGAATCCCATTGATTGCTCTATATCGAACTTTAAACGCACGAGGGTGACAAACGCCACAAAGTAGCTCGTGTTTGTCCAGGTACTCCAGGACAGAAGCATTTTCTCCCGCTTTCACAAGCTCACTGGCTAAATCCAACTTTGGGCCAAAGGAACACATTGTTGCTGAGGCTATGTCAACTATAGACATCGCCAGGTGGTGCTTTGCCTTTTCCACATCTCCAGTTATCAGCGCCAACCTTCCAAGAGTGGTGTGTGCGTTATTCACAGCTTCACCATAAAATCGACTTTTGCGGTACTTTTTTGATAGCCCTAATACCTTGTCTGACGATTCGCGGGCACGATCAAGTTGGCCGGCCTCAAAAGCGATTGCTGGTACAGAGGATAAGTCGGAGAAAAGCGCTTCAGAATCCCTACCGGTACAAAGAGTCGCGTAATGAGCCAAAGCTTGTTCCTCGTGCCCGTCCCAAAGTGAATACAAAAGTGCCAGCTGTTCCCGCACAGACCGATCGTAGGAGTTGAGTTCTAGTGCTGCAAGCAGGAAACGTTCGGCAACTTCTTTTTCATCCAAAAAGAAAAAGTGAGCCGCATTAACCAATACAGCGGAGTTTCCATTTTTTTTCTCGACCTGGTTTAACCACAGAGACTTGAACTTGGAATATTCAGTCTCGTTGATAAGCTTATAGACACTAGTGTGTGGTTCGCCGGCAATAACGTGCTCAGGGCGATTTACGATTATCCACTCAATATGCTTGAGCCTTAATTGTTTGGCCGGCCCGCCATGATACTGCTCGCTGATGTATTTCCCTAATAGTTTTATTCGTGAATCCAGATCGGTGGGAACAGCCGCGACTCTGTCTTCTAAGTCAGCAGTTTCTGCGTCGCTCATTGAGGAGCCGTACGAAGTGAGTTTGTTGCATTTGCGTTCCTGGATTGCCGGGACGTAACCAGCCAAGAAATCCACCACTTCGGATTTCGCTCTATTTCCTAGAATATTGAAAAAAGCTTTGATCATTATTCAGACCACAAGTCATCTACAACCATGATACACCGTCAGAATGTTGCGGCTCTTAGCCGTAATTCAGGAGGCGTGTTTTTTTCATCGTGATGAATCAGCCGGTGAGCACCATATTCAATACTGCCAACTCACAACATAGCCTGGTTTTTATTGTGATATCACTGCGCGAAAAGTAAAGAGGCAATAAACATTATGGAGAGGCTGAGTCCGTGAGCAAACATAGTTGGCAGAGTGCTCCTTGTTCGCTCCACCACATAAGCGAAAACTACTCCAGTTGAGAATAGACTGATGAATCCGCCTAGGTCAAAGTGAAGTGCAGCAAAGAACAGTGCTGAGATAATTATGCTTCGAAAAGCGCTCATTCTCTGGCGGAGTGCGGTGTAAAGAAAACCACGCACAAAACCTTCTTCAATGAAGGGCACCAAAACAAGAAACTGCCCGAAGAGATTGATGATAGCTCCAATGTCACCGGATCGCGCAATTTGACTCTCGACAGTTGTTATTGGGTTTGATGAACCACTCAGCCCGACGAGCATGGACAAACCATTGGATAAGCCTGTGAGCGTCATGGTGGCACAAAAGGTCAATACACCAATAACTAGCATCTGGACCGGTCCGATGTCACCGACACGTAAGCGAAGACTGATTCCATCCAGAAATCGCACATGATTCGGGCGCATCATGAAAATGTAAGCATAAAAAAGAGCGATACCATTGACCAGCGCATAAATCAATCCAAGGGCAATGGAGGTCTTCAATGCATTCTCTGGATCTATCTGTGGGTTGTAAAACCAGCTAAATCCAAATATTTGCCGCAAAGTCAGTTTCGTTCCTACGAATGCCACAACTGTTCCGTACACTGCTTTCGCGTCGAAGCGCACACCGTCGACGAAGAAAGTTGATTGTGCAGGTTCGGCAAGACTTCTTTTGCGCCACCTACGTATCAACTCCACCAAGACGATGACCGCCCCCGCTAGTACAGAGAGGACAGAAAGCAGTCCCAGCACGATAATTCCTTTAACCAAGAAATCATTGCGAACCATTTGATGCGTCTTTAGGGAAGCAAGTTGATCGGTCTGATGAGTGTTGCGATACAGCGAGTCCAGCGCAAAGCTACGAAACCATGATTCTGGCAGCCGCTTTCTGATATCGGTGCTTATTGTGTCTGCTATGTCTTTCTCCGATCGAGAGCTTGGGCTGATCATGGCGGTTGAATGCGTACTTTTAGCTGACGATAAAAATGCTAGCCTGAGATCTCTTGCCAGTGCAATTCCATTTTCGCCGTCTGATTTTTCCAAAGTCTCAAGCGCGTTGCTTAAATCTTCATGGAGGGCGTCTAGAACTATGACCCGATACGCGGCCAACGTAGAATTCTCAAAGTTTGCGCGGTCAAGAATCTCTCGCATCTGGTTCAAATAATATGCGGTCTTCGTGTCGATTTTTTTAGTTGACGAAGGACTGGGTTCTCCTCGCAAATTGCTTACCCCGACTGCACTGAGACGGAGTGATACCTCTGCTTGTTCTAAATCGTTCAAGATCTGAACTTGTGACAACTTGAGAGTATCGGCGAAGATAGACGACGCTTCGCAGATCACATACACAGTTAAAGACGCGAGAATCGTTGTCAAAATCCGTGGTCGATGTGACGACAAAACGAGCCACGCCAGGCATAGAATTCCAGTCAGGACGAGACAACCATTACCAATTGGGTTCAAGGGCGCTTCCTTTATCTCAGATCCCGCAGAAGGCGATGTCTTTTTATTCTATACGCTTTTGGACTGCATCCGAGTTAAGGTAGTCGGGGCTGAGACGCTGAAAAGTCATCATCGCAAAGTCTGTCTTTGGACGCAAATGAGGATGCCCAGCAAAGTCCATCATGAAATTCCCCAGTGTCGTTACTATCAACCTTAAACAGCGCTTTTTTCAGGGTTTTAGTACCAGAAGTGGTATTGAAGCAGTTTCCAGCCCTTGCATTAAGCACGACGATCGCCGTTTTTTCTATTCCAAACGACAATCTGTTTTGCGACAGTATTGACCCAGACATCTAGAAAGCAGTTATGCCAAGCTTGTCGTAATATTCTGAGTGACAAAGATTTCACTCTTCTGCAGTAAAGTTTGACTAGTTTTCTGTGCGACGCGAGCAAACCCAGTCAACGAATTTTTACTGCGGCAGCTGCGACGCCCTCGGAAAAGGATTGTCCCCACTGGAAATTCGGTGGAATGACAAAATCTCCTTTTTTGTTGATGTATCCGGTTTTGGTTCCATTTTGATCCCATGTTGTGGGCGCAGCCACTGTCACACAGGCTAAGCCGTCCGAGAAGCTTTCTGCTGATAGAAATTTTGGCTTCACAACCCAGTGTCCTTTATGATCGATGAATCCCCAAAATTTAGGTGGGTTTAGGTCGTCTAGACTTTTATCTTTTTCCGGAGTCGCTTTGACGGCGGCAAGACCTTCTTTGAACGAACGCACATCGTCGAAGGACGCTGGTATCACCAGATTGTATTTGCGATTCACGAAACCCCATAGTAAATTTTCGTTGTGTTGGGCGGCGGCAAGATCTTCTGAGAAAGGCAGAAATTTTAGACCCTTTATGTCGATGAAATATCTTCCTGTGCTGTTACTTCCTGCGTCTTCGTAAATTTCAGGGATATCATCCATTTTGAGTTTGGGTATCGGGGCTGCGTATCGCGAAACCTCGACTGGAGGAATGATCGTTGCACCGCTATGATTGATATAGATTGGTTCTTTAAGCTGACCGTCCAAACCTTTCGGCAAGGTGACCTTTGCGTAGCCCTGACGAAAATTTTCTGCATGTTCATATTTTGCTGGAATGACAAATTTGCCAGTTTTATCGATATAGCCAAATTTGTCAGTTGGCTTTCTCAGTTCTGCGGTATAAAAAATAGCTCCACCTATTGCTACTTGCACGAAGGTAAGTACTAGAGCACCAAGTGGGAGGCTGAAGCCACCGCTGAAATTAATAGACTTGCGCGAAAGCAGTGTGTCTGCAAAGAGGTAGAGAAATGCGAAGCCGCTCGAAATGGTCAGCAGAAGCGCAAGCGCCGCTCCAAACCAGAGTGGGTAGCTGGCAGCGCCACCTCCTAAACCGATCCAAATGCCCATGTACAGCGCTGGATACCCGATGCAAAAGAGAAATAATGTAGTGCTTACGGTTTGTGCGACGGCTGTCAGAAATGCTAGAGCTATGTTCCCCAGTGTTTTCGGAAAAGTTATCCCTGGCAAAGTTGGTAACACAAAAAGAAAGGTCAGGAAAACTGACACCAAAGACGCTACTATAACAAATGGCAATGCCGCAAATTCTGTTTCCATTATTTTTAGTTTCTCGATTGACTGCGTTTCTGAAAAAGAGCAGCCCAGGCTAATGGCGTAACTTCTTTGCCTGCAATTTTTACGCCATTGAAAATTGTTCTTTTTAATTCCACTAGATCAAAACTTTTGAATTCGATCTCGGCGACGATTTCGTCGGCACGGACAACGGGTGGACCTTGATCGGGTGCACTAAGAGTGTTTGCGTTTCCGGTTAGCACATAGTAAAAACCGAGTGGTGCAACCATGGTTGCAAGCATTGCCTGGAAGCCGGCGAGATTTACTTTGCGGACGATATGATATGTTCCGCGGTCAAATATGAACGGGAATGCTTCCCCTAAATCTGGCAAATTGGTTACGTCTGCTTCAACGAAATTTATTTTGACTTTGGCTTTTATCGCTTTTTCGCGAGCATGTTTCAGTGCCTCGCTTGAGAGATCGACTGCTGTGACATCGAAGCCCTGCTGAGCAAGGAAAATAGCGTTCGTTCCAGTTCCACATCCAAGCTCGAGTGCACGAGTAGGCTTAACTTTGCCTTCTGCTAGTAGCGTCTTTAAAGCTTGTGAAGGTACGCCGCTGTCCCACGGAGTGTCCGATTGAATGTAACGCTCGTCCCAGTTAACTTGCATTGCGGGCTCTCCCTTTTATAGCAGTGCTTCTGTCCGAGAAATCATAGCGCAGGTCCTAAATAAATGCATGCGTGCTCGTTGGTTAGTTAATTCCATGGCGTGGATTTGTCTTCATTTTCGTCAGGCGAATTTACCGATTGCTTCGAGAGAAGTTCACGTTTGCGTCTGGTTTTTATGGCTTCTTCTGTAGTAAATTGATGTGCCGTGCCCTTTATACCCCGAGCATTCCTTCGTTTGCGATATTCGGCTTAAGTACACTTTCCATTGTATGAACTATTCTAACCTGATGATGAGCTCCTGCTGGTACTGCTGATGAATGAGGGTGGTTTGAATCGGCCAATAGATTTCGAAGTCACCACGAATGGTGCTTTTGCAGCTCGCTAATTTTGCACCATGTCTTAGGCCTCGAAGTGGTGCCCTGCTCTGGAGTTGTGTTGCATGCCGAGCATGGCCTTTCGGTTGGATGACGATTCATTTTGTATGGAGATTCATAAAGGTCGCACTCAGCCGCAGGCAATAGGGAGAGGCCGCAATGGTATAAATTCCTAAGACGGGCTTCAGAGGTATTAATTTTGACATCAGCATTATTAGAAACACCAGTTAAGCGCAACGACGGAAGCGAAGACACGCTCAAGTCGTACGCTGGAAAGGTACTACTTGTCGTCAATGTGGCATCCAAGTGTGGTCTGACACCTCAATACAATGGACTGGAAGCGTTATATCAGGCAAAGAAAGACCAGGGATTGGAAATTCTCGGATTCCCAGCCAATGATTTCAATGGTCAAGAACCTGGCAGCGATGAAGATATCAAAACTTTCTGTTCAACCACTTTTGATGTGCATTTTCCTTTATTTGCAAAAATCTCGGTGCTCAAAGACAGCCATCCGCTTTATGAGCAATTAAAGAAAGCAAAACCAGAAGCGATTGGCGAAGGACCGATGAGAGAGAAACTGAAAGGTTTTGGTATTGCGCCAAATGAGGCTCCAGAAATTTTGTGGAACTTTGAGAAATTCTTGATTGGTCGAAATGGCGATGTAGTCGCTCGCTTTGCACCAGATGTGGCGGCTGACGATCCTCGTTTAGTCGAAGCGGTCGAAGCTGAATTGAACAAGGAATAGATCTGAAATAGGACGATCTAATGTGAGAGTGCGCATCTAGAAATCATCGATGCGCGCTCTTTTACTTTAATGGTCGATTGGGCTTATCCATAACTAGAAGAGTCGATGTCGCGGTTGCGAAGACTGTGCCATCTTCTCCAATAAGTTTTGCTTCAGCAAAGGCTGCTCGGCGACCAAACGAAATTACTTTGCCTTCGGCACGTACTCGCCCAGTGTCTCGCGTCATTGCGCGCAGATATGAAATTTTAAGTTCAAGAGTTGTATAAAGCTGGGAGGCAGACAGTTTCGTATGTACGGCACAACCGCATGCAGAATCTAGCAATGTCGCCGCATAACCACCATGAATTGCATTAATCGGATTGTAGGCATGGTCACCAGGAATACCAGAGAATACCGCAATGCCATCGCCCAATTCGACTAAATCGAAATCGAGCGAAACGGCGATGCCAGGTCGTTTACCTGTTTTAACGAGACTTTGTAATTGTTCCAATCCCGTCATCTCGGGCTTTGCATCATTAATGTCTGCCAAAATATAAAACTCCTGACTGTGCGGGGCCGCAATTCACACTCTATCATTTCAAATTCTCAGCCCTCATCATCGGTGGCATATAGACTAAGTAACATGCTGTTGACGCTCGAAGATTGATCAGATATAGTCAATTTAGTTTTGCAACTGCGCGTAAAAAGGAGGGGACAAATGGAAAATGTAGCTGTCGATAGACGCCATGCCGGTCTTTGTCGCCTTGCTGTTTTGGCTGTTTGCGGAATTTAATTTTTCGATTTTAGTTTCAAGCAAACGTTCGCCGGACAATCACTGATTTTCGGCGTCTGCTTAAACAAGAACTGCTGACAAATACTCAACTATTTAATGCCTTTTGCAGCGACTCGATCGCGCGTGGCATAGATTATAAGGACATATCAAAAGTGATTTCACAATTCTACGTGGCGCTCGTAGAGCCGCCATCTATATGCGCGCGCGTCATCGCTCAAAATCGTGACGCATACACGGTTCAAACGGAGGAAAAAGAATTCTTTGCTGAGTTATCGGGTGCATTTCGCTTTCATGCTTTTGACCCACAAGACTTGCCTGCAGTAGGCGATTATGTGCGGTTACGCCGAGACCCTGATGATATAGCAGTCATCGAAGAGCTTTTGCCGCGCATGAATTTATTTGCGCGCAGAGAAGTTTATGGTGGACACTTGCTGCAGCCGATTGCTGCCAATCTGAGTACTTTGTTCATCACTATTGCCGTCAATCGAGACTTCAATGTGCGTCGAATCGAACGCTATCTCGTAGCTGCCACTGCATTTGGTGTTCCGGCGGCGGTCATTTTGACAAAAATTGATCTAGTCGATGATGTCTCACCATTTATCCATGAAGTAAAAGAAGTTGCTGAGGGACTGCCGGTGCTCGCAGTTTCATCAGCCGAGCATGCAGGACTTGAGGCGCTAGCTCCGTTTCGTGGTCCAGATTGCACTATTGCTTTCGTTGGCTCGAGTGGCGTTGGTAAATCTACGCTCATCAATGCTTTGCTGGGGAGCAGTGTGCTGACCGTCAACGAAATTCGCGCAGGTGATGACCGTGGGCGCCACACGACGACCAGTCGGATGTTGCTTTATTTGAATGATGGCACCGCTATTATCGACACTCCTGGAATGCGCGAATTTGCTCTTGCTGATGCAAGTACAGGCATCAATCTGGCGTTTGCGGATGTGGCGACGATAGCTGACGCTTGTCGCTTTCGTGACTGTCGTCATCGCGATGAGCCAGGATGTGCTGTGACTGAAGCGCTTGATGAAGAGCGCCTCCAAAGCTTTCGCAAGTTAGAGCGCGAAGCAGCGTTCGAAGCGCGAAAGACAGATCCAAGAAAAGCAGCAGAGGAACGAAAGAAGTGGAAAACAATTCATAGAGCTAATCGTCAGAGAGAGCGCTTCTGAATTTATCAATCTGCGGTCCACTCGAATTGAATATCAGGTTCTTTCTCTTCGTTGTCAGCGCCATCTGCAAGAAATCATCGTGTTCGGCTTCATCTTTGAGTTTTTCAATTTGATGCAGCCATGGGTTGTAATACTTATCCCACCAGCAATGTTCAGGCAATGTGAAGTGGTCCAGGCATGCGTAGCCGAGTTGTTCGGCGGCCTTCAAATTCTCAGTCACCGAACGCATACTCGCATAGTTTTTATGCCAGAATGCCGCCGGTTCAGAAGAAGGGTTCGATGTAAGCCAACTCAGTTCTGAGCATGCCACCAGTCTTGAGCATGCCACCAGTCTTGTATCACTTAGTGATGGACGCCACGAAGTCAGTGCCGCGTCAAACCCGACGCAATAAATTGCGCCTTCGGATCAGATGAGGTCGACAGTGCCCGCTTTATCATGAAGTGAAACCATATCAGCGCATCGTGTTTCGATGAGATGGGCTATTCCTAGTTGTGCGGCGTTATTGCGCAACTCAACGAGGAAGTTTTCTTGCAACTCAATTGCGACAATTTCTGCTGCAAAATATTTGCCAGCACCAGTGAGGCGCGACCTGCTCCACATCCGAGATCATAAATTCGCGCAGGCGACGGAATCTGAGGCAAGCGCCTTAATGCGTTTGCTGTGTTTTCGTCACTGCCAGGTCCTTGTCGAGGCAAGCCGGAATGTAGGCGCATACGCGCTACGTGTCGTTTGGAATTGTTGTCCATTGCTGATTACCTATTATGTTGGGTGCAAAAAATTCCCGACCGGAAAGATCGGAATTAAGGCGCCCTGCAGCAATCAGATAATCAACTGAAAACAGTGATTAGCGGAGAACCGCAGGCGCTGACGCTATGTATGTGGCAATCATGCAAGTATCTCCATCCTAACTCTCAGCCATATTAAGCTGACACTTATTGCTTTGCAACTGCTGTGCGTATATTGTAAACAACCAATTTTTGCCGCCATTTAAGGGGTGCCGGCAGGAGCCAGGCTGCCCACGGTAAAGATGCAATGGTTGTTTTCATCTAGCATTGGAGCACCATTTATAGTGGCGCACCAGTTAATGAATTCGCTGTTGCCATCGGACAATATGACAATTTTGCCGCCAGGCACCATCCAATTCTCGGGCGGATTTTTTCGCCACAATTCAACCGGAGCATTGGCAACCGTTGGGTCATACTTGATCATCAGACTGCCTAGAACACGGTAGTCATTGTAAGTTGTAATTGGCGTAGCAATTAGGTTTGGCGGACCGCCATTGATTTCAGCGTAAACGTTGCACAAAACATCGTCTAATTCTGTGGTTGAGCGGGGTAATTGTCGATGCTCCTTGTAATAATTGCGCATTGCGTCAGCGGCACTTTTGGCCCCGCTTTGATAGATGCCGCTCAAAAAACCTTGACCGTATTGCGCTAGCGCAGGCTGAAGGCAACAGGTCGAATAAATTATGGTGGCACATTGAACAATAACGGTGATTGCCTTTTTCATATGATGTAAGTTCTCAATCGTCTACTTAGTCGCCTTTGCCACTTCCTCAATCAGTTCGCGAATCTTCTCTTTATCCACGTCGTGCACGGGCGTGTATACAACCATGCTCAAATCTGCTCTTCCATCAACTGCAAATCCAGAAAAATCAAATTCAAGCAGTCCCGCTTTAGGATGTCGAATTATCTTGGTATGTTCGGTGCGACCGATGACGTCATTTTCGCTCCACATCGCCGCAAATTCCGGGCTTGTTTGGCTTAGCTCTTTTACCAGTGGTGTCACGTCAAAACCGGCTCTGGCAGCGTCAGCGCGAAAGGCGGAAACGACGTAGCGGGCAACGTTTTCCCATTCCGGCTGGAGTTCACGCCCTAATGGATCGAACATGCGACGTAATACGTTTTGTTCTCCTGGTTCGCCTTCACCGTAAGGCGGAAACACAAACCTTGCCGCTTTGTTCCAGGCGAGAATGTCCCATGCGCAATTCTTTATAAGAGCAGGACAACAGTCCATTGAATCAAGCACACGCTGAATACGCGGTGTGATGTCGGTGCGGATTGCATGACTTGGAGCTGGTGGCAGACCTGTTGCCAGAACAAATAAGTGTTCGCGCTCGACTTCGGAAAGAGCCAGCGCTTGAGCTAATCGATCAAGCACCACTGTTGAGGGCGAGCCGCCGCGTCCCTGCTCTAGCCATGTATACCAGGTAGCGCTGACGTTGGCGCGTTGTGCAACTTCTTCTCGTCTGAGTCCAGGCGTGCGGCGACGCGAAGAGTCGAATCCAAAACTTGCAGGATCTAATTTTGCCCGCTTATCACGGAGATATGTGCCGAGAACGTTGTCTTGTATCATCGAGGACACTGCCTGTTAGTTTTTATACCAGTATAACTTCACTACTTTTATAGTATGGATGGAGATTGGACAATTGAGTTGTCCTACAAAGAGGTGTTTATGAAAGTTTTTGTTACTGGCGCCAGTGGTTTCATTGGAACCGAAGTCGTCAAAGAATTGCTCGCTGCCGGTCATCAGGTGCTGGGTCTTGTTCGCTCTGAAACTGGTGTTGCAGCCGTTGAAAAATTGGGAGCAAAAGCCCATCGTGGATCGCTTGGCGATCTCGAGAGTTTAAAATCTGGGGTGCGTGAATCTGATGCCGTTATCCATCTTGCTTTCAATCATGATTTTGCGGATTTTGCAGCCAACTGTGCGGAAGACAAACAAGCCATCTTGACGCTTGGTGAAGCACTGGTTGGTAAATCTGGGCCATTGCTTGTTACGTCGGGGACTGGTTTTTCGCTTGACGGTAAACCACGAACTGAAGAAGATCCATTCAATGAAGTGCGTCCGGAATGGCCTCGTGCATCAGAAGAAGCGGCAGGCATCGTGGCGAAGAAATTTAAGGTGCCTGTGATCGTCATGCGTTTGCCACAAGTGCACAATCAAGAAAAATTTGGCTTGATTACTTATTCAATAGAAGCGGCGAAGAAGAATGGTTTTGCTGCATACATTGGTGAAGGCAAAAATCGCTGGCCGGCTGTGGCTCTTGCAGACGCTGCCAAACTCTACAGATTGGCTCTAGAAAAAGGGACTGCTGGTGCAAATTACAATGTAGTTGGCGAAGAAGGTGTGACCGCGCGTGAAATTGCTGAGGCATTGGGGCGGGGACTGAAGCTTCCAGTCAAGTCAATTTCTGCTGATGAGGCTCCGGCTCACTTTGGTTGGCTGGCATTGTTTGCTGGATTAGATATGCCATGTTCTAGTGCTTTGACACAAGAACGTTTAGGATGGAAGCCGACAGGACCTAAGATGATTCATGACCTTGATCGTGCCAAGGTTTTTGAGTCAGTTTCGGTTTAATCCCCAAACCTGATTGTCTACAGCGAGAGCCTCCCTCCATAAGAAGGGGGCTCTTACGCTATGCGTGTCACGCAAATGTCAGGTTCGCTGACTACAAATGAACTATGTGACAAAGTGCACTACCTGGAGAGAGTCATGCAACTAGATTGTAATTCGTTGAATCATCCCCTGGACAACAAAGAGCTAGAGGCCAGAGCCAATAAGTTCAACGAGGATCTGTTTGCCGCGTCGAGAGATAATACTCAGATCCCGAAGGGGCAGGTTGCTGAAGGACTTGTAGCAAAAGACTTTATTGCTGATGCTATGAAATTGAATGCAGAGGATCAATACAAACTGCTATCGCGAGCTCAAGAAATTAACGATAAAGCGACATGCGAGATCAACATGTATTTACCACCCATTAATATGGTTTTTAGTCAAAAAGGAAGTGACGGCAAGCCACCTGAGCTTATGCGTTTTCAAATGGAATCTGGTTCCAGGGGGCAGGTTCTCGATTATTACATAGCTCGAGAAAAATAATTATTCGCGCAGCGGAACAGAACTCGTTAAAGTATTGACGTTGTTGCGACCGATCGCGTGTAGAAGTGTGGCTTGAGCTAGATTGTAATCGATGATGGCGTGAGCTTTGGCAGTTAAGGCGGCAATGTAATTGCGTTGAGCAATTAATACATCTACGTATGTGCCCACACCTTCTTTGAAGCGAATCTCGGCGATGCGTAACGCTTCCTGTGAAAAGCGTACAGCATCTGTTGTTTCGACAATCAAATTCTCAGCAGTGATGCTAGATAAGTAAGTGTCGCGAACTTCGCCATAGATTTTATTCATCTCTTTGGCGAATTCCAGTTGCACTTCGCGCGCTTGTGATTTAGCAACTTGAATGCCTGCTACTTGCTGCAGACCAAGGCCCCCTAGTTGCCAGTTCAAGTCGACACCAATGAGGAAAAGTGAGCGACTAGTCCAACGCTTGGGACCTTGAGATGAAGTGCCGATTGGCAAATCTTCTGCAGCAAATATGCTGCCTATGCCACTTCCTGAACCAATCGCCGTCTGATTGCCTGAAGATGTGCTGTTTGTATTGCGAAATACCTTGCTACCAGTGTCGATGCCTGAACCGGTTACGGCAACAGTTGGAAAAAGAGCAGCCTTAGCTACTTTGACTGCTTCTCTGGCAGCTAGACGCAACTGCTCATAGCGCTTAAGTTCAGGTCGATTATCGATGGCAACACGAAGCAGATCGCCAGGCGTCATACGATCGTCAACAAGTCGAATTTTACGAACTGTTCTATTCTGTAGTGTAAGATCGACGCTTTGATCAAGATTGAGATCGGTGGCGAGGCTGATGGCCGACTGTCTGCGAGTCACCTGTTGTTTGATCAGCTCTTGCCGGTCTTGCGAAAGTTGATATTTGGCCTGCAACACATCGACTTGGGGAATGGTGCCAAAGTCATATTGGTCTTGATTGACTATGACTACACCACGGGCGACTTCCACCGCTTTAATCCGGATTTGCAGTAGAACATCGCTGAGAACGAGATTATAGTATGACTTTGTCGTATCGAGCAGGGCGTCATTGATGGTTGTGTTCAACGCATACTTAGAGGCTCGATACTTGTCTCTGGCACCGAGCATGCCATGAACGATGGCTCCGCCTTTAAACACGTACCAGGAGAATTGAGAAGTCATGCTCAAATAAGGGTTTTTGATAGGAACAGCGGCTCCAACAGGGGTTACGTATGTTCCATTGAGTCCTTCGTAAGAGACTTCCTGACTTAAGTTTGGTAGAAAACCAGCATAACTTTCGCGTAGCTGCCACAATTTGGTGAAAGTGTCCTGATTACTAATTTTTATTGGCAAGTTGCGCAGTAGTGTCGATTCAAGCACATCGTGCAGTGTGACAGGTGTTGTAGAGAGAGCGTCTAATGAATACGGCGACATCTTTTGATCGAGAGCGACCATCGCTTTCAATAGCGGTGCCTTGACATTAATTTGGTCTGGCTGAACGAAGATGACTCCATTATTGGCATTGCTTTCATCGGCAACGCTTTTTAGTTCATCGAGCGCTAAATCGTTTTCACTGCTCAGCCCAGTCTTTGCGAGCCGACTTGGATTGGGCACTGGAGTGGCTGGAGTAACTCCTTTTAAGACTGGCGCTGACTCTAAGCCCGTTGGATTATCGGTGTCGGTGATAGGCTTCATAGGCAGTGGACGGGCTAACTTTGCGTTATTGATGTTGATTGTGTTTTGTGCGTCTAAAGCCTTTTGCATCGAGGAAACATTCGAGCCCTTGAGAGCGTTTTGGAGATTGTTTATATTTTGCTTATCAACTCGTCTGCTTCCTTCTAAACGGTTTCGTTCGTCCTCTTCCTCCTTTTGTTTTTCTGTTGGCGAAAGTAGCTGGGCTGTAGCAGCGCACCATGGGGCAATTGTCAACGCTAGCGACATCGCAAGCGCGGTCAAAGTCCGCTTTTCAATACATTCCAAATGTGAAGGCAACGAAGGCTGCTTCCTGACTAGAACAAGGAGAATAAACTGTCAGTCAGTATAAAGGTAGCAACGGCGGCGCTAATTAGTTTCCTCTTAAGACGTACTGGCTTTCCATCTGCGAAGATCGAATGGTTGCGTTTCGCCGAATATTTGCAAATATAGATTCAAATGTGGATCGTCCAATTAGCGCTTAAAAGACCACACACTATCTTTGTGATGGGAATAACCATCATTCTTTTTGGTGTAATTTCGATTTTTCGCATGCCGATCGATATTTTTCCGAATATCGACATACCCATTGTCAGTTGCATATGGACTTACCAGGGCATGTCTCCATGGGAGATGGAAAACCTGGTTTCAATGGTGACAGAGCGTGCTCTGACTTCGACCATTAACGGCATTGAGCACATGGAGTCCACCTCGCTCAATAGTTTGAGCATTATCAAGCTTTACCTGCATCAGGGAACACCAATTGGTCAGGCTGTTTCTATGGTTGGCTCGGTTGGAACGGCAATTTTGCGTACTCTGCCACGAGGCATTTATCCACCTTTTGTCACCGCATCCAGTGCCACAGACGTGCCTGTCATACAACTTAGTATTCACAGCGAAACCCTGAATGAGTCTGAACTTTTCGATATCGCCAATAATTTCGTTCGAACCCAACTGGCAACCGTTCAGGGAACAACGACAGCTTTTCCTTATGGAGGAAAAGTAAGGCAGGTCGTTGTAGATCTTGACTCAAGAGCGCTTGCGGCGACCAATCTCTCAGCGGCTGAAGTGGTTACGGCAATGAACAATTCAAATGTCATAGCGCCGACGGGCACGGCCAAGATTGGTCGCTATGAGTACGTCATGGATATAAACAATATTCCGCAATCGATCAAACTGCTCAATCAAATTCCAGTGAAGACCGTTGACAAAGCCGTCGTCTTTTTACAGGACGTCGCTCAGGTGCACGATGGCTACATTCCGCAATTGAATATAGTCAACCGTAACGGCAAGCGTTCATTGCTGTTCAACATCTTAAGAAGTGGCAAAGCGTCAACGCTGCAAGTTGTAGAGCGAGTCAAGAAAGCTTTGCCTCACATCCAGGCCATCATTCCACCTGAATGCAAGATGACCATTATCACGGACCAGTCAATATTCGTGAAAGATTGCGTCAACGAAGTGCTTAGAGAAGCACTCGTGGCGGCTGGACTGACGGCCATTATGATGCTTGCGTTGCTTGGAAGCTGGCGAAGCACGGTTATTGTTGCGACTTCCATTCCACTTGCTATATTGACTTCACTCATCGCATTAAATATTCTTGGCGAAACAATCAATTCTATGACGCTTGGAGGGCTGGCTCTGGCTGTCGGTATGCTCGTCGACGATGCCACAGTGGCCATCGAGAATCTGCATCAAAATCTCGACATGGGCAAGGACATTATTCCGGCCATTCTAGACAGTGCCGAACAAGTGGCTCTGCCTGCTCTGGTGTCGACACTATCTATTTGCATAGTGTTCGTGCCTCTGCTTTTTTTGACCGAGCCCTCGAAGTCTCTGTTTGTGCCGTTGGGCATGGCAGTAGTCTTTGCCATGCTCGCCTCTTATGGGCTATCAAGAACAATTGTGCCACTGATGGCCAAATTGCTCTTAGGCAAAAAAGAGGCATCCCAAGAGCACGCTCAAAAGAAAACGCCCGGCTTATTTCATGCTATTCACGTAGGCATCGAAAATGGATTCGAAAAGGTTCGCAGCTTCTATGCAGGAGTCCTTTCTGCCTTTCTCGCTCGTGCCGAGTTGACGGCTGCTTGCTTTGCAATCTTTTACGCGGTGTCTCTAATTTTGTTGCCTTTTATCGGCGAGGATTACTTTCCGACTATCGACTCCGGGCAATTGCGTTTGCATTTGAGCGCTCACGCAGGCACTAGATTGGAAGTCACTGAGGGCATTTTTAAGCAAGTCGAGAATGCAATTCGAAGGGAATTTCCAGGTGAAGTCAAAGAAGTTCTGGACAATATTGGTTTGCCGCCCAGTGGTATCAATTTTGCTTATTCCGATAGTCAGACTGTCAGCGAGGCAGATGGCGAGATTTTAATTACTCTCGATGAACACCACAAACATCCCACCGAGTGGTATCAGAGACAGATACGCGAAATGATGAAAAAGGATTTTTCCGAATGTCGATACTTCTTTCAGCCGGCAGACATTGTCACTCAGATTCTCAATGCCGGGCTGCCTGCGCCAATCGATATTAAAGTAGTTGGCTACAGCAAAGCCGACAACTACGAGCTTGCCAAAAAAATCAAGCACGATGTGGAAATGATTAAAGGAACTGCTGATGTTACCTTGAAACAGGTTGTTGACGCTCCGCACATTGAATGGGAAGTTGATCGGATCAAAGCCGGTCAGCTTGGTGTTACACAAAACGATGTTTCAAACTCGTTCAACATATCGCTTAGCTCTAGCTTTCAAACCAAGCCGAATTACTGGCTTAATCGAAAAAATGGAGTTATGTACAATCTGGTGGCACAAACCCCGCAAAATAGAATCGCGAAACTTGAAGACATTCAGGTGACGCCGATAAACAAAAGTAAGCCAGGTATGGAAATTGGCAGCCAGGGCATCGCCACTATTTCCAAATTGAAGCAGCCGCAACTGCTGGTCAATCTTGCTAAACCAATTAGATCTGGTACACCGCAGGTGGTGAGTCATATTAACGTACAACCTTGCTTCGACATTTTCATTTCTTGTCAGAACCGTGATCTAGGCGGTGTCGGCGAGGACGTGAGAGTCGTCTTGGAAAAGTACAAAAAACATCTGCCCAGAGGTACAAGGCTTGCAGTCACGGGGCAATATACGAGCATGCTAGAGGCCTATACAGCACTCATTGGCGGGCTTGGCTTTGCCATGGTACTTGTGTATATGCTTCTTGTCGTCAATTTTCAATCATGGCTTGATCCATGGATTATTTTGCTGGCGCTGCCTGGAGCCTTTGCGGGCATTCTCTGGAGCTTGTTCGTAACGCAAACGACTTTTTCGATTCCAGCGCTGATGGGAACGATCATGACTGTAGGTGTGGCTTCGGCAAATAGTATTTTGATGGTGAGCTTTGCCAATGATGAATTGCGAAGGCAACAGGACGTGCTCAAGGCGGCTCACACAGCAGGTGCGCAGCGCTTTAGGCCGGTCATCATGACTGCTACCGCCATGATTATTGGTATGGTGCCGATGGCTCTGGGCACAGGTGCAGGTGGCTCGCAAAATGCTCCAATCGGTCGTGCAGTCATCGGTGGCTTAACAGTTGCGACTTTTTCGACTCTACTCTTTGTGCCAACTATGTTTTTTTTGATTCATGAAAAGTGGGAAAAGAACATCCGCAAATTCCTGCATCTGCCTGAGCCCAGGGAAGGCGAGCGCGAGGAAAATGACAAGAAAATTTCCGATGCGGTCGCTGCTCAGCAGAAGCAATGAGCACTGACAAGGGACCTAACTATGAGGCTAACAATGGGGCTAACAATGAGTAGGATCAGCTATTGCCAAACTTGATGTCGTGCGACAATTTAGGCGTTTCGGACGGATAGATTTGCTGTGTGGATTGTCGAATTAGCGCTCAAAAGGCCTCATACATTCATTGTTATGGCGATCGCCATCCTTTTGTTCGGCGTCCTTTCGATAATGCAGATGGCTGTCGACATCTTTCCGCCGATCGATGTACCTATTGTTTCCTGTGTGTGGACCTACACGGGGATGTCGCCTTACAACGTCGAAAACCTTATCACAACCGTAACTGAGAGATGGATGACTTCTACTGTCAACGGCATCGAGCACGTCGAGTCGTCTTCTCTTTCAGGTATGGCCATCATCAAAGTCTATCTTTACAAGGGGACAGACATTGGCGAGGCTGTTGCCATGATGACATCGGTCGGAAACGCCGTCATCGACTATTTGCCTCCCGGTATCACTCCACCATTCATCACTGTGACTAGTGCCACCGACGTTCCTGTTTTGCAATTAGGGATCAACAGTAAGACCATGTCAGAGGCAGAACTGTTCGATATAGCGAACAATTTTGTGCGCACGCAGCTTGCGACGATTCAGGGCGCAACGGTTCCTTTTCCGTATGGCGGTAAATACAAAGAGGTTCTGGTCGATCTTGATGCTCGGGCGTTGGTTGCAACGGGTTTGTCAGCAACTGATGTAGTCAACGCTATCAATACGCAAAACATCATTGCGCCGAGTGGAACGGCGAAGATGGGGACGTATGAGTACATCATGACGCTCAATAACATTCCGTCTGCAATCGATAAGCTCAACGCTGTTCCGGTCAAGGCGCAAAATGGAGCGGTTGTTTTTGTTGGTGATGTCGCGCATGTGCATGATGGGTTTGAACCGCAAATCAACATCATTAATCAAGATGGCAGACGCGCAGTTTTGTTCAATATTTTGAGGAATGGCACAGCCAGCACTATGGCGGTGGTTGATAGACTGAAAAAACTGATGCCGGTTATTCAAGCAATTGTGCCTCCAGCTTGCAAAATTTCTATTCTCTCGGACCAATCCATTTTCGTTAGAGAGTGCGTGCAAGACGTCATTCAAGAAGCTTGTACGGCAGCTGGCTTGACCGCAATCATGATGCTCGCGCTTCTGGGTAGCTGGCGCAGTACGTTGATCGTCGCCACGTCAATTCCACTGGCCATGCTGTGTTCTGTTATTGGCTTGCACATAATGGGTGCGACCATTAATTCAATGACGCTTGGTGGATTGGCTCTGGCTGTAGGTATGCTGGTCGACGATGCGACAGTGGAAATTGAAAACGTGCATCGCAATCTCGACATGGGCAAAGAAATCACCCAGGCTATTCTTGACGGGGCACAGCAAGTAGCGCTACCGGCGATGGTGTCAACGCTGGCTATTTGCATCGTCTTCGTCCCTGTATTGTTTTTGACTGAGCCTTCGCGATCTTTATTCTTGCCACTGGGCGCGGCCGTTGTTTTTGCCATGCTTTCTTCATATGGACTCTCGCGAACAATTGTGCCGCTGATGTCACGCACATTGCTTGGCGCAGAGCATGAAATGAAAAAGCATCCAGATAAAAATAAGAAGCCGACTATCTTTGGCAAAATACATGACGCTATCGATCATGAGTTCGAGGCTGCTCGCGACATTTATAAAGGTCTTCTTGCTTCCTGTCTTGAAGCGCCGCTGATAGCGGTGGCAGTAATTGCGGCTTTCTATCTGGTTTCTTTTTTGTTGCTGCCAACAATCGGGCAGGACTTCTTTCCAGCTATTGATGCTGGTCAGCTCAGACTGCATATCTGTGCTCGCCCTGGCACTCGTATCGAGCAAACCGAACGGCAATTTCACGCGGTGGAAGATGCAATCAGACAGCTCATTCCTGCAAGCGAAGTCGAACTGATTACCGACAACATTGGCATGCCAGTTAGTGGTGTTAACTATGCTTTCTCGGATAGTCAAACAATTAGCGCCGCCGACGGGGAGATTCTCGTGGCGATGAATGAACAACGTTCGAAGAGCACAGCCTTTTATCAGAGCGCTGTTCGTAAGAAGCTCAGTCAGGACTTTCCAGAAGTGACATATTACTTCCAACCAGCCGACATTGTCACTCAGATTCTCAATGCCGGATTGCCCGCGCCTATTGATGTGAAATTGGTGGGTCAAGACGTGCAAGGTATGTACGATATAGCGCAGGAGATTAAACGCAAGGTGCAGCGTGTTCCTGGCGCCGTTGACGTGTGTTTGCATCAAGTCACCGACGCGCCAGAGTTCATGTTTAACGTTGACAGAATCAAGGCGAACGAAATGGGATTGTCGCAGCGTGACGTCTCGAACTCTTTTCTGGTGTCGCTCAGTTCTTCGTTTCAAACTGCACCGAATTTCTGGCTTAATGCCAAAAACGGGGTCAACTACTATCTTGCCAGCCAGACACCGCAAAGAGACATCGCCTCTCTGGATGACTTGCGCATCACAGCTATTACGAGCCTTCTATCACAAGCCAAGGTCGATACCGACCCGCACACTTCTCTCAATCCGCAGCCCCAGTTGCTTACTAACTTAAGCAGCTTTGATCGCACTTATACACCAGCTGTTGTTACGCACTACAACGTTCAACCAAGTTTTGACGTTTATGCGGCATGTCAGGGGCGCGATCTCGGTGGTGTCTCCGGCGATATCAAGAAAATCATGCAGGAGTACGAGAAGAAGCTGCCACGCGGCACAATAATGACTATGGCTGGACAGGTTGAAAGCATGCGCACAGCGTTTGCCGCTCTGCTGCTTGGGCTCATCTTCGCGCTAGTTCTGGTATATCTTTTGCTGGTCGTTAATTTTCAATCGTGGAGCGACCCGGTCATTATTCTGATGGCTATTCCAGGTGCTTTTTCAGGCATTTTGTGGAGCCTGTTCGCCACACAAACTACATTCAGTATTCCCGCTTTAATGGGAACGATCATGACTGTTGGTGTAGCGTCTGCTAATAGTATTTTGATGGTGACGTTTGCCAAAGAGCAGTTGGGCGAGGGAAAGGATCCTAAAAGCGCGGCGCTTGAAGCTGGCTACGAACGTTTTCGTCCGGTTGTGATGACGGCGACTGCAATGATCATCGGTATGATTCCCATGGCTATCGGGAGTGGTCAGGGGGGCTCGCAAAACGCACCGATTGGTCGCGCCGTAATTGGAGGATTGTCTGTGGCGACATTCTCCACGCTGCTTTTCGTGCCAATTATGTTCAGCCTGTTTCGTCGCAACTATAAGCCACTAGAAACTAATCCTGATGATGAAATCGATCGTGCGGCTAAGCGCAAGCCCAAAGACGAAGATAAAGAAGACGAACAAGTTAAAGATGAAGATGGTGATGCAGTCCAAAACGAGATGAAGCAAGATGACGAACGAAATTAACGATAGCCCGGAAGGCAAAAAGGGAAATGAAGATGTGGCTTCGCACAAAGCGAGCAAACCGCATCTGATCATCTTTTTGGGCATTATCGCTGTAGTCATCGTTGTTGTATTTTTCGCAGGGCTGGTACCGAAAATTGGACAGAGCGTTGACTTAAACAAAGAGCATCAAGAAACGGTTGATGCTATTCCAAACGTTCATGTAATTATTGCAAAGCCCGCTGCTCGCACAGAATCGATTACTTTGCCGGGCAATATTGGTGCCATGCAATATGCCACCATCTATGCTCGCGTTGATGGATATTTGAAGACAAGATATGTCGATATTGGCGATGAGGTAAAGGCTGGTCAGTTGCTTGCTGAAATTGAAACACCGACTGTCGATCAAGCTGTGTTGCAGGCTGCAGCGGCGCTGGAAGAGGCGAGGGCCAAGCTGAAAAGCGAACAGGCTAATTTAAAACAGACCCAAGAAAAGGAAAAGAGTGCCGAGGCCGAGGTAGAGAAGCTGCGAGCAGATGTGGATTATTCGCGTATCACTGCTACTCGCTGGGAAAACCTTGTTGAACGTGGTGCAGTCAGTCAACAAAGCCGTGATGAAAGAGTGCGTATGTTGGAGTCGACTTCGTCGGGCTTGGAAATGCAAATAGCCAATCAGAAAGCGGCGGTAGCGGCTGTAGCAGCGGCAAGAGCGACAGTAGCCATGGCTCAAGCTGCAATTCAAGCTAAACTAGCTGATTACAACAAAGAACGTGCCCAGCAAAGTTTCCAGAAAGTGACTGCACCATTTGATGGCATCATCACTTTGCGCAAAGTGGATCCAGGCGCATTGATTACATCGGGTAGCTCCTCAAGTACACTCGAACTTTTTCAACTAGCAAAGGTTGATGTTTTGAGAATCTATGTAGCTGTGCCGCAGCGCATTGCTAGATTCTTAAAAGCAGGAATGGACGCGCAGATTATGCCGTCTGAATTTCCAGATCGAAATTTCATCGGCAAGGTAACGAACGTCAGTGGTGCCCTGGATTCAAATACCAGAACAAGACAGACCGAAATTCATGTGAAAAATCCTGACCATGCCCTGCTACCGGGTATGTACGCTGAAATCAAGCTAACTACCTTGCGTGAGGCGCCGTGGATACGGGTGCCTGGCACCACGTTAGTTGTGCGCCCTGATGGTCAGTTTGTAGCCGTAGTCAAAGACGATAAAGTCCACTATCAGAAAATTACTATTGGTAGAGACTATGGTGACGAAGTCGAAGTGCGAACAGGTTTGAAAGGCAGCGAACAAGTTGTAATCAGTCCGTCTGACGATTTGCTCGAAGGGCAAGAAGTAAAGGCCATACTAGATAAGAAAGACGATGGAATTTAATATCGGAATTTAGCGAATCGCTCTCGCTTTATGCAGGTCAAACTTATTTGGTTTTGCGTAATGTTGGACAAATGCGGGCACAAAATGACTGGTGCAGAGGTTTATTGAATGGCTGGAAACGAATTTAATAAAGAGATTGCAAAGCCGGAAACTCACGGCGACGCAGAGTCGAGCAAAATTCAGAATCCTCTCCATTTTGAGGCAACAGCGGAGCTGGCATCACGACCGCAGACGCCGCAAATTTATCGGGACAAAGCAATTCAGTACATCGAGAACGAACACGACGACCATCGTAAAAGCCTGCCACCAGATAAACTCGAAGCGGTGCGGGCAATTGAGAAATTAATAGTTAACGCAGACAGCCAAGGATTGACCGACAAAATTCACACTTTCGCCGGAAATCCGGTTGAATTCGAAAATGCAATGAACGCAGTAGTTCGTGACTTGATGTCGGTTGGAGTTAGAGCGACGTGGAATTACTCAACGCGCAAAGACCGGTCCAATCCCACTTACGATCCAATTGCTCCCAAAGATATCGGTAACTTTACGCTAGAAAATGTGAATCCAGTCGGCGCAACAACAGTACGATATTCGACCGAGGGCGAGCCCCAAGTGCACTCTACAGAAACGGAAGCCAAAAATAGTAACGTAGACATGAAGTCGTTAGCTAGTGCCGGGCTACGACGATCAGCGAACATTTGGCTTAAGCGCGTTATCGACTGAATTTTATTTATTTGCCTACGTAGCGCACGAAGGCGGCTTTGATGTCGGGGTCGTTTGGATCTTGCTGGTATGCGATTCGCAATTCGTCGTCTCCAGTTTTGCGCATGCCAAATCGCTCAATTAGCAAGATACCCATTTTAAGATGCGCTTCAGAACAACCGCTGTTCAAATCGATTGCGTGTCTGTAATGAGTTTCGGCTTCTTTGTACATCTTGTAGTTTTGAGCGAGCCACCAACCAAGCTTCGTTTCGTATAGGGCGTTGTCCGGAGCAAGGCTTACGGCCTTCTCCAATTCTGCGCGGGCTTGATCTGCTTTCGTTTTCTGAGTCTCGGCAATCAGCATTCCTAACTGATAATGAGCTTCTGCATCATTGGGGTTGCTAGCAATAGAAGCATCCAGCTCAATTTTTGCATCGCTTGGTCGATTCAAATTTCGCCACAAGATGACGCCCATTCTTTCGTGGGCTACAGCTAATTTTGAATTCAAAGTCAATGCTTTTTTCAATTCGTCTTGAGCGCCTGCATAGTTGTGATAAAGGTCTGCATTGATACTCGCTAAACCGACATGAGCTTCAGCACTTCTGGCATCCAATGTCAGCGCTTTTTTGAAAAGGACGTCTGCCTCTTCAAAGTTTTTCCGGCTCAATAGAAGATTTGCAAGACCAATGTAAGCACCCACTGAATTGGGGTCAGCTGAAAGCGTCTGACGATACTCTTTCTCGGCTTCGTCACCACGATTGCGTTTATTTAAAAGAAAATCGGCTAATGCCAAATGCGGTGCGGCAAGGGATGGAGACAATTCCATCGCTTTACGATATTCGGTTTCAGCATCCTCATATTTTTCCTGAGAAAACGTCAAAATATTCGCGAGCTCGCAATGTAATTGAGCATTTGCAGGTTCTATCTTAATAGCCTGACGCACCTCTGATTCTGCACCAGAGTAATCCTGTTTTTTTAGGTATAAAAGTTTGGCTAGAGCCAAATGCGCTTCCCAATCGTCGGCGTTTGCCCCTATTGCTTTACGAAAGCATTCTTCTGCTTCAGTGACTTGTCTATTTTGTCGCTCTAGTAGTAAGCCTAAATTCACCAGTGCTCGCACATTCAGCGCGTTCAATGAAAGTGCACTGCGATATTCTTGTTCGGCTGTATCGTAAGAACTTTTCGAGTGCTCGTTGATATAACCGAGCAAATTGTGTGCCATCGAGTTTTGAGGATCTAGCGTGATTGCCAGCTGAGTCTGGCGTAAAGCTTCTGTAGAATTATTGGAGCGTAAGTAAGCAAGCCCTAATTGCTCGTGGGCTGCCGACGAATTATCATCATTACGGGTAGCCTGTTTTGCTGCTTCCAGTGCTTTGTCGTAGCGGCCTTGCGAGTCATAAACATTGGCTGCTGCAAGATAAGCTTCGACAGAAGTTGGATTTGCCTTCATAGATAGGTCAAGCTCGTGCAAAGCATCCCACGGCTTATGACTATCTTCAAGAGATTTTGCTTCTTTCATGTGCTGGGCATAATCACTGAGGTTAACTATATCTGCGTCAGTTCTATTTGTGGAAACTCCGTTGATGACAACAAATGGTGACTCATGAGGAGTTAGCGGAGGCACGCCCAAGACTAGCTTGGGGCCTTTGAAAAGACCAGACATCACGGGCGTTTGCATTTCGCCCTTTTCTTTCAATACGCTTTCTTGCACTTTCGCTTTCATTTTTTCAAAAGCCTGGTCGATGTTCGCTTGACCATTATCGGCTTTGAGAGACTCGATAAGATAGTGAGTGAAAAAGCTGTTATGCAGATTATCTGATTCCCAGGCGCGCTGGCTCGGCAAGCTCGATGAAATTACAAGAGAACCACATCCTTGAGCAATTTGGTCAGGATCTATATTTGTTCTAGTCAGACCTTTATGACCTGTATCACCACCTGCTCCGGAATAGCATGTATCCATCACTAATAAAATTCTATCGGTGTGTACTCTGCCCTTGATTTTGCCAAGGAGTTCCTTCATCTCAATGCCGCTTGCAAAAAGTTTGTCGACTCTGGTGTCATAAGCGACAATGTAATTGACGCCAAATTGGTCGGCACCGGCAGGCGAGCCATGGGTGGATAGGTAGATAACAACAAGATCACCAGGCATTGCAGCATGCGGAAGGAATGAGTCACCGATAGTGTCCTCGATGTTCAGTTTGGTGGCATCGCCATCGGTCAAAATCTTGACGTGATCTTTCTTGAATTTGCCGCACTGTGGATCTGTTAAATAATCAGCGAAATCTTGTGCGTCTTTAGCGGAGTATTTCAGCGTCGGTACACGAGAATCGGCAAAATGACTGCATCCGATAACGACTGCCCACTTATCTCCAATTGGTTTGTTCAAAGACTCGCCTGATATGGCTTGATTGACCGCCTTGGCTGAACCTGGAAGCGATTTGGCACCCGCTGATTTCACAGCCGGGTGCACAGCCTTGGCTGCCGTTGATTTCACTGCCGGATGCTGGGGCCTCTTGGAGTGAGTAGCTCCGGCAAATGCAGCTAACGGATTGCCTATCAGTACCGTTAGACAAATCAAAATGGATTTTGTTTTGTCGAAATTGCTTCTCACAGGTGGCGTTCTCATAAATAACCTATGTGCGTTCTACTTAAAAACTGCAAGTTATTTCAGCGAAGTATGAGGAAAAATCCTCTGTTTCATTCGCCTGTAACTGTTACGGGCGCGATGTCTTACAAATGTTCTAAAGTGATTCCTACAGCAAAAACTCCGTCTGGTTGTTTGTATACCACAATCACAATTCAAAGCTGTCATATGGACCTCTTCTTACTCTGAATGTTTGACTGCGCCAATGAAAAAATTAGGCCCACTCGGTTCTAAAATCTTTCTCCCGCTCACGCTTTCTCCACACCCTGCTGTCACGCTGGTGTCAGAAAGTTGCATTATGGTTGGAAATGTCGAACCAGTCGGAGTTGCTGACAGTGCTCTATGGAAAATTGATTCGGGACATTCTGCGGTTCATTTACCTGATCATGGCGCCCGCCTGTGTATTGTCGATAGTATTTGGTACGTTCGGGTTCATTTCGTCCATTGTCCACCCTAGAGATCCCCTTCGCGACAAGATTACTGCCAGCGCCAGCAAGTTTGAGAACCCCAATCAAGGCCAGTTAGGCGGTTGGCGGCCACTTCCTCTTTTTAATGGCTACTTGTTTATCGCATCCAAGCCTATATTTAAAGGCGAGGTTATCCAAGCCGATAGTTTGGAGCGCGAGTCCTGGGAATTTGAAGGTTCAGCTAGTAACGGCATGAAATTTAGTAATCAGGTAGTTGTTCACAGCGTGGCTGCGAAAGATATAGCTAAAGACCAATTGATCACTCCGGCAGATTTGGTACCGGCTGTTTTGAAACAAGAAAGTACAGCTAATCCTGATGCGACGGTCAAAACTGCAAGTGACGACACGCACATGCCTGCTATTTGGGGACCAAGTGCGTTTTTATTACTAGTGGCGGGTTTTTGCGTCTATGCTTATGGAGTTTTATCACTGCATGTTTTAGCGTTCCAGAAAAGTCTGGTCTGGGGACTGTCTTCTGTTTTCGTTCCATTTGCGGCTGCATTATTTAAACTGACAAATTGGGGATGCTCTCGAAGACTTTTTCATGTAACGCTTGTTGGTTGTTGTCTCATGAGTTTTGCTGTAGCGATGATTTTTATCGATTTTCGGCCGCCGCTCAGATGGTGAACACCGAGAACTCAGTTCGATTGCCATCGACTTTCTGGTCGGAGAGGCAAATAGTCTGGTGTCACCCGTGGTGCGACGGTAAGCAAGCGATATGAGCGTCCGATGACAGTATAAATCGCCAAAGCAATCTCACGTTTTTAGGTCGGTTTTACAGGACCGCATGGTACTCTATCCACTCAGGGAGTGTTGCAGCCGCAGTTGATGGTCATCGATGAAAAAATGTTTTGGTGTGGTCACGATCATGCTGATCAATCAGGTGGATACGAAGGCACCCTAGATCAATGTTCGATGTATTAGCCAACGGCAATTGGATTCATCTGGCATGATCGTTTTGGCTGGGGAAGTTTTGGCGCGAACTTTAGTCCTGATTTTAAATATTTTGAAGGCTCCTGGTGTCCGGGCACAGTGACGCCAGTTCCGGCCACTCTGAATTTCGGACACTCATGGCATGGTGTCCGATTGCCTCAGCCGCAATGAAGTCTCTAGTTCCATGTCGCGCCTTATGACCAACTTTGTGCGTGTGTTGCAAGTGGAATTAGTGCACCAGCGATTTTGAAATTACAAATCCCCTTTACTGAAGCTGATGAAAGCTGGGTGAATTTATTTGCGAGTAAAATAAATCCATCTCCATCACAAAAGGTCATTCCTTGTTACCATCAAACTCAGATACGGCATAACCTATCAACAACAAAATTTCGTTGAGGAGTAAGCCACATCTTTCCTTTACAATACTGTCCTATAGTCATTTGTTATTGATCAGTTCAATGACTTGCAAGTGAACTAATAATAGATATCTTTGATACGGTTCCCATTTCACAACCATCCTATTAACTCAACGATGAAAACCGAGTGCAGAGAATGTTCGTCAGATGGCTTTATTGTAATGGCTCACTAATCATCCAATTGGTGGATGGTTGAGTCTGCTATTAATGGTATTTATGAATGTGGGACCTCCACATTGATCAGTCCTTCTCTTTACTGCTTCCAATAGGTTCCAGTGATTCTTCGTTATCCACATGTAAGACTTGCCATGCTCAATCGCCTTGCTGCTAGCGGCGATTGCGAGACTGCGTTTCGTGAAACTGCCCAAGCATTGGGATTTGATGTGTCGCAAGAGCGGCACCGCACCGCCGGTAATGAGTGCGCATCTCTACAAACTGCTTATGCAATACTCCAGAAGTCCACACCTATGCGCGCTGATGCACTTTTTAAGGAGCTCAGCATTGAAGTGGAACAATATCAAAAACAATTTAAAGGTAAGGCTCAGTTACCCATGCGCATGCGCTCGAAAGACAAGTGTGATGGCATGGGCGCAATAGTCATGGACTTCCTATTGCAGTTAATTGAAGCTGAATCTTGCGAAGTCGCGGCTGCAGTCAGTCAATCAATTAGTCAATCAGTCAAACCAGTCCACGTCTCATCGCTTTAACGGCGGCTTGAGTACGGTCATCAACGGACAATTTATTTAAAATATTTCTGACGTGTGTTTTGACAGTTGCAAGCGAGATCATTAGTTTTTCTGCGATCTGCTGATTGGGAAAGCCATCTACGATCAATTTCAAAACTTCCATCTCTCTGTCTGACAAAGGACCAGTCAATGCCTGTGTATTCGTCGCTTCTGTGGAAGTGCCAGATGACCGTGCTCCTTGCTGAGTTTCCGAGTCGGTGCCTTCGTAAGGGGGTTGAGCTGGTCGTGGCGTCGTTGGAAGAAGCCTCAAGACTCGCCCTGCAATGGCCGAGTCCAACCAGACATCACCTCCATGCACGGCACGAATTGCTGTGTAGAGCCGCTCAGGTTCAACATCTTTTAAGCAGTAACCAGAAGCCCCAGCGGCCAGAGAAGACATGATGTCCTCCTCATTATCATGTTGGGTGAGCATAATGATTTTGGAAGACATATTCTTGGAAATAATCATCCTGGCAGCTTGAATGCCATCCATGATTGGCATGCCGACATCCATGAGGATTACGTCCGGAGATAGACTTTGAGCCTGGGCAATGGCATCTTCGCCATTTACAGCTTCTCCAATGATCGCTATGTCACTGGTTCGTTTAAAGGCAGCCTTTAAGCCCAGCCTGGTCAGACTGTGATCCTCGACCAGTAGAACTCTGATTATTGGCGGAGCCTGGTCGCCCTGTGATTGATCTGACATTTTCCAACACTGAAGGGTTATATTCTCATATAAGTTTAGCCCCTTCGATTAGATACAAAACGATTCTCTCGTGAAAAACATGTCGACTAATAGTCCCGATGATTCGAAAGCCGGTCATAGCCTCAAACTGAGCAAAGAAGAAATTCGCATTCGAAAGCGCTGGCTCAAGCTGGAGCAAAATGACGAGGACTTGATCCGCGAAGAAATCGCCACTTTGATTGCCGGGCATCTCGATGAGCTCATGGAAGATGTGAAAGAACACTTCGGTGGACTAGAGGAAACTCGCAGTTTTTTTACTGATGACGACACCTTGGAACGGGTACAGGCATTGCAAAAGGAGTACTTTACATCTCTGGCCAAGGGGAGTTACGGGCTCGAATATGTTGAAAATCGTTTAGCTCTTGGTTCAACGGACGACCGCATCGATCTGGAGCCTCAGTGGTACATCGGTGCTTACAGCCAGGTGCTGTCCTGGCTTTTGCCTCAGATTCTCGACCGTTTCGAAAATGACAAACAAGCGGCAGCAAAATCCATATCAGCCTTTATGAAACTGGTCTTCTTCGACATGGGGCTTGCTATCGAAAGCTACATTTTGGCTGAAGAAGAAGCTAATCGTAAGCATCGCGCCGTCATCAAAGAATTGGAAATGGAGCGTGTCATCAAATCAATTCTCGAGGACGCACCGATTGGTATCGTGAGCCTGAGCAACAGTTTAATCTGCATGGAATGCAATGACGAATTCCTTTCGGTCGTCGGGCTCGCCGCTCGCGAAGAGGTTCTGGGCAAAGACCTGTTTACTATTGCTCCTGACTTGAAAGGGTCTGCATTCGAGGAAGTTATTTCGAGTGGTCAGTCTCATCGCCGTACCGGAGAAAGACTGCATCTAGCAAATCGCGTTGATGACGTCTATCTTGACTGGGCTATCTGGCCCGTTAAGGCTGATTCGGGCAAAGTGAGTGGATTGGTGGCGATGTTCACCAACGCGACGAATAGAGTTTTGTTACAGCAGCAGCGCGAGGACTTTGTTGCAACACTGACCCACGATTTGAAAACTCCAATATCAGCCGCCAATCGCGCCGTAAAATTCTTTCTTGATGGCGATTTTGGAGACATCAATTCTGAGCAAAGAGAAGTGATGGAAACTATTTTGCAGAGCAACACGAAATTGTATGGACTTGTTCAGACCTTGCTTGACGTTTACCGTTTCGATTCTGGTGTCAAGGTTCTGCATTTTCGCCAAAGCAAATTAGATTCAATCATCATTGAGATCGTCAATGAAATCATGCCGCTTGCTCAGGATAAAGCCGTCGATTTGCAAGTGGATCTACCCGTAGGCATCGATGACGTTTACTGTGACGAAGATGAGATTCGTCGCGTCATTCAAAATTTGATTGATAACTCGCTGAAATTCACAGCCAGTGGTGGTCGCATCACAGTTGCAGCGCAACAAGACGCATCGAAAACGACAGTTAGTATTACAGACACAGGGCGCGGCATCCCTGAAGAAAATAAGCCAAAGCTATTTCAGCGCTTTTGGCAAGCAGGCAGCACTGGTAGACATTATGCAAGTACTGGGCTTGGTCTTTATCTGTGCCGCCGCATCATCGATGGACATGGCGGCAGAATTTGGTGCGAAAGCGAAGTGGATAGAGGAAGTACCTTTTCGTTCGAGATCAACAATACTCAGCAGCCGTAGTAAAAAAAGAGATGGCATCGGAATCGATACCACCTCGCTAGTTTATACGTTTGCCGTTTCTCGAGTCGTCATTCGTTTATACGACTGAGTTCTTGGACGAGCAACCTCGCGGGACCTTATGGTTGTACTTGCAAAGGCGCTATCCATCTCGCGGGGGCTTGCGGTCGCGCTTGCAGTGCTTGCAAATGCGCCATTTATCCGACTTTCAATTGATTTTCTATATGGATGTCTTGCGTAAGCGACAGCATGTTGAGAACGCTTTCCTTGCAGCCAGGTTTTGGCTTTGACAAACCATGGTTGGGCTTTGGCAAACCATCTTTCTGCGTCCTCGCCTCGAATAAAGATGAAGAGGCTTGCGATCATGATATGTTCGAAGATTGGGATGTTCATTGCATATTCAATGCCTAAGTGCATTGCAAGCAACAAGAGCAGCACTGGATATCGTGTTTCTTTGAACCATATAAGTGTCCAACCGAGAATTTCAATGGCGATAGTCGACCAGGTTAAGAACTGCATCAGGTGCAAATCGTTCATCATGGCTGGTGGCACTGGAAAGCGAGCAAATTCTAGATATCTAAAAACGTAGTACATGGCGGTTCCGTCCCACCAACTTGGAGATGCTATTTTCGACAAAGAAGCTTGCCAGTAAATGAGAACGAACTGAAGCTGAAAAGCCTTGACTGCCCACAAACTGACCTGAGTAGGCAGGACTATAGAAGGATTACGTTTTTGCTGGAGGTAACGGTCCACCGAAAGAGCTGCTCCAATTGGCGCAAACATCATCCAGAATGCTGCAAGTGACATCAGGTGGTCGCCGCCATGGTGTACGTAGATGTTGCGGTGCAAAAAGGAAACGAGACCAACGTAAACGATGGTACTGCTGACTCTGCTGAACAAGCCAACGGTCATGCATAAGCAAGCCAGAGCAAATACTGAGAAGAATGCAATTAGCCAGCCGTCTCCGGCAGGTAATCCGGCAACAACATCAAGGACAGGAATGGCAAAAATATTTGGCAGTGTGCTCAGACGGAGGATGCCGTTGGTATCACTGAAACATGTAATTAATTCTGGAGCTATGAGGATGCAATATTCAAGAGTTACAAGGCCAAATATGATGCGGAAGACGGCGAGAGGCAGTGCAGACCCTGGTTCAAGGATAAACTCGATGAGTTTTTTGCACAGGTTATATAGTCTCATTTCAACTCCTGGGGCAAAATCGCACATGTGTACAGAGTGTCTGCGCCATCATCAGCGGTGCGCAAAGGTTTATTCAGACCAGTTTCTGGAGGATCTATCCATATCCAGTGACGTATGAGCGAAACCGAAACTGGAGGATTGCCGACTACATTGTTTGTTCTGGCAATGTAGCGAGCAGCGTCAGGCCAAAGGAACGAGGTGTCTTCATCGGCTACGCAGTCGTTACCCCAGCGTCTATATTTTTCTTTGAACATCTTCTGAACCCAGTTCAGTTTTTCCATGCGGGGGAATTCCCAGGTTTTCTCTGTGCCGTCGTTGTAGGTGATCTCGGCGGTCATGTATTCGTTGTAGGTTCTGGGATGTTCAAACACCGCCCAACCTTGCCACAATCCAAAATAGTTGAGGTAGCTGATAAACGGAGTAATTATCTTTTGTTTGAATTCGGAATCAGGAGAGACCCACGTCAGGACTGCGCTGAAATGCCAGGCTAGAAAGCCGATGATCAGTGTTGGACCGATCTTTTTCCATAGTTTTTGAAAGTTTTGCATTTGCCTCAGTCTCGTTTGTTTGATCTATTGATTTGATCTATTGATTCAGCGGTGTGGCTTCTTTTGCCACTTGAACAACTGTTGTCGTATCAGGTGCCATTTCAGGAGCTGGTGTGGCTGCTGAACTTGCCGATTCAGCAGTTAGGGCTGCTGCTGCCGCTGCTACTTCAGGAGAGGCTACTGTTTCTTTTGCCGCTTCAGGAGCCGCTACAACGGCAGGTTCTGGAAAACCAAAATCATTGATTGCCTGGCGTTCAATGACGGTTGGGATATTTTCGTAGCCAACTAGATCTGCTAGAACTATTTCGCTCATGGCAAGCTGTGGACCATTGTGTGTCATCAGCGCTTTGTCGTAATTGGACATTGCCAATCGCACTTCATCTGCAATTCGCTTACGTCTAATTTCCATGCGTTTACCGAAATAAAGTTCAGCGAGAATTTTATTTTCTTCAGGGCCGCCCGTAGCCATGACAAAGGCTGTACTTGCTGCTTCGGCCCCTACAGAAATCATTGGCGAGCCTGAAAGCAGTGTTACTGCAGCAAGACCTGATTGCACTGCGCTGGCGGTAATATTGAATGCTGTGCTGTGAATATATTTTTTTGCTTTCGTTTTTATGTGATCGATAAGTGGATCATCGTTGGCTGCTACGTTCACGGCCTTTTGATAGATGCGATCTGTCGTATCAACATCCCAGTTGTGCTGCGCAAATATTCCTTCGGGAATATTCAGTTGATCTTTCATTTCGTTCATTGATGCAAGAGTCGATGCGGCCTGCTCATCGCTGGTGAGTTTCTTCAGTCCTTCCACTCCCTGGTTGACTGCAGCTTGCGAGTCATTGGGATTTTTAAGTCCCATACCCATGGCGATTTGCATCATGCTGACCATCACTTTGGCATGCATTTCGTCTTCCATTTTCTGTTTGACCAATTCGGCAACAAACAGATTGTTGACTTTTTGATCCTGGTCTAGCACTACTCGAGCGCCTTCCATCGACATACTGAATCCGCGATATGGAATGACATAATTGAGCGCATCTTTTGAAGCACGAATAGTTTTTTGCATGCCTGTGCGGTAATGAGTTACTGCTTTAGCTGCTTGTACATATTTAGGATTGTTCAGAAGAGCAACTTTTGTGAGTTTGTTCACGTTGTCGCCGAAGAACGCGTTGATATCGGTATATGTGGCTGAACCTTCTAACGGCTTGTACTCTTGCGGACCCGTTGGACGCTCACTGTTTTTCTCTAACTCACTATCTATTGATAGTATTTCTGCTGCTTCGGCGGCGTTTTTCTGATTTACATCCTTATTAGAGGATTTGGATGGCTTGCGCTTGGAGGTCTTTTGCTCTTCTAAGACTTTGGAAATCACTGCGCAGGCACTGGGGACGGGGAGCGTCGCTTGAGTAGTCGTGCCGTTGGTAATCGGGGCGTTTGCTGCAATCGGCACACTGGCCGCTGTTGAAACGCTCACGGTGGACGCTGTGGCATCTGTGACTTCGGCACCGACAGGCAATGCACCCATGAACATCAGTGCAATTAAAATGATAGCCGCTTTATTTTTCAAAATGTTCCCTCAAAGTTTGGTTCGCACTTTTTCTCAGGTGGAGTTGACTGAATCCACGTTGATTAGCTGAGTCCCAGGCGACCGACCGACGATGCGGTACTTGCACGTTGACTAAAGCACTTGGCTTGTATGTTGCACTAATAAGTAAGGTGCGACATCCAACGTGAGGACTATTTTTGTTTGCTCGGCAGTCATCTAAAGGATGATTGACGGTCGCTCATCCCATGGGGGGAAGAAAAGGGGACTTGTAATGAACTAGATTTACCAGACTGCTGTATAAAAGCCAGCGGTCTGCCTTTCAAATTGTTTAAGCCCGTTTAAGAAAACGTTTTGACTTTACTACTGTTGATGGAGATTTAGGTCTTATTATGAGTTCAAAATACATCCCTTTTTCCATCGCCATCGCTCTCCTCAAGCTGGCAACGCCTGCAGCGCAAGCAGATAATCTTACGGCTGCAGTCACTAAAATGAGCTATGAGCCATCGCCGGGTCACACGACCGGCTTACTCAAAGGCTGTGGACCACTTACTAAGCTGGGACCTTATAAACTTGATCACGCGACTGCCTCATTCCGCGGTGACAGCGTTTCTCTAATGGATCGTCACGACCCGGGTCACCAGATCGCCATGACCGGTCTTGTCGTATCGCCGGAGTTGAAAGTAAATGGCAAAAAGATTACCTATAGCGGAATGGCGTACTTCCCGCAATTTGAAGAATGCTGCAATCCGAGCAAGAACAAAGAAAGAGTCTATTTAAAAGATAACAAGAGTGTCGTCGGTTCTATCACGAACGTCGACACTAAAGCTGTAACCATAACAACTGCTGACGGGACACAAACAATTCCTCTTGATACTGTGGCTGACGTTGAATCGCCTAAGATGTATCACTTTGAAGTTGAAGGACTGGTTGACCCCACTGTTGCTGTCGATCCAAATTTACCCTTCGATTTAAATGTACAAAAAGTCGCTGCTGATGAGACTGATTCGTATGACAAACGTCATAAGAGAAGAGGCGCCGGCGCAATTGAAACTGCTAGCACCATCCCTGGTGCTGCTGGCACTGCCGTTCCATCGGCTATTTCTGGTAGCAGCGTAGTTGGTACCGGCACACCAAGTGTTGCTACTAATCCGAATCTGAATGTTGGCTCAAATTCATTTGGTGGTGGCAATTCGCTTGTCGCCGCCGATCCAACTGCTACTGCGAATCCAGTGGTCGCCACGAATCCTTATACTACTTACAGTCCCACAGCAGCTGCTGGTCCAGGCGCTGACAAAGCTGGTTTGCCAGGTGCAGTAACTCCGTCCGCTAATGGAAACGATCCAAAAATCCAGGGTCAGGTACAGAAAAAGTCAAAAAGTCAGCTCGCTTCAAAAGCAGATAATAACCCGGATGAAGATAGAAATAGAAAGAAACGTGGAGGCGCTGGTTGGGTAGATGGAGATGGCGTCACAGCCGTCGCTGGAGCTGGCGCTATTGCTGGCACTTCTGTCGCAAGTTCAACAGGCAACGTTGTGGCAGGTTCTGTTCCTGGTACCTACTCCAAAGTTTTGGGCGCTCAGATACCACATCCTGTATTTCCTAAGTTGCCGTCATGGATGACGAACATCACACATCCAGCCGTGCCAACTGCTCCGGCTACCGTTCCGAGTAACAGTCCGAACCTTAGAAAAGGTGGAGGCGGCGCTCTCGGAAGTAAATCGAATACTCAATCGACTTCGAATCCTTCTATACATGCACCATCTTCAACATCGTCTTCTCATGTAAGCGTACCGTCCACTGGCACTGCACCTAAGGCAGTTTCTGCAACTACAAGTAAAGCTGCGAATCCAACGCGTCCGACCGTCGCGCCGCGTTCGACGACTCAACCGCTTTCGAGCACTCAAACACATTCCACCACTCGCACAAATTCGAACACTACAAAACATGTGTCCCCGACGCATGTGACGACTCCAATTAGTGTGACTAACCCACCGACTGCTACATCTCCAACGCATGCTGGCAATACCGATAAACCCGTTTCTGCTGGTCAAGATCATAAAAAGAAGAGAGGCGCCGGATGGGCAGCCGCTGGTAGCACTGCTGCTGGTGCCACAGGCATTGCCGTACCGACCTCGATCAATAACAATAGTGGAAGTGTAGTTCCTGGCGCAGGTACTGGTGCAAATCCAGCTGTCGGCGCGCCGCCAGCATTTACTGGCACGAGCCCAGTTCAAGGTAACTCTGGCCTACTACCAGGTGTAACTCCATTTCGCAAAGACGAACCATCGGTTGCGCCAAGCATACCAACTGCTCCTGGAACCAATGTCTCTACCCCCGCTCCGAGCACAACAACTCCGAGCACAACAGCATCTAAGAACGGTAAAACACCGGACACTGATAAAGATAAGAAGAGAAAGAGAAGAAAGCGCGCAGCCCTGGCGTTTTTCGGCGTCGGCGCCACCGGCACAGCTATTGGGGTGCCCACAGGCCTTACTCACGGTACACACGTCGCTCCTGTTGGCTTCTCTAACTCCGGCGTCATAGCACCATCAGCGCCAAGCACGGTATTCCCGACTCTGCCTCCTGTTCATGGTGGATTCCCTGTACCACCTCCTGGCGGATCTGGACCGAAACATTTAGGAAGAGGACCGAATCCGACAACATCGCCGACACATCCGACTTCGCCAACGTCACCAACGTCGACAACATCGCCGACGCATCCGACTTCGCCAACGTCACCAACGTCGACAACATCGCCGACGCATCCGACTTCGCCAACGTCACCAACGTC
>JARLHI010000046.1 GCA_031292355.1 Candidatus Obscuribacterales bacterium
ACACTTACCCCCACGATAAACAACCGCCGCCGCCACAACCACAACAACAGGTAGTGATTTCTTGATGATTAAGGCGTAGAAGGATTCGGACAATTCATTGAGCAACTAATCGGACATTTGTATTGATCGCCGACAGAAAAAAAACGCAGGGAAACCCCCGTTTTGCAAGAAATATTTTTTCAGAGTCCCCCTGCGTCTCTCATTGTCTCACATCGAACCAAGATAAAATTTTATCTTCTTTAGAATCATTCAAAAATCCCCCAATGCTTGGCAAGCAGGTCAAGCCCACGAACAAGCGTTTCCTTGTCGTTATAGTTCGACGCATATTCGTTATATCCGCAAACCCTGCGAAGGACTCTTTGTTGTACGGGTGTCAACAACGGCCAAACGACGCTCAGAGTTTTCAAAGCATCAATATATAAAGCCATTTTCTCCTCATTATCACCACTACCAGCATTTGCCACGAACTGTTCACCAAGGACAGAACATTCCATGCCATGCGCTGCGCGTACATATGCTTCACGAAGCCTCAATCCAGCCTTGTGTTGCGGATTGCTTATCCGTTTCTTGAGAAGATATAAATCTAACGCGCATTCCTCATTTGCTCGGTCACGCTCTATATACACTCTGCCTGTGGAGTCCCGATCAACAATCTCGGTTGTTACGCCACCCTGCTGATGGCAACGCTCTGGCGTTGCAAGCATTCCTATGTGAACAAAGGAAGGGCGGTTTTTCTTTTGATCGCGATGTTTAGGCATGAGGTTCCTCCTTGCTTGGGTTGACGTTGCGTTGAATGTTGTTTTGGGATTTGGCTTGGGCGGGCCGGTGCTGTAGGGGATGAGCCGCTTGGCGGCGAAGAAAAGAACTTGTTTTGCAGGCTCTTTCTTCGCTTGTGTTATCGCTATGCCGCGATAGACGCCCCGTTCTATTCCTGAAAAAATACGCATGTTTCCGTTCGCGCAAAAAAGCGCGTTTCTTTCGTTCTAAAATGGCTCGTCGTGGAAGGGGGGTGTCGCCACTATTGTCGTGAGCTGCTTTGCAGTATTGCAACTCATCGAAGGGCAATAGGGTCGATTATTGAAGTATACCACAATGGAACAGTCCGCGCAATTTAAATCAAATGTTTTTCAACATTATTTAATATGAAAGCATTATTAAAGCTATTTTACGCTTGATCTAGCCGTCGCCAATCTGGTATATTACGTAATGCATAATGGTATGCGGCGTTAAGTAAAGAAATACAACTCGCAGCGTATAAACTCAACATCACAGTGGAGGACGTCATGAAAAACAGGCTTAGGATAATCAGGGAAGGCCGCGGTTTGACGGCGGCGCAGGTCGGGAAAGGGATCGGGGTTTCGGGAACACAGGTGCAAAGGCTCGAAACCGGCGACCGCGAATTCAGGTTGGGAACGCTTTTGTCCCTATGCGGCTTCTTCGGCGTCACCGCCGACGAGATCATCGATATTCCGATCCGCGGCATCAACAAAGCCAAATGCGACGATGTCCTCATGGACTCCGCCATCGGCTTCGTGCTTGAGGCGGCAGAGCGTTATGACGTCAAGCCC
>JARLHI010000047.1 GCA_031292355.1 Candidatus Obscuribacterales bacterium
CCCACAAAAGCGAAAGCATTGCGTGATATTTCATTGTCTAATCCTCGTGTTTCCGGCTTCTTCACCGGGTTCCCATGGGATACCGCCCAAAATTTTGCTGTCAGGACTGGCGTTAGCCACCCGCCAGGGCTTGGTCTTGATGGCAGAATTTTTGGTGCTACCTTCAAAAAACCCGGGGGAGAGGACGACGAGATCCAGTGCAGAGCGGCAAAGTCGCTCGCAACGGTGTCTGCGGATAATACAAAATGTGCCGCAGGCTCAAGGTAAAACGCTAAAAAAGTTAGTAGAACGGCTGCTGAGAAGTGGCACCATGCGGCATTCTGACTGAAATCGCGCAAAGAAAGGAGGCGACGGCACTCAATACACCTTTGCTGACTAGTTGTCCAAGGCGCAGCGAAACACAGAGTGTGGCGCTAAAATGCTCCTGTTAAGAAGCGAATCATTACTACAAGCAGGACAATGCCTAGCTTTAACCGGTTAAAGCAGGAGCAAAATTGGGAATTTCCCCATCAATTGGGCACTTTTAAGTATGCAAAGCAGTCATTTTTGGGTAAGATGCTTTGTAGTACAGTGAGAAATATTATGACTAGCAAAGAACAAAAGAAACCATGGCTTGATGGCGCAATACGCCACTTAGCTGTGCTTTGCAGTCAAGCCAAAGAATTTGCTGATGAAGGCGACACTCTCCCGACCGAGCTTGCACACAAGAAAGCTGTCGAAGTTTTGCGCCAGTATCACGAGGCCAATGCTCCTGCTGTGGCAATCTCCGTTAATGGCGATATCGTGTTTTCTTGGCTGAGCCACGGTGACACATTCAAAGCCTTTGTGCGCCCAAGCGGCGAAGTCTGCCTTTTCCGAAACAAAGCACTTGTTGATCAAGAAGCTTTCAAACTGACAGCCGTTCCGGCCTAGAATTCTCATCTGATGTGCAAGGACGAGAAGCTCAAAGGGTCAGAAATTGTCGCTCGGGTACTCGTCAGGTTGCCTGACGAAGTAAAAGCGCGTCCTTCTCAGGACACTGAAGACTTCTTGCGAAAGGCTGATTACAGAGGCACAGGCCTACCGGAAAACGGGCTTTCGTTTTTGCGCAGGGCGATTTTGCAGACACCCGAGGATCTTTACGGCTATATCAAGTCAAAAAAGCCGATGGGCTTTTCTGAATGCAGCCTGGAGAGCCTGACCGACAAAGGTCTTAAATACAAAATTACAGGTGCTAAAAATGAGCACCTCTCAGTCCGTTGCACGGACTGCAACATGATTGAAGATAAAGACAAAGGCATTGTTTGCAGGCCTGAGAAGTCCAAAGAAGCTGGTGAGTGCCCATTCTTTGGCATTGACCCATACGACCTAAACAAATTGCTCAAAGTTATTAAGAAGCCAGTCCTGAAAACAAAAGCTTGAGCAAGACTTGGGGTTTTTCAGTAGATCCATTCGGCTGCATTGCTGCACCGGCCCAAGTTACAAGTACTAACATGTTCTTTTTCTTCTTTTGTAATTGCTCGGCAATGCTCGTTTTTGTGCTCGGTGCAAAGTCGGAAGTATGGCTTATCATCCCAGTCGTACACATTCATCGAGTTTTTTAGAAGTTTTTCCAGAGCTGGAGTTATCTCCGGCACATAGACACGAACATAAGGCCCAGCCGTCTCATCACCTACTTCATCCGGCAACCAACTGTTATTTCCAACCATGATATAAAGTTGGTTGAGAAGCTTCGGATCTGGAGTCTTCCAGACTTCTTTTGCAAACTTGATGAACAAGTTTGGCTTGTGCGGACGACCACCTTTGGCACCATTTGCGGCAGCGGCAGCGCGTTTCGCATCAGAAGTAGAGGCACCACCCTTGGTACCACCACGAGACCCGAGAATTGAAAATACGTTTTCAACTTCAGACACAACAAAAGTTGTGTTGCTAAGATAGGCATCAAACTTGGCTTCCAAGCGTTTTGTGTTGTCGCTAATCTCGAAGCCTTTAGCGTTCATATAAAAACGAAGAGCGTGAAGCGCCAAAGAGGTCTCCAATTCGTCTAAGTCAAGTGGCTTTTTACCTTCTGGCATGGAAATCTCCTCAATGGCAAAGCGTTTCAGTCCATATTACCAGAAAAACCCAAACCGCCTTAGGTTTTTCAACAAAATTGATTTTGTGCCAATCTGACTGCTGTTTCGAATTTCAATATCGTCAAAATTCACGTCAGTCTATACTTGTCTGTATGAGTAAGCAAAATGAATTGAATTCAGCCACGCAAAACCCGGGGAAACTGCCGCTGTGGTCGTCGTTAGCGGCTTTCGCGGTAGTCGAATTAGCTGTTGGACTGAGTTTCTATTTCCACGAAGCAAACCACTCTAACGAAGGAGCAAATGTTCTTTTTGGCAGTCTGCAATTTGCTCTTCTTTTTGCCATTCCAGCTGGTCTCGTTGTGGGCGGGCTAATTTGGGGAGTGCGGATGATCCAGCTTAAGGGTGCATCAAAGCCATAACGTTGTGAATGTGAGCTGATGCACGTAAAACTTCTGGACGGTTCGCGTAATATTCCTTTTGCTGATCCCAGTGTTGAGCCTTTGAAATTTCAACATTAGGGTGGTACATCGCTTGGTAAACTTTACCGCCGCGCCCATCTGAGAATGAGTAAACATCAGGATTGTAGGCGTATGCGAGCTGTTCATTAGTAGGATGCTCGATGTGGTGCTTCTTCAAATCATCCACCAGACTGGCCGTTTTTGCAGCGACGATCATTGCCACACAATCAGCATCAAGCAAGGCTTTTAACTCGTGCCCAGGTCCGGTATAGCCTTTGGATTTCAAGAATTTGTGAAATTGCGGATACTGATTTTCGAATTTGTGAATGCCTTCAGTCGTAATTTGCGTCATCCCTAATGTCCAGCCATGGTCAACACCGGCGATTGCTGCCATGTCCTGTTTATGGTCTTCAAAGCCATAATTATTGAGTTCATTGAGAACATAGGCTTTCATCAAATCGAGTGAAACGTCTTTTAGTTGAGGGAAAGCCGCCTGGGCATCGTTCCAAGCATGCGAATTGTTCGCAGTCGTAGACTGCATCAATGCTGCTTCCATGCCTTTGAGTGGGTGTTCGCTGGTCCAGGTTTTGAACATCTGCTTGGCTATTTCGGCTGCCGCCGCAGTTGTTTCTTTTGTTATTCCTAATTGCTCTAAGCTAGGCACAAGCGTGAGCGGGCTTGAGATGTCGCCGATGTTTTGAGCGATGCGCAAATCAGCGTTTGCTTGTGGCGCTTGTTTCTGTTCAGGCGAGTCGTCGAAAATAGCAAACTTCTGACTGGCAACCTTTGATTCGCCTGGTTTTAGGAAAACATCGGTAGCAGAATATTCCTGAGCGGCAATGCGTTCTTGCTGGATTTTGCGCCAATTGGCTTGATTGTCATTGGTACCGGTCGTATTTGCCAATGCCACCACTTCGCTCTTGAACGGAACCTCTCGGTTTTTTTCAGAATCGTTAGTAATGTCAGGCTTTTCCGCCACTTTAGCACTCTCCGGTTTGTAGACTTTAATGTACCCTTTGCTGGTCTCTGCCTTACCTGAAATTGCTTTGCCTACGAAAATTAAATCACCGAACAAAATTGAAATGTCTGTGCTTTCACTCTTACTTGCCAGCCCTCTCATATCGGCACTGTTCCACAATCCAGCTGAAAGAGCTGCGGATGTGCGCTCAGTTAATTCATAGCGAGGGGTGCCTTTTTCTGAAATTTCCTGCTTTTGCATTTGCTGGCACCGATTGACTTAACTAACGACTAAGCTACGCCGAAGTTTTGGCACGGTCATGGCAAGAATCAAGATCAACTACGAGCGGTAGCGCGGTCCTGGGTGGCGGGTGGGTAGCTCCAGCGGGCGGGCAGCCCGCGCACAATTCCGCCGGCAGCGGCGGAAAAAAGTATGGGCGGTGGGCGGGCACTTCAGCAGGCTGAGCCTGCGCATTTCTAAAGCGTCCAGGACGCACGATGCGCAAAAGCCGCCCGGGGCGGCTTTTCGAGACTTACAAAATAGAGTTAGGGCTTTTGGGCATCTAATAGCCCATCTCAAGCCGCCATCTTGGGGCGGTAATTTTTTCTACTCGAACCAGAGCTGGGGCTCAGATTCTCTAAGACTGTTCATAGATTCTGAGCTGACAATGCAATGATCGACTACGGGCACGCCCATGATTTTGCCTGCTTCGATCAGTTGTTTTGTTGTTTCTATATCCTCGCGGCTGGGCGATACTGAGCCGCTCGGGTGATTGTGCGCCACGATGATAGCGTATGCGTTTGACAAAAGCGCAGCTTTGAAAACTTCCCTGGGGTGGACAAGACTAGCTGATAGTGTACCTTTTGATACCTCGTGGTAGCCGATCACGTGATGTTTTGCGTCAAGATGGAAAGCAATGAAATGCTCCTCCGAGTAGTGGGCCAGCGGCTGCACGAAGTGATGAAACGAGATCGGATCACTAATGTGCGTGGGTTTAATTCCAGGCTCTTTGACCAGTATGAGCCGGTATTGAGGCACGATGTATTTAAAATGCCTTTTAAGCGGTCTTGAATCTTTTTTAGCTTTCTGGCTCCGGCTCTCAGCCTTAGCAGCCTTCTCGGCGGTGCTTCCTGCGTTTTTTTCTATCATGTTGATCATGTGCTTATCTCCTAAATCCGGGATGCCCGCGCACCCCATGCAGCACATGCCAGTTACACGCCAGCCATCGGGCCCCTGTGTCCAGCCTCGCGAAGCGACCGCAGGCTTGGGCTGGACACAGGGTGGCGGCGTGTAGGCTCGTGTGCCTGGCATGGGAAGGAAGCGGCATCCCGATTAGAGCAAACGCTTACAGCGGGGCAGATTTAGCCACTTCCAGTTATAGCAGTGGCGACCGAACCTCTTCGCAAATAGAACCAACGAGAACCGGAATGTGCAATAGCACAATCCGTACCTTCGGCAGGAAAGAGAATAGGAGGCGGGGCGCAAGCCCCGCCTCCCTGATGCTATGCCGCTACCTTGCTTTTCTTGGGCGCAGATGTTTTCACTTCGCCCCCTTTTTCTTCAGACTGGGGCTTTTTGCCACAGAGGTGAAATCCGGAGAGCTTCACCACTGGGCGTCTCATCTCTATTTTTACTCCGTTGATTTCCTTGGTGTATTTGGAGATTGAGAGTCTGCCGGTAACTCCGACCTCGCGTCCTTCGGTTACGTATTTCATAACTCGGTCAGCTAGCCCGTTCCAGGACTCGACATCGATCCACATTGGCTCCGGATTGTCCGTTTTGGAAGAGTAGTCAGCTACGGCCAGGGAGAACTTAGCCAGTTTGTTGTCCGTATCAGTGAAGGTAGTTGAGACGGGG
>JARLHI010000001.1 GCA_031292355.1 Candidatus Obscuribacterales bacterium
CCAGAAACTGTAGTGAGTAGCCCGCTTTAAGTGACGGACTGACTGAAGCTTAGAGAAATATTGAGCCTTCTCGCAAAAGGCAGTCAGGCAATAGTGAAAAGACCACCGCGAATTTATTCGGGTGGTCTTTTTATTTGGTGGTAAAACCTTCTATACCGCAGTAACACGCTCCCAGGTGTGCACCACCTCTGGTGGCGCAAAATGCACTTTGCGATAGATGTCTGTGCCTGGCAAAATCATTAAAACACGGCGTTGCGTACCAAGAGATCGTCGAGAAATTTTCAAGCAAACAGTGCGTAACGCGCCCTGTATAAGCCGCTGGATTCAAAACGGATCAAAAAAAGACTCTCCGATTTTCACCAACTGCTCTTCATAGGCGATGACTTTGTCCGTATTTCCACGACTGGCATGATAGCTTGCAACGCGCTTCAAGGGCTCGCGCAAAAGCGGACTGTCTTCCCCGAAAGCCCCGATCAGCCTCCTCAACGCGGCCTCATAGCACAGCTCTGCTTTATCTTGTGAACGTTGTGATTCATAAAATGCGCCGAGCTTGAAGAGGGTTTCGGGAACGATTGGGTGAAATTGCCATAAACGTTCTTCCGAAAGGAGGCATGCACTCTTAAACAAGTCTTCGGCGCTTTCAATTTCATTCTTGCGAAAATGGAAAACGGCCATCCCCATTAGCACGCCCGCAATTGTCTCCTCTCGTCCATAGACCTGCATCGCGAAGATATGCGCGGCTGCATCAGCATGCGCTTTTGCCTCGCCCCTTTCACCCATCTTCATGTAAATGAATGCCAGAGCAAAATGACAAATGGCAACTGTCGGAGACTCTTGTCCCTGTGAGGCTTCATAAACCTCAAGAGCCTCTTGCGCTATCCGCAAAGCGTCTTCTTCCCTGCCGTAATGATGATACAAGCCTGCAAGATATGCTTTTTGATCCACCACCTTAGTATGCGATGGTCCGAACAAGAGCTTGGCTACGTTGATAGCCTCCGTATAGGCAGTTTCAGATTGATTAAATTTGTCTTGCAGCCTATACAACACACCAAGGCGGTGAAAGTTCGTCATCAGCGCTTCGTCGATAACGCCGCTTCCCTTTTTTACAACCGCAACGTGCTTGTAACATTGTTCAGCCTCGGCGTAGTAACCGCACGCATGATAGGCGGCGCCAGCTTCCAACAAATCCGGCAGTACATTCACATACAGTGAGCCCCCCGCGTTAGCGGTGGTTAGGGTTGCTTTCGCTTTTACAAAATTAAACTGAGACATAATCCAGGCTTTATGAGAGGAATGAGGGTTGCCGCGAAAAACATGTCTTGAGGCTGTAGCTATGCTCCTCCATCCTGACATAAATCTCTTCGAATGGGGAATCTCTGACGATTATTTTCATCGAGATGCAGGGCGAAATCGGTATCTGTATTCCATGGATGTCTTTCCGTACTCTGGCTGGTGTTACAAGCATCCTGAAGCAATTCTGGCGGTCTTTTTATTTGAGTACTCTCATTGTTGGAGGCTTCAAGACTTACTCGGCGGCCTTGGCGCACTCGCTCATAGTCAATTGCTTATCGAGCACATCTAAATCGTTGAGTTCGCGAGCCAACACATCATTGGCTGATGTAGCGGTCTTTCGCTGCAAGTCAAAGCGGCGTTCACGAGCAATGTTTATTCTCAAGTTGTCGACCAGTGTCACTGCAGTACCAGTAGCATAAGCAGCAGTGCCACCAAGCAAAGTCGATGCCCCCGCATGACCGCTTAATTTATCGGCGGCAGTTACACCACAGGTTCCGAAAGCAACTTTGGTGCCTCCTGCAAAAGCGGCGACTGCCACGTTGTTTAAAGCACCTGTGTTAGCCTTTCTGTCTTTTGCCTTTTCCTCGGCGACAAAGCGTCCGGCCCGTTCGGCATGTTTGCTGTAAAGATCAACTCGTGTCGAAAGTATTCTGTGCCGGGAAAGTTCTTGATCGTCCAGCTTTTTATAAGCCTCCCTCATAGCATCGCTATCTTCAGTTAAAGATGCCGACACTTTGTCTAGTTCTTGTCGATAGCGGCTAGCGAGTCCTTTGCTATGTTTTATCGACGCGATTTTCCCGCCTATGCGCGACGTAATTGGATCGGTCATTATCAAAGCGCCAGATATAGTTGTGAGAATGTTGGCGCCAATATTCAGTTTCGGACGTCCTGCGCTCGTTGCTGCTATACCAACAATATTGCCTGTCGCACCACTTAAATTCTTCAAAATATCAAGCGTATAAAAGGTATTCTCGGTAGCGGCCAGTTTTCTCGCATTATGTAAACTGCGTGAATACTGCAACCAAACCAGCCGTTCTTCATCTCTTAAAACGCGAGTTTCTAAATTTGAAATAGAAGTAGAAAGGTTCGGACAATTTTTCAATAGAGACTCACGCTCATCGAGCAATCTCAAAAGATCATTGTGCATCTGTTCCGCGACTTTTTTAGAAGTAGCGGCATCGCGATGTGCCTTTTTTGCTCGATACGCTAACCGGGCATTCAAACCAAGTTCGACTATGTCACCGGCGGCTGCTACAAATTGCCCTATCATTTGCGGCATCAACGAATCTTCAAGTAAAACTCCGTGAATTTTGCCACCGTGATGCATCTGACGATATCTGTCTGCAAGTCCAGTCACCAGACCAGCTTCAATTAGCGCACCACCAGTTTCCTGAAAGACAAAATACCTCCAGGCTTTCCATCGTCCTTCTGGATGCGAATTCATCAAGAAGTGAGCATTCGACTTTTCAAGCTCAATTTCTTTGTGAATGATCGCGCAATTGAGTGCGCTCAATGTCGCGTCGTCCGATCTGCCTATAGGTTCAGACGAAGCGGCAAATCCAGGATTAGAAAGGCTTGTGATGCCAAAAACAATCGACACAAAAAGTGCAGAAAAAAAACTATCAAATTGATGGCAGTCGATAACACTCTTCACAAGTGGACATTATAGGGCACCAGAAATCCATCACAGAGTCCAGTGTGAACGTTTCGAACGAATCTGGAAAATTTCCGCAACCCAAACATAGTGTGTCCATCGATCTTTGAATAAATAGTCCAATTGAATATCGATCGACCTCTCTTTGTATATACTCGACGACCCACATGTATATAGATTGTCGCGAGTCCGATTCCAACCTATAGTTCGAGAGCTTGACCACTCGTGCCCATCTTGCTTGTGACAAGGCGGGCTAATCGAAATTTGCCAAGCGCATGTCCATTAACTGTCTTCTGGGGTACTGGAACGTTGCCTAAAGCTCGCTATACTAGATGCATAACCGGTGAGTGAGCAGCGATTGCCCACTTCGAGCCGAGGGGCATTATGGAAACACTAGGTCTGCGCAGACCGGAAACTGTAGTGAGTAGCCCGCTTTAAGTGACGGACTGACTGAAGCTTAGAGAAATATTGAGCCTTTTCGCAAAAGGCAGTCAGGCAATAGTAAAAAGACCACCGCGAAGCAATTCGGGTGGTCTTTTTATTTGCATAAAACGCTGGGCAGAAAAACTCAGACTTCCAATTTCTATTTCTGTAAATCCTTCTCGACTTTTTCCTCAGCTCTTTCGGCTTTCTTAGCGGCCCGACCTGCTCTAAAAGAATGACCTTTTGCAATTTGTGCATGAGCTTTATTCTTGTCGGCAGCGGCCTTCGCTTCATCTTTTTGCAAATCGGCGGCGGCGTCTTTTGCAAAGGCCGGGGCCACGGTGAATAAACTGGATGATGCCACTAAGGCACAAAGCATTGCTGTCAGTTTCATATTTACCACTCAAATAATGATGGCACCTTCGTGGGATTGCCAACGAATCATCGACATCGCCTAAATTCTAACCGATCGTAATATTCGCAACCATAAGAGTAAAACGGTGAAACAGCCAAAGTCCTGTCAGAACGCAAATTGGCGATCACAAAACAAACGATCCGTGTGTTACCCTGAACAACCCAGCAGTGCTTTGCCTTATGGTGCGGTACTTGCGTCCCAATATCAAGAGGAACAAGCGTGAATAAATACGCATCCAAGTTTGGCGCATTGCTGCTTGCAGCAACGTTTCTGATTATGCCGACAGCATCCTTTGCAGCAGACGCCAAGAAGCCAAACATAATTGTCATCATGGGTGATGACATCGGCTGGTCAAATATCGGTGTCTACAATCAAGGCATTATGGCCGGCAGAACGCCAAACCTGGACAAGATGGCCAATGAAGGAATGCGTTTTACAGACTACTACGCTGAAGCCAGTTGCACAGCCGGTCGAGCCAATTTCATCACAGGCGAACTTCCAGTACGCACAGGTATGACTACTGTTGGACAAGCTGGTGCAGCAATTGGACTACCGGATCAAGCAATCACCATCGCCACAGCTTTAAAAGCGCAGGGATATACCACCGGTCAGTTTGGCAAAAACCATCTAGGCGACCTCAATCAATTCCTGCCAACTGTGCACGGATTTGATGAATTTTTCGGATATTTGTACCACCTCGATGCCATGGAAGACCCATCGCATAGCAACTATCCTCCCTCGCTAAAAGATAAAATCGGTCCTCGCAATATGCTTCATTGCTGGGCGACTGACACGGATGACACCACTGTCCAACCTCGATGGGGCAAGATTGGTAAGCAGAAAATAGAAGATGCGGGTGAACTTTATCCAAAGCGAATGGAAACTGTCGACGACGAAATCTTGGATGACACCATCAAGTTCATGGACAAAGCCAAAAAGGCTGACAAGCCATTTTTTGTTTGGCTCAACCCTACCCGAATGCACATAATCACTCATTTATCGGACAAGTATGACAAGTTAAGAACAGCCGAAAACGGCTGGTCCATCCAGGAAGCCGGCATGGCTCAACTAGACGACATAGTCGGATCAGTAATGAAGTATGTAAAAGATAATGGCATGGATGAAAACACCATCGTCGTATTCACCACCGATAATGGCACAGAGAACTTCACCTGGCCTGATGGTGGACAAACGCCATTTGCTGGTGGCAAAGGGACCGCCTTAGAAGGAGGTTTTAGAGTTCCGGCTATTGTTCGCTGGCCAAATAAAGTACCAGCAGGAAAAGTAGAAAACGGCATTATGTCTGGATTGGATTGGTTCCCAACACTACTTGCCGCAGCTGGTGCACCAAACATCAAAAATGAATTGTTGTCAGGTAAGACGGTGAACGGTCAAACTTATAAAGTCCACTTGGACGGTTACGATCAACTCGACTTTATCTCAGGAAAAAGCCCATCTCATCGCAACGAAGTTTTTTACTTCACCGAGAGCACACTCAGTGCAGTTCGCTATAACGACTACAAATATAGATTCACGGATCAGCCAAACGGTTGGCTTGGCGCCACTCAAAAAGTCGACTGGCCAATTTTGACAAACCTGCGCTTAGATCCATTTGAAAGAACTGGAATTTCTGATGGCAGAACGGGTTCACTCAATTTCTACAACTGGTTTTCGACACAGTTCTGGCGCTTTGTTTTTGTACAGGAAATAGTCGGCAAAACAGCACAAACATTCGTGCAGTATCCACCGATGCAAAAGGGCGCTTCATTCAACATGGAATCTGTTAAACAAGCCATTATGGAAAAGATCAAAGTCGAGGGTGGGCACTAATAAAAATGAAGATCACGCTGGTCACCAACCAGATTTTTTCTTCAATATGCGTGGCGACTCTAACACTGGGCGTGGTATCGAATGCAAATGCAGACGATATTGCGCCCTTTGCGCCGACGGTGGCAAACACGTGTAAAGCACCCGTTCATACTCCTAAAGGAATGGTGTGGATCGAAGGCGGAGAATTCTCGATGGGCAGTGCTGATCCGACAAAGAGCAGCGATAACGCTTCTGAGCGCTCATGTGGTGGACATGAACCCATGCAAGATGCTCGACCAATTCATAGAGTTTATGTAGACGGATTCTGGATGGACAGAACAGAGGTTACCAACAGAGAATTCGAGAAATTCGTCAACGCGACAGGTTATAAAACAATTGCAGAAGTTGCACCAACAAAAGAAGAATTTCCCACCGCTCCAACGGAAAATTTGGTTGCTGGCTCCACAGTTTTTACTGCCACAACTAAGCCGGTTGCCTTAAATAACAAACTAAAGTGGTGGCGCTACGAACATGGTGCGAATTGGCGCCATCCAGAAGGTCCACAGTCAGATTTAAAAGGACGCCGTGATTTTCCAGTCGTGCAAATTGCTTTCCCGGACGCCGTGGCTTACGCAAAGTGGGCTGGCAAGCGTCTGCCTACTGAAGCAGAATGGGAATTTGCTGCCCGCGGCGGCCTAAGCGGAGCAACTTACGCCTGGGGGAATGAATTTAAGCCTCATGATAAATTCATGGCCAACACCTACCAGGGACAGTTTCCGTTAAAGGATACTGCCGAAGACGGCTTCAAAGGCTGCGCTCCCGTAGGCAAATTTCCGCCGAACAAATATGGGCTGTACGACATGGCAGGCAATGTTTGGGAATGGTGCAGTGACTGGTACAGGAATGACTATTATCAGCAATTGGTAGCAACGGGTGACGCCGTCAGCAGAAATCCACAAGGGCCGGAAACGTCGTATGACCCACTAGAGCCTGAAGAGAAAAAGCACGTGCAACGAGGTGGATCATTCCTTTGCACAGACCAGTATTGCACGCGTTATATGGTAGGCACCCGCGGCAAAAGCGAATCGAACAGCGCTGGCAATCACATTGGCTTTCGTTGTGTAAAAGCTACAGAGCCATAACAGTTTTTTCGATTTCAGCCAGATGTTGCAATCGCTTTTGAATCAGTTGCCTAGGTAGGCGATTTTCCTTCGACAACTTGTGTTCATAACTTAAAGTCTGCAAAAGCGACACTGCGTTCGCGACGACCGCCCCCGCTGTACCAACGGTTCCGCCTACAGAACCATAGTAATATTGAGCCAATTGTCTTCTGGGCTGCACTGGATATTTGTAATAACCATTCGTCCCTAAAATGCCTTGGGTCATCAAAGTGGCACCAATAACTGGCCCGAGCAAGCCTGTTTGTAGAGCAACTTTTTCAAATTTGCGAATGACCTTGGTTTCGCTTTCAAGTTGATTCTCAAACAATGTATTAGATGCTGTGTAAACGCCCATCCGGTTGGTGACAGGAAAACTCGGCATCATGGTGCCTGCGCTTGAATGATCGAGGGTTTCCATTCCCTTACAAAGAACTGCAAACTCATCTGGATCAAACTTGGTGGCATGCATTTGTTTTTCGATGGACCTATAAGCATAACGTCGCATGTATTTCTCGGTTGTCGTTGTCACTATCGGAGTCACCATAGCAATGGCACCGCTGGTGATAAACAAGATGTTGGCCGTTCCGTTTAAGTGCGGTCTTGCAACTGCACGATAAGCAACGTCTGCAGCAATGGCACCCACCGTATTGTAAGAAGCATTCAAAAGATAAAACAAGTTTTGATAGAGCAAATAGCTGCGAGTGTCGGCGTTAAAGGTCGCGTACTCATTCACAAAAGAGCCGCGAAGAGAGTGCAGCATTTGCCCTTCTGCAACAGCACGAGCATACGCAGGAGTATCTGCAATTTGTGCCACTATGGTCTCTCTTTTGAGTAGAAGATCGTCAATGAGACTTAAATGCGCACTGACGAATTTGGTTGCAGAATGCACGTCATAACCATTCTTTTTATTCTTGTACGCTCTCATCATATTCGAACTTAATTCCAAACCAGAACTTGAGCCAGCAATAATCGAAGTCGCCAGAGTTGTTGCAAGCGCTCCTCGCAAGGCACCCTTGTCAAGCCTGAGTGGTCGTCTTCGCGCTTTGCCGAATTGATCATTGCCGGTTGCTTCAAAAGCAAGACCACCAGCTGCGCCAGCTTCCTGGCAGAGAAAATATCGCACCTTTCGAAATTTTGGTTGCTTAGCGGACTCCAGGCGATAATTCAATGAAAAGCGCTCGAGTTCGATTCCAGCTAGCAAAATTTTCTTCGTACAGCTTGTATATTCGGCGGAAAAACCACTTGTCATGTCCGTCGAAGAGGGCACTGCGTGCGGAACCGCTACTTTTTCTGCGGAGCAAACAAAATTGCAGCATTGACTGTGCACCACTAATAGCAGCGACAAGGCGCGCAAAACTTTTTTCAAACTGAAGATAAGACACCATGCTCGGCAAGCAAGCTACGTATGGCCGCAGGAATTAGCTTAGCAGCAACAATCAACCGAACTCAACCTTGCAAGGGCTATAGAAATTGACTTAGAGAGGAGAATTCTGTACGCCGCCAAAAACATCTAGAGAGGAATCACGGATGAAATGCATACACTAGATGTTCCACTGACACTATATAAATATACGGCGAGCAACTTTAGCATATAGAATGCTGTCGGTACTTATCGTTAGGATTGATCGAGGGCTTGGCGTCTAATGGTGTATGACCTAACTGAAGCATCAAGCCATTCGAAATTTGCCAAGCGAATGTCGATTAACTGTCTTCTGGGGTACTGGAACGTCGCCTAAAGCTCGCTATACTAGATGCATAACCGGTGAGTGAGCAGCGATTGCCCACTTCGAGCCGAGGGGCATTACGGAAACACTAGGTCTGCGCAGACCGGAAACAGTAATAAGTAGCCCGCTTTAAGTGACGGACTGAC
>JARLHI010000002.1 GCA_031292355.1 Candidatus Obscuribacterales bacterium
ACCACCCGAATAAATTCGCGGTGGTCTTTTCACTATTGCCTGACTGCCTTTTGCGAGAAGGCTCAATATTTCTCTAAGCTTCAGTCAGTCCGTCACTTAAAGCGGGCTACTCACTACAGTTTCTGGTCTGCGCAGACCTGGCGTTTCCGTAATGCCCCTCGGCTCAAAGTAAGCAATCACTGCTCACTCACCGATTATGCATCTAGTATAGCGAGCTTTAGGCGACGTTCCAGTACCCCAGAAGACAGTTAATGGACATGCGCTTGGCAAATTTCAATAAGCCTGCTGGGCTGCGAACAAGAAAGACTGTGATCGTCAAGCGCTCGATCAATAGTTAGAGTCTGAGGAATTGAACCTGCATATCTTCGCGAGGCGGAATGTGATCATTTTGCATATTCAATAAATATGCTTTCTGCCTATTTGAATGACTTTTGGGGAACAATGGCTCGCTTGCGAGCATCTCAAGATGCAGATAAAGTTCGCCTCGAGTGTTGGGGTGTTGAAATGCAATTACATAGGTCTTGGAGAATCGGGCACTCGCCAGTTCTGGGAATGGCCCTCTCGACGGTTTTGACGCTTTCTTTTTCGATTGGAGCAAACGCTCAAACGACGCAAGCGCTTACTGAGATTGAAGGTCTGTACGCCGCTGGCAATTATTCTCAGGCCTTGCAATTGGTCGACGCGCAAATGAAGGACTACCGGTTCAATTCAAACTTGCACTATTTAAAGGCGAATATTATGGCTGCCCAAGGATATGTTTCAGGAGCCGCCGGCGAGTACGAATTAGCCCTGAAACTCAATCCTAGCCAAACAGTTCGTGATTATTGCGAAAAAGCGCTGGCGGCGATAAGAGCACCCGCCGCTCAGGCATCACCAGCGGTGAACGCTTTGGACAAGCAAGCGCGTCACGAAGCCAAACAACTGCAACGACAAAGCACAGCAGCGGGAATGCAGATGGAAAGCGAAGCATCGAGTTACCAGCAAATGCATGCTGCTAAAACATCACAGCTGGTCAATCAAATGAACTCGACCGGGTTCTACAATCGAGATGGTGATTGGTTTCCAGCCTATGACCCCGCAGACGTAGCCGCAATGGCGGCACGGCGTCAGGACAGGGAGGCTCAAGTTGTTAATCAGGCACGGCGCGCTAGTCAGGACGTGCAAGCGTCTGGTCGAGAGCGGGCAGCAGCTGTGGTAAATTCGGCGGAAGGATTGAAGTCTCAAATGGATGTTCCGGTCAAGCACGGCGAAGCAGCGCTTAATCCAGTCGGCACGAATCTATTTGTGAGAAACTATTCGCGGCCTGACTCACAACTTAAGCCTGCCACTGTTACTCTGCCTTGAGCTTTCGTCTGATATATTGATGTTAATATATGCTGCATGGAATGGTTGCATTTGAATAACAAAAAGAACATCCACTACTTTTCAGAAACTAGGTTCAAGGAATATTGTCATCGGTGCTTGCTGGTGTTTTTGATTCCGGTGGCGGTGAGCGTTATTTCCACGGGCCTTTGCGAGAAGGCTCGCGCGGAATCATCACAGAAGACGCATTTATCTGGTTCTACCAGTCAAGCGGCAATTGCGCAGGGACAAGCCGAGGAAATTATTGCTCAATTAGCTGATAGCAAATCGAACCAGTTGCCAAATTTACGTTTTACTTCGGAAACAAAATTACAGGTTCTTGGACCAACCATTGCGCCATATCTTGCTAAGCAGCTTAACTCGTCATCATCCTTGGTGGCAATGGTTTGTTCGAATGTTCTAGGCAAGTTTGGATCGGATTCGATCGAGCCAATTGTGCAAGAGCTAAAAGAGCACGGCGCAAATCAAAACATTCACAATGCACTTCGTCAGATTGGTGAGGATGCGATGCCACCGCTGGTTAAGATGCTTCAAAGCTCAAAGGATTCTGAACGATTGACCGCTGCCGAAGTCATTAACTTGATGCTGCCTACCAATCTACGCGATATAAATTTTGATTATCCACAAACAAATCACTTTGTTCCTTCGCGCCAACTTGTCGACTCAATTTGCGCGTCTACTGCAAGCGAAAAGTCGGTCAAAGTAAGGCAGTTAGAAACTCAAATTCTCGGCAAAATTGGACCACGCTATGACGTGTTGAATGCCCTTTTCAAAATTGCAGATAGCGATGATGAGCCGGTTGTGCGAGGCACAGCAATTATGGCCGTTGGTGCAATCGCGGCAAAGCAAAGCGATGAAGCCGCTGAGTCTTATATAACGAAATTGGTTAAGTGGACGAAGAGTGATGAATTTGATGGGTGCCGGGTGGCGGCCGCAAATGCGATAGGATTGGCGAAGAAAGATCCAGGAATATCAATTCCGGCGTTAGCCGCATTGATTGCGGACCCGAGAACGGAAGTCGCAAGTGCTGCCCTTATGAATTTGCAGAAATTTGGCAGTAAAGCATCATCTGCATTGCCGTCACTTCAAACAGTAATCGAAAAAGATGCCGACTCTCAGCAAACCTACTATGCATTGCTTGCCATTGGACACTTGGGTACAAATGCAAAGCCGGCGGTCGGGTTGTTGGTGAAAGACATATCAAGTTCGAGTAGTCAGGTTAGAAGCGGTGCAACTAGTGCACTTGCTCAACTCGCGAGGGACAGCGATATTAATCTCAAGCCTTACATGCCGAAATTTTTGGAGCTGTTGAAGAATGATGATTTTTCGACACGGTGGCAGGCAATGCAAATTCTCGAGGCGATGGGAACGCAAGCAACTTCTGCAAAAGACGCTCTGATTGCATCAATGGAAAAGTATCCTAACGATAAGGGCAGAGTCCAAATGACACTTAGAAAGATTCTCGGACATTTCCCATAAGGCAACACCAGCTTCAGATTGGTCAAACGTTCTAATTTCAACATTTCAGGGTTCGTGTTGAGTAAACGAACTCGTCAACACCGGCGTTCGCAAGCATTTGTTCGCTCTTAGTACCAATGCTTTTATCGAGGCGATAGAGACAACGCATTTCTATCTGGTTTAATGTTTTGCCGAAGTTCGAAACATCGTGACCGGCAGTCTCAAAGACTGCTTGCAGATCAAAATGATCAAAGTTATCACCTCTGCTGAGCAAACTCCATCGAACGGCAATTGTTAGAATGCACAGCGGTGGAAAGCCACAAGCTTCCATAATCTGGAACGCCCTTTCCCTGGGCATCTTAGAAAAGGATTCATAAAAATGCTTGTGGACCCGAGAGCGCGCGTAATGAAACCATATCGGCGGTTCTTCTGTGATGAGTTGCGGATCAAAGCTATGGTTTGAATCGAACAGTCCAAGGGCCGTCTTAACGGACCGACCTGAACCGCCGCTACCGGCGTATTCGAGCTGAAGAGGGAGCTCTTCGTCGATTGGTTCATCTTGGTCAGGCGATTGCGGCATGGCGACTACCATCGGTACTAATTCTGTTTTACCACACAGCATTGTCTTAGTTTGTGCTCCTGACAGAAGTCACTCCGGCGCGAGTCGGTTTGCTTCTTCTAGGTCTTTTGCCGCTACTTCGGCTCGACCAAGCTCCTTGTACCATTTGCCCCTTTCACGAAAAGCCAGAGCATTTGACGGATTTGCATCAATCATTGCGCTGTAAGTGCCGATGGCAATTATGGCCAATTGCTTCTTGATACTTTCAGCTTTGAGAATTTGTTCTCCATCTGAATCTGCTGGTGTACGCACAGTCCATAGCCGGTTTGCTAACGAATTATCCATCAATTGGCGAATCTGACGAATCGGTATCGTCACATGCACGATCTCATTGGGTGTATCCTGCGTAAAGAACAAGATTAACCCGTCCTCGCCCACTGCGAAGTGGTCAATTGCGTAGTTGCAATTCCTGTAACTCCATGCGGCATCGTTTGTGGTGGCAAAGAGCTTGCCCATGCTGATCACTTTCAGTACTTCCTCGTAGTCGACGCCATTCTTAAAAAGGTCATCGAGTTGCAACTTTCTTAAAGAGTTGAGGGTGTAATTAAATGTTTGAATTTCGGCGGACGATGTTGCTGCATCTGGTGTGTAATCGATGATGTTGCAATTCAAGCTTGCGACATTTCTGGATACCTTGTCTACTTCGTAAGTCGCCGTAAACTCGCCTATTGGTTCTTGCGGTCTGCTTCGGTCATGCAAATGTTCCTTGGTGGCATCGCGGTATTGTCTCTGAGCTATTTTTCTGACTTTCGAATTTAGTCTCTGCAAACTTGCGAATGATCCGGCAAAGACCGGATATTTTACAGTGACTTCAAAATTCTTCTGTTTTTTGGAAAACGTCTGCAGTGTCCAGCTTATCCTCGGATTCGGAATTGCTTGCGCGGGCGAGTCGTTTAAATATGCAGTGAACAGACTGCTTGCGATGACGACAGTGCTTAAGCATCTTTTGTAGTTACAAATCATTCTGTCGCGCCTCGAAATAAGATAGTTTGATTGTCGTTTTTCAGTGTAGTTTAACCTGCCACATTTACGAACTGGCAAGCGGCTTCGAACTCGCTATCCCAGAGCAAAATGTTTTATCTTACCGAAAAAATGGAACAAGATTAAAAGTTCAATTTGATTTGCTTTTACTGAAGGAGTTGGGTATGACCGATTTGAAAACCGGACAGGAAGTTAAGCACGACAAGCCTTCTGACCAACCAGGCGCCGAAGCTAGTAAAACTGACCATGCAAGGGCGCTCAGTCAAGCATGCTGGGAGAGAGATAAATGCGACCCCAAAACGATAACTCCTGAAGAAAGCAAAGCTCTGCATGATTTGGGACAGAAAGCCATTGACGACATCTACAAAGAGCTAAAGCAAAACCCTCCGCCAGAGACCTGGGACTATGACAAGGACGGACATCTTCTTCAAGCTGGCGACAGAGTGAAGGCTAGTTACGATGCCAAAGGTAATTTGTTGAAAGCGCAGATTGACGACCAGACTTACGAGAAAGTTGGCAATGATGTGGTTGAAACCTTCAAAGGTAATGACGACAAGATGCACACTTACACAATGAACAATGTTCAGGATTTTTCCCTGAAAACTGTAGATGGCAATTGGGACGGAGCCTTCAAGAGTGTCGATCTCGAGGCTAAAACAGCAAATGGTAGTGGTATGGGCGAAGTCGCCAAGATTTGGGAAACTCCTGAGCACAGCAGAGCTGTAAGCGATTTCTGGCAACAAGGAAGACAAGGCGAGCAAAAGCCGACCACAGACGCCGTCTCAACACCTTTGCCCGTACCGGCAAAGGAAACGGAGCAGGGGCATCCGGTTGTAGGAATGTACGAAGCGACCGCGGCTCAAAAAGCACAAAGTTGGGTGCCGGGCCTAGATAAAATCGATCGCAGCAACAAAAAGCTTGTTATCAAAGATGGTGAGGGACCGTTTCAAGCAATTCTCGACAACTTTCCTAAGATGCGGCCAGAACAAGCTTCTGCTGCAGCACAGAAGATCATGAGTAGCCGAGATGGCAAAGACCCTAGGCATGGTGAGTATGCAAGCGGTGAAGCCCTCAATGCAGCCAAAGAGTACCAGGACAAGGCAGCCACCTATATAGACAGTGCTTTAGCCCATGGCGAAAAAGTTACCGTCGTAATTCCATCTGAAACAAGCAAGCCGGGAGGAGAGATTTATATAAATCAAGCATTGGCAGAACATCCGCTGGCCCCTCCGGTTCAACTTCAAATTGGGCATGAGCAAGGACCAGATGTGAATCTACAAATCGACAAGAATGGGCGCCGGGTCATCTATATCTATTAGAAAAAGTGTGACGTGGCAAAATATTTGTTTTGCCACCAAATAAAAAGACCACCCGAATAAATTCGCGGTGGTCTTTTCACTATTGCCTGACTGCCTTTTGCGAGAAGGCTCAATATTTCTCTAAGCTTCAGTCAGTCCGTCACTTAAAGCGGGCTACTCACTACAGTTTCTGG
>JARLHI010000048.1 GCA_031292355.1 Candidatus Obscuribacterales bacterium
CGACGCGGCCAGGTGCTTACTTGAAAATGGCTCAACGCCAAAGCAAGTCGCTGCATCATGTGGTTTTGCCGATGCTGATACTTTACGTCGCGCATTTTTCAGACGCGTGAATGTCACGCCCACAGTTTATAGAAAAAACTTCTTTAGCGGCGATGCGCGCTCTCTCTAAGAGCCGGAATGTGGATTTCGAATTAAACTATACGACATACGATATATTGTCCAAAGATTTATACAATATATAATATATTGGTTGAAGATTGCCTAGAGCCCCTCATATGCAAAAACATATAATGATTCCTCAAATATACGCTATACTATATAAATGCCACATTTTCAAAATGCCAGCTACATAGAAAAGTTGATCGCCGCTCGCAAAAAACGCGGGTTGAGCCAAATTGAATTTGGCAACATGGCTGGCCTGCCTCAAAGTTATATCTCTTCCATCGAAAATGGAAAAAGAGATATTCGACTCAGCACTCTCATTGAATTGAGCAGGCTTCTTGGACTAGAACTCATGATCGTTCCGCGCGAACTCTCTCTTCCAATTTCACAACTGATAAACGACCACAACGGTGAAAGTGAATCAGACGAACGTGCGTTCATTCCCAAAGGGGACGATTATGAGTAAGAAAGCAGAGCGCCGCCTGGAAATCTCGCTGGGAGAAGCACTCGTCGGCTATGTTGTCGAAAATCCAAACGACCGAAATTTCTTTGTATTTGAGCAAAATTATGTAGACGATCAATCTAGACCAACTCTGAGTTTGTGTTTCCGCAAAAAAAATGGGCAATTAGATACTCAAGTAAAACAGTTTGCAGTAAAACTACATCCGTTCTTCTCAAACTTGCTACCAGAGGGACATCTACGCGAATATCTTGCTAGCAAAATCGGCATAAAAAAGGAGCGCGAATTTCTACTTCTAGCGGAATTAGGAAACGATCTTCCTGGTGCCATTCATGCACGGTACCATACCCGCGAAGACCTCCATCATCCAGGTGACGAACTCGACGATGCGAAAGAAAACGAAGCCGAAAATATTCTGAAATTTTCGCTTGCCGGAGTGCAAATGAAATTTTCAGCAGTACTCGAGGCATCCGGTGGTTTGACAATACCCGCTGTAGGCGCCAATGGAGACCACATAGTCAAACTCCCAAGCTCAAAATACGATCTGGTTCCAGAATCTGAATTCGCCTCTCTTAGATTGGCAAAACTAACTGGGATTGATGTCGCTGATGCTGAACTTTTTCCGACGGAAAACATTGCCAACCTGCCAAAAGACCTCCTAGTCAGAAACAATTCCAGTCTGATTGTAAAACGATTTGACAGGCAGATAAACGGCAAGCGAATTCACATCGAAGACTTTGCTCAGGTCTTCGGTCTATTTCCCGATGATAAATACGGTAAAGCCTCTTATAGAGACATCGCCGATGTTTTATGGCAAACGTCAGGGGAAGCAGGAATTCGCGAATTCATCACAAGGTTAGTTTTCACGATTGCCATCGGCAATTCTGATATGCACTTGAAAAACTGGTCACTAATTTACAACGATGGCATCAATCCCACATTGTCACCAGCCTATGATTTTGTGCCAACCATTGGCTTTATGAAAGATGAGAATTTAGCTCTGAGTTTAGGTGGCGAAAAACAGATTTCAAAAGTAAATCACGATAACTTTTTAAAGATGGCAGCTCAAGCCAACATTCCAACAAAGCTTGTATCAAATACAGTGAATGAAACCGTCGAACGTTTTGCAGCAACCTGGAACGAATATTCGGAAAGTTTACCCTTTCCGCCACCGGTTCGACGAGCTATAAATCAGAATTTAGCGAAGTCGGAACTCTTCAAAGTTCGTCCCAATTTGAAGGGCAGTAATCTATCGCGCGAACATACGATGCATTACTTTTCCCTGGCTGGCTATGCAGGCCTAGCTGGACAAGCTAGCGGCAAAAGCTCAGGATCTGATTTCTATAATCAAGCTTTTGCAGCCCGCCATCAAGGAGATTTTAAGAGCGCCATTCGTTTTATGAGCGCCAATATTAGCCAGGCACCCACGGCGCAATCTTATTACAACAGAGGGCTTTTTAAAGCTGATCTAAACGACTTCGACGAAGCCATCGCAGACCTGACGACTTCTCTATTGATGCAAGAAACATCTCAAACGGCATATAACATTGCATTGCTTAAGTGGAACAAACGAAAAATTTCAGACAAAGAAGACATTGCACTCAAAGAAGGAGAAGCAGAACAATTCTTTGAAAGAGCAGTTCAAATAAATCCACGTTTATCAGAGGCTCATTACAATTTAGGGGTTCTGCTCCTTTCGTATGCACCCCAAAAGGCTATTGAATGCTTTGACAAAGCAATCAGCATCAATGAGTTTTTTGTGGAAGCGTTATTCAATAAAGCAGTGGCGCAGTTCATCACCGCAGATTTTGCAGGAGCCACACACCAATTCCAGAGAGCAGCGGTATTAGATCGAAATCTAGAAATGTACAAATCAGATTTCAAAACCTCAAAATTCGACAAACTTAGATTGCTTCCGCTTCGAGGAATTATAGGTCCTGTTGGTCCTCACGGTCCTGCTGAATCGATGACAGAGCACCAACCAAAAAAAATGTATCTAAAACAGCAGGAATTTGAAGCAAGCGATTTATACAAATCGTTTGGAATGTCATTGTCCTTTGCAGAAGACAAAATCCGGTTGTATGAGAACAAGTCTCGCACCGTCAAATTTGGACTGATAGTTACACGCGAAGAGGAAATTATCTTATTGCGAGTCGTCGCCGTGCAACCACTCGCTACTCTCCCAGATGCCGTTAGAGCTGGCATATTTATGCTTTTGTTCGAAGTGATTTATGGTCCCGACAGCTACCACGACCACGATAGATTCCGCTCATTTCACGACGCAATTTTTGACAAGGTAGAAACCGAACAAACTCAAAACGACTTTTGGTTTGGCGACTTCAACTTTAGCTTTCTTGGTGATGAAACCGGCCATGTAATTGGAGTGGAGGCGAAATCAGAAAGTCTTATGTAAGACATGATGCCATTTGGTTTATAGTTCTTATTCCCCAATACTGAAACTTATGAAGATAGCAACTTTTAATATCAATGGAATGAACGCGCGGTTACCGGGCTTGCTGCAGTGGCTCGCTGACAAGAGTCCTGACGTCGCATGCCTGCAAGAACTAAAAACGCCTCATGACAAATTTCCACTCTCAACAATTGAAGAAGCAGGTTATTCAGCCGTATGGCATGGGCAGAAAAGCTGGAATGGTGTCGCCATTCTTGCCAAAGCAGGCTTAAAACTTGAGGAAATTGGTCGGGGGCTGCCAGGTGATCCTGCCGACGAGCAGAGTCGCTACATTGAGGCGCGCGTTGACGATACGATCATCTGTTGCTTGTACCTACCAAACGGCAATCCTGCCCCAGGACCGAAGTTTGACTACAAAATGGCTTGGATGGATAGATTGCACGAAAAGGCACAAGGTTTAGTGCAACTGAAAGAATCAGTAGTTATGCTCGGTGACTACAACGTGATACCAGGCGATCTTGATGCCAAACGCCCAGAAAGATGGGTTGACGATGCGTTATTTTTTCCTGAGACAAAAGAAAAATATCAGAAATTGTTAGAGCTAGGCTGGACTGACGCAATTCGCAAGCTTTACCCAGACGAGAAAATATTTACTTACTGGGATTATTTTCGAAATGCTTTTGCTCGAGATTCTGGAATTAGAATCGATCACCTCTTGCTGAATCCAGCGGCAGCAGAGCGTTTGGAAACAGGCGGTGTTGACCGCGACGTGCGCGCCGGCGAAAAACCAAGCGACCATGCTCCTACTTGGATCACGCTCAAATAACGTTTTATTTCACACCAGTGTTTTCGGGTCGTTTTTCAGGCGTGAATTCAACGCTGCGATCGATTGGCTGTGTTTCATCGCCTGTAATCAGTTGCACGCATCTTCGACGCGTCATGAACGACCACATCCATTGTGTGAAAACTGCAAAGCGATTGCGCAAACCGATCAAAAAGAATATGTGAATGACTGCCCAGATGAACCAAGCATAGGCGCCTGAGAGCTTGGCATTGAAAGGCCATTTGACATTAGCGACTGCTTTCAAGCGACCAATGGTGCTCAGATCACCTTTATCAAAATAAGAAAATCCAGAACGCGCGGTGTGATTGATATCGGCAAGTATAACTTTGGCGACGTGCTGTCCCATTTGAATCGCCGTTTGTGCAACACCCGGAACCAGCTTGCCATTTTGTTCGAAATGAGCAAGATCGCCGATAACAAAAATGTTTTTTAAATGGGCGCCGTCACTGTCCGCCTGAATAGGATTGAGAAACTGATCGACATTGACGCAACCTCTGCGATCGGTGGCGAGACCCAGCTTTGCACCAAGAAACGAGCCTTTGACACCAGCGGCCCATAAAATTACAGCAGCTTCAATCGCTCCAGCTCCTTCGGTTTGTACGACACCAGATGTGATACCAGTAACTTTTGTCGAGCACATGATTTCAACACCAATCTGCTTCAACTGTTTTGTGGCATCGTCAATAAGTTCTTTTGGATAGACCGGCAAAATCGACGGCAAGCCCTCGATCAAAATAATGCGCGAAAGTTTGGGATCGATTTTACGAAAATAGTTCTTCAAGTATAGATGGCAAGTATCGGCAATGGCGCCTGCAAGTTCGATGCCAGTGGGGCCACCGCCAATAACGATAAAGTTGACCGAGCGATGAGCGCCTTTATCGTGCATCTCACGCTCAGCATTTTCGAAAGCCATAAAAATACGACGCCGAATTTCAATTGCGTCTTCGATAGTTTTTAAACCAGGAGCGTGCTCTGCCCAATCGTCATGCCCGAAGTAAGAGTGAGTGGAACCTGATGCGACGAGCAAATAATCGTAAGCAATCGGTTGCTCGTTTTTCAGTTTTACTTCTTGTTTGACCAGATCAAAATCCAGCACCTCATCCATGATGACGCTGACGTTTGGAGAATTGGCGAACATACTGCGAATCGGTTGAGCTATATCAGCTGGAGACAGTGTGCCAGTTGCAACTTGATAAAGAAGCGGCTGAAAGGTGTGATGATTTTTGCGATCGATAATCAGTATGTCGACAGGCGCTTGAGCAAGTGCATGCGCGGCATTGATACCAGCGAAACCGCCACCGACTATGACAATACGGGGTTGCATTGATTGCCTCCGCCACCGACTAATATCTGCATTTATTCATGCAAATAAAGATATTAGACAGTGTAGCGCTGGAAGCAATTGAGAGCGGATGATTGCGAGCAATTGTTTTTGATTCTTGAACAAACGATTGAAATTCAATGTTCTCCGAAAAGATCGAGATTGAAGTCACCAACCAGAGCATCCAGGCGCTTTTGCCAGACCGAGGCTTGCTTTTTATCGCCTATCGCTTCATAGGCTTGAATGAGGTACTTATAGCTCTGAATGAGCGACGGCATATAGGCGTCGTGGTCGCGTTTTCTCGCCTCCACGAAAGTATTAATGCTCTCAGTCAGTGGTTCGATTGCCTCAGCGGGAGAGTCCAGCAGCATATAACAGTGACCGATGTCTGTATAAACAAATCCGTTCATTCTGCCAGCTTTGATGCCTTTTTTGAGAAAAGGTAGTGCTTCCTTGTACTTCTTGCATTTAACCAGTTCTCGTCCGACTTTGTGCCAATAAACGTAAGCCAAATCGGGCTGCGTTGCTGCGGCCAGTTTATATGAGGATATCGCTTCGTCCCGCCTGTTCAACAATGCAAGCACAGTACCACGCAAATCCAGGAGGTAGGCCATCTCGCCTATTTCGCGTTTGACCCTTTCTTGTGAAACTGCGTACGCGATGATGATCAAGGCAGAAGATGTATTACCAGCGTCATAATAAGCCTTTGCAATTAAACTCAATTGGTGTGGAGTCACTCGGGTCAGGTCTGTACACTTGTCAAATTCGACAGCTGCTTCATCTGGATATTTTCTTGCTGCTAGATCTAATCCTCGCGCCAGAGGATCGGACGAAATAAGTCTACGACTGTTTCCAGCCGATACAGGAGTAAGAGCCAGGGCTATTAGCAAAGAAAGCAAAATTACTTTAGTAGTAGTTGGACTTATCACTTTGACACACAGAACAGGTTAGATTGACCGACTTTACAGTTGCGACGCTCGTTTCAGACCCAAAATAAAAATCAGCCAGAACCAAACAGATCAAGGTTGATGTCACCAACTAGGGCATCCAGGCGTTTTTGCCAGACCAAAGCTTCTTTTTTATTGCCTGTTCTCTCATACGCTTGAATGAGGTATTTGTGGCTCTGGATTAGTCCGGGCGTGAAAGAATCCCTCATGCGCTTACGTAAAGTCACCCAAATTTCGACACTTGTGAGCAAAGGTTGAATTGCCTGAGCGGGGTCATTCAGTTCCAAATAGCAGTGCCCTATGTCCTGATAAACAAATCCGTCCATGTCGCCAGCTTTGATGCCCTTTTTTAAAAGCGGCATTGCCTCTTTATACTTCTTGCATTTGACCAGTTCTTGCCCGGCTTTGTGCAAAAAGATGTAAGCCAAATCGGGCTGTGTTGCCGCTGCCAGTTTATATGAGGATACCGCTTCGTCCCGCCTATTCAAATATGCAAACACCGTGCCACGCAAATCCAGAAGTTCGGTCATCTGGCCTATATCGCGCTTGACCCTTTCTTGAGATAGTGCGTACGCGATGATAATCAAGGCAGAAGAAGTATTGCCAGCGTCATAATAAGTCTTTGCAATTATGCTCAATTGGTGTGGAGTCACTCGGGACAGGTCAGTGCACTTGTCAAATTCAACAGCTGCTTCTTCCGGATATTTTCTTTCTGCCAAGTTCAGCCCTCGCATCAAAGGGTCGGCCGATATAAACATACGGTTATTTCCTGCCTGTGCAAGGGGCGCAGACTGGACTAGCAGCACCCACGACAGCAAAAATGTAATGGAAGCTGGACCTATCAATTTGACTCGGCAGAGAAACATGGATCGACCGACTCCTTACTACTGCGGCTTACGTTTCATACCCAGGTTTGAGCGTTCCACAATAGAAAGGGCGATGCTGATGCACCACCCTTATCAATCAAGCGCGAATTTAAAACGCTAACGAATGCCAGTTTATTTGCAGTTAGCCATTTCCTTTTTTTCCCAGTCTTGCATAGCAGCTTTCATTTCTTCTGGAGTAACGTCTTTCACGTGAGTGGAGACGCCCCATTTATGGCCATAGGGATCAGCTAATTGACCAAATCTGTCGCCCCAAAACTGATCGGCCAGTGGCATCGTTACCGTTGCACCAGCTTTGACTGCACGCTCGAACCACATATCGGCGTCGTCTACTTGCAGATACATAGCAATTGAAGATCCGCCCAGTGACTTGGGTCCAAGACAGCCCATTTCTGGAAACTCATCGTTAAGCATAACAACCGAATCACCAATTTTGATTTCGGCATGCATTACTTTCTCATCTGGTCCAAGGCTTACTTTTATTTCGACAGCGCCGAATGCTTTTTTGTAAAACTCAATGGCACCTTTTGCATCATTGACTGTCAGTCCGGGAGTTACCGTGTGCAATCCTTTAGGATTTTTATTAACGCCACTCATTTGCATATTCCTCATTTTAGCCAGAGAAATATTTTACGAGGCTCGTGTCAGACTTCTCCCATCCTTATGAAAAAGATCCAAATGTCGATTATCAGTAACCACGCTCTCAGATACTTGAGATGTCCTTTGCGGCTTGATTGAGAATGGAAGCGACGCGCTTGATTTCGTCTTGCGCCCATTCGCCGCGATGGAGCATCAATGCGTGTTTGAGTGTGTGCATGGCTTCCATCAACACCTCGGGTGGACGCTCACCGGCGAACGCTCGCGCTGCTAGTTGCATGCGCGTGAAAATACCATCAACCAACACCTGGTTTTCGGCGAGCAATGCCTGCCCCTGCTCGGTAATGGCGTAGCGTTTTTTCGTGCTGCCGTCTGTTGATTCTTGCAGAAGTATGAGTCCCTGCTCGTCCATCAAGGAGAGAGTGGGGTAAATTGCGCCCGGGCTGGGCGAATAGACACCGCCAAATTTTTCTTCGAGCGCCTTAATCAGCTCATAGCCGTGGCTGGGACGTTCGCTGATCAAAGACAGGAGCACAAAGCGCAAATCGCCATACTCGAGCATGCGTCCGGGTCCACCGCGCATTCGACCAAATCCACGACCGCCGGGACCGCCACCCGGGCCCCCTGGACCAAAAGCGCGGGGCCCACCGCCGAATGGACCGCCACGTTCGCGAAAGTCATGTTCGTGCTCGCCGCCACAGTCTCCGCCGTGACCGAAGCCATGTCCTCTACCTTTCATAATTTACCTTCTTTGCCAGTCAGAGCCGGCAGATGCCTGATTTACAAACCTACCGATATTGGTTAATTCTTGAGTATCAGTCTTTCGTATTAAATTTAAGAATCAATCTTAAGATATATCGTAAGTCATATCGAGAGATTTGAAAAGGGGTAAGTTTGTTAAACTCTCAGAGCCTGAAAATCCGGCAACTCATCAGTAAATCGATCATTATCTAGAAGGCGATTCTTATATGCTCACGAAAAAGACGACCCTTGGACAAAGCACCATTCACGGTATCGGGCTATTTGCCGCCGAACCCATCACCAAAGGCGAAATAGTGTGGCAATTTGAACCAGGCTTTGACATGGAGCTTACGCCAGAACAAAGAGCAGCCTTGCCACCCATAACCCAGGAATGGTTCCAACATTATGGCTATCTGGATTTTCATCTGGAAAAATATATGTGCTGCGTCGATGACGCGCGATTTATGAATCACAGCGAAAGCGCCAACGTTCTAGCCGACTACGAAAAAGAAAAATATGGGATTGGTCGCGCCCTACGAAATATCGAGCCTGGCGAAGAGCTAACTATTGACTATCGCCAGATTGAAAACGTAGATTGGCTAAAGTAGTTGCTTCACATCACTTTGATTAAGCCGGTGAAAGATGAAAACAAATGCCGCTCGTCTACTCGACGAAGCAAACATCAAATACGAATTAAAAGAATACGAAGTCGATCCAGATGATTTGACCGCTGAAACCGTCGCAATGAAAATCGGTTATCCCCTCGAGCAGGTTTTCAAAACGTTGGTAGCACGCGGCGACAAACATGGCGTGTGCATGGCGGTCGTTCCAGGCAATGCGCAACTGGATTTAAAAGCAATCGCGCAGTTGAGCGGAGATAAAAAGACCGAAGTGGTATCACTTAAGGAAGTGCAGCCGCTAACAGGTTATGTGCGCGGCGGAGTCACAGCGCTCGGCGGCAAGAAAAATTATCCGGTCTACGTCGATGAAACCGTTTATCTGTTCGAGACAATTTCGGTCTCAGCTGGCGTTCGGGGCACACAGATTCTCATTAATCCTGAAGATTACATCAAGGCAACGAAGGCAACGGTTGGTAATATTAGCAAGTGACTGATTCACCGGCTAGCAATTCCACTACACCCGTTAGTGCCATCCGCAAAATAATCCATCTAGATATGGATGCTTTTTTTGCATCGGTCGAACAAAGAGATAACCCTGCCTACAGAGGCAAGCCGCTGGTAGTTGGCGGCACCCCAGACAATCGCGGAGTCGTTGCTGCAGCAAGCTATGAGGCACGCAAATTTGGCGTGCACTCGGCGATGCCTGCACGAACTGCAATTCAAAGATGCCCGCAGTTGATATTTGCGAGACCCCGCTTTGATGTTTACAGACAAGTATCAGAAACGATACGAGAGATCTTTTTTCAGTACACCGATCTAGTCGAACCACTCTCACTGGATGAAGCTTATCTCGATGTGACATCAAATAAGAAAGGTTTGCCATCAGCTACCTTGATTGCCAAAGAAATCAAAGCCTTGATTGTGCAAGAAACACAACTGACGGCCTCAGCTGGAATTTCAATCAATAAATTTCTAGCCAAGACTGCCTCTGGTATCAATAAACCAAATGGCTTGACATTGATTCCGCCAGACAAAGCCGAGTCGTTCGTAGAAACGCTTCCAATTGAGGATTTTTATGGCATCGGCAAAGTCACTGCAAGCAAAATGCGTGAACTTGGTGTGCACAACGGAGCGCATTTAAAACAGTGGACTGAAGCCGATTTGTGTCGCACATTCGGCAAAGTAGGCAGCTATTACTTTCAAATTGCACGCGGCAGAGACGATCGTCAGGTGACGCCGAATCGTATTCGCAAATCAATTGGTGCAGAAGAAAGTTACGCCGAAGATTTAAACAGTAGGCAAAGCATTATCGAGGCTCTTGGTGAAATAGCCGAAACATTGATTGAACGCATCGCGAGTAATAAATCGAGCGGGCGCACTTTGACCTTGAAAGTAAAATATGCGGACTATCAACAAGTGACGCGCAGTCGCACGAGTACTGAATCATTTACCGAGATAGGAAATATCATCAACGTTGCTCTTGAACTTTTAGACACAACGGAAGTTGCAAGCCGAAATGCACGATTGCTTGGGCTCGCTCTGTCCAACTTAGATTGCGAAAGAGAGCACGAAAAAGCTCAAGAAGAGTACGTCCAACTGACCTTGTCGTTAGCGTGAAATGAACTTTGTGAAATTATTGTTTTGGCTTAGGAATCATCTTTTCTTGCCAGGCATCCTGGTCAGGAGCAAAAACCATGTTTTCAGTGTACCAACCTTGCTTGGATTCACCTCCAAAACTTGCGAAACACCATCGTTTGACGACTCGATCTTCGAATTCCACATAGAATCCTCTCCAGCCATTTCCGCATCCGCCGCTTACCAATGAATACGAGCAACGACAAACATTCGCGGGAACATTATTGGTAAGCTCCTGCCCCTTTCCAAGCAAGCTCTGCACCTTCTCATAGGGCATTCCAACTAAGTTATACTCGCTCAAAAATTGATGGAATAGCTCCAACCTGTTTGTCCACCCGTCCTGATTTTTCCAGTCATCGCTGTTAAATTTCTCATCGAGAACTGTTTTGATAATTCGGTCAGGCTCGACGATGTCGAAATAAGCTTTCTGTGCCGGTATCAGAACTTTACCACTACAATCCATCACGCAATCGTTGCGTTCACTGCGGTATCCTGAAATGGAGTAGAGCATGCCAAATTTAGGCGAACCAAGAGCATATTCAGATGGTATTACAACTTTTCCGCTCCTGTCGATGAGGCAATCATGAGGTAAGTAACCGCTTGGCGGTTTTAACTTCGCATCATTGACCATCACGACGAAGAAATTTGCATTATTGTCGGAATTGAACTCAATACGGGCGACATTCTCTGGAAAATCAAACTCCTTGTCTCCTAATGCATTGATGGCGATCCAGTTATTAGCGCCAGGCGCCCTGGCAGCAAACAACTGTCTCCTAATACGCTGCAGCGACGCATACTTCACCGGTACCACAAAGTGCAACTTTTGATTTATAACTCCCAAGAGTTTTGGTTCCGATGCTGATGATGCAATAGCCAAACCATCTTCATCAAACGGAAAAATTGGAATGATGGTTGGCTCGACAAATTTTCCAGATTTATCAATAAAAACAGCTCGGGCACCAGCATTGTTGGTCTGCCCAACACCCAATTTTATGACCCTGGGATCGGTGGTATGTACAATCGCCAGTCCGTTTTTAAAAGGTCCGATTTTGTCAAAGAATGGAGGAATTAGGACTTTTGTCTCCATATCGCAGTAGCCAAATAATGGCCGCGCTCCGGGAGGCGAGTTAATTTGTGGGCGTACAGAAAAGCCTATCAAGCCTTCGCCAGCGGTATCTTTCTCACATTTACGGTCCTTGCATTCAGCCGTCGCCAGGTGTCGAGTATTCGCATCGAACAAACGGCACTTAATTTCCGCCGTACCAGGCACCATTTTTCTTAAAAGGTAAATTCCACCGTTATATGGCTGAATCGTATCGTACTCAGGAGCGACAACAAACTTTCCGTGCGTGTCAGCGATACCATGTAAACCGGCTCTTTGCACCTCAAACAAACCGTCGACTGAGCCATGAGCCTCGGAGTTTTGTTGGGCATTATCCCAGCCGATTGGCGCAACAAATGAAAAACCTTGTGGGGGACTTATATGTAATGCGATGCCATTCCTGTCAAAAGGCAAACTTTGATGCTGCCCTTCGATTGCGCCGAAGTACAAGTTGGGAGCAACTCTAACTAGGCTGCTGAATTGCGTATTGCACACAGGCTGCCCATGTTGATCTATGAGCATCAACCGGTTTTTAGCAACTGTCGCCTGCCCCATAATACTGAGAATAAGTGCTAGTGCATAAGCAAAGAGTGATCTGTTTATTGTCATATCTGAGTTGCTGATCATCCACTTCACTATGGTATGTTGTTGATCTTACATCAGGGCGTTTGAGTTTGAGAATATTCACTGTAAGCATACTTGTTTGTTTCTCTTGCGCACAATGGTTGCCTCCTACCGAAGGGACGCCAATCAACAACGACGCCGAGAAGGCAATTCAGAATACGAAACTGATAAATTACGATTGGAAAGTCCACGAACACAACCGATTCAATAAGGCTGGTGACGAAAGTCTCGCAGAAAATAGATATTTAGAGGCTCTCGACTATTACGACAAAGCGCTTCAATTTATTTCTAACGAGTACACAGCAAATAAGAAAGCTGAAACTCTGCTTCGACTCAACCGACCACAAGAAGCTCTGAAAACGCTTGAGCAATGCAACTTCAATAGAAGCAAAGAAACCTGGAGTTTGATGGTGGAGTGTTGCTTGCAATCGAAGGACTACAGCAAAGCGTTTGAAATTTGCGACGCCGCTAAAAAATCTGCATATCCGCGGGAATTGAGCTACGTATTACGAGCCCGAGTCTACAAATCAATGGGTGATTTATCGAAGGCAAAGGACACCTTACAAGAGGGCTTATGGCAAGCAATACGCGTGCATGGGGCAAAGCAAGATTTAATTGATGAATTGTACGCACTAGGCGCCAAACCGTCCCTCGATCCCAATGAAAGCCCGGATAAAAGCTTGCACGACCGCTGAAAGGCGAGCACAAGTGTTTTTTTTCTTATCGAAAAGATCCCCAAAGCAGCTAGATCTGCTTCTTTAGGATGACAGAAAGCGCTTGCCAATAGCTTAAGCTAATCGTCAACAGTCCTACACAGCAGTTCTAGCAGTTAATAACAGCGGGTGCTTATGAAACATTCTTTCCAAAATTTTCAGGTAGACCACATGACGTTGCTTCTGCAACCACAGCTCTACCCGGTTGCTTATGTCGTTTTCCAGGTCATCTTTGGCTGCGGTCCCGAAAATTTGATCTACGAAAAGCGTAAAGAATGGACACCAGGTCAAGGCGAACAGTCTATGACTTTTGCTATGTGTATTGGCGACGCCGAAAAGCTCGAAGCTCATGAACCCGGCGTGCAGAAGACAATCGTTGCTGTGGTGCAACCAACCGAGCCTGCCACACAGACCTCGCACGTGCGCGACATGATGAAAAATTTGAATGCAGCCGCTCACTGGCAACACATCGCATTGCGCACGCCAGACCTTCTTGCTTTCCACAAACATGCTCTGGAACGCGGCATGAATTTCATCACTCCTATTCTCAAAGACGAAGAAGATAATCTCATTCAATGCTTCAGCGGTGAATGGTTCTTCCCTGGCATGCAACCAAGCGGCATGTTCTTTGAATTCTTGCAACGCAATCCTACAGAAGCCCATTTGAAAGCAATGGAAGGGCAAAATCGCGAACTCTGGTTCCGCGATGAAACATTCCTCGGTCTTTATGGTGAAAAAGAACGTGAATATCAAAGCGGCAAAGTGACACCATTCATCAGCTTCGAAGTGTTCGAGAAAATTCAAAAAGAAATCGGTAGCAAGAAGCTCTGGGAGATCAGTGAGGCAGATATTTCGCGCATGGAAGACATGATGATTGATATGGCCAAACCCAAATCAGCAGCTCGTTAATGCATTAGAACAAACGAAAGTGAAGCAATAAAAAGCAGACCGGATAAAAATCTGGTCTGCTTTTTAGTCAATGATTCGTGGCTATTCGTCCGGGTCCAGATTCAACCAGATGAAATAACCATGACGGTTCATATAACCCCAACGATCGGCGTCTGGATAGTAGAAAGCATCGTAGAAATAAACGACGTTGATGATTCGGTCGTTCACCCAACCCGAATACGGATCGCGAGTATGAACGTGGCGAGGCTCCAGAACTTCAACCGATATCGGTCCAGTGTAATCGTAGGGAGGACCAGCTGGTGAATAGCCGAATTCGCCGGGTTGACGCCACACGCCATAAGCCGGAATAAACACCCATGGCGTTGGGAAATAGTCGTCGGCGCAAACAAACCCTTCTGGTGGCGGACCGTAATAAGGATGCCATCCCCATTGCAGCCAGTCTAAACCGCAGTGAATGTCATTGCCCAGGGTAAATCCGTTAGACATAACCCAATTCGGTTGCGGTTGATACCAAGTAGGATATTGATTAGGTTGAAAGTAACTGACGTTGGTATTTTGTCTATTGATAGAAATACGACGATTGTTTACAACAGTTGAAAAATTATTGAAGTAGTTGTTACGCCCGTTGTTGACGACCGGTTCGCGATTCTGAGGCGCTTGGACACCGGGCACGGCGACCAGATGACGCTGCAAATTCGCTGTGACAGCTTTAGCGTGCTCCTGTTCGCCCGGATTGGCGTTTGGCTCTAGAACTGGTTGAGGAACCGCTTTCTCAATAGGCACCGCTGACACAGAAAGTGGTTTCGCTTTAAACGGACGACTCCCACCCGCCTGTGCCGCTCTTCCTTCTACAGCAGGATTTTCTTGCGGTCTTTGGGCTGGCGCTCCCGAACGAGCGAAATTTTCCTTCTGCGCATCTTTGGCTTGCTGCTGTTGTTGCTGCTGTTGTTGCTGCTGTTGTTGCTGCTGCATTTTGCGAGCTTGTTCTTGCTGCACTTGCTGTTGTTGCTGCTGCATTTTACGAGCTTGTTCTTGCTGAACTTGCTGTTGTTGCTGCTGCATTTTGCGAGCTTGTTCTTGCTGAACTTGCTGTTGTTGCTGCTGCATTTTGCGAGCTTGTTCTTGCTGAACTTGCTGTTGTTGCTGCTGCATTTTGCGGGCCTGTTCTTCCTGGGCGCGCATCGCTTGTTCTTGCTGAGCACGCTCTTGCTGTTGCTTGGCTTGCATCTGCTGCATAGCTTCTTGCTGTCCGCGTTGCTCTTGTTGCGCTCGCTGCATAGCTGCTTGTTCATTTTGTTGCGCAGCTACAGTAGGCGCTTGCGGTGCTCCACCTTTGGCAGAAGCAATCAAGGGGTTCAATAACATCGCTACTAAAAGGGTCAGCGATAACATCGGATAAAATCGCACTCTTAAAACTCCATTTGACAAGTTTCTGAATGACATAAGTCTAGACTAAAATTCGGACTTAAATTGAGCCTCAATCATTCATCAATGCTTGGATTTTTTCAGGCTCCTCGCCTAACCATTGTGGATTAATCGCCGTACCGTCGAAAATCGATGAAGTTTTGAACGGCTCAAACGCACCATCAGAACCTGCTTTTTTCGTTTTCTCAAGCAACTGTGCTACTACCTCGTCGGTCATCGGCTTGAACGTTCTCACAGCTTCGAGAGCTTGTTCTAGAACAGGCATACTATCCAGTCCTGCTATCACTACAGAAGTTGGCAAGTTCATAGCATAATGCAAACATTCAATGGGCGTAGCGGTTTTCGAATTTAATACCACCCCATTAGCCATGCTCTTCATCCCCAGCACCGCAATTTTCTCTTTGACTAATTCGGGTACTACCAATTTTGCAAAACTACGATAATGAGCATCCATAACATTTAACGGCATCTGAACTGCGTCGAATCGAAAATCATGTTCTTTCGCCACGGCTAAAACATGCAAATGAATTTGTGGATCTTTGTGCCCGGTAAAACCAATGAAGCGAATTTTGCCTGCTTTTTTTGCCTCCAGCAAAGCCTCATTAGCACCCTCTTCACCGAAGATGCGGTGAGGATCTTCAAAGCGCAACATCTCATGATGTTGAACTAGATCAATACAATCTACATCCATTCTTTCAAGCGATTGATCTAGCTGTTTTGCCGCTTCCTTTTTTGTGCGACCATCAATTTTTGTCATCAAAAAGACTTTTTCTCGAAGTCCATTTTTGAGAGCCTTTCCCATGCGGATTTCAGAAATACCCTCGTTGTAATCCCAAGAATTATCAAAAAAGTTGATTCCACCTTCAATGGCGGCATGCATCAGTTTTATCGAAAGTGCTTCATCGACTTTCTTGAGGCCAATGTGCCAGCCTCCAAGACCGATAATCGAAGTCTTAAAGCCTGTGCTGCCCAGCTCTCTATAAATCATTTTTTGACCATCCGGCGGCGTAATACGTACGCCCCTTGACGCAAGCTATTGAAATTTGTTGCCAACATCCAGAATTCATTCACCAACAATGCGATGAATAGCTGAATATCCTTCGTGTTTGCCAAACGAATTATCGACATTCACCGTGATCATTTCGTCGCTGACATAAGCTTCCAAATTATTTGTGCGATCGAGTGCTTCACCGATGCCATCAATAAAACCTTCATCAAAGCCAATGCACTTCACGTTTTTGAGATGCTTGACCTTATCTTGAATCTGTTTGTAAAACTGGTCCATCTCTCGCTCTGTGCGCCTAAAAACGAAAAACTCGATGCTATCGCGCACTTTGGTGGCAATTGTGTCTGCTTTTTTGGCCGACACAGTGCCGCAATCAATCCAGAGAGTGATTGCCCCGGAATCGTCGCGCGCAATGAGATCAGGAACCACCTGCCAACCTGCATCTTCGTCAATGCGTGGGCGGCGTTTGATGAACATCAGATAGGCTATTAGTTTTAGAGCGATATGACTGCCTGACTCGTTGTTGAAGGCTGAAATAATCAGCTTTTCGTTTTGCTCGGTCTCGCCATCACTAGCCTGGATGTTAAAAGAATATTTCATGTGCCAACTCTAGCATGTCCGACGAAACTGGTCCAAATCAGAGGCTGTGATAATTCCCTTTTCCGTTGCGTGTAAAGGATTTATGGATTTAAGACCAATGCATCTTTTACGTATTGCCCTTACCAGTGAAGTGCTATATGTTATTTAAAGAATGCATCTGCCTTGAGTAACTAGCGATGTGGAAAACTCTCTGGAATGAGGCTCGAATAGCCGCCGCGCAAGACGATTTCGAATCTGCAGCCGAGCTTTTCACGCGCTCACTATTTGAAGCACAAAGGTCACAGCAAGCCGGTGTACCGGAATTTGACAATTTTCTCAAAGAAAGAAACGAGTTTTACAGGGCCTATTCAAAGAAAAGCAAAAACGCAGGCCAAACAATTCAAAATATGGAGGCTCTGCCACGGAGCCCAAATACCAATTTAGCGGGAAACGATGACTTTACTATTTGGAAACTATGCAGTCAATGCGGAAAGTCATTGAAGTTTTGCGGCTGCAGGTCGCTACTTAAATACGAATCCAAACCGCCAGCGCAGATCGAACCTGGCGATATGATTGCAAAAAAATATCAAATTGTTCGGGACCTTGGTGTCGGTGGCATGGCTGTCGTTTATTTAGTGCGCGATGCTTCCGACAGACTTTTTGCCATGAAAATTTTGAACAGCTCTTTTGTGGAAGAAAGTGAAGCCAGTGAACGCTTCGAGCGCGAAGCCAGGGTGATTCGAAAAATGCGTCATCCAAGAATAATCTCAGTCTTTGATTTTGGCCGAACTTCTGATGGACGCTCTTTCTATGTCATGGAATTTGTTGAAGGCGAAAGTTTGCTGTCTCTGCTTGAGCGCGAAGTACGACTAAACGCAGCAGATACATGCAAAGTTGGCTTACAAATCTGCGATGCGATGGCACATGCGCATAATCTAGGCATCATCCATCGTGATTTGAAACCCAGTAATATCATCCTTTTATCTGGAGACAAGGAAAATCCAGAAGTAAAAATAGTCGATTTTGGCATCGCCAAACTTAATCAAAGTTGGGACCAGATTGAATCACGCCTTACTCAGGAAGGGCAGATACTGGGCAGTCCAGCTTATATGAGTCCAGAACAATGCCTTGGCGATGAAATAGATCACCGCTCAGACATTTACAGCATCGGCTGCGTGATGTATCAACTACTTTGCGGCACACCACCATTTTGGGCGGAACATTCTCTTGCATTATTGTATAAACAAGTCAATGAAGAACCACCATCGGCAATACCTTTGCAGCAAGAAGCAATTTCTGCGAAATTGGAAAAGATCGTTCTAAAGACTCTTCAAAAAGATCCAAACGAACGCTATCAATCGATGCTCGCGATGGAGTCAGATTTGCTGGAATGCGTACCATGACCAGCTAATTTTCACCTGGTAAGTATTAGTTTTAAAGCAGCAACAATCAAAACTATACCGAGCAACTTTTGTAGAAGCCTGGGCGAAAGTCGCTTAATACCTAATTCACTGCCAACTATTCCACCGACAGCTACAGCTAGGAGCCAGATGGGAATTTCAGGAGGTAAGTAGTGCAGTCGAGAGAAATTGCCGGCAAGGCCCGATATCGAATTGACTAGAATAAAGGCAGCGGATATTCCCGACGTGGTGCGCGTATTTGCCCAGCCAAGAAATATCAAAACTGGTGATAGGAAGATACCACCACCGGTGCCTGTTAGACCGGAAATCAGCCCCAGAATTGCACCAATTAAAAGCGAGCCCCAGATACTCGAGTCTTTGAGTTGCTGTTCATTTAGGGCCGCACCCGACAGCAGTCTGTATGAGGCAAAAAGAAGCACCAGCGCAACGGCAATTCTGTATCCGGTAAAAGGCAGCGTTATTGCGCCTCCCAGAAAAGCAAAGGGAACAGAACTTAAAGCAAGCGGCCAGAATACTTTTAAAGAGAAGTTGCCTGAGCGAATAAAGCGAAAACTGACTATTGAGGATACCAAAATATTGAGAGTGAGCGCAATTGGCTTCATGCTTTCGTTAGGCACACTAAAAAGCGCAAGCACGGCAAGATAGCCAGATGCGCCAGCATGCCCGACAACTGCATACAAAAGTGCCGTGACCAGAAGAGCGATTGCTATGCCGAAAGTGCGAAAAGCGTCCATCAAAAAGTTGTCGCAAAACAACCGGTAACTGATAAAGTGACCACAGTTTACAGCATCCTCACGGTTCGACTGGGTACAAAGTCAATATGAATGAAGGCTTTGATGAAACGATGAAAAGCCGGACCAGGGCGAACGCAGGAGCCCTGGATATCTTTGTCCAGGGTCAGGTTGTTGCGGGCAAATTCAAAGTGATCTCGAAGCTGGGCTCCGGCGGAATGGGCACTGTTTATCGAGTTGAGCAAATCTTCTTAGAAAAGGAATTCGCTCTCAAAACGATGGACCACCGCACCGGCTCTGAAGTGATGATTCAACGGTTCCAGCTAGAGGCAAAGGCCGCATTTTCTTTGAACCACCCGAATCTGGTTAAAGTTCACGATTACGGCATTCTCGATAATGGCAACCCATATCTGGTTATGGACTTTATCAACGGAATGACATTTGCAGAATATCTCAAACAGCATGGCACTCTACCGATCGAGTATGTTGCGCCACTATTTGCGCAGGCTTGTTTTGGTTTAATGGCCGCGCACGAGCAAAGTGTCGTTCACCGCGACATCAAACCGGCCAATCTGATGTTAGTTAATGACGTCAGTCTTGACGCTGAAGGAAGTGTCAAACTAGTGGACTTCGGCATTGCCAAGCTTGTCAATCGCGAAGAGGGAGAAATACAAGCCTTAACGCGTACCGGTGAAATTTTCGGCAGCCCACTCTACATGAGTCCAGAGCAATGCTCTAGTGGAATTGTCGATCATCGCTCTGACATTTATTCACTCGGGTGCGTCCTATTCGAAATGCTAACGGGCACGCCACCACATATGGGGCAAAATGCCTTGAAAACGATGCTGTTGCATCAAGCCGGGGAGACACCAACCCTCAAAGAAGCGTCGTTAGGAAAAGATTTCCCCGAAGACCTCGAACGCATCGTCGCAAAAATGCTGCGCAAATATCCAGAGCAGAGATATCAAAACACCGGTCTGGTGGCACGTGACCTAACCTTGCTCGGCAGTGAAAATCGCGTCACGCTTCGACCGCCTCGCCCTGCTCGAAAACCACAAACGGTGCCCGTCAAAGTAATCTCAATGACATCGACCAGGTTGTACACATTTTTCGCTTTGACATTTTTTCTGGCAGCGCTGCTAGCAGGCTCAGCTGTGTATTTTATACGCATTGCACAAACACCGTTGCCTCCCACTGCTAATGCCGTTGCCAAATTACCTGCGGCAACGAGCGTCCAGAAAACTACCACCATTGGGGAACTATACCCATCGCCACAAGCGGAATCAAAATTGGCTTTCTCGAAAACTGAGACGACAGCAAAGATGTTCGAAAGACTGCCTCCAATCCAGGAAGAAGATGTCACCATAGAAAAAAAACTTCAGCATGTGTATCGGTTTCCTACCATCAGCGTAGGCGATCTCTGTTATTACAAATCTCCGCTCGACTTCGGGGAGGTAATTCAACCGGCAAGAGGAACTGTGCACATCCCAGTCGATACGCCTATTGGCATAAAGATAAGTGGTCTAACTGCGATACCGATGCTCGAGTCTCCGATGATATTCAAAAAAATTCCGGGTAAAGACTTTAAGAGTTTGTTTTTCAGTTATCCGATAGATACAGTAAGCCTGACTGAAGAGCAATCGCCGGCGGTGATTGAGAAAAATGTCACGGCGGCTCTGCAAAACTTAAATGGCTGGACAAATATAGAGGCCATCCACATAAAGGCTTGCCCTCTTAATCAAGATATGTTCGATGTATTCAATAACTTCAAAAAATTACACTCTCTCACCATTGACCGATGCAAACTAGACACAAAGCTCTTGGCTAAGCAAGCTTTTCTTTCGAGACTTACAGATTTTTGTCTTGAGACCTGTCAATACGAGGACAACTCATTTATCAACAAACTTGGTCGCTCATCCGTTTTGCAACGTTTAGTTGTAGACGGTCCGATTTCAATTACAAATTTGCAAGATCTAAAGCATTGTCCCAAACTCATCACCCTTCAAATCGGTGAACCGCAAATCAATGACGGTGACATTACCGAGATTTGCGGTATGAAACAGCTCCGAAATCTCTATCTGTATCACATGGTCTTGAGCGAAAGGCAAATCAAGATGATCGCTGAATGTAAGTGGCTTAGACAAATATCGCTATCTAAGTCTATTTATGGTGACAATGCTGACAAAGTAAAGGCACTTGATTCAAGAATCATATTTGCAGAATAAAAAAACTCCTGACCACCCAGTGGGTACAAAGTTAGTATGAACGAAGGCTTCGATGAAACGATCAAGAGCAGGTCCGGACTCACCACAGGACACGAGGAGGCATTTGCTGCTGGGCAAGTCATTGGCGGCAAATTTAAAGTTATCTCGCGCCTTGGATCGGGTGGTATGGGCACGGTTTACAGAGTTGAGCAAATTTTCTTGAAAAAAGAATTCGCTCTCAAAACGATGGACCGCAGCACCGGTTCCGACGTGATGATTCAACGATTTCAGCAAGAGGCGAAAGCCGCATTTTCATTGAACCACCCTAATCTGGTTAAAGTTCACGACTATGGCATTCTCGACAATGGCAACCCATACCTTGTTATGGATTTTATCGACGGGGTCACGTTTGCCGAATATCTCAAAGAACACGGTCCATTGCCAATTGAATCGGTTGCTCCATTATTCGTTCAAGCCTGTTTCGGTTTAATGGCAGCCCATGAGCAAAGTGTCGTGCACCGTGATATCAAACCGGCCAATCTGATGTTGCTTAATGACGTCAGACTCGACTCTGAAGGAAGTGTCAAACTCGTGGACTTTGGTATCGCCAAACTTGTCAATCGAGAAGATGGGGAAATACAAGCCCTTACACGCACTGGAGAAATCTTTGGCAGTCCTCTGTACATGAGTCCAGAGCAATGTTCAAGTGGCACAGTTGACCACCGATCAGACATTTATTCACTGGGATGCGTTTTATTTGAAATGCTAACAGGCACGCCACCGCATATGGGGCAAAATGCCCTGAAAACCATGCTCTTGCATCAAGCAGGAGAAACGCCAACACTTAAAGAAGCGTCGTTGGGAAAAGATTTTCCTGAATCACTTGAACGCATAGTAGCTAAAATGTTGCGCAAATATCCAGAGCAAAGGTATCAGAACGTAGGTCTGGTGGCACACGATCTAACTGTGCTCGGCAGCGAAAATCGTCCCACTCTCCGACCTACTCGCACAGCTCAGAAACCACAAGCGGTGCCCACCAAAGTAGTCTCGATGACATCAACGAGGCTTTATACATTACTTGCTTTGACAGCTGTTCTGGCCGCGGTTCTAGCTGGCTCGGCTGTTTATTTTATGAGCATTGGGCATTCAAAATCGAATTCCGCTGTAAAGCCGCCGGTGCCTGAAAACGTTCAAAAAACTGTCACGACCGGTGAGGTATTCCCCTCACCACAAAAGGAAGAAATTGTTTCTCAGACAGAAAGGAATGCAAAGGCACTGGAAACGGTGCCTCCGATTGAAGAGATCGACGTCACTGTAAACGGCAGACAGCTGCACAAGTTTTCATTTCCAGAAATAGGCCTTGGCGAGATATTTTATCGAAGACAGTCTGATTCTAATGAGGTCTATCTACCTGCTCGCGGAACTGTATATGCACCAGTCGATACGCCTCTGGGTTTGAAAGTAAGCGGACTTGAAAGTGTCGCAATGTTCAAATCTCCGTCGATATTCAAAAAAATTCCAGGAAAAGACTTCCAGAAACTTATGTTTGAAATGCCGACAGATCCGAAGAGCGAAGAGGCAATGGGAGAGGAGCAACCGGAAGCAGTCGTGGAAAAAACTGTCGCTACTGCACTGCAACAATTAAATGGCTGGACAAATTTGGAGAAAGTGGGCGTAAAATGTTGTCCTCTCAATCGAGATGCTTTAAATGCCTTAGGAAACTTCAAGAAAATGCGCGTCTTGAGCCTCGAGCATTGCAAACTAGACCCGAAAATCTTAGCCAAGCAAGCTTTTCTTTCAAAGTTAATGCGTTTCAATGTTCAGAAATGTCAGTTCGACAACAACCCAGTGATCAGTCAACTCGGCGGCTCGCTTGTTTTGGAGAGGTTGACTGTGGAGGGGCCGATTTCCACTGACAGCCTGCACAAACTGCAACGCTGCCCTGAACTCTCACACTTGCAAATAGAGACACGACACATTGACGATGGAGCGATAGCCGAAATTTGTGGGATGAAAAAATTACAGGAGGTGGGTCTCCTTCATATGATCTTGACCGATTATCAAATTAAAATGCTCTCTGGCTGTGCCCGGCTTAGACTGATAGCGCTATCTAAATCGCTTTATGGTGACAACGCCGACGAGATAAAAGCACTAGATCCAAGAATCCGGTTCGTAAAGGATTAGTAGTGTTCGCAGTGCAGCTCACGCCACCGCATATGGTCGAAATGCATTAAAGGAGATGCTGCCCCACGAATCGAGCAAGTTTACAATCTGACGCCTGTGAGACAATTGACAGAGTTGGGCGTATGGAGTCGCCGTCAATGTCAGATGCAAATGCTAAAGACCATAGCGACCGCCAGGCGTCACAGCAGCCAGAAAAGCAAGTTTTGAATACACCGGAAGGGCAGCAAGTAAGAAATGCCAGCGGCGAGACCTTTAAGTCAACTGAAGCAAGTCGAACAAATGCCAGTGATGGCTCGTTGCGTGACCGCACAAAATCAGTAACCGAGCAAGATGACAGCGTGCAAATACTGGGCATGGCCGGAATTGTCGCTTCTAGGAAAAACAGATTGTCGGAAAAAGATCTGACTGCAAAAGATCCGGACGCTAGAAGCATAGATATAAGAGAGCTTTTAGCCAAGCCTGAAAAAGAGGCCCACGCGTTGGTTGAGGAGTTTGGGCGAGTGACAAACATGCCAGCCGGTCCTCACCGCGATGCAGCTTTAGTCGCGGTTCAGCAACTCGCCGACAAAACTTACGGACGTGGAGAGTATGCAAGCAAAGGACTAGCTGGAGATGCCGAACTTAGTAGCAACCGTCCAATTCAAGACTACCAATACCAAGTCACCAAACAAGAAAAGGGCAGAGTCAAAGCATTAGAAACCGGTGTGGCATATGAGGTCGACAAACCGGCGCCACTGACAGAACAGAACTTGTTTGAAAGAATCGGAGCATTGCCCCTAGACCAGCAAGCGCAAGTGATAGGAGCTGCAGTCAAAGCCCGCTAGTAACAACCGAGGTTAGTTACGCGAAGCAGGTGCTTGGAAAATGGGGCAATCTAGGTACTTCCAGAGTAGATATTGCCATTGGTGAAAAAGATAAACCGATAACTATCATCTGTCTCAAAACGCTAAAAGGCTTGCCATCTGCCCAACAAGAGCGCGGCTGGGTAAAAAATGTTCCTAGATTTCCAGATGGTTCAGTAATTCCCAGACTTTATCTGAAAGTAGAATAATCGGCACCAATAGGACAATGTCAGAACAAGATAATATCGATGGCGGGATTAAGTTGGAATTAGAAATTACCCTCCCGGTTGTAGTTGTGAACACGCTTTTCATTTCTCGAGATCTTAAGCTTATTGAAGAGCTCGTTTTAGATCCTAAACTTGAACCCAGATTCAACGCCCTTAGCACGTATCTTGTGTGGATGGATGAGCTTCCATCTGGTATTTCTGCTGATGGTTCGGACGTTTTGTCTAGTCTTTGGAGTGCTCGTTCTTTGTTTCATAGAGGGATCAGCTTCGCTGATCATCCGATAAACCCCGAGTTTAGTCGTCGAGTGTGGGAGCAAGCGCTCAAAGAAATACCAGGATGGCCTGGATTTCAAAGACTAAAGTTGAGCGAGAAAGATAAGAGTTACTTTGAGGAAATGATAGGAAAAGAAAATCCATTTTGAGGCGAGATTGCAACTGACTCCTCGCGAAGTTCAAACACACCTTTCTGACCTTATTCCGGTCGATTTAAACCAAGGAGCGATACAAATTAAGTGAGTGAAGCTATGGATTTTGAACCCGTTTTTGTTGGCAATGACCTCAAGCTTATTGAATCTTTGGTTTACAACCCGGATTTAGAGGCAGGTTACGACCACATTAAAGCCTGTTTGGGATGGGAGGACGAGGTAATTGATGGTTTAACACCAGAAGGCTATCAAAATCTTTGTGATCTTTGGATAGCAAGATCCTTTATCCATCGCAAGCTACCGTTTTCGAGTCATCGGTTGGACCCTTTGTATTTTGGTGACTTTTGGGAACGTGCTTTGAAGCAAGGCTTCAGCTGGCCAGGTTTTAAGAGATTGACACTGACAGAAAAGGACCAAGTTTTTTATGACAAAATGAGAGTTGAAACAGCCGATTTTTTGGCTTAGCAAGAGGCAAGATGCCAGCAGATCGACTACCCCTCAAAGGTTGCTTAGAACCATCAGCATATCGAAATCGGCACAAACAGACGCTCTAACACATTGCTGGTGATACTTTTTGCATTGGTATTACTGCGCATTGGAAGGGAAAGATCAGTCAGCACCCCGATCATAGTTACAAATGCAAGTGCTCCTGTTCGGTTTTTCGTGGATGATTCTCAAACAACATCCTTGAGTTGCGAGGACTCTTATCGACCTACCTTAGACAAATTTCGTCTCTCAGTTCTGTATTTGTTTGGTGTCTTCGCGAATCAACAGTAAGAGCCACAACAACGAAACTAAAGAGACGCTAATGCCACCGTAAAAAGAACTGGGCCAATAATTATAGGTTATCTCATGTGTACCAGGCGAAACATAAACCGCTCGCATAAAACCATTACAGCGGAGAATAGGCACTTCGACACCGTCAATGGTGGCATGCCATCCTGGATAAAATTGATCTGCGAGCACTAAGATTGCCGGTTGAAGTGGCATGGCTTGCAAGCTTAAGCGCTCTGGAGTATTCTCAACCACGCGCACCTGTTCTAATGGTTTATCTTCATTCCGGTCGGCGACGGTAGCTATTTTTGCTTCCAACAAAGACTGCTTTTCTAACTCGCACATAGTTTCATCTTTACTTGCAAGTTTCCGAATGAGCTCATCGCGCGTATTGACACTTCGCCAAGAATAGCTCAGATAGGCACGAGGAAGGCTATGTTTAACCCTATAGATGCGTAAGTTAGCTGTCAAATTGTCATCCACTAGTTCAAAAAATTCTTGATTCATCCTGGGGACAGTTTGGAACTTATTGTCGAAGTATCTAGACTGTGGGGTAACCAAGTATTTAGTGGCGGTCAGTTGTAAAAGTCTCGCCAATGGCACGTCACTAATGGGCGACAATGAACTTTTCGCACTACTTTCAGAACGCTCAATGATTGCCTGACTCGACGCAAAATAACTGTTCAAGAATAGATAGTAATATTCACCAATCATCGCCCCCTCGAAACCGAACGATGAAGGAATTCGAAAATCTATGTTCGATAAACCTCTCAGAACACTTCGGCTGTATTGGAATGACCGATTAGTAGCTTCGACAGGATCTGAAGACGAATACGCATGAGGCACCGAAAACTTCTCAACTAGTAAAGATACGAAACGCTGAGATTCACGAAAATCACTATCCAATTTATTAAGCTCGTGCAACCTCAAGCTAACGACTGACTGTTTGCAAAAATAATCTGCCTCCGCTCCACTTCTATAAAACGTCCAGGCGTGCACCATTAGATTAGTCACAACAACAACCAAAGCTACTGAGGCACCTATAAGTCGATGATTTTTCGCGCAAGCGCGAAGTGTAGACAAGACAATAATCACGATGCCCCCTGATTGGCACAATCCCAAGGCAATTGCGCGTTGAGCAGTAAGAGCGAGTTCGCCATGCAAAACATCACTGTGACTGAAAGGAAGCACCACGAAAGGTATCACCAAAAGAAAAAGGCCAGCAGCTATGGACATGACACCAAAAACGAACGATGAGATCAGCTGTGCGCTACCTGACAGGTAGTCTCGCAGCCCACGTGCACTTAATAGTGAAATGCATAGCACAACAAAAAAAAGAAGCTTTGATGGAAATCGTAATGCACCCAAAATTGGCACACTCTCTACGATGGCTCTCGCACCCGGCATATTCTCGCCGAGGCACGCTATTGTGGCAACACCAAGAGTGCCGCAAACGCACCAAAATAATCGACCACGGCGTCCTGAACCGATAAGGCAAAGCGCAATCGCAACAGCCCCAACATAGGCTGAACCCACGTACGGTTCAATATTGTGCGGCTCTATCAAAATTCTAAATTTCGAAAACTGAACTTGCAAGTCACCAAGCGGATGGGAAATAAGCATGTCCAAGAGGTGGTACCAATTGGCACTAAAGAGAAGGCTCTCGCCTTCTGGTAATCCCTCAGATCTCCGGGATAAAGGCATCCATTCTAGAGCCGGTAAGAGGCAAGGAGATGATAGAAACATTCCTATCAAAATAGTTTTAATCAGTACGAAACTCTGTAACAAGTTCGAGGGTTTCGAATCGTCCGAATAGAAAATCGAAAAAGCTACGAGGAGAAATAATCCTGGCAGCCAGATCTCTGGACGTCCTCCGAGCACAAGCATGCAAACAGAAAATGTCAGTCCCAACATTTCGATGCGCCAATGCTGAGATCTGGGAGACTTCTTTAGTACGTGTATGAGCCAAAAGCAAATTGGAAGCCACGCCGCAGACGTTAAAAGCGAATAGTTGCTTGAGAGGGAAAATTGGTATCCGGACAATCCTATTACAAATCCAGCTAAAGCTGCCGGTAATCCACCCCATCCCAATGTTTGAACCAAAAGGAATGCACCGCTACCTATAACAAGCTGGCAGAGTACCAAGATAATTCCGAGAGCTTGCGAATAACTAAAAGGAACAAATAACCAACTGAAAGGATTGCAAAAACTTGGGGAGCTGATAGCTATCTGAGGCATCCCACAATAACTGTAAGGGTTCCACAGAGGTAAGCGTCCTTCAGAGAGACTACGCCCAATGTATGAGCACAGCGGCTCAAAAAAGTTTGTACTGTCCTCAAAAACAAAAGTTTTCTGACCCAAAATAAACGGGAAATAGAACAATAGCAAAAGAGTGCTTTGCATAAGAAAGTATGTGACAAACTGCGCGCGCCGCGAAGTGATTTTTTGCAAGATATCTAACTTCCCTGGATGCATCAATCCGGATCAAAAATCAAATTTGGAGCGACTTTTCAAATCCTCTACTTTAACACCTAGAGTTGAGAGCTGGCTTGCAGCTCGCGCTCTGATATTTTCAGAAGGTGCCTCTCGATAAACCTTCACCCACAGATTTATCAGTTGAACTCTCGCAGTTTGCTTAACGACTGCATCATCAGTAGAGTTCAGAACTTGTGTCCACACGTTTGTTTGTTTGATTGACCCCGGAATGTCTTTAGCGAGAATCTCAGACTGCCCTTTTAACCATTGCGGAGCTCCAGACATTGTTGAGGCACGCCTATAGAAGGTAGAGGCTGTCAGCGGATCATGTGCATACAGATATCTGTTTACTCCCGCGAGAAATTGCAACTTCCAGTCAAGCGGATTCGCAATCTGACCTTCTTTGACAAGCTTTTCTGCGAGCGCCGGTTGATGACATTCACCGCCAAGTGTGAGAACTGCAAAATAATAAACAGGAATGAACTTAGGATCCAAGATTGAAATGGATTCCAGATATTGTTCCACTTGCCGAGAATAACTCGATTGATGAGAGTTTTCGGGATCACCAATGTATTGGATGAAATCGATCCACAAAAGGTCGGCCGATAACTGCTCAAACCCCAGTGCGCAACTTTTGGAAGGGCAGAACCCAACCATCGGCTTTTGCGAAAAGTTTGAAATCAAATCGTTGCGGTGTGATTGCAACAGTGATGCTCGCGCCTGATACGTGGCAAAGCACAATAACCCGATAGAGCCAATCTTTAAAAGCAGGCTTGGAGAGAATTGAAACACACCCTAACCTATTATTGGTTAGACAAAACCAAAGTAGTTTGATGTCCGCTCAGAAGCGCAGAACCGGCAAGCTGTGCTGTACTTTTCCCTACACCCTCAACGGCATAGCTAGTCGTTCCGGCAGTCGCACTCGATGGATCCGTGATGCCGTTATACAAGACATTTCCAGCATTACCTGCACCAGTGGTTGGAGCCGCTTGCCGTGCAGCTGTAACGGCTGTGACCTTACCAGCAACTGGTGACTCATTTGCATTAGTGAACGGATTAACCGGCCAATTTCCGGTTGGCGTCCCAGTCATGGAACTGTTACCTCCCGGGAAATAGTTCTGAAATCCCGTGTCCCCGGGCGCTGTCGGATATTGTCCACCGTTGTCAGTCGCGTACGATTCTGCTGCAATCTGTGTAGTTCTCATATTGGCCTTAACCGAGGCTTCTCTCGCCTTATCCTGGGCTCCAATAAAGTTCGGCAGGGCTATCGCCGCGAGAATGCCGATGATAATGACAACGACCAGCAATTCGATCAGCGTGAAGCCATGCTGACTGCGCGATTTTAGAACCCGATTAGTCATCTTTCAGTTGCCCCTTAACGTCTTCTTCAGACCTGCCCTTTGGCGATTTCCGCGACTTGACCAATATTATCGGACTGACGAAGAGACTATCTACTTCGCCAACTTCATACAATTGTATCCGTAGTCTAAAGACCCCTCATAGGGAAAGTTGCCCACTTTTTGAAAGAAAATAACAAAAAAGGCAAATAATCTCCGCTAATCCTGGTCCTGTGAGGCTATGCAATTTGAGTTCAATCCCCCAAAAATCACAACTGCACAGCTGTTCACTTTTAGGCGAAGTTGTGAAGAGGCGATGCATCAGATCTAGTGCCAGGATGAAGAGTCACCAGCTGCGATGGCAGACACTAATTTCTTTCCAAATGCTCCGTGCCACCACATAGCCACCATCGTTATCAGACATCCATACATACAGAAACGCTCCCTCCTTTCGGAGAGAGCGTTGAATACTTAGTAACTGAATGCCGCTTCTCGATCTATGTCTGTCGATCGGCCATGCTGCCAGTGTTAAAAGCCTGTTAACTGTTAAACAGTTGCCAATTCGCGAGCGCCAGCTGCGTGACGGGTGTGAGCAATTCTGCGTGGGCGTTTGAGATGCTCAACGAAACGTTGATGAGCCAGTGTATCTAGTTGAGATTGCGACGTTTTATCAGGCACAGATAATACGAACTCGCCCGACTTTTCAACCTTCGGTACGTGTGAGTATTTACCTACCAGATAGAGATAGCCGCCACGAGTTGCGTAAACATAATGGATCATGTTGCCTGCCTTTCCGCTTGAAACGATGGTTAGAGAGCCGAGATCAATATACCCAATGGACATAGACTTTCATCGGAGTTATGCACTCGCGTCAGTACAATGTACACGATGACATCCTAGGTGCATAGGAATATTTCAAGAGGAATAATAACAATGTCTGAATAATTGCCTTAACTGTCATTCACTTCTGCCAGAACTGATGAGGCTTTTCAGCGATCGACGGCAATTGTCATGAGCTAGAAATAACGACTCAACAATTGATCAAATTTCCTTCATGCACGTCTTCCTGATGAGAGCAATCAAACTTTATGGAGCGATGCTGGCACTTATGAGATCCGACACATCCTCGCCAGCTATGACTGTGACCGCGCTTTCGAGATCTCCCACCGAAGCACTTACCACTTCTCCGCGGTTGCCAAGATCTACTCGAACCGCATCGGCGTCTTCAGTGTTTCCTTTCTCTGCAATTATTTTTGTCCATCGAGCAGGAGTTGAATGCTGATCATCAGTGTTTCTCACTGATACCGAATAACCCTTCGCTCTCAAAATCTCAGACAAATGCGCGGCCAGTCCAGGGGTATTGGTTCCATTTTGAACGCACACATGTATGTCATGCTTATCGGTAAAAACAGTGTTCAATCCTTGCAAACGCGCAACTAGAGCCCGCTTTTCTCGCTTATGCACAACCCAATCACCGTCTCCAAAATTACCGGGCAGCATGCATAGAAATTGATTCTTCTTTGGCACAGTGCGAGCGAAGTCAGCAATTCCCATCATTTCAGTCATTGAAAGATCAGTCGAAATGTAGCGCTGAGCAATCGATAAAAGCTGCGGTAGATGCGTCCAGGAGCCTGGCTGTTTGGCTTTTTCAATCACCGCCTGCAGAAACAGCTGCTGCCTTTGCACTCGACCAATATCGCCAAGAGCATCATGCCTGAATCTGACGAAGCCCATCGCTTGATTGCCCGTCAGAGTGTGGTAACCAGGTTCCAGGTCAATCTTTAGCTTGGCAGTCCAATCCATGTACTGCATCTTCTTTGGAATATCGATTGTCACACCGCCCAGTTCGTTGACCAGCTCTACGAGCCCATGAACGTTGAGCACGACGTAGTGGTCGATAGGCAAATCAAGCAGTTGCGAAACAGCCTGAGCGGCATATAGCGGGCCGCCTATTGCGTTTGCACTATTGATTTTCTGCGGCACACGCTGCCCCGGCAAGCTAACTCGCGTATCACGCGGAATCGAAATCACACCAAATGCGTTTCTCGCTGGATCGAAACGGGCAACCATAATCGTATCTGAACGCCCGTTGAAGGCTGCCTGATCGATTTTCACATTCGTCCGTGCGCCCATATCTGTATAGACAACATCTGTGCCCAGAAGCACAATAGTCATGGGTTGCGAGAGGCTCTGCGACAAGCTGCTCAGCCTCATAACTGGCGGCAACGCAGTCGGTCGATAAATCAAAGTTATTACATAGCCTACGATCGCTCCCATTGATGCAGCGAGCACGATCATCAGCGGCCATTTCAATTGAGACAAACAAATCCTTGCCTAATAAGGAGCAGAAAACCGAATTTCTGGTTATTGTACAGGCATCAGGCGTAAGAAGGGCTTTTACCCTATAATTATCGTTTCTAAAAGGCACTCAAGAGCGGTGGATAGACCTTTGCAGAACAAAACTCTAAAGATTCTCACCATCAATTTTGGTGGCATCGGCGACGAAATTCTTTTTCTGCCAACTTTAGAAAGTATTCGTAAAGCTCATCCCTCAGCCCATCTGACCTTGCTTTTGGAGCCGCGATCGCGCTCTTTCGAGCAAGTCACTAATCTCATTGACGCCACCATAACCTTCGATATTAAAAAGCGTCCGTTGTTGCCAACAGACCTTCTGCAATTGCTCTCTTTGATTCGCAGTGGCAAATATGACATGGTCATCTCTTCTGGAGGCTCACCACAGGTGGCGGCACTTCTTTTCATGTCTGGAATCAAAGAAAGAATTGGCTATGCCTCAAACAATTTAGCCAGAAATCTTTTGACCAAACAAATTCCGCTGAATAAAAATCAGTACGCTGCGGCAATGTATCAAGATCTAGCGACTGGCGTCGGTCAGCCAAAACTTTCCGCAAGCGAATGCATTCCGCGAGCTATCTTGAAGTCTGATAGCCTCAAACGGATGGAAGTATTTATATCAAATGCATTTGCTTCGACAAAAAAGCACCGAATCATCATTCACCCTGGCACCAGTCGCCTGGCGGTGCAGAAAAACATTATCAAAACCTGGAACAACAATAATTGGGTGGACCTGATCAATAAATTGCGTGCTCGCGAAGACCTAGAAATAGTTATTGCTGGTGGTCCAGATGACGAGGAAACCATCGCCGCGCTAATGCCAAAATTAGCAACGGGCAATGGTCTCGTCTCTGCTATCGGTCACACGAAGAGTCTTGCCGATTTAGGCGCCTTGATTAGTTTCTGCGACCTCCTAATTTGTGTCGACTCAGCACCAATGCATCTTGCGGTCGCGCTTGGAACACCAGTAGTGGCAATGTTTGGACCAACCGACGAATCATTGCTTTTGCCACCATTGCCTAAGTTCAAAGCTTTGCGCGATAAACCAATGTCTGAAAAACCACGTTCAATGCAAGATGGGTTGGGAGTTCATGTCGAGCCAGATGTGGTGTTTCAGGCTGTCATTAATCAACTAAACGAATCACAAACGGCAAAAGCTTCCCGCGCGTAACAATTAAACTGCAACCGACTTTGTGGTTACACCAAAGGCGCTTTTGTGTTTCAGCACAAATTGTTCGACGTCCATTGGCTCTGCTTTGCCGATGGTTTGAATGACATCATTCGTTCCTGCAAATATGCCATTCCTGTGATCGATAGCTACTTGCTCCAAATGCTGAATCAAAAATTGCGCATCAGGGCTCAACGACTTTTCGCCACCACCTCTACCATCGGCAACGAACACCGAAGCAGGCACTTGTTCGTATTTCAATGGCACATCAAGCGCTTTGCCGACGATTGCCGCGATTTCGTTTTGGTCTAAATCTTTGGCTCCATACAAAGGATAAATTTTTCCTGCGTGTCCTTCGGGACTATCTAGTATCGCAGCGATTACTCTAGCTTGATCTTCCGCCGCAACTGGGGCGTGTTGTGCATCGGCGAAAAGAGGCATTCTCATTACACCAGAACCTATAACCGGGGCTACATACAAAAGCCACTCAGCAAAAAACGTTGGTCGGACATGCGTCACACTGATGCCTGACCAGTCAAAAACTCGTTCGGCGGTCCAGTGGTCTTGTGCGGCGTGACTCTTAGAATCGCGACGGGCAGAAATTTGCGACATATTGACGATTGCTTTAACTCCAGCCTCGCGAGCAGCCTGAGCAAAGTACGCAGTAGCCTGAAGCAAACCTGGTTTGATCGGATAGCAGAAATAAGCGCCGTCAATGCCGCTTAAAGCCGCGGAGACGGCATTTAAATCAAGTAAATCGCCGACTTTTACGTCGGCACCGAGCTTAGCCAGAGCATCTGAACGATTGTCCATTTGATGCACGAGGGCGCTTACACTGTGCCCCTTTTCAATTAAAAGTCTCGTTATTTCGCGTCCGGTTGAGCCTGTAGCGGCTGTGACTAGAATTTTGCTGGTATTCATCTCTTCATCTCCAATACATTTCAAATTATGGGCATATGCCCACATTACACCATGAAGAATGCGGGTATATGCCTGCACCATAATTTTTAACATTAGCGGCATATACCCTCAATTCAAAAAAAGGTAAACTGCATCTATTTAGAAGAGGACAAGTCGAGGTTCTGCCATGTCGAAAAAGCTTGAATTCGCAGATATCGTCGACTGTAACTCTCTTGCCACGCGCAAAGTGGCCCGCCGCATCACCCAGATTTACGATGCAAGTCTCGCACCAAGTGGCATCCGTTCTACACAAATGGTCATTCTGGCTGCGCTGAGCTTGCGCGCAAAAAATCCGCCTACACTGAGCGAACTCGCTGATTCTCTGGTGCTCGACCGATCAGCTTTAGGACATAATCTGCGTCCTTTAGAGCGTGACGGCTTTATCGAATTGCAAGAAAACCAAGAAGATCGAAGACAGCGCCACCTCATTCTCACTCGCGAAGGCAAAGCGAAATTGAATGAAGCATTTCCACTCTGGGTTAAAGCCCAAGAAAGTTTCTCAAAATTATACGGTGAAAAAGGAATGGCTGAATTGCGCAAAACGCTTGAAGCGATTGCCCACGACCAGCGACTACCTTAGGTGTACACACCAGCGGCGTTAAAATCAAGGTAACAAATCCACAAAGATCAAAACCGCGTCCTTGCGGTTGGGATCGTCTTTAAGAGTCTCCACACTCGATGGCACCGGTACCGTCTCGCCATCAGATTCCAGAATGGCGATATGACCGGCCAACGCTCCAGCCGCCATGGCGCGGGCCTCATCAACGGTGCGCCCCACAGTGGCACAACCAGGAACGTCGGGGAATTCCACCCCATAATCACTCCCTTCTTCCTTTCGGATGTAAGCGATGAATGAAGCCACGTGTCACCCCAACAGCTGTAAGCCGCTTTGCCGTTTGATAGTTTGACCGTCCCCGTGGGCAGCTCCCGCTTAGGATGAGAAACCGTGACGAATCCAAGGATTGGTTGGCACAATTTCACGTATTGCCCATATAACTACCATTTTACATAACGGCACGGATAACATAAGTGGTTTCAGTAGTCTGTTTTGAATCAATGGCTGGAATTGAAAGCTGCAAAAAACTCTCCACCTTTGCTGCGTTGAAGCCCGCATGATTGTCGCCAATCAAATCGAGCAATACTTTGAGGTTCGCTGGATCATGCTTATGGCAATTGACGACCACGCGCTGGACCGGACTCCTTTAAATTAGCAATTATTGCCATGTACGGAGGTTCGGCGTACAATTATACAGTGAGGGTATACTAATGGCAATAAAAGACAAGAAAGAAGAGCGCATCGATGCCAGGCTAACGGCAGAAGCGAAGCAGCAAATCGACCAAGCGGCTGCTCTGCAAGGTCGTTCGACTTCCGATTTCATGGTTCAGGCTGCCCTTAAAGAAGCCTCCCAGGTAATCGAGCAGCAAAGAATCATTCGTCTGACGATAGAAGAAAGCTTGGTTTTGGCCGAATTAATGACTGGCGAGTCCAAGGTGAACGAAGCTTCGGTTGCAGCAATGCGTCGCCACAGAGAGATCATAGGCAGCTAAGGTGCAAGAAACGCCAAAGCCGTCCCTGGTCATTGTGCCGTGGACGAAAGAACATGACGCCTCGCAGTTCACATCGAATCTTGCGAGCATAAAGAAATACATACAAGAACAAGCTCATAGAAATGTTTCAAGCTATACATCTTCTGTTTTTGTTCTGACCGAACCTGGTGACATGGTGATTAGAGGCTATTACTCTCTATCCAGCCTCAGCATTGTCTTCAATGAACTGTCTGAGAAAGTTCAGAATAGATTGCCCCGATATCCAGAATGCAGCGGAATCTTGCTCGGTCGCCTTGGCGTGGATAAGGACTATACACAAAAGCTAAAGCGGGAAACCGGCTCCAAACCTCGCCTTGGAGAACTGCTTTCAGCTAATGCGCAAATTAGGTGCCTGAAGACATCAAAACATGTGGGCAGTGCACTTCTTGTAATTGACGCGGAGATGCCTAGCAACGACGAACAAAAAGATGGCGCCCGCGATCCGCTCCCGTTCTATGAGAAATACGGGTTCGTGCCACTGACCGCCAATCCACGCAGAGTAATTAAAACGATGCGCGCTATAGCTGAAGAATTTAAGACGGTTTAAAAAAATCGCTTTGTTCGATCATATTTTGATGCCACTATATGCGATGCACACTTCACACAACTAAACTTGAGATTCAGTAGCGGCCTGCAGACGAGCCTTTCTTTCCGCTTCAGCCCGATATTGTGTTCCAGTCTGTTTTGGATCAATTGCAGGAATTGAAAGCTGCAAAAAGCTCTCAGAAGCTGCTGCGTTGAAGCCTTCATGATTGTCGCCAATTAAATCCAGCAATACCTTCACGATGGCTGGATCGAATTGGGTGCCTGCTTGTTTGGACAATTCGGCAATTGCAGCGTCGTGACCGATTGATTTGCGATAAGGTCTATCAGTAGTCATGGCGTCATATGCATCTGATACCAGAATAATTCTTGCGCCAAGAGGAATTTCTTCACCTTTGAGATGATCTGGATAACCAGTACCATTCCAGTATTCATGATGGTGCAGCACATACTCGCGAGTGCGAGCCAGCCCCTTCAATTCACCAATAATTTGCGCACTGGTGACTGGATGCTTGGACATGATTTCGTGTTCTTCATCGCTCAATTTAGCGGGTTTCCAGAGAATCGACTCAGGCACGCCAATTTTGCCGATGTCATGCAAAATTCCAGCTAGTTCTATGTCTTTCAAATGGTCGTCGGGCAATCCAAGCCCTTTTCCGAGCATCACCGCAATGCGACTGACTCTCAAACTGTGTCCAGCTGTGTAATCACACTTAGCGTCTAGGGCATCAGCAAGAGCGCGAATAGCCCCTGTTGAGAGCTCCTCCAATTGACCGAGCGCGTACTGCAAGTCACGCACTAACATGTCATTGTTTTCTTTCAGCTCATAAGCTTCGAGGGCGCGGCGCACTGTGAGTTTCAATTCATCTGCGTCCCAAGGTTTAGGGACGTACTTGTAAACGTGTCCGGCATTGATGGCATCTATGAGCGCCTGCACATCTGTGTATCCGGTCAATAAAATTTTGATGGCATCGGGGCGCAGGGTAAGACTTTTTTCAAGCAGCTGAACGCCAGTCATAGAAGGCATTCTCTGGTCGGTGATAATCAAGCTGATTGGCTCTTTTTCGAGAATAGCAACACCTTCGGCGCCGCTTACGGCTTCGAAAACATCGTGCTCGCTCGACAGCACACGCTTGAGAAGACGCACATTAGCGACCTCATCATCAACAACAAGAATTGGGTGCCTTCTGGCCATGCTTCACTCTCTAATCGGGATCGAAATCCGCGGATGCAGTCTTAACTACCAGGTCTGAGGCTTTCGAATGAATGGGAATACGTACTCGAAACGTAGTGCCTTTGCCGACTTCCGACTCACACCAGATTTGCCCACCATGTCTTTCGATGATTGAATGACAGATTGACAAGCCCAAACCTGTGCCCTGCCCAACCGGTTTGGTTGTGTAAAAGGGCTCGAAAATTTTACTCTGAACTTCGGGTTTAATGCCAGTGCCATTGTCACTGATACTGATTAGGACTTTGTTGTTTTCGGTCTCCACTGTCACTTTGACGCTTGGCTCGGCGACCATTTCTACAGCCTGGGCGGCGTTTGAGAGTAAATTCATCCAGACTTGATTGAGCTGGCCAGGAAAACAAAGAATCGGTGGCAGTGTTGCGAATTCGCATTGAACTTGTAACTTGTCTCGTCCGTAATACTGCGAAAGAATTTTAAATGTTGATTCAATCCCCTCTTGAATCGAAGCTTCTTTGAGTTCTGCTTCATCGAGGCGGCTGAAACTTTTTAAGTTGCGGATGATGTGTCTGATTCGATCCGTTCCTTCATTCAAATCAGCAAGAATGTTATCGAGATCGGCTACAACAAATTCGTATTTCAGTTCTTTTTTGAGACTTTCAACGATCTGTCTATTCTCATCGGAAGAACCATCAAGAGAATTGACAAGCTTCTTTAAATCTTCGAAATAGTTTTTCAAATAAGGCAAATTGCCGTGCACAAAATTGATTGGGTTGTTCAATTCGTGCGCAATACCTGCAACAAGACGCCCCAGTGAAGCCATTTTTTCCTGGTGAATAAGCTGCGATTGCATAGAACGCAGCTCTAAATTTTTGGTGTCAAGATTGAGATTCTTTTGCACCAAATCTGTATTTTTGCGGGATAACTGATCGACAAGCTCAGCATGTTGAATAGCTACAGCCACTTGCCCTGCTACAGAATTGACCAGCTGTAATTCACTGGGTGTCCACTGTCTTTCAGCATCACGTTCAGCGATTAGCAAAACCCCTTTACTGCGGTCGGCGTATATCATGGGCTTAATAATCAACGAACCCAGATTGAGACGATTCAACTCCGCTTGAATGGGGGCAAAAAAGGCATCTTTAGCCGGCTTTTGAAAAACGAATATTTTGATCCATTCACCATCATCGAGATGAACATAGCTTGATTTTTTGCTCAAAACGAATTCACAAATCTCAGCACCAAAGAACAAATGTTTGCTTGCATCAGGGTCCGCTTCAAGAATAGAAGTGCTCAATGATTCACAGACAATAGGCAATTCATTGGCGTAAGCACTGGGACAGATAACGGCACAACAGCTGGCATTTAGCGCTTTACCAAGTTCATCAACGGCGGTTTCGAAAATGGAATTGAGATCAAGGGTGGAGCGCAGTGCTGAATTAATTGAATTGATCAATTTTTCTCTCGCTGCTGTGGCTTTGATTTCGTGAACCAGATCGGTATTAGCAACAAGCTGATCGCGCAGACGATTAGCGCTTAAACGCTCGAGTCCCGTCATGTATTCGCAAAAACGTCCCCAGACAAAAGTGACGCTAACAAGCAGCGCGCTTCGGCCAAGAATGCGCCGCCACAGCTGCTGCGAATACACAGCGGCAAGTCCAGCCTGAGCATTTCGATCGAGTAGATAGGGCAGCAGAGGCGCATTTTCCGCAAGCAGAAGGCCTACATATGAAAGCGAAACAAAAAGCGAAGTACCAGTGATACCACGCCGACCAAACGTATAGCTAGAAAGTAAAATCGGCAACAAATAAAGGACATACAAATCTGACTCGACGCCGTGCGTGTAGTGCACCAGCCCGGTCAGGCTAAGGACATCGCAACCAATTAAAATCGAATTCAACACAGGAATAAGCGCTGGCGTATGAATGATGCCACGACTGAGCAAAAGTAAAGCAATGCCTGAATAAACAAGAACACCAAATACAATGGCACCAAGCTGCGGAAAATCGAGATCGCTATGGGCCATGCACGCCAGCCCAACGCACAGCAAGAGCCCAGCTAGAGCAAACGAAAGGCGAAAATGCAATAACTTTTCAGTTTTTAAAAATAGCTCTGTTCGACGTTCTGCTCGCAATCGCGCTTCGTAGGAATCCGGGTCGTCATCATCTTGAGACGAATCAGAAGCGCGCCTGCCACCGCTTCGTTTCTCAACGTAAGCTTCTTCTTGATTTTCTGCTGCTTTATCTATTGCGGGCTGAACATCAGCGTCTACAACAAGCGGCTTGGATAAATCGGTAGCGTCTGACATGGTCTGACCTTGCACCTGAATGCTTACAGGGAAACTTAAATGTAGTCGGCTGCTCGTTTGTATACTTCTGCTGCTTCAGAGAATTTGCCCAGATACTTCAAAGTAGCGCCCCACGCTTCATAAGAGTCGCCGTCATATGGGTCGATTTTTGTTGCCTGTTCATATTTTTCGATAGCCAGTTCATGCAGCCCCAACAGCCCCAGAGTCTTACCCCACGAATAATAAAGTGGTGCGTCTCCTTCATAAACTTCAGTCGCTCGACGAAATACATCGTCAGCTTCGACAAAACGTCCTTGCGATAAAAATATTTGACCAGCAAGCACATACGCCGGACCATAATTTGCATCTTGTTGCAGAATCGCATCCAGCATTTGCAATGCCAGATCGTGCTGATTGCCCTCTTTGTACGCTTTTACGAGAGCAATCCTGGCTTCCACATCGTCGGGCGTGTAGGTCAGTAATTTAGTCGATCGATCGATAACCGCATCGAATTGCGATGTTTGCAACAGATGATCGATCACTTCTTTTTCTGGTATCAAAACATCTCTGTCATAGCTAACCGCTGACGCATACTCGCTTTTTGCGGCAGCTTCGTCTCCTAAAATTTCCAGACTGCGAGCCGCGTGCAAATGTCCAAGCCCATAGTCTCTCTTGATGGTCAAACAAGCACCATAGTTTTTCAACGCTGATTCGTGGTCGCCTGCAGCTGCAAAACAGCAACCAAGAGCGTCAAGCGCCAGATAATTGCGTGGATCTGCTTGCAATGCTCGCTCTAGAAATGGCTTGGCGTCTTCCATTCTGCCTGCTGCTAAACAAGCGTAACCCGTCCACAAATCAACATCGGGATGATCGAATTTTGCTTGTTGCAAATCGCTCAGCCCATTTAATGCTTCTCCATATTCGCCTTTAAACAGCTGCGCGATAGCGCGGTACATGTGTACAGTGCCATTTTGCGGCATCTCTTCGGCAGCGCGCGCAAATACATCTGAGGCAAGGTCGTGCTCGTGCAAGACCATGTTGATCAACCCCAGGTTCAAACGACTATCCCAAACCGATGGTTCAACATCTGCCGCCTGCACTAATTTGTCTGCAGCTTCTTCGAGTCTACCCTGTCTAAACAGTGCGACACCCCAGTCGTTATAAGCCATCGCTCTCTCTCGAGCGGCCACTCTGCCACCGAGATTGATAATGTCCTGGTAAATGCGGATCGCTTCGTCATAACGACCAGCCGCTAAAAGAGTAGCAGCCCAGCTTTTACGGATGCCGTAATCATCAGGCTCTATGCCCGAAGCGCTGGCAAAACACGAGATGGCTTCATTGGTATTACCCATGGTCATGTGCGTTTGCCCCATGCCAATGAAAGGCGCCGCCCATTTGGAATCCAATTGAGTGGCTCGTTGAAAATGCTGCAATGCCTCGGTAAATTTCCCAAGAGCCAGATTCATCAAACCAGATTGATACTGGGAGACGGCAAGGCCCGGACTCAATTTGCTTGCTTGATTGAATTGTGCAAGCGCCCCTTGAATATTGCCTGTACCCGCAAGAGCTATGCCCCAATGCAAGTGCCCCAGAGCGAAATCAGGCTTGCGCTCACACGCTTCTTGAAATTGGGGCATCGCTTCGTTCGGCTTATTGACTTTGAGCAGAACCAGTCCAAGCTGATAATGAACATCCGGGTTGTCGGGATAAAGCGACAGCGAAGCCTTGAAGTGAGTGATTGCCTGCTCGAAATCACCCATATTGAAACAAAGAACGCCTATTTGATATTGCAACAACGGATCGTTAGGCTGTTGGTCCGAATACTGAGAAAGCAAGCTATGCGCGTCTTCCCAGCGTCCTTGTAGGACGAGCTCGGTGATAGTTTGCATAACCTTGGCAGCCATATCGCGTTCGCGTAATCAAAAAAGTCGACTGAAACCGGTTGAGAGCTCGGTAAATACCGTTCTCACGTCAATATTAATAGACTTGAGAACATTTGGCAGGTTTTCTTGGAGAAATTGTTCATCGATTTGCCTGCTCTGAATCGAAACTCAATAGAGGACGTGAGAGTGGGCCAGAGCATAACCACGCATACTAAAGAAAATAGCCAGTACAAAAAAACAAATTGAAAGCTGAGCGAGCCAAAACATGGCCACCACCTGCCACTCACGCACTCCTTTTTCGGCGAACACCATTTCGTAATGATGATGCAGTGGTGCCATGCGAAATAGCCGCTTGCCTTCACCAGGAAGACGCGTGGTGAGCTTGGTAAGAATAAGTTTCGCTTGCGAAATAGGCACCGCTGGAGTATAGGGCTTAGTCAATTTGTAGTAAGAAATCTGCGCAAGCACCGAAATCGTCTCGACAATATAAATGAGCATCAGCGGTATGAAAAGTAGAACTATTCCGCCGACCGCGCCGAGTGCTCCAATCAGTCCACCCAAGAAAAGACTGCCAGTATCGCCCATAAAAACCTTCGCGGGGTATTTATTGAATAACAAAAAGCCAAAGAGGCTAGCTGCACTCACAATGCAAAGCAAACCAAGATCATTTTGACCAGAGACAAAAAAGATTGTGCCCATGGTAAGCAGAACTAAAAACGACGTTCCACCAGCTAATCCGTCCATACCGTCGTGCAAATTAACAGCATTTGTTGTAGCAGGAATCAAAAAAGTTGAAAGGATCAATGTAACTGCAGGCGGCACCATTACCGATAGCGGTTCGCCCGCGCCACCTGCAAATATAGAATTGGAATCATGAGGCAGCCAAATATAATTCGGCGAGCAACAGGTGCCTCCGCTTATAAGAGGGCAACAGCTATGGAGCCAGTCAACCAGAGGAAACTCAAAAATAATCACAAGCCCTAAAGCAAATCCGGTCACAGTCTCAACGACCAGCCGCAGCTTTTCAGAGACGCCTTTGTTTGACTTCTGCATGACCTTGGCCATGTCGTCTGCCAGTCCTAGAAATCCACAGATTGAGGCGACTATCAGAATCAGAGCAATAGGCAAATTGAAAGTCTTGTACCAGAACGACACACCTAAACAAGTCAAAACCGTCGCCAACCAAAAACAAACACCGCCAGCAGTTGGCGTTTTGGCTTTATGAGCGTGACTTTTTGGACCTTCTTCGCGAAGGTATTGTTGTATTTGAAATTGCTTGAGTAGCTTGATATATACGGGCAAGCCGCAAACGCATATAGCCCAAGAAGCCAGAGCCGGCACCAGTATCATCCACTGGGTCAAATCTGAGAACTCTTCTTTGAACAAATCTTGCTCAGTCTAGGTAGAAGCTGGTGACTATCTTGCGACGCTCTTTAGCGTAGCTAACCGACTCTAATAGTGTATGACTGGTGTGATACAAGAAGCAAATTATTTGTTGCGACCGGTCGATAATTTCATGGTTGCAAAGCTTACTAGCATCAGCAAGAGTCATATTGCGTCGATCAGGATATTCAACGATATGCTTTACGCCTATCATCAGATCCTGCACGTCAGCTGGTTGCTGGGCGATTGTCTGAGGCAGGATAATTTCCAGACGGTCTGGATTAGCGCGCTGACCGCCTTTGATCACTGCCATGTTGCATCCGTTAGCACCACCACTGGTGACAACCTGGTTGCCAGACAGAACTAAGGCATAACTGAGCATTTCTACCAGTTGTTGGTGAGTCAATGGCAAATTTCGTGTGCCGATTATGGCGACACGTCTGGGACCAGACTGTTGAATTAAAAGTAACTCTTGGGCTAATTCGTCGACTGTGGGGATCGTAGCCGATGCGCTTGGTTCAAAGGAAGCCATTAAGTTTGTACCGTTGTTCCGGGGCGTGATAAGATTTCAAATTGAGCAATAAGCCCTTAGATTACTGCTTCTGGCATTTTCTGACGCACCGCTCACTCAGCTATTTACAAGTTTTAATCAACAGTCTGAAAAATCAGACAAATCTTGTCGATAAGAGTGATTGCGGAAGCGCTTTAATGCAGAGAGAGCACCTAGGTGATGCTCAACCGGTCCGAATCATATCATGATTCAGCATCGAAGCTTGTCATGAGCGACCGCGAATGAGTAAATCTGGCACATATCGAAAGGGAAGACCTGGAGTTAGCCCAGTAACCAGTAAGAGGGATCATATAGATGGTAACGAGCGCAGGAACTGCTGTGGAAAACGAATTGCTGGCTAATCTCAATCCCGAACAAAAGCAGGCGGTAACCCTGCAATGGGGACCGGCGCTAATTTTAGCCGGCGCTGGCTCAGGCAAGACCACAGTCTTGACCCGTCGCATCGCTTATCTGATAAAGGAATTGCATCAAGATCCTGAATCAATCCTGGCTGTCACCTTCACGAACAAAGCAGCCGGCGAAATGAAAGAAAGAATCCAGAAATTACTCGGACCAGACGTTGGTCGCCGAGCAATGATTGGCACATTTCACAGCATCTGCGCTCGGATGCTGCGCAAGGAAATCGAAGAGTACAAAAGTCCAGAAGGCTGGAAGTGGAGCAACAATTTCGTTATCTATGACGAAACCGACTCCCTGAGCATCCTCAAGAACCAGCTCAAAAAGATGAACCTGGACGAAAAAGTCTTCGCTCCCCGAGACGTCAAAAATCAAATTTCGGCTCTTAAAAATGACGGCTTCACATCAGCGCACGTCACCAAAGAAGCAAGAACCTATCGAGAAAATCGTATTGCCGAAGTATTTGCCTCATATCAAAGCGATCTCGCGCGCAACAATGCTCTGGATTTCGACGATTTGATTTTGATTTTCAGCGATTTGCTCAATAAAAATGACGGCGTCAGAAATCGTCTTCGCAATCGTTTCCGCAATGTTCTGGTCGACGAATTTCAAGATACCAACCGCTCCCAATACGACCTGGTCAAATTAATTGGCACGCCGATACCGCCTGATACCCTGGGTACAACCACGGCTGGACCAGAGCTCGATGAAGTCTGGCGCGAACGCACGCTTCTCGTTGTGGGCGATGTCGACCAATCAATCTATTCATGGCGCAAAGCCGACTTCCGTATCATCCTTGGCTTTCAAGCAGATTACAAAAACACTCAATTAATCAAACTGGAAGAAAACTATCGCTCGACTTCGAACATTCTTGAAGTAGCAAATAGCATCATCGTCAATAACACTGAACGCATCGACAAAGTGCTGCGTTGCAATCGGGGCACGGGCGCAAAAGCTCAATGCTACGAAGCGTCAGACGAAATCGACGAAGCTTTCTATGTCGTCGAAGAACTTAAGCGCATTCAAGCACGTGGCAAGAAGCTTTCTGAATGCGTCATTCTCTATAGAACAAATGCTCAATCACGCGCGATAGAAGAAGTTCTGGTTCGTCACCATATGCCTTACACAATGGTTGGCGGCACCAAATTCTATGACCGTCAAGAAATCAAAGACTGTATCGCTTATTTGAAGTTGGTCTACAACCCTCAAGATGGGCAAGCTTTCAACCGCGTGATTAACGTGCCAAGACGTGGCATCGGCAAAACGTCACTGGATCACGTCATCAATTTCGCCGAAATGCATAAAATTAGCATGGTCGAAGCCGCTCAATCAGCTGAGCAAATTGAAGACATCAGCGTTAAGACTGGTCGCGCCATTAAAGAATTCGCCATGAGCGTATCGCGCTGGCGCGCCTTTTCTCTGGAAAAAAGAGAAGCACCAGTTTCATCATTGCTAGAGATGATTCTGCGCGAAATTCACTACATCAGCAAACTCGAAGAAGATGCCGCATCGCAAAAGGATGAATTAGCCGAAGGCAGAATCGAAAACATTCGAGAGTTAATAAATGTCGCCGCAGAATTCGAAGAAACAGCAGACGAGCCGGATTTAGATTCATTCTTAACGAGAATTTCGCTAGTCTCTGATCTCGACAAAGTCAAAGATACAACTGAGACTGTCAAACTAATGACCTTGCACTCAGCCAAAGGTCTGGAATTTCCTATCGTCTTTTTGATGGGACTCGAGGAAGGTCTGTTCCCACATATGCGTTCTCTTGATTCCACGACAGCGATGGAAGAAGAAAGACGCCTTATGTACGTGGGAGTAACACGCGCTGAAGACTTGCTTTATCTGACCCTGGCCCGCAAGCGTATGATGATCGGTCGCGGCGGAGCTGGTGGCGGATTCGGCACCATGGGCACAATTCCTAGCCGATTCCTCAAAGAGATTACTCCTGGTCTGGTTGCCGGTTATTATCCCAACCCCGACACTCCAGAGCTTGGGGCTACAGGTGGTGGCAGCAATAGCTCAAGTCAGCAAAAGCCAGCCTTCAATAAATATGGCGCGCCTATTCAACCTGAATTTGAGCGTGAACCCGAACAGCAAGTCTACGACGATGACGCAGTCGATCGTTGGGGCCGTCCTATGAATAAGCCAGCCGCACGCAGTTACGACGGTGGTGGCTCTAAATATGGTGGCAATAGTTACGGCGGTGGCGGAAGCGGATACGGAAGTGGCAGTTACAGCGGAAGCAGCAACCGCTCTGGCGGTTACAGTTCAGGTGGTTCGGCATACGGCGGTAACAAATCTGGTGGCTCCAGTTATGGTTCCAACAACACACCAGCCAAGCCCCGCGCCCAGCGTATGGGTGAAGTACCTGGCAGCGGCTCGAAGGTGCAGAAATTTACCGATCGTCAGGCCATGCATTCAAATGTAGAGGCACACGAACCAGTTAAATTCGAACATCTGGTCGTGGGAGACCAGGTTACGCATGTGAAGTTTGGCAACGGCACAGTAACCAAGGTTATTGGCGAAGGCGACAAAGAGCTCTACAACATCGAATTCGCGGGCGGTAACTCCCGTTTGCTCGATCCACGCTTTGCCAAGCTCATAAAGCTTAATTGATCTCCGCAATCGAAGAAGATTGAGCAGTCAATCTAATAGAATCAAAACTGGCTCAATATAGAGTCAACATATTCTCTTGGCAATTAAAGGAGCTCCCAGTGGCTGACGACAGAACTTTTGTGGCGATTAAACCAGACGGCGTTGAGCGCGGATTGGTTGGCGAAATCATTACCCGTTTCGAGCGTAAAGGACTTAAACTCGTCGGCATGAAGCTGATGAATGTAACACCGGAGTTGGCTAAAAAGCATTATGGCGAACACGAAGGCAAACCGTTTTTCGGTGGACTGGTTGATTTCATCACATCAGGACCTATCGTAGCGATGGTATGGGAAGGCAAAAATGCATTTGCACTAGCCAGACAAGTAATTGGCGCAACTAATCCTGCCGAATCGCCAATGGGCACCATACGTGGTGATCTCGCTTTGAACATTGGTCGTAACCTGGTTCATGGTTCAGACAGCGTAGAAAGCGCCAAGCGCGAAGTGGCTAACTTCTTCAAAGACGAAGAATTGATCAACGATTGGACAAAGTCAGTACACAAATGGGTTGTTGAAGCAGCCGCTAAATAAGCCGCGTTTGAAAATCATCACAAAAGGCGCGACGAAATTTTCGTTGCGCCTTTTGCTTAGCTCTTGAGTCGGTAACCCATGCGAGAGACATTTTCAATTATTGACTCTTTCGCATCCTCGCCTTCTCCGAGTGCCTTTCGCAGGCGTCTGATTGCCACTCGTAAAGCATCGTTTGAAGTTTCTTCTTCTGTTCGCCAGACTCGCGCAAGAATGGTCTCAGAAGAAAACAACTCGTCTGGATGTCGCATCAAAAATTCGAGCAAGGCAAAATCTTTCGGTGTTAATTTGATGTCCACTCCTGCACGTGTGGCTCGATGTTTTTCAGTATCGAGCGATATGTCTCGCACGGTCAGAACGTTTGACACAAGTGCCGCCGGCCGTCGCAGCAGGCTTTTTATTCGAGCAGAAAGTTCACGCAGCTGAAACGGTTTCGTCAGATAATCGTCTGCACCAGTTTCAAAACCCGACTCTTTCTCTTCGATTTTGTCACGTCCTGTCAGCATGATAATCGGTGCCGATCCACCTGAGCTTCGGTACTCTTTCATAATTTCAACGCCTGTTAGATGAGGCAGATCCCAATCCAGTACAAGCAAATCGAAAGCACCAAACTTGAGCATCTCCCGCCCGTCCAGACCATCATGAACTGATTCGACTACATGGTTTTCTCTGCTTAAAAAATCGGCAATGGTAAACGCCAGATCGTGATCATCCTCGACAAGAAGTATTTTGGCCACAGTGCTGCTGCTCCCCTAACGCCTTGAGTCGAGAAGATCATAGCTCAAACACTTCGCGATTATCACCAGTAGCATGACTCTCAGCCGAATGAAGTCTGCTTCTCAGCGCAGTGAATTCAGTTCATGAAATTGAGCATCCAGTTTGGTATGTCCATTGAAGGGGGTTGTGGTTGATCGCCTTGATCACGATTTTGATAAGGAGAACCGTAAGGTGGTGCAAGGGGTGGAGCGTCTTGATAAGGCGGCGACTGATCGCCTCCAGCCCCGGCTCCGTTGTTGTCCATTGGTGAGGACGACGGATCATCAGCTCCAGCAGCACCCACACCAACATTGTCCAGTCCCTGCAGGACATTCTGCAGCACACCAATTGCATTTGCTCCATTGAGTGGTCCATCGTTTTGAGTAAATTGTGAGTAGGATTGCGGCGCTACATCGGGATTGGCTAGTAAGTTGTCATTCTTGGCCAAGCTGTTGACGATCCCAAATCCGCCAAGCATTGCCTGAACATCCGCATTTTGATTTTGATTATCAGGCGAAATTGATAAGGGAGCATCGAAGCGTAATTGCTGTGACTCGGCAAACAAAAGTCCGCTTGCCAGCTGCGCTTCCTGGTGCCCTTCGGGCGGCTTTTCCATCCGGCCTACACTAACTTCAGGTCCTGCTGTACGACTCATATTCGACACCTCAACATAATGAAAAGCTGGGGGAAAAACTCGGAGGAAACATCGGTGAACTTCGATGCGATTATCTTAAGAATTTTCAGGAACAGAACTGTGACAGACCTATTAATGCAGTACTGGCAACTGCAAACTACGGAAATCGAGCGAAAAGTGATTGAGCATGGCGCCGATTTCTGGATTGTTGCCAGGATTTTCGGGCGAGCGATAAATTGGCAAGATGACGTGACCTCTCTGCACTTCATCAAACATTCGGTTACGAGCGTTCATCGAATCCAGACGACCGTCGAGTGACTTATCGAAACTGCCCATTTTTATTTCAGTTTGAAGTTCGGCCTCAGTGGTATTCATATGCACCTCGCAATTGCCAACAAGGTCATACTATTTCGATTGAGGAACAGAGTTGTGACAGCCCGCAACGATCCCGATCACTTTGAGCTATTATGGCCTGGTGCAAAATAGACACTCACTTTCAACCAAAGTTCTCTGCCTGGTGGCAATACCGCTAGTCATTCAAATCATATTGTTTGGCTGGCTGGCAATGCTCGAGCGTAATGCAGAGTCTGAATTGAGCACTTCCATAAAAGCCAAGGTTGTCTCGGACACAATCACCACGCTATCAAAAGATATTTACGACGGCATCGCTGAATTCACTGGCACTAGCGAAGAGGAATTAATCGCAAAAAGTGATCGGTTTCAAGAACTGGTTAATGACATACGCGCAGATTTCAAACTGCTAAAAGACCAGACTGCAAATGATGAGGAGATCACGCGGAAAGTTGAGAAGTCCGAAAGAGCATGCGAACAAAGCCTTCTAACTGTGCTCGCAATCGTCAACAACACTAAAAAATTTGGTTCTAATGCATGGAGTTTGAATAATCCTTTATGGACTAAATTGCACCAACAAATGGCATTTATAGATTATCGAGAGCTGACAAAAATAGGCAAGCAGCAAAAGAAATTGGCTAGCCTGGCACCAGAAATTCAAGCCAAATTGCGCAATGAGATTCTCACTCTACTCATGTTCGGCTCGCTCACTACGATTGCAATGGGCATCGCCTTAGCCTTGTATTTAACGCGAGAAATTACAGGAAAATTGAGCGTTCTAACAGACAATGCGTATAGGTTGGCGAGCGATCAGCCACTCAACGACGAACTGACGGGCGAGGACGATATCTCAAAACTGGACCAACTTTTTCACGGAATGGCTCGTGAAATCAAACAATCTATTCGAAAAGAAAAAGCAATCATAGACAACGCACACGATTTGATTCTTACCATTGATCAGCAGGTTCGCATTGATGCCGTCAACCCAGCTCTGCAAACGCTTTTCGGATATGAGCCAGAAGACGTGATTGGGCAAAGTTTTCTCTCATTGATAGCCGAAAAGGACATCAACAAAGCACGCGAACTTTTCTCCAGTCGCAAAAAAAACTCGCAGAGAATACCTGACGAAATGCAATTGCTAAAAAAGGATGGCGAGAAAGCAGACATAGTTTTGTCAGTAAGCTGGTCGGACGAGCAAAAGAAATATTTCGCAGTTGCCCATGATATGACGGAACGCCGCCAATCGGAACGCTTGAAAGAAGAAGTGGTAGCAATGGTTACGCATGATTTGCGCACCCCCCTTTTTACCATCCAGAACATTCTTGGATTTTTATCGCAAGACCTTTCGGGCAAGGTAGAAAAACGACTTAGCGACTACATCGTGATGGCGGAATCAAACACAGAACGAATGCTCAGATTGATCAACGATTTGATTGATTCCGAAAAAATGCGCGCCGAAGCAATGCAACCAAAAATTGAAAATGTTGATTTAAATAGCTGCTTTGAAGGGTGCAAGCAGGTTGTTGCAGCGCTCGCTGAAGATGGCAAAATTGCTCTACGCTTTGCTCCAACCGATCTGGTCGTCAAAGCAGATCCCATCATGCTTGAACGAGCATTATTCAATCTGGTTGCTAACGCCATCAAATTCTCCCCTAATGGTGCAAAAGTCAATGTGAGCGCAACTGCCGTGGGTAATCGGGCCGAAATATCAATTGAAGATAATGGTCCAGGCATTGCTGAGGATCAACAAAAAGACATTTTTGAACGTTTCAAGCAAGGCACCAACCGCTCGACGAAACCCTACGCCAGTTCAGGTCTGGGGCTTTCAATTGCGAAGGCATTTATTGAACTGCAAAAAGGAAAGATCTGGGTAGTGAGCTCAATTGGCAGTGGCAGCACTTTTAAATTCACTCTGATGCTTGCTTTGCCTAAAAGCTAAAACAACGACTGCTCCAAGCTCATGAAGTTTACAATCGTAAGCGATCCACTTTCCATCTCTGTAATAGGCGGCAAGATCACTGACATCCGGGTCACGAGTCTGCAAATTCGTCGTGATGATCCACTGCGACCAGTCTTTTTTCTGGAGCTCCGCTGGCTCCCGGAAATTTACGCTCTTCAACAATCACGATAGCGCCTGGCTCAAACTCCCACTCTTCGGTGGCAGGGTCAAAAATGTCATCGCCTTCCAGCGCGTAAACATTGCCAGCGACTCGAATGGCAGGAACCGCTTTCCAGACATCGCTTCCTTCATTTAAAAGACGGACGTATATTTGAGCTTTCATTACCGCTACATATTGAGGTATCAGACTCCATTTTAAAATGGCGAGCCATATTAGACAAACCCCAAACGCAAATTGCTACAAAGACGTTGATCTAATTCACCGATCAAACTACCGTAAGCAGCTCAAGAGCTTCGAAAAGACTAGAATATTATCAACAACTTAAGATTACACCAGCCCTCTGGAAAATTAAATGCGATATCAAGCCGCTGTTGTCCTGGCACTCATTCTATTCTGGGGATATCCTCATTTAACTTATGGCGGTCCCGCTGGCAAAGCGGCCAGGTCCAATGAAGAGGCAAAAACACGAGTCGAGGTGCGGCATTTTTCATTTCCGGCCGACTATCCTCTCGGCAGCCTGCATATGATGGGCAATGAAAAAGATGGAACAGAGGCAGACGATCGTAGTATTGGTCCAGCGAAAGGCGCTGTGTCGCTTACCGTACCACCTGGTCAAACTATTTTACTGGACCTGAATCCTCGTTGCCTGGAGCTTCCAGAGCGCTTGAAAAACATCCATACGGCTGGCATCAACCGTTTGAAAATGCGCTATCTATCAATGGATGATAACGACCATTCCCACTGCGATAGAGCCTTACAGGCGCTGCCTGAATTCAAGGATCTGATTTCATTGGACGTGGCGCGCTCTGATGCCACAGATAAGGGACTGTCCGGCTTTAAAAGTCTACCCTCTGTCAAACACTTGCTCGCTTATGGCGCCGACCTGGATGGTTCAATTTTCAAAGAAACTCAGAAATTGCGAAATTTAGAGAGCCTCTTTTTGTCATTGAGCCCGATCAAAAGCGAAAACTTTAAATATCTAAGCGCTTTGCCTCATCTGACAGAACTGCAGCTGAGTCACTTAAATCTTGAAGACAAGGACCTCATCTTTTTATCTCAATGCAGACAAATCAAGCAGTTGTATATGTTTGGCAATCCTAAGATTACGGACAAATCGCTGCCGGTGTTCAAACAACTTACACCCCTCGAAGAGCTCGATATACGTGGTTGCGGAATTTCATTGCCAGGAGTTCTGACTCTCAAAAATCTCAAATTGACCAAACTACTCTTACCTGTAAAGCGATACCGGCCAAATGAAATCGAAGAACTACAGAAGGCTTTTCCCAAGACGCTTGTTTGCTATAGAGGAGAAGGAGTGGCCAAAGACGATCAAATATTTTTTGCGCCTCTCAAATAAACCGGCAGAAACAATCACTCAACGCTGAGTCCGCTGGGAGAAGTTCAAAAGCTCCAGACAGACTAGAATATTATTAGCAATCAATGGAAACACTAGTCCTCTGGAAACATTAAATGCGATATCAAACCGCTCTTTCATTTGCACTCTTTTCTTTTTTGAGCCTTCAATCTGTAGCTCTTAGCGCCCCTGCTACTAAAGCTGCAACGCCCAGTAAAGCGGCAACGGTTAAAAGCTATGTGCGTGAGTATTCATTCCCAACCGATTATCCAATCGGAGCCCTGAAATTGCTGGGTGTCGAGCGATTGGGGTCAGAAAACATTGGCAATGGTATTGGTCCTGCTCAGGGCAAGCTTTCGATAAATGTGCCACCAGATCACACTATTATGCTGGATGTCAACCCTCATTGCCTGGAGCATCCAGAACGCCTCAAAAACGTGAACATAGCTGGCATTAACCGTTTAAAAATGTCCTATTTAGCCATGGAAGATTTAGACCACTCAATCTGCGACAAAGCCATGCAAACGCTGCCTGAATGCAAAGATCTGGTGGCGCTCCATATCGATCGCTCGGATGTCACCGACAAAGGTCTTTCCAGTTTTAAAAGTCTGCCATCAATCAAATATCTGTACGCATCAGGCGCCAACTTGGATGGGTCGTTTCTGAAAGAGCCACAGAAACTGAAAAGTCTGGAAGACCTCAATTTGATCTTCAATCCACTCAAGAGTGCAAACTTGAAGTATCTGAGCGCCCTGCCTCACTTGGCCGAATTGGTTCTTAATCAGTCAAATCTTTCCGACAGTGATCTTAGTAATTTGGCCAAGTGCACACAAATAAAGCGATTGTACCTTCTCGGCAATCCGAAGATTACAGACAAATCGCTTCCTCTTTTGCGAGGGCTCACCAATTTAGAAGTTCTCGACGTACGCGGAACTAGCATTACATTTGAAGGAGTGCTCAGTCTCAAAACTCTCAAGTTGAAAAGGCTCAACATTACGGTAAGACGCTATCGACCAAGCGAATTAGAACAGCTCACAAAAGCCTTCCCGAAGGCGTATCTTAACTATAGAGGCGAAGGTGTGGGAGAGGAAAATCAAGTCTATTTTGCGCCACTCAAATAGCTACAGCTAACGTCGATCACTGGAAAAGTTGAATGCGATATCAAGTCTCTCTCTCATTTGCACTCCTTTTATTTTGGAGCTCTCCTTATGTAGCTCATAGCGCCAATTTACGTTACTTTTCGTTCCCGACCGAATACCCTGTCGGAGCCTTGCAATTGATGGGCAATGAGAAAGAGGGAATTCACAGATTTGGACGTGCAATCGGTATTGCGCAAGGCTCTTTTTCAGTTGAGGTGCCACCGGGTTCAACCGTTTTGCTGGAGCTGAATCCTCGTTGCCTGGAGCATCCAGAACGTCTGAAAAACATTAAAACGGCGGGCATTAATCGTTTAAAAATTGCCTATCTATCGATGGATGATAACGACCACTCTCTTTGTGATAAAGCTCTGCAAACGTTACCTGAGTTCAAGGATTTGATTTCGTTGAACGTGGAGCGCTCTGACACCACCGATAAGGGACTTGCCGGGTTCAAAAGCCTGCCATCAGTCAAATTTCTTTCCGCCTTTGGCGCTGCCGTGGAAGGTCCAATTCTCAAAGAAACTCCGAGATTGAGAGTTTTGGAAAGATTGAACTTGCAGTTCAATCCACTCAAAAGCGAAAATTTTAAATATCTCAGCGCGTTGCCCCATCTAACAGAGCTAGTGATCAGTCAGTCAAACCTCTTGGATGATGATTTGAAGAACCTTCCCAAATGCTCCCAGTTAAAACGACTGGATATAGGCGACAATCACAAACTTACAGACAAATCGCTTCCAGCCGTGAAACAACAAACGGCTCTGGAAAATCTCAACGTACGTGGAACTGGAATCAGCTTTGCAGGACTGCTTACCCTCAAGGACTTGAAGTTAACCACTCTTATTTTGTCGATAAAACGCTACCGGCCAGACGAGCTTGCAGACCTCAAGAAAGCCTTTCCCAAAGCGGTTCTTGACTATAGAGGAAACGGAATAGCAACAGACAATCAAACGCTTTTTTCGCCACTTAAGTAATCACTGTGCATGCTGGCCTCAAATGTGGGTTGATTCAAACCCACGAATCTTCATCCGCATTCATAGCTGAAAACGGCTTGCGATCGGAGTCTCGCCAGCGACGTAAAATGAGTCGGGGTGTTTCTAATTGCGTCACTTTGTCTTGATCAATTGCCAGTCGCCACGTTGTGCAACTTTTTCAAAACCTACACCGGCGTCTCTCAACATCGAAACAATGTATTCGTTCAACAAAAAATAAGTCCCTACTGGACTGGCTTTTGCGTCATCAGCGATTGTTTCTTCACCAGCTATAAACCGCACTTTTTTATGCAAATAGAATTCAGCAGATGGCGAACGACGACCAAGCATTATGGCATTCGCCTCTTTGGCACCACTTTCGCGAACTAGCTGTTGAAAATCCCGACATTTGTCTTGCCAGGCAAGAATCAGTGTCGTTGGAACCGCTATAGCAAGGGCGAGAACGATAGCCTGCATTTGCATGCGCAAGCCTTTCTTTACGCCAGCCCACAATACGACCAATGTTCCAGCTGTCAACATCGTCATGGCTAATCCAAGAAGCAATCGCAAACTGGAATCTGTGTGAGCAATTTCTGAAGCAATCGCAAGGGACTGCTTAGAATGTCCCAAATTAAGAGAGTGGCCGACGGTTGAAAACAGAAGCGCAAATGCAGCAACACCTGACACAAGCGCCACAAGCGAAGCTGGCACTTTCAACCATGTGATCTTCTTGAAGTGCATCATTTTGTCAAACAAAATGCCCGAAAGCAAAGCGAGAGACGGAAATACTGGCAACAAATAAGTCGCCAATTTAGTTGGCAAAACAGTGAAAAAGAAAAGCATGAATATTGATGATAAAGCGGCAAAAATAGTCAATTTAATGCGGCCGCTTAAATTGGTATCATCAGCATCTGCAGCCGATGAACTTTGCCATATGCGTTTTAGCCTACGAAACGGTTCGCGTGCGAATATTGGTATCAGAGCAAGCAAATAAATCGACCAGGGAAAGGCGCCACCCACGAACAGTGGGAAATAATAAAGAGGGCCAGCCTTGTGATCGACTGTGCCCATCGCTCTATTTATATTTTGATTCAAAAAGAATTCTTGAAAGAATTTGCCAGATGTTGCCGCGTTCTCCGAAAAATACCACGGTGCCGCCAGCAGCAAGGTCAAAGACAATCCTGGAACTACGTGCAAATATCCAATCAGACTCAGCCATTCTTTAGGCTGACGCTTTATCACGAGTAGATAAAGTGCCAGATTAGCCACAATCAGAAAACCAGCAAGTGGTCCTTTGGTCAGCAAACCACAGGCCATCGCCAAATATCCGACCCAGACAAGCAGACGAAGATTTCGCTCGATTGCTAGAAAAAATGAAAACAGCGATATCCAGACGAAGCAACTCAAGGGCATGTCAGTCAAGGACATGCGTCCTAAAGACATCCACATCGGGCTCGACATCAAAGCTAAAGCGGCAATAAAAGCGGCGCGTCTGCTAAGAAATTGTCGAGCGAAAACGAAAATTGCAACGCAAATAAGCACCGCTAAACTTGCAGCAGGAAGCCGACTGGCCAGTTCAGTCACGCCAAAGAGTCGGAAACACGCAGCAATGAGCCAGTAATTTAGAATCGGTTTGTCGAAAAACGGCTCGTAATTTAAATGAGGAGTGAGATAATCTCCCGACTCCACCATTTCTCGTGCTCCTTCTGAATAATAGCCATCGCTTGGATCCAGAATGCCGAAGGAACCAAGTGCTGGAAAGAAACAGCAAATCGCTAGAAGCAAAACGACCAGTAGCAATTTGGTTTCACGATGACTCCAGATGAAAACGGATTGAGCTTTACTATCATTCATCGGTGTCAGCCCCGCCCATCAGATTACAAATTGCCTCGAAAACCGTTAGCGTACTCAAGTCTGTCAAACACTCCACGGTTTTTAATGCGCACGTCTTGGAGTAGCATGGCTGGCACCATTTTTTCAATGAAATCGAAACGCATTGCTGTCCGTAAGGTCCATTGCGCTTGCTTGGTGTGCTGCCATAAATGCCAAGTATTTTAGGCTTGCCGACAGCAGCAGCAAGATGGAGCGGTCCGGTATCTCCACCAACAACCAAATCGCAGCGCCCAAATACTGAAACCAGCTCAAGCAAAGAAGTTTCGCCGGTCAGGTCGACAACGTCAGTCAGACCTGACTTCTGGAGACTTTCGGCTAAGCGCGAATTAATCTTTTTCTCAGCCTTCGAGCCGATCAAAACGAGCTGAAATTTCAAGCGCTCACTCAGCAGCCTGCACAATTCAATCCATCTTTCCTCTGGCCAAATTTTGGTAATCCAGGTAGTACCAGGGATGATTCCACAGACAATTTTGCAGTCTGAGGTGGTGCTTATTGATGCCATCATGCATGGTAGTGATGGCTCTGGCGGTAGTAGTTCCGCTGCCGGTGCCCCAGCAAGACCGCCACCAGTTGGCAGATTTGATGTTCCAGCAGTCTCGACAAGCATATTCCTTATATGCATATTTACGCCAGTTTTCTGTCGAACGCTACCGGCACCAGAAGACACATCATTTTGTATGTCTTTTCTGGTGGCATCCTCGGCACTTTGCGACGATACCAGCAAGGGTGCCAACAGTCTCTCCACCTTTTGGGCTTGAGCCACCCCAGGTGGAGGCAAACGAAATTCTGGCAATCGCGTCGATGGTTCATGCCCAAGCAGTCGAATCAATGCATAAGCGATTTGCAAATTCAATTCCACAACCGGCACATAGTGCCCGAAATAGTCTCCTACATTGACTTTATGGGTGAGGAGCCGATCTGCGAATTCTCTGGTGTCTGCAAACCCTATGCGAATCGGTGCGGCGGACGCATATGCCACCAGGCTACTTTTTAGCAGTCCCTGCATCTCAAGGACCGCATCAAATTTGCGTTTTCTCAAATTGGAAAAAAACGATTGCGCTTCGTGACCAATCGAAAACCAGTTCACGGGGTTGCCACCTTGCTTGACCCAGTTCTTACTCTGGAAAACGATCACTTCGTCGACGCATGGGTTATCCAATAGCAACTCAGCACTGCCTGCTTCTACCAGCCAGCAGATTTTGGCCTCAGGTAAGCTCGCCTTGAGTTCGGCAGCGACCGGAAGACAGTGAATCACGTCTCCAATGGCGCTCAATTTGACAATTAATATGTTTAGCACTGCTTCATTTTATCTGACACTGGACGGGAAACGCTGAGCTTTGCAACTCATCAGACCCGAATATGTGACGAAACCAGACTCTCCCTCAGATTAACCGATCACTCAGGCCGCCAGATTGGTGCTTTTAAAGAAATAGCTGCAAAGACCGCTCGACCGGCACCACAGACAGTTTTTGCATTGGCACCGCTTGCGCCACCGTCGTCCTCTCCAAAATGGTGTCGGCTATGGTGTTTGCCACCAGACACTTTTTTACCGAGGCACCAAGCACCAAAAAACGGTGCCTGGAGGTGCCTTCTGGCAAGAAAATCTGAGGCACCAGCACCCAGTTGAGGCTTTCGGGGCTTTTGGAAATAGTCCGTTACGATTGGTGCCATCTGATACCAGCCATTAAAAGCGGTGCGCACCAGCCGTAGCGCCACCTGCAAGAGCCCACCTAGTTGGCGTTTTTAAAGAAAGGCACCAAAAGATATACAAAGTATGACTAAAAGATAGATCTTCTTGGTACAATGTATGTGCCACCTTGAGTGGTGGTAGGTGGCATAACCAATCGATGGGTCGCACTAGCAACCGCTAGGTGGCGGCTCGCGTGCGCCCGGGCTTTTTTTGTACCCGGGAATCATCCAGAGCTTAGATGTCTAAGCAACCCGGCTAGTCCGGCATATCCCCAGTCCATAAAGGAGAGAGACATGACAGTACGGAAAAAAGCTACTGCAACTAAGGCAAAGCCAGCAGCTAAGAAAATCGCTCACAAAGCAGCAGCGAAAATTAGCGGCGGACGTAAAGTTGCAGCACGCAAGGCTCCAGCGAAACACACCGCAGCCAAAGCCAAAGCATCATCCGCAAGCGGAGATTACATGCAATTCAGCGGTAAGTTCACCGTTCGTTTGCCTAAATCGTTGCACCAGGCTCTTGTAGACCGCGCAGAAAAAGAAGGCGTCAGCCTCAATCTGTTCGTTACCAATGCCTTATCTCGCACCGTTGCCGTATCTGGCAAAAAGAGATAAGCGAAAGCTACCGAAATTAAATAAGGGGTTCTGCATTTCGCAGAGCTCCTTTTTTTGTCTCCGAATATCAGTCACCAAAAAAAATGACAAAAGCACCATGTAAATGTATTGCAGCTAACATAATTCAATCCATTATGAACATTACCTAATCAACCGCAGCGTTTTTATCTCTTTGCAAACCTTTCGGCAGATCATCCCTCTTCAATTTATTTAAGACAGAATGGGCGAACCATTCGCGCCAACAAGGCTCCCGTCAGTATGGTCTGTGCCAGAGTTAGAACGAATTCACACTAACCGCTGACTACTGACTGCCTTGCTTACGTAAGGCGCCTTTAAGCCCATGTAAGAATCGGTTAGACTCTGCTTCGTTCACGAACAATCACAGGCAATCCGAAAGCGAAGACAGTCGAATTACAAACCGACCAGTCACCGCCGACACAAGAAGGAAAGGCATGAGTCAAAACACTTCATTTCAAAACATCCCTTTGTTGAATCTGCAAGAGCAATACCAGGCGATTGGGGCAGATATTGAAGCGGCCGTTTTAGATGTACTGCGCAGTGGTCATTTTATTCTCGGCAGATACGGCACCGAGCTCGAGCAAAAAGTTGCAGAAGTGAGCGGTTGCAAATACGGTATCGGTGTAGCAAACGGAACAGATGCCCTGGTCTTGAGTGTGTGGGCACTGGATCTCGGACCAGATGATGAAGTAATCACTACTCCTTTCACATTTGCAGCAACTGTTGAAGCAATCTTGGTTCGTGGTGCCAAACCAGTTTTTGTTGATGTTTTCGAAGATTCGTTCAACATCAATACCAATTTGATTGAAGCGGCGATCACGCCTAAAACAAAAGCAATCATGCCTATCCATCTTTATGGACAGCCGGCAAATATGGAAGCGATCATGGCTATCGCTAAAAAGCACGGACTGAAAGTCATTGAAGACAATGCCCAGGGTATTGGCGCCACTATAAACGGCAAACCTACTGGCACATTTGGCGATCTTGCCTGCACCAGTTTTTACCCCACCAAAAATCTTGGTGCCGCAGGCGATGCCGGGATGATTACAACCAACGATAAAGCTCTTTATGATCGCCTCAAGAGCATTCGCGCCCATGGCATGACCAGACGTTATTATCACGATGAACTTGGTATCAATTCTCGCCTTGACGAAATTCAAGCCGCTGTTTTGATGGTAAAAATGCCACATTTAACTTCCTGGATCGAAAAACGACAGGCTGTGGCAAGACTCTACAAAGTCGCTCTCAGTCACTGTCCTGGTGTAATTACACCTAAACTGAGCTTCGGTACGACCGATGCCAACGAATCGACCATCAGCCACGTCTGGCATCAGTATACGATTCGCATAACGGCTCAAGTCGATGGCAGCCATGCCACCGCGCGTGATATCGTGTGCGCCGAGCTTGCTAAACGTGGTATCGGTTCGATGTGCTATTACCCGGTGCCGTTGCATGTTCAAACAGCCTTCGAGCAATTGGGATACAAAAAGGGTGAATTTCCAGTCTCAGAGAAACTCTCAGACCAGGTCATCTCACTGCCTATATATCCGGAATTGAAAGCGGAGCAAGTGGCATATATAGCCCAATCGCTGCAGGCAATAATGGCTGAAAACTTCGGACTCGTAGTGCCTGGTGCAGTTCCGGTGGTATCTACCGCTGCGCTGAGTATTTAGTTGAACTACCGTGACAATCAGCCCGCTTGCATCGCTAGATAAAGAAGCAAAACTTGGACAAAATGTTCAAGTTGCCGCCTTTGTGATCGTGAGCAGTGGCTGCAAGATCGGCGATAACGTCAGTATCGAAGCTGGCACAATCATCTATGAGAACGTCGAAATCGGTGACAACACTCACATCGGCGCTCAGTGCGTTCTGGGCGAACGATTGGGCGGACGCAAGGTAGATTCATCCTATATCAACCCCAAACTGCTCATTGGGCGAGACAGCGTCATCCGCTCAGGTACTTTGATCTATGCTGGCTGCTCTTTTGGGCGCGGTTTTCAAACCGGGAGCCGCGCCATCATTCGAGAAGAAAGTCACTTTGGCGACAACTGCAGTTTCGGTGCACTCGCACAATCTGACGGCTATGTGAAAATCGGCAACAACTGCCGTTTCCACAATAATGTCTTCATTGCCACCTACACCACAATTGAAGATAATGTGCACTTCTATCCAATGTCTTGCACAACAGACAGCTTGCACCCTCCCTGCCAGATTGGCAGAGAAGGTCCCTATTTTGAAGCAGGCGTTATCGTCGGCGCTAAAGTACTGGTATTACCGCGGGTGAGAGTAGGCGCTGGTGCTATTCTTGCGGGAGCCGCCGTAGTTAGTCGCGATGTGCCACCGGGAATGGTGGTAGTCGGAAATCCTGCAAAAGTCGTAAAGAAGAAGGAGGATGTGCGCTGTCACATTGCCAATCGTCCTGCCTACGAAGTCGCACTAGACTCAATAAAAGAATCGTTGCAAAAAAGTGACTAGTTTCACGGTCTTGAAAAAGAATTACATCGCCATCGCGCTTATTGCCGTAATCACAACACTTGCCTATTCGCCGGTGCTGTTCAACTTTTTCAACGGCGATGATTTCGTACATCTGGCCTGGCTTAGCAAGGCTATAGACCATCCCGAAATGCTATTGCGCAATTTCAATCATAACTGGTTAGACATTGCCACTTTCAAATTCTATCGACCTTTGATTTCTGTTTTTATGTATACAGATTATCTAGTCTGGCGAACTAATGGCTTCGGCTTTCATCTTACGAATGTTCTTTTTCATATCGCAAACAGTATTCTCGTTTTCGCTATCAGCAGTCAATTGTTTAAAATAGTCACTGTTATAGCCAATGACCACATCGCCAGCAAAGACCACGGATTTGCTGGTCTTGCCCAAAAATCCTTTCTTTTTCCACTTCTAGCGGGACTCCTTTTTGCGCTGTATCCTCTTCATTGCGAAGCTGTTTCGTGGATCACAGGACGCGTTGACGACATTGTCGCCACATTTTATTTGCTAACACTCTGGTTGTACATCCAATGGCGCACCGACCGATCGAAAGCCAAATTGGTTTTGAGCCTTGCCTGTATGGCCCTCGCCCTGATGTCCAAAGAGATGGCAGTCACAGCTCCTGCGTTGCTTTTTGCGTTTGACGTTTTTCTGCCACCGGTCAAAGAGCAGACATCCTCACTGCTCGAGAAAATCAAGGGAGGTGTTTTTGCCACGGCCCCATTCTGGATTTTGCTGACTCTTTATTTTGTGGTGAGAAGAATCGCCCTTGGCACTTTTGTCGGTGGATATGATGATTCATTGTTCTTCATTGCTAATATGCGCGAATTTCTCGCGGGCTGGCGCAACGGTCTGACAATGCTTGCTCAGCCAGCCAATCAACTAATCGTTGGCAGCCACAATCTTGGTTTAATTTCCTGGGACATAGGCGTAATATCAGCCGTCGTTGGTTTATTCGGCGCGATGAGAAGCAGCACCAGTAAAAGACTTTTCCCATTCTTGATGATCTGGATTGCCCTATCGCTCGCCCCGGTCTACAAGATTTTTTCGATTTCAATGGATTTGCAAAGCAGTCGCCTGGCCTACCTAGTCACTGCTCCATTGTCGATTCTCCTAGCCTGGGGACTATCTGAAGGATCGACTCTTTTCTCGTCGTCAAAGAGGCCCACAGTAAAACGAATCTTTTCTGGTGCGGCAGTATTATTTCTCTGTGGTGCCTTTTTTCTTCTCTTTAAAAATAATGATGCCTGGCGTAATGCTGGTCTCGAAATGAATGCAATACGAGAGGATCTCGCGCATGTATACGAGCACATAGATGACGATCCTCAGACGCTTTTATTGGGCATACCCGATCAACAAAAAGGTGCATACGAAGGTCGCAATGCGGTTCCTGAAATGTTGCAGCGTCCGCAATTTCCACGCGACCTAAAAAATTGTATTGCCTTTGATTCGGCGATGCCCATTTTACCTTTTGCATACTTGCGTAAATCACTGGCTGAAAATACAGACAAAGCGAAAATTCTGCTCTGGGATCAAGAACACAAAAAGTGGCTGAAAATCGCCAAAGAGGCATCGGCAAGCGGAGATGCGAAAACCCAAATAAATCTCGACTCGCAAGCAATTCAATCACATAGCAAAATTGAGCGAAAGCACAATATTCAAACAATTAGCTTCGAAAATTTAGACTATGGCGATACTGATTTTCTCTTCGTAGAAATGGCGCAAAATCTAGCAAGCGAGATGCGGGGCAAAAAATCGCAAGCAATAACACTGGCTTTTACAAATCAACTAAGTCACACGACTAAAGCGCCGGTAAACATCAGCGGACACGAATTATCTATAGACGGTAAGCGCGGTTTCGTGTTCGCCTTGCGCGCCTGCCCATATTGGGTGTTTGGTAGACATGCCGAAAACATTGAAATTCATCTGCCTTCTTCGCTTGTTGTCACGTCTATTAAGAGCATGACCGAAAGAGAGCTGATGCCTCAACTCTATTTCGCCAACTCAGGATTTTTAGGCACTAAGGGCTTTACTCATCTCTCCAGTAAAGACCCTAAAACAATTTTGACTTGCACCAGCAATGATGTTCCTGGTGCTAAAACATTCGCTCTCGAAATAATTAGACCCAATTTGTTTCTCGCCACAAACGACCAGAACGCACCCGAAGCTTCACGTCTACAGCTTCGGCTCATCAAAAGCGCAAACAAAACGGGCGACATTATTTTAGAGCGTAAAGACTTTCCAACGCCCGGAATCTATCAGGCACGACTGTTCGCTCTCGACGCAAAAGGCGACTCAGTTGGAGTGGCTGGCGATCACATCGACATTGCCGTTGAGCCAGATTAAGGCTTCTTTAGCCTGAAAACTTGAAACAACGACCAAAGGAAAACTATCAGGGTCAGAAACATGACCATTTGGAGGGCTGATTCGCCTTCAGGAGCGACACACGTGGCTGATTCCAGGAACCACGCAATACCCGACAATACACAAGTAGAAATCGCAAAATCTCTCACGAGTTACAGCCTGACGCCGAGTTGAAACAGGCTTTGTTCAAGAGCTCAAGCAATGCCAACCTGCTCAAAACCATCTATGCTAATCCAATCTCCGTTGCGACTTATACTAAATTGGCGCGCAGAATAACGCGCTGCTCCGCATGACGCACGCCCATTGTTGCCAATGTCAAAGACGCTTTTATCGTAAGAGCAAATAAGACTTGGAGTTTTGGCATACCCGATGCAGTAGCCTTTACAGCTCTTATCGACGCAACCGCAGGAACCGTCGGCAGCTGGAAGAACAAAATTCAGAACGTGGTCACGATGTTTAGGGCAGATGCGGCTGAATGCAACGATTTGATTCTTTCCTGTTCGGATGACGAAACCGGGAATTTTACGGACTTCATATTGTTCGGGGTTGAAGACCAGATATTTCATCGGCATCATAAATGGTATGCAGGTCCAGACATCTGCCAGGTCACGCAGATTGAATAGAGGTGGCTTGTCTGCAGTTGGTAAATCAGCAGATTGAAAGAAATTACCGGCTTTCATCGTTGGTTTCAAGAACCGCATCACAGGCGATGAAAAAAGCCCCAATGAAACGACTAGCGGTGCGCTGGCCATAACTTTTAGGAGTGTTCGGCGATGCAGTAATGTCTGGGAATCGTCGTCGTGCTCGGTCTCGTCCGCGTTGTCGACCATAACTAAACCCCCACCGTAGAATAGAGTTTAATTTCATTATAGACTGCGAACGACTACGCCATTGTTTTCCCAGATCTCAATCATCCGCTAAACCATCAAGCACGAAGCACTTTCGGGTTTGCAACCAACTGCAAACTTCTTACTTATCCATGTCGCCCAAAGTCTTCAGACGATGCAAAACGCCTCTTAGCAAATCGCTCTCTCGTTTCGTCGGCAACGCCCTTTTATAAAATTGACGTAGTTGTCCAATCACCAGATCTTTATTGTGCGCACGTGAAAATTGAATTTTTTCCAGGACTTGCGAGAGTTGCTCAAATAATTCCCGCTCATCATCTGCTGTCGTGAGCAAATCAGTGCTCGCGCTAACCGCATCGCCTGAACTCTCACTATCAGTTGTAGTGCAAAACTTACTGATCTCGTAAGCCAGAATGCAAGCTGCCTGCGAAACGTTCAGTGATGGAAAAAGCGGATTGGTTGGAATGCGAACCTGCACATTGCAAATTGCCAGCTCGTCGATACTCAAACCATTTCGTTCGTCACCAAGAACAATTGCAACTTTATTTGTCGACTCAAGATTTTGCGCTGCTGCTCGCTCTAAAAATTGCGGCAGCGACTCTAGAGGCTGACTGCGCTGTTGTCCAGATGATGTGCCAACCACCAGATTCAAATCCGCAACAGCTTCCGGCAAAGACGAAAACACTTCTGCCGCTTTCAAAATATCGAAAGCATCGACAGCCATTTTGCGTGCTTCAGCATCTTTATAGTTGCGCGGCGCATCAACCAGACGTAGCTTTTCAAAGCCAAAGTTTTTCATCAAACGCGCAGTCGCACCGATATTACCCAGAAAAACTGGACGCACCAGAACAAAATAAATATTGGCTTGATTGAGCTGCATTTTGTTTAACTAGGCCAATTATCTGGCTGTAATTCGAAACACAACACGTCGATTCTTTTCTCGGCCTGCATTTGTAGCATTCGTTGCAACAGGCTTGGTGAAGCCAAAGCCAATTGGTTGCAAGCGCGATGAGTCGACACCAGCATTCACCAGATAATCACGCACTGCTTTTGCTCTTCTATCCGACAAACTCATATTGTATGCAGCCGTTCCGATTGTGCATGTGTGCCCCTGCACTTCGATTTTAATAGCAGGATTAGCCGCCAAATATTTCGCGATTTCATTGAGAATTGGCTTGGCTTGCGGTCTTAGCTTGGCCGAGTCAAAATCAAATTGAATTGCATTTGTGGTGGCAATACCATTATTCTTCAAATCTTTGACGATTCGTTTGCCTTCGCGCATGCCGCTGTTATCGCCGGCAAGCCCATTGGCATAAACAAAAATTGGTGGTTCCCAAACAAAAGGACCGGTGCCTTTGAGCAAGATTGGGAATTTTGGATTATCCAAAATCGAGTAAGTCCAACCATTATTCGCTTGAGCTTGGATGGCTCTCACTGACACCTTTTTCTCGTCCACCATGATAGGAACAGTTTCGCTGCCGACTGCTTTCAAATAATGCGGCAAAGGCACAGATTCTTTGTGATTGACCATTGGACTATATGGTCCATCAGTTTCAAATTCAGCTGCTTGACCGGCCTTTATCTGGCGAAACAGTTCATCCGATAGGCGAATGGCATTTGTATATCCAACGAGAGTATTACGTTGTTGATTAGCATAGAAGAAACTGACTTTATGTGATTTGGCGAAATCCGCCTTATCAACGGCACGCACGCCTTCAGCATTTATGGGATCAGTAAACGACCATTTAAAACTGTATGCGGCATCACTTTTTCCTTCCATGGCTACGACCATATTGTGGTCCGGCAACGGCTTGCAATGCTGATCGCATGAATGAGAAACAGGAAAACAAAGTGACAGATCATTACGCAACATCAATTTGTTGGTGTAGTCAGGCAGATTCTCGGTACCAGCAGTTGAAGGGGCTTGCGCACTTCCAGTTTTAGGATCACCGACGAGAGCGTCTGCCATCACCTGCGTTTCTTGAAACTTTGCCAATACAGAAAAAGAAAACAAAGAAATCACAGCTAAAACATATATGAGAAATCGTGTTTTCATTCTGCCAATTGCCTTTTGTTCTTGCTCAGTGCGTATCTTGCGGAGAAGTTGTCATAGTAACAGATGCCAATTACTCTCTTTGCTCCGCTCGCGTGAAAGTTCCTAAAGGTGAAAGAGGCTCAAGCTCTGTAGAATCGTGAAATTAGAACCAACCGCATCCGCCAGACGAGGACCAACAGTGCTTCATCATCTTATCGATCCGATTTTGCAAATGATTCGCGATTGCGTCGCGCAATGGGGCTACATTGGCGTAGCGGTGATGATGGCAATTGAGTCGGCTAACATTCCGTTACCAAGTGAAGCGATCATGCCAACAGCAGGCATCCTCGTACAGACCGGCAAAATGAATATTCATCTTGCAGCTCTAGCTGGAGCTATCGGCTGCTTGCTCGGCTCTATTCCTTCATATTTTCTTGGTCTCATTGGTGGTCGTCCTTTCTTGAAGAAATATGGACACTTCCTTTTGTTACGCGAAAAAGATATGGAACTAGCTGACAAATGGGTCGACAAATACGGTGACATCACTTTCTTTGTTTGCAGAATGTTGCCAGTAGTGCGCACATTCATTTCGTTTCCCGCAGGCGTTCTTAAAGCGCACTTCGGCATGTTCTGCCTGTTCACCTTTATAGGTTCGCTTGCCTGGTGCTATTTCCTCACCTGGGTGGGCATTAAGTTCGGCGAAAACATGGAAGTTTTCGTCAATATTTGGCACAAATTCGATATCGCAATAGTATTAGTAGTGGTGGCAGGCTTTGGCTACTACTTGTATCGCCATCTCAAAAAAGACTGAGTCTTTTTTTACCGACTATTTTTTATACTGACGACGTCTGGTGTCTTGTCTGATTTCCAGTAAGTCTTCCAGCAGCGCCTGACGCTCTGGGCCGTCCCAACGTCTCAGCCAATCGGTAATGGCGTGTTGAATCATGCCGCTCTTATCAGGTGAATGAGCGCCGTAGAGCCGCTTCAATTCAAGCCAGATTGACTGGAGAGCAGCCAGTTGCTCTGCCGGCAGTTTGACAGTATAGGCAACAAATTTGCGATTGCTGCCGGGAAAATTTTGTTTGATTGGCAAATCTGGTAAATTCGCGAGATTATTCCGTTGACTGGCAGAAGGCGCAGTCAATTCTAATTGCGTGGCGTCATTGTCGTCGCCAGCAGAAAATATTTTCTCGTCTTCTGGATCAGGTCGATCGTTCAAATTATTTTGATCCATTCTTGTACTTGTCTTGTACTTGCTCTTGTACTTGTTCTTGCATCGTCCTGATTCTATCAAGTTATCTGCGTTTTGATTTAAAAGAAGCATCGCTGAAGACAGTGCCTTTATGACGAATGGCGTTTGAGCACTCCCAAAAAACGCTTTTTGCCGTTTTAATATTCGAGCATCCCGAAACCGGCACAGGGAAATGCGTTACCACTTTCTTTCGTGGTAACGCCGGATGGAAGGCTGAACTGGTCAGAGCGCTTTTATTAAATTACAAAAACGCCAATTTCACCACTGTTCCAGTGCTTAGAGGTGAACGGCACAGGCATCAGCACCACCATGCTTTTCAACATAGCGTTGATGATATTCTTCGGCTTTATAGAAGGGCCCGGCTGGCAAAATTTGAGTGACTATTGGCCGTTTGACTTTCCCGCTTGCAGCAAGCTTTTGCTCGGAAGCAAGTGCTGCAGCCTTTTGTTCGGCTGAATGATAAAAGATAGCCGAACGATATTGCTCACCATGATCGGGCCCTTGTGCGTTAACTGTGGTTGGATCGTGGTTTTCCCAGAAGACATTAAGCAATTCGCCATAACTCACTTTCTTTGGATCGTATTTGACCTCAACGGACTCAGCATGGTGAGTGGAGCCCGAACAGACATCTTCGTATGTGGGATCTTTTGTCGTTCCACCGGTATAGCCGCAAGTTACGTCATCAACACCTTTGACATGGCGGAAAACATTCTCTACGTGCCAGAAGCATCCTGCAGAGAAAGTCGCGGTATCTAATTGCGCAGGGCTGTCCGGCGATGCTTCGACTTTGACCGTGCCAAACAAGACAAGCACCCAGAAAAGGAAGATAAGACTCCTGCACATATGGCCCCATGCTCCTATAATGGCAACTCAGCGCTCATGGCTGTCTTTCCATGATAACGACTTGTTTGCAAAAAAAAGACAATGGTCGGCGCAACGCTGACAACAATTTAGTGATGGCATAATAGGTTGAGGACCCAGCAAAAAACTGTAAAACTGCAATTGTTCTCCTTTTCATGGGAGAACCACCATAAGGAGGGTTGATTTTTCAGGGTGGGAAAGTAATATCACACCATGACTACCTCAACCAGATATATCGAAAACCCAGCCGAATCAATGACAAATTCGTCGCTCGACCCCTCAAGTAATCCTTCTGGGCAGCCTGATCCAAGTGCCCGCTTAAACCCGGAAGCACGCTTTGCGCCAGACCCCATGGCTCGCGAGGCCTTTCGACCTGCAGCAAATGCCGGTCCAAATGCTTTTGACCGCAGTCGGGCCCCTGCAGGAGCACCAGTTGGGCCAGCCGCAATGGTGCAAAATCTGCTTAAAAACAAGATTTTGATCGGGCTAATTCTGGTATTCCTCTTTATATTCACAGTCGGTCAATTTTATTCAAGCAATGAATCGAACATTGCCGCTCAAAAGGTTGCCGCCGTTACGCCTCCAGCCCAGGCCCTTGCGCCCAGAACTTTGCGTCCAACCCAGCAAGCAATAACGCCGACTGGATTGACGCCTGATATGGCACAGAAATTTGTCGCGTGGTGGATCGGCAAGTCGATGGACTATCGTGCCGCTACTGCCACAAACAGTCACAACGAAGCTTTTGCATGGATGACCCCGCAAGCGGTCAAAGCCTTCAAAGAATCACTATGGTCTCCGCAAATCGCCGCGGGCATTACTCAGGGGCAGGTCAGTGCTGCTTTTCAAGCTGTTTCAATCCAACCCCAAGCAATCAACCCAGATGGCTCGATTGTTGTCACTGTGCTTGGCACCTTGATTATTCAAGAAGCCAATAATCCCACCCCAGCCAGCCAACAAATCGTCGTTGATTTCCTTGTAAAAAAGGACACAAATGGCTATCGCATCGCTGGTTTGTATAATCGAACTTCACGCTAAATTATTTAGCGACTAACAGTTGACGCAATCAAAATACACAGCAGAAGCTTCTGCTGATTTGGTCGTCCAATTCTTTGTGGTAATATATCAACCTCATTCACGCGAACAACGTGATGCTTTTGTGCCGGGGTAGCTCAGTCGGTAGAGCAGAGGACTGAAAATCCTTGTGTCAGCAGTTCAATTCTGCTTCCCGGCACCACTTTTAAACCATCAATAAGACCTTGCGCCAAAAGCTGCAAGGTCTTTTTATATCTCAGCCTCTATCCAAGCCTCGATGCAAGCGTCAGATCAAACATCATCAAGCATCAAAAGTTGGAAAGAATTCGGCATCCTCAGCTTGAAATATCTCTCCTGGCGGCCGCAACTTAAGGCGCTTATGAGGACCAACATGCGTACCGCAAGCAAAACAGAAATTCGCCTGTGCTGGCAACCGTTTTTGACATTTTGGACAATCAAGGGAATCGGCAAGACTGTCGCAGGGACCTTCTTGTCCGCACCATGAGCAATATTTGTCGGTACCACGAACCTGCGCCTGACATTGACGGCACAATGTCGATTTGCTGCCAGTGTGAATTTGCTCTAACTTTGGCTCTGCGACTACAGAGCCTGTTTCAGCAGTCTGAGACGGTTCTGGTAAATCGAGGCGTGGCTTACCGCACAATCGACAAAATTTCGCATTCGCGCGGTTGTCGGCCTGACACAAAGGACAAATAAAGTGATCTCTATTTGCAGGCGGTTCGATTTCTTGCGGAATATTCACTTCGTTTTTAACCTGGGGTCTCTACAATTTTACTGTGCCGTTATGTCATTCCAAAATTAAAATGCCCAATTCGACCAGGAGTTCCAGCGATGCTTTCGAAAAAACCAGACACTAATCTCAAACGTCTCGTAACCAGCATAGCGACTGCATTATCATTCTGCATGGGTACAGGCGTTTACGGGCAAAGTGAAAAATCGTCTGAAAAAGATATATTTGTGGCCAAGCCATATTTGCAAATGGGCACATCAGCACAAGCTTCAAATCACGATTCGCAAGAAATACTCTGGCTTGCCAAAGACAAAAAGAGCTCCTGGTCTGTTGAAGTCTCGCAAATCAAAGACAACAAAGGCAACAAAGCAGTCAAAGCAAAGACTACGACAGGCCCAATCGCCGTAAGAGAAATCGGTGCCTCAAAAGATTCGCCTGATTATTCATTCTCGTGCAAAATAGATAATTTGCCGTTTGACTCGATTTACAAATATCGCGTCCTTAAGGATTCCAAGCCAGTCTTTGAAGCTGAAGCCCACACGCGCAAAAGTTTTGATTCACCGTTGAACTTTGTTTTATTTGGCGATCTTGCCGCTAAGACTGACGGACAGAAAAAAATCGCTTATCAATGCTATCTAGCCAAGCCGGATTTCGTCGTCTTGCCAGGCGACATTGTCTATAACAGGGGACTTTACTCTGAATACCTCGATAAATTCTTTCCTGTCTACAACACTGACTCTGCCTCCGCCAATAGTGGCGTGCCTTTGATCAGAAGTATCCTCACCATAGGTGTCCTTGGTAATCACGATATCGCCTACGATCCTCGAATTCCCTATACCGACTTCAAAAGCAATCCAGATGCACTTGCTTATTATTTTCTCTGGTCTCAACCACTTAATGGCCCCACAAAAACCGAGACAAATTCAGCCACTCCCATTGGTGGCGATGCTGAAAGAGAATCCTTCTTCAAGAAAGCGGCTGGTGATAGATATCCCGCCATGGGCAACTTCTCTTTTAACTATGGCAATACGCACTGGCTCGTCTTGGACGGCAACTACTATTCGAACTGGGCAGATCCCAAAATGCGAAAATTCGTCATCGACGATTTAGAAAAAGCCAAGACATCGACCTGGCGATTTGTCACGTTCCATCAACCACCATTTAGTATCGACAAGCATCATGCCGATGAGCAGCATATGCGCTTACTGGCTGACATCTTCGAAAAAGAAAAAGTAGACATTGTTTTTGCCGGACACGCTCACGATTATCAACGCACATATCCACTGACGTTCGTGGCCAAGGGCGCAAGCACAAATAACGGCGTTGGCGTGGTCAATCCAAATGGCACTGTAGAGGGCGAGATTTCGTTTGACAAAACATTTGATGGCAAAACTAACACTCATCCACACGCGCCGATTTATATAGTTTCTGGCGGTGGCGGCGCTGCGCTGTATCCCATAAAAGATTTACCAGCAGAGAGCGTGAAATATATGGATAAGGTCTATGCGGCCAAACACTCACTGACCAAATGTGTCATCAATGATAAAAAACTAGTCTTCCAGCAAATCTCTGAAGACGGCGCTGAATTAGACAAATTCGAGATAGATAAATAAGCAATCAATTTTGGAAGCACTGGAACCAATGATTGGCTGAAAAATTTGGCGTAAAATAGACACAATTGTAAAACTATGATTTCAAGGTGAATTAGTGTCAGATCTAGGCAGATTAAGCTTGCTCATTTTGAGCATATTCGTTCTTGTTGGTGGAATTATTGGCTATACCAAGGCGAAGAGCAAAGCATCTTTAATTGCTGGAACAATCAGCTCGGTATTGCTGGCGGTATCATTTGCCTATGCCCTACAAGACCCGCTGCATGGTCTCATGGCTGGTCTAGGTGTGACTGTGCTGCTTGATGTTATATTTGTCATTAGACTGGTCAAAACAAAAAAATTCATGCCATCAGGCATGATGATCATTCTCTGTCTGATTACACAGGGTATAGTCGTCAAAGAACTGCTAAGCAGCCCACTTAAGATCTATTAGAGCCGTAAACGAAAATTCATAGGGCGCTGAGAAAGTTGATTACTTCTTTCAGGGCTTTGCCGTTGCTATCGTCTGGATCTAGAGAGAGCGCTTTATCGACACAAACTCTCGCATCTCCCAGTTCAAGACAAACCGCATGAGCGCGAGCGAGATGTAGCCAGGCATTTATATAGTTCCCATTTAAGTCGAGTGCTTTTTCGAGAACCTTTTTGGCTCCTCCAACATCGCCCTTGCGAATACGCAAGAGCCCCAGATTCCCATAAGGCCATTCAAAATCAGAATACTGCGAAATCAAAGCTTTAAATGTTTTCTCGGCTGACACTAGATCACCGGCAGTGAGCTGATTATGACCTTCAATATTGCGCTGCACAGCAGCGTGCGGAACCGGCTGACGCGGTACGCGGGTACGCAAAAACCTCATCGCCAGAGAATCCAGTTCAGAATTCGGCTCCATTTCATGCACTTTCATGCAGGCGTCACGGCTTTGTTCGGTCCAGCCAAGGGCCTTATATTTTTGCGCTAATTCAAAATATTCCCAAGCCGCAAGGCCCTCTGGCAAATCACGAGTAGGCAGACCAAGGACTGGATAAATAACTTCTTCAATGGTCTTGCCAAAAAATTGGGTTGCACTTTTACTGAAAAAGTTGAAGGCGTTCTCAATCTCTCTTTTAATCTCACCAAATGGCTCAAACTCTTCAATTTGCTTATTGGCTATCTCTGCGGCTTCGCCAAGAGCCTTTAAAGACTCTCTTAAAGTCTGCCCGGCTTGTTCTTGAAACTCAAAAGTACCTTCAAAAAGCTCGAGAACAGAACCAAACTGACGCATCTGAGTAGGGTCGAGATCCTGCAATGGACCTCGTTTGAAGCCCTTTCCACTTTCTGCGGCTTTGCGCGCCGAGATGATTGCTTGCTTAGGCCAGTACATCAAAAAGTACTGGATACTGAGCTTTAAATACTCATCCGCGGTCAATCCATGAGGTACTTCTCTAGCAGGAATCACGCTCTCAACTCCAGCGTTACCGTAAGCATTTTATTTGGAATGATATCACTAACTGCCAAGAGGCACACTCCATTAGAGAGGATAGAGGCACAGTGATGATTGATCAAGTCCAGAGCACAAGCGTTGAATGGGCTATCGGCAAGAAAACCTTGGACGGTAACCCTCGAGGCGCGGAACAGCATCTCGTTAAATCGACACCAACGGGCTTTTTAATCGCTATCGTCGACGCCATTGGCACTGATCATGAAGCTATCGTAGCTGGACAGACGGCCATCGCTATCCTCGATGACTACACACATCAAAGTATGCCCAATTTATTCGACAAATGCGATAGAGCTTTGAAATCGAGCAGCGGCGTATCAATTACCGCAGCCATTTTCAATACGTCCTATAACACCGTGAGCTGGTTTGGCGTGGGCAATATCGAAGGCTTGCTCTGGCATCGCAGTCTTCACACCAGTCCTCGCTATCACCAACTGGCATTGCAAACCGGTCTTGCGGGCCAGGGATTATCCAGCCTGAACGAAAAATGTCTGCCTGTGCATCCTGGTGATCTGGTCATTTTGACTTCAGACGGAATTTTTCCCGGTATCGTTGAAGCCTTACCCATTGAAGGACGCCCACGGGCTGTCGCCGACAAGATTCTGCATGACTATGCCAAAGATAACGAAGAAGCGACGCTGCTGGTCACAAGATATCTGGGCGCCGGCTTACCGCCTGGTATTTAGAAAAATTATTTAGACAATTTAGCAAGCGGAAAATAATGACGCAAAATCTCGTCATATTTTTTGCCCTGCTCGGCCATCCCCATAGCCCCCCACTGGCATAAACCGACACCATGACCGCCTCCGCGCGATTCAATTTCTAGATAATTGCCTTTTCGCTGAAAGGAAAAGAGATTTCCTGGAGCAACATTCCAGCCAAACTTTTGCCCAATCTTCATCCAAAAATCATAAGCTGGCTGAATAGTACGATCCAAATTACGAGTATTACTGACACTACCAGCAGTGCAAAGCGATACTTCGATAGGTCTTCCCGCCTCGTCCTTTTTTGAGACAGCCGGCAGACAGTCACCAAACACAGCTGCATATTGAGGCCACGGAATCACCGATACTGTGTGCTTCCAGAAGGGTGACTTCTGACAAAAGTGACATTCGACAGACTGCAAATAAGGGTAGCTACGACGATCCAATTGAAAAATGTCGCACGCACGGCTGGTACGTCCGGCGCAAGTAGAATGAAAATACGGATGTATTGGTTTTTCAGCAAAACATAAAGTGGCATCACCAACTGTTTGCGCAGCCAGACGCACGTCCGGACGATCGGTGGCCACGCCCATATAGGCTGCGTTTTGAGTAGTATCGTTAAGAACAGCAAGTGCCCCTGTTCGTGCCAGCATGCAATTCACAAGCACCGCCTGCGCTTTAACCGCTTCCAGTCGAGCTCCTTTTGGCAATTCTGCCGCACACACTCCAGCCACATAATCCGCTTTACCGACATGATTAACGAGCATCAAATGTGATACCAGCAAATTGTCGCTATCATTAGCACGGCTTATTGAAACTATGACAGTACCTGCGTACGCCCTAATAGAGCGACCTCTTTCAATCTTAAGATAGCTGTTTCTGAGCCCTCTAAACTCCATCTTCGGAGCCACACAGTAAACCCTCTTTTGCTGCTTATCGCCTGTCGATGCTAAAAGGCGCAGAGCATTTCCTCTAAGCTGCAATAAATATCGCCCATCGTTTAAAGTAATCGTTGTCTTACCGCAAATCTGCAGCGGACCGAATACGAATATCTCGGAGACTGGCTTCTGGCTTGCGCCAAGGGTAACGTCGACATAGCAAGGCATAGCTTTACATGGTGCAATCGAAGCAAAGAGACTAACAAATACGACCACAGAAACACGGATCAATATTTCGAGTCCAGCATTTAACGAAGTGGTATCAATCACGGCCAGGTGGTTGCATGCAATAGCTCGTGAGCGACAGGGACTGCAGCTTCAGCACTCGTACCGCTAGGAGAAAGAACACAAAACGAGTAATGAGGAGTTTCCTCGGGAAAGAACCCGGTCACCCATGATTGAAATTTATTCCCATGTTTGACTGTGCCGGTTTTTGCACAAACATGCAGACTCAGTTCGGGATCGAGCTTTTTGCACGTGCCTTCCGAGACGGCAAATTGCATGCCCCTTGCTAATTGAGTCCAGGTCTCGCTCTTCAATTGCAGTTCAAAAGCCGGGGCATCAACTTCCGGGTCGTCGGCGCTATGCAAATGAACAACATGCCCCTTTGTAGCAATTAAAGCCGACATTCTCAAAATTTGAATAGCATGGGGGCGCATGTCATCGCTCGAACCAAGCACATAATTAAGAGATTCTGCCTGCAAAGGCTTCAAAGGAAAAGGCCCAGATGGCAACTTTGCGACAGACTGATCGAGACCAAAGCGCCTCGAATAATCTAAGAAGACATTGGCATTAAGTCGTTGCGACATCTCGGCAAAATAGATATTGCAGGACTTACCCAAGGCGTGAGCGAGACTGACTTGACCATGAGCAAATTGACAGGCAATTTGTTGCTTATTGACGACAGTCGTGCCACGACATTCGACAACTTCATTGGGAGTAAGAAGTTTTTCTTCCAGCAATGCAGCTGCTGCTATTAGCTTCATCAACGAACCAGGCTGCGCATTGCCGACATTGAACCCACTTGGAAATCCCACCTGCCCGGTGCGCAGATCAGCCCAGAAGAATCGCCCCACGGGCTTTAGTTGAACGGCAACAGCTTTTTTTTCAACGACTGTGCCAACACCAAAAAGCGACCGCAAAAAGCCTCTTCTTCCTATACAATTAGGCGACGATGATGACTGGGAATCCATAGATCTATCTCTACACACGTTTTTTAAGTGTACTGTTTTGCCTGACGAAAAGCTCCTCAAGCTGACATTCTTATTTTATGTCTTAATCGTCTGCGGACAAAAAGCAGATGGTACGCAATTGGAGAAATTTAACGACAGCACTCCTCAAACCAAAAAGTATGAAATTGAAGTGCCAGTCCAGCAGACCAATCCCCCTTCGAGTGAATTTTCTTTGCCCAAAATTGCCATGCTGACTGTGGCTAGAAAATTTCCTAACATCAATGATAATCGCCCTATCGAAAGCCTGGCGGCTTTTTCCAGCCACTTTACTGTACCTGCTCGTTTTCAAAAGAGAGCAGGAATTTTTGTTACTTTAAGCAAAAGAGGCAAAACACGCGTCTGTTGGGGCACGATCGAGCCCTTATATGCCAATTTAGTCGAAGGCACAATTAAAACAACCAGTCTTGCCCTCGCCAATGAATATCGCTACAGTCCGCTCAAGGCTTCGGAAATTAAAGAGCTGAAACCTCAAGTAACTGTGGTCAAAAAGGTCGTCCCAATCAGCAATTTGCATGGCTTAAATCCATTATTAGATGGATTGATGGTACGACTTGGAACTAAAACCGGCGTAATTTTGCCGGGTGAAGCGTCAGACCCTTATTACCAATTGATGCTATGCAAAGTCAAAGCGCGTATAGCCCCAGGAAAAAGCTGCCAACTCTATAGGATTATTGCTGATGTCTACAAATGAACTGGTGATGCAGACTGAAACCAGACAGCAGAATTTACGCTTATTTTCCTGGATATTTGTGGGGCTTTTATTGACTCTAGTGGCACTGCTGGCGGTGTCTCTTGAAAAACCCACTGGCTCTATTTCTGGACGTGTTAGCCTGGAACAAAAGGGGTTCCATATACAGTCCTACAATTTTAAAGAACATCGGGCTTACGCTCTCGTCAATGGTCCACGTCACGGCGCAATCGAGCGCGGCGTTTTTATCAACCAAGACGGGACTTTTGCCCTGGCCAATTTGCCTGTCGGTGAGTATCACTTAAAGGTAAGAGCCAAAGGCTTTGCTACTTATGAACAAAGCGGCGTCTTTGTCGATGAAGGCAAGACAACCAAGCTAAGACAAGACATCGCTATGACGATTTTGCAGCCTAGCGTCTCTCTGGGGCAACATTCGCGAGTTTTTTCCAGCAAAGAACAGCCTGTCATTTTCGCAAACACTGTGGGAGCCGATACAGGCTCACTCAAAGTCTATAGAACCGACATCATTCCTTTCTCTAAGAGTGCCGCCGCCAAAAAAATGTTGCTCTTCGGCAACGATATGGCCATGAGCAAAAATTCCGAAGCGAAGTTCGTCAATCCCTGCAAAGACCAGAAGCCAGCTTGCACTCAAACGTTCAAGCTCGAACAAGACTCCAGCGATTCAGCGCGAGCCGTTTTAGATTTACCAAGTGGACTACCTGCGGGTGACTATGTCGCCTATGCCCAAGTAAATGGCTTGAACGGCGTATCAGACGACATCAGCTGGTTTTCAGTTTCTGATGTGGGACTGATTATCAAAAGAGATTCTGACAAAGTCATTGCCCGCGCGGTCGATCTAAATACTTTCAAACCTGTCAAAGATTGCGCCATCTCGATGCTCGATGGAGAGAGCAAAGAAGCATTATCTAAGCCCGTACTGACAAAGGCCGACGGCACAGCGACGATGTCTCTCGATGATAGCAACCCTATCTGGAATAAAAAGGCTGAGGACCTCGATTTGCCCAGCGCCGAATTTCTTTTTGTAGGCGCCATCAAAGATCAACGAGCATACGGCAACATCTCTCAATCGACTTTTTCCAACGATGCTTATCAAACTTATTTTTACACAGACAAATCCGTTTATCGGCTCGGTCAAACTGTTTCATACAAAGGAATCTGCAGACAGAAAACATCGAAGGGTCTTGAGAATCCTGGCGCGAACATAAAAATAGAAGCGACGATTGAAGATCCAGAAAACAACGAAATCTGGAAAGGCACAGTGACCACGAATGCGCATGGTACATTCCACGGCAGTTTCACCATTCCCGGGGACGGTAAAACTGGTGGCTATCAATTCATCGCCAAATTTCCAGACGAAACGCAAGACTATGGCTCGTTTGAAGTAGCGGAATATCGAAAGCCAGAATATCAAGTCGAGATGACGCCACTAACTCCGCGAGTCAATGGTGGTGATCAGGCGAAAGTCAGACTGAAAGCTAATTATTACTTTGGTGCACCAGTTGCGCACGCAAAAATCAAATATTCAATTTACACAGGCACCGACTGGGCCAGTCATCTGGCATTCGAACCACGCCCTGATTACTATGATTTCTTCGATAGCTGGAACGATAATTATAACGATTCAGCTGAAGGAGAAATGCAGGAAGAAGGCGTTGCCGAAACGGACGAAAATGGCGAAGCGATTATTACCTTCGTCACCAAAGTCAAAGGACCCATAACTGGCGGTCCAAATTCGTCAGATTTAGCAGACATCAGATACACGGTCAAAACCGAAGTGACCGACATCAGCCGCCTGACTGTCGAAGGCAGTACATCTTTGTCATGCGTCAGTGGTGACTTCATGCTTTTTGTCGAGCCCGATTCGTCGATTTTGAAGATTGGCGAAAAAATGAAAGTAGCGGTAGCCGCAGAGAACTATGACCACAAAATGCTGGCCAACCAGCCCGTCAAGGTGACGGTAAGGCGCTATGTCTATGACTCGGTGAAATATACATATAGAGAAGAGCCAACAGTCGGCGAAGAAACCGCCACCACCGATGCAAATGGCAAAGCGAATGTGTCCTTTGACGTAGGCAATCAACTTGTAAGCGATCAATATTTCATTACAGCGCAAGCACAAGACGCTGAAAAGCACCAGATCTATGCGCAGAACTCAGTTTGGATTGCCAATACTGACTACCCTTATGCAAAGTCTGAAGCTGACGCTGAAACAGAACCTCTGACAATTCGAACCGACAAGGATATCTACAAACCAGGCGATGTGGCCAAAGTAATGATTACCGCTCCATTGACTGGAAAAGAGGGCATCGACGCCATAGTCACAGTCGAAGGCATGCGCATCTACGACTACAAAATCGTCAATATGAATGCGACGGCAAGGACATTGGAAATTCCAATCACCGCTGAATATGCGCCCAATGTCTTTTTTGATGTGGCCATCGTTGGCAAAAAACACCAATTTTATTCAGGCGAGCAAATGATCAAAGTTTCGCCTGACCAAAATTTCCTCAAAATTGCCATTGCCACAAACAAAGACAGATACCAGCCTGGCGAGACTGCCAACTACACAATAACAGCAAAACACGAAGATGGAACTCCTGCTGTCGACACAGAATTGTCGCTCGCTGTAATTGATGAAAGCGTATACGCGATTCGCGGTGAACAGGCGCCAGACATCCGTCGTTTTTATTACAGTCGCAGAGACAATGTTGTTGTCACCGCGAACTCATTTCCCATGATGTACACGGGCGGTCCAGACAAAATTGAGCCGCGCGTTCGTCGTGATTTCAAAGACACAGCAGCCTGGATTCCGGATTTAGTGACGGACAAAACTGGTACAGCTAAAGCCTCTTTCAAATTACCGGACAATTTGACAACCTGGCGTGCCACCGTTCGCGGTATCGACATGAAAACCGACGTTGGCAGTGCCGTGCAAAAAGTAATTGCCACTCAAGATTTTATCTTGCGTTTAGCGCTGCCGCGCTTCTTCAGTCAGGGCGACCAGGGAATACTGACGGCAATTGTGCACAACTACACAAAGCAAGAACAAACCGTAAAACTGGCGCTGACAACTTCATCGCAATTTGACATCAAAACAAATAAAAATCAGGAGTTAAGAATCGCCGCTGACAAGGCGGCGCGATACAGCTGGCCCGTGACAATCACCAGCTCGGGTACAGGCACTATTAAAGCGACAGCTATTGGTCAAACGGCTGGTGATGCGATGGAAAGTCACTTGCCGATTAGACCACTGGGCATTCCTGCTTTCACATTTAAATCGGGCGTGATGCTAGACGACAAACAAACAGTCAACTTGCCAATGGGGCTTAGCGCAGACGCTGACAAAGCCACATTCAAGGGCAAATTGACCATGTGTAGTTCGACAATCGGTCCTGTTCTCGGCAATTTCGATAAATTGATCGATTATCCGTATGGTTGCACAGAACAGACAATGTCAAAATTGATACCATCTGTAGTAGCAATGCAGTTGCACAAAAAATTGAATATTCCGATCTCTGATGCTAACGCTAAACGATTTGCTGATTCGCAAAAGAAATCGCTGGAAAAACTTCTCGGATATCATCACCAAGACGGCGGCTGGGGCTGGTGGGCGGATGACGAAAGTAGCGCCTATCTCACTCCATATGTTGTACAAGGTCTCAGCCTCCTTAAAATCTCTGATATTAAAGTCGATGACTCCTTGATCTCATCCGGTCTGCACTGGATAGCGACCTCTGCAATAGAATTGAAAAAACAGATGGCCGATCCGAATCACAAAAATGACCCATACTTTGACACGGAATTGCGCACTGACCTGGCCCGATTGCTTTACACATTGAGTCTCTGGAACGCCACACCTGAGTCGCTCTTGCAACCGACCGTGCAGAGCACAGCTAAACAATCTAAAACAACGACAATGCAATTGGGTGCAGATATCCTTGGCCCCGTCAAAGCAGTCAATGCACCTGGTGCGCCTGGCAATCAATCTGCTGTGCGCGATTGGCTGGTGACACAAACTCCTAATTTGCCTCCTGAAGCACTTTCGTATTTAACGTTAACTTGCAAAAAATTCAACGCCAATAAAGACGCTGAAAAAACCTACGCTCGCCTGACCGAATTGGCGAATACAGTAGACGCTACCAACTGGGACCACACCCAGGCTTTAGCCAACAAAATGCACGGCAAATACACTGGGCTAGAATACGACTATCGCTTTACTGGCACCGAAACGACGGCTCTTGCCTTCAAAGCCGTTTTAACCATGGAACCAGACAACTTACAAAAGATTGAATCGATCAAGCAATGGCTGCTTTTGCAACGCGACGGCAACGGTTGGTCCAATACCAAAACCACATCTGAAGTATTTCTTGTTCTATTGCAAGAAGAATTGCAGTCGTTATCGAAACGGCCGACTGACTTTACCGTAACAGCAAAGGTTGGTCCAAATCAGTTGTTCCAAACCGCCTACAACTCAATCAATACTTATACGCCTGAAAGTGTCACGGACATCCCACTGAATTTGGCGGACCAACACGTTGACCTACATAATGAACGGGCGCATGCAGGCGACGATAAATCTGGTGCGGCTGAGGCTCATACCCTTAGCATCACCAAGGATGGCTCCGGACGTTTGTACTATTCGACTCTGTTTACCTACTTCCGCAAACTATTGGCAAACGACCAGTCTGTTGAAAAAGGACTGCCCCAAGGTCTCAAATTGACGAGAAAGTTCTATCGGATGAAACCAGTCGCAACCACCACAGATGGTGCTATCCACATGCGCAGCGAAGAAATTACAGATGGGCATGTCAAAGCCGGCGAAACAATCATGATGCGGATGTTTGTTGAAACACCAGTGAGACTGCCTTATATCAAACTGGAAGCAGCACTTCCAAGTGGCGCCGAAGTCGTCAAGGAGAATAGCGACGACACTGAAGCGGCAAAGACTCTTGAGGGCGACTGGAGTGCACCATGGTGGACGCACCAGGACATTCTTGACGATCGTATTGTCTATTTCGGCAGGTCTGTGCCTGCTGGAAAGTCAGAATTCTATACGATGCTAAGAATGGAGCTGCCTGGTTCCATTCAGATTAATCCTGTTTCCTTAGAAGGAATGTATAGCGATAAAGTGAGAGCGTATTCCTCGCTGGGCAGTCTACAAATCAGCGATTAGAGCGATTTACCGAAACTGATTATCGGCATTTTATACGGGATATTTAATCCTGGGGAACCTGACTGCAAGCCAATACGACATCAGTCGAGCAATTGGAAACTCAGGTGTATATATGGCTAGAATATTGATCCTCCAGGAGATGGAGCAGAACATCGATAATCTCAAAGAAGCCCTTGAACCTCATGGCCACAAGCTCTTTATCAAACAGAGAGAACTCGCGGCTCTTGACACTCTCAAGCACGAACCAATCGATCTTATTATCGCCGCAGTATATCTTCGCGAAAGTGACGTATTCGACTTCCTTAAAGCAGTAAAAGCTCAGGACAGCACGCACGAGATTCCATTCGTATTTTATTGCTCAGCGATTAGCACGTTCGCCAAATCGGTGCGCGGCGGGCTGAAAATTGCCGCCAAAGCTATGGGCGCCGATCTCTACGTGACAATGGAAGAATTTGACGCAGTGGAATTGTGCCGCCAAATTGAAGAATGTCTTTTCAACAAAACAGGCGAGTTCATGCCCAAGGTGGCCACACCAATAAAATAAATTCTTGATTTACTCTAGAGTGAATCTCTAGCGACAAACGGGTATTGAGGCAAATAGACGAGCCACGTCCTGCCAGTCTTTGACGCGCGTATAACCAGTCACCTGACGGTTGTGCGGTGCGTCAAAGAGAATACCCTTTCCTTTGAAAAGCTTGAAGTGACGGACGTTATCGTCGATCAAATAGTCTGCGGCAATGATATGTTTGCTGCCACAAAAAACATAATTCATAGGCGAGATAAAAGGAAAATGTTTGCCCAGCCATTCGTATTTGGCAGTAAATGATTTCGGCACTTCCATGGCTGCTGTCGTGATGAAAATTTCGTACTCTTGACTGAGAGCCTTCAAAACTTCTTGCGCACCACTCATCACTTTCAAATCAGCGAAAAAATCTTCTGAATGCACTATTTGCTCAGTTTCTTGACGGTGCTCGTAAGGGATAACGTCGCGAAGGTGACGTCCGGTCAGATGGTCTTTGGTGACCCCAGCGTTGTAAAGCGCATTGTAGCGGCTTAGATGCTCATCCAGGGCATCGGCAACAACCTCATCCATATCAACTGCGATTATAGCCATGACAAAATTCCTTGAAAAACCCGCATTTTCTTGTACAATTCCAGAATAAACCCGAACAAACCGGAAGTCAAGGAAGTGTTAGCAGAAGAGCGGCGACAATTGATTCTGAGAAAACTGGCAAGAGACGGTCAGATTCGCTCTGCCGAGCTGATTAAAGAATTTGATTTCTCCGAAGATACAATCCGTAGAGATTTGAAAGATCTCGCTGACGCTGGTTTGTTGAAAAAAGTGCACGGAGGAGCCATGGCTTCAACGAGCGTGCCTTACGCTCATGCCGCTCGCGTGGAATTGAACGTTGAAGCAAAATCGGCCCTTGCTCAAAAAGCAACAACATTGATTAAAGATGGCATGCTCGTTTTTGTTGATGGTGGCACAACAACTGCCCAGATTGCCAATCATCTTTCACCGGCATTGCAGCTGACCTTTGTCACGCACAGCATTCCCACGGCGCTTGCTCTGTCTGCTCTACCGCGAGCTCGAGTGATTCTACTTGGCGGGCAGATAATTCCTGAGCTTTTAATTGCAAGCGGTCCAGACGTACTAGAACAAGCGCGCCACTTCCGCCCGCACCTTGCTATAGTTAGCGTGCACGGCATTACAGCTAGCGCCGGAGCCACTGTTGAGAGCTTCGAAGACGCATCGACAAAACGAAAATTAATTGAGAACTCAGCCGAAGTTGTGGTTCTCGCCGGTTTGGAAAAAATTGGTTTTGTTGCCTCATATGCGGTGGCAGTGCTTTCCCAAATTTCTTATTTGATTTCGGATGCACCAGAAAAAACACTGCAACCATTCGAGGAAGGCGGCATCACTGTTCTTGCGGTTTAACTCGACTGTAAAGTCCTGAACTTAATCACTTTCAATCTTGAAACTGTTTCCAGCAATACAGAAGTAATAATGCCGCTGAACGTTTCGTCTTCGTCTCTATCGATGTACTCGATTTTAAAGAGGATTTCTGTAGATTGACGCTTGAGCGCTTCTAACTTGCGCATGTACTGAGGCAGAAAACCGAAAAGAGTAAACTCCTGACGCTTGTTACTGTCTTGATCGTCTGGCAAAGAATCCAGCGACTTTAGCGAATAGGCAACGTCTTCACTGACACCATGAGCATTGTCGAAAACCAAAACGACCTGAGCATTAGGAAGATTTGGCTCTTCATTGACGAGATACCTTCTAAAACTTTCCTTCAACGCATCCTGCAATTCGGAACCAGTACTTTGCAAAAACTGACGCCATTGAAAATAATCGTTCACACCCGCTGGCGCAGAATGAATCCACACTTCTCGCGATAGCTCACCAAAAGGGCTGTCATCTGATTTGAATTGTCTGATCCAATCGCGATAGGTCAGGCGCTTTTCGAACAATTCGGTCATCTCATTTCGCCCCCACCAATTCACCAGACTTATAAAACCAGCGTCCGTCGATTTTTTCAAACAAACTCTTTTCTGTGAAGCTGGCGTCTTCCAGCCCCTGTCGCAAGTGAACAGTAAAAGAGACTGTCGCTTCTTTATCACCATCTACAAATTCTAATACTTCCAGCCGGTCGAATTTAGTTTGAATGCCAAATCTGTGAATATACTCTTTCCACTGCTGACGGTCACCGAGGTAATCGGGATGCTGCGGATGTGTTGTGCTGACAATGTAATCGACAAGATTCAAAGCATAGGCACTGTAGCGAGATCGCATTAAGGCTTCAGCGCTCTCTGGAATCTCGCCATCATGATATTTCTTGCAGCACTTCTGATAGAAAGCCTTGTTGCCGCATAAGCAGGGATCGTATTTATTGATTGATTTGGACAAGATCATTCACAGTCAGTATTTCAAAAGTAATGTAGCACGGAAGGTCTACTGAAAGCACTCTGCAGGCTCGCTTGCTTACTTAAACAATTCGTTGAGGTTGGCATCTACATTATTTTCAGCGGCAACACCGGTGACGTTGCTTACTTGCGCACATGTAGCCGGAACAACGAAATCTGACACATTGGCTGTTAATTTCTTAGCACCGGTTGTTTCCAGTTCAGAAGAACTTTCATCTCGATAATTTGTCGCAACAACGTTCAAAGGCAAGGCATCAAATTCAGGTAGGACGTAGACGCGGCAAATGATACGTCCAAAAATTTTGGCCGAAGCCTCATCATAAGCGACGGCAGTGGCTGAGCGAACGGCTAATTGTTCCCAGGTTGCCTTCTTTTTGTCATTCGAAACAAAAGGATCCATCAATTCAAAAGATTTGCACGAAATGCCCATAAACACTGTGGGTTTTGACGACTTTACCCTTAAGTGGCTAGAACTGGAAGGTTTGGTCATACCGACAGTCCGAGCGAGAGGCTCTTTAAACGCTTCTTTTGCACATTCAAAATAGTGCTTGCTGCGCAAATCGCAGAACTGAACATGCCAAAGCGGGGGACGCATGAAAATGACAAGATGCCTATCAGTTAGAGTCATTTTGACCCCTATGGAGCTGACTAGAATTTCGGCTTGTCCTTGAACTTCCGATTTTTGCTTGAATAAATACGCAGGCGCTGCGTTTTCAGAAAAGGCTGCTGGTATCGCCAGAGCAAAAAAGAGCACAACAGCAGTCGCCCCGGAGAGAAGTCTCCAGTATTTAAGCCGCTTTTGGCATTTTTCCAACAACCACACCTTGACCGCCAGCCCTCTTTAAACTGTTGAGCTAAAAACTATGTACCTCGAAAAATGTTAAAGTCAACAGCAGACAATTTTGACGTCACTGGAGACGAACTCAATTTGGGACGGCGCTTACAAACTTTAGGACTTTTGCTGCTACCAATTTCGCTGATTGGATTTTATTTTTACAACCGTCCATTTGCTTGCCAGCTGACGCAAATCAAAGTGGACACCTCAATGCTCACAACCGCTCAAAAATTCAATATTGAAAAAGCAGCAAAAAAACTTGACGGCGTCATTCTCAAACCTGGTCAACAGTTCTCTTTCAATGGTGCAGTCGGACCACGCACACCGGCAGCAGGCTATCTTGATGCCCCCACTTATGTAGCTGACGGCAGCGCCAACACCGCTGGCGGTGGCATTTGTGTTGTTTCTTCAGCGCTCTATCAGGCAGCGCTTTTGTGTGACCTACCCATTAAGGAAAGAGTGGCTCATATGAAAGTGATGCAAACGGTCAAACCAGGACTCGATGCCACAGTGTGGTATGGCGGGGCAGATTTGAAATTCGTCAACAAATATCAAAAACCCGTTGAAATTGACTGTATAACAGATGAATCAACAGAAAGCCTCACAGTAAAATTGATGAGTGAGCAAAAAGTTGAAGAAAATGCCCAAATCTCGACAAGAGAGTTTCCCGGCAATAACAGCACCATGGCGGTGGAAATCTACAAGCAGAGTCCGGCCGCAGACAAAGCCGCCGCAATATTAGTCTCTCGCGACCTCTACCGCACGTCGCTTAAAGCCACCGCCGACGGCAAAACTGATAATGCTAGCCCCTAGCAAAATGAATCCCAGTACAGCAACCACAACTGTTCTGTGGTGTACGGAAGCGGTGTTTCCATCTTCGAGAAGTTTATTGAGCAAAAGCGAAAATGACAACATTGAGGCTGGGAATAAAATCAACGTCTGAGAGCGCACCTTATCGGCAGCAAAAAGACTGCCACCAGCCACGCTAAATAGAACAGTCGCCACAACTGTTGAAACCATCAAACTGCCAGTCGGCTCTGCATGCAACAGATACGAGGCAGTGCCTGCGATAAAGAGAGAACCGAAAGCAAACAACCACGATTTGTAGGACGTGAATAGCACCTTTTTTTCGCGCTCTTGCAGAATGGCGGCTGCGCAATAAGCAAGCACAAAACCAAGGTATAAAGCCGCTCCAGCATATTCGTGACCAATATTGATACCAGTGACATTGCTGGAAAAATTCAAGGTATAGGCTTGTTGCAAGACTCGAAGAGCCCAGAAAACACCGGCAATTTGCGCGACTCCTGAGCGAGCATTGACTATTGCACAAGCTGATAGCACAAGCAGTCCTTCACAGCCAAACAAGCGAGAAGCCAGAAGCGTTAAAGCACCAATTAAAGCCAGCTGCTTCAAAACATCCAGAGGCGAAGGCTTGCTGCTAATGGTGCTTTTTTCCTTAGATAAAGTCTCGAGCAAATAGCAACCGAAAAAACCAATTCCAGCTAAGCCTGCGATCTTTTCTACATGAGGAATGACCAGCAATTTGTTGACTATTACAAGCAGAGTCAGACCACCGCTGACTGAGAGAATCGTACGCTTGATATATTCCGGGTCTTCCCACAAAAGTGGTGACGACACCCATCTGACAAAAAATGCAGTAGCAATTGTGGAAAGCAAAATGCCAGCAGGCAAATTTGGTTGAGCATAAGCAACCGAAGAAAGAAACCAGTACGTTCCAGTCAACCAGACAAAAGGCGGCAGAAAGTCAAGCAAAGTCGCGTTTTCATCGCGGCCCAGGTTACTTGCCCCCTTCCAGAGACACAAACCAGCTAGAGCGCTGAAGATTTGATTTTCATAGCCTTCATGAGGCAATAGCATGGTCAATGCTACAGCTGCAACCGTGAGCAAAATACTGCGCAAGAAGGGCTGCATATTGATTTCGGAAAGAATGAACGGCAAGATGAAACTAGCAAGACAGAAGGGCAGTCCCGGCAAAATTGAAAGACCGATTCTGTCTGCGAAATAATAAGCTAAGGATAAAACAATTGAAGTGATGCCAACGAAAACAAGAGAAAAGCGCAGATTTTGCGGCTGGAAGCGAGTCCAATCTTTGTAGCGCACAAAGCCCCAGGCAAAGATAACGGCTGCCAATGCAGAAAACGCAATGATGGTGTTCTGGTTGAACAAAACCATGTTTGGACCTCGCAATAATTTCGTCCTATTAAATCTAAGAACTTTAGCACAGGTTGGGCTTTGTAAGGTTGCGCGGAGCCAGTAACGACTCTATATTGAGAGGCCTAGATGTCATTTATGGACCTCATTTTCCTCAACCCATGGCCGTTGCACAGTGTCACCGCCGTTCCCAAGACGCCAGCCCGTAACGACTCCATTCTTGAACCGGAATTCGACACTCGAAGAGGCATTGCCGCAGAAGCTTTCAAAACCTGTAAGTTGATACCAGGTAGTCTCTATCACATTTTGCAAATTCGCACCTGTTTCTGAGCTTTGAACCCTATCTGGTTTACCAACCAGGCACTCCAGTTTTTTACGAGGCATGCCGATTAAATCGTAGTCTTTCCTCAATAATGAAAACTGCTCAGCAAGGGAGTACCTATCCGCCCTGCACTCTTCACTATCAAACTTCGACTGAAATTCTGTTTTGATAATTCGATCTTTCTCCGCAATTTCAAAATCGCACATCTGTGGAGGCAGCAACTCAACACCATCTTCTCGAACTACAGCATGGTTGCAGTGTCGGTCGCTTGTCCATGTGGGCAGCACCGCTAGTCCCAACTTAAAGCCGGGTACTACCAAATCGGAAATAGAAACTTCCTTTCGAACGTTTCCGTCACAGTCTATGAAGTACAGTTTTCTATCATAAGGTGCTGGTGCAGTTTTCTCGGAGCGCTGGTCGACGATCAGTCCTGACTCAGATATTTTCACTATCCGTGAGCGCTCTGGTAATTTATTCAAACAATTGCCCTTCTTGTCCATCACTATTGATGGCATCTGTGGTGCCCCATTGGACAATATATCAGTGGCTAAAATGCGCGAGTCGTTGATTAGCTCAAAATTTGTATAACCTGTTGGAAGCGCGAACAATTGCTTGCCCTTAAAGCACACAAAGGTCTGCTCAAGGTTTTTTACTAGCGAGTAACCAGCTTTGGGATTGTTATATTTGCTTTGAGTATCGACTCCAGTATTTTCGTCTATTGCCGTTTCAAGAGGAATTTCCCTTGTTAGATTAGGTTTCCTCCAAACAATTGCAGACCGCCAACTTTTGCAATAAATGACCGTCCTAAGATCGATCGAATCATACTCAGGTGGCACGACAACCTTGCCTCTCCAATCTATGAGTCCATTACCTTCATCGCCGTGGATCGTAAAAAAGACATTGGGTTTCACCTTTTTGCCTCTCAACGGATTCAACAATTCTCTTGGCACGTGCACTGCTGTTATCACACAGCCGACAGGCGGAGAAATGTCTATTGTCTCCCCATTCTTATCAAGCAATTTAGCAGCTTGAAAGTAAGAATTGTGGTATCCACGGACGTCCTTTGCTGGTTGATAGCTTAGGGAACCTCTCGGTCGCCACTCTCGTTGATGGAAAGTCGAAAAACACCGATAAATTCCTTTATCCAGATACTGAATTTTTTGATATTTGATCGGGATTACAGTTTTGCCGCTCGTGTCTAGCAGACCCTGTAGATCGTGTGCCTGGACGGCTCCGACGAACAAATTTGCTGTAGCCGCTAGCATCAGAGCTGAAAATTTGTGCATAATTTCGACTTTACCACATACCTTTTTGGTGGCTCCCCATCTTTCAGCTGACAGCGTACAATTAAGTTCAGACGCTTTAGAAACAAAGAAATCGGTTTTATGAGACTTGCCTATCCGCTCTTACTGCTTGTTCTCATGGCCATAGTTGCAAGTACCTGGATGTCCTCAAACGTACTCAGCGACCCAGAAATTGAAGCAATTGCCTTTCTCGACGATGTGCGCCAGGGCGATATTGTCAAGGCAGTGCGGCAGTTCGGCAGCAATGCCTGCCGCTGCCCGGCAAAAGGCGGCTGGGTTTCGTACTTGATATATAAATCCGGCCAAGAACAAAATCTGGCATTCATGCTCGGACATCCTTTCGAAGCCGGAAAACCGAAAGATTCGCCCATTCAAAATGGCAAGGAAGCAGTTATCCCCTGGCAAAAGCCAGAGGATTTTGCAGTTGATGTGCCCATATCATTCAAAAAAGAACAGTACATGCCTTATTTTTTGCCATTAAAAATGGCCTACGGCAAAGACATGACCGAAGAAGAATTCAATCACTTCGTCGAAAATCCCGACGAAGACTCCTGGAAAGGTTTTACTCTACGCTTGCGACCGGGCATCGCCAAAAACTCAATTCAAGCACCTGTAGTAGATGTACCTAAAGAGCTCGCCTTGCAGTTTGTCTCGTTAACAGGCGAGACAGAGCAGGCCAAATTAGCGGCGAGCGCAATTAAAAAGTCTCAAGCCGAAAGCGCTTCAATCGCGCATGGCACCGCGGATGATACTACACCCGAGGAAAGCTCAATTGAACTCCAGAGCGATGACCTCAAAAAAGCACTAGGAGACCAAGCCACGGAGTATCTTATTCCGCAGGAGGCTGGACATGTTTTGAACGCCCAACATCAAGCCATCCCGGAAGAACAAATTCTAAAGCGTTTGCCGCAATTGCAATCGGCGCAACTGAGACTGCATGTGGTTCGTCGTGGCAAACTGCAACGCTGGACGATTTACCATTTCGGTTTTATGTATCCAAAGCTTTTACTGTCAGATGGAAAGATTCTGCCTTTGATTCACGATCAAAGACCACATTAGAGAGGCTTGGTTCGCTCTGAACTGGCCGTTGTTAAAGCAGCATGGTCTTTAGTCAGAGCCACTGATTCATCACGATCATCCTTGATATGCGCGACCATCGCATCGATCAATTTTTTGCCGCCATCAGCGTTCATATGGGCTGTGTCACGAAAATCGGCACTGTTAAATGTCTGACCGTCATTCAGATTCAAATAAGAGCAACCATATTGCTCAGTCGCAGCTCTGACAGTTTGCAGATAGCGATCATAATAGCCGACGGGCATCAAACTCATATTGGCTGGGGTCAAAGGCATATTTACGAGCAAAACTTTGATGTTGTCAGCCTTTGCCTGGGTCAGTAGTTTGCTCAAGAATTCGCTTTGGGTCTTGAATAATTTTGCACTCGGGTGAGAAAACCGCTTTTTATATTCAGCTGAATTGTCTTCGTACAAAAACTTCTCTCGCGGAACTAGAGGGTAGTCACCAGGCTCTGCTTCCGTCTTTAAATTGTGAGCGACATTAGCGGTTAAAATCGGTGCATCAAGTTCTTTTTCAGGCGCTCGACCGAACACTCCGGCAACAACCTTCTTCACCTCATTATCAAAGGCGACTTGCATGTCCAGGCGCTTACCGACCATATATAGAAACTTTCCTTGCCAATAGTCGAATCTTTGCCAGAATTCAGGCATGGCAATACTTGCAATATCGTCGATATCGAAAAAATGTCGAAAATAACGAAAAGTATTTGTCGACGATGCACTACTGACATGACTTTCAAGAAAATCACGTAGCGTGATACCAACGACGATCAGTTTCGGCTTTTGTGTAGTTCGCTCTTGACTATGAATAAGCGCTCGAAAAATCATGTAGTCATCGGAAATCATGCCGCCTGGCAGAGCGAAATTGAAACATTGCAGGTCGGCCAGCCCAGCCTGTTTTTTGAGCATGTCTTGCATATAGACAGAATGATCGTGACTGACAGCGTCAAGATTTTTATTGAGATAATCAGCATCTCGAAAAGAAATTGGAATCATCATCAATGACGATCCAAGCAACACCACATCTGGTGGCATGGCCGATTTTACATAAGAGCGTGTGCGCCACCACTCCCAGCAATGGCTGCTCGGTAAACTGGCGGCATCGACTTGCGCGGCTGGCTGAGCGAGAAAAAGCCCAAGGTTGATCAAACCGACAAGCATTAGCGCCGTCGACAGGCGAGTCTTAAAAAAATCTTTGAGCAACAAATACAAAGGCTTTGAGCCCCGAATCAAGACACCTGACAACAGGGGCAATCTTATTAGATCTGCCCTTTGCCTGCATTACAGATACTTAGAGTCCAGCAATTATTTACAGAATCTCAGATTTGGTACCCCTGGGTAGCAAGAAATAACCAAGTGTGGCTAATGGCAAAAGCAAACCCAGCAAACTCGAACCTATCTCAAATGCGCCCACTCGCGGGGTATGAACTAGAAACAGCGGGAGCTTAAATAGCGCGGTAACGAAAATTCCACACAACAAATAAGCAAGAATATTTCTTTTCGCTAATTTAGCGATAAAAACGTAAAAAACCAAACCCAAAATCACGTTGCGGCCAATACCAGTCACATAATCGACAAGATTGATATAAGGAATATCAAGGCAATAGAGCAATGAACCAAGCACCAGAATCAGGACAAAAATAGGAAAGTTGCGAATGTATTTCAGATACAGCCCTGTGAAAATCGCCGCACAAACGACCTCGCTCCAGGCTTTCGTTATCTGCTCGATAAGCATGCTCAAACCGGGCACTCCTGCATTCAGGTTCGGAATGATAAATGGCAAAGCCGCTTCGGAAACATTGGGAGAAACTAGTAGAGCAAGCGAGACCGTGATCGTGAAAATCAGCCATCGCGCAGTCGCAGTCCAGTAAGCGATGAGTACGGCATCAATCCATAATTGCTTTTGCTGCTCACGTCTGATTGGGTCACGTTGCCGACAGAACGTCAACTGACAGATACTGACTAAATCTACACCTGGTGCCACTAATCGAAACGAGGCCAGAGCAAGCACGGCAAGCACGATGTTTTTCACTGTTTCGGTACCTACCAGACGTAACCAGATCGACAACTGGTCCAGTGCATAGCGCTCGATACTGATTGTTGTCGGCATTAACTGGAGCACACAGGGCAGCGTGTTACAGAAGCTTATAAAAGTGAGAATGCCCATAATTAAGCCGGCGATGATGGGCATTCGCCAACGAAGAACTCCTGAGCGCAGCAAACCAATTGCCCAAAAAGCCGCCAGACCGCCCGCCAATATCGGCCAAACTATATGAGAAATTGCGGTCAATTGCTCCTTGAGTGTCTTGCTCTCTCTTTCATCGCGCCAACGATCCGGCACAAGCCATGCAGCAGTGAAGCCTGAAACCTCATCGCCAACTACATCGATGTTGATTTTAAATGGAGCATCACCGATTTTTAATTGTGGTGATACATAACCCAACTGGTAGTCAGTTCGGTTGGCCCGCTTGAAGGTCGAAATGCTTGTAAAACTAATAGGCATCAAAAGTGGTGCCTGTTGTTCGATATACCGCCTGGTTATTTCTTTTGCCTTGCTCGAGGTTAGACGCGCACCAGGCGCGGTTTCAACATCGATACAGTCAAATCCAATTTCGTGTCCATGACCGTCTAGATGCACAACAAATTCTCGACTATTGCCCGGTTTAAAAAAGCGCACATTCCACACATAACCAAACTTGGTCATTTCGGCCAGTTGAGCGGCTTTAATGGCATTTGTATATTCGAAAAGGTATTGCATTTGATATTGCGCAAGCGGCGTGGCCAAGCTAGAAGCCAACTGAGCTGAAACCAGATATTTCGGTAGATCTAACTTTCGCATGCTCGCAGATTGCCTCGCTGCAGCAATTGCCTGTTCTCGGCTGACCCGCACCTTAGACTGCTCACCAATCATGTCGCCATGGCGAAAAATAATGGCTCCGGCAATGCCCGCGATTGAGAGCACAAGAAGAATCAACCTGCTTCCCGATGACAATTTTGAATACTGAAACGGCGCTAGCGCCAGATCTTGAGTCTTAGTAACAGGTGCAATATTCAGAGTTAATTGCTGATTAGACAGATTATCTTCAGGACTACGCCGCTTGCTCCGCAAAGCAAAGGACAAAACAGTTATCAAAATAAAAGGAACACAAACAAATATCGCCGGTATGATCCAGGATATTTGCCCCGAACCAAGAAGCGGGCGCAAAACTAGTACAATATCCACAAGATAATGGGCGACCAAACACGAAAGTAGGCCGATGTTTTGTGTCAGCCAACCAAATAACATGCCGTTGAAAATCAGCTCCAAACCTCTTGCGTAGGCGGGTTGCTGCGGATAAGTGCTGTGCATAAATCCCCAGCATGCAGCCTGGAAAAAATTGGCGATCCAGAAAACTAAAACAACTCGATCTTTAAAGAAAGCAAAACGACGTAGCACCATCGACATTGTGATAAATGCCACTACTCGGTAAAGCAATTCTTCGTGTGCTGAAGCCAGGACACCAACATGCAGAGCTCCAATAGCCGGTATCCAACCAGAATAGACGCCGGCGTCCTGCACTTGCAATGGCGTCCAGAAGCCAATCTTTTGTCCCAAAATGTAGTAAACAATGATCCAGCCGATATAAATGCAACCGCCCAGATGACCGGTAACGAGGTTTTTGAAAACCTCGGCGTGGCAAAGGCCGCCTGCCGTAAACCACTTTTCTGCAGCCACTTTTTCTGGAAAAAAACTGCGATATAAAAACTCGGCTGAACCAATCAGAATGACTGCCGCAACGAACCAGGTCATGGCGTTGGTCAAACAACCCAGCCAATACTGCACTAAGAAGGTCTGAAAATCGATTTGACTGGAGTAAGTAAAAATAGCGGTTTCGGTACTGTTCAAAGTGTCGGCAACGATTGTTGCAACAAACGCCACCGCACACAGTATCGTGAATCGCCAGCGAATTTTGTGGTGCGTTGTCGCCCATAAGAAGACGAAGACGGCTACTGTCAAGAGTGCGAACCAAAAAAAGAGCGCGACATTGAAAAGCTGCTCGTTATATGACCGCATGGAAGTGTACTTTCGCTGCCAGTCTTGAGGCACATGTAAATAGCGGTCCATAAAAGTGACTTTGTCACCGCTGACATGCACTTCTACATCCAGATAAGCGCCTTTAAACGACAGTGTCTGGTCTTCCCAGACAAAAATGTAGTCCTGTCTGTTGATTTGGGCCTTTGTCTCATCCCTGATCAAGACATATTTGCTGGTCGCCTCATCGCCGATAGTAACTCCAGCCACATCAGCAAGAAAAGCGCGTGCGAGCTTTTCAGCCTCGTCTCGGTTGAGCGTTTTTAAAGCAAAATCATTGCGATATTCATGCACGAAGCCATTAAACTGTCCGCCCGGTGTCATTGAAATAAAACATTGCTCGAACTGATGTTCGCGACAGAATCTCGATTTCCACAACCATACAGGCACTGTCTGCCGCATCAATTGGTTGGCTTGTTCTTGCCCTAGCTCTTGTTCTAAAAATGCTTTGTCTTCAGTCTTTTCAGTGAAAGTGGTGGCGACGATGTCTGGCCGATTGAATGGATTTTCCGGGTGATAACCAACTTTTCCCGCCCAGACCGCAGCCATCGCTTGAATATTGGCACGCGACCTACTTAAATCCAGTGAGGCCGCCGGAAACGCCTTCTCGTAACCGAACTGAAAAATGCAAAGACTGACAACGGCAAACGCCGATAACCACCAGATACGTCGGTCATTGACAATTGAAGGCGTTGAACCGGGAACATTCGGGCTGTCTTTCACAAGGGATCCTGTCTGAAGAATAAGTCGACGCTAGTCGATGGTACTTGAGCCTGTGGAACAGGTCGATTCTAAACAAAAGATAGAGATATAACACGAGCGCTCGAACACATTGGCATCTTCTTTTCCCGGAGTGACATCGCTTCTGAAGCTTAATCTTTCGCAAAAAAGCCGTAAAAGCAGGCGCTATCATTCTCTGACAGAGGAGCATCGCCAATGGCAATAACTTCAAATACGCTGATTTGGAACAAGGAAATTGAGTGCGCCAGCCGGAGCGCCATTGAATCCCTTCAACTGGAACGCCTGAAAAAGGTGCTGACGACAGTCTACGAAAAAGTACCCTTTTATAAAGAACTCTTCAATGAAGCCGGCGTTCGCCCGCAAAATCTCAAGTCTCTGGCAGATCTAAAGAATTTTCCTTTTACCCGTAAGACACATCTACGAGAAAACTACCCGTTTGGGCTGTTTGCCGTTCCTTCCAACGAAGTCGCAAGACTGCACGCTTCTTCAGGGACCAAAGGCAAACCGACAGTGGTTGGCTACACCCAGAACGATCTCAAAACATGGGCTGAGGTCGTGGCTCGATCACTTGCAGCATCAGGCGCACGCCCCCATGATGTCATTCACAATAGTTACGGCTATGGTCTTTTTACCGGTGGGCTTGGTCTGCACTATGGCGCCGAAAGATTCGAAGCTACTGTAGTGCCGGCTTCTGGCGGCCGCACCAATCAACAAATAATGCTCTTACAAGACTTTGGCGCTCGCGTACTTTGCGCTACGCCCTCTTACGCCATGAACATCGCTTACACGATGGACGATTTGAAAATCGATCGCCAGTCAATCAAATTAGAGATTGGCATCTTTGGCGCCGAGCCGTGGACAGAAGAAATGCGAGCTCAAATCGAAGACAAAATGAAAATTGCAGCGCTCGATATTTATGGTCTTAGCGAAGTGATGGGGCCTGGTGTATCGATGGAGTGTGCCGAAGGTCGCAAAGGTTTGCACATCTGGGAAGATCACTTCTTCGCTGAAATTATCGATCCCAAAACCGGCGAGCTTTTGCCAGATGGCGAAGAAGGCGAACTGGTTTTTACGACGCTCACTAAAGAAGCGATTCCTGTCATTCGTTATCGCACTGGAGACCTTTCTGTTCTCAATCGCGAACGATGTGTTTGCGGACGCACCATGGTGCGCATGAACCGCGTTCGCGCACGCATCGACGACATGCTCATTATTCGCGGTGTAAATGTGTTTCCTTCAGAAATAGAAAAAACACTTTTGCAAATCGACGATCTGGCACCACATTATCAACTAGTACTCGAACGTCACAAAGCGCTCGACTGTCTGGAAGTGCATGTTGAAATTTCAGAATCATTAGCAGAAAAGTGGGGACACTTTGATGATGAACATCTGGAGTACATCAATCTTGGCTCAAAAATTCAGTCATTGCTTAAAGACAGCCTTGGTGTCACAGCCGACATCAGATTGAAAAAACCAAGCTCAATTCCTCGCAGCGAAGGCAAAGCGCAGCGCGTCATCGATAAAAGATCCTGAGAACGAATAGACAAAAACATCAACCAAAGTGAGGACAAAATGGTAAAGCTCGTAGCTCTTTATAAAAAACCAGCAGATATAGCCGCTTTCGAAGAGCATTATCACAAGATTCACATGCCATTGACTGAGAAGATTCCTGGTCTCAAGCATGTCGAATTAAGCAAATTCACGGGCTCGCCAATGGGCGAAAGCGAATATTACATGATGGCCGAGATGTACTTCGACAGTATGGAAGCACTGAAAGCCGGCATGTCCTCCGCTGAAGGTCGCGCTTCCGGCAAGGATTTGATGAGTTTTGCAAAAGAACTGGTGACAATGATGTTCGCCGAAGTTGAAGAAAAAGTCCTGGCTACAACCGCTGTTTAAACAGTCCGAAGGAGAAACCATGTCTGACGTCACAACCAAAAGCCAGACCAACACCAGTCAGAACAGTTACACAAACATACTGACTGCCACTGAAGACAATATCGCCATAGTCACGTTGAACAGACCAAAAGTGCTCAACGCTCTCAATCACGAATTAATGACGGAACTTACCGATGCGCTTGCTGGTTTCGATCAAGATTCAGCAATTGGCGCCATTGTTATCACCGGTGGAGATCGCGCATTTGCTGCTGGTGCCGACATCAAAGAGATGTCGGATGAAACTGCTATCAACATCATGTTGCAAAACAAATTTGCCACGTGGGACAAAATTCGCGCCGTCAAAAAGCCAATCATTGCCGCAGTTAGCGGTTTTGCACTGGGAGGCGGCTGTGAATTGATGATGAATTGCGACATCATTATCGCTTCCGAAACTGCGCAATTCGGTCAACCGGAAATCAATCTGGGCGTTATACCAGGAGCTGGTGGAACCCAAAGATTGACTCGTATCGTTGGCAAATACAAAGCGATGGAATTGATTTTGACGGGACGCCCAGTCACTGCCGCAGAAGCTCTGGCGATGGGACTTGTCAATCGTGTGTTGCCAGTTGAGCTCTATCTCGAAGAAGCCAAAACACTGGCGAAACAAATCGCGGGCAAATCTCAGGTAGCAGTCCAATTAGCTAAAGAAGCTGTTTTGAAAAACTACGATATGTCCCTTACTGAAGGATTGGAATTCGAACGCAAAAATTTCTATATGCTTTTTGCGTCAGACGATCAAAAAGAAGGAATGAAGGCTTTTCTGGAAAAAAGACCGGCTAAATTCACGGGCAAATAATTGAGGCGAATATTGATATGACAGACAATAGCAACATTTTGCAAGTTGAAAAAAAGAACGGCGTAGGCGTAATCACGCTTAATCGTCCCGACAAATTGAATGCCTTCAACGACGAATTGACATTCGCCTTGCAAGACACACTTAAAGAGCTGGAAAAAGATCCAGCCGTTCGAGCTCTGATAATAACTGGCGCAGGCCGCGGATTCTGCTCCGGTCAAGATTTACAGAATCGCAGCATCAGTGACATCGTCGGCGAAAAGAAATTGTCTCTGGGAGATTCTATTCGTCGCCGCTATAATCCAATCATCGTCAAAATCAGACGCATGGAAAAGCCAATCATCGCCGCTGTCAATGGTGTCGCTGCCGGTGCCGGTGCAAGCCTCGCTTTCGCCTGCGATTATCGATTGGCTGCAGACAATGTCAACTTCATTCAATCATTTTCCAAGATTGGTCTAGTTCCAGACTCTGGTTCAACATTTTTTCTACCTCGTTTGATTGGTGCAACCAAAGCGTTTGAATTGATGCTTTCAGCAGATAAACTTCCAGCAAGTGAAGCCCTGCATTTGGGTCTGATCAATAAAGTTTGTCCAGCAGACCAGTTGATGACTGAAGCAATAGCTCTTGCCGAAAAATTAGCTAGCGGTCCCACCAAAGCGTTTGGTTTGACAAAAAGAGCAATAAATAAAGCCATATTTAACGATCTAGAAGAACTGCTTGAATACGAAGCTTGCTTGCAAGAAATTGCTGGCCGAAGCCATGATTTCCAAGAAGGCGTCAAAGCCTTCGCAGAAAAGCGCGAACCTGCGTACACTGGCAAATAGGCTAAATTGACAGACGTTGCAAAGACTTCGGCGAAATCCCCACATTTTTGAAATTGAACCGAATTGTAACTCATGACAATGTAGGACAATTTCTCAAAGGGCTGATGTAATCGCGTCTTGCACCCGAGAACAACAGACCGAATAGTTTTTTCCGTTTATTTTGCAGGTGAAGTAATTGTGCAAGCAGCGTTGCCGTAGAATGAATAGGTTCTAGAAGTCCGAGTTTCATTGCTCTCAATGCTCAGCGATTTGGCTTTACAATTAGCGTCTTTCAGCCCCTCCGTGGGCTGGGTGATCGACAGATCAGGCGAAACCGAAGAGGTGATCGGCACCGTTTGGTTAGCTGCAGACGGTCTTGTCGCGACTTGCGCATATATTTATATGCCTTACGCTGAAATCATCGAAGCCCTAATAGTTCGCTTTCCTCTGAGCAATCACGTCTTCTCCGTCAGCGGCGCCAAGTTTCATCCTGGATTCGATCAGTGGGCCGCAAAAAGATTGCTTTCTCAAGCTGATTTTTATCCACCACCCCTTTTGACTTCTCTGGAAAACAATCTAGTCTTTCTGGAATTGTCTGAAGAAGTCACCCCGTTAAGTAAAGCCACCAGTGCCAAAATAGAGCAAGCTCTGTCTTCCAAAGAACGCGGTGAATTTGCCGGTCGCGTCAGCAATATTGAGCTTGCCGGCATCATGCAAAGCCTTCTTTCCAATCGCCAAACAGGAACACTTGTAGTCTCGGACTCACACAAGCGCACATTTGCCAGACTCTTTTGCGAGAACGGTCAAATCAAATATGTGCGCTTTAAAGACTCGTACAACGAACAAGCCATGTATCGCCTGGTCTCTACTCCGTTCAAAGGATATTTCTTTTTTCAATTCGAAGAAAAACCGCAATGGTGCGATTTTCCGCCCATGGAGCGCGCCACCAATCCGGTCATGATTGAAGCTTATATGCGCCTGGATGCGCAGGCCACACTTAAAGCCAATATCAGCGGTCCCGACATGCTGATCAACAAAAACAGAGATGATTTAGACCTGAGCAAATTTGACCAATCAGAGCATGAAGATTTGCCTTACGTCTGGGAGCGCATTCAAGCTGGCACGACTATTGGTCGCCTGATGCTAGGCTGCAGCCTGGATGCGTATATAGTTCTTCACTCATTAGAGCTATTGCTGCATGCTGGAATGATCAGTGTCACTGAGGCTGCTGGCGTCCGAGAACGATTCAGAGCAAACAATCCCTGGATGAAAGACGTTGAAACGAAATCTCTAGTGCCACTGCTAACCACCACAGATGTGGTTCTCAATGAAGGCGAGGATATCTTCTGCCTCTCTATCGATACGCACAGCCTTCTGCCGACAATTGAAAGTGGTGCCATTTTGGAACCACGCAGGCCAGGTGACGAGTATCATCACTATATTTCCATTCACGTTCCACCAGAGGCTGTTGGCGCTCCGATATTCAAGAATGGAATTGTGATTGGCATGCATTGCGGTCAAATCGCTCGGGAAAATCAAACCAGCAAGCAAGCACCAATGTCTGACTATATGTTGAAGATGGATTCTATTGAAAGCTTGATTGCCGAACTGACAGGCAAAAGACGCACATTAAAAAGTCCCAAAACGCTGGTTGAAAGGGAATTGCCAGACGCATTGCAAAGCGCAGACGAACAATCTGTGACGCTTACCGATCTGCAAAAGATGGCCGGGTCGAGACCCGTCTCCAGAACATATGGCTCTAGTGACAAAATTGATACTGTCAAAAATGACGGCACGCAAAGCAGCGCAGGAAAAGTTTCAGCATTGCCTGGGAATCCTCTTGGTGCACTGGTCAATACTTTCTCCAATGTCTTCCAGCCGTTTTCCAAACAAGAAGAGCCGAGCAACGAGTGGTTTAACGTCGAGTGCATTCGCGCCAAATACGGTTCGATCAAATGGCAAAAAGCGGGTGTTAACACTCAGTTTGTGGCTGGCGATGTATTGCGCCTGGAAGTGCGTCTCGAAAAAGACATGCACTTCTATGCGGCTTATCAACGCGCTGGCGGTCGAGGCGTCCATTTGCTAAATCCAGATCAAGGCGGAGAAGACATTTTAGAAAAAGCAGGCAGTCTCATCGAACTACCGCGGAAGAACAACGATAGGGGATCGTCTGGTCGAACAACCAGTAGTAAAAACGCTCTCGTTGGCTTGACTCTTTCTGGCACAGCCGAGACGCCTGATTCTGTTTTGTTTATTTCTTGCGCGAAATCGCTCGAACAAATACACGATCAAGCCGCACGCACCGAGATGTTTCACAAAGCGCTAGCACTGTTAGTGACCGAAAGGAATCTAATACCACATTCGATACCGCTTAACGATTTGCTGCCCAGTCCATTTGCCAGCGATGACGCAGCAGATTCTGCACAGGATGCTGTTTCTGATAATACGAATGTGGTCATCGCCAAATTGCAAATAAGCTGCAAAAAATAAAGCTTAGCGTGCCGATAAATTCTTCATGCTCAGGCCAATTCGTTTGCGCTCTTTGTCTACGCTCATTACTTTGACGTTGACCTTTTGTTGCACTTTTACGACATCACCTGGGTTTTTCACAAAAGTGTTAGACAACTCGCTGACGTGCACCAGACCATCTTGATGTACGCCGATGTCCACAAATGCTCCAAACGCCGTAACGTTTGTGACTATGCCTGGCAAAATCATACCGACTTCTAAATCTTTGATTTCGTTGACACCTTCTTTAAAATCGAACGCTTCAAATTGTTCGCGTGGGTCGCGTCCTGGTCTCGCCAGCTCATTCATAATGTCTGTCAGGGTGGGCAGTCCCACTGATGCTGTGACAAACTGTTTGATATCGATACGCTTACGCAAATCATCTTTCGTCATCAAATCTTTGACAGCACATTTAAGTTCTTTCGCCATCGCATCGACAACCGAATAGCTTTCTGGATGCACGGCGCTCGCATCGAGAGGGTTGCCACCAGAACGAATTCGTAAAAATCCAGCAGCTTGCTCATAGGCTTTGGCACCTAGCCTGGGCACTTTTTTCAGTTCCGCTCTGGTAGCAAAAGGTCCATTTTCATCTCGATATTTAACGATGTTGGAAGCAAGTTGTGGACCAAGACCTGAAACATAAGTGAGCAGTTGCTTGCTTGCTGTATTCAGCTCAACGCCAACGCTATTGACGCAACTAACAACAACGTCATCTAGGCTCGCCTTCAGAGAAGTTTGATCGACGTCATGCTGATACTGCCCCACGCCGATTGACTTGGGTTCGACTTTTACCAGCTCAGCAAGCGGGTCCATCAACCGTCTGCCAATGGAAATTGCACCACGCACGGTTAAATCAAGAGTAGGGAATTCTTCACGAGCAAGTTCGGATGCCGAATAAATCGAAGCACCTGATTCACTGACAATAACGATGGGAATTTTCTTGCCGTCATTGAGAGACTTCACTTTGGGTGCGTTGAGCAGTTTTTTCAAGAATGATTCTGTCTCACGGCTTGCTGTGCCATTACCAACGGCAATGGCACCAACTTTGTATTTCTCCAATAGTGTTAAGACTTTACGACCAGCATCAGTTTGTTCAGCTGAAGAAGCACCTTCAACGCCTGTCCAGTACATTACGTCATGGTGCAAGAATTGCCCTTGAGCATCCAGACAAGCCAGCTTGCAACCGGTGCGAAAACCAGGATCCACGGCCAATACATTCACCTGTCCAAGTGGTGCAGCAAGCAAAAGCTGGCGAATGTTGTCGGCAAAAACTTTGATTGCTTCAACATCTGCTTTTTCTTTGAGCAAACCGCGAATTTCTGTTTCGAGTGATGGGGCGAGCAGTCGCTTATAACTATCAGCAAGTGCCATTTTTATTTGCTCGGCGCATGAACCAGAGCGTGGAATTAGCATACTTTCGAGTTGAGCGAGCAAAGGCTCGGCGGCAGGCACCACTTCCACACTAAGCATGCCTTCTTTTTCACCTCTAAAAAGAGCAAGAAGACGATGAGATGGCGCTGACTGAGCCGGTTCGAACCAGTCAAAGTAGTCTTGATACTTGCCTGCTTCGCTTTGTTTCTTGGACACAACACTCGAGCGAATCTCAGACTTAGTCAACCAATATTTACGGGCGATTGTCCTCACTTTTTTGTCTTCGTTTATATTCTCAGCGATGATATCTCTTGCTCCAGAAAGCGCTTCTTCAATTGTGGAGACGGCGTTATCGAGTTTCTGCCCCTGGGCATCGGTAGATGGAGTTAGATATGTCTGGGCAAGAACCTGCGGCTCTTTGGTCGCAAATGTATAAATAGCTTGAGCGAGGGGTTCCAGTCCTTTTTCACGAGCAATCGAAGCTTTTGTGCGACGTTTAGGCCGATAAGGTAAGTAAATGTCTTCCAGCTCGACAAGGGTTTTTCCGGCATTAATTTGCTGCTCTAAATCAGCTGTGAGCAGCGCACGCTCGGTCAACGAAGAAATGATAGCCAGACGTCGCTTCTGCAATTCCTCTAGTTGAGCCAGACGGTCGCGTATCGATGTAACAACCACTTCATCGATCGATCCAGTTGCCTCTTTGCGGTAGCGGGCAATAAAAGGTACCGTCGCTCCCTCACTAAGAAGCTTAATCGTCGCCTCTACCTGCTCGCGACGCAATCCCAATTCTGAGGCGATTAAATTAACATTTTCAAGAGAATTTTCTGGTGGCATAATCACTCGGGCGGGCAGTAAAAGAATCACAACAACAGCAAAAGCTTACACGATGCCGTGGCATAATACGCATTGCAGCATAGAGACCCATTTTGACAGCCAAGCGCAACCCCAGCAGATTCACAACGATTTTGAGAGCACTGGCTCTAATCTTTGCGCTGTCTGCTATGAGTTATGCCATTTATTTCTGGAACTCAGTCAAGACACCGATATTGAATGTTTTGCACGAAGGCGCTCACGGGGCTCAAACAATTTATATTGGTCATGTCGATACGGCAGATTTAAGCGATGTCCCCAGAAAACCGGTACCCTTAAGTAAAGTATCCAAAAATATGGTCAATGCCATCATGGCTGCCGAAGACCACTATTTCTATAAACATCATGGTATCGACGCGGTAGGCATACTAAGAGCGACTATCGATAATTTAAAGCAATTTCGTTTCGTCGAAGGAGCTTCGACAATCACGCAACAACTAGCTAAGAATCTGTACCTGGACCCAAATGAACGTAGCGCTCGCAGAAAACTGACGCAATTGGTGCTCGCATGGAAACTCGAGGACCACTACAGCAAAGATCAAATTATGGAAGCTTATCTCAACGAAATTTATTTCGGCTCTGGTGCATATGGTGTTGAATCGGCGGCTGAAGTTTATTTCCACAAAAAAACGCAAAATCTGAGCGTCGCCGAATCAGCCTTTTTAGCGGGAATTGTCAAAGCGCCATCAGTACTGGGCGACAGCAAAAACCACGCGCAAGCAAGAGCCCGTCAAAGGGATGTCATCGACAACATGCTTGAATACGGCTATATCAATCAAGGTGAGTTTATCGCCGCAGAAGAACAAACGCACTAGTTAGAAGCCTGAATCTCTATTCACTGGCACCGGCGGCGGTGCAGCTTTTTGCACTTCGCCAGCAGCAGCAGAAGCATCAACTTTTGGTTTTGGCGGTGTCAAATTGACCTCGGGTGCGACAAGCATTTTCTGCTCCAGAGTCGCTATTCGCTCTTTCGCGGTTTGAATTTTCTTGGGATTGTCCGAATAGCGAACGAATTCGGCATACTCTTTCATAGCAGACGACAAATGATTTTCTGAATCGAAGACCATAGCCATTTGCAAATGCGCATCGGCATTTCTCCCATTCATAGTCAGCACCTGACGAAAATTATCGATAGCGCCCTGGTGATCGCCCTTTGCCAGAACACAAATACCAATGTTGAGCAGAACTTTCTCCATATCGAGTCCTACCAGAGGCTTCGGATTGCTCAGCATGTTGTTATATTGCTTATAGGCTTCCGGCCACTTCTTCTCCTTCATCCAGCACTCTGCGTAATTCATCCAGGCATCAGTGTATGTCCAGGGGGAATCACCAAGTGCGAGCATGAACTGCGATCGAGCCGATCCATAATCGCCCTTCGCCATAAAGATTTTGCCGTGCAAATTGTGTGCCTTGTAACCGCCGAAACCATACTCCATGGTTGCTTTCTCGGATTCGTCTTCGGCTTCTTTCAAGCGATTATTACGCAAATAAACTTCGCCCAGATAATAGTGGGCATCGGGGGTCTCGCCCATGTTTTGCTCGATATGCTTTTTGAAAGCTTCGATTGCTTTGACGTCGTCGTGCTTGGCCATATAGCTTTTACCCAACCAGAAATACGCTTCTGAGTTGTAGCCGTTGCGAGCAAAATAGACCGCTTGTAAAAAAGCGTCAGCAGCCGAATCAAAGTCTTTCGCTTTGAAGAATGCAACGCCCTTATTGAAGTTTGCCTCGGATGGCAGCACGGTATTTTCACCTTTCTTCTTTTTGGCAAAGGCATCTAAATTGCAAGAGCTGAGTGCAATAGCGCCAGCTGACGCTATCAAAACAACTTGCAGACCACAGGCAAAAACTTTCTTCTTCAGTTTTATCAATTAATCTTCTCTGCTTTGATTTCGACTCGAACCAAATCACTAATATACAACACACAAATCAAAGCGACATAGAGAAGTCCAGCTTGAAAAATACCTATCGCAGGCAAGCCACTAAACCCGGCGATAGCAGCATTCCAGAACCAGTTGAGCAAGACGACAGGAGCCACAGCGAACAGCAAAAATCCAACCACAACCAAAAGAGCAATCAGAGCAATTAAAACGACGGGATGTAAGGAAAATGTTCTCATGAGCGCATCCTGCTCTAGTCTTCCTTTCGTACGGCAGTGTTCAGTAACTCTCGGAATTGACTTTCATCTATTATCGTTATACCAAGTTCTTCCGCTTTCGTCAGCTTAGAGCCAGGACTGGCGCCAACAAGGACGTAACTGGTTTTCTTCGAAACCGACCCACTGACTTTACCGCCACGCTGCTTGATACTTTTTTCTGCATCACTGCGATCCATGCCGTCAAGTGTGCCAGTCAATACGAAGGTTTTATCGGCGAAAATTTGATCGACTTGAACCTGAGGATAATCAATGTCACTAGACTGCAAACTGACTCCTGCAGTACGCAATTCCTCAATGAGCTGCTGTGCCTGCGGCTGAGCAAAGAATTCGACGACAGACATGGCAATAACAGGGCCAATGCCCTCGATCGGAGTAATTTCTTCAACAGTCGCTGCCACTAACTTATCCATCGAACGAAAATGTTCCGCTAATAGCTCGGCACCATTGACACCGACATGTCGAATTCCAAGTGCATAAATCAAATTAGCCAGTGGACGAGATTTTGACAGCTCAAGCCCAGAAAGAGTTTTCTTTGCGGATTTCGCTCCCATGCGCTCGATAGAGGTCAAATCTGCCTCAGTTAAATGATAAAGATCAGATGGTTTCGTGATTAAACCTTGCTTGACCAATTGCTGAATGAGAACTTCGCCCACACCATCAACATCCATAGCGTCGCGTGAAACAAAGTGTTCAATGCGCCTAGCTACTTGAGCTGTGCAGCCATAAATATTGGGACAGCGAAAAACGACTTCAGCACCTTCACGCTCGAGAGCAGTGGCGCAAACGGGACAAACGGTCGGATAAACCAGCGGTTGCAGATTGTCACCAGCATGGCGTCGGTCGGCAAGAACGGTGACAATTTCGGGAATTACTTCACCGGCTTTACGCACCACGACGACATCACCGATACGCAAATCAAGGCGCTTTATTTGTTCAGCGTTATGCAACGTCGCTCGTCTTACGGTAGTGCCTGCAAGCTGCACCGGTCTCAGGTTAGCAGTCGGAGTAATTGCACCTGTGCGTCCTACATCAAAAGAAACGCTTTCAACGACTGTTTCTTCTTCTTCAGGAGGATATTTAAAGGCGACCGCCCAGCGCGGGCTGTGCGCGGTAGATCCAGCACTGTCCCAGCGTTTACGATCATCCATTTTGATGACGACGCCATCTGTTTGGTAGTTGAGAAGGTGCCTTTTAGAATCCCAAGTCTCGCAAAATTGCGCGATTTCCTTCGCGCCTTCCACTAGTTGACGGTTAGGTTCAACCGGAAAACCATAGGCCTCAAGCAACTGCAAATTTTCAAAATGAGTGTCAGGCTGTTTCAATTCTGGATCAGTGACATAGAGAAAATAAGCCCAGTAGTCCAGTTTTCGCTTGGCAGTGTTGCGTGGATCTTTTTGTCTCAGTCCACCACTTGCGGCATTGCGCGGATTCGCTAGAGTCGATTCGCCATTTTCAAGCAGCGCTTCGTTCAAAGCGGTGAAACTGGAAATCGGCATATAAACTTCGCCGCGCACTTCCAAGAGCTCGGGCATTTTTGTTTTAAAAGGACCGGGCAGCTTATCCGATGAAAGCTTTATTTCATTTGGAATACTGCCAATGGTTTTGAGGTTCAAAGTGACATCTTCGCCAACATCGCCATTGCCCCTGGTGGCACCAGAAACCAGGATGCCATTTTTATATGTAAGCGCACACGAAAGACCGTCAATCTTCAGTTCGCAAACATATTTCAATGTTTGTTGATTATTTTCACCAATTTCAAGAGAACGCTCTAGCCGTTCTTCCCACTTGATCAAATCCTCTTTGTCCATGGCATTGGCAAGACTGAGCATCGGCACGCGATGCTTGATTTGTTTGAATTCAGAACTTGGTGGCGCCCCCACTTTTTGAGTGGGACTGTTCGCCAGAAGCAACTCTGGATATTCGCTCTCCAAAGCCTGTAACTCGCGAAAAATCTTATCGAATTCGGCATCTGAAACAAGCGGTTTGCTGAGGACGTAATAGTTGAAACGATAGTGCTCAATCAGGCGGGTCAATTCCTCAACACGCGCAATTGGCAATTTCGACAACTGTGTTTGTTCAGACATCTTTCAATGCCTCTATTCAAGACCTTCTCGCGACAGTATCACGCAATCACCTTGAGCTGTGCCAGAACAAATAGCGGCAGCGCCAAATTTCAAATTACGACGCTTCAGTTCTTTGGCCAAAGTCAAAATGATTCTTGCTCCAGATGCTCCAATTGGGTGACCAAGAGCAATAGCACCACCATTAACATTCACCTTTTCCGAATCAACACCGAGCATAGAAGTAGATTTCAAAGCCACCGAAGCAAACGCTTCATTGATTTCAATCAAATCCAATTGCTCTTTTTTCATACCGATTTTCTTCAATGCTTTTTCTGTGGCAAGAGCAGGCACCGTTGCCAGATAAGGCACGTCTTGACCAATGGAAGCATGGCTGATGATTTTAGCGAGTGGCTTCAAACCAAGTTCCTTGGCTTTTCTGGCACTCATCAACAGCAGCACAGCAGCACCGTCATTGACACCAGGGGCATTACCGGCAGTGACAGACCCAGTCGCGAGAAACACTGGTTTGAGACCTTTGAGAGCTTCTATTGTGGTATCACCGCGCGGTGCTTCGTCTTTGTCGACGCGCAACGGTTTTCCTTTACCTTGAGGTACATCTACAGGCAAAATTTCTTCAGCGAAGCTGCCACTTTCTTGAGCCTTGACGGCACGCTGATGACTGCGCAAAGCCCATTCATCTTGCTGCTCACGGGTGATGTTGAATTCGTTTGCGACATTAGCTCCGTGCACAGCCATATGCACGTTTTTGACCGGGCACTCGAGTCCATCGGTAAGCATGGCATCTTTAAATTCCAGATGACCCATCTTTTTACCAAAACGAGCGCCATTGGCTTCAACCAGATAAGGCGCTTGACTCATAGATTCCATGCCACCAGCAAGGATAATATCGCCGTCACCAGCGCGAATACGCAAATCAGCAATTGTGACAGCACGCATACCGGAAGCGCAAACTTTGTTGACCAGAGTCGACTCACACGTATTGGGCAAACCGGCTTTGAAAAGCGCTTGACGTGAAGGAATTTGACCGGCTCCTGCTTGCAAAACCTGTCCCATGATCACTTCGTCAACGGCTTCGCCTGCTACGTGGTTGCGCGAAAGCAATTCTTTCATCAACGGCGCTGCCAAATCGATTGCTGGCATACTTTTGAAAGCGCCACCCAATTTACCAAACGGTGTCCGCAGGCCATCTACAATCACCGTTTCGTTTCCATTGTCTGCCATTTTTACTTCCCGCCTGTTGCCTTGAGCCAGTCACAGCCTCATGTTAACGCCTTGATTCGACAAATTGCCCGATCTTCGTTTTGTTTGAGCATTTTCACCCTGAAACCCATTTGCCCCATGTGCTTTGCGCTTGACTGGCAGTGACTGATATTTAGTTGTCAGCAAAAAGGGTAAAAGGGTTCGCGTATTGGGCATAGATTGAATTATGATTAGTGGAAGAGTTTTCACTGCTAATGGGGAAATAGATGTCACAGTGGCCCGGCAATCCCGGTCGAAAACCCGCAAAGCCAGCTGGTAGTGGCTTTGACAATAAGCCTCCAGATAATCAGCGTGTTAGAAAACCGGCAGCCCCTCAAAATCGGGCTATCGAAGAGAATTTCGATGACGACTTCTCCGAAGAAGATGATTTAACGCAGCCTCGTGAACCCGCGCCCGTTCTTCGAACGCCAACCAAACCGGGTCAAAGCAGGCAAATGCGACCAAACCCAGCCGCCCGCAACAATGCTGAGGTTGTAGATGCCACTGAAACGACTGGTCAGCCAATCACCCGTATAGAAATCGGCAGACGGGCTGTAGCTTTCATTATCGATTTCCTGGCCTGCTACTTTGCAGCTGTGACCATTATGGTCATTCCATTCGTCAGTCGTTTTCTCAACGTCGAGCTGGTACTGATGGTTTTGTTCTTGATGCGCGACTTTCCATTTGAAGGTCGCGGCATCGGCAAAAATGTCATGGGATTGCGAATTATCGATCGAGCGACAGGCAGGGGTCCTTCCTTGCTGCAATCGGCCAAACGAAATGTGATTTTAATTGCACCGACGCTTGCGTTTCAGATTATTACTCTGATCATGCATATCGTTCCCATTGGATTTTTAAATCACTTTGTCGATCAAATCGTCAGCATCGTCGGCGCTATCTATTACATCATCGTCTTGCCTCTAGAAGGTTACAGGGCCTACAGCCGGGCAGACGGACAACGCATGGGTGACGACTTAGCCGGAACAGAATTAACCGAATCAGCCATGGACTTCAGCAAACCACTACCGCGCGACCGCTAAAATAGAATCTGCCTAAAACTTATCCTTTTAGTGCTTTTTGGAGCATGTCTCTTGCGGTGGCATTGTCCGATGGTCTAAATTTATGCTCAATAGATTTTGTCTGGTCGTCTCTTCGGGATAGTTTGTGCCATCAATGACTCAAAAAGTCGCGTATATCTGGGGTCCTATCTCTAGCTTTTCAGGACCACTGGCTGCCTGGCTGGTGACTAAAGGCTGGCAAGTACATGTGGCGACCAAGTCAGCATTAAATGTGCTCAGTCTTTCGCCCCTTGACTTGCAATCTTCTGCACTTGCACTTCTTGAAGAAGCACTGGGAAGTAAAGACAACTTTCGCACTTTCCAAGACCGACTCAAACTTGTGGACGAATGTGATATTCCGCGAGGCACCAAATACGATGCCTTTATTTTTTGCGGCTTGCCACCAAATTTTGATGAATCGCGAGCACCGCGTGCTCCGTGGGCAGCCGATAGATTGCCAGCATTGATGAAAGTACTCAAAGGCGTGCCGACGTTTCTTGTATCTTCTGTATGGGGCGGCATTCAGTCAGACGCTGTCGTGCCCGAGGAATTTGAATTTCAACGACGCAAAGCAAAATCTCACTGGGAAAACATTTGCCAGAACTACGAGAGTAAACTACTGGAAAATTTGACCTCAGTAGAATCACCCTGGTATCTGGTGCGCATTCCGATGGTAACTGGTGCAAGCGATACAGGCAGCGCCCTCAATTTCACCGGTGTCTACAATCTTTTTAAAGCCTTTCAAAACCAGATTCAAAGCGCTCAAAAAAATCATCACAACGACTCTCCGATACTCTCACTTAATCACAATCCAGACGCAACACTGTGGTTTTTGCCAGTAGATGTTGCGGTAAATATGTTCTGGCGCTTCCTCGAAGACGAAAACCGTCCACGCATCTGCAATCTTGTCTCGACCCAAGTTACGCTCAATCGCGAATGGTTGACTGCTTATGCTCAGGCTATCGGTCACGACGAAGTAATGGCAACAGAAAGCGATCATCTAAACATTCCAGGCGTTTTGCGCAAGCTCTTACAAGACAATCTGCAGGTAAGAACACGTAATTTGTTTGAAGTGGCGTCTCGCTATCAACTATCACCGGTCAAACTAGATCGCGAGTATTTTGAACGAGTGCTGAAAATTGCAGACAAAAAAGGGTGGGGAGCTCCGACACCAGAAACCAAGAAAAAAGTGCCGTTGAATTTTTCTGAACGTCTGGCTCAGTTCTATTTCGAAAACTATTTGCCTTCGCACTTCAATGAATCATTTTTGAAAAAAGCAACTACTGGTGGCATATCAGTCGGCTTTGTGCTGAAGAATCGCAATGGACTTGGTTGGGTGCTCAAATCTGACAACGGCGAACCGATCGTCGAACCATACATGGCTTCCCACGGCAAGCCAAGTATCATCTTCCATTTCACTGGCACCACAATGACTAAACTCATTCAAAGCAAATTACCTCTGCACCGCGCACTGTTGATGCGCGAAGTAGAAATCGAAGGTCCTCTGCTCGATGCGTTACGCGTGACCAATGTCTTCGACAAATTTCTCAAAGAGAATCCCATGGATTCAGTCGATTTCGCAAGCGTCGAAGAAGATTAGAGACTTGCAACAGCTGCATTTACTCTCCTGTAAATGCTGGCGGTCGCTTCTCCATGAAGGCTTTGATGCCTTCGGCATAATCATGACTTCGATATACCTTTTTGCGCAACCCCTGAATCATCTCAAAGGTTTCGGGAGAGATTGGATTGGCATTAGACAAAAGTCGAAACTGTTCTTTAATTACCGAAACACTCATACTGGAATGAGAAGCGATGTGCAAAGCCATTGTCATCGTAAATTTCTCAAGCTCTAAAGCGGGCACCAGATGATTCAAAATGCCTATCTCTTTTGCTCTTTGACTGGGAACGGGATCGGCAGTAAAAAACATCTCTTTAGCAATATTTATGCCCACACGATTGATAAAATGCTGCACTCCCGAGACATTGTATGGCAAGCCAAGCTTGACCGGAGTGATTGCAAATGTGCTTGATTCATCACCAATTAGAATATCGCAAGTCAAAACAAGATCGCAGGCACCACCCCAGACACCACCTTGCACCATGGCAATAACCGGTCCGTGAAATCTTTGAATGGCCCTGAGCCCCTGCTCGAGTCCGTCAAAATAACCGAGGGGATCTTCATGGGCCTGGAGTTCTGCGATATCATGCCCAGCCGACCAGATTTTGACGCCAGCGGCCGCTCTGATTATGACGACTGGCACACGCTGAAGCTGAAATTCTTCCAGGGCGTCAATCATAGCCATTAAGAGAGACTGGCTCAAAGCGTTACGCTTGCCTGGATTTGAAAGGGTAATGATGCCTATATTATTCTGGACTTCACTGATGACGGTCCCGGTTTGAGTCGAACTCATATTAGAGTTACCTCTTTGGCTTTGCTAATCAACTCTTCGCGAAATTTTGGATGAGCCAGCTCAATCAAGGCAAGTGCGCGCTCCTTGGTGGATTTGCCCTTGAGATTTGCAACACCGTATTCAGTGACAACGTAGGCAGTATCCATTCTAGGATCCGTAACGTTATTGACGAGCCACGGCACGATTCGCGAGAATTCTCCGTGTCTAGCTGTGGAATAAAGGGCAAGTATCGACTTGCCACCTTTTGCGTCGAACGCTCCACGCATAAAGTCGAGAGCACCACCTGTGCCACTGAATTCGTGGTGATTGATATTCTCAGCATTCACTTGACCATACAAATCAATTTCAATAGCTGAATTAATCGAGATCATATTGTCATTCTTTGAAATCACGGCTGGGTCATTACAATATGACGATGGATAGCTCTCCATCGATGGATTGTCGTCCATGAAGTCATACAATTCTTTGGTACCAAGAGCGACAGTGAACACATGCTTGTGTCTGTGAATACTTTTTTTCTTACCGTTGACGACGCCCTGCTTTATCAACTGCATCATGCCATCGCACAACAATTCAGTATGAATACCGAGGTCCTTGCGATCACCAAGATATTTGGCTACGGCATTGGGAATACCGCCGATGCCCATTTGAATCGTTGCTCCATCAGGAATCATTTCGGCGACGAGCTGGCCAATTTTTTCATCTTCAGGTTGTACAGGATGCGTTGCTGATTCTAAAAGAGGAACGTTATTTTCGACGATAGCGTGAATTTCTGAAACGTGAACCAGCGATTCGCCAAAAACACGGGGCATATTTTTGTTTACTTCAACAGCCACATAGCGACAATTGCGCAGGACCGTCGAGGCATAATCATTATTAGTTCCCAAGCTGAAATAGCCGAATTGGTCCATTGGCGAGACAGTGATAACGAAACTATCAATTGAAATGAATTCGGTAAGAAGTCGCGGGATTTGATAAAAATAGCTCGGTACAAAACTGAGCACTTTCTTGCCAGTCTCCATTTGCTTTTTGATGATCGCTCTGTCTACTTCTGTCATAAACAGCGGATGTGCTTCAATAGCATGCAGAACATCTGGTGCAAGAACAGTCTTCGCCGCATGCTCCATAGCAATTTTGTAGTAAATTTTCAGTTGCTCTAGTGATGCGGTGCGCAGCCTTTGAGCGATTGCTTCGAGCAGAGCCGGAGGCTGACCCGCACCCATGCCAAAAGCAATATTGGTACGCGACTGCAATGGTTTGACAGCGTCTTGCGCGGTCATCAGCTTGCGTTTGTATTCATCCTGATAGACTGATTGCATGTCTGTGACAGCTGTTGTCATCTAGTGGCTCCCTTACTGTTAAGGAGAGCACAATATCATGTCTGCTCTACAACATATCAGCAGAACCACAAAAAAGTCTCAGTCTAAATTACTGCGCCAATCTTAAACTTCAAGAGTGTGTGGAGTATCGATAGTCACTGCCTTTCCTGGATCGAAAGAAGTTTGCTCCAGACCTTCGAGCCAGTGGCCCATTTTCTCTTTCTTGGTTAACAGATAGCTCAAATTGTGGCTGTTGCATGCAGCAGGCAGCCCCAAACGACTACTTACAACGAGACCATAACCTTCAAGCCCAACAATTTTGCGTGGATTATTGGTGATGATGCGAACTGAAGTCAATCCCAAATCGCAGAGGATCTGAGCGCCAACACCATAGTCGCGCAAGTCTGGCTTGAATCCAAGTAATTCATTGGCTTGAACCGTATCCATACCAGTATCTTGAATTGAATAAGCTTTGATTTTATTGAGCAGACCGATGCCGCGACCTTCCTGACGCAGATATACCAGCACTCCATATTCTTCCTTAGCAATCATGGCCATAGCCGCTTCCAACTGCGGCCCGCAATCGCAACGCAAGCTTGCAAAAACGTCTCCGGTCAAACACTCACTGTGCACTCTAATAAGAACGTCTTTCTGGTTTTCGACATCGCCTTTGACGAAGGCTACATGCTCTTGACCGTCAAGCACATTGCGATAGGCATAGAGCTTGAACTGACCGTACGCCGAAGGAAATTCTGCAATTGCCTCACGCACGACAAAACGTTCTCGATGCAAACGATACGCAATTAACTGAGCGATGTTAATGAATTTGATATTGTGTTTTTTGCAAAATTCAACCAGATTAGGAACACGGGCCATGGTGCCATCGGCGTTGAGAATTTCACAAATAACGCCTGATGGATTCATGCCAGCTAGACGAGCGAGATCCACTGCCGCTTCTGTATGTCCGGCCCGTTGCAATACACCACCGGCCTTTGCAATTAAGGGTGAAATATGTCCTGGACGTCTTAAATCAGTGGGCTTAGAATTTGGGTCGACAGCCACTTTAATAGTGGTTGCACGATCGGCAGCGCTGATGCCAGTCGTGACACCAAATTTGGTATCAGCATCGACAGTAACAGTAAAGGCAGTCTGCTGAGATTCTGTATTATTTTCGACCATCATCGGCAAGTTCATTTGTCTTGCACGTTCGGGTGTGAGGGCGAGGCACACCCAACCACGCGCTTCAGTGACCATAAAATTGATCATCGCCGGCGTGATTAATTCAGCCGCGCAAATCAAATCACCTTCATTCTCGCGACCCTCGTCATCGGCAACAGCGACAAATCGACCCTGGCGAATTTCCTCCAGAGCTTCTTCAATCGAGCAAAAGAGCGACGACTCGCTATCTACATTTTCATTCATACAGTCTCAGAGCCTCTTTGTCGCCGGTATCTCAAATTGAGACAAATCGCTTTCCATCAATTTATGATGCATCAAACTTGGTTCAAGCCACCTTGCTACGTATCTTGCCACAACGTCTGTCTCTAAATTGACTTTGTCGCCGGCCCTCAACTGCCCAAGCGTAGTCACAGAAAGAGTGTGTGGAATGAGAGCAACTTTAAAACCAAAAGTACTGTCGCCCACTTCATTGACTGCATCGTCACACAGCCCCCAGACTGTAAGCGATACACCTTCAATGGCCACAGAACCTTTTTCCACGAAATATGGAGCCAATTTTCTATCAGTCATAAAGGTAATGACTCGAGAAAAACCTTCTTCTTCTATAGAGTGAACGGTTCCTAATGAATCGACATGCCCTGAGACCAGGTGACCGCCAAGGCGATCCGAGAATTTAAGGGCTCGTTCGAGATTGACCTTGCTACCAACCTCAAGTTGTCCCACTGTGGTCATGCGCAGAGTTTCTTGCACGGCTTCCACTACAAACGACTCTTTGTCGAATTTGACGACAGTCAAGCAGGCGCCGCCTATGCTCACCGAATGTCCAAGCGCGATGTCACTTACAACCACGGTCGAGGCAATCTTTAAAGACCTTCCATCCGCGCTGTCTTTAACTTCGACGACTGTTCCAATTTCTTCAACAATGCCTGAAAACAAAGCAGATACCGTGTTGTTAGCCTGTGACCACACTCAATATTCACTCAATATTCAATGTAAGTCCATTCTACAGGAACTTCCTTACAACCAATAAATGCTTTGTAATATGTTCACCTTGCTTTACTAGCCCGCCGGCTTTCCGCGCCAAGCGCTCCCTCCGGAGCGGCAACTAGCCCTTGGCAATTATTAAAAGTGACCAAAGTCGACGCCAATGGGAGAAATACCATTCCCAATGGGCGTCCAAAGGATTAGATTCAATGCCAGGGAAACGAGATCAGTCTCTGGCGGCAGAGACAAATCGGAAGAGGAAATTTCAAATGGCTGATGTTTTGGCACCGACACAAAAACTAGACGGACCGGCTCCTGTTGCTGGACCACCGCTTGTGGACTTATCCAAGCTTGATGCGCCAAAAGCAGCGCCAGCCGAAAAGCAGGTCGCAGCAGCCCCAGCTCCTGAAGGCACCGCACTTCTGGCATCGCTTCAGTTAACCGACAATTCACAAGCAGCCGTAACCCCAGTCAAGGACGGCACAGCAACACCAGCGGCAGTAGATGCCACAGCACCAGTAGTTGCTAAAGTAGCCGACAATCAGCCCACTCCAGTTGCTGCAAACGATTGCGATAAGAGCACTGCCTGTTCATTTACACCTACAACTGACCGTGAAAAATCCAAACCATGGTGGGACGCCCGCGCTCAATTAGTGGGAACGGCACCAGAAAAGGACGCTAACTGCTTATATACAGTTAAATTCGGCGATGACCTCTCGACTATTGCTCAGAGAGAATTGCAGGCTGAAGGAAAGGCTGTAAACCGCGACTCACTCAAAGCCGAACAAGATAAAATCGTTAAGCTCAATGACGCTCAATACAAAAGCCTCGATTGCAATCAACATTATTTGCAAGCCGGCTGGAGACTGAAGCTAACTGACGACTGCACAGCCGCACCGGCTCCAGTTCCTGTTGAAGCAGCACCAGCTCCTGCGCCTGCTCCAGAGAGAAAAGCACCATGCCCAGACGATCTTCCTCCTCCACCTCCAGTTGAAGCAGCACCACTTCCTCCACCGCCTCCTGTGGAAAGACCACCATGCAACGACGCTCTTCCTCCACCGCCTCCATTAGAAAGAAGGCAGCCCTGCGATGACGTTTATAACTCAGCCCCGATACAAGGCGATTATCAGCGCGAACAGCACATGTACTTGCCCTATGGACATCACGTTTTCCTAGAGCACAACGGCCGACGCAATCAATACGATATTCCACCAGGTCAATCGATCATTTATGACGACAACGGTCGTCAGCGCATGATCACGGCCTGTAATGAAGACGGCAGCTACCCACGACACAGCCAAATCATCTATGAAATCGACCGTGATGGCAGACGCTATCGTTTGAACGATGACCAGCAACAAGGTTTCTTTCAACGTTTCGCCCCCGAATTTATGCCGGACTACCGGGGCGGCTATAGAGATAATGGCTATCCAATTCAAGATCGGTATTCAATTGAAGAACATCGGGCTAACGAACAACGTAGAATCCATGACGACGAAGCTCGACGTGTGGAAATTGAACGGGCGGCCGCTGAAAGACACCGTGAGTTGATCCAACCAGTGCCACCACCAGTTCGAGTTATTCAAGGCACAACAAATACGCCAATGACTGTTCAACAAATAGAGGCTCTCAAAACGTCAGAAGAAAGAACTCAGGCTCGAGCAACGGCAGCAGAGGCGATTCGTCATCAGCAAGATGCAGACAAACTTGCCAAACAAAATGCTCCACGTCCGACAGTTCGGGAACAAGTTCAGCCGCAACCAAATGCTGCAGAGCTGCAACAAAGGCAAGCGGATCTAGCACGCAAACAGCATGATGCTGCCGAAGCCGCTCGCGTACAGGCTGAAGCAACACGAAGAGTTGCTCCGCCACCACCACCTCCTCCTGTTAGACAACAGCCCGTGGCAACAGCACCAGCAAAACCAGCTACAGCTACAGCTGCAGCACGCGTTACCGCCATTCCATAAAAGAAAGACGACTAAATAGTTCAAGCTACATAACGAAAAGGGCTCTCATCGATGGGAGTCCTTTTCATTGCTATGCGATTAGGGAAAGTTCGGACCTGGTATCGTTAAGCCACCACCGGCTCCGCCTGTGACGCCCACGTTCTGGGCGCCCGGATTGGTCGGACTGGCCAGCGTACCAGCACCGCCGTTGGGCGCAAGGTTCGAAAATACCTGAGTAGCAGGCGTGTTGATACCGCCAATGTTGTAATTAGGTACAGTTGGAAATCCAGGATTTTGGGTGGTATTTGGATTATTAAGAACGCTTGTCGGCTGGGTCAAAGTGCCCAGAGGACTAATTGAACCGACAGGATTGATGCCGGTGTTGACCTGAGATAAATTCGGTGGCAACCATGGATTCGAAGGATTTTGAACAGTGTGGTGAGGATAGTAGTTACGCACTGGTCGCAGCGGTGAAGATTGCCCGTAGGGGTTGATTGAAGTAGGAGTGGCCAGTGGATTTAAATTTGCAGTCGTAGCATTCGTTGCACCATTTGCGGCCACTTGCGCTTGGACCGCGCTGTTGGAAGCTCCCAGAAACAAAATTGAAGAAATCACAGCGGCTTGTAAAAACGAACTCTTCGACTGCGGCGCTTCAGCGCCTGTTTTCAATTCAAACATTTTGACCTCAGCAATTAAACAAATTCGAGTCAGCGCTGCAAGCGGACACCTCTATTCGCACAAGCCAAGCCTGACACGAAAACGAGTCTTGATCAATTGGGTGCGTTTAATCAGGGCGCAAGATGAGAGAGCGCTATTGTCCTTGAGGAATTTCTTTGAAGTCCACAACTTCCGGTATTTGCTTATTGTCTTCCGTCAAAATCAACGTGCCATCAGGACGGTGACGCAAATCCATATAAAACAGAAAGTGAAACGGGACGGGGTTCGTAGGGCCGCCGTCTTGAGCAGAATGGATCGCTACAACTCCAGTTACGTCCACTGACACTGGCTGATTTTTGCCAGGCTCATTGACTTGAACATTGTCGATACGCACAGATGAAACTTGTCTTTGATCGTAAAGCTGCTTAGCCATCTGCTCCACTTCATCAGGACCTTTGGCAATCAATTCTTGCTTCTTCATCCACTCGATGACGGGTTTATTCAGTTCGCCACTCAAAAGGTACGCAGTCGACTGTTTGTAAGTGATATAGCTGGTATCCAACATGTGCGTTGTAACCAGACGCGCAAATTGCTCGTAGTTCGCTTTCACTTCTTTGGGCAGACCTTTATTTGGATCTGGTCGCGAAACAAAGAGACAAAAATTGAAGAACAAACTGACCATGAGAGCGATATGCACCCAGTAACGGGTGAGCAATTCGTTCACGCTCAATTGTCTTACTCGCCAGTACACGTCTTCAATTCACCTTATTCAAATTGCACTTTGCCGAGCATCCATTCTGAATCTTTTCGATAGAATGTCAAGACCGCGCTACAAGCAACACTCTCTGCCGCTTTAGCTTCGTTGGAATTCGCTGAGGCAAGAGCGACTTTTTCGATGCCTTTAACTCTAACGATAGCGTCAGTATCAGTTTTTTTGATAATTTCTGAATGGTCAATGGTGCCCGTCGAAGAGCCTAGACCAGCCCACTGCCAAGAGAATAATCGTTCGCCTTCGAATCTTGCAGTTTCTTGCAAACGCATATTCGCCACCATCTGCAGTGCACCAAAAATGAGCACGAGAATTGCGCAAAACAAAACGAACCATTTACTTGGGGTAAATATCTTTTCCAAGATTAGCCTTCGTGTTGCAATCCGAGATAATAAACGGCACGGCGAGCCGCATCCGTATGACTGATATTTGGACTTTTCGCTTTTACTTCTTTGATCATCTCAAGACGTTTTGGAATATCTCGAATCGGTTCTGACGTACAAATCCAGTAGTCCATAGGGCTTGGCACCAGACGAATAGTGCCATGCACAGCGCCTACAATCAAAAGACATTGACTGTCTCTGCGTTTTTCTTCGTCCTTGGAGAAATTTTCAATTGATACGACTTCTGCGTCTGTCAATCGCAGAGTATCTTTCAATAATTTGAGGTCGCTTGGATCCTGCCGCAGAATTAGTTTCATATGTGAGTTTTTCACAACCGAATCGGCTTGCTCAGATTGTCTGAAAAAGTCTTTCAATTGCTGCGTAATAGAGACTAGCATCATACCGTAGTGTCTGGCTCGTCTCGACAAATCGTCCAACAGACGCGCCCCAGCCTTGAATCGCATCAATGTCGCAGCTTCGTCTATGATCGCTGCAAATCTGATACCACGCACCTTACACTCAGCCGCTCGTCTTCTGATGAATTCTGCCAAAATAAATACAGCGATTCTCTCCAATCGAGGCTCATTTACTTCTCTGGTATCAAATACGATAAATAATTTCTCTGTGTCGATATTCGTATAACCGTCAACCAGACCACCAAAGGCGCCAGCGCGAGTGAACAAAGAAAGACCACGAGCAAATTGCTGCAAGCGATCTCGTTGTAGTGGATCTACTTCATCGGCTGCTGCTTGACCAGTAACACGAGCAAGGTCGGTCATGGTCGGCACTGTCTGCCTGAAGCCTGCATCCATGTATGCCACACGGATCAATCCATCAAGCAAGGATTTTTCTTCGACGTTCAATTCATCTCTGCCTTCAGGTGCAAGCATCAAATCGAGCAACGACAGAAGCGTCGAAATTTTGTCAGCAGATGGCTCACCGGCTTTATCTTCTGGACCCAAGTCGAATGGATTGAGAATGAAACCAGAACTTGGACCAAGATCCACATAAGCGCATAACTCAGGACCTAGCAACTCTGTGATGAATCGATAGGCACCGAATTTGTCTACAGTTTTGTCTATCAGTACAAAACGCGTACCAAGGGGCAAGAGTCTCAAGATGAGCATGGAAACAGCGAAAGACTTACCAGCACCGGTGGTGCCCACAACGAACATATTGTTCGCGTCTTTACCCGCTCCACGGAAAAACGGATTGAGCAATACCGGTTCGCGTGAGGCAATCGCAAACCCAAACGGCACACCATCAGGAGTACCACAACTGGCTGTAAAAAACGGCCAGAATGTTCCCACAATTGGCGACATGACTCGATGCACTACAGCCAGTTTATCCACACCAGAAGCCAATGTAGACTGCCAAGCATCTAATTGCAGCAGTTGCCCTCTGTCAAAATTGGCGCCGCGGTTTTTAAATACGCGGCGAATTTCATCCGTTTGTTGCGCTAATTTTTCTGGCGTTTCAGCAAGCGTTGTGATGTACATTGAAACATCGAAAGCTTTATTGGAGCTTCGCAAAAACTCTTGAATGGCTGATGCTGCCCGTCTTGTCGACTCCAAACCTTCAAGGTCGGGAGTAGCCATTTGCGTGCTTGTCACAACACCAAGGTGATAGTCGCGCTTCATTTTGTTACGCACAACATCTTGATCGCACACATGCACGAAAAGCGAGAGAGTATATTCAACACTCAAGGTTAGCAAGTCAACCAACCAGCCCATCCAGGTCTCGTGCGGCGGCTGTTGCATGTATTGCGTACCCACACATTTGCCATCAAGCCAGAGATGATCGTCAAAAACTTTCAACGCCGAGTGAGCAAGAGTTGAAGCTTCAGAATAGCCTTCCCGCGATGGTGGTGCATCGTGCTCACGCTGCGAAAGTGTCGGGTTCAAATCGGAGTACAACAAATCGCGCACTTGTTTTCGGCTCAACATCGAAGGACGTAAATTGGCAGCGCGCAATTGTTCGTAAGTAGTTCTGGTCAATCGATTAAGTGTTTCAAGAGCTTCTTCATGCTTTTGAATTGATCGCCTACCGTCCCATGGTTTACCAGTTGAGGTTTTGCAATCAGGCGGCTGATAGCTGACTACAATGTAGAAATCGCGCTGCGGCACAAAGTGAACGTCTTGAACGCGTCTAAACCATTTGTCGGTGTAGTCGGCATACCACTTCAAATAGTCATTCTCGGTCTTAAGCAAAATCTGATAGCGCGACAAATATTCATCAACCGGTAAGTTGCGCGCTTTGATCAAAATCTGAATATCAGAGTCACAAGAATTAGCAAAAGCGGCAAACTGACGAGCCATCATTTCTCGATCGGCTTCATCGAAAAGTAAAGCGTTCACACCTTTGCAGATGCAATATTTGCGCATACTACCGTCAGCCAGAATGACTAAACCTTCGTCAGTGTCTTCGCCTGGAATGTCGTAAATAAAACAGACATCCTGCCAACTAGTGGTGCCCCGCTTATCTTTGGGCTCATCTTCATCGCTATTGGGATCACGTCCCATCGGAAACATGTCGCGAATTTGAGGCGGCAAACTATTGTAGATTCCGGCAAAAATATTTGAAGCGGAAGCACCAGGAGTTAAAGGTATTGTTCGGCCCACAGGAATATTCGAAAGATCCTCATCGTAAGGGTCTCTCGGTCCAAAATTTCTTCTGTTTGAGGGTCTCGAACTTCCTACCATGAGTACCTTTTGAATCTGGTTGAACCTGATTTAGCCTGGTTGAGCCTGACTAATTTGCTTCTACGTAATTCTTGTGCGACTCCTTCTTCTCGTCAATTATAGTCGGATCAGGATAAATGGGCGCCTTTTCAGGCTTTGGCAAAAAAGTCGTAGGCACGGCCTTCAACCGATACAGGAGCAGATTCCGCCACCAGGTCCAGGTTTTGACCTCAGACATTTTGACAAGAGCAAGCATGATGCAAACCAGCAGAATAAAAACAAGCGCGCCCCCTGGCATCCCATTGAACTTCCAGTCTTTCGGCACTTGCGTGGCAGCAAAGAAAGACCCGAGAACGGAGAAAAACATCAGGACGAGCTGAATAATAGTGAAATCGAACACCTTAAGAGGCTTATTCAGAATGATCACTTTATGAGCTTGTGACATCAGTTACCCTGCTTCGAACGTAATAGGATCAATGTTACCCAATTCTGCCATCCTCATCAGCTTACGCGACATATAAGCAAATTTGGCCGGTAATCTTGGTATCGCCTCTTTAAAATGCTTCCGACAAGAGTCGAAGTCCCCAATGCGTCGGTAAAGTTCCCCGAGCAGATATTCAATTTCGGGACGCTTCTCCACTGGACATGAAATATCGACGAGTGACTTGCTGAAAGCGTCTGCAGATAATCGTCTATATTCACGCGCCTGCGGAAAAGCGCGAGAATCGTCGGCGCACCAGGCTGCATGAAGATAGAGCATGCCAATGTTGTAAAAATCTCGTCCCGAGCGCTCGGCCGTCAGAGCCGCAGCGCGATACTGCAAATGCGGCGTCGATGAAGGCTGATTGAGGACAGCTATTTCCTTGGTCGCCTCGAAGCTGTTCATCCAGTCAGCCCGTCCACAGCTAGGGCAGGTACAAACGCAAAACGGCTCAAACTGCTCCGCTTTGCCTTGAAAATCCTGCCTGAGCTCTGAATTGCGCATACCTGTATCAAGTAGCACAGGCAGTTGGCGAGAGTTAAATTTAACTCCGCAGCTGGGGCACTTTACTCCGACGGTCGCAAGGTACATCAATTAGTCTCCGTATCGCAGAGCGCTTGGCTCATGGTCATTCTAGCGGTACTTTGAATTTGATGCTTAAGCGTCCTCCTGTCCTGGCATATGTCCGGCATCATTAAGCGCCTGTTGATGGGCATCCTTCTGCTTCTTCTTACCGCGGTTGAGTATGGCACCGGCCAATCCGCCTTCAGAGACCTTGGCTTCCTGGTGACCAGGAGCTGAAGCTTCATGGCTGGGTTGCTGTGGTGGCGGAGGTGCCGCAGGTTGTTTTTGTCCTGTGGCCCGATGCAACAGATTTTGCAAAGGACTGCCACTGCTATTCGGTGGAGCAGCGTGAGCTTCAGGCGCTGGCGCAGGTGCCGAATGACTGGCATTGGAAGCTGCGAGCATTGCTGCACCGGCTATTCCGGTCGAAACAATTTCGGCTGTGTGATCAGGCGGTGCCACATGCATTTGCGTCTCCTGCCCTCCACTGAAGGCCTGTCCAGAGGACTCCGGTGGCACAGCTGCGTAACTTGGCTCGAACGAGCCAGTCTGCGGAGCTTCTACGTGATGATGAACAGGGAATCCACCATCAAGCGACTGCGGCGCAGGTAGCGTGAACGAGGAGGGATCCGGGGCGATGCTGGCGCTACCGGTTGGATACTGCTCGTAATTCTGCTGCGCGTAATTAGTGGCATTTAGTGATGAATCCGCAGTGGGATAACTGACCTGTCCTTGATCTTGATAGGCAATCGGTGTGGGTGAACTGAGCTGTCCTTGATCTTGATAGGCAATCGGTGTGGGATCAAAGTAAGTCCCCGATTGAGGAGCAGATAGATCCGGAGTCGATGCCACCGTATTGCTGGTCCAGCTATCACCAGCTGCTTGCACTGTTTGTCCGGCTCCCCAATTGTAATTGCCCAGGTCAACAGAAACGGGCGCAGGCGCAGGTGCGCTGCCAAGATCATGAGCAGGAGCGCTTCCAGTAGTCATAGTGGGCTGGAATCCTGGTTCAGGTGCCCCAGTTGCCACCACATTTGATTGACCACTGCCAGATCCAAAATTGTTTACATCGCCGTAGCTAACGCTTTGTTGAGCGAGAGCTTCAGGATGTCCGTGCATAGCCTGACTGATTGACGATTCGCTCACCGCATTGGCTGGTGCCGAATAACCTTGAGAGGAGAACTGATTGTTCTGATAAGCAATTGATTCATTTGAACCAGTCACGCTCCAGTTGTGATTAGTCGAGTCATAGCTCACCGGAGTACTTGTACCTTGAGCAACCCATTGTCCAGATCCCTGGTCAAAGCTGACACCACTATTGGTGGTACCGCCAGGAGTAGCCATCCACGTTTGGGATGAACTGTCGTACTGAGCGATCGTCTGACCGCCGCTTTGCGCATACATTCCATTGGCATTAGACTCAATCGACACCTGAGCGCTGCCTGTCGTGCTTTGCGCGAGACTTTCCAGCCCCTGCTGAACATTTTGACTGAGAGGCGCATGGGCAACTGTGCTATCAGCTGCATTAGTGACAGAAGCCTGTGTCCATTGATGCGACGCGTTGTCGTACGTGACCGAACTGCTGTTTCCGGCAGCTCCAGCGCTCCATTGACCGGAGGCCCCGTCCATGACAGCGCCTCCGCCTTGCGGCGATGACCATTGATGAGTGGCATTGTCGTAATTGGCAATCACCGTACCGTTGTCGGTTTGAGCAGTGTAGCCCGTGCTGGTTGCTTCATAGCTGACACTGCGCGCCCCTTCACTCTGAGCGAGATTGTTCAGGCTTTGTTGAACATTTTCGTTTATTGGTGAAGGAGAATTGGACATACTGCCTAACTGCTGTTCGACACCAGTACCAGAACTCCACTGATGTGTGGTGTTGTCGAAGCTGACAGCATTGTGGCTTTGATTAACCCACTGGCCGTTGCTATCCATAGTTGCACCGCCACCTTGAGGTGATGTCCAGTGATGGCTAGCACTATCGTAATTAGCGATTACAGTACCATTTTCAGATTGTGCTACATAACCAGAACTGGTGGCGTTGTAACTAACACTACTGCCGAGACCCTCTGATTGAGCCAGACTCGAGAGACTGTGCTGAGCAGCCTGAGACAGCGGCGCATCGGCAGACATGCCAGAACTGCTACCCATCGCACCAGCACTTGTGCCTGCATAATCTTGAGCGGCGGAAGCGCCCGGATTCATTGAAGCCAGAGTGTGGAGATCATTCGAAGCTATCGCTCCAGCACCAGTATTTGTGGCTGTAGCACCAGAATAATCCTGAGTCGGAGTAGCCAGATTCATTGAAGCCAGCGTATGCAGATCATTTGAAGCTATCGCTCCGGCTCCGGAGGCGCCAGCTGCTTGAGCCCATTGTCCGTTCTCAAAGGCCATAGACTGATGAGTCGTGGCCGATTCCCACTGACCATTTGCTCCCATCACAACGGAACCATTCGTGCCATTGGCTTCCCACTGCTGCGATTGGGCGTTGTAACTTGCCAGTTGCTGGCCGTTTGCACCGGTCAGTTCCATCTGACCATTATGGACACTCAACTGTGGATTGCTTACTCCTTCAGCAGCGGCCAATCCCATCAAGCCCTGACCGCTTTGAGCACTACCAATTTCGCTCGCGCTCAAAGCACCAAGGTTCTGACCGGGATGTTCCTGGGCGAGTCTGCCGAGATCAACAGATTGATCGTTTGGACCGGGTGCACCATTCGTGCCTTGAACTTCGTGCGCTCCAACTCCTGTTCCCATTGGATTGTTCAATTCAGGGCTGCCGTTAGCACCTAAAGGTGAAGAGGAGATCTGATTAGCTTCCATCGGTACGCCAGTGTTCTGACCACCAAGATGTAATCCTTCCGGTGGCAATCCACCTTGACCGACATGTATAGGCTCACCTGTAGCGGTATTAATCAAGGTGCCATCAGCACCCATGGTGATACCACCTTTACCTTCGGCGAAGCTATTGACCGCAGCTTGATCTGCTGCCGACATCTGTTGACCATGTGTAGAGAAATTGTCGTAAGCGGCTTTGGCATTAGCATCCATAGGCTGACCAGCGTTAGCACTAACAGCATGCAGAGCATTAGGATCGCCACTGTTTAGAGCCTGCAATTGTTGTGCAAGCTGCTGATGGGCCTGACTGTTTGGATCCATTGGATTGCCGTTGAGATTGCCCATCTGAGCAGTATCTAGTTGCACCTTACCATCGGGACCAACATTCGTTGAAGGTGTATGACACATAGCGCCTGAACCATCATGTATCGGCATAGACGCTGTAGAATTATGATTCTGAGTGAACGCCATGGCACCAGCTGCGGTGTTGCTCGAAGCCATAAATTGGTTCGCACTTATGCCGTTCTGCCCTGTGTTTGGCAATCCACTTAGAGCGCCGGAGCCAGATGGCAAAATTGCGTTGTCGGCAGCACCAGAATGTGGTGGCATACCCGTGTCGGGACTGATTACGCCTGCCTGAGCATTTGGACCAGTAGCAGCCGATGGAGGTTGCAGAGCGGCGCCAGCGCCACTTGCACTGCCAGCAGCCCCAGTTGTGCCGCCTATCCCTAAGCCGCCAACAGTGTTGCCCTGTGCTGCACCGAGCGATAGACCAGAACCAGTTGCTGAACCAGCGTGAGCCAAGGTACTGTTGGAAGTGCTTGCGCCAGGACGACCAGCTGCCGCTCCAGCAGTGGCAAGACCCGGGTGTGCTCCGGCGGCAGTTCCACCATGCGCGGCGCCAGCAGCGGCACCGTGACCAGCGGCAGCGCCACCACGTTGCGCACCGCCCATAGCACCACCAGCGTGTTGCATGGCTTTACCCAGAGACTGAGCTACACCACCAGAACCGCCCTGACTGACGAGTCCACTGAAATCGAAGGCGTACTTAACACAAATAGTAGCGAGATAGTGCAAGGCGGTAACGATGACTGTACCGGTTTCACCCACACCTCTGAAGCAGGCAAGCAATAGTACGCATGTATTCCAGAACAAACTCCAGAAACATAGAGTAATCACGCCCTCAATCCAGCTTGGCAGGGCGCCACGAAGTTTTTGTAAAGGCCAGACCCACAGTGCAGCGGCAATCGGCCCCATGCACCACAGATAATAAAGGAAAGCCATCTGGAACGCGCACAAAGTATTCCACATCAAGGTCAAGGTGCAATTTGTGCCATTAGTCAACAAACGTGCAATCTTTTTGGCATCTCTGACTTCTTCATCAGGCGAATTACTGACGTCGATATGAGCACAGGGATCATATTTGCGCAGCCCCAGGTTGAGAGCTTCATAGGGTCCCCAACCGCTCGTATCATTTGACGTCGCTGGTGTCTCATCGCCTCTCATGGCGTTTGAGTTGGACTGCGGCGCGTTGATAGGAAATGCTCGAGCCTCAGCGCATTGCGCATCCACATACATATCTGTGCCGAATATACGCGTGTATTCGTCGGCAATCGTAAAGGTAATGGAGTTTGAAACGTCAATGCCGTAGTTAATGACCAAAAACGTGCCAGGAATCAAAAAGATGGCAACAATTGAACGAATGATGCCTTCAAACGGATTGGTTTCTCCAAGTACAGGCGAACTCTGCGAAACGATGGCTTTGACTTGAGCAAGCACAGCGCCTGGCAAAAGTAAAAGAACGGCAATGGGAATAAACAGCTGATCACGAATTGTCTGCCAGCGATTACCAGCCTCTGCTGTGAAGTTGGTCAGATACTCCTTAGTAAAATCGATTGCACTTTGTGACTGGTTAGTCGTCATATTGGCGGCACCGTTTGCCGCAGAAGTCGACTGCATACCGGCGATTGTCGATGTCAACCACATAATGCGCTCAGGGTCGAACATTTCTTCGAGCATGCGGTTATCGTTATAGCGCTGAATGATCTGAAATTGAGTGTCTGAAACTGGAAAACCAAATGTCTGAAACAGTTCTTCGTCAATCGCCATATCGCGATAGGTAGGCACTGTAGAAGCAGCAAAAGGAACGTAAATCGGCCAGACATAGACTGGGCACCCTGGCAAAGAGTGAACGACCATAGGGGTGCCACCAGTGGCAGTACCTTGTGATACTTTGTCTTTGATGACGTCTGTACCACCAGATTCATAGGGACCGAATTCCTGAGCCACCGGAAATCGCAAGAAATAATTCTTTCTGATATCCCAGGCTGTTCCAGGATTCGAGTCATTAGTACCAGAAGCGGTATTACCAGAGCCGATCGCTGCTGTGTTACCCGAGTTCTGAGCAAAAGCTACATCAACATTGGCGCCGGAGAACAAAAGCAGAAAGGCAAAAACTCTTGTTATAAGAGCGCTTGCTTTGTTTTTGAACTTCATACTTCTGACCTCTTTATTTGACTCAACTTCGGGGAAAAATTTTGTTTCATACATCAGGCCACCGGTGGTCCTTCAGAGCCATTCGGCGGATTGCCCGCCGATGAGTCCGTATTGGTGGTTGGGCTGGGAGAAACATCGTTAGATGCCAGTTGGGTTGGAGGAGGTGAGGAAGCAGCGCCTGCCGAACTGCTCGTTGATTCTGAACCGGTAGTTGGTGGTGCTCCGGCAGTGCCACTGCCCTGAACACCTGCTGCAGCCAATTGTGGCTGAAGGTCTTGAACGCCTTGTTGAGCTTCACCTGGTGTGACGTTGCCGTTCACAGCCATCTGTACACCCGAACCGCTCGGGGTCAAAGGTACATGCGGCTCGGTTTGCTGAGCCACCTGCGTGCCAGGTGGTGCGGCTTCTGCTGCCGCTGCCAATGTAGGAGTTTCAGCCGTCGGTGTGGAATTAGGTGGTGCCGAGTGCTGTCCTTGTCCATCAAGTGAGGCAACTTGAGTACCTCCCGAGGTTTGCGGTGGCATAGAAGTAGCCACTGATGTCGATGACATAGCGGGCACTGCCTGCGGTGCAGAAGCTTGTGGTCCTGGAGCAGGTTGCGACGCCGGTCCCTGTCCCGTATTAGAGCCCATGGCACCTTCAGAACTGCCGCCACGTGTTGGCTGGAATTGATTAACCAGAGACATCTGCGAGCCGTACATATTGTTGGTCATCTCTTGACCAGGAGCCATGGCCTGATTGAATGCCTGGCCAACCTGGTTGATTTGAGATTGTGGTACACCAGCGGCTTGTGCTGCCTGTCCCATTGCTCCACCAGCTTGCTGGGCAAGTTGCTGACCGCTGCTCATAGCCGCTTCAAAGGCTTGACCAGGGTCGAAGCTCCAGGGATTGAAGGGAACATACATCATCAAACCAAGGAAGCAAACGAAGACGCACACTTCCCATTGCAAATCGATTGGAGAATTCGTATCCATCATGTACAAAATGCGCTGAGTCATGATAGCCAGAATGACCATCCAGTAGAAGCGCCACAGCGAAACCATAATGACCGCATTGCACCAGCCACCAAACATGTCACGCGAAATATTTTGTCCGATCTTTGGCCACGCGAACATCGCAGCAGCGAGAGGCCCGAGCAGATAGAGATAACACAGCATTACTAACTGGAATGCACCAAGCACAATTACAGCCAGTGAAAAGAGATAACTCGCCACGTTGAAAATCAGCTCTAAGACCGTACTGAGCCACAGCTGCCGTTCGTTAATAGTGCTGGTTTCTGGTTGTTGCGCACCTAGACCTTCGCCATTGGCACCAAAGTTAGCACCAAGCGCTGCCCCTAGAGCAGAAAACAGCGCACCAATGCCTGGCAATCCAGAGGCCGCACTGAGAGCACCAGAAAGAGAACTTGAGCCACCAGAACCCAATACGGAGGAGAGGAAACCACCGTTAGATCCGGCGCTTGCAGCAGTATTGACTGGTGCTGGAGGGGAAATGGAATTGTCTACGTTACCGACTGGTGTGTTGTATGTGAGCTTGTTTGCCCAGTCAATTACAACTTGCGTGTCGACATAGTCAGAGACGCTGTAACACATCGAATTGCCGACATCGATTGAATAACTGACAATCAATTGTGTAGCCGGAATCAAAAAGATGGCAATCATCGAACGCAAAATGCCTTCAAACGGTGACGAATTATCATCTTGATTGAGTTTGAAGGCAAAGGCCACCTGACCTTTTACTTGAGTAGCGACAGCACCAGGCAAAAGAAAGAGAATGGCCATCGGTACAAATACATATTTGTACATTTGTTGAACCATCCAGATTGCCTGGGGAATGCTTTTATTCGGATTGTCGGAAGCCGTGTAAACACCAGTTGCTTCATTAGCGATATTAGGCATGATGCCCAATCCACCGCCACTTGGTCCAAGCGTACTGCCGCTCAATAGCGAACCTATTCCAGACAAACCACCAGCATTGATGCCGCCAGCTCCACCCGTTCCACCAGCTCCACCAGCAGCGGTGCCACCAGGAGAAGCAATACGATTGACGGCAGTGTTAAAAGCAGATTCGGCAGTCCCTGCTAGAGAATTAGCTGTATTTGCACCGATACCAAGGTTGCTGACTGTCCACATCATGCGCTCAGGGTCAAACATCAATTCTAGAAAACGCTGTTTGTTTTCTCGGTCGATAATTTGAAATTGACTGTCGGAAACAGGTACGCCAAAAGTGGTGAGCTGATGATCGAACAACTCATTGTCACGCATGGTTGCTGGCGTATCGAGAGCAGGACATGGCCACTGATAATAAGGCATCGAATTGTACATAGGAATGTACGCCAGAACGAAATTTGGTATGCCCGGAGCCGACCGCTGCATTCGCGACACAGGGTTAATGCCGTCAGGTGTGTTGTTACCGTCATCAACTTTAATCAAAACGTCATTGTTGTATGCGTCCTGAGCAAAGGGATATCGTTTGAAATAATTTTGACGAGCATCAGAGGCTGTTACAGGATTTGAATCCTGTGCTGGGTTGCCCGTTGAACCAGAGATCGGATTTGCAACTCCGTTTGAACCTTGGGCAAAAACGGGAATAAAGCTCGAGGAAAGTGTGACGGTACAAAAAGCGACTGTTGTGGCCATAATCAGCTTCAACGACTTCATAGCAATTTTCGACATGTTCGAAAATTGCCATATGTTTTGAAGCTTTCTTGACTCAACAGTACTTGGCGTACTCATCAATTTCATTACATTTACCTGCATCATGTGAGTATTACTGGTTCTCAACGTCGCATCGGAATATTTTTGCTACCGTCTGGAAGATTGACTGCCAGTCTCTCATTCCAGGGTCTGCCGAAAATCGTGATTGTGCCTTTGACTTCACCATTGGGCTGCACAAGCGTTTGATCGAAATCGGCACGAACTGCCGCCTCGGAAAGTTTGTGACTACCATCGGAGATGGATATTACGTCAGGGCTGAAGCTGAAATTGTTGGAACCAGAGTTATGAATAGTAACTGCAAGAATTGATTTACGAGGAGTAACACTCACTCCCTTGAGTTGAAAACTGATGTCACCGCTTCCTTTAGTAGCGCTTGAGGGATCTCCTCCATCAGAGTCCGGTTTACTTGCCGCTGCCTCTGGAGCAGGGCTGAGATCGCCGTCCTTTTTGCTTTCGCCTTTAGCTTTGTCTTTTTTGCCTTTCTTGTCCTTTTTAGTTTCTGACTTAGTGTCTGCCTTAGCTACCTTGGTCGGCTTCTCGTCAGCATCTTCACTGGCTTCGCTTTTTTCTGATTTATCAGATTTTTCAGCTTTGGCAGTTTCAACAGTTTTCGGTCCCTTTCCTTTGTGATGGAACAAACCACCAATTGGGTTAGTTCTTGAACTTCCCTGGCTGTCTTCCGAAGCTGTATCGATCGACTGGGTGATCGATTCGAGGCTTGGAGTGATTCCAGAAACTCGTCCGATAATTGTGCGGGCAGCAGCCGCTCCCGTCAAGGAGGCCAATTCACTTTGTGCAGAATGCATATCTTCTTTTGTCGAATCAGCTTCAGTTTGAGCTTGCGACAAATCAGCTGCAGCACGTTGCGATTCTGACGCAGAATCAGCTGTCTCGGCTTCCTGCTTGCGGGCTAAGACTGTCTGTTGAGCCAGAGCAAATTTGTTGTACGAATATAAATAACGATAATAAGCTTGCACCATATCCATTTCAGCTTTCTTAACAGAAGGCACAATTCGTTTATCGGCGATATTGTTTGTTTTAAAAATTCCATCGACCATGCGCTGCGAAATGCTGATACTGCCCTTCGTGGCTTCTCCAGAGGGCAAAGCGACATCGATTTTATTTAAGTCTTGGGCGATTTTGTCGTCGCGACAAATCGTTTTAATTTCTGGACAATTACCCAGCACTCCTTTCCAAAGCACTTTTAAGTCATCGCGCTGCTTGTAGGAAGAACGTGCTTCCATGCCGCTTGGTGTAATCGGCACAAAGTTTGCTGCTTTCTTGGATTTAGCAGGAGCTTCCTCATCGTCATCTCTTTGTCTGCCACCGCCATTACCGGTGGAGAATGGACTACCAGCAGGTCGTGCTGAGGGGCCTGACGGCATAGGAGGCTGAGTCGGAAAGGGAATGCCGTAAGGATTCAAGTACGGATTAGCGTAAGGGTTAACGCCACCTTCGGCGGGCATGCCTCCTGCAAACGCCATGGTTTGAGCTTGAGTGGACAAAGTGATAGCCGGTGGTGGAGGCACCATCCCACCGCCAAGAGCACCAGCTGGTGGCGGAGGCACAGCGCCCGCGTTATAGTTGCCGCCATAAGTGGCCACCGGGGTCGGATTAACGGCGCCAGCGCTGGGGGTTGCCCAGTCATTGGTGGCGGAAGGACCAGAATTTGCAGTAGAGACTACAGGACCAGCTGACAGTTCTTCAGCCGGTGGTGCAATCAACTCAGTGGAAGTTTTGGGCAACATGCGACCGAGACCGCCAAGATTGAGAACAGAACCATTAGCAGAAGCGCTGCCACCATTGACGCCTGGCGCCCCTGCTGCACCGACTTTCATCAATGCCGAAGCGGCGCCACCAGGCTTCGCTTCAAATCTTGGTCTTAATGCGCTGAGAATGCTGCCACCACTTGGTACTTCAGTGTGCAAATCTGAACTACCGCCGGTAGCTCCTTGAGAGCAACCGGCGATAAAACAAATTGAAAGTAGTGAAAACGCTATTTGGCGCATTTAGTTAGTTTTGGTCCATTCGTTTTGATCTAATGACCCTGACAAATTAATGTCTCAACAGAGTTCCTCTCAAACTGGTTTCTGTACTGGAACTTGATCCAACACCGTTGCCAGCTCCTTGTCCGTAACCACCATAACTAGCCACTTTCGGAGCAGCTGCCGTATTGCCAGCAGTTCTGGCCATTGGATGGGCACCCATTCCACCAGCTGGACCAGCTGCAGCTGCTACAGCTGGCTTTTTAGCCATGATGTTACCGACAACACCTTGAGTTACACCAGGGAGCGCACCACGAGGAGCCATGCCGCGAGCGGGAATATTACTTGGTCCACCAAAACCGGATTTTGGCAAGGAACCGAGACCACCCGCTGGTGTACGATAGCCAGGATCTTTACCATTGCCTAGTTGCAAACCGCCTGCAGGTAAAGTCGGAGCACCGCCGCCTAAAGCACCGTTACCACCGCCGCCACCATTTGGATCAAAACCTTGCGGTCCTGGTGGCAACTGAACGTTCTGAGGAGCTGAAGGAGCTTCTCTAAAGTCACGAATAACTGGACGTTCATCAAGAATCTGAATTTCACGGGGCGATTCGTGCCATGTCGCTTTACTGAGCGATTTTGCGTTCATTTGCTGCTGCGCAGACGAGGGCAGTACTGAGACTATGCTCAGTAACGCCACGGCCATTATGCTTTTAAGAAAACTCATTACGTACCTTCCTTAGACTTTGCCTCTGTACCGCCAGATGCCACACTACATATATGCCCTAAAAATGGATTGCTCTGCTGGCCATACCGGATCCCATGCTACTCATTTGCATCATGGGGCTGATAAACATCTGTCTTCCCATCTGTTTCAGCATGCGACTGGAGCCTGAAGGTTGCTTCTTCTGCTGAGTGCTGCTGCCGCTAAATTCATCATCGGGCAAAGATAAATCCTGTGTCGTTGCTTGTTTGACTACAACAGGAGCGGGGGCTTCAGCAACTATGCCAGCGTCAGCCCGGGGATTAAGAGATGGCTCTTTACCAAGCGAGGCTACGGGATTCGGAGCGGCACCACCGCCACCACCACCTCCGTTGACGGCATAGCTGTCGCTAGCTGTGTTGGAAGAACGATAATGTCGGGTCGGCTCTTGCGGCGCGTATGCACCCGCTTCCGCATGTCGATAGCCGTTATAGCTTTTCTTTTCGATTCTCGTGTCGACGCCGCCGGGACTGCCAGGGCCATCGCTGCCGCCACCAGGTCCACCCCAATTTCCTCCACCGCCACCACCACCGCCGCCGCGCATGGCGCTCGCATTCCAACCGCTACCTGAACCGGGCAAATCAGCGCGATCGGGCAATGGTGGAAAACCAGCCTGAACAACTGGTTCGTCAGCGGCTATATAAGAAAGAGTCGGATCGGGTTTGGGCACTCTGGGGACAGGCACATAGCCTACAGATTGCGCCGGTGCCATCATCATAGCTGTCGGGCGCGGAGGCGGAGGTGGTGGCGCATGACGTTCGGCCTGCGTGCTGTTGGAATATTGATTATCTCCAGGCTGATGCACGAATTTCCCCATGTTCGTCGGCGGTAGGCTTGATGATTGAGCGTAAGCCGCGCCGATAGAAGTCAGAGCTACTACGGCACAGGCTACCGCAAGCACTGTCGAGCGCTTCGAGAGGGCGAAAGTATTGGCTAGGTTACGTGCGTGTCTCACCGAGATCCCTCCGGGGATAGAAGACTGTTATTTGCACTGCCTCAGAGAACTTCGAACAAATAGTAAATAAAACGCCAAAAGTGAGGGTGCAAGCTTCGATTACAGTCTTTTGAATCTACTCCAATTGATTTCTAAACCTGGTTTGCGTTGCAGACCAAGTGATTCCTCCATGCGAAGTGACTAATTTTTAATGTTTTTTGAGCCAATTGTCAATATGCTCCGCGTTCCTCCCCCTCTTTTTGTTGGCTGCAATACATTTTCTTAAACTACTTGACTTCCGACAATTACCTATCCAAAATCGTAAACTCTAGCTAATGAACGTCGAAAGAGTCGCTAGAATGATGTTCAGGAAATTGCCGAGCTTTCAAATAGGCGTTTTATGTTTGAATAAACTGCAATATTGCGACACAAAGAGTTAGAAGCCCACGGGTGGCACCCTCAGATCAACACCCCGCCAGACTAGAATCAGCAATGCCTTTAAAGAAAGAAAGCAATCCAATTAGAAACAAAAAGAACCAATCCAATTTTTCTCTGCAAGCACTGAGCACTGGCGCAGTGGCTAGCTTTGTGGCGGCAATAACGCTGTCGCAGCTGCCAATCCCGGTGCAGGCAAAGGGCAGACGCGCAACAGCACCAGCTGCCGCTGCAGCCTCCGGTGGTAGCGCCCCAGTAATGAATCCGGCGAATATGTCGCCTCTCGATCACAACAACAAAGCTGTCGAATACGGTCAAAAGGGTATGTGGGCTCAGGCCATCTCCGAGCACGAAATAGCCCTCAATGGCGATCCAGAAAACACGCAGTTTAAAACCAACCTATCGGGCGCCTTGCTTAGATATGGTCAAGCGCTTGCGGCTAAGAGTAATTGGAATCAGGCTATTCACGAATTTCGCGAAGCGCTCTATATCGACCCCAACAATGCTGACGCTGCTAACAATTTAGACCACTGCATTCAGGCACAGCACAGAGATCCCAGTCAGCATTTAAAAATGGGCGATGAGCTGGAAATTGAGGGAAATTATCCAGAAGCAATCGTTGAATACAGGCGCAATGTGCGAGCCGACGACGGTGGACCGGCAGCAGCGGCTCTTGCTCGCGCCTTGATCAAACAAGGTTCAAACACGCCCAGCCGGCTTGTGGAAGGCTACAGCATGATGGTCGTAGCCGTCGGCAAATCGTGGGATCCAAGCCAGCAAAATGACCTCGCCGCCTGCCATCAGCGCCTCGGCGACATTCTCAAAGAATACGCCTTTGTCGCTAAAAATGATAATCGTATGGAGCCAGCTCTAAAGCGCCTCTCCAACGCTTCTGTTGAATACAGACGGGCGGTGCAATTGAATCCAGGCAACACCGATGCTATTCGCAGCCTCGTTGAAGTAGCTCGAGAAGCTGTCGCTATAAAGCCTTCTTTCGATAATCACCTGATGCTCGGTAGTGCATATTTATTGCTTGGCGATTTAGATCGCGCCAAACAAGAATACGAAGCCTGCAATAAACTCGATCCTAACAGTGAAAGCCTCAACCTGGCTCGCAAAGCCTTTCACTGGGCAATAGCATCCAGTACTTTGCACGTTGATTTGTTACCAAATACTGTTATCAAAGCCGAAGAACAGCTGAAGAAAAACCCCAATGATCCAGTCTGGTTGTACATCTGGGGCATGGCCAAACAACAGCAGGGCGAGCGCGAGATGGCCATGAAAGCTTACCTAAAGGCACTTAGTTTAAATCCTACATTGCCTAAATTAAAAGAACGCATAAATGCCATGAACGGTGGACCACCAGTAGGCAGTTCACCGGCAACACCGGGCAAACCGGGTGACAAAGTGCCTTCTACCGTTCCTGGTGCAAATGGTGCTCCAACACCACCAGCGGTGCCAACCGTCGATCCCACTCGCGTAGCAAAATTAGCTGAAATACAAGCAAAAATGCGCGCAAACGATCTAGAGGGCGCTCTCAAGGATGCAAATGACATCGCCATGGCTGATACCAGCTGCGGTGAAGCGTGGTTTGATATAGCCACCATTCAACAAAAGAAAGGCAATCTCGATGAAGCTTCAAGCAGTTTCCGTCAGGCTAAACTACTTAAATTCCCAGGCGCAGCTGAAGCCGGCAGACAGTTGGACATTATGCGCGTGCAGCCGCAAATAGAAGAAGCCGATAAACAAATGGCAGCAAACAATTTTGTGTCAGCTGCTGGCACTTTGCGAGAAGCTATTGGCCTTGCCCCGACTCTTTCCATTTTGCATAAAAAACTTGCCGACTGTCTCGATAAACTGGGCGATGCAAAAGAGGCTGGACGCGAACGCAAGAAAGCTGCTGAACTTGAAAAAGGGGACTAAAAAGCGATGATCTGGAGACACATTTCATCATCTCTTATTAGTAAAATCATGGCACTGTCTGTGGTGCTATCAGTTGTCACGCCTGCAGTGTGTCCGTTTTCAGTGTCCGCCAAGGAAATCGCCGATGCCGACGAATACCTTATTCGCAATCAGTTTAAGCAGGCTGAAGACGCCTATCGCGAATTAATAGATACAGATGAAACAGGTGACGCTTACGCCGGTCTCGCTGTTTCTTTAGCAAAACAAGCTCTACCCAGTAAAATTATTGAAGCTGAAAAGGTCTTGCGCCAGGCCAAAGACAAATTCCCAGACAACCCTAATGTAGGCGCAGCCGGAGGTTACGTCTGTTATGTACATTCAAGAACTGTCGCCTCACCATCCAAAAGAGAGCAGTACCTAGATGCATCTGAGAACCTCTGCAAAAGAGCATTAAAAGACAATCCCGATATATTGATCGCGCAGCAAACATTAGGCATGGTAAAGCTTGCCGAAGACGACTTAGAAGGCGCTGTCAAGCCATTTCGAAAATCGGTTGAAATAGCAGACAACGCAGTCAATCTAACTTTGCTAGCTCAAGTGCTGTTAAAGCAGAACCCGAAAGACAAAGAATCTGAAGAGCTCATTAACCGCGCTCTGTCGTTAAAGGGTGATTATGCACCGGCTAGATTGCAGAAAGCAATTGTTTTGCTGAATCAGGACAAAGCCGAAGATGCATTTCTTGAACTAAAAAGCATTGCGGATCCAAACAAAATTCCCGACATGGCGTCCTCTTATCAGCAAGTCATGGGCGACATCTACAAAAGGCAAGGTGATGGTCCAGCGGCCCTCAATTGTTGGAGAGAGGCGGTCAATAAAGATCCTCACAACCCAGACCCCTATCGCCGGTTAGCCGAATATCACACCATGCGCGGAGATGGCGAGCTGGCTATTTCTGAAATGCATGATGCTCTGGAAATTTTGCCAAACGACATGGCACTGCGCAATCAACTGGCGGAGCTAGCGTTGCGGCTGGACAAACTAGATGTGGCAGAATCTGAATATCGAACTATTCTTGCAACCGAGCCCGACGAGCCAAATGCTCTTCTAGGTCTCAGTCGTGTTTATTTGAGAAAAGCTCGAAAAGATGGACAGTACCCGCCTGACTGGCAGGAACTTTTAACAAAATTGAATAATGTCGTCACCGACACGACTGCAACACAAACTGTTTCGGGCGGATTGTTTAAAGGTAAGCAAGACCTCAACGAAAACATCCAATTGAATGAGGCCGAAAAAGCCCTTTCGCAAAAGCGCTTTCGCGACGCGCGCAAGAGTTTTTCAACAGTTATTGACGCTCACAAAGACGAGCCGGCGCAGCTGCTTACACTCGGCGAACAGGCCTATAACGATGGCGATTTAAAATCGGCCGAGCAGGCCTTCAACGTGGCTAAAGAAATTCCTGAAGTTGCACAGCGAGCCGAACAGGGTATGAGTAAAATCGCCTCGCAACGCAGTGAAGCGGCTCGTCAAACCAAACTTGGCGACGCCACCTTGACCCTCCCGGACATCGCAGCTGACCATTACACACAGGCGTTGCTTGCCGATCCACAATTTCCGCCAGCCTATTTTGGCTTGTTTAATTTGTACTCTCATGGCAGTAAGCCCGATATTGCAAAAGCGATCGACAGCGGCACCTGCTTTTTAGAGGCCGCTGACGATGGCAACGAACACAGGCGCGAAGTTGAGTCTGGAATTTCCAAACTGCAAAGTCGGACGAAAAAGGAAAGCCCTCAGAAGGAAAGCCCCAAGAAGGAAAGTTCGAAGAAAAAAGGCAAATAGCGAAACTAAAAAAAGCGAATTTCAAAATCGGCAGTAGAATAGTTAAGACATGAATTGAGGTTAGACGATGAGTTTCGGAAAATCGAAAGGCGACAAACCGCAAAGAAGTCGTTCGAAGAATTTCGACGATCAGATCATCGATGCCAGCCCCGGTGACAATCCACAAGAGATGGCAATGAGTGCAAATAGCTCGGCTCGACCGGCTAACATCCGCGAGACGAAAGCCTGGAAGAACGTTTCTGGCGGTATCAAAGGCATCTGGGGCAGTTACGTCCAAACCCTCGTAAATGCCTTTAGCCGAATGAACCGTGACGAACAAATTGATTTGATTATCAAAGGCTCCCAGATTGTCACTATCGGCGTAGCTGTAGTGGGTCTTGGTCTTTTTTACTATTTTCTCAACGTCACCATTCGCGTCCTGATCACACCCGCCTTGCTAGTCGGTGCATGGTTTCTGGGTACCAAGGTAGTGGCACCTGTTATGATCGAGCGCCTCAATCAGTATTTAAACGAAGAATAACTGGATAGAGTAGTCAAACGAATCAGCAGCTGTGAAAGACCTGTTTAATCTGCAAACTTTGAAAATGATTGGCGGTGGAGCAATTATTTGTGCTGCCGCGCTGATCATGATGCCTGGACTAATCAGCTACCTCGCCGGGTTATCGCGGGTTCTCATCTTCATCACCGTAGTTCTCATTGGAGCTGCCGTTTTGAGCCGTGTTTATGCCACAATTAACGCACGTACCCGCAAAAGCACTGCCGATAAGAGCCCTGTTGAGCCCGAGACAAAAGGGCAAGACTGAGGCATGAACTGAGCATGAACTGAACATGAACTGAACATGAGAAGGATTGATATGAAAATTCGCCATCTGTTGGTCGCACTAACTTTCACCTGCGTTAGCCAGAGCAGTTTTTCTTCAGGAGCGCATGCGGAACTAACTTCAAATGTCGGCAAAACCGTGATGATACCGGCTGGCACAACCTTTGAAGGGCGCGTCGACCAGACTCTCGGCTCAGCGAAAAGTCGCGCTGGTACCCGATTTTGTGTAACCATGTCATCGCCTGCTCTAGGGAACGGTCAGGATGTAATTATTCCGGCGGGCTCTCAGTTTTTAGGGGAAGTGGTCGAAGCCATACCATCAAAACATCAGCCGCATCAAAAAGGTTACAACAAACCAACTGGTAAACTGCGCGTGCAATTGACGGGTCTGCGCATTCCAGACGGCTCGACCTTTCCTGTAGTGGCCTCCTTTATCAAAGACGCGAAACCTTCAAACGACCGGGGCACAGGCGTCGCTTATGTGGGCACCCAAGCATCGTTCAATCAACTGTATCCGCGGGGCGGAGGACCGGGTAGTCGCAACACAGGAGGATTGGTGAGCAAAGAGGCAATGCTCAAAAATGCTCTTTATGGCGATCCAGATCGCGATAAACAACAACAAAGCGGAGACAAAAACGCGATCCGTTCACTGGTTAAAAAAGGGAATGAACTAATCATCGAAAATGGCGCACCGATGAGTATCCGCCTGGATGCGCCCCTACGCCTATCTCTGGCACCCGTTGCCCAAACAGCCAATCCCTTTCAGCAAGGCAATGATTTCCAGCCGCCAATCGATCCAAACGGCGGGCGTCGTTTCAGCCATGATCCAGCTACGCAACAGGTGATAGTGCCCAAAGAAACAGCGCCAGCACCTGTACAAACTCAGATTCCTGTCGATAACACACCATCATTTTTAACGCCGGTCCCTGGTTCTCAACCGACACCAGCCAAACCAAATTTTGCACCATCAGCAGTGCCACAAATGCCTACAGCTCCACCTGCGCAAACAGCCAGCCCAGGTTCGATTTAATGACAAAGTCAGAGAACGAGCTCGAACTGAACGACCGCAAACTCCCCTTCATACTGGCCATCACCGGTGCCAGTGGTGCGTGTTACGGATTAAGATTGTTGCAATACTTGCTCGAAATCGGGCAACCAGTCGAGCTGCTGATTTCCAGAGCAGCAATGGTTGTGATGAAAGAAGAAAATGATTTGCTTTTGGGCGATGATATCGAAGCTTCGTTGAAACAATATTTGCATCTAGCTGACAATGCACCTCTTACCTTACATCGACTGACCGATTATGGTGCCTCTGTTGCCAGTGGTTCCTACCGCACCAGAGGTATGGCGGTTTTGCCCTGCAGCCTGGGCACACTAGGAGCAATTGCTAATGGTCTGACCGAAAATCTAATTCACCGGGCAGCAACTGTTTGTCTAAAAGAGAAACGTCCCTTGCTCATTTGTTTACGCGAAATGCCTTTCGGTCACATTCAATTGAAGAACATGCTGGCAGTGTCTGAAGCGGGTGGCATTGTTTCGTGCGCGTCTCCTGGATATTATCATCGACCTCAAACTATCCATGATCAAATAGATTTTGTTGTCGGGCGAGTGCTCGACCAGTTCGGCTTTGATAACGCATTGTTCAAGCGCTGGAAGGAAAAAAGCGAGCAACTTCCATCGAGTCCACCTCGCGAAAAGAAGAAGCACTAAATACAAAACGCGAGAAAATCGATTGACTGAAACTGATTGGCTTTTATTGGGTGATATAACCAGCGTACACGGCATCAAGGGTGGTCTGAAAGTCAGATGCAACTCTAATAATTTGAATGTTTTTGGCAAACTGAAAAGTATTCGCCTAAAGAAAAAAGGTGTGGAAACAGACCATCAAATTTCATCACTGCGCATTGACCGAAATTTTTTGATTGTCACACTCACCGACGTGAACGATCGAAATACCGCAGAATCGCTTGTAGGCAGCCAATTTCTGGCAGTCAAACAAGAAACGGCAAAGTTACCTAAAGATGAATGGTGGATAAAAGACCTGATTGGGTTGTCTGTATTTAGCGCAGACGGCAAACTGATTGGCACCGTATCTGATATCATAACGTCCGCTCAAGATTTGCTCGAAATTACTCCAGCAGACAAAAGCAAAAAAGAAACGATTCTTGTGCCTCTGGTCAAAGAACTCGTGCCAGTTGTGGATATGCAAGCAAAACGCATAGAAATAGCCGATTTACCTGGTCTTCTTGACGACAATTGACCTCTTTATAATTTACTTATAAATGAGTTGATAAAACTGCTTGATTACCGCCTTGCTATACATTACCTTAGAGACGTAGTGCGATTACATATAGGCATCTTCGTTCGCTACCGGAATCCAGCAAATTGAGCTCGCAGTAAGCTCAGTGTTGCTTGAGTTTTGCCACAGTTTTCCTATGAATCTCGAGGTTTTGTCGATGCCCACAGCCGCCTACACGTTGCCTCTACTGACACCGTTCTCAACTGAGGATCTCGGTCAGTTACAGCTCAATTTGCCTTCGCTTAAGGTGGTTTCGTACAGAGGGCCAGGAGCATCAGGCGGTGTTTCGACCAGTCTCGGTCCTGTCGTTCGACGTCTGGGCACAAAAATCAACTGGTTTGCCGTTTCAGGACTGCCAGCACAAGCAAGCGCTCAATTTGATTTCTATGCCGCAAAAATTCCTCCGGCATTGTTAGAGATGCATCACAAGATATCTACCGGATATCTTTGGCCGCTTTTGCACGGTATGCCTGAAAAAGCGGTTTTCGATGCTGAAAGCTGGAAGGGCTTTCGCCATGTCAACGCTATCGTTGCCGCCGAATGTCTCGATTTTCCCTATCAAAGTTTTCCCACACTGTTCTGGCTACACGATTATGAAGTAGCACTGGTGGCACCACTTGTTGCTGTGCATGCCGGTATTATCTTGACTCACTTCTGGCATACACCTTGGCCGGCCGCTGAAGTCATAACCGCATCGCCCATAGCGCGAGAACTAGTAGAAGCTCTTCTATGCAATAAGGTACTTGGCTTTCACACTGCTGAATATGCCACCAACTTTTTGAATACAGTCCAGGAGCTTTTCCCCAACGCGACGGTAGACATGCTGCGTATGGAAGTGCGTCATCAAAATCGCCCCACCCGCATTGTGGTTATGCCACTCGGCATTGATTTCGATCTCTGGCAACGACTGGCAAAATCGAATCGAGCGATGGCTGAGGCAATCTCTACCAAATACGCTGGCGGCAATCGTATTATTCTTGGTGTCGATCGTCTGGACTACTCCAAAGGTGTACTCGAGAAATTAAATGGCTTCGAAGAATTCCTCATTCAAAATCCGCACCATCACAATCGCGTCCAGTACATTCAAATCGGGCAGACAGCTCAATCACAAGACGAACAGTATCAAGACTATGCCAATCAAGTAGTCGGCAAAGTCGAAGCCATCAACAAAAAATTCGGCAACGAACAGTGGCAACCCATAACGTATATGGAAAAACACTTACAGCAAAGAGAATTAGCAGCCTGGTATCAAGCAGCTGATGTTCTCGCTGTAAATCCAGTCAGAGACGGTTTGAATTTAATCGCAAAAGAATTTGTCGCTTCTCGTCAGGACGAACAGGGTGTTTTGCTGCTCAGCCAAAAAGCTGGTTGCGCAGCTGAGCTTTCGCAAGGCGCCATCACCATCGATCCTCAGTCCGCCCATGAATTTGCTCACGGTCTCGCGCTTGCATTGAGCCTGGAACCGGACGACCGAAGAAAACGAATGGTGACAATGAGACGCGTCGTAGGCTGGAATCGGTTGCATGATTGGGCCCTTGGATTTTTAAGAGAATCAATTGCCAATAAGACATCTGTTGGAGCTAACGTCTAGAATATAGACGTATGAAAAGCGAAAGTGACAGGAACCCAACAGGACGTTTTAGCGGACTGGCCGACATCTATGCCAAATCACGCCCGTCTTATCCAGATGAGGCATTGGATTTCATCGTCGCACATTGCGGTCTGAAGCCAGGCGACACCATGCTCGACGTCGGTTGTGGCACGGGCATCTCCACACGCTTGTTTGCGCAGCGAAACCTGCAATTAATCGGCATCGAACCAAATGACGATATGCGTCTGAAAGCCGAAGGTGATCACAGTAGTTTTACTTACTTGCCTGTCTATCTTAAGGCGACCGCTGAACAGACTGGATTAAACCCAAACAGTGTAAACATTGTTCTATGTGCCCAGGCGTTTCACTGGTTCAATCAGGAAGTTTGTCTTTCAGAATTCAGTCGTATTTTAAAAACTCCCGGTTATGTTGCCTTGATGTGGAACGAACGTGACGAAGCGGACCCGTTCACAAAAGCCTATGGCGACGTTTTGCGAGAATGGCCAGAAACAAAGTCTGTCGAGGTGCCAAGACGACAGGCCGGTCAGGCACTTTTGCAAAGTGAGCTTTTTGCAGACAAAAAGCGCTATAACTTCTATAACGAACAAGTTGTGGACGAAGTCGGTATGCTCGGGCGGGCTTTCTCAGCCTCCTATGCGCCGCGCGAGGGAGCCGAACGCCAGAAAGCTGAGACTGCCTTGAGAGCGGTTTTTGCCAAATTTGCTGATAATGGTCAGGTGACTTTCCGCTACGAAACGTCCGTATATCTTGGAAGTAAGAAAAACGTAGAAAAGGTTGATTGAACTTTTGAAAATATCGAACAAACTAAACATAATAATGGCTAGCATGATCACTTTCGCCACAACGGTCGAAAGCGTAAGCTCGACCAACACCGCCAACAGCCCAGGCACCATCGAAACAGTTTTACCTTCGAAAACAATAAATTCACAACCGAATTCTGAAAAAGCGACAAGCAAAGATGCAGGTCAAAACAACCCCGTCATCAACGCTTTGACAGAAGAACTGCAGCGCTCATTCAATCAACTTAAACACGTTGGCAAAGCGCCGCTTTACTATCTCGCCTACAAATTGTATGAAGGCACATGGGAATCCATATCTGCCTCAGATGGTGCCCTGCGCGATGAAGTACCTCAAAACGACTGGCGTATGCTTTCAGTTGATTTGCGAGTAGGCAGTCCTAAATTCGATAACACGCACTATCAAAGAGACGTTGCATCACATCCTCCTCACGAATATGATGCAACCTCCGATCGCAACTCAATTCTGCCCAATGAAGGAGCGGGAATTCCGCTCAAACAAAGTTTGTGGTTAAAGACAGATACGGCTTTCAAACGCGCTCAACAGCGTTTTGCCTCAATCAAAGCAAGCAATGACTTGCTGGCAGTCGAAGAAGATAAATCAGGCGATTTCAGCTTGCAACCAGCGCACACTTATTTTGGTCCAGTTAAACACATAGAGCTAGATAGAGCGGCCTGGCAAGAAAAAGTAAAACGGCTCTCCAAGCTCTTTTTGAATTATCCTCATCTCAAAGATACCTCGGTTAAATTAACGGCAGAGCCAACGACGCGTTATTTCGTAAACAGCGAAGGCTCGCGAGAAATCGAACAGCATCTCAGTTATCGAATTATGGTAAGCGGCACGACGATCGCTGATGACGGCATGTCTTTATCGTTATCTGATTACGATGAAGAGCCAGATCCAGCCAAACTCCCAGACGAAAAAACGATCGCTAAAATGGTCGACAAGCTGGCTCATAATTTGCTCGCTTTTAGATCCGCTCCAGTTGCTGATCCGTATGTCGGACCGGCAATATTGTCTGGTCGCTCGGCTGCCGTGTTTTTCCACGAAACATTCGGACATCGAGTTGAAGCACAGCATCAGAAAAATGAAGACGAAGGAAAGACCTTTGCAAAAAGAGTTGGCACAAAAGTAATGCCGACATTTTTGAGTGTTGTCGATGATCCAACAAACTCATTTGCCTATGGTCATGAACTAGCCGGAAGCTATAAATTCGATGACGAAGGAGTTCCGGCGCAAGCTGTGACACTGGCGAAAAATGGCATATTGACTGGCTTTTTGCTAGGACGCAGACCGGTGACCGGCTTTAAAACATCCAATGGTCATGGGCGCTCGGCCCCTGGATGGAATCCAGCTGCCAGACAGGGCATTCTTAGAGTTTCAGCTGATCCCAAAACGCAAGTGTCACCGACTCAATTGCGAGCTCAATTGATCACAGAGGCCAAGAAGCAACATAAGGAATACGGTCTCTTATTCGATGACATTTATGGCGGTTCGACGGCTGTGAGCACTCACTCTGATCAAGTATTTTCGATTTACCCACTGCGAATTTTCAAAGTGTTTGTCGATGGGCGCCCCGATCAGTTAATTAGAGGCGCTGACATAGTCGGCACACCACTTGCAGCGCTAGAGAAAATTATTCTTGCAAGCAATGACTATGGCGTCTTCAATGGTTCTTGCGGACGGGAATCTGGCTGGGTACCAAATTCAGCTGTCGCGCCAAGTCTTCTTATTCAATCAATGGAAATCAAACATAGTTTTCGCTCTTTCCAGAAATTGCCAATTCTGCCAGATCCAGCCCAAGCGAGTGCCACGCCAGCCTCGTCTCATCTAGACACTGCACCCAAAGCAAACTGAAAGCACCACATGATGATCCGCAAAACTATTTTTCTCAGCAGTCTACTTTTGTCATTGACAATGCCTGTCCCACAAAGCGCTAAGGCAGCAGACGATGTCATTCTTGGCGCCATGACAGGCGAGATGGAGCGAAGTCTTCATGACCTTCACGTAGAAGATCATCGACCGCCATATTTCATATCGTATTCAATCAAAGAAATAGATGAAGCTGTAATTGAGTCTGAATTGGGTTCTCCACCGTCTCTAAAACGCAGTCGTAAAAGATATTTCATCCCAATCGTCAAAGTAGGCGACTACGATGTCGACAGTACTGAAATGTTTCCGACACGTGCATACAGCCCCAGTCAAATAACGACAGACGACGATGCTCTGGCTATCAAACGAGCTATCTGGTTGCGCACTGATAGTGCCTACAAAACAGCCATTCGCGACTTAGAAGCGAAGAAGTCTTATCTTATCGACAATCATATCGACCATCGCATGCCTGATATGACTAAAGAAAAACCAGTCGTAGCCATCGAAGAAATAAAGCCGCTCACTTTCGATCAGGCAAAATGGTCGCAGACCGTGCAGTCATTATCTGAAGTGTTTAAAAAATATCCACAGCTGCAAAAATCAAAAGTTTCCTTCATCGCCCGTCGCGTCAATCGCTGGATTGTCAATTCAGAAGGCAGTCGCATTCGCGAGTCAGAAGAAAAATTTGCAGTTTCTATTGGCGCCTCCGCCCAGGCAGAGGACGGTACGCCTGTTTCGGACTATGACATCAAAGCAGCTAATGCCGAAAGCGGATTAGCCGATTTTGAAAAGCTCAAAGAAATGACAGAAAGACTGGCAGAAAACACAATTAAAATTTGTGCCGCCCGCCAGGGAGAAGACTATTGCGGTCCGGTCATTTTTGAAGGTCAGGCGGCAGCAGAATTCTTTTCGCAATTGATGTCACCGAATTTCAGTTTCCCCGAGGATCTCCTCGGCAATCAAGACTGGCGTAATCCGCTCAAAGATGGCATCGGCAGACGAGTTCTCACCAAAAACGTAGACATCATCGATGATCCGTTGGCTGCTGATTTCAAAGGACAACCTCTTTTTGGTGGCTATAAATATGATGACGACGGAGTGCCTGCTCAAAAAGTTGTTATTGCTGAAAACGGCGTCATCAAAGAGTTCTTGCACGGTCGCATTCCGACTAAACATTCGGACAAAAGCAACGGGCATTCACAAAGAGGCTATGGTTCTTTCAATGTGATGCAAGTGACCTCATCCAAAACGTCCTCACCAGAAGAAATGAAGGCAAAGGCTTTCGAATTAGCCAAAGACGCTGGGCTCGATTACATACTCGTCGTCAGGCGTATGGGCGATCAGTTTCGTTTCGATGAAACCGGAACACCTGGCCACGCATCTGAACCTTATTCGACTCCTTCTTATTCGCGTCAACCAAGCGATCCCCTGCTTACTTTTAAAGTCTACACAGATGGTAGAGAAGAGCTTTTACGCGGTCTGGAATTTAAATACGTTTCTTTGAGAGCGTTCCGCGATATGCAGGCAATTGGAGCTGACCCTCAACCGTTTCTGGTGGAGCCGGCTGATTGTTTAACAAGAAGTATCGTCACGCCATCGTTTCTCATTGGTGAACTGGAATTAGAGCCAATCAAGCCAGATCACGCTTCACTGCCGATTTTGCCGAGTCCATTGGCTACGCTGGTAAAATAGCTGGTCGATTTTTCGCTTAAAGGCATCGATAAACTTGATAGAAATTACAAAAGAGGCTGCGGTCAAGATTTTCAGCTCTTTGAGATAGTTCATGGTCCAAAATTATTTTTTTAAAGCCACTAAAATCGGTCTTTTCAGAAAAATCTGACCTATCGCTAGGAAAAATCTTCCGCACGCAAACAATGGCGTTCGATGTTGCACAGCGTGCGATTTCTTTTTGCAGAGCTTTGGCATAAGCCTCAGGAAGCAATTCCAGGATGTTCGACAAACCAAAATAGTCAATTGAATCATCTGATTGTTTAGTCAGCCAGGCAAGAGTGTCATCACATATAAGTCGTAAATTATTCAAATGCTCGTTCATCTTTTCCCAATTTCGCCGCTGCAAATAGGCGGGCAAACCTTCTTCATTTTCGTTGTATTCGCCCAAGAATGCCTGCCAGATATACGGGTTGCTGGCGTTAGATGTTTCGGTCAACGCTTTTACCAATCGGCGCTCCATAGTCATTGAAAACCCTTTGGGCACCAAATGCGCGGCTTCATTTCCATGAGCGAGAGTCATGAAAAAATTACTAAAAGCCACTTTTAATGCCAGGTTCCATTTAAAAGTGGACCAGATTTGACGATAAAATCGAGTTTGCATACTAGCGTCGTTCATTCTTAGAAATTCACGAGTGATTGCCTGACTGTGAATGAATATGAAAAACAATTTTGCAACTTGATGCATGCGATTGTCCACCCAACCACAATTATTCAAGCCGCGGCGCAATTGATTCTCCATTGCGTCCAAAATCAACCTGCTATCCGCTGATAAACCGCCTCTAATTTTCTTATAAACAGCGTGCGCATCGGCACAACAAGCATTCCTTGTTAATTCAAAGCCCAGTTCTTTAAACGAATGCAATTTCAATTCGATTAAGGCAATTTGTGAGCGGCTGATATCGAGCGCATTTACCTCAATGTCGCCAGCAAGCAAAAGCGAAAAAGCAGTGCAGCCTCCAGAGGCAATGACCAAAGTTCGTTTTGGCGCCACGAGATTTCCAATCAAAAACAAGTCCACGTCTGCGTCCTCTCTGACCTGACCAAACATCAGGCGGCCATCGCGATGGAAAATTGTCTCACTCATGTCTTCGATATCCGAGGTTGAGTGTGAGAGAGTAGGCACCAGGTCCATAGTTCGCCACAACCATAGCGCACATGATCGTCGGTAAATTAGAAATCACCAAGCCAAATGGATGGGAAATGGCACCACCACTAATAGAGCCAATTAAATTCATAAGAAGGATAACAGTAATCTGAAAATACGAGACAAAACGGTAAAAGAGTCCGGAAGCTATGCCTAATGCTAATAGACTTTCACATGAACCAATCAGACGCAAAATAAAAACCGGCTCTATGCCACCATTGCCGAATACAGAGCGCACAATCTCTAAATGATGCGGGTCCAGTTCAATAACCTTGAGCCAAAGTCCGTTGTATAGCCACACGGCTGCCAGCGAGACTCGGATAAAAAATAGGATTGTCCCGCTCATGTTTAGAGTTCTTTGATTACTCCACATTGATAAGCAAACAAAATCGAAAACAAAGCAGTGAAATATATCCACAAACAAGTGCTCAACACACGCAAGGCTGTGTGCAGCACTTCATTTTCATGAAATTTGGCCACAAAGAAGGTAAATTGAAAAACAAGCCGCACAAGCCAGCACATGGCAAAACAAACAGAAGCCAAAGCACCAAGCGTCGAGCGATTGGTCAATGCTGACGGAAAAAATAAACAGCAGAAGCCGAGCAACATCAGGCCCCATGCGAGAAACAAAGTATGCGCCCAAAACACCTGCGCATTTATGGGCGTAAGCTTTTTCACATCTTCTTGCCAATTAAGCAGCTTACTGATGTAAACGTGCGAAATCGCAAGCCCTATCATTAGTATGCCTGCTGCTTGCAGACCAAAATCCAAGGCTATTGCTATGGACATAATGAGAAAACTCCGACGAACGGGGTAATTTTGTATTGTCTTTTTACAGTAAGTGAGCTCAAGCGAGCGCATCGCAACCATTCCGAACGAGGTAAAAAATGAAAACAGCCGAAACCAAAAGCCATAAAATTTGGCATGTCCCTTAGATGTTCAATCAGTAAAGCCTGTCCTTGGTTACTTAAAACTCGACGAATTTCGCGAAAAAGTAGTAACCGCTGCTCGCGGTCTGTGATCTCATGGGCTGCAAATGCCAACAAAGCGAGGTCGATGGAAGCGTCGTTAATTGGCCAATTACTAAGTGTGGTGCACGTTGGTATCAAGGCAGATGGATATAGTTCGCGAGCCTTTTTAATTGACGGTTCTTTCGCCTCGAGTGCGTCATAGAAATCGACAGTCACAACTTCGCTCGTCGAAAATATGCCTGGCAGTACATTGTTAGTTTCATCGTAGCCTGCATGAATCAGCAATATACGTGGCTTTTCGATGGTTGTTATTTCTTTGAGCCACTGCCAGTTGCTGAAAGATGACAGGTCATAAACAAGATGTGAAACGACTAGAGAAGCTATTATTTGCGCAATAATTAAGACTGTTGCAACCCCACAGACGATTCTCATACTGGCATCGATCGAATGAGTAAACGAAATCACCGCCAGCAAAGTTGCAATAAATGCAGCCACTAAATATAGAGGCCAATTGAATTGAACGACACGCATCATGCCGCTAAACTTCTCACTTTTCATGGTGATTCTCGCGAGAACTTAAGACTTCGCGGATGCCTCGATTCCAGTAGTAAGGTATATTTTGCAAATAAAAAGCACTGCATAAAAGTGGTTCAGCATCGCAGAACATCGGTCCGTGGACAAAAGTGAATTTCTCTATATCCACTTCAATTGGCTGTGGGTGCCAGTTCTGGCGCACACCCTCAACTCTGATTATGGAATTGGTTTCTTCCTCGTAGTCGAATGTAAATGGCATCGGTCCAGCAAATTTTAGTGCTTCTTGCACAGAAGAAAATGGCGAACCGGGCGGCAAATAATCAGCAGGTGTATTAATGTTCGCAATCAAAATGAGTTCGCTTCTTCCATCTTTCGAATTGCTGCGCAAATGGACGAAGTCTTCTTCACGCTTGTATTCAATTTCAGCTTCTTCAAAGCTGTAGTGGGTAAGCAAATTGCCTGTAATGGCCATGCTTTTGCTATTTACGTCCGAACGAATTATACGCAACCCTCTAAGATTCTTACCTCTTAGTGTGCGATAGCGAACAAACAGACGATAGCCAATGAGATTATAGTTTTTGGAAATGGCCTTTGGGAAACCCCGCACGCGCATATTGAAAGTTTCTACAACGGCAACTGCCAGGAATCCCAGATCACCAAAAGTGTCTAAGGTAAGCCCTGGTGACAACAGTGGTATCAGCACCGCCTTCGGAAACGCGTAAGTAAGCACCAACACGAATCCAAAATCGGCTTCCATTTCGATGGGATGACGTTTGAGCAAATGTGCTGGTAATCCGGGAAACACGTCATCCTGCTCTTAGTATGGCGCGGAAAGTCCGGGTAAAATACGCCAAACACGTGTCGAAACAGTAATCAAAATCAGTTTGATTATATGCTTCAGCATTCAGTCTGCCAAGCACCTGCTTATACGGCGTAAGTATCGCTCAAATAAAGACAGAATGGTTACCACTTCAAAGAATTGAATCTTTCCATGTCGACAGTAGATTCGTTACGGTAAATGGCGAGCACAATCCCCAGTCCAACGGCAGCTTCAGCAGCAGCCACTGTGAGAATGAAAATAGCAAAAACCTGTCCGGTTGCGTGAGTATCGCAATAGCGCGAAAAAGCAACGAGGTTGATATTCACGGCATTGAGCATCAATTCGATCGACATCAAAACTCGCACGGCATTTCTGGAAGTTACCATGCCATACATGCCGATAGCAAAAAGAGCTGCAGCCAGAATCAAATAACGCAAAAGCGGCTCGGGTTGATGCACACACAACAAGGCCACACCAGCAAAAGTAGCGACCGGCAATACAGCATAAGCTGTTGCACCGATTTGAATAGCCACCATAGACAAAATAGCGATTATGCCGAACATCGAGACATCACGAAAGTGTTCATCGATTCGCATCGAATCGAACAATCCATTCATGTAACCGCCGATATAAACAGTCATCAGCACCGCAATCATTGCCCAGAACGAAAGAGCAAGTGAAGCTTGTTTGGATGTTGGCCCCTGGCTCGTTAACATACCATCATTCATTTCTACTACTTACCTCTAGGCGACAGATTCAGGGATTTTAGGGGCGACGACGTCGTCTTCCTCAATAGAATATTCAAGCTCATCGACAACACCGGTGTCGTTCTTAGCCATCACAATGGCACCGATGAGAGCCGCTAACAAAAGCACTGATGCGAATTCAAACGGCAGCGAATAATTGGTGGTCAGTGCGATACCGATTTGCATCAAAATAGCTTGAGGAGCGACTTTTTCTGCAATCACAGGGAAAGACTCACTGAGCAGTGAGAGATAAACTGTGAGAAAGAGAACAAAAGCAGTAACGAAACCTAAGTATTGATTTGCAGGAACGGCGATGCTTTTTTCCTGCTCCAATTTTGGATTGGTCAACATCAAAGCGATTACGACTGTCAGTGTGATACCAACCGCATAAATCATGATTTGAGCCATTGCCAAAAATTGCGCTTGCAACAGCAAGAACAAACCACTGATTGCGCCAAACACACCGATCAGCAAAAATCCGGAACGAATAATCTGTCTATCGAAAATAACGCCGTACGCTAAAGGTATTGCAAGCGCAGCCAGAATGTAAAAGAAAAATGTCTCGTAAGAATCAGCATTGGTATTAATCCAACCCTGTAGAGATAATAACTGGTCCATTTTTTCTCCCGATTAAACTGCGAGCGCTCTTCTACAAATAACTGCTTATTTTTCTTCTTTGCTTTCCGGCTTATCTTCAGATTTTGATTCTTCAGCTTTGGCTTCGGGCTTAGCCTCGTCCTTGTTAGCTGGCTCGGCTTTCGCCTCTTCAGTCTTGGCTTCTGCTGTCTTAGCTAATTTCGCTTCAGGCTTGCTACCTTCAGCCGAATTAGCAGAAGGTGTAGGCGCCTTGGCACCAGCAGCTTCAGTGCTGGCAGCATCTTTAGCTGCGACTGGCTCGCTAGCATCAGGTGTACCAGTGGCGGTGCTTGGTCCCTTTGCTATGGCGGCGCCATCGGCTGGTTTTGCGGCAGCGGCAGCAGCTGGTTTCGCAGCGGCAGCAGCACCATCAGCAGGTTTAGCAGCAGGAGCAGCTTTAGCTGGTTTTGGCTTGGGTAACGGCACATCTTTGATGTCGAAATAAAAACCGGACTCTTCTTGCGATAGGGTCAATTTCTTCAAGTCGTAAATCAAAGACTCACGACTGTAATCAGCCATTTCAAAGTCATTGGTGTTGATGATGCAAGACGTCGGACAAACTTCCGTACACAAGCCGCAGAACATGCACAAGCCATGATCAATTTTGAAATCAATCAGCTCTAGCTTATTGGTTTCAGGGCTTTTGTGAGCAGTGATTTCGATGCATTTGTCAGGGCAGACGCGCTCGCACTGACGGCAGGAAATACAAAGATGCTCACCTGATTCTGGATTGACGGTAAGAGCAAGGCGTCCACGAAATTGCGGCGCAAGATGGGGCGCGACGTCAGGATAATGTCCGGTCGTTGGCTCTTTGTAGGTGTGACCAAAAACGGTGTTCAAACCTCGCCAAACCTGGTGCATGCCACCCATGGCTTTAGAGATGATGTTACCCATGACAGACCACGGCCTCCCGAGCGAAAACTACCAAAATGAACAGAAGCAAGGTCAAGGGCACAAGGCGCTTCCAACCGAAATCCATGAGCTGGTCAATGCGGAATCTGGGCAATGTACCGCGAACTAAAATGGCGATGAAAACCCAGGTGTAAACCTTGGCGATTACCCAGAGAGCGGCAAAGAATGTTTCTGGATTGATGATATGCAAGCTTTGAACGAATGCCGTTACCGCAGATAGACCAGGAGTGGTCGTAAAGAATGTGACTACAGCCGATGAAAAAGCTGGCCAGAAGAAATTGAGTACCCATGTTGGAATCGGATTGTCTCCGGCACCGAAGAACATGACGACCGCAATACTGCTAACGATGAAGAGGTTCGTGAATTCAGCCAGGAAGAAAATAGCGAATTTGATACCAGAGTATTCGGTGTTATAACCTGACACCAATTCACTCTCTGCCTCAGGCAAGTCAAACGGAATACGATTGATTTCAGCGCATGCCCCGGTTAGATAAACGCCGCAAAGCATGATGCAACAGGCAACGAGCACAATCGTAGCAAGAATGGACCAGACTCCATCTGGATAATACTGAGCAAGAATTGTGCCAGCATCACCTTGGTGACCCATGATTCCAGCGGCAATGAATTTATCGACTCCAGAAAGGGCACCACCACCAAAGATATTCCAATTAAGAATCCCACCTTGTTGCTGATTAGCGATTTTCACCACATCGAGACTTTGGGAAAGCACGCAGATTGTGACAAGCGATAGGACCAAGGGTAACTCATAGCTAATAGCTTGAGCTGCGCTTCTCAATCCACCCACCAGAGAATACTTGTTATTGCTTGCCCAGCCGCCCATGACGATACCAATGGTTGGAATCGAGGAGGCTGCCAGAATGAAGAAGATTCCGGTTGGCAAATTGGTGACTTGAAATAATTCGTGGTTGTTTGTCACAGCAGCTAAGAGCGGCAAACCGCCAAAGACTGATGGAGCAAAAAAGATGATTGGCGCCAGTGTGAACATGGCGTTATCGGCGCCACGCGGGGTGATGTCTTCTTTGAACAGCAATTTGACGGCGTCAGCTGCTGTTTGCAAAAAGCCATCTGGACCAACGCGACATGGACCGCGACGCATCGTGAACAGAGCAAGACCTCGACGTTCGAAAAGCACCATAAACATGGCGTTAATCGGAATAAAAACAAGAAGGGCGATAGCTGGTACGACTGCTTTACAAATTTCAGAAACCATCTCAGCCGAAGTGCCTAGTCCTGAACAGTAAGAGCTTTGCAGCAGTGCCGGCAGGGCTATACCCACCAACCAGCAGACAACCCAGACAGCACCAAATATGATGCTGAGCCAGACCAGACTAATTTGGCCGAATTTGCCAATTTCGTTGCTATTGGAAATCATGGGATGCTCGTTAGTTCCTCTTTATCGTTCTGTTTTTTCTTTGCGTTTGAGCTTTCAAAATATCTTTAGCGGTCTACGTCAGGAATGATGATGTCTAATGAACCGAACATAGCCATGATGTCTGAAAGTGGATGTCCCGCTAACATTTCGGGCAAAATCGATAGATTGGAGAATGATGGATTACGCCAGCGAAAGCGCACAGCTTTATCGCTGCCATTGGAGACAATGTAGCAACCTAAAACGCCGCGTGGTGACTCGACTGCGCCGAATCCTTCACCAGCTTTAACGCGCAAACCAGCGATTTGTTTTTTGCCGAGAATTTCGCCTGTTTTAGGCATCATCTCCAGGCACTGTTTGATGATCTCATTCGATTCGCGCATTTCGCGTACACGCAGGATATACCGATCCCATGTGTCGCCGGCATCTTGATCGAGCCAATGCACTTTGAATTTTAGTTTGTCATAAATGGAATATGGCTTAGCCGTACGTAAATCGAAGTTGACCCCCGACGCTCTCAATGGTGGTCCAGTCAAGCCGTAATCTTTGGCTTGAGCCTTAGTAATAAGGCCAACACCTTTGGTACGTTTTAAGAAAATGGGGTTTTCGGTGACGATTGACTCGTATTCGTCAATGCGATCTGGAAACTCTTTTGTGAAAGCCTCCAGGCGTTTGTACCAATCGTCTTTTGGCGCTCTTTGCACGCCGCCCATGCGGATGTAATTGAACATCATGCGCTGTCCGGCTACTTCTTCGAGCAAATCAAACAGCTTTTCACGATCTCTAAATGGATAGAAAGGAAATCCGAACATGGCGCCAAGATCGATCAAGTATGTGCCGAGCCAGAGCAAGTGCGATGTGATTCGATTCATTTCAGAAGTGACGACCCGCAACCATTCGGCGCGTTCAGGCACCACCACATCATCAAGAATTTCACATGAACGAGCCATAGCCCATGATGTAAACATGCCAGACAGATAATCAACTCGGTCGATTAGCGCCTGATATTGAAACCAGGTGCGATTCTGTCCTTGCCATTCCTGACCGCGATGTAAGTGTCCGACCACGCACTCGGCGTGTTCAACCATTTCACCATCAAGAGTCAAAATGATACGCAGCACACCGTGAGTCGACGGATGCTGAGGTCCCATATTGATGATCATCTTGTCGGTCTTGAGACCGTCAGTTTTTATTTGAACTGCTTGTAATTCTGCTGTCATTTTGATTACCGGAAACTGTGCGGATTCTTGTCGTTCAGAGCATCAATCGGTTGTTTGTAATCGCGACGCAATGGATAACCTTCCCAATCCCAGGGATTGAGTATTCGTCGCAAATAAGGATGTCCCAGATAACGGATGCCCATCAAATCGTAGGTTTCACGTTCATGCCAGTTAGCAGTCTTCCAGAATTTTGCAATTGATGGCACCATCGGCAGTTTTTCATCAGCGCATTCAGTCTTTGCGACAACTGCTTTAATAACCAATTCGTTCTTGCTTGTATAAGACCACAGGTGATAGACCGAATCAAAAGTATCGTTAGTTTCGACACCAGATACTGTGAGCAAAAGATCCAATCCCACTTCCGAGTCGTTACGCAAAAAGCGAACTGCGGCTTCAAGATCTTTGCGATCAACTTCAATATTTTCGATCTGTCCGCCGACTCCGCGACTGTCAGGCAAGCGCTTGGATTCGATACCATGCTCTTTCAAAAACTGACCATAAGGACCAACCGGTGGCGGACCTTCAGGTGCTTTAGCAGGAGCTTGTTCTGTTGTCATTGCTTTGGAAATTCCTTATCTACGAAACGTTGCTTTTGGCTTCACGCTTGGTGGCATGATCGAGCACGCCTGTACCAGAAATAACGACAGCAGAATCTAATTTCGCTTCGTTAATCAAATCCTCAATCGGTCGTCCAGTGTCGTAATCAACACGTCGAACAGAGGTCTGTTCATACTTGCGATTGTTGCGACTGACATAAGATTCGGTGCGAATCTTCTGCTGCAATTTGAGCAGGGCATCAAGAATGCCTTCTGGTCTTGGTGGGCAACCGGGCAAATAAACATCGACTGGAATAATGCGGTCCACGCCTTGCACTACCGAATACGAATCGTTGAACATGCCGCCAGTCACTGTACAAGCGCCCATGGCGATTACGTACTTAGGCTCAGGCATTTGTTCATACAAAGTGATTAAAGCTGGCGCCATTTTGCGAGTGATGGTGCCGGCTGTCAGAATCATGTCGGCCTGACGAGGAGTCGCTCTAAATACTTCAGAACCGAAACGCGAAATATCAAATTTGGACATACCCACGCTCATCATTTCGATGGCGCAGCATGACGTTCCAAACGTCAAAGGCCAGACCGAGTTGGCTCTCGCTAAATTGGCAATAGGGTCGATAAGCGCGCTCGCGACGGGATTGAGCTTGTTGAGCAACTGCTCAATTGCTGCTTCCATATTCCAGAGCGTCACCGACTCTTTTAATTCTTCGGGCACGACAGGCGCTGTCTGACTGCTGTTGTCTTCACTCATGACGTTACTCCCACTCTAAGGCACCTTTTTTCCAGGCGTAAGCAAGGCCCACTGCCAGGATTACGAAGAAAATCAATATTTCGATCGGTCCAAACCATTTAAATCCCATTGCGGCTCCTACTTGATCTGTAGCGAGCAACCACGGAATGATAAAAATCACTTCTATATCGAATAACAAGAACAAAATTGCGTACAGGTAATAGCGAATGTCGAACTGCACCTGAGCACTTTGAAGCGGCTTCATGCCGCACTCATAGGGCTGATTCTTAATCGAGTTGGGGCGATGATAGCCAAGGATTAATTGCAGCACCCAGGCTAGCAAAATCATTCCCAGAGCCGGCAACGCGAAGCCGAGCAACACGAATAAAGCAATTTGTCCTACTTGCAGATCGTACATACGTTTTGCGACACCTCAAATACGAGCCGAGAACATCTCGTAGCAACTATTTCCGGACCAGTAAAGCATAGCAGGGCTGACGATAAAGCTGGCATCCGTAGCAAATTATAGCCAAGTAATGAGCCTAAATGGCACGGCAAAGACGCCTGTTTATGCACCTCTTGACCATGCGTACGAATATAGCCGAGCCCATTTACATCTGAGCTCGATCCTCGCGCTTCTTGCGCCCTTCTCAAAATGCGCTCGCTAAGCGGAAGTTAAGCGATTGCTCACCTGGTTTTCCGCTTAGCAATCAAATTAGCCAGCATGGGCAGATCCGGCAAACACCCGCTCAAATGGGAGTGACGAGTGTTTTCTAAGAAACATCTGTTAACAATGATAGTAGTCAGGACCAGCATGACAAGCGTTCCTCTTACTATTAAGAGTGATGCATACTGACAATTGAGAGATTACTTCTTTGGCAACCTACACGATGACAACCAGTCCGCAAACCTCACTCAACTCGCGACGAGTAAAAGAATTAGACCAGCTAAGCGAAAGGCTTGGAGTGGCTTTCGGTCGCATGCATTTGCTCAATGAAGCGCTGACTCACAGCTCTTCGGCAGCGGAGCAACCCGGCGTCAAAGACTACGAACGACTCGAGTTTTTCGGCGATGCAGTTCTCAAATTCGTTATCAGCGAATACCTCCTGGAAAGATTTCCAGACTATTCAGAAGGACAACTGACTGAGATTCGCTCGGTACTGGTTAGCGATAAGGTCCTGGCGGAGCTTGCCACTAGTCTCAATCTGAGCAAATACATATTGCTCGGCAAGCAGGTGCAAATGCGCCCTTCGATTATGGCGCAGTCATTGGAAGCGATAATTGGCGCGGTCTATACCGACCTCGGCCTTTTCCAAACACAACATCTGGTCGTCAAGCTTTTCGGTAATCAAGCGACCGCTATCGATCGCGACGATATCAAAGATAATTTCAAAGCAGAGCTACAAGAATATACACAGGCTCGCAGCCAGGGCATTCCTACTTACACCGTAATGCAGGTAGACGGACCACCACACGATCCAATCTTTTCTGTTTCGGTATCTATTGAAGGCAAAGATCTGGCATCGGCATCAGGCAAATCGAAGAAACAAGCTGAACAAGAAGCAGCAAAAATTGCCCTGAGCATAGTCATGGGACAAGCTCAAAAGAACTAAGTGCAGTCAGCGTCCAATTGGTGCCACCACGGATTCTGCTAGACCTGTTGCGGCAAAACATCGATTCGTTCAATATTGCTTCCATTTTGCGAGCAAACATAGCCTAAGCCCATAACCCTATCCAAGGTAAGCGATGAACTTGAGCCAGTTTCTTCAAGCCGGATTGTCGTTAATCCAGAGCGCACTGAGAACGGTGCCATTATCATCAAATGCAGTTCCCGACCTGCTGATGATCCATGTTTGTCCTAACTGCGCCAATACTTTCGAACGCCTCATGGATGGCAATCTAGCTCCACCGACGTAGCGGCGAACACATTTGACCATCTGAGGGAGCGTACAGTGGAGGCAAGCTTGTGACTTTGCTTTATTGAAAATCTTAGTCAGGGCTCGGACAGTTGACTGGATTATCTCAAGCAGCTGACGAGCCAAGCAACAAATTTGACAGCGGTCACGACTATAAAGATTGCGTAGCTTTTTTCTCTTCAAACAGTTGTCGCAAGTGCTCCCATATTTTGCCGTTAGGAGACAAACGCTCAATTGCGTAAGAAGGGTCACTACTATAAACATCGGAGACCTGCAGTAACTCATCGAATGCAGTTACATCGTGAGGAACAATCTTAACTAGCTTCAACCCCTGTTCAATGTCTGTCGAATCAAATACAAAATCAAATTTCCTGACGCCGCCCTCGTACGCATTGGCCAACCAAACATATCTAGGCATGGGCGTCAAAAGCGTTTCCATGCGATTTTGTGGCGACAGAGTTGCTTCTGTCAAACACGCGTTTTTGTAGTCGTTAGATGACAATAAAAAGATGTCCCACTCAACACGCTGCCTGAAATTTGCCTTTCCATTCGCTCGTAATACTTCAAAGTTGCGATCGAAAGACATCATCGCGCTAAATATTGAGTGAAACGGAATTCTTATTGTAGTAAACAATGGAATTAACACTTTGTGCGTGACGTAGCCACGTCCACTAGTTCCAGCCGCCGATTTGCAAGATATCCAATCCGAAATTGCAATATTTCCAGAGTCTGCGAGTCCGAAACGAAGCGTTTCAAACTCCACTCTGGCAAAGGCTCCGATGTTGTCGTCGTGGACGTATATTTTGTCAATACGCGAAGATTTTAAAATCATGCCGGTCACGGGATGTGGTTTCGGTGAATTATTTTCAGTCAGTCTGTACCCGACAAGTGTTATCGCGTGTCCACCCGTGCGGCACGGTGCATTCGGTAAAACATTTATCTGCTCCGGCGGGTTAGTAGGTGGCGCAACCAAACCCAGGGACTGAAGCCAGGCATCCAAACTGACTTGTATCGGAAGTTTTTCAGTGACCAGCCCCAACCAGACAATCGGAATTCCGCTTCGTAGGTATGCGTAAGTAGTGGCTGCCAATGTCCAGTTATCTGGGATAAGCAAAGTAAGTGGATCTAGTCCGACCCCCCGTACAGCTTCAGCCATCTGCACATCCGATAGGCCATCTGATGCAGGAAATGCCCTGCTCACCGTAGGACTGCGCTCAATTGCCAAACGGGTAATAGCTAATGGTGATGGAATATCATGCTGAAACAAAAGACCAGTTCCTTGAAATGCAGTCCAGATGGCACTACTTGCACATGCGGCAGCTACGCTGTCCTGCTCCTGAAAAGCCAGACTTCGGACACGCAGCTTAACGCCAAAAAGATTTACTTCGTAATCACGCACGTTTGGGTAATCTCGGCCATTTTTCATGCCGTAAGTTTTCAAACATGTCCGACCGATCATCGTCTCAGGCAATGGCTTGATTACCATAAATCCAAGGTAACTGTCCTGTAGCTCCCTGCTATTCAGAGCTAAAGGCACACCTTTGAGCAGTTCCTGGAAATTTGTTATATCCAGTTTCGACGAAAAGAAATGAAGTCTTGTGCACCATCTTTGGTAGGGTGCAAAACAACGCACGTAATAACCCGAGTAGTCCGCTAAATAATCGCGGTCAACATACTGCTTCTCAACGACTATTGACTGAGCAGCAATGTCCGCGTCACTCAGATAGCTGTGGAAGTACTTCAGTTGTTCTTTATCATCGAGAGCAAACAGCGGTGCATTGGATGCAGAACTTATAATGCTTTTGAATGCGTCCAACGAGTATTCGCGGATCTCGAAGTCAATGAGCTTTGAGTTGGTATTAGTAGACAAACTTACGCTTGACCAACTCCGTTAAAACCGGCTGAGAAGTCTGAAGTTGTCGCACTGCTTTTTCAACCTCTTCGCGAGCTTGATTTAGGGCGCGTTGCCCATCGTTAGACCGGACCCACTCCTTATCAGCAGCACGGTCAACAAAAACGGACTTAGACTCAGACTGCTTTTTGTTACTGGTCATGCGCCCTCCTCTAACGATTTTCACAGTTCAGATCTCAAGTGAAAACGATACTAACATGCCTTTCCAGAGTTTACCCCGAAAAAGCTGAATTTAAGCTGAATATGAGTAATTAATTTAAACAGTATTCGCTCACGAAACGAAACAATCACCATCAGAGCTGATGTCTTGAACCAATGCATGAGCCCAAGCCTAGGTGCTGTCAGATTTTATGCAATAAGTTTCCTCATTTGACCTATATTTCATCGAAGCCCTTTTAAATCCGAGGTCGTTCAACACAATCGGCTTTTACCTATTGAATGCTGAGGCGGGATCACACGCCCGCTCCGACGTCTTCTAACCAAAGGTTAACGTTTCAAAATTTTGGACAGTTCAGATTAGTCCACGTTCTGCAAATCGCAGCCTCCGGTTTTACCATGTCGAATAAAAGGCAAACAAATTCAAGCGATTTTAGAATTGGTCAAAAATTTTGACACGGCCGCAGTTGCATCAACAACAGACACAGACCGAATGCAATGGGCTGAAGCATGACGACAGAACTTCTGTCCTTGTACTTCGACAGCGCATTTGCCTTGCAGTCGCACAGGTTGCAGAACAGATGAATGCAGTGTCTTGGGGCCAAAGCGATTGGGCGAGTAAGCACTGACCAATGAGCCGTCCAATGGATGACAGGAAATAGCAACGACCGCTAATCCCATGGCAGCAGCGATGTGCATTGGCGCGGTATCGTTGCCCAGATAAACATCACATGTTTCCATAACTGCTGCGCATTCACGCAATGTTGTCTTACCGACGCAATTTATGAAATCGCCCTTCAATTGCCGAGCGAGTTCCATTTCGCCCTTGCTGCCAACAAGCACAAATTGCACAGCATGTTTTTTTACGATTTGGTCCATCACTTGTTGATAGAACTCAACAGGCCATCTCTTACGAGCATGTGAGGCGCCAAGGCACACAGCCACTCTCAAGCGATTCGATTCTTTTTTGCCGAGCAATGCAGCAGCTGCTTGTCGGTCAAAATTGTCGATAAACATTTCAGGTGATGCATTTTTTATGCTGCCACCCATAAACGAGATCAAAGACAAATAATTTTCGGATTCGTGACTGGTCGATGTCGTCGGAAAGCCCTGAAACAAATGCGTAAAGAGCTTGTCGTAATTTTTATTAGATTCACGTTTTTCTTGACAGACCTGCTCTGAATAAGCAACGCGAGTTTTCGCGCCACTGAGATAGCAAATCAAACTGGCGTAATACTGATCAGTTCCCCAGTGCGGGAATACAACCAGATCATATTTCTGCCACAACAAATTGCTGACACAAAGAACAAAAGCATTTCTGGCAAACTTCCAGCGAAAGCGCAGCTTCCAGCCGTTGGAATCAACTGCTACAAATCGATCTACGTGAGGGCAAAGCTCAACCAGGTTTGAGACAATCTTATCTGTTATGAGAGTGATGTTCGCCTCTGGCGCATTTTGTCGCAACTCCCGCAGAAACGGCGTCGTCATTAATACATCGCCGATTAAATCAGGCTGAACAACAAGTATACGGCGAGCCTGAGAGAGCTTGATTTGTTCAGGCGCTGATTCTCCTCTGATCAATCGCAAAATAGGTTCGACACAAGCGACTATCACTTCGGGGCGTGATAGCACGTCAAAGCTATCCAGCAACCAGAGTTTAGGGCGACCAAACCAGGGTTTTTGTGGACTTTTAATAGAGTGCATGTCTTGAGTGTACTCTCTTACAACTCTAGGAAAGACACTTATTTTCTACGAGAGTATTTGATGCGCAAGCATTGTGCCACCAGTTTCCGCAACTCTACAAGTGCGGCTTAGCGCCAGCTAATGTTACAGCGAGCCACTCTTATCAAGGCAAACGTCATTGCCGAATTCACGGCTATGCTAGTGAATAGATACCAAATACTCGCGGCAACATTTCATTGCAATGAGAAATTGTGTCGAAAGGTTCAGATAGCAAAGCGCCGATCGTTCTTCTAATGCAAGAAACAATCGGCGTTTTGATTTTGAACAAAACAAACCATTGAAAATAGCTTGAGATTATGGAGTTGGAGCGCCTGACTGTGGCGTCACTGGATAATTGCCAGTGACATCAGTTGACTGAAGACGATTATCAGCGCCCATGTCCATCATCACATTATTAGCATTGCTACCTGTCATGGCTGGAGCAACTGGTGCTTTTTTCAATTGCGACATATCGACAGGATAAAGTCGATTTGGAGCGACGCCGCTTTCTTGCAAGCCTGAAGCATCAGCTAATTTGCGAGCTTCCGACCGCAAAGATAAAGCTTCTTGATCTGCTCTTGCCGCTTTGTATTCAGCTTCGGCTGCCTTCAACATCGCTTTGGATGCTGATAGTTGCTGACGCGCCTGATCGAGTTTCGCTTTGGACATCTCTACGCGGTCCGAAGCCGATTGTAATTCGGGACTGCCTTGAGCAGCAGCGCCAGTCGATGGCGTCAAGGAAGCCGAAGCCGCCGGCGTATTGGTCGACGTCATCGAAGTGCTCGTCGTAACATCCACGCCGTTTGCACCGTAACTGATACCGGCCGACAGCGAGGCGGATAGCAATGATGCACCAAATGTAATACCCAAAAACTTCTGTAAATTCATATGTTTGCCCCTAAGGTCACGCCCCGAAAACAAGGAGAAGACAGCCCAACAGCCGAATTATAAATCTTATTTCGGAAACTGCAAATTATGCAAAAAGGCTATTTTTACAGCGGATTCGCGAAAATAGATCAATCGCTCATACAAAGCTCTCAAAGTGTATAGATCGCGCATATACGCGAGAGCCTGTTGGATAATTTGCTTTGTAAAATCTTAGTTTTATCTACATCATTGATACTCATCCGAACGAATTTTCTGCCACTTCAATTGTGTTCTGATACCAAACTTTGACACCACTCATGAAGGCGTTCATGGCACCAAATGCGACACCACAATTAATAGTTTGTGTGCATAGCAATTCGATCAAAAGCTTGCTGCAATGCCCGCTAGAAAGAAACACGGGTCTTCTATAGCTCAGGTGGAGCGCTTAGAGGTTCTTCACATTTCGTTGTAATGAGGCTACATAGCCTGTGCCACGAACGAGCCACGGACTGGCAATCTTCAGCATTAAGCGGGTAGCGCCAAGAGCGAACTCTAAAGGATCGCTTAAACCTCGAGCCCACATATTGAAAGGGCACAGCCAAGTAGCCTATATTAGTAGATTCCCCGTCAGCGGAACTTTGCTTGTTCTCGTAGCAAGCATCTCTATAAAGCGAGGTCACTTTGAGTGAGCCTCCGTGCGACGGTCGGAATCTGGGTAATACACAATCGACAAGGGCAAAGAGGAATCGACCATTCCATGCAAAAAGTTCTTGAGGTCAATGGAGAAAACGTCTCAGTGGCAGAAACAGTAGAAAAAGTGAAGTCCGAATTTGAACGTCTTCTGGAACAAACACCAGACTTGAAATTCGAACAAGGCGACATAGTCCAAGGTTTCATCGTTCGCGTTGAACGCGACGGAGTGCTCGTCGATGTCGGCGGCAAGTCAGAAGGCTTTGTGCCAATCAAAGAAATCTCGAATATGCCCCTTGATCGCGTCGAAGACGAAGTCAAAGTCGGCGACAAAAGAGAGCTTTATATTCTCCGCGAAGAGAACGAAAATGGTCAGCTCACCCTTTCACTCAAACGCGTCGCTCAAGCTCGCGGCTGGGTTCAACTCGAGCAACAGAAGAAAAACGACGATACCATTCGCGCCAAGATTTCCGCAGTGGTCAAAGGCGGCGTAGTTGTAGATGTATACGGTTTGCGTGGATTCGTTCCAGCCAGCCAATTGCGCGTCAAGGGAACTACTCCAGAAGAATTGATCGGCATGGAAATTCCGATGAAGATTCTGGAAACAGACACCAAACGCAACAAACTGATTTTGAGCCAACGTCTTGCTGTGCAAGAAGAAAAAGCAGCTCAACGCGAAAAAATCCTCAACACCCTCGAAGCTGGACAAGTTGTGTCTGGCGAAGTGGTCAGAATCGCCGACTTCGGCGCTTTCATCGACCTCGGTGGATTGGATGGCTTGTTGCCTATCTCCGAAATCTCATGGGAACGTGTTTCACACCCATCAGACGTACTGAAGGTTGGTCAAGTAATCACAACCAAGGTTCTCAAAGTGGATCGCGAAAAGGGTCATATCAGCTTGAGCCTCAAGCAGATGCAACCAGATCCGTGGAAAGAAATCGAAGACAAATTCCAGGACGGACAAATCGTCACCGGCACTGTTCGCAAGATTCAGAGCTTCGGCGCATTCGTTCAAATCTATCCTGGCGTAGATGCCTTGTTGCCGACCGTAGAGATGTCAGAGCAACCAAACATCAAGCCAGAAGAAATCGTACAGGTCGGTCAGCAAGTCAAAGCGATCATCAAAAAGTTCTCTCCCAAAGAGCACAAGATCAGCTTGAGTCTTCGCGGCATGGACGTCTCCGATTTGATCGGAACATAATCCAAAGCGACTTCTTTAGACGTTTAGAAAGAGCGGGACATGGCACAAGCTGTGTTCCGCTTTTCTTTTGAACAAAAATCTCGAACTACATTACGGCCGGTATTTTCTGCATCAAGATGCATTCAACAAGAGCTTGAACAAATGTTGGATCGTACTTTTTGCCAGCTTCTTCGACGATTTTATTCTGAGCATCGATAGGCTTCATGCCAGGACCGTACTTCATCGGACTGACCATACAGTGATAACCATTAGCCAGAGCAATCACACGCGCTTCAACAGGGATTTCATTACCTTTTAAACCCTGCGGATAACCTTCGCCATTGAATTCTTCTCGGTGCGTGCCAACAATTGGCACAAGTGGCTTCAAATCTGGGAACGAATCCAATAATTCAGCTCCTGCCATAGGAAGTCCCATCACAGTAAGCAGCTCGTTATCGTCGAGAGCTTCATCCAGTTTTTGCAGCAGCGATGCCGGAGAGCCTAATTTACCCACATCATGAACGAGCGCGGCCTGACGAATCAAATCTATTTGCTCTTTCGATAGGTGCGCTTGCTCGGCGATGGCCACTGCGTATTTTGCGGTTTGCATGGCATGACCATTGACAAACGCATCCTTACTTTCGATTTCATTCAACCAGCCATCAATGCGCCCGAGAACTCTCATGTCTAAACCGGGAGTGCTGAATACGTAATCGCTTCTCTCGTTCGAAGCATCCATCAAAGCCTTAAGCTTCATTGTTGCCTCTTCATCGTTCATCGCGGGCTTAGATTGTGCTGGAGGTGCAGGCGATGCGCCATCAGCTTTTTCCTCAGAAGAACCTGGTGCGGACGCATCGCCGCCGCCAAGCATGCCTTTCTTCTTATTGAACAAACCGCTTGAACTTGAGGCTCTGGCTTTGCCAATCATTTTGCCACCAAGCCCGCCACGGGCAGGAGTATTGGCTGGAGCGGCGATGGCGTCAAGATTGCCCCATCCACCGCCATCACCTGGCGGAGCTGCCGATGGAGCTGAAGGTGTACCGATGGCGTCTAAATCGGCTATTGAAATTGAAGCAGAAGCCGCAGGAGCGGCGGCTGGCGCTGGTGGAACAGGAGCAGCTGGTGCTTCCTGAACCGGCACTGGCGGTGGTGCCACACTCGCTGTAGCGTCGGCAGTGAGAGACTCACTTGGCGTTGCCTGCACTCCCTTGAGCTTATCCCATGTCGTATCAGCATCGTCGCGACCACGACTGACTCGGCCCGGACGCAAGCGGGGAGCAGCCTGGGGTGCCTCGACGCCAGTGGGATTGGTCGGGGTGCCACCGACTTCGACATCGCCAACACCAAATTCGTAATCGCCGAATTCTAAATCGCTATAAGGGTCACGTTCTGCGGCACCAGGGGTGGTGCCAGCTCCAGGATTAGCTTGAGGCGCAGCAGGAGCCGATGGCATAGCAGGAGCGTTTGCAACCATGCCTGGCGGTGGCGCGAATGTTGCTGGCGGCTGCGCCTGCGATGAGGTGGCTGGCGCCGGCCCAGCCCATTTCTGCACTGGTGATATTACCGGTTGTCCGTCAACTGTTGGCCTAGCAGGTGGCGCGGCTTGTACGGGCGCTGCCTGAGAGGAAGCGGCTGGAGACGGCGCCGCGGCTGGAGGTGGGGCAAATGTTGTCGCCGGAGCAGGTGGGGCAGGTGGGGCAACTGGAGTCGCTGGAGTATTTGGTGGAGTTGCCGGAGTTGGCGTCTTGGGAGATTGCAACGCCCCCTTATTCGCTGGAGCCGCTGGCGCCGCGGGCTTCGGTTTAGGCGCAGCCTGCCTGGAGGACGGTATAACCTGTTGTCCAAGAGCACCTTTGAGAGCGCGTCTGACATTGTCGATTTTGGCATAGGCATCGTCACCATGCACTTCTTGTGCTGGGGCTACGATGCGCTGATGCAATTGCATGATTGGTTCGCGGGCGCGCTTTTCAGCGGGCAATTTAACTAAGGCCTCGGCTACTTTATCGGCAACGTTTTGCACCATGTCGACTTCGCCACGCGTCCAGGCACGCCTATAATCGCATTGCTGCAAGATGACGCAACCATGAATTCCTTGCGAACTTCGCAAAGCTACGCCCAGTAGTGACTTCACTCCAATAAATTGCAATTCTTCTTGTACTGGCGAAACATAAGAGTTTTGCTGCCCTTCATAAAAATGCAAAGGCACACTCGACAAAAGAGTCTGAGCGATTACTGGCGAGTCAGTCGTCGGCCACAAATAATCCTGACAGCTCTGAACCTGGTCTTGTTGCCAGAACTCAAAGCATTTCCAACCAGCCTGATTATCGTCTGTACAAATGAAAAGGCAGCGACTGGACTGCAGTACCTTGCCGAGGATGTTCACGACCATAAAGAGAGCGTCGCCTATTCCCAATGAATAAGCCATCAAATTGCCGATTTCGACTAAAAACGTCTCTCTGAATGTGTCTCTTTGAACCACATCATTAATTTGAGCGTGGCGCACAATGTCGCTCATCTCGCCCAGAATGCCGCGAATCGCATTGACTTCTTGTTGAGCAACTTCTCGGCGCCTGCTAATGCTGAACGCTCCAAGAGTTCTGCCGTGCAGCATCAGTGGCAAAGTCACGCTAGGTAATCCAGCCAAATCGTCGTCGTCGTCGCCTGGGACCTTATACTCGCAAATTGAAGTGCTATTAACATCCAGCGGATTGCTCAGCATAATCTGGCAGGAATCGGCGCCAAAAGACTCGCCTAATTCCTTAACGGTCGTTTCGAGAATTCGCTTTAAATCTCTTACGCCACTTAATTTCTGCACCAGATCGGTCATCTGAGCTTTTCTACTTTTTCCTCAGGATGTCGCCATTTCCATAATTTCGCGATCAGTCTCTAAATCTTATGAGAGCCGCCATTGCCCCAATTTACGACTTATTTATTAGTATCCCAAAATTATGACCGAATAAACCGTTTCAAGGACAAAAAAATTGGCTCACGCGGCTGATAATCAGGGACCAGGCTGTAAAGCGTCCATCTTCTTTGCAGCCAACTGAAAGACTTCAACCACATTCTTGGCAAGCAACAGGTCAGCCATCTCGCCCAATGAAACCCAGCGCGATTCATGCACTTCAGCATTTTGCACGAGAACTGGCAGCTGCAAAAGTGGATCCAGTTCCACGCCAGCCATTACTGGTCGGCAGAGATACACAATATCAAAGTGGTATATGTCCTGCGCCTTTTCGCGCGCCCGAACTACATGGGTGCACAGCGGATTGGGCAACAGAAAAGCATCAGCATCGCCTGTATCTGGCAATTCATCCGTCAAAACCTCAACGAGCACACCAGTTTCTTCCAGAACCTCACGAATAGCCCCTTCATGCGGAAGCTCGTCAATTTCCACATGTCCACCAGGCGGCAACCAGGCGCCAATGCGCTTATGATGAATGAGCAAAGTGTGACCTTTTGCAATTATTACGGCACTTACCGTCAGATGCTGGGGTAAGTTGTGCCGTTTGGGCATTGTATGAATAGAAAAAGATTTGGAAAAAGGCATACCCGAGTTTAACCCATTTAAAGTCGAATCGAAATCGGCACTGCCAGCATCCACTCTCTAATGACATCACCGAGACTGACCAGGAAAAAAATGCAACACTGTATAGACTGCAGCAATCGAACTAATGGAGTCGAATAAACAGCAGTGGATTTAACCGAGATCAGCAATCAAATAGCCAGCGTTGCGGCCAATTATAGTTACAAGCAGCCGCCAGATATTTTGATTCAAATTCAGAATGCGGTGCAGAGTCTTTTGCGCTTCATTCATGACTTTTTGGCAGCATGGCACATAGACCTACAAGTCATGAGCGATACGCGCATGGCCAGCAATGTCATGCAAATCCTCCTCTGGATAGCTGGTGCGATCTGCTTGATTCTGTTTATCTGGGCTATGTGGGGACGCCTCAATCAACTCCAACACCATGCTCAACTGGCGCGCAAGGGTCAAAGTGCAATCAACGAAATTCTGGACTCTGCCGGATGGAAAGAACAGGCGCAGTCACTTGCAGCTCAAGAGAAATGGCGAGAAGCCTGTCGGGCTGTTTATTTTGCCTGCCTGCGTAAGATGGATGAAAGCAAAATTCTGGAGTATTCACCCAGTCGTAGTAACTACGAATACTTTTACTCACTGACACGCAAACCCATAATTGCAAAAGATTTTCGCAGACTGGCTAATCTAGTCGAAGCAGTCTGGTTTGGCAAACGTACTGCCACACAAGAAGATTTCGAGGAAGTTAACAGTCTTTTGTCAGGCATCGAAAAAGAATGCGCACTACATATTGAAAGCACGAATTTAGCAGCCGACCTTACCGGTGGTGCTACATAAATGAGTGTGGAAAAAGAAAAATTCTATTTTCGTTTGCAGCTGGTGGCTTTCGTCATAATCAGTACGCTTGCTGTTTTTGCAGGTATTGGATTTGACGCAGAACTGGAAAAGTACCTCCCTGAATCTCAACCGCTTGCTTCAATTTTCAATAAACGCCCGAGTGGGCTCAGTGGACTCTTCGAGATCGCTGAGAGCGTTGGCGTTAGTTGCGCCGCGTGGCTGTCTCCATACCGAGAATTGAAGAAAAAAACCGGAATGCTGGTGATTATTGCGCCCAGCGATTCACTTAAGGATTTCGAAGCAGAACAAATTCTTGCGTGGGTAGGAAAAGGAAACCGCTTGCTTTATCTAGATCGCTTCGACTTTAAAATGTTTCGTCGTTTGCTCGAAAGAATTGACATCGAAATTACAGATGGCAAAGAACTGACGAATTTCCCCATTTCGGTGAATGAAAAAAACGAGAGTCAGCCAGAATTTTCGCACGTCAGCCAACTACATATCACCGCAGATAACCGCATCAAAGGCGGCACGCCTCTCGTTGAAGACAGAGGCGGGGCATTGTTGACAGAACTGACTCACGGCAAGGGCAAAATTTATCTTGGCACCATCCCTACTTTCTGCTCGAACCGACTACTTTCCGACAAGAATTACTGGTCAAACTTCCAATTCATAGTCAACATATTTCGCGCTCAAAAAGGCGACGTCATTTTTGATGAGCATTGTCACGGCTTCTCAGAATCTGACAATGTCTTTGGCTTTCTCGCCAGGCGCACTCCGGGACTTGTTTTTTGGCAGGTTATTTTGATTTTGGCGCTTTTTATCTGGAGCCAATCGAGACGATTTGGTCGTTTGAGAAAAGCAGACACACCGCGAAAAATTTCCAGTCTTGAATATATCAACGGCTTGTCTAACACTTATCGTCGCGCGAAAGCAAACATTGCTGTTCTCGAAATTATTTTCCAGAACTTCAAAATCCGCTTGTGTAAAAACAATGGCATCAACCCAGGCGAAAGCGATGAGCAGATTATCGAACAGCTGAATTCGTCGACAAAGTCATCAATTGACAAAAACAACGATGAGATAGCGCGACTGTTTGCCTCTGTGGCAAATTATATGCAATCGAAACATTTGACCGATAAGCAACTCAAAGAAGTCGTCGTTGAATGCGACAAGATCAATCAAACTAATACTTTGGCAGTAGCGTCTCCCCACAAAAAGGAAATGAAACGAAGATGACCAATCTCATAGTGAAAGTATTCGGCGATTTAAAACAACATCTCAATCAAACCATCGTCGGTCAAGAGATTGTCATCGACCAATTACTGGTGGCCTTGCTTGCAGAAGGGCATGTACTGCTCGAAGGCGTGCCCGGCACTGCCAAGACTTCGCTCATGAAAACTCTTGCGTGTTTAATTGGTGCCGAATTCGGTCGGGTACAGCTGACACCAGATATGCTACCGTCAGATATTATCGGTACAAGCATTTATGATCTTCAGAACAAAAATTTTACAGTAAAGAAAGGTCCGATTTTTACCAGTCTTCTTCTAGCCGACGAAATCAATCGCACACCTCCTAAGACTCAGTCCGCCTTGCTTGAAGCCATGGAAGAAAGGCAGGTTACTCTCGATGGTCACACGCACAAATTGCCCGAATTATTTATGGTGGTGGCAACTCAAAACCCGGTGGAATTTGAAGGCACGTATCCGCTGCCTGAAGCGCAGTTAGATCGATTCATGCTCAAGATTTTAATTGGTTATCCCTCTGGCGACGCAGAACGGCAGATGCTCAAGAACTGGCAACAAGGACTTTACGGCAAACAAGCCCCTCGCCTGGATCCAGTTACTACAGCAGACGAAATTATTTCATGCAGAAAATCATTGGACTCTGTTCGAGTCGACGACAGTATTTTGACCTATTTAATGGAATTGGTACAAAAATCTCGCTCAATTTCAGACCTCAGTCTGGGCGCCAGTCCACGTGCTGCACTCAGCTGGCTCGCGGCAGCCAAAGCACACGCAGCGATAGAAGGCAAAGATTTTGTTACACCGGACAATGTGAAATTCGTTGCCGAACCAGTTCTGCGGCACCGACTGATTCTGACAGCCGAATCCGAATTAGACGGCGTAACGATGAGTCAGGTCATTACAAATTTGCTCAGACAAATTCCTGTGCCGCGTTAATACCTACTATTTGATCTAGATTTTCTTAAGCCCTTCCAATGAAGCGAGCGCGGGGGCGAATCATGCCACCATACAATCTTTGTTCAACAGCGTGAGCGATCCACCCTGATGTTCTGCTTACAGCAAAGATCGTTGAGCCGGAGCCTGCCGGCAAATCGAGAGCGTATGAGATTGCAGCCAGCCCCACATCCAGGTTCGGTTCCTTGCCCAATTGTTCACTGACGCATTCGACTATTTCGATGAGCCTTTTCAGATGTACATTTTTACTGGATAGGGCAAGTGCTGTTTCAATCAGCAAACGTCCTCGTGGGTCGCCAGTTTCGTACAACTCAGAACCAAATCCCGGTATGCGCTCAAATTGTCTCAGGTGGTTTTTCAACCAGGCCTTTGCCGTTTTATGTGCTAGCGAGCCATGCACTATATCTTCGGTTCGTCTGCTTGCAGAACCATGAAAGCTTCCTGTAAACGTACCGAGCGCACTAAGCAGACAAGAATACAAAGATGAATCGCAAGAGGCTGCAACGCGAGCAGCAAATGCTGATGCGTTCAACTCATGATCTGCGCAAAGCACTAAGGCGCGATTGATGACCCGTGCGCTCTCCAAAGATTCTTTGCCGGAGAGAGCATAAAGCAGCGTTTGCGCTATAGGAAATTGTCCGCTGGACACGTATTTGTCTCGTCCTTCGCTAATACCGCAAGCGACAGCCATTGTGACCATCAACTGTCGCGCGGCATCGAAAGCATCTTCTGCAAGCAGTTTGCGATGCACCGGTTCGGTCATCTCGAGAGATGCAAGCAAAAACTTGAGCAGATCGAGTTGATCGACGTCGGACGAAATAAGCGATTTCGCCTCTTTCGGTAACATCAGTGGCTTAAGTTTAGACCAAGACTTTAGCGGTGCTGTCGTGTCCCAGATCAGTTCAGCGACCGCTTCGAAAGGCGTATCTTCGCGTGCCAATTTGAGGGCATCTTGACCGCGGTAGCGATGACCTGCGTTTGTGATCTCAGTGATGGATGACTTGATTACAGGGCCGGTCCATACTGGCGCATCGGTGTCTTTGACGCTTTTAAAGCCTCTGGAAGACTGCCGCAGTTTGATCAGATCGCTAAGGCGATAGCGTCGCTCTCGCCCTTTTTCGGCAGCAATGCTCTCAATCAAGCCTCGGCTTGCGTATGCATACAAAGTTGCTGACTTGACCCCAAGAAAGTCCGCCGCTTGCGCGCCCGAAAGGAATTGTTCCGTGCTTTCAGTCAACCTTCCTCATCTTTTCCTCATCCTAGTTTGCACTAATTGAAGCCTCAATCATTTTCCTCGTTGCTGTAATTGGATACGGACCGACGTATTTGGATCCTGGACGAATCAAGCGTCCGTTTGCTCTCTGCTCCTTGATGTGGGCGCACCATCCAGCTACTCGGCCTGCAGCAAAAGTGGCAGTAAATAGATTGTGCGGAATTCGCAGGGCATCCAAAAGGACCGCTGTATAAAATTCTACATTGGCCTTCAAAGGTCTGTCTGGATGCAGCCTGGCCAATAGATCGCCGGCAGCGCTTTCGACTGCTCTCGCCAGCGGCAATCTCGTTGCTGGTGAGCCAGCTTCTTCCAGGCTCGTGATCGCTCGTTCGAAAATTGCGGCGCGCGGATCGCGAACTCTGTATATGCGATGTCCCATACCCATAATGCGTTTGCCCGAGTTCACAGCGTCGACCAGCCAAGATTCTGCGTTTTCTGGACGGCCAATGGCATCTAACATCTCCAAAACCGGACCGGGAGCCCCACCATGCAAAGGACCTTTGAGAGCGCCAATGGCCGCGACAACGCAGCTAATGTTATCAGATTCGGTTGATGCCACTACGCGAGCGGCAAATGTGGAGGCATTCATACCATGATCGGACACGGTTGTGAGATAAGTATCGAGCGCCTGAATCTCGGCTTGGCTCGCGGCTTCACCACGAATCGTTCTGAGAAAGTCTGCAGCGATGGTCAAGTCAGGATCCGGTGGGCACAGAGCCTGCCCTTTCTCCATGCGCGACCAGTTCGAAACAAATACTGCAATTGCGGCCGTTATATTGATGAAATCGGCACTGTCGTCAGGTCCGTCAGTTTCACTTCTTTTATGGCTTTGATTGGCTTTGTTTTCTTGACTGGGAAGAAAGCTGGTTGCTGACCGCAGTGCATCCATTGGATTTTGCTGCGACAGCAAAATCGGATGCTTCTTTAATAGATCAAACGCTTCCAGGCGCGCCTGACCAAATCGCTTTTGCCAAGTCGCGCGTTCGCTTGACTCGTTTGACCAAAGTAATGCACAGGTTTGCTCAAGACTGGAATTGAATGCCAATTCCTCAGCGTCGCGCCCACAAATGATTAGTTTGCCGCGCTGACCATCGACTTCTGAAATTTTGGTTTCCGCAACAATGATTCCATCCAATCCGTTGTTTACGACTGCTGTGTCGACCATGAACACCTCACATTAACAAAAAAATGTATTGATTATCGTCAATCAATATATCATGATCACCTCAGATTTCGAAGACAACTTTATCGCCCTAGGAATGGCTCCAGACTGACATCTGAAGCCGATATGCGCACGCCCATCAGCCCTGGCCCAATCGTCACGCCACTCAACCAGCGAGGATCTTAAAATGAATCAATCCCGGTCTGAACAAGCAATCCAATTGAACGCTTCTTGGTCGCAAGATCCTCGTTGGCAGGGGATTAAGCGGGATTATTCAGCTCAAGACGTAGTGCGCTTGCGCCCCTCAATTAATGTCGACCACACACTGGCAAGATTGGGAGCCCAGAAGTTCTGGCAGCTGCTGCACAACGAACCGTACATTACAGCACTTGGTGCAATGAATGGCTCACAGGCTGTGCAAATGGTGCGTGGTGGATTGAAATCGATCTATCTAAGTGGCTGGCAGGTAGCAGCTGATGCCAATCTATCCAGACAGACTTATCCAGATCAAAGTCTTTATCCATCTAACAGTGTTCCGGAGCTGGTGAAAAGATTGAACAACGCATTGATGCGTGCCGATCAAGTTGATGCCAGCGAAGCTCTCGAAGAGCGCGAATGGTATGTACCGATTATGGCTGATGCCGAAGCTGGCTTTGGCGGACCGGTCCATGCGTTCGAGCTAATGAAAAGCATGATTGAAGCTGGCGCAAGCGGTGTGCATTTTGAAGACCAACTGGCTTCTGAAAAAAAATGCGGACACCTGGGCGGCAAAGTACTCGTGCCGACGGCGCAATTCATCCGTACTTTGACAGCCGCGCGATTGGCTTCCGATGTCCTGGGCATTCCGACCATTATCGTCGCTCGCACGGACGCGCTCGGAGCAACCCTTTTGACCTCAGACATCGATCCTGCCGACAGACCTTTCATCAAAGGTGAACGAACAGTTGAAGGTTATTTCCACGTCAAAGATGGAATAGAACCAGTCATTGCCCGCGGTCTCGCTTATGCGCCATATGCAGATGTAATTTGGTATGAGACCTCAAAGCCAGATATTGATGAAGCCAGAGAATTTGCTAAAGCAATCCATGCGGAATTTCCAGGCAAGTTACTCGCCTACAACTGCTCACCGTCATTCAACTGGAAGCAACACCTCGACGACGAAGCGATTGGCACTTTCAATGAGACACTTGGCTCTCTTGGCTATAAATATCAATTCATCACACTTGCCGGTTGGCATGCCACCAACATGAGTGCTTTCAAGCTTGCTCACGAGTATGCCAGAGAAGGAATGTCTGCGTACGTAAGATTGCAAGAAGACGAGTTTGCCAACCAGAGCCTCGGCTATACGGCAGTTCGTCATCAGCGTGAAGTTGGTACCGGATATTTCGACCGCGTTCTCAACACGATTAGCGGTGGCGAAGCATCGACAGGAGCACTAAAAGGATCGACCGAGGAGGAACAATTTACCTCCCATGTCCATCAGGCGCCTGCGCTAGCAACCTAATTATTGAATGATTGAGATCAGATCGCAGTCGCTCTAATTCGACTCGATTCGATCGCTTGAGCCTCGGAAAACCCGCCTTTGGCACCTCACCGTGCCTCAAGAGGTGGGTTTTCCGTGTAAGGTCGGACTTTAGTTTCTACCTTTGCGAACTCTGGGGCGGGCTCTGGCGCACGCCGCGATAGATCCACGCCGTATTGTGCACTGGCACACTATTAGCGTCAAAACCGCCTGCGTAGATAGTGCCAGCTGGATCATCAGCAAAAGGCGAGCGCACCATCGTCCTCACCGATACCATATTGGGTCTGTAATCTAAGGTGTGATCAGCTATTGGCTGAACTGAGTATTGCCCATCTCCTCTTCTGACAAGGTAATGAGCATCAGCATTGAAACTATGGAAGCGCCCTTCAAGCATTGGAGTGGCTGTTTCCATGCCGATTAAAGTGAGCGGCTGTAACGCAAGCGGATCATCACAAGCCAGCATATCGTTATAGCCGGCGATAATGTATCCCACTTTGGTGTTCCATTGCTCCCGCAATTTAGCACTGACATTGATTTCTGCCACGCTTTTAAAAGTGCTCGGATTGATGCGGAATATGATGCAAGGATTGTGTTCAAGAGTGACTAGAAGCTGTTGATATTTCTGCCCCGGAATATTCACCGCCGACAGCCCGCGGAATCCGCTACTGCCCTCTTCAAAGGGCTTTTGTGGCACGTGTGAATAAACAAGATTCCAGATTGGGTGTGGACCATCCTGCCTTTCAAAAATCATGTTATAGACGGAGGCATAGAGCTTGCCGTTGCACTCGGCGAAACCTGTGATTCGCCCTGATGCTCTGGTAGTTCTAGACAAATCGGGAGTATTTTTCCCCCAAGCTTCCTGAGTTTTATCCCAGTGAATTTTTTCATCAGAAGAATCGAATGTGCCGCTATAGATGCGAGTAGAGTCCGGCACATTGTTAACACGAGTTCCAGCAAATACATGCTCGATGTTTGTGACCTTGTCCCGATAAACAAAAAAGCTGCGAATTTCAGCATGGTGACTTTCGTTTGCTGGTGATAAATCGGTAGTGGTCCAGGCGCCAGATGTTCCTAGTTTCGAAAAAACCTGCAACTGACCGGCCCTGTCCCATGCTCCCGCTAAAAGCATGTGAATTGGTTGCGCTAAAGCACGTCCCTTGAAGTCCGATTTGAAAGTCGCACCATAGAGCATAGCAATGGCGAAATACCTTCTTTTGCCAGCTGCGGCACCAGTCGTGATTCGTTGATCCAGATTTAGGTCAACTTTCCAATTCCCCTTGGGTGAGTCGAGAACCAGAACTTGTCCGCCGGGTAGGCGCGGATTATTTTCTTGAGAATCGCTCCAGTAACCAATTCCAGCATAAAGCCTGCCGTCCATGCCTACAAGCGAGCGAGCTTCGGTACCGCCGATGATACCGATACTTGAGTCACGCTCGTCAACAGGTAGCGATTTTTTCCATTGCATGGCGAAGTCAGCACTTGAATTCACAGAATCGGTCGTCTCAGCTCCAAATGCGGGCGGCACCAGCAGAGTGCATAATAAGAGCATCCATTCTAGCTTGTTGATTATTTTGCTTGATTTCATTGACTTCTCTTAAACTGACTACATACTTATGAGAGCATTTGCAACAATGGCGTCACTACCACAGTACTAACACTATTGAACTTATGATTTTCAGCAAACGTACATATTTCGTTTTGATCTTAGCGGCACTATTGCTAGCTGTTTCCGCCTGGGTCAGTGTGCTGAAAACTATAGCGATAGTAATCGATGTCCTTTTTGCAATTCTACTCTTTGTCGACTTTCAGATTACAACAAGACCTACGCTTATTAACGGAACTAGAGAAATAGCCGATAGATTATCAATCGGGCGAGACAATAATGTCAAAATAAGCGTCACCAGTCTCGGCACGGCACCTCTCGACTGTCTTGCTAGAGATGAATTTCCAGAGAATATGGGTTCAGATGTGCGCGAATTTGTGTTTCGCATACAACCGGGACAAGTCTCACATCTCGATTACAACGTTTTGCCAAATCGACGTGGTGCCTATAATTTTGGTGACATAAACGTTCGTTATCGAAGCGCCTTTGGTTTGTTCTATCATCAGGTCAAGATTCCAGCGGCTAGGGCCGTTAAAGTCTTCAGCGATATGAAAGCCCTCCATGACCTTTCAATCAAACTAAGTCGCTCGTCTGAGCTGGGAGAACTGCAACAGCGACGGCGAGGGCAGGGTACGGATTTTTCCAGCTTGAAGGAATACACGGTAGGCGACGACGCTAAGAGTATCGATTGGAAAGCAACCGCTCGTAGAGACCGACCAGTGGTGCGCACTTACGAAGCCGAGCAAGAACAGCGCATGCTCATTCTAATTGATGCAGGTCGGACGATGACTTCCGATTTAGAGGGGCTGACTCGCTTTGACCATGCTCTCAACGCGGCATTGTGTCTTGCATTGACTGGTCTCAGTCATAACGATCAAGTCGGCTTCGGCATATTCGCCGACCGTCCTCTTGCCTATTTGCCACCACGACGCGGCAAAGGATATTTAAAAAACATCTTGGAAGTATCTTTTGACGTTGAACCGAAAATGGTTGAACCCGATTACATCGGCATGTTGTCACATTTTGCGACCATGCAGAAGAGTCGGTGCCTTTTTGTCTTATTGACGGATCTCACGGACCCAACCGGCTCGCAGGCACTACTTAGTGGTTTGGCTAGCCTGGCTCCGCGCCATCTGCCATTTTGCGTCACTTTAGAGGACAGACAAATAAACGCTGTTGCACTCACAAGTGGTAGCAAAATTGCCTCTGCAAATATGGACGACAATCTCGAAGCAATTTACAAACGAGCGATAGCCACTGATTTGCTTGCACAAAGGGAGCTTGCACTCTCGGTATTGCAGCGTCGCGGTTGCCTCATCCTCGATTGCCCGCCTCAAGAACTATCCGACAAACTAGTCGACGCCTATCTCGATATAAAAACGAGAGCGAAGCTGTAGCTTAAGCCAGTCCATTGTCGCAAGCAAATTTGACGAGCGCCGTCCTGCTCTTTAGCTTTAGTTTTTTACGAATTCGCGACGCATGCAATTCGACAGTCGACTCTGTCAAAAACAGACGTTGCGCGATCTCACGATTAGCCAGTCCAGAGGCAATGAGCTTGAGCACTTCCAATTCACGCAAGGATAACGGTGGCGCGGTGCTAGCTAATTTCTTTTCATCGCATCCGTCAGTTTTAGCATTGCGACTGGCAAGCTCGAGAGTGCTTGTCAGCTGCTGTGTCAAATTACCAAGCAAATTCATGTTGAACAGCTGTTCTTTCAATTGCACAATTGTGTGGCAGTGTCCCAGAGCAACAGCAGTTTGAGAAGCTACCAACTCGAGCATGTCCAGCTCATGTGGTGACCATTTCCTTACGGGGCCGCACTCTAAGATGATGATTACGCCATAAAAATTTCCATGACTTAAAAGCGGCGCTCCAACCATACCGCGCACGCCGTGCTCACTGAAATATTCAGCATCTTCGGCGCTAAATTTTCCAGACAACGAAGTGACGTCAGCAATGGCAGTTACTTTATGCCTGAACAAAGATAGAGCGGCGGTTGGAAATTGCTCGGTACGGCCAAGTCCTAATGGTGATATATTGGAATCGACATATTCATGAGTCACTACTGGTGGTGCGCCAGGGTCCTCTTTTACAATCAAGCACCTGCTTGCGCCCAGTGCCCGACCAAAACTATCTGCAGCCGTTTGCAACAAGACGTCCCTGTCAAGATTGGCATGCAGCTTGCACACAATCTGGCGCGCCCAACGCTCCCAGCTAATTTGCTTAGACAATTTATTGACAGTGTCTTCTGCGTGCTGCACCCGCGCTTCTGCCACACCGAGCGTGCGATCGGCGGCAACCGCTATCACTTGAGTGGAGAGCATGCCCAACTCCACTACATCATCTGCAAAAGACTGGGCCTCTTCGCAATAGTGCATTGAAAGACAACCGATTACTTGACCTCGTGCAGTCAAGGGAAAAAGGATAAAGGATTTGCTCTGACTGTCGGCGACAAATTTCAAAAAGGCAGATTCGCTGGCGCATGAATAGCGCTCGAGCTGATTTTCTACATGTGGTTCTAGCATCGACATAGAAACACCATGTCGAACGACCCGCCCTGCCTTAAGAGCAGAGAAAAAGCGCGTATCGTCGCTCATCCGATAATGCTTTTGCCCGATACGCTGCCTGTCACAGCTTACATACTCAGCCACGACGTCTAGAGCTACATCTTTAGCTGCAATCTCCCCCTCTTTGACCAGCATGATTATGCAGCGGTCAAGCTTCAGCTGTGAGCCGATTTTCGCCACTGTCGCCTCAAGCATCGGCTGACACTCATTTTTCTCTTTGACTATGTCTCCGAGATCTCGAATTAGCGTGACAGCAGCATCTTTGAGCTTGAAATCTTTCATACAATCTATCTTCTAGAGTCCTTTCTATTTTCCTAGTAGCCCAGAACTAGAAAACTCAACATCCATGAAAAACCACTACAAACAAACATAGTCGATTAGTTGTTTCCCGTGAAGGCTAAGCGGAATGCCGCACCCGCTGGGAAAGATCCTTTAGGGGTTTCCAGAGTGCCAGCTAACAAAAAAGTACAAACCTCCGCAAACCAATTGCCTGGGGAAATTCGACTCAAGCATATATACGTTGAGGTTGAGATTATTTAGGAGGCTTTTGAACTGTCAACCCCAAATAATCAAATAAATTAGAGGAATTAATCTAAATAGCCGTCTTCGCAACACATGACTTCCAGCCACTTTCGCCACAGAACGGCTCTTTACAGCCTTTGCTATTGACTACCTCTTGAGGTAGAATTAATGTATCCCGAAGCCCTGGACTAATAGCCGTGCGTAACCTTAAACGACAATTTGGAAAAAAACTGGTCGAAACAGCTCTCAAATCCCCGACCCTGATCGCGGACATCGAGCGTATACGCAATGAAGGAGTGCGCATACGACTGGTAGACGGGCCTTGCCGTGCCTATTACGATCGCAAAAAACGTACGATCTATATCGGTCGCTGGTGCCCGCGCAACTATAAGTTGATCAGCATCGCCCACGAATTCGTCCACGCCGTGATTAAGCCAACAATTGATCCAGTGCCAGGAACGACAGGACGTCAGGAATTCATCGACCGTTGCCTCGAAGAAGAAACCGAGGCTGTGGTGCACGAAATTATGATCGTCAAAGAATTGATGGAAGCCGGCGTGAAAGTTGATCCAAAAGAATTGGAGTGGCTATTACGTTACAAAAAAGGCGGACGCAGAGCCATTCGCAGAGCCCTGGAAAAAACCATCACATCCACAACCGGTGAAAATTATCCAGAGTATTACGGCAGCTGGTATGACGAAGTCATCCCTAATTCCAAGCGTCTTCCATAAAACAGACGAAATCCATATAAAAAGACCGGGTCTTAAAAGTCCCGGTCTTTTTGATCAGAGCGTTTTAGAGAGCTCCGTAAGCAATTTCATTCGGTTCGATTCGATCCCATGCGAAGGGCTCAGCTGTTAGTGAGCGCGGATTCGGAATGAGGCTGCGAATTTGTTCAGCCACAAGCTTCGCTTGAGCCATATGCGGGTGCAGGTGAATTGTCTGGAAATCAATGCGAATACGGCTACCATCTACAGCCGTAACTTCGCCATGACGAACCAGACTAGCCGCTTGATTAACGATATCCTGAGCATTTTTCAGGACTGCGCGCGAATGGCTGTGTGGCAACAGATGACCATTTACATCATAGACTCTGTCGACCCATGCTTCTCCAGCTACTCTAATGCCCGCTTTTTCGCCTGCAGCTAGAAGATTGGGGCAGGCTGGACCAACGAATACGAGCCAGCGATCAAATTCGGCGATGGCTTTCGCCAATAGAGTGGCAGTGCGAATGTCATTCCAGATTTGGCGATACATAAAGCCATGCGGTCGAACCTGCGTAAATTCGAAACCGAATGTGCGAGCCATTCCTGCTAGAGCACCTAATTGAAAAAGCACCTGAGCGCGCAATTCACCGGGTGAAAGATGAATTTCACGGCGGCCAAAACCGGCCAGATCTGGATAGCCGATATGTGCACCTAGAGCCAGTCCGTAATATTTAACTTCTTCAAGAGCCGCTTCCATAACGACTGGATCGCCTGCATGGGCGCCACAGGCAATGTTGGCCGAAGTGACGAAAGGCAAAACATCTGACTCACCTTCGACCTTGTATGGGCCAAAACCCTCGCCAAGATTGGTATTTAAGTCGACGCCATGAGTGATATGAATTCTTGCCGAATTTGAATGATTCGGAGCCGAGACCTGAGGCGCAGTCGCCTCACGAGGTCCTCGTGTACGTTGTTGTCTTTGACGACGCATCTATTTACGTCCTTATCTTGCTGAAATAGTACTCGAACAAGGCATTTTAACAGGTTGCAAGCGACCATTTGTGCTCATTAAGGGGATTCGTACAAGCTTTCTCAATATAAGCGAAGTAAATTCGCAGATTTTGCTTATTTATCGGCTTTACCCTATGGTCTTTTGCCCGGTTCTACGTACAATGAAGTATCTGTAATATTTGGAATGACGATGAGCCAGAAAAAAGACAAAGCGCAAAGAAGCAAAACGCTAATTTCTTCAATGCTCGCGCTGAGCATTGCCTTATCGGGCATTTTCGCCGTGACTTCGCAAGAACATGCAACTGCGTTGACCAAAGACGGTCTGGCCCCATTGAAAGAAGACGCCCAGTTCTACCGAAGGCAAGCCATGGAATTTTTTGCCTCTGGCAAAGACAGCGATTGCTTTGAGTTTTATCAAAAAGCAATCGACCAGGCGGTCAAAGATCTCGGTCCAACGTCTTCGTATGTCAGCGATTTGTATTTTGAAATGGGCTGCGCAGCAAAACAAAGAGCGAAATTTCCGACCGCTGAACATTGCTTTCTTGAAGCCTTAAAACACAGACCAAATTCCATTCCCGCCCGTCTACAACTGGCTTCTGTATACACTTCGCAAGGAAAGCGCGATGAGGCTTTTGCTCAGATTAAAGCTGCGAAAGTAAAAAATCCACATTCGCCTCAGGCACAAGGAGCCCTCGTTGCCTATATCCAGGGCATGAATAGACCGGCCGAAGCAGCGCGCGAAGCCTCTTTAATCAAAAGTATGCTGCCAGGCCATGGCAAAAGTGGAGCAGCGAACGCGGCTCCTGGAGTCAGTCACTTCAATGGCTTGACTGAACTCAAGGCGCCACCTGCTAAATCCGAAAGCAAAAACAAAGAGACTAAAGAAGTTAAAGAGACCGTTAAAGCACCTGAAGTCGATACAAAAGAGAAAGGTAAAGAAAGCGCAGAGCCGAAAACCACTGAAATCAAAACTCCCGCAACAACGATTCCAGTTAACGAAAATCGAATGCCAGCGTCGCTTGGTTCAAGTTCTGTGCTTAAAGGTTTGATGCATGGAACAGTCAATCACCAGCCACAACCAGCAGCTGCTCCAATCGTGACACCAGTGGCGCCACCACCTGTTCCGGTTCCTACTCCTGCGCCACCCAAAGTTGATGATAAAGAACTGGAACTTGCTAAGGCCAAAGCGCAGCTAGAAATGATGCGCAAGAAGCTTGAGGCGGCCGAACATGATAAGGCGTCGAAGGACAAGCATGATGCCCACGAGCAATCTAAGCATAACGACAGTCACAAAAAGCACGATAGAGAAGAGAAAACCAAACATCCAGCCAAATCGCATGATGATGCTGGCACGGACGTTGCTGGTCGCGCCGCTGTTTTGCAGACCAAAGCCGTTTTAGAGAAACAAGAAAGTCCAAAGAAGAGATCAGGCGGATTTAACAAAGTTCAATCGAATGTGCCTTCCGACAAATCATCAAGTGATTCATCTCGCTCAGATGGTGGTGGCGAAAACGTGGTTCCATCATCTGACCTCAGACACGCGCCGCCGCCAGAGGGTGTAAAAGCATCTCAGTACGTCCCTGTGGCAGGTTCAGCGCCACCGAAAAAGTCGAATAAGAAGCCCAGCACGGTAATGGTACCACCGCCACCGCCAACTCCAGTCTACGGTTCTATGCCTATAATGCAAGCACCGCCAATGATGCAAGCACCATCTAGACCTAAACCAGTCAAGCCGAAACCATCCAAACCGAAGCCAGCCGAGGAAGATACTTCAGCAAGCTCCGCGTCTCCGTCGCCCAAAGGCTCTGAAGACGATACCAAATTCTTGCTCGACTGGGGCGGTGCCGGTGAAAAACACAAACGGGCCAAAGCTAAAGATAAAGAGTAATCAGTTCTTCTTTTTCAAGTCGATTGCTTTATCGCCAGATCCAGCTTCAGGACCAGCGCCAGGAGCGCCGTCTGGTGGACCCTGTTTGTGATGATGCTCGCCGCGTCGTTCCATTTCGTCATCGTGTCGTTGTTCAATAGCCGCTCTTACATCTTTCAATTTGAGCTTCTGTTCTGGCGTCAGCAATGATCTAATAGCCAGAAAAAATTCCAATTGTGAGTCCGCAAACTGCTCATGCGAACGTTTCATTTCATCGCTCTTAGCTTTAATTTGAGCGTCGGTAGATGTTCCATCAAACATCACATCGCGCATTTGATTGGTGTTTTCTTTCAGCTGTCTTTGAATCGCTCTATTTTTGATGGCACTATCTGCACGCAATTTTTGAATTTTCTGCTTCTGATCATCGCTCAAATTTAGCACGGTCAAATCCAGCATCTGCATCAAGGAACCACCATGACGCGGTGGTGGCATCATGCCACCATTGCGACCATCACCATTTCGCGGTGGTCCCATGTCTGCGTTTTTAGATTTGTCATTTGAATGATCGTCACCAGGCTGAGGACGAGCCGCGGTAGGCATTGGCTGAGATTTTTTAACAGGAGCTGGTAAGGTCGCGCCATCATTATTATCAGCAAAAGCGCTGGGCACGAAAAATCCAAATGGTCCAAATGTATTAACCAAGAAAAGACTCACGCAACCCGAGGCAACCTTAGCTAAAAGCCTGGACTCCTTACATTTTGATTGCATACAAGCCATCCTCGTCTGTTGTAATGCCCAATTCTTCGGCAATATTGTTTTGCACTGGATTCGAAATGGCAACCAAATTTTGCTTTTGATTGACATCAACACTATCGAATTCAGCCACTTTCACATTAGCAGTCCTAATTCTATTCGAATGAACAGGAGAAATCTGATTCACGTCCTTCGGCTTATCTGTTTGTACAGCTGCTTGCGCTTTGGATGTCGTGCCTTGTTCTTGCACATCTGGGGTCTTTTCGGCAGTAATCCGTGGTGTAGGCAAATCACCAGACGCAACCGAGACAGTGTGACGAACGGTATTCGTCATCTGCAAACCAATCAACGCAAGAACAACAACAGCAGCGACTGCCGCAAGCCATTTCTTGGCACTAGAAATTGGCACAACATTTTGAGACGAGTTAATTGAAGCAGGCGACGCTGGGACGCTTTGCTCGGTCACTATTTGCTTTTCAACGAGATCGGCAAAATCGATTTCTGATCGAGCCGGTGGCAATGCAGCAAGCTTTTTGACCAGGCTTGCAATATTTGCCAATTCCCCATTGCAGGCAGCGCAATTGGCCAAGTGTTTGTCGACCTCGAGCCGTTCTGCATCGTCGATTTCATTATCATGATAACAGTCCAGCAGTGGCACTATCGCTTCGCAGTCTGAGTGACTGCCAGAAGATTCATAGTTTTGAGACAGACCATTTCGATCATTCATCTCTGATTACCTCGAGGTCGTTGATGCAGTAGTGTACGAAAAATACGGATTGAGAATTTCGCGCAATTTGAGCCTTCCATAATGTAGGCGGGAGCGGACAGTACCAAGGTTCATACCGGTGATCTCAGAAATTTCTTGATAAGACAATCCCTGAACATCATGCAAAACAACCACAGTGCGTTGATTGTCAGGAAGCTGCTGAATCGAATCAGCAATCACTTGTTCTTGTTCGACCGCATCCAGTTGTTCCGCTGGGGTTGGCATATCGTCTGGCAATTGATTCATGGCTGCTGGGGACAGCTCTGGATCGTCTGAGTGCTGTGGTTCAAATTGAATAAATTGAAAACCTCTCCTTTGCTTAGAGCGCAATTTATCCATGCAGATGTTGTGGCTGATTCTAAACATCCAGGACGAAAAAGATGATTCATTCCTGAATTTGCTCAGATTCTGATGCACCTTGATAAAAGTCTCCTGCACCACTTCCTCCGCCTCGTCGGCATTGCCAACTATTCGAATAGCTACGTTATAGACGCGATTTTGATGTCTGCGAACAAGTGATTTGAAGGTCATCAAATCATTTGTCTTCAGAATTTTCTCAACCAGGGCCCTGTCATTAAGGTCCACTAAAAAACCCCTCGAATATGATTGGTTTCCATCTATATAACGTTCGAAGCGGACAAAAAGTTCAATGTGTAATTCCGCATTAGACAGGCTTAATCTTTCAATTCCCCCATACACGCCGCACCCCTCACGGGGCGATGCCAAAATTAGAATGTCGCAGTTCTCAAACCAGGAGCAAAATTCGCATGAAGGGTTTCTTGTCAAGCTGGAAAACATATGGTGTTTTGACGCTTTGTCTGACTCTCAGTCAACTTTTGCCTTCTTCCCTATTATCTTCTAACGCTGCAGACGAGCAGTCAGTCACTGCAAGCGATAAAAGCTCGCCATCAGCGAGTACCGACACCCCAACCTCTGAAAAAAGTGCTAGCGACCCAGCTGTAAAAGAAGTCGCCAACGCCCACAAAGAAAAGCCATTGCTGCAACGAGGCGACCTGCCGAACTTTCACGAAGTTTATCCATACCTCTATCGCGGCGGGGAACCCACCGAAGCGGGCATGAGCCAGTTAAAAACTAAAGGCGTCGGCACAATCATTGACCTGCGCGCCAAAACCGAACAAGAAATTGCTGAAGCCAAGATTGCTAAGCAACTCGGTTTCAAATACATAAATTTGCCAATGACGTCTGAGGCTCCGACCCCAGCTCAAATCACTAAGGTATTATCGACAATTGATGATGCCAAGAAAAAGAATATGAAAGGCGACACCAACTCCGCTGTTTTTGTGCACTGCGCTCACGGTTCTGACCGCACAGGTTGCATGATCGGGATCTGGCGCGTCTCACGTGACGGCTGGGATTATCCGACAGCCTACAAAGAAATGCGTAAATACTATTTCACGCCAAAATTCGTCAAACTGGCTGGCGCTGTGCAAAAAGAAGCTAATCACAACTAAGGGTGTACAAACATTTTCGTTTGGCTTGGGCTAGCTGGAGGCGGGGTACTGGCTGGTGGCACACTAGCGCCAGTAGCGTCTGCTGGCGCGGACACAGGAGGCGGTGGCGCCTGCAACTGCTTGATTTTGTCTTGTGCCAGTTTTGACCACGGATAATAATGCGTAATCTCTTTTAAAGCAGAAATTGCTTTTGCTGTGTCACCAAATTGCTCGCACAATTTCACTTGATACCAGAGAGCTTGCCAGTTATCAGGATCGAGGAAGAGTGCTTTTTCTACATACTTTTGCATCTCTGGAAAAAGTCCAGCCCGATAAAGTTCGACAGCGCAATCGACATTGACGTTAGCATCGTCTGGAGCTAACAGCAGAGCGCGATCGATAGTTTGTTTAGCTTCTGGCGCCTGACCATTGTCAGAATAAAGCAAACTCCAATCCGCAAGTATTCGCCCTTCGACGTCATTTGCTTTCACTTTCTGCGCTCTCTCGACACCGCGCGAAAAATAGTCGTAAGCCGCTTTTGAGTGTTCAGGACGGCCAAGGTCCTTTGCCATCAATCGACGCAGATTTCCCATTCTTCCAAGCAGTTTAGCCTGGGCCTTAATATCACCAGAACTATCGGCAACCATCATTGCCCGCTGATAAGCTCCTTCCGCCAGACGATAATCGCGATGCAGCACAAGAGCACTGTCGGCAGCATTCAACGCACGTTCAATTTCGTCTCGCACTTTGAAAATTGGATTATTCTGAATCAACAAGCGTTGATATTTCCAATCAATTGAAACAATGAAATTCTGCCAGAACGGATTACCCAGAATGCCAAGGTTGCTTCCCTTAAAAAAGCCGCTACGAGTCGTGGTTGTTTTGGCTCGTGTAGCGGCTGAGTCAATGGGAACGTGCTCTTGTTGGGGATAAGTGAAAGTCACCTTTTTAACGCTGAAACCATTGACCGATACGCTGTCTAAAGTAAGCATGCCGAGCCGAACAGGAACTCCATCGAGTCCAGTTCCTTCGGTCGAGTGCTTCATGGCTGCAGGATCTGCTGATGAATATTTCTTGGCGACACTGTAGGGCAAATGATTGAAAGCTGCGCCTGTATCCATCAACAATACTTGAGGATCTCTACCATTAAGAGATGCGGTGACAAAGGGCGATGCGTTCATCGCAAAATTCAAAGGCACAGCATTTGGCGGACGAACACTTGTTTCCAAATCGCCGAAGGTTATGGAAGGCTTGGAATAATCAATCGTCGTAAAAAATTTGCCAATCAAATTTGTGCCGATGATGCCAGAAATCGATCGTCCAAGATGTTTAGACTGAGAACTCAAATCGATTATGCGCACTGGCAAATCATTGACTATTAATTTGCCAACTTCCAGTCTTTTAAGCATGGAAGTGCGGGTGGTGACCATTCCGGAGGCGGCTGCAATGTCAAACTCACCTTGCTTGGGTAAAAAACATTCAGCAGCCACACGTCTATCGATTAAAGTTTCGCTCGCACCGGTGTCGAACAGAAATTCCAGTTCGTCGCCACCGTTGATGCGACATTTAACCAATATCTCGCGTTGAGAATAATCAAATGGCACTACGACATCGTGACTAAGACGCACAGCTGGTCCTGAATCCGGCCTATTGAAAGCCGACTCGAGTATGTCTGACGTTAAATCGACGGACGTCAAATCATATTCTGCAGTTTCAGTGCCGTTGGCCAGAACAATTTGTTTGAACGGCCACAAACTACCACCGACAGGTCTGTATTCAGAAAACTCAACGCCAACATTTTTACCGGCATCAGCCTGGCCTGGAACTTCATCGAATGAAGTAACAGCAGCTACCATCAAGTAATTGCTCTGATCTAAATATATTGTAGTCAATCCTTTCTGGCCATTGATTTTGACCTCGACTGCAAACACCGGAGTTTGTCGGTATTGGGTTCGACCTTTGAAAACGAATTTATAACCATTTTGCAAAAAGTGCGAAAGAATGAACGGCTGTTTAAGGACCTGGGCTGAGAAGCTATCGTAGTCCCCCGCCGACATTTCAGTTGTAATGCGTCCACTGGAAACCCACGGTACGACGCCATCAAAGGCATAAACAGTGGCAGCTTTTTTAGTGACGCCATCAGTAGCTGGAGCATCATCGGTACTCGCACTTTTTCCTTTATTCACGAGATCAATATCAATGCGCCACCGCGATGACTTTTGCAGTTGACGATAACTAACTGACGCCGTGCTTGCAGTGAGATCCTTTCTCTGACCGAAAAAAGAGGCATTCTTCTCCATCTGCCTGAGCGCAGAATTACCGCCATAAGCGGAAATCGCTTTACCGATTACATCTTCAGTGGTGAGTTCCCTTTCGGTTGGTTTTTCAGCCGGACCGGAGGCCTTTGATGCTTGTCCCTCGGATTGACCTTCTGATTGATCCCTTTGTTGATCAACACTGGCACTTTGAGCCAGCATTGCAGGCCCCGACAGTGAAAAAGCAAACAAACCAGCGATGAGCGCAGTGCCCAGCTTAAGTCTTTCTTTTTTCACTTTAGAGATTATTTGACGGCGAGTGCTGCGCATTGTCCATTCATTGGCAATTTCAGTTCAGGTAACGCCTTCACAGTTTGATTGACTCGCAACAACTGCGAAATCAATTCTTTGACTTGCGCAAGCGGTACTTGATTGGGACCATCACTTTTCGCGACATCAGGGTTGGGATGCACTTCCATAAAGACGCCATCACATCCGGCAGCTACAGCGGCTTTAGCAAGAGTCGGAATAAACTGGCGCTGGCCACTCGAGACAGTACCGCCACCACCTGGAAGCTGAACGCTATGAGTGGCATCAAAAACCACAGGCACACCAAAAGCTTGCATCATCGGAATCGCACGATAGTCGACGACCAAATTGTTGTAACCAAAAGTGGTGCCGCGTTCGGTCAAGAAGACATTGTTATTGCCGCAATCCGTCACTTTCTTAATACTGTTGCCCATGTCGTTTGGAGCTACGAACTGTCCTTTTTTGATGTTGACGGCTTTGCCAGTGCGGGCGGCCGCGACAATCAAATCAGTCTGACGGCACAAAAATGCTGGAATTTGCAAAACGTCGAGGACTTCACCTGCTTCGGCACACTGACTGATTTCATGCACGTCACTCAAAACTGGCACACCTAGTTGACGCTTCACATCAGCGAGCATTCTCAGTCCTTCAGTAATACCAGGTCCTCGAAATGAATCGATCGAGGTACGGTTTGCTTTATCGAATGAAGATTTGAAAACAAGAGAGAATCCCAGTTCACGCGAGAGGTCTTGCAGGGCGCGAGCGGTATTTATCGTCGTGTCCCAGGACTCAATCACACAGGGTCCTGCGATAATCAAAAAGGGACTGCCTTCACCAAACTCGATATTGCCGATTTGTACGTTCAACTTAGATCCTCCTGCGACTGGTCTATTGTAAGGCATCGAGAACGCATACTTTTCTTAGCACTTTTCAATTAAAGTCTTTAGCGCAAACCAGCACGGGCTCATGTTTATTCGCAATCACAGCAATGGCATCATCTTAGATGTGTACGTTCAGCCCGGCAGCCGAAGCAGTATCATTACTGGTTTGCATGGTTCTAGACTGAAAATAAAGCTCGCAGCAAGAGCGGTCGAAGGGGCTGCCAATGAGGCTCTCTGCGAATTTATCAGCGAGCTTGTGCAGCGACCTAAATCATCTATAACTTTAATCTCCGGGCAAAAAGCCCGCTCAAAATCGATTTTTATCGATGGCGATGCCGATCAATTGGCGAAGCAATTTCGGCAATATTTATCGAACCCTTGAAAAGCACGAACACGGCTTTAATTCATATGTAACGAGGTCCACATATAAAGCTGAGCTTAACGTGGCCCTAAATTCTTTACGAGACGATAAACTGTGTGACCGGCTCTTTGGCTGACAGGCATTACCAATCCAATCTTTATTGCCTCAGCTAATATCGGTCTTAGAGTTCTAATTCGTTTCAATTGCCTTGGACCGCCTGCCATCTCTGGTAGAGTCATTCCAAGATGATTCTTTTCCAAAAGCTTAACGACCTTGTTTTCGGCTGGTTTGGCTTCCATAGTTTTCGGCACGGCTTTTTTGACCGGCAATGGAGAATTATCAACTACAGGACTACCAGCGTTCACGTTTAAAGGATCTGCTGAGTTAGTTGATGGAATCCCACTGGAATTGAAATTTTGGTTTTGATTCTCAGACAAAATCTGTCGTCTCCCGTGCACATGCACAGCGTGTTGAACGTGCTTCGAACAGTGTTTCGATAAATAACAGAATACATCGTCCTGAAGAATAGTTACGGATTAACGTGAGTAGATTGGCCAACGAAATATTGAATTGCTATATATTCTGTGGCGCATGCGCAAGGAGTTGTCAGTGAGCGTAGGTTCGTTCGTTTTCATGCTACACAGCCATCTTCCGTATTATCGGAAAGCAGGCATGTGGCCGTTCGGTGAAGAAAGCGTTTATGAATGTATGGCCGAAACCTACATTCCGCTCTTAAACGCTATCGGCGACCTCTGGGACGAAGGCATAGCCGCCAAACTAACAATCGGCATAACGCCAATTCTCGCCGAGCAGCTCTGCGATCCGCATTTGAATGCTGGCTTCGACAAATTTTTGCAAGACCGATTGACCGCTGCTCAAAAAGACGAAAAACGATTCAGCGCACGCAGCGAAACACACAACCCAGATTATTTGCACCTGGCAAGATTTTACGTAAATTGGTTCTCGCAAGTTCGTCGTGATTATCACGAACGCTGGAATCGCGATTTGATCGGTGCTTTCAAAAAGTATCAAGATCTCGGCGCCATCGAGATCACAACTTCAGCAGCAACACATGGTTTTTCACCACTGCTCAAAACTGATTCGTCGCTTTATGCGCAGTACAAAACTGGCGTAGATTCCTATAAGCGTATGTTTGGCAAACAACCCAAAGGCTTCTGGTTGCCAGAGTGCGCATACAGACCGGCTCAAGGCGATCGTCCGGGCTTGGAAAAATGGTTGTATGAATTAGGTCTCGAATATTTTTTCACCGAGTCTTTTGTTATTGAAGGCGGACAGACAGTTGAGATGCGTCGCGCGTTTGGTGCCTACGGCAACATTGAATATATTCCTGCTAAACCTCGGCCTGCAACTGGCTTAGATACCTATGAAGCGTATTGGTTAAAGGAATATCCGGTTGCTGTGATGGGTCGTCACGACAAAGCTGGCTATCAAGTCTGGTCGGCTGACCAGGGCTACCCAGGCGATGGTAATTATCGCGAATTCCACAAAAAAGACGATGTCTCTGGTTTGCACTTCTGGAAATTGACTTCTAAGAGCACCGATCTTGGCGCTAAAGAAATCTACAACCCAGAACAAGCACAAAAGAGAATGCTTGAGAATGCCGAACATTATGTTGGTTTCTTGCAACAGAGTTTGACCGAGCAATTGAAGAAGACTGGCAAGCCAGGACTCGTTATGGTCAGCTTCGACACTGAACTTTTTGGTCACTGGTGGTTTGAAGGCGTCAACTGGATTAAAGAAGTAATCCGCAAACTGCGCACTTACACCGCAGTCGATATGGTCACCGCAAGTGAATATCTAACAGCTGATCCACCCACTCAAGCAATTGAAATTCCTGAGTCATCATGGGGATCGGGTGGTCACTGGCAAGTGTGGTTGAACAACGACACTGAATGGATGTGGCCGATCATCAATGAATCCGAATTGGCAATGCAGGATATCGCCCAGGCCAATCAAGGCAAAACAGATCCACTTCTGCAACGTGCTCTCAAACAAGCAGGACGCGAATTACTTCTCCTTGAATCAAGCGACTGGCCATTCCTAGTCACAACCGGTCAGGCTAAAGATTATGCTGTCGAAAGATTCAACGATCACGTCGATCGCTTCCGCGCTTTAATCGAAATGATTCGCTTCAACAGACTCGATGAAGGCAAATTGAAAGAGTTCGAAGATCTCGATAATCCATTCCCGGATATCACAGCCTCGAGCTTCCTCATTCCTTCAACCGAAGTTAAGAGCAGCTCAGCACGCAGCTGATGAGCTGTACTGAGTCCGCTTATAAATTAATCATAATAAGGCGATATTCCTTGTTAGGTTTCTTCAAAGCCAGTCCTTAATTCAGGCGGCTTCGCCTCGCCTGTAGTACCGTTGCAGGGAGTCAAGCTGCTGCCATTTGGCAAGCAATTGTCCACGCAAAGGAGATATCTGGATGGTCCGTACGAAGGTTATTGCTACTATCGGTCCCTCATGCCGCAGCCCTGAAATGCTGGAAAAAATGATTCTTGCCGGCATGGATCTGGCGCGAATCAATTGCTCGCATGCAGACCATGATTCGATTGCCTCGATTACGGTAGACATCAGAGAAATCAGCCAAAAACTCGATCGCTCAGTCGGCATCCTGCTCGACTTATCCGGTCCTAAAATCCGTACAGGGAAAATTGCCACTGGTCCAATCACTCTAGTCAAAGGTGAAAAATTCACTTTGACCAATCGTAAAGTCGATGGTGACCAGGGAATCGTCAGCACCACTTATGCTCTCTTGCCAAAAGATTGCAATACGGGCGACACGATTCTGCTTGACGATGGCTTGCTCGAACTCAAAGTTCTCAAAACAACAGAAACCGACGTCGAATGCGAAGTTGTTCAAGGCGGAGTACTAAAAGATAAACAGGGCATCAACTTGCCTGGCGTTCGTCTCTCCATCCCTGCTCTAACTGAGAAAGACAAAGCAGATTTAGCTTTCGGTCTCAAATACGACGTTGACTATGTCGCTTTATCATTCGTTCGCGACGCACAAGATATTCTTCACCTGCGCGAATACATTGGCGAGCACTGGCCGCCAGTACAAGTCATAGCCAAACTAGAAAAGCCAGAAGCAATCGACAACCTGGACGCCATTTTAGAAGTTGTTGATGCGGTCATGATCGCTCGCGGCGACCTCGGTGTGGAATTGCCACCAGAGCGTGTGCCCCCATCACAAAAACTGATCACTAGACGTGCTCTCGCTGAAGGTAAACCAGTAATCACAGCTACACAGATGCTCGACTCAATGGTCGATCACGCTCGACCAACTCGCGCTGAAGCATCCGACGTTGCAAACGCCATTTTCGACGGCACCGATGCTGTCATGCTTTCAGAAGAATCTGCCACAGGCAAATTCCCACTTGAAGCCGTACAGATGATGAAACGTATTGCAGAAGCAGCCGAAGGCAGCATGGATTTCACCAAGCTTCATGCCCATGAAATGCCCACTTCAGCTCACGCGATTGCTCACGCAGCCTGCAGCATGGCTGTTGATATGAAAGCAAAAGTAATCGCTGCTTTCACAAAGACCGGCTCAACGGCAAAACTAATTTCGCAGTTCAGACCACCAGGTCCAATCATCGCCTTGACTCAGCATGTGCACGTTTATCGCCAACTTTCTCTAGTTTGGGGCACCACTCCATTGATGCTGACTGAAGTCAGTGATTCTGAGTCGACGCTCGCACTCGTTGAAGAAACGCTACTCAAGAGAGGACTTGTTGCACCGAAAGACAATGTCGTCATCACTGGCGGTTTGCCGATTGCAGCACGTGGTGCTGCAAACTTCGTTAAACTCTCGACGATTTCACCAAAGGTGCCATCGAGTTACTGGGAATTGAAAGGCATTTAGTCTTTCCCGATTGGGCAACCGCAAACGAGAAATCGCCAATCAAAGCTAAAAAAGAAAGAGAGGCATATTTTTGCTTCTCTTTCTTTCTAGGTGGGTTTAGGTTATTGCGAAAGATTCAACAAAATCTGTTGGAGGCGATAGACACCCTTAGTCAAAACTGACAGCGGAATTCGTTCATTTTTGCCGTGGACAGAAGCTTGATGGGCAGGGTCATTTTCAAATGGTTCAAAACCATAACCAATCAGACCAAGCTCACGGAACCAGTGAGAGTCTGTAAACCAGCCGACAACAACGGGCACAACGAGAGGGGGAGTCGTCTTATTAGTTTTCGATTCTTCATCAGCTACCTTCTTTATGGCATCGAACAGGTCAGAGTTTTCCGGTGAAGGCATCGCGGTCACCCAGTCCAGAACTTCAATTTTCAAACTGTCATCAGCCAGAATTCCCTTTAAGTGGGCGATGAAGTCTTCGGATTTCACCCCTGGTAAAAGTCTGCAATCCAATTCAGCACTGGCTTCAGCAGGTATGACGTTAGTTTTATAACCTGCTTTCAACACCGTCAAAGAGACAGTATTTCGAAGCATCGCTGCTCGCAATTTGTCTTGCATCAGCAGGTCAACTTGCTTTGGATCTTTTGCAGCTGCCTCCAGATTGATATAGGAACTTTTGAGTTCTTTAGGAGCTGTGGCAGAAACTGCGGTGAAATATTTCTGCACCACTGGCAGTATCGATAGTTCAGTGGGCGCATCAACGAGTTTATTCAAAGCGTGTACAAGTCTATTGGGCGCTGAATCTTTGACAGGCATAGAACCGTGACTGGCGTCGCCACTGGCTGTAACTTTCAGCCACAAAACCGATTTTTCAGCAACATCAACACCCCAGTACAAAATCTTGCCGGATGAATCAGCCTCGATGGCGGCTCCTTCATTGAGCAGAAACTCGCAGCCATCAACTAAATCTGGACGATTTTTTTTCACCCAGCCGGCACCATGTTGTCCGCCCACTTCCTCATCTGGAGTGCCGAGAAAAACAATATCTCGATCGAGTACTACTCCCTTTCGTTTCAACTGCAACATCGCTTCCAGTGCGGCGATGCCAAAGCTCTTCATGTCGAGAGCGCCACGTCCCCAAATCTCACCGTCATGAATTTCGCCGCCAAAAGGGGGATATTTCCAGTCTTTGGCTTGCGCAGGCACGACGTCTATGTGATTAAGAAGGACGATGCCTTTCCTTTTGCCATTACCTTTAAGACGCGCATACACGCAGGCTCTTGAATCAGTGCCTGTGGGGATGATTTCAGACTCGATCCCTTCTTTTTTGAGGAGGCCGGCAAGATATTCGGCACCGAGTTTTTCGTTACCAGGAGGATTGGTTGTATCGACCTGCAAATAATGCGACAAAAAATCGGCAGCCTCAGCGCCAGCGGCCTCGTCGCTTAAAGGAGCGGCAAAAGCCTGAGACGGCATCAGCATGCAGGTGCTCAAACTCAAACAGGCGACCACAGAACGCACGAAATTCAAAGACATGAACGCAACCTCAGCTGATAACCAGCTTAGTTTACGAGATGGCGTGCACTAAATAAGCGCAAACAGGGTCGTCCTTCATCATATATTTTTCGCGCGTGACTTTCAGACCGAGCAAATCTTCCATCAGTTTTGGCTCGAGTACGCAAATCTGTCTATATTGATTGGCGAGGTCGTGGACCGCGCAATGTCTTTGAAAAATAATAAAGTTGCCATCTTCCAAAGGTTTCGATTCTGTCATATAACCGTTTTCTGAGAAAATTTTCGAAACTTCAATTACTCGCTCAGCAATTGGCAAATTTTCGACGCGAGAGCGCAATCGCTCAGCCATCTTGGCATTGCGGCGCTCAAGCAAATCCATGACGCCTTTCGAGCCGCTTTGCTCGAACACGATATCAAGCAAATCAATAGCCAGCCCTTGTACACCTGACGGAAATAGCGATTCCGACTTTTCAGTCAGACGAAACTTGAAAGTAGGGCGCCCACGAGATTGCTTTTCGACACGCGACTCGACCAGTCCGTCCTGCTGAAGCGCTGTCAGGTGGCGCCTGACTGCCATCGAAGTAATGTTGAGGAGCCCCACAAGCTCGCCAACGGTCATTTCGCCGCCACGCTTCAAATGCAGTAGTAGTGCTTCCTGGGTGCGCTCCGGAACAGCCGGCAATGGTTGAGTAATCATATTCTCAGTACCGTAAAATCAATCGTGATAGGGGTTTCCAGGCTTTAGGGCTTCCAGGCAAGCGGCGCTCATTATCGGGCTGGTCGCTGCAATGCTCTCATCATGGCATTTTGCGGGATGTAAGGCTTATCAAAAGTAATACTTAAAACAATCCGAAAGCCATCTTATTTTTGATACTATTCTATCTATAAAAGGCACGTGATCAAAGCTTGGAGATCGTTAAGGTTGCAAATAACAAGTTTTCGGTCAAAATTGATTACTCTTCCAGGAAATACACTTCAATGACAGCCAAACAACCACTCTTATCCATTAAAGACTTGCATGTCTCAGTGGAAGACAAAGAAATCCTCAAGGGAGTCAACCTCGACATTTACCCGGGCGAGATACACGCCATCATGGGCCGCAACGGCTCTGGTAAGTCGACTTTGTCTTATACATTGATGGGTCACCCTCGCTACACGGTGACTAAGGGCTCAATCGTCTTTAAAGGAACTGACATCACCGAGTTGACTCCTGATGCCCGCGCAAGATTGGGATTGGCACTGGCATTCCAGTACCCAGTCGGTATTCCAGGCATTTCTGTTTCCAACTTTTTACGCGCGACAGTCAAAGCGATTCGCGGTCATGAAGTGCCAATCAAAGAATTTCGCACTGAGTTGAAAGCGAAAATGAAGAAGCTCGAAGTCAAAGACGAGTTTCTATCACGCTATGTCAACGAAGGTTTCTCGGGCGGCGAAAAGAAGCGCCTGGAAATACTGCAAATGGCCATGGTCAGCCCAGCTTTGGCAGTTCTCGATGAAACAGACTCAGGTCTCGATATCGACGCTCTCAAAACAGTGTCTGAAGGAGTGAATGCTCTGGTTAACCCAGAAACAGCCATTCTTTTGATCACTCACTATCAAAGAATCTTGAACTACGTTCAACCTCAATTCGTCCACGTTTTCCAGGATGGCAAAATCATCAAGTCTGGCAGCGGCGAATTGTCTAAAGAACTTGAAGAACGCGGCTACGAATGGGTATCTGAAGAACTTACGCCATCGGGCGTGGCTTAAACGCCGGGGCGTAATAGGAGGCAACACATGTCTGCGGAACTAGTTCAAACACAAAGTCAACAAACAAGTCAGCAACAAACAATCGATGAGATTGGAAATGACTATAAATACGGCTTCCATGACAAAGAAGATTACATCTTCAAATCCGGCAAGGGCTTGAGCGAAGAAATCGTCAGAACGATTTCCTCGATGAAAAACGAGCCAGAGTGGATGCTGAAATTCCGCTTGCGCGCTCTCGATATCTTCAACAAAAAGCCGATGCCCACTTGGGGCAACTGCGATTTGATTAATGGCATCGACTTTCAAAACATTCACTACTATGTGAAACCATCTGAAAGAAGCGAAAACAACTGGGACGAAGTTCCAGAAGGAATCAAACAAACTTTCGATCGTCTGGGCATTCCTGAAGCAGAAAGAAAGTTTCTCGCTGGCGTTACCGCTCAATACGAATCAGAAGTTGTTTATCACTCCATTCGCGAAGATCTCGAACAACAGGGCGTTATCTTCCTAGATATGGACTCTGGATTGCGCGAACACGAACAAATCGTTCGCGAGCACTTCGCATCAGTTATTCCAGCTGCCGACAATAAATTTTCGGCGCTCAATTCAGCCGTATGGTCTGGTGGCAGCTTTATCTGGGTGCCAAAAGGTGTGCGCGTAGAAATTCCTCTTCAAGCATATTTCCGCATCAACGCTCAAAACATGGGTCAGTTCGAAAGAACATTGATCATTGCCGAGCCAGGTAGCTATGTTCATTACATCGAAGGATGTACCGCACCGACTTACACAACTGATTCACTGCACTCGGCTGTTGTCGAATTGATTGCTAAACCAGGCTCACACATTCGCTACACCACAATTCAGAACTGGTCCAAAAACGTATATAACCTGGTCACCAAGCGAGCAGTAGCTCACGAAGGCGCCAAAGTTGAGTGGGTTGACGGCAACCTCGGTTCGAAATTGACGATGAAATATCCAGCGATTTATTTGCTTGGACCAAAAGCTCATGGTGAAGTTCTCTCGATTGCTTTTGCAGGCGAAGATCAACACCAGGACGCTGGCGCCAAAATGGTGCATGCCGCTCCTGACACCACTTCCATAATCGTTTCTAAATCGATTTCCAAAAATGGTGGCAGAACGTCATATCGCGGTCTGGTCAAAGTTTATCCAGGTGCAGAGAACGTCAAATCGAGCGTCAAATGCGATGCTTTATTGATGGACGAAAAATCTCGCTCAGATACATATCCAACGATGGAAATCGACGAAAAGAACGTCACCATCGAGCATGAAGCGACCGTATCCAAAGTCGGCGAAGAACAATTGTTCTACTTGATGAGCCGCGGGCTCACTCAAGACGAAGCGACTGCAATGATCGTCAATGGCTTCTTCGAGCCATTCGTCAAAGAATTGCCGCTCGAATACGCAGTTGAACTGAATCGATTGATTCAAATGGAAATGACCGGCTCAGTAGGTTAGTCATATGAATTGCAAGCTGGATACGACGAAAGCCAAATTTCTGGCTGAGTGTATCCAGCTTTGCAGTTAGTCCACTAAATTTCTAAGACCGAAAAACGCAAGAGAGGCGATAAGGAAATGTCAGAGTCCACCCCAGCTAACACGATTGCCAGAGAAAGAGTAGACAAACTAGCCACCAAAGAACCTCAGTGGCTAAAGCAATCTCGCGTTTCTGCCTGGGAAGCTTATTTACAAACACCAATGCCAACCATTCGCGATGAAGACTGGCACAAAACTGAAATCGATTCTCTCAGTCTCAGCAATCTACAGGCTGCGGATTTATCAAATGGTGCAATCAAAAGATCGGAGACAGCTCCTGAATGGTTAACCATCGGTCTCACACATCTGAGCAAGCGCTCTGGTGTACTTTCTGAAGGCGCATACAAGCTAGACGAAGCAGTTCCTGAAGCATTGAGCAAACAGGGCGTTATCTTCTGCTCTTTGAAAGAAGCATTAGTTAAGCACGCCGACTTACTCAAGCCATACATCGAAAAACATCTCGCCACCGCCAATGGTGCCAAGTTTGTTTTGATGAACAACGCTTTGTTCAACGCTGGCACATTCTTATACATCCCTAAGAACGTAGTCGTTGACGCTCCTTTTATTACTTTCACCAATCTTGGTCAACTCGGACACAACGGCAACAAGGTCGAGGGATTGCAGGGCATTCAAGGCATTGCTGTTTTCCCAAGATTAGTCGTTGTTCTGGAAGCTAATAGCAAAGCCGACCTGGTCAATGTTTTAACTTCAGAAGAATCACCGCAGGCAACTGAAACACATTCGCTTGTTAACACATCGATTGAAGTTTATGTGCGCAGCGGAGCCAAGCTCAATTACTTGGAATTGCAGCGCTTTAGTTCAGACGTTTTTGCGATTACCCGCAACAACAATGAAATCAACAAAGATGGCAGCTTCTATTCTTTGACGGTTGGTCTCGGTGGTTTTCAGCTCAAATCAGACTTCCGCACCGACCTTGTAGAATCGGGCGCAGCCAGTGACATACAAGGCATCATATTTGGTGACGAAAGCGAACACTACTCTTTTAACACCATTCAAGATCATGATGCTCCACATACAACCTCAAACATCAATTTCCATGTTGCCTTGAAAGACCAGTCGACCTCGATTTATCAGGGCATCATCAAAGTCGATAAAAAAGCCCAAAAGACTGATTCATTCCAAAGCAACAAGAATTTGTTGTTAGGCAAAGAAGCTAAGGCTGATTCTATTCCCAAACTGGAAATTCTTGCCGACGACGTTAAATGCGCTCACGGTGCGACAGTTGGACCAGTCGATAAAGAGCAGATCTTCTATTTGCAAAGTCGTGGTTTGACCGCATCAGAATCAGAGGAACTAATTGTTAGCGGCTTCTTCCACAAAGTTCTGGAAACATGCCCAATAGCTGGAGCCATAGACTGGATCGATACATTGATCGCAGACAAAATCTACAAACGCTCAAGCACTAAGCAGTAATTACTGAAAAGGAAATCGATGTCAGACGACTTCACTAAATTTGCAACTAAGACCGACATTGCCGAAGGCACTGCCAAAGTATTCACCGTTGATGGTGTACGCATTGCAGTCTGCAACGTAGCGGGCAAATGTTATGCCATTGAAGATGTTTGTACGCACGATAATGCACCACTTGGTGCAGGCGAACTCGTGGACGATCAAATCGAATGTCCACGCCATGGTGCCCGCTTCGATGTCACCAATGGAAAAGCCATGTGCTTACCAGCCGTCAAACCAGTCAAAACTTTTGCCGTAGAAGAAAAAGACGGCGAATTATTCGTCGATACCAAAGCTGCAGCAACAAATTAAAAGGCTTATATGACTAACACATACGACATTCAACAAATCAGAAAAGACTTTCCAATCTTAGAACGCAAGATTAATGGCAAGCAGCTGGTTTACTTAGACAACGCCGCAACCTCGCAAACGCCCATCCAGGTAGTGGATGCGCTAGTTGATTACTACAATCGCTATAACGCAAACATTCATCGCGGCATTCACACAATGAGCGAAGAAGGCACCGAAGCTTATGAATCAGCACGCGAAAAAATCGCCGCTTTTATTGATGCGCCAGAAGCGCGCGAAGTAATTTTCACACGCAATACAACCGAAGCCATTAACCTCGTCGCTTATAGCTGGGGAAAACAGCACATCTTGCCTGGCGATGAAGTGGTCATCTCGGCAATGGAACATCACTCCAATTTTGTTCCATGGCAGATGCTGTGCAATGAACGCGAAGCCAAATTGGTCTATCTTGAACTGACAGAAGATGGGCAAATCGACATGGCGCTTGCTGAGAAATTGATTGGTCCCAAGACCAAATTAGTGGCTGTCACTCAGATGTCCAACGTTCTTGGCACAATCACACCAATCACTCAATTGGCTCGCCTGGCGCACAAGCATGGCGCTTTAATTCTTGTCGATGGCGCTCAGGGCGCACCGCATCTGGAGTCATCCGTCAAGGAGATGGAATGCGACTTTTTCGCTTTCAGCCTGCACAAAATGCTTGGACCTACAGGCATTGGCGTTCTCTGGGGCAAGGCAGAATTGCTAGAAGCAATGCCACCATTTATGACCGGCGGCGATATGATTAGCTCGGTCGGTCGCGACAAAACAATCTATAACGAATTGCCCTGGAAATTTGAAGCTGGCACGCCCAATATTGCCGACGTCATTGCCTCTGGCGTGGCCATCGATTATTTAAACAAACTGGGCATGAAAGCCGTTCGCGAGCACGAAGTCGCTCTTACCGACTATGCTTTAAAAGGTCTGGAAAAACTGGGCGACGTCATTGTTTACGGCCCAAAGCTTGCCACTGAGCGCGGTGGTGTCATCTCCTTCAATTTTTCCAAAGTGCACCCGCATGACGTTGGTCAAATTCTCAATGAATCCGGTATAGCGATTCGAGCAGGACATCACTGCTGCCAGCCATTGATGAAGTCCTTGAATGTGCAAGGAACCGCTCGAGCCAGTTTTTACATCTACAACACAGAAGCCGAAGTAGACCAACTACTGGAAGCGTTGAAGGAAGCCGATAAGGTATTAGGACATGTCGCTTACAGATGAACTATATCGAGAAACAATTCTCGATCATTATCACAACCCTCGCAACCGTGGTCAGCTAGAAGCGCCAGCCGTCAAGGTCGAAGGTATCAATCCACTTTGTGGCGATGAATTGACACTTTATCTAACCGTTGCCGATGGCAAGATTGATGACGTCAAATTGGAAGCCAAAGGTTGCTCGATTAACATGGCATCGGGCTCGATGATGAGCGAACTGGTGCATGGTCATTCAATTGAAGAGGCTCGAAAAGTCATCGATACTTTCAAACAAATGATGCTGAATAAAAACGCCGAAATAGAATTGCCTGAAGAACTGGAAGATCTTGAAGCGTTGCAAGGCGTCAAAAAATATCCAGTTCGCATCAAATGCGCATTGCTTCCCTGGAATACATTGCTCGAAGGCATTGAAACCGCCCTTGCTGGAAACACAACCAGTACCGTAACTGAAAAATAGGAGTTTATATGTCCACTCTTCAAGAAGATGTAGTTCGCGAAAACTTGAGAACTGTCGTGGATCCTGAACTGGGAATTAGCATCGTGGACCTCGGTTTGATTTACGGTATCGAAATCAAAGATTCGAACGTCGACGTCAAAATGACACTGACAAGTCCAGCCTGCCCACTCGGCGCAGTCATTCAAGGACAGGCGCATCAATGCCTGAAAAAATTGCCCTGGGTCAACGATGTCAACATCCAACTTGTTTGGTCGCCTCGCTGGGACCCACGCCAAATGGCTTCCGAAGATGCCAGAATGCAGCTTGGCATTTTGTAAAACCCGTTAGTTTCGTTTTGTAGCATCGCGCTTGCAATTAATGAAAGCGTGCTCACTTAGCAGTAAACTGGATCTCTGCCCGCTTAGTTGCTAAGCAGTCGGGCGGGCGTTTCAGGGCACTATGGCTAAACCAATAATTCACGACCATGACGGTCACGTTGATGATCTTATAGCTTGCATCTTATTGTGGCTTGCGCCGCAAGTGGAACTCGAAGTGGTTGGCATTACAAATGGTGATTGTTTTCACGATCAAGCTTACGAAGCGATGATCAAAATAGCCACCTATCTCAATTTAGAAAGAGCGGAAATCGCTGTTTCACCTGATCCGATGCCCAACCCTTTCCCAGATAACTGGCGTCGCGAAAGCTACATCATCAACGAATTGCCACTCTTTAGCGAAAACGATTTCAGAAAACCATACCCCAATGGCAAGGGGCGTCGGGTCGATTCAGCATTTGCTGATTGTCTCGCTAACTCAAAAACACCAGTGACGATTGTCGCCACTGGTCCTATGACGAACGTATCGCAAACTTTAAAAGCGCAACCAGAATTGCGCAGCAAAATAGCCGAAGTAGTCACCATGGCTGGTGCTGTTACTGTGCCTGGTAATGTTGCCGAAGATGGTCATGACGGCTCGGCCGAATGGAATGTTTATGCCGATCCGCAAGCTTTCAAAAATGTGCTTGACTGGGTGCCGAATATCAAAATGATTCCGCTCGATGTGACCAATCAGATTCCGGTCTCGCCTCAATTTTTGGCCCGCTTAGAAGCGCAATCCGAAAAATGCCGCGCATCCACATTGGCTTTAAAACTCTGGTCTCTGGTCAGAGGATTTGATTACTATTTCTGGGACACAGTCACTGCCGCTGCAGCCATTGACCCGACGATATTTACTTTCAAAGAAATGAAGATAGATGTGTCAGTACAAGGCAAAAACATGGGCAAAACCAGCACCTCCATTTTTGGTGGACGCAAAGTTCAGGTGGCAACCGCCATCAACACCGAGCGATTTGAACAGCTACTGCTTGATATTTTGCAGACACGCTAACAGTCCCCTTACGGGCGGTTGATTTGAGCATGCTTAAATAGCAGGGCGGGGATACCGCCTCTTTGTAAGTCTATGCAAGCCAGTAAAGTCCCTGTGAGCAATAAGCAAAGTCGAGACTTTGGCAAGACCTTCGGGTTGGTAGCGATTCTGACTGTCTTTTCGAAGCTGGTCGGTTTTGTGCGCGATCTTGTCGTTGCCAGCGCCTACGGCACAGGCGCCCTGGCTGACGCCTACAACTTCGCCTACTTGTACACCGGTAACGTTCTTATATTATTTGGCGGGCTCGGCGGTCCCTTTCACTCGGCGACAGTGACGGTTCTCACTCGAGAAAAGGACAAGCCGGATTCAGGCTTGCTCATGGCTCAGGTGCTTGCGGCGACTTCTGTGTTGCTTGGTATTTTGAGCGTCACCTTATTCCTGCTTGCGCCCTATATGCTTCAACTGGCAGAACATTTCGGCTTTGCATACAAAGGTGCTGATGCCAATCTTTTCTACAACCAGCTTGTTTTGCAATTGCGGTGGATGTCGCCGCTAATTTTAATTTCGGGCTTGATCGGCGTTACGTACGGCATTCTCAATGTCTTCAATCGCGTCACCTGGCCCTCGCTCTCGCCCATTATTGCAAGTCTCGCCATTATCATCGCCCTGCAAATTTATCCAGACCATTCGACATCTTTGCCGCTCGCTATCGCCACATTAGTGGGAGCAATTGGACAGCTCGCTGCGCAGTTACCAGATTTGAGCCAGTGCAAATTACCATGGCGATTTTCTCTTACACCGACTCCGGAACTGAAGCAGTATTTAGCTATGCTTTGGCCAGCGGCACTGGGTACCTTAATTGGTCAGGTAACTACCTATATCGATTCTGCTTTTTGCGCGCAAATCGGCGAAGGAATCTTCACTTCAATCGTCAATTCCAATCGATTAGCTCAACTACCACTGGGCATTCTCACGACAGCCATGCTCGTGCCAATGCTTCCACGTTTTTCAGAGCTCGCACACGCTCAAGACTTTGATGGACTCAAAATTGACTATAGACGAGCGCTTCGCTTCATGGTCTTCCTTTCAATTCCCCTTACAGCGCTTTTGATTACCCTGCCAGGGCCGATCGTTCAAACGCTGTTTCAACGTGGTGCCTTCACCGTACGCTCGACCGCTCTGGTAGCATCGGCATTATTGTTTCTGGCACCACAAATTCCTTTTTACGTCGGTCGCGATTTGATTACGCGAGTTTTCTACGCAATGAAGAACGCGAAAACGCCTTATTACGTAGCCCTGGTTGCTATAGCCGTGAAAACGATTCTAGACTGGTTAGTCGTTTATGCGTTTCCGCTAGTAGCTCCGAAGCTCGGTTTAAACCCGTCCAGTCCTGACTTTCAAATTTATCAGGTAGCTGGAATGTCACTTGCAACAACCATTATCACGGTGATGAATCTATTACTTCTATCCCTGGTTCTGCAAAAAGACATTGGCTTGCTCGGTCTGAGAAAAACGATCAAGCCTCTGTTTCTTATGGGTATCGCCGGCACCCTATGTGGTGCGCTGAGTTATTTTGCATTTACAGGATTAATGCATAAGTTTGGCTTACCGGATGCAAGCACAGGTATCCATCTGCTCGGCAGAGCCTTCAAACTCACTACACTAACTGAAGCTATCTATATCGCGGTAAGCTGCGCTGTCGGCTTGCTGGCCTATTTCGGTACTTGCCTGATGTGCAAATTAGAGGAATTAGACATGCTGGCAAAACGTTTGCCTGGACCACTTTCAAAATTACTTCGGAGCAATAAAGAATGAACGCTGATACTTTGATAGAAATGTTGCAAGAAAAGCCTGACGGCTCGCTAGTAGGCATGGCTTGCGACTGGATGAAAGAAAACGAAGATGACGACCTCTTAGAAGATGTTTTGGAAGAAGTGCTTGTTGGACAACCTAAGACTGATGCAATCGATCGAATGCTGACCTGGTTCAAAACAAATCCAAGCATAGCAAGCCAGCTATTGAGCCCACTAATCACTTATGCTCCCGATGAAAGGAAAAAAGAATTGATTACCTTCGGAGAAAAACTAGCCAAAGACAACATCGGCACTCAACCGGGAATATTCCTCGCAGGCGAGTTAATTGAAAGTCACCAACAAAAACAATTGTTGCCATTGGTTGAAGACTGGCTCAAGAAAAACGAAGACTCGCCAGCCGCTGGTGTGATTCTTCTCAATTTATTTGTCGCCGATCCAAACGACGAAAATCTCAAACGCACAACGACATGGTTAGACAAAAACCCGGATGATTGGTACAGCATCGACGTTTTATCGAGACTGCTCGAGTTTCGACCAGAACCGATATTTGTTCAGGATGCCATTACCAGATTTAGCCCAGCGTCGCCCAAACAACCTGAATTGCTATTGCTTGCAGCGCCACTTGTTGAAGCTAGTATGGAAGGTGCTGAATTCATGGCAGACTGGTTATCGAAAAATATGAAGCATCCCCTGGCGGCAGATATTCTGCAAGAAGCTTTTGGCGCAAACGACATGGTTTTTGTGCCAGCGCTAGCGCAATGGCTGCAGACTGATACCAATAAATCTAACTGGATGGTTTGGGAGATGGCTGAAGATTGGGTCGCCGCAAACGAAGATCATCCAAGCGTTGACGAAATCAAAAAATATTTGTAGTCACTTGCCTGACATTAGTTTGACAGACACCGCATCAATACATGGTCCAGCATCACCAGTGACTATGGGCCAAAATTGAATTACCGTCTCTTTGTCTAATGCCAAGAAAGGATACGCATACTCATTCCAGGATACAGACATACCCGGGCTTAAAGGCGACGACAATTTGTACATGTTTTCACGCTGACCAACTTTAATTGCCAATTTCTGCGGTTCGAGATTTTGTGAGTACGACGGGGCAGCCTTAAAACGCAAACAATATTCTCGTCCGGGAATGGTTGAAATTGCCTGCTGAATTGTCCCTACATTTGCACCATAAAGCTCGACAAAATTAGCACCACTGCCTGGTGTTCGCTGACTTCTGTTGATCCAACTAATTGAACCACTATCGATTTTCCAATAAGGAACATTCGTGCTGCCTACTGCACAAATTTGACGTTGAGCAGACCTTTTACCCTCTTCAAAATCTCCATTTTTAATCACCTCTGGTCCTTCCAACTCTGAAGAATCTACTGTTGGCAAAACGGTCGCAAATTCAACTTTATCTTGATCAATCAAACAAAGTGGTCTGCGTCTATGAAAATCAACAATATCTTCTGGACTCAAATTCGCGCAAGCAGTCAATGTGATGCGACTAAGGTTTTTCAACCTACTGAGCTTTCGCAAGTCTTTGCTTGTCATTCCAGTATCGTCAACATACAGTACGAGCAAATTTTTCATTTGCGAAACGTCATCAAAATCAGCAGGCTTTAAGTGAACATGACTTAAATTCAAATATTGTATAGAAGAAGAATTCTTGAGAGCTGCTAAACCGCCGCCAACTTGAGTCTTTGCCAAATCAAGATCATTCAAATTGTTCATTGCTGACAAATATGGCATCGCGCTAGCATCGATTTTCGCATGGCGCAGTTTAAGAATCCGAATGGCCGGCAAAGAAACAATTTGCGCGCACGTTTTTGAGGTGACTTCAGTTTCACTAAGATTCAACTCTTCTAGAGTACGCATTGTAGAAAGGATTTTTGCCGCACTATCATCAACACTAGTATCTTCAATATTCAGCGCCATCAAAGGAAGTTGACTTATTGATGCCACCCCTGCCGAAGTAATCTCATGGCATTTTCTCAAGGAGATCGTTCTCAGGCTTTGGATTCTGCCCAATTGTTTCAAACTCGCGTCTGAGATACTGATGCCATCTAATTTTAGATCGGTGCCATGAATATATTTATCCAAATGAGTCAGAACCGTTTGGTCGCCGGGACTTAGTTCAGCGGAAGGAGCTGAAGTGCCATCAACTGGCAAACCTAAGTTGACGGCAGACTCTGCCGACGGAGCACGAGCGGGCAACTTCTGCACAGCCGTCGACTGATCGGTCAGCGACTGTCCTGGAACTGCTTTGTTCTCTGTGCCTCTAATGTTGAACACAAAAACTCCGGCGACTATTGCCACAAGAGCCAGAGCAATGCCAATCATTCGCCCGGGAGCCACGCCACTTTGTGTGGTGGCTTGAAAAATAGCTTGACTGACGTCGTACATCAAGTCGTACCTATCTTCAGGATTTTTTTGCAGCAATTTAGAAACAAGCGCCTCAAGTCTTTTCGATGGAGACTCTTTCATCGATTTACTCAAAGGTGGAACTTGCCCTTGAGCGTGGGCGATAAGCATTGAAACTATATTTTCATGCTCAAACGGCGGATGCCCACAGAGCATCTCGAAAAGTACGCAACCCAGCGAATACTGATCTGTGCGTCCATCACACTTTTTGCCCAACGCCTGCTCAGGACTCATGTACTGAGGCGTACCAAAAACATCACCGGTTTGGGTAGCCTTAATGCTTAGATCATTTTGAATTTTGGCAATGCCAAAATCAAGAATCTTTACTTTCTCATCAAGTGCACCAGCATTGAGAATCATAATATTTGCAGGTTTTAGATCGCGATGAATGATGCCTTTTCTCTGAGCTGCAGTCAGTCCCTCCGCAAGCTGCAAGGCAATGCGCAAACTGCGTGAAACTGAAAGTGCACCTTCTTTTTCTAAAAGCGTTGCTAATGAGATACCGTCGACAAACTCCATCGTCAAAACTGGCACGGAATCCGCGCCGACTCGCAAGCCGTGCAGTTTAACGATATTGGGATGGTCTAAAGCGGCAATTGCCTTCCCTTCTGTCTGCAAGCGACGCAAAGACTCATCGGAAAATCCTGCCCGTAAAGTTTTGACAGCAACGATTCTGGCAAGAGACATATCCTCACATTTGTAGACATGACTCATGCCACCCGAGCCTAGAAAGGAAAGTACGCGCAAATTATCGGCAACAAACTGCCCTGGCTGGAGCAATGAATTATCCCCGCCAAGTTGATAATTAGCGTTCTCGTCAATGCTCAGCGCCTGCCACCTGTGATAAATAGAGTTTCGCCAGTAATCCAGCCCGAGTCGGATGATGCGAAATAGACTGCTGCAGGAGCAATGTCATCGGGTTGACCGATGCGACCGAGCGGTGTTGCTGGCAGCGTCTGCTGAGGGTAGCCTGCAGCAATCATGCCCGTCGCGTGCGTTCCTTCTGTTTCGACAAATCCTGGATTAATGCAATTAACACGAATGTTGCGCGGTCCAAGCTCTTTAGCCAGAGACTTAGTGAATGTATCGACTGCTCCTTTGGTCGCCGAGTACAAAGATGAAGTGCCAGGAGCCATCGTGCTCACGACGGAGCTTATGTTGATGATGCTACCACCCTCGGTGCCAAAATACTTAACGGCTTCTTGAGTTGTGAGAATCAGACCGAACACATTCAAACCAAATAGTTTTTGCAGTTGCGCCTCAGTGATTTTTTCTAGCGGCGAGAATTCATAAATTCCAGCATTGTTAACGAGCACATCCAAACGACCAAACTCTTTTTTAGTAGCAGCAAAAAGTTTTTCTATATCGGACTGTTTAGAAACATCTGCCTGCACAGCGACAGCTTTGCCACCGGCTTCTTGAATAGACTTAACGACTTTATCTGCGCCATCTTTACTTGCCGCATAATTGACCACAACTGAAGCGCCTTCAGCACCTAAATGGCGAGCAATTGCAGCACCAATACCTTTGGATGCACCGGTAACGACGGCGACTTTGCCTTCTAATTTTTTCACGAGAATGTTCCTTTTATGAGGCAATTACTGGACGCCATTATAAACGTTGCACAAACCAGATCGCACCAATTGTGGCAATTAAAAACGAGACAACCAGTGCAATCTTTCGAGCCAGGACGGGTTTGTTTCGACCTAAATATGAAATGATTGGAAACAGGCACAGAACTATAGCCCCCTGACCAATCTCCACACCAACATTGAAGGAGAACAGGCTCAGAAGCAATTGCTGCGCATTGAGCGCGACCAGAGACAATGCGCTTGCAAAACCACAACCGTGGATCAAACCAAAAGAGAAAGCCAAGTAGGGTAGCCGTCGATTCGCAGACAGTGGTGAAGTTTTTCTGAGTGCTCTGAGATTCTCCAAGCCAATTGCGACAATTGAAAGAGCTATAGCTGGCTCAACAAACCATGCTGGAATCGACAAAATTTGTACAGCCGAAAGACCCAATGTAATGCTGTGAGCAATGGTGAAAGCGGTAATGACAGCAATCAAAGATCTGATGCCACCACCAGTAATTAGCAGTCCGATCACAAACAAAACATGATCAGCGCCTGAAAAAATATGAGTAATGCCTTGTTTGATAAATTGCAAAGAGATTGCGAGCATGTCTGGTTTCAATTGCTCATGCTCAATTCTTGGATTACCCGCATTTAGCAAATATTCTTCGCTAGCCTGACCGTCTTTCACGACAGTAACAACAGTCTGAGACAATTTATCCTCTGGATAAAGACGCGCCAGCACATCAAGTGATTTTGGTTGCGGAGCGACCACTGTCTGCCATGTGACCAGATCGTTAGCCTTGTCGATACTGACAGATGCGTTTTGGGTTTCGATCGATTTGCCGTCCAGGCGCATCAGCAATCGATGGTCGACAGCTTCTTTGATAGAAGACGACGACATCAAACTCACGGCACAGCCTTGACTTTGCGCCAGTCGGCTGATGTGTGTAGAGACACTGACGACTGTATCTTTGTCTCTATATATGAATCGAATCGCAGACAGCGATGAATCATGTGCCACCGCTTGCAGTGCCACACTAACTACAAGCACAAACAGCGAAATTCTGATGAGGAATCTACGAGTACACACCGCGTTATTCGTCTGTTCCGCGTGGTCCACCTGGTGGTCTCATGCCATTGTCGCCACCGGGCATACCACCTGGCGGTTGCCCCATACCATTGCCACCGCCTGGCATACCACCTGGGGGGCCAAAGCCTCTACCTGGTCCACCAAAGTTGCCCTGTCCTTGATGAGGACGGCCAAAACCACCAGCACCGCCGCCAGGAGGTCCCTTGCGAAATGATGCATCTGGTGCCCCTCGAAAAAGTCTGGGCACAAACGGCCAGTTATCGGTCAATACGTAATAAAAAGTACCCTTCGGAAATTCTGGCGTGACACCGATGCGACCATTGAATTGGTCTAAGTCGCCAGCACCTGCCACAAGCTCATAATCACTAGAAAACGAGCCATCGTAAGCGCCACCAGGAGAGTCGGCGCCGCCTGGGCGTGAGCCGCTTTTGAGGCGGTAACTGGATTTCATTTCCTTCAACCGACTGCGTGAGTTCTGTGGATCGCTGTAGCAAAATGGTCCATAAATTGGATAACCATCGGCAGCCCAGCCAACCAGAACCATTTTATTGCGATAGTCCAGTTTGTTGAGCAAGCCCATGGGCAAGCCATGATAGTGATAAGCGCCGTTTGGTTGTACGTGGGCAAAATTTTGATCGACGCCGAGACTGCCGCGAGTAGCCATCATTCCTGATAGTGCTTCGTAATGCCAGCGCATGTCGTTGTTCCACAATTCAGCTGTGCCTGGAGCAAACATCACTCCGTTTATAGCCACGCCAAAATCATAGCCACGAGGCTGTTGCTCGACCTCAGTAGGATTAAGCGGAACTCGGTGATTATATTTTTGCGGCGAAATGGTATTTGGATTGCCTCGATTAGGAAATTGACCAGTGGCATGATTGGGAATGCCGTTCGAATCGATGTATCGATAATTCTCTTTGACGTAGATATTGCAGACGTTCTGGGCACTGGTCTGACCAAAAGCTAGCTGCATAGGCAGTCCTACAAATGCCCCAGTTAGACATAAAGTAGTCAATAAAACGAAGGCGTGTTTAGGCTGCAATGCTTGTAACTCCTCTGCGGCAACGTGCTTTGACAGACAAAATCTGACTGGCTCCCTTAATGATACCCACTGTTGAGAAGGGACAATCGCGAGCACTGTAATGTCAGAAAATCCGTTTCTATGGACCTAAACAGACCCTGTGTGTTAATCTCGCAGTGAATCTCTACATCGACGTAAAGCCATGCTCACAGTCACAAGCCGCATCAACATTCCCCTGAGCGAATTCGCTTTTACGTTCGCGCGCAGTGGTGGTCCTGGTGGTCAAAACGTCAACAAAGTAAATAGCAAAGCGATTTTACGTTGGTCCGTGACGACAAGCCCGAGTTTGCCAGAAGACGTCCGCTCGCGCTTTGAGACCAAGTTTGCCAGTCGACTGACGACTGAAGGAGACCTGGTTCTTTCCAGTCAAAGATATCGTGACCAGATTGGTAACTCACAAGATTGTCTGGACAAACTAAAAGAGATGTTGATGGAAGTCGCTGAAAGACCAATAATGCGCCGCGAAACACGCCCAACTTTGAACTCGAAAGTGCGCCGAGTGGAAACCAAGCGTGTCAATTCAGCCAAGAAACAAGGGCGCAGACAGCCCGCCGGCGACTACTAACTAGAGAATTTTTTCGACGATAGTGACATCAAGCCAGCGGCCAAACTTAAAGCCGACTTCCTTCAGCCGACCGACTTCCGCAAAGCCGTATCTACTCATTAGCTTTAAACTGCCGATGTTTTCACTGCAAACGAGACCGAGAACAGCATGATACCCCCGGTCTCTGGCGGCTTCAATGATCGCTTCGAACAATTTGCTGCCATAGCCAGCGCCAAGTTTTTGATTGTCAAAATAAATGGAAACTTCAACCGTGTTGGCGTAAGCACAACGGCTGTGGTACGCAGACAAACTGGCCCAGCCAATTACAGCTCCTTCGTTTTCTAAAACCAGAATTGGATGCTGCGATTGCTCATGCTTTTGAAACCAGGTCAATCGCGCCGCCTCAGTTTCATCGTCCTCGGCGAAAGTAGCCGTCGAATTGTGCACATAGTGATTGTAAATGGCATTGATTGAAGATAAATCCGACTGCAATGCCTCTCGAATTAGGGCACCGCTTATAGTGTCACTGTGTTTAGATGAACCATCATTCATAGCCAAAATTAAACCGCAACAAAGAAGAGAATTGACCTCCAGATATTACAGGCCAGCGAGCGACTGATCCAGTCTTTGCTTGATGTGTTCACTTTAATTGGAATGCCAGCGGTTCTCACCAGAATGAGCTAGTCTCGTTTTATTATTGAGAATGAGTCAGCTTCAAAGCCCCTGCTTGCTAAGACGCTGTTTAGAAAGCCCTAAAAACGGCCCAACTTAGAGAATATTTGGTAAAGAACGAGGGTTGCTAAGGTCATTGCAGGATATGATCCGCTTGAATGAGTGACTGACAGGGTGAAGCAATGTTCGGCATCAAAAAAGAAAAATTAACTACAGATCAGGTAACAGCGGCTTTGCGCCAGGTGATGGATCCCGATTTGCACACAGACATCGTCACCCTCGGCATGATTTCAGAAGTTAAAATCGAACTTCCCAAAGTCAGTTTCACATTGACTCTAACAACGCCCGCTTGCCCGGTCAAAGAAAAAATCGAGCAAGAATGCAGAGACGTTGTGATGAAGCTCGAAGGCGTCGAAGAAGTAGATTTGAAATCAGCAGCTAACGTTGCCGGCAATCGCAAAGTAAACGGCAAAGAACCTGTCGCTGGAGTGAAGCAAATCATCGCTGTAACTTCAGGCAAAGGCGGCGTCGGAAAAAGCACCGTTGCTGTCAATCTGGCATGCGCTCTATCACAACTGGGAGCCAAAGTGGGCATCCTCGATTGCGACATCACAGGACCGAACGTTCCTCTGATGATGGGCGTGGATGATTGCCAACCAACCGCTAAAGAAAACCGCATTGTGCCACCAGAAAATTATGGCGTGAAAGTAATTTCAATGGCATTTTTCGTATCGCGCGACACTCCAGTCATCTGGCGTGGACCAATGCTCGACAAAGCGATTCGTCAGTTCTTGCGTGATGTTGAATGGGGCGAATTAGATTATTTGATCGTCGACATGCCACCAGGCACAGGCGACGCGCAACTATCGATGGTACAGGCAACAAATCTCGCCGGCGGTGTGATTGTCACAACTCCACAAGACGTAGCCTTGCTCGACGGACGTAAGGGTCTGGCTATGTTCAAAGCAATGGATGTACCAGTATTGGGCTTCGTTGAAAATATGAGCTATTTCACGCCACCAGGTTCTACTGAAAGATTTGAAATCTTCAGCCATGGTGGTGGCAAGAAGCTTGCTGAAGAAGCGAATGTTCCTTTCCTTGGTGAAATTCCGATCGACATTCAAATTCGCGAAGGCGGAGACAAGGGAGCACCAATTGTGGCGTCAAATCCAGAGCATTCGGTAAGCAAAGCATTTATGGAAATTGCCAAGCAAGTTGCAGCGCAAGTTAGCATCCAGAACATGGCTGTTGCTGCGAACAATTAGGGCGGCGCGCGGTCGAAAGCTAAACAACAACAACAATGTCAGTAAATTTGCTTTTGAGACACAAGGCACATTATTTGTCGGTCGAAAATCGCATAATTATTCCAGGACTCCGTCGCAACTGGTAAGCCAGGTGCATGCCCGCGACCTCTCCGTTGACTGCACAAAAGAAGGATTTTGTTCAGCTAGTCCGCATATAAGCGATAAGATGCGAAGGTGTAATCGGAAATTCCTTAATGTATCCCCTCAAATACAACTCACTGCCAAGACTCATCGCGAACTCCTAATTCAACGAGAAACAATGGTGTACGGAAATAGTTTGAAACGATTGTTTTTTATATCTTTGGCAGGCGGTTTCATTGCTTGGCTTGCTAGCGTATTTTACGTCTATTTCCTTACTTATCTTGGTTTTTGCTACACCCTCAGTGACCGAATCGAATTTTTAGCGACAGACAAGCCAGAAATCTTGGCTCAAGCCAGAATTTTGAAGGTGGAGTTTGGGAAAATTCTAGCGTTAAAGGTACTGATAGATTTTAATCCTTATACTTTTTATTTAGGTGCACTTGTAGCTCTTGGTTCGGAATATTTTCTCAGAGTAAGAAACGCGGCTTTAAAATCATGAGCAAGTCACCGTTTGCAGAGGACAGTTTTCAGCACAAGAAGTTTCTAACCAATCATTCCTTGATAGACGAAAGAAGTATTCTGTTTAGTCAAGAAAAAATATTCATTTGAGCACGCAAATCTTATAACAAGCCATGTTGAAAAAAAACGAGTGTGACTTATACCGGTTAGGCTAGTATCAAAATCAGTGACTCAAAAGAGAAAAAACAGTGATAAATCGTCCGCAAGTGAATATGGGATACGAGCGTCGCTGGTTCCTTTTCATTCATAGCCTTGCGTTGTCAACATTGGCCGTTCAATTAGATCTAAATGCCGCTCACTCTCAGGCGACAGTGACAGAAACTTCCACTACTACTCAATCTCCGGCAGAGAACGAACTGGAACAACTAGTTAAACAAGCCGAGACCCTCGACGCTGAGAAAAAATATGAGGAGTCTTCAAAGCTTTGGCAACAGGTGGTCGCTATAGCGCCAAACAAACTTGATGGTCACTTCTGCTATGCCGTGGCCTTACACAGAGCTGGAAATCTGGTGAAAGCAGAAACTGAATACAAAGCTGCACTGAAGTGGAAAGCAGAAGAGCTGAACATTTTGTCGAACCTCGCTGATGCGTACAAAGAGGATAAAAAATTACCTGAAGCAATCGACACTTTAAAACAAGCCCTCGCCATTCAGCCGAATCCAGCTGCCGAACAGTTGCATATAAAACTGGCGGCCCTATTGGAAGAGACCGGCGCAACCGACGAAGCGATTGCGCAGTATCAGGTAGTTCTAGAGGCAGATCCCCGGAACGAGATAGCGTTGCATAATCTTGCAGGTCTCTTCCAAATTTCCGGGCAAATCAAGCAATCAATTGCCACTTGGAAGTGCTTTTTGAAATATTACCCCAAAGCTGAACAGAGCGCAGTTGTGCGCGACATCATCAAAGGGCTAAACGCCGTCGATGTCGCGGGCAAAAGCAACGACAATGCCAGCGACTACTATGAAGAAGCCACCAAAAAATCGTTATTAAGATGGAAAACCGCAGTACCAATCAAGGTTTTTATCGCCCCTTCCGAGCAAATGAAAGGCAGTAAGCCACAATATTCGAAATACCTCGCCGACGCTTTCGATGAGTGGACACTGGCTACACCGTCACTCAAATGGCAAAGAGTCGAATTTGCAAAAGATGCCGATGTGGTCTGTTACTACGTGACAGCGATGCCGAAAGGGAGCATTTTCTCAACAAGCGAAGGCGGGCATTCCTCGTTAGTTGGAACAGAATCAGATCCACATATTATCGGAAGCGCGAAAGTGCTAATTAAGACTCTTTCTGCCGAGGGCGACAGCGTTAGCGATGAAGAAATCAGATCAGTTTGTCTGCATGAGGTCGGTCATACGCTGGGCCTAAATGGTCATTCTGGAAACCCGAAAGACGCAATGTTCTACAGCACCAGTCCACACCCAGTTGTCGAACTTTCAGCACGAGACAAATCGACGATAGCAAGACTCTATACATCAAAGTGAGCTTAAGTCGGCATGACCTGCACACTAACATTTAACGACGAAGTTTTTCACCCCCAAAAAGCCATGCAAGAATTTAAGTAGTTCAGTAAACACTTCAAATCAAATTATGACCAAGCCGCTTAAAATTCTGGCAATTACTGCTGCAACAATTTCTATTGCTGCATTGGCTTTTTGTATTCTGGGAGCAGTTATGATCGGCGTTGGACTGAGTGAAGAAAGCGGGGCTAAGCAAAAAAGTGAAATATTATCACCGGGTGGGAAAGTTACTGCTATTGTCACAAATATCTCCGCTGACGCTTTATCATGTGACACCGTTACTATAGACATCAAATCGAATACTAGTGGCGAAGAGAAACACGTTGGTGATTTTTATGGTGTAGACGGTTTAGACGTTGCTTGGTCTAAAAACAACACTTTATCTATTAAATACTGGAACGCCAGGAACGCGAAATTCAGTGATCGATATATTGATGTGAACAAAGAAAATATTACCGTAGACGTGATTCCAGGCATAAAAGGAGCTCAGCCTTAGAAGCTTGCTTATGGCCAAAATAAAAGGAATACTAAAAATAATCGCAATTGCTTCTTTGGGGACCTGCATTTGTGGTGTTGCTCTACCAATCATAATGTTTATTTCGGATGTGTCTTCGGTGGAATATGAAACCGAGCGTTTGCCTGAAATAATCAAGGTATCACTTGATGGGAAATATCTTGCCAAGGTTTATGACTCAAACTTCCAACCACCTTTTTGGACTTTTAGACCACTAAGATTGGCTGGAGTTTATATACAGCGAAGAGATACCAAGCAAGAGTGGTTAATAGCCCAACTAAAAGAACACATCTGGTTTAACACCGATGTTGCCTGGCAGACAGGTGATTCTATTGTGATTTTTTCAGATGCAACTATGAATATCAACCCGGTTGATATTGGTGGCAAAAAGATTGAAGTGAAAATCCTACCTGCACTTAAATGAGCGTAGAGAAAGAATGTTGTGAAGGGTCAAAATTATAATTTTGAACATAGTCTCAAGACATAATCAAAGACTTGATTTACTGATCAACATGACCTTGGCACAGTGGTTGTTGGTCCAAGGTGTTTTAATAGAAGCAAGCGGTGCAAAAGGTTTCAATTTTAAAATGGAAAACTTCAGCATAGGGATAGGCGTCATTGGCCTGCTAATTGGTTTCGCAGTCATCGCGTTCCGCTTCCGCTGCTACAAAACCAATGTAGACCATAGGCTTTGGCTCTTCATGACTTATGTTGGACTCTCTGGACTTTTAGGCGCAGGGCTTATTGCAGTGGGCTTTATCGACATTCCATCCCCCTACGACATTTGCTTTGCACTCATCATGTTTTCTTGGAATGTGGTTTCTGTCTTAGCCACATTCACAACGCCCCCACGCTGGTGTGCGTTCCCAATCAGCTACATTGTCCTGTGTTCACTTTTATGCATTTATTCAGTGACCGCAGCGGAGGAGACTCCCGAGCCATCCAGACCCTTCGTATCGATCATTCTTTTCGGGGCAATATTGCTGATTGAGGCTTTAGTTATGCTAATTATTACGAGCTTGCGTCCCAAGGCGGCATCGCCCGACAGCGCGTAAAACTTAAAGCCGTCAAAGCCATGTATGGTCAAAGCCCGAAATTCGCTGCGATCCTACCAGAACAGACAGTTATTATTGAACTCGGACACGCCGGTGATGCATCATAATATCGACGATCCGCATCAACTGAGATCGACACAGATGCCACCACTTGCAATATCACATTAGACTCGTAACCGAGCAAACCAAAAAACAAATGGCAAACCTTGGCAAAAGTTTTCGGCCAGGGATTCGCCTGGTAAACTGGATTTCAATTGGTCGTCGAGTATAAATCGCATAATGTCAAATACAGCGCCGGTTGCGACCCTATCTCTTGTTAGTTGGAATATCCAAACCGGTTCGGAAGCTCCGTTTATAGGAAATGGTTGGTCCAGGCGAAAAGCGGCCTTGGCGCATGCTTTGATCACCGAAGCCCCTGACATAATCTGTGTTCAAGAAGCAATGATAGGGCAACTTAAGGTCCTCGACTATCATCTGCCGGGTCATCAAAGAGTGGGAGTCGGTAGAGATGATGGAGCAGAGAAGGGCGAACACTGCGCCATTTTTTATCGGCGAGATAGACTTGTGGTGCAAGACGCAGGCACGTTCTGGCTAAGTGGCACGCCAGAGCGCCCATCACTTTCGGGTGATGTTATTTTCAGACGCATCTGCACCTGGGCTCTCTTCCTTGATCAGGAAACCGGCCAAGCCTGCAGTATTTTCAATACACACTTTCCGCTCAATCCGTTTGCACAAACAGCTGCTGCCGAATTGGTCCTTAAAAAGATGGCCGCGATTTGTCATGGCAGCAAGACGATCCTTGCGGGTGACTTCAATGCTGTACCTAGCAGTCCAAGCTGGAAATTGCTCCAACGATCGGGTTTACGCAACGCTGAAGACCTGGCCACTGGAAAACAGAGTTCGACATCCACATATCATGTCCGGGGCCGACCCTTATGTTGCATTGACGCAGTCTTTGTCTCCACTGGAATGACTGTGCGCAAACACCGAATTCTTAACGCGTCTTATCACGGAGTTTGGCCTTCCGACCATTTCGGCACCTACATCGAATTTGAGATACCAGAGTTTCTCGAAAATGACTGTTTTCGATAGTGTTTACACTAAACCAGTTTGCCTGAACGAGATTTGAGGCAAGGCAAAAAAAAGGTCACTCAAGCATCATTTTTGGAAAAGTCCAACCCCTATGCTAAAAGATGACGACGTGACATAAAAGTCCCGATGGGTGTGCCACTACTGACGGTTACCAATCTTTGCTGACTTGCGACTACAAACTGAAGATTCAAAAGCGACTATATCTGAAAGTCAGAGCCTCGAGCACTGACTGCTATTCCCATCGATAGCGATGCCGGCACCCTGATCGATGGCGCAGGTATCTTCAAGACGCGGTCATAAGATTGCCGGTCGCTCTTCGTCGACCGACCGAGATCTCCAATTCTTCGCCCAAGGCATTCACGACTCGCTCCGCCCTTTCGATCGAAATTCCATGATAGTCGTTTCGTTCGTCTCTAGAAACTTGAGATACGTCGACATTCAATCTCTTTGCGAGTTCCGACTGGGTAACACCATTGGCAATGCGCAAAGCAACCAAAAGCGGACCGATTTCATTCAGTTGTCGAATGATACCGAAATCACGTCGCTTTACGCGTTCATACCACTCGACCTCTTCTTTCAGCTGTTCGTGAAAGGACATGACAGGCTCCATAGCAAGAACCAATTGTTCCTCAGGCAAATTACATTGTTCGAGCTTCTCACGCTGCGCCTGGATGACTTTTAAGTCTTCTTCCAGCCGCCTGAGGCATTCCTGATATTCAGCTTCTGTCTTGATCATTACCTTAATCCCTAAGCAGCTTTACTATGCCCTTTTGACGATGCTCTGTCCGCGATTTTCGAAATGCAGCCGGAAATTGAAGGGCATTTCCAAATTCATCACTAATACCGGCTAGTTGGCCAAAATGCGGGTAGAGCTCCACTCGATAGAAGTGCCACATCGGCAATCGCTTTTTGGTTGAATTCGCGAAAGGAGTGCGACTAGCTGGCGACCATGTCCAAATTTTGTGCTCATCGAGTTTATTCAAATCTCGTTGAAGCTGACCAGAAGCAAGGTAGGACAGTTCGCATTCGAAATAACCATCGATATCGCCAGGATGGTCCTTCTGCTCAACGAAGGAACCATCAATGAAAATATCAGTGATACCAACCTGCCACAGCTGGCCTGCCAGTACGGCTAGGTTGTCCACGAGCTTAACGCGCCACTCTTTGTCCCAACTCGACGAGAACGCCGGATCGGGCACAACAAGAGAGCTGTCTTTGAGTTGACTAAGCGAGAGAGAATAATCGCCGGCTGGCAACAACCCAAATTCTGTAAAGGATGGCAAGCTCATGGTTAACAAATATCACAAACATGACATATTTGTCAAGCCATCGAAATAAGTATCATTCGGTCAAACACAGTGACCCGCCTAAAAAACTGGCGAAGGTATTTGGTTTGTTATATAACGTTGTCGGACTCAGCCCATAAAAACGAGATGACATGCCCATCACACAAGATTTACACGAAGAACAAACCTCAGTAATCGTGAGTTTGATTTTCGAAGGCTACACTCAGCATGCCGATATCAACAATGCCTTAAAGCTAACTTCTGATGGCAGAGACCAACGTGTCTGGTCATTCTCACAAATTCGGACGAGTGAATATTGCTTCGGCCAAGCTTTTTATTACCGACTTCATCCAACGTGAAAGAAAGGGTCAGTGAAGCAGGTTCGTATACAATAGGCAAAGCACCAAACGAAGCAGCAGAAAACTGTGCCCTCAAGTCAGCTTCAACCTTCGTTTCTCCGTCAAAAATTTTGCCATTTTTAAAATTACCGGATCCATCAACTTCAATTTCTATCCTGCTACGCGGATCCAACTTTTTATTGGACAGAACGCCTGTTACAGATTTGATCAGACTCTCTTCATATTCAGTTTCTTCACTTGTGTCTACGCAAGCTCCGGCGCCGGACACTTGCAGCAGCGTTGTATAAGCTCTCACAGGCGCGCACGTAAACGTCGCCGTAAAGAAAAGAATATTCAGCAATTTAAATTTTCCGCAAGAGAGTCTAGCCATCTGTTCCGTCCGGGTTAAGTTGAAGACGCTGAAGATTATATTCGGAGTAGCGCGGCATTGCTAGGTGCTGTCACGCAATTACATGCATCGAGAACTTTTCGTCACGAGCACTTTCATTGCTTTCGCTCGAGTTGGGAACCAGATGATGCGATGCTCCAACCCTATTCAGGACACGCATCCAGACGGTCTTTGCAGATCTACTCTCGCATGAGTTTGGCTGTAGCACAGAAAGAATATAATCAAGCAATCAAGAAGTTCCCTCTATGACTACGCTCTACTGCATTCGCAAAGCATCGCGAAATCACCTGATTTCGAAACACCCACCGGACAAGGCTTTGCGGCTTCGTGTTGCCCCCTGGTGACAGCTTCGCTATCCCCGTGCCAAAATGGGTCGGTGACTTCGGTATCGAAATTGACTGATTAGACGCTGTCGAGTAAAGGAGACGTGCCCATGTTTTCAGTAATATTTGAAGTCCATCCAAAAGAGCCAAAATGGGACGCCTATCTTGATTTTGCTGCAATGCTCAAACCGGAACTCCACAAAATTGATGGCTTCGTCGATAACATCCGATATAAGAGTCTGACGAGAGACGGTTGGATTCTATCGCTGTCGGGATGGCGTGACGAAAAGGCAGTCGTCCGGTGGCGGACATTGGGCGTGCACCACGGTGTCCAGGAAAAAGGACGCGAGGAAGTTTTTCTTGACTATCATCTGCGTGTAGGGCAAATAACCACAGATACCAGGCTCCCTGAAGGCATGCAACTTGTCGAACAAAGACTTGATGAGACCGAAATCGGCGAAGGAAAGACGGTGGTCATGATCGACGCCAAGCAGCCATCCAAATTAGCGGAAAAGGGTCGCCCCGAGGACAAGGCCGCATATCTTGGTTTTGAACCGAAAGCTCACGGTCTAGTCACGTGGGACATCTATGATGCTGTTTTTACCCCGGGCGATTTAATACTCACGACATTATGGAAAGACAAGCAAGCAGCAGCAGACTTTACCAAATCGGTAAAAGTGCCGGCTGATGGCAGGATTCGTACGGTTAGAGTCGTGCGGGATTACTCAATGTTTGATCGCCGTGAGGCTCCGCAATATTATCCAGAGGCGAAAGCACACGGTTAGAAATTCTTTTTTTTGAGGGGTTTGTTGTCGCGCATTTCCCAGCCTCTTTCCGACCAATATTGGACAAATTCATCGACGTCAACATGAATATAGCTCGTATTGAAACAGGCACAGACAAGGCAGTTGAAGAATTCAATGTCACGGGTCGCGGCGTACTGATTGCAGTTGTTGACCGAGGTATTGATTGGGAGAATGCTGATTTTCGCAACGAGGATGGCTCGACTCGCATTCAAGGGATCTTTGATTTGTCAGATGATCGAGGCGCTAATGATCCTCAAAATCATTACGGCATTGGAACGATATATTCCCACAGCGACATTAATGATGCCCTTGCAAACGGCTCAACACTCGCCACACGAGATGCACTAGGTCACGGCACAACGACCGCCGGTATAGCTTGTGGAAGCGGGCGCAATAGTCCGGATGCTAAATATCGTGGTATTGCCCCTGATGCATCCATTCTTGTTGTTAAAATTTGCTCCGATGGAGTACCCGCTCATCATAACGAGGTTGCAGAACCATACTTTTTCAAATACGAACGTATCGAGTCTGCAATTGATTTCGTTCGCGATCGCGCTCAAGCACTTGCGATGCCATGCGTCATGGTTTTGAACATTGGCTCACAAGGTGGTCCAACGAATGGCACGAGTTCACTGTGCAAGAAAATTGATGCAACTGTTGGACCAGGCAAGGCCGGTCTGATCTTCGTCACCGGACCTGGAGACGAGGGACACGAGCGAAAGCACAGGCTAAAGACTGTTCTTGGTGGCAAGAGCATTAAAGTCGGCACGATTTGGGATGCCGCAACCGCACACTACAATATCTGTCCAGGAGACTACGTCAACAGAACGACTTGGACAGACATCGACCATAAGCACAGCGAGCACCATCATGAGGGGAACATCGGCGAAATCTGGAAGGGCAGCAGCGTAGGACCGACTGCCGATGGCCGAATCGGTATCGACTTCTGCGCGCCCGGCGACAGCGTCTTCACCACCTATAATCCCAATTCCTTCTGGGCGACGTTCCGCCATAATCTCATAGAAGATGGTCATGGATTGTATGGTCGAGCCAATGCAGTGAGTGCTGCCAATCCTATCACCACCGGCATAATAGCTCTCATGCTCCAAGCGAATCCCCAACTTGACGCTCCAACCATCAAATCAATCCTTCAGAGAACCGCTCGAGTTGACAGATTCACCGGGGAGGTGCCAAACACCATCTGGGGATTTGGAAAGTTGGATGCTCATGCTGCAGTTAAGTTGGCTGTGAGCTGCGGTCAGCAAGGATCGTCTTAATGAGAGTGACGGACAAGAGCTTAGCACCGTGCTGACTTTTCTGTCTGGATTGCTTTGTCGCTGAGCAACAACGACGGATTAGTATTTCAACACAGTACCCGAGACTTTAGATTCCATATTACGAGTAACACGCTTTAGAAATTTGACGTCTGTTTCCCATACTTTAGGAGTTCGACCAGTAAGCTTGACCAGGTGCTGCTTAGCAGGCAATGTTCGATCTTCGTCGCCAAAGAATTTGCCTTCCCCGGGAATGCTGATACCGTGAAAAGAAAGATTCTCTTCGCCACCACTTTGTCGGAGTACTAGAAGCCACTCTTGTACGCATTTTTTAAAGAGCTCGGGATCTTTATCTGTTTCTGTTGCGAGTTTCTTTTCCAGAGCCATAGCATAGACTTGGTGCAAGTCTGTGTCGTCTTTTACTTCAAGCGATTGTTGACAGAGTTTTATTGCTTTGTCGAAATGCCCTTGCTGCAAGGCTATTTCAGCGGAGCGGCAAAGACGTCCAGATGTCTCTTGCGTCACATCCAGAGCATCCATTGATGTCACAGGACTAGCTTCCGAACCGGTGATGTCGTCGCCATAGGTTGGTTGCAAGAACAATGCGAAAATGACCAAGGTTCTTATTAACACTGCTTTTCTAATTTTCATGACTGATACGACTGCTGCATGGTCTTGAGCTAAGTTCTGGAGGTGATGTTTTAGTTAAGCGCGAATTTGTAAAGCTTGTGTGAGCGGCACAGCGATCACGATTGGCTAATTGTCACAACTTCGGACCAAACTCAAACGCTGCAACTGTTGTTCTTGATAGTGACAATAATTCTGCAACCAGCCCCAATACTAAGGAACTAATCGACTGTCTATCGCATCACACAGCTATGGCAGACTGCATCCCTCGTAGGAGGCCAACCATGTTAAGTGAAAGAGCAGAACATTTGAAAGACCTGGCAATGACAGCGTATCGAACGGGATTTTATGATGTGGCAGCCGAACGCTTGCACAAACTGAATGAATGGGAGCCGGACGCTTGGGACTCCCAGCTTCTTCTCGGCATGTCCTATCTAAAGAGCAAGAACTATAGCTCTGCACACAGCACCTTCTTGCACATCAGCATTAGATGTCCAAATTCCGACCTGCAAGATAAAGCGTGGGAATTTGTGGAATTTATCAAATTTCGCCATCCTTCTGGTCATTGAAATCAAAAAAAGCGCAGACGATAGACCGCACAATGATCAGATATCCAAGGTCTCTTCGAGCCAGGCGGCTGACGCTAACAGCCGTGATTCAGGAATCTGTTTGACAGCATCTCCTATGATCTGAGCCAGCGATATCGATCCCAGTTCACGGCGCCAAGCATCTTCTGCCTGCCACATTGCAGTGGCAATATTGCAAGGAACTGGATAAAGTTTCTGCTTGCACGCTGTTGGGCCCTGACGACGAATTTCATTGCAACGAAACGCCGGGTCTTTCCCTTCCAGGGCAAAATAAATTTCCAGCAGCGATATTTTCTCGGCAGATCTAGCGAGCCGATATCCACCGCTTGGTCCAGGAGTAGTTTTAACTAGACCAGCGCGAGACAGAGCTTGAAAATGCTTGCGCAGATATGGAACAGGCAGTTCATAATATTCAGCTATTTTTTCAAGCTTGAGGTCACGCCCTTCTGGCAGCGCAGCCAGTAGCGCGCAGCAGTGGATTGACCATTCAACTCCTTGACCCATTTTCATCGTAGATATATTTTATCCAAAATTTATCTAAAAAACACCTTTTGGAATCATGGACATCATTTATCCATGATTTAATATCTTCAAGGATAACAAAAAAGTCCAAATCAATTCAACAAGAGGAGGAACCATGGATGAAGGCAGCGCGCAGGTTGAGTCACGACAACTGAAAGTGGCCATCATTGGCGGAGGCTTAGCCGGTCTGGCGGCAGCAGTAACCTTAATGGATAATGCCGAAGTCACAATTTTTGAAAAATCAAATGGTTTGGGCGGCCGAGCCCTCACAGCGCACAAAGAGGGCTATGACATAAATCAGGGGCCTCACGCACTTTATATTGGTGGCTATGCCCATAAATTTTTGGACGAATTAAAACTTTTACCCACGGGCGCCTCGCCCAATATAAGTGGTGGCAAGGCTTATTATAAAAAGCGATTGGCGACTTTGCCTACAACACTATCATCGCTTCTTAGCACCGGCATGCTTAGCCTCATAGAAAAATGGCAGTTGGCCAATATCTTCAAGCGATTGGCCAAAATTGACACTGAAGCATTGAAAGGAAAAACTGTAAGCGAATGGCTAGATAGCGATGTGCGCAGTCCGGCCGTTAAGGAAACAATTGCCGCCTTTATACGCTTGTCGTCTTATTGCAATAATCCAGACATGATGTCCGCAGGTGCAGCTTTTGCACAAATGAATTTAAGCTCGCAAGGCGTACTTTATCTAGACCATGGTTGGGAAACAATGGTCAAAGCTTTGGCTGAAAGAACAACGGAAAAAGTGCAATTTAAAATAGGCGTCGAAGTCAAAGAACTGCAGCGATTTGGAGATGACACGGGAATTCACGTTTGCACTTCTGAGGAGGATGAAGTCAAAAGTAAATTATTCGACGCAGTGATTTTTGCTGTACCACCGCATTCGGTAGCACAGATATTGCGGCAGTACGATCCACACGACTGCTTTGCCGACGCTCTAGCTCAGATGGACGCTATCGAAGTTACACGAGCAGCCTGTCTCGATGTCTGTCTCAAAACGCTTCCTATTGCATCAACGACTTTTGCATTGGGTATCGACGAACCGCTATATTTTTCTGTTCACTCGACAAGCGCTAAACTCGCTCCACCAGGTGGTGCTCTTGTGCATGCTGCTTATTATCTGGAAGCAGGTCGAACAGGTGGAGTCGAACACCGAAAAAGGCTGGAACAGTATCTAGAAGAAATCCAGCCCGGATGGCGAGATCAGGTCGTATACGAAAGATTTATGCCGAACATGGTTGCTAGTTTTGGCTGCGCCACCGCCTCAAATGGAGGGCACCAAGGTATTGCTGGTCCTTTACTCAAAGGCGCTAAAAACATTTATGCCTGTGGCGATTGGGTGGGTAGTGGACATATGCTCGTCGATGCAGCAGTTTCTAGTGCCGTTGAAGCAGCAACAATGATTTTAACCAGCAACAAAATCATGGCACATAGCCGCTAGAGAGGTTTGTCACTCGATTTATCGACGGGTGATGTGTCCGCGGCTTCCTGGTCAGCGTTGGCTTCTTCGCCTTCTGGCTTGGCTACAGCGACTGGCACTTTTTTGCGATTGTGAGCGGTCGCGACTGCTTTTTTTCGTGCTGCTACCGGAGCTTCGTCTACCGACTCGGTTTTGTCGGCAACCTTTCTAGCAGCACTTTCTTCCTTTGGCATATCGTCTTGTGCGACTAACGGTTGACCAATTTTTTCACTTTCAGAATCGATTTGTTTATCGAGATTATCTACAGCTTCATCCCCAGCGAGTGTGACAAGCGAGTCACGCGAATTACGTGCATCTTCATTAAGTCCATCGATTTCGCGTCGCATTTTTCGCAAAAGACATTCCATCTGAATCGCGGTAATAGTATCCTGCCCAGGGGCGTCGGCTACCATTTTCTGAATGTCTGCGTAATCTGCACAAGCGCGTCCGACCTGATTTACGTTCTTCTTGTACTCGTGAAAATCGTGAGAGACGTCTCTGCCCACGTCTCTAATCATTTTGTACAACATAATTGCTTCGGTTTCAGTCACCGCCATTTTTCTTTGCGAACTTTTATCAACTTGATTGAAAACGCTCATAACCATGCTAGCACCGGCGCTCTGTGCCATCCCAGCGCCAGGTCCACCCACAGAACGGCCCACTATACTGCCAGCAGCTACTGTTCCATACATCGCCGTGCTGAGCATTTTCATCATTACAGCAGTCGAATGCTTTGGGTCTTTGGTCGGCATCAATTTCTGAACCACAAACTGAATGTCTTGGCTGCGGCAAAGTGCAGCATCCCAAATTTCAGCCAGTTCAGCCTTCTCAGCAGCCCGAATGGTTAAGACTTTTTCGCGCACTTCTTTATCAGTTGGCCGTAATTCGATCGGCCCAACTCTGTTTGCTGCTTCACGCAAGGATTTTTCGTAAGCGTCGGCGCGGGTTTGCTTCTTTTTGTCTTTAGCAGAAACCACAGATTCTTCACCGACCACGTTGTCAGTGCGCTCAACCGGTGGCTTTGGAGCAAATCCTTCTTTTTCAACGGCAGCGTTCAAAGTTCCAGCATCGCTACTGTCAGCGACTGGGACTGGATTTGCGGTCACCGGTGCCATTGTCGCATCATCACTTCCGTCAAATTTGACTGGACTTAAATCTGGTGCAGGTTGTGTGGTATCGCTGGTGCTAGCACTGCCGCTGCCTAGCTTTGAATATACAGGGGCAGAAAGACTGGATTTCGTCGTATTCGAGCCCAGGTCGAGTGCCATCACATTCAGTGGCACGTTTTGTGCCACCATCAATGCAACCAACGCTATTGAGGATTTAGATTTTGTGATCATAGGAACTTTTCGAGAACTGTGCGACTGGTTTTTGACATCAAAACGAGCAAAAAACTATAGCACGCTCACCACCCTTTGAAAGTTACCTTTTGCCAATCTGGCTGAGGCTCCATCACTGCTTGAGATTCAGCGATCGCCGCCTCGGTACCGTGGCGAACTATTTGTCAGGTTTTTTGACGATTTTTTTGGCAAAGAAAGTTGATTTGGCGCTATTGCAAAAACGCCAAAATCGACAATTTTCAAATTGTTGCAAAAATGCAGCCGTCATTTATCCTTCTGAAAGTTCTTTGCCGATGGACTGCCTGTCCTTTGATTCTCTGGCAGATCGAAAAGCGACTTTATGTACTTTTCAGCCTGCTTTGAGTCGCCGAAACACTCGGATTTGTCACCAGTCCTGATGGTAATTTCTTCACTATACAAAGAGAACCAGCGCGTAGCTGAATGTTGTCCATCTGCTGGCAGGGAAAATATATAACCTCCAACAAAAGCCGGTTTCTTGGCTGGATGACCAAGCGGAGTTAGCCCGGTTAAGCGCTTATGAAGTTCACCTATCTGTTTAGGATCAGTTACATCGATGTAAGGATCTGGGCGACCTGAGAAATATGACCACGTTATCCTCAGCTTCTTGATCGGCCATGCATCTTCTGATCCGAACGAAGCCATACTATTGAATCCATATAGAAGCAATCCACAGAACAACGTAAATTGAAAAATCGATTTTAATCGCATGAGAGGATCATTCCTGCGTGTAGACCTTGGATTGCAGTCTCGGATCGCGCATTCATCAGTTCCGCGCAAACGAAATTATTGCAGAGTTGACCTTTTCAGGATCCTCTTGTTGTAGCCAATGCCCCATACCCGGTAGCGCAACCGAGTCCTGAAGCATTGGCACCAACTTTGACATGCCAGAAATCATTTGTTTCATCCCAGGAAGTCCAACGTGTTTTTCTCCGATCAGGAAAAGAGCTGGCACGCTTATTTTCAAGCCCTTTAGAGCAGCCATCAATTCAAAATTTCGGTCCATATTGCGGTAGTAATTTAATGGACCGCGAAAGCCGCTTTTAGAAAAAGCCTCAGCATAGATTCGTAAATCGGTATCAGTAAGCCACGATGGTAGAGAGTACGAATCAGGCAGCGTCGCAAGAAAGCCTTCGGTTCGCGACGCCATCATGTTTAAATGCTTCGGTGTCTCGCCATTACTTTCATGAGGTCCTGCATCTCCTGACAGGGCAAAAAATATTTTGTGCAGAGAAAAGCTTACGTCGCGCTCTAATTCTTTTTCGGCGATACCAGGCGATTGAAAATAAAGTGCGTAAAATAACTCTTCTTTTGTTTGAGGAAATAGCGTTGTCGGGCGCACAGGTGGTTGAGCCATCATCGGTACACTTAGTGCCACCACGCCGTTAAATCGATCTGGTCGAATCAACGCAGCATGCCAGGCTAATAATGCTCCCCAATCATTTCCGACAATCACCGCTTGTTCTTCTCCGATCGCATCAAGAAGACCAACCATGTCACCAACCAAATGGAAAAGCGTATATTGGTCGATCTCTTCTGGGCGATCTGTTTCACCATAACCACGCAAATCCGGGGCAACTGCACGAAAACCAGCTTTGGCCAAAGCTGGAAGCTGATGCCGCCACGAATAACTGGTTTCCGGAAAACCATGGCATAGCAATATGACCGGTCCTTGTCCTTGCTCAACGAAGTGCATGTTAATGCTGTTTGTCTTGATTATTTGGTGTTTCACACTCGCACCCCAACTGCTGCGTTTCAAATGTGGTGGCTTCACGCAAACGGAACGAATGTTTGAGCGATGAGGGGCAGCACGATGTGTCTGCTGTCAATCAAATCTCTGTTGAGGGGCAACATTGTCATCAGTGCGTCTAACTCCTGCACGGTCGCTGACGAGAGATTGCCACCAAATGATTCTATGAAACGGAGAAGGACGACTGTATCTGACTCTAGCTCTTCCTGGCTATCTACATAGAGAGTCAGATACATGCCGATTTCTAAAGCCTCGGTATTGCCTTTTGCAACTTTGACGAGATCAGCTTTGAGACTCTGAAATCCACTACTTTTTGTGGTTCCAAGCCCAATTCCCAGGTGAGAGTTTCGTTTAATTGTTTCCTGTAAATGTGGCATATTTGTTCGTCGAAAAAAGGTGGACAGAGAAACATTGCAGTCGATTTCCATCAATCTGTTCAGAAAACCAAAATAGCTTTGTGGTGGCAGAGCCTGAAAGAAAAAGCTTCTGACATATTTACCATCGATAAACAAATATTGTGCATGCTGTTCGAACCCTGCCGCACAGAGGGTAAGGAGGTCGTTTGCGTGAGCCATCGCAAGTGGTGGAATCGCCTCTGTGTTCGAGTGTGTAGGACTGAGATAGGAATACATCAATTTGCGCAAGGATATTTCATCCACTTCGGAAACTGGCAAACACGCCCGTTGAAGCTTTTCGATGAGGTTATTTTGGACGTTTTTCCTCGTATCACTAATAATATAAAATTCGCGGTCTAATTTGTTGGTCGCAAAACTGATTGAGGGCGTAAAAACTTGAAGCGACTGACCATCGCCACCGGCAAAATCCGTGAGCAAGTCCAGCACCTGCTTTTGCTGGACAGCTGAAAGTCCTGCGAAATCTCTTTTGGTAATTCTAAGTGAGCTGTGGCTAGCGTGCCCGTACTCCACTTCCGGAAAAGTTATGGGAATTTTTTTGCTGACGTTGTATTCCAGATAGCGTCTCCACCACTTCAGCGGGCGGATTGAGGTCATTTTCACAGGTAAGAGAAAAGCGCACATAGAAATCATGAAGATAATCGAGTCCAGTGGTATGCCGCGGACGGAAACGTTACTGGCTAACAGGCTCGTTATATACAGGGACACACCGATACACACTGCAAGCAGTGCCATTCCAGGGAGAGTAACTCCGTGAAGTCGTAATTGCTGACTCAAATTGGCGACCGTGTATGTCTCAGTCATTAATCACCTCGATAATGCCGACCTCCAAGCCGAATTTCGTACCTTGATGGGCACGTCTTCAATTCGGGGAAATAATGAATACTACGTAGAAATACGAATGTCAAGAGAAGCACTACAAGCAATCTGAAAAAGGGCCTTTAAATGTGCAACCAGAGCGTAAAGATCTCATAATTCGACCGCGTAGAGCCTATGACAGACAGGCGGAGAGAGCGAACATAACGGACGACATTTTCATGCGGAAAACCAAAGCAACATAGATATCGAAATTTGGTTGGACGATGCCCCTGTCACAGTCTGCATCTCCTTCAACGAAGCATAGACAGACTTCGCTGATAGGGAGGAAAGGAAAACCGAATTTTATGAAAATGTACTGGCCAAGTTACGGCAAACATTCGTTGTTGGAAAAACTGAAGCTTTAACACATTGGAATAAGGGCGTGAAATTCTAAACCCGCAATATCGTGGCGATTTATTTGACAAAAATTGGCGGATTGTCACTTTTCAGTAACCGACATGCCTTTTTTATTGTTTTTAATTTGTACGATATCAGTTGAATCGAACGCCACGCGCGTCTGGTGCGCGAGCTAGCTATCGTCCGTGCGCCCCGTTCAAGAAGTCTTGAAATACCTTTTTGTAAACACGAAATAGGCAAGCAGCGGTAAGGTGAATAAAACTAACCCGAGCCACATTATTGGGGTTTGTATGGCATTCATCTCTTTGAGAGTTACAAGTTGTGAGGCGGGAAGTCCCATTAGTTCATACATCCGAAATACACCGCTGAACGCAAACGTGATTGTGCAGGAAATAGTCGATAGCCCATAGGCTATCACTGCCGCCCACCAGCCTCGAAGCTGTAGCTTATAACAAGCGCGTGAAGCGAAAATGTAAATGACCGTCATAGTCAGCATTATCACTACAGCTGGTAGGCCCGTTATGTAGATTCCAAAGAGTGGAACCACCCCGTTGAGACTCGGGATCATAATCGCCATCATAAGAGCACTGAAGATTGTGAACACACTTAGGGACAGCACCGGCAACGGACACGCATCGGTCCAGCGCGTCACCGGATCTCTAGCTTCACATGTCGCTTTGACGTGTGGGCTTTTATAGAAGAAGGCTATGGAAGCTGGAACGATCACATAGATGATACTTTGGAAGACTGCCGAGCACAGCGTAATAAATGTCCTGAGTGTCGGCGGAATCTTTTCGAATTCTGGTTGATGTGCAGTTAGCACTGGCATCATAAATATCATGCTGATCATCGTCGTGAAACCGGTCGCTAACCAAAACCAACTTAAAATTAGCAATAATGCGCGTGCCCATCTGCGGCATAAAATCGAGCCGATGCCGAGCCAAATAAATGACACAGCTAAAGCTGCATACAGAAATATTCCTGGCAGCATGGTCCGAAGAGGCGGTAACTCATGCCCGGTTAAATTAGGCAGCAAAGGCAGAGCAAGTGTTAAAAGCGCAACCAAACCCGATAAGCAACCCATCATGATTATCAGAATGCCAAAGATTATAAGGCCCGTTTGACGGTCTTTGAAATTATTTTGCGATATTACTTGTTCATCCATATCAAATTTGTACCCAGTCTCTTCGTCGATTAAAGCTGAAATGCTCCGCCAGCGACGTCTGCAGCCTGCAACTTGGTACAAGCAGATTCACAAATAGCAACCCAACTCACAACAGCATTGAGCCTGCACCTGTCGAACGTTCTGTCAAACCGGCGTGTTGCTTGATAAAGCCCAACGAGACTCGAAAATCATCTAGTAGCGCATGTGGTACCAGTAGCTCCTCACTCATTTTGGAACGAAATCGAAATCATAGCTTTTAGCATCATGATGAGCTGATTTCTGCACTATCCTCGTCATTTTTGCCAAAGAATTAGTCACGTCACAGGCAAAGTGCTTCATCACCATGCCGCAATCCCGGTCATGCTCAATGCACCACCAGCGAAACTACGAATACGACGACTAAAAAAGACAGCACGAAGAGAACGGTGTTCCTCACAGGGTGTCCCCCAGAAGTCGGTTTTTTTACATGCGATTGAATCAGCTCTTTCGTGATCTTCAAGTCTTCGCTTGAGAAACAGCGTTTTGGCAAGATGTAGAAGGTGTATGGAGTCATATACAGGAGTAAAGCGGTTGGGTCTTCGGAATGTTTGATGAATTGAGCCCACTTGACCTTACTCTGTACGGTATCGGAATGCATTGCAAATCCCTCTTCATCAAGAACGATTGCTTGCCTTGATGAAAAGGCCGGAGACTCCAACGTCTTTTGGGCAATCTGAGGTATGTGAATCCACATCATGACGATAGCTACAACTCCAACTAATCCGCAATAAATAAGGGACTGAAAGACAGGCTGCATCACACCCAAAACTGTTAACAGCACACATCCAATCAAACTTAGGACGCTGACTCTCCACCAGTTCAACTGGCGCAAAGCGCTGTAAATGTCCTCATGGGTAAACTGCACGCTATATTCAACTCTACGTTTCGTCATCTGATGCTCCGAACGTCTCCACAATTGAATCGATGCTCTCTAGTGTGCCTATGTATTCTGATCGATAATCAAATCATGGAGCTTTTCATACTCACACGCTTTCGTCTCATTGTTCAATTCATTCGCGGCTATGCCGGCTCCCAAAGCTGCTCCAATTCCGCCACCAATTATAGTGCCCGGTCCTGGCAAGAAACTACCAACATATGCCCCCGCGAGAGATTCCGCTAACATATACTCGCTGTATGTCAGTGCGCTGTATCCAATCGAAGGCGAACATGATTGATGTATCTCGTCGAGAAACTTCTGAGCGGTTGAATCTGGAGCTGGCACCCTATTTGGTGTGATGGACTCAGTTCTTGGGGGCAAAGGTGGGGTGTCGTTTGGCGTCATAAAAAGTACCTCTTTCTGTGTTCGATGCTCCCAGAGTAAATGGAAGAATATTAACCCCCGAATCTCTGATAGGTTCCACAATACCGGCTGCTTGTGTCTGTTTACTCACTGGCTAGTGTCAGGCTTGTGGCGCGACCTGATTTAATCGTGGCTATTTATAAAATCTTGAGGAGATTTTTGATATCGGTCTCAGACAAATTGCAAGCTGGACCATTCATAAGAAGCAAGGGACCCACTGTTGTTCAATAAACAGGACTGTTCAATCGAAAACCACGTTATAGGTGAAGGCGCCGCAATAGCTCAGCGAACAATTATTAGGAATAGACACGTGGTTGGGTGCGAATACGCAGATCGCTGTATTGGCTTCGATTGTTCCATCTACATGGTCGAGCCATTGCTCCGCATATGATGCCTTCGCGAGCAGCGTCCACAGAACCGTCTTATGAACTGAATAGATGGCCTCGATACAGTTGGGCTCGTAGTTAGTCAACTCAATTTCTTTGATGAACACTGATGGTACGATATCGCCATCTTCGGTGTATGTCGGATCAATGAAAGAACGCACATCCTTCAGTGATTGGAATTGATCAGTCGAAACAAAAATGTGGACTAACACGTTACAGCCTCTCTAGACGCTAATAAGTTGGGAGCTGCCCGTTTCGGCGTTATCGAATAGCTTAGCGCAGGTTTCTCTAAAAAAGTGTCGAGACAATTCTTAGCCCATACCGGAACGTGTCCGATTGTTTCTCCCTAAGCGACGCATCCTTTTGTTTGCGAAAATCTTTCCGTTCACAGCAAGAACATGGGACAATGCAAGAAAACATTCTGCCCTGAATCTGGAGCCGCCGAGGGAATCCATGCCAAGAACCTGGCGCATATTATCTATTGATGGTGGTGGCATCCGTGGCTTGATTCCCGCAACAATACTTGCGGCGATCGAAGATAGAACTGGAAAACCAATTCACAAGCTGTTTGATTTGATAGCAGGAACATCGACAGGAGCCATCCTCACCCTGGGCTTAACTAAGCCAGACAGCTCCGGCACCGTTGAACATAGCGCTCGAGATCTGCGCGACTTTTACGAACGCGATGCTCCAGATATTTTTCGGAACCCCGCAAGCTGGTGGGAAAATCTGCTTACGCCAAAGTACAAGTCTCATAGAATTCGCCGCATCATGGCTCACAACTTTGGTGAATATCGATTGAAGGACGCGCTGACGGATATTTTGATTCCGTGTTACGACATCGAGCGTCGATACCCTCATATATTCAGAAGTCGTTGGGCTCGGAGACAGGGACAATTCGACTTCAGTATGGGCGATGTTGCGTCCGCGGCTTCAGCCACACCGACCATGTTCGATCCTTTGAGGATCCCCAGACCTGGTGCTGGAGGCGTCGTCTCTCTGGTGGATGGTGGAGTGTTCGCGAACAATCCGGCAGGTCATGCGCTGGCTGAAATCAACACAATGTTGCCAGCCAAAGATGACCAGATACTCCTGGTTTCGCTTGGCACAGGCGAATCCATGGAACGCATGGAAAAGAAATATCCCGCCGACTGGGGTTTCATTAGATGGTCTGTACCGATGGTGGAACTGGTATCCGAAAGCATAAGCGAAGGTGTTCATCGCCAGATGCGAGACATGCTGCCACCCACAGACCAGCGCCGTTATTATAGATTTCAGGTCGACCTGCCAGATGACACTTACTACGCCTTAGATAATGTCGCCAAAAAGAATATTCGCGGCCTTATCGACTCTGCCGAAAAATACTTAAAAGAGAGACGCACCATAGAAGACCTGGACGCCCTCTGTGCAAAGCTATTAGATTTAAGCGAATCGCAACAACCTCTAACGCGACTCAAAAAACTGAGCAGGCTGCTTACAGAAGAACCTCCAGTTACAATCGAGCGCAGACGAAAGACAGCTGCTGTAAATACAGATGAAAAAGCTCCCCCGACTGCGATAGTAAAAGAACGCAGAAGAACAGATAACTCTCGGAGCGCCATACCTTCCTCCGGCTATAATGTCAGCCTTTGTTATGTCGCCGAAGACGAAGCGACCGTAGCTGTGCCGCTCGCTGATGCCCTGAAGAAAAGCAAAATCAGGGCGATGCCGAGAATGCTCGGAGATGCCGAGGACAGCTCTGCTCAACACATAATTTCGGAGGCAGCAGAAACAACTCTCATTACCATAATGGTTTTCAGTCCATCAATGCTGAAAAACGTCAACGCCTCGAAACAACTGGCATGGATATTCAGTCGCACATTAAGCGGCGAGAACGTCATAATTCCTATCATTCACGACATCGACAAAAAGGATATAACAGATCTCGTGCACCATATGAAGTGGCACGAAGCGCCGACAGAGTATCTCAATTATCTCCTCAAACTTGCGGCCGGATCGACCCGATCTGGAATCGACACTCTAGCGAAGCGACTGCTGGAGGAAATCATCTTGTGGCTCAGATAGACCGCTATTTATTCAGTTATCGAACTGGCTCTTATAAATGGTGGGTTGCCTTTTCCTACTGGGCTCGCGCGGTCAATTCTTGAGGAGGACAAAAATGGTCATTTCAGATAGTCTCGATTGGACTGAGTATGAAATTCAGATTGCACTTCCTCAAATCCTATCGTCTGCTGAATTTGCAGAACCTAAGCTCTCAAACCTACAAAAAACTCGCAGACAAGCTTAAATTCGAAAGTGTGGGGCGAGTGGCGCCTGCAGTCCAGTGGCTAATAGAAAACAGTTACATAGAAGCCGCTGGCGATGGATTTCGAATAAGCGTCGCTGGCGCAAAATACGTTCGCCAGCAACTCGCAGTTGAATAACATTGCTTTGACAACGAGCGCTCTCAATATATTCATCACGAAGTAGGAGCAATGACTTTTAGAGAATTTTTGACATACGTTCCTTTTGTACGAATTTTCGTGCGTCCACTTAAGTCCCCCGGACCGGTTCCGAGTGAAGGGGCGAAAGGTGAATCAAATGCACCAGCGAGCCCGGCATACAAAAGAGACATGCGATTGACGATCGCGATGGACGCTCTTTCTCTCCTGCTTATGTACATTTTGATTTCGCCAATGGTGGCAATGCCGATATACAGCAGACTCGTCTTTCATCCAATCTCTGAGAACGATGATCTCAGCGGTGAAATTAAAACCATGGAGAATTATTTTCACTGTCATTTTCGAAATATCACATTTAAGGCTATCGATGGCGAGAGCATGCACGGTTGGTATTTCGAACGTCCCGGTGCCAACAAGATAATTTTGGTCAGTCATGGTAACGCCGGCTGCATGGAGCATCGCCTGCCCCTGCTACCACTTCTTTTACAAACTGGATGCTCTGTCTTTATGTATGACTATGAAGGCTTCGGCTCCAGTACGGGCTCTCCTTCGATGGCGAAGATCTGCGATGACGCGACCGCCGCTTTCGACTACATCACGCAGAAGTTAGATGTGAAACCAGAGAATGTAATTGTCTATGGCGAGTCAATCGGTGGCGGTGCAACTAGCACTCTTTCAACTAAGCGCAAAGTTGGAGCAATCATTTTGCAATCTACGTTCACGTCTTTCCCAGAAGCTGCAGCTGACAAATTGGTGCTAATGAGGCTTTATCCAGCATTCGTCTTTCCGGAGCCGACTTTGAATAACTTGGCGATCATGAAAAAAGAACATGCGCCGTTGCTACTCATCCATGGAATGAAAGACGACCTGCTTCCTTATCGGTATTCCCAACGAATAATGACAGAGGCTGTTGAGCCAAAGACGCTAGTGTTGCTGCCGAACGCCGGGCATAATGACGTCTACGTTATCGACGTAAATGTAACCATTCCAGCATTGAACAAATTCATCCACAATCTGAATTAGGCTACTCTGTTGGAATTAACCTAAACCACATCCACGTTCTATCTGCTTGCGGTGGGGCTAATGGTGGACAATTCTTCCGCGAATTGACACCAGCAAATGTCTAGTTGTTGCTGTGACGGATATAATCGACACATAGCTGTTTTACTAAGGATTCCAAACTAGCAGAATGCAAAAATTGCGCTTAGCCGCGTTAATCGGGGCTCTATTAATTGCTTCGCTCCAGATAATACCTTGCAAGGCTGATCCAGAGCTGATTTGGCAGCCGTCGTTTGAAACAGAAGGAATGGAGTCAACGATTGCCGACAAATTAACGCGCTGGAAGCGATGGGGGTTTATAAACAAATCTGGCAACTTTGTGATTGCGCCCAAATACGACCTGGTGAAATCTTTTGAGGATGGAAGCACCACCGTAGGAATTGGCGACCACTATTTCAAATTAGACAAAAGCGGCGCTATCATCTCTCCAGACATGACCCGCATCGAGGTGATTAAACAAGCTAACGAAAAGAGGTGGGCTCGTGACGCCAAAGAAAAGGCGAAAAACGAACAGCGTCCTAAATATGCCGGCGACATATTCGACTCAACTGGCACAAAAAGATTGGGACCAGCTTCTCTGTTTAAAATAGGAAATTTCTCAGAAGGAATGGCTGTGTGCACAGAACCACCACACAAAGCCGAAGATTGTTACGGCACAGGAATGAATCGCACGGGCTACATCAATGAAAAAGGCTGGATGAAAATTCCACAAAGATTTTTTAGAGCAGAGGATTTTCATGACGGTTTTGCGCATGTCGAGCGCACTGAAGTTAATGGATTGAGTGCTGGTTACGTAAATAGTTCGGGAGCGCTTCTAGGCGGCCATTTTTATAATTGCGCTTGGGACTTTATTAATGGCATGGCAATTGTGCGGACATTAGATAAAAACGAAGAGAACGAAGAGTGGGGCTTTTTGTCGAGGTCGGGCAACGAGTTGATGGGTCACTGGACTAATGTTTCTCAGTTTTCGAGCAAAATTGCAGGTGTACGCGACGTAGCGGGGCTTTGGGGATTCGTAGATAAGGATGGCAAGAAAGTATTGCCAAATCTCTATAAGAACGTACACTACGAATTCAACGAAGGTCTTACTTTTGTCCAGACAGAAAATGGATACGGATACGTTGACGAAAATGGTCAAATTGTCATTGCGCCAAAATTCGCAGATGTAGGCAATTTTTCTAACGGACTGGCACCAGCAGCAGTGGCTCCTTCCGATAGCGAAAAAATGACTCAACTGTCTACACTTCAAAACTGGCGTTGTGAATTTATTAATCGCTCTGGCGAGAAGATTGGCGGCCAATACTTTGCTGCTCGACACTTTTCAGAGGGTCTCGCAGCGGTTCGAACAGGTCTCAAATGGGGCTTCATAGACCAGGCGGGCACGCTGGTAATTTCAGCAAATTTCGACGACGCCCGGTCATTCTCAAATGGATTAGCTGCGGTGTTAGTGGGAGATCGCTGGGGCTTCATAGACAGGACAGGTAACTTCAAAATACAGCCAAAATTCCTTTTGAAAGGTTTCAATAGCCAGTACAAATACTGTCCGCATCAATTTCTGGAAGGAGTGGTACTAGCTGATGCCCCTGACTACTTCTGGCGATTCTACGATGAGGATGGAAAGGAAGCACTCCATCTACCGGTAAGCCTGCCAATGTCATACGATAGCGGCACAGGAGATTTTGCAGACGGTCTGGCTGCGGTTCAAGGAAAATCATTCGGTCAATTCGGATATATTGACCGTACTGGCAAGTTTCAAATACCACCCAAGTTGGAATCAGCTAAGAATTTTTCAGAGGAAATTGCAGCCGTCTCAGTTCGTAGTGACAAACGACCTTTGAAAGATTTAGAGCATTACACACCGTCACCCTATTGTGCTGACCCATCCACAAAGAAATTTGGTTTCATTGACAAAAATGGAACTTTTTTGGGTCAGCCGGAGTTTGACGAGGTACGATCATTTCACGAAGGGTTTGCTGCCGTGGCACTCGGGAAATACGTCTTGCTCAGCGAGGGACCAGCGAACACACTTCGCATTTCTAAAAAGCCCCCCGGTCCAAAACTTCAGGCAAAGTGGGGATTTATCGACCGAAGTGGGCAGCGCGCTATAGATTTTCAATTTGATGCCGCTAAAGATTTTTCCGAAGGTCTGGCGCCCGTCCTACTTAAAACAAAATGGGGATTTATAAATAGAGGTGGCAAACTCGAAATAGAACCGCAATTCGAATTTGCTAGCCCTTTTTCGAATGATCTCGCAGTCGTGTCTATTAATGGACGATTCGGCTTCATCGATCACCGTGGTGCATTTGTCATTCCTCCAAAGTATTCGCTAGCAGGCTCATTTTCTCAGGATCGAGCACTGATTATAAATTTATTGGATTCACAAACTCATGTATCAACAAAAGATCACATAAATAGTGAGCCTATCGAGTCGAACGACGACATGTTGAAATTTCTGATAGAGCATGTGACTCCGCCAGATGCAGACGAATGGGCGGGATTCGACCATTGAGGATTTAGAAAACAACAGTCAGTCACACGGAGAAGTTAGCGCGTCAGCACGACGTGAGTCGCCAGCTCCATCGGTACCGCCTCAGTCAACCGATATCCAAGACTTGGCAGATCAATGCCTGCAAACAGCGATTCACCACGGCCCAGAACGACTGGCGAGAGCGACAGCTGCAATTCGTCAATCGCTCCAGCGAGCAGATACTGGCGGACCGTCGAAACTCCGCCGCCGATCTTCACGTCCAGGTCGCCCGCAGCGGCCTTGGCCTGAGCGAGGGCAGCCTCTATTCCGTCGGTGACGAAATGGAAGGTCGTCCCTCCCTCCATCACGATTGACGCTCGGGCATGGTGGGTGAGGATGAAGGTCGGCGCGTGATATGGGGGATTGTCGCCCCACCAGCCCTTCCACACGTCGTCCGGCCATTCGCCACGGATCGGACCAAACATATTGCGGCCGAGAATGAAAGCGCCGAAGCCTTCCATTGCGGCAGCTGCGAAGCGATCTTCAGTCCCGCCTTCTTTCCCGATCATCGATTGAAAAACTCGGGTGGGATAGAACCAATTGTGCAACTCCCCGCCCCGTTTGCCGAGCGGATGTTCCAGACTCTGGTCCGGGCCCGCCCCAAAACCGTCGATTGACACCGAAAAACCTGCTACGCGCACCTTGCCCATGGTTGCCTCCGTCTAATTGTGAACTGCAACCAATTGAGTTTAGCCAGACTGCTTTTATATTTCAATTGATCGGGCTCGAAAGAGGTAGCCCCACATCATTTAATACGCCCGGCAAACCTACCACGCTATCTTTTTTTACTCCGCACTAAGTCCACAAGCAACCAAATAATTCCGCTCGCTATGCACGCCAAACTTAAAAGTTCCAGACTGACAGCCACAAGATTGAGAAGGGCTATCAGTTTGGCAATAGCCGGTGGATGCAATCCCTGCGCATAAAAAAAACTCGCGCATCGTGGATTGAAAACAAACATCATTTCTTGCATGCAAAACAAACAAAAGCCAGCTATCAACAGCAGCTTGCCGGTAGAATGCTCCTTGCAAATTTTTTCGATTACTCTTAACGCCATGACTGATCAAAATGTGCGTCTTTGGTAGACCTATTCACGAAAAAACAGAAGCTATCATTGCCTAGGAGGATAGAGCTCACCCGTGACATTGTCGTGACAGACATTCCTAGTGAGGAAATTTTAAGTGCGGAGGACTCCCCGTATCACTGCCATCAACTTACGGAGCCTGGCCGCATAGCAATCACACCATGCAGGTTGGACAAATAATGTGAGAAAAGACGACCTGGCTTGGTATTGCCAGATCAAAAGAAACGAGCCATGACAGCGTGACTGAGCCTGTATACTTGGACAGAAGCTTTTGGAGAAATCTTGTGACTATAAATAACGCCAAAAACGGCTTATCACGCCCAGGCGCTCTTATGATCGCCAGTGGTTTCCTTGTCTCACTAATACTAGGCATCATGAGAGCATCAAATATTCACAAAGCAAGGGGTACAGTAGATGGGTAGGCTTCTGGCTTTCGTTGGGATTACCAAGCTTGATAGGGCTGCTAATATTGCCGGATCACAGCTCCAAATCGGCTGCTTCTTAAGCATCTCACCGCATGTGGTACCACTACCAACTGTGGCATGCGAGTCTAATACACGTTCGGAAAAGCAAAACCGGTAGAATGGAATAATGTTCAAGCCTTCGAAGTCGTCTGCAATTTTCTTAGCGCTCTTGTTCGCCCCATTTGGAGCACATTTTGCTCCTGCATACTTATTGCCGGCTTATGCCGAAGCAAACGATCAAGCAAGCTCGCGCACACTTGTTGGGACTTATGATGGCAATCAGATGGAAATCGCAGCCGGACTGGAACTGAATGGCGATCACCATTTTCGCTATGCTTTGTCCTATGGTGCACTGGATGAAGAGGCATCAGGCACATGGACGGTGCATGGCGACCAGCTGCTCCTAACAAGCAGCCCTGTCGTTCCGCCCCGCTTCGTCTTGGTTACGCAGAGTAAGGGTGCAGACGACAAGCTCCAAATAAATTTGGATGTTCCGACTGGCATGTCCAGGCAGTATTTTGACGCTCTGATCACCAAAACGAATGGTGAGACCGAGCGAAAACAATTGGGAGAAAACGGACTGGTGTCGGAATTTCAAAATACCAGCAAACCAGCTAACATTCGCCTGCTGCTACCGATCTTTGACGTTATCAGTGAGCCTGTGAAACTTGACTCGAATTCTGGCTATTCGCTCAGGTTTCGCTTCGAGCCACATGACCTTGGCAAAGTGGCTTTCCAAGCCACGCCTCTGAAGATTGTGGGTGGTGAGCTACTGTTAAATCGGCACGGTCGAACGATAAGGTTCAAACATTCCGGGGGCTAAGTTGCAAGCTGGATCTTTGGCCAATTTTCTAAGCGGTTTGGTCAAACTGTTGTCTATGCTCTTCGCTCAATCGGCCGCCGTGAACCCTAACATTATCGATCTCAGCCAGGTCCTCAGGCGTCAGTTGTATCTTTACTGCGCCCAAATTCTCTTCAAGATGATTTAGCTTGGTAGTGCCCGGGATCGGAACTATCCATGGCTTTCTGGCAAGCAGCCAAGCCAGCGCAATCTGCGCTGGTGTTCCAGATCGTTTGTTACCAATACGTTTGAGCAAATTTACTATGGGCTGATTCGCTGCGGCATTATCTGGCTGGAATCGATCAAAGCTTGCGCGAAAATCGGTGTTGGTATCAAATTTAGTATCAGAGTTTATTTTCTGAGTGAGAAATCCCATACCAACCGGCCCCCACGGAACGAAGCCAATGCCCAGCTCTGCACAAGTTTCGAGGACGCCATCATGCTCGGGCGTTCGTTCCATGATTGAATATTCGCTTTGTATCGCTACCACCTGTTGCACGCTATGAGCGCGACGAATGTTGCTTGCACTGGCTTCTGACAAACCGAAGTGTAAAACTTTGCCCGCTTCAATTAGTTCTTTTACCGTTCCGGCGACTTCTTCCATTGGAACTTTTGGATCTACTCGGTGTTGATAAAACAGGTCAATCCGATCTGTTCTGAGGCGCTTCAATGACTCCTCTACGACTTTTTTGATCTGTTCAGGACGACTATTCAATCCATGTGTAGCTATGTCAAAACCGAATTTAGTAGCAATTGCCACCTTATCACGAAAGGGCTCAAGTGCTTCACCGACAAGGTCTTCACTAGTGTAGGGACCATAAACTTCGGCCGTATCGAAAAATGTCACGCCCGTTTCGAACGCCGTGCGAATGACATTGATTCCGTACTCTCTGGGCACCGGAGGTCCGTAATTAGCACTCAGGCTCATGCATCCGAATCCGAGCGCCGATACTTCCAGACTTCCAAGTTTTCGTCTTTCCATCAGGTTATGACCTCTTCGCGGGGATTATTCGTTGCAACAAAACTACGAGAAGCAGCGAATCTAGAATAATGATATGCTCCTTCCAGGGCTCATATTAAGACAAAACTCCAGAATGCTTGGACAATACTCCAGAATCGGAAGGGTAACAAAATGCATTTTAAAAGGCAAGAATTCGTACAGCGACTAAGCGCAATTGCCAAAACCGAGGGGTGTACGCCTTTGGCAGAGAACCTAAACATTTATCGATTTAACGCACCGACGCCAAGAACACACGGATTTTTCACCGCGTCTATATGTGTGGTTGCCCAAGGGGCTAAAGAACTAGAAATCTCTGGTGAGCAATTCAGGTACGACCCTGACAACTTTATTCTTGCATCGCTCGATATGCCGATAATTGGAGAAGTTGTAGAGGCATCGCACGATAAACCTTTCCTTTGTTTGAAAATGGAATTCGATCCAGCGATGATTGCATCTGTTTGCGTGGAGGCAGGGGTATTACCGGCCCGAAGTGAGACCAGCGTCAAGTCAGTCGCCCTGGGCAAACTTTCCGAAGAACTTTTGGACGCATTTCTAAAACTCTCTAAGCTTATTAGCAATAAGGACGATTACAGAATGATATCGCCACTGGTGACTCGTGAAATCGTATATAGATTGCTTAAAAGCGACCAGGGCCAGAGAATTAGGCAGTTGGCTAATTTTGGCGAACAAACGCATAGAATCACGAAAGCTGTGCACCATTTGCAACAGCGATTTAAAGAACCAATGCGAGTCGAACAGCTTGCGAGCGATCTAAATATGAGCGTTTCCAGCTTTCATGAGCACTTTAAGACCACAACGTCAATGAGCCCTCTGCAATTTCAAAAGCTTCTACGACTTCAAGAAGCGCGCCGTCTACTACTTTCTGAAAAATATGATGCTGGTACCGCCGCTCAATTTGTTGGCTATGAAGATCCATCTCAATTCAGTCGCGAATATAAACGTCTGTTTGGAGTATCGCCCCGGGACGACATTGCACGTTAATAAATCTTGCTTCGGTTTCAACAATCGATCCAAAACCGTTCTTGGCTTTTTGCAAATTAGTTCGTGAGCTCGGATACGACATTTCATTCTGTCCATATGGTTCTTATGGCGGTGACAGTAGTAAGGAAAGCATCGTGTTTCTCACAAACATGCTGATAGAAATCGAAAAAAGCGATTGGGGAAAGGGCGCAGTGAAGCGCTTCAATGTGCAATACGATTATGAGGGCGACAGCTCATTGCTATCAGAGTACACAAGTAGAATAAAAGAGGCAGGCTTTCTTTGAAGCAAAATCCGGGTCAAGTCGGCAAGGGGCAAATTAGCAGTGCCACTACCTACAGTGCAACAAAATTACCGGATTTGATTTTGCCAATGCCCGGAAACGATGATGCAGTATTTTTGAAGTTCGCGAAGGCTGATTTTGTCGTAATTAATGTTTCTGGCAAATGGTTGCTCTTAGCCTACAGTTCGCACTTGCATCAGTTCCAGGCATACTAGCGGATGATTTAAGGCTTGATCAAAAACACTGTTCAAAGTAAGATAATATTCACAGCAGCAGCGAATATTATTCGCTGCTATTACAAGAATCATCTACGCCAGCCTGACAAACAACCTTCGGTCCCACTGTTAAGCTTGCATTCTCTATTGCGTTGGCAATCAAGTCTTTACTTACTTCGTTTGGCACCATTACCGGTGTCATAGAGAGGCGCATCATGACTAACAAAACCGTCCAGGCACCCAAATACACGCTGGATAAATTCAACGGCACCAGTAGTAATTTTACAAAATTGTCACAGCCACCGGATTCTAATGGCGCGATTGGTCCGTACCACTATGTTGAATTTCTCAATGGCGTGTTTACTGTCTACGATAAATTCACACACGCTAAGCTTGCTCAAATTACCGATCAGCAATTTTGGATCCAGGCTGGCATACCGCAACCTGGGTCTCTAGTTGATCCGCGCATTCTCTTCGTGCCGAATGGTGGAAAATACGGACGCGGGCAGTGGCTCGCCGTGCAGCTAAGCTTCGGATATTCAGTCTATCTAGCATGCACTGACCCTCACATGGCTTCGCCAAGCCCGCTTCCAGGAGCTTGGAAGGCAGCCCAGTTCGACATGCGCGGCTGTGACTTTCCACAGGTCGGCTATGACGGCAGGGCGATTTACTTGACGGTGCAAACGGCTGTGGATTCAGAACTAAATCAGGAATCAGAAGTAAATACCAAATCCGAACCGAAGACCGAATCCGAAGAAATTGCTGCGGCCGCAGGACGCCGGTCGCAAATTGTGTTTCTGCCGCAAGTCTCCGCTCTTGCATTTCCGCCACAAGTTGGCGACGACAGCGGCATGAAAATCTTCGCTCCACTGGACCCACAGATATATGGGAACGGGCTGTACCCAGTTGCTGATTCGACCGGTTCTGAGTGGAAAACTGCGACGTTTGTCTGCGCCAATGACGAAACGTTGAGGCAGCTAACATATGTAAAAATGCTCACTGAACAGAGAGTGATTGCTAGTCATGGCAGCATAGACGTTCCACCGTGGGAGTTTATGGGCTTCACGTATGTCAAGCAACCTGCCGCGTCGGGAGCTCAAAAAGTCGCATTCTACTCTTCTGATATAAACGCTGCACCTGTAAGCGACGGGTTTAACATCTGGCTTACGCACACCGTAAAAAAGTTTGGCAGTCTGGCGGTACGCTGGTATAGATTAGCCATCGACCCTGTTTCCCGCGATCTTAGTCTTGCGAACTCGGGTGAGCTATCAGATCCTAAAGGACATTACGACTACTTCAATTCGTCAATTGCATCTTTCGGAAAAGATGATTACACGGTAGTGTGTTTCTCTCGCTCTGGTGACTCGACAACATCAAGCGATCCAAATGATCCAAACTGTGGAAACCTTGGCGCATATGCTGCGATCATTCGCGAAGATGGATCTGAGCCGACCATTGTGCCAATTCAAAGTGGGAAATCAAATAACTTTCAGCCCCTCGCGAACCAAAGCTACAATCGCTGGGGCGACTTTTCGACTATCTGGCGCGACACTTCAGACTTGAACTCACGAAACATGTGGCTGATTAATCAATATGTGGCGCAGGGTGGTTCATCATCAGAATGGTGCGAGGTAATCGCGAATCTGCACATCGATCCACCGCGGCGAATTTGACAATAGCAAACTAAATCTGCGTGAGAGGATCTTCACACAGAAGCCTCTGGATTCTTTAGCTCAATCACTGTATCCTCGCCAAATACATGACTTGAATCAAGCGACTACTGTTGTAATGAATGATGGAAAACCATTTAGCCTCTTAGAACTGATTGGCGAATTGATTTCTCCAATAAATGTTGTGGACATTGGAGCGATGAGCTTTGGCTTCCAGACTGAGCCTTACAGCGCCTTACAGAAGTCAGAAAAATGCAAAGTAATAGGATTCGAGCCTATCGTTGAGGAATGCGAAAAGCTAAATCAATTGTACAAGCAGGATCTATTTCTTCCCTATTGCCTGGGCGATGGAACGACTAAGAAATTCCACACAACTAATTCCTTGATGACTTCATCGCTTTATCCACCAGACTCTGAATTAATGGGTAAGTTTGAGAATCTCTCCGAGTTAGTGGAAGTCGTCGAAACAAAGACACTCAAAACACACAGACTTGACGACATAAAAGAAATTGTTGTCGATATTGACTACATCAAAAATGACACCCAGGGCGCTGAACTCGAAATCTTCAAGCACGCAAAGAAGGCTCTCGCTTCGGCAGTTTTGGTCCATTGTGAAGTCGAATTTCTACCAATATACAAAGAGCAACCTTTGTTTGCTGATATAGATGATTTAATGCGAGAAGGCGGATTTGTATTTCACAAATTTGTGAACATGTCGGGACGACGATTCAAGACTTTCCAAAATGAAACAGCAAACTCCGTTAAAGAAAGTCAACTGCTTTGGGCCGATGCTATTTATATAAAAAATGTCAACGCCGAATTATCCGGGGAAAAGTTACTCAAGCTAGCATTGCTCCTACATGACGTATACAGCTCATTCGACCTCTGCCACCACGTTTTGAAACAGTATGATGGTCTGAGAGGGACGACCCTCGCTAACGATTACGAAGAGAGGTTGCTACCAACCCTAAAGATGCAGGACGAATTGGAAAAACCTGTCGAGCAAATCACATCGTTTCAGTCTACTCACTACATGCGCCACAATCAGCGCCGACAAGAACATCTTGCCACTCTTGGACTTAATTTGTCTGGTAAATCGGTACTGGAAGTCGGTGCGGGCATCGGCGACCATTCAAGCTTCTTCTTGGACAGAGGATGCAAGGTAACGATTACTGATGCTCGCGATGAGTGTCTCGAGATGATCAGACGCCGATACCCGCATTCCGACGTGCGGATTCTTGATCTCGAGAACCCGCCGCAGCAATTTAAGGCTCGCTTTGATATCGTCCATTGCTATGGAGTTCTCTATCATTTATCGAATCCAGAAAAAGCAATCAAATTTCTGTCTTCGCTGTGTCAAGAAACTCTACTGCTCGAAACATGTGTGAGCTTCGACAACTCCGGAACAATAAATAACGTCACTGAAAACATCAATGATTTCACGCAATCATTCTCAGGCACTGGCTGTCGACCAACCAGACAATGGGTATTTGATCAACTGCGTTCTTGCTTTCCTCATGTTTATATGCCAACTACGCAACCCTGTCACGAAGAGTTTCCGCTCGACTGGACAGGTCAATCACCCAGCAACATAAATAATCTGCACCGGGCAATTTTTATTGCATCACGCAAGAGACTCTGGAACTCAAAATTGTTGCGAAAGATTCCGATGAAACAGAGGCATTGTTAGCGCTGACATGCAAAATATAATCACACCTAAAACTGAAGATCCAAGACAACAAGATTTGTATTGGCAAGGGCATTGGTATTACTCGCTAGAACTCGAACCTGGAGAATTCACACCAGGATTTGATCATGGCAATGTTTTCCTCACTCGATCGGCACTCAAGAATGTGCCAGTAGCTGGTCTCTCCTGTTTAGATATTGGTTGTATGGAAGGGCTCATTTCTATCCTTTTGTCCAGGAGAGGCGCCGCGCGTATTGTTGCTTACGATCGAATTCCACAGCCAGAAAAAGTAGATTATGTGCGCCAGAAGCTGCGTGCTGAATTTGACTACCGGAGTGGATTTCCCTTATCCCGACTTGCTGACAAAGTATCCGAAATTTTCGACCTCGTCGTTTTTTCCGGGGTTTATTATCATATGTTCGATCCACTTGCGGGACTATTGAGAGCACGCAGCTTCCTTAGGAATGGCGGAATCATGCTAATTGAGACGGCCGCAGTGATGAGTGATGAAGTCTGTAACTATTTCAACTCTTCTGGGCGCTTTTATGCCTGGCAAAATTACTGGTTTCCTTCGCTGGCAGCACTGGACTATCAGCTGCGTTTCTGCCGGCTAAAACCGCTAGATGTTTTCTATTTCAAGCAAGAGAGTAAAGCACAAGGATTGCAATTGTGTCGCGTCTGCATTCCCTGTCTGGCGGTGAGCGATGTCCCAGCTGATCTAAGTGACACCTGGATCGCGGATGACTATTCAGGAGATTTCAGCGAGCTTATTGATTGGACACGACTACAATCTGATAGGCTCACAGTCGGCTATCAAACTAAAAACCAGGGCCTTATAATGCGAGCGGATAGTGGTGGCATCGATGTGTACCAATCGGCAATCAATCAACCGCAAACGATTGCCTCTGACCCACTCAACAATGTGCGTCTGACCCTCTCGGCTAAATATTGAGAGATTCATATGCCAGAGTATTCAATCGAGATTGAAGAACGTGGACGATGCGGTGTAATAACCTATCGAGAGGGCTCGCATCTAATCTCTTTTGACTATGAATTCGGTGGTGGCGATTGTTTGGCATTCATCTTCGGTCCCAAGCAAGAGATGTGGGACACGACTTATCCATGGGCAATAGGTCGTCAACATCAAATCTTCACTGACATGAGTAAAGAAGTCATTGCAAAACGAGCGAACAGTTGCCTCGCGCAGATCGAATTACGAACCGGAACGGTTGCAATTATCCAGCCCAAGAAAGGAGTTCAGTAAATGCGCGTAATCTTATTTTGGAGGTCACATTGATAGAACATAAAAAAGCACCAACTGGCTGGATCTACAGCGCTACGGATAAAAACGATTACGAGGTCGGGCTAGACCAGAGCGAAAAACATAGCGGCACCAGATGCGGTTATTTAAAATCAGTCGTTGAAGAACCCAAACCGTTCGGAAACTTAAGTAGTTATTTCGCTCCAGAAGAATATTTAGACAAGCGCCTGCGCATGAGTGCCTGGGTTAAAACCGAGCTTGTGAATAGCAAAGCGCAGCTTTGGCTTCGTGTTGATGGCGATTGGAAAAGCGCGTCTTCCAAGCCGGGATGCTTCGACAATATGGATGATCGCCCGATTGTAGGGTCGACAGCCTGGCGTAAATATGATCTTGTGGTAGATATACCAAAAACGAGTACGGGCGTAGCATTTGGGCTTATGTTACTCGGCAAGGGACAGGCGTGGCTCGATGACGTGTCCTTTGAAGAAGTCTCAGAGGATGTGCCTTTGACTGGAAAATACGCTTCGACTCATCGAACAACATCGCGACCGAAAAATCTTAGTTTTGAAGATGATTAATTCTGGTGATCCGGCAAATTACCTAGTGGACGATTAGACAAAAGATTGAGACGTTCGCACATGGATATTGAAGAGCGGCAAGGCTTAGCATAAGCGTGGATCATCCCAAGGAACCTAATATGAAACACGCTCAATTATTCGCACTGCCTTTAATCACTTCCGTATGTTTTAGTTTGGCAGCCGGAGCCGAAGAGCCTGTCTGGAAAATCCAACCAGACACATCGAATATAAAATGGAAAATCTCCAATCTAGGTCTCAACACAAGCGGGACCTTCAGCAATATAACCGGGGATGTGATCTACAGCGGAGCAGCAGAAGGCTTAAGCTCAGCGCATGTGATCGCCAAAGTGCCAGTTGTTAGTCTGAACACAAAGAATGACATGCGAGACAAACACTTAAAAAGCAAAGACTTTTTCAATGTCAAAGAATTTCCACTGGCAGAATTTCGGTCCACTGAAGTCAAAGAAACTAAAAATGGACACTTCCAAATCGTTGGAACACTTTTGCTTCATGGTGTAAATCAATCTGTGACACTAGAAGCCGACCCGTTAAAAACAACAAAAGACAAAGCGGGAAAACAACACCTCTCGACGACCGCCATTGGTAAAGTGAATCGAAAGACTGCAGGCATCGGTGGGTTCACCGCGGCAACGATGTCGGCTGAGGCAAAAATTGAAGTAACGATTGACATGATAAAGGGCTGAGGCTTATTGCCCTGTCCGATCGTGGTCACCATTGCTGAAAACCGACTCTCCGGTTGTCGTCCAATAAACCTTTAAATTCTCGAAGACTAGCAAAAGTCAGTTCTGAAGGACTATTTGTCCACTCGGAAACTTTCATTTCTAACAGAAAATCGGCCACGTCTTCAACTCATTCCGGGATTACAGACTTTTCCATTGTGGCCTATTGATCGGCGCAGAATCGATTTTGTCACACTGATATCAAGTACAGATTGATAATTAAGAACGTCTCATACGAATAGAAATAAACGATAAGCGGCAAACCTCGGCTTTCTGCTATTCGGATTACCTTGCACTTCATTTTATGCTAACAGCATGTAGGAGAAAAAATGGTCGAGTCAGACACTTCAAGCTTGGACATCAATGTCAAAAAATATGTGGCAAAGCAGTTTTCTGACACCACTCACAATGAACCATCTCAACAAATTGACCATGCGTTGTTCAATGAGTGGGCTGACCATGCGATGCCTTCAAGTAACCTACGCATGACTGATACCCCAGCTGGCCGACAACTGGTCGGGGAACAAACGTTTCCTGACGGCTCAACTAGACAGGACACCTACAAAGTTGATTCGACTGAGCCTCTAAAAACGTCCACATGGGACGCTAAATTAACAATGTCAAACGGCACCGTCCTGGAAGAGAAGCAGGAAGATGGACACTCGCCGATCATTAGCACAATATCGTTAAATGCAAGTGCCTCAAAAGAGTCAATGGCGTTTATACAAAGACCAATATGCGACCCAGGCAAGGGGTATGACAGCTTTCTTGTTGGTGAATCGAAGCCTTATTATGTTTCTCGCGGAGATCAGAATTCAAAAGATTTGCTATACGTGGAAAAGCCGTACGGTGAAAAGAAGCTGCCAGGCTGTTCAACTCTGCCGAACGTATTCACCATGCACAAAGTAGAAGATTAGAAAGGCTTCCGCATAATTTCGCGATGACCAATTCGCAGCAAGATATTGTCCATATTCAAGTCTCTGCAGCTCCGGTGTTGTTAGAGGTCGGGTGACGATCAAAATACCAGTCAATGAGGTTGGTGTGCGCCATTGCAGATGATAACCACAATGGTTTGGTCCGCCGCTGGGAATGACTTGCAGACCAACAGCCAGAGCAATATTGTGTGAGATCAAGAAGGACGTTACTTTTTCTAGCTGATCTGGCTTAGCGTAAGAGGCGAAAAAAGGTGTCATGCCAAAAACCTGCACATGAGAAATCGCCTTGCGCCATTTGGCGTTGCCTGCAAACAGATCCATACAGTCCGGAGACGAAACACTGGAGTGTCCAGGTCTGAGCATGTTGTAGGGCAATCGGCTCGCTGAATCACGCACTCTTGCATAAAAAGCACAAATATCGTCGTTCCGAAAACGTCTTGCACTCAGCGTTTAGTCACCGAGTGTTATTAACGAGACAGAGGTTAGATCATTGACATACTCAACATGAATACGCTGATCATCGAGGAGGAACAGATCGAACGGATTGTAAGCACCAATGATTGGCAAAACCCCACCGTCATCGGCTTCCACCGGTTCCCCAAGCAAAACTCGAATCTCGGATCGACTTTTTTGAAATGACAAACCGAATGGTAAGACGCCCCTGAATTGTGAATAACCATCACGTCCGTCCGCGTACAAATGGACCGATGAAACTGTCTCTCCATCCGGAAAGACAAACGACATCCCAAGTTCCGTCATTTCTATATAACTTTCATCCCCAACTTGCTCTGGATCGGGGATTAAAGTATCGACAAAGTCGGGATGCCTACGAAGTTCCGCAACCGTTTTTCCGATCAGCAAATTTGGAAGTGAGTTCATGTCGCGTCTCCTTCTTCGCTCAATACGGCGTGGTGACAAATTAGAGTTTGCAGACAGAAATTCTGAGCATTCTTACTGACTGTTTCCTATCATATCGCTTCTCCGAACAACACGTTGAAGCCCGCAGGCTTAAGCATCGCAGGTGGTGCCCGATCATCTGATCAGACGAAACTTGCGTTTGAAGAGGAAACTCCTCTCACTGTCTCCAGACATGATTCTCTTTACTTCTCTTGATAAACGTGACGGAGCCCAGCCGACCTGTTATTGTTACCAGTAGAAATGGGGCGGGTATTGAGTTGGTAACCTTTTTAATTGTCCTGTTTTTCAGTTATTACTGGCACGGGTTAGGAGTTACAGTCGGATATCACCGATTGCTTTCGCACCGATCTTTTCGTTGCCCCAAAATTGTTGAATATTTCTGGGTCCTTGGCGGCTACCTTGCTCTAGAGGGATCGCCCGCCTGGTGGGCGGCAGTCCATCGCGCACATCACAAACATGCCGATACTCCAGATGATCCTCATTCTCCGCGTGATGGTTACAAACATTCTTACTTCAAGTGGATGTTTAAACAGGATCCGCACATAATCGATGTCCCGACTCTTAGTCCTGATATTTTGCGAGACCCTGTCTACAGGATTCTGGATACAGGCGACGACGCACTGTTGCTGGTGGCGAATATCGGTTATCGAGTTGCGCTCTATTTTCTCTTTGGCTGGCAGGTTGCGCTTGCAAGCTTGGTCGCCGGCCTGATGATTTTGCAATTACCATTGATACTGAATTTGTTTTGTCACATACCAAGACTTGGCTACAAAAACTTCGACACCGTCAATGATGCTGTAAACGTCTGGTGGGTTGCCGTCATTGCTGGTGGCGAAGGTTGGCACAATAATCATCATGCCTTCCCCAGTTCTGCGCGTCACGGTCTTGCGAAAAACGAATTTGATCTGACATGGACGATCATCCAAATTCAGCGCTTTCTCGGTTTGTCATCGCACGCCTATTTACCCTCAGCCGATGCCATTGTAGATTCACCAGAGGCGTTATTGCCTTTCTCGCCACTGGCGAACAATGCAGAAATTTTAAAAGCCCGTGCTAAACGACGCGCTAAAGGGCACAAGAAATTATTAGTTGGTTTAACCAACTGACGATTAACAGTGGATGAAGCGGCATGCACAGAAAAGGTCTGAGCAAACACAATAGACGGAGCATTTGCCTCTTAATGCTAGCCTGCCTGCTCAGTACTAGTGCCACTCAGGCCGAGAATAACGAACAATCGCTGAAGTTTTTTCCTCTTAGTTATGGTTATAACCTGACCGAATCACTGCTAAATCCGCTGCAAACGAACGGCTCCAGGGAGCGCTTGCGGCGCCAAGTAGCGCGGGCTTTATACGACGTGAAAATGACCGGCGGCCAAACGGTGAGATGGATGGCTACTGACATTTGGCGCAGCTATAACAACAACACCGACGACCCCGAAGATCAACAAACAGGCGAACTTGATCCTGCCTGGTTTGAAATAGTGCACGTTCTTATGGAGCAAGCGCAACAGTCCAACGTTTCGGTGGTAGTTGTGTTGAGCGACCTCGCGAGAGTGGGAGTTAGCACTGAAAGCGCATCAGGTCCTGGCGGTTTCTCCGGCAAGAGTCAATACTATGGTTGGAGATATGAACAGGGCGAGGGAAAGGTTTTTGACGACCAGAATTTGCGTGAACACCTGAAAGTGCGCATGGTCAAAATGGCAAAATCGCTGGCGCAATATCCTGCTCTTGGTGCCATCGAACTCTATAACGAACCTTCTTTTAAAGATGCCACTCACAATACGAGATTTTGGACCTCCGTAAACGAGACCCGCGCGGCGATACAACAGGCCGATGCGCGTCTAGCCTCAATTCCCATCGTGTCGGGCAATTGTTGGTGGGATCGCGGTGTAGTCGAAGCGGCTCAACAAACTGGTGCGCTTGCCAAAGAGCCATTCATCACAGTGCATGATTACAGCGATTACGGCGACGAAAGGGCACTCAACAATAGTGTGAAAGACTTGCTCACATACGTGCGAAAGCTCGTCCCTGGTAAGCCGCTGGTCTTTGCCGAAGCCGGATCAAAGAACGCCGTCACCGACAGTGGCGTGCATCGTTTTATGGTGCGCACGCTGCTTGGCTTGCATACCGAACAAGGTGTGGGAGTCTGGCCCTGGGGGATTTGGTTCTCCGGTCCAAACGAGACTGACTACAAGTGGGATTTTAACCATCGTTCGATGGTCGGCGATGCTTTTCGCACATTTTTCTTCGCCGATTTAGAGCGCCAGTATGCGACGCCGGTGAAGCTGACTGTCTTGGATATGCGAAGCAAACAAACTAAACCGGTCGAGCTGGCGATTCAATCGATAACAGCACATGATTCCGATGCGTATATTGCAGGAAAGTGGGCATTGTCTATCAACGGTGAGCGCTTTGTCGGATTCTCTCGAGCCGGTGTCTTCAGTAAACCTTATGCAGTGCCAGGAAACATCGGGCACATCGGGCACTTCGGACCACCGCAACCCACCTTTTTTATTAGCGACAGAAAGGAGCAAAAACGCTGGGCTGAGATTAGCTACAGCAGCGGCTCTTGGTCTATTAAAGTGTTTAGCGTGGCTGCTACCCCCGGCGACGGCAGTATTGTCACACCGGATAGTCTCGCCGGTTTGGCAGAGGAAATAAAACGATCTGATTTTCTTGGTGGCGGGTACTCAATTCTCGAATTTGAAGCGAAGTTACCTTTTACTGAGCCATGAAAAACTTTTTCCATGTCACTAACCTGACACAAGCCTGAAACCGGCGCGACACTCCCGTCCCCTATTCTGTTTACAGAAAGAGCAACTGCTCTTCGAGGTGGACGAATTTACTAGGGGTAAAGCAGTCATGGAAAAACAGCAAGTAGAACAAACCGCAAAATCCTTTGAGTCACAAGTTCGGGAAGGAAAAACGGACCGTTTTGCTGAACAATTGCACAACATGCCAGAAGCTGATCGCAAAGCTATCGTTCAACAAATCAAGGCGGACGCGCAGAAGTCCCCCGATTATTTGCCTAACTTGACCTTCACAGATAACGGCGAGCTCAAATCCTCAGATAGCTACGGAGATTCAGACCGCGTAGACCACGAAACTAAGTCAACACACTCTGAATATGACAACGGTAAGCTCAAAACAATCGATACGCAGAACTTCGATGCTTCCAGTGACCATTATTCGTTCGACTCTAACGGCAACCAGATTTCCAACGACAAAACAGCCGCAAACGGTGATAAAGAACACGACACTTATGATTCCGCCACTCATAAGCAAATTTCCGCACACATCGACTTCGCCAATGGAGACAAAGAAGACGATAAGTTCAATCGCAACAGCGGCAATAAAGAAACTGCTGACCTTACACATGCAGACGGCAGCACGGACCATGCTGATTTTGACCGATCTGGTAACTTCATTTTAAAATCGCACTCTAAAAAAGCAGACGGAACTCAAATAGACGCTATATATGACGATAGAACGACCGATCCGACTTTTGTAGATGTCACCGCTCCTTCAGGCGCAGTCAATCACTTTCATTACGATCCAAAAACTCAAACGCTCCAACAGCTTCCACATGCACTAAAGAACTGATTTAGTCAATTGACTCCCGCCGAAACATTTTCCTTATTCGTCGTTGATTTTTTGTCGTGTCACTAACCTGACACAAACCTGAAACTAGCGCGACACTCCTGTCCTCTATTCTGTTTACAGAAAGAGCAACTGCTCTTCGAGGTGAGCGAATTTACTAGGGGTAAAGTAGTCATGGAAAAACAGCAAGTAGAACAAACCGCAAAATCCTTTGAGTCTCAAGTTCGGGAAGGAAAAACGGAACGTTTTGCTGAACAATTGCACAACATGCCAGAAGCTGATCGCAAAGCAATCGTTCAACAAATCAAGGCAGATGCACAGAAGTCTCCTGATTTTTTGCCTAACCTGACTTTCACAGATAACGGCGAGCTCAAATCTTCAGATAGCTACGGAAATTCAGACCGCGTAGACCACGAAACTAAGTCAACACACTCTGAATATGACAATGGTAAGCTCAAAACAATCGATACCAATAACTTCAATGGTTCAAAAGATCACTATTCGTTCGACCCTAACGGTAATCAGACATCCAACGACAAAACATCTGCAAATGGTGACAAAGAACACGACGTATATGATCCCAGCACTCATAAGCAAACTTCCGCGCACATCGACTTCGCCAATGGCGACAAAGAAGACGATAAATTCAATCCTAACAGCGGCAACAAAGAAACCTCTGACCTTACGCACGCAGACGGCAGCACTGATCATGCTGATTTTGACAGATCCGGTAGCGTCGTTTTAAAATCGCACTCTAAAAAGGCAGACGGAACTCAAATAGACGCTATATATGACGATAAAACGACTGATCCGACTTTCGTAGATGTCACTGCTCCTACAGGCGCAGTCAATCATTTTCATTACGATCCCAAAACCCAAACGCTCCAACAGCTTCCACAACGCTAAAGAACTAATATAGTCCCCCCTCGCCACAGCAGGTATTGAAAGATGGAGCTCTGGATCGGGGTCGGGCTTTTCGTGATACTACTGGCAGTGATAGCAGTTGTCTCTGCTAAAGTCTCCCGATTGTTGTCTGCAAAGCACCTCAGCGAAATATCCGATTGTATGGCTCGTCTGAAGATAGCAGCGCTCAAAGCTATGGTGCGCCCTGGCGAACCGGACCCCTATGAACAAAACTTTCACCCGGACCAGGTCGCCCAGCAAACGTTGGTTACCTCCGCTGGATTGGGCTTAATGTACACTGTTTCGAAGCAAGATGATTTGTACTCGCATCACATCTCAATGTCTTCACACGCAGGCAGTCTCGCTCACAGTGCCGCCATGACAATCGCCACGTGGATTTCTTATTTTCTCAATATCCCGGTGGATGAGGTCGGCGTACCGCCCGAGCTTTCAAATGCGCCTGGTTTTGTATGGCATATGACCTTTGTATTGTCAGAAGAGGAAGAGCACCACTATGAGCAAGCACGCCCGAGAATATTAACGGTGTCTGACATTACTCCTGCAATGTGGAAACAGCTTGGTTCGGCGCGTGAATCTATTGTCGAGCGTTCGTTAGCCAATCAAAGATCGAGATGTCTAGATTCGAACAGCAGACCTAAATGAAAGACCGGGCCGCTTGATAAAAGCATTTTTGAAACAGACCAAGGTGCATTTTGAAAACACCGTCTTCCATTTGTTCAAACTCGAGATGATTTGGGTCACTCGGTAATGAGAACTTTTGAGAATTTTTTCCATGCGGATTGCGAATCGTAATCAGCTGACTGCCGGGGTCAAAACCGATGATTGTGTAGGCGTGTGATCCAATTACAACTCTTGGAAAACGGACAAGGTAGGCGTCTTGCCATGTTGCGGCGACGATGGGGTTATCTGACTTGGTGGCACCACCAATAAAGGCCGAAACCTCTTGAGGGGTTGCTGTTCTCAGGTCGATCAATTCGGCTCTGTTTCCGGTAATGGCTTTAAGCCCTATCTCCAATCTCGATTGGTCCCCATCTTGACCATTAGCACCGGAGTTATCGGGAAATTTGCACACCTGAGCACATTCGATTATAGAAGCCCAGCTAGCTTTATCATGAATACTATTTTCTTCAAGATACTGTTTTGTTATTGCATATTCGTTGCCATCACCGGGAAACCGGACGACATAACCGCCTTTTGGCGCCAGCTGAATCATATCAGCAAGCATCTTTTGTCCTCTGGGCAGTCGGGCTAGAGCTGACATTGAACTTTCGAACCAGCAATTCGGGTATCGGCTCTGGTCTATACCGCCTGCCCCATCTCGAGCGATATCAGCGGCCGTGAACGGATGATTGTCTCCAAGTCCTCTCGGCTTTGTAGGTGGAACCGCTTGCGCTTTCGCCGGGGGAAGAGGATTTTTTTTATCGATGATGCCTTTGCCTTCGGCTGCTTTAATCGCTTGCACCTGCTCTTTCTTTTCTGCCAGCATGTTTTTGACCATTATTTTGCCGGCGTCTGTCTTGAGCAAAGCGCGCATTTCGGGCGCCATAGCATTGACTACACTTTCAGGCAATTCTTCATCGTCAGATTTCGCGGTGCCACTGCCCTTACCGGTCGTTGCAGCGGCTAATGTCGTATTGCTCCGTTCGCCAGATAAATTAGAAAGATATTTTTTAGAGCTTATTCCTTCCTGGCTGTCTGAAAAATTTTTGCCAACATAATCAAATAACTGTTTTGCCCTGGCTGTTCGATTGCAGCCGATATTCGCAAGGGCGGCATAGTAATATAACCGGGCCACGGGGGAGGACGTTTTTATGAGCTGTTCGAAAGCATCAGCTGATGCAGCATATTGGTGCTGACCGTAAAGGGCCTCGGCGCTCGCACCGGTTACAGAAACTGACACAGATGCTTTATGAACGCCGCCCTCAGCACTGACTAAAGCCTGGCTGGCTAACAGGCCTAAAGACAGGCCCACTAAAAGGCGCGAAAAACGCATAAGCACTTTATCCGGACAAGGGTTCAGATAATATATGCCAACGTTGTGTCAATTTTAGACATCAATCATTTCTCCGTTCCAAGACTCAGTAGTCTGCGAGATATTCGGATATTAGTGGTCTGACAATAGAAATCAGCTTTTCTAATCAAGTTAGGGGTCCCACCGGTCTGGGAAAAATTCTTTCAGACTGTCTAGAAATCTTCACAGGTGTATAGACTCAGTTCTTCATGTAGAACAGGGAGCCAATTAATGGCAGACCAGGGTCGCGAAATCGATCACAATACATCAAAGGCCGCCATTGAGCCGGGCGGTCTTCAGTACCAACTAGGGCAAATGTCCTTCAAAGAACTCAGACAAAGCTATGCCCAATTGCGACCGAGCAAGGACGTGGGCGAGGCCCAAGCGCAAGCAGCTCCACTTGAACGCCCTCCTATACAAGCAGAGGCGGGTCAAAAGCCTGGCGAAACGCCTCCTGTGACCATCCATGGCAAGACATATTCCGACTATCTAAAAATTCCTGGCAATGAGCCTGTGGAGCTGAAAAACCCTAATGGTCAACCCGTACTTGGTCCGAACGGGCAGCCAGTTTTCGGTCCCAGTCGAGCGAATCTGGATAAGGTCGCATCTGAATTAGGTCAAAACATCTTCAATATGAGTAAGTTTGGTCATCGGGGTGACTGGGATTTCCAACGTATGAGCGATGACAAAGGCAACGAGGTTTTCACCGAAAAATACAGAGATTTCGCCAATATCGCCATCGGTTACGCCTATGCTGCAAATGGGCATCACTGGCAAGATGCTGCTTCCGTGGCTAATCTGTATTGCGGAGTCACAACCTGCGACTTCCCCGAACACGATAGGACGAAACAATATCCGAACTTGTCCTCGCGGCAAGTCGACGACTACAAGATCGGCGAAGCTCTATATCGCAGTCGTCATCCAAACAACGCGCCGTAAACGAATTCTCCATGAGCCACCATAAGTGGTGATATTATGGTACCGCGCAAAGTCAATCAACACGTCGCCCCGTCGTGAATTTCAATGACATCTGATTCCAAAGACAACCGTAGAGAATTCTTCTCAAAAATTGCTTCTGAGTACGACAAGTGCGCAATAGAACGGCTTGGATATGAAGCGCACGTCAAGGTTCCAACGAAATTACTGGAATTGCACAATAAGCGCCAAGGATTGGTCCTGGATCTAGCATGTGGCACCGGTCTTGGCTCACTTCTCTTTTTTGAGTCCGGCTTCGATGTAATCGGCATCGATTTTTCGCCGGGCATGATCGACGTGGCCCGTTCACATCCATACAAAAAACTCTATTGCCAGAGCATTGAAGATACACTGCCTGTCGAAGATAGGTCGTTCGACATTGTCACTGCAATTGGCGTTTGGGAATTTATCGAAGACCCACCAAGACTACTTGAGAGAATCTGGGATAAACTAATTGACGGTGGGCTTTGCGGAATAACGATACCAAAACAGAGTGATGCCCAGAACGAGCTGGGAATTCATACATACTCTCCGGAGCGGTTCATTCAGTTTGTCGACAAGCGACGATTCGATATCGTAGATGAAATTGACTTTTATGGCTGGGAATCAGGACATTTAGGCGAAGTTCTCGGTGAGACTGGACTACCTCACCATCGAATTGACTATCATGCGCTATTCCTAAGAAAGCACAAGTAATTTACCAAACGAACTCACACGGTTTCTATGCCGCAAAGTATTTCAAGGTATTTGTGCCACTAAATTTGGTGCCAAGATTTATTTTGAGTTCCCATCACCTTCTCTCAGCGGAGAGCTTTAATGACCAGCTGGACGACCGCAGTTTGCAAATCCAACGGCATCGACATCCACTATCTTAGAACCGGGGGAGCCAAGCCCCCATTGGTTCTACTCCATGGACTGACCGGAAGCGGAGCCTGCTGGAGCCCTTTGGCACACGCTCTCGAAGCGCAGTGGGATGTAGTGATGCCCGACGCCAGAGGACACGGGAATTCGAGCACACCGCTGAGTGGAAGCTATTAGCGGCGTCATTTTGGCAGACCCCACTTTCTTGAGCCCACAACGCCAGATCGAAGGGCACGAGAGCGATGTCGTCGAACAACACCGCCGCCTTCTCAGTTTAGATAGGGCAGAGGTGCTAGCTGAGGCACGAATTCGGCACGCGCATCGCAGCCCCGAGCTTGTTGAACTCACTGTCGAGGCGAGAATGAAAACACGAATACAGGCGTTTGATGTTCTGCCCCCACCCAACCCTGAGTATTACCATTTAATCAGCACCATTCACGTCCCAATCCTGTTAATTATCGGAGATAAGGACGTTGTCTCTCTCGAAACGGCACAGGAACTGCAAAATCTAAGCCCGCGCCTGACTATCGAAATTATAGAAGATGCTGGTCACGCGCTTCAGTATGACCAACCTGAGCGCTTTGAGGTGCTCGTCAGGTGCTTTCTACAATCGTTGGCTTGAATATCAACTACGTTTGAAAATGCTCACAACATAACTTACATTGAAGCCAAGTTTTTCGTAGAAGCTCTGAGCATAGGAGTTGGTGACAACTTGCAGCGTAACCACACTGCACCCATGTTCACTAGAATAATTAATCGCTTCTCGCATTAAAGTCGCGCTTATGCCACGTTTCCTGAATTCAGGCAAAGTCGCAACAGCATAGATTCCAGCAACCTCTCCAGTTCGCACTAGTAAACATACCCCTACTGCTTTACCGCATAGATAACCAATAAAGAAATCCTGCATTGGATTCTTGAGATTTCTGTGATTTGCTTCGTTGAGCAATAGACGCCAGTTAGCGCGAAGCTCTTCGCTTGGCAGAAAGCCGCAAACTTGTACTTCAGAAAAACAGTCGATATCATTGAGCGTGGTGGCACAGCGAATTTCAAGTTGTGGACACACCTGCCAATCTGAGGGATCCGCCTGCAGCTCCATGTACGTCAAAGCTGTTGTTTCCTTATAGCCTCTTTTCTGAAGAGACTCTTCCCACCGCCTACCCCAAGGTAGAACGTAAGCAGTATCAAAATCATCCAAAAGAGCTTCAGCGTCAAGCTCGGCACCAAGAATCAAGAAATTAAATTCAGGCTTGCTACTCTTCAAAACAAGCGTAGTGCCCAGTTTATCAATTGTGCCTCTATGAGTCTGGAGGAACGACTCATGATTTTGTAGTAGTTGCCGTTTCCTGAATTGATCGTGAGCAATATCAGGCACATCATTGGCTTTCATCCTAGCTAACCTCCAATTTTTTTTGTACGATTATTTTACAATGCAGAGACTTTCTATCGATGCCACCAAAATCGGGATCTTAATCCAGCGACTGTCGTCAATCAAATAGTATTGAAGTAATTTTGATGAAAGGCTGAGATGGGTGGAAAGATGCAATTCATATCGTTCAAAAAGAAATCGGAGGGCTCAGCGCTATCGGAGTAATTGCCTGCATCTGCTTGCCGGAGTGGCCTTTTGGGGCTTCTTTGCTCTAGGCGTCTTTGATGTCATTTCTATAGTTCAAGATAAAACACAGGCAGCCAGCAAACTTCCTGACATCATATTCGGTGCTCCCATCAACAGCGCTATTGCAGAATATGACTATACGAGAATGAAATAAGTATTGCCCACTCATTTCTAAATTGCGCGCGCAAAGACCATACGCTTATGGGGCAAGTCATAAGTTACAACAAAATTGCGCAGAAACGAGTCACCAATGAGCGCTTTCGCAGCCGTTTTTCTGCAGCACCTTTACGGGGACAGCATTACCAGCCACCAATCGTTGCTTCAAGCTGGCGTCGGTCTCAAAAACGAGAGTATGGTTTACATAGTCCATGGTAAATGGACAATCTTTGAAGAAATCTAGCGAAACAAGACCCTACACCAAAGCCAGATCTTTTTCACCACCTAACAAGCTGTCTAAAAATATACAGGCACACTATATTACGATAAAACATAGCGGGCGCTCCTGGAAAAATCCAAATTATGATATCCAATTCCCTAGCAGTCTTCTAATAACGACAATTTCAGCTATGTGATAGGCGTTGTGATCGGCTATTTGCAGCGCTTCTCGTAAAACAGTTTGTCCTGTGCCGTGAGGAATTTTTTCGTAGATATCGGCTTTCTTCAGCAGCTCCACAAACTTTTCAAGATCACTTTCAATCTGCTTGAGAGACTTACGCCATGCAGCATCACTTTCTGGAGCAGTCTCCTTTGGCCAGTAACCATCGGGCCATTTCGGCGATTTGTGAGCACCATCGTAACTGAATTCCACCATATCCCACTGGGCAAGACGTATGTGCTCAACTATCTGCCAGATGCTGTAAGGTAATTCATTGACCACGACACCTCTCATTGCTGATGGCAGTCCCTTGACGGCGTCCTTGAAACTTACGTGTGCTCCGCCGCCCTCCAGTAATTTGACAATTTCGCTAATCAGTTGATTGTGTTCACTCTTCATGTTTAACCTCGACTTAGCAACTCAGACTTTAAGTTTGGCGATTATCGCCTCAGCACTTTTGTACTCATTACAAACGGCTTGAAACTCCTGTCTGTTTAAAATGCTTTTGACTTTCAATTCCGCACAAACCGGTCGATAGATTTTATAAGCAGCTTCAGAATATTCGACCTTTGTCTCGGGCAAACTTCCACGATACATAGTTTGGAAATTTTTGTATCCCTGACTATCAGTATCATATTCAGTACCAAGCACAATTGGTCGCTCAAGGTAACTCACATCTAGCAGCACGTCTTCCCAGCCTAAAAATGCCCAAATCGTATAGCTATCTGGACCATCTACCTGAACCGGCACCATCATACGACAGTCCGAAGCCAACTCACTGTCGTTAGATATCTGCTTTGCATAATCAATAAAATGATCGTAATCAGCAGAATAGTCGCCTTCGATTATAGTTGCAGGGTCCATTCCCAACTCAATACAAGCTGTTGCTGCAGCGCCACGAAACAGCATTTCAATCCAAACCAACTCGTCGAAAAGGGGCTTCTCGACTGCACCATGAGCGGTTTGCCTGTGTATTTTCTGCAAACTCTCTACGCCAAACATTTCTTGCAACGTTTGATTAATGAATTTGTAGGCCAGACTTTTTCGATCATAGTAGGTTGGCAGCGGCTCAACAGTTAAAGTCGGTCGCACGTACAGTGTTGGTGTCGGCAAGGGTCTACCAGAGCCCCAGCTCATCTCCAATTGTTTTATGTGTATTTCTCTGGTCAGTGCATAAAAGCCCTTAAAGAGCTCGTCTAAGCATTCGCGATATTTTTCATCAATAGAAAGTTTTTTGGATTCGGGCAGCTGTTCAAACAAAATGAGCGCACTCAAGGCATAAAGCTGGTGGTCGTACCAACCGCTGTTCTGATCAGGAACAATCGAGATTTCGTTACTACGAAGACGCGCGATTATTTCATCAATCAAGGGTCCTGGCGCATCCAGCGGTAGTAAGTCTTGCACACGCTTTTCAAGCGATGTCGATGCAGGAAAAAGATTGATTTGAACGCCCTGACATCGCCACTCCGGCGAACTCACAGCAAGGGCCATGCCAGCATCGGTGAGCGGGTTCGTCAATCTGCTGGGTACAAGCAAGTGTTGCAAATAAGCCTTATTCAGCGCTTCATTCTGTCGCAGCACATCAATTACTGGCATCCAATCCTGGTCAAATAGTTTCTGTTGAGAAAGACGATCGCGTCGAAAAATACGACTGAGATCCTCTGACCATGTGTAAAATCCAATCGGTTTGCTGCGTTCAACATTGTCTAAAAATGAACGACTTATTTGTAAGGCTGTCAAACACAGATCGCCCTGCGCTTGCGTGCTGTCTGTGCGCAATAGCTCGAGCGCCGAAAGCAATGACAAACCACTTGCAGACCGATCGGTGGTTTGCTCCAAGACGCGAGAAACAAGCTGGCGAACAAAATCAGTCTTACCCATAAACGTTGGGCTACCAGCATCGACCAGCAACTCCACAGCCGCATATAGGCCGTCGTCAAAAATCTTTGACTTGAGCGACAGACTTGCGCCCGATATCAGGTCGTTCCCCAGATTCTCTAACGGCAAAGTGCTCAACAGTGGTTTCGCTGTGGTTATGTTTTGAGGAGCGCCCATTACATATTCAGTTTTATCCTGAGTTCGAACAGCTATCTTTAATTTCTGAGTAGAATAATCGACCCTGCCGCGCACTCCAGCTCCGACAATGTTGCGCTGCAGGTGATTTTTAATATCAAACATGAAAGCAAGACCTCGCTCGGGCACACTTTCGACATGCTATCAAATATCAGAGCAAATCTGACCCCTAATAATTTCAACCAGCGTGCCTATTTTATGGGACTAAGATTGTAGTTCCCACTAGTCACCATAAAGCAACAGGACAAATTGCTCTTCCGTAAAATCGAGGTTTCGCGCATCTCCAGGGTGATGTTCAACCAAGACTTTACCAACTGCATTGGAGTCCCCATCAACAACGTCATCCAGCCGACATCGAGCATAAACATCACAAATGTGCGATGCACGTCTCTCGAGTCGCACTGCTTCTTCTCGCGAAACGTCGTCTGAGTAGCCTGCAAAGTTAACACCGTGACTGGTGCCAAGTACTTTTTAAACAAGTACTTGCAGCGCTCAATATGGAACGTCGACGCAATCACTAACACTGACTGCCAAGCGCAGCATCGGCAATCGTACTACCGGAATTTCCCAATGAATGTAAGACCGGGAGCAGCTCATCAGCGATTAGCCATCGCATCAAGATACTAAATGCGGTGCAGACGGAATTGCAACGTTGTTCGCCCTGTTGAGTTAATACTGATGCCGAGTTGAATATATCGGGCTTTAGGATGATGAATTCAAAGCCTTAGTCCTTTAAGCTGATATTACCCATAGCAACAACAACACGCGCTTTCAGGCTTGGGAATCAAATTGGAGCGCAAGAACATCATGGACAACAATTAAGGCGGGACTTATGAGCGATGACAACAATTCCGTAGTCGCGGTTTTCAGTGGACACGACCAAGCAGAAGCTGCAATTAAAGAGCTGCAAATTTCTGGTTTCGATATGACAAAGCTAAGTATTATTGGCAAGGGCTACCACGTGGAAGAGCAAGTGGTTGGCTATTACAATCTAGGCGACAGAGTTTTGAATTGGGGTAGAACAGGCGCATTTTGGGGTTGGATCTGGGGTCTTGTGTTTGGTTCAGCTCTGTTCTTTATTCCAACCATTGGACCAGTAATGATTGGCGGTCCCATTGTTAGTTGGTTTGTTGGTGCATTAGAAGCCGCTGTAGTGGTCGGAAGTCTTTCCGCTCTTGGTGCAGCTTTAGTCGGTGCCGGTATCCCAGAACATAGCGTACTTAGATACGAAAGTGCCTTGAAAGCCGATAAATTTCTAGTTATCGCCCATGGTACACAAAGTGAAGTTGAGCGAGCCAAGTCTATTCTGGATACAAATAAAGCCGAAACGACTGATATTCATGGTGAGCTGAAGCAATTTGATACCAATGTTGTTGCCCCAAACAAAACGGCTGCTAAGGTCTAGTCGATTTCGCTGCTGAAAGAGAGGTACCTGTCTTGAAAATAATCGTTGCTATCGACGAATCACCCTGCTCTGAGGCAGCACTGGATTGCCCCATCAATGGAACCCGATCCTGAGCAGACATCGACCGAACTAGGTAAAGCGCGTTGCCTCGTCTGTCAACAAAACGCTGAAAATATTCGCAAAAAAATCTCTGACAGAGCTTATCAGATCTATCTGGAAGAGGGGTACCCCGTGGGGCGCACGACCGAAAACTGGTATGAAGCGGAGCTGGAACTCGCCCTCGTCGAAGAGCACTGCCAGCCAACGCATGTGGCTGTGGTTGCAGTTCAAGACTTGAGCAACCATCAACAAAATGTCAGGCTTTAGGATGATGATTTGGAAACCTTAATCGCCTAAGCTAGTGTTATTAATCAACCCGACTTAAGAAGGTTGGATTGACAAAGTACTCACAATCGATTTCACGAACGCTGTTTCGGTGGAGGATGCTAATGAAAGTTCTGATCGCCGTTGACGGCTCAAATTATGGTGAAAAAATTCTGCATGAAGTGGGAAGTTACGAATGGCCAGAGAAAACTGAATTTAAATTGCTGATGGTCACAGCGCCCTGCAATCTGTGGGAATCTGCGAAACAATTTCAGGAAACATGTCGCATCATTCTTGATACAAGAGTGCATATTTTTCAAAAGAAAATGCCCAATTATAAAGTTTCCAGTCTGGTTCTTGAAGGAGAAGCAGCAAAAACCATTGTCGATACCGCGGCAGAATGGCATGCAAACTGGATTGTAATTGGTTCGCAGGGTGAATCTGGTCCACACAAGAAAGGAATCGGCAGTGTTGCAGCAGATGTTATGTCCAATGCATCCTGTTCTGTTCAATTAATTAAAGTGAAAAATGGTATCAAAAACGGACAGGAAAAGAATTTGCTTCACAAAGAGCACGTCCACTAAATCGCGATTGTAAGTGTGTCCCAATATGAGTGTTCAAGCGCAAAGAGATGCTTCGACTGAAGAGTCAAAAGAGGTAAATATTGGTGAGGTCGTTTCGATTCGCGGAAGCGTTATCGATGCTCGATTCAGTCAGAGTTTGCCACCAATCTATTCAATTTTGCGCATGGGGCTGGATAAAAAAATCATTGCCGAGGTTTTAGCGCAACCTGGTAAAAATCAAGTTCGCTGTATTGCGCTCACACCAACACAAGGGCTTGCCCGCGGAATGCCGGTGGAAGACACCGGCGGACCGCTCAGGGCCCCAGTTGGTAAGCAAATTTTGTCCAGGATGTTTGACGTTTTCGGAAACGTCATAGACAGACAGCCACCATTAGCGGGCGAGATTGAATGGCGCTCTGTACATCGAACTCCGCCAGCACTCGATAGACGCTCCACAAAATCTGAAGTCTTTGAAACAGGTATCAAAGCCATTGATGTTCTCATGCCGCTGGAGCGTGGAGGCAAGGCTGGACTTTTTGGTGGTGCAGGTGTTGGAAAAACAGTTTTGCTCACCGAATTGATCCACAATATGATTGGACATCAAGATGGAGTCAGCATTTTTTGCGGCGTCGGCGAACGCTGTCGCGAAGGAGAAGAATTATATCGGAGCATGAAAGAGGCTGGCGTGCTCGAAAAGATGGTGATGATTTTCGGACAAATGAATGAACCTCCTGGCAGCCGATTTCGAGTCGCCCACGCAGCATTGACTATGTGTGAGTACTTTCGAGACGACGAACATCGTGATGTGTTGTTGCTCGTCGATAACATTTTTAGATTTATTCAAGCCGGTATGGAGGTATCGGGGTTGATGGGGCAAATGCCTTCACGCTTGGGATATCAGCCAACTATGAGCACTGAGCTTTCCCAGTTGGAAGAGCGTATTGCAAATACAGATACTGGAGCAATCACTTCCATTCAAGCTGTTTATGTTCCGGCGGACGACCTCACCGACCCTGCCGCTGTGCATACTTTTTCTCACCTCTCAGCATCTATAGTGCTATCACGTAAAAGAGCAAGTGAGGGTCTTTTTCCAGCTATAGATCTTCTGCAATCAAGCAGCAAAATGGCTACAGCAGGAATTGTCGGTCAAAGTCACTATGATCTGGCGCAGGAAATTCGCAAAACGTTAGCCCAGTATTCTGAGCTTAAAGACGTCATTGCCATGCTTGGCTTAGAGCAGCTCTCGGCTGGCGACCGCATGGTTGTTAATCGTGCTCGATTGCTTGAAAGGTTTTTGACTCAACCGTTTTATTCTACTGAACAATTTACTGGAATTAAAGGAAGTCTAGTGAGTCTCAAAGACTCATTGGACGGCTGCGAACGCATTCTAAATGATGAATTCAAAGATTATCCTGAAAATTGTTTGTACATGATTGGCAGCATCAATGAGGCCAACGAGAAGCGCAAGAATACAGAAGGCGTGAAAGATGACTGAACAGCTTATGACTCTTAAAGTCTTAATTCCAGCTGGAGTTTTTGCGCAGATCGAGAATGTCGCAAAAGTTACTTTAAACACCCGCGATTGCGGCAACATCTGTCTTTTACCCCATCGTTTAGATTGCATCGCTGCACTTTCTGCAGGACTTCTGACGTATACAGAAGACGGAAAGAGCAACACTTATTTAGCCATCGACGATGGAGTCATGGTTAAAACCGGACTCAATGTTCTTGTGTCTGTGCGCAATGCCTTTCGCGGTGACGATTTGAAAACACTGCATAAACTGATCGAGCAGCAGTTTATCGACTTATCACAAGAAGAACAAAAATATAGATTAACGTCTAAAAAATTGGAAAGTAATTTGCTCAGTCGTTTAGTGGAACTTTCACATGAATAGAACTCAACCGAACTCCAATTCAAATCCAGATACTACTTTCGTCGACAAGATTGCGAAAGAGTCAAAGCGTAAGTTGTTCGCCCAGAATCGCTCTACTCCTATCGTTTGGAGCGGTTTTGGCATGATGGGGCTTATTGGTTGGTCCATTGTTGTACCTACTCTTTTGGGTGTTGCTTTAGGAAATTGGATTGACTCTAATTATGTTGGAACTCATTCATGGACGTTGATGCTGATGGTAGCCGGACTTTCAATTGGCTGCTTCAACGCCATTCAATTTGTTGCCAGAGAAAGTGCATCCATAGAAGACGAGCAAAAACAGCAACAAGAACCAATTCAAAGACGCGATGAACAAGAGAGCAGCGGGGTAATAAAAAAATGACTGAATTTTTCGTTATGGCTTTCCCCTGTGTTGCCGGCTTAATTGTGGGCTTTATTTTCTATGGAGGACTATGGTGGACTGTTCAGAAAGTCATTAGTACAAGCCAACAGCCGTTCTGGTTGCCTGCCAGTTTCTTAATTCGAACTCTCATCGCATTAACGGGATTCTATGCCGTTTACAGTGGAAGCGCTCAGAATTTATTGTCTAGTTTACTGGGTTTTGTTCTAGCAAGAATAATAATTCATAGACTAGTTTTCGTTTGGGAGCAAAAGAATATTCGCTTTGAGAATGAGGGTAGCTCTAATGCGTCTCAGTCCTGACGAATTGATTTTTTGGCAAAGTGGCTTTTTCAAAATAAATGCCACCATTGTTTTTAGCTGGTGCATTATGTTGCTTTTAGCAGTCGGTTCCAAAATTATTACCCGTGATTTGTCAGGCGAGCTAGAACGTTCGCGTTGGCAATCTGGTTTGGAAATTGTTGTACTTGGCATAAAAAAACAGATTGCAGATATTGGCTTACCTCAACCAGAAAGGTATTTAGGATTTCTTGGTACGCTATTTTTATATATCGCCACAGCCAATCTTTGCACAATCATACCTGGATACGAGCCTCCTACAGGCTCTCTTTCAACGACCACAGCTTTAGCTTTAATTGTGCTTATCGCCGTTCCGTTTTTCGGAATCGAAGAACAAGGATTGGCTGGCTATCTACGTTCTTATATTGAACCGACAGCAATAATGTTGCCATTTAACATCATCAGTGAGCTATCGCGAACACTTGCATTAGCCGTTCGATTGTTCGGAAATATGATGAGCGGAGCCATGATAATCGCCATTCTACTGACTATAACCCCATTTATTTTTCCGATTGTAATGACTGCCCTTGGACTTCTCACCGGCATGGTGCAGGCCTACATTTTTAGCGTTTTAGCAGCTGTATACATTGCTGCCGCTATCCGCATCCAGAAACCTCGGGCTGAGAATAGACAAAAGCCCCTCCCAACGCACTAAAGGATTTAACATGGACAACATAACTATCATCGCCGTTGCATCTATCATCACTGCTGGTTTTACTACCAGTTTAGGGTGCCTGGCGCCTGCCTTTGGCGAGGCGCGGGCAGTCGCAACAGCTCTTAATGCACTGGCGCAACAACCTGATGCGTCCTCGACCATCACTAGAACATTGTTTGTGGGTCTGGCGATGATTGAATCTCTAGGCATCTATTGCTTTGTTGTTTCGATGATCCTAATTTTTGCAAATCCTTTTTGGAACCATGTTATTGCGCCTGTGGTGGTTAAATAACGATGCTTATCGATTGGTTTACAGTCATCGCTCAGATTCTTAATTTTCTCATCCTGATTTGGTTGATGAAACGATTTTTGTATAAACCAATACTCGCTGCCATCGACTCTCGCGAGAATAAAATTGCGGGGGAGCTGCTAAAAGCTGAAGCTAACATGAATGAATCGCAAAAAGAAAAGGACGAGTACAGAAGCAAAATCCAGCAGTTCGAAGAGACGCGAGCGGCTCTCTTAGCGAAAGCTCAAGACGAGGCTAAGATTGAGTACGACAAGCTTATGGTCAATGCTCATAAAGCTGCTGATGAATGTGGTGCCAAACGTCGAGAAGCCTTAGCTGCTGAATTAGCTGTTTTGAGCAATTCTGTATCTCTGCTGATTCAAAAACAAGTATTTGCCCTTGCTCGAAAGACTTTGAGCGAGCTGTCTACTTCTTGCTTAGAAGAAAATATTTGTCGTGTGTTTATACAGCGCTTAGAAGAAATGGACGAAAAATCGAAGGATACTTTGATTAATGCCTTACGTTCAGAACCAGCTTCAGTAGTATTGCACAGCGCTTTTGAGATGAGTGCCTCCAGCAGACAGTCTGTACAGGATGTGTTGAACAAACTCTGCAATGGCCAGGTTGTAATTAAATTTGAAGTTTCACCGGCATTAGTGGCGGGAATCGAATTGCAAGCGAAAGGTCAGTGTATAAGCTGGAGCATTGAAGACTATCTTTCATCATTAGAAAAAAGTCTTCGACAACTGATTCTTTTCGAAGATTCTATCTCATCAGTTCCATCGGACTCGAAGGAGCCAGCCACTGAACAGGCTGCGGTCCTACAATGAGTGCCTCTTCTGATCATTTGCAAGATGCTATCGATCTGGCCCTTAGACAAATAGGACAATCTTGCGATAGTTATCATGCACACTTAAAGACGCGCGAAATTGGCATCGTGACTTCGGTTTCAACTGGCATCGCTACAGTCGTTGGTTTGCCTGGACTCGGTTTTGAGGAACTCGTTAAATTTGCAGACGGCTCACTGGGAATTCCCTTTAACGTCGATGAAGATGAAATCGGTGTTGTACTTTTGGGAAATTATTGGAATATCAAAACGGGCGAGCAAGTTGAACGTACCGGTCGAATCATGGACGTGGTTGCTGGCAATCAACTTCTGGGGCGCGTTATCAACCCATTAGGAGAGCCACTTGATGGAAGAGAAGCGATATCTTCGACAGATCGCCGGCCAATTGAAAGACCGGCGCCTTCAATAATGGATCGAGCACCGGTAGCGGTACCACTTCAGACCGGTTTAAAAGTAGTCGATGCGCTTATTCCACTAGGTAAAGGTCAGCGTGAGCTAATTATAGGCGATAGGCAAACAGGCAAAACAGCCATCGCTATTGACACCATACTCAATCAGAAAGACAAGAACGTTGTTTGCATTTATTGTGCCATCGGCCAACGGGCTTCTGCGGTGGCTAAAGCAATTGCGGTTTTTAAAGAAAAAGGAGCAATGGATTACACCGTTGTAGTCGTCGCCGAAGGAAGCGACACACCTGGACTTACCTATATCGCGCCCTATGCTGCAACTAGCATGGCCGAATTTTTTATGGACGCTGGTCGTGACGTTCTCATTGTCTATGATGATCTAACTCAGCACGCGCGGGCTTATCGTGAGCTATCTCTCCTGCTTCGGCGTCCACCTGGTCGTGAAGCATTCCCTGGCGACATTTTTTATATTCATTCAAGACTATTGGAGCGTTCAACTCATCTGAGCAAGGAACGCGGCGGCGGTTCGCTGACAGCTTTGCCTATCATTGAGACTGAGGCTCAGGATATTTCTGCGTACATACCTACGAACCTTATTTCAATTACTGATGGACAGATCTATCTTTCTCCTGTTCTATTTGAGCTTGGTTTATTGCCAGCTGTCGATGTTGCTAAGTCAGTTTCACGAGTTGGTGGGGCCGCTCAGTATCCTTCTTATCGCTCGATTGCAGGCGATCTTAAGCTTGCCTTTGCGCAGTTTGAAGAGCTTGAGAATTTCGCTAAATTTGGCGCTAGGCTTGACGAAAAAACAAAACAAATCGTGGAGCATGGTCAAAGAATTCGGTTTTGTCTCAAACAACCTGAATTTCAACCTGTATCAGTGCCAGCTCAGATCATGGTATTGCTTGCCCTAACTGAAAGACTCTTCGATGACATTCCAATTGAAAAGATGAAGCTGGCTGAACAATCGGTTGAGGAAGCGGCGAAGAAAATCTCAACCGAAATTCGCGCAAGATTCACAACTGCTAACAAAATCAGTTCGGACGATCGTTCGTTGATGCTCAATCTTGCCAAGCAATCACTGTCAAAATATAAAGCCACCGCAAATGTTGCGGAGAAAAAGAATGAGTGATAGTCTCGCGAATTTACGACGAAAAATTGATAGCGCCGGCGAACTTCTTTCTGTCGTGCGCACCATGAAAACGATTGCTGCAGCAAGCGTCGTTGATTATGAAAAGTCAGTAGTGGCACTGGCCGATTATGATAGAACGGTGCAACTAGGCTTGCATACATGCTTAAAACAGCAACTGTTACATGAGCAGGCAAATGCGATAGAAACAATATCGAAAAAAATCAAACTTACGACTGTTCTCGTTTTTGGTTCAGATCAAGGACTGGTCGGTCAATTCAATAATGCTATTGTCGATTTCATGGTTGAACAAGTGTCGGTGATGGGCGTTAAGCCAACGATCTGGGCTGTCGGAGAACGCGTCTGCGCTCGCTTAACAGACTCAGGTTTGCAACCGTCCAGTCAGTTTGCTGTGCCCACGTCTGTAAATGCTATTGGCGCTCTGGTCACGCAGATTCTTTTAAAGAGCGAGACTCTTCAAAATCAACATCCGGAGACGCAATTTTTTCTTTTCTACAATCGTTTAAAAGCTACTGGTTTGTATGAACCTACTTATCAGGAATTGTTACCACTGGATAAGAAGTGGAGGGACGATTTAGTTGGAATCGAGTGGCCATCTACAAATCTTCCACAGATTGTAGGAGATTATATCGACACTTTGCGGTCTTTAGTTTCCGAATATTTGTTTGTCTCTATTTTTAGAGCATGCGCCGAGTCCCTAGCAAGTGAAAATTCCAGTCGTTTAACTTCAATGCAGAGAGCCGATAAAAATATCGGAGAACTATTATCCGTCCTGAATGGACGGTTCCATAAACTTCGGCAAAGCGCTATTGATGACGAACTATTCGATGTTATTTCGGGTTTTGAGGCACTAACAGTTAAGGGACTCAGTTAAAAGCTGCACTTTGTGGACCATAAAACCGTTGTTAGTGAGACGCCGACAGTACAACGGTCTCAGACGCTTTTTTCCTCCTCAACCACTATTGCATTTAACGGAAGACGCAAGTGAAACGATCGGACATTTCCATGAACAGAAATATTGCAGTTGATCGCTACGGATAAAAGTCACGGCAACCTCTGTTGCAAAAACTCCAAAATCGACAGATCTCAGATTATTAAATGGCTCATCCAAGCCATTTCCAATCAGCAATTTTGTGCCAAATTTATTTTTTGCCACAGAGTCATGGAATGTACCGTAGTCAACCCCTTCCCTTGGAGCCCCAGCCCTTGATTGGTAAAGACAAGAGGTATGTCATCGCCGCGGCTGCCACCACAATTGACATGTGCTGTGCGTTTAGCGTTGTAGTATTGAGGACTAGTTGAAATGGTGGGAAATATAAGGCTAAACCCAATAAGACTAAATTGATTGCAGTACAGAGCATCATGGGTCTGTTTAGGTGCCACCGACTGATGCGTGCTGCTCCTTCAGCAGAAAGCCATGACCATGATTGCAGAATCAGTGCAAGCGAGAGTGTGGCTAAAGCAACAGTGGTCGAGCTGTCCGCGCCAAAGTAGCGTTGATCAATCAACATGGCTATCAGGCTGACGACGGCGACCAGGACACTCCGAGTGGCAATTTGCGTTTGCTCGAATCTGTCGAGAAGCTTCTCTGTTGCTCCTCTTGGAGAACGTGTCATTACCCCAGCAGCATCCTTTTGCAATACGATGCCCATTCCTGGCAGCACGTGCATAATCAGATTCAGGTAAAGAAGTTGCAGTGGCTGAAGGAACAGACCGGTGTTTGCAACAAGCCCAAGTGTGATAGCAATGACGGAGGTAAAGCTGGCAGTTAACAAATAACCGATCGCTCGACTGATATTCGCATATGTGATCCTTCCCTGTTCCACCGCTTTCACGATTGTCGCGAAATTATCGTCCGTAATTACGAGATCTGAAGCCTCGCGCGCCATATCAGTGCCGGATTGTCCCATTGCTATCCCGATATTGGACTGGCGCAACGCTGGCGCGTCGTTAATGCCATCTCCAGTCATAGCCACAATATGGCCTTTGTTCTGAAGACGTTTCACAATATCGAGTTTCATTTCTGGTGTGACGCGTGCAATCACGGACACTCGATCGAGGACAGCTTTGATCTCTTCTTCCTTTAAGTTTCGCAACTCATCGCCGGTAAGAACCGCTTTTCCATCAGCTTCCGGCAGAACAATTCCAAGCTCGTGCGCCACGGAAAGAGCCGTTGTAGCCTGATCGCCTGTCAACATAATTATCCTGATGCCGGCCGACTGACATCGCTTTATCGCTTCCTCTACATTCTCTTTAGGGCGATCCGACATCGCAACTAAGCCCAGTAAGGTCAATCCTTTCTCCAACTCGGCCGCGTCAAGATCATCTGGCACTTTCTCAATGTTGCGCGAAGCAACAGCAAGTACCCGCAGGCCGCGACTTGCCAGCAGACGGTTCTGACTTTCAAACCATTCGTTTTGTTGTGCGAGAAACTCGAGATCTCCGTCTTTAGTGCGGACGCGCGCGCAGAGCGGGAGTACAGCATCCGGTGATCCCTTGCAAAAGACAATACACCCTCCCGTTTGGACTAGGTGTATAGTCGACATACGTTTCCGACTCAAGTCAAAAGGTACCTCTGCCAATCGTGGTAGTTCGGCTCGCAAGGCTTCATCGTCCTCTCCAAGCTTTAGAGCTGCTGCTATTAGGCATCCCTCGGTGGGATCGCCGTGTATATGCCAACCTTCTTGCCCTCCATGATTTTCGAGACGGGCATCATTGTTCAAACAAATTGCCGCCAAAAATTCATGCAGACTATGAGAGTCCGAGTTATACGGTTTTCCATTACTGGTCAGTTCTCCAGTGGGTTCGTAACCGCGTCCTGAGAGCTGAAGATGTTCTTGGTGCAAAATTATGTCAGTAACCAGCATCTTATTTTCAGTCAGAGTGCCAGTCTTGTCGGTACAAATGACAGTGGTGCAACCCAGTGTTTCAACAGCAGGCAGCCTCCGGACTAAAGCCTTAGCTCGTACCATTCTTCTAATGCCAGCGGCCAGTGCTAATGTAGCGATCACCGGTAGTCCTTCAGGGATGGCCGCGACTGCAAGGGCAACGCTGGTTTCAAGCATTCTCTCTAGTGGGACATGCCGCCACAGTCCTAGTCCAGCAAATACAGCGCACAACACAATAACGAGAATGGTTAATTGATGCCCGAGAATATTCAGTGACCGGGTTAATGGCGTCTCGCCTGACACTGTGTCATGCAACAGAAGACCTAACTTGCCGATTTTGGTATTTGAGCCAGTGGCGATAACGACACATACAGCACGTCCGCTCAGGACACCAGTCCCCTGAAAGGCAATGCTACTTTCAAGTGGATCAGAACTTGAGGGACTTGATGTCTTCCAAACGGGAACACTTTCTCCAGTCAGCGGGGACTCGTCGACGGAGAATGACGCACTCTCTAAAAGGCAAAGATCAGCTGGCACCCGTACGCCCGCCTCCAGCAGCACAATGTCCCCACGAACCAGATCTCGTACCGGCAAATCTATTTCGCCGCTTCCTCGACGAACACGAATTGTGCCACCAGCCATTTCCGACAATGCATTGAGTGATACTTTGGCACGATATTCAGTCACGAAACCGATGGCAGAATTTGTCACCAAAGCAGCGATTATGCCTAAGGTCTGCAAGTATTCCTTCATGAAGGCGGAAATAATAGTAGCCACTATTAGTAGGAGCACTACGCTGGATTTGAACTGATCGATCAACAGAGCCCAAGCGTTGAGAGGCTCTGTTCTGCCTAACTCATTTGGTCCCTCTGTCTTCAGTCTTCGAGCGGCCAAGTCGATGGACAACCCAGCTTCCTTATTAGAATTCAGCGAAGCTAGCAGCGCCTGAGGCGATTGCTGAAAGAGCTCATTGGCCGAGGTAATCATTAACGCTCCTTTGTTATTGCTTGACAGTAGACCGAGTCATGCCGGTGTCGCTCGTGTTCATGCTGTCACCTGAGACATCATCTGGAACCGTTAACCGCTTTACGTAAAATTCTTGAGCGAGATATATGGCTGCCGAAATTACCGGTACGCTTATGATCGCGCCTGGCACCCCCATTAGAGATGCGCCCACATGAATGTAAGGACATTTGCGCTAGTGTTGTTGGCACCAACAGTGCTTTTGTACCAGCTACTTAATCCAGACAGGTAGCCGGGAAGATTGTCATTTAACTTATGCCACTGCTCATGGATAGCCGGAACAAGCAGAGCAGCTAGGGCACCATATGTCATGGCAGCAGCCAGGTAAAGCGCTAGAACCGTTACCAGTCTTGGTATCTTTCTCATTTCGGCCGCTTCGGCGATCGGATAATTGCTGCAGCTATTGTCACCACCAGGATCAAACAAACGATCAACATCCTTCAGTTTATAGATGAGAACGACACCGAGTATGGCAACGGCGAAAAGACAGGACCAGTTTTAAAGCCAAATCTGTGTTATTACTGCCATGAGGAGCGATCCGACTCATATCGACCTGAATTCGCTCGTATATCCATATTGTTGCCAGTTTAACGAAACTCCGCATCGGTCGTAGGTGGTAAATTTTTCGCCTATCACCGTTGAGAAGCTACTGGAGATTGATGGGAAACAGGCTATTAAGCATGAATACAAGTCGATGAGCTACGAACAGCTCATATAAGCCAAAAGGATGAGAGACTTGCCTATGTGTACGGAACGATGGTGGCTTATCCATAGTGTTAGCGGCAGTGCGGATAAACAGGTTCTTTTGCCCATTCGATAGATGCCCCTAATCGGCACTGGAGGCGTCTGCAGAAGCAACCCTTGAATGCGGCTACTGATGACTCCCAGACTTAAAACTTTCTGAACAGGCTCCATTGTGAGCACCGGCCAAACATTCGCTGCGGTACTGCTTGGACTCAACGCGCAAGCCAAATGAAAGCTCTGGCTTATAAATTCATAGTACATTGTGATCAACGGAGCACGAAATGAGCAAATATGAACCCACCGTCGAATTGATAATGATGCTCATAGAAGTCAAAGAGTACTCGGCGGCCGCCAACGTTGAACTTGCTTTTGTCGACTCTTTTGAGGGGTGCGCGGACTTAATCGCGGCCGAAATTTTGAAGTCAAGTCGAAGCGGGAACTATCACAGATTAGAAAATTTGGTAACTGATATAAAAGATGCGATAGCATTTCACCATCAATGGGAGCTTGATGTTACCCAAATTCTTCTACAAGACACTCACCAGAACAGAGATGTCGATTGTCTGAAACAGGCTCTGGCTCAAACAAGAAATGTCAGGCGATCACTGGGGCACCAAGTTGTTGTGGCGTCTTCTTCTTTAAACATAAACTCCGCGGTCTCCACCACTGAAACAAGGCGTAACTGACTTCTTAAACACCAAGCTCTCCTCAGGTAGAAACACCGAGAATTATGATGCATAGCACAACAATTGCAGAACACAATCGAATCTATCCTGCGTGTGTTTCTATGTCGCACAGCCAGGATATTTGTCCACCAATGCTAAAGAGCTGCTCAAGTAAACGTAGCGAAGATGACTCAGCACGCCGAGTCCACTCGGCTTCAAAAATCATGAGGTCTATAGTTTTGAAGAATCAGGTGGACAGCACTACTTGCCGAAAACGTAATTTTGGAAGAAACATTCGAGATGTCTAGATATAGCTAGTATGGAGCATTTTGCAAGTGTCCGGCAAACTAGACCATCTTTGCATAGCGCAGGGGAAAACATTGGAAGACGCACCAAACAAGGTGGATTTGCTGATACTCAACTAATAATTGAGAACGTCGCTCCAATAGACCATTTTCATGTGTAATCTATTGTCGAGAAGAAAAAAAAGATTGGTTACAACCACTTATAATGATTTGCAATAAGCGGCTATACCTACTTAATCACGATCTTTGAGGATACCAATGTCGACGGAAAAATCCAGATGTGCGTGGGCTAACAGCAGTCCACTGATGTCCGCTTATCACGATGAAGAATGGGGCGTCCCGCTGTATGACAGCCGAACGCTCTGGGAGATGCTCATGCTTGAGGGCTTTCAGGCTGGGCTTTCCTGGTCTGTCGTATTGAAAAAGCGCGATGCTTTTCGAAAAGCGTTCAAAAATTTCGACCCTGCAAAAGTAGCAAAACTGAAAGAAAGCGATATTGAAAAATTGATGCAAGACCCAGGCATCATTAGAGCACGCGCAAAGATAGAAGCCACTATAGGCGGTGCAAAAGCCTATTTAGCGATGCAAAAATCAGGAGAAGACTTTTCTGATTTCGTATGGTGCGTTGCCGGTGGCAAACCCATAAAAAATACTGGACCAATCCCTACGCAAACACCTCTTTCAGAGCAATTCTCGAAAGAGTTCAAAAAACGAGGCTTCAAATTTGTGGGACCAGTTATCGTTTATGCCTGGATGCAAGCAGTAGGAATCGTCGACGATCATGCGCCGAATTGCCACAAGCGCAAACGTTCGTCGGGCTAAAAACTCACATTAAAGACCCACGAGCAACGCAAATAGCAACGAAAATTGCACCTATTTACGCTCGTCTGCCTTGGCCAGAGTTACGCGCTTACCATTGACTGGGTCTAGTGACTCACCATAAATCTGAACGCCTCCCATCCAATAATCATGCGCGCCAGCTAGCACACGGCTGATAGACATTGCATTAGCACTATGTTTCGAGCCCGCAAGTGAAATTTCGAGGGTGGCGTTTGTCTTTTGGGCTGCTAGATCTGCTTTATTTTGCTTTTCGATGTCCGTTAAAATTGAAGCTCGTTCTTCCTGATACTTACCGCTGAGGGCAGTCTCGATCGCCTTGCCATCACCATTTTCTGCGGACTCAGCAAGTTTAGGGACATCTACTGGCTGGCGCACAGCAGGCACTTTATCATTTATATCGGTGTGCTTGAGGTCGCTCATGCTCAAATCATCTTGATACAACATTTTGCCGCCCATGAACTCGTCAAAGCCACCTTTTGTCGCTCGGATTGAAATGGTGTCTTTATAATAAAAATCATGAGTAATGTGGAGCGTGGTATCGGTCCTTCCAGCCTTTAAATCATCTTGATTCAGCTTGCTTATGGCATCGAGGTCACGGAAGCGCTCTTCTTCGAACTTGCCGCTAAAAGCGTTGGAAACAGAACTTCCGTCACCCTTTTCTAGTTGCGTGGTCAGGTCGCGTAAAGAGATGCGCTCGCTCATATTCTGTACCTGTTTCTACTCTCAGGCAACATCGTAGGGGACCGGGCGCCCCCGGACAATGGTATAAATACTCAAGAGCCCTAATTGTGACAATGGCAGCCGGTATTAATGTTCAGCATCCAACGATTTTTTAATCGCAGCCAGTAAGCGCGTGTAGCCATGGTCGTATGTAGGATGCTCAAAATCCCCCTGCCACACATCTCTGGACATAGAACCATTTTTTTCGAGCATTGACCGTCCAATATCGCTGAAATGGATATTAGGACTATGCTGTTCGCTCAAGTCGTGATGTAAAAGTTTATTGATATCAGTGACATCATCGCGATGTCCACCACGCGGCAACAGTCCTAAGACTAAAACTTTCGAGTTGGGGAATTTGTGAGCAATCAGTTCAGCATTCCCCATGATGTCGCGTGCTATTTGCTCATGTGACTTGCCCTGGTCAATGTCGTTTGTGCCGATCAGCATAACGAAGTCCTTAGGCGCTTTACCGTTTTTGAAATTCAACTCACCGTGCTCGAGGCGATAGCGCAAATTCTCAGTAGTGTCGCTATGAATGCCGAAATTCGCTGTTTTACCATGTAGATTTTTGAATGAATTATTGAGCGACATGCCATCGGTAATTGAATCACCAAAGAAGGCAGTATCAGGCACACCAGATTGCGCTTTATGGACAAGAGCTTTGTGTTGTTCATTCCAGTTGTCTAGAAGACCTGTTGTCCCCGGACTAAAAGGCAGTTGACGCTCCTTGGAAGCGTCAGGCAACTTGGGCGCTTCGACCTTATGTTGCTCTATGAAAGGGTTGTCTATCTCCGGCAACACATCAACTTTTGCGGCGACTTTGCCTTTCGGAGAAAGCGCCTTTTCGATTTTAGTGTCGTGAGCAGTGAGGATTTTTCTTGCTTTGTCAGATAGGTGACCTTGCTTTTCGGCGTGCGGCGAAAAATCAAGATAGCCATCATGCTGAAGAGCTTTCTTGAGCAGCTTCATCTCATGCCGGTAATGGTCTTTTGAAAAGTGACCATGCTTTGATTCATGATGTCGCAAAACAGTTGCTTCATGCTGCAAAACCGAAAGAGCTGTTTCGCCGGAGTGTATACGCCCTTCAGCATCGCGCTTGAGATTACGCACTTCTGCCGAATCCGAATTTCGCCCCTGGTCCTGCACTTCTCGCACCTCGGTCTGCCATAATAACCGGCGCAAAAAGGATTGTAAAGGGGTTGCAGTCAATCAATCTCGCCACAGGGCTGGAATCTTCTTTATTTAAACCACTACTTTTTAGACGGCAATTCTACAGTTCGCAAATAGCTGGGCACACCTCCAAATCGACAGTCAGGTATACTCCACGTGAGCGTAAGTTCTGCACTCAGGATGCATGTTGCTTTTTTACTGGACCTCACCAGCAGATGACAAACGAACACTCGAACTGTAAGTATCCCGTGAAAAAACTATTGTCAGCAACGGGATTCGTAGCAGTCCTTCTTGCTGGATTCGGCGAGCTTGCGATAGCTAGCGACTCTCCGGCTATCGACGGTATGCACGCAGATTTCCAGAATCTGGATAAATGCATCAGCGATCTCGAACTGACCGTTTTTGGCGCAGCTAATGAGGGTCAACCATCTCTAATTCGCCTAGAAGCTCTCGAACAAAAAGAATTTGGTAGTGTTCAGTCAGGCTCACTTTACGGAAGACTAGCTGACCTTCAAGAGCGAATTCGTCAGCAGAACAAGGTCGACCTGAAGTCCGCAACGTTACAGCCACAAAAGGCTAAAGTCGACGGTGGAACATCCGCAAATAGGGCAAGTGGGCAGTCCATACCAAAACGCGTTTTAAAAGCAGAAGTTAATGACGATCAACTTTTGGAGTATGGAATCGAAATAGGGTCAAAACAAAATCAAGCTGGTCGCGCAGAACACTTCGTAAAAAAGGTTTTGCAAGGAAGCCGAGCAGAACGATATGGAATTATTTCCGGCGATATTGTTCTTGCCATGCAGACAAGTCCAACTGCTATGCGAATAACGATTGAGAGAGAAGGCAAAATCTATTCCGCTGATCTCTCCCACGAACGAGAATCGGAATCACATGCACAAGTGGCACTTCAAAGCGGGCAACGGAGCAATCAGCAGAACGTCACACGCCCAGCATTATCTCCACTTGGACATTTTGCCGGAACTATTTGGGAGCAAAAAGATATTAATCACAAAGGTCCCTATAATTGGGTCCATGTTGCGACTACCGAAATTAACGCGCCAGTAACAACCGAATTTCAGATGAGCGCCAATGGGCAGTTGGTCGGAAGCTATTATTTGCAAGCCTACCAGCCGGGCACCCCCTATGGCGGCACCCTAGACAATGCTCAAATACTGTCTGAAAGACAGCTATTCATGCAATGGCATGACAAAAATGGCACCGGTTTCTTTCTCTGTGAATTCAGCCCCGATTTTAACTCCTTTCAAGGTTGGTGGTCTCCAGACCCATCTAGGATGCCGCTGCAAGACGCCAATTTATCCGCCCCCCAAACTCCCGACCAGCTAAAGCTGTATGGACTTAGACATTATGGCGCTCGAGTAAGGCAGTAACGAAAACTAACGAGCCGTTTTTAAGAGGCAATTGAACAGTTCGCAAAGTGTTGCGAACGCGCAAATTTGGCACTCTCCCGCAGCTATCCTTGGAGGGTGAAATAGATTTGAGTATTCAAAATGTATACAAATTTGCAACGGCGTCCAGTCAAGATGCGAAACAGCCACTGTTCGCAAGATGCGGCGGCTTATCTCGTAAAATGCAAGGTCACACCTAATCAGGTATCGGTTATGAGCGCTGTTTTGGCCGCAGCAGGCTCTACGCTGCTAATGTCGACATCGACGATATCGGTATCTGCTTCGACAAAAGCATTGGCTTTCTTTCTAACCGCAATATTCATCATCCTCAGATTAGCATGCAATTTGCTAGATGGACTGATGGCCGTAGAATGCAAACAAGCCACCAAAGGCGGTGATCTTTTCAATGAGCTACCAGACCGGTTCTCCGATAGCGTTTTGCTGGTAGCCGCTGGCTACGCTGCAAACTTTGGCGAAATCGGTTCAAGTCTTGGCTGGCTTTGTGCGCTGCTTGCACTAACTACAGCATACATAAGAGCATTTGGTGCTCGCTATTCGGCCAGTCAAGATTACACTGGACCAATGGCCAAACAACAGCGCATGTTTTCTCTCATGTTTGGTCTTGTAATAACAGGCATCCAGCTGATTGTGACCGGTGGTCACGATGCACTGATTTGCGCGCTTACGACAATTGCTATCGGCACAACAATTACTTGCCTACGCAGAACCATGAATCTCGCCAGACAAATGGAACTAAGCTGATGTTAAACGCAATTTGTGAGTTGGTCAGATGCTTCACAGGCGTGCAGGGGCACTGGCTCGGCAGCGAGCCCGAGCCAGTACAACGCATTTACTTTGTCAATCACACCAGCCACTTCGATTGTATGGTACTACTTTCGGTACTACCACGAAGCATACGCAAATCAGTAAGACCAGCAGGAGCTGCCGATTATTGGCTAAAGACGCCGATGCGCCGTTGGTTTTCTCAAAAAATTGTACATTTCATACCAATTGAACGGCTAAAGCCAACCCGACGCAACAATCCAATCAGGGCTCTTGTGAATGCTCTTGATGCAGGAAGCTCGTTAATTCTGTTTCCCGAAGGCACACGCAATGATTCAGAGATTCTACAAAACTTTAAAAGTGGACTCTATCATTTGTGTAAGCAACGTCCTCAAATTGAATTGATACCAACTTTTATAAACAACGCCAACCGCATTTTGCCCAAAGGAGAATGTATTCCAGTCCCAGTTTTGTGCACGGTAACATTTGGAGAGCCGCTCTATTTCAAGGTCGAAGAAAGCAGAGACGAATTCCTAGAACGAGCAAAACAAGCAATGGAAAGGTGTGCACAAAATGTTATTAGCTAAAGACCCACAATTACTAGTTTTATTAGCGATGATTTTTGGCGCACTGATGCTTGCCACCATCATTACTACAGTAATCAATTGCAAAACGAAGGACGCCTCGCTCTTCCTAACCAACCTCAATTCTCGACTGCGCGCCTGGTGGGTGATGGTGACAATCTTTGCTGCAGCCATTCTCGCTGGCGGAGGTTCCTCCATTATTCTATTTGCCGCAATATCTGTTTTAGCTTTGCGAGAATTTATTACGATCACGCCGACGCAAAAATCTGATCATCATTCACTTGCCTGGGCATTCTTTGTGATGCTACCGATTAACTATATTTTGCTCGCGGTGCACTGGTACGGACTGTTTGTAATATTTATTCCGGTCTATGCATTTTTGTGCCTCCCTATCTGCAGTGCCATCTGTGGTGACAGCAAAAATTTTCTTGCTCGTACTGCCGAAATTCAATGGGGCTTAATGCTGTGCGTTTATTTCATCAGTTATGCACCAGCCATTTTAAGTCTCAGTATCAACGGCTACGAAACACATGCGGCACGCCTTTTGTGCTTCTTGGTATTCATTGTGGAAATCAGCGATGTTCTGCAATACGTCTTTGGCAAAAGCTTTGGTCGACACAAAATCGTGCCAACGATTAGCCCCAATAAAACAGTTGAAGGATTTGTCGGCGGAATTCTGACAGCAACGGTAGTAGGAACCTGTATGTGGTCGTTTACCCCCTTTTCACCATGGCAAGCAGCGCTTATGTCTTTGCTGATAAGCCTGATTGGCTTCGGCGGTGGTGTCGTCATGTCGGCGATCAAAAGAGATCGCGGCATCAAGGATTACAGCGCCTTAATTCCCGGACATGGTGGCATGCTCGACCGCATCGACTCACTGTGTTTTGCAGCCCCCCTGTTTTTCCATTTAACGCGCTATTTCTTCGCGCACTGACTGAAAGGATGTTCTTTGATATGATATGCCGAGTTCGAGGCTCATTTTTAGCCGACAACTCCGACTGAAAGAGGCTTGAGGTATATATCCTAGATGCTCGAAACAATTAACATCAAAGATTTTGCCCTAATAGACCATTTGCAAGTCGAATGGACGCCGGGACTAAATGTTCTGACAGGCGAGACCGGAGCAGGAAAATCTATTCTCATTGACGCGCTCAATACTGTGCTCGGTGGCAAGGCCGGACCAGGGGCAATTCGTGTCGGTGCAGAAAAAGCGTACATCGAAGCGACATTTAAAGTCTCATCTACTGTTGCTAGCTGGTTGAAGCACAATGAATTAGTTGACGAAGATCCTAGTGTCACCACTGTCGCGCGTGAAATCACCAAATCTGGTTCGCGTGTGCGCATCAATGGCACTCTGGTCAATCACTCGATTGTGCAAGAGCTTGGTGAATTACTGCTGACCATTCACGCCCAGCATGAAGCGCGCACCATGATGTCGCCTCAGTATCAATTAGACCTTCTCGATAGTCTCGGCGATGCCAATCATAAAAAAATCCTGGACAAAGTTCGTCTACTACAAGCCAATCGCCGTGAGCTTTTAGCCACGCAAAAAGAATTAAATGGCTCTGAAGAAGATCGCTTACGCAAACTTGATTTTTCACGCTTCCAATTGCAGGAATTAGAAGAAGCAGAACTTATAGATGAAAATGAAGATACCGATTTAGATCATCAGCAAAATGTACTTGCTCACGTTGCCCAACTAGAAACACTGGTAAATGGCGCATATGAAGCGCTAAATGGATCAGATAAGGACGAATCTGTTTGCACCGTTGATCTTTTGCAAAAGAGTCTCGCTGATATTGAAAAAGCCTCGCGCTTTGATGAAACCCTGCTCGAAACCTGCACTTTGCTGCAAAGCAGCCTTGCCAGCATGGAAGAAGCGGCATCCAAGCTACGTCGCTACGCAAGTACACTTGATACAGATCCAGAAACGTTGACTAGTGTTGAAACGCGACTGGGCGTGCTTGTGGCGATTAAGCGCAAGTATGGTCCTACTCTAAAAGAAGCGCTCGAACGTCGAGAAATTTTGCGCATCGACATTGATAAACTGGAAAATTCGCAAAGTCGAATCGATCAAATCGATGCCGAACTCAAAGAAATTGAAACCAAGCTCCAGAGTGTTGCCGACGACCTTACTCAAAAGAGATTGAAGCTCGCTAAAAATCTCAGCCAATTAGTTTTAGCTGAATTAGTGGATCTCGGTATGGAAAGATGCAAATTTGAAATAGCCGTTACTAAGCTGAACGAAACTGGACCTTCCGGTCAGGATCGAGTGGAGTTTGTAATCGCGCCAAACCCCGGGCAGCCTCTTTTACCTTTAAGCAAAATTGCCTCTGGTGGTGAACTTTCAAGAGTGATGCTGGCTATCAAAACGATTTTTGCTCATGCCGATCAAGTCTCGACTGTCATTTTCGACGAAATTGACACAGGACTCAGTGGTCGCGTATTGCAATCGATGCGTGACAAGCTGGCAAGATTGGCAAAATCTCATCAAATTCTATGTATTACCCACCAACCAATTATCGCCTCAGTTGCTGACAACCACATTGAAGTAGCAAAATCACAATCGGCTGACGCGACTCATATTTCAGCCCGACTCCTTGACGCTGACCAGCGTCTGCAGGCTCTGGCAGCCATGGCTAGTGGCCAAGGGGATGAAGAAGTCTCTCTCAACTTTGCACGCTCTCTGGTTCAACAAGCGAATCAGTTAAAGTAAGGCTAAAAAGTTCGGCTATTGTCGAATAGTTTGGTGTAATTGAACAAATCTAAAGACGAAATCTATTGAAATAGATCAGCCTCGCAGATTTGACATAAGGGCTGCATCTTCAATAGAATGCATCTCTTCGCCACAAATTGGGGCATCGCCAAGTGGTAAGGCAGCTGGTTTTGGTCCAGCCATTCCGAGGTTCGAATCCTTGTGCCCCAGTACTTTTCAGGCAATTAGCCCTGAAGCGATGACTGTCTAGCTCCGGCGAGGCAGTCAAATGAGTCCAGTAAAGAGCAAATTCAGACGACTAAGAAGGTTCAGAGGGTCATGGAAAAGATCAAATTAGCGATTAAAGAGCGTGAGTCCAAGACTCCTAACGTATTACGTCGTGAAGGGACTATCCCGGCGACTGTTTATGGTTCCGGCAAAGATCCGCAATCAGTACAGGTAGATGCCAGAGAGTTCGGGCGCCTAGCACCAGCAGCCTACTCACACATGATTGAATTGGACCTCAACGGCAAAGTCACAAACGCCGTTATCCGCTCCGTTCAACGTGTCAGCATCAATCACAAAGTACAAAGCATTCAGTTCTTGCGTGTTGACCTGAAGAAGAAACTAACACTGACCGTGCCAATCAAATTCATCGGCGTCTCCGCAGCAGCTAAAGGCGGCGGTGTGCTGGTTGAATCTTTCCAGGAAGTGGAAATTGAATGCATGCCTAACGACATTCCAGACTTTATCGAATGCGATTTGGAAAAACTGGTTGAACTGGAAGATGCTCTTCACTTTGGCGATTTGAAATTGCCAGAACACGTTTCCGTGGTCAACCCAATTGGCGAAATCGTCGTCAAAGTAACTGCTCCAAGAACTAAGGACGAGCCTGCCGAACCTGTTAAAGCAGCTCCAGTTGCCGCCGCCCCAGCTGCACCAGCTGCCGCCGACAACAAATAGAGCACCTAATAGGGCTCACCTTTCAGAATTGCAGACTGCCAGCGATCTTTCGATTACTGGCAGTTTTCTTTTGGCTTGTGATCGCAACTGACCAGGGCTGGTGTCGCCGCAGATACTACTGGTGGTATCAGATGCCACAGACTCAAGCTGGACGGCTTATAGTCAAAAAACGCCCACATTTTGCACACAAGTCATGCTCACTTTTGCCGTCCCTGGCGCCTACCTTTTTGTAATGATTGAACTGATGCTAGTGGAAGGTTTTGTTTTCGTCGCCTGAGTCCAGGTAAAATTCACTGGTTACTCACTTCGCCAGGAGTTCAAAAGTGGATTTAGGAATTAAAGGCAAGACTGCGTTAGTTACAGGTTCAACCAAAGGCATTGGCTTTGCAATCGCCAGCGCGCTGCTGCAGGAAGGTGCCCTGGTCACAATTAATGGTCGCACCCAAAAAGCAGTTGATCAGGCCCTTCAATCCCTGAAAAAGTTTGGCACTGCAAACGGCATCGTCAGCGATCTTTCAACGGCTGAAGGTGCTGCAGCAACAATCAAACAGCTGCCAGCTGTCGAGATTCTTGTCAATAACGTGGGCGCTTATGAGCCCAAAGAATTTTCGCAGATCACAGATGCTGACTGGGAAAACATTTTTCAAGTAAACGTTATGAGTGGGGTGCGTTTAAGTCGCCACTATCTGCCACTTATGCTCAAAGAAAATTGGGGCCGAGTGATTTTTATCTCGAGCGAATCGGCAGTGCAGACTCCTGTCGAGATGATTCACTATGGCTTCACCAAAACAGCCCAGCTAGCCATCTCACGCGGTCTGGCCGAGACAACCAAGGGGACCAATGTCACTGTCAATTCCGTTTTGCCAGGTCCTACTCTATCTGAAGGCGTGACCGACTTTGTTGCGAACATGGGCAAGCAAAAGAACATCTCGACGCAACAGGTGGAAAAAGAATTTTTCGAAAACGTCAGGCCTTCGTCTTTGATTCAGAGATTTGCCACATCTGAAGAAGTGGCGTCAATGGTTTGCTACGTTGCAAGCACTCTGGCATCTGCAACAAATGGTGCAGCCTTGCGCGTAGACGGCGGTGTTGTTCGCTCAATAGTTTAAGGATTGGGTGGCTGCGGCGGTGTTGCGTCGAATGTCTCGGACAAAGTAGACGACATCAATGAATCAACCTGCTTTTGCGCGCTTGTATCTGCCGGCTTTGCTTTAGCAGTAGGTTCAATTTTGCCAGTGCCATCTTGCGGCGGAATCGTCTTTTCATCATCATCTTTGCTAGAGCTTTTGGCGATGCCAATGTGTCTATCGTCTTCAGTTGACACCGCCGATGATATCGCCTTTCCATCTTTTTCTACCATGGGCAAGCGGATCGTAAAAGTCGAACCTTTATTCAATTCACTCTCTAATTCAATGCCACCTTTGTGCGCTTTGATGATAGTCAAAGCAATAGCCAGACCAAGTCCGGTGCCACCACCATAGACGCGCGAGCGTGTGCGCGATCTCTCGACACGGTAAAAGCGATCAAAAATGCGCTGTTGATCGGCTGGCGCGATACCAATGCCGGTATCAATCACTCTAACAACAGCGTGATTATTGGAAACCCGCAAAGTCACTGTAACTTTGCCACCACCTTGAGTAGCTTTGATAGCGTTGTTTATAAGATTTAGAAATACCTGTTTCAGTCGATCCGAATCAGCAAGAACATATATTGGATTTTGAGAGAGAATAAATTGCACTTCAATTTGCTCTGGAGCAATGACAGTAACCGTGTCTTCGACAGAACCGAGCACTGTGCGAATATCTATCGGCTCTTGCTGATTAATGATCGCCTGCCCCGCGTCTGCGCGCGCCAATTGCAAGAGATCCGAAACCAGACGAATCAAGCGGCCAGATTCATCGGAAATAGTTTGCAATGCTTCAGCCAGCAAGTTAGCGTCAATGTTTGCTCCACGTCGCAATAATAGTTTCGTGTAGCCTTGAATAGAGGTCAATGGCGTACGCAGTTCATGACTGGCGTCTGCGACGAACTGACATTGAATATTCAAAGACTCTTCCAAACGATTCAACAATTTGTTGAAAGACTGTCTTAGTTCTAGTGTTTCAATCGGTTCATGCGGATCGACATCAAGACGTTTGCGAATGTCCATGGAGACAAGTTCGGTCGTTCCTTGAAGCAACTGTCGAATGGGAATCAAAATGACGCCAGCCAGAATCCAGTTGATGGCAATTAAGATGGGAATGAGCGGAATGTACCAAATGACCTGCGACATACTGGCTCGGGAATAGCCAGCCACGATGGCGTGACAAATGATAATCGGCAAGACGCCGGAAAGCGACATGGTCAAAGCCATACGCACCCGCATTGATTTAAGCCAGTCCGATTTTTGCATCGTGATTGCGCCGCAACCCCATTAAGGCTATGCCTTAGTACATTATTCCCGAGGCAATGCTCAGACACTTCTCAATTTAGCAAATCTAACTCGCATGAAACGCAATTAAAGCCGCCGGTTAAATCGTCAATAACTGAACGAATGCTTTTTCAAGGTGTCCGTTAGTAACCAGACAGTCGCCAAGATAAATCGATTTACCGCCTGCCAGATCGCTATAGGTACCACCGGCTTCTTCAATGATAATTTTCATGGGAGCTAAATCCCAGGGCTTGACGCCAATCTCGAGACTGGCCTCAGCTTTACCTTCGAAAACCTGAGCAAAACTCAAATAATCACCAGGGCATCTTTGTTTTGCCGTTTGCACGGCAATCTTTTCCATAGCCTTGATAAAACCTCGTTGCAAGATTCGATTGAGACCGCCGAAATTGAACTGAGATTGACTCAAATCGGCACAATTAGACACTTCGATGCGCTGTCCATTTTTCCAGGCGCCTTTGCCTTTTTCAGCCCAGTAAATCTCGTTGGCTGCAGGCGCGCTGACAACGCCAAGGATTATTTCACCATTTTCTTCGAGTGCTAAAAGCGTTGAAAAGACAGTCAGTCCGCGAGCGTAACCATACGTGCCATCAATTGGATCGATAATCCATTTGCGTACACTTGCAGTTTTGTCAGCCTCGGCATTTTTCGTTTCGCCTTCTTCTTCACCAAGCATGCGATCTTTAGGAAAAGTCTTTTCGATGGCCATACGAATCATGCGTTCGCATTCGGTATCAGCGATGGTAACCGGACTGCCATCTTCTTTCGATATCGTTTTTACACCAGCACTCCAGTGGCGCATCGCCACTTTTCCGGCTTGCTCGCAGATGTCGAGAGCAAACACAAGCTCTTTGCTGAATGCAGATGTCAAATGCTTACTAACCAAAATATTTAGCCTCAAAAAAAACAAACGCAAAAAAAGAGTTGTCATTGGATCAAAAGAACAACCGATATCGCTTGTTCTCTGAAAGCAACAGATGTCAGTTAGAAATTTGCTTCAAAACCCATCAAAAAATAACTCCCGAAGTTATTCACTTCGGGAGTTATTAAAGTAGATCAGGTAAGACACAAGTCGTGCTACAGGGTATTAGAGTTAAAACAAGAACTCGTAGATACCACGTGCGCCACGACCAACGCCAACCAAAATATCGCGAGCATCAATGAATGTGCCCTTCACGAGGCGCTCATAGATGAAGCCTTTTTGGCGTTCAGCATAAGCGAGTCTCATGTCTTGTTCGATATTCTTGTCTTCAACTGCCTTCATGCGTGCTTCCAAAGAATCAACGCGAGCCTTCAGCTGATTTAATTCACCACGGAACTCATCGAGCAACGCAGCAAACTTTTCCAAGTCGGCTTTGTCAGCTTTTGTATTGAGTCGTTCTGTGATGCACTGTTCATACTTGTATAGTGCGGCTGCCATTTCAAAACGTGTTGCAGACTTTTGTCCACGATACGTTCTGTCTGGATAACCAACCAACACGTGACACTGATTGTTTACGAGCTCCTTGAGCGCGTTGTAAGCCCATTCGTTACCCACAACGTCGGTCAACTCACTTACATTGGTTGCGCCCTGTGCGCTAGCCGGTGTAGTGGAGATCAAGGTGCTCGCACTTACGGCAACGAGTGCGGTAAGTAAGGATGCAAACCCCTTTTTCATATGGTAAATACTCCCTTGCAATGACCTGAATCTAACGGTCGCCATCATAGCTTAATTGTTCCTGCGTTGAAGGGGAATGAAACGTCAAAATTGATTGATGCCGTAAAAAATGTGCAAAATCTGCATCCAGTGCAGCTTAAAGCGTCATTAAAAAACACTAATAAATTAACATTCCATCGCCCAAAATATATCCACCCGCAATCCCGCAAAGTCGCTCTAGCTCTAGGTTCATGGCAACCACTCGTCAAGAACTCGCAAGCCCTTCCTGGCATCTTTTTTTATCAGACAGCCGGAAATGGCTTTTTAGCGAGTTTCAAAGGTGGTATCAAAAACAGTGCCACTTACTTCAAACACAGGCCAAAACACGGAACCGCATCTGGTGCTAATCGCACAAGTCACCAGACCTTAAACAAAGAATCACGGAATATTGAATCTAAATGCGCTTCGATCAAAAACATGATTATCGTTTCAAAGCGTATTGGGTTCCCTTCCTCAGCAATCCTAGGCACATGTCGCGAGCTGGATGAAAATAGTTCCCGAATCGCCCGCCTGGATCCTGCCTTAAGCAAGAAAAGATTGCGCAGCCCTTGTCAAAGGGTGATCCAAATAGACCACAATGCAGGACGCCTACAGATTTACGAGTAATGACAACAAAAATCAGCGACTGACTGGTTTGATAAGTAGAATAGAACATAAATATTCTCACGTAGCCAAAAGCGCCGATAACATTTCTGGAGAAAACCATGCCAGCCCATGATCTGAGAATCGCACATTTATATGCGCACTTCCTCAATATCTACGGAGACAGAGGCAATATCATCACCCTCCAGCAACGAGCCAAATGGCGCGGAATCGACGCGACTGTCACAGCAATCGGATTGGGTGAAAAATTCGACCCCGATCAATTTGATCTCTATTTCATCGGTGGTGGTCAAGATAAGCAGCAACAGGTAATCGCTGAAGACCTGATCAAACGCCAGGATGTTATTCAAGACGCCGTCAAACAGGGCGCCGTAATACTGGCTATTTGCGGCGGCTATCAGTTGCTCGGTCACTATTACAAACCTGCTCAAGGCGATGAATTAAAAGGACTATCTGTGCTCGACGCCTTCACTGTCGCCGGTGACAGACGCATGATTGGCAATGTCACGGTCAAACGTGACGATCAAACGACACTGGTTGGCTTTGAAAATCACAGTGGTAAAACTTTTTTAGGCAAGGACGTCAAGGCGCTCGGCAAAGTCACTGTGGGCAATGGCAACAATGGTGAAGATGGTCTTGAAGGAGTGGCCTCTGGGTCCGTTTATGGCACTTACTTACACGGCTCGTTGTTGCCCAAAAATCCTCACTTTGCAGATCGTCTAATTACAGAAGCCTTGCTTAGAAGGCATGGTAACGTAGTGCTTGCGCCGCTCGACGATTCAATAGAACTCGCAGCGCACCAAAGAGCACTGTCCCTGCCAGCGTGACCCCAAATCGTGAAAAAGCTTTCCATTCTCATTCCTGTTTACAACGAAAAGAAAACTATCATTCAGGTCTTAGATGCAGTCTCCAAGGCTCCTATAGAAGGACTGGAGCGAGAGTTGATTGTGGTCGATGATGGCTCCCAAGATGGCACCCGCGAAATTCTAAGAGAACTCGACGGATCACTTTATAGCGCCAAGATTTATTTTCACGAAGCTAATCAAGGCAAAGGTGCGGCGTTACGCACGGCTCAAGGTTATGCCACAGGCGACATCATTTTGATTCAGGACGCTGACCTCGAGTATGACCCCGGTCAATATTCCAAATTGCTTCAGCCGATTTTGGAAGGTCGAGCCGATGTAGTCTATGGCTCGCGCCTGGCAGGCGGATCAGTCACGCGCGCCTTCAAAGTGTTACATCTGTTCGGCAATAAATTCCTCAGCCTTTTGACGAATATCCTTTACAACTGCACAATCACCGACATGGAAACTTGCTACAAAGTTTTCAGAGCAGACATTTTCAAGAAAGTCGTGATTAAATCCAATCGCTTTGACTTCGAGCCTGAAATTACAGCCAAAGTCTTAAAGCAGAAAGTGCGCTTGTTCGAACTACCAATCAACTATTACGGCAGAGATTACGACGAAGGCAAGAAAATCACCTGGCGCGACGGCTTTGCCGCAGTCTGGGCGCTGGTCAAATTTCGCTTCGTCGACTGATTTCACCCCCCATTTTTCCGATTTTCGAGCTTTTTAGATGATTTCACTTGCAACCGCTTGGCGACTTGCTAAGATTTAGCTAACGAACTTCCCATATATGGATTAGATTATGAAGTCATTTTCTGCAAGTCCAATAAAGACCTCCTTACTAGCCACGCTTCTTGCATTCACTACGGCATACCTCGCCATGCCAAACGGGCAAGCCCAAGAAAGCAATTCAGGGCGAGTAATCATGCAAAGTCAAAATGGTCTGGCACACCCGGGCGGCACTTACATTGGGCCAGGGACGGCCTCTGCCACTGCTCGCGGCCAGTATGGAACCGGAGCTCAAAACAATCCCAATTTGCCACGCGTCAACATGGGATCCACTGTTGCCACTCCAGGCGACAATATGTACGGCGCTAATCCCACCCAGGTGAACCAACCCGGGCGAAACCAGGGCACTTACTATGTGAACCCAGCCACATCAGCCAACGGCGTCAATCGCAATTTGCCAGCGGTTAAGCTGGGCTCGACCGTAGGCATTGCTGGCGACAACATCCGCAGCGATATGAACGGTGTAAACCAGGTCAAGAAAGCGCCAGCAACATATTTTGACCACTCGGTCCATCAGCCGATGTATTATCAACAGCAACAACCACAACAAGTCCAGCAAGTCCAAGGTGTGGGCGCTTATGGCGACGCTGCTCCGGTCAAGCAGGAAATTCACTTCTAATTTATTGGACTCTTAGTCCAGGAGAGTGCATGAAAACAGTCGTAGTCCTTGGCGGAGCTGGAGCCATGGGACAAATAATCGTCCGAGATCTTTTGCAATTTTCCACATTCGACGAAATTGTTGTCGCCGATTTTGATAAAGAAAAAGCCGCATCACTTGCTAAATCTCTCAAATCTTCAAAAGTCAAAGGCGTCTTTGCTGATTTAAAAGATCACGATGGACTGGTTAAAACACTGAGCGGCGCTCATGTTCTGGTTAACTCCACTCCATATATTTTCAACGTTCAGGTGATGGAAGCAGCGCTTGCAGCGAAGTGCCATTATCTCGATCTCGGTGGCATGTTCCATGTCACGCTCAAACAGCTGGAATTAAACGAGAAATTTCGCTCGGCCGGATTGCTGGCAATTCTAGGGATGGGAGCAGCACCTGGTCTGACTAATGTCATGGCAGCAAGCGCAGCCCTTTTGCTGGAGCGCATCACAGCTATTGAGGTTGTTGTTGGTTGTGCAGATTTCACAAAGTCGGATCATCCGTTTCTGGTGCCTTATGCTCTCGATACCATTCTGGACGAATATACGATGCCACCGATGGTCTACGAAGAATATGATTTTCAAGCCAAACAACCACTCGATGGTGAAATTGAAATAGATTTTCCACAACCAGTAGGTCGCGTAAAAGCAATCTACACCCTGCACTCCGAAGTGGCTACTTTACCTACTTCTTTTTCGATGAAAGGCTTGCAGACAGCTAGTTTCAGACTCGGACTGCCACCAGAGTTTCACGACCGTCTGAAATTTTTGGTTGGGCTTGGTTTCGGCGTAAAAGAATCCATTAAAATCACCGGTCGCAAAGATGGAAAGAATGTTGAAGTCGAGATGACACCACGGGTAATGCTCGCCGAAGTGCTAAAACAACTAGACCCATCACCTGCTCAGGTCGATGATTGCGAAGTCATTCGCGTCGACGTTTCAGGCACAATTGAAGGTGCTCCACGCCTCATTCGTATGGAGAGTCTTGTCATGTGCGACAAAGAAAACAATATCTCCTGCGGAGCACTCGATACAGGCGTTCCACCATCTATAGTGGCAGAGATGATCAATACTCAAGTCATTGCGCGCAAGGGCGTACTCGCACCTGAAAATTGCGTACCTCAGAGTTTATTTTTTGAAGAGCTAGCAAAGAGAAACATTGTCGTGGAAATGCATGACATAGCGATCGATAATCCTAAAACAAGGATCATTGCCGCTCAACCAGGCAATTTCAGAATCTAGGCGAGCCCATCACTCAAAGTCAGTGGCTTGTTGATCAAATGCAGGCGGTGGAGAATATCTAGCTCCATTTTTATGGTTTCAAACCCCTGCACGAACCATTTTGCATCTGACGGATTGACGACCGCATCCAGGCATAACGAATTCGACTTGCTTGTCTTCGACTCATCCTTGATAGCGGGATCTTTGGCGCCTTTTAAAGTGAACGACTTGATGGGCGACTGCTCGTTTGCGAAAAACTCTCTGATTTGCCATTGCGAAAAGAACTCTTGCAACAAGAACCCGTTGTCACCGCGAACAATATAGGCTTTATCAACATCCACACTGCCCGTCCGAATTGTGGGCAGCAGCAGCTCATTGCGCAAATCGGCAAATGCACCCGTGAGGTCTTTGGTCATGCCTGGTGCAAACCCCTGAAAAGCATTCATCAAAAATTGAGCGGCGTCAGGCTGTATAAAGTGATTTCGATTCATATGTATGGAAAATTGCTTGGCAGCATCGAAATTGACCACATATTTAACCGCGTAACTCTTTTCAGGCAAGATTGGGATCACACTGCGTAGCTCTACAGTCCAGCCCTTATATTCGACTTTCATGGAAGCTGACTTTAAGTACTCCCCCATTTTTGCCTGCAGATCGTAATATTCAGGCGGCATATCGTCTAAAGAAGGCGTGAACGGTCCTTCCCAGATAATGCCCTTAACTTTGGGTGCAATCGACCGAAAGGTCTTGAGCAAGGCCTCATAGGGTTCAGCGACGACCTTTTTGGCCTGATCCTTGAGCAAAGATTCGATATTCACATTGAGATCCATACAAAGTCCTTTTTCTATAATCTGCCATGATTCGATTTTAGTGCCAGTCAGCTCTGCTTTGCAGCTTACGCCCGTTTTCTTTAGAATTAGTTTGGCTCCAGTTCGGTCTAAAAAAGAATAAGCTCCTCTCACGGTTGACTCGAATCTCTTGGATATAATGGACGCCGCGCTTCAGACCGCGTTAACCCTGTAGATTTCGAATGTCACTGAAGAATTTCGTTTCGACTATCCTTTTACTTTTATGCACTTGTGCCGGTCAGATGAATCTTGGCGCAACGGCTCTAGCTAATATTGAAGATCCGAGCAAGCCAGCCCAAGAACCAGCGATAGTAGACAAAGGCAAAAATGAGAAAGACGAGCCTGTACTTTCGCCTGAGTGTATCGAAATTGCTGCGATAACTGGAATTCAAGCTTTATGCAAGCAATTGGATGATGAGCAGAAGAATCACTCCAACCAATTCAACGATATGCAGAAAATTTTGCACAATCAACGCATCATTTACTTACACACCAAAATCAATTTGTACCTGCACACAGCAAATCTGGAAATTACTTCAGTCACCGGGAAACTGAATTCCGGTCTAGCCGAGCTTGCCGACCGTCAGGCATCGATTTCAGACGCGCGAGCCCGCTCGTTGCGCCGCAATAATTTCGTCAACCTGGTCAGCGGTGGCATCACTAAAATCGGCGGTTATTCAACAGCTCTGGCCAATGCATCACCAATTCCGACTAACGTGCTCGAAGTTTTCGACGGGGGTGTGCAAAGTAGTCTGTCGGCGATGACCATGCGTCAGCTCAAAGAAGAAGCGGCATTGAGCAAGGAAAAACCAGCCATTCTTGGTACTTTTTTAAATGGTAGCAACGCTTCAACGAAATTGTTTCCAGAAAGTGTGTGGACGTATCTCGCACACAAAGCACCAGATTCAACAAGCAGATTACTGACTGGCGCCAAAACCGAAAGCCGGCGAAAAGCCCTCATAGACTATTGGATCAAAGAAGGACGTTTGAAGGATTCAGCTGCCGGCGCTAGAAAAAATCAACCTAAACGCACGCGCGAATTATCTGGTCTTAAATTGCCAATGAATGATTTAGACGATACCGTTTCGATGATGTCTGATCTTAAATCTGTCGTTGCAGGAATGGAAAACAGCTTGATGGAGCTGTCTCAGGTCCTTAAACATTCCTACCAGGATGACCCTGAAATTTAGAAGAAAATTTTGCAAAGGGTAGCCATCTAGAGTGAGCCAGCCATAGAATCAATCGGGAGTGGGCATACCTAAATCCTCGATTCCCTTGTTGAATTTTTTTGCCTCATGCCAGCGAATTGCAGAGATTCCCTGCGTGCTACTAAGCGCCTGATGAATTTGCTGCAGTGCTTCGATTGCTATTTCTTTTTTGCCAATACCAAAAGCGGACAAAAAGCCGCTGCCGTGACAATCAACGAAGCAAACGTCGTCTCCAAAACAGTCGGGATTGACGAAATAATCTCGCTCTTCCGTTTTGTTAAACATGTCGGATTGAAACGTCACCATTGTTCTCATCGCATTATTCTTTCCGATAACCTAACTTTCTTTACACGGAACCATTTGTTCTCAATTCGACTCGAGGCTGACTTCTTTTCTCTCAAGCTTTTCGAGATCGAGAATTTCGTCTGTACGAACATGACCAGTCATTATTCGAGAAAATAGTTTTACGAGCAACGGACCGGTCGTGAGCACCAGAACCAATCTGGAAAAGTGTACTGTCAAAACAATAGCCGGGTCTGCCTGCACTTCTGAGGCAATGACAGCAACTGAATCCAGCCCACCAGGTGTTGCTGCAAGATAAGCGGTAACACCATTTAAATTGATCATTTTGGAAAATGCCATCGCAATAAGCATTGAACCGAACATCAAAAATAATGAGGCACCAATCAACGAAAAAGCTAAATGCTTCATGCGCTCGACGACGCTTTGATCGAATTGAGAGCCAATTTGCAAGCCAAGACCCGCATACACCAGCCACAAAACTGGTTGAGCAAAGCCCAGCGAAAATCCCAGAGACGAAATAAAAAGTGAAAGAAAGAGTGGCACGATCATAGTACCAGCAGGTATTCTCAGCTTTAAGCCAATGAACACGCCGGCAATTGCAACAAGCAAAGAGAGCATGTTGCTACCAAGAGAAACAACTGCTGGTGCAAGCAATACGTTGCCAGCCGAGGCACTGTTGACGCCAATAATAGAGCTGCCCACACTGACCATCAAAACAATGACAAGCAAGCGAGTGTACTGCATCACTGACACAAGGCGAGGATCGGCACCAAATGTTTCGCTGATAGCGGCCATCTCACCAGCACCACCAGGCAACGTACCCAACAAGGCAGTCGCAGGGCTGAGCTTGCCGAAGTAGACAAAGAACAGGGCATTGAGAATCGTAAACACTTGCATTGAGACAACGACGAATAGAACTGGCAGCCAGTGCACCTGCAAAACGGCAAGAGATGAAGCCGTAAAAGATGATGCCAGAGAAACACCGATGATGCCCTGAACAAGAAAGAAACTTGGTTTAGTCAGACGGATGCTGCTCAGTCCGCGCACGGCAAAGATTGCAGACACAATCAAGGGCGCAATCAAAAAGGCAGCAGGGATATGCGCTGCTCGCGCAACTACTGCCCCGAGCGCAGCCAGGACAACCAGACAAAGCAAAGCTTTTGCCGAGCCATGACCGACAACGAATTGTGGAATAAGCTTCACAGACTCTGTTTAGATTGCAACCAGTTGTTTGAGACCATCTATAGTTGCTTGCAGAGAAGCAGCATCATTGACGTTGAACAATTTGCAGTTCTTGTCAATTTTTTTGATCGTTCCAACGAGCACTTTGCCCGGACCAATTTCCACAAAAGTATCGACGCCTTGAGAAATCATATACTCGACTGAAGAATACCAGCGCACCGCGTGATCCATCTGCTGAGTTAGTTTTGAACGCACTTCCTGAGCCGATTTTGTGGGCAGGGCGTCAAAATTCTGAACGATGCTTGTCTTTGGATCGGCAACAGTTGCTTGCTCTAGAGACTGAGCAAACTGCTTTGCGGCAGGCACCATTAAAGGAGAATGAAAAGCGCCGCCAACTGGCAGTGGTATCACTTTACCACCAGAGGCTTTAGCCAGGTCACCAGCTTTAGCGACTGCAGTTGGACTACCTGAAATGACGAGCTGATCGCGAGTATTGAAATTAGCCACTATCACAACAGACTCATCGCCAGATAATCCTTCCCTTTTTAAAACGACGGAAGCTTCTTTGCACACTTCTTCTAGCTTTTCAGCAGGCACGCCAAGAACTGCAGACATTGCCCCTTTTGCACAATCTTCCATGAGCTCAGCGCGTTTTTTAACAAGCAAAACAGCATCGTCTAGGCTAAGAGATTCGGCCGCAACAAGAGCTGTAAATTCACCAAGACTATGACCAGCCACAAAATCAGGCTGCAAACCACCAGCTGCTTTGTAGGCAGCCCAGGCAGCAAGTGACGTAGCCAGAATAGTTGGCTGAGTGTTGATTGTTCGCTTTAGTTCAGCTTCTGGACCTTCAAAACAAAGTTTGCTCAGTGTTTGTTTTGCGCAACTATCTACTTGCTCAAAGACTTGCTTAGCAGCAGTATGAGCATTGAACAAATCAAGCCCCATGCCCACGCTCTGTGAACCTTGCCCTGGAAAGATGCATGCCAGTTTGCCCATGGTCAATCTCCTCGTTTCAGATAGGTGTCAGCTAAGTCTCAGCAACTTTAGTGTTCTGTTCAGCGCGCTTATCGACGGCACTCCAGCGGATAATGGCTGCTCCCCATGTCAATCCGCCGCCAAAGCCAACGAGCGCACAAATGGCTGGAGTTTTTATTTGCTTTCGACGCAGTGCCTGCCATAAAGCAAGTGGAATCGATGCAGCAGATGTATTTCCCAGCTCATCGACGTTGCTGACAATTTGCTCTTTAGTCATACCTAATTTGTCAGCAGCAGAATTGATAATGCGTCGATTAGCCTGGTGAGGCACGAAATAGTCTATGTCTGCCACAGTTATGCCAGCTTTTTCAGCAGCAGTGCGCACCGCCTCTGGTACCGCATTGATAGCAAATTCATAGACCTGTCTTCCTTGCATTTGCAAAAAACGATCTACTTTTTTGATGGGCGGAGTAACTTCGGCGCGAGGATAGCCCATGCCTGTATTAGGGATCTTGAGCAGGTGACCACCAGTACCATCAGCACGCAAATAAGTTGCCAGCATGTCGTTTCGGTCATCATCAGCCGCTTGCAGAACGAAAGCACCGGCGCCATCGCCAAAAAGAATGCAGGTATTTCTGTCTTCCCAATCTAAAAAGCGTGAGTGAACATCAACGCCAACGACCAGCACATTTTTGTACATGCCTGTGTTGATAAATTGCTGTCCAACGGCAAGCGCATAGACAATACCTGTGCAGGCAGCTTCCATATCAAAGCATGCAGCTTTGGTGGCACCAATGGCTCCTTGCACCATGCAGGCAGTAGAGGGATAAAGATTCTCCGGAGTAGACGTTGCGACAATAATCAAATCTAGATCGGCAGGCTCGATACCGGCAAAACCAAGAGCATCTCGAGCTGCTTCTGTCGCCAGTCCGCTCGTTGTTTCATCACCGGAGACAATACGTCTTTCTTTGATACCAGTACGGGTAGTGATCCATTCGTCGGAAGTGGCGACAAGCTTTTCTAGATCTGCGTTAGTGACTACGGAGATAGGAACACCTGCTCCAACTCCGATAATTTTTGCTCCGACCAGCTTATTCACGATGCGTCCCTTTCGGTGCCCCTACTTAAAGAGGATTCAATTTTACGAATAACGTCGGCTGCAACCATCTCTTTCGCCACACGTACCGCATTTTTTATCGCGGTATGCTTGGAGCCACCATGGGCGATCACACAAACACCCTTGACGCCAACTAATAAAGCGCCACCCGCTTCGTTGTGGTCGATGCGTCGGCGCATGGCTTCGAGTGCTGGTTTAGCCAGGTAGCCAGCCACCTGTCCGCGAGGATCTTGCATCAATTCTTGTCTGAGCATTTGCGCCACCATCTTGGCGATGCCTTCTGCGGTTTTCAAAGCGATATTGCCTGTGAAACCATCGGTCACGACGACGTCAACCTTGGCCATTGGAAAGTCTCTGCCCTCGACAAAGCCGATAAAGTTGAGTCTTTTCTCAGCTTTCAAGACTTTGTAGGCCTCTTGAACCAGAGCATTGCCTTTTGTTTCTTCAGTGCCAATATTGAGTAAACCAACAGTGGGTCTCTCAATTCCGTACAAACCTTGATATAAAATCGATCCCATCAAGCCAAATTGATGCAGTTGATTGGAATTGCATTCGACGTTTGCACCTACATCGATGACGATCGAACGTCGATTTTTATTAGTTGTAGGCATGGCGACGGCAATAGCCGAGCGCTCAACGTTTGCAATTCGACCCAGACCAAATTGAGCAGCAACTGCTGCTGCTCCGGTTGATCCCGCCGCTACAACTGCATCGGCATAGCCGTCTGCCACACGCTTATTGGCGACGACAATCGATGAATCTTTCTTACGGCGAACCCCAGACGCAGATTTTTCGCCCATCTCGATTACTTCTGACGATGGAACGACAGTAACGTCAAGACCTTTCAGGTCATGACGTTTTAATTCGGCTTCCACTTTGTCTTGAATTCCGACGAGCTGAATCGCAACGCCGTACTCTTTGGCTGCGAGAACGGCGCCATGTACAACTTCGCGGGGGGCATAGTCACCGCCCATGGCGTCGACTGCTATCCGAATCATTCCTGACTCCCGCTTTGCACTGATTAAACTACCTACAGACTGACCGGGCTCTTAAACAACCACACTGTCGCGGCGGCTAGCCGGACGGCCTTTGTAAAAACCGCAAACGATGCACAATTGGTGGGGACGGCTCGGCGAGCCGCAGTTTGTGCAGTTTACCAGGGTGGTAAGTTCTGCCTTCCAGTGCGCGCGTCTTTGGTGTTGTTTCTGGTGCGAGGTCTTCTTCTTAGGAACGGCCATGACTAAATGCTCTCCACATAGGTCCGGGGGTCCGGGACTGAATATTATCTACGAATTTTCCTGAGAATCTTGATTTGGAAACAGAGTCTTTAAGTTCTGCCACCGGGGATCGATTGGTTTTTTGTTTCCCGTCGGCCCTGTTGGCTTCCCGCCATCGTCGGTAGCCCCGTTTCCGTGGCTGTTTCCAGACTCGTGAACTTTTGGCGGTCCGGGACATTCCGTTCCACAAAAGCAGTACGAGGGTGTTGCTAACGTAACAGCTTGATACACAATATCGTTGATGTCAAGGACGCCATCATCAGGCATGAGTTCGACGAAGTCGTCGCGCTGTAGCTCTTTCTCTCTCGATTCCCCTTCGAAATATTCTTTGGAGACAAGGCGCTCATCGAGTTCTACGGTCAAACTTTGAAAGTATGGTCGTAAACAACGGTCGCAATGCAGTTTGAGAAGCGAGACTACACGTCCAGTCAGCGTTACACCAATCGCGCCCAAGCTTATAGAAACCTCACCTACAACTGGCTTAACGCAAGCGGTATCGCCTAACGTTTCTTTAAATTCAAGATTCAGTCTATGAGCGGGCATTGCCCTGATTTCATCAACAGTTATCTTCATCAGCCAAGCCAGCTTAATACAGAAGGCGGTAAAGCAGCCCGTTTAAGTGCTTAGAGTGAAGCTCGGAGCACAGGGCTTGCAAGTAGGAGGCCTCGCCCAACGCTTAAAACGCTGGATGAGCCTGAACGGAGGATAATGATACAGCATTTCGCATATCTGCATGATTCCAGCCGCGCCAATGAAAGCGCTTAGAGAAATTGAATCGATGAAAATTAACGGCTCTTCACGTTTACTGACTGCAGATTGGGTTCTTCCTGTTTCCGGACCGCCCATTGAAGATGCTGCCGTGCTAATTAGTGATCATATAGATTGGGTCGGAAAATTGAGCGATTTGCCTGCCAACGTCCGCCAAACGCTTGCGAAACGAACAAATTCATACGGTCACGCTCTCATTACGCCTGGTCTGATTAACCTACATGCTCATCTTGACTATTCACATTTGCACGGAGTCGACTGCAATTCGGCACTTTTTACCTGGATGCGAAATCTCCTTAAAAATAGCTCCAGCTGGAGTCCTGAAGACTTTGCAGCATCAGCTTTATACGGCGCGAAAAAAGCAGCAGAAGCTGGCACTACCTTTATTGTGGACAGCTCATTTACAGGAAATTCGGCACAGGCACTCGCTGAAACCGGCTTACGAGCAATTGTTGGACTGGAGTTGTTTGGCAGCAGCGAAGTTCACGCCGACTCAATCTGGCAGCAATGGCTCTCTAAATACGAAAAGCTGAATGAAGTCAACAAAGCACGGGCACGGGGGTTGATTACTTTAACGGTCGCGCCACACGCACCTTATACGGTGGCACCAGCGTTGTGGCGACAGGCAAAAAACTGGTGTGCAAAAAATAATTTAAAACTGACAGCGCATATTGCCGAATCCAGTCAGGAGTATGAATGGATTAAAGCTGGAAATACGGAACTGGATGAATACCTGGCATTTGTGCGTTCCCTGTACGCAGCCGGTAGCCAGTCACTGAAAGATTACGACTATCTCAAAGATGTCAGAGATACTAGCTGGCGAGCCAGAGGCGGCTCACCAGTCACTCACTTAGCAGACAGCGACTTATTAGATAAGAACACTCTTGCAGTACATTTGGTGCATGCTTCGACTGATGATTTGGGTATTCTGCAAAAAGCGGGAGCTACAGTTGCGCACTGTCCACGCAGCAACAGTCGTCTGCGCAATGGCCGAGCACGAATTGAGAATTTCGTCAGCGCCTCTTTGCCATTTGCCTTCGGTACAGACAGTCTGGCCTCTGTGGACGATTTGGATTTGCGCGCGGAAATTCGAGCGGCTCTTTTGATTCACCGGGCAGCAAATCCAGATTTTCAGTTTACAGACGATGACGCTCTCAAAGCCTGCACCCTGACTGCTGCTCGAATTCTTGACAGGCAGCACGAGGTTGGCACGCTTGAGCCGGAAAAAAAAGCCGATATCTGTATATTTTCGCTGGAGCGCGCAACCAGAAACCCTGTCTCCGCTCTATTTCATGAAAGCGCAACCGTTCAGGATGTTTTTGTTAATGGTGTGCAAATTGTCAGAAACGGTGTGGCTTCACGTATTTGACGCAGTTGAGCCAGTAGCGGTTTTAGGGCCGGCGCGATGGGGCAAAATACTGTCAGACAGGGGCGTGACATGAAAGAAACTCAAAAACTCAATCCAGGCAACGATCACATCTGCAGCGGCCGCACCTGCATGTTTTGCCGGGTGGCCGCGACTTATGAAGGGCAGCAGATGCAACAGGCGATGCTGAATAAACAGGTCCTGACGCGTGTTCAGGAGCTGGAATTAAAGAACGTAATTCATTCCTCTAAAGATTTATCCGACATTATCTCCATCGAGGAAGCCGAGCGCCTGGCCCTCATGGATGACCTCACGCCTCTTTACAATGCCCGTACCTTTCTAGGTGAATTCAAAGACGAAATTAGTCGAGCGAAACGCTACAAACGTGCACTTTCTTTATGTGTGCTCAATGTCGACAATTATCAAGACATCAACAGTCAGCACTCGCATCTAGCTTGCGATGCAGTTTTGAAGGCAGTGGGCGAAGTGATTCTGACCTGCCTTAGAGATGTGGACATTCCTTCGCGCTACAACGAAGAAGAATTCGCCATTATGCTTCCCGAAACCAATGCGACAGGAGCTCTGCGCGTGGCCGAGCGCCTGCGTCAGAGAATTGCCAAAGAAATCATCCCTTATAAGAAGCATCAAATAAAAGTGACTGCAAGCGTCGGCGTTGCCACACTACCTGGTGAAGCCAAAGATTGGGAAGAATTGATGATTCAAGCGGTCAGCGCCAGATGCCTGGCCAGCGAGCGCGGCGGTAATCAAGTCGGCGTTGTTTAGCGGGATTTTAGAGTCCAACCGTTAATGAAGCTCATATTGGTGCGGTTTCCACAGGCGCGCCTGAGCGCCACAGGTTAGAATGAATCGTTGAAATAATTCGACTTTACCTGAAAGGGCAAATTCGAGTTTGCGCGCATTTTATTACTAATAAGTTGGAAAGAGCCGATGACAAGTCAGTGGCAAAGTAAGTCTAAAAAAGGCTTCGCGACCAATTCTTTTTTTAAAGATTGGAAACCGTGGGCAGTGCTCGGCGTTCTCGCCTGGTCTCTGGTCACCTTATTGCAGGTAGAGCCTCAAGCCACCATTGACGACTGGAATCATCTGGCCAGCCTACCTCCCGCTCAACTCAACACCGAAATCGTGTCACGCGAGCAAAAAGTGGCTGGCTACGACAAAATGAATTCGTACGAGCGCGAAGATCTGCACAAACGCTTTCAAGACGACGCTCAACTTGCCAACAACATTCAAATTCTTGGTCACTTTCAGAAATATGTCCTTTTCACAAATTTAAAACTCGGTCTAGATTTGCGTGGCGGCAGTCAGCTCATGCTGCAAGCACTACCAGCACCACCGCAAGTGCCTGAAATTACTCAGGAAGTTATGCGTGGTGTAGAAACAGTCATCAATAACCGCATCAACTCTCTGGGTGTCTCAGAAACACTCGTGCAACGCTCAGGCAAAGATCGTCTGATTGTCGAGATGCCCGGTATCAAAGACCCACAGCAAGCCAAGGATCGCATCGGCACAACCGCTTTGCTTGAATTCAAAGAACTGACATTTTCACCAGAACGCAAACCCATCTGGAAAGATGTTGGTTTAACTGGTGCTGATTTTAAACATGCGCAAGGATCGCCAATGGCCGGTGGTGGCTTATGGCGTGTGACGTTCGAATTTAAACCAGATGGTGCCCGAAAATTCGGCGAATTAACTTCACGCCTGGTTGGTCACCAAATCGGTATATTCCTGGACGGTCAACCTACCGATCGCAATGCTGATGGCAGACCAATGTCAGCAGATGAATATCGCGGCGTTACCGTGCGCGAACCAATTCTCGGTGGCAACGGCGAAATCACTGGAAACTTCAATAAAGATCAAGCAGTTGATCTTTCGGTCAAACTAAATGCCGGTGCATTACCTGTGCCAGTGCGTATTCTCGAAGAAAGAACAGTCGGGGCAACACTCGGACAGGATTCAATTCAAAAGAGCTTGCTCGCCGGTGCTGTCGGTATCGCAGCAGTAATGATTTTCATGGTTGCTGTGTACGGAATACCCGGTCTTGTTGCTGACATTGCTCTGGTTCTGTACACATTAGCCACGCTCGCTATTTTCAAAGCCTTGCCGGTAACAATAACGCTTGCCGGGATTGCTGGATTTATCCTGTCAATTGGGATGGCTGTTGACGCCAACATTCTGATTTTTGAACGAACCAAGGAAGAAATTCGCGGCGGACGCTCTTTGTATATGGCAATTGAAAATGGCTTTAACAGGGCGTTTTCGTCCATCTTTGACAGTAACGCAAACAGCTTGATCGCCTGCAGCGTGCTCATGCTTTTCGGCACTTCCATCGTTAAAGGATTTGCCGTAACGCTCGCCATAGGTGTGCTCGTTTCGATGTTCACCGCTATCACCGCGACGCGCACATTGCTGCACCTGGTTCCACGTGATTTTGCAATCTTCGGCAAAGCGAATAAACAAGTCGCCCAGTCAATGCCCAGTAAGGAGGCTGTATGAACGGCTTTAACGTAGACCTGGTCAAATACCGTTCACTCTGGTTCGGCATATCGCTCGCTATTTTGATTCCGGGAATAATCGGGATCATCGCCTGCTGCGCCAAATTTCACGCACCGCTTAAACCGGGTATCGATTTTACCGGTGGTTCCATCTTGCAATATCAGTTTGATAAACCAGCGGCATTGGATACGGTGCGAGCAGTTCTTGACGATAACGGCTTTGTCGGTTCACAAGTTCAGCAAGCTTCTATTTCTGGTCATGAAGTAATAGTGATGCGTACCAAAGCCATCGATGACGAAGCGCAAAAGCGCAAACTCGATACCGGACTGCAACAAAAGCTCGGCGCATTCAAAGTGTTGTCAGTCGATAAGGTTTCGGCAACGGTTGGTCCTGAGTTATTAACCAATGGTCTAGTCGCGCTCATCATCACGTTCTCGATGATGGTCGCTTATATCTCATATCGTTTTATGATCGATTATGCAGTCTGCGCAATTGTTGCTTTATTTCACGATGTGCTTGCCTTGTGCGGCATTTTCGCCGTTCTTGGCTTAACCGTCGGTACTGAAGTGGACAGCTTATTCATCAGTGCAATTTTGACAGTGATTGGATTTTCTGTTCACGACACAATCGTCGTTTTCGATCGCATCCGTGAAAACTCCAAATTCGTTGGCAGCAAAAAGACTGATGAAACAGGAAGCACCGTGAAGAAAACTTTTGGAGATGTCGCCAATGATAGTGTCAATCAAACGATGACCCGGTCTATCTATACTTCATTGACAGTCATCATCACTTTGACCTGTCTGTTCATGCTGGGTGGTGTCACCACTCGTGACTTTGTACTGGCCATGCTTATAGGCATTATCTCTGGTACTTACTCGTCCATATTCAACGCGAGCTGTCTACTCGTTTGGTGGCGTGAATTCAAAACGCAAAAACGGGTCAAGACTGCCTAATTAGACACTTCAAAAACTATCAGGGCGTTACAGCAAACTCAAAAGAGAAACTCATGGACGAAGAATTAGAAAAACAATCACTTAGTGATGAAGAAAAGTGGGAAGTTCTAACTCGCCCAGAGAAATTGGGAGAGCTCTTGCTTAAACACGGATCGCTTACTTTGCAGCAATTAGAAGAATTGATCAAAGAGCAAGAACATAGCGGCTTGCCCTTCGGTGAGCTGATATTAGCCAAAGGCATAATGTCTCGCGCCGATCTTCTGCGAGCATTAGACTGGCAGCACAAGAGCGATCAGGTGATCATCGAATCACTGACTGAGCTAATCAACAAGCACAAAAAAGAAGACTGAAGTCGCTTAAACCTTAACGCTCTTTTTAGCCACAGCTTTAGCTATCGTCTTTTTGACTGGCGATTTTGCAACTTTAGCTGCTTTGACGATTTTAGTGATCTTCTTCGTCGCGGTCTTTTTTACGACTGTTTTCGATTTGGCAGCTGATTTTTTGCCAACAGATGCCTTAACCTTGGGCGATTTAACCACCGCTCCGGTGGCCATCTTTTTTTCAGCAAGCACCAATAATTTCGATGGCACCATATCCAAAGCTGCAGATAAACGACTGAGGTTTTTTAAAGAGAGGTTTCTAAAGCCACGTTCGAGATCACCAATATATGAGCGATGCAGACCACTTTTGCGAGCCAGATCACTCTGTGAAATACTCAGCACTTCTCGCCGATCACGAAGCACTAGCGAAACGGCATAAACTAGTTTTTCATGTTCTGACACGTCGTTACCTCAGTTGCGAAAAGCCCTCTATGCAAGCTCTTCATGCCCATTTCCACTGGTCTAATGATTAAACAATAGCACAGCATACTTGAGCCAAAAGAAATCAATCTGTCTGGTACCAAATTAATAAGTCGCAACGTTCAGAACATAACAGATAAACGATACGGCGGCTTTCAAAGACAACCTAAATACTCCTCAATTTTTCGCTTATTGGCCTCATCAATCTCGCGTGCAAGCATCTTCTGCAAAGTATTTGCAGGCGCATCAGGATGCTGGGAGATAGCCCAGGCTGCGTGCTCGCGCAGCATTGGATTTGCCTCACACTCAAAAAAGGTCCAGATTCGGTCGCGAGCTTCTTCGACCCAGCTGTTGTCCTTCTGGTCCTTAGAGTCAGCAAGAGAATTGCCTAAAACTACCAGAGCGTTGCGAATCAATCCTGCTCTTTTGGGACGGGAAAGGGGAGTGTGTCCAAACAGGCTTTTAAATCGTGCTTGCGTGTCAATTGCCAGAATCTCGAACAAATTGATGTTATGGCCGACTCCTGAGCCACTTTTGAATTCGACCCAGGGAGTCTCCAGAGGGCGTTGATTGTAAGGGCAAACTTCCTGACAGATATCGCAGCCAAAAACCCAACGCCCCAGAGCTTTACGTAGGTGAAGAGGAATACCGTTCTTATTTTCAATGGTCAAAAACGAAATACATAAATTGGCATCGACGTGACCGTCATCGGTAATAGCTTTTGTCGGACAGGCAACACCACAGCGAAAACACTGGCCGCATGTGCCCTGATACGCTTCATCAGGCTCAAGATCAAGGTCTGTGAACAATTCAGCCACAAAATTGTATGAACCAGAAAGTTTTGGTCCAATCACCATCGTGTTTTTGCCGCTGAAACCAAGACCATGCCGAACAGCATAAGCCTGCTCGCACAACTGCACATCATCCGTGAAAGCTCGCGCTAAAATGGGGCGCCCGAGTACAGACTCGATTTTTGCTCTGAGCTCGTTCAGTTTGCGCGTCAGAACGTTATGATAGTCTTCACCCACTGCGTAGCGAGCGATGTCGCCGAAATATGGCGCTGGCAGCAATGGCTTTTCGGTGTAATAACTGACCGAGACAATAATCGCGCATTTGCTTCCTGGATACAGCAGCTGCGGCGATGTTCTAAAATGTGGATTACGTTTGAGATATTCCATAGAAGCAGCAAACCCTTGGGCAAGCCACTTCTCATATTCCAAACGCTCAGCTTCCATCGGCTTTAAAGAGCCGATTACTACGCGATGAAAGCCCATCGATTGGGCAATTTCAATTGCAGTTCGTTTAGCGTCCAAGAATTTTCTATTCAATCGAATATTGCAAATTGCTATTCTAATTCAATTTTATCTCCACCGTTACTACAGGCACTCCCTTTGACATACACAATCGCCGATTACGAATACGACCTTCCTCATGAGCTCATCGCCGATAAACCACTACCAGAAAGAGATCAGTCGCGATTGCTCGTCATCAACCGCGCCGATCAATCGATATCGCATTCGCGCTTCAACAAATTATCCGAATTTCTCAAAAAAGGTGACGTTGTTGTCGTCAATGACACCAAAGTCATTCCAGCCAAACTCGTTGCCAGAAGGTCAAGTGGTGGTTTCGTCAGAGTTTTACTGATCAAGCACGAAGCCAATCAACCAGGGATCTGGCAGGCGATGGTATCACCTATAAAAAGGTTGAAGCCTGAAGAAATATTGCATGTCAGCACCGCAAACGGTGAAGAACGCTCCATCACCATTAAGGCCATCATCACGGCCGAAGATGGCTTCAAAAGAGTACTGGTAGACTTAGGCGCTGGCGCAAGCGTCTTTGAATTACTCAATGAAATCGGGCAAGCTCCACTGCCACCATATATAATGCGAAATCAAAACGACGCGGCAATTGATAGAGCCGACGACTTAAAACGCTATCAAACGGTTTTTGCTCAGGCACCAGGAGCAGTGGCAGCCCCGACTGCCGGGTTGCACTTTAGCGATCAATTAATGCAAGAGCTTGCAGACCGTGGCATTACAATCGTTAAGCTGACACTGCATGTGGGTCCTGGTACATTCAAGCCCATCGAAAATTCTGTCGAAGAGCATTTTATTGAGGCCGAAAATTACTCAATTTCTGCTGAAACCGCTGCAATTATCAATCAAGCAAAAAAAGATGGTCGTCGCATCATTGCAGTTGGTACGACCTCATTGAGAGCACTAGAATCAGCTGCACAAGACGGACAACTACGAGCAGTGTCAGACGAAAGCACATCTCTGTACATCCGTCCTGGACATCATTTCAGCATAGTCGATGGCTTGATTACCAATTTTCACTTGAGCCGTTCGAGTTTACTCATACTTGTGTCAACTTTTGCCGGACATGATTTGATCATGAGAGCCTATACAGAAGCGATCAAAGAAAAATATCGCTTTTACAGTTACGGTGACTCGAGTTTGATCATTTAAACTATCTAAACCATCACTGATTGTCAGGAATAGGCGAACCTTCTGGCAGTGTGGGTGAGGTTTTCTGATGTCTTTCGTCACGTCCTGAGCTGTAGTGGCGTTCGTCCACAACTGTCGGCTCCACCTGGAATAAATTGAGGTCGCGTGGACCTTCTACACGACCGATTTCTTCTGGCAATTTGAGTTGTCCTGGAGTACCTGGCAAAATCACCTCTGGTCGAATAGCAATCACGAGTTCACTCTCGTTTTTCGAAAACGCCTTGGAGCGATAAAGGGCACCAAGCACGGGCACTTCACCCAGAACTGGAATTTTATTAACTTCTCGACCAGAATTTGCCGTAATCAACCCTGAAATAAATAGCTCCTGCCCGGGCATCATTTCCACTATCGTCTGACTCTTTCTAGTCGTAAAACCAGGGATAGTAGTTGTGCTCCCGGCAAGATTCAAGCCAAACTCAGTACTGGGAATTCTTTCTTCCGGTGCTACTTCAATATTTAAATGTCCATTTTCTAGAAGCACAGGAATCATATTCAAGCGCAGCCCAAAAGGTTCGAAGGTCACCGATTGCTGAGAAGTACCAGCTGTGGCGATGGATTGCAAAATAGGGATTTCGCCGCCAGCTAAAAATGCGGCGCGCTCACCTGAGACAGTCACCACAGATGGTTCTGCGAGAATGCGAGCTCTTTGTTGCGAAATACTTCCCTGCACAACCGGAGAAATAGAAGCCGACAGATTGTTGTGCTTGAAGTAACTAGTCGCCGTGAATAAATTTCCTAGCCCAGAGGGATTAAAAGAAGCGCCCCCTGGCGAACCAAACAAAACTGCTTGAGACAGAAGGGAGGACGCGGTGACCAAGGTGCCCTGTCCGATGCCAGTCACAGTTTCAGAAATCCCTGAGCTGGAAAGGACTGAAGATTCAGAAGCAAAACTAAGGGGCGTCACGCTAGAGCCCGCAGTCGCGCTGCCGCTGCTGCCAACTAATATGCCACCATTACTCAAGGACGTGCCAGTGGAATTAGTTCCTCCTACTCCAAATTGCCAGTTGCGCCCGGCGACGTTGAACCCCAACTGCACCCCAAGCTCACGAGCAGCAGTTGTATTCATTTCCATGAAAGTGACATGCAAAACAATCAAAGGCACTTTGCGAATTTTGACAAGACTGGTGACACGACCGCCGTCAGAGGTTATGACCTGCCCCTTGCCAATATTATTCGTAGTATTCGGAAAAAAAGTATAACGATCAACGGACGATAACTGGGCCAGCTGACCGGCCTGACCGCCGGCTTGCATGGTTCCTCCCTGTTCGCCGACGCGCGCATTCACCAGTCGATTATTGGCAACTTGAATATTCATACCGCGATCATCCATAAAAACACTGGCAGCTGAAAAGGCTTTGATTGCACTCTCTGGATGATCGACCTCGCCCATTAGAATCACTCTATCGGCCCCACCAACAGAAAAAGCTTTGACCACTATACGAGGGTCGATTTCACGCAAAGTCGATTGCAGTTGTCCATAATCTCGCGTCACATGAAGATCTATGGCAACTGCATTGCCTGCATCATCCCACAACACCATTGTCGTTGTGCCGGGCATCTTGCCTAAGAGCACCAGTTGATTTTCAGAAACAACAACCGGTTCTGCCACGGACGGATCGGCAATACTTGTACGCACAATTTTATTTTTTAGTTTAAAAGTACGTGATTGCGCTACTTTCAAGTCAATAACATTCATTGATTTGAATTCTTCAAGATCAATGGTGCCAGTCACCACAGGCGGTATTGGCATCGCCACTGTTGGTCCAGCTAGCATGTCCTCAGCCGCGTTTGCAGCACTTATAAAAATTGTCGCAAGCAAACATTGTGCGCCCAAAATGGGGCACACATCTCTCATTTTCATACAGACCTCGAATCCCAGTTACCCGACTTTATTTAATGCAATATCTCAGTTCTTCAATCTCTCTCTGACCAAAATTCAGTAGAAAACCAGCTATTCGTGCGGTCCCAGATGCGGACCAGACACCCGTCCCAACTCGAATCGCTCCAAATCAAGCTTGACTTGATGTCTTTGCTCCGGCGTGAGTGTCTGCGCTTGAGCGATCGCGTAATCTCCGGAAGCAGTGTCGACTTGAACTCTTTGCGAGGCAATCTTGCTGCGCAGAGCATTCAAATCATCAATATTCAAATTTGAACCACTCAAGGCCAGACGAAACTGCACTTCCAGCGAGTGCAATTTAAAAATTGAGGGCCCGGTTTGCTCCATAAATGCCGTATTGAGCTGCGACAGCTTCTCTAGTTGCTCGTCGCTAAGGTCGACGCCAGCAAGTGGTAGAGCCATTGGCAGTGGCGGAGGCCCAGGTGGAACACTCATAAAGCCAAAGGGTGGTGGACCGGCCGGCATGCATCCGTGACCTGGATGATTGGCAAACGACGGCAGTCGAACTGCTGGAGCGGTATTTTTCAAAATGGCATCTTTAGTATCTTTGGTATCTTTTGTATCTTTCGCCTGAGCAATGCCTACATTGTCATGCGCAATGGCCGTCAAAAGAAACGATAGAGTCAAAGCGCAGATTTTTCGTGACAACTTGCTGCGGTCGCTGAATAATTGATTTAGTAAGGGTTGAGTCATGAATTAAACCTCGGTCGAAAGAGGGAGCAATTTGCTCGTGCTGATATCAAACCGCTCTGACGTTAAGCATTTATGTCCTCATGAGCCGACTGACCAGAGATTTGTAAAGATGCCTTTAAACAAATGGGCTACCATCTTTGTAAAGGGCAGGCTCAAATGTGCACAGCGGGAGTAATTGGCAAAGATGGCATTGATACCAGAAAGCTCAGAAACAGGATCAATCATCCTAAACGGCACCTCGTCGGCTGCTCCTCGGCTGTTGGTAGTGGACGACGATATCAAGTTCTGCAGATTGATATGCGACTACCTGACACGCTACGGCTTTGAGGTCACTCTCGCACACGAAGGAGAGGCTGCAATCCGACTATCCAGCAGCAACACATTCGATGCAGTCATCCTGGATGTAATGCTGCCCGGCATAGACGGCTACGAAGTCCTTAGGAAGGTGCGAGACACTTCCGACATTCCAGTATTAATGCTAACGGCTCTTGGCGATGAAACCGACCGAATCGTCGGACTGGAAATAGGTGCTGATGACTATCTGCCAAAAACGTTTTCTCCACGCGAATTACTAGCCCGACTGCGCGCTGTTTTAAGGCGTTCAACGCGAACACCTCAGAGCAACAATGCAGAAGTGGAAATTAACGCTGGCAGCATTCGTATCAATTTGCTCAATCGCAGCGCGACTAATAAGAATGAATTGCTCAATCTCACACCGGTTGAATTTGATCTCCTCGTTGTACTCGCCCAGGCAAGAGGAAGAATCAAAACGCGCGAGCAATTGCTCGATGAAATTCGAGACCGCAACTACGACACCAACGACCGCTCAATAGACGTTCATATTTCGGCTCTTAGACGCAAGCTCCATGACGACCCCAAATCGCCAAAATATATTCGCACAGTGCGCTCGGCTGGCTATATGTTGATCAATCAGGAACATCCCGGATGAAAGTAAAGTTTCCACTTTACCTTCAAACCGCGGGCATGCTCTTTTTGTATTTAGCGACGCTTTCGGCAATAGCATTCATTTGCTTCAACGCCCAATTCGGTATCGGCTATGATGCCCTTTTTAATAGCCCAGTTGGCGATCGCTTTGATACCATCGCTGATGCGGTCAGCAGTCAACTTCAGGCTTCGCCGCGTAAGAACTGGAATGAAATCCTCAAACGGTTCAATGATTTATACAGCGCCAACTTCATTGTCATTGACTTCGATGGCAAACAAATAGGTGGCGCCGAAGAAGCATTGCCCCAGGCTCTGGTGGCTCGGTTGCATCAGTTTCCTCACCCACCTCTGCCTCATTTTTCATTCAGTCCGGAAGATCGTTTTAGACATCACGAGCATTTTCGAAACGATCATGGACCAGATGATTTTCCTCCCGTTGGTTTTGCTCTCCCTGCCCCTGATGGCGGGATAATACTCGAACGTAGCGAGAAACCTGGTGGTGGACCAATGGGTCCGCCACCAGATTTTATGCCGCCGCCCGGTGAGCACGCCGGACTGCCCGAGCTGCGTCATTCCCACGCACGTTTTTTACTACACACTGAAAAGCCCAACAAATACTGGTTTACAGCTCGCTTTTTCATTCGTGAAAAAGATCAAGAATTTACTCCACCATACACTTTAATCGCCTCGACTGACAATCTCTGGCAATCCACCTTATTGCTCGATTTTCCCTTTCTCGCTTTTATTTTTGCAAGCATCCTGGCATTATCAGTTTTGTTCTGGATGCCCTTTATTTATCGCATCACCAAAGCACTGTCACAATTAAGCAAAGCCACTGAACGCATCGCCGAAGGCAGATTCGATATAAGGCTTGAAGCAAAAGGAGCTGATGAAATCAGTCAGCTCTCTCAAGCGGTGAACACAATGGCATCGAGACTGAGCAACTTTGTTACCGGTCAAAAAAGATTTCTGGGCGATATATCCCATGAACTATTCACACCAATAGCCCGGCTGCAAATGGCCGTCGAGCTGATTAACGAGACCGCGACACCAGAGCAGACGGCCCTCATTGAGGACGTTCGCGAAGAAATCGAGGAGATGACCAATCTGGTCAACGAGCTGCTGGCCTTTTCCAAAGCTGGTATGCAAGGACAGAAGAAAGAGCTGGCACAAGTGAATTTGCTTTCAGTGATCGAACCACTAGTCAACAAATTAAGCATCCAAAAACAAACCAATATCAATGTCAATGGCGATTGCTGCGTGCTTGCAGACAAATTATTGCTAGAGCGCTCACTTTCCAATATTTTTCGCAACAGCATCCGTTACGGAGGCAAGGGCACCATTATGATCGATTGCAGTCGCTTGGGGGAAACTGTCGATTTGACCATCACTGATTCCGGTCCAGGCGTACCGGAAGAGGCGCTTGCCCACCTGGGCGAGCCTTTCTTTCGACCAGAAGCATCGCGTAATCGCGGCTCGGGCGGATTCGGGCTAGGTCTTGCCATTGTCAAAAGCTGCATTGAAGCCTGCAAAGGCAAAATTGTTATTGCCAACCGCGAAGGACCACAGAGCGGCTTGCGCATAAAAATTTCCCTTAAAGCTTGTGACTAATGCGCTTTCCGTAAAAAGTCAATCCATTCAAAAAGAAGCCGTAAGTTAGACTAATGTCTCTCGCCCCAAAAGCATCTAAAATAAGCTTTCATCATATTTAGAGCTCCGGAGAGACAGATGGAAATTCGCACCAGCGGACCCGAACAGCCGACTATTGCCGTGCGCACAGTGCAAACTCAACCGTTTGCAGACCAGAAGATGGGTACCTCCGGCCTGCGCAAAGCGGTCAAATTAATTAAACAACCGCACTATCTTGAGAACCTCTTTCAATCTATTTTTGACGTTCGTAAAGATAACGTTGGAAAATCTTTGGTTCTTGCTGGCGACGGCCGGTACTGGAATCTGGAGACAATTCAAATATTTTTAAAAATGGCCGCAGCCAACGGTATTGCTCACGTCAAAGTCGGTCAAAACGGAATTTTGTCGACACCAGCTGCTTCTTGTGTAATTCGCAAATATAAAACAGATGGCGGCATTTTATTGACGGCAAGCCACAACCCTGGCGGCGAAAACGCGGATTTTGGCGTCAAATACAACATCGCAAGCGGCGGCCCGGCTCCAGAGAATGTCACGAACGCAATTTTTGAAGCTAGTAAAGCAATCAGCTCCTACAAAATCATTGACGCTCCAGATATTGATATAAGTCGCATTGGTCAACACAGGTTGGCTGAGATGACAGTCGAAGTGATCGATTCTGTCCTCGACTATCAAGAATTGATGGAATCCATTTTTGATTTCCCGGCAATCAAACAGCTGTTCCAAACAGGTTTTACTTTGTGCATGGATTCCCTTCATGCAGTTACCGGTCCCTATGCCCACAGTATTTTCGAAAAAACGTTGGGCGCAAAAAATGGCACCGTCCATAATGGCACTCCGTTGACAGATTTTGGTGGCGGTCATCCCGATCCCAATCTTGTTTACGCTCACGACCTGGTCAAAATCATTTTTGGTGATAATGCTCCTGATATGGGTGCAGCCTGCGATGGCGATGGCGATCGCAACATGATTTTAGGCAAGAAGTTTTTTGTCACGCCAGGCGATTCACTCGCCGTTCTTGCTGCGAATGCCAAATTGATTCCCGCTTACAAAAACGGTTTAGCTGGAGTCGCTCGCTCTATGCCAACCAGCCAGGCCGTTGATCTCGTCGCCCAAAAACTGGGCATCACATGTTATGAAACTCCAACTGGTTGGAAATTCTTCGGCAATTTGATGGATGCAGGCAAAACTACCCTTTGCGGCGAAGAAAGTTTTGGTACGGGCTCGAATCATATTCGTGAAAAAGACGGGCTGTGGGCTATTTTGTTCTGGCTCAACATAGTTGCTGCGCGAAAACAATCAATAGAAGAAATAGTACGCGAACACTGGAAGACTTATGGTCGCAACTATTACACCAGACACGACTACGAAGGTGTCGACCTTGCACAAGCCGATCAAATGATGAATGAGTTAATTGCACTAACAGGCACATTAAAAGGTAAGAAGTTACAAGGTCATGAAGTACAGTACGCCGATGATTTTGCCTATACAGATCCTGTCGATGGCAGCGTCAGCAAAAATCAGGGCGTTCGCATCGGCTTTGTCGATGGATCGCGCATCGTCTTTAGATTGTCTGGCACTGGCACCACAGGCGCCACTTTAAGAGTCTATGTAGAAAAATTCGAAAACAACCCAGACAAACTGGACCAGGATTCGCAGGAATGCTTGAAGGATTTCATTGCCATCGCTCGGGAAACTGCCGGCATCAAAAAACATACCGGCATGGACAAACCAACCGTGATCACTTAACCGTATTTATTTATCGCTTTTATCTCTTGCACTGAACACAAATTTGGACACCAAACTGGAGAACTCATGGCAGACCCTAGCCAAAAAGGTATAGTCGACGAAGTCAGCAACAAAGTAGCTGCTAAAGTCAGCGCAGACGTTGGCAAAGAAGTTGAAAAACAAGTCGGAGCCGAAATTTCCAGCCAGCTGACCGACAAAGTCACAAAGGCGCTTATTCGCGAAGTCATTGAAGATGACCGTACCGGACTCGACGCCGCGACACTTCGACGGGCCATCGCCGACAATCTGTATTACGTACAGGGCAAGTTTCCTGGCATAGCCACTTTAAACGATTACTATATGGCGCTTGCCTACACAGTGCGCGATCGGTTGTTGCAACGCTGGATCAACACAATCGAGAAATATCACACCAAAGATGCGCGCATGGTCGGCTATATGTCTGCCGAATTCTTGCTTGGACCGCATTTGCAGAACAATTTGATCAATTTGGGAATTCTGGAAACTCTCGATCAAGCTTGCAAAGAATCAGGTCTTGACATGAATACTTTGATTGAAGTGGAAGAGGAGCCAGGACTCGGCAACGGCGGTCTAGGACGACTGGCTGCTTGCTACATGGACTCACTTGCCACTTTGGAAATTCCTGCCATCGGCTATGGTGTCAGATACGAATTCGGTCTATTCGATCAAACCATCAAGGATGGCTGGCAAGTAGAAGTCACGGATAAGTGGTTGAACTATGGCAATCCGTGGGAAATCAGACGGCCAGAAGTGACATTCCAGGTGCCCTTCGGTGGTCACACAGAAACATACACGGACGAAAAAGGCGAGCTGCGCTCGAAGTGGGTTCCTAGTCGTGTCGTCAATGGCGTTGCCTATGACACACCAATATTGGGCTACAAAGTAGACACTGCGAACACCTTGCGTCTATGGAAAGCTGAAGCCACTGAGTCATTCGACTTTCAAGCTTTCAATGTCGGCAATTACATTGGCGCAGTTCAGGAAAAAGTATTCTCCGAAAATATCACCAAAGTGCTCTATCCCAATGATGATTCGTGGGAAGGCAAACAGTTGAGATTGAAACAACAATACTTCTTTGTCTCCTGCTCACTTCAGGACATCATTTACACACAATTGCGCCGTGGCGATACACTCGATAATCTGCACAAGAACTACACTTTGCAGCTGAACGACACCCATCCATCCATCGGCATTCCAGAGTTGATGCGCCTACTGGTGGATGAACACGATATACAGTGGGACCAAGCCTGGTCGATTACCAGTCAAACTTTCGCCTACACCAATCACACCATTTTGCCAGAAGCACTAGAGCGTTGGAGCGTACCTCTATTCAAGGACCTTCTGCCAAGACACATTGAAATCATTTATGAAATCAATCGCCGCTTTTTAGCAGAAGTCGCTGTTCGATTCCCTAACGACAAAGACTTGCTGGGACGACTTTCCATCATTGATGAATCTGGCGACAAATTCATACGTATGGCTTATCTCGCCACTATCGGCAGTTACTCAGTCAATGGCGTCGCCGCCCTGCACACTGAATTGCTCGAAAAATATGTGCTGCAAGATTTCTATAAGCTTAATCCAGAAAAATTCAGCAACAAAACCAATGGTGTCACACCAAGACGCTGGCTGCTTCTGAGCAACCCACCGTTAAGCAAATTGATTTCAGACAAAATTGGCACAACCTGGATTACGCAGCTTGATGATCTAAAGAAGCTAATTCCACTTGCTGACGATAAAGAGTTCCAGAAACAATGGATGGAAGCTAAATTCGCGGTCAAAAAGCGCCTAAGCCTGTACGTCAAAGAAAATCTCAATCTAGACATCGACCCAACTTCAATTTTCGATGTGCAGGTCAAACGAATTCACGAGTACAAGAGACAGTTGCTGAATGCCATGCAAATCATGGCATTTTATAATCGCCTGAAGAAAAATCCTAATCTAGACATGACTCCTCGCACCTTCATCTTTGGTGGCAAGGCTGCACCTGGTTACGTCATGGCTAAATTGATTATCAAACTAATCAACTCTGTCGCTGAAGTCGTCAATAACGACAAAGACATCAATGGCAAAATCAAAGTCATTTTTCTGCCGGACTATAACGTTCGCTTCGGTCAAAGAGTCTATCCGGCAGCCGATGTTTCAGAGCAAGTTTCAACGGCCGGCAAAGAAGCTTCAGGCACGGGCAATATGAAATTCGCTCTCAACGGTGCTTTGACTGTTGGTACTTTAGACGGTGCCAATATTGAAATCAGAGAACAAGTCGGAGAGGAGAACTTCTTCCTCTTTGGTTTGCATACCAACCAGGTGCTGGCGCTCAAGGAACAGGGTTACAACCCCCGCGAGTACTATCAAAATAACTCTGAATTGAAAATGGTCATAGACCAACTGGCTTCGGGCTACTTCTCGCACGGCGACACAAATGTATTCAAACCAATTGTTGATTCATTGATGAATCACGATGAATACATGCTTTGCGCTGACTTCCAGTCTTATCTGGACTGCCAGGATCAAGTGGATATCGCCTACAAAGACAAGTCAAGATGGGCGAAGATGTCCATCTTGAATGTAGCAAATATGGGTAAATTCTCGTCTGACCGCTCGATTCGCGAGTACTGTGAAGGCATCTGGAAAGTCCAACCTGTTGTGGTCGATTTAAAGGACTATGATCAACAGGCAGCCGGGCTGACCGTTAGGCCTGAAGAATTGCCCAAAGCCTAATAGTCAAAGACTACTCAACCATTTCGATAATTTCCGGTGCAAAGCAAACGCCATTGCCGCCTCGCTCGGTCACCATTTCGGCGGCCAGATCGGCCTGCGCAATTAATGACTCGAGATCGTCTCCGTGCCCTGGATAGTGAGCAATGCCAATTGAAGAGTAGACGCGGATAGTGTGCCACTGATAAGGAATAGCGATGCCTTCAAAACGTTTGCGGATGCGCTCAGCTAATACCGATGCACCTTTGCCGGGTGTTTCAGGCAAGAGAACCAGAAAGCGGTCCTCGCCATAGCGACCGACCATGTCGACGTCTGAACGACAGGTGGTTATCAATGCTTCTGATGCGGCTGCAATAACGGCATCGACAGCCAGCATGCCATATTCTTGACCAATTTTCGCGTAATGATCGATAGTGACAACTAAAAGTGATAGACCACGCTTGTAGCGAATCGCTCGTTTCAGCTCGCGGTGCATTGTTCGAATCAAATAACGAAAATTATATGTCGGAGTCGTCTGATCATAGAATGCGCGAGAATCGATTTCATCATCACTCAGCTCGCGTACTTCGGCAACGGGCGAAAACATATTGCGATTGGCAGCTGGATTACGCAAAGCGTCCAGCGCTTCCTGTTCATTGACGTTAAAAGCTGTTTGATTGCGGATGTTGCTAACACGTCGATGAAACGCATTATCTTTGATGATATTTTTGTCGTCTTGCCAGGGCTCTACCATAAAAATCCTATGCTCGCTCAACGCCATTGTATTTACAGACTCTTGGAGCAAATTTTGTGATCATATACTGAAAACAGTTTGACTCCCCCCAAGTTCGTTTTGCCACGAATCAGCCAAACTTACAACACTTCTGACGATTTTTATCACGTTGGCAACTAATGACAGAGATTAAGTAGGCACCCTGGAGCTGTAGACATACCATCACCAAAGCCCCGAAAAGGCTGAAAATACATAGGTCCGAGAAAAAACGGACGCCCCCATATGCTTGCTTCATCAATAAAAGCAAAAGAGACTATGACCGATAAGCATTGATTGGGTGTCGAAGGATTCAAAAAGATGAGTCTTTCACAAAAGTTTCACTTTAGATTGTTCAACAAAAACAGCCGCACCATATTCAGTGCTTCATTCGTGGTTCGAAAGCGTATTTCAGAGCGTCCTGCTTTACTGCCGAGCTGCAAAGTCCGAGGAATGCATTGGTCTTTTGTCACCAATGCCATGTAAACCAGCCCCACAGGCTTAGCCTCGGTTCCTCCCGCAGGACCAGCCACACCAGTGACAGATAATGCAATGTCAGCATATCCCAATTTGAGCATGCCCCTGGCCATCTCCTCAGCACACTCTGGACTGACGGCGCCGTACTTCTCGAGAGTGACAGGGCTTACGCCAAGCAAACCAACTTTGGCTTCGTACGCATAGCTGACGACATTGAGCGTAATGTACCTGGAGCTACCGGCTATATCGGTTAAACGCTGACTGAGTAGACCACCCGTGCATGATTCGGCGACAGACAAGCGATACCCGCCCTTCACAAGCAGCTCACCGACCACAGATTCAAGCGTGTCATTATCGAAGCCGTAACACCTTTGTCCACTGCCTGCTAAAATTTCATCGACGATTGGTTGAGCAATTATTTTGGCACCGTCAATAGTATCAGCCTTAGCAGTAACTCTTAATCGACATTCCCCTGTGCCAGCGTAAGGCGCAACAGTGGGATTAGACCCTTCCAGCAAATGAGCATATTGCTCAGCGAGAGCCGATTCACCGATACCATAATGCTTCAATTCAATCGACCACATTGTGCCCGAAGTGTATCGTTTGAGCAAATATGCAAAGGCCGTGTCTGCCCACATCGCTTTCAATTCACGAGGCACTCCAGGAAAAGTCAGAACGCATCTATCCTTTTCAGGGTTCGCTACTGAGGCTTTCTTTAAAAGTTCAGGCGACACATGCCAGATGATACCGGGCGCCGTGCCTGCCGGATTGGGAAGAATTTGCGCGCCAAGCGGGCGCAACGCCTGCTTGCGATTAGATTCAGGCAAAGGAAAATTACGATGCTTGAACAGTTCTTGAATGTGGGCCCAGACCTGATCATCGAAAACCTGTTCGACTTGAAAAAATTCGGCCAGACATTCAGTTGTCAGATCGTCTGCTGTAGGGCCCAGGCCGCCCGTGGTAATCACCACGTCGGCGCGATTAAAAGCGGTTTGCAGAGCTTCTTTAATGCGCTGTTTATTGTCTCCGACTGTGGTTCGAAAAAAACAATCGATGCCGAGCTTAGCTAACTCAACCGCCAGAAACTGACAATTGGTATCTAGAACTTGTCCGAGCAATAACTCGGTACCGACAGAAAGTACTTCTGCGACAGGCATAACATGACTCTAGTTGTCGTACGGGAGATTCGCTTAGACAGACCATGGACGCATGGCGTGCGGAGCATAATCGCCGTCTTGCTGAAGCAGCATGCCACCATGACCACCGCTGACAGCGGCCTCGGGAGCGTCAACTTTGTAGGTGAAGAAGGCGAAAACACCAATTGCCAAAACCGTCAAACCAAAGCATACAAAAAAGAATGTAAGCCATTTTTGTGATGGATCGTCGTGCTTCTCGCTCATTTTGTCCCCTCAAAACCTTCAATACTTTGCAACAAATCTGTCGTCACTTTCAAATTGTACGAACTTCCAGCCCCTGGCAGGGCATTAATGATAATAGTTTTGCCCTGTTTTTTTAAAGAAACACAGCCTATAAGCCCCTCGACAATCTGTCCGGTCGTTTCTTTGGAGCCAAACTCTCCAACAATGTAAGGCATTGTCTCACCACCAATTGTTAATTCGCCCCTTGATTTCTCCTTTTCCATCGATGAAAATAGCGCTCTGCCGCCGATTGGTTGCTCAGAAACACGGTCTAGCGCCTTTTTGGAATCTTCTTGCGTGTAAGGACCGCTTAAGAATGTAATTGTCTGACCATCAGGCTTATGACGAATGTTCAAAATATCTTGCCCAATCGAATAAGCGGTTTCAAATTCGTAACCTTCTGGCAACGGTTGCGGAAATCTGGCGATTTTCTTAGCAATTGCAGCAACTTTGACAGGGTTCGTCGCATTTACCGAAAAATCGTGAGCAAGGTCGGCGAAGCGAAAAATAAAATACCCGAGAAACACCAGAGTAGAAGCAGTCAGCCCAATCAGGATTTTGCTCCAGACTGGCAAACGTTGGAGGGCACTCTTGCTGGGGGAAGACTTAAAGGCTTCACCGTCTTGGCTGTCCACTGATGGATTGGATGACTGCATTACTCGATATTAGAACGCATTTCGTAGGCTGTCAGAGTATTGGCAAGCAGCATCGCAATTGTCATAGGCCCCACTCCACCAGGTACTGGAGTGATTAACGCAGCGCGTTCCTTTGCTTCTGCAAACAACACATCGCCAGCTATTTTCGATCCGCCACTTTCATTTTTATCGTGATGGATTCCAACATCGATAACGCAGGCACCGGGCTTCACCCAGCTTCCCTTAATCATCTCTTTTTGCCCGACTGCAGCCACCAAAATGTCGGCCTCTGCACACAATTTATCGAGGTCTTTAGTGCGGCTATGACAGATAGTGACCGTTGCATTACGAGCCATCAAAAGCAGCGCAATCGGCTTGCCAACTAGATTGGAGCGACCAACGACCACTGCTCGCTTTCCCTCGATTGGCACCTTATAAAAATCCAGCAAATGAATGATGCCAGCTGGTGTGCAGGGACGCAAACCCTTTTTCCCAGCCATTAAAAGCCCCATGCTCACAGGTGAAAGACCATCTGCATCTTTCTCTGGCGCAATGGCGGCGACAACTGCATCCGAATCTATGTGCTTTGGTAATGGCAATTGCACGAGAATACCGTCTACATTTTTATCGTTATTAAGCATCGTCACGACTGCAATAATTTCCTCAAACGTGGCGCTAGCTGGAAATTGATGAAACGAACTTTCGATGCCAACTTGTTTACAAGCTTTGATTTTGCCCTGCACATAAATGGCACTGGCCGGATCATCGCCAACAAGAACCACAGCCAGTCCAGGCGCTCGCAAACCCTTCTGAGCATAAACCGCGGTTCGTTCTTTTAAGGAAGCACGAACGCTTGCTGCCACTTCTTTACCATTCAAAATTTGTTCGACTGGAGTTGTTCCTGGGACGGCCATCTTTTTTGCTCCTCTTAAAATCCAATTTGCTGAAAACACTTAGCTATATCTAATTCTGGTCCTTTCTTCGAGCCAATGCGCAGTTGCACCGAGCCCGAATTGGTCACACGGCCAATGGCCGTGAAGGGGTTTTCAGAACTATCGTGGTCGTTGACCCATGACTCCCAAACGGCTTCAGGCACGCAACCAACCAGCTCATAATCTTCACCGCCATAAAGCGCCCAATCATATGCGTTAACACGGGCATCCGAAGCGAGCCTGGCAGTCTCAATATGGATAGGTATACGTTGCAGATCAATATCCATACCAACGCCGCTAGCTCTCGATATTTGAGCCAGAGCATCGGCCAGACCGTCGCTTGCATCCATCAGGGCGCCCTGTCCATTCGTTTGCTTGACAAGAGACCAGGCTTCAGCAATTTTGGGCTTTGGCCGGCGATGAATTTCAGAGCAGTGCAAAAATCTGGGCGCAGAAGGTTTGGAGGATGTTAGCTGCGACTGTTTCAAATGCCACAAACCGGCTGTAGAAGCGCCAAAATTGCCAGTCACAACAACAATTTCACCTGGCTTAGCCCGACTGCGAAGCATGCACCCACTTTCATGAACATCACCAATAGCTGTTACATTCACAACTAGGATTGGACCACTAGTTAAATCGCCACCGACTATTCTTACTTTGTAAGTGTTAGCGCAGTCGATAATGCCCGAGTACAGTCGATTAAATTGCTCTTTACTAAAAACTCTAGGTAAGGTAAGACAAACAACCAGATAACGCGGACGACCGGCCATTGCCGCAATGTCACTCAAATTTACAGCAACAGACTTCCAGCCTATATCTTCGAGGCTACTTAACGCGCGCAGAAAATGCGTTCCTTCAACCAGGGTGTCAGCTGTAACCAACTGTTGCCCAGGCAAAACCGCACAGTCGTCGCCGATGAATCTACCATCGGTCCACTCTTTTATTTGCTCAACTAGAGCGTGCTCACGTGTGACTACCGTCAATTTTATGCCAGAGCCTGTTAGAGATTAGATGCTACAATCTGGCTAAGTAGAAGTCCACAAATTGTGTCTTCCTATTTGTCACGGTAGGTAAAAAATGGGTTCAATTGCGTCCATTCTCGGCGGTCTGATCCACCTGGTTGAGCTAGTTGTCGTAGTCTGGTGCTTACTGACCTGGTTTCCTAACATTCGTTGGTATGACCAGCCTTTTCGTACACTAAACAAGATCGTCACACCGATCCTCGCGCCTTGCAAAAAATTGATTCCACCTGTCGGCAATTTCGATTTATCTGCGATGGTGACAATTTTCCTTCTGGAATTTCTTCGCAAAGCCGTTATGGCTCTTCCTTTTTAAATTTTGCATTTAAAGTTTTTAGAATTACTTTGGCTACAACTTCAACAACCGAGAGACAACTGAAATGCTATCGCGAAGAACCTTCTTAGCAGGTGGGTTAGCCGTTTCAGCGCAGTCGATGTTTTGGCATCCAGCCCTTGCTAAACATAAATCTGCCGCTGCAGCCAAGCAAGGACCACATGTGGTAGCGCGTCAGGACTGGGCGCCAGCCATTGCTCCTGCACAAATAGGCGTAACAGACAGAGGAATCTGCTGTTTCACGGATGAATACGGCAGGCTGGCCCTTATCGATTTCAAACACGTTACTGCTACCAAACCATTACGCGTGCTCGGACAGCTTGGTGGTCTCGGCAAAAAAGTCATCCAGCTAAAAGTCATAGGCAGCAGAGCCTACATAGCGGTGCTGACTGAAAATCAGGCGCAACCACAGCTCGAATTGATTATCGTATCCATGGATAAACCCGAGCAGCCGGCCATTGCCTCGCGCCTGGTTCTTGATAAGTTTTCTGAGATCACCAGCCTCACCGCCGATGGTGCAGTACTTTGCGTTGGTGGCACAACCGGCAGCGGCGATCAGCTTGTCGCTATCTATAGCAATCCCAAACCCGGACATCCGTCAGAGCCAGCCTTTCTCTCGGCTTTTGCCGCAGAAGCCCCAGTCGTTGCTCTAGACTTACAAAATCGCACACTTGTGATTCTTGAAACAAAAGAAACCAGTCAATTACAAGTCGTCAATTTGCTAGATCCGCGCACACCAATCCTGAAAAAGACCGTCCCTCTAGAAGGTGAATTCACCTCGCTTTCTCGCATGGGTGATATCGTCGTAGTAGCTGGCTCTTTTGAAATTGCAGGCAAACAAAGCAAAAGCGGTGTCAACATTGGCGTCAAATCAGTGGCGCTTACGCCGGTACCACATGTAGTGTCGCAAATTCCTCTCGATCCCTTGACCACCGTTTTGGATACAGCCGCCAGTCGTGGACAATTTCTCATTCTCGGCGACGCCGATCAGGAAACACTTCTGATTTCAATGAGCTACGACAAAATGGGCGTACTGAGCAGAACCAGAGAGCTGGAAAATACAAAACTCAAACCGCGCATGGGTCAAAGCTGTCGCATCGCGGCCCAGGACCGCAATGCATACGTTGCCACAGGCTGGTCTGGTGTTCAAGTTCTGACGATGGGCAATCTTGGCTGGAGTGCCACCACAAACTACACCATTCCGAAATACGCAGCTTCAAGCATCGCTTTCTGGCAGAATCTGGTAGTACTGGGCGGTTCAGACCTCAAACTTTACGACATCGCTCAACCCGACAAACCACTTCTTGTTTCGACGACTGATTTTGTTGGTAACACGAAAACCATTGTGGGGGCTGGCAGCTATATCCTGTGCTTGTACAAAGATCAATTGACTTTGCGAAAAATGCAGAAGCTCGATGAAGTGGTGGCAACTTTAAAAATCACTGGCAGTGAAGTCTCTTTTGATGCAATCAAACAAAAAGTGTATGTTCTGCAAAACAGCAGCGATAAGAAAACTGTTGTCACCAAAGTGCAGGCTTACTCCAATAGTCTGGTATCAGAACAGAAGTTCGAATTCGACAAAGCCTATTTACAAGCAGTAGCAAGCGACGACTTTCTGGTCGTCAGCAATTTAAATGATGTCGCTCTATACAAAGTATCTGCAGAAGCCGAATTGATTGGCACCAGACATTTTGAAAACTTAGCAGTGCGAGACATCGCCGTTACTAAAGACAATGTTCTTGTCACAGCCATCGACCAGGCGTCAAAAGGCTTCTTGCTGGTACTATCCAAAGACCAAAACGATTTGAAAGTGCTTGCTTCCTTAAGCCTGCCCAATGACGGTCGCGCCATTGCCGTAGCCAAAGGAACAGCCGTAATTATCGGGCAGGCGGACGGCAGAGACTCTGCTGTTGTGATTAGCTTGAAAAATGCTGGCGCACCATCAATAGTATCGTCAATGAATATTATTGAAGAGGCAGCGGCAGTAGTAATTAAAGATGAAACAGCCATTGTTGGTGGACGAGGGCTGGAAATTCTAAGCCTGGCTTGAGTTAGAGCGATTACTCTGCAATGGGTTCGAACTAATCATATAGAAATTCTTCTTGGATTTATGACCGAAAAAATTCAAGAAAATATTGTTCGTCAGGCTTATGTAAGGTGTGCGCAGTTAAATTGGTGTGTTGGCACTGGCTAGTCCCTTCACATAAGGCTGAGCTTCAATAGTTTAATTAAGCTATAAATGCAGATAGGCTCAGCGATTGCGGACTTACTCAAGAGAAATTGGTTAATATTGCTTCGTTAATGTGAGGCATATGAGCATCTCGAGGGTATCAAGGAAAGAACGACTAGTTGCTATGCAAAACATATCAAGTCGAGTTCGCACCATTAAAGCCAGTTACTTTATTTTCCTGGGTTGAACTACTAAACTGCTGAGGATCCTTTACGGTGAAATCGCAAAAAATCGTTCCATTCATTGCTTTGAGCTTATTAATAAACCTAACAGCCATGACTACAGCGCCCACTAGTATCGCCGCAAAAAACTCAAACGCACAAACATCCACGGTCTCGAAAGATTCGAACACGGCTGTAAATGAATTTCAACCAAGCGTTTCAGAAGAAAAAATTGGCGACAAGACTTTTGCTGTCGGGACCATTCTTGTCAAAGCAAAACCCGAGAAAATCTGGGAACTCCTCACCAACTACGCCAATCAGCCAGAACTTTTTTCCACAGTGAAAAAGTGCCAGGTCGTTGAAGATAAAGGCGCTAAAAAACTGGTCAGGCAAGTTGTTTGCCCAAAAGGTTCTCCCATGCACTTTGATTACATTGTAGAAATTGACGAAGTCGCTCCGAAATTGATGGAATGGCACCGAAAGAGCGGCGCACTCAAAGATGTTTCTGGCTCATGGAAGCTTGAACCTGACGCAAGCAAACACAACACAATTTTGACCTATTCAATTTATATCGATGGCGGCACGTTCTTGCCTGCGTGGCTATTGCGCGGACAAAGCAAAAATCAATTGCCTGATGTTCTCAATTCCATTAAGGGCGCTGCAGAACGTGCCTCGGCCAGTTCTGCCACTACCGGAAGTGGCGCCAGTTAATTTATCGCATAAAGCGTCGTTTCAAATTAAAATTTGATATTTGCCGATTCTTTGGAATATTAGGTGGATATTGAGCGCATTAGTTATCTCTTCAGGGTAGAAATAAGGAAGAGACTAATTGTCCAATTGTTCTTTTGGAGGAGCAATGACCAGCGCATCACCCAAGACCCGGCGAAAATTTCCTCGCATCGTATCCAGCGCCTTCGAGCATCCAGCCGATCGAGCGGCACTTGACGCGGTCAAGCGCATCCCTGTCATCGACAAATTATTCAGCAAATTTCTTGAGCTGGGCATAGAAAAAGCCTTCCGCATCCAGTTGATTGGGCAGGCTATTCACGTTACTCCCAAGCAATGCCCCAAAATCTACAAGCTCTTCAAAGAAGCAGCTGATATTTTGGATATGCACGAGCCAGACCTGTTTTTGTCCTCGGCACCGTCGCCAAACGCCTTCACTTTTGGCGTCGAGCGTCCTTTCATCGTTATCAATTCCAGCCTCGTCGACCTTTTAGAAGAAGATGAACTACAGGCGGTTCTGGGGCATGAACTGGGACACGTCAAAGCCGGTCATGTGCTCTATCGCAGTATCGCGCACATTCTAGCTCACCTGTTGCAACAATTTTTAGCTCTTGGTCAAGTCGCCAAACTGGGTCTAGCTGTCGCCCTTGCCGATTGGTCACGCAAATCAGAACTGACCGCTGACCGAGCAGAGTTGCTCGTAACGCAAGACGTAGACGTTTGTTTACGCCTGCACATGAAGCTTGCTTCTGGTTCAAAAACTGTCTTCGACCAGATCGATCACAATGAATTCCTCAAACAGGCTGATGCTTACGAAGATCTTGAGTATTCTACGCTCAACAAAATCCACAAATTCATGCAAGAACTGTGGCTCAGTCACCCAGTTCCTGTGGCTCGAGCCAAGGAAATCAAAGCCTGGTCAGAAAGTAAGCAATACAAGGAAATCATTGCCGGACGCTACCCAACCGGTGAGCCTGGCATCGAATTACGTTCATGTCCACACTGCAGCTCCAAAATCAGTCCTTCCTTTTTCTTCTGTCCTGATTGCGGAAAAAATGCCCGCATCTAGTAAAAAGTTGCTAGTGGTCAGATTTTTCGAAGCAAATCTGAAAAAAGCACCGACGCTCGAGAGGTCGGTGCTTTTTACTTTTATTTACCGAAGGTGCTAATTGTTTTCCGGTTCCACGTCAATAATGTCGTCAGAGCCATTTGAAGATTTCTTCAGAGGCTCACCGCAAACAGGGCAGAACGACTTCTCACGACTAGCAGGAGCGTGGCACCGAGGGCATTCGTAGCCAGGTGTCGGATTGAAACCAGCTTTAGCTTCGGCTTTGGCGGAAGCAGCAGCGTTTGGATCAGACTGTGTTTTGAGACTGTCCATCTCTGCCTGAAGAATGCCAATTTCGTGCTCGAGGGCTGTCACCTCATCTGCTTTTTCTTTCAATAGGTCCTCTGTGATATTGATGTTGCGACTGTATTTGTCACAAACGAGTCGACCAATTTCAAGCAATTTGGCTGTGCGCTTGCGCTCTAGGTCACGCACATTGGCGTTCAAATTGTAGCCTTGCAGCATCTCCTGGGAGCGCGCCTGGACCTTTTCGACCTCACGACCGATTCCGTGAAAGACATCGTCAAATATTGTCATTACTATTCTCCTAGCCGCTCTAAATTTTCTCTTTGAGATTTTTAAGTTCTTGCAATTCTTGCAAATCTTGAATTGCTTTCCTATCTTTTAAATCTTGCAAGGCTTGCGCCGCTTTCTGTCCAAGAGGACCGTCAGCCACACTGACTTGATTTCGACCAGACTGCTTAGCCACATAAAGGGCTTCGTCAGCTCGTTGAAAAAGCGAATCAGCATTATCTGCATGCAATGGAAAGGTAGACACACCAAGGCTTGCAGAAATTTTGCCTGGTCCTTCAATATCCACTTCATTGATTAGTCGACGCACTCTTTCAGCCAGCTCTCTAGCCATATCAACGCCCGTATTAGGCAATAACAGACAAAATTCTTCGCCACCATAACGTGCCGGAGAGTCGACAGAACGACATGACTGCTTCAACGTGGCCCCTATCTGTTTGATGGCTTCATCGCCAACTTGGTGACCAAAAGTATCGTTGATCTTTTTCAAATGATCTAAGTCAATGACGACCAGAGACAGTGGTTCGCCATAACGTTTGGCGCGTTCAAATTCACGCACGAGCATCTCGTTGAAACTGCGTCTGTTTGCAACACCAGTCAAACCGTCCGTAACAGCCTGCCGTTCGCGTTCTTGATGCAATTCGGCATTTTCAATAGCCACCGACAATTGATCGGCAAGTGCGCCAAAAAAGGATAGGTCGTCGATATTCCAATGCCTAGGATGCAGACAGTCTTGCAGAAACAAAACACCCAGTACACTTTCGCGCATCACCAGAGGCACTATTAAACCCGAGCGAATATTTAGTTGAGCAAGAAACTCTTTGTCATACGCGCATTTTTCGTGAGTTTCAATATCCTCAATCACCTCAGGCGAAGTTTTGCTCGTTGCTTGTCTTGCAAACTCATAACCTTTTTGTGAATAGAATAAATCTTTGACAGGCGAGGCGTTGGTCTGCACGAATTCAAATCCTTGCACCTCAACTGGATCAACATTTTCGACTATGCGCAAAAGCAAACAACGGCTAACACCAAAGTTAGTCCCCAGAGTTTCGACTGTGGTTTCCAAAACTTGCTTAATATGCACGGAGCTGCGAACGGCATTTGAAATCCAGTAAATAAGCCGCTCTCGCTCAACTTGCTTGGTGCGCATTGTCGTTTTTAAAGTGAAATCATGAATCAGCTTCACAGTCTGTTCTTCGAGCATAGAAGTTTTGTCTTCCATTTCTTCGTACTGACTGCGCAGACGATCGTTTTCGCGCTTTAACTCTTTGTATTCCCAGGCATTCGCAAGAGCCGTGTAGAAGCGAAACTCCTGTAATTGTGTCAAGATTTCAGCCTGCTCTCCTGCTTCGATTTCATCGCCTTGAGCCATCAAAATACAGGCAATTAGCACATCGTTGTGGATGACGCGATAACAATAAACAGGTAACAGATCTTTGTTGAAAGTGCCGTCTAATTCATCTTCGTCGATTTCATAAAAGACCTTTTCGGAATTTTCTGAGTTAATCTCAGACTTGACGAAAGCCTCACCAAATTTCAAAAAGTCTTTTTTCAACGGGCCATAGACGAATTTCTCGCCGAAACTCTCGAGATCCGAGTCCCACATGAGCATGGCAACAGTTTTTGCCCCGACGACGGCCGTAATTATCTCAGCAGCAGTTTCTGCTACCTCGTCTAAATCGATGGACGAGAGGAGTTTTACTTTCAAAATAGCGGTGTCGTCAACGGTTTGCATTCTGCATCAATGTGCCCGTACGGGCTGAATACCAATCACGAGGGCGCAAGTCACTTCATTTCGGCTAAAATAGCCTCACAAGAAACAATGATAGAAGGTCAGAGGTCAGAAATCATGCCATGGACTAAGTCAAACCAGCCGGTGATTATTGAAAGAACTGTCGCAGGCATTTGTTATCTGACGGTCGGGCTTGCGGGGCTGCTTTACATCATTGTGACCGGGAATAAAACCCAGTCTCTATTTTTTCGATTTCATTTCCTCCAATCAATTATGCTTGGCATCTTTTTGTTTTTATTTCAAATGGCTTATGGCGCTCTATCGCAAATACTGGGCGGGATTCTCGGATTGATACCCGGTTTGCATGGTGGCGCCCTCGTCATGGAACCCATTGCCGTGCTGATGCAGGGTGTAAACGTTCTGGTTTTGGTACTTTGCGCTTACGGGGCAATTTTTGCCTTTCTAGGCAAACAAGCTGAAATTCCCGGACTATCGCGCCTCGTGCGGCAGCAAATGCGCTGATATGCCGCAACTGTCAAGACTGGCTGCTATCCTGTTGCTGGTAAGTCTTACCAGTATCACTTGCGTCAAAGCTCAATCTGAGGCAGTTACCGACAAGACGCTCTGGTTTGCCCAAAATCAAACCACCAGCCCCAATTTATATTCAAACAGCGCCAGCCAGGTGATCGGTCCGACCATTTTGCCTGAAGCACCAGGCACGGTTAATGGTGGCAATCCTTTTCAAGGCCTAGGTCGTCCCGATGATACCGGTCCATTGAGAGCTAATCCCCTCCAGCAATACATGCCGGGAAATAATACCAATGGGTTGTTCTCCACAGGCAGCAGTTTTCCCTCCACTTCGACGGTGGAGCAACCCGGGTTTGGTGGGCAAGCAGGATTTTCATCAAATAACACCAGTAACGATCCAGGAATTATTAATCCAGCTTTAAATCAGTCAAGCATTCCAGCCCTAAATCAAGCGCCCGGAGAAACTAATCCTGGCCCAAATGCAGCTCTAATGCAAAATTTGAATCCCGTGCCGCAGTCCCAGCCAGGCGATAATGCAAACAACCAGGCTCGCTCGATAGGCGATACCACAGGAGATACCAAATCCACTGCGATCGATCCGCAGTCTGCGAAAAGTAAAATCGATAAAGAAGAGAATTCCAACTCCGAAAGCGGACTTTTTGTGGACAAATTATTGACCAAATCGCACCAGAGTCGCTCCAAATCTACCCACGATGCAACCTCTAGAGAAACCAATCAGCTGGCAACGGCATTAAAAGAGATGAACAGTGGCAGCTATACAAAGTGTCTCGAGACATTAGATAGCATCATTAAAAACGAGCCGAAAAATGCTCAAGCTTATTACGTCAAAGCCGTAACAAATGTTTTGATGCGCGATTTTGCTCACGCCAGACAGAATTACGAAATGACCTTGCGCTGCACAAACGATGAACAACTGATCGCAAAAACAAAAACTGGCTTGAAAAAATTAGGTCGATAGAGAAACTTCATCAAGAAATACCGATAATCCTTCTGGATCATCGGTAATGATGCCGTCTACGCCCATGTCGACCAACTTGCGCCATTTACGAGCATCGTTGACGGTCCACACATTAACCAGTAAACCAAGTGAGTGCGCTTCTTCGACCAACTCCGGTCGAACCACATCATAAGGTGGATGCCAGAAACTCGCCCCCAATGTAGTGGCGTAAGCCTGCAGATCAAAGAACACACATTCAGCAAGCAAAGCGATGGCAATATCAGTTTTCTGCGAAATCTTGAGCAGTAACTGATGATCAAATGAGCTGACAATAATAGTGTCCGGATGCTGATAATGAGATAAAAGCTCCAGCAAATCATCATCTATGTCATCGTAGGAAACAGGCGCATTTTTGACTTCAATATTTAAAATGAGATTGCCATTGATAATTTCCAGGACTTCTTGCAAAGTGGGCACATTTTCAGTCGCGAACTTTTGATCAAACCAGCTACCTGCACTGATTCGTTTCAGCTCAGCAAGACTGATATCTTTAACCAGACCGACACCATTGGTAGTGCGGTTGATGTCTTCGTCGTGTATGACTACAAGCTCACCGGTGGCGCATCTTTGTATATCGAGCTCAATGCCAGCCACGCCCAGATGCATGCTGTTTTTAAAAGCAGCAGCCGTATTTTCTGGCGTCGATTTGCGACCACCGCGGTGAGCGAAAATTTTTGGCAGCACGAGTTCTTGCGGCATCGAAAATTCCTAAGAGAAATGAAGTATTGCAGGCATAACTTTAGCTAGATAGCAACTGTTTTCTGCGGGCGCATCAAACCCAGCTTAACGGTCACGATTAAATTTGGAGGGCTCACGAGTATTTTCTCCAGAGGCAGATCGATACCATGTTCGACACCAGTGATGCCCTGAATATTATTCAAAACCATTTTGCCTTTTTCGTCACCGACATCAAATTTGACTTTCTGAGCCTGTTTCACAACGAAATCAGAAAATGGTTCAGACGTGGCATGTTCTTTAATCATCTCGACTGATTTGCCACGGCGAATTACTTCTTTGACATGCCCAGACATTAAACGCAAAAGCCCCGGGCAATTGCAATCAGTAAAAATTCTATCCAGCACGCCATTTAAAACGGGCCCTGGCATAGATGAGTTCTCGGGACGCTCAGCAATAAAACGAATTACACCACTGAATGGGTCGCTTGCAGCTTTCACAGTTTTGTCTGCAACCTCAGCCAGTTCGGCTTCGAGAGCTTGCAATTGTTCAATCTTGTCGTTTGGAACGACCTGACCGCATCTACACTCCACGCCACACACCTCGCTAAATTTGAATTGGGACCAGCTTGAGAATCTCTTTACCAGGACGGGAAATTTGCACGAGAGTGCCCCAGACAGCTCAAGTAAGGGTAAAATCTCATAGTCCACTATATTGAGCCAATTGTCACTACTTGAGCAGGCGGATGCCATGATGAAAAGAACCTGGATGCTATCAACCACACTACTGATATCTGTAGTGTCGCAGCACACTATCATCCACTCTGCCTGGGCAGCGTCAGGTGATTCGCGCAATTTTCGCTATGCCCCAGCTTACGCCCCAACCAATCAGCCGGCCGCTTTGGATCCGCGCAATGTGCCAGATTTTGCAGCACGTACAGACGTTCCTGGGCAAACCGGCGCGATAGCCGGCGGTAGTGCCGGTGGTGCCGCATCGGGCACGCCTTTGCAAGCAGACGCATCTTCGACAACAATTCCTGTAGAGACTCGCTTGAGGCTTGTGTTGGAGAGCGCGGTGGACGCCAAGAGCAGCCAACCAGGCAACATCTTCGAAGCCCATGTCAAAGACGATTTATTTCTTGGCAATTCGCTTTTGCTCGCCAAAGGCAGCCTGGTTCGCGGTCGGGTTTGCGAGGTGACCAAGCCCAGACTACTCAGCCGCGCTGGCAAAATCGGTTTGAAACTCGAACAAATCGTCACGCCAGTTGGCGAAGTGATACCACTTGATGCAGGATTGGAATTTCACAAGGGCGTAACTAATGCCAAAGGTCAATTAGATCCAGGAACCAGCCTCGGCAGTCGCGTTCACGATGATGTACGTTCAGCGACAGGCATGAATTCAAAAGGGACCACACGCAATATTTTGGTCACAGCCAATGTGGCAACACTTGGCGCACCAGCTGTGGCAGCCGCTCTTGGTGGCGGTGCAATCGCTCTCTTTCGTTCGGGGGACAACGTCAATTTAATTCCTGGACAGGAATTAGAAGTTCTGCTCACCAACGATTTAGGACTGCAACTAAATTAAGAAGTAACCGTTTTCTTCTTCATTAAAGAGCGCACTGACTGTAAATTTCGCTCGAAACTCTTGTTTGCCGGTTCAAGCGTTAAAGCGCGCAGAAACTCTTCTTCAGCTTCCTCGAAATAACCGCGTTTTTGATAAATCACGCCAAGATTGTTGTGCACTGATGGATTATTGGGGGCGATTTTCGAGCAAGCTTTTAATTCTTTAAGAGCGCCTTCGAATTCGTTTTGCTCGATCAAAACATTCGCCAAATTGTAGTGAGCCTGTAATGAATAGAAGCTTATTTCAATCGCCTTGCGATATTCATCTTCAGCTTCATCCAGTCGCTTTTCATGACGATAACAAACTCCTAAATTGATGTGCGCTTGCAAATGATGTGGATCTGTTTCGACAATCTTTTCGTAATGACGAATTGCCTCGGCAAAATGACCTTGCAACTGGGAGATATAGGCGCCCTGATAGCGTGCTTCGACGTAATGCGGATTGAGCTGTAGACATTTATTGATTTCAATCAAAGCTTCGTTGTACAACTTTTCTTTCGTCAGCAGAACAGCCTTGCGATAGAAAATCGCCGGATCTTTTTTTCGCCATTCTGTCGACTCACGATGAGCAGGCTTAGGTTCGTCATTTTCATCGTCTTCTGCTGGAGCTGGCGTCATCGCTTTCTTGACGGAGGAGGCAGGTTTAGCGCCGTGACGACTGTTAGCAGGAATTGGATATGGTGTTTCTTCATCGGTGTCGATTACAGCCGCGCCGGCTCCGTGCCCGGTACCGACTTTAGATGAAGAGCCGTCGTTGCCAGACATAATTGAGCCAGATGATCTTTTTCCATCGGCATAGTCGGAAGCCTCAGAGGTAGTGGTGCCCCCCGTACCACCATTCATACCAGGGGCATGCATGGGTTCGTCTTTATCTTTGGTCATGTCACGCATTTCGCCAGGATCTTGATCCTTGGGGAAATAGTGATACATCGGTATTTTGATTTTAGGCATCTTCGGCATGGTCAGCCATTTGCTTTTTGCAGGAGCAGCTGGCGGCTGAGCGGCGCTGTCTGTGTTATCGGCATTCTCAGCGTCTGCAGCGCCTGTCGCCTTTGAGACGGCAGCGGTAGCCTTTTTCGGCGGAGGTGTTGGTCTGTCAACAGCAGTGTCGAATTGAGCGGTCTGAGCAGGTTGCAATATAGCGGGTGCTATTGACGCTCTAACAGGAGCAGCAGCAGCAGATGGGGACGCAGGAATTGGCAAGTCGCCGGGCACAGGTGCTTGTTGTCCTTGAGCGGCCCCCGCACCCACCGAAGCGAGTATTGTCAGCGTCACGGCCAGAAGCGCTCCGTTATCTTTAAGCGAAACTGGCTTGCCGTATATATTCATGCGCATCCCTTCCCCAGAATTGGCCCTGCTTGAGGTGCCAGAAGCTATATAATACCTACTGTCGTGTCTTTCTCTTGTGCGGATTTAGCGAGTAATCGCCTGAATAACCGCCAGGTAAGGTGTGGACGGATTTCGCTATTTCTACTTAAGCTAGGATAAATGCGCTTACATCAGAAACATAACTACCCCGGCCGCTTGCTTGTCGTAGAAGGCGTTGACGGTTCTGGCAAATCCACACAATTAGACCTTTTGCGCACCTGGCTTGAGTCCAGGGGAAAGAGCGTCATTTTTACCGAGTGGAATTCCTCTCTTTTGATCTCCAAAACAATCAAACAAGCCAAACGCTCAAACACATTGATTCCAGTAACATTCAGCATTTTGCACGCGACCGACTTTGCTGATCGCCTGGAAAACATCATCATTCCAGCCCTTAAGGCAGGTTTGATAGTACTTGCTGACCGCTACTGCTTTACCGCCTTTGCCCGCGACGTAGCCAGAGGTGTAGATAGAGAGTGGGTACGCAATTTATATGGTTTTAGTATTCAACCAGACGGCGCGTTTTATTTTCAGGTGCCTGTCGAAATTTCATTGCAGCGTATAGCGAACAGCCGCATGCCAGGCTTTTATGAATCCGGAATGGATATTGGTTTGTCTATAGATCCCAGAGAATCCTTTCAGATTTTTCAAAGCCTGATCATCAACGAGTACGACAAAATGGTTGATGAGTTCGATTTTTACACTATGCCCGCGACCAAACCCATTCACGAACAGCAAATGCTATTCAGAGAACTGGCAGCTAAAATTGTCGGTCTTTAAAATCAAGGTGACACATGAGTGAATCCAACGACAACACTTCCAAATTTGAAAAAAAGAGCAAACCCTCGAAATCAATTAGCCCTGTCGCACCAGCTCACAATTATCCAGGCAAGCTGATTGTGATTGAAGGAACTGATGGCGTTGGTCGGTCCACTCAAATGGAATTATTGAGAAATTGGTTAGCCGTAGAAGGTTATGGCGCCAGAGTGACCAGCTGGAAATCTTCGGCATTGATTTCGGAAGTAATAGACAAAGCGAAATCAAAAAATGCGCTCAACACAATTACATTTTCTCTTTTGTATGCAACAGATCTAGCCGATCGTTTGAACAGCATTATTTTACCCGCCTTGAAAGCCGGGTTGGTCGTCATCTGCGATCGCTACTATTTCACCGCTTTCGCGAGAGACGTCGTACGTGGAGCAGATCCTGCCTGGGTGCGCAAAATATATGGCTTTGCGATTCAGCCCGATCTTGTTTTCTACTTAAAAATGCCACTTGATCCATTACTTCGACGCATCATAACAACGCGAGGTGGACTGGATTTTTATGAGTCAGGACGCGACATCGGCATGTCTACCGATTTATATCAATCATTCAAACTTTATCAATCGCAAATCATGCTTGAGTTCGAACAGATGTCGAGCGAATTTGATTTCAAAATAATCAACGCCGATAGCCCAATTGAACACGTACAGCAATTACTGCGCAATCATGTGCGCGAATTGCTCAACGAAAAAGTAGAGGTCTAAACAAAAAACGCCCGATCTTTCGATCGAGCGTTTCTCAGTTTTTTAGCTTGTAACTAAATCACTTTCAGCAAAAATGCTTACTTGGTGAAGGTTACGATGCAGGTATCTTTGTCCATGACGGTTGTTCCGGTCATGCCCAATTCTTTAGCGAGCAAAGCTGAGCAATTTTCGAAATTTTTGCCCATTTTTTCTTGTTGTTCTGGTGTGAACTTGCCCACTTTTTCCATAGCGGTCCACATTGCGCAAGAATCATATTTCAATTCTGCTTTGTGGTCGTCGCCGGAGATTTCGATAACGCTGCCGAAAAGATTGTGTTCTGTTTCAGCCATTGCTTTAACTAATTCCAAAGGTGTTTTGACGCCCATCGCTTTGTAAGCTTCAACTTTGTGCTTACGAACGATTGTTTGGAATTCGGTAACTGCTTCAGGACTTACCTTTGAAAGAACTTCGAAAGCAGCGAGATTCACAACAGCCAAGATATGAGCTGTTTTTTCTTGAATCTTTTTGGTTTCCCATTTGGTGTCGACTTTGGTTAGTGTGTTGGTGGTCATTTTTATACTCCAGAACTTGTAGAACGTAACTCATTGTAGAAGGGATCCCAAACAATGAGTCAACTTTAAGACTTAATTCGCATTTGATTAAGTCACATTCTGAAGATCGCTCAGCAGCCGAGTTTCACATTAAATCATGAGGGTTTCGAGCGCAATTATCAAGTAACAACAATAAGCATATTGCACCACATTTAGTATCACTTAAATCGCGCGTTGCCATACTGGATTGAGAATTTATTTCATCGGCGCTTGTGCGAATTGATGCTCAAGAATAAGTGTGACCGGACCATCGTTGACAAGAGAAATTTCCATATCTGCACCAAACTCTCCTGTTTGCACAGGCACTCCTAATCTCTTCAGTTCGCTAACAAAATGCTCGTACAAGCGCTTACCCTCTGCCGGAGCTGCGGCGCCTGTGAAGCCCGGACGGCGACCACTGCGCCAGTCGGCAAACAAAGTAAATTGCGAGACCACCAGGACCGACCCACCTATCTCTATAAGGGAACGGTTCATTTTGCCGTGCTCATCAGAGAAGATGCGCAGGTCCACGACCTTCTGAGCAATATAAGTCGATTCTTTCTCAGAATCGCCCTGGGCAACACCGAACAAAATCATTAGTCCGCGCGCACGTTGGCACTTATTGACAGCCTTTGAATCAGCGCCATCGTGCAGAGTTGGCGCCTCGGGGGCAAGCTCGCCGACGACTTTACCATCGATTGAGACCGACGCTGACGACACGCGTTGTAACACAGCCTTCACAAGCAACTCCTTTGCTGGCCCGGCATACCCCAATTTTTACATGATAAGTAAACTCAGACTCAGGATGCGCGCGGCATTTATGTTACCATTCAATTGTCAGGAATCCGACGCCCTATGGTCGGTCGTTTCTGACACCGCAAATGACGCGGGGTGGAGCAGTCCGGTAGCTCGTTGGGCTCATAACCCAAAGGTCGTAAGTTCAAATCTTACCCCCGCAACCAAATACAGTAAAAAGAAATCGGCAGTCCGCAGGGAGTAGCCGATTTTTTACTGGGTAGGAGTAAGCGATATAACAGATACGAAATTATCGCTCTCGCAAGATCTGTAGATGTATGTGACGCCCCCGTAGAAAAGTAACCTGTGATCTATCAAGTGGAGTTCGATACATCTCTATGCTCCTCAATTCGGCAAAGTTGCTTAAGCCGTTCAAGCATTTTGCCGACAGTGTGACATTCCCCAAGAAAATGTGTCGCAACTTTGGTGCATACAAGTTACTAAAAAATGTCTCGTTGATAGCCTGACCTCGGATATCCAGCTTCTTCAACTTCGGAAATTTTAAAGTTACCGGAACGATGGCGTCCAAAATATTATTGTTGTTGTACACCGAAAGCTCATCGACTCGAACACTTATATCGTTTAGAAGAATTGGCGATTCAATCGGACAGCTCAAAGATAACTTCTTAAGGTCGCTCAAGGAGGCTAATCTCTTCATGGAGTAGTCGGATATCGGAGTTTTCTGTGCGAGGAATAGACTACCCGTGTTCGGATAATTTGATACAAGGTCCTCGATGTACTTGCTGTTATTTTTCTCGCAATTCAGACCAATCTGATTCAATTTTGGAAATTTGATTGGGATGGACAGCAGATCTGCTTCAGCTCGGTCATGCAGTCCAAGGGTGCGGACGCGCTCGAAGTGTATGTCCCCCGTGGCTGGCAGACTCAGAGACTGATCATCACTCAGCAATGCAGGAAAGGCATAAGTAGCATGCGCTGCAGTTAAAGAAACAAATAAAGAGAGTACGATAGGACATCGGTTCTTCTTCAAATTAAAATTTGGACTCATGGAATCGTCCCTATCCTCGTCGTCTAATATTTGCTGCTCACTTTAGTCACGGTGGCAGCCGAGTGGCTTTCTTGCTTTAGGAGGCTTACGAGACTCGCGGTGACGTAGTTGCATAGTCTTATGGTACCGACCCACCTCTGTTGATTCACACCCCAGTAAACACCTCCCAAAGTGTTTGTGCATTCCAAATTTTAAGAGCCCTAGCTGCATCAACCCATTTTCTCTTAGCAATGTTTAGGCCAAGCAAAACCTAGCGCTTTCGCACGGCGGCACCGCCAGCGATATCGCGCAAATTTTGGCATCACACCAACGGCTCTAACATTTTCTGAATTCCTAAGGAATTGTGAATTAAATTTGCACTGACGTTTCATGGTAGACTGGTCTATTATTTTTTTCGATTCAACGAGGTGCGGATTAATGGCTAATTCCAATACACTGGCTGAGACCACGAAACTCGAGTTTCCGGCTGCCAGTCCATTTTGTACTTTGCATCAGCGCGTCGGCTTGACGGATATCGAAATCAGCTACTCAAGACCAAGCACGAAAGGGCGAGAAATTTTCGGCGGCATGGTTCCTTTCGATAAAGTTTGGCGCACTGGCGCAAACGGCGCGACAAAACTCGTTTTTAACACCGCCGTAAAATTGAACGGCACTGAAATTCCCGCTGGAACATATGCTCTGATGACGATTCCGGGCAAAGACCAGTGGACCATAATCATCAATAGAGGCGCCGAGCAGTGGGGCTCTTATAAATACGACGAAACTGCCGACGTCGCTAAATTCCAGGTTGCGCCGGTAAAGTTGGACCGTGCTGTCGAAACATTTACGATTGAATTTGATCAACTCACTGACGTGACTGCCACGCTCAAACTGTTGTGGGACAAAGTCGAAATACCCATTAAATTGGAAGTTGATTATATCGATCAGCTCGCCTCTCGAGTCGAATCAGTAATGGCCTCAGATGAGCCAGCAAAGCCGTATTTTCAGGCGGCACAGTTTTATTTAAATCACAACAAAGATTTGAAAAAAGCATTAACTTGGATTGACGCGGCAATTGCCGAACGCGATGCTTTTTTCATCGTTCACGTGAAGGCTAAGATTCTCGCTAAACTAGGCGACAAAGCGGGTGCTATCGCTGCGGCAAAACATTCAAAAGAGCTGGCAGAAAAGATCAACGAACTCAGTTATCAAAAAATGAATACCGATTTGATTAACAGCTTAAGCTAATTTCGGGTTCTCAGAGCAGCTAACTATCAATCGGAATGGCTTGTGGAGGTTGGACGGGCGAAGGCTCACGCTTAAAATCATAGTTCAAAAACAAGCCATTCGGTAATTTTGACACCAGCCGCACAGGGTAAGGTCCCGACTCTGTGATTTACTCGTTTATTCTTTCTTCAAGCTCTCTAAAAGAAATGTGAATTCGCTCAGGAGCATTACAGGTCATTCTTCTCCCTTACTTTTCAGACGTTTCTTGACGCAGTCACGAACTAATGTTCTGTCGATATTGAGTTTCTTAAGTACTCTTGCGCCAACACCTTCCCCCTCGCGCACAAGCCCCAAGAGAATATGCTCTGAGCCGATGTAATTATGTCCTAGTTGACGAGCTTCGTCCCAGGCTAGCTCAAGAACCCGTTTTGCCCTCGGAGTGAACGGAATCTCCACGGCCACAAAACCGCTACCGCGACCAATAATTGATTCCACCTCTGCTCGTGCAACCTCAAGCGTAAAACCAAGGTCAGCAAGAACTCCATGGGCAATACCAGAATGACAGCTAACAAGGGCAATCAGTATCTGCTCAGTTCCCACAAAGTTTTGACCAAGACGCCGTGCCTCGTCCTGCATTAGCTTGAAGAGGTCAGAGTCATCGTCGGCTCCCGCGCCAATGGCCGTCGTTTTCACTTTCTGCTCTCCGATTGTCCATCGCAAGCTTTCATCATTAACCTCATCCTGCCACATAGGAGTCCTGCTTGCTAGTCGCCTGGAAAACCCCTGATTAAGGCGAGTCATGGACAGACGACATCGAAGAGAATTGAGTGCACTGCAAAATTTAAATATGACCAGCATGTGAAAGCAAATTTACAGACGACCAGCGATCTTTGGTGACTAAAAAAAGACAGCTGATGGCAGCGAAATTTCCCAGGATTTTTCCTATTTCGGTTGCACTAAAAAGCATATACGCTACAGGCCATGTACAAACCAACAATTACGTTCTTAGCAGGCGTTAGTTTCTTCACTTCAATGCTGCTCAGTATTTTGCCTTGCAAAAAGTGTTATGCCAACGATGATGCAGACGTCTCAATTAGAGAGCTTGCTACTCAGGCGAAAAGAAAGCAGAATCTGAAAGAACTAATGGAAGCGCGACCTGTTCCAGGCAACGCTGAAACCATCAAACGCGAGCCCATCATCGTGCAAGGTCCAATAGAGTTATTTATGAAGGATATGCAAGAGCGGATACTTCATAAATGGCGCCCGGTCAAAGGACACGAACTGGACTATACCGTTTTGACATTTAAAATCGGGGAAACTGGAGCAGTCAAGGATATCAAAGTGCCGAAACCATCGGCAACACCGACAGTTGATGAAGCGGCTGTAGAAGCCGTGAAAAATGCTGCGCCATTCCCAAAGGCATCAGTCCTTAAAGACTATTCTGAAAATCACTACGCTCGATTTCAGTTCACGCTTCCGCCGCCATTCGAAAAAGACTCTGGCACTAACGCAAGACGTTTTTAGTTACGCTGAGTTTAAGCCTTGCTCGCTAATTGGATGAAAATGCATGGCTCTTGCGAGCGAGTCATCAGCCGGCCCTTTGCAAATGGTTTTGTTTTCTATCAAGATTGATGCATTGGCACTACAAGCGGTGCACTCTTATTCCTGAAAGTGTTGTTGGCATTAGTTCTCTATCTTTAAGCAGCAACTGATTACGAACCATGAGGCCTTTCCCAAAACACGTCAGACTGCATCGTGAGAAAAACGCGCCGCCGGGCAAGACAGCAGAGTCATGATGGAAACAAAAACGCTGGTGTATGTTGATCTCTCCGGTAAGCTCATACCTTGTTGAGTGCGCCTATTAACACGCACGTACAACAAAAAGACAGTTGTCTTTCTACACTAATTTGGCTTTCATACTTTTCTGACGAAACCAGAACAACAAAAGGACAAGCAACGGTGAAAGGATTATGCCCAGCAACAAATTGCGCTCAGTGGAACCGATAATCGCAGTGTGATAAAAAACCGCAGACAAATAACGTATGGCTATGGATTCAACAGATAAAATCAGGTAAATAGCGGCGTTTTCTTTAAAAACATTGCGCAAGGCAAACCAATCAAATAAGCCACCAAAAATTGTCAGCAGAACCACCTCGCAATAGGAAATCGCCGTCCTATCCCAGGGCGTAAGTATGCAGACACCGCAGATCAGAGCTACGCAAAATTTGAATCCAGAATTTAAGTACAGTCTGCAAAACGTGGCTATGGTTGCCATTGCTGCCGCAACTACAATGCCATAGATGAACACCTGAGTAACAATATGTGCCGAGGGCACCATCGCATTGAAAATCTCGCTGACAGAATTCAAAGCTGTTGTGCAGACACCGTGCGTATTAAGTACCTCTAGATTGGCGAGCGTATTTTCGACCCAAAGGATAATTAATGCTCCGAGGCAGGCCTGTCGCCAGACAACGTATGCTTTGTAAGCGGCTCTTTGACTGGCTGGGCGCAGCCAAAAAGCGAGACTTAATTGATCAGCTAAACCAGGAAAGTGCTTACGCACCCCTATAAAACCGCTGGTACAGAGTAACAATTGAATCGCCGTAAAAAGTCCCAATTTCAAAACACTAAGAACAATATTGACGAATTGAATCCCATTTGAGTCGGAAGGAGCGCCCCATTCATTCATCAATTCAACGCTGTCATTGACAGCATTGAAAATGTTGGCGCAGAAAATTACGAAGAGCCATACCAGCAAAGGCTTCCACGAGTGTCTAAGCACTCTGACATTAACCACCACCCAGCCCAGGAGAAACAAAAGCACGACTGCGAAAAGACCAAACGTTGCACACATTTCTATCGACTTAATTAGCGGAATTCTGGGAGGCTTAGATAAATCGCCAAGTTCGAAAATCCATGACAAATCGCTTGTGTTCACTTGACCACGGGCAAATTTCACCTTCAAGACGCAATGAGCATCACCTACATCAAATTTCGGCACTAAAAAGCAAACCGCAGAACCAGCCCGTTTTAGTTTGCCTTCTCGCTGAATACTCTGAAATATAATCGGCAAGTAGGTCGCATGCTTGGTCCTCACATACTCTTCAGCCAGCTTTTGAGCCTCATATTTATTGGGCTCGGCGTCTACCTTATTTGTAACGTCCTCAATTATGCTGTCGATGAAAGCACCACTTCCATCCAAGGTGACTACATGAGATTGTGTCTCATTTTCCTTTTGGAATCTGACAACACACGATATGCCGGGTTGAGTCTCGTCATATATCGAACGCGCTCTTTCCATAAGCGAATGCTCGATGCCATACTTCCAGGGCAGTGTGGTCAATTTTGGTTTTATTGTTAACACCACAGAAGACGGCAATTCGGCGATCTCTTGGCCACCAGCGCTAATCAAAATATCTCTAGCTTTCTGCAGAGCTTGCTCGGGGCTAATGCTCAATCGCTTGTCGGCACCGATTAGATACTCCGATGCTGGGACTCCAGCAAAATAAATCTGGAATACAATCGTCGACGCTAAAAGGACGCACAGAAGCGTTATTTGTAGCCTGGTGAGAGACCGAAGGTTGTCCCATACTGAATTATCCCCGCCGGCAGGGATTGCACTTTCATGGGAGTCTTCAGTTTGCATTGAAAATATTCTGCGCAAGGAAGCGAAATCTTTTTAGCTTACTCCGAGCGTCTATAATGAAGCAATAGTTCTGAGAGAGTATCAGTGTCATTAGAAAGTCCTGCTGGTGACAACAGCGCCTCATCTGTGCCCCTCTCGACGCCCGGGCGAGGAATAATCGTCGAGCAGCTCACGAAAACATATAAGAAAGGCAAAGTCAAAGCCCTAAACGGCTTGAGCTTGCACATTGACGAAGGCGAGACGTTCGGTTTGATCGGTCCCAACGGCGCCGGCAAAACGACTTTCTTCGGTTGTTTACTGGCTTTTTTGCAGGCAGATTCCGGTACCATCACTATCGATGGCATGCCCCCTGACGCTCTCGATGTGCGCAAGATAGTGGGCTATTTACCTGAGCGCCTTAATTTCGACCGATGGATGACTGGCTTCGATTTCTTATCTCTACATCATGAACTCGCGCTACAACCTTCTCAATCTCGCAAAACAGATTGCGAAGAATTGCTGACTCTTGTGAATCTAGATAAGTTAGCCTGGAAATTGCCAATCAAACGATACTCACGCGGCATGCTCCAACGGTTAGGATTTGCTCAGGCTCTTATTGGCAAGCCAAAATATTTGTTGCTCGATGAACCGGCATCGGGAGTAGATCCAGCCGGTGTGATTTTAGTGCGCAATCTCTTGAAGAATCTAAAAGACAAAGGCGTCACAATCGTCTTGAATTCGCATCAATTAGATCAAGTCGAAAAATCTTGCGATCGCGTCGCCTTTATAAAAGCAGGACAAGTCGATACTCTCGAGAATCTCCGCACCCCCAAAGTGGACGTCAGCGAATTCATCCTGCGGTGGCAACCTACCGGAGAAACTCAGGAAACTGAAGCTTTGCAGCAAATCATAATGGCCGCAGGTGCACAGCTTATCGAGATTGTGGACAATTCAGCCATAATTTCGTTACCGCAGGATGCAATTGCATCCACCATTAAAGCGTTGATATTGAATGGATTTCCTATTATTCACGCGGCGGAAAACGAAAATCGCCTGGAACGCTTTTTTAAGCCTGCGAAGGAGAAAGACTCTTGAATTGGCCAGTTTTTAAAAACACCTTGCAAGAAATCGCTCAAAATAAGTTGCGTTTATTTTTGCTCCTGGTTTTATTTCTTTTTCCTGTATTCGTGAGCACTGGGCAAATGTGCGTATCTGGGGAATTCCCAGATCATCCGATCAGCAATGCTTCGGTCGCAATCAATTTTGTTTTGGTTTGGGGCTGCGGTACGGTTGGTCGACAAATTAGTGACGGCACAATGTCATTGCTATTTTCCCGACCATTAACGACAACAAGTTTTATTTTTAGCAAGTGGCTGGCTGTTGCATCTGCATCAATGGCTACAGCCCTTTTGCAATTGAGTGCAGAAGCCATCGTACAATTCGCGCGAACTCCAAGCTCTATGGCATATGGAGATCTCTGGTGTAATGCTGCCGAACGCATCATGTTTTGCTTCGGATTTGCAGCTGTAATGGTTTTTTTGTCATCGCTTGTCACTGGCATAAAAGATTTGGGATTAGTCTTTGTTTTAACAGTGATACAAAGCATTGCCACGCTTGTAGCACAAATGAAACCTTGGAAAGGCTCGGACGCTTTGACTAAATCGATAATCCAACTTGCCAGTGCTGCTGGACAATTTACATCTAGTCTACTCAGCACTTTAACGAAACCTACCATTGAGATGCAGGCAATCCTAAGTGCAATGCCTGAAATGTGGTATCAGATTTTTGCTTATCTGGCAGTCATAACGGTTTGTTTGTCTCTTGCAATCTTATTGCTAAACAAAAGGGAGCTTCCGTATGGCTCAGACTAAAAGAATTAACACCAAATACTCTCCAGTTGCACTATATTGCAGTGCAGCAATTTTCTTGCTTGCAGCCATCGTGTGCGGAATCGCCGAGTCGATCAAACCATTTGAAGCGCCCAAAAAAATTCATTGGTGTTCTCTAGGAGCGGCTAAAAGTGAGGCACTCCTCAGTAAAAAGTCAGTTTTGTACGTGTTTTCGGCAAACTGGTGCCAGCCTTGCAAAAAATTGGAAACTGTGACGTTCGCAAATCAATCCGTTGTCGACTTTATCAATAAAAATTTCATTCCCGTACTCGTGATCGATCAGGAAAAAGAAAAAGGCGAAAATCCGCCAGAAATTAAAAGATTACAAAAACAATGCAGTGTGACTGCCTTTCCGACCTTAACAGTGGTTACTCCAGAGTTTTTTGAAGCTGCGCCAAATGATTTATACTCCACCGGTAATAAGACAGAACAGCTTCTGGTTGTTTCGGCACTTGGTTGGAATACCGATGCTGCAGGTGATTCATACGACCATTGGCTCTCCAATAATCATGAGCACATTCCCTCTTCGTCTGGATATCTGGACGCCGACGACTGCCTGAATTACTTGCGCCTCAGCACCAGATGGCACAAATTGCGACCAGACCAGGGAAAGGTACACTGGTCGCCACTGCTAGCGGTGCCTTCGCTACAGGAACCACAATTAATTGCGCTCGTTGAAAAACATGGACGGAAGTCCGATTGGTTGAGGCTGGAAGTCTTCGACAACAATCTGGCCAGTCAGTTTTTCAACGCCAACTTCGATTCTCATATCGTCGAGCTGAAGGCGCGCAACAAGTGGCACTACGACGATGATGGTAAAGGCGACGACAAAAAAGATGGTACCGATGAAGATAAGGACGCGAAGTCTTCTTCCCCAGTGCTTGCAAAAAGTAGCTCTGGATTGTCAGACAGCGAAAAAGAAGCAGAGGAAGTACTGAATCGCTATGAAATTAAACAGTTACCAGCAATTGTTGTACTGGTGAAAGGCGAACAACCGAATATCCTCGAAGGTTTTCAGAACAGGAAAAACACATTGATTAATTTGCACAGAATTTTGAAAAAAGCAGGACTGAAGCCAGTCGAACCACCAAAGGATGCTAAGTTGAAGACCAAGAAGAACAACTGGCAATGGTTTGAAAGCTCCGACGATGACGAAGACAACGAGTAAAAATTGCCAGTAAGTGTTGAACGAAAATCCGATGATGAAACTTCGCGATGCGGCCAAGGAAATCGGATCGCCTGACACAACCGTCCCCGATTTTCAGATCTGAGTGAGTCGGCAATTATCTCGCCGCCACAGATTTCTAGGACAGTAATTGGCTACAAGTCATCGTGTGCTGCCTGTCAACTGGGTCGCCAGGCTCAGAATCAAGACGGAGAGCACAACGCTGGTGTATGTTCACCTCTCTGGCAAACAATATCTTGTCGGTCTTTTTACGGAAGCTTCGGTAAAAAATGAAGAGAAGTTTTTGTGGTGAATTCAGTAAGAATCGACGTAGAGAAAACCCGCTGGTTTATCAGGCACTCATACTTTAATGTCGAAATTTGAGATCAAAATCGACATGTTCAGACAACGTGTCGATTGAGTCGACACTTGAATGGGCGCTTCAGGAATAGAACGTGTCGATTTTTAAGCATTTTTTCGACACGTTTTTGCATTATGTCGAAACCATCGACACGTCAAGAAGCAATTCCGAGGTATAATTATCATAATACTATTAAAAACACAGGTAAAAAGATGGCCTTTGATCGACAGATACCGTACAACGATTTACCCGACCTGCCGCCCGCGCACGATTTGGAAACAATTCCAATACTAAAAAAGTGCATTAGCGCTGCATCGGCGCTCGCTGAGCTAAAAGGCGTCGGCGAACAAATACCCAATCAAGAATTACTCATCCGCACCCTGGGATTGCAGGAAGCAAGGGTCTCTTCTGAAATCGAGAATATTGTCACCACCACAGACGACCTGTACAGGGCCTTGGCTGACTCAGTTAATAAAGCCGACCCCAGTGCAAAAGAGGTTTTGCGTTACCAGGACGCGCTAGCTATCGGCTTCAAAGCTATTGAACAATCGCCAATTCTTTCAACAAATCTTTTCACCCAAATAGTTTCGGCGATAAAGCAACAAGATATGCAGGTTAGAAAACTCACCGGTACGAAAATAGTTAATTCACAAGCTGAAATCGTTTACACGCCACCAGAAGGTGAAAGCGTAATTCGCAACAAACTTGCCAACTTAGAAAGATTCATACATGCAGACGATGCAATTCATCCATTAGTAAAACTTGGTGTGATTCATTATCAATTCGAGGCTATCCATCCATTTACAGATGGAAACGGTCGAACAGGAAGAATAATAAACATCCTGTATCTTGTCCAACAGAACTTACTGAGCGTTCCTGTTCTCTATTTATCGAGATATCTGATTGAGCACAAAAGCGCTTATTATGCGGGTCTTCGCAGTATCACAGAAGAGCAGCAATGGGAACCATGGGTACTCTTTATTCTAGACGCGGTCGAGACAACCGCTCGAGCGACAATGGAAAAGATACTTGCCATAAAACGTTTGATGCTAGAAATTGGCGAAGAGGTTCATCGCAAATTGCCTAACGTTTATAGCAAAGATTTGATCGAGTTATTGTTCTTTCAGGCGTATGTAAAAAATCGTTTTTTAGAGGAAGCAAATATCGCAAAACGACAAACTGCATCCACCTATTTAAAGTCATTAGAAGAAATCGGAGTTCTCACCAGCGTCAAACTAGGTAGAGAAAACTACTACATAAACAGAAGACTTCTCAATTTATTAGCGCAATAAAATGCCATCCTAAGCGAGGCTCTTTCGATCTGCCTGTGCAGTATTATCAGCGGTGCCTCTAACTAGACAGCCTTTCCCCGGGAGTGCATAATGCTCTTTCGAGAAATGACACCCAAGTATCGACTGGTCACCACTCAAGAGCTCGAGACGGACCGACTAGAGGAACAAACTTGTCGACCAGTGGTCGAAGGACAGCGAGAAGCTTCCACCCACGAAGTTGTTACCTTAGCTTGCTTTGCCGATCAATTCGATCAACCTGTCGGCCAATTCACATACTCCGATTTAAATTCTTGGAACCGATCCGCTGAGTTCAGATATTTGGTTAGCCCCTTGTTCAGGAAAGGCGGCTTCGGGACTAAGATGGTGCTTGCAGGTATCAGCCACATGTTCTCAACGTTGAACTGGCTAGGTAGCGCAGAACTTCTACCTTAAGCGATCAAAGCAGTCGCGTCTTTCCAATCAAATGTTGATGCACAATTTCACGCCAATCAGCGCGGGCAATGTTGCCACCACAAACCACAACCGCAATTTTTTCATTAGGCCGTGGATGTATCATCTTCTTGCTGATAGCTGCTACAGCCGCTGCTGCCGAGCCCTCGATCAGCATGCCTTCGTTATCGAGAAAATCAAAAATAGTACCGCGAATATCTTCTTCTTCGACAGCTATCCAGTCATCCACATTTTCTTTTGCCATCGGAAAGGTAATAGAACCTTCTTCGATGTTGCCCCAGATGCCATCAGCTAAAGTTGGCTCGCAATGTGTTTGCACCAAACGCCCTGCATTAATTGAGGCAATCATGGCTGGCGAATTGGCGGCGACTACACCGATAACGCGAATGTCTGGGTTAATAGCTTTGGCAACTGTGGCAATGCCGCTGATCAAACCTCCGCCGCCTACAGCCACAACAATCATTGATAAACTAGGTAACGCCTCTAGAAGTTCCAGAGCAATGGTTCCCTGCCCGGCAATCACTTCTGCGTTGTTGTAGGGCGATATGTATGTCCCCTTCTTTTCCAGAGCAAGGCGCCTGGCAAAAGACTCAGTCGTGTCGTAATCCTGTCCATGCTCAATAACAGAAAGGCTGTAACTTTTGAGTTTCTGCTTCTTTAAAGCGGAAGCAGTGATAGGAATGCAGACAGTGACGTCGCTGTGCAGCTCAGAAGCCGCTTGTGCAAGCCCTAATCCGTGATTTCCGGCTGACGCTGTAAAGACCTTCGAAATATGATTGTCTTTGCCCCACAAAAGAGCATTAAGCGCGCCTCTGTATTTAAACGAGCCAGTCACCTGCATGTTTTCGAGCTTTATATAGACGTCGCGAAAAATGCAATCACTGAGCCAATCGCTTTTGAGCAGCGGCGTTTTTTGTATATAAGGAGCGATTCGTCTGTGGGCGATTAGAACATCGCTCATCTTCATCGGAACTTTTGACATTTGAATACCGGTAATGAAAGCAAATCGCAAATCCAGCTTCGCAGAAGCCCTGCCTGGAAACCGTAAGACACTATATCGAATGGAAAAATTGGAGCGGGTAGCGGGAATCGAACCCGCGTGTGCAGCTTGGAAGGCTGCCGTTCTACCATTGAACTACACCCGCGCATTGGCAATCGTAGCACAGCTTAAGTCTGGTACAAAATACGACTTATGCCTGCCAATAGATAAGTGTTTACAAACGTCACTCTGTAAAGCAGTCGAATCGCACCAATAAAGAGCACTTTATACTTAGATTGGCATATACACTCGCTTCCGAACATGATGCCCGCCATAGCACGAGCAGCAATGCTGATTCTAGGACCGTTTGTAACCACTGATTACGAAAGTTTGCGCAGGCAGCTGGCCAATCCGCGCGAACTATGACGAAAATCGAAAATTTTTGACGCGCATCTCCTGTCGCCCCCGCTCACTCGTCAGCCGAAAACCTACTTCCTGCACGGTTTATGCGATTTAGAGAACCGACTCGTCAAGTGGATATCCGCGAAGATCAGCTTGGATACTATATTCGCGAAATTTTCTAGTTAAATCACAAATCTTAGAACATTCACAGAAGCGCCCAGATGGTGAGTCTTTAACTTGTCTTCAACTTCTAGCAATGATACGTTACGTATATCAAATCAATAGACCGCTGCCGAGACAACCCTCTCGTGCCGCTGGCTTTGTTTTATCCTGAAAAAAACTTCAGTAGGTGACTATGGCAACTCTAATTCAACAATTGGCGGCTATGAACGACCCGCGACACATGCAGTTAGTCCCCACCACACCGCCCACAAAGCGCCTGGTGCCTCCCCACATAGAATCACTGCAACCTTACCAACCAGGTCGGCCAAACGACCAACTGAAGAAAGAACTAGGACTAGAACGCATCATCAACCTGGCTTCCAATGAGAATCCGTTGGGACCACCAGCAAGCGCTATAGCTGCCATCGAAGCAACCATGACAGACATCAGTCGCTATCCAGATATGGGTGGTCTCAAATTACGCCACGCACTCGCTGAACGCCATCAAGTCTTCGTCAATAACATTGCTATCGGCTCCGGTTCAGAAAGCATTATGGCTAACATCGTTCGTGCTTTCCTGCACGGCGACGATGAAGTCTTGACCTCACAAGGAACATTCATAGGATTGCAAGTTTTAGTTCGCGCTCAGGGCGTGAAACTAAATATGGTGCCCCTCAAGAACTATGCTTTCGACTTAGATGCTATCGCAGACGCAGTCAACGACCGCACCAAAATCATCTATTTGTGCAACCCCAACAATCCAACAGGCACAATCTTCACCCGTGACGAATTTGAAAAATTCATCGCTAAAATCCCCGAGCACGTGCTTGTTCTGCTCGATGAAGCCTATTACGAATTTACCGCCGACAACCCAGATTTCCCAGATTCAATGAGCTATCGTCTCGACAATGTGCTCACTCTTCGTACCTTCGCCAAAGCCTACGCAATGGCTGGACTAAGACTAGGATATGGATTAGGACACGAGTACTTAATTGACTTCATCAACCGCATCAAACTTCCTTTTGAACCGAATATCCTCGCTCAAGCAGCTGGACACGCTGCTTTGCTAGAGCCAGAATTTCTGGTTCGCACAATCGAAAACAACAAAGTTGGCTTGAGCTATCTCCAGACCGAATTTGACAAAATGGGATTGCATCGCATTCCTACACACGCAAATTTCATCATGCTAGAGATGGGCACTCAAGAGAGAGTGAACCATATTCACGAAACCCTATTGCGCAATGGTGTCGCGATTAGACCACTTGCTGCCTTCGGTCTACCAACTTGCTTACGCATCACAGTTGGTTTGCCAGAAGACAACGAATTAGTCGTCAAAGGCATCCAAAAGGCTCTGGCTCTGTAAGCCCCATCGCTAAAAGCAATGAAAACTCACCCTCGGTCTAAGATTATTCTGTAACCGGGGGTTTTTCATCAGAAGATTTTTCATCCGACGATTTCTCTGTCGAAGGTTCTTCCTGCGGGAGCGGCATTTTGCCGTGCAAATCTTCCTTGGGCATATCAGCTGGAGCTGTTTTTTTCTTTCTCGGCCAGACATCTGTGCGAAATGGAGTGACTGGCAAATTATTAGGACCATACAAATTAGCAATTGGATTGTCCGCCCAGGCATAGCGAACAGCAACCGGTTTTTTGACTTTATCGCTCCAGACAATTACGTCAGCCCCAACCACCTTTGCCTTTGCATATTCAAACAAACGATCGTCGGCCGCAATAGCAAAGCCCTTGGGTTCACCACCTTTAACAGTCAAACCGCTACCGGCGTATCTGAAATGTAATTTGATTTTGCCATCCATCAGTTCCATACTTTCATAGACTGGACTGTTGTATTTGTCAGCTTGTTTGTACTGTGTGACGAGAGCAATGTTCGCCAGACGGTGAGCGATCACACGCTTGTCTTTGGGGTGAAGAGGGGCTTCCGCGCCAGGCACCGAATCGATTGCAACGGCCATATAGGAAGCAGGCATTTTCTTCCGGAAGTCTTCTTGAACCTCGCGTAAATCAGCGTAATAACTTTCTTCTGGTTCTTTCGCTCGCTTCAGGATATTCGGTACCTGCACAAAGATAAACGGCAAGTACGGACGAATGAATTCATCGCGATACTCGTGCACGAGCAGAGACAGCATGCGTTCATACTTGAGGGGCTCGCCCAGGTCGTTTTCGCCTTGATACCATACCATGCCCTTCATTGAGAAGGGCACCAATGGCGATATCATTGAATTGTAAGTAGATGTTGCCGAGTGCGCATGGGCAAGAATGTAGTCCAGTTTGTATTTCATCCGCTTATATTTTTGCGGTTCGCTTTCCTGGTCCACTTTCGCTAAGTCTTCTTTGAGCTTTTCGATCGCCTCGAATTCCTCATCGTGCCCAGGAGCAACACCTTTAAACTCGCTCTTGTCGAGCACTTCACGAGAAATCCAGGAAGAAAGTGTGGCTCCAGAGCGCGCGGCCTGGATTATTCCAACAGGATGTTGCGTCTTATCGTAAATTTCTCTGCCGAAAAAATAACCAATGGAAGAGAAATTATGCACAGTCTGAGGATCAAGCACCACCCATTTGCCAGTGCCGGCAAATTCGGCTTTCTTGGCGGCGGCTGGCTCTTCTTGAAAAAGTCGAATCTCAGGAAACTCAGTTTCAGGTAAATCAGTTGGTGCATGCGCGGTCTGATCCACGGACAGGAGCATATTTGATTGACCGGCGCAGAGCCAGACGTCGCCCCAGAGAATATTTTTCAGAACTATGTCTGCCTTGCCATGAATTGTGATTTCATTGGGACCATTTTTAAAAGGAGTGGTGCGAGCCATCCAGCGCCCCTTTTTATCCGCAACCACACCAAACTTCTCTTCGCCAATAATGACGGTGACATACTCGCCAGGGTCAGCCAATCCCCAGAAGTACAACGGTTCACCGACCTGCAAAACCATATTGTCCCCGATAATAGCGGGCAACTTAATTTTCGCCTGAGCTGGTCCGCCCACAACAATACACGCGAGCATAAACGCTGCGCACATAAAATAACGCAATGCCATCGAGTGCGCATCCCTCATTTGCTTGTTTTCACTTCTTTTGAAGAACTGGGGTTACTAGATTTAAGTTTGTCGTTTGCCGCTGCTTCCTCCGCCTCGAGGGTGGCTCTATCATCGGCGTTGAGGCTGCCCAGCAGTTCTCTAGCTTCGGTTGAATTTTTATCCTCGCTGATAAGAACCTGAGCAAGGCCGAATTTGCCAGGTGGAAAATCCGGGGCTTCTTTGACTAACTTACGATATTTTTCAATGGCGGTTTTGGTATCACCAGCAGTGCGATAAGCACGTGCCATCTTAAAAGTGTGCAATAAGTCAAAATCGTTGCCAGACGTCGCTTCTTCGTAATATTTCAGCGCTTCCTTTTTGCGGCCAAAATGGTCGAGTATTTGAGCGTGCATTGCAGCCACAGTTTTAAACTTTGGATATTTCTTGTCGAGAGCATCAATCATTTCTAACGACTGATGTTCTTCGTTTTTAACCGCCAAGCGCCAGGCGATCAGCACCTTTTCATCAACGTCACTTTCAGCTTTCATATCAGGAGATTCAGGTGAAAAATTACTGCCAGGCACCGCATCCACCTTCGACGATGGAATTGACGATTCGTCACAAACTACGCCGTCTTTTTTATCCGTGCCTGATTTTCCACTGCCCACGAGATTCTTAGATAACTGAGCATTAGCCGCGTTTTTGGTAGCAGCGTCAGGTGCATGCACCGAAGTACCGCATCCACTCAAGAAAGTAAGCGAGATGCCAGTTATAGTGAGTGCGATCGGAAAAGCTTTAGTTGATAGCACGAACTTCTCATCTCCACACCGAAACGACTTTGGTGGTCTCAGCATACCAGCTTGGTTTCCTGAAAGAGGAAAGCACACAGAGCCTCGTAACAACTAAGGCAACAGCGTCGAATTACCGAAATTTTGCATAACCTTGGCATCTTTCATTGTCTTGGTGGCCGCATTACGACGCAGGCTCGATTCGGGCAATGGCAACGGCGTGCTGTCATTTTCTAGATCATCATTGACCGCTTTCTCTACAGCCATAGCGTCCTTGTTTTTAGCCAGAAGATAGTGAATTCGAGCCTTCACTTTTGGCAAATATTGCTCGGGGACGGCATTGTCATAGACCAGGTCCACCAACACTTTCGCTGCTGGATAAAGCTTTCCGCGTTGCTCTAGCAGTTCTGACAGCGCCACACGCAACATTAGATTCTTAGGCTGATTTTCTCTCAAATGATTGAGTCGCTCAATAGCCTCATCTAAAAGCTCAGGGCGAGCCTTACTCAAAGATAATTCGTGATAAGCCACAAATAACGAAGGTTCAAGACTGGTCGCCTCAAGATATTCTTTTGCAGCTAATTCGTGCTTGCCAGCCAGGCGCAGGGCATGTGCATACGCCAGGTGAGCCTTTGCGTCCTGCGGCGAATCGTCTACCTGTTTTTGTAAATCAGTAATTTCCTGAGCAGTTGTCGCAGGCAATGCTTTCGTCTCATCGGCTAAGGATGGCTTTGTGGCAATGACGATTAAAGTACAAAAAGCAGCTAAAAAAACCACGTGAAAAGCGTGACAGAAATGAGACGTCGTTATTCGCGACGCGCAAACAGGAAGTTCTTCACTATGTTTGTTTGACTTTTCTGCGTTCAAAGTGAGCGGAGACCTTTGTTGTAAAAGCTTATGCCATCATTTTAACGATGCCATAAGCCCGGTTATAGTCCAAGAAAACGCCGACTTTGTCAACAAGAACGCTATCATAATCACGCAAACCGCTGCTCGGGTCGGGCATACCAGCCCTTAACAGCTATTTAAGAAACACTTGATTATTGACCAGAAGTGCCAGAGAATGGGATTAAGACGATTTCACCATATTCAGTATCACGCTTTGACCAGGCACAGCTTGTGAAAACCACTGCTATCTTGTTCTGACGACAATATGGAGTGACCTTCGGCGGCGATGCTCGATGTCACACTCTCGATTGGCTCACCATCATCAAGCCACACTTCAAGAGATTGCCCCGAATTGATTTTGTCCAGAAATAGTCGTGTTTTAACGAAATTAATCGGGCAGGCAACGCCTCGCAAATCCAGGGAAAAATCAGCCATCTTAATCTCCAAAACAAACCTCGATGATACAACCGGAAGGACATGGACAAAACGACCGCTCAGGATACTTCTTCCATTCTTTGGCAAAACATTCACGTCCAAGAATATATTCGCGCAAATCAATGACGAGTTCGGCTGCACTACACTGGTTTTGTGCGCCAAGACAGGACAAACAAAATAATTCTTCGTCATTTCCCAGCGCATAGTTGACCACTTTTTGGCGCAGACACAGACTTTTGCTGCACGTCTTGCAAAATGCGTCAGCTTGCGAATCAGGCAAAACATTTGTAGTTGCATTTTCAATCATAAATCCCAGTCTAACAGGAGAGACCGTGAACATTGAAAATTACAAATGGCAAGATGGCGTTTATCGCCTAGAATTGAGACACTTTGAATAGAAAAATTATGACCAAAAAAGACAATCAGCGCGTCGAAAAAGATCAATTCGGCGAGGTCCACATTCCAGCTGGAGCTTACTGGGGATGCCAAACAGCCAGAGCCAGAGAAGCTGCAATCAATCAGCCAGGCTCATCGCGCCAGCATTTACTTGATGCGCTGTTGATGATCAAAAAAGCTGCAGCCATCGCTAATTTTGAGCTTGGGACACTCGAGCTGATTACAAGTAGATCGATTCGACAATGCTGCGATGAGATAACTTCAGGGCAATTTCGTGATCAATTTTTGACAGATCGTTTTGTCGGCTCAGGCAGCTGTCTCGTCGATAACATTAACGAAGTTCTAGCCAATCGCGCCAATGAAACACTGGGCGGCAAAATCGGTCAGTTCGAATATGTACATCCAATTGCTCACGTCAATCTCAATCAGACCAACGATGATATCTATCCAAGCGCAATTCGCGTTGCAATTTTGTTGAGCATGCGTGATTTAGAGCTGGTGCTGCTTGATCTTGAAAGGTTGTTACGGCGTAAATCGCTGGAATTTGAGCGCATTGTCAAAGTCGGCCGAATCTCTCTTAGAGATTCTCTGCCAGTGACGCTTGGTCAGGAATTCAATGCTTACGCCACTGCTATCGAAAAGGCCCTGCGGCAATTAAAAGAAGCGGCCTCCGAATTACTCGAAATCAATCTGGGAGCCGCTTATGTCGGCTCTGGACTGGGTACGAGCTTAGCATTTGCAGACAAAACATTGAACCAATTGCGTCAGCTCACCGGTTTGCCGATTCGACTCCCCGATGATTATTTCCGCATTACTCAATCAATGGCCGATTATGTGCGCTACGCGAGCGCTCTCAAATTATTGGCCCTTGAGCTCGTCAAAATCGGCAACGACTTGCGCCTGCTCAACTCGGGGCCTTCTGGTGGTTTAGGCGAAATAAAAATGCCAACTCAAATTAGCCAGGTAATGCCTGCACCGTTGTCCAATCGCGAAAATCATATTTTGCTGAATTCGCTGATCATGGCGTCCATTCAGGTCATCTCCAACGAAAATACGGTCTCTTTGTGCGCTCAAGGCGGACAGCTAGAAAACAACCCTAACTTGCCTTTGATAGCCGAGTCTATTTTGGGTTCGATTGAATTGCTACAGTCAACGCTGCAGGCATTTAATCAAAAATGTCTATCCCTGGTCACAGCCGATCAGGCGCAATGTCGCAGAGTACTGCTCAATAGCGAAAACGTAGCGTTGATATTAATAGAATATATTGGCGAAGAAAAGACCGCACAGATTTTAAGTGAATCGACACGCAGTGGCAAAACTATAGAGGAATTGGTTTTACAGCAAAATTTGATGACCAGAGAAGCTTTTGAGAAAAGCATGTACCTACGTCCACTGACTCGCCCTGGACAGAATATTCCCGGCAAGCACAATACCCGAGAAACTACCACTTGATACGGGACTTGATGCACCGCAGACGATACCACAATGGCAACGCACGACTAATCTTGTTGCACGGATGAAATGTTTGCCGAAATACAAATCAAATCCAAGAAGTCTCAGAAATCAAATAAAGAAATATGAAACTAAATAGACATGGAGTCTGAGCCGGATCTTCGCTACTATTAAGGCTCGGTTAAGGCTTAGAGTCGGGCTATGAGCCGCGTACGATTTTTCGGAGAACAAAACAGATATGTTCAGTGGATACCGTTTTGAGATGATCGTCGGCTGTATGAGCGCCGGTAAATCGAGCGAATTGATTCGTCGTATCGAACGTGCTCGTCTGGCTTACCTGCCCACTATCATTGTTCGTCCAGCGACCGATACGCGCTCGCGCCCAAATCTTGTTGAATCACGCAATGGTCTGGCGTCGCAGGCGATAGTCGTGGATTCTCCAAGAGACATCCTCAAATATTCATCGCAAGCTGTGGTCATCGGTATAGATGAAAGTCAATTTTTCTCAGACGATCTTATAGATGTCGTTCTCAATCTTTTAAGACAGAAGAAAAAGCTCATAGCCTCGGGGCTCGACCTGGATTATCGCGGCAAACCGTTCGGAGTTGTGCCGCACATGCTAGCGCTTGCAGACAGAGTCGATAAATTGTTAGCCGTCTGCCGCAAATGTGGCAGCGACTTTGCCTGTCGCACACAGCGCCTGGTTCACTCTAGCGAGCAAATTCTGGTCGGTGACGCCCAATATGAAGCGCGTTGCATTCATTGCTTTGAACCACCTTATGAAGATCAACTGCACCTGGATTTGCCAGCGGCGAAAGAAGCGCCGCAATTGTCTCTTGTAAGCTCATCAGTAAGCTCAAATTTATTAAGTCCAGTCAGTGCAGAATTCAATGCTGACCCTGAAAGTGCAACTAGGACCCGCGTTTAAGACCATATCCAATAAAAGTTAGAATTTATCCGTTAGACGTTATTTAAGAGTTCGAGCGCGGCATGAATGGATCGTGCCCACTCTGGAGAACGACTATGCTTAGCGCCATACGGCTGAGACTAACGAAACTCGTCTCGATATTCAATAAGCAGGCTCAAACCGAGCCAGTTGAAGATCCATCGGTTGACGGAAGCCCATGGAAACAGAATTTACGAGACCTGGCGAAAGAACGATTGGCAAGAATTGGTGCCGAACCGGCACCAGTAGATGAAATTGCGACATTCGTCAACGATCTGGCTCACGCAGCCGGAGACGTTGACCCCAAAAACCTCAAAGCAAGCAGACAGGCTATGCCCGCTATAAATGCTGACGCCGAGGCAAAAAGTGGAAAAAGCAAACGAATAATGGATGGCACCGTCCAGGACGTTAAAGCCTGGTACGGAGAATCTGTTGGCACCTGGGATCCCGTAAATGGGGCGGCTGTTGATTCAATCGAGCAAAAGCGCAAAGCCCGCGCCGGCAATCATTGGTTTAACTAAGCACTCCTCTTGACTTGCTCGAGCCCTCTCAGCTGAAGATGGTTTAAGCTTGGGAAGGCGGTGGTATGATCCTTTCAAGTTATACTGCTGTACTTCTCTACATGAGTACACGCGTGTTCTCATGTGGCTAATTCGTTTCTTGCGGGGGTCTCGATGCAATTCAAGAACTTCTTTCAGTTCATGTCGGTCGCCACTCTGGCTTGCACCGTCTGCCTGACAACTCAGGCGCAGGGTGCTTCCGCTAAAACCAAAAAGCACTTGATCGCCCACCACTACAATCAATATTTCGTGCCACCGCCACCAGCGTATGTGCCGTCAATGGGCCCATCGACTGGCTACAGCAGTTCTGTCGAAGCGGACGCAGAGCAAACCGCGACAGACAATCCATACAGCAAATATATTTATGTCCGTCAGGGCTATCAGGCACCGACCAGAGTGCAGCAAAATAAATACGTGACGACCTGGAATCGCGGCTAAGGATCTGACTGGCGCTAAAGAATAATTAGGAGAAAGGGCTCGAGTTGCATCGAGCCCTTTTTCATTTTTGTGGACTTTCCATCTGAATTTAAGACTGTGTCTGATAGAAGTCGCGCACATAATTGACCAGATTGGAGACTTCGATACGTTCTTGAGCAGTCGTATCGCGATTGCGAATAGTCACTGATGCAGGTGTCTGCTCAATTGATTCGAAATCAACAGTGGCACAAATCGGCGTACCGATTTCATCGTGACGCCTGTAGCCTTTGCCCACGTTTCCTGTATTTTCGAACAAAATACGGCCAAGTCCCAGCTTCTGCAAATCTTTTTTGATTTGCAGTGCTTTTTCCACAATTGCTGGATTATTTTTAGCGAGCGGAATTACTGCCACTTTAATTGGCGACAAATGCGGCTTCAGTTTCAAGACAATGCGCTCACTGCCATTTTCTAAGGTTTCTTTTGTGAAAGCCTCAGTCAAAACCGCAAGTACCCCGCGATCAACGCCTGCTGAAGGCTCGATCACAAATGGCACTACCGCTTTGTTTGAAACAGCGTCTCGAATACTCAATTTTTCTGTGGAATCAATATTTGGAGATACATGTGCGCTCAAACCCATGTCTTCTGGATTTTTGCTGTGCGAGCCCAAATCATAATCGGTGCGATCAGCAATACCTTCAAGTTCTTCCAGACCATGCGGGAAGCGATAAAGAATATCGACAGTAGCTTTGCTGTAATGCGACAGGTCTTCTGGTTTTTGATGTAGAACTTGTAAATTGTCTGAGGACAAACCTTGTTCCTTCCACCAGTTCATGCGAGTCTCGACCCACGTCTCATGCCATTCCATGTCAGTGCCGGGCTCGACGAAAAATTCCAATTCCATTTGCTCGAATTCACGCACACGAAAAATAAAATTGCGCGGCGTAATTTCGTTGCGAAAAGCCTTACCAATCTGGGCAATACCAAACGGCAATTTGCGAGAAGTTGAATCCAGCACGTTTTTGAAATTAGTGAAAATACCCTGTGCGGTTTCAGGACGAAGATAAGCGTATGACTCTTCATCAACAACGGGACCAACCGTTGTTTTGAACATCATATTGAAAGGACGCGGGTCAGTTAGATTAGTGGAACCGCACTTCTGGCATTTGCCATTAACGTGATCCGCTCTCCAGCGACTCTTGCAATCTCTGCAATCGACAAGAGGATCAGTGAAAGTTGCTTCGTGTCCTGAGTGTCTTAATGTGAGCTTATTCGTCAAAATGCATGAATCAAGGCCTTCGACATCGTCACGCTCATAAACCATCGAACGCCACCAGGCGTTTTTCAAATTATTCTTCAGCTCGACACCAAGAGGACCGTAGTCGTATAGACCTTGCAGTCCACCATAAATTTCTGAGCTAGGGAAAATGAAGCCCCGGCGTTTGCACAGAGCGATTAGGTCATTCATGCTATTTGCTACTGAAACTGTCATTTGACTATCTTCTTCGAGTGTATGGAGAATCCAGATTTAAATGCGCGGGCTAAAGTTATCAAGGACCAAGGTCATTTTCCACGCGTCAGATAAGCAGACTACTATGAAATCCAGCGCTTGCCTAATGCGTAGACGAAGTATCACGGATAGCGATACACGGATTACTAACCATGCGCGGCATTATTTAAAACTAAAACAATATCAAGAGCATATCAAAAAGGTCATATAGCGGGCTAGAATTGCTTTTTACATTGTGTAAATTAGGTTTGTAACGGAGGGCTTGGCCTTGGCTAAGGTTGGTGTACCGAAAGAGATTCTCGATAACGAATACCGCGTGGCGCTCACTTTGGCTGGAACAACAGCCCTCGTGTCAGATGGTCACACCGTATACATCGAAAAAAATGCTGGTGTCGGCAGTGGTATCACTGATGACGAGTACAAGGCTGTTGGAGCGAAGATTTTACCTGATGGTGAGAGCGTCTTCGGTGAAGCTGACCTGATTTTGAAAGTTAAAGAGCCTCAAGCTAAAGAAGTACCTTTACTGCGCAAAAAACAAACACTTTTCACATATTTGCATCTTGCTGCTCACCCCAAACTAGCGGTGGATCTAGCCAAAACTGGGGCCACCTGTATTGCTTACGAAACAGTTCAGACCGCTAATGGTCAGTTGCCATTGCTCATTCCCATGAGTGAAATTGCCGGACGTTTAGCTACTCAAATTGGCGCCAACTATTTAGAGCGTCCAATGGGCGGCCGCGGCGTGTTGCTGGGCGGCGTTCCAGGCGTTGAACCAGGCGAAGTGATCATTATCGGTGGCGGTATTGTTGGTACGAATGCTGCCAAAATTGCCTTGGGACTTGGCGCCCGCGTCACGATTTTCGACATGTCATTAGAGCGCTTGCGCTACCTCGACGACATTTTCAACGGTCAACTGAGAACAGTTTTCTCAGTCGGTCATTATCTCGACAGCTTGTTGCCAACAGCCGATCTAGTTGTTGGTGCAGTTTTGATTCCAGGCAAACAAGCGCCTAGAATCGTCACCAAAGAAATGGTCAAAAAGATGAAAAAGGGCTCAGTCATTGTCGACGTTTCAGTCGACCAAGGCGGCTGCATTGAAACCATCCACTCGACCACTCACTCTGCTCCAATTTATGAGTATGAGGGTGTCGTACACTACGGCGTTGCGAACATTCCTGGTGCCGTGCCATGGACATCCACCCGTGCTCTCACCAATGCCACCATGCCTTATGTATTGAAGCTAGCTAAACATGGCTATCAAGCCGTGCTCGATGATGCCGCTTTAAATCGTGGTGTCAATATTCACGAAGGCGAAATCGTGCATGCAGGTGTTGCTGAAGCCGTCGGCAACGCAGTGGCAATCGCTTAAGCCACACGCTAAATATTCACAAGAATATTCCAAAAACAAAGAAAGAGGCGGCGCATGCTGCCTCTTTCTATTTATTCTCAAGCTCAAGAGATGGGGTCATCTGATGGCAACACTGAAACTAGCATCCTGGAACATCAATGGCATAAGAGCCATCCACAAGAAAGGATTTTCCCAGTGGCTCGAAGAAGAACAACCAGATGTTCTTGGTTTGCAAGAAATCAAAATCATGGCAAACCAGCTGACACCCGAAATAATCAAGCCTCCCGGCTATCACACCTTCTTTTGTCACGCAGAAAGAAAGGGGTATTCAGGCACGGCAATTTACACTAAAAACCTGCCGATCTCGATTCAAAGAGGTTTTGGACACGAACGGTTCGATCAAGAAGGACGCACCATCATTGCTGATTTCGGAGACTTTATTTTTCTCAATTCATATTATCCAAACGGAAAAATGAACGAGGAACGATTGCAATACAAATTAGATTTTTACGATCACTTTTTAGTCTATGTAAAAGGCCTAGTCAAACAAGGCAAAAAGCTGATTATATGCGGTGATTTCAATACAGCTCACAAAGAAATTGATTTATCTCATCCTAAAAGAAACGAAAATGTCTCTGGCTTTTTGCCCCAAGAAAGGGCCTGGATGGATCGCTTTGTGGCAGGCGGCTTCGTTGATTCATTCAGACAGTTCAACAACTCTCCCGAACAATACACATGGTGGCATATGGTCACAAATGCTCGCTCTCGCAATGTTGGCTGGCGCATCGATTACTTCTTTCACAGCGAGAATATGCAAAGCATGATCAAAGACGCAACCATCAAGCAAGAGGTGATGGGCTCGGATCATTGCCCCATTACTTTGTCTCTATCAATTTAGAGTCAGGGGTGGACAAAATCCATAGGATTAGGTTTAAATCCAAGGCCCAGAGCGACATTTTCATCCATCTGCGACTGCCCAATCAAACCCAATCTAGCGTAAGCGAGACCGCGTATGTAGTAAGCATTGGCGAATTTTTTCTCGCGATCGATAGCTCCAGTTAGATACGGAATGCTGCCCTTATATTGATTCATGCGGTAAAGCACTTCGCCTACATCAAACCAATAAGCGGCATTTTTTTGATTGATCTTCAAAGCCTGATTGAAATCGTTAAATGACTCTCTTAATTGACCGAGTTGTCTGTATATAACGCCCCGATTGGAGAGGTAAACATCTGAACGGGGATTGATCTTTATCGCTTGTGTACAATCAGCAAGAGCAAGATTGTAATTGTGGATGCGAGCGTACAATTCGGAACGCTGCCCGAGCGCAATTAAATCCTGAGGATTTAACTCGAGCGCCTTGTCGAGATCGGTAAGTGCATGTTCATCATCTTTGGCAAAGTGATAAATATTGGCACGCATGCAATAGAGTTTGCCGTTGTTTGGATTTTGCGCAATTTCAGCGTCTAATTGGGCCAAGCCCGCTTTCAACTGCTCAGGTGTTGCAGTCTGCAATGTATTGGCCGCGCCTTGAGCGAGGGTTTGAGAGGGACATATCAATAAACCGACGCACAGACTGATAAAAATAGAACCAGTAAAATAAACCAGGCGCTTTTCTGGCAAATGTATTTCCCGACGAAAACCAGTCATGTAGTTCAGCCGCTCCTTGCGTGCACAACCAAAGTGTACCCAAAACGCCTCAATAAATATCCCTGACATCACGAGAATAACGGAATAAAATGACGTTTGGCTAACCTTTTCACGTATTATTCACTTCTATCGAAGAAACTCAGCCTTATAGAGAGAAGCAGAGTAAGATGTCCGTATTGGACGAGGATTGAAATGCACGACAGAGCCAAAATAGTCAAGCAAGGACGTATCTGGGCCAACCAGACAACGCGCGAAGTTCTGTGGCAGATAATGAAAACTAAGGTAGAAAATGGCGTCCTCCTCATTACCGATGATACGAAAGAAATTGAAGGACGCATCGGCATAAGCGGTAGCACAACCATCACAGGCGCACATATGAAAAAGTCGCCAGAGCTTGGTTGGAATGCACTCCAGATTCTTTTGCGTTTTCAACAAGGCACTTTTCAATACTTCGACTATGGTGCACATGGGCTCGGAGATCTTGACCAAGGGCTGAAAATTCGTTTGACACAGGTCATCAATGTTCTGCCTGATTTGCCAATGCGGATAGATCAATTGGCTGGCCCAAACACATTGAATCGCATTCGAGCAATCGATCCAGCCCAGCTTGCCGAAATGAAAAAAGTCGAAGAATCAAAAAAGAAAGGCGAAGAGACGAAAAGGAAAGACGAAGAAGTACATGGAATTGACCAGAACGTCATGCAACAAATTCGCGAATTCGAAAGTAAAACAATGCGCTATCGTGCTGCGGCCATGTGGGGGACCTTTGTTGCTATTGCCCTAGGCGCCGGAGCAATAGTTTATTTCCATCGCTGAAATTAGCAGCGCAAATCACCCTAGACCCAGCAGATTATTCAAAGAATATTCAAGGACTGGCTCGCGAAACTCAAACTGAGATTGCATCAGTTTTTCTGGCAACACTCGGTTTCCAGAAAGTAAACATTCGTCGGCCATCTCTTTGAACGCGGTTTTAAGTGCTAATTCAGGCACCGCTACTAAGGCCGGTCGTTTGAGAACAGAAGACAGCGTGCGTGTGAATTCAGAATTGTTGATGGCTTTCGGTGCAACAAGATTGACAGCACCACTAAGAGACTCAGTCAGAGCGCAGTGGTAAATTGCAGTGATGACGTCTTCTATAGATATCCAACTCATAAATTGCTGACCACTGCCCAGTTTTCCCCCCAAACCCATCTGAAAGACAGGAAGCATTTTCTTCAAAGCACCACCTTTTGGCGTGAGAACAATACCTATGCGTAAATTGCAAACGCGTGTTTTTTTCTTGTCTGAAACATTACAAGCATCCTCCCACTCCTTACACAGTTGAGCAAGAAAACCCAGCCCGCAAGATGCTGACTCAGAGACGATTTGATTGCCTGTGTTGCCGTAATAGCCAATCGCCGAAGCACATAAAAAGACTGACGGTGGATTTTTCAATTTGTTGATAATAAGGCTCAATTTCCGAGTTGTTTGGAGGCGACTTTCTCTCAGTTCCTTCTTTTTATCCTCAGTCCACAAACCATCAGCAACACTTTCTCCGGAGAGATTGATGAAAACGTCGAAGCCCTCGAAAGAAGCCTCGAAAGCTTCCCCACTGGGCGACCAGACGATTGTTGCTTCGGGTTGACCGCTTCCATCCAGCACCACAGGAGATGACGATGAATCCGGGCGGACCAGGCGCGTGACTGAATGTCCCTGGGTAAGCAAGAACGGAATCAAATTGGTGCCTATTAAACCAGACGAGCCAGCGATCAGAAATTTCAAAGGTCGAACAGATTTATTCTTACTTAGTAAATGCAAATCGTTTTGCAAAAGTCGATGTCTGAAGCGAAAAAGACGTTTCAGCTCATGGTCCACCACGGGCGCGCCAATTTCCCCGAAAGGAGGCAACGGAGGCTGATAAGTAACAGAATCCACCAGGCGCGCTCGATCACCGTTAGAGTCCTCAACCCTGTGTACTTGCTGCCAGGATGCAAATGGCCCACTTAACTGATAGTCGCAAAATTGCCGGTCTTCGATAAAGTCTCGATGAGCAAGATGCCATTTGAGTGTAATTGGCCCCTTCTTTAAGGCGAGCACAACTGTGCCACCGTCATCGATACCACCTTTTCGCTCAAGAACTTTAACATCCATCCACGGCGGAGCTAGTCGTTCGAAGGCACCTGGACGCTTATGCCAGGCAATGACATCATGAGCAGTACCTGCTATTTCACTCTCATAAATAAAACGGTCGTGCCCCCAAGGTTGATCGTCACCCATTTTTAGGACCTCAAAAAAGTCACGCCGTTCACCCAATAACAAACTTAGTATGGCGCAGTTTGGTGAACATTTTGCGATCCTCGCCAAAGCAAAGAGAATCTAGCAAATCTTGTAAAACCGTCAAACTAAGCGACAATAGACGACAATTGAAAGAATCTGGCGATATTTTTGGTCGCCATGCGGGAACTTAGAAAGTGTGTCTGTAGATAGCGAGAAATATGAGCAAAACTTGGGACGACTATGTGCAAGCCGGGGCGCACGCCTTTGAGGCCGGTAACTTTTCAGAAGCTGAAAACTTCATGCACGCAGCTCTAATGGAAGCTGAGACTCTGGGAAGCGAATTAAAAACGGCTCTCAGTCTTGACAATCTAGCTGAGGTGTTTTTCGAACAAGGCAAGTACGATCAGGCGGAACCTCTCTATCTACGGTCTTTAACAATTCGGCAACGAATGCTCGAGCCAGACCACGAAGACATAGTCGCCAGTCTTAATAATTTATCGGCACTCTACTTTTTTCAGGAAAAGCACGAGGACGCAGAAGCTCTGTGCCGACAGTTAACAAGCATCTACGAGAATGTTCTTGGACCAGAACATCCCGAAGTAGCCACAAGTTTAAACAATCTCGCCCTTTTGTTAAAAGCGCAACGCAAATACGGCGAAGCCGAACAAGTCTTTAAGCGTTCACTTTTGATTATGGACAATGCCTTTGGTCGCAATCATCCAGATGTTGGTCTCAACCTTAATCACCTGGCTGATCTATATCATGAGCAGCATAAATACGCCGATGCGGAGTTGCTCTACGAACAAGCTCTAGCCTCCTTGGAGTCATCTCTAGGAGCAGAGAATCCAGAACTATCCACAACCTTAAACAGTCTCATCGATGTGCTCAAGGCCCAAGGCAAAGAGCACGCCGCCGCACCGTTTTATCAGCAACTGCTATCGATCAAGGAAATTCATCTGGGCCCCACTCATCCTGACGTCATGACGTCCATCGATTCGATGGCCGCTTTTCACTATCAGCAAGGCAAATACGAAGACGCTGAAAAGCTCTACAAGCGTATTTTGACGATAAAAGAGCGTTCGCTAGGAAAGCAAAATCCGCTGGTTGTGGGCAGTATTAGCAATCTCGCCATGGTCTATCAGGCTCAGCACAAATTCGCCCAATCCGAAGCTTTATACAAAGAAGCTCTAGCAATATGCGAAAAAAGCTTTCCACCCGAACATGCCGAAGTCCTAAACGCTTTGCAAAATATTGCGACCATGTATCAAAAGAACGGACGCTATGCCAAAGCTGAACCGTTCTGGCACCGTCTTAAATCAATGCGCGACAAACAATGCGGGGCAAACAGCCCAGAATCAGCATTGTGTCTCTACAATCTTGCCGTCGCCTCCTTTCAGCAAGGTCGCTATAAGGAATCAGAGCCACTCTGGCGGCAGTTGTTGAAGACCAAACAAGAACTTTTGGGTCCAGACCATCCAGACGTAGCCACTTGCTTGCACCATATCGCCGAAACGCTGCGATTCGACAAGCAGTATGATTCCGCCGAGCCGCTGTATCAAAAGTCGCTAGCCATCCGACAGAAGTCGCTGGGCCCAAATCATCCTGAAGTAGCAAGCTCGCTTGAAGGCTATGCCAATCTCCTACAATTGACCTATCGCGAAGCAGAAGCCGAGCACATGAAAAATTGCGCGATGAGCATCAAAAAAACGAAAGCGAAAGCAAGCTAAAATCAGGCACTGGTTGCAACTGACAATAAGTCTTTGACTGTGCCCAGAAACTGTAGTTCCGATGTTTGTGCCTTCATCAAATAACGCGTCAGTCCAGAGGAGCGTGCACCGACATCGTCCACGCTCAGGTCTTTGTTTGAATAGATGAGCAAAGGTGTGGACTTGGCTGGACTATCCTGCAACATATTCACGATGTCGAAACCATCAGGAGCAGGCATGCCGAGATCCAGAATAATCAAATCTGGTTCATGCGAGCGCACCATATCCAGTGCCAAAGCTCCAGTTCCTGCCTCCAGTGCTTTTATACCAAGGTGACGTAATTGCCCGGCAAGTACTTCACGCGTGGGAACATCATTTTCGACGATAAGGACTTTGGGATGATCGAAATCGTCTTTGAAGCAGCGTTTTAAAGCCGATTTCAAACGCTCTTGATCAAATGGTTTTTTCAGCCAGTCGATCAACAAAGGACCGGCATAGTTACTTCCTTGACCGTCGGACCCAGTAATGACCACAACAGGCACAAGCTCTGTTTTTTGATCTTTACGCATACGAGCCATCCATTGCAAACCATCGCCATCGGGTAGATGCAAATCAAGAATAACGAGCTTGGGCAGATTTTCTGCCATACATTCGTCAGCCTGGGCGATGGTGCTTGCTCTGACAACGGCGTAACTTTCCTTTTGAAGAAACTCAGTCAGCAGCTCACTGAGCGCATCGTCATCTTCAACAAGTAAAATATAGCTTGCACCATATCTCGCCGAATCTGGGAAATTCAACTCATTAGGCTTTTTGATATCAATATCGCTAAAAACCGGCAAATCGAAAAAGAATGTCGACCCCTTTCCTAATTCGCTGGTAACACCGACTTTACCGACGTGCTGTTCAACGATTGACTTTGATATAGCAAGACCGAGCCCTGTCCCGCCCTTGGGACGGCTATCTGAGGAATCAAGTTGCGTGAACAAGCCAAATAATTTTGATAATTGATCGGCAGCAATTCCTGGTCCTGTATCGATGACCGAGAAGCGACAAACATCTTTTACGCAATTAGCACGCACAATCACTTCCGAATCTTTTGGCGAGAATTTAATCGCATTTGACACCAGGTTAGTAATCACCTGAACAATTCTGTCGTGATCGCAATTCAGCAGGACATCAGCCTCAACTTCGGCCCTGAGCTTAACTGACGCCTCATCAGCCATACTCTTGAGAGATTGCAACGTCGATTCAACAAGCTTCGCTGGCGCAACATGTTCTAGCTTCAATTCCAGTTTGCCAGCTTCAATTTTGCGGATATCGAGAATGTCATTAATCAAGCGAATTAGTCGATCTGATTCCATTCTGGCAATACTGACGAGTTTTGATTGCTTCGTTGAAAGTTCGCCGGCAAGCCCTCCTTCAAGTAATCCCAGAGACGCACGGATCGACGTGAGCGGTGTGCGCAATTCGTGCGACACCGTGGAATAAAATTCGGACACTCGCTTTTCCACAACCTTGCGTTCTGAAATATCATGGACAATTCCGCATAATCGTTCATACTGACCATCTTCGCCAGGAATGGGTGTCCAGTGCGACCACAACCAGCGAATCGAGCCATCTGCACGGATCACACGGTACTCCATGGTGCGCTCGTGAATGTGCCTTTTCGCCTTTTCTAAATCCTCGGGCACCACGACTTTAAAATAGCAAAATGGATCCTCGTACAAATCTGAGACGGGCATACCATAAACTTCTTCAAAAGCCGGACTGACGTACAGCAATTTTCTATCTGTGATGTTGAGAATCCAGAAAATCTCTGAGATGTTCTCAGCCAGTTGGCGAAACAACATTTCACTGTCTCGCAAACGCACTTCAGTTTCTTTGCGCTCAATAAACTGACCAAATTGACTGCACAATGCATTCATCATCTGCAAACGTTCCGGGTTGGGCTCGAGCGTTTCAAACGCCAGCAACTGCACAACGCCTAGCACTCTTTCATCACTGCGCACTGGTAGTGCAAAAGAAGTCTTCAAACCAACTTTGGCCGGCTCAGACATCAAAGAGCGACTCATGTCACCAGAATGACCACCTACCCAAAGGGGCGCATTCCGCTCCCAAACCCGACCGGCGATATTCTCACCACTACCAAGCACCATTGAGCGACAGATGTTCTCGTATTCGCCCAGCGAAACTGATGGAGCTGACCACAAGTCGACCACTCGCAAATGTTTACCCGCTTCATCCAGGCGCCAGAATATGGCTGCGTCGAAATTTGATTCACGCGCGAACAATTGCAAAACCAGAGGTGCTAATTCTTCAACAGAATCAATTTGAGAGAGCAAATTAGTCATTGCATACTGTAAAGCCTGCCTGCGCTGAGCGTCTTTACGGAAGGTGATATCGACGAAAGAGACAACTGCTCCTTTTACCTGTCCATCAACAATCAGAGGCGCACCGTAATATTGCACGGGAATAACTTGTCCATCTTTACACCGAAAAAAATCTTCCTGGTCCACCCCAAGAGACGAAGTACCACTACGCACCACTTTTACAATCGGGCAGGTCTCTGCTGAATAGTGGTCGAGATCCAAGACGTTTGCGTGAATAAGGTCGTGCATATTGAGGCCAATCACTTCATCACTTTGATATCCCAGAATACGCGCGCCGGCCGGATTGAGATAAACCAACTTTCCTTCGCTATCAGACTGATAGAGACCTTCTCCCAAACTAGAAAAGATTGCGTTCAGACGGCCTTCGTTCTCTTTCAAGGCCGCTTGCGCTGTTTTGAATTCCGAAATATCGCCGCCCTCAGCCATGATCAAAGTCATTTGACCATCATCATCAAGCAAACCTTTGAGGCCAAAATCAAGACTGATTTTATGCCCATCGGCTGCGGTCGCTTGAATTTCGAAGCGTTCGGAGCCACCTTTGAAAACTTTGGCTAGAGCTTCTCTTAAGAGACTTTGAGCATGAGAATCACCGTGCCACCAAGCAGTATCCCAAAATTTCTTGCCAACTTCAGACTCACGACTCAATCCTAAGAAATCTTCAGCAGTCTGATTGCTTTGCATCAATTCGCCATCTTTGTCTAGAAGCCAAACAAATTTGAAAGATTGATGAAAGATACCGGTGAAGCGAACCTTGGAAGTTTGCAGCAATTCTTCCGAACGCTTAGCCTCGCGAATATGTCCTCGAATAATCAAAAATGCAGCAGTCAATATGCCTAACGAGGCGACAATCAAAACACTCTGACAAATCAATTTGTAAGAATTTGCGTGTTCCAGCTTTTGATTACGCAAAACCAGATATTGCTTTTCCTGAGTTTGAATGTCTCTGACCTGGTCCCTAATTCCATCTGAAATTTTCTGATCTTTACCACTCCACAAACTTTGCCCATTGAAAGTACCGCCCTTGCTCCGCTCTAGGACCATACAATTAGACCAATCGGTTTTTTGGGCAATGAGAGCATCGAGAGCTTTGAGACGAAATTTGTTTTCGCCCAGCAAATCATTGACCAGAGCTTGCTTTTCTTTTATTTCGGTCGAAAGTGCAAGATAAGCTTCGTGATAAGATTCGGCTCCAGTGAGGATATAACCGCGCAGGGCGGCATCACGCTCCGAAATAGTCGAGCGTAAAGATTCAAGCGCATTCAAGCCTTCATGCGTTCGAATTATCCACTGCGAGGCCTTTGACTCATCGTTGGATTGAAAAAACGACAATAAGCCCGCTAATAATAGCGAGCCCAGCACGAGCAATCCGGCAATAGTAGTCTTCGTGGTAATGGAGACATTCATATTTTTATCGTCACAGACACCATTCTAGATGCCTTCGGTAAGGGCTTCGGCTTAAGACGATTGACTGTCCAGAATTCTGCAGATTTCATCTGCCAATTTCATGGGATCGAACGGCTTAGCAATTACCCCAGCTGCCCCTAGCTCAAGGTAGCTTTCGACTTCATGAGTTTGCACTTTGGCGGTCATGAAGATTACCGGTATCTGTGCACACGCGGTCTCCTCTTTGAGTTTGACGAAAGTGGTCGGACCATCCATGCCTGGCATCATCATATCCAAAAGTATTAAATCAGGGACATCAGATTTGGCTTTAGCGAGCGCTTCCTCGCCCGACTCCGCTAGCATTATGTGCCATTTTGTCAGCCCCTCCAAACTCATTTGGGCAACAAAGCGAATGTTGGCGTCATCGTCAACAAGCAACACACTAGCTATATTTGCAGAACGCATAGAACCTCGAATATTGTGAAAACCTCACAAAGCTGACTATCTGTGCTTCTCGAGCTGCGCGATCTGCTCAGCTTCCTTTTGAGCTTCATCCGTCAGAGCTAGTGCTTTTAGATTCCCCAACAACAATCGGTGAGCCTCCAAAAGCGCAGGATATAATTCAATAGCTTTACGAAAACTAACAGTCGCTTCCTTCAGGAAACCACTCTTTTCCTGAGCCAGCCCTAGCATCACATAGGCTTTCGCATCATATGGATTCAAAGCAAGTGCTTTCTTGGCCTGAATAATAGCCATATCCTTGTCGCCGGTCTTAAGAGACAAATAGGCTGCCAGAACATAAGCTGCAACATTTTTGCCATAGACGTCATTTGCATTTTGTACGGCAGTTGAAGCTTTGACCAGGTCACCTTCGTCTGCATAAGCCTGAGCGATTGCAAGTTGAGCGTCCGACTTTTGGCCCACAGCCACGTCTTTTAATGAACCTACTTTTGTCGCAGCGTCAATAGCTTTCTGCAGCTTATTATCTTCGTGCCCTAGCCTGTAATAATTCGACTCTTCAACATAAAAGACGGCTTTATGCTGATCATCGAACTTCTCGACTTGAGCAAGAATCTGCTTGTCCTTCAAAAATCTGGAAGCAAGCTCAGGTTGCCCTGTCTTGAGCAAGGCATCGACCACATTGAATAACTGATCTTGCTTTTGCACATCACTCAATTTGTCGTAAGCATTGAGCATCTCCTGAGCAGACTCAGCATTGAGATTTTTGAGAGCCTTCGCTTGAGCTAGCAAATACGAATCAACAAGCTGTTGACCCGGGTCTTTATCCATGGCCACGATTGATTCGTACTGAGAGGCGGCGTCACTATAACGTTTTTCGTCAAGGAACAGCAAAGCAAGCGATCTCATTACTTCAAGGCGATCTGGTCCAGTTGTTTGCGTGCTCAATTGTTGCAGGGCTAATGAGGTAACGTAAGCTGCTTCTGCTTGCATATAGTCGCCATTTTGCCAGTAACAGTAACCCAGGGAAAGAAGATCTGGAACCGAAACAGTAGCTGAGCTGGTATTTAAAGCGGCAGTAAATTCCACGGCTGCTTTGCCAAAATTTCGTTCGCTCAAATACAGTCGACCCATTAGCCGACGCGGTTCAGGGTCAGCTGGATTGAGATTTTGAGCAAGCACAAATTGTTTCTTAGCCTCATCAAGCTGACCATAGTGCAAATAAACACCTCCCAGCTGCAAATGCAAAATTGCACTTTGAGGTTGTCTATTTAGCAGTCGCTGAAATTCTTTGATTACATCATCTTTGCGGTCTTCTTCTTGCAACAGAGCGACGAGCCGATCGTGAGCAGCTTGATTGCCTGGATCTATCTCCAGAGCCTTTTGTAAATTAGCGGCGGCACGATTTTTGTTGCCGGCAAGCGCATTCAAAGAAGCAAGTTCAGCAAGCTCAAAGGCTTTATCAGAGCTGAGAGAAACAGCTTTTTCTTGATCGAGTATGGCGCCGTTGTAGTCCATTCGCAGTTTTCGCACAGAAGCTCGCGCCCGATAGTATTTAGCCTCGCCTGGAGCCCTCTTGATAGCGGTAGTCAATTCGGCTTGGGCTTCTTTCAGCCGCTTTTGGGCGATATAAATCTGGGCGAGGCGGTAGTCATTGGTTGCATCTTTGCTGTGCTTTTTAAGAGCGACTTGAGCAACTTCGATGGCGTCATCAAAATCACCACGGGCAGTGCGAATTTCGCAGATCGCATCCCTTGCCTCAGTTAAATCAGGCTCAATAGCTAGCGCCTTCAGGTAATTACTTTCGGCTTTGGGTAGATCTTTAAACCAGCGTTGATCCAAAAAACCAATGGTTCTATAGCCCCAGGCGAAATCTGGAGCGATATCACAACTGCGCTGTAAATAAGTTACTGCAGCCTCCGCTTTGCCCTGCTTGCCCGAAATTGCAGCAAGAGCAAAATTGGAGAAGGCATCGTCATTCATATTTGCCGGCAGCCTAAGCAAAGTCCTGCCGGCCTCATCGCTGTGCCCATGAGATGCCTGACCGAATGCATATGAGCACAAAGCATATGGACTATCGTCAAGCTTGTCGGCGGCCAAATTTTTGTTGAGGGTATCGAGTTTTTCAGTCTGATTGTCGAACAGATACGCAAAGGCTAGCCAAGCAGTTCTCACGTCAAAAGACTCTGGACCTGGCGAAGCGGATAATTTTGACTTAGCTCTTTCGGCTTCCAACTTCTGTGCAGCAAGTTTCCATTTGCCACAATTGATCAATTTGAGCGTCTTTTTCTCCAAACCAGTAGCACTTTTGGATTTTACTTTGACACTTTTCTTGCTTGCAGGGAACGATGAGGGCGGTGCGTTTACGGCACTATCTACCGTCACATCGACCTTGGTCGAACCGGTTACAGCCGCAAAACATTGCCCGGAGGAAAAAGGCGTCAACAGACCGCAACTTACAGATGCCGCAAGGGCGAGCGATTTCACCTTCGAAAAAGGGCTCACTGTCTGTCCAAAACCAACTTTATTCATGCATCTCCACCGCTTCTAATTGCCAAGTACCACACAAGCACGCCTGAGCTTTAAAGACGTAGTACTCCGCAACAGTTTGCCACTTGAGCCGCTACAGCGCAAGCGGTCAGTAATTCGGGCGAATATCTCAAGACTGCCCGGCCGTTTCAAAAACCGACAGTTGCATAACTTCGTCCATGGCGATATTTCGCACTCTTGGACCATCGAGAATTTTTGAAGCCGCGCTCTTTTTTTCCATCAAAGACATCAAAGACTGGGCCCGGTCGATGATTTTTGCAGGCATTCCAGCCATGCGAGCGACTTGCACGCCAAAGCTTCGGCTGGCGCCGCCAGGAACGATCGAACGAATAAATTCGACCTTGCCATCAACTTCTTTGACCAATACCTGAAAATTGACAATCTGTGGAAAGAAGCTGGCCAGTCCGTTTAATTCATGATAGTGAGTCGCGAAAATCGTCCTTGCTCTCACATCTTTCGCCAGATATTCGGCGACAGACCAGGCGATGGCCACACCATCATAGGTGCTCGTGCCACGGCCAACCTCATCAAGCAAAACAAGCGAACGCTCGGTCGCCGATAAACAGCATTGTGTCGTCTCTGACATCTCCACAAGAAATGTCGATTGTCCTTGTGTAAGATCATCGACCGCGCCAATTCGGGTAAAAATGCGGTCGACGATACCGACGCGCGCAGACGCTGCTGGCACGTATGCCCCCATTTGAGCGAGAACGACAATATGAGCACATTGACGCAACAGACTGGATTTACCAGACATATTTGGTCCGGTCAAGATCATTAGCTGATTATTTTCTGCAGAACCTTCCAGATAACAATCGTTAGCGACATAACGCCCCATTGGCAAAATCTTCTCTAGTACTGGATGTCTGCCACTTTTAATATCGAGAACAAGCGAATCATCAACAACCGGGCGGACATATTTTCGTTCTTGAGCCACTTCAGCCAGAGACAACAGAGCGTCGACTTCTGAAAGCTGGTGAGCAACGGTACCTAAATCAACACCACAAGAAATGATTTGCTGACGAAACTCGATAAATAATTTGTGTTCGAGATCACAAACATTTTTCTCAGCGTTGAGAATCTTAGCTTCGTACTCTTTGAGTTCTGGAGTGATGTAGCGCTCGGCGTTGACCAGAGTTTGCTTGCGGATATAATCTGCTGGCACCAGCTCTTTATTGGAGTGAGTGATTTCAATAAAATAGCCATAAGCGCGATTGAAATTGACTTTTAAACTTCTGATGCCAGAGCGCTCTTGCTCACGCTTTTGGAAACTCTCCATCCAATCTTTGCCGCCACTTAAGAGGTCGCGATATTGGTCGAGTTCATCTGAATAACCGGTGGCAAATATGCCACCCTCAGTCAATTCTCGCGGCGCGTCAACCGAAAGAGCACTGGCAATTCGTTTTTCAAGAACAGAGAGGCTATCGGGTAGATTAGCAAGAACACTTAGATAAGGACTGAGAGCTTGAGAGACCGCTTGAGAAAGTCCAGGCAATTCTTGTAAGGATGACTGGACGGCAACTAAATCTTTAGGACAGATAGTACCTGATGAAATTCTCACTGAAAGGCGTTCTAAGTCGGACAATCGGCCAAGTGCTGTGGCTATGTCAGCGGCCATGTTCTGACTATCTATTAATTCTTGCAGAGCGTCTTGTCGGTCACGGATTGCAGGCACCGAATACAGTGGCTTCAGCAACCACTTGCGCAGCATACGACATCCCATGCCTGTGCGAGTTTTATCCAGTGTCCACAACAGGCTGCCGTCAAATGTACGGTCCCGCGAGGTCTCGGTCAACTCAAGATTGCGTCGGGTATTAGCATCTATGACCAAATGACCATCGACAGCGTAAGTAGAGATGCCATTGAAGCGTGGCATTTGACTGGCCTGGGTACGCTCCAAATATTCAAGGATGGCGCCTGCAGCTGATATTGCTAGCGGCATAGCGTGACAGCCAAAACCTTCAAGCGTTTTTACATCGAAGAATTGCTGAATTCTTCTATTAGCTGGTTCATATTGAAAGAACATACCGGGTCGTCCCGTGAAGCGATAAAGTCCTTCAAGGGCCGCCGGAATGTCTAGCACTTCGCGAGGCACCACTTCATCAGGACCTGGCTTGACCATTTTCTTGGCCACAATTATTTCGCTAGGCGAGAGGCGCCCAAGCTCGAGCATCAACTGATCTTCTTTTAACTGAGTGACAAAAAACTCACCGCACGAGGCATCAACACAAGCTAGTCCCCACAGGTCGACACCACGTGTCAGGGCCACCAGATAATTATTTTCACGAGCGGGCAGCAAATGCGAATCAAGCACCGTTCCTGGTGTCACGATGCGAGTGACCTGTCTTTCGACCGGGCCCTTTTCCGCGCCGACGATGCCAACTTGATCACAGATAGCAACGGAATAACCTTTACCGACGAGCTTGCCAAGATAAACTTCGTGGGCTCGAACCGGTACACCAGCCATAGCCATGCGTCCGCTAGGGTGGCTCGCCTCTGCTCGACCGGTAAGTGTTATATCCAGCTCACGAGCAGCAACATGAGCGTCTGTGTCGTAAAACTCATAAAAATCACCCACCCGAAAAAATAATAAAGACTCGGGATGTTGCGCCTTGATATCGAAGTATTGACGCATCATGGGCGAGAGCTGAGCGGCAGGGGCAGCCTTTTCTTGCAATTTTTCAGTCATTATTTGGCTCTGAGCATATGGGAACTGAAGAGATTACGAGTACAAACGTATTGAAACGTATATACAGAGATTTCAGTCGAAGTCAGCTCGCAGACCGGATATCGGCTGAAAAATCATGGAGTTGATGTCATCTTACCTGTTCATTTGCGACTTCAATAATAAGCTTCTGGTAATATGAGGAGCTTGTAGGCGCTCGACTGCGGTGGCGAAACTGAAATGACCGAATCGAGTCTCGATGAGAAAGAATAAAGACGGAATCAACTAATTTTTTGAAAGGTGCACAAAGGTGAAAATTCCACACCATAAAGCGACTATCGCACTTTCTGCTCTCCTATGTGCAGCAAGTTTGAGTTTGAGTGTTTATGCGGCACCGGCAGAAACTAATGCCAGTTCAAGCCCAGTAGCAGCAAGCTCGACCGCCGACAAAGACAACAAAGAATCAGATAAAGACGCCAAAGAAACTGGCAAGGACAGCAAGGACAGCAAAGAAGCTGGCAAAGAGACTGGCAAAGACAAAGCCGCTGGTGAAAAGGGTAAGACAGGAGAGAAATCCGAAAAGGCCTCGAAACCCACGCCCGAAGTACCGATCGTCGGCGAAGTACAAAATGTGACCACCGACCAATTGACCGAGAAGCCACATGACTACCTCAACAAAAACGTCCGCTTCTCAGCCATATTTGCATCCTTCTCCACTTTGCCCCTCGATTACAAGCCAGCGATGAGACCAGCGAAATCTCACGTGGGACTGCTTGTTTACAGACCAAACAGCAAGATTCCGTATTCCGAAATCAAACTTGCCATGCCCATGCCGAAGGAGAAAGAACCAGAAAATAAGGTTTTGATGGACTTACATGACGGCGATACCGTAGAAATCGTTGGTAAGGAATTCGCTACTCCCCTCGACGAGCCCTGGCTTGATGTTCTTCGCCTGAAAAAAACTGCAAGCGGTCCGGAGTCCAAGAAAGATAGCGAAGCCAAGGAAAAGGAAAAGGCCGAAATGCCGCCACTACCAGGTGATTCCTTAAAGAGCAAGAATGGCAAACTGGAACAAAAAACCAAGCAATACGAAAACATAAAACCCGAGATTCAGGAAACGAAGTAAAAAGGGGAAATTCCAATGGTAGATTCCGGACAAGTGCAAAGTTTGCTTACTGCCCTCAACGGCAAGCACGGCATTCTTGGCTGTCTGTTGGTCGGCAGAGACGGTGTGGTCATCTCTTCCTCCCTGCCTCAAGAAGTTGATGTGGGCATGATTGGCTCTTTGAGCGCCACTCTTTTTGGCAACAATGATGTTTCGATTCAGCGCATGAACCGGGGCAATTTAGTGCAAATGACTCTGCTTACAGATCAAGGCATTCTGCACTTTTATGAAACAGGTAATCAGTATCTGGTTGTTCTGACCGCCAAAGGAGAGCGTATCAATCTGGAAGGCTTGATTCGCTCGGTTGAAGAGCAGGGCAAAAGCCTCAATCAGCTATTTCGCTAAATCCTGATCTTTAAAAACAATGAAAAGCGTCGGCTCAGGCTGGCGCTTTTTCCATTTACCGCTTGTCTGACAGTGACTAGTCTCCGCCGTATCGACGAATGCGACTGGAAAATTCCAGAATCGCTTTATCGAATTCAGCCGGTGTAAATTCCGGCCAGAGCACGTCTGTCACATAAAGCTCGGTATAAGCCGCTTGCCAGAGCAAATAATTGGAAAGGCGCATTTCGCCGCCTGTACGCACAATCAATTCTGGGTCTGGAATGTCTCTGGTGTAAAGGTACGAGCTGATTAGCGCTTCATCGATTTTATCGACTGTGAGCTTACCCTGTTGTACATCAAGAGCGATTTTGCGGACGGCTTCGCTAATTTCCAGACGAGATCCGTAATTGATTGCTACCTGCAATGACAGACCCTGATTGCTTCTGGTTTTGTCCATCGATGCTTGCAAAGATGCGGCAAGATTGGGTGGAATCTCAGCGAGATTACCGAGAAAGGAAAGTTTTACGCCATTGTTTGCCAGCTCATCGAATTCATCGGTCAACACACGAGCAAAAAGCTCGAACAAATAATTGACCTCGTCCTGGCTGCGCTGCCAGTTTTCGCTGGAAAAGGCATACACTGTCAAATAGTCGAGCTTCAGCTTGCCAACGTGCTGAACCAGGGTCTTGAGGCTTTTCACACCTTCTTTATGACCAAAAAAACGAGGCATTTTACGCTTATCGGCCCAGCGCCTGTTGCCGTCCATGATGATCGCGACATGCTTCAAAGGCAATTTGCCCTGGGATGAATCCTTCGCCAGTCTGTTTTCTGACGCACTAATTTCGTTGGTAGAGCCTTTCGGCATTATTCCAAGCCCCGCATATCAAGCACGCCATTGTAATAGATTTCTCGAGTCGTAACGCCATTCATACAATCTGATTCTTGATTTCTGTAAATATTTGTCGCCGAACTGGACAGATTGCTAGCTGCTGCTTATGCTGGACCAATGGCACTATTTAAACCCACCTATCTCATAGACGGCGATCTCACAGATGTCGATCTCAACAAACTGCAAGCTGATGGCATTAAAGGTTTAATTCTAGATTTAGACAGTACGTTGATGTCACCCAAAGCCGGCAAATTGACGAACGAAGCGAGTGCATGGCTGGAAAAAGCACGCGCCAATTTCAAACTGGCAATCGTCAGCAATAACAAAAACGCTATCTACATGGAGCAGGTAAGAGCACTTTTAGATATGCCGGTTTTGCATACGGCAAGAAAACCGAGCATCAAAATGTTCATTCAAGTGCTTGATGAATTGCAACTGAAAGCCAGTGACTGCGCGGTTATCGGCGACCGACCATTGACCGACATCTGGGGCGGACAAAGAGCTGGTATGAAAACGATTCTAGTATTTCCACTCAAGCACCAGAATGAACCATCGTGGAAAACCTTCTGTCGCAAATTGGAAAGATGCTTCATTAAAAGCTGAGCGTATATATTTTTGCTTGCAACTGAGAGTTTTGTAAGCTAATTTTAGTTTGCTGAGAGAATCCGCTTTTCATCGGCGGTAGCCAGACTGAGATTGGACGGACAAATGCCCCCGCTGAGACATTGCAAAGAAATCTCGGCAACCTTGGTGGCGACACTGTATGCCGCCACCAGCAGTATCAGCTTCAGCAATCAAGCATTCGCTGCAGAAAACAAGAAATCGATCGCCATGGCTGGTGTCGCGCATACGACATCGGCCAAAAAGGCACCGACTGCAACAAAGTCACCTAATTTGCAAACCATTTACCCACGCACGCATTTTGAAAAAGCATACTACTTCAAACAAAAGCACGACTTGAACAATGCTTTGATTGAATTTATCAAGTCTACTCAGGAGAATCCTCTTCTGGTGCGCGGCTTCTACGAAGAAGCTTTGATATTTCGTGAACGTGGCTATCTTAAGCTGGCAGCTTCGTCCCTAGAACAAGCCCTAGCTGTAAAGCCTGATTATCAAGACGCCCGTATTCTACTTGCCACCATTTCTATCCAGCAAGGCAATGTAGGCGGTGCGGTACGAGAATTGACGAGATCGCTGGGACTCGAAGGAAACGACAACAAAGTAGACACTGAAAAGGACAACAAATCGCGCACGCCAATACAAAAAGTGACGAAAGAAGTGCGTGAAAAAGTAAAAGATGCAGACGCCATCTTCGATGCTATGCCGTCAGTGATTCTGCAATCTATTCACCCCGAAATTAAGCACGAAAAAACGAAAGAAGAGGCTGTTACAAAAGAGAACACGCACCCCGAAGAAAACAAAACGGCAGTGGGCGAATCAAGTACAGATAGCGCCAGTAGTGAAACAACCAACAAACATTTTGACTTAGCCTCAATTAAAGATTCGATCACAGACTCGATTAAAGATTCATTTGAAGCGGCCATGCACGCACCACTTTCTCTTTCTACCTACTGGAGCCATTTGCCCTTCGGCAATTCGCAACCAATCGAAAAAACTCAAGAGCAATTGAATGAAAAAATTGCAGAGCAAACTATCGAGACAAAAGCTGGGAAACACAAAAAAGAGAAGAAACAAAAGCGTAAACATAAGAAAGAAGACTCCAACAAGACGGGCATGATTCAACCATCTGAGCAGTCTGAGCAGACTAAATCAGAGACCTTCGATCAGTCCCGAAGTGATATCACCGATACGACAGCAATGCTTCCTGATTTCGTCAAGAAGGCAATAGCGGACCACAAAAAAGCAGAAGAAACGGCAGTGGCTACAGCGCAAGCAGCGGCAGAACCAAAGCAAAGTACAGAACAAGACGAACAAGCTAACGCAGTTGCTGCGCCAGAATCGAATAAAACACTTTTTTCATCGGCAAATTTTTCTCAGTCAACTCACGCCATTATCAAAGGTCTCAAAACTACAGATAATGGGAAAGACCAATCTCAATTAAACATAAGCGAAGCTACCAAGCCAAACCCAGTGCATCTTGATACAGACGAATGGGCTATCAAATTGCAAGATCTGGTCGAGCATGGCACCAACTCGCTAAAAGATGGCGAAGCCTTTATGTTTGCAGAAGACACTGGTGAAGCCTCGTTGTTTCTAGCTGACGGCAGTGTAATTAGAAGAATCGTTCAATTACCGCGTGATCAAACTGAAATCGTCAGACAAAGACGGCCTGACATGCTTATTCCAGATGACTTGCTCTATAAGCTCTCCTTACTGGGCAAATTAATACCTCATCCCGAAGGCGCAAATACTCCAGTCGCTCCTTCGGTGCAGTCCCAAATTCCGAGTATTCCGCAAGGACCGCCGTCACATGGAAGGGATTTCAAAGTCGATAATGTCATGGGTGAATCCCAGAATTTCTGGGGATGGTTGAAAAACGCATTTAAGTTTTAAAGATATTGCAGCAACCACTGGTTGAATTGCTCTGGATACATGTCCATAAAATTATGACCGGCCATTTCAAACATTTTGAAAGTTGAACCTGGCAGCAGTTCGTGCACTTTTTTCACATAATAATGCAATGCCACTGGATCAAAGCGTCCAGCAGCAAAATGCACGGGACAACTGACGTGCAGAGGACGAGATGTGTAGTCGAGAGTTTTGCACGCATCGAGAATTTCAAAAAGCGTGAACCGTTCTGTGTCTATCAAGGTGCGCGGGCGCCAAGAGAGATTGTTGTACACAGCCGTGCCCCGCAGCCTTTCATAAGGTGCTTTGAGTAATAGTTTGATCCCAGTAGCAAGCGGAGAAAAAATTTTGCCCGGCATAGCCACAGCAAAGATTTGCTCGAATAATTCGCCACGTTCTTTTGCCAGGTTCAACGAAATAATGGCCCCGAGCGAATGTCCAATGAATACAGCGGGATATGTTACGTCCGACTGCTCCAGCGTTTCAAGAAGGTCTGCAATATGCACTTTTAAATCCGTAACTTCATTAAGTTCCGGTGTTTTACCATGACCTCGCAAGTCTGGCAGAAAACATCGATGCCCAAGACCACTGAGAAGTTCTGCTTGTGGCTGCCACATCAAGGCACCAGAGCCGGTGCCATGAATAAGAACGACATCCGGTTTTCGCTCAGATGTTTGAGCAGACTCCGAAACCTGTGGCAATACAACCGTCAATTCTAAGCGCATGATTTACAGACGATCGACAATAGCTTCATCGACTTTGGGGCGATACAAGGGGTCGCAAAAACCCAGTATTTCTCGGGCAATGCCGTATACCGCGCCTTTTTTAGCCAGTCCAGGTTCAGTCGGTGACACTGCCTCGTGGTGCTCTTCACGCACAGTCAATTTCTCGACAATGCCGATGATATCGCTTGCCTTTTTAAGAGGCACAGCCAGACCAGAATCAATAAGAATTTTGACGGTGCCCATTTCTTGCGGCATCGGTTTCGTGATTACGTCAAGGGCCATCGGTAATCGTCTTTCCATTGCTTCAAATGTAGTTAAGCCACCTGCTTTGGTGACCATTAAATCGACAGCCGACATCAAATCGGACATCCGATCATGGAAAGGCAATATGGCTGTTGGAATGTGGCAAGCATTTGCTTCGCGCTTGGCTTTTTCATACAACGTGCGATTGTGTCCGCACAGAAAAATCACTTGCAGAGGCTTATCCAATTCAGCGAGCTGACGATAAACTGAAAGCATATTTCCGCCACCTGCCCAACCAGCATTAATGCAGACTGTCAATTTATCTCGATGCAGTCCTAGATGATGACGAAAATCACCTTTATTGGTTTGTGGGGCTTTGGAAAAATCAGGATGAATCGGCATACCAGCAATCTTGATGCGCTCTTGCGGTACCCCCCATTCAATCAACTGGTCTCGTCCGAGATAGTTCGGCACCATCGTCAAATCGGCCTCTGGACAAGCCCAACCGCGCCAGAAATTACCATTTGGATCAGTGACAACAGTGACTAGCTTGGTAGTATCTTTAAACTTCGAATCCTTCAAAGCGCGAGCCAAATATTGATTGCACATTGGATGAGCAGAGACAAGAACATCAGGCTTTTCAGCTTCCAGAAAATTCTCAACCCAGTTTTTGGCGATTTGATAGCCTAATTCCGAATCGTTCGGTCGGAAAGTTTGAATAAACCAGAAGTAGTAAGCCATCCCGGCTTGATTGTGTCTGAGCAGATAATTGTATAGATCAACGAAACCACGATTAATGGGATGGCTTTTCTCGATGACGTTTTCGGTGCTGATCTCGAAAACGTGCCCCTGCCCCTCGAGAGCCGTAAGGTCTTTAATGCCTGCCTCAATAGCCTCAACGGCGCTACGATGCCCGCCGCCCGTGTCTGAAAAGCATAGGCAGATTTTGAACTTTGGCATTAATCTTTACTGGCTCTTATCAATAGCGACAAGTGGATGACCTATGATCTGATGCACTAGGGCTGCCATATGGACTGCAGCCGAGCGAATTTTGTTGCGACTACGATAATGTACCACCTACCCAAAAATTTCTCTATTGTGCTCACATCAGTGATTGGAGCACTTTCGGTAGCTTCATCTGTTGGATTTGCCCAACCGTTATCGGTTTCAGACTCAAAGACCGTTATTGTAAGCGCCGCAAGCAATTCGCAGCTTTCAGGAAGCTTGCAACTGAACGATCTGCCGAAGGGCTTTTCGTCAATGCCCACTGGGCGGCGCGCACGCAAAAAAAAACCTCAAATCGCGACAATTTACCAGTGGGATGACAAGCCTCTGGGCGATCGGTCACCGTTTTTATTCGTGCATGGATTGCGTGGCGAATACTACAAACAGTTCCGCTGGAGCAAAGTAGTCAATAAATTTGTCAGCAACGAACAATTCAACCGCCGCTACAAGGTTTACACGGCTCGTTGGGATACAACAGCCAGAATGGAAAAGGAAGTTCCAGAGTTCAGGCAGGCAGTAAGCCATCTCTACGAATCGACCGGTCAAAAACCAATCACCATCATGGCTCTTAGCATCGGTGGCAATCTTGTCTACGAAAGTGTTCTGGACAAAAACATCGATCATGCAGTGAGGCTTATTTTGACTCTGGGCACGCCGTTTCACGGCTCGCCTTTATTCAACGATCAATGGCTTCAATACAGCGTCTACAAAAATCTGGCAATGCCTTTGACACGTGTCGATCACAGCATCGATTTCAAAGTCTACTTCCATCGTAACCCGTGTTTGCAAAAGGATTTCTTCTGGGACAATGCCGATCACGCCATCCCCGAGCTGGGCAAATTCCATTCGTATCTGCCGCTTGGTCCAAGCGGAAATCTCACTGTCAAAGAGCAGACCAATTTCAGATTGAGAGCGATTAACGAAATTAATTTCGACAAGAAGAAGCTAATCACTTACAGCAGTTATTTGCTTAGCCCTTATATGGACTCGGCTCGCAAACGTTTCATCGATACAACTTTGCTATCACCGTGGGTTTTATTTTCGATGAAAATACCAGCCCACTTCGGGCGTGAGCACCCAGTTTTGAGATTCCTCAACAGCTCAATTGGTAGCGTAATAAGCGAAAAAGAAGCAATCAAGAAGGCAGATACTCCTTATCTCTATCAGCTCAATGATGGTATTGCTCCTCTGGTTAGCGCACTTTTTATACCCGACAAAATTATGGCTAACGAGTTTTTATGCAAAGAGTCCGACTTTTCTCGCCTCAGACAGGCAACCGATGTAAAACTGGCTCGCACCTTTCGTAACGCCGATCATTTAACTTTTATCGACGGCTATCGTCCACTTCGCGCATCCAAAATCATGCGTGACGAATTACATCCCGACGAACCAGGTAAAGAAGTTTTCGACTGGATGATTGACGATATTCTAGAGAATAAGAACAGTCCGTAAGTCTTAGCGACTCCGATCTAATTCTTGAATGTATTGAAACAACTCTCTGTAAGCAGGCGTTAAAGTTGTGTCGTCAAACGAAGCACTGTATGTAGTGTCGCCTTCGCGCAAGCTAAATGAATAGCTAAAGACATCACGCGCATTCTTGCTTTTAGCATTAACCGTAGCTCGGTCTCTTAGACCGGAGTCCTTAATTAATAGCCCTAATCGAGTTTTTTGCTCATCCGTCAACTCGTCTAATTTCTGTTCGAAGTTGAACGAAAGACCGACGAAGCCGCCTGTCTTCTGCACAGAAATGATTGGGCTAGGCTTTGTCACCATCAAATTCCTCACGCTTGAAAAGGTTAGCCGCCATAGTGGGATTTGAACGGAAATATAAATGCACATAAGAGGCGAACAAGCCTTTATCAATGACCACCGGTTCGCCACTAGAATTATCATGGCGCCGGCTGGCAAAATGAACGGCAGGTTTTGCCAGAGTTGTTAAAGAGTGATGAAATGTATGTCCTCTTAAGCTCTCACCACCCCGGTCAATAGATTGAAAACCAAGCGCAGCCAGGCGCTTTTGCATCACGGCTGAACCACCGATTAAGCCAACCATCGCCGCTGTATTGCCTTCCTTGTCGCTCAATCGCTCAAGCAAATAAAGCATGCCACCACATTCAGCGTAAATCTTTTTGCCAAGTTGATAGTAATTATGGAGCGCTTCTTTCATCGAATGATTAGCGGCCAGCTGATTCAAGTACAACTCTGGATAGCCACCGGGCAAATAAACGGCATCTGCATCAGGCAGATGCTCATCATTTAGCGGAGAAAAGAAAAGCAGACTGGCTCCCAGTTCCGTTAACAGGTCGAGATTATCGTCATAAAGAAATGAAAACGCAGAGTCACGTGCGATCGCTATTCGCAATCCCTCAAGAAGATGCGGGATACTTCGTGCTGGCAGGCTGAGATCATCTTCAAATACCACAGGTTCTGGTAGCGCAGTAAGACCACTGCTCTCAATGACATCGGCGGCTGCATCCAAGCGGAGCTCGAGATCATCTATCTCGGAAGCCTGTACAAGCCCAAGGTGACGGTCTGGTAATTGAATAGCGGCATCGCGGGCGATACCGCCGAGGTAGACAATGCTATCTTCTGAATTTTGCAAAAGCATCTGAGCATGGCGTTCACTCGCGACGCCGTTAGCGATGACGCCGGCAAAAGGCATGGTTTTGCGGAAATTCTTCAATCCATAAGCAATGGCATTAAAAGTTTGCGCCATACCGTGCACATCGATAACACAAGCCACAGGGATTTGGAAAAGCTCGGCTAAATCTGCACTAGACGGATCACCATCATAAAGTCCCATCACTCCTTCAATCAGAATCAAATCTGCTTCTCGAGCCGCCTCGTATAGCATGCGACGAATGTTTTGCTCACCAACCATCCACAAATCCAATTGAGCAACCCTATTGCCTGATGCCCGCGCAAGAATCATCGGGTCAAGAAAGTCTGGTCCGGTTTTAAAAACTCGAACGTTGCGTCCCTGACGCCGATGATAGCGAGCAAGAGCAGCAGTGACTGTAGTTTTACCCTGGTTCGAGGCGGGAGCACTAATAAACCACGCCGGACATTGATTTTTCGAAGAATTGATTTGCACTTAGAATTCGACACCACGTTGAGCTTTGATTCCCTGCTCGCGATAAGGATGCTTGATCGGTTTCATCTCAGTCACTAAATCCGCCGCTTCTACAAGAGCCTCGGGCGCATGTCGTCCTGTTACAACGATATGCAGCATTGGTCGACGAGACTTGAACACATTCAAAACCTTTGCTAGGTCGAGATAGCCATGCTTAAGGACAACGTTCAATTCATCGAGAATAACCATGTCGAATGACGGGTCCTGAATCATTCGGACAGCCTCTGCAAAGCCCAGTTCAGCAGTTTTTATGTCGGCTTCTCGATCTTGCGTATTCCATGTATAGCCATGCCCGGTCGTCTGAAAATCGCAATTAGGATATTTCGCAAATAATTCTCTTTCAGCGGTTGCGATAGCTCCTTTAATAAACTGCACTACACCAAGCTTCATCCCATGACCAAGAATCCGCAGTCCCATACCAAAAGCAGCAGTAGATTTGCCTTTACCGGTACCGGTGTAGACAATCAGAAGACCCTTTTCCTGTTGGGCCGCAGCCAGTTTTTCTTCAAAAACAGCTTTGTGTTTTTGAGCCTGTCGTTTATGTTCATCTTGATCTTGCAAGGTCTTCCCACTCCTACTACTAAAACGATTCTAATACCACTTCACCCCTGTCAATTTCGTCAACGCCTCTTTGACTTTTTCTCGAACAAGATGGTAGCCGATAAAAACTATCTGCGATGTAATTCTTTCAGCGTCTGGCTGCGAGACATTTTCTTGCGGTAAACAACTTATTTTGTCTCGGACACCCTGGACCAGGACATAATTGTCAGTGCCTGTCGCTTTGAAAAAACCTTTCAGGCGCAACAGTGGCTCTGTTTTAGCAATGGTTTCACAAGCCGCCAGCACACTATCTGGATTGACAGATTCGTCAGTGTTTAAAACAAACGATAGCCAAGCAGGATCTTGTTCATGGAAGTGTTCATGCGTATGTAATCCATGCTCGTGTGCCCCTATGCCAGAATGAGAATGACCATTCACAAGCGAATGAGACACCGTTTCCACGGTATGACGCAGGGGATTATTCGCTGCACTTTGATGCTGCTTGAGACCATTATTCAAATGTGTGGCTTCATGCAAATGCAAGCCCAGAGCAATACGCGGATTCAAATGCGCGTGACAAGCGGCTTCAACGAAACGAACACGAGGAGCCAGTTTCCGAATCCTCAATTCGCACAAAATCAACTCTTCTTCCTTGAGTTTATCAACTTTATTTAGGATCACAACATCGGCACTTTCTAATTGTTGTTTGAAGAGGCTGGCAAGCGAACGTCGTGAGTCAAACAGAACGTTCTGCGCGACAGGCTTTTCGTCGACTTCGTCAAAACCGCCCGATAAAAATATTTCCGTATCAACGACTGCAAGCACGGCATCCAGCTGAAAGCGCCCTTCCAGTTCTGGCTGGGCAAGCGATGCCATGACAGCAGTTGGCAGAGCAAGACCAGATGTCTCAACCAGCAAATTGTCAATTGGCCTTTGTCGATTCATGATAGCGAGCATCGCTGGCATAAATTGCTTATCGTCCGAATAAGCGATCAAACCATTATTGACCTGATGAATTTCTACAGCATGATCGCCATTACGTCTTTCCATAATGGCGCCATCAATTGATGTTTGACCAAACTCATTGACGAGTATTGCGATCTCATGATCATGGCAATGACTGAGTAAGTTAGAGAGCAAAGTAGTCTTACCAGCTCCGAGAAAACCAGTAATGACAGTGACAGGGATCTGTCGCCTGCCTGAAGGAACTATTTTCGTCGTTTGCTTGCCGACTGTAGAATTGTTATTAAACTGATCGCTCATCGCTCAACACCTGCTGCCTGCATTTTCGATTGAAGGAGAATTTTCAATTTAGATAAAGTAGTCTCCGAATCCGATACCACTTCCGGATAGGAAATCTTTGGACGTTGAATAACAATCAAGGGAATTTGGAGCTTCCGAGCAGCCTGTAGCTTAGATTGAAAGCCGCCAGCGTCGCCTGACTCCTTTGTCACGACACAATCGATTTGCCACTGCTTCCAAAGTTCCTCATTGAAGCCGGCAGAAAACGGACCTTGCATGGCACATATGCGAGAGAGTGGAATGCCGGCTGTTATAGCTGTTTGAATAAAATCTGGATCGGCTGTGATACGTGCGAACCAGAGTTTGTCGCTCGCCATCTCTGAACCCAAAATTTGCTCTAAAGCCTTTGCACCGGTTGCCAGAAAAATACGATTCCCAATTGCAATAGCCTTTGCAGCGGCATCCTCGATTGAAGAGCAAACGAAGATATCGCCTGCTTCAATAGTGCTATTGGCGCGCTCATACCGCAAATAGGGCAAATTCAACTGAGTAGCTAAATCTATTAGTTGCTCCGACATTTTGCTTGCAAATGGATGGGTGGCATCCACAATTGCTTTAGCACCACTGTTTTGGAGTTCCTGTTTACGCGCCGACGCGCCGATATGACCGCCACGAATATGCAATTCAGGACAAGTCGCTTTTGCTACCTGCTGACCGTATTTAGTGGCTGCAGATACAACGACCGGATATCCAGCTTCTGCAATTACTTTCGCTAACCCATTGCCATCGCCAGTGCCTGCAAAAACCCAGATCGCGTTCTCGGGCACTGCTTCTTGCGTCTCCTCGTGCCAGGCGTTATAGCCACGCGGAGTAAAGATCCAGTTTCGCTTTCTGCGAGTAAAACGATTGCCAATGACGATAGTCGTGAACATGTCAAATTCATTTTCGTCCAGCTGAGCAAGCGTCATAATCTGCAGGCTTTGATCTGGTCGATAGGCATTGCGAACAGCACCGCATAAAGTGTCAGGAGACTTATGCTCCATCATAATCTTCAAGACTTTGTGGACACCGTCAGGACGAGCCTTGCTTTGAACATTATAGAATACGGCAGCTAAATCAGCCTGAGCAATGGCTCTTGCTCTTCTTTCGATCCATTCCCAGGGGCACAACAAATCAGAAAGGCTGAGTGTAGCAAAGTCATGCGAAAGTGGTGCGCCCAAAAGCGAAGCGCACGAAAGAGCGGCTGTGATACCAGGAAGTAATGCCACGTCGAAAGTGTCGTCCTCATTCATCTCTTCGTAAGCTAATGCAGCCATTGCATAAACGCCAATATCTCCGCTAGAAATAAGAGATACAGTCGCGCCCTCTCTGGCTGCGGCAATAGCGGTTGCTGCACGCTCTCTTTCTTGAGTTAAAGGTTGTTTGAAAATCTTTTTGCCAGCGATCCAGTCTTGAATCCATGTCAAATAAAGTTCATAACCAACAATTACATCTGATTCTTTAATGGCACGCTCTGCCATCGGCGTAATCAACTCCGATACACCTGGACCAACAGAAACAAGATAAAGTTTGCCTGACACCTTTTGCTAATCCCCTGTGCTAATACTGTCGTCGACGATCGCCACTGCAACCCCGTCAAGGGTTGTCTTAGGCACAATCAACTGCCCTCGCGCAGAGACCATCAAAGCGCATGGCTCACAAACCCCGTCGGCCCCAACAATTTCTTTCACGAACTGCGAGCTTTTACTGACCCAAGCTCGTGCTCCCAGGCTCTCCTTTGCGAAAATCTGCAGCGGCAAATCATATTTTTCGCAAAACAGCAACAAAGCAGGCTCATTTTTCTTTAAGTCAACTGTGGCAACGACGCGTACCTTATTCAGACTGGAAGCAAGGACCGAAACTGTTTGTTGAAATGCCTTGGCAACACAATTTTCAATTTGCTCAAGACTGACATCTTTTCGGCATCCAACTCCCAGTACAAGTGGCTTCAAAGACTCGGTAGCGGTGGTTATCACTGATTGACTACCAAAGATATTAGCAATTTCATTGGCCAGTTTATTGGCGCCGCCTTCATGCCCGCCCAACAACGAAACTGCAAAACGTGCCGCTTCATCGAGCACAACGACAGCCGGATCCTCCAATTTGTTGTCCATCTGCCCGTCAAGAAAACGCACGGCAATCCCAGTCGTCATCACCATTAACCATTGGCGATGTTCCTTGTAGTGCAAGCGAAAATATTCTTGTGCTGACGTTTTTTGCTCATACGCTTTATAGACCGTGCATTGAATACGATCACTAACGATGTGACCGATTTGCTCAGCCTGATTGCGCAGCAAGAAAACCCCGATATCAGTCACAGACTGTCTCCGCTTTCAGACCTGCACGAAACAAATGCGAATATTCCTGAGCGTAAAGCCGCGAAGTTGATGTCACCCCTTTTTTAAGCACATCGCCAACGAGCATCATCGTGGTCAACTTCCAATCTTTAACCTCGGTTTCGCTCAAGATTGCGCCAAGTGTGCTGTTGTGCACTCTTTCATCAGGCCAGCTGGCCCGATAAACGAGAGAGACTGGAGTTGCTTCTGGATAGTGTTTTAGTAAGTCATCGACAATTTGTTTCAGATGCGGACCCGAAAGAAATATGCACATAGTTGCTTTGTGACGAGCCAGATACTCTATTGATTCTGTCTCTGGCACCTTCGAAGCTCGTCCAGACACTCGGGTGAGAATAACGGTTTGCGACACATCTGGTTTGGTCAGCTCACGTTTAATGGTGGCAGCGGCGGCCGAAAAAGACGAGACACCAGGCACCACTTCGTAGTCTATGCCTAACAGATCGAGGCGATGCATTTGCTCAGCGGTAGCACCATAAATTGCTGGATCGCCAGAGTGAACGCGGGCAACATCTTCGCCGCGTTTAATTGCGTCTTCAAAATAAGCGACTTGCTGCTCGAGACTCAATTCAGCAGTGTTATGGACAATCGCATCTTTATGACAATGTTCGAGCACTGATAAAGGCACAAGGGATCCAGCATAAAGCACGACCTTGATTTGACTGAGCAGCTTTGCACCACGAACGGTGATCAAATCTGCAGCCCCTGGTCCGGCTCCAATAAAATAAACCTTCACGTCAGACTTTCTCCTTCAGGGCAGTTTTACGAATTAACATTGTGGTCAAATAGCCAAGGGTCTCCGTTTGCAAGATATCAGATAACGAACTATGGACGACTTCACCGGACAAACCAAGACGACTGACGAGCGCGCAGTGCTTTTCAATTCTCATCTCTTGCAAGAGAGAAATTACGTCAGCGAAACGCTTACCAATTTTCATCAAAACAACGATATCGTGCGTTTCAATTTCTCTTTTCAACTGCAAAACATCATCTGGACAAGGCAGAATCAGCATGCGCTCTTTACCCTGTCCAAGCGGAAAATCAACCATCGACGCTGCAGCCGCGTAACTGGTGATACCAGGAAAAGTACGATAGGCAAGCCCGGGGAAAATTTCTTGAATTGCTGACAGCAAATAACTGTAAGTAGAGTATGTCAGCGAGTCGCCAATCGTAAGATAAGCAACAGTCTTGCCATTTTTCAAGTCCTGCACGATGGACTGCGCCATGTCTGCATAATGCGAATCAATCTGCTCGCGCTCGGGATCCATATTGAAAATCACTTCACGAAAGCGACTCTCATCAAGCTCTAAATCGACAAGGCATTGTCTGGCAATCGAGAAATCACTGCTGCGCGCTCTAGGAGCAATTATCACATCAGCCTTTTGAAGTGCTTCAAACGCGGCTACGGGCAACATTTTTGCCTGTCCGGGACCAACCCCCACTCCATAAAAAATACCCGCACCACTACCCATGCGTGACACCTGTGCAATCCGAGTCACTGAGAGCTTGTCCGCGCATATTGAAGAGGCGCACTTCGACGGATTGTATCGATGATAAGCGTTCTTTGACTAAACGAGCTAATTCGATTTCGACAGAATGCCATAATCGTTTGCCGCTCGGCTCCTGACCAAGCAATTCAACAATTGCCTCGACGGTATTAGCGTTTTCGATGGCCTTCAACAATGAAGCGCGAAGATCAAATCTTTGCCAGAACCGTGCAAGAGCTCCCATAGCCATGCTGCTGCGGCTGGAGTGCAAATCATATTGATCGCCCAAAACTTTAGCGATTTTACCCGGGTGCCCAAGCAGATAAAGAGTTTTCACCCGTTCAGTAGCAGGTGTTTCAGACAAAATAGCATCAAGTGTCTCCAGTGAAAATCCGAGAAAATTGGATATATTGACGATTTGTTTTCTCGGCAAACCGAGTTTGTCATGGCAATACTTCAAGCCAATATTGCCAGGCAGAAAAGCGATAGCGCCGGTATTATCTGCTGCAGAAACTCTTATATAGACTTCAATAGCAGCCATATAAGCAGCGAGCGACATGGGCTCAACGACACCCGTGGTGCCAAGAATTGAAATACCACCGGTAATACCAAGACGGGGGTTAAAAGTTTTTTTCGCCAACGCTAGTCCATTGACGCAGCCGACCGTTATGTCGCATCCTGGATGTCGGTCGTCAGCAAACACTTCCTGCACGGCCATGGTCATCATTTGCCGAGGCCCCGGATTGATAGCCGGTTCGCCAACCGGTACGCGAATGCCAGGTTCAGTCACCATGCCGACCCCATCACCAGCTTTGAAAACAATTTGCCCGCTAGAATTTTCTGTGACTTCAACTGTAATGGTCGCTCCGTCAGTGCAATCTGGATCATCTCCAGCATTTTTGATGACGGTGGCACGAGCTGAAGTTGACGAAATTTTTTCCACCGACTGCACTGGAATGCTAAGAAAGTGCTCGCCATCCGGCAAAGTCACTGCAACTTGAGAAAGCACAAGATCATCTTGCAGCAGTGTCAATGCGGCCTTCAAACCTGCAGTAGCGCAAGAACCTGTAGTAAAGCCTCGCTTCAAACCATTCTCGGCGAATATATTCAAATCGACAATTTTTAACTCAGACTGGCTCACTTGCTGCCACCTTATTGAGAGCCATGATCATCAGCGCATTCAAGACTGTCGCAGCCCACGGTGAACCACCTCTGGTTCCCTCATTTGTAATGCGTGGAATTTGCATACAACGACGCAATTCATTTTTGCTTTCTTGGGTACCGATAAATCCAACAGGCAACCCGATCACCAGCTGAGGACGCCAGCTTTGTTCACGAACAAGGCGGATTGTTTCGGTAATGGCTGTAGGCGCATCGCCTATGGCGATGACAGCATTATTACCAAATATTTGCCAGGCGCGACGAATGCCGGCGGCTGACCTTGTAATGCCAAAATTCTCAGACATCAAATGGGTTTCGCGATCGTGCACTCCGCACCAGGTGCTTATGCCGAGCTCGGAGAGTAGCGCACGTTTCAAACCACTTTCGACCATAGTTACATCAGTGACAATTTGCCGACAACGCAAAAGGGCGTTAAAGCCAATATCAACGACTCCCGGAGAAAAAAAGATCTCGTCGGCGGCGTTAAAATCACCGGTAGTATGCACGATACGTTGCAAGACTGGCACCAGCTCGGGCTCAAACTTGCTCCAATCACGACCATGTTTAATCACCTCGAAGCTCTGCGCTTCAATTGGATGCGGTACATATGGGGCACAGCGACGAGCCGATTTGATCGGTGCACCGTCACTCTTTGATTGTTCACCGCCAGCTTTGACAGCAAAGTGGTGCCCCTGTTGAGGCTGCCCCAGTTGCGATTCAAAACCAACTATTTGCACTCGGTATTTGCACAAAGAGCAATTCATATGAGCTCGACCTTCGGCACCCTCTTGAGCGCGCTCCAGAAAAACATCGGCGACATAAGGATGAACTCCCAAATATTTCGCCTTCAAGACTTCAATTTCTGGATGCCTATTTGCCAGATCATCGACAGCGTCATAAATGCGCTTAATTAGAATTCCATCAAAGAGGAAATAAGGCAGAACAAGGATGCGTGCGTAACCAAGTTTTGCCGCCGCCTTCAGGCCATTTGCTATTAGCGGCTTGGCTGTACCTGAATAACACACGAAAGAAGTGCCAAATCCCATGCCTTCCTCAAGCATTCGACTGAGCTTGGAAATTTCCGAATTAGCATCAGAATCGCTGGTTCCCCGACCGACGACGACAAGACAGGTATCGGCTCGATTGACAATGTGTACAGACTGAGCCTCGGCTTCGACGATTCTCTCCTGACATAGTTTCAATAAAAGCGGATGCAAATCCATCGCCGATCCAAAGGCGATTTCAACATCTGGATATTTTTGTCGCAGTGCCACCAGTTCTGCGGGCATATCATTTTTTGCATGGGTCGCAGCTGTTAGCAAGGCCGGAACCATTACTAATTTTTTGGTACCACTGGCAATGCTTTCGTGAACCGCCTGATCAATCGTGGGTTCACAAAATTCCAAATATCCGTAATCAACACGCATATCTCCAGCACGATTTTTTAGCAAGGACATAAAGCTTTCAAATTCAGCCACGCCCTGGGGATCTCGGCTGCCGTGCCCGGCTATAACAATGTTATAAGCGCCTTCCACTATTTCTCCAACTGACTTGGCATTTCTTTCCGGGTACGAATGAGCATAATACTCATGTCGGTAAAATCCTGAGTCAGGCTGGATAGAGGTCCGCGCCAATCCATTTCGGCCTGCGTAAGGTTTTCCCAGACTTCGGTTTGGTGATTGGGATCACAACCACTGTCCAGCAAAAATTTGGCAATGTCTTTGGGCATGAAGCTCCATGGCAGTGGTATCACAATGGCGTTGCGACCTTCTTTGAGCACTGTCACCAGATGTTTTTTAAAAGGCTCGATGTCCCCACGACGATGAAAGGTGACAAATGTTGTTTCGTCGAAGCAAACTTTGCCACGAGACGCCAGTATCTGCGCTGACGATATTCCCGGTAGTGTTTTAACTTCATGCCCACAAGCAATTTCGACCCGCTCGAGAAGCTGAAATCCACTGAAGTGCAAATCACCCATAAAACCGACGACACATTTGCGGCCTTCATGATGTAAGTCCGCAACTTGCTTCAGTTTTTCAGTCTGATCTTTATAACCCATAGTCACTATTTGAGCGTCGGCTGAAATAAGTGGTCTGATGAAGTTGACGACGGCATCGAAGCCAGCAACGACATCGGCATCTTCAATCAAAGCTGCACCATGTCTGGTTAAATAGCCAAGGTCGCCTGGACCAATGCTGACACAAGTAATCATGTTTGAACGATCTCCAATGCTTGATGTTGTTTGGTTTCGGAGGCAGAATTATTGAGCGAACTTTCTACAGTGCTGTGCAATGTGACCACAGTCCCGATGACAATGATAGAAGGACTAGCGTAGTGATTGTCTTTGACTGTCGTCGCTAAATCGCCCAAGTTTGTCAAATGATAACGCTGCTCTGGCAAAGTTCCGTTTTCGATAATGACTACAGCGGTGTCAATGGCTTGACCATTGGCGATGAGCTTACTTACAATTTCGTCGATTTTGGCGATGCCCATATAAATGACGATGGTGTTTCTACTGTCTACCAAACTACGCCAGTTTACGTCTTCGTCTTTGCAGCTGTGTCCGGTGATGAAAGTGACACCAGAGGCGTGATGTCTATGCGTTAAAGGAATACCCAGTCGAGCTGGCACGGCGATACCAGCTGTTAGTCCACTCACAATTTCAAATGTAATTCCTGCTTCAGCGAGTGCTTCGATTTCTTCACCGCCGCGACCGAAGATAAAAGGATCGCCACCTTTTACGCGAGCGATATTTTTACCAGCTCGCGCATAGGCGATCATTTGTTCAATGATCCACTCCTGCGCGGTGTGCATTTTGCCTGGTCGTTTACCAACTAACAGCACTTCCACATCAGGCTTAGCGAACTGCAAAATATCTGGATTAGCCAGATCATCGAGGAAAACTACATCGCATTCTTTCAGCAGTCGCACAGCCTTGAGCGTCAGCAATTCAAGATCGCCGGGTCCGCTACCGATTAAACTTACTTTGCCTGTCTTTACCGCGGTCACTGAATTCTCCTCACTTCCGGCCTAATTTGCTGCGAATACTAATCGTCAAATCATCGGCAGTCATTGCCTCAAGTGACGCATATGACGCGTTAAGCACATCAGCCAGCTTTCTTGCGCGACCAAGTTTGACATGACCACTTTCGGTATCGACGACAACGCAAGGAATAGAGCACATTGCAATCTCGGCAGCCAGTTGTAGCGCCTCACTCCAGGCGTCACCATTGTCTGTCAGAGGAACATTCGCTTTGCCATCGCTTAAAAGCACAAGTAAAGGGTCGCCTGCATCTTTTCCTTTTTTTCGAATTGACTCAAGAACAAGTGCTAAAGCATGGGGCAAAGGAGTGCGCCCACCCGTCGGCATCTGCGCGAGAGCTTCATACGCCTGCTCGACACTACGGCTGGGTCCTAAACTTATTTGAGCTTCGGTGCCCGAAAAGCTAATGACGCTGACCGAATCACGCTTAACGTAAGCATCTTGAAGGAGAGCTTCGATACAACCTTTGACCAGCTCCATACGCTTGCGCGCTGCCATAGACCCAGAACTATCGATCGCAAAAATAATGAGACACGATGACTTACCACTGCGAACTTTTTGATGCAAATCCTCGCGCTCCACGCAGAGCACGCCTGAATTGCGAGCGATTGAATGACGCAATGTCGCCTCTACAGCAATTGCACTGGGATTATCATCACGAACCGCCCTTACAGTGAAACCTCGAGGCGCATCATTGACGGTGCCGCGCTTTCCGGCTCCCGTTGCATTGACCTGTTCTAGCTGCAGTGACTTGACTTTCTCAACCTTAGTCGCTGTGTACACCTGCAATTTGTCGGGACTGTTTTGAGGCGGCGTCTCAGGCTGAGGTCGATTCGATTGATCAGGCAAATTTTGCTCGTCACCACCATTTAGATCCTCACTAAAATCAGTATTGCCTGATGGCGGTGGCTGATCTTCATTCTGTTCGACATCCGCTTTGGCGTCATCAATCATCTGTTCCAATTTCTCTTGATCAAGAGATGATTTGTCTGTGGGAAGTCGCCGACGGCGGTGTGGGAGAACCAGTCCAGCAGCCGCTTGTATGTCGTCGAGAGAAACAAGACATCTGCCATCAAGAGCTGCCAGGGTACGGCAGACTTTATGCAAAACAATATCTGCTCTTAAACTCGTTGCCTGCATCTCGCAACAAATTTGACTGATGAAGTCTATTTGCGAGTCCGTAATTTCAACGTCATCAAGAAGAGCCACTGCTTTGTCCAATTTAATCCTTAGAGACTCTTGCTCGGCAGACCAGGTTTGAGTAAAAGTGGGCGGTGATAACTCAAAAGCAATGCGGCGACGCACGACTTCAGAGCGCTCACGCCAATCAGTTTGTGCAGTAACTTCAACCATCAAACCAAATCGATCAAGCAATTGCGGACGGATGTCACCTTCTTCACGATTCATGGTGCCTATCAACGAAAGGCGTGCGTTATGTTGAATCGCCATACCTTCGCGCTGAATAGTATTGACGCCCATAGCGGCGACATCCAACAAAATGTCGACGAGATGATCGGGCAACAAATTAACCTCATCGATGTACAAAATACCGCGGTGCGCCTGAGCCAGTAATCCGGGCTGAAGAGTGCGAGCACCTTGCTTCAACGCTTTTTCGATATCGAGACTGCCAAGCACGCGGTCTTCAGTTGCACCGATGGGCAAATTAACAAAGGGCACAGATTTTTGCTGAAAGTTGCGTTCTTCGGCTGAACAGACTTCGCACCAGGTTGGCTGTTCATGACTAAAACAGTTAAAGGAACAGCCGACGGTCGTTTCAATGGGTTGTAAAAGCTCAGACACGCCGCGGGCAGCAGTGCTTTTAGCCGTGCCTTTATCGCCGACAATTAAGACGCCACCCACCGATGGATTGACCGCACAAATCATCAGTGCGAGCTTTAATTTCTCTTGACCGACTATTGCAGAGAATGGATAAAGTGCTGTCATCACAGAACCCCCGACGCACGCTTGGATTCGCCCCGGAGTTCAAGCAACTCTTCGCTGTTCAAAAATACTTCTGTTAACGCAGCCAGAGTTTCTTCTTTGGGCTTCGACCACATCTTTCGTTTTGCGGCCTCGAGCAATCTTTCTGCAATGGCATTTAAGGCCCAGGGATTGCTATCTTTGAGAAATTCTTGCATTTGTGGATTGAAAGCGTACTCTTTAGCCACATCCTCGTACATCCAGTCGTCGAGCACCTCGGCTGTAGCATCGTATCCAAATAAATAGTCGACTGTCGCAGTCAACTCTAGACCACCCTTGTAACCATGTTTTTGAATACTTTCCAACCATTTGGGATTAACCACGCGTGAGCGAAAAACGCGTAGCACTTCTTCTTTTAAGTCTCTCACAGCAGCACGCGAGGGATCTTGCGTATCGCCAAAATAGTGTTTGGGCTTCTTACCACTCAAGCTCCTGATGGTGGCGATCATGCCACCATGAAACTGCAAATAGTCATCGCTATCAAAAATATCGTGTTCACGATTATCTTGATTGTGTACCGCAACTTCAATGGTTTTCAGGCGTTCCTTAAATTGGGTTCGCGCGTCAACACCCGCTTCATTCTGAGTGTAGGCAAAGCCGCCCCAGTTGACATATGCTTCGGCAAAATCATCGGCGTCAGACCAATTTCTCTCTTGAATGAGTGGCAAAATACCGGCACCATAGCTTCCAGGTTTTGAACCAAAGACTCTGTAGCGTGACGACTTTTTAGCCTCACTTTCGTCAACACCATTCGCGCAGCGAGAAGCTACTTCTTGCAAATAATGCTTACGCAAGAAATTCTCTTCAAGTGGCTCGTCTGCTTCCACAGCAAGACCTACGGCTCTATCTATAAGATCGATCAAATGTGGGAAGGCGTCTCTAAAAAATCCGCTGATTCTAGTTGTGACATCGATGCGCGGACGTTGCAGTTCAGAAATGGGAATGAGCTGCACGCCTTGCAATTGACGTGTGCCGTCTTGCCATAAGGGGCGCACGCCCATCAATGCAAGAATTTGAGCCACGTCATCACCGTGAGTACGCATGGCACTCGTTCCCCACATGCTGATACTGACGCTTTCAGGATAGCGACCAGTTTCGTGCAAGTGTCTGCGCAGAACTTCTTCACTTAACTGTTTGCCGACAAGCCAGGCGGAGTGCGAAGGCAAACTGCGCGGATCGACCGAATAAAAGTTGCGCCCAGTCGGTAGAATATGAGCCATGCCACGGCTTGGCGCACCACTTGGTCCGGCAGGCACATAGCCGCCTTCCAGTCCATGCAACAGATTAGCAATCTCTTCGTGTGACAATTGCAAATTAGGCACCAGTGTGGTGCATACGTAACTCAACGTCTGGACAATTTTTTGCAAAGCAAGAGAATCGGCTTTAGTCTCACTTCCAAGAACGACTGCACACGCTGTCTGAATGCCCTCTATATCGAAAGCAACTTTTTCTAACTCACTAAAGAGTTGATGCTCCAGTCGGTCGATGGCTTCGAGAGCATCAGAATTGGTGACGAGAATACGCCCCGCGACCGTAGAGAACGACCGCACTTCGCCTGCTATACGAGCTCCTTTATGCTCGAGCATGGTTTTAAAATCAAGACCAAACAACTGAGCAAGCGACTCATCTAATGACGGTATATGCAAATTTGCAAGGCGAGTTAATGAGCATAAAGTATCGACAAGTGAAGCCCCCTCTGGTACTCGACCTAAAATGTGCAGGCCATCACGAATTTCGGCAGCACCGAGCTCACAAAGATAGCCATCGATCTCCTGGATCAAGTGGGCAACGTCGAACCCTCCCATTTTCGCAAGGGTCACCGGTACACCAGTTTGAGTTAGCGTATCGTCCCACTCGTGGTCGTGATCATGTTCATCATCATGGTCGTGATCATCGTGTTCGTGGTCATGATCGTGGTCGTGCTCATCGTGCGAGTGAGCGAGTATATGTTTTAAATCGTTATGCAGATTAGCTTCTTTAATCAACTCCCAAATTTGCTGTTGCAATACAGGAAGCTTCGCTGGATCTAGAACCTCAACTTGATAATACTCGTCAACCAACTGAGTCAATTTAGCGAGAGCACCATAGGTATCAGCGGAGGTCATCGGTGGTGTCAAATGATCGACAACCACAGCGTGTGAGCGACGTTTAGCTTGAGCACCCTCACCTGGGTCGTTGATAATGAACGGATAAAACAAAGGAATATTTCCTAGCAGGGCATCGGGGAAACAATCCTGCGAGAGACCTACACCCTTGCCAGGCAGCCATTCTAGCGTGCCATGTTTGCCCACATGTACTATGGCATCAGCCTTCCAGCCATCTTGCAACCACTTATACAAACCGTAGTAGTGATGTGTTGGTGGCAAATCCGGCATATGATAAATAGCATTGGGATCCATACCATAACCGCGCGGAGGCTGCAAAATTACCAGAGCATTGCCGAAATTCAAACCAGCAAAAGCGAGATGCTGATCATGCACATAGGTCTCTCCAGGAGCCAGTCCCCATTGCTTAACCATGCTCTCTCGAAGCACTACTGGCAATTCGTCAAACCAATCAGAATATGTTTTTTCGGGAATACGGACCAATGCATCGCGTAATTGCTCATCAGTCAATAAGGTTTCGTCATAAGAACACTTGCTGATCAAATCATGAATCAATTTGGTGCCGTCGTCGGGTAAGTTTTCAAACTTATAGCCGCGCGCGACCATCGCACTCATCACAGCCATCAATGAAGCGGGCGCGTCAAGCCCAACCGCGTTGCCGATCTGGGAAGCCTTCGCGTTGGAATTTGTAAATACGAAAGCAATTCGCTTTTCAGCATTTGGAAGCCGCCGCAACCTCACCAACCTCTGCACCAAACCGGCAACTCGCTGCGCACGATTCAGTACGGGACTGTAAGTATTTGCTTCAATATGATCTTGATTGGAAGCCTGCTTGAATGAAAGAGGAACAGAAATTATTCGTCCGTCAAATTCAGGCAGAACCACATTCATCGCGGTATCAAGAGGATTCAAACCTCGAGCTGAGTTCTTCCACTGCTCCACCTGCATTCCACTTGTAATAGCTTGAATAACCGGTACGTTGAGTTTCTGCAGAGCATCAACACTCCAGCCTGACGCAGTAGTCTCTCCGCCTTTTACCTCAGCCATCGCAAACGACGTCGTATTAATCAAGACATCAATGACTGGCTGTCCTTCCTGCACAAAATATCGATAAGCATCCGGCAGCACATCGCCGTCACTGCAAGCTTTCAGCGATGCCGTCCATACTGGCAAAGCATCTATGCCAACGGCTGACAGAGCATCTATCAAGACATCTACGAAATGAGTATTGCCACTCAGACAATGAGCGCGATAAAAATTGATGCCTGCGACCGGGCGACGGGTGTCATGAATTTCCAACCACTGCAAAAAAGTCGCATCACTACCGAGCAGAGGATGATAAATGCCGTGGTCTGGAATTACCGCCGGTGGTGCGTAACTAAATCCGGTCAAAAGCAATTTATCAGAAAGACATTTGAGCATCTGAGCAAAGTTGTCGATGCCTCCTGCTTGCAGATAAGCTGTTACTTCCAGCTGCAAATCTACGGGCACGTTGGACACCGCCGACAACTCTGGATTCAATTCGCCAGTTCCACTAACAACGATCAGAGAACTTCCACACTGATGGACGCTTCGAACAAAGTCACTAAAGAGAGGAACGCTGCTGGTTTTTCCCAGTAGCCGCACCACCACGATTGCGGATTGTGCCAGGACTCCATCTATCAACATCTTCATATCTTCATCGCTGGAAATCTGCTGAAGATTAATAATGTCAATCGGTGAAAAGTCGGCCGGCATCGAAAGAGCGGCGCGCTCCAATACCAGACAGTCAGTGTCAGCATGGCTGAGAATGACCATGCGCGAATCTAGCTTGTGAGAAGAAGTTGCCTGAACGTCAGATAAGCCCGAACTCATTTGAAATCCTCCTTGCCTCGAAGAGGGTGTTTTTCCAGAACATTCAAGTGGGTATCCTGACTTGCAGTTCGACTGCTCACAGTTGCGGGACAGCGGTGGATTCTCACCACACTTCCCCCACGAAAAGAGTTACGCGCTCATTTGGGTTTGAATGCCAAGCAGGAGCTAAAAGCTCCCTCTGTGGTTGGATATTATAAGACTTTATAGCGAAAGCTAACTGATTATGCGATTTTCCTTAGCAAACAATCGTGACTTGGAGAACATGAGACTAGCCGCGACATCGGCTGCTCAGTAAGATGTCAGGCTTTGTTTCACAATTGACCGAGCATCATCTAAAACTAAGTTATACATGTTCGTCGAAATCCCCTTCACCGAGTAACCATAGACTTCAACTCTAGTTCGCTCTCCAACAGCAGTAAGAGTTATCGTTAACGAAAACTCAGTGGAGATGCGGATGCGATTGCTGAAAGCGCCACTCTGAAATTCACTTGTCGAACGGGGCTCAGCGTCTAGATCCTCAATCACCGAGCGAAAAGAAAGTACTTGTGTATTGCTGCTATCCGGCTTCGACTTCACCGAAATCGCATCCTCCACCCACTCACTGTTATCGCCGAGCGCTTGAATCGGCCCACCAGGGCGTCTCGAAGGCGAATGGCCGTTTCTTCTAGTGACAGATCACAAATCAAAGGTCCGTTCTTTCTTCGATTGATGGCTGTGAGTGCTGCAAATAATCCACAGCCCAAAATCAAACTTAGAGCAAATGATGAAATGGAGACTAAACCGAAGTCCCAAGGTTGATGCAGTTTATTACAAACCACAACCCAGCCGACCAAAGACAAAACTACTGTCAAAAGTCCAACAAAAACACTAATCTGAAACATCTATGCCCACAATCACTGCAAATGATTTACAACTTACTCAAAGCAAAGCAGATACCATAAGTGGTGTCAGAGATTTCTTGGAACGAATTGACTGACGACTTCGCCACAGCTGGTACATAATACACAAGGACAAAGTAGGAAGTGAACATTTGGTAAACGGCACCTTTCAGCAGAAACAAGTGATCGAATGAACAGCCAAGACAAATTAGTTCTGGTCACAGGAGCAACCGGTTATGTGGGAAACAGACTCGTGCCAAGACTCCTTGAAGCAGGTTTCAAGGTACGCGCATGCAGTCGTTCAATAGACAAGCTTCGCAGCAAAACCTGGGCGACGCATCCTCATGTCGAATTGGTAGCAGCTGATTTTCTCGATCTTACAAGCGTTCTGAACGCAACCAAGGATTGTTCTTATGCATACTATTTAGTCCATTCAATGAATTCAAGTACAAAAGATTTTGCCGACGCAGACAGACAAGCTGCACTGAATATGGTGAAAGCAGCCGAGGATTGCAAACTTGAGCAAATCATTTACCTGGGGGGACTCGGCGAAAACGACGACAAGATGAGCAAACATCTAAGATCCAGGGCAGAGGTAGCTTCTCTTCTTCAAAGCGGCACTATCCCAGTCACCGTTTTAAGAGCCGCCATGATCATTGGTTCAGGCAGCGTATCATTTGAGATTCTTCGCTATCTGGTGGAACGCTTACCAATCATGATTACGCCGCGATGGGTGACGACACCGAATCAACCGATAGCAATCAGAAACGTTTTGAATTATTTGATTGGATGTCTAGGCAATCAAGAAACATACAACGACATCTTCGACATAGGCGGCGATGAAATTCTTACCTACAAAGACTTGATGATGACTTATGCTCGGGAAGCCGGCTTGCCAAAACGAAAAATTATTTCTGTGCCTGTTTTTACTCCAAGACTCAGCTCTTTATGGATTCACCTGGTGACGCCAGTGCCTGCTTATTTAGCTCGTCCTCTAGCGGAGGGATTGAAGACGCCGGTTGTCTGCAAAGACTTTCGAATTAAAAAAATCATTCCGCAAGAATTGTGGAATTGTGAGACCGCAATTAAAGCCGCCTTGAATAAGACTCAACATTATCAGGTGGAAAGCCACTGGACTGACGCCGGACTAGTAAAACATCCAGAGTGGGTTGGCTCGGATGAACCTCACTGGGCAGGTGGCACCGTCTATAACGAGTCTCGCCGCTTGGTGTTGGAAGGACAACCAGGTGATGTATGGAAGCCACTCGTGAGACTGGGAGGCACTACTGGCTGGTATTACGGCGACTGGCTGTGGAGGCTGCGCGGCCTAATGGATCGCCTGGTTGGCGGTGTAGGTTTGAGAAGAGGTCGAAGACACCCCTACGAACTTGCCCCAGGCGATGCTTTAGATTTCTGGCGAGTTCTAGTCGTAAAACCTGATGAAAGGTTGGTTCTGGTGGCAGAAATGAAATTGCCTGGTCAGGCTGTCCTAGAATTCAGGTTGAAAAAACTCGACGACCACAGAACGGAAGTTTTGCAAATAGCCAGATTTTTGCCGACCGGACTTCTCGGAATACTTTATTGGTACGCTGTCAGCCCACTTCACGAATTTGTCTTCAACGGTATGCTCAAAGGCATCGCCGAGGCATCTGGTCAGAAAATTATTGAAGGGCCCAGCGCGGTCTAATAATCAGGATTGAATGTAGCCGTTGGGCTGGCATTGCAAGCAGGCAGTGAACCACTAGATGAACTGCTGCTACTCGATGTTGGATAAACTAACTGATTGTTAGCAGCTGTACCGCCAGAATAAGCCGTCGTTGAAGGTGTCCAGTGAGGAGTGCTCACCGCCCCCGAATTGTAGTTAGCAGGTGTGGCGCAATAACCCGATGAGCTGCCGGAGCTGCTAGTTCCAGCGCCGGAGTTGCCGTAAGTGTTTATTCCGTTGTTTGCACTCGAACTTATAGAGCCACTGCCCCAACCTCCGGAGACTGTGCCGATACCGCTGCCAGTGTTGCAGGTGGTACCACCGTAAGTGTAGTTACCGGTCGTATTGCTTACATAGTCAGAACTAGATGAACTGAGCGAATTGCCAGAGCTTCCGCTGCCTATACATGCGGTCGAACCGCCGGTGTAACCTGAATTGTAGTTACCACTGCCGCCCGGTCCACAATAACTGAACGTAGATCCAGTGCTTGTTGTTCCGCACTGATTACTATATTGATTGGCCAGACCATTGCTGCACGAGTTGGGCACATAGCCAGGAGTAGAAGTGCAATTAGTGTTCACTGAACTTCCACTGCCGCAGATAGCTGTTGATTGGTCGCACAGACCAGGACCTGGCCCTGGACCACAGTAACTGAAAGTAGTGCCTGTACTTGTTGTTCCAACAGAAGTCGGACCGCACAGTGGATTAGTGTACGTGTTGTTCACATATCCTGGAGTGCAATTATTCAAGGTGTTGTACGGTGCGCCGCTTCCTACGATTCCGCAGTTGTTGCCGCCACCTGACCCGCCTGTCCAACCTGACCCACCATTATTTCCACCGCCGTTGCCTGTTGTGCAAGTTGTGCCGCCGTTGCCGCCGGACCAACCGCCACCACCGTTGCCCGTTGTGCAAGTCGTGCCGCCGTTGCCGCCTGACCAACCGCCACCATTGCCACCACCGTGACCTACAGTGCCGCCGCCGCAATCGCTGCCGCCACCATTGGAACTACCGCCGGACCAGCCGCCACCATTGCCACCACCGTGACCTACAGTGCCGCCACCGCAATCGCTGCCGCCACCATTGGAACCACCACCGTGACCGCCACTACCGCCGGACCAACCGCCACCATTGCCACCACCGTGACCTACAGTGCCGCCACCGCAATCGCTGCCGCCACCATTGGAACCACCGCCGTGACCGCCACTACCGCCGGACCAGCCGCCACCATTGCCACCACCGTGACCTACAGTGCCGCCGCCGCAATCGCTGCCGCCACCATTGGAACCACCGCCGTGACCGCCACTACCGCCAGACCAACCGCCACCATGACCACCGTTACTGCCCGTATTGCAGTTGCTACCACTACCGGAACCGCCGCCTTGACCGCCAGTTCCACAGTTAGAGCCAGTTGAACCTGTTGAGCCTGTCGAACCAGTTGAACCTGTCGAACCCGTTGATCCTGTTGAACCTGTTGAACCTGTCGAACCTGTTGAACCAGATGACCCAGATGACCCAGTTGAACCAGATGAACCAGATGAACCAGTTGAACCAGATGAACCTATCGAACCTCCGGTACCAGTTGTCGTAGTTCCAGTGCCGACTGATGTTGTAGTCGTGCCCGTTGTACCGGTAGTGACTGGATAATAAGAAGTAGAATTGCTTCCGCCGTGATTCGATGCTGCCAGTGCGATCGCTGTCGCGATGCCGCCGACAGCGCCCGCGATGCCTAAACCTAATAAAACTTTGCCCCATGGGAACGATCCACCTGGCGCTGCCGCTGTAGCCAGAGGAACTGGAGCTGCGCCAGCTACTACAGGAGGAGCTGCATCAGCGATTGGAATTGGTGCCACTACAGGCGGCACTACAGGAGGTAATGCTGCTTCAGTTACAGGAGGAGCTTCTGCCACAACTGGAGGTGCGGCAACCACAGGCACTCCGCCACCAGGACCACCAACGACGGGAACACCGCCACCAGGTCCACCGACGACAGGCACTCCGCCACCAGGGCCACCAACGACGGGAACGCCACCACCGGGTCCACCAACGACAGGCACTCCACCACCAGGTCCACCAATTATAGGAACGCCACCGCCAGGTCCACCAACAATACTTGTAGCAGGACCTACTCCGGGTCCTGTTGTAAAACCAGTTGTAGGAACGACTCCAGGACCTTCAACGACAGCAGTCGATTCTGTCGTGGGAACGCCATAAGACACTCCCAGACCAGGCTGAAGAGTTGTCTCGGTGCCACCAACATTAACGTATTCGACGGTTGGATTAGCTAGAGGAGCTGTTCCGACTTCAACGTCGTGCACTTCAACCATGTCACCGCCTGCAACCATCGGCACGGTGTCCGTGACAATCGGAATGCCAGGTTCATTCAAACCTTTTGCAAACTCCACGAAATTTCCGCTTGGAGCAATCGTGTCAGTTGCAGCGTTGCGGAAGATGCGCACACCTTTAGGAACTGGGTCGACTTGGAAAGTCTTTTCGTAATCGACAGCGATATCAGTGCCTTTGATGACCCAATGATCGCCTTCTTTAACTACTTCAACGAATGTTCCGTTTGGATTGATTTCGCCGCTCTCTTTAATAGATAGCTGTCCGCCGATGTCGTTGAGTTCTATATAATGATGACCAGGCTGAAGATTTTCGACGCCATGTATTAAGAGATTGCGGATCGAATTCGGCAACTTATTGGAAGCAATTGGTGAGCCTGGATGTTGAACAGGTCTGGTGAGAACCTTGTCTCCGACTCTTTGTTGCGGTCCATGTTTAACGACAAAGTAGCGGCGAACACGAGTGTTGCCTTTGACTTGACGGTAATGAATGACTCTTTTAACGCGGTGCACATGTTGCAGCACTCCGGCTCCGCCGGTTGTTTTTACCTCGACGCCACCACTGAGGGGAATCGAACTCGCAGCGTACGCAACAAAGAACATTTGATTGTGCACAACGAGAATACTTAAAACTAGACCAATAAGTCGTTTCATTTTTTGTCCCAAGTCATAGGGTTTGGCCACCGCCTTTACAATAGGCTTACGGTAGGAGTTCGACAATACGTAAAACTCCCAAGGTCAAGCTCCAATCACCAAAAGACGAGCTGTAGAGCACGGCTTCCTGACATAAATATGACAATAACAGCCGCTCTCAGACATTCTTGTGATTAATAAAACGTTTCAGACGGTCAAAACACCTGGCTCAAGAGTTGCCAGAACAGTGCCAAAATCGATGTATTTTTCCACCGCATCGGCTAGCTTGTCGAGCATCCGTTCGCGATATAAGGGGTAGTTCAAAGTGGTTGTACCTGTGCAACCAGCCCACTCTAGAATTGCCGCGCATGATTCCTTTCCGTCGAACAAGCCATGCAAATAGGTGCCAATGATTTGGTTGTCTTCGCTGACTGCGCCATCGAATTCCACAGTCGAAGGCCCATCAATTTGTATGGCTGATTTATTTAATGCAATTCCAGATGAAATTCCTGAATGTATTTCGTAACCAAAAACTTCTGGGTTCCCTGGCAAATTCCATCTACCCCGCAAGTTAGTTAAACGCTTGTCCTTCATTAAAGTGGTAGACATAGCGAAATAGCCCAATCCTTGCTCGAATTCAGAGCTCGCTCCAGCATTTTCATCAGGCAGTCTCGCTACTGCCGACTCAATGCCTAATGGGTCGCAGATTTCTTCACCCAACATTTGAAAGCCGCCACAAATTCCCAATACTTTTCCGCCATAACGCAAATGTCTTTCAATTGCTTTGTGCCAGCCATTTTTATGTAGAAACTGTAAGTCGGAAATCACACTCTTGCTGCCGGGCAAAATTACCAAATCCGCAAACGGAATTTCATCCCCCTCGCGCACAAACTGAAAATCAATTTGTGGATTTCCAATGAGCGGATCAAAATCGGTATGATTACTCATTCTTGGAATAGCAGGCACAATCACTTTCAACTTCAGAGAAGCAACTGCGGCTGCTTCTCTGAACCCACGGCTTTGCTCGACACTATCCCTGGTGCGCGACAGACTATCTTCTGCATCTAGTTGAAAGTCCGCAAGCATCGGCAAAACGCCCAGGACCTTGCGCCCTGTCTTTTGCTCCAGCCAATCAATTCCTGGTTGCAACAACGTCACATCGCCCCGAAACTTATTAATGACAAAACCCACTATGCGGTTTTGCTCACTTGGCTCTAGCAATTTTAAAGTGCCATAAAGATGTGCAAAAACGCCGCCGCGATCGATGTCTGCGACGAGCACGACTGGACAATCTACAACCTCGGCGAATCCCATGTTGGCGATATCACCTTCACGTAAATTGATTTCGGCCGGACTGCCAGCGCCTTCAACAACAACGACATCATACTGAGATGCCAATCGTCTGTACGATTCAAGCACATAGCGCATAGCCTCTGGCTTGAAGCGATGAAATTCTCTGGCATCCATGTTTCGCACAGCGTGTCCATGAACAATCAACTGTGCGCCAGTATTGGAATTCGGTTTTAACAAAATCGGATTCATATCTGTATGCGCATCGATTCCGCAAGCAATCGCCTGCAGCGCCTGAGCGCGGCCTATTTCGCCACCATCGATTGTAACAGCACTGTTGAGCGCCATATTCTGCGGTTTAAAAGGTGTCACGGCATAACCCCGACGGTGCAGGCTGCGGCACAGCCCGGCTACCAGGGTTGTTTTACCGGCATCGGAAGTCGTGCCCTGAATCATCAAAGTAAGCTTTGGCATGCTAATGTTTCTACCATACAAATTAGCCGATTATGAATATTCAACATTTTCAAATTCCATTTGTCGTGCTCTCAGCGGCTACTTTTGACTACTTCCTGGGTGAACCAGCGAAGTGGCACCCTCTGATAGGCTTTGGTAAGTACGCTGAGTTTTTGGAAAAAAAACTCAACATGCAACCAGCCGCTGAACCCGATCCAAATATTCAAGTAGCGGCGATTGAAACCGAAATAAAGTTGAAGAAAAACGGCGTGTTCGCCTTGCTCGCAGCCATCGCTCCTTTTGTACTGCTGGCAACTTTATTACAGGACGATCAGAGCATCAAACTTATTTTTCAATGTCTCTGCTTATATCTAGCTATTGGTGCATCCAGCCTCAGCTCGCATGCCACGGAAGTGGCAAACGCTCTTGAAGCCAAGGACCTGCAACTGGCGCGCAAAAAAGTTTCTTATATCGTCAGTAGAGACACCGAAAATTTAGACAAGGATGCTATCGCAAAGGCCGCTGTCGAGTCCGTATTAGAAAATGGTTGCGATGCTGTTTTTGGAGCTATCTTCTGGTTCGTAGTGGGAGGTGCACCAGGCGTGGTGCTCTACCGCCTGGCTAATACGCTTGATGCCATGTGGGGTTATAAAAATCCACGCTTCATCAATTTTGGTTGGGCTGCCGCCCGTTTTGATGACCTGCTCAACTTCGTTCCTGCGCGCCTCACTGCATTAACATATGCGTCTCTAGGCAAATTTAAAATTGCTATTCGATGCTGGCTCAAACAGGCACCATCGTGGTATAGCCCAAACGCAGGACCGGTGATGGCAGCTGGAGCAGGGGCTTTATTTGTATCATTGGGCGGAAACGCCGTGTACCACAATCAGCTCAAGGAAAGGCCAATGCTTGGAGAGGGTCCACCCCCAGGACCAAGTGACATTCGCAAAGCGACAGAACTGGTGAACCGTGGCATGCTTGCGTGGATAGTGATTTTGTTAATCGCAGGAGCTTGCAATGCTTGAACACGGCGGCGATCTAATTGCTGCAGCACGAAAATACAAGCGACCGTTACCTCAATGGCTAGATTTATCTACCGGCATTAACCCGGTACCATATGAAGTACCAGCAATTCCCGCAGATGTCTGGCGTCGGTTGCCGCAAGACAAGGACGGCTTGCGGTATGTAGCAAGCTCTTACTATGGTACTGACTCTCTTCTAGCGATTAGCGGTTCACAGGCTGCGATTCAATCGATTCCTCAACTGTTCAAACGCGCGCGCGTAGGCTTGTTGCTGCCTAGCTACAACGAACACAAACACGCCTGGATTCAAGCGGGACACGAAATTATCGAATTGCAGCACGCTCAAATCAATGCGCAGTGTTCACAATTACAACTGGACGTTCTTTTACTCTGCAATCCAAACAATCCAACTGGCGATTTGATTGGCATTGAAACAATCGAAGAATGCCTGTCCATCATGAAAAAGAAGGAAGGCACCGTTCTTGTAGATGAAGCATTTATGGATTCAACCCCAGAAAAATCTGTGCTGCCATTGCTTAAGCCATATCCGGACAATTTGATCGTCCTGCGCTCGTTAGGAAAATTTTTCGGACTAGCTGGTGCGCGAGTGGGCTTTGTTGCCGCATCAACTGAAAGATTATCTACACTAAGAGAAAAATTAGGACCGTGGACCATCAGCGGTCCATCGCGCTTCGTCGCTTGCCATGCCTTGAAAAATACCCAATGGCAAGAGTCAAATCGTAACTTCCTCAAAGCCAATTCCAAGCTATTAATCGATGTCTTAGCGGAAACCAATTTTCCAGCTGACGGTTATACCGACTACTTCGCGTGGGTCAAACACCGTCATGCTCAACAAATCCATGAGGCTTTATGCAAAGCTGGCATTTTTACGCGCTATTTTCCGGAACCCTCAAGCATTCGCTTTGGACTCCCTCATACATCAGACGAGTTCTTGCGGTTAAGACAGCAACTCAGTCGATTTTATAGCCCATGCCCTTAACTGTCGTTATGAGCGAATTTTCGCCATCTTTATCGATTTTCTTGCGCAATCGAGTGATGCACTGACGAACGGCATCTTCTGAAGATTCCGATTCACTGTGCCAAACTCTATCCAGCAGCTCATTGACGCTGAATATTCGCCCGCGGTGGCGCATCAAAAATTCCAGCACGGCGATTTCTTTGGCCAAAAGGCTGACCTCGCGTTCTTTAACAAAAACCTTGCCGGTCTTAAGATTGAGAACGACGTCTCCAGCTTCCATGAGGTCACTATTGACGCTTTCTGGACGTCTAAGCAGTGCTCTCGTGCGGGCAAGCAACTCTTTCATGTTGAATGGTTTGGCTAAATAATCGTCGGCGCCAGCATCAAAGCCCTGCAGCTTCGATTCCATTTCAGTGCGCCCAGTCAACATAATTATCGGCGAGTTGCCACCGCGCGCCCGATAATCTTTGAGAATTTCAATTCCTGCTTTTCCGGGTAAGCTCCAATCAAGGAGAACCAAATCATATTCAAAAGATATAAGCCTCTCGAAACCTTCCTCACCATTGAAGAAACACTCAACGATATGCCGATCAAACTCAAGAGCATCAATCACGGCGGTGGCTACCGATTGATCGTCTTCAATGAGCAAAATTTTGGCCATAATGTACGTTCTCGTCTCGTTTGAGGCACATAATTAATCAGTATTGTGCATTACCATGAGCTGCGAAGCAATCAATTACAACCCCCCTTACATACTCAAGTTCATTTTCTATGGTCGGTAATTTAAAGTTTTCCCAGCAGAACCTGCTGATCATCATCATTCCCCTGACATTTCACGTTGTCTCGAGTTGTGTGATGTTGATGGCCCTTGCCGGGGTCGAACAACAATTCCAACAAGAAACCCATTTAAGAACAATGGTGGCGTCCATTAATGGGCTTTTAAATCAGTTAATCGCCGCCTGCAGCAGTGAATTCGTTTACGAAGAGACTCACGCCTCAGAAGACCGCATGCTCTTCCGAGACAATTATGAAGAGTGCCTGAAAACTTCGCGTGACCTGAGAAACAAACTGACCACCGATTCAACCACCGACAACAATATGACGGAGGTCCTGGATCTGGTCGACAACATCAACAACGCTTTGATTCGCTGCCAGGGGGCCCTTGATACCGGAAATATTGCCGACACGGTTTCATCAGTAAAAGAGTTTCGCCCGCTAATCGCCAGATCAAAACAAGTTTCTGCAAAAACCATCAGAGAGATGGAAGACGAACAGCAGGAAGCCCAGAGACTGGAACAACGCGGACGTCTATTTGTCGTCCTCCTAGTATTTGGCGGCGGTCTTCTCAATTTTACGATTACCATTTTTCTGGTTGTCTCTCTCAGTCGAAGCAACAATGCCCGGCTGGAAGCACTCGCAGCCAACATTAATGCTTTAAGTCGCGAATCCGATCTAGCCGAAGAACTTGAGGGTGACGATGAATTTGCTGAACTCGACCGCATTCTTCACCAGGTCCACGATACCTTAGGAGAAGCCCGTCGCCGTGAAAAAGCGATGGTTGACAACGCGTCAGAAGTAATTTGTTCAATTAATCCCCGATTGCGTTTTAGCCAGGTTAATGGAGCAGCTCTGAGAGTTTTCATGATGGAAAAAAGTATGCTGCTCGGTCGCCCAGTAGTTTCAATCATCCTGCCTGAAGACCAGGAATACACCGTTAGCGAATTAACCAGAGCAGCTAAGACTCAAGGCAGCAGCTCGTTTGAAAGTCGCATTATCAGACCAGATGGCTCAATTCGCGATATTCAGTGGAACGTTGCCTCCTTAGAAGGCGAGCAAACGATGTTTTGCGTAGCCCACGATATTTCTGACCGCAAAGAAGCCGAAAGGCTAAAACAAGAAGTTATCGCTATGGTTTCGCACGATTTGCGCGCACCGTTGACGTCCCTCGAACTGACTTTGAATATTTTATCAGCGGGTGGACTCGGCGATTTAACCGAGAAAGGCAAGGATAGAGTTTCTAAAGCTGAATCATCAGTGTCACGCCTTGTGAGCATCATCAATGACCTAATAGACGCCGAGCGATTTGAGTCAGGAGCAATCAATCTCGATCTGGAAATGACAAGTATGGAGCAATTGATCAATGACTCTGTGGCTTTAATTGAAAGCAGCGCTCATTCGAAAAACATCAGAATTCAAACCCAAAGTAACAATCTGCAAGTGTATTGTGACGGGCAGCGAATTGCTCGCGTGCTCACTAATCTGCTGAGCAATGCAGTCAAATTTTCTCACCCCAATAGTGTCATTCAGGTCACATCTGAAAGTACCCCGGCTGGCATAGCAACGAGCGTAATCGACACAGGCCGCGGCATTCCAGAAGCAAAACTGCATAGCGTCTTTGACCGCTGGAAGCAGGTAGAAAAAGCAGACGAAAAAGAAAAGGGCGGCAGCGGTCTTGGCCTGGCTATATGCAAATCTCTCATTGAAGCCCATGGTGGCGCCATGTCCGTGCAGTCAAAAGAAGGTGTCGGCAGTATTTTTACTTTCGTTTTGCCACATCACATAGCCCCTGCGGCAAAGTCGCGGACTTGATCACAAAGTAGAGAATTGCAATCCAGCAAAGCTTTGATCTAAAAGGATTTGCGGGTTCTACGAACAATCGCAAGATTTAAATTGCAACAAGATTAAACTCGTGCCACAATCTTGACAGCCTCGATTATCACTCGGCTCTGAACCGGGTGGAGGCTGTAGAAAGTAGCTTATTGAGGACTTCGTATGAGTTCGCAGTATCGAAATTCTGAATGGGCACGTGAGGTCCCAGCTCCCTTGTATGTAAACGAGGCGATGCAGAGACCCGCTCAATTGGCTTATGCCGAATATCAGAGTTATCCAAGAGGCGACGCTTATTCAGCGAGCCTGCCTCCAGTCGCCTTCGAAGATAGACCTCACCATCATCATTACCCACCCCACCGCTACCACCACCGTCGCCACGGTGAAGTGAGCGTATCTACCTCAGAGCACGTCCATCAGGCATACCACGAGCATCATCATCGTCCGCATCATCGCTATGCCAGCAGTCACGCGCAACAACCAGGCGTGAACCTAAGTTATTCACATCACGGGCGCGAAGGTCACCAAGAAACCGCCTCACGCAAAGCAATATATGTCGATTTCAATTGTTTTGCACCAACACCTGCCGAATCGGCCAAGCCGCTGCATATCACAAACGGTCCCGTCACTTCTGACGTAGCTGCCGTAGAGAGAAAAATGGCCCAGATCGCTTTGAGCGTTGCGCACAGACTTGGCACTGTTGGAGATTGTGCGCATGGACCACGCTTGACTCTGGACAAATTTGGTTACCACTTGCCACCGGCAGTTGCCACCGAACAAGGACGAATGATCCGAGACAGTGGTTTGTTCGATCTCGTTCCGGCCAACGAAATACGACCTGGAGATTATGGTGTGCGCGATTGGAGTCGCTCCATTGTGCGCCAACACGGCTCGGACAAAGGAGACTCCTTCATTGTCACAGGCATCGCCCGCAATGGCAGCGTGTTAGCTGCAAACGATCATACTTTCGTGGTGCCGGCTGATGGTGGACGTTATACGAATTTGCAATATTATCGACCAAATGCAGAATTCGTCAGACGTTTCGGCAATTTGACTTAAGACGTTATTAAAGCGTTCGTAAAAACTCATTGATTTCTACGCTCGCCTGCATCTCGGATGTCGGTCATAGGGTCGGTTGGACTGAGCCGATTAATAGTCATTCGCATGCTCTGGCGTGCTTCTTTGTCTTGATCAACTCCCATCCAATTCTTGTTCTTTGTTTTGATTTTGTATTCGACAAGCTGAATTGTGCGCAGTAGCAGATTTCTTGAAAGGAGATCTACATCATTCCGCTTTACAGTACCTGCTGCAAAAAGTCGATCGCGGTCTTCGCACACTGCGAGTGCCACTTGATACTCCTTCAAAGCTTGCGGCAAAAGACCTTTGCGTTCAGCCATAGCGGCCAAATTGTAATGGGCGCTAGCTGCTGCTGTAGGACAAAATTTGATAACAAAATCAAATAAGTCGCGAGCATTGTTATCATCGCCGCGCAGAAAACAATTCAAACCAGTATTTAGCAAGCATTGGGGGCTGTTATCACGAAATGTTGGAATAGCGACGCATCGGCTATCGCTGCGCAATTGTCCACGCACTAAATTGTCAACATAGTCACAAATTGACTGGCATTCGCTATTCTGTGGCTCCAGATAAAGTGCTTTCAGAAATTGATCATAAGCAAACTGGTCATACTCTGGTAACACATTATGCTCTTTAGTATCTGTCAGTCCCAAAAGATAATAGCCGTTGTAATCGAGCGGATTTTTGGCAACGAATTGTTCGATTGACTTACGAGCAGCAACATAATTCTTGTCGTCGAAGAACCTGTGTGCCTCGCGAAGTTGTTCAACTTTTGAGCCAACGAGGGAAGCGTTCGGTTTATTGTGATCTTCCGCTAGAATAGGGGCAATGTGTGACGTCAAAAGAAAGAGCACAAATATCCCAACCAGGATTAGCGTTCTACTTTTTGCCACAACTTGTTGATAATTCATTACTGGAATTCTAGCGTGAACAAAGTAGCTTGTAGTCTAATACTTTTTCTCTACAATTTTTGCGTCATCGCATTTTTCAGCAATAACACCGCTATAGCTTCCAACCTCAGCGAGCTGTTATTAGCCGACAATTCACCTACCACTTCTCCCACAGATGGGAAAACTGTTTTAAAGGGCGGAGCTCAAGACGCAGAGAAGATGCAAAAATCGATCAAGCTAATGGTGCCAGATCCTTCGGCACCACGCTACTCTCCAGCAACCCAGCCGCCACAATTTCAAACTGGAGCGACTCAAAGCGACATTTTTAGACAATCTTTAGAGTTCCAGGAACGAGCAGCAGCAGCAGCAGCAAGAGAACAGGCAGCAGCGGCTCGAGCAGAAGTTTTGCTCAAACAACAGGCAGAAGCGGAGCATCAGGCAGCACTTCAACGACACTTCGGTATAGAAGCAGAAACAAATTTTGCGCCATCCAGAGTGCCCTTCACCAGGCGATTTATGCCGGACACCGGTAAATTTGAATCAACTGTTGTACCTATGCAACCACGGCAACCGCAACAAGCACAGGCGGATCCGTGGACTGACGTTGTTGCTGTTCCTTATCGGCAAAAGAAGCTAGCTGAATTGCAGACTTCAATTAAACAACTTCACTCAGCTCCCACATTGGCAAGGCAAGCGCTGGCGACAGGACAGCTTGAATCCCCGACTGAAAAGCATATTGAGCCGTTGAAAGCGGTTGAGATGATGTTGCCGATGACACCTGCGCCTAAAGACTGGGACGCCTGGTACAAGCGTGTGGCCAGTGCCATCTATGATCGGTGGAGACAAAACACGGCTGGTCCAGGTACGTCAGTGGTGCTAATAACAGTTTATGCAAGCCGCGACGTTGATTGCCGCGTTACCAATTTTACTGAAGCCGAGGGGGCGGAGCGTAACAGCACAGAAGAATCGAGATTTAAACAGGTTTCCTTGCAATGCGTTGATGGACTGAGTGGCGATGAAATTTGGCAATTTCCGGCTATCCAACCGTTACCCAAGAAAATCGTTTTCGATATGGAATTCAAACATGTAGTGGGCGAAGACTCAGGCTGTCGCATAGTACATCTGCATAATGAACTACCGCCACAGCCGGCGCCCTAAGAAGCTGAGATCAACGCTCCAAATTCAATTCAACTTTATCCGGTACGGTGGGGTCAACAGAGCGTGCATTTTCAACGTCTGCTTTCGCCATCAACGGTTTTTTCATGAGTACATAGACTGAAGCACGCGCTAAATAGAACTGCGAATTTTGAGGCGACAGGCTAATTGCGCTTGAGAAATCTGCAACTGCTGAATCAAAATTGTCGAGTCGTTGATAAGCGCGTCCTCTATGAAAATAATCTGCAGCGCTAGAGCCATCTCGCCGGATCGCTTCACTGTAATCGGCAACTTCCTTTCTTGCTTTATCACGCGCTGCATTTTTCTGCATGTCCTCTAGTTCTTTCGCGCTTTTTTCATGACGCTTACGCGAAGTCTTATCGCCTGTCGAATCACTGGCAAGTTTATCAACGGTCTCGGTAGTGGCCGTAGTAGAAGTAGTAGAAGTCGTCGCAGTCGATACTGTACTTGAAGTATCCTCCGGCAATTTTGCCGAACCATTAAGACCATCTGGATAGACGCGACTCATAGCCTCTTTATATAAACCTACCGTGTGCTCATCTTGACCACGAGCGGCAACTGGTCTAGTTAATCCATTAGAAGCATTGTAGGGTTGATAAGGAACATTTCCTCCACCTCCACCATGCACAGTTTGCACATGCAACGTCTCAGTGGCTCGTGGCCTTGCCTGAAAATAGTTTTTTGCAAGCTGAGGATTGACGCGAATAGCCTGCGCAAAGTCTCTAATAGCCAGATCGTCATGACCAAGCTTTGACTGGGTAGTTCCGCGCCACGTCAAGGCATCTGAGTTCGAAGCATCCAGTTGAATTGCATGATCGAAATCGCCTAGAGCGCGATCGTAGTCCTTCATGTGGAAAAACGATTGTCCACGCAAAAAATACAAATTTGAGCTACCTGCAGTCAGCCCTATTGCCTCGTTGAACGATTCCACAGCACCGTCCCAGTCGCCATGGCTCATGCGCCCTTTGCCTGTATCGATAATAGACTCGTCAAGACTGGCGAAAGCAGGGGCGGAGAAAATCCCAGGAAGCATCAATGCCGAAGTCAATGCCGAAGTCAAAGCCAACATCGCCGCAGACAAAACACGCTTACAGCCTGAAACTTTCACCGGGCGCTGAGCATTTCTCAGCGTCTGGATAATTATTCGACCTTCAATACTGGGTTGTGTCATGCGCAATCGTCCTTTTGTCTGGCTCACTTCTCCTTACTCATCCTTCCACTTGTGAGACCTAGCAAAACCACAGCCGCCACGTTTAGCGAAAATTGGGACAGTTCAATAGTCTTCAGCTTTGTTAGTAGAGATTAAGCGATTCTTTCACTGAGTTAATTTCAACTTTGACAAGCCGTCGCTTATACTCTCGTTACGAGAGGGCTTAATGTTTCCTTCAGATTTCGCGAAGCACAATAGAGTGCATCGCAGGTATCTCTTCGCCGTGGCAACCATACTTGAAAATGACCGGAGGTTCGACCAATATGCGCGTTGAAGTAATTTATGCACCGGGTTGCAGCTCATATCGCAAGGCTATATCGATATTAGAAACAGTGATAGCCGAAGAACGTTATCCCATCCCAGTGGAATCCTTCGAATGCTCAAGTCAAGGTCATGGCAATCCATCAATTCGTATCAACGGCGTCAGTCACTCATCGGCTGGACAGCATCTAGAAAATCTTCGCGATTTGTTATCGCACAAGTGGAAAGAATTGAATGAGCATCCGCTACTTGGGATGTGACCTGTAAAACTTTTCCTCCCCAACTAATCAATCCCGGCAAATACCCAGCTTTCCCAAGCTGGGTATTTGTTATGACGGCTGCTTAAGGCAGATGACCTGCGGTGAAGCTATGATTTCACCACTCGAAAGTCGCGCAAGAACATGCGCGATAGCCTATGTCGACGAGTGGCGATGCTTTTTAACTCGATCAAATACTTGCTGTTTTTACCAATTGTGTTTGCCCTTTTTTGGGCGAGCCCAAAGCGCTTTCGCGTGCCGATTCTACTCGTTGCAAGTTATGTCTTCTACATCAGCTGGCGCCCTGTTTTCCTCTTGCTCATTCTCGGTCTTACTGCCGCCAATTTTTTGTTTGGTAACAAAATTGCCGAATGCGGTCAAAACCTTTCGCAAAAGAAACTCCTTTTGACCGCTGCCGTTGCCACCAATTTGCTCACACTAATATATTTCAAATATGCCTACTTCCTTGATGACCTGTGCATTAGAGCCATGGCACCGCTGGGAGTACACATAGGCAAATTACCTTTCGATATTGTTTTGCCACTCGGCATATCATTTTTCGTTTTTGAATTCATCCATTACGTTGTGGACGTTTACAGAGGCGGTCAGCCTATCAAGTCATTAGCTAATTTCGCTTTGTTCGCCAGCTTCTTTCCGACGCAAATTGCGGGGCCAATCAAACGCTACCAGGATTTTCTACCTCAATTTGAAAAGCCAGATATATTTTCGATTGAGAATTTCGACAATGGCGTCGCCCTAATACTCTTAGGTTTGTGCAAAAAAGTTCTGGTGGCCGACACACTCTCCTTCTTTGTCAGCGCCGGATACGGACACGCAGCCAGTTTCACCGGACTAGACCTTTGGATTTTCACCTGGGCATTTGCTTTTCAAATCTATTTCGACTTCTCAGGATACACAGATATTGCGCGTGGCTCCGCACTTCTTTTCGGCTTTAAAGTGCCAATCAATTTCAACTTGCCTTACCTTTCTCAAAGTGTTTCTGAATTCTGGCGTCGCTGGCACATTTCGCTATCAACCTGGTTACGTGACTACTTATTCATTCCATTAGGTGGCTCACGCTGCTCGCGCCTTTTGACTGCCCGAAATCTAATCATTACGATGACTCTGGGAGGCTTATGGCATGGCGCCAGCGGCCACTTCCTCGCCTGGGGCTTATATCACGGCATACTGTTGACGGCACACCGCGAATTCACCATATGGAAAAAGAGCAGCGCTTCGGCACTTGCTTCACTTTCCAGCCAAGTTCTTGCAAGTCGCTGGGGCAGCGCACTTTCATTGGTTCTTACCTTTCAAACCATTTGCATCGGCTGGGTCTTTTTTCGCGCAGACTCCCTTAAAACAAGTATCGTGTGCCTACGCAAAATGTTCTTTGTCGATGAAATTGTGCTTGGGAATCTGCCATCACAAATGGTGCTGCCAGTAATCAACTATCCACTAATCTTTCCTTATATATTTGTGCTGTTACCACTTCTTTGCGCCAGCCATCTGCTTATGGGGAAAATAAATCAAAGCGAATTTGTTCGAAAAACACCAAAGGTTATTAAAGCTGCCTGGTGTCTCGTTTTGATTCTGTTAATTGTAATTTTTTCGCCGGATCAATCGCCCCGATTTATCTACTTTCAATTTTAAGGGTTAGAAACTTGACTTCGATTAGATTGATGAGAGATGAAGACCTACACGAACTTGCTGTCATTTACGTGAGTGCTTTTGCAGATCCTGAACTGAATGAACATTGGACTGAGCAAGCTGCACATGCTTTATTGTCGGACTGGCTGAAACGACAACCGGACTTAGCATTTGTAGCCGAGTCGAATAACAAATTGATGGGTGCATTTGTCGTTGGCATTAGGCCATGGTGGGACGGTAACCATCTCGTCGATGGAGAATTATTTGTGGCACTTGAACACCAGGGGCGTGGAGTAGCTCGACAACTTGTCCAACACGTCGTGCTCACTGCTGTTGAAAAATATGCAGTAGTCGTCTGGGAGAGCTACACATTTCGTGGTCAAGAATTTCCGCTAAATTGGTACAAGCGATTAGGCTTTCGCGAAATTGAGGAATGGGTAATGATTCGGGCTGACGTCGCTGAGCTTCTAGCTGATATGCAATCTTGCTAAACTGATGCAGCAGTTTTTCAGTCGAGGCAAAATAGTGGCTCACAAAATTTCCTCCGTTCGTCTGGCATTTGCCTTGGTATGTAGCACTGCCATTGCAACGTCGTTTCTCACCGCAGTGTCGTCTATGGCTCAGCAGAGCCGAGCTGAAAAATTCGCCAAATTTCAAGAAATAATGCAAAATCGAAAAGCAGCAACATCAACGTCGCCTGACGACCACATAGTCGTCTTGCTGCAAGACTGGACTGACACAGCTCGCAACCGCACCCTCCCTGTCAAAATTTATCAACCCAAGAGTGCCGGTCCCTACCCTGTCGTCATTTTTTCACACGGGCTTGGTGGCTCGCGTGAATCGGCAAGTTATTTTGGCGCAGCCATGGCAAATAACGGCTACTTATGCCTTGCCTTGCAGCACCCAGGCAGCGATACATCGGTCTGGATGGACTCCTTACAAAAAGGTCAGGGCGACATCAAGGAAGGCGTTCTAAGTGATATGCGTAAAGCTGCCAGTCCAGAAAATCTGCGTCTTCGAGTCGACGACGTCAAGTTTGTGCTCAATGAACTTGAGCGGCTCAATGCATCCGCCGGTGAGTGGCACCACAGACTCGATTTGACAAAAATCGGCTGCTCGGGACATTCTTTTGGCGCAGGCACCACGATGGCAATCGCCGGTCAGAACTACGGATTTGGTGGCAAGAAACTTACGATTAACGATCCCCGCGTCAAGGCGGTACTATACATGAGCCCGCCGGTTAATTTACGCGGTCGCGATCCCAAAGTCGTTTACGACTCAATAAAAATTCCTGGCATGCTCATGACCGGCACCGAGGACAAATCGCCTATTAACGACAATTCAGCTGCCGATCGCTTGATCCCGTTTGAGAATATAGCCGCTCCGGATCAGTACCTCGTCAATTTTAATGGCGGCGATCATATGATTTTTAGTGGACGCAACCTTCGAGGCGAACAGGGCCGAGACGCCGTCAAAGACGAACATTTTCATGCGCTCATCAACAAATTGAGTCTGGCATTTTTCGATGCTTACCTCAAAGGCGATCAAAAGCAAAAGCAGTGGCTGAAGCAATCTGCTGCAGAATATCTCGGAAACGCAGCCGAGTTCAAATGCAAATAGGTCAATCGCATGACACAATATGAGTACCAAAAATTCACACAGAAAGCGCTAATGGTCGTGATGTTAGCGCAGGAAGAGGCTTTGAGGCTCGGTCATAAGGAATGCGGAGCAGAAAATATCCTCACAGCGTTATCCGCAACAGGTCATTCATCAGAAATTTTGAAGTCAGTTGGTCTTTCGCATAAGCAATTGCGTTCGACGGTTCGAAGGCTCACATCTAAAGCATCATCAACTTCTCTAAGAGATTCAATAACTCGATTTTTTCGCAAATCCGGAGTTGTGCAACTAAATGAGCAAAGTCGACAGATCTTCGAGTTCGTCTCGGAATTCCGAAAAAACGAAAAATCAATCGACACTCACCATTTGCTGCTTGGCATTATCGAACTGGATGGTGGCATAACGAAGCAAATTTTCTCAGAGAACAAAGTTGACTTAGAATCGCTCAAAGCGCGGTTGCATGCCTTCAACGGCTAAATCGAGTTTGTTTTTGTGCTCAAACGGCGATAAAGATCTTCCGGCGTTTGCACAACCGAAAAGAAAAGTAGAAGCAACGACGGCCAGGTCTGCAAAAACAATCGTTCTTGTGATCCTGTCACCATCTCCGAAAGATTCCCCGGTGAGACGACGTAGACAAGAAAATAACCAGCAAACATGCCGAAGACTGTCGCAGCAATTACAAGAACAGGTATTAGGTTCGAGCGTGGGAAACGTAAACCAAATAAAAGTCCATAGAAAACCAAAAATGGTAGGCCAAACCACTTGAATTCATTGATAAATGAACCGAAGATTTGTGGGTATCGCCCTGGTGCGAACAGTCTAGCCCACAATACTGGCAATGGCTGCTGAAACAGATCGGTCTCTGGCGCCAGGAAAATTTTGAACAGAATTAAAAGTAGTGCCCAAGGAAAAAGTCCAAAAGCAAGCGACACAAATTTTCTGATGCGAGAAGACTTAGTTTGGCCGGTTGCCCAGAGCCCTAAAGATGCAAGAGTGCAAAAGAGAAGAGCAAAGAGCCCGCCTTCGTTCTTGGTCCATGCGGCCATACCAGCAAACGTTCCTGACAGACAAAGCAGTCCGTCTTCATTTGTAACTTGATGAAGGGCAAAACAGATCAACGCGGAGAGCATGTATGTTGACAGTGGCACATCCGCCTGTTGAGAACAGCCAAATAAATACAGAACTTGTAGACCCATTAACGCGAGTCCAGCCAGATATCCCTGATTTCGTGTACGGAGCAAAGCTACTCCAAACATGAGTATTGAGATTACCGATACTGTGAACAATCCGCTTATTAAGAGTGGCGCTCTGACTGATTCATAGCCTTCCAGCTGCCATATAGCAGACACTGAGGCAGGCAAAAGGAGTGGATAATCAGGATGTAACCAGCTGAACATTTCGTTGCCACTAAACTGCTGCATCCAGTCAGCTCCGCTGCGAAATAGAAAATGGGCGCGGGTATTCCACAACATCCACGCATCCCACAGTCCAAGCGGCTCATGTGCGAGTTGACACGCGATGTGCAGGAGCGAGCACGCCCCCCCAAAACAAGCGGAAATCTCTATTAAAAAATTCCTTTCCGATTTAGTCGATATTTCCTGCCCGGTTCTAGCCTGTTTTCGATGTCGGACTATCAGCAAAAGAACTGAGACAGCAAGCGAAACTGTGCACATTATCAAAGCAAACGGCACTGAGGCATTTCTTCCTCCAATCAGTAGCCATGCGAACCAGAGCCCAGAAATCGCTCCGATTCCCAGAGGCAATGAAAGGGCCAGGTCGAAACAATGCCGAAATCGCCATTGATCGTTTGCAGGCCATGCGCTTAGCAAAGCGATATAAGACACCTCGGCAAAAGCAAGGTATGGATACGCAGGAAGGGACAACAGCGGTCCGCCCCAAACGAAAAAGCAGGCAATTGCCAAACAGCCCAGGAGAATCCTAGTCGCAATCTTGCGGGAAAACTTTGACTCGCTTGGGCAAGCTACAGCAGCCAGTTGCATGCCCAGCGAGATGCCGAGGACCAGAGCTATTGCGCTCATACGCTCACTACACCTTTCTCAACAGCAAAAGCCCATGCCCAAAGTCCCGCATTAAGCGATAGCCTTCTGGCAGACGACTAGGTTGCCGCGAGGCATTTAGCAACAGATACTCGTGATGTTGATCATGCAACAATAAAATTGGTGCCAAGCCACATTGAATCTGGCAGTAATGTTCGAAAGCTTGAGAAGGCTCAGAGTCCATATAGCTGACACGTGCAAAGGCTGGCAGAAGCCCGCTCTTCCTTACTATGTCACCCCGAGCTATCTGAGTCTCGACAAGGTTTACATATGGATCCCTGTCGAAGTTCCCCAAAAAGAGCGTTGGTTGGAGAAGCAACCAGATGACCAAAAACATCACGGCGTGGCACAAGCGCTCACCTGTTCCTTTGCGCCTGACATAGTCAATCAAAGAAAATGAATAAATTTCTTTCACTACCGCCATACCCAGCGATTGTTCAGATGCCAACTTGGCTTGGCCGTCGATTGGCTCATTCTGCATGACACACTGATTCGGCACAAATAAATTAAGCAGGGTGCAAATATACCACCAAGCCGAACGTGTCGATAATTCTGAGAAATTTTTGTGAACTATTTTATGTAGACTCTCAAGTTGAGTTGAAACCTCGCTCTTATAGCAACGAAAACTACAAGTACAAATGCATCAGTTGAACGAATGGCGATAATTATGGGTCATCCGCCATCGCCGATGGTGCTGTCGAAGACAAATTTGTTCTTGCGCTGAACCGGCGATAAATATCTTCCGGAGTTTGCACAACTGAAAAGAAAAGCAGAAGCAACGACGGCCAGGTCTGTAAAAACAATCGTTCTTGCGACCCTGCAAGCAGCTTCGAAGGATCCACCGGTGAGATGACGTAGACGAGAAAATAACCAGTAAACATGCCGAAGACTGTCGCAGCAATTACAAGCACAGGTATTAGCTTCGAGCGTGGAAAGCGTAAACCGAATAAGAGTCCATACAAAACCAAAAAAGGTGAGCCAAACCAAGTAAATTCTCTACAAAATGAACTAAGGATCTGCGGGTATCGCCCTGGGGTGAACAGTTTAGCCCACAGTTCTGGCAGTGGCTGCTGAAACAGATCGGTCTCTGGCGCGAGAAAAATTTTGAAAAGAATTAAAAGTAAAGCCCAGGGAAAAAGTCCAAAAGCTAAGTACGCCAATTTTCTGATGCGAAAAGACTTCGTTTGGCTCGTTGCCCAGAGCCCAAGAAATGCAACAGTGCAAAAGACAAGAGCAAAGAGCCCGCCTTCGTTCTTTGTCCATGCAGCCATACCGGCGAAAGTACCGGACAGATATAACAATCCGTTTTGATTAGTAACTTCGTGTAGAGAAAAACAAACTAGTGCGGCGAGCATGTATGCCGACAATGGCACGTCCGCCTGTTGAGAACACCCCCATAAATACAGAACTGGTACGCTCATTATCGCCAGTCCAGCCAGATAGCCTTGATTGCGTGTGCGGAGCAAAGCTACCCCAAACATGAGTATTGAGATTACCGCCACTGTAAACAATCCGCTTATCAACATTGGCGCCGCGACTGATTCCTGTCCCTTCAGCTGCCATATAGCAGACACAGAGGCAGGCAAAAGGAGTGGATAATCAGGATGCAGCCAGAGGAATATATCGTGCCCACTAAACTGTTTCATCCAGTCAGCTCCGCTGCGAAATAGAAAATGGGCGCGGGTATTCCACAGCATCCACGCATCCCATAGTCCAAGCGGCTCATGTGCGAGTCGAGATGTGATGTGCAGGAGCGAGCATATACCACCCAAACAAGCGGAAATCTCGATCAAATAGTGCCTTTCCAAGTTCGGCGATAACTCCTGTCTGCTTGTAGCTTGTTTGCGATGCCGGACTATCATCAGAAGAACAGAAAGAGCAAGCGAAACCGCACACATTATCAAAGCGAAAGGCACCGATGCATCTCTTCCTCCAACTAGCAGCCATACGAACCAGAGCAGAGAAGTCGCTCCTATTCCCAGGGGCAATGAAAGGGCCAAGTCGAACCACTGCCTGAGTCGCCATTGATAGGCCGCAGGCCATGCGCTTAGTAAGGCGAGAAAGGACACCTCGGCGAAAAGCAGGTCGGGATACGGGCGAAGAGGCAGCAACGATCCGAACCAAACGAAAAAACAGACAATTGCCAAATTGCTCAGGAGAATCCTAATCGCAGTCTTGCTGGAAAACCTTGAACTGCTTGGGCAAGCTAAGGCAACCAATTGCGCGCCCAAGGAAATAGAGAGAACACAAGCGAATGCTGTCATGCGGTAATTACACCTTTCTCAACAGCAAAAGCCCATGCCCAAAGTCCCGCATTAAGCGATACCCTTCCGGCAGGCGGCTAGGTCGCTGCGACGCATTCAGCAACAGATGTTCGTGCCATTGATCTTGCAGCAAGAAAATTGGCGCCAAGCCACATTGAATCTGGCAGAATCGATTGAAAGCTTCATGAGGGTTAGGATCCATGTAGCTGACCCGTGTGAAGGCCGGCAAAAGCCCGCTTTTCCTCACAGTATCGCCCCGAGCTATCTGATTCTCGACACGGTTCACATATGCATATTTGTCGAAATTGATCGAGTAATAGAGCGTTGACTGAAGAAGCCACCCGACGATCAAAAACAGAGCAGCGTGGCAAAGGCGCTCATCTGCCCCCTTGCGCTGGCACGCATAATCAACCAGAGAAAATGAATGAATTTCTTTCACTATAGTCATACTCAGCGACTCTTCACATTTCGGCTTGGCCGTCGATGAGTGATTAGCCACAAATGAATTAAACAGAGTGCAAATATACCATTTTGGTTAACAAATTTCACTCTAGACTCAATGAATCAGCCGGAACCACCCTAACGTCAATTGCGTCTGCTTAAGCACAGCACCAGAGGCAAGTTTATGTCAGAGACAGTGAGCAAACCGAACCATCACAGCGACAAAGTCCCGACCAAGGAAGAGCGTGACGCTGCCTATTCTAATGATGGTGGACGCAAAGCCATCGAAGAGCCAATCGACCAAATTGAAAAGGAAAGTTGCGAGGCACCAATTGGGCTCGACACTGAAACCAAAGCTGAAAGATGCGATGCTAAACCGCAAAGCTGTGACTCTAAAGCGAAAGAAAAGAAGTCGGACTAACCTGCTTCTCCGACAGACTCGGAATCTAACTTTTGCAATTCTGTTTGCAAACGCAAAATTGCCTGCTCAAAATTTGGTACACAATTTGCATGCGCTGCGTTGTTGCCAAATTTCTCAGCATGCACGCTAAGCTCGCGCTCGAGATTTTCAATTGTCATTTTCAAAAATGCGCGGTCCACTTTTCGCTCCTTCTTTCGTTTAATTTAATTCCATTTACTTTTGCACTCGATCAGCACCGCTAATTGAGCGTAATAAACATAAGCGTGCATCTTCACCTGAAATAACTGCCCGAGTTCCTGAGCGTATTCGAGAAGCTGCTTAGAATGATGTTTAGTTTGCTTTTCGAGGTCTTTTGACTCAATATGATCTGTTTTAAAGTCAATCAATTGCCACTGTCCGTGCTCATCTTCAATGAGCAAATCGGGACGGCGGTTTTCTGCTTCTTCGTCACTGAGCATAACGTAGGGAATTTCGTGTAAGCGACGTCTGGCTTGCTTGACGATATCAAAAAGCTTACTCTTATAGAACAATTCAAGCAAACGTTTGCCTTCTTCAGCCAGATAGCTGAGATTGTAGGACGTAGGAATTATGTCGTGTTGAGCGAAAGCCAAATCTTCGATTTCAGACTCAGTCAAAAAACGCCCGCTTGGTGGTAAATGTTCCATCAAGGCATGGAAGAACGTGCCCATCGCTGTAGCCGTAATTGCCACTTTGCCAGCTTTAGGCGTCACTCTAATTGCTCCTTGCCAGGCGCTGGGCAAGCCCACCGCAGTCATAGGCAAAGGTGCCACCAAATCGTATCGGGGTTCCGGTTGGGACAGTTGCGCCAAATTCGCAAGCACACTGGCACCACTATCTGTATCAGATTCGTTAGCGGCAAAAATTCCGACTACCGACTCACTCAAGTCCTCATGAGAGCGCATAGAAAAGGGTGCTTGCTCAGCCCCTGAGATAGCCATTTTCGCTTGCAATTCACCGGAAAAAGACTGAGTATCAAATTGCAGAGCGTCCTGAAGCCAGCGTCGAAACGATTGATTGTTGTCCCCATCTCTATCTACGAACAACGCCAGATGGTCGCGCGCTCTGGTCATGGCTACGTAAAGCAAACGCTTGCGCTCGGCGATATCCATATCGTCGTCGAGCGCCTTGGCTACTTGGTACCAGGTTGGTGCAATATCTTCCTTTAAACGTGTCGTATCAAAAGCGAGACCGTACTCTCTGTGATATAGCAGTCTGTCTTTTTTGTTTAAAGCTCGCGTACTGAGAACTGGCAGTGCCACCAGCGGAAACTCCAGTCCCTTGGATGCGTGCACTGTCATTAGCTTGACAGCATTAGCCGTATCCACCGGAGCGTCAGCTTGTTTAACGTCATATTCACGCATCAAACTCAAATCGCGAGCAAATTCGCCGCAACCAAGATGATCATTTTCTTCAGCGAGTGCGACCATTTTCCAGACGTTACGTGCCCTTTGACGACCATTTGGCAGGGTCAAAAGAATGAGATCGAATTGCGTCAAAGCAATCAATTGCCGCACAATTTCACTGACCGGCAAAATAGCGCTGTCTGTAATCAGTTTTTTCAAAATTCCAACAGCTCTTGCGATAGACTCCATTCCGCCGGAGTTTTGCTTTGCCGCAGTTTGAACGCGCTGCCATAAAGTCGATGCAGCGCTACCAAATTCCTCCACCGCCAGCTGATGGATAATGTCGTCGCTTATTGCAAAAAGCGGAGAGCGCAGCACACCAAGTAATGAATGTTCATCTTGTGGGGACGAAATAAAACGCAGCAAATTTTCGATATCGAAAACTTCCTGACGCTGCAAATAGCTTCGTCCGCCCAGTAGGACAAATGGGATATTCCTATCGGCAAACTCTCTTTCAATTGCGGCAAAGTCTTTATTGCGCTGAACAAGCACAGCCACATCACCAAAAGCGACAGGTCGTTCTGTCTTTGATGACTTATCGACAATGCGCAAACCGCCTTCGACCTTCTCTAAAATCCAGTCAGCCACTGCCTTTGCTTCAATTACCGGCAAACGAGGAGATTTTCTTTGCCCATCTGAATCTAAGTCCTCAAAGACAATTAGCTCTATATTTTCATGCCCGAGCCTGTCATCGCGACTGGCAAGTAATCTTTCAAAGCCGGCTCGATGCCCCGCATCAGGTGCCGCGTCAGACATTATTTGAGCAAAAACAACGTTCACAAATTGCACAACAGACGGGTGACTGCGAAATGAAGTATTGAGGCTCAAATTGAGAGCATCACCTGCCATGTCAGCAAATTCCACACGCTTGCTGTTGAAAGTGGCAACATCTGCGCCTTGAAATCGATAGATAGATTGTTTATCGTCGCCGATAAAAAACAATTTGGTGTTGACTCCAGCGATTGCCGTGATGAGCTTGGACTGAACAGTATTCGTGTCTTGAAATTCATCCACCAAAACAGTTGCGATAGTCTCATTGTAAAAGCGCCTGACCATTGACTTGGGCTCACTCAAAGCGCGCGAAGCAATTTCAATGAGATCATTGTAGTCAATCACCAATTTGGCATTCTTTTCAATTTTGTAAATGCTGAGCGCCCGCTGAATTAGCTTAACGAGAGCACGCAAACATTTGAGGGCGACTTCATCCTGCTGACCTAAGCTAGATGGTATGCGCTCACAGACCTCTCTTGCCAGCTCGCGCAGTACCTTTATCTTTGCGCGGATATCTTTGACTGCATCGCTGTTACCACCAGTAGTGCGCGGCGAATTATTTCCTAAAGCTGAGAGCGCTCTCCAGCAAGCATCGATATCCACACCCTCTTCAAGTATTTTGGCACATTCAACGGCTTCCAGTCTGAATGACTCGACTTTGTTTCCCGCAATTGCATTATCTTCTAAGAATGCAACGGCCTCATGCCATTCGACCTGACGCAGCAAATCAGCCAGGCACATCTTGCGTGCTTGCAAAATATACTTTTCAATATGGGCGGTCAGTAAATCGACATCATCCATCGGAAAACGAGCGATCGCCTCTTCCAGCTGCAACGAGCTTTTCAAAGCTCTTGTCACAAGCCTTCTAATCTCCTCTAAAGGAAATTCGAACAGGAAAGACTGCTCGTCCGAATCGTGCTCGACAATGTCGCGGAAAGCTTGATCTATGCATTTAGACAGCAGCTCAGCCTGCATCAGATCACTTAAAACTTCAAACTGAGGATCGATTTTAGCATCGACTGGAAATGCTTTCAGAATCGACTCGCACAACGAGTGGATCGTGCCGATACGGGCGCTGTCGATTTCAGAAAGACACTGAGACCAACGCGAGCGCTGCAGATCATTGGCGGAATCTTGCGCATCGGTCATCAAGTCTCGAAAACGCGACTTCAAACGCGTTTTCATTTCAGCTGCCGCTTTACGCGTAAAAGTTACAGCGACCAGATGGGAGACGCCAAGCTGTTCATTACGCTGCAACAATTCAATATAACGCTCGACTAGAACGTGAGTTTTGCCCGAGCCGGCGCCGGCACAGACAAGAACATGTTTGTCGATAGTCTCTACAGCGTCGCGCTGCTGTTGCGTCAATGTAGGCATCAGTGCAGCTCCTCACTCAATGTTTTGGCATCGGCACCATCTATTTCAGAGATGCGGCAAATCATATTGTGCTCGCAGGTTTTGCAAACACTAGAAGCACTCGGTGACACCATAAAATTGCCTCTAGCGATCGAATTGACAAAGTTTTTGATGTGACTTTCCGTCAATTCTAGCAACTTAGGCTGGTCGAAATCTTCATCTTTTTGCTTTTCAAAACTACCAAAGTTGAGCGAGCCAGATGTCTCACCCGATCCAATACTAAGAAAAACACCTTGCAGAGCCTCGCTTCCAGGCATAATAGATCGTTCAACGGCAAGAGCATAAATGCCCAGCTGTAAACTACGTCCAGAGTACGACTCGTCTTTAGCGATTGCCCCAGAACCTGATTTATAGTCGACAAGACGCACACCAGGTCTGCTAGCAGATTCGGTGCCAGAGAGAACATCAATGCGGTCAATTATGCCTCTAATAGCAATTTGTCGATTTTCATCTTTGATGATCAAAGCAGGGAATGAATTGCTCTCCTTTTCTATGCCAAAGGCAGTCTCAAAAGCGTGTGGTACAAAACCATGCTTGTCTTTTTCTATCCGCATGATTTCCTTGCTGAGAAATCGTCTCAGACGAAAGCGAATCTCTTGCTTGTCGTACTGGAAGAACTCACTCGGGCGAAAATTTGTTGACTTTACCAGCCAATCAAGCGCCTCATCGACCGCGGTTTCAAACCTTTTGTTAACGTCATCTGGCGCAGACAAAAGCGTCAAATTCGCTTGCTGCAGCGCTCGATAGAACAATTCCATCGCCTTGTGGTAAGTGCGCCCTAAAAGCATTGGATCGAGTCCCAATCGAGGCTCTTCAGTTGGCTGTGCTCTCACGACATGCGATGCCCAGAATTTAAAAGAGCATTTTCCGTAATCGCTCAATTTTGTCGCGCTCCAGAATTCTGGCAGAGGCACACGTAAAGCTCCAGCCAACACCTGGTCGACAAGATAACCGTTGTAGACTGTCTGTCGGCTTTCGCTAATGCGTCCATGCGAAAGTGATACATTGTTGAAGATACTTTCGCAAAGATTACGCACATCAGAAAAATGATTTGATTCAGCCATCTGGCTAAAGGTTTCGTATTTCAGAGAATCAACTTCATGAGCCAGTATGCCCGTGATCAGATTGCGCGGAGAGACCGGCTCCGTTTTAGCACCACTCATAAAAATGACATCGTCTACATCAAACTTCTCTTTACCTTCAGTCAAAAAGAACGAAGGTAAAAGTTCATCACCGGTAAACTCAACCAGCGGATAAGAGAGATGAACACAATCTTTTGCGCGATTGATCAAATTTTCGTATAACGCAGATTCAAAGGCTGGATGAAAACGAGGGTTCGCGATATCTATGCCAAAAGTAGCCCACCGTGCGATTTCGTCTGCACCGATAAAACCAGCCTGTGCAGCCTTACGAGGAAATTCACCTTCGACCAGACCAGCAACAAATACGTGCTTATACAGTCGATTCGGGGCCAGATCGGCTCCGCAAATCGTCACCGCATTTGCTACCGTCGGCAATGAGCGAAAATTGCCGTTTTCAATCAACGTCTCCAGACGATGGATAAATTGCGAAAAGGTAATTACTTCCTCGCCAAGAAAAGCTTCTTCTAGTAGAAGAGCTTGAAAGCAGCGGCGCAACTCAGTCAATGACTTTTGCTCCAGCCATTTACGTCTCGAGCCACCAAACTTCGCAGAAATTGAGGGACTGAGCAATTCTTCAAACAGGTCTTCAGTCCAGGAAATATATTCTGAAACCGTGCGCAAATCTGGTGGCGTCAGTCTGCCAATTAGAGACAGAACTTTAGCCAGAATGGCTTTATGTCTATCGACGGGAGCATTTTCTTGAGGTTGTAGCAAGCCAAAGAGACTCAATTGTTGGGCGTTTTCGACGGTCGCCTGCGAGTCTGTAGATAGTGTTTCAAGAAGCACAGCTGCGTTCACGTCACGCAATTGTTGTTTTGCCAATCTCTCTGCTTCATCCAGTTCAGCAATGTCGTCAACTAGGTCGTCTATATTTTCTGACCCAGAATTTTCTTCTTGCTGTTGATCACGAGCAAACCTATCTCTAAACAAATCAGCCCAATGCTTCTTTCCCGAAACAATCGAGTTCTTGATTGAACTTCTATCGATAGAGTCCACATCCCACTTCGAAAGTTTTGTTGTCTCACGATTTAGGTATGGACTACGCAAACAATCAACTAGCGCGCGACGAGGAAAATCATCACAAGATAGTTTGAGCAAGTTCAATATAAATTGAACAAAAGGAAGCTTTTTGATCTCAATTGAATCGTCTATGTAGTGCGGTATTCCAGCATCTGTGAAAGCGGAGGTAATAGCGCTTTTGTATTTTTTTAAATTGCGCACGACAACAAGAATATCTTGTGCGTCTACTTTCGAACGCACCATTTGCCCTTTGACACGCCGGGCAATTTCTTCCATTTCTAAAAAGCGATCGGTGCAATTAAATTTACTGATTTGGCGAAGCTTACGCTCAGCCATTTCAATTAGCGTAATTTCTGCAGTCACCAAACGCACGCGTGGACCCAGAATTGAAAGAACATCCTTATAATTGGCCTCTTTCCAGACATAATCATCATCTGGTTCTTCGTTGCCTTTGGTGGCATAGTCGAAACAGACAGTCAAATTATCCGCCTGCAAAGCGAGATCGGCGAAAACACGCAACTGCAATTTATTGAAACGGTCGAAACCATCGACAAAAATATGACCGATTGTGGTTTCATCAGAACTTCTTTCGTTCATTTTTGCGGCAGTTGATTGGGTTAAAAGATCGCGTAAACGAAATCCGACCTGTCGTTGATCCATTAAGCCGATGCGCTCAAGTTCGAGCCAGTACTCTTCGTACACTCTTGCAAGATCTATGTAGCGTGAGTCGGTCTTAGCTGTGGCTTCCAATCGACGCAAAACATCAGTAGGAGCAAGCGCTGCTCTCTCAAATTCATCAATTAACGCAATTATGTTTTGATGCGTTCCTGCAAATGCTGTTACCTCGTTGAGACTTTGCAGTTGTCCGTCTCTCGCCATACGCTCAGCGACACGAGCTATTACTGCCGGTCTAATTTGTTCGGGGATGATGCGAAAGCTACTTCCTTTCTGGCGCATCAACCTCTGGCACAGATCATAAAAATTGACTATGCGCAGTCCCGCCAGTCCCTGCATAGCGAGATCTGGCGCCTGGTGAGACTTCATCCGCTCTAACAATCGCTGTTCAAACAATGCCTTGTAGCGCTGCGAAGGCACCACAACAATCGTATCAGTGATGGGAAACTGCTTATGCTGAGACAAAATCTTGTCGATCACCAAAAGCGTTTTGCCAGAGCGATACGGACCGACAATCAACTCGACACCAGATTTAGGGTCAGTTAATTGATCAGCAATTTTATTTTCTATCGGCGATGTCGAGATGGCGTCCATATTTAGCTAATCTTGACACAGTCAGATGCAAAAAATTGTGCCCGCTGGGATTCGAACCCAGGACCTTCGGCTTCGGAGACCAACACTCTATCCAGCTGAGCTACGGACACGCAAGACAGCCATTATATATGCTTGAGAACCTAAATCAGGAATGCTGAACCATATCTTCGAGTGCATCCAGATTATGAATAGTAACGCGTTTCGATTCAATCTGAATCCACTGGCTCGTGCGGAAGCGGTTCAGTATTTGCGTCACGGTCACCCGTGAGCTGCCCACTAGATCAGCGATTTCTTGATGTGTCAGCGGAAATTCGACACGAATGCCATTAGGCGTGACCTTGCCATGACTTTCAGCCAGATTGATCAGCAATCTAGCGACTCGACTGGGCACCTGACGAAAAACCAGATCTTCGATGCGACATTGAGCCTGTTTCAGGCGGATGCCCAGAATTTGAATGAGCTTCAAACCAAATTCAGGATTTTCGCGAATAAAACTATAAAATGCTTCACGACCAATTTGATATATACGCGACTCTTCAAGAGTTTCGGCATAACTATCATGCTCGCCTGATTCCCAGGCCGCTTCGCCAATCATGTCTCCTGGTCCAAGCAAAGCCAGAATAACCGTTTTGCCTTCAGATGACAGCTTAGTGAGACGAACGCGTCCCTTCTCTATAAAGTAGATCGCGTCACAGGTCATGCCGGGTGAATACAAAGTGTGATGCTTTGGAACCTCGATTTCTTCGAGAATACCTAGTAAACGAGCCAGCTCGACGGGATTGAAAGACTCAAAAATCTCGCTCTGCCTTAAGCTGAACAGCTTCTGGGCCGTTTTCATATCATTCCCTCATCATCAACACGCCAGCTTAATTCGCACGGCGATCCAAATTTCATTGAAAAAATTTGAACTATTTGCCGCTCGAAAACGTTTTATTAGGTATAAGGTGCACAGCGAGCCAGAGCATCTAAGGTCCGCAAGATTTTTATACCCCTCACCCGGGCTTTGAAACACAACCGTAAGAGCGCAAAGACAGCCGATCGCATATGCGATCGCTAGAAAACAGGCACCACTGTGACTTTTAATGCACGACATGGGCGCAAAACCAGCTATAATCTGGCTCGGGAATGTGCTTTTGGCCTGCATTGAAATCATTGAGAAATGAAGGAAACAGCATAGTCCCCATCTGCTCGCTGGCGTACAGACTTGGGCAAGAGCTTAACGCCACAGCTTAGAAACAGGAGAATAATAATGCCGGTAGTCACCAAAGACAAAACCACGAATGACAAAGTAGCAGCGGATAAAGTTGTTGATAAAGTGGAACGCGTGGAAAAAGTCGACAAATCAGAAAAGATCGAAAAAACTGGTAGGCATAATTTGGGCAGCGACGAAAAAAACAAAGCCGCCTCGCTTGAACGCGCCAAGGCATTAGGGCTAGCTCTCGACTCTATCAAGAAACAATACGGCGATGGTTCGATCATGCGCCTTGGCGAATCCCGCCACGCCAATCTTGACGTTGTGCCAACTGGCGCACTTTCGTTAGATGTGGCTCTAGGAGTTGGCGGTATTCCTAGAGGACGCGTTATTGAGATTTACGGACCGGAATCTTCTGGTAAAACGACACTTGCTCAACACATCGCGGCTGAAGTACAAAAACTGGGCGGAATCGCTGCCATAGTCGATGCCGAGCATGCAATGGATCCAGAATACGCAAAAGTTCTCGGCGTCAACGTCGAAGAGCTTTTGATTTCACAGCCAGACACCGGTGAACAAGCTCTCGAAATTGTTGAGCAGCTCGTACGTTCTGGAGCTGTTGACCTGGTTATCGTGGACTCAGTGGCAGCACTGGTTCCGAAAGCAGAAATCGAAGGCGAAATGGGCGACAGCCTACCTGGCTTGCAAGCCCGTCTAATGAGTCAGGCTCTGCGCAAATTGACCGGTATCGTCAGCAAAACAAATACGATCGTGATTTTCATCAACCAATTGCGTCAGAAAATTGGCGTCATGTACGGCAATCCTGAAACAACAACCGGTGGAAATGCGCTCAAATTCTACGCTTCTATTCGTCTGGACATTCGGAAAATTGAAACCTTGAAGAAAGACGGCCTTGAATTTGGCAATAGAGTCAAAGTCAAAGTAGTAAAGAACAAGGTTGCGCCTCCGTTCCGCATCGCCGAATTTGACATCATTTACGGTCGTGGCATTAACAGCGCTGGTTGCGTACTGGACATGGGCGCAGAACTGGAAATCGTCAAGAAATCTGGTACCTGGTTTAGCTATAAAGAAGAACGCATTGGTCAAGGCAGAGATCAAGCAAGACAATATCTGGAAGCAAATCCGGCCTTGCTTGCCGAAATTGAAGCGAGAGTAAAGACTGAAATGCCTAAATTAGGTCTCGGCACGAAGTCTGCTAAAGACAAAAAAGCTGATGAAGCCAAAGACTAAGATGCTTACTTTAGAGAAGCAACTTCTCTAGGACTTAGATAACGATCAAGATGCGGCGTCTTTCAAAAGGCGCCGCATTTTGAGAAATTAAACAACCACTGTGAAGATCAAAAACATGCCAGCGACATCCCGAAAAGAACCAAAATTGCCGCCAGTGAAGAAAAGAAATGTCCGCAAGAATACGCCGGTCTCTGCTGCGCAGGCGGAAGACGAACAGCCGAATTTTTTCAAACGCTTCGCTCCTTCTTTTGTCAGCATTTTTTCTGGATGCATACTGGGATTGTCGGCTCCCGGCATCGATATATGGTTCACAGCCTGGTTTGGTCTGGCTCCTTTGCTATTGCTTGTAGCCACAAGCGAAACAGTTGGGATTGCAGCCTGGCGCGGTCTTCTATTTGGTACGTTCTACAACGTTGTTTATTTCAACTGGTTGCTTGGATTACAACCACTCGACTGGCTTGGTTTTAACTGGTTTCAAGGCGCACTCATGTCAATGTTTGCAGTCGCATTTGCAGCCACTCATCAGGGTATTTTGATCAGTATTTTCTCAGCAGTTCTAAGAATGATTCCGACAAAGGGCGTTCTTTATCCAGAAAACAGCAAAGGCTCATGGAAAATACCGGCACTGCTGGTGATACCAACACTCTGGACGCTTGCCGTTAACAAAATCGGCAACGCGCACTTTTTGCTTGGCGTTCCCTGGACGATGCTCGAATACTCGCAATACAAACAAGTGCCAATACTGCAGATTTGCAGCAGTATTGGCGGCATCGGCCTCGGTTTTCTGATCGTCATGGCTAATACCTCTCTTGCTATTTTCCTTGCTACGTTTTTCTTCTACAAAGCAAATACGCAGCTCAATGCCCCTAATCGCATCCAGGCTCTGAATCAGTTTTTGGTGATGGGCTTATTAATTGCTTGCATGACATTTTATGGCTTCTGGCAAAGTGGGAGAAAACAACCGCAAGCAACTACCAAGACATCGGTTTTACAAGCTAATATCAATATTGATATGCAAAAAACTGTGCACAAGTACACCTTGCACGAGCTGTTGGACGATTACACTAAACTAGCCGTGCAAAGCCCCGCTGGACTTTGTGTCTGGACTGAAAGTGCATTGCCCACTTATCTAAATAACGAAAAAGCAACCAAAGAATACTTGATGGCCCTAGCCAAACTACATCATCTAGATATGGTTGTAGGCTCCATGGACCAGAGCGCTGAGGGCAAGCCTTACAATTCAGCTTATGGTATTACAGCCGGTGGCAATACACTTTCTGAAGTCTATCACAAGCGTTATCTTGTACCCTACGGTGAATACACTCCGGCACCAGCGCGCTGCTTTCCTGAGTGGATATTACGCCTAACGAACACACCAGCTGGTGGCGGTTTTGAATCTGGAGTGTCACCGGTCGTTCTCGATTTAGATTGCGGTAAAGTCGGTCCGCTGATTTGCTTTGAAACCCTATCGCCTGAGCTTGTTTCATCGAGTGTGCGCAAAGGTGCACAATTGCTTGTAAATATCAGCGATTTAGCCTGGTTTCACAAATCAATGTGCGGCGAACAAATGCTTGCTTTTGCCACTTTAAGAGCAGTCGAAAATGGTCGGTACATGATCTTTGCGGCAAACACTGGTCCGTCTGCCATCATCGATCCTACTGGCTCTGTGACAGCGCGCAGCGCACTCGGCAAAGAACGAGTGCTAACAGGAACGAGTGCCTTCATTAAAGAAAACACTCTGTTCTCGCAATGGTATGTTTTTTAGAAAAGAGACTAGGATTTTGAATCTGTAGTTCTAAAGACTTTAAAAGACTCGACGCTTTTAGGATCTGGTATTTGAGATATACGGTTGTTGGCCATTTTCCCTTCGCCAACGGCAATACCAATGTTGCCTGGGTCATCCACTTTAGTGCTATCGAGGCGCGGTCCAGTTACAACTACGTCTCCAGCCTGGATCTTTGAGCCCTCTGGCAGCTGTGTCATGCCAGGAATTTCATCCACGTTTTTGGCTTGGTGAACGTCAGGGTTCATTTTAATGCCCTCCTGACTCAAAACATTACGAACATGCCTAAGGGTCATCCCATCGGGCTCTGATTCAGAAGCATGCAAGTCGGCTCGGACAGCAAGCTTCTCGGCAAGGGACGGCTTACCAAGATCTTTCAATGCATCCTTCATCCGCGGATCAATGGTTTTCGCGTAGTCCATCATAGTAAGCCTTTCGCCAAGCGACGGCTTACCAAGATTGTTGGCCGCTTCCTTCATCTGCAAGTCAAAACACTGGTTCGACAAACTCTTGGGGTCTGCCACATCTTTAGGATTCGGGGCCGCCTTAGAATTCTCAAGCATTTTGCATTCGATAGGATCGACTTTATCGGCCATATTCCATTACCTCTAACCCTTGTCCTTTGGATACATTCCCTCAATCATATGAAAACAAACAAATTTGACACAACAGTAGAGCAATCAGCCATCAGCGCCAGTGCTGTAGCCGGTTTACTGCTACATCATTGCAAAATATTTTTCAATTATATTTACGACCTGATGTGAAGCTTGTCCGTCGCCAAATGGAGTAACAGAACGCGCTCTGAGGTCGTAAGCGCCTCGATCGGAAAGAAGATTGTGCGCTGCTTGAAAAATATCCTCGCGTTTAGTCCCAACGATTTGCAGAGCACCGGATTTGGTGCCTTCCTCACGTTCAGTATTTGTTCGTAGCACCAGAACCGGCTTGCCGAGCATCGGCGCCTCTTCCTGAATACCACCAGAATCGGTAAGAATGAAAAAGCAGTGTTGCATTGCCCAGACAAAAGAGACATAGTCAACAGGTTCTATGAGGATAATGCGTGGATGGTTTTTAAGGGTGGTCTCGATCAGGTCATGAATAACTGGATTCTTGTGCATTGGATAGAGAATCTGAGTATCTGGAAATTGATCAACTATTTGTTTGAGAGCTGCAGCTATCTCACCCATTGCGCTACGATTTTCACGTCTGTGAACGCTTGCTAAAAGCACGCGATACTTTGTGAAATCTGCCGCTCCAAAAAGTTTTTTTTGATCTATCTGTGACGTTTGCAGTTGTTCGAGTGCGTCTATCAAAGAATCAATGACTGTGTTGCCAGTTAAATAAACATGCTTTTCAATCGATTCACGACGCAGGTTTTCGACTGCTTGCTGCGTAGGCGCAAAGTGCAGCGTTGAAAGTTGCGACGCCAATCGTCGATACATTTCTTCCGCAAAGGGATTGTAGCGGTCAGCGGTGCGCAAACCGGCTTCAACGTGAGCAACTGGCACCTTGTGATAATGAGCCACAAGAGCCGCAGTCATTACCATGATTGTGTCACCCTGGACTAGAACTAAGTCAGGAGAAAATTTGTTGAAGGCCTCTTCAAGACCAGAAATCATGAGAGCTGTATGCTCAGCCAGTGAAAGCCTCGGTCTAGTCAAATTCAGATCTAAATCGACCTCGATTTGCAAACAACCGATCATCTGGTCGAGTATTTCGCGGTGGTAGCCAGTGACCACCACTATCGGCGTTAAATAGAGACTTTTCTTGAGAGCCTGTATCACCGGAGCCAGTTTAATTGACTCCGAGCGCGTGCCAAAGACGCACATCACCTTTTTTTTCACAGCTCAACCTAATGAGACAGGCAAGATCAGACTAACCGGGACCGCCGCCACCAATTTTCATCGCTGACTTTATTTCTATTTCAACAATGGTTTTGCCGCCGCTTGGGGTCATCGTCTTAATGCGACCCATCGCCACTTCGCCCCATTTATCAGAATTAGGCGTCATGCCTTCGCCTCTTTGCATAACTTTCAAAGAGTCATCTTTGGCGTTCTTCTTTTCAACGACGCCATCCAATTCCACGGTTATCAAGGTCGCGCCCATTTTATTCTTGGGTTTGGCTTTCAATGTGCCTGTGCCGATTATGTTCCAGTTTTGAGTGACAGTACTGGTGCCAAGGCCCCACTCCAGCAATTGAATTTCTTTGCCGAGTCTAATCATGCCAATCTCCCTTGCAAACCACTAAAACTGCCGTCCGGTTAGCATAGCAAATTTAGGCACGCCCTGACGTAGAGGCTGAAAAAGCGCTTAAATTCGCGAAAGAATCTTTTCCAAACGATCGCCAAGAACCTGAACTTCTTTACCTGCTGCTAATTCGACAGAAGTTTCAAGAGCGTTCGTCTGACAAATAGAGTCAATACTGAGCAGAGGCAGAGTATCGACAAATGCCTGCCATTCTAATGGGCTTTTGGCTTGAGACATCATCGAAAGCATTTTTTTGAGCATATGCACAGGCACCGCTACGTTATTTGTGGAAAGCCCCATTTCCTGCCGCATCATCTCAAATAATTCCAGCATATTATAAATTTCTGGACCGCCAAGCTCGTATGTTTGCCCGACAGTCTCTTTTTTGTAAATACACTCAATCAAAAAATTAGCGACATCATCGACGCACACTGGCTGTACTTCATTCATACCCGAACCGATTAACGGAAAGAACGGCGGAAACTTCAGAAGGAGTTTGAACATTTCAACGAATGGAAATTTTTCACCGAACATAAAAGAAGGGCGCAAAATTGTCCAGTAACAATCTGCTTTCTTGATGATTTTTTCTGCCTGCCACTTTGTCGACAAATAGCGATTGTCTTCACTTGGAGCAGCTCCTAGACAACTGACATGAATTACCCGCTGAACATCGTGGGTCTTTGCATGATGCAAAAGACGCTCTACAATTTTGACGTGAATGTCTTCGAATGACGCGCCTTTTCGTTCGGCAAAAGCTCCAATCAAATTAATAACGGCGTCGCAACCGGCAATTGCAGTTTCAAACTTCTCATCTTCTAATGCATCGGCGATAACCACTTCCACACCGCGTCTGCGCAGATCCGAAATGGAGGCGTTTTTCCAATCGCTTGCTCCGCGAGTGTAAACACGAACCGGTAATTTTCGCTCGAGCAGTCCACGTAGCACCTGGCCGCCCAATAGTCCAGTCGCGCCCAGAAGAAGAATCATCCTATGGCCACATCCCACCAAAGCCGCGTCCGGAGCCAACTCCAAAGTTCATGCCACCACGCGAATAACCAGAGCCGCCATAAGGTGATGTTGAACCATATGGCGTCGTTGTGCCATAAGGCGAAAATCCATTGGTAAAGCCACCCATGTTGCCCATGCCACCGGTATTATAAGTGCCACCATAACTGCCGGAAGAACGACGACCAACGACGGCTCCAGTATTTGGATCGATCAAATTGCCAGAACTTGGATCGTATAACATTCCTGTCTGTGGATCTGTCGTCATGGTGCCACCGGGCATCTGGTAACCACCAGAATAACCACCAGAGAACATATTGCTCAACGAACTGATAACCTTACCCAACCCACCACTGCTACGTTGCTGCTGATTTACTTGCTGCTGCAGATTCGAAACGGAAGAATCAAGATCGTCTAAACTGTCTGCACCTCCACGGCGAGACGGTGCTCTCGTTGACGCCACGCTAATTGGAATCACTGCCGCCAGTCGAGCTGCCCGTTCCGGCAATGTCTTATCGGATGAATTTTTATCGGCAGGAAAAACAGTTGCCTCTAGCCTGGTCAGGCGCGCGCCAAGTGTGTCTTTAGGATAGTTCTTGCCAAATACTTCTATTTCCAGAGCATTTACTTGTGGTGCCACCCCTGGACCACTATCAGGCATTCCGGCAGAAGTCATTTGACGCGGCGGAGCACTAACTGGGTACCCTCTACCGCTTTGACCAGCGCCATAGAACCCAGACGGTGCCGAGCTTGCCGATCCCATTCCACTCATACCTGAGCCATACGAACCGGCACCATATGAGCCACTACGGGCTGGTGGACTGTAAGCCTCATCATACCCTTGTTGTCCGCGACCCCCGCCTCTTGCTACAGGATTGCTGCGCGGCACGGTCATGTCGTCGTCATCATCATCAGCCCAATCGCTACCTTTAGGCGCTTGCCGGGCAATGTCTATACCTGTTTTTTGTTTCAAGGCATCAGTGCGATCGCTCAAATCTGTCAGACTGGACGGCTTGCCAAAAACTTTTGTCTCCAGTCGCGCTAGCCGACTATTAATATCCTCACTGCTGTGATCTTTGCCCAGCACTTTCAATTCAATTGCTGTTACTGCAGGATATTTTTCATCCGAAGCAACAGGCTTATCTCCTGTGTCTGCGTTATCATCGCCAGAGGATCGACTGCCTGATTTCGGAGACCTCTTTTTGGGCGTTGGTGGTGCCGACGCCGTATTGCCACTGGATGTGGTGCTCGAGTTATCGCTTCCAGAGGCCGTTTCATCAGCTGCTGGCGCTGGAATAGCAGTCACTAGTTTAGCCAGACGATCTGAATCACTACCGGTTTTCGTTTCACCAAAAACCATTTTCTCAAGACGTTCCAATCGCACCGGCATTTCGTCTTTAGGATAACTATGCTGGAAAAACTTCTGTTCCAGTCGCTCTAAGTCAGAAGCGGTACTGGCAAAAGCTGATGCCATAGAAAATGTCACAACCATCGTCAAAGAAAGCGCAACGCCCAGCGATAAAAAGTCGGGACGCGCCAGCTTACGCGCCGTTGCCTTGGCAGCTAGAACGTGAAAACACTTATTGAGGTTAATGCCGCAATTTAGTTTATGCACTTGTGTTGGTAATTACTGAAATACGGATTCTTTGTCATATTACCATGGTTACCAAGGTCAATTTATTCATCACCCGGCGGCATTTGAGGCCTTTTCTATCGAGCACCCACTGGCGAAATATTGAGCAGACTATGGCCCACGACGACTGCATTTGAAAGTTGTTCCTCTTGGCGACCATCGGTACTCGACCAAGTTTTAAAAGTGCTTATCTTTGCGAAGTCTTAGCATTTTTAGACCGCAACTCTGTTAGCCTGGCTGCCAATACCCATCGAAACTACGGCTGGCACAGCAAATGCTCAATAAAACACTGAATCAAAGACAAGCTGGAAACGACTCCACGCCTCGAGCACCTCTTTCAATAGACGGCAACAGTCTAACCCTGGAAGACATAGAACGCGTGGCGGTCTTAAATCAGAAGGTCCAGCTTGCCGAGCGGGCCACCGAGCAACTGGCCAAAAGCCGAGCTGTCATTGAAACCATGCTTGCTGAAAAAAGAGTGGTCTATGGAGTAACCACTGGGTTTGGCAAATTTAAAGACGTCTTCATTCACCCAGAAGACACAGAAAAGTTGCAACGCAATTTTATGTTCAGCCATGCAGTTGGCGTTGGTCCCCCTTTCGACAAGGCCACTGTAAGAGCGATTACCCTATTGCGTGCTAATGCTCTGGCTAAGGGCTTTTCGGGAATCAGACAGGAAGTCGTGCAGCGTTTGCTCGATTTGCTCAATGAGCATATCCACCCGGTTATCCCTCAACAAGGCTCTGTTGGCGCGTCGGGAGATCTAGCCCCACTTGCTCATCTAGCTCTAGTTTTAATAGGCGAAGGACAGGCGGAACTGGCAGGCGAAATATTGCCTGGCGCTCAAGCACTTGCAGCAAAGAAGCTGACACCCGTCACCTTGCAAGCAAAAGAAGGCTTGGCTCTCACCAACGGCACTCAAGCAATGTCAGCTATTGGCAGCTTAGTCGTGCTAGAAGCCGAAAGACTGGCCAAAACAGCAGATATCATCGGTGCTATGAGCCTGGAAGCACAACTTGGATCCGAGCGCGCATTTTCTGAACTTATCCATCAGGTGCGCCCTCATCCTGGTCAACTGGCCTCAGCCAGCAATCTGCGAACGCTGTTGCGCGACAGTCAAATTATTCTCAGTCATGCAGATTGCCCAATGGTGCAGGACGCCTATTCATTGCGCTGCATGCCGCAAGTCCACGGAGCCTCCAGGCAGGCTTTTGCGCATGCTCGTTCCGTACTGGAAATCGAAATTAATTCAGCCACTGATAATCCGCTCGTATTTGAGGATTCGGTAATTTCTGGCGGCAATTTCCACGGACAACCGCTCGCGCTGGTTATGGATTATGTAGCGATTGCCCTTGCTGAACTGGGCAATATTTCAGAGCGCCGCACAGAGCGTCTGGTCAATCCTGCACTATCTAATGGACTGCCAGCATTTCTGACGGAAAATGGTGGTTTGAATTCCGGCTTTATGATGGCTCAATACACAGCCGCAGCGCTGGTGTCGGAGAATAAGAGTCTTGCTCACCCGGCGAGCGTCGACTCCATTCCCACTTCCGCTAATCAAGAAGACCACGTCTCAATGGGCACTATCGCTTGTCGCAAAGCGAGAGCGATTTTGGTCAATTTACGCAAGGTCATGGCTATCGAGTTGCTATGCGCCGCCCAGGGTCTGGACTTACGCACGGGCTACAATATGCCCTCTAGTGAATCGAGTCGCAAATTAAACGCTGGTGCCGGAGTCAAAGCGGCTCATCACGCCGTGCGCAAAGTAATTAAGCACATGGGCGAAGACCGAGAGTTGCACCTTGATATGAATAAGGCCGAGGAGTTAATTATCTCAGGCGACATCATCACCGCCGTCGAAGATGCCATTGGCAAATTGCTCTAAATAAAAAAAAGCGACACCAGAAATGGTGCCGCCCTCTCTTTAGAATTTAAGAATTACGCGCGTTTGCGATCTTTCTCTTTGTCTTTTTTACGGTCGCGCTTTTTCACCTTTTTAGTGATGTCGGCAACTTTGGCATCTTTCAATTCTTGCAAAATACCACTCAACGTTTCGATCATCAATAAGACCTGAGCTTCAGTGATGATCAATGGCGGCTCAATTCGCACTGTGCGATTAGCATTCATCGTCGCTGCTACGAGAACTCCTCTATGGAAAAGCTCGACTTGCACTTGCTCGCGCACTTCTTTGGTCTGAAATTCCAGACCAATCAAAAGACCGCGACCACGAACATCGGCAACATACTGAGGAAATAAATCCTGCAGTTCCTTTAACTTGCGTGTGAACAAATTACCCATCATCGCCGCTCTGGCTGGAAGGTGTTCTTCAAGCAGAACTTCGATACAAGCAGAAGCAGCTGTACAGGCGAGAGGGTTGCCACCGAATGTGGAGTTATGAATACTTGGATTTGGCTCGAGAACGCGCCAGATTTTGGAGGTCGACATGAAAGCGCCGATTGGCATAACGCCGCCGCCTAGAGCTTTGGCAAGACACAAAATATCAGGCACTACGCTTTCATGTTCGCAAGCAAACATACGACCAGTTCTTCCCATACCGGTTTGTACTTCGTCCAGAATTAGAAGAACACCTTTCTTCTGTGTAAGCTGACGAACTTTGCGTAAATAACCATCGGGTGGCAGGTTGATACCACCTTCGCCTTGAATTGGCTCGAGGATTACGGCAGCGGTGTTTTTGGTGATGGCGTTTTCAATCGCATCAATATCACCAAAAGGCACATGGACGAAACCATTGAGCAAAGGCTCGAAAGGCTTACGGAAAACGTCACGGCCAGTGGCTGACAGAGCGCCCATACTGACGCCGTGATAAGAATTTTTGGTGGAAATAATTTCGGTCTTGCCAGTGTACAAACGGGCTAGTTTGATTGCACCTTCAACAGCTTCAGTACCGCTATTGCAAAAGAATGAATACTTAAGATCGCCTGGGGCAATCGCTGCTAGCTGCTTAGCGAGATAAGCTGCCCATGGATTGAGCAAATCCTGACTATGTAAGCAAACTTGATCTAATTGATTTTTGACGGCTTCAATTACTTTTGGATGTCTGTGTCCAACGTTGAAAATGCCGTAGCCACCCAAACAATCGAGGTAACGTTTACCGTTGTTGTCGTAGGTATACACACCACCGTCACGATACTCAACGGCACCTTCCGCTCCGCAGAGCTTCTGACCATAAGCGTGATTTAAATGTTCAATGGAATTCTCTAAGGCTTCCGCTGCAATCATTTCGTAGTGCTTGGCACCACGTTCTAGTTTGGGAAATTCCTTCTTTTCAAAATTTTTCTTATAAAGTGCCATAAAACTACCACCGACCTTCACAGTCAGTGCCTTTGTGTGTTGTGTAGTGCGTCGTATTTTCGGTTAAAACAACAAGAGGTTGAGCGACATCAAACGAGAGTTACTCGTCTTACAGACATCAGCATCGACAGCCATTTAGTTGTTTGTTGTGAACAAACAGGCGACGCTACAAAAAATTACTTTTGGTTTTGCGTGTGATCCGCATAAAATTAGCCATTTCAGTGGGCTTCCACTCATCCAAACGTCGGTCTGCTTACGAAAAACGACATAGATACTGTCTTTTACGAGATGCGACCGTTCGTCATCTGTTACCAATGTACATCGACGGTCACAGGCCGGACAATATGCACCTTGTCTAAAAATCAGCATCATAATTTAGCCAGGTTGTCTAAAAATTGGACCAGCACGCGAACTAATGACTCAAGCGGAGATTAATCCTGACGAAAAAGCTGAGCAATATTGGCATTGCTTTTACAAGGACCGCTCATTCCGTCATAATTACGTCGTCCAACTACATTAATGAGATATGCGACTGGCGCAATGGCTGTGTTGCCAAAAGCCGCCCCAGGAGAGTGACGTGAAGAGATTTATTGTTTTGTCGGCCCTGTTAACGCTGTCTCCCTTGGCAGCCCAGGCTGCGGCACCGGCGTCTAGCGACTCTACATTAGATAAATCGCTCCTCGACCGCTATTACCAGGGCGTGACCTTTTTCAAACAGGGCAATCTAGATGGAGCTCTCAGCAGTTTCAGCGCTACGGCATTGAGCGCTCCTTACGACCCGCTCGTGCACCTGAGTCTTGCTGCGGCATTGCAACAACATGGTGATATCGACAGCGCCATAGCCGAGTACAAAAGGGCAATCGCGATTCGTCCAACTGACGCCTTTGCCCGCGAAGCTCTCGGCTTGCTCTTACAAGGCGAAGGCAAAATTGAAGAAGCGATTGCTGAGTATCAGCAAGCAATCAACCTGCGTCCCGACGTTCCTTTACTGCATTTGAATCTCGGCATTGCCAATCGAGTAGCTGGCAATAAGGACGCGGCTATCGCCGAACTGCAGAGAGTCTTGCAATACTATCCAACCCAGTTACGCGCGCGCGCTCAACTGGCTGCAGCCTTTCAAGACAAAGGTGAATTCCAGCAGGCATCGGTTGAATACAGACGAATACTGGCTTCTGACTCTCACAATTTTTCCATTCTTTACAATCTGGGCATCTGTGCCCTGGCTCTTAGCGATTACGCTCAGGCAGCCGATGTTTTGGGGCAAGCAGTAGCTGCCGACAAATCGGTCGCATCAGCGCATGCGCTCCTGGCAACAGCTCTAGTCAAACTGAACAATTTTGACGGCGCGGCTTCCGAGTTAAAAACAGCCATATCATTGAAAGGCGATCAGGCCGAGTGGCATGCTGAACTCGGTGATGTGTTGACCAAAAAACAGGACATCGACGGCGCCATTGTTGAATATCGCCAGGCCCAAACACTTGACCCCAAAGATGTCACTGCCGCTTTCAGTCTCGGTTATTTGCTACAGACTAAAAACGACCTAGGTGGAGCGGCGGAGGCTTACACACATGTACTCAGCCTCAACTCAAGCAATGAGAATGCTCACTTCAACCTGGGCATCGTCAGACAAAAACAAGGCGATTTGCCCGATGCCGAGCAACAATTTAAAACGGCTCTGTCACTTAAACCCGACGACGGGCAGGCGATGATCAACCTCGGTCGTACATATTTGCTCAAAAATGATTTAAATCAAGCGGTTACTTTTTACCGCCAGGGCTTGAGCATCGAGCCAACCGATGCAGCAGCTTTTGTCGAATTAGGCACCACTCTTGTGCAGATGAAAGATTTCACTGGCGCTCACTCGGCGATAGAATCAGCTCTCACTCTAGCTCCAAACGATCGCAATACCATGCTCGCCTTAGCCAATCTAGATTCGCAAGAAGGCAATTTAGCAAAAACTGAAAGCGATCTAAAACAACTGCTCACTAAGTTTCCGAATGACATTAAAGCAATGCAAATGCTTGCTGAAAATTACAATGACCAGGGCAAGCAGGCCGACTCAATTGAAGTTTATCAACGACTGGTGCAGGCCAATCCAACGTCTGCCGATGCATTCAATGATCTTGGACTGGCATTACAAAAGCACAACGAAACACCCGGTGCTATTGCCCAATTTAGAAAAGCGCTGGAACTCAATCCATCTTTTGCAGAAGCGCACATCAACCTGGGCAATGTCTTTTTGGCGCAAAAAGATTTTGTCAACGCCGCAACCGAGTATCAACAGGCTCTTGCATCTAAAACAGACAACGTCTTAGCGCACTATAACCTTGGGCTTGCTTTAACAGGGCAGAACAATATTGATGGCGCTCTTGAGCAATACAAACAAGCTCTTAATATCGATCCCAAATATTCGAACGCCTATTACGCCCTGGGATTGCTTTATCAATCGCAAGAGAAAACAGCTGACGCCGTAGCTTCTTTTGAAAAGTACCTGGCTATCGATCCGAGCGGCGCCTATAACGAAGTGATTAAAGGTGCGCTCGACAAAATCAAACAAACAACAGGACAAGGTGGTCAAGTTAACGCCGAAGGCGTCAGTGCCCCCATACCAAGCAGCGCTCCTGTGCCAAATGCCACTCAGGCCACAGCACCAAATTCACCGACAATGTCAGCACCTGTACCAAGCGGTAATGGCAATCCTAGCACCGCCGGTAATGCCGACGCTGGCAGCCAGAATCCACTCTAATTACAAACCCAGATCGCTTAGCCCCGGATGATCATCAGGACGTCGTCCTTGCGCCCAGTGAAAAAGGCGTTTGCTCTCGTCGATTTCCAAATCGTTGATACTCGCCAGCCGCCTTTTCATGCGCCCGTCATCTGCAAACTCCCAGTTCTCATTACCGTATGAGCGATGCCACTGGTTTTGGTCGTCATGCCATTCATAGGCAAAGCGCACAGCGATGCGAATGCCCTCGCAAGCCCAGAGTTCTTTGATCAACCGATACTGATGTTCTTTGGACCACTTTCGCTTGAGAAAATTGATAATCTCATCCGAACCTTGCAAGAATTCGCTACGGTTACGCCAGTAAGAATCAGGAGTATACGCAAGCACCACACGTTCTGGATCGCGTGAATTCCAGCCGTCTTCAGCCAATCTCACTTTGATGACGGCCGTATCTCGAGCAAATGGTGGCACAGGATTAAACGGCATTGTTACCAACCTCCGCCATCAGCTTTCGAGCGTGCTCGGTCGGCATAAGATTGGGCTTCGTTCGCGGCATTCCGCGCTCTTGAAGCCATGTTGTGCACTTCCTGCGATTTGGAATTGTTAGAAGCATTATAGAGAGCATCAGCTGCATAACTAGCGGCATTGGCGTGGTCTTGCGCTTGACTGGCGAGCCCCTGCTTGACGCCTTTGTCGCTTTCGCCAGAAATACTGTTGCAAGCATCGATTGCTTGCTGTTTTTGATCGAGGGCGGTTTGCAAATTTTCTGAATCATTGCCAGAAACCCCAGCACCTGATGAAGGCCCGGAAGAACCGCCAAGCATTATGCGTAATGCATTTTGCAAAGTAAATGGATTGGCCGCGCCAGGCGCTGACATTGCCGGCTGATGATTAAACATTGGCGTCGGAGCTGCCATTCCATATGAAGCTGCAGCGTTCTGCAGCGGCGCAGGCTGTATTGGTGCACCCTGACCTGGTCCATTCCAGCTTGAAGGCTTATCCATCACATCAAGGGCTTTTTCCATTTGCGCTTCGCTTGGCTGAGCCTGAGCTGCAAGACCAGGCATAAATATCAGTAACGAATTAAGCACGACGGCTGCCTTGAGGCAGCGAGCAAAAAAGCGGGACATTCTACAAACCTTTTACTGTCTGCCAGAGTCTATACCACTTTCAAATACAAAAGAATCAATCAATTTTACTCGCGCGGCAGGGCCACTTTGCGTCCGACTTTCTCAAGCCGTTTCAAACCTTCGACATCCGTCATAATGAGCAACTTATCGCCCGTTTCAAGCTTGTTGGTGGGAGCGGGATTCCAATCCACGGCGCCGTTTTTTTTCTCCTGGCAAAGAATCGTCACCTCGTATTCATTACGCAAATCATCGATGGGGTGACCGACCATAGGAGATTCAGATTCAATCATTAACTGCATAGCATTGATGACAGTGCCACCAAATTCGAAACTATCTAATATGTCTCCAGATATTGCAGCCTGGGCAAACAGACGAGACGAGCGCGCCGAGCTACTGTAAGCACCTTCGATGCCCATGAAATTTTGCACTTTCTTTGCAAGCTTCTGATCAAACATTCTGATCACAATACGAATTTTTGCATTCATCTCTCTAGCTGTAAGAGCGGCTTCGAGATTAGCCAAATCATTGTCGGTGACAGCGATAATCGCTTTGGCTTTCACAACGGCTGCCTGTTCTAGCAAACTAGCGTCACGAACATCGCCGAACAATACTGGCACATCGTAACTTGCCACCTCGGAAACAAATCGCGCATCTGGATTGCTTTCAATTGCAACAACGTCTTCGTTGAATTGCTTTAGGTGCTGTACAACTCTGACTCCGACATTACCCAGACCACAGACAATTACGTGGTCTTCCATAGTGGTTGCAATCATTTTTTGCCATTCCTTCGAGTATCGTTTATGTTGAAAAAGAAGAGTGCCTAGATGCACGACGCCTTCAGCTATAGTCACCAGCCCTAAAAGCGGCAGCAAATAAAACAATGGTGCAAGCTTCACATCTTCCACGTAAGTCAAAGGACTTTCAAAGAAAGTCATCAAAAGCGTGTAGTAACCTGCTTGCGAGAGAGTGATAGAGCCGGTTGGGGATAATTTTCTGGGATAGTATGAGTAGAGAAGCAACGTCGAGATTGTGAATGCTAAAAATGCACACATCAAAAATCCGCGGAACTCGACAAGAAGCACACGACTTAGTAGCAAAAGACGCTTAGATTTTTTCGCAATGGTTTGCCGTGCCAAAGGCCTAGTCACGGTCATCATCAACCTGACCTTACCAATTCCGTTTCCACTGATTTGTGATTGCGCGCGGCAAATTTTTGCAAAGCCGGATACGTCACAAGCTCAGGATCATTTTTCACGATAGCAATTGCTGTATTGCGCGCGTCTTCAAGAATTTTTGCATCTTTAACTAAATCGGCAAGAATCATTTCAGGCAAGCCGCTTTGTTTAAAACCAAGGAATTCACCCGGTCCGCGAATCTCTAAATCCTTTTCGGCGACAACAAAGCCATCATTCGTTTCGACCATTATGCCAAGTCGATCTCGAGTTGTGGGAGATTGCGAATCTGATACCAAATAACAATAAGATTGATCGGCGCCACGTCCAACGCGACCTCGCAATTGGTGCAGCTGAGCCAATCCAAAGCGGTCGGCGTTCTCAATCACCATCACTGAAGCGTTGGGCACATCTACTCCCACTTCAATTACAGTTGTGCAAACCAGGATATCGAATTCGCGCGCTCTAAAAGCTTCCATCACTTCTTCTTTTTCCTGGGATTTCAGTTTGCCATGCATTAAGCCCACGCGGCGATGTTGAAACTCCCCAGTACGCAAGCGCTCGAACTCTTTGGTCGCAGCCTTGGCCGCCAAAGTTTCAGATTCATCAATCAAAGGAAAAACGATATAGGCCTGTCGTCCTCGAATAATTTGCTCTTCGATAGCGGCAAGCACTTTACCTTTTTGCGAAGGCGTGAATAAATGAGTCTCAATCGGTTTTCTGCCTGGCGGCATTTCATCGATTTCAGAAACATCAAGATCACCATGCAAAGTCAGGGCCATAGTGCGTGGAATGGGGGTAGCTGTCATCGTCAACAACTCTGGTGTAAGACTCTTTGACTTCAAGCGTGCTCTTTGTTTGACACCAAAACGATGTTGTTCGTCAATGATGATCAAACCAAGGTTATTGAATTCGACGTTGTCTTCCAGTAACGCATGCGTGCCTACAGCAATATGAATTTGCCCCGACAGAATTTCAGCGCGCACATCGCGGCGTTCTTTTTGACCTTGTTTGCCTACGACTAGACAAACTTTTAGACCAAGCGGAGTGCACAGACGTTGAAACTGTCGATAGTGCTGCTCAGCCAGAATTTCAGTCGGCGCCATCATCACGCCTTGAAAACCATTGTCGATTGCCACCATAAACGCAAGCAGTGCGACAATAGTTTTGCCTGAGCCAACGTCCCCCTGAATCAAGCGATGCATGGGCTTAGGCTGCTCAAGATCGCGCCGTACTTCTTGAAACACTCTTTGCTGCGCGCCCGTCAATTTAAAGGGCAGTGAATCCTGCAGGCGTGTAACAAGACTATTCTCAGAAAGCTCTTTTAAAGCCAGCCCGCACTCTGTCGCTTCGAATTTATAACGTCTCTGGGCGAGTTCAATTTGAATGGCGAGCAATTCATCGAAGACTAGTCGACGCCTGGCAGCCTCGTTGCTTTCGGCGTCTTTAGGAAAGTGAATCTGCTCGGCAGCCTGCGCGAGGCCCATTAGCGACAAACCACTAAGATAATCTGGCGGTAAATGTTCCTCGATTAAGTGTCCAAATTCTTTGAGAGCATTGAAGATGATGTTGCGAAAATAGCGCAGGCTCAATCCTTCAGTCAAAGGATAGACAGGCACCAGGCGCCCGGTGTGGAGGCTGGTCGAGTCTTGAGTACCGATTTCGATATCTCCTTCATCGGAGACTTCACCACCTTGACCAAGAATTTCAATTTCGCTATTTTTCAAGGTCAGTTTGTTGGACATGCGGTCTTTTTCGGTCACGCCAGAAACCAGTACTTGAGCGCCTTTAGGATATTGAGACTTGTAGCGCTCCATCAAGTACTTATTGGATTTGCCACCAACAAACCTAGTGATCGATATATTGCCGGTGCCATCGGTGATGACGACACTGACGATAGAAACATTACCCTTACGTGATTGAAAAGCGCCCACTGAGCGAATTGTGCCAAATATGGTTACTTCCATGCCGGGCTTGAGTTCACGAACGAAAAGTCGGTTAGCAAAATCCAGATGACGCCGCGGGTAGTGGCGCAATAAATCGCCAACGGTAAAGATGTCCAGACGATTGAGTACAGCCTCGGCCTTTGGACCAACGCCTTTGACGTATTTGACCGGAATGGAATATACATCGGAAAAATTTTGCGCTGCGGCAGTCAAGGTAGAAGTTGTCGAAACACTAGTTTTACGTTTTGGTTTTAAACTTTCTGGAGCATCTTGGGAAATTGCAGGGCTTGAAGTCGCTGGAGCCGCGATTGCAACCTCTTCCGGCTCAGGAGCGTTGAGAGCATCCCAAAGAGGAGCCAGCAGCTCCTCCGCACGCTTGATTATTGAAATACGTGTGCCTACATCCAAGTTAGGATATTCGCGAAACAAGCCTCTTACAGTAGGCCACAAAGCCTCCAGTGGATATTTTCGATTAAGACGCTCTGCCGTCTGTCTCATGAAGCGAGAGAACGTCGTTTTCTTCCCCTGGAGATCCGCATAATAGGCGCGTCTTTCTACAGCAATAGCGCGGCGCAGCGCAGATAACTCCGCCTCTCTGTTGGGTTTGGAAATTTGAGCGACTGGTTGACTCAAAACGAAATTGAAACCTGGCTCTAACTAACCCTTTAAGCGTAAGAGATAGAGCCCTATAACACTAATGAAATTTTGCGTAAGCGAGCAGCAGCGCGGCTCAACGCATATTCACGACATATGCAAATATGCAAGTAAAAAGAGCCCGGTCAAAACCAGGCTCTCTAATCAAAACTCTTCTATATAAAAAAGTGAGCTTTATTGCAAACGATTGAGAATCAATTTTGAAATCGCTTTCAATGTCGCAAATACGCCTAGACCCTCAGACGCCACAGCTTCAAAGCTCGGCACGCCTTTTGTATTCAATTCTTTTTCCAGACGCTCGATTGGCAATGCGTTTGCCAGATCTCGCTTGTTGTACTGAAGAACCCAGGGAATGTTATCCAGAGTCAAACTATATTCGGAAAGGTTGTCGATCATATTCTGCAACGATTCCTGATTTTCACGCGAGCGCATGACGTCGGAATCGGCCACGAAAATAATGCCGTCTACACCATTCAAAATTAGTTTACGGCTGGCGTTGTATTCCACCTGACCGGGAACCGTATAAAGAGAGAAGCGCGTTTTGAAGCCTTGAACGCTACCAAGATCTAACGGCAAAAAGTCAAAGAACAGAGTTCTTTCTGTTTCAGTAGCCAAGCTAATCAATTCGCCCCGAGTGGTCGGTGCCAATTGGCTGTGGATATATTTTAAGTTGGTGGTTTTGCCACCAAGACCGGTGCCATAGTAAACGATCTTACAGTTGATCTCTCGTGCCGCGTAATTTACGAGTGCCATCCTTGATTTCCTATTCTGTTTTCACAGGTCCATCAATTGCTCTGTTGTAGAGAATTGAGTCAACCGGTCCAACATCGTCAAAAGGGGTCAACCGAAGTGGGAGCCTCTAAAACGATGCCATACTGACAGCCCAAATAGTAACTATAAAAGCTGCTCCCCCCAACACAGACTACCACGTTCATAGCTGCGTATGGGCAATGTAATTTGTGTAAATCTTCCTTGCTGATAAGAGGGCAATACTATCTAATCTTTCCACGCCGGATATCTCCTTGTGATACAATTCACGACTTGTCTGTAGTCGGGACTGGCTGGCACTCTGTGCCTTTTAGTTGCGGTTATTTGCAACCCGAGCCAGCTTCAAATCATTTGATAAAGCTGTAATGGTCGCCAGGGCAGGCAATTTCGTCACGGTTGATTTCACTGGGTATTTTGTAGTTATGGCTAAAGTTTGTGATGTTTGTGCCAAAGGACCGATGACCGGTCGCGGCTATACCTTCTTACGTTCGCACTGGAACTCGCACGACAAACGTCGTTGGTTGCCAAATTTGCAACCTGTGCGGGCAATGGTCGCAGGCGCCGTCAAAAAAATGAAAGTTTGCACCTCCTGCATCAAGGCTGGCAAGATTAAACGCGCTGTATAAGCGTCGGATAATCGGCAACGAATCTAATGGACGCGTCCTTACGCGTCCGTTTTTTGCTATGCGTCTTATAAATAATCTATCGAACAGCCGAAAATTATCTGTGGATCAGCCGCTACCTTTGGCTAGATCCAGCAGGCCTTCTTTATTGACATAATAGAATTCATTGCAAAAGTGACATCTGCCCTCAGCCTGTCCGTCTTCCTCGGCCATCGAGAGCAGATCTTCCTTGCCAAAAATTTTAAGCGCTTCGATAAATCTTTCGTTAGTGCATTTGCAAGCAAATTTGGTCGGCTTCACTTCGCCCAGAGTGCGAACGTCGAAACCGTTGAGAATCCGATGGAGAATCGCCTCCAACGTCATCCCTCGGCGCATCAAAAAGGTAAAAGTGCCAAAGGTTGTGATGTTATTTTCAATCTTGCAAATAGTTTCTTCGGTGTGGTCTGGCAATAACTGAATTATCAGACCGCCAGCTGCCTCGACTCCTTTGCGAGTGAGATGACAACCGACAACCACGATAGAACCAGCCTGTTCCGAAGTGACTAAATAGCGATTGATGTCTTCGCCAATTTCACCGGAAGCAAGCTCCACTGTGGATGTATGGGGTCGGCCAAAACCATGATCGACTGTCACATGCAAATAGCCGGTGTTACCGACGGCTGTGCCAACGTCAAAATTGCCAAGAGAATTGAGGGGTAATTCCAATTGTGGATTTTCGACATAGCCTCGAGCCGTACCATGCGGCGAGGCATCGACAAATATTTTGCCGAGCGGTCCATTACCGTGAAATTTCAACAACACCTGCCCCTCGCGGGCGACAACTGGTGCCAATAAAACGCCCCCGGTCAAAGCACGTCCGAGGGCAGCAGCAGCAGTAAAAGAAAGGTTGTGTCGCTTACGAGCGCTCTCCACCAGACCCGTTGTAGTGGCTATCACGGCACGAATGGTGCCATCGGCCGATATCGCCTTGAGTAAACCATCTTCCATAGTCGCCTCGCTCCCCGCGCGTCGGGAACTAAATCCGGTTTAACAATCTTATCAGTTTTATGTTTTTTTAACATCTTCAATTTTTGGCGACCAGGCCGAGACGACCCGCTCGTGTCCGTTTAGGTCCTTGGTAATCTCGACTGATGTCCATTCGCGCTCTTTAAAAATCGTGGCAACGGATGGTGCTTGCATATCGCCAACTTCTAAACAGACAAAGCCACCAGCTTGCGCAAAATGCGGACTGAACAAGCGAGCAAAATCGCGGTAATGACCAAGTCCATCGCGATCTCCACCAAAAAGCGCCAGGTGAGGCTCATTATCAACGACCTCAGGCATCAGGTCTTTAGCCTTATGGCGAGGGATGTAAGGTGGGTTGGAGACGATCAGATCTAGATCAAATGGCAATGATTTACGCCAATCGCTTTGCAAAAACTCAATTTTGTCATCCACCTGGTGCCTGGCCGCATTGCTCCTGGCAACGCCGAGAGCGATCGCGGAAATTTCGATAGCATAAACTTTGGCGGCCGGTATTGCTTTAGCCAGGCTAATAGCAATCGCACCCGAACCGCAGCCGATGTCGACAATTCGTGGCCGTTTTACTTTTGCTTTTTGGATAATTGAAATGGCTTTTTCTACAACCGCTTCTGTGTCCGAGCGTGGAATAAAGACACCCGGTTTGACTTCAAAGTTGAGTCCGCAGAAATAGGCTTCGCCCAGAATGTATTGGATGGGCGTGCGCTCAAGGCGCTTGCGAATAATCACTTCCACATCAGCAAGCCATTGGTCGGGCACCGCACCAGCAAAAAGAATCTGTTCGGTCGGGCTCAGTTTAGTGACGTGCTCAGCTATTAATTCAACTTCTGCATGGGCTTCATCAGCCTCTATCCCGGCTTCTGTCAGGACATCGCGAATCACACTTTTGAGATCGGGCAATTTTGTCATTGAGCGAACATCCAAAAAGCTCCGCTTAATTCACTTTACTCAATTGATTCGCGTAGCAATCGCTGTTGTTCGTCCAGAATACTTGCTTCGATGACCCTGTCTAATTCGCCTTCAAGCACCGATTGCAAAGCGAAGTTTTGATTGATACGGTGATCTGTTAAGCGATTGTCTTTGAAATTATATGTGCGAATTTTTTCAGAGCGATCGCCTGAACCAACCTGCGCCTTTCGTTGGTCGTAAATTTCTTTTTGATGTTCTTCCAGTTTCAGTTTGTAGAGCTTGTTGCGCAAAATTTGTTTGGCGCGCTCTTTATTTTGCAACTGGCTACGTTCTTCTGAGCAAGCGACGAAAATGCCAGTCGGTTTGTGCACGATACGAACGGCAGTTTCAACTTTATTGACGTTCTGTCCACCCGCACCGCCAGACCGCATAGTTGTGATTTCAAGATCTTTTTCTTCAAGCACAACGTCAACTTCTTCAGCTTCAGGCATGACAGCAACAGTCGCAGTCGATGTGTGAACTCGACCTTGAGCCTCTGTAGCAGGGACTCTTTGTACGCGATGCACACCAGATTCGTATTTAAATTTGCTATAGGCACCATCGCCTTTCATGCTAAAAATGACTTCTTTATAGCCGCCCATTTCGCCTTCGCTGGCACTTGCTAGCTCGGAAGTCCAGCGCATTTTATCGGCATAACGCAAGTACATACGGAATAAGTCACCGGCAAACAACGAAGCCTCATCGCCACCTGTGCCAGCGCGAATTTCCACCATGATGTCTTTGTCATCGTTTGGATCTTTGGGCAGCAACAGCAAACGCAACTTTTCGGCTAACTCCTGCTCACGAGCACGAAGCTCAACCAATTCTTGCTCGAAAAACTCGCGAGTCTCGCGGTCATTTTCCTGTCGCAACAAAGTCTGAGTGTCTTCTAAATCTTTTTCGAGCTTCTGATATTCGTGAAACGTGTTGACTGTAGCTTCCATGGAACGCTTAGCCCGTCCCAATCGCTTGGCATTTTCCTGATCCTGAAAAACGCTCGGATCGGCGAGTTTCTCTTCGAGATCCTGATAGGTGCTCTCGACTTCTTTCAGTTTTACAACGATGTGATCGTCCATATAGAGCTGCCAGATAGAGAAAGAGTAAACAGAAAAAACAAACAGATGAAAGAACTGTAGAACATGTCACCAGCTGGTCCACCGAGCGACCAGCCACTTATTATTGATTTAAAAAAAACGGAGAGGGAGAGATTCGAACTCTCGCTGCGCTTTTGACGCAGAAGGTCTTTCCAGGACCTCACGTTAGACCACTCCGACACCTCTCCAGGTAATCAGGTTTCTAATTATAGCCTAAGCTGCACAGCGGATTCGAGCCCTCCGCTGCTTAAGCAAGGCTTTTGTAATTAATTGAAGACTAATCTTTGTATAACTTAGACGTATAACTTAGACGTATAACCCGGCATTCTGGCTCAAACCGCGCCCTTTGACAGCGAGCCTTGTTTGCGCTTTTGAGCAGACAAGATGAGCGGCAAGAAATCTTCAACAGTCAAGCTGGCGCCACCAACAAGCGCACCGTCAACATCTTCTTTCGACAAAATCTCGTCGACGTTAGAGGCTTTGACCGAACCGCCGTACAAAACAGGAATCAAATTGCCAACCATCTCAGCAGCCGGCGCGCCCTTTTGAGAGCTTTGATAGTACCCATCTATCGTTGAGCGGATTAAATGGCAAACACGATTGGCTTCGGTTGCTTCGCATGTCTTGCCCGTGCCAATAGCCCAGACTGGCTCATAGGCAAACACAATAGGATCGACGCTTTCAATAGCCACATCGGCAAGGGCAGCGGCTACCTGGTGACAGATAACGTTGTCTGTTAAATCTGATTCGCGTTCATCAAGCGTTTCGCCCACGCAAACGATTGGCACTAACTTGTGCTCTAGAGCGGCTTTCAGTTTCAAATTGACTGAAGCATTAGTCTCGCCAAAAAATTGACGTCTTTCGGAATGCCCGATGATTACGTATTTGACTGCTAGGTCTGTCAGCATCGGTGGTGCGATTTCGCCAGTAAATGCGCCACTTGGATGATAATCCATGTTCTGTGCGCCGGTACTGACGGCGGATCCTTTGACTGCGGCAAGCACTTCAGGCAAAGCGGTAAATGGAGGGCAGACAACGATTTCTGGAAGGTCGTTGTGTTTGGCACAAGCCGCCACAATCGCTTCGGCAAGCTCCTGAGCTGCTTTACGCGTCTTGTTCATCTTCCAATTGCCGGCAATAATTGTTTTGCGCGTCTGTTTGCTCACGAGACACTCCTTTCACTTTTGAACTTTTCTGAACTCTTTTAAAGTCGTGGCAATTCTACAGCAAATCCCGCGCACCCTCTTTCCAAGAGGCGCCTGATGAGCAAGGTCTCAGTTTTCCGCGTTACACAAACAAATAAAACTATCGCCGGGCACGGCACCTACAGCAAAGGTTAGAATACTTATTCAGTCGGAATGAGACGAAATCTGGGGGCGAAATGATCGAAAGTAGAACAGCCAATGCTACTAGTGGTAAGCCCGCTTTAAATATCAACGACTCAGAAGAAGATTTGCCAAAGCGACTGCCCGAATGGGTCAAACGAACTGTCCTCAACACTGAAGACAATCGCAAAGTCAGAGGCATTCTTAAAGAAGGGAATCTCAACACTATTTGTGAAAGCGGGCGCTGTCCTAACAAGGGCGAATGCTGGGCCAGAGGCACAGCCACTTATTTGTTGATGGGTGGATTGTGCACGCGCACCTGCAAATTTTGTTCTGTCAATAAAGGATTGCCCGAAGCGCTTGATCCTGATGAACCAGCACGGGTCGCTACAGCGTCAGCCAAAATGGGTTTGCGACACGTCGTTTTGACTTCAGTCAATCGTGATGACCTGCCCGACCAAGGTGCAAATCACTTTGCCCGCACGATAGAAGCACTCAAAGAAGCCATCCCGGGAGTCAATGTCGAAGTCCTCACTCCTGATTTTCAGGGGCGTCGAGAATGTATAAAAATTGTTCTCGATGCTGGGCCGGTCGTTTTTAATCACAACATCGAAACAGTGCCTCGTCTTTATCGTAAAGTGAGACCGGGCTCGAAATATGATCGCTCGCTTGCCGTTTTGCATGCAGCAAAAGAGCTTGCACCCTCGATTCCCACAAAATCAGGATTAATGCTGGGGCTTGGCGAAACCGAAGAAGAAGTGAAAGAGGTTTTGCGTGATTTGCGCAAAATAGATTGCGACTTTTTGACACTCGGTCAGTACCTTCGACCAAGTCGCGAACAACTGCCCGTGAAGCGATACGTCACACCAGAAGAATTTGACGAACTTGGCAAATACGCCTGGACACTGGGTTTCAAAATGGTGCACGCAGGTCCACTCGTGCGCAGTTCGTATCATGCCGAAGAACTGTCTGACCAAATCCATAATCAAATTTAGAGGTTTGCATGTCAGACCCGGTTTTTGAAAATACCTCGCTCGCTCAACAAATTGAAGAAGCAAGAAAGGCACTTGCTGACGGTCAATTTGAAATTGCAGCTATTCGAGCCAATGTTTTATGGCTGGAAAACGTTGACGACGAAGATCTAATCGAACTGTATGCAGACATTTTGCAGCAATCAGGACGTCCTGAACCAGCGAACAAAATTCGCAACCTTCTATCCAACGACGATCAAGCCCTTGCCCTTTTTGAAGCCGGATTTGCACTGATTGACGTCAGACAGTATGACCTTGCAGCAATGCTCTTAACCGAATGCGACAAACTCACTCCTGATGATCCAGGCGTCAATTATGAGCTTGGCTTTTCAATGATGGCTCTTGGTGGCTTTTCTCAGGCTATCGCCTATTTTGAAAAAGCGATGGCCATTCAGCCCGACTTCGACAGCGCCTTGAATTTGTCGGTGTGTTATTTGCTCACACGCGATCTTGAAAATTCAAAAAAACTCACGAATCAATTGAGTGCGCTTGCAAAAGAAGATGACGAAATAAAAGAGACTACTCATCGAAAAATCGTCTTAAAACGTGCCGAAAGTTTTGCCGCAAAGAAAACATTAACTGCCCAGGATTGGCTATTCATCCTCTATGGCAGCGTATTGCTTAAACCGCATTTCAACACAGTAACAAAACCAGAAGACCATAAAGCAATAGCCGAAAACTTGCTTATTCTCAAAGGCTTCTTTGAAGGCATGAGGCAAGAAATCGAGGTGATTGAGTACTACAACACTCAATCGAGACCACTTGCCCGTGTCTTGAGTGAAATCATGGAAATCACTCTGGATTCTTATAAAGGACCAAATCGTCCAGAAAAAGTTTTGCTGGTTATGGATTGGGCGAGCGACATTATTGGTCCGCACGAGAGTTTCATCGACAATTCCGATAAACGCTTGATTTTTGCTTATGGACTGCCTGGAGCCGAGCCACTACCCCTAGTGCCAGACATCAACGCTTATTTATCCAATCCAGGTTTGATCCCCTGGGACGATGTGAGCAAAGCTGACGCCGACATGCACTTCGATAAGATTCTGGATAAGGCTCGCAATATGGAATCAGATCCAGACGTCATCAAAGCCGTCGAAGATCTTCTCATTTACTTTGAGCCACGCAAAAAAGAGTTAGTCATGGGCAACAGCGAAAACTTTCCAGACAGACCTGAATACAGCGCTGAAATTCCGGTTATCAAATGAGAGTCTTAAAGCGACTGAGACTGGCTATTACTTATGTCACTTGCTTTCCTGTTGCCCGCATTGAATTCGACGAAGAAGAAAAACAATTAGCAGGCTTGTCTAAATATCTACCTGTCGTTGGCATTTTAATTGGCTGCATTCTTTACGCGCTGTCGCAGCTTTTTCATATCATGCATGTAGAGCCGCTTCTGACGGGCTCTCTGCTTGCTTTGACCTGGCTGTGCATTACAGGCAGTTTGCATATGGACGGTCTGATGGATGCAGCCGACGGTATCTTTTCCCACCAAAGCAAAGAGCGCATGCTCGAAATCATGCACGACAGCCGCGTCGGCAACTTCGGAGTTCTAGCTGGAGTTTCCATACTCATCCTAAAAATTGCCTCTCTCGCGAGCATGCATGGACACTTGCTTGCGGCGTCGGTTTTTTGTATTCCTATCTGGTCACGCTGGTGCGAAACTTATGCCATCGGCAAATTTAAGTACGCCCGTGAGTTTGGCAAAGGTCGCATCTGGCATGCCACCACTATTTTTCCCATCGATTTACTCAAAGCCACGGCACCTGCAATTCTTGGTACAGCTATTGGTATAGCGACAACGAATGCTCCCATGATCGTGATCATTCCCGTGCTTTCTACCGTTGCCGGCGGCATCATCAGCGCCCATCGTTTCAACAAAATCATTGACGGCCAAACCGGCGATACCTACGGCGCAGTGGTCGAAATTGCAGAGACGGTTGGTTTGCTTGTTACCGTTTTGTGCTCGCCCCTGTTTACCTGGGCGCCTTAGCCCCAAATTGACTCGATTGGACGCGGTTGGAAAGACATTTTTTCTCCACTGAGCTCCGTAAGAAGTGTCAGCTCAGACAATGTCACGGCAATGTCAAGGGAATCCCTTAACCTGGTTTCATCAGCCCATGAAGCTGCCAATTAATCCTTCTAATTCTCAGCGAGGCGCGTTATGTCCAACGAAAGTGCCGCATTTTGCCAATCCGATAAGGCCGTCAATAAAATTGCCGACAACCTAAACAAGGGAAAAGGCGACGACGCTCAACAGCTACTCCTTCAATGTACTCAAATGCGGGCACAAGCGGATCCTGAACAGCACAAAGCCTGGAAAGACATGATGCAAGCGACTAAGCCAGAGGACTGGGGGAACGCTGCCGAGCGTGACGCTGCTGCAATGGCGAAAATAGAAACGAAAATATGGCAAGACGTAGTTAAGGCGCAGGGTGCAGGCACTGGCAAACAATTGTGCAAATTGGAGCTAATAAAAAATGGCGAAACGGTTACCGGGGCAGAGATAAAGAAATCCGCCACGTGCAACATAACGGAATATACAATGAAAGACGGAAAAATAGTTCCACTGACAAAGGACTCAAACTAACGCGCAATATCTTCTGGCGCGAGCATAATCATTTTTGGCCCAACTATTTGCCCGACTGATTCTGTCAGCAGATATTCGGGCTCATCGATTTTGAATTTAAGAGTCTTGTTTGACTCTTTTGTGAGCTTGCCCAGACGCGTTATACGCACGTGTCCTCTTGCTTCAAGAACCAATGTGCGGTCGTCGTAAAAAACCTGCTCAGCTTCGAGCTTAGCGTCCTGCCCTTCAACGAAAACCACGGCTTGCCCCATTGCCATGTAGGTATGGCGAGTAGGGCTACCTGTAACATAGCGAGCCACTATCTGCAATGTGCCAGGCTCTAAAGCAGCATTTATCGGGGCAGAACAAAGCAAGACCAAACACAAAGAGACAAAAAATCGCTGCAGAGTCTGTCGCATAATAGCCGGGCTGATCATTTAAAAACCAGCACCAGCATTTTTTGTTTGAGTTGCTTGTTCGCTTTGCGCATCTTTAGTGGCCTGATCCTTAGCTGCGCGATCCCTTGCGGCCTGCTCAGCAGCTTGCTGAGTCAATATGATATAGCGTCCGTGCCAAGCAGAATTATTGACAATATCTTGTTGACCAGTGCGCACTGCTGCTTTATTCACAGCCAGGTATTCATCTACTGTTTTTGCCCTCTCCAGAGCCTTTTTGACGAGATACCTGGTGGCGTCCGAATATTTAAGATTCTCGATTTGAGGCAGCAATTCGAGGCATTCAGGTGTTGTTTGGCAGTCATCTTCTACATCTTTGACAATTTTGCGAGCGAAATCATCAAGGCCAAGTGTGCGACTTTGGTGAGCCAGAGCAATGGCATCTTTAGCATTTTGAGTTTGCGCCAGAATTTTTTCCAGAGCCAGTCTAGTCACATCAACCAGAGCAATTTCCTGGCATTTTTTCGCCAGATCGTAAAGATCTGCTGGATCGGAACAACCATTGAGCAGAGCTTTGATAGCCGCACTGGTAATTTCAAAGCACTGCAATTTTCGCGATTTAATAATCGTCAAAATCAAATCATCTTTTGACTTAGAAAGGTCAATAGCCTTCTGCAATGAAGCTTTTCTCGCATCAAGCAAAGTAAAGCCAGCCGAATCAGCATATTCTGCCATAGCCAGACATTGCGCAGTGTCAGTGGCCGTCGCCACGACCGAAATAATCAACTGATTGGCTTTCGGTCCAGCGGTTCTAGCCATGCGCTTGGCTTTTTCTAATTGACTAACTTGTTCATGCGTTAGTGCAGGATCAGGTGGTGCCCTTTTGGCCAGGACAGCGCCACAACAACAGAAAGTGGTTGTGGTAGCCAGTAACAGCAGACTAGCAATGGCACGACGGCGCAGTGGGAACCTTTGAAGATAATTAGCGATTGAAGTGTATGAATATGATTTGAACATGGCGCAATTAACCTTTGTTGTATTGCAAACGCAGAGAAATCAAAGCATTGGCTCCCAAATCCAGTCGATATGTGGCGATATTAGCCAGATCATGAGATGTTTTCTTCTTGCCTTTGCTTTTAATGATAGGCTGATTTCTATCTTTGGCAACGTCTTTTTCAAGATCGTCGAAAATCTCCAGAGTCTCTATCAAACGTCCATCGGCGTACGTCAAATGCGCACCGTAATGAGCAAATTGCACGGTTAACAAACCTGTTTGGGGCGTCGTCAGCACATTCAGCAAACGAATTTCAATTTCAGTGGACCGCTCCAATACACGGAGCGCAACTACTCTTATGGCCGGATTATCGCTGAGCACATGGCTCTTCAAACTGACAGGCACATCTTTGGTAAAGCAACTCCAGTGCAGTCCTTCAAAAATCTCGCAGAGTCGGTAGGCATTGACTAAATGATGATCAGCATCGCTCCACTGATGTTGCCCAACGACTGCTTTGAATGTATTGTCTGAGTGATTTGAGAGACCAACGGCGCGCTGCTTAGCATTTTGACCGTTTGCACTTTGAGCGAGGTGCTCAAGCACTGCTTGCGCTTGCGCATGCATAACCTCATCTTGTTCTGGAACAGATTCGGTATCCATTGCCTGGACAACTGCATCAGCGCCATAGCTCGCACGCGTAAGTGGTGCCCAGGCATATTGTACTTTGTTCAAACCAAAACAATTAGCTTCGTCTGTCAAAACTGGTGGTCCGGCACCACCACCGCGACTGCGCAAATCGGCGCGCGAAAGATCCGAAATCGCTCGCAATATTGTGAGGCTAACCTTGGAACCATCTACTCCATATTCAGGTAAACCATTATTGAAAAAAGCCTGATCATTGGCGATAAAAAATCGCTGACATGGATATCGATCAAGTGGAGCCTCCGTACCCTGAGGGACTGGCAATTGAACCGGCTCTTTCGTCACTTCATGCATTCTTTCGACAATACTGAAGTGATTTTCCGAATAAGATTTGCTGACATCAGCACCTGTATCAAGCACCACTTCGAGACGATGATTGCGTGATAAATTTGTCCATGTCGTTTCAAAGAATAAAATCGGTACCGACTTCTTCAACAATAATTCTGTCTCAAAAAGATGTTCAAACACTTCATTAGAACGCACTCTACGCTTGCCATTTCTATCATCTTTTTCGACGACACCATGCGGTATGTCCAGCTTGTAAGTCAAAATCAAGGATGCCACGAGGGGCCCTTTTTTTCCTGGCGTTACTTTAATGAGCTTCGCTAAAATTGGCTCATCGCCATCGAGTGGGTCATAGTTGTAACTATCCCCACCGTCGCCCACATCGCGCAGATGGTGCCCCAGTTTGATTTGTGTTCCAGCAAGATATTTATTGGTGACGACGATATCACCGCTGGTGTCTACTTCGACCGCAAAAAACTCATTTGAAAGCGTATTTTCAGAACGACTAACGTCAGAGGTCTCAGCCGAAAACTGGCAAAATTCAACACTGATATTGTCGCTGGAATTAGGCTTCCAGGGCAAATTGCAAAAACCAAACACTGGCAGATTTTTATTGTGCACATAGCCATCAAAGATCCGTACTCTCTTTGTGTCTGGAATCTGATTGGTGCCAGTGAAAATGCAATTTTCTTCACGACTATGTACAACTTGCACTGTCAATTCGTTGTTAGGACAAAAGACCGATACGTCGGCTGAATCACCGGCGACATCCTGGCACCAGGAAATTGGAATCGGTCCAATGTTCTTTTCACCGCTTAAATTGGCAATCAATAATTGCGAAGCGGCAAAATTGGGATCCGGCAATGAAGTTGGTCCTAGAATAGCCAGGGCACGCAATTGAGGCTCTTCAACATTTTGCTCAATCTCACTCAATTTATAATCGACATTGCATACAGGAACGGCCTTCTTGCTGGTAGTTGATGGTTTGTCCGCTGGACGAGCATGGCTTGCAAGCGCATCAAACAGATGATCTACATCACTGGTCTTATTGACAGCCATCGATTCAAAGGCCTTGCGATCGAGCACATTCAAAATCGCTTGCACTTTATCGAACCGTGAATTCATTTCGCGATGGACGGCGTCAACACTACATCCACACATACTGTCGTGAGGATGATTGCGCATCAAAGTGCGCCAGGCAAAATTCAGTTGCGACTGAGGAAAATGAAAAAGCTTCTGAGCATTCAAAAGCGTAAATACTGGCTCAGAGATACGTGACAGCCGCTTTTCTGCAAAGCGATTTTGCAATTTGAGATACATTCGGGACGAAAGTACTCCCGCTAGCATATAAGCGCGTTCGTACAAATGAGCCGCGGCATTGTCACGCAACTCCGAAGAAACTACGGCTATCTTGCTCCCTTCGGCTTTGCCATAATCAAGCATGACATCAGCGAATTCGGATAAGGCACAACTCTGTACGCTCATTGTGCCTTTTAAAGCAGCATCATCACCTGTTATTGCAGTCGCACTTCCTTCAGGCTCAATGCTCTGCGCAAGCTTGCTTAATTGCCCCATGCTCTCTATCTTCAAAAGCAGACGAGCAGACTCCAGTTGACGAATAAAATTATTCGGCGCCGAGAGATGGTCGCCACCGACAGGCATCAGATAAGAATTGAAATCGGCTGATGGACTGCCCCAGGACAGAAAAAACTCAGCCAATTTTTCAGTCGTAAATGGATCATGAAAAGCAGTCTGGTAATAGCCCCGAAACATGTGATAAGTAAGCACACGACTACCATCAGGGCTTTCCCACCAGAACAATGGACCTTGCGATCGCTCCGGCACGCCTCGCCAAACGAAGGCAGTTTTGATATCAAAATTATGCAAAATGCGGGGCAAATCCTGGGTATGCCCGAATGTATCGGGACAATAGCCAAGCATTGCTGGCTTTCCATATTTAGCCGTGACTTCAAGGCCCATTTCTAAATTGCGAATGAGACTTTCACCGCTTACGAGCATCTGGTCAGCCAGCACATACCAGGGACCGGCTTCCAAACGCTTTTCTGTCATCAGCTGACGGATTTCATCGCAAAGCTCGGGCACAACTTCTTCAAGATCTTCAATAATGCAAGACTGGCCGTCGAGCAAAAACGATGGCAGTGTGCCAGTTTTAAGCTTGTTCAAAATATCGGCTGCAGCAAAAGTAAGCTGCGTTCGGTACTCTTCGTGCGTCAGGTACCACTCCCTGTCCCAGTGCGTGTGCAAATAGAGATAGAGGTGCTTAGATGCTGGCAATGGTCAACCTCGTAACAGCGGTTGGATGAATTTCATGCTTGTAGTAAGAGCGTTGTCCAATTCTTCGGTCTCGTCAGCGACAAATTCATCGTCCATATGAATCGATACTGTTCCTTGAAAATCGTACAACTTGAGCGCTTCGATAAACTGTCTCCAGTCGACTTGCCCCTTACCGGCCATGCGATAGCGCCACCATAGAGGACCATACATGCCACTATCAACCAAAAGATCACGACTGATTTCTACATCATGCGCTTCGATATGATCGATAGCGGGCGTTAGACCGGCAAGCACTCTTAGATAGTCTATGCCCAACCAAACACAATCAGCTGGCGAAAAACTAAGCCCGAGATTAGGACACGACGTCACTAGATCGCGCCAGTCCTGTGGCTCCATAGCTGTCCAACTTTTAAGAGATTGATTACGAAAAAGGCTGGGAGTAGCCAGTCGCAGCAGCAAACCAACCGAATCATCATCGAATGTTTCCTGGATCTGTTGCACATTACTCACAACAAGATCCTTCCAGCCCTGAGAAAAACCAGGCGCAACACTAAACGAGACTTGCTTGCAGCCGACAACTTTAGCGACGTGCATTACTTTCAAAAGCATCGGTCCGAATTGCTTGACCGATTTTTTGTCCAGCGGCTCGAGACAGAAATCCAGATTGAGCACCACGAGCGCCACTCCAGAATCTCTGGAAAGCTCAGCGATGCCTTCAAGGTTTTTGCGCTCCTTTGCATCCAGCAAACCACCGTTTTTACCCGATATGGCAAAAGGCGCAAAGGAATACTCAACGGCTGTCAAACCTCGTTGAGCCGCTAAATCAATCGCTCCATCTAGTCCGCAACCAAATCTGGTGGCATCAAAGCACAAACGCATGGCAGCAGTTTAGCAAATAAATGCGCTTAAATCGACAATAAATAGTCCTGACGGACAAGTGGATCAGGAATGTCGTTGAAATCCATTCGCTTCATGGTCTTGGCGATGAAGTTGCCGCTGCGCCGAATCGATATGGTGACATTAGTATCAGGCTTTCCAGTAATCATGGCGTAAACGTCTTGTTGAGCCAACCCCAGAGTCGGAACACCGTCTACGGCAACAATTATGTCCTGCGAACGAAGGCCAACTTGCCAGGCAGGTGTGCCTGGAAAAACGCGATTAATTATAGGCATGCGACCAGTAGGAAGCACGAATTTAACTCCAATAATGCCTACACCCCTCTCAATCATCGAATCGAGCGGATTGACCGAAGCGCCTGACTTCAATGCAGAATCGGCCGTCGATTTGGCTGTCTGAGCTTTCAGCTTGTCTTGTTTTTTCTTAAAAATATCAAGCACGCCCGAATGCATCTTTTTTAGGGGCGCCGACTGGGCGCTAGCTGCCGCCTCTTGGTGCAGCACACCACCTTTTAAAGTCTTGCTCTTGGGAACGGTTAAGTCGAATTTCGGGATGTCAGGCTTGAGAATTGGCTCCTCCGCCAGAGTCCAGTTCGTAGATGTATAAACCATTAGAACCAAAAGCAACATCAAACCAGGACCTAGCGCTCGGCGCTTGACGACACTGGCTTCAAATCGTTTGAAAAAATTATTGGTCATTTTTCCGTCCCGACAGTTCATTTCTAGATAGTGCCTGGATAATGCGACGCTCAACTGGACGTAGAGGTTCTTGATAAAGCATTAAATCTGTCACTTCCCATTCTAACTTTATGCCGAACGGAACGAATACTTAAACAAAATGGCAACGGCCAAAGGTCATGCTACGCTTTGCCCATAGAGCTTATTACGCACTGGCCGACAGGGTTGGAGGTTTTCGACGTGAACAAAGTTACAGTTGTAGGGTCCGGATTCGTAGGCGCCACAGTCGCACAATACGTGGCCGACAAGGATCTCGCTGATGTCGTGGTTGTCGACATCATTGAAGGAATGCCACAGGGTAAATCATTAGACTTGATGGAAGCGGCTCCTCTTGCCGGTCACGATTGCGAAATCGTCGGCACGAACGATTATGCAGCCACTAAAGGCTCAGACATAGTTGTCATCACCGCAGGCATCGCCCGCAAACCGGGAATGACGCGCGACGATTTGTTGAAAATCAATGCCAACATCGTTCAAGGTGTTGCCAGAGAAACTGTCAAGCACTCACCTGACGCCATTTTCATCGTTGTCACTAATCCGCTCGATGTCATGACATATCTGACCTGGAAGACAACCAAGTTGCCTTCATCCCGTGTCATCGGCATGGCCGGCGTGCTTGACAGCGCTCGCTTTCAAGCGTTCATCGGCATGGAAACAGGATTCTCCGTACAAGACATTAAAGCCATGGTTCTTGGTGGACACGGCGATTTGATGGTTCCATTGCCCCGTTTCTCAAGTGTCAACGGCGTGCCTATCACTGAGTTGATGACAGCCGATCGCATCGAAGCTCTGTCTAAGCGCACTCGCGACGGCGGCGCTGAAATCGTTGCCCTGCTTAAGACAGGCAGCGCTTTCTATGCTCCTGGTCGCTCTGTTGCCGAAATGGTTGAATCTATTCTCAAAGACAAGAATCGTCTTTTGCCATGTGCAGTTCTTGCCGATGGTGAATACGGTTTGAAAGACGTGTACATCGGCTTGCCAGCGGTACTTGGCCGCGAAGGGCTGAAGAAAATCGTCGAATTGAAATTAAGCGGCGCAGAATCAGCAGAATTAAAAAAATCAGCTGACTCCATCCGCGAAAACATCGACGCCATGAACAAATTGCTGGTCACAGCTTAACCAAGCCCCAACCGGCAATTTACAGATAATATTGCGCGACATTTACGATTTCCAGACTCAAGCCCAGCAAGAGTACACCTGGCAACTTAGGTAAATGTCGCGCAATGCCTCTATCTTTGAGCTTAATCGCTTTCAATAGGCTGTATAATTAAGTGCGCTTACACCTAGGTATCGCAAAGCACCTGAGCATGGAGGTTACATGCAGGCACTGTCGTCATCGTCTAAAGCAACAAATTTGGGATTGAAAAAAAGCACCTTAAAAACAGTCGCACCACTTATGGTGGCACTGTCAATGACTTTGATTCCAGCCCTCCAAGCCTTTGCACTCGAAACTTCTCCAGCAATAACAACAACTGCTAATGCCGGTGATCTATTTTTCGACTCAGACAAGTCCCACGAAGCTGAACGAAAAGAAGTCGAGACCCTGCTTTCAGACATCGAAGCTCAGTGGAATGCCCACAACCTAGAAAAAGTTATGGGTTGCTATGCCGAAGAATACATCAACAACGATGGTCTCGATAAAAAGGCTGTCAGTGAACTGACACAAGAATTCTGGAAAACCTATCCTGACGCTAAATCATCGTCGCGCACAAAGCAAATTCGCATTGAAGGCAATTTCGCCACGGTTGAATCGCGCGACACAGCTGTTGGCACCACCGCTAACAACCCTATTCACGACAATTCATTGAGTGGAGAATTGAGTTCGGTTTCAGAAGGTCAACTTTATTTGAAGAAAACCGGAACCGAATGGAAAATCATCGGCGATCGCATCGACTATGAAAAAGTGCGCGTTGCTTATGGTGTAGCGAAGAGTCTCAACGTTTCCTTTACGGCTCCTGAACAAGTTAAATCTGGCAAGCAATATTCCGCTCGCATTGATGTCGATTTGCCAAATGGCTTTCTCGCTGTAGGCTCAATCACTAATCAGCCGCTGGAGTATCCACAGCACACACCGAATGAATTGTGGCGCGCGATGGAGCCACCGTCGTCACTCGAGCGATTGATTGCCGCAAACACCAATAACAAAAACGAATTATTGATGGCCACCATTGGTATCACCGATATTGCCAGCCGCAAACTCGTGGGAATCGAATTGCTTACGCGCCGCATGAATGTGGTGCCGGAAGTTGATCCTACTAAAATACAGGCTGCAACCGCTCTTTTTGGTGCTCCAAAAGAAATAAAATTGAAGTCGGAAAAGAAAGAGCAAAAAGATTAGGTCCACGGTGCAAGCATTCAAATACCCTCAATTGTGGTGGCTGAAGTTTGTCGTTGGTAGCTTGTGTCTTTTTTTGGACTATCAATCGAAAGAGTGGGCGAGATCTTCTTTACCGTCCTTTGGCACTGCGCCGTGCACCATCCCTGTTTTAGACCACATTATTCGCTTTGCTCTCGTCACCAATACAGGAGCAGCGTTTAGCCTCGGGCGCGGACATGGAGTGATCATGGCCGTCGTTGCTTCACTGATAACGCTCATTTTAATCGTCTGGGTACTCAAAGAGGAACAAACGGCAAGCGGTCGCTCGCCGCTAATTGGAATTGGCGCCGGATTTTTAATTGGTGGAGCATTAGGTAATCTTTTAGACAGGGTTTTGCGCCAGCGTGTGACCGATTTTATTGACTTCAGTTTTTTTCAATTTCCAGTCTTTAATGTGGCTGATATTTGCATCGACATTGGCATAGGCTTGATCATCATCTCAGCTCTGACAGCCAAAAACATCGCCGACAAAGAAAAAGAGCCCGCAAAAAAAGACGAGAAAATCGAAGAATCTGAAAGGTCTTAAGATGCACGAAAAAGACCAGGAAAAATTAGAAGATCTGGAAAAACTCGACTTCGATTCTGACTTCGACAGTGATGACGCGGCAATCGAAGCAGCTAATTTAGATACTCTTAGCAAGAAGCCTATCGCGGGAGACTTGATTCAGCTGGTCGTTGGCGAACTGGAAAGCGCATCAAAAGCGCCGCGACTGGATGCTTACCTTACGACAGCACTGCACGGAATCAGCCGCAATCGCATTCAAAAGCTGATAGACGACGAACAGGTCACAATCAATAAAGTCTTAGCCAGAGCCAGTCATCGCGTCAAAAGCGATGAAGTGATTGAAATTACAATCCCACCGCTTGAGGCGATTGATGTCGTAGCTGAAAATATTCCGCTTTCGATTGTCTATGAAGATGAATATCTGGCAGTGATCAATAAGCCTCAGGGCATGGTCACACATCCAGGAGCTGGGGTCTATTCAGGGACTCTCGTCAATGCATTGCTGCATCATATGCAAGGCACATTATCTGGAATCGGGGGTGCCATAAGACCAGGTATCGTGCATCGCCTCGACAAAGAAACATCAGGACTGCTAGTCGTAGCAAAAGAAGATATAACGCACCGCCATTTAGCCGAGCAAATCAAAGAGAAAAGCGCGAGGCGAATTTATCTTGCTCTCGTTTCCGGTCATCTGAGCGAACCCACCGGCACTATCGACGAGCCGATTGGCCGGCATCCGGTCAAACGCAAACAAATGGCTGTTGTTTCATCTGGACGTCGAGCTGTTACTCATTATCAAGTTTTGGAAAGTTTCGATAAATTCACTTTGGTTAAAGTGCAATTAGAAACTGGTCGCACCCATCAAATCAGAGTGCATATGGCTCACATAGGACATCCCGTCGTGGGCGACCTGGTCTACAATCACGGCGCTTCAGGGACTGTCGCGACGCGCTCCAAATTGAAGCTGTTAGGGCACGCATTACACGCCACTCAGCTTAGCTTCGTGCATCCCATAAATAATCGCCTGCTAGAATTTGAAGCACCGTTGCCCGAGCATTTTCAACGGGCAATCGAGAGTCTGCGCTAAGCGGCTCTATTTGAGGCAGGAGGCGGATATGGTAACGGCATACATTCTGATTATCGCAGGTGGCTTGCTGACTGCATTGTACCTGTATGCAGGCGGTAGCAATTTCAGTTTTCCAATCGTTTTCAACATGCTGAGCACACAAATTTCAGCACCTTTAGGTGTCGTTATTATCGGCGCCTGGGCTGCCGGTTTTGCCCTCGCTGCGGCCTGGCGTGAAGCGATTCCCAAAATAAGACCAAGTGAAAAAGTCCTTGATAGCTGGCAAGCTCAAGACGTCAAATTGGTCGCTGAAATTCAGTCTGACAAAGAAAAACAGCTAGAATCCAAAATCGCTACTTTAGAAGTTGCCCTGAAACAGGCGCTGAAGAAAAAAGCTTAGCTTTCCAATTTCAGCCAGCCTCGAACGAATCATTTGGGCCGCCGCCCTTGTTGAAATCGGAAGCTTTGAGATTATCAATAAATTTCTTGAACTCTTGAGCTTCTTCTTCATCTTTCTCAAGATCTGCCGGAATCGTTCCTTCAGCAACAACCTGAGCAGAGACAAATATCGGGCAACCAGCGCGTAGAGCTAGGGCTATTGCGTCAGATGGACGCGAGTCGATGGTTCGCACAGTGTCTAATTTGTGCTCAGGATCGTCAATCAAGAGAACGATGGCTGCGTAATAAGTGTTCGAATTTAGTTCGTTTATTTCAACTTGTTTGACTTTGTAACCAAGTTTTTGAATTGTATTTAAAAGCAAATCATGGGTCATCGGTCGCTCTGGCTTATGTTTTTCCAGAGCTTTGGTGATTGATTGAGCCTCGGCCATGCCAATCCAGATAGGCAAAGCGCGCTTTTTCGCGTTGTCATTGAGAATGACAATCGGATTGCCGTTACGGGCATCCAGCGCTATTCCTGCTACAAACATCTCGATCAACTTCTATGCTCCGATTGCTAAGGCAGGTTCAACCGTTTAGCGGTCTGCTTTAAGCCCCAAAGGGCTATTTGCAAAGAGCCGAGTATCACTCATCCCTAAATATGCCCAAGATCCCCATTTTTATTTACTTTCAAGATAAATTCTTGATAGAGAAAAGACAGTGACACTGACTTCGAGAGCCTTGCTCAGGCAATATACAGTTTATCTGATTTATAACTAGTTCAGGCGACGGCTGCAAAGGTGGAAAGTTCCACGAGTTGACAGTCTGAGAGCGACTGTGCAGAAACTATCTGCTATTATTAGCACCCCTCGAAATAGAAATATTTCTCGCTTTTGTGGTTCACTTTAGATCTAAGGGGATCACACACCTTGTCCGGGTGGCGGAATTGGTAGACGCGCACGTTTGAGGGGCGTGTGAGCAATCGTGAGGGTTCAAGTCCCTCTCCGGACAAATTTTTTAGATAATTAGTCTCGGTTGCCAGGAGAAGGCTGATGATGATTCAAAGCACTCGTGCGCAATGGCCACACACAATCGATGACATCATCAAATCCTTAGACGGCGTCTGGGGTTTGGTTGGCGCAACGGCGGTCAACGGCAATCTGCTCAGACTGGAACGCAGTCTGCATGAGCCCCTTCAATATGTTGTCACCGAATACAATGGCTCTGACGAAAGCGATGTGGTCCGCAAGCAAGTTTTTTCGGCCGACAAACGCCAGGAAGCCATTAATGACTTCGCTGCCGCCATCGGTTTTATCGTTTAGAAGTTCCGGCAGTCGAAATTTTTGGTATCAGATCGCAACCAGTTGATTTAAGATGGTTCTGGTGATCCAGATGATCTTGATCATTTCTAAATCAGTTCTCGTTTAGTTTTGTCTCAGCGTGATACCTTTGCCTAAGAAGCACTCGAAACATCTTGGCATAATCACCCAGGGCTCTCTATCGGCTGGACTGGAGATGCGCCTGGACGTCAATCAGTCCGTAGAGGATTTAAGGGTCGGACGCTTTGTTGTGGTGGAAGGAAAAAACCATCGTTTTTTCAGCATGCTCACTGACGTTTCCTTGAATGCCACCAATTCGTCGATTTTATCCAACCCTCCGCAGGCTGACGACTTCTTGCTCGAAGTTTTAGCGGGTACATCCACTTTTGGCACAGTCAAAGTGCAACCGATGTTGATGCTCGAAAAGCAAAACGCCGGCGTCGACGAATTACGTCCAGTCAAAACGATCCCTAGCCATTTTTCACCGGTCTCTGAAGCGAGCAAAGAAGATTTTGCTCTGGTTTTCGGCGAAGAAAATGAAAATGATCCAGACGATTTGCATTTCAACATTGGCACTCCACTAAATATGGACACACCTGTATGTGTCAATCTTGGTCGTTTTATCGAGCGCTCGAACGGCATATTCGGCAAATCAGGAACAGGAAAATCTTTTCTTACGCGCATCTTTTTGTGCGGACTGATAAAAAAAGATGCAGCATCAGTTCTTGTCTTTGACATGCACAACGAATATGGATGGCAGGCAATATCAGAAAACAAAGCAGCGCCACGCGTGAAAGGCCTAAAGCAATTATTCGGCTCGACCGTGACTGTGTTCAGTCTTGATTCCGAATCTTCCAAGGCTCGCGGAATACCTGACGCCCACGAGCTTTTCATCGGCTATAACCAGATTGAAATCGAAGACCTAGAATTGCTCAAAAACGAATTGGCACTTTCTGAAGCAACGCTCGAAAATGCTTACATCGTCAAAGAAAAATTTGGCGCTGACTGGATTGCCACCTTAATGGATATGTCGGGCGAAGAAATCGAAGAATTCTGCAACAATTTCAAAGGTCATCCCACCGCCATCAAAACACTGCAAAGGCGTTTGAATACAGTGATTGCGAAGACCTCGTATTTAAAGCCACGCGTTAACCATAACTATATCGACGAAATTATTCGCTATATCCAGAGCGGCAAACATATCGTGCTGGAATTTGGACGCCAAAATAATCTGCTCTCCTACATGCTCGCTACTAATATCATTACCAGACGTATCCATGCCGAATATGTCAAAACCTCGGAAAAACACATCGCCAATCCGGAAAAAGTAGCTGCCCCACGCAAATTGATGATCGTCATCGAAGAGGCTCATAAATTCCTGGCACCAGCTGTGGCGCGCCAAACCATATTCGGTATTATTGCCCGCGAGATGCGCAAATACTTCGTCACTTTGCTCATTGTCGATCAGCGACCAAGCGGCATCGATCCTGAGATTCTCAGCCAGATTGGCACTCGGGTCACGGCACTTCTCAACGACGAAAAAGACATAGACGCCGTTTTCACAGGGGTATCAGGCAGCCAGACACTACGGACTGTGCTCGCTCAACTCGACCCGAAACAGCAAGCTTTGATTCTCGGATATGCTGTGCCCATGCCTGTTGTCGTTAAAACTCGCCCATTTGACGCTGAATTTTATAAAGCAGTCTCTTACACCTCCAATTCTGGCGAGGACCTAAGCGTGCCTGAAAGAAAGGCGCGAGCCACGCTTGCTAGCAGCGAAGTATTCGGAACGGACTAAAAGAACAAGGGAGTCAGCAAGTGGTACCAAAACTGGTGCACCTGCAAATCGTACCTGCTAAACCTTTAAGCACTTTAACTTTCGCGTTTTTTAACATAACCTTCCCTCGACTTGCTTACTATTGATATGGCAGCGGAGCAAGCAGTGACAGAACCAATTACAAACGAGTCGCAAGACACTTATTTTGAGAATCGTGACCCCACGGAAATAGGCATGTGCGTCATCCTGGCGTCTGCTTACTTAGGATTGGCTAAGTATTGCTGGGAGCCGCTGCGCGCTGCCGACAACTGGAAGCTCTGGGTCAATGTCGAAGGCTTTTTTATAACTATTGCGCTTGTGGCGTTGATGGTCGGCTTGCGCCCCTATCTCTCACCGTCTAGCCTGCAAATTAGCTCACGCGGCATCAAGTACCGCGGCCCTTACTGGCTCTGGCGCAAGACCGTCAACTGGGAACAAGTGGTGCAGATTTATGTAAGTTCTGAGCTGCTGATTGTTTTATACAAGCCCAAACTCAACAGCCAAAGACAATGGCCCATGCTCATTGCCTCAGTTTATCTCGCTCAAAAAGAAAATATTCCCGAGACCATCAATCGTTACTGCCCGGTCACACCAACGATCATGACCAATCCGGCGATTTACTCGCGCATTGCGATGGGCTGCCTCTTTCTCATACTGGTGCTGTGGATTCTTGAACTCTTGATGGCTTGAGTTCATCCACACAAGCTAATCTAATCGTTTAGGTGCCTGACGTAGGCAATAAGAGAATCCATCTCTTTGTCATCCATGACGTCTTTGGTTTGCGCGGGCATGACGCCCTTGCCCTTACGTATGAAATCCCGCAAGGCGGCGTCCGTGAGGAAATGTTCGTTGACGTGTTCTAAAGACGGGCCCATTGGTCCCTGACGACCTGTGGGGTGACAAGTATTGCAGCTACGGAAGTAAAGTTGCTCACCGTTTAAGTCAGTGCTTAAAGAGGCAGCCTTTTCGCTAAGCGAGTGCTTGTTCTCGTCAATCCGCTTTATTTCCTCAGACATTGCACAGCCACTGAGAACCAAAGGCGTGATGGCAAGAAAATAGATCGCCACAGCTGCATATCTACTGAGCATCGAAACGACTCCAATTAGGACTACGGCAGACTCCGCTTAAGCCTCACCCGGAAAGACTTTACCATAGTTTTACAAGCCTCCTGACAGCACTCTTTATGGTGGCAATTGCCAATAGGCTAAAAACCGCCATATTTATGAGAAACTGCTGATCTGAAAGAGTAATCCCGGTTAACATCATATTTACCTTGTCAGTGTATCTTTATAAGTAGGGCGCAAAGCGCTCTCTATCCGAGACTCAAGCTGATAAATCAGTCGCTCGTTAATCAAACAAAAAGAGAATCTCTTTTTTAGAGCCGGTCTAAAAAGTCCAAGTGACTAGTTGATGTAACAGACCAGGCGCTAGTTCTCAAAGCAGTTCCAACTCCTCGGCTGGAACGTGATTAGTGTCTGTATCGAGAGGAAAAAAAGGGAATGAATCGCACCGGAGCTAAGCGTTTCGTTCTCTCCTAAATAATAAGCTCCCTAGATGCGGCTGAGCCAAATGAAACAAGAAATATCCAGAGTTGATCCACCAGCAAAACAAGGTCCTGTCGAAGCAGAAGAACGCATTTTGATCAGAGGCGGAAAGAAGCTGAAAGGCACTGTTAGAGTCAGTGGTGCCAAAAATTCCGTTCTCAAAATTATGGCTGCAGCTCTGCTGGTTAAAGGTGTTTCGGTCCTCAAGAACGTACCCAATTTAACCGACGTGCATATGATGGCTGAAGTACTACGCCACCTGGGCGCAGTAGTGACAATCTCTGAAGGCGAAGTAGAAATCGATGCCACTAACGTTCAAGATTTCGAAGCTCCCTATGAATTAGTGAGCCAGTTGAGAGCATCATTCAATGTTCTTGGACCATTACTTGCTCGTTTTCATCAAGCTAAAGTCTCGCTTCCTGGCGGCTGCGCCATCGGCGAACGAAGAATTGATTTGCACGAAAAAGGGCTCAAACAGCTCGGTGCTGAAATGCACATCGACCATGGTTATGTTTATGCCAGCTGCAAAAAATTAGTTGGCACGCGCATTTATCTCGAAAAACCATCAAATGGTGCTACTGAAAACATCATGCTCGCTGCCGTTCTCGCTGAAGGTACAACCATCATTGAAAACGCTGCACAAGAACCTGAGATCACTAATCTTGCCGATTTCGTCAACGCTGTTGGCGGAAAAATATCCGGTGCCGGTACTTACACCATCACCATAGATGGCGTAAAACCAGAAGATTTGCACGGCGCCACTGTCGAAACCATTCCCGACCGTTGCGAAGCTGGCACGTTTATCTATGCCTGCATGGCTACTGGTGGCGAAATCACTATCGAAGGCGCAAATCCGCATCATCTCTACTCAGTCATTAACAAGGCTCAAGAGATGGGCGCTGAAATCTCCATTCTTGCTCCAGGCACAATCAAAGTGAAAGCCGATGGCAAAATGAAACCAATCGATATCACAACCGTCCCTTATCCTGGTTTCCCGACCGACTTGCAAGCGCCAATCATGTCTGTCGTAGCTTGTTCAGAAGGAACATCAATCATCACCGAAACCATTTACGAAAACCGCTTCATGCAAGTAGCAGAGCTACGCCGCATGGGCGCTGACATTGCTCTAACAGGCAATGCCGCTGTCGTAAAAGGTGTGCCTAAACTGATGGGCGCTGAAGTAAAAGCAAGCGACTTGCGCGCTGCTGCTGCTTTAATCGTCGCTGGTTTGGCTGCTGACGGAGTGACCGAAATCACTGGTTTGCATCACCTTGACCGTGGTTACGAGAAATTAGAAGATAAGTTTCGCGCTCTGGGTGCCGACATCTGGCGTCGTTAAGTTCGAAAAGCCGCTACTGTAGCTGCTTTTATCTCTAAGTCCAAGAAAAATCGTAATTGGCTCCGCACTCTGTGTGCAGGAGCCAATTTTTTTCTGACCAATTTCTGCTATTTTCGTTTACTGGTCAGGAGGACAAGACATGCTAATAATGAAATTCGGTGGAACATCTGTCGGCTCGGCTGAGCGACTTCAAGGCGTTTTCGCCTTATTAAAGGATGCCCAAGACAAAAAGCAAAGCATCGTCGTCGTTCTCTCCGCCATGTCTGGCATGACAAACAGTTTGATTGAGGGCGCACAAAAAGCCGTCAAACGCGACTTGAAAGGCGCGCTGCAGATAGCAGCGGCCATTGGTGATAATCACGTCCAGGCAATTGAATCTTTGTTCGTCAAATCCGACACATCTATGCAGTTGTTGCGTGAAATACAAAATCATATGCAAGAACTGGAAGTGCTCTATAAAGGAGTGAGCTATCTTGGCGAGCTGACCAAGCGCTCGATGGATGCAGTTTCTGGCATGGGCGAATTAATGTCGTCGAAAATCATGGCGGCCTACTGCCAGAGTCACGGATTAAACGCCAAATGGATGGATGCCCGTCAGTTTGTCGTGACCGATGACCACTTCGGTAAAGCCAATCCATTGTGGGACAAATTGACTCCCAAAACTAGAGAGACGCTTTTGCCCATCCTAGAGAAAGGCACCATTGTCATCACTCAAGGTTTCATTGGCGCCACCGAAGAAGGTGCAAGCACAACGCTTGGTCGCGGCGGTTCCGACTTCAGCGCATCGATCTTCGGTGTCGCCTTAGAAGCAGATGAAATTCAGATCTGGACTGACGTCGACGGTATGATGACTGCCGATCCACGCGTCGTTAAAGATGCCGTTGTCTTGCCCGAAGTTTCATTCCAGGAAGCTTCAGAACTTGCTTACTTCGGCGCTAAAGTACTGCATCCGATGACGATTGCTCCAGCCGTCGAAAAAAATATTCCCGTCCGCATTCTAAATACGATGGCTCCAGATCGTCAGGGCACGATCATCAAAGAATCAACCAAGCCTAAAGGTATCGTCTCAGCGATTGCCTCTAAAAAGGGCATTGTCGCCTTTTTCATCACAACGCCTCGCATGTTGATGACGCACGGATTTCTGGTGCGCATCTTTGAAATCTTCGAAAAGCATGAAACATCAATCGATTTAATTGCCACTTCTGAAGTTTCGATTTCAATCACAGTCGACAGACTGGACACGATTTCAGCAATTGCAGCGGATCTTGCTCATTACGGGCAGGTCAAGGTCGTTAGAGACGTAGCTATTGTCACTGTCGTCGGTGAGCAGTTCAGAGACCAGAGCGGCATTGCCGGTCAAATCTTTGACGCCATGCGCAAAACCAATATCTTGATGATTTCAGGCGGTGCCTCAGACATCAATATGAGTTTCGTAGTCAGCGACGATCAAGCAGACAACGCCGTGCAGCAATTGCACCAAGCTTTTTTTGCAAAAACAGCCGCAGTTAAATAAGTACTTTTGCCGATGATAATTCGTAAGGCCACCGAAAAAGATGCAGCAGCCATCATTCAATTGCATTTTGACGCTGTGCATGTAACAGCGGCAGCCGACTATGAGCAAGAGATCCTCAATGACTGGTCAAAACCGTTAGAAGGACGCCTTGACGCCATGCAAGAGCAACTCAGACTAAACGCCGAGCAAACGAAGATCTTCATCTGCGAAATAGACGATCGAGCCGTCGGCTTTGGCGAATTAGCTCCGCGCACGAACGAAGTGCGAGCTGTCTATGTGGCTCCATCGGCCGCCAGAAAGGGAGTTGGCAAAATGCTGCTGCAAGAAATAGAAAAAGCTGCGCGCAGTCATGGATTGACTGAGTTGTGGCTGGATTCTTCGCTCACTGCGGTCCCTTTTTATTTGAGTCAGGGGTTTGCTGGCAGCGTGGAAAGCGAACACACTTTGCGTAGTGGCAGAAAAATGCGCTGCGTTAAAATGCAAAAGAAGCTTAAGCAATCCTTGACATAGTGCGATAGCGGAGGGCTTCGGCAAGGTCATCAGATATCACTTCGTCACGGTCCCCCAAATCAGCAATTGTGCGCGCGACCCTCAAGATGCGATCGTAAGCCCGCGCGGACATGCCCATCTGCGTGACGGCCTGAGCTAATAATAGTCTAGCTTTTTCATCCATCGCACAAACTTTGAGTAGTTGACGCGGAGTGAGATGAGCGTTGAATGCGAAACTTTTTTCACTCAGGCGACCACGTTGTCTGGCGACAGCACGCTCCACACGCAAACGAATCGTCTCCGAGGAGTCTCCAGATTTTCGCAGTGCAAGCTCGTCTTCTGTCAATCTCGCAACGTTCACTTGCAAGTCGATACGATCCAGTATCGGTCCTGATAAGCGCGACCAGTATCGATCCGCCTGCGTAGGAGTGCATGTGCAATATTTGAGATGGTCTCCACGATAGCCACATGGACACGGATTACAAGCACCAACAAGCAAAAAGGAAGCCGGATACGTAAGAGTCTGGGTGGCACGAGTGATCGTGACACTAGCTGATTCTAAGGGTTGCCGCAATGTGTCCAGATGCGAACGCGGAAACTCAGTCAATTCGTCTAAAAATAAAATGCCCATATGACTGAGTGAGATTTCGCCCGGCTTTGGCACCACGCCTCCGCCGATGAGACCAATTGCTGAGGCACTATGATGGGGTGCACGAAAAGGACGCTTCAATAAAACTGTTGTTTTATCACGCAGCAATCCAGCCACGCTGTATAGCTTCGTCAGCTCGAGCGCCTCGTTAAAGGTCAAAGGTGGCATGATACCTGGCATCCGCTGAGCCAACATCGACTTTCCTGCTCCTGGTGGTCCGACCATGAGAATATTGTGTCGACCAGCTGCTGCAATTTCGAGTCCGCGCTTAGCCTGATGCTGACCTTTCACTTCGGAAAAGTCTTCGCACTCAGTTCGAACAGCCAGCCTGGATTGAAAAATATCGCCGGGTTTAATCTGCAAACGGGCGACGTTGCGTGGATCTTTTAAAAGAGCGCAGACCTGCTGTAAGTGGGAGACCGGATAAACAGCCAGCCCGTCAACAAGAGCGGCTTCCTCAGCATTAGCGTCAGGGACGACGATACCGTACACACCTGAATTTTTAGCGGCCATCGCAATGGGCAAAACCCCAGAGACCGGGCGGATCGAACCATCAAGACCAAGCTCACCAATAAACCAGAAGTCATCGAGATAAGTGATCGATACGAGTTCGGTCGCAGCAAGAATGCCCACGGCAATGGGTAAATCATAAACCGGCCCTTCCTTGCGAGTATCAGCTGGAGCCAAATTGACGGTCCATTTTTTGCCTGGTGGCACTAAAAAATTACAGGCTTTAATAGCCGCCTTCACTCTTTCTTGCGCTTCTTTGACACTCGCGTCGGGCAAGCCGACAATATGAATTTGACCAATACCGCCACTGCAATCGACTTCGACTTCTAAACGATAAGACTCCAGCCCTAACAGACCGCCCGAAAACACTCGCGCAAACATATGTCAAATCCTCTTGCCCAAACTTTTTGGCTTACAAGATAGATAACGTTTGCGAAAACCGAAAAGTTCAATTCTTGAAAGAATTCAGGAGGTTTTTCGCGTCGATATTTTCAGAATCAGCATCTACCGCCAGTTTGGCTTCTGCCAGAGCCTCATCCTTTCGTCCTGCCTTAAGCAAAATCTGAGCACTGACGAGATGACCATCAACCCCATCAGGATCAATTTCCAGAACCTTTTTGGCTGAATTCAGAGCACCATCAAAATCATTGTTCAATGAAAGCGACTGAGCCAAAAGTAAATGATTGGCCTCAGAAGTAGGTCTCAATTTAACGGCCTGCCGGCTAGCATCGATGGCACTTTGAGCATCGCCTTTAGCGATATAGGCTTCGGCAAGAGCCCTGCAGGCAGCGGGCTCATTAGGGTCGAGATTGATCGCCTGTTTAGCCTCAATAATGGCTTCATCAGGTTTGCCACTACGAGACAATGCATTGGCCATAACGTAATGAGCAATCACATTTTTAGGATCTATTTCCTCGGCTTTCTTAAGTGTTTCGATTGCTTCTGGATAATGCCCTAACTCATTTTGAATAACGCCCATATTGTTTACAGCAGTGGCGTTTTTGGGATCCAGCTTGAGCGCTTCCTTGTATTCAACTTCAGCTAATTTGTAGTTGCCCGCTTTAAAGTATTCGTTGCCGGTGACTAAATAATCGACCGAACTTTTGACCTTGATGCCACAAGACGAAATCATTAACGATACGCCAATTGGAATCAAAATCAATTTAGCTAGATCTTTCATAGCTTTGGCTGCACTCATGAGCCTTTTATTTTTCCGTAGCCGCTTTGGCCAGTTCATTTGCTTTAGCTGGAGGCAACACATTTTTGACCATTAGCTCTTTCAATTGTTCGGGCGATGCAGCTGATGGTGCGCCTGTCATTGGGCAAGATCCTGACTGAGTTTTGGGGAAGGCAATGACTTCGCGAATTGATTTACCACCACACAAAAGCATGACGATGCGATCGAGACCAAGCGCGATGCCACCATGAGGTGGTGCCCCCGATTCGAGAGCTTCTAACAAGAAACCAAATTTCTCGCGCGCCACATCACTATCTAAACCAATTGCAGCAAATGCTCTCGACTGCACTTCCTGACTGTGAATACGAATGGAGCCACCACCAATTTCGCAGCCGTTATAAACGATATCATAAGCGCGAGCGCGAGCTTTTTCGGGAGCTGTTTCGAGCAGTTCGAGATCTTCTAAGGCTGGACTGGTGAAGGGGTGATGCACTGCCATTAAGCGATTTTGTTCTTCGTCAAATTCAAAGAGCGGGAAGTCAACCACCCAGAGTAAATTGTGTTTGCTTTCGTCGATGAGATTAAGCTCTTCGGCAAGTTTAAGGCGCAAGCGACCAAAAACTGTGGCGCAAACTTTAGCGGTGTCGGCGATAAACAAGACGACGTCGCCGTCTTCAGCACCTGCCAACTTTTTCATTTGGGCAATTTCTTCTGGCTTGAGGAATTTCTCCAATCCAGACGATCGCAGTCCCTGCGCATTGAAGGACATCCAGGCCAGCCCTTTAGCACCATTGGCTTTGCAATAATCCTGCCAGGTATCTAACTGTTTGCGCGAAGCGGTTTCAGCCATTCCTTTCAAACACATCGCTTTAAGTTTGCCACCACTTTCGGCAGTTTGTTTAAACGCCTTGAAATCGCATTTGAGAGCGACTTCGGTCAAGTCGGTGAATTCAAGACCGAACCGCGTGTCTGGTTTATCACTGCCATATTTATCCATAGCTTCGGCGTAAGACATGCGTACGAAGGGCGGCTTCACGTGAATATCGGCGCAAGCAAAGGCTTTGACAATCAACCCTTCGGTAACGCTGATAATGTCTTCTTCGTCGATGAAAGACATTTCCATATCGATTTGCGTGAATTCAGGTTGTCTATCGGCTCGGAGATCTTCATCTCTGAAACAACGAGCAACTTGATAATAACGATCGATGCCGCTGATCATCAAAGTTTGTTTGAACAATTGCGGAGACTGAGGCAAGGCGTACCAATCGCCTGCGTTCAAACGGCTAGGAACGAGAAAATCGCGGGCCCCTTCAGGGGTAGCTTTGGTCAAAATTGGTGTCTCGACTTCAATAAAGCCATTCTCATCAAGATGGCGGCGAATGGTCTGCGTGACTCGATTTCTCAGGACGAGATTGTTGTGCATCTCTGGTCGACGCAAATCGAGATAGCGATATTTCAAACGCAAAGCTTCGTCAACGAGGTTGGCTTGATCGAGCTGAAAAGGCAGTGGCCGACTCGTATTGAGCAATTCAATTTGGGTGGGATAAATTTCCACTTCCCCTGTTGTTTGCTCCTTGTTTTCACGCCCCTCCGGTCGCTTGGTTACTTTACCGCGAGCGATAACAACGAATTCATTCTTGAAAGTGCTCATTAGTTGATGCACTTCTTTATTGATGTTGGGGTCAGAAGCAATTTGCAAACGACCAGTTCCATCGCGCAATTCGGCAAAAATCAGACCTCCGAGGTCACGACTAACATGCACCCAGCCTGCCACACAGACTTCGGTGCCGATGTCATTGGTATTTAAGGTACCGCAACCGCGAGTACGTTTTAATGCCGCTGTTTTTGCCGTTGTATTCAAGATAGTCCCCCAAACCGCCCTATTTGTGTTCGAAAAATCGGCACCAATTTCACCTGGTTGTTAAAACAATCCGGCAGATTCGCCAGGAATTGCTGCTCCAGTGATGTGCTGACAGAATATTCTAGCTTGCTCCAATGAGAAGTAGCGTGTTTGCATAGCTACGTGTAGACTTGATATAGATGTTCTGTCGGCTTACCAGGTACTGAATATGTTTTCATCACTCTCACCAGAAATGCTTAAAGTAACTGGCGTACTTTTGATCTTGCTGGGACTTTTTTACCTGTTCCGCATGTACCAAGCGCTTGTCAAAGGGAAAATCACATACTGGGCAGGCTGGGCGCCAGTCACTCTAATCTCGCCCTGGACCTGCTTCGTCAACGCTAATCCCAAGTCTCTCGTTAAATCGAAAGAGGCGATGTGGGTGCATATCGTTATGACGCCGATGTTTTTGATTTCTGCCGCGCTATGTATCTGCGCGGGGCTTGACCTCATCGGTTTGCCCGGCGTGCAATACCTCAACGACGCTTTCGGTGGCGCTCATGGTCCCAAAGCTATCACCTTCAGCCTGCGTAACGGCTACAACTTTCCCTTTATTGGTAAGGCGGTAGTGAACTTTGGCAAAGCAATGGCAAGCGGTCAGATGGGTATCAGCAAGAAAGATGAAATGTACGAAAAGAGCAATCAGAGCCTCGGGGACGCCACGCGTAACTAAGGACCGCCAATCTTGATAGTGACAGAAAGCCCAGTCTCATCGGAGTCTGGGTTTTTTTGTAGTTATCATTTGATTATTTGCTGATTATTTGTCTCGCGCCGCCTCGCATTCAGACAGCTTGAGACTGCATCCATTTGTCAATCATTACAAAAATTTCGACCAAATGAGTCGCTATATGGCTGTTTCAGCAAGTTTGCGTCACATTTTTGTAGCTTTTTTGTACCTTTGTTGTACTTCGAGCCGCTTTCGTTGATCCACTCCTGCCTAGATGATAAGATCAGCTCTATTGCGTATATATGGCCCGTACGTTTTCTCTTAGGGGGAGATTCTCTTGTCTGAAGTTCGAGTAGCGGAAGGTGAAAGCATTGAAGCAGCGTTGAAGCGCTTCAAGAAGAAGATCCAAAAGGCTGGCATTTTGTCAGAAATCAAGCGCCGCGAACGTTATGAAAAACCGAGCGTAAAGCGCAAACGTAAAGCTGAAGCTGCTCGTAAGCGTCGGTCGTAATTCGCCAAGTTCGTTAAAGTTCTAGCGATAGCATTGCAAACAAAAGAAGTGGGTTTCGCTGAAGCGAAGTCCACGTTTTTGTCTATGAAAATGAGCTGGACAAATCCGTCCCCAAAATCAACTCTATTTGCACCCGCCACATAAAACATGCCACTTGACACTAACTAACATGTGGATGATCGTTTCCCGGCGGGAATAGATAAAGCAGAACCTTGGAGGGATTTTTTATGGCCAGCTCTCGTAAAAGCGCAGGTACTGAAGCGCAAGCCGTCGTGTCTATGCAAACAAGCCAACTTAAAGAAAAGCTCAACCAGGTGTTCAACGGCATTCACGCTCGTCAAACTGGCAGTCTTGCAATTGCGCGTGATGCCGCTTTTGACAAGCTCTGGGATCTCAAAGAATCGGCAATCCTTGAAGGTCGCAACACAGTCGAGCTTCCCAAACAGTGGGTAGCTGAACTCGATCAGGCCGTTAGTCAATGTACTAATCCGACAAAGCACTAAATCAAAAGTTCAAAATGAATTCAAAATCTCCCGTCGTCATCTGGCTCAGCGCAAGCTGCCTGGTGAGCGGGAGTTTTTTTTCGTCAGCAATCGCACGAAACACAAACAAGCAACAGCTGATTCAACAAATGGCTCAGGCGCAAATTACAGCTCAAAAAGATAACGAGAAATTGAAAACGATAATGCAAAGCACTCTTAACGCTTTCAAAAAATACTGCCGTAAAGTCGGTTCTATACCGCAAAGCCCTCGTCATATAGCCTATCTTGAGCAAAGCCTAAGTGAGCTCGCTGGTATCAATCCATACAACGAGTTCCCTTATCGAATTGCGGCCGATGATCCATCTTTCGCGTCCGAGCATGACACTACTGGCGGTGACCGACGTAAGATTGTCGTACATTTAAAGTACGAAGCAAATTTGAGCGCAACGCAAATAAGCTACTGGCAAAAAAGCAGGCCGGAAAACTGGATTGAAATGCCTGGTTCCATCACGATTTTACATAACAATCGCGATGCCTGCTGTCTCTGGGGAGCCGGAGTGGATGGAAACCCTATCAAAGCAAGCGATAGTGGAACAAATAACGAACCATACATTCTCGCCGACGATCGCGTCTTGCGATGATCGTACAGCTTCTAGACAACACGTCTATAACCGCTCATAATTTAGGGCCTAAAATATTCGCTCTGCTGAACGAAAGTATCGAAATGACCTATTTTCCAAATTCGCTTGGAGCGAGAATTTTTATCACTGCCGTTTCTATCGCTTTGCCAATCTTGGCAGTAAGCATAGGAGTAAGTATTAGTATTTGCCCGTCTAGATTTGCGCCTGTACAGTCCCAATTAGCGCTCTGGGCATGGGACACTCCTGAAGATTTGCTTTTTCTCAAAGACGAACAAACGTCAGTCTCGTACTATGCAGGCACCATTATTGTGCGAAACGGCACGGTCTTGTTTCGTCCACGAAATAAAGTTCTCAAAACTCCTGAGGGGTTATCCTTGTGTCCGGTTTTCCGCATTGAAAATCTATCCACCAGCCCGCCTTCCCATGACGCAGTCACTGAGATCAGCGAGCTCATCGCTGCTCACGTGGAGGAAAATGATAGCGTCAACAAACGCGTACAGATAGATTTTGACGCCACGACCAGCGATCGTCCATTTTACCTTCGCTTGTTAAGCGCATTACGTCAAAGGTTACCGATAAAGACTCACATCGCCATTACGGCTTTAGCGTCATGGGCTATGGGAGATCGGTGGCTGCCGCGCGGTTCGGCCGATGAGGCAATAGTCATGCTATTTAGCATGGGCAATACAAATGACATTCTCAAATCCATCGGCAGATGGAAACTGTCAGTGGGTGATGGCATCGAAACATCAATCGGGATTTCAGTCAATGAACCGCTCACAAACGACATGCTCAGTCGTTTGAAGATCATTCAGACAGCTCAGACACTTTACCTTTTCAATTCGCATCCATGGAAACGGGACCGTTATTTGGAAGCCAAGAAATTAATCAGTACTGCTCCTCAATCTCAATGAAAACAACTCATGAACAAGAAATATATTATCCCCATTGCAATATCTCTAATACTTTTGAACAGCCTCGAGAATCTACAGGCGTTTGCATGCGCACCAGATTACGACCAGGCCGTTTTCGTTTCCTGGATACACCCTGACTTTCCTCTGAAGAACTACGCTGCAGGCGACCTTGGCATTATTCAAACAGGATGGGCTCGCTCTTATCTCTGCGTGGCATACAGATATTTGACTGGACAGGGTCTCGTCAAAGAAGAACAATCTAGTATTGAACGCTTATGGGTAAAAAGACTGAGCGCTGAATTTCCAATTTTAGAATTTCTCGCAGGTGATGCGATGAAGCGGTACATCGATTTAAGATGCAAGGTGCTGAAAATAAAATCGCCCCAGTCAACCAATTTATATTATGAGTTGATGCATTTCAGCAGAGATAATGACATTGAGGCAGACAGCTTTGTGGAAGCCCTTGCAACGCTACAGGCTCGTATCAAGCACTATGGCGAGAACAGTAATGCTGTACTTGAGTGGATCAATGGTCAGGATTGCGTGTATGGCATAAATAAGGCAAAAAAAATGACAGTGCCTGAACCTCTAAATTCTGTATCAGATAAAACGTTGAGGGAAGACCGAGATTATCAAAGAGCGGCGGCTAAATTTTATTTGAAAGATTACTTCAATGCTTGCGATATGTTCAAATCACTTGCGAGAAACAAACAATCTTCTCGCTTCCCAGTAGTGTCTTATATGGTGGCACGTTGCCGCGCCTATAGCAGTCTGTGTGCAGGTGCTCCGGAGAGTCGTTCTGAAGTAATTGCATCACTTGAGAAGCAAGCCGCTCTGGAAACTCATTTTGAGCGAAAGGAAGATCTAATCGATTTGATTGGCTGGTTGCGTACGAGTTCCCAGAACCAAGGAGAGGACTTCGACAATTTAGTCCAGTCGGTCACAAGTCGTACTACCTCACCACTTGCGGCTGCAAGTTTTGGTCATAACGTCTCCGACCTGACGTTTCTAATCACGCAAAGCATGATCGATCCCGCAGCAACCTCGCCTTATGACATAAAGGAACACTCTGATCTCAAAGTTGAAGAACATGACCTCACAGACTGGTTGGATACTATTTATGATGGTTATGATCCATTTTCCCAAACACCCGAAGAACTAGCTGCTGCAGCTCGCCGGACTTCGGATCCAGGCGACGGTCAGTGGATAAAGCAAGAACAAGAGCGGCTGTCCAAACATCGGGCTCTTTTGGAACAACGCGCCAACCACGCACTTAGACAATGGAGAACACATCACTCGATTCAGTGGTTGGTAGCCGTGATGCTTTGTGGCGGCCTTCGATCTGCAGAAAGAGCAGATGCACTTTCTGCTGCCGAGCAGCTCCCCCCTGAATCACCTGCTTATTTAACAGCGTCCTTCTATGTTATAGATGCACTTTCTGCCAGAGGCGAACTTGAAAAAGCCCGCAAAATACTGAAAAGTATCATGACGAGCAAGGAGCACATGCCTCTTTCGACCGCAAATCTATTCAAGAGCCAGCAGCTGTTTTTGAGCACCACCCCTGATGACTATTTATCAGCGGTCTGCATGCGCTTGATACCATCAGCAAACGCCGAGGTACTTCTTCCTTCAGATTGGAAAAAGTACGAGTCACAGCCTGGGAGCATCCCAGTGTTGAGTGGCTGGGACGAGGATGTGGCCCGTGACCTTAACCGAAACTTGCCTTATTCACTCTGGCTGAAACTGGCACATCGAACTGACTTACCGGCAAATTTGCATGCGAGAGTAACTTGCGCCGTGTGGTTACGCTCAATTTTTCTTGGCAAAACCAAAGACACCGAGCAATTTTCGATTGCGCTCGCCAAAGCCTATCCAAATTTAGCGTTGACAATAGAGAAATTTAAAAACCTTCCACCAGGAAGGGAGAAGCAATTCGCGCTCGCCTCACTGATTTTGGAAAATTATGGAATGTCCCCGTACGTCGACGCGGGGTTACCTAGATTCGCCAAGAAGATTGACGAGTTCAATTACTACCAGAAAAATTTCTGGCTACCGCTTCCATCAAAAGACTCGTCAGATGATGATCAAAATCCGTGGAAATCAACTGTGAAAGGGGCAAACAGTCCAAACGCAGAATTGATGACGGCTTATTATAAGCCAGGCATCACAAGACTTCTGACTGCAGATCAGAGAAAAGAAGCTGAAAGAGAACGACAACAAATTGAAAAGTGTCACCCCTCTGCTTTTCTTGGACGAGCAGTACTCGACGAAGTCAGTGCAAATACTTCTGCACCGGAGCTGCCTGAGCTGTTGTACAAAATAGTAAAGCTCCCCCTATGGAGCGGTAGCTCCGAAACTGGTTCAAGATATTCAAAAGCAGCGTTGCTTGCTCTCAAAGCGCATTATCCACAGAACAAATGGGCTAAGAAAGTTCGATATTCTTATTGAAGATAATGGCTAAGAGTCATGCAAAAGAGTGTTTTACAAAACCGTAAAGCGGGCACGATCTGACTTGGACTGACATTTTGTAAACGAGAAAAACGATGGCAGACGTAGAGAAAGCTTCGGAAAGACCAAAAGAGAAAAGCGAAAAAGAGGGAGACCCTCACCTTTCGTTAGTCGGAATCGTCGGTGATCTGCCTGGAAGCGTTTCACAGGCGAACTCTCCAGCTGCGCTTGCTGCCGGCAAAACCTCAGAGCAAACTGTCGGCACGGGCGCCGACAAACGCACATTTGATGTGCATGTGCCAAAAGATTGGGACGGCAAGTCATCCCTACCCGTTATGTACTATTTCAATGGCATGCGCCCCGACGGCAAGCACGAACCAGAAAGCTTTACCGGCTTAAGTGATCGAGCCGACAAAATGGGATTTGCAGTCGTTTATATGCATGGCTCAAACCCAGATAATCAAACATTCAACAACGGACAAAAGTATTTTGCTAACGACACAGACGAAAATGCCTATCTAAACGCGGTTCATGATTCACTGGCTAAACAAATCCCGCTTGATGAAAATAGACAGGGCTTAGCCGGATTTTCACAAGGTGGCAGCGAAATCTACAATCTAGCAGCGACTAATAAATGGGTTGCCTCAGTACAATCGGTAGAAGGTTATATGACCGGCTACGAACAACCACTGAATCATCCTGTTTCGGAGCAAAACATACACGCTCTGCATGATCCAATCATCCCTGAAAATGGCACGGAACAAGTGTGCGCGCAAGCAGACCGCGAGCTTCAGAATCTGCTGGATTCAATGCGTTTTGGAGGAGAAGGTTACTTCGACCCCAAAATGATGTTGCACTCCGAAACGTGTGAGATTGAGAAAAAGGGAAATTACATCGAGCCGCAGCGATACATTGTCGACGCCTATAAAAAGGCAGATGGTATCAATGGCGATGGACAGACCACAAAAACGCCGGATACATCAATTTATGATTTCCGCAATCCAGCAACTGGTGCCGAAGTTCGTCAAATCACAATGCAAGTCGGCACGCACGGCTGGGCTGGCAGTAGCGATCACTCTGGCGACATAATGATCATTGGTCAACCAAACGAAAAAGTATCCGCAAGCGACGAGATGGCCAAATTTTTGCTTGAGCATCCATTAGTCAAAGAGCAAAAGCCTGATTGACCCATAGTCGACTGCACAAACTTCGTTCGCGGCTAGCTGACTTTTTCCAGTGTTCTTGAGACATCCAGGGCACCACTAGGCAATCTGTGTCTCAAAAGCTTAGAGAGAACAACATCGATGGCTTCGAAGTTCGGATTTTTGGCTCCAATTATCGGCCATCCGCCCGTACCACGCACTCCATCAATTGCATGCTGACCATTTTTAACTACGAACTCGTGTACTGCAGGGCTTTCTGCGTTTCCAGCATATTGTGTAAGTTTAAAGATCTTCGAATCCATAACCAGTGGTTCTTCTTCATGTCCATTTGCTTTAGCCATGTCGATTGCTTGCTTGAGCGGTTGAGAATCAGCGATTTTTGGATAACCAATCGCCGTCATAAATCCACGACCACCCTTCATCGGCAGCATATGATCGTTTTCGCCAAGCACAGCCACAAAAGCAGCGCGATTGCCTTCAACTGCAGCAGCTTCAGTGCCTAGCACGGTGCCATGGATAGAGCCGATTCCAGCGAAATAGCCTGGCAAGCTGTTGTGAGTGTGAATTGCAAATTCAGCACCAGAAGAAAAACCAACAAGGTGTTGAGCTTGCGAATCGACATTGATGCTTGGATTTGCCTTCAGAGTATCGACGATTGAACGTAGGTAATTGACGTCATCATAACCCGGACGTGTCGCCGTCAAGCCGGCTCCGGGCGAGTTCCAGTCATGCAGTGTGGCTTTGCCAAAAGTGAATGGTAAAACTTTTTCTCTAGCTACTGGATAAGCAATAATTGCTCCAACGCCATCTTTGTTTGCCATTTCCTGAGCCAGTGAATTAAGTCCAGTTTCAGCTTCCATGAGACCGCGAGCAGCGCCACCGCCGGTAACACCGTGCAGAGCTAAAACGAGAGGGGTAGGTTTTTCGGGATTGAGACGCTCAGGAACAAATACATCGAAGGGGCGGCGCTCACCATCAGATTCAACGAAGACTCTATTCAATCCTTGCTTGAGTGGCGATGATGCGGCAACATCAGGAATTGCTGCTATTCCGACTGTTTCTTTTTCGACTTTTGCTACAGTAGATCCCATACCAACTTTAGATGCAACGGCAACAGCTGCAACGGCTGCGACTGATTCCACTCCAGCGACGATTTTTTCTGTCGTGGTGGACTTGCCAGAGGTAACGTGTTGCCAAGTTTGGCGACTATCCATAATAGAGTGGATCAAACTTGGTTCGACCGGCTCTGAGTGCGCTGATTTCGTTGACTCAAACGGATTGTCGATATCAGCCATGACTCATTCCTTAGTAGGTTAAGGAACAAGATAGATGCAAAGAGTCAATGGATCCATGGGGGAAATCCCCCATTACATTAAATAGCCAGGCAGTAGGAAAAACCACCGGGCTTATAAATTTAGATTTGTCGACTGGTCTAAAGCTTAGCGCCTATGTCGCTACAGCTTGCAGCCACTTAAATTCAATAGCCACTTCCACATCGGGATGAAGGCTCTTGTGCACAGGGCAGGTCATAGCAGTGTTATACAGCTTTTGTTGTTGCACAGCGGTAGTTGGCGTAGGCACAGTAAATTCGACTGTTAATTTGCCAATCCGTCTGACGGGTTGAGTAGCCATCTCTTTGACGACGCGAACAGTTGTGCCGGTCAAATCAAGGTTTTCACGTTCGGCAGCAATGCCCATGACGGTGAGCATGCATGTGCCAAGGGCTGTTGCGACCAGGTCGGTAGGTGAAAAAGAAGCACCCTGTCCATGATTATCGACTGGCGCATCCGTGAGCAACACAGCGCCGGATGGTCCGTGTGTCGACTTACAACGCAGCTTGCCTTCGTATACGACGTTTATTTCTACCATTGCTTCTTCCTCTGCATGTGCAGTTATATTATATCGCCTGAAACTGGCGGGCTCGCGATTGAAGGCAAGTTTAAGAATCACGGCGTCAAAACAAAGTCGCCTCTTCTTTCAACCAGGCATTACAATTGATTCAAGAAGCGCCGCACGCACACAGCCAGGCAAAACAAGAACATGGTCAAAGTCTCTCGAAAAGTCGGCATTGTAATCGCATTAAGTGGTCTGCTTTTTTTTGGCGGTCTGGCCTATGGTATTAGCAAGATCAAATTTGAATCGATCAAATCGGATATTAAAGACACATTCACGCCGTTAGAGGAATTTAGCAGCGTTATGCTGAACGAAGACCTGGTAACCGAATTTGCCAACTATGAGTACCAGTTTCTGCTAGCTCTCGCTTACTCGAAAAATAATGAATACGAAAAAGCAATTTCCGCTTATGAAAAAGCAATTTCAAGCGCTAAAAAGAGCGTAGGTGAAAAATCTTTCTTCACTTTTGGCGCTTACGACCAACGCGCAATGCTGGAATATGAAAATAAACATGATATCGAATCGCGTGAAGATTTTAGAGCCGCATTGAAGGCTTTGCCAAATAAGGAAGAATATCTGTTCTCTCGATGGAACACTGAGGAATGGCTCATTCAGACCCATGCCATTGCTATCGACAGTAAAAGCGTTTCCCTTTTTCGAGAACATTTAGTATCGACTGAAAAACTAATATCTCAATCTGTTATTAAACATGAACAGCTACCTTACTCGCTGTGGTATCTGGGTACTGCATTAGACGATGGTGGACGTTACAAAGAAGCCGACCCTTTCTGGGATAAAACGATCAACGAAGCGCGCTTAGAGAAATTTCCAAACAAAAAGTTCGAGCCTTGGCTGATGGATTTAGCAAAACACGAAATCAACACTGGTTATTACTCTAAAGCTGAGAAAACTCTTTCGGAAGTTTTACAAATTGCCGCTCAGGAGCATAATGACCATTTTGCCGCTAACGCTTGGGAGGCAAAAGGCGATTTGCAGCTTCGTCAAAACGATCTTGCCAAAGCAGAAGATGCGCTGCAAGTGAATTTAGCTCTTAGAAAAAAACTCAAAGACTCCGCAGCGCTCCGCTATGCGTACACGTGCCTAGAAGAAGTTGCACGCCGGCGCAACGATCTAACAAAAAGAGAAGAATACGAAAAAAACATAGCGGAGATAACTGAAGACCCCAAAGAGAAAGCTCGGTGCTTTTTACGTTTAGCGTTTATAGCGGCTCAAAACAACGGGAACAGGCGAGTAAGAAAATATATAGAGCAAAGACAATCCTTGATTTCAAGAGACAAACCGGTCTGCCCGTTTATTTACGAACAAGATATGAAGAACTTGCTCGTCCTTTACCCTCGACTGAAGCAGCTCGGTAAAGGTAAATCGCCTTCCGACGGTTTCAATGAACTCAAATTGGAACATTTTGATCTTCATCGCGACGGCTATCATCTAAACTCCAAACAAGCTAGCCAACTTGTTAGTGTCATAAGCTCCTGAAATCGATTTCAGTCCAGTTATGGAAAAAGGTGACGCCTTCAATGCCGAAAATCTCTACCAAAATCAGTACAGCAATCGCGGTGGTGATTGGTCTGATTGGCATTGGTGGCATTGCAAACAGCGCCAAGAATATTAAATTGGATCGGCTGAACTCACTAGTGAAACTCGAAACTGACACTTGCCAACAAGTTGGCGGCATTTTATTCAATGAAGATGCAATGTTTCATCTTGCGCAATTCGAATATCAGTTATTTCTGGCCGAATTTTATTCTCACAACGACGATTATCAAAAAGGTCAAGATTGCTTTGCCAAAGCTGCTTTTCATGCAAAAGCGAGCCTCGGCTCTTCATCATTTCCGACCTTTATCGCTTACCATCGCAAAGGAGAAATCGAAGAAAAGCATCTACAATTTGACGAAGCGCACGAGGATTACAAAGCCGCTCTCGCGGCTGTGCCAAAGGATGAAGAATACGACGACCTCAGATGCTTAGGAGAGTTCTCCGTGATTTGTACTGCCGTCGACAAAGGAAAAAAAGAAAATATACCATTCTACCGACAGCATTTAGCCCTTGTTGAAAAGCTAGCCGCGAAAACTGGCAATGTCGGACAATTTGTATACGCGCTGTGGATTTTAGGAAAGGCACTAGATGACGATCAAAAATACGTAGAGTCCGAGCCACTTTGGAATAAAATGATCAACCAAACTCGCCTTGCAAATTATCCACGGCACAGTTTTGAACTGTACCTTGTGGAATTCGCCAACCACGAAATGTTAGCAGGGCACTATGTCCAGTCCGAAACTGCAATAGTAGAAACGCTCAAAATCGCATCGAAGGTCGGCGACGCGGAAATAGCGGCTGGCGCTCTAGAGCTAAAAGGCGATTTGTATCTTCGACAAAACGATTCGGTGAAGGCTGAAGATGCATTGACAGCGTGTCTAATACCAGCAAAGAACTTAAAGAATAAGTGGTTACTTGGCTTGGCTTATATCGATTTGAGTGAAGTTGCACGACGAAAAGGCAATCTCGCGCAGCGGAAAGAGTATCTTGAAAATGCCATGCAATTGACAGTAGATCCAAAACAAAAAACACAATACCTAGCTACTCTTGCATTCATTAGTGCACAAGATAAAACGGCATCGCCAACCAACGCATATTGCAAACAGTGGCAACAGTTGGTAAAAAAGGGCAAACAAGAAGACACTTACATAACTGAGCTGGATTTGAAAACTCTCCTCGCCCTATATCCTAGTCTTGACAAAAAAGGAGCGCTTGCCGAAAACGTCAATTTCAACTTCAAGCAAACCGAAGCGCAGGACAACTATTTTCGTCAGCCTGGCTATTTTTTGAGCCCACAGCAAACCGATAGGCTAATAAATTGTATAAGCTCCAGTGCTAGTGCTAATTCAAAAAAGTAATGCTTTGTATGGTCAAAATTACACGCAAGACTGGTATCGCAATCGCTGTGATTGGTTTACTTTGTGTTGGCGGCATCGCTAATAGCATCAAAAAGATCAAATTTGAAAATCTAAAATCTGTGTTGGATGTCGGCGTCACTCCCATGCAGGAGTTCGGCGGAATAATGCTCAATACAAATGCATTGTTGCAAGCTGCACAATTCGAATATCAATTTCTGCTGGGCGACTTTTACTCACATAGACATCGTTATGAAAAAGCGCTAGCCTGCTATGACAAAGCTATTCTGTGCGCTAAGGAAAGCTTTGGAGCACAATCATTTTTTACGTCTTTTGCTTACCGTTACAGGGGACAACTGCAAAAAGAAAATTCAAAATACAGGGAAGCACACGATGACTTTAAAGCCTCCCTTGAAGCATTACCAAACCGAGCAGAATACGACATCCCCAAATGTAAAACAGAATTTGCATTGATCTCTACCGGCGATGCCCGAACAGCAAAAAAGAACATCCCTTTTTATCGAGAGCATCTAGCACTGACAGAAAAACTAGCGAACACAGTTCTTGATCGCGGTCAACTTATCTACTCTTTGTGGATTCTAGGAAGAGCACTAGATGATGGTCAACAATACGCAGAATCTGAACCGATCTGGAATAAAATGATTTCAGAAGCTCGAGCAGCAAATTATCCAAGCGTCCAGTTTGAACCCTGGCTTCTCGAGTTTGCCAACCATGAAATGGCTGCTGAACATTATCCTGAAACTGAAAGAGCTCTCTGGGAGGCGCTCAGAATTGCCGCGCAGGCTACTGATGATCGAACGGCTGCTGACATATTAGAAGCAAAAGCTGATTTGCGACTACGTCAAAATGAACTAGAAAAAGCAGAAAATAATCTGCAAACAGCTCTTACCCTCAGGAAAAAGTTTAATGACGACCTGAAGCTTAGCATCACATATGGCGGACTGAGCGAAGTTGCACGCCGCCGTGGCGACTTAACGAAACGGGAAGAATATTTGAAAGTAAAACTAGCTCTCACTGAAGCACCAGAAGAGAAAACCAGAACGTTAAAGTCATTAGCACTTATAGCGGCGCAAAATAATAGACCGTCGCAGGCTAAAGAGTATGTCGACCAATGGAAGCAACTCGCTAAAACAAACCAAACAGATGACACATTTGTATTCGAAAAGGATTTGAAAAAACTACTTGCCCTTTACCCGCAATTGAATAGCGACGGCGACTTCAGCAAGCTTCAATCGCAAAAGGTGGGTCCTCATCGCCACGGCTATTATCTCAGTACAGAGCAACTTAGCAGGCTGATGAACGCGATAAGCGCAAGTAAACAGGTTGTGTCAAAAAAATGATGCCTGAAAAATACTGGTCAGATTTTTTTGGATTGACAATCGACAAATTCAGAGAACCAGGTTTGAAAGTGGTGGCTCACAAAGAACTTGCAGGATACAACGGTGCCTACATTTTTAAACTAGCGAAGTCGGTGATCATTTCTGTTCCAAGTGACGTTGAAAAGGCTGTAGCGACAACAGCAAAGGCATGTGAATGTAGCGAGACCGTTTTAACCCAAGCATTCGTCGAACAGATTTTCGAAAACATAGAGCGAACTATTGGACCTTGTTACCAGGGAGTTTGCCTCTCAGGCGACTGCCTGATCTTTCACTGGCCTTTTCCCTAGATACTCGACGTGCATATTTCGCTACGCTCATAAGAGATGAACGAATACGCAACTGAGGTTGAAGAAATGGCTAAGCAAATGACGAAAGTAGAGCCCCTGACCAAACAGAAAAGAGGAATGGCGAGCCGCGCAGCATGCTCTTTTGTCACTCTCTCAATGCTTTCTGTCAGCTTAAACACAATGACAGAAGCTCCAGTCTTCGCTGCAAGAAGAATCGCCTCAGCGACTGGCATTAGCCAAAATCAACCCGCAACTCAGCAGCCTCAAGGTTCTGGCACGTTGATGGCGATGCTGCCATCTGGAAAGCAAATAGGACAATGCCCCCTGACGCACACGGAAGTGACAGCTGACGTATCTGGTTACATCTCACACGTCAAAGTCAAACAGGTTTTTGCAAATACCAACAAAGAAGCCATTGAAGCGATTTACACATTCCCTCTGTCGAACACCGGCGCGGTGGACGAAATGGTGATGCAGATAGGTAGCCGCCGCATTCAAGGTTCCATCAAAAAACGAGCTGAAGCACGCGAGATTTATAACAACGCCAAAGCACATGGTCACACCGCATCGCTGCTAGACCAGGAAAGAACCAATATATTCACACAATCTGTAGCAAATATTCCAGCAGGAGCTAAGGTTGAAGTCACGCTTCAATATGTAGAAACACTACCTTTTGAAGATGGTAAATTCTCATTTGTTTTTCCAACAGTAGTTGGGCCACGTTTTATCCCGGGAACTGTCACAGACCACACCGGAACTGGGCGCATCGACAATACAGCTCAAGTTCCCGATGCCTCGCTAATAACACCTCCTGTGGCTGCTGAAGGAAGCAGGTCAGGTCATGACATATCGATCAAGGTTTCAATCAACGGCGGTGTACCAATTAGCAACATCAATTCGAAATTACACGAAATAAAAGTCGATAAAAATGGTCAGGACAAAGCAGTCATTTCGTTAATTGATAAAAACACGATCGCTAATAAAGATTTCGTCTTGAACTGGGATGTAGCTGGCGCATCTTTAAAAAGCGGCTATCTCACACACCGCGATAAATCAGATCGTTCAGGATACTTCACTTTGATGGTCATGCCACCAAAACGTCCGACTGTCGCAGAGATTGCACCTAGAGAACTGATTTTCTTAATCGACTGTTCTGGCTCTCAAAGTGGCTTGCCATTGCAAAAAGCGAAAGAGACTCTTTCATACATCATCGAGCATATGAATCAGCACGATACGTTCCAAATAATTGCTTTCAACAATGGCAATACTAATCTTTTTGAAAAGCCTCAAGCTGTCAGCAAAGAGATGAAAGACAGAGCTCAAACGTTTATTAATGGGCTGGAAGCTCGTGGTGGCACATATTGTGCACCGGCTGTAGAAGCAGCCTGCGCCATTCCAGCAGATGAACACCGTTTGCGTATCGTCACCTTCATGACAGATGGATTTGTCGGCAACGATATGGAAATCGTCGGCATGATTCGCAAATTGCGGGGAACGTCCAGATGGTTCACCTTCGGCACGGGCAATTCGGTCAACCGTGCATTAATCGATGGTATGGCCCTTGAAGGCGGCGGAGAACCTGATTATGTCTTACTCAACAGCTCCGGAGCCGAAGTCGGCAAAAAATTCTATCAGCATATTTCCAGCCCCATTTTGACCGATGTCAAAGTTGACTTTGGCAGCTTGAAAGTCAAAGACGTATCGCCTAGAGAAGTATTTGACGTCTGGGCTCAGCGCCCGCTTTATTTCAAAGGACGTTATGAAGAAGCCGGTTCTTCGACAGTAACGCTCACTGGTTATGCCGCCGGCAAGCCCTACAAGCAAACTTTGAATGTCGCCCTGCCCGAAACAAACGAGAAAAATTCTGCGCTTGGCTCAATTTGGGCTCGTGCGCAAGTAGACAAGTTAATGCGTGAGGATCTTATCGGTGCGCAAAGAGGCGCAATGAAGAAAGAGCTACAAGACGAAGTCACAGACATAGCTTTGAAGCACCACATAATGACGCAATTTACGTCATTTGTGGCTGTAGATGAGTCGTCGAAAGTGACTCCCGGAAACAAAACGATTGTAGTACCGACTGATATGGCCGATGGTGTTTCCAGGCTTGAAACTGTAGCGGGAAATGCGGTCGGCAGCAAAGGCTTAGTAATGCCGATGCAATCCCGGTCTGTACAATCCTACGGTGCCTATGGTGGCGGCGGCGCACCTGCAGCTGCACCAATGGCAAGAATGAATGCGCCACGCGGAATGCGCTTTGATTACGCAGCTAATGGCGTTCTGAAACAGGCTCTGGCGGACAAACTAGAACCAGCCGCCGTCGCCCAATCTACACCAGCCGTGCTTGATAGTCGACGAGCAGAAAGTGCACAGCTTGAAAAGTCCAAGGTAGACGCGAAAGAAATCAACCTACCCAAAGATCAATCTTCGTCAAAATTCGACCTGCCGCTGCAAAATTTGTTGAAGATTCGATCCAACAACAATCAGCTTTCCAGAAAAATTCTGGTTTCCATCAAATTCAGAGGTGATGAAACAGCTCTCTTGAAAGCGCTCAAGATGCTTGGTTTCACCAAAGAAGGAGCCACTAAACAAAATCAATTTATGCTGGGTAAGATATCAGGCGACCAACTTGCCAAAATTGCCCAATTAACTGAAGTTGTGGAAATCAGTCTCTGCGAGCACGTGCAAAACTGAATACTCGCTTAAAGGCTTGTACAAAAAAGAAGGGCAGAAGCTTTCACCTTTGCCCTTTCTTCTTTGTTTGTTGCGTCAATGAAACTTAGACTTTGGCTGCGCTTAGTTTATCGAGAGCCGCCTGATAGCGAGCGGCGTGAAATGCTTCGACCCGTTTCAAAGCGCCAAATCTCTTAGCCGCCTTCTCAAAAATACCTGCATGCTCCAACGACTCTTTCGCCTGTTCTTGAAATTCAGCCACAGCAGCCGAATTTCCTTCTTCAATGGCTTCGCGCTCGAAATTTGGATACATCGTGACGCTTTCGTACATCTCGCCTTCAGCAGCCAGAGCCAATACTTTCGCTGTGGTCATTTCATTGGATGGATAAATCAATTCAAGGTGAGCAAATGCGTGAGCGGTTTCGTGATGCGCAGTTTCTTCAAAGAGTTTTGCCACTTCTTCATCACCATTCTTGCGCGCGATTTTCGCAAAATAAAGATATTTGCGATTGGCCATTGATTCGCCACCAAACGCCGCCATCAAATTGGCGGCGGTTCTAGTATCAGTTGGAGCAGCTCCAGTTTTGGCGACTGCATCATTACTGGTGAGATCGGTAAGAAGTGCTTCTGAATCTGTTAACGGGGTGGTTTTTTGATTTTCTGACATGATTTAATCTCCTGAGAATTAATCTATAAATAGAGCTTGTCTAAACGCTGAACAAAAAAACTAACTTCCGGCTACTTCGCCAAAGAACAACACTTTGAAGCCATGAACCTTGAACTGATCGCCCAACAACTTGCCGATCTCCTCGACTTTGTCAGCCGGAATGTCGACAATCTGTCCCGTTTTGACATCAACAAAATGATGATGGTCAGTGACGTTTGCGTCATATCGAACTCGACCAGGCTCAGTCAAAACCTCGCGGATGACGCCGGCGTCCTTTAAAGTGTTCAAAGTGTTGTAGACGGTCGCTCGTGACAGAGCCACAGGCAAGGCGTCAGCAACAGCCATAAGGACATCTTCGGCAGTCGGGTGGGACTCGGTATGCAACATGTACTGAGCAATCACAACACGCTGAGGAGTAGGCTTGACGCCATGCGACAGCAAGATTTGTTCGGCGTTGTATGCGTGGTTACTAGTATCAAGGTTGTTCATACATTTAGAATACGTCTAAAATCAGAAGTCGTCAACCCCCTTAATCGTGTTCATGAATTCACCTCTCTTCCGCTTCTTGTAGCGGTCTTAATGCAGTCATCATCGGAATAGGCGATGCAAGAATGAAGCAGGCTGAGGGAATAATATCAACATCATAAGCAATTTAGAGGATTAGATGCCACTTGAGCCTGAATCTCTGAAGAAAACGCCTCCAGTATCAGATTCACTGGCGCCTCAGACTGAGAAGAGCGTCTCCGTAGACAAACTCATGAATCATGGTTCTGCTAGCTACGCAGTGTCTATTTTGGCTGCTGCTGAAACGGTTATCAACGAGCAAAACGCAGTCCAGCCTCCGCCGATTTGTATACAGCAGGGCCCCAACCAATTTCCATCCGCCGGATACTGTGAGCAGGTGAAGACTGTATTGAACACCGGTATAGTGCCCAGCTATTTTCGGCTTTTGATTTTCAATGTTGTTTATTTTATGGTGGCATTCGAGGCCACGCTCGATTATGCAAGACGCCTAATTCACGACTATCTAGGAACACCTGTTTCCATTGCGTATGTGCTGGCCACGGTTTTGATTCCTCTGATATGGCTCGATGGTTTCAAAAGCGTCCGCACTTTCATCAACTCAACAAACGGTACGCTCCTACCACTTTCCGTCCAGAAATCACTTCGCGCAATGGCACTAGGGGTGCCATTTATCGTTATGCTCGGCGCTGGTACCGACTACTATGCAACCAGCAGTACAGAATATCCAATCGCTAATGCAGATTATATAGTAGGTTTGAAAATTCCCATTCCAAATGCACAGGAATACTCGAAGAAGTTGGAATTGGGATCAACACTCGCATTCTACAATCCAAGTACTTTGAAGCTTCTGCAACACCGAGCTGATCAAGCAGGGTTGTATCTACTGGCGCTTAAAATGGCTGACCAAAGGTTGTTTTTAACGCCCAACGATGATTACGCGAAAGTAGAAAAAGGACTTACTCTAATCTCCTCGTTGGCATTGGCTGACCAGGGTCGTCTATGGTTCGAGCAGGAACTAAAGAAGACCCCTGAAGACGGAGATTTGTGGAGTTTGAAATCGCTCCTGGAAAGTCAAACCGGACAGACGGAAGCCGCTCTCCTCGCAGCAAACGAACACGTCAAATTTCACAAAGACGAGGCATATGCTTATGATTTGCGCGCTGACATCTACGATAGGTTAGGTATGAACGAAGCCGCGAAAGCCGATCGTGTCAAAGCAAGTGACCTAAAGAAATCGATCACAAATAAATAACGACAGTTTATTTTGCGATTTCGTCGAACAATTTAACAGCACGCGTATCTTCAGGATCAAGCTGCATAGCCTGACTGAGAGCCACTTTCGCTTCGACGGTCTGTCCATCTTTACTCAAAGCTTGCGCTAAATGGAAGTAAGCATTTTCGTAGTCATTTTGCTCAGCGATAGCTGTCTTGTATTCGACAATAGCGCCTTTAGCATCGCCAGTTGCAAGCATCGCATTGCCACAAACGACGTGATAAATAGGTTTCTTAGGATCTAAGGCGATAGCCGCTTTTGCTTCCTGCAATGCTTCACCGCTTGCACCTTTGTCCAAAAGAACAACACTCAAATTTGAATGCGAATAAGCTAATTTATCGTTTAACGATATTGATGTGCGAAGAGCAAGTTCGGCACCCTTTGCGTCGCCATTTTGACGTAATGCCCAGCCCAGATCATTTTGTGCCTCAGCATTCTTGGGATCAGCCTCTACTTTTTTGCGGCAGGCAGCCACTTCTGGTGAGCCTTGAGCATTTGACTTCCAGTTGCCGGCACGTCCAGATTTTGAATCCTCTTTGTCCTTGGCCGAAACTTGCACGGCGCCGAGGACCAATAAGCACAAGCTGGTTGTCACAACCTTTTGCACGGTCAAAGACTCTAATTTCATCGATACCTCTGTGATTTGTGCGAGCCAAAAAAGTTTATTCTGGGAATCCACCGAATCCCCAAGAGATCATAAGCAAACCGGTCATAAAAATCAGCAAAGCAAACAAAACACACTCGAAAATATTTTTAGCTACATCAAGAGATTGTTTCGCAAAGATCAAGCCACCGGCAACACAAACGATGCCCACGAAAACAAGCATGATTCGAATAAGAATATCGTTGACAGCTAACATGGACATTTTGAAGCGCCCGAAAAATAGTGACTGCTCGCTATTCTAAGCTTTCGGCTACGACATTGCCACTGGCTGACGTCTTCTGCCCCAAGTGCCCTTATTTTCTTCAAAGATGCCAGCGATTGGCTCTTTGCAGTGTTTGCAGCACCCCTGAGCTATCTCAAAGGCGCCAAGTTCATACCAGTTTCTCTCAATTAAACACTTCTGGCATTTGGGACAATATGTGCTTTGGTGGGCTACATCATTGACATTACCGGTGTAGACATACTTCAAGCCAGCTTCTATTGCCTGAGAACGCGCCCGAATCAAAGTCTCAATCGGCGTTGCCGGAATGCCTTGCATGCGAAAATCTGGGTGAAAAGCCGTAAAGTGAACGGGCACAGAATCCCCAACATTCGTCAACAACCAGTCAACCATTCGCTTTATTTCATCCGCAGAGTCATTCTGACCAGGAATCATCAAATTGGTGATCTCAAACCAAACATTCGTCTCATTCTTCAAATAGCGCAAGGTATTAAGTACTGGCTGCATTTGAGACAGAGTTACTTTTTGATAGAACAACTCGGAAAATGCCTTCAAATCTACATTGGCTGCATCCATCACCGAATAAAATTCAGGACGCGCTTCATCTGTGATGTAGCCCGCTGTGACTGCCACTGACTTTATACCAACTTCACGACAGGCTTCAGCCGTATCAATTGCATATTCTGCCCAGACGACTGGATCGTTGTAAGTAAATGCTACACTGCGACAATCTAGCCGCAGTGCGGTCTTTGCGATTTCTTCCGGTGTTGCGTTTTCACTCAGTAATTCGATTTCGCGGGATTTACTGATTGACCAATTTTGACAAAACTGACAGCCCAGGTTACATCCTGCCGTTCCAAATGACAAAACACTCGTTCCAGGTAAAAAATGATTGAGCGGTTTCTTTTCGATCGGATCTATGCAAAATCCAGTGCTTAAGCCATAAGTTGTGAGCACCATCGAGTCATTTTCGTTTTTACGCACAAAGCAAAAACCGCGATCGCCTTGCTGCAAAACACAAGCACGAGGACATAGATCACAGTGAATGCGACCGTCGTCAAGTTTATGCCAGTAACGGCCAGGAAATGAAACTCGCTCATTCGAGTCTTTCGAATTAGATGAGTGCTCGGTTGTCATAGCTGCCTCAACTTTATTGCCTGAATTCAGTATATCCAGCTTATGTCATTTCGTATTTTTCTAAAATCGTTTGCCACAAATTCTGAGAGCGCAAAACCACTTCAATAACTTCACGCACGGCACCTTCGCCACCTTTTGCTACCGTCACATAATCAGCAGCCGCTTTCACTTCAGGACGTGCGTTCGCCACTGCACACCCAAGCCCAGCCAATTTCATCAGAGGCACATCTGTAAAGTCATCACCAATAAAAATGGCTTCTTCAGCAGTGACACCGGCATCTTGCAAAATGTGGTCCCATGTGGCTCGCTTTTCAAGATGTCCTTGAAAGACATATGTAATACCTGAATTACGGGCTCTCTCTGTTGTCGCCGGCGAATCGCGACCACTGATTACACCGAGTTTAATGCCCACATGTTTGCAGAAGTGGCAGCCAAGCCCATCATGGCTATTGAAAAATTTAAATTCAATTGCCTCGCCCTGCGCGTTTGGCAAATACGACAATTTACCATCAGTGAGTACTCCATCGACGTCCATGAGAATCAGCTTGATCTTGCTTGCGCGCTTAGCCACTTCTTCTGAAAATGGCGGTCCGCTATCATTGCTTAAAGTCGCGGTCATAAGTCCCCACACATGGCTAAAATATTACTGCTCGAATCACTCATCTGGAATCACACAGATAGTACCGCGTTTGTCGATCGGAGCTGAAAAGTCAAAACAATATCTTATTTAGCTGCGAACTTTCGATATAGTGACTGTCGTGCAAGAATTGTCGCAAGGCTTATCGTTGCCCTGTTGATTCTCGTGTGCACGTTCGCCGGAACTTCAATACAATCAGCACAGGCCATAAAAACCTCAACACAAAAAGCCAAGAGAAAAAAAGTGGACAGCCAAACTTACTCGCTTCTAGATGTTCAAAACATTCAAATTGAAAATCCCACTGCAGCTGTCAAAACTTTTTCTGTATCTAAAGCACCAGGCAAACACCGTGAAATTGACTGCGACATTCTCATCGCTGGCGGCAGTATGGGCGGTATCGCCGCGGCGATAAAAATAGCCGAATGCTCGCCCAAACTAAAAGTTTGCTTGACCGAAGAAACGAGTTGGCTTGGCGGTCAGATGACATCTCAAGGAGTAAGCGCACTAGATGAGAATCAATACGTGGAGACGTCCGGTGCCTGCCTGAGCTACCAAAAGATGCGCGACTATATGCGCCTTCACTACAAAACAAAATACAAATTATCACCAGAAGCACAAGAGCAAGTTTATCTAAATCCAGGAAACAACTGGGTGTCTAGGCTTTCATTTGAACCACTGGTTGCAACGGTTTACATTGACGAAAAGCTGTCGCAAAGCGTGAACACCGAGCGACTGCAAATTTTCAAGCGTCACAAAGTCGCAAATATTGAAACTCAGTCAAATGCAGTCAAAAAAGTACTGGCATTCGATCTTGAGACGGGAGCGTCAATCACTTTCAAGCCTAAAATATGTCTCGATGCAACCGAGCTAGGCGACCTTCTACCTCTAGCAAAAGTGCCATATTCAGTGGGTTCTGACAATCGCGAAGAAACCACTGAACCACATGCTCCAATAACCGGTGATAAGGAAAATGTGCAAGATTATGTTTATCCATTCGTGGTTGATTTTCATCCTGGCACGGATAACACTACGAAAAAACCAGAACATTACGACGAGTTCAATAGTCTCAACAAATTCGGCTTGAACGGCTACAAGATGTTCGCCGACTCAGTCGTCTACGATGAACATGGCGATCAAGAAGAATTAGGAAAACGAGTCGTCTTGCCATTTTGGACTTACAGAAGGTTGATTGATAAAAACTATTTTGAGGGACCTAATTTCCCATTCGATATCGCCATGATCAACTGGGATAGTAATGATTTGCGCGGCTACAACATCATCGATCAAACACCGCAAACACAAGCGACCCGCCTTGCCCTCGCCAAATCATTGAGCCTTGGTTTTCTTTACTGGCTACAAAAAGAAGCAACTAGAGACGATGAGGGCACCGGCTACAAAGAACTATTTCTGCGAACGGATGTTCTGGGCACGCATGACGGATTGTCCATGTATCCATACATAAGAGAGTCCAGACGGATTAAGGCGAAACGCACAATCATCGAACAAGATATTGTTGCCAGAGCACATCCAACCGCTCGAGCAAGAGCGTGCAGCGATAGTGTCGGGATTGGTCAGTATTTCGTGGACATCCACGGAATGCAAGAAATCAGCGGCACGGCTCAATCGACCAGACCATTTCAAATTCCACTTTCTGCACTCATTCCAGAAAATGGTGGCAATCTTTTACCCTGTTGTAAAAATATCGGCGTCACCCATATCACCAATGGAGCGTATCGATTGCATCCCATCGAATGGGCAATAGGCGAGGCCCAGGGAACGCTTGCTGCCTATTGCCTGGAGCATCATCGTCTTCCTGAACAAGTGTTGCAAAATCCAACTGATTTAAAAAACGTACAACAGAATCTGATTGAAAATGGAGCGCCGCTTTTCTGGTTTGACGATGTACCAACAAGCAGTCCCTTTTTCGCCGCCGCTCAACATGCGGCTCAATTTGATTTGCTTGAGATCGATTCAAATACTTTGCACTTCAATCCAGAAGCGAATGTCAGCCAAGAAGAGCTGGATAGAGCACTGACAAAATTGCAGATTGAAAAATCAACAACTGTAGAAAAAGCTGGACTCTCTCGTGCTGCCGTGGCCATGTGGCTTTACGATGTAGCAAGAGCAGCAAATAAAACCAAATAATTGTTCTAAAAACCCCAACCCGTGAGATTGCTCGACAAAAACGGGAAAGATCACAATATGGACCAGTTTACGGGGCAGACTACTGGGCACGACACAAACCTCAACAATGAAGAGGCGATTCACGCTTGCCCTATCTGCGGTCTTAAAGTCGATTTCTCAGTGACTATCTGTCCACGAGATGGCGCAGTCATTGCTGACTACAGCTCAACGGAACAACTTCTCGACAATCGGTACGAAGTGTTGTCGCTGGTTGCTTCAGGTGGCATGGGCTCCATCTACAAAGCCAGACAGCCGGCCTTGAACAAAATCGTCGCTATCAAAATGCTGCGTGTGCAAAATCGCAACGACGGCTCATGGGCTCGCTTTCAGCAGGAAGCAAAAGCTGCCAGCCACCTTGAACATCGCAACATCATTCGCGTTTATGACTTCGGACAAACAGCTGACGGCCAGCCTTACATGGTCATGGACTTCGTCGAAGGCGTCAATCTACAGAATTTGATCAAAGACGAGAAAACGCTGCCCATTGAAGAATCGCTCAACATCATCAGACAAATTTGCGCAGGCATGACCCACGCTCATGGTCATCACGTCTATCACCGCGACCTCAAACCAAGCAACATCATGTTGTCCCAGCTCGACAGTGTCAATCCGCTGGTGCGAATAGTCGATTTTGGTATCGCTAAAGTACTGGATAGCCAGAGCGAAGGACAAAATTTGACACAGACCGGAGAAGTCTTCGGCAGCCCGCACTATATGAGTCCCGAGCAAGCTCTCGGAAGGAGAGTTGATGCACGCTCAGATATTTATTCTGTCGGCTGCATTATGCATGAAATTCTAACGGGTTCAGTTCCACTTTCTGGTGCGACTTCTTTTGAAACGTTGATGAAGCACATGCACGATAAACCGCTGAGTCTGCGCCAGGCAAAGCCGCTGGGAGTATTTTCGGACGAGCTGGTAGCACTAGTATTGAAATGTCTGGCCAAAGACCCACTGAAGCGCTTCCAAACCATGCAAGAGTTGAGCACTGCAATTGATTTGTTGCCAGAGTCAATTGCGATTGCCCAAAGGAGAGGTCCAGGTTCTGGTTTTACCGGTGGAACCACCACATCCATAAACATAAAAAAACTACCCACTAAACCAAAACTGCAGCGCAGTCGCTTAGCCAGCTTTGTGGAAGAAAGAAAGTTGCTATGCCTGTCCGTTTTAATAGCCATCATTCTCGCTACCGGATTTGTCTATATCAATTTCGGTACAACAAATGGACAGAAGTTGTTTCGAGTCGACAAATTTTTTCATCTAGCGAAACAAGAAACGGCACCACCACCTGTAGTGCAAGCGGAATCCGAAAAAATCGGACCTGCGCATCCGCTATCAGACGAACCACCTCCGCCGACGTCCATCAAAAAAATAAAAGAGGAGGATGTCGATAAAACCGTAAAAAATAGCACCACCTCTGACACAAAAAAAGAAATTGGAAACCGCTCTAACGAAATCGCCAGTACCGAGCCTGTCGCTTCCGCAGACCAAATACCACAAGATCTTGGTTCAACAATTATTGACCTTACAAACATCGATACTGACCAAAAATTAGCGGAAAGCGTACAGGCAAATCCCAGAGCAAAAACAGTAATTTTAAAAGGGAAATATATCAGCGACAAAGGCATTCAAGTACTGACGAAACTTCCCATTGAACGCCTGGTGATACAGGATACGAAGTTAACGAACAAAGGGTTTGCAGTGCTCGTCAATTTTCCCAATTTAGAAGTGCTCAACTTGCTACAGAATCCGAATCTCGATGATGAGAGCCTGGTGCCACTCTCCAATATGAAGAAGCTAAAAGTGTTGGACTTATCGCGAAGCCCACGTATCACGGATGCCACTTTGAGCCGATTGCCACACTCCATACAAGCACTCTGCTTACAAGCCGATTTCCGTCTGACTGAAAAAGGCTTTGCTGATGTTTGCAAACTGACTGAACTCACTTTGCTCGATGTTAGTCGAACTCCTTTTGTAGACGATGAAGCGAAGCTCTTGCCAAAATTAACAAAGTTGCAAAAACTCTACGTCGGAGAAACTTGCCTGACAGATCGGGCGATGCCTATTCTGGGGAAATTGCCAGTAACAGAACTCTCTCTAGAAAAGACACGTATTACTAGCAAGGGCTTGATGGAACTAGCCAGTATGCCCTCTATCATGCGAATAGTGACAAAAGGATGCCCTTACGTCAGCAAAGAAGACCGCGAAGACTTCAGAAATAAAATTAAAAAGTTCATTAATCTAGAGCCCCTCGACGGACTCAATTGAAACTAAAGCATCAAAAGGAGAACAAGTATTCGAGATCTTCCTTTGTCAATTCCTTAGCTACACTTTCGTCACCACCAATAACTAAATCAGCGAGCTCTTTTTTCTTTTTCTGTAGCGCAAGAATCTTTTCTTCCACAGTACCGCGAGTGATCAATTTGTAATTGAACACATGCCTGGTTTGACCGATACGATGGGCTCGGTCAGTGGCTTGATTTTCAACCGCAGGATTCCACCACGGGTCGTAGTGTATGACGTAATCGGCACCAGTAAGGTTAAGTCCGGTACCGCCTGCCTTAAGGCTGATCAAGAAAATTGGAATCTTTGAATCGGCATTGAAGCGATTGACCTTTTCGAGACGTTCTTGAGCAGGAGTTTGACCATCCAAATACTCATAAACGTAACCCGCTTTTTCCAGCTCGACGCGAATCAAAGCCAGCATGCTGGTGAACTGACTGAATACAAGAATCTTGTGTCCTTCGTCGACGATTTCAGTCATCATCGCCGTAAGCGCGCTTAGCTTGGCAGAGCCAGGAGCTGGTCCTTCGCGGTTCTTCAACAAGCGTGGGTCACAGCAGACCTGACGTAATTTCAACAAAGCATCAAGAACTGAAAGCGGTTTGATACCACGCGAAGCAATCTCGCCAAAGACTTTCTGACGACATTCATCGAGAACATCAAGGTAGAGCGACCGTTGATCGTCTTCGAGTTCGCACAATTGAATGATGTCGGTGCGGTCTGGCAGTTCCGTTTCCACCTGACTCTTGAGGCGACGCATTACAAATGGATGGACTATTTTTCTCAGCTTCATCCCTGCCCCATCAACGCCCAATTCGATAGGACGCTCAAAGACTTCATTGAAATCTTTGTAAGTGCTGAGAAAATCTGGCATCAAGAAATCGAACAAAGACCACAATTCTCGCAAGCGGTTTTCTACTGGTGTACCAGACAAAGCCAGCCTGTGGAACGATTTTAACGACTTAGAGGCGATAGCTCCAACTGATTCGGGATTTTTGATATTTTGAGCTTCATCCAGAACCAGAAACTCAAATTGCACATTTTTTAGCGCTTCATAATCTCGACGGATGATGCCATATGTGGTGAAGATCAAATCAGGTTTTTTGGCGCCATCCTTTTCCAACGTCTTCAATAATTCGCCACGGTCTCGCCCAAGAAACAGTGCCGTCTTTAGAGTTGGAGCGAATTTTTCTGCCTCACTGAGCCAGTTATAGACAACCGAGGTAGGTGCAACAACAAGGGTGGGACAGCGCTTTTGTTCTTTATGATGCGACAACAGCATTGCCAGAGTTTGAATGGTTTTTCCCAAGCCCATGTCGTCAGCAAGTATGCCTGCCAATCCGTACTCTCGCAAGAATGACAGCCAGTTGCATCCTTCTTTTTGATATTCGCGCAGCTCACCTTTAAAGCTCGGATGCATTTTCATCGGCTCTAGCTCACGGAAATTATGCATACGATAGAGGAATTCTTTGAAGCCCTCATCAGACTCCATCTCTATTTCGTGAGTCTCAAGCGCATGAACGATCGGCAATGCTTGATAAAGTGGGCGCGAAGTATCTTTGCTCTGACCGATAGTTTTTAAAAGTGCGAGTAAAGAATTGGCATTGATTCGAACGTGCTCGCCATTTTCTAATTTAACGTAATTACGATTGCGGAATAGAACTTCAATCACCTGCCCGAAGGGCACTGCCGTTCCTTCAGATGAAGCGGATAGATCAAAGTCGAATTTGAATGAATGCTTTTGCAACGACAATTTAGCTTTGAGCTTAAGCGGTTCGGCACGAACTACATAGCTCTTGAGAGTATCGATGCCTGTCGTTTCCCATTCAGCCGTCTGCTCAGTCGACAGGTAATAGAGAGCATCGAGTGCCGGTTCTTCGACGAACAGAAATCGATCGGCGATAGTACGTTGCGGTTGCATATTCATCAAGAAACGGCGGACCTGACTTTCCTGATCCCACAATCTTTTCACCCAGACGCTTTGCCCGGTATCAGATATGGTGCGCGTATAAAGTTCAGATTCGACCGCACTGGTTTCATCGCGGGATGGCAAAACCAGATTGCCATAACCAAAACCAAGGCTTACTTCTAAATTGTTTATTGTCCCAGTCGCACCAACAGCCTGACTTGGAGCCTTACGCTCGCAAACGCGAATAACAACGCGTGGCGGCTCGGTGATAGCAATTGGAAAGGGCGCCGCTGCTTCGTCAAGACGCACTTCCATGCGCTTACGCAAAATAGGCAAATCAACAGCAAGAAATTTAGGCACCACCTCTAACTTGACCGTCATCAAGCCATGGGCATCCATAAATGGATGTAATTTTTGAATCGCACTCAAATCGATACTGTAGAGCACGTTATCAGATAGAACCCAACTCGATTGTTGTCCCAGAAAATAAACTGGTTGCGGCAAAGGTTGCATATCGGCATCAAGAGCTTCAAGACGCAGTTGCAACTCGCCGTTTTCTGTCTCAGAAAGAACCGCTTGTGGCTTTAACGGAGTGGTGGAGAACGTTATTGGCTGAGCGTCTGTTGTGTTAATCAGCTTTGCGCATAAACTCAAGTGCCCGAGTACAACGCCTTCATCCCCTCTAGGAATGCGATGACCGCCGGCTGTACCTTTTGTAGTTTGAGGCAGCGACGTCAAATATTTGGCCAATTTGTAAATGCGCGAATCAGGCTCAAAGATATTGAGAACTTCCGGCGGCACCTTAAGAATATTGACCTTGCCGGACGGCTCATTTGGAACCGTTCCCACAATCAAAGCTAAAGGCTTTTCCAGAACCAACAATCCGAGCGTAAACTCAGGCACTTCGCCGGTTGCAGTCGCGGTTTTAGGGTCGTCGAGCAGATCTTTGGCTTTAGGCGCACGCTCGGCTGGAGCCTCACGAGGCTTTTCGTTTTCGTTAAGATCAAAGCGAACACCCGGATTAGCCCGGGCAATTTGAGTCAGCAGCACAGCCACTGAATGCTTACAGACTTCCTCGAAGTAAGGACATGAGCACACCGCCTTGAAATCTTCAGGCGATTCAATTGTGACGTTGACTTTATAAGGCTGAGGCTCAGAGCCAATTACTAAAGCTTCGACGTTTTTGCCGCCGTCATCTTCTTCGTATTTAAGAACTTTTTTGCGTCGGTAGTACTGAACTCCCCGACGATAGACAGGTTCACTGCTGGCTTCTTGAACGGCTTGAAGTGACAGTGCAGTGCGTTTACCAGTAGCTGGTTTCATCAGATTTTTCTGGACCTTGTTGCCAAATAGCGACTACAAAGATTAAACCGAGCGCTAGATTGAAGCGCAACGGTGGAAGAAACGAACTCCCTCGACTAATAAGCTTAGCACGCGCAAGGCGCTTTACGGGGTCATGTCGAGAATGCTCTCTACTCCAGCTTGGGCGCCCGAACGGGTGGCTCGAACGTAAGCCTGGTCGACTATTCTTTTCATCTCAGACTGCCTTTGCTCGAGCGTTGAACAATAATCATTGAGCAAACTGGCTTGTGATTTGAGTGTGACTGCATTGTCGTTTAAGGCCGGGATGAGCAGTTCAATTTCCTCAAGCAACGCACTCGGAGGATGGGAGGTGCGTGCTTTGAAGAGCCCTTCAGCTGCGCTCAAGCCATTGCCGGCAGGAAGCTGACTGGCAGTCGCGACTCCAGCTAAAGACATCGCGTCTTTGAGCTTTTCGAGGGCACGCTTAAGGCTGAGTGCTCTTTCATAAGACATTTCAGCTTCTTTTTCGAGCCAGGCTTTGCGTTGCTTCTGGGCACTCAATTCAGAAGCCAGGTTTTCGAGAGCTTTTTTGCGAATCTCCAGTTCTCGTTGAATGAATTCGAATTGTCCCTGTTTCATCTCCAGACCGCGCTGGCGCAGCCAGAACAGCAGCACCATGAAGCCAGTGAATGCCATAGTGGTTAAGGTTATGTAGAGATAACCACGCTTGGCACCGGAGCTTTCAAACAGTCCAGTGGAGACGAAGCTTCCTAAATCTGACCAGAAAGGAGGCGGATCGGGTCGAACATAATAAAGATGCCCAAGCACTTTTGCTTGTTTGCCTTTGACTGAAGGAGAATGGCTTGCTTTTTCCGCTCTAGGCGAAGAATGCTCCCATTCCGAACCAAGCGGCGGCGGGTCTGTCAGCAAATCAAAAGGCTCACCTTTTCTAATAGAAGAAAGTTCGTCAGAGCCAATGTGCCCCTTCCAAGATTTGCCGTGATAGTTCTTCGACGTTTCATAAAGGACCGTTTCATCAGCTGGATCGGTTACGACCAATCCGAATAAGCCGTAGTTTGAATCCAGCACGTTCTGCACGAGATCGTCTCGGTCGGCAATGATCAGCTGCGACAAAGTCGAAGGCAGTGTGTGATGCAACAAATTAAAATCTGTCGTTTGAACCTTATAGATAGTGCCGAACCAGTAGCTGTTGTATTGCTCATGACAGAGAAACAACCACAAGGCCACGCCAATCAAAAAGACTACGGGCAGGAGTAAACGTTTTTTGGTGGAGAGTAAAATTTTGTCCATAAAACACCGTTGAGCATTATCGATATATCATTTGCATAGGCAAAAGTGAATACGTGTTTCCATCCACCAAGATACTGATTTGCCCCAAAACACGACCTGCCGCCTCAGCTATGCTCATCCGACACATTTGCCCTTTGAGATTCTGAGATTTTACTAACGCAATTTCTTCAAAAAGTGTTTTTAAGACAACACTTTTTTTGCGTTATTTGAAATTGCTCTGGGTAAGAAAGACTCGTAAGGAAATCGCTCATAACGGAGGAATCAGTTAAGAGCATTATTTCTACAATCAGGGTCCAAAAAGCCCAAATCGGGAAATCGCCGCTTCAGGCGAGAAACAGAAAAAAATAAAGAATGGTCAGGCTTCGGTCTGACCATTTCTGCATGGAATTATAAAAATAGATGGACCTAATTGTGCACCATATCTAACACCACTAATTTTCACCCGGTTATCACATCCTCGGCGCCGACTTTATTGGGCTATTTATCAGTCCGCCACCTTGACTACACTCAAAGCCTTAAGTAGGTAGTATTCTGATTATGTTAGGCAAAGACGGGCATGACATTAGTATTGGTTTGGTCGGGAAGAGAGAAATATGGCGACTGAGAACCCCAGTTTGAGACTGGGAGATCTGCTGACAAGCGCTGGCTTATTAAAACCTACGGATTTGCGCGAAGCAATGATGATTGCCCGGCAGCAGCAGCTTCCTGTTGGACGCGTGCTGATCATGAACGGCTATCTAAGCGAAGGACAGCTTCAATCTGCCGTGCAGGCACAGTCGATGGTCAAAGACTCGATTATCGACCTCGATACTGCAGTTGAGGCTCTCGACCTGGTGGCAACTGAACATATAACCCTTGACGAATCGTTGATTCGAATGGGTTGGACAATGAACACCCAGGTAATCACCAACAAGCTCGGCGAATTTTTAGTAGAAGCAGAACTGGTGGCTCCAGCCGATATTCACTACGCGCTTGAGCAATGTCGCGAAATCGGCTTACCTCTGGGCAGAGTGCTCGTCGTTACAGGCTATCTGACCGAAGAAATGCTAACCAATTCGTTGAACGCACAGGTGCTAGTGCGCGACGGAAGATTAAGTAGAGAACAAGCTGTTCATGGGCTGAGAGCTGCTCTTGAGCGACAAATTACACTGGAAGAGTCTTTACAACAAACAGGCATTGTCCACGCTCCGAACGCAACGAGGATGCGATTGGGTGAGTTGCTTCTAGGCGCCGGCTTGATTGACGATGCCAGTCTGATGAACGCGGTGGAAATAGGTCTTGTCAGCGAAAAACTGATTGGTCAGGTGTTACTAGAAAAAGGCACTCTTTCACCAGAAGGATTGGATAACGCTCTGGTATTACAAAACATGGTCGCTCAGGGCGAACTTTACGCACAAGATGCGATTAACGCCTTAAGAAAGTCGATTCAGTCCCAGATTTCGGCTATGGATGCGCTCAACTCTTTACACGAACCAGCACCAGGGCCGGTACCACTAGCTGAGCCACTCGGACTCTATCAGTTTTTACAACTGGGTGGACTAATAACCCCTCAAGACGTTGAACAAGCGATGCACACCAGTGCCAGAGACACCAACCTGATGGGACAGATGCTTTTGTTCGCAGGCATCATGCCTGGTTACATGGTAGACGCTTCCAAAGAAGCATTAGAATTGATCAATCGCGGCGCTTTGACGATTGAACAAGGCATGATCGCCTTGAAAGCGTGTTTTTCATCTGGTTCAACATTGCAGGATGCTTTTCGTGAACTAAACTGGGAGTTCCAGCAAGGAGCGCCAATCCAAGCTCACACAGAAGCAGCTCCTCAAGCCAATTTTACCCCGGCTATCTCCCAATCTCAAAGTGGCGGATATCCTGCAGGAAATCAGCCAGCGCCACCGCAGGCGGTGCCAGAGCCGCAATATCAAAGCGGGCAACAGCACGCTGTGCCAATGCCGCAATATCAAAGTGGTCAGCAACAAACAGTACCAGGCGAAGTGACGAGAGGTGCTTATCAGGCAGTGCCTCAGTACGCACAAAATTCCCCAGCCCACAATACAACGAGCGGCAGCTATGCTCCGGCGCAGCAACACACACAAAGTGGCGCTTACCAGCCGCTGCAACAACCTGCAACGAATGTCCCTCAAGCGCAACAATCTCAGAGTAATTCGCAGCCTGTTGTTCAACAGCCGATGCAGCAACAACCAATGCAGCAACAGCAACCATATGCACAACAAAACGCTAGTGGAGCTCAGCCGACTCTCGCGCCAGCACCAGCACCTGCACCACAGCAGTCGCAGTGGACACAAAGTCAAAGTGGCGCGCAACAAAATCCACCGCAAAGTTCAGCACCTGTCGCCGATACACCTATGACCGCACCGCCTCAGCCCGCGCAGGTTCAGCCAGTTATATCGGTGCCTCGTGTTGATCAGGCCGTCAACCCATGGGCTGCTAAAACTCAAGCTCCGGCGATCAGTTCTGTATCTAGCGCGCCAAGTCAAAACGTGCAGCCAAATCAAAATGCTCCTGCGCAAACATACCAGCAGCCTGCCCCTCCAGAGCCAGTGGTACAGCCCATGCCTGAAGTACAAACTGCACCGCCGCCACCGGCTCCGGCACCACCTGCGCCACCAGAGGCTCCGCATCCTGTCGCGCCTGCACCAGCAGAAGAAGCAGCTCCGCCAAAGCGCAAAAGATTAAACGACCTAATGCCCAAGTCGAAAAAATAAATTACGACAGTCCTATTGGAAAATGCATTTTTTAATTGAAATTCGGTTTGCAAGAGTTCACGATCTGGCAACGATCCGATCGCTGACTACGTCAAAATTAGGGAAGCGAAATACCAATGGCAACCTCAAAGGTGGCCATTATTATGAATGTTGCCGAATTATCCTTAATTCTGTGGTATTTATATCCGCAAAGATCCGCACACAGACTCAGTACTGTCCTGCATAGGAGTGCAAAATGACCTTACAGCAAAAAATTCAGTTCAAGCCTTACGCTGAAAAAGACTTCAGCCACTTGAAGGGTTTAACTGGCATTTCCGACAAAACCCTGGAAATCCACCTCGGTCTATACGCTGGTTACGTCAAGAACACCAACACATTGAACGAAAAAGTAATTGACCTCACCGAAAAGGGTCTCAGTGGCCAACCTGAGTACGCCGAACTCAAACGCCGCTACGGCTGGGAATACAACGGCATGCGCTTGCACGAATATTATTTCGGCAACCTCAAGGCTGGTGGTTCCGAATTGAAGGAAGGCAGTGCTATCGGCAAATTGATGGCCGAAAACTATTCTTCAGTTGATGTCTGGAAAAATGACTTCATGAAAGTAGGAGCAATGCGCGGTGTGGGCTGGGCAATCTTGTTCCAAGACCCATTCACCAAACAATTGTCCAACCACTGGATAAGCTCCCACGAAGAAGGCAACATTGCAGGCTTTGCCCCTATCCTCGTCATGGACGTATGGGAACATGCTTTCCTCCTCGATTACAAGCCATCAGAACGCCCCAAATATATTGAAGCGTTCTTCAGCAATATCGACTGGACCGCAGTAGAAGCCAGACTTCTCAAATAAGAGAACAAACTGCACAGCAAACAAGAGGGCGGGCTTTAACTAGCTCGCCCTTTTCGTAAAACTATGCTGAAATTAGAAAATGGACAAACAATCGCTACCACCGTCTTTTATAAGTGAAGAGGCTGAGCCTCACTTATATCGATTCAAAATCACTTATTGCCACAGCTGCGGCTTTCGTCAGCGTGCGGTTAAAGTGGCGGCAGAATTGGAAGAGCACTTGCAAGAAAACACCATATTCGTAGAGGGCTCAAACGGAATATTTGAAGTCGAGGACAAAGGCGTCAACATTTTCTCTTATAAGGAAAGGGGTCGTTTCCCAGAGACTGGCGAAATTACTGGCATTGTCCAGGCTATAGAATCAGGCACCGATGTGAATCAAGCCAAAAACTCGCTCCCAACCAGAACGCTTTCGACCGAGAGCTTTGAGGACTGGTTTGTGAAGGCTTATGGCAAATCGAAAAAGTAAATCTGCCCCCAAACGAACATCGATTACACTTTTACCCTTGATTAGTTAAAGATCCAGCGCTGAGATCTGGGCAAAGTTGCCATTAAGCATTATCCTGTCTTAGGAGACCTTTGTCGTTTCTTGTTTTATTCAGTCTTTTTAGATCCGTTGAGCCAGGTGCGGCAATGCTTACAAGTGAAGAACCAACGCTACAGAAGGTCAAAACCACGTCTTCACCGTCTAAAACGCTCAAAGTAGCCATTGATGGTCCAGCTGGAGCTGGCAAATCGACTGTCGCTAAGCTAATAGCCGATCAGCTTGGATTTCTTTATATCGACACTGGGGCCATGTACCGGGCTGTCACATGGCTTGTGGTCCAGAACGAAATCAGTACCAACGATGAAGCGGCAATCATTGAATTAGTGCGCACCGCCAAAATTCTTTTAAAACCGGGCGACAAAACCTCCCACCAGCTCGCACGCGTCTTCGTCAACGGCAAAGAAATCACCAAACAAATTCGTACGCAAGAAATTACAAAGTTAGTCAGCCCACTTTCGGCCATTCCCGCAGTCAGAGCCTATCTCGTAGAGCAACAGAGAAATATGGCCAGACAAGGCGCAGTCGTTTTAGATGGTCGTGACATCGGCACAGTCGTTTTACCTGACGCCGAAATCAAAATCTTTTTGACTGCGTCAGCTGAAGTTCGCGCGCAAAGACGCTTTCGTGAATTGAAAACTCTCGGAGACGAGAGTGTGGATTTCGATACTCTACTGAAAGACATTGTCGAAAGAGATGAAAGAGACACAAATCGCGCCATTGCACCCTTAAGAATGGCTGACGATGCGGTTCTAATTTTGACAGACAATATGAAAATCGACGAAGTGGTCTCTCACATCATCGCTCTTTGCACTTAGAAAATCAGTTACAAAATCTCTAAAAATCTTCCTTGATTTCATCGCGCGCAAGAAGCGTTTCTGCTTCTCGGCAAAGATTCACTACTTCTTCTTTCATGCCAGGCGCGCGCATGAACTGACGAATCAAATCGAGCGTGCGTCGCAACGCTCTCACTACATCGCCTTCGTCATAGGACGTAGCCATTCGAATATCGTCCCAACTCGCGCCATTGGCCCACATCTCGGTCAAACCTGCAAACGTCGGGCTGAATTCTACAGAAATATCAATCTCAAAATCACGTTGTAACTTCCACAAATTTCGCGCCAGTTTTGACACGTGTTCTAAAGCCACTTCGACTTGACCGGAGACACGTGCGCGCACATTCTCGTTGAGCCTGCCTTCCTCGGTGACGAGTGCCGTCATCAATGCTGCAAATTCTGCCGGCTTAAGCCGCTGGGGAATGCTACTGATAGCCACTTCTGTCAAAAACAGTTCATTAGTTCCACGAATACCAGTAGCAGTGCGCCCCAATGCAGTCGGCTTATCAGCATCCAGATAACCTTTTAAGCGCAAAATATCGGTGAGCGCAACAAATGTTCGCCAGTACTTAGTAGTTTCTTTTTCAATGCGACGATCAAATTCTTTGATGCGCTTTTCCAATTGTTTCACGCGTTCTGACTGCTTGCTGCAAGGCTTTTGCTCAGGGCAGCCATGACAGGGCATCGCATAAGCAACATTCAATGTATCGTTAATTTCAGCGTGCACCACCTGCAATGCAGACTGTGCTTCAGGTTCGTTGTGTTTTAATCCGCGCTCCATCTGACGCAACTGTTTATGCTTAAAACGAATGGCTTCAAGACGTTTCACGTATAACGGCAGATCACCAGGCAATGTCGGACACAAAGGACTTTGCAGCCGATCTAATTCGTTTTGCCAGACCATATTTTGCTCGTACAACGGCTCTAGTTGCGTGTTTACGAGAAACTGACCAAAACTGCGTTCGACTAAGTCTCTCGCATCATCGAGCGTATGTCGTTCGAGCAAATTCAAAACCATTCCGTAAGAAGGTGTGAAACGACTAGATAATGGATCGGGCGGAGCGACCGCCAGTTTTGCCGCATCATCAACAGGTTCAAACGGATGGTGCAAAACAACCACATGACCGACTTCATCCATACCACGACGCCCAGCTCGCCCAGACATTTGCAAAAACTCGGAAGCATGCAAGTGCCTGTGCCCATCATCTGATCTTTTAGAAATTGACGAGATGACTGTCGTACGAGCAGGCATGTTGATACCAGCTGCTAGTGTTTCGGTGGCAAATACTACTTTGAGCAAGCCGCGTTGAAACAGCTTTTCCACCATCGCTTTCCAGCTCGGCAACATACCGGCGTGGTGCACCGAAAGCCCTTCAAATAGGTAAGGCAGATGCGGATGATTGGCCAGGTTCGGATGATCCTGAATGTAATTCGTGACGATCTCTTTCAACTCAGATTGTTCTTGAACATTTAAAAGGGGGATGCCTCGCGCCTTCTTCATTGATTCTTCGCAGCCGCGGCGCGAAAACAAAAAATAAATCGCGGGCAACATATTGCGCCCTGACAAAACTCCCAGTACATCGGCTGGATTTGCGCCAAGGGAGGGGATGTTGCGTCGCTTCATGCCCTTATGCAAAGGACGCTTTTGACCAAAGCGACTTTTCAACATACTGTTGACGACGCCTTTGCCTGGATCTAAAAGCGGGTAAATATGCCGGTCACCGAAGTAATAGAAACGCAGCGGCACTGGACGAAAGTTCGATTGCACGAGGTGAGTCGGTCCATGAGTCTCGTCAATCCAGGTCGTCAGCTCCTGCGCATTAGCCACAGTTGCAGAAAGTCCGACCAACTGGATATCTTTGGGCGCATAGATAATCGATTCTTCCCAGACTGTGCCACGCTCTGCATCATTCATATAATGGCATTCATCGAGAATGACAAAAGCCACATCGCGCAAGTTTTTGCTCACATCACCAAGGATGGTGCCGTAAAGCATGTTGCGAAAGACTTCAGTCGTCATGACGACTATTGGCGCTTCACGATTGACCGATATGTCGCCAGTTAACAGCCCAACTTTGTCTTCGCCATATTTTTGCTTGAGGTCGTACAGTTTCTGGTTGGATAAAGCTTTCAGCGGAGTCGTATAAAAGCAGCGCTTGTTCGTTCGCAGCGCCATCTCGACTGCATATTCAGCCACAACAGTCTTTCCCGAACCAGTCGGCGCACAAACGATGACACTGCTGCCCGCTTCTAGATGATTGATCGCTTCAATCTGGAAGTCGTCAAGTTTAAAGCCGAAAAGAGACTCGAGGTCTAATGGAGTAGGTTCTTGCAAAAGAGGATCATGTAAAAGTAGTTTCGAAGCTTATTCTAGCAATATGAGGGGCTGCAAACTTCTCAATATGATCAAAGCGCTCCGTGTTCTATAATATTCTTTCGGGCGTCGGGACGTGGCGCAGGGGTAGCGCGCACCTTTGGGGTGGGTGAGGCCGGAGGTTCAATTCCTCTCGTCCCGACCAATTGATACAAAAAAGGAGGCAGACTTCACGGTCTTCCTCCTTTTTAAATGCTTATCGGAAAGAACTAAAGCCAATCAGACTGCTACGTGTCTGCCCACGCGGCGCCTGGCGGTGAAGCCTGGCAAGCGGTTAGGACAATCGTCCTGGGCGGTGACCATAAGCGCACGGGGCTTCGGGACAACCCGATAAAGGCTCAAATCAATGGCCGGAATATCTTGGAAGAACGGACTTAAATGGATGAACTCACGCAATTTAAGCTTGAGAATCATCTTCAAACGAGCATCTAAATTCTCCACTTGCACAGGCGTCCCATCGAAACTGAAGGGATGGCTGAAAGGTTCAATGGATTGATAGGACTCGATAGAAAAATCTGCAGAGATTAAGCTAGTTGTCATGGACACACCGGAGCTAGTAAGTTGGACGCGTTATGTTGTCAATCGCGTTAACAAGAAGTTATCAGGGGACCGGCAAATATTAGCAGACCTTAAGAGTTTTTCAATAATTGATAACGCGCCAAGAGGGCGATTTAATCAGGTTTTTCATAAAATTAGCAAGCTATATATCGCCAACCCACCACAATCTATCTCGACTGCGGTGGGTCTTTTATATAACGACTTTAATGTGAACAAACTAGCGGGTCGCTTCGGCCTTCAACATGTCTCGCAATTTGGAGACTGCGCTATGCACCGCTCTAGACACGCCCATTTCTGACAGCCCAAGAACCGAGGCAGCCTCCTTCTGAGACAAATCGTAGAAAAAGACAAATTCAACAATTTCGCGAGTGCGCTCACCCAGCCTTTTTAAAGCCTGAACGACAAGCTCACGCTCTTCTGTTGCATGCTCCCAATCTTGATATTTTTTGTCTGGCATGAGGTCTGAGAGGCTACGCCTGTCATCTCGATCGTCATCATCGCCGACTGCGTCAAACGATTCGTAGTGGATGCGAGCTTCCCACGATTGCTGCGCTTCCAAAATTTCGGCAACGCTAAAACCAGAAACTGCTGATAATTCAGCGGTGGTGGGAATTCGAGCCAATTGCTTGGTCAGCTTTTCTTCCAGCTGCGTCAACTGAGCGTTCATCTCAGTCAATTTACGTGGCACCTGCACAAGCGAACAATGATCACGCAGATAATGCCTGATCTCACCGCGAATATAACAGGTCGCAAGAGTCTTGAAGCTCGCCGTGCGAGCCCTGTTAGGATCGTAATATTTGCAAGCTTTAAGCAGACCAATTGAGCCAACCTGCACCAGATCCTCCATGCTGTCTGGATTAAACTGGCTGTATCGACGCGCGATCTGCCGAACAAGCGGCATATACTTCCGCACTAACTCGGACAATTCTGTTTGCGAATAGTTCGATATCGAGAAAGGTGACTTTTTCTCTTTCGATACACTTGTTTCTGTTTCTGCCACTGCCTTTACCTTTGGTTGTCACCTCAGCAAAGCTCCCCTATACTTGTTCTGCCCCGGGTTGTCATGAGCTAAACGGATAGACATCAGACATTCCTTCGAAATATCAGCTAATACGAGAAAATCCAGCCGACTTTCTGCGAAATATCACAAGAAACATCCACAGACCCGGCAAAAATGGGCAGAACGGCGAGCACTTCGCTATCATCAAACTAATTCCAGACAGGAAACTCCAACTTCCATTAAGGTGACCGCTTGAGCACTCAGATCAGTCCTCCCACCAATTCCAGTCCCCCAAATGCGCCCAACGCCTCGAAGTCAGTCACGAAGACTCTCGTCAAAATGCGCCAGTCTTGGGGCAGAATTTCAGCGCAGAAGCAATTGCTGCTTCTCGGTCTGGTCTCGATTTCAGCTCTTGTTACCTTTACGGCCTGGGTATGGGTCGCTCGTACCCAAACTGTAATCGACCAGTCTGTGGCGCAATTTGGTACAGCACTTGCCCAGGCGCTTGCTCGAGGCGGCGCCGAAGCCTTATCTAACAACGGCAACCTGGAAGGTCTCCAAAATTACTTCCTCACTGAGCGCGGCAAAACGCCTGCCATTGTCTATGTTGTTTTTTGCGACACGAATGGTAAAGTGCTACGCCGCAGTCCTGACATACCAGAGCCTATGCGCACACCGCGCATTTATCCTATTTATGAAGAAGAAAACGCCAAAGACTACATTGTCCCTGGTGTATACAAAAGTCCACGTGGATACCGCTCGATTACAAACATCGCTGTGCCGATGATCCGCAACAATACGCAGCTGGGAATTTGCTGGGTGGGTCTCGACGACAAATCCTTCACAATCTTAGGCACGCCCAAAGAAACGCGAAATTTTCTCGTCTCTATTTTTGGTCTACTTGGTTTGCTTGGCGCAGCAGGTCTTTATACAAACTACGCTTTGATCAATCGTCCACTGCGCATTCTGTCTGAAGGTGCAAGCGAAATTGCAGCTGGCAGTTTTGGCCATCAAATAAAAGGACAGCGAGCCGGCAAAGAAATCGACCAAGTCGTTAATGCCTTCAACTATATGTCCAGTCGTCTGCAGCAATACGACAAACAAAATGTAGACACCTTAATGGGTGAAAGAAACAAATTCATTTCGGAACGCAATAAGTTAGAACTGGTGCTGATGTCAATTGCCGACGGAGTTGTAGTTTGCGACCGCGATAATAAAGTGCAAATAGTCAACGCTGCAGCAACTGACTTATTTGCCAAAGACGCTAAAGAAATTCTCGGCAAGCCGCTCGTGTTTTGCACCGAGGGTCCTGATATGCCGCAGATTTGCCAGGTGGTGCAGGCTTTTACAGACTCGGTTTCACCAGGAAATTTAGAACCAGTTGCGCAACAAGTGCATCTTGGTGATCTCGTTTTGCGCGTCAATATCGCACCGATTATTCTCAGTAATGAATTTCTCGGCTCGGTCATGATCATGCACGACATCACGCGTCAGGCAGAATTGGAGCGGATGAAGAACGAATTCATTTCAAACGTCAGCCACGAATTGCGCACACCGATTACATCGATCAAAAGTTATGTCGACACTTTGTGCAATCACGGCGACAAATTAGATCCAGAAATTTATCGCGAATTTCTCAATATCATCGACAACGAAGCAGATCGACTGATGTTCCTCGTCAATGACGTGCTGGAATTGAGCCGCGTCGAAGAAGGCGCGCGCGAACTCGAAATGCAGGAACTGCCGCTCGAAAATGCCTGCGAATATGCGATTCGCTCAGTTAACATGATGGCTAAAGATAAGCAAATCGAGCTCTTTTTCGAGCACCCTGAAGAGATGCCGCTCGTTAGCATCAATCAAGAATCGATGGAAAGAGTGCTCATCAATTTGCTCACGAACGCCATTAAGTACACACCGCACGGCGGCAACATTCATGTCACATCCAAATTCTTGCCTGAAGCCAATGAAGTAATGGTGGCAGTTAAAGACGACGGTATCGGCATTCCCGAAGAATGTATCGAACACATATTCGATCGATTCTATCGAGTAGAGAGAAAGGTACATACAATTAAAGGAACAGGACTTGGATTGACGATCGTAAAGAAAATCGTTGAAAGGCACGGCGGACATTTGTCGGTTGAATCCGCTCTAGGACAAGGTTCTACGTTCAGTTTCTATCTACCGGTATTTCCTGCTGTGTTTACATCAGAAAATAATAAGAACGGTGAATCTTCAGATAGACATGTAGAAAGTGGCAGCGAAAAAGCTGTGCAGGCTGTCGAAATAAAACTACAGATAGCCGGTGACTAAGCCATAAAATGCAATTAGCGCCAAATGCTCAGAACGATCAATGGATATTCGGGTGCGCCCATTTGCATATACACATGTGCGGAAAACCGTGCTAATAACGTTAATCATTAGAGTTAATCAAGTGGCGTTATTTTCTCACCGTGTTATTATTGCTCCGTTGACAAGGTCTTGAAGTCCCACAGAACTATGGCGTTCTACGCGGAGGAAGTAAGGGTTGATTAGAGCCATCTATCCAGGCTCCTTTGACCCCATTACGAAAGGTCATTTAGACATCATCGAGCGTTCCAGCAAGATGTTTGACGAGGTGATCATGGCGGTTGTTGGCAACCCCAGCAAGAACCCGCTGCTTCCTATCGAGATTCGAAAACAACTGATTGGAGAAGCAACAAAGAATCTGAAAGGAGTAAGTGTTGATTCATTCCAAGGTTTGACCGTAACGTACGCCCAACAGAACAACGTTCATATATTGATCAGAGGACTAAGAGCTATATCGGATTTTGAAGCAGAATTAGGAATGGCTCAAACGAACAAGGAGCTACTTCCTGAACTAGAAACTATTTTTCTGATGTCTAAAGCCGAGTATTCTTTTATCAGTTCTTCAACCGTGAAAGAAATTCTGCGGCTCGGCGGCAACATTTCCCAGTTTGTTCCTCCTTCAGTGAACGAATACCTGAAAGCAAATTTCAGCAGAGGCACCAAATAGATGACCACGATGACTGCACCACAACAAGCGCAAGCACCTGTTACCTACAAACAAACCACGATCTATAAGCATCTGGATTTGTTAGAGCATCTAATTGATGATGCCGTTGGTATATACAAATTTAAATGTATAAATGCCGATGACTTCCTCGACATTCTCGATAAGGCACGCGCGCGTTTGCCCGAAGAATTGAGAGAAGCAGCCGACGTTCTTCAGCAAAGAGACGAAATCATTGCTGAATCACAGCGTCGTGCCGAACAAGTTATTACAACCGCTCGGCGTCAGGCAGAGCAAATGCTCCACGAATCAGAACTCTTAAAAGCAGTTCAGTCTGAAGTAGAAAGAATCCGCAAGCAAGTCTTGAGCGAAGTCGAACAAATGCGTCGCGAAGCTCTGGCTGAAGCCGAAAAAATCAGATTGGAAGTAGAGACCGATGCCGCTCGCGTCCGCGAAGGTGCCGATCACTACGCCGAATCAGTCCTCACTCGCATTGATTCCGACCTCGTTAACCTGGGTACACGCTTGCAAGAATCGCAATCGATTGTGCGTAACGGTCAGCGCTTGCTCGGTCAAGCCAAACGGACTGCCAGCAGCATGGGTGGACCATTGACCAGTCCTTTGTTGAATGGACAAACTCCAATTCGCCCCGAATAATCGAGACTTAAAAATCTTTCGTTCAAAGCTTTAAAGGGCATGATCAATGATCGTGTCCTTTTTGCAATAGATAAATCACGCTTAATTTGATTGGCTCGACCACCAAATTACTGAAAAAAGCAAATCCCTAACCTCAGTGTCGACTATGACGTCGATGATGAGGACGTCTGCCCGTTACTGTCATAGGCTTGTAAGTCTTGTACTCATCTTGAAGAGAACCGACTTCCGCATCGTCGCATTCAGTTTTGTTTGAAGCTAAGCAAGGATATATGCCTTTTGATAGCACGCGGATGAGAGCGTTGGCACGTCTATCGTTAAACGGTCTTTCCACCTGAATCGAAACGAAATAAGTCGCGCCACCTGGAGCGGTGACCATTCCAACATCGCCAACCATAGTGCCTATGTCGCCCGTTTTGTGTCCGAGCGTGGCACCAGGTCCAAGACCTGGATTCAAAAGCGTGCGAATTTTGGTATGGAGCATCACATCGGTTAACCAATTCTTGCCGGCAGGGGAAAGAATTTCGCCGCGATACACACGAGCCAATAAATAAACGAGATCATAGGGACTCGTTTTATTGGTGCCCGCAAAATCACCAAGCATATTATTGATTCGCGTCTGAGCCAGTCCCCACGATGCAAATTCAGCACTGCACTTCTCTTTGCCACCAAGCACATCAATTATCATATTGGTGGCAGTGTTGTCCGAAATGACCATCATCAACCAGGCGGTATCTTTGACACTCATTTTGGAATTGACAGGGCGGTATTGAAGATAGCCCGAGCCACCCGTGATTAGATCTTGACGAATGGAAAGTTGCTGATCGAATTTCACTTCCCCTCTATCAATTGCGGCAAGCAAACTAACGAGGATCGGCAGTTTGATCATTGAGGCCGCGGCGAACGGCTCTTTACCATTCATATCGACGTATCTGCCATTGGTCGGATCGAAAACGAAAATTCCAGTTCGCAGTTTTTTAACGTCGCTTGCCGCCATCAACTTCTGCTTGAGCTTATCCAATGGATATGTTAATGGTATCGGGGGCGCCACCGCCACTTGAATCGGTTTCTGCGCAACTGGTGCCGTCGGACCACTGATGGGTATGGAAGCTCCTTGCAAAAGCACGGCAAACGTAGCGATATTCAGACACTGCCACAGCCTCTGCGGCCCGCTCTTTTTATTGTTCAAATTGGCAGGCAAACGATTAGGCTTGCTGCTTCCAGTGCCGATGTTTCTTCCAGAAACTGGCATTGGGCCAGGTTTTCTCAACTTAATCGAATTCGCCGAATTTTCAATTCGAGGCTTTGTATATATCTGCAAGCGCCACACTTCGCTTAGGAATGCCTGCACTATTCTAGCGAAGGAATCGAGAAACGGCGAAATTAAATTGTGGAACTCGAGTAATTTTTATGATGCGATTGCTCAGCACCATATACAACACTAACGATTATCAGCTCGAACTCTCTAAAACAGTAGCGGTATTTTCAGTCTCGTCCATCTTTAACGACACCCGCTCGTTCTTTCTGGTACGCGGCTCGAACAGATAAAAGACAAGAAACGATAGCGTAGCCAGACTGACAAGAATTTTCACATTGGCAGAGATATCTGTTCGCGGTGAAATAAATCCCTCAATTGTTCCTGCCAGCAGCAAAAGAGGTACACAGCCCATGAACAAGCCGCAGGCGTCTTTTGCAATCATCCGCAAGGATTCTGTGCGTCTGTACAGACCAGGAAAGAGCAACGACTTGCCGATAAGCAAACCGGCTGCACCACTGATAAAAATTGATGATAATTCAAGCACTCCATGCGGTGCCACAAAGGCTCCAAGACGTTCAATCAAACCATAGGTACGACACAAACCCAAAATGGTGCCAATCATCAATCCATTGGTGAATAACACAAAAACGGTGCCAATACCAAAGGTGATGCCAAGCACAAAAGCCATTATAGATACGCGGATGTTGTTGGTGGCAATCAGCCCGGCCGCCGTAGCGCTGTAATGCTGAACACTGTCTGTCCACAACCGATGTTTTTCAATTACGTCCCATAATTCATCAGGCACTATTGGATGTCCCTTCATCACTTCAAGCTGAGCAAAATGCGAATCTTGCTGTACGTAATAGAACGACATACCAAAGGGCACCAGAAACATCAAAAAGGAAAGACCAACATACAAAATGTAGCGCCTGACCAGAAGCGGAAAACCATACCAGAGAAAATTGGCAAGGTCGGACCAACGATCAGCTCTGGTTTGATAGACTTGGTTGTGTGCCTTCACAACGAGATTATTCAAATAAGTTTGAATATTTTGACCAAGGTCCATCGCTCGACAACGCGACAAATCAGCAGAAGTAGCTCTGTATAGGCGTCCAAGCTCTCGCAATTGCAAATGATCTAATTTGGCCAGGCCTCCACTATCGACAATCTTGAGCAACTCCTCAAGTCTTTGCCAGGATGGATTTCTAGCTTTAAGCCATCTTTCTACATTCATCCTTCATTTTCTCGAAATATTGGAAAAGTTGGAAAAGGACGGAAAAGACCGGAATGCCCAGCTCAGATTACTCTATCTCTACCCCAGAGAATGTAGACTTACACCTCGAGCTAGCAGGCTTCGGTAATCGCATTCTAGCCTGTCTGGTCGATAGCCTTCTTTCGCTGGCTGCAATAGTACTGGTTGTTGCACTCCTGGCTCTGGTTAATTTGGCCGTCAGTCTGTCGCCTTTGCCGTCCAGTTCGCGTAATTTGGTCACCGGCTTGAGCATAATGCTGGGCATTTTGACTAGTTTTGCAATTTTATTTGGTTACTACATTTTCTTTGAAGGGATTTGGCAGGGACAAACGCCTGGTAAAAATCTAGCCCACATTCGCGTTATTGAGCGTAATGGACAACCCGTGTCTTGGCCGGCAGTCCTGATTCGCAATTTTGTCAGAGTTCTCGACCAATATGTTTTGCTACTCGGAGTGATCTGCATGATCGTCGATAAAAATGAAAGGCGCTTCGGTGACATAGCAGCCGGCACAATAGTCATCAAAGAGCGATCAAGCGAATTCTCCACACAAAATATTGTTCTTGAATTTCCTGTCAATCAGCACGACACGCTCGATATCGGTCGCGTCAGCCCGCAAGAGTACGATTTGCTCGTGAGTTATTTACGTCGTCGTCAAAAGATTTCTCAGACGCAAAGACCAATTATCGCCAAGCAACTTGAGGACCATTTTCGCCAGAAGCTATCAGAGCCAGACCCTTCTGAGCAAAGCGCCGAAGCTTTTTTAGAGCGCATTTTTTCGTTATATCAGGCAAGAGCGGCCAATTGACCGAGTTTTTCAATTAATTCAGTGTTGAAAAAATGCTTTCGCTGCCACTGGATCGTCAGTAATCACGCCATCTAAATGCATCTGATCCGCTTGCTTCCATTCATCAGTAGTGTTGATCGTCCAGGAATTGACGACTAAGCCGGCATCATGTGCTCGTTTGACCGAAGCAAATCCAATATTGGAAAAACCTGGGTGCCAGTTTTGCACGCCAATCTTTTTGGCATAGGTAGGCAAATCAACGAGGAGTCCATCGATGAGCAAAGCCAGGCGATATTTGTCAGTGCGCTTGTGAATATTGAGCAGACACTGATGATCGAACGAGCTAATCACAATTTTGTCAGGATAGGGATAGCTCTTAAGGAGCTCGAGAAGATCGTCTTCAATTCCGGGATATGTCTTGTAGCCATTTTTGATCTCGATATTTATTTCTGTTTTGCCTTGAACTAGTTTCAAGACTTCATCGAGCAAAGGTAATTTCTCTCCGGCAAAGCTTTTGTCGTACCAGCTGCCGGCGTCCAGTTTTTTCAATTCGTCGAGTGTTTTATCGGCAATAAAACCGTCACCATTTGTGGTGCGCGATAAATCCTCATCGTGAATGACGATCAGCTCACCGGATTTGCAGCGATGAATATCAAGTTCAATACCATCGACGCCAAACTCTAGGGCTTTACGAAAGGAAGAGAGAGTATTTTCCGGTGCCCATTTGCGACCGCCTCTATGAGCGATCACATGCATTTTCTTTGGCGCAGCAGCAGAATCAGCGGGTGCGCACAAAGCCGGGCAGAAAGGAAAGGAAATACTCACAACAAAAAACAAGCCTGCAAAAGAACGAAATTGTTCCTTTCTGAAACCTTTTCGTTTATGTTGCAAGCTTACTTTCACTGACATTTATCGAGTGCTTATCGCTTGTCTAGCGGCACGTATTTGAGATCCATCGCGCCTGTGTATTCGGCACGTGGACGAATCAAACGGTTGTTAGCGTATTGCTCGAGCACATGAGCGCCCCAGCCAGACATACGACTCATCGCGAAGATAGGAGTGAAGAGATCTTGTGGAATCTTCAGCATGTAATAAACCGAAGCAGAATAGAAATCAACGTTGGCGTTGAGATGTTTTTCTTTCAAGACCATCTCTTCGACTGTACGCGACATCTCGTACCATTTTGGCTCGCCCAAGAGCTTACCAAGCTGTTCGGACATCTGACGCAAGTGATGAGCACGAGGATCTTCGGTTTTATAAACGCGATGACCAAAACCCATGATTTTTTGATGCTCATCAAAAATCTTCTGAACAAAAGGACGAACGTTAGAAGGCTCACCGATTTTAATCAGCATCTTGATTACTTCTTGATTGGCACCACCGTGCAGTGGTCCTTTCAATGCGCAAATTCCAGCAACAATGGCCGAGTGCATATCAGTCAAAGTGGCAGCGGCAACACGAGCGGCGAATGTGGAAGCATTCAATTCGTGATCAGCATGCAGAATGAGCGCGATATCAAGCGACTTTGTGCTCAAGTCATCGGGTTCTTTGCCGTTCAACATATAAAGGAAGTTGGCAGCCAGGCTGTTATCTTCTTTGGGCGGCAGAAGCGCACGGTTATTGCGGATGCAATCCCAGTAAGCAATGATCGTGGGAATCTGGGCGGTCAAACGCACTGCTTTGCGAACATTAGCTTCGCGATCGTTAAGCTCGTCGTCAACGTCCCACATAGATAGAAGCGAAACTGCAGTGCGCAACACTTCCATAGAATTGCCGTCTTTGGGCAAATTCTTCATCACCGCCACTACCGGTTCTGGCAATTTGCGATTTGTTTGTAATTGCTTAGTAAAAGCTTCCAGTTCTGCTTTCTTCGGCAGACGACCGAACCATAACAAATAGACGGTTTCTTCGAACGTTGAATGTTCGGCGAGATCGTGAATATCGTAACCCTGATAAATTAACCGGCCTTCGACACCATCTACTGCGCAGATGGAGGAGGACGCGGCGACTACATCTTCAAGCCCTGACATGATGAGCTGCTCCCAAGAATTTCCTACTTAACATGGATTTATACACTAAATGACAACATTGATGAGTCGATTCATCGGCTTATCTTCATGGTTTAACCAATGTTTGACACAGGCATTTTCAATACCACTTAACAACCAGAGTGGTAAGCACATTTCCAGCGTCAGTATTCTGCCACCACATGTAGTGCAAAGATCCTTCACCGACAACGAATTTTATAACAAACACGTACTTTAATAATGGCTTCGATCCTGGAACCGAACGAATATACCCCCGTCCTCAACAAAACGAGAGGTGCAAACAAATGCAATCAAATATATTTAAGTCCAGAAGCACGACTGCAGTCGCAATAGCTATTGTGTCCACCGCGACCGGACTTTGTCTAGCTTCAGCTGTCGGAGCGAACGATGTTAAGACCGTCCCAACAAAAACAGCAACGCCAACAGCTGGTGAAAAAACTGGCTTCAACAAGGACGAAGTCAAAGTACCCTTGACGAGCAAGCAAATAAAAGCGGATAAAGAAACGGCGAAAGCCGCCAATGCCGTCCCAGGTGTGCATGTGGATCCGAAAAATCTGGCAGTGCCTCCTGTCGAACCCCCGGTTACTGGATTTCACCCGATTAAGAAGATGCTCGCGCCAGTCGTCAGGCTGGAGCGAAACAGTATGCAGTTGCAGCAGCAAATAATGAAGTTGGAAGGGCCAATTGCCGGCTTGAATAGCCCGATGGTCGGTCTGCAAAAACACATGGTCACTGTCGAAGGCAAGATGGATGGCATGCAGGGCGAGTTGACAAAAATGCGCAGCAATGTCGATAGCGTCAATGACTCTATGAAGGGAGTACAGGGCGATATTACTGCTATGCGTAAAGAAATCGCCGGACTATTACCGCCAATCAATGCCATGCGCGGTCCCATCGAGAAACTCGAAAAACCTTTGATTAACGTTGCCGAGCCGCTGACTGAAGTAAAAGGTGAGCTTCAACAAATGAAAGCTTTGCTGGCTACCGTTCTTGGTGCGGTTATCGTTGGTTGCGTATTTATTGCAGTAGGCACACCGTTTGCCGCATTTATGGCTTACAGACACCGTCACAAACTCTTCCCTGCCCTGCGTGATTCAGAATTGCCCGAAATAAAGCCTCCGCTGGCAGAGCAAAAACCAGAAAAAGAACTGACCAAAGTCTGATTTCTATCGAATCAATTCAGACTGGAATCCGGCATTGTCCTTAAAGGCAGTGCCGGTATTTTCTTGGTCTCAAGAGATAGAGCCCGACTCCATTCATTGGCAACAAACACGAGCGCAGCTGCAGCCGTGAGCGGATCACTAGCTTCTAAAAAGACAGGCTGATTGTGCTCGAAGACATAGTGACCGGTGAATTGCAAAAACCAGCCTATAGCCTGGAACTGCGCCGCTAGCCGTCGATTGAACAAGGCAATGGGAAAAGACATGGCAATCATCGGTACGCCGACCATGTGTGTGATCTTGCAACCGGCCGTTTTATGTTGCGAGCGGTAGTACTTCAACCGATCATCAAATGCCCGACGCAGATCTTTTTTCATTGGCTCTGAACTTCTCTGAATTCTCTGAACTTGGCCACCCTTCATTACTTTAAATCAAAAGCAACCCTAATGACTAGCATTAAGGTTGCTTTTGACTTTTACTCTTGGAGAAAAAATATAAAGAGGTCTTTGTTTAACTCTGTCTCTGAGCGAGCAGATTACTCATATCGTCGGCATGCTCTTCTTCAACAGCCAGGATTTCTTCCATCATACGGCGAGTGGTTGGATCCGAATCACCAATGTAGCGAATAATCTCACCATAAATATCGATAGCGATGCGCTCAGCAATTAGATCTTCTTTGATCATATCGGTCAGGTTAGAGCCTTCCACATAATCAGAATGGCTGCGCGAAGCGAGACCTTCTGGATTCAGATTTGGTTGCCCCCCCAATTGTGTAATCCTTTCGCAAATGCGATCGGCGTGTTCTTGTTCTTCGCCGGCATGCTCGAGAAACTCAGCTGCAACCGCCTCGGAGTTAATGCCTTTGGCCATGTAATGATGCCGTTTATAGCGCAGTACGCAAACTAGTTCGGTCGCCAGACTTTCATTCAACAACTTGATGATTTGCTCTTTATTGCCTTTATAGTTCTCAGTTACGGCGCCTTTTTCAATGTGCTCACGGGCACGTTTACGAATGGCTTCGATGTCAGCTGAAAAGCTACCTTTGTTATTGACTGTTGTACTCATGTCTTTGCCTCTATTGCTTGATGTTTGGCGCTGCGTCAGTTTCTAAGCCCTGCGGATTGAAAACATGCGACCGTTATCTGGTCGAACAATCGCGTTGCTGTCACCGATGCGTACGTCGAGTTCGCTCGCCGTTTAGTTCCAACTCAACGAATGGACTATATAAATTTTGACCGTTCACAAAAGAGTTACTTAGAAGCAGCCTGGCCGCCCGTCGAAGAATCATCGCCGACATCTGCGCTTTTGCTTTTCAGCCAGGCAAGCACCTTGTCAAATCCACTTTTGGCAAGACGCGTGCTGATGCGATCATGCAAGCGCGTAACCAAGTCGCTCTTGTCGACTTTGAGGCTGACAACTTTCAATTCGCCACCTTTTTCATCGAGCAGCCAGGATAAATTCTGCTTGCTCTTGCCCACCGTCAGTTTGGTCTCAATCGTAGTTTCGGTTTGTTTTTTTGTCTGTACACCGTAAACCACAGTACCTTTAGTAAATAGTCGATGCCATCGCGGGTAATACCGCAATTCAATTACATTCCGCAAAGCGGTTATGAACTCACTCTTTTGCGGCGCCGAAAGTTTTGCCCACTGAACTGTTCCCAGGGCTCGTTGCGACATACCATCATAATCCATCGAATGAGCGAGTTGATCGAGCTTGTTTTTATCTGTGGATTTACCATCCCACTGCACAAAACAAGTAATCAGGTTAGAGACACTGTCTTTTGCAGATAGGTTACTGACTGCATAGGACGGCGCAGCAACGGCTGCGAGCAAAGCCAAAGAAAATAAATTAGCACGTTTTATATAATTCACAATGATGCCTTTTGTCGATGCAATAAAAATGATGCAAAACACAATCCAGAAATTGACCAGGCTAGCAAAATTCCTGCATCTTTTAAATAATTAGCCGGCGTGCCCAGAATCACTCCCTTGAAGGCATCAGCTGCATAAAACATCGGGAAAAACAGAGCGCAAGCTTGTTCCCATCTGGGCATCGCCTCTACTGGAACGATGATTCCCGAAACAAACATCAAAGCCACTCCGGCAATTGAAATAGTCATCGTGTAAATGCGGATTGTTTTCAGCAAGCATGCCGCACCAAGCCCAAGACAAGTAAAAGTAAACATCGAAAGAAGCGTGCAGCCAACCAGACCCAGAAAATTACTGCCCAGCGTAAAGCCTACTAAAGGAGCCGTAATACATAAGGCAAGCCACAATACAGTTGAAGCTTCGACTGTCACGGTAAAGGTCTTTGCGATAATCGCGGCCCGCAAGCCATTTGGAGTAAGAACAATTTGGCGATAGGTCTTTTCCATCCACTCATAAATCCATGAAAATCCCAAATTCATTCCAGCGAGAACATAGCAAAGATATGCCGCCAATCCAGGTGTCATGTAGTCACGAAGACTGAACTTCACAGGAAAGAGCACAGCTGAATGAATAGGCAAATTTAAAGACGAATTCTTTTGTGTCAAAACTGAAAGCAAACCCATCGAAATTTGCTGATCAACAAGTGGATTATGTCCTTCGGTGATGATCTGCACCGAGTCATCGAGGGCATCTTGAGAGACATTGGCCAGAGCAACGATTTTACCCGCGGTCAGATCAGTTTTTGCTTTTTCAAGATCATCGTAATTATGGACCTCGAATTTCTTGGTCTCGCTGAGATTCTTACCAAGGTCACTGACTGCAGAAGGGTCAAATAATCCAAACGGAATTTTGACTGCGCCCGCCAATGTATTACCGACGATTGAAATAATCAAAATAGCTAGCAACGTGCTTGATATGAAATAAAGGGGACGCCTAGTCCACTGCAAAATGTCTTTATTGACGATAGCAAGAATTTGATTAATGTCCCTATTCATGTGTAATCGTGCTCAAATTGGACATCATCGGAAATTGAAAAATGCCCTGACTCATCACCGTCATGCGGCTCTAGCGTCAAAGCCATGAAAACTTCTTCCAGGTTTGGCTCACTGGTGGCAAAACGAGTGAACGGAATTTTCTCCTGCTCAAGCCAATTGAGGATCTCATGCAATATTTTCACGAGCTGTGAGTCCTTCGGCTGCGCAAACGAAAGTGTGTTGCGCAACGGGTCGAATTTGACTTGACTAGAAAAGCGTCCAGGTAATTTATCAATTTTATTTTGCAAAATATCCGGCGCCACATCGCCTGTGATGCGAATTGCAATGGAACGGATGCCTTGAATTTTATGACGCAATTCATCAATCGTGCCTTCAACAACGATTTTGCCCTGGCGAATAATGCCAATACGATCTGCTAAGAGTTCAGCCTCTTCGAGATAATGAGTGGTCAGCAAAATTGTCACGCCAGAATTGCGCAACCCTTTCAAGGTTTGCCAGATCTGTCGCCTGGCAGCAGGATCTAAACCGACCGTTGGTTCATCCATGAATAAAACTTTGGGTTCATGCAAAAGAGCACTGGCAATGGTCAATTTGCGCTGCATGCCGCCAGAAAATGTGCCAGCCAGTTGATTAGCTTTGTCAGTCAAACCAGAGCGCTCAAGCAACATTTCGATTCTTTCGAGAGCTTGCTTACGCGGAATACCATGCAATTGAGCAATGAACCAGAGATTTTCAAAAGCTGTCAGCTCTTGATAGATAGCAATATCTTGAGAAACGATGCCAAAGGAGCCTTTAATTTTTTCAGCCTGTTTGATACCGTTTAACCCGCAAATGAAAAACTCGCCAGCGCTTGGCTTTAGCAAAGTAGTGAGCATGCTGATAGTCGTTGTTTTACCAGCACCGTTGTCTCCGAGCAACGCGTACAACTCCCCTGCTCTGACATTCAAATTCAAATTATCGACGACGCGTGCTTCGCCGTAGGTTTTGCATAGATTCACAGCCGATATTGCAAATTCCGACTGAGAAACAGTGCCTGCATCTTTTGAAACTGACATTTTATTTTTTACAACGTCGACTTGATGCGCAGGTAAGCTCATCCAGATGCTCCGGGGGCAACAAACAGGTCAATGGCCGAAACAGAACGAGAGTACCAGTTTACAGCCAAACCTTTGACAGTGACGTAGAGCACAGCAAAAGTGTTGCAGAGCTCCAGCGAATTTACAAAAAAGTTTAAGCGAGGGATTCTAGACTATATCGAAAATCAGCACATCGGCGCTATGCCAGCCGCTGGCGAACCGCAAGCTTTAAGCAGACTTTGAATATGCGCTACTTTAAAAACCTTGTATTGAACCGGATGGATTTTAACGAAGTTGACGACGGCTCCGACAGAATCGGCTCGCAACAGCAATTCTTCAAGCCACTCGAGACCATCGACACTAATGAAATGACAATCGGAAAAATCGAGGACGACGTTGATACCCTTGCCTAAAGCCTTATCGACATGTTCAAGCCCTTTGTCTAAGGGTCCTTTCAAAGCAATCGAGCGAGTTTCGAAAGCAAGCGCAGGCTTGCCGTTACCATTGCCATTTCCATTTCCGTTTCCGTTGCCGGCGTGATCGCTGCCGTTATTTGAATCAGATTTCTTGTCAGGACTCATCTTCTTACTAGCTCCATTGAGGGCTCATTATCGAACAAAATTTAGGGTCTTTGACGCGGGGCAAATGAGTTTACAAAAAGACCGCCAATCTCGCTAAGCAAGGGTAACGATGGATTGGTCCGCATACTCATATCGCCGAAGGAGAGCTTGACCAGATTCAACATTTGCATTTCGAAGGCGTCTGCATCAATACCCAGTTCTGAAATCGAAAGAGGCTGATTGCATGTGATAGCCAGATCGTATACGGCTCTCTGTAATTCTTTGCATAAACGAGCGTGTTTCTGAGACTCAAGCTCCCGCTTTGAAAATTTGCCGCTAGTATCCACGGGACCTGGATCGGTCAGGCCAAGAAATTGTGCGGCTCTAGCATATTTTTGATCGGCAACCCAGCTTGGATAAGTTGAGTTAGGCATAAATTTGCGCGGAACATGCGAGTTATAGTCAAGAACCGAAAGCAGGAAAACGGCGTTAGACCGTCCATGCGACACATCAAACAAGGCGCCAAGACTGTGGGCAAGAGCATGGTTGATACCAACTGAAGCGTTACCAATGGCCATGCCGGCAAGGCAAGAAGCATTGTGCAATTTATGCCGCCATACAATATTGGTGGGATTTTTCAAAGCCTCGGGCAGTGCTTCGAAAATAAGACGCATCGATTCGAGAGCCAGACCATCAGTGTAGTCTGAAGCATAAGTAGAAACGAGCGATTCCAGAGCGTGTGTGAGCGCGTCAAAAGCAGTATCTGCCGTTATATCTTTAGGCAGACTCTTGGTTAAATTGGCATCAATGATTGCGAAATTGGGCAACAAACATTGGTCGACAAGCGAGATTTTTCTCTTATTGACGTTATCTTTGAGCACCGCAAATGGTGTCACTTCGGATCCGGTACCCGAAGTTGTCGGAATCGCTACGAGTTGCGTTTTTACTGTTTGTGGGAATTCGACCATGCGGTGACGGAAGTCGAGGAAGCTCACCGCAAGCTCATTCATATTCAAATGAGGATGGTCATAAAACAATCTGATGATTTTGGCCGCATCGAGAACGCTGCCACCACCAAGGGCGATTATGGTGTCAGGCTTATGCTGACGAAGCATGGCCAGAGCACTTTCAACCGAAGAAAAATCAGGCTCAACATCAATTTCAGCAAACACGCCAACGGAGCAATCGGAAGGCAGTCGCTCAGTCACCATGGCTAGGTGTCCGCGCTTAGCCGCTGACTTTGAAGTGAGAATTACCGCTGATTTGGTTTTCAAACTGCGCAGATGATCGAGACTGCCTGGATTGATGTAGATGTTTTTAGTCGTCTGGAAAGACAAAGTGAAATTAGTGCGTTTAGGCACTCTCTTGTAGTTCAAGAGATTCTTGATGCCCACGTTGTCGCTGGTGTTATTGCCGCCACCTGTGCCGCAGCCAAAGCTCAATGTGGTGTTGAGATTGTTGTAAATGCCCCCAAGACCGCCGATACAGCAGGGACTATTAACAATGATTCGACCGGCATTAATGGCATCCGAGAACTGTTCGACTACAGCTTCATCTTCGCTGAAAATTCCGGCCGTGTGACCTGTGCCACCTGCGTAGTTAACATCCAGAGCGCGATTGATGCCTTCTTCAACAGTATCGACGATTACATAGCCAAGCACAGGCATCAATTTTTCAACAGCCAGTCTGTGATGACGAATGTCTCCACCTAATGGGCACAAAAGAATTTTTGTATCTTCTGGTACATCGAGCCCCGCCAGATCAGCAATGAAATTGGCCGATTGCCCGACGCATTTGTAATTCATGCCGCCTTTGCTGTCGATGATTACATCGGCAATCTGTTCCACTTCTTCAAACGAACAGACGTAACAACCTAGCCGTTTGAATTCAGCCAGCAGTTCATCAGCGATTTCACGGTCGACAACAATAGTTTGTTCAGACGGACATTCAGTTCCATTGTCGAAAGTTTTGGAGATGATGACATCCATTGCAGCCGACGAAGGAGGAGCCGATTTGTGGATGTACACAGGAGTATTGCCTGGTCCAACGCCTAGGGCTGGCTTGCCTGTGCTCATGGCCGCGCGCACCATTTGTGTGCCGCCGGTTGCAAAAATCAAATCGACTTCTGGATGATTCATCATCATTTCGGTGCCGCGTCGCAAGCGTGCGGACTTTTCGACCCAGGTGATAAAACCTTTGGGAGCGCCTGCAGCAAGCCCTGCCTCATAAACAATTCTGGCGGCATGGTTGCTGGCGTTAGCCGCCATCAAATGAGAGCTAAAAATGACACTGTTTCTGGTCTTTGCGGCAGCGATACTTTTGAAAATGACGGTTGATGTGGGATTGGTTACAGGAGACAGAGCGAGAATGACGCCAACTGGCTCAGCCACTTCAACCATATTATCTTCGGGCATCTCTTTAATAATGCCCACGGTTTTGACGTTTTTGATCTGGTGATAGTGAAATTCGGAAGCGACAAAATTCTTGAGCATCTTATCTTCGATAATGCCCATGTGAGTTTCTTGATGCGCCTCAATAGCAAGCTCTGACGCGGCTTCAATAGCGGCCATCGTCATCGCTTTGACGATTTCGTCGACTTGTTCTTGTGTGTATTGCAGCCAGACTGCCGCTGCCAATCTTGCCTGCCGAACCAGGATCTCGACGCCTTCCGACAACGCCTTTTCTTGCTCTTTGCTAACAGTCGTTGTCATAAATCGCGTCCTTCAATCCTATTATTAGGTTACCAAGCAGATCGCTAAAACGCGTGCTTTTTGATTTAACTGGCATATTTCGGGCGATAACCATCAGCCACTGTCAGTTTAGTCAGCTTTTCGCAAATTCTTGCATAAATATATAAATATTCAAGAAACCTAATATACGCAAGATATCCTCTCTTGCGAGCAGGATACTGGCTTAAACAGAGCCTGAAGCATTCTAGCTTAACGCAGAAAGGTCCAGAGGAAAGGACATATACGTATTTCACCCCTTGGAATGTAAAAAGTTTGCAACTAAAATGAGACCCGAATTAGGCGTGCGCAAAATAACTCTCGGTCTAAAATCAGGCAAACACGGTCACATCGGTCAGAGCGGGTGAAGATGGCAGGCATGGCAAAGAATTCAACCAAACTGGCACTGTCAATTAGCCTGAGCTTTTTCAGTGGCATCTGTTGGCAGCCAGCCGCTCAAGCGACAGACGCCAATGCATTTGCCCATCCCAAACAATTATTTGTGCCGCCGACCACATTTCAGCGACGATACGATTCTGACTACGATGATTACCAGAACTATCCAAAGACCGGCCACCAAAATACCGAACCATCGGCTGATGGCTCAACACCTGCTAAGTTTGCCACATCTTCTCCATCGCCTTATAAGACAGGGAAAATTCCAGCATCGTCTGTGACCGGCAAAGCTGGTCAAAGACCAACCACTGTCGCCGGAGCAAAAGGGCTTGGCACACGCAACAAAACTCTTGTCGAAAGTTCAAAGTTCACAGATGCTCGTAGAGGCGCAAATGCCGGCGGAGCACCGCATGCCACTCCAGCGACCACAACTTTCGTTGCACAGGCGATTGCCAAATCTCAAGCCCTAGTTACAGCAGGCAAACTGGCTGCCGCTGAAGATATGCTGCAAACTGACGTCAAAGCTTTTCCTAGCAGCGCCGAATTGCAAAACGAGTTAGCCAACGTCCAGATTGCCCGGGCGCGCTTTTATCTAAAAAAACAGGATATTCCCCAGGCCGCTGAGGAAGCTCGTTCAGCCATCTCTCACGCACCAAATAATCAAGCTGCTCGCATACTACTCGGTGAAATCACATCCAGTACCACGGTCGTCAACGCCGATGCTAGTGAGCACATCAAAAATGGACAAAACCTGGCTTCCCAGTCCAAATTCCTCGAAGCAAAAGCTGAATACGACACGGCTATCAGCATTCAACCATCAGCTCCGGCTTATGTTGGCTTAGGCGATTTAGCCGCCCAGCAAGGCGACAAAGTGCTTGCTAAACAACAGTACGCCAAAGCTTTTCAAATTGATTCCGAGTCCTCACTCGCCCTTAGACAAAGAGGCATTTTCAAGCTGGCAAGCGAAAATGACGTTGTCGGTGCAAATCAAGATTTAAGCCGGGCACTAATTTTGGACCCAAATGACACAGTCGCTGCGCAGACCCTGCAACAGTTGTGGCGCGAGCAAATCGCCAAAAATCCGGCGAGCGCTAATCCCCACCTTGGTTTAGCAAGAGCTTTTCAATTAAGCAATGATTTAAAAAGCGCCCAGGCTGAATACAGAGAAGTGGTGCGACTCGATCCGCAACATCCCAATTTACCAGCAGCCCGACAGAGCTTTAAACTGGCTCTGGCTAAGCAGGAAGCGACTCGTTGCTTACAGGCGGCGCACACTTTGGAAGATTCAGGCGCTCTCAATGACGCACACACCAAGATTTTAGAAGCAGTCAATCTGACACCGACCTCGATTTCGGCAAGGCTGTATCAAGGTTCTGTCGCTGAGAAATTGACTCTCTACAAAGAAGCGCACGATGCCTATATGACGGTTTTGCGTGAAGACCCGCGCAATCAAATCGCCGCCAATCATTTACGCAATTTGAATTCACAACTTGGTGCAAATAGCGCAAACTCCGCTGAGATCGCTGCAATAAATACTGCCGAAAGCGCCGTGCAAAATGTTAGCAGCGTGCCTGCATATCCAACCACCACAATAGCTGGACCATCGACTGCGGCAAGCACTCCCGCAAAACCTCAAGGTATGTACGTGTTTCGGGGCTGGCAAAAAGGTTCACCATTTCCAACGCCACCAGCACAGCCAGCCGACACCACGGCGAGCGCAACTGGCACTCCCATCAATCCCAATATTGAACCAGTCGATGCATCCGCTGGAGATCTGGCTAATTCTGGCAATCCTATGCCGTTGCAGGGTCCAAGTACGCTCTCGCCGACGACAAATCATGTCAATGCTTTCTCCAGTTTTCTTGGCTCATTGCGCGACGTGAACATGCAGAATCAGCAAAATGCCATGGCTGCTGAAGGCGTCATGCGAAGCGCCATCAGTCCATATGGTTCGAGCTCTTCTGGTTCAGGCTATCCAAGCAGCGCCGGCGGCGGGGCAGGCGCATCAGCGCCTGGTGGTGCTGATTTGAACAATCTGCTTTCGTCTATTAATTCTATGCCCGCTGCACCATCAGCTACAGGAGCGGCAAGTGCACCGGTACCAGGAGCAGTAGCCACTGCAGGCTCCGGACCCGCCGCCACTAATTCTTCGGCATTTGCCATGATTAGCGCTATGGCGAATAAATTGCGCGGACCACTAACACGGGGATCTACAGACGCCACGGCTACGACGGCTGCTGCTGCTGCTCCAGCCGCCACACAATCAGCAATCCCACCAGCATCGATATCTGCTTTAAGCAGAGAATTGACGCCGCAGCAAATGCAACAGATACAACAAATGACCGCTGCAGCTGTGCCAGCACCGCTTCCAACCACTCCAGATCCGACCGAAGCTAATGTTCTGGCGAACGCCGGCGTAGATGCGCCATCGATGTTACCACCTGAAGTTCTGCCTCAAGCATCTGGTTTAGCGGCAACCGCAGCCACTCTTGGCGCGCCATCGGCATCAGCAGCAGCGCAGACAGTCCCAAGCACCACAATCAGTGCACTACCAGTAGCAACAGCGGCACCTGCCATCGACAACATCGTACCTGCTCAGAACGCCACTGTGAACCAGGATAGTGCTGCCGCAGCAAATGCAGCAGCCACAGCTGCGCCATCTTTGAATGGCTCTATCAAACTGGAATTAGAAGGTGTCAGCCCCACTCCCACATCGGTGAAGCTAAAAGTCGTCTTGAAAAATGATGGCAGTCAGCCGCTCGCTGTGCCAAATTCACCTACAGCTTTAGTGCGAATGTTTGGTCAATCCGATCAAAAAGCGCAGGTGATTTTTACCGATAAACAAGTCCCCACCGGTGGTGCCATTCATGGCATCATCAAAGTGGCCGGACACAATCTCAACCCAGCAGCCGATCTGGTGTTGCCTGGATTTTTACCAGCGGCATTTGCTGATCGCGATGTTCATTTAACAGTGCCAATCTCAGCCCTGGTAAAATAGCCGACTATTACAAAACCCACTGCGGCTTGCTCTTGTACAAATAACGGATCGTCGATTTATCGGCCGGCGACAAATGATTAACGACTCGAAAAGCGTACATAATGTCTTCGCGATAAGGGCTATGAGCTTTGATGCCCAGAGCATGCCCAAATTCGTGAGCCGATGATGCCTGCATTTTCTCATCAGTGCTATTAACGAGAGTCGATAGCTCGATAATTACCGGCTTTTGACCAATCTTTTGACTTTGCGCTAAAGCGTAAGGATAAACCTGAGCGGATGTAATTCCACCGACCATGTTTCCCCCTGCTTGATTAGCGTCACGAAAAGCGTCGGTAAAGAAGATCATGATGTGGGCGTTGTGGGGATCCTCTGTGAATGCAAAACTGAACAGCCCTTCGTTTTCAAATTCACGCCACTGTTCGATACCTGCGGCAACTTGATCGTTCATATCGGGCACCCAGTTTTTGACCCGAGTCAGGTCCTGAAAGGGATTGCCAGGGTTCTGCAGCATTTGTGTGACTTGATCTGGTCTGACAGCTGGAATACTTTCGAAAGGACAGTCAGGCAATTTAATACCGGGGCTCAGATAAATCAAAAGCGGCATTTTCTTGCTTTCCCAGCGCACCAATTGCATCTTTAAGGTCGGCTCACCAGGGTCATATCTGTCAGCTGCGCCAGCTGCTCCAGGCTTTCGATCCAGCCCTGGAGATAAGTGCAGACCGGTAGACATAGGCAAACTCATCGTATTGCCAGAATCACCAAGACCGCTCGATCCCTGAACAGGTTGAGTCAAGGTCGTACTGTTTCCCGCTTGAGACTGTGAATAGTTACCAAATTGCGCTTTTGGCAATTTGCGGTATTGGGCGAAGGCACTTTGAGGCTCTGCAAAAAATGGCAATAAAACGATGGCCAGAAGCAGATTAAACCAAAAATTTCTACGAACGGGCGCCTTACTCACTGCACTTCCTTTTTCACTATTCTCGTGGCTCAGAGCTTTTGAGTCTTTGCGATTCTTCTCAATTTCCATTTTACGGCAGACGTTTTTAAACTAAACAGAGCTAATGTTCGATAATATATCCTGCCGTGAGCATCCGGTGCGAAACGATGGCAATGACAACGACCAAGCTTTATCAGACTCTCAGCCTGGACATGGCGACCGCCATAGCCAAACAATTGAAGGAGAAGCCAGACACTAATTTTGGCTTACCCACAGGCGCCTCGCCACTTGGCGCCTACAAATTATTGTCGCAGTGGTCGAAAGAAAAACAACTGGACTGGAGCAAATGTCGCTGTTTTGCTCTGGATGAATATCTCGAAGCGGATGCGGAAGAGACATTTGCCTATTACCTGGAACACAATCTTTATCAGAACACCAATCTTCCAGCCAAAAACAAATTCAACCCGGCAGATATCGACAATTACGACAGTTTGATTGCCAGTTTCGGCGGCCTCGATTTGACTGTTCTTGGAATTGGACAAAACGGACATATCGCCTTCAATGAGCCTGGCACACCTCTACACAGCTTTACTCACTGCACCTTTCTCGCAGAGTCCACCCGCAAAGCCAATCAAACCTTTTTTCCTGAAGGGGAAAAAGTGCCACAAAAAGCTGTAACAATGGGAATCGAAACGATCCTCAATAGCAAGAAAATTGTCCTTGTGGCAAGCGGTGAGAAAAAGAAGGAAATCCTAGAGAAGGCTTTGCAAGGAGACGTTGATATTCAGATTCCCGCCTCTTTTTTGAGCTTGCATGAACACGTCACTGTTTTGTCTGATTTCGAATACTAAATGAAGACGATCAAAAACAACCGAATAAACTTTCTTGCAACGACCCTTGCGCCAATCACCTTGAGCTTGCTATGTGCCACCAATAGCGGTGCACAAATGATCGACCAAGATTTGCTGCCACCGGATGTAACATTAACAAATCCGGCTGCCTCTGGAGCTGCGACAGCCGCTGCCGGTGGCGCCGTGCCTGGACTTGGCGGAGCAGCGACCGCGACACCAGTTGGGCAAGCTAGCGCAGCAGCAGCTGTTTCTCCCGCCGCCAATGTGCCAACCGGTCCTGTCACCAGTCGCGGGGGACATCCTAATATTTACACTCCGCCGGGCGCCGCGCCAAAGCCACCAGCACCTCCAACTGGAGCGAGTGGTCAGGGCGCACCACCTGCAGGGCCACAAAGTGCCGCACCGCCAGGAGCAGCTCCAGACGTCTCGCACGATCCAATCGCTGTGATTGAGACCAACAAAGGCAATATTACGATTCGTCTTTTTAAAAGTATTGCACCAAAGACAGTGGCTAATTTTATTGAGTTAGCCAGTTCGGGTTTTTATAACAACTTAAAATTCCATCGAGTCGAAAAAGGGTTCTGCGTTCAAACTGGCGATCCAAACGGCACCGGTACTGGACTTTACACAGATCCACAAACCAAACAACCACGTTTTTTGCCGCTCGAAACGTCGCCCTATCTCAAACATAACGGTCCAGGCGTTGTGGCTATGGCTCGCTACGGCTCTAGTCCAAATAGCGCTAGTTGCCAGTTCTACATAACGCTTGGAGCCCAGCCATCACTGGATGGACAATACAGCGTCTTCGGCGGTGTCATCAGCGGTATGGACGTCGTCAACAATATTGTCGTCGGCGATCAAATGAAGTTGGTCACTCTGGAAATGCCGTGAGCCCTTAAAGTGGCTTGAGTGGTGTTTCTAGCTCTAGCTTTTTGACCACGGGCGTTATGTGTGCGAGCAGTTTGTGACCACCGTTGAAATTCAAATGGGCGGTGTCCCAGAAATCACTGTGATTGAATTCGCTCGCATCGCCAAGATCTACGTATTGGACATTGCCACTTTGTTCAGCCAAATTTCCGAGACGCTGACGGAAGTCGGCATAAAATGACGACGGTAACAACTCGCGATTAGTATCACTAAGGGGCATGTTGACCAGAACGACCTTAATACCGCGTTCTTTGCACACCGCCAAAGTCTTTTGCAAGAAGCCCATCTGCACAGTAAGATCTTTGTTTTCGATATCACGATAACGTGCTCGATATTCTTTCGCGCTGTTTTTCCAACGGTCGTCAATCATTGAAGCCGACATATAACCAGCCTGACTAGCCGCTGTGGCTGCTGTAGCAGCAGATTTTGCGGCAATATCCAAATGGAAAAAGTGATACGCTTTAGTCAAACCTTTTTCCAGTTCGTGTTGTAAACGCCATCTTTTGCCATAAAAATAACAGGCATGCGTCGCGATGAAATCAGCCTTATCCTGCCAACCAGGCAAATATGCATCGGCATAGCGACCGAAATTACTTAAACCAACCACTTTCTTGAAAGTGAAAGTAGCTGTTGGTGCGGTCAGATAGGCATCGCTAAAATCGCGCGGAGCCATCCCCAGAACAACGACATCAGGCTTTTTATCGCCCTTCAAAAAATCATTGGCATAGATATAGCCATCCGACGCCATTTCACCAAATACGGCAAAACTGTAGACATTCTGCTTACTACAGCCGTTTGCTTCCAGTTCTCGACCGAAAGTAATCGAAGAATGATGATGAAAAATATCGTCGATCTTTTTGTCTAACTGAGCATCCATAGACCAGAATGGATGCATGACCAGCGAAGAACCAAGAAGAACCACAGTTGGTCGTTCTTTGAGAGCTTTAAATCCATTGACGGTGAGATCAATTGAACCCGCACCACTCCATAAATCGGCGACAGAATCAGTCGCGCTGCCTTTAACTTTCTCTTCGCCAGCGACCTTCCAGAGAACAGCATTTAAAGCAATGAAAATACTGAATGCACAAAAGGTAGCTGTAAACAGCATCTTCTTGGGCGATTTACTGAATTTCGCAGCGCCTCTTTGGGGCGCAGAACGGCCAGCAACCTTCGTGGAATTGCTCAAGTCTGGCGCAAGTGGTGTGGACGATGTCGGCAAGGTGCCCTCACGAAACGGTTTTACCGCGTTTACACGCAGCACTTGACTATTTTAGCGGCAATGACAAGAAGTCAACGCTAGATAACCTTAATCTGACGCCGACCGTTTACTGGCAGCGCTAAAGCAGCGTTACCTTGGACGACCCCATCGACTGTAGATCGAGAATGGATGAATTTTACTTAAGCACAGCGGCGACCAATTCGCAACTTCTCTGTCCAAACAGCGAATAAAGCACCGTATGAGGTGCGTTATTAAATGCTGTTGGGATCCAGATATGGTGGCAATTTATTTTTCTCAGAATCATCACCATCTTGCCAGGGAGATTGCTGAAATTGCCTTGGGCCCAGTCTTTTTTGAGAGTTTGAACGATCATTTGAATGATTCGGGGAATGATTCGGTGTTGGAATCACATCACCATCAAGCTCAGGAGACATCTTGGGGATAGCAAATGAGCGCGGCATATTATTGGGAATCATACCCGGTAACAAGCCCTGTCCGAAATCAAATGGCGACATCATCGAGCCTGGCCCCATACCATTTAGCCCGTTCATGTCTTGCATTTGTCTATTCAACTGATTAAAAACGTCATTTAGCTGGCGGTTAATCGCGGGGTTGCTTGAAAAAGCATTATTGCCACCGGAATGCATGCTAAAAGGTACACCATTGATGCTACCCGAAAAATTATAGAATTGCGAAAACCCTGGTGACGACTGCGACATAGCTACATCGCCATCACCAATTCCCAAAGTTTTCTGCAACCTTTCAATACGCTCGCCAGCGGCCAATTTGGGAAATTCACTGCCGAAAACTTTCTTTTCCAGTTGAGACAATCGAGCATTTTCGGCAAGCTGCGGATAGCTCTTCTTCATAATATTTTGTTCAAGCCGACTCAGCTTGGCACTGACTTGAGTCGGTGAAGCGTTTTTGCTTGCACTTGCTGCACTTTTATTCAGAGGTCCATGTTTTTGAGCGATTGCAGTTTTTAGCATCGCCAGACGTTCGGCGACTGACCCCGTCTGACGCTCTCTAACAGTCAAGAGCTCCAGCCTGCCTAGCCTTTTGTCAATTGGATCGTCCGGGAATGAATGACCGAATGCGCTCTGCTCCATCGTTTCCACTGTTTTAATTTCGGCGTCCGTTGCCCCTTGCTCTGTTTTAGCGCTCGGCAGACCAGTTGGCTTCGACTTTAATGCGGCAGAATTAGCTGGAGGAGCCGCTTCAGCAGAAGTGTGCACCAACGAACATATTGATATTAGACTCAAAAAAGATAGAAAAAACTTTGACCGCATTGCTCTTTTATCTCGTTCTTCAACTGCCAGACCAACAACAATACACTTTCAACGCTAATTCTAACCATAACATCATTGCCTGGACTTTTGCTTTAAATCGCCAAAAGAAAAAGAGCCGCAATGGTTAGCCATGGCGACTCTTCTACATTTTTTACTGACAGTTCGCTATTCTTCAGCGGCTCGGAATTCGGCGTCTACGACGTCTTCTCCAGCAGTCGAATAACCGCCTTCTCCGCCACCACCACCGTTGTAGCCACCAGCGGCTCCGTTGCCACCATCCATTCCACCCATATCGCCTCCGCCACCTTCGGCAGCGGCAGCTTCAGCACTTCCGGCTCGAGATGCAGCGGCTTGTTGCAATAGAACAAGGGCTCCTCTCAATTCGTTCATGATGCTCTTGATGGTTTCCTGGTCGGCATCGTCTTTGAGTTTTTCGCGAAGATCGGTAACCAACATCTCAGCACGGGCTTTTTCACCGGCTGTGACCTTATCACCGAGGTCACGAATATGGCGCTCAACCGAGTAGCAAATGCTGTCGGCTTCGTTGCGAATATCCGCTTCTTCTTTGCGCTTTCTGTCGTCTGATGCGTGCGCTTCGGCTTCGCGGACCAATCTTTCGATGTCCTCTTTGCCCATATTCGTACTGGCGGTAATTGTGATTTTCTGTTCTTTGCCAGTCGATTGATCGCGCGCGGTGACATTCATAATGCCGTTTGCGTCGATGTCGAAAGTCACTTCAACTTTTGGTTGTCCCCGTGATGCCGGCGGAATACCGTCGAGTCTGAAGTTACCCAACAGTTTGTTGTCGCGAGCCATCGGGCGCTCGCCCTGGAAAACATAAATATCAACTGCAGTCTGATTATCATCGGCTGTCGAGAACACTTCCGACTTTCTGGTTGGAATAGTCGTATTGCGATCGACCAGTTTGGTCATCACACCACCCATCGTCTCAATACCAAGAGACAGTGGAGTGACGTCGAGAAGGACAACACCTTTGACTTCGCCACCCAGCACGCCAGCCTGAATGGCTGCGCCGACTGCGACTACTTCGTCTGGATTAACGCTTTGATTTGGCTCTTTGCCACCGGTCAGACTCTTAACTAGCTCTTGAACAGCTGGAATACGAGTAGAACCACCAACAAGAACAACTTCATCGAGCGATTCATAACTTAGCTTTGAATCACGCAGAGATTGCTCCATGGGAGCGCGGCATCTTTCAACAAGATGTCTGGTCAATTCGTTGAAGCGAGCGCGAGTCAACTTAATCTCTAAGTGCTTAGGACCAGTTGCGTCAGCTGTAATGAACGGCAATGACAAATTGGTTTCAATTACAGAAGACAATTCGATTTTTGCTTTTTCTGCTGCTTCAGTCAGTCGTTGCAATGCCTGACGGTCTTTACGCAAATCGATGCCTTCAAGATTATTGAATTCATCAGCGACCCAGGTAACGATGCAATGGTCGAAATCGTCACCACCAAGGTGAGTGTCACCAGATGTTGCTTTAACTTCGAAAACGCCGTCGCCTACTTCCAGCACTGACACGTCGAACGTGCCACCACCAAGGTCGAATACAAGAATCGTCTCGTTGTCTTTTTTATCGAGACCATAAGCAAGAGCAGCTGCTGTAGGTTCATTGATAATACGTAGAACTTCAAGACCAGCGATCGTGCCAGCGTTCTTTGTCGATTGACGCTGCGAGTCGTTGAAATAAGCAGGAACTGTGATGACAGCACTAGTAACTTTTTCGCCGAGATACTTTTCAGCGTCTTCTTTTAACTTACGCAAAATCATCGCCGAGATTTCTTCAGGAGAATAGTCTTTCCCCTGAATGGCGACTTTGCAACCACCATCAGATCCTTCTTTGACTTTGTAAGAAACGATCTTCTTTTCGGATTCGACTTCGCTGAATCGACGACCGACAAAGCGTTTAATCGAATACACGGTGTTTTCTGGATTGAGAACAGCTTGGCGCCTTGCCAGCTGACCAACCAGACGTTCACCAGACTTTGTGAATGCCACCACAGACGGCGTTGTGCGCCCGCCCTCGGCATTCGAAACCACGGTGGGTTGACCACCTTCCATCACAGCTACCACTGAGTTTGTGGTTCCGAGATCGATGCCTACTGACTTACCCATCTTTGAAACTCCCTACGCTCCTGAATTTCGGAGAACCTTCGGAATTATACTTCGGCCATTCCGACATTACAGAAGACCACCCGCCGCTAGCAACTCTATGGTACACGCCAAACGGCCTGACACCATGATGACAATTAGGAACTCCTAAATTTCTAAACTTATACAAACATTCATTTTTGTATCTCCTGAATGTATCAGCCATTCCGCTGTTTCTCCTGCCTTTTAGGGCAGCAGTTTTTTGCACTTTATCAGCCAAAAAAGCGCGGACTTAGTAATTCCATCGTTTGTCAACAGGTCGAAGGACGTCCTGCTTTTGATCTTTTACCCACCAAAGGCACGATTATTTAATCAGTTCTGAAAAAAAGAGACTTTTTTTCTCGAAGAATTGACCAAATAGCGAACAGATTTTGCAAAAATTTTGCGTTGAAAAAAATCAGCCTATCGTTGCACTTTCGGGTGGAACGAGAACTTCACCGATGGCAAGAGCACAAATTTCAGGGTGGGTCTTCTGGGTTTTGGCCAATTTGACGAGATCGGATGACTGATAACGAAATGGCACTTGCTGCAAGAGCGGTTGCCAGTGCAAAGGAACCACTCGCATTGCACCGATGTCCTCGGCAATATGGAGAGCTTCAGCCGGAGAAGCAACTGCATATTTTCCACCAATGGGCAGACAAGCGGTGTGAACATTGAGCCCTTTGAGAGCACTGGCTATGGTGGGCGTATAAATGGTGTCACCGCTATGGTAATAACCGTCCATGTAAAAACCAATCACCGGCTTGCCAGGAGCTGAGCTTCTAGCGAACACGGCCATAATCGTTTTTCCCAACCTGTTCATCGGATGATAAGCGGGTATCGCTTGAATCGGCAGTTCCTTGAAAACAATAGTCTCACCTTGATCGATGGCTATGAATTGATCTTGCGGAATAACGCGACGATATTTACGGCTCATCCACTGCATCAAAACTTTTGGTCCGGCAAACTTACAACCCCAGGCGTCGTAAAGCTTGGGCGACATTAAAACGCCGTGGTCAAAGTGCCCGTGACTGAGAAGGACCAGATCACCTTTTGGCAATTTGGTCCAGTCAATGGGGTCGCGCAAATACGGGTCTACATATATGGTGAGACCGCGGATTTCAAAACTGACCGCGCTGTGCCCCAGATATGTCAGACTCATCAAACTTTCCCGCCGCACATGGCAACATCATTTCTGGCACTCTAGTACTTTTGCCCTATTTCGTCTTTAAGACAGAACTTGCAATTGCCTAAAGGCTGTAAAATCATACACCCCCCAAGGGCATCACCACTACTTGCTCTTGAGCTCTGACCGAATTGAATCTACCACTGTGAAATTTTGAGAGACAACATGCGCCAGACAGCTATTAAAAATCAACGGATTTCAAATCGGGGCGGCCGCTTGTTGCTGGCAATGACAATTGCATCCTTAAGCGCATCGACAACCTTTGAACAATCTACTGCCCAAGCGACTACAACTGCCCCCGAAAGCAGTTCAGACAAAGCGGTAAAAATGATGCGCTATTTAAAACCGACTGAGCGGAAAAATGATCTCAATGAGGGTCAAGACAGAAGCATCAAGCAAAGAACCTTCAAAGCCGGACAAAACATCAACATACACGGTGTTTTAAATCCAGCCATTGGCGTTTACGCGTCTGTTTCCACGACCGAATTAAAAGACAGCGAAGCTTTAAAGAAATTGCTTGATTCCGATAAGGTTGCAGGCATAAGCGCTCTCGTTTCCTGGAGTGAACTCGAGCCAGTCGAGGGGCAATACAAGTGGGGTATTATCGAAGACGCGCTCAAGATTTGCCAGTTACACGGCAAATATTTGATCTTGCGGGTCTCTACGTGCGGTCTCGATAGTGCCGATCAGGCAGGTAATTCAGATACTCCAAACTTCGTTTTCAATGCAGGAAGCGAAGCCCTAACATACAACGGCGTAGACGGCAAAGCGCATCGCATGCCGATTTTCTGGGATAAGACATACCTTGCTAAATGGGCAAACTTCGTCAAGGCCATGGGCGATAAATTTGACAAAAACGAAAGCCTACACAGTGTTGGCATTACAGGTGGTGGCATCCTCGGCGGCACTCTAATTGTCCCAGATTTAAATCACACGGCAGATAGCTACCGCACTCTGGAACAAACGCTGACGAATGATCACGGCATGACTCCGCAAAAGGTCGTCGAACACTGGAAGTATGTAGCTGACTTGTTTCCAAAAGCGTTTGAAAAAACCACACTCAATTTCGACATAGACACGCCCCTTCAATCGCGAGGCGGACAGACGATGTTAGACGAAATTTCAGACTATCTCGTTTATCGCTACGGCGAACGAATTTTCATTACCAGACAAAATATAGCGGACGCCAAACATGGGTTCGACCTGTATAGAGTGATCGTAAAGCTGAAGAACGACACTTACACAGGCTATGCTCTCAACGATAAAGTGACAGACGCTGATTTCCCAAAGCTTGTCAAAAATTCGCTCAACGATGGCGTAAGCTTCATGGAAATTCCAAGCAAATATTTTGTCGACGAAAATCCCGCTGTTGTTGCCGGTTTCGAGAATCTGAAAGACCACCTTGGTTATCAAATCGCTTGTCAGCAAGCAAAGATTGACACTGATATCAAATGCGGTGAGCCCATCAAGGCTAGTTTTGTCTTTGCAAATCTTGGCTCATCGGCGCCAATTCGTCCCAACCGCCAGCTTGACAAAGATATCCCAACCAGCTATCAAATCGGACTCGAGGTCAAAGACGAAGCAGGAAAATCTGTCGTTCTTACTCTTGTCACTCCATCGGTTCCGACCACTCACTGGTTTTCGGGCAAACCAATCAATTGCAGTTCCAGCTTTCGACTGCCAGAACATATAAAACCGGGCGAATATTCGGTATCGCTCGCTTTGGTCAATAAAGAAACAAAGAAACGTATACGCATAATTGATGCGCGACCACAAAGCGAACAAGTAACGGTGCCAGACTCGCATTCCAATACCTTGCCATCATTATTTATCGGCAAATTAAAAGTCAGCTGAACGACTTCGAAGTCTTTCAGCAGGAGCAATTTGTTGTAAAGCGTGTAGAATGCCATGCGCTAAGCGCTCCCAAGAATGGTGACATTGACTATGCTGAGACTCAGTTATATTTTGCGAACGATTTCGCTGGCCATCTTATCTGGCGGCTGTATAGCCGTCACTGTCTCTGCCATTGCACTTGTCACGGCAGCCAAGGCTCACGGTGTTACAGCGGCTGCAGCCGCGACAGCTAATGCACCCATGTTCATCACTTTCAGCAGTTTGATGCTTGGATGCGCAATCACCCTATTTATTGGCGAATTGCTTGATTTAGTAATTACAAAAAGAATGACGAAGCTTGTTTGCACTCGCTTTGCCGCAAGCGCTCTATCTGTAACGGCGTGCTTCATTCTTTCGTTTGCCATCGTGCCGCCCATGAAGGCGATGATTGGCGAAATTCATACTAATGAACAAACTGAAGCCACCTGGAAGACCTTCCACGAAAGCGCGCGCATCATATTTGGTATCATCATTTTGACTTCTTTAACTGCGCTATGTGTCCCTGCATTTGAAAAGCGCAATTAATAAACTCACTTCAAAGTCTTGAGATAGCCAACGATTGAATCAATTTGGGTATCGTTGAGCGGACCGCCAGCTGTTGATAAAAATCCAGGCATCGTGCGCCTCGTCTTACTTCCATGAGCAATTATCTGCCGCATATGGGTAGCATAATTGGGATTTTTATATGGTCCAACAAGCGCCGGTCCGACGGCTCCTTTTGCGCCTTTGCCGTGACACATGGCACAATCAGCTTCAAAAAGATCTCGTCCCATTAGCCCAACGCCAGGCATAACGTGACAGGACGCGCATTTTTCATTAGTGAATATCTTCGCCATTTTTGCATCGGTCATGCCCAGATGCGCATCGGCGACATCCATAGAAACCTTTAATGCAGCGACTGCTCGATGCGGATCGTTAGAATTGACGAAAATTTCTTTAGAGACCCTCCCCTGCTTCATTGCGGTATCAACAGTGACAAGCAAATCCATGCTTTCACCTGGCTTTAAATAGCGCTTACTGAGATTTGCCACGGTACAACCACAAGAGGTGTAAGTGCCGGTGACGTCGAGAATACCTTTGCCTGCGTTAGAGATTTTGAAAACGTGCTTGATTTCAACGTCTTCGAGCACCTTACCAAAATCAAATGCCTCTTGATCGAAAACAATTTTCGGCTCAGCAACGTTTTCCGCCAATTTAATACTCTGGCTATCAGAGGCTGTAAACCATCTGCCGACCAGGCAAAACACAATTGCAAACAGAATTGCTAGAAGACAAATTGGGGCTTTTTTCATGGAGAGGATTTACCAATTTCCATTAAACATTACAACCCCACCTGGTGGTTAGAGGTCCAAGTATAATGAAGGCTCTAAATCCAGACTCGGTCAGCCAGAGAATGAGCAGTAAAAGAACCTACCTTGATCCCATTCACCAGGACATTGTGCTGGATCGCGCCAAACCATCCGAGCGGCTGGTCATGGACCTCATCGACACCAAAGAATTTCAGCGCCTGCGCCGCGTTCATCAACTGGGAGCCTCCTTTTTCACATTCCAGGGCGCCGAGGGTTCACGCTTCACCCACTCCGTAGGCGTTATGCATGTAGCCTCGCGTCTAGTTGACCTGGTGGCTGAAAAAACCCCCTCAATAGCTGAAAAGCGCCCATTAATTCTGGCATCCGCTCTGTTACATGACATCGGTCATGGTCCCTTCAGCCATGTAACAGAAAAAATACTGAATTACGATCACGAAGACTGGTCATGCAAAATCATCGGCGGCGATACCGATTGTCGAGCCGTTCTTGACAGCTTTGATAAGAATCTGGCTAATGATGTTGTCAGTGTTTTAAAAAAAACGTATAAGCCCAAGTACATATCGCATATTGTCTCCAGTCAGCTCGATTGCGACCGTTTTGACTATCTTCTGCGTGATAGCTATATGACAGGCACCGCATATGGTCTGTTTGCCTTGCACAGAATATTGAGTTCAATGGAAATAGACGAGGTCGAAGACCGCATCATCGTTGGCGGCGATAAAGGTCAGATAGCAGTCGAAGACTATTTGTTCGCGCGCTACTCGATGTACGCACAAGTTTATTATCACCGCAAAAATCTCGCAGCAAGAGCATTGTTAGCCAAGCTGGTAAAACGTGCGCGTGAAATGATGGTATCAGGCAAGCCACCAGCTTTTATGGATGACTCCACCAAAAAGTGGCTGGATGGCGAGCAATTATCTACAGATGAATATCTCACACTCGATGATGTGCAATTGACTTATCACATCAAGAGATGGAGCACCGACCCCGATCAAGTGCTGTCTGATTTAGCCGGACGCTTTCTCAATCGTCGCTTGTTCAAAGCTTCACGCATCTATCCAGATAAACGTATAAGCATAGCGAATGCTGAAGAATCAAAAGCATTTGCCGAAAAAGTCGAACGTATCGAAGCAGAAGCTCGTAGAGTTTGTGCCAAATCAAAATTCGATCCAGAATTTTATATCTGCACCGAATCAACTGGTATCAGGCCGTACGATTATTATCGACCGGATGAAGATCATCCTCAGACAAATATCGTGGTACGTACAGATACCGGCGAAGTCTCGGAGCTATCTCAATTGTCTCTAGCTATAGATGCTCTCGTCAAAGGAAATTACGAATCAGTCTGGCTCATTTACCCGGCTGAAATAAGCGAACAAATCAGTTCAATACAAGATTTGCATGTCAGAGGTGGCGTATAAATGTTTGATTCACTGCACGATAGACTTCAATCCGCTTTACGAACCATGAGAGGGCAAAGCAAAATCACTCCAGAAAATATAGAAGAAGCGATTCGCGAAGTGCGCAAATCCCTTCTAGAAGCCGACGTGAGCTTGAAAGTGGTGAAGATTTTCATCAGTCAGGTCAGACAAAAGGCCCTCGGCGCTGAAGTTCTGGAATCGATTGACGCTGGACAACAGTTCGTCAAAATCGTTTATGACGAACTGGTCGCCATTCTTGGTGGCGAAAACGTTCCATTAAATATGAAAGGTGGTCCAAGTATCATCATGCTTCTTGGTCTTCAGGGTGCTGGTAAAACCACAGCTGCAGCCAAACTTGCCGCCAAATTGAAAAAGGAAGGCTTTAACCCATTGCTGGTTGCTTGCGACGTTCAGCGTCCAGCTGCCATCATGCAATTACAAACGTTAGGCAAGAAAATAGACGTTCCCGTTTTTACGCTTGATACCAAAGACGTTCAAGAGATTGGCGAAAAATCGATTGAAGAAGCAAAAAAAATCGGTTACAACCCAGTTATTTTAGATACTGCCGGTCGTTTGCAAATTGATACCGATCTAATGGCCGAGCTGCTTTTGCTTGATCGTTCTCTTGAGCCTGCCGAAAAAATTCTCGTCGTCGACGCTATGACAGGACAAGAAGCCGTCAACGTTGCAGAAACATTCAACACTCAATTAGATGTGACTGGATTGCTTCTCACCAAAATTGATGGTGACGCCAGAGGTGGTGCCGCACTCTCAGTTAGAGAGTCCGTCGGCAAACCAGTCAAATATATAAGCACCGGCGAAAAAATCGAAGACCTCGAAGCCTTTTATCCAGACCGCATGGCCAGCCGCATTCTCGGCATGGGCGATGTCTTGAGTCTGGTTGAAAAAGCACAAAGTGCCATCAACGAAAAAGATGCTGAAAATGTCACAGCCAAATTGATGCGTGGCGAATTCAATTTGCAGACCTTCGTTGAAATGCAAAAAATGATGAAGGGTCTAGGTCCCATGGGCAACATCATGAAGATGATGGGAATTGGCGGCATGCTCGGCATTTCATCTAAGCAACAGGATGAAGTTGCAGAAAAAGGCGAAGAGATGTTCCGCTTCTATGAGATTGCTATCAACTCCATGACCAAGATGGAAAGAGAAAAGCCAGAAATAATCGATCTCAAAAGGCGTCGGCGAATTGCTAAAGGCTCCGGATTACCAGATTCAGAGATCGTTCAAATGTTAAAACAGTTTGAAGAGATGCGTAAGGTCTTCAAGATGATGAGTGGCTTTATGGGCGGCATGATGCCCGGCGGCGGAGGCGGCGCACCTGCTGGCGGCGGATTCCCCTTCCCTGGTATGGGCGGGCAGCAACCTCCACCGAATCCATTTGGCGGCGGCGGGTTTCCTAATTTTCCTGGAATGCCTCCTGGTGGCGGAACTGCGCCTCCTGGTGGAAATCCCTTTGGAATGCCCGGGATGCCTCCCGGTGGTTTCCCGGGCGGAGGACAAACTCAAGGGGGTAAAGGAAATTCTGGGGCGGGCGCCTTTTCAAGACGTAAGAAAAAGCATCGCTAAGACTTCGTCGGCGACAGCGTAGGGCCAGGTACCTCAAAATTCGTTTTTGGTGTTTTAATAATTGGCTTATGACAGAAGCAGGGTTCACGAGGGAGTTACCACGACTGAACGTGGCAACGCTCCTGGAGATGCGGAACTGGTCAGAGGGCTTTTATTAAATTCCTAAAAGCGAAAAATAGACAGGATCGTTAAGTGCTGTCAAAGAAGTTATCTTGCCTTTAAGACGTGGCGGGAGGCACCTGCTAAAATAGCGAGCACATATAAATAAGAACACCCGCAAGGGAGAGGAACTTTCAGTGGTAAAAATTCGGCTTAAGCGCATAGGAGCCAAAAAAGCCCCCCATTATCGTATTGTGGCCGTCGATAGCCGCAGCCGCCGCGATGGCGCTCCTATTGAAGAACTCGGCTATTACAATCCGCGTACTAAAGAATTGAACGTCAACAGAGAAGCGGTCGAAAAATGGATGAAGAACGGCGCCCAGCAAAGCGATACAGTGGTAAGTCTGCTCAAAAGGGCAGAAGGCCAGGGTTCGGCAACCGAAGCTACCAAAGCCAAGGCAGTCTAGACCAGTCCTCCACAGCGGCTGAAGATTTGGCAGAGTACATTCTCAGGATTCTCGCGAGAGACCCTGACACTTTGCAATTCGAACGTCAAAGTAGCAATCCAGGGCGTGTCTGCGTCACTGCAACCTGCGACCCATCTGTCACCGGTCGTTTGATCGGCAAAGATGGCAAGACAATTTCGGCTCTGCGCTCATTAATAAGAGCAGCCGGCAGTCGATATGGCAAGCGGATCGATATCGAAGTCCAGTAAACCGTGACTGACGTCGAAAGCAAACAAGATTCTGGAAATAATTCACAAGCAGTGGGTCAAACTGACCTACTGAAATTTTTACTTGAGCAGAAGGTGATATCTTCTGCTCAATTTTCTGTAGCCGAGGCCGACATGGCTATGTCTGGACTGAACGCAGAAGATGTTGTTCTGGCGAGACGTTGGCTGAGCGAAGAAAAGCTAGAACAAGTCGCACCCTGGCTAAAGAAAGTATTGAGTAATCAGACTGAAGCAGCAACAGCTACGGCGCCAACAGACGCGTCAACATATCAGAAGAATCTCTTCGAATATAGACGTCTGGTCGCTGATGCACTTGGCGAAATTTGATGCCATTGCAAACGCTTTTTCTTGTCGCCATGGCCGTCATAGCCGTCGGTTTAGCCTGTGTAGCGGTGCTCAGACTGAACGAAAAAAACATGCGAGAAATAGAAGAGAATCAAAAACAGATCGATAAGCTTGCCAGTCGTATCAATGAATTGGCCAAGTCGACTGAAGCAGAAATCGACAACCTAATCGATTCGAACGATTAAGTGAGATAGTCACGGCCAGTTCGGGACGCTCAAAAAGTGCTCCGGTACTGACATTGTTAATCAGACGACCAGTTAAATTCCTGTCAAAGCAGAAGTTCCGACCATATCAAAATTGTATTTCTCTACATCGAAATAATTAGATTGAGTAGAACCTACAGGTTTATGTGCCTTAACAGATTTAGCGGTATCACCGCTTACGACAGATGCCTGCTCCGTAGCAACATCATCATGAGCAAGAGCTAGTTTCTGAGCGGATTCAGCCGATGCAGCTTCAGTCTTTGCTTCCTGCGTATGGTGTTTAGCGTACGCTGGCGTTCCAAGTGCCGCACCAGATATGATGCCACCTACAATTAACATCACAGCGAGGTTTGATTTCTTAGTTTTAAACATTGTCCTTGTCTCCTTAGCTCGAATGGCTTTGATACCACTCTAGAAAAGAATGCGCAGGACAAACAGACATTTACTTATACTGGTATAAAAACTACCTGGTAGTAACAATACACGGATAGTCTAAATGCAGCCGTCAAGTGGCTTTCCGGACTTGACGATTAAAACTACTAGCGTTTTTGCAGATTGAGAATGTTACGATCGTAATCCAATGTGTACTTCCATTCTGAAAAGAAAGACTGCCCAAGCAACGGAAAAGCCATTTTTGCGTCCTCTACGACACCGACTTGCATGTCGACTTTATCGATAGGCCCCATACGCAGTCTGTGAACATTGAAAACAAGACCATCGCTAGAACCGCTAACGCCTGTGTTGCGAATAGCCACAGCATCTGGCGGAACAGCTATTGCAAGTGCCTTCAGTTGCTCTCTTGTGAAGACGACCATTGTCGCCCCCGTGTCGAAAATCATTTTCGTTTTTTTGCCGTCAACTTCAACGGGCACAATAATGTGATTACTGGAAAGGCGCTCAAAAGGCACCGATGACAATGAAGTTTGCGAGGCACTGCGTGTGCCTGTACGTTTACTGAAGCTAATAGTGCCTCTGGAGCCGTTACTGCCTACATTCGTATCAATCGTATAGATAAAATCATGAAAGAAAGTCTGACCGATTAACGGCTCCTCACGATTCTCCAGCACAACAAATTTGATGGTGCGAGTAATACCACCGACCTTTAGTTCCAGATTTTCTTCCCACGCAGGCGTTCCCGATTTGCTTCCGACACCTGACACACTAGTTGTAGGCGGTCCGGACGGCAGCTTGATGTTCAGCTCCTGCAGAGTATTTTTGCCAACGCAGCAATCAGAAGCACCTGTGTCAAATAAGAACTGGCAATCTCTGCCATTTAATCGCCCCATAACTTCCATCAAACTTGAAGCATTCTCCCGTCGCACGAAATCGACTCGTCCCTGCGTGACAGCAGGATCGACGTCATAAATGCTGCTAGCTCCACTGCCGCCTGTGAACCCAGTAGGTTTGCCGGTTGAACTACCGGATAAATAATCAGCCGGGCGCAATAGTTGTCTGCAATAGGTTGGGTCCAGTACCGACAAGGCGGCTACAGCAAGTCGTCTGGCTTGCGAGTCAGGAAATTGTGATACCAATCGAGCATAACCTGTGGTCGCGTTTTTGCGGTCGCCCAGCTTTTGACAAGTAATGGAGTAATAGTAAAGGGCATTGGCATCATACGGATTGTTAGTCATCGCTCGGCTGAGGTAAGGCAATGCCTGTTTATATTCATTCTTCTTAAATAGCGCGATGCCACCATCAAAATAGGGATCGGCCAGAACTGACTGCGTGGCTAAGCATAGCCACGCAGCAGCAATAAATATATAACTGCGTCCCAACATCTAGGCAGAAGCCTCAAGTATTAATCTGCAATCTACCCAGAATACTCCCGAAAATATTTGATCTTATTGCCCACATAAGAACAATAAATCAAAACCAGGCTCCACCCAAGCGCACCATCAAGAAACCCCTGACGAAAAAAGTAACGATAAACGAAAGTCCACAAAGGATGAAAGAATTCATTGATTCGGCTGGTTTTCCAAATTCCTTTGCGCTTATTGGAGCGCGCAAATTCCTGGGCGGAAAGCCTTGCGTACTTTTCCATCGCCGCTTTAAATTGCTCGACATCAGTATATGAGTAATGGTCCATATGATTGGAGAGAACTTTAACTGCTCCATTTACTTTGATTGCTTCGTGCACCAGCCGGTCGTTGAACCGCCCTTTCCCACGTTGCACCAAGCGCAATTGAGCATCAGGATAAAAACCACCGTGCTTGACGGGAGTCTCCCCAATATAGAGAATCCGAGGAATTTTGTAGCCATCAAAACGCTTCGCTTGCTCTGTTGTTAGCAAAGCCATAATCTCCGATACCAAATCTGGTGTCATTATTTCATCAGCGTCCAGAACCAATACCCACTCTTTTGTGGCGAGGTCCATGGCGAAATTCTTTTGACCAGCGTAGCCAAGCCAATCTTGATGGACTACCGTGGCACCAAGGCTTTCCGCAATTTGACGAGTATTGTCGGCGGAGCCAGAGTCGACAAGAATTATTTCTTGCGCGAGCGGTAGGGCGGCCTCTATTACTTTGCCGATAGTGCGTTCTTCATTTAGAGCCACAATCACTAGTGATAGGCTTGGTTTAGGTAATGACGATTGCGATGGGCTCACGAGCGCAGCCTATATACCCAGCTCTTTAGTTAAAAGAACTTTTTGATATTCGGATGTGCCTTCAACGATTTCCATCACCTTAGAATCTCTATAAAAGCGCTCTAGTGGCGAATCTGCGCTAATGCCTTCTGCACCCATCACTTGCAATGCTTCGGCACTTTGCAAACGCGCTGTGCGAGCTGACATCGCTTTGGCCATAGCAGCGTTCTTGCGAAAAGCGGCGGTGTCGTTGTCTTTGCTCCAGGCGGCACGATATGTAAGCAATCGAGATGCTCTAGAATCCAGAGAGATATCAGCCAGCTTCCATTGAATCGCCTGAAGATTACCGATGGACTGTCCAAATTGTTCTCTCGTTCTTGCGTATTCGGCGGCACATTCAAGAGCGCCCTCTGAAAGGCCAACGGCTGCTCCACTCATAACCACCTTCGCTATGTCCAAGGCGAAAAGGACTTGCTCATGCACGGTAGAACTGCCAGCGCTCAACGCCGATTCGCCAGGCAAGACATGTTCAGTGAATTGAACATCATTTGTAGATTGCGAACGCATGCCCAGTTTTGGCTTGTCAGCCGAAATAATCATCGTTTTTGCAGCCGGAGCATCAACAAGATACATGGCTAGTGCGCCTTCTGCGCTTTTGGCGAGAACGATAATCAGACCACAGATGTCTGCATTGACCACCCAAGTTTTGCTACCTGAGATTGTTGATTTACCATCTTTAACAGAAACAATTGTCTCGGTCGCTTCAAAATCTGTTCCGGCTTTGGCTTCATTAAAAGCGACAGCACCAATGCATTCGCCTCGTGCCAGAAGCGGCAAATAGCGTGACTTCTGATTGTCCGAGCCATATTTCTTTAGTAATTCTATAACTGCTGTATGACTGGCAAGGCTCAACCCCAAACCAGGCTCAAAATACGCTAGTTGTTCGGTAAAAAGAACGACGTCCAGAAAAGGCAAATTTGAACCGCCATATTCTTTAGGAACAGACAAACCCATATAGCCTTTTTGACCAGCGGCGAACAAAAGCTCTTTTAAACTCGACTGCCTGGTTTCCAACAGCTGGGCAATCGGTGCCACTTGCTCACGCGCGAAAATTCGATACTGCTCCATTTGAGCTTCTTGAGACGTACTCAGAGTCGTGTTCACGCGGCCTCCAGGGGATATCGGGCAACAATCTAAAAAGGGATCTTAACATCCAAAAAACCGGTTAAAGAAAGCCATAATGATTGCTTAGTGGATGGATTACAAACCGCTAAGGTCGTTCAAATTTGGAGCATGAGCATTAGGCTGCACCACAGCCGGTGGCAGCGCAGCCGGCTCGACACTTGCAACAACGGCGCTTGAAGGAGCAGGCAATAGGTCTGCTGCTTTAAAATCAGCAAGCACCGCCGAAATAACCGAACCTGCTATGCGATCGCCTGAGACGAAATCTTTGATCCAGAAACGAAGACGATAGACAACGCTGTCTGACTTGACACTTAAAGGTAATGCTTCAGGAGGTGGCTCATCGCTAATACCTTCGATACCTTGCAACGACTGCAAGAGTATTTTGCACACAAGAGCAGGGCTGGCGTTGAGCGATAAGGGAAACTCTAAAGTGCGAGCGTAGCATGGAGTAGGACGGCTGAAGTTAACAACGTGGTTGCTGGTGAACATCACGTTTGGTATCACAGCATAACTGTCATCCAGAGTGCGAATCCTCGTTGTTCGCCAACCGATTTCGCTTATTTCACCGATTGTCGTAAGGCTTGGGTCAAGTCGAAACGCCACCCAATCGCCATAATAAAAGCGTTTTTCAAGGCTGATAGTTAGACCAGCAAACAAATTTTTCAATGTGTCTTGCAAGGCTAAACCGAGAACAGCTGTAGCCACAGTCGATGTAGCGATCAGAGGTAGAACATTGAGACCAAAACAATATTCGAGAAGAACAAGAATAAAAATGATGTAGATAAATGATAAAACCGATACTCGAAAAACCAGTGGAAACTTAGTTCCTCTGTGCTCATCGAAGTACCAGCTGAAAACAATGAGATCAAAGCCTTTCATGAACACATGCAGCAAAAGCAATGGCAGGATAAATCCGGTTGCCCGAAATAACACGACCGAATATGGTGGTGGCAAGAACACTGAAAACGGCGTGATCGCAAAAGTAATGAGCAATAGTTTCAAAGGCAAATCAATCTGGGATAAGAATTCTTTTTCCAGAACCAGATCTTCAATCAAATGCAAATTGCGCCACAAAAAAGTTACTGAAGCTTTTCTGTAGGTAAACAAAAGGAAAACTACTACAGCTACCCAAAAGGGTACTGAGTAGCGGCTAGCCACTAAAAAGTGAGTGATTTTAGGTGCAAGAGCTGTTAAATCCATGTATCCGCCGATCGTTTAAATGCAGCTCAATAATAACAAGTGCACACAAGAGTCAATCAAGCGAAAAAGGGGGTCTCCTTCTGTTAAGCTTGATTCTGTGAGAATGTACGGGATTTTGAGAGACTTAAATAAATGGCTGGAAAACTTATCACAGCTCTTGTAAACCGGGCGCGTAGCCTGTTTAGAGAAAAAACGCCGGTTACCATCGAAGATTACGAACAAGAGCATTTGCTCATTTATCACGGTTTAATCGGCTCGAGCCCGGACAATCAAAAAGCCTTTCGTGACGTGCGCTCAGACATTCAAAGCGCTGTTTCCAGTCATAGCTCCATTCAATTAGGAGTGGCTTTAAAGCTGCCACCGCTTTACTGGGAAGACAAATTACTGCAAATCTTCGGCGAATTCAACGACAAGGAAAGAGCAAACGCATTCGTCAGTCTTTTGCCTGCAACCGATAACACTGAATGGCCAAATCTCTATGAACCACTGGGACACCCTGACTGGCGAGTGCGCGCAAATGCCGCGAGAATTCTGGCTTTTTACCAGGCTAATGACGCTCTTTCAGATCTAACGAAATCTCTCGATGATACCGCCACCAGTGGCAAGCCTGCTTTTGCTCATATTGCTCGCGCAATTGGCATAATTGGAGGCGAGCAAGCACGAATTGCCTTAACCAAGCATCTGAGCAGCGCAGAACCATGGTTTAGGGTAGACGTCATGGCCGCTCTGGCGAACCTTCCGCTTGCCGAAATCAAACGGGATTTTATCGAAGCACTACTGACTATTAGTCCGCTGAGCGATTACATCGCAGTTAGCGTTTCACGAAAAATGTCACCACAGCTTTTGTTACATTCTGACGAGAGAGACGTTCAAAAAGGAGCGTGTCAAATAGTCATCGGCTTGCTCGAAGCAGCACGTCAAACTTTCAATAGAGATTTGCTAAGCGAATTCGATTTCGCTGATTTTCCAGGGTCGGTGCAAAACATTCTGAACAACGATATGAATGTGGCTTCTTTGAGAGCTGCTTCCGAAATTACAAACACATGGAAGTCGCTGAACGCAGACGATCTTGAGGCATTGGATTTAGTCGATCACAAAGAAAATATCGACAAAGTGATCGCAGCTTTCGAAAAGACTCTGGCATCTGAAGAAGCTCTCGCAGTGATTAAAAAAACTTTGAGCGATGAGAGCATTCAGAGCCTCCTTCAAAGCACCAATAATGCTGAAAAGAAAAACGATTTGCGGCATGCCATTAAATTAGCTGGGCAGCATCGTCTGGATGTAAGCGGTCCATTGCTGTCAATTCTTAGACAAACAACCAACCTGGCAACGCCTGCGTTAGACGAGGATTTAATAGCAGCGCTTGGTCAAATTGGTGACGAAAAAGCCTCACGACCTCTTGTTGATCTGGCCAAAGCTCTAGTAAATGTGTCCAGTCGCTGCTCAGCCATCAAAAGCGCCCAGCCGGTCGCCGAAGACGAGCCCGAACGAGCACGCCTTTACTGGCTCATTCTCAAAGCGCTGGGCAATTTAAACACTACTGAGAGTCGCGAGTTGCTGATAAATGCGTGTATGGATTTCGCTCCAGATAAAAGAGAGCAGGCACTGCTATCGCTATCTGCATTACACTCGAAATTTTCAACGGCTGATGTGACTTCTATCGTCACTATCATTGAAGAAGGGCTGCACGACCCTAGCCCCTCGGTGCGAATTGCGGCAATGGCTGCAGTAGCAGACTTTCCCGATCCACGTTTCATCGAGAAAATTCTGCGCTTGAGCGATTCAATCGAGGTATCGGTCAGCCGACAGGCTTTCAAAACCCTGAAAAAACTGCATCTAAAAGAACGCCAGAATCAGGACAAAAATAAAGACAGTGCGGTCGGAGAAGCTCTCAAAATCAAAATACAGAGTGAAAACGACCCCTTTAAACTAAAGAAGTTGAATGATTTCTTGCACACTCTTCCGCAAAACGGGGAATAAGAAAGATGTCACGGCTACGGGCAATCTTAGCTCAGCCATAAAGCGAGGAGCAGGGACTTGAACGCTAATTCTGAAGAAAGCAATCTGGCTGATGGAGCCAAAACTACTTTCCCTGAAGAACCGCATATCATCGAAAATGCACCAAAAGTGCTAAATGATGTATTGCAGGAAGCCGATTTATCTACTCCTGAAGCCAAGAAAAAATATCGGCACCCGCTCTATGTAGACGGTCTGCTGGCTCTTGGGCTGCTGGTTGCAGTCGGAGGATTCACAATCGGCGCTGTCAAAATCTATATCACGCACACCGCCAAAAATTACATTTCACAGCGCCACTACTCTGAAGCCATTCCACTGCTAGCGGGGGCTCCACTTCCTGGCTGGTTTATGGTGGAAGGCGAAAACCCCGAAGAATTGCTAAATGAAGCTCGTTATCTAGATGCCATGGACAAGCTGGACGCTAATAATAACGACGAATCGGCTATCAAAGAACTAGAAAAAATCAAACCGGGTTCGAGATTTCATGCGATGGCGAATGACATTCTTACAGATCACGCCGTTCCTTCTAAAATGCAACTCAGTGGTGCAGCCGAACACGTAGCGACCCCCGCCGAAATCAAATCACGAGACGACGAACCTTTGGTTCCTGCAGACAAAACCGAATAGCAAGATAAAGCCTGCCACCACATACGGTAGCAGGCTTTTTCAATTGATTCAGTTGAACTAATTATTCAACAACGAATTGCTTGTAAGCGTCTGCTGACATTGCAGCATCGAGATCTTTTGGATTGGTCAATTTGATTTTGAGCATCCAGCCTTTTTGGTAGCAGTCTTCATTGACAAGTTCAGGTTCGGCGGTCAATTTGTCGTTGACAGCAACAACTTCACCGGCAACTGGCATAAACAAGTCAGAAACCGATTTAACAGACTCAATGACGCCAAATTTCTGTTCGTTTTCAAATTTCGTGCCGACAGCAGGGAGTTCAACGTAGGTGACATCACCTAATTGATCGGCTGCAAAGGAGGTGATACCAACGGTAACAACGCCGCCTTCTTCAGTACGCACATATTCATGCGACTTGACGTATTTTAAGTCCGCTGGATAAGTAAGCATTTGCGTCTCCTCAAACCAAGTAAAGCTATGTGATTTTAGCAAGGTTGGCCCGCCTAGAGATATGCAAGCGCAAATTTCATTATTTCAACGGACCAACGATAGGCCCGCTGCGGCTTAACAGGACTGAGCAAAACAGGAAGGCGTTAACATATCGTTCACAAGCAGAAAGAGGTAGCCCTAACGCGGGCGGAATCCAAGAGGACAAATCGTGAAGTCAAGGAAGGAAGGTATGCTGTTGAAGTATCTGATCCGCGGGCAGTAAAGTAAATGACATCTCCAAAGAAAATATGCATCTCACTCAAGTAACAACTCCCGACAGGACTTATCGTTTGCGCGGCTTTGCGATGTTTCGCTTCGCCTTCAATTGGCTCGCGGTGAGTTTATTGATTTTTGGTGCTGTTAACTGTGTCGTTTTTGGAGTGCCACCGAGCATCGCTTTGTTTGGGCGAACGTACTTTTTCGCAAGGCTAACGTTGCTGCTTATGATTGGCATTTGGTACACCTGGCCTATGGTTTGGAATATCGATACTAACAATGATGGTTTAACTTTTCGCACGTTATTTCAAAAACGCTTCATGTCGTGGAACAAGCTCACCGATGTCGAATATCAACGCCTGGGCTACGAGACCGTTTATGTTGTACATTGTAGTGACCAACGAAGCATCAGATTTCCAGCTGGGCTAAACGAACAAGACGAACTCCTTTCGATTATCAAACAGCATGTTCCAGACAAACTTTTGACAATAGGAAGGGAATGCCGTCAGGGTAGAATCGCTAAGTTTCGTCAGGGGTTTTTCTTGGTTTGGTCATGCGGTGCCACTGCCGGCGGAGTTATTGTATTGGTGGCTGGATTGGTTAAACTCGTGAGCGGTGATCTGCGTGGTGTTTTTGAGGTTGCACTCGCGATGCTATTCCTAGTTTTGGGAATTGCTATCGGCACCACGACAACATTGCGCGCCAAGACTGTACGAATTACAGAGCGTGGGCTGCTTGTGAAAACGTGGCTGTCTGAATTCGAGGTTGCATGGCAAGACATAAAAACCGTACGACGATTTCCATTCGGCAGTACAATGATAGTCTCTTCTCCAACTTGTTGGTTTATCTTGGGTGTGGAGCTTAATCGCTTTGATGAACTAAGCAACTTTGTTGTAAACAATACCAAGCTAATCAATAAGCGATGATTGACCAGTGATCATACTTTTTTGAATCGCTCTGGCTTGAGCAGCAAATCGATTACGTCTTGAATCTTTTCGCCGATCACAAATGCTCGTTGATCTCCACCAGCAATGGTGCCTTCCACTGGTCTGAAAGTCTTCGTCAACACTGCATATACAGCCCCATCTTTGTCGAAAATCGGTCCACCAGAATTACCAGTCATTGCAGAGTCAAGTCTAAAAAGAGGGTGAATACCGGTCAAAACATTTGTATTGACGTCGTAATCGCCGGCATTGGAGCCAATAGAACTATATAAGCCGTGCAAGCCCTGAGGATGACCAACAGTGGCAACTCGTGAGTTTTTCATCACAGTACCAAGGTTCATTTCAGCAGCGGGAAATTTCAAACCACGAGGCACATTTCGTAATTGCAATATCGCCATGTCGTGTTCCATATCGAACTTCTTTGCCAATACTCTAGCCAGGAAAGTTCCATGCACAGTAGTTACTTCAAGTCGCATTCTTTCAGGTACCACATGACCTGCTGTCGCGATTATCCCGTCACTGTGGATGATGGCACCACTTCCGACGAAACCATTGCCTCCTGCAAAAAAGCCTCTTTCTTTAGCTACAATCTGTACTACGGAATCAACGGCTTTGAAGTAGGGTCTGGAGCTAGGTAAAGGCTCGTATTCTACGACCCCCACGCCGTTTTCCTTATTGCCATACAAGGACAGATCACGGTCTGTGCTTTTTGACATGAACACTTGTTTTTCAGGCATCCGAAAACGAGGATGCAAAATGGTAATCGTATGATTATCCAATCGAGGGTTCTCGAGCCCCCATCGGGAACCGACAATTCCATCAAAATTGCGGCGGTACAATCCAGGTAACTCTCTCGTTTTCATTGGACCATCGGGAATGTTGGTAATTAAATCGGGCAGGGTTACGCCGCGAGGCAATGTGAAGCCACCCTTGAACAGTGGCAATTCTCCTGTGGTCTCGGGTCTCAGAACAAACGGCGCTTTAACTTGACTGTCAATATTTGCTGAGGTCTCTTGCAGCGTACCGAATATGCTTCGGCTGCCCGTCCTTAATCCTTCAAACGCTGATTTACTTTCGCTACTAGCAGACGGAAGGAAACCCAGATGCAGGTCTTCCAATAGCTTGCCACTCTTTACGAGATTGATATGCAAAACCTTGCCAGCAATCAATACAGCGCCTGCTACCACAACGCCCAACGCCTTTTCGCGCATTTCTTTGTCCGTGGTCAGGAAGTGAACTTCCGCTTGCAATTGTTCTCTGGCACTCAGATACCCGTGCGCAGTCGAGCCCTTTGCACTATCTGCGGAATATTCTGGCTTGTCGGCCGAATTCAGCATCTCTAACTCCCATTCTTCAATGAGATTAGTCAACTGATGGGCTGTTGACTATGTTGAAAATACTAATATGAGCAGTAAACGGGTGGCATCACCCTCAAAACGCTCGGCGTCTATCTACTTCAGGCACAAAGCAATGTATCAGAACGCTAGCCGGAGAGTACGGACTGGACCATAATCGTTAAAAAGGCGGGCTCGGACTGATCTCTATGGAACTCTGGGAGCAATAAAGATGCTAGTTAGAAAGCGAAATTATCATCAGTAGACGCCAAACTAGAAAAAATACAAGCAGAAGGCTTAGTATTATCGTCTCAGGGTGCTTACGGAGTGAAATTGGGAAATGGTTCAGCGGCGTGTCCTGTTGTGGATGCTTTTCCTTTTTTTGGCGCTGTCGTCCAAACCGCTTTCCGCTGCCCCACAACCCGAAATCGATAGCCATCAGGCGGCGAAAAAGCTAGTCGTAGCAGTCATGCATGCGCCCCCATTCTCCATGCAGGATGAGGACGGAGCCTGGACAGGCATTACCGTAGATTTGTGGAAACAGATCGCCGAGGACCTTGATCTCAAATATGAATTCAAGAAAGTGGACCTGAAAGGTCTTTTGGTTGGTCTGGAAGATGGCACGCTGGATGTGGGGGCTACCGGACTGGGCATCACCGCCACCAGAGAGGAAAAGTTCGATTTCAGTACACCATATTTGGTGGCTAACGAAGCTATCGCCGTGAATGCCGATCAGCAACCGAACCTAATCCAACTTTTCCGCAGAGCCTTTTTTAACTGGAGCCTGTTGACGCTCTTCCTTTTCATCGTTCTCATCATGGTCGGCGGCGGCGCAATCTTGTGGCTGCTGGAGCGCAAGGGCAACTCTGACCACTATGGTGGCAAGAGCAAGATAGCGTTTGGCAGAAGTGTGTTCTGGTCGATAGTAGTGCTGACAGGACATGATCTGCCGCACTCGATTGGCTGGAGCGCAGAATCACCCACTACTTCCGTAGCCCGAGTATTCGGCATGATCTGGATGGCCGTCGGCGTCTTGCTCGTCTCACTCTTTACAGCCACAGCCGCTTCCCAACTCACATCAAAGCAGTTGCAAGGGCTGGTGAACGACCCCCAGGATTTGCGCCATGTCAAGGTTGGCACCGTCGTCAATTCAGTCGGCCAGGAGTTTCTGGACAAAGGACACTTTAAATACAACCTCTATTCTCCTGGTCCGGTCGAGTTACTCAAGGGTCTGTCGGAACATCAAATCGAGGCCGCAGTCTATAACGGTCCGATCATGTCGTACTACGCTAAAACGGCGTTTGTGAACAAGATTGTTGTACTGCGTTTTTCACTGCGTCAAGACTTCATGGCCATCCCATTGCCACCAGGAAGCGCTCTGCGCAAGCCAATCAATCGGGCTCTCCTAAAAGTAGTGGACACAAAGAAGTGGCAAACAACACTGGCAAGCTACTTGGGCAACGAGTGAGCTTCAATCGCTTAGACTTGCAAGGTGAAGAATATGACACCAGAAGAATTCGTTAATTGCTGCGCAAGGGAAAAAGATGATCTATTGAGCACATACATAGATCCTACTTCAGAGTCTATGGTAACGAAAAAAATCGCGACACTCGGCTTAAATGCGCATCAGATTGAAACTCTGAATAACATTCTGGACACAGCTCTCACAGACGCATTCTACACATTACTGCTTGCGCTCGACGGTGCGGCTTCAATTGGGGGCGAACAACAGTTGTACAAGTTGTTTGATAAAGACGGCCATGAGTTGACTGGCGCATTGGAGCCGTTGGCGTATGAGCGCTTTCATAACGTGACCTGAATTTGAACAACTACTTTTTTCGTTTATAAAAAGGGCGCGGAATGACAGTTGCGTTGACGAACGAATCGCGAATGGCAATTTGCAATTCGGTGCCGACTTTTGCAAATTTAGGATCAACAAAAGCGAAAGCAATGGGGAAGCCGACGAAAATTCCCTGCGAACCGCTTGTCACCGCACCGACAGTGTCACCCCCAGAATGCACCGTATATCCTTGTCTTGGCAATGCTTTGCCTTCAGCTTTTAAGCAAACGCATTGTTTGGGCAAGCCTTTTTCTTTTTGCGCGCGCATAGCGTCGCGTCCTGAGAACGAGCCTTTATCGAGCTTTACGCTCCAGCCAAGACCGGCTTCGATAGGGCTGGTCTCGTCGTCTAATTCGTGTCCATAAAGAGGCAAACCGGCTTCTAGACGCAAAGTGTCACGCGCGCCAAGCCCGCAAGGCTCGATGCCGTACTTTTTGCCTTCCATCAGAATAATCGTCCAGGCGCGAACGAGGTTTGCGTTGGAGACGAAGATTTCGAGACCGTCTTCGCCGGTGTAACCAGTGCGACCAAAGCTCACTTCCATGCCATCAATGACGCCCGTGCCATAACTAAAACTTGGCATGGGCTCTAGATCTCGGCCAATCAGCTCGCTCATCAATTTGATGGCTAGTGGTCCTTGCAAGGCAAGTAACCCGGTTTGGTCAGAAATATCCAACATGTCGACATTGACGTAAGAGCCGACGTGCTGCTTGAGCCATTGCCAGTCTTTTTCGATATTCGAAGCATTGACGACGAGAAGATAATCTTCAGTGCGTCTGTAAACGATTAAATCGTCAACGGTGGAGCCGTTTTGACGGACAAATTGAGTGTAGAGAGCGCTATTTGGCTCGGTCAATTTGTCAAGGTCATTAGCCACCATAAATTGAATGAAATCTTTGGCGCCAGCGCCACGCACGATAAACTCGCCCATGTGTGAAACATCGAAGATGCCGACTTTGTTTCTTACTGCCAGGTGTTCAGTCACAATCGATTTGTATTGCACAGGCATATTCCAGCCGGCAAAATCGACCATTCGAGCTGCAAGACCGCGATGAGCGGCTGCAAGGGGCGTTTCTTTCAGAATAGACGTCGTCATGAAATTAGCTCCGACTGGGCTTGTGGGGTTTTCAGGGGCTCTTTTGGCGCAAAACAATAGCCTAACGCGAATCTGTTCGGCATCCTCTCTTTGACAACGTTCAAATAATCTTTTAAATCCAGACAAAACCTTGACAAAATATCTGAAATTTTTGTCCCGAGCATGACGATGTCAGACGTATAACCACAGTGTCAGCAGTTAGCGGAGATAATTTAAGATCTATGCAAAGTCACTCGGAAAGCACCAATACGTCAACTGTGAATAACAAAGAAAATCAGACTTCGCCATCAACACATACCTGGCTCCATGGCGACGAAACTGAACAAGTGCTTTCCAAATTGCCCGAACTGGAGCAAAGAATCGTTCATTCCTTTTTGAATCAACTGGCAGACAAAGAAAAGATCAAAACACCGATGTCATGCCATAAATTTTTCGACCCGATGGCAGGGCCATAAGGCAGCCATTTTCTGGCTGAAATCCACAGCAGCCCTTTAAGGGTCCTTTTATAAATAAGGTGACATTAATGAAACGCTTGGTGATTAAATTCGGCGGCACCTCTCTCATGGACACAAGACGAATTCAAAAAGCCGCGGAAATCGTCATGTCTAACAAAGCTTCAGGAGTTGATGTAATAGTAGTCGTATCGGCAATGGGGCATACAACGGACAATTTGCTAGAACTCTCAAAAGACTTAACGGCCTCGCCCGATTTGCGTGAGATTGACGCTTTAATTTCAACGGGTGAGCAGGTTTCAGCTTCGCTCATGGCCATCGCCCTGCGCTCGCTCGGTGGTGCGGCGCGCTCGTTTACCGGACAATCAGCAGGTATCACCACAGACAACCATTTTGGCAACGCCAAGATCAAAACCATTCGCAAAGAAGCGCTCGAAGTTGCTTTAAGAGAACAAGTCATCCCTGTTGTAGCAGGCTTTCAAGGCATCACCGATCAAAATGAAGTGACAACTCTGGGTCGTGGTGGTTCAGATACCACAGCGATTGCCTTAGCGACAGTGTTACATGCAGATTGCTGTGACATTTACTCAGATGTTCGCGGGATTTATAGCGCCGATCCAAATATCTTAGACAGAGCCTATATGTTAGATGCCATTTCCTACGCTGAAATGCTCGAACTAGCTAAAAATGGTGCACAGGTATTAAATGATCGATCAGTGCAGATCGCTATGGAACATCAGGTGAAAGTGAGAGTGCGTTCGACCTTTTTGCCAAACGACACTGGCACCTTAGTAACAAACCACGCCTCGCAAATCAACGCGTTCACCAGTATAGCGACTGTGACCAAAAAGAATTGCATCAAAGTGCAACTGTCTGCCGCTAACTGTAAGCGTTTGCAAGATAAACGGGCATTGCGACACGAGCGGACCGAATGGAAACGAATTTTGCTGCGTTTGCTCTTTAATGCGGGAATCAGCGTAGAACCAGGCAGCTCACTCAAGAACTGTCCTAACGAATTCTCATTTAGTTTGGGTCAAAATGACACTCAGAAAGCAATCGCTGTACTTAAACAAGCAATGCCTTCGATGACTAATGACCTAATCGTAGTTGAAGAAGATCTGGCTAAAGTCTCTGTTGTCGGTGGCAGGCTGGACTCCGCTTTCGAAGTAGACGCGATACTCGGATTGACCAAAGCTGGTGTGCCAATAAGCATTGTCACACGCGCAAAAAATCGCCTCTCAATATTTGTTCCAGAAGAGTACAAACATCAAGCTCTCGGTATTCTCCACGCCAATTGTTGCGTGCTCGCAAAAGTAGCAGCTTAAGACGACTTAACTCAGACTCAGGCACTTTGCTGTAATTCACAGTAAAGTGCCTGAATGCTTGAAATAACAGATCGTCAAAGTGCCGCCCTGGCCGACCGCGTGGCCGAAAATCGGCTGCGCCGCCTGCGCTCAATTAAGCCTCTTACCGGGTTGTTGGTGGAAAGCGCAGGGCGCACACTAATCAATTTTTCTTCAAATGACTATTTGGGGCTGTCTCAACATCCTTTGCTCAAAGAAAGGGCAGCCGCCTTTTTAAGCCGCTATGGCACTGGATGTGGTGCGTCCAGACTGGTCTCAGGCAACCTGGATTGCTACGACGCACTCGAAGAAAAGCTCGCCGCCCTTAAAGGCACAGAGACGGCTCTGGTGATGAATGGCGGATTCCAGACAAACCTGACGGTCCTCGCGGCGCTGGCCGATGACAAATGTTTTATAGCGTTAGACCGGCTTAGCCACAATTCTCTTTTGCAGGGTACAGTCTTAAGCGGCGCAAAATGGAATAGATTTCAACACAATGATCTAAACGACCTCGAACGGCGACTGGAGGCGCCACGAGCGAGGATAGCCGATGAGCGCTGGATCGTAACAGAGTCAGTATTCAGCATGGACGGTGACCGATGTGATATCAACGGCTTGGTTGCATCGGCGCGAAATTCCCAGGCAAAACTATTTATCGACGAAGCGCACAGCACCGGATTGTTTGGCGAAGCCGGAATGGGACTTGCTGCCGGAAAACCAATCGATTTGATTATGGGCACATTCGGCAAGGCTTGCGGAAGCTTTGGTTCTTATGTGGCTTGTTCGAAAACGACTCGCGAATTTTTGATCAACTGCTGTTCCGGCTTTGTCTATTCCACTGGATTGCCACCACCAGTGCTCGGCGCTATCGACGCCGCTCTTGAGCTGATCCCCACAATGAGCGCGCAGCGTTTGCGTCTAAGCCAGATGGCCGACCACGTGCGAAAAAATTTGAAAGAAATGGGCTATTCAACGGGTGAGTCAAGTACACAAATCATCCCAATATTCATTGGTGATGACAGCGATGCTCTCAGTTTCAGTACACACCTGGAAAATTGCGGCATACTTGCAACAGCGATTCGTCCACCTACGGTACCGGTTCGCACGGCGCGAATTCGGTTATCGCTATCTGCCGCGCACACAGACGAACAAATGGAAACACTACTGCAAGCGGTTCGGTCATGGATGGGTCCTAAAAAATGACCGATCAGCCTAGCACTGCTATCATCACCGCACAACACGGCTGGGGCTACGACTGGCGTACTTACGCACCGTGGCAGCCAGTTCTTCCGGCACAATGGCAATTAACGCTGAAAAATCGCGGTTATTTTAAAGAGTCGGCAGACAAGATCATTGCTCCTCTGGAAAATCCAGGCAAACATGCTTGGCAAATATTGGCTTGTCATTCATTTGGTTTGCACTTGCTACGGGCTGACGAAATTGAAAAAGCCGATTTGCTCTTAATCATCAGCAGCTTCGCTAGCTTCCATGTAAATGAGAATGCGCTGTCCAAGAAAGCAATCAAACGCATGATTGCGCGTCTGACATCAGAGCCTCAAGTGGTGCTGCAAGATTTTTACGCGGCTTGCAACGGTGAGAAAGACGGCCGTGGAGCACCACTTCCAGAAAAGTTTATGGAAAATTGCAATCTCGAATTATTGATTGAAGATTTGAAGAAATTAGATCAAGCGCAAGTCGAGTTAAGCAAAATTGGTGCAGCCAAATCAATTTTAATTCTGCACGGTGGCAAGGACGCAATAGTCCCCGTAGAAGCAGCTAAACAATTGCACGAACTACTACCTGGCAGCTTTTTAGCAATACACGAAGAAGCTGGACATGCCCTCCCTTTAACAAATCCTCAATGGTGCCTGGAGCAAATAATCAACTACGTTGAGACGTCTGCATGAAGAATACGTTTGAAATCGCACATTCATTTGGTTCGGCAGCCAAGACATACGCATTGCACAGCAGTGTGCAGGAAAAAGCGGCACTGCAATTGGGTTTAAATTTGCAGGGCATAAGCGACAACCTCCCACCTGGACCGGTTCTCGAAATCGCCTGTGGCACAGGTGTTTTCACACGTCAGCTGGCGACACTGCTGCCAGAGCGCGAATTCACAATCTCAGATATTTCAACCGAAATGGTCGATGCATGTCGTGCAAACTCAGAATTAGACGCTCGATATACAGTTATCGATGCCGAACAAATTGACGAAGAAAACAACTACGCACTGATCGTCTGCGCCTTTGCCGCTCAATGGTTCAGCGATATCGAGACAGTATTCGATGGCATCTTTAAGGCCCTAATACCTGGTGGTTATTTTTTATTTTCACTACCAACTGACGGCAGCTTTCCGCAATGGAAGGAAACTTGCGAGGAGCTTGGCTCCCACTATTCGGGCAATGCCCTGCCGCAAGCTAAAGCGATTGAGGTCTATTGCCAGTCCAAAGACTCTCGCGCAGTTATAAATGTCCAGCAAATTTCCACTAAATATTCATCCAGTCTTTTCTTCTTTCGAGCTCTTAAAGGTCTGGGCGCAGCGCATCGTCTTTCTAATCACGGAGCTTCTCTCTCACTGGAGTCGACTTCGTTGCTGCCGGTCATTCGCCACTGGGACAAAAAAAGTACAGATTCGATTTACGTTACTTATGAGGTTTTGTTTGGAGCTTTGCAAAAGTGATGGACTACATATCCAGACATTTACCCAGACGTTTTTTCGTCACCGGCACAGACACCAATACTGGTAAAACGTTTGTATCAGCAATGCTAATGCTTGGCTTGAAAAGTCATTACTGGAAGCCGATTCAATCGGGCATTGCAGAAGGCTCAGATACAGACTGGATTCGAAAGATAACAGAATTGCCAGACGAATATTTCTTCAAGGAGCGTTATTTATTGAATGAGCCCCTGTCGCCTCATGCTGCGGCACTTATTGATGGCGTCAAAATTGAGCTAAACGCGATCACAGCGCCAGGTCCCAGTGACCAATCATTAATTATCGAAGGCGCAGGTGGTGTCATGGTGCCTATAAATGATCAGCATATGATGTTGGATGTAATAAAAAAACTTGCACTACCAGCAATACTAGTTTGCCGCAGTGGACTGGGCACAATCAATCACAGCCTGCTCACAATAAACTGCTTGCGACAGGCAGGAGTAGGCATTGCCGGCGTCATCATGAACGGACCGCTTAATGAATCTAATCGCGCAGCCATAGAGAATTACGGTCAAGTACCTGTGCTTGCAGAAATCGAACCGATTGAAAACGTATCTAGACGATCCCTATTAGAAATATTTGAACACAATTTTGGAGTGAAGCAATGAGCACAACTTCCTTGACGAAAGAAAAGTCACCGATCTGGCATCCCTTCACTCAGATGAAAACAGCAGCGCCACCACTGATGGTAAAAGGCGGTGACGGAGTTTATCTGCAGCTTGAAGACGGTCGACAAATAATCGATTGTATCTCCAGCTGGTGGGTGAATATCCACGGACACAGCAATGAAAAAATTGCCCGAGCTATTTACGATCAAGCCCTAACACTGGAGCACGTAATTTTTGCCGGCTTCACGCACGAACCTGCGGAGAAATTAGCGAAACGGCTTTTGACTCATTTGCCTAATTCATTGAGCAAAATATTTTACTCAGACAATGGCTCCACGGCTGTGGAGGTGGCTTTGAAAATGGTCATTCAATACTGGCATAATTCTGGTCAAGCAAGAACAAGATTGATTGCCTTCGACGGCGGCTATCACGGCGATACTCTAGGCTCCATGTCAGTTGGACGAACGGCACCCTTTTGGGAGCCATTCAAATCAATGATGTGCGCTGTAGACACAGTGCCCTTTCCAACAACGTGGGACGCCGATACACAAGCCGAAGAAAGAGAGCAAGAATCAATTAACTGTCTGCGACAATTGGTTGAAGGCAATCCTTCTACCTATGCAGCAATAATTATTGAGCCACTAATTCAAGGTGCTGGTGGCATGAGATTTTGTCGTCCTGAGTTTCTGCAAAAATTGCAAAAAGCTGCTCATGAGTTGGACATATTGCTCATTTATGACGAAGTGATGACCGGATTTGGCCGCACCGGCGACTGGTTCGCCTGCGTGAAGGCACAGACCACACCAGACATTGTATGCCTTTCGAAAGGCATCACGGGTGGTTTCTTGCCGCTTGCAGTAACAGTGACTTCAGACAAAATATTCAACGGCTTTTACAGCGATGATGTGTCGAAAACCTTTTTCCACGGTCACTCGTACACCGCAAATCCTCTGGCGTGCGCAGCAGCTTTAGCATCGATGGACATTCTCGAGCAAACTACGACTTCGTTTATGGATGCCGAAAAACTCAATCGAGAAATCGCAGCGGAGTATCTAGAATCACAAAAGCTGATCGAACATATGCGTTTTTGCGGAACAATCACCGCCTTTGAGGTCACTACCAGCGATGGCAACAACTATTTCGACCAAATAGGTGCGGTAATGCGTCAGAAATTCTTGGAGCGCGGCTTTCTAATTCGTCCCCTCGGCAATACGCTCTATTTGATGCCGCCTTACTGCTTGACGAATCAGCAACGTCTCGATATTTTCGCCAATATCGCCGACGTTATCAGAGAAATAGCCTGAAAACGGGCGATTCTGAACGGAAACACATGAAGCCGATGGTCAATCCTGATAACTTAGCGCTATTCAATAAACTCAGAGGAGATGTTTATGTCGACTACTTTGGCAATGAAATCGTCACAATCGCAAGCTAGCATTGCCGATGAAAATTTAGTGCGCAGCAACTGGACAACTGAAGAAGTAAAAGACGTTTTCCACACTCCTCTGCTTGATTTGATTTATCGCGCTGCGACCGTGCACAGACAATTTCACGACCCGAAAAATGTTCAACAATGCACATTGCTTTCGATAAAAACTGGAGCTTGTTCTGAAGATTGCTCTTACTGTCCGCAATCGGCTAGATATGACACTCCAGTGACGCCCGAGCCATTGATGAATATCGAAGCCGTAAAAATGGCAGCAAAGATTGCTAAAGATGCAGGCAGTACGCGCTTTTGCATGGGCGCCGCCTGGCGCGAAGTCAAAGACAACGAAGCCTTCGAACAAGTGTTGACAATGGTGAGAGAAGTAGCCGCTCTAAAAATGGAAGTGTGCTGCACACTTGGTATGCTCACGCCTGAACAAGCCGTGAAACTCAAAGAAGCAGGTCTCGACGCCTACAATCACAACCTTGATACTGGCGAGCAATACTATGACCAGATCATCACTACCCGCACATATCAGGACAGACTTAACACAATCAAAAATGTCAGGGCGGCAGGAATCACCGTTTGCTGTGGTGGCATCATCGGTATGGGTGAAAGCGAAAACGATCGCATCGATTTGATTCATACGCTGGCAACACTGCCTGAGCATCCAGAATCGGTGCCAGTTAACGCGCTGGTGCCAGTAGAAGGAACTCCACTAGCCGACCAGCCTGTTGTCTCGATTTGGGAAATGCTCCGCATGATTGCAACCGCTCGCATCACAATGCCAAAAGCAAGAGTGCGACTGTCTGCAGGTCGTGTACGCATGTCTGTTGCAGAACAGGCGATGTGCTTTCTAGCTGGTGCCAATTCAATTTTCACAGGCGAAAAATTGCTGACGACAGCCAATCCAGATTTTGACGAAGACAAGAATATGCTTGATTTGCTGGGCTTAAATCAGGGAGCCTAACTCTCAGCTATTCAAGAGGTTATTCGATTGTTCGTCAAAAAGCTTAGGAATGTGGCGGTCACTTCGCTGGCGTGTATCTTATCGACGGCGTCCTATGCAGCCGATGACTGGAAACTTGTCGACTCAAAGAACGTCGTTTCAGAAATTCCCAAACACGAGCTTCCTCCCTGGAAAGGTTGGACCGATGGACTGGCTCCAAACGGAAGAAAGGCTAGAAAGAAGAAAGAGCCTGACGGATCTGAGCTTATTTACTACATTGGAGATGCCGCCGATTCGGACAGATTTCCCATCACCAGAACAAACGCAAGTGGCAGATTTGAAAATCATGGCTTCGTAGACACCCAAGGCTCTATTGTCGTTAAGCCTGAATATATCTGTGTACAAGAGTTTCACAATGACTTAGCGGCAATCGAGTTGACTAGAGGAAGCCCCTGGCTGCTAATCGATAAAGCGGGCGCGGTCAAATATCAACTTCCTGCCGACATGCATCCAGAAATAAACAATGGCTTCAAGGGAGTTGCAAAAAACGGCATATCTATCGTTATGCGTGAGTTCAGCGAAGACTTGAGCGCAGTCGACAGCGTCAGTCCTATGAGTTTCGGTTTTGTAGACAAACAAGGGAAATTTGTCATCGCAAAACAATATAACCATGCATCTGATTTCAGCGAAGGTTTGTCTGCAGTTCTAAAAGACAACCACTGGAAATTTATCGATCGCACTGGAAAAACTGTAATCACACTTCCGGAAGATTGCAGTTTCGCGAATTCGTTCAGCGAAGGTCTCGCTTCAGTGGCTCTCGGAGGCGAAAATAAAGTGCCCCCTTATCTATGCGCGAGAAAGGGAGCTAAATGGGGATTCGTGGACAAAACCGGAAAACTAGTTATCACTCCCACATTTTATGTTGACGGTGCATCAGGTCATGACGTGCCTATGAACCGCCCACAATTTAAAGAGGGGCTGGCACATGTTGCAGTCGGTGATGAACTTCAACACAAGTACGGCTTTATAGATAAAACAGGTAAGTGGAAAATCAAGCCGCAATTCAAAAATGCCGAGGAATTTTCGAACGGAAAGGCGAAAGTCTGTTTTGGCGAAACGGGCTTCAGTAAAGAAGATTGGAACAACGCAAAAAGCGAACGGGGTCTGTATCGGTATAGCGATTTTCGACTCTTCGCCAAACAGTATGGGCTCATTTCTATGTCCAGAAGTGCCGTGAACGAAATTCTTGGTAAACCCGACAAATGGTACTGGGATAGCGACGTGTACCATTTGACCCAAGGCAGTTGCGGCGAATCTTACCGCGGAGTAGAAATCCACTATGATTGGTCGAAAGTAAATCGATTCAGAATCTTGGAGTATGGACGCGAGGGACCATGGCAGTCCGACATTAGCGTGCTGGAAAAGAACCTGTACCACATTTAGGCGGTATTAGCAGGCGCTGACTGGAATCAATTTCACCCAAGCAAGTTGTTAGCGAGCTCGACGAGTTTCCCAATTGAATTCATGTTCCGAGCCGTTCCAGACTTTGCTGCAGGAACAATCAATTTTGACTGACCGATCCCGTCGGGATAATAAATGAACACTTCCTTCTTTCCTAAACATAGTTCTTCATTCTTTTGTCCTTTGATACCACTCAAAACATCTTCACCTGCATTTTGCTCGAGAAATATGGCCACCGTGCGGCTACCATTTGCTTTGGGAAATGGATTTGAAGCAAGAACTTCAGCCATATCTTTGGCGCTTCGTACGATAACGCTTACATCCTTACCCGCGTGAGCAGCTAACTCTTTCTCCAGTGCTGCTTTGATCGTTTTAGCATCTTCATCGCATTCAAACAGAACGTTTCCACTGGCAATGTACGTTGTTACTTTCGCATAGCCCAGAGACACGCACATCGCTTTCAAATCGCTCATCGACAAGTTTCCAGTGCCACCAACGTTGACAGCGCGCAACAGAACAATGAATATTCCCAAGCGATTTCTTCGACCTCTAAAACGGTGATACAATAAGCCGTCTGCTGACGCCCAAAATGCTTAAAACAAGCAACGTAATTATAGTACGCATTATTTTCATACCTCTCGGTAGACACTTTTTTCAAAACGTTCTGAAATTATTTTGACATCAATTAGAACAATATTTCTGGCACTTATATCCATCTGGCTGTTAGCTTTGCCTGAACCCGTGCGTAGTCAGTCACAATCAGAACTAAATGAACAAGCAACTCGTTCTGTCGAGAAAGCTGATTTAAAACTCAATAAGATATACAAAGAAGTTGTCGCCAAATATTCAGCCAATCAGATTTTCACCTCTAAATTGAGGACATCTGAAGCAGCCTGGATTGGCTACCGCGATGCGCATTTGAAGTCCATCTTTCCAGCCGATAAACCGTTCGATGAATATGGTTCGGCTTACACATTGTGCTACCAGGTTGAACTGCTCGCTCAAACAAATAAGAGGAGCGAGCAGCTCGCTGCCATTTCCAATGCATGTAAAATCGATTTAGCTACAGCCGAGAGCCAATTCAAGGCTGAAGAATTGCAGTTGAATACCACCTATGAACAAGCAAGTACAAAAATTGCGCCAAAGTATTTGCGCTACCTTCGTGAGGCTGAGTCCGAATGGCGTGCCTTTCGCGATGCCGAATCAGATGCTCTAGCCACGCTTGGGAGTTCCAAAAATAGAGAGGTGATCAGGCTTAATTCGCGTACCTCTTTGGACACTGCGCGCGTAAAAGAATTAAATAGCTGGGTTACAGGCTTTGAGGAAGGCAATGTTTGCTGCGGTAGTCGGCCGGTTCGTTAGAACAATGGTGCCAGGTTCTCGAAGCACTACTCCTGGTGGCGAATCTCCGCTGCTTGACACTGCAAGGAAAATTTCGAATTCTCCTCACACGTAACCGAGGCAGTGAATCATCAACTGCCTCGGATACGAGGAACCAAACCCACGACTGAGCGTGTGTGTGATGGCGCTTGGGAGCGTGTGGATTTAGTTGCTTTTTAAACGCTGCGTTGTTGTTTTACGCAGCTTCTGCAGCAGAACCTTCGTCGTGCGATTCTGCCTTCTCTTCTTCTTTTTCTGCAGCATCTGCATCCATGTTGTCAGCCGCGACTTCTTCAGTGTCCGCTTTTTCTTCAGCTGTTTCGCTTTCGGAATTGATTTCTTCAGCGGTCACTTCTTCAGGCTTGTCGTCTTCAGCATCGGATGCTTCTTCTGACTTTTCTTCTTCAATTTTGGAATCTTCAGTTTTGCCTTCTTCTATTTCTGCTTCAACTGTGGCAGCTTCATCTTCTGCCTGCGACTCCTCCGTTTTAGCTTCTTCTACTGTTTTAGTTTCTTCGTCTTTTGCTTCTTCCACTTCATTCACTTCGTCTTTCGCTTCAGCATCTTCTACCTTTTCTTCAGTTTCTTCCTCAGCATCTTCTTTAGCTTCGGGTTCTTCTACTTTCGCTTCTTCAGTTTCTTCTTCCTTAGCTTCTTCTTTAGCTTCGGGTTCTTCTACTTTCGCTTCTTCAGTTTCTTCTTCCTTCGCTTCTTCTTTAGCTTCGGGCTCTTCTAATTTCGCTTCTTCAGTTTCTTCTTCCTTAGCTTCTTCTTTAGCTTCTTCTTTAGCTTCGGGCTCTTCTACTTTCGCGTCTTCAGTCTCTTCTTCTTTAGCTTCTTCTTTAGCTTCGGGTTCTTCCACTTTCGCTTCTTCAGTTGTTGCTTCAGCAGCAGGCGCTTCAGCTGTTTCACTCACTTCTGCAGTTGCCACTTCTTCGGTGGCAGATTCTGCCGCCACGACTTCATTTTCCTCGGGAGCTTCGATCTCCTTTCTCGATACTCTCAGTGCTGATGCGGTTTTTCCATTCTTCTTCTTCGACATCTCCAAATCCTCCTGCTCGGTCCCGATTGACCCCAACAACAATCGAAGACAGAGGTTCGACGATGATGCGCACGCAGGAGCGAAAGCGCACACCGCCTCAGTCGGGAAGAGTTGCATTGGAGTCTTGTACTTTCATTATGGACTATCACCCTCTTGTCATGCACGACTTTTTTGAACTTTTTTTGTTAAAAATGGAATTTTTTTTGGCACCAGAAGTAGTGGCGCCAATTATTTACTATATAGACAAGTACCTTTAGGGGTAGGCACCGATTCCTACAACGCAAGTCTGCTGACGTTTCGCCCCTAAGAGCTCGAATTGTTTACAGCCCATCACAGCTTCGGTCTAAATACATACACCGACATTTCTTTTTCTAACACCACAAATGGTGCAAAAAGTATTTTAAATTACAGCCGCTCTCGCTAGCTATCGCTAGTTGATTCACGTTTAAAGAGGTCGCGATTTGCTTGAGATTCCAGCGAAAGACTTTGAGCCTCAGTGGCAATACGCAACTGCTGACTAACTCCATCAAGATGTCTGTTGAGATGAACAGCAGAATTTACGGCAATCAAAATGTCTCGACGACCGTGTTTGATATTGCCCTCTTTTAGAAGATTTTCGATCATCGTCAAAGACTCACTTAAAACAACAAGGTCCTGGCAAACAGCAGCCAGTCTGTGCGAAGTTTGATCGTTAGCCGGCAACACAACATACTGCCTGTGCTGGTCAAGCTCGTTTGCTTTGGCCATCAACTCACTTATAACCGCATGTAGACGCAATCGGCGATTATGCAACTCGGCAATGATTACTTTTCGCCTGCGCCCTAATCTCTTAGCGATAAATCTGGCACCAAACCACAATGCGAACAACCAGAACATTGTTACAGCGAGAAGGGCAATAAGCATAAAGCGCAACACCTGGTCAGCCACCCCTAAGTAACATTACGACCGTTCCAAATTGATGATAGCTCAAAGTGCCCTTTATTGAAGGGGGACCTTGCTGTGGACACGAGACAGCTGTCTCAGTGGCTGAATATAAAAGTTGACAAAAACAGAATGTTAACCGTTTCCAATATTTCAAGAATAACCGAAGTCCCGTACCAGCAGGCATTCGGTAGCACTTGGCAAGAAAATTAAGCTTGCACAGGCATTGACTACAGGAAGTTCGACAGCAAACCCGTGTTACACTTCGTCCCAGTTAATGGCAACCATCTATCCCTGGTCTGACACTCAAATATCGCTTCAAGTATCGCTTCAAGCGTTAAACAAGCCAAAAGTTATAGGAAAGAAAATATGTCCTTTCCCTCAGACGATAACAGTTTAAAAGCTACTATTTGCGACCTCAAAGACGTGCTCGGCCGAGCCCAGCTTGATACTCTAGAGATTGGCGAAGCACTAACGCAGCTGGAACTCATTGTCGGCAGTATTGAATCAAAAGCAAAAAGAAGCGGATTTGTTCCGCCAGCGTTCATCAGCTCGCCAGCTGTAGTGTAATTGCGAACTAAGCTCTAGTCTTTCTTCTTTTTATCAATGGACTTCGATGGCGCGTTACTTTTACCGCCAGCTTTTCCAGCAACGACAGCTTCGCTCGATTTAATGACCTTTTCGCTGGGGATATATTCTACTCCGGGCCAATAATGCTGCATCAGTCTGGCGACAGTGATTATGTCCTTATCGTTTTTTTGATTTCTCGCGAATTCGTAGCGCTGCGTCAGAGCAAGCCAGTTTGACGGCATGACGAACAAAGCGTCATTGAGCAGCTTCTGCGCCGCTGCAAAATTACCAAGCCGCTCCATCAACATAGCGACGGCAATTAGCAACTCAGGCTGGTTTTCTGAATAAGCAGAGGCTGTCTGCAGCACTCGCCGGACAGAGAGCCTGTCGTCAGCGCCATTGTCACCATTGAGTAGATAGATGGCGTATATCGAATAGAGCCTTGCCAGATCATCTTTGCTATTTGATGCACGCCCCAGAGCCGAAGCCTTATTGAATTGCCCCATCGCCAACTGAACATCCACATCACTCTTGGTGTGCAGGGCCTTCTCGAAAAGAAATTGCGAGAGAGCAACATTGATGCGAGTGATTGAAGTGCCGTCGTAAATAGAATCAGAGCCTGCCTTGGTTCCGGTTCCCGCATCAGACATAGCCTGCAGTGCGGTAATGGCGTCATCGAGGTCAGCGTTTAAGATGTAATTGTGATTGATCTCGGCGATATCATTTTGCACCTTATCCTGAGCAAGTCTCTCTTTGCTCTGCTCCAGAAACAATCGACAATTGCGATAGTCGATTGTCACGCGAAATCTACTCCAAAATGGATTACCCAGGATGCCCATCGTCGAGCCAGAAAACAACCCGGGCGGCAGTTTCTCATTGGACACAACCGGAACAACGGAGAAAATCGGATCTGGAAGTTTCATTGAGCCAAGAGTGAGAGTTTTAAATTTGATTGCCCCAATTTGAATCTTGTTGCCTTCAACTCCTTGCACAGAACCCACGGACAACAACGGCATCGTCATAATCGGCTTGACTATAGATTCTGAAACGTTATTGAAAGCAGCACCGGTATCCACCAGCAACGAAACCTTGACCTTATCATCAATAACAGCGTCCACAGCCAGTCCAGCTGAAACAAGAGTAGGTTTACCTTGAATTACAACTGCTTGCGGGGGAACTTTTACCTGGTCTGGATCTGAAAGAATCAAAATTTTCTTGGCGTAATCGATCGTCACGAGAAAACGACGTAACACATTAGCACCGAGAATGCCTGCCGGACGCACACCTTTGATTGCAGAAAATGCAGGCAGGTTAGCTACGGCCATCGGCACATTTTCCAGACGAATTGGACCAAGCTCAATGCTTTTGATGTTGGCGTTACCCATTTTCATAAAACCAGAACCAGTCGTGAGCGAAAACTCGCCCTTGCTGACTGCACCAACGGCGTTTGCGCTCGCTTGATCCATTACATTTTGGGTGGCACCTGTGTCGACAATAAAGCGATATTCATTGCCATCATTTACCTTAGACTTGATCAAAATTTCGTTTGAGGCCATCTCAAATGGAATTTCAACTGGACCATTTTTCAGTCCTGCAATCTTCACCGCCGTAGGGATCTCAAACGCGCTGTCATCAATGGAAGCGTCAGCGACTATGGTTTCCGTAACGCTATCTGATGTCCTTTTATCATTTGTATATTCAATGGATTTATAAGCCAATTGAGTGCCGTCAAATTCGCGATAATCGTAATAATTAATTGCCTTAGTGGCAGGCAAGCCCTGCTCAAAGTCGGTGCCTGCGTATTCGCACCGTAAAATCATATGCGTCTTTTTATCGGCGAAAAAACTTGTTCTTGAACCATCTCCAGCTGTAACGATCAAAACATCGGTCATCTGACCTTCAACCATTCGATCAGGAGCGACCTCAAAAACGACGCTCGGTTCTTCAAACTTCAGCAACAGCATCGTACTGTGTTCGAGGTCTTCTTTAATGCGCTTAGTAGTTTGCGGATCAGACGGAAATACCTGAGTACCTTGCTGCATCCAGCTGATGACGCCGTTGTAGCCAGTGATGGTTGGCTGTCCCATCACATTCAATTCGATGCGAATCTTGTCTTGCTTGGAAAGAATCTGGGCATCGACTGTGTTGGTGGCACCAGATAGAGCTGAATAGTCTGCGATCTTGACCGTAGCGCGCGTGGGCAGGTCGTATACAGCCCGCAATTTAGCAAGGCCACCAGCAGCAGAAAGAATGTTCGCGGCAAGGGCTTTTGCCTCGGGACTGTTTGTCGCTACAGCCGCAGAAGGAGAAGAACTCTTAGTAGTTGACGGAGTTGTAGAAGTTACGGCAGGATTTGCAGTTTGAGCGAGTGCCGATGCTTCGAGGGCCGACACATTCGCTATTGAAAATGGACTCAGCAATGAAGCCGTATACAGGGCAAGCGTTAGCTTTGCTCGCCCTCTAAGAGTCCGTTGTTTTCCCATTGCCTTCAATTCCTTTCCGATTTGTCCAGCCAGAATATAGCTCAAATCAGCGCTAAATAGCGCGACTGACGCCAACCTCTTTTAATTGTTTTGCGATTTCTTGAGCCGCATGAGGGCGCGCAATGGTTTGCATGGCCTGTTTCATCGTCTCCAGTTTGTCGCCATTCGTTAAGGCATCTAACACTGCTTTCGAAAGGCTTTCTGCGGTGAGATCATTTTGTGCAATCAAAAAAGCACACCCTTGAGACTCCATAAAGCGAGCGTTGTGCATTTGATGGTTTTGCGCCGCATAAGGATAAGGCACAAATATGGCAGGAACGTGCATGACAGAAAGCTCTGAGATAGTCATTGCGCCAGCTCGGCAAACTGTCATGTCACTGGCTGCATACGCCGACGACATCTCTTTGATATACGGCAACAAGCGATAATGCTCGTTTGTTGCCACAGCTGGAGCCAGTTGCGCCTGAACGGCTGCAAAATTTTTCTCGCCGACCTGATGCAAAATTTGCATGTCGCCTCGTTGCAAAAGCGCCGGCAAAGCAGCGATGACTGCATCATTGATAGCCTGTGCACCCTGTGAGCCACCAGTCACAAGCAGTGTCTTCAACTCAGGTCTCAAGCCAAACTCAGATGCTGCTTGAGCACGAGAAACAGGGTTCAGAAAGCTAGCGCGAACGGGATTGCCATTGACGAAAACACGAGAAGACTTGGCTTCGAATTTCTCTTTGGCGGCAGCCATCCCGAGCGAACATGCAGCCGCAGATCTGGCAAACAATTTGTTGACCATGCCTGGATTCGAATCCGGTTCATGCACAATATACGGAATTCCCATCAGCCGTGCGGCAGCAAGTGGCGCAGCCGATGCATAGCCCCCCGTGCCGAGTACAGCAGTCGGCCGAAACAGATGCAATACTTTTCTTGCTTGCCAAACAGCGCTAAGTGTTTTAAAAGGAAAGGCAAAAATAGCGCCGGAAATTTTTCGCGGCATACCAACTACCGATAGCCCAACAAAGTCTAGATTTTTTTCTTTCGCCAACGTCTCTTCAAGATGTCCTGAAGCGCCTATATAAAGAACGGATTCAACGTCTGGATCATTTTGTAACTGCTCTGCCACAGCTAGCGCAGGATATATATGCCCGCCAGTCCCACCGCCTGTTAAAACAATTCGGTGCCTGATTTTTTGCTCGGCTGTAGTTGCGATCATTTCAACCATTCGGATTTCGACCATCAGAAATTCGACTATTCGTCGACGTCGAATTCCTCGTCTTCATCGAGCTTGCCGCGGTCTCGTGAAACAGAGAGCAAAATTCCCACCATTGAGAGAGTGATCACTAGCGATGTTCCACCATAACTGATGAATGGTAATGTGATACCAGTTACAGGTAGCACTCGCGTTGTGACCATGATATTCACCAAAGCCTGTAATGTAATCGAGCTCGTGATACCAATAGCCAGAAAACGACCGAACAGTGTGCGTGATTCCATTGCTGTCTTAAAGCCATAGTAGCCAAACAAGACGAACAGTCCGATCAAAACCAGGCATCCCAGAAAACCAAATTCTTCAGCTATTACGGCGAAGATAAAGTCGGCGTGCTGCACTGGCAAATAATAGAGCTTTTGCAAAGAGCGACCAAAACCTGCTCCCAACCAGCCGCCTGAGCCAATTGCAAGCTCTGCCTGAATTGTATTCCAACCATATGACTGAGGATATTGCTCGGGGTGCAACCAGGCTAGAATGCGATTAAGCTGATATGGCGTGTGTTTGATGTGCTGCCAGACGACCGGCAAAATAGCGAACGCCGAGCCGAACAGCAGTAACTGGTTTGCTCCTGACGCAAACAACAAAGCAAACATGCCACCACAAATCATGATGGCTGTACCAAGGTCAGGCTGTTTGATGACAATCACTGCCATTATGACGCTGATCAAGACGCGATAAAAAATTTGCTTGTGCCACCAGAAATGCTTGGACAAACCAGCCGCAAGCAAAATAATGGAAGTCACTTTGCACATTTCAGAGGGCTGGAATTGCAATGGGCCAATGCCGATCCAACGGCTGGAGCCCATTGTCGTGACAGATAGATGCGGAACGAGGGTCAACATCAACAGAAACAATGCCGCACCAGCGAGCGGCCATGCCCATTTTTTCAATTTGCGATAGTCATAGCGACTAATGCTAAACATCACAAACAAGCCAATCATGCAGGCAATTGCTTGTTTTCTTAAAAATACAGTTGAATCGTGATAGCTGGATAATCCATCAGGAGCCGAAGCACTGAAAACAGCCATCAGCCCAAAACCGCACAGAGACAGCACAATCGTAATTATGGCGCGATTGGGCAGACCCCGAAACTCGGTGTCCTGAGGCACAACCGGTGGTTCTACCGGTGTGACGGTTTTCGCCCGTCGGCGTTTACTTCTAGAGTCTTGTGCGGACAATATCTTTGAAGACACGGCCTCTATCCTCAAAGTCTTTGAACATATCGAAACTGGCGCAAGCTGGGGACAACAAAACCGGACCTGCCTTCAGTTCTTTTCCCAGCTGCACGGCGGCTTCCATGCTATCCACTGGATATACGTTCTCGACTCCCCCATCCCTTAAAGCCTTCTCGAATCGCTCCTTGGCTTCGCCTATGAGAATAACAGCTGAAGCGTACTTTCGAACAGATAAAACAAACTCACTAAGCGAAGTTCCTTTGTCTCGACCGCCAGCGATCAAAACCACTTTTTCTCTTGGAAAGGATTCGAGCGCTTTAATCGCAGAATCAGTGTTCGTAGCTTTACTGTCGTTGTAGAAAGACACCCCATTAATCGTCGCCACGAATTCCAGACGATGCTCTAGAGCCTCGAATTCTTTAAGGTGTCGGGCAGTCTCTAAGGCAGAAAGCCCAACTGCGGCGGCTGCAGAAATCGCAGCTAAAGCATTTTCAATATTATGTTTGCCGATTATCTTCAGCTCATTTATGGCGCAAATATTTTCCTCGTGCCCATCCATTCGCAACACAAGCAAACCATTGCGCACAAATGCGGCGTCTTTGTATTCTTTCAACTCACTCATAGAGCTGTTTGCAATTAAGCGAGCTTTGACCGCTCCCTGAGAATTGAACTGGGCAACAACTGGATCATCGAGATTCAAAACAGCGAATTGATCAGCGCTTTGCTTTTCAAATAGCTTTTGTTTGGCTTTTGTGTATTCAGCCAGACTGCCATGCCACTCAATATGGTCTGCCGTCAAATTAAGCCATATAGCCACTTGCGGAGCAAGATTCGTGGTGTAAAAGAGTTGATACGAACTCATTTCGACAACCAGAAAGTCGTTTGGCTTTTGAATCTGGGTCAAAATCGGAATGCCGAAATTACCACAAGCTGGAGCTTTAAATCCAGCTTTCTCCAGGATAAAACTGATTAGAGCTGTGGTTGTTGATTTGCCATTTGTACCCGTGATCGCAATCATCGGTGTTTGCGTCTCGCGGAACGCAAGTTCAATATCGCAAACAACCTCACGACCGGCTTTGAGTGCTCTTTGAATAACTTCGGCGCTTGGAGCGACACCAGGGCTGGTGACAATCAAAGCAGCCTCGTCTATGGCCTTTACCGAGTGGCCGCCAAATTCTACTTTAATGCCGAGGGCTTCGAGTTGCGAGGCTTCTTTGTCTCGAGCTTCGGTTTTCGCCGAGGACTCAGACAATGTGACGTTCGCGTGACGCTCAACTAAATATTTCGCAGTGGAAATACCGCTGCGGCCAAAGCCCAAAATCGTGATGTCTTTATTTTGCCAATTTGTCACAGCGGTATTGTATTACAGTCGGATCTGAAAAGCACTCCGCATACCCTGATTAAAGGGACGGAGTGCTTTTTCATAGACTGAATTTCAGTGCTGCCTATTTCTTAGGTTTAGTGCCCTGCTCTTTTTCTTTTTGTTCAAGCTTGTAGGCTTTATTTTCTAGAGTAGCGATGTGCTTATTCAGTTTCTCGAGATCCTTTGCAGGGATATCTGGTGTCAAAGCGATATATGCTTTGTACTGAACCACTGATTCTTTGAGATCTTTCGATTCCTGTGGCGACAAGCGCTCCAGTGTCTCAGCAAGACCGCGGTGAGAATCATTCACTTTAGGATTGCCGTAGATAGCTGCGTGATACTTATCGATCGCCGATTGAAGCTGTTTGCGGCGAGCGAGATCGTTTGCCAAAGTCAGGTTCTGACGAGCATCGTCTTTGGCCCGAGCAACTTGATCCATACCACGTTTGACTCTTTCTTCATTGCCTGGGAACGAAGCAGCCTTTTTGTAAGCGGCTTCAGCACTGGGCAAGTCTTTAATCATCAACGCCAGATCAGCAACAGCAAATACTTGCTTGGGTGAATTGGCATTGGTGATGACCATATTCATCTGAGCATCAGCATCTTTAAAATTGTTCTGAGCTAAGAGAGCCTCAGCATAAGCCATGCGCTCTCCATCATTGGTTGGTGCACCAATTGTATTGAGATCGATTTTCTCACCAGACAACGAACGCAACTTAGCCTGAGCCAGTCGCAATTCCATATCGTTAGGATTCATTCGCACAGCTTTGTCGAGCATGCTTTTGGCACTTTCATATTCATTCGAGACAAAGAAGGCACCAGTTGCTTCTTTATTCGCCTTCATATAATAAGCGCGAGTCAAGCCTTTAGCAGCGTTTGCGTCCTGTGGATTGGCATTGAGCACAGTCGTATATTCTTTGATAGCGTCATCCAATTTTTCCAGATGCAAGCTCTCATCAGCAATACGCGAATGCAGACCTGGATCATTTGGACTCATCTCTAAGCCGGAGCGCAATTCTGCAATTGAATGTTCAAGATCGCCGCGCTGTTCGCGAATATCAGCAATGTGCATATAAGCGTCTGGATTTTCAGGCTTGATGCGAATAGATTCCTGGAATGCCGAGATAGCTGCGACACTGTTGCCCTGCGCCGCATAAGCTTCACCGATAGCCAGTCTAGCTGGAGCGCTATTTTTATTCTGGTAAAGCGAAGTGTTCAACTCTTTGATAGCCTGGTCGTTCATGCCTTGTTTGACATAGCATTTACCAAGGCCATAGTGAGCGGTCGAATTGCCTGAATTGAGGGTGATAGCCTGCTTGAAAGCAGTTTGAGCACCAGTCAAATCATTTTGCATCAGCTTGGCGATACCCAAACCGGCAAAAGCTTCAGAATATTGAGGATCGATTTTAGTCGCCTCTTGAAATTCATTTGTTGCTTCCGGCAAACGACCCTGTTCTTTGTAGATCATGCCGAGAGTATAGTGAGCCTCAGGCATACCTGGATCGATCGCAAGACCCTGCTGGCAAGTGGATTCCGCACTCTTGAGCAAATTTTCTTTGTTTTTGATCACGGTGTTAGATGACGATTGCAAGCTGTTGAACAGCGTCATCGCTTTGCCACTGTATGCCATCGCATTCTTAGGATCGATAGCAAGAGCCTTGTCGAACTGCTCATTGGCTGCATCCAATTTGAATTGCTTTGACAGAGCGAGGCCATAACCAACCGTAGCGGGCACGTTTTTGGGATTCTTGTTCACGACCTCTTTATACAGTTCAGCAGCATCGCTATATTTGCCTTTCAACATCAAGTCATCGGCCATAACGACTTCGCGATCAATTTTGATTTTGAGCGTCTTTTTCGAGTGTTCCTGAGCTAGTGCAACCATGCGACCATCTGCAGAATAAAGCGCACGTCGGGCTTCGGAAGCCTCTTTAGATTCACTGGCACTGTTAGAATCCAGAGCCGCATGGGCCATATTGACGCTGAACAGACCAATCGAACCAGCTACACACACGAATGTCGCAAAAGAAATTTTCGTTCTCATTTTTTCTCGCCATCTATATATAAGTACGGACAAAACCAAACGGACAAATCAATAAAATTATCGGCGCCGGAACGGCCCGGATAAAATAACAGTGCCTACCTTATCAAAGATTCGGACGAACAAAATTATGATATGGCAAGGGCAAGCTCTTTTCTGCTAGAAAAAGGGCAGCAAGGAGCCAATTTTTCTGGATGGCGCAAAGCTGAGCATTTTTCTCGCATCTACTTAAAGTCAGTTAAAGTCGCATTAATAGTCGAAACAAAGTCAGGAGGAAAATCTTGTGTCAGGGCATTCAAAGTGGGCCAAAATTAAAAGACAAAAGGGTGTCACCGACGTAAAAAAAGGTGCGACTTACGCTCGAATGGCGCGAGAAATAATTGTCGCTGCGCGATTTGGCGGCGGCGATCCTGCAGCAAATTTTCGCTTAAGACAGGCTATTGACCGGGCCAAGCAAGATGGCGTGCCAAATGACAACATCCAGCGGGCAATTGAAAAAGGCGCTGGTGGCGGTGCCGGTAGCGCCATGGAAGAACTCACCTATGAAGGTTATGGTCCAGGCGGGGTGGCAGTAATTGTTCGCTGCGCAACCGACAATCGCAATCGCACAGCAGGCGACGTCAGAAGCTATTTTTCAAAGTATGGCGGTAACCTCGGCGAAACTGGCTGTGTGGGCTGGAATTTTGAAGAGCGCGGCGAAATCGGCATCGAGCGAAATACGAAACTCGACGAAGACGCTTTGCTGCAAGCGGCTGTGGAAGCCGGTGCAGACGATCTCGATACGACCATGGAAGATAGTGTCTATGTCTACTGCCAGCCGCTGGATCTCGAAAAAGTGAAAACGAATCTAGAAAAATCTGGCTATAAAACAGCTACAGCTGAAGTAACGATGACGCCGAAATCGACGGTGGAAGTCACAACCAGCGATGTAGCTAAGCAGCTATTACGCCTACTAGATATTCTCGAAGACCACGAAGACGTTCAGAACGTCTACGCAAATTTCGAAATGGACCAGGACTTGATGCAAGAATTTCTCAATTGAGTAACTCGTAGTGCTGGCTACTTAGAGTCATCACCAGCATCTGGAGCAGTTTGATAAGCGTGCCTGCGGGGCGGCAATTGAACTGACGGCTTAATCTGATCGCGCATTATGAGCGAATTGGGATATTTGCTTGATCCGGTTCCAACAATTCTTTCGGTGCCGGCCGTTGAATTATTTGAGGTCGCAGAAGACGCTGGCGCTGCAGCTTTAGCACCAATGTTTTTAGTGGAGTCTTTTGGAGAAGCAGCGGCCTTAACGGCTGAACTATGACCAGATGCCGATTTCGCTGATGATTGATGACTAACGGCAGAATGGCTTGCAACATCGCGGTGCGACGGTGCACGCACTGTCTTTGTTGATTCTTTATGAACGGTTGGTGCCGGAGCTTTTTTATTTTGCTTGCCAAAAAAATCGAAAGTGGGCAGCTTCATGGCAGCGCTTCCGCCGTGCGCGTCCAGCCAGAGCTTGCCGCCTTGGAAAACAACAATAATAATTGCTATGGGTAACACAAGACGCCCAATTTTTGCCGTAAAAAGCCGAACAGCGGCAAGAGGACCTACAAATGATCTTTTAAGAGCCTGTCTCTTAATCGGCTCTGCCACTTCCTCTTCTTCGTCAGAAGCCGAAAGTTCTTGTTGAATTTGCTCTGCCAGCGAAAACTGGAGTGTAGGCTCTTTGGATACTGGCTCGACTTTCTTTGCAGATTCGCGCACTGCGTGCCAGTCTATTTCCCCGGTGCCCAGTCCGACTGCGTTTTGGAGGACTGGCGGCGATGGCTTCGGTACTGACGGCGAAGCAGGTAGTGAAGTAGGCAAAGGAGCTGGTGCCTTTGCAATTGCCGGAGCAGCTGCTGGAATTGGCGCTGGTGTGGGTGTAGGTGTTAGCGTAGGTGTTGGTGTTGGCGTAGGCGTTGGCGGAGGCGCCGGTAGCGTAGGAGAGGGTAAAGGCACTGGTGCAAGAGCGGGCGCTGGGGGCGCTGGAGTCGTTGAAGGCGCAGATGCCAGCATAGCCGCAGCTTTCGCCAACTTCGAACCGCCGTTTGTGCCGTCGCCATTAGATGTTGGAAGCGCCGGTTGGACTCCCTGCGGATGAGAAGTCGGAGCTTCAGCGGCTGTACCAGATGAAGCCACTGCCGCTTTTCTCATAGCCAGCGGAGACTCTTTACCTTTGGCTGCCACGCGCTTTTGCACAGCTGCCTCAAAAGCCTGGTCGATACGCTGTTTAGCCGACGACGACTTCTGCTCGTCAGGCTGCGGATATTCGGTCCCCGGAGGTGGCAATGGGGGCAACTGCATTGGTGGTACTGCGATTACAACCGGAGCACCAACCACAGAATTCAAAGGTGTTTTGTTCATTAGTGCGTCCGAACTCAACAGTGAACTGGGGTCAACTGGTAAGGAAGCAACACTTTTAATGAGTTTCGCGAGGTCGATACACATAGTACGTTTTGCTGGGTCCTGCTCAGTTCGCTCGTATTTGCTCAAGGCAAACTCGGCACCGGCAAATTGACACAGATTTCTAAGCGCGGCGTAGCCTTCTATAGACGGCTTTTCGACTCGCGCAGCGAAAATAGTGGACTCTGCAATAAATAAGTCGCCCCTGATGCCTATAGCGGGGTCACTTAGCGATAACAAGATGCGCTCATCTTTAAAGCGGGTCAGAATGTCTTCCAAAAGACCCGCCAAAGTCAGTTCAAATGTAAAGTGACCCTGACTGATGAGAATCAACGAGCATCCTCTGCTATGTTGCTATTTTGGCTGAAAACCGGCTGGATGCAAACATCCGACTGTTGTTTTCGGAGCCTCCTCTACCTATTGTAAGAGTTCTCTGCCCATTTTTCGGGAAATTCCCCGAAAAACTCTCAAAGACGTGCTCAATAACTGAGCTTGCAAAGTCCAGGTGCGGTCGATTGCCACCGCCAGTAGTGCAGCTCAGCAGCACTGCCGAGCTCGCTAACTCTATCTAAGCAGAAACTCTGACGTACTGCCTAATTTACCAATTCGTCTCGTAATTTTGAGTCACATTTTTTGCCAAATCGACGACGAATTTGGGGTTCTTCAGACGCCATTTCTCCCCTCGGATCAATGTGCAAGAAAACGCCGCAGAATATCCCTTGAGAACACACCTTTAACCAAACATGAACGGCGTTCAGCCTCCCGCAAGTGGTGACATTAAAAAGGCAGAGGCCATCCCTGTGCGGCTTTTGACGATTCTAGCGAACTCTACAATTTTTTGAACATAGACATTTAATCTGCTCAAGCAATTGTTGCGTTTTATTGCGCAAAAGCTTGCACGAAACTTGCAGCCAGTTGACCAGGGTAAGAGTCCAGCCAGTTGCGCGTGTAAAGGGGATGTAAGACGGTCAAATCCACCTCAAAAGCGATTACGTGAATTGGTTTAAGCCAAATTTTACAGATTGTAATCAAATCCTCATGACATCCAAGTTCTAATGACCAGCTGAAATTGCACTCATGTTTTTGGAGCTCAGCCCTGTCGAGTTGTATATACATAAGCCATCCACTTTGCCACCATGCCTCTAGCTGTCAACCCATCTTTCATTAGTTTTTTGCCAGAAAAGCATTCTGGCTTGCAGGCGCCGAAAAGTCTATGTTTTCAAGGAGCTTTTGACGCGCCACCATTCATTTTGCTAAGTTTCCGCTCGCCTCGTTGCAGGCAATTTGTCCTGCCCAAAATACGCGGATCACCACGACTTAATCGCTTTTGAGCGAGCCTGCCGAGCACCTTTAGCGGCACGTGCGCATGGGATCCCCAAGGAAGAACGGACGTGAGTATCGTGAAGAAAAAGACCTTAAGCAAAGTATTTCTGACAGCCGCTACAGTAGTAGCAGCCTGCGCGCTCAGCGCCAATGTCAGTGCGAGAGCCGGTGTCTTACCAGATATAGACCCAGAGATAGCAGCCACTGTCTGGGAAGAAGAAACCCAGACCTGCGCGTCAGTTAGTTTGAATGGCAAGGACCTTGTTACCTACAAGGGTGTCGTCAATGGTCGCACCGCTGAGCAGCGCGCAGAAGAACTCGCCGCCAAACTCAAAGACGTGGTTACTGATACAAAACTGGACCCAACCAAATTATTACCGGCCAAGGATGGCGACCTGGCCTCGATAAAAATCGATGGCAACACGGTTTTGAAATTCGACTCGTTGAGTTCTGACAATAAGAACCCGCTCGAACAAAGTTTTAAGATGGTCAATTCATTGCGTAGCGCTATGGGAGCACTGCCCATTCCTGCTTCGTTCCTGAAACTTACGGACGGCTCGGGCAAGGATTTGATCGCGACCAAAGGCGGAAAAGGTACCTTCAGCGGTCACGCGTCCTGGTACGGTCCTCACTTCCACGGCAAAATGACATCAGATGGCAGTCGTTTTGACCAGGACGGTATGACCGCAGCCCACAAAACCTTGCCTTTTGGCACGAAATTACTGGTGACGAACCGAAGCACTGGCAAGTCCTGTGTAGTTGAAGTCAACGACCGTGGACCATTTGTCGGCGACCGCGTCATAGACCTTTCGCGTGGTGCAGCCAAACAGCTCAACATGATGTCGTCGGGCGTTGCTCTGGTTGATTGCCTCGTTCTCGGCAAAAACTGATCGGCACCCGCACCAAAGCTATTTGTAACGCAGCAAAACAGTTACAGGCTCAAGTTTACAGCGAGTTGAAAAGGCGAAAAAGCCGCTCCTGTTTTACTTTTAGCTGCAACTCTGATAGTTTGATATGCCTGTACATCTAGGGCAAAACGTGACAAACGAAGTCAGAGTCAGAATAGCTCCCAGTCCAACAGGCACATTGCATGTTGGAACCGCTCGAACAGCCCTGTACAACTACCTTTATGCAAAACGTCATCACGGCAAATTTATTTTCAGGCTTGAAGATACCGATGAAGTGCGCTCCAAAGACGAACACACAGCTGATCTCATCGAAGGTCTGCACTGGTTGGGGCTAACTTGGGACGAAGGTCCAGACATAGGCGGTCCGTTCGCCCCTTATAAACAAACTGAAAAAGTGGCTCACTATCGCGAAATTGCTGACTCACTTGTTGCAAGTGGCAAAGCCTACCTCGCTTATGAAACCGTCGAGGAGTTGGCTGAAATCAAAGGCGATACTGCTGACGGGCATTCTCGCTACGACAATCGCGGTCGAAACTACACAGCTGAACAGCTGGAAAAATTTAGAGCAGAAAATCGTCTGCCATCGATTCGTTTTCGGATTGATGAACCACGAACGGTGACATGGAACGACGCGATTAAAGGGCCGATATCTATTGACACGTCAACACTTGGTGGTGACATGGTAATCGTCAAATCGAACGGCGTTGCGATCTACAACTTCGCCGTGGTTGTAGACGATGTAGACATGGAAATTACTCAGGTTATTCGCGGCGAAGATCACGTCAATAACACCGCCAAGCAAATTTTGATCTACGAGGCACTTGGACATACAGTCCCTGAATTCGGACATGTGCCTCTTATGAACGATATCGAACACAAAAAACTATCGAAGCGTCGTCACGGCGAATCGGTACATGTTGGCTCATACAAGAACAAAGGCTACATGCCGGAAGCCATCGTCAACTATCTAGCGCAAATGAGTTGGACACCAGCTGACGACAGAGAAATCTTTAGCCTGGCCGAAGCTAGCGAAATATTCGATCTCGGAAAGATCAGTAAAAGCCCTGCCGTCTTCGATACGCAGAAACTTGACTGGTTCAATGGCCACTATATTCGCTCACTGCCTTTGGACGTCATTACAGAACGCAGCAAAGCCTTCATAGACGCAAGCAAATTGCATGAATACTCAGACACTCAGCTCAAAGAATTAATTGGTTCAGTGCGCGAGAATCTCACCAAGTTGTCTGACGTGTCAGAGCACGTCGACTTTTATTTTGGCGACACGCTCACCATTCCTGAAGACATACAAGCTTCAGTTCTTAACAGCGACTCTGCAAAACAAGTTCTTAACAAAGCGCTGCACAGCGTGGGGACAATGCCCTGGGGTGATAACAAAGGCTGCAAAGCCATCGTTGACTCAATTGGCAAAGAACTTAAAATCAAAGGCAAAGATCTCTATTGGCCTCTGCGGGCTGCTTTGTCTGGAAAAACACACGGACCCGATCTAGGCTTGATGCTTTCAGTGCTTGGTGAAAAGCGTGTTAAAGCCCGGTTGGAATCAGCATTGGGCTTGTGTCGCAGCTGCTAATGGCTGACACAACTTCAACAAGGCAATTTAGACATGGCTGATATTCAAGTATTCAACACTTTAACTGGCAAGAAAGAGGTCTTCAAACCTCTTTCTGGTAACGCGGTCACGATCTACGATTGCGGTCCTACTGTCTATGATTTGAGCCATCTTGGGCACGCGCGCACATTCATCGTCTGGGACGTGGTACAGCGTTATTTCAGGCACGCTGGTTACGACGTTACGTACGTGCGCAATATCACCGATGTAGACGATAAAATCATCAATCGCGCAAGAGAACGCGGCATAAATCCAGATCAACTGGCACGACAATTCACTTTCGAATTCTGGCGCGACATGAAATCGCTCAATGTGCTGCCACCCAATTTCGAACCACGAGCAACGGAATACATCAGTCGTATGATTGATTTCGCTCAAGAGCTTGTGTCCAAGGGTTTCGCCTATGAAAGTGGTGGCGACGTTTATTTTGACGTGGCCAAATTCAAAGATTACGGGAAGCTCGGCAAACAAAATCTAGAACAATTGATGCATGGTGCGCGTGAACAAGTTCGCTCTCAAGAAGATTTAAAAGCAGCTAAAAAGACACCTTTAGATTTTGCCCTCTGGAAACACTCAGACCAGAACGATCTGGGCTGGGACAGTCCCTGGGGAAGAGGCAGACCAGGTTGGCATCTGGAATGCTCCACGATGATCAAGCATGTGCTTGGCGAGTCAATTGATATTCACAGCGGCGGCGAAGATCTTGTTTTCCCTCATCACGAAAACGAAATTGCGCAGTCAGAATCTTTGCATAGCAAACCCTTAGCCAAATATTGGATGCACAATGGCTTCATCCAAGTCAGTGCTGAAAAAATGTCTAAGTCGCTGGGGAACTTTCAAACGATTCAGGATTTGCTGGTTAACTATTCTGCAGACACCATCAGACTGTTGATGTTGCAGACTCATTATCGCAATCCAATTGAATTTACAGCAGAAAGTTTGATTGGTGCCAAAACGGCGGTATCACGCCTGGTGCGTGCAGCAAGCTATGCAAAAAGCAATGGCTCAGAGAAAATCGACTTAAAAAAAAGCGAAGATCAAAACATAAAAACCTTCGCTTCCGAATTTGAAGAGGCAATGAACAATGACTTCAATACAGCCGTTGCCATTTCAACTTTGTTTGCCTTTGCAGACAAAATTCAACAAGCAGACGAGAAGCTGCGCCCAGCTTATGCGCAAGCACTTAAAGCCTATGCAAACCTGCTTGGCTTACAACTTGACGACAATCGTCGTATTCTCGACACTACAACAGCTTCAAGAATAATGGATTTAGTCGTAGAGTTGAGACAATCTGCCCGGGAGAAAAAAGACTACGCTACGTCTGACCTGATTAGAAAGCAATTGACCGCATTGAAAATCAACATCATGGACATAGCTGGTGGTGGCACAGACTGGGAAAAGCTGTAACCGATTTTCACTAGTAATTCCCTCATTGTCGAAACCTACTGACATTGATAGACTCAGCCAAGTCAATAGAGGTATAGACATGAGCAATTTCAGCGAGGCTGGAGAGGCTAAAGCACTTACGGGCTTAGTAGAAGCCCGGCTTAATCCATCACAAAGCCCAGCAGAGAAAGAGACCGAGGAACATGCCATCACAAGAGAACTAAACAGCCTTAGCCCTCAGGAATTGCAGCGTACCATTATAGAATTCAAAAAACTGAATACAGGTGGTTGGCATGAAATCGGCGCAACTGAAAACAAAAGCGGGACTGGAGAGGTTACTAGTATAGACTTCGATCCGCGCGGCTACACACGTGGCAATAGCGAACCATTCAATATCAAGCTGAAATGAACTTCCAGGTGAATGATATTGCGTTAACCTTAACATTCACCTGAAAAGTCGTGAAAATAAGTCAGATCAAATGCCAGTCCAGGCAGCAACCAGATAAGCTCAACATTGCCTAAGTGAGGAGCGATCGATGAATGGTTATCTGGTTGGATTATTAGCGGTTGGTCTGACCACTTCACTTTCAGTTATAGGCTTGCATGTAGTCAGAAAGCACGTTAGTCTGGCGACTCTGCTCACATATCATGAAGTAGCTGGCTATCTTCTTTCAGTGGTTGGCACGCTTTACGCGGTGCTTCTGGGATTTGTCGTTGTCGACGCCATGCAACATATGCAAGATGTCCGCGGACTCGTTTCGATGGAAGCAACTGGACTGGCGAACATCTATTTGTGCTCGGAAGGAATGCCTGATGAGACGAAAACTCCATTGCGAAAACTCTGTCATCGATATGCCGAAGAAGTCATCAGCGATGAATGGGACACATTGAGCCAGGGCAAATACAGTCAAAAAACTTTTCACACCGCATTTGAAATCTGGAAACAAATTGCACTCATCGATCCCAAAACTTCCCGCCAGCAAAACATTCATGAACAATTGCTTGATGAAGTATGTCTGATGACTCAGAACCATCGTTCGAGAGTAATCAGCGCCACGCACGGAGTGGCGCCTGTAATGTGGGTTGTATTGATTACCGGTGGCGTGTTCACGATGATTTTCACTTACTTCTTCGGTATGAGCAATTTGCGCATCCAGACAGTTATGACCGTACTCGTATCGATGACTTTGTCACTGAATCTTTATCTCGTTTATGTTTTCGGTAATCCAATGGCGACAGATCTTGGTGTTAAGCCAGGACCATTTCGCCTGGATTTACTGATTTTCGATAGTTTTGACAAAGGCGATATGCCCGAAGGCAGACCTTTCACCAACTGACATTCTGCAAATCCAACTGGATCTGTCTCTCGGTTCTTTCAAGCATGGCTATTTCAGCTTCCAAATCCCGGATTCGACGAGTTGGATCGTGCCTATCATCATGTCGCGAAAAACGTTCTTGATGACGAAAATAATCTACTTCAGAATACAATTGCGCAATTTTCTTCCGGCTTCTGTCCGAATCGAATTTTAATTGATCGAGGCGATTAGCAGTAGCGACAGCTGTACGCCCATCCTGGTGACGAATCTCCAGTTGCACCCCGCGCAAATTTCTCGCGGTAGCCGCCTCTTCGCGCTCCTCTGCCGTTGTAGCCGCAAGATGACGTTCCTGCCAATTGCCAAACCTCAAAGTATAGAGTCGTTGTCTTTCTTCAAATTCGCGTTGCTCACGCTCTTCTTCTTCCCAAAAACGCTGTCGCTTTTGCTCCTCATAAAGTCTTTGTCTCTCATCGTCGACACTTTCCTGATGCAAATTACCACTGAGGATATTAAAAACCAATAAAAGCAAATAGCAAAAAGCCGCGAGATATTCGCCCATCGTATAGAAAACTGCTCCGACGAAATGAAGTAGTTCTTCCAGCCAAAATTTATAGTCTATGTCTTGAGTTTGCATAAATTTTCTCCTTTTATTGCAAAAGAAGATAGCCAACCAACTGACTCAATTAACTGTGCAAATCCACACCGCCTTCACACTGGGGGCGTACAATCACGGTTGGGTTGAAGGAGCAATTAGCTTGTTAGAGCGTGGTACAAAATCAATGACGACTCCTGCTGACAATTTAATTTTTCAAATTGAACTTTTTAGAGGTCTGGAGCGTTAATAAGATCAACGGCATGCTCAATCAAGATCAATCAAAATCTAAGGCCCCAAATCCAAACCTCAACGGATTGACGATATGAAAAAACTTCTCTGTCTAATGTCTCTTTCTCTATTTCTAGGCAGTGCGGCAAGCACTCCTTTAGATCAGGATGCGCAGATCATTCATGTGCTGAATAGACTCAGCTTTGGACCGCGACCCGGCGACATCGAAACAGTCAAAGCAGAGGGTATTCAAAAATACATCGAACAGCAGCTCAATCCAGAATCAATCCCGCTAACCGACAGTTCATACAATTCGCCTCCAGCGAGCCAGCCAGCGCCTCAATTACTAAGAGAACTGCAGGCAGCGCGACAAACGGACAAACAAAATACGACCGCAAATTCGACCGAAAACAATCCTGACGCCAAGAAAAAGCTGAATGCGAATGTTGGTGAATTGTATAGAACCGAAGCTGAGCGCTTTACGACAGCCAAGTTAGACAGGGCAATCAATAGCCCCAGACAACTGGAAGAAGTAATGACTGAGTTCTGGTACAACCACTTCAATATTTCGCAGAATAAGGGCATCGATAAAGTTCTTGTCGGTGCATACGAAGATCAAGCCATACGCCCATTTGCTCTCGGTCGATTCAGCGACATAGTACGAGCAACTTGTTACCATCCGGCGATGTTGTTCTACTTAGATAACACGCTGAACACATCGGAAAGCAAGCCGAATGCAAAAGGTAAAGCCTCTGGTTTGAATGAGAATTATGCACGTGAACTAATGGAATTGCATACACTGGGAGTCGACGGCGGCTACAGTCAAAATGATGTCATTCAATTAGCCCATATTTTGACCGGACTGGGTCTGAATCTGGGACAACGTCGTGGTGGTAGTTTTAATCAATTCAATTCACCCATCCAAACTGTTGGACCATTTGGTGCTGTATTTAACAGCAACAAACATGACTTCGGACCAAAGGTATTGCTCGGTCATCGCATTGAGGGCACTGGCGAAGGCGAAATCGAACAAGCTATCGACATTCTTTGCAAGAGCCCAGCCACTGCGCACCATATAAGCTATCAACTGGCACAGTATTTTGTGGCTGATAAACCATCAGCAGAGCTGGTCAATAAGCTCGCAGCGCGCTTTACTGCAAGCAATGGCAATATTCGCGCAGTACTTGCCGACCTTTTCGCCAGTCCAGAATTCTGGTCGGCAGAAAATGACAAAAACAAATACAAATCACCACTGCGTTATGTAGTTTCGAGCTTCCGCGCGGCAGGAGTTGAACCTCAAGATTTTAGAGCGCTAAAGCAATTCCTCACAGCTCAAGGCGAACCTCTGTATGGTTGTCTGACCCCTGACGGATACAAAAACACAAAAGAAGCCTGGCTTAATCCAGATGCGTTATTGAAGCGATTGAATTTTGCAACAGGGATGGGCATCGGTCGGGTCGCAAATAATCGCTTTGATCCCCCAGAATATAGACGATTGGGCGCGACTATTAGCGGTGGCGTCTTCAGTCCAAACACTGTTGCAGTTGTAATGAAACAACCACAACAACTGCAGTCGGCAATGTTATTTGGCAGTCCCGAATTTATGATGTATTAGGAGAGGCTATGAACAGACGCGATTTTTTAAAATGGGCCGCTGCCTCCTCAGTCTTTGCACTGTCGCCAATTCCAGGAGCCTGGGCATTCACCAGTGGCAAAGAGAGCACCGACAACAAAAAGCTGATAGTCATTCTATTACGAGGCGGAGCTGATGGACTGAATTTGGTGGCACCTTATGGCGACTCCAGATACTACGACCTGCGTCCTCGCATTGCTCTGAGTAAGCCGGGGTCCGACAACGGCGTTCTTGATCTCGATGGTTACTTTGGCTTGCACCCAGCGCTGGCACCACTAATGCCGTACTGGAACAACAAATCTCTGGCTTTTGTTCATGCCTGTGGATCGCCTGATCCTTCGCGCTCACACTTTGACGCCCAGGATTATATGGAGTCAGGAATTCCTGGATCTAAGTCTGCGCCATCAGGCTGGATGAATCGGCTGGTATCACAGCTTCCAAGCAAACATTCACCAGTGCAAGCAATCAGTATTGGACCCACACTACCCAGAATCTTTTCAGGACCGGCCAGCGTTGCCACCATAGCCAGTACCAATAAGCCCGGTCAGGTGCAACCACAAGCCATCGACAAACCGATCATCGCCAAAGGCTTTGAAGAGCTATACGGCAGCCGTCAGGATGATTTAGGTCGCGCTTACGCCGAGGGAATCGCCGCTCACAAAGAAGTAAATAGAGTGCTCAGCACCCCAGACGATGCCGAGATGGCGTCGGTGGAAGCAGACAAAATGGAGCAGATAGCAGCCAATCGTGGCGCGCCAGTGCTGAAGAGAAATAATCCATTTGGCAAACAGGTGTCAAAGCTATTCCGCAGCGACCCAGCCGTGCAAGTAGCATTTCTCGATTTCGGTGGCTGGGACACACACGTCAACGAAGGAACAGGGGTTGGGCAGTTGGCGAACAAACTATCGCCACTGGCGACCGGGCTAGTGGACCTGATCGAAGGACTGGGGCCACTCTACGCAAACACTACCATAATGGTCATGTCTGAATTTGGCCGTACTGCTAAAGAAAACGGCAACGCCGGAACCGACCACGGGCACGGAAATGTAATGTGGCTACTGGGCGGCGAAGTCAGTGGTGGTCACGTTTATGGACGATGGGCCGGTCTCAATAACAATCAATTGCACGAATCTCGCGACCTGCCAACTTCGACAGACTTCAGAACTGTTGTTTCAACAATTCTGGGCAATCAGATTCAACTGCCTAAACAAGCAATCAGCAATGTCTTTCCCGACTTTCAATCACCAGGAAATCCTTTCGTCAAAGTTTAAAGTGTAAAAAGTTCAACAAGTATTTCTCACTCTTGAGTATGACAATCGCCTGAAGAACTGCTAGTGTAAGTGCCTGGAATCAATGCGCTAAATCAATATTAGTCGCGCAATCGCCGTCACTGCTAGTTTTCACGCGAGATCATTCATGCAAGTACTACTGGTCTGGCCCGAAATTCCGTTAACTTACTGGGGCGCCCAATATTCAATCAAACTGCTTGGCAAAAAAGCAGTCATGCCACCTCTGGCTTTGATCACAGTTGCTGCAATGTTTCCACAAGAGTGGACATTCAAGCTCAAAGATCTAAACATTGAGAAATTAGAAGACAGTGACATTAAATCAGCCGACCTGGTTTTGCTCAGCGGCATGATTGTTCAGCATGAATCCATTCAGGACGTCCTCACCCGTTGTCAAAATTTCGGAGTGCCGACGGTGCTTGGGGGTCCAGATGCCACCTCCAGCCCAGAAAAATTCGACAAAGCCAATTACCTTCTTTTAGACGAAGGTGAAATCACCGTGCCTGAGTTTCTTGCTGACTTTCAGGCGGGAAAAGCCGAGCGAATTTATACAGCCAAAGGCAAAAAGCCTGACGTCACGCACACGCCGATTCCTCGATTCGATTTATTGAACATCCAGGCTTATGCGCATATGTGCATTCAGTTTTCGCGAGGCTGTCCGTTTGCCTGCGAATTCTGCGATATCACCACTTTGTACGGCAAAACTCCACGCACAAAGCAGCCCACCCAGGTCACGAAAGAACTTCAAGCTGTGTATGACACTGGCTTTAGAGGTGAAGTTTTTCTGGTCGATGACAATTTTATCGGCAATAAGAAAAGCGTCAAAGAAATGCTTCCCGAGCTGATTCGCTGGCAAGAAAAAAATTCATTCCCATTCTGGTTGTATACGGAAGCGAGCTTAAATCTCTCAGATGATGACGAATTGCTGGATTTGATGTGCAAGGCGGGCTTCCACTCCGTTTTCGTGGGCATCGAAAGTCCCTCGATGGAGAGTTTGCGTGAAACGCAAAAATACCAAAACAATGGCGACTTGCTCACTAAAGTGCATAAGATCCAAGAGTTTGGCATAGACGTAATGGCTGGTTTCATCCTTGGTTTCGATAGCGATAAAGAAGATATTTTCGACCGCCAGATCGAATTTATCACCAAAGCTCGAATTCCAATGGCGATGGTTGGGGCACTGAATGCGATGCCAGCAACTCAGCTCTTTCAAAGATTGAAAGCAGAAGGTAGATTGAAAGAAGATTTCACGGGCGACAATCTGGCCATTCCAAATTTTGTCACCACCTTGCCGACAATTACTCTTGTACATGGTTACAACCACGTACTGTCGCACATATATTCAGCGGAGAATTTCTTCGCCCGACTGAAAAGCCTGATTCAAGCGATGAAAGGATCGCGCAACAAAACGCTCGGACGTTTGCGCTTAGATGGAAGGCTATACTGGGGTCAAAGATTACTTCCAGCGCTTTTTAGGCTGGTGACCAGCGATCCTCTCGGCGGCGAATATTTTCGCTTTATGACCTGGGTCTGGATTAATCACCCTGACAAATGGATGTTCGCTTTAACGAGAGCAATAGCCGGCTATCACTTTATCAAGTACACAGCCGAGGTCATGGTGCCGCGTCTAACTGCTATTGAAGAAGATTTGCAGCGCAATGCTAAAACACTGGAATTAGTACAATAAACCTTTTACTTCAAAACAGGATCTGGCGCATCAGGGTTAGATTTATATTTAGGCGTCTATAGTGCGTCGGTTTGGCTCCTGCAAAAACTCTGGAGTCAAAACTACCAACACGAAATATCTGCCCGAGGCGCCACTAAGCTGGAAAAACAATTCTGTTCGACAACTCGCCTCAATGACGGGCGGTACCAACGGCGGTGTCAAAATAGCTGAACAAATTGCAAAACTAACCATACCTGCTTGAAACAAAATCACCATAACTCGGCTTCGGTCAGGGGCGGCTCGTCCGTCCATTGAGGAGTTTTAAGGTCACTCAGTCCAGTCACTGACACCCCACGAACACGACCGTTTTCTAATTTTCGACTGACTTCGGCGACCTTTGCATCCGGTACGTACATGTGAGTAATCAGAGCCCTTTCGGCAGAACCTTGACCTATCACTTTTGGCCGATTGAAGGGCAAAAGCTTACTTATTTTGCTGAAAACCGTTTCGTCCAGATGTAATTGATCAATCAGAATCTCACCTGGTTCAATGGGTCCAACCAGCTGCGCGCGGCTGGCAGCCTGTCTGGAAACGCCGTAGACAATAGGGTAGCTGTCGATGTATTGAGGATTCTGGAGCTGATAAGCCCAGGCTTCCTTGAAGTCTCGGGTAATTGACACATCATCCTTGCCTCGCTCATAAGCAGCCGTTTCACCTGCGTTGTGCTCAATGCCTCTAGCTCGCAGCTCATTGGAAGGCAAAATCGCCTTTTCGGCGACGATTGAATCGAGACTAGAAGATATCGTTCCGTGAAAAAACCCAGGCACGGCACTCGAGGCTTTAGTAGGCATCCAACTTAGTGGCGTGTCGTAAAAACTGTCGCGAATCCTGTGCACCTCGGGCATCGACATGCGGTCAGCGACGTCATATAAATCATATCTGTAGTACCGCTGTTTGGCTCCCAACATGCCGTGGCTCAAATCGTACAACTGGTCGTACTGACCTTGTGGAAAAGTCAATTTAAATAGCGATTGAGACATCTCTGGCGCTGGTAATTTCAAAGCCGCCCTTACTTGGCTCACCTTAGCTGCAGGAAACTCTGTAGTTGCCAGCTCAGCATCACTAAATTGAGCTATACCAGGCACATCGGTAGTCCCATGCCACAGATTCATCAAATCATGTGCAAAATCTGCCTTGTGCGCAATCTGCTCTTTGAGAATGCTTCGTTGCACGGCCGAGTCCTTGGCACCTTGAAGTAGTGCCTCTTTGGTATCGAGCGTCTCAAAGTAATGGGGCAGGGCACGCCCAAGCTTAGAAATAGGATTGTTAGATTCGGTGACTGCCAGATGCTCGATACTTTCTGCAAAATGAATGCCTTTGATCACCTTGCCAGCAACGGCCGAGACCACCATCACATCGAAAGCCTCACCCGCCAGATGACCCGCCCTCGTCGCCACTGATTCGACAGAATGACTTTCGGCGACCGAATTAGTTTGTAGTCCACCAAACAGGTGACGAGCCGATGCTATTGGAGCTCTAACTGACGCGTCGAAAAAAGCGCCAGCGAATTCAGACAGCGACGATTGTTTATTCTCTACATCTTTTGCAATTTCAGCCGACATTGCCAGCCAACAGTAGGGAGCCCAGCCATCCTATGAGAAGAGACCTTACCCGTCACTGGGGGAAGTACGAGTGAGTGCAGCTGGCTGAATTTCATGAAGCTCGGTAGTGCTGGGGATAATTAGGCGTTCTCTGAATAATTGAATTCATTAAAGTGAACCCAATTTTGCTGCGTAACTCCATCGGGTCAAAGGGTTTTTGAATTGGCGCGAATCTCGACAAACCGACTGGAACGGAAACTTTGTCTGCAAGACCTGAGATAAAGATGATTGGTACGTTGTGACGTTGCAGAATAGTTTCTGCGGTGGTGATGCCGTCCATGCCGGGCATCATAATATCCATTAAAATCAAATCCGGGCGCTCCCAGTCTACGAGAGCAATAGCCTGCTGACCATCCTCGGCAAGCATAATGTCATAGCCTTCTAGGGTGATTTTCATCGCCACTCGAATGTTTATGTCATCGTCAACAACTAGAATTTTTGCCATGTAAGTTGACTCCAGGAAATGGTAAGTCGTAGAAGCAACGCACAATTTGGTCTCCCACCATTTCATCTTGACCGCAATGGCGAAAGTTCGCATCCCTCTCAGTAGGTATTCGAAAGGGTGAAAACTCTAAAAACAGCGGTGCACTATAAAAGATGACCTAAACGGTCGCCTTAGACTCTGAGCTAACCCGGTAACGCACGTTAGTCACGACTATATCCGGGCGCGACAAAAGCGCGAGCTTAAGCATTAAACCAGTGTTGCCATGCAACAAAGGATGCCACCATTTGTCTGAAACAAACTCGCCAATGATTACCGTGATGATCGTCTGCGGGTCGGTTTTCTCCAGCTTATCAATGTACAAAAGCAGCGGATGAACAAGAGAGCGATACGGAGAAGGCAAAATAACGAGCGGCACTTTCGGGAACCTAGTTTTAAACTTCTGAACAAAGGCATCTCGTGCCTCTGGCTCAATCTCAACATAGACTGCTTGAGGGGCATCGCTAATCGATTGAGCGTAGCGCAAAGAAGCAACGGTACCTGCATGAACTCCCTGGACAAGAACAAGCACTACCGTCTTTGCATCGACAACGCCGTCCTGTCCGGTCGGCGGAAGAGCTAGACTGTCCGTAAGAGTTTTATAGTGGTTATAAATTGTGTTGAATATAAACAACAAGACTCCAATCAGAATAATGACAAACCAGGCGCCGTCGAGAAATTTCTCAAAAACAATGTCGGCAAAAACAGTGATTGTGGCAAGGGCTCCGAGACCATTCAACAGAGCTTTGACCTGCCAACCAGGCGAGCGCAGCTTAAACCAGTGCTTAACCATACCAATTTGCGAAAGACTGAAAGCCTGGAATACACCGATAGTAAAAAAGGGAATCAACAAATCGACACTGCCTTTTTCAGCGATGATGAACAGAATCGAAATCACTGAAAGTACAATAATGCCGTTGTCGAACGCCAGTCGATCACCCAAGTTACCCATCTGACGGGGCATGTAACCATCTTTTGCAAGAATCGAAGTAACTCGAGGAAAATCCGCGAAACTCGTTTGAGCAGCCACCAATAAAATCAACGCGGTCGAAAATTGCATGATGTTGTAGAAAATACTGGTTGGTCCCTCTTTGCCAAAGACTGTGCCTGATAGCTGATCTATCACCGCTGGAGCGGTTAAGCCATCGTGTTCCCAGTACACGATATGAAGCTTGACTGAGAGGAGCGCAATTCCGATAAAAACTGAGCCGAGCAATAAAGACATAAATATCAATGTTTGAGCTGCATTCTTTGATTGAGGTTGTTTGAACGCCGGAATACCGTTGCTGACGCATTCCACTCCTGTTAAGGCTGAACAGCCTGTCGCAAAAGCTCGCAACAAAACTGCCGCACCAAACGCCGATGGCAGAACCATGCTCTGCATGTCTTTAGGCACTACCTGATTGGCAAATTCCGCGTGCAAAGGAAAATGTAGAACCGGAGCCAGAAGTCCGACGCCGATTAAAACGTAAGACATCAGGATGAACGTGTAAAAAGGAATTGCAAACAGCAAACCCGGCTCACGCAAACCGCGCACATTGAGCCACGTCATAAATAAAATCGCCCCAATCGCATACAACACCAGGTGTTCACCGATGTGCAAACCATGGAGAACCGGAACGTCCTTGAGATTCTGCAAGCCGGACGCGACCGAAACCGAAACGCACAAAACATAATCAATAAGCAAAGCGGCAGCAGCAAATAGACCAGCTTTTTCACCAAGATTATCTTTCGTGACGATGTAAGAGCCGCCACCTCCTGGATAGGCAAAAATAGTTTGCCAGTACGAAAGTGATACCAGCACGAGCACCGTGAAAATGCACCACGAAATCTCCATGACGTGGTGAGTGTATGTGGATGCGAATTGAGCACCAAATAATCCGGCCATGGTCAACGCCAGCAAAATCTGCTGGGGTCCATAGGCCACCGACGAAATGGCATCCGAACAAAAGACTGGCAAAGCTAGTAACTTAGGGAGTCGATTGAGGTCTTCGTCTTTGTTCGTTGCAAGCGGCGCACCATATATCAACGAGCGCAGCAAACGCAGTGGCACTTTACGTTCTTCAACATCACCTTCCAGACTCTCGATCGTAAGACCGGATTGAGAATCGAATTTATCTTCTGTCGCCATTGAATACCCTTTTATGCACCATCTACTCAAGCCCGAACTACAACTTATCTATAAGCGGCAAATTATCCAGGCGAAAGGAATAACCTACACCAATGAAAGCAGCCGGTGCAGAACGATTCATGCCAACGCCCCATTGCATATCAATTTGCGAATTCTTATTCAGTTTGCGAACGGCACCAAAGTGAGCAATATTTGTCCACACGCCGTGATGTGTATAAAAACCACCATATTCTGCAAAAATAGAGGTCCTTGAACCAATTGAGCGACTGAACAACCAGAAATTTTGCCATTGCGCATCCCGGCCAGCATCAATAATAAGTAAAGATTGCATACCCCCAGCCGACCAGTTTTTAGAAAGCTGCTTAGTCCAGGGCATTCTCAGCACAGGCTCGACTCCTTTGCTTGAAATCAGGCTGCGCCCCGTAGGGATGGTCACCCCACCAATCAAAGCCACGTTCACCGTCTTGAAGCGCGTGGGCAACTGAAATTTGAACCCCGCCTCTTGAATATCGGAAACGCCGTCCCTATTAGCGCTAATCTGATTGGTACGAGCGGATGATTGTTGATGAAACAGTTCGTAGTTGGGCACAAATGCCTGAAATTCGACATTCTTCGTGACGCCAAGACGAACTTCTGTTTCTGGTAGATCAACAGTGTTTTGCCCATGTTGAAAATGTTGATAAAGTACGCCATTTTCAAACTGGGCACTGCCTTTCGGGACAACAAGAGGAGAGTCCATGAAACTTGGGCGATTAGTGTCGATGTCATCAGTCTTTTCGAGAGCGACAGCAGCTGGGGGCGCCATCGCCGCCAAAGTAATGCTCAAAGAACAAATAAACGTCAACCTCATAGCATTTTATGGTAGCTATTTTGCCGTCGAATGGCTCAGTTTTAGAAAGAAAAGCGAAGATCTTGATTATTTCTTGAGATTTAATGGCAAGCGCTGAGAGTGGCAACGAATTCATACTAACGCGGCTTAAGATACACTACGTTTATGGCGACGAAAATCAAACAATATAATCGAATTCAGTACATGCTCTTTGCTGTCGTGTTGACATGTGCTCAGTCAGTGTCGGCTCAAATCAAAATCAAGAACGGGCATAGCAACGTCGTAAATGGTGGCATAGTGAAATCGAACAAAGTATCAAAGCAATCTGGATCGCCTGAAAAGGGAACTCAACACGCTAGCGGGCTTTCAATTTCTTCTCCAGGCGACATATCCAATACAAAATCGATTGAGGTGACAGGCTCAGTAAATCTAAACGCTGGCAGGAGCATAAAAAATGGCTCTCCGACGGCTCCTGCAAACATACATGCGTCATCTTCAGTAACATTGAATGCACCGACAATTCACAATTCTGGAAGGATCACCGCAGGTTCTGGCAACGTCAATATCTCCACGACCAATCTGGTCAACTCGGGTTCCATAACAGCAAAATCCGGAGATATCAATATTTCCAATCACAGCGGAAGCTTACTATTGATTGACAATACCAACGGTTCGATTACTGGTAAAACAGTTACGCTCAAAGTGAACGATTCAGGCAAATCGAAAAACGCTCCCCTCCAAAATGGCAGCATCAAACTCCATGGCGGTACCATATCCGGTGAAACGATAAACATTGGAGGCACCGAAACAAAGGTGAGTGTCGACACTGACGAAATTAATGGCAAAGTCAATATGCCTGGCTCGTCTGCCGTAATTAGGTCAAAGCAAAAATAGACAATGCTGCCCCAAATTGACCTGCGCACCCTATCATCACTATTTGATTCGCACAGAAAGGCGCTCAGCGTTTTGAGCCATAATCATTTCTTTAGTTAGGGTCGCAGACATATGGATAAAGCGCGCCACCAAACCAGTCCAACCAGTTTGATGTGTGGCACCCATTCCGGCACCATTTTCTCCATTGAAATATTCATGAAACAGAATCAGCTCTTTCCAGTGAGGATCTTCAAAATTCTCTGTGCTTCCATTTGACGGACGATCACCAGACTCATTCGGCACAAAAAGGCTAATTAACCGGTTGGCAATGTCCATTGCGATTTCAAAAAGGTCTAGGAACTGCCCAGAACGAGTTGGATATTCCATTTTAAAGTCATCGCCAAAATAAGCGTAGTGCACCATAAGCTCTCGGAACAACAAGAAATTCAGCGGCATCCAGACCGGTCCCCGCCAGTTCGAGTTACCACCAAAAAGCCCCGAGTCCGACTCAGCCGGAACATAATTGACTTTAAACTCCTCGCCACCGTAATAAAACAGGTAAGGATTTTCGAGATGGTGCCTAGACATACTGCGGATCCCATGTGGACTAAGAAATTCATCTTCGTCAAACATACGCGACAAGATTCTGCGCAATTTATGTTCATCGACTACCGACAGCATACGCCTGCCAAATTGCCCTTGTTTCGTTGGCAGGTGCACAGTGGCACTAATCTCCGGATGTCGCTCAACAAATTCTTCGACCTTACGTTTGAAGGCAGGTAATTTTTCAAATACATTGGGAGGAAAAACAACAGTGGCCATGATCGGCAATAGTCCAACTATCGAGCGCACTTTCAAACGCATACAATGTCCATCCGGCATGCGCAGTACATCGTAGAAGAATCCATCCTCTTCATCCCAAAGCTCGTCCTGATGCTCACCTAAACGATCCATCGAACCGCTAATCCACATGGTATGTTCAAAAAATTTGATCGCGAATTCTTCATAGAGCGGGTCATGCAAAGCAAGCTCGACCGCAATTCTCAGCATCTGCTGACTATAAAAGGCCATCCATGCGGTGCCATCGGCTTGTTCGAGGTGTCCACCAGTAGGTAGCGGTTTACTTCTGTCAAATACGCCGATATTGTCGAGTCCCAGGAAACCGCCCGAGAAAACATTAGAGTCTCGAAGGTCTTTGCGATTCACCCACCAACCAAAATTCATAAGCAACTTAGAAAACGCCAACCGCAAAAAGTCAAGATCACCCTTAGCGTCGCAGCTAGGATCGTGCCTGTGCTTATCTAATAAATAAGATTGCATGGTTGCCCAGGCATGCACGGGCGGATTCACATCGCTAAAATTCCATTCGTAAGCTGGGATTTGACCATTTGGATGCAGATAATTACTTTTCAGCATCAAATTGAGCTGGTCTTTGGCAAATTTTGGGTCAACCATGCTCAAAGGAATCATGTGGAAGGCCAGGTCCCAGGCAGCAAACCATGGGTATTCCCATTTGTCAGGCATCGAAATAATGTCGTCGCCATACATATGGGCCCAACCATTATTTCGCTGAATGAGCTCAGAGCCAGACCAAGGACTGACATTGTGCTCTGAAAGCCATTTGTCTACATCATAGTAAAAATACTGTTTAGACCAGAGCATTCCCGCTAGTGCTTGCCTTAAAACAAGTGCTCGTTCCTGGCTCACCGCAGATGGTGTCAGATCTTTGTAGAAAATGTCGGCTTCGCTAATTCTAGCGCTGACAATCGAATCAAATTTCGCAAACGGTTGTTTGAGCTCTTCAGGCGTCATGTGAGTTAGGCGCAATTGAACCGCTTTTGAGTGTCCGGGCTCAATGCTCAAATTGTAATGAGCAGAGCACTTCGTGCCTTTCAATTCTGGATTTACGGCGTCTTTTTTTCCATTCACTAAAAAGTCGTTGATACCATCTTTGACAAATCGAGTGGCATTCACTCCATCGAACAATTTCGCATTGTTCGTTTCATTCTCAGTGAAAAGCATTTCTGGACTGCCATCGCAATACAAATAATATTGCGTGAGCGACGTCAGAAAGAGAGGATCAGTGTGGTTTGCACTGATGATAGAAGAGCCTGCGGCACTTAATTGTTGTATTAACGGCTTTGAGCCACTATCGCTCCACGACCACGTGTTGCGATAGAGCAACGTGGGAAGCAAGTGGAGTACAGCTTTTTCCGGTCCACGATTGAAGGCGGTGATTTTAATACAAATATCTCGAGGACCTTCTTTTGCGTACTCGATGAAAACATCGAAGTAGCGCTCCTCATCAAAAATGCCTGTGTCAGTGAGTTCGTATTCTGATTCTAATTTGCTGCGTTTCTGATTCGTCTCAATCAGGTCGTTATACGGATAGGCGCGTTGAGGATATTTGTATAAATATTTGAGATAAGAATGAGTAGGCGTGCTATCCAGATAGAAATAACACTCTTTAACATCTTCGCCGTGATTGCCCTCGCTGTTCGTCAGTCCAAACAATCGTTCTTTCAGAATTGCGTCTTGGCCGTTCCACAAGGCCAGTGAAAAACACAATACCTGGTGATTGTCGCTTATGCCACCGATGCCGTCCTCTCCCCACCGATAGGCACGAGAACGTGATTGGTCGTGAGTAAAATAATTCCAGGCATCACCGTCGGTACTGTAGTCCTCACGGACCGTTCCCCACTGCCGTTCACTTAAGTACGGTCCCCACTTTTTCCAGGCAACGCCGTCTTCTTCTTGCTTAAGTCGCAATTCTTCCGAATTCATGTGGTCCTGCTTTCTTTTACCAGCTGAGCTGAAAATATTATTGCAGGGCTTGTTCAAGGAAGTGCAACCGACCAATGCGCTTGATATAAAACGACCTGATTTACCAACCAAGTCGGTTGGCCACTCCCGACTGGCCACCCGGAATTGATTAAAATGACAATACGGGAGTAGGATTTCTGCTGGGAAATAATGCTACGCCTGAGTTGGACTGCGAACGAGCCTGATTGGCACTAAATACAATTTCTTACAGGATGCACTCATACAATCACCGAGTCGAACTTACTACGTCAATAGTTCCCTGAGGCTTTGACCCATTGAACCGATAGTGGGTAGCAGACCCGAAACTTGAACTGACAACCGACTTGACGCTTCGCATTAATCAGTTAAACTTCATGAGCCACGAGAGATAATTGCCAGCCGTTACCAGACAAGTACGGTAATATTTGCGTGTGCCTAATCAGAAACATCGAAAGTACAAAAAACCGCCTGTCACAGAAGCTGCCTGCCAACTCACATTTGCCGGCGATCCACTCATTGACATCGTGCTGCCAGGACGCTTGCATGCCAAAATTGCGTCTTTCTATTCAGCCCCGCCTAAACTGATCCACGAACAGTCGCTGGGTTTTAATCAGGGTATTGGTCTATCTGGGCTTTCGGCTCCCACTCAAAAAATTCAGTTTATAAACTCTGACCACAAAAGAATGTTTGTCGTAGGACCTTCAACAATATCGGTCCATGATTTTGCCCCGTATACAGGTTGGGAAAAATTCAAGCCTCGAATTATTCGAGCATTTCAGGACTACGAGCAAGTGGCCGGAACCAGACCCATCAAGCAGGTCGGGCTCAGATACATAAATCGGATAGTCTTACCCGCGTCTACCACCGAGTTAAAAGATTATTTCAAAGCAATGCCCGAGAGGCCAGAAAGGAGTGAGATACCAGAAAGAATCAGCTCATTATTTACGAGATTCGAATTTCAGTACGAAGATGAGCCTGGCTTTCGCGGAATTGTAAGTTTGGGGAATATGGCTAATACTGAAAATGAGCTAGGAATTCCAATGTTCATTGACATCGATGTGGTTTACGCCCCAATGCCGAATGAAAACGCAGATCAAGGCTTAATAGAGCCATCACATGTGACTAAATTTGTTGAAGAACTTCGAGATAAAGAGTATTGGCTATTCGAGTCATTGATTACCGACAAAGCTAGGGAGTTATTTGAGTAATGTACCAGTTAAAACCAGCACTTCAAACTTTTAGTATTGTTGGAGATCAACAAACTGAATCACTAGAGGACATACCTGTCAAACTAGAGAAACCGAAGTATTCAGACGCTAAGATGAGCACCATCATACAAGAGTACAATCAAAAAGCTTTGCCAATACAATCGGGATTTTTTACTGCGACGCCACAGCTCAATGTGCTGCCTTTCGGCCGTCGCAAGGGGCGTTTGACTGAAGAAGATTTGATTTCCGATTCTCGGGCAACAATCGAAATCGCAGGGGATTTTATCTGTGATGATCTCTCCGCCTTCTACTTGGATGAACTTTCAAGCGCTCCAATCCTGATATCTGCGGAGCTTCCTGACTTAATCGATGACTGAGAACTGGTACGGCATTCGGCGCGAAACCGAGTCACTGACTCAAGGCGACTTGATCTCCTGTCCCGTTGTAAGGTGGAAGGACGGTAGAGTTGCTGAAATTACAACGGGTAATCCAGCCAGGGCGCTTCTTTCGTCAAGAGAGATACGAAAAGTTGATGCCATCGTTATGTCTCAAGCCTGCGATTTAGCAAACAAAAAAATAGCTAACGTGATTTTATGCAGAAGATATCATTTGAACGCTTACAAACAAGCGTGGCAAACAGATCTTCGTACCAAAAATCCATCCGCAAACTTGGATAAAGAGTTTCAGACTCATTTTACAAACATGCAAAAAGGCTATTTGTGGTCACTTTGTGCTTTGAATTCCTCCGAATTTGAAGAAACTAAAAGCGAACATCAGATAATTGACTTCTCAGAAATTTTTTCTCTTCCGCGCGTCTTTTTGGATGATTGGATAGCAAAACATGAAAAGACACGACTCTCGTTACTTCCACCCTATCGAGAGCATCTTTCACAAGCATTTGCCAGGTTTTTTATGCGGGTCGGATTGCCTACGCCTCTCGCTCCTCTCAAATGAGACAACAACAAAATAGAATACAGACCTCTTTTTTTCTGAAAAATCGGAACTGGTGTTAGCTGCTTCGATCCGCACTAACGCCCCCTCTTTGAACTTCTAGCTGTCACCTGTACGATTTTGGTAGGATCGCAGCACTAAGGTGGAGTGCCATTCATTGGAGTGCAGAAAAAACTCGATTTTGCAAAGCATGGGTCGACGGTATAGAATCTTTGCCAAAGACAAAAGTCAGTCAACCAGACATTACTATGACACCGCTAGTGGTGCATACTCCCAAGGAGCAAAAGAAGCGCACGGTTAGATCAGTAGAAGAGTATGTATTTTACGCTAAGAACGGCAAGCCCATTAATGCTCCGCTTAGACCGACTTTGGACAAGATCTGAGGCAAAGATGGCGTACAGCATAGGAGGTCCTACCAACTGGACCACAACTTGGCCACCGCGCATCATCAATACTTCACCCCCCGTATTTGCCAAAATTGGCGGATGGAGCACCATTGACGTGCTCATAAGAAATTACACCGGCTGATTGACTCTTACACCAAAGAACTGCTTAAAGTTACCCAGCAAGAAAAGAGTGAAGGAAAGGCAGGAGTAAACGAACTGCTCATCCCCAAAGCCTTGTGCCGCAAGTGTTTTCAACAAAAAATTGGCGGAGAGGGTGGGATTCGAACCCACGTGGCTTACGCCCATCCGCTTTCGAGACGGCGCCGTTATGACCGCTTCGGTACCTCTCCTCAATGCCGATTATTCTAGCAAAGATCAACGCCCAGCTTATAAAGCCGGGCGTCAAGAACTTCACACGATTTCAATTGACAACTGCAAACAATCTATTGAGTGACTTCACCGTCTGTCTTACGAGCCAATCTGACCGAATTCAACTCAGTTTCAGCCTTCAAGTGAGTAAGAACTTTAGGCATATCGACTTTAAATTGACTCTTGATCAAACATTGAGGAATGAAGAAACCGCCGTTCACGTAGGTGGAATAGGTGACCTCAGTGAACCGCCCACCATCGACCGGTTCAAGCCGCCAGAATCCGTCTACAGCCTTGAAATCACCGCTGATTCGATGCCACTCCAGAGATTTGCAGGCAGTTTCCTTAACTTCCACGTCGTAGGAATAGGTTTTGCCTGGCAGACTAGATGGCGCTACTTCATGGTGCAGAACTTTGGTCGAACCATGGTCCGATATGACTTTGCACTGACGCATCTGGGGAAACACTTTGGGAGCGTTCGCATAGTCTGTAAGAACATGAAAGACTTGCTCAGGACGAGCATGAACAATGATTTTGCTAGAGCTGAATGATTTACCGCTTATGTTTTCGTCGAAGACAGGCGGTGGTGTCACATTTCCCATCGATTCTCTTGCGTTGACCGGCAGCGATGTCAGCACAGGCAGCACGACAAGGGCCAGTGCAAGTACACGACCAGGAGCGACTGCACCGGTCAATTGACGTAATTTCAAAAATTGCCAACCTTTCTTATTGAAATAAAGATTTGAGTTTTCAAGAGATACATCCGGCTTTTCTCTCAAGCCGAGAAGCGAGCGCAGTGGTGTCAAATACAATACTGAAAACGAATTAATTGTCAACCTTCGATCTCCGGATTTTCTCGCAAAAACACAATCGTTATCAGCGTCACAAAGCTTCAGTGCGCTTTCTCAGTGCATTTGCTCTTTTCTAGTTGAAGACTGCGGAAATTCTACAAGCTATTGACTACCATTCCAAGCAAACTATTGAAATGTAAGAAATTTTTTGGATACCGCTCTGCCTTACAGTTTTGATGCTGTTGTCCTAGATGCGACACAGATGGCTACCGTAGCCGTCATTGCACTATATTATCTGCAACAATTAGCACATACACATTTGAGATGTTTCGTAGCGTTGAATGAGTAGATCATCATTTAGTAGCAACCAGCTAGAATTGTTTTTAGACTGAAGTTCTGCTCAAACAAATCTGTTCCAGCAAATAAAGAGTGAAAACTATGGCGCACGCCCTCGTCGTTTATAACCCGGTAGCTGGAACAGCAGCCGACCCTGATTTATGGCTTGGTACAGTCGTTCATAGGCTGGCTGAGAAATACACAACAACTGTATTTCCGACCACAGCAAAAATGAAGCCATCTGAAATTTTTAGTGCCATCAAAGATGATATCGACCTCGTTGTCGCAGCCGGTGGTGACGGTACCATCCGCTTTGCTCTTAGCGCTGTAGCAAGTTCAGGGCTCGATGTACCAGTAGCTTTGCTGCCACTGGGCACCGGCAATCAACTAGCTAGAAATCTGGGAATCTATAAAGAGAGTATTTTTGTCGACACCCTGCATGAGTCGATGAACGTCGCTATGAATGGACGCAAATTAAAAATAGACCTGGGCTTGATGAATGGTGAACACTTTTGCGTAGCAGCCGGTTGTGGTCCAATTTCCGATGCGATTTTGATGCCGGAAGCGCAAGACAAAGCCAACTGGAAGATGCTTGCTTACGCAAGTTCAATGATTCAAAGCATCGCCCTGCCACCGGTCGTATTTAAAATCAGCTTGCCAGACGAAGTTTTTCAAGTCTCTGCTTCTGGATTATTCGTCACCAATGTCGCTGATTTGGGAGTCGGCACATTATCTGAAACTGCAGATGTAACTGACGGCTTGCTCGACCTTTGTATTCTCAATCCCAAAGAATTCGGCGACTACATTGAGCTTGGATTTCGTTTTGGTGGTGGCTTTGTTGGAGGTAAAGCACCGTACTACGTCAAAAAGGTACAAGCAGTTACAGTTGAGGTCATGCACAGGCGTGGTCCACTATCACAATTTCAAAAAATTCGTCACCGTCTGCTTTCATTTGTCCAACCGGAAGTCGCACCAGTCACCACTAGCAGTGCCACAATCACAGCCATGATAGATGGAGATGAAGCCGGTACAACGCCGATGAAAATAAAAGTTGCACCGCAGGCAGTGACAGTGCTAGTGCCGCAGCAAAATTGAGCCAACTGTCACTCCATAGCCGAGTATTTTTGAGCCCAAAATGCCGACTGATAAAAACTGCTACATCCGGGTATATACTTATGTAGGTTCGGTAAACCCGGAAACAGGGAGAGAGCGATGTCAGTCAAACCATCCGATTTCAATTTAGACGGTGAAAAAGACAGACCCGTCGACAAGGCTCAATCAGAAGCTGCCGGCGCCATCGACCGTCTGTATAAAGTCGTTAATGGTGATCGCGATGCGGCCAGACCCAAACCGACAACTGCCGAAGCAGCAGAGATCACCAAAGCGCACCCCGAAGCAACGCCAGGTGAATCAGCCTCCTTTTTGACTCAAAAGTCTCCCCTAAACTATTACGAAGGCAAACTAGCTCCTGGAGCTGGGCAAACCGCAGAAGCCGGTTTGCAAGGTCTCTTCAAGATAGACCGGTTGAATAGCATGCTGTCTGCAAACAACGATTCGCCTGGCCACTATAAGTCCACACGGGTTGATGGCTTGAGCTCGAAAAAAGACTCACTGCCAACTTCATTCAAGGTTCCAGACTTCGTACCCAAGTTTCCGTCCGCCTAATTAAAGGCACTCGCTCTCACGCAATTTGTTAGCGAAGGCCAGCTCGTCCTCGCGCGTTTTGAGCAAATCATCCAGCTTTGCGTCCAACAAAAGCTCAAGCATTTTGCCCAGCGCTGGTCCTTGCGGCACACCCATTTGCAAAAGCTCCTTTCCTGAAATCAGCAACGCCAAATTCTCCAGCTCACCGCGATAAAGCTTGATTAAACGACGCATTGGCGAGCCGGCAACGGCAAGACTCGCCGCTATAGCGAGGGATTCGTCAGCGCACCCTTTAAACATTTTGTAGATTTGACTACGTTTTGGCAAAACGTATTGAGACCATTGCACTGGCACAAACAGTTCATTCATAGGCCCTGGCATTGCAAGAGCGGACTGAATAATTTGCTTTTGTTCGTTAGTAAGATGCAAGCGATCAAGTACTGCCGGCACCCGCTCAATCTGCATCTCGGCCAAAAGGACACCCAGATAAACTATCCAGGGTTGCTCCACCGGATAGCGCTGCAGTAGGCGACCGGCAATCCTAATTTGTTTGCGAATGCTCGGCTTATAATTGAGTTCGGTGTCGAGGTAGCGCATATTCGCGCCAGTCTGAGCCAGCAAATCAAGCCCATCGAGGCGATGGTCACTTTCTAAAATCAGTTTCAATTCATCGCGCATGCGCGCGCCACCTAAATCATCAAAAATGTCCAGAGCGACAGCCCGGCGCGCTTGCTCCATTGTTCTTTCTTCAATCGAAAAACCCAAACGAGCAGCAAAACGCGCCGCTCGAATCAGTCTAGTGGGATCTTCTATAAAGCTAAATGAGTGCATCACGCGAAGCAATTTATTAGAAAGGTCTTGCTGACCGCCAAAGGGATCCATCAAATGGCCATATCGATCCGGATTAAGGCAAATAGCCATGGCATTAATTGTAAAATCACGACGCAGCAAATCAGGTTCCATCTTCGACATTTCAACAGTCGGCAAAGCTGCCGGGTATTCGTAAAATTCAGAACGTGCCGAGGCAAGATCGACTTTACGCAGCTGCTTACCATGAAATCGCAATTGAGCCGTCTTGAAACGTTCATGCTCAACCAGCAACTCGAATTTACTCGCGTTTATCTGGGCGAGTGCCTGAGCGACCTCTATTGCAGACCCCTCAATGACAAAATCCAAGTCATAATTTGCTCGCGACAAAAGCAAATCGCGTACAAAGCCACCAACGATATAAGCAGTCATGCCCTTGCTTTCTGCCGTCTGCCCGATAATGCGGCAGATGGCTTGTGTCTCTTCATCCAGCTTTTGCAGCTGATCCGACAAACAAACGACTTCAGAAGAAGTGTGGGAATTCCCTGTAAGCCCAACGGCAGTTTGAGAGCTTTGCTCGCTGCCATATAAGCTTTTTAGAACATCAGCGCGAGACACCACACCCAGCAAACGGTGGTCAACGCCAATGACTGGCAAACGACCAATATCCTCTTTTACCATCAACGCTTGAATGTCACCAATAGTAGTATCAGGAGTAATTGAAACCACCGGCTGTGACATGAATCCAAGCACGGGCGCATGTCCGAGTTTATGGTGCGTCGCGCGGTCTATATCCCGCCTCGATATTACACCGATAAGCTTCTCATCCTCGGCAACAAGCAAACCATCTTGACCGTACCGCAACATCAAACGATTCGCATCGTGCATTGTCGTTCGCGGTTTTATGGTCCGCACTGGCGTCGTCATAATCGCTCTTGCGGTGATTTCGGCGGACGTCAATTGATGCAGCAGCATCTCGACTCTCTCAAGGACATCGTCTAAATCTTTCTCTCGAGACACAGCCGAAGCAGCCCCTGGATGACCATCACCGCCGAATTCTCGCGCAATCGGTCGAATATCCAACGCTCTTGTATCACTGCGACAGACGATATGAATCCGATCCCTCATTCTTACGACAGTGATTGCAGCGTCAGCAGATTCAATTTCACAAAGCTTACGAGTCAAAGTCGCCAGGCCGTCAAGATAAACAGCTAGAGAGGCCGAAGATAGAAGTATCTTCATTCCACCAATCTGCAATCTCTTACAATTTTCGATCAAAGTCTCGAGCAATTCAGTCAATTCTTCGTCTAGCTTCGGACGAATAAAATCTCCGACAATTGCCAGATCGGCTCCCTGTCCAAGCAAGTAAGCTACACAAACAGCGTCTTTTTCTGTTGTTCCTCGATACGTCAAATTACCTGTGTCTTCATAAATGCCAATTGCAAACAGTGTTGCCTCGAACGGACTTAGTTGCATGTTTGCGCGCCGCAATTTATCAACCAGAATAGTTGTACATGAGCCGACATTCTCAATGGAAGAATCGTCTGTGCAGATAGCCGCCAGTCCATCAGGATCGCGCTCGTGATGGTCAAAGACTGTGCAGGGGCATTTTGAACCGAACGTGCCCTCAATCAATTTTTGGGCATTTTCATCAATGCGTTCGGCTCTTTGACAATCCACAACGAACATTCGCGACACTCGTGTATAGTCAATGTACTTTGGTTGAACAATGGGCATACGGTCGCGATGCAAGGTGACAAAACGTCTCAGGCTTCCAACTAGTGGGTGGCCGAGCACCATTTTCGCAGCTGGAAAAAGCTTACAAACAGCGTATTGAGCAGCAAGCGAATCAAAATCCATATTGTGGTGGCTAAAAACGAGTTCCACTATGATCCTTTTGATTGGATTGATCGGACGACTTGCTAAAGATTTCTGGTTTGTCCTTAATAGTGGTCAGACTTCCTGCTATGACTGGTATCAAGAAAGAGCAGAAAAACAGACACAACTACCCATAAGAGGATAACATCTGCAAGAGCCTATTTATGTTTATGAAAACGCTATTGAGGGTACTGTCTTGCTATTGAGAGCCCAAACAGGAGGCTCAAATCTATGATACCGCTAGGAATACTCGGACAATTTTATTTCATGAGCATGCTGGTCGGTGGCGCTTTCATTGCCATCAATCTAGTCATGGGTAATCTCGGCGAAGGCGACGGGGGCGATGGAGGAGGCGGTGACGGAGGTGGCGGAGGTGGCGGTGACACCTCTGGCGACGATTTTGGTGCTGGCTCGAGCCCCGGCGATAGCAATGGTGATGACTTTGGCGCCGCCGATTCAGGCAACTCTGGCAAACTGATTTCAACAGGCATGGCCAGAACAAACGTAATTGGCGGATTGCATCATCAATCGATAGGCAATCACCCGGGCGACAGAACTTTGATGCCGCAACTACCGCGCCGAATTGGCAGTCTCATACTTTCGCTTTTAAGTCCGATGTCTTTGGCTCTTTTTCTCGCGTTTTTCGGTTTCTTCGGCTTAGCCTGCGCCAGTTTAGGCAATCTTTCGATTGCTCCTGCTGTTATCGGCAGCATGCTCGTATCTAAATTGTTTAAATCAATTATTCGCTATCTTATCGTCCATGGTAACGTCTCAAGTTGCGCCAAGATGGCTGACATTGTCGGTCAAATCGGTGAAGTAAATACACCTATAAGTGGCGGGTACCCCGGAGAAATTACTTACGTTTTGGGCGGCAAACGCTACAGTTCGGCCGCCAAATCTTGCAAAGCCGGAGTCGAATTCGCCCGCGGCAGCAAAGTTTGGATCACAGAACGAAAAGGACATTTACTCATGGTTGATGCTTGCGATGATGCAGACGCAAAGCTTTTCCAGGCAGACAAAATCAGGGGCTAAATTTCCGTGGAACCGCTTTCAACAATCAGTAAATTGTATGTAGTAAGCACTTTCGTCGGTTCGATCTTCATGGTTATCTCCGTTTTGATGGGCAGGCTGCCACATGGGCACGGAGCCGTTCATCATGGCAGCGGGCACACGGGACACACCGGTCACGGCGGGCACGCACCACAGATTGGACATGCAGCTTCGCATGGTGCCTCACACGCCGGCGCGCACAGCGGAGGCGCACACCATCCGGGCGCAGATGTCGGAGCCGGTCACGGCGGGCAAAACGCGCACAGTGTACAGCACGTGCAAAGTGTTCGCGCTCATCAAATTGCATTGCGAAATCAATCCACACCTGGCGCACAGAATAATCTCGGACAAAGCATTTCACTCGAATTACAAGCACGGACAGGGCATTTGCACGTCGGTCTGGAAGAACATGGCATCGTCGAAATCGTTTTGTCTTTTCTGAATCCACTTTCCATTGCCACGTTTCTTGCCTTCTTTGGTATCACCGGTATGGTGGCAGGCATTGCACTGCACATAAACCCCTGGATTACTTTCGCGGCGGCAGTCACCTGCGGCTGGCTGGCGGTTCAAGCCGTGATTCATCTAATCGCCTGGCTTTTCGCCAATATGCATGTTTCTACTGAGTCACGCGTAGCAGATTTAATAGGACAAATAGCAGAAATAAACATTCCTATATCAAACGGACGCACAGGTGAAATCACCTACATAGTAGGCTCAAAACGTCTGACTGCGCCAGCAAAAAGTCTTGTTCCTGATATTGAAATACCGAGAAAGGCGAGAGTAATTATCTGCGACATTCAAAATCACGTCATGCTTGTTGATGTCTGGCATGATGATTTTAAAGCTCAGTCCGCCGAGTCGAACGATCAAACTTAGCTGCACTGCATCTGGTGCTTAACGCAGTGCGGCTTATGACATTGCCACTATTCAAGCGGCCATGTCATAAGCATTTCATGCATTTTCCTTTAACCACACCTTAATGCCGGTCCCCGCATCATAAAGGTACGGAAAAATAGAAATACAAAAAAGGAATAGAGCTTATGTTTCGCAGACTTTTTAGAAAATTTCTTGTCAATGCAATCATCGGAATGATTACTGCCGCCCTTGAACCAGTGCCATTTTTAGGCGCAGCTGCACAGATCTTTGCGTACGCAATGTAGAGATTTTCGAAACCAATTACATCAAAAGTGGGATTTACTGACGACAGTGAATCCCACTTTTTGTCAAAATGTGCACGCTATTAATTCTCCTAAAAAAGCGCACTCCCGTACAGAGATGACTGTGTTAATCGGAAGTCGCGCGTCGACGATAGAAGATAGAAAGACTCATCTCCCCCAAACTAGAGTAAACGTTAGCGATTTCAGCGAGTAGAACGTTCACTTGTCTGCTATCAGGTCCCCAACGCTCTTCGCCTTCTTCAATAGCCAACCTGTACAGCTCGACTGATTCATTTAACCGAGAATCGGCGGCTGCCAACCGGGCAAGCGCTGCGAACGCACCGCTGCGGCTGCGGAATTTCGAATCATCAAAAGAATAAAGGGTCATCGGCGTGACGCTTTCACGTCTCAATGGAGCTGAAGTTTTCATGACTAGGCACCCTGAATAATCAAAAGTAAAAGCCCCTAACACTCAAACTGTGGCAGCACAGCGACTAAGGAAGGGTTAAAGCCGATTTTTTTTCAAAAAGCGGCAACCATGTCAAGAGAATGTCATATTGCGGCCATATCGTAGAAATACGAAAAAGGCACCCCGAATTTAATCTCTTCACCACTCCAATTCTGTTCCTCTGACCCGCCGGGTCAATCAGGGCAACCGCGTAGTGTCCGTTCTTTTCCAACCATGAAATCACGCACAGGACTCTTGAAACATATGAAATCGATAACAGCCAAATTGTCCCTTTCTTTTATAGTTTTGATGAGTGTACTGGCCCACCCACAGGACGCTCGAGCCAACTCATACAAGGCATTCGACACCTCACCGGTGCGCACTGTAGCTGTAACTGGCTGGCAAGAAAATTTGACACATACCGAAGGCAATCTCAACCAATTTTATTGGACGCCTATAGTTAAACGCTATAGAGACCCTAACGCCGTCAAACTCGAAGAAGGGCACCATTACGCTAAGTACGGCAAAGCCGCTGCGCCTATTAATCCTCATGTGCTCACCGAACGATCGCTGCCAGCAATGAAGGCAAAGGCAATGCCATTTATCGCCGATGGACGTCGCAGCGATAGCTCTTTGAACGGATGCCTGCTCAAGAAGCCACGCGCTAGCACAAATACCTCCGCGAAGATGCTTTCGTACTCCTCATACGGAACCAATAGTGGTGCCTCGTATGGCGCGATGGGAAGCAGTGCTCAATCTTCTCTGAGCGGCAAACTATTGTCTATGAACCACTAAAGCAACACATCCAAATTTTAAATCTCTAAGTCGCCTGGATTGTAAATCAGTCCAGGCGCTTGTTTTATCAGACAGCTGATGCGAAAAAATAGGGTTATTGACACTCAAAATCATCAATTAATTGAGCCAAAAAACGATTTCGACTGATCAGGCGCAACAGCTGATGATTAGCGAGATTATAACGAATTGATGTTGATTCAGAATAGTTGTCAAGCTGAGCATATAGGATCGTTCTATCGAAGCACCCAAGTAACAACAAGCCGGTCCGGGAATAATTATGCAAGTGCATCTCGCACCCTTCAGGAGGTTCTAAATTTATGTTCGGTGTCGATCTAATATGGTGGTTTGGCGGAGTCGTGGTGGTTATCGCCATGTTCGCCATCGGTAGCCTTGTAGCAAACATGTACCAGAAGTGCAGCCCAAACCAAGCCATGATCATCAGTGGTATGTGGGCTGGGCAGACAGCAGTCAACGAAATTGAAGGTGATCGTCCGCGCAAATTCACCATCGTAGTCGGTGGTGGTGCAGTAGTGCTGCCCATGGTGCAGCAAAGAAACTTCCTCAGCTTAGAAATTATGACCATCGAGGTTCATGCCCAAGCACCAATGATTACTCGAAATGGTGTACCGATTTTTGTTGAAGGTGTAGCACAGGTCAAAGTCAAAGGTGATGACTACTCCATTGCTACAGCTGCTGAGCAATTCCTTGGCAAAAGCGATGTCGAAATCGCAAACATCGCACACGAAAGTCTTGTTGGTCACTTGAGAGCAATCCTCGGCACCATGACAGTAGAAGAATTGATCCAAAGTTTCGATTCATTCGCTCAACGTGTGCAAGAAGTATCGCTTGGCGATCTCGCCAAAATGGGTCTCACCGTTGTCTCCTTCACCATCAAAGAAATCAAAGACAGCGTGGGTTACCTGGAAGCCTTAGGTAGACAGCAAACAGCCGAAGCAAAGCGTAACGCCGACATTGGTGTCGCTCATGCAAGCAAAGAAACCGCAATTGCACAAGCGCAAGCACAAAGAGATTCCCAAATCGCTCAAGCAAACGCAGCAGAAGAAGGAGCCAAAGCGAAATTAGCAGCCGACACCAGAGTTGCTGAAGCATCGAAAAACTTCCAGGTTAGCCAGGCATCGTATCAAGCCGATGTCGCCAATAAAAAAGCGGCTTCGGACATGATGTACGACATCGTTAAAGCGCAGACGCAACAAAAGCTTGTTGAAGAAACTCAAAAAATCAAAATCATCGAAGCTCAAAAAGAAGTGGAACTCCAACAAGTAGAAGTTATGAAACGCCAGGTTCAACTGGAGCAAGAAGTGACCAAGCCTGCCGAAGCAGAACAAACGAGAATTCGTTTGATGACGCAAGCCGAGCAAGAAAAACGCAAAATGTTAGCTGAAGCAGACGCTTTGTCCGCCAAACTGCAAGCTCAAGGTGCTGCCGACTCTACTCGCTTGAGAGCATTAGCTGACGCCGAAGCGACAAAAGCCAATGGTCTTGCCCATGCAGAAGCTTCACGAGCTCAAGGTATTGCCGAAGCTACGGTGACTGCCGCAAAAGGACAAGCTGAAGCCGAAGCCATGGGCAAGAAAGCCGAAGCGTTCAAACAGTACAACGACGCTGCTATGACCAGCATGATTATCGAAAGATTGCCAGAAATAGTAGCTGCAGCCGCCGCTCCTCTCTCCAAAATAGGCAGTATGACAGTATTGTCTACAGGTGGAGACGGAAGTGGATCTGGTGCTAGCAAAGTAACAAGTGACGTATTGAATGTTGCAGCCCAAAGCATGATGATGATCAAGGGTCTGACAGGTATCGATATAGCTGACGCATTACGTAAAGATCGCAAGGCGCTACCAGACAACGGCAGCAGCGCATCAGCTCCAGCTAAACCAAAGGATCCAGCCAACATTGGCTAAAGCAACAAACAAGGCAACAAAAGGAGTAAGCGCATAACTGACAAAAGGATAATTGTCACGGGCGCAAGCGGAGTCGGCAAAACCACCCTGGTTTTGATGCTGGCTCCGCTTCTCTCATTGCCTGTCATCCCTGAAATTGCACGCGAATTGTGCATAACAATGGGCTACAAATATCCAGGCGAAATTACAGATCAGGAAAATTTCAAAAGAAACGTCCTTGAAATGCAAATGAATGCCGAAAATAAAAAGTCCAAATTTATTTCCGATCGATCTGCAATTGATTCATGGGCTCTGTGGCAGCGTTGGCATTTGAGTCAGGCAATGTCTTACAACACGGAAGCCTACTACAATACAGCGCGAAAACAAGCGGATAGGTACACCCACATAATCTATGTTCCGCCCATGTTTAAGCCTCCAGACGATGGCTTTCGCTGGACCGACCTGGACTATCAAAAACAGGTAGACCGGCTTGTTAGAGCCACTTTGTTCGATTGGGATTTGCTCGATAAGACTTACACGATTAAAGCTCTAGACACCAATGAGCGCGTCGAGGAAATTCTCGCGTGGCTGGGCTGATGCGAGACCGGCAATTTTGCTTTGCAAGAAGCAGTAAAATTGTGCCACTAAATACGAAGGCAATAATTCTACTAACTTACTTAGTATTTCAACTCTACTTCCCTCCAGCGGTGCAAAGCAAAAATGGTGCAAAACTAGCTTCTCTTGCGCCTTCCATTACCGAATTAGTTTATTCAATAAACGCTCAATCGCAGTTAATTGGAGTCAGCTCGTTCTGCGATTTTCCGCCAGCGGCAAAATCCAAAACCATCGTTGGCAGTTTTACAACGTGCAATTTGGAACGATTGAAACGACTGCAGCCAGACAAGGTATTGCTTGTCTCCGGTCAAGAAGCTCTAGCAAGCCAATTGCAGCATAATCACTTTCAAACAGTTATTTTTCCTAATCATCACCTGCCTGACGTCGCCACAAATCTGCTTACTCTCGGTGCAATTGCGGGGCAAGAAAATTTCGCAAAAGAACGTAGTCAAAATTTTCAAAAAGCAATCAAAAGTCTTAGCGAGATCAATGCTGGAAAAACAAAAACCAGCATATTCTTCTGCGTCTTTCCTCAACCTCTAATTAGTGTAGGCAAAAACAGTTATCTCAATGATGTTATTGAAATCAGCGGCGGAAGCAATATTGCTTCGTCGATGCCGCAAGATTATCCACACTTCTCTATGGAAAAATTGGTTCTAAGCGACCCCGAAGTCATTGTTATGCCTTATGAATCGCGCAACCAATCTTTTTTGCTGACAGCGCCATGGAGCAAATTGAGGGCAATTAGAAACAAACGCTATTTTTTTCTGCCGCCTCCATCGCAAGACACACTTTCGCGCCCAACGCTTCGCACTCTCGAAGGACTCTTCTGGCTTTCCAACAAGCTGCACCCAGAGCATTCTCAACAATTATCAGACTGGAAAAACAAGTGGCTTGGACCTACTTCTGTACAAGACAACACATTACGGTAAGCAAGGCGCATACTGACATCTCATATAATTCCTGTTTCATTCTTGAAAAGTAATGAGTTCTTTACTCTCAGCCTAAAGATGGAGGTCAACGTGCGCTGCGTGGCTATAATTGGCACAACAGCCCGTCTTTTTTAATGGTCACAGCGAAACTTTTCGCGGCAGATCAGTCAACTTCTGAAGATCAAGGCCTGAACAATAAAATACCTTCAGGAAATGCCGGCCAAGGCGTAGTAAGGTACTAAAAAATCTAAAATACTTAGAAAATCTAGACGTCTAACTTGAGCCTGAAAAGCATCTGGAAACCCCGGTAAGCATGAACCATCTAGTAGTTTGTGGATTGAATTATCATGATACGCCCCTCGCTATCCGCGAGCGTTTCACGATTCCACAATCCTGCCTGGGTCATGCACTGACGGCTTTGAAAAATCTGCCGCATGTCAAAGAAGCCGTACTGGTCTCCACATGCAATCGCACTGAAGTTTATGCAGTCGTGAGCAATGTGCAGGCAGGCTGGCGCGAAATCGATTCCTTTTTTGCTTCCACACAGGCCATTACCGATCACGGCGTACTAAAGCCAAACTTTCGCCTGCTACGAGAAGACGTCGCCGTCCATTTATTTAGAGTCGCCTCGGGGCTAGACAGTATGATTCTCGGTGAGACTCAAATTGTCTCTCAGCTAAAATCAGCACACCAGGTTGCTTTGCAAGCAGGCACCGCGGGTCCCGTTCTCGATTATCTTTTCAAAACAGCTCTCAACTGCGGCAAGCGGGTGCGCACCGAAACAGCCATGGGTCGCCGAGCAGTATCGGTCAGCTCAGCGGCTGTTGAGCTTGGTCGCACTCATCTTAATGAGCACACTCGCTACACTGCAGTTGTCGTCGGTGGCGGCAAAATGGCTCAGATCTGCGCAAAGATACTTCTCGGGGAATCCGCTTGCGGCTCTGTAGTAATGCTCAATCGCACGCCTGAACGCTTGCAGAGCTTCGGCGAAAACAAATTACCCAATCGAGAAAGGCTGGATATTTCGGCAAATTTTGCTGACCGTCACGAAATTCTTGCAAGCGCCGATTTAGTCGTTGTCGCAACCAGCAGCTTCGCGCCTGTAATAACAGCAACCGATTTGCTCAAAGCGAGAGAAGTGAGTGGCAACAAGAAATTGTGCATTGTCGATATTTCGGTGCCTCGGAATGTAGAGCCATCTGTCGGCGACTTGGCTGAAGTGACACTGCACCACTCTGACGACTTAATGAAAATCGTCCAGATGAATCTCGCCGAGCGTGAAGCGCTGACGGCTGATGCTCAAAATATTGTTTACGAGACTCTCGATGATTTTCACTCCTGGCAGCGCTCACTACTGGTGGTGCCAACAATCGCCGAGCTGCGCGAAAAGATTGAATCCATCCGATTAGAGCAAATGGCTAAGTCGCGCTTTCCTAGCGATTCAGCAATCTCAGACGAAGAGAAGCAGCAAGTCGAAGGAATCAGCAGAGCGATCGTCAATCAAATTTTGCATCACCCGACCATACAATTAAAAGCAACACGCGACTATCAAATTCTCAGACAGCACGCCGAGGCACTGAGAACGTTGTTCAACCTGGATCCGCTCAGTGCGGGCTCGACAGTACTCACAAACAAACGAAGACACGCTTCGTTGGTAGAACACTAATCTAGAAGACCAGGCTTCCCGCAAATATCAGACCAGCAAATTTGGATCGATTCGTGTCAGACAAAAACAACCATAGCTCTGTAAATAAAACTGTCAAAATAGGCACAAGAGAAAGCAAGCTTGCTCTTTTGCAAACAGATATGGTTGTCGAAGAATTAGCCAAGAACTTCCCTGATTTAAAAGTGGAAGTTATCCACATCACCACGGGTGGTGACAAAGTTCAAGACCGACCTATCGCAGATCTCGGAACACGAGGCGTCTTTGTCAAAGAGTTAGAAGAAGCATTGTTCGACAATCGAGTCGATTTGGTCGTCCATAGCCTCAAAGATCTTCCCACCGACATGCCCGCTGGTCTAACACTTGCTGCCGTGCTCAACCGAAGCGATTCACGAGATGTCGTCGTTAGTCATGACAAAACCAAATTCATGGACCTTAAGCCTGGCAGTAAGGTAGCCACATCGAGTCGGCGCCGAGCCGCACAGCTACAGAATTTGCGCAGCGATCTGCAATTTATTGACGTCAGAGGCAATATTCCGACTCGTCTGCGTAAACATGATGAGGGTCTTTGTGACGCCATGATTCTGGCAGCCGCTGGCTTGCTTCGATTGGATCTCGCAGACCGCATTACTGAATATCTCGACTACGACATAAGTACTCCTGCAGCCGGTCAAGGCGCTCTCGCCGTTGAATGCCGCGCTGACGACACCACAGTTTTATCTCTAGTCACAGCAATCGAAGATCCTCGAGTCAGAGCAGAAATCACAGCCGAAAGAGCTTTTCTGGAGAAACTGGGCGGTGGTTGCTCTGTGCCTATTGGCGCATTTGCAGAAACTCACGATGATGGCAGCATTCACCTCAGAGGCTGCGTTGCGTCCGCCGATGGTCTTGAAGTTATTCGCTCAACAGAAGATGGTGTGCCAGAAAACGCAGTCGCTTTGGGACAGAGCCTCGCAAAAAAGATGTTGAAACTCGGAGCTGGAAATCTTCTGGAACATCTGCGACAAATTCCAATTACAATCTCTCCTCCTTGAATTTGCCCCACAGAAAACAAACTACTGTTGCTATGCCAGAATCAATACCGGATCAATTATCTGAATCTCAAGCGCCCACCGCTTCCGAAAAGACTGATCTATTGAGCGGAGTTAGTGTTCTGGTAACACGCGGAGTACATCAAGCAAGTCCTCTGTCCCAACAACTTCTAGAACTCGGCGCCTCCATTTTTGAATTTCCCGTGATTGCTCTAATGCGTCCGGATTCTTTCGCCGAGCTGGAAGAAGCACTGCAACAAATTCAAAACTACGACTGGGTCATTTTCGCATCAGTTAATGCCGTCGATTTTTTCTTCGAGCACTACAGACAATGCCAGAAAGACGCGGCAATCTTGCAGTCAGAGTTGAGCACCATCCGCTTTGCCACAGTTGGTCCAGCTACAGCTGACGCCCTGGAACGTCAAGGCTATCAGTCAACTTTTACACCCCAATCATTTGTGGCTGATGCGTTAGTTGATGAATTCGAATCGACGTATGTGCTCAGCGGTACAAAGTTTCTCTGGCCACGCACCACAGCCGGCAGACAAACAATCAAAGAACGATTTTCAAAAGCCGGAGCGCTGGTTGATGTAGTCGAGGTTTATCAAACAGTGATGCCTGACGACGCACTCAGTCGCTCGCAAGATTTATTGGAGTTGATAGAAACCAAGTCAATCGATTTCGTTGCACTCGCGAGTTCGCAATCAGTCAAAAACTTTGACACCATTATTCGACACGCCCTGGAACAACGTCAGCTTAAAGAGAAAGGGCAAGAAGGGTCAGACGCATCCCAAGCTATTGCGCGGGCTTTAACGGGCATAGAATTTATCAGTATCGGTCCTGAGACTTCCAAAACCATCGAGAAGGTACTAGGGCGCTCCCCCTTGCAAGCACGGACATTTACAATCCCGGGCATGGTCGAACGTCTGATAGAATCCGTTACAGCAATCGGCTAGTTCGTCTACAATTAACCGACTGACCTTGAGCTTGTACTCCAAAGGTAACTTAGCGTGGACGACGAAGAGATGATGACGAGTTCAAGCGAAAATCTCGCTTATAACCCTGCTGAAGAAAGCGTCGAAGAACTCGGCGAAGATGTGAGCACACCAGAGGGATTCAGCAAATATGTGCAAAATTTTGATTTCTATGAGCTTCTACAAATTAGCGCCGACTCCTCAATGGAAATCGTTCACAGGGGTTATCTAAGACGTGTACGACGCCTGATTGGGTCGCACCATCTAGAAAATGACACTGAACTTGAACTTTGGCAGGTGGAAAGCCTTGTTCAAGCTATTAGTCTCGCTCACGAGGTGCTGCGCGATCCGCATACCCGCAGCTCTTACGACAAAACACGCAATTTTAAGAAAATGGTGAGTGATGGCGTCGATTTAGAACCGGCACGAAAGAAAGCTGCTGCAACTAAGAGCGTACATTCGCTCCTTTCATTAATCCGATTCTCGCAGCTTGTTTCGACCTCTGATTTAGAAGCGGCGATGAATGCCGCTGAAAATCAAACCGAATTGGAAACTGCCTCATACCTTGTAGAAGTTGGCAAACTGACGGTCGAAGAACTTGAATCAATTACTCTCGCCAGATATTTGCTCGCTCTGGGCAAGATTACAATGACCCAATACGAACTATGCATCAGCGAGATGCAGGATATCGGTACACCAATGTGGGTCAACTTAGTCGCAAAAGGCTGGGTCAAAATGAGCGACGTGATAAGCTAGAACGCCTGATTGAAAGAATCTTCAACCAGACGTTCAACAATTTTCGATGAAATTACAAAAGGACTATGACTTCAGTCACCGTCTTCTTCCAGTCTTTCCCACAACGAAAGGACGGGTGCAAGCTGCTCTTTGAATTCTTTGACCTTCTTCGTGCGTTTCAGTGCCCGTTCGACTGCGCTCATATCTTGATTTTCGAAGGCCCTGGCACCACTCTTAGCCAAAGACTCTAGCTCTTTATCGACAGAATGTTTCATCATCTCGAGAGCAGCGGTGATATTCCCATCTTCCATCTTCAGCATTTCAATCTCCTCAGTATTTACATCATTATTTGCTTCAGTGTTTGCTTCAGTATTCGTTTCTGTATCTTTGAGAAGCCCACTTAGACCGGAGGACTCATTATTATCGAACTGATCAATTTCTGCAGTATCTAAGTCATTGACTTGAGGTCCGCCATAAGATGGGTCTTTATCAGCGCTAGTTAGTTGACTCTGGCCAAAACTCAGAAGATCTTTAAACCCAGCTTGTTCACCAGTCAAATCTACACCAGCCGCGGTGTCATTACTGAATTCGGTCGATGGACCTAAATGATAATCGGTAGAAAATTCACCGGCCGGTGCAAACTCACTGGCTATCAATTCAGGTGTGATACCGGCATCAAAATTCTCATTACTGACTGTAGATGTCGGAAAAACAGTACTTAAAGGCTCAATCGTGCGACGGCCAACAGCTTCTTCGATAGCAGCCATAGGAATCGTAGGTTCCTTCTCCGCAAGGTCTTCGAATTCCTCCAATTCTTCTTTGCGAGCAATTTCAATTAAAGAGCCAAAACAACGTCTGGCCAGCGAGGGCAGTTGAGAAAATTCGGTCGTGCGACCATCAAAAATCCAAGTCAACGCTGGACCGTTCCCCACACACTCAATAAAAAAGATTCGCTCGAACAAACTTTCGTTCTGGAGAAAATTCTCTTCCATTGCTCTTGGCAAAAGAAATCCAGAAATACCATCATCTTGCAGACGCACGACGAGTTCCCAGTGCTTGGTAGAAACCAATCCCTGATGTGCGTTGATGAGGGGATGCTCCTGGGCTTGCTCACGTGGAGGATAACAGGCCGATATCAGATGCGGCTCATCTACAAGCTTATTGAAATCCTGAGAATACTGATCGAACAACTGAAAGAGTCGCTCCAACCATTCGCGTTTGGTGGGGATACGCCCCTCGTCACCAGTCATATCGGGTACCACCACAGTCTTCCACGTGCCTGAATCTGTTCCATTTTGCTTATATTCGGCAAAACGCTTGGAACTTGACTTGAATCCACCAAGTATCGCAGCATCCAGGTTGCCTTTTTTCGCTCTATCCTTGTCACTCATGACCATTAACCTTTGGGGTCTTTCTGGGAAAAATTGTTCGTCGCCTGCGGAAGCTCAACTGAGCTAGAAGGAAGTCGCGCCAAAGACTTGCATTCATTTCGATACACTTTTCTTACCCTCTCTTAAAGAAGTCAAACCCAAGTACACCTAGCTCAATTCTTCGCAATATTATTTTTGAGGAACCTCGTCGGTCCCTTTGCGTCTAAATTTTGTTCTGAGGTCTCTGAGAAAAGCTACCCGCTTGGCTGCTTTAAATATGTCTCCAACTGCTGACTGGTCGACCGTCTGTTCAAGGTTGAGAGGTAATGTGATCAAGCTCATCGTTGTCGCTGAAAAGGATGCTTGGAACCGATTTTTACGGCTTCTACACATTATTTCGGCTTGCAATGTTGAGCAGACCAATGTATAACAACGGCTCGCAAAACTGACTCGAGGTTGAACATGCATAACAGTATTAAAAATGAAGCACACAGGGCGATTAAACTCAGTTCCCTGGTGGTGCTGTCACTGTTTGCGGCATCCAATGTGGTATCGCTGGCGGCACCAGTACGTCATCCATCAAAGAAAATGCTGACGGCACACATCAGCCGGCAAGTAGCTCAGGCTGACCAATTGCTGCTGAATGGCAAATACGCTGAAGCCGAAGAGCTTTACCACAACGCACTCAATTCCAATTCTAAAGACATCCAAGCTCGCGTGGGCTACGGTTTCGCTCTCAGTCGAGGATTCAAACTAGATCGCGCAGAAGAAGAACTCAATAAAGCACTCAAGCAAGACCCTAAAAACGCACTGGCTCACGCCGGCAAAGCGGCAGTCATGCTTAATCGCCTGCAATCATCAAATCAAACGATCCGCACTAGCCGAGAAGCCTATCTCAAGCAAGCTGGAGCTGAATGCAATCAGGCTCTGGATTGCGATCCGAACGTCGCCGAAATCCACGCCACCCTCGGCAATATCTACTTAGAAGAAAAACGCTACGACAAAGCCCAAACAGCTTTCCAGGGCGCTATCAAACTGGACCCCAAATATTCTGATGCTCACGCAGGCCTTGGCCTCGCCAAGTTGAATCTAGGTGACACCGCAGGTGCCATGACCAGCTTTAAAGAAGCAATCACTGAAAACACCGGAAATTCAACAGCCCACTATGGTATGGGATTGGCTTATCTCAAGCAAAACCAGAACGATGAGGCGATTAAAGAGCTAAATACATCGCTCTACCAAAATCGCAATAGCGCCCCCGTTCACCTGGCTCTTGGTCGAGCCTACGACGCACAAGGCAATACTGTTGCAGGCGTCAAAGAATATCAAGAGTCAATCCGCATCAAGCCTGAAAATCCTTCCGCTTACCTTGGCATTGCAAACATCCGTGAAAATCGGGGCGACGTCGAGCATGCTATCGCTGAATTGCGCTCTGGCTTGGAACTCAGTCCCAATAGTCCAGAATTGCATCTTCGCGTTGCTCAAGACAGCTTGAAAGTGGAAAAACTTGACGACGCTATCAAAGAATACGAAATCGTGCTCAATTCAACACCGAGAAGTGGAGCTGCAGCTGAAGGCGTCACCCGCGCTTATTATTTGAAAGCACAAAAAGAAGCAGCTGGCGCATTTATCTCCAGCAATGAATTTGAAAAAGCTAAAGTGATGATCAACAAAGCTGTGGCGATGAATCCAAACAGCATGCAGCTGCGTTTGGCTCAGGCCAAATTGCGCGCCCTTGCTGGTGAAAAGGTTGATTTAGCTAGCGTCAGCAATCCGCAAACCGACCCTGACCGGGTAAGTTATGCAGAAGCCCTGCTTGCTCAAAACAAATTCCAAGAAGCAAGTGTGCAGATGAACACTGTCATTGGCAATACCACCAATGCCAAAGATGCTTTTGCTGTAGGCGATCTGGCTTTGATGATCAAAGACTTGAACAGTGCTGATGCCGCTTATCAAAAGGCTGCATCGTTTCCAGGTAGCGAAGAAAGAGCAAAACGGGGTCGCGACATGGTGGCCAAAGCTCGTGATGATGCCAGACAAAATGACACTCTGGCTAACGATCTAGCCAAGCGCAAACAATTGGCGAGCGCGGTCGACAAATACCACACAGCCATTTTTGATGACCCGCGTATGGCTGATGCCCGCATCGGTCTTGCTGAAACGCTCGAAAAGCTCTATCCAAATTCTTCCAAGGATTTGCGTGACGCTGCCGTGCAAATCAATGCTTACATGTCTTTGACGCCTAATCTGCCAGTGAAAGAGCAGGAGCATTTCCAGAAGCGAGTGGCTCATCTTCAGGAAAAAGCCTACAAATTAGACCAGAAAGCAGTTGCGCAGAACGGTGGGAAAAAAAAAGTCCTCTAACTAGCCCTTAAAGCCTTAGCGCATAGCTATTGTTTAAAAAAACGGCTCAGAAAAAATAAAACAGTCAGGTGAGCGATTAATATTCGACAAGAATATTGACTGAGAAGTCAGGATATCGCTCACCTGACTGTATATTTAAAGGCTGTACCGATAGAGTCATGCAAAGAGGCTGTAGCCAATGAAGGAATCGCGCGTTTCCACCCTGTCTAAACCACTGGCAACGCCAGTCACAACTAATTTGCCATATCCGGCAATGAGGATGAGACGGATGCGCTCACAAGCTCCATTGCGAGCGATGGTGAGAGAGACTCATTTGCGCATCGAGCAGCTGATTTATCCCTTGTTTCTAATTGAAGGAAACGGTATCAGAAAGCCAATTTCGTCCATGCCTGGCATCAATCAACAAACAATTGATCGGGCACTTGAGGAAATTAGTGAACTGATTGCCGAGGGCGTGACCGCAATTTTGCTTTTCGGCATACCCGAGCACAAAGACGCAGAAGCGACCGGAGCCTGGCATCCAGACGGTGTGGTCCAACGAGCAACCCGTGCTATTAAAGAAGCTTATCCTGACCTTCTCGTCGTCGCCGACACCTGCCTTTGCGAATATATGGATCATGGACACTGCGGCATTATCGAGGACGGACAAGTTGTCAACGACCCGACTTTACACATCCTCGCTCGGGCTGCCGTAGCGCAGGCACAGGCTGGCGCCGATATCATCGCTCCATCCGACATGATGGACGGCCGCATCGCCGCTATTCGCAAAGCTTTAGATGACGCATCCTTCGAACATATTCCAATCATGGCTTACAGTGCCAAATTTGCGTCTGCCCTATATGGTCCATTTCGTGAAGCGGCTGAATCAGCCCCAAAATTCGGTGACCGCACTTCGTATCAAATGGATCCTGCCAATGGCCGCGAAGCTTTACGCGAAATTGAACTGGATATCGCTGAAGGCGCAGACGTCATTATGATCAAACCAGCACTTTCATACTCCGACATCATCTCGAAGGCGCGTGAAATGACCAAAATGCCTATTGCGGCATATAATGTCTCTGGAGAGTACTCCATGGTTAAGGCTGCTGCGGCAAACGGCTGGATCGACGAAAAGAGAGTCGTGCTCGAAACGTTGACAGGTTTAGTCAGAGCAGGCGCCGACATAATCATCACCTATCACGCCCGCGACATCGCCAGATGGCTGAAACAGGATCAACAATAGAGCAATTATTTTGACTGATCCAAACGAACACTTGAGTCTGAACCTGAATCTGAACCTAAAATGGATGCGATAGAGGAATCTGTCTGATGAAAACCAGCACCGCGTATCAAATAAGCTTCGCAAACGCTTTCGCGGACCTTTACCTGGACAAAGAAAATGGTGAATTCGCGCTAGATTTCCGCAGACAAGAAGTAACCATATACCTCAATAACAATCAATATCAGGCTCTAGTGCTGCTTGTGCAACAAAGTCTCGAGGATCAACAATTCGTTGATTATTTGAACTGGCAAAAAGATCCGCTCCAATGCGACGAAAATCAACTTTTTGAAGTATGTGGTCCTGATCACATCGTATGCATGTCTTGCACTCCCAATTGCGAAAGAATCAAACTGACGTTTGACCTGGGCATGGCTATAGACTTATCCTTTGCCGATTTCCAAGGACTTGCCAACCTGGTCAAGGAAGCGCAAGCAGACCTAGAATGGCGCCGTGAACTGTTGCGCTGGAATATGACCGACAGCGGTCCTGACTTCGCTTCTGGCGCTCAAGACTAAAAACTAGAACCTGTGTGATATATGTGATATCACTTGTGGTGCTATGGCAGCCACGCAGCTTGTGCTGCAGTGTGATCATCTCTGGCAGAAAACTTTAAGATTAGAATTTGACTGCAACCGTATCAAAATCGGTTGATCAGATAAAATCCCGGGCAGGATAATGTCAAGCCGATAATGGAGTTCAACACTAATAAGACTTACTCTTGCCACATAGATCGTTTATAATTGCGGATCAGATCGTTGGGCGCGGCGGAGGCCCACGAACCTGGTCAGGGGGGAAACCCAGCAGCCATAAGTGAATCCTTCGGGTGTGTCCAGCGGTCTGACTTTTTTTATTGTTGTCAGAATGTCCGGCATTCGAACTATAAGGCACTCTTCGCACACGGGGCAAACCACTCAACATGAAGACTAAGCCGTCGAACAACTCCGAAACTAGCAGCGCGCCAAACAAGATGCTCCTCGGGCAGATTTTGGTGGAGCTTGGCTACATTACGATTTATCAGTTGGATGAATCACTGAATATTCAGCGCGAAGAAGCTTTCGCCGGGAAAGAACAAAGACCTCTGGGTCAGCTTTTGCTAGAACTTGGCTATTGCGGTCCGAATCAACTGATTCGAGCAATTCAAGTTCAATCCGAGTATCGCAAAGCGGCCGAAAGGGAACAGTCCGCTTCAACTGACAAGTAGTCCGCAGAGGAATATTCAAAAAGTAGTGTTGGAAATTGCCCTGCCAGCTGATACTGACTCCATAAAACGCTAAACTGTTCTTCTGTCCGAAAGCGTTGCATGGTAAAACCTCTTGGGATTTGGCGCTAAACTAACTCTTCGCTTCCTGGCCGTGATTTTGCTCATGGTTATAGGCACCGTCGGTGCGGCAATTTTGCTCGACTATCAATCGAGCCGAATGAATGCCGCGCGAAATGCTATCGCTGCACTAGGTGCCTACAGTCACGATCGCGACCTGATCTGGTCGGCTAACAAACAATTAGCAGCTACAATCGCCCAGGATCCGGCAGTCATCTCCGCTCTGTCCAGCCATAATCGCAAAGCGGCAGGCGACATCGTATCAGGCATTATCAAAGACACTTCTTATCCTGGCGACCTGACATTGATCGACGGCGCAGGCAAAGTTTTCTACAGCACTGACACGCCCAAATTCTCTGACTATTCGGCCAAGGCCAAATGCTCCGGAGTAGAAAATGTACTCACGCAATATAGACCAGCTCAGGTTTATGGCAACTTCAGCCCCCATGGCTACATCACCTTGAGCAGCCTCGAACCAGTACGCAGTAACAATAAAGTGATAGGTGTGATTGCAGCCAGTCAGCCACTCAGCACCGAGTTTTTGACGGGACTGGCAGCAAAATTACCGATTGAAAATCCTAATTTTAGCGACTCTGGGCTGGCGGCTGTTTCCAGACCCCCAGAAGGTGAACAAGGAAGCGTCACGGCCAGTCCAGAAATTCAACAAAGCCCCATCGTTGCCGAATTAAATAAAAAAGGCTTTGACGGTCTACCCAAACCAGTTATCAGCCTGGGCACGGGCGACATCAATCAATACGTCCCATTCACAACCAGCGCCGCCAGTTTTGAGAATGGCCGACGCTGGTGGGTGCGTCAGGACCTCGCTGGAGCAAATGGAGAACTACTTGGCGCAATTCTCGTTTGCGCTCCTATCTCGGACATCAGATCGCAAGTCACAAGCGTAGCTTTACTGGGTTTATTAATCGGCGGAGTCACTTTTATCGTCGCTCTGATTCTGGTGAGTAGTATCGCTGGCAGTGTCACGAATCCATTACGCTATTTACGAAAACGTACAGAGGCTTTGGCTAAAGAGCGGAGTTCTCTGCCGCCTATGGAAGGGCTCGAAGGTGAGTGGTTAAGTCTTGGAGAATCAATCGAGACTGCAATTGCAAACGCCAGGCAAAGTATGCAGAGCCTGCGCAATCAGCTCAATCGCACGGCCCAGGAAGCAGAGGTCAAAGCACAAACGTCGACCGATACCAGCGCGCAAGTAGACGCGCTTAATCGACAAATAGCACAGCAATCCAAACAATTGACTGAAGTGTCTAAACAAATGAACTTCGCGAATCGTCAGTCGGTGTTGTTACAACGCAAACTGGATGCGGTTCTACAAGTATCGACCGAAGGGTTTTTGGTTCTTGATCAATACGGCAATATTCTCTCCGCCAATACTGTTTTCCTAAACTGGCTTGGGGTCACCGAGGGTGAAATCGCCGGACGTCTGTGTTTCGACCTGGTGAAAAAACCAGGCGAACAAAAAAGTGATTTCCAAAGCGGTCAAGCATTCGCTCAACACGGCGGCGACCCGCATGCTTTAATCAACCAGTTCTATCCTGAAGGCGTTGTCTTTAATTTTCAAAAAGACACATCTATCGAAGTGATGGCGCATCTGCAGCCAATTGAAAGCGAAGATGGATCGATTCAGGCCTACGTCATGGTGCTGCGAGACAAATCACTGCGCAGCGAAATTGCAAGAGTACGCAACGAAATCGTAGCCATGCTTACTGACTCCATTCGCGCGCCACTGGTTCATGCCGAAGGTGACTGGTCAAAGATTATGAGTGCACAAGATCAAATGCACCCAAACTTTGCGCAACAACTTGCCGAAGTGCACGAACAGTACGAAAATCTAATCGCAGTCATTGAAAGCTTATTGATGATGTACGGCAGCTTTGTGCCGCCACCTGCGGCTCCACGCGAGAGCATCATAGTTAATAGGCTGGTCGCCGATTGCCTGGAAGAAATGGCCCCTTATGCGCGCGACCGGCAACTGGCATTGGACTACAAGAGCGTCACCGGTCTACCAAATCTCAACGGCAACAGAGAAACCGTCTACAGTATTATCGTGGCGTTACTAGAAAAAATGGTCAGCATTACTACACCTGGTGGACGCGTCCGCGTCGAAACCAGCGCACGAGCAGAAGAGATGCGCATAGGCGTCTTGAGTTCAGGACCAGCTTTGCCAGCTCAAGAAATAGCCGATATGTTTGCTGGCTTCATCGAAGGCAAACACGATCAAAGCGAGTATGGTACACGTCTGGCACTGTATTTAGTGCGCAACAATGTTGAAAGAATGGGTGGAAAAATCTGGGCCGAATCCGATCGCGGCACGGCAATTTACTTTACCGCACCGCTCCACTAACGTTACTTGCTAGCAGTAATATTGGGATCTGCAGCTTTAAGTTCGATCTCGCCTGATTGTGGATTCAACTCAATTCGCATAGGCTGCTTATCAATACGAGCGCGTTCATTGAATTGGGAGACCGCTTGATCTCGATCCTCAGCGGGAATGCTGTCATTTAAAGCTTTATCTGCTCCGGCTATGAGAGCTGGATTAACCGTGTGCCCTTTAGCAGTTTCGTAAATCGAATTCGTATCGGCACGCCAAAAATCGATATGAAAGTCAACTTTGTTAGGGTCCTTTGGATCAATAACAGCCGATACATCAGCAGGATCTTTGCAGTGCAGGGCGCTCATAAAAGTTTGAAAATGAGACAAGAACGGCTGCTGGTGACTAGGTGAAAAATTATCTTGAGCTTTCAGATTGTTCACATGATTGTCAAAAACAGCACGAATAGAGCTATTTCCATCATGCAGCGCTCTGGCGATCACATCGGTATCTACCTCGGTCTGTGGATCTGCTGGGTGTTTTTTCAGGTTTGTGCACACGGCATCGAACATAGAGATGACTCCTTCAAGCTTTGACAACTTGAATCTAATCGTCAGCTGAGTATTTGTAACTGGGGAAAGTACGCATTAAATAGGCAACTAGAGATAGTCCGCAACAAACCCTGAAAGGCATGATTGACAATACATTTCGGCTTTGAGATTTAATCAAAATGCGTTTTATTAGCAGCTTGGCGCTACGTTACCGCAAACAGTGAATCCATGGGACTTTAGGGTCCTAATGGTGCTTTTCTGGAACGTCAACAAAGGCTGCTGATAATGTCATGCAAGCGCGTAATCTGCGTTCAGGTGGGAGTTTGAACACGCAGTGTCCAATATTGTTGCTAGCTAACATATTCAATTTATATATGTTTCATGGACGCAAATTCCTGGGCATTAGATATGTATGCAGATGAGTTTTTGAAAATCGCCTGCACATGTAATGCAATCATAATTTCTGAGATACGCCGATGGTTACTTCCAGGGGTGCGTCTGACGACGCATGTCTTGATAGCAAAAATCAGGCATCGCCGCCGCGTGGCGATGAATTACATAAACGGCATGAAAATGCCGATAGCACCGATTGCAAACTTAATTTGAATGCCCTATCCGCAGACACCAAACAACAAGTTGCAGCGAAAGTAAAAATCGAATCGACAGCAAATAATCTGCCTTCGCTGGACTTAACGAATTTGAAGGGCTTATCTACTCTTTCAGCAAATCCTCTCTTAAAAACGATGCAGGGCCAAACCGATGACAACGTCAGAGCGGCAGACGCTTTTAAAAATTTGCTTCAAGCTGCTACGGCACTGGACCAAACCTCAACTCCGTCGGTTGCCTTCCCCGTTCATTCGGGTCCAATTGAAATAGCTACCACTGCAGTCATCCCGACACCGACTGGTACAAAAGACCAAACTTCAGTGCTCTCAGTTGCTACTGATAATAATGGGCAATCAAAAAATTCAACACCAATATTTACCTCGTTTAAGCCAACTTTAGTTGTAACGACTGAGTCCGCAGGGTCAGTTGTTGACCCAGCACAACCTGCAAATGCGCGAGCGTTTAGTGGGTCACCTTCAACAGATCTTGCGAGTCTTATAACACCTGCACCAATTGCGATTGCCGACACTTCCGTGACCGCCACAAAAATTCTCGCTACTAATGGCGCCGCAGACAAAGAATTACCCCAGGTCCTAAAGACTGCCCTCGTAGCGTCGGCCGCCGAGCCGGGACAAGTCGCAATCATGCGGACGCTAAAAGGGTCACCATCGATGGACCTTGCAAGTCTTGCAACGCCAGCTTCCAATCTGGTCACTGACACCCCTTCACCCCTCGCTTCTTCACGCGTCACAAATGGCGCTGCAATCACAAAAATCACTGCTGATAGCATCGGCGCAGAGCCGAATGCCACGCCAACATTCAAAGCTTTTACATCTGCCCCGGTTTTGAAAACCGAATTCGTAGCATCAGCCGGTGAACTGGGACAAGTAGCAATCACACGGACACTAAATGGGTCACCATCGCTAGATCTTGCAAGTCTTGCAACGCCAGCTTCCAATCTCATCACTGAAACCATTCCAACAGCCAGTTCTTCGCACCCGGCCGATGCCGCTACAATTGCAAAAGTCTCTACTGAGAGCCTCGGCGTGAATCCAAACGCTTCGCCAGCATTTGCCTCATTTAAACCAGCCACAGTTCTGAAGACAGATTTCGTAGTCACTGCTGCTACCGAACCGGCACCACCTGCAATGACAAGACAGTCAATTGTGTCACCATCGATGGACCTTGCAAGTATTGCAACGCTACCCGCCAACCTGGTCGCCGACAACACACCGACCATCACTTCTTCGCGCATCGCTGATAGCGCTGCAATTGCAAAAGCCACTGCTGACGGCACTCTCGTAGATGCAAATGCTGCCGTAACATTGCCATCATTTAAGCCGGCTCCAGTTTTGAAGACAGATTTCGTAGCTACTGAATCGGCACCACCTGTAATCAAAACACAGTCTAACTTGGCCCCAGCAGCGGACCTTGCAAGTATTTCAACGCCACCCGCCAAACTGGTCGCCGACAACAGCCCGACCATCACTTCTTCGCGCATCGCTGATAGCGCTGCAATTGC